>NZ_CP179904.1:0-5453730 GCF_047456185.1 Pseudomonas sp. BNK-30
ACGCCCCACTTCCAGCGTAGTCGGAACGAGAAACTCCTTGAAATTCAAAGAGTTGCTTAATCCAGGTGGTGCTGGTGGTGCTTCGATCGCCTGATCGATAGCGGTGAAATGGTGGTTGACAGCGCTTCTAAACGCTGTATGATCCGCCTCCCGCTACGAGAGATCGCAGCGAGCCAAGTGTTTGAAGCTAAACGAGTTTCTCGCAAAAAACTTCAAAATAAACGCTTGACAGGCTCTGAGGAAAGCGTAGAATGCGCGCCTCGGTTGAGACGAAAAGCTCTTAACCAAACGCTCTTTAACAAATCGAATCAAGCAATTCGTGTGGGTGCTTGTGAGTACGGACTGATAGTCAGAAAGATTATCAGCATCACAAGTGACCATGCGAGAAATCACATAGTCATTTGAGATTGCTGAGCCAAGTTTAGGGTTTCTTAAAAATCCAAGCAGTATTGAACTGAAGAGTTTGATCATGGCTCAGATTGAACGCTGGCGGCAGGCCTAACACATGCAAGTCGAGCGGATGACGGGAGCTTGCTCCTTGATTCAGCGGCGGACGGGTGAGTAATGCCTAGGAATCTGCCTGGTAGTGGGGGACAACGTTTCGAAAGGAACGCTAATACCGCATACGTCCTACGGGAGAAAGCAGGGGACCTTCGGGCCTTGCGCTATCAGATGAGCCTAGGTCGGATTAGCTAGTTGGTGAGGTAATGGCTCACCAAGGCAACGATCCGTAACTGGTCTGAGAGGATGATCAGTCACACTGGAACTGAGACACGGTCCAGACTCCTACGGGAGGCAGCAGTGGGGAATATTGGACAATGGGCGAAAGCCTGATCCAGCCATGCCGCGTGTGTGAAGAAGGTCTTCGGATTGTAAAGCACTTTAAGTTGGGAGGAAGGGCATTAACCTAATACGTTAGTGTTTTGACGTTACCGACAGAATAAGCACCGGCTAACTCTGTGCCAGCAGCCGCGGTAATACAGAGGGTGCAAGCGTTAATCGGAATTACTGGGCGTAAAGCGCGCGTAGGTGGTTTGTTAAGTTGGATGTGAAAGCCCCGGGCTCAACCTGGGAACTGCATCCAAAACTGGCAAGCTAGAGTACAGTAGAGGGTGGTGGAATTTCCTGTGTAGCGGTGAAATGCGTAGATATAGGAAGGAACACCAGTGGCGAAGGCGACCACCTGGACTGATACTGACACTGAGGTGCGAAAGCGTGGGGAGCAAACAGGATTAGATACCCTGGTAGTCCACGCCGTAAACGATGTCAACTAGCCGTTGGAATCCTTGAGATTTTAGTGGCGCAGCTAACGCATTAAGTTGACCGCCTGGGGAGTACGGCCGCAAGGTTAAAACTCAAATGAATTGACGGGGGCCCGCACAAGCGGTGGAGCATGTGGTTTAATTCGAAGCAACGCGAAGAACCTTACCAGGCCTTGACATGCAGAGAACTTTCCAGAGATGGATTGGTGCCTTCGGGAACTCTGACACAGGTGCTGCATGGCTGTCGTCAGCTCGTGTCGTGAGATGTTGGGTTAAGTCCCGTAACGAGCGCAACCCTTGTCCTTAGTTACCAGCACGTTATGGTGGGCACTCTAAGGAGACTGCCGGTGACAAACCGGAGGAAGGTGGGGATGACGTCAAGTCATCATGGCCCTTACGGCCTGGGCTACACACGTGCTACAATGGTCGGTACAGAGGGTTGCCAAGCCGCGAGGTGGAGCTAATCTCACAAAACCGATCGTAGTCCGGATCGCAGTCTGCAACTCGACTGCGTGAAGTCGGAATCGCTAGTAATCGCGAATCAGAATGTCGCGGTGAATACGTTCCCGGGCCTTGTACACACCGCCCGTCACACCATGGGAGTGGGTTGCACCAGAAGTAGCTAGTCTAACCTTCGGGAGGACGGTTACCACGGTGTGATTCATGACTGGGGTGAAGTCGTAACAAGGTAGCCGTAGGGGAACCTGCGGCTGGATCACCTCCTTAATCGACGACATCAGCCTGCTGATGAGCTCCCACACGAATTGCTTGATTCATTGTCGAAGACGATCAAGACCCTATATAGGTCTGTAGCTCAGTTGGTTAGAGCGCACCCCTGATAAGGGTGAGGTCGGCAGTTCAAATCTGCCCAGACCTACCAATATGCGGGGCCATAGCTCAGCTGGGAGAGCGCCTGCCTTGCACGCAGGAGGTCAGCGGTTCGATCCCGCTTGGCTCCACCACTTCTGCTGTACCTTGATCAAACTCAGAAATGAGCATTTGCATCGAATGTTGATTTCTGGCTTTTGTCAGATCGTTCTTTAAAAATTCGGATATGTGATAGAAATAGACTGACATGCACTTTCACTGGTGTGTGATCAGGCTAAGGTAAAATTTGTGAGTTCTGCTCGGAAGAGCAACATGCGAATTTTCGGCGAATGTCGTCTTCACAGTATAACCAGATTGCTTGGGGTTATATGGTCAAGTGAAGAAGCGCATACGGTGGATGCCTTGGCAGTCAGAGGCGATGAAAGACGTGGTAGCCTGCGATAAGCTTTGGGGAGTCGGCAAACAGACTGTGATCCAGAGATCTCTGAATGGGGGAACCCACTCAGCACAAGCTGAGTATCTTGTACTGAATACATAGGTGCAAGAGGCGAACCAGGGGAACTGAAACATCTAAGTACCCTGAGGAAAAGAAATCAACCGAGATTCCCTTAGTAGTGGCGAGCGAACGGGGACCAGCCCTTAAGTTGGTTTGAGATTAGTGGAACGCTCTGGAAAGTGCGGCCATAGTGGGTGATAGCCCCGTACACGAAAATCTCTTATCAATGAAATCGAGTAGGACGGAGCACGAGAAACTTTGTCTGAATATGGGGGGACCATCCTCCAAGGCTAAATACTACTGACTGACCGATAGTGAACCAGTACCGTGAGGGAAAGGCGAAAAGAACCCCGGAGAGGGGAGTGAAATAGAACCTGAAACCGTATGCGTACAAGCAGTGGGAGCCTACTTTGTTAGGTGACTGCGTACCTTTTGTATAATGGGTCAGCGACTTATATTCAGTGGCGAGCTTAACCGAATAGGGGAGGCGTAGCGAAAGCGAGTCTTAATAGGGCGTTTAGTCGCTGGGTATAGACCCGAAACCGGGCGATCTATCCATGGGCAGGTTGAAGGTTAGGTAACACTGACTGGAGGACCGAACCGACTACCGTTGAAAAGTTAGCGGATGACCTGTGGATCGGAGTGAAAGGCTAATCAAGCTCGGAGATAGCTGGTTCTCCTCGAAAGCTATTTAGGTAGCGCCTCATGTATCACTGTAGGGGGTAGAGCACTGTTTCGGCTAGGGGGTCATCCCGACTTACCAAACCGATGCAAACTCCGAATACCTACAAGTGCCGAGCATGGGAGACACACGGCGGGTGCTAACGTCCGTCGTGAAAAGGGAAACAACCCAGACCGTCAGCTAAGGTCCCAAAGTCATGGTTAAGTGGGAAACGATGTGGGAAGGCTTAGACAGCTAGGAGGTTGGCTTAGAAGCAGCCACCCTTTAAAGAAAGCGTAATAGCTCACTAGTCGAGTCGGCCTGCGCGGAAGATGTAACGGGGCTCAAACCATGCACCGAAGCTACGGGTATCACCTTTGGTGATGCGGTAGAGGAGCGTTCTGTAAGCCTGTGAAGGTGAGTTGAGAAGCTTGCTGGAGGTATCAGAAGTGCGAATGCTGACATGAGTAACGACAATGCGAGTGAAAAACTCGCACGCCGAAAGACCAAGGTTTCCTGCGCAACGTTAATCGACGCAGGGTTAGTCGGTCCCTAAGGCGAGGCTGAAAAGCGTAGTCGATGGAAAACAGGTTAATATTCCTGTACTTCCAGTTATTGCGATGGAGGGACGGAGAAGGCTAGGCCAGCTTGGCGTTGGTTGTCCAAGTTTAAGGTGGTAGGCTGAGATCTTAGGCAAATCCGGGATCTCAAAGCCGAGAGCTGATGACGAGTTGCCTTTAGGCGACGAAGTGGTTGATGCCATGCTTCCAAGAAAAGCTCCTAAGCTTCAGATAACTGGGAACCGTACCCCAAACCGACACAGGTGGTTAGGTAGAGAATACCAAGGCGCTTGAGAGAACTCGGGTGAAGGAACTAGGCAAAATGGCACCGTAACTTCGGGAGAAGGTGCGCCGGTGAGGGTGAAGGACTTGCTCCGTAAGCTCATGCCGGTCGAAGATACCAGGCCGCTGCGACTGTTTATTAAAAACACAGCACTCTGCAAACACGAAAGTGGACGTATAGGGTGTGACGCCTGCCCGGTGCCGGAAGGTTAATTGATGGGGTTAGCGCAAGCGAAGCTCTTGATCGAAGCCCCGGTAAACGGCGGCCGTAACTATAACGGTCCTAAGGTAGCGAAATTCCTTGTCGGGTAAGTTCCGACCTGCACGAATGGCGTAACGATGGCGGCGCTGTCTCCACCCGAGACTCAGTGAAATTGAAATCGCTGTGAAGATGCAGTGTATCCGCGGCTAGACGGAAAGACCCCGTGAACCTTTACTATAGCTTTGCACTGGACTTTGAATTTGCTTGTGTAGGATAGGTGGGAGGCTTTGAAGTGGGGACGCCAGTTCTCATGGAGCCATCCTTGAAATACCACCCTGGCAACTTTGAGGTTCTAACTCAGGTCCGTTATCCGGATCGAGGACAGTGTATGGTGGGTAGTTTGACTGGGGCGGTCTCCTCCCAAAGAGTAACGGAGGAGTACGAAGGTGCGCTCAGACCGGTCGGAAATCGGTCGTAGAGTATAAAGGCAAAAGCGCGCTTGACTGCGAGACAAACACGTCGAGCAGGTACGAAAGTAGGTCTTAGTGATCCGGTGGTTCTGTATGGAAGGGCCATCGCTCAACGGATAAAAGGTACTCCGGGGATAACAGGCTGATACCGCCCAAGAGTTCATATCGACGGCGGTGTTTGGCACCTCGATGTCGGCTCATCACATCCTGGGGCTGAAGCCGGTCCCAAGGGTATGGCTGTTCGCCATTTAAAGTGGTACGCGAGCTGGGTTTAGAACGTCGTGAGACAGTTCGGTCCCTATCTGCCGTGGACGTTTGAGATTTGAGAGGGGCTGCTCCTAGTACGAGAGGACCGGAGTGGACGAACCTCTGGTGTTCCGGTTGTCACGCCAGTGGCATTGCCGGGTAGCTATGTTCGGAAGAGATAACCGCTGAAAGCATCTAAGCGGGAAACTTGCCTCAAGATGAGATCTCACTGGGATCTTGAATCCCCTAAAGGGCCGTCGAAGACTACGACGTTGATAGGTTGGGTGTGTAAGCGCTGTGAGGCGTTGAGCTAACCAATACTAATTGCCCGTGAGGCTTGACCATATAACACCCAAGCAATTTGCTTCTGCAGATTGCGGTGGTGAAGACGAAAGAACCGAAAGTTCGCAGCATCACAACTATCGCATATCCGAATTCGCTGGGCTGTCCATCTGGACATTCTGGCTACAGAATTTCTTGACGACCATAGAGCATTGGAACCACCTGATCCCATCCCGAACTCAGTAGTGAAACGATGCATCGCCGATGGTAGTGTGGGGTTTCCCCATGTGAGAGTAGGTCATCGTCAAGATTCATTTCGCAAAACCCCTATCTGCGCGAGCAGGTAGGGGTTTTGTCTTTCCAGCTCCGTTGCCCGAAAGTCGGCTCCCACATTTCGAGCTGTATCACTAGAATAGAGCCGACGTACCTATTCAGAACCTCGAGATGCCCAACCCAGTCGAAACCCAAGCGCTAGAGCAGTTGCCGCTGGACGAGCTGGTCGCGTGCCATGAATGCGACCTGCTGATGCGCAAGCCCCAACTGCAACACGATGAAAAGGCGCAGTGCCCCCGCTGTGGTTATGAGCTATACGCTCACCGGCACAATGTGGTCAATCGCAGCCTGGCACTGGTGCTGACCGCGCTGCTGCTCTTCGTGCCTGCCAACTTCCTGCCGATCATGCAGCTGCACCTGCTTGGCCAGACTTCAGACGATACGGTGTGGAGTGGTGTGCTGGGCTTGTACAACTCCGAAATGCGCGGTGTCGCTGTCGTGGTGTTCCTGTGCAGCATGGCGGTTCCGTTTCTCAAGCTGATGTGCCAGCTCATGGTGCTATTGAGCATCCGCCTTAACGTTGGGCGTAGTTATGGGCTGCTGTTCTATCGCATTTATCACCATTTGCGTGACTGGGGCATGCTCGAGGTCTACTTCATGGGCGTACTGGTCGCAATCGTGAAACTGGTCGACCTTGCCGAGCTGACCGTAGGCCTAGGGTTGTTTTGCTTCATAAGCCTGTTGCTGATTCAGGTTTGGCTTGAAGTGGTGATGTCTCCACACCAGATCTGGAGTGCGCTGTCGGGGGAGGATCTGCATGCGGGCGATTGATGCGGGCATTGTGGTCTGCAATGAGTGTCATGAACTGAATCGACAGGATTCCGAGAGCAAGTCGCAGACCTGCACGCGCTGTGGCGCGATTGTGCATGCACGTCGGCCCAACAGTATCGTCCGTACCTGGGCGCTACTCATCGCTGCCTCGATCCTGTACATACCTGCCAACGTGCTGCCGATCATGACTGTCAGTACATTGGGGCAGGGCAGCCCGGACACGATCATGTCCGGCGTCATTACCCTGCTCAAGCATGGCATGTTGCCCATTGCCGCAGTGGTGTTCATTGCCAGTATTCTGGTGCCCACCTTCAAACTGGTGGGCATCGGTTTGTTGTTATATTCGGTGCAGCGCCGCCAACCCTTGTCAGCGCGGCAACGCATCTTGATGTATCGGTTCATCGAGTTCATAGGACGCTGGTCCATGCTGGACATCTTCGTCATCGCCATCTTGGTGGCGGTGGTGAATTTCGGCCGTATCGCCAGTGTCGAAGCCAACCTGGGCGCTGTCGCCTTCGCTACTGTGGTGATTCTCACGATGCTCGCTGCTTTAACTTTCGATCCCCGACTGATTTGGGATAACACGGAGTCGGATGACGACCATGAGTGACATGCCAACGGCTAAAACCCGGCCCGCCTCCAACTGGTCGGCCATCTGGATTCTGCCGCTGATCGCTTTGATGATTGGAGGGTGGCTGGCCTGGCAGGCCTACCGTGATGCGGGTGTGGAAATCGAGGTTCGTTTCGAGAGCGGTGAGGGCATCGTCGCCAACAAAACCGAAGTCATCTACAAAGGCATGCCCGTCGGCAAGGTAAAAAGCCTGGTGCTCGATGCCGAGGGCGAAAACCAAGGTGTCATTGCCACTATCGAGATGAACAAAGACGCAGAGCCTCACCTTACCAAAGGGACACGGTTCTGGCTGGTCAAGCCCAGTGTCACGCTGGCGGGTATCTCGGGTCTCGAGACATTGGTGTCAGGGAATTACATTGCCGTCAGCCCTGGCGAGGGTGAGCGAACCAAGCGCTTCAAGGCATTGAAGGTGGCGCCACCGCTTTCGGACAGCGAACCGGGCCTGCACCTTACGCTCAAGGCCGATCGCTTGGGCTCGCTCAACCGCGATAGCCCTGTGTTCTACAAGCAGATCCAGGTTGGCCGGGTAAAGAGCTATCGCCTTTCCGAGGACCAGAGCACGGTCGAGGTCAAAGTCTTCATCGAGCCGGCTTATGCCAGCCTGGTGCGCAAACACACGCGCTTCTGGAATGCCAGCGGCATCAGCATCGATGCCGGGCTGTCCGGGGTAAAAGTACGCAGCGAATCCCTCTCCAGCATCGTTGCCGGTGGTATCGCCTTTGCTACACCGGAATACCGCAAGGATAGCCCGCCCACCGACCCGAGCCTGCCATTCCGCTTGTACGAAGATTTCGATGCCGCCCAGGCGGGTATCCGTGTGAAGGTCAAGCTGAGCGACTATGAGGGACTGCAGGCGGGGCGCACCCCGGTCATGTACAAAGGCATTCAAGTCGGCTCGCTGAAAGCCCTGAAGATGGAAAACAACCTTGGCAGCGCCATGGCTGAGCTGACCCTGGACCCCCTGACCGAAGACTATCTGGTCGATGGCACGCAGTTCTGGGTGGTCAAACCTTCCATTTCTCTGGCGGGTATCACAGGCCTGGAGGCCTTGGTGAAGGGTAACTACATTGCCATTCGCCCGGGTGAGAAGGGGGCCACGCCGCAGCGCGAGTTCGAAGCAAGGGCCAAGGCACCGCCGCTGGACCTCAAGGCGCCTGGCCTGCACATGGTGCTGTTCGCCGATACGCTGGGCTCGTTGGAGGTCGGTAGCCCGGTGATGTATCGCCAGGTCAAGGTTGGTAGCGTGCAGAGCTACCAGTTCGCCCGCAACAGCAATCGCATCCTGATCGGTGTGCACATCGAAAAGGAGTACGAGAACCTGGTCAATGGCTCTTCGCGTTTCTGGAACGTCAGCGGCATTACCCTCACCGGTGGCCTGTCGGGCATCAAGATAAAGAGTGAGTCGCTGCAGACCCTGATGGCCGGTGGCATCGCCTTCGACACGCCAACGCCGAACGTAGCCCTCAAGCGCCATATTCCAAGGTTCCGGCTGCACGACAGCCAGGAGGCGGTAAACCGTGCCGGCACGCTGATAACCATCCGTGTAGACCGTGCAGATGGCCTCAAGCCGGGAACGCCCATCCGTTTCCGTGGCCTGGATGTTGGTAGTGTCGAGAGTGTCGACCTGACCAAAGACCTGCAGGCTGTGTTGTTGCGCGCACGTATCACCGAAGCGGCAGACCGCATCGCCCGTGCAGGGACGCAGTTCTGGGTGGTCAAGCCGGCCCTTGGCCTTGTGCGTACAGAAAACCTCGATACCCTGATTGGCGGCCAGTACCTGGAGGTGCAGCCCGCTGTTAAGGACAAAGGCCCGCAGCGTGATTTCATAGCCTTGGCTGACGCGCCTGAGGTAACCGGGGTGGAAGTCGGCTTGCCATTGACCCTCAGCGCCCCGCGCAGGGGGTCGATCAAGCCGGGCGTGCCGGTGACCTACCGTGAGGTCGCGGTGGGTAAGGTAACGGGCTTCGAGTTGGGCCAGACGGCAGACCGCGTGCTGATTCACATCCTGATCGAGCCACGCTATGCCGCGCTGGTGCGCGGTGGCAGCCGGTTCTGGAACAGCAGCGGTTTCGGTTTCGACTGGGGCTTGTTCAAGGGCGCCACTGTGCGTACCGAGTCGCTGGAGACCCTCATCGACGGTGGTATTGCATTCGCCACGCCTGATGGCGAGCAGATGGGTAACCCGGCGCGGCCGCAGCAGACCTTTGCCTTGTTCGACAAGCCTGAGGACGCCTGGCTGCAGTGGGCACCGAAGATCCAGATCGCCAAGTAATGCAGGGGCCGCTATGCGGCCCTATCGCTTTTGTGGGGCCCGGCTTGCCGGCGATGAGGCCGTAACTGGCAACACAAGCATCATCAAATCGCAGGCAATAAAAAACCGACCCTAGGGTCGGTTTTTCGACAAGCGTCGCTTAGGCAGCTGCAGCTTCTTTCAGCGCCTTGATGTGGCCATTCAGACGGCCTTTGTGGCGAGCAGCTTTGTTCTTGTGGATGATACCCTTGTCGGCCATACGGTCGATTACAGGTACAGCCAGAACGTAAGCGGCTTGCGCTTTTTCGGCGTCTTTTGCGTCGATGGCTTTGACTACATTCTTGATGTAGGTGCGGACCATGGAACGCAGGCTGGCGTTGTGGCTGCGACGCTTCTCAGCCTGTTTTGCACGTTTCTTGGCGGAAGGTGTGTTGGCCACCGTCGAGCTCCTCGAAAGACTTTAGGTAAATAGCAAACAAAATAGGCCGCGAATCATGCCGATCAGTTGACCGGATGTCAAGGCCACCTGCAGGGTTCCGCCGAGCGGTGTACCAACAGGAGGGAAATATTCCTTTCTGCTGCACGACCTGTAAACTCGGGAATTTTTGGCTCCCCTGCGAAGGCGCGGGAGTATCGCACATTCGGACGCTGTCTGGCAGCGTCCTCTGCCCTTGGCGTGAATCTTTTCGATGAACCTGCTCAAATCCCTGGCTGCAGTCAGCTCCATCACCATGATTTCCCGGGTGCTGGGGTTCGTGCGTGACACCATCCTGGCCCGTGTTTTCGGCGCCGGCATCGCTACCGACGCCTTTTTCATCGCCTTCAAGTTGCCCAACCTGCTGCGGCGCATTTTTGCCGAGGGGGCCTTCTCCCAAGCGTTCGTGCCGATCCTTGCCGAATACAAGACCCAGCAGGGCGAGGAGGCGACGCGCACTTTCATCGCCTATATCAGCGGCCTGCTGACGCTGGTCCTGGCCCTGGTCACGGTGATTGGCGTGCTTGCGGCACCCTGGGTGGTCTGGGCCACGGCGCCCGGTTTTGCGGACGATGCCGAGAAATACCAGCTGACCACCGACCTGCTGCGGGTGACCTTTCCTTATATATTGCTGATCTCACTGTCGTCCTTGGCCGGGGCGATCCTCAATACCTGGAACCGTTTTTCGGTCCCGGCCTTCACGCCGACCCTGCTCAACGTGGCGATGATCATCTTCGCCCTGCTGCTCACGCCGTATTTCGACCCGCCCATCATGGCACTGGCCTGGGGCGTGCTGGCCGGAGGCCTGGCGCAGTTGCTGTACCAGCTGCCGGCGCTGAAAAAAATCGGCATGCTCGTGCTGCCGCGCCTGAACCTGCGTGACTCCGGCGTGTGGCGCGTGCTCAAGCAGATGTTGCCGGCCATTCTCGGCGTTTCGGTCAGCCAGATTTCGCTGATCATCAACACCATCTTCGCCTCCTTCCTGGTGGCCGGCTCGGTGTCCTGGATGTACTACGCCGACCGTCTGATGGAGTTGCCCTCGGGCGTGCTTGGCGTTGCCCTGGGTACCATCCTGCTGCCGACGTTGGCCAAGACCTACGCCAACAAGGACCGCGAGGAGTATTCGCGGATCCTCGACTGGGGCCTGCGCCTGTGCTTCCTGCTGGTGCTGCCCTGCACACTGGCCCTGGCGATACTCGCCGAGCCGCTGACCGTTGCATTGTTCCAGTACGGCAAGTTCAGCGCCTTCGATGCGGCGATGACCCAGCAGGCACTGATCGCCTATTCGGTAGGCCTGTTGGCGATCATTCTGGTCAAGGTACTGGCACCGGGCTTCTATGCGCAGCAGAATATTCGTACGCCCGTGCGGATCGCTATCTTCACCCTCATCTGCACCCAACTGTTCAACCTGGCCCTGGTCGGCCCGCTGCAGCACGCCGGCCTGGCCCTGGCGATCAGCCTGGGCGCCTGCCTGAATGCGGGCCTGCTGTTCTGGAAGCTGCGCAGCCAGCAGCTGTTCCAGCCGCAGCCGGGCTGGACGCTGTTCCTGCTCAAGCTGGTGCTGGCAGTAGCGCTGATGGTGGCCGTACTGCTGGTGGGCATGCACTACCTGCCGGCGTGGGAGCAAGGCAACATGTTCGAGCGTTTCGTGCGCCTCGGGGCGTTGATCGCGGCCGGTATCGTGACCTATTTCGGTTGCCTTTACCTGTGCGGCTTCAGGCCCCGGCATTTCGCCCGCAAGGCCCTGCACTGAGCTGGATGGCGGGTCAGGCGTCGGTTTTTCGTTTTCCACGCTGCACCGGGGCGCTGCTGCCTGTCACCAGCGCCCGGGTGTGGTTATAATCGGCCACTTTATGAGCAAGAAGCGCGTTATGCAGCTGGTTCGAGGTCTTCACAACCTGCGCCCCGAGCACCGGGGCTGTGTCGCCACCATTGGCAACTTCGACGGGGTTCACCGCGGCCACCAGGCAATCCTGGCGCGTCTGCGCGAGCGCGGCCAGGCACTTGGCCTGCCTACGTGCGTGGTGATCTTCGAGCCGCAGCCGCGCGAGTACTTCGCTCCGGACACTGCGCCGGCCCGCCTGGCGCGCCTGCGTGACAAGGTCGAGCTGCTGGCTGGCGAAGGTATCGATAGGGTCTTGTGCCTGGCGTTCAACCAGCGCCTGAGCAACCTGAGCGCCGATGAATTCGTCGAGGCGATCCTGGTCGATGGCCTGGGCGTGCGCCACCTTGAAGTGGGCGACGACTTCCGCTTTGGCTGCGACCGCGCTGGCGATTTCACCTTCCTGATCGAAGCCGGCAAGCAGTACGGTTTCACCGTCGAGGCCGCCAACACGGTGATCCAGGACGGTTTACGGGTCAGCAGTACTGAGGTACGCCAGGCGTTGTCCGAAGGCAACTTCGAGCTCGCCGAGCACTTGCTGGGCCGCCCCTACAGCATTACCGGGCGCGTATTGCACGGCCAGAAGCTGGCCCGCCAGCTCGGCACGCCCACCGCCAACATCCAGCTCAAGCGCCGTCGCGTACCGTTGTCCGGGGTCTACCTGGCCAGCATCGAAATCGACGGCAAGGCCTGGCCGGGTGTCGGCAACATCGGGGTGCGCCCCACCGTGGCCGGCGACGGCCGCCCGCACCTTGAAATTCATCTACTGGATTATGCCGGCGATCTGTATGGCCGGCGCCTGACGGTGGAATTCCACCACAAGCTGCGTGAAGAGCAGCGATTCGCCTCCCTGGAGGCGCTGAAGTCGGCGATCGATGCGGATATCGCCGCCGCACGTGCACATTGGCACGCTCAACCGCTAACCAAGAGCCTGAAATGACCGACTACAAAGCCACGCTAAACCTTCCGGACACCGCCTTCCCCATGAAGGCCGGCCTGCCTCAGCGCGAACCGCAGATCCTGCAGCGCTGGGACAGCATTGGCCTGTACCAGAAGCTGCGCGAAATTGGCAAGGATCGTCCGAAGTTCGTCCTGCACGACGGCCCGCCCTATGCCAACGGCAAGATTCACATCGGTCATGCGCTGAACAAGATTCTCAAGGACATGATCGTCCGCTCCAAGACGTTGTCGGGCTTCGACGCGCCTTACGTACCCGGTTGGGACTGCCACGGCCTGCCGATCGAGCACAAGGTCGAAGTCACCCATGGCAAGCACCTGACGGCCGACCGCACTCGTGAGCTGTGCCGCGAATACGCTGCCGAGCAGATCGAAGGGCAGAAGACCGAGTTCATCCGTCTGGGTGTGCTGGGTGACTGGGACAACCCTTACAAGACCATGAACTTCGCCAACGAGGCCGGTGAAATCCGTGCCCTGGCCGAAATGGTCAAGCAGGGCTTCGTGTTCAAGGGCCTCAAGCCTGTGAACTGGTGCTTCGATTGCGGCTCCGCGCTCGCAGAAGCCGAGGTCGAGTACGCCGACAAGAAGTCGCAGACCATCGATGTGGCCTTCCCGGTCGCCGACGCTGACAAACTGGCTGCCGCGTTCGGCCTGCCGGCGCTGGCCAAGCCCGCTGCCATCGTGATCTGGACCACCACCCCGTGGACCATCCCCGCCAACCAGGCGCTGAACATCCACCCGGAGTTCAAGTACGCTCTGGTCGATACCGGCGAGCGTCTGCTGGTGCTGGCCGAAGAACTGGTCGAGTCGTGCCTCAAGCGCTACAACCTGGAAGGCTCGGTCATCGCCACCGCCCAAGGCTCGGCCCTGGAGCTGGTCAATTTCCGTCACCCCTTCTACGACCGCCTGTCGCCTGTCTACCTGGCCGACTACGTCGAGCTGGGCGCAGGTACCGGTGTGGTCCACTCCGCGCCGGCCTACGGTGAAGACGACTTTGTTACCTGCAAGCGCTACGGCATGGTCAACGACGATATCCTCACGCCGGTGCAGAGCAACGGTGTGTATGTCGAGTCGCTGGAGTTCTTTGGCGGCCAGTTCATCTGGAAGGCCAACCCGGCCATCGTCGAAAAGCTGAGCGAAGTCGGTGCGCTGATGCACACCGAAACCATCAGCCACAGCTACATGCACTGCTGGCGCCACAAGACCCCGCTGATCTACCGCGCTACCGCGCAGTGGTTCGTCGGCATGGACAAGCAGCCAAGCACTGGCGAGCCGCTGCGTGAGCGTGCGCTCAAAGCCATCGAAGACACCCAGTTCGTCCCGGCCTGGGGCCAGGCGCGCCTGCACTCGATGATCGCCAACCGCCCGGACTGGTGCATCTCGCGTCAGCGCAACTGGGGTGTGCCGATCCCGTTCTTCCTGCACAAGCAGACCGGCGAACTGCACCCGCGCACCGTCGAGCTGATGGAAGCCGTGGCCAAGCGCGTCGAACAGGAGGGCATCGAGGCCTGGTTCAAGCTGGACGCCGCCGAACTGCTCGGTGATGAAGCCGGCCAGTACGACAAGATCACCGACACTCTGGACGTGTGGTTCGACTCCGGCACCACCCATTGGCACGTACTGCGCGGCTCGCACGACATCGGCCACGCCACCGGCCCGCGTGCGGACCTGTACCTGGAAGGCTCCGACCAGCACCGTGGCTGGTTCCATTCCTCGTTGCTGACCGGTTGCGCCATCGACAACCACGCGCCGTACCGCGAACTGCTGACCCACGGTTTCACCGTGGACGAAAGCGGCCGCAAGATGTCCAAGTCGCTGGGTAACACCATCGAACCGGAAAAGGTCAACAACACCCTGGGTGCCGACATCCTGCGCCTGTGGGTATCGGCCACCGACTATTCGGGTGAGATGGCCGTTTCCGAGCAGATCCTGCAGCGCAGCGCCGACGCCTACCGCCGTATCCGCAACACCGCCCGCTTCCTGCTCTCCAACCTGTCCGGCTTCGACCCGGCCCGCGACCTGCTGGCCCCAGAGGACATGCTGGCCCTGGACCGCTGGGCAGTGGACCGTACCCTGCTGCTGCAACGCGAGCTGGAAGAGCACTACAGCGAGTACCGCTTCTGGAACGTCTACTCGAAGATCCACAACTTCTGCGTGCAGGAGCTGGGCGGCTTCTACCTCGACATCATCAAGGACCGCCAGTACACCACTGGCGCCAACAGTGTCGCCCGTCGTTCCTGCCAGACCGCGCTGTACCACATCAGCGAAGCGCTGGTGCGTTGGATCGCGCCGATCCTGGCCTTCACTGCCGATGAAATCTGGCAGTACCTGCCGGGCGAACGCAACGAGTCGGTCATGCTCAACGGCTGGTACCAGGGCCTGAGCGAGCTGCCGGAAGGCACCGAGCTGGATCGCGCCTACTGGGACCGCGTGATGGCGGTCAAGGCTGCGGTCAACAAGGAGCTGGAAAACCAGCGTACCGCCAAGGTCATCGGCGGCAACCTGCAGGCCGAAGTTACCCTGTTCGCCGAAGAGGGCCTCAGCGCCGACCTGAGCAAGCTGGGCGATGAGCTGCGCTTCGTACTCATCACCTCCGCTGCCAGCGTGGTGCCGTTCGCCCAGGCGCCGGCCGATGCCGTGGCCACCGAAGTCGAAGGCCTCAAGCTGAAAGTGGTCAAGTCTGGCCACGCCAAGTGCGGCCGCTGCTGGCACTTCCGCGCCGACGTCGGCAGCCATCCGGAGCACCCGGAAATCTGCAGCCGTTGCGTCGACAACCTGAGCGGTTCCGGTGAGGTGCGCCACTATGCCTAACCCTGCAGCGGGGCGCTTCGGGCGCCTTGCATGGCTCTGGCTCAGCCTGCTGGTCCTGGTCGTTGACCAGGCCACCAAGCTGTATTTCAACAACGCCCTGAGCATGTACCAGCAGATCGTGGTCATTCCTGACTACTTCAGCTGGACTCTGGCCTATAACACCGGCGCGGCGTTCAGCTTCCTGGCCGACAGCTCCGGCTGGCAGCGCTGGCTGTTCGCCCTGATCGCCGTGGTGGTCAGCGCCGTGCTGGTGGTCTGGCTCAAGCGCCTGGGGCGCAACGAGACCTGGCTGGCCGTGGCGCTGGCGCTGGTGCTCGGTGGGGCGCTGGGCAACCTGTACGACCGCATCGTGCTGGGCCATGTGGTGGATTTCATCCTGGTGCACTGGAAGAACGTTCATCACTTCCCGGCCTTCAATGTGGCCGACAGCGCCATCACCGTTGGTGCGGTGATGCTGGCGCTGGATATGTTCAAGAGCAAGAAGTCCGAGGATCCGGTCCATGACTGACACCCGTATCGGCCAGAACACCGAAGTTACCCTGCACTTCGCGCTGCACCTGGAAAACGGCGACACCGTCGACAGCACGTTCGACAAGGCTCCAGCCACCTTCAAGGTCGGCGATGGCAACCTGCTGCCGGGTTTCGAGGCCGCGCTGTTCGGCTTCAAGGCCGGTGACAAGCGCACGGTCGTGGTTGCCCCGGAGAATGCCTTCGGCCAGCCTAACCCGCAGAACGTACAGGTCATGCCACGGTCCCAGTTCGAGGGCATGGAATTGTCCGAAGGGCTGCTGATCATCTTCAACGATGCCGCCAACACCGAATTACCCGGTGTGGTCAAAGCGTTCGATGACAACCAGGTGACCATCGACTTCAATCACCCACTGGCAGGCAAGACCCTTACCTTCGAGGTGGAGATCCTCGAGGTGAAGGCCCTGTAAGCCTGGAGCCGAGCATGCAAATCAAACTCGCCAACCCTCGCGGTTTCTGCGCTGGGGTCGACCGGGCGATCGAGATCGTCAACCGTGCGCTGGAAGTCTTCGGCCCGCCGATCTATGTGCGCCATGAAGTGGTGCACAACAAGTTCGTGGTGGAAGACCTGCGCAGCCGTGGCGCCATCTTCGTCGAAGAACTGGATCAGGTACCGGACGACGTCATCGTCATTTTCAGCGCCCATGGTGTTTCCCAGGCCGTGCGCCAGGAAGCCGCCGGCCGCGGCCTGAAAGTGTTCGACGCCACCTGCCCGCTGGTGACCAAGGTGCATATCGAGGTCGCCAAATACAGCCGTGACGGCCGTGAGTGCATCCTGATCGGCCACGAAGGGCACCCGGAAGTCGAAGGCACCATGGGGCAATACGACGCCAGCAACGGCGGTGCCATCTACCTGGTCGAAGACGAGGAGGATGTTGCCCGGCTGCAGGTGCGCGACCCGGACAACCTGGCGTTCGTCACCCAGACCACGCTGTCGATGGACGACACCAGCCGTGTCATCGATGCCCTGCGTACGCGCTTCCCGAACATCGGCGGCCCGCGCAAAGACGACATCTGCTACGCCACCCAGAACCGCCAGGACGCCGTCAAGCAACTGGCCGGTGAGTGTGATGTGGTACTGGTGGTGGGCAGCCCCAACAGTTCCAACTCCAACCGCCTGCGTGAGCTGGCCGAGCGCATGGGTACCCCGGCCTACCTGATCGATGGCGCCGAGGACATGCAACGCGGCTGGTTCGACCAGGCTGCGCGGATTGGTATCACTGCTGGCGCTTCGGCCCCCGAAGTGCTGGTGCGTGGCGTGATCGACCAGCTCAAGGCTTGGGGTGCCACCGGCGCCGAAGAGCTTGATGGGCGCCCGGAGAACATCACGTTCTCCATGCCCAAAGAGCTGCGGGTTCGTTCGCTGATCTGATCAGCGGCCTGCGCACAGGGACTTTTTCAGTTCATCAGTGCGCAGGCTGACCCTACCGCTGGTCGCCAGCACAACACGGTGCCGGCTGGTTGCAGACGAGCGCTCACAGACCTCCAGCCGCCCCCCTGACAAGTTGTTGTTCTTCCCCAATGGCACACCCAGTGCGCTGAATTTTACCTGGTTCCCGATATTGGCTTTCACCCTTTGGGGCCGAGCCAGTCGGTACTCGCGCAGCAACTGCTGGTTATGTTCCAACAGCACGCGCCAGCCCTTGCCCCAATCATTGTCCAAAGACTGCACCACTACCGCCTGGCCTTGCAGGGCCGCGTGGCTGCGTGCGCTACGCAGCGCCTGGGCCAAGTCGCGGGCTGCTGCTGCCCTGTGCAGGTCATCGCTCAATTTCGCGTAGGCCGGCATGCCAAGCTGCGTCAGCAGCGCCGCCATAGCCAGCCCGAACATCATTTGTATCAGTGTTACGCCCTGTTGCTTCACCGTGCATTCCTCCCTGGAAGTGCTTGGCTGTAGCTTCACGGTCGTTGGGCAAGAGGTCCAGTCGGCGAGGTGCAAGGCAATTGCGGGAAAGATCGCAGGAGGTGCAGGGATGCACACGAAACAACGGGGCATGACGCTTCTGGAGGTACTGTTGGCCGTAGCGGTGGTGGCACTGGGCATGTTCGCTGCCGCAGCGTTGCAGCTGCAGGCATTGCAGGCCACTGACAGTGCGCGTCGTGATATGCAGGATGCGCTGGGCGCCCATACGCTGCTTGAGCGGGGCAAGGCCGCTGGCAAGCTGACGGTGCCGCGGCCATGAAGCGTGAGCAGGGTGGTTTCGGCCTGGTCGAGGCAATGCTTGCGCTTGCCATCGGCCTGATGCTGCTGACTGCCGCCAGCCAGCTTTTCATCTCGGCCCACCAGAGCTCACTCCTTCAATCTGCTGCGTTGCGCATGCAGGCGGACGCCCGTCTGGCATTGTTGCGTATGGCCCAGGATATCCGTATGGCCGGCATGTTCGGTTGCCTGCGCCTTGAGCCTGGCGACTTCAGGGACCCATCTGCGCGAGAAGCGTTTGCGCGGCCTTTGCAGATTGGCCCGGCAAGCCTGAGCCTGATAGTGGCAGAGCTGCCTGGGTACCCCGGGGCTCCGGACTGGACCTTGCACACCGATTGTATCAGCGAGGCCGAGGTGCACGCGGGGCGTGCTCAAAGCCCCGGTTTGCCCTTGGCATTTCCCATCAGCCGGCACCACTACCAACTTCGCGGCAGCACACTGAGGTTCATGCGGCGCAACAGCTCTCAGCCCTTGGTCGACCACGTGCGCGAAATGCGCGTTGAACCTGTCGACACCGCCGAAGGGCAGCGGGTGGATGTGCAACTGACCTTGTTCGATCCTGGTCTGGGCATCGAGCAGCGTTACGACATGAGTGTGGCGATCCGCAACCCGGTTGTCAGGCCATGAAGCGCCAGCGTGGCATGGTACTGCTGCTGGCGCTGGTCCTCAGCCTTTTGCTTGGCCTGCTGGCGGCTTCGGCGTTGCGTGATGCCTTGGTGGAAACGCGCATGGCCGGCTACCTGGGCGAGGGTTTGCAGGCATTCGATCAGGCCGAAGCCACGCTGCTGGTCGCAGAGGCCGAACTGCAGCGCGCGCCGCCTGGGTTGTGCCAAGCGTGCCTGCCACCCCCGCGCGCGCATGACTTGCTGGGGCAATGGCAAACCAGCGAGAGCGGATACTTCCAGCTGCAGAACCTTGGCCTAACTACCCGGGCCGCGCATAGGCCGAGGGATGAACCCGTCATGCTTTACCGGGTGACCGCAGTCAGCCGGCAACTCGCGGCCCGGCAAGTGCTGGAGGCGGTGTATGCCATGCCAGCGGCTCAAACACAGGCGCCGCAGCGGATTCTCTGGCGGCAGAGACTGAGGGAAGACTGACATGCAGCAAGGCCTGAGCCTGATCGAGTTGTTGATTGTCGTGGCTGTCACCGGCATTCTGGCAGCCATTGCCTACCCCAGTTACAGCGACCAGCTCAGGCGAGCCGCACGCAGCGAAGTGGTTGGCCTGCTGCATGACGCTGCCCTGCGCCTGGAACACCACCGTGTACGCACCGGCCAGTACGCCGAGGGCGAACCGGCATTGCCCGCTGGCAACCGCCATTACAGCCTGCATGCCGAACGCGGCAGCGATACCTTCACGCTGCGTGCACGGCGGCTGCCGCATGGTTTGATGGCGGACGATCGCTGCGGTGATTTCCAGCTCGACCAGGCCGGTGTACAGAGCAACCCGGATGGCACCGGGGCTATTGAGCGCTGCTGGGGGAGCTGAAGGTTGAATGATGCCCGTGCATCGCGGTTTTACTTCAGGTGTTGGATCGACAGATGAACAAGCAAGTAGTGGTGGTCGGCGGCGGGGTGATCGGCCTGCTGACGGCGTTCAACCTGGCGACGAAGGTCGGCCAGGTAGTGGTATGTGACCAGGCCGAGGTCGGGCGTGAGTCGTCCTGGGCGGGCGGCGGTATCGTCTCGCCGCTTTACCCTTGGCGCTACAGTCAGGCAGTCACTGCCCTGGCGCACTGGTCGCAGGACTTTTATCCACAGCTGGGTGAGCACCTGTTCTCCAGCACCGGTATTGATCCGCAAGTCCACACCACCGGCTTGTACTGGCTCGACCTGGACGATGAAGCCGAGGCGCTGGCCTGGGCAGAACGCGAGCGGCGGCCGCTCAGCCCTGTGGATATTTCGGCGGCCTATGACGCGGTCCCCGTACTGGGCCCAGGCTTCAAGCGCGCCATCTACATGGCAGGCGTGGCCAATGTGCGCAACCCGCGGCTGGTCAAGGCACTGAAGGCTGCGCTGCTGGCAATGCCCAACGTGACCTTGCGCGAGCACTGCCAGATCACCGGCTTTGTTCAGGACGGTGAGCGCGTGACTGGCGTGCAGACCGCAGACGGCGTGCTGCAGGCTGATGATGTCGTGCTCAGCGCTGGCGCCTGGAGCGGCGACCTGCTGCGCACGCTAGGCATTGAGCTGCCGGTGGAACCGGTGAAAGGCCAGATGATCCTGTTCAAGTGCGCCGAAGACTTCCTGCCGAGCATGGTGCTGGCCAAGGGACGCTATGCGATCCCGCGCCGTGACGGGCACATTTTGGTGGGCAGCACGCTGGAGCATGCCGGGTACGACAAGACCCCGACCCAGGATGCACTGGCGAGCCTCAAGGCTTCAGCGGCAGAGTTGTTGCCGGAGCTTGCGGATGCCACGGTGGTGGCGCACTGGGCAGGGCTGCGGCCAGGTTCGCCTGAAGGCATTCCGTATATCGGCCGAGTGCCGGGGCATGGCGGGTTGTGGTTGAACTGCGGGCATTACCGCAATGGGTTGGTGCTGGCGCCGGCTTCGTGTCAGTTGTTTACTGATTTGCTGACAGGGGTGGAGCCGATCATTGACCCGGCGCCTTATGCTCCGGCCGGGCGTCTGGGCTGAGATCGCCGGGGCCGCTTAGCGGCCCAATCGGCGGCAAGCCGGCCCACAGGGTACAGC
The DNA here is from genome assembly GCF_047456185.1 of Pseudomonas sp. BNK-30. Lineage (NCBI taxonomy): Bacteria > Pseudomonadati > Pseudomonadota > Gammaproteobacteria > Pseudomonadales > Pseudomonadaceae > Pseudomonas > Pseudomonas sp. BNK-30. The sequence goes on from NZ_CP179904.1 coordinate 20,825, forward strand.
GTGAGAGCCGGCTTGCCGCCGATTGGGCCCGTGCGGTACTGGCTCAGTCCTGCTGGCCAGGCCCTTGCTGAAGGTGCGCCTGGCTGCAATACCACTGACTGCCCTGCTGCAGCGCCCGGTCATTGGGCAGGTGCACGCCGCAGTGGGCGCAGCGCACCATCTTCAGCGGGTCGTCGAGTTTCGGCTCGGACGGCGACTGCTGGCTGATCTTGAATTTGCGCCACAGCCAGAACGCGGCGGCGATCAGGGCGATCCAGAAAAGTAGGCGAACCATGGTGTCCAGCTTGTCTATTGATTGAGGCGACAGTCTAGGACGAGGCCAATAAAAAAGGGAGACCTCAGTCTCCCTTTCTCGCACCCCGTTGAATCAGTCGAACAGACCAAAGGTCATGTAGCTGAACCAGGAGCGGTCTTTCTCGGCTTCTTTCGGCCCTTCCGGCAGGATCGGGTCGCCGTTTTCATCTTTGGGCAGCAAGTCCTGCGGCATCTCGGCGCGGGCATCCTGGAACTGGCGGACCACGTCCTGGTTGGCGCGGGTTTCACCCGGTGGCAGTGGCGCGTCGGTCTCGATCAGGCCCAGGGTGGCCTTGGACAGCCAGCCGCGGCCGTCAGACTCGGTCTGCTTGGGCTGGAACTCACCATCGGCCAGGCTCGGGTGGTCAGGGTAGTTGAGCTTGAGGGTTTCCAGGCTGGTGGCGGCCAGGTCGTCCAGGTGCATCTTCTGGTATGCCTCGACCATCACGGCCAGGCCGTCGCCGACCGATGGGGTTTCCTGGAAGTTTTCCACCACGTAGCGGCCACGGTTGGCGGCGGCCACGTAAGCCTGGCGGCTCAGGTAGTAGTCGGCCACGTGGATTTCATAAGACGCCAGCAGGTTGCGCAGGTAGATCATGCGCTGCTTGGCGTCCGGGGCGTAGCGGCTGTTGGGGAAGCGGCTGGTCAGCTGGGCGAATTCGTTGTACGAGTCGCGGGCGGCACCCGGGTCACGCTTGGTCATGTCCAGCGGCAGGAAGCGCGCCACCAGGCCGCGGTCCTGGTCGAACGAGGTCAGGCCCTTGAGGTAGTAGGCGTAGTCGACGTTCGGGTGCTGCGGGTGCAGGCGGATGAAGCGCTCGGCAGCCGACTTGGCAGCCTCGGGCTCGGAATTCTTGTAGTTGGCGTAGATCAGCTCGAGCTGCGCCTGGTCGGCGTAACGGCCGAACGGGTAGCGCGACTCCAGGGCCTTGAGCTTGTTCACGGCGCTGTTGTAGCTGGAGTTGTCCAGATCAGCCTGGGCCTGCTGATACAGCTCGGCCTCGCTGAGGTTCTCGTCAATGACCTCTTTATTAGAGGAACAGGCCGCGGTAAGCCCGAGGATGGCGATCAGCAGCAGGTGTTTCACTTGCATAGCGGCTTGCGTCCCTTTGACGGCCGCTGTCTTGGGCGGTGCCGTCCTGTTATGATGAGCGCCCCGGCCAACCCCGGGACAAAAGAAGCCGTATTTAACCACAAGCTCGCAGCCGAAACCAAAGGCTGTGCGCCCGCCGAATCGAGCATGTCCGAGATCATTCAACTTAGCGCAGAGGTACCGTCCGAACTGGGCGGTCAACGCCTCGACCAGGTCGCCGCCCAATTGTTCGCCGAGTACTCGCGTTCGCGGCTTACTTCGTGGATCAAAGAGGGCCGCCTGACGGTCGATGGTGCCGTCGTGCGCCCTCGAGACACCGTCCATGGTGGCTCCATGCTTGCACTTGAGGCCGAGCAAGAGGCCCAGGGCGAGTGGATCGCCGAAGACATCGAGCTGGACATCGTCTACGAAGACGACCAGATCATGGTGATCAACAAGCCGGCCGGGCTGGTCGTGCACCCGGCTGCCGGGCACGCCAGTGGCACATTGCTCAACGCCTTGCTGCACCATGTGCCGGATATCGTCAACGTACCGCGCGCTGGCATTGTCCATCGCCTGGACAAAGACACCACCGGCCTGATGGTCGTGGCCAAGACCCTGCAGGCGCAGACCAAGCTGGTCGAGCAGCTGCAGAGCCGTACGGTCAGCCGGATCTACGAGTGCATCGTGATCGGCGTGGTAACTGCCGGCGGCAAGATCAACGCCCCGATCGGCCGTCACGGTGGCGCACGCCAGCGCATGGCAGTGACCGAAGGCGGCAAGCCGGCGGTCAGCCACTACCGTGTGCTCAAGCGCTTCCGTTCGCACACCCACGTGCGGGTCAAGCTGGAAACCGGCCGTACTCACCAGATCCGTGTGCACATGGCCCATGTCGGTTTCCCGCTGGTCGGCGACCAGACCTACGGCGGCCGCTTCCGCATCCCGCCGGCAGCCAGCCCGACCATGGTCGAGGCGGTCAAGACCTTCCCGCGCCAGGCCCTGCATGCACGCTTCCTGGCGCTGGACCACCCCACTACCGGTGAGCGCATGGAGTGGGCGTCGGAACTGCCGGATGACTTCGTCTGGTTGCTGTCGCTGCTGAACCAGGACCGCGAGGCGTTTATCGGATGAGTGGCCTGACGCAGGCGCTGCTGTTCCCCGACTGGCCGGCTCCGGCCTCGGTTCGCGCCTGTGTCACCACCCGTGAGGGTGGCATTAGCCTGCCGCCCTATGCATCCTTCAACCTCGGTGACCACGTGGGCGACGACCCGCTTGCGGTCGCCGAGAACCGCCGCCGTCTGAGCGACGAATTTGCCATTCAGCCCGCCTGGCTCAAGCAGGTGCATGGCGTGATCGTGGCGGATGCCGACCCGTCGGTGGTCGCCGAAGCCGACGCCGGCTGGACCGACCAGCCAGGCATTGCCTGCACCGTAATGACTGCCGACTGCCTGCCCGTGCTGTTCTGCGACCGCGCGGGCACCCGTGTGGCTGCCGCACATGCGGGCTGGCGCGGACTGGCTGGTGGCGTGCTGGAAGCCACGCTGGAGCGCCTGGCATTGCCGCCTGAAGAGGTGCTGGTGTGGTTGGGGCCTGCCATCGGCCCGCAGGCATTCGAAGTGGGCCTGGAAGTGCGGGATGCGTTCACCGCCGTGCACCCGGAGGCTGCCAAGGCTTTTGTCGAGGGTGAGCGGCCGGGCAAGCTGATGGCAGACATCTATGCGCTGGCGCGCATTCGCCTAGCGGCGCGCGGTGTGACAGCTGTTTATGGCGGTGGTTTTTGCACCGTCAGCGATGAGCGGTTTTTCTCCTATCGCCGCACCCCGCAGGGTGGGCGGTTTGCTTCTTTGGTCTGGCTAGATCCTCGCTGACAGGCCCGGCCTCATCGCCGGCAAGCCGGCTCCCACAAGTACCCACCTTTCTTGAAGTTTGCGCATTCCTGTGGCCGGCTTGCCGGCGATTGGGGCACCGCTAATCCATTAGGCTGACTTTAGTCAACCCCGCTACGCTTGAAACTTCCAGAATCACCCTTATCTATAAGGTCATCTCAGGCAGGTTTCTTCATCAAAGGCGCTGTCCATCGCTCCGACCTGCCCTTACAGGAAGGTATCCCCATGCGAATAGACCGTTTGACCAGCAAGCTTCAATTAGCGATATCCGATGCCCAGTCCCTGGCCGTTGGCATGGACCACCCTGCCATCGAACCCCTGCACCTGTTGCAGGCGTTGATCGAGCAGCAAGGTGGTTCGATCAAGCCACTGCTCATGCAGGTTGGCTTCGACATCAACAACCTGCGCCAGGCACTGGTAAAAGAACTCGACCAACTGCCGAAAATCCAGAACCCCACCGGCGATGTGAACATGTCGCAGGACTTGGCGCGCCTGCTCAACCAGGCCGACCGCCTGGCCCAGCAGAAGGGCGACCAGTTCATTTCCAGCGAGCTGGTGCTGCTCGCCGCCATGGATGAGAACAGCAAGCTCGGCAAGCTGCTGCTTAGCCAAGGCGTGAGCAAGAAGGCCCTGGAAAACGCCATCAACAACCTGCGCGGCGGCGCGGCGGTGAACGACGCCAATGCCGAAGAGTCGCGCCAGGCGCTGGACAAGTACACCGTCGACCTGACCAAGCGTGCCGAAGAGGGCAAGCTGGACCCGGTCATCGGCCGTGACGACGAAATTCGCCGCACCGTGCAGGTGCTGCAGCGCCGTACCAAGAACAACCCCGTGCTGATCGGCGAACCCGGCGTGGGCAAGACGGCCATCGCCGAAGGCCTGGCCCAGCGCATCATCAACGGTGAAGTGCCGGACGGCCTCAAGGGCAAGCGCCTGCTGGCGCTGGACATGGGCGCGCTGATCGCCGGCGCCAAGTACCGCGGTGAGTTCGAAGAGCGCCTCAAGTCGTTGCTCAACGAGCTGTCCAAGCAGGAAGGCCAGATCATCCTGTTCATCGACGAGCTGCACACCATGGTCGGTGCCGGTAAAGGCGAAGGCGCCATGGACGCTGGCAACATGCTCAAGCCGGCGCTGGCCCGTGGTGAACTGCATTGCGTCGGTGCCACCACGCTCAACGAATACCGCCAGTTCATCGAGAAGGACGCCGCCCTGGAGCGGCGCTTCCAGAAGGTACTGGTGGAGGAGCCGAGCGAGGAAGACACCATCGCCATCCTGCGTGGCCTCAAAGAGCGCTATGAAGTGCACCACAAGGTGGCCATCACCGACGGCGCGATCATTGCTGCGGCCAAGCTCAGCCACCGCTACATCACCGACCGCCAGCTGCCGGACAAGGCCATCGACCTGATCGACGAAGCGGCCAGCCGTATCCGCATGGAGATCGACTCCAAGCCGGAAGTACTCGACCGCCTCGACCGTCGCCTGATCCAGCTGAAGGTGGAATCCCAGGCGCTGAAGAAAGAAGAAGACGAAGCAGCCAAGAAGCGCCTGGAGAAGCTGACCGAGGAAATCGAGCGCCTGGAGCGTGAGTATTCCGACCTCGAAGAAATCTGGGCGTCCGAGAAGGCAGAAGTGCAGGGCTCGGCGCAGATCCAGCAAAAGATCGAGCAAGCCCGCCAGGAGCTGGAAGCGGCCCGTCGCAAAGGCGACCTGAACCGCATGGCCGAACTGCAGTACGGGGTTATCCCGGACCTGGAGCGCAGCCTGCAGATGGTCGACCAGCATGGCAAGACCGAAAACCAGCTGCTGCGCAACAAGGTGACCGAGGAAGAGATTGCCGAAGTAGTGTCCAAGTGGACCGGCATCCCGGTGGCCAAGATGCTGGAAGGCGAGCGCGAAAAACTGCTGAAAATGGAAGACCTGCTGCACCAGCGCGTGATCGGCCAGCACGAGGCGGTGACCGCCGTGGCCAACGCGGTACGCCGCTCGCGTGCAGGCCTCTCCGACCCGAACCGGCCAAGTGGTTCGTTCATGTTCCTAGGCCCGACCGGTGTGGGCAAGACCGAGCTGTGCAAGGCCCTGGCCGAATTCCTGTTCGACACCGAAGAGGCCATGGTGCGGATCGACATGTCCGAGTTCATGGAGAAACACTCCGTGGCTCGCCTGATCGGCGCCCCACCAGGCTATGTAGGTTATGAAGAGGGCGGTTACCTGACCGAAGCGGTACGGCGCAAGCCTTACTCGGTAGTGCTGCTGGATGAAGTGGAGAAAGCCCACCCGGATGTGTTCAACGTGCTGCTGCAGGTGCTCGAGGATGGCCGCCTGACCGACAGCCATGGCCGTACGGTGGACTTCCGCAACACGGTGATCGTGATGACTTCCAACCTGGGCTCGGCGCAGATCCAGGAGCTGGCCGGTGATCGCGAAGCGCAGCGTGCGGCAGTGATGGATGCGGTGGGTGCGCACTTCCGTCCGGAGTTCGTCAACCGGATCGACGAAGTGGTGGTGTTCGAGCCCTTGGGCCGCGAGCAGATCGCCGGCATCACCGAGATCCAGCTTGGCCGCCTGCGCAGCCGCCTGAGCGAGCGCGAGCTGGCCTTGAGCCTGAGCCCGGAGGCGTTGGACAAGCTGATCGCGGTGGGTTACGACCCGGTGTATGGCGCCCGGCCGCTGAAGCGGGCGATCCAGCGCTGGATCGAGAACCCGCTGGCGCAAATGATCCTGGCCGGCAAATTCATGCCGGGTTCGGCGATCACTGCCAAGGTGGAAGGCGAAGAAATCGTGTTCGCCTGATCCCTTCGCTGCAAAAACTAGCCCCGCACCTGCGGGGCTTTTTTATTGGCCGCAGCGTTTCGGCAGCCAACGTGGAACCCTGTGGGGGGCGGCTTGCCGGCGGACAGCCCCGGCCAAACCCAGCAAAATCGGGGGCTCGCCAGTTTTTTCCATAACTTGCTGAAATTTTTGAAAAAAACGCTTGCACAGAAATTAGAGTGCCCCTAATATACGCCGCGTTGTCAGGCACTAAGCGAATCACCAGCAACATCGGTGACCGCAAAACAACTTAGAAATCAGTAAGTTGAATGAAAAAAAGTGGTTGACAAGCAAAACGAAGAATGTAGAATAGCCGGCCTCAGCAGCGACAACGCGAAAGCGGATAGCCAAAGAGATCGAAGCTAACACAGACTTCGAAGCTGTAAAGATGTACCGAAGTTCAGTTCCGCGATAGCTCAGTCGGTAGAGCAAATGACTGTTAATCATTGGGTCCCTGGTTCGAGTCCAGGTCGCGGAGCCAATCTCGGGGTGTAGCGCAGTCCGGTAGCGCGCCTGCTTTGGGAGCAGGATGTCAGGAGTTCGAATCCCCTCACCCCGACCATTTTCAGGGTCGTTAGCTCAGTTGGTAGAGCAGTTGGCTTTTAACCAATTGGTCGTAGGTTCGAATCCTACACGACCCACCATGTAAAAAGGGCATCTCGACTGAGATGCCCTTTTTCTTTTGTCTCGATTTTATCTCGCGCAAAAAAAATGCACCGAGCGGTGCAAATCTTCTTTATTCATTCGTCATCGCACAGGCCATGCCTGGTATGTGGGCATCTGGCCCAATCGCCGGCAAGCCACAGGTGTTTCACAAGCCTTGAGAGCTGTGCATCCCCTGTGGGAGCCGGCTTGCCGGCGATGAGGCCAGTGCAGACAACCTGAACCCCAAGCCTCTAGCGCGCAGGTCAGTGCAGCTTCAGTCGCGGCTCAGTGCCCCGCCCAATCTTGCTACCCAGCATCATCATCGCCGTGCGGAAGAACCCGTACAGCGCCATCTGGTGCATGCGGTAAAGCGACACATAAAACATCCGCGCCAGCCAGCCTTCCAGCTTCACGCTACCCATCAGGTTGCCCATCAGGTTACCCACCGCCGAGAAGCGCGACAGCGACACCAGCGAACCGTAATCCTTGTAGGCATAGGTCGGCAGCGGCTTGTTCTCCAGGCGCGCTTTCAGGCTCTTGGCCAGCATCTCGGCCTGCTGGTGCGCTGCCTGGGCGCGTGGCGGCACGTTGCGGTCGCTGCCCGGTTGCGGGCAGGCTGCACAGTCACCGAAGGCGAAGATGTCATCGTCGCGGGTGGTTTGCAGGGTAGGGCGCACCACCAGTTGGTTGATACGGTTGGTTTCCAGGCCGTCGATATCCTTGAGGAAGCCCGGCGCACGAATACCGGCCGCCCACACCTTGAGGCTGGCCTGGATCACTTCACCGTTGGCGGTCTTCAAGCCATCGGCGGTCACTTCGCTGACGGCAGCGTTGGTCATCACCGTCACGCCGAGCTTTTCCAGGGTCTTGTGCACCGGCACGCTGATGCGCTCTGGCAGCGCAGGCAGCACGCGCGGGCCTGCCTCGATCACGGTGATGTGCATGTCCTTTGGCTGGATACGGTCCAGGCCATAAGCCGCCAGTTCGTGCGCTGCGTGGTGCAGTTCGGCCGCCAGCTCCACACCGGTGGCACCGGCGCCGACGATCGCCACGCTGATTTTCTCGCTAGCCTGGTCACCCGCATGAGCACGCAGGTAGTGGTTGAGCAGTTGCTGGTGGAAACGCTCGGCCTGCTTGCGGGTGTCCAGGAACAGGCAGTGCTGCGCCGCGCCAAGGGTACCGAAGTCGTTGGTGTTGCTGCCCACGGCAATGACCAGGGTGTCATAGCGCAAGGTGCGCGCAGGCACCAGCTCGCGGCCCTCTTCATCGAGGGTGGCGGCCAGCTGGATCTGCTTGCCTTCACGGTCCAGGCCACTCATGCGCCCCAGCTGGAAGTTGAAGTGGTTCCACTTGGCCTGGGCCACGTAGTTCAGTTCGTCTTCCGAGGAGTTGAGCGAGCCGGCGGCCACTTCGTGCAGCAGCGGCTTCCAGATGTGCGTGAGGTTGGCGTCGACCAGGGTAATCTCGGCCTGCTTGCGCTTGCCGAGGGTTTTACCCAGGCGGGTCGCCAGTTCCAGGCCGCCGGCGCCGCCGCCGACAATCACGATGCGATGAGTCATGGGGATATCTCATAAGGTTTACGGAATTCGTGGCCCCAGGGGCCTGCCGCAAACTGCAAGAGGGGAGGGCGAGCGCGAGGCAGCTCATAGCACCAGTCCACTCAACAGGCGGCTGATGAGGCCCAGCCCGATGGTCACGGCCACCACCAGCACAAGGAGCAGCCACGGCCGGAATGGCTTGCGCTCGACTTGGTGCTGAGGGGCTCGCAGATACTCATCGACACGACGCTGATCTTCCGGATTCAGTCGGCTAGTCATGGTGGGCCTCGTCAGGTAGACGTATGTGACTGCCTGAACGCTACAGCGTTCCGGCAAGTACTTGAGACAAATGATAAAGCTTTCTATCCCTGGCGCCGAGTGTACGCCATCGCAAAGACTCTCGGCACTGGATCAAAGACTGATGCCCACGTCGAACACGATGCTGCGCCCCAGGTTGCCGCGCAGAAAGTCCGGGGCATCAGGGTGGGCGAACAGCACCCGGGCAAAGGTCGGCCCCACCAGCGACAGCGAGCGCCAACCCTGGCGCAGGTACTCGGTGGGCGGCGGGAAGTGGGTGTTGAGGTCGAGCACTTCACGCTTGAGGCTGGCGAAGGCGATGATGTCCAGCTCGCTCAGGTCCAGCCCGCGTTCGCGATAGTTGTGCGCCTTTTTGCGCAAGGTGGGCGCCAGCCGCGCCAGCAGCTCGGTGGCGGCGATACGCCTGGGCCGCGCCTCGCGCCGTACCAGCTGGGCCAGTGAAAAGGCGCTGCGCCTTCGCTGCAGCTCTTCGCGCCACTCATCATTGAGCCGGCGGCCTTCGTCGAGCACAAAAAACACCTCGAACGACGCATCGCGGAACAGCACGTCGGGCGGCTCCTGGCCGGCCGGGGTGAAATCTTCACTGCGATAGGGGATGTTCAGCCCCTGCAGCAGGCGCTGGCATACCCAACGCTCCCGCTCCCATTTGCGAGCATTGGAGAGGAATGCATTGGCTTGTTCGGCCTGGATGGTGAGCAGGCGCAGGTAGTCTGAGTCATCCATGCTCACAGCTTAGACGCTAAACCATGACGATAAGATGCTGTTTTTGAATGGGTGTAGACTCAGGTATGTCCACAGTCTCGACAGGGGCATTCGTCAAGTGATCAGCGCGCAAGTCTTGTCCAGCACCAGCCTCACGCTCGGTTGGGTAGGGTTCGTCCCTTTGCTGCTGTGGGCGGCCAGCCGCACTCGCTGGCTGGAACTGTTCGCCGACAGCCGCCGGCAGCACCTGCTGTTCGGTACGGTGTTCTGCCTGTTTGCACTTTGGCTGGTCAGGCGCGACTTCGACACCGGTGTGTCGTACCACTTCATCGGCATGACCGCCGTGACGTTGTTGCTGGACTGGCCGCTGGCGGTGCTTGGCGGGTTTCTGGCCCAGCTCGGCTTGTTGGCGCTGGGGCGCCAGGACCTGGCAGCGCTTGGTGTCAACGGCCTGCTGCTGATCGGCCTGCCGGTGCTGATCACCGAGGTGTGCGCCATCCTGGTCGAGCGGGCGCAGCCGCGTAACCTCTTCGTTTATATCTTCTGCTCGGGGTTCTTTCCCGCAGCACTGACCGTGCTGGTGTGCCTGCTGGCCGGGTTGGGGCTGCTGTGGCTGGACGGGCGTTTCGCCATGCCGGAGTGGCTCAGCGACTTTGTCGGCTACCTGTGGCTGATGATGTTCCCGGAGGCGTTCATCAACGGCATGGTGGTCAGTGCGCTGGTGGTGTTCTGCCCGGAGTGGCTGGAGACATTCAACCGCACGCGGTACCTGCAGGCGCCGTGGAAGGACGAGTAGCAGCGGCCTTGTGTCGCTAAAGGGCCGCAGAGCGGCCCAAGCAATTGTTGCATCAATACCGAAATATCGAGGGCCGCTGCGCAGCCCTTTCGCGACACAAGGCCGCGCCTACAGGTCCCGGCGCAGCGCCTTAGTGCCGTGGCTCCAGGTCCCCCGAATACAACTCATCCTCGGACTCTTGCGACCCCGCAATCTTGTGCTCCTCAGCCGCCCAGGCGCCCAGGTCGATCAACTTGCAACGGTCAGAGCAGAACGGCCGGAACGCGTTCTTCGCGTCCCATTCCACAGGTGCGCCACAGGTAGGGCAATCGACGGTCAATGGCTGGCTCATGGCTGGCCTCCTCGTAAAGTCAGGTAAAAGTGGTGCAGATGGTCGATCTGCGCATGCAGCGCGGCAAGGTCACTGTCGTTGACCACCACATCATCGGCATGGCGCAAGCGCTCTTCGCGGGCCAACTGAGCCTTGAGGATGGCTTGCACCTGCTCGGGGCTGGTGTTGTCCCGCTGCAAGGTGCGCGCTACCTGCAGCGCTTGCGGTGCATCGATCACCAGCACACGCTGGGTTTTCTGGTACTGGCCAGACTCGATCAGCAGCGGCGACACATACACCGCATACGGCGACTCAGCCTTGGCCAGGTAGCTGAATATCTCCTGCCCGATCAGTGGGTGCAGCAGCTGTTCAAGCCATTTGCGCTGGGCCGGGTCAGCGAAGATCAACTGGCGCAACGCTGTGCGATCAAGCTGGCCGTCCTCCAGCAGCACGCCCGGGCCAAAGCGCTCGACAATGCTGGCCAGGGCCGGGCGGCCGGGCTCCACGACCCAACGCGCGGCCTGGTCGGCATCGACCAGGTGCACACCAAGCTCGACGAAGCGCTCGGCGGCGGCGCTTTTGCCGCTGCCAATGCCGCCGGTGAGGCCGAGAATCCAGGGGGTGAACGGCGCAGTGGTCATCAGAATCCAAGCAGTTGCAGGTATGAGGCGTATATTTCATCACCCCAGAGCACGGCAATCCACCCCGCAATGGCCAGATAAGGGCCAAAAGGTATCGCCGTACCCATCGAATGGCTGCGCAGGCGCAACATGCACAACCCCACCACCGCCCCGACCAGCGACGACAGCATCAAGGTCAGCGGCACTACCTGCCAGCCGCCCCAGGCCCCGATCAGCGCCAGCAGCTTGAAGTCGCCGTAGCCCATGCCTTCTTTGCCGGTGATCAGCTTGAACAGCCAATACACTGTCCACAGGCTGAGATAACCAGCCACCGCGCCCCAGATGGCGTCGGACAATGGCACCACGGTATCGAAAACATTGACGATCAGCCCCAGCCACAGCGTTGGCAGCACCAGCACATCCGGCAGTATCTGCTTGTCGTGGTCGATAAGGCTCAGCGCCAGCAGGCTCCAGGTAAAGGCCAGCAAGGCCAGTGTCTCCATCCCGGCACCGGAATGCCAGGCCACCGTCAGCGACAGCAAGGCGCAGGCCAGCTCCACCAGCGGGTACCGTGAGCCGATAGGCTGTTTGCACGCAGAGCAGCGCCCGCGCAAGGCCAGGTAACTGAGCACCGGAATATTTTCCCAGGCACGGATCGCATGCCCACAGTGCGGGCAACGTGAAGCGGGCAGGCACAGGTCGAAGCGCTCATGCTCATCGGTCGGCAGCCCCAGCGCCTCCTGCGCTTCACGCTGCCATTGGCGCTCCAGCATGATCGGCAGCCGATACGCCACCACATTGATGAAGCTGCCGACCAACAGGCCAAGCACTGTCGCAAGGGTGAAGAAGTACGCCGGCTGTTCGGCCAGTAAAGTCCATAAAGTCATGTTCAGATCAAACTACCCAACTGGAAGATCGGCAGGTACATCGCCACCACCAGGCCACCGACCAGCAGGCCCAGAACCAGCACGATGGCTGGCTCCAGCAGGCTGGTCAACTGGTCCAGCGCCTGGCTGACCTGTTCCTCGTAAAGGCTGGCGGCTTTTTCCAGCATCTGGTCCAGGGTGCCGCTTGATTCACCGATGGCCGTCAGCTGCACCAGCAGCGGCGGGAACAACGGCTCAGCCGCCATCGCCTGATGCAGCCCTTGCCCATTGGCCATGCCCTGGCGCAGCCGCAAAATGGCCCGCTCGTGCAGCTCGCCCCCACAGGCCCTGGCCACGGTGCCCAGCCCATCCAGCAGCGGTACCCCAGCGGCATACGCCGTAGCCAGGCTGCGTGCAAAACGGGCGAGCGCCGCTTGCCCCAGCAGCCGACCGAACACCGGCAGGCGCAGTACCTGGCAAGATATCCACAGGCGTGCTGGCGCATGCTGCCGATACAGCTGGCGCATACCCAAAGCCACCACAAGCAGGGTTATCAACAGCAGCGGCCCATGGCGGCCCAGCCCTGTGGACAAGCCGATGACCCATTGCGTGAACGCCGGCAACGCAGCATCAAAGCCGGCAAACAGACTTTCAAAGCGCGGAATCACTTCCAGCAACAGCACCGCCGACACGCCCAGGCCGGTGAGCAACAGCAGCAGCGGATACAGCATCGCCTTGCGCACCCGTTTGAGCAGTGCCTGGCGCTGCTCCAGCATGCCCGCCAGTTGCTCAAGCTGCCGGTCGAGGGTCCCGGATTGCTCGCCCACGCGTACCAGGTTGCAGTACAGCCCGTCGAACCACTGCGGGTGGCGCTGCAACGCATCCGCCAGCCCCAACCCCGCCGCCACATCCTGTTTCAAACGTTCCAGCAACGCCGCCTGCGCCGCGCTGCACCCACTGCGGCCCATCACCTGGAAGGCCTGCAGCAGCGGTACACCCGCCCTCAGCAACGTTGCCAACTGCCGGCTGAAACCCGCAGGGTCGCTCTTTACCCTACGTGCAGGCCAGCGCCATACCAGCCCGCCTGCGGGGCGCAAACTAGCCACGCGAATGCCCTGGCGCTGCAGCCCGGCCCGCACATAGGCCGGGCTGCGCCCAGCCATCTGCCCGCGCACTTCTGCGCCATTGGCATCGATGCCCTGCCAGGCATAGAGCTGTGTTGAATGGTTCATGCAAAGGTCCTTTTCTGCCCGTGTGACAAGCCTGGAAACAGCTTGTCGTGTCCATGAAGGGGCGCGCATTGGCGATGCTCACTAGAGTAGTTCAGCGAAGGTGACGCCCCGGCCGGCAGGGGTGACAAAAGGTGTCTGTTCAGGTCTACTGCGCCGCTGCCAGCCGGGGTCGAGCCTGACCTCAACGAACACGCGTATCAAAAAGGAAACCGTTCATGAAAGGGCAACGCGGTATCACCCTGATCGAACTGATGATCGTCGTCGCGATCATCGGCATCCTGGCGACCATCGCCATCCCGATGTACACCAACCACCAGTCACGCACCAAGGCGGCTGCCGGTTTGCTGGAGATCAGCGCGCTGAAGACAGCGATGGACCTGCGCTTGAATGAAGGGAAGGATGTGGCCGATGTAGCTGCACTGGGCGGCCAGCCCGCGACTGCACATTGCGCGATCACCGCTGCCGGCAAGGCTGCCGACGGCAACGGGAGCATTGTCTGCACCCTGGTGGACGCGCCGGCCAATGTGGCGGGCAAGGCCCTCACCCTGACGCGCTCGGCTACCGGCTGGCGCTGCACCACCAACATCGAGGAAGACCTGGCGCCCAGTGGCTGCAAAGGGGCCTGAGGGCAGGGGAATAAGTCAGCGGAAACAGGCGTTTGCGTAACGGCTGCGGCAGTGGTACGTTGCGCTACACGCCGGTGTAGCTCAGTCGGTAGAGCAGCGCACTCGTAACGCGAAGGTCGCAGGTTCGATTCCTGTCTCCGGCACCAGTCAATAGGTTCATGCAGTGCCAAGCACTCGCATGAAGCCCCTCAGAAGCCCGCCTAGTGCGGGCTTTCTGTTTCATGCGGTGATCGTGTCCCAGGAAGTGGTGTAACTCATCATGGCTCTGGCCATTGAGTTCGCCGTTTAGTTGATCACAGCTGACAGCTTGGCTTGTGGATTATCGCTGACCGCTTCGAAGGCCTCCAACTGCATGTAACGTCTTTGCAGGCACCACTCGTCGTTCTGCTCCAGCAGCATCGCGCCTACCAGCCGTGTGATGGCCGGATCGTTGTGGAAAATCCCCACGACATCGGTGCGGCGTTTGATTTCAGCGTTGAGCCGTTCAAGCGGGTTGGTGCTGTGTAACTGCTGCCGGTGCGCCTTGGGAAACGCCATGTGAGCCAGCACTTCATCCTCGCAGCCGTCCATGAGCGTCGCGATCTTCGGGTACTTTTCGCGCAGTTGATCGGCGACCAACCGCCATTGCTGATGGCATTCGGCACGGCTGTCCTGGGCGAAGACCGTGCGCAGCAGCGCCGCTACCATGGTGCGCTGACCTTTGCCGACGTGGGCCATGGCATTGCGCATGAAATGCACACGGCAGCGCTGCCAGGTCGCGTTGAATACCTTGGAAACAGCCGCCTTGAGCCCTTCGTGGGCGTCGGAGATGACCAGTTTCACGCCCCGCAAACCACGTCGCATGAGGCTGCGCAGGAAGTCTGTCCAGAACGGCTCAGCCTCTGACGGCCCAACCCGCATGCCCAGGACTTCGCGGCCACCGTCGGTGTTCACGGCCACGGCGATTATTACGGCGACCGAGACGATGCGCCCGGCCTCCCGCACCTTGACGTAGGTGGCATCGATCCAGAGATAGGGCCAGTCGCCTTCAAGCGGGCGATCAAGGAAAGCGTGAACGCGCTCATCGATCTCACCAGCTAGCCGTGAAACCTGGCTTTTGGAGATACCGGTCATGCCCATGGCCTTGACCAGCTCGTCCACCGAACGCGTTGAAACGCCTTGGATGTAGGCTTCCTGGATCACCGCCGCCATGGCCTTCTCGGCGGTACGTCGGGGTTCGAGGAAGCCAGGAAAGTAGCTGCCTTGGCGCAGCTTCGGGATCTTCAGGTCAACGTCGCCGGCGCGGGTTTGCCAAAGGCGATCACGGTAGCCATTACGGCTACTTGTCCGGTCTGGGCTTTTGACATCGAAGCCCGCGCCGCACAGGCCTTCGACATCGAACTCCATCATGCGCTGGGCAACGAACTGGATCATTTGCTTGAGCAGATCAGCGTCTGCCCCTTTCTCAACCAACTCGGTCAATGCGATAGTGGGCTTGGTCATCGTGGTTTCTCTGGTGAGTGTTTGGTCTTCGCAAACTCAACGTTAGCCAAGAACCACGATGACCATCCTCTTTCGCCCGTAGGGCGCCTTCGGCTGGTTCAGTTACATCACTTCCCGGGACACGATCCGATGCACAGCCTAGCTGCACTTTAAATCTCATGGAAAGGTAAAAAGAAGCCGTGAAGAGCGATGCAATCACAGCACTAGTCGTTGACGCGTTTTCAGCCTCCGCTTTGGGAGCTGAATTTGTGAAGATTTTTGCCATCCTCACTGCCGCTGGCTTATATCCATTGGGCAAGTCGAACACCTCTACGCTTCTCTTTCGGCGTACGCAGCTTGAAGGTAGCAGCTCGGAAGACGTGCTGGCATTTCGTTGTGAGCCAAGTGCTGTCCTGTCCTTTCCCATTTCCTTCTGGCAGGAGAGGGAGGATGTTCGAGCTGAACTGTGTGCGGTGTTTGACGATGAAGAAATGCCGCGTGTGGTCAATCGCCCAGGATCAAGCTCACGCTTTTCTGCGTGGCAAGTGAAAATTGACTCAACCACGATCGAGCGCATCTGCAATCTGTGCCTGCAAGTGTGCACAAAACTGACGCATGAACCTCCACGAGCGCTGCACGCCAGATCAGTGCCCGAGCTACTGAATTCCCTACGTCCTCGCACAAAACAGCGAGTCTATGACGTGCTGATTGGCTGCGGATTTGACCTCATTCACTGGGGCGTTCTTGCCGATGGAAAACCATTCGACCGGCCAGCTGAGAACAGAAACCAGAATAGCGAATGGTCATATCGCGACTCTGCAAGCGGTATCGTGGTTCTAAACCTGTGGTACTCAAAAATGAGAGTTCGCGATGATAAAATCGTCTGCGCCGGCAATTTCAACGAGGATGCGTTGCACTACGCGCGACTCGGTGAGAATTATCGGCAGTTGCGTGGCAATTTTAAGGTCGAGGCTCAAGCTCTCTATCGTCGAGGCCAGCGTTGGTCGGAGCAAGCGAGGGCAGTCAACTCGCTACTGATTGACTGTTTTGGCCGTAGAGCTGACATCCGTGTGGCGATCGTTGATCGTGAGGATGGCGGGGCTACCTCCTCAGATACCCCCAAAGCTAGAGAGCTGGATCTGGAGCCTTGGCATCTGAGCACCTTTGACTTGAAAACCTTTGATTTTCTACTGGTCCGTGGCACGGGCGCTGTCGGCGACGGTCTGGCAAACCTTGATACCGAATCGTCCGCGAATTCTGAGCAGCGGACATCAGAATACATCGTACTGCCGACTCTCACGGCCGAAAGTTATGGGATTGGCATAGACGATCAATTTGTCGAGGCGGGACAGGAACGACTCAACAAGCAGGTCAATTATGTTGCTCGTAACCCCGAGTACCGTAGACAGGTGCTGATCCGATCCCGCGGGCATTGCGAATACTGCGGGGAGGCTGGGTTTCTGAAGGCCAATGGCAGGCAGTACCTGGAGACTCACCACATCATCCCGTTGTCAGAGGGTGGCTTGGATGATCCGGCGAGCATGATAGCGCTGTGTGCAGGGGACCACCGGCGGGCCCATTATTCAAGTGACGCCCTGAAACTGCGTTTTGAGTTTCAGAGGATCGTCGCGGGATTAAAAGTGGCAACATGATGCTGTTTCTGTTCCGTGGGATGGAAAAAGCATGAAGGGATCCAGTCTTTACGTCACTACCCAGAAGCTGGAACCGTTGAACGACGTTACCTGCTACTTGAGCGCGATCCTTGGGGCGTCGGATGCTCAACCAGCAGCTGAATCTGATCGAGCCTGATTTGCACGGAAAATCCTGGTCTCCAGGACAAAGCAGAGGAAGCCACATGAGCAATAGCCCAGATCTGATCATAACTGCCGACAATCCACGAACCGGGGAGACGGTATATGCGGAATTTGAGCGAGCCGAAGCCTACGCTTTGGCCCGATTGGTCAGGAGTTTGAACCTAGAAGATTGTCGTTCTAAAGCCGTAAGCGACGATGATGCACACCTGATGACGGAAGGGCTGGCAAAGCTGCAGAGCTTCTTCGTTGCTGCTGGTATAGCGCCGTGGTGAATCATCCACTGGGCTGGGTTGGATCAACGGCGTCAGACCATAGGAAAACGCCCAGATACGCCCAGGCCCAGCCATGCGCTGGGCCGATGCAGTAGAAGGGGGCGATTTCACGTCCCCCATAACAAAGGAGCGATCATGTACGGAAAAGAAAAGGTGAGTCTGTGGAAGCGGTTTCGGTGCTTTTTTGGGCACAACATGGTTGAAACCTCCCGAATTCCGCATCACGACCGTGATTTTGTGACGAATACTTGTACGCGTTGCGGGAAAACCGAATCGCCGATCTAGGCAGGAAAACGTCCAGGTAAACCCGAAGCCCAGCCATCGAGCTGGGCAGCAGCAGCAGAGAGGCGCGGTTTTCGCGACCAGGATCGAGCAGGGGAAAACGGTATGACAGATAGCGAAAATCGGACACTCACGCCTTTGGTCGATGAGTGGGAAGCAGAGTTCGACCCTACCTATGACGATAAAACATCGGAAGGTGGCGTCTGGTACGGCAAGACCGATGACGAGATTGTTCTCATCCAAATCGAAGAATTCAAATGGGATGAGCATGAGCAAAACCATCGGAGATTAGATGAGCTCGAAGGCGAGGACGAGTGAGGGAAAGAGCCTCCGATCACTGACCCGCCCTTGAGCGGGCTTTGTCAGTGCTAGGGGGCGGCTTTCGGACTCCGGATACTCTGCTACCGATGGGCTCTACCAGGGTTATATTCCACAGATGAAAACCAACCGTGACGATTTTTCAAAACGGACCAAGAGCGACCTTGCCCTACGGGCGTGTTATCAATGCTCCTTGTGCAAGGAACCGACAGTAGGGCCCAGCGACGAAGCCTCAAATGCGGTGACGATGATCGGCGTTGCAGCTCACATCGCAGCAGCTGCACCTGGCCCTGGCGCTCGCCGTTACGACCATTCGATGAGTCCTGAGCAACGTGGATCAATCGATAATGGGATTTGGCTGTGCGCCAATTGCAGCGTACTCATCGACAGGGACGAAGCCCGATTTACAGCTCAATACCTGCATGAGCTGAAGCTCAGCCACGAGGCATCAAAGCGCCTTCAGGGACAAGGTGATGTGGGTTGCGAGGACATCATCGCTATCGGCCCCAGTCTGATAGCGCTGGGTGCAGTATTACGATTCGGTCCGGACGGATGCCGGTTCCGAATTTCTCACTTCCTAGAAGGTACTATCCGGGAGCTGTGGGCACTGAGCGTAGATTTCAGCAAATGGCCAGATGAGGACAGGTATGTACTTTCAAACGAACTGGGCTATGGCGGGCAGCTTTCTCAGCCACCTTTGATCGAGCGAACAGAATTCGGGCACGAGGTCACCGTACTAATCCAAGCGGCTACAGACCGCCGCGATGCCATGAAAACCAAAACCATGTGCAGCCACACCGGTAGGATGCTTGATGGCATGAATGCGGTGGAGTCGCTCTTTAGCAACGTCCTGGGCGTGGCTCACGGCACTTGGTTTGCAGACCTTCATAACGGCAGCTTTATCTCTGATTATCACGAAAGGTATTCAGACTCCGCGTGGCTTAGCAGATTAATTATGAAGGAGATCATCCGCCTGTCGTTTGTCCCCCGGAAATCCAGATCTGATAATAAGCAAATGGCACCGCTTGCCTGGGTCAATCGCGTTAATAGCGTTAGCACACCGACCTTTGAGCTTACCGAGCAATATCTGTCCATTCATGTGGATGCGGAGCTCGAAGGCGTAGGTAACTGGTCGGGGGATTTGCCAGTATTTATTTGTACACCGGAACAATTACAGAAAGGACGGGAGCAAGCGAAGACATACGCGCTCATGATTAGCCCTACTGTAGATCAGGGCGTCGTTGAAGCGGTGCCTGTGGACATGAAAACAGCAAGTCGGCTGAAGCTGCTGGGACGCTAAATCGCTTTAGCGGCTGCCGCTCTCCCGACCGACGCTAGCGTCTGATCACGGAAAAAACGACAGGCTACTTCACTGCTAAAAAGCTTGGGTATGGGTAGGAAAACGGCTGCTGTATTAGACACGATTATCTGGGTTTTGATTTACAGGGAGTTCCAGCTTCCACACCATAATCCGAATAGCCCCTAAAACGAAGAGAAGGCTGCTTTGAATCAGGATTGGATCGATGGTGACGCTCAACGCAGATAGACCTCGGTAATCTCAGGGCGGAAGTGGCTCAGTTCTTGCGAAACCACCTCCAATGCTTGTTTCCGAGTGAGGTGACGTTGTAGCGAAGCCATTCGTGCGGATTCCACTACACTTGGACACCCAGCCCACGATCATTTGGACGCTCATTCCACGCTCACTTGGACAGGCAGTCGGAGCGCAGCGACGCAGGTTTGCATTGTTAGTCTGAAGTCCCAGCCGTCGTCAATTTCGTTGCGCGCCTGCGCATCGATTCGCCCTTCAGTTCGATTCGATAAGCGTTGTGCACCAGCCGGTCGAGGATCGCATCGCCCAAGGTCGGATCGCCGATCAGCGCATGCCATTTGTCCACCGGCATTTGGCTGGTAACCAGCGTCCAGCGATTGCCGTAGCGGTCGTCCAGCAGCTCAAGCATGTCGCGCCGTTGCGCGGCGGTAAACGGTGCCAGGCCCCAGTCGTCCAAGATCAGCAGGTCGGTCTTGGCATAGCCGGCCATCAGTTTGGCGAAGCGGCCGTCGCCATGAGCCAGGCCCAACTCCTCCATCAAGCGCGGCAGACGCAGGTATCGCACGCTGTAGCCATCGCGGCAGGCCTTGTGGGCCATCGCGCAGGCGAGCCAAGTTTTGCCTACGCCCGTCGGCCCGCCGATGATCAGGTTCAGGCCATCGCGCAGCCACTGGCCGCTGCCCAGTTGCAGGATCAGGGCCTTGTCCAGGCCACGAGGGCTGCGGTAATCGATGTCTTCCAGGCAGGCGTTATGGCGCAGTCGTGCGGCTTTGAGGCGAGTCGTCAGGCGTGCATCTTCGCGCTCGGTCAGCTCGCGGTCGACCATCAGGCCCAAGCGCTCGTCGGTAAGGGATCCATCATCCCCACATTCCAAGCGTCCACCTGATGCCCGATGCTGCGCTCCCGATTTCTTTCTGGAGTCCGCCCGCCATGATGCGACCCGACAGCAAAGTCGAAAAGGTGTACCTCTATCCCAAGCCCGTAGACTTCCGAAAATCCATCGACGGCCTCACCGCGCTGGTCGAGTTGGATATCAAGGTCGCCGTGTTCGACCCCGTACTGTTCGTTTTCCTCAATAAAGCTCGCAATCGCATCAAGGTGTTGTACTGGGAGCGCAACGGCTTCTGCCTTTGGCTCAAACGCCTCGAAGCCGAACGTTTCAAAACCTCCCCCGACGCCAGCGACGAAGCGATTGTCCTGACCGTCCAAGAACTGAACTGGCTACTCGACGGTTTCGACCTCTGGCGCAACCGTCCGCATCAGGTTCTGACGCCCCGTTTCGTCGCCTGACCCGGTATAATCCGGGCCATGATTTCAGTGCCCGACAACCTCCCGGATGACCCTGTTCTGCTCAAGCAAATGCTGCTTGAGAGTTACGCTGCTCGTGCGTGTGAGCAATCGGCTGCCCGTGTGCGCGAGCAGGAGGTCAAGGAGGCTTATACGACACACATCGACGACCTGAAAGAGCAGATCAAGTTATGGCGTGACCGTTTCTTTGGCCGTAAGTCTGAGCAAACTGTCGATCCCAACACGCCGCAACTGGCGATGTTCAACGAACCCGAAAGCGACCCGCTACTGGCGGTGGTTGACGATGCCGACGAAGAAGTCGTTGCGCCTGCCAAACGTCGCGGCAAACGCAAACCACTGTCGGCCGATCTGCCTCGGGTCGAAGTCATCCACGACCTGCCCGAGCACGAACTGACCTGCGCCTGTGGTTGCCGCAAGCATGTCATTGGCGAGGAAACCAGCGAGCAGCTCGACATCGTGCCGATGCAGATCCGCGTACTCAAACACGTGCGCAAGGTTTACGGGTGCCGGGGCTGCGAAACCGCGCCGGTTACCGCTGACAAGCCAGCCCAGTTGATCGAAAAGAGCATGGCCAGCCCCAGCGTGCTGGCCATGCTGCTGACCACCAAGTATGTCGATGGTCTGCCGCTACACCGTTTTGAAAGCGTACTGTCCCGGCATGGCATCGAAATCCCCCGGCAAACCTTGGCCCGCTGGGTAATCCAGTGCAGCGAACACTTCCAGCCGCTGCTGAATCTGATGCGTGAGCGGTTGTTGGAAAGCCCGGTGATTCACTGCGATGAAACGCGGGTGCAGGTGCTCAAGGAACCGGATCGCGACCCGACCAGCCAGTCCTGGATGTGGGTGCAGGCCAGCGGGCCACCTGATCGACAAGTCGTGTTGTTCGACTACACCACCAGCCGTGCGCAGGAGATACCGTTGCGCCTGCTGGAGGGCTATCGCGGTTATGTCATGACCGATGATTACGCCGGTTACAACGCGTTGGCATTACAGCCCGGTGTCGAACGGTTGGCGTGCATGGTTCATGCACGCCGCAAGTTTGTCGAGGCGCAAAAGATGCAGCCCAAAGGCAAGACGGGACGTGCCGATGTGGCGCTGGCGATGATCAACAAGCTGTATGGCATCGAGCGTGAACTCAAGGATGTCAGCGATGAGCAGCGGTTCATCGGTCGCCAGGAACGAAGCCTGCCGATCCTCGGCCAATTGAAAAGCTGGCTGGACAAGACGTACTCCCAGGTCACACCGCAAAGTGTGCTGGGCAAGGCCGTGCACTATCTGGCTAACAACTGGAGTCGGTTGGAACGCTATGTCGAGGCCGGCCATTTGCCGATCGACAACAACCTTGCGGAGCGTGCGATCAAGCCATTTGTCATCGGGCGCAAGGCTTGGCTGTTCAGCGACACCGTGAACGGCGCCAGTGCCAGCGCAAAGATCTACAGCTTGGTTGAGACCGCCAAGGTCAACGGCCAGGAGCCCTATACGTGGCTGCGCCACGTACTTGAGCACCTGCCGTATGCATCGTCGGTGGCCGACTACGAAGCTCTTCTGCCGTGGAACTGCTCGCCAGAGATGCCACGGTAACCTGCTGCCCCATCATGTGATAGGAGGGGTTCATGGATCGCACTCCTTTGATCGCATGGAAGATCGTTGCGAACTGGCCCTAAGCGTTAACCTTCCGTTGAACTGGGACCATCATGACGTCACAGGGTATCCAGCATTCCTCTACGACATCATTCCCTCTGGTGCTGCCAAGGACTCTCTTGAATCCCGCTACGGGCGTCTTAAGCCCGAAGGCGTGGAAATGGGGCTGTACCTTCTGGAGCGCTTCACGTCGGCCCCTATTGGGCATCTGCGCATCAAGGAGTCGGTGGAAGGCCTTCAGCCGGATCGGAACGAGGCTTTCGCGCATGCTGAGGTCGTGAACAGGACGAACGAATTTCTTGAGTACGCCTATGAAAGCGGCGCGGCGTTGGGCGGTGCTACCGGTGCCAACGGGCAAGCCCCCAAGCTGGTCATGACCCAAGCCCACGACGGTGCTCTGTATGCTGATGCGATGCTCCCCGATGACCAGGCGTGCCGTCACTGGCTGATCAAGTTTGCGCGTAATCGAGGCGGCGAGCGCGACAAAGACATCCTGCGAACAGAGTTTCATTACTACAAGGCGGTTGCTGCCCTGGGCCTTGATACGGTTCCCACTGATGGTTTGGCGCTTGAAGAGGCAGTGAAGCCAAGCCTCTGGATGCCACGGTTTGATCGCCGAGTAGTGGATGGCGGGGTGGAGCGGATACCGCTGGAGTCGGTGTACTCGATCTGCGGCATTACCGGCTACGCGCATCCGATGGCGCATGCCGAAGTGGTTCACCGACTGGTAGGTCTATGGATCGATAACGGCCAGCAGGATGAGGTGGACGACCTGGTGTTCGAGTACGTGCGGCGCGATCTGCTGAACCGCATTCTAGGGAACACCGATAACCACGGCCGCAACACCTCCATCATGCGTGTGGGTGGGAGGTTTCGTTTGGCGCCAATCTATGACCTTGCGCCAATGATCCTGGATGAAGAGGGCATCACACGGACGACGAAGTGGGCGGCGGAGCGCAAGGGGTCTTCCAATTGGAGCGACAACTGCGCTGAGCTCGTTGGTTACACTGATCCCGATGTTCTGCTGCAACGGTTGATGAATGCGGCTGAGGAATTCAGGGCGTTGCCCGATCTGCTGACCGATGTTCCTGAATCGATGCGCAATGCAGCCTCTCTACCGGTGAATAACCTGGATAAGCGACTCGTGGAGTGGGGACTGCGATGAAAAAACTACAGCCTGAAGAGCGTGCTCAGCTCGTAGAGGATATCGTCAAGCGCAACGCGGCTGGGCTCGATCCAATCGGCACATCCATCCGCCGTCTGCGGCTGGAAGTCACCGGGCTTGACCAAGAGACCTTCGCGGCCATGTGCAGGATGTCCACGAAAAGCCTGTACGAACTGGAAAGCGGGAAGTCGAATCCGAAGCTCAGCACTTTGGAGGCCGTGCTGCGTCTCTTTGGCGTGCGGATGGGTATGGTGATGACTGCCAAAGACAAGCCCATCGCAACGGTCGTCGGCAACAATGTCGGCCAGTTGAAGGCCGGTGGGCCAATCGCTGTGGCCGCGCCGCTGGCCAGTTCCTACGTGGTGGCCGGACCCAAGCGAGGGAAAAGCCCGGTGGCAGCCAAAGCGAAGAAGGCAGTGTCGAGCCCGGCATCGCCACGGGCACGGAAAAGCAGTCAGGAAAAGTGAGATTGATGTGGGATGCAAATAAAGTCTCATCCCATTTGCCTCTAACTGATCGGTTGCGGCATTAAGTCTGGTTGCTCGCAGTAGTTCCAAACCACGACGGCTTCATACTTGTAACGGTAACCATGGGTAATCGGGGGTTGAGTTTTTCCGCAGAACGTTGCAAGGTCCTCTAGATAGCGGTTATCTGTGTTTTCGGTTTTGGCGTGTCTCGTGTAATGGCGGCTGTGTGTGGGCAGGCTTCGGCTTGGCCGGGTTTCCAAGTTCCCCGGTATTCCTACCCCATACAAAGCTGCCACCCCCCAATCCTGCCGGAAGTAGCGATTAGGCTGCTGGGTAACAATCCCAAGCCTGATCCTTACGGGCGAACGTGACAGTTCAGCATGATTGTCGCGCCACTGCGCGCTATGGCGTGCTGTCGTGACAACTCCTACGGCTCATGATGCACTTTCGGACCACACTGAACCTTGCGGAAGCTGGCCTGGAGGGATAAATTCATCGGGTCGCAACCAATTGTGCGACCGGGTTTGGCGACCCGTATGAAAAGGCGCAACGGCGCCCCGATCACGATTGCAGGCGCTTTTTTTGCGTCCGCTGTCTCGTGTAATGGCGGCTGTGCGTGGGAGACCCTCGGGTCTGCCGGGTTCCTTTTCCTCGGTTCGCCAACCTGCGTACAGCTGCCACCCTAACCGTTTGGCGACGGTCAGCGTGGTGCTCCAAACGAAAAGGACCTCATGCATGCTCACCGTAAGTCTATCCAGGATCCTCGCATCCGTTCTCCGCCGCCGTCGCCCTTCGCCGGCTCCCGAACCCCACCGGTTCTACCCCATCTACGACCCATCCCGTCCGCACAACGCACCCAAGCAGGTGCCCCATGACTGACCAGGAACGCTTGTCCACAATCCAGAGCTACGCCTGGACCCTCGAACTGCTCGGCGAAGCCCTGGTGCAGCATGACGAGATGCTCGAGTGTGAACACAACCCTCACTTGAGCTTCCGGAACACCGCAGGTATCCACCAGGCGATACGGATCATCAGCCAGTTGGCCAGTGAGCAGTGCGCGAAAGTGAGCCTGTTGAAGGGCGAAGCCTGCTAAGGAGGGGCACATCCGGTTACAGGGCACGTTCAGGTACCACCTGATCACGCGTTTTAGCCTGTAAACCGTCCCTGCCTTGAACCGCGAACGCGGCCTCCGGTTCTGACCGGAGGCCCGCCCACACAGCGTGCCCTTCGATTAAAACCTCACCCGCTCACGCTTCGTGCGCCGCACCTGGCAACTGCACGGCCTTCGGTCGCAACAGCGTGCTCAACCCCAGCAACAACACCGCACCGATGGCCATTATCCCCCAGGCCCAGTGCAACGAACTGAGCTGGTCACGGACGATGCCGGCAATCAGTGGCATGGTCGCTGCGATCAGGTAGCCACCGCCCTGCACGAACGCCAGCAAGGCGCCGGCTTCGGTTGGCGAGTGGGTGTGGTCGAGGGTGACGATGAGCGACAGCGGGAACAATGCGCCGATGCCAAGCCCCAGGCACAGGGTGGCCACCACCGCGAGCTGCACGGGGGCGAGCATCAGGCAGGCCAGGCCGGCAAGCAACAGCAGTATCACCACGGTCAGCGGCTGTCTGCGGTCTGGGTAGCGCTGAATGAGGGCTGAAACCAGTAGGCCGGCGATGACCTCGGTGACGGTGAGGGCGCCAAGCAGGTAACCCGCCTGGGTGGCCGTCCAGCCCAATTCAACATAGAACGGCGGCAACCAGGCCAGTACCAGGGTGTAGGCACCCGTGCCAATGCCGAAGAACAACAACAGCAACCAGGCTCGCCCGCTGCGGTACGGCAAGGTGGCATCGCTGTGGCTACCGGGGTCGCTGCCGGCGGCAAGCAACCAGGCGATCAAGCCGACCAGCGCCGGCAAGGCTGCAACCCCCAACGTCAGTTGCCAGCCGAAGGTGCTGGCACCCGGCGCCGCAAAGGCAGCGGCCAGCGCGGCGCCGCCCATGATGCCGGTGGTGAACAGCCCCATCAGCATGCCGGCGCTTTGCGGGTGGCTGCGCTTGATGAACGCGGGCATCAAAGCCTGGATAACCGCAATGCCGACCCCGCCCAACGCGGCTGTTGCGATCAGCGCCGTGCCGGACGTGATATAGGCCCGTGCGGCGCAGCTGATGACGATCAGCGTGATACCCATCGCCACACCTCGCACTTCACCTACCAGGCGCAGCAGCCAGGGGCCGGACAGCGCGAACAACCCCATCATCATCACTGGCAGGGTGGTCAGCAGGCCGCCTTGGGCGTTGCTCAGGCCCAGGTCTTGTTGCAGGGTGCCGAGCAAGGGGCCGATGGCCGCTATGATGGGGCGTAAGTTCAAGCCGATCAGCATGGCCAGTAGGCCGATGCACGCTTTGCTTGGCAGATCACGCATGTTGAAGTGGCTCCTGCAGGAAGGTGCATATCGCCTGGTTGAAGGCCTGGGCGTACGGAATGTTGAATACGTGGCCGTCACCCGGGAGGGTGATCTGGCGGGCATGGTCGATACGTTGGGTGATGTCTTCGGCTTCCGAGCGTGGGCTGATGAGGTCGCCTTCGGCGGCGAGCACCAGGGTTGCCGCTTGGATTGCTGGCAATTGATCGCTCAGGTCGTAGCGCTTCATGCCATTGCACCAGCGGATCTGGCTTTGCGCTGACAGTTGAGCGGCCTGGGCGTGCCAGGCCTGGTAAAGGCATTGGCCTTCGGCCGAGGCGGCATAATCAGCGCCAACCAACGCCGGCCATGTGGCCTTGAACCGCTTCAGGCAGCCGTCCGCTTGCGCAAGGTTTGCGGCCCAGTCGTTCAGCAGCCCCTGGCGGTACGTGCTGTTCATGCTGGCGAATGTGCCGGCGACCACCAGTTGCTGTACGGCCTCAGGTGCATGGCAGGCCATTTCGAGCGCCACCA
Source organism: Pseudomonas sp. BNK-30 (assembly GCF_047456185.1). Taxonomy (NCBI): domain Bacteria; kingdom Pseudomonadati; phylum Pseudomonadota; class Gammaproteobacteria; order Pseudomonadales; family Pseudomonadaceae; genus Pseudomonas; species Pseudomonas sp. BNK-30. The sequence continues at coordinate 47,748 of NZ_CP179904.1, forward strand.
TGCCGCCCAGGGAGAGGCCGATCAGGTGGGTACTTTCCAGCCCCAGGTGGTCGAGCAGTGCCAGCATTTCCAGTGCCTGGGCATGGGCCGTGATACCTTCGGGCGCTTCGCTGGACGCGCCGTGGCCCAGCAGGTCGGATACGATAACGCGGTGGCCCAGGCTGAGCAGTGCACTGGCCTGGGGCGCCCAGGCGCGCCCGCTGTTGCCCAGGCCATGCAGCAGCAGCACCGGGCTGCCAGCGCCTGAGTCGTAGTAGTAGTGCCGATGCGGTCCGTGTATGAAAAATGCCATGTGTTCTCCTGATCCTTCAGTCGTATCGTCAGCAAGATAACTTAACGTTAAGATAGTTTAAAGGCGTCGGAGTTCAGGAGTTTGCGCGGGTTAACAATTGATCAATTGCCCGGTGAAGGGGAGCTATGAACGATCATGTGGATTTCGTCGTCGCGCAGTGGGCGCAGGCGATGCCCTCGGTGGACGTCACATCCATGGAGATTTTCGGGCGCATGGCGCGCATCCAGAAGCATCTGGAGCGCATGCGTGCCGAAGCGCTGGCACAGTACGGCTTCAAGGAAGGCGAGTTCGATGTGCTGGCGACGCTGCGAAGGGCAGGGGCGCCGTACCGCCTGACGCCAACCGAGCTTTACCGCTCGCTGCTGATCACATCCGGGGCGATGACCAACCGGCTGGCCCGGCTGGAAAGCGCCGGCATGGTCGAACGTATTGCCGACGATCACGACAAGCGCAGCTACCAGGTTGCACTGACCGCGGCAGGTAAGGTGTTGATTGAGAAGGCTCTGCTTACACATACTGAGATTCAGGAGCTGGTACTGGCCCCTTTGAGTGCGAAGCAGCGCGCAGGGTTTGCGCAGCTGTTGAAGCAGATGCTCGCGTGTCTGCCTGGCGAAGGGGCGCCCAGCCAATGAACTGGAAAATTCAGGAGGAATTTTCATGCTGCACAGCAACTACCTCAAGCAGTTGGATCTGCAGGACATCGTGGTGTTTCTCAACCTGCTCGAGTTGCGCAGCGCCAAGCGCACCGCCGAGTTGATGAGCGTCAGCCAGCCCACCGTCAGTTATTGCCTCAAGCGCCTGCGCGGCTGCTTCGATGACACGCTGTTCGCTTCTTCCCAGGGCGTGCTGCTGCCCACCACCAAGGCCGAGAAAATCGCGCCCTACCTGCGTATGGTGATGACTGCCAAAGACAAGCCCATCGCAACGGTCGTCGGCAACAATGTCGGCCAGTTGAAGGCTGGTGCGCCAATCGCTGTGGCCGTGCCGCTGGCCAGCTCCTACGTGGTGGCCGGACCCAAGCGAGGGTAAAGCCCTGCGGCAGCCAAAGCGAAGAAGGCAGTGTCGAGGCCGGCATCGCCACGGGCACGGAAAAGCAGTCAGGAAAAGTAAGATTGATGTGGGATGCAAATCGGGTCACGTTTGCGTAGCTATAAGCGGGGCAGCCTGACGTACTGCTGGCCGAAGGCACTTGCGAAAGCGGTGGCATGGGGATAAATTGCCTCAGTCGCCAAAGCATCGGTGATGCGACCTTGGCCGGTCGGATTCGAAAGGCGCATCAGCGCTCAGTCTTCATCGCAGGCGCTTTTTTTGTGCCCGCGATGTCGTGTTTTGGCGGTGGTGCGCGGGACACCTTCGGGTGTGCCGGGCTCCTTTCGTCCCGGTCGGCCAACCCGCGTACTGCTGCCACCTTAACTTGCTTGGCCGCGAGCGGTGGCAGTTCCACAACGAAAGGAACTCATGCATGACCACCCGAAATCCGTTACTGATCCTCGCATTCGTTCTCCGCCGCCGTCGCCCTTCGCCGGCTCCCGAACCCCACCGGTTCTACCCCATCTACGACCCATCACGTCCGCACAGCGCACCCAAGCAGGTGCCCCATGACTGACCAAGAACGCTTGTCCACAATCCAGAGCTACGCCTGGACCCTCGAACTGCTCGGCGAGGCCCTGGTGCAGCATGACGAGATGCTCGAGTGTGAACACAACCCTCACTTGAGCTTCCGGAACACCGCAGGTATCCACCAGGCGATACGGATCATCAGCCAGTTGGCCAGTGAGCAGTGTGCGAAAACGAGCCTTTTGCAGGGCGAAGCTGGCGAGGCGGGGGAGGGAAGTCGGTGAGGTAGGTTGTATAAACGGCAAGTTACTGAACCGTTAACCAGGGCGGTTAGCAGTTCAGTAATTTGCCTGTGGGATTTTGGGGCTGCTTTGCAGCCCTTTCGCGACACAAGGCCGCTCCTACAGGGGTTGCGGGTATCAGGCTCGAATTAGTGCTGGTACCACTCGCACGTAAATCAACTCACTGACCAACTCCACCATCGTCTGGGTGATCACCGCCGCAGCCGCCAGCCCACGTATGTCCTCCGGCAGCGCCAGCGCCAGGGGCAACACCACCAGGGAGTTGCGTGTCGCGGCGCTGAAGGTCACCGAGCGTACTTCTTCCACCGGCAACTGGAACAGCCGCGCCGAGGCAAACCCGAGCACCGGGGCCAGCAGCATGAAGCCGATGTACACCGGGATCACCGGCAGCAGGCGGTCGAAATCGCGCACTACAACGGCAATCTGCGAGCCGATCACTGCCACCAGCACCAGTGCCATCGCCGGCACCGGCATCCACGCCCAGGCCTCATTCCACACAGAAACGCTACGTGACCGGCGTGCTCCGGCCGAGGTGAGCACCGCCAGGATCAGCGGCAGCACAATCAGCAGCACGAACGCCTCCATGAATGGCGTGATGGAAATCGCCACTTCGCTGCTGTCACCCAGCATCAGCGCCAGGTACACCGGCAACAGCACCAGTTGCACCAGCAACAGCACGGGGGTGGCGGCGAGGGTAAGGCGCGAGTCGCCTGTGCCGATGTGGGTGAACACCACCACGTAGTCGATGCAGGGCGTCAGCAGCACCATCAGGGCGCCGATGAGGATGGCCGGGTGCTCGACCAAGCCTCGGGTGGCGGCCCACACCAGTAACGGGACGAAGATGAAGTTGGCCAGCAGCAGCGCGGCCATGAAGCGGCGGTTGCCCAGGCTTTGGCGCAGGTCGAGGAAGGGGATTTGCAGGAACATCGCGTACATCAGTACGGCGATGGCGGGGGTGACCAGTGCTTCCAGGTGGCGCGCGGTGTCGGTGGCCAGCAGGCCGAAGGCAGCGGCGGCGAGCACGGCGGCGAAATACAACGCAATCTGATGGGTTTCGAGTTGCTCTCTGGTCAAGGCGGCGTCCTGGCGTTCGCGGTGGGCATGAGGGTGCACAGGGTAATACGCTGCGCCGCAATTGTGGTCGCCCGCTTGTTGTGGCTTGCAATGGCAAGGCTTGCCCGCAGGCATGAAAAAGCCCGGCACAAGGGCCGGGCTTTTCACATCAGGCTATCGCCAATCAGTTGCCGTACACCGGCAGCTTCTTGCAGATGGCCTTGACCTTTTCACGTACGGCGTCGATGACGGCGTCGTTGTTCAGGTCGGCGAGGATGTCGCAGATCCAGCCGGCCAGTTCTTTACACTCGGCTTCTTTGAAGCCGCGGGTGGTGACGGCCGGGGTGCCGAAACGCAGGCCCGAGGTCACGAACGGCGAACGTGGGTCGTTAGGTACCGAGTTCTTGTTGACGGTGATGAAGGCTTTGCCCAGGGCGGCGTCAGCATCCTTACCGGAGATTTCCTGCTTGATCAGCGACAGCAGGAACAGGTGGTTCTGGGTGCCGCCGGAAACGACGTCGAAACCACGCTCGATGAACACGCTGGCCATGGCCTGGGCGTTCTTCACCACCTGCTGCTGGTAAGCCTTGAACTCAGGCTGCAGGGCTTCCTTGAAGCAGATGGCCTTGGCCGCGATGACGTGCTCCAGCGGGCCGCCCTGGGCGCCCGGGAAGACGGCGGAGTTCAGCTTCTTCTCGATGTCGGCGTTGGCACGGGCCAGGATCAGGCCGCCACGCGGGCCGCGCAGGGTCTTGTGAGTGGTGGTGGTGACCACGTCGGCGAACGGCACCGGGTTCGGGTACACGCCAGCGGCAACCAGGCCGGCAACGTGGGCCATGTCGACGAACAGGTAGGCACCTACTTTGTCGGCGATGGCGCGGAAGCGCGGGAAGTCCAGGACCTGCGAATAGGCCGAGAAGCCGGCAACGATCATTTTCGGCTTGTGCTCGACGGCCAGGCGCTCGACTTCGTCGTAGTCGATCAGGCCGTTGGCATCGATGCCGTACTGGATGGCGTTGTACAGCTTGCCCGAGGAGCTTACCGAAGCACCGTGGGTCAGGTGGCCACCGTGGGCCAGGCTCATGCCCAGGATGGTGTCACCGGCCGACAGCAGGGCCAGGTAGACAGCGGCGTTGGCCTGGGAGCCGGCGTGCGGCTGAACGTTGGCGTAGTCGGCGCCGAACAGCTCCTTGGCGCGGTCGATGGCCAGTTGCTCGACCACGTCGACGTACTCGCAACCACCGTAGTAACGCTTGCCCGGGTAGCCTTCGGCGTACTTGTTGGTCAGGACCGAACCCTGGGCTTCCATGACGGCTGGGCTGGTGTAGTTTTCCGAAGCGATCAGCTCGATATGCTCTTCCTGGCGCAGAGCTTCTTGCTGCATGGCTTCGAAGAGCTCGGCGTCGTACTTGGCAATGGTCAAATCACGGCTGAACATAACGGTCCTCAAGGATCGGGCTGAATTGGGGGGGCATTCTAACCGATTGATTCGCGCCTGGCATATGAAGTGGCATCAAGTCGCGGACCAATGGCTTTCATGTTGCATCCCGCGCCCTGCCTGGGCTGGATGGGGGCGGGAGTTGACTTTGAAGTCCGCTTTCAGCAGGCCAGGGCCGCGCCAGCGGGCACCGGATCACTGGAACATGAACAGCGTCTCGTTGCTGAACTGCGCCTCGAACTGGCTGGCCGGCATCGGCCGCCCGAACAGGTAGCCTTGCACCTCGTCACAGCCATGCTCACGCAGGAACTCCAGCTGCTCGTGGGTTTCGACGCCCTCGGCGATCACCGCCAGGTTCAGGCTGTGCGCCATGGCGATGATCGCCCGGGCAATCTGCGCGTCCTGCTCGCCCTCGGGCAGGCCGTCGACGAAGGTGCGGTCGATCTTCAGCACGTCGATGGGGAACTGCTTGAGGTAGTTGAGCGACGAGTAGCCGGTGCCGAAGTCGTCCACCGCAATGCTCAGGCCCAGCACCTTCAGGCTGTCGAGTATCTGCATCGCTTCGTTCACATCGCGCATCAGGATGCTTTCGGTCAGCTCCAGCTCCAGGCACGCAGGCGGCAGGCCGGTTTCTTCGAGGACGGTGGCGATGCGCTTGCCCAGCTGGCCGTCAGAGAACTGCCGGGCCGAGATGTTCACTGACACCTTCGGCACGCGCACCTTGGCCTTGTGCCAGGCCTTGAGCTGGCGGCTGGCCTCGCGCAGCACCCAGTCGCCGACATCCACCACCAGCCCCAGCTCCTCGATCACCGGGATGAAGTCGCCCGGCGGCACCAGGCCGCGCGTGGGGTGGCGCCAGCGCAGCAGCGCCTCGGCACCGGTCAGGCGCTTGCCGTCGCCGCTGAACTGCGGCTGGTAGTAGAGGATGAATTCGTTCTGCTCCAGGGCATGGCGCAGGTCGCTTTCCAGCTCCAGGCGCTCCAGGGCGCTGGCGTTCATCTCGGCCTGGTAGAACTGGAAGTTGTTCTTGCCGCGCTCCTTGGCGTGGTACATGGCGGTGTCGGCGTTCTTCATCAGTTGGCTCAGTTCGCCGCCGTCCTGCGGGCTGAGGGCGATGCCGATACTGGCGGTGACGAAGAACTCGCGGCCTTCGAGCACGAACGGCCGCACCAGGCTGGCGAGGATGTTCTCGGCCACATGGATGGCGCGGTTGAGTGCCATTTCGCGGGTGGCGCGCGATTGCAGCAGCAGGGTGAACTCATCACCGCCCATGCGCGCCACGGTGTCGTCATCGTCGACACAGGCCAGCAGGCGCAGGGCCATGTCCTTGAGCATGCGATCGCCCGCGGCGTGGCCCAGGGAGTCGTTGATCGGCTTGAAACGGTCTAGGTCGAGGAACATCAGTACCACCCACGACTTTTGCCGCTCAGCTTGTTGCAGGGCGGTGTGCAGGCGGTCCTGGAACAGCGTGCGGTTGGGCAGGTGGGTCAGGGCATCGTAGTAGGCCAGGCGATGAATGCGCTGTTCGCTGGCCTTGCGCTCGCTGATGTCAGTGAAGAAACACACATAGCTGGCCAGGTCGCCCTCGTCATCGAGCACCGCGGTTATACCGACCCAGGCTGGGTAGTGCTCGCCACTGCGGCGCTTGAGCCACACTTCGCCTTCCCAGCTGCCGCGCAGGTGCAGCTGTTTGAGTACGTAGCGCAGGTGGCCCTCCTGCTGGTCGTCGACCGTCAGCATGCTTGGCAGCTGGTCGAGCACATCGCTGACCGAATACCCGCTGACCCGGCTGAACGCTTCGTTGGCCTGCACGATGTAGCCGGCCGGGTCGGTGATGAGGATGGCCGAGGTTGAGTGTTCGAAGACCGTGGCGGCCATGCGCAGGTCTTTTTCCGCACGGCGTTGCTGGCTGATGTCGCGGCCCACGCCCAGCACACCCTCGAAGCGCTCGCGGTCGTCCCACACCAGCACCAGGCGCAGCTCGATAGGGATCTTGCGGCCATCGGCGCGCAGGCAGTCGAACAAAAACAGCTGGTTGGGCAGGTGCTGGCGCAGTTGTGCCAGCTGTTCCCGGTCGCCCATGGCCTTGCTGACCCGTTCCATCAGGCTGTAGATGCCGGTGAGCTGGGACGGGTTGGCGACAATCGACTGCCAGCCGTTTTCGAAGATCCAGTCGGTGTTGTAGCCCAGCACTGCCTGCACCGAGGGGCTGACGTAGTTGAGCTGCAGCTTGCTGTCGGTGGAGAAGATCACGTCGCTGATGCTTTCGGCGAGCATGCGGTAGCGCTGCTCGCTGTCGCGTAGCGACTGGCTGGCCTCGATCTGCACGGTGACGTCCTTGCCCACACCGATGATGCGGGTAACCTGGCCATCGCTGTCGCGGGTCAGCACTTGCTCACGGATGTCGTAGCAGCGCCAGCCGCCGTCGCGGTGGCGGAAGCGCAGCTGGCAATGCAGTGACTGGCCGTGGCCGTTGGCGCGTTGCTGCTGGCGCAGGGCCTGGTAGTGCGCCGCATCCTCGGGGTGCAGCAGCAGCTCCCAGAAGCGGTCGCCCATCTGCGCAAGCTCGGTGCGGTCGTAGCCCAGGGTCTGGCCGAGGTGGCGGTTGCTGAAGATCATCCGCTGGCTGAGCACGTCCTGCACGTACAACTGGTCGGGCACGGTACGCACCACGTCCGACCAGAAGCTTTCGCGCTCCAGCAGCGACAGCTCCACCTGCTTGCGGCTGGTGATGTCGCTGATGCTCAGGATCACCGCCTGGTAGTCGCGGCGCTGTTCCGGCAGCCGCGCCATCAGCCACAGGTGCAGCTCACCGCCCAGGGGGGCGGGCAGGCGCACTTCCAGTTCCAGCAGCGGGCGCTGCTCGATCAGCGCATCGATCAGTTGCATGCCGACGCTGTCACGGCCGTCGCCGCTGCCGTCGATCAGCCGTTGCCAGGCGCCTGCGTGGCAGTCGACGTTGAGCAACTGGCGCGCCACTTGGTTGATTTCGGTGATCTTCAGCTCCAGCAGCAGCGAGCGGCGCAGGCTGGAGTCGAGTGCCAGGCTCTGCTTGAGCGCGGCGAGGTTGCGCAGGTGGTAGCGGTCAAGCTGGCCGGGCAGGCTGGAGAGGTCGAGCACGCACAGGGCTACGCCGGTGCCCTCGAAGATTTCCTGATAGCGCCGGCGGTCCTCCTGCAGGGCGCGCTGGCGGCGGCGCATGTTGATCAGCGCCAGTACCGGCAGCAGGGCACAGAACAGCGCCAGCAGGCACTTGCCCAGCAGTGCCGGCAACAGTTTCTGCTGGGCAAGGCCGGCATCGAACAGGCCCCGCAGCTGCCAGACACTGTTGTCGATGAAGACCAGCATCACGCTTTGCAGCGGCTGGTCGCTGGTCTGCGCTGGGGCGTGGCGTTCCAGCACCTCGCCGCTGCGGCTGTTCTCCAGCAGCCACAGGGGGTGCCCGGGGCCGTCCAGGTGCTGGGTCAGGGTGCGGTAAAAATCGTTGGACAGGCGCAGCAGCCAGTAGCCGCGACCCTGCTCGGTGGCCTGGCGCAACAGCAGGTAGACGGTGCGGTTGTCCGCCGAGTTGGCGAAGAAGTAAGGCCGGCCCTGGTTCAAGCCGAACAGCTCGTCAATCAGCGGGCGGTCGGGGCTGCCGGCCAGGCTGTCGCTCTGTAGCCGCCCACTGTGGTCCAGCCAGGCCAGGTCGCGCAGGTTTGGCAGGCGCTCGCGCAGCGTGTCGAGCAGGCTGGGCAAGGCGGCAGGCGAAGGCGCTTTGACATACGGCTGCACCACATTCAGCGCCTGCTGGGCCTTGAGCGCCATGTTCAGGCCCAAGTGGTCTGCCAGTTCGACGCTTGCGTCCAGGTGCTGCTGGCGCTGCTCGGCCTGGGTGTGGCGGAACTGCGAGAACAGTTGCCAAAGCAGCAAACCCAGCAGCAGCAAAGCCAGCAGGGCCAGCGCACCTTTGACCGAGCCGCGCACCGGAGCGGCTGGGGCCGGCGTGACAGTGCGCGGCGAGGACGGATGATTGAGATTGGTCAAACCTTGGTCCTGCTATTGGGCTGGCGACGGCAGGGATTGATATGCACGGTGTATGCCGGTGCCTGGGCGACCGCACCGCGGTTGCGCACTATAAGGCCGTATACCCGAAACGGGCTAGCATGCCTGTCATTATGGCAAAGTGCCAGCCCTGCTATCGGGTGCCGATGGTCGCGATGAAACCTGCCCGTTCGGCAATGCCTTGCTTGCTGTGCGAGAATGCCGCCCGCTTCAATGACAACGCATCGGAGATGTTCGGTTTTGGTTACTCACTTTTCCACCAATGGCCTCGATTCCGCCTGTGGGCGCAGCAGTCAGACCCTTGTCAGCACTGCCGTGACCGAGGATGTATCCTGCAAGTCGTGCCAGCGTTCGCTGGTCAAACCTGAGGCCTCGGCCTCGAAAGCCAAGGCGCCGTCGCTGGCCGAGCTGCGCAAGACCGCCAAGGCGGCAGTAGCCCCGGTCGAAGCTGGGGCTGAGGCTGCAGTGAAACCGGCCAGCAAGGCCGTGAACAAACCTGCCGCCAAGCCGGCCAAGGCTGCCGAGCAGCCTGCCCGCCAGGGTGGTTTCAGCGTGAAATCTGCCTGGGCCGCGCGCCTGGCCGGGCAGGGCGACCGTTGCCGGTTGCCGCGGGGCAAGGCAAAGCAGCGTCACGTCTGATCTGTGTGGGGCCAGCACCGGCCTCACCGCCGCCAATGGGCCGCACAGCGGCCCTGTTGACCCCACCATCCGACCACCCTGTGCAACGCGGCGCGTTGGCGTAGAATGGTCGACTTTGTTCAATGACACCCCGTAAACACATCCGCCTGGCCACCTGGCCGGGGCGATCGTCGATGTCTTTACCTATCTGATTAGAGGGCTTGGTTTTGGCTCAATACGTCTACACCATGCATCGGCTGAGCAAGGTCGTGCCGCCGAAGCGGGAAATTCTCAAGAACATTTCCCTGTCGTTCTTCCCGGGCGCCAAGATCGGCGTACTCGGCCTGAACGGCGCGGGTAAATCGACCCTGCTGCGGATCATGGCGGGCGTCGACAAGGAATTCGACGGCGAAGCCCGTCCGATGCCCGACATCAACGTCGGCTACCTGCCCCAGGAGCCGCAACTGGACCCGAGCAAGACCGTACGCGAAGTGGTCGAAGAAGCGGTCAGCGTGATCAAGGACGCCCAGGCCCGCCTGGACGAGGTCTACGCTGCCTACGCCGAACCCGACGCCGACTTCGACAAGCTGGCCGCCGAGCAGGCCAAGCTCGAATCCATCCTGCAGGCTGCCGACGGCCACAACCTCGAGCGCCAGCTCGACGTCGCCGCCGACGCCCTGCGCCTGCCGGCCTGGGATGCCCGCATCGAACACCTGTCCGGTGGTGAGAAGCGCCGTGTGGCCCTGTGCCGTCTGCTGCTGTCGGCACCCGACATGCTGCTGCTCGACGAACCCACCAACCACCTGGACGCCGACTCGGTGGCCTGGCTGGAGCGCTTCCTGCACGACTTCCCGGGCACCGTGGTAGCGATTACCCACGACCGTTACTTCCTCGATAACGTCGCAGGCTGGATCCTTGAGCTGGACCGCGGCGCCGGCATCCCGTACGAAGGCAACTACTCGGGTTGGCTGGAGGCCAAGTCGGACCGTCTGGCGCAGGAATCCAAGCAGCAGAGCGCCCACGAGAAGGCCATGAAAGAGGAACTGGAGTGGGTGCGCAAAGGCGCCAAGGCCCGCCAGTCCAAATCCAAGGCCCGTCTGCAGCGCTTTGAAGAGATGCAGTCGCAGGAATTCCAGAAGCGCAGCGAAACCAACGAGATCTACATCCCGGCTGGCCCGCGCCTGGGCGACAAGGTCATCGAGTTCAAGAACGTCTCCAAAGGCTATGGCGACCGGGTGCTGATCGACAACCTGTCGTTCGCCATGCCTAAAGGTGCCATCGTCGGCGTGATCGGTGGTAACGGTGCCGGTAAGTCGACCCTGTTCCGCATGCTGATGGGCAAGGAACAGCCGGACTCGGGCAGCATCGAGATCGGCGAAACCGTGCAACTGGCCTGTGTGGACCAGAGCCGCGAGGACCTGGACGGTGCCAAGACCGTGTTCCAGCAGATCTCCGATGGCTCCGACATGATCCGCATCGGCAACTACGAGATCCCGTCGCGCACCTACGTTGGCCGGTTCAACTTCAAGGGCGGCGACCAGCAGAAGTTCGTCAAGGACCTCTCCGGTGGTGAACGTGGCCGTCTGCACCTGGCCCTGACCCTGAAAGAGGGCGGCAACGTGCTGCTGCTCGACGAACCGTCCAACGACCTGGACGTCGAAACCCTGCGTTCGCTGGAGGAAGCCCTGCTGGACTTCCCGGGCGCCGCGATCGTGATTTCCCACGACCGTTGGTTCCTGGACCGTGTGGCTACCCACATCCTGGCGTACGAAGACGACTCGAACGTGGTGTTCTTCGAAGGTAACTACACCGAGTACGAAGCCGACCGCAAGAAGCGCCTGGGCGACGCCGCTGCCCAGCCGCACCGGGTACGGCACAAGAAGCTGGCCCAGTAAGCCGGTTTCCGATGCACAAGAATGGGGCCCTCAGGGGCCCCATTTTTGTGCCTGGCATGAAGTGGCCTGTCCCGCCAGGCGGGCTGATCGGCCATCGGAAGGCACCTTGTTTTGTATACACTTATATAAAACGCACCAAATAATTTCATAAAAACGACATTTCGCCCTATTCCAGTGCGATTGCTTCTTGGTACATTCCAGAAAAAACCAATAAGTCCAATCCCTCTTGGTGAGATGTCTACCCATGATCGAATCTGTCGACCATTTCCTCGAGCGCCTGAAGCAGCGCGACCCGGCCCAGCCCGAATTCCACCAGGCGGTGGAAGAAGTGCTGCGCAGCCTTTGGCCGTTCCTCGAAGCCAACCCACACTACCTGCAGGCCGGCATTCTCGAGCGCATGGTCGAACCCGAGCGCGCGGTGCTGTTCCGCGTGTCGTGGGTCGATGACCAAGGCAAGGTTCAGGTCAACCGCGGCTACCGCATCCAGATGAGCAGTGCCATCGGCCCCTACAAGGGCGGCCTGCGTTTCCACCCCTCGGTAAACCTGGGTGTGCTCAAGTTCCTGGCCTTCGAACAGGTATTCAAGAACTCCCTCACCTCGTTGCCCATGGGCGGCGGCAAGGGCGGCTCGGACTTCGACCCCAAGGGCAAGAGCGACGCCGAAGTGATGCGCTTCTGCCAGGCCTTCATGAGCGAGCTGTACCGCCACATCGGCGCCGACCTGGACGTGCCTGCCGGTGACATCGGTGTGGGCGCCCGCGAGATCGGCTTCATGTTCGGCCAATACAAGCGCCTGGCCAACCAGTTCACTTCGGTGCTGACCGGCAAGGGCATGACCTACGGCGGCAGCCTGATCCGCCCTGAAGCCACCGGCTATGGCTGTGTGTACTTCGCCGAAGAAATGCTCAAGCGTCAGGGCCTGCGCATCGACGGTCGTCGGGTGGCAATTTCCGGTTCCGGCAACGTTGCCCAGTACGCTGCGCGCAAGGTCATGGACCTGGGCGGCAAGGTGATCTCGCTGTCCGACTCCGAAGGCACCCTTTACGCCGAAGCCGGCCTGACCGACGCCCAGTGGGACGCCGTGATGGCGCTGAAGAACGTCAAGCGTGGCCGCATCAGCGAACTGGCCGATCAGTTCGGCCTGGAGTTCCGCAAGGGGCAGACGCCATGGAGCCTGCCGTGCGACATCGCCCTGCCGTGTGCCACGCAGAACGAACTGGGCAGCGAAGACGCCCGCACCCTGCTGCGCAATGGCTGCATCTGCGTAGCGGAAGGTGCCAACATGCCGACCACGCTGGAGGCTGTGGATATCTTCCTGGAGGCTGGCATCCTGTACGCACCGGGCAAGGCATCCAACGCCGGCGGCGTGGCCGTTTCGGGCCTGGAGATGTCACAGAACGCCATGCGCCTGCTGTGGACCGCCGGTGAAGTGGACAGCAAGCTGCACCACATCATGCAGTCGATCCACCATGCTTGCGTGCACTACGGTGAAGAGGCCGATGGCAAGATCAACTACGTGAAAGGCGCCAACATCGCCGGCTTCGTCAAAGTCGCGGACGCGATGCTGGCCCAGGGCGTGGTCTGATTCGAAAGATTGGGGCCGCGCAGCGGCCCCTTTGTTTCAGGCCTCACCCACGATACCCATCACCTCGATCACCTGGTCCCCCGCCGGCCGCCGCCAAATCACTTCATCCCCAGGCCCTGCGCCCAGCAATGCCCGCCCCAATGGCGACCCCCAATTGATCAGCCCCCGGCTGGCATCGGCTTCATCCTCCCCAACCAGTTGCACGGTCTGTTCCTGCCCCTGCTCATCGGCAAACCGCACCCGGCTGCCAATCTGCACCTTGCTGGTCGAGGTGGCAGCTGGCACCACCTGCGCGCTCTGCACCCTGGCGCTGAAATAACGCAAGTCACGCTCGGCATCGGCCAGGCGTTGCTTGTCGCCCTGTTCGCCCAGGGCCTGCAGCTCGGCACGCAAGGCATTGAGTTCGGCCACGCGCTGCTGCAGCTGGCGCAGGCCATTGGTGGTGACGTAGTTGGGCTGGTCGCTGACGTGCCGCTCCACCGGCTGGTCGGCCTGGGCGGCGGCTTGGTCCTCGTTGACGAATGCGCGGCTCATAGGGACCTCCTTTTGCTCAAAACAGCGTGAAAGAGCCGGTGGGTTCACACTCGCCGGCCTTGATGCGGCCGTCGTAGGAGCGGCCTTGTGTCGCGAAAGGGCTGCGCAGCGGCCCCGGCATTACTTGCCACGCCATAGGCCTTGGGGCCGCTGCGCGCCCCTTTCGCGACACAAGGCCCCTCCTACGAAGAGCAGGGCGCGTCAGTAGTGATACCACTTCAGCTCCAGCATCACCTCATTCTGGGCAGTAGCCAGGTGGCTGAACTCCCGTGAGGCACTCAGCCTCAGCCCCAGGTTCTGGCTGATCTCCCACTGCTGGTTCAGGCTCACACTGCGCCGCACTTCGCCATTGGTGAAGTAATCGCCTTTGGCTTCCAGTGTCATGTTGCCCAGCCCGTTGCGCCACAGCAGCCCGCCATTGAACCCCGCCGCCGGGGCGATGAACTGGGCGAAGTCGTTATGGTGCTCGACCCGCACCGTGCCCAAGGCAAAGCCCAGCAGCCCATCGGCCAACTGCCAGGTGCCGCCGGCACCGCCGTTGACATGGCTCACCAGCACTTCGTCGTCATGCTTGCCCGGCACCCGCTCCAGGCCACCGGCGACCTGCCACGACCAGGGCTTGAGCAGTTCGTTGCGAGGGGTCAGTGAGCGAATGGTGGCCAGGTCCAGGCGTTGCACTTGCCAGTCGTTGCCTTCGTACTGGCGCACCTTGAGCTGCAGGATCTCGATCTGCGCGCCGAGCGGGAAGCCGTAGGCATTGTCGTTCAGGTCGTGATACGCCATGCGCAGCCCGTATTCGGCATAGGCGCGGTCTTCCCGGGTGCCGACGCCAAGCTGCCAGGTGCGTGAGTCGTGCCCGTCCTCGGGCAGGCCGGGGCGTTCAATTTGCAGGGGCGGTGGCGGGTTGCGGTTGATCGCCCGCAACAGCTCGAAGCTGCGCCGTGCCTGGCCGGGGTCGCGCTCCTGGCCGTTGGCTCGGTAACGTTCCAGGCGGTAGGCGGCATCCTGCACCAAGGCCTGGCGCTCGCGGGGCAGGGCGGTGAATGCCGGGCTCTGCAACTGCGCAGTGTCGGCACTGACGGCCAGCACCTGGCGCTTCTCATCGAGGTCCAGCGGTTCGGCCCGGGCCAACAATTCCCGTTCACGCGAGGGCCGGTAGGTCTCGCTGGCGACCATGCCCGACTGTTTCACGGCCTTGACCGTGTCGGTGGGGATCGCGGTCAGCGGGAACTGCGAGGTCAGGTCCAGGCTCGGCCGCGCCACCTGCAGCAGTTCCAGCAGGCGGTAGGAGCAGTTTTCGTCGAAGAAGAAATAATCGAACTGGACTTGCTTGAGTTCCCACACATGCTCGACCATGCGCCCGGTTTCTTCCGGGGTGAGGTCCAGCTGGTACTCCCACAGGTCGCGGTTTTCCAGGCTGCGGTATTCCGAGAGTTTTTCCTGGTAGGGCATCAGGGCAAACAGCCCGGGATAGCCGCCCATCAGGCCCTTCCAGGCGTACAGGATGCTGTTGTCGCTGCCTTCGATATAGGCGCCGAAGTTGATGGCGTAACTCAGCAGCGTGGTGTCGTCGCTGCGCGTGTTGGACTGGTCGATGCGCAGCAGGGTATGGCCGAACATCGATGACGGGCTGTTCAGGTAGGCCGCCGGGAAGATCAGTGCCGCGCTGTGCGGGTCGACCGATTTGTACCAGGTCTTGAACTCCTGGCAGTCCGGCTGCGGCAAACCTTGCAGGCCCAGTTGCTCGGTCAGCCAGCGGGTGCGTGCGGGGAACACGCATTGGGCATGCTTGTCGCCCAGGCTGGCCGGGGCATACAGCGCTTGCACCGTAGCCCGCAGTTCCTGGTCCGGGTGGTGCGCACCGTCCTCGGCGAGGAAGAATTTGCGGTCGTCTACATAGCTGCGCCAGCCGCCGAGCTTGGCGGTTTCGTAATGGCCCAGGGCAATCCAGTAGGGGGTATTGGCCAGTTGCTGGAGACGGCCTTCATCCAGCGCAGGCGCGGCATGAACAGGGGCGCAGGCACACAGCGCCAGGTAAGCGAGGCGTTTGAGCATGTCGGGCAACTACTTCTTAACGATGCCGATAAAAAGGCGAAAACCCGCCCCGAGCGGGGCGGGAGCAGCTGCGCTTAGGCCTCGGTAGCGTACTTGGCCAGGCGTGGGTCGTTCTTCAGAACGGCCAGGGTGTTGCTGTGGACAGTTTCGGCATTCACGTCAGCGCTGCTGAAGATCTGGTTGAAGTGCTGGTGGGTGACCGAGTTGAAGTAGCCGCGGTCTTCCGGCGCCACACCCAGTACCACCGCGTAGGTGGTGAGTGCTTCGCCCTGGCCCATGGCCATGTCTTCGGACAGTTCGTTCATCATGCCATTCATGGCGAACCAGGACTTGCCGCCATAGGTCAGCGAGGCCTTGGTGGAGCAGCCGTTGGTGCCGGAGGTCATGCCGAAGGTGGCGTTACCGGACGTACCGTTGGTGGTGGATGCCAGGAAGTGAGCCGGCGTGCCGCGCTGGCCTTCGAACAGCATGTTGCCCCAGCCGCAGTTCGGGCCGCCTGGCGCTTCGGCCATGGCATTGAGTGAGACTACGGTGAACAGAGTACCCAGAAGAATCCGTTTCATAGCATTTGTTCTCTATTTGTCTTAACCAAGGGTCAGGGTTGCTGGCAACTCGGTTGCCAGGTCGGGAAAGCTTTTCACCCACCCGCGCAGCTTGGAGTTTAGGCACGATCTAAAGGTTGCGTCGTTGATTGCGAAAAATTTGCTTGGGTCGCTAATCGATACTGCGACATAAAGTCCCGCTGAGCCTTGCAAGGCGCGCGCGGGCAGCGCCAGAATGCTGCGTATCTGCCCCGCCGAAGTAAGGAAACCCAATGCCCGATCCCGTCGCTGCGCGCCTGCGTCTCGCGCCTGAAGCTTTGACCAGGCGTTTTTCCCCCGAGCAGTTTGCCTTTGCCAATACCGACGATCTGGAGCCGTTTCGCGGAGTCCTGGGCCAGGAACGTGCTGTCGAGGCCCTGCAGTTCGGCGTGGCCATGCCACGCCCTGGTTACAACGTGTATGTGATGGGCGAGCCCGGCACCGGGCGCTTCTCGTTCGTCAAGCGCTACCTCAAGGCCGAGGGCAAGCGCCAGCAGACCCCGGCCGACTGGGTCTACGTCAACCACTTCGATGACACCCGCGAGCCGCGGGCACTGGAGCTGCCGTCGGGCAGCGCCGCAGAATTCATCAGCGACATGGGCGGCCTGATCGACAACCTGCTGGCGACCTTCCCGGCGGTGTTCGAGCACCCGTCCTACCAGCAGAAGAAGGGCGCCATCGACCGCGCCTTCAACCAGCGTTACGACCGCGCCCTGGATGTCATCGAGCGCGCCTCGCTGGAAAAGGACGTGGCCCTGTATCGCGACGCCAGCAATGTCGCCTTCACCCCGATGGCCGACGGCAAGGCCCTGGACGAAGCCGAATTCGCCCAGCTGCCGGAAGAGGTCCGCGAGCAGTTTCACGAGGACATCGCCTTCCTTGAGGAGCGCCTCAATGAAGAACTGGCCAGCCTGCCACAGTGGAAGCGCGAGTCGAACAACCACCTGCGCCAGCTCAACGAAGAAACCATTACCCTGGCGCTGCAGCCATTGCTGGCGCCGCTGTCGGAAAAGTACGCCGAGAACGCCGCGGTGTGCGCCTACCTGCAATCGGTGCAGTTGAACCTGCTGCGTACCGTGGTCGAGCAACTGGTCGATGACAGCAAGACCGACGCCGTGGCGCGCAAGCTGCTCGAAGAGCAATACGCCCCAAGCCTGGTGGTCGGCCACCACGCCGTCGGTGGCGCCCCTGTGGTGTTCGAACCGCACCCAACTTACGACAACCTGTTCGGGCGGATCGAATACAGCACCGACCAAGGGGCGCTGTACACCTCCTACCGCCAACTGCGCCCAGGCGCGCTGCACCGTGCCAACGGTGGCTTCCTGATCCTTGAAGCGGAGAAGATGCTCGGCGAGCCGTTCGTCTGGGATGCGCTCAAGCGCGCCCTGCAGTCGCGCAAGTTGAAGATGGAGTCGCCGATCGGTGAGCTGGGCCGTGTCGCCAGCGTCAGCCTGACGCCGCAGATGATCCCGCTCAACGTCAAGCTGGTGATCATCGGCTCGCGTCAGCTGTACTACGCGTTGCAGGACCATGACCCGGACTTCCAGGAGATGTTCCGGGTGCTGGTGGATTTCGACGAAGACATGCCGATGGTCGACGAGAACCTCGAGCAGTTCGCCCAGCTGTTGCGCACCCGCACCAACGAGGAGGGCATGGCGCCGCTGACCAGCGATGCGGTGGCGCGCCTGGCCACCTACAGTGCGCGCCTGGCGGAAAACCAGTCGCGCCTGTCGGCGCGAATCGGTGACCTGTTCCAGCTGGTCAGCGAGGCCGATTTCATCCGCCAGCTGGCCAGTGACGAGATGACTGACGCCGGGCATATCGAGCGTGCGCTCAAGGCCAAGGCCACCCGCACCGGGCGCGTTTCGCAGCGCGTGCTCGACGACATGCTCGCCGGCATCATTCTGATCGACACCGAAGGCGCGGCTATCGGCAAGTGCAACGGCCTGACCGTGCTGGAGGTCGGCGACTCGGCGTTCGGCATGCCGGCGCGCATTTCCGCCACCGTCTACCCGGGCGGCAGCGGCATCGTCGACATCGAGCGCGAGGTCAACCTGGGCCAGCCGATCCACTCCAAGGGGGTGATGATCCTCACCGGTTACCTGGGCAGCCGCTATGCCCAGGAATTCCCCTTGGCGATTTCCGCGAGCATTGCCCTGGAGCAGTCCTACGGCTATGTGGACGGTGACAGTGCCTCGCTGGGTGAGGCCTGCACGCTGATCTCGGCACTGTCGCGCACCCCGCTCAAGCAGTGCTTCGCGATCACCGGCTCGATCAACCAGTTTGGTGAAGTGCAGGCGGTGGGTGGGGTCAACGAGAAGATCGAAGGCTTCTTCCGCCTGTGTGAGGCCCGTGGCCTGACGGGCGAGCAGGGGGTGATCATCCCGCGTGCCAATGTGGCGACATTGATGCTCGATGAGCGTGTGCTGCAGGCGGTCGAGAACGGCGTGTTCCACGTCTATGCGGTCAGCCAGGCTGACGAGGCGCTGAGCCTGCTGGTGGGTGAGGACGCCGGGGAGCAGGACGAGCAGGGCCAGTTCACCGAAGGCAGCGTCAACGCCCGGGTGGTCGAGCGCTTGCGCGAGATCGCCGAGATGATCAGCGAGGAAGACATCGAGAAGGCGGAAAAGGAACGCCTGGAAGAGGTGATTGCCCAGGCCAAGCCAGCCTGAGTCAATAAATCGGCGCTAGCGGCCATGTGCTACCGTTCAGCGCCGGTTTTCCATCTTTTTGCGCCGCTATTCTATGCTGGAACTTAGGACGGTATCAGGGTTCAGGATGGAAACAGCCCGAACGTTTCGAGCTGAATACGGCTTATTGGAGGGGGACGCGGCCATGCGCAACCTCTGCCTCACTCGCCAGTGCCTGGGCCTGGTGACGCGTATCGAATGCAGCATTCGCCCGCTGGCCGGTGATAACGGCATGTGGACCTTGCTGTTCGCTGCCGGCATGGCCGGTGAACAACCCTCAGCCATCAAGGCCCAAGGGCCGTTCCATGGGCCGTTGGTGGCCGAGTCGGTGCTCAACGCCATTGTCGACAGCCTGACCCTGCATGGGTACCAGGTGGCCGAGGATCCGCAGATCTGGTGCCTGCACCTGCAGGCGCAGTTGCGCCGGATCAACGGTGAACGTTGTCGCAACCTGGGGGATTACCAGTTCCATCCTGAAACCTGAGCGCCTCTTCTGGCCCAATCGCCGGCAAGCCGGCTCGCACTGGGGCCTCACTGCTTACCAAGGCAGTGGTGTACCTGAGGTAGCCGGCTTGTCGGCGGTTGCGCTGCACGGCAGCCCCCTTCAGGCCGGGCTTTTGCTGTAACAGGTGGCTGGCTATACTCGGCGTCGCTTTTTTAGTCACCTGACGAGTCCCAACCCTCCATGGAACGTATTCTCGAAAACGCGATGTATGCCTCGCGCTGGCTGCTCGCCCCCATCTACTTCGGCCTGTCCCTCGGCCTGTTGGCCTTGGCGCTGAAGTTTTTCCAGGAAGTCATCCACGTCCTGCCCAACGTCTTTGCCCTGAGCGAAGCCGACCTGATCCTGGTGATCCTGTCGCTGATCGACATGTCGCTGGTGGGCGGCCTGCTGGTCATGGTGATGATCTCCGGCTACGAGAACTTCGTCTCGCAGCTGGACATCGACGACAGCAAGGAGAAGCTCAACTGGCTGGGCAAGATGGACTCTTCGTCGCTGAAGATGAAGGTCGCCGCCTCGATCGTGGCCATTTCCTCCATCCACCTGCTGCGGGTGTTCATGGACGCGCAGAACATTTCTACCGACTACCTGATGTGGTACGTGATCATCCACATGACCTTCGTGGTGTCGGCGTTCTGCATGGGCTACCTGGACAAAGTCACCAAGCACTGAGTGCTTTCGGGCCCCATCGCCGGCGTACCGGTGCTGGGGCCAGCGCGGCCCAACTGACGAGCGGCGTCAGCAATGCCTTGTGTATTCCCTGGTCCTGTACGAAAAATGAGCACTCATGCCTGGTTCCAGCAGCGAGGTGCTCTCATGAACCTGCATCAGCTCAATACCGAGGCCAGGGCCGGCCATGTCGACGAAGTGAACCTGATCGCCATCGAAGGTGGTGATTATCTGCTCGAGGCCCGCATCAAGGGCCACGCCCACCCCCTTGCCGATACCCGCGGTGAACGCCTGCGCGTGCACTCGGTGGAAGACGCCCGCAAGTTGCTGCAAGCCATCCCGATGGTCTCGATGAACCTGGTGCACTGGTCTGTGCAGGACGAAATGTGCGGCATGGGTTCGCACCCCGAAGAAGACCTCAAGGTACCCATTTCCCAGCGTTCGGCCTGGTAGCTGCTCGCAGCTTCCCAGTGTGCTAGGCTGCTCGCCCTTTTCATCAAGGGCGCGGCTGCACTGCGCCCTGCAGTGGAGCACGACAATGTCCGAACTCAACCTGTCCACCGACGAAACCCGCGTAAGCTACGGCATCGGCCGTCAGCTGGGCGGCCAGCTGCGCGACAACCCGCCACCGGGCGTCAACCTGGAAGCGATCGTGGCCGGCCTGACCGACGCCTTCAACGGTGCCGACAGCCGCGTCAGCGAAGCCGACCTGTCGGCCAGCTTCAAGGTCATCCGTGACGTGATGCAAGCAGAAGCTGCTGCCAAGGCTGAAGCTGCGGCTGCCACCGGCAAGGAATTCCTGGCCGAGAACGCCAAGCGTGAAGGCATCACCACCCTCGCTTCGGGCCTGCAGTTCGAAGTGCTGACCGCTGGCGAAGGCGCCAAGCCGACCCGCGAAAGCAACGTGCGTACCCACTACCACGGCACGCTGATCGACGGCACCGTGTTCGACAGCTCCTACGAGCGTGGCCAGCCGGCTGAATTCCCGGTCGGTGGCGTGATCGCTGGCTGGACCGAAGCCCTGCAGCTGATGAACGCTGGCAGCAAATGGCGCCTGTATGTGCCGAGCGAGCTTGCCTACGGCGCCCAAGGCGTTGGCAGCATCCCGCCGCACAGCGTGCTGGTATTCGACGTCGAGCTGCTCGACGTTCTGTAATGCCTCTGGGGCCGCTTTGCGGCCCATTCGCGACACAAGGCCGCTCCTACAGGCCCATGATGCTCTTGTAGGAGCGGCCTTGTGTCGCGAACGAGGGCAAAGCCCTCGCTATGCCGATCAATTCCAGTCTGTTCCCACCGGGCGCAATGCCCGCGCATAGCAAAACAGGAACAGATTGCGCACCAGCTCCTTGAGCACCACCGGCTCACTCGAATTCAGCCCGCTCATGTCCAGGTCGCCCTGGTCACGCAGCTCGTCGAGCGCTTCTTCTTCGAGCATGGCGCACACTTCGCCGGTTTCGCGATGCAGGATGCGCAGGTAAGGGTGGGGGCGGTCCAGCCAGGCGTCGATCAGATAAGTCATGGCTATTCTCCTTGGATAGCAGTCCAATGAGAATAATTCTTATTATCAAAATAGCAAGAGACTATTGGCTGTTTTTTATGTAATCAGACCTTGCGCACGAATTCCGACTTCAGCTTCATGGCGCCAATGCCGTCGATCTTGCAGTCGATGTCGTGGTCGCCGTCGCACAGGCGGATGTTCTTGACCTTGGTGCCGACCTTGACCACCAGGGAGGAGCCTTTGACCTTGAGGTCCTTGATCACGGTGACGGTGTCGCCGTCCTGCAGCACGTTGCCCACCGAATCCTTTTTCACCACGTCATCGCTGCCGGCATCGGCTTCGCCGTTGGCCGACCACTCGTGGGCGCATTCGGGGCAGATCAGCTGGGTGCCATCCTCGTAGGTGTATTCAGAATTGCATTTGGGGCAGGGCGGCAAAGTGCTCACTTCGGTTCCTTAAACAGACAGACGGTTAAAGGCCCATATTGTATAAGGTTTTAACGGGGAAGTGTTTTTGTCCGTACAAATGCATCGCGGGCAAGCCTGCTCCTCTGGAACCACGCGGATCCTGTGGAGCGGGCTTGCCCGCGAAGAGGGTGGCGCGATCTTAGTGTGTGCGCGCTACCGCAAACTCACTCAGCTCGACCAGTGCATCCCGGTATTGGCTGGCCGGCAGCACTTCCAGGCACTCAATGGCCCGCTTCACGTAATCACGTGCCAGCTGCGCGGTGTAGTCCAGCGCACCCGAAGCTTCGACCGCCACGCGGATCTGCTCCAGGTCTTCCAGGCCACCCTTCTGGATCGCCTTGCGCACCAGTGCAGCCTGCTCTGGCGTGCCTTCACGCATGGTGTAGATCAGCGGCAGGGTTGGCTTGCCTTCGGCCAGGTCGTCGCCGACGTTCTTGCCCAGGGTCTGCGAATCGCCTTTGTAGTCCAGCAGGTCGTCGACCAGCTGGAAGGCCACGCCCAGGTGGTCGCCGAAGGTGCGCAGGGCCTCGCGCTGCTCGTCGGTGGCACCGGCCAGCGCGGCGGCGCTGTGGGTCGAGGCCTCGAACAGCATGGCGGTCTTGCCGCGGATGACCTCCATGTACACCTCTTCGGTGGTGCTGGCATCGCGCACGCGCGACAGCTGCAGCACTTCGCCTTCGGCGATCACCCGGGTGGCCTTGGAGAGGATCTGCATGACCGGCATGGAGCCCAGCTCGACCATCATTTCGAACGAGCGCGAATAAAGGAAGTCGCCCACCAGCACGCTCGGTGCGTTGCCCCACAGGGCATTGGCGGTGGAGCGGCCGCGGCGCATGCCGGACATGTCGACCACATCGTCGTGCAGCAGGGTGGCGGTGTGCAGGAACTCGATGGTTGCGGCGAGCAGGCGCAGGTCGTCACCCTCGCGGCCCAGGGCCTTGCCGCACAGCAGCACCAGCAGGGGGCGCAGGCGCTTGCCGCCGGCCGACGTGATATAGTCGCCGATCTTCGATACCAGCGGCACGCGCGAGGTCAGCTGCTTCTTGATGATCTCGTCGACGGCGCTGAAATCGTCAGCTACCGCGCGGTAGAAGGTTTGGGGTTGCATCGGCTGCTCCAGTGAGGTTGCGCGGCATGCTAGGTCGCGGGTCCCGGTGTGTCAAGGCGCGCCGCCCGGTGAGCGGGGCCGGTACTTGCAAGCAAAACCCGGGTTGCGTACAATCGCGCACCCTAACTTCCTGGGCAGCACCTGCCTTACGCAATTGCGCCGGGCCGTTCCAGCCCTGTGCAGCCATGCCAGCCAATACTCATCATATAAAGCGCTGGGTGAGCAGGATTATCGGAGAAATACCCATGTCTTACGCAGTAATCGTTACCGGCGGCAAGCAGTACAAAGTCGCTGAAGGTGAATTCCTCAAAATCGAAAAGCTGGAAATCGCCACTGGCGAATCCGTGACTTTCGATCGCGTTCTGCTGGTTGCCAACGGTGAAGAAGTCACCATCGGCGCTCCAGTCGTCGCTGGCGCTAAAGTTGTTGCCGAAGTCGTTTCGCAAGGCCGTCACGATAAAGTACGCATCATCAAGTTCCGTCGTCGTAAGCACCACATGAAGCGTATGGGCCACCGCCAGTGGTTCACCGAGATCAAAATCACCGGTATCCAGGCTTAATCGCTCAGATCCCCTGAATTTATTTGGAGAATTGAACCATGGCTCACAAGAAGGCTGGTGGTAGTACTCGTAACGGTCGCGACTCAGAATCGAAACGCCTTGGCGTGAAGATGTATGGCAGCCAGGTCGTCAAGGCCGGCAACATCATCGTCCGTCAGCGCGGCACCCAGTTCCACGCCGGCTACGGCGTTGGCATGGGCAAGGATCACACCCTGTTCGCCAAGATCGAAGGCGTGATCAAGTTCGAGAAGAAAGGCGAGTTCAACCGCCGTTACGTGAGCATCGTCGCCGCTTAATCGCGACGTCGCTCCAGAAGCCCCGTCATGCGACGGGGCTTTTTCGTTTGTGGTGAGCCTCTTGCAAAGCTGTTTGTATGGGCTGCCGGCGTGGGTTTCTTCGGTCGTACGGGGCCGCCGCGCTCATTTTTGCAAGAGCCTCAGGTTTTTTAAGTATTCAGCTCGTCGGAAGGCGAGAGGCGGTTTTTGAATGAAGTTTGTTGACGAAGTATCCATCCGGGTCAAGGCCGGTGATGGCGGTAACGGTTGCATGAGCTTCCGTCGCGAGAAGTTCATCGAGAACGGTGGCCCCAACGGGGGTGACGGTGGCGATGGCGGCTCGGTGTACATGGTGGCCGACGAAAACCTCAACACCCTGGTTGACTACCGCTACACCCGTCACCACGAAGCCCAGCGCGGCGCCAACGGTGGCAGCACCGATTGCACCGGCAAGAAGGGTGAGGACCTGTTCCTGCGTGTGCCGGTCGGTACCACGGTGATCGACGCTTCCACCCAGGAAGTGATCGGTGACCTGGTCACCCCTGGCCAGAAGCTGATGGTCGCCCAAGGCGGCTGGCACGGCCTGGGCAACACCCGTTTCAAATCCAGCACCAACCGTGCGCCGCGCCAGACCACCCCAGGCAAGCCGGGTGACCAGCGCGACCTGAAGATGGAGCTGAAAGTCCTGGCCGACGTGGGCCTGCTGGGCCTGCCGAATGCCGGCAAGAGCACCTTCATCCGTTCGGTGTCGGCCGCCAAGCCGAAGGTTGCCGACTACCCATTCACCACCCTGGTGCCGAACCTGGGCGTGGTCAGCGTCGACCGCTGGAAGAGCTTCGTCGTTGCCGACATCCCTGGCCTGATCGAAGGCGCATCCGACGGTGCCGGCCTGGGTATCCGCTTCCTCAAGCACCTGGCCCGTACTCGCGTGCTGCTGCACCTGGTCGACCTGGCGCCGCTGGACGGCAGCAGCCCGGCCGATGCCGCTGAAGTGATCATCAACGAGCTGACCCGCTTCAGCCCGTCGCTGACCGACCGTGAGCGCTGGCTGGTGCTGAACAAGGCGGACATGCTGATGGACGACGAGCGCGACGAGCGCGTCAAGGAAGTGGTCGAGCGTCTGCAGTGGGAAGGCCCGGTCTACGTGATCTCGGCCATCGCCAAGCAGGGCACCGAGCAGCTCACTCATGACCTGATGCGCTACATCGAAGACCGTGCCGATCGCCTGGCCAATGACCCGGCCTACGCTGAAGAGCTGGCCGACCTCGACCAGCGCATCGAAGACGAAGCCCGTGCCCAGCTGCAGGCCCTGGACGACGCCCGTACCCTGCGTCGTACTGGCGTCAAGAGCGTGCATGACATCGGCGACGATGACGCGTGGGACGATGATTTCGAGGACGACGAAGACGGCCCGGAAATCATTTACGTGCGCGACTGACCGGTTGCAGTACACTAAACGCCGCTCTCTGGAGCGGCGTTTTTGTATCCACGGTATCTACAGATTCGACATAGGTTGGAAGAGAAGATGCGAAGCAAGGTGACTGGCGCCAAGCGCTGGGTCGTGAAGATCGGTAGTGCGCTGCTCACGGCCGATGGCAAGGGCCTCGACCGCGGTGCCATGGCCGTATGGGTCGAGCAGATGGTTGCCCTGCGTGAGGCGGGCGTTGAGTTGGTGCTGGTGTCCTCCGGGGCCGTGGCTGCCGGCATGAGCCAGCTGGGCTGGACCGCACGACCGAGCGCGATGAACGAGCTGCAGGCTGCCGCTTCGATCGGCCAGATGCGCCTGGTGCAGGCGTGGGAGTCGAGCTTTGGCGAGCATGGCAAGCACACCGCGCAGATCCTTCTGACTCACGACGACCTGTCCGACCGCAAGCGTTACCTCAACGCCCGCAGCACGCTGCGTACGTTGGTCGACTTGGGCGTGGTGCCGGTGATCAACGAAAACGACACCGTGGTTACCGACGAGATCCGCTTCGGCGACAACGATACCCTGGCCGCGTTGGTGGCGAACCTGGTCGAAGCCGACCTGCTGGTGATCCTCACCGACCGTGACGGCATGTTCGACGCCGACCCACGCAACAATCCAGAGGCACAGCTGATCTACGAGGCCCGTGCCGATGACCCGTCGCTCGACGCCGTAGCCGGCGGTACCGGCGGTGCCCTGGGCCGTGGCGGCATGCAGACCAAGTTGCGCGCCGCGCGCCTGGCAGCCCGTTCCGGCGCCCATACCATCATCATCGGTGGCCGTATCGAACGCGTACTCGACCGCCTCAAGGCTGGCGAGCGTCTGGGTACCCTGCTGTCGCCTGAGCGCGGCATGCTGGCGGCGCGCAAGCAGTGGCTGGCTGGCCACTTGCAAACCCGCGGCACGCTGGTGCTGGACGCCGGTGCGGTTCAGGCCCTGCGCCAGGCCAACAAGAGCCTGCTGCCGGTAGGCGTGAAGACCGTCCAAGGCAGCTTCCGCCGTGGCGAAATGGTGGTGTGCGTAGGCCCGGACGGCCTTGAAGTGGCGCGTGGCCTTGCCAACTACAGCGCGCTGGAAGCACAGAAAATCATTGGCCAATCGTCCGATGCCATCGAGTCCCTGCTTGGCTACAGTGCCGAGCCGGAGCTGGTCCACCGCGACAACCTGGTGCTGGTATGAACATGCTCAAGCGCGTGATTGCCGTGGCAGCCCTGGCGCTGCCGATGCTGGCAGGGGCCGAGGAAATCGGCCAGGTATCTACTGTGTTCAAGTTCGTCGGGCCCAACGATCGCATCGTGGTCGAGGCGTTCGACGACCCCAAGGTCGAAGGTGTGACCTGCTACCTGTCGCGCGCCAAGACGGGCGGAGTGAAGGGTGGCCTGGGCCTGGCCGAGGACCGTGCGGAGGCGTCGATTGCTTGCCGCCAGGTCGGGCCGATCAACTTCAAGGGTGAGTTGAAAGACGGTGAGGAGGTGTTCAAGGAGCGCACCTCGCTGGTGTTCAAGACCATGCAGGTGGTGCGCTTCCTGGACAAGAAGCGCAATACACTGGTGTACCTGGTGTACAGCGACCGCATGATCGAAGGCAGCCCGCAGAATGCGGTGACGGCGATTCCGATTCTGCCTTGGGCTCACTGATACTTTAGGGGAGGCCTTTGGCCTCCTTTCGCGACACGAGGCCGCTCCTACAGGCGAACGTATATGCCTGTAGGAGCGGCCTCGTGTCGCGAAAGGGCCGCAAAGCGGCCCCAGTTCCTCAGGCCAGCTCCTCTGCCTGATCCTCGCGCACGATCGCTTTCTCCACATCACGTCGGCTGATGTACTTCCAGTCCGCCTCGTCGATATAGATGCCATTCGGCCCGCTACCGCCTTCCAGGTCGATCGCCACATGCGCCGATACCTGTGGCTTCACGCTCGCCAGAATCGGCACGAAGCCCAGTTGCAGGCTGGTCTCCAGCAGTGCGGCCTGGTTGCGCTCGTCGATGTCCGCCGCTTCGTCGAGGTAGTAAGGCAGGCGGATGCGCCCGGCCAGGTCGCGGTCCATCAAGTGCAGCAACAGGTACATGTTGGTCAGCGCCTTGATGGTCATGGTGGTGCCGTTGGAAGCGGCGCCGTCGATGTCGGCGTGGATCACCGGCTGGCTGTTGATCTTGGTGATCTCGAAAGCCAGTTCGAACAGGTCTTTGAGGCCCAGCTGGTTGTGGTTGGCCGCCACCAGCCGTGCCAGGTATTCCTTGGCTTCTTCGTTCTTGTGATCCTGCTCCGAATTCTGAGTCAGGTCGAACACCGACAAGGTCTCGCCTTCCTCGTACTGGCCGGCGCTGTGGATGATCTGGTCGATGTGCTTGAGCGCTTCCTTGTTCGGCGCCAGTACCACGCGGAAGCTCTGCAGGTTGGAAACCTGGCGCTTGTTGATCTCGCGGTTGAACAGGGCCAGCTGGTGTTCGAGGCTGTCGTAGTCGCTGCGGATGTTGCGCAGGGTGCGGGCGATGTCGGTGACTGCGGCGCGGCGCGCCTTGGCCAGGGTCAGGGCCTCGTCGGTGCGGTGCGCATAGGCATTGACCAGCAGTTGCAGGCGCCGCTCCATGTCGTCTTCGCTGTCGAACTTGGCCACACCCTTGAGGCGTACCTGGGCGTACAGCGCCTCGATCTGGTTGTCGACGCGCTGCAGGCCCTGCCAGCTGTCCTGGTAATCGTTGAGCAGGGGCAACAGGTTGTCCATGGAGTCGTCGACCGCTTCCATGAACGGCGTACCGAACGGCAGGTCGGCAGGCAGCAGCTGGCGACGGCGCAAGGCGTCTTCCAGGGTGCGCTGCTTGGCTTCCAGGTCGGCGATCTGGCGGCCGACCAGCTGCAGCTTGGCCGACAGTTGCTGGACGCGCTCGGTGAACGCATCGCTGGAGCGCTTGAGTTCGTCCTGGGCCGCCTCCAGTTGCGCCAGCTGCTCCATCTTCTCCGGTTCTTCAGCCGCCAGGGTTTCGCTGCGACGGTAGTCCTCCAGGGCCTTCTGCGCATCCAGCACCTGTTGGTACAGGGCTTCGGTCTGCGCTTTGGACGCGGTACGGTCGGCGGCCACCGATTGCTGGGTCTTGAGCTGCTTGAGCTCGCGCTCCAGGCGGTCCTTCTGGTCGCGCAGGGCGGCGCGGTCGGCCAGGGCTTGCAGGGCCGGTGGGTCGATGTGCGAAAGGTCGATGGAAATGCCTGGGGCCTCGAAGCGCTCGCCCTTGAAGCCATCGAGCACCGCTTCCAGCGATTTCACCCACAGGTCGCTATCGTCCAGTTCGATACCGCGCTCGCCCAGCGGCAGGCTGAACAGTGCGCCGTTGAACAGGCGCATCAGGCGGTCGACGTCTGCCTGCGAAAACTCTTCGCGCAGGCGGGCGTAGCTGTTGTTGTCGGCGTGGTCGAGCTGCTGCTTGACCTGCTTGAGGCGCTTTTCCAGGTCGCGCACACGCTCGTCGAGGTCCTCGGCAGAGAACTGCCGCGACTGGGCCAGGGCGCCAGCCAGTTCGTCGTGGGCATCCTTGGCGGCCAGCAACTGCTGCTCCAGCACTTTGACGTCATCAACCAGGGCGAAGCGGTGCTTGAGTACCGACAGCTCGCCGAGCCAGCGCTGGATACCGGTGATTTCACGCTCCAGGCGCATCAGCTCCTGGGTGCCGCCACGCTGGTCGTTCTGCAGGCGGTCCTGCTCGCCCCGGTAGTGCTCGGCCTGGATTACCAGCTCTTCCTTGCGCGCCATGGCGTATTCCTGCCAGGTGCCCAGCAGGTTGTCGAGCAGTGGCGAGAGGCGGTGCAGCTTGCCGCGCAGGATGTCGCGCTGGGCCACGCCGCCGGCCAGGGCTTCGACCAGGGGGCCGGCGGCAACCAGGGCGTTGTAGTCCTGCTCCATGCGGCGTACGTCGCGGAAGGCTTCTTCGCAGGCGGCGATGTAGTCGACGCTGCCCGAGCGCAGGCTGTGCTCGAACGCGTCGAGGAACAGCTGTTTGAGCTTGGCGGCGGTGATTTCGCGCATGTGCAGCAGGTTGATGAACAGTGCGCGGAAGGTTTTCAGGCTCTGCTCGCTGGTCGAGCGCAGCGGGATCATGGTCAGGTCCAGCGGCACCGAGGTGTGGCCGCCGACCAGCAACCGGCGCAGTTCGTCCGGCTTGAGCTCGTAGGCTTTGAGGCCCAGGCGCTCGAGGTTGGTGAACAGCTCTTTCTGGCGCAGGCAGGTGTCGTTCTTCTGGTAGTGATCCAGGTCCAGTTCACCCTTGTAGGCAAAGAACTGGTGGCCGAAACCGCCACCCGGCCCGCGACCGACCACGCCGATCACGTGGGGGCCGTGGGGCAGATTAAGTTCGCAGAGGATGTACGAGGTGTCGCTGGCGAAGTAGAAACGGCGCGATTGCTCCAGGCTGTACTTGCCGAAGCTCATGTCGGACATGCGCGCCAGGATCGGGAACTGCAGGGCGTTGATCGAGGCGGACTTGCCCAGGTTGTTGGCGCCGTAGACCGACAGCGGGTGCTCCAGCGGGAACAGGCCCAGGCTGTAGCCGGCGGTGTTGAGCAATGCGAAGCGGCGGATGCCGTAGCGTTCCTGGCTCATGCGTCAATCTCCTGTTGCTCTTCGCGGATGGCCCGGGCCAGGGCCTCTTCTTCGCTTTCTTCGCCCTCGAACGGGGTGAGGTCGAGCGGGTCGTCGGTGCGGGCCAGTGCTTCGGGGCTTTCTTCCTCGACCAGCACCGGCGTTGGCAGCGGCAGGTCGCTGTGCAGGCTGGCGGCCAGGTCGCGGTCCTGCTGCACCGACAGGCACACATCGAGGAAACGGTGCATCGGCGGCAGGAAGCGGTAGATCCCGCCTTCTTCGTGGGCGAAGCCGAGCTGGGTCATGCGGCGCATGATCTTTTCTTCCAGCTCGTCGACAGTCTGCACTTCAGCCTGCAGGAACAGGTCACGGTATTTTTCCAGCAGCGAGGGCAGCTCGTCGCGCCCGATGCTGCCGCCGTCGAGCACCGCCATCGGGTCGCGGCCCTGGTCGGCCAGGTGTTCGACCAGGATGAAGGTGAACAGCGACAGGCGTTGGGCGGTCTTGTTGACCTGCGCGGCGGCCTGCTCGGGGACGAAGTAATAGAAGCCGCGGGTATCGCACACCAGCTCGAAGCCCAAAGCCTTGAACAGGGTGCGGTACTGGTCCTGGAAGTTCGACAGCTGGGCGTACAGCTCCGGGTCGCGGCGGCTGACGTGGAACCCTTTGAACAGCTCGCGGAAGATCGGCGCGAGCTGGGACAGTTCGGAAAGATCAAGATGCATTGGCTGGGCTCGCGTTGGTTTCAGGTTGCGCTTCGCGGCTGGATGTCAGGGCGAACGAGCGCAGGCTGACCAGGTGTTCGTGGGTGGTGTACTCGCGGCGTTCGAGGCGTTCGCGCTTGAAACGCTTCTCACGCGACAGGCGCGAGAACCAGTACAACAGTTCGTCGGTGGCGCCTTCGGGCTCCTGGTCCAGCAGCCAGACCATCAGGTCAGGCAGTGGCAGGGCATCCTCGCAGCGTTCGAGCATTTCCTTGACCGTGCGTGGCGCGCGCGGCAGCGGGCCAGTCTGGGTCTTGTGCGCCTTGGGGAACTTGGCCGGTTTCGGCTCGAAGCGGGCGAGGGCATAGACGTACGCCTCGACCTGGCTGGCGCTGCCCAGGAAGGTACTCTGCGGCCGGGTGAACAATGGCATGGCGGCCTGCGGCACGGCGTCGATACCCTTGCGCCGGATCACCGACAGGGCCAGGGCGGCGCCGCGGGTCACGGCATTGTGCCGGCGCGCTTCTTCGCGCAGCGGCAGCAGCAGTTCACGGGCGTGGCGCAGGGTCAGCTGGGCGCTGGTCTGCATCTCGAGGATGCGCGCATGGGTGCGCAGCAGCATGTCGTCGTCGACCAGATGGCCCAGGCG
Organism: Pseudomonas sp. BNK-30; assembly: GCF_047456185.1. Lineage (NCBI taxonomy): Bacteria > Pseudomonadati > Pseudomonadota > Gammaproteobacteria > Pseudomonadales > Pseudomonadaceae > Pseudomonas > Pseudomonas sp. BNK-30. The sequence goes on from NZ_CP179904.1 coordinate 78,855, forward strand.
CGCCTGTTCGCCGAGCAGTTTCAGCAGCACGGTCTCGACCTTGCGCACGCCCTGTTCGAAGGCGCCGTCGGCATTGACCAGCTGGATCATCGGCTCGACGTATTCGTCCCAGGTCGCCAGGACTTCGGCATAACGCTGGCGTAGCGGGATCTGGCGGTTGCTGGTCTTGGCCCGTTCGGCCACGGCGACCAGCGCCTGTTCGTCGTTGTCGAGCTTTTTCAGCACGTCGCGCACGCGCATGTCGAGCAGGCGCAGCTGGCGCGCCAGGTCATCGCTGTCGCGGTTGTCGAAGGCATCCTGAATGTGCCCGGCAAGGCGCTCCAGGTGGCGCAGGTAGGCCTCGATCTCCAGGCACAGGCCCAGGCGGTGCTCGCGGCGCAGGTAGGCGAGGAAGTCGTGGATCTGGGCGTTGAGCTCGAAACGGTTCGGGCTCTTGGCCACCGGGACCAGGATATCCAGGCGGATCCACACGTCGAGCAGCTGGGTGATGTCCTGCGGCGTGCTTTCCACTTGCTGGCGGCCCAGCTGCTGGCGCAGTTCGACCAGGCTCAGGGTGCCTTGGTCGAAACGCTCGCACAGCGGCTCGATGAGGGCCCAGTGTTCGGCTAGGGCGCGCAGGACGCGCTTGGGTTCGATCATTGGCGTCTACTCGTTGCCAAGTAAAAAGGGGGCGATTGTACTGCATCATGGGGGGAGGATTTCACCCCTTGGTCTGTAATGAGGGATAACCCCGGATTGGCTGGGGGTTTCCCTGGCCCCTCGGCGGTACAGGCAGCAATTTTCTGCCGACCAGTTGCGGCGCTCGGCAGCCAACAGCGTTAGAATGCCCAATTGTTCAAGCCCCCGGATACCCGTGCCTTGCTGACCGAGTCCCGCCGCCGCGCCTACCTTTCCGCCATGCAAGTGGTGCATTGGCTGCCGCGCGCCGAACTGCCGTTCGCTGCGCCGTCGCGGCCCGAGCTGCTGTTGCCGCAGGTTCCGGTCGAGCACGCCGCGTTCGAGGTCAGGCCTTCGCCAGCCCCTGCCAACGAAGCGCCGGTCGCACCCCAGGCGCGCTCCGGCGAACGGCCGAAAATCGAAATTCCGCGCCCGGGCAACACGCCAAAGCCCGCCGCCAAACCGGTCGAGGCCGAGGAACAAGCCCCTGCGCCACGCCCGGCCCCCGTGCCGCCACCGCGTTTTTCGCTGCAACTGCTGCGCGCCGGCAACTGCCTGCTGCTGGTGGAGTTGGCCACCGGCCAACCCTTCCAGAGCCGCGACCCATCCTACCTGCTGCTCAAGGACATGCTGCGCGCCGCAGGCCTGCCAGATGCCCCGCAGATCATCGGCGAGCCGGTGCGCTGGCCGCTGCTGGTGCGTGGCAACATGGACCAGGGGCCGGATGCCGCGCGTGATTTCGTCCAGGGTTTCATCCAGGCGCGCCTTGAAGAAGCCCCTTGTACCTGCCTTTGGCTGATCGGCATGCCGGCCTTGCGCTTTGCCGCCAATACCGACGCCCAGGCCTATTACCAAGTACTCAAGCTCGACGGCCTGGGCGATGCCTGGGCCTTGCCGGGCCTTGAACTGTTGATGGACGAGCCGCAGCGCAAGGCGGACGTCTGGAAAGCGATGCGCCAGCTGATGGCGCGCTGGAAGAGCGTTGAATGAGTGAATCGATCAGTTTCCGCCCCATGACCGAGGCGGATCTGGATGCCGTGCTTAAGATCGAATATGCCGCGTTCAGCCATCCCTGGACCCGCGGGATTTTCCAGGATGCGCTCAAGTCCTACGAAGTGTGGTTGATGTTCGATGGTCAGCAGCAGGTCGGCCATGGTGTGATCAACGTGATCATCGACGAAGCGCACCTGCTGAACATTACCGTCAAGCCGGAGAACCAGGGGCGTGGCCTGGGTTTGCGCTTGCTCGAGCACCTTATGGCTCGGGCCTATCAGCTCAATGGGCGCGAGTGTTTCCTGGAGGTGCGGGCCAGCAACCAGTCGGCCTATCGCTTGTATGAGCGGTACGGCTTCAACGAGATCGGCCGTCGGCGTGATTACTACCCGGTGGCTGGCGGGCGCGAGGATGCGCTGGTGATGGCTTGTACGTTGCTCGAAGACTGACTTTCAATCCTTCCTGCTCTGTTGCCAGTAATTTGTGCATGCTTAACTCCTTGTAATGGCCGCCCCGATGGGCGGCCGTGCTCATGCTGGGGCAGAAGGAGCGGGGATGAGAAGGACGAAATGGCTGCTGATGGCCGCAAGCGTGATGCTGGGTGGCGTGGCTCAGGCCGATGAGCGTGACCTGTGGATGTTCGCGCAATGGGCCGGGGATCATCACACCCGCCCTTTTCGGGAGATGCTGGTGGACGCCCGCCTGTATGGCGTGGTGCCGATTCATCAATTGCTGCGCTCGGCGTCGGACTGGCGGCTGTGCAAGGCTTCACCGTTTGCCGTGCCGCCGCCTGGCAACTGGCCGGCGGTGCGCTCTACGCTGGCGCTGATCAATACGCTGGAAAAGCAAGGCATCCTGCGCCAGTTCGAAGTGGTCTCCGCCTACCGTGACCCCGGCTTGAACAGGTGCGCAGGTGGGGCCGCGGGCAGTGCCCATACCCGTGCTTTCGCAGTCGATATCCTCCTGCCGGCCTGGGCCGACCCCAACCCGTTGTGCCGCTTCTGGCAGCAGCATGGCCAGGCCTGGGGCATGGGGCTGGGGCGCTACCCGACAGGCCGCATCCATATCGATACCGCGGGTTATCGCACCTGGGGCGGTGATGGCAGTGCGGCGTCGTCGTTCTGCAGCAAGCCCAGGTGAGCGAGGCCCATTACCCAATCGGCAAAGCGTTGGCGCTTGCCGCCGTCATCTAGCGGCTGGTCGACCGCCTGATTGGTGTAGCGCTGATAGGGCTCGGCTTGGCAGTGGTGGTGTCGGGGGTGCGCTGAAAGCGATAGAGAAGGGTGCAAACTTTTTTGCGGGCAAAAGAAAAGGGCCTACCTTGCGGTAAGCCCTTTTCAAGTTTGGTGGCTACACAGGGACTTGAACCCCGGACCCCAGCATTATGAATGCTATGCTCTAACCAACTGAGCTATGTAGCCGATGGCGCGCATTATTCCCTTGTGATGCCCCTGTGTCAACACTCATTTCAAAAAAAATTTGCACGCTTTCAAAAACTTAGCCGCCCAGCCTGTTTTCAGCGCACGATCAGCCATTGACCAAGAATGCTGTACACCTGCAGGCGCTGCTCGGCAATCAGGGCGTCGAGGGTTTCGCCGGCGCGGTCGAGGTTGAAGTCGCCACTTACCCGCCGATCGGCCACCTGTTCGTCCATCATCCATACGCGGCGGCCCTGGTAGCTGGCCAGGCGTTCGATGACTTGGCCCAACGGCATGTCGATGGCGCGCAGGTGGCCGCTGCGCCAGGCGTTCGCGTTTTTGACATCGACCTTCTGCACGGGGTTGATCCGGGCATCGGTGAAGGTCACCCGCTCACCCGCCGACACCATGCGCTGGTCGCTACCTTGGACGATCATGGCCTTGCCATTGAGCACCACCAGTTCGTCATGCCCGGCATGGCGCGCCACCATCAGGCGAGTGCCGAATACCTGGATACGCGCATCGTCCACCTGCAGTTCAAGGGCGCGGCCGTCGAGCATCACGTGCAGCTCGACCTGGCCCTGCACAACCTGCAGCAGGCGGGTACGCCCGCGCAGGTCGGCATTCAGTGCACTCGCGCTGTCCAGGTGCAGGGTTGAGCCATCGGCCAGGCGTACGCTGCGCCGCTCGCCAGCGCCAGTGTGCAGCTCGCTGCCCAGGCGCTGCATCAGTGGCCAATACAGGTACGCCAACACGGCCAGCGCCAGCAGGAACAGCAATGCCAGCCCTTTGCCGAGGTGGCTGCGTCGCACGGTGACCTGGCGCGGGCGAGGCCGTGCTGGTGGCGCTTGCAATTGCTGCCAGCAGGCTTCGAGCTCGGCGTAGGCATGGGCATTTAGCGGGGCCTGGCACCAGCGGGCGAAGGCCTGGCGTTCCCGGTCATCGCAGCCTGGTTGGCGCAGGCGGGAGAACCACGCCAGTGCTTCCTGTTGGGCGTCGGCCTGAATCTGCGTGGCGGGCATCGGGCTCATGCTGAAATGTGCTCGCTAAAGGGCGTTTGCGCCCAACAATTGCGGGGGATTTGGTGCGAGGATGCTAAATATATTGAGAACCATTTGCAAGTACGCAGTAATAGAGGGATAAAAAGGTAGCTATGTATCCATTTGTTTCCTGATAATCGGATCCCAAACCTGCGGACGGAACTCAAGCTCATGGCCATCAGCAGCACCTCCACCGCCAGCACCGGTTCGGCAAGCCAAGCCAACCCACTGGTGATGCGCATCATCGCCTTCTGCGCGCTGGCGCACCTGATCAATGACCTCATCCAGTCGGTGCTGCCGGCGATCTACCCGATGCTCAAGGCCAATTACGACCTGAGCTTCACCCAGATCGGCCTGATCACACTGACCTTCCAGATAACGGCGTCGCTGCTGCAGCCCTGGGTCGGCTTCTTCACCGACCGCCGGCCGACACCGAACCTGTTGCCGCTCGGCACCCTGTGCACGTTGGTAGGTATCGTCATGCTGGCCTTCGTCGGCAGCTTCCCGATGATCTTGCTGGCTTCTGCGCTGGTGGGTATCGGCTCGTCGACCTTCCACCCGGAGACCTCGCGGATTGCGCGGCTGGCCTCAGGTGGGCGTTTCGGCCTGGCGCAGTCGACCTTTCAGGTCGGTGGCAACGCAGGCTCGGCCTTCGGCCCGCTGCTGGCGGCAGCCATCGTCATCCCGTTCGGCCAGACCCATGTGGCCTGGTTCGGCGTGGCTGGCCTGCTGTTCTTTGCCGTGACCCTGATGCTGCGCCGCTGGTACACCGAGCATCTCAACCAGGCCAAGGCGCGCAAGGTGGTGCAGGCCACCCATGGCATCTCGCGCAAGCGTGTGATCGCGGCGTTGGTCGTGCTGGGCCTGCTGGTGTTCTCCAAGTACTTCTACATGGCCAGCTTCACCAGCTACTTCACCTTCTATCTGATCGAGAAGTTCGACCTGTCGGTGGCCAGCTCGCAACTGCACCTGTTCCTGTTCCTTGGCGCGGTCGCGGCCGGCACCTTCTTTGGTGGCCCGATCGGTGACCGCATCGGGCGCAAGGCGGTCATCTGGTTCTCGATCCTTGGTGTGGCGCCGTTCACCCTGGCGCTGCCGTACGCCGATCTGTTCTGGACCACCGTGCTGAGCGTGGTCATCGGCTTCATTCTGGCGTCGGCGTTCTCGGCGATCGTGGTGTACGCCCAGGAGCTGGTACCGGGCAGTGTGGGCATGATTGCCGGGGTCTTCTTCGGGCTGATGTTCGGCTTTGGCGGGATTGGCGCAGCGCTGCTGGGGTACGTTGCGGATTTGCGCGGTATCGAGTACGTGTATGGCGTGTGTTCGTTCCTGCCGTTGTTCGGTCTGTTGGCCGTGTTTCTGCCCAATACCGGTAAGCGCTGACAGCGTAGGGGCTGCTTTGCAGCCCAATCGCCGGCAAGCCGGCTCCCACAGGTAATTGTGTTAACTTCTGGAAATTGGGCAAGACAGTTGCTCCCACTATCGGGGCAGTGCTGATGTTCGCTGTGGGCGCCGGCAATTGACGGCTCAGCCTGGCTTGGCCTAGAGTGCCGCCTCTTTTCCCCAACCTGCGTAGTAGCCAAAGCAATGCGCCGTACCCAGTCCCTACCACACGCCCGCCAGCCTGCCCTCCAGGCCATGCGTCGCGCGTGGCCGAGCGATACGGTGCTCAAGCGTCGCCGCAGTGTGCTGTTTGCCTTTACCTTCTCGCCACACCTCGCCCTGAACTGACCTGCGCTCCTGCGTCGTCCGCCGTCCCGGCGTGCGCCTGGGCGCCTGTATCTGCGCGTCTTTTCAGTTTGCTGGGAGTGGTACATGAACATGCGTTTGCTGGCGGGCCTTCTGTTCGCCGTGTCTGTGGTCGGCTTCAGCCTGGGGGCCAGCCTGCCGCTGGTGTCGTTGCGTCTGCATGAGGCCGGTGCCGGCACCTTGCAGATCGGCATCATCTCGGCCATCCCCGCTGCGGGGATGATGCTTTCGGCGTTCATGGTCGACGCCTGTTGCCGGTACCTGACCCGGCGCACCATCTACCTGCTTTGCTTCAGCCTGTGCACCGTGAGCATCGCCTTGCTGGAATGGGCATTCGATTCGGTCTGGATGCTGGCCCTGCTGCGCCTGGGCCTGGGTATCGGCATGGGCATCGCGATCATCTTGGGCGAGTCATGGGTCAACGAACTGTGCCCCGATCACAACCGCGGCAAGATCATGGCGCTTTACGCCACCAGCTTCACCGGCTTCCAGGTACTCGGCCCGGCGATGCTCGCAGTGATTGGCGCCAACAGCCCGTGGATCACCGGTGTGGTGACCTTCTGTTATGGCCTGGCGCTGCTGTGCATTGTGCTGACCGTACCCAACGATCATGTGGAGCATGGTGAAGAAGGCGAGAAAAGCTTCGGCCTGGCGGGCTTCTTCCGCGTCGCCCCGGCGTTGTGCGTGGCTGTGCTGTTCTTCTCCTTCTTCGATGCGGTCGTGCTGTCGTTGCTGCCGGTGTATGCCACCAGCCATGGTTTTGCCGTGGGCGTGGCGGCGCTGATGGTGACGGTGGTGTTCGCCGGTGACATGGTTTTCCAGTTGCCGTTGGGCTGGCTGGCCGACCGGGTCGAGCGCACCGGGCTGCACCTGGTGTGCGGGCTGGTGGCGATGGCGATCGGTATTGCCTTGCCATGGCTGCTGGACATGGCCTGGCTGCTATGGCCGCTGCTGGTGGTGCTTGGCGCTGTGGCAGGGGGTATCTATACCTTGGCGCTGGTGCTGATCGGGCAGCGTTTCAAGGGCCAGGATCTGGTCACCGCCAATGCCAGCGTTGGCCTTTTGTGGGGCGTGGGCAGCCTGGTCGGGCCGCTGGTCAGCGGCGCGGCGATGGATGTGGCGCCGCATGGGCTGCCGATGGCGCTGGCGATCATGGCGGGGCTGTTCGTGTGCTTTGCCCGGCAGTCGTACCGGCGGGCCGGTAAGCTGCGGGCAGTGGCGGACTGAGGATTGTTGTTGCCAGTGCTGGCCCTATTGCCGGCAAGCCGGCTCCTACAGGTGCACCTGAGGCCTTGAGGGTAGTGGGGGCCTGGCAGCCTGGGTCAGAAGCTGCCGCGCAAGGTCACTGACACATTGCGCGGGTCACCCCAGTAATACCCGGTCGGCGTCGGCGCCACCTGGCGGTAGTACTTCTTGTCGAAGATATTGTTGGCATTGAGCTGCAACGAGTAATGCTCGTTGAACCGGTAATTGACCATCGCGTTATACACCGCATACCCCGCCTGCGTGGCCTCGGCGCTGCCGCTGCGGTTGTAGATGTCGCTCTGCGCCTGCACGCCGCCGCCAACCGTCCACGCTTGCAGCTCGCCCGGCAGGCGATAGCTGGTGAACAGGCGCAGCATGCGCTTGGGGTCGGTGGTGCGGATGGCGTTGCCGGTGTTGCTGATGGTGTCCTTGAGTTGCTTGGTGGTGTTGTAGGTGTAGCCACCGGTCACGTTCCAGCCTGGCAATACTTCGCCGGAAATCTCCAGCTCGAAGCCTTGGCTGCGGTTCTTGCCAGCAGCCACCTTGCAATAGCCCGAGGTGTAGTTGGGCGGGCAGGGGTTGGGGCCGCTCAGGTCATCCAGGGCGTTGCCCACCTGGTAGATGCGGAAGAACGCCAGCGAGGTGTTCAGCCGCCCCTCGTAGAACTCGCCTTTGATTCCGGTCTCGTAAGCTTCGCCTGTGGTGGGCTCCAGCACCGAGCCGCTGACGTCGGTGGCGGTCTGCGGGTTGAAGATTTCGGTGTAGCTGGCGTAGGTGCTGAAGTTATCGTTGAGGTCGTAGATCAGCGCCGCATACGGCACGATCTTGTTGTCGACGCTGAACTTGCCGTTCGACTTGACGTTGTTTTCCTGCTCGTAGTCATACCAGTTGGCCCGTACCCCGATGATAGCCGTGAGCGGGTCTGCCAGGGAAATGCGCCAGGTGGCGTAGGCCGCTTCCTGGGTGGTGCGCGTGCGCACCGGATGGGCGGTTATGTTGATGTCCGGTTCGGCCAGGCTGGTCTTTGGGTCCCACTCGCGGATGTCGAAAACACCGGAGGATACGAAGTTGGTGGCCGAGGCGTAGGAGTCATTGCGAATGCGCTCGACACCCAGCATCAGGTCATGGCTGCGACCGAGCAGCTCGAACGGCCCGTTGAGGGTGGCGCTCAGGTTGTTCTGCAGGCTCTCGCCGCCGTCGCCCTCGGTAACCTGATAGTTCATCAGGTAGGGGTTGTTGCTGGGGTTGGCAGCGCCGCTGGCACGGGTGAAGTAGGTCTGCTTGAAACCGTGGTCATCCAGCTCGAAGTGCGTGCGCTGGGCCATCAGCTTGAGCGACCAGTCGTTGTCGAAACGGTGTTCGAGCTCGGCAAAGGTCTGCAGGTTGCTGCGGTCCCAGCGGTTCCAGTCGGCACCCAGGTAAGTGCTGCGGCCAAACGCAAGGGGCGAGCCATCATAGTCGGCGGGCAGGTTGCCCCAGGCGCCGGTGGCATCGAGCTTGGTCCACTCAAGGCCAGTGGTCAGGGTGGTGCTTTCATTCAGATCGAAGGCCAGCACACCGTAGAACACCTCTTTGCGCTCCTGGCGCGAGTCCTGGAAATGGTCCTTGTCATCGTGTACGGCGATCACCCGGCCTCGCACGTTGCCGGTTTCTGTCAGCGGGCCGGAGATATCGGCGACATAACGCTGGGCATCCCAGGAGCCGAGGGTGACGCTGCCTTCGCCCTGGAATACGTGCGTCGGGCGTTTGCGCACCAGGTTGACGGTGCCTGACGGGTTACCCGCGCCGCGAATCATGCCGGTGGCCCCGCGCAAGATCTCGGCCCGGTCGATGATGGCCGAATCGCTCTGGATGAATGAACCACCGCCGCTGCCCTGTACCACGGTGGCGCCATCGTACTGGATGGCATCGATCGCATAGCCGCGCGAGTAGTACTGCACGCGTTCGCTGTCGGTGAGGTTCACCACCACACCAGGCGTCTGCTCCAGCAGGTTGGTCAGGTTGGTGATGTTCTGGTCGTCGATGCGCTGGCGGGTGACCACGGTCACCGACTGCGGGGTGTGGCGAATGCTTTGTGCGGTCTTGCCGATGGTGACCGCACCAGTCGTGTAGGAGCCACTGTGCTCGGTGGTTTCCCCCAGGCGATCGCTGGAAATGCTGGTGGCACCCAGTTGCAGTGCGCCACCGGCGTCCAGTGCGGGTATCAGCAGAAAGCTGTTATCGCCTTCCTGTTGCACTTGCACATCGCTGCCCATCAGCACGAGGGTCAATGCTTGGGCCGGCTCGTGGCGCCCCTGCACGCCTTGGGTGGTCTTGCCCTGCAGGCTGTTCGCATCGAACGACAGGCTCAGGCCGCCTTGCCGGGCCACCTGGTCCAGTGCCGGGGCCAGAGGGCCTGCGGGGATGCTCCAGTCGATTTGCCGGTGCTGGCTGGCGGGTGCAGCCGCGACCTGTGCGGGCAGTGCCAGGGCGCTGCCCAGGCCGAGGCCGAACACGGCGGCGCGCACGGCGTGGCGCAGCCTGTCGTTGCGGGGGGAACACGGGTGGATCATGGACCGCTCCTGAAGGTTTCGTAGACCACTTTTCGGGCTTTGTTCCTTCAGGCCGGACGAGAATGAGATTCCACCTCATTCTTTTTCAAAAAAGATCAGGCAGCCCCGACGCTGACCCAATAGCGTGTGCGGTAATCGACACGTACCGGCAGGCTGCGGGTGAGCAGTTGCAGAATCTGCTCGGTATCGTTCAGCTGGTAAGTGCCGGATACCTTCAGCGCGGCCACCTCGCCAGCGCAGCGCAGCAGGCCCGGGCGGTAACGGGCCAGTTCGGCGCAGAACTCGCCCAGTGGCATCTGTTGCACGCTGAGCACACCGTCGGTCCAGCCCCACGGGTCGCCATGCAACGAGGCAAGCGCGTGAGCCCCGTGCGGCGATACTTGCAACACCTCGCCCGCCTGCACCACGCGTGGTGAAGGGGAGGCCGGGAACAAGGTGACTTTGCCGCGGCGCACGGCCAGCAACAGGCCCTGATCGTTTTCGCGCAGCAGCAGTTGGCCGTCCTGGGTAGCCAGGGCGCCGACCCGGGTGGTGATGCGGAACGGGCGGTTGTCGCCAGGGTTGCTGGCCAGGCTGACTTCGCCGCGCAGCAGGGTCAGTTCGCGCAGCTCGGCGCTGTAGTGCAGGTCGATGGCGCTGGCCGTGTTGAGCTGGATCTGGCTGCCATCACTACCCTGCAACCGGCGACGTTCGCCAGTGCCGGTGCTGTTGTCGGCCATCAGGGCGGGCAGGCCGAGCGGCTCGCGCGCGGCCCAACCGGCGGTGCCGCCGATCGCCAGCACCGCCAGCAGTTTGAGGTGGTCACGGCGGTTGATGCGCTGGCGTTGGCGGCCATCGAGGGTGCGCCGACTAAGGTCGCTGGGGAGCCCCGCCAGTTCGTCGCTGAGGGTGCTCACCCGCTGCCAGGCCTGGGCGTTGTGCGGGTGGTGGGCCAACCATTGCTGGAACTGCTGTTCGGTAGCCGGGCTTGGGGTGTCGAAGCGCAGCTTCACCAGCCATTCGATGGCCTGGTCGACCTGGGCCTGCGCGGGTACTTGATCAGAGCTCGGCATAGCGCAACCGGTAGCAGACGCCCAGGGCCTTGGCCAGGTCGCGTTCCACGGTGGCACGCGAAACGCCAAGGCGAAGGGCGATCTGCGCGATGCTCAGGCCATCGAGTTGGGCCAGCAAAAAGGCCTGGCGGGCGCGGGGCCTGAGCTGGTGCAGGGCACGGTCAAGGCGCTCGAGGGTATCCAGAATCACCAGGCGATGTTCTTCGCTGGGCACTTCGCCTTCGGGTACATGGGCCAGGCTTTCCTGGTAGGCGCGCTCCAGGGCGCGACGGCGGAACTGGTCGATCATCAGGCCGCGAGCGATGCTGCTCAGGTAAGCCCGCGGTTCTTTGATCGGCGAAACCTGGCGTGCACGCAGCAGGCGCACGAAGGTGTCCTGCGCAAGGTCTGCAGCGTGTTCCTGGCAGCCGACCCGGCTGCGCAGCCACCCACGTAGCCAAGCGTGATGGGACTGATAGAGCAGGGCGACTTCGGCCGGTTTGAGCGTGTCGTTGAGCTGCATCGTAGCGGCTGATCCCAGGAAGCATGCGTGACTGTGAATAGTTCTCAATTCTATGCATGGATGATGGCACTGGGCAATGGTTGCCCGGAATTAGCTGCGCAAGATTCGGCGTTTCCACGATCAGTGGCTGGGCTAAGCTGGTCCTGCCTTGAACCCACTGGAGCTATGGATGATCCTGGCCGACCTCTCGCCTGAAGCCTACCGCGAAGCCACCGATTACCTGGCCGCGCTGGACCCTGACTGGGCGCGGCACATTGCTGTGACCGGGCCGTGCCTGCACCGGGCGACACCGGGGCGCGAGCCCTATGAGGCGCTGGTACGGGCGATTGCCTACCAGCAGCTGCATGCCCGTGCGGCCGAAGCGATACTGGGGCGATTGCTGGCGCTGTTTCCTGACGATGGGTTTCCCGCGCCGAGGCAGTTGCTTGAGGTGGCGCCGGAAACGATGCGTACCTGTGGGTTTTCCGCGAGCAAGCTGGCGACAATCCACGGGATTGCCCAGGCCGCGCTGGACGGGGCGGTGCCGTGCCGGGAAGAGGCATTGGGCATGAGCGATGAGGCCTTGATCGAGCGCCTGGTTGCCTTGCGCGGCGTGGGCCGCTGGACCGTCGAGATGCTGCTGATCTATAGCCTGGAGCGCTCGGATGTGTTGCCGGTGGACGATTTTGCGGTGCGTGAGGGGTATCGTCGCCTCAAGGGGCTGGGCAAGGCGCCGACGCCGGCGCAGATGCGGTCGCTGGGCGCCGGGTGGCGTCCGCACCGCACGGTGGCAGCCTGGTATCTGTGGCGGGCCTGAGACGAATCAGCTTGGTTGAGGCATACCGCAATGACCCCCTACACCACTGACGAACAACGCTGGCAAGCTGTCTACACCCGCGACGCGGCAGCAGCAGGCCATTTCGTCTACGCCGTGCGCACCACCGGCATTTATTGCCAACCCGGCTGCAAATCGCGCATGGCCAAACGCGAGAACGTCGAATTCTTCACCGATGCCGCCGCCGCGCAGGCCGCAGGCTATCGTCCCTGCCGGCGCTGCCAGGCCAAGCCGTCGAGCATTCGCCGCTGCGAACTGGTAGCCCGCGCCTGCCGCCTGCTCGAAACCCCGGACAATCCACCCGGCCTCGGCCAGCTCGGGGCACAACTGGGGGTCAGCCCGTACCACTTGCACCGCCTGTTCAAGGCTGCAACCGGCCTCACGCCAAAGGCCTATGCCACAGCCTTCCGCGCCCGGCGCCTGCGCGAGCGGCTGGGCGAGGGGAAAACATCGGTGACCGATGCCATCTTTGATGCCGGTTACAACTCCAATAGCCGTTTCTACGAAAGCGCCGATCAGCGCTTGGGCATGCGCCCGCGCCAGTACCGCGCCGGTGGCGCGGGTATGGCCATTCATTTCGCCGTAGGGCAGTGTTCACTGGGGGCGATCCTGGTGGCGCAAAGCGAAAAAGGCATCTGCGCAATCCTGTTGGGTGATGCACCTGAAGCGCTGCTCGAGCAATTGCAGGATCAATTCCCTAACGCTCGCCTGATCGGCGGCGATGCCGAGTACGAACGACTGGTGGCGCAGGTGGTGGGCTTCGTCGAGGCGCCCGCCCTGGGCCTGGACTTGCCTCTGGATGTGCAGGGCACCGCGTTTCAGGAGCGGGTCTGGCAAGCCCTGCGCGAAGTCCCGCTGGGCGGCCGGGTAAGCTATACCGAGATTGCCGAGCGCATTGGCGCGCCCAAAGCCGTGCGTGCCGTGGCCATGGCTTGTGCGGCCAACCGTATCGCCGTGGCGATTCCTTGCCATCGGGTGGTGCGCCGAGACGGCGACATCAGCGGCTACCGCTGGGGGGTGGAGCGCAAGCGGCAACTGTTGGAGCGAGAAACGGCACTCTCCTGAAGGCCGCAAGCCGCGTAGAATCCACCGCCAAATAGCCTTGTGATGAGGAACGTTCGATGAGGCGTGTCTGCCTTGCCCGATTTTACCTGGGTGTAATGGCCCTGATGCTGGCGCTTGCGTCGCCGGCCTGGTCGGCTTCCGTGCCGGTTGCCAACCTGGTTGCCAGCGAGCTGCCGGTGCTGGATGAAAACGCAAGTATCGAGCAGTTGAGCGACAGGCTCGACCAGATTCGTCAGGGCGTGACCAGCAACGCCAACGACGACCTGCTCTCGCAACTGCGCATGGCTACCGTGCAGGTCCAGCGACAGGCCGATGCGTTGAGCACCTTGCGCGCTGCTGACGTGCAGAAGCTCGACGACAAGCTCAAGGTCATCGGCCCGGTACAGAAGGATGAAGCCGCGACCCTGGCCTTGCAGCGCAAGGAGCTGGAGGCGCAGAAAAAGTCCGTGCTCGCCGAGCAGGATCAGGCCACCAAGCTGACTCAGTCGGCGCGCGACCTGTCCACGCAAATCGTCAACCTGCGCCGTAGCCAGTTCAACTCGCAAGTGACCAGCCGGGCGGCCACCCCGCTGAGCCCGGCTTTCTGGCAGTCGCTGATCCGTCCTACCGAGGACGATGTGATGCGCCTGCGTGACTTGCGCGGCGAGGCGGCCGATGCCGTCGCCAGTGCCTTGAGCGCTGAACACCGCGGGTTCTTCATCACTAGCCTGGTGGCCGCGATCCTGGTCTGGACACTGGTCCGCCTGGTCCTTGAGCGCCTGCTCGCTGCCGCCATGATTCGCTGGCTGCCCGAAGGCCGCCTGCGCCGAAGCGCACTGGCCCTGAGCGTGAGCCTGGCCACCCTGGGCACTATCGCCGGGGCCGTGTCGCTGCTGCGTTGGGGCCTTCAAAGCAGTGCCATGCTGGGCTCGGACATGGCCAGCCTGACCAACCACTTCCTCATGCTCGTGGTGTTCAGTGCCTTCATCACCGGCCTTGGCCGGGCCATGTTGATGCTGCAACGGCCTTCCTGGCGTTTGCCGCCGATCCCCGACGAAGTGGCCAGTGCTCTGGGTTGGTTCCCCAAGTTGCTGGCCCTGGCACTGATGGTGATGCTGACCTTCGAGCGCATCAACAGTGTGATCGGCACCAGCCTGGCGCTGACTGTCGCCACCAACGGCCTGACCGCGCTGGTGGTGGCCGCCATCTTCTCAACGGCGCTCATACGTTACCGCCGGACCTTGCGCAAACATGAGCTGGCGCGCCCGACCGGCCTGGCAGGGCTGATCCCGTTCGTGATCGTGGTGTGGGTCGGGCTCATCTTGCTGACGCTGCTGGCCGGCTACCTCACCCTGGCTTACTTCCTCACTGCCAAGCTGCTGTGGATCAGCATGGTCGCCACCTGCGCCTACCTTTTGACCACCTTCCTGGCTGATCTGTGCGAAACCCTGCTGTCGCCGCGTCAACCCGGCGGCCTGGCGCTGGCGTCGTCGCTGGGCCTGGCACCACGCCATCAGGCCCAGGCCAGCACCATCCTGACCGGTGTCAGCCGCACGGTCCTGCTGTTCCTGGCCGTGATGCTGGCGTTGATGCCGTCGGGCACCAGCCCCGGCGAGCTGCTGCTGAGCCTGGGCGATTGGGACGGCACCGGTGGCAAGTTGCTTGGCAACCTGAACATCGTGCCGCAAGACATCCTGCTGGCCGTGGCGATGCTGTTAGGCGGCATGCTCGGTATCCGTGTGCTCAAGCGCTGGCTGAGCGAGCGCCTGCTGCCGGAAACCGACATGGACGCCGGCATGCGTGCCTCGCTGGTAACCCTGGTCGGTTACCTGGGCTTCCTGTTCCTGGCCATGCTGGTGATGTCGACCCTGCGCATCAACCTCACCAGCCTGACCTGGGTGGTCAGTGCGCTGTCGGTGGGTATCGGTTTCGGCTTGCAGCAGATCGTGCAGAACTTCATTTCCGGTCTGATCCTGCTCACCGAGCGCCCGGTCAAGGTGGGCGACTGGGTGAGCCTGGCGGGCGTCGAGGGTGACATTCGCCGGATCAACGTGCGCGCCACCGAGATCCAGATGTCCGACCGCTCCACGGTGATCGTGCCCAACTCGCAGTTCATCTCGCAGAACGTGCGCAACGTGACCATGGGCAATGCCTTGGGCGTGGTGGGCATCACCCTGACCTTGCCGCTGGAGACCGATGCCAACCAGGTGCGCGACCTGCTGCTGACTGCCTTTCACGAGCATGAGGCGATCCTGGACGCGCCGGCTGCTTCGGTAACCTTCAAGGACCTGACGACCAGCGGCATGGTGATCAGTGTCAGCGGCTATGTGGCGGGGCCGCGGCAGGTGTCAGGGGCGCGCAGCGACCTGCTGTTCACCATCCTGGGGCGCTTGCGTGATGAGGGCATTCCCCTGTCTTCACCGCAGAGCATGGTGCTGGTGCAGGAGGGCGCGCGCCCGGCTGACGAGCCGGCGTAATACCCTGGCGCGCAAGACGGCCGCCGGCGATTGGGCCGCCTGGCGGCCCCTGGGGCAATCAGCCCAGGCACCGCGTCACATGCTTGACCGACAGGTAGCCCGACAACCCCCAAGGCCCGAGCTCCCGCCCGATCCCGCTACCCTTGGTGCCGCCCCAGGACGTTTCGACGAACACCGCTTGTACCGAGTTGATCCACACATGCCCGACTTCCAGCGCATCGGCCACCCGCTCGGCGCGCTCCAGGTCCGCTGAGCAAACGGTGGCGACAAGGCCGAACCGGCTGTCGTTGGCCTCGGTAATTGCCTGTGCTTCGGTCGAGAATCGACGCGCGCACAGCACCGGCCCGAAGATTTCTTCATTCCACAGGCGGCTGTCCACGGGGACGTCTGCATACAGCGTCGGGCTGACAAACCAGCCGTCGCGGTCCAGCGCCTTGCCACCGGCCAGGCACTGCAGGCCCTCTTCACGGGCGGTGGCAAAGTAGCTGGCAACCTTCAACCATTGCGCCTGGCTGGTCAGCGGGCCCATGTCCACTTCTTCAGTCAGTGGGTTACCGACGCGCAGCGTTTCGAGTGCCTGTTGCAGGCGTGGCAGCAGCGCATCGGCAATGCCATCGTGCACCAGCAAGCGCGAGGTGGCCGAGCACATTTGCCCGGCGTTCCAGGTGATACCGGCGACGATCCACTCCACTGCCTGGTCCACATCGCAATCATCGAACACCACGATCGCCGATTTGCCGCCCAACTCCAGGGTCACGGGCCGGCACTGTGCCGATGCGCTGCGCATCACCTGGCTGCCGACGCTGTTGCTGCCGGTGAACGACAGCTTGTCCAGGCCGCTGTGGCTGCTCAGTGCCGCGCCGGTCTCGGCTTTGCCGTTGACAATGTTCAGCACGCCCGCAGGCAGGCCCAGGGTATCGGCGATCTGGCCGTAGGCCTGCTCGATCAGCGGGGTGACTTCCGAGGGCTTGAGCACCACGGTGCAGCCTGCCGCCAAGGCCGGGGCGAGCTTCCAGGCGCTGGTCACCAACGGGAAGTTCCACGGCACGATCAGGCCGACCACACCCACCGGCTCCAGCCGGGTGCGGGCGGTAAAGCCCGGTGCGGCCAACGCCACTTCGCGATTCCTTTCCGGCAGTTGCTCGGCCAGGTCGGCGTAATAAGCGAAGGTGGCTATGGCATCGTCCAGGTCGATTTCGGCCTCATGGCGAGGCTTGCCGTTGTTGCGCATTTGCAGGCTGATCAGTGCTTCACGGCGTTGCCCAAGCTGCTCGGCAAAACCGCGCAGGTACGCCGCACGCTCGTTGGCGCTGACCTGCTTCCAAGTGGGCAGGGCATTGCGCGCCGCCGCCACGGCCTGGTCGACCTGGGCAACGCTGGCGGCCATCAGTTCGGCAAAAGGTTGGCCCAATGCAGGGTCATTGACGCTGATGCAGTCGCTGCCCTGGCCTTCGACCCAGCGGCCAGCGATGTAGTGGGAAGTGGTCATGGTCGTTATCCAGTCAGGCCATTTCGGCAGGTTTCAGCACCGGCGTGTGCGCGGTGCTTTTGCAACGCACCCAGCGCGGGCCGTTGGGGCCATACACGCCAGCAGGTTCAGGGAACAGGTTGAGCAGCAGCAGGTACAGCACACCAGCCATGCCCAGGGTTACCGGCAGGCTCACGTCGATGCCGCCAGCCAGGTCGCCCAGCGGGCCGACGAACTGCCCAGGCAGGTTGACGAAGCTCATGCCTACCACCGCGCTGGGGACCCACGCGCCCATGCCGCGCCAGTTCCAGCCATGCAGGAACCAGTAGTGACCGCCGCGCTGGCCGCGGGTGAACACTTGCAGGTCGTCGGCGTGGTAGAAGCCGCGGCGGGTGATCAAGCCGAGAATCATGATCACCATCCACGGGCTGGTGCAGGTAATGATCAGCACGGCGAAGGTCGAAACGCTCTGCACCAGGTTGAAGGTGAAGCGGCCGATGAAGATGAAGGCAATAGCCATTACCCCGATCAGCACGGTGGCGCCTGCGCGGCTGAGCAGCCGCGGGAACACGCTCGACATGTCCAGCCCGGTGCCGTAGAGCGCAGTGGTGCCGGTGGACATGCCACCGATCACCGCGATCAGGCACACCGGCAGGAAGAACCAGCTAGGCGAAATCGCCAACAGGCCACCTACGTAATTGTTGGCGGCGATGTAGTCCGCGGCGTGGGTGGCCACCAGGGTGGCGGTGCACAGGCCGAACAGGAACGGGATCAGCGTGGCGGCCTGGGCGGCGATCACCGCCAGCATGATGCGCGCCTTGGGCGTTTGCCGCGGGATATAGCGCGACCAGTCGCCGAGGAAGGCGCCAAACGATACCGGGTTGCTCATGGCCAGAATCGCCGCGCCGACGAAGGCTGCCCAGAATCCGACCTGGCCAAGGTTGACGCTCCCGGCGTAGCCCGCATCGAACGGGCCGGCAAAGGCGAAGATGCCCAGCAGGAACAGCAGGCTCGAGGCCCACACGGCAACCTTGTTGACCCACAGCATGAAGCGGAAGCCGAAGATGCACACCACCAGCACCAGGATGGCGAACAGGCCGTAGGCCAGGCCCAGGGTCAGGTCGGTTTCGGGCAGCCCGGCCAGGCGCTTGGCGCCGCCGACCAGGGCATCGCCGGAACTCCATACCGACAGCGAGAAGAACGCCACGGCGGTGAGCAGCGACAGGAACGAGCCGACGATGCGCCCATGCACGCCGAAGTGCGCGCCCGACGACACCGCGTTGTTGGTGCCGTTGAGCGCGCCGAACAAGCCCATGGGCGCAAGGATCAGCGCACCCACGCCGACGCCGAGCAGGATCGCCCAGACCCCGGCCTGGAACGACAGCCCGAACAGTACCGGGAAGCTGCCCAGCACGGCGGTGGCAAAGGTGTTGGCACCGCCGAAGATCAGGCGGAACAGGTCCAGCGGGGAGGCGTCGCGTTGATCGTCAGGGATCTGTTCGACGCCATTGGTCTCGATACCGGTCGAGTGGCTCATGGTGATGCTCCAGCGCGGTTGTTGTAGGCCGGCGCGGTGCGCGGGCCCTCTTGTGGGTGCGATGGCAGGGCGGCAGGGCCGCGTAAAGGTGAATCAGGCGACGGTGACGACCGACAGGTGCTCATGGCAGGCCAGCCAGCGTTCGCCGTGGCGGCGGAACACGATGGTTTCGCGCTCGGCCAGTTGGTGCTGCTCGCCGGCGATGCGGATGTGCGTGGCAACATCGTGCATGAAGATCGCCACATCACCTTGCAGGCTCACCTGCGCATTGCTCGAAACGCAGCCGAGCACGGCAAAACCCTCGGCCTGCCATTGGGCCCAGAGGTCTTCGTAGGCGCCGCGCGACAGCAGCGGTTGCGCCAGGGTGTGGAAAAGAAAGGTGGCGTCTTCGCTGAAGCAGGCGAAGTAGCGGGCGGTGTCGTTGCTGGCGAAGGCGGCTACAAGGTCGGCGGCGGCCTGGCGTACCTGAAGTGTCTGGTCCACGGGAGTGGCCTCACGGTTATTGTGATTGTGGTGAAGCGATTCTGGTGGGGGTTGGCGGGTGAACAAATCGCTGGGGGGAAATAATTAGTTCAGGAATTTGTGAAGTGAAGTGCGATGAACCAGGCGCTTAGCCTGACTCAGGAATCACTCCAGGAAGATTGGTCGCGAGGCAAGTCGCCTCTGGGGTCATTAACGATGATAGAACCATGCGCGGGGAGTTGATCGGTGTAGAGCACCAGATTCTTGCCGCCAGCATGCGCAACGGATTCAAAAATGATGCCCGCGCAATCAGCTTCCAGAACAAGATCCCCTATGAGCCAACTGGGCGGTTCGACACCCTCGTTGAAGCGAATCTTGCGCCAGTCACAGAAGAAGTCTTTCCAGATGGGTGGCCAGTCTGCTTGGTAGCCGCCGGTAAAGTCGATCACTCGGTCCAATGTCAGGGAGTAACTCACCAGCAATCCCGGCGGTAAAAACGGACTACCCTGCTGGAACTCGGCCACGGCAGTGGCCGGCTCCAGGGATAGGTAAAGCGCCTCAAGCCCTTTGCGATTGGCGCGGCCACCTTGGGTAGCCGCGCCGGTGCCGGATGTGGGTGTTATTGCCCATTTCGGTGTGTGCAGCCGGTAGCAGGGCAGGTTCTTCAACGCGATGATTTTCATCCTTGAGAACCGGCTTCCCACGACTGCAGGAAGGCGATCAACTGTTCAGTTCGGCCGTCGCTGACAACCTCTTCTGGCGTTCTGTAGTCGAATGTCGACAGCGGTTCGTTCTTGAACCAGAAAATGGCCTTGGTCATGTCCGTGCCCATGTCAGTTACAGCACGCAAGACCCGCACGGCATCACGTATGTACGCCTGGATCTTCTCCGACTCGGGGGCGTTGCGCACGGTGTTGCGATGGACATGGGCGCGGGTTGCGAATGTCTGCTGGTCCATCGAGAACACCTTCAGGAACCGCTCAGGGGAGAACATGACCCGATTGACTTCCCGAAGCGCTTCCATCAGCCCCTCGAAACTTGTGGGTTGAAGTTCCAATACTGCATTGCTGGCCATGATTGACCTCCTGAGGGGTTTCGCTTCTCACAAGCACAATATTTGCACAATTTGAGCATAAATCAAGATCTTTGCACGCAGGCTGGGACCGCGCTGTCATCGGTTCTGCACCGCCGCCTTGGATCCGACTGGCGGTCTTACTCACCCCCCATCCTTGCCTACGCTGAAACTCCCACCCCAACGTTAGCAAGGAGATCGGACATGGCCTTCCAATACAAGCGTCTGGACAAGAACAACGCCGCGGTTCTGCTGGTCGATCACCAGACCGGCCTGTTGTCGCTGGTCCGGGATATCGACCCTGACCGTTTCAAGAACAACGTGTTGGCGCTTGCCGACCTGGCCGAGTACTTCAAGCTGCCCACCATCCTCACCACCAGTTTCGAAACGGGCCCCAACGGGCCGCTGGTGCCCGAACTCAAGGAGCAATTCCCCGACGCCCCCTACATCGCCCGGCCGGGCAACATCAACGCCTGGGACAACGAAGATTTCGTCAAGGCGGTGAAGGCCACCGGCAAGAAGCAGTTGCTGATCGCCGGGGTGGTCACGGAAGTCTGTGTGGCCTTCCCGGCGTTGTCGGCGCTGGAGGAGGGCTTCGAGGTGTTCGTGGTCACCGATGCCTCCGGCACCTTCAATGAGCTGACCCGTGATTCGGCTTGGCGGCGGATGGAGGCAGCCGGGGCGCAACTGATGACCTGGTTCGGCGTGGCCTGCGAGCTGCACCGTGATTGGCGCAATGATGTTGAAGGCCTGGGCACGTTGTTCTCCAACCATATTCCCGATTACCGCAACCTGATGACCAGTTACAGCAAGTTGGCCAAGTAAAACGGCAGGGATCGACCATACTCACTGTTCATTCGCCCCAAGGAGCGTGTCATGGCCAAGCCGTCCAGGAAGAAAGACTTGCAGGCGCCCGCCGAGAAGCTGGGCGGCAAGGCCTATGACAAACAGCTGAAAGACCTGCATGTGGAATTGGTGAAGCTGCAGGAATGGGTCGTGGCCAAGGGCCTGAAGGTGTGCATCGTGTTCGAGGGCCGTGATGGTGCCGGCAAGGGCGGCACCATCAAGGCCATCACCGAGCGGGTCAGCCCACGGGTGTTCCGCGTGGTGGCGCTACCGGCGCCGACTGAACGGGAAAAGTCCCAGATGTATGCCCAGCGCTACCTCAACCACCTGCCGGCAGCGGGGGAGGTAGTGATCTTCGATCGCAGCTGGTACAACCGCGCAGGCGTTGAGCGGGTAATGGGTTTTTGCACCGACGAGCAGGCCGGCAAGTTCCTCGCGGTGGTGCCCTTGCTGGAGAAGCTGATGGTCGAGTCGGGGATCATCCTCATCAAGTACTGGCTCGAAGTCAGCGCCCAGGAGCAGACCCGCCGCCTGCAGGACCGCATCAATGACGGCCGCAAGGTATGGAAACTCTCTCCCATGGACCTTAAGTCCTACACCCGCTGGGACGAATACACACTCGCCCGCGATGAAATGTTCGCGGCTTCCGATTCATCGTGGGCGCCGTGGTTCCTGGCCCATTCCGACGACAAACGCCGTGCTCGCCTGAACATCATCAGCCATCTGCTTTCGCGCATTCCCTACAAGGACGTCACTGGCGACAAGGTGGTGAAGCTGCCCAAACGCGGCAAGATCGGCAAGTACAAAGCTGTAGCCTATCCCTTCAAAGTGGTCGAAGAGCGTTTCTGATTCCCTCACTGCGCATGGTCGCAAGGGTACGAACCTATGCCACATGACGGCAGCTTGCTGCAGGCTACAGTGGTCTTCCTGCTGGCCGTGGTGCTTCTGGTGCCACTGGCGCAGCGTCTGAAGATGGGGGCGGTGCCTGGCTATCTTTTGGCCGGCATCCTGATTGGCCCTTCGGTATTGGGGCTGCTTGATAACCCAGGCAACGTGGCACGGATCTCAGAGATCGGTGTGGTCATGTTGCTGTTCGTGATTGGCCTGGAGCTATCACCACAGCGCTTGTGGACCATGCGTCGGGCGCTGTTCGGTGTCGGGGCGCTGCAGGTCGGGCTGACTGCCCTGGTGCTTGGCTTGCTGGCGTATGCAGTGTTCGGCCAATCGAAACCGGCGTCGATCGTTCTGGGGCTGGGCCTTGCCCTGTCGTCCACCGCGTTCGGCCTGCAGGTCCTGGCCGAACGCAAGGACCTGGGCAAACCGCACGGCCGCTTGGCCGTGGCCATCCTGCTGTTTCAGGACATCGCCGCCATACCGCTGATTGCCGTGGTGCCGTTGCTTGGCGGTGATGTCAGCACTGCCGATGAGCGCGCCTGGCCGCTACTGGCGGTGTCACTTGGCATTGGCCTGGTGATCGTCAGCGGCCGCTACCTGATGACGCCGGTGTTCAAATGGACAGTCGGGTCGGGCCTGCCGGAGCTGTCGACCGCCACCGCCTTGCTGGTGGTGCTGGGCACGGCTTGGGTGATGGAGCACGTGGGCATATCCATGGCCCTGGGCGCCTTTCTTGCTGGTGTGCTGATGGCCGAGTCACCGTTTCGCCACGAACTGGAAACCCAGATCGAGCCGCTCAAGGGCCTGTTGCTGGGGTTGTTTTTCGTCGGGGTGGGAATGAGCGCCGATTTGCGCCTGCTGTTCGGCATGCCTCTGGCCGTGCTGGGGCTGACGTTGTTGTTGGTGGGCATCAAGTTGCCGCTGCTCTGGGGGTTGGGCCGGCTGGCGGGTGGACTCACTCACCCGCAGGCGCTGTGCCTGGGGGTGGTACTGGCATCGGGCGGCGAGTTTGCGTTCGTCGTATTCAAAATGGCGCACGAACATCACGTACTGACTCGACAGGTGCACGACCTGCTGGTGCTCGCGATCACCCTGTCGATGGCGGTAGTGCCGCTGGTGATGATGGCCCTGGCGCGGCAGCTGCCTGAGCGCGATATCTCGCACCCTGCACCCAGAACGGACCACTGAATCGCGCCCCTGGCGCATTGAGCACGAGGAGATGAGTCATGCAGCCGAGTATCAAACTGGACAGCGCCCGGTCACGGGGTCTGCTCGATGTGCTCATCAAGGCAGGCCTGGTGGCAGCCCTGGTGCTATTTGCCTTTCAGGTTTTCCAGCCATTTCTGGAGCTGATGCTGTGGTCGGTAATCCTGGCGGTGACCCTGTATCCGCTGTACCAGCGCATCAAACGTGGTTCAGGTTTCAAGGACGGCTATGCGGCGACACTGGTGGTGCTGCTGGTGCTGGTGGTGTTGCTGGTACCGATCTACCTGGTGGTGATGTCCATCGGTGAATCGGTGGACCACCTGGTGTCGCTGATCAGGAGCGACAGCTGGAGCGTGCCGGTGCCGCCCGACTCTGTGGCCAACTGGCCACTGATCGGGCCGAAAGTCCATGCGCTGTGGCTGTCAGCCTCCGAGAACCTGGCCGATGTGATTGCGCAATGGATGCCCCAGCTCAAGAGCGCCGGGCGTACGGCATTGGGTGCGGCGGCCAGTGCCGGCGGGGCCTTCCTGCTGTTCGTCGGCGCGATCATCATTTCCGGCGTGATCATGGCTTTTGGTGATCGTGGCGAAATCGCAGCACAGCGCATCGCTATGCGGATTTCTGGCCAAGAGCGGGGCAAGCCGCTTGCCACGTTGTGCACCGCGACCATTCGTGCAGTGGCGCAAGGGGTGATCGGCATCGCCTTCATCCAGATGCTGCTGATCGGTGTGGGCTTCGTGATCAAAGGCGTCCCAGGTGCCGGCATGCTGGCCATTCTCATCCTCATGCTGGGCATCGCTCAGGCCCCGGCGACGTTGATCACGTTGCCGGTGATCATCTACGTACTCAACGTCGAGGGCTTCACCGTGGTCACTATCGTGTTCGCTGTCTACACCTTCGTCGCCGGGCTTGCCGACAACGTGCTCAAACCTTTGTTGCTGGGCCGCGGGGTGGATGTGCCGATGCCGGTGGTGTTGATCGGTGCGCTGGGCGGCATGGTGGTCAAGGGCATCATCGGGCTGTTCCTCGGCCCGGTGATCCTCGCTGTGACCTACGTGCTGTTCTGGCAATGGGTGGCCTTGCAGGTGCCGGAGCAACCCGCGCCGCCGGCAGCCTGAGCCAAGGCCTGCCATGCCCAGGCGCTGCTGTGGGTTGAGCCTGCTGATGGTGCTGACCGGTTGCACCCAGGTCGGCCCGGACTATGAGACGCCCCGGCACCCATGGCTGGACAGCTGGAGCACGCCATTGCTCGAGCAGGCCCAGCGCAGGGCTGAGCAGCCGGAGCTGCGCCAGTGGTGGGCAGTGTTTGCCGACCCGGCCTTGGACGCACTGATCGCCGAGGCCGACGCCAATAACACCAGCCTGCGCCTGGCCGGCCTGCGCGTCGCCGAGGCCAGGGCGCAGTTGGCCATCGTCCAGACCGGGCGTTATCCACAGTTGCAGCAACTGCGTGGGCAGAGCCTGTACCTCAAACAGGACCAGTCCGGCACCGACAGCGCCCGCGATTCGGTGTTCTGGCAGTCCAGCGTGGGTTTCGATATCGGGTGGGAGATCGATTTCTGGGGGCGTTTCAGCCGCGCCATCGAAAGCGCCGATGCCGCTTATTTCGCGTCCCAGGCCAATTACGCCGACGCCATGCTGCTGATGCGTGCGCAGGTGGCCGACACCTACTTTGCCCTGCGCACCGCCGAGGCGCGGCTGCAGATCGCAACGGAGAACGCCAGGCGCCAGGCGCGTAGCCTGCAAATTACCGAGCGGCTGTTCCGCCACGGCGAGAACGACGAGCTCGACTGGCAGCAGGCGCGTACCCAGTATCTGGCAACTCAGGCCACGATTCCCGAGTTCGAAAACCAGCTCAATGCCTTGCGCAATGTGCTCTGCGCATTGCTGGGCAGGCCGCCCGGGCCGTTGCCGCAGCTGGCTGCGCGGTACGGCCAGTTACCACTGCCGGACCGGGCTGTGTTGCAGGACGTGCCCGCCAGCCTGCTGCAGCGGCGCCCCGACATTCGTGCCGCCGAGCAAGCCGTGGCGGCGCAGTCGGCACTCGTCGGGGTGGCCACCGCGGATCTTTATCCACAGCTGAGCCTGCTGGGCAGCATCGGCTGGACTTTCGTATCGGCCAATCAACTGCCCAACACCTTCGACCTGGCTGCCGGGCCAAGCCTGCTATGGAGCCCCTTCGACTACGGCCGCCGCAAGAATGCCGTGCGTGTCGAGGATGCGCGCCTGCAGCAGTTGATCGAGCTGTACCAGCAAGGGGTGCGTGAAGCTGCGCGTGAGGCCGATGACGCCGCCAGTGGCCTGGTGCGTTCGCTGCAGAGCGCCAGCATTCGCCAGGAGGCCTCGCAGGCCGCCCAGCGCTCGCTGAGCCTGGCCAGCGCCCAGTACCAGGAAGGTTTTGCCGATTTCCAGCGCGTGCTCGATGCCCAGCAACTGCTGTTGCAGCAGCAGGACGGCTACCTGGTCAGCCGGGGCAACGCAGTGAGCAGCCTGGTGACGCTGTACAAAGCGCTGGGCGGTGGTTGGGACAACCAGCGCAAGCCCGTTGACCCGGCCACCCGCCAGCAGATGGAAAACCGTACCGATTGGGGTGACCTGCTGGACGAGCCGGCCCCTGCCGACCCTGAACAAGGTGAGCCCTGATGAGTGACGCCGTGGACACGCCCCCTGACCGCGCCATGCACTGGGTGTTGGTGCTGATCATCGTGAGCCTGGTCTGGTACCTGCTTGCCGACCGGTTCACGCCTTACACCCAGCAGGCTCGTCTGCAAGCCTATGTGGTGCCCGTGGCCGCTGAAGTTGCCGGGCAGGTCAAGCGCGTGGCGGTGGGCAACAACCAGCAAGTGCGCCAGGGTGATGTGCTGTTCGAGCTGGATCAGGAGCAGTACCGCATTGCCTTGACCCGCGCTCAGGCAGATCTGGATACGGTACGCCGGCAGATCGGCGCCAATACCGCCGGCATCGACTCGGCCAAGGCCGCCTTGGTGGCGGCCCAGGCCAACGAGCGCAAGGCCCGCCAGGATGCCGAGCGGCTCAAACGGCTGATCGAAGAAGACCCAGGTACAGTGTCTGTCCGTCGCCTTGAAGGGGCGCAGGCGACCCGCGACCAGGCCATCAGCCAAGTGGCGGCAGCCCGTGCGGAAGTCGAACGGGCGCGGGAGCAGCAAGGCGGGGTGGAGGCGGACAACGCGCAACTGCGCAGTGCGGCGGCCAATGTCGAAAAGGCCCGCCTGGACCTGGCCCGCACCGTGGTGCGCGCCGATGCCAATGGGCTGATCACTGACCTGCGCACTGACGTGGGCCACTATGTTCCCGCCGGCAGTGCGATGATGACCCTGATCGCCATCCACGACGTGTGGATAAGCGCCGACATGACCGAGAACAACCTCGGTCGTCTGCGCCCTGGTACACCGGTGCTGGTGGTGCTGGACGCCATGCCCGGTAAGGTATTGCAAGGGCATATCCGCAGCATCGGCTATGGCGTGAGTGTGG
Source organism: Pseudomonas sp. BNK-30 (assembly GCF_047456185.1). Classification (NCBI taxonomy): domain Bacteria; kingdom Pseudomonadati; phylum Pseudomonadota; class Gammaproteobacteria; order Pseudomonadales; family Pseudomonadaceae; genus Pseudomonas; species Pseudomonas sp. BNK-30. The sequence goes on from NZ_CP179904.1 coordinate 105,375, forward strand.
GGCAGGGTACGCCGCCGGGCGCCTTGCCGACCGTACAGAACAGCCGCGAATGGCTACGCTCGGCGCAGCGCTTCCCGGTGATCGTCGAGCTCGACCGAGACCAACTTGCAGACAGGTCCGGGCTGCGTGTGGGCGGTCAGGCCGAAGTCATGGCCCTGCCCGGCGAAGGTAACCCTTTGAACCTTCTGGGGCGTGTGTTCATGTGGCTGATGAGCTGGCTGTCCTATGCCTATTGAGCTGCGACGCCTGCGCGCGCTGCGCCTGGCCTTGGGCGTGGCGCTATGCCTGGTGGCGAGTTTTGGCATGGGCCTGCCGGTGCCCATACTTGCGCCGGTGTTCGCAGTGCTGTTGTTGGCCATGCGCAGCGAGCCGTTGCCGATCAAGGCCGCACCGATGTTGGCGATACTGGTGTTGCTCAGTTGTGGCAGCGGCCTTTTGCTGATACCCCTGTTGCGCCATGCGCCGGTGAGTGGCGTGTTGCTGGTCGGTGTGGGGGTATTTCTGGTGTTGCGCTATGCGCTCAAGGGTGGCAACGGCCTGCTGGCCAACCTGTTGGTGGTTGGCCTGACCATGATCGCCGCTGCCGGTACCAGCGATTTCACCCTGGCGCTCATGGTGGTCGAGGCGATGGCCAAGGGCATGCTGCTGGCGGTGCTGGGGACGGCGTTGGCCCATGTGCTGGTTCCAGAACCTGCGGATGCGCCTGCGCAACCTGCGCCGCCATTGCCCGATCGCGCCGATGTCGGCTGGATAGCCTTGCGTGCCACGCTGATCGTCATGCCGGCGTTCCTGCTGGCGCTGATCGCGCCCGACGCGTTCATGCCGCTTATCATGAAGGCGGTGAGCCTTGGGCAGCAGGCTGGCGAGACCCGGGCCCGGCATGCCAGCCGTGAGCTGATAGGCTCGACGGTGCTGGCGGGGGTGTTGGCGATGCTCATGTGGGCGGCATTGAGCGTGTTCGTGCACGTGTGGATGTTTTTCCTGTGGGTGCTGCTGTTCACGCTGTGGCAGGGGCGCAGGCTCTACCGCGTGGTAAGTACGCGGCACAGCCCTGCGTACTGGGTGAGTTGCCTGACCACGCTGCTTATCCTGCTGGGGCAGTCAGTGCAGGACAGTGCAGCCGGCCAGGACGTCTACCGGGCGTTTGCGGTGCGCATGGCGTTGTTTCTGGCCGTGTCGCTGTATGCCAGTGCCCTGCTGATATGGCTCGACCGGCGTCGGCTCAGCGCCGTTTAGCGGCTCATGGCTTCCAGTCCACCCCGGTGTCCTGCAGATAAGCATCCACCGCAGCACCGACAGTGGGGTGAAACGCCGTTTCTCCCATGTGCTGGAACAATTCGAACCGTTTCATCTTGTCTTTCACCGGGTCCTTCATCTCGGCGAACTGCAACTCGACTCCCCGGGCCTCCAGCGCCCGGTCGAGTTCGGCCAGCATGTCCGCCGAAGTGATATCGATGCTGGTCACCGGTTCCGCTGCGATCACCAACCGCTGCACGGGGGTAGGCGACTCATCCACCGCCGCCAGCACCGTGGCCTGAAACTGCTCGGCATTGGCGAAGAACAGCGGCGCATCCCAGCGCAGCAGTACCAGCCCCGGTACCCTGCGAGCCTGTGGATAACGCTGCACGTCATGGTAGCCGCGGGTGCCGTCCACCCGCCCGAGCACCGCATGATGCGGTCGCCAGCCATCCCACAGGAACTCGATCACCGAAATCGCCACGGCAATGCAGATGCCGGGGATGGCGCCGAACACCGCAACCCCCACGAAGCAGGTGAACGACAGCCAGAACTCCCATTGCTGCATGCGAAAGATACGCTTGAGGTCGGCGAACTCGAACAGCCCCAGTGCCGCCGCGATCACCACTGCGGCCAGTGCGCTGTTGGGCAGGTGTTGCAGGAGGTTGGGCGCGACCAACAACAGGATTGTCACAGCCACCGCACCGATGATGCCGGTAAGCTGGGTCTTTGAGCCGGCCGCCTCAGCCACCGGAGTGCGCGATGAGCTGCTGCTGATAGGGATGCCCTGGAACAGCCCGGAGGCCAGGTTGGCCACGCCCAGGCCGAACATTTCCTGGTTCGGGTTGACCGGTGTTTTCAGGCGCGCCGCGTAGGTGCGTGACAGCACGCTGGTATCGGCGAACGACACCAGCGCCACGGCGATACCGCCCAGCAGTACCTCGACCAGGTCGATGTCGGTCACCCAGGGAAAGACGAAGCTGGGCAAGCCCTGGGGTAGTTCACCGAGTACTTTCACACCCATCTGGTCGAGGCCTAACAGGCTTACCGCCAGGGTGGCGAGCACCACGGCGATCAGGATGCCCGGTAGGCGCTTGTAGGGCTTGAGCAGCAGGATCAACGCCAGGCTGGCGCCACCGACTGCAAAGCTGGGCCAGTGCCCCTGGCCGGCGATCAAGGTCTTCGCCAAGTACCACAGGTCGCGCAGGGGCCCCTGGCTGTCGATCGATAGGCCGAACAGCTTGGGCAACTGGCTGATCAGCACGGTGAGCGCGATGCCGTTCATGTAGCCATAGCGGATAGGCTTGGACAACAACTCGGTGATGAAGCCCAGGCGCATCAGGCCGGCGATCACGCAGAAGGCGCCGGCCACCAGGGCCATCAGGCTGGCGACGGCAATGGCTCGCTGTGGGTCGCTGGCGGCGTATTGCACCACCACGGCGAGGATCGGCGCGGCCAGCGCTGAATCCGGGCCCAGCACCAGGATCCGGCTGGGGCCGAACAAGGCGTAGGCCAGCAAGGGAATGATGGTCGCATACAAGCCGTAGATGCCGGGTACACCGGAGGCTTCGGCGTAGGCGATGCCCACGGGCACCAGCATGGTGGTGAGCACCAGCCCGGCAGCGATGTCCTTGGGCAGCCAGGCGAGCTGGTAGTGCATCAGCGTGGCCAGCCCGGGGAGCCAGCGTTGCCAGTCGAAGCCGGGGCGGGGCGGTGTTTCATGCATGGTGGTGGCTCCTGGGCGGAGGTCGCATGAAAGTGCTTTTAGTGGGCTGGCCCGAATGGGCGCCACTGCGCAGCCCCCAGATGTAAGCCAATTACCAACTTGAAACCGAATGCTTCAATTCAAGATAGCTTGGGAATTGTCCTGCGCAGGCCTCAGCAATCCAGACACTCGCCCAGGCGTATCAGCAAAGCCCTGTGAACACCAAAAAAAACCCTTGAGCCGCGAGGCTTCAAGGGTTTTTTACTCGGCCTGTATCAAGCCCGTGCTTACAACTCAGACGTTGAAGCGGAAGTGCATGACATCGCCGTCTTTGACAATGTAGTCCTTGCCTTCCAGGCGCCACTTACCGGCTTCCTTGGCACCGCCTTCACCCTTGAACTGGATGAAGTCGTCATAGGCCACCACTTCAGCGCGGATGAAGCCTTTTTCGAAGTCGGTGTGGATCACACCCGCTGCCTGAGGCGCGGTGGCGCCGATGCGGACGGTCCAGGCACGCACTTCCTGCACGCCAGCAGTGAAGTAGGTCTGCAGGTTGAGCAGCTCGTAACCGGCGCGGATCACGCGATTCAGGCCAGGCTCTTCCAGGCCCAGGGCCTCGAGGAACATGTCCTTCTCTTCACCGTCGTCCAGTTCGGCGATCTCGGCTTCGATCTTGTTGCACACCGGCACCACGACAGCGCCTTCTTCTTCGGCGATGGCCTTGACCACGTCCAGGTGCGGGTTGTTGTCGAAGCCGTCTTCAGCCACGTTGGCGATGTACATCACCGGCTTGCTGGTCAGCAGGTGGAAGCCACGGATGACGGCTTTCTCGTCGTCGGCCATGTTCTTCATCAGGCTGCGTGCCGGCTTGCCTTCGGTGAAGTGCGGGATCAGCTTTTCCAGGATTGCCTTTTGCGCCAGGGCTTCCTTGTCGCCGCCCTTGGCGTTGCGGGTGACCTTCTGCAGTTGCTTCTCGCAGCTGTCCAGGTCAGCGAAGATCAGCTCCAGGTCGATGATCTCGATGTCGCGCTTGGGATCGACGCTGTTGGAAACGTGGATCACGTTTTCGTCTTCGAAGCAGCGCACCACGTGGGCGATGGCGTCGGTCTCGCGGATGTTGGCGAGGAACTTGTTGCCCAGGCCTTCACCTTTGGAGGCACCGGCCACCAGGCCGGCGATGTCGACGAACTCCATGGTGGTCGGCAAGATGCGATTAGGCTTGACGATTTCCGCCAGCGCAGCCAGGCGCGCGTCGGGCATCGGCACGATGCCGCTGTTCGGCTCGATGGTGCAGAAAGGGAAGTTCTCCGCCGCGATGCCAGACTTGGTCAGGGCGTTGAACAGGGTGGACTTGCCGACGTTGGGCAGGCCGACGATGCCGCAATTGAAACCCATGGGTATTCCCCTCTCTAGGAAATCAGGCCTTCTGGCTGTGCAGCTCGCGCATTGCCTTGGCGAAGTCGCCGGCAAGCACGTCCGGCAGCACGCCGAGGGCAAAATCGATGCTGGCGTCGAGCTTCTCCTGCTCGGCGCGCGGCGCGCGGCCCAGGACGAAGTTGGAGACCAGTTTGGCGTCACCCGGGTGGCCGATGCCAAGCCGCAGGCGGTGGAAGTCGTTCTGGTTGCCGAGCTGCGCGATGATGTCGCGCAGGCCGTTGTGCCCACCATGGCCACCGCCGCGCTTGAGCTTGGCGACGCCTGGAGGCAGGTCGAGTTCGTCATGCGCCACCAGGATCGCTTCCGGCTTGATGCGGAAGAAATTGGCCAAAGCCGCCACGGACTGGCCGCTACGGTTCATGTAGGTGGTGGGGATGAGCAGACGAACGTCGTTGCCCTGATGGCTGAATTTAGCCGTCAGGCCGAAATACTTGCGGTCAGCGGTCAAGGAGACGCGCTGGGCGCTGGCAATGCGTTCAACGAAAAGAGCCCCTGCGTTATGCCGGGTCTGTTCGTATTCGGGGCCGGGGTTACCCAGGCCGACGATCAACTGGATGGCGGTCACGTAGGGGCTCTTCCTTGGAGTTGGTGGGTTACGGTGCGCGGCACTGTAACCCGATCAACACCGGCGCGCGAGTGGATTACTCAGCGGCGCCTTCTTCAGCTTCTGGAGCAACGCGTGGCGCGTGAACGTTGGCAACAGCTTTGTCATCACCGTGGGCCAGAGCGACGAACTCTACGCCTTTCGGAGCTTTCAGGTCCGACAGGTGGATGATGGTGCCGATTTCAGCGTTGCCCAGGTCGACTTCGATGAACTCAGGCAGGTCTTTGGCTTCGCAGGAAACTTCGATCTGCGATTCAACGTGCGAGATCTCGCCGCCTTTCTTGACCGGGGCTTCTTCGTTGATGAAGTGCACTGGAACAACAGCGGTCAGCTTCTGGCCAGCAACGACGCGAACGAAGTCGGCGTGCATGATGAAGCCTTTGGCCGGGTGGCGCTGCATGGCCTTGACTACGACGTTCTGCTTGGCGCCGTCGACGTTCAGCTCGATAACGTGGCTGAAGGCAGCTTCGTTTTCGAACAGTTTGGCGATTTCCTTGGCCACGATGGTCAGGGATTGAGCTTCTTTATCGCCACCGTATACAACGGCCGGGATGTTCAGCGAGTGACGCAGGCGGCGGCTCGCACCTTTCCCCAGGTCACTACGCACTTGGGCGTTCAGAGTGAAATCAGTCATTTTGTTTCTCCAAAATAGCCCCCCGAGGGCGTTTGCGACCAGCGCCAACGGGGATGGCAAAAAAGCCCCGCCCCAACACATGCTGGGGCGGGGCGCTTCATATCAACACGTATTCCGCTTAGCGGAACATCGCACTGATCGATTCTTCATTGCTGATGCGGCGCACCGCTTCAGCAACTACCGGTGCGATATCCAGCTGGCGGATACGGTCACAGGCTTGAGCAGCGGCGGACAGCGGAACGGTGTTGGTCACCACCAGCTCGTCCAGTACCGACTTCTCGATGTTCTCGATCGCACGGCCCGAGAGGACAGGGTGCGTGCAGTAGGCATAAACCTTGGCCGCGCCGTGTTCTTTCAGTGCCTTGGCCGCATGGCACAGGGTGCCGGCGGTATCGACCATGTCGTCTACCAGGATGCAAGTGCGCCCTTCGACGTCGCCGATGATGTGCATCACTTCGGAGTGGTTGGCCTTTTCACGGCGTTTGTCGATGATACCCAGGTCGACACCCAGGGACTTGGCGACGGCACGTGCGCGCACGACACCACCGATGTCCGGGGAGACGATCATCAGGTTCTCGAAACGCTGGTCTTCGATATCGTCGACCAGTACGGGCGAACCGTAGATGTTGTCGACCGGGATATCGAAGAAACCCTGGATCTGGTCAGCGTGCAGGTCGACGGTGAGAACACGGTCGATACCCACGACAGTGAGCATGTCAGCGACGACTTTGGCGCTGATGGCTACACGTGCCGAACGCGGACGGCGGTCCTGGCGGGCGTATCCGAAGTAAGGAATCACGGCGGTGATTCGGGATGCTGAGGAGCGGCGGAAGGCGTCGGCCATCACTACCAGTTCCATCAGGTTATCGTTGGTCGGGGCACAGGTCGGCTGAATAATGAAGACGTCTTTACCGCGGACATTTTCATTGATCTCAGTGCTGATCTCACCGTCGGAGAATTTACCGACAGAGACGTCACCGAGAGGGATATGCAGCTGACGTACGACACGCCGAGCCAGATCGGGGTTAGCGTTCCCCGTAAAGACCATCATCTTGGACACGCGCAGTACCTGGAGGCTGAGGGTATACCTGGATGAGTATAAGGAAAATGGCAGGGGCGGCTGGATTCGAACCAACGCATGGCAGGATCAAAACCTGCTGCCTTACCGCTTGGCGACGCCCCTGTATCTGTTGCTGCGAGCGCTAGGCACTCGACTTCTTGACCAGACTTTGCAGCTTACGATGCAACATCGAAACATTGCTTCCTTTCGCCACAAACCCTGTTTGGGTCGCTGAAAGAAGGGCCAGAACTTTATCAGCTTCGGCTTTGCTTGGGAAGGCCCCAAACACACAACTTCCAGTGCCGGTTAATCGAGCTTCAGTGAATTTACCCAGTGAATTCAACGCGTTGTGAACTTCCGGGTAACTCTGCTCTACCACCGGTTGGCAGTCATTTCGACTGTTTCCCTCGGGAACGGGGCGCATCTTAAGGGGGAGGGAATCACGTGTCAACTGTGGATGTGAAAAAATTTCTACTGTGCTGACAGACACTTGCGGCACCAGCACGACGTACCAGGGTTCGGCCGGGTCGACCGGCGTCAGTTGCTCACCCACTCCTTGGGCGAATGCTGCATGGCCACGCACGAACACCGGCACGTCGGCACCCAGTGTCAGGCCCAGGGCAGCCAGGCGATCCTCGTCCCAATCCAGTTGCCACAAGTGCGCCAGCGCCAGCAGTGTGGTCGCTGCATCCGAACTGCCGCCGCCGATGCCGCCGCCCATGGGCAGCACCTTGGTCAGCCATATATCGGCGCCAAGGCCGGTGCCGGACTGTTCCTGCAGCTTGCGCGCGGCGCGCACGATCAGGTTGCTGTCGTGGGGCACCGCTTCGATCTCGGTGTGCAGGCGGATCGCGCCGTCTTCACGCAGGGCGAAAGTCAGCTCGTCGCCGTGATCGAGGAACTGGAAGACGGTTTCCAGTTCGTGGTAACCGTCCGGGCGGCGGCCGATGATGTGCAGCCACAGGTTGAGCTTGGCCGGGGCGGGCAGGGTGAGCCTGTGCATCGGTCAGCGCCCCAGCTGGCGTGGCTGCCAGTCCTTGACCACCAGGGTCACGTCGAGGTCCTTGCCGTGCAGCTTCAGGCGCTCGGGCAGCCAGTAACCGTTCTGTTCGGTGTAGCTCAGGTACTGCACCTGCCAGCCGTCCTGGTCCAGGCTGGCCAAGCGGCTGTCGCCATCGAGGGTCAGCTTGCTCTTGCTGTCGGGGGCGGGCAGGCCACGCACCCACCAGACCAGGTGCGACACCGGCAATTGCCAGCCCAGCTGTTCTTCCAGCAACGCTTCGGGGCTGGCGGCTTCGTAGCGGCCCTGATTGGCCACTTCCAGTACCACGCCGCCGGGGCGGCCGGTCAGGCGTGCTGCGCCTCGGCCCAGCGGGCCGGCCAGACGGATGTCGTAATAGTCCTGGCGCTGCAACCAGAACAGCGTGCCACTGCCGGAGTCGCGCGGGGCGCGGATGCCGACCTTGCCGTTGATCTGCCAGCCGTCAAGGCTACTCAGTTGCTCTTTATGGGCGCGCCACTTCTGTGGGTCGCCGTGGCCCTGCAGGGCCTCCCGGCTACCGAAGCCGGCACAGCCGGCCAGCAGGGCGATCAGGGTAAAGGTGATGCAATGGCGCAAAAACATGGCGTTAAAGGGTCTCGGATCCGGTCAGGCGCAAGACGGTCTTGCGCAGGATAGGGCTGTCGGGCTGGGCCTCGAAGGCCTTGGTCCAGACCTGGCGAGCTTCACGGCGCTTGCCGTTGGCCCACAGAACCTCGCCCAGGTGAGCAGCCACTTCATGGTCGGGGAAGCGCTCCAGGGCCTGGCGCAGGTAACGCTCGGCCTCTTCGAGGTTGCCCAGGCGATAGGCGACCCAGCCCATGCTGTCGAGGATTGCCGGGTCGTCCGGGGTCAGCTGATAGGCCTTTTCGATCAGGGCCTTGGCTTCAGCGTAACGGGTCGTGCGGTCAGCCAAGGTATAGCCCAGGGCGTTCAGCGCCATGGCGTTTTCCGGTTCGCGGGCGATGATAGCGCGCAGGTCTTTTTCCATCTGCGGCAGGTCGTCACGCTTTTCGGCCAGCATGGCGCGGGTGTAAAGCAGGTTGAGGTCGTCCGGGTAGCGCTGAATGGCCTGCTGCAGCACCTGGTTGGCCTGGGCGTCCTTGTTGTTGTTGCTGTAGCTTTCAGACTCGATCAGGTACAGCTGGATGGCGAGTTCCGGCTGCGCCTCGCGCGCCTCGGCGAGCTGGCGTGACGCTTCGGTGCCGCGACCATTGGCGATGAGGATGTCGGACTGACGCAATTGTGCAGGCAGGTAGTCGGGGCCCGGGCCGACCAGTGCGTATTCGCGCAGGGCGCCGGCCGGGTCGTGGCGTTCTTCGGCGATGCGGCCCAGGTTCAGGTGGGCGGCGTCGACGTTGCTGTCGCGCTCGATCAGCTCACGCAGGTAGCTCTCGGCTTCGTCCCAGTCCTTGTTCTCCAGGCATACCAGCGCCAGCGAGTAACGTAGCTCGTCGTCGTCGGGGTATTGCTGGACCAGGCTGATGAACTCGGCCTTGGCATCGGCGATGCGGTCCTGTTCGACCAGGGTGCGCGCATAGGTCAGGCGCAGGCGCTTGTCGTCCGGGTTGTCGCGGATCGCCCCGCGCAGCAGCGGCAGGGCTTCCGGGCCGCGGTCCAGGGCCTGGAGCAGGCGGGCACGAAGCAGGGTCGGGGCTATCTCGCCATTTTGTGCCGGGTGTGATTCAAGCAGTTCGAGGGCTTCTTCGGCCTTGCCGTCCTGGTTCAGCAGCAGGGCCTTGCCGAACACCAGCTGGCTGTTGTCGGGGTACTTGACCAGCAGGCGGTCGAAACTCTGCATCAGACCGTCGCGGGTGCTCTGGTCGGTCTCTGCGGCCGACAGGGCGAGGAAGTCGAAGTGCGTGTCGCCCTGGCCCTGCAGCACCTTCTCCATATAGGTCATGGAGTCGTCATAGCGGCCTGCGCGGGCCAGCTGGATGGCCGCGGCGCGCTGGGCGTCGAGGTTCTGCGGGTCGTTGCGGGCCCAGATCAAAGCGCTATCCAGGGCCGGCTCGTCGGCGCCGAGGTACTCGGCGATGCGGTAGGCACGCTCGGACACGCCCGGGTCCTGGGTTTTCTCGGCCTGGTCGGTGTAGTTGGCCAGGGCGATATCAAACCGGTTGCGCTGGCCGGCCAGCTCGGCCACCAGCAGGCTGTAGAGCGTGTCCTGCTTGAACGACCCATACACCACGGGCTCGGCCTTGCCGGCTTCGGCAACGGGAGGCTCGGCCTTTTGCGGGGCCAGGCTCTGGCAGCCCTGGAGCAGGGCGAAGGCAAGCAGCAGTGCGTAGGGTCTGTTCATATAAAGAGGCTTAGAAGGACTTACCGGCGGTCGGAGCATGATGACACAAGCGCGGGGGCAAACCCACACGCGAAGGTCGCGGTTTACAGTGATGCTCTTGGTATATAGGGACAATAGCGAACGGTGGTTGTTCTAAAACCTGCGAAAGAGGACAATTATCGGCTTCTCGTCACAACCAGCGACCTTGCATGGCCTTTCTTGCACTTGGTATCAACCATAAGACTGCCTCGGTAGACGTACGCGAGCGCGTGGCGTTTACCCCAGAGCAGCTGGTCGACGCCCTGCAGCAGCTCTGCCGACTGACCGCCAGCCGTGAAGCGGCGATCCTGTCTACCTGCAACCGCAGCGAGCTCTATATAGAGCAGGATCAGCTGTCCGCCGAGGCGGTCCTGCAGTGGCTGGCCGATTATCACCGCCTGAGCCTGGATGAACTGCGGGCCAGCGCCTATATCCATGAAGAGCATGATGCCGTCAGGCACATGATGCGCGTGGCCTCGGGCCTCGACTCACTGGTGCTTGGCGAACCGCAGATCCTCGGCCAGATGAAGTCGGCCTATGCCGTGGCGCGCGAGGCTGGCACCGTCGGCCCGCTGCTTGGGCGCCTGTTCCAGGCCACCTTCAGCGCCGCCAAGCAGGTGCGTACCGACACCGCGATCGGCGAGAACCCGGTGTCGGTGGCGTTTGCTGCGGTAAGCCTGGCGCGGCAGATCTTCAGCGACCTGGGCCGCAGCCAGGCGCTGCTGATCGGCGCCGGTGAAACCATCACTCTGGTTGCCCGCCACCTGCATGAGCAGGGCGTGCGCCGTATCGTCGTGGCCAACCGTACACTGGAGCGGGCCAGCCTGCTGGCCGAGCAGTTCGGTGCTCACGCCGTGCTGCTGGCCGATATCCCACAAGAGCTGGCGCACAGCGACATCGTCATCAGCTCCACCGCCAGCCAGTTGCCCATCCTGGGCAAGGGCGCGGTGGAAAGCGCGCTGAAGCAGCGCCGGCACAAGCCGATCTTCATGGTCGACATCGCCGTGCCGCGCGACATCGAGCCGGAGGTAGGGGAGCTCGACGACGTGTACTTGTATACCGTCGATGACCTGCACGAAGTGGTCGCGGAAAACCTCAAGAGCCGCCAGGGCGCAGCCCAGGCGGCCGAAGAGCTGGTCTCGGTGGGCGCCGAAGACTTCATGGTGCGCCTGCGCGAACTGGCCGCGGTCGACGTGTTGCGCGCCTATCGCCAGCAAAGCGAGCGCCTGCGCGACGAAGAACTGCAAAAGGCCCAGCGTCTGCTGGCCAACGGTGGCAACCCCGAGGACGTACTGGCGCAACTGGCCCGGGGGCTGACCAACAAACTCCTGCATGCGCCCAGCGTGCAGCTGAAAAAGCTCTCGGCCGAGGGCCGCCTCGATGCGCTGGCCATGGCCCAGGAACTCTTTGCCCTCAACGAGGGCTCGACGGACAAATCCTTGCAATGAAAGCGTCGCTGCTGAACAAACTGGACACGCTCCAGGACCGCTTCGAGGAACTCACCGCCTTGCTCGGTGATGCCGAAGTCATTTCCGACCAGGCGCGCTTTCGCGCCTATTCTCGCGAATACGCTGAAGTGGAGCCGGTGATCGGCGCCTATAAAGAGTGGCGCAAGGTGCAGGACGACCTCGAAGGCGCCCAGGCGCTGCTCAAGGACGCCGACCCCGATATGCGCGAAATGGCCGTGGAGGAAGTGCGCGAAGCCAAGGAGCAGCTGGTGGTGCTGGAGTCGCAGCTGCAACGCATGCTGTTGCCCAAAGACCCCAATGACGGGCGCAACGTGTTCCTCGAAATTCGCGCCGGCACCGGTGGCGACGAGGCGGCCATCTTCTCGGGCGATCTGTTCCGCATGTATTCGCGCTATGCCGAACGGCGCGGCTGGCGCCTCGAGATTCTTTCCGAGAACGAGGGCGAGCACGGCGGCTATAAAGAGATCATCGCCCGCGTCGAAGGCGACAGCGTTTACGGCAAGCTCAAGTTCGAGTCTGGCGCGCACCGTGTGCAGCGGGTGCCTGAAACCGAATCGCAGGGCCGAATCCACACCTCGGCGTGCACCGTCGCGGTACTGCCCGAGCCGGACGAACAGGTGGCAATCGAGATCAACCCGGCTGATTTGCGCGTGGACACCTACCGCGCATCCGGCGCCGGTGGCCAGCACGTCAACAAGACCGACTCGGCCATCCGCATCACGCACTTGCCTACCGGCATCGTGGTGGAGTGCCAGGAGGAGCGCTCGCAGCACAAGAACCGGGCCCGAGCCATGTCCTGGCTGTCGGCCAAGCTCAATGACATGCAGACCAGCGCCGCGCAGAATGCCATCGCCAGCGAGCGTAAACTGCTGGTAGGTTCGGGCGACCGCTCAGAGCGCATCCGTACCTACAATTATCCACAGGGGCGGGTGACCGATCACCGTATCAACCTGACCCTGTATTCCCTCGACGATATCCTTGCCGGGGGCGTTGACGCGGTGATCGAACCGTTGCTGGCCGAATACCAGGCTGATCAGCTGGCGGCATTGGGGGACTGATGACCATCATTGCCAGCCTGCTGCGCAACGCGCAACTTGCGGATTCGCCCACCGCACGCCTGGACGCCGAACTGCTGCTGGCGGCAGCCATCGGCAAGTCGCGCAGCTACCTGCACACATGGCCTGAACGCATCGTCAGCAGCGAGGATGCGCAGACCTACGCGGGCTACCTGCATCGGCGCCGCGGCGGTGAGCCGGTTGCCTACATTCTGGGCCAACAGGGCTTCTGGAAACTCGACCTGGAAGTGGCACCCCACACGTTGATCCCACGCCCTGATACCGAGCTTCTGGTCGAGACGGCGCTTGAGTTGCAGCCTGCAACGCCCGCCAAGGTGCTCGACCTGGGCACCGGAACCGGCGCGATAGCGCTGGCCTTGGCCAGCGAATGCCCGGCCTGGCAGGTCACGGCGCTGGACCGGGTCGAGGAAGCGGTAGCGCTCGCTGAGCGTAATCGTCAGCGCTTGGGCCTGGGCAACGTCAAGGTGCTCACCAGCCACTGGTTCAGTGCCTTGGACGCTGAACGTTTCGACCTGATCCTCAGCAACCCGCCGTACATCGCTGCCGAAGACCCGCACCTGGCTGCCGGTGATGTGCGCTTCGAACCCAGCAGTGCACTGGTGGCCGGGGCCGATGGCCTGGACGACCTGCGGCTGATCGTTGGCCAGGCGCCGGCGCATCTGCTGCCCGGTGGCTGGCTGCTGCTCGAACACGGCTACGACCAGGCACCTGCCGTGCGCGCGCTGCTGACCGGGCAAGGCTTCATCGAGGTGGCCAGCCGCAAGGACCTGGGCGGTCATGAACGTATTTCCCTGGGGCGCTTGCCATGCTGACCGATCAGGAATTGTTGCGTTACAGCCGGCAGATTTTGTTGGCACAGGTGGACATCGAAGGCCAGTTGCGCCTCAAGCAGAGCAAGGCGCTGATCATCGGGCTGGGTGGTCTGGGCTCACCGGTGGCGCTCTACCTGGCAGCAGCCGGTGTAGGTGAGCTGCACCTGGCTGATTTCGATACCGTCGACCTGACCAACCTGCAGCGCCAGGTCATCCATGACAGTGGCAGCGTTGGCATGAGCAAGGTGGACTCGGCGCTGCAACGGCTTGAGGCCATCAATCCTGAAATTACCTTGGTCGCCCATCGTCAGGCGCTGGATGAAGACTCCCTGGCCGCTGCAGTGGCGGCCGTCGACCTGGTGCTGGACTGTTCCGACAACTTTGGTACCCGGGAGGCGGTCAACGCAGCTTGCTTCGCCCACGGCAAGCCGCTGGTCAGTGGTGCAGCCATCCGCCTCGAAGGGCAGCTGTCGGTGTTCGACCCTCGGCGCGATTACAGCCCTTGCTACCATTGCCTGTATGGCCATGGCAGCGAAGACGAGCTGACCTGCAGCGAAGCCGGAGTGATTGGCCCGCTGGTTGGGTTGGTCGGCAGCCTGCAGGCGCTGGAAGCCATGAAACTGCTGGCTTGTTTTGGCGAGCCGCTGGTGGGCCGCTTGCTGCTGATCGACGCACTGGGCACGCGCCTGCGTGAACTGCGGGTCAAGCGTGACCCGGCTTGTGCGGTATGTGGCAAACGCGATGGCTGAGCCCTCGGCACCGGTCGGCGTGATGGACTCCGGGGTCGGCGGTTTGTCGGTCCTGGCCGAGATCCAGCGCTTGCTGCCCAGCGAGTCGCTGCTCTATGTGGCCGATTGCGGGCATGTGCCGTATGGCGAGAAAACCCCCGACTACATCCGCCAGCGCTGCCGGCGCATTGCCGAGTTTTTCCAGGCGCAGGGTGCCAAGGCGATGGTGCTGGCCTGTAACACCGCTACCGTGGCAGCAGTTGCCGACCTGCGTGAGCTTTATCCGGACTGGCCGCTGGTAGGCATGGAGCCGGCGGTGAAGCCTGCTGCTGCTGCCACCCGTTCCGGCGTGGTCGGTGTTCTGGCCACTACCGGCACCTTGCAGAGCGCCAAGTTCGCCGCCTTGCTCGACCGCTTCGCCAACGATGTGCGCGTGGTCACCCAGCCTTGCCCTGGGCTGGTCGAGCTGATCGAGACGGGTGACCTTGGCAGCCTGCAATTGCGCCAGCTGTTGCTTGGTTACTTGCAGCCCTTGCTTGCGGCAGGTTGCGATACGCTGATTCTCGGGTGTACCCATTACCCGTTCCTGCGCCCGTTGCTGGCCGGGATGGTGCCCGCCGACGTCGCTATCATCGATACCGGTGCGGCGGTGGCGCGCCAACTGCAACGGTTACTGGCCGCGCGCGAACTACTGGCCGAGGGGCCGGCACGCGAAGCTGCATTCTGGACCAGTGCCGATCCGCGATCTTTGGAAAACATCCTCCCTGTGCTGTGGAACAAGTCGGGCAGTGTGCAAAGTTTTCAGTTGTAAAAAAAACGTGAAAAACAGCTGAACTATCGTCCCACTCCTGATTTCTATTTTTTGCCTGCCATGAGGCGAACACTTACAACAGCATTGGAAAGAAGGATGTTTCTCATGAGGAAACTGCTTGGCTTGGCGGCGGCTGCCGCCGTCACTTTGGGACAGATCGCGGTAGTGCAAGCTGCCGATGTTTCGTTATCGGTAGGGCAGACGGGTGACTCCACCCAGGTTTACCGCCTGGGCCTTCAGTCCAACTGGGATGCCAGCTGGTGGCAGACGAGCGTCGGTCGGCTGACCGGTTATTGGGATGGGGCTTACACCTATTGGGACGGCGACGAGACGGCGAGCAACCACAGCCTGTCTTTCGCACCGGTATTCGTCTATGAGTTCGCTGGTGAGTCAGTGAAGCCCTACATCGAGGCGGGCATCGGCGTGGCTGCATTTGCCAGCACTGAGCTTGAAAGCAACGAATTGGGTTCGTCGTTCCAGTTCGAAGACCGAATCGGTTTCGGGCTGCGCTTTGCAGGTGGCCATGAGATTGGCGTGCGGGCAATCCACTATTCCAACGCCGGCATCAAGCAGCCCAACGATGGGGTCGAGAGCTACAGCCTGCATTACCGCATGGCACTCTGAGTTTGCCATTGCCACCCACTTCGCGGGGCCGCGAAGCGGGTGGCAATGCCTCCTCATCACTTAGCGTGACAATGGCCACAAGCTACTCAGGTTCGTGACCTCCAGCACAAGCTCCGGCTCGCGCAGTGGCAAGCGTTGCAGCAGCTCCTGCGCGGCGCTCTGCGGTGTCCAGTCTTCAGGAAATGCCATAGCTGAGGTGACCGGTGTCTTCAACGAATGTGGCGCCACCACCGTCAGGTCAATGCCCTGATTTTTCAGCGACTGGCGCGCCTCGCGAAACCACTGCGGTGTGTTGTTCCAGCCTGCTGTGACGCGCGTGGGCGCATACAACTGCAAGGCCGAATAACGGTTGAAGATTGCCATTACCTGCGGCTTTTCGCCTTTCAACAGCAACGGTACAGCCTGGCCCAGGCAGTGCTCGGCCGCCAGCTGGTTACTGCTTACGATCGTCTCGAACACGTCTGTGGCCGATACCGCATCCGGCAGATAATCGGTGGCCCCTGCATTGATGATCAGGCTGTCCAGCGCGCCCCAGGCATGACAAAGCTCAAGGCAGGCGCTGGCCGCCTGGTCTTCGTCATGCAACTGCCATGGCAGGCGCAACAGGCGGCTACCGTGCTGTGCTGCCAAGGTATCGAGCGCCTGGCAATCCTTCCCGCTTGTCGCTACCCGGTGCCCTAGCCCGAGCAATTGCTCCACCAAGGCCAAACCCAGACCACTACCTGCTCCCGTAACCCAGAAAATTCGCGGATGATTCAATACGCGGACCCCTCACCCTACCTGCGCGATAACCCCTTGAAGGCCTCCAGCGCACGCTGGCGGCTACTACTGAGGTCAACTATAGGACGATGGTACGAATTTTCGGCGAAAAGATCCTTGTTTTGCGTAGGCAGATGGATACTTTTTTCATCCAGCCCGCGTAACTCGGGTACCCAGTGGCGAATGAAGTGCCCCTGTGGGTCGAAGCGTTGCGACTGCGAAACAGGGTTGAAAATACGGAAGTAGGGCACCGCGTCTGTGCCTGTGGAGGCGCTCCACTGCCAGCCGCCATTGTTAGCGGCCAGATCACCGTCGATCAGGTGGCGCATGAAGTGCCGTTCGCCCAGGCGCCAGTCGATCAGCAGGTTCTTGCTGAGGAACATGGCGACGATCATGCGCAGGCGATTGTGCATCCATCCGGTGTGCAGCAACTGGCGCATGGCCGCGTCAATGATCGGGAACCCGGTGCGTCCCTGTTCCCAGGCCTCAAGGTCGGCAGGGGCGTCGCGCCAAGGCAGCGATTCGGTGTGTGTGCGGAATGCTCGGTGGCGTGACACCTGTGGATAACCGGTCAGGATATGCTTGTAGAACTCGCGCCAGAGCAATTCGTTGATCCAGGTCTGGGTGCCGGTACTACCGCTGTCGAACTCGCCGCGGTTGCTCGCCAGTGCGGCGTGCAGGCACTGGCGGGGCGAGACTACTCCGGCCGCCAGGTAGGCCGACAGTTGGCTGGTGCCAGGTTTTGCCGGCAGGTCGCGCAGGTGATGGTAGTCCTCGATGGTTTCGTCCACGAAGCGTGCCAGTCGGGCTTGCGCCTCGTCCTCGCCCGCAGGCCAGTATTCGCTCAGGGTGCGCGATGGTTTGTCGAAGCCATCGATGTGCTGGGGAATGGGGTCGCTGGCGATACCCACGGGGGCCTGGCGCTTTACCCGAGGTGCTTGTGACGGCAAGCTTCGGTGCAGGTGCTCCAGGCAGACTTTCTTGAACTGACTGAAGACCTGGAAGTAATCACCACTGCGTGTCAGCACGGTGCCGGGGCGGAACAACAGCTGATCGAGGTAGCTGTGAGCCTGAACGCCGGAGGCTTCCAGTAACGCGCGGGTCGCCTGGTCGCGGCTGTTTTCGTTGATGCCGTACTCATCGTTCCAGTGCACCGCTTCGATGTTGTGCTGGCGGCACACGTCGAGCAGCGTTTGGGCCGCCTGCTCCCAGGTGTCGATCCTGCGGACCAGCAACGGAATATTGAGGCCCTCCAGTGACTGGCGCAGGTCGCGCAGGTTACGCAGCCAGAAGTCGACCTTGCAGGCAGCGTCGTCATGCGCCTGCCACTGGCCTGGGCTGGCAAGCCACAAGGCCACGGTAGGGCCACGTTCACAGGCGGCGCTCAGGGCGGTGTTGTCGTTGACGCGCAGGTCGCTGCGCAGCCAGATCAGTTGCATGGGCATCTACTCTACAGGCGGGCGGTCATTGCCTTGCAGCGTGCGCAATGCCGCCTGCGGGGTATCGAACAGGAAAAGCTCGGGCAGACCGTAGCCGTGCAGTTGAGCTTGGTGGAGGGAAATCGTGGCGCCGCCCAGCAGCTTGGTGCCTGCTATCCCCTGCAGGGTACGCAGCAGGGCCCGGCCATCGATGCGCGGGCCCAGGTGCAGCAGCAGGGCGCGAGGTTGCAGGGCGGTGACGGCACGTTGCAACTCCACTCCGCTCACGGGGTTTTCAAGCACTTCGACAGGGATGCCGCTGCTGCTCAGCAGCCAGGCATACAGCCAAAGGCTGGGGTCGAAGGCGTGATCACTGTCTTCGGCCAGCAACACGGCCGGGCCGTGCAGTGATTGATTGTCGTGATAGACCCGTGCGCCCAGCTTGCTGCGCAGCCAAGTGTGGAAGAACACCTGTTCGAGCCTGGCATTGAAGTAATTGCACCAACGTTGCCCCAGGCTATCGAGCAATGGCAGCAGCAATTTCTCGCACAGGGTGATGGCCGGATACAGCGCCATGGCTTGATTGAGTTGCTGGTCGAGGCTGCGCTGGGACAGGTTGGCGATGGCCTCTATCAACTGTTGCTGGCGGGTTTGCCAGTCGCCTTGGGGAGCGACGCCGGGTGGCTTGTCGAGCAGCTCGCGCACCTGGCCGACCGATGCGCCCCGTTCCAGCCAGGCCAGGATCGCTTCGACGCGTTCGACCTGGTCGCGGCCATACAAGCGGTGGCCTTTGGCGGTACGTTGCGGCTTCAGCAGCCCGTAGCGCCGCTCCCAGGCGCGCAGGGTTACCGGATTCACACCGGTGCGGCGTGCCAGTTCACCGATGGGCATGGGCGCTTCAGACTGCATTGCGCAGCCCCAGGCTGTCGGGGTGCGGCTGTAAGTAGGTCTGTTGCTGCAGGTAGGGGTCAGGGTGCTTGCGCAAATGGTGTTTGAGCAAGGTCAGCGGAACTACCAGCGGTACGACCCCTTGCTGGTATTGGTCGATGATGTGTTGCAGCTCGGCCTTGTCCTGCTGCGTCAGCGCGTCCTTGAAGTAGCCACTGAGGTGCTGCAGTACGTTGCCATGGGTGCCGCGGCTGGCGCAGCGACGCAGCGCCTGCATCAACTGGCTGAAATAGCGGGGCCCGATCACCTGAGGGTCATCGTCCCGGCTCATGCTGCCAAGCAGGCGCCCAAGCTGTCGGTAAGCCTGCGGGTTGTTGGCCATGAGCAGGTACTTGTAGCGTGAATGGAAGCGCACCAGTGCGCCACGGCTCAAACCCTCGGCCAGCAGGCGCTGCCAGTCCGCGTAGGCGTAGACGCGGCTGATGAAGTTCTCGCGCAATACCGGGTCGTGCAGGCGCCCCTCTTCCTCGACCGGCAGGTCCGGGCGACGGGCACAGAAAGCCGCTGCGTAGGCACCTCTGCCACCCTGTACTGCCGGGTGACCGTTATCCTGGTAGACCTTGACCCGCTCCAGCCCGCAGGACGGCGACTTCTGCATGAAAATGTAGCCACAGATATCGTCAAGCTCGGCGGCCATCTGTTCGCCGTAACTGGCGAGCGGGCCGGTGACGTCCATGCCAGGGTTGCGTGTCCCGACCACGGCCGGGTGTTCGGGGTCACCGACCAGCCGGATCGGGTCGCGGGGCACCCCAAGGCCGATGGCGACTTCGGGGCAGACCGGTAGCCAGTCGAAGTGTTCTTCCAGCTGGGTGCGGCACAGATCGGACGACTTGTGCCCGCCGTTGTAACGCACACTGTGGCCTGTCAGGCATGAGCTGATGGCAATGCGGGGCTTACTGTGGGCGGATGGATCGTGCATGGCTGTCTCCGAAAACTTGTACATTGATTCGCGCGTGTACAAGGTTATTCCAGCACAGCCACAAACTTATGCAAACTAGTATTTTTGTATAGTTTTGCAGTTTTGTTTAGTCGAGATGCTCCAGCAGGCGTCGTGCCGCCTCCTGACCGCTGAGCCAGGCGCCTTCCACGCGGCCCGACAGGCACCAGTCGCCACAGGCATAGAGCCCTTGGTCGGCATCGGCCAGCGCGCCCCATTCGTGACTGCCGGCCGGCCGTGCATACAACCAGCGATGTGCCACGGAGAAGGACGCTGCAGGCACCACGCAGCCGACCAATTCGGCGAACTCTCCCCACAGCTGCTCGATCACTTCTTCCTTGGCCAGGTCGATATGCTGCTTGCTCCACGTGGAAGTGGCATGCAGTACCCAGGTATCGAGCTGCTCATCGCGGCCTGGCTTGCTGCGGTTGCGTGCCAACCAGTCGAGCGGGTTGTCCTGCACGAAGCAGCCCTGCATCGGTGTGTCCAGCGGTGTCTGAAAGGCCAGAGCAACGGCCCATGTAGGCTCCATCACCACGCCCGCTGCCACGGCGGCAAGTTTTGGGGTGGCCGCCAGTAGCGGCGTGGCCTGGGGCGCGGGGACGGCGATCACAACGCGGCTGAATGGGCCATGGCTGCAGCCTTCGGTATCCTGAAGGTGCCAGTACTGCTTGCCGCGAAACACTTCGGCAATGCGGCAGCCGAAGTTCACCGTGACGTCCTTGAGCATGCCGCGGGTGATCGCGCTCATGCGCGGCACGCCGACCCAGCGCGTCTGCTCGTCGGGCGAGGGCGTCAGTTCGCCGTCACGGTAGTTGTACAGCTGCGGCTTCCATTGTTCGGCCCAGCCGGCGGCTACCCATTGCTGCACCTGCTCGACGAAGCGACGGTCGCGCGCAGTGAAGTATTGGGCACCAAGATCTAGCGCACCGGCCTCGCTGCGTTTGCTGGCCATGCGCCCGCCACTGCCGTGGCCTTTGTCGAACAGGTGAACGGACTGCCCGGCCTTTTGCAGGGCCTGGGCAGCGGAAAGGCCGGCGATACCGGCACCGATGATGGCAATAGGTACTGTCATGATGGCCTCTTCGAACCGTGCTGTAAGCAGACTACGCTGTCAGGCAAACCTGTACAATACTTAAAATTTGTATAAGGTTATTCCGCTTCATAGGGCAGGTTGGCCTATGTTTATCTGAGAGCGTTGGGTTAAAAAAGTGCCTTGTTGTAAAAATAGACCATCGCCGCACTCTGTGAGGACACAGCCATGCATATATTGCTGACAGGCGGCACTGGCTTGATCGGCCAGCATCTTTGCCCGTTCTGGCTCGCCCAGGGTCATCGCCTGACCGTGTGGAGCCGGCGCCCTGATCAGGTTGCGCGCCTCTGTGGCAGCGGGGTGCGCGGGATTGCCCAGCTGGAGGAACTGGCCGCTGACGAGCAGGTGGACGCCGTGATCAACCTGGCTGGCGCGCCGATTGCCGACCGGCCCTGGACCGCCGCCCGGCGCAATGTGCTTTGGGCCAGCCGTATCAGCCTTACCGAGCAATTGCTGGGCTGGCTCGGTACCCGTGAGCAACGTCCCGAAGTGCTGATTTCGGGTTCTGCGGTGGGCTGGTATGGCGATGGCGGTGAGCGTGAATTGACCGAGGTATCGCCGCCGGTGCGCGAGGATTTCGCCAGCCAGCTGTGCATTGCCTGGGAGGAAACAGCGCAACGTGCGCAGGCCCTTGGGCTGCGCGTGGTGTTGGTGCGCACGGGGCTGGTGCTGGCCAGCGATGGCGGTTTCCTGTCGCGCCTGCGCCTGCCGTTCAAGCTGGGGCTGGGCGGCCCGCTGGGCAATGGGCGGCAATGGATGCCTTGGGTGCATATAGACGACCAGGTCGCCCTGATAGATTTTCTCTTGCGGCACAAGGACGCCAGCGGTCCTTATAATGCCTGCGCGCCAGAGCCTGTGCGTAACCGCGAATTCGCCCGGCGCCTGGGCCGGGCGCTGCACCGGCCGGCGCTGCTGCCGGTGCCTGGCCTGCTGCTGAAGGCGGGCCTCGGAGAGCTGTCGACGTTGTTGCTTGGTGGGCAGCGGGCACGCCCTGTGCGTTTGCTGGCCGCGGGCTTCACGTTCCGTTACAACGATCTGCAATCGGCCCTGGACAACCTGTCCAGGCGCCTCTGACATAGGACGCTGCATGACCGATCACGCTCTGTTGCTGGTCAACCTGGGTTCTCCGGCTTCCACCTCGGTAGCCGATGTACGCCGCTACCTCAACCAGTTCCTGATGGACCCTTACGTGGTCGACCTGCCATGGCCGGTGCGGCGCTTGCTGGTGTCGCTGATCCTGATCAAGCGCCCAGAACAGTCTGCCCATGCCTATGCCTCGATCTGGTGGGACGAAGGCTCACCCTTGGTGGTGTTGACGCGTCGCCTGCAGGCCGCGATGGTCGAGCACTGGCCCCATGGTCCGGTGGAAATCGCCATGCGCTATGGCGAGCCAGCACTGGCGCAGGTGCTTGAGCGCCTCGCCGCTCAAGGTGTGCGCAAGGTGACACTGGCGCCGCTTTATCCACAATTCGCTGACAGCACGGTGACTACGGTAGTGGCACTGGCCAACCAGACTGTCGCCGAACGCGCCTTGCCTTTGCAGTTGCGTGTGCTGCAACCGTTCTACGACCACCCTGAATACATCGATGCCCTGGTGGCCAGTGCACGGCCCTATCTTGAGCAGGACTACGACCACCTGTTGTTGAGCTTCCATGGCTTGCCGGAGCGGCACCTGAAGAAGCTCATGCCTGGTAGCAAGCATGATTTGCGGGCAGCGGACTGCTGCAAGGACGCCAGTGCCGAAGTGCGGGCGGTGTGCTACCGGGGGCAGTGCCTGGCGTCGGCCAAGGCGTTCGCCACCAGGATGGGCATCCCGGACGGCAAGTGGTCTGTCTCGTTCCAGTCGCGGTTAGGCCGAGACAAGTGGATCGAACCCTATACCGAGACGCGTCTGGATGAACTGGCCAAGGCCGGGGCGAAGAAGCTGCTGGTGATGTGCCCGGCATTCGTGGCCGATTGCATCGAGACGCTGGAGGAAATTGGCGATCGCGGCAAGGAGCAGTTCATCGAGGCAGGGGGCGAAGAGTTGGTGCTGGTGCCGTGCCTGAATGATCACCCGGAGTGGGTGAGGGTGCTGGCGCGGATGTGTGAAAAGGCTTGAATTGAAGGGGCCGCTTTGCGGCCCTTTCGCGACGCAAGGCCGCTCCTACAGGTCCAGCTTCTCTTTTTCCAGCCATCGTTGCCCGGCAGGATCAGGTTCAGGGCAATGGCCACGATAGCGCACAGGGCGATGCCCTTCAGGCCCCAATCATCAGGGCCGTCGCCGCTGCCGATCAGCACGCCGCCGATACCGAACACCAGGGTCACCGACACGATCACCAGGTTGCGAGCTTCGCCCAGGTCGATCTTGTGGCGGATCATGGTGTTCATGCCCACCGCCGCGATCGAACCGAACAGCAGGCAGAGGATGCCGCCCATCACCGGCACCGGGATGCTCTGCAGCAACGCACCGAACTTGCCGATGAAGGCCAGGGTGATGGCAAAGACCGCCGCCCAGGTCATGATCTTCGGGTTGTAGTTCTTGGTCAGCATCACGGCGCCGGTCACTTCGGCATACGTGGTATTGGGCGGGCCGCCGAACAGGCCGGCTGCCGTGGTGGCCAGGCCGTCACCCAGCAGGGTGCGGTGCAGGCCAGGCTTCTTTAGGTAGTCGCGGCCGGTCACGCTGCCGACTGCGATCACCCCGCCGATATGTTCGATCGCCGGGGCCAGGGCGACCGGTACGATGAACAGGATGGCCTGCCAGTTGAACGCTGGTGCGGTGAAATTAGGGATCTCAAGCCAAGGCGCGGCGGCAATCTTGGCGGTATCGACCACGCCAAAGGCGAACGCCAGGGCAAACCCTACCAGCACCCCGGAAATGATCGGCACCAGGCGGAAGATGCCTTTGCCAAATACCGCGACGATCAGGGTGGTGAGCAACGCCGGCATGGAAATCAGCATGGCGGTCTTGTACGGCATCAGTACCGCGCCGTCACCGCCCTTGCCCATGGCCATGTTGGCCGCGATCGGTGCCATGGCCAGGCCGATGGAGATGATCACCGGGCCGATCACCACGGGTGGCAGCATGCGGTCGATGAAGCCGGTGCCTTTGATCTTCACCATCAGGCCCATGAAGGTGTACACGAAGCCTGCGGCCATCACGCCGCCCATGGTCTCGGCCAGGCCGAACTGGCCTTTGGCGAGGATGATCGGAGTAATGAAGGCAAAGCTCGAGGCCAGGAATACCGGGACCTGACGGCCGGTGACCAGCTGGAACAGCAGGGTGCCGATACCCGCGGTGAACAGCGCGACGTTAGGGTCCAGGCCGGTGATCAGCGGCATCAGCACCAGCGCGCCAAATGCCACGAAGAGCATCTGCGCGCCCGAAACGACCTGGCGCCATAGCGGGTCGTTGAAGCCGTCCTGCATGGTCAGGCGTCCTTCTGCTTGGTGCCGAAGATCTTGTCACCGGCGTCGCCCAGGCCCGGAACGATATAGCCGTGTTCGTTGAGGCGCTGGTCGATCGAGGCGGTGTAGATCTGGACGTCCGGGTGGGCTTTCTCCACCACTTCGATGCCTTCAGGCGCTGCAACCAGCACCATGGCGCGGATTTCCTTGCAGCCTGCCTTCTTCAGCAGGTCGATGGTGGCGACCATCGAGCCGCCGGTGGCAAGCATCGGGTCGATGATCAGCGCCAGGCGCTGGTTGATGTCCGGGGCGAGCTTTTCCAGGTAGGTGTGTGCTTCGAGGGTCTCCTCGTTGCGTGCGACACCCACGGCACTGACCTTCGCGCCCGGGATCAGGCTGAGCACGCCGTCAAGCATGCCGATGCCGGCGCGCAGGATCGGTACCACGGTGATCTTCTTGCCAGCGATTTTTTCAACTTGCACCTTGCCACACCAGCCATCGATCTCGTAGGTTTCCAGTGGCAGGTCCTGGGTGGCTTCGTAGGTCAGTAGCGCGCCGACTTCCTGGGCGAGTTCGCGAAAGTTCTTGGTGCTGATGTCGGCACGGCGCATGAGGCCGAGCTTGTGGCGGATCAGCGGGTGGCGGATCTCACGAGTGGGCATAGGGGGGCTCCGAAAGGCGGGCAAAAAAACCGCGCTAGATTAATCTATTCAGCCTTTGCTGTCGTGCAGTCCTTTTGCACGTTAGTCCATAAATGCTTGATCTGTGACGAGCGGATGCGTACCTTTGCCCGCTTTTCCAAAATCCCCCCTGGAGAGCGCAATGTCCGCTGATCTCGAGCACATCCGTCAAGTCATGCGCGAGGCAGACTGCCTTTACAACGAAGCCGAAGTCGAAGCGGCCATTGCCAAGGTTGGCGAGCAGATCTGCAAGGACCTGCACGACAAGAACCCGGTGGTGTTCTGTGTGATGAACGGCGGTCTGATCTTCGCTGGCAAGCTGCTGACCCACCTGCAGTTCCCGCTGGAGGCCTCGTACCTGCATGCCACGCGCTACCGCAACCAGACCAGTGGCGGTGAGCTGTTCTGGAAGGCCAAGCCTGAAGTGTCGTTCATCGACCGCGACGTGCTGATCGTCGACGATATCCTCGACGAGGGTCACACCCTCAGCGCCATCATCGAGTTCTGCAAACATGCCGGCGCCCGCTCGGTGCACACTGCGGTGCTGATCGACAAAGACCATGACCGCAAGGCCAGCCCGGACCTCAAGGCCAGCTACGTCGGCCTGCCTTGCATCGATCGCTATATCTTTGGTTACGGCATGGACTATAAGGGTTACTGGCGTAACGCGAACGGCATCTTCGCCGTCAAGGGACTTTGATCATGAGCCAGCCTGCTTTCATCGACCAAGCGTTGTTTGCCGGGCTGGCGCAGAAAGCCGCCGACGCACCGCGTGGTCGCTACCATCACAATTTCCATGAGATGCAAGACCCCTGTCACCGTTTGGCAGTGGGCTTGCAGCCGTCCACCTATATTGCGCCTCACCGGCACCTGAGCGAGGACAAGGCCGAGACTTTGTTGGCGCTCAAAGGCCGCTTGGGGCTGCTCATGTTCGATGAGCAGGGCGCAGTGATCGACAAGCGCGTCCTTGAAGCCGGTGGCGAGTGCCTTGGCGTGGACCTGCGCCCCGGCCTCTTCCATTCCCTGGTGGTGCTCGAGGCAGACAGCATTCTGTTCGAATGCAAAGCCGGCCCGTACCGGCAGTTGGCCGACGGCGAGCATGCCCCTTGGGCGCCGCGTGAAGGCGAAGAGGGTGTTGCCCGGTATCATGCCTGGATGCTCGCGCAGTTCGATTGACAGCCCCCGTTGTGCAGCATGCTAGAGTGCTCCTTCATGCCAAGGAGCCTTACATGCGAGCGATCGTTCCCCTGTTGCTGGCAGTCAGCCTGCCTCTTGCCGCCGCACCGCTGCACAGCCAGTTTCTCCCGCCCGATGACCAGGCTCTGCGCCAGGAAGCGCCGACAGGCCAGCAACTGTTGCAGGTAACCGACTACTCGGTAGTGGTTGGGGCGCAGCGCCCATCTGATCAACAGCCAATTCCGATCACCGCCTCCTTGCAGATGCGCCTCAAAGGCAAGCCGTTGAGTAAAGGTGCGACGATCAGCCAGGTGTTGCTCACCTTCGATGGCGAGGCGGGCAAGAGCCTGAAAAAGCCTGTGTATGACGACAAGACCCGCACGTTGAGCCTGAACTACCCGGTCAGCGACTACCGCGTGATCATGGACCTGCTGCGCAACGAGACGCTGTATGTGCAGTTTCTGACCTACTCCAACGGCCATGTCTGGGCCGACTTGCACACAGGTACCGTACGTACGCGTTGAGGCGTGCCGCGTGTGGGGGGTAAACTGCCGGCCTTCGAAATTCGTGATGGTCCAGTTGGAGCCGGCAATGCGCAAAGACAAGAAGCAGGTGATTGGTGACGAAATCAGCGACGACTACATCAAGTCGTTTCTCCAGTTTGAGCCTGCAGATGGTGTGACTTCGCCTTCTCAGCACAAGCTGATCAAGGCTTACCGCGGCCTGCGTGTCGACGATTTCGAGCGCTTCGTAGGGTTCTTCGTCGAAGCCGGGCTGGACCTGGACGGCAAAGACGAACAGGGCAAGACCTTCGTCGAAGTGATCGCCGACCAGCGCAATGCGGCTGAATACATCGAGATCATCGATAAAGCCCGCGCCTGATAGATCCCCGCCAGAAAAAACGCCCTAGGGGCATTGCCAGTCAGTTAGCGTTATCAGGGCCGCAAAGCGGCCCTGGATCGCCTACCTGACTGGCATTACCCCTAGGGGCGTTAGGCGTAGTGCTTGGCCGGGCTGTTCTCTACCAGGTCCAGCGCCTCATCGTTGTCGGCACTGATCTTGTGGTACAGGGCTGCATCGGTGGCCAGGGTCTTCTCGCGAGCCGGGAAGATTTCCTTGAGCTTGGCAGCCCAGGCGCCCTTGGCCTGCTCGGGGAAGCAGCGCTCGATCAGTTCAAGCATGATCGACACGGTCACCGACGCACCAGGGGATGCGCCGAGCAGTGCCGCGATACTGCCGTCCTGTGCCGACACCAACTCAGTACCGAACTGCAGGATGCCGCCTTTTTTCGGGTCCTTCTTGATGATCTGCACGCGCTGGCCAGCCACTTCCAGGCGCCAGTCTTCAGCCTTGGCCTGCGGATAGAAGCGGCGCAGCGACTCGAGGCGCTGTTCCATCGACTGCATCACTTCGCTGACCAGGTACTTGGTCAGGTCCATGTTGTCGCGGGCCACGGCCAGCATCGGGCCGATGTTGCCCATGCGCACCGACAGTGGCAGGTCCATCACCGAGCCGTGCTTGAGGAACTTGGTGGTAAAGCCTGCGTACGGGCCGAACAGCAGCGATGTCTTGCCGTCCACCACGCGGGTGTCCAGGTGCGGCACCGACATCGGCGGCGCGCCAACGGCGGCCTGGCTGTAGACCTTGGCCTGGTGCTGCTTGACGATTTCCGGGTTGTCGCAACGCAGCCACTGGCCGCTTACCGGGAAGCCGCCGAAGCCTTTGCTCTCCGGGATGCCGGACAGTTGCAGCAGCGGCAGTGCCGCGCCGCCGGCGCCGAGGAACACGAAGCGGGCGTCCACTTCACGGCTGCCGCCGCTGTTGACGTCCTTGATGCTGACGGTCCAGCCAGCGCCGTTACGGCGCAGGCCGACGACCTTCTTGCTGTACTTGACCTGCGCATTCTGCGAGTCGCCCAGCAGCTTGAGCAGCTTGTTGGTCAGTGCGCCGAAGTTGACGTCGGTACCTTTGGTCACGCGGGTGGCGGCGATGTGCTGGTCGGCCGGGCGGCCGGGCATCATCAGCGGCATCCACTCATTCATCACCGCCTTGTCTTCGGTGTATTCCATCTCGGCGAAGGCATGGTGCTGCTTGAGCAGCTCGAAACGCTTCTTGAGGAAGGAAACACCCTTGTCACCTTCGACGTAGCTCAGGTGCGGGACAGGGTTGATGAAGGCACGGGCAGGGCCGAAATTGCCTTTTTTGCTCAGGTAAGCCCAGAACTGGCGCGAGACCTCGAACTGGGCATTGATGTGCACGGCCTTCTTGATGTCGATGCTGCCATCGGCGGCCTGGGGCGTGTAGTTCAGCTCGCACAGGCCGGCATGGCCGGTGCCTGCGTTGTTCCAGGGGTTGGAGCTTTCCGCGGCCCCGGAGTCCATCGCCTCGACGACCTCAAGCTTCAGGGTCGGGTCGAGCTCCTTGAGCAGTACGGCCAGGGTGGCACTCATGATGCCCGCGCCTACCAGTACTACATCAACCGATTCGTTCTGCGCCATTTAACGCGTCTCCACAATCTACAGCTACCTAATTGACAGCATAGGACCCCAGGTGTGCCAGGATCGCCATGTCCGACTCTTCGCAGTTCTTGCAACTTCCGCGGACACCGCCAAATCAGTCTTCGGGTTCGTCTATTGAACGCCGTTTGCCACAGGTGCGGCAATTCGACTTATGGTCAAGGTGTCGTGCGTGCGTTATGGAGCGGTTTCAGACACCCATGTGAAATGAGCGTATCAGCCGCCTGTTCAGGGCTGTTCGGGACACATCTGTCGCTATTGCACATGCCAGACTGTTCATTTGCTCGCCACACTCTCGTGAAGTTGTGAAAACCGTTTTTTTCACGCTCTTTTGGAGACGTGAACCTCAAAAGGGGACTGCGCGATGGCAACCCGCAGGTTCATGCAGTGCGAAGGCCCGGAAAAGCAGGCACGACAGCCGATGCAAGACCTGAGTGGAAGGCTCTCTGTGGGCGAAGCGGTGAAGGTGCCGGGGTCAAACGGCAAATGCGGGGCCCGATCAGGAGACGTCCTTATAATCGGGGGGAGATTATAACGATGTCGCGGGCAGAAAGGTCGTTATTCGTGCTTTTTATTGCAGCGTTTGTCAGGCGGGCAGGGTGCGCCGTTGCCAATGGCCGCTTGCATGGGCGCAAACCCGGGCGTTGGCGGGCAGCGGGCGGCCCAGCCAGGCAAGCTGGATTTCTTTGACCTGCACCCAGCCGTTGCTGCCTGGTGGCTGGCTGCATTGCTTGAATCCCAGGCAGTTGCCGTCGCCATCGAGGCGTGCATAGGTATTGTGGCGCGGGCGTTGGAAGAGCAGGGTCCAGAGCGAGGCCATGGTGTCGAGTCCTGTGTGTTAGGGCTTGCAGCGAAGATAACAGCAGGACCATGAACCGCGTGTGACAGAAGGGCCTGGCTTCAACCGGCAAGCCTCAAGAAGACGCCTGCGCCCCGTGCGGTCTGCTTTTACTTGTAGCTTGCCGCTTGTAGCGTGCCGCTAGGTATACTGTGGGCCTTTGCCGCTTTTTCTGGAGAAACACGCATGTTGCAACGTCTGTTGTTCGGTTTGCTTGCCGTGGCCAGCCTGAGCCTGGTCGGTTGTGCCCACAGCCCGCAACAACTCAGCCCGCAACCCAAGCTCAACGCCCAGCTCGCCCCGGTCGGCCACGGCCAGCCGGTGGTGGTCAAGGTGGTGGACGGCCGGGCTTCGCAGTCCCTGGGCACTCGTGGTGGCATGTACCCCGAGACCAGCACCATCAGCGTCAATGGCAATGACATCGTGCCCAAGCTGCAGGCTCAGGCCGAGGCGGCCGTACGCCTGTTGGGCTTCACCCCTTCGGCCAACGCCTCCAACGCGCCGCAACTGACCGTGACCCTGGCCGAATTGAAGTACCAGTCGCCCAAGGAAAACCTGTACGTGACCGAGGCTACCATCGGCGCCACCTTCCGTGCTGATGTGTCGAACGCCAACCGCCGTTACAGCGGCCGTTACGGCGCCTCGTTGGACCAGCGCTTCGGCATGGCGCCCAACCAGGAAACCAACACCAAGCTGGTGGGGGATGTGTTGAGCGATGCGTTGACCCGCCTGTTCAAAGACCCGACCATCGGCCAGGTGCTGGGCGAATAAGCTTTTCGCTGTACCGAGAACAAACCCGCTGCCTGCGTGCCAGGCAGCGGGTTTTTTTTGGTTTTTCGAAGGCCTCAGGCCGCTTGGATATGAAAATCCAGCACGCTCACGCCCGTCAGCAGGTCCACCTCTGGCAAATGCTCATGCGCATGCCCGCCCAGGGCGCAATACACCAGCCACTGGCGGTCCTGGACATTGATGGCAAAACCATCGATCAACGCCTGCTGTTCATCGCTCTGGGCAATGAGATAGAGGCGGTCCTGGTTTTCGGCGTGCAGCATGTACTCGCTCCGGTTCGGGAAAAGGCCGACAGGGTGGCCTGCCTTGATGACGAGCGTGTGACAGATGAAATTTAGTGACACTTTGTCGCCAAGTCCGGGCGCCAGGGCCGGTCTTCGGTAGAATGCCGGCCTTCGCTGGCGTTCTGACCGAGGTTGCGTGATGTCCTTGCAAGTGCTTTGGGGGGTTCTGGCCGCCCATCCGACCAAGCTGATCAATCTGCTGGCATTGTTGATGACCTGCCCGGGCGGGTTGCTGCTGCACAGTGCACGGCGTCGCCAGGCCATCACCCGCGAAAGCCTGGCAGTGGATGACGGGCTGGTGGATGCATTCGACCAGCGGGTGCCGCGCTATTACTACATTCTGGGCTTTTCCTGCCTGGCGATGGCCTTGCTGCTGTCCTGGTTCAGTACCTGGATCTGAACCATGCGGGGCCGCCAAGCGGCCCCTGTGGTCAGGCAACCGGCGCCTGTTGCCTGACCTGATACTGGTTGCGCACCGGCGTGGCGTATTGCAACACCAGGTATGGCCGCTGCTCCTGCGGGCAGGCGTCCAGGCGGCGTTGCCATTCTTCCTTGGCTTTTGCCAGCTCCTCGGCCGGGAACAGCTTCTCGGCGCTCGGCACCTGTAGTGCCTCATCCTTTTCGCCCCACATTGCGTAGGCCAGGTAGTGCACCGGGAACAGTCGGTAGCCACCCAGAATCTGCCGGTCGATCTCCTGCGCCAGCTGCTTGGTGTCCTCGTAGAACGCGGTTACCGGCGGGGCGAAGTTGATGTGTACCCGGCCCTTGTAGCCGGTGATGCCTTTGGCGATGCT
Organism: Pseudomonas sp. BNK-30; assembly: GCF_047456185.1. NCBI lineage: Bacteria > Pseudomonadati > Pseudomonadota > Gammaproteobacteria > Pseudomonadales > Pseudomonadaceae > Pseudomonas > Pseudomonas sp. BNK-30. Next base: position 136,552 of record NZ_CP179904.1, read on the forward strand.
GTTGTCGTCTTCACCTGGCGCCTTCTGATAGGTGCCGGTAGTCGCACGGATATACAGTTCGCGCGCCTTGGCCTGGTCGCAGGGGTCGTACTCGTAGCTGATCGACACCGGAGTGAGGTTAAGGCCCTGGATCACCGCACCGAAAGGCTCATCCTTGCGGCTCATGTGGAACATCTTGAGGATGGCCGAGTCGGTGCGGTCATCGCCATCTTTGGCACGGCCTTCGGCCTGGGCGATCCAGATCGAAGCGCCGTCGTTGCGGATCGAATGGTTGATGTAGGCCGAGAGCAGTTGGTAGGCCGCGAGCTTTTCGCGCCGGCCAGTGAGCGAGCGGTGGACGATGAAGCTCTTGTTCAGGCGCATCATGTCGCTGACGAACGGCTTTTGCAGCAGGTTGTCGCCAATGGCGATGCGTGGCGTCGGCAGGCCTGCGTGGTACACCGCGTAGTTGACGAAGGCCGGGTCCATGACGATGTCACGGTGGTTGGCCAGGAACAGATAGGCGGTACCGGATTTGAGTTGCTCGACGCCTGTGTACGTGACCCCGTCGGTAGCGCGCTCGATGGTGTGGTCGACGTAGTATTCGACCTTGTCCTGCAATGTGGACACGCAGGTAACCCCGGCGAACTCCTTGCGCAGGCGGCGGGCGATCAGCGGCTTGAGCAACCAGCCGAGTGCCCCGGCTGCGCGCGGGAAGCGGAAGTGGGTGAGGATATCGAGGAATGCCGGGTCGCTGAGCAGGCGTGCCAGCACGGCAGGGACCTCAGCATCGTCGTACGGTCGGATGGCATCGAATTCGCCCATCATGCTCTCTTGTTGGAAACGGCTAGGGTAATAAAGTAGGGGTGGGGCCCGAAAAACGGCTCGGACACACGCAGGCCCTGTAAACAGACCGGCAATTATACGCATAAGTCACTGCGGAGGCCGCGATGCTGGAAACCGACTTCTACGATTGCCCTTATTGCGGCGAGCGCGTGGAAACCACCGTGGACATCTCTGGTGGCGACCAGATGTATACCGAAGACTGCCAGGTATGTTGTCAGCCGGTGGTGTTCATCCTGCAGGTGCACGGCGACGAATGGATGCTCGAAGTCAGACGCGAGGACGATGCCTGATGCGGCGGATCTACGAACCGGAAACCTTGCTGGAGGCAGAAATGCTCGCTGGCATGCTGGCCAGCGAGGGTATCGAGGTGCACCTGATCGGCCGTGACCTGATGGGCGGTGTTGGCGAGTTGCCGATGCAAGGCTTGCTCGGGCTCGCCGTGGCCGATGAGCAGGCAGGTTACGCACGGCAGCTGATCGATGCGTACAATGGCGCCCAGCCGCTTGTCGGCGACGAACCGGAGAGCTATCCCGGTACCTTGATCTGCTAGGTTCTGAAATCGCCCATGTGTGGACGCTATGCCCTGTTTCGCTGGCCCCAGGTGCTGGCAAGCCTGCCAGGCTTTCCTGCCGGCCAGCCGGCGCAATGGAATATCTCGCCCGGCGCTTCGGTGCTGATCCAGCGCCAGGTCGACGGCCAGATGCAGTTGGCCAAGGCGCGCTGGGGCCTGACCCCGGCCTGGCTCACTGACCTCTCACGCACCCCCGCGCATGCCCGGGCCGAAACCTTGGCCGAGCAACCGATGTTCCGCGAAGCGTTACGTCTGCGGCGCTGCCTGATGCCAGCCAACGGTTTTTACGAATGGCGTGGCACGGTGCGCAAACGGCCTTACTGGTTGACGCCGGGGGAGGGTTCGTCGTTGTATTTCGCGGCCATATGGGAAGCCTACCCGGTCCAGGACCAGGTGTGGCTGAGCTGTGCGGTGGTGACCCAGGCGGCGATGAACCAACGCCGGCCGTTGATTCTCGATGAGGCGGGGCAGGCCGCATGGCTGGCCCCTGACACACCGCTGCCGCGTCTGCATGAGCTGCTCGCCAGCCCACCGGCCACGCTACGTGAGCGGGCGCTGGCGAATTTCGTCAATGACCCGAAGCTGGATGCGCCCGAGTGCCTGACGCCGGCCTGATGAGGCCGGTACTGGCGAAGAAAATCTTCCCTGCGGCTCTGGTAGCCCATGGGCGACTCGGCCTAGGATATCCCGCATGTAAAAAGGGAGTGTTTTCATGCGTAAGTCTTTTGTCGTCAGCCTCTTGAGCGCTGGCATCCTGCTGGCTGGCTGCCAGGCGGTCAATACCACCAGCGGCGGTGCTGTCGGCGTCGAGCGCAAGCAGTACATGTTCAGCATGCTCTCGACCGATGAGGTCAACCAGATGTACGCCCAGTCGTACCAGCAGACCCTTGGCGAGGCGTCGAACAAGGGCGTGCTGGACAAGTCCAGCGCCGATGCCAGGCGCGTGCAGGTGATTGCCGACCGGCTGATCGCCCAGGCGCCGAAATTCCGCCCGGATGCCGCCCAGTGGCAGTGGGAGGTCAATGTGATCAAGAGCGATGAGCTCAACGCCAACTGCGGCCCTGGCGGCAAGATCATCGTCTACACCGGCCTGATCGACCAGCTCAAGCTTACCGATGCCGAGATTGCGGCAGTGGTGGGGCATGAGATCGCCCACGCGCTGCGTGAACACAGTCGCGAAGCGATGTCCAAGGCTTACGGTGTGGAAATGGCCCGCCAGGGCGCAGGTGCGCTGTTTGGCCTTGGCCAGAACAGCATTGCGCTGGCAGACCAAGTGGTGAACTACGCCATGACCTTGCCCAACAGCCGCGCCAACGAGAACGAAGCCGACCTGATCGGCCTGGAACTGTCGGCGCGTGCCGGCTACGACCCGAACGCCGCGATCACCTTGTGGAACAAGATGAGCAAGGCGTCCGAGGGTGCGCCACCTGAGTTCATGAGCACTCACCCGGCCTCTGACAGCCGGATCGCCTCGTTGCAGGCGGCAATTCCCAAGGTCATGCCGCTGTATCAGGCCGCCAAGAAGTAAGAGCAGCTACAAGCTACAAGCTACAAGCTACAAGCAAGAGCAGTACGCGTACATCTGCTCTTTCTTGCAGCTTGCAGCTTCACCCCACCCACCCACTGGTTTTCATTGCCGAGTAGACGGCGACGATCGCCAGTACGATGAAGGCCGTCGCGGCCAGGCGGCGAATCAGCGTCAGCGGCAGCTTTTCTGCGGCGAAATTGCCCGCCAGGACTACCGGCACGTTCGCAATCAGCATGCCCAGCGTGGTACCGATGATGACCATGATCAGGTGCGGGTACTGGGCTGCCAGCATCACCGTGGCCACCTGGGTCTTGTCACCGATCTCGGCCAGGAAGAACGCGATCAGCGTGGTCAGGAACGGGCCGAAGCGACGCGCAGGGTTTTCATCATCATCCATCTTGTCCGGCACCAGGGTCCACAGGGCCGTGGCGGTAAAGCTCGCGGCGAGAATCCAGTGCAGCGTCGACTCGCTGAAGAACCCGCTGACCCAGGCGCCCACGGCACCGGCGGCGGCATGGTTGGCCAGGGTGGCGGCGATGATGCCGGCGATGATCGGCCAGGGCTTGCGGAAGCGAGCAGCCAGAATGAGCGCGAGCAATTGCGTCTTGTCGCCGATTTCGGCAAGCGCGACGATCGCGGTAGGTACGAGGAGCGATTCCAGCATCAGGGTTCCTGTGGGGGCGGGTCGACACGGCTATGACACGTACAGCCTCCCCGCCCCGGGTAAGGTGTGCGTGTCATAGGTCTTGTCAAACCCTGGACCTGTCTGCGCAGATCGTGGGTCGCACGCGCCATGGCCTGTGGGCCAAGTGTGTTGACGCGTGCCGGGCAAGCAGGGTGCTTGCGGGAGACTACTCCCCTAGGACGGTGCGGATTCTGCCTAGCCGAAACGCTTTGGGCAAGCCCTGTTTTTATCAGCGTGTTGCCTGATAGATGCGAAAACCGTCTGCCTCCGCACAGGTCCGGCAGTTGCCCAGAGCGCCTTCGATCAGTGGCTGGTAGCGCAGGAAACTGTTGGCGACCAAGCGCATTTCGCCGCCTTTTCGCAGATGTTGGCCTGATTTTTTCAGCAGGTTTTCCGATGCCTGGTAGTTGGTGTGCACACCGGTATGGAACGGCGGGTTACTCAGGATCAGGCTCAGGTCGCCGGGTGCAGCATCGATACCGTCGCCACTGATGACTTCACCTTCCAGCTGATTGGCGGCCAGCGTCAGGCGGCTGGCCGCCACGGCGAAGGCGTCCACGTCCAGCATCGTGACCCGGCTCTGTGGGTAACGGCGTTTGACTGTGGCGCCGAGTACACCGGCACCGCAGCCAAAGTCCAATACATGGCCCACTGGCAGGTTATCCAGGTGCTTGAGCAGCAACGCTGTGCCGCGGTCCAGGCGGCCGTGGCTGAACACGCCAGGCAGGCTGACCACTTGCAGCGGGCCGTCTTCCAGTTCAAGCGCGAAGCGTTCGGCCAGGCTTTCCAGTGGCTTGGCTTCGGGCGCGTTGTCCACGGTGACCTGCCACAGCTGGCAATGTCGGGCACTGTCGAGCTTGCGTGGCTTGCCCAAGGCCTGCAAATGCTTGGCCGCGCCTTCGATGCCGCCGCGCTTTTCGCCCACCAGGTAGAGTTCGCCGCCGTCCAGGCGTGACGCCAGTGCGTTTAGCAGGTAGGCCGCCAGTTCGCGCGACTTGGGCAGGAACAGTACGGCCGCCTCGAAGGCGACCGGCGGCACGTCGACGCCGTAATGGCTGCGCCCGGCAAAGCGGGCGTCGAGCATGGCCTGATCACCCGCGTGCCAGGTCCAGGCATTGGCCTTTGGCAACTGGCCGAGCAGGTCATCGGCGGGGGCGCCGGCAATCAGCAGTGGACCCTGGAACAGGTCCGCCTGGCGGAGCAAAACTTCACTGCGCGGGTCCATGGACGACGCCTCCTGAAAAAAGTGGCGCAGTGTAGCAGAGCCTGCCCTTGCGCTCAGCTGACCACGCGGCGTGGCTGGCCGGCAAAGAATGCCTGGGCGTTCTCGCTGAGTTGGCCGACGATGCGCTGGCGCGATTCCACCGCGCCCCAGGCGCTGTGCGGCGTGATCAGCAGGCGCGGGATGTCGCCGGCCAGCAGCGGGTTGCCGTTGACCGGCGGCTCGACGCTCAGCACGTCGGTGGCGGCGCCGCCCAGATGGCCGCGACGAAGGGTGTCGGCCAGGGCCTGCTCGTCTATCAGGCCGCCACGTGCGGTATTGACCACCAGCGCGCCGGGCTTGAGCAATGCCAGCTCACGTGCGCCGATCATGTGCCGTGTGTGTTCGTTGAGGGGGCAGTGCAACGTCAGGGCATCGACCTGCGGCAGCAGTTCGTCCAGCGGCAGGCGATCGTTGCGCGCCGGGCGCCCGGGGATCTGCCCGCTCAGCACGCGCATGCCAAAGGCTTCAGCAAGCCGCGCGACGGCGCCACCGAGTTCGCCATGGCCGAGCAGGCCTAGGGTTTTGCCTTCCAGTTCCACGATCGGGAAGTCCAGCAGGCAGAACTGGCTGGCCTTGGCCCATTGGCCGTCGGCCACCGCCTGGTTGTAGTCGCACAAGCGCGTGGCCAGCGCCAGCAGCAGGGCCAGGGTGTGCTGTGCCACCGAGGGCGTGCCGTAGCCCTGGCAGTTACAGACAGTGATGCCTTGGGCACGGGCGGCAGCCAGGTCGACGTTGTTGGTGCCGGTGGCAGCGACCAGGATCAGCTTGAGCTGTGGGTTGGCAGACAGGGCGTTGGCGTCGAGCATGACCTTGTTGCTGATCACCGCAATGGCGCCCTGCAGGCGCTCGGCTACCTGATCCGGGCGGGTGGCGTCGTACAGTTCGAACGCGTCGAACTGGCTCTGCAAAGGTGAGAGGTCGAGGTCACCAAGGTCCAGGGATTCATGATCGAGAAACACAGCGCGACGCGGGCTGGGCATAGGTACGGCTCCAGTGGCAGGGCAAGGGTTGATCCATCGACCGAACAATGCCACTCATACCTCGCGCAGCCAAATCATTCCTTCGGCTGATTTGACCGTCACATTGGCGAACTACAGTAGACACAGACTTGTCCGGCTCGCTTTTCAAGAAGGGATAACCATGCTGCAGACCCGCATCATCAAGCCCGCCGAGGGCGCCTACAGCTTTCCTCTGCTGATCAAACGCCTGCTGATGTCCGGCAGCCGCTATGAGAAGACCCGCGAGATCGTCTACCGCGACCAGTTGCGGCTGACCTATCCACAGCTCAACGAGCGTATCGCCCGCCTGGCCAACGTGCTGACCGAAGCCGGGGTCAAGGCCGGTGACACCGTGGCGGTGATGGATTGGGACAGCCACCGTTATCTGGAATGCATGTTCGCCATCCCGATGATCGGCGCGGTGGTGCACACCATCAACGTGCGTCTGTCGCCTGAGCAGATCCTCTACACCATGAACCATGCCGAGGACCGCTTCGTGCTGGTCAACAGCGATTTTGTCGGCCTTTACCAGGCCATTGCCGGGCAGTTGACCACGGTCGACAAGACCCTGCTGTTGACCGATGGCCCGGACAAGACCGCCGAACTGCCGAACCTGGTGGGCGAGTACGAGCAATTGCTGGCGGCGGCCAGCCCGCATTACGACTTCCCGGATTTCGACGAGAACTCGGTCGCCACCACGTTCTACACCACCGGCACCACAGGTAACCCCAAGGGCGTCTACTTCACCCACCGCCAGTTGGTGCTGCACACCTTGGCCGAGGCCTCGGTGACCGGCAGTATCGACAGCGTCCGCCTGCTTGGCAGCAATGATGTGTACATGCCCATCACGCCCATGTTTCACGTGCATGCCTGGGGCATCCCGTATGCGGCCACCATGCTCGGTCTGAAACAGGTGTACCCGGGCCGCTACGAGCCCGACATGCTGATCAAGCTCTGGCGGGACGAGAAGGTCACCTTCTCGCACTGCGTACCCACCATCCTGCAGATGCTGCTCAATTGTCCGAGCTCCCAGGGCCAGGACTTCGGCGGCTGGAAGATCATCATCGGTGGCAGTGCGCTCAACCGCTCGCTATATCAAGCGGCGCTGGCCCGGGGCATTCAGCTGACTGCAGCCTATGGCATGTCCGAAACGTGCCCGCTGATTTCTGCCGCCCACCTGAACGATGAGCTGCAGGCCGGTAGCGAAGACGAACGCGTGACCTACCGCATCAAGGCCGGTGTCCCGGTACCGCTGGTGGAAGCTGCGATCGTCGATGGCGATGGCAATTTCCTCCCGGCAGATGGCGAGACTCAAGGTGAGCTGGTGCTGCGTGCGCCTTGGTTGACCATGGGCTATTTCAAGGAGCCGGAGAAAAGCGAGGAGCTGTGGCAGGGTGGCTGGCTGCACACCGGTGACGTCGCCACGCTCGACGGCATGGGTTACATAGACATTCGCGACCGCATCAAGGACGTGATCAAGACTGGGGGGGAATGGATATCTTCCCTGGACCTCGAGGACCTGATCAGCCGGCATCCTGGAGTGCGCGAGGTTGCAGTGGTTGGGGTCGCCGACCCGCAGTGGGGGGAGCGCCCGTTCGCCCTGCTGGTGGTGCATGACGGCCAGGCTGTCGATGCCAAGGCGTTGAAGGAACACCTCAAGCCATTTGTAGAGCAAGGGCACATCAACAAGTGGGCGATTCCCTGCCAGATCGCCGTTGTTACAGAAATTCCCAAGACCAGTGTCGGGAAGCTCGACAAGAAGCGCATCCGCCAGGACATCGTCCAGTGGCAGGCGAGTAACAGCGCCTTCCTTTCCACGCTGTAACCGCGTTGCGGGTCGTGTACCCCGGGGCACGACCCGCAGGCCAGAGCGGCTGTCACCTTGCCAATCGGTAAAAATCGGCCATGCTTGGGCACTGCCGGTGCGTAACCTGGGAACACGCCAGGGCGAATTGGCCAACGGTGTGCAAATCACACTTTAGAGGGATCAAGCACCTTGGTCTGCTGGCTATAGTCGGGGCCAGGGGATTTTCAGGAATGGGGGAGGGCGACACGCGCAACACGTGTCGCCACGGGCGCAAGCCTGCATACCGGTCGCACGGGCCGTTCTTGAAAGGACTCACTGCCATAACAAAAAAGTACATGGAGTAGCGTCGATGACATCTGCAAACCCGTTCTGGCGTCGGGCCAAGCTACCTTTGGCCGTCAGCCTTGCTTCCACGCTCGCAAGCCCTGCTTTCGCGGTCAGTTTCAACATCGGGGAAATCGAAGGCCAGTTCGACTCGTCGCTCTCCGTCGGGGCCAGCTGGTCGACCGCCAACCCCAACAGCAACCTGATCGGCGCCAACAACGGCGGCAAGGGTCTTTCGCAAACCTCGGACGATGGTCACCTCAACTTCAAGAAAGGCGAAACCTTCTCGAAGATCTTCAAAGGTATCCACGACCTTGAACTGAAGTATGGCGACACCGGCATCTTCGTGCGGGGCAAGTACTGGTACGACTTCGAACTCAAGGACGAGAACCGCGAGTTCAAGGACATCAGCGATTCGAACCGTAAGGAGGGCGCCAAGTCGTCTGGCGCCGAACTGCTCGACGCGTTCGTCTATCACAACTACGCCATCGGTGATCAACCCGGCTCGGTGCGTCTGGGCAAGCAGGTAGTGAGCTGGGGGGAGAGTACCTTCATTGGCGGCGGCATCAACGCAGTCAACCCGATCGACGTTTCTGCGTTCCGCCGGCCAGGGGCTGAAATCAAGGAAGGCCTGATCCCCGTCAACATGTTCTACGTCTCGCAAAGCCTCACCGACAACCTGTCGACCGAAGCTTTCTACCAGATCGAGTGGGACCAGACCGTTGTCGACAACTGCGGCACATTCTTCTCCCAGCCCGACGTGATCGCCGACGGCTGCGACAACAACCTGGCCGTGCTGGCCACGCAGAACACCTTGGCCAGCCGGCTTGGGCCGCTGGCTGCGCCAGTCGCGGCCACTCTGGCCGCACGCGGCGTGAGTTACGGCTCCCCCGATGAGGGCGTGATCGTCCGTCGTGGCGCGGACCGCGATGCTCGGGACAGTGGTCAGTTCGGTGTTGCCCTGCGCTACATGTACGAGCCGCTCAATACCGAATTCGGTGGCTACTTCATGAACTACCACAGCCGTGCGCCAATCTTCAGCGGTCGCGGTGCCGATGCCCAGTACTACAGCACAAGCGGCCTGGCGGGCGCGCTGGTCAGTGCGGGTGTGCCGTCTGCAGCGCTGGCGAGCCTGTTGCCAAGCCTTATGCCGTTGCAGGTCGCAGGCAACTCCAGCTACTACGTGGAGTATCCGGAAGACATCCGTCTGTATGGTCTGAGCTTCTCGACCACACTGCCTACCGGTACCGCCTGGAGTGGCGAGATCAGCTACCGGCCGAACGCTCCGGTGCAGTTGAATACCACCGATATCCTCTATTCGGGCCTGACGCCGCTCAATCCGGATGTCTCTGTGTTGCAGGGAACACCGGGTGCCGACCAGCCTGGTTATCGTCGCAAGGAAATCACCCAGCTGCAGACAACCTTCACCCACTTCTTCGATCAGGTGATGGGGGCAGAGCGGCTGACCATGGTCGGCGAAATCGGCTGGACCCACGTCGGCGGCCTGGAAAGCACATCCAAGATGCGTTATGGGCGTGACCCGGTGTTCGGCCCGGGGCCTCTGCCCAATGGCCAGTGCGAGGCGCTCAACAGCAGCACCCTGGGCACCACCGATGCCAACAACGTATCGCGCTACTGCGAGAACGATGGCTATACCACGTCTGATTCCTGGGGCTATCGCGTCCGTGCGATCTGGGACTACAACAACGTCATTGCCGGTGTGAACCTGCGCCCCAGCGTAGCCTGGTCGCATGACGTCGATGGTTACTCGCCGGGCCCTGGCGGCAACTTCGAGGAAGGCCGCAAGGCAGTCAGCCTCGGGCTGGACGCCGAGTACCAGCAGACCTACACCGCGAGCCTGTCGTACACCAACTTCTTCGACGGCAAGTACAGCACCGTGGATGATCGCGACTTCCTCGCCCTCAGCTTCGGCGTGAACTTCTAAGCACACAGATCCAGGACGACACGACATGAACAAGACCAGAAGTCTGCTGCAAGCCGGTGTACTGGGCCTGTCCCTGCTGGCAACCGGCGTCATGGCTGCGGTTTCCGCCGATGAAGCGGCAAAGCTGGGCAGCACCCTGACCCCGATGGGCGCGGAAAAGGCCGGTAACGCCGACGGTTCCATCGGCCCGTGGCAACCGTTGTCAAAGACCGCAGGCAGCGTCGATGCCAAGGGCTTCCTTTCCGACCCGTATGGCAGCGACAAGCCGCTGTTCACCATCACCGCGCAGAACGTTGACCAGTACAAGGACAAGCTGTCGCCAGGCCAGGTGGCGATGTTCAAACGCTACCCAGAAACCTTCAAGATACCGGTGTACAAGACCCATCGTGGCTCCACGGTGCCTGACGAGGTGTTCGCCGCAATCAAGAAGAATGCCACCGCGACCACGCTGGTCGAAGGCGGCAACGGGCTGAACAACTTCCAGACCGCAGTGCCATTTCCCATCCCCAAGAGTGGCATTGAGGTTATCTGGAACCACATCACCCGCTACCGTGGTGGCAGCGTCAGCCGTTTGGTAACCCAGGCCACGCCGCAGCAGAACGGCTCCTACAGCCTGGTGTACTTCGCCGATCAGTTCGTCTTCCGCGACAAGATGAAGGACTTCGATCCGAACAACCCGGGCAACGTCCTCTTCTACTTCAAACAGGAAGTGACCGCGCCAGCGCGTCTGGCCGGTACCGTGCTGCTGGTGCATGAAACCCTCGACCAGGTGAAAGAACCGCGCAAGGCGTGGATCTACAACGCCGGCCAGCGTCGCGTGCGCCAGGCGCCGCAGGTGTCGTATGACGGGCCGGGTACCGCAGCGGATGGCCTGCGTACTTCGGACAACCTGGACATGTACAACGGTGCGCCAGACCGCTACGACTGGAAGCTTGAAGGCAAGAAGGAGATGTACATCGCCTCCAACGCTTACAAACTCGACGATCCGAAGCTCAAGTACGCCGACATCCTCAAGGCCGGTCACATCAATCAGGACCTGACCCGCTATGAGCTGCGCCGGGTCTGGCATGTGGTTGCAACGCTCAAGCCGGGGCAGCGCCACATCTATGCCAAGCGCGACTTCTATATCGACGAGGACACCTGGCAGGCAGCGGTGATCGACCAGTATGACGGCCGCGGCCAGCTATGGCGGGTTTCCGAGGCGCATGCCCAGGACTACTACAATGTTCAGGTACCGTGGTACACCCTGGAGGCCATCTACGACCTGCAATCGGGCCGTTATCTGGCCTTGGGCATGAAGAACGAAGAGAAGCGCGCCTACGACTTCGGCTTCAGTGCCAGCAAGGCAGACTTCCAGCCAGCTGCGCTGCGCCAGTCAGGTATTCGTTGAACCGCTAGTGCTGCACACCTTGTGATACTCCCAGAACGCCCCGGCTTGCCGGGGCGTTTCTGTTCCAGCCCCTTGTTGTACTGGCCGGCGCAGTCATAAAACGGGTGAATACCTCGCCAAACCCCGCGCCAGCCCTCTGTCCATCAGGCTTGTCGTTTTTTGTCGTAGTCTTTTACAGGCCATTTGCGCCCATCATCTTCAAATACGCCGCGTTACCCGCTAGTCTCGGAACAATCCGTACCGCCGTAGTCTTCCAACCAGAACGAGCCGGCCATGACTGATTTGTCCCGTACGCATGGAGTCGCCAGCCAGGCCGTGGGCCTGCTGGACGGGCGCTTCTTCCGGCCGCCGCTGCCGCACGGCCACGTGCCGCGTGCGCGCCTGTGCCAGCGTTTGCAGGCCGGCCTCAGCGGCCGTTTGTTGCTGGTCAATGCCCCGGCAGGCTTCGGCAAGAGCTCCCTGGCCATCGAATTCTGCGAGGCGCTGCCCGACCATTGGCGCAGCCTCTGGCTTGGGCTCAGCCAGCGCGATGCTGACCCGGGCCGTTTTCTCGAACGCTTGCTTGAGGGGCTGCAGCAGTACTGCCCGGCGTTGGGCGGCCAAGCCATGGGCCTGTTGAAAATGCGCCAGCGCCACCAACCCTTCGCGTTCGAGGAATGGATCGACGGCCTGCTCGACGAGTTGGCGTTGTACCTGCAAGCCGATACACCCTTGCTGCTGGTACTGGACGACTATCACCTGGCCCAGGGGCCGGTGCTCGATCGCTGCCTGCAGTTTTTTCTCAACCACTTGCCGGGCGGCTTGGTGTTGCTGGTCACCAGCCGCCAGCGGCCAGACTGGCACCTGGCGCGGCTGCGGCTCTCACGGCAACTGGTCGAGATCAACGAGCAGGAGCTGCGCCTGACGCCCGACGAGGCCCTGGCCGTTATTGGTCGCCAGCCTACAGGCCTGCGCGGCCAGGCCTTGGACAACCTGATCCAGCGCAGCGACGGCTGGGTTGCCGGGTTGCGGTTCTGGCAACTGGCGGCGAGCGAGTCCGGCGACGAGCATGCGCTGCCCCAGGCCCTGCATGGCGGGGAAGGGTTGATCCGCGATTACCTGCTGGAAGAAGTCATCGAAATCCTGCCTGAGGACGTGCAGGCGTTTCTGTTCGACACTGCGTGCCAGGAGCGCTTCTGCGCGGCGTTGTGCGATGCCCTGCGTCAGCGCGACGACAGCGCGGCCATCCTTCGTTACCTGCAGGCGCACCAGGTGTTTCTGGTGCCGCTGGACGAGCATGGGCACTGGTATCGCTACCATCACCTGTTCTCCGACCTGTTGCGCAGCCGCCAGTCCAATGAACCGCAGGCGCGCCTGCACCTGCGTGCCTGCCGTTGGTTCCAGGCTCAGGGGCTGCTTGACGAAGCGGTGGAGCAAGCCCTGCGGGCTGGCCATCTGGACGTTGCCGCCGACCTGGTGCAGAGCCTGTCGGAGGAGCAACTGCTGGCCGAGCAGAACGTCGGCATGCTGCTGCGCTGGAAGATGGACTTGCCCGACAGCCTGCTGATCAGTACGCCCCGGCTGATCGTGCTGTACAGCTGGGCGCTGGGCCTGGCCTGCCAATTGGACGCAGCCGAAGAGCTGGCAAGCTACCTCAGCCGCTTTTTGCCAGCGCCTTCAGCCACCGCGCAAAGGTCCATGCTGGCCCAGTGGCTGGCCTTGAGCGGGGTAATTGCGCGTGGCCGCGGTGATCGCGAACGCACCCTGGCCTATTGTGGTGAGGCGCTGCAAAGCCTGCCGTGCAAACGTTATGGGCAGCGTCTGGTGTGCCTGTCGACGCTGTCCAACCTGGCCATTGCCGATGGCGACTTCTGGCGGGCGCGTGGTTGGAACCGCGAGGCGCTGGAGTTGGCCCAGCGGGTTGGCAACCCCTTGTTCGAAGCCTTGGCGCACTACGACCGTGCCCGGGTGCTGCATGCCAGGGGCGAGGCGCTGCGCGCGCTGGACGAGGTGCGCCAGGGGCTGCAACGCCTCCAGGGCCTTTCGGCCCAGCGGCTGTATGCCGTGCGCGCGCGGCTGACCTTGTACGAGGGCTACCTGCTGGTGACGCGCCTGCAACCTGCGCAAGGGCGTGCGCGCTTGCGTGCGGGGCTGGGCGAGGCGCGCGCCTGTCGCGATATCAGCGTGCTGATAGGCCACTGTGTGATCGCTACCCTCGACGGGCGTGAAGGGCGCTACGCCGACGCCTTCGCCGAGCTGGCCGAAGCCGAGAGGCTGATGCATATCTGGGACGTGCCGCCGATCTTCTACCTGGCCATGATCACGCTGGTGAAGTGCGAATTGTGGCTGGCGCAGGGGCGTACCGACCTGGCCGAGTCCTGGTTGCTGCGCCTGGGCCAGACCTATGGTGGCGAGCAGCCTGCGGCGGCGCCGGAGTTCCACCCGTTGTTAGCGCTGCACATCGAGTTGCAGCAGGCCTTGCTCGAACGCATCCAGGGCCGCAGTGAGGATGCCGCTGCGCGCTTGCGCGGCCTGGTCGAGCGCGGGCAGGCCGGCGGTGGCATGATGCTGACCTTGAGCGCGCTGTGCCAGTGGATCACCTTGTCCTTGGAGCACGGTGGCGAGGCGCAGGCTGCCGAGCGCTTGCCCATGGCCCTGGCAGCGGCCCAGGGCGGGGTGATGCAGCCGTTTCAGCGGTTGATCGAGCTGCACCCGCTGTGGCTTCGCGAGCAGTTGCTCGCACGTCCTGCCTGCAAGGTTCAGGTCGAGCTGCTGGCTCGTCTGCCCGAGCAGGCCGCGCCGAGCAGCGGCACGTGCGAGGCGCTCAGTGGTCGTGAGCTGGCAGTGCTGGAATTGATCGCCCAAGGCTGCTCGAACCAGCAGATCAGCGAGCGCCTGTTCATCTCGCTGCACACCGTCAAGACCCACGCCAGCCATATCAACAGCAAGCTCGGGGTGGAGCGGCGTACCCAGGCGGTGGCACGGGCCAAGTCGTTGGGCCTGCTGGCCTGATGCCGGTCGTTGGCGGCCTGGCCGGATAAACAACGGCCCAGGCCAGCCTCTCGCTGCAGCACTGCCTGCCCTCATCTTTTGCGCCTGGCTGCCGATACACGTTTCGGCGGTATGCATCGCCGCACGCCATCCTCCCATCATCCAATACAGGTCGTGTTGATGCTGCAGTACGGGCAAAAGAGCTTTCTGATCGTCGATGACTTCACCGACTTTCGCACGTCGACGCGCTCCATGCTGCGCGAGCTGGGCGTGCGTGACGTCGACACTGCCGACAGCGGTGAGCAGGCCCTGCGCATGTGCGGGCAAAAGCGCTATGACTACATTCTTCAGGATTTCCACCTTGGGGATGGCAAGAAGAACGGCCAGCAAGTGCTGGAGGACATGATCCTCGACAAGCTGATCAGCCATGAGTGCGTGTTCATCATGGTGACCGCCGAGAGCAGCCAGGCCATCGTGCTCAGCGCCCTGGAGCACGAGCCCGATGCCTACCTGACCAAACCGTTCAACCGGGTGGGCCTGGCCCAGCGGCTCGACAAGCTGACGCAACGCAAGACCTTGCTCAAGCCGATCCTGCAGGCCCTGGACCGTGGCCGCCCGGCCGAAGTGCTGGCTGCGTGCGCCGAGCTGTGCAAGAAGGACCCGCGTTTCGCGCCCCTGTGCCTGCGTTACCGGGCCGATGCCCTGCGAGACCTGAACCGCTTCGACGAGCTGGAAAAGTTCCTCAAGGGCATTCTCGCCAGCCGCCCGCAGCCGTGGGTGTATGCGGCGCTGGGCAGCCTGATGCACAAACGGGGTCAGCACGCCCAGGCCCAGGGCGTTTATGAGCAGGCGCTCAAGGCGTTTCCAATCATGCCGAGCCTGTACGACGGCATGGCCGACGTGCTGGTGGCCCAGGGTGAGACCAAGCGCGCGCAAAACATGCTTGAAGAAGCCGTGCGCCTTTCACCCCTGGCGGTGAGGCGCCAGGCCGCGCTGGGCAAACTGGCGCTGGACAACGAAGACTTCGAAAGCGCCTCGAAGGCGTTTCGCCATGCGGTGAACCAGGGCCAGAGCTCGCGCTACAAGGATGCGGAGAGCAACCTTGGGCTGGTCGAGGCATTGATGAACAAGAACGCCGGCTTCGGCCTGGATGCACGTACCCGGGTCGAGATCAATACCGTGCTCAGCGAGGTGGCCAAGGACAATGTCGAGGATCAGGGCCTGCAAGTGCGTGCGCGCTTGATGAAAGCTGCCAGCCTGCAGCAGGCCGGTGATGCAGAGACTGCAGCCAAGCTTACCGAGCAGGCCCTGCAGCGGCTGGACAAGATGGATCAGTTCTTCTCGGTCGAAGCCGCCCTGACCGTGGCCAAACAGCTGCAGGCGCTGGGCCAGGAAGGTGCCGGCGGCACCATCCTCAAAGGCTGTGTGGAAACCTACGGCGATGACCCCAAGGTCATGCAGAGTGTCGCCAAGCTGACGGATGACCCCACGGTGCTCGGCGCCGTCACCGAAGCAGTCGACCTCAACCGCCAGGGTGTGCGCAGCTATCAGGCCGGGCAGCTCAATGAAGCCTTGCAGATGTTTCGCAAGGCCCTGTCACTGCAACCGAAGAACATCAGCATTGCCCTCAACACTGCCCAGGCGCTGTTGCGCATCGGTGGCGAAGCCACGCCGCCGGCAATCCTGCAGGAGTGTCGCAACTGCCTGACCAGCGTCGCGGGTATTCCTGCCAGCGACAGCCGGTATGACCGCTACCGCAAACTGCACATCAAGGTGTTCGGCGCATGAGCCAGGACAACCAGGGGCTGGATTTTTCCACGGTGATCGCCTCCACCGTGCACGACCTGAAAAACTCGTTGTCAGCGCTGATCCAGTCCCACGACCAGTGGCTGGCGCGCCTGCCCGAGGAGTTGCGCGGGGGCACCGAGCTGGGCGTGATCGAGCACGAATTCCGCCACCTCAATGGCATGCTGGTGCAAATGCTGGGGCTGTACAAACTGGGCGTCAACCAGTTGCCGGTGTGCCCGGACTATCACGAGCTGGACGACTTCGTCGAAGCGCAGCTGGCGGCTCATCAGCAAGTGCTTGAGCACAACGATATCCTCGCCACCTGGCGCATCGACAGCGAAAATCCGCTGGGTTTCTTCGATCGGGAACTGGTCGCCTCGGTGATCGCCAATGTGATCACCAACGCCACCCGCTATGCCGGGCATGCGCTGTTGATCAGCATCGCGCAAGAGAACGAGCAATTGGTGATCAGCGTCAACGATGACGGCCCAGGCTACCCGGCGCGCATGCTCGAGCGGCAGCAGGATTATGTACAGGGCATCGATGCGCAGAGCGGCAGCACCGGGCTTGGCCTTTATTTCGCGGCGCGCATCGCTGCGCTGCATGAGCGCGATGGCGTGCGCGGGCGAATCGAGATCGCCAATGGTGGCGCGCTTGGCGGAGGCTTGTTCAGGTTGTATCTGCCTTAGGCTCGATTTCATAGGCCCTGAAAATTTCCAGGCAAGCACTCCATCCTCGACAAAACCGCATAATTGCCTCCCTGGGGCGGGCAACGATAACATCCAGGCAGTCGTCAGGAGTCCCCATGAACACTGCCCCAACCACCCTCATCCGCGAAACCTTCCCCGTCGGGCCTTTGCAGTGCAACTGCACCCTGATCGGCGACCCGCTTACCAAAAAGGCCATCGTCGTCGACCCGGGTGGTGACCCGGACAAGATCCTCGCCCGCCTGCAGGCCCACGGCCTGACCTTGGTGAGCATCATCCACACCCATGCGCACTTCGATCATTTCCTCGCCTCGGGCAAGCTCAAGGAGCTCACTGGTGCGACCTTGCACCTGCACAAGGACGACCAGGTGCTGTGGGACAACCTGGAGATGCAGTGCCAGATGTTCGGCGTCCCTTATACCCCGGTGCCCCCACCAGACCGCTGGCTGGGTGACGATGAAGCGCTGGCCTGCGGCTGTGGCGTGGCGTTGCACACGCCTGGGCATACGCCGGGTTCGATGAGCTTCTGGTTCGCTGACGCCAAGCTGTTGGTTGCCGGTGACACCCTGTTCCGACGCGGCATTGGCCGCACCGATTTGTGGGGCGGCGATCAGCGGGCTATCGTTCGCTCGATCAAGGAGCGGCTGTATCGTCTGGATGAGGATGCAATCGTGGTCACCGGCCACGGCCCTGATACCCGACTGGGTGACGAAATGCGCGAGAACCCCTTCGTGCGGGCCTGAGCCGGCATAAACAGCCTGTCATGGAATTTTTTCGCCCAAGCGCGATCCAAGGCTGGCATAAATGCATTCATGATTTGCCGCACACACGAATTCTTGTAGGAGCTTGTCCATGTTCACCATGCGTCGCCTGATTATCGTCGCAACCGCTGCAGCCCTGATGACCGGCTGTGCCGGCCAGAACCCCTACGACAGCCAAGGTCAGGCGCAGGGTGGGTCGACCGGGATGAGCAAGACCGCCAAGTACGGCGGCCTGGGTGCGCTGGCCGGCGCCATCGCCGGTGCCGCCATCGACCACGACAACCGTGGCAAGGGCGCGCTGATTGGCGCCGCTGCGGTAGGTGCTGCCGCTGCCGGTTACGGTTACTACGCCGACAAACAGGAAGCCGAACTGCGTGCCCAGATGGCCAACACCGGCGTCGAAGTGCAGCGCCAGGGTGACCAGATCAAGCTGATCATGCCGGGCAACATCACGTTCGCCACCGATTCGGCGAACATCGCCCCGAGCTTCTACTCGCCGCTGAACAACCTGGCGACCTCGTTCAAACAGTTCAACCAGAACACCATCGAAGTGGTGGGCTTCACCGACAGCACCGGCAGCCGCCAGCACAACATGGACCTGTCGCAGCGCCGTGCCCAGGCAGTGAGCGCCTACCTGACCTCGCAAGGCGTGGACGCCTCGCGCGTGTCGGTGCGCGGTATGGGGCCGGACCAGCCGATTGCCAGCAACGCCGATGCCAATGGCCGGGCGCAGAACCGTCGCGTCGAGGTCAACCTCAAGCCTATTCCCGGCCAGCAGTATGATCAGCAGGGTCAGGTGCAGCAGTATCCGTAAACCATGAGGGCCGCTGTGCGGCCCAATCGCCGGCAAGCCGGCTCCCACCGGGATCGCAAGCGCCACACATCTTGGTGGGAGCCGGCTTGCCGGCGATTGGGCTGCACAGCAGCCCCAGGTTTCAACGCACCACGCTGGCCTGGATGGCTGTAAGCGCGATCGTGTGCACGATATTGTCCACCTGGGCGCCGCGCGGCAAGTCGTTCACCGGTTTGCGCAGCCCTTGCAGCATCGGCCCCAGGCTGACCCCATCGGTACTGCGCTGCACCGCCTTGTGGGTGGTGTTGCCGGTGTTCAGGTCAGGGAACACGAACACCGTGGCGCGCCCGGCCACTTGGCTGTTGGGCGCCAACTGGCGGGCGATTGCCGGGTTGGCGGCAGCGTCGTACTGCAGCGGGCCGTCAATCACAAGGCCCCGCTCGGCTTCCTGCGCCAGGCGCGTTGCTTCGCGCACTTTCTCGACTTCTTCGTCGCTCGCCGAGTCACTTGAATAGCTGATCATCGCCACCCGTGGCGCGATGCCGAAGGCTTGCGCCGATTCGGCGCTCTGCCGCGCGATTTCAGCCAGCTCGCTGGCGCTGGGGTGCGGGTTCATCACGCAGTCGCCATACACCAGCACCTGCTCGGGGAACAGCATGAAAAAGACCGAAGATACCAGGCTGGCGCCTGGCGCAGTCTTGATCAACTGCAGGGCAGGGCGGATGGTGTTGGCGGTGGAGTGCACCAGGCCGGAGACCAGGCCGTCGACCTCGTCCAGCGCAAGCATCATGGTGCCGATCACCACCGGGTCTTCCAGCTGTTGCTCAGCCATCGGCGCATTGAGGTTCTTGCTTTTGCGCAGGTCGACCATCGGCTCGACATAGCGCCCGCGAATCAGCTCAGGGTCAAGGATTTCCAGGTCCGCCGGCAGGGTGATCCCCTGCGCACGGGCCACCGCTTCGACTTCCTCGGGCTTGGCCAGCAGCACGCACCGTGCGATGCCGCGCGCCTGGCAGATCGCAGCCGCCTGCACCAGCAACGGCTCGGCGCCTTCGGGCAGGACAATGCGTTTGTTGGCCTGCTGCGCCCGCTGTATCAGCTGGTAGCGGAACACCGCAGGCGACAGGCGCAACTCACGCGGCGTACCGCAGCGCTGGTGCAGCCATGCAGCGTCGAGGTGGCTGGCGACAAAATCGGTGATGAATTCGGCGCGCTCACGGTCGTCCACCGGGATCTCGCGGTTGAGTGAGTTGAGCTGGTTGGCCGTGTCGTACGAACCGGTGCTGACCGAGAGGATCGGCAGGCCCGCCTGCAGGGCGCCGCGGCACAAACCGAGGATGCGTGCATCGGGCTTGCTGTCGCTGGTCAGTAACAGGCCGGCCAGCGGCACGCCGTTGATTGCGGCCAGGCTCACCGCCAGGATGATGTCGTCGCGGTCGCCCGGGGTCACCACCAGGGTGCCAGGGGTAAGCAGCGGCACGGTGTTGGCCACGGTGCGTGCACAGATGATGATCTTGTTCATGCGCCGTTGCTCGTAGTCACCGGCGTTGATCACCTGGGCGCCAAGCAGCTCAGCCACATCGCGGGTGCGCGGGGCGTTGAGTTCGGATTGGTAGGGGATGCAGCCGAGCAGCTTGAAGTCGTTGCCGCGCAGCAGCGGCGAGTGCTCGCGCAGGCGAGCGGCGAACTCGGCCATGCTTTCGTCGGTGCGGACCTTGTTGAGGATCACCCCGAGCACTTTCGGGTCGCGCGGGCCACCGAACAGTTGAGCCTGCAGCTCGACCCGCCCGGACAGTTCGCTGAGCACTTCGTTTTCCGGTGCCGACACCAGGATCACTTCGGCATCCAGGCTTTTGGCCAGGTGCAGGTTGACTCGCGCTGCGTAGCTGGCGTGGCGGGTTGGCACCATGCCTTCGACCACCACCACGTCATTGCCCACGCAAGCCTGCTGGTAAAGGCGGATGATTTCTTCGAGCAGTTCGTCCAGCTGGCCATCGCCGAGCATGCGCTCGACCTGGGCAAGGCTCAGCGGCATTGGCGGTTTGATACCGTGGGTGCGTGCGACCAGTTCGCTGGAGCGTTCCGGGCCGGTATCCCCGGGGTGGGGCTGGGCGATCGGCTTGAAAAAGCCGACCTTGAGCCCGGCGCGTTCCAAAGTCCGCACCAGGCCGAGGCTGATGGATGTCAGGCCGACACCAAAGTCGGTCGGCGCAATGAAAAATGTTTGCATGCGTGCTTCTCGGAATAAGCGTTGCAAGGAATCAACGGCCAAGGGTATCGCTATCGGCCGCTTGTGCACACCAGCCACAGGCGAAAGCCTGGCCAATTCGCAGCGCACGCTGGCGGGGGTCGAGCACCCACGGGCGCGCCTGCCACGGTGGCTGGTGGCGCAGGTGCTGGGTGTGGCCGCAGGACAGGTCGACCACCCAGTGGCCTTCGGTGTCCTGGTGAAAGCCCATGATCCGACTGATGGGTCTTCCCGCAGCCGCGCTGCGTTCGCAATCGGGCGATGCGTTGGTTACACTTGTGCGCTCTACATTCTTTTGCAAAAGGTCTTGCCCCATGCTGATCGCCGCCAACAAGGCAGTCTCCATCGACTATACCCTGACCAACGACGCCGGGGAGACCATCGACAGCTCCGCCGGTGGCGCGCCGCTGGTCTACCTGCACGGTCACGCCAACATCATCCCGGGCCTGGAAAAAGCCTTGGAAGGCAAACAGGCTGGCGACGAACTGAACGTCAGCATCGAGCCTGAAGAGGCCTACGGCGAGTACCTGGCCGAACTGGTCAGCACCCTGAACCGCAGCATGTTCGAGGGTGTCGACGAGCTGGAAGTGGGCATGCAGTTCCACGCTTCGGCACCGGACGGCCAGATGCAGATCGTCACCATCCGTGACCTGGACGGCGACGACGTGACTGTCGACGGCAACCACCCGCTGGCCGGCCAGCGTCTGACCTTCCAGGTCAAGGTCGTCAACGTGCGTGATGCCAGCGAAGAAGAAATCGCTCACCGTCACGTCCACGGCGAAGGTGGCCATCACCACTGATTTTCTGCGCTAAGCTCAGAAAGTCGCCAGGCGCTCGGACAAGCCGACAAACCTCCCGGGAGGTGCACGGCTTGGATGAGCGCCTTTTTAGTGGGCGCTGTTCGCCCCAGCGGCAACCGGGAACCTGAGAGGGGATTCAACATGAGTGCATTTCACGACCTGACGTTGAAGGCGCTGAACGGCCAGGACCTGCCCTTGGCACCATTCAAGGGCCAGGTAGTGCTGGTGGTCAATGTCGCCTCCAAGTGTGGCCTGACGCCGCAATACGCTTCGCTGGAAAAGCTGCAACAGCAGTTCAAGGGTAAAGGCTTCAACGTGCTTGGCCTGCCCTGCAACCAGTTCGCGGGCCAGGAGCCCGGCAGCGAGAAGGAAATCCAGGAGTTCTGCAGCCTAAACTATGGCGTGAGCTTCCCGCTGGGGGCAAAGCTGGAGGTCAACGGGCCGCAGCGCCATTCGCTGTACCGCCTGCTGGCGGGTGAGGGCGCCGAGTTTCCTGGCGATATCAGCTGGAACTTCGAGAAGTTTCTGGTGGGCAAGGACGGGCGGGTGCTGGCGCGCTTCGCGCCGCGTACAGCGCCGGATGATCCAACCGTGGTGCAAGCCATCGAGAAAGCGTTGGGCTGACTATCCCTGGGGCCGCTTCGCGCCCCCAGCGATACCGCAGAATCACCCCGATCAATAATGCTGGGCCACGCCTTCCACTGGCCCTAACCTCAGGCGTATTTCCTCATCCAGACGGAAGCGCCCAGTGCCCACCAACCCTCTTTTCAAGCCTTTCACCCTCGGCGCGCTCGAGTTGCCGACCCGCGTCGTCATGGCGCCGATGACCCGTACCTTCTGCCCCGGTGGCGCACCCCATGATGGCATGGTCGAGTACTACCGCCGCCGCGCCGCCGCAGGTGTGGGCCTGATCATCACCGAAGGCACAACGGTTGAACACAAGGCCGCCAACGGCTATGCCAATGTCCCGCGTTTTCATGGGGAAGACGCCTTGGCCGGTTGGAAGCGCGTAGTCGATGCTGTCCATGCCGAAGGTGGGCGTATCGTCCCGCAGTTGTGGCATGTGGGCGCGGTACGCCGCCTGGGTACCGAACCGGACGCCGGAGTGCCGGGCTACGGGCCAAGCGAAAAGGTCAAGGATGGGCAGGTGCTGGTGCACGGCATGACACAGGGCGATATCCGTGAGGTGATCGCCGCGTTCGCCGCTGCAGCACGCGATGCCCAGGCCATTGGCATGGACGGCGTGGAGATCCATGGCGCCCATGGCTATCTGATCGACCAGTTCTTCTGGGCCGCCAGCAACCGTCGCGAAGATGAGTACGGCGGCGACCTGGCGGGCCGCTCGCGCTTTGCCATCGAGCTGATCCAGGCCGTGCGCGCCGCTGTGGGCCCTGACTTCCCGATCATCTTGCGCTTTTCGCAATGGAAGCAGCAGGACTACAACGCTCGCCTGGTTGAAACACCTGAGGCACTGGCCGCTTTCCTTACGCCCCTGTCCGATGCGGGTGTGGATATCTTTCACTGCTCGACGCGACGGTTCTGGGAGCCGGAGTTCGAAGGTTCCGAGCTGAACCTCGCCGGGTGGACACGCAAGCTGACAGGCAAACCGACCATTACGGTGGGCAGCGTCGGGCTCGATGGCGAGTTCCTGCAGTTCATGGTCGATACCGACAAGGTGGCCAAGCCCGCCAGCCTCGAAGGCTTGCTGCGTCGCCTGGGTGATGAGGAATTTGACCTGGTGGCCGTAGGCCGGGCACTGCTGGTGGATGCCGAATGGGCGCAGAAGGTTCGCGAAGGCCGCGAAGCGCAGGTGCTGCCGTTCAGCCGCGAGGCGCTGTCGACCCTGGCTTGACCGCCAGAGCGGTGCCTGCAGGCTCGGTACCCGCAGGCGCTGCCAGGCACGCGCTGTACAGATGCGTCTCGAATTGCTCGACGATCGCCGGCCAGCCTTGGCGGCTGGCATGCTGGCGGGCATTGAGGCGTACCCGGCGCAGGGTTTCGCTTTCTTCGAGCAGCCAGCAGGCCGCATCGATGAACGCCGCCTGATCACCGGGCATGGCCAGGGCTCCGCTGTGCCCGTGGCGGATATGCTGGGCGGCAGCGGCCTCATCATAGGCAACTACCGCCAGCCCCGAGGCCATGGCTTCGAGCACTACATTGCCAAAGGTTTCGGTCAGGCTGGGGAACAGGAACAGGTCGCCGCTGGCATAGTGTTCGGCCAGTGCTTCACCCCGCTGGGCGCCACAGAACACCGCATCGGGCAGCTGCTGTTCGAGAGCAGCACGCTGCGGGCCGTCGCCAACCACGACCAAGCGCAGCCGCGTGTGTGGATAAGTCTTCTTCAGGGCGTCCAGGCATGGCCGTAGCAGCCCCAGATTCTTTTCCGCCGCCAGGCGCCCGACGTGCAGTACGGCGATGTCTTCAGGGCCCAACCCCCAGGCGTCACGCAACGCCTGGCTGCGCCTGACCGGGTTGAACAGGCAGGCATCGACACCACGGGCCATCAACGTAAGGCGTTCGAAGCCACGCCGCTCCAGTTCCAGCTTCTGGCTGGCGCTGGGCACCAAGGTGGTGGCCGTGCGTCGGTGGAACCAACGCAGGTAATGGGTGAGCAACCGCGCCAGCAGGCCAAGGCCATACCGGCCGCAATACTGCGGGAAATTGGTATGGAAACCACTGACCACGGCGATGCCCAGGCGCCGGGCCGCCCGTAACGCACTGAGCCCCAGCGGGCCTTCCGTGGCAATGTACAGCACATCCGGGCGCTGCCGGCGCCAGCGCCTCAACAGCTTGTGCATCGACACTTCGCCCCATTGCAGCCCCGGGTAGCCCGGCAGGCCCCAGCCGCGGCACAGCAAAAGGTCCTGATCGTCGCCTGCGGGCAATTCACCGGCCTGGCGTGGCCGCACGATCTCCACCTGGTGGCCACGCTGCCGCAAGCCATCGCCAAGTCGGCCGAGCGTATTTGCCACGCCGTTGATTTCGGGTGGGAAGGTTTCACTGACGAGGGTAATGCGTAGGGCAGGTGTGTTCATGAAAAAAGTTTCCGCTTGCTGCGTTGCGCTTATGTGACAGCCTTGTGACGTGCCGATGACGCCTGATTGCCGGCAGCTCCAGCGGGATGAATATTTCCTCGTGCAGCACTCAAGAGCCCTGCCAGGCAGCCGATGAAGATGCATTCGATCAGGTGACTCGCTCCGGGAGCGGTGATGTTCAACAGCAAGCTCAAAAAAGAAATCCAGCAACTGCGAGAGGAGCTTCATTCCATCGAGCAGATCAAGAACAGCCTGGACAGCGAAATGCTGGTGCTTCAGCTCGACCCCCAGGGGCGTATCGAACTGATCAACGGCAATTTCGAGAAAGAGATGCTTTACCGCAGCGAGCAGTTGATCGGGCGCAATATTGAAGACATCGTGCCGGAACATGTGAAGAAGCTCGATTTCTACCAACGCATGAAAAGCGCTATCAGCCGCGGCGAACACCTCAACGGTGCTTTCCGGTTGCTGCGTGGCAACGGCGAAGAAGCCTGGTTGCGCTCGATCCTGCAGCCGGTCAAGGGCAGTGACGGGCGCATCAGGCATTTTTCCATGCACTGCAGCGACCTGACCCGCACCATCGAGACCTCGCGCGAACATGAAAGCCTGATCAAGGCACTGATGCGCTCCACCGCGGTGATCGAATTCAACCTCGACGGTCAGGTGCTGACTGCCAATGACCGCTTTCTGCAAACGGTGGGCTACAGCCTGGAGCAGGTTCGCGGCAAGCACCACCGCATGTTCTGCGAGCCGGAAGAAGCCAATTCGGCGGGCTATCAGGCGTTCTGGGACAAGCTGCGCCGCGGTGAATACGTGGCCGATCGGTTCAAACGGATCGACGCCCATGGGCGTACTGTATGGCTGGAGGCTTCCTACAACCCGATCATCGATGCCCATGATGTGCTGTACAAGGTGGTGAAGTTCGCCACCGTGATCACCGACCAGGTCAATCAGGAGCAGGCCGTGGCGCAGGCAGCCGACATCGCCTACAACACCTCGCTGGAAACCGACAACAGTGCGCACAAGGCTACCGATGTGGTGACCCAGACCGTCGAGGTGATGCGTGGGCTGGAAGGGTCGATGCAGGAAGCCGCAGAAGGCATCCAGGCGCTGGACAAACAGTCCAAGGTGATCGGCGCGATCATCAAGACCATCAGCGACATTGCCGGCCAGACCAACCTGCTGGCGCTCAACGCGGCCATCGAGGCCGCCCGGGCGGGCGAGCAGGGGCGCGGCTTTGCCGTGGTGGCCGACGAAGTGCGCCAGCTGGCTTCACGTACCAGTACCGCCACCGAAGAGATCGCCAAGGTGGTGCAGCAGAACGAGCAGCTGGCCCAGGCGGCGGTGGACATCATTGATACCAGCAAGCGCCAGGCCGAACAGGGGCTGGCGCTGGCGGCGGATACCGGTGGGGTGATCGTCGAGATTCAGGAAGGGGCGAAAAAAGTTGTGGATGCGGTCGGGCAGTTTTCCAGCCGGTTGGGGCAGTAAGGCCCTGGATTCGGCGGTGATGCACATGTTGCTGGGGCCGCGTTGCGGCCCTTTCGCGACACAAGGCCGCGCCTACGGCGGGCCGCGCATGCGGGCCGGGGATCAGTTGCGCTCGCGTACCCAGAACAGCGTAGCCCCTGCCACCGCAGCCGGCATCATCAGCACGTTCACCACCGGCACCATCAGCGCCAGGTAGGTGATGCCGCCAAAGCCCAGGCTTTGCCAGCGCTTCTGGCGCAGCCAGGCGAGCATGTCCTGCCAGCTCATCTTGTTGTTGTCCGCCGGGTAGTCGATGTACTGGATGGCCATCATCCACACACCGAAGATCAGCCATAGCGGCGCTGCGATCACGTTCACCACCGGGATGAACGAGAGGATGAACAGCGCGATGGCCCGTGGCAGAAAGTAGCCAAGCTTGCGCATTTCGCGGCCGAAGGTGCGTGGCACCATCGCCACCAGCTCGCCCCAGCTGAACGCCGGGAAGTTGTCCTCGCCACGTACCACCACCTCGACCTTTTCCGCCAGAAAACCATTGAAAGGCGCGGCGATGATGTTGGCCACCAGGGTGAAGGTGAAAAACACCATCAATACCAGCAAGGCGACGAACAGCGGCCAGAGGATGTAGCTGAGGAAGCTCAGCCAGTCCGGCAGGGTAGGCATCAGGGCATCGAGCCAAAGGCCGAACTGGTGGCCGGCGAAGTAGATCATGCCGCCGAACAGCAGCAGGTTGATCGCCAACGGCAGCAGTACGAACAACCGCAGATTGGGGCTGAGCACCAGTTTCAGGCCTTCGCGCAGGTACTGGGGGCCAGAGAGGACAGGGGCTTGCATCGAGACGCTCCGCAGAGAAGGGAAAACGCGCTGACCTTACCGGCTTTGCCGCGCTGACGAAAGGCGGGCAGAGGATGGGAAACTGCCTGTAACAAAAGCACGACGGCCTTTTCCATAGGAGAAATTGACGTATAGAGGATGCCTATGAGGTGGATTGTCGAAGGATATTTCCTTAATCTCTGCCACCTCGCTACAGTGCGCTCAACTTTCAGGTTTCGGACCTGCGCGTTGTAGCCTTCCCCAAGTGCTGCGTGGGTCCTTTTTAATTTCAGCTGGCGCAGCCGGTATACCGATGCCGGCCCCTGAGGCCCGCTCGACAGGAGTTCGACATGTCTGAAGTACGTCATTCGCGCGTCATCATCCTCGGTTCCGGCCCTGCCGGTTACAGTGCCGCGGTGTACGCCGCCCGCGCCAACCTCAAGCCGCTGCTGATCACCGGCATGCAGGCCGGCGGTCAACTGACCACCACCACCGAAGTCGACAACTGGCCTGGCGACCCCCATGGCCTGACCGGCCCGGCGCTGATGCAACGCATGCAGGAACACGCCGAGCGTTTCGAGACCGAGATCGTCTTCGACCACATCAACGCCGTCGACCTGGCCAACAAGCCCTTCACCCTGCAGGGTGACAGCGGCAAGTACACTTGCGATGCACTGATCATCGCCACCGGTGCCAGCGCGCGATACCTGGGCCTGCCCTCGGAAGAAACCTTCATGGGCAAGGGTGTGTCGGCCTGCGCTACCTGCGACGGCTTCTTCTACCGCAACAAGCCGGTGGCTGTGGTCGGCGGCGGCAACACTGCCGTTGAAGAGGCGCTGTACCTGGCCAATATCGCCAGCAAGGTAACCCTGGTGCACCGCCGCGAAACGTTCCGCGCCGAAAAGATCCTGGTCGACAAGCTCAACGCCCGTGTCGCCGAAGGCAAGATCGAGCTCAAGCTCAACGCTACCCTGGACGAAGTGCTGGGTGACAACATGGGTGTGACCGGTGCGCGCCTGAAGAACAACGATGGCAGCAGCGACGAAATCAAGGTCGACGGCGTGTTCATCGCCATCGGCCACACGCCGAACACCTCGCTGTTCGAAGGCCAGCTCACCCTGAAGGACGGCTACCTGGTGGTCAACGGCGGCCGTGAAGGCAACGCTACCGCCACCAATGTCGAAGGCGTGTTTGCCGCAGGCGACGTGGCTGACCACGTTTACCGCCAGGCGATCACCTCTGCCGGTGCCGGCTGCATGGCGGCGCTGGACGTCGAGCGCTACCTGGACGGCCTGGCCAACGCCTCGTTCTGATCCGCAGCGCACAAAAAAACCGGCCATCTGGCCGGTTTTTTTGTGTCTTGGGTTTTGTGCAGGTTTCGCCCGCTTCAGAGGCTCAGGCGCATCGACAGGTCGACGGCCTTCACATCCTTGGTCATCGCACCAATGGAGATGTAGTCCACCCCAGTCTCGGCAATCACCCGCAGGGTGCTTTCGGTCACCCCGCCACTGGCCTCCAGCTTGGCTTTGCCAGCGGTAATGCGTACCGCTTCGCCCATTTCGTCCAGGCTCAGCTCGTCGAGCATGATGATGTCGGCACCGGCGCTCAACGCCTGGCGCAGTTCATCCAGGCTTTCCACCTCGATTTCCACCGGCTTGCCCGGAGCAATGCGGTGGGCTGCCGCTACTGCTTCGGGCACACCGCCGCTGGCGGCAATATGGTTTTCCTTGATCAGGAAGGCATCGAACAGGCCGATGCGATGGTTGTGGCAGCCGCCGCAGGTCACTGCATATTTTTGTGCCAGGCGCAGGCCGGGCAGTGTCTTGCGGGTATCGAGCAGTTGCACCCGGGTACCTTCGACCAGGTCGGCGAGCGCACGGGCACGTGTGGCCACGCCCGACAACATCTGCAGGAAGTTAAGCGCACTGCGCTCGCCGCTGAGCAGTGAACGTGCCGGGCCTTCGAGGTGGAACAGCACCTGGTTGGCCGTGGCCCGGTCACCATCGGCCACCTGCCAGTGCACCGCCACACGCGGGTCGAGTTGACGGAACACGGCATCGACCCAGGCGGTGCCTGCAATCACGCAATCTTCGCGGGTGATGATGGTGGCCTTGGCCAGGCGCTCGGCCGGAATCAGCTGCGCGGTGATGTCGCCGCTGCCGATGTCCTCCAGCAGGGCGCGGCGCACGTTGGCTTCGATCTCGGCGGTCAGGTCGGCAAGGCGTAGGTTCGGCATGGTCGGCTCCACAAGCAAGTTGCCGGCGATTATAGGGCAGGGGGCCGCTGTTTACAGCCGCCTTGCACCTGACCTTTGGTCAGGCCGAGTGAGCATTTGGCAAAAAATACAGTCATTTACCGGCGAGTGAAGAGGTGCTGGCAGGTATCGGCATTTTTACCGATAATGGCGCCCAGTATTTGGCGTCATAGCTTTGACGATTTTTCACTTTTATCGAACACGTCGCCCAGCAAGGAGTTCGGGATGCATAAAGAAGGCAAGGTGGTGCCCCTGGCGGCCGCCATCGATCGAGGTGCGCGCACGCCCTTGCCTTGCCTGCCGATGCTGTTGCTGCAGGTGCGCGACAAGGCGGCCCTGCAATTGCGCCAGGGCTTGCAGGCCTTGTTCGACAACGCTGACGATACCCTCTTTGAAATGGCCGAGAAGGCTGCTGACCGTTTCGATCAGAACCTGTATTTCGAGGCCATGCGCGACTTGCGCCTCAAGCGCAAGAGCATCGAGCGCGGCTTTCTCGACAGGTTCTACGAGAGGTTCGCCCGCATAGGTGAGGCCGAGCCACTGGGCTTCGTGGCCATTACCGATCACCCGAAAAACAAGGCGCAACAGGAGCGGGCAGCGACCGTCGAGGGTATGGTTGCGCGCGTGCTGTCGCGCGACGCAATTGCCCTGGAGCAGTTGACCCTGCGTTTGCAGGCCCTGCTCGAATGTACGCTGGACCTGCAAAAAAGCCCCCTGGCGCCTGGCGCATTGTGTGGCTACTTCCTTGATGCCGGGCGTAACCTGGGTGTTGGCCTGCGGGTCAAACTGGTCCTGCTGAAGTTGTTCGAACGTTACGTGCTGCGTGATACCGACGTGCTCTACGGCGAAGCCAACCAGTTGCTGGCCGCTGCCGGCGTGCTGGCAGAGCTACCGCCTGCGCCGCGCCGGCGTGCCGAGGACTGTCGCCTGAGCTCGCGGCGGACGCCGGCCAGCCTGGGGCCTGACGAGGCCATCGGCGCGGACAGTGCCGGCCAGGCTTTCTTCACCTCGGTGCAAGGGCTGCTGGCACCGGCCCGCGGCAGGATCGCGCCACGCTTGCAATCCATTGCCACAGCCCAGCCGATAAGCACCGCCGACCTGCTGCGCCTGCTCACGCATTTGCAGCACTATGTGCCGGCCACCTTCGACGAAGACGATTTCGACCTTGGCCAGCAGCTCGAACAGTTGCTGTTGCGGGTTAGCGTGCGCAGTGGCACCCGCCGGCGTATTGCCACGGCCGACATAGACATGATCAGCCTGGTCGGCCTGCTGTTCGACTACATCCAGGCCGATGACAACCTGCCGTACAGCCTGCGGGCGCTGATTGCCCGCCTGCACATCCCGTTGCTCAAGGTGGCATTGCTCGACAAAGGGCTGTTCAGCCGCGCCAGCCACCCTGCTCGGCGCTTGCTCAATGAGATCGCTGCAGCCTCGATCGGCTGGGAAACCGGTAGCGAAGGCCTGCGTGACAGCCTGCACCTGCGTGTAGGGCGCATCGTCCAGCGTCTGCTCAATGACTTCACCGAGGACTCGGCCCTGTTCGCCGAACTGCTGGAGGACTTCATGGCCTTCAGCCAGGATGAACGGCGGCGCAACGAACTGCTCGAGCAACGCACCCGCGATGCCGAAGAAGGGCGTGCGCGCGCCGTGCAGGCTCGCCAGCAGGTGCAACAGGTACTCAACCAGCGCTTGCGCGGCCGGGTGCTGCCTCAAGCGGTCGTGCAGATGCTGGTGCAAGCCTGGAGCCAGGTGCTGCTGCTGGCATGGCTCAAACAGGGTGAGGGCTCCGCGGCGTGGATCAACGCCCTAGCGACCATGGACACATTGCTTGCCAGCATCATTCCCCGGCGTGATCCGCAGGCCCTGCTGCAGCAAGTGCCCGGCCTGCTCAAGGCATTGCGTGAGGGTTTGGCCGGCGTGGCGCTGGACTCGCAGGCGACCCGCGACTTTTTCCAGCAACTCGAGCAACTGCACCTGCGTGCCTGCGCAGGGGTCGAGCTACCGCCTACCCCAGGCGATCAGGCTCTGGCCGAAGTGCTGGTGGCGGAGGACATCGTGCTGGCCATGGCCGAAGAGCCCGCTTGTGCGCCGCTGCACCCGCACGACGAGCAAGCCGCACAACTGCGTGCGGTACAGCGCCTGCGCATCGGCGCCTGGATAGAAGTGCTCGACGATGACGAGCCGTTGCGCTGCAAACTGGTGGCGCGTATCGACAGCAGTGACCGCCTGGTATTCGCCAACCGCACCGGGATGAAGGTCCGCGAGTGGAACATGCTGGGCCTCGCCCAAGCA
Organism: Pseudomonas sp. BNK-30; assembly: GCF_047456185.1. Lineage (NCBI taxonomy): Bacteria > Pseudomonadati > Pseudomonadota > Gammaproteobacteria > Pseudomonadales > Pseudomonadaceae > Pseudomonas > Pseudomonas sp. BNK-30. Next base: position 167,838 of record NZ_CP179904.1, read on the forward strand.
CTGCGCCTTGGTGAGGTGCGGCTGCTGGACGATGGCCTGCTGTTCGAGCGGGCGCTGGAGACCGTGCTGGAAAGCTTGCGCCAGCAGCAGGTTCATTGACCTGCTACTGCAGATTCACATGCAAAGCGCGATACTGGCAGGGCATACTGCGCCTCTGTACCCAGCGTTCTTCAGGAACTGCCCCATGCAATTGGACCGTGCCACCGGCTGGTTCCACGGAAACGGAATCACCCACTGCCCTTCGCCGAACTTCAACGCGCGACCCGAGGGCGAATCGATTTCCCTGCTGGTGATCCACAACATCAGCCTGCCGCCGGCCTGCTTCGGCAGCGGCAAAGTCCAACAGTTCTTCCAGAACCGCCTGGACCCCAGCGAACATCCCTACTTTGCCAGCATCAGCCACCTGACCGTATCGGCGCACCTGTTCGTGGAGCGCGACGGTGCGGTGACCCAGTTCGTGTCGTTGCTGGACCGTGCCTGGCATGCCGGCGTGTCATGTTTTGACGGGCGAGAAGGCTGTAACGACTTTTCCATCGGTATCGAGCTGGAAGGTACCGACGACCTGCCGTACAGCGATGCCCAGTACCGTGTGCTGGAGCAACTCACCCGGCAGATTCAGGCGGCCTGGCCGGTTATCGACCTGGGCCGGATCCAGGGCCATAGCGACATTGCCCCGCAGCGCAAGACCGACCCTGGCCCGGCATTCGACTGGCAGCGTTACCGCGCAGCCGTGCAGCACAACGAGGACAAGGCATGAGTTTTCTGGTGTTGATACTGGCGTTGTGGGTCGAGAAGTTCTCCGCCCTGCGCCATCAGGTACAGCGCGATGGCTTCTTCCTGGGCGAGCTGGTGCGCCTGGAGCGCAGCGGGAAGATGCACCCCTGGTGGAGCCTGGCCATCCTGGTGCTTGCACCCGTGGCGGTGCTGGTGTTGCTGCTGCACGTGCTCGACCCGGTGGCCTATGGTTTGCTGGCCCTGCCGGTGCACCTGCTGGTGCTGATCTACAGCCTCGGCCGCGGCGATGCCAAGGCCGCCCTTGGGCCGTTTCGCGATGCCTGGCGGCGCGGCGACGACCAGGCCGCGCTGCATGTGGCCGAGCGCGACCTGGGCCTGGTGGCTGATGAACCCCAGGCTTTGCTGGTGCGCGTGCAAGGCTACCTGTTGTGGCAGGCCTATCAGAGTTTCTTCGCCGTGATCTTCTGGTACTTCGTGCTCGGCCCCGGGGCGGCGCTGGCCTATCGCCTGCTGGCGCTGACAGGCGATAACAGTTGCCAACCGGCGCTCAAGGCCCGGGCCGAGCAGCTGCGGCACATCATGGACTGGCTTGCGGTACGCGTGTTGGCCCTGAGTTTCGCCCTCGTCGGCAATTTCGTCGCAGTGACCCGCGTGATGCTGCACGAACTGCTTAACTGGCACATCAGCGCCGGGCACCTGGTGGCCAGGGTCGGGCGGGTTGCCGATGACATTCCCGAACAAGAGGACAGCCAGCGCGGTCTGGCTCGGCTCGATAGCCTGTGGGAGCTGCTGTTGCGCTGTGCGGTGCTGTGGTATGCGGGCTTTGCGCTGTGGACGGTGCTGGTCTGAGCGCCGGTTAACCTTAAGTTACAAACCTCCGGTTCGATCTGCGCTATACAGGTGGCCTAGTGCTACCCCTCGCAGAACAACAAGAATCCAAGGAGGTGCCCCGTGAAGCGTCTGCTCTACCCGGCAATCGCACTGATGAACCGGCTGAGCTTCGGCCAGAAGTTCAGCCTCATCAGCGCCCTGTTCTTCCTGCCCATGCTCGCCACCAGCAGCTACCTGGTGCGCGACGCCTATCAGCAGTTTCAGGCAACCCGTGCCCAATTGCAGGGTATTACCCCGCTTAGCGGCAGCTTGGCATTGCGCACCGACCTGGAAGCCCTCGGCAACCTCATGCAGATCAATGCCGTGCTCGGGCAGTCGGGCCAGGCCGGCGACCTGGAGTCACGCATCGCTGCGTTGCAGGACAAGGTCCAGGCACAGGTGCAGGCCCTGCAGGGCCATGAGTCGGTTCCCCAGGCCAAGCTGGACGAGCTGGCTGGCGCTTTTGCCAGCGCCCAGGCCGAAACGTCCTTGCAGGCCAAGGTCGCCCTGTTCGACAAGCTGCTGGCTCAAGCACAGGTGCTGAGCAAACTGGTGGCCAGCCAGTCCGGCCTCAGCCAGGACAGCCAGGTTTCGGTGCGCCAGTTGAGCGAACTGCTCGGCACTGCCACCGCCCAGGTGACCCTGGCCTTGGGCGAGGGCAGGACGATGGGCGCCATCGCGCTTGGCCGAGGGTTCATCGACTCATCCGGCAGCGTCCGCTTCGAAGACCTGCTGCAACGCCTGGAGCGTTTGGCGGCGGACTATGGCATGCGGGTGGATGAAGCCCTGGCCAGTGACCCCGGCGTCCCTGCCGACATGATCGCCGCGGCACAGGCCAGCAAGCTTTCCGTCAAGCAAGCCGCCGCGTTGTTCGAGGAGCGTGTGGTGGTCGCTGAAACCCTTGATGCGCCCTGGCCCGCCTTCTATCGACAGGTGAGTGAGCTGATGGCTCACACCTACCAACTGAACGAACAAGTCCTTGGGCATCTGCACCTGCAGTTGCAGGAGCGTCTTGGCCAGCAGCGCCTGCGCATGGTCGCCTTGGGGGCCGTACTGGCGGGCGTTTTCGCGCTGATCCTTTACCTCTACGGGGGCTTCTATGTATCGATCCGCACGACCCTGCGCAAGCTGGGCGGCGCGATGGACAAGGTGGCGGCCGGTGACATGACGGTCAGTTTCAAGGCCAACAGCCGCGACGAACTGGGCGAACTGGCCCAGGGTTTCAGCGAAACCGTGCGCCGTATCCGTTGCCTGATCGAGCAGGTCGGCCACACCGTTGTGGCGGTCGAAGCGCAGGCCGGGCAGGTACTGGCGGTATCGGCACGCAGCAGCCAGTCAGTCAGCGGCCAGCGTGAACAGATCGAGCAGGTCGCCACGGCGATGAACCAGATGAGCGCCACTGCGCAGGAAGTGGCGCGCAGCGCTGCATTGGCCGCCGATGGTGCGCAGCAGGTCAACCACGAAAGTGCCAATGGCCGCACGTTGGTGCAAGAGCAGCAGGGCAGCATTGGCCGGCTGGCAGCCGAAATCGACCAGACGGTGCTGGCGATCAATCAGCTGGCCGACGACAGCCAGGCGATCAGCCAAGTCCTGGAGGTGATCCGCAGTATCGCCGAGCAGACCAACCTGCTGGCACTCAACGCTGCAATCGAGGCAGCTCGGGCCGGTGAGCAAGGCCGGGGGTTTGCCGTGGTCGCTGATGAAGTGCGTACCTTGGCCAAGCGCACCCAGGATTCCACCGCGCAGATAGCGCAGATGATCCAGCGTTTGCAGGACGGTGTCGGGGCAGCGGTTCGCGCCATGGGCAGTAGCCATCAGATGGCGGCGGGCACGGTCGAGGAGGCACGCCAGGTGCAGCAGGCGCTGGGCAACATCCTTGGCGCGGTTGGCGGCATTGTCGAGCAGAACCAGCAGATAGCGGCGGCGGTAGAGCAGCAGACGGCGGTGGCCCATGACATCGACCAGAACATCGTGGCGATCAACCAGGCGGCACAGGACACCTCGGTGGGGGCTTGCCAGGCCGAGGATGCCAGCCGGGCATTGTCGGAGCAGGTGGTAGAGTTGAAACGGTTGATCGGGGCGTTCAGGGTTTAGCCAGTACTACCAGCCAAACAACTCACAGGCATTCTTGCTGCTGGCCTCGGCCAACACGTGCACATCAATGCCCATCACCTCAGCCAATGCCCCGGCAATCTCCGGTAGATGCTCCGGGCTGTTTCGCTCACCGGCAAACATCGCCGGGGCCATGTCCGGGGCGTCGGTTTCCAGCACGATGCTTTCCAGCGGCAGGCGCGGCAGGGTCTTGCGCAAGCGCACTGCCTGCGGCCAGGTCCCGGCACCACCCAGCCCGAGCCGGAAACCAAGCTTGATGTACTCGCGCGCCTCTTCATAACTGCCCGCGAACGCGTGGATGATCCCGGCCCGCGCCGGTTTGTAGCGCTTGAGTGTGGCAATCACCTGGGCATGGCTGCGGCGCACGTGGAGCAGGGCGGGCAGTTCGAAGTCACAGGCCATCTGCAATTGTGCTTCGAACAGCGCTTGCTGGCGCGCCTTGTCCAGGGTTTCGACGTAGTAGTCCAGGCCAAACTCGCCCACGGCGCACAGCCGCGGATCGCCCTGCAGGCGTTCAAGCCATTGGCGCAACTGCACCAGGTGCTCGGGGCGGTGCTGCTCCAGGTAGATCGGATGCAGCCCAAGCGCTGCGCGCACGCGCTCATCGCTGCAGGCCAGCTCCCACACCCGCTGGAAATTGGCCTGATAAACCCCCAGCACTACCATGCGCTCCACCCCACGCCCTGCCGCGTCAGCCAGCAGGCGCGTGCGGTCGGCATCGAAGTCGGGGAAGTCCAGGTGGGTGTGAGTGTCGATCAGGCGCATGTTCAGGCCACAGTAATACGTTGCTTGAAGGTTCGACCGATGGCATGCACGCCGGGTTCGTAGCGTTTGTCCTCGATGGCCGCCAAGGCAAGTTCCAGGGCGGTGGCGGCGATCAGGCCATGTTGCTGGGCCATGGCGTTGACCGGCAGCGGCAGAAAATCGAGCAACTGGTTGTCACCGAAGGTGCCCAGGTGCAGCAGGCGCGAATCGGCCGGGCGCGCCTGCAGGGTGTCGAACACGCCTTGCAGCAGCACGTAGGACGTCGTGACCAAGGCATCCGGCAGGCCGCCCAGCTCGTCGATCAACTGCTGCATCAAGCGCTGGCCGCATTCGCGGCTGAATGCCTCGCCTTGATAACGGCGCACGTCCCCGGCAAAACCCTGCATGGCTTCGTCGAAGCCGCCTGCGCGGGCCTGGCTGACCGACAGCTCCGGGCGCGCGCCGATCAGTGCGATGCTGCGCGGTGCCGTGGCCAGCAGGCTATCGGCCAACTGGCGGCTGGCATCGCGATCATCGCTGATGACCGAACAAAAGTGTGCCGGGTTCAGGCGCCGGTCGATGGCGATAACCGGCAGGCCCTTGTCCTGCAGTTCGCGGTAGCTGTCATCTTCGGGGGGCAGGCAACTGGCGACGAACAGGGCATCGCAACGCCGGGCCCGGAACAGCTGCTGCAGTTGGCGCTCACTGTCGGGCCTGTCATCGCTGCTGGCGATCAGCAGTTGATAGCCACGGGCGCGGGCGCCTTGCTCCAGCTGCTTGGCAATGCGCGCGTAGCTGGGGTTTTCCAGGTCCGGCAGAATGAAGCCCAAGGTGCGGGTATGCCGGCTGCGCAGGCCCGCAGCCTGGGGGTTGGGCGTGAAGCCGTGGGCCTCGACCACCGCACGCACCCGCTCGACGGTGCTGTTGCTGATGCGCTGCTGTTCGGCCTTGCCATTGATGACGTAGCTGGCAGTGGTCACGGACACACCAGCCAGACGGGCGATATCGCTGAGTTTCACCGAATTTTCCTTGTTATTACCGGGGCGGGCCGTACAACCAGACCGGGCAGTTTGACCCGGGCCGGCCACCACGCGCAGACGACCATTGTCGCAATTGTCCGACAGGATGGGGCTTTTTCCCCGGAAGATTATCGAGTAACGTGGCCGCTTGGTCAGATTAAACGTTTCAGCTATTAATTTTTCTGCCTTCCCTGCCGCTCGTGCAAGGCCGTTGACTGGCTGAATACGTGAATTTCACAACAATACCTCAGTACCCGGTGCAAAAGTGCGCGCAGGGGCTGCAAAAGGAGAAGGTCATGCTCGAGCTCGCCAAAGAGCAGATAGCCATGGGCCAGACGGCCGTCGACAAAGGCCAGGCTCTGCGCCTGCTGGCGGATCGACTGGTCGCTGACGGCCTGGTCGCCGAAGGGTACCTGCAGGGCCTGCAGGCGCGCGAAGCGCAAGGTTCTACATTCCTCGGCCAAGGCATCGCCATCCCCCACGGCACGCCGCAGACCCGCGACCTGGTGTATGCCACTGGCGTGCGTTTGCTGCAGTTTCCTGAAGGCGTGGACTGGGGGGACGGCCAGATCGTCTACCTGGCCATCGGCATTGCCGCACGCTCCGACGAGCACTTGCGTTTGCTGCAGTTGCTGACCCGTGCCCTGGGCGAGACCGACCTGGCCGAAGCCCTGCGCCGTGCCAGTTCCGCCGAAGCGCTGCTCAAGCTGCTGCAGGGCGCACCCCAGGCGCTGGCGCTGGATGCGCAACTGGTCAGCTTGAACCTGCCCGCCGAAGACTTCGACGAGTTGGCCTGGCGCGGTGCCCGCCTGTTGCAGCGTGCCGGGTGTGTCGACAATGGTTTTGCCGCGGTGCTGCAGCAGGCCGAGCCCTTGCCCCTGGGCGAGGGGCTCTGGTGGCTGCACAGCGAGCGGCAGGTACGTCAGCCAGGCTTGGCCTTCGTCACCCCGCAGCAGCCGCTGCGCTACCGCGACCAGCCACTCAATGGCCTGTTTTGCCTGGCCAGCCTCGGCGCTGCCCACCAGGCGCTGCTCGAGCGCCTGTGCGAGGTACTGATCGAGGGGCGCGGGCAAACGCTTTACCAGGCCACCAGCAGCCGCGCGGTACTTGAGGTGCTGGGTGGTGAGACCGCTCCCGACTGGCCCAGCGCTCGTTTCGTGCTGGCCAACCCACATGGCCTGCACGCCCGCCCGGCAAAAATCCTGGCGCAGTTGGCCAAGGGTTTTGAGGGCGAAATCCGCCTGCGTGTGCTGGACAGCGCGCAACCTGCGGTTTCGGTCAAGAGCCTGAGCAAGCTGCTCAGCCTTGGCGCACGCCGTGGTCAGGAACTGGAGCTGCTGGCCGAGCCGTCCATTGCCGGTGATGCCTTGCCGGTACTGCTGGCGGCAATCGAGCAGGGCTTGGGTGAGGACGTTGAGCCATTGCCGAAAACTGCGGCTGCGGTGAACCCAGCGCCCGTCGAGGTCTTGCAGGCGCCGGCTGCCGGTAGCCGTATACAGGCCGTGGCTGCAGCCCCCGGCATTGCCAGTGGGCCCGCCCATGTCTGCGTCGAGCGTGACATCGATTATCCGCTGCGTGGCGAATCGCCAGCGCAGGAGCGGGTCAAGCTGCGCCGGGCAATGGAGGCGGTGAACGCCGAGCTGCAGGCCTTGGTGCAGCGCAGCGACAAGGCCGTCGGCGAGATCTTCGTCACCCATCAGGAAATGCTCGCCGACCCTGCACTGGCCGACGATGTCGAACTGCGTCTGGCCCAGGGTGAAAGCGCCGCCGCCGCGTGGATGGCCGTGATCGAAGCGGCGGCCCGCCAACAAGAGGCGCTGCATGATGCGCTGCTCGCCGAGCGTGCTGCCGACCTGCGCGATATCGGCCGCCGGGTGCTGGCGCAGTTGTGCGGTGTGCAGACGCAGGCCGAGCCTGAGCAACCTTACGTGCTGGTGATGGGCGAAGTCGGCCCTTCTGATGTGGCCCGCCTGGACCCGGCGCGGGTTGCCGGTATCGTCACCGCCCATGGCGGCGCAACCGCTCACAGCGCGATCGTTGCGCGGGCCTTGGGCATCCCGGCGGTGGTCGGCGCGGGGGCGGCGATTCTGCTGCTTGAACCAGGTACGCCGCTGTTGCTCGATGGCCAGCGCGGCGTAGTCAGCGTCGCCCCGCCAGCCGATGAGCTGCAACGTGCGCTGGCCGAGCGTGACCTGCGCGAGCAGCGCCTGCAAGCAGCCTGGGCCAACCGTCATGAGCCAGCGGTAACCCGCGATGGCCATGCCGTCGAAGTATTCGCCAACATCGGCCAGAGCGGCGGCATCGACAAGGTGGTGGAGCAGGGCGCCGAAGGTATCGGCCTGCTGCGCACCGAGCTGATCTTCATGGCCCACTCGCAGGTGCCGGATGTCGCCACCCAGGAAGCCGAATACCGCCGTGTGCTCGATGGGCTGGGCGGGCGGCCACTGGTAGTGCGCACCCTCGATGTGGGCGGTGACAAACCGTTGCCCTACTGGCCGATCGCTGCCGAGGAAAACCCCTTCCTCGGTGTGCGGGGCGTGCGCCTGACCTTGCAGCGCCCGCAGATCATGGAAGACCAGCTCCGGGCCCTGCTGCGCGCCGCGGATCAGCGCCCGTTGCGCATCATGTTCCCGATGGTCGGCCAGGTGCATGAGTGGCGGGAGGCGAGGGCGATGGTCGAGCGCCTGCGCGAGGAAATTCCGGTAGCCGACCTGCAACTGGGCATCATGGTCGAAGTGCCGTCCGCCGCTTTGCTGGCGCCACAATTGGCCCGCGAAGTGGACTTTTTCAGTATCGGCACCAACGACCTGACCCAGTACACCTTGGCCATCGACCGTGGCCACCCCAGCCTGTCGGCCCAGGCCGACGGCCTGCACCCGGCCGTGCTGAGCCTGATCGACATGACCGTGCGCGCTGCCCATGCCGAGGGCAAGTGGGTAGGGGTGTGCGGTGAACTGGCCGCCGACCCGCAGGCGGTGGCGGTGCTGCTGGGCCTGGACGTGGACGAACTGAGCGTGGCCGCCCGCAGCGTTGCCGAAGTCAAGGCCCTGGTTCGCCAGGCCGATCATCAGACGGCCCGCGCCCTGGCGCGCGAGGCCCTGCAACAAGACAGCGCCGCAGCGGTTCGCGCGCTGGTGGAGCGTTACTGAATGGCCAAGATCCTTACCCTGACCCTGAACCCGGCGCTGGACATCACCGTCAGCCTCGATGCCCTGCGCCCCGGGCACGTCAACCGTGCCCAGGACCAGCACAGCCATGCCGCCGGCAAAGGGCTGAACGTGGCCCAGGTACTGGCCGACCTGGGGCACAGCGTGACTGTCGGTGGTTTCCTTGGCCAGGGCAACCTGCAACCGTTCGAGGCGTTGATCGAATGGCGCGGCTTTGCCGATTGCTTCGTGCGTGTACCGGGTGAGACGCGCAGCAACCTCAAACTGGTCGAGGCTGATGGCCGGGTGACCGACATCAATGGCCAAGGCCCCCAGGTCGATGAGGCCGCATGTGAGGCCCTGATGCGCCTGCTTGAACAGGTGGCCCCCGGGCATGACGCCGTGGTGGTGGCTGGGAGCCTGCCACGCGGTATCAGCCCTGACTGGTTCGCCCGGTTGCTCGAACAGCTCAAGGGCCAAGGCCTGAAGGTTGCCCTGGACAGCAGCGGTGCGGCCCTGCGCGCAGGCCTGCAGAGCGCCCCCTGGCTGGTCAAGCCGAACACCGAAGAGCTGGGCGAAGTGCTTGGCCTTGACGTGCACAGCGCCGCCGAACAGCAGGCTGCCGCCCAACGACTGCTGGCCACGGGTATCGAGCACGTGGTGGTGTCGGCGGGGGAGCAGGGCGTCAGCTGGTTTACAGCTGGCCACGCGCTGCACGCCCAGCCACCGCAGGTGCAGGTTGCCAGCACGGTGGGCGCGGGCGACTCGCTGGTGGCGGGCATGGTGCACGGCCTGCTGCTGGCTGAAGCGCCTGCGCAGACCCTGCGCCGGGCCACGGCCATCGCCGCCCAGGCCGTGACCCAGGTCGGTTTCGGCATCCGTGACCGCGAGCAACTGGCGCGCCTGGAGGCCGCCGTGCAACTGACAGAACAACAAGAGGCTCGCCGATGAACATTGCCATTGTCACCGCCTGCCCCAACGGCCAGGTGTCCAGCGTGCTGAGCGCGCGCCTGCTGGCCGCTGCCGCCCAGCGCCGCGGCTGGAAAACCTGCGTGGAAGTGCAGGATGCCGAGCATCCCGACCGCCAGCTGAGCGCCGCGCAGATCGCTGATGCCGACTGGGTGCTGGTTGTCAGCACTGGGCCGGTTGACCTGGCCCGCTTCGCGGGCAAGCGTTTGTTCCAGAGCACACCGGCGCAAGCGCTGGCCGACCGTGAAGGTTTCCTCGACGAGGCGGCCGCAAATGCCCAGGTACAGGCCGATACTCATCAAGCCGAACAGCCCCTGGCCACTGCTGCGGCCAAGCTCGTCGCGGTAACCGCCTGCCCGACTGGCGTGGCGCACACGTTCATGGCAGCCGAAGCGTTGCAGCAGGCCGCGCAACAGCTTGGCTATCAACTGACGGTAGAAACCCAAGGCTCGGTCGGCGCGCGCAACCCGCTGTCGGCCCAGGCCATCGCCGAAGCCGACGTGGTGCTGCTGGCCGCCGATATCGAAGTGCCCACGGCCCGTTTTGCCGGCAAGCGGATCTACCGTTGCGGTACCGGCATCGCCCTCAAGCAAGCCCGCGCCACGCTGGACAAGGCCCTGGCCGAGGCCAAGGTGGAAAGCGCAGGTGACGCTGCAGCCGCTTCAAGTGCCGGCAAGGCCGAGAAAACCGGTGTTTATAAACACTTGCTGACCGGTGTTTCTTTCATGCTGCCGATGGTGGTGGCAGGCGGCTTGCTGATTGCCCTGTCGTTCGTTTTCGGCATCGAAGCCTACAAAGAACCGGGCACCCTGCCGGCTGCATTGATGCAGATCGGCGGCGAGGCCGCATTCAAGCTGATGGTGCCGTTGCTGGCGGGGTATATCGCCTGGTCCATCGCCGACCGCCCGGGCCTGGCGCCCGGCATGATCGGCGGCCTGCTGGCCAGCACCCTGGGGGCCGGTTTCATCGGCGGTATCGTCGCCGGCTTCCTCGCCGGTTACAGCGCCAAAGCCATTGCGCGTTGGGCACGCCTGCCGAGCAGCCTCGATGCGCTCAAACCGATCCTGATCATTCCGCTGCTGGCGAGCCTGTTCACAGGCCTGGTGATGATCTACGTGGTCGGCCAACCGGTGGCCGCCATGCTCGAAGGCCTGACCCAGTTTCTCGACAGCATGGGCACCACCAACGCCATCCTCCTCGGGCTGCTGCTCGGCGGCATGATGTGCATCGACCTGGGCGGGCCGATCAACAAAGCGGCCTATGCCTTTTCGGTAGGGCTGCTGGCATCCTCGAGCTACGCGCCGATGGCGGCGACCATGGCGGCCGGCATGGTGCCGCCGATCGGCCTCGGTATCGCCACGTTCCTGGCCCGGCGCAAGTTCGCCCAGAGCGAGCGCGAGGCCGGCAAGGCCGCTCTGGTGCTGGGTTTGTGCTTCATTTCCGAAGGCGCCATCCCGTTCGCCGCCAAAGACCCGCTGCGGGTCATCCCGGCAAGTATCGCCGGCGGCGCATTGACCGGCGCGCTGTCGATGTATTTCGGTTGCAAGCTGATGGCGCCCCATGGCGGGCTGTTCGTGCTGCTGATTCCCAATGCGATCAACCATGCGCTGCTGTACCTGCTGGCCATTGTCGCGGGTAGCCTGCTGACGGCGGTGGTGTATGCGCTGATCAAGAAGAGCGAGCGGGTGGAAATGGTCGTGGCGCCGGCCAAGGGCTAGGGCGTTCGATCATCGCTGGCCTCATCGCGGGCAAGTAGGCTTCCCCAGGTGCCCCACGGCTCTCAAGGCCGTGGGTGTACCTGGGGAAGCCGGCTTGCCGGCGATAGTCCGCAACAGGCTCAGCGCCGATGCTTTTGCCGCAACGGCACCAGCAGATCCCCCAGGCCGTTGTGATCGACCTCGTGCATCAACGCCAGCAACCCACCCAGCTCACCCGCCGGAAACCCCTTGCGCGCGAACCATGCCAGGTAGTCACCCGGCAGGTCGGCGATGATCCGCCCTTGGTATTTGCCGAAGGGCATGGTGCGGATTACCAGCAGTTCAAGGGTTTCCGGTTTCATCGGCAGTGCCTGGCAATGGAAGTGCGCCGACCATACTGCAATCTGCACGAGCGCCCAAGCGGCAATCATGCATAACGCCGTTTTCCAGCGAGGCGTTATTTTTTTAACCTATTGTTTTTAAAGTAATTTTATTCAATGGAAAGCTTGGCACGAAGGCTGCTCCTGTTTACATGACTATTACCTGCCAAGGAGTTTCAGCCATGAGCGACCTCAACAAAGACGTAATCGACGTGCTCAACAACCTGATCGAGTACAGCAAGGACGGCGAGAAAGGGTTCAAGGAGTCGGCCGATGATGTGAAAAACCCGGAGCTCAAAGCGTTCTTCGTCCAGCGCGCTGGCGAATGCGCCAATGCAGCAGGCGAACTGCAGAGTGAAGTGCGCCGCCTGGGTGGCGACCCGGAAACCTCCACCAGCGTCAGCGGCGACCTGCACCGCGGCTGGGTAAACCTCAAGTCGATGGTTACCGGTAAGGATGAAGAGGCTGTGCTCAACGAAGTAGAGCGCGGTGAAGACCACGCCCTCAAAGCCTACAAGGAAGCGCGTGAGAAGCTGGTCAAGCTGGGCCGCTCCGTCAGTGATTCGAGCTATATGCTCGTGGAAAAGCAACTGCAGGGCGTACAGCGTAACCACGACCAAGTGAAGGCACTGCGCAACGCCGCACGCGCCCGCTCCTAATCCGCAGGGCCCTCTACCCGGTTTCGGCCTTTGGCCTTGGCCCGGTAGAGCGCCTCATCCGCGGCACCCAGCATGGTCGCGAGGTCTTGTTGGGTGCCGGGGGTGTGTACGCTGATGCCGATGCTCACCGTCACCGCGTGTACATCATCGGCAAAAGGTGCCAACGCCTCGACATGCGACCGGATCCTCTCTGCCAGCAAACGGGCACCGGCCAGTTCGGTTTCCGGCAAAACCACCTGAAACTCCTCCCCCCATACCGCGCCGCCAGGTCTGCCGGGCGTCGTATGCACTGTTCGATCGTCTTGGCCACTTCACGTAAGGCGTGATCGCCTCCTGCGTGACCATGGCGTTGGTTGAATGCCTTGAAGTGATCCACATCCACCATCAGCACGGCCAACGGCTTACGGTTGCGCTGGGCGCGCGCCCACTCCTGGCGTAACACCTGATCCAGCCGGCGACGGTTGGCCAGGCCCGTCAGGCTATCCGTTGCTGCCAGTCTGGCCAGACCCTGTTCCGCCTCATGCCTGCGGCGCAATTCGCGGCCCAGCAACAGGGTGAGCCAGAGAATGCCGATGCACAGCACGCCTGTGGCAATACTGACCACCAACGCCGTGCGGCGCCATGACTGGAACACCTCATCGGCAGAATGCACCACCAGTATGATCAACGGCAGGTCGGCGACCCGGGCGAAGGTGTACATGCGCTGGGTGCCATAGATGCTGGAGCGGGCTGTAAAGCTGCCGCTGCGCTCGCCCAGGATGCGTTTGAAGTTGGGGCGGTCGGCGAAGCTGGTGCCGACCAACGGGTCCTGATCGCGGCGCGGCTGGCGGGCGAGCAACTGGCCGTCGACGTTGAGCAGGTTGATGCTGCTTTCATGGCCGATATCAAGGCGCTGGAACAGTTCACTGAAATAGGAGAGGCGCAGTGCCCCGGCGGCTACCCCGGCAAAGCTGCCATCGGCTGCGGAGATGCGCCGGCTGAAACTGATGCACCAGTCGAGGTCGCCGAGCCGTGCCTTGAACGGTGGGCTGATCAACAAGCCCAGGCCAGGGTCGCGGCGATGGGCCCGGAAGTCGAAGGTGTCGGCGAAATTGGCCTGGCGCGGGGTGACGCTGGTGGAGTCGCCCACGACGTCGCCATTGGCATCGAGCCAGAGAATATCGCCGCGCACCGGGGCCGCAAACGTCTGGTTGAAAAGGATCTGCTGGCGCAGGTTGGGGGCGACCTGCAGCAGTTCGGGATGCTGCACGGCCCAGATCAGCCCGCGCAGGGACTGGTCGTAAAGTTCGACGTTGCGCAGGATGTCGCTTTCGATCAGCTGGACGATATTGCTGGAGGAGCGGATGGCCGATTGCTCGACACTCTCGCGCTCGCGCCCCAACAGATAACTGACGATGCCCACGATAGCGAGCACGGCGATGCAACTGCCCAGATTGAGGATCAGCTCGGGGTGCGACCTGTAGAGTGCGAGACGCGGTAATCGAGTGGGCATGCGCGCTACTGCTGAGGCAGGGCCGGTTGCGGCGGGCGACATTCTAGGGAAGTGATGATTGTCGGACAAGATTTGTCCGACGGAATCATGCATTGGGCTGCTGTGCAGCCCATTGCCGGCAAGCCAGCTCCTACCGGTCTGCACACACCGTGTGGGGCTGACTTGCGGTCTCAGGTCAGAACACGTTCAACGGATAATCGACGATCACTCGCAATTCGTCGTTATCGCTGTTGCTGTCGATCGACGCATACCCCTGGCCGCCGCGGTGTATGGCATAGCGCACCAGCACCGACAGGTCCTTGAAGTCGCCTTCCTGGAACACGTACTTCACGTCCAGGTCACGTTCCCAGTGCTGGGCGTTCTTGCCATCGGCGCGGTAGTAGTCGTAGTGGGTGTTGTTCTGGTCAGCCTTGGTCAGGTCCGCCTCGCCACGCGAGTACGACACGGTGGTGCTCAGCCCTGGCATGCCGAGCCCGGCGAAGTCATAGCCGTACTGCAGCTTCCACGAACGCTCGTTGGGTGCGTTGAAGTCCGAGTACATGCGCGAGTTGTCCAGGTACACGCTGTCGCCCAGGTTGATGTAGTCGAACGGCGTGTCGCCATTGACCCGCTGGTAGGCGGCGGTAACGCTGTGGTAGCCGGCGTTGACGGTGAAGTGCACGCTGTAGGTGTTGTTGTCGATCTTGCCCAGCAACGCCTGGCCGGTGTCCTGGGTGTGGTAGAAGTGCACGCCCGGGTTGAGGCTGACCAGGTCGTTGACCACGTAGGTGTAGTCGAAATCTGCGTAGTACTGGTTCCAGATATCCTTCAGCTCGGCGGCGTAAAGGTTGGCAGTGATGTTCTCGGTGCCGCTCCACGACGCACCAGCCCAGTTCAGATGCTTGCTTTTGTCGTGCTCATCCAGCGAGCCGTAGTAGGTGTCGATACGGCGGTGGCCGCTCTGGTTGTACGGCTTGGTGAAGCTGACCTGGCCACCTTCGAGCAGTAGGCCGTCGATGCTGGTGTTGGTCAGGCTGACGCCACGGAAGGTCTGCGGCAGCATGCGGGTTTCGCCGCCGGCGATTACCGGGTTGGTAAGGAACAGGTCACCGGCCTTGAGTTCGGTGTCGAAGGCCTTGAGCTTGACCGCCGCGCCTGCGGTGGAGAACGAGTGCGGGGCTGCGCCCAGTTCGCCGTTGTCCTTCACGTGTTCGGGCAGGATGCTGGTGCCGGCATGGCCGCCACCGCCATCGAGCTTCAAGCCCAGCATGGCGTGCGCATCGAGGCCAAAGCCGATTACGCCTGGCGTGTAGCCCGACTCGAAGCGGGCAACTGCGCCTTGGCCCCACTCGCGGGTGTCGCGCACGCCGCTGTTGTGGTTGTCGCGGTTGAAGTAGGCGTTACGAAAATGCAGGTTGAAGGACGAGCCTTCGATGAAGCCATCAGCCTTGTCTTCATCTGCCTGGGCGGCGAAAGGCATCGTTGCAGTCAATGCAATGAACAGCGGGGTAAAACGAAACGCGGAAGGCACCGGTACTAGCTCCTTTGATCTGACGGTGGGGCAGTTTTTATTTTTGAATGTGCAACTTTCTTGTTAGAGAAATAACGGCCGGGCTGATCGTCAAAGCACATAAAAAAAGCCGCTGATCGGCAGCGGCTTTAAAAGGCTAACATATCGGCACCGGCGGTGCCCATGGTGTAGCCGGGGGGAAACGGGAGCGGCATCGTTGCGCGATCAGCTCTCGGCATTGGCGTCGAGGGAAACCTTGGAAGCTGTCTGTTCTGCATCTTTGCCTGCGTCGGCCTTGTGCGCTACGGCCTCGCGGGCTTCCTGGTGAACAGCTGCAAGCTCTGCATTACGGGCGACGAAAGCCGGGGATTCTTCGGCCATGGCCAGGGGCGACAACAACAGGGAAGACAGAACGAAAACGCTGGCAATACCCATACTGTTGGACATGTTGAAACTACCTTCTTGCGGTGCAAGTGCTAATGGAGACAGGGCTAAAGTTAGTCTCTTCATTGCCTTGGAAACAGCACCTGGCGCGATAAGCACTGTTGCGCAAAAGGTAACTATCCCTGCGAAAACCATTAGACCTTGGCCGCAAAACCCTGCAGTTGAGCGTTTGGCAGGCGAATGCCGAAGGTGTTGGCACCTGCCTCGCTGCGCGCAAAAACCTCACCCCCATGCATCAGCGCAATCGCCTTGACGATGGCCAGCCCCAACCCATGGTTGCCCCCGCCACTGTTGCTGCGCGCCGCATCCACCCGGTAGAACCGCTCGAACAGCAGTGGCAGGTGATCGTCATCGATAGCCGGCCCGGGGTTGCTCACGGCAATGCTGACCTGCTCCGGCCCGGCATCGATATGCACGCCGATCACCTGGTGCGGCGCGGTGTGCTGCACGGCATTGTTCAGCAGGTTGATCAACGCCCGGCGCAGCTGGGCTTTTTCGATGGGGGCCTGGGCATCGCCGCTGACAGTGACGCTGACCTGGGCGTCTTCGAGGATGTAGTCGAGGTAATCGAGGGTGGTGGCCACTTCGTCGGCCAGCGATACCTGGGTCAGGGCGGTGGCCTTGCTGCCCTGGTCGGCGCTGGCGAGGAACAGCATGTCGTTGATGATGCTGCGCAGGCGTTCAAGTTCTTCCAGGTTCGATTGCAGCACCTCGAAGTAGTGTTCGGCGCTGCGCCCCCGGGTGAGGGCGACCTGGGTCTGGCCGATCAGGTTGGTCAGCGGCGAGCGCAGTTCGTGGGCAACGTCGGCGTTGAACGCTTCCAGCTGCGAATAGGCCTGGCTGACCCGGTCGAGCGCCGCGTTGAAAGCACCGGCGAATTGCGCCAGTTCCGGGGCCAGGTTGACAGTTTGCAGGCGGCCATCCAGGCGCGGGGGGGCCAAGGCCTGCGCCTCGTTGGACAGCGCCAGCAGCGGGCGCAGGCCAATGCGCGCCACCCAGTAGCCGAGCACCGAGGCCAGCAGCACTCCGAGCACCGCCAGCCCGACGATGGCCACCAGCAGGCTGTGCTGGGCCTGCCAGAAGGTCTCGGTATCGATGGCGATCAGAAAGCGCAGTGGCGGGCGAGCGGCCAGGGCCGGCAACTCGCTGACCAGCACCTTGTAAGGGTAGGGCCGGTCAGGCAGGCGCAGGTCGCGCATCCCTTCTGGGCCCTCGGCGAATGCGCGTACCCTTTCGCTGGGGTGGCCATATTCGAACGCCGGGTCGCTGCCGACCACCCAGAAGCGGATGCGTTTGTCTTCCTCGCTGAGCAGGTTGAGCTTGTTGCTGATCTTTGCCCAATGCTCCGGTGTGCCGAAGCGGTTGAGGGTGGATTCCAGCACGCTGAAGCGGGCGTCCAGTTCGGCCGCCGGCAGCATGTCCAGGCTGTGGTCGACCTGGCGGTACAGTGCCGAACCGATCAACAGGAACACGCCCATCGCCACCAGGATGAACAGCGCCGACAGGCGCAGTGCGATGGAGTTAACCGGCACGGTTTTCCAGGACATAGCCCATGCCTCGGATGGTATGCAGCAGCTTGTTGTCGAATGGCCCGTCGAGCTTGGCGCGCAGGCGCTTGATGGCCACTTCGACGACATTGGCATCGCTGTCGAAGTTGATGTCCCAGACCAGCTCGGCGATGGCGGTCTTGGAGAGGATTTCGCCCTGGCGCCTGGCCAGCACGCTGAGCAGCGAGAACTCCTTGGCGGTCAGGTCCAGGCGTTGGCCGCCGCGGCTGGCCTTGCGCGCCATCAGGTCGATCCACAGGTCGCCGACCTGCACCTGCAGCGGCTCGTGGCTGCCACTGCGCCGGGTCAGGGCCTGCAGGCGGGCGACCAGTTCAAGGAAGGAGAACGGCTTGCCAAGGTAATCGTCGGCACCTTCGCGCAGGCCGTGGATGCGGTCCTCGACACGCTCGCGGGCGGTGAGCATGATCACCGGCGTCTGCTTGCGCGCACGCAAGGCACGCAGCACGCCATAGCCATCCAGGCCCGGCAGCATCACATCGAGCACGATCACCGCATAGTCACCTTCAAGCGCCAGGTGCAGGCCGTCGATGCCGTCCCGTGCCAGGTCGACAGTAAAGCCTTGCTCGCTCAGGCCGCGATGCAGGTAGTCAGCGGTTTTCTCTTCGTCTTCGATGATCAGCACACGCATGGTCTTGTCTCAGTGGGTACTCGGCACGACCGCACTGGCGGCCTGGCGGCGATGGAACAGGCGCTCCAGGGCCAAGTATATGACCGGGGTGGTGAACAGCGTCAGGGCCTGGCTGACCAGCAGGCCGCCGACCACAGCGATACCCAGCGGCTGGCGCAACTCGGCACCGGCGCCAAAGCCGAACATCAGCGGCACCGCGCCGAGCAGGGCGGCCAGGGTGGTCATGATGATCGGCCGAAAGCGCGTCAGGCAGGCCTGGTGAATCGCCTGCTCGGGCGTCAGGCCATGGCGGCGCTGGGCTTCCAGGGCGAAATCGATGAGCAGGATGCCGTTCTTCTTGACGATGCCGATCAGCAGCACCACGCCGATCAGGCCCATGATGCTGAAGTCCTGGCCCATGGCCCACAGCAGTAGCAACGCGCCCAGGCCCGCCGAAGGCAGGGTCGAGATGATGGTCAGCGGGTGCACCAGGCTCTCGTAGAGCACCCCAAGGATGATGTACACCGCCACCAGTGCGGCGAGGATCAGCCACGGCTGGCTCGACAGCGAACTCTGGAAGGCCTGCGCCGCGCCCTGGAAGTTGCCGCTGATCGAGTCGGGCATGCCCAGTTCGCGCTGGGTGCGTTCCAGGATCGCCACCGCATCGCCCAAGGCCACGCCGGGGGCCAGGTTGAACGACAGGTTGGCGGCCGGGAACAGGCCATCATGGCTGATCGACAGCGGCCCGGTGCTGGGCGCGGCGACATGCGCCAAGGCTGACAGCGGCACCATTTCGTTGCTCAGGGGCGAGCGCAGGTAGAAGAAATTCAGGCTTTCGGCCTTGCCGCGCTGTTGCGCGTCCAGTTCCAGGATCACCTTGTACTGGTTGGTCTCGGTCTGGAATTCGCTGATCTGCCGCTGGCCGAACGCATCGTACAGCGCCTGGTCGACGTCGGTGGTGGTCAGGCCGAAACGGGCCGCAGCCTGGCGGTCGATGTCGATGCGGGTAACGCTGGCGCCCAGTTGCAGGTCGTTGGACAGGTCGCGCAACGCCGGGTTTTCGCGCAGGCGCTCGGTCAGGCGTTGGGTCCACAGGTTGAGGGCGACGCCGTCGTTGCTTTTGAGCACGTACTGGTACTGGGTACGTGACGGGCCGGAGCTGAGGTTGATGTCCTGGCCGGCCCGCATGTACAGCACCACGCCTGGCACCTGCGCGAGTTGCGGGCGCAGCCGGTCGATCAGCTCGCTGGCCGAAACATCGCGCTCGCCGCGGGGCTTGAGGGCGATCCAGAAACGGCCGTTGGCGATGGTCTGGTTGCTGCCGGTAACCCCTACCGAATGGGAGAAGGCCCTCACGGCGGGGTCGGCTTCGATGATTTTCGCCAGTGCCAGGTGCTTGTCGATCATCGACGGGTATGACACATCCGCTGCTGCTTCAGTGGTGCCGAGAATGAAACCGGTGTCCTGCAGGGGGAAGAAACCCTTGGGGATGGCCACGTAACCCGCCACCGCCAGGGCCAGGGTCAGGCCGAACACGCCGAGGGTCAGGCGCTGATGGGCCAGCGCCCGGTCCAGGCCCTTTTCGTACCACTTCAGCAGCCGGTCCCCGAAGCCGCCGTGATGTTCCGTGGGCGGGCGACGCATGAACAGCGCGCACAGGGTCGGCGCCAGGGTCAGCGACACCACCACCGAAATCAGAATGGTTGCTGTCGCGGTCAGGGCGAACTCCTTGAACAGCCGGCCCACCACGCCGCCCATGAACAGCAGCGGAATGAACGCGGCAACCAGCGAGAAGCTGATCGACACCACGGTGAAGCCGATTTCGCCTGCCCCTTTGAGCGCCGCCGTGCGGCTGTCTTCGCCGGCTTCCAGATGGCGGTGGATGTTTTCCACCACCACGATCGCGTCGTCCACCACAAAGCCGACAGCAATGACGATGGCCACCAGGGTCAGGTTATTGAGGCTGAAACCGAACACGTACATCAGCGCGCAGGTGGCGATCAGCGATACGCCCAGCACACTGGACACCACCAGGGTGGCCGACCATTGGCGCAGGAACAGCGCCATCACCCCGATCACCAGGGCCACGGCGATGATCAGGGTCAGTTCCACCTCATGCAGCGACGCGCGGATGGTCTGGGTACGGTCCTGCAGCACCGACACCTCGACCGAGGCCGGCAGCATCTCCTGCAGCTTGGGCAGGGCACCGAGCACGCGGTCCACGGTGTCGACGATGTTGGCGCCAGGCTGGCGGAACACCACAAGGTTCAGGCCCGGCTGGTTGCCGGACCAGGCTTTGACGTAGGCATTCTCGGCGCCGTTGATCACCTTGGCCACGTCCTGCAGGTGCACGGGGGCGCCGTCGCGGTAAGAGACAATCAGCCTGGCGTAGTCCTCGGGGTGGAACAGTTGGTCGTTGGCGGCGATGGTCGACACGCTGTGCTCGCCATACAGGGCGCCTTTTGCCAGGTTCAGGCTGGTCTGCTGGATGGCCTGGCGCAGGTCGGCGAGCGTAAGGCCCGTGGCGGCGAGCTTTTCCGGCTGCGCCTGCACACGGATGGCCGGGCGCAACTGGCCGGTGATGTTGATCAGGCCGACCCCTTCGATCTGGCTCAGCTGGCGTGCCAGCAGGGTTTCGGCATAGTCGCTGAGGTCGTTGCCGGGCATCTGTGCGGAGCTGACGGTGAGCACCAGCACCGGGCTGTCTGCCGGGTTGACCTTGCGCCAGGTCGGCGGGTTGGGCAGGTCCTGGGGCAGGCGTGAGGTAGCCGTGTTGATGGCCGCCTGGACCTCCTGGGCGGCGGTGTCGATGTTCTTGTCCAGGGTGAACTGCAGGATCAGGGTGGTCGAGCCCAGTGCGCTGCTGCTGGTCATCTGGGCCATGCCGGGGATGGCGCTGAACTGCACCTCCAGCGGCGTGGCCACCGAAGAGGCCATGGTTTCCGGGCTGGCCCCAGGCAGTTGCGCGGAGACCTGGATGGTCGGGAAGTCGGCTTCCGGCAAGGGCGCCACGGGCAATCGGGTAAAGGCGATGACACCCAACAGCACCAGCGCGAAAGCCAGCAGCAGCGTGGCGATGGGGTGGTCGATGCACCAGGCCGACACGCTGTTGCGGCTATTCATGGCTGGCTCCGGCGGCCGGCCATTTCCGACGGCGGCGGTGCGTTGGGGGTGACCTCCACGCGCGAGCCGGGCTTGAGCCGCGACTGGCCATCGAGCACCAGACGCTCGCCCGGTTTGACCCCGGCAATGATGTTCAGCCCACTGTCCTGGTACAGCACCTTGACCGGCACACTGGTGACCTTGTCACCGTCCAGGCGATAGACGAAGTGGCCATCGACGCCGCGCTGCACCACCGGCGGCGGCACCACCAGGGCGTTTTCTTCCATGGCAGTGCGCAAACGGATGGTCACCAGTTGCCCCGGCCACAGCCGGCCGTCCTTGTTGTCGAACTCGGCCTTGACCCGCACCGTGCCGGTGTTGGTCGAAATCTGGTTGTCAATCAGGGCCAGGTGGCCTTCACCCAGCAGGTTGCTTTCGCCATCGGCGTCCATGTAGGCCTGCACCAATGCGGGCGTGGGCGCCTTCAGCAGGCCCTGCAGGGTTGGCAGCATCTGTTGTGGCAGGGAGAACTCGACCGCGATGGGGTCGATCTGGGTCACGCTGAACAGGCCCTGGGTATCGCTGGCGCGCACCAGGTTGCCGGGGTCGATGTTGCGGATGCCGACACGCCCGGTGACAGGGGAGCGAATCTGCGTGTAGGAGAGCTGGACTTCGGCATTGGCGATGGCAGCCTGGTTGCCTTTTACGGTGGCCTGCAGCTGATTGACCAGCGCCTGTTGCTGGTCGAGGGTCTGCTTGGACACGCCGTCATCGCTGCTGAGCAGGCGATAACGCTTGAGGTCGACGCCGGCCACCTGGATTTGCGCCTGGCTCTGGCCGAGCTGGGCGCGGGCCTGGTCGAGGCTGGCGCGGATGCTGCGGTCGTCCAGGGTGGCCAGCAGGTCGCCTTGCTTGACCCACTGGCCCTCTTTGACCAGTACCCGGGTCAGCACCCCTTCGACCTGCGGTTTTATTTCTACGCTGTGCAATGACAGCACTGAGCCGATGGCGCTGGCGTAGCGCGGCACGTCCTGCTGGGCGACGCTGACCACGCGCACTGGAATGGCGCTTTGGGCGCGCGCAACCGGCGCCTCCTGGCGCTGGCCATACCAGATGCCCAGTGCTGCAAGGGCGAGCAGGGCGGTGGCGGCCAGCAGGAGAGGGCGGGTAGGACGTCGCATCGGCGCGGGCACCTTGGCCAAGAGGAGGGGGCGGTTATTGAAGCTTATAGCGCTGTGACCGGGTCGGCAGCGTGACAGCTGGCTGACAGCGCTGACAGGTTGGGGGCAGTTGGCAGCCCTACCGCGACCCTGACCGATTCATACCTCTGCTCCCCTTGATCCGTAAGAAGATTCTGAATCTGAAACCAGATGCTTCAAGAGCGCAGCCATGACGAATTATCCTACGCCCTCTGTCGGATGGCGTCTGATAGGCGGGGAACTGTTTCAGCGATAACTTCACGGTTCGCCACAACGGCGAGCGGCCGTGAGAAGCCGCAGCTGTATCCAGGATGCCATTTTTCATGGCAGCCGTGCGTGTGCGGGCTTCGGTCCGGGCCGCGGTTCCTGGACGCGGTCTTCTCACCTCGCGTACGGCTGCCACCCAATCCGTGAGAAGAACAAGGTGGTCGCTTTCCAATAGCATCTTCAGGAAAGTCATCATGAAAAAAATCGTTCCCGATCCACCGGACTCATTCCCGATTCCTTACATCACAATCATCGCCGACCTCTCCCCCGAAGACGCCAGGTCTCACGCTGCTGCGCTGATGGACTGCCTCTGCAAAACCAGCCAGCTCTACCTCGACACCGAAGCCGAAGACCATCGCTACGAGCTGGAGGGCAACATGATCGCAGGCAGTGCGGCACGCATTCTCAGTGCCATGGCCAAAGCACTGATCAACGACATGGAAATGGGCATGAACCGCAGCGCTTGAGCGGTTGTGGGGCCGCTTTGCGGCCCATCGCCGGCAAGCCCGGCTCCCACAGGGAGATCGCCGGGATTTGGTGCTGGCTTTGCTAGAAACCGATGAAGGCGTAGTACTGCGAAGGCGTGTCGCCAGCCTGCAAGCCTTGCGCCTGCAGGCTGGCCAGCAGGGCCGCGTCCTGCACGTGCAGCGCCCACGGCGCATGGTGCGGTGGCGGTACATCCGCCAGCGCCGCCGCCAAGGCCCCCATGTCTGGAAGGTAGGCCGTGAAACCATTGCCCTTGAGCGCGCTGATGGTCATGCCCAGGGCCTGGCACACGGCGACCTTGGCCGCGATGTCATCACGATCTGCCTGCCGGGACGCTTGCACGAGTGCCAGCAGCGCCGGGTCCACCGGTAACGAGCCATGAATCAGCTCAGGCCCTTGCTCCCAAGCCTCGGGCGGGCAGTCTTTGTTCTCTGGCCTTAGCGGAATATGCGGGTTGATTTCCACCGGGTAGATGCGGCAGACCAGCGGCCGGCTCTCGTAGATGGTGCACAGGTCGTTTTCGTCCAGGTTGCGGCAGCGCCCGGGGTTGAACGCGGCAAAGGTCACCGAAACCCGTACCTCGCTGTCACCGCAAGGCACCGGGTGCGAGCGGCGCAGCACATGCTCACGCTGGTCTGCCGGCATCCCCGGGCCATCCTCCACAAAGGCTTCGATCAGCACCACCACCTGGCCGCCGGATGCCGCCCACTGGCGCGACTCGGCCAGGGTCAGTGGTACATGGTGGCCGGTGCAGCACTTGCCGCAGCCGGTACAGGCAAAACGCAGAGAGTCGTTCACGTGGCGTCTGGGTTCCATTCGCTGACGAAGGCCCGCTGGTGCTGGCGGTCGTACAAGCACAGCTCGGAGCCGGTGCGTTGCTGCATGTGCTTTTGTGGATACACCCCTTCGATGACCAGGGCACTGAAGCCGACCTGGTCATCGAACTCTGCGGGCTTGCCGCGGGCGTGGGCATCCTTGAACTGGCTGGCGGCCAGGCAGGCCTTGAGCATCTGCTGGCGTTGTTCGTTCCAGGCCTGGCTGCTGGAGGCCTGGGCAACACCGCTGAAAAGGGCGCAGGCGATCAGGAGAGAGCTGAAAAACTTCATACGCAATACCGTGAAACGTTCGAGGGGGGGAAGTATGACCGAGTCATCCCTGGCAACAGGCCAGGGAGTTTGTCGCTGAATATGACAGCACGGCCATCATCGCTCGGCAAACACTACCGTGCGTGCCGCCACCACCAGGCAATCAGTCAGCTCCGGTGAGGAGAACTTGGTCAGGATGGCATTGGCCCCCGCCAACCTGGCCTTCTCGGCACTCATCGCGCTGTCCAGCGAGGTGTGCAGCAGCACGTAGAGGTGCTGGAAGTCCGGGGTTTCGCGCAGGGTACGGGTGAAGGCATAGCCGTCCATCTCTGACATCTCGATGTCGGAGACGATGATGTTGATCTCCTGCGCAGTGCCCTGCAGCTCCAGCAGCACGTTGATTGCATCCTTGGCGCTGCGTGCGGTGTGGCAGTCGATGCCCAGGTTACGCAGGGTGTGCACCGACTGTTGCAGCGCCACCTGGCTATCGTCCACCACCAGGATGTTGGCGGCGGCCAACAGGCTGGCGTCTTCTTCGTTCAGCTTGCCCGGTGCGGGCTCCGGCTCCGGTGGGGCGATAGCATGGATCACCTTTTCGATGTCCAGCACCTGCACCAAGGTATTGTCGACACGGGTCACGCCGGTGATGAACGAGCGGGTGCCCGAGCCATAGGGTGGCGGCCTGATGTCGGTGCTCAGGCAGTGGATGATGCGGCTCACTGCCTGCACATGCAGGCCCTGGCGCGAGCGGCTGATCTCGGTGACGATCAGGCAGCCACCGTCCGGGTCGGCCAGCGGGCGTTCACCGATGGCCCGCGACAGGTCGATCACCGACAGCGGGTTGCCGCGCAGGGTCGCCACGCCTTTCACGTGGGGGTGCGATTCGGGCAACCTGGTCAGCGGTGGGCAAGGGATGATCTCGCTGACCTTGAGCAGGTTGATTGCCATCAGTTTGCCGCTGCGCAGGGTGAACAGCAGCAGGGACAACGCGTCCGCGCGGGCATTTTGCGTGGCCATGGTGACCTTCATGGAAGACAGGGGATAACCGGTTATCGGCCTGTTCGGGCTGGGCTTTAACTTGACGGCAGCCTTTGCTGGCCCTATCGCCGGCAAGCCGGCTCCTACAGGGTCACCAGTGCGCCAACGGCTTGTGCAGTTTCTGTGGGAGCCGGCTTGCCGGCGATGGCCGCGCAGCGGCCCTTAGCGCTCGCGCAAGGCCTCCTTGGCCCGGTTAAGCGGCTTGCTCAGGTAATCGAGAATGGTTTTTTCGCCCGTGCGGATATCCACCGTGGCAATCATCCCCGGCACGATCGCAAAGCGCTTGCCGGCCTTGTTCTGCAGGCTGTCCTGCTCGGTACGGATAAACACCCGGTAGTAATAGATTTCCGGTTTCACCTCATCCTGCAGGGTATCCGGCGAGATGCCCACCACCTTGCCCTCCAGCCCGCCATACACCGAATAGTCATAGGCACTGATCTTCACCTTGGCCGCCTGGTCGGGGTGGATGAAGGCGATGTCCCGGGGGGCGATGCGCGTCTCGATCAGCAAGCGTTCATCCATCGGCACGATCTTCATCACCTGCCCACCGGGCTGTACCACCCCGCCCAGGGTGTTGACCTCGATGTCCTTGACGATGCCGCGCACCGGCGAGCGCAAGGTCAGGCGTGACAGCGAATCGCTGCGCCCGCGGACCACTTCCGAGAGGCTGTCGGCTTCGGCGCTGGCCTTGGCCAGCTCTTCGCGGGCGCGTACCAGGTAATCGGAGCGCGCTTCGTTGGCCTTGAGCTCGAGCTCCGAGCGCTGGCGGTTGAGGCGGATCACCTCGACCCGGCTGGAGGCGCCCATCTTGGCCAGGTTTTCGGTGATCTGCAGTTCGCTGCGCACCAGCCGCAGCGAGTCCTCGATGCCCGCCAGGGTCTGTTCCAGGCCGCGGCGGCGGGTCTGGTACAGCGCGGTTTCGGCGTCGATCAGGTCCGGCGAATCGCGCAAGCTGTCGGGGAAGGCCAGCGGCTTGCCGGTGACCTCGGCGCGCAAGCGCGCAACGCTGGCCGTGGCAGCACGGTACTTGGCCTCGCTTTCACCGACGCTGGAGGCAGTCTTGGTCGGATCGAGCTGGGCCAGCACCTGGCCGCGCTCGACCAGGTCGCCTTCGGCCACATTCATCTCGGCGACGATGCCGCCTTCGAACGACTGGATCACCTGCTCGCGTGAGCTGGGGATCACTTTGCCGGTGCCGGTGGAGACTTCGGTGACCTCGAACCAGGCGGCCCAGGCCAGGAACGCGGCGAGCATCAGCGCGCACACGGTGATGACGCGGCCTGCGCGCAGCACGGCCTGGTCATCCTGGCCATCCAGGTAGGACGCGGGGAGTTCATGGTTGCTCATGCCTGCGCTCCTTGCAGTTTGGCCAGGGCGGCGTCACGGCTGTCGTCGATGACGATGCGCCCGCCGTCGAGCACGATGATCCGCTCGACCCGTTGCAGTACGCTCAAACGGTGAGTGGCGATCACCAGGGTACGGCCTTGGCAGAAGCGGTCGAGGTTATCGAGCAGTTTGCGTTCGGTCGTGTCGTCCAGCGAGGCGGTGGGCTCATCCAGCAGCAGTACCTGCGGCTGGCGCACCAGCAGGCGTGCCAGCACCAGTGCCTGGCGTTGCCCGCCGGACAGGCCCAGGCCACCTTCCAGAATCAGGTGGTCCATGCCTTTGGGCAGCCGGCGCACGAAGTCCAGAGCGCCCGTGGCGGCCAGCGCGGCCACCAGTTCCTGGTCACTGGCCTGGCCGGCACCGAGGGTGAGGTTTTCGCGCAGGGTGCCGTGGAACAGCCGCGCATACTGCGCCAGCAAGCCGACGTCACGGCGCAGGTCGGCCGGGTCCAGGTGGGCCAGGGCAATGCCGTCGAGCGTGACCTCGCCTTGCACCAGGTCCATGGCACCGCCCAGCGCCTGCAGCAGGGTCGACTTGCCGGCGCCGTTGCGCCCCAGCACGGCGATGCGTTCGCCCGGCCGGATGTCCAGTTGGCCGATGTTGAGCACCGGTGGTGCCTCGGGGTCGTAGCGGAAGTTGGCCTGGCGCAGCCGGTACTCGCCGCGGATGGCCGGCAGGTGCACACGGGCTTCGCCTTCGGGGTGGTCGACCGGTGACTGCATCAGTTTGTCCAGGCCCTGTAGTGCCACCTTGGCTTGCTGCCAGCGGGTCAGCACATGGGTGAGCTGCGCCAGCGGCGCCATCATCCGCGAGGAAAGCATCGAGGCGGCTACCAGACTACCGGTGGTGAGGTCGCCGGCAATCACCATTGGCGCGCCTATGACGATGACCACGGCAAACACCGCGCCTTGCACGTTCTGGGTCCAGGTCACCAGGCCGTTGGTCAGGGTGCGTAGACGCAGGTTGGTGTGTGCGCAGGCTGCGTTGTACTGGTTCCACTGGCGCTCGAAGCGCGCTTCGGCCTGCAGTGCCTTGATTTCGTCCAGGCCCTGGACGCTTTCCACCAGCATGGCGTTGCGCAGTGACGACTCGCGCATCGAGGCATTGGCCAGGCGTGCCAGCCGGCGCTGCGCCAGCAAGCCAGGCAGGAGCATGGCCAGCAGAGCCACCAGCGGGATGAACACCAGCACGCCGCCGATCAGCCAGAACACGAACAGGAACAACAGGAAGAACGGTAGGTCGGCCAGCGCGGTGGCGGTGCTGGAGGTGATCAGGTCGCGGATCGACTCCAGCTCGCGCAACTGCGAAATGAACGAGCCGGTGGACTTCGGCCGCGCCGAGTTGCGCAGGCGCAGGGCATGGCCGTAGACCAGATCTGACACGCGCAGGTCGGCGCGCTTGCCGAGCAGGTCGGTAACCTTCAGGCGCAGCAGGCGCATGCTGAAGTCGAACACCAGCGCCAGCACCACACCGCCGAACAGCACGTACAGCGTGGGCAGCGATTCGGCGGGGATCACCCGGTCATACACCTGCATCGAGAACAGCACGCCAGCCAGGGCCAACACGTTGGCCACCAGCGAGGCGACCATCACCTGCCCATACGGACGCAGGTCGCGCAGGACGATGCGGGCGAACCAGTGGCGGTCGTACGGGGCGGTGTAGTCGTCGGTACGGACATCGCGCAACGGCCGTGCCGGGCGCATCAGTGCCACGCGGTTGATGCGCCCTTCGAGCGCTTCGCGGGGCAGGCGCGAGGTGAGGCTCTGGTCGCCGGCGAACACCACGGCCAGCTCGTTGTCCTCGGTCACGGCTTCGACCACAGCCAGTTGGCCATCGTCGAGCTCCAGCACCAGTGGTGTACGCCATTGCCGCAGGGCTTTGGCATCGAAACGCACGAAGCGCAGCGACAGGCCGGCCTGGCGCGCCATGTGCCGCAGGATTTCATCCAGCGGCCGGGCATCTTCCACGGCCGCCAGGCGAATGCGCTGGGGGGATACATCCAGCCGGTAGTGGTGGGCGACCTGCAGCATGACTTCAAGCCACGGGCCAAGGTCCGGCCGATGGACGATAGCCTGCTCCGGGTTTTGCTGCTGCGTGGCTTGGCTCAGGTTGACGGTATCGTTCATGGCTCGATCTCCACCCCTTGCAGGTTGCGCCCTTCAAGGCCCAAGGCCATGCGCAGGGCGCCGGTGTTGTACAGGCAGTCGACATCCAGGCGCAGCAGGTCGGAACGGGTGCCGGCCAGTTCGAAGCGCGACTGGTAGATTTCCTGCTCGGCATTGAGCAGGTCGAGCAGCGGGCGCGTGCCCAGGTCCAGGTATTGCCGGCCGTAGAGCATGCGTGCCTCTTTGATGCTGGCCTGGCGGGCCTTGAGCGAACTCAGCCGGCGGCCCAGCCCCGAGGTTTGCGCCATGGCTTCGGCCAGCCCACGGCGGGCCTGCAGGCGTGCGGCGTCTTCGGCGGAGTCAGCGGCGGTCAGGGCATGCCCGGCCGCGCGGCTGCGGGCGCTGATGGCGCCGCCTTGGTAGATCGGCACTTCCAGGTTCAGGTAGATGCCCGCCTGGGTTCGGTCGAGGCGGTTGTTGTCGCGGTCGTAGTCGTTGTCCAGGTAGTGGTTGACCTGCGGCTGCAGCGACAGTGTCGGGTAGGCCTCGGCCTTGGCTTGTGCCAGTTCGGCTTTGGATTGCGCGCGCAGGGCCAGGGCCATGAGCACTGCAGGCAGGCGGTCGTCGGCTTGCGGTGGGCGCTTGCAGGCCTGGTTGAGTTCGGGGGGCGTTTCTTCGGCCAGGGCCGGCGGTGCGACGCGGCCGAGCAGGGCGGCGAGGGTCGAGCGCCACCGTTCGTACTGGGCCTGATACTCCTCCAGGGTGGCGCGGGCACCTTCCACCCGGGACTCGGCCTGGACCACGTCGGAGCGCGTGCTGGCGCCCATGTCGCTGCGCTGGCGCGCCATGCCGGCTATATCGCCAACGCCTTTGATCTGCTCGCGGGCAATCACCATGAGCTGCTCGTAACGGCGGGTTTCGATCCAGGCGTAGGCGGTATCGCGGGCCAGGTCGTCGACCACCAGCAGGATGTT
Organism: Pseudomonas sp. BNK-30; assembly: GCF_047456185.1. NCBI lineage: Bacteria > Pseudomonadati > Pseudomonadota > Gammaproteobacteria > Pseudomonadales > Pseudomonadaceae > Pseudomonas > Pseudomonas sp. BNK-30. The sequence goes on from NZ_CP179904.1 coordinate 197,411, forward strand.
GGCCTGGGCGCGGGCGGCAGCAGCGTGGGCCGCGTCGACAGCGCTGTCGACCTTGCCGAAATCGTAGAGCATCTGCTTGAGCGACAGGTTCAGCGCCTGGCTGCTGCGGTCGCCGCCATACCCGCTGTCATAGCCGGTGCGGATACCGCCGGAAACCTGTGGGTAGTAACCGGCGCGAGCCACGTTGATGCCTTCGCCTTGCTTGTACAGGTTGCCGATGGCTTCAGCGATGCTGGGGTGCCACTGCGCAGCGGCCAGCACCGCCTCGGCCAGGCCGAGCCGGTCCCCATTGTTGGCGGCCTGGCCTGCCGGTGGGCGGGCAGGGATGGCATCGGGGGCATCGCGTAGCAGTGACGGCCCGATGGTACGCAGCGAGGGGTCTATGTCATCGGCTGCCTGGGCAACCGGGTTTGAAATCAGTACCAGGAGCGCGACGGCTCCCGGCAACAGCGGTGACAGCGGACTGCTTCGCTTCACATAATTCCCTTACTGCTGATCGTCCTTGCCGCCGGGCATGGCGCCCGGCGGGTTACTGCGGCCTCAGACGACATGAATGCCGTTTTGCACCCACAGGTGGTGGCTCGGATCCTCCTGGGCCGTGTATTGGTTATAGTCGATGCCGTCGGCGCTCTGGCTGCCGGTGAGGTTCCAGTTATCGGTCATGTGCACCGAATCCTTGTCGTCGCCTTTGATCAGCAGCGTGCTGCTGCCGCTTTCTGTGACGGCCACCACATCCGCCAGGTTCAGCGTCAGGGTCACCCCGCTGGTGTCGTTGAGGTCGATGATTTCGATATCGTGGACACGCCCGGCCAGGGAGCCCAAGTCGATGCTGGCATCGCCGCCGCCCCACAGCAGGGTGTCGGTACCACTGCCGCCCTCGACGCTGGCAAAGGCCTGATCCACCACCACGAGGGTGTCGTCGCCGGAGCCGCCTTGCAGGCTGATCTGCCCGCCCTGGCTGCCATCGAGTTGGTCATTGCCATCGGTGCCGGCAATCACCTCGGTGGATGCAGCCGCGGCAACACTTGCGAGGGCCGCCCCCTCGTCGCCACTGTCAGCCAGCAGCGAAGTGGTCGCGGTGAGCCCGGCAGCGTTGTCCAGGTTGATGGTCAGCGTTGCGGTATCGGTGGTGCCGTTGGGGTGCGTCAGTTCGTAGGTGAAAGTGTCCTGTTGGCCGACAACTGCCGAAGTCAGGCCCTCCTTGAGGGTATAGGTGTAGCTGCCGTCAGCGTTCACCAGAAGCGTGCCGTAGGTGCCGGTCACGCTGACGCCGTTGTAACCGGGGATGGCGTAGGTGTTGGCCGCTACCAGCACGCTGAGCACGGTCAGCGTCGAACCGAGGTTGTCGGCACCGCCGCCGGCGGTGTCGGTCAACAGGTTGCCGGTCACTGGGGTGTAGCCGCTGACCACGAACTCGTTGGTATACGTGGTGGTGGTGTTGAGGCTGGTAGTGATCGAACTGAGCAGGCCGATGCCACCTGCGCTGACACGGATCTCGTAGGCACCTGGGCCCTGGTTCTGGAAGGTGTAGGCCGAGCCGCCGCCGAGCAGGCTGATCAGCGAACTGCCGGGCACAGACTGCACAAGCACGTACTGGCCGGTAGCCGTGTTGAGTTTGTAAAGGGCGATGGTGGTGCCGTTGAGCAGGCCTAGCAGGTTGGCGGAGTTGAGCACCACTTGCAGGTTGGCGGTGGTATCGGCGGCAACGCTGGTGTCATAGACCGCCTGCCGCGAGCCGATCAGCGGCAGGGACAGCGTCCCCAGTGTGGCGCTGCCGGTGTCCACCCGGTTTGCCAGGCTGATGTTGGTGCTGTCGATGTCGTTGACGGCATCGACCACCGTGGCGGGCGCGCTGAGGTTGCTGTCGCTCCAGACCTCCGTGGCTTGCGGGCTGTCGATCCGCACATAGAGGTTGGCGACATCGGTCAGGCCGTTGCCGTGCACCAGTTGATAGCTGAACACGTCTACTTTGCCGACGCTGGACGGGGTGCCGTTCGGCGTGTAGGTGTAGCTGCCATCGGCGCGGATCACCAGGGTGCCATACAGGCCTTGCACTTCGGTGGCGCTGCCGGCGGTGACGTAGCTGCCGTTCTTGAGCACCTGCAGCACGGCGCTGCTGTCCGGGCCACGGGCGTCGGTGGTGCCGTCGACACCGGGGTCGGTGATGACGTTGCCGGTAGTGGGGGTACCGGTGCCGGTGAACTCGGTCAGGCTGGAGGTTTCGATGTCCAGCGTGGTGGTGACGTTGGTCACCAGGCCGATGCCGCCGCTGCCTACGGTCAGGCGGTATTCACCGGCCTGCAGTTCGCCGATGTCGACCTGCACCCCCTGGCCCAAGGGAAGCAGAATCAGGTCTAGCAGGCCCAGGCTGTTACCGGTAGCCAAAGTCACCCAGGCCCCGGACGCGTCTTTTACCTGCAGGGTGAAGGTGGCGTTGTCGAGCAGGGCCAGGGCACTGCTGGTGGTCAGCGTCAGGGTCGGGTCCGCCGTGGTGCCGGCGTCGACGGTCCAGGTGTAGGTCTTGCTGAAGCCCGCCAGCAGTGTGGTGAAACTGTCGGTGTAGGTCTGCGTGGCGACAACCGGTGCCAGGTTGACGGTGGCGGTGGCCAGGTTGTCGCTGGCGATCACCGGTGCGTTGGCGTCGACGTCCGGCGCAGTGATGTTGACGTTGCCGGAGACGTTGTTGCGTGGGTCGGTGAGCGATACCGACAGTGTCTGACCGTTGTCCTGGGCAGGGGTCAGGGTTACGGAGAAGGTGCCGTCGGGCTGCACCGTGCCGGTTTGCAGGACCGTGCCGGTGGAGCTGCGCACCGTGACCGTGGCGCCAGGCTCGCCGCTGCCGGTCAGGGTGCTGCCGTCGGCGCTGATCACCAGGTTGCTGGCGAGCGCTGGCGGGGTGAGGTCTGGAGCGGTCAGTGCGGTGCCGGTCGAGGTGTTGCCGGTGGCATCGGTCAAGGTGACAGTCAGGGCCTGGTTGTCGATTTGCGCCGCCGCCAGGCTGACCACGAACAGGCCGTTGCTGCCCACTATGGCGGTGCCCAGCACGGTGCCTGCAGTGTTGCGCACGGTGACGGTGCTGCCGATCTGGCCAGAGCCGCTTACCGTGGTGCCGTTGGCGTTGATGGCGGCCACTGGCGCGGCGGGTGGCGTGGTGTCCGGTGCTGTGATGCTGGCGCTGCCGGACTGGTTGCCGGCGGCATCGGACTGACGCACGGTAAGCAACTGCCCGTCGTTCTGCGTGCTGGTGAGGGTGACGGTAAAGCTGCCGTCGGGTTGTACCACGGCGCTGCCCAACGGACCGCCCGGGCCGGTAACGGTGACTGTCGCGCCGGGCTCGCCGACGCCGGTCAGTACGGTGCCTGCGCCGGTCACGGCAAGGCTGGTCGGTGCAGTCGGCGCCTGTGTGTCCGGTGCGGTATAGCTGGTACTGCCCGAGGTATTCTGTGCAACGTCGACCTGCGTCACACCGAGTACCTGGCCGTTGAGCTGCGCGCTGGCCAGGTTGATGCTGAACACGCCGCCAGCGTTGACCACGCCGGTGCCGAGCACATTGCCACTGGCATCACGCACGGTGACCGTGGCATTGGCTTCACCGGTCCCGGTAAGCACCAGGCCATTGGCGGACAGCGCCGTGACCACCGGGTTGGCCGGCGGCGTGGTGTCGGTTGCCTGCACGAATACCGGCTGCGATTCACCGCCCACCAGAGCCACGGCAGTGACCGAGAGCGATTGCCCATTCAACTGGGCGCTGTCGAGCTGGAGACTGAAGTCGCCGTTGAGGTCCGCTGCACCCGTGCCGATCAAATTGCCCTCATCGTCATAGACACGGATGGACGCCCCGCTGGTGGCGTTACCCGTGAGGGTCAGGCCATCGGCGTTCAGCACCACATTGGTGGGGGGCGCTGGTGGTGGGATAAGCGGGGTGATGTAGGTCTGCACTGCCGAGGTATTGGTACCGTCGCTTTGGGTCACAGCCAATGTCGCGACCGAGCCAGGTGCGGGTTCGAGTTCGATGGAGAAGTTACCGTTGGCATCGACCACGCCGGTGCCAATCACATTGCCTGCCAGGCTGACAGTCACTGTGGCGTTAGGCTCACCGCGCCCGGTCAGCACGTCGTAGTCGGTATTGATTGCCAGGTTGGTGACCAGAGCAGGTGGTGACGTGTCGGCAGCCTGGTAGGTGGCTGGCAGCGAGGCGTTGCCCGCCTCATCGGTGGCGACCACGGTCAGCAATTGGCCGTTGTTCTGCGCCGGGCTCAACGTCACGCTGAAGGTGCCGTCTTCGGTGGCCTGGACGGTGCCGACAATGATGTTGTCCGGGCCACGCACGGTGATGGTACTGCCGGGTTCGGCACTACCGATCAGCAGCGTGCCCGTCGGGTCCAGCGCCAAGTCGGCAGGTTGCGCTGGTGGCACCAAGTCCGGTGCGGTCACTTCGAATGGCGCGGAGGGGTTGCCGGTGACGTCTTGAGCGACGACGGTCAGTACCTGGCCGTCGATCTGTGGGGTTGTCAGGTCAAGCACGAAGGTGCCGTCAGGGTCGATCACGCCTTGGCCGACCATGTCGCCACGGTCGTTCATCACCGTAATGCGTGCCCCCGCTTCGCCGCTACCGATCAGCTGGGTGCCGCTGTCGTTGAGCGACGCGACAACCGCGGCCGGCGGCGTGGTATCGACCGCGGTGACCGAGCTGTTGGGCGATACGTTTTCGCTTTCGTCTGTCAGGGTTACCTGAAGGCTTTGGCCATTGAGCTGCGGCGAGCTGAGATCGACCACGAAGGTGCCGTCGGCACCCACCGTGTCGGTGCCGATTTCAGTGGTGCCCAGGTACACCCTTACCGTGGTGCCTGCTTCGCCGACGCCGCTGAGCTGATCGCCGGCAGCATTGAGGCGCAGTTCGGTTGCCGGTGCCGGTGGCGTGAGGTCGGGTGCATCGATCGTGACCGGCGCGCTGATGTTGCCGGGTGGGTCGGCCTGTTGTACCGACAGCACTTGCTGGTTGATCTGGGCTGGCGCCAGTTCCACCGAGAAGCTGCCATCGGCGAGCACAATGGCCGTACCGAGCAGTACGCCTGCGGCATTGGTCACTGTGACGGTAGCGCCTGGTTCGCCAAGGCCGGTGACCACACTGCCATCGGCATTGATGTCAACCTCGGTGAGGATGGCCGGCGGCGTGAAGTCAGGCGTTTGCAACGTGGCGACTGCCGACACGTTACCGGCTGCGTCGGCCTGGCTGAGGCTGAGCAGTTCGGCGTTGCCCAGCGCCGGGTTGAGGGTGACGGTGAAGTTACCGCTGGCATCGACCACTGCCGTACCGATTTCGTCGCCCTGCGCGTTGCTGACGCTGACCTGCGCGCCGGGCTCGCCGCGGCCGGTCAGGGTAACCCCGTCGCTGGAAATCGCAAGCTCAGTGGGGGCGGCCGGTGGGGTGGTATCGGCTGCAATGATGGCGCTGGGGTCGGACTGGTTGCCGGCGGCATCGGTCAGTATTACCTGCACCTGCTGGCCGTTGGCCTGTGGTGCGCTGAGGGTGACCTGGAAGGTACCGTCGGCGCGGACCACTGCGCTGCCCAGTGTGCTGCCATCGGCAGCCAGCACTTTGACGGTGCTGCCGGCCTCGCCGGTACCGTTGAGCAGGCTGCCGCCGCCGGCAAATGCCAGGTTGCCGGCAGCATCAGGTGCCACACGGTCGGGCGCAGTCAGGCTGACACTGTCGGACTCGTTGCCCGCGGCGTCGGTCTGCTGTGCACTGAGTTGTTCGCCATTGATCTGTGCGGTGCTCAGGTCAATGCTGAAGTTGCCACTGGCATCGACCACGGCAGTGCCCAGGTCGACACCGCCTTCGCCGATCACGGCCACTGTGGCGCCCGGTTCACCGCGGCCGGTGAGCGTCAGGCCGTCGCTGCTCAGCACCAGGTTGGTCAGCGGTTGCGGGGCGGTGGTGTCCGGTGCCTGCAGGGTCGCAGGCAGCGAAGCACTGCCATCGGTGCCCACGGCATTGACCTGCAAGACTTCGCCGTTGGCCTGGGCGCTGTCGAGGTTGACCGTGAAACTGCCGTCATTGCCCACTGGCGCAGTGCCCAACAGCACGCCGTCAGGCCCATACACATTGACGGTGCTACCTGGGGATGCATTGCCGGTAACCACCAGGCCATCGGCTGAGAGCGTCAGGTTGTCCGGAATGTCCGGTGCCAGGTTGCCCGGCGCGGTCACAGTCTGTGCCGGCGAGGCATTCTGCGCGGCATCGGCCTGGGTCACGCTGAGGCTTTCGCCGGCTGTGGCTGCAGGGCTGAGCGCTACGGTGAAACGGCCATCGCTGCCGACCGTGGCGGTCCCCAGCGAGGTGCCGTCGGGCGCACGCACGGTGACCGTGGCGCCGGCTTCGCCAGTACCTGTAAGGCTGGCGCCGTCGGCAGCGACGGCCAGGTTGGCGACGGCGGTGGGCGGTGTGGTATCGGCAGCGGTGTAAGGTGCCGCAGGCGACACGTTGCCTGCGGCATCTGTGGCGGTAACCTGCAAGGTCTGGCCGTTGGTCTGGGCGCTGCTCAGGGTGACCTGGAAGGTGCCATTGCTGCTGGCCACGGCGGTGCCCAGGATATTGCCTGCGGCATCACGCACAGTGACCGTGCTGCCTGCTTCGGCGCTGCCGCTCAACTGCAGGCCGGTACTGGCCAGGGCGAGGTCGGCTGGCGCCGCTGGTGGGGTGAGGTCCGGCGCAGTCACTGCAACAGGAGGCGAGGTGTTGTTGCCTGCGTCGGTCTGGGTCACGCTCAAGTTCTGGGCGTCAAGTTGCGCACTGGTCAGGGTGAGGGTGAAGCTGCCGTTGGCGGCCACCACGCCTGTGCCAATGATGGTGCCATCGGGGCCGCGCACGGTCACGCTGGCACCCGCTTCACCCAGGCCGGTGAGGGTCAGGCCATTGTTGTTGAGCACCACATTGGTCAGTGGGGCTGGTGGGGTGAGGTCGGCTGTACTGAGGGTGACAGCAGGGGAAGTGTTACCCGCTGCATCCACCTGGCTCACGCCGATGGCCTGGCCGGTTGCCTGTGGGGTATCGAAGGTGACCGTAAACCGGCCATCGGCGCCCACGGTCGCGGTGCCGACCACGGTGCCGGCAGCGTTGCGCACCTGCACGGTGGCGCCGGCTTCACCACTGCCTGACAGCTGTTTGCCGTCGGCGCTGAGCACCGGGTTGTCGACCGCAGCCGGGGGCGTGCGGTCCGGTGTTGCCAGGCTCGCCGGGCCAGACACATTGCCAGCGGCATCGCTAAGGGTGACCTGCAAGGCGCTGCCGGTGGTCTGTGCATTTGGCAGGGTGACCTGGAACTGGCCGCTCTGGTTGACGGTACCTGTGGCCAGTATCGCGCCACTGGCATCGCGTACGGTCACCGTCGCGCCCGCCTCACCCTGGCCGCTGACTACGGTTGCCGCGCTGTTCAGGCTCAGGCCGGTGGCAGCATCAGGCGCTTGCAGATCAGGCGCCTGCAAGGTTGCGGCGAGCGAGGTATTGCCCGCGGCGTCGCTCTGGGTAACGGTAAGGTTCTGGCCATTGGCTTGCGGGGGGGTCAGGCTGACGCTGAACAACCCGTTACTGCCAACGGTGGCAGTGCCCAGCTCGGTACCTTGGGCATCCACCACGCGTACGGTCGCGCCCACCTCGCCCTTGCCGATAAGGGTGCTGCCACTGCGGTCGAGGGCAAGCTGGGTGGGGGCATCCGGCGCGGTGCTGTCCTCTGCAACGATGGTGGCCGGTACCGAGGGTTTACCGCCGGCTGTAAGGCGTGCGCTGACCTGCAGGGTCTGGGCATTGAGCTGGGCGTCGCTGAAGAACACTCGGAAGATGCCGTCGCTGCCGACCGTCGCGGTGCCCAGTGTGGTGCCGCCGGAGGTCACGGTGATAAGCGAGCCCACGGTGCCTTCGCCCGTCAGGAGGAAGCCGTCGGCACTGATGGTCAGGGCGGTTGGTGTAGCGACTTCGGTGCCGTCTGGCCCGGCCACGTCGACCGTGGTCTCGTTGCCACCGTCGTCTCGGACCACTACCTGCACGGTGTCGCCGGAAACCAGGGGTGGGTCGACTTCGACAACGAAGGTGCCGTCCGGCCCGGCGGTTGCGGTGCCCAGGTCAGTGGTGCCGTCGCGAACGATGATGGTGGTGCCGGGTTCGGCCGTACCACCGATAAAGCCGCCATCCGGGCTGACCGTGATGTCGGTCGCCGCAGCGGGCGGGGTGGTATCCGGCGCGGTGACGCTCGATGCGCCAGAGTCGTTGCCGGCTGCGTCGCTGACCACCACGGTCAGGGTCTCGCCATTGGTGAGCGGGGTATCCAGCGGCACGCTGAAGCTGCCATCGCCGTTCACTGCAACGGTGACGACAGTGCCATTGGGGTCGGTCACCGTGACCGAGCTGGCCCCGGGGGCGTTGCCGGTCACAGTGGTGCCATCCGGGCTGACGCTGACATCGGTCGGCAGTGCAGGGGGTGTAAGGTCCGGCGCAGTGGCCTGGGCTGCGGTGGAGGTGTTGCCGGCGGCATCTGTGAGGGTGACGTCGAGGCTCTGGCCATCCAGTTGGGCCGGTGACAGCGGCACGCTGAAGTTGCCACCCACCGGGACCACGACCGTGCCCAGCAGGTCGCCGTTGGCATTGCGCACTTCTACGGTGGAGCCCACCTCGCCGTTGCCTTGCAGCGCTGTGCCATCGGCACTGACTTGCAGACCGGTAGGGGCGGCGGGGCCGGTTGTATCGTCAGCGGTTAAGGTGGCAGATGGCGATGTATTGCCCTCGCCGTCGACAAGCACCACCGACAGTACTTCGCCGTTGGTCTGGGGTGGGGCGAGGGTCACGGTGAAGCTGCCGTCGGGCTGCACTTGGGCATCGCCCAGCAGTTGCCCGCCGGCATCGCGCACTTCTACGGTGGCGCCTGGCTCACCTTGCCCGCTCAGCACACTGCCATCTGCGTTCAGCCCCAGGCCTTGTGCTGGTTGCGGTGCTTCGAGGTCGTCGGCAGTGACAGTGTCGGCAGCGGAAGTGTTGCCCGCCGCGTCCGCCTGGGTGACGGACAGCGTCTGACCGTTGAGTTGCGGTGGGTCGATGGTTACCCGGAAGCTACCGTCGGCCTCCACCACGGCGGTGCCCAATACTGCGCCGCCAGTGCCGGTGACGCGCACTTGCGCGCCGGGTTCGCCGCTACCGGTAACCACGGTGCCATCGGCGGAAAGGGCCAGGCCGATGGGGGTGTCGGGCGCCTCGTTGTCCGGAGCAGGCAGGTCGACCGCTGCTGACACGTTACCGGTCGGGTCGCGTTGTTCAACGGTCAAGGCCTGGCCATTGGTCTGTGGAGGGGCCAGGGTGAGTTCGAAGGTGCCGTCGCCGGCCACCTCGACGCTGCCCAGCACCGCGCCGTCGGGGCTGCGCACGATCACCGTGGCACCTGGTTCGCCAGTGCCGGTAACGGTGGTGCCGCTGTCGTCGATGCTCGGGTTGCCGACAACTTGCGGTGGGGTGCTGTCGGGGGCGGTGAAGTCGACCGGGCCGGCACTGTTGCCGAGATTGTCGGTGGCCTCCACGGTGAGGCTTTCGCCGTTGCGCTGTGGCGGGTCGAGAGTGACATCGAAGCGCCCGTCGGCGCCGACTGTCGCGGTGCCCAGCACGGTACCGTCCGCCGCACGTACCGTGACGATCGAGCCACTCTGGCCCTGGCCGGTCAGGTGCAGGCCAGCGCTGTCGACGGCCAGCCCGGAAGGCTGCAGAGGCCCGTCCAGGTCCGGCGCGGTCAGGGTTGCGGTCGAGGTGTTGCCCGCAGCGTCACGCAGTACCACGTCGAGCATCTGGCCATCGGACTGGGCCGGTGTCAGTGTGAGGGTGAAGACGCCGTTCGCGCCGACCACGGCAGTGCCCAGCACCGTGCCCTGGGCATCGCTGACTTGCACGTTGGCCCCAGGCTCACCGCGGCCAGTGAGGGTAGCGCCATCGGCGCTCAGTTGCAGGTCACTGGCCGGGTTTGGCGGGGTGATATCCGGTGCACCGACCTGGGTCGGCAGTGAGCTGTTGCCGTCGGCGTCCAGGGCCACCACATCGAGCAGCTCACCATTGGCCTGAGCGGGGTCGAGGCCGACGGTGAAGTTGCCATCATTGCCCACTTGCACGCTGCCCAGCACATTGCCTTGGGCGTCGCGCACCTCCACCAGGCTGCCTGCCGGAGCGGTGCCGCTGACGGAGGAACCATCGGCGGCCACTACCAGCCCGGCCGGGCTTTCTGGTACCGGCGTCTGCGGCACGATGACGTTCAGGTCGGCCGATGGGTTACCGGCTGCATCGCTCTGCAGCAGCACGATGGTTTCGCCCGCGTTCAGCGGGGCGTCCAGCTCAACCAGGAAGGTGCCATTGGAGGCCACCGTACCGGTGCCGATCACATTACCGTCGGCGTCGCGCACTTGCACCGTGGCGCCGGCTTCACCCCGACCTGCTATCACTTGGCTGCCAGCCCCCACCACCACGCCGGTGATGATTGCCGGGGCAGTGATGTCCGGGGCGGTGAAGCCCAGGGGCGCAGAGCTGTTGCCTGCGGCATCGATGACGCTGATGGCCAAGGCTTCGCCATTGGCTTGCAACGGGTCGAGGGTGAGGCTGAAACTGCCGTCAGGCCCGGCGATACCGCTGCCGATGAGGATGCCGTCAGCGTCGCGCACTTCTATACGGGCGCCGGGTTCGGCGCTGCCGACCAAGGTTTCCCCCGCGCTCAGGGTCAGACCGGTGGGTTGTTCCGGAGCCACCAGGTCTGGGGCTGTCAGTGGGCTTGGGGGCGAGGTATTGCCCGCAGCATCAGTCAGGGTCACCTGCAGTGACGAGCCGTCAATCACTGGCGAGGTCAGTTGCAGGGTGAAGGTGCCGTCTGGCAGCACAGTAGCGGTACCTATCACCTGGCCCTGATCATCCCGTACCTCTACCGTTGCGCCAGCTTCGCCACGGCCTGAGACCATACGGCCATCGGCGCTGATGGCCAGGTTGCTGGCCGGCGCCGGTGGCGTGGTATCGCCGCCACCGGTGTCAATGTCCGGAGCTGTGACGTTGCCTGCTGTCGAGGCGTTGCCTGTGGCATCGGTGGCGGTGACTTGCAGCTGCTCGCCATCCACCTGGGGCGGGTCGAGGGTGATGCTGAAGGCGCCGGTCGCACCGACCACGGCGCTGCCCAGTACCGTGATGCCATCGGCGGCGAGTACACGCACGGTGCTGCCCGGTTCGGCGCGCCCGGTAACGACGCTGCCCTCAGGGCTGACAGCCAGTTCGCTCGGGATCGCTGGCGCTGTGATATCGGGCGCCGTGACCTGCGCAGGCAAGGAGGACGCCCCGCTGCCATCGATGGCACTCACGTCAAGCAGCCCGCCGTTGGCTTGTGCCGGGGCGAGTACAACGGTGAAGGTGCCTTCGGCGCCGACCACGACGCTGCCGACCAGCGCGCCGGTGGCGTCGCGCACTTCGACACGGCTGCCGGCCGGGGCATTGCCGGTGAGGGTGGTGCCATCGGCGGCGATCACCAGGTCGCTGGGGCTGTCCGGTGCCGGTGTCAGCGGTACCTCGAACGGCAGCGCTTCGGACGCATTGCCGCTAGGGTCGGTCTGCACCAGGCTCAGTTGCGCGCCGGGTTGTGCGGCCGGGTCGAGGTCGATCAGGAAGGTGCCGTTGGCGCCGACCACGGCGGTACCGATCAAGTTGCCATTGGCATCGCGCACCTCTACGGTGGCGCCGGCTTCGCCACGGCCGCTCAGGGTCAGGCCACCATTGCCCACGACGATCGTGCTGACTTCAGCAGGCGGGGTCACGTCCGGTGCATCGAATTGAAGCGGCGCTGAGCCGTTGCCCGCCGCATCGACCAGGCGTACGTCCAGCGCCTGGCCGTTGGCCTGGGCGGGTGAGAGGGTGAGACTGAAATTGCCGTCAGGGCCAACCTGGCCGGTGCCGATCACCGCGCCGTTGGCGTCGCGGACCTGCACGGTAGCGCCAGGCTCGCCACGGCCGGTCAGGGTCACGCCGTCAGCCAAGGCCAGGTCGGACGGTTGTGCGGGTGGCTGCAGGTCCGCCGAGGTCACAGTGCCCGGCTGGGACACGTTGCCGGCTGCATCGGTAAGCACCACTTGCAGGGGGCTGCCGTCGTTCACCGGTGGTGTCAGGGTGAGCTGGAAGGTGCCGTCTGCGCCGACCGCGCCGGTGGCCAGAATGTTGCCTTGTGCATCGCGCACCTGCACGGTTGTGCCGGCTTCGCCGCGGCCGCTGAGTTGCCGGCCCGCCAAGCCGATCACCAGGTTGGTGGGGGCATTGGGGGCTGTGGTGTCGGGCGGGTTGCCAACACCATCATCCGGTGCGTTGATGGCGGTGGCTGGCGAGGTATTGCCGGCGGCGTCCCGGGCGCTGACTTGCAGCGCCTGGCCATCGGTTTGCGGGGGTTGCAGGGCAACGCTGAACAGCCCGTCGGCACCCGCTACCGCGGTGCCGAGCAAGGTACCGTCGGGGGCTCGCACTTGCACGGTGGCCCCTGGCTCGGCGCGGCCGGTAACGGTAGTGCCTTGCGGGTTGACGGCCAATTCGGAGGGGGATGCAGGCGCCGTCGCGTCCGGCGCGGTCAGTGCTGCGGGCTGCGAGGCATTGCCCGCAGCATCGGTGAGTGTGACCCCCAGGTTTTCGCCGTTGATCTGGGGCGGGCTCAGGGGGATGTTGAAGGTGCCGTCGGCGCCTACGGTGCCGGTGCCAATTACATTGCCTGCGCCATCCCGGACTTGCACAGTACTGCCGGCTTCGCCACGACCGGTCACGGCCGTGCCTTGCGCATTGATCGCCAATTCCGTGGCGGCCTGCGGCACGGTGGTGTCTGGCGCGACCACGTTGCCGGCCTGCGATGTGTTGCCCGACGGACCGGTCAGGGTGACATTGAGGCTTTCGCCATTGACCTGGGGCGAGTTCAAGCTGATGTCGAACGTACCGTCGGCGCCCACCGTGCCGCTGCCGATCAGGTTGCCGGCGCCATCGCGTACATTCACCGTGGCACCGACCTCGCCGCGGCCAGTCAGGCGCAGGCCATCGGGCGAAACCAGCAGGTCTATGGGCGTGGCGGGTGGCGTGGTGTCGCCTGGCGCAGAGCCGTCGCCGCTGCTACCGCCTCCACCACCGCTGCCTGCGGCGGCGGCTGCGCCGCCAACGCCCAGCAGGCTCAGCCCGGCAATCGCCCAGGTCGGGGTTTCGCTGCCAGCGCCGCCGATGCCTGCGACCAGTTCATCGAGCGAGGCGACTTCCTCGAAGGTGAAACCGCTGAAGGCTTCGGCATCGTAGTTGGCGTGCCACAGGGTGCCATCTTCGCCGACGAAGACCATGTCACTGCCGACACCCGCCTGGTCCACGGCAAAGAAGTTGCCGACGGTAACCTTTTCCCCTGACTTGAGTGTGACGATCAGGTCCTGACCCCGACGGGTCACGGTTGCCACCTGGTCAGGCGCAACGGGCATTTGCACCACGCCTGGGCTGTTGAGCGTGATATTGCCCCAGGCATTCTGGGTGGCGACGGTGGTTTGCTTGTCGGCGACGACGATGTTGTCCATGGATGCTCCCTGCTGGTGTGCGGCACACAGGGACACCGTTGGCGATCCTGCTGGCGCAACCGCTTGTGCAGTAGCACGCAGCCCGGTCGCATAACGGCCCTGTTACCGGTGGTAAGGGAGATATAGCAGCCCAACGGAAAGCAACCAGAGGCTTTCTGGGTTAATCCTTTGGTAGGAAACGCGTCTAGCGCAGGCCCAGGCGCCGAGCCAAGCGGTTTAAATTGGCGCGATCCAGGCCCAGTTCGCGGGCGGCGGCGGCCCAGTTGTCCTGATGGCGCTGCAGGCAGGCATCGATGATCTGGCGTTGGTAGCCGTCGACAGCTTTGCGCAAGCCACCTTCGGCCAGCGACGGCGCCGGCAGGGGCGCAGGGGAGGGTGCCTGTACCCCGCCCGCCACGGTACGCAGGTCCAGGTCACTGGCTTGCAGGGTAAGGATGCGTGGCCGGTCCGGGTGCTGGCCCAGCGCCTTGAGGGCTGAGCGACCGATCAGGTGTTCCAGTTCGCGCACGTTGCCGGGCCAGTCGTAAGCCAGAAGCGCCGATTGCGCTTCGTTGCTCAGGCGCAGGCTGTTCAGGCCCAGACGTGATCGATTCTGTTCGAGGAAGTAGCCCGCCAATAGCAGCACATCGCGCCCACGCTCGCGTAGCGGCGGAACCTGCAGCGGGTACACGCTCAGGCGGTGATAGAAGTCGGCGCGGTAGTTGCCGTTGCGCACCTCGGCGGCAAGGTCGCGATTGGTTGCTGCGATCAGGCGCACATCCACTGTGTGTTCGCGGTCTGAGCCCAGGCGCTGCAGTTGCCCGCTTTGCAATACCCGCAGCAGCTTTGCCTGCACCGCCAGCGGCAGTTCGCCCACTTCGTCGAGAAACAGCGTGCCGCCGTTGGCCAGTTCGAACTTGCCGCGACGCTCACCGTGGGCGCCGGTAAAGGCCCCGCGCACATGGCCGAACAGTTCGCTTTCCACCAGCGTGTCGGGCAGCGCGGCGCAGTTGAGGCTGATCAGGGGCTTGTTGGCACGGTGGCTGGCCTGGTGCAGGGCCTGGGCCACCAGTTCCTTGCCCACGCCAGTTTCGCCGGTGATCAGCACGGTCAAGTCGCTACCGCCAACCAGGCGTATTTCATCCAGCAGGCGCTTGTGCGCCGGGCTTTGGCCAATCAGCTCTTTGTCCTGGCCGCTGGCCTGGCGATAGATTTCGGCGCGCTGGTGCTCATCCTCGGCGCGCAGTGCCAGGTGCTCGATGCGTTCGGCCACCGTGACCGTGGCGGCTGCCAGGCTGGCGAAGGCCTGCAGGGCATCGAGCTCCAGGCTTTGGAACTGGCCCGGGGTGAGGGCATCGAGGGTTACCAGGCCCCATGGGCGCTCGTCGACCATCAGCGGGCAGCCCATGCAGTCATGCACGTGAAGGTCGACGTCGTGGGCATTGACCAGGCCGTCATAGGGGTCGGGCAACTGGGAGTCGCTGGGAAAGCGGGTGGGCTCGGCGCGGCTGAGCAAAACCTGGAAGCGCGGATGCTCGCTGACTTTGAAGCGCCGGCCCAGGGTATCGGCAGACAAACCGTCGACAGCCAGTGGCACCAGCCATTCGCCATCGAGCCGCAGCAGTGCAGCGGCATCGCAGGGCAGCAAGCCGCGCATGGCTTGTAGCAGGCGGCGGTAGCGTTCCTGGTCGGGCAGGTCACGGGACAGGTCGCTGACCAAGGGGAGCAGGGCGGTGAGCAGCGGCTTTGCAGTCATAAGGACTCCTATTGGTCCAAATGACTATACGCCGTGCCTGGTCGTTTTGACATGTACTTAGCCAACATACTGATTTTATTGATATTTAAGGTTGGCACGAATACTGATACTGCACATGCAACCATTCGAAGCCTCTGGCTCAGGAGTTGTTGCAATGCTCAATGCCGACCAACGTGCAATCATCAAAGCCACTGTCCCGCTGCTGGAAACCGGTGGAGAGGCGCTGACCACCCACTTCTACAAATTGATGCTCAGCGAGTATCCGCAAGTGCGCCCACTGTTCAACCAGGCGCATCAGGCCAGTGGCGACCAGCCGCGCGCCCTGGCCAACGGCGTGCTGATGTACGCCCGGCACATCGACCAGCTGGAACAGCTCGGCGGCCTGGTCGGCCAGATCATCAACAAGCATGTCGCCTTGCAGATCCTGCCGGAGCATTATCCGATCGTCGGCAGCTGCCTGCTGCGTGCCATCGAGGAGGTGCTCGGCAAGGCGATCGCCACTGCAGAGGTGATCGCTGCCTGGGGCGCGGCCTATGGGCAGTTGGCCGAGATCCTCATTGGCGCCGAGGAAGGCCTCTACAAACAGAAGGAAGAGGCTGCCGGTGGCTGGCGCGGTACCCGCGAATTCCGCCTGGTACGCCGCGAGCAGGAAAGCAGCGAGATCGTTTCGTTCTACTTCGCTCCTGTCGACGGCAAACCGGTGCTCAAGGCTGAACCGGGCCAGTACATCGGCTTGCAGCTGTTCATCGACGGCGCCGAGCACCGTCGCAACTATTCGCTGTCGGCCTTGTGCGATGGCAAGCAATACCGCATCAGCGTCAAGCGTGAGGCGGGCGGCAAGGTGTCCAACTACCTGCATCATGAAATGATGGTCGGCAGTACCGTGCAACTGTTCCCGCCGTCTGGTGACTTCACCCTTGCCGCCAGTGACAGGCCGCTGGTGCTGATCAGCGGTGGTGTCGGCATCACACCGACCCTGGCCATGCTCGAGGCGGCCCTTGAAACCAAGCGACCGGTGCATTTCATCCACTGTGCGCGCAATGCAGGGGTGCATGCGTTCCGTGACTGGGTCGATGGGTTGGCCGAGCGTCACCCGCAGCTCAAGCGCTTTTATTGCTATGCCGAGGATGATGGTTCGCACGACGCCAATGCGGTGGGGCTGTTGAGCCAGGAGCTTTTGGGTGAATGGATGCCGGGTGAGCGTGACGTGGATGCGTACTTCCTCGGGCCCAAGAGCTTCATGGCGGTGATCAAGCGTTACCTTAAAGAGCTGGGTGTGCCCCAGCAGCAGAGCCGCTACGAGTTCTTCGGGCCGGCGACAGCTCTGGAGTGATGTGCTGACTGTTCGGACCCCATCGCCGGCAAGCCTGCCCCCACAGGTACGCTGGCGTACCTGTGGTTTCTGGGCTGCTTTGCATATAAAGGAAAGATGAACCGCGCCAGCCATCTTTCATCGTTAATCGTCCTTTAATCACTGTATCCTTCACTCCCGGGTGTCGAGGGGCTCGCCCCTGCGCGGCGCCCGGGCAGCCGCTTTTTTACCGGCCGGCGTTGAACCGATGTCACGCCTGCCGGTCTCAAGCCCACTCCGGATAGCCCTCGCAGTGCTGTCTTGCCGCTTCCTCGACACGCTAACGGTCAGACCTGCGTGTAGACTTGCGCCAGGCAGGTGGACCACGCTGCCCCTATCCATCGAAGGAACCGGCAATGAACGAACAAACATCGCGCCTGAATCGGGAACGGCGCTTTCTGGTGCTGCTGGGGGTGATCTGTCTCGCCCTGATCGGTGGCGCTTTGTACATGCAGGTGGTGCTCGGCGAAGCCCCCTGCCCACTGTGCATCCTGCAACGTTATGCCCTGCTGTTCATCGCCGTGTTTGCCTTCATCGCCGCCGCGATGCCCGGGCGGCGCAGCCTGACGTTGTTCGAAGGGCTGGTGGTGCTGAGCGCAATTGGCGGAATCGTTGCGGCCGGCAACCATGTGTATATACTCGCCAACCCCATGGTCAGTTGCGGTATCGATACCCTGCAGCCGATCGTCGACGACCTGCCGCTGGCCAAGCTCTGGCCGCTCGCATTCCAGGTCGACGGTTTCTGCAGCACGCCATACCCGCCGATCCTCGGTTTGTCCCTGGCGCAATGGGCACTGATGGCGTTCGTGCTGACCGCCATCCTGGTTCCGCTGGGCATCTACCGCAATCGGCGCCAGCCTTAGACATAAGTCCCGAATTTGCTGTGGTCTTTTGCACCCACAGAGAAGAGGGAAAAGTCGCCTACCGCTTGATCCAGATCAACCACAAAGCCTTGCGCAATGCGGGTTTGAGGCCTATCAAGCGGGGTGCGACAAACTGTCGCGAAGTTGAATTTTTGACCAGTATTGTTACGTATTCTGTAAAAGACTGTTGCTCAATAAGTCATAGTCAAGGGTTGGCGACCTCACTACAATCGCCCCCAATTTCCGTTCGGCACTGCTTGCGAGTCGCAGGATTGAAGGAAGCCCCAGCGCTTTCTTTTGCTGACTTCGTCAAGTTTCGCCCAGCGGCGATACCGGGCGGATACCCCTCCGCGTTTTCCCGCACCAAATGGACTTGGTCTGAAGTACAGGCCTGTTGCCTACGAAACCATAAGCACCGCTAACACGCTTGAGCCAAGGTCCTGCAGTCGGACCCCAGGCAGGAGCGTATTCGGGCGCGAAATGCCTCACTTGGCAGGACGAAGTGTTGGCTACCAAAACACAAATTGCATTGAAGCAAGCTGATCTAGAGGTCGTGAGATGAGTAAAAAGCGTTACCCCAGACTGTTTGGCATATTGCCCTTTTTAGGCATGCTTTTACTCAGCGGGTGCAACTGGACCCTGCTCGACCCGAAAGGTCAGGTCGGCATTGAGCAAAAGAACCTCATCCTCATCGCTACCGGCCTGATGTTGCTGGTGGTGATCCCGGTCATCATCATGACCGTGGCCTTCGCCTGGAAGTACCGTGCTTCCAACAAGGCTGCCACCTACACCCCGGACTGGTCGCACTCGACCAAGATCGAGGCTGCGGTGTGGATCATCCCGATCCTGATCATCATTGCCCTGGGTTATGTCACCTACAAGTCCACCCACAAGCTGGACCCATACCGTCCGCTGGATTCGGACGTGAAGCCGATCCAGATCGACGTGGTCGCACTGGACTGGAAGTGGCTGTTCATCTACCCGGAGCAGGGCATCGCGACGGTCAACAAGATCAACTTCCCGGCTAACACCCCGGTCAACTTCCGCGTCACCTCCGACGCCGTGATGAACTCGTTCTTCATCCCGGGCCTGGGCGGCCAGATCTACGCCATGGCCGGCATGACCACCAAGTTGCACCTGATCGCCAACGAAAACGGCGTGTTTGACGGTATCAGCGCCAACTACAGCGGTGCTGGCTTCACCGGCATGAAATTCAAGGCTACTGCCACTTCCCAGGAAGACTTCGACAAGTGGGTCGCCGAAGTGAAGCAGTCGCCTCTGAAACTGGGCAAGGCCGAGTACGAAGCACTGGCCAAACCTAGCGAATACAACCCAGTCGCGCTGTACAGCGAGGCGCCAGCGGAGCTGTTCCAGACCATCGTCGACAAGTACGAAGGCATGAACCGCGGCAAGCCGGTCCACGAAGAAGCAGGCAGCAAAGATCTGGCCACCACCACGGGTGTGGAATCGAGTACGCAACCAGCTGCCGGTGCAGAGGAGTAAGAGATGTTCGGTAAATTAAGCCTGGAGGCGATACCCTATCACGAGCCGATAGTCATGGTGACGCTTGCCATGATCGCGCTCGGCGGTATCGCTGTCGTCGGCCTTATCACCTATTTCCGCAAGTGGACCTACTTGTGGACCGAGTGGCTGACCACGGTCGACCACAAGAAAATCGGGGTGATGTACATCATCGTCGCGATGGTCATGCTGCTGCGCGGCTTTGCCGACGCCATCATGATGCGTACCCAGCTGGCTGCTGCTACCGGCGGCTCCGAAGGCTACCTGCCGCCTGAACACTATGACCAGATCTTCACCGCTCACGGTGTGATCATGATCATCTTCATGGCGATGCCGTTCTTCACCGGCCTGATGAACCTTGCGGTTCCTCTGCAGATCGGTGCACGTGACGTTGCCTTCCCGTTCCTGAACTCCCTGAGCTTCTACCTGCTGCTGGCAGGCGTGCTGCTGGTCAACATCTCGCTGGGCGTTGGTGAATTCGCCAAGACCGGCTGGGTTGCCTATCCGCCGCTCGCGGGCATTCAGTACAGCCCTGGGGTGGGTGTCGACTACTACATCTGGGCGCTACAGCTATCCGGATTGGGTACGACGCTAACCGGTGTGAACTTCCTCGTCACCGTGATGAAGATGCGCGCACCAGGCATGAAACTGATGGACATGCCGATCTTCACCTGGACCTGCACCTGGGCCAACGTGCTGATCGTCGCTTCCTTCCCGATCCTGACCGCTGCACTCGCACTGCTGACTGTTGACCGTTATCTGGACTTCCACATTTTCACCAACGAGCTTGGTGGGAACCCGATGATGTACGTCAACCTGTTCTGGGCGTGGGGTCACCCTGAGGTTTACATCCTGATCCTGCCGGCCTTCGGCGTGTTCTCGGAAGTGACTTCGACCTTCTCCGGCAAGCGTCTGTTCGGCCACCACTCGATGATCTATGCATCGGGCGCGATCGCCATCCTGGGCTTTGCCGTATGGCTGCACCACTTCTTCACCATGGGTGCCGGCGCCAGCGTCAACACCTTCTTCGGCCTGGCGACGATGCTGATCTCCATTCCGACGGGTGTGAAGCTGTTCAACTGGCTGTTCACCATGTACCAGGGCCGTGTGCGCTTCACCGCACCGATGATGTGGACCCTGGGCTTCATGATCACCTTCTCCATTGGTGGCATGACCGGCGTTCTGCTGGCTGTTCCAGGTGCTGACTTCGTGCTGCACAACAGCCTGTTCGTTATCGCTCACTTCCACAACGTGATCATCGGTGGTGCGGTATTCGGCTACATTGCCGGCTTCGCCTTCTGGTTCCCGAAAGCCTTCGGCTTCACCCTGAACGAGAAGTGGGGCAAAGCTGCCTTCTGGTTCTGGATCTCGGGCTTCTACGTTGCGTTCATGCCGCTGTATGCCCTGGGCTTCATGGGCATGACCCGTCGTCTGAACCACTCCGACAACCCGCTGTGGGAACCCTACCTGTACGTTGCCGTCGTCGGCGCCGTGCTGATCCTGTTCGGTATCGCTTGCCAGCTGATCCAGATCTACGTTTCGGTCCGCGACCGCAACCAGAACCTGGACGTGACCGGCGACCCATGGGGCGGCCGTACCCTGGAATGGTCGACTTCGTCGCCACCTCCGTTCTACAACTTCGCCCACATGCCTGAGAAAGTTGGCCTGGACTGCTGGCACGAAGCCAAAGAAGCCGGTGTTGCCTACAAGGCACCGGGCAAGTACGAGCCGATCCACATGCCGAGCAACACTGCTACCGGCTTGTTCATGGGCCTGTTCCTGACCGTCTTCGGCTTCGCCTTCATCTGGCACATCTGGTGGCTGGTGGGCGCGAGCCTGGTTGCGACCATCGCTGTCTTCGTTCGCCACGCTGCGCGTGACGACCAGGGCTACATGGTTCCGGCCGAAGAAGTGGCGCGCATCGAAGGCGAGCGCATGAAAGCGCTGGCCAAAGCAGGTGCTCTGCCTGCCGGCGCACGTGTCGAATCGTTTGAGCGGGTGTAATCAATGTCCAGTCAAGTAATCCACGGCGCTGCTCATGGTCACGACCATGGGCACGACGATCACCACCACGACTCGGGCCAGATGACCGTACTCGGTTTCTGGCTGTACCTGATGACCGACTGCATCCTGTTTGCGTCGCTCTTCGCCACCTACGCGGTGCTGTCCGGCAGTTTTGCCGGCGGCCCGTCGGGTCATGACATCTTCCAGCTCGATTTCGTAGCTGTAGAAACGCTGTTCCTGCTGCTGTCCTCGATCACCTTCGGCTTCGCCATGCTGAAGATGTTCGACGGCAAGAAAGCAGGCGTGCTGGGCTGGTTGGCAGTGACCTTCCTGTTCGGTGCTGCGTTCATCGCGATGGAAATCTACGAGTTCCATCACCTGATCGCTGAGGGCTACGGCCCGCAGCGCAGTGGCTTCCTGTCGGGCTTCTTCGCCCTGGTAGGTACCCACGGCCTGCACGTGACCGCCGGCCTGATCTGGATGGCAATCATGATGTACCAGATCAACAAGCACGGCATCACGCCGACCGCCAAGACCCGCATGAGCTGCCTGAGCCTGTTCTGGCACTTCCTGGACGTGGTCTGGATCTGCGTATTCACCGTCGTTTACCTGCTGGGGGTTCTGTAATGGCTAACGCACACGACACTCATCACGAAGGTAACCACGGCAGCGTGAAGTCCTACATGATCGGCTTTGTACTGTCGATCATCCTGACCGCGATCCCGTTCGGCCTGGTGATGTACCCGAGCCTGCCGAAGAACCTGACCGTCCTGATCGTGGTGGCCATGGCCGTCATCCAGGTGGTAGTGCACCTCGTGTACTTCCTGCACATGGACCGCTCGAAAGAGCAGCGTTCCAACGTGTCGACGTTCCTGTTCACCACCATGGTGATTGCACTGCTGGTCGGCCTGTCGCTGTGGATCATGTTCAGCATCCACTACGAAATGATGGCCAAGTGAGGTAAGACTGCATGTCCGTTAAGCACTTTATCCAAATCACCAAACCGGGGATCATTTTCGGTAACGTGCTTTCCGTGGCAGGCGGTTTCTTCCTTGCCTCGAAGGGCCATGTAGACTTCGCCCTGTTCCTGGCGGTGGTCATAGGTACGTCCCTGGTGGTTGCGTCCGGTTGTGTGTTCAACAACTGCATCGACCGCGACATCGATATCAAGATGGAACGTACCAAGAACCGCGTCATGGTCCAGGGCGGCATGTCGCTGACCCTCGCGCTGGTCTACGCCACCCTCCTCGGGGTGGCGGGCTTCAGCCTGCTGTATGTCCAGGCCAACCCGCTGTCGGCGTTCTGTGCGCTGATCGGGTTCATCGTCTACGTCGGTTTCTACAGCCTCTGGCTGAAGCGCAAATCGGTGCACGGCACTTTGGTTGGCAGCCTGTCCGGTGCCATGCCTCCAGTGATCGGCTACTGCGCCGTCAGCAATAGCTTCGACCTGGCGGCAGTGACCCTGTTGGTGATGTTCAGCCTGTGGCAGATGCCGCACAGCTTCGCAATCGCAATCTTCCGCTTCAAGGATTACAGCGCCGCCAACATTCCGGTCCTGCCGGTGGCACGCGGTATTCTTGCGGCCAAGAAGCAGATCGTGCTGTACGTGCTGGCCTTCGTGCTCGCTACCCTGATGCTCACCCTCGGCGGTTACGCCGGCCTCGGCTACCTGGCCGTGGCAGCTGCCATGGGCCTGTACTGGCTGTACATGGCCTGGGGTGGTTACAAGGCCGAGGACGACAGCAAGTGGGCCCGCAAGGTGTTCGGCTTCTCCATCCTCACCGTTACCGCCCTGAGCGTGATGATGGGTGTGGACAGCCAGACCGCTGCGGACGTGCTGATGACCTACGCACGCTGATACAGTCGCCTGTTACACGAAAACCCCGGCCATGTGCCGGGGTTTTTTTATGGGTGCGCCAGGCATGGCGCGTTGCGCGTAAGCGCAACCCGCTTGGCTACGGTGGCCGAGCGGGGTGACTTGGAGGTGAAAGTCCTCTACACACCCGGCAAGGGGAAGTGTTAGCCAGAGGCAAGAGTGTCGCGGGTGACTGCGAATCTGAAGGAAGCCCGAGGCAAACTGCTGGCCTGACGAACAGGAAGCGGATAGAGGCGGCACAGCGGGGTGGGGCGGCCCAAATCGTCGAAGCCCAATACTTGCACGGAACGCTGCGACGTAAATCAGACAGGCATAGCAGGAAGGTCGCGCTAATCACCCTGGGAGATCTACACGTTTGCCACTGTGCAGTGAGGCTTGGCGAGCAACTTCCAGCTCGGCCAGAGCAAGCGTCCACTCAAGGAAACACCGTGTCGGAACCGTGGGCATTGTGGTGTGAGAGTACGGCGGGTGGGAACCCGCTTCCTGCTCGGTCCTGTTGTTCCTGCACGAGCTTTTTAGCGGTAACCCGTTCCATAGCATCTTCAGCTTAGGTCTTCGTGTCAGCACCATTCAGAGTGGGAATGTTCTGAAATTGTCACGGCCGTTCTGCGGAGGGTGGTTCGATGAGTCGCCTCTTAGATGTCCTCTGTGTGAGGTAATTTCGTTCGTTATATCAAACGCTTAGATGTTTTTTGGTTCGGCTGTGCGGTCTCAAGTCGGCGTGTCCAAGGATTAAACATTTTGTTTGAGTTCGAATGAGTCTGGAGAAATCAGGTTGACGCTAGATGTACGGTGCATTATTAATTTCGTCGTACCCCGAACACACGATTAATCTTCGTGCAGCAGTTGCTGTGATGTCGAATATCTAGTCGTGCCGAATCAGATTGGCTGGGCGTGAGCACACTTATGCTGCCCGATGGACTGATTGTCGTTTATTCGATAATTTTTCTGAAAAGTAGCGTGAATAATAAGGCTGCTGCCTTTGACTCTATCTCTCTTATGCAGAGGGAGTAATGCTGGTTGCCGCTAGGCTGAGTGAATACTTGAGCTCGGGGCGGCGTAGCCTAATGATTAGTCCTTAATTTATAGGGTATCTAATAAATGTCTAATTCACGCGTAGCTTGTATCGTAGACGGCCATAGCACCGGCGCCGAACTGGCAAGAGCTCTCAAGGAGTTAGGTTGGTTCTTAGTTCATGTTCAAGCAAGAGAGGAAATCTCAAGTAGCTATGTCAAAAGCTTCGATCCTGCAATATTTGACGTATTGCTTCGAGCGGCTGAAGTAAATTATTTGGATTTGGTTCAGGTGGTTAGGAAATACAATCCTGAGTTTGTAATCTCAGGAAGTGAGCCGGGGGTTGAGTTAGCAGACTTGCTGTCGTCTTCTTTGGGGCTGAAAGGAAATGATCCTGAGAGTAGCCTGAGACGTCGAAATAAATACCTGATGGCGAAGGCGATTTCCGAACATGGATTAGATAGCGCAAAGCAATACATGGTGTCCACCGAGCCTGAACTATTAGATGGGTTCAGAAGAATAAATACGCTGCCGGTCGTCATCAAACCGGTCGACGCTATGGGAAGTGAGGATGTCAGCGTTTGTTTCGATGAGCACGAAGCCTTAGACGCATTCGGCGCTATTCTCGGAAAAAAGAATGTGATCGGAATTGTGAATGAGGCTGTTCTTATTCAAGAGTTTTTGGAAGGTGAGCAGTATGTTGTAAATGCGGTTAGCATCGAAGGCAAGCATCGAATTACCGAGATGTGGCGAGAAAAAAGGTTGAATGTGCGGGGTAGGGGCAACCTATACGATTATGAAACGATGATCCCTTACGAAGGCGAAATTCAAGAGAAGCTTATTGGTTATACGAAAAAAGTGCTGACGGCGTTGGGGATTGAAGAGGGGCCTAGTCATACGGAAATCATATTTACTGCCTGTGGACCAGTCCTGGTTGAAACAGGCGCACGGATGCAGGGCGGGATAATTTCTGAACCTATAATCAAAGCCATTGGTGATAGTCATATGACCATGACCTTGAAAAAGTACCTTGATCCATCGTGGTTTGTAAAAAATATAGACGCACCCTATCGTATGAAAAAAATACCACGTGTTGTAAATTTGATCATGGGGCGATCGGGTGTTGTCAAAGAAAATAATTGCAGAAAACTTCTGGCGACGCTGCCGTCCTTTTATGTGATAGCTCGAACTCCTAGTGTGGGCGACTGTGTTAAGAAAACGGTGGATTTGCCGTCAAAGGTTGGGCATATCTATCTGCTACATAAAGATTTGTCTCAGCTGGAGACTGATTATAGAAAAATTCGAGAGTGGGAAGCTTCTGGTGAGTTAATTGTTCTAAACTAATAGGCGGCGAAATGGAATTATTCAGATGCCAAATTTCAGGTTCGCACTATAGCGATCCGTGTACTTTCGACAAAGAAATTAAAAATATTTTCAATAAGACTTGGCAGTATGTTTGTCATGAGAGCCAATTACTGGCACCCGGTAGCTATGTCACGGCCACGCTGGGCACCGAGCCAATTTTGATTTTAAGGGCCTCCGACGGCAGCCTTCGCTCCTTTCATAATGTCTGCCCACATCGTGGCGCTCGAATGCTAAGCGGCAGTGGAACTTGTAAGGGGATAGTCTGCCCTTACCACTCTTGGAGCTTTACGGAGAGTGGCGCTGTGAATCATATCCCTAAGAAACAATGGTTTGAGCATCTGGACATTGAGGGCCTTCATTTGAAATCCGCTTCCGTAGAAGTATGGAGGGGGTTGGTATTTGCCAGCGGGGTTGAAAATGCAGAACCTCTTAACCATTGGCTTGAGGGCTATACCGAGTACTTAGAAGGCTATGAATTTGCTTACGAGGAGATGCGACAAGTCGCTCATTTTACGTTTGACGAGAATGTGAACTGGAAGATCCTAGTAGAGAACTACGTCGAGGACTATCATTTTGCGTACGTTCATCCTAAGACTCTGGGCGCGTTTGACTTTAGTGGTGTTAGGACAATCCCGTGTGGGCCCCATATTCAGATTCCCATGCCATACAGAGACACGCCTCCGACTGAACATTCAAAGTACCTATGGGAGCCTGGTGGTGTCTCACGTCAAGGTTATATTTTTCCACTTCTAACGGTTCAGCCCGCTCGAAACCATATGTCGTTATTTATCTTCAAGCCGATAAGTGCGACTCGCACGATTATTGAGATTCCTGTTTTTCAGACAGCATTTCAGCAGAAAAACTTCCCAGTTGATGCGGAAGTTTTGAAGCGTGATATTTTTAATGATATGGAAGAGGATTTTGTCGTTTGCAGGGACTTGCAAGTCAATACTAAGTCTAGTCAATTCTCAATCAATGCTGTTGCGGGTGAGCATGAATTAGGAGTGAAGCATTTTCAGAAAACATGGTGTTCTTTCATGGATGAAAACATCAAATAGGATTAAGAGGCTTTTATGAATAAACCAGATCTCAACAAAAGAGTGGTTGTGACCGGGGGGGCTTCGGGTATCGGTCTAGCAATGGCCAAGACGTTCGCAAAAGCGGGCTGTCGCGTAGCGATAATTGATAAGGTTTTAATACCTGAAGATGTAAGGCGAACCGAGTTTAGGGATATAGAGGTTTTTGTGACTGCTGACATTACGGTAGAGTCTGACCGAAGGTTGGCGTTAACAGAAATTCTTGGACAGTTCAACGGCATGGACGTGCTGTTGAATAATGCTGGTGTGAGCCTCCGTGAGCCTGCTCTCGCGGTAACCTCTGCTAGTTGGGATGCGGTAATGGAGGTCAATATTAAAGCTGCTTTTTTTATGGCCCAAGAGTGTGCTTTGGTTATGCTGAGTCAAAGTACTGATTCTGTAATCATAAATACCGCATCAGTGAGCGGAATGGTTGCCATGCCAAACTACATAAGCTACAACATAAGCAAGGCCGGCGTTATCGAAATGACCAAATGCCTCGCTCTAGAGTTGGCGCCACAGATTAGAGTGAATGCAATAAGTCCAGGTTATATATTAACGCCGATGCAGAGGTCAGAGTATACAGAAGAGCAGATTTCAGCTTGTGCTGACAAGATCCCACTTAGGCGGCTGGGTGAACCGCAAGAAATTGCTGATCTAGCGCTTTTTTTATCATCGCCAAATGCAAAGTTTGCCACTGGTCATAACTTTGTAGTTGACGGTGGAGAAACGGTCGGAGGTTTAGCTAGCGCATGAATATAAGATGCTTGGAAGTGGTACACACCTCGGATAAAACGGTGTTGACTAAATTCATAGACTTAGGTGTTCCCGTCGTCATAAATGGTCTTGCTGAAAACTGGGCGGGAGTTAAATGGAATTTTGATTCCCTCAAAGAGCGCATCGGGGATAAAGAAGTCAAGGCTTTGACTAACTTACCTGCCACAGGCGGAGAATTAGATGGCGGACATGAACGTTACGAGAGAATAATGAGTTTCGAAAGTTTTGTCGACCTGGCGCATGATGAACACGCTAAGCCTTGCTATTTAGGGTATGTCCGCTCGAATGAGCTTTTTGATGATATTGATTCATTTTTTTTATTTGGAAAAATAACTGATCAGTATTCTGGTGGTTCTGATACGAGGTTTTGGATTGGGTCGAAAGGAACCTGCTCAGGACTTCATTCCGATCTAAAAGATAATTTATTTTTACAGGTACATGGGTTCAAGACAGTTTACTTAGTGCCGTTTGAAGATACGCCCTATGTGTATCCATATGTAGATAATATTGTAAACAGTCGCATAGATTGTGAGAGCTTCTTACCTTCTGATTTTCCCCAGTTTATGAAGGCGAGAGTGTACAGGGTTACGGTTTCTCCTGGGGATATGATGTTCATTCCAAAGGGGTGGTGGCATTACCTAAGGTCTTGCACACCCTCAATATCGGTGAATCATTGGTTTGGTCAGCCAGTTCTGGGCAGTGATTATTGCAAAATGCTAGTGCGTTTGGGGCCAAGGTACGTTACTCGAACGTTAAGAGATATGCTCGTTTATTCAATTATGGGTCGAAAGTACCCAAAAGAATTCTTCTTTACACCACAGTCTACGGGAGAGCGTCTTTTCAACTACCTGACAAGCGGAGATTTTTCGAAGGAAAACGATCCAGTAAGTTTTTAGTGTGGAGTAATAGAGGGTGGTATATGAATGGAGGTAAGATTGTTCGGGTGAGCTCTCATAACGAATGGGATCCTCTAGAGGAGGTTATAGTTGGGGTTATGCAGGGCGCCGCAGTTCCAAAGTGGGACATAATGCTTGAGGCTACTATGCCAGAGGACAGTAAGGAGTTCTTTATTCGCCATGTTGGCAATAGATTACCGCAATCCCATTATGATGCTGCATGTGCAGAGCTTGATGGATTAGCGGAAGTAATTGCGAGTCGAGGAATTGAAGTCACGCGTCCAGATAGGCTCGAGCAAGCCAGACCATTTAGTACGCCCAACTGGAGTGCTCCAAGCGGGCTATACGCTGCTATGCCCAGAGACATCCTTCTAGTAGTAGGAGACACTATAATCGAGTCACCTATGTCGTGGCGTTCAAGGTATTTCGAAATTGAAGCCTATCGTCCTTTGCTCAAAGACTATTTTAACCACGGTGCCAAGTGGATTAGTGCGCCCAAGCCTCAGCTCCTGGATGAATTATATCAATGGGATTACGATAAGATAGATCCATTGAGTAATAATAAATTCGTGGTCAATGAATTTGAACCCGTATTTGATGCGGCAGACTTCATCAAGTGTGGCTACGATATTTTTGCTCAGCTTAGTCACGTAACAAATGCTATGGGTATCGAATGGGTAAGGCGCCATATTGATAGCAAGTATAAAATCCATGTAATAAAGCCGGTGGACTCGGCGCCGATGCATATTGACGCAACTTTCATGCCTCTGGCTCCAGGCAAAATTCTTTTGAATCCGGAACGCATGCCAGTCGTGCCCGAAGTACTTAAAGGCTGGGATATTAAATATGCTCCTAAGTCTACCATTCCAGACAGCCATGCTATGTATATGTCCAGTACCTGGACGAGCATGAATGTATTGATGCTTGACCCGAAGACAGTCGTGGTCGAGGAGCAAGAGGCTCCGCTGATTGAAATGTTGGCGGATTGGGGATTTGAGGTGGTTCCGGTGCCATTTCGGAATGTCATGAGGTTTGGAGGAGCATTTCATTGTGTGACATGCGACGTGCGTAGGAGAGGTGATTTGCTGTCATATTTTAATTAACCTTTGTCGCCCCCTCTATCCCATAGAGGGGCATTGGTATTGATTATGAATGCTCCGATATTATATCTGGCTTTATCTACATTGATTAACTCTGCCGGTACTACATTGTTTGTTTCAGCTTTGGCTTTGAGCTTGTTCAGTATGGATTCTTCAGCGGTCAAGGCTTCAGGCGTCTACATCGCGCAGTTTCTACCGGCAATTTTCTTCTTGCCGTTAGCAGTTAAGATATGTGACAGCTATGCTGTGCGTACTGGTTTGATTTCTGTTGAAGTCGTATCTGCTCTCATTACAGTCCTGATGGGGTTGTGTATTCAGGCTGATTGGCTAACACCTCTTTATCTGATATTAGCCGTACGAGGGTTTATAGAGCTGACAACGAAAACATTCAGAAGCATAGGTGTTAAGATCTTTGCTGATCCTGTTAGTCTTGACAAAGCCAATAACCTTGTCATGGGTGGCAGCTTCATTGGGCAAGCGTTGGGTGCTCTTGCCGGTTTTTTTTTGGTATCTCATATTTCTCTTATGCATATAGCTATTGTAAATGGATTTACTTATTTTCTATCAGCGCTTTGCTGCCTAAAGTTAGCCTTAGTTAATGTTAAAAGGGAGTCGCGTTCGTTTGTATTTCACTCTGGTTGGGCAGGGCTTGCAGAGATTAGGCAAAATAAAGATCTTATGGTTTATTTCATGTATTTCTCGCTTGTTGTAATTGTTTTCCAGTCCTACAATCAAGTTGCGCGCACATGGATTCCTCTAGCATGGCTTGATTTGGGATTGGGGAAAGGCATTATTGGGGAAGTTATTGGTTGCATGGGGATTATTGCAGGGCTTTTGATTGTAAATTTTTTCTTGTCAAGGTCAAAACAACCTAAAAGGTTGGCTTTCTTGTCGATATTTATCACTTGCTTATTTGTAAGTACGCCTTTTGTAACAGTCAGCCCGGTAGTATCACTCACTCTCTATTTCGTTTATATGGTTTTGTTTGAGATTGGGTTGATGGTTTCTATGAACGGCTTGCTCGCCGTCTGTCCACAGCACAAAGTGGCTTCGGTCATGGGGCTGTTTTACGGACTCTCTTTTGGAGGGTTGACTATTTCGGGTTTGTCAATGGCACTTGCTGCGGACCATTATAGGCTGCCTACTGTCTCTTTGGTGTTATCTGTTGTTGCCTTAATTGTGCTATTTGGTATTTCCTACCTTTCAATTTTTTCAAATACCAAAGTTGAGACAGTTGGTTCTGAATTCGAAAAATAGCTGAGGGCGTGCTTGCATACTACAGGCAAGCATCAGGGGGTCTAGCGTTCGACGGCTACTGCGGATCTGGTGATCTGGCTGCTGTCCAATGGAGACTTGGATATATCAGGCAATAAACCTAAAAAAAAAGTAAAAACAGGAAATTGCCCTTTACAGGTATCCTGTTTCGGCATTATCTTCTGATCCAGGCCGCCACATCGGCCAGCGTCGCTCGGACGGTTCCGGGCGCTTACGTACTCAGAGGAAACCATGGCCGACCAAGGTTCGCCGCGCCGCTTTGCGCGCATCGATCGTCTCCCCCCTACGTCTTCAACATCACTGCCGAGCTCAAGATGGCTGCCCGCCGCCGTGGCGAGGACATCATCGACCTGAGCATGGGCAACCCCGATGGCGCTACCCCGCCGCACATCGTCGAGAAGCTGGTGCAAGTCGCCCAGCGTGATGACACCCATGGCTACTCAACCTCTCGCGGCATCCCGCGGCTGCGCCGTGCCATTTCCAACTGGTACAAGGAGCGCTATGAGGTCGACATCGACCCGGAAAGCGAAGCCATCGTCACCATCGGCTCCAAAGAGGGCCTGGCGCACCTGATGCTCGGTACCCTCGACCATGGTGACACCGTGCTGGTGCCCAACCCGAGCTACCCGATCCACATCTACGGCGCAGTGATCGCCGGTGCCCAGGTGCGTTCGGTGCCGCTGGTGCCCGGTGTCGACTTCTTCAATGAACTCGAGCGCGCGATCCGCGAGTCCATCCCCAAGCCGAAGATGATGATCCTCGGCTTCCCGTCCAACCCTACTGCCCAATGCGTGGAGCTGGACTTCTTCGAGCGCGTGGTGGCCTTGGCCAAGCAGTATGACGTGCTGGTGGTGCACGACCTGGCCTACGCCGATATCGTCTACGACGGCTGGAAGGCACCGTCGATCATGCAGGTACCGGGTGCCAAGGACATTGCCGTGGAGTTTTTCACGCTGTCCAAGAGCTACAACATGGCCGGCTGGCGGATCGGTTTCATGGTCGGCAACCCTGAGCTGGTCAGCGCCCTGGCGCGAATCAAGAGCTACCACGACTACGGCACTTTCACCCCCTTGCAGGTCGCGGCGATCGCGGCGCTCGAAGGTGACCAGCAGTGTGTGCGCGACATCGCCGAGCAGTACCGCCAGCGCCGCAACCTGTTGGTCAAAGGCCTGCACGAGCTGGGCTGGATGGTCGAGAACCCCAAGGCGTCGATGTATGTCTGGGCCAAGATACCCGAGCAGTACGCCCACCTGGGGTCGTTGGAATTTGCCAAGAAGCTGCTGGCTGAAGCCAAGGTGTGTGTCTCGCCGGGCATCGGTTTTGGCGATTACGGTGATGACCACGTGCGCTTCGCCCTGATCGAAAACCAGGACCGGATTCGCCAGGCGATACGGGGCATCCGGCAGATGTTCCGGGCTGATGGCCTGAGCCGCAAATAGTGCAGTTTCAGGGGCCGCCATGCGGCCCCTGATGTTTGCCGGATCGACGGCAAACTATTTTTCGTTGCCCCTCTTCTCAGCCGACCTGGCTTCGATTACAAATGGCGCCGCGGGCCAGCCCCGATAACAATAACCTTCCCCTTCCGTGCCATCATGTCCGAATACAACCCTTGCCTTGACTGCGGCGCCTGCTGCGGGTACTTCCGTGTGTCCTTCTTCTGGGGCGAATGCCAGTCAGCCGGTGGCGTTGTGCCCGATGACCTGGTGGTGCAGATCAACCCGACCCGGGTAGCCATGATCGGCACCGATGCCAAGCCTTGCCGCTGCGTCAGCCTCAAGGGCGAGATCGGCACCGAGGTGGCGTGCACCATTTACGCCAACCGTTCCAGCCCTTGCCGTGAGTTCGAAGCGTCGTGGGAGGGTGGCGTACACAACCCCAGTTGCGACGAGTGCGATCCATGAACCCCTCCTATCACATGATGGGGCAGCAGGTTACCGTGGCATCTCTGGCGAGCAGTTCCACGGCAGAAGAGCTTCGTAGTCGGCCACCGACGATGCATACGGCAGGTGCTCAAGTACGTGGCGCAGCCACGTATAGGGCTCCTGGCCGTTGACCTTGGCGGTCTCAACCAAGCTGTAGATCTTTGCGCTGGCACTGGCGCCGTTCACGGTGTCGCTGAACAGCCAAGCCTTGCGCCCGATGACAAATGGCTTGATCGCACGCTCCGCAAGGTTGTTGTCGATCGGCAAATGGCCGGCCTCGACATAGCGTTCCAACCGACTCCAGTTGTTAGCCAGATAGTGCACGGCCTTGCCCAGCACACTTTGCGGTGTGACCTGGGAGTACGTCTTGTCCAGCCAGCTTTTCAATTGGCCGAGGATCGGCAGGCTTCGTTCCTGGCGACCGATGAACCGCTGCTCATCGCTGACATCCTTGAGTTCACGCTCGATGCCATACAGCTTGTTGATCATCGCCAGCGCCACATCGGCACGTCCCGTCTTGCCTTTGGGCTGCATCTTTTGCGCCTCGACAAACTTGCGGCGTGCATGAACCATGCACGCCAACCGTTCGACACCGGGCTGTAATGCCAACGCGTTGTAACCGGCGTAATCATCGGTCATGACATAACCGCGATAGCCCTCCAGCAGGCGCAACGGTATCTCCTGCGCACGGCTGGTGGTGTAGTCGAACAACACGACTTGTCGATCAGGTGGCCCGCTGGCCTGCACCCACATCCAGGACTGGCTGGTCGGGTCGCGATCCGGTTCCTTGAGCACCTGCACCCGCGTTTCATCGCAGTGAATCACCGGGCTTTCCAACAACCGCTCACGCATCAGATTCAGCAGCGGCTGGAAGTGTTCGCTGCACTGGATTACCCAGCGGGCCAAGGTTTGCCGGGGGATTTCGATGCCATGCCGGGACAGTACGCTTTCAAAACGGTGTAGCGGCAGACCATCGACATACTTGGTGGTCAGCAGCATGGCCAGCACGCTGGGGCTGGCCATGCTCTTTTCGATCAACTGGGCTGGCTTGTCAGCGGTAACCGGCGCGGTTTCGCAGCCCCGGCACCCGTAAACCTTGCGCACGTGTTTGAGTACGCGGATCTGCATCGGCACGATGTCGAGCTGCTCGCTGGTTTCCTCGCCAATGACATGCTTGCGGCAACCACAGGCGCAGGTCAGTTCGTGCTCGGGCAGGTCGTGGATGACTTCGACCCGAGGCAGATCGGCCGACAGTGGTTTGCGTTTGCCGCGACGTTTGGCAGGCGCAACGACTTCTTCGTCGGCATCGTCAACCACCGCCAGTAGCGGGTCGCTTTCGGGTTCGTTGAACATCGCCAGTTGCGGCGTGTTGGGATCGACAGTTTGCTCAGACTTACGGCCAAAGAAACGGTCACGCCATAACTTGATCTGCTCTTTCAGGTCGTCGATGTGTGTCGTATAAGCCTCCTTGACCTCCTGCTCGCGCACACGGGCAGCCGATTGCTCACACGCACGAGCAGCGTAACTCTCAAGCAGCATTTGCTTGAGCAGAACAGGGTCATCCGGGAGGTTGTCGGGCACTGAAATCATGGCCCGGATTATACCGGGTCAGGCGACGAAACGGGGCGTCAGAACCTGATGCGGACGGTTGCGCCAGAGGTCGAAACCGTCGAGTAGCCAGTTCAGTTCTTGGACGGTCAGGACAATCGCTTCGTCGCTGGCGTCGGGGGAGGTTTTGAAACGTTCGGCTTCGAGGCGTTTGAGCCAAAGACAGAAGCCGTTGCGCTCCCAATACAACACCTTGATGCGATTGCGAGCTTTATTGAGGAAAACGAACAGTACGGGGTCGAACACGGCGACCTTGATATCCAACTCGACCAGCGCGGTGAGGCCGTCGATGGACTTTCGGAAGTCTACGGGCTTGGGATAGAGGTAAACCTTTTCGACTTTGCTGTCGGGTCGCATCATGGCGGGCGGGCTCCAGAAAGAAATCGGGAGCGCAGCATCGGGCATCAGGTAGTCGCTTGGAATGTGGGCT
This sequence comes from Pseudomonas sp. BNK-30, assembly GCF_047456185.1. Taxonomy (NCBI): domain Bacteria; kingdom Pseudomonadati; phylum Pseudomonadota; class Gammaproteobacteria; order Pseudomonadales; family Pseudomonadaceae; genus Pseudomonas; species Pseudomonas sp. BNK-30. The sequence continues at coordinate 231,808 of NZ_CP179904.1, forward strand.
TCATGGAGCGGATACGTTGCGACGATGCACGTGCTGCTTATGGTTTGCCGCCGCTGACGCCACCGGGGGCCAACGAGCCGCATTGGCCGGATGACGGGGCTGAAGTGGCTTGACCACCGCCGACACGGTCATCGTAGGAGCGGCCTTGTGTCGCGAAAGGGTGCGAAGCGCCCTCAGGATTTTAGCGTCGCCACAGGTATCGCTGGGGCCGCTTTGCGGCCCTTTCGCGACTACAACAATCGCATCGCCAGTCATGTGTAAGAAGTTTCTGAACCTGAAACCAAATGCTTCAGAAAGACGGGCTTGGCGAATTATCCTACGATGCGTGTCGGATGCCGCCTGATAGGCGGGGAAGGACTACAGCGATAACTTCACGGTTCGTCCATATGGCGAGCGAGTGTGAGAACTCGTTGTTGGTAGTCGGCCGTTTTTATGGCAGCTGTGCGCGTGCAGGCTTAGGCCTGACCGTGGTGACTCCAACACGGGCTTCTCACCTCGCGCACGGCTGCCACCCCAATCTGTGAGAAGGACCAGGGTGGTTGCTCCTAGAAATGTCATTGGAGTTCACCATGAAAAAAATCGTACCCGATCCACCCGACAGCTTCCCCATTCCCTACATCTCGATAATCGCCGACCTTTCCCTTGAAGACGCCAAGGCCCATGCCGCCGCGCTAATGGACAGCCTTTCGCGCACCATCGAGCTGTACCTCAGCACCGTGGGCGAAGACCAACGCAAGGTGGTGCTGGATAACATGGGCATCCACACCGAGCTCCTGCGGGCCCTTTTCGGCCATATGAGCACGTTGGAGAGGGCGCATGAGTGATGACCTGAAAGCGCGAACCACGGTTGGCCAAGAGACGTTTCTCGATCTGTATGCCATCCAGCCGGGAGTGCCGCTCGATCACGCGTTTGACGAACTTTCCGTTCTGCTTGGGTGCATTCGGCACTTGAGTGAGGAAGCCGAGATGGAGGGCAACCTCGTTGCCGGCAGCGCCGCGCGCATTCTAAGTGCCATGGCCAAGGCGCTGATCAATGACATGGAAATGGGCTTGAACCGCGGGGCCTGAAGCGTGTTCGCCCAGCGCATTTGAGATCGAGCGCCGCCCGCGCGGCGCTCAGTCTTCAATACCCCCTGAAACACCAGGCATGCCCCAGCCCTCCCACATGACGTTAAACTGTCATTTCCCCAGCAATGGACAGGAGATGCGGCGTGACCCCACCCCGAAGTTTCCCCACCGACCTCTGCCTCGACAGCCCGCGCCTGCAGTTGCGCCCGATGCGCCACGCCGATGCCCAGCAATGGCTGACGATCATGGCCGACCCCGAGGTCATGCGCTATTGGCACCATGCCCCCTGGCAAGACCTGGCCGAGGCACAAAGCGCCCTGGCTGCCGACCGCGAGGCCTATGCCAATGGTGACCAGCTCAAGCTGGGCATGTACCGCCGTGACACTGGCGAACTGATCGGCATGGTCCAGCTGTTCAACATCGATGACACCTCACGCCGTGGCGAGATCGGCTATTGCCTGGCCAGCGCAGTGCAGGGCAGGGGCTACATGGACGAGGCACTGACCTGCTTCATCGACTACCTCGCCCATACCCTGCACATGCGCCGCCTGGAGGCCGAGATCGACCCGCGCAACAATGGCTCGGCACGTACGCTGGAGCGCCAGGGCTTCGTCCTTGAAGGCACGTTGCGCGCACGCTGGTGCGTGGCGGGTGAGTTGTCCGACTCGGGCATCTACGGCTTGTTGCTCGAGCCACCCGTTGCATGACGGCTTTTTACCTCACCTTCAGCCTTGCCCTGTATTTGCTCGGCCTGTGTTTCGATGGCGCGCTGATGAGCGCCGGCAGGCACATGCCGGCCTTGCAGATGTTGCTGTACGGGCCATGGGGCGTTCCGTTCGGGCTGTTTCAGTGGTTTGCCAACCCGCTGCTGGCAATCGCAGTCCTTGCCCACCGGCGTTTCCGCCGCCTGGCGCTGCTAGCCGGGTTGGCTGCGTTGTACCTGGCGGCCAGCAGCTTTGGCATCGAACGGCTGCCGGATAACATCAGCTACGCGTTTCAGGACCGTACGGGCTTTGGTGCCGGTTTTTACTTTTGGCTGGCGTCTATCGTGGTGTTCTGCGCAGGGCAGGCATGGCATGTCTGGAAGGCGCGCAGTGCACAGGACATGCCGGGCTGGCGCTGGCTCGACGTGGCGCTGATCGCGGCACTGGCGCTGGCGTTGTATGCCGCCACGCAAATGCCGTCGCTGCGCTTTGTGCCCGGCAAGGTACTGATGCCTGCGGAGCAGCCGCAGGCGTTTTGATATGGACCAGGAGATGGCGATGAGCAAGCAGTATCTGATGGGGTTGGCCTTGGCATGTTGCATGCCTGTGGCAATGGCCGAGGACAACTCGCCGAGCTATACCCAGTGCATGGACAAGGCTTCCAGTACGCTGGCCATGAGCAGTTGCATCCAGGCCGAAACCCAGCTGCAGGATGCGCGGTTGAACCGGGTTTACAAGCAACTGATGGGCAAGCTCGAAGCGGAGCCGAAGAAGAGCTTGCGCGATGTTCAGCGCCAGTGGATCGCTTACCGTGATGGCAACTGCAAGTTCCACGTGCAAGCCAGCGGCGGGACGATGGCCCAGCTCGAAGGCGGGATGTGTGGGCTGGACATGACCCGCGAGCGGGCGGCAGAGCTGGAGCGGGTGCTCAGCCCTGGGCAGTGATGTTGCCTGTGCGGGCGCCATCGCTGGCAAGCCAGCTCCCACAGGTACAGCGCAGAACTCAAGAACTGCGCGGCCCCTGTAGGAGCTGGCTTGCCGGCGATGGGCCGCAAGCGGCCCCTAGCGCTTGCGAGCCTTGAGGTACTCGCGCACCTGCACAGCATCCCCTGCAAACTCCACCCGGTCCGCCTTGGCATCACGCTGGTAGGCATACATCGGGTCGTAGTATTCCTTCAGCAAGCCCTCGATCCACCCCCGGTGCAGATCGATGCCACCGCTGCGCTGCTGCTCATCCAGCGCCAGGCGCATGATCTCGGACAGGCGCTGGTAGCGCTCGCCACCCAGGCGCTTGTGAATGTTGCTCATGCTCTGCAGCAGGCGCTCAGTGAACAGCCGGCGCCCGAGTTCTTCGCCATGTAGCGCGACGAACTCGGCGCACAGGTTGACCACGTAGTCACGCAGAATGCGTTCGACACGGTTTTCGAAGCTGTCTTCCAGCCACACCAGCGGGTATTGCTGCATGCCCTGGTACAGCTCCAGCGGCACGGTGCAGCTGCCGACAATACGGCCCTCGTCCTCCAGCACGAACTGCTCGATACCACGTGCGCGTTTCTTCAGCACGTCGATGGCCAGCTTGTTCTCGAAGTCGATCTGCGCCGGCTGTGCGGTGGCGCGTTTGCCGAAGCTCGAACCGCGGTGGTTGGCATGGCCTTCAAGGTCGATCACGTTGTTCAGTTGGTGCAGCACATCGGTCTTGCCGGTGCCGGTGAGGCCGCCGACCAAAACGAAATCGCATTGCTCCACGGCCTGCTGGGTTGTATCCAGCAGGAAAGTGCGCAGGGCTTTATAGCCACCCTTGATACGCGGGTAGGCGATGCCCGCTTCGTCGCGCAGCCACTGCTGGACGATCAGCGAGCGCAGGCCGCCGCGGGCGCAGTACAGGTATCCATCAGGGTGGGCCTTGGCAAAGCTGGCCCAGGCATGCAGGCGCTCGCGCTTGATGGTGCCGCTGACCAGTTGGTGGCCAAGGGTGATGGCTGCGGCCTGGCCCTGCTGCTTGTAGCAGGTACCGACCTTTTGCCGCTCCTGGTCGGTCATCAGCGGCAGGTTGACGACGCCAGGGAAGGCGCCCTTGGCAAATTCGACGGGCGCACGCATGTCCATCATCGGCACGTCGTCGAGGAACAGCTGGCGAAAGTCGGTGCAGTCGTGGCGCATCAGTTCACCTCGACTGCGTGGCTCTGTCGCTCGGCCAGCAGGCCGATCGGCGCAAGGTCCAGGCCAAGGTCGGCGGCAACGGCAAGGAACGCCTGCTCACCTTCGGGGGTGACCGCCACCAGCAGGCCGCCGCTGGTCTGCGGGTCGCACAGCAGGTGCTTCTGATCGTCGGTCAGCGCGCCGATCTTGTGCCCGTAGCTGTCGAAGTTGCGCAGGGTACCGCCGGGGATGCAGCCCTCGGCCATGTAGTGCTCGATGCTCGGCAGCCGCGGGACGGCCGCGTAGTCCAGGTGCGCGGTCAGCCCGCTGCCCTCGGCCAGCTCGACCAGGTGGCCGAGCAGGCCGAAACCGGTCACGTCGGTCATCGCCTTGACCCCGTCGAGCTTGCCAAAGCGGCTGCCGGGGGTGTTGAGGGTGCACATCCAGTCACGGGCCAGGCCTTGGTCCTGCTCACGCAGCTTGGCCTTTTTCTCGGCGGTGGTGAGGATGCCGATGCCCAATGGCTTGGTCAGGTACAGGCGGCAACCCACTGTCGCGGTGTCATTGCGCTTGAGGTGGCGCTTGCTGACCACGCCGGTGACGGCCAGGCCGAAGATCGGCTCGGGGGCATCGATCGAGTGCCCGCCGGCCAGTGGGATGCCGGCTTCGGCGCACACGGCGCGGCCACCGCGGATCACTTCACGGGCCACTTCTGGTGGCAGTACGTTGACCGGCCAGCCGAGGATGGCGATGGCCATCAGCGGGTCGCCGCCCATGGCGTAGATGTCGCTGATGGCGTTGGTGGCGGCGATGCGGCCGAAGTCGTAGGGGTCATCGACGATGGGCATGAAGAAGTCGGTGGTGGACACCACGCCGCGCTCATCGTCCAGGGCGTACACGGCGGCGTCATCGCGCGAGGCGTTGCCGACCCACAGGTTCGGGTCCAGGGCCTGGGCGCCACTTTCGGCCAGGATCACATCCAGCACCTTGGGGGAGATCTTGCAGCCACAGCCAGCACCATGGCTGTACTGGGTCAGGCGAATCGGCTCGCTCATTACGCACCTCATTTTTCGTGATGCGCGATTGTAGCAAAGCTGGCCTTTGCGTCTGTGCCACTTATAATCCATCACCGTCTGCCTATCGCCGACACTTTCCCCGCTATTGAACCGGAGAATCCCATGCTCAAACGCCCTCTGGCGCTCGCCGCCGGCCTCGTGCTGTCCTGCTGTGCCGTTGTCGCCCAGGCCGCTGATACCTTGCGGGTCAGTGCCATCCCCGACGAAGCGCCAACCGAACTGCTGCGCAAATTCGAGCCGCTGGGCAAATACCTGTCCCAGCAACTGGGCATGCAGGTGAAGTTCGTGCCGGTGGCCGACTACCCGGCAGTGGTTGAATCGCTGGCCAGCGACCGCCTGGATCTGGCCTGGCTGGGTGGTTTCACCTTCGTTCAGGTACACCTCAAAGACCCGACCGCCACACCGTTGGTGCAGCGTGAGCAGGACGCCCAGTTCACCTCCAAGTTCATCACCGCCAACCCGGATGTAAAGAGCCTGGCCGACCTCAAGGGCAAGTCCTTCGCCTTCGGTTCGATTTCGTCCACCTCTGGCAGCCTGATGCCGCGCTACTTCATGCTCAAGGAAGACAACATCAAGCCTGAGGGCTACTTCAGCCGCGTGGCCTATTCCGGCGCCCACGACGCAACGGTGGCCTGGGTCCAGGCCGGCAAGGTCGATGGTGGCGTGCTCAACGCCAGCGTCTGGCAGAAGCTGGTCGACGCTGGCAAGGTCGATACCAGCAAGGTCAAGGTGTTTGCCACCACCCCGACCTACTATGACTACAACTGGACCGTGCGCGGCAACATGGACCCGGCGCTCAAAGAGAAGATCAAGCAAGCCTTCCTCGCCCTGGACCCTTCGAACCCGGAACACAAGAAGATCCTCGACCTGCAGGCCGCCAGCCGTTTCATCGAAACCAAGCCTGAGAACTATCAGGGCACCGAGCAGGCGGCACGTGAGGCCGGCCTGCTCAAGTGACTATCACGCTGCTCGACGCGGGCCTGCGCCACGGCCAGGTTCGCGCGCTCGACTCCGTCTCTTTGCGTATCACCCAAGGTGAGCGGGTCGCGATCATCGGCCCTTCGGGGGCTGGCAAATCCAGCCTCCTGCACCTGATGGCCACTGCCGTACAGCCCAGCGCAGGGCGCCTGGACGTGTTGGGTGAGCAGCCCTGGGCGTTGTCGGCAAAGGCTCGCCAGCGTCTGCGCGCCAGGGTCGGCCTGGTACATCAGGCACCGCCCCTGCCGCCTCGCCAGCGGGTGGTGACTGCTGTGCTGGCCGGCCGTCTGGGCCAGTGGGGTACGCTGCGTTCGTTGCTCAACCTGGTGTACCCCACCGATGTGCAGGGCGCACGCCAGGTGCTGGCCGAGCTGGGCCTGGCGGAAAAGCTGTTCGTCCAGTGCGGGCAGCTTTCCGGCGGCCAGTTGCAGCGCGTCGGCATCGCCCGCGCGTTGTATCAGCGGCCCGAGGTACTGCTGACCGATGAACCGGTTTCAGCAATGGACCCCGTGCTGGCCGAACACAGCCTGGCCCTGCTCAACCGCCATGCCCAAGCCTACGGCGTGACGCTGGTAGCCAGCCTGCATGCAGTGGACCTGGCCTTGGCACATTTCCCGCGGGTTATCGGCATTCGTGAGGGCCGGGTGGCGTTCGACTGCTCTGCCGAGGCTGTGACCGAGCAGATGCTCGATGCGCTCTACGCCAACGAGCAGTTGGGGTCGCCACTGCCCCAGGCCCCGACCCTGGCTGTGCAGATTCCGCGATGCTGAAGGCCAGCGCCCGCGATCCGGCGTTTGTGCCGCGCCTGTTGGTCGCCCTGGTTGCGCTGGCCCTGCTGTGGCCAGGGGCGCAGTTGAGCGAGCTGAACCCGGGCGTGCTGCTGCAAGCGGAAAACCGCCAGCAGATTGCCAGCTTCACCAGCGCCTTCTGGCCGCCGGCGCATGGTGGCGAATTTCTCGAACTGCTGTATGAGGCGACCCTGCAGACTTTGGCTGTAGCCACTGCCGGCATGGTACTGGCGCTGCTGCTGGCGGTCCCGGCGAGCCTGCTGGCCAGCCGGGCCTTGTCGTTGCGCGCAGCCTCTCGTGGTGGCCGTTCCGGCGCCTGGTCCCGCCTGCTAAGGATGCCGGTGCGCGGGCTGTTGATTTTCCTGCGCAGTGTGCCCGAGATCGTCTGGGCGTTGCTGTTCGTGCGTGCGGTAGGGCTGGGGCCGACGGCGGGGGTGCTGGCCATCGCCATCACCTACAGCGGCATGCTCGGCAAGGTCTATGCCGAAATTTTCGAATCGGTCGACCAGCGCCCGGCGCATGCCCTGCTGCAAGCGGGCAGTGGCCGGCTAACGGCGTTCTTCTACGGCATCCTGCCCAGTGCCGGCACGGAGCTTGTGTCGTACACCGTCTACCGCTGGGAGTGCGCGGTGCGCGCCTCGGTGGTGATGGGTTTCGTTGGTGCCGGGGGCTTGGGGCAGCAGATCGACCTGTCGATGCGCATGTTCGCAGGCGGTGAGGTGGCAAGCATGCTGCTCGCCTTCTTTGGCCTGGTGCTGCTGGCGGACCTGCTCAGCCGCTTCTTGCGGGGACGCTTGGCATGAACCGGGTGATCAATCTGCTGGTGATGGCTGCCCTGGTTGCTGCGGTAATCGCCTCGTTCAGCTATCTGGACCTGGACCTGCAGGCGCTGGTGGGTAACGGCGGGCTGGGGCAGATGGCCGAGTATGCCGGGCGTTTTCTGCATCCGGACGTTACCGCCGAACACCTGCAAGCGGTGGGGCGCGGTGCCCTGGAAACCCTTGCCATGTCCGGGCTGGGTACGCTGCTGGCAATGGTGCTGGGCATGCTGCTGGCATTACCCGCAGCGGGGCGTTTCGGTTGGCCGCTGCAGGCTGCGGCGCGCCTGCTGCTCAATGCCCTGCGTGCCATTCCCGAGCTGGTGTGGGCCGCGTTGATGGTGCTGGCGGCAGGGCTTGGCCCCAACGCCGGGACGCTCGCGTTGGCACTGCATACGGCAGGTGTGCTTGGCCGGTTGTACGCCGAGGCGCTGGAAAATACCCCGGCCGAGCCAGCGGCGGCGATCCGCCTGCAAGGTGGCGGGCAACTGGCGGCGTTCTGCTTCGGCACCTTGCCCAACCTGTGGCCGCAGTTGCTGGCCTACAGCTTGTACCGCTGGGAAAACAACATCCGGATGGCCAGTGTGCTTGGGCTCGTTGGCGCAGGGGGGCTGGGGCAGATGCTCTATACCACCCTGAGCCTGTTCCAGGAGGCCCAGGCCAGCACGGTGATCTTGGCCATGCTGGTGCTGGTACTGTTGGTGGACGTGTTCAGTGATGTCATGCGCCAGCGCTATGTGCGGGCCTGAATGCATCAGCCCCTAACTCCCCGCACTGCGCTTCACGCTGCATCGACTCCAGGTTGCGCTCGATGGTCTCGCAAATGGTGTCCATCTGGATCTGGTGTTCACTGAAGCGGAACGGGCTTTGCAGGTCGGTGCCGATCCGCTCGATGGCTAGCAGCATGAACCCGACCACGGTAGACGCCAGTGGCGTGAACCAGCCCAGCGATTCGACCAGGCCCACGGGCACGATCAGGCAGAACAACGAGATGAACAGCCGCGGAAAGTACACGTAAGGGTAGGGCAGTGGTGTATTGGCGATACGTTCCATGCCGCCTTGGGCGTTGGACAGGTCCACCAGCGTCGACTCCAGCCGCGCCAGGCGAATGCTGTCCAGCCGCCCGGCCTTGTATTCGCGGGCGAGCAGGGCTGCCGAACCGCTGAGGATATCGTTGGCGAAATTGTTCGAACGGTTGCGCCGCTCGAACTCCCCGGGCGGGATGAACGCCATCAGTTCGTCGGGGCAGGCTTGGCCTTTGAGGTGCGCCGCCAGGCAATTCACATAGGCGATATGCCGGCGCAACAAGGTGGCCTTGACCGGGTTCAAGCCGTCATCCGGGTCGTCGATCAGCGTCAGCGTCTGCCGAGCGAAGCTGCGTGAACTGTTCACCAGCGCGCCCCACAAGGTGCGCGCCTCCCACCAGCGGTTGTAGGCGCTGCTGTTACGAAAACTCACCAGCACCACCAGCGCCGAACCCAGCAATGTCAGCGGGATCAGCGGCAGGGTGAACTTGCTGTTGAGGAACAGCATGAAATCGATGGTGACCAGCACGTCCCAGATCAGCAGCCAGAACAGCGACCAGCCGATGTAGCCGAAGGTCTTCACCACCAGGCGATACTTGCGGGCGATGATTTCTTTCACGCGGGGAACCTCGACAGGGGGATGCAGGATCGGACGTCGAGGGTCGAATAAGGTTCGGTGGTGGATGTTGCAAGAAGTTTTGATTCCGCCAACGCGACCCTTTTGCCATCCGGCGCCTGCCATGGCAGGTCCCTTTGCATGAGTCGTGCTGGCCTCATCATATGCCAGGCTCAGCGCTGTGCCTGAGCTCAGGTTCAATTCAAGGCTTGGCGGCGACCACGACATACCCCTTGACTGCGGCAGGCGCGGCCTTGGGCTTCGTTTTATTGGCCAGATACTGGAACCTGCGCCATTCCTTGTCGATTTCGCTAAACGACATGAACACGCTGATACGTTCTTTGTCGGCAAGGTCCGGGCGGTTGCGCGCATCGATTTCATCTTTGGCGATGAACGCGACATTGATCCCAACGACCTTGCCGTCATCGGCGAACACCGGGCCACCGGACATGCCTTTGACCATCGGGCCATCGTGCACCGAATAGAACACGCTGCCTGGCGTGCCTTCCAGGCGTACCAGTGAAGCCAGGGTTTGGCCTTTGCCCTGCACCGGCATCATCAGGCTGTTGAAGCCGACCGCTGTCACGGACTCGCCCGGCACATACTGGCGCCAGAGCGGCACCCGGGCAGCCTTGTGCTTGAAGAACACCACATCACCCAGGCCTTCATGAACCACGTTGCGCAGGAAGGGGGTGTGCTTGGCGGTTACCGCATAGTCTTCGTTCCACTGGATGGCAGTGGCCATCAGCAACATCGGCAGCGGTGCACCGGAGGTGACCACGAAAGCCTGATCGTAGACGGGGTCTGACACGTAGGACGTTGGCACTCCATTGCACCCACTGAGCAGCATCATTGCTGCCAGGCAGGGCACAGTTGATTTCATGATTTGCACGGGTATTGAGAAATGGGAGCGCGACTATGGCTAAGTGCTATTACGCTATCAATACTTTCTGTGTATATCCGACGAATGACATCTTAGGTGGGGGTGACGGTGCTAGCCAATAGATTCCAGACATGGCTGGAGGGCCTGTGGCCATTGGGGTGGCGTCAAAATCGGCAGGCTGAAAAGGGCTTGCATTGATGGGTGAACTGGCCACAGCTCATTGAGCTGCATTGAGCTGCATTGAGCTGCATTGAGCTGCATTGAGCTGCATTGAGCTATATCCGGAGACGCCATGACATTGCCAAACAAGATTCTGAGAGTGCTTCAGAACGATCAGAGCCTAAGATCGCGCGAGATCGCCGAGCGTCTCGATGCGAGTTGGTCCACAGTCAAGCGTCACCTCGATGCGTTGTTGGAGGCAGGTCAGGTTCAGCGGGAGAAGGACGGACGCATCACGCGTTATCGCCTGGTCACAGCAGTTGCCCAATTACCAGATAGTGCGCCTGCGCAGCCTCTTTCTGCTGAGCTGCCTTGGTCGCCTGCGAGTCTCGCCCTGCGCAAGTCTTTGACTCGTCCATTGGCAATGCGCGAAGTCGTCACCTATCACCGCGACCTTGTAGACAGCTACCAGCCGAACCAGACTGCCTGGCTGTCACCCAGCTTGACGGTTGTACTCGAGGCTGAAGGGCGGATGAGGGGGCAGCAGCCAGCCGGCACCTACGCGCGCAAAGTACTCGAACCTTTGTTGATTGACCTGTCATGGTCCTCGTCACGCTTGGAAGGCAACCGCTATACGCTGCACGACACCCAGAGGCTGTTCGAAAGTGGTGTGACGCAGGGGGATCTGGATGCGGTCATGTTGCTCAATCACAAGGCGGCCATCGAATTCATGGTCGATGCAGTGCCGGAATACGGGCTCAACTCAGCCGTGATCCGCAACTTGCATGGCTTGCTGATGCAGGATCTGCTGGCAGACAGCAATGCCCTGGGCAGTATTCGCCAGACAGTAGTGAACATCAGCGGTACGACCTATTTCCCAACCCAGGTGCCCTCACTGCTGGAAGAGATGTTCGAGTTGATACTCGACAAGGCGCGTCAGATCAAGAATCCCATCGAGGCGGCATTCTTCTTGTGGATAAACCTGGCCTACCTGCAACCGTTCGAAGATGGCAACAAACGCACAAGTCGATTGGCGGCGAACATACCGCTGATGCTCTACAACTGCTCGCCTTTGTCGTTCCTTGACGTAAACCCGCAGGACTATGCTCTGGCGATGATGGGGGTGTACGAGCAGCGTGACATGGCGATGGCGGCGGATCTGTTTGTCTGGGTCTATCGCAGGTCGATCAGCAAGTATGGCGTGATGCTTGAAGCAATGGGGGTTCCCGACCCTGTTCGCCTGCAGTATCGAGAGGTGTTGAACGAGGCGATTGGTGCCATCGTACGTGACAGGCTGACAGCCGGTTCAGTGGTAGCGGGGCTGCCTCTTTCAGAGGACGAGAAAAGGCAGTTTCAGCCTTTGTTGCAGGCTGAACTGGATATCCTGGCGCTGCACAACTGCGCCAGGTATCGGCTGACCATGAGGCAAGTAACTGAGTGGATCAAGGCAGGGCGACCCTCATGATTTCACGTGCCTGGTTATTGAACCCTCGCCCCGTTTTTGCAAGATGGTAGGGAGAGCCCTCTGGTCAAACGGCAGGCATAAAAAAACCGACCATAAGGTCGGTTTTTTCCGGATCTTGGTGCCCCGAGGGAGACTCGAACTCCCACTCCTTTCGAAAACGGATTTTGAATCCGCCGCGTCTACCAATTCCGCCATCAGGGCGTGTGGCGCGCAGTATAGAGAGGTGCTTCAGGTCGGTCAATCGGCTTTCATGGTCAATTTTCACGCATTGGGCTAAACTTCCCGGCCCTGCCGAACCCGAACATCATCATGCGCGTCGCCGATTTTTCCTTCGAACTCCCCGATTCCCTGATCGCCCGCCACCCTCTGGCCGAGCGCCATGGCAGCCGACTGCTGGTCCTCGATGGGCCGAGCGGGGCGCTGGCGCACAAGCAATTCACCGATCTGCTCGACTACCTGCGCCCCGGCGACCTGATGGTGTTCAACAACACCCGGGTGATCCCGGCGCGGTTGTTTGGCCAGAAAGCCTCCGGCGGCAAGCTGGAAGTGCTGGTCGAGCGTGTGCTCGACAGCCACCGCGTGCTCGCCCATGTGCGTGCCAGCAAGGCGCCTAAAGAAGGCGCGGTGATCCTTATCGACGGCGGTGGCGAGGCCGAAATGGTTGCGCGCCACGACACGCTGTTCGAACTGCGCTTCACCGAAGAGGTGCTGCCGTTGCTCGAACGTGTCGGGCACATGCCGCTGCCGCCCTACATCGACCGCCCGGACGAGGGCGCCGACCGTGAGCGCTACCAGACCGTGTACGCCGAACGTGCAGGTGCCGTAGCCGCGCCAACCGCTGGCCTTCACTTCGACCAGGCGCTGCTGGACAAGATCGCCGCCAAGGGCGTTGAGCGCGCCTTCGTCACCCTGCATGTGGGTGCTGGCACCTTCCAGCCGGTGCGGGTCGACAAGATCGAAGACCACCACATGCATAAAGAGTGGCTCGAAGTGAGCCAGGATGTGGTCGATGCCATCGAGGCCTGCCGGGCCCGGGGAGGCCGTGTGGTCGCGGTTGGCACCACCAGCGTACGCTCGCTGGAAAGCGCTGCGCGCGATGGCGTGCTCAAGGCCTTCAGCGGCGATACCGACATCTTCATCTACCCAGGCCGGCCGTTCCATGTGGTCGATGCCCTGGTCACCAACTTCCACCTGCCGGAGTCCACGCTGCTGATGCTGGTCTCGGCATTCGCCGGTTACCCCGAGACCATGGCTGCCTACGCGGCGGCGGTCGAGCAGGGGTACCGCTTCTTCAGTTACGGTGATGCCATGTTCATCACCCGCAATCCGGCGCCACGCGGCCCAGAGGATCAAGCATGAGTCGCACCTGTCGAATGTCCTTCGAACTGCTGGCCACCGACGGCAAGGCCCGTCGTGGCCGCCTGACCTTCCCCCGTGGCACGGTCGAAACCCCGGCGTTCATGCCGGTGGGTACCTATGGCACGGTCAAGGGCATGCTGCCGCGTGACATCGAGGCCATTGGTGCCGAGATCATCCTTGGCAACACCTTCCACCTGTGGCTGCGCCCAGGTACCGAGGTGATCAAGAAGCACAACGGCCTGCACGATTTCATGCAGTGGAAAGGCCCGATCCTGACTGATTCGGGTGGTTTCCAGGTGTTCAGCCTGGGCGCCATGCGCAAGATCAAGGAGGAGGGCGTGACCTTCGCCTCCCCGGTCGATGGCTCCAAGGTGTTCATGGGCCCGGAAGAGTCCATGCAGGTGCAGCGCGACCTGGGTTCGGACATCGTGATGATCTTCGACGAGTGCACACCGTACCCGGCAGAGCACGACGTGGCGCGCACCTCCATGGAGCTGTCGCTGCGTTGGGCGCAACGCTCGAAGAACGCCCACGGGGACAACACCGCGGCGCTGTTCGGCATCGTCCAGGGCGGCATGTACCAGGACCTGCGCATGCGCTCGCTGGAAGCGCTGGTCAATATCGACTTCGATGGCCTGGCCATCGGTGGCCTGTCGGTGGGCGAGCCCAAGCACGAAATGATCAAGGTGCTGGATTACCTGCCGGCCCAGATGCCTGCTGACAAACCTCGTTACCTTATGGGGGTAGGCAAACCGGAAGATCTCGTTGAGGGTGTGCGCCGCGGCGTCGACATGTTCGACTGTGTGATGCCGACGCGTAACGCGCGCAACGGCCATCTGTTCGTCGATACAGGGGTGATCAAGATCCGCAACGCGTTCCATCGCCACGATGATTCGCCGCTGGATCCGACCTGTGATTGCTACACCTGCACGAACTTCTCCCGCGCTTATCTCCATCACCTGGACAAGTGCGGCGAAATGTTGAGCAGCATGCTGAATACCATCCACAACTTGCGCCATTACCAGCGCTTGATGGCCGGTTTACGCGAGGCTATTCAACAGGGTAAATTGGCCGCCTTCGTCGACGCCTTCTATGCCAAGCGCGGGCTGCCTGTGCCGCCTTTGGACTGATTGTTCGCACCATCTAATTAAAACTTAAGCAACTGGAGTGCCTAATGAGCTTCTTGATCCCCGCCGCCTATGCGGACGCTGCTGCACCCGCCGCTGGCCCAGCCGGCACCGGCTTTGAGTGGATTTTCCTGGTCGGTTTCCTGGTCATCTTCTACCTGATGATCTGGCGCCCGCAGGCCAAGCGTGCCAAAGAGCAGAAGAACCTGCTGAGCAACTTGCAAAAAGGTGATGAAGTTGTCACCAACGGCGGCATCGCTGGCAAGATCGTCAAGGTTTCCGATGATTTCGTGGTTCTGGAAGTGTCCGACACTGTCGAGCTGAAGTTCCAGAAGGGCGCCATTGCCGCGACCCTGCCAAAAGGTACGCTCAAGGCTATCTGAGTTACCGGTTTTTTTTCCAGTCGGGGCGCGCAACGCGCCCCGCGTCTTGAACGGGCGGCGTGATGCTGAACAAATACCCTCTGTGGAAATACGCACTGATCGTGTTGGTACTGGCGATCGGTTTTATTTATTCCGCTCCCAACCTCTACCCGGATGACCCGGCGGTGCAGATCAGCGGTGCCAGCTCGGCGCTGCAGGTGAACCAGTCCGACCTCGACCGCGTCAGCAAGGCGCTGACCGAAGCCGGTATCACCGTCAAGGGTGCAAGCCTGGGTGACAAGGGCAGTGCGCTGGTGCGCCTGACCAATCAGGAAGACCAGCTGCCAGCCAAGGATGTAGTGCGCAAGGCACTGGGCGATGATTATGTCGTGGCCCTGAATCTGGCCCAGACCACTCCGCAATGGCTGCGTAACCTGGGTGCAAGCCCGATGAAGCTGGGCCTGGACCTGTCCGGTGGTGTGCACTTCCTGCTGGAAGTGGACATGGACAAGGCCATGAGTGCCCGCATGAAAGTCTACGAAGGCGAGGTCAAGACCTTGCTGCGCAAAGAGCGCGTCCGCTACCGCAGCCTGCCTCAGCAGGATGGCGGCATCATGCTGGGCTTCGCCGACGATGCCACCCGCGAACAGGCACGGGCCCTGATCCGCAAGAATTTCAGTGATTTCGACCTGACCACCAGCGAGCGTAATGAAACCGCCGTGCTGCGTCTGGCGCTGACTCAGGCGAAAGTCGCCGAGATCCGCGAATACTCGATCAAGCAGAACCTCACCACCGTGCGCAACCGCGTCAACGAGCTGGGCGTCGCCGAGCCGCTGGTTCAGCGCCAGGGCGCCAACCGCATCGTGGTCGAACTGCCAGGCGTGCAGGACACTGCCGAAGCCAAACGTATCCTCGGCAAGACGGCCAACCTGGAGTTCCGCTTCGGTGCCGAGCCGGGTGCGTCCAGGGCCACTACCGAGGTCTTCGAGTTCCGTGAGGGTGGCCGTTCCGCCCAGGTCGAGCGTGGCCTGATCATCACCGGTGACCAGGTCACCGACGCCCAGGCCAGCTTCGACGAGCATGGTCGTCCGCAGGTGAACATTCGCCTCGACGGCCACGGTGGCGAGCTGATGAGCCGCGCGACCCGCAGCAACGTCGGGCGCAGCATGGCGGTGATCTTCATCGAGCAGAAGCCGGTCACCCGCTACGTCAAGCAGACGGTCAACGGCGTCGAGAAAGACGTGCCGGTGCAGAGCTTCCTTGAAGAGAAGAAGATCATCAGCCTGGCGACCATCCAGTCGCCGCTGGGCAGCCAGTTCCGCATCACCGGCCTTGACGGCCAGGGTGAATCGTCCGAACTGGCCCTGCTGCTGCGTGCCGGTGGCCTGGCCGCGCCGATGTACTTCGCTGAGGAACGTACCATCGGCCCAAGCCTGGGTGCCGACAACATCACCAAGGGTATCGATGCGTCGCTGTGGGGCATGCTGTTCGTCTCGCTGTTCATCATCGCCATCTACCGCGCGTTCGGTGTGCTGGCCACCATCGCCCTGGCGGGCAACATGGTCTTGCTGCTGGCATTGATGTCGCTGTTGGGTGCCACCCTCACCTTGCCGGGTATCGCCGGTATCGTGCTGACCATGGGTATGGCGGTGGACGCCAACGTACTGATCTTCTCGCGTATCCGTGAAGAGATCGCTGCCGGCATGTCGGTGCAGCGCGCGATTCATGAAGGCTTCAACCGCGCGTATTCGGCGATCGTCGATGCCAACCTGACCACACTGCTGGTCGGCGGCATCCTCTTTGCCATGGGTACCGGGCCGGTCAAGGGCTTTGCCGTCACCATGTCCCTCGGGATTTTCACCTCGATGTTCACCGCCATCATGATGACCCGTGCGCTGGTCAACCTGACCTGTGGCGGGCGTGACATCAAGAAGCTGTGGGTTTGAGGGAGCGACGATGAAAACCATCAATTTCATGGGCGTTCGCAATGTTGCGTTCGCCGTAACCGTGCTCCTTACCGTGCTGGCATTGTTCAGCTGGTGGCAGAAGGGCCTGAACTTCGGCCTGGACTTCACCGGCGGTACGCTGATCGAGCTGACCTACGAGCGCCCGGCCGACCTGAATGCAGTGCGCGCCGAGCTGGTCGAATCCGGCTTCAACGAAGCCGTGGTACAGAGCTTCGGTGCTACCACCGACCTGCTGGTGCGCATGCCTGGCGATGACCCGATGCTGGGTAACAAGGTGGCCGAAGCCCTGCAGAAGATTGGCGGTGACAACCCGGCGACGGTCAAGCGCGTCGAGTTCGTCGGCCCGCAGGTGGGTGAAGAACTGCGTGACCAGGGGGGCCTCGGCATGCTCCTGGCGCTGGGCGGCATCCTCATCTACCTGGCCTTCCGCTTCCAGTGGAAGTTCGCCGTGGGCGCGATCATCTCGCTGATCCACGACGTGGTGGTGACGCTGGGTATCCTGTCGTTCTTCCAGATCACCTTCGACCTGACGGTGCTGGCTGCGGTGCTGGCGATCATCGGTTACTCGCTCAACGACACCATCGTGGTGTTCGACCGGGTGCGTGAGAACTTCCGCGTGATGCGCAAGGCCTCGCTGATCGAGAACATCAACATCTCGACCACGCAGACCCTGCTGCGCACCGTAGCCACTTCCGTTTCGACCCTGCTGGCAATCGCTGCGCTGCTGTTCTTCGGCGGTGACAACCTGTTCGGCTTCTCCCTGGCCCTGTTCATCGGTGTCATGGCGGGTACCTACTCCTCGATCTACATCGCCAACGTGGTGCTGATCTGGCTGAACCTGAACAGCGAAGACCTGATCCCACCGGCCAAGACCGACGGTGTGGATGATCGCCCTTAAGGCATAGCCCTACGCCGTTCGGCGATCAAAAAGGCGCGAGTGTTGAACTCGCGCCTTTTTTTTTGCTCCAAGGCTGGGAGCAGGCGGGTTTACCCCGCGGGTATGAATCAGGAGGTTCAAGTGAATAAATCAATGCTGGTGGGTGCGGTACTGGGTGCTGTCGGTGTTACTGCCGGAGGTGCTGTGGCGACCTACAGCTTGGTGAACAAAGGCCCCGAATACGCCCAGGTCACCGACGTGCAGCCGATCAAGCAGCAGGTGAAAACCCCTCGCGAAGTGTGCAAGGACGTGGCCGTGACGCGTCAGGCGCCGGTCAAGGACCAGCATCAGATTGCCGGTACCGTTGTTGGCGCTTTGGCGGGCGGCTTGCTGGGTAACCAGATCGGTGGTGGCACTGGCAAGAAGATCGCCACCGTGGCCGGTGCGGTCGGTGGTGGTTATGCCGGCAACAAGGTGCAGGAGGGCATGCAGGAGCGTGATACCTATACCACTACGCAGACCCGTTGCAACACGGTCAACGATGTCAGTGAGAAGGTCGTTGGTTACAACGTGACCTACTCGATCGGTGACCAGGTCGGCAAGGTGAAGATGGACCGCGAGCCGGGCTCGACCATCCCGCTGGACAAGAACGGCAAGCTGATCCTGAGTGAAGCCGGGCAGCAATAATCCTGCAGGCACAAAAAAAGCACCTCGCCGGTGCTTTTTTTGTGCCTGCAATCTGCGCTTAGCGCTTCATGTGCTCTGGCAGGTGCGGCTGGATAGCGGTCAGCACGGCCTTGAAGCACTTGATGTTGCCGGCAACGATGTGGCCTTTGTCGAGGAAGTCGTGGCCACCGTTGAAGTCGCTCACCAGGCCGCCTGCTTCCTGGATCAGCAGCACACCGGCTGCCATGTCCCACTCGGACAGGCCCGACTCCCAGAAGGCGTCGAAGCGGCCGGCGGCCACGTAGGCCAGGTCCAGGCTGGCGGAGCCGGCGCGGCGGATGCCGGCAGTCTGGCCAGTCAGGGCGCGGAACATGCCCAGGTAGTTGTCCAGGTCAGCCATCTGGCTGTCACGGAACGGGAAGCCGGTGCCCAGCAGGGCGCCGTCCAGGCTGGTGCGCGAGCTGACGCGCAGGCGACGGCCATTGAGCTGGGCGCCACGGCCACGGCTGGCGGTGAATTCTTCCTGGCGCACCGGGTCGAGAACGACGGCGTGTTCAATGCGGCCACGGTATTTGCAGGCAATGCTGACGGCGAAGTGCGGGATGCCGCGCAGGAAGTTGGTGGTACCGTCCAGTGGGTCGATGATCCACAGGTAGTCCTTGCCTTCTTCGCCGGTGCCCGCGTGCATGCCCGTCTCTTCACCCTGAATGGAGTGGTTCGGGTAGGCCTTGCGCAGTGCGTCGACGATCTTCTGCTCGGCGGCGCGATCAACCTCGGAAACGTAGTCCTTAGCCTCTTTCTCGTCCACCTTGATGCTATCCAGGCGTTCGATGGAGCGGAAAATCAGTTCACTGGCGCTGCGAGCGGCGCGCAGGGCGATATTCAGCATAGGCTGCATGGGCGGGTCACCTGGAGATGTTAAAGAAGAAAGCCGAACATTCTAGCAGAAAAGTTTGGCGGCAGAAGTGTCACATTTGCTTTCATGGCGTTACGCTGGTCGGTTCTGTAAGATCGAACCCCCAAAACCCGCATCTGTGAGCACAACACCTTGCTGCAAAATATTCGTGTTGTTCTGGTCAATACCAGCCACCCCGGCAACATCGGCGGCGCTGCGCGAGCCATGAAAAACATGGGCTTGTCGCGTCTGGTGCTGGTGCAGCCAAAAGAGTTCCCCGCCGCTGACGCCAGTGCGCGTGCTTCCGGTGCCGACGATGTGCTGGCCGGTGCCCAGGTGGTCGACAGCCTCGAGCAGGCGTTGGTCGGCTGCAGCCTGGTCATGGGCACCAGTGCCCGTGAGCGCAGTATTCCCTGGCCGTTGATCGACCCCCGTGAATGCGGGGCCAAGGCTGTGGAGCATGCCGTCGGCGGTGAGGAGATCGCCTTGGTGTTCGGGCGTGAGCACGCCGGCCTGACCAACGAAGAACTGCAGCGATGTCACTTTCACGTGCACATTCCCTCGAACCCCGACTTCAGCTCGTTGAACCTGGCCGCTGCGGTCCAGGTGCTCGCCTATGAGGTGCGCATGGCCTGGCTGGCGGTTGAAGGTACGGCGCAGAGAGTCGAAAAGGTCGACGCCAGCGAGCTGGCGACCATGGACGAAATGGAGCTGTTCTATGAACACCTGGAAAAAACCCTGGTGGACATCGGCTTCCTTGACCCCGAAAAGCCCAAGCACCTGATGGCGCGCCTGCGCCGGCTGTATGGGCGCAGCTCGGTGGAACGTCCGGAAATGAGCATTTTGCGCGGTATCCTCACCGAGACCCAGAAGGTCGCACGGGGCGAGCCGCATAAAAGGAAGGACTGACAGATGTTCGAACGTCTGCGTGAAGATATCCAGAGCGTTTTCCATCGGGACCCGGCGGCACGCAATGCCTTCGAGGTGCTGACCTGCTACCCGGGCATGCATGCCATCTGGCTGCATCGCCTGGGCAATGCCTTGTGGAAGCGCGATTTCAAATGGCTGGCTCGCCTGGTGTCGAATTTTGGCCGCTGGATGACCGGTATCGAGATCCATCCCGGTGCGACCATCGGCAGGCGCTTCTTCATCGATCACGGCATGGGTATCGTCATCGGCGAAACCGCCGAGATCGGCGACGACGTCACTCTTTACCAAGGCGTGACCCTGGGTGGCACCAGCTGGAACAAGGGCAAGCGTCACCCGACCCTGGAAAACGGCGTAGTGGTGGGGGCAGGGGCCAAAGTGCTCGGCCCGTTCACCGTCGGTGCCGGGGCCAAGATCGGTTCCAATGCAGTGGTGACCAAGGCGGTGCCGGCAGGTGCCACGGCGGTCGGCATTCCGGGGCGGATCATCGTCAAGAGCGAAGACAGCGAAGTCGAGGCCAGGCGCAAGGCCATGGCCGAAAAGATCGGCTTCGATGCCTACGGCGTCAGTGGCGACATGCCTGACCCGGTGGCGCGTGCCATCGGCCAGATGCTCGACCACCTGCAGGCTGTCGACGAGCGGCTGGAAGGCATGTGTGGCGCATTGACCAAAATGGGCAGTGACTACTGCGCCAAAGAGCTGCCGGCCCTGCCCGAAGATGACTTCAGCGAGATCTCGGCAGTTGCCCCGCGCGACGCTCGGTCGCATTGATCGCGCCGCAGGGAGGTCATACTGGCATGTGGGGCGTGTGCTCACGCCCCTTTGCTGCTACAATCGCGCCCGCCTCCCAGATGCAAACCCGACTAAAGCAGTAGGTCTAATAGTTGACTTAAATGCTCGGGAATAGCATACTCGCTCACATCCTGTAACTCCCGTGGTAACCATTAGCCATGCGACTGACTACCAAAGGCCGATACGCCGTGACAGCCATGCTTGACCTGGCCTTGCACGCGCAGCATGGGCCTGTGTCTTTGGCCGACATTTCCGAGCGCCAGGGCATTTCCCTCTCTTATCTGGAGCAGCTGTTCGCCAAGCTGCGCCGCAGCAGCCTGGTATCCAGCGTGCGCGGCCCAGGCGGTGGTTACCAGCTGTCCCGTGGCATGGAAACCATCCAGGTGGCCCAAGTCATCGACGCGGTCAACGAGTCGGTCGATGCCACCCGTTGCCAGGGCCTTGGGGATTGCCATGCCGGTGACACCTGCCTGACCCACCACCTGTGGTGCGACCTCAGCCAGCAGATCCACGAATTCCTCAACGGCATCAGCCTGGCCGACCTCGTCATGCGCCGTGAGGTGCAGGAAGTTGCCCAACGCCAGGACCTGCGTCGTGTCGCAGGCCGTTCTGCCCAGCTGGACAAGATTGAGACGTCCGCCGTC
The DNA here is from genome assembly GCF_047456185.1 of Pseudomonas sp. BNK-30. Classification (NCBI taxonomy): domain Bacteria; kingdom Pseudomonadati; phylum Pseudomonadota; class Gammaproteobacteria; order Pseudomonadales; family Pseudomonadaceae; genus Pseudomonas; species Pseudomonas sp. BNK-30. The sequence goes on from NZ_CP179904.1 coordinate 253,143, forward strand.
GACTGACCTTTATTAACAGTGCGACGAGCGACGCCACCGCCTGATAGGAGATACTCAATGAAGTTGCCGATCTACCTCGATTACTCCGCGACCACGCCGGTCGATCCCCGTGTCGCCCAGAAGATGGCCGACTGCCTGCTGGTCGACGGTAACTTCGGTAACCCGGCTTCGCGCTCCCACGTGTTTGGCTGGAAAGCCGAGGAAGCGGTCGAAAACGGCCGTCGCCAGGTTGCCGAGCTGATCAACGCCGACCCGCGCGAGATCGTCTGGACCAGCGGTGCTACCGAGTCCGACAACCTCGCCATCAAAGGCGTGGCGCACTTCTATCAGTCCAAAGGCAAGCACATCATCACCTCCAAGATCGAGCACAAGGCGGTCCTGGATACCGCTCGCCAGCTCGAGCGTGAAGGTTTCGAAGTCACCTACCTCGAGCCAGGCGAAGACGGCATCGTCACTCCGGCCCAGGTCGAGGCGGTGCTGCGTGACGACACCATTCTGGTCTCGCTGATGCACGTCAACAACGAAGTCGGCTCGATCAACGACATCGCCGCCATCGGTGAACTGACCCGTTCGCGCGGCGTGTTGTTCCACGTTGACGCCGCCCAGTCGGCCGGCAAGGTGGAAATCGACCTGCAAAAGCTGAAAGTCGACCTGATGTCGTTCTCCGCGCACAAGGCCTACGGCCCGAAAGGCATTGGCGCGCTGTACGTCAGCCGCAAGCCTCGCGTGCGTCTGGAAGCGATCATCCATGGCGGTGGCCATGAGCGCGGCATGCGTTCGGGCACCCTGCCGACCCACCAGATCGTCGGCATGGGCGAAGCATTCGCCATTGCCAAGCAGGAAATGGCCGCTGAAAACCAGCGCATCAAGGCCCTGAGCGACCGCTTCTTCAAGCAGGTCTCGGACCTCGAAGAGCTGTATGTCAACGGTAGCCAGACTGCCCGCGTACCGCACAACCTGAACCTGAGCTTCAACTATGTCGAAGGCGAGTCGCTGCTGATGTCGCTCAAGGACATCGCGGTATCGTCCGGTTCGGCCTGCACCTCCGCTTCGCTCGAGCCGTCGTATGTACTGCGCGCTCTGGGCCGTAACGACGAGCTGGCGCACAGCTCGATCCGCTTCTCCTTCGGCCGCTTCACCACCGAAGAAGAAGTCGACTACGCCGCGCAGAAAGTCTGCGAGGCTGTAAACAAACTGCGTGAGCTGTCGCCGCTGTGGGACATGTACAAAGACGGCGTTGACATCTCCAAGATCGAGTGGGCCGCCCACTAAGCAGTCGCCGGCAAGAGCGGCTCCCTGATGAGGAAGGAATTGCACCATGGCATACAGTGAAAAGGTCATCGACCACTACGAAAACCCACGTAACGTCGGCAAGATGAATGCCGAGGACCCGGATGTCGGTACCGGCATGGTCGGCGCCCCGGCGTGCGGTGACGTGATGCGTCTGCAGATCAAGGTCAACGAGCAAGGCATCATCGAAGATGCCAAGTTCAAGACTTACGGCTGCGGTTCGGCCATCGCTTCCAGCTCCCTCGCCACCGAGTGGATGAAGGGCAAGACCCTGGACGAAGCTGAAACCATCAAGAACACTCAGCTGGCGGAAGAACTGGCGTTGCCGCCGGTCAAGATCCACTGCTCGGTACTCGCCGAGGATGCCATCAAGGCAGCCGTTCGCGATTACAAGCAGAAGAAAGGCTTGATCTAAGTCGCCTGTTGCGAAGTAACCGACGTTGAGGAAAAAGTACCGATGGCTATCAGCATGACAGAAGCCGCCGCCAACCACGTGCGGCGTTCCCTCGAAGGGCGCGGCAAGGGCGAGGGCATCCGCCTGGGCGTGCGCACCACCGGTTGCTCGGGCCTGGCCTACGTGCTGGAGTTCGTCGATGAACTGGCGGACGAGGACACCGTGTTCGAGAACCATGGCGTCAAGGTGATCATCGATCCCAAGAGCCTGGTTTACCTTGACGGCACTGAGCTGGATTTCGTCAAGGAAGGGTTGAACGAAGGCTTCAAGTTCAACAACCCCAACGTACGCGGTGAGTGTGGCTGCGGCGAAAGCTTCAACGTCTGAGGCTGGCTGTGGGTACTCCTTGTCATTTCGCTCTGTTCGACCTCCAGCCGTGCTTCCGGTTGGACCTCGACAAGCTGGCCACTCGCTATCGCGAGCTGGCCCGCGAGGTTCATCCTGACCGCTTCGCCGACGCTTCCGAGCGTGAGCAGCGGGTAGCGCTGGAAAAATCCGCCGCCCTCAACGACGCCTACCAGACCCTGCGCAGTGCCCCGCGCCGTGCACGCTATTTGCTGGCCATCGGTGGCCACGAGGTGCCTCAGGAAGTCACGGTCCACGACCCTGACTTCCTGCTGCAGCAAATGCAGTGGCGCGAGGAACTCGAAGAGCTGCAGGACGAAGCCGACCTCGACGGTGTCGCCGTGTTCAAGAAGCGCCTGAGGGCTGCTCAGGAACAGCTCAACGAGGATTTTGCCGCCTGCTGGGATGTGCCTGCCGAGCGCGACAAGGCCGAGCGCCTGATGCGCCGCATGCAGTTCCTCGACAAGCTCGCCCAGGAAGTGCGCCAACTAGAAGAGCGCCTCGACGATTAACCCGGCGTTGCCCGTGATGACGCCTAAGGTATTCAGATAAGCATGGCCCTACTGCAGATCGCCGAACCCGGTCAAACCCCCCAGCCGCACCAGCGTCGCCTGGCGGTGGGCATTGACTTGGGTACTACCAATTCTCTGGTCGCTGCCCTGCGCAGCGGTCGCAGTGAACCCCTGCCCGATGCGCAGGGCAACGTCATTCTGCCCTCCGCAGTGCGCTATCTGGCGGGCCACAATGAGGTCGGCCTGGCAGCGCGTGAAGCTGCCGCCAGCGACCCGCTGAACACCGTGCTGTCGGTCAAGCGCCTGATGGGGCGTGGCCTGGCCGACGTCAAGCAACTGGGTGAACAGCTGCCGTATCGCTTCATTGGCGGCGAGTCGCACATGCCGTTCATCGATACTGTCCAGGGGCCGAAGAGCCCGGTGGAAGTGTCCGCCGATATCCTCAAGGTGCTGCGCGAGCGCGCCGAGGCGACCTTGGGCGGCGAGCTGGTGGGCGCGGTGATCACCGTGCCGGCCTATTTCGACGATGCCCAGCGTCAGGCGACCAAGGACGCAGCCAAACTGGCTGGGCTGAGCGTACTGCGCCTGCTCAATGAGCCGACCGCTGCTGCCGTGGCCTATGGCCTGGACCAGAATGCCGAAGGCCTGGTGGCCATCTATGACCTGGGCGGCGGTACGTTCGATATTTCCATCCTGCGCCTGACTGCAGGTGTGTTCGAAGTGCTTGCCACCGGTGGTGACACCGCCCTGGGGGGCGATGACTTCGATCACGCCATTGCCAGCTGGATCATCGAGCAGGCCGGCCTGTCCGCCGACCTCGACCCTGCTACCCAGCGCCAGCTGCTCCAGGCCGCCTGCGCCGCCAAGGAGGCCCTGACCGACACCGACGTGGTCAGTGTTCGCCATGGCGCCTGGCAGGGCGAGCTCAGCCGCGCCGCTTTCGAGGCCATGATCGAGCCGCTGATTGCCCGTAGCCTCAAGGCCTGCCGCCGCGCCGTGCGCGACAGTGGCGTCGAGCTGGATGAAGTGGGTGCGGTGGTCATGGTGGGTGGTTCGACCCGCGTACCGCGTGTGCGTGAAGCAGTAGGTACGCTGTTCGGCCGTACCCCGCTGACCTCGATCGACCCCGACCAGGTGGTAGCCATCGGCGCCGCCATCCAGGCTGACACCCTGGCCGGCAACCGCCGCGAAGGCGGTGAACTGCTGCTGCTCGACGTCATTCCGCTGTCCCTTGGTCTTGAGACCATGGGGGGGTTGATGGAAAAGGTGATCCCGCGCAACACCACCATTCCGGTGGCCCGCGCGCAGGAATTCACCACATATAAAGATGGCCAGTCGGCCATGATGATTCACGTTCTGCAGGGTGAGCGCGAGCTGATCAGCGACTGCCGTTCGCTGGCGCGTTTCGAGCTGCGTGGTATTCCGGCCATGGTTGCCGGTGCTGCGAAAATCCGCGTGACCTTCCAGGTCGATGCCGACGGTTTGCTCAGCGTCGCGGCCCGTGAGCTGGGTTCCGGCGTAGAAGCCAGTATCCAGGTCAAGCCGTCCTACGGCCTGACCGACGGTGAGATCGCACGCATGCTCAAGGACTCCTTCGAGCACGCAGGCTCCGACAAGCAGGCGCGTCAGCTTCGTGAACACCAGGTCGACGGCGAGCGCCTGCTTGAAGCTGTCCAGGGAGCCCTGGATGCTGATGGCGAGCGACTGCTCAGCAGTGAAGAGCGCGAAGCCATCGAGTTCCAGATGCAAGAACTACGTGATTTGCTGACCGGCACCGATGGCCCTGCCATCGAGCAACAGACCAAGCGTCTGTCGCAGGTGACCGATGCATTTGCCGCCCGTCGCCTTGATTCGACGGTCAAAGCCGCACTGGCCGGGCGCAACCTGAATGAGATCGAGGAGTAACCGATGCCGCTGGTGACATTCCTGCCGCATGAGAAGTTCTGCCCAGAGGGGCTGAGCGTGGAGGTCGAGCCCGGGACCAATATCCTGGAGCTGGCCCACGACCATCACATCGAGATGGAAAGCGCCTGCGGTGGCGTAAAGGCCTGCACCACCTGCCACTGCATCGTGCGCAAGGGTTTCGACTCGCTTGAAGAAGCGGACGAACTCGAAGAGGACATGCTGGACAAGGCCTGGGGCCTGGAGGCGCAATCGCGTCTCGGCTGCCAGGTGGTCGTCGGTGATCAGGACCTGACCATCGAGATCCCCAAATACTCGCTCAACCACGCTGCCGAAGCGCCCCACTGAGGATTTTTCAATGAGTCTGAAATGGGTTGATGTACTTGAGATCGCTATCCAGCTTGCAGAAAGCAAGCCGGAAGTCGATCCTCGTTATGTGAATTTCGTCGATCTGCATCGCTGGGTGCTGGCCTTGCCAGAATTCAGCGACGATCCGTCACGCGGCGGTGAGAAAGTGCTCGAGGCCATCCAGGCGGCCTGGATAGACGAAGCCGACTAAGCGTGGCGCTGCAGGTTAGGCAATCCCCTGGAACCCGCGTATAATTCGCGGGTTTAATTTTTCGCAACACTCATATTCTGGAGTTTTCCATGGCTGTTCAACGTACTTTCTCGATCATCAAGCCTGACGCAGTTGCCAAAAATGTCATCGGCAAGATCACCACTCGCTTCGAAGACGCCGGCCTGAAAATCGTTGCTTCGAAAATCAAGCAACTGTCCAAAGCCGAAGCCGAAGGTTTCTACGCTGAGCACAGCGAGCGCGGCTTCTTCGGTGACCTGGTTGCCTTCATGACTTCCGGCCCGGTTGTCGTTCAGGTTCTGGAAGGCGAAAACGCCATCGCTCTGAACCGTGAGCTGATGGGCGCCACCAACCCTAAAGAAGCTGCTGCCGGCACCATCCGTGCTGACTTCGCCGAGTCGATCGACGCCAACGCCGTTCACGGTTCGGACTCCGAAGCTGCTGCTGCTCGCGAAATCGCTTACTTCTTCGCTGCTACCGAGGTAACCACTCGCTAAGCGAAAGCTTACGGGTGAGGGTGAATCCATGACGACATCTACTGGCAAAATCAACCTGTTGGGCCTGACCCAGCCGGAAATGGAACAATTCTTCGACTCTATCGGGGAGAAGCGCTTCCGTGCCGGCCAGGTGATGAAATGGATTCACCATTTTGGCGTCGATGATTTCGCCGCCATGACGAACGTCGGCAAGGCCTTGCGCGAAAAGCTCGAGGCTGTTGCCGAAATTCGTCCTCCGGAAGTGGTCAGTGAAGACATTTCCGCAGACGGCACCCGCAAATGGGTGATCCGCGTTGCCTCCGGCAGCTGCGTCGAGACCGTCTACATCCCAACCGACGATCGCGGCACTCTCTGCGTTTCGTCGCAAGCCGGCTGCGCCCTGGACTGCAGTTTCTGCTCCACCGGCAAGCAAGGCTTCAACAGCAACCTCACCGCCGCCGAAGTGATCGGCCAGGTGTGGCTTGCCAACAAATCCTTCGGGACCGTCCCGGCCAAGATCGACCGCGCGATTACCAACGTGGTCATGATGGGCATGGGCGAGCCTCTGCTGAATTTCGACAATGTCATCGCTGCCATGAAGATCATGATGGATGATCTGGGCTATGGCATTTCCAAGCGTCGCGTCACCTTGTCCACCTCCGGCGTGGTACCGATGATCGACGAACTGGCCAAGCACATCGACGTGTCCCTGGCCCTGTCGCTGCATGCGCCGAACGACGAGCTGCGCAACCAGCTGGTGCCGATCAACAAGAAGTACCCGCTGAAGATGTTGCTGGAGTCGTGCATGGGCTACATGGCCACCTTGGGTGGCAAGCGCGTGCTGACGGTCGAGTACACCCTGCTCAAGGACGTCAACGACCAGCCCGAGCATGCCGCGCAGATGATCGAACTGCTGCGCGATGTACCGTGCAAGATCAACCTGATCCCGTTCAACCCGTTCCCGCATTCCGGTTACGAGCGCCCTAGCAACAACGCTATTCGCCGCTTCCAGGACTTGCTGCACCACGGTGGCTTCAACGTCACCACCCGTACCACCCGTGGCGATGACATCGATGCCGCCTGTGGCCAGCTGGTCGGCCAGGTCAATGACCGTACCCGCCGCAGCGAGCGCTACATCGCCGTACGTCAGCTGTCTGCCGACGCCGAGCTGCAAGACAGCGCCGTGCGCCACTGAGTCCGGGCCCGCCATGAGCCTGCGCGCCGCGCTGTCGATCCTTGCGCTTTCGCTGCTGGCCGGCTGCGTGTCGGGTGGTGCGAATGACCCACTGGCAACTCGACAGGGGCGAGTGGAGGCGGGGCGTGCCTATGTGCAGCTTGGGCTTGGCTATTTGCAACAAGGTTTGACCGAGCAGGCCAAGGCTCCGTTGGGCAAGGCACTGGTGCTCGATGCCAAGGATGGCGATGCTCACGCAGCCTTGGCCCTGGTGTTTCAGGCCGAAGGTGAAGCTGCGCTGGCTGAGGAACACTTCAAGAAAGCGTTGTCGGCAAGCCCCGGCGACACGCGAATTCGCAACAATTACGGCAGTTTCCTATATGCTCAGCAGCGTTTTGCCGAAGCCGAGCAGATGTTTCGCCTGGCCAGCGCCGATACCCTGTATCCTGAACGTTCGCGCGTCTACGAGAACCTTGGCCTGACAGCCCTGAAACTCGGCAACCGTGACCAGGCGCAGGCGTATCTGAGCAAGGCCCTGCAACTCAACCAGCGGCAACCCAGGGCGTTGCTGGAAATGGCTGAGTTGTCCTACGAAAACAGGCATTATGTGCCGGCACGGGGTTTCTACGATCGTTTCAGCCAGTTGAGCGATCACAATGCCCGTAGCCTCCTGCTGGGTAGCCGTCTTGCCCGGGTGTTCGACGAGCAAGGCACACAGGCCGAACTGGGCCAGCAATTACAACGACTTTATCCCGGTACGCCGGAATATCAGCAATACCTGTCGGAGCAACGATGAAAGCCGCGCATCCCGAAGTAGCAGCAGCGACTGGCCAGAACCCCGGTGAATTGTTGCGCCAGGCCCGCGAAAGACGGGAGTGGTCGCAAGCCGAGGTGGCCCGCAAGCTCAACCTCACCGTAAGTTCGCTGAACCACGTGGAAACCGGTGCCTTCGACAAGCTGCCAGGGCATACCTTCGCCCGTGGCTACATCCGTGCCTATGCCAAGCTGATGGACATGGACCAGGCGCCGCTGGTCGAGGCCTTCGACCAGTACACCGGCACCCATGCCAAGGGCAGCGACGTACATTCACTGGGCCGCATCGAAGAGCCGGTGCGCCTTTCGCACAACATCCTGCGCGGTGTCAGCCTGTTGCTGCTGGTTGCGGTGGTCGGTGGCAGCTTCCTGTGGTGGCAGGACCAGGGCAGCCTGCGCGGCAAGGACCTGGCCAATATCGCCCTGGAGCATGTCGAGGTCGAAAGCGCCGACGGTACCACCCAGATCCACCCGCTGGATGAGCCTGAAGACCAGGCTGTTACCTTAGGCCAGCAGGGCGAAAGCGCGCCGCTGCCGCTGGAGCAGGCACCTGCCGAGCCGGTTGCCGAGGCCAGCAGCGAGGCCGCCCCGGCTGCCGCAGCAGCCGCGCCGGTCCAGCAGGCGCCTGCACAGGCTGAAGCGCCTGCGCCGACAACGGCAGCACCTGCTGCACCAGCCACGCCAGCCGCCACCGTAGCCCAGGCCGCCCCTGTGGCGCCTGCCGCCAGCGTGCCGGCCATTGCCACCGAGCCTGCCGCCGTGCCGGCCGGCAGCGCCAAGGTTGCAATCCAGTTCACCGCCGATTGCTGGACCCAGGTGTCCGATGGCAACGGCAAGGTGCTGTTCAGCGCCATCAAGCGCAAGGGCGACAACCTCGAGCTGACCGGCAAGCCGCCGTTCGCGGTGCGCCTGGGCTTTGCCCGCGGCGCCCAGGTCAGCTACAACGGCCAGGCCGTCGATGTTGCCCCGTTCACCAGTGGCGAAACCGCTCGCCTGAAGTTGGGACAGTAAGTCATGCACGGCGAATCTCCGATCAAACGTCGCGAATCCCGCAAAATCTGGGTCGGCAATGTGCCGGTGGGTGGTGATGCCCCCATCGCGGTGCAGAGCATGACCAACACCGACACCAATGATGTCGCCGCCACCGTTGGCCAGATCCAGCGCCTGGTCGATGCGGGGGTCGACATCGTCCGTGTTTCGGTACCGGACATGGACGCCGCCGAGGCGTTCGGCAAAATCAAGCAACTGGTCAGCGTACCGCTGGTCGCCGACATCCACTTCGACTACAAGATCGCGTTGCGCGTGGCCGAACTGGGCGTCGACTGCCTGCGTATCAACCCGGGCAACATCGGCCGTGAGGACCGTGTTCGTGCTGTGGTCGATGCCGCTCGTGACCGTGGCATCCCGATCCGTATCGGTGTCAACGCAGGCTCCCTGGAAAAGGACCTGCAGAAGAAATATGGCGAGCCGACCCCGGCGGCGCTGGTCGAATCTGCACTGCGCCATGTCGAGCACCTGGACCGCCTGGATTTCCAGGACTTCAAGGTCAGCGTCAAGGCCTCCGACGTGTTCATGGCCGTCGAAGCCTATCGCTTGCTGGCCAAGCAGATCATCCAGCCGCTGCACCTGGGCATCACCGAGGCCGGTGGGCTGCGCTCCGGCACGGTGAAATCCGCCGTCGGCCTCGGTATGCTGCTGGCCGAAGGCATCGGCGATACCATCCGCATTTCGCTGGCGGCCGACCCGGTCGAAGAAGTGAAGGTCGGCTACGACATCCTCAAGTCGCTGCACCTGCGTTCGCGTGGCATCAACTTCATCGCCTGCCCGAGCTGCTCGCGGCAGAACTTCGATGTGGTCAAGACCATGAACGAACTGGAAGGGCGCCTGGAAGACCTGCTGGTACCGCTGGACGTGGCGGTGATCGGTTGTGTGGTCAACGGCCCTGGCGAAGCGAAGGAAGCCCACGTTGGCCTGACCGGCGGCACGCCGAACCTGATCTACATCGACGGCAAGCCGGCGCAGAAACTGACCAATGACAACCTGGTCGATGAGCTGGAAAAGCTCATCCGCCAGAAAGCGGCCGAAAAGGTCGAGGCCGACGCGGCGCTGATCGCCCGCGGCTGACACACAGATTCGTAAGGACTTTTCGTGAGCAAATCGCTGCAAGCCATCCGTGGCATGAACGACATCCTGCCAGAGCAGTCGCCGCTGTGGCGCTACTTCGAAGGCACCGTCGCTGGGCTGCTGGACACCTATGGGTACAGCCAGATCCGCACGCCGATCGTCGAGTTCACCGAGCTGTTCAAGCGCTCCATCGGTGAAGTCACCGACATCGTCGAAAAAGAGATGTACACCTTCGAGGACCGCAACGGCGATTCGCTGACCCTGCGCCCTGAAGGCACCGCTGCCTGCGTACGTGCAGTGCTCGAGCACGGCATCACTGGCAACGGCCAGGTGCAGAAGCTGTGGTACATCGGCCAGATGTTCCGCCACGAGCGCCCGCAGAAGGGCCGCTACCGTCAGTTCCACCAGATTGGCGTCGAGGTGTTCAACCTGGACGGCCCGGACATCGATGCCGAGCTGATCATGCTGACCTGGCGTCTGTGGGGCCTGCTGGGCATCCAGGATGCGGTCAAGCTCGAGCTGAACAGCCTGGGCACCAGCGAGGCCCGCGCCCGCTACCGCGACGCGCTGGTCGAGTTCCTCTCGGCGCGCCTGGAACAACTCGACGAAGACAGCCAGCGCCGCCTCAAGAGCAATCCGCTGCGCATCCTCGACAGCAAGGACCCGAACACCCAGGCGGTGCTGGTCGGCGCGCCGAAGCTGGAAGACTACCTCGACGAAGACTCCCGCGTGCACTTCGAGGGCCTCAAGGCCCGTCTGGATGCCGCCGGCATTCCGTTTGTGATCAACACCAAGCTGGTGCGTGGCCTGGACTACTACAGCAAGACCGTGTTCGAGTGGGTCACCGACAAGCTCGGCGCCCAGGGCACCGTCTGTGCAGGCGGCCGCTACGATGGCCTGGTCGAGCAGATGGGTGGCAAACCGACCACAGGCGTTGGTTTCGCCATGGGTATCGAGCGCCTGATCCTGCTGCTGGAGACCCTGGGCAAGGTACCGGCGTCCATCAACCGTCAGATCGATGTCTACCTGTGCGCCTTCGGCGAGCAGGCGGAGCTGGCTGGCCTGCGCTTGTCCGAGAGCCTGCGCGACCGGCTGCCGGGCCTGCGCCTGGCGGTCAACGCCGGTGGCGGCAGCTTCAAGAGCCAGTTCAAGAAAGCCGACAAGAGCGGCGCGTTGTTCGCCCTGATCCTGGGTGACGATGAGCTGGCCAAGCAAGAGATTGGCCTCAAGCCCCTGCGTGGTCAGGGCGAACAACAGAACATTGCCTGGGATGCTCTGGCTGAGCACCTGGAAACCGCGATCGCTCAGGCGTAACGCGGTTCAACAAGCGAATAGGCGAAAAGGAGTATTGGGGTGTCGAGTACCGATGATGATGACCTGGCAGGGGTCAAGGACTGGTGGAACCGTAACGGCAAGCCACTGCTGACCGGTGCGCTGCTGGCTGGCGTAGTGGTGTTGGGCTGGAACACGTGGCACAAGTACCAGGACAACCAGTCGCAAGGCGCATCGCAGCTGTATCAGGCCCTGCTTGAAACCAGCCTGACGCCGAGCGGGCAGCCGGATGCGACCAAGGTCGCGGAGCTGTCCGGCAAGCTCAAGAGCGAGTTCGGTGGTACCGCCTACGCCCAGTACGGCAGCCTGTTCGTGGCCAAGGTCGCGGTAGAGAGCGGCAAGCTCGACGACGCCGCTGCCGAGCTCAAGAATGTGCTCGACAAGCCTGCTGACGACACCCTGGGCGAAATTTCGCGCCAGCGCCTGGCACGCGTGCTCGCGGCCCAGGACAAAGCTGAAGATGCGCTCAAGCTGCTCGACGGCGACGCCGACAAGGCGTTTTTGGCCAGCCGTGAAGAATTGAAGGGCGACCTGCTGGTGCAGTTGGGTCGTGCCGACGATGCCCACAGCGCTTATGAAAAAGCCAAGGCCGCGCTGTCCGATGAGGCGGCGGTCGGTGGCTTGCAACTGAAGCTGGATGACTTGGCCAAAGGGGACGCGTGACGTGATCGGTTGGAAACAAGCAGCAGTGCTGACCCTGGCCGTACTGGCCGCAGGTTGCAGCAGCAACAGCAAGAAGGAACTGCCTCCGGCCGAGCTGACCAAGTTCACCGAAGAAGTGGTACTGAAAAAGCAGTGGAGCCGTTCGATCGGTGACGGCCAGGGCGAGACTTACAATACCCTGGTGCCAGCCATCGAGAACGACCGCATCTACGCCAGCGACGTCAATGGCGAAGTCTTCGCCCTCGACCGCATTACCGGCGACGTGGTGTGGAAGCAGGATCTGGAGCTGCCGGTTTCCGGCGCCGTCGGCGTTGGCTATGGCCTGGTCATGCTCGGCACCCTCAAGGGTGAAGTGATTGCCCTGGACTCCAGCACCGGTGAAGAGCGCTGGCGCTCGCGCGTAACCAGCGAAGTCCTGGCGCCGCCTGCCAACAACGGTGACGTTGTGGTGGTGCAGACTCAGGACGACCGTCTGATCGGCCTCGATGCCGCTACCGGCGACCGCCGCTGGATCTACGAGAGCACCCCGGCTGTACTGACCCTGCGGGGCACCGGTGCGCCGATCGTCACCAACCGTCTGGCTGTAGCCGGCCTGTCCACCGGCAAAGTGGTCGCGGTCGACATCAACAACGGCGTGCCGGTGTGGGAGAGCCGTGTGGCGATCCCGCAGGGCCGTTCCGAGCTGGACCGTGTGGTCGACATCGACGGCGGCCTGCTGCTGTCCGGTGGTACGCTGTACGTCAGCACCTACCAGGGCCGCGTAGCGGGCCTGGACCTGGAAAGCGGCCGTGTGCTGTGGCAGCGTGATGCCTCGAGCTACGTGGGTGTCGCCCAAGGTTTCGGCAACGTCTATGTCAGCGAAGCTTCGGGCAGTGTCGAGGGTGTCGACGAGCGCTCTTCCAGCGCACTGTGGACCAACGACTCGATGGCGCGCCGCCAATTGTCGGCACCGGAAGTGTTCTCCAGCTACGTGGCTGTAGGTGACTTCGAAGGTTACCTGCACCTGCTCAGCCAGGTCGACGGCCGTTTCGTCGGCCGTGAGCGTATCGACAGCGATGGCCTGCGCGCCCGGCCCCTGGTGGTCGGCGACACCATCTATGTCTTTGGCAACAGCGGCAAGCTCGAGGCACTGACCATCCGCTGAAGCTATGCTCAAGGCCACTACAGGTCTTGAGTTGCGGCGTAGGACACGCCGCCCGAACTCCGGCCGCTGCCTTGCAGCGGCCTTTGCATTTTCAAGAATTCAAGAGTGGAGAGCCGCATGGTTCCCGTAATCGCCCTGGTGGGACGGCCGAACGTCGGCAAATCCACCATGTTCAACCGCCTGACCAAAACCCGCGATGCCATCGTGGGTGACCTGTCGGGTCTGACCCGTGACCGCCAGTATGGTGATGCCAGCTGGCAGGGTCGCTCCTTCATCCTGATCGACACCGGTGGTATCACCGGTGACGAAGTGGGCATGGATGAGAAGATGGCCGAGCAGTCGCTGATGGCCATCGAAGAAGCCGACTATGTGCTGTTCCTGGTCGACGCCCGCGCCGGCATGACTGCCGCCGACCAGATGATCGCCGAGCACCTGCGCAAGCGGAACAAGTCGGCCATCCTGGTGGCCAACAAGATCGACAACATCGACGCCGACGTCGCCCGCGCCGAGTTTTCGCCGCTGGGCATGGGCAATGCCATTCCGGTGGCCGGCTCGCAGGGCCGCGGCATCAATCAGTTGATGGAGTCGGTGCTGGGCCACATTCCTCGCGATGCTGAGGAAGAAGCCCTCGACCAGGAGGTTGCCGAAGGCGAGGAAGCGGTACGCATCCCCGGCCCGAGCGAAAAGGATGGCATCAAGATCGCCATCATCGGCCGCCCCAACGTGGGCAAGTCGACCCTGGTCAACCGCATGCTCGGCGAAGAGCGCGTGGTGGTCTACGACCAGCCGGGTACCACCCGTGACAGTATCTACATCCCGTTCGAGCGCGATAACGAGAAGTACACCTTCATCGACACCGCTGGCGTGCGCAAGCGCGGCAAGATCCACGAGGAAGTCGAAAAGTTCTCGGTGGTGAAGACGCTGCAGGCGATCAAGGACGCCAACGTGGTGATCTTCGTCATGGACGCCCGCGAGGGTGTGGTCGACCACGACCTCAACCTGCTGGGCTTTGCCCTGGAAGCGGGCCGCGCCATCGTCATCGCCCTGAACAAGTGGGACGGCATGGAGTCGGGTGAGCGCGACTACGTCAAGACCGAGCTGGAGCGCCGGCTGTTCTTCGTCGACTTTGCTGACATCCACTTCATCTCGGCGCTGCACGGCACCGGCGTGGGCCACTTGTACAAGTCGGTGCAGGCCGCGTTCAAATCGGCGGTCACCCGCTGGCCAACCAGCCGTCTGACGCAGATCCTCGAAGATGCCGTCAGTGAGCACCAGCCACCGCTGGTCAACGGCCGCCGCATCAAGCTGCGCTATGCCCACCTCGGCGGTGCCAACCCGCCGCTGATCGTGATCCACGGCAACCAGACCGAGAAGATTCCCAAGTCGTACTCGCGTTACCTGGAAAACACTTACCGCCGGGTGCTCAAACTGGTCGGTACGCCGATCCGCATCGAGTACAAAGGCGGTGAGAACCCGTACGAGGGCAAGAAGAACACCCTCACCGACCGCCAGGTCAACAAGAAGCGCCGCTTGATGTCGCACCACAAGAAGGCCGAGAAGAAGCGCCGCGACAAGCGCTGACAAGCGGCAAACTTCAAGTCGCAAGCTGCAAGAATGAGCGGACGCTGATACATGTCGCTTTTTCTTGTGGCTTGGAGCTTGTAGCTTATAGCTCTCCGTCCCGCAGGAAAGAGGGCTTCATGATCCGCAGCAAACTGCCGAACGTCGGCACGACCATCTTCACCACCATGTCCCAGCTCGCCGTGCAGACGGGCGCGCTCAACCTTTCCCAGGGTTTCCCAGACTTCAATGGCCCGCAGGCTTTGCTCGATGCGGTTGGCCGCCATGTGTCCGCCGGGCATAACCAGTATGCGCCGATGACCGGCTTGCCGGCCTTGCGCCAGCAGGTGGCGGCCAAGGTCGAGCGCCTGTATGGGACCAAGGTCGATGCCGATCAGGAAGTGACCATCACCCCGGGCGCCACCGAGGCGATCTTCTGTGCCATCCAGGCGGTGATCCACGCGGGTGACGAGGTGATCGTCTTCGACCCCTGTTACGACAGCTATGAGCCCTCCGTGGCGCTTGCCGGCGGCCGCTGCGTGCACGTACAGCTCAGTGATGGCGACTTCGGTATCGACTGGCAGAGGTTCAGCGATGCCCTGAGCCCGCGCACACGCATGGTCATCCTCAATTCGCCGCATAACCCCAGTGGTGCGCTGATCACGGCTGAAGACCTGGACCAGTTGGCGCGCCTGATAGCTGATCGCGATATCTACCTGGTCAGCGACGAAGTGTATGAACACCTGGTCTACGATGGCGTACCTCATGCCAGCGTTCTGGCCCATGCAGAGCTGTACCGCCGCGCGTTCGTGGTCAGTTCGTTCGGCAAGACTTACCACGTGACCGGCTGGAAGACCGGCTACGTGGTCGCGCCACCTGCCTTGAGCGCGGAGCTGCGCAAAGTGCATCAGTACGTCAATTTTTGCGGAGTTACACCGCTGCAGTGTGCACTCGCGGACTTCATGGCCGAACACCCTCAGCATGTCGACGAACTGCCAGGTTTCTATCAGGCCAAGCGCGACCTGTTCTGCGACCTGCTCAACGGTTCGCGTTTCAGCTTTACCCGCACGGCCGGCACCTATTTCCAGCTGGTGGACTATTCGCAGATCCGGCCAGACCTGAACGACGTCGAAATGGCCCTTTGGCTCACCCGTGAACACGGCGTGGCGACCATTCCGGTGTCGGTGTTCTACCAGCAACCCATCCCCGAGCAACGCCTGGTACGCCTGTGCTTTGCCAAACGTGAGGAGACGCTGCGTCAGGCAGCGGAAAAACTATGCGCGATCTGAGTGCACTGCCCAACCTGAAAATCGCCCTGGTGCAAACGGCCCTGGCCTGGCACGACCGCGAGGCCAATTACGCGCATTTCGAGGTGTTGCTCGACCAGGCTGGAGATGCCGACCTGGTGATCCTCCCCGAGATGTTCACCACTGGTTTTTCGATGGAATCGGAAAGCTTGGCCGAGCCCGAGAACGGCCCGACCTACAAATGGCTCAAGGCTCAGGCCAAGCGCATCAACGCAGTGGTTACCGGTAGCGTGATCATCCAGGCCGCCGATGGCAGCCACCGCAACCGCTTGCTGTGGGCGCGCCCGGACGGCGAGATCCTGCACTACGACAAGCGCCACCTGTTCCGCATGGCCGGTGAGCATAAGCACTACACCCCGGGTGAGCGTCAGGTGCAGTTCGAGATCAAGGGCTGGCGGGTACGCCCGCTGATCTGCTATGACCTGCGTTTCCCGGTGTGGAGCCGCGATGCCCAGGATACCGACCTGCTGTTGTACACCGCGAACTGGCCGGCGGCGCGCCGCCAGCACTGGAACCGGCTGCTGCCGGCGCGGGGTATCGAGAACCTGTGCTTCGTGGCGGCGGTGAACCGGGTGGGCACCGATGGCAAGGGTTTCGCGTATTCCGGCGACAGCCAGGTGCTGGATTTCCAGGGTGAAAGCTTGCTCAGTGCGGGCGAGGCAGACGGGGTGTTCACGGTCGTGCTGAGGGCGGCGGAGCTTGCCAACTACCGTACCCGCTTCCCGGCCAACCTGGATGCCGATACCTTCGAGCTGCACTGAGCCAGCACCGCCCCCCGGTAGGAGCGGCCTTGTGTCGCGAAAGGGTCGCAGAGCGGCCCCAGCAATTGTTGCATCAATGCCGAAACATCGAGGGCCGCTTTGCGGCCCGTTCGCGACACAAGGCCGCTCCTACAGCGGCCAGCTGTGTCAGTTCAATCCCTGATCAGTAAACATCCCGCCGATAACGCCCGTCTTCGATCAACTGCTCGACCATTTCTTCACCGAGCATGCCCTTGAGCGCCGCATCAACTCCGGCCGCCATCCCGTGCAGGCTGCCGCAGACATACACATAAGCGCCATCGGCAACCCAGCGCTTGAACTCCTCAGCCTGCTGCAGCAATACATCCTGCACATATACCTTCTTGGCCTGATCGCGCGAGAACGCCAGGTCCAGGCGTGCCAGGTCGCCGCTCTCCAGCCAGGTTTGCAGCTCATCGCCACACAGCAGGTCATGCGCGCGGTTACGCTCGCCGAACAGCAGCCAGTTGCGCTGCTCGCCGGCATTGATCCGCGCCCGCAGCAGGCAGCGCAGGCCCGCAAGGCCAGTGCCGTTGCCGATCAGGATCATCGGCGCGGCGCTTTCGGGCAGATGGAAGCCACTGTTGCGCCGCAGGCGCAGGCCAAGGGTGCCATCGACTGGCAGGTACTCGGTCAGCCAGCCAGAGCCCAGGCCAAGGTTGCCGTCGGGGTGACGCTCCTGGCGCACGATCAGCTCCAGCACACCATCGCTGGCGATCGAGGCGATGGAGTATTCGCGGCTGCCGATCGGTGCCAGCGCATCGATCAGCGCTTGTGGCTGCAAGCCGATCAGGTGGTCCCGACGGGTTGGTAGCTGGCGGCCTGCCAGGGCTTGGCCGAGGGTCTCGCTCAGGCCGTGAAGCTGCACAGTGGCGTTGGCGTCGAGGGCCATGCCGCTGAGGAATGCATCCACGCGTGGCTGGCCATTGAGCGGCAGAACTTCTACCAGGTCACCGGCCTCCCAGCTGGCGGGCTCTTCAGGGCGCAGGCCGATCAGGTAGACCGGTTGGCCTTGACTGCCCGGATTGAGCAGATCGCGGCTGACCAGGTTCCAGTTGCCGAAACTTGGCGGTTGCCAGGCAGCGACGGGTTGGGCGCCAGTCAGCTGCGCCAGTTCCTGCTGCCATTGCTGCAGGGCCGCCGGGTCGGCGTTGTCCACTTCCACCGGGCTGAACGCCGTGCTGGCACCGCGCTCGCCGAGCCATGCCTGCAGGCGCCGGGCAAAGCCGCAGAAGTGCGGGTACTGGCGATCACCGAGCGCCAGCACGGCATAGCTGAGCCCGTTCAGGGCCCAAGGCTGGCCCAGCACCTTGCGCTCGAAGGCGCGGGCGCTGTCAGGCGCTTCGCCGTCACCGAACGTGCTGACCACGAACAGCGCGCGGCGCGTCTGGCGTAGGTCCTCTTCGCCAAGGTCGGCAAGTGCACGTACTTGCACCGGCAAGCCTGCGGCCTGCAATTGTCCGGCGCTCTGCCAGGCCAGTTGCTCGGCGAAACCGCTCTGGCTGGCGAAGCCGATCAGCCAGCTGTCGCCGCTGGCGCTGGCGTTGGCGACGTGGCCGCGGGCGGCACGCACCTGGCGCTTCTTGCGGCGGCGGTCGAGGTACAAAAGCCAGCCGGTGACGAAGAACAGCGGCATGGTCAGGCTGGCGAGGGTGACGATGATCCGCCCCGGCAGGCCGAAGTATTCACCCACGTGCAAGGCATAAACACTTTGCAGCAGCTGGGCCTTGAAGGACTTGTCGGTATAGCGGTCGTGGTTTTTCACCTGGCCGGTGGCCGGGTCCAGGGTCAGGGTATTGAAGGCGCGTGGGTGCGCGGCGCTGTCGAGCAGGTAGAACAGGCTGGCGGGCTGGCCGCCAGCAGGTGGCAGGCGCAGGTTGTACATGGCAAGCCCTGGCCCGGCAGCGTCCTTGAGGTTGGCCCAGATGGCGTCGTAGTCGACCACCAGCGGCGGTGCGTTCTTGTCCACCTTCTGCGGCCCATGGCGGCCACGGCCTTCGCCGCGCTTGTGCTGCTGTCCTGCGCCAGGCGCGTCGGCAAGTAACCTGTTCAGGCCTTCGCGGTACCACTCGTAGGACCAGAACAGGCCGGTCAGCGCGAACAGAAGGTAGAACAGCAGGCACCAGGTGCCGGCTACGGCATGCAGGTCCCAGTTGAAGGCGCGGCCTTTCTTGGCCCAGTCGAAGGTCAGCCAGGTGCGCCAGTTCAGGGCTTTGCGCGGCCAGCGCAGGTACAGGCCGGAGAGGCAGAAGAACACCAGCATCAGGGTGCAGGCGCCCGTGATCTGCCGGCCGGTGTCACCCATGGCCAGGAACCGGTGCAGGGTGAGCATCAGTTTGAAGAAGTCTTGCCCGGCGGCCTGGCCCTTGAGCTCTCCGGTATAGGGGTCGGCATAGCGCAACTCACCGCGGCGCTCGCCCGGCGGCGGTGTGAAGAAGACCCGTGCGGCGTTGCCTTCGCGTACATCGACCCACAGCATCGACACTTTGTCGCCTTGGGCGGCCTCGACCCTGCGCACCAGTTCAGCCGGAGGCAGCACGCCCTCGGCGCGTACCTCGACCTTCAACACATCAGCGTTGAAGGCGCGCAGCAATTCTTCCTGGAACGAATAGAGCGCACCGGTAATACCCATCAAGGCCAGCACCAGGCCAGCGGTGATGCCAAAGAACCAGTGCAATTGGAACAGCGTCTTCTTCACCACATCGTTCACCTTGTGTTGCTGCCGCGCCCTGCGCGGGGTGCATTATGCCTTGATACGCAAAAGCCCCGCTCACTGGAATGAACGGGGCTCCGGGTTGCTGCTTTAGAAGTGGACGCTGGTGGTCAGCAATGCAGTCCTGCCCGCCGCCTGGTTGGCGAAGTGGGTGGAGAACGCTTTGTCGTAATACACCTCGTTGGTCAGGTTCTGCACGTTAAGTTGCAGGTCGACGTTCTTGGTCAGCTTGTAGGCGGCCATGGCGTCATAACGTACATAGCTGTCGACCATGGTGGTGTTGGCTACGTTGCCGTAGACGTCATCCACATAGAAGGCGCCGCCGCCGACCGTCAGCTTCGGGGTGATCGAGTATGTGGTCCACAGGCTGGCGCTGTTGTTAGGCGTGTTTGGCAATTGGTTGCCATCGTTGGCCTTGCCCAGCGGGCCGCCGTCGATCTGGCGGGCCTGCAGGTAGGTGTAGCCGGCGAACACTTGCCACTTGTCGGTGAGCTTGCCGCTGGCCGAGAGCTCGATGCCCTGCACGCGGGTTTCGCCGACGTTTTCGTAGGTGGTGGTGTTCACCTGTACACGGGCGTTTTCCTTCTCGGTACGGAACAGCGCAGCGGCCAGCGACAGGCGCTCGTCGAGCAGGTCCCACTTGGTGCCGATTTCGTAGTTGGTGGTTTCTTCCGGCTCCATGTCGCTGGCCAGGATGTTGCCACCACGGTCGGTGGTGCCCGACAGCGGGTTGCCTTCGGTACCTTCGCCGAGCATCGCCCCGGGCGGGGTGGCGGAAGTGGCATAGGACACGTAGATGCTACCGTTCTCGGCCGGTTTCCAGACCAGGCCCAATTGGCCGGTGAAGAACTCGCTGGTGTCGCGGCCTTTGGTCGGGACGCCGTTCTTGTTCACCACTGTCGCGCCGGAGGCATCGTAAGTGCGGAACTTGGTATCGAAGTGGTCGTAACGCAGGCCCATGTTCAACAGCCACTCAGGCGTCAGCTCCAGGGTGTCGAAGGCGTAGATTGCGCGGGTCTTGCTGCTGGTCTTGGTGCCGGCGTAGTTGCGCGAGATCGTGCCATCCCAGGCATCGTCGGGGTTCGGGTCGCTCAGCGAAGTACAGCTGCCACCATTGCCCGGGCCGGTGCAGGTGAGCTTGCTGTTTGGCGACACCGTGTAGCTTTGGCGGTCCGAGTCTTCCTTGCTGAACTCGACCCCGGTGGAGAAGCTGTTCTTGAAACCGCCCACGAAGAACTCACCGAACAGGTCGGTCTGGTTGGTGGTGGTGGCAGTGTTGCCCACACGGGTATTGGCACGACGCCATACGCCGTTGTTGTTGACGTTGCCCGCGCTGTCGTCTGGCTGGGTCAGGATGTAGTCCTGCATGCTGTTGCCATGACGCAGGGTGTTCTTGATGGTCAACGAGTCGCTCAGGTCGTGTTCCACGGCGATAGTAGCGATGTCCACACGGGTCTTGCGGAAGTCGCGACCGGTCAGGCCGTAGAAGTTGTCGCTGTCGCCGCCGTCGATCGGCTTGCTTGGGTGCGCCGAGGTGCGTGCGCTGCTGCCACCGGTAGGGATGCTGTACGGGATGCCCGAATCCGGCAGGTCGTCGCTTTCCAGGTGGTAGTAGTCGAGGTTGACGCGGGTTGGCGTGCCCAGGCCAAAGGCCAGCGACGGGGCGATACCCCAGCGGTCGTAGTTGACCTTGTCCCGGCCGGCAACGTTGCTCTCGTGGGTCATCAGGTTGAGGCGGCCGGCAGCGGTGTCGCTGAACTGGTAGTTGCCGTCAAAGGTGTAGCGCTGGGTCTGGTCGCTGCCCCAGGTCCAGGCACCGTCCAGCGAGTTGCCCAGGTGTGCACGCTTGCTCACCAGGTTGATGGTGCCGCCTGCCGCGCCGCGGCCACCGATGGCCGAGTTGGGGCCTTTGGCCACTTCCACCGATTCGATGGCGAAGATTTCACGGGTCTGCGCACCGGTATCGCGTACACCATCCAGGTAGGTGTCACCCTGGGCGTCAAAACCACGAATGAACGGACGGTCGCCTTGCGGGTTGCCGCCTTCGCCTGCACCAAAGGTGATGCCTGGCACAGTGCGCAGGGCATCCTGCAGGCTCAGGGCATTGGTGTCCTTGATGACTTGCTGGGGGATTACGGTAACCGAGCGTGGGGTGTCCACCAACGGTGCGGTGTACTTCTGCGAGGAGGCCTTTTCGACCTTGTAATCGGTGCTGGCCTGTTCAGCCTTGCCATTGACGCTGGTGGCATCGAGGGTGATGGCGCTGTTGGTAGCCGGATCGGCGGCGTAGGCGGACGAAGCGCTCAGGGCGACGCCGATGGCGGACACGATCAGACGTGGAGAACTCACTGCAGATGGCACGTATTGACGCATTGTTATGGACCTTCCCCAAGGTGTGAAGGCCGCGGATCATAATGCAAGTGATTGCAGGTCACAATTGAGATTCGTTACCATTCACTTCGAACTTACAATCTTTACAAATTCTCTTTACGGTTTAATCAAGCTGAAACGTCTCGGGTGAAGAAAGAGCTTGTACGGCGTAAAAGGGAATCAATATCATTGCCACCTTTACACTCCTTAACGGTGCCGCCGCCATGCTGCTTCATATCCCCGGCCTGTTCGACGCCAATGAGCTTGCCCGCATTCGCGAGGCCCTGGAGCAGGCCGATTGGGCCGATGGCAAGGTCACGGCCGGCTATCAGTCGGCCAAGGCCAAGCACAACTTGCAGCTGCCAGAAGGCCACGCGCTGGCGAAGGAAATCGGCAGCGCGCTGATCGACCGCCTGTGGAAAACCCCACGGTTCATGTCGGCGGCCCTGCCGCACAAGGTCTTCCCGCCACTGATCAACTGCTACCGCGAGGGTGGCAACTTCGGCTTCCACATCGACAATGCCTTGCGCCAGCCAAAAGGCAGCCCGGAGCGGGTGCGCACCGACCTGTCCTCGACGCTTTTCCTGAGCGACCCGGACAGCTATGACGGCGGCGAACTGGTGATCCAGGACACTTATGGCGAGCAGCAGGTCAAGCTGGCTGCCGGTGATCTTGTGCTGTACCCGGGCACCAGCCTGCACAAGGTCAACCCGGTGACGCGCGGCGTGCGTTATGCGGCGTTCTTCTGGACCCAGAGCCTGGTACGGGAGGACAGCCAGCGGGCGTTGCTGTTCGAGATGGACAATGCCATCCAGCAACTCACCGCCGATGTGCCCGAGCACCCCTCGTTGCTGCAATTGACCGGCACCTACCATAACCTGCTGCGCCGCTGGGCAGAGGTCTGAGCCGTGTCCTATCAGTTGCGCCGTGAAGAAGTGCTGGATGTCGCAGGCCTCAAGGCCATGCTCGAAGACAGTCCGGGCAAGGCCGCCCAGGCGATTCTCGCGGCGGCAGGGCAGGGCGTGATCGAAGCTCAGGTGCTGCTCGGGCAGATCCTGCTCGACGGCCGCGGCATCGAAGCGGATGCCGAAGTGGCCCGGCGCTGGTTCGGCATTGCTGCCCAGGGTGGCAGCGCCATGGCGCACAACATGCTCGGGCGTTGCCTGGAGCATGGTTGGGGCGGCGAGGTGAATGTGGCGCAGGCTGCGGTTCACTATGCCCGCGCAGCCGATGCCGGGTTGGATTGGGGGCTGTATAACCTGGGCAACCTGCTGGCTACCGGGCGTGGGGTACCGGCCAATCAGGCGCAGGCATTGATGTGCTACGAGAAGGCTGCGCGGCTGGGGCATGCCAAGTCGATGAACCTGTATGGGCGTTACCTGGAGCAGGGTATCGCTACGGCGCCCAGCCCGGCGCGGGCAGTGCGCTGGTACAGGCGTGCCGCCGAAGCGGGGGATTTTCGTGGGATGTTCAGCCTGGCGCTGGTGCTGGTAGAGCGTGGGCAGATGGCCGAGGCAGGGCAGTGGCTGGAGCAGGCGCGGGTTGAGGGGAACATGAATTTTCTGCGCAGTGCTTTGGCGACCTTGCAGGGGGCGGGGCCAGGGTTGATGGCCTTTGCGGCGCGGTATGCCGCAGAGATAGAACAGCGCGAAGCGTGATGGGGTCAACCTGAATGAAACGGGGCCTTTCGGCCCCGTTCTGCATTACAGGTAGTAGGCCTTCAGCGGCGGGAAGCCGTTGAATTCCACCGCGCTGTAGCTGGTGGTGTAGGCACCGGTCGACAGCCAGTAGAGGCGGTCACCGATCGCCAGGTTCAGCGGCAGGCCGTACTTGTAGTGCTCGTACATGATGTCGGCGCTGTCGCAGGTCGGGCCGGCGATGACCACTTCTTCCATCTCGCCTTTCTTTTCGGTCCAGATCGGGAACTTGATGGACTCGTCCATGGTTTCGATCAGGCCGGAGAATTTGCCCACGTCGGTGTACACCCAGCGCTCGACGGCGGTGCGCGACTTGCGCGCAACCAGCACTACTTCGCTGACCAGGATACCGGCGTTGGCGATCAGCGAACGGCCTGGCTCGAGGATGATTTCCGGCAGGTCGTCACCGAAGTCTTCCTTGAGGAAGCGGATGATCTCTTCAGCGTAGGTTTCCAGGCTGTTGGTGCGGGTGATGTAGTTGGCCGGGAAGCCGCCACCCATGTTGATCAGCTTCAGCTCGATGCCGTCTTCTTCCTTCAGGCGCTCGAAGATCACCTTGACCTTGGCGATGGCGGCGTCCCACACGCTGATGTCGCGCTGTTGCGAACCCACGTGGAAGGAAATGCCGTATGGCACCAGGCCCAGATCGCGGGCCAGGATCAGCAGGTCCATGGCCATGTCGGTCTGGCAGCCGAACTTGCGCGACAGTGGCCAGTCGGCGGTGGTGGAGCCTTCGGTGAGGATGCGTACGTAGACCTTGGAGCCCGGCGCGGCCTTGGCGATGTTGCGCAGGTCGGCTTCCGAGTCGGTGGCGTACAGGCGCACACCTTTTTCAAAGAAGTAACGGATGTCCTTGGACTTCTTGATGGTGTTGCCGTAGCTGATACGGTCGGCGCTGACGCCACGGTCCATCACCTTGTCCAGTTCGTAGATCGAGGCGATGTCGAAGCTCGAACCTTTCTCTTTGAGCAGGTCGATGATCTCGACCGCCGGGTTGGCCTTGACCGCGTAGTAGACCTTGGCGAACTCGAAACCGGCGCGCAGGTCGTCGTAGGCCTGGCTGATCATCTGGGTATCGATGAGTACGAACGGGGTTTCCTGCTTGTCGGCGAACGCCTTCATTTTCTGGAAGGTGTCACGCGCGAAATAGTCTTCGACCTGGATCGACATGCTCAGGGACTCCATGGGCAAACTGAAAAGATAAGTGGCTGCAAACTGAACGTCCTCCGTATCCCCACTTTGGTTCGCCTACTCAGTACTTGAGCCGGATGGATCGTTTCCAGCATGGACGTTCGGCGCGCACTTTAGGGCGTGAAGAACGCAAGATCAACAGGTAATCCGGGCGTGTCGACCCAAGATCGACGCGTTGCCACTTGAATAACCGACTCGTGTGACCGGTAGATGTTCCCCGCGCGTTGGCAGGCGTAAAAAATTGTGGAATAGACCGTTTCGGGCCCGTCACGGGCAAGCCCGCCCCCACAGGGATAGTGCGGTTTCTATAGCGGCGCCCTTCCCGCGAGAAAGGCGAAGGTGTTCATATTTATGGCCACGTTCATGGGCAGTGCAGTGCCTGAAATCACGCATAAATTTTTTGTTACCGACTGGCGGATTTGCTGTGCTTTATGAGAAATATTACTATTCGCGCCATTATCTGGCTCCTTGCTGACGACCCCGACCGTGTCCGGACACAAAGGCTTCCTCGACCATTACCAAGAGCTGATCGGCACCTGGACGCGCAAGCTGCGCAGTCGTCAGCAGGCCGAGGACCTCACCCATGACGCCTTCATACGGGTTCTGGAAAACCCGCGCGAGCAGGTCGAGCAGCCACGCGCCTACCTTCACCAGACCGCCCGCAACATTGCGGTGGACGGTTTTCGCCGCGAAGACCGGCGCCAGGCGCTCGAGCTGGAAGCCTTCGATGAAGGGGCCGGCGGCACGGGCGACCCCGAGGCGTATGTCCATGCCCTGGAACTGGCCGCCAGCGTCGAGCGGGCGCTGGCCGAGCTGCCGCTCAATTGCCGACGGGTGTTCATCTGGCAGAAGCTCGAGGGGCTGACCCAGGCCGAGATCGCCGAGCGCATGGGTGTGACCAAGAACATGGTCGAAAAGTATATGATCCGCACGCTCCGACATTTGCGTGAGCACCTGGATGTGTCGGCAAGATGAGTCAGGAGACCTTGTCCATGAAACAGCACGGTACCGAGACCGTCCGCCAGCAGGCGGCCGAGTGGTTCGCACGCGTGCAGGATGCACCGGGCGATGCCGTGCTGCTGGCACAGCTGCATGCCTGGCTGGAGGCTGATCCGCACCACAGCGAGGAGTATGAGCATCTCGTCAGCCTGTGGCGGGCCGCCGACTTCATACCGCGCCAGCGCCTCGAAGCGCTGTGCCAACCTGAGCCAGTGCAGCAGTTGCCTCGGCGGCGTTTCCTGCGCCAGGCACTGGCAGCCGGCGTGGCGGTAGTTGCCCTGGGGCTGGGCTTCAGTGGCTGGCAGTACCAGCGCCTGAATCACCAGGCGCAATTGCAGACCGCCTTTGCCGAGCGCCGTCAGGTATTACTGCCGGACGGATCACAGCTGGAACTCAACGGCGCTACGCAATTGCAGGTCGACTACAGCCCGGGGCGACGGCAAATTCGGCTTGATGCCGGCGAAGCGATGTTCATTGTCGCCCACGACAGCAACCGGCCGTTCGTGGTCGATACCGCACAGGGCCGTGTGACCGTCACCGGTACCCGCTTCGATGTGCGGTTGGACCCTGGCGCCACCCGTGTTGCAGTGGAGCAGGGCTCGGTACGCGTGCAGGGCAAGGATGCTTCGCTGGCGCAACTGACGGCGGGCCTGGGCATACATATAGATGCACAAGGCAAGCTTGCTTCGCCCTATGCGGTCGACGCCGCGGCGCTGACGGCGTGGCGCCAGGGCAAACTGGTCTTCGACAACGCCACCTTGGCTGAAGTGGTGGCCGAAGCCTCGCGCTATCGCACCGAGCCATTGCGCGTTGCCCCCGGCAAGGTGGCGCAGATGCGCCTGTCCAGCACCTTCAGCATCGATGATACCGATGCACTGCTGCGCGCCTTGCCGAGCATCCTGCCGGTGGCGATCAAAACCCGTGAAGACGGCTCTCGCGAAATAATTGCGAAATAGATTCAGGTTTTTTTCGGCTCGTTCGTCTTCCTCGCCAGCTGCAACTGCCAAGCATTTCCATTTGCATGCAGTTGGCGTTTATCCCGAACTTCAGGATGTCTTGACGACGTGAACAACAACAAACCTTTGCCACGCTTGCGCGTTATGGCGCTGGCCCTGGCGGTCAGTGCCGTGGCCGTCAACAGCCATGCCGAACAGGCCGACACCGCCATCCAGATCCAGGCTCAACCTTTGGCTTCGGCGCTCAGCCAATTGGGCCAGCAAACCCACCTGCAGCTGTTCTACAACCCTGAGCTTGTGGCCGGCAAGCAGGCCCCGGCGGTGTCCGGCAAGCTGGCGCCGGTGCAGGCCCTGCAACAGTTGCTGCAGGGCAGCGGGCTGACCTTCGAAATGTCCCAGGATACCGTGGTGGTAAAGCCGCTGCCGACCACCCTCGACCTGGGCAGCGGTAGCCTGGAACTGGCGCCCACCGATATCAACGTGGTGGGTGACTGGCTGGGTGATGCCGATCAGGCCGTTGTGCAGAACCACCCCGGTGCGCGCACCGTGGTGCGCCGTGAGGCCATGGTGGAAAAGGGCACGATGAACGTGCGCGACGCACTGCGTGGCATCCCGGGCGTGCAAG
Organism: Pseudomonas sp. BNK-30; assembly: GCF_047456185.1. Classification (NCBI taxonomy): domain Bacteria; kingdom Pseudomonadati; phylum Pseudomonadota; class Gammaproteobacteria; order Pseudomonadales; family Pseudomonadaceae; genus Pseudomonas; species Pseudomonas sp. BNK-30. The sequence continues at coordinate 280,146 of NZ_CP179904.1, forward strand.
TGCAGGACTCCAACGGCACAGGTGGCAGCGACCTGTCGCTCAACGTAGGTGTACGCGGCCTGACGTCGCGCCTGTCGCCTCGCTCTACCGTGCTGATCGATGGCATCCCGGCCGCTTTCGCCCCTTATGGGCAGCCGCAGCTGTCCATGGCGCCGATCTCCTCGGGCAACCTCGACAGCATCGATGTGGTGCGTGGTGCCGGTTCGGTGCGCTATGGCCCGCAGAACGTCGGTGGGGTGATCAACTTCGTCACCCGGGCGATCCCGCAGCAGGCTTCGGCGGAGCTTTCCACCACCCTGGAGACCTCGCAGCACGGCGGTTGGAAGCACACCGAGTCGGCCTTCGTCGGCGGCACTGCCGACAACGGCATGGGTGTGGCGCTGCTGTACACCGGGGTGAACGGCAACGGCTACCGGCAGAGCAACAACGGCAATGACATCGACGACGTCATCCTCAAGACCCACTGGGCACCGACCGACGTTGACGAGTTCTGGCTCAACTTCCATTACTACGATGGCCGTGCCGACATGCCCGGTGGCCTGACCCAGGCCCAGTACGACAGCAATCCGTACCAGTCACTGCGTGATTACGATTACTTCGCCGGGCGTCGCAAGGACGTGTCGTTCAAATGGCAGCGCCAACTCGACGAGGCCACCCAGTTCGAAGTGCTGACGTACTACACAGACAGCTTCCGCGGCAGCACCATTGCCTCGCGTGACATGAAGACCCTGTCGTCCTACCCGCGCAATTACCACACCTTCGCCATCGAGCCGCGCGTTTCGCGGATCTTCTTCGCCGGCCCCACCACCCAGGAAGTCAGTGTCGGTTACCGCTACCTCAAAGAAGCCATGCGCGAACAGTCGACCCGCCTGGCGCTGATCGACAACGTTCCGACGCCTACCCCGACGTCCGACGGCCATGTATTCCAGGACCGCAGCGGCGGCACCGAGGCCAGCGCCTACTACATCGATGACAAGATCGACGTCGGCAACTGGACCATCACCCCGGGTGTGCGCTTCGAGCACATCAACACTGACTGGCGCGACCGCCCGGTGCTGGGCGCCAACAACCGCCCGGTGGCCGAGAAGAAGCGCAGCATCACCAGCAATGAACCGCTGCCTGCGCTGAGCGTCATGTATCACATCTCCGATGCCTGGAAGGTGTTTGCCAACTACGAAACGTCGTTCGGCAGCCTGCAGTACTTCCAGCTGGGCCAAGGCGGTACCGGTAACAGCACGGCTAACGGCCTGGAGCCGGAAAAGGCCAAGACCTACGAGCTGGGTACGCGCTATGACAATGGTGCTTTCGCCGGGGAGCTGACGGCCTTCTACATCGACTTTGACGACGAGCTGCAATACATCAGCAACGACGTGGGCTGGACCAACCTGGGTGCAACCAAGCACCAGGGTATCGAGGCGTCGGTGCGCTACGACCTGGCCGGGTTGGACCCGCGCCTGGAAGGGCTGTCGGTGAATGGTGGCTACACCTACACCCGCGCGACTTATGAAGGGGAGATTCCCGGCTTCAAGGGGCGCGACCTACCGTTCTACTCACGCCAAGTGGCCACCGCCGGCCTGCGCTACGCGGTCAACCACTGGACCTGGAACCTGGACGCCTACGCCCAATCCAAGCAGCGCGCGCCGGGTACGGGGATCAATGCCGACGGGAGCTTCAATGGCGACTACATCACCGAGCCGAGCGCTGATGGGCAGTATGGCGACATTCCGGGTTATGTGACCTGGCATGCGCGTGGTGGCTATGACTTCGGACCGAAGATGGCCAATTTGAAGCTGGCGGCGGGGGTGAAGAACCTCTTCGACAAGCAGTACTTCACCCGCTCCAGCGACAACAATGCCGGCATTTATGTGGGCGAGCCACGGACCTTCTATGTGCAGGCCAGCGTGGGGTTCTGATAGCAGCAGTGCCTCAATCGCCGGCAAGACGGCTTCCACATTGACAGCAGCGCTGCCGAACCCTGTGGGAGCCGGCTTGCCGGCGATGGGAGCGCGAAGCGCTCCCTTTGATCAGGAAACCACCGCCTCAGCTGGTGAGATGATGCTGGTCTTGGCCCCGCGCGATCTCCCCGAGCTCAGGTAAGCCGCGATCGACTCCTGCGTCACCTCGCCCAGGAACACCTGCTCGGCATCGAGCACCGGCAACCAGGCGCGGTTGAACTCGTACATCCGCGACAGCAGGATGCGCAGATGCTCATCGTGGGAAGCCGTTGCATTGAACTGGCGCAGGAAGTCCGCGCACGTGCCTTGCTGGCGGTGCATGTCGCGCCGGCGTACATACCCCAGCGCCTTGTTCTGCGCATCGGTGACCACCACATAGCGGCGGTCGTGCTCGTCCAGCAGCTCCAGCGCATCGCTCACGGGCGTTTCTGGGCTTACCGACGGGGCGTTGTCCGCCGCATCTTCGGCGCGCACCAGCAACAGGCGTTTCAAGGTGCTGTCCTGGCCCACGAAGTTGCTTACGAAGTCATCCACCGGGTGCGCCAGCAAGGTGTCCGGGTGGTCCAGCTGCAGCAACTTGCCGGCGCGGAAAATGGCAATCTTGTCGGCCAGCTTGATCGCTTCGTCAATGTCGTGGCTGACCATGATCACAGTCTTGTTCAGCGCCCGCTGCATTTCGAAAAACTCGTTCTGGATCATCTCGCGGTTGATCGGGTCGACTGCGCCGAATGGCTCGTCCATCAACAGCACCGGCGCGTCTGCAGCCAGCGCACGGATCACCCCGATGCGCTGTTGCTGGCCACCGGACAGTTCACGCGGGTAGCGTTGCAGGTACTGCTTGGGCTCGAGCTTGATCATGTGCATCAGCTCACGGGCGCGGTCGTGGCACTTCTGCTTGTCCCAGCCGAGCAGGCGCGGGACCACGGTGATGTTCTCCTCGATGGTCATGTTGGGGAACAGGCCGATCTGCTGGATCACATAGCCGATATGGCGGCGCAAGGTCACTTCGTCCAGGCCGCTGGTGTCTTCGCCATTGATGAACACCTGGCCGGAGGTTGGCGTGATCAGGCGGTTGATCATCTTCAGCGTGGTGCTCTTGCCACAGCCCGAGGGGCCGAGGAATACGCAGATTTCGCCTTCGTTGACGGTCAGGCTGACCGACTCGACGGCTTTGACGTCCTTGCCGTTGACGTTGAAGGTTTTGCTGAGGTTCTTGAGTTCGATCATGAGCGCAGTCCTTCTGGAGTCAGGGCACGTTGCAGGGTTTGCAGGAGCAGGTCGGCGATGATTGCCAGCAGGCTGACCAGTACGGCGCCGACCAGCAGCATCGACATGTCGCTGCGGCTGATGGAGGTGAGGATGAGTACGCCCAGGCCTCCGGCACCGATGGTCGCGGCGATGGTCATCACGCCGATGTTCATCACCACGGCAGTGCGCACGCCGGCGAGGATGACGGGGACGGCAATGGGCAGCTCGACCATGCGCAGGCGCTGGCCGAAGGTCATACCGATACCGCGCGCGGCTTCACGGATGCCAGGCTCGACGTTGGTCAGGGCGAGGTAGGTGTTGCGCAGGATGGGCAGCAGTGAATAAAGAAACACCGCAGTGATCGCAGGCAATGGCCCCAGGCCCTGGCCGAACTTGGAGTAGAACGGCAGCAGCAGGCCGAACAGGGCAATCGACGGGATGGTCAGCAGCACTGTGGCGCTGGCTTGCAATGGCCCGGCCACCACCGGGAAGCGGGTCATCAGGATGCCCAGCGGCACGCCGACCAGGATTGCCAGGCCAACGGCAATGCCGACCAGCATGATGTGCTGCCAGGTCAGTTGCAGCACCAGGGCCCAGTCGAGGTGGGCGAACGTATCGAGCAGGCTCATGGCTGCACCTCCTTGAGTGGGTGCTCTCGCAGGAATGCTGCGGCCACAGCAGTCGGGCTCTGGTGATCGACGTCGACCTTGGCATTGAGCTGGCGCATGGTCTCGTCATCGAGCTGCTCGGCCAGTGGCTTGAGCAGGGCGACCAGTTGCGGGTTGGCGTCGAGCACGGCCTTGCGCACCACTGGGGCAGCGGTGTAGTCGGGGAAGTAGTGCTTGTCGTCTTCCAGCAGCTTGAGGTTAAAGGCGCTCAGGCGGCCGTCAGTGGTGTACACCAGACCTGCGAACACCTGGTTGTTGTGCATGGCGGTGTAGACCAGGCCGGCGTCCATCTGCCTGATGTTGGCTCGGCCGACTTGCAGGTCGTACATCTCCTTCAGGCCTACCAGGCCATCCGGGCGGTTGGCGAACTCGGTGTCCAGGGCTACCAGGTGGTTGCGCTGGCGCTCGTCGCGCAGCACTTGGTTGAGGTCACTGATCGTGTTGATCTGTGGGTAGGCCTCGGCGACCTGTTTGGGCAGGCCCAGGGCGTAGGTGTTGCTGAACTTGGTCGGGGTCAGCCAGATCAGGTCCTTCTTGGCGTCCAGCGCCTTGACCTTGGCGTAGGTGGCTTCGGCGCTGGGCATGCGCTCTTCGATGTGGTTGTACGACACCAGCGACACGCCGGTGTATTCCCACATCAAGTCCAACTGGCCGGTCTCCTGGGCCTGGCGGGCGAGACTGCTGCCAAGGCCGGAGGTGACGCGTACATCGAAGCCATTGGCGCGCAGGTATTGGGCGGTGATTTCGGCGAGTACGGTCTGTTCGGTGAACACCCGTGCGCCGATGCGCACCAGGGGTTTTTCCGCCGCCTGGGCAAAGCCTGCGAACAGCAGGGCCGCGCCCAGCAGCAAGGCGATTCTCTTCTTCATACGTTCCCTCTTTTTATTGGGCCAGGCCACGTTCCAGCCAGCGCTTGCTGGAGAAACTCACCGCGGCATCCAGCGCCAGTGCCAGCAACGCCGTGCAGGCCGCGCCAAGCAGCAGCTGTGGCTGGTTGTTTAGGGCAATGCCGGGGAAAATCAGGCTGCCCAGGCTGTTGGCACCGATCAGGAACGCCAGGGGCGCAGTGCCCACGTTCAGCGCCAGGGCCACGCGCACACCGCCGACGATGATCGGCACGGCATTGGGCAGTTCCACCTGCCACAGTTGCTGGCGCGGGGTCATGCCGATGCCGGTGGCGGCTTCTTTGAGCGAGGCGGGGACGTTTTTCAGGCCTTCGTAGGTGTTGCGCACGATAGGCAGAAGGGAGGCGAGGAACAGCGCGAAGATCGCGGGCCCGGCGCCGATGCCCAGGATACTGAGGGCGATGGCCAGAACGGCCAGAGGGGGAATGGTGTTGCCAACGTTGAAGAACTGCATGAAGCGCTCGGCTTTGTCGACCCGGTGTGGTCGACTCAACGCAATGCCGGCGGGGATGCCCACGGCCAACGCCGCCGCCATCGAAGCCAGCACCAGTACCAGGTGCGCTTGCAGGTAAAACCCAAGATCGTCGCGGTAACGCGCGATCGTGTCGATGCCGATCCAGTGAACCAGCAGGGCCAGGATGACGAGCACGGCGGCCCATCCCAACAGCCCTTTTCCGTAGCGTGTAGCCACAGGCGGACTCCTTGTGTTGTCGGCGAGCACACTCTTTTTATGGCCGGCCATGGCTGGCGGCGAGTGGTGTGTTCGCGATTAGCAGCGTGAAGCAACCGAAGGCTGCGATCAGGCCATGAGCCGAACCCCGTCGGGCCCGAAAATGCTGATGAAACCAGTCCCCAAGCGAAGCGGGTTGCAGGGGAGTGGACGTCTCCGAGGGCGTAAAGGTTCCCATCTGCAGCGGCATTTGGCCAGTGTTAATCACTGGGGCGAGTGTTTTTTCGTACTAAAAAACAGCGTGAATCCTACGTAAAGGCGTTGGTTTACCTGCTATCTGTCTACCTGTGCTGATGGACAGAATTTCCCTTCTCGATCCTGGTGGTAGGTGACAAGTGCGGGGTCAGGGAGCACAGGTTTTATCAGGTGTTGATCAAGCAAGCAGACACTCGCTTTGAAAACCACTTGTCCAGAGGAGAGAAAGATGTCCAAGACGCTTGATGAGGTCATCAACGAATTGTCCCCTGAGCGCAGGGAGAGGGTGGAGCAGCTGGGTCGTCAATTGATTCGCGAAGAAATGACGCTTCAGGCATTGCGTAAGCAGCTTGAACTCACGCAAGAAGGTTTGGCAGAACGCTTGGACATGCGTCAGGGCAACATCTCCAAGGTGGAGAAGCGCAGTGACATGTTGATTTCGACCCTGCGCAGCTATGTGGAGGCCTTGGGCGGCACTCTGGAACTCGTTGTGAATATACCTGGCCGCCCTCCTGTGACGCTTGACGGTTTTTGTGAAAGCCAGGCGAAACGCGCCTGACTGACCATCGGTTACCAACGGAGGGGATCAAATTTTGGTCCCCGCCCAACTTCAGGTATGATATCGCCCCTTTTTGAATCCCCCAGTCAGGCGATTTCCCATGACCAACCAGGCCGCCGAAGTCGCGAAGCGCCGCACTTTCGCAATCATTTCCCACCCCGACGCCGGTAAGACCACCATCACCGAGAAACTCCTGCTGATGGGCAAGGCCATTGCCGTCGCCGGTACCGTGAAGTCGCGCAAGTCCGACCGCCACGCCACCTCCGACTGGATGGAAATGGAGAAGCAGCGCGGTATTTCCATCACCACCTCGGTGATGCAGTTCCCGTACCGCGAGCACATGATCAACCTGCTCGACACCCCTGGCCACGAAGACTTCTCGGAAGATACCTACCGCACGCTGACTGCAGTGGACTCGGCGTTGATGGTGCTCGACGGCGGTAAAGGTGTAGAGCCGCGGACCATCGCCCTGATGGACGTCTGCCGCCTGCGCGACACGCCCATCGTCAGCTTCATCAACAAACTCGACCGTGACATCCGCGACCCGATCGAACTGCTCGACGAGATCGAAGCGGTGCTGAAGATCAAGGCCGCGCCGATCACCTGGCCGATCGGTTGCTATCGCGACTTCAAGGGTGTGTACCACCTTGCCGGCGACTACATCATTGTCTACACCCCGGGCCACGGCCATGAGCGTACCGAGGCGAAGATCATCGAGAAACTCGACTCTGATGAAGCCCGTGCCCACCTGGGTGACGAGTACGACCGCTTCCTCGAGCAGCTCGAGTTGGTGCAGGGCGCCTGCCATGAGTTCGATCAGGACGAGTTCATCAATGGCCAGCTGACGCCGGTGTTCTTCGGTACCGCACTGGGCAACTTCGGTGTCGACCATGTACTTGACGCCGTTGTCGACTGGGCGCCGCGCCCGCTGGCCCGTGTAGCCCACGAGCGTACCGTGGAGCCGGTTGAAGAGAAGTTCACCGGCTTCGTGTTCAAGATCCAGGCGAACATGGACCCGAAACACCGCGACCGTATCGCCTTCATGCGCATTTGCTCGGGCAAGTACGAGAAAGGCATGAAGATGCGTCACGTGCGTACCGGCAAGGACCTGCGCATCGGTGACGCGCTGACCTTCTTCTCGTCCGAGCGCGAGCAGCTCGAAGAAGCCTACGCTGGCGACATCATCGGCTTGCACAACCATGGCACCATCCAGATCGGCGACACCTTCACCGAAGGCGAGGCGCTGGGCTTCACCGGCATCCCGCACTTCGCCCCGGAACTGTTCCGCCGCGTGCGCCTGAAGGACCCGCTCAAGTCCAAGCAGCTGCGCCAGGGCCTGCAGCAGCTGGCCGAAGAGGGCGCGACCCAGGTGTTCTTCCCAGAACGCAGCAACGACATCATCCTTGGTGCGGTCGGTGTGCTGCAGTTCGACGTGGTCGCCAGCCGCCTGAAGGAAGAGTACAAGGTCGAGTGCGCCTACGAGCCGATCACCGTGTGGTCGGCACGCTGGATCAGCTGCGACGACAAGAAGAAGCTCGAAGACTTCCAGGTCAAGGCCATGGAAAACCTGGCCATCGACGGTGGCGGTCACCTGACCTACCTGGCCCCGACCCGGGTCAACCTGTCGCTGATGGAAGAGCGCTGGCCGGACGTCAAGTTCCGCGCTACTCGCGAGCATCACTGATCCTGGGAGGGCTATGCCCTCCTTTTCGCGACACAAGGCCGCTCCTACAGCTGTAGGAGCGGCCTTGTGTCGCGAAAGGGCCGCAAAGCGGCCCCATTTCAGTTCCCCGCCTTGATACTGGTCCAGATGCGCGTACGAATGCGGTCGATCTTGGCCGGCATCGCCTCCAGCGCATACAGCTTGCCCATCATCTCTTCGCTCGGATAAATCATGGTGTTGCCCTTGAGTGCCGGGTCCACCAGGGCGTCGGCCTTGAGGTTGCCGTTGGCGTACTGCACATGGTTACTGATATTGGCCATCACCTGCGGCTGCAACAGGTAATTCATATAGGCATAACCCGCCTTCTCATCCGGTGCATCGGCCGGCATGGCAACCATGTCGAACCACATCGGTGCGCCTTCCTTGGGGATCGAGTAGCCGACCTTCACCCCGTTCTTCGCTTCATCGGCGCGGTTTTTCGCCTGCAGCACGTCACCCGAGAACCCTACCACCACGCAGATATCGCCATTGGCCAGGTCACCTGTGTACTTGGATGAATGGAAGTAGCTGATGTACGGGCGCACCTTCATCAGCAGTTCCTTGGCCTTCTCGTAGTCCTTCGGGTCTTTGCTGTGGTGCGGCAAACCCAGGTAGTGCAGGGCGATGGGTAACAGTTCAGGGCCGTTGTCGAGCACGGCGACCCCACAGCTCTTGAGCTTGCTCATGTACTCGGGCTTGAAGATCAGGTCCCATGAATCCACCGGGGCATTGTCACCGAGCACTGCCTTTACCTTGTCGATGTTGTAGCCGATGCCGGTACTGCCCCACAGGTACGGGAAACCGTACTGGTTGCCGGGGTCGTTGACCTCCAGCGCCTTGAGCAGCACCGGGTTGAGGTTGTTCCAGCCGGGTAGCTGCGACTTGTCCAGCTTCTTCAGGGCCTTGCCCTGAATCTGTCGGGCCATGAAGTGGTTGGAGGGGAATACCACGTCGTAGCCTGAGTTGCCGGTCATCAGCTTGCCGTCGAGGGTCTCGTTGCTGTCGTACACGTCGTAGGTCGGGTTGATGCCGGTGGCCTGCTGGAAGTTCTTCAACGTGTCGGGGGCCACGTAGCTGGACCAGTTGTAGATTTTTACCGAGTCGGCGGCATTGGCCACGCTGGCGGCCAGCATCAGGGGTGCGAGAAGGAGGGTACGCATGTCGGGTTTACCTTGCTTTGTCTGTTGTTTTCGAAGGCAGGCGATCAGCGGATCAGAAGATCAGAACGTAGGTCTTGCGCACGGTTTCCTGGATATCCCAGATGCCCATGCTGTTGGCCGGTAGCATCAGTGCGTCTCCGGCTTCTATGTGAAGGGGCTGGCCACCGTCGGGTGTGAAGGTGCAGCGGCCCTTGATGAAGTGGCAGAACTCCTGCTGCGCGATCTGCCGCCGCCAGCGCCCGGGCGTGCATTCCCAGATGCCGGTTTCGACGCCATCGCTGCGTTCCACGCAGGTGACCGAGGTCACTGCCACGGGTTCGCCAAGCGGCACCGCGACCGGGTTGGAGCTTTCCAGCACGGCGCTTTCGGTGTGTTTGAACTGGGTGATGCTCATTACCGTTGGATCCTGTGTGGGTGAAAGGGAAGTCAGTGCATGAAGCCTTCCATGAAGTCCGCCAGCGAGCTGGCCAGGCGCCGCCGCCATGGCACGGTGGCGGGGTTGGCGAGGGTTCGGTCCTCGTGCACGAAGCTCTGGATGATCGCGTTGTAGCCCAGCCAGCGGCAGGGCTCGGGCGGCCAGCTGGCCAGGCTCGACAGCGGACGGTTGTCGAGCACCCAGGGTTGCGCGGTCAGTTCGTTGTGCTGGTTGAGGATCAGCGCGGCCAAGGTGCGCCCACCGAGGTTGGTGGCGCCGACACCTTCACCGCCATAACCGCCGGACAGGGCAATACCGCGCTGGCGGTCACACAGCATGTGCGGGCGGAAGCGCCGGGCCATGCCCAGGTTGCCACCCCACGAATGGGTGATGCGCACATGCTTGAGTTGTGGGAACAGCTCGCTGAACAGGTAGCGGCGCAGGTCGACTTCGGCCTCTGTCAGGGTGAAGTCTTCGCGCAGCCTGCCGCCGAAGCGGTAGCCGCCGCGGGCGCCGAACACCAGGCGGTTGTCGGCGGTGCGCTGGCCATAGGTGACCTGGCGGCTGCTCTCGCTGAAGGCCTGGCCTTGTGACAGGCCGATCTGCTCCCAGGTCGATTCGGGCAGGGGCTCGGTGGCCACCAGCAGGCTCTGCACCGGCAGTTGATGTTTGCCCAGCGGTGGCAGGCTGGCGGCGTAGCCCTCCACAGCAGGGACCATCCACTGGCAGCGGATGCGCGCCAGGGGTGCCCGTACTTCACCGGGCTGCCAGTCGACGGCGGGGGTGTTTTCGTAGATCGGCACGCCCAGCGCTTCAACCGCCCGGGCCAGGCCACGCACCAGCTTGGCCGGTTGGATGGTCGCGGTATGCGGGCTGTAGATCGCGCCGTAGGCGTTGCTCACGCGAAGCTGGGCGTCCAGTTGCTCAGGGCGCAGCCAGCGGTAGTCATCCTCGGTCATGCCCTGGCGGTAGAGGTCATCGAGGTAGGCACGCAGGCTGCGCTCCTGTTCCGGGTAGCGCGCGGCGCAATACAGCACGCCGCCTTTGCGGTAGTCGCAATCGATACCTTCGCGTTGCAGCACGCGGTGGACTTCGTCGGGGATGCCATGCAGCAGGTCGATGCTGGCGCGGCGTTGTTGCGGCGACAGGGTGGCGAGCAGGCGGTCTTCACCGAGCATGTTGCCCATCAGCCAGCCGCCATTGCGCCCAGAGGCGCCAAAGCCGGCAATGTTGGCCTCGATCACGGCGATGTTCAGCTGTGGCGCCTGGCGCTTGAGGTAGTAGGCGGTCCAAAGCCCGGTGTAGCCAGCGCCGATGATGCACACATCGACGTCGAGGTCTTCGCGCAGGGCCGGGCGGGCGCACAGCGGCTCTTCAAGCTGGTCCATCCACAGGCTGAGCGTGCGCAAAGGTTGCATCGGGTTCGGCTCCACATCCGTCAAGGTCTGTGGGCGATCCTAGTGGCGTTCAGCGCTGGCTGTCTTACGTGCGTGCACGCAGGGAAATTTGCTTCAGATAGGCCTTGGGCGTAAGCCCGGTGTGTTCGCGGAAGCACTTGTAGAATGCCGACAGGGAGTTGAAGCCCGCGCTGAACGCCAGGTCGTCGATCGGCGCCCCGACCCTGTCGTCATCCAGGCTGGCCATCAGGTGCTGCAGGCGGGCCTGGTTGACGTAGCGGTAGAAGCTTTGCCCCAGCACCTGGTTGAGCAGGTAGGAGATCTGGTTGCGGCTGTAGCCACTGGCATCGGCCACCTGTTGCAGGTCCAGTTCCGGGTCAAGGTAGGGGCGCTGGCGCTGGAAGTAGTGCTCCAGGTCCTGGGCCATGGTCGACAGCTGTCGCGGCGAAAGGCCCAGGCGGCTGACGGCTGGGCGCGGGCCGCTGCTGGCAAGCCCCTGGCTGTTCTGGCGGACCAGCGTGGCGTACTCGTTGACCCGCCAGATCAGCCCGTCCTTGACCGTGATCGCTTCGCTGGACTGAAACGCCACCAGGCCTTCGCCGCCCTGCACCGTGACCTGGTACTGGATGAATGCCGTGCTGCCGTCTACGCGGATGCGGTCACCATGGACGATGTCCTCGCCGGCCTCGTGGGGCAGGCAAGCGCGGACGTAGTCACGCAACGCGTCGTAACCGAGCACGCGGTTCTGGAAAAAATCGTGGTATTGCACGTCCGGGTGATAGAGCGCAATCACCCCGTCGAGGTCGCGGTGCTTCCAGCACAGGTGGTAGCGCAGCACGGTTTCGGCGGTGATCGGCGTTTGTTCAGGGCCGTCGGCGAGGATGGTCGGGGTCATGGGTTGATAGTGCCGGGGAGGGCGGAAGCAGGCAAGTCTGTGGGCCCTGGGATGCGTGGGTCGGATCTTGGGGGGCGTTGCATAAACCCTGAGTGGTGAGCCTCGATTCGGGTGTTCTGCACGGTCCTAGGACGCACGCTTGAGCTAAGCCATTGATTTGGCAGCATGTCATTTTTTGACACAACTGGCACAGCCTCTGCACCGATTACAGGGCAATGGACCTGTTATCAACAATAAAGGCGAAAACCTCATGATTCACCCTGCCGACTACCCGCATGTCGATTCCCAGAGCCGCTCAGGCGTGTCCTGGGCGGCCATCTTCGCCGGGGCAGCTGCCGCGGCGTCCCTTTCACTGATCCTGATGGTACTGGGTGCGGGGCTCGGCTTTGCCGCTACCTCGCCTTGGGCCGATGAAGGCGCCAGCGCCAAGGCACTGGGCATCTCGACCATCATCTGGCTATTGCTGACCCAGATTCTTGCTTCCGGGCTGGGTGGCTATATTGCCGGGCGCCTGCGGGTGAAGTGGGCGAACCTGCACGGTGACGAGGTGTACTTCCGCGACACGGCGCATGGTTTTCTCGCCTGGGCGGTCGCCACCCTGGTAGCGGCGATGCTGATCGTGAGTACCGCCGGGGGGCTGGCCAGTGCCGGTGTGCAGGCGGGCGCGAATGCCGTGGGGGCCGCAGCCAGCATGGCGCCCAAGCCTGACGCCAATGGCTATTTCGTCGACAGCCTGTTCCGCAGTGATGGCCCGGCGCCTGTGAGTGACGACGCCGCCAATGGCGTGGCAGCACGGATTATCGCCAGGTCCATTGCGCAGGGGACGCTCGCCGAAGATGACCGCGCTTACCTGGCGCAACTGGTGGCCCAGCGTACCCGCCTCAGCCAGCCTGAAGCCGAAGCACGCGTAGACCAGGTGTTCGCCCAGGTCGAGCAAGCCAAGGTCGAGGCAAAAAAAGCTGCCGACACCGCAGCCAAAGTGGCGGCATGGACCGCGCTGTGGACCTTCGTTGCGCTGTTGTGTGGGGCATTCTTCGCCAGCCTGGCAGCCCTGTACGGTGGTCGCCAGCGTGATCGCGTGATGTGGCTGGAAGGGGAAGGGGTTGATTACACCACGCGTCGTACTATTCAACGTTGAGTAAGGAGAAACATCATGCGCTCATTACTGCTGTGGATGCTTGGGGTGCCGATTCCGGTGATCATTCTGATCGCGATATTCATGCATTGAGTGGTTGGGGCCGCTGTGCGGCCCATCGCCGGCAAGCCGGCTCCTACAGGTACATCACCGTTCTCAGGAGCAGTGAACTACCTGTGGGGGCCGGCTTGCCGGCGATTGAGGCTATGCCGACCTAAAGAAACTGCTCGGCATAGTGACAGGCGACTTGCCTGGTCCCGACCTGGCGAAACGCCGGCACTTCAACACCACACCGTTCCGTCGCATACGGGCAGCGTTTGTGAAATGCGCACCCATCCGGCGGGTCGAGCGGGTTGGGCAGCTCGCCGGCGATGCGGATCTTCGGCTTCAACGGGTCCGGGTGGATCGCCGGTGTCGCTGAAAGCAGCGCCTGGGTGTACGGGTGCAGCGGCTTTTCGTAGATATCTTCCTTCGGCCCCATTTCCGCCGGCCGGCCCAGGTACATCACCAGCACCTGATCCGCCACGTGGCGTACCACTGCCAGGTTGTGGGAGATGAACACGTAGGCCGTGTTGAATTCCCTCTGCAGGTCCATGAACAGGTTCAGCACCTGTGCCTGGATCGACACATCCAGCGCCGAGGTCGGTTCGTCGGCCACCAGCACTTTGGGTTGCAGCATCATCGCCCGGGCCAGGGCGATGCGCTGGCGCTGGCCGCCCGAGAACATGTGCGGGTAGCGCTGGTAATGCTCAGGCCGCAACCCCACCTGCTCCATCATCTTCTGCACTTTTTCGCGCCGCTCGGCCTTGCTCAACGAGGTGTTGATCAGCAGCGGTTCGGCCAACTGATCGCCGATCTTCTGCCGTGGGTTGAGCGAGGCATAGGGGCTCTGGAACACCATCTGGACGTCGCGGCGCAATTGTTTGCGCTCGCTTTTGCTGGCGCCTTTGACCTCGGTGCCGTCGATCTGCAACGAGCCGGAAGAGGGCTCTTCGATCAACGTCAGTGCGCGCGCCAGCGTGGACTTGCCGCAACCCGACTCACCCACCACGGCCAGTGTCTTGCCAGCTTCCAGCTCGAATGACACGCCATTGAGTGCGCGCACCAAGGCATGGCCCTTGAACAGCCCGCGGGACACTTCGTAATGCCGGGTCAGCTCCCGTGCGGTTAGAACGACGCTCATCACGCCACCTCCTGGTTCAGCGGGTAGAAGCAACGCACCAGGCTATGGGCCTGAGGGTCAAGGGGTGGGCGTTGGCGCCGGCAGTTGTCCTGCACGTACGGGCAGCGTGGCGACAGCAGGCAGCCGTCCGGGCGGTCGTACCGGCCAGGGACGATGCCCGGCAGCGTGGCCAGGCGTTCGGCGCCGATGCTGTGTTCGGGGATGGCCGCCAGCAGTGCTTCGCTGTAGGGGTGCGCGGGCACGTCGAACAGCTCAGGCACCTGGCCCACTTCCACGGCTTGGCCGGCATACATCACACAGACGCGTTTGGCGGTTTCGGCGACCACGGCCAGGTCGTGGGTAATCAGGATGAGCGCCATGTTGCGCTCTTCCTGCAGGTTGACCAGCAGTTCCATGATCTGCGCCTGGATGGTCACGTCCAGCGCCGTGGTCGGCTCGTCGGCGATCAGCAGCTTGGGCTCCCCGGCAATCGCCATGGCGATTGCCACGCGCTGGCTCATGCCACCGGACAGCTGGTGCGGGTAGGCGTCCAGGCGGCTTTCGGCAGCCGGGATCTCGACCTTTTTCAGCAGCTCCAGGGCACGCTGGCGCGCGGCTTTGCCTTTGAGGCCCAGGTGCTGGCGCAGCACTTCTTCGATCTGGTAGCCCACGGTGTAGCTGGGGTTGAGCGCGGTCATCGGGTCCTGGAAGACCATGGCGATGTCCTTGCCCACCACCTTGCGCCGCTGGCGGGAGCTGAGTTTGAGCATGTTGGTGCCGTCGAAGGTGAGCGTATCGGCGGTGATGCGCCCGGGGGCCTCGATCAGGCCCATCAGGGCCATCATGGTGACCGATTTGCCCGAGCCGGACTCACCGACAATGGCCAGTATTTCACCGGCGTCCACCGCCAGGTCCAGGCCGTCCACCACTGGGACTGCATTGGCGTCGCCGAAGCGCACGCTCAGGTTGTTGATCTGCAACAGTGACATGGCGCTCTCCTCAGGCGGCGTTCTTGAGTTTCGGGTCCAGCGCATCGCGCAAGCCGTCGCCCATCAGGTTGATTGCCAGCACACTGAGCAGGATGGTCAGGCCGGGCAGGCTCACCACCCACCAGGCGCGCTCGATGTAGTCCCGGGCCGAGGCGAGCATGGTGCCCCACTCCGGGGTCGGCGGTTGTACACCCAGGCCCAGGAAGCCCAGCGCAGCGGCGTCGAGGATGGCCGAGGAGAAGCTCAAGGTGGCCTGCACGATCAGCGGTGCCATGCAGTTGGGCAGCACGGTGACGAACATCAGCCGTGGCAACCCGGCGCCAGCCAGGCGCGCGGCGGTCACGTAGTCGCGGTTCAGTTCACCCATCACCGCAGCGCGGGTCAGGCGCACGTAGGACGGTAGCGACACGATGGCGATGGCGATCACTGTGTTGATCAGGCCTGGGCCGAGAATGGCGACGATCGCCACGGCCAGCAGCAGCGACGGCAGGGCCAGCATCACGTCCATCAGGCGCATGATCGACGGACCGAGCAAGCGCGGGAAGAAACCGGCCAGCAGGCCCAGCAGGATGCCCGGGATCAGCGACATCACCACCGACGACAGGCCGATCAGCAGCGACAGCCGGGCGCCCTGGATCAGCCGCGAGAGCAGGTCACGGCCCAGTTCGTCGGTGCCGAGGATGAATTGCCAGGTACCGCCTTCGAGCCATACCGGCGGGGTCAGCAGGAAGTCACGGTATTGTTCGCTTGGGTCATGCGGCGCCACCCACGGCGCGAACAGCGCACAGAACACCACCACGCACATGAAGGCCAGGCCCATCACCGCGCCCTTGTTGCGCGAGAAGGCGTGCCAGAACTCTTTGTATGGCGAGGGGTAGAGCAGGCTTTGGTCCACCGGGCTGGCCGGCGTCACGGATTTCGGAATAGGGCTAGTCATGGCGAAGGCCTCAGCGCTGATGACGGATGCGTGGGTTGGCCAGACCGTAGAGGATGTCCACGACGAAGTTGACCAGGATCACCAGGCAGGCGATCAACAGGATGCCGTTCTGGACCACGGGGTAGTCACGGGCGCCGATGGCTTCGATCAGCCATTTGCCGATGCCCGGCCAGGAGAAGATGGTTTCGGTCAGCACCGCACCGGCCAGCAGCGTGCCGACCTGCAGGCCGAACACGGTCAGCACCGGGATCAGCGCATTGCGCAGGCCGTGCACGAACACCACGCGGGCCGGTGACAGGCCTTTGGCGCGCGCAGTGCGAATGTAGTCTTCGCGCAGCACTTCGAGCATGGACGAGCGGGTCATGCGGGCGATTACCGCCAACGGGATGGTGCCGAGCACGATGGCCGGCAGGATCAGGTGCATCACCGCATCCTTGAACGCGCCTTCTTCGTCACTGAGCAGGGTATCGATGAGCATGAAGCCGGTTTTCGGCTCGATGTCGTACAGCAGGTCGATGCGCCCGGAGACCGGCGTCCAGCCCAGGCTCACCGAGAAGAACATGATCAGGATCAGGCCCCACCAGAAAATCGGCATCGAATAGCCGGCCAGGGAGATGCCCATGACCCCGTGATCGAACAGCGAGCCACGCTTGAGCGCAGCGATCACGCCGGCCAATAAGCCGACGATGCCGGCGAACAGCAGCGCGGCAAAGGCCAGTTCCAGGGTTGCAGGGAACAGGGTGAGGAACTCGCTCCATACGCTTTCACGGGTGCGCAGCGACTCGCCCAGGTCACCCTGGGCGAGCTTGCCCACGTAATCCAGGTACTGGACCGGCAGTGGCTTGTTCAGGCCCAGGCGCTCCATGGCCTGGGCGTGCATCTCGGGGTCGACCCTGCGCTCGCCCATCATCACTTCCACCGGGTCGCCGGGGATCAGGCGTATGAGCGCGAAGGTCAGCAAGGTGATGCCGAAAAACGTCGGTATCAGCAGGCCCAGGCGCCGGGCAATAAAACTCAACATTGTCAGGGTTACCTCATCAGCCGTTGTACGGCGGTGCCGCCGTTGCCCGTGTGGGTTGCCGGCGGTCGTTGTTGTTCTACTTCACCTGGGTGGTGGCGAAGTTGTTGTTGGTCAGAGGGTTGATCACATAACCCTCCACGTTGTCACGCATGGCAGTGAACATCTTCGGGTGCGCCATGCTGATCCAGGGCTGGTCGTCATCGTACACCTTCAATGCCTCGGCATAGAGCCTGGCACGCTCGTCGTTGTCGATCACCTCACGGGCGCGGGTGATCAGGTCCTGAAACTTCGAGTTGCACCAGCGCGCGTAGTTCTCACCACTTTTGACCGCATCGCAGCTGAGCAGGGGGCTGAGGAAATTGTCCGGGTCGCCGTTGTCGCCGGCCCAGCCGGTGGAGACCAGGTCGGCCTCACCGTTTTTCGCCCGGCGCAGCATCTCGGCCCACTCCATCACACGGATGTCCAGCTTCAGGCCGATTTTGGCGAGGTCGGACTGGAGCATTTCCGCCGACAGCCGTGGGTTGGGGTTGGTCGCGCCGCCGCCATTGCGGGTGAACAGCGTGATGACCGTGCCTTGCGGCACCCCGGCCTGCTGGAGCAGTTCACGGGCCTTGGCCAGGTCACGGGGTGGGTTCTGGTTGGCACTGTTGTAGCCGATCATGGTTGGCGGGTAGGGGTTTACCCCCACCAGCGCATTGCCCTTGCCGAACAGCTGGTCGACGTGGGTCTGGCGGTCGAAGGCCATGTTGATGGCTTTGCGCACGCGCACATCGCTGAGGTATTTGTGCTCGGTGTTCATGGCGATATAGCCGGTGACCAGGGCCTCGATCTCGGCGACCTTGAGCTTGGGATCAGCCTTGATCGACGCCACGTCGTCCGGTTTCGGGTAAAGCGCCACCTGGCATTCGTTGGCGCGCAGCTTCTGCAGGCGCACGTTGCTGTCGGTGGCGATGGCGAAGATCAGCGAGTCGGCCGGCGGCTTGCCGCGGAAGTAGTCCGGGTTGGCCTTGAAGCGCACTTGGGCGTCCTTGTTGTAGCGCTGGAAGATGAACGCGCCAGTGCCGATCGGTTTGCTGTTGAGGTCGCCGGTCTTGCCTGCCTTGAGCAACTGGTCGCCGTATTCGGCGGAGTAGATCGAGGTGAAGGCCATGGCCATGTCACGCAGGAACGGTGCTTGCGGGCGGGTCAGGGTGATGACCACGGTGTGGTCGTCGGTCTTGTCCACCGATTTGAGCAGGTCCTTGAAGGCCATGCTCTCGAAATACGGGTAGCCGACGCTGGTCTTGTCGTGCCACGGGTGGTTGGGGTCGAGCTGGCGGCGCAGGCTCCACAGCACGTCGTCGGCATTGAACTCGCGGGTCGGTTTGAAGTAGTCGGTGGTGTGGAACTTCACCCCTTGGCGCAGGTGAAAGGTGTAGGTCAGGCCATCGGCCGAGATGTCCCAGCGTTCGGCCAGGGCTGGCTGGATGTCGGTGGTGCCGGGCTTGAAGTCGACCAGGCGGTTGAACACCGTCTCAGCCGAGGCATCGGCGGTGACCGCCGTGGTGTATTGAACGATGTCGAAGCCTTCCGGGCTGGCTTCGGTGCACACCACCAGCGGCTTGGCCGCCAGGTTGCCGGCGGCGCCGAGGATGACCGCTGCCAGGGCAGCGCGTAGCGGTAGCGATGTCATGTGTCCTCCTTGCTTGCAATGATTCCAGCGTAGCCGCCCGGGCCCGCACTGAAGCGGACCTGGGCGTAAGCGGTCAGAGAATGTTGAACGGAATGGTGGTCACCACGCGGAACTCATCCAGGCTGCCATCGGCCTGTGCCTTGCTGGCGCGATGCGCGGTATAGGTAGCGCGGATGCTGGTGTCTTTCAGCGGCCCGCTCTGCACCGCGTAGCTGGTGCCGATACCCCACTCATAGTGGGTTTCGCCATCCAGGCCGTTCACGTCATAGGCCGTACCGCGGTAATGGGTGCCGTCGATGCCCCAGCCGCGGGCGTTGTACAGGTTGAACTTCAGGCCCGGCACGCCATACGGCGCCATGTTCAGCACGTAGGAAATCTGCAGGGATTTCTCGTTCGGGCCGTTGAAGTCCGAGAGCAGGGAGTTGGCCAGGTAAATGCCGTTGGTTTCGTGCAGGTAGTCGAAGTACTCGTTACCGTTGACCTGCTGCCACGAAGCGCTGAGGGTGTGGGCCTGGTGGGTCAGGCCGAACGACAGGCTGTAGGTGTCGTTGTCGATCTCGCCCATCTTCTGGCTGCCTGCGTCCACGGTCTTGTAGTAGTTCAGGCCGGTGGTCAGGCTCAGCACCGCGCTGTCGCCCAGCACGTGGCTGGCGCCGAAGTAGTACTGGTTCCAGAAGTCGTCGACCTTGGTGGCGTACAGGCTGGTGGTCAGGCTCTTGAGCGGCTGGTAGTTGACCCCGGCGGTACTGGCACGGTCGGTTTCCACGCCAGCGGCGCCATACTCGCTGCGAAACTTGCTCAGGCTCTGTTCGGTGCGCGGCGAGACACGGTCGAAGGTGCCCAGGTCGAATGACAGGTTGTCGAACTCTGCACTGTGCAGGAACGCGCCCTGGAAGCTGGAGGGCAGGGCGCGGTTGCCGATGTAAGCGATCATCGGCGTGTCCACGGACTGGCGGCCGACGGTGAGGGTGGTGTTGGACACCCGTGCCTTGAGGTTGGCCAGGCCCATCTTGCTCCACTGGCCGATGGGGTCGCCATCGCTATGGGTCAGGGTACGGTTGTTCGGCCCGGCGACTGCGGCGCGGCCTTGCTCCAGAGCGATGGCGTTGTAGCCGGCTGCCTCCACGGCAAAACCCACGGTGCCCTGGGTGAAGCCTGAGCTGTAGTTGAGGATGGTGCCCTGCAGCCAGTTGTCGCGGCTGTGGCTGTCGTGGCGTGTGCCGTCGCTTTTGTAGTACTTGAACAACGGCGCGCGGGTGGCGCGTTCGCGGGCGTACCAGTTGCGGGTGCTGCCGGACAGGCTCTGGCCGTCGATGAAACCTTTGGCCTCATCCTGCTCGCTGGTGCCTTTGAGGCTGAACGGGACGTAGTCCTGGCTTTGGGTGTCGGCCTGGGCCATGGCGGCGAAGGTGGCGATGGATAACGCCAGTGTGGTGAACGTGAATAGTCTCAAGATGAAAGCTCCCTTTCTGTTCTTTTAGTTATTGCCTGGCCTTGTGGGCCGGGTTGTTGCGGTGTTGCCAGGGTTGCCCGGGGTTGCCGGGCCAATCAGGGGGAGGTGTGTGGCCAGTGCTGGCCCTTTCGCCGGCAAGCCGGCGCCCACAGGAATCAATAAAGATCCCCAGGCTTGTGCCATTTTTGTAGGAGCCGGCTTGCCGGCGAGAGGGCCGCTACCGGCTAACGCTCAATCAACGCTCACTCCGGAAAAGTCGTTGCGGCCAAAGGGGCTCACCTTGAAGCCGGCCACCTTGACGCTGAGCGGCTGGTTCACCGTGGAGTGCGCCACCGGCGTGATCGGCACCTGCTGTTTGAGGCGTTGCTGGGCCTGCTGGTACAGCACTGTGCGCTGCTCGCGGTCGGTTACCTGCTTGGCTTGCTTGACCAGGCTGTCGTACTGCCGGTCGCACCACTGCGAGTAGTTGTTGCTGCCGATGGCATCGCAGCTGTAGAGGGTGCCCAGCCAGTTATCCGGGTCGCCGTTGTCACCGGTCCAGCCGATCAGGGCGATGTCGTGCTCGCCGCTTTTCATGCGCTTGAGGTATTCGCCCCATTCATAACTGACGATGCGCACTTTCAAGCCCAGCTTGCTCCAGTCGGCCTAAAGCATCTCGGCCATGAGCTTGGCGTTGGGGTTGTACGGGCGCTGCACGGGCATGGCCCACAGGGTGACTTCGGTGCCTTCCTTGACCCCGGCCTGCTTGAGCAGCTGGCGGGCCTGCTCAGGGTCGTAGGGTGCGTCCTTTAAGCTGTCGTCATAGGACCATTGGGTTGGTGGCATGGCGTTGACTGCGCGTTGCCCCGAGTCCTGATACACCGCCTGCAGGATCGCCTGTTTGTTCACTGCCATGTCCATGGCCTGGCGTACCTCCAGGCGGTCGAACGGCGGGTGCTGGGTGTTGTAAGCGATATAGCCGAGGTTGAAGCCTGGTTGTTGCAGCACCTGCAGCTTGCTGTCCTGCTTGAGGGCTGGCAGGTCGGCCGGGCGTGGGTGCAGGGTGACCTGGCATTCGCCGCGGCGCAGCTTCTGGATGCGCACCGAGGGGTCGGTGTTGATCGAAAATACCAGGTTGTCGAGTTTCACCTCGTCCGGTGCCCAGTAGTCCTTGTTGCCTTTGAAGCGGATCTGCGAATCTTTCTGGTAGCGCTGGAACACGAACGGGCCGGTACCGATAGGCTGCTGGTTGATGTCGCTGGGGCGCCCGCTCGCCATCAGATGCTCGGCATATTCAGCCGAAAGCACCGAAGCGAAGCTCATCGCCAGGTTTTGCACGAAGGCGGCATCGACCTTGTTCAGGGTGAACACCACGGTCATCGGGCCGGTCTTTTCGATACCGGCGATGTTCTTGTCCAGGCCCATGCTGACGAAGTAGGGGAACTCGGTGGGGTAGGCCTGGCGGAACGGGTGCTCGCGGTCGAGCATGCGGTTGAAGGTGAACAGCACGTCATCGGCGTTGAAGTCGCGGCTGGGGGTGAATGCCTTGTTGGCGTGGAATTTCACCCCCTCGCGCAGGTGGAAGGTGTAGCGCAGGCCATCGTCGGATACTTCCCACTTCGTTGCCAGGGCGGGATGCACTGCCGTACCGCCGCGTTGAAATTCCACCAGGCGGTTGTAGATCGGTTCTGCCGCATCGTTGTCGGTGGCACTGGTGTATTGGGCTGTGTCGAACCCGGCCGGGCTACCCTCGGAGCAGAACACCAGGCTACTGGCCTGAGGGGCTGATGCCTGGCTCAGCAGGCCCACGGCGAGCAGCGTGGAAAACAGTGTGGTGTGGCGCATGGCAAATCCTTTTTTCCGTCTGTTTTTTCCGCTTCGGGATACGAAATGCGGCAACAGGGGCCCCAACCCCGGCGCGGGTAGCGCCGGGGGGAGTTCGAAGGGTGGAAGTGGGCGAGGGTGGTGCGTGTGCCCGGCGCTATTTCTCCACACTGACGCCGTAGAAGGAGTTCAGTGCGAACGGGCTGATCTTGAAGCCCTTCACCTTGGCACTCATCGGCTGGTAGACCGTGGAGTGGGCGATTGGCGTGATCGGTACCTGATCTTTGAGGATATGCTGCGCCTGTTTATACAGCTCGGTGCGCTTGGCCTGGTCGGAAGTGGCCTTGGCCTGCTTGATCAGGTCGTCGTAGGGCTTGTAGCACCACTTGGAGAAGTTGTTGCCCTCGATGGCATCACAGCCATACAGGGTGCCTAGCCAGTTGTCCGGGTCACCGTTGTCGCCGCTCCAGCCGATCAGCATGGCGCCTTGTTCGCCGCCTTTGGAACGTTTGATGTACTCGCCCCACTCGTAACTGACGATTTTCGCCTTGATGCCGACCTTGCCCCAGTCAGCCTGCAGCATCTCGGCCATCAGCTTGGCGTTGGGGTTGTACGGGCGTTGCACCGGCATGGCCCACAGGGTGATTTCGGTGCCTTCCTTGATCCCGGCTTCCTTGAGCAGTTGCTTGGCCTTTTCCGGGTCGTACGGCACATCCTTGATGCTTTCGTCGTAGGACCACTGGGTCGGCGGCATGGCATTGACGGCGAGCTGGCCGGCGCCCTGGTAGACCGATTCGATGATCTTCTGCTTGTCGACGGCCATGTCCAGTGCCTGGCGCACCTTCAGTTGAGCCAACGGGTTGGGTTGGTCACTGCCCTTGAGCTTGTCCATCACGTTGTAGGCGATGTAGCCCAGGTTGAAACCGGCCTGGTGCGGCATCTGCAGCTTGTCGTTGGCCTTGAGCGGCTCGATATCGGCAGGGCGCGGGAACAAGGTCACCTGGCACTCGTTCTTCTTCAGCTTCTGCATGCGCACCGAGGCGTCGGTGGTGATGGCGAAGATCAGGTTGTCGATCTTCACGTCCTCGGGTTTCCAGTAATCCTTGTTGCCCTTGAAGCGGATCTGGGCGTCCTTCTGGTACTTGCTGAACACGAACGGGCCGGTGCCGATCGGTTTCTGGTTGATGTCTGCAGCCTTGCCTTCTTTGAGCAACTGGTCGGCGTACTCGGCCGACTGCACGGAGGCAAAGCTCATCGCCAGGTTCTGGATGAACGCGGCGTCCACCTGGTTGAGGGTGAACCTGACGGTGTGCTCGTCGAGTTTCTCCACCTTGGCGATGTTGTTGTCCATGCCCATGTCGGTGAAGTAGGGGAACTCAGTGGGGTAGGCCTTACGGAACGGGTGATTCTTGTCGAGCATGCGGTTGAAGGTGAACAGCACGTCGTCTGCGTTGAATTCGCGGCTTGGCTTGAAGTAATCGGTGGTGTGGAACTTGACCCCTTCGCGCAGGTGGAAGGTGTAGGTCTTGCCGTCGTCGGACACCTCCCATTTGGTCGCCAAGCCGGGGATAACGGCGGTGCCGCCACGTTCGAACTGGGTCAGGCGGTTGAACACGGTCTCGGCCGAGGCATCGAAGTCGGTTCCGGTGGTGTATTGCCCCGGGTCGAAGCCGGCGGGGCTGCCTTCGGAGCAGAACACCAGGTTGGACGCGGCGTGGGCAAGCGGAGCGCCGGTCAGCAAGCCTGCGCCGAGCAGGAACGGAATGACTGCGTGTTTGAGCATGGTGGCCTCATTGTTGTCATTTTTCTGATTCGAGGTGGCCTCGTGAGCCGACCTGCGGATACTTATGCAGGGTGTGTTCCCAATGCAACACTGCGAAGGATAGTTGGCGTCAGAAAAGTAGTACGGGCGTACATGGATGTCGCATATGTATAACTTTCGAGGAAGTTGAACGTTTGCGAGGGCAAAATGATGGCTTTTTGCGGGATGTTTCGCGGGAGGGAATTTGTAGGAAGCACTATTTGAGTGCGTAGGAAATGTCTCTATTTGTGCTGCTGGGGCGCAATGCGCCCCTTGTATCGCCTGCGTTGATCAAGGCATCTGCACTTCGATCAGGCCGTCTGCGTTCATGCTGACTTCGCTGGTACCCGCCTCGATATCCGGCGCCGGTGCTGCTTCGTCGGCACCCATGGCTTTCATGGCCATTGGCGCGCTGCGCAGATAGGGGCGTGGGTAGCCGCTGCTGTTGAGGTTCAGGCTGACCACTTTATAGCCCTTGCCACCCAGGGCTTCGGTGGCCAGTTGCGCGCGGGCCTTGAAGGCATTGACCGCATCCTTGAGCAAGGCGTCTTCGCTGGCCTTGCGCGTGGCCGGGGCGATGGAGAAATCCATGCCGCCCATCTTCAGGTCTTGCAGCAGGTCGGCACTGAGCTGAGAGAGGGCCGGGAAGTCGGCGCTTTCCAGGCGCACTTCGGCACGCTCGCGCCAGCCGGTGATCTTCTGCCCCTTGCTGTCGTAGACCGGGTAGCTGTTGCGGCTGCCCTGGCTGATTTTCACGTCCTTGACCTGGCGGGCCTGCTGCACGGCCTTGTTCATGGTTTCGGTGATCTGTTTGGCAAGCTTGCCCGGGTCGGTGTTCTGCGCTTCGCTATAAAGGGTCACGACCATCAGGTCGCGGGGCACTTCCTTGCTGACTTCTGCACGCAGCGATATCTGGTTGTAGCGCGGCTCATCAGCCGCCAGCGCCGGCAGGCTGGCGAGCAGGCCGCAGGTCAGGATCAGGGCAGCGCCGCGACGAGGGTTAGGCATGTGATACTCCTTGGCAATGAAAGGCGTGGGTTCTGGCCATCCATCCCACGCATGGCCCATCAGACCGGGATCAGTGTAGTGGGTTCAAAAGTGCCATCATGAAGCTGTGACAAACTGTGGCGCTTTGCCGCATCGCTGCAGCTGGGCGCGCGCCTTCGGTATACTCCAGCCGATTGTCCTGGAGCACTCATCAGGAGAGCTCATGCTCGCCGCCGCACAACCGCTGTCCGCTACCCGCCAGAACCTCTGGCGCCTGACTGTCATTCGCGTTCTGGTCCTGGCCGCTCAGGCAGGCTCGGTGGGCGTTGCCTACTGGACCGAACTGCTGCCGCTGCCGTGGTTTTCCCTGGCCGCGACCCTGGCTCTGTCGTCCCTGCTGTGCGCCTTCACCGCGTTGCGCTTGCGCCTGTCGCTGCCGGTCACCGAACTGGAATACGCGCTGCAACTGGCCTGCGACCTGCTGATCCACAGCGCGCTGCTTTATTACTCGGGCGGCTCGACCAACCCCTTCGTTTCCTATTACCTGGTGCCGCTGGCCATTGCCGCCGTGACCTTGCCCTGGCTCTACTCGCTGATCCTGTCGGGTATCGCCCTGACCGCCTACAGCCTGTTGCTGGTGCAGTTCTACCCGCTTGAAGGCCTGCCGATGGCGCGGGACAAGATGCAGGTCTACGGCATGTGGTTGAGCATCGCGCTGGCGGCTGCGGTGATCACCTTCTTCGCCGCGCGCATGGCCGAAGAGCTGCGCCGTCAGGAAAAACTGCGCTCCGAACGGCGCGAAGAAAGCCTGCGCGACGAACAATTGTTGGCCGTGGCCACCCAGGCCGCCGGTGCCGCCCATGAGCTGGGCACGCCGCTGGCGACCATGAGCGTGCTGCTCAACGAAATGCGCCAGGACCACGCCGACCCGCTGTTGCAGGAGGACCTGCAGATCCTTCAGGACCAGGTCAAGCTGTGCAAGGAAACCCTGCAGCAACTGGTGCGTGCCGCTGAAGCCAATCGCCGCCTGGCGATGGTGGAGCAGGACGTGACCGAGTGGCTCGATGAGGCGCTGAACCGTTGGCACCTGATGCGTCCGGAAGCCAGCTACCGCTTCCAGCGTCTGCGCGACGGCCAGGTGCCCCGCCTGACCCCGCCACCGGACCTGACCCAGGCGCTGCTGAACTTGTTGAACAATGCCGCCGATGCGTGCCCTGACGACCTGGAGGTACGCCTGGACTGGGACGCCCAGGACATCGTCATCAGCATCCGCGACCATGGCCCCGGCGTGCCGCCGGCCATTGCCGAAGCAATCGGCAAACCCTTCATTACCACCAAAGGCAAAGGCTTCGGCCTGGGCCTGTTCTTGAGCAAAGCCAGCGTGACCCGTGCGGGCGGTTCGGTGAAACTCTATAGTCATGAGCAGGGTGGCACCCTGACCGAACTGCGCCTGCCCCATGGCAAGCGAGGAGATGAATGATGAGCGAAGAAAACCAGGTCGAAAGCGAAGAGCTGCCGCACCTGCTGCTGGTGGATGACGATGCCACCTTCACGCGGGTCATGGCCCGTGCCATGAGCCGTCGCGGTTTCCGCGTGAGCACTGCAAGCTCCGCCGAGGAAGGTCTGGTCCTGGCGCAGAATGATCTGCCGGACTACGCCACGCTGGACTTGAAAATGGAGGGCGACTCCGGCCTGGTGCTGCTGCCCAAGCTGCTGGAGCTGGACCCGGAAATGCGCGTGGTGATCCTCACCGGCTACTCGAGCATTGCCACGGCGGTCGAGGCGGTCAAGCGCGGGGCGTGCAACTACCTGTGCAAACCGGCCGATGCCGACGATGTGCTGGCGGCACTGCTTTCGGAGCATACGGACCTGGATACGTTGGTGCCGGAAAACCCCATGTCGGTGGACCGCTTGCAGTGGGAGCACATCCAGCGCGTGCTCAGCGAGCACGAGGGCAATATCTCCGCTACCGCGCGGGCGCTGGGCATGCACCGGCGCACGTTGCAGCGCAAGCTGCAGAAACGGCCTGTGCGGCGCTAACTTATCCTGGCAGTACCGGCCCTATCGCCGGCAAGCCGGCCCACAGGTGCTCCACAGTATTCAGGCTTGATGGGGACCAGTGGGAGCCGGCTTGCCGGCGATAGGGCCTAACAGAAATTTCTTTATATTGCGGCTGATCCCCGCAACTCCTGACGCGTTGGCGTATCATTAGCCCCCTAACGGCAACCCTTCAGGATCGCTAGCGCATGCTCGCCCTTCTTATCCAGACGCTGAACATCACGGCGCCCGTCTTCGCCATGCTGTTCCTGGGCGTGCTGCTCAAACGCATTCACCTGATCGACGACAATTTCAACCGGGTTGCCTCGCAACTGGTGTTCAACGTCTGCATGCCTGCGCTGTTGTTCCTCGGCATCTACCATGCCGACCTGGCAACGGCGATCAAACCGGGTGTCATCCTCTATTTCGTCGCTGCCACCCTGGTCGGCTTCGCCGTGGCCTGGGGCCTGGCAATCTGGCGCAGCCCGCTGGCCGACCGCGGCATCTACACCCAGGGTGCGTTTCGCGGCAACAACGGCGTGATCGGCCTGGCCCTGGCCGCCAGCCTTTACGGGGACTACGGTATCTCGCTGGGGGCAGTGCTCGCAGGCCTGGTGATCCTCCTGTACAACTCGCTTTCAGCCGTAGTGCTGGCGGTATACAGCCCGGACCTGAAGTCCGACCCGTGGAGCATCTGCAAGAGCATTTTCAGCAACCCGCTGATCATCAGCGTGCTACTGGCCACGCCCATGGCCTACGGGCAGGTACCCCTGCCCAACTGGTTGCTCACCTCGGGCGACTACCTCGCGCAGATGACCCTGCCGCTGGCGCTGATCTGTATCGGTGGCACCCTGTCGCTCAACGCCCTGCGCGACAGCGGCAAGTTGGCCATCGATGCCAGCCTGGTGAAGATGCTCTGGTTGCCGCTGTTCGGCACGCTCGGTGCCTGGCTCTGCGGTTTTCGCGGGGCCGAGCTGGGCATTCTGTTCCTGTACATCGGCAGCCCCACTGCGGCGGCCAGTTACGTCATGGCACGGGCAGCCAACGGCAATCACGAACTGGCGGCATCGATCATCGTGATCACTACGCTAATGGCGGCGATCACCACCAATATTGGTATTTTCATCTTGCAGTGGGGCGGATGGATCTAGATCCTTGACTGCATACCTCAAAAAACACTGCCTCACTGAGCTTAAGGACACTTCATGCAAGACCAGAGCACGCCCGAGCGGTTGCAGCGCGGGCTGAAGAATCGCCATATCCAGCTGATCGCGCTGGGCGGTGCCATCGGTACCGGGTTGTTCCTGGGTATCGCCCAGACCATCCAGCTGGCGGGCCCCTCCGTTTTGCTGGGCTATGCCATCGCTGGCCTGATGGCTTTCTTCATCATGCGCCAGTTGGGCGAAATGGTGGTCGAAGAGCCGGTAGCCGGCAGTTTCAGCCACTTCGCACACCAATACTGGAGTGAGTTCGCAGGCTTCGTCTCGGGCTGGAACTACTGGGTGGTGTATGTGCTCGTGGGTATGGCCGAGCTCACCGCCGTTGGCATCTATGTGCAGTACTGGTGGCCGGAGTTTCCCACCTGGGCCACGGCGGCGATCTTCTTCGTGGTGATCAACCTGATCAACCTGACCCAGGTCAAGGTCTATGGCGAGATGGAGTTCTGGTTCGCCCTGGTCAAGGTGGTGGCCATCGTCAGCATGATCGGTTTCGGCGCGTGGCTGCTGAGCAGTGGCCACGGCGGCCCGGACGCCAGTGTGGCCAACCTGTGGCAATACGGCGGGTTTTTCCCCAATGGCGTCACCGGGCTGGTGATGGCGCTGGCGGTGATCATGTTCTCCTTTGGTGGCCTGGAGCTGGTGGGCATCACGGCCGCCGAAGCGGACAACCCGCGCCAGAGCATTCCCAAGGCAACCAACCAGGTGGTTTACCGTATCCTGATTTTCTACATCGGCGCGCTGGCGGTGCTGTTGTCGCTGTACCCGTGGCAGAAGGTCGTGCAGGGTGGCAGCCCGTTCGTGATGATCTTCCACGAACTGGACAGCGACCTGGTGGCGACCATCCTCAATATCGTGGTGCTGACAGCTGCGCTGTCGGTCTACAACAGTTGCGTGTACGCCAACAGCCGTATGTTGTTCGGCCTGGCCAGCCAGGGCGACGCACCACGCCAGCTGCTCAAGGTCAGCCGCAGCGGTGTGCCACTGACTGCGTTGGGCGTGTCGGCTTTCGCTACGGGCATGTGCGTGGTGATCAACTACCTGATGCCGGGTGATGCATTCGGCCTGCTGATGGCGCTGGCGGTGTCGGCGCTGGTGATCAACTGGGCGAGCATCAGCATTACCCACCTGAAGTTCCGCAAGGCCAAGCTGGCGGCAGGTATCCAGCCGTTCTACCAGAGCTGGGGGCACCCGTTCACCAACTACCTGTGCCTGGCATTTATCGTGCTGATTCTGGTGGTGATGTACCTGACCCCGCCGATTCGTATTTCGGTGATGCTGATACCCGGGTGGATTGCGCTGCTTTGGGTAGCGTTCCGGTTGAAGAAAGCCCGGCAGGCTTGAGTCAGGGTGCATGTCTTGAGTGGTGCGGCGCGCCACCCAAGCCATGCACTTCGTCGCGACACTACCTTCCCGCCGTTAGTGCTGCCGCCGCCAGGCCCTCACAGTGGTGTACAACAGCACCAGGCCGAGCACTGGCAGAACGTAGAAGAGCATCAGCCGTTCCAGGCGGCCGGCCAGCGGCATGCCGATGGTGAACGCCACCACGTGCAGCCCGTAGACCAGGTAAAGGCCAAGTAATACCAACCCTTCGGCCCGGGTAATCCGGTACCCGGAGTAGAACACTGGCAGGCTCAGCGCCGCGACGCCGAGCATTACCGGTAGGTCGAAGCCCAGTGCGTTTGGCGATATGGTCAGCGGCTCGGGTGTGGTCAGTGCGGTCAGGCCTAGCACCGCCAGCAGATTGAACAGGTTGCTGCCGATCACCGTGCCCACGGCGATCTCCCGTTCCCCTCGCAGGGCGGCAATCAGCGCCGCAGCCAGTTCGGGCAGTGACGTGCACACCGCGACAACGGTCAAGCCGATGATGCGTTCAGACAAGCCCAGGTCGGTCGCGACTTCGACCGCCGCTTCCAGCAGCAAGTGGCCGGCCAGGCTGAGCAGGCCGAAGCCGAACGCCACTTGCAGCAGTGTGCCGGTCCAGAAGCGCCCGGCGCTGCTGGCCAGCGCACGCGGTGCAGGGTAGGTGCGGGCATAGTGGCGCGACTGGTGCCAGAGCATGACCAGATACCCCACGAGGCCTGATAGCAGCACCAGCCCTTCCACGCGCCCCAGATGGCCGTTGGCGGCCAGCGCATAGACCAGTGCGCTGGCGAGGATCATCAGTGGAATGTCCAGGCGCACCAGTTGGCGGGACACGCGTAGCGGGATGATCAATGCAGCCAGGCCAAGGATCACCAGAACATTGAAGATGTTACTGCCGATCACGCTGCCCACGGCCACATCGGGCGCGCCCTGATAGGCGGCCTGCAGGCTGACGGTCAGCTGTGGCGCCGTACTGCCGAATGCCACCAGGCTCAGGCCAATGATCAGCGGCCGTACGTGTACACGCTGTGCCAGGCGAAGGGCGGCACGCACCAGCAGTTCGGCGCCGGCCACCAGCAACAGCAAGGCTATGCCCAGTTGCAGGAGGCTGAAGGTGGGGAGGGTGGCCAGGTCGAAAATGGTTGGAACTCCGTTGCGTCAGTCGCTTAGACCTTGTACCCGCACGCGCGCCGTTCCGCTACGGATCATGCCGATTTTTTCTGCTGCAGCGCGCGACAGGTCGATCAGCCGGCCGCGTGTGTGCGGGCCGCGGTCATTGATGCGGACCACCACGCTGCGTTGGTTGGCGAGGTTGGTGACCAGTACCCGGGTGCCGAAGGGCAGGCTGCGATGCGCTGCGGTCAGGCCGTGCTGGTTGAAGGCTTCGCCGCTGGCGGTGCGTTTGCCGTGGTGGCGGGCGCCGTAATAGGAGGCGGTGCCGGTCTGGTTGTAACCACGGGGGTCGATGTCGTGGCTGGCGCAGCCGGCCAACAGGGAAAACAGGGCCAGGGTGGCGATGGATCTTTTTAGCAAGGTGATGCTCCGGTGCTGCCATTGGGCGCGCTTGGCGGCGCGGTGGCTGTAGGAGCCGCCTTGTGTCGCGAAAGGGCCGCAGCGCGGCCCCATGGCCAGGTCACTGCATAAGCCTTTGGGGCTGCTTTGCAGCCCTTTCGCGACACGAGGCCGCTCCTACAAAGCTCACCCTTCGAGCTTGGCCTTGAGCAATTGGTTCACTTGCCCCGGGTTGGCCTTGCCCTTGGAGGCTTTCATCGCCTGGCCGACGAAGAAGCCGAACATCTTGCCGCGCTTGGCTTCATCGGCGGCGCGGTACTGTTCGACCTGCTCGGCGTTGGCAGCAAGCACTTCATCGAGCATCTTGTCGATCGCGCCGGTATCGGTGACCTGTTTCAGGCCTTTGCTCTCGATGATGCTGTCGGCATCGCCTTCACCGGCGGCCATGGCCTCGAACACGGTCTTGGCGATCTTGCCGCTGATGGTGTTGTCGCGGATACGCAGCAGCATGCCACCGAGCTGCTCGGCACTGACCGGTGCCTGGTCGATCTCGATACCCAGCTTGTTCAGCAGGCTGCCCAGTTCGACCATGACCCAGTTGGCTGCCAGCTTGGCGTCGCCGCCAATCTTCACCACCTGCTCGAAGTAGTCCGCCTGCTCACGGCTGGAGGCCAGCACGTTGGCGTCGTAGGCCGACAGGCCATACTGGCTCTGGAAGCGCTCGACCTTCTGCGGTGGCAGTTCCGGCAAGCCGGCACGGATGGTTTCGAGGAAACTGTCCTCGATCACCACCGGCAGCAGGTCCGGGTCGGGGAAGTAACGGTAGTCGTTGGCTTCCTCCTTGCTGCGCATGGAGCGGGTCTCGTCCTTGTTCGGGTCGTACAGGCGGGTTTCCTGAACCACCTTGCCGCCATCTTCGATCAGGTCGATCTGGCGCTGGATTTCGCTGTTGATCGCGCGCTCGATGAAGCGGAACGAGTTGACGTTCTTGATCTCGCAGCGGGTGCCGAACTCGGCCTGGCCTTTGGGCCGGATCGAGACGTTGCAGTCGCAGCGCAGCGAGCCTTCAGCCATGTTGCCGTCGCAGATGCCCAGGTAGCGCACCAGCGCGTGGATCGCCTTGACGTAGGCCACGGCCTCCTTGGCGCTGCGCATGTCCGGTTCGGAAACGATTTCCAGCAGCGGGGTGCCGGCACGGTTCAGGTCGATACCGGTGGAGCCGCTGAAGTCTTCGTGCAGGCTCTTGCCAGCGTCTTCTTCCAGGTGCGCGCGGGTTACGCCGATGCGCTTGATGGTGCCGTCTTCCAGGGCGATGTCCAGGTGGCCCTTGCCGACGATCGGCAAGTCCATCTGGCTGATCTGATAGCCCTTGGGCAGGTCGGGGTAGAAGTAGTTCTTGCGCGCGAACACGTTGCGCTTGCCGATCTGGGCATCGATCGCCAGGCCGAACATGCAGGCCATGCGCACGGCTTCCTGGTTCAGCACCGGCAGTACGCCGGGCATGCCAAGGTCAACCAGGCTCGCCTGGGTGTTCGGCTCGGAGCCGAAGGTGGTGGCGCTGCCGGAAAAGATCTTCGACTGGGTGGCCAGCTGGGTATGGATTTCCAGCCCGATCACAACTTCCCATTGCATGTGTGAATTCCTCAGAAGCCGTTGGGGGCGCGGGTGTGCCAGTCGGTGACCTGCTGGTAGCGGTGCGCGACATTGAGCAGGCGGCCTTCCTGGAAGTACGGGGCCAGCAGCTGTACGCCGACCGGCAGGCCATCGACGAAGCCGGCTGGCATCGACAGGCCCGGCAGGCCCGCCAGGTTGGCGGTGATGGTGTAGACGTCTTCAAGGTATGCCGCGACCGGGTCGCTGCTCTTGGCGCCCAGCTTCCAGGCCGGGTTGGGCGTGGTCGGGCCAAGGATCAGGTCGACGCCTTCGAAGGCGGCCATGAAGTCGTTCTTGATCAGGCGGCGGATCTGCTGCGCCTTGACGTAGTAGGCGTCGTAGTAGCCAGCCGACAGGGCGTAGGTACCGACCATGATGCGGCGCTGGACTTCGGCACCGAAGCCTTCGCCACGGGAGCGCTTGTACAGGTCGGTCAGGTCTTTGGGGGCGTCGCAGCGGTAGCCGAAGCGCACGCCGTCGAATCGCGACAGGTTGGAAGAGGCTTCGGCCGGCGCGATCACGTAGTACGCAGGGATTGCGTGCTGCATGTTCGGCAGGCTGATTTCCTTGACCACTGCGCCGAGCTTTTCCAGCTCCTTGACGCTGGCCTGGACCAGTTCGGCGATGCGCGGGTCGAGGCCGGCGCCGAAGTACTCTTTCGGCAGGCCGATGCGCAGGCCTTGCAGCGAGGCATTCAGGTTGGCGCTGTAGTCCGGCACCGGCTCGTCAATGCTGGTGGAGTCCTTGGCGTCGAAACCGGCCATGCCTTGCAGCAGCAGCGCGCAGTCTTCGGCGGTGCGGGCCAGCGGGCCACCCTGGTCGAGGCTGGAGGCATAGGCGATCATGCCCCAGCGCGAAACGCGACCGTACGTCGGTTTTAGGCCTGTGAGGTTGGTCAGTGCTGCCGGCTGTCGGATCGAGCCGCCGGTATCGGTGCCGGTGGTCGCCGGCAGCAGGCGGGCAGCCACGGCCGCAGCGGAGCCGCCGGACGAGCCGCCTGGCACGTGCTCGAGGTTCCAGGGGTTTTTCACCGCGCCATAGTGGCTGGATTCGTTGGCAGACCCCATGGCGAATTCGTCCATGTTGGTCTTGCCCAGGGTGACCATGCCGGCCTCGGCCAGCTTGGCGACCACGGTGGCGTCATACGGCGCCTTGAAGTTGTCGAGCATCTTCGAGCCGCAGCTGGTGCGTACGCCGTTGGTGCAGAACAGGTCCTTGTGGGCGATAGGGGCGCCCAGCAGTGCGCCGGTCTCACCGGCGGCGCGACGGGCGTCGGCGGCACGGGCCTGGCCCAGGGCCAGCTCCTCGGTGACGCTGATGAAGCTGTTGAGTTGCGGGTCGAGCTGCTGGATGCGCGCCAGCAGGGCGCCGGTCAGCTCTTCGGAGGAAAACGACTTGTCGGCGAGCCCGCGGGCGATCTCGGCCAGGGTCAATTGATGCATGGCAGGCACTATCCCTTACTCGATGACTTTGGGAACCAGGTACAGACCGCTTTCGGTCTTTGGTGCGATGGCTTGGTAGGCATCGCGCTGGTTGCTTTCGGTGACCTGGTCGGGACGCAGGCGCTGGCTGGCCTCCAGGGGGTGGGCCAGGGGCTCGATGCCGGTGGTGTCGACCGCTTGCATCTGGTCGACCAGCCCGAGAATGCTGTTCAGTGCATCGGTAATGCGTGGCAGTTCGCCTTCATTCAGGCCCAGGCGGGCCAGATGGGCGATCTTTTCCACGTCGCAGCGTTCAAGCGCCATGGGTATCTCCAGGGGAAACAAAGAACGGAATAAGGTCCGTGATGAGGAACATGTCGGCATTCTGGCGGTCATACGGCCGCGATCATCTGCTGGCGTGCTCGGAAAAACGACCAATTTAACATATTGGCTCCTTGCCCAAAATCCCTGCCATTGTTAGAGTTTGCCGCACTTTTTTACCCACGCTTTCCCCAGGGTCACTTTCCCATGTTCAAGAAACTGCGTGGCATGTTTTCCAGCGATCTCTCCATCGACCTGGGTACTGCCAACACCCTTATCTACGTGCGTGAGCGCGGTATCGTCCTGAATGAGCCCTCGGTAGTTGCCATCCGTACCCACGGCAACCAGAAAAGCGTCGTCGCCGTCGGTACCGAAGCCAAACGCATGCTGGGCCGTACGCCCGGCAACATTGCTGCCATTCGTCCGATGAAGGACGGCGTCATCGCCGACTTCAGCGTTTGTGAAAAAATGTTGCAGTACTTCATCAACAAGGTTCACGAGAACAGCTTCCTCCAGCCCAGCCCTCGCGTGCTGATCTGCGTGCCGTGCAAGTCGACCCAGGTAGAGCGCCGCGCCATTCGCGAATCGGCTCTGGGTGCCGGTGCCCGTGAAGTGTTCCTGATCGAAGAACCAATGGCCGCTGCCATCGGTGCGGGCCTGCCGGTCGAAGAAGCCCGTGGCTCGATGGTCGTCGATATCGGTGGTGGTACCACTGAAATCGCCCTGATCTCGCTCAATGGCGTGGTCTACGCCGAGTCTGTCCGCGTTGGCGGCGACCGCTTCGACGAGGCCATCGTCACCTATGTGCGCCGCAACTACGGCAGCCTGATCGGCGAATCCACTGCCGAACGCATCAAGCAGGAAATCGGTACCGCCTACCCGGGCGGCGAAGTGCGTGAAGTCGACGTGCGCGGCCGCAACCTGGCCGAAGGCGTGCCACGTGCCTTCACCCTGAACTCCAACGAAGTGCTCGAAGCCCTGCAGGAGTCGCTGGCGACCATCGTTCAGGCCGTAAAAAGCGCCCTGGAGCAGTCTCCGCCGGAGCTGGCCTCCGACATCGCCGAGCGTGGCCTGGTGCTGACCGGTGGTGGCGCGCTGCTGCGCGACCTCGACAAGCTGCTGGCCCAGGAAACCGGCTTGCCGGTGATCGTTGCCGAGGACCCGCTGACCTGCGTGGCCCGTGGCGGCGGTCGCGCCCTGGAGATGATGGACAAGCACGCGATGGACCTGCTCTCCAGCGAGTGATCGAGCGCCCGGTTTACAGGTGGCACGCGCAGTGCTACCTGTATGCGTTGGGCTGGCGTCCGTTGGGGCGCCGCTTCCGTCAACCCGCAACCAGGCTGGTGCGTTGTCCCATGTCCAATGACTTCCTGAGTCGTCCACGAGGAACGGCCCATTAAACCGCTTTTCTCCAAGGGCCCTTCGCTGGGCGTGCGCCTGCTCGTACTGGTGGTGCTTTCGGTCGCGCTGATGGTGGTCGATGCGCGCTTTGACCTGCTCAAGCCCGTGCGCAGCCAGATGGGCCTGGTACTGATGGAATCGTACTGGATCACCGACTTGCCTCAGCGGATGTGGCAAGGTGTTGCGGGCCAGTTCGGCAGCCGTAACGAACTGATCGCGGAAAACGAGAAACTCAAGACCGAAGCCCTGCTGCTGCAGGGGCGCCTGCAGAAGCTGGCGGCCCTGACCGAGCAGAACGTGCGCCTGCGCGAGTTGCTCAACTCCTCTGCACTGGTCAACGAGAAGGTCGAGGTGGCTGAGCTGATCGGCGTCGACCCCAACCCGTTCACCCACCGTATCCTGATCAACAAAGGCGAGCGCGACGGTGTGTTCCTTGGCCAGCCGGTGCTCGATGCCCGCGGCCTGATGGGCCAGGTGGTCGAGCTGATGCCCTACACCGCACGAGTGTTGCTGCTGACCGACACCACCCACAGCATCCCGGTACAGGTCAACCGTAACGGCCTGCGCGCGATTGCCAGCGGTACTGGCAACCCGGAGCGTCTGGAGCTGCGTCATGTTGCCGACACGGCTGACATCAAGGAAGGCGACTTGCTGGTGAGCTCCGGCATGGGCCAGCGCTTCCCGGCCGGCTACCCGGTGGCCACGGTCAACGAAGTGATCCATGACTCCGGCCAGCCGTTCGCCATCGTTCGCGCCATTCCTACCGCCGCACTCAACCGCAGCCGCTACATGCTGCTGGTGTTCAGCGACCGGCGTTCTCCGGAGCAGCGTGCCACCGACGCGGCGCTCGCCCAGGAAGAGGCGGACCGCAAGGGCGCAGCGAACCCTGCTCAGCCTGGCGCCAATGGCGAACAGGCTGCCCCCGGCACGCCTGCAGCGGCAGCGCCGGCCCCGGCCACGCCGGCGGTACCTGCCACAGCGGCCCCGGCCCCGGCCGCTTCAGCACCGGCCCCGGCACCCGCCAGCCCTGCCGCAGCGCCTGCGGCACCCGCCCAGCCTCGGAGGCAATGATGGCCAAAACGCGCCGTAACCACGGGTGGGTCATCTGGCTGACCTTCGCCATTGGCCTGCTACTCAGCGTCTCGCCCATGCCACCGTTTCTCGAGGTGTTCCGGCCCATGTGGCTGGCGATGCTGGTGTCGTTCTGGACGCTCATGGTCCCGAACAAGGTCGGCATGACCACTGCGTTCGTGCTGGGCCTGGCCGAGGACGTGCTGTACGGCACGCTGCTCGGGCAGAATGCCCTGGTCCTGACCCTGATCACCTTCCTGGTGCTGTCGCTGCAGCAGCGTCTGCGCATGTTCCCGATGTGGCAGCAGAGCCTGGTAATCCTGGTGATCTTCGGTATCGCCCAGCTGATCCAGTTGTGGCTCAGTGCGCTCACCGGCAACCGTTTGCCGACGCTGGCGCTGGTCTGGTCGGCGGTCATCAGCGCCTTGCTCTGGCCGTGGATCAGCTTCGCCCTGCGTGATCTGCGCCGGCGTTTGCATATCAACTGACGGCGCCGCCGCCACCGACAGGGAGATGTCTGCATGAAACCACTTTACCTGGCCTCCGGCTCGCCCCGTCGTCGTGAATTGCTGGCCCAGATCGGCGTGCCGTTCACCGTCACCAGCGCCCCCATCGATGAAACCCCGCTGCCAGACGAAAGCGCCGTGGCGTATGTCGAACGCCTGGCCCGGAGCAAGGCCGAGGCTGGCCTTGCCAGTCTTGCCGGCCCGGCCGTGGTGCTCGGCGCAGACACTGCGGTGGTGCTCGATGGTCGTATTCTCGGCAAACCGGAAAACCGTGAAGATGCCTTGGCCATGCTGGCCGACCTGGCAGGGCGCGAACATCAGGTGTTGACGGCGGTGGCGCTGAGCGATGGCCAGTGCTGCCTGAGTGTCTGCGTCACCAGCAACGTACGTTTTCGCGCCATCGACCTGCAAGAAGCACAGCGCTATTGGGCCAGTGGCGAGCCAGTGGATAAAGCCGGCGGTTATGCCATCCAGGGCTTGGGGGCGGTATTCGTGACCGGCCTTCAGGGCAGCTATTCGGCGGTAGTCGGCCTGCCCCTGAGCGAGACGGCCGAGCTGCTCGCCCAATTCGGTATCGCCTGCTGGCAGGTGCCGGCGCTTTCTCCTGAGGTAACAAAGCAGCAGTAGCCAGCCCGGCGCCCGCGATCCATGATTACCGAAGACCTTTGACGAGAGCCTGCCATGAGTGAAGAGATCCTGATCAACATCACCCCGATGGAGTCGCGTGTGGCGGTGGTGGAAAACGGGGTGCTGCAGGAAGTGCACGTCGAGCGCACCCAGCGTCGCGGCATCGTCGGCAATATCTACAAGGGCAAAGTGGTGCGGGTGCTGCCAGGCATGCAGGCGGCGTTCGTCGATATCGGCCTGGAGCGCGCCGCGTTCATTCATGCCTCGGAGATTTCCCAGCGCGAAGGTTCTGCCGTGGAGACCATCACCGCACTGGTACACGAGGGCCAGGCCCTGGTGGTGCAGGTGACCAAGGACCCCATCGGTAGCAAGGGCGCACGGCTGACCACCCAGCTGTCCATACCGTCGCGTTACCTGGTGTACATGCCGCGCAGCAGCCATGTCGGCATTTCCCTGAAGATCGAAGACGAAGCCGAACGTGATCGCCTCAAGCAGGTGGTCAGTGACTGCATGGACAGCGAAGACATCAAGAACGCCGGCGGTTTCATCCTGCGCACTGCTGCCGAGGGCGCACGGGCCGAAGAGATCCTGCAGGACATCCGCTACCTGCGCCGCCTGTGGGAGCAGATTGGCAGCCAGATCCAGACCTGCGGCGCGCCGACGGTCATCTACGAGGATCTTGGCCTGGCCTTGCGCACACTGCGTGACCTGGTCAACCCCAAGATCGAGAAGATTCGCATCGACTCCCGGGAAACCTTCCAGAAAACCACGCAGTTCGTTGCCGAACTGATGCCGGAGATCGCCGACCGCCTGGAGCACTACCCGGGTGAGCGGCCGATCTTCGACCTGTACGGCGTCGAGGACGAAATCCAGCGCGCACTGGATCGCAAGGTGCCGCTCAAGTCCGGCGGCTATCTGGTGGTCGACCCCGCCGAGGCAATGACTACCATCGATGTCAACACCGGCGCCTTCGTCGGCCACCGCAACCTCGAAGAGACCATTTTCAAGACCAACCTTGAAGCGGCCACGGCAATCGCCCGGCAGCTGCGCCTGCGCAACATTGGCGGGATCATCATCATCGACTTCATCGACATGGAGGATGAGGACCATCAACGCCAGGTGCTGCGTACGCTGGAGAAACAGCTCGAACGTGACCATGCCAAGACCAACATCATCGGCATCACCGAGCTGGGCCTGGTACAGATGACCCGCAAGCGCACGCGTGAGAGCCTGGAGCAGGTACTGTGCGAACCGTGCACCGCCTGCCAGGGGCGTGGCAAGCTGAAAACCCCGGAAACTATCTGTTACGAAATTTTCCGCGAGATCCTTCGTGAAGCCCGCGCCTATCAGGCAGAAGGCTATCGGGTGCTGGCCAACCAGAAGGTGGTCGACCGCTTGCTCGATGAAGAGTCCGGCAACGTGGCCGAGCTGGAAACGTTCATCGGTCGAACCATTCGCTTCCAGGTCGAGTCGATGTACTCGCAGGAGCAGTACGATGTGGTGCTGCTCTGAGGCTTTCTGATACCCAGCCCAAGGTGCTCGGGCTGGCAAAACCGCTGCTTCGAGCCATCATGGATAAACGACCTGGAGGGCCTTGGCCATGGGACGTCTGACCCGCGTTCTTGTCGCCTTGACCCGTTGGGGGCTGGGCATCTGCGCCCTGCTGGCTGTGTTGGTGGCGCTCTATGTCAGCCTCGGCCGGGAGCTGGTGCCACTGGTGGCCGAATACCGCGCCGACCTTGAAAGCAAGGCCGAGCAGGCGTTGGGCCTGCCGGTGCATGTGGGGGCGCTTGAAGGGCGCTGGAGTGGCCTGGCGCCGGTGCTGCGGGTACGTGACCTGCAGTTGGGCGAGGGCGCTTCGGCGTTGCGCCTGGATGACGTCAAGCTGGTGCCGGACCTCTGGGCCAGCCTCACTGCACGCGAAGTACGCCTGGCGCATATCCAGTTGGCGGGCCTGCAACTGATCCTGCGTGAGAACGAGCAGGGCGGTTGGGCGCTTGAAGGCTTACCGAAAAAGGACGACGCGCCGCTGGACCCGGCCGAGGTGCTGCAGCGTTTGCAACAGTTGGGCCGTATCGACGTATTCGACAGCCAGGTTACCCTGCAGCCTTGGCAGCGTGACCCGTTGACTCTTACCTATGTCAGCCTTGGCCTGCAGGCCGGCGCTTCACGTCAGGCGCTGGACCTGCGTGCGACCCTGCCTGACGGCCAGCCGTTGGCACTGAACCTGCGCAGCCGGGTAACGCCCCAGGCCTGGCGCGATGGTAAGGCAGAGGCTTACCTGAGCCTGCCGCAGAGCGACTGGGCGCGTTGGCTGCCGCCACGCCTGCTCGGCCAGTGGCAGGCCCAAGCCCTGCGCGCCGGTGGTGAATTCTGGGTTGACTGGGGCGAGGGCCGGTTGCAGCAGGCGGTGGTCCGCCTCAATGCCCCTCAGTTGCGCGGCGCCTATGCCCAGCGCCAGGCGGTGACACTGGATAACCTGGCGGTCTCGGCCTGGTTCCAGCGTCGCGAGCAAGGGTTCGATGTGGTTGTCGATTCACTGGCTGCCAACATCGGCAAGGCTCGCTGGGAGTCGAAGCTGCAGGTGCGTCAGCGCGCAGGTGAGCAACCCGGTGGGGAAAGCTGGCAGGTACAGGCCGACCGCCTTGACCTTGCGCCGCTGACGCCTTTGATAGATGCACTGGCGCCACTGCCTGAAAAATTCATGACTGCGGTCGATGCGCTGAATGTGACCGGTGCCGTGCGCAACTTGCGCCTCGACTTGCGGCCCAAGGCCGAGGGTGATCAACGGCTGCAGTTCGCTGCCAATCTGGAAAAAGTGGGTTTTGACGCCTACCACGGCGCACCCGCTGCCGGCAATGTCAGCGGCAGCATCAGCGGAGACCTGGGCCATGGCGAGCTGCGCCTGGATACCGACGCTTTCATGTTGCATCTGTATCCGATCTTCGCCAAACCTTGGCATTATCAGAAAGCCAACGCCCGTTTGACCTATACCCTCGACAAAGAGGGTTTTACCTTGGCTGCCCCCTACCTGAAAGTGCTGGGCGAAGAGGGCAAGATCGCCGGGGATTTCCTGATTCGCCTGCTGTTCAATGAAGGCAGCGAGAGCTATATGGACCTGCGCGTAGGCCTGACCGAGGGCGATGGGCGCTACACCGCCAAATACCTGCCTGAAGTGCTCAGCCCGGCGCTCGATGAGTGGCTGCGCAGTGCCATCGTCAAGGGCAACGTCGATGAAGGCTACTTCCAGTACCAAGGTTCGCTGAACCACGGTGCCAGCCCCGAATCGCGCAGCATCAGCCTGTTCTTCAAGGTGCACGACGCCGCCCTGAACTTCCAGCCTGGCTGGCCACAGGTGCAAAACGTCGATGGCGATGTGCTGATCGAGGACAGTGGCGTGCGCATCAAGGCCCATAAAGGCCTGTTGCTGGACACCCAGGTAAGTGACGTCAGTGTCAACATTCCCCATGTGGAGGGTGCCGAGCAAAGCCGCCTGTACCTTGATGGCAATTTCGACGGCAGCCTCGGCGATGGTCTGAGGATTCTCAAGGAAGCGCCTATCGGCACGGGCGAAATTTTCGCAGGATGGGAGGGCGAGGGGCCGCTCAAGGGCAAGCTCAAGCTCGACATCCCCCTGGCCCGAGGACAACGCCCGAAGGTACAGGTCGACTTTGCCACCTCCGATGCACGCCTCAAGGTTGCGCCGCCAAGCCTGGAGCTGAGCCGACTCAAGGGCGATTTCAGTTTCGATCTCGACAAGGGGCTGAGCGGGAAGAACATCGCCCTGCAGGCATTTGGCAAGCCGGTGACCGCGCAGATAACCGCCGGGGGCCAGCCTGGGCAGATGCAGACGCGTATCAGCGCGAATGGCCACGTGGCGCTCCGGGCCTTGACCGACTGGCTGCAGTTCAAGCAGCCCTTGCCGGCGTCCGGTGACCTGCCCTATCAATTGCAACTCAACCTTGGCAGCCGCGACAACAGTCTGAGCGTGAATTCGTCGCTCAAAGGCCTTGCAATCGATTTGCCTGCGCCGTTCGGCAAGGCCGCAGCAGATACCCGTGAGAGCCGATTCAGCATGAGCCTGCAGGGGCCTGAGCGGCGTCTGGATGCTGCCTACGCCGACCTTGCCCGCTTTGCCTATGCCGCGCCCAGCCAAAACCTGGCGCAAGGTCGCGGCGAACTGCTGCTGGGGGCAGGGCAGGCGCAGGTGCCAGCTGGGCAGGGCCTGCGTGTACGGGGGCGCCTCGAGAGCCTGGACCTGGCGCCCTGGCAGGCGCAGATGACGCAGATGAGTGGCGACGACCCTGGCGCAAGTGCCCGGCAGACTCTGCAGAGCGTAGACCTGAGCATCGGCCAGTTGAAGGCCCTTGGCATGGACCTGAACCAGGCGGTCGTGCGTCTGGCCCGGGGAGGCCCAGCGTGGGATCTGCGCCTGGACAGCAAGGAAGTCATCGGCAATGCACGTTTACCCGATGCCAAGGGCGCACCGATGACCGTGCGCCTGCAGACCTTGCGCCTGCCACCAGCGGACCCGGCGCAGGCACAGGCCGAGGAAGGCCCTGACCCGCTGGCCTCGTTCGACCCACGCAAGGTACCGGCACTGGACCTGACCATCGACAAGCTGTACCGCGGCGACGACCTGTACGGCAACCTGGCGCTGAAACTGCGCCCGACCGCTCGAGGGGTGGCAGCTCAGGATATCGACCTCGTCTTCAAAGGCCTGCACATCGACGGCCGGGGCGGCTGGGAAGGTGACAGCGGCGCCACCAGCAGTTGGTACAAGGGCCGCCTGGATGGCAAGAACCTGGCCGACGTGCTCAAGGCCTGGGGCTTCGCGCCTACCGTGACCAGTCGTGACTTCCGTCTGGATGTGGATGGCCGTTGGCCCGGTTCGCCAGCCTGGGTCGGCCTAAACCGTTTCTCGGGCAGCATGGATGCGGCGTTGCGCACAGGGCAGTTCGTCGAAGTGGAGGGCGGCGCGCAAGCCTTGCGGGTGTTCGGCCTGCTCAACTTCAACTCCATCGGCCGGCGTCTGCGCCTGGACTTCTCCGACCTGTTCGACAAGGGCCTGGCCTATGACCGGGTAAAAGGCTTGCTGGTAGCCAGTGACGGCGTCTACGTGACCCGCGAGCCGATCAGCGTGACCGGGCCTTCGAGCAACTTCGAGCTCGACGGTACGCTGGACCTCGTTCGCGACCGGGTCGACGCCAACCTGCAGGTCTCCCTGCCAGTGACCAACAACCTGCCGCTGGCCGCGCTGATCGTCGGCGCACCGGCGGTCGGTGGGGCGCTGTTTCTGGTCGATAGGCTGATCGGTGACCGGGTATCGCGCTTCGCCAGCGTGCACTATCGCATCGAAGGGCCGTGGAAAGAGCCTAGAATCACCTTTGTGAAACCGTTCAACAAGTAGTGCCAGGAGTGCCCATGAAGGTAGCGGTCATCCAGATGGTCAGCCAGGACGATGTGCTGGCCAACTTGCAGCGTGCGGGTACCTTGCTGGAACAGGCGGCATTCGGCGGCGCGAGGCTGGCGGTGCTGCCAGAAAATTTCGCCGCCATGGGGCGCAAGGACGCCGCTGCGCTCGGCCGGGCCGAGGCGCTGGGTGAGGGGCCGATACTGCCCTGGTTGAAACGCACGGCCCGCGACCTCAGATTATGGATTGTTGCCGGCACCTTGCCGCTGCCACCTGCCGATCAGCCTGATGCCAAGGCGCATGCCTGCTCGCTTTTGATCGACGAGCACGGCGAGGTGGTGGCGCGCTACGACAAGCTGCACCTGTTCGATGTGGACGTGGCCGATAACCGCGGCCGTTACCGTGAATCCGACGACTATGCCCATGGCGCGCAAGTGGTGGTGGCCGACACGCCGGCAGGGCGCCTTGGCTTGAGCGTCTGCTACGACCTGCGTTTCCCGGAACTGTACAGCGCGCTGCGCAGTGCCGGCGCGCAACTGATTACGGCACCTGCGGCATTTACTGCGGTCACAGGCGCGGCGCACTGGGAAGTGCTGATTCGTGCCCGGGCGATCGAAACACAGTGCTATGTGCTGGCCGCAGCACAGGGCGGTACCCATCCAGGCCCGCGGGAGACCTATGGGCACGCGGCGATCGTCGACCCCTGGGGGCGGATCGTCGCCGAACAGGCGCAGGGCGAAGCGGTATTGCTCGCCGAGCGCGACAGTGATGAACAAGCGTCCATTCGGGCGCGCATGCCGGTTGCCTCGCACCGGCGCTTTTTTTCGCAGGACGCCTTGCGGCCTGCGCACACCTCGGAGTGACTATGAGCCAGATGTTATCCACCGTCAGCGAGCAGCTCCTGGCCCCAGGCGGACTGACCCTGGACAGCCTGCAGGCTGTACTGGGCGAGTTGGCCGGGCCGGGCATCGACGCCGCCGACCTGTACTTCCAGGGCCAGATCTCGGAAACCTGGGCGCTGGAGGACGGCATTGTCAAAGAGGGCAGCTTCAACCTTGACCAGGGCGTGGGCGTGCGTGCCCAGTCGGGTGAGAAAACCGGTTTCGCCTACAGCAACGCGATCAACCTCGAGGCTCTGACTTCGGCAGCCCGTGCGGCGCGTTCGATTTCCCGCGCCGGCCAGAATGGCACTGTCCAGGCGTTCCGCAGCCAGGACGTGACGGCCCTGTATGCCCCGGACAACCCGCTGGACGTGCTCAGCCGTGCTGAAAAGGTCGAGCTGCTCAAACGTGTCGATGCCGCCACGCGGGCGCTCGACCCGCGTATCCAGCAGGTCAGCGTGAGCATGGCCGGGGTTTGGGAGCGCATTCTGATTGCTGCGG
This sequence comes from Pseudomonas sp. BNK-30, assembly GCF_047456185.1. Lineage (NCBI taxonomy): Bacteria > Pseudomonadati > Pseudomonadota > Gammaproteobacteria > Pseudomonadales > Pseudomonadaceae > Pseudomonas > Pseudomonas sp. BNK-30. Next base: position 324,861 of record NZ_CP179904.1, read on the forward strand.
CCGACGGCAGCCTGGCCGCTGACGTGCGGCCGCTGGTGCGCTTCAACGTCAGTGTCATCGTCGAGCAAAATGGTCGGCGCGAACGGGGCGGGCAGGGCGGCGGCGGGCGTACCGACTACCGCTTCTTCACCGAGGAACGGGTCATGGGTTATGCCCGTGAGGCGCTGCGCCAGGCCTTGGTGAACCTGGAGGCCATTCCTGCGCCAGCTGGTACCTTGCCGGTGGTGCTGGGTTCTGGTTGGTCGGGTGTGCTGTTGCATGAAGCGGTCGGTCACGGCCTGGAAGGCGACTTCAACCGTAAGGGCAGTTCGGCGTTCAGTGGCCGGATCGGCGAGAAGGTGGCTTCGAGCCTGTGCACTATCGTGGACGACGGCACCCTCGAGGGCCGCCGAGGCTCGCTGAGTGTCGACGACGAAGGTACGCCGACCGAATGCACCACGCTGATCGAGAACGGCGTGCTCAAGGGCTACATGCAGGACAAACTCAATGCACGCCTGATGGGGATGGCCGTGACCGGTAACGGCCGCCGGGAATCCTATGCCCACCTGCCGATGCCACGCATGACCAACACCTACATGCGTGCCGGCGAAAGCGACCCGCAGGAAATCATCGCCTCGGTGAAGAAAGGCATCTACTGCGCCAATCTTGGCGGTGGCCAGGTGGACATCACCAGCGGCAAGTTCGTGTTCTCCACCAGCGAAGCCTATCTGATCGAAGACGGGAAAATCACCGCGCCGGTCAAGGGCGCGACGCTGATCGGCAACGGGCCCGAGGCCATGAGCCGAGTGTCGATGGTGGGTAACGATCTTGCGTTGGACAGCGGTGTGGGCACGTGCGGCAAGGATGGGCAATCGGTGCCGGTAGGGGTTGGCCAGCCGACCTTGAAGCTGGACGCGATCACCGTCGGTGGTACCGGCGCGTGATGCATGCCCCGGGGCTGCAGGGCAGCCCCAGGTGGCGGGGCTCAGCGCAGGCCGCGCTGAAGTTCGTCGAGGTCGCGGATGTACTTGAAGACCTTGCGCGCAGCGGCAGGCGGCTTGTTCCGCGCCTTTTCGTGCTGAGCGTGACGGATCAGCGAACGCAGTTGCTGACGGTCGGTGTCGGGGTATTCGTTGACGAAGCGTTCAAGGTCCTCGTCGTTACCGTCGATCAGGCGGTCCCGCCAGCGCTCCAGGTTGTGGAAGCGTTCGTTGTACTGGCGGCTGGAGCTGTCGATCTGCTCGAGCACCGCGTGGATGGCGTCCAGGTCCTGGTCGCGCATCAGTTTGCCGACGAACGACATATGCCGTTTGCGTGCGCCATGGGCGGTGTGCTTGCAGGCTTCGGCCAAGGCTTTGCGCAGCTCGTCGGTCAACGGCAGGCGCGCCAGGGTATCGGCCTTGACCGTGGTCAGGCGTTCGCCGAGTTCGACCAGCGCATGCAACTCGCGCTTGATCTGGGTTTTGCTTTTTTCGCCGTCGAAGGCGTCGTCGTATGAATCAACCATGGTGGCAGTCCGTTTAAGTTTTATGAAAAGTCGCCGCGCAGGCACTTTTCGTACAAGGCATAGAAATTGCCGCCATGATAACCACCCGGGGGCCGCTTGTCCGGCCCGGTCGTAGAATGACCCTCGCCGAACGCAGAATTTGAGTGGAGAAAACCATGAGTGCAGTCCAGAGCGTAGGCCCCAAGGACCTGCCAGCATTGCAGGAGCAGGTCGAAGCGATCATCGCCGAGGCGAGCCGGCAGGGTGCCAGCGCCTGCGAAGTGGCAGTATCGCTGGAGCAGGGCTTGTCCACCACGGTGCGCCAGCGTGAGGTTGAGACGGTAGAGTTCAACCGCGACCAAGGCTTTGGCATCACCCTCTATGTCGGCCAGCGCAAGGGCTCGGCCAGCACCTCGGCCAGTGGGCCGGAGGCTATTCGCGAAACCGTTGCCGCCGCCCTGGCCATTGCCAGGCACACCTCCGAAGACGAGTGCTCGGGGCTGGCTGATGCGGCACTGATGGCGCGCGAGATCCCTGACCTGGACCTTTACCATGACTGGGATCTGGAGCCCGAGAAAGCCATCGAGATGGCGCTGGCCTGCGAGGCTGCGGCGTTTGACGCTGACCCGCGCATTCTCAACGCCGATGGCACCACCCTCAATACCCACCAGGGCTGCCGTGTATATGGCAACAGCCATGGCTTCATCGGTGGCTACGCATCGACCCGGCACAGCCTGAGCTGCGTGATGATCGCTGAAGGTGAAGGCCAGATGCAGCGTGATTACTGGTATGACGTCAACCGCCAGGGCCACCTGTTGGCCGACCCGCGCAGCATTGGCCAGCGCGCGGCACAGCGAGCAGCCAGCCGACTCGGTGCGCGTCCGGTCAAGACATGCGAAGTGCCGGTGCTGTTCTCCGCCGAGCTGGCGGGTGGTCTGTTCGGCAGCTTCCTGTCGGCCATTTCTGGTGGCAACCTGTACCGCAAGTCGTCGTTCCTCGATGGTGCCATTGGCCAGCGTCTGTTCCCCAGCTGGCTGACGCTGGACGAGCGCCCGCATATTCCGCGTGCCCTTGGCAGCGCGGCATTCGACGGTGATGGCCTGGCGACTTATGCCAAGCCGTTTGTCGATAAAGGGGAGCTGGTGTCTTACCTGCTGGGCACCTATTCCGGCCGCAAGCTCGGCTTGCCAAGCACGGCCAACTCCGGTGGCGTGCATAACCTGTATGTCACCCATGGCATCGAAGATCAGGCAGCACTCATCCGGCGCATGGGGCGCGGTTTGCTGGTGACTGAGCTGATGGGCCATGGCCTGAACATGGTCACGGGCGACTACTCACGGGGTGCCGCAGGTTTCTGGGTTGAGAATGGCGAGATCCAGCATGCGGTGCAGGAAGTGACGATTGCCGGCAACATGAAGGACATGTTCCAGCAGATTGTCGCGATTGGCAGCGATCTTGAAACCCGCAGCAATATTCACACGGGCTCGGTGTTGATCGAGCGGATGACCGTTGCAGGTAGCTGAGTTGCTTGAGCGTTAAGCAAAACCTAAAAACCCGGCCACTGTGCCGGGTTTTTATTTGCTCAATCCGCGCTTGAAGTGATTACGTTTATCATTTAATAATGAATATCATTACCCAAAGCTTCGGTGATGATGTTCATGAAACCTGTCCTGCGCGAACTGCCCTACCTGGAAAACTGGCGCTGGCTCAGCCGGCGCATCCGCTGCGCGCTCGAACCCGACGAGCCGCGCCTGATCGAGCACTACCTTGCCGAAGGCCGCTACCTGGTGTGCTGCACGGATACCTCGCCATGGACGGTGGCTCTGACTTCCTTCCGCCTGCTGCTGGATACCGCTTGCGATCGCATGCTGCCATGGCATTGGCGTTGCCAGTGCCTGGACCAGGCCTGGCGCCCTCTGCTTGAACTGCGCAACCTGGACCGCCGCGAACAGAACCAGCGCTGGCAACCCTACGCTCTGCAACTGGCCAATTGCCGGTTGCTGCCGTCCATTTCCCCCGATGAACTGATGCAAGGATTTGATGATGAGTGATACCCGTATCGAGCGTGACAGCATGGGTGAACTGCAAGTGCCGGCCCAGGCCCTGTACGGCGCCCAGACCCAGCGCGCGGTCGACAATTTCCCGATCAGCGGTCAGCGTATGCCGGCCCAGTTCATTCGTGCCCTGCTGCTGGCCAAGGCTGCGGCAGCCAAGGCCAACATCGAGCTTGAGCAAATTTCCGCCGCCCAGGGCCAAGCCATCGTCAAGGCGGTCGAGCAGCTGCTTGCCGAGGACTTCATCCAGCACTTCCCGGTGGACGTGTACCAGACTGGCTCCGGCACCAGCTCGAACATGAATGCCAACGAGGTGATCGCCACCTTGGCCAGCCGCCTGCTCGGTGAGCCGGTCAATGCCAACGACCACGTCAACTGTGGCCAGAGCAGCAACGACATCATCCCGACCACCATCCACGTCAGTGCCGCACTGGCGCTGCATGAGCAGTTGCTGCCCGCCCTGGCTCACCTGGCTCAGGTGATCGAAGCCAAATCGGTGCAGGTGCATCAGTACGTGAAGACTGGCCGTACCCACCTGATGGATGCCATGCCGGTGCGCATGAGCCAGGTGCTCGATGGCTGGGCAGCACAGATCAACGGCGCCAAGGCGCATATCGAAGCGACCTTGCCGAGCCTGCAGGCCCTGGCCCAGGGTGGCACTGCCGTGGGCACCGGGATCAACGCCCACCCGCAGTTCGCCGCAGGCTTTGCCCGTCAGCTGAGCGGCCTCACCCAGGTCGAGTTCACCCAAGGACCGAACCTGTTCGCCCTGATCGGCTCCCAGGACACCGCCGTGGCGCTGTCCGGCCAGCTCAAGACCACAGCCGTGGCACTCATGAAAATCGCCAACGACCTGCGCTGGATGAACTCCGGCCCGCTCGCCGGCCTCGGTGAAATCGAACTGCAAGGCCTGCAGCCTGGCTCCTCGATCATGCCGGGCAAGGTCAACCCGGTGATCCCGGAAGCCACCGCCATGGTTGCCGCCCAGGTGATCGGCAACGACGCGACCATCGCCGTTGCCGGCCAGTCGGGCAACTTCGAGCTCAACGTGATGCTGCCGGTGATTGCCCGCAACCTGCTGGAGAGTATCGAGCTGATGGCCAATGCCAGCCGCCTGCTGGCCGACAAGGCCATCGCCAGCTTCAAGGTCAACGAGAACAAGCTCAAGGAAGCCCTGGCGCGCAACCCGATCCTGGTCACCGCGCTGAACCCGATCATCGGCTATCTCAGGGCCGCCGAGATCGCCAAGACCGCCTACAAGCAGGGCCGGCCGATCATCGACGTGGCGCTGGAGCATACCGACCTGTCGCGCGATCAGCTCGAGGCGCTGCTGGACCCGGAAAAACTCACCGCTGGGGGCATCTGACCCGCGTCATCGCCCAGGAGACGTGTCATGCAGCACTGGAAACGCACCACCGAGGCCGCCAATCGCCTGTTCGAACAGGGCGAGCTGGTCGATGCCCGGGAACTCTACCTGCAAGCCCTGGCTCTGGCCCAGGTGCTATTGGAGCGCTGGCATGACGTCGACGAAGCGGTGGCGGCGTTCGTCGTCGCCCATCACAACCTGGCCGACCTGCACCTGCGCCTGAACCAGCCGCAGGAGAGCGTCGACTACCTGTGCGCCGCTCACCAGCGCCTGCTCCAGGCCAGCCAGCAAGCGCGTTTGCCGCAGGCGCTGCGTGATGCCGCGCTGCGCCACAGCGGGCGCACTTACACCCAATTGCTGAGCTTCATTGCCGAGTACGGCCAGTATCCGCGCACCGAGCGTCTGCTCGATCGCCAGGCGCCCTTGGCCAGTGAACTGGCTGCCCAGCCGGACCTGCCGCCCACAACCCAAGCTTACGGAATCCATTGATATGCCTCATACCTTGCCTGCATTGCCCTATGCCTACGATGCGCTGGAACCGAACATCGATACCCAGACCATGGAAATCCACCACACCAAGCACCACCAGACCTACGTCAACGGCCTCAACGCCGCGGTCGAAGGTACCGAGTGGGCTGAATGGCCGGTTGAAAAGCTGGTTGCTGCGGTCAAGCAGTTGCCGGAGAACCTGCGAGGCGCGGTGACCAACCATGGGGGTGGTCACGCCAACCATTCGCTGTTCTGGAAGGTCATGTCGCCCACAGGCGGCGGCCAGCCACAGGGCCTGGTGGCCAAGGCCATCGAGGCTGAACTGGGTGGTTTCGAGGCGTTCAAGGAAGCTTTCACCAAAGCTGCGCTGACCCGCTTCGGCAGCGGCTGGGCCTGGCTCAGCGTGACCCCTGAGCAGAAACTCGTGGTGGAAAGCAGCGGCAACCAGGACAGCCCACTGATGCATGGCAACACACCGATCCTCGGCCTGGATGTGTGGGAGCATGCCTACTACTTGAAGTACCAGAACCGTCGCCCGGAATACATTGGGGCTTTCTACAACGTAATTGACTGGGCCGAAGTGGAACGTCGTTATCTCGAAGCCAGCCAGTGAGTCGGACCGGTATGCGCTCAGAGGTGATGTCGGTCAGTAGTGTGCGCCTGTTCCGGCTGGCGCTGGGTACTTTGCTGCTCTTGGTTGGCACAGCCCTGCTGGTGGCCCGGGGCATCGCCTGGCTGGACCTGGACCCACGCATGTTGCGTGCCCTTGAGGGCGGCGCATTGTGCGCGCTGGGAACAGCGCTGGGCGCGGTACCGGTGCTGGTGATTCGCAACATGCCGGTGGCCCTGGCCGATACCTTATTGGGTTTCGGGGCCGGTGTGATGCTGGCGGCCACCGCTTTCTCGCTGATCATCCCTGGGCTGGATGCCGCTCAGTCCATAGGTTTCAGCCCTTGGGGCGCGGGAGGCCTGATCAGTGCCGGTTTACTGTTCGGTGCGATGTGCCTGTTCGTGGTCGATCTGAAAGTCTCAGGTGCTTCGCCCGAGGCCTTGGTCGGCAACGAGAGGCAGCCGGTGATCGCGGCGCGAATCTGGCTGTTCGTGATCGCCATCATCGCCCACAACATTCCTGAAGGCATGGCTATCGGTGTTTCGGCGGGCGGTGGCATGGCCGACGCTGACAGCCTGGCCATGGGTATCGCCTTGCAGGATGTACCCGAAGGGTTGGTCATTGCGCTGGTGCTGGCAGGGGCGGGGATGCCGCGGTTCAAGGCGTTTCTGATCGGTGCCGCGTCGGGGTTGGTGGAGCCACTGGCAGCGGTGATCTGTGCCTGGCTGGTGAATGTCGCCGAATTGCTGCTACCGCTGGGCCTGGCCTGTGCGGCAGGGGCGATGTTGTTGGTGGTGACCCAGGAAATCATCCCCGAGTCGCGCAGCAATGGGCATCACCGTTTGGCCAGCCTCGGGCTGTGCGTGGGTTTTTGCCTGATGATGGTGATGGATACGGCGATGTCTTGAATTGGCATTGCCGGCGATGAGGCCAGCCTGGATTTGGGGTGGCTTATTCGCCTTCGTCGAAGTAGTTGTTGATCAACGCTACCAGCGCTTCCAGCGCATCGTTGTCCTGCTCACCCTCGGTGTGCAGGTGCACCTGGGTGCCTTTGCCTGCCGCCAACATCATCACGGCCATGATGCTCTTGCCGTCCACCAGCTTGTCGGGTGCGCGGCCCACCCGCACCTGGCAGGGGAAGCGCCCGGCTACGCCGACGAACTTGGCGGCCGCCCGGGCATGCAGGCCCAACTTGTTGATGATGGTGATTTCGCGGGCGGGCATCGTGGTGCGGATCCTGTGGGCTAGAGGTCGCGGTGGCGGACCTGGACGTTTTTCAAGGACTGTTGCAGCAGCTGGCCGAGGCGCTCGGTGATGTACACCGAGCGGTGGTGGCCACCTGTGCAGCCAATGGCGATGGTGACGTAGGCGCGGTTGCTGGCGGCAAAGCGGGGCAGCCATTTGAGCAGGTAGGTCGAGATATCGGTAAACATCTCTTCGACATCCGGCTGCGCGGCAAGGTAATCGATAACCGGCTGATCCAGGCCAGAATGCTCACGCAGTTCGGGCTTCCAGTACGGGTTGGGCAGGCAGCGTACATCGAAAACCAGGTCTGCATCGACCGGCATGCCACGCTTGAAGCCGAACGATTCGACCAGGAATGCGGTGCCGGGCTCAGGCTGATTGAGTAGGCGCAACTTGATCGAGTCGCGCAGTTGGTAAAGGTTGAGGCTGGTAGTGTCGATCTTCAGGTCGGCGAGGTCGGAGATTGGCCCCAACAGTTCGCTTTCCACGCGGATCGCTTCGGCCAGTGAGCGATCTGCATTTGTCAGCGGATGACGCCGGCGCGTTTCGGAGAAACGCTTGAGCAGCGTGTCCTCGTCGGCGTCGAGAAACAGCACATCGCACTGGATATGGCGGCCACGCGCTTCGGCGAGCAGTTCGGGGAAGCGTGACAGGTGGCTGGGCAGGTTGCGGGCATCAATGGACACTGCCACTTTCGGTTGCAGCAACTCTGTATGGATCAACGCGTTTTCCGCCAGCTGCGGCAGTAAACCGGCAGGCAGGTTATCGATACAGTAAAAGCCGTTGTCTTCCAGCACGTCGAGGGCGGTACTCTTGCCGGAGCCGGACCGGCCGCTGACGATGATCAGGCGCATGTTCAGTGCTCGTTCTGTGCGTCCAGGACTACCTGGTACAGGGCCTCGCTGCTGTTGGCGGCACGCAGGCGCTCGCGAACTTCCTTGCGATCCAGCATGCTGGCGATCTGGCGCAGCAGTTCCAGATGGGCGTCGGTGGCAGCCTCCGGCACCAGAAGGATGAACAGCAGGTCGACTGGCGCGCCATCGATGGCGTCATAGTCGATCGGAGCATCCAGGTGCAGCAGGGCACTGACGGGAGAGGTGCAGCCTTCGAGCCGGCAGTGAGGTATGGCGATGCCATTGCCGAAGCCTGTGGAACCGAGCTTTTCACGAGCGATCAGCTTTTCGAAGACGTCTTGCATCTCCAGCTCGGGTATTTGATCGGCAATCAGATTAGCGACCTTTTCCAAGGCGCGCTTCTTACTGCCACCCGGCACGTTCACCAGGGAACGGCCGGGGGTCAGGATGGTTTCAAGTCGGATCATGGATGAGGGGATCAGCGGGCGGCTGCACCTTGCAGCAGGCTTTGCTGTTTTTCCTTGTGTTTTTTCAGTTGGCGGTCGAGCTTGTCGGCCAAGGCATCGATCGCTGCATACATGTCTTCGTGTTCGGCGTTGGCAACCACTTCACCGCCTGGAATCTGCAGGATCGCTTCGACCTTCTGCTGCAGCTTCTCGACTTTCATGATGACCTGCACGTTGGTGATCTTGTCGAAGTGACTCTCCACCCGGGCGAGCTTTTCAAGCACGTAATCGCGCAGCGGCTCGGTGACTTCTACATGCTGTCCACTGATATTGACTTGCATACAGCTTCTCCTTTGTTGCCCGTGCATAAAGAGGCAGGTCTTGCACCTGCCCCACAAACGCTGTGGCAGATCCGAGGGGCTACATCAGTCGCTTGCGTTCGCTCGACGGTGCGATGCCGAGAGACTCGCGGTATTTGGCGACGGTGCGACGGGCTACCTGGATGCCTTGTGCCTCCAGTAAACCAGCGATCTTGCTGTCACTCAATGGCTTTTTCTGATTTTCCGCCGCAACCAGTTTCTTGATGATCGCGCGGATTGCCGTGGACGAGCATTCTCCGCCCTCGGAGGTGCTGACGTGGCTTGAGAAAAAGTATTTCAGTTCGTAGATGCCGCGTGGCGTGTGCATGAATTTCTGCGTGGTCACCCGCGAGATGGTCGACTCGTGCATGCCCACGGCTTCGGCGATGTCATGCAGTACCAGGGGTTTCATTGCCTCGTCGCCGTGGTCCAGGAAACCGCGCTGATGCTCGACGATCTGTGTGGCGACTTTCATCAGTGTTTCATTGCGGCTTTGCAGGCTCTTGATGAACCAGCGTGCTTCCTGCAACTGGTTGCGCATGAAGGTGTTGTCGGCGCTGGTGTCGGCCCGGCGGACGAAGCCGGCATATTGCGGGTTGACCCGCAGACGCGGGATCGCTTCCTGGTTCAGTTCGACCAGCCAGCGATCGCTGTCCTTGCGCACGATGACATCGGGCACCACGTATTCCGGCTCACTGGACTCGATTTGCGATCCCGGGCGCGGGTTGAGGCTCTGAACCAGCTCGATGACCTGGCGCAGCTCGTCTTCCTTGAGCTTCATGCGGCGCATCAGCTGGCTGTAGTCGCGCCCGCCGAGCAGGTCGATGAACTCGGTGACCAGGCGCTTGGCCTCGGCCATCCATGGTGTGCTGGCCGGAAGTTGGCGCAGTTGCAGCAACAGGCACTCGCCCAGGTTGCGTGCGCCGACGCCTGCAGGCTCGAACTGCTGGATACGGTGCAGCACCGCTTCGACTTCGTCCAGTTCGATATCCAGCTCCGGATCGAAACCGGCGCAGATCTCTTCGATCGTGTCTTCCAGATAACCTTGGCCGTTGATGCTGTCGATAAGGGTGACTGCGATCAGGCGGTCGGTATCGGACATCGGTGCCAGGTTCAGCTGCCACAGCAGGTGGCTTTGCAGGCTTTCGCCGGCTGATGTGCGGGTGGTGAAGTCCCACTCGTCGTCATCGTTGCTCGGCAGGCTGCTGGCGCTGGTCTGGTAGATGTCTTCCCAGGCCGTGTCGACCGGAAGCTCATTGGGGATGCGCTCGTTCCACTCACCGTCTTCCAGGGTCTCGGCACTGGCGGTGCTTTCCTGAAAGCTGTTGTCCTGGACTTCGGCGGCCGGCTTGCTCTCGGCGTTATCCGCCATCGGGTCGCTGTTGTCGAAGTCTTCGCCGTCTTCCTGACGTTCGAGCATCGGATTGGACTCCAGCGCTTCCTGGATTTCCTGCTGAAGGTCCAGGGTAGAGAGCTGGAGTAGGCGGATGGCCTGTTGCAACTGCGGGGTCATCGTCAGTTGCTGGCCCATTTTTAGGACGAGCGATGGTTTCATGGCAGGGGCTAATACCTTGTTCGCCGGCGCGCATGCGCCATCCACTACACGAGGGCGCCGGAGCGCCAATTTCAAGCAAGTTTTATGCCTTAAATTGTAGCGTTTGCCTAGAGCACTGTAACAACTTAAGCCCATTCAAGGCTGTAAAACCAGTGCTCCAGGCGCGTCCCTGAATCAGAGTCGGAACTCGTGACCCAGGTAAACTTCCTTGACCAGTTCGTTGGCCAGGATGGTCTGCGCATCGCCCTCGGCGATCAGTTGCCCGTCATTGACGATATAGGCGGTTTCGCAGATATCCAGGGTCTCGCGGACGTTGTGGTCGGTGATCAGTACGCCGATGCCCTTGGCCTTGAGGTGGTGGATGATCTGCTTGATGTCACCGACCGAAATGGGGTCGACGCCAGCGAAGGGTTCGTCCAGCAGGATGAACTTGGGGGCGGTTGCCAGGGCGCGTGCGATCTCGACACGGCGACGCTCGCCGCCGGAAAGGCTCATGCCGAGGTTGTCGCGGATGTGGCTGATGTGGAACTCCTGCAGCAGGCTTTCCAGCTCCTTGCGGCGGCCCTCACGGTCGAGCTCCTTGCGGGTCTCGAGGATGGCCATGATGTTGTCGGCCACCGACAGCTTGCGGAAGATCGAAGCTTCCTGCGGCAGGTAGCCGATGCCGGCGCGTGCGCGCCCGTGCATGGGCTGATGGCTGACATCGAGGTTGTCGATGAGCACGCGCCCCTGGTCGGCCTGGACCAGGCCGACGATCATGTAGAAGCAGGTCGTCTTGCCTGCGCCGTTGGGGCCTAGCAGGCCGACGATCTGACCGCTGTCGATCGACAGGCTGACGTCACGCACGACTTGACGCCCTTTGTAGCTCTTGGCCAGGTGCTGGGCTTTGAGGGTTGCCATTTACTCGGCCTTCTTCTTCGGCTGGATCACCATGTCGATGCGCTGACGTGGCTGGGTCACGTTGCCGCCGCGACCGGCGGTCGCAACCTGGGACTTGGTGTTGTAGACGATCTTCTCGCCTTCGGTGGTGTTGCCTTCGTTTTCGACCTTGGCGCGGTCGGTGAGAATCACGGTGTCCTTTTGCGCCTGATACTGGATGGTCACGGCCCAGCCTTTCATCTTGTCAGGCTTGGCGGCGCTTTGCTGCTGCTCGAAATAGGCCAGGTTGCCCACCGAAGTGACCACGTCGATGTCACCGTTGGCGGCGCGGGTCATGGTCACGGTATTGCCTTTGATCATCATCGAGCCCTGAGTGATGATCACGTCACCGGTGTAGGTGGCTACGCCTTGCTTGTCGTCCAGGTGCGCGTTGTCGGCCTGGATGCGGATAGGCTGGTCACGGTCGGTCGGCAGGGCGAAGGCGCTCGCGCTTCCCAGTGCTGCGCTCAGGCTGAGCAAAAGGGGGAGGGTTTTAACGAGCCTCATACTGTCCTCTTACGTTAGAGAGCAGGTCCATCCTGCCTTCTTTCAAATACGCTTTCATTCCTTTGCCCGTAGTTGTGCCACCGGCGCCGTCGATTCTAACGGCTTGCTCGGTCTGCGCATATTGCTTCTGCGGGAACACGGTCATGCGTGAGCTGGTAATGATGGTCTCACGCTGCTTCTCATCGGTGCGGGCCACGCGCACCTTGTCGATCAGTTCGACCTCGGTGCCGTCCGGGTTGACCTCGGCGCGCACGCTCTGTATGTGCCAGGGGTATTCGGTGCCGCGGTACATATGCAGGTCGGGCGTGGTCACCAGTGTGACCTCGGTGGCCTTGAGGTGTTCGACCTTGTCGGCGGTCATTTCATACTGCAGCTTGCCATCGGGCAAGAACTGTACGCTGTGGGCGTTGATCGCATAATAGTCGATCGCGCTTTCGTCGACCTGCGCTACCGGCTTGTCGAGGAAGCTCTCGGGGCTGACATTCCAGTAGCCTATTGCCGCCAGCAGGGCGGCGATCACCGCGAGCAGCGCAATATTGCGGGCTTTCTTGCTGAACATGGGCAACCTACAGGTAGTTGGCGTTGGCAGCGTCCAGGGTGCCCTGGGCCTGCATGATAAGCTCACAGAATTCGCGAGCGGCGCCCTCGCCGCCGCGTGCCTGGGTCACGCCGTCGGCATGCTGGCGAACGAAGGGCGCTGCATTGGCCACGGCGATACCCAGGCCGACCTTGCGAATGACCGGCAGGTCGGGCAGGTCGTCGCCCAGATAGGCGACCTGCTCATAGCTTAGGCCCAGTTCGGCGAGCAGGCCGTCGAGCACCACCAGTTTGTCCTCGCGGCCCTGAAACAGATGCGGGATGCCGAGGTTTTTTGCGCGACGCTCGACCACCGGGGTTTTGCGCCCGCTGATGATTGCCGTGGTCACGCCCGAAGCCATCAGCATCTTGATGCCTTGGCCGTCGAGGGTGTTGAACGTCTTGAATTCGCTGCCATCTTCGAGGAAGTAAAGGCGGCCATCGGTGAGCACACCGTCCACATCGAACACGGCAAGCTTGATGGCCTTGCCGCGCTGCATCAGGTTCTGGGTCATTTGCGTCGTTCTCATTTACATCACGCCTGCGCGCAGCAGGTCGTGCATGTTCAGGGCACCGACCGGGCGGTCGTCCTTGTCCACCACCACCAGGGCGCTGATCTTGTGGTCTTCCATGATCTTCAGTGCTTCGGCGGCGAGCATCTCGGCGCGGGCTGTCTTGCCGTGCACGGTCATGACCTGGTCGATCAGGGTAGTGTGCACGTCGATGTTGCGGTCCAGGCTGCGGCGCAGGTCGCCGTCGGTGAAGATCCCGGCCAGCGTGCCGTTCGCTTCGGCGACCACGGTCATGCCCAGGCCTTTGCGGGACATTTCAAGGAGGGCGTCCTTGAGCAGTGTGCCACGTTGTACCTGGGGCAGTTCGGTGCCAGCGTGCATGACGTTCTCGACCTTGAGCAGCAGGCGGCGGCCCAGTGCGCCACCGGGGTGCGAGAAGGCGAAGTCTTCTGCGGTAAAGCCGCGCGCTTCGAGCAGGGCAATGGCCAGGGCGTCGCCCAGCACCAGTGCTGCCGTGGTCGATGAGGTGGGCGCCAGGTTCAGTGGGCAAGCCTCATGGGCGACACGGGCATCGAGGTTGACCTCGGCGGCCTGGGCCAGCGGGGAGTCGGGGTTGCCGGTCATGCTGATGAGCTCGATGCCAAGGCGCTTGATCAGCGGCAGCAAGGTGACGATTTCGGCGGTGCTGCCGGAATTGGACAGGGCCAGGATGATATCGCCACGGGTGATCATGCCCATGTCGCCATGGCTGGCTTCAGCCGGATGCACGAAAAACGCCGGCGTGCCGGTGCTGGCCAGGGTTGCGGCGATCTTGTTGCCGATATGCCCAGACTTGCCCATGCCGACCACCACGACGCGGCCCTTGCTCGCCAGGATCAGCTCGCAGGCCTTGACGAAGTTGGCATCGATGCTGGCCGTCAAACCTTGTACGGCCTCGATTTCCAGGCGCAGGGTGCGCTGGGCGGACTGGATCAGCTCACTGGATTGGCTCATGTCGAAAAGCAATGCCTGATGAAAAGGCGGCGATTATAGCCGCAATGTAAGAAAGCCTCACCCTTTCGATTGTGCAATGAAAAGACATCGAAGCCTGTCGCTGGCCTGAACGACTCGCTCCATGGCCTTGGGGCCACCCTGTCAGCGGTGCTATAGTTCGCCGCTATTCGGCCCGCCAGGGGCGCGTGTGTCTTCAAGATGAGGGCCGGCGTCCATTAGGACATGGCTGTACTAGCAAGGAGTCTAGATGAGTGTGGATAGCGCCTACGCGGTCGAGTTGAAGGGCGTCACCTTCAAGCGCGGTTCGCGCAGCATTTTCAGCAATGTCGACATACGCATTCCGCGTGGCAAGGTCACCGGCATCATGGGGCCGTCGGGTTGCGGCAAGACCACGCTGTTGCGCCTGATGGGCGCGCAGTTGCGTCCGTCCATTGGTGAAGTATGGGTTGCCGGGCAGAACCTGCCGAGCCTGTCGCGCAGCGACCTGTTCGATGCGCGCAAGCAGATGGGAGTACTGTTCCAGAGCGGTGCCCTGTTCACCGACCTCGATGTGTTCGAGAACGTTGCCTTCCCGCTGCGCGTGCACACCCAGCTGTCGGACGAGATGATCCGCGACATCGTGTTGATGAAGCTGCAGGCCGTGGGCTTGCGTGGTGCCATCGACCTGATGCCCGACGAACTGTCCGGAGGCATGAAACGGCGCGTGGCGCTGGCCCGGGCGATTGCGCTGGATCCGCAGATCCTCATGTATGACGAGCCGTTCGTCGGCCAGGACCCGATCGCCATGGGTGTACTGGTACGCCTGATCCGGCTGCTCAATGACGCGCTGGGTATCACCAGCATCGTGGTATCCCACGATCTGGCCGAAACCGCCAGCATCGCCGACTACATCTACGTAGTGGGTGACGGCCAGGTGCTGGGCCAGGGCACGCCCGATGAGCTGATGGGCTCGGACAATCCGCGTATTCGCCAGTTCATGAAGGGCGATCCGGACGGCCCGGTGCCATTCCACTTCCCTGCGCCTGACTACCGCGCCGATCTGTTGGGGGCGCGTTGATGCGCAGAAAATCCTTGCTTGAACGTATCCGCCTGTTTGGTCGCTCGGCGATCGACGTGCTGGCCGTGCTCGGGCGTTCCTGCCTGTTCCTGTTCCATGCACTGGTCGGCCGTGGCGGCATCGGCGGCGGTTTTCAGCTGCTGACCAAACAGCTGTATTCGGTGGGCGTGCTGTCGCTGGCGATCGTCGCGGTGTCCGGTGTGTTCATCGGCATGGTGCTGGCACTGCAGGGTTACAGCATCCTGACCAAGTACGGCTCCGAGCAGGCGGTGGGGCAGATGGTCGCCCTGACCCTGCTGCGCGAGCTGGGCCCAGTGGTTACCGCACTGCTGTTCGCGGGCCGGGCAGGTTCGGCGCTGACCGCCGAAATCGGCAACATGAAGTCCACCGAGCAACTGTCGAGCCTCGAGATGATCGGTGTCGACCCGCTCAAGTACATCGTTGCGCCACGCCTGTGGGCCGGTTTCATTTCGTTGCCGCTGCTGGCGCTGATCTTCAGCGTGGTCGGCATCTGGGGTGGCTCGTGGGTCGCTGTGGACTGGCTGGGCGTCTACGAAGGCTCGTTCTGGGCCAACATGCAGAACAGTGTTTCCTTTACCGACGACGTGCTCAACGGGCTGGTCAAGAGCCTGGTGTTCGCCTTCGTCACGACCTGGATCGCCGTATTCCAAGGGTATGACTGCGAGCCCACCTCAGAAGGGATCAGCCGTGCCACCACCAAGACCGTGGTTTATGCCTCGTTGGCTGTACTGGGTCTGGACTTTATTCTGACCGCCTTGATGTTTGGAGATTTCTGATGCAAAACCGCACCCTGGAAATCGGTGTCGGCCTGTTCCTTCTGGCCGGGATCCTGGCGTTGCTGCTGCTGGCCCTGCGTGTCAGCGGGCTATCGGCCAGCCCGAGCAGCGATACCTATAAAGTTTATGCCTACTTCGACAATATCGCCGGTTTGACGGTCAGAGCTAAAGTGACCATGGCCGGTGTGACGATCGGCAAGGTCACCGCCATCGATCTGGACCGTGATTCCTACACCGGCCGGGTGACCCTGCAGCTGGACGGCAAAGTCGACAACCTGCCGACGGACTCCACTGCTTCGATCCTGACCGCCGGTCTGCTTGGCGAGAAGTACATCGGCATCAGTGTCGGCGGTGAGGAAGAGGTGCTCAAGGAAGGCGCAACCATCCATGACACCCAGTCGGCGCTGGTACTGGAAGATCTGATTGGCAAGTTCCTGCTCAATACCGTGGGCAAGGAACCGAAAGAAGCACAACCGGCTAATTAAGGAGTTTCCATGATTTCGATCCTGCGACGTGGCCTGCTGGTCCTGCTGGCGGCCTTTCCCCTGCTGACATTCGCAGCGCCCGGGCAGTCTCCGCACGATGTGGTGCAGGGCACGACCAATGAATTGCTGGGTGACCTCAAGTCCAACAAGGAGCAGTACAAGTCCAACCCGCAGGCCTTCTACGAGGCGCTCAACCGCATCCTTGGCCCGGTGGTCGATGCCGACGGTATTTCGAAAAGCATCATGACCGTGAAGTACTCGCGCAAGGCCACGCCTGAGCAGATGCAGCGCTTCCAGGAAAACTTCAAGCGCAGCCTGATGCAGTTCTATGGCAACGCCCTGCTGGAATACAACAACCAAGGCATTACCGTCGACCCGGCCAAAGCCGATGACGGCAAGCGCGCCAGCGTCGGCATGAAGGTGACTGGCAATAACGGTGCCGTCTACCCGGTGCAGTACACCATGGAAAACCTGGGTGGCGAGTGGAAGGTACGCAACGTCATCGTCAACGGTATCAACATCGGCAAGCTGTTCCGCGACCAGTTCGCCGACGCCATGCAGCGTAACGGCAACAATCTGGACAAGACCATCGACGGCTGGGCCGGCGAAGTGGCCAAGGCCAAGCAGACTGCCGACACTTCGTCTGACAAGGCTGTGCAATGAGCGAGGGCGGCGTGAACATGGCCGAACCGGGCGTGTTGCGCCTGGTCGGTGTGCTGGACTACCGCAGCGGCCCGGCCTTGCGCAAGCAAGGCAAGGCGCTGGTCGAAGCTTCCCGCGAGCCCCGCCTGATAATCGATTGCACGGCGGTGGAGAAGTCTTCCAGTGTCGGGCTGTCGCTGCTGCTGGCGTTCATCCGCGATGGCCAGGCCGGCGGCAAGGCATGCGAGGTCCGCGGGATGCCCGACGACATGCGGGAAATTGCCGAGGTCTATGACCTCGATGAAGTGCTGGCGGGCTGATGGCTTGCCACTGATGGAGGCCCCTCGGTCAGCGCACGCCCTCGGTGGGCTTCGCAGGCGAGGGGCTTTTTTGTATGATGGCCGACCCGTGCGCATCGGGCGCCGATTGAGGTTGAGCATGCAGGCTGTAGAAGTTAAGAGCTTCCTTGAAGAAAAATTGCCGGGATCCCGGGTCGAAGTTGAAGGCGAAGGCTGCAACTTCCAGTTGAACGTGATCAGCGACGAGTTGGCTGGCCTGAGCCCGGTCAAGCGTCAGCAGGCGATCTATGCTCACCTTAATCCCTGGATCGCCAACGGTAGCATCCATGCGGTAACCATGAAATTTTTCAGCAGCGCAGCCTGGGCTGAGCGCACCTGAGCCAACTTGGCGGCGAGACTCCAATGGACAAACTGATTATTACTGGCGGCGCTCGCCTTGACGGCGAGATCCGCATTTCGGGCGCGAAGAACGCGGCCCTGCCGATTCTGGCAGCGACCCTGCTGGCTGACGGCCCGGTCACCGTGGGCAACCTGCCACACCTGCACGACATCACCACCATGATCGAGCTGTTCGGCCGCATGGGCATCGAGCCTGTGATCGACGAAAAGCTGGCGGTGGAAATCGACCCACGCACCATCAAGACCCTGGTCGCACCTTACGAGCTGGTCAAGACCATGCGCGCCTCGATCCTGGTGCTTGGCCCGATGGTTGCCCGTTTCGGCGAGGCCGAAGTGGCCCTGCCAGGCGGCTGCGCCATTGGTTCGCGCCCGGTCGACCTGCACATCCGCGGCCTGGAAGCCATGGGTGCAAAGATCGAAGTCGAAGGTGGCTATATCAAGGCCAAGGCACCTGAAGGCGGCCTGCGCGGTGCGCACTTCTTCTTCGATACCGTCAGCGTGACCGGTACCGAAAACATCATGATGGCGGCTGCCCTGGCCAAGGGCCGCAGCGTGCTGCAAAACGCCGCACGCGAGCCGGAAGTGGTCGACCTGGCCAACTTCATCAATGCCATGGGCGGCAACGTGCAAGGCGCGGGTACCGACACCATCACCATCGATGGCGTCGAGCGTTTGCACTCGGCCAGCTACCGCGTCATGCCCGACCGTATCGAGACCGGTACTTACCTGGTTGCCGCTGCCGTGACCGGTGGCCGCGTCAAGGTCAAGGACACCGACCCGACCATCCTTGAAGCCGTGCTGGAAAAACTCAAGGAAGCGGGTGCCGACCTGACCACCGGCGAGGACTGGATCGAGCTGAACATGCATGGCAAGCGGCCAAAAGCCGTCAACCTGCGTACCGCCCCGTACCCGGCGTTCCCGACCGACATGCAGGCACAGTTCATCTCGCTCAACGCCATTGCCGAAGGCACCGGCGCGGTCATCGAGACGATCTTCGAGAACCGCTTCATGCACGTGTACGAAATGCACCGCATGGGCGCGCATATCCAGGTCGAGGGCAACACCGCCATCGTCACGGGCGTGCCGGCACTCAAAGGTGCACCGGTCATGGCCACTGACCTGCGTGCTTCCGCCAGCCTGGTGCTGTCGGCGCTGGTCGCCGAAGGCGATACCTTGATCGATCGCATCTACCACATCGACCGTGGTTACGAATGCATCGAAGAGAAACTGCAGATGCTGGGTGCGAAGATCCGTCGCGTACCGGGCTAGTGCCTCGTCGGCGCAAGGATGCGCCCATTGAATTGAACACGGCCGGGTCGATGACCGGGTCGGTTGTAGCCGCTTAAGGACCGACGTTCCAATGTTGACCATCGCGCTTTCCAAAGGCCGCATCCTCGACGATACCCTGCCATTGCTGGCCGAGGCCGGTATCGTGCCGACCGAGAATCCGGACAAGAGCCGCAAGCTGATCATTCCAACCACCCAGGACGACGTGCGTCTGCTGATCGTGCGCGCCACCGACGTGCCGACCTATGTCGAGCATGGTGCCGCCGACCTCGGTGTGGCGGGCAAGGACGTGCTGATGGAGTACGGCGGCCAGGGCTTGTATGAGCCGCTGGACCTGCAGATCGCCCGCTGCAAGCTGATGACCGCAGGCGTGGTCGGTGCTCCCGAGCCCAAGGGCCGCTTGCGGGTTGCCACCAAGTTCGTCAACGTAGCCAAGCGCTACTATGCCGAGCAAGGCCGCCAGGTCGACATCATCAAACTGTACGGTTCGATGGAGCTGGCGCCGCTGATCAACCTCGCCGACAAGATCATCGACGTGGTCGACACCGGCAATACCCTGCGCGCCAATGGCCTGGAGCCTCAGGACCTGATCGCCACGATCAGCTCGCGCCTGGTGGTCAACAAGGCATCCATGAAGATGCAGCATGCCCGCATCCAGAGCCTGATCGACACCCTGCGTCACGCTGTCGAAACGCGACACCGCGGCTGACTCGAACGCGCGACCTCTGCTGTCGCGCCCGTCTATCCGCGTCATAGCCACTTTTCTCGGGTGCCCGCGCGGATGGACTGGTAGCCTAGGGCGCCTGAGCATTCGCTAATAATCGAGGCCCTCGCCATGACCGTGTCCACTGCAATTGCCCGTCTCAACGCCGCTGATCCGGATTTCGCCCGACATCTGGATCATCTGCTGAGCTGGGAAAGTGTGTCCGATGACGCGGTCAACCAGCGCGTGCTCGACATCATCAAGGCCGTGCGCGAGCGCGGCGATGCGGCGCTGGTGGAATTCACCCAGCGTTTCGATGGTGTAAGCGCTACGTCCATCAACGACCTGATCCTTGGGCGTGAACGTCTGGAACTGGCCCTGACCCGCATCACCGACGCCCAGCGTACCGCCCTGGAGAAGGCCGCCGAGCGCGTGCGTATCTACCACGAGCGGCAAAAGCAGGACTCCTGGCAGTACACCGAGGCCGACGGTACCGTATTGGGGCAGAAGGTTACCCCGCTCGATCGCGCCGGCTTGTATGTACCTGGCGGTAAAGCGTCCTATCCGTCGTCGGTACTGATGAACGCCATCCCGGCCAAGGTCGCGGGCGTGGCTGAAGTGGTCATGGTGGTGCCTACGCCGCGCGGTGAAGTCAACGAGCTGGTCCTGGCTGCAGCCTGCATTGCAGGTGTCGACCGCGTGTTCACCGTCGGTGGTGCCCAAGCGGTCGCGGCCCTGGCATATGGCACCGAGAGCGTGCCACAGGTAGACAAGATCGTCGGCCCAGGCAACATCTACGTGGCCACCGCCAAGCGTCACGTGTTTGGCCAGGTGGGTATCGACATGATTGCCGGCCCTTCGGAAATCCTCGTGGTGTGCGACGGCCAGACGGACCCCGACTGGATCGCCATGGACCTGTTCTCGCAGGCCGAGCACGACGAAGATGCCCAGGCCATTCTGGTCAGCCCGGATGCCGAATTCCTCGATCGCGTGGCTGCCAGCATCGACAAGCTGATGCCAACCATGGAGCGCGCCGAGATCATCGAGAAATCCATCAATGGCCGGGGCGCGTTGATCCAGGTGCGCGACATGCAGCAAGCCATCGAGGTGGCCAATCGCATTGCCCCCGAACACCTGGAGCTGTCGGTCGCCGATCCGCAGGCCTGGCTGGGGCAGATCCGTCACGCGGGCGCGATCTTCATGGGCCGTCACACCAGCGAAGCGCTCGGCGACTACTGCGCCGGCCCCAACCATGTGCTGCCGACTTCCGGTACCGCGCGTTTCTCGTCGCCACTGGGTGTTTATGACTTCCAGAAGCGTTCGTCGATCATCTTCTGCTCCGAGCAGGGTGCATCCGAGCTGGGCCACACTGCCTCGGTCCTGGCCCGTGGCGAGTCGCTGACCGCCCACGCCCGCAGCGCCGAATACCGTATCCTGACCCAAGACAAGGGGAACTGAGCATGAGTCGATTCTGGAGCCCCTTCGTCAAGGGCCTGGTGCCTTACGTCCCCGGGGAGCAGCCCAAGCTGGCCCGGTTGGTCAAGCTCAATACCAACGAAAACCCCTATGGCCCGTCGCCCAAGGCGCTGGAGGCCATGCGCGGCGAGCTGAACGACAACCTGCGGCTGTACCCGGACCCCAATGGTGACCGGCTCAAGCAGGCGGTAGCCGAGTATTACGGTGTAACCACTGGGCAGGTGTTCGTAGGCAACGGCTCGGACGAGGTGCTGGCGCACATTTTCCACGGCCTGTTCCAGCACGGCGGCCCGCTGTTGTTCCCGGACATCAGCTACAGCTTCTACCCGGTCTACTGCGGCCTGTATGGCATCCCGTTCGAGCCTGTGGCGCTGGATGAACAGTTCCAGATCCGTGTCGAGGACTACCAGAAGCCTAACGCCGGGATCATCTTCCCCAACCCGAATGCGCCGACCGGTTGCCTGTTGCCGCTGCAGGCAATCGAGCAGTTGTTGCAGGCCAACCGCGACTCGGTGGTGGTGGTCGATGAAGCCTATATCGACTTTGGTGGCCAGACGGCTATCAGCCTGGTGAACCGCTACGACAACCTGCTGGTGACCCAGACCCTGTCGAAGTCGCGCTCGCTGGCGGGCCTGCGGGTTGGCCTGGCGGTAGGGCACCCGGACCTCATCGAGGCGCTGGAGCGGATCAAGAACAGCTTCAACTCGTATCCACTGGACCGCATGGCGATCGTCGGTGCCGCTGCGGCATTCGAAGACCAGGCGTACTTCGAAGACACCTGCCGCAAGGTGATCGACAGCCGTGAGGCACTGGTGGAGCAGTTGACTGCCAAGGGTTTCGAGGTGCTGCCATCGGCGGCCAACTTCATCTTCGCCCGCCACCCGCAGGAGGATGCGGCGCAGCTGGCGGCACGTCTGCGTGAGCAAGGTGTGATTGTGCGCCACTTCAAGCAACAGCGGATTGCCCAGTTCCTGCGTATCACCATCGGTACGCCAGAAATGAACCAGGCGCTGATTGATGCGCTGAGCTGATATCCAGTGGGGCCGCATAGCGGCCCCACTGGTTTGGCCGGCGCGGTGATTTGATCTGCCCCCCACGCTGGCTTAACATACGCAAATTCGTCGGATGATTGGTTGATTAGGCATGGGCAGTGAATTGACCAAGCGATCCTTGGTAGAGCTCGCGGTGGAGCGCATGCGTGAGCGCATCCTCCAAGGTGACTGGCGGGTAGGGCAGCGCCTGCCCACCGAGCCGGAGCTGGCTTTGGAGTTGGGCATCAGCCGCAATACCGTGCGTGAGGCCATGCGCGTGCTGGCCTTCAGCGGCCTGGTGGAAATCCGCCAGGGAGACGGCAGTTACCTGCGTACTTGCCAGGACCCACTGCAGGCGGTGCAGGCAATGTCCCGCTGCACGCTGGAGCAGGCGAGGGAAACGCGGCACATCCTCGAAACCGAGGCGATAGGCCTGGCAGCACTGCGGCGTACCGATGACGACTTGCATGCCCTGCGCATCGCGCTAAAAGGCAGCGCCGAACATTTTCATGGTGATGTGGATGCTTATATCAGTTGCGACCTGGCGTTCCACCAACGCCTGATCGACGCTGCACACAACCCGGCGCTGAGCGAGTTGTACCGCTATTTCTCGGGTGTCGTGGCTGCCGCGTTGCAGCACAACATGGCCACTGTCCCGCGCTGTCAGGCCACTTTCGATCTGCATGGCCAGATCCTCGACGCCATCGAACAACGCGATCCGGAGCGGGCCAAGGGCCTGAGCCGGACCCTCATCGAATCCTGACCACGAGAAGGCCATGGCTGAACCAATGACCCGTGACACACCTGCCCGCGAGCGCGAGCTGGATGAACTGCTGATCGATGCCGAAGCCGATGATGCGCAAGTGCAGGCCCAGCCTGTGGTGCTGCAGCGGCCCTGGTTGCTGCTGTTGGGCCTGGTACTGGTCGCCCTGAACCTGCGCCCCGCGCTGTCGAGCATGGCCCCGGTACTTGGCCTGGTCAGTGAAAGCCTTGGCCTTAGTGCCTCTCAGGCGGGGCTGCTGACGACCTTGCCAGTGCTCTGCCTTGGGCTGTTCGCGCCGCTTGCACCGCTGCTTGCGCGGCGCTGGGGCAGCGAGCGGGTGATCGTCGGCATCTTGCTGACGCTGGCGCTGGGCATCGTTCTGCGCAGTGCTTGGGGGGCGACCGGGGTATTTCTTGGCAGCATCATGGCCGGTGCCAGCATTGGCATCATCGGTGTGCTGTTGCCTGGCATCGTCAAACGTGATTTTCCCAAGCATGCCGGCACCTTGACGGGGGTCTACACCATGGCCCTTTGCCTGGGCGCAGCCATGGCGGCAGGCGCCACCGTACCGCTGACCGAGCATTTGCACGGCAGTTGGGCTTTGGGCCTGGGTTTCTGGATGATCCCTGCATTACTGGCCATGCTGGTCTGGTTGCCCCAGGCGCGCCAGGGGCATGGCCTGCACAAGGTGGCTTACCGAGTGAGAGGGCTGTGGCGCGATCCACTGGCCTGGCAAGTGACTTTGTACATGGGGTTGCAGTCGTCGCTGGCGTATATCGTTTTCGGCTGGTTGCCGTCTATCCTCATTGGCCGTGGTCTGAGCCCGACCGAGGCGGGCCTAGTGCTCTCCGGCTCGGTGATCGTGCAACTGGTCAGCTCGCTGAGTGCACCCTGGCTGGCCACGCGGGGCAAAGACCAGCGGCTGGCAATCGTGCTGGTCATGCTCATTACCCTGGCCGGCCTGTTCGGCTGCCTGTATGCGCCGCTGTCTGGCCTGTGGGGCTGGGCGGTGCTGCTGGGCCTGGGGCAGGGCGGTACTTTTGCCTTGGCGCTGACGTTGATCGTGCTGCGTTCGAAAGACGCCCACGTGGCGGCCAACCTGTCGAGCATGGCCCAGGGCGTGGGTTACACCCTTGCCTCCATGGGCCCCTTTGCGGTGGGCTTGGTACATGACATGACGGGCGGCTGGGCCGCAGTGGGCTGGATCTTTGCCGTATTGGGTGTGGGGGCCATCGTGTTCGGCCTCGGGGCAGGGCGGGCGCTGCATGTCAAAGTCAGTAGCGAAAGGCTCTGAAGCCTGCATGGAGCCACCTGGCATTCATGTTGTAAATGGGCATGGCATTGCCTGTGCCCACGGATTATCGTGCAGCTTTCCATTCCCAGGACGGGCCTGCCCATGAGCGACGCCAACCGTGACCTGATCACCCGCTTCTATCAAGCTTTCCAGCGGCTGGACGCCGAAGCGATGGTGGCTTGCTACAGCGATGACATCGTCTTCAGTGACCCGGTTTTCGGTACCCTGCGCGGCCGTGATGCCGGTGACATGTGGCGTATGCTCACCACCCGCGCCAAGGACTTCTCGCTGACGTTCGACCAGGTCCGCGCAGACGAGCGCAGCGCCTGTGCACATTGGGTGGCGACCTACTTGTTCAGCCAGACCGGCCGTACCGTGGTCAACGATATCCAGGCGCGCTTCGTCATCCGCGACGGGTTGATCTGCCAGCATGACGACAGCTTCGACCTGTGGCGCTGGTCGCGTCAGGCGCTGGGTGCACCCGGTGTGTTGCTGGGGTGGTCGCCCATGCTGCAGAACAAGGTGCGCCAGCAGGCGTTCAAAGGGCTGCGTGCGTTCCAGCAGGCGAACTGAGCGGTTAAGCTGTCGGCTTTGCAGCCAGGCACAAGCATCGTGAGCGACGTATCCGAGAACCCCATCTGCAAACCTTGGTATGTCTACCTGGTGAGGGCTGCCAATGGTTCGCTGTACTGCGGCATCAGTGATGATCCGCAGCGGCGTTTCATGGCGCATCAGAAAGGGCAGGGGGCGCGTTATTTCAAGACCAGCCCGGCGCAGGCGCTGGTCTACGTCGAGCAATGGCCGGACAAGGGCGAGGCATTGCGCCAGGAGCGCCTGGTGAAGAAGTTGCGCAAGGCCGCGAAGGAGGCTTTGGTCGCCTCCTATGCCAGCGGTTGATCAGTCCTTGCGGCGCTTGAGCTGGTCTACCAGCTGCGTCGGCAGGCCTTTGATGATCAGTGTGCCCGCCACCTCGTCATATTCCACCTTGTCCCCCAGCAGGTGCGCTTCGAAGCTGATCGACAGGCCTTCGGCGCGCCCGGTGAAGCGGCGGAACTGGTTGAGGGTGCGTTTGTCCGCCGGGATCTCTGGCGACAGGCCGTAGTCCTTGTTGCGGATGTGGTCGTAGAAGGCTTTAGGCCGGTCTTCGTCGATCAGGCTGGACAGCTCTTCCAAGGTTACCGGCTCGCCCAGTTTGGTCTGGGTGGTAGCGTAGTCGACCAGGGTCTGGGTCTTTTCGCGTGCGGCTTCTTCTGGCAGGTCCTCGCTTTCAACGAAGTCGCTGAAGGCTTTGAGCAGGGTGCGGGTTTCGCCTGGGCCGTCGACGCCTTCCTGGCAGCCGATGAAGTCGCGGAAGTAATCCGAAACCTTCTTGCCATTCTTGCCCTTGATGAACGAGATGTACTGCTTGGAGTTCTGGTTGTTCTTCCACTCCGACAGGTTTATACGTGCCGCCAGGTGCAACTGGCCGAGGTCCAGGTGACGCGAGGGCGTCACATCCAGTTCGGCGTTCACCGCCACGCCTTCGCTGTGGTGCAGCAGGGCGATGGCCAGGTAGTCGGTCATGCCTTGCTGGTAGTGGGCGAAAAGGATGTGGCCGCCGGTGGACAGGTTGGATTCTTCCATCAGCTTTTGCAGATGCTCGACGGCAACGCGGCTGAAGGCGGCAAAGTCCTTTTCCTGTTCCAGGTACTGCTTGAGCCAGCCGCTCAGCGGGTAGGCGCCGGATTCACCGTGAAAGAAGCCCCAGGCTTTGCCCTGCTTGGCGTTGTAGCTGTCGTTGAGGTCGGCCAGCAGGTTTTCGATAGCGTCCGATGCACCCAGCTCGGTATCCCGTGCGTGGAGCACGGCGGGGCTGCCATCGGGCTTCTTGTCGATCAGGTGAACGATGCAATGACGGATTGGCATGGAATTCTCGGTCAGTCGTGGGCGGCCAGGCGCCGCGCTGCAAAAGTCGTCAAGTTTACCCCAGACGACAGGTGATGCAGTGGCCGGATGTTGGCAGAAATGCCGGTTGTTGTTTTTTTGTTCAATTTTTTGCGAATTTGGCTAAAACCCCCGAAAAACCTGCACTAAATTGAAGCGGGCAGCGGATATTTATCCATTCCTGTGGTAGCTTTGCGCGGTCTTGCGCACCTCGGGTGGCGCATTGCTGGCAGCGCGCTCGTTCCGTGTCGAACCAAACGCCGATTTACGCATCTACATGCCCGATTGGCGCGGCCCTCCAAACTTCAGGGGCTGGCCCGATAACGTCGTAGAGCGCTGCATAACCACTGAATTTGATAGGGAAGGAACACCACCATGGCATTGACCAAAGACCAACTGATTGCCGATATCGCCGAGTCGATCGCTCAGCCGAAAGCCACCGCCAAAAACGCTCTGGAGCAACTGGGCCAGATCGTTGCCGACCAGCTGGAAAACGGCGCTGAAATCACCCTGCCAGGCATCGGCAAGCTGAAAGTCTCCGAGCGTCCTGCCCGTACCGGCCGCAACCCTTCGACTGGCGCCGCCATCGAAATCGCTGCCAAGAAAGTCGTCAAGTTCGTGCCGGCCAAGTCGCTGACCGACGCTATCAACAAGTAATTCGTTGATGCATTGACCAAACCGCGCCCGGCTTGCCCGGGCGCGGTTTTTTCATGCCTGTGATTTGCGTCGCTCGTTCCAGGCCTGGCGTTGGCCATGGTCGTGGAAGCTCCATGCGACCATACGGCTCTGTTTCTGCCCCTGGCCCATCTCAACGATCCGTACGGCCTTGGCGCCGGCCTTTTTCAGCGCCGCTTCGATGCCGGGCAGGTTGCCGGCCTTGGACACCAGGCTGGTGAACCACAGCACTTGCAAAGCGTACTGCACGCTTTCGCCAACCAGCTGGCTGACGAAGCGGATCTCGCCACCTTCACACCACAGCTCGTTGTTCTGCCCGCCGAAGTTGAGCACGGGCAGCTTGCGCTTGGGGTCCTGTTTGCCGAGGTTCTTCCACTTGCGCTGGCTGCCACGGGTGGCTTCCTCG
Source organism: Pseudomonas sp. BNK-30 (assembly GCF_047456185.1). Lineage (NCBI taxonomy): Bacteria > Pseudomonadati > Pseudomonadota > Gammaproteobacteria > Pseudomonadales > Pseudomonadaceae > Pseudomonas > Pseudomonas sp. BNK-30. The sequence continues at coordinate 352,047 of NZ_CP179904.1, forward strand.
CGTGAGGCGTGGAAGGGCGGGTTGCACAAGGTCAGGTCGAAGCGTTCGTCTTCCTCGAGCAGGCTGCCGAGAATGAGCTTGGCGTTGTTCTGCTGACGTAGTGCGATGGCTTTGCTCAGGTTGTTGGCCTGGACGATCGCCTTGGCCGAGGCCAGTGCCACCGGGTCGATGTCCGAGCCGAGGAAGCGCCAGCGGTAATCGCTGTGGCCGAGCAGCGGGTAGATGCAGTTGGCACCCACGCCAATGTCCAGGGCGCGCACCTGAGCGCCTTTGGGCACTTCGCCAGCGTTGTCCTCGGCCAACAGGTCGGCGGCGACGTGGATATAGTCGGCGCGGCCGGGTATCGGCGGGCACAGGTAATCGGCGGGAATGTCCCAGTGCTGGATGCCGTACTGGGCCTTGAGCAAGGCGCGGTTGAACACCCGCACGGCTTCGGGGTTGGCGAAGTCGATGCTGGGTTTGCCGTGGGGGTTGGTGATGGTGAAACGGGCCAGGTCCGGGTGGGCCTTGATCAGGCTGGGGAAGTCGTAGCGCCCCTGATGGCGGTTGCGCGGGTGCAGGGTGGGTTTCTGGGTCATGCTTGAATCCAAATGGGCATCGCTGGCCTGGGGCCGCTGTGCGGCCCTTTCGCGACACAAGGCCGCTCCTACAGGAAGCGGTGCCGTTGAATCCGGCATCGAATCTGTAGGGGCGGCCCTGTGTCGCGATCGGGGGCGAAGCCCCCGCCGGTCAGTCAGCGATGTAACTGTTACAGCGCAGCGATCCGCGCATGCTGCTCGGTGAAGTTGGCCAGGGCCTGCTCGGACTCGGCCAGCTTGGCGCGCTCCTTCTCGATCACCGCAGGCGGTGCCTTGTCGACGAAGGCGGCGTTCGACAGCTTGCCGCCGACGCGTTGCACTTCACCTTGCAGGCGCTGGATTTCCTTGTTCAGGCGAGCCAGCTCGGCGTCCTTGTCGATCAGGCCGGCCATCGGCACCAGCACCTGCAGATCGCCCACCAGTGCGGTGGCCGACAGCGGCGCTTCGTCGGCCTCGCCGAGCACGGTGAACGACTCGACCTTGGCCAGCTTCTTGAGCAGGGCTTCGTTTTCCTGCAGGCGGCGCTGGTCGTCGGCGTTGGCGTTCTTCAGGAACAGTGGCAGGGGCTTGCCCGGGCCGATGTTCATTTCGGCGCGGATGTTACGCAGGCCGACCATCAGCTCCTTGAGCCATTCGATATCGCCTTCGGCGGCGGTATCGATGCGGCTTTCGTTGGCCACTGGCCACGGCTGCAGCATGATGGTCTTGCCGTCGATGCCTGCCAGCGGCGCGATGCGCTGCCAGATTTCTTCGGTGATGAACGGCATGAACGGATGAGCCAGGCGCAGCGCCACTTCCAGCACGCGCACCAGGGTGCGACGGGTGCCGCGGGCGCGCTCTACCGGAGCGTTTTCGTCCCACAGTACCGGCTTGGACAGTTCCAGATACCAGTCGCAGTACTGGTTCCAGATGAACTCGTACAGGGCCTGGCTGGCCAGGTCGAAACGGAACTGCTCGAGCTGGCGGGTCACTTCGGCTTCGGTGCGCTGCAGCTGCGAGATGATCCAGCGGTCGGCCAGCGACAGTTCATAGGCTTCGCCGTTCTGGCCGCAGTCCTCGCCTTTGTCCAGCACATAGCGGGCGGCGTTCCAGATCTTGTTGCAGAAGTTGCGATAGCCTTCGACGCGGCCCATGTCGAACTTGATGTCGCGGCCAGTGGAGGCCAGCGAGCAGAAGGTGAAGCGCAGGGCGTCGGTGCCGTAGCTGGCAATGCCTTCCGGGAACTCGGCCTTGGTCTGCTTGGCGATTTTCTCGGCCAGCTTGGGCTGCATCATGCCGCTGGTGCGTTTTTCCAGCAGGGCGTCCAGGGTGATGCCGTCAACGATGTCCAGCGGGTCGAGCACGTTGCCCTTGGACTTGGACATCTTCTGGCCCTGGCCGTCACGTACCAGCCCGTGCACGTACACGGTCTTGAACGGGACCTGCGGCGTGCCATCCTCGTTCTTGATCAGGTGCATGGTCAGCATGATCATCCGGGCAACCCAGAAGAAGATGATGTCAAAGCCTGTGACCAGCACGTCGGTGGAGTGGAATTTCTTGAGGAATTCGGTCTGCTCCGGCCAGCCGAGGGTGGAGAAGGTCCACAGCCCCGAGCTGAACCAGGTGTCGAGCACGTCGTCGTCCTGGCGCAGTACCACGTCGGCGCCCAGGTCGTGCTTGGCGCGCACTTCGGCTTCGTTGCGGCCGACATAGACCTGGCCGGCCTCGTCGTACCACGCCGGGATCCGGTGGCCCCACCACAGCTGACGGCTGATGCACCAATCCTGGATGTCGCGCATCCAGGAGAAGTACATGTTTTCGTACTGCTTGGGCACGAACTGGATGCGGCCATCTTCAACGGCGGCAATCGCAGGTTCGGCCAGCGGCTTGGTGGAAACGTACCACTGGTCGGTCAGCCATGGCTCGATGATGGTGCCGGAGCGGTCGCCCTTTGGTACTTTCAAAGCGTGGTCGTCGATGCTGACCAGCAGCCCCTGAGCGTCCAGGTCGGCGACGATCTGCTTGCGCGCGACGAAACGGTCGAGGCCGGCGTACTGGGCGGGCAGGCGGGTGTCCGCTTGCTCATTGACGCTGCCGTCGAGGTTGAATGCCTGGGCGGCGGGCAGCACCAAGGCGTTCTTGTCGAAGATGTTGAGCAGCGGCAGGTTGTGGCGCTTGCCCACTTCATAGTCATTGAAGTCATGGGCCGGGGTGATCTTCACGCAGCCGGTGCCGAACTCGGGGTCGCAGTAGTCATCGGCGATGATCGGGATGCGACGGCCGACCAGCGGCAGCTCGACGAACTTGCCGATCAGTGCCTGGTAGCGCTCATCGTTCGGGTTGACCGCTACCGCAGCGTCACCCAGCAGGGTTTCCGGGCGGGTGGTGGCAACCACCAGGTAATCCTGGCCGTCGGCAGTTCTGGCACCGTCGGCCAGCGGGTAACGCAGGTTCCACAGGTGGCCTTTCTCGTCATGGTTTTCCACTTCGAGGTCGGAGATGGCCGTGTGCAGCTTGGTGTCCCAGTTGACCAAGCGCTTGCCACGGTAGATCAGGCCGTCTTCGTGCAGGCGCACGAAGGCTTCCTTGACCGCTTCGGACAGGCCGTCATCCATGGTGAAGCGTTCGCGGCTCCAGTCTACCGACGAGCCCAGGCGACGGATCTGCCGGCTGATGTTGCCGCCAGACTGCTCTTTCCATTCCCAGACCTTGCCCAGGAAGGCGTCACGGCCAAGGTCGTGACGGTTCTGGCCCTTGGCTTCGAGCTGGCGCTCGACCAGCATCTGGGTGGCGATACCGGCGTGGTCGGTACCCGGCTGCCACAAGGTGTCGCGGCCCTGCATGCGACGGAAACGGATCAGGGCGTCCATGATCGCGTTGTTGAAACCGTGGCCCATGTGCAGGCTGCCCGTCACGTTCGGTGGCGGGATCATGATGGTGTAGGACTCACCTGCACCTTGTGGAGCGAAATAGTTTTCGGACTCCCAGGTGTTGTACCAGGAAGTTTCGATGGCGTGCGGCTGGTAGGTCTTATCCATGCGCGGCGGGACCCTGTGCATTTATTCGGGAAAGCCGGGAAGTATAACGGAGCTGCGAGCTTCAAGCGACAAGCTGCAAGACCTATGGGCACTCTTCGCGGGGTAAATCCGCGAAGAGTGCGCCGCGTTTGTCAGGCTTATTCAGAACGCTTGATCAGCCGCTCGATACGCGCATCGAGCCGGCGCTTGATCTCGGTTTCGATATGCGGGGTGAAGTCGTTGATCACGTCCTGCATGATCAATTGCGCTGCGGCGCGTAGCTCGGCCTCCAGGTGCAGCAGTGTGTCCTGGCGGCGGGTCTGCGGGTCTTCTTCGGGTTCTGCTTCGGCGGGTGCGGCAGCCGGTTCAGGTGCTGGCAGGGTGTTGCCGGCCGGGGTGTCGAGCAGCAGCGGAATCTGCTCCACCGTCTCGGTGAGCAGCGGTGGTTGCAGGTCGGCGTCGCCCAGCAACTGGCGAATCGACTCGAGGTCGTCAAGCAGATGGGCGGAATCGGGCAGGGCGGAAGGCTTGTCCATCGTCGTCAAAGTCGCTGTAAGCGGTGGTCTTGCAGAGCATAGCCCTGTTCGCGGTAGAAACGGAATCGTTCGCGGGCCGATTGGCGGATATCCGCTTGCTCGACAACGATTTCGGCAACCCGCTCGAATTGCCCGACAAAGCCGGGCACATCAGCGCCCAGGTTTATCAGAAGGTCCCGATGCTCGCCGGCGTTGTCGGCCAAGCCCAAGGCCACTGTGGCGTCGGCATGTGCCTCCGCCAGGTCGTGGGGTACGAACGCTTCGCCCTTGAAACGCCACAGGCGTTGGTCCAGCTCGCTGCGCTGCTCGGCGTCCTGGCAATGCAGGTAGACCCGGTGGCCAAGGCGCCAGGCCTTTTCGCACAGCTTGCAGGCGAAATCCAGCCGTGCCGACAGCGAGTCGGTGGGCAGGATGTAGAAATCGACTTTACTCATGGTTCGCTCTGCCGGCCGGTGACGCCTTGGGGCATCACCGGCCTCACGGCATCAGGCGCTGGCGCGGTCGAGCAGGTACTGGGTCAGCAGCGGAACCGGGCGGCCGGTGGCGCCCTTGTCCTTGCCCCCGCTGACCCAGGCGGTGCCGGCGATGTCCAGGTGCGCCCAGTTGTAGGCTTTGGCGAACCGCGACAGGAAGCAGGCGGCGGTGATGGTGCCGGCCTTCGGCCCACCGATGTTGGCGATGTCGGCGAACGGGCTGTCCAGCTGCTCCTGGTACTCATCGAACAGCGGCAGCTGCCAGGCGCGGTCGTCGGCGCGCTTGCCGGCGTCGAGCAACTGGCCGATCAGCTCGTCGTTGTTGCCCAGCAGGCCTGCGGTGTGGCTGCCCAGGGCAACGATGCAAGCGCCGGTCAGGGTCGCGATGTCGATCACCGCTTGTGGCTTGAAACGTTCGGCGTAGGTCAGTGCATCGCACAGCACCAGGCGGCCTTCGGCGTCGGTGTTGAGGATTTCAACGGTCTGCCCGCTCATGGTGGTGACGATGTCGCCCGGCCGGGTGGCGTTGCCGCTCGGCATGTTCTCGGCGCAGGCCAGGATGCATACCAGGTTGATCGGCAGCTTCAGTTCAAGTACGGCGCGCAGGGTGCCGAACACGCTGGCGGCGCCGCACATGTCGTACTTCATCTCGTCCATGCCGGCACCGGGCTTGAGGCTGATGCCGCCGGTGTCGAAGGTGATGCCTTTACCGACCAGCACGAACGGTTTGTCGCTCTTCTTGGCGCCCTGGTATTGCAGGACGATCAGGCGTGGCGGCTGTTCGCTGCCCTGGCCGACCGCGTAGAACGCGCCCATGCCCAGGTCCTTGATCTTCTTCTCGTCGAACACTTCGACCTTGAGGCCTTTGTGAGCCTTGCCCAGCTCCTTGGCCTGCTCGGCCAGGTAGCTCGGGTGGCAGAGGTTCGGCGGCAGGTTGCCCAGGTCGCGGGTGAAGGCCATGCCGGTGGCGATGGCGGTGGCGTGGTGTGCCGCGCGCTCCACTTCGGCCAGGCCGGCCTTGTCGGCCAGCAGGGTGATCTTTTTCAGCGCGCGTGGCTCGGCTTTCTGGCTCTTGAAACGGTCGAACACGTATTCGCCATCGAGCAGGGTTTCGGCCAGCAGGCGGTATTTGCCGTAGTGGGCATCACGGTTGCTGACGGCGATGTCGTCCAGTGCCAGTACCGCGTCGCTGCCGTTGAGGCCTTTCAGCACGCCGGCAACGCTGGTGACCAGTTTGCGCCAGGCGCGGTCACCGAGGGCTTCGTCCTTGCCGCTGCCCACCAGCAGTACGCGCTCGGCCTTGAGGCCAGGCAGGTTTTGCAGCAGCAGCGTCTGGCCTGGCTTGCCGGCCAGGTCGCCACGCTTGAGCACGGCACTGATGGCACCGTCGGTGGCCAGGTCGACAGCTTTGGCAACGGCGCCGAGCTTGCGCCCTTCGCCGACCGGTACGACCAGGGTGGCGGTTTTTACGGATGCAGCAGCTACGCTTTTTACAACCAGTTCCATGTCAGGGTCCCCGAATGATCTGTGCAGTTGGCGCTTTGAGTTCTAGCGCTCTGGGCGGGCCTGGCCGCGTGGTCGCGGGCCAGTGGAAAAGCTGCCAGTTTGAGCCTGCGGCAAGCGTGCTGACAACCCCGTTGTCAGCCTTGATGCGCGGCCAAGTGACAGGCGCGGCCAATCACAGGATAATGCGCGCACTTTACAAGGAGGTTCGCCCCCGGCGAACCGGCATTGGTCTTGGCTGTCGTAAGCCTTTGTTTGGCAGTCCGCCCCTGACAACCCAGGAGTGTCTGGTTTGATCGTCTTTCGTTATCTCTCCCGCGAGGTCCTGGTGACCTTGAGCGCCGTCAGCGCAGTGCTGCTGGTGATCATCATGAGCGGGCGTTTCATCAAGTACCTGGCCCAGGCGGCCCAGGGCGTGCTCGACCCGAGCGTGCTGTTCCTGATCATGGGCTTCCGCCTGCCCGGTTTCTTGCAACTGATCCTGCCATTGGGGCTGTTCCTCGGCATCCTTCTGGCCTATGGCCGGCTGTATCTGGAAAGCGAGATGACCGTGCTGTCGGCCACCGGCATGAGCCAGCAACGCCTGCTCGGCCTGACCATGGCACCTGCAGCGCTGGTCGCCTTGCTGGTGGCCTGGCTGAGCCTGAGCCTGGCGCCACTGGGCGTTGCCCAGGTGCAGCAGATCATTGGCCAGCAGGATGCCCTGACCGAGTTCGATACCTTGGTGCCGGGCCGCTTCCAGACCCTGCGCGACGGTTCGCGGGTGACCTACACCGAGGAGCTGACCGATGATCGCAGCAACCTCACCGGTGTGTTCATCTCCGAGAAGCGCTTCAACCAGGACAAGACCAAGGACCGTGCACCGTCCGTGCTGGTAGCCGAAAAGGGCCATCAGGAAGTGCAGGCCGACGGCAATCGCTATCTGGTGTTGCAGAATGGCTACCGCTATGACGGCAACCCTGGCCAGGCCGATTACCGGGCGATCAAGTACGACACCTATGGCGTGCTGTTGCCCAAGCCTGAAGTCAGCGAGGAAGTGACCGAGCGTGAAGCCATTCCTACCTCCCAACTGATCGGCAATGCCGGGCTACGCGAACGTGCCGAGCTGCAATGGCGCATCTCCTTGCCGATCCTGGTATTCATCGTGACCCTGCTGGCAGTGCCGCTGTCCCGGGTCAATCCACGCCAGGGCCGCTTCCTCAAGCTGCTGCCGGCGATTCTTCTGTACATGGCCTACCTGACGATGCTGATTTCCGTACGTGGCGCTCTGGAGAAAGGCAAGCTGCCGATCGCCCTGGGCATGTGGTGGGTGCATGGCCTGTTCCTGCTCATCGGCCTGGGCCTGATGTACTGGGAGCCGCTACGGCTCAAGCGTGCCGCCCGTCGTGCGGAGGTGGCCCATGGTTAAGCTGGACCGCTACATCGGCCAGAGCGTGCTGATGGCCATCATGGCCGTACTGGGCATCATTCTGGGCCTGGCTTCGTTGTTCGCCTTCATCGACGAAATGAGCGACCTGAGCGATACCTATACCGTCATGGATGCTGGCTGGTTCACGCTTCTTACAGCGCCCCGCCGGCTCTACGACATGTTGCCGATGGCGGCACTGATCGGCTGCCTGATCGGCCTGGGCAGCCTGGCCAGCAGCAGCGAACTGACCATCATGCGTGCCGCCGGGGTTTCCATCGGGCGCATCGTCTGGGCGGTGATGAAGCCGATGCTGGTGCTGATGCTGGTCGGCCTGCTGATTGGCGAGTACGTGGCGCCAATCAGCGAGAACAAGGCCCAGGCCGACCGTTCCCTGGCCCAGGGCGGCGGTGAGGCGCAGAGCTCCAAGCGCGGCATGTGGCACCGCCAGGGTGATGAGTTCGTGCATATCAACTCGGTACAGCCCAATGGCCTGTTGCTGGGTGTGACCCGCTACCGCTTCGACGACGAGCGCAAGATCGTCACGTCGAGTTTCGCGCGCCGGGCGCGTTATGAGAGCGATCATTGGGTACTCAGCGATGTCAGCACCACCTACTTCCGTGGTGATCACACCGAAGTGGTGAAGAGCTCGGAAGAACGCTGGGATGTCTCGGTGACCCCACAACTGCTCAATACCGTGGTGCTGGCCCCGGAGTCGCTGTCGATCACCGGGCTGTGGGACTACATCCACTACCTGTCCGACCAGGGCCTGAACAATGCCCGTTACTGGTTGGCATTCTGGACCAAGGTGCTGCAGCCGGCGGTGACCGCGGCGTTGGTCCTGATGGCGATTTCGTTCATCTTCGGGCCGCTGCGTTCGGTGACCCTCGGCCAGCGTGTGTTCACTGGCGTACTGGTGGGCTTTGTGTTCCGTATTGCCGGCGACCTGCTTGGCCCTTCGAGCCAGGTGTTCGGCTTCCCGCCGCTGTTGGCGGTGGTGATCCCGGCCGGTGTGTGTGCACTGGCCGGCTTATGGTTGCTGCGTCGGGCGGGATGATGGCCTGATGACACGAGAAACCCGACCTCAGGGTTAATACCAGTCAGGTAATCGTTTTGCGGCCCATCGCCGGCAAACCGGCTCCCACAGGTACAGCGCAGACCTCAGCAATTGCGCGGTCCCAGTGGGAGCTGGCTTGCAGGCGATGGGCTGCAAAGCAGCCCTGACAACGCCAACTGACTGGCTTATTTCTTCTGTTTCGGTACCCGCACCAGCTGTGTCTGCGAATAAATGTCATGCCAGCCGCGCTTGCGCTTGTCGATCAGCGACCAGAAGAACCCCAGCCCCAGGCACAGCCATGAGGCGATCGACACCATAAAGCGCAGCAGCGCCTGCCACAGGCTGATTGCGCTGCCATCAAGGTTTTGCACGCGCACGCCCCATACCTGCATGCCCAGGGTCTGCCCGCCGTGGGTCCAGAACTTGGCAAAGAAACCGAACAGCGCAAACAGCAGGATCGTCGACAGCAGCGGGTCGCCGTCCAGCGCACCAGCCTCGGTCAGCTCGCGCATGCGTGCCTCGCCGATGATCGCCATCTGGATCATCTTGTAGGCCCCTGCGGTGACGATCAGCAGGGCCGTACACAACAGGAAGTCGTAGAACATCGCCGCCAGGCGCCGGCCCAGGCCGACCGGCGGAAAGTCACCTTGGGGTGAGAGCAGAGGCTTGGGCATGCAGGACAGCTCCGAATGGCGAAGCCGCCATTCTACGGGCAAAAAAAAACCCCTGCACTGGGCAGGGGCTTTCTTCGAAGTCGCGACCGGCTTAGCCGAGGACTTGAACCTTGTCAGCTTGCAGGCCTTTTTGGCCCTGAACTGCTTCGAAGGTAACCTTCTGGCCTTCTTTCAGGCTCTTGAAGCCGTTGCCCTCGATGGCACGGAAGTGCACGAACAGATCAGCACCGCTTTCTGGGGTGATGAAGCCGTAACCTTTCTCGTCATTGAACCACTTGACGGTACCGTTCTGACGCTCAGCCATTGTCTTATTTCCTATGAAGCTTAAATTTTAATGACAGTTACTTTCACGTTATCAAGAGTGAAAGAGTACTGGGCTGGGTTGCAGGAAAGTAAGTCACGTCCAACGGGTTGTAGCAGATTGCGGCTACTGGCCCAGGTCACGAACTGTTGCGACCCATGCAAACACAGTGCAATGACTCTACGCCAACTCCCGAGAAAAAAACAAGCCCTTGGTCAGCTGGAAAATCGGGCTTTTTTCGATAACTGAACAATTCATCGCAAACGGCATGGCGCCTGGCCTGGCGCCATGTTCATAAGTTATGGGGCAGGTTCGAAAACGAATAAGTCGACCTGCTCGCAAACCTCATGTACCGCGTTCAACCGCGATAGTAACGTTGCGCCACAAAAGGCGTTTTGCTGACTTTCAGGGCAACCTTCTTGCCGCGCACCAGGGCAAACAGCGGAGTGTCCAGCGCGCCATGTTCGATATCGACATAACCCATAGCAACCGGTGCGCCAAGTGTCGGGCCGAAGCCACCACTGCTGACTTTACCCACGGGCTTGTCAGCTGCATCGACAATCTCTGCGCCTTCACGCACGGGCGTACGTTCCTGTGGCAGCAGGCCAACACGCTTGCGGGCCACGCCGGCTTGCTGCTGGGCAAAGATCACCTCGGCCCCGGGGAAGCCGCCAGCGCGCGCACCGTCGGCGCGGCGGACCTTGGACACGGCCCAGAGCAGGCTGGCCTCGACCGGCGTGGTGGCGGTGTCCATGTCGTGGCCATACAGGCACAGGCCAGCTTCCAGGCGCAGAGAGTCGCGTGCGCCCAGGCCGATCGGCTGCACTTCAGGCTCGGCCAGCAGGCGTCTGGCCAGGGCTTCGGCAGCCTTGGCCGGTACCGAGATCTCATAACCGTCTTCGCCGGTGTACCCCGAACGGCTGACGAAGCAGTCTTCGCCCAGCAGGGTGACTGGGCGCAACTGCATGAAGGTCATGCCGGCCACTTCCGGGGCCAGGCGCGCGAGCACGGTGACTGCGGCCGGGCCTTGCAGGGCGAGCAGGGCACGTTCCTCGAACAGTGGCTGAATCTGGCAACGGTCACCGATATGCTGCTGCAGGTGGGCCAGATCCTGCTCCTTGCAGGCGGCGTTGACCACCAGGAACAGCGTGTCGTCGCCCAGGTTGGCAACCATCAGGTCGTCGAGGATGCCACCTTGCTCGTTGGTGAACATGGCATAGCGCTGCATGCCCACCGGCAGGTCGATGATATCCACTGGCACCAGGCTTTCCAGGGCTTGGGCGGCATCCTTGCCGCGCAGGATGATCTGGCCCATGTGCGAGACATCGAACAGGCCGGCCTGCTCACGGGTGTGCAGGTGCTCCTTGAGCACGCCCAGCGGGTACTGTACCGGCATGTCGAAGCCGGCGAATGGCACCATGCGCGCGCCCAGTTCCAGGTGCAGGGCGTGCAGCGGGGTCTTGTGCAGTGTTTCGGACATCGATGACTCCTTGGTTTGTTGTCGGGTCAACATTCAATGATGTTGACGGCCAGACCGCCGCGGGCGGTCTCCTTGTATTTGCTTTTCATGTCGGCGCCGGTCTGGCGCATGGTGCGGATGACCTTGTCGAGCGACACGTAGTGCTGCCCGTCGCCACGCAGGGCCATGCGCACCGCATTGATGGCCTTGACCGAGCCCATGGCGTTGCGCTCGATGCAGGGCACCTGTACCAGCCCACCGATCGGGTCGCAGGTCAGCCCCAGGTTGTGCTCCATGCCGATTTCGGCGGCGTTTTCCACCTGTTGCACGCTGCCGCCCATCACTTCGCACAAGGCGCCGGCTGCCATCGAGCAGGCCACCCCGACTTCGCCCTGGCAGCCGACCTCGGCCCCGGAGATCGAGGCGTTTTCCTTGTACAGGATGCCAATGGCTGCGGCAGTCAGTAGAAAGCGCACGACGCCGTCTTCACTGGCGCCGGGGACGAAGCGCATGTAGTAGTGCAGTACTGCCGGCACGATGCCTGCCGCACCGTTGGTCGGTGCAGTGACCACGCGCCCGCCGTAGGCATTTTCCTCGTTGACCGCCAAGGCATACAGGTTGACCCAGTCAAGTACCGACAACGCGTCGCGCAGGTTGGCCTCCGGGTGCTGGCTGAGTTGGCGGTACAGTGCCGGTGCCCGGCGTTTGACCTTGAGCCCGCCCGGCAGGATGCCCTCGTGCCGGTAGCCGGCTGCGACGCAATCCTGCATCACCTGCCAGATCCGCAGCAGACCCGCTCGGGTTTCGGCCTCGGGGCGCCAGGCCGCCTCGTTGGCCAGCATCACCTGGCTCACCGACAGCTGCTGCGCGGTGCAATGCCCGAGCAGTTGCTTGGCAGTCTTGAACGGGTAGGCGAGTACGGTGCTGTCCTCGACGATGCGGTCTTGCCCGGCGGCCTCTTCGTCGACCACGAAACCGCCGCCCACCGAGTAGTACTCCCGGCTGCGGATTTGCAGGCCGGCGGCATCGAAGGCGCGGAAGATCATGCCGTTGGGGTGGTATGCCAAAGGCTTGCGGATCATCGCCAGGTGCTGCTTCTCGACGAAGGCGATGGTGTGTTCACCGAGCAGGTGCAGGTGGCCGCTTTCACGGATTGCCTGCAGGCGGGCGGGAATGGCTTCGGTGTCGACGGTATCGGGGTGCTCGCCTTCCAGGCCAAGCAGTACCGCCTTGTCGCTGCCATGGCCTTTGCCCGTGGCACCCAGTGAGCCGTACAGCTCGGCCTTGACGCTGGCGGTGCTGACCAGCAGGCCGTCACGGCGCAAGCCTTCGGCGAAACGCGCGGCAGCGCGCATCGGGCCGACCGTGTGGGAGCTGGAAGGGCCGATGCCGATCTTGAACAGGTCGAAGACGCTCAGTGACATGGTGCTTGCTCCTGACATATCCGGTTAACCCATTGGGGCTGCTGCGCAGCCCATCGCCGGCAAGCCGGCTCCTACAGGTACAGTGCTGGCCTCCAGAGCTGTGCGGTCCCGGTTGGAGCCGGCTTGCCGGCGATGGGCCGCGAAGCGGCCCCACGCGGTCAGGCGTCCTGATAGCTCTCGATCGACGGGCAGGCGCACACCAGGTTGCGGTCGCCGAACACGTTATCGACCCGGCCTACAGGTGGCCAGTACTTGCCTTCCACCAGGCTTGGCAGCGGGTACACCGCCTGTTCGCGGCTGTAGCCGTGGGCCCACTCGCCAGCCAGCTCGGCAGCGGTGTGTGGAGCGTTCTTCAGCGGGTTGTCGTCCTTGTCCAGGCTACCGTTCTCCACGGCGCGAATCTCTTCGCGGATCTGGATCATCGCATCGCAGAAGCGGTCCAGCTCTTCCTTGGCCTCGCTTTCGGTCGGCTCGATCATCAGCGTGCCGGCTACCGGGAAGGACATGGTCGGGGCGTGGAAGCCGAAGTCGATCAGGCGCTTGGCCACGTCGTCGACGCTGATGCCGCTGGTGTCCTTGAGCGGGCGCAGATCGAGGATGCATTCGTGGGCGACCAGGCCATTGCCGCCGGTGTACAGAACAGGATAGTGCTCTTCCAGGCGGCGGGCGATGTAGTTGGCATTGAGGATCGCCATCTGCGAGGCACGCTTGAGGCCGGCACCACCCATCATGCGGATGTACATCCAGGTGATCGGCAGAATGCTGGCGCTGCCGAACGGTGCGGCGCATACCGCCCCGTCACGGTTCTGCAACTGAGCGTGGCCGGGCATGAACGGCGCCAGGTGCGACTTGACGCCGATCGGGCCGACGCCTGGGCCGCCACCGCCGTGCGGAATGCAGAAGGTCTTGTGCAGGTTCAGGTGCGAGACGTCGCCGCCGAACTTGCCCGGTGCGCACAGGCCGACCATGGCATTCATGTTGGCGCCGTCGATGTACACCTGGCCGCCGTTGTCGTGAATGATCGCGCAGATCTCGCCGATCGCTTCTTCGAACACGCCGTGGGTCGACGGGTAGGTGATCATGATCGCGGCCAGGCGCTCGCGGTGCTCGATGGCCTTGGCGCGCAGGTCCTCGACATCGACGTTGCCACGCGCGTCACACGCGGTGACCACGACGCGCATACCGGCCATGTGTGCTGTTGCCGGGTTGGTGCCATGAGCCGAGGAGGGGATCAGGCAGATGTCGCGATGGCTTTCGCCGCGGCTGCGGTGGTAGGCGCGGATGGCCAGGAGGCCCGCGTATTCGCCCTGGGAGCCGGCGTTGGGTTGCAGCGACACGGCGTCGTAGCCGGTGGCGGCGCAGAGCATGGCTTCCAGCTCGGTGGTCATCTGCAGGTAACCCTGGCTTTGCTCGGCCGGGGCGAACGGGTGCAGGTTGCCGAACTCGGCCCAGGTCACCGGGATCATTTCACTGGCGGCGTTGAGCTTCATGGTGCACGAGCCCAGCGGGATCATGCTGCGGTCCAGCGCCAGGTCCTTGTCGGCCAGGCGGCGCAGATAGCGCATCAGCTCGGTTTCGCTGTGGTAGCGGTTGAACACCGGGTGTTCGAGGATGGCCGACTGGCGTAGCAGGGCGGCAGGCAGGCGCGAGCCGGTGCTGGCGGCCAGGGCGGCGAAGTCCGGTTGTGCCTGTTGGCCACCGAACAGCTGCCACAGCGCCTCGACGTCAGCCTGGGTACTGGTTTCGTCGAGCGACAGGCCCAGGTGGGCGGCGTCGATCTGGCGCAGGTTGATGCGCTGGGCGCGTGCTTTGTCGTGCAGGCTTGCGGTAGCGCTGCCGGTGGCCAGGGTCAGGGTGTCGAACGCGGTTTTTCCGACCACTTGCACGCCGAGGGTTTTCAGGCCGGCAGCGAGGATCGCGGTCAGCGCGTGGGTGCGTTCGGCGATGCGCTTGAGGCCCGCAGGGCCGTGGTACACGGCGAACATGCTGGCAATGTTGGCCAGCAGCACCTGGGCGGTGCAGATGTTGCTGGTGGCCTTCTCGCGGCGGATATGCTGCTCGCGGGTTTGCATGGCCAGGCGCAGGGCAGTCTTGCCGAAACGGTCGATCGACACACCGACCAGGCGGCCCGGCATGTCACGCTTGAATGCGTCGCGGGTGGCGAAGTAGGCCGCGTGCGGGCCGCCAAAGCCCAATGGCACGCCAAAGCGCTGGGCGCTGCCGATGGCAACGTCTGCTTCGAACTCGCCCGGTGGGGTCAGCAGCGTCAGGGCCAGCAGGTCGGCGGCCACGGCGACAAGGGCGTTGGCGCCGTGCAAGCGCTGCACCAGCTCGCGGTAGTCGAACACCTCGCCATTGCTGGCCGGGTATTGCAGCAGTGCACCGAAGAAGGCGCTGACGTCATCGAGTTCACGCTCGTCGCCCACCACGATCTCGATACCCAGTGGTTCGGCACGGGTACGCAGGACGTCGAGGGTCTGCGGGTGGCAATGCACCGAGGCGAAGAAGGCATGGCTGGCCTTGTTCTTCGACAGGCGCTTGCAGAAGGTCATGGCCTCGGCTGCCGCGGTGGCTTCGTCGAGCAGGGAGGCGTTGGCGATCGGCAGGCCGGTCAGGTCGCTGATCAAGGTCTGGAAATTGAGCAAGGCTTCCAGGCGGCCTTGGGAGATTTCTGGCTGGTAAGGGGTGTAGGCGGTGTACCAGGCCGGGTTTTCCAGCAGGTTGCGCAGGATTGGTGCCGGGGTGTGGGTGTTGTAATAACCCTGCCCGATATAGTTCTTGAACAGCTGGTTTTTACCGGCGATAGCTTTCAGCGCGGCGAGGGCATCGGCCTCGCTCTGGCCGTCTTCGGCGCCCAGTACGCTGGTGCCCTTGATGGCGTCGGGGATGACTGCGGCGGTCATGGCCTCCAGCGAGTCGAAGCCCAGGGTGGCCAGCATGGCCTGCTCGTCTGCGGCGCGTGGGCCGATGTGGCGGGCGATGAATTCGTTGGCGGTGCCGAGGTTGATGGTCATCTTCGGGTTCCTCAGGCGTCGTCGTTGGCTTTGATCAGGCGGTCGTAGGCATCCTGGTCGAGCAGGGCAGCCACTTCATTCATGTCGGCCGGAAGGAAACGGAAGAACCAGCCTTCGCCCAGCGGGTCTTCGTTGACCAGCTCAGGGCTGTCGTTCAGGCCGTCATTGACGGCGACCACTTCACCGCTCAGAGGCATGTACACGCCGCTGGCGGCTTTGACCGACTCAACGGTGGAGGCTTCGGCACCTTTGTCGTATTGCTGCAACTCCGGCAGTTGCACGTAGACCACATCGCCAAGGGCGTTCTGGGCGTAGGCGGTGATGCCTACGGTGACGCTACCGTCAGCTTCGACGCGCAGCCATTCGTGATCTTCGGTGAAACGCAACTCGCTCATGGGGAATCCTCGGGAAGCAGGGCGTTGGGCGCGGTGGGTTCGCGCTCTTGGGTTGGGATTCCCTTAGCAATAATGCGGCCAATCGTAAAAAAGCCTTATAAAACAATAGGTTAAATATTGGTCGTGATCATTCTGCAATTTTTTTGGAATGAAAACGCTACAGTTGGCGAGAAAGGAAAAAGAGTTTGGGGATCAAACCCTTGCACAGACGGATTTGAAGGGGTTTGTATTGATTTCAATACGGTGTATTGAAATCAATACAATGAGGCGTTTGGGCTTAGCCCGCAACGAAAAACGGCAATGCCAGGTACAGCTTGATGACGATGACATTGATGATGTCGATGAAGAATGCTCCCACCATCGGCACCACCAGAAACGCCAAATGCGAAGGCCCGAAGCGGTGGGTTACGGCTTGCATGTTGGCGATGGCGGTTGGCGTGGCACCCAGGCCGAATCCGCAATGCCCGGCTGCCAATACCGCTGCGTCGTAATTGCTGCCCATGACCCGGAAGGTGATGAAGATCGCGAACAGCGCCATGAGCAACGTCTGTGCGGCCAGGATAATCAGGAAGGGCAGGGCGAGTGCCGCCAGGTCCCACAACTTGAGCGACATCAGTGCAATGGCCAGGAACAGCGACAGGCTGACGTTGCCCAGCACTGAGATTTCACGCTCGAATACCTGATACAGACCCAGCGCTGAAAGCACGTTGCGTAACAACACCCCGACAAACAAGACGCAAACGAATGTTGGCAGTTCGAACGCCGTGCCCAGTAGTTGGCCATTCAACAGGGTGCCGCCGAGCAGGCTGACTGAAATCAGCGCTAAAGTCTCGATGAACGAGAAGGGTGTGATCAGGCGTTCTTTTTCGGGCTCTTCAAATCCCTTGGGCAAGTGAGGCGTTGCTTGGTCCACGCCAGGGATCTTCACACGCTTGATCAGCAGGCGGGCGACCGGGCCGCCGATCAGGCCGCCCAGCACCAAGCCAAAGGTGGCGGAGGCCAAGGCCAGCTCCGAGGCGGAGGCCAGGCCATATTTTTCGCTGAAGGTACTGCTCCAGGCCGCGCCCGTGCCGTGGCCGCCCGACAGCGTGATGGAGCCGGTCAGCAGGCCCATCAACGGGTCCAGCCCCAATGCCGTGGCCAGACCGATGCCCATGGCATTCTGCACCAGCAGCAAGCCGGTCACCACGACCAGGAAGATGCCGACCACGCGCCCGCCTTTTTTCAAACTGGCGAAGTCTGCGTTCAGTCCGATGGTGGCGAAGAACGCCAGCATCAACGGTGCTTGCAATGAAGTATCGAATTGCACTTTCAGGTCGAAGCTGCGTAACACCAGCAGGATCAGGGCAACGACCAGGCCGCCTGCAACAGGTTCGGGAATATTGTAGGTTCGCAGGACAACGACACGAGTCACCAGGCCATGGCCCAGTAACAGCACCAGGGAGGCGGCGACCAATGTGCCATAGAAGTCGAGTTCAAGCATGAGAGGCGCTCTCTCCATAACAAAGAAGAGCGTCATTTTCGCAGCAGTGCTTGTTGAAGTATTGGCTGGGCCTGTAGGAACAGTCTGAAACCTGATTGCGAAAAGTTTAATCCTTGCCAGGACTACCATGATTTGCGCACTGCTGCGTCATCGGGGATGCGATGTTTGCAGCAGTCCCGCCATTTTTCGGGCAAATCGAAAACGGCCGGCCGATCAAATCCTTGTAAGCTCGCACTCAAACGATCGGGTATCAAAAATGCTAGCGTGTACCCAAATCGATACGCATCAGATCAGTCATGTGCTTTAGGTAGTGCGGGATGGAGAGTGGGGCGAGCCGATCGAGCAGCGTTTCCATGTAATAGGGTGGTTACCTATTTTTAATAGGCGGTGGTTGGGGCAAGTACCTGTGTATCAGTTATTTGTTCCTTGCTTGTAGGATTTGTCTATTTTCAAGTACTCATCTCTTTTTTCTTGGGCTGGCGTATTAGGCTGAGTGCTGCGGTGCAACACTTTTTGCGTTTTATTGAGGGTGGCAGGGGAGTTGGCTAAGCCACTTTTCTCGGTTTTGCTCGTCCTGAAACTTATCAATAGCAATCGCAAGTCTTGTGACTGGCGCATACGAGGCTAATGAGATTTTATCAAGGAGATATAATGGCCCGAAAAAAAAGACAAGTCATATTGCCACCAACCTATGTCGGGGCACAACCTTCACGCCCTGGGGCTTCTGCTCCTGGAGGCAGTGTCGCCAATCATGTGGGACCGATTTTGGAGGGGTTTCAGATATCAGCCGCTGGCGCAATGAAAATCGCTGATGATGCAGCCAGGGTCGTTTATCTTGAGAGCTTGTCTGCACTGGTTGGCAGGCTTGAGCAAGAAATCGCCATTGTACGTAAAGAACGGGGTGGCGCTCAGCGGTCACATATCGAAAGCCTCCAGGAAGATATCGCTGCTCGGTTAGTCTTGTTGGGTAGAAAAACAGCAGATCTGGAGCTGCAGCAAACACAGGCGAATAGTTATTACGGGGCTTCTCCGTTTGGAAGGAAGCCTGAGGAATACGCCCATGCTACCTTCAGGAATATTGCAACTGGTCTTATTAAAATAACGAGTGCTCAAGAAGCTCTCAATGCTGCGTATCGTGCCGCGTATATGGTGCAGTTGCGAGAAGCCGAAATACAGATGCTTCAAGCGCAAATAGCAGCGCTGCAACAAGCTCTTCACACTGCGCAGGAGCAACTCAGAGCGGAAACTGAGGCCCAAGCTCGGGCCAAGGCAGAGGCAGAAGCTGCGGCTCGGGCCAAGGCAGAGGCAGAAGCTGCGGCTCGGGCCAAGGCAGAGGCAGAAGCTGCGGCTCGGGCCAAGGCAGAGGCAGTAGCTGCGGCTCGGGCCAAGGCAGAGGCAGAAGCTGCGGCTCGAGCCAAGGCAGAGGCAGAAGCTGCAGCCCGAGCTCAGGCAGAGGCCCAAGCCGAAGCTGAAGCATATGCCAAAGCCCAAGAGGCGGCTGAGAGGGCGTTGACAGAGCAGGCCACGCGTCAAGCCAACACTTATAAAGCCACGCTGTTTGAGCTATCGGCAAACGCAGCCATCGTTATGGCTACGGGAGCGGCTCCAGCGCTAGAGGCTGGCGTAGCACTGGGCACGGCCATTCGTTCCGCCGTCGCATCGCTGAGTGCCGCTTCGATCGAAGCTGTGGCTGGGCCTTTCCTGGTAGGTACCTTCGCACTGCTCTACGCCCCCAAATTGGGGAATGGTGAGTTACCGGACAACTACGTTCTGAGCGCGCCGCTGACCGATCTCACGGTCGAGCTCAATGTTGCTGCCCAGGCTGCGGCCATCGAGCGAGGTGCGGTCGATCTGCCCATGCGGATGGGCGACAAGCGCGAGCAGGTCGGGCCGACCGAGCTGTTCGCCGCCCGCACCGATGGTGCCCTTATCACTTCTGCAGTACCGGTCCTGGCGGCGCAGTACGACGCGCAAAACGGTCAGTACATCGTCACCACTGATGACGTGCCACCCAGAACACTGCTTTGGACGCCCGCAGTCGAGCCGACTGACAGTTCCACAGCCTTGCCGGCCACACCGCCCCCCATAACGGCGCTGGTTGGGCCGACGCTGGAGCCGCTCGAAGGCCGGCTCGACATCTATCCTGACCTGCCAGATATTGGGTTCGATGACTATGTCATCATCTTCCCGGCCGACTCTGGGTTGCCGCCTCTTTATGTGATGTTCAAAAGCCCCCGGAACATGCCAGGGGTGGTGACAGGTAAAGGGCAACTGATACAGGGTCAATTTCTGTATGAAGGGAATCGCGAGGGGGCTCCGATTCCTGCTCAGATCGCCAGTGAGCTGCGAGGGAAAAAATTCAGCAGCTTCGGTGAATTTCGCAGGCGGCTATGGCAGCTGATTGGTCGTAGTCCATTATTTGAGAATCAGTTCGGGCTCGGCGATCTGCTGATCATGCGCAGAGGCTTGGCTCCGCTGGCCGATCCAGATGAGCGGATAGGCGCAAAAATTAAATACGAAATCCACCATGTAAAGAGGATTGTTGATGGTGGTGGCGTATACGATGTCGACAATCTGAGGATTGTGTCGCCAAAATCGCATGTTGAAATTCATAAAAAGAGGTAGCGACTGTGACTAGAGTAATATCTGATTACACGGAAAAAGAATTCTTTGATTTGGTCTATGCGATTTATCATGGTGATCCCAGATTTTACCCAACCGACCGAGCCCACACCAAAGGAATTTTGGAGTTCGAAAGATTGGCAGAACACCCTGCACGATCTAATCTGATTTTTCGGCCTGGAAAGGTAGGTATTAAGGACTCTCCCGGTGATGTGGTCAAAGAAGTAAAAAGATGGCGCGCTGAGCAAGGTTTGCCTGGTTTCAAAGAGTCGTAAATGCTGTAAGGAATTCCCGGTCGCTGCCGGTCGGGAATTCCCAGTCACACAATCTTCACTTCTGAGCTGACGCTAGTTGCCTTCTTTGATCAGCCTGCGGCAAAAAAACGGTAACGCCAGGTAAAGCTTGGCGATTTCAAAGGCTGAGTGCAACACCGGGCTTCATTGAAGTAAGGATGGGCTCTCATGATGCCGAGCCATCATCTGCGTCATCATCTCGATTGGGCATTGGTAATCAAAACGCTGGCGCGGCCGAATATTCAGTTCATACGCAATGGCATCCAACTGCTTCTGGCTATGCCCAGACAAGTCGGTGCCCTTGGGCAGGTACTGCCTAATCAGGCCGTTGATGTTTTCGTTGCTGCCGCGCTGCCAGGGGCTATGCGGGTCGCAGAATTAAACAGCCACTCCGGTACGCTGGGTGATGTCGGCGTGACGCACCATTTCCCGGCCCTGGTCATAGGTCAACGTTTTACGCGCTGCCAGAGGCATGCGGTTCAAGGCGGCACTGAAACCTTCGACCGCCGAAGTCGCTGTGGCGTCATGCATCTTGATCAGCATCAGGTAGCCCGTGCTGCGCTCTACCAACGTACCGACCGCAGAAGCATTGGCTTTGCCCTTGATCAAATCGCCCTCCCAGTGGCCGGGCGTCAGACGATCTTCTGCCTCAGGCGGACGAACATGGATGCTGACGAGATCAGGGATTTGGCCACGGCGGTCTACCCCGCCAGTGCGGGGGCGACGACTGGTTTTACCTTGCCGCAAGCAAATGATCAGCTCCTTGCGAAGCTCACCCACCGGCAATGCATAGATGGCGTTGTAGATCGTTTCGCGGCAGACGTAAGCGTCTTCAAGCTTTGGGAATTCCATGCGTCGGAGTTTGCCGGCAATTTGCTGAGGAGAAAAGCGCTGTCGCAGCAGGTAGGCCACCAGATCGAACAGTTCGCCACCTGGTTCAAGCTTGCGCGCAGGACGGCATGCTTTGCGGCGCAGGCGCATCTGTTGCTGAGCCTGGCTGGCAGAATAGGGCGAGGGCCTGGCGGTGTTACGGCGAAGCTCACGACTAATGGTCGAGGGCTGCGATCAAGCATCTGGACGATCGCTCTTTGGCTCAGGCCCTGAAGCTGGCCGAACTGGATCGTGATGCGTTCTTCAATACTGAGTTCTTGGTAAGACATAGGGGCACCGTACCGGATTGGTCAGGTGTTGCACTCAGTTTTTGCCGTCGCCCCTTTGAAAGATGGTGGCGCGGTTTACGATTTCGACAATCTTAGAATCACAACCCCAAAAAATCACGTGCGGATACACAGAAATAAAGGTGCCGATCAATGATTCTCAAGAATAAAATAGAAGAGTATACAGAGGCTGAGTTCACTGAGTTTCTGAATGAGTTTTTCGAAAACCCTAGCCGACTCAAAGGCGACGTACTGGGGGCGCATATCAATCGACTGACCGATCACTTTGAAAATATTATCGACCACCCATACAAAAGTGGTCTGATTTTCTATCCTGCAGAGGGGGTGGAAGACAGTCCCGCCGGAGTGATTTCAGTTTTGAAAGCGTGGTTCGTTGCTAATGGAAAACCCGGTTTCCGCGAAGACTGAGTCAATGCTTGATCTGTTTCGATCATTAGATTTAAAGCCCCTTCTCGGAGTAATCCGAGAAGGGGTGATGGTTGCATCATTAAATTTTCGCTTTGGGAATTCCATACTTACGCAACCGCTGGGCTATCGCGGTATGCGAAGTCTGCAAGCGCCCCGCCAGTTGCCGGGTCGATGGGTAGCTGGCATATAACCGTTGCAGCAGTTCACGCTCGAAATCCCCCACCGCCTGTTCCAGGCTCGCGACCTCGCCATCCTGGCCACGCGCCACCGATGTCCCGGCGATGTCCAGGTCGCCGATATCCACCAGGTTGCTTTCACAGATGGCCGCCGCGCGGAATATCACGTTTTGCAGCTGGCGTACGTTGCCCGGCCATGGGTTGGCCAATAATGCCGAGTGCGTGGCCGGGGTCAGTCGGCAGGCCGGGCGCTGGATCTGCGTGCAGGCCTGCTGCATGAAGTAGTGCGCGAGCATCAGAATGTCCTGGCCACGGTCGCGCAAGGGCGGTACTTGCAGGTTGAGTACGTTGAGGCGGTAGAACAGGTCTTCTCGGAACGTTCCCTCGGCAACCATGCGTTCAAGGTCGCGATGGGTGGCGCTGATGATGCGTACATCAACCTTCACCTCACGGTCGCCGCCCACACGGCGAAAGCTTCCGTCGCTGAGAAAACGCAGCAGTTTGGCCTGCAGGTATGGCGACATCTCGCCGATCTCGTCGAGAAATACCGTGCCCTGGTTGGCCAGCTCCATCAGCCCGGGTTTGCCACCGCGCTGGGCACCGGTGAAGGCGCCTGGGGCGTAGCCGAACAGCTCGCTCTCGGCCAGGCTCTCGGGCAGCGCGGCGCAGTTGAGGGCCAGGAAAGGCGCCGCTTGGCGGCTGCTGATGGCATGGCAGGCGCGGGCCACAAGTTCCTTGCCGGTGCCGGTTTCGCCGTGTACCAGCAGTGGGGCATCCAGGGCCGCCACGCGCAGGGCGCGGGCCTTGAGGGTGCGGATGGCCGGGGACTCGCCGAGCAGCCCATCGAAGCCTTCGGCGTGGTCGTGGTGCAGGGCAGACAGGCGCTCGCCCATGCGGTTGGGCGGGTACAGGGTCAACAGGCCGCCGGCGTTGGTGATGGGCGTGGCATCGAGCAGCAGGCTCTGGCCGTTGAGCTGCATCTCGCGCATCGGCAGGTGGAAGTTGTTGTCCAGCAGGGCCTGCAGCAGGGCGGGGTCACCGAACAGTTCGCCAACAGACCGCCCCGCTGACTCACGACCGCACAGGGCGATCAGCGCGGGGTTGGCCAGCAGCACCAGGCCTGCACTGTCGACGGCCAGCACCGGGTCGCTCATGGCGGCCAGCAGGGCATCGAGCTGCAGGTGGCGGCGCTGGCCAGGGAGGATATCGACCACGTCCACCGACTGTACCCCACGTACTTCGAACAGCGCGTCGTGCAGTTCTTCGAGAACGGCGGGGCTGAGGGTCGGAGCGTCGATGTAGACGTTCGGCGGGACCATCTCTACGGCGTCCAGGTTGAGGTTGCGGGCACCGAGCAGGGCGAGGACTTCCTGGGTGATGCCGACGCGGTCGATGAAGCTGACGTGGATGCGCATGGGGAGGCGGGGGGTTATGGCCGGGGAGGGCAGTAGTATGCCTTGGGAGCAGTGTTAAACCCAATCGCCGGCAAGCCGGCTGCCACAGGTACTCCGCAGAACCTGAGGCAGCGGGGTACCTGTGGCAGCCGGCTTGCCGGCGATTGGGTTCACTCTAAATGTTCAGGCTTGATCGAGTCGCCGGACTTCACATCCAGCTTGGCGCGGATGTCCTCGAACATCTGGTCGTAGATCTTGTGCGGTGAACCGAGCGTTTCGAATTTCTTGTGCGGTGGCAGGTGTGACTGGGCCTTGCGGCTTAGCACCATCAAAAAGCTCGGCAAGACCTGATCTTTGGGCAGGTAAAACTTTTCATCCACCGGTTTGCCTTCGATGCTGCCATGCAAGCGGAACTGGATACCTCGGCCTTCCCTGGGATCCTGAGTCGCTTCGTACTCGATGTTGAGGTCGTAGCTGTGGTCATTGGCGTTCAGCGCACTGCGCTCGATATGCACGTGACCAGGTTGGTACTGGGCCATGGCGGAATCCTCCGGAGGGTCGAAAATGGCGGGCGGCCTGCGCCCGCCTACTGCATTCAACGGTAGCTGATGCCTGGCGTGGCCGTTGAAACACGGGTGCCGGCGGTGCCTTTGACGATGTCCTCGATATTCTCCAGCGAGCTGATCACTGCGACCTTGCCGGTGGCGCGGGCGAAATCGCTGGCGGCCTGCACCTTCGGCCCCATGGAGCCGGCGGCGAAGCCCAGGCGTTCGAGCTCGTCGGGGTGGGCCTGGGCAATGGCTTTTTGCGTGGGTTTGCCCCAGTCAATGTAAGCCGCATCGACGTCAGTGGCGATTATCAGAAGGTCGGCTTCCAGTTGCTCGGCCAAAAGCGCCGAGCACAGGTCCTTGTCGATGACCGCTTCGATGCCTTTGAGCTTGCGGTTTTCATCGTACATGGTGGGGATGCCGCCACCGCCTGCGCAGATCACGATGCTGTTTTTTTCCAGCAGCCACTTGATCGGGCGGATCTCGAAGATGCGCTTGGGTTTGGGGCTGGCCACCACGCGGCGGTATTTGTCGCCGTCGGCCTTGACCACCCAGCCTTTCTCCTTGGCCAGGCGTTCGGCTTCTTCCTTGCTGTAGACCGGGCCGATGAACTTGGTCGGGTCCTTGAAGGCCGGATCGTCGGCATCGACTTCGACCTGGGTCAGCAGGGTGGCGAACGGCACTTCGAACGCCAGCAGGTTACCCAGTTCCTGTTCGATCATGTAACCGATCATGCCTTCGGTTTCGGCACCGAGCACGTCCAGCGGGTAGGCTTCGTCGGGTTTGTACGACAGCGCCTGCAATGACAGCAAGCCAACCTGGGGGCCGTTACCGTGGGCGATGACCAGCTCGTTGCCGGGGTGAATCTTGGCGATCTGCTCGGTGGCGGTGCGGATATTGGCACGCTGGTTGTCAGCGGTCATGGGCTCGCCGCGGCGCAGCAGGGCGTTGCCGCCCAATGCAACAACGATACGCATGGGAATGTCCTTTGCGAAGATGGGGGGAGCGCCTCGTTTCTGTGTGGGAGCCGGCTTGCCGGCGATCACCGGCGAAGCCGGTGCCATGCACCGTGTTGCCTGCATCGCCGGCAAGCCGGCTCCCACACTACCGAGGTGCTTATCAAAGATCAGCCAGGGTCGACACCAGGATCGCCTTGATCGTGTGCATGCGGTTTTCCGCCTGTTCGAAGGCGATGCAGGCGGGCGACTCGAACACGTCGTCGGTCACTTCGATGCCATTGGCCAGGTCCGGATACTGTTCGGCGATCTGCTTGCCGACCTTGGTCTCGGAGTTGTGGAACGCCGGCAGGCAGTGCATGAATTTGGTCCGCGGATTGCCGGTGGACTTCATCAGTTCCGTGTTCACCTGATAGGGTTTGAGCTGCTTGATGCGCTCGCCCCAGGCTTCGATCGGCTCACCCATCGACACCCAGACGTCGGTGTGCACGAAGTCCACGCCTTTGACTGCGGCTTTCGGGTCCTCGGTAAGGGTGATGCGTGCACCGCTTTCCTCAGCGTACTGCTTGCAGCGCTCGACCAGGTCGTCATGCGGCCACAGCGCCTTGGGCGCAGCGATCCGCACGTCCATACCGAGCTTGGCGCCGATCAGCAGCAGCGAGTTGCCCATGTTGTTGCGGGCGTCGCCCAGGTAGGCATAGCTGATGTCGTGCAGCGGCTTGTCGCTGTGCTCACGCATGGTCAGCACGTCGGCGATCATCTGGGTCGGGTGGTACTCGTCGGTCAGGCCGTTGAACACCGGCACCCCGGCGAACTTGGCCAGCTCTTCGACGATTTCCTGCTTGAAGCCGCGATACTCGATGGCATCGTACATGCGCCCGAGTACGCGGGCGGTGTCTTTCATGCTTTCTTTGTGGCCGATCTGCGAAGAGTTGGGATCGATGTAGGTGACATTGGCGCCTTGGTCATAGGCGGCCACTTCGAAGGCGCAGCGGGTGCGGGTCGAGGTTTTCTCGAAGATCAGGGCGATGTTGTTGCCCTTCAGGTGCTGCTGTTCGGTACCGGTGTATTTGGCACGCTTGAGGTCGCGGGACAGGTCCAGCAGGTACTTCAGCTCGCGGGTGCTGTGGTGTTCGAGGCTGAGCAGGTTGCGGTTATGGATGTTGAACGCCATGGTGATTCTCCTTGAGTTCGGTAATCGGCCCGGCCACCGCCTTGTGGGGGCAGCCGGGGAAATGGTCGTTAGTAATCGATGGGGTCGCGCACGATCGGGCAGGTCATGCAGTGGCCGCCGCCACGGCCCCGGCCAAGCTCGCCGGCGCTGATGGTGATGACCTCGATGCCGGCCTTGCGCAGCAGGGTGTTGGTGTAGGTGTTGCGGTCGTAGCCGATGACCACGCCAGGCTCCACCGCCACCACGTTGTTGCCGTCATCCCACTGTTCGCGCTCGGCGGCGAAGCTGTTGCCGCCGGTCTCGACCACGCGCAGCTTGACGCCCAGTTGCTCGCCCACCACTTCGATGAACGACTTGTGCTCGCGGCGCACGTCCATGCCGTAGGGCTTGCTTTCGTCCGGGCGGATGATGAATGGCACGATTTCTTTCACCACTTCGGGGAAGATCGTGACCAGGTCGCGGTCGCAGAAGCTGAACACGGTATCCAGGTGCATGGCAGCGCGGGACTTCGGCAGGCCGGCGACGATGACCTTTTCCACTGCACCCTTGGCGAACAGGTTTTGCGCCAGCTGCCCGATGGCCTGGCGTGAAGTGCGCTCGCCCATGCCGATGAGCACGATGCCTTTGCCGATCGGCATCACGTCACCGCCTTCAAGGGTGGCGTTGCCGTGGTCTTTGTCCGGGTCGCCGTACCAGACCTGGAAGTCGGCACCGGTGAATTGCGGGTGGAATTTGTAGATGGCAGTGGTCAGCAGCGTTTCCTGGCGTCGCGCCGGCCAGTACATCGGGTTCAGCGTGACGCCGCCATAGATCCAGCAGGTGGTGTCGCGGGTGAACTGGGTGTTCGGCAGCGGTGGCAGAATGAAACTGGAGTGGCCCAGGTAATCGTTGTACATCTTGACCACGTCGGCGCCTTCGCTCTGCGGCAGGTCCTGGCCGGCCACACCGCCGATCAGGAACTCGGCCAGGTGGCGCGGCTCGAGGCCTTCGAGCCAGCTGCGCACTTCGTTGGTCAGGCCCACACCTACGGTGTCAGGGGTGATCTTGCGGTCAAGGATCCACTTCAGCGCGTCTTTGTTCTGCACGATGTCGGTCAGCAGGTTGTGCATCTCAAGCACATCCACGCCGCGCTCGCGCATCTTGGTGACGAAGTCGAAATGGTCGCGTTTGGCCTGGTCGACCCAGATCACATCATCGAACAGCAGTTCGTCGCAGTTGCTCGGGGTCAGGCGCTTGTGCGCAAGCCCTGGGGCGCAAACCATTACCTTGCGCAGCTTGCCGGCTTCGGAGTGCACACCGTACTTCTGTTTTTCAGCGGACATGGTTCTTTCCTCCAATTGAGCGAAGACGTGGGTCACAGGGTCAGGAAGCCGTCATACAGGCCATAGGCCGCCACCAGGGCGCCGATGACCACAGCTGCGAAGATCAGTTTTTCCACGTTGGTGAAGATCGGTTGGCCAATTTCACGCTTGGCCTTGGCAAACAGGATGACCCCAGGGGCATACAGCAGGGCGGAGAGCAGCAGGTACTTCATGCCGCCTGCATACAGCAGCCAGATGGCGTAGATCAGTGCGATGGCGCCGATGAGCAGGTCTTTGCTGCGTTCGCTGGCAGCCTGCTCGTAGGTTTCACCGCGCATGGCCAGCAGGAAGCCATAGGCTGCCGACCACAGGTAGGGCACCAGGATCATCGAGGTGGCGAGGTAGATCAGTGACAGGTAGGTGCTCGCGGAGAACAGCGTGATCACCAGGAAGATCTGCACCATGGCGTTGGTAAGCCACAGGGCGTTGGCCGGCACCTGGTTGGCATTCTCGCGGCGCAGGAACTCCGGCATGGTGTGATCCTTCGCAGCGGCGAACATGATCTCGGCGCACAGCAGCACCCACGACAGCAATGCGCCGAGCAGCGAGATGATCAGGCCGACGCTGATCAGCACCGCGCCCCAGTGGCCGACCACATGCTCCAGCACGGCAGCCATCGACGGGTTTTGCAGTTTGGCCAGTTCCGGTTGAGTCATCACGCCCAGCGAGAGCACGTTGACCAGCACCAGGAACAGCAACACGGTGATGAAGCCAATGACTGTGGCCTTGCCCACGTCGGCGCGTTTTTCCGCCCGTGAGGAGAAGATGCTCGCACCCTCGATGCCGATGAACACCCAGACGGTGACCAGCATCATGTTGCGCACCTGGTTCATCACGCTGCCCAGTTCCGGCGTGCCGGTGGCCCAGATGTCGGCAGTGAAGATGTCGAGGCGGAAGGCGAACACGCAGATCAGCGCGAACAGCACCAGCGGTACCACCTTGGCAACGGTGGTGACCAGGTTGATGAACGCCGCTTCCTTGATGCCGCGCAGTACCAGGAAGTGCACCGCCCACAGCAACACCGAGGCGCCGATGACGGCAGCGGGGGTGTTGCCTTCACCGAAAATGGGGAAGAAGTAGCCCAGGGTACTGAACAGCAGCACGAAGTAACCGACGTTGCCCAGCCAGGCGCTGATCCAGTAGCCCCACGCCGAGGAGAAGCCCATGTAGTCGCCGAAGCCGGCCTTGGCGTAGGCGTATACCCCGCCGTCCAGATCAGGTTTGCGGTTGGCCAGGGTCTGGAACACGAAAGCCAGGGTCAGCATGCCGACTGCGGTGATCGCCCAGCCGATCAGTACGGCGCCAACCCCTGCGCTGGCGGCCATGTTTTGCGGCAGCGAGAAAATACCGCCGCCAATCATCGAACCGACGACGAGTGCAACGAGTGCGCCGAGTTTTAGTTTTCCGGAAGAATCAGACATTTAACAACTCCGTACCAGGAGAAAGTTGACCACAGAATAAATCCGTCGCCTGGGCCATGATCTGACTTGGATCAGTTCATGGCGTTGTGAAGTAGGAAATTTCCTTCACTTGACTCCTGGAGAGTGCCGACAGCCCTGTTGCAGGCCCCGTGCGCTGGCACCTCCATGTACAACCAGAGCAAACGCTCTGTTCAGCCTGCGAACTCTGAAGCTAGCCGCTTTTGCCGTTTTCGCAAACTTTTCTCAATAAATTCCATGGGTAATCGAGCTTGACAAAGTTGCACGTCGGACAAGCGTTTATCTGGAGCGATCGGTATAGACAAAAGAGTTATTAGTGCTATAGCTTTAATGGCTTTGTCTATTATAAGTAGCCGTATCTATATGCAGATAAAGCTGTTTCAGCGATGTGACAGCACGCACAAAAGACGAGGAATCGCATGAGCGAACCAGGACAGAAACTGCGCCTCGGCGCGTTGATCGCACTGGTGGTCGGTTCGATGATTGGTGGCGGCATCTTCTCGTTGCCGCAGAACATGGCGGCGCGCGCGGATGTTGGTGCTGTGCTGATTGGCTGGGGTATCACCGCAGTGGGCATGCTGGCGCTGGCCTTCGTGTTCCAGACTTTGGCCAACCGCAAGCCTGAGCTGGATTCAGGGGTGTATGCCTATGCCAAGGCAGGTTTTGGCGATTACATGGGCTTTTCCTCGGCCTGGGGCTACTGGATCAGCGCCTGGCTGGGCAACGTCGGCTACTTCGTGCTGCTGTTCAGTACACTGGGCTTTTATTTCCCGGTGTTCGGTGAGGGCAATACGCCCATTGCCATCGGCTGTGCCTCATTGCTGTTGTGGTCGGTGCACTTTCTGGTGCTGCGTGGCATCAAGGAAGCGGCGTTCATCAACCAGGTAACCACCGTGGCCAAGGTGGTGCCGCTGCTGATCTTCATCGTCATCGCCGCCTTCGCCTTCCGCGCCGACATCTTTACCCGGGATATCTGGGGCGTTAGCAACCCGCAGTTCGGTAATGTGCTGGACCAGGTGCGCAACATGATGCTGGTCACCGTATTCGTGTTCATCGGCATCGAAGGCGCCAGTGTCTATTCGGGGCGGGCGCTGCGCCGCACGGATGTGGGCAAGGCCACGGTGATCGGTTTTCTCGGCGTACTGGCGCTGCTGGTGCTGGTCAACGTGCTGTCGCTGGGGGTGATGACCCAGCCGGAACTGGCCGGGCTGCAGAACCCCTCACTGGCATCGGTGCTTGAGCACATCGTCGGGCCCTGGGGCGCGTTGCTGATCAGCATCGGCCTGGCAGTTTCGCTGCTCGGCGCCTTGCTCTCGTGGGCACTGCTGTGCGCCGAAATCCTCTTCGCCACGGCACGGGACAAGACCATGCCGCGCTTTTTGGCCAAGGAAAATGCCAACCATGTGCCGGCCAATGCCCTGTGGCTGACCAACTGCATGATCCAGGGGTTCTTGCTGATCACCTTGGTTTCGGCGGGTACCTACACCAGCCTGATCTACCTGGCGTCGTCGATGATCCTGGTGCCGTACCTGTGGTCGGCCGCCTACGCGGTGCTCTTGGCGCTGCGCGGGGAGAGTTATGCCGGGCAAGAGGGGCTGCGCCGCAAGGACCTGTTGGTGGCGTTGGTGGCGCTGGTGTATGCGCTTTGGCTGTTGTATGCCGGTGGGCTCAAGTACCTGCTGCTGTCGGCATTGCTGTATGCGCCTGGGGTAATCCTGTTCGCCCGGGCCAAGCGTGAACAAGGCCAGGTGCTGTTCACCACGTGGGAGAAGTTGATCTTCGCGGCGGTGCTGATTGGCGCTGCTCTGGCAGCGTATGCGCTGTATTCAGGGCTACTGAGCCTGTGACGCAGGCGGGCATGCCTGCTCTGGCCGTGACCAGATCCACAGGTTGCCCAGGGCCATGCCGGTGATGGCCAGAAATACCGGCCAGCGATGGTCAAAGAAGGCCAGCATCAGGCCTGCGCACACCAGCATGCTCAGAGTTGCGCTGACCTTTGCCCGGCGCTGGATCACCTTGCCATTGCGCCAGTTGAACAGGATAGGCCCGAACAGCCGGTGGTTCTCCAGCCATGCCGACAGGCGCGGCGAGCTGCGTGTCGCTGCCCAGGCGGCCAGAAGGATGAACTCGGTGGTCGGCAGGCCAGGAATGACGATGGCGACCAGGCCGATACCCAAGCTTACGTAAGCCAGGATGCCATACAGCAGGCGCGACAGTTTCGAGCGGGCAGGTCGGGTCATGGTCTCACTGCACAAAACGGTCCGGCCACCGGAAGGGTGGCCGGGTTAAGCGTATCAGGCCAGCGCGCTGTCGGCGGCGTAGGCATGCTTGAGCAGTTCGGTGAAGCGCTCGAAGGCGGCCACTGCGCCGCGCTCGGCAGCAGCGTCTTCTTCGGCAGACAGCGCCAGGCCATCGAGGGTTCGGGTGAACTGCTTCCAGCCCTCGGCGCGGCCACCGGCCGGTTCGCCCAGGTGGCGGGCGCCAAAGCTGTCGGACAGCTCCAGGGCCACTGCCCGCTTGATCAGAAACGCGGCGCCCAGTTTGGAGCCTTCGGAGACGAAGATCCAGCCCAACGCTTCTGCCAGGCTTGGGTCGTGCAAGGCGCCGGGTACTGCAGCCGGTACTTCGGTATCGAGGTCGGCGAGGTCCAGGCGGGCTTGATCGGCGCGGCAGCGCTGGGCCAGGTCAGGCACGATGGCGATCAGTTTCGGGTCGTTGTACAGGGCCTGCAGTTCGGACTGGAACAGGTACTGGGCGACGACGAAACGGGCGAAACTCTCGCGGCTGTCGAACGGTGCGTGGGATTTGACCAGGGCGTCGAGCTCGGTGTGCGGGGCGTGGGTGACCTGGTTGAGGCGTTGCGAGCGCAGGGCTGGGCGGTCGGTCATGGGGTGTCCTTGGGAATTTGGGGCGTCTAGTGACAAGACGAAACAGAGGGGTGGGGAGAGTAAAAAAACCGGTTTTTTGTGTTGTCAGTACCGGCCCTATCGCCAGCAAGCCGGCCCCCACAGGGTACCCACTGCCCTCAGGTTCAGTGGCGTAGCCGTGGGGGCTTGCCGGCGATAGGGCCAGTAGCGATTGGCTCAGTCAGATATCCCACACCACATTGATGGCGAAGTTGCGCCCTGGCATGGTCAGGCGGTCGAGGTTGGCAGGCTGGGTCACGCCCGCCTCACCCTGGCCGTCGTAGCCGCGCACCGAATCCCACTGCCAGTATTTCTTGTCGGTCAGGTTGTACAGCCCAGCGTTGACCGTTACGTCGTCGGTCACCTTGTAGAAACCGCTCAGGTCCAGCACGCCGTAGCCAGGGGTACGGAATTGCGAGCTTTGGCCGTCCGGGGCGAAGAACGTGGTGTCGTCGACGCGGGTCTTGCGCTTGACAACGGTCCAGCTCAGCAGGCCGCCGTAGTTCGGTTGCTCGTAACCCAGGCCGAACACGCCGGTCAGTGGGTTGACGCTGTTCAGCGGCTGGCCGTTGTCATCGTTGCGGCCGTTGGCGTATGCGATCGAGCCTTGGGTGTAGAGGCCGTCTGGCGCACCGAAGTGGTCGAGGTTGAGGCGGCCTTTGACCTCTGCGCCCTTGATGGTGGCGTGCTTGATGTTGTTGGCCTGGAAGGTGGTTTCCAGGTTAGCCGACTGCACGGCGTCTTCGTCGATGAAGTCGCGGTACTTGTTGTAGAACACCGCAGCGCTGAAGTTACCGGCATCGAAGTTGCCGCGCAGGCCGGTCTCGTAGCTCTTGCTCTTCTCCGGCTCAAGCCCGGGGTTGCCCTGCACGCTGTAGCCCAGTGTCGGGTTCTCGAAGCGGCCGTACATCGACTTGGCTGTCGGCGTGCGGAAGCCTTCGGCGTACTGGCCGTACCAGGTGTAGTTGTCGTTGAAAGCGTAGGTCAGGCCAAACTTGGGCGACACGCGGTGCCACTTCTTGTCCGAGTCGTCGAGGGCGCCTGGCGCTGCGCCCGAGCCCTGAATGCCACGCAGGAACGCGTCGGTGAACTTGGGCTCCATGCGCGTGTAGTCGTAGCGGGCACCGGGCATGAAGGTCCAGTTGTTCCAGCGGATCTCATCCTGTAAGAACAGGCTGTAGGTGTTGATGGTCGGGTCCGGGAAATCGCTGACCAGGGCCTGGCCGTCGCGCGAGCTGTCCTGGCCGATGGCGGTGCAGCTACCGCCAATGGCCACACAGGTGCCGGAGCCGCTGCGTGAGCCGGTCACTTCTTCATGCTTTATGGTGGTGCCGTAGGTCAGCAGGTGATCGGTCTGGCCGATGCTGAAGGCTTTGTCCAGCTGGGCATCGAACACCCATTGGCGGTCCTTGTAGGTGGTCTGGCGGTCGCGCAGCACCTGCCGCCCCGACGCGACATACAGCTCATCGGTGCGCTGGTCGGTCTTGGCGATCTGGTAGTTCAGGCTCCATTTCACATGGTCGGCGACCAGGCTGTCGAGGCCGAACTCGTGGTTGATGCCGAAGCGCTCGCGGGTGACGGTGTCGTTGCCCTGGCGCATGCGGTAGGAGTTCATGGCACCTAAGCCTGGAATGAACGGGCCGCCCACGGCACTGAGGATGTTCTGGTCGCGGTCATCCTTGTAACGCTCGTAGGTGAAGCCCAGGCGCGCGTCGTCGGCGTAGTTCCAGCCAAGCTTGGCCAGCACGTTGGTGGTGCGCACGTCTTCCGGGTTGGCTTCGGTGCGCGACAGGCCGCTGCCGCCATGCTCGCCGTAGGATTCGGTTTCGTGGCCGTTGCGCTGGCTGACGTGCAAAAGGCCGTCGAAGTCGCCCTGGCGGCCGGCCACGGTGGCGGAGGTCAGCCAGCTGTCGTCGGCCGAGCTGTAGCCGGTCTTCAGGCGCGCGCCGACATCCTTGCCGGGCTTGATGATGTCGTCCGGGTCCAGGGTGAAGTAGCTCACCGCACCGCCGATGGCATTGCTGCCGTACAGCACCGAGGCCGGGCCGCGGAGGATTTCCACGCGCTTGACGATCTCGGGGTCGACGTAGTTGCGCTGGGTCTGGGCGTAGGGGCCGTAGAAGAAGCTGTCAGGGATCGACACACCGTCGATCTGGGTCAGCACGCGCTCACCGTCGATGCCACGGATGTTGTAACCGTTCAGGCCGCTGCGCTGGCCGGTGCCACCGACCGACACGCCTGGCTCATAGCGCACCAGTTCCTGGATGTTATTGACGTTCTGCCGGTCCAGTTGCTCGCGTGTCTGCACACTCACGGTGCTCGGCACCTGGCTGACGTCCTGGGCGCTGCGCGTGGCGCTGACGGTCATCTGCTGCAGGGCGATGGCATTGCCCGCCGATTGGCGTTCGAGCACCACATTGCCGTTGCCGATCTTGCGATAGCCCAGGCCGGTACCTTGCAGCAGTTGTTTCAGTGCCGCTTCCGGAGGCAGCGAGCCGCGTACACCTGGCGAAGCCACACCGTCGGCCAGTTCGGCGCTGAAGCCCACCTGCCAGCCGGTCACCTGGCTGAAGGCGTTGATGGCCTCGACCAAGGGCTGCTGGGCGATGCTGAAGCGGTAGTCGCCCAGGCGTGGGCTTGTCGCGTGCGCAGGTTCTGCTGCCAGCGCTGGCAGGCCGCAGGCGCCACTGGCGAGCAAGGCCAGGGTCAGCAGGGACAATTGGCCGGTACGGCGGGGAAGGGGGGACGGGCGAGTTGGACCTGTGGACATCGAAAGCGCTCCCTGACGCGCGAACTGTTATAGGTGATTACCGTTCCTGTTTTCAAACAAGAATCAGTTGCATTGGCTATAGCGAGACGGGCGGGGCAGCGCGATCGCGTAAAAATAATTTTCAGGTCAGTTGAGAATGACCAGCGCGGGATACTCGTGCAGCCGCGTTGACGTGATGTGCGCCAGGGCGCGCAAAGTCTCCAGCGGCTGGTCGAGGCGGTAGTTGCCGGTCACCGCCATGTCGTCCAGGTGGGCGTTGCGGTTGATGATCCAGCCTGGGTAATAGCGCCGCACTTCGGCCAGCACCTGGCTAAGCGGGCAGTTCTCGAACACCAGGCGCCCATCGACCCAGGCCAGGTCCTTGTGCATGTCCGGGCGCTGGCGCTGGCCGAAGCCTTGCGGGCCGACGCTGATGCTGTCGCCGGCGCTCAGGCGGATACGCTGGTCGCTGGCGGCCTGCAGGTCGACGTCGCCGCGCTGCACCCGGACCTGTGCCTCACCATCGAGGTAGCGCACGGCAAAATCGGTGTCGCGCACCTGTGCCCGCAGCGGGCCGGCCTGAACTTCCAGTGGTGGTTGGGTGCCACCGGGTACCTGGAAATACGCCTCGCCTTGTAGCAACCGCGCCACCTGACGGCCTTCGCGCACGTCGCTGGCGAAAGCCGAGTTGGTGTTGAGCAGCACCTTGGCCCCGTCATCGAGCTGCAGGCGCTGGCGTTCGCCCACCACGGTCAGGTGGTCGGCCTGCAGGCGCATCGGCAAGTTGCCCACGGTGAACAGCCCGACCAGCAGTACTGCGGCGGTCGCCAGGGGTTTCCAGTGAGCCCGCAGACGCCCGCGTACAGAGCGGCGCCGCACCTGATGCATTTGTGTGGCGGCCTGGCGCACCGGCGTGCCGTTCCACAGGGCTTCGGCTTCGACGTAGGCCACGGCGTTTTCCGGCGCGGCGCTGAGCCACTGCTCGAAGGCCAGCGTGTCCGCTTCGGTGGCGCATTGCAGGCGGACCAGCCAGTCCAGCGCCTCGTCCATCGCACGGGCGCGGGCGTCGGGCCCTGCGGTCGGCGGGCGAGGGGCGGGGCTGTCGGTCACGGTGAATCCTTGAAATGATTTTCCCGAATGATCAAGGCTAAGGCGGGGCGTGGCAAGCGCTTCGCCGCGCTCGGGTGGCCAGCGGTCGTCTTACTTCAGGCGTTCGGCCACACCCATGCAGATTGCCATGATCAGTTTCAGCTCCTTCTGGACCGTGCTGGCCGAGACATTGAGTTGCCCGGCAATTTCCACGTAGCTGGCACCGTGCAGGCGGCTGAGGATGAAAATGCGCTGCTGACGCTCACTCAACTGGTTGAGGCTGACGCTCAGGTGCTTGAGCAGTTGCTCGGCGTGTGCGGCATCCTCGCTGCTGCTCAGCGGCGCGGCGACGTTGTGCAGGATTTCTTCGGGCACATCGTCGACCAGCATGCGCGATTGCACCCGGCGCGTGCGCAGATGGTCCAGGGCCAGGTTTCGCGCGGTCTGGAAGACGAAGGGCTCGAGGTGTTCGATGGGCCGCTCCCCCAAGGCGCGGGACACTCGCAGGTAGGTTTCCTGCAGCAGGTCCTCGGCGGTGCTGGGGTTGCCGACCATGCGCTGCAAGGTCCGCAATAGGGGGAGGCGCTGAACGAGGAAGACAGAGTTGAACCGGGACTGACTCACAGGGGGACCTGGCCGACGAAAGGTGAATGATAATGCTTATCATCTTGCCTGAAGGTCAAGCCTGGAAGTGTTAGGAAAAGGTAAAGATTGTCGGTAGGAGCGGCCTTGCGTCGCGAAAGGGCTGCAGAGCAGCCCCAAGGTTTTCTGAGCGCCAGAGATATAGTTGGGGCCGCTGCGCGCCCCTTTCGCGGCGCAAGGCCGCTCCTACCGCAGCAAGTGCCTGCGCTCAGCGGGCGCTGCACAATGCCAGGCAGTTATCCAGCATGCGGTTGGAGAACCCCCACTCATTGTCATACCAGGCCAGCACCTTGAGCATCCTGCCGTTGGCGCGGGTGTGGTTGGCATCGAATATCGACGACAACGGGTTGTGATTGAAGTCGCACGAGACCAGCGGCAGGGTGTTGTAGCCGAGCACCTTGGAATGCCGGCTGGCTTCGAGGAACAACTGGTTCACCTGCTCGGCCGTGGCCTCGCGCTTGAGGTTGACGGTGAGGTCGACCAGCGACACGTTGATCACCGGTACGCGCACCGCCATGCCGGTCAGCTTGCCGGCCAGTTCCGGCAACACCAGGCCCACGGCTTCGGCGGCGCCGGTCTTGCTCGGGATCATCGACTGGGTGGCCGAGCGCGCCCGGTACGGGTCGCTGTGGTAGACGTCGGTCAGCACCTGGTCGTTGGTGTAGGCATGGATGGTGGTCATCAGCCCCTGCTCGATGCCGAACTCGCGGTGCAGTACCTGGGCGATCGGCGCCAGGCAGTTGGTGGTGCAGGAGGCGTTGGAAATGACCTGGTGCGACGCGCGCAGAATGTCATGGTTGACGCCGTATACCACGGTGGCGTCGGCGCCCTTGGCCGGTGCCGAGACGATCACCTTGCCAGCCCCGGCCGCCAGGTGCGCCGCGGCCTTGGCGCGGTCGGTGAACAGCCCGGTGCACTCGAACACCACGTCGATCGCTTCAGCCTTCCAGGGCAGCTCGGCCGGATTGCGGATGGCGCTCACCGCGATACGGTCACCGTTGACCGTCAGGCTCTCGTGATCAGCTTCCACCGACGCATCGA
Organism: Pseudomonas sp. BNK-30; assembly: GCF_047456185.1. Lineage (NCBI taxonomy): Bacteria > Pseudomonadati > Pseudomonadota > Gammaproteobacteria > Pseudomonadales > Pseudomonadaceae > Pseudomonas > Pseudomonas sp. BNK-30. The sequence continues at coordinate 389,321 of NZ_CP179904.1, forward strand.
AAGCACCGTGTACGCTGTCGTATTTGAGCAGGTGGGCGTTCATGGCACTGTCGCCCAGGTCGTTGATGGCGACGACCTGCAGGTCGTGGCGGTAGCCTTGGGTATACAGTGCGCGCAGGACATTGCGACCAATGCGGCCGAATCCGTTGATGGCGATACGTAGTGTCATGGCAGTACCTCTGGCAGTTCGAGTGAAACCTGTGGCACAAATGAAGCTTCACTGAAACGGTTTTGTTGTTGGAATTACAAGATTATTCACTCAGCGATAGAAAACAAGCCTTTTTACTGGCAGTATTTTGTTTAAATATACAACGAGTGGTCGGGCAAGCCGCCGCCTCGATGCGCAGGGTCTCTTACACAGGAGCCTAGGCCGCAATCGTTTGGAGGGGAAATGCCCGGTAAACCGCCCTTACCGCTAGCCTGGAGTCCAGTACATGCACCCGCGCATCCTTGAGGTCACCCAACGGCTGACCGAACGCAGCCGTGCCACCCGTGAACGCTACCTGCAGCTGATTCGCGGCGCGGCCAGCGACGGACCCATGCGGGCCAGCCTGCAGTGCGCCAACTTCGCCCATGGCGTGGCCGGGTGTGGCGCTGACGACAAGCAGAGCCTGCGCCTGATGAATGCCGCCAACGTGGCCATCGTCTCGGCCTACAACGACATGCTCTCGGCGCACCAGCCGTATGTGCATTTCCCCGAACAGATCAAGAAGGCACTGCGCGAAGTTGGCTCCGTCGGCCAGTTCGCTGGCGGTGTGCCGGCCATGTGCGATGGCGTGACCCAGGGTGAGCCTGGCATGGAGCTGGCCATCGCCAGCCGTGAAGTGATCGCCATGTCTACTGCGGTGGCGCTGTCGCACAACATGTTCGACGCTGCGCTGATGCTGGGTATCTGCGACAAGATCGTCCCCGGCTTGATGATGGGCGCGCTGCGCTTCGGTCACCTGCCCACCATTTTCGTACCGGGCGGGCCAATGGTTTCCGGCATCTCCAACAAGCAGAAAGCCGATGTGCGCCAGCGCTATGCCGAGGGCAAGGCCAGCCGTGAGGAACTGCTGGAGTCGGAGATGAAGTCCTACCACAGCCCGGGCACCTGCACCTTCTACGGCACTGCCAACACCAACCAGCTGGTGATGGAAGTGATGGGCCTGCACCTGCCGGGGGCCTCGTTCGTCAACCCATACACCCCGCTTCGCGACGCGCTGACCGCCGAGGCCGCACAGCAAGTGACACGCATGACCAAGGCCAGTGGCAGCTTCATGCCGCTGGGCGAGATCGTCGACGAGAAATCGCTGGTCAACTCCATCGTCGCCCTGCATGCCACCGGGGGGTCGACCAACCACACCCTGCACATGCCGGCGATCGCCCAGGCGGCAGGCATCCAGCTCACCTGGCAGGACATGGCCGACCTGTCCGAGGTGGTGCCGACCCTGTCCCACGTTTACCCCAATGGCAAGGCCGACATCAATCACTTCCAGGCCGCCGGTGGCATGTCCTTCCTGATCCGTGAGCTGCTCGATGCCGGCTTGCTACACGAGGATGTCAACACTGTCGCCGGCCACGGGTTGCGCCGCTACACGCAGGAACCGTTCCTCGACAACGGCAAGCTGGTCTGGCGCGAAGGCCCGCAGCAGAGCCTGGACGAGACCATCCTGCGCCCGGTGGCGCGGCCGTTCTCGGCCGAAGGCGGCTTGCGGGTGATGGCAGGCAACCTTGGGCGTGGCGTGATGAAAGTGTCCGCGGTGGCCCCTGAACATCAGGTCGTCGAGGCCCCGGCACGGGTTTTCCAGGACCAGCAGTCGCTGGCCGATGCGTTCAAGGCCGGCGAACTGGAGCGCGACTTCGTGGCCGTGGTGCGTTTCCAGGGGCCACGTTGCAACGGCATGCCGGAGCTGCACAAGCTGACGCCGTTCCTCGGTGTGCTGCAGGACCGCGGCTATAAAGTGGCACTGGTCACCGATGGGCGCATGTCAGGTGCATCGGGCAAGATCCCGGCCGCAATCCATGTCTGCCCTGAAGCCTTTGATGGCGGACCGCTGGCGCGGGTGCGCGATGGTGATATCGTGCGGGTCGATGGTGTCGAAGGCACGCTGCAGCTCAAGGTGTCGGCCGAGGAACTGGCCCGCCGCGACCTGCCACCTGCGCCACAGGGCAACGACCTGGGCTGTGGGCGCGAGCTGTTCGGCTTCATGCGCATGGCGTTCAGCTCGGCCGAGCAGGGCGCCAGCGCCTTTACCTCGGCCCTGGAGAACCTCAAATGAAGGACCTGCTGGTTGGCGACATCGGTGGCACCAATGCCCGGTTTGCGTTGTGGCGTGACAACCAGCTGCATCAGGTGAAAGTTTTCGCCACCGCTGACTACACCAGCCCGGAGCAGGCCATCGAGGCCTACCTGCAGAGCCAGGGTATCGAGCGTGGCGGGCTGTCGGCAGTGTGCCTGGCGGTGGCCGGGCCGGTCGACGGTGATGAATTTCGCTTCACCAACAATCATTGGCGGCTGAGCCGCAGCGCATTCTGCAAGACGTTGCAGGTCGAACAGCTACTGCTGATCAACGACTTCACGGCGATGGCCTTGGGCATGACCCGCCTGCAAGAGGACGAGGTGCGCCAGGTCTGCCCCGGCCAGGCCGACCCGGCGCGACCTGCACTGGTGATCGGCCCGGGTACCGGCCTTGGCGTCGGTAGCCTGCTGTGCCTCGGTGAGCAGCATTGGCTGGCGCTGCCCGGTGAGGGAGGGCATGTCGACCTGCCGGTGGGCAATGCCCGCGAAGCGGCGATCCATCAGCAGATTCATGGGCAGATTGGCCATGTCAGCGCTGAAACCGTGCTCAGCGGTGGCGGCCTCGTGCGTTTGTACCAGGCCATCTGTGCGCTGGACGGTGATACGGTACGGCACAAGACACCCGCAGAAATTACCGATGCCGCCCTGAGTGGCGAGCCACGGGCATTGGCGGTGGTCGAACAGTTCTGCCGCTTCCTGGGGCGCGTGGCAGGCAACAATGTTCTGACCCTGGGTGCGCGCGGTGGTGTTTATATTGTTGGCGGCGTCATCCCGCGGTTTGCCGAACTGTTCATGCGCAGCGGGTTCGCTGCAAGTTTTGCCGACAAGGGCTGCATGAGCGGTTACTTCGCCGGTGTGCCGGTGTGGCTGGTGACGGCAGAGTTTTCTGGACTGCTGGGCGCCGGCGTGGCATTACAGCAGGCTCTGGATCATTGATAGGGGGCCGCTTTGCGGCCCTCACAGCAGGCAAAAGACCTGTGACAACAAGAGGGCGGGATACCTTGAGCACTGCCGGAAAATCGATCCTGATGGTCGACGACGATCAGGAAATCCGCGAGCTGTTGCAAACCTATCTGAGTCGCGCCGGCTTCCAGGTGCATGCCCAAGCCGATGGCCAGGGTTTTCGCCACGCGCTGGAAAACACTCACTGCGATCTGGTCATTCTCGATGTGATGCTGCCCGACGAGGACGGCTTCAGCCTGTGTCGCTGGGTGCGCCAGCACCCGCGTCAATCGCGGGTGCCGATCATCATGCTGACCGCCAGCTCCGACGAGGCCGACCGGGTCATCGGCCTTGAGCTTGGTGCGGACGATTATCTGGGCAAGCCGTTCAGCCCGCGGGAACTGCAGGCGCGAATCAAGGCCCTGCTGCGTCGCGCGGAATTCGGCCAGGCCGCGCCAGCCACAGCGGTACTGGCCTTCGACGACTGGCGCCTGGACACGGTCAGCCACCGCCTGTTCCACCGCGATGGCGAAGAGGTGATCCTTTCCGGTGCCGATTTCGCCCTGCTCAAGCTGTTTCTCGATCACCCTCAGCAGATCCTCGACCGCGATACCATCGGCAATGCTACCCGTGGCCGCGAGCCGATGCCGCTGGACCGTATCGTCGACATGGCGGTCAGCCGCCTGCGCCAGCGTCTGCGCGACACCGACAAACCGCCACGGCTGATCCGCACTGTGCGCGGCAGTGGCTACCTGCTGGCTGCGCATGTCTGCTGTGCTTCCTGAGCGGCGCTGGCGCCTGGTGCCGCGCTCGCTGCTGGGGCGCATGCTGCTGTTGACCTTGCTGGTGGTGTTGTTGGCTCAAGGTTTGTCCAGCGTCATCTGGGTCGCGCAGTTACGTGCCAGCCAGCTGCAAGGCTTGCGTGCCAGTGCCGGCAGCCTGGCCCATTCGATGAGTGCCAGCGTCAGTTATTTCCGTTCTTTGCCGGTGGCCTATCGGCCGATGGTACTGGACCAGTTGCGCAGCATGGGCGGTACGCGTTTTTTCGTGTCGCTCAACGACAAGCCGCTGGACATGCCGGTATTGCCAATCACGCCGCGCAAGCAGGCAGTGATTGATGTGTTCCAGCAGGTACTGCATGAGCGGCTGGGCGCGCAGATGGATATTTCCGTCGAGTTCGTCGCACCCGATGACCTGCGCATCTTCAACAGCGGCCTGAAGCTCGATGAGCTGCCGCGTTCCTGGGCGCATTACTCGCTGACCCTGGAGCCACTCAACCCGCCTGTACTGGTCACGCAGCTTCGCCTGGACGAGGGCGAGTGGTTGTACATCGCTTCGTTGCTGCCTGAGCCCTACACCAGCCTTGAAGCCGAGCGCCTGCCACGCCAGCAGATCGGCTTCATCGTCCTGACCACCGCCTTGCTGCTGCTGTTCATCGGCCTGCTGGTGCACTGGCAGAGCTGGCCGCTCAAGCGCCTGGCGCGGGCCGCGCGGGACCTGTCGCTGGGCGCCGATGTGGCGCCAGTGCCCGAGGGCGGTGGCAGCGAGGTGGTCGAGGTGGGGCGTGCGTTCAATAGCATGCGTGAACGCATCAGCCGCTACCTCACCGAGCGCAGCCAGTTGTTCAGCGCCATTTCCCACGACCTGCGCACGCCCATCACCCGGCTGCGGCTGCGCGTCGAACTGCTGGAAGATGAGCGCCTGCAGGCCAAGTTCAGCCAGGATCTGGATGAGCTGGAGCTGTTGGTCAAAGGCGCCTTGCAATGCGTGAAAGACACTGACATCCACGAGAACATCGAGCCGGTCGACCTCAACCAGGTCCTGGAGATTCTCGCCGAGCCGTATCTGGGGGATGGCCGCATCACCGTCGAAGGCCAGGCCCTGGCGCCGTACCCCGGCAAGCCGCTGGCCTTGCGCCGCTGCATCGGCAACCTGATAGACAATGCCATCAAGTACGGCGAGCGGGCCCGCCTGCGCATCATCGACAGCGCACAGGGCTTTGTCCTGCAGGTGGATGACCACGGGCCGGGTGTGCCACAGCAGCAGCTTGAGCAGGTGTTCGAGCCGCACTTCAGGCTCGCCGGGCAGCAGCAAGGGTATGGCTTGGGGCTGGGGATCGCCCGCAACATTGCCCATAGCCATGGGGGTGAGGTGAGCTTGCTCAATTTGCGCGAGGGTGGGTTGCGCGTGACCCTTTATCTGCCGCGTGGCGTTGAGTGAAGGTATGTCACCGACCGGTGACATAACCGCAAGCCTTCGTGACATCCCAGCCAGGACGGCTGGCTAGAATCTGCAAACCTCATACAGGGAAGAAACGGGCGCATGGACTACATCGATTCCCCGGAACATACCGCCTGGCTCACAAGCGAGGGCCAGCGGCTGCTCTCTTTCGCCAAGGCCTCGCAAGCCGCCGAAGGTTTCGGCAATCTCGACGCCCGCGGCAAATTGCCCCCTACGGCTGTCGCCGAAACCATGAACACCGCACGCATGACCCACAGCTTCGCCCTGGCCCACCTTCAGGGCGCGCCAGGCTGCCTGGCATTGGTGCAGCACGGTGTGCAGGCCTTGTGCGGGCCTTTGCGCGACGCCGGGTACGGCGGTTGGTTCGCCCGCCCGTACGGCCAGGGCGACAACGGCAAGGCGGCTTACCTGCATGCCTTCGTCGCGCTTGCCGCCAGCTCTGCCGTCGTGGCGGGCGCTGCGGGAGCACAGGGGTTGCTGGCGCAGGCGATACGGGTCATCGAGGAGCGTTTCTGGAGTGAGCAAGAGGGTGCGATGCGCGAGTCCTTCTCCAGCGACTGGCAGCAGCCTGAAGCCTATCGTGGTGCCAACAGCAACATGCACGCCACTGAGGCCTTCCTCGCCCTGGCCGATGTGACGGGCGATGTACTTTGGCTGGAGCGCGCCCTGCGTATCGTCGAGCGCATCATTCACGGCCATGCTGGCGCCAGTGACTACCGAGTGATCGAACATTTCGATGTGCACTGGCAACCGCTGCCCGAATACAACCGGGACAATCCCGCAGATCACTTCCGCCCATACGGCACAACGCCTGGCCATGCGTTCGAGTGGTCCCGTCTGGTCCTGCACCTTGAGGCTGCGCGGCGTCAGGCCGGGCTTCCTGCCCCGGCATGGCTGCTGGCCTGCGCGCGGGGCCTGTTCGCCAATGCCTGTCAGCATGCCTGGAGCGTCGATGGTGCCGAGGGCATCGTCTACACCTTGGGCTGGGACAATCAGCCCAGGGTGCGCGAGCGCCTGCACTGGGTGCATGCCGAAGCGTGCGCCAGTGCCGCAGCGCTGCTGCGGCGAACCGGCGAGCAGCAGTACGAGCAATGGTACCGGCGCTTCTGGACGTTCATCGACACTCATTTCATCGACCGCGCAGCCGGAAGCTGGCACCACGAACTCGGCCCGGACAACCAGCCAGCGGCGACGATCTGGGCAGGCAAGCCAGACCTTTATCACGCCTACCAGGCTGTAATGCTGCCAACGCTGCCCCTGGCACCCAGCCTGGCGAGCGCACTGGCGCGCAATGTAACCAAACGATGACATTCACGCATCGCTTCGTTACCTGGCGCAGCGGGCACTCTGATTAGACTCCATGCAATGCAAGCGCTCGACTTGCCCGGCATAACAACAAGAAAGGTACTCCGATGAATTCGACTCTCCGCCTCGCTGCCGCGATTTCCTTCGCCTCCCTGTTCCCGCTCAGTGCTCTCGCCGCCGACACCAAAGGCAGTGTCGAAGTGGTTCACTGGTGGACATCCGGTGGTGAAAAAGCGGCAGTCGATGTGCTCAAGGCCCAGGTCGAGAAGGATGGCTTCACCTGGAAGGATGGTGCGGTTGCCGGCGGTGGTGGCGCCACGGCCATGACCGTGCTCAAGAGCCGCGCCGTGGCCGGCAACCCGCCCGGCGTTGCCCAGATCAAGGGGCCGGACATCCAGGACTGGGCTGCCACCGGCCTGCTGGACCCGGATGTGCTCAAGGATGTGGCCAAGCAAGAAAAGTGGGACTCGCTGCTCGACAAGAAGGTCGCCGACACCGTCAAGTACGAAGGTGACTACGTGGCCGTGCCGGTGAACATCCATCGCATCAACTGGCTGTGGATCAACCCCGAAGTGTTCAAGAAGGCCGGCATCGACAAGGCGCCGACCACCCTCGACGAATTCTACGCCGCCGCCGACAAACTCAAGGCCGCCGGCTTCATCCCGCTCGCCCACGGCGGCCAGCCATGGCAGGACAGCACGGTGTTCGAGAGTGTGGTGCTGTCGGTGATGGGGGCGGACGGTTACAAGAAAGCGCTGGTCGACCTCGATGAAGCCACGCTGACCGGGCCGCAGATGGTCAAGTCGCTGACCGAGCTGAAAAAGGTCGCCACCTACATGGACCCCGACGGCAAAGGCCAGGACTGGAACCTGGAAGCAGCCAAAGTCATCAATGGCAAGGCCGGCATGCAGATCATGGGTGACTGGGCCAAGAGCGAGTGGACCCTGGCCAAGAAGACCGCCGGCAAGGACTATCAGTGCGTCGCGTTCCCTGGTACCGACAAGGCTTTCCTGTACAACATCGACTCACTGGTGGTGTTCAAGCAGAACGACGAGGGCACGGCCGCTGGCCAGCAGGACATCGCCAAGAAGGTGCTTGGCCAGGACTTCCAGAAGGTCTTCAGCATCAACAAAGGCTCCATTCCCGTGCGTAACGACATGCTCGCCGACATGGGCACCTACGGCTTCGACGCTTGCGCCCAGACTTCTGCCAAGGACTTCATGGCCGACGCCAAAACCGGCGGCCTGCAGCCGAGCATGGCGCACAACATGGCCACCACGTTGGCCGTGCAGGGCGCCTTCTTCGATGTGGTGACCAACTACATCAACGACCCCAAGGCCGACCCTGCCGATGCTGCGAAGAAGCTGGCGGCGGCGATCAGATCGGCCAAGTAACCAAGCTCAAGGCAGGCACGATCGCTCTTGTAGGAGCGGCCTTGTGTCGCGAAAGGACCGCGAAGCGGTCCCCAAGCCTGCAAGCCAGGTTCGACGGTCTGTCTTTGTTCTCGAGCCCCTGGGGCTGCTGCGCAGCCCTTTCGCGACGCAAGGCCGCTCCTACAGCAGATGGGCAGTGCCTTCAAGGTGAATCATGACTACAGCAACCGCCCGACTGCGGGCCTCTCCCCTGGACGCTCTGCAGCGCTGGCTACCCAAGCTGGTGCTGGCACCCAGCATGTTCATCGTCCTGGTGGGTTTTTACGGCTACATCCTGTGGACGTTCGTCCTGTCTTTCACCACCTCGACCTTCCTGCCGACTTACAAGTGGGCGGGCCTTGCGCAATACGCCAGGCTGTTCGACAACGATCGCTGGTGGGTGGCCAGCAAGAACCTGCTGGTGTTCGGCGGGCTGTTCATCGGTATCAGCCTGGCCATCGGCGTACTGCTGGCGGTGCTGCTCGATCAGCGCATCCGCCGCGAAGGTTTCATCCGCACGGTCTACCTGTACCCAATGGCTTTATCGATGATCGTCACCGGTACCGCCTGGAAGTGGCTGCTCAACCCTGGCATGGGCCTGGACAAGCTGTTGCGTGACTGGGGCTGGGAAGGGTTTCGCCTGGACTGGCTGATCGACCCCGACCGGGTGGTGTACTGCCTGGTGATCGCTGCCGTGTGGCAAGCCTCGGGCTTCATCATGGCGATGTTCCTGGCCGGCCTGCGCGGGGTCGACCAGTCGATCATCCGTGCTGCGCAGATGGATGGCGCAAGCCTGCCACGCATCTACTGGACCGTCGTGCTGCCGAGCCTGCGCCCGGTGTTCTTCAGTTCGCTGATGATCCTCTCGCACATTGCGATCAAGAGCTTCGACCTGGTGGCCGCAATGACCGCCGGTGGCCCGGGCTACTCATCCGACCTGCCGGCGATGTTCATGTACTCGTTCACCTTCAGCCGCGGCCAGATGGGCATGGGCTCGGCCAGCGCCATCCTCATGCTCGGGGCGATCCTGGCGATCCTCGTGCCTTACCTGTACTCGGAGCTGCGGAGCAAACGCCATGCATAGCCCTGTCGATAAAGCGGTGCCGAGCATCAGCCGCATCGCGATTTACACTGTATTGCTGATGGCCGTGCTGCTTTACCTGGTGCCGCTGGTGGTGATGCTGCTGACCAGCTTCAAGACCCCGGAGGACATCAGTACCGGCAACCTGCTGAGCTGGCCGACCGTGGTCAGCGGCATCGGCTGGGTCAAGGCCTGGAGCACGGTCAGCGGGTACTTCTGGAACTCGATCATGATCACCGTACCGGCGGTGCTGATTTCGACCACCATCGGTGCGCTCAACGGTTATGTGCTGTCGATGTGGCGCTTCCGCGGGTCGCAGCTGTTTTTCGGCTTGCTGTTGTTCGGTTGCTTCCTGCCGTTCCAGACCGTGCTGCTGCCAGCCTCGTTCACCCTCGGCAAGTTGGGCCTGGCCAGCACCACCAGTGGCCTGGTGCTGGTGCATGTGGTCTATGGCCTGGCCTTCACCACGCTGTTCTTCCGCAACTTCTACGTGAGCATTCCCGATGCGCTGGTCAAGGCCGCACGCCTGGACGGTGCCGGGTTCTTCACCATTTTTCGCCGCATCATCCTGCCGATGTCGACACCGATCATCATGGTCTGCCTGATCTGGCAGTTCACCCAGATCTGGAACGACTTCCTGTTCGGCGTGGTGTTCTCCAGCGGCGACTCGCAACCGATCACCGTAGCCCTGAACAACCTGGTCAACACCAGTACCGGGGCCAAGGAATACAACGTCGACATGGCGGCGGCGATGATCGCCGGCCTGCCAACCCTGCTGGTCTATGTGGTGGCAGGCAAGTATTTCGTTCGCGGGCTCACAGCCGGCGCCGTCAAGGGGTAAGTCATGGCAACGCTTGAACTTCGTAATGTGAACAAGACCTACGGCAGCGGCCTGCCGGATACGCTCAAGGACATCCAGCTGTCGATCAAAGACGGCGAGTTCCTGATATTGGTCGGCCCTTCGGGGTGCGGTAAGTCGACCTTGATGAACTGCATCGCAGGCCTTGAGAACATCACCGGTGGCGCGATTCTCATCGATGACCAGGATGTCAGCGGCATGAGCCCCAAGGATCGTGATATCGCCATGGTGTTCCAGTCCTACGCGCTGTACCCGACCATGAGCGTGCGCGAGAACATCGAGTTCGGCCTGAAGATCCGCAAGATGCCGCAGGCTGCCATCGACGAGGAAGTGGCGCGTGTGGCCAAGCTGTTGCAGATCGAACACCTGCTTTCACGCAAGCCGGCGCAGTTGTCCGGTGGCCAGCAGCAGCGGGTGGCGATGGGCCGCGCCTTGGCGCGGCGGCCGAAGATCTACCTGTTCGACGAGCCGTTGTCCAACCTTGACGCCAAGCTGCGCGTCGAGATGCGCACGGAAATGAAACTGATGCATCAGCGGCTCAAGACCACCACGGTGTATGTCACCCACGACCAGATCGAGGCCATGACCCTGGGCGACAAGGTTGCGGTGATGAAGGACGGCATCATTCAGCAGTTCGGTACCCCGCAGCAGATCTACAACGACCCGGCCAATCAGTTCGTTGCCAGCTTCATCGGCTCGCCGCCGATGAACTTCATACCGGTACGCCTGGCCAGGCAGGACGGGCGCCTGCTGGCCCTGCTCGACAGCGGCCAGGCACGTTGCGAGCTGCCGTTGGGCGTGGCCGGCGACGAGCTGGACGGGCGCGAGATCATCCTCGGCATCCGCCCGGAGCAAATCAGCCTGGGTACGGGGGAGGGCAACGGCCTGCCGGGCATTCGCGCCGAGGTGCAGGTAACCGAACCTACCGGCCCTGACCTGTTGGTCTTCGTTACCCTCAACCAGACCAAAGTGTGCTGCCGCCTGGCGCCGGATGTGGCGTGCCGGGTCGGTGACAGCCTGAACCTGCAGTTCGACCCGGCACGGGTGCTGCTGTTCGACGCCGCCAGCGGCGAACGCCTGGACTTGAATACTGCCAACGCTTCACTGAAGGGCAACGTGACTCACCTCAAGAGCCGTTGAATCGTCGATACCATCAATAAGAAAAAGAGGACGCAAAGGGATGGAACAGCGCAATCGCATAAGGACCTTGGGCTCGCTGGCCCTTCTGGCCATGGTTGGGAGTAGCGGGGTGCAGGCCGCCGAGGCCTTCTCCAGCGAATCGAAATGGATGACCGGCGACTGGGGCGGTACCCGCACCGAACTGCTGGAAAAAGGCTATGACTTCACCCTCGACTATGTGGGCGAGGTCGCCGGCAACCTCAATGGCGGCTACAACGACGACAAGACCGCACGCTACAGTGACCAGTTCGCCCTCGGCGCGCACCTGGACCTGCAGAAGATCCTTGGCTGGCACGATGCCGAGTTCAAGCTGGCGATCACCGAGCGCAGTGGCCGCAACCTCTCCAATGATCGCATCAGCGACCCGCGTGCTGGCCAGTTCAGTTCGGTGCAGGAGGTGTGGGGCCGCGGCCAGACCTGGCGCCTGACCCAGATGTGGATCAAGCAGAAGTACTTCGACGGTGCCCTGGATGTGAAATTCGGCCGTTTCGGCGAGGGCGAGGACTTCAACAGCTTCCCCTGCGACTTCCAGAACCTGGCCTTCTGTGGATCGCAGGTGGGCAACTGGGTCGGCGGCATCTGGTACAACTGGCCGGTCAGCCAGTGGGCGCTGCGGGTCAAGTACAACATCACGCCGGAGTTCTTCGTGCAGGTCGGCGCGTTCGAGCAGAACCCCTCCAACCTGGAAACCGGCAACGGCTTCAAGCTCAGCGGCAGCGGCACCAAGGGTGCGATCCTGCCGGTGGAGGCCGTCTGGTCGCCCAAGGTCAACGGCCTGCCGGGCGAGTACCGCCTGGGCTATTACTACAGCACGGCTGACGCCGAAGACGTCTACGAAGACGTCAATGGCAACCCGCAAGGGATCAGCGGCGCCGGTTTCAAATCACACTCCAGCAAGCACGGCTGGTGGGTGGTTGCGCAGCAGCAGGTCACCGCCCACGGCGGCGACGTCAGCCGCGGTCTCAGCCTGTTCGCCAACTTCACCGTGCACGACAAGGCCACCAACGTGGTCGACAACTACCAGCAGGTGGGGTTGGTGTACAAAGGTGCCTTCGATGCCCGGCCCAAGGATGATATCGGCTTTGGTGTCGCCCGCATCCACGTCAACGATGATGTGAAGAAGCGCGCCGAACAGCTTAACGCCCAGAGCGGCATCAATGACTACGACAACCCGGGCTTCGTGCCGCTGCAGCGTACCGAGTACAACGCCGAGCTCTATTACGGCTTCCATGTGACCAACTGGCTGACCGTGCGCCCGAACCTTCAGTACATCAAGAGCCCGGGTGGCGTGGATGAGGTGGACAACGCGCTGGTCGCAGGGTTGAAGATTCAGTCGTCATTCTGAGCACATTTGTTGTAAATTTACGCCAATCCAAAAACGGCTCCCGGCATCCACTGGCTTGCAGTGGTTGTCGGGGATAGGCCGAGACAGCGCTATCTCAAACAACAAGAGCTTGGAACCATGCCTGAACATCCGCTACATCGCTTCTTTTCCGTACAGAGGCCGAGGCCGACATTCGAGTGGGAGCGTTACCAGCAGCGCGATGTGCTGATCATCGATCACCCCTGCTGCCAGGCGGTTTTCAGCCGCCAGGGCGCACAGTTGCTGCACTTCCAGCCGGCCGGCGAGCGGCCATGGCTATGGTGCGCCGAACAGTGGCCGCAGGTGGGGGCAATCCGTGGCGGCGTGCCGGTGTGCTGGCCGTGGTATGGCCGCCACCCCAGCGAGGACCTGTGGCCGGCCCATGGCTGGGCGCGCCTGCTGGACTGGAAGCTGGTGGACAGCCGGGAGGACGAGGAGGGCGTGAGCCTGAAGTGGCGGCTGGACTTGTGCGACTGGCAGGTCGACCTGCATGCCCGCCTGGGCAGCCGCATGGAACTGAGCCTGAGTACCGAGCACCAGGACAGCGAACCCTGCCAGTTGAGCCATGCACTGCTGGCCTACTGGCGTATCAGTGACGTTTCCGAGATAGCGCTGTCCGGGCTTGAAGATATCGAAGGCTATGACCGTCTGAGCCGGCAAGCCTGCCGCGAGGAGGGCGCATTGAAGCTCAAGGGCGGCTGCCAGAAGGTCTACCCCGGCACGCCACGCGTGCAGTTGCAGGACCCCGCCTGGCAGCGTGAACTGTGTATCGATACGGGTGACAGCGACGATACTGTGGTGTGGCACCCAGGCAACCGCCCGTTGATGGGTGTGAGCGGGCGCGAGAGCCAGGGTTTCGTCTGTGTCGAGGCGGCCAGCGGCAGTGGCGAAGGCTTGAGCCTGGCGCCGGGGCAGCGCGCTCATTTGCGGCTGCAGGCGCACCGGCTCAGCTGAGTTCGTCGTCCTCGATCGGGTAGCGGCTGGCGTTGAGGCTTTCCTTGATCTTGCGCAGGTGCGGCTGGAAGTCCACGCCGCGGCGCAGGGTCATCCCGGTGGCGAGTACGTCGAGCACGGTCAGCTGGATGATCCGCGACGTCATCGGCATGTAGATGTCGGTGTCTTCCGGCAGCGGGATGTGCAGGCTCAGGCTGCACGCTTGGGCCAGGGGTGAGCCAGCGGCGGTCAGGCCGAGCACCGAGGCGCCGTTTTCCCGGGCCAGGCGCGCCACCTCCACCAATTCGCGGGTGCGCCCGGTGTAGGAGATGATCACGAACAAGTCGCCCGTGTGGGCCACAGAAGCCAGCATGCGCTGCATCAGCACGTCGGCGTGGGCCGAGACGGCGAGGTTGAAACGGAAGAACTTGTGCTGGGCGTCCAGGGCTACCGGGGCAGAAGCGCCCAGGCCGAAGAAGTGGATCTGCCGGGCCTGGATCATCATGTCCACGGCGCGGCTGACCTGCTGCGGGTCAAGCTGCTGGCAGGCACTGTCGAGCGAGGCGATGGCACTGGCAAAGATCTTCTGGGTGTAGGCTGCAGGATCGTCATCGGCCTCGACGGCGCGGCTGACATAGGCCGCGCCACTGGCCAGGCTTTGCGCCAGCTGCAGCTTGAGCTCGGGGTAACCGCTGACGCCGAACGAACGGCAGAAACGGTTGACGGTCGGTTCGCTGACCTTGGCCGCCTGGGCCAGTGCGGCAATGCTGAAACGGGTGGCTTGTTGCGGGTTGAGCAGGATGACTTCGGCGACTTTGCGTTCGGCCTTGTTCAGCTCGTCGAGGCGTCCCTGGATCTGCTCCAGGAGGTTTCGCACGCGGTCCATGGGTGTGTCCTTGGGTCGGGAAGACAGCCGGCTGGCGAAGCAGCAGGCTTTTTGCACGGTCGTCTATCGTACTGTCGGTACGGGTGGCGCACCACTTATCTGTAACACTTGTGTGTAATGTTGTGGTTTTTACTACATTTTCTCTTGAAAACCGTATGTGAAAGCGGTATTCCTAGGCCAACTTTAGGAAAGAACCAACATCATGGCTGCGATCAGTGTTGAACCTTGCACCTTTGCCCTGTTCGGCGCCCTGGGCGACCTGGCATTGCGCAAGCTGTTTCCTGCGCTCTACCAGCTCGACCGCGCCAATTTGCTGCACGCCGATACTCGCTTGCTGGCGCTGGCCCGCGAGCCTGGCAGCGTGCAGGAGCACCTGAATACCATCGATGCACATCTGCGCAAACATGTGGCGGAGGCCGATCTGGAACCTGCGGCGCTGGGGCGTTTTCTGGGGCGTCTGAGCTACCAGCACCTGGACTTCCTGCAGCCGGAGGGCTACCAGGCCCTGGCCGAGCAGGCACCTGCCGAGCTGCCGTTGATTGCCTATTTCGCCACCGCAGCTGCCGTGTATGGCGCGATCTGCGAAAACCTCGACAAGGCGGGCCTCGCCGCGCGCACCCGTGTGGTGCTGGAAAAGCCCATCGGGCACGATCTTGAGTCGTCGCGCCGGGTGAACGACGCCGTGGCGCGGTTCTTCCCGGAAAGCCGTGTTTACCGCATCGACCATTACCTGGGCAAGGAGACGGTGCAGAACCTGATCGCCCTGCGCTTCGCCAACAGCCTGTTCGAAACCCAGTGGAACCAGAACTCCATCTCCCACGTGGAAATCACCGTGGCCGAGAAGGTCGGCATCGAAGGCCGCTGGGGCTATTTCGACAAGGCCGGGCAGCTGCGCGACATGATTCAGAATCACCTGCTGCAGCTGTTGTGCCTGATTGCCATGGACCCGCCCAGCGAGCTGTCGGCTGACAGCATCCGCGATGAGAAGGTCAAGGTGCTCAAAGCCCTTGCGCCGATCACCGGCGAGGGCTTGAGTACCCGCGTGGTGCGCGGCCAGTACATTGCCGGCTACAGCGACGGCAAGCCGGTGCCGGGTTACCTGGAAGAAGACAACGCCAACGCCCAGAGCGACACGGAAACCTTCGTCGCCCTGCGTGCCGACATTCGTAACTGGCGCTGGTCGGGCGTACCGTTCTACCTGCGTACCGGTAAGCGCATGCCGCAGAAGCTGTCGCAGATCGTCATCCACTTCAAGGAGACGCCGCACTACATCTTCGCCCCGGAGCAGCGCTTGCAGGTCGGCAACAAACTGATCATCCGCCTGCAGCCGAGTGAAGGCATCTCTCTACGTGTGATGACCAAGGAGCAGGGCCTGGACAAAGGCATGCAACTGCGCAGCGGCCCCTTGCAATTGAATTTTTCCGACACCTGGCGCACCGCGCGGATTCCGGATGCCTACGAACGCCTGCTGCTCGAGGTGATGCGCGGCAACCAGAACCTGTTCGTGCGCAAGGATGAAATCGAATATGCCTGGAAGTGGTGCGACCAGTTGATCGCGGGCTGGCAAAGCGCCGGCGATGCGCCCAAGCCGTATGCGGCTGGGTCCTGGGGGCCGATGAGCTCGATCGCACTGATTACACGGGATGGGAGGGCGTGGTATGGGGATATCTGAATTGAATTTGCCGACATCGGTCAAGGCGCATCAGCTGAATGATGCCCGCGTACTTTCGGCAACATTGGCGGCTGATGTGGCCGAGCGCTTGCGCGCAGCCATCGCCGCGAAAGGGCGGGCTTGCCTGGTGTTGTCCGGTGGCCGCAGCCCGGTGCCGTTCCTGGAGAAGCTGGCGACCGAGGCCCTGGACTGGTCCAAGGTCACCGTCAGCCTGGCCGACGAGCGTTGGGTGCCGGTGGAGCACGCCGACAGCAATGCCGGTTTGCTGGCCCGCCATCTGTTCCAGGGGGGCGCTGCCAAGGCTCGTTTTGTCGGGCTGTATCAGCAGGCCGAGAACCTCGACGCGGCGGCCGCCCAAGCCGACCAGGCATTGGCCGATCTGCCGGCCATCGACGTGCTGGTACTGGGCATGGGCGACGATGGTCATACCGCTTCGCTGTTCCCCGGCAGCCCGAATCTGGCCGAAGGCCTGGACCTGAACAGCACGCGCCGCTGCCTGCCGTTGCTGGCGCCGAGCGTGCCGCACCAGCGCCTTTCGCTAACCCGTTCCCTGCTGGCCAGCGCCGCGTTCATCGCGCTGTCCGTGCAGGGCACGGGCAAACTCGCTACCCTGCGCGCCGCGCTGGCGGGCAACGACTTCAATGAAATGCCGATTCGCGCCTTTCTTCACGACCCCCTGGACATCTACTGGTGCCCATGAGCAAAGGATCCACTGTCATGACCACCCTTGAACGCCCCCAGCCTCTGCTCTCGATGGCCGAGAAAGCCGCCCGGATCGATGCGATCTGTGGGGCGGCGCGCATCCTGCCGGTGATCACCATCGCCCGTGAGGAAGACATCCTGCCGCTGGCCGATGCCCTGGCCGCTGGTGGTATCCGCACCTTGGAAGTAACCCTGCGCTCGCAGTATGGCCTGAAGGCTATCCAGGTGCTGCGTGAGCAGCGTCCGGAACTGTGTGTCGGCGCCGGCACCGTGCTCGATCGCAGCATGTTTGCAGCGGTTGAAGCCGCTGGCGCGCAGTTTGTCGTTACCCCGGGGATCACCCAGGACATCCTCGAGGCTGGGGTGGACAGCGATATCCCATTGCTGCCGGGCATCAGCACGCCTTCGGAAATCATGATGGGTTATGCCTTGGGTTATCGCCGCTTCAAGCTGTTCCCGGCGGAAATCAGCGGTGGCGTGGCAGCGATCAAGGCCTTTGGTGGCCCGTTCGGTGATATTCGATTCTGCCCTACCGGTGGGGTCAACCCGGCCAACGTGCGCAACTACATGGCGCTGCCCAATGTGATGTGCGTGGGCGGAACCTGGATGCTCGACAGCAGCTGGATCAAGAACGGCGACTGGGCGCGGATCGAAGCGTGTAGCGCCGAGGCGATGGCTTTGCTGGACTGATACTGAATTTGTTGTGTGCTTTACGGCTTATGGGGCGCTTGGTCGGCGCCCCTTTTTTTGCCCGGCGTTTTTGAATTGCCAGTGCCGACCCTTTCGCGGGTAAACCCGCTTTCACAGGCATTGCACAGCGTTCGAATTCTGTGAAGTCTCTATGGGAGCGGGTTGACCCGCGAAAGGCCGGTATAGGTTAAAAAAGCCCGCATCAAATATGCGGACTTTCTCGTTCATCGCGGCACCGCTTAAGTCGACTTGGCTTTCTCCCGGCTCAGCGACTGTGACAGTAGTTAAAGGTAGTCAATCGCGAGAATTTGTGAATCCGGTTCAAGTTTATAGAAACAATGAGGAGTCCATTCTTCAATGAAAATGGAATCTCCCTCATTTAGTACCTCGTTGTGAAGATGTGGATGACTTCCCCATTTAACCCCTACTGTCCCAGAGAGAATGTATACGAATTCTCTAGCCTTATGTCCGGCGTTTAGTATTGCCTTCTCGGCCGATGGGAATAGAGGGGTAGTCCTGAGTACCAGCAGATTTTTATCTGAAGTTGTCTTGAGTAAGTGGCGGTAAAAATAGGCAGGCTCACCCTGCACGTGCCGTAGGCGATCGAATCGGATGAGTCCGCCGAAAACGCAGCTTTGAGATTTATCGTACTCGCCGCCTAATTCGTCAATCACATAGGCTGCTGTGACGTTAAGATGTTGGGCAATATTTTTAAGCTGCGTAGAGTTAATTGTAATGCCGTCGATGGTTCTATCATAGAGGCCTCGAATATTATCTAAAGTCATTTTTCGTTTTTGTATTAATTTCTGAAGGTCATCGAGTCTTGCTGTGATGTTAAACTCCATGTTGCCTTCCTTTCTTTATAGTGGAGCAAAGCATGGCCACATCGGTAAGAGTTATGGCACTTGATTTAATCATGGATACCTCTCTTACCAATTGTAGCAATTGCTGGACTTCATCATCTGAGCATGTGATTTGCAATTGGTCCAATGCGTATTTTATTGAGGCGCGTCCAGAATGTTTACCGACGATAATGTGACGTTCGCGCCCCATCACGCTTGGGTCGTAAGGCTCGAATGACTTGCCGTTGTTGAGAGTACCTTTTGTGTGAATACCTGACTCGTGAGAAAAAATGTTGCTGCCCACGATGGGCTGCCAAGGATTGATTTGAGAGCCAGTTGCATTGGCGACAATCTCAGAGAGTGTTTGAAGCTTTTCCGGCTTAACACCAAGGTCAATCCCGTATTGAATTTTTAGGGACATTACCATTTGCGCCAGGTCAGGCATTCCCGCTCGTTCACCAATACCGTTTACAGTGGCATGAAAATATTTTGCGCCTGCCTGCAAACCGGATAATGTATTGCTTACACCGAGGCCGAAGTCGTTATGAGCATGGCACTGGGTATCAATCTCCACTGCGGATACCACTGTACGGATGATGGAGTGGTACTGTTCAGGCGTAAGCACTCCAATCGTGTCAGAGAGCCGTAACCTATCGGCTCCCGCTTCGCAGATGTGGCCGGCATAATCAACGACAAATGACAAGTCTGAGCGGGCAACATCTTCAGCGCTGATTGAGACAAATACATCGCGTTGCTTTGCACAGTCTATTAATTCGCATGCCTGTCTGACAAGCCAGTCCTTTGATTTGTTTATGCTGTGCTTCAGGTGGACCTCTGAGGTGGGTAACCCGATATGTATGTATCGGTAGCCTGCGTCGAGTGATGCTTCTACGTCTGCACGTATCCCTCTATTCCAGCCTACCAGTCGAATATCAGTTCCCTGTGTGCGCTCTAGCATCTCACTTAATGTTCGGCTCTCAGTGCCGCCCATCGCATATATACCGCCTTCAATCCAGCGTATGCCCGCGTCGATAAGGGCATCGAATATCTTTAGTTTAGTTGCTCTTCCAAACGAAATGCCAGGTGCTTGCTCGCCATCTCGTAATGTCGTGTCTTCGACGATAATATCTTGACGTGGATTCATGATGTAACACTCCGTCGTTGAGCGAGTAGTGAAAAGTATTGGCATTGGTCAACGTCGTCGCCAAAGGCGTGTCTGGCGTCGATGAAGCATTGGATCGCCATCGCTGTTGCTGGATAAGCCTTAAGGTCTGGTAATTGAGATTGCGCCAATTCCAAATCTTTACAGCGGACGGCCAGCGTCACATGACTAGTTGTCAACCCTGAGAGAATATAGTTCAGCGATACATGCATGTAGGCAGAACGACCGCGGCAGGAAGTGAATACCTTCACCATTGATTCGAGATCCAAGCCCAACGCCTGCCCTTGATGAATAACTTCCAGGGCCCCTGCTAGATTGATAGACTCTGCCAGATTGTTGAGGATTTTAAGTTGCTGTGCCTTTCCAGGTTGTTTAACGTAGTTGATTGTTTTGCAGATTTTTATGAGTATGGGATGTGCCAATGAGTAGGCTTGTTCATTGCCTGAGACAATAGAGCATAATTTTCCCTGGAGAGCGCCCATTACTCCCCCAGAGATCGGGCATTCGATATAACTCACACCGATATTTCCGAACGCTTCATGTAGGTTGACCGCAGACTCCGCTGATAAGGTGCTGAAGTCAATTACGACTTTTCCTTCTTGGAGCGAATAAAGCAGTCCGTCAGTATCTGAGTAATAGATTGCCCGTAGTGCACTTTCTCCGCTAACACATACAAGAATAATGTTTGCGTTAGCTGCGAGCTCTCTCAAGTTGTTTTTCCAAAGTGCCCCTCGGTGTATCAGTTTTTCAGCTTTTTCGTACGTGCGGTTGTGGATTAATACCTCGACGCCAGTGTCTAGAAGTCGATGGCATATGGCATGACCCATTTGACCTAGGCCAATTAATCCGACGGTGATAGTCATGGTTTGATCCTCTATAATTCACAAGGCATGCATACCTGCAATTTCAAGTAGATAAAGGAGTGCAGCACGGCATGCTTGATGCCTGCCGGTGGAGCTTGCGTCAGTGACTAGTTTTCTAGAAGGTGGCTAGTGTGAAAATTATCCTATGCCACCTGGTCTGTTGTTTTCAATGCTAGCCATAGTTGATGGCGATAATTTCTGATTTCTCACCAGGTACATTGCTGACAAACCCGTGAGGTACATCGGGGAGAATGAAGATGGAGTCGCCCTCGTTCAATATCCCTTCTTTAAACTCATTGTCAGAGTCCAGCCACCGAACCCGTACGCTCCCTTTAGTTACGTATACAACTTCCTTTGATGAGTGTCCGTCATTCAAAGGCATGCATTGGAAGTCGTTGGCGCGTACATCCAGTCGTAGAGCCATTAATCGAGGGTCTTGATTGGTTGTAACCAAATGCTCATAAGTGTAGCAATGAGTACCATTTCTGATTTCTTCACGCTTGAAGCCAGTTCCTCGCCTAGCTATTTTTACGCCATTATCCAAGTCGGTAATAGTAAAACCTAGAAAAAGATCGCTCAGTGGCAAGGCCAAGTAGCTAGCAAGCTCTCTCAATTGCTCAATACTTTCGAAGTAAGCGAATTTGTCATCGAGCTCCACATCACAAACGTGTGACATGGTCATCTTTCTCGAGGCAAGGAGTCTCTCAAGGTTGTTTTTGCAAATAGTTATTTTGTTGTTCATGGTTCCCTTCTCTCTGTGTCGGTTTGGCGATGGATCCTAGCCAAAGCAGTTAAACGCAATGAGTCGCGATCCGGTTCGTGCGTTGTGTGATGGCTGTGCAGCCATTTTTTCAGGGTGAGTGGACTGTGCGTGTTATCTTCATTTATAAGTGTTTTACAAGCGCCTATGGATATGAATGAGTGAGAATCAGACCCTCCTGTAGTGTCGAGATTTAATGTCGATGCTAATGTCAAGTATTTATGTATGTTAGTGAGGTCTTTGGCCGGGACCTCGATCGCGTTTATGCAGCGTTTTAAAGCTTCAAGATCTGAGCATGTCTTACCTGGCCAAAAAATATGGTCCGCTACTAGTTTAAAAGGTCTGCCTCGCTTCTCTAGCAGTCCATGAAGCGTATCCAGGGTATACGCGCTCGCTCGTCGATCAAGACTCAGCAGTGTTTCCAGGTCAGCATGCACGCCAATGTTCATATTGTTCGCGAGATGTAGCTCTGCACCGGGTAACACAAGGACACCGTTACAGATAACTGAGCCATCTCCCTGCGTGCTACCACCGAGGCGATTGCTGCAGAATAGACCCAGCATCAGTTTTTCGTAAGCATCAGCTTCGATGTGTTCGGTGATGCAGATTGCATCGAGTTCATTAAAGTTTGCTACTTTCAGCGTCTGGCTCACTGAGTTCCAATCCGGCTCTGCTTGCTGCTTCCACATGAGCAGATGCACATGAGCATCCAATATTGTCCTTTTCATTCATCACCTCATTACGGCCATGATGATTTTTTCATACCTTGAATACGCATTCACGAATCCATTGTCATACGGCGTGTCATCAAATTTTCGGATGGATAGCGCGTCATGGTGGTATGGCTGGTTTTGAAACGCCAAGATTTCTTCGCTTGTCATACGTCCCCCTTGGTTAAGTAAGCTTGACAGTGATCCCGAACTCAGTTGATCGTTGTAGTTTTCATTAACGGTGATTAAGTATCGCTTTGCATCGATATGGAGTTGAATGGGGATGCAGACTGACTGAGGGAACCATCGGTTTAGCCATTGGGCACCCAGATCAGCATGCTGGCAGTCCTTTTCATATGGAGTCATTTCCGGGTCACTGTTGCATAGGAAATGGCCAATGTCGTGGAACAACGCTGCGACAATCACTTCTTCCGCACAGCCCTCAGTCAATGCTTGGTGAGCACTCCAAAGCGAGTGCTCCAAGAGTGTCTCGCCGTTGCTAAGCTTTACTTCTTTACATTCAAGCATGATTGTTTTGAGCATGTGGCAGGCAGCCCGCATGCTAGCTTTCTTGTCGAGCATAAATCAGCTCCGCATCCTTTAGTTCGTCGTAGTTCAAAAGTTGAAATACTTCGGAGAGCGAACAGATGTTATTGTCGATGTTGCAGATGCTATTGTCTGCCTGAATTTGTGCTGCTGCATTTCGCATTGCAAGCAATGAGGCCCGCATCATTTGGTTTGCACATATATACACCGAGACCCCAACTTCCTGTAGTAGCTCCGTCGACACGTTTTTATAGGTTGTTGGGGCAACTATCAAAGGGCAGCGTCCTGCCCAGCACTTACTGAATTCCAATATGTCGAATCCGTCTGTCTCTTTGGAGTGTATAAAAATTCCATCGGCACCTGCTTCGTAGTACTGCTCCGCTCGTTTCAAAGCCGCCTGGACACTCATTCCGGCTACCAATGCTTCTGTACGAGCAATAACAATAAAGTCATCGTCCCGTTTCGAATCCTGCGCAGCTTTAATCTTTCCGCAAAATTCATCCACGCTACTAAGTGCGTGCTCATGGCTGACGAACGAGTTCATTTTAGGAAACTGTTTGTCTTCTAAAGAAACTCCAGCTATCCCATAGTGCGACAGGCGCTTAACTATGTGCCTTACATTATTGAAATTCCCGAAGCCTGAATCTCCGTCGAAAAGAACAGGGATATTTACTGCGTCAGCTATGCATTGAGCGACCTCCATGACCTGACTCCATGATGCCTCATTGCAATCGCGAAGCCCCATCGCTGAGGAAATAGCGAGTCCCGACGCCCAAATAGCTGGATAGCCCGTCTCCTCGACTATTCTAGCGGAGAGCCCATTGTGGGCCTCCAGAATCAGGTCGAGCCTGCCGTTGAATAATAGTTTTCGGAAACTTCCTACAGTTTTTTTTCTTGACATCACAAACTCCGTTTTTTGTTGTTGTGGATGAGTTGCTGATTCAGTCTTAGTCGCACTTGGTGAAAAACTCAATGCCCTGTATGGTTTTTTTACATTTGCTCTTCCATAGATAAAATTGTCACTGTCAGGTGACAATTCAACCTAATCTGCTGGTTGACGGTAGATTGGCCGCGATTTACGCTTCGTTGATTGATGTGTAACTAGTTAATTATGAACAATCAATCAAAGGCAATAACATGTCTGCTTCTTGCTTTCTTTGTCGAGGCGTGTGCAGCGCAGGTGATTTTTATCTACGTACCGCTAAGCATGCTAAGTGGGTCGGGGGATGAAGTTTTCTCAGCGCTGCTAAGAGCGACCGTTTATTTAGGTCCAGTTGCCTTTGGTTATTGGGCTGGGAGACTTGTGGATGGAGTTCGCTCGCGAGCCTTAGGTTTCTTGGTCGCGCTGGGGCTATGCTGTCATGTGGCGTTGTATGCGATTCGGCGAGGGGGATGGACGTTGTTAGAGACGTTTGTTCTATTAAGTGTGATTTCCATCGGGATATATATACTCAGCAATCTTCGTGCTTGCCTGATACCCCGTATCCTCCATAAAGATTTACTCCCGCGCATGAATGCAGGATTACTTATCGTCGAGCACTGTGCGCTCATCCTATCGCCCGTCGCCGTCTCATATTTTTTGATGTTGAAAAATCCGGTGGTAGTATTTTATGGTGCTTCCATTTGTTTTTTGCTTTCAAGTTTTCTGTATCGCTACTCCTCTTTGGAACTCCCGCCTCGCATCGCCCCGGTTGTCCCCACTTCCTTTATCTCCAGCTATAGGGCGCTTGTGCAAAACAAGCCGCTGGTGCATGTTGTTTATATCGTCGTGGGCAATAATGCCTTCACAGCTATTTATCTTTTTTTCGTGCTCCTGAGTGCTGCGGACAGTGGGGTATTCAATATCAGCGAAACACCATTCCTTTTGGTTTCATATGCTTTGGGTTCCATTTTTTCCGGATTAGTCGCACCGAGGATGATGCGTGCATTAAATACCCGCATTGCTGTGTGTACATGCAGTGCTGGAATGGCTGCATCAGGGGTGTCGCCACTTGGACTAGGAACGGTTGAGTCTTACTATGTGTCAGCCTTTTTCGTGGGCTTCTTTGGGGCCTATGTGATCATTACAGCTTGGACATTGAGACAGGCGCTGGTACCCGCGGCTTTGCTTGGCAGAGTCACCGGAATTACCAGTGCACTCTTCAAAGTTTCGATGCTGCTTTCTGTCCCATTGGCAGGGTTGATAAGCAGTTCTTTTGGCAGTGCTGTAGCCATACTTGCGGGTATTGTGCCCGTAGGGTTAGGGCTCGCACCTATGGCAGTCGCTTCGTTGAAAGTGAAAATGGGTAGTCCTCATACTGACTGACGGGCCTGATTTTTCTTAAACTGTTGTTTAAGCTGGCTGACAAGTCCAACTGGTGAATCCAGGGTAAAAAAAAGCCCGCATCAAAGATGCGGGCTTTTTTGGGGGGCAAGTTACGCGGCCTTGGCCTCTTGCTGGCTCAGCGAGCGGTTCAGCGCGCTGAACAGTGCCTTGAAGCTGGCCGTGGTGATGTTCTCATCGATACCCACGCCGTGCACCGGGCGGCCACCGGCCACGCGCAGTTCGATGTAGGCCGCGGCCTTGGCATTGGTGCCGGCACCGATGGCGTGCTCGTTGTAGTCCATGATCTCCACCGCAACCGGCAGGCCGGCTACCAGGGCTTCGAGGGCGCCATTGCCCTTGCCGCGCCAGTGCAGGGTAGTTTCGCCTTCACCGGCGACTTCCACTTCCACTGCGCTGTGGCCGTTTTCTTCCTGCAGGCGGTGGCTGACCAGTGCGTACGGGCTGTTGGCCTGGAGGTATTCCTTGTGCAGCAGGCTGTAGATCTGCTGCGCGGTCATTTCCAGGCCAAGGCGGTCGGTTTCACCCTGAACCACCTGGCTGAACTCGATCTGCATGCGGCGCGGCAGGCTGATGCCGTACTCCTGCTCGAGCAGGTAGGTGATGCCGCCTTTGCCCGACTGGCTGTTGACGCGGATCACGGCCTCGTAGCTGCGGCCGATGTCGGCCGGGTCGATCGGCAGGTACGGCACTTCCCACAGCTCGCCTTCCTGCTGCTTGGCGAAGCCCTTGCGGATGGCGTCCTGGTGCGAGCCGGAGAACGCAGTGTGTACCAGGTCACCGACATACGGATGACGCGGGTGAACCGGCAGCTGGTTGCATTCTTCGACCACCTTGCGCACGCCGTCGATGTCGGAGAAGTCCAGTTGTGGGTCGATGCCCTGGGTGTAGAGGTTCAGCGCCAAGGTCACCAGGTCGACGTTGCCGGTACGCTCGCCATTGCCGAACAGGCAGCCTTCGGCACGGTCGGCACCGGCCATCAGGCCCAGTTCTGTGGCGGCGATGCCGGTGCCACGGTCGTTGTGGCAGTGCAGGCTGATGATCACGCTGTCGCGGCGGCTGATGTTGCGGCAGAACCACTCGATCTGGTCGGCGTAGATGTTCGGCGTGGCAACTTCCACGGTGGCCGGCAGGTTGAGGATGACCTTGTGCTCTGGCGTCGGGTTCCACACTTCGATGACCGCGTCGCAGACTTCCTTGGCGAACTCAAGCTCCGTGGCGCTGAAGGTTTCCGGCGAGTACTGGAACGTCCACTGGGTTTCCGGCTGCTGGGCGGCGTACTTGACGAACAGCTTGGCCGCGTTCACCGCGATGTCCTTCACGCCTTGCTTGTCCTGGTTGAAGACGATGCGGCGGAACGACGGGCTGGTGGCGTTGTACAGGTGGACGATGGCCTTCTTGGCCCCGCGCAGCGATTCGAAAGTACGCGCGATCAGGTCTTCACGGGCCTGGGTGAGCACCTGGATGGTGGTGTCATCCGGGATGTGACCCTCTTCGATCAGGGTGCGCACGAAGTCGAAATCGGTCTGCGAGGCGGACGGGAACGAGGCTTCGATTTCCTTCACGCCAACCTGCACCAAGGTCTTCCAGAACCGCAGCTTCTTCTCCGAGTCCATCGGCTCGATCAGCGACTGGTTGCCATCACGCAGGTCCGAGCTGCACCAGATCGGCGCTTCGGTGATGGTCTTCGACGGCCAGGTACGGTCTGGCAGGTCGATGGTCGGGAAGGCGCGGTACTTCTTCGAAGGGTCTTTGAGCATGGTCATGGAAGCAATCCTTTTGTGTGCGGCCGAGATCGGGCCTGCCGAGCGATAACGAGATGAAGAGGCGAGGCGACGCGATCAGCCTGGTAGTCGGGCGCTGACCAGGCAGAGGCTGCGATGTTGTCGGAGCAGGATGAGGGTGCTGAAGGTTTTCATGCCTTCAACCCTAACCAGTGGGGTGAGGGATGGCAAGCGCTGGCGAAAAATTGAGATAAATGCTTAAAAAAATCCTAATCGCGAGATTTTATGGCTGATATTCATTCGTGGCTTTCAGCTTGTTGCGCTGTATTTTTTGATTGCGCAAATCAAGCTAACGGGTGCGAGTGTGTTGGCCCCATCGCCGGCAAGCCGGCTCCCAGAAGGGCGTGGGAGCCGGCTTGCCGGCGATGAAGGCGCCACGGCGTCAGGGCTGGAACGCACCAATGAAGATGGCCGGGTCCACCCGCGCATCATTCAGGCTGACATTCCAGTGCATGTGCGGCCCGGTCGCCCGCCCGGTCGAGCCAACCCTGCCCACCACATCGCCGCGACGCAGTTGCTGCCCCACGTTCACATCAACCTTCGACATGTGGCAGAACATGCTGATGAAGCCCTGCCCATGGTCGACGAACACCGTGCGGCCGTTGAAGAAATAATCGCCCACCAGAATCACCTTGCCATTGGCCGGTGTCTTGATCGGCGTGCCCGCAGGCACCGCGAAATCGAGCCCCGCATGGGGGTTGCGCTCTTCACCGTTGAAGAAGCGGCGTACGCCGAACTTGCTCGACAGCGGGCCGCTGACCGGCTTGTCGAGGACCAGGTTGCTCGGCAGGTTCGGGCTGAAGCTGCGGTAGGCCTTGATCTGCTCGGCCAGTTCACGGTCGATGCGCTTGAGGTCGGCGGGGTGGGGGTTGACCTGGCGCTTGTTCTTCAGGGTGATGTGCTGCTCGGGGTACTTCTTGTTGCCCACGCTGAACGGCAGGCTGCGCCCGCCCTGGGTCAGCAGGGCCGGGCCGGGCTTGTGCGTCAGCGGAATGCCGACGATGGCCAGCCAGTTGTCCTGCTCTTTCACCACCAGCACCGGTTTGCCGTCGAAGCGTGCGCTCGGCGCCGTGGCCGCCGGGCCCAGATCGACCACGGCAACGCCGCCCGGGACGGGCTTGTTCAGGATGCGGGTGATGTAGCTGGCCTGGGCGCCGCCGGCCAGCAACAACAGGGATAGGGCAAGCAGAGGGGCAAACAGGCGGGGCATGTGTCAGTCCAGTAGGGAAAGGGTGACCGGAGTCAGGTGGTTGTCCTCGACCCGCACCTGCAATTCGCCCTCATTCAGGCGGGCTGTCAGGCGCTGGCCGTTGCGGGTTTGCTCGGCACTGCGGATGGCCTGGCCACGCTCATCGAGAAGGATGCTGTAGCCGCGTGCCAGGGTCGCCAGCGGGCTGACCACCTGCAGCGTCTGCAACTGCGCCTGAAAGCGCTGGCGGCGGTCCTTGAGCACCTCGCGCATGGCCCGCGGCAGCCGCTCGGCGAGGCTGTCCAGGCGTTGGCTGAGCAGTTTCAGCGTACGCCCCGGATGCTGCGCGGCCAGGCGTGTGTCGAGGCGCGCCAGGCGTTCGCGGCGCTGGTTGAGGCTCTGCAGGAAGGCGCGGCGCATGCGCATGTCCAGGTCGTCCAGGCGCTGTGCCTGCTGGCGCAAGCGCTCGCCGGGGTGGCGCAGGCGCCGGGTCAGCGATTCCAGGCGCAGGCGGTCGTGGGCCAGGCGGTTCTGCATGCGCAGCAGCAGGCGCCGCTGCAACCCTTCAAGGCGCTGCTGCAGCCCGCTGCTGTCGGGTGCCAGCAGCTCGGCGGCGGCAGAGGGCGTAGGGGCGCGCACATCGGCGACAAAGTCGCTGATCGACACGTCGGTCTCATGGCCCACGGCGCTGACGATCGGCGTGACGCAGGCCGCTATTGCACGCGCCACGGCTTCTTCGTTGAAGCACCACAGGTCTTCCAGCGACCCGCCGCCACGGGCCAGGATCAGGGCATCGAAACCGAGGCTGTCGGCCAGGCGGATGGCGCGCACGATCTGCGCAATGGCTTCGCGGCCCTGTACTGCTGTTGGGATCAGGTTCAGTTCGACCTGCGGGGCGCGGCGGCCGAACACGCTGATGATGTCGCGGATGACCGCGCCGGTGGGCGAACTGATGATGCCGATGCGCTGCGGGTGGGCGGGCAGCGGCTTTTTGCGTTCGGCGCTGAACAGGCCCTCGGCGCCGAGCTTTTCCTTCAGTGCCTCGAAGGCCAGGCGCAGAGCGCCGTCACCGGCCGGTTCGACGGTGTCGAGAATCAGCTGGTAGTCGCCACGGCCTTCGAACAGCGAGACCTTGCCGCGCACACGCACTGCCAGGCCATCGCGCAGGGCCTGGCGGACACGTGTGGCGTTCTGCCGGAACAGCGCGCAGCGCACCTGGGCGCCGCTGTCTTTGAGGGTGAAGTACATGTGGCCGGAGGCCGGGCGGGCGAGGTTGGATATCTCGCCTTCCACCCAGACGCTGCGGAACACGTCTTCCAGCAGCACACGGGCGCGGCCGTTGAGCTGGCTGACGGTGAGAACCTCGCGGTCCAGGCCGAGTCGTTCGAAGGGGTCTTTGATCATGGGGGCATGATAAGGGGGTGGGTGGGGAGCGCCAAGTGCAAGGGGCGAGATTTTGGGGGTGGATAATAGAGGAGCGGGGTGGGGGCGGGTGATGCCTTGAGTGTTGCAGCGTTGATGAATCGAGCGCCGCCCGCGGCCTTGCGCTGATCGGTCGCTACCTGAGCGCGTGAGCGGTAGAATTGCGCGATTACCGCAATCCCCAGGCCCGTTTCGCCCATGAACACCCAGAGCATCATCGTCCCGAAACTCTCCACCGTGCCGGTGCACGAGGCCCGCGCCCGGGCCATCCTGCGCTGGCTGGTACGCGAAAAAGTGGTCGAGGAGCAACTGACCACTTGCGGTCGCACCGGCAACCGCATGGGCCATGCCCTGGCCGAAGGCGCGCGCAAAATCGCCCTGCACCCGCAAAAGCTGCCGTTTGGCGCGCCGGTCAACGGCCTGGAAGTGATGCTCAAGCGCTGCATCTATACCCCCACCGAGGGTTTCCTCGAAGAAGCCGGCTGCCCCGAGTGCCGGCGCGAGGTGGGCGAACCCTTGTTCGAAAGCCTGGAAGAGTGGATGCCGGGGGTGAGTGACAACTTCACCTGCCCCTTGTGCGGCTTCGAGGACGACATCAATGGCTTCATTTACCTGCAGCCATGTGCCTTTTCCAACCTGGGGTTCATCTTCAACAACTGGGGCGAGGCCGGGTTTACCCAGGCCTTTCTCGACAGCTTCGCCGACTGGCTGGACCAGCCGGTGGCGGTGGTGCAGGTAAAACTGCCAGAACGCTGACCGAAGGCCCTTATTTTGCATTGAGCGGCGCGCCGTGGATGAGTATAATGGCGCGCTTCCATTTTTCCCGCCCGGGAGCCCCCGCGATGCTGCGTATCAGCCAAGAAGCCCTGACTTTCGACGATATCCTCCTTGTACCTGGCTACTCCGAGGTACTGCCCAATGAAGTCAGTCTCAAGACCCGTTTGACTCGTGGCATCGAGCTGAACATCCCTCTGGTTTCCGCCGCCATGGATACCGTGACCGAAGCGCGCCTGGCCATTGCCATGGCTCAGGAAGGCGGCATCGGCATCATCCACAAGAACATGACCATCGAACAGCAGGCCGGCGAAGTCCGCAAGGTCAAGAAGTTCGAGGCTGGCGTGGTCAAGGACCCGATCACCATCGAAGCCGACGCCACCGTGCGCGACCTGTTCGACCTGACCCGCCTGAACAACATCTCGGGTGTTCCGGTGCTGGAGAACGGCGACCTGGTCGGTATCGTCACTTCCCGTGACGTACGCTTCGAAACCCGCCTGGATGCCAAGGTGCGCGACGTGATGACGCCCAAAGAGCGCCTGGTCACCGTGCGCGAAGGCGCCGACAAGAACGAAGTCCGCGAGCTGCTGCACAAGCACCGCCTGGAAAAAGTCCTGATCGTCGACGACAAGTTCAGCCTCAAGGGCATGATGACCGTCAAGGACATCGAAAAAGCCAAGGCCTACCCGCTGGCCAGCAAGGACGACCAGGGTCGCCTGCGCGTCGGCGCTGCCGTCGGCACCGGCAAGGACACCGGCGAGCGTGTTGCCGCCCTGGTAGCTGCTGGCGTTGACGTGGTTGTCGTCGACACTGCCCACGGCCACTCCAAAGGTGTGATCGACCGCGTTCGCTGGGTCAAGGAAACCTACCCGCAAGTTCAGGTGATCGGCGGCAACATCGCTACCGGCGCTGCGGCCAAGGCCCTGGCAGAAGCCGGCGCTGACGCCGTCAAGGTCGGTATCGGCCCAGGTTCGATCTGCACCACCCGTATCGTCGCTGGTGTCGGCGTACCGCAAATCAGTGCCATCGCCAACGTTGCCGCGGCACTGGAAGGCACTGGCGTGCCACTGATCGCCGACGGCGGCATCCGCTTCTCGGGTGACCTGTCCAAGGCCATCGTCGCCGGTGCTTCCTGCGTGATGATGGGTTCGATGTTCGCCGGTACCGAAGAAGCCCCGGGTGAAGTCGAGCTGTTCCAGGGCCGTTCCTACAAGGCCTACCGCGGCATGGGCTCGCTGGGTGCCATGGCACAGGCGCAAGGCTCCTCCGACCGTTACTTCCAGGACTCCTCGGCCGGTGCCGAGAAGCTGGTGCCGGAAGGTATCGAAGGCCGCGTACCGTACAAGGGCGCCCTGGCCGCGATCATCCACCAGCTGATGGGCGGCCTGCGTTCGTCCATGGGTTACACCGGCAGCGCAACCATCGAAGAGATGCGCACCAAGCCGGAATTCGTGCGCATCACCGGTGCCGGCATGGCCGAGTCCCACGTGCATGACGTGCAGATCACCAAAGAAGCCCCTAACTACCGGGTCGGCTGAAGCCTCCAGCGGTAAGTAGCAAGCTTCAAGCTCCAAGCGGTAGTTGCGTTGCAGCAGCTACCGCGTTTTCCCCGATCAACTTGCAGCTCGCAGCTAGACGCTTGCAGCTGCACCAGAGATTGAGTCATGGCCCTCGACATTCACGCTCACCGCATCCTGATCCTCGATTTCGGTTCCCAGTACACCCAGCTGATCGCCCGCCGCGTGCGCGAAATCGGCGTGTACTGCGAACTGCACCCGTTCGACATGGACGATGAAGCGATCCGCGAATTCAACCCGCGCGGCATCATCCTCGCCGGCGGCCCCGAGTCGGTCCACGAAGCCAACAGCCCGCGTGCACCGCAGGCCGTGTTCGACCTGAATGTACCGTTGCTGGGCATCTGCTACGGCATGCAGACCATGGCCGAGCAGCTGGGCGGCAAGGTCGAAGGTTCGGACCTGCGCGAGTTCGGTTATGCCCGCGTTGACGTGGTCGGCAAGAGCCGTCTGCTCGACGGCATCGAAGACCACGTTGATGGCGACGGCGTATTGGGCCTGGACGTGTGGATGAGCCACGGCGACAAGGTCACCCAGATGCCGGGCAACTTCAACATCCTGGCCAGCACCCCGAGCTGCCCGATCGCCGGCATGTTCGACGACGCGCGCGGCTACTACGGCGTGCAGTTCCACCCGGAAGTGACCCACACCAAGCAAGGCGGTCGCATCCTGTCCCGCTTCGTGCAGGACATCTGTGGCTGTGAAGCCCTGTGGACGCCTTCGAACATCGTCGAAGACGCCATAGCCCAGGTGCGTCAGCAAGTCGGCTCGGCCAACGTCCTGCTGGGCCTGTCTGGC
This sequence comes from Pseudomonas sp. BNK-30, assembly GCF_047456185.1. Lineage (NCBI taxonomy): Bacteria > Pseudomonadati > Pseudomonadota > Gammaproteobacteria > Pseudomonadales > Pseudomonadaceae > Pseudomonas > Pseudomonas sp. BNK-30. Next base: position 421,614 of record NZ_CP179904.1, read on the forward strand.
GGTGTCGACTCCTCCGTGGTAGCCGCGCTGCTGCACCGCGCCATCGGCGACCAGCTGACCTGCGTCTTTGTCGACAACGGCCTGCTGCGCCTGCACGAAGGCGACCAGGTGATGGCCATGTTCAAGGAGAACATGGGCGTCAAAGTGATCCGCGCCGATGCCGAGAAGCAGTTCCTCGACAACCTGGAAGGCGAAGCCGACCCGGAGAAGAAGCGCAAGATCATCGGCCGCACTTTCATCGACGTGTTCGATGCCGAAGCCAGCAAACTGGACAACATCCAGTTCCTCGCCCAGGGCACCATCTACCCGGACGTGATCGAGTCGGCCGGCGCCAAGAGCGGCAAGGCCCACGTGATCAAGTCGCACCACAACGTGGGTGGCCTGCCGGAGGAAATGAACCTCAAGCTGGTCGAGCCGCTGCGTGAACTGTTCAAGGACGAAGTGCGCAAGATCGGCCTGGAGCTGGGCCTGCCGTACGACATGGTCTACCGCCACCCGTTCCCGGGCCCAGGCCTGGGTGTGCGTATCCTCGGTGAAGTGAAGAAGGAGTACGCCGACATCCTGCGTCGCGCCGACCACATCTTCATCGAAGAGCTGCGCAAGGCCGACTGGTACCACAAGACCAGCCAGGCCTTCGTGGTGTTCCAGCCGGTGAAATCGGTTGGCGTCGTGGGCGACGGCCGTCGCTACGCCTGGGTCGTGGCCCTGCGTGCTGTCGAGACCGTGGACTTCATGACCGCGCGCTGGGCGCACCTGCCTTACGACCTGCTGGAAACCGTCAGCGGCCGTATCATCAACGAAATCGACGGTATCTCGCGCGTGACTTACGACGTGTCGAGCAAGCCGCCGGCCACTATCGAGTGGGAATGATCCCGCGTCCGGCACTGCCCGGCACGATCTAGCAAAAAATGCCCTGAAGCCCGCGTAATTGCGGGCTTTTGGCTTTTTGGGTCTGGCAAATTCGGGTAGCGTTCTGCATCGCCAAGCACGGTGTTTGTGTGGCAGGGTACGGGGTATTGACTGCATCTAATGCCATGCATGACGCTCAATACCATGTCCTTTGCCTCAGTGTTGGCATGGTACCGAGTTGGCCTAGAGGCCCGGTTTTACTGGGGATAGACCCCATTTTCCGCGCTTTTCAGAGCATGGTATTTTTTCATGGAAATAGTGGAAGCCATGCTCACCGATACCAAGCTTCGAAATCTCAAGCCCCAGGACAAGCTCTACAAGGTGATTGACCGTGACGGCTTATACGTGGCCGTCACCCCAGCCGGCTCAATCTCCTTTCGCTACAACTACTCCATCAACGGCCGGCAAGAGACCATCACCTTCGGTCGTTATGGCTTAGGGGGGATCACTCTGGCAGAGGCTCGCGAGCGGCTAGGGGAGGCGAAGAAGATGGTCGCCGCTGGCAAGTCTCCAGCTAAGGAAAAAGCGCGTGCGAAGGCGCGCACGAAGGGTGCTGAGACGTTTGACGCTTGGGCTGAAAAATGGCTGCGCGGTTACCAGATGGCGGACTCGACGCGAGACATGCGTCGATCAGTCTACGAGCGTGAGTTGAAGCCGAAATTTGGCAATCAGAAGCTGGTCGAAATCACCCATGAGGATCTGCGTGCGCTGACGGATGCCATAGTGGAGCGGGGTGCCCCTGCAACCGCCGTCCACTCACGGGAGATCGTGCTGCAAGTCTTCCGTTGGGCCATTGAGCGTGGCCAGAAGGTTGAAAACCCGGCCGATCTGGTACGGCCTGCCAGCATCGCGAAATTCGAGCCACGCGACCGTGCGTTGACGCCCGATGAAATTGCGCTGATGTACCAGTACATGGATAGAATCGGTACAGCGACCTCGGTTCGCGCAGCGGCCAAACTCCTCCTGCTGACGATGGTGCGCAAGAGCGAACTGACCAACGCGACGTGGAGTGAGATCAATTTCAGCGAGGCGCTGTGGACGATCCCCAAAGAGCGGATGAAGCGTCGTAACCCTCATTTGGTGTTTCTGTCCCAGCAGGCATTGGATTTCTTCATCGCGTTGAAAACCTTGGCAGGAGGTTCGGACTACGTTTTGCCGTCACGCTACGACTCTGATTTGCCAATGAGTGCGGCCACGATCAACCAGGTACTGACGCTGACCTATCGTCTTGCTGAAAAGGAGGGCGTGCCTCTAGGTAAATTCGGTCCCCACGATCTACGCCGCACGGCCAGCACGCTGTTGCATGAGGCGGGATACAACTCCGATTGGATCGAGAAATGTCTGGCGCACGAGCAGAAAGGCGTGCGAGCCGTGTACAACAAAGCCGAGTACCGGGATCAGCGGCGCGCGATGCTCCAAGACTGGGCGGATATGATCGACGAGTGGACCACCAAAAGGCCCAGACCCAAAGGGTGATTCGAGGCTTATCAGCTGACGCTACATCGCGATACTCCCACTTCGGTGGGATTTTTTTTGTCCGAAAACACATGAGTTTCGGGAAAAACAAAATGAGGAAACCTAGCGTAAATCTACTTCAACAAAATCAGTTATTTATGTCGTCCGGGCTGTCCGTAAAACGATAGGTTAATGGACGCTAACTTATTGAAAATGCTAAAAAAATACCCTTATTTTTGCTGGAAAATACCGGAATCGTGGGGCAATACTTGGGCCTCGGACGATGACGGAAGGGGTATTCCTTGTGGAAAAAGAATCGCAAAAAACGAACAAGGTCTTGATCAGCAAGAAGCAGCTCCTGGCAATGATCCCGCTATGTGAGCGCACGATTTACAACTTCGAGAAGCAGGGGAAATTCCCTCAGCGCATCGCGGTGAGTAGTCGCAAGGTTGTTTGGGATTTGGCCGAGGTGGAGGCGTGGATTGATACATGCAAGCTTTCCGGCTCGGCCCCTCGCCCCGGAATGGGGATCTGAGCTGTGGCGATTGATTTGCGGGCTGCATTCGAGAACGAACCGCCCACTCTAGACTTTATTTGGCCGGGCTTCCTCGCTGGAACGGTAGGCGCATTGGTGGCGCCGGGAGCTACAGGAAAGAGCTTTTGGGCGCTGGAGGCCGCAATGGCCATCGCGTGCAGCGTTGCCGGTGGCGATCTAGTCGGGCTAGGTCCCGCATGCGCTGGCCGCGTGGTGTATTTTGCTGGAGAAGACCCAGAAGTCGCACTGGTCCGCCGAATCCATGCCATCGGCCAGCACCTGAATCAGCAGGCACGTGAAGCCATCGCGGAGAACCTGATCGTCCAGCCCATCATGGGCAAACGGATGAACGTGATGGATGACCAGCATCTTACCCGCGTTATCGAATTCTGCGCAGGTGCCCGCTTGATCGTACTGGATACTCTAAGCCGGATTCACGATAGGGACGAGAACAGCAACGGCGATATGGCACGACTTGTCGCCACGCTGGAGTGCGCGGCGACGAGCACAGGGGCATCCGTCCTTTACTTGCATCACGTCAGCAAGGGTAGTGCCCGTGAGGGGCAGACTGACCAGCAGCAGGCAGCCCGGGGCGCCTCCGCTCTAGTCGACAACGCACGTTGGTGCGGCTTCGTCGCCAAGATGACTGAGGAACAGGCGAAGACACTCAGCGACCGTGCCTATGATCGACAGCCGATCGGCAATGACCGAAGGGGCTTGTTTGTACGCTTCGGCGTTAGCAAACAGAACTACGACGCCACCCCGGTCGATCAATGGTACAAGCGCCATGACGGCGGCGTCCTTGTGCCAGTGGAACTGTTGGAGACGAAGAAGGGAGGAGCTCTGCACATCGTCAATGGAGACGACGATGAGCGGTGGTAATGCTGTGACTCCCACCAGTACGTGCGCGCAGGCGCGGGTAATGCTTTATCAACCTAGTCAGCGCCCCCGATTTCGGGATAGTGACTGGGCCGATACGTCATTTGGTCGCTGCCGTGTGATAGGCAGGCTAGGCCAGAGACACGCCGATATAGTGGAAGCGATACTGTATTGCGCGGAACGGCGACGCGATGTTTCTGATGGCGGCGTGGAGCTTCTGGTAGACCCCGCTCGGGTGAGAAAAACACTGTCCGACAGTCGCTACAGCTTCACACAGATCGAAAAGCTGTTGGCCGAACTGCGAGCTGCGACGATCACAATCGAAACCCCACAATTCGATTTTCCAATAATCGGCGGATTGATTGATCACGTTATCCCTTCGCCAATGACGCGGCTTGATCCGCTGACAAGGGGAGAGCGAAATCTGTGGCGGGTGCGGCTTGGCGTAGCACTGGTGATGCTACTTGAGCATGATTTGAGTTTGTACTACGACCCGGCCCCCGTTGCCCGCCTCCAGCATGGCATCAGCCAAGCGGTTGCGCGGCACGTTTTGAGCCACAAGTTCGAGCCGCCAGGTGGTTGGTATCTTGACACCGTCATCGTGGCTGTCGCCGGTGCGGTGCAGAGTAAGGCGATGCGCGATGCGCGGTACAGGTTGAGGGAAGACGCCGCCGAATTGAAAGCGTTAGGCCTGATTCTGGACGGCGTGAGGGTAAAGAAAAAAGGTACTGGTGAAGCTTGAAGCGTCGCATACCCGCCCGATAGCGTTGTACATCCGCCCGATAGCGTCGCACACCCGCCCGAAACGTCGCACACGCGCTCGGAGTTGGCAGGATATTCAGGATATTCAGTTCTGCGCGGCGCAGCCCGCGCTTAGGCGCGGTCCGGCCTTGTCAGTCGGCCTACGGCCGTTGGGCACCAAAAGAAAGAGCTGTCCGGGCGTACACTCACCGCTTCGAGCCTGGTATGTAGCCCCCTCTGCAAAATCTGAATAGACATCAAAACGAGGAGAGGTGGCCGTCGGCCGTTCCATTGCGCTCGTCAAGGGGACTGGTGATGTCAGGGTCGAGTGTCGCTGAAGACGCAGCTCAGAGCCTGTAAGGTGGGCGTATCAGACTGTTCAAAGTCCGTGCGTATTACTAATGACAAAGCCCTAAGCTTTGGATGGCCTTTATCCGTGTAGATGGTGGAGGTGCTCCTGCGATCCTCCTAGAGCTCGCTATGAGACAGGAGAGGCTGGATTGGAAATGAACCCCACACAGAGGCGGGGTTGTCTAGGAGGCTGGTCAGCAATCAGCGATTGTTGGGCTTCTCTCGCTTCTGTGCTTCCTGCGCAGCCTGAATGGCAATCAACACTTGATGGTTCAGAGCAGCGCTACTCTTACTTCCCAGGAGAGGTAGACGATTCAAGATCTGCGTGCCCGCAAACATGCGATAAGAGGCAGACAAGGCAAGCGGTCTGACTCGGAGCTGTATGGCCGTGAATTGGCGATTCAGCTTATCCAGCTGCGGCCCATAACCTTTGCTACGCAGATATCGGCCGAGCGCCCATAGACCGACGGCCGAGGTCGAGGTGAGTACTATGAATCCTGCGAACATCAGAATTTCATTCATGGTTTTTTCTCCGGTTGGTCGTTGCTCGTGGCCATGCTCGAAACGTCGAGGCGACCCAGGTTCGAGCTGGTGTCCTCATCTGGTCGGATGACGTTGGATTCCGCGCCTACCGTTTCCGCGGGCGGTTCTGTGCTTGTGGTCGATCTGGCTTCGCTCAATGCTGTTGGAATACCAGCACCAAGAGACGCTGAGTGCGCATTCTCCATGCCGGGCACTGACAGCGAGGCGATCACGCCGAGTGCTTTTGCCCCACCATTGGCCGCTTGGGACAGTGCGCTGCCGGAACTGACAGCACCACCTTTTGGTGTCGCTTTTTGATCATTGTTTCCGTCGCTCTGCGCGGCCTTCCCCGCCTGCTTAGCGGCCTGCTGGACGCCGTTGCTGGGCGTAGCCGATGGGGTAGCTGATGGGGTAGCTGTACCACCGCCAGTCTTCGCACCTGTGGAGCTTGCCCCCTTGGTTGCTGCGCCGCCGCCAGTGCTGGCCCCCACGCCGGAGGACGTTGCGCCACCTACAGACGAAGCGGCACCACCGGCGGAGCTTGCACCGGCAAAGCTGGAGTTGATAGCTCCTGCCAGACCGCCGCTGCTGATGCCACCGGCACCCGCTGCACCGGCAGCACCACTGCTGCCAGCAGCGCCGTGAGCACCGGCAGCGGCAGGAGCGGCCGCCCCGGCGGTGGCGATGGTCGCAATTGCCGCCGCTGCACCGGCAGCACCAGCCGCCGCCATACCACCGATGGCTGATCCACCACCCATCGAGGTGCCACTTATCATGCCGCCGATGAGGTCAGGAATGGTCTTTGTCAAATAGCAGCACACCAAGGCCAGACCAACCATCGTCATCAATGAGGCTTCGTCATTGGTGTAGGCGGCCAACCACTGCTTGGCCGACTGAACGATCAGGCCGACGATCAGCGTTAAGACGAACAGCTTGGCTCCGATTGCGACGGTGAAACGCATTGGGGCGATTGCAAAATCACGCGTCCATTGTGACCCGCCAAAGCCAAAGAACAGCACCGAAGCATTGATGATGACGTAAGACTCTACGAGCGTTACGAACATGAATGCAGCGATGAAGGCGAAACATGCCAATACAAGGATTGCGCATACTGCGATCAGAAGTCCTTTGGCCGGAGAAAACACTGATATGCCCTTCACCATGGTGCGGCCAAAATCCAGCGCAACTGCCAGCATATCGCCGGGTTCTAGCGCACGCCCGAGGCCGCTAGCGGATGCCGCTGCATCGCGGAAACTATCGACAATGGCAGATGACCACTCCACCGAATACTTCATAACGGCAAGGAAGAAACCGACCACCAGGACGAAGCGCAGCAGCTCTCCGACAATCTCGCCGAAGTCGGCTTGCTTCATGACCAGAGGCATGAACGTCCAGATGAACTGAATCGAGGCCAACAGCCAGAATAATCTGATCGCGTAGTCATACAGCTTTCCTGACCACTGGTGCGACTGCTGTAAAACGAGGTCGAGTAGGCCTTGGACCGAAGTGTCGGCATGGGAAAGGTCGGTCGCGGCCATAGCATCTCTGCTCACGAATACACTCGCCAAGACGAGGAAAAACAGTAGGCGACGATCCATAGCTAGTACCCCTTAACGCCGCCGCGAGTGTTCGGGCGCGCTTCAAACGAGGCATCAGCGTCGCGTTGTTGCTGCTCCGCCGCCGATGTACATTCGCTGTTGTGTTGAAGCGCCACGGTGACCGTAGAACCGATTAGTGCAGAGCCGGAGCAGAGCAACGCGATTAGCCATTTCGAAATAGTCATTCTCAGTACCCCTTCACGCCGCCGCGTGTGTTTTTGCGCGCTTCAAACTGCTGTTCGGTAGCCTCGCTGGCTGCTGTACGGTCACCCAGCTGAGCCAGATAGTTGCCCTGCATGTTGATTTGCGTAGCCACCAGATCGCGCAGCTTTTGCAACTGCTGTACGTTCTGTGAGGCTATTTCGTTGCCCGCCTGAAGTGCTTGCATCCGGCCCACAGCCGACTGTGAACGGGTCATCATGCGGTCAAGCTGCTCGCCCTCAGACTCAAAGGTGCTGGTATTGAGGTTCGCCGCTTCCAGCGCAGCTTTCACGTTATCGCGGCCTTGCTCTGACCACGTCTGATAGCGATCTTGTGCCGGTGACTCAGCCGAGTTGGCAGCTTGATTCAGGTACGAATTAAAGCCGGGGAAAGCCGTGTTGAACTGCGAATCCATGTTTTGGATTTGACGGCCCAACGCCTGCGAGCGGTCGTAGATGTTCATCACGTTTTTAAGATCAGCTGCGATACTGCCGAACATCGAATCAGGCAAGCCCGTGCCCTGCGTGATCATGCTTTGATACTGCTGCACCTGGGTTTGCAGTTGCTCTGCGGTGTTCAGAGCCGTGTTTACCGCCTCAGCGTACTCAAACATTTGCTGATAAAACGTGGAGCAATTTGTGCAGTAGATGGCGTAAGCCGTGGCAGGTGCAACGTATAAGGTCCCGCCAACTAAGCTGGTTCCGGCCATCGCAATGCTCAAAGCCGCATGACGCCCGGCTTTGCGTACACGGGACGACGCTTTTATGAGTAATTCCCTTCCCATGCCGAATACCTCATTTCTAACCTTGGTGGCTCGATTATTTACCGATATTGGCCTGTTTAAAATATGCGGATAACTATGCTATCCGCATAAAGTTCTCGTGGTCTGTCCGTAAACTGTCCGGTATCTGGGCGAGAAATAATAACTATCGGGCTGATTTATAAGGCGTTAGTTGTGAGGAGGGGAGGGGTTGGGTTTGTCCGGTTTTATACATTTTACGGACACAAAAAAGTCCACCGGAGTGGACTTTTTAACGAGAGCGGCAGAGTCAATGTGTTGAATAATACGGATTCTGTGCTCGGTAGGACGCACGCTCCGCCTTAGGTATGCGCAGCGCGTCGAGATGCCAGTCTTCGAGGGATAGAGCCAGCTCAGCCGCGATGCGCTGGGCTTCGGTAACATTTTCCGTAGCCCGGTTACTGGCTCGACCGAGGCAGGCTTGCAATTCATCGAGTCGACTGGCAAATGCGCTGATGCGGTGAGCTGTCTTCATGGTCAATTCCCCTTGCTGATCTTTTCCACGATTCGGTCGAATTCTTCTCGGACTTGATCGTCCGTAAGCTTCAGATTAACCAATCCTGACTTTATTGCAATTCTGCCGATTCTTTCAGCGGCCTCATTGTCGAGTTTCGCCAGTCGTGCTTTTGCGGTTTCCAGTTCGGAAATGGCGTCAGAACGGCGCTCAGCGAGAGTTTTGCGTGCCATTGATTACTCCGATATATCTGATGATTTTCTTCGGTAAAGGGGCGTTGGCATATGAATGCTCTCATTCGCGATACGTAATTTTCAAGGTGCAAGCTTTTCAATAGTAGCCGTGCTCGCCACCAATCAGTCTGTTTTGGTGTCCAACGCTAGACAATTCAATTGGCCTCGTTCGGTGTGACGGTTTTATGCGATTCTGCGCGACTCTATGCGATTGAAACCATTTAGTAATGCGACGCTATGCGAATGTATGCGAACTTACGCGAATCTACGCGATTAGATGAAATGCAAATGGCATCTCTGCTCCAGTTGCATAGAATCGCATAGGAGTAGACGGCAAGATGTGTGTTGTACGGGTACGGACTAGCCCGAACCCTTCCAACACCGCCCCTTATTCGCCTGCGGCTCAACGGTATCTTGCTCTGCGAGGCCCCAGCCGCTGCCGCGTCTAAAAGCTGAAAAGCAACAACAGGAGCACAAGTATGACAGAGGGCACCAAAGGGAAGGCCCAATCTCGAAGGCGTGGAAAGCCGATAGAGGTGTGGGTGACTGACGAGGAAAAGGCGACCATCACGGAGTGTGCCGAAGAAGCGGGTATGTCTCGTTCGGGCTACCTGCGGGCGCTCGGGCTGAACACGCCAATACGGTCGGTCGTTGACTTCGGCGCAGTGTCCGACTTGGTGAAGGTGAATGGTGACCTTGGAAGGGTTGCTGGCCTGTTGAAACTTTGGCTTGCTGATAAGCATGGAGAAGGCGCAAGCGCCATTGATGTGGAAAGCGTAATGATGGAATTTCGGAGGTTACAGGTGGCCATCGGAATGAAGATGGGAGCGATTTTTAAATCTCATAGGTAAACTCCCTGCTCTGAACAGTTTTTGGATTGTGCAATCCACAAAAACCGATGGCCGGTTGGTTGTCCCTCTGACTGACTTGAGCTTGATGCCGTCGCTCAATTCTTCGGCGTATGCTAACGGTGGGATTGAGAACGAGTGTCTCTTGCCGAGAGGGGGGAGGATCGAATGAGGGATCGACCGCACAGTGAGGCAATGTCCGAGCAGCTTCGTGCTGATCCTGCATATGCGGCTGAATTACTTGCCGATGTGTTACGCGAAGGCAACCCAGCAGAGCTGGCTATTTTGTTACAACAGCTGACCCTCGCGTTTGGAACGCAGAACCAGACCTCGCATGCCCGATCCCGGTGAGTAATCGCACGCAGTTTCCTTAGGTGGTCTTTGCAAGCTGTCGGATTGCTCCCGACTGCTTGATCGCTACATGCTGACGGCATAGAGAACCCAACACCTACCCCGCCCGACCGCGACCGAGACTGCGAAGGTATGGGTGGCACGCCCTAGATACTCCGTGTTACAGAACGCGATGGCAGCTGCCATAAATTTGAGGCCGCTGGCGCGGTAGAGCTATTGTTCGAAGTTGTGATCCCGGATTTCGCCTGAACGGTTGAATAAGACTGCAATCGTCAGCGAATTCCGTTGTGACAAAGCCCTCAACCCTTACGGAAGGACCCATATGACAAACCCATTCCAGGACCGCGAGCCACATATCGAGAACAACGAACGTATCCGTACGCCCCAGAAAGGTGTGTTCCTTGCGCTGAACGAGGTTTTCGCGGCGGGTGGCGAAGAGCGTGAGTTCGCAGTAATACTGCCGGTCGGATGTGGCAAGTCCGGGAGCATCACGATATCTCCTTTTGCCTTCCGCTCGCGGCGGACGCTGGTGGTCGCCCCAGGCGTGGCCATTGCTCAGCAGTTGGCCAGTGATTTCGACCCGTCCAATCCCAACATGTTCTACCAGAAGTGCGCGGTGCTCGTCGGCGCGCCCTATCCTGAGCCTGTCGAAATCCGAGGGACGACGACCAACCGGGCTGATTTGGACGAGGCGCACATCGTCATTACTAATATTCAGCAGCTCCAAGGAGGCGACTCAAACCGCTGGCTGCGCCAACTGCCGGCCGACTACTTCGACCTGATTCTCGTCGATGAGGGTCACCACGGTGTAGCTGACAGTTGGCAGGCTCTCAAGGCGCAGTTTCCCGAAGCGCAGATCGTCAACTTCAGCGCGACGCCGATGCGTGCCGATGGCCAGCTCATGGAGGGGCGCGTCATCTATACATACCCTATTTTCGAAGCTATCCGCGAAGGCTATGTCAAACGCCTTAAGGCCGTGCAGCTGAACCCTCGTACGCTCCGGTACGTGCGCCGTGAAGACGGTCAGGAGATCGAGGTAGGGCTTGACGAGGTGCGCAGGCTGGGTGAGGAGGACGCCGATTTCCGCCGCAGCATCGTAACTTCTACCGAAACGCTGAACACTATTGTGGATGCTTCAATCCGAGAGCTGCGCCGGCTGCGCGAGGAGACTGGCGAGTCCCGACTGAAGATTATCGCCTCGGCCCTAAACTACGAACACTGCCGGCAAGTCGTCGAAGCCTACGTCGCACGTGGTCTGCGCGCTAGTTACGTGCATTCGCGAGAGAACGCGCCGGCGAACCAGAGTGTGATGCAGCGGCTGGAAAGCCACCAGCTCGATGTGATCGTCCAGGTGCGCAAGCTCGGCGAAGGGTTCGACCATCCGTACCTGTCCGTGGCCGCCGTGTTCAGCATCTTTAGCAACCTGTCCCCGTTCGTTCAGTTCGTCGGACGTATCATGCGCGTAATACGGCAGAACGCTCCCGGCGACGTCCTCAACCAGGGCGTCGTCGTTTTCCATGCTGGTGCAAACATCGCCAGACGCTGGGCTGACTTCCAGGAGTTTAGCGAGGCCGACCGGGACTATTTCGACCAGTTGCTGCCGGTGGAGGAGGTCGATCCAGATCATGCCCCCGTCGAGCGACAGGTGGAGCCGGTGCCGCATGATTTGGACGGCGTGGAGGTGCGCAGTCAGTCCGATGTACACCTCGAGGAAATTCCACTTCTGCTGGACGATGAGGCCTTGGCGGCTCTTCGCGTGCTGCAGGAGCGCGGATATACCGCGAACGACGTTGCGGCTGCTTACCAGACCCTGCAGCCACTGCCGACAACTCGTGTACGCGAGCGGCAGGCGATGCGTGACGGACTTCCGATTCGAGTTCGAACGGCAGCTGGACGGATTCTTGGAGAGCGGGACATCAACCCGAATGGTCGCGAGCTCGATACGCGACATCTCGGTAGGACTAACTTGATCGTTATGATTGCTGCAATCAACAGTCAGGTAAATACCTTTGTCGGTATGGGAACGGGACAACGGCACGAGTTCTCGCGCGAGATGCACGACCGGATTGACCAAGGGTTCGACGGCATCCTCGCGGCAGCCGTAAGGGAGGTGTTTGGTGGCAATTAAGTCGCTCGTTACCCATGTCGAAATAGATACCGCTGGCAAGGCCCATAACTGTCAGGCCAGTGCCAAGCACCGTATCGAGAAGGGCGATGTGCGCCTGAAGGTCAGAAACGGCCGGAGTTGGGATCACTATTGCTTGGACTGTGCGAAAAAAATTATTGGGCGGGACATAGAGAAGCTTAAGGCGATCGAAGACATGAGACCACCGGCTTAGCTGTATCGAAAAGAACAGCCCAGAACATGGCAATCCAGTTGGCCTGCCAGGCCGAGCATCGTTAGAGCCGTCGCGCTGATTCTAAGTGGCATACCTAGATTGCTGCGGTGTGAGGAGTCCACTCACACCGCGGCAAGGCGGCTGAACTGGCCGGGCTGGAAGCAGTTTGCGACCAGCAGGCCGAAGCGAAGCAGGGCGGCACGCTCGGGGACGATACGTTGACGAAAACCTTTGCCATGGCTGCGTGGGACAGGATGAATGCCATAGCAACGAGCAAAATAAGTGTACTGAGCCGTTTTTCATCATCGAAGAAATGGCCTTCTTAGTGGCTTAAGGAGGATCAATTTTAAGGAAATACTATGCAAGAAAGTAAGGACTACATTTTGCTTTACCTAGAGAATGAATCTTCGAAACTTCGTGCGGAGTTGCTTAAAGAGAATTATGATCTACGCCTGCAGCTTGAGAAGATAAAGTCGGAAACTTTAGAGGTTCTTTCTGATGTGAATGGCAAGATCTCCAATGCAGAGGACAAAATCACTGAGAAGGCTATCGATAAGACGCTTGGAATAATAAGTCAAGTAAAAAACTGGCTTGCCATTGCCGCTCTAGTAATCTCCGCAATTTTTGGGCTGGGAGTAATTCTTGGTTATAATAATCTGTCTAATACTTTAATAGCATTATTTAACGATAAGGTTAATCGATGGATGCGATTTGAAGACGAGCAAAGCGGTGGCAGGCAAGCCTTGGATGAACTCCGAACCGAGGCGATAATTAACGCTTATATGATTCGCCTAGCGAGAAATTATGCCTCGGTAAGTGAGTCATTGTTCCCGCTGAACGGTCCTGAGGAAAAGCGATTGCTCAGTGTGTTACTGGCTCCTGAAAGTAAATACTCTAATTTCTCAGACGCTCTGACAATCATTATAAAAAATCGTGGGCCTTTCCGCCCTGCGCTCTCAGAAGATGATGTGGGTCGAAAAATAGCATCCCTTCTGACTATGCCTGCAATATCGTCTGATAAAAAGTGGCTAGTGCTCGAAAAGCTGAAAGGGGATGGCGCGCTATTGCCATATTCGAGAAGTATATTGAATGACGATGATCAAAATATCTTCACGCGTATGGTTGCGTGGGAGAATGTGAAGTTCTTCGATAAAGAAATGGCATTGGATTTTGCGGTGAAAAATGTAGGCACGATTAAACCTGACTTGAAAAGTGATCTGCTTCTATTTTTAGCGAAAGAGTCGGCGCAGTACGATTTGGCATTAGGGTATGTGCGTGATCTGATTTCTCAGAAACCTGAATATTGGGAGTCTGGTGTATTGAAAGTTGTATCTGGGCTCGGTGAAACACTTCCGCCAACACTAAATCCTAATGCCGAGAAACTTTCTGATTTTTTTGTCGAGGTTGTCAGTCTTGGAGGGAGGGTCGGCATTTCAGATGAAAGATTCGGACCTAAGCGGATAGCGCTTCAGCTTGATGGTGCATCCTCGGTCCTTGTAAAGCCTGGACGTTTATTGAAAAGTTCTGATTTGGTGAAGGCGGTTGTTACTAAGAATGATTCAGTTGACTGGGTTAAAAAAAGTACAGATTTTTTTCAGGTTTCCGATCAAGGTGTTTTATTGTCTACACTGACTGTTGCATTTGGAGGTAAATCTGGTATCGAAATGCAGAATGGCTCCAGACTATCTAGTGATAATGTAATTGACTCCGTCTGGTTGCGGGTTCAGAATTTCCCCGGTGGCAATGCATTGGTTGCCACTTGGCGTGACAAAAATACCGGGGTTGTTCACCAAGATCCCGTTAGGGAATTTAATGATATTAAAGATATGAATTTCCGACTTTCTTTTGATGAAAAGCTTTTAGAGTCGCTATCTTACGAGTATCATTCGCCAACTGATCGTCTTTAGTTAAGGTCCTTAATGGGTCCATGCGTCGGCGATTGATGGAGTGGCGTAAAGGGTGCGTATTATATTTGGCAAAGTAGAGTGCGCGCCTCGAAAGTGTTGGTGGTTAATCGGAAATTTTATGTAGACTCGTCGTGTTTCAGCGTGTGCAGTCCTGGCTTTTGGCGTTTCATGACTTGTATTCACAATCAACTGAATCCCCATCGGTGATACGTCTGAGTTGTGCCTATGAGGCAGCACATCCATCACGCACGAGCTTCTGGGGAAGACCTTGGATTTGCAGCGCGACGCGCATGGGCAGTTCACCCAAACCCTCGCGCGGGCTTATCACTGGGCGTGCGAGACGAAAAGCAGGCGGCCATAAGCCGAGACCTGGGATGACAGGTGCGCGGGCTCACTCCGCAAACAGGAAGGCAGGCCGCAGATGTGTTGCGATGCTATGCGGTATCCCAAACCAAGCTGCTAGGTTGCTCGAACTTCTCCTCGGACAGCGTGCCCTTTTCTCCACCCTCTCTACACTAGGGTCTTGGAATCTGCCATGATGCTTCGCCTTTGACGTGGCTCAGGTGGCCTAGGGTTGGCGGTTGTTTGCTTAAAGAGCTGGCAATTGCTGGGTGCTAGCGGGCCTTTAGGTATCGAAGATACAATTTCAGCGAGAGCCTACACCCATGCCATCTCGCTTCCCGGTAAAGCGGAGCATCGACGGTCGGGGGCTACTGTCAGCGTCTCGCCCTTCGCTCACTAATGCGTTGCGGTGGAATGGGACAGTTCTGCGGTTCGGCCGTCCACGCCCTGTGACTATGACTCAATGCGGGGGAGCAAAAAATGAGGTTTGGCCTGACATAGGCCTGTAAGGTTTTAAGGAGTTTAGTGTCAAGATAGCTTGCAAATATCGGGAATATGGTAATTATCCCGTCATCCAGGAAACAATCAGCAGGGATTTTTGAAAGGATGTCGTACGTGAAAATAGACGGTAACTTATCTCGCGATAAAGTGCTCGCAAAATGATTCGCTTCCGTCGCGTAACACTGCAGCCACTTAATGCCTGGCTTGTTGCCCAGCCTTCTACCTGCGCACATGGCAATTATCAATTGCGTGTGTGGCGAGAGGTCCATGCCAACTTCGGGGGGCTGCGCGATGAATTGATCGCTTATGCTCAAGAAGCCCTCGACGATGCTCGGACTCGCATACGCAAGGGGTTTGAGGACAACCTCTCCCCTTTTTCAGATCCGGTCGACGACCCTGCTGCACACTATCCGGCCATGCTCAATCGCATCACGTTGCAGGGCTATCTCGGCGAAACGCTCGCTGGACTCGCGGTCGAACATTTTGGAGCCTTCGGAGAGACAGACTGGCAGGTACCAGCCTTTCTGTTCCGCTTCCACGACCAAGAGTTC
This sequence comes from Pseudomonas sp. BNK-30, assembly GCF_047456185.1. Classification (NCBI taxonomy): domain Bacteria; kingdom Pseudomonadati; phylum Pseudomonadota; class Gammaproteobacteria; order Pseudomonadales; family Pseudomonadaceae; genus Pseudomonas; species Pseudomonas sp. BNK-30. The sequence goes on from NZ_CP179904.1 coordinate 437,130, forward strand.
CAGCATCTCGATCTTATTAACGAACGCATTCTTATGGGCGAGCCGCACGATCCCGATGCCGAGTCCGAAAAGCGGCCGGGTCGGACTGGTGATGACGCTTTGGCCTTCCGGCTCGACGGCGAGGGCAAGATCACGCACATTCTCGCGCTGGAGGCGAAGTGCTTGGTTGCCAGTAATACTGCGATCATTGCCGATGCCCACGGCAAGCTGTCCGCTGGACCGCGTCGCCCCAGCGGCATTCGCGAATTAATCACTTTACTCTCGGACTATGAGACCACCGAAGCTCAGGCCTGGGTCGCGAGGTTAATCGACCTTTATCGGGATGGCTTCAGAACTGCTAAACGGAGCGACGGACTTGCCTATACTGTTGGAAACTCCCCGGTAAAACCAAAGACACGGTTGAGCTGGCTGCAGGCTGATGCACCACACGCGTCCTATACTGCCGACCGCCCGCTCGATGCCATGGAGTTCCAGATCTCGGAACTCAGGACTCTAGTCGACAAACTTTATCGGGGGGCTTAATGCCAAGCGACGCCGTACTCAATATTGCAGGACGGGTCAGGGCGGATCTGGCCGGCTTAGCACTATCGCCGCTGCAAGCGAAACTCTACAGCCAGCGTGTCCGTCGAGACATGGGTGCAGGTGGCCTGCAATCGTTCACATCAGCAGAACTAGCCTCACGGATTGATGAAGCCTGCTTGTTGCTGGATACAGCCTGGCTTGAGCGATCAGCCGATGATGACCGTCCCTGGACGGCTGCTGTGAAGCGCGCTGCCGAAGTTCTCGAATGGGTTTCGCACGCGGCCTTGAAGCCTGAAAACGCTCCGATCCACCTGCTGTCGGCGGCTGCGTATCAGGTGGCCGGCTATCCCGCTATGGCGCTCGGCCATCTGCGTGTTATGCCTGCGGGTGAGACTTTTTCCACCATTCTGCGCGAGTTCTTACGCGGGGATTTTGATGCCGCATTGACTGCCGTGCAGAGGTTCTGGAGGGAGCAGCATGAACTTGGCAAAAGCCGTCCTCAGCAAGCCAAAGCTATCGATAAGGGTGAAGAGGACGATGACGTCCAACTTGTCGATCTCGAGGTCTCGACCGTCCGCCACGTCATCATGTGCATTGGTACCATCTGCTCCTATCTCCGCACCGGCGAGGCCGCATTGGTCGACCGTGCTTTGGCTAAGCTTGATGCATTGGCGCAAAGCTATCTGCACAGCCGCGATCCCTATTCCTATCTGCTGGCGCGGCTCTGCGCGGGTGCAGCTCACCGCTTTATAGATTCAAGCCTCTGGCCGCATGTTGAACGGCTCGCTGACGAGGTAAATCTGCGTACCCGAGTCGCGCTGATACAATTTGCTCGCGCGGCCTTCGTCAACCGCCGCGCCTTGGTATGGCCTGCGCAACGGGCTGGAATTGAACGGCTAGCGGACAACAATAGCTTCGTTCTCTGCACGCCAACTGGATCCGGCAAGACAACAATCGCCACACTTGGCGCCGTTCAAGGCTTGTTCGTAACGCGTCCAGACCCGCTTCTGCCAGAAAATCTGGTGCTTTATCTCGTGCCCTCGCGGGCACTAGCTGCTGAGGTCGAAACTCGATTCACCGAAGACCTGCGCGATATCGCGGCGGAGCCCGTAGTTGTCACCGGGCTTTATGGGGGCGCTGATTGGGGACCCACAGACGCCTGGGTCCAGGTCAATCAACCGACCGTCGTCATCTGTACCTTCGAAAAAGCTGATGCTCTGTTGCGCTATCTTGGAACGTTGTTTCTTGATCGCGTTCGCCTCGTTGTCATTGATGAAGCGCATATGGTCGAGCAGGACCCGAATCGGTCGGACGCGGTCACCGATGGCACGTCTCGCGCTCTCAGACTTGAGCAGCTCAGCGCTCGTTTGTTGCGCGCCCAGGAGAATAAGGGCTTTCGGATCATCGCGCTCTCGGCAGTCGCCGCCAAGGCCGCACCGGCAATTGCATCCTGGCTGTCGAGCGACGAAGATGACGGGCCAATTAGCTCGTCCTATCGCAGCACCAGGCAGATGCTCGGTCGACTTGAGGTTACGCGGAGCGGACGGTTCGACATTCGCTACGACTTGATGGACGGACGCACTCTCGAGTTCGATGATGAGCGTACCGATGATCGCCCCTATATCCCTAACCCCTTTCCATCGGTCCCTGGCGGTGTTGACAGCGCGCTAGGCGTCGAGAAATCTTTGCGGGGGCCTACGCTCTGGGCTGCGCTCCACCTTGCTGCCGAGCGATCAGACGGCACTCGGCCGACTGTGATGATATCGCTAGCGCAGAACGTGAGTTCTTTTGCTGAGAGTTGCGCCGATTTGCTCGAAGGCTGGATCGCGGCCGGAGTCGCACTTCCCAATTACTGGACTGTCGCCGAGGAAGACCCGCACTGGCATCACTGCTTAGCCGCAGCCGAGGATTATTTTACGACAGCATCGTTCGAGTATCGCCTGCTGGTCCACGGAGTCGCGGTTCATCACGGCCAGATGCCAAGTCTATTAGCACGGCGACTAAAGGTGGCGATCGATCGCGGAAATGTCCGCGTGGTGATCGCAACATCCACCCTTTCTGAAGGGGTAAATATCCCGATAAATACGCTGCTGATCCCAGGTGTACATCGATCTCAAGCGGTGTTCACGGCTAATGAATTCTCGAACCTCATCGGCCGTGCTGGACGGCCGGGCGTCGCGACCGAAGGCAATGCGCTCGTCGTGCTGCCTGAGCGTGTACATCGCGGCCGCGACCGCGGATATGTCTGGAACCGCACTTGGGAGGGTTATGAAAAACTCGTCGGTGAGTTGAAGGAAGCGACCGAACTAGCTGCCGCGGGTGGACTGTCCGTCGACGAAAGCACCGCAAATAGCGCGCTCGCCATGCTGTTGGAGCGGCTCCGCGATGCGTGGGGAAGTTTGTGTGGCAGCGACGATGAAAATGAATTTGCCAAATGGCTTGAGCAAACCGCGGTTGTCGAGAGGGACGGTGATGAAGATGACAGTGAGAAACTGCTAGATACGCTCGATGGGTTGCTAATAACAGCGGTGCAGGAGATCGAACAGGCGTGCGACGCGGATATGAGTGCAGTCGAGCTCGAAACCGAATTGTCGGCACTATGGCGGCGGACCTACGCTTATGTCGCCGCGCACGAGGAAGATCGCCTGGCGAAGACTTGGCTCCAGCGAGGGCGGGCGATCACCAGCCTCTATCCCGACCCCAATCGGCGTCGCCAGCTCTATAAGACTAGCCTGCCGCCACGCTCGGGCTCGATCCTCCTCGACCGCATGGACGAGATCCGTACAATTTTGTTGGACGGCATTGATTATGCCGATCGGTCAGGAGAGCAACAGTTCCAGTTCATTTGCGGGGTCATTGCCCTGCTGAGTGAAGTGCCTGCGTTCCGCATCTCGACCAAACTTGGACGGATGCGCAAGCCCTTCGAAGATTGGGAAAAATTGCTCCGCTGGTGGCTGTTCAAACCTACTCTCAAAAAACAGCCCAAGCCGAAAGAGCTCGGGCCTTGGTTCGCCTTCGTCTCCGACAATTTTATCTATCGCGGCAATTGGGGGTTGGGCAGCCTAATTGGTGTGCTAATGGATCAGGGCGACGCCGCTGGCCCGGTCGATGCGCTCTCAATGGATGACTGGCCCCGCAGCGGTCTGCCGTGGATCGGTTTTTGGCTCAAGGAACTGGTGAATTGGGGCACGCTCGACCCAGTTGCCGCTTTTCTTCTGGCTCGCGGCAATGCCCGCGACCGTACTCAGGCGGAGGCAGAGGCCCAATTTTACTACGCGCAGCTCGCTTCGGACACCGCGCCAAATGAGAAGCTCGATCCTCGTCGTATCAGGGATTGGGTCGAGACACGCCAGCCGCCTGTTGCGACGCAAATGGCAACGCATAAGATCGTGCTTGACGTGCTGCTGGAGCGGCCGGCAGGTGATTATCTTGGGCGGCAGTTGAGTGTCCTGCCGCTGGCAACAGCGAATCAACTCAGTTGGATCGATCCCGCTGGCTATGCCGTCGCATACTGCGACCTTCCGCCTGATTGGAATGATAAATACTCGCGCTACCGCTTCGAGCTGTCTGTAGACCTGCGTCAAGTAACCGGTGAGCCTTATCTGCAGCATAGGCGTGAAGCGCTATGAAGGTTGAAGTGACGATCCATTGACCGCCCCGACGGATTTTTTGGCATGGCACTAATCATGGTATTGGTTAGTCTGTATGAATTAAAGATCCTATTTAACAGGGTTTAAATTGGCAGTTGATAATAGAGTGGGAATGAGTTGAGCCACGAGGGCGCCGCAAGGCGCCCTTGTTGTTTGCGGTTCGCAAAGTGGTTGATGGTCTTCAATGGGCTACATGACGCATGCCCCGCATCCTGAGGAAGATGTCCAGATCGGAAAGATGCTCTAGTCGTCGCTCATGAATGGTCGGCCAGTCTGGTCGCTCGATGTAATAGAAGCGTCCATCGCGTTTGACGGGGGTACGGCGCAGGCTAAGGTCGCGGCTGCGATTGATCAGGTACGTGTCGCTGTCGATATGTTCAAAGGTGTAGTCACCCGGCCTGATCAGCAATGTTTCAAAATCGGTCGCCGCTGTGGTGAATGGCTCAATCGAGGCGCGCAGCCGTATGTCGCTTTTCAGGTGCCAGACTTTGCCCCCCTTTTCTGGCGCGTCTACACCAGGGTCGACCGCATAGCTGTCGACGCCTCCGACCGGAGTATCCTCGACGCGCAACCCTACCACGCCTTCGGTTTCTGCCAGGCCTGTAACGCCATGGAAGTTATTGGCATGGGTGTTACCGACCAATGCGACCCATTTGCCTGGCCCGCGGGCAGCCTGGTCAGCTTCGATGATCAGGTGAGCATAGAAATTCATCATCTCCTGGCGTGCCACGGGGGATGGTGGCGTTGCCCACGCCTGGCGGTAGCTTGCCATGCAGTCGATGGACTGGATACGCAAGCCGTTTTTCTGCGCCTCCAGCAATACCCGGCGGAAGGTGTATCGGCCTGCCAGGTCGGTCTGGTGTCCAAAGTCCTGTGCGGTGATATAGCGGTCCAGCGCTGTGGGCAGTTGGCCGCTGCGGTTGAAGGCGTCCAGGTCGGCCTGCTGGAAGTCGGTCGTGAAATGTTCCATGTACAACGTCTTGACCTTCAGCTTGCGTAGCACAGCCATGTTGTCGATCAAGAAGCGCTTGCTACCCAGGCTGCTATGCGCCTCGCCTACCACCAGGCCCTGGCTGTTCTCATAGATGTTTTGCAGGATCTTTTTTGGCGTTGTTCCGGGGATTATGTCTGGTAATCGAGGGCGCGCAGGCGCTTGCACAGTAGCCATGAAGTCGCGGGCATCCGTAGCCAGTTGCTCGCGAAGCGTGAGAAAGCGAGCGACGGCCGCTAGCCTGTCAGGGTCATGAATATTGATTCGCACCCCTGTTAGCTCTTCGTCTGCCACGTCTTTGAGTGAGGCGCGCAAGTCGGCAGGCACTTCGTAAGGTGTGGCGGCTAGCGCAGGCTGGCTTGTCCCGGTGGCGCGGCGCCCCCAGATTTTAAGCCTCGGGAGCATGCCACCCTTGAGCCCGCCCCGGTCGACGGGATACCAATGGCCCTCGTCATCCAGCCGGATGGGCTGGCTTTTGTAGAAAGAGAAGGGGGTCTCGGGAGGCACAATGGCCCAGGTTTTCAGCTCGGGCGCAAAGCGCACCTGATAGGGTAGCTCGTCGATCAGTACATAGAACTGCCCATCCTGCGTATAGATACCTTGGAGTGCTCCTGTGCCGGGCTCGCCGCTCAGTAGAACGTTGGTTTCGAATGGGCTAAGCAACGGCCAGCCTTCTGCGGGCTGGAACGGCGCAGGGACCCAGGCTTTCACCGCATCCGTCACGCTGGCATCCTCCTCCTCGCCCTGGACCACTTCGCCGGCCGTGGCTGGATCTTCTGCCGAACCTAGGTTTTTCCCTGTGCCTGCTTCAGTGACCTCGGCCAGTTCTGCAATGGGTTGCCCCGGCGCACTCAGGAGAAACGTGGCGTTGAACAGGGTTTCGATGGCCGAAAGAATTGCGCCTGTTACGCCTGCCTTGCGTTCGCAGGTTGTATGGCCACTGATCGCTTGATCGATATTGAGGCCAGTTTCTGCCATGCCGGCACCCACCAGGGCCAACGCAACGGGCCAGTCCACCGCAGCCATGGGGCCGAAGACTCTCAGCGACGCCCTCAGGTAGCCGATCCACAGTTGTTTGCGCAAATCGTCATTCGAGCGCAGGGAAACGTGCGCATCATCGAGCATTCGCTGATGGGCTTTGTCGCGCAGCCAGCTAAAAACATCGCCATCGATTCGCTGATCGAGCGTGTTAAGGCCGGAGTAATCATCTTTTCCCCAGCCTTGATACAGCAGGTCGACAAGGTGGTTGAGCCCGATGCTGGTATTGCCCTCGTCACGATCTTGGAGGGAGAAGTGCGCCATGAAGCGGGCCCGGTTTTCGGCCTGATTGCAGTGGTTGAGCACCCACCAGAACAGCGCCTGATCATTGTCGAACACCTGCAATGCATCGACATCGCCGGGCAAGTAGACAAGTTGCCTGCCATCTTGCATTTGTACGCGCAGGATATCCGTAGCCACATGTCCGCCGATATCGAATGTGCATGCACGAATACCCTTGCCCGTTGCAGACTGATGTTGCAGTGCTTCTATCGAAGGCGGCCAGGAGATGTCTCCCACCAAGGCTTGGGTGACTTCCCGGCAACACTTTGCAAGCCCTGACGTGGGGTCCTGTGCACAGGCTTCTAGCACTTTGCTCAGGAAGTTGGCCTTGGCCAATGTACGAAAGTTCTCGGAATGCGTTGACCAGAATGACTTCAACCGGCTTTTGAAGTGACTGGCGAAATCGATGCTCCAGAAGTACTCCAGGACATTCCTCGCGTCGAGTCGCACTTCGTTGAGCTCGTCGTAGGCATCTTTGCCAGGGCCATCGCTGTAGAAACCGACGAGGTAGCCGAGCAAGTCGGCATTGTCCTGATCATTGGCATCGAAGCGGTGCATGACCAGCTGGGGCAATGTCAGGGACTCGTACGGTGGGTCCAGATGTTGCCATCCGTTGAAGGTTCTGGGGCTGCTGACGGCGGTGTGAAACCGGTGCAGATAGACGCTGTCGGGGTCATGTGCCTGCAAGCCATGCCGGTCAAGGATCTGCTGCGCGACCTCTCGCGCCATCTGGCGCATGTCCGGGCACGTTTCACTCACTTGCCTGGCCAGCTTGGTCAGCGAATCAAGGGTATCTGGTTGCGTTTTGCCAAGTAACATAAGGGCTCTCAAGGGTCGAGGGTGAGGGCCGGAAAGTGGCAGAAACGGTGCCGTGGTGGCGGTATATAGTGCCTGCCAGGTGTGCTCAGGGCAGCGCTATGCAACACTTCACTTAATCTTTCCCATTTGCAGGTGTATCGTATTCGCCCTTCATCGCCAGCCGTGCTGGCAGCTTGATTGTGCTTAAACGAGGTACCCGCACCGATGTCCTTCACCCGTCGACAAATGCTCAAGGGCCTGACCGGCCTGGTTGTAGTAGGCCTGGGCGCCGGAGGCGCAGCGCGGTACTGGCTGGGCAAGGTCGAGGACGAGAATGCCGGGCACGACTACGAGCTGATCGCGGCGCCCCTGGAGGTCGAGCTTGTGCCCGGCTTCAAGACCGAGGCCTGGGCGTTCGGCCCGTCGGCGCCAGGTACCGAGTTGCGGGTTCGCCAGGGCACCTGGCTGCGGGTACGGTTCATCAACCATCTGCCGGTGGAAACCACCATTCACTGGCATGGCATCCGCCTGCCGCTGGAAATGGACGGTGTGCCGTATGTGTCGCAGTTGCCGGTCAAGCCGGGCGAGTATTTCGACTACAAGTTCCGTGTGCCTGACGCCGGCAGCTACTGGTACCACCCGCACGTCAGCAGCTCTGAAGAACTCGGCCGCGGCCTGGTAGGCCCGCTGATCGTCGAGGAGCGTGAGCCAACCGGGTTTTTGCATGAGCGCACGCTGAGCCTGAAGAACTGGCACGTGGACGAGCAGGGTGCCTGGCTGCCATTCAGTATCCCCCGCGAAGCGGCGCGCAATGGTACCGCCGGTCGGCTGATCACCATCAATGGCCAGGCTGACTCGGTCACCGAATTACCGGCCGGGCAGGTGGTGCGCCTGCGTCTGCTCAACCTGGACAACACCTGGACCTATCGCCTGAACCTCAAAGGTGGCAATCACGAGGCCAGAATCTACGCCCTCGATGGCAACCCGGTCACCCCGCGTGTGCTCGATGACGAGTACTGGCTGGGGCCAGGCATGCGTATCTGCCTGGCGATCCGCATCCCCGAGGCAGGTGAAGAGATTTCCCTGCGCGACGGCTTCGTGCGCTTGGGCACCTTGCGCTCGGTAGCCAGCAACGATGCGCCCAGCGACTGGCCGCCTGCCTTGCCGCCGAACCCTGTGGCCGAGCCGGACCTGGAGAATGCCGAGAAGCTGAACTTCAATTTCGAATGGGTGGGCAAGGTTTCGGTCAACACCGAAAATGGCAGGCCGCCGAGCCTTTGGCAGATCAATGGTCAAGCCTGGGACATCACCGACAAGACCTGCGCCGACCGGCCGATCGCCACGCTGCAAAAAGGCAAGAGCTACATCTTCGAGTTGAAGAACATGACCCAGTACCAGCACCCGATCCACCTGCATGGCATGAGCTTCAAGGTCATTGCCTCCAACAGGCACAAGATCGTCGAACCGTGGTTCACCGATACCTACCTGCTGGGCAAGAACGAGCGGGCCCAGGTGGCGCTGGTGGCTGATAATCCAGGCACCTGGATGTTCCACTGCCATGTAATCGACCACATGGAAACCGGCCTGATGGCCGCGATTGCGGTGGTCTGATGCGCCCACAGATCATCGATCGCAGCCGTGATCAGGAATTCATGCGCATGGCCCTGGACCTGGCGGCACAAGGTGCCGCGCTGGGCGAGGTGCCGGTGGGCGCGGTGCTGGTGCAGCACGGCCAGGTGATCGGGCAGGGCTTCAACCGGCCGATCATCGACAGCGACCCCAGTGCCCATGCCGAGATGGTCGCCATCCGCGCGGCGGCAAAGTCTGCGAGCAATTACCGTCTACCGGGCAGCACCCTTTATGTGACCCTGGAGCCTTGCAGCATGTGCGCGGGGCTGATCGTGCATTCGCGGGTGGCCCGGGTGGTGTATGGCGCGCTGGAGCCCAAGGCCGGCATCGTGCAGAGCCAGGGGCAATTTTTCAGCCAGGGCTTCTTGAACCATCGGGTAATGTACGAAGGTGGGGTGCTGGCCGAGGAATGTGGCGCAATCTTGAGCGAATTCTTCAAGGCGCGGCGCGCCAAGGTGTAGGAGCGGCCTCGTGTCGCGAAAGGGCTGCAAGGCAGCCCCGCCTTTAATGCCTCAATACTGAACCCTGGACAGCTGTGCGGGCCTTTCGCAACACAAGGCAGCGCCTACATCGGCGGCGACTGTTCCGCCGGTTTGTCCTTGTTGACCCCCGGCACGTGCAGGTTGCCCTCGGCCACCTGGCCCTCGAGCTGCGGCTGGGTCACCCAGGTGAGGATGTCGTAGTAGCGGCGGATGTTGGCCACGAAATGCACCGGCTCGCCACCACGGGCGTAACCGTACTTGGTCTGGCGGTACCACTGTTTCTGCGACAGGCGCGGCAACATCTTCTTCACGTCCAGCCACTTGTTCGGGTTGAGCTTTTCTCGTTTGGCCAGCGTGCGCGCGTCTTCAAGGTGGCCGCTGCCGACGTTGTAGGCCGCCAGGGCGAACCAGGTACGGTCTGGCTCCTTGATGCTGTCGTCGAGCTGCTGCTTGACCAGCATGAAGTATTTGGCACCACCTTTGATGCTCTGCCTCGGGTCCAGGCGGTTGGACACGCCCATTGCCTGGGCGGTACGCTGGGTCAGCATCATCAAGCCGCGTACGCCGGTCTTGGAGGTGACTTCCGGTTGCCACAAGGATTCCTGATAACCGATCGCGGCCAGCAGGCGCCAGTCCACCTGTTCGACCTTGGCGTAGCTCTTGAAGTATTTTTCGTATTTGGGCAGGCGCTGCTGCAAATGCTGCGCAAATGTGTAGGCGCCCACGTAACCGAGCACGTCGACGTGGCCGTAATAGCGGTCTTTCAAACGCTGCAGGGTGCCGTTTTTCTGCGATTTGTCGAGGAATTCGTTGACTTCGTTCAGCAGGCTGTTGTCTTCGCCCGGGGCGACCGCCCAGCGTTGGTTGCGGGTTTCGCCAAGGTCGAAGGCCACCCGCACGTTGGGGAAGTACACCTGGTTCATCGCCAGTTCGTTGGAGTCGACCAGCGTCAGGTCGACCTGCCCTTCATCGACCATGCGCAACAGGTCGACCACCTCCACCGCGTCGGACTCTTCGTATTCCAGGCCCGGGTAGCGCCTTTTCAGTTCGGCCAGCTGGTCGGCGTGGCTGCTGCCTTTTAGCACCATGATCTTCTTGCCGACCAGGCCCTTGGGGTTTGTTGGGCGCGAGCGGCCGTTGCGATAGATGACCTGAGGGGTCACTTCCAGGTATGGATGGGAGAACCTGGCCTGGGTCTTGCGCCGCTCGCTGCTGACCAGGCCGGCCGCTGCCAGCACCGGACCGGACGGTTTACCCAGGTCGTCGAACAGTTCGTCGAGGTTGTCGGCGGTCTCGATCTCCAGCTTGACGCCAAGATCGTCGGCGAAACGCTTGACCAGCTCGTACTCGAAGCCGGTTTCGCCGTTGCGGTCCTGGAAATAAGTGGCCGGGCTGTTGCGGGTGATCACGCGCAGCACGCCGTCCTCCTTCACGCGCTCGAGGGTGCTGGGTTTTTCAACGCAGGCACCGAGCAACAGAAAGAGACCGGTTGCGAAAAGCCATTTGGCGCAACGCTGGCGCAAAGCAGTATGGGCGAACATAGCTTGCAGTATACGCAAAGGACGGGGGGCGCCATATCTCGACAACTGCCAGGTTGTCTGGTAGCGCGTTCTGTGATGCAGCTTGCGGCTTGTCGCTTTTTTTGACCCCGAAGTCCGGTTCCGCCGCCCGGCAGCATTGCCCTCTGGCGGGTGCCGCAAGCCGCGGAATTAGGCTAGAATGCACGGCCTCTAAGCACACCCCTTCCTGAGGCTGTCCCGACGATGTTGATCCTGCGCGGCGCTCCTGCCCTTTCTGCCTTTCGCCACGGTAAATTACTCGAGCAACTGAGCCAGAAAGTCCCCGCTGTTACTGGTTTGTATGCCGAATTTGCCCACTTCGCCGATGTCGACGGCGAGCTGACCGCCGACCAGCAGCAGGTGCTGGGCCGTCTGCTCAAGTACGGCCCGAGCGTGCCGGTGCAGGAGCCGACTGGCCGCCTGTTCCTGGTCGTGCCGCGCCTGGGCACCATCTCGCCCTGGGCCAGCAAGGCCAGCGACATCGCCCACAACTGCGGCCTGCAGTCGATCCAGCGCCTGGAGCGCGGCATCGCCTACTACGTTGCCGGTGACCTGAGCGACGCCGACGCCGCCGTTGTCGCCGCTGAACTGCACGACCGCATGACCCAGCGCGTGCTGGCCCAGCTGGAGCAGGCGAGCGACCTGTTCAGCCATGCCCAGCCCAAGCCGATGACGTCGGTCGATATCCTGGCCGGTGGCCGCGACGCGCTGGCCAAGGCCAACATCGAGCTGGGCCTGGCCCTGGCCGAAGACGAGATCGACTACCTGGTCAACGCCTTCCAGGGGCTCAAACGCAACCCGAACGACATCGAGCTGATGATGTTCGCCCAGGCCAACTCCGAACACTGCCGCCACAAGATCTTCAACGCCAGTTGGGACATCGACGGCCAGGCTCAGGAAAAGAGCCTGTTCGGCATGATCAAGAACACCTACCAGATGCACAGCGAAGGCGTGCTGTCTGCGTACAAGGACAACGCCTCGGTGATCGTCGGCAACGTTGCCGGGCGTTTCTTCCCGAACCCTGAGACCCGCCAGTACGGCGCGGTGCAGGAGCCGGTGCACATCCTGATGAAGGTCGAGACGCACAACCACCCGACCGCCATCGCTCCGTTCTCCGGTGCCTCCACCGGCTCGGGCGGCGAAATCCGTGACGAAGGTGCTACCGGCCGTGGCGCCAAGCCAAAAGCCGGCCTGACCGGCTTCACCGTGTCCAACCTGCGCATCCCGGGCTTCGAACAGCCATGGGAGCAGGCCTACGGTAAACCTGAGCGTATCGTTGACGCCCTCGACATCATGATCGAAGGCCCGCTGGGTGGCGCAGCGTTCAACAACGAATTCGGTCGCCCGGCTCTGACCGGCTACTTCCGTACCTTCGAGCAGGCCATCAACACCCCGCACGGTGAAGAAGTGCGCGGCTACCACAAGCCGATCATGCTGGCCGGCGGCATGGGCAACATCCGTGAAGACCACGTACAGAAGGCCGAAATCACCGTCGGCGCCAAGCTGATCGTGCTCGGTGGCCCGGCCATGCTGATCGGCCTGGGCGGCGGCGCCGCTTCGTCGGTCGCCACCGGTGCCAGCTCGGCGGACCTGGACTTCGCCTCGGTGCAGCGCGAAAACCCGGAAATGGAGCGCCGTTGCCAGGAGGTCATCGACCGTTGCTGGCAGCTGGGCGACAAGAACCCGATCGCCTTCATCCATGACGTTGGCGCCGGCGGCATTTCCAACGCCTTCCCTGAACTGGTGAACGACGGTGGCCGCGGTGGCCGCTTCGAACTGCGCAATGTGCCCAACGACGAGCCGGGCATGGCCCCGCACGAAATCTGGAGCAACGAATCGCAGGAGCGTTATGTGCTGGCCGTCAGCGCTGTCGACTTCGAACGCTTCCAGGCCATCTGTGAGCGCGAGCGCTGCCCGTTCGCCGTCGTTGGCGAGGCGACCGAAGAGCCGCACCTGACCGTGACCGACAGCCACTTCGGCAATACGCCGGTGGACATGCCGCTTGACGTGCTGCTGGGCAAGCCGCCGCGCATGCACCGTTCGGTAACCCGCGAAGCCGAACTGGGCGATGATTTCGACCCGAGCAAGGTAGACCTGGACAGCGCCGTGCAGCGTGTCCTGAACCACCCGGCGGTTGCCAGCAAGAGCTTCCTGATCACCATCGGCGACCGCACCATCACCGGCCTGGTGGCCCGCGACCAGATGGTCGGCCCGTGGCAGGTACCGGTAGCCGACTGCGCCGTCACGGCCACCAGCTTCGACGTGTACACCGGTGAAGCCATGGCCATGGGTGAGCGCACGCCGCTGGCAGTGCTCGACGCGCCAGCGTCCGGCCGCATGGCGATCGGTGAAACCCTGACCAACCTGGCTGCCGCGCAGATTGAAAAGCTGTCCGACATCAAACTGTCGGCCAACTGGATGTCCGCTGCCGGCCACCCAGGCGAAGACGCCCGTCTGTACGACACCGTCAAGGCTGTCGGTATGGAGTTGTGCCCGGAGCTGGGCCTGACCATTCCGGTCGGCAAGGACTCCATGTCGATGAAGACCAAGTGGAGTGAAGAGGGCGTCGAGAAGAGCGTCACTTCGCCAATGTCGCTGATCATCACCGGCTTCGCCCCGGTCACCGACATCCGCAAGACCCTGACCCCGCAACTGCGCATGGACAAGGGTGAGACGGACCTGATCCTGATCGACCTGGGCCGCGGCAAGAACCGCATGGGCGCTTCGATCCTGGCGCAGACCTACGGCAAGATCGCAGCCCAGGCTCCGGACGTCGACGACGCCGAAGACCTCAAGGCATTCTTCGCCGTGATCCAGGGCCTGAACGCCGACGGCCACCTGCTGGCCTACCACGACCGTTCCGACGGCGGCCTGCTGACTACCGTGCTGGAAATGGCCTTCGCCGGCCACTGCGGCCTCGACCTGCAACTGGACCCGCTGACCGACAACAGCAATGACGTGCCGGCCATCCTCTTCAACGAAGAGCTGGGCGCAGTCATCCAGGTTCGCCAGGATGCTACCCCGGACGTGCTGGCGCAGTTCAGCGCCGCAGGCCTGGGTGAAGGTTGCGTGGCGGTGATCGGCAAACCGGTCAACAACGCCGAGGTGTCCATCAGCCTGAACGGCCAGGTGCTGTTCGACGACGACCGTCGCATGCTGCAGCGCCAGTGGGCCGAGACCAGCTACCAGGTTCAGCGCCTGCGTGACAACGCCGACTGCGCCGACCAGGAGTTCGACGCGCTGCTCGAAGAAGACAACCCGGGCCTGTCGGTCAAGGTTGGTTACGACGTCAACGAGGACATCGCTGCGCCGTACATCAAGAAGGGCGTGCGCCCGCAAGTGGCGATCCTGCGTGAGCAGGGCGTCAACGGCCAGGTCGAGATGGCTGCCGCCTTCGACCGCGCCGGCTTCGCCGCCATCGACGTGCACATGAGCGACATCCTCGCTGGCCGCGTCGACTTCGAAGCCTTCAAGGGCCTGGTGGCCTGCGGTGGTTTCTCTTACGGTGACGTGCTCGGTGCCGGTGAAGGCTGGGCCAAGTCGGCCTTGTTCAACGCCCGTGCCCGTGATGCCTTCCAGGCCTTCTTCGAGCGTACCGACAGCTTCGCCCTGGGCGTGTGCAACGGTTGCCAGATGATGTCCAACCTTCACGAGCTGATCCCGGGCACCGAGTACTGGCCGCACTTCGTGCGCAACCGCTCGGAGCAGTTCGAAGCCCGTGTGGCCATGGTCGAGGTGCAGAAGTCCAACTCGATCTTCCTGCAGGGCATGGCCGGTTCGCGCATGCCGATCGCCATCGCCCACGGCGAAGGCCATGCCGAATTCGCCAGCGAAGAGGCACTGCTGGAAGCCGACCTGTCCGGTTGCGTGGCCCTGCGCTACGTCGACAACCACGGCAAGGTCACCGAAGCCTACCCGGCCAACCCGAACGGCTCGCCGCGTGGTATCACCGGCCTGACCAGCCGCGACGGCCGCGTGACCATCATGATGCCGCACCCGGAGCGCGTGTTCCGCGCCGTGCAGAACTCCTGGCGCCCTGATGAGTGGCAGGAAGACGCCGCGCTGATGCGTATGTTCCGTAACGCGCGCGTCTGGGTGAACTAAGGCGTGTACAAGCTCGCCTTCTTCGTCCCGGCCAGCCACGTCGACGTGGTCAAGGCCGCCGTGTTCGCCGCCGGTGGCGGGCGTATCGGCGACTACGACCACTGCGCCTGGCAAACCCTGGGCCACGGCCAGTTTCGCCCCTTGGACGGCAGCCAGCCGTTCCTTGGGCAAGCCGGCCAGGTCGAGGTGGTGGAGGAGTGGAAGGTGGAGCTGGTGGTGGCCGACGACCTGATTGCCCAGGTCGTCGCTGCGCTCAGGCAGAGCCATCCTTACGAAACACCGGCCTACGAAGTCTGGCGCCTCGCCGATTTCTAGGCCGAGCTGAGTTCATCGCCGGCTTGCCGGCGATGAACCCGGTTCATTCAGCGACGCTCTGCGGCGCTTGCCCCTCCCGCCGCAACCCGGCACACGCCAGCAACCCCACCTCGAACAGCACCCACATCGGCACCGCCAGCATGGTCTGTGAGAACACATCCGGCGGCGTCAGGACCATCCCTACCACAAAGCAGCCGACAACTACGTAGGGCCTGCTGCGCCGTAATGTGGCCACGTCGGCCAGCCCCACCCAGACCACGATGAACGTTGCCACCGGGATCTCGAAGGCCAGGCCGAACGCCAGGAACAGCGCCATGATGAAGTCCAGGTACTGGCTGATGTCGGTCATCATCGCCACGCCGTCCGGCGTCACGCTGGCAAAAAAGCCGAACATCATCGGGAATACCAGGTAGAAGGCGAACGCCATGCCGGCGTAGAACAGCACGATGCTCGACACCAGCAAGGGCAGGGCGATGCGCCGCTCGCGGCGGTAAAGGCCCGGCGCAAGAAAACCCCAGGCCTGATGCAGCAGCAGCGGCATGGCCACGAACAGCGCGCACATCGCGGTCAGCTTGAACGGTGTGAGAAAGGGCGAGGTGACACTGGTGGCGATCATGCTGGCGCCTTCCGGAAGGAAGCGGCGCAGCGGTTCAGAAATCAGTGTGTAGAGCTGCTGGGCGAAGGGGAACAGGCCGGCGAACACCAGCGCGACCAGTAGCAGGCAGCGCACCAGGCGCTTGCGCAGGTCGCGCAGGTGACCGGTGAGCGGCATGTGTGCCGCCGGGTCCAGGGCGATACTCATGAGGTGGTCTCCCGAATGACCGTGGCCGTTGCAGCGTCAGTGGCCGGTTCCGCCTTGAGGCTGATGCCCTGGCGCAGCTCCTGCTCGAGGCGTTGCAATGGCGCGCTGTCGAGGTTGGGCATGTCGATTTCGCGTTCCATCTGCGCGCGCAAACCCTGCATTGCCCGGCGCGCCTGGCCCAGGCCACGGCCCAGCGTACGCGCCGCGACGGGCAAGCGTTCCGGGCCAAGCACCAGCAGCGCGACGATGCCCACCAGCAGCATCTCGCTGAAGCCTACCTCGAACATCAGGCCTGCCGATCCGCGTGCGGCTGTGGCGCAGGCGAACGGGTCAGTGGCTCCTGTTGTACCTGCGGTGCTGCAGTTTGGGTGCTGGCATCGCTGTCGCCCCCCATGGACTTGCGAAAGCCCTGGATCGCTTCGCCAACATCACTGCCCAGACCCTTGAGGCGTTTGGTGCCAAACAGCAGAAACACGATCATCAGTACGATCACCAGCTGCCAGATTCCGATGCCACCCATTACGACCACTCCTGTAAGGCCATGAAAAGAAAGGCCAATCCTGCCTCGCGTAGATGACGCGAACATGACTGCAAGGTATTTGCAATCTGCCTGCAACAACTCCCCTGTTGACTGGCGCCTTGTTCGATAAGAGGAGTGCTGCGCCATGGGTGGCAAGCGACAGCAGGGCGCCGCGCTGCTGATGGTGTTGGTGGTACTGGCGATGCTCGCAGCGGGTATGGCCTGGCTGGTGGAGGACGGGCGGCGTCAGGTCGATGACGTACAGCTGCTGCGCCAACGGGTACAGGTGCGGGCCATGGAGCAGGCTGGCCTGGCCTATGCCGAGCAGGCCTTGCGTGACCCCGCCTGGCGGCTTAGCCCGCTGTTCTGGCAGGCGCTGCGGGGGCAACCGTTGACGTACGATTTTGGCGCCGGCCAGGCACAACTGCGGGTGTACGACCAGCACACCTGTTTCAACGTCAATGCGCTGCTGGGGGATGACGGTGAACGTGCCGAGCGCCAGCTACGGCGTTTGCTGGGTGACAACATGGCCGCGCAACGTCTGGTCGACGCCTTGGCAGACTGGCTCGACAGCGACAGCGATGCGCGCCTGCAGGGCGCCGAAAGTGCCCAGTATCTGCGCCAGCAGCCGCCTCGTCTGGCGGCCAACCAGCCGATGCTGGACACCAGTGAGTTGAACCTGCTGCTCGAAGCGGATGCCTCGCGCCAGCGCCGTTATCCGATGTTGTGTGCTTTGCCGCAGACGACCGGCTGGCGCCTGAATGCCAATGCTGTAGGCCTGGAGCATCTGCCATTGCTGGAGGCGCTTTATGAAGGGCGGTATCCCCGCTCGTTGCTCAGCCGCATCGTCAGTGGTCGGCCGGCGTCGGGCTATGTAGATGCCGCAGCGTTGCGTCAGGCGCTGGGGGCGGTGGATGACGAAACGTTTGAGCGGTTGAGCGAAGGGTTGCTGCTCAACAGTGGGCATTTTCAGTTGCAGCTTTCGTTCGAAGAACAGGGCAGGACGATACGCAGCGCGTTTGAGCTGGAGGCGTTGGGGGTGGTGCAGTGGCATGCGCGGGTGCCGGCGCAGCAGGTGCGGGTGAAGAGTCGGGCACCAATGGCCTGGTGATCATGTTCAAGGGCTGCCGTGCAGCCCAATCGCCGGCAAACCGGCTCCCATACCTGTAGGAGCCGGCTTGCCGGCGATTGGGCCGCGCAGCGGCCCTGATGCAAAAACGGATCAGACGGTCCCGATCTCCCCGCCATCATCGCGCTGGATCACCACGGTCGAAGCCCTCGGCCGTACCGTGGTCCCCGCTGGGGTCACATCGGTGGCCTTGTCGGTGTAAGGCCAGTTTTCCGGGTGCTGGATATTGACGAACATCGACTTGTTGTCCGGGCTGAAGGCAATCCCGGTCACCTCGCTGCCGTTCGGCCCGACGAAGAAGCGGCGCAAGTCCACCTGGTTCTGGGCATTGACCGGTATTTGGTTGCCAGCGGCATCCACCAGGTCGGTAGGGATCACCGCCAGCAACTGATCGTTGGTGTAATCGGTGACCGTGCTCTCGCCGTTGTCAGTCTCGAACCACAACACGCCACGGCTATCGAAGCTCATGCCGTCGGGGCTGGCGAACTGGTTGAGTTCGGTCAGGCCCGAGCGGTTGATGTCTGCGGTGCCGGCGGCGTTGGCACCGAACACGAAGATATCCCAGGTGAAGCTCACGTGATCGTCGCTGTCGTGCCAGCGGATGATGTGGCCGTGGCGGTTAGGGCCACGCGGGTTGGCCGCATCGACTTTTTCCGGGGTGCGCGCGCTGTTGTTGGTCAGGGTCAGGTAGACGTCGCCATTGAGCGGGTTTACCGCTGTCCATTCCGGGCGGTCCATCGGCGTTGCACCCACTGCATCGCCTGCACCACGGGTGTTGAGGATGATGCCTGCCAGGTCACCGTACAGCGCCCCGAGGGTGCTGCCGGCAGTGGTGGCGGTGGTCACGTCGAGCAGGATCCACTCGCCCGTGCCGTCTGCATTGAAGCGGGCCACGTAAAGCTTGCCCTGGTCCATGTACTTGGCGCCGGTGGCCAGGCGGTCGGCCGGGCTTGCGTCGGCGGCATCCCACACCGCGGTGGAGACGAACTTGTACAGGTACTCGTTGTTGGAGTCGTCGCCCATGTACCAGACCAGCGGTTTACCGGCCACCGGCAGGCCCGGGCAGCAGCCTTCGTGGCGGAAGCGGCCGAGTGCGGTGCGCTTGGTGGCCAGGGTGCTGCTGTTGTACGGGTCGATCTCGACGATGTAGCCATAGGTGCTGGCTTCGTTGCGGTAGTCGTCGGTGGCGCTGGCACCTTTGATGGTCACGTCGAAGCGGGCGAACTCATCGTTTTCTTCGGTGCTGTCACCAGCAGCGGTCTCCCACTTGTACTGGCCGCTGGAGGTGCCTACGCCGATGCGTCGCTGGTCCTCCGGACGGGTGTCCTTGTTGACGAAAATGCCAGGCCAGTTCTCTTCGCAGGTCAGGTAAGTGCCCCACGGGGTGTAGCCGTTGCCGCAGTTGTTGTTGGTGCCGCGGCAGTGCGTGCCGTCAGCCGAATACTTGGTCTTGACGTGGTCGGTGCCACGCAGCGGGCCAGTGATTTCCATGCGTGAGGCGGTGGTGAAACGGCGGTTGAGCGGGTCGTTGTCGACCACCTGCCAGCGCCCGTTGAGCTTCTGCAGGCGCACCACGCCGGCACCGTGGGCGTTGATTTCCTTGCGCACTTCTTCGGCCGGGCGATTGCCGCTGGCGTCGGTGGTCGGGCCGTTGGGGTGCAGGGCGGCGGCATCGATGTATTCGAAGTTGATCGCCAGCAGGCCGTCTTCGGAACTGCCATTGATGGGGAAGAAGTGCATGCCGTCATGGTGCATGCCCATGGCATTGGCCTGGTCGCTGGAGGTATTGCTGCCGTCCGGTTTCCAGGGGTTGGCGTTGCTGTTGATCGGCGTGCCCCACGGTGCCAGCACGTAGGCACTGTAGCCGGCGGCGACGACACAGGCGTCGGTGCGTGAACCCGCGATGGACTGGAAGCCCAGCGCCAGTTTCGGTACTTCAGGTTCGGTAACCGGCGGCTCGGTGGCCGGGTCATCGTTGTCGGAACCGCCACCACTGTCGAAGCAGCCGGTCAGGCCGGTACCGGCAATCATGGCGATAGCGGCACCCAGGCTGCCGCGCATCACGCTGCGACGGCTAAGGTAGGCGTCCATGACGCTGGCCATCGGCAGGTTGCCACTGTGGTTGCGGTCCAGGTTGTCGCCGGTTTCTCGACTCATCAGGGTGTCCTTGTATTGGCTGAGTTGGAGGAAACCGCGACTTTAGTGCGCAAAGATGATGATTCTTTGGCAGAAATATTAACGTCGCTTTAAAACATTAAGTTCTTATCACTGTGCCAGACAGAACAATCTGGAATGGTTGTCGGATTTCTGCCATCAAACTGTAATGCCAACGCCGCAACATCCGGGGCCCAAAGAGAACTCGGATAAGGATGGCGGGCCCGATGGCAAGCAGTGTGTACAGGCGCGAAATGATCAGATGGATGGGTGTCGGTGCCCTGGCACCGTTGCTCGGTGCCTGTTCTGCATTCCCGGGCCAGCGCGGCGGCAATGCCAGCCTGGACCTGTTGTACGTCGCCGACACCCTCGATGCGCGCCAGCCCGGCCAGCCCGTGGTGCCGGCGACCCGCCTGGGCCCGGTCAGCCACCTGGGCCGTGCTCCTTGGATGACTGGCCACAGCGCCAGCGTGGCTCACCCTCAACTCGCGCCTTTGCTCGATGCCAGCCAGGCGGCCGGCGTGCAATTGGGTGGCTATGCCGTGCTCGCGGCCCTGTTGGAACAACTGCGCGCTGAGGTGGGGCCGGGCAATAGCCTGACTCTCGAAAATGGCCAGGGCTGGAACGGCAGTGGCCTGGCCTATCTGACCCAGGGCGAGAGCGGTGTGCAGGGCAGCCGGCTGTTGGGCAGCGAAGCCCGTGTGAGCAGTGATGAACGCGTGCTTTGGCCACAGCGCAGTGCCGCCCTTTACCACCAGTCTTCAGCGATGACCCTTGCTGCGGGTATTGCCGACGGACAACGCAAAACCTTGGGCCTGGAGCCTCTGCACATTTTCGAGCGCGGCGGTGCACGCATCGCCGTGGTGGGCGTCACCGACCCTTACGCCCAGGACCAGAAAGCCTCGCTCAAACAGTGGTACCAATCGCTGCTGCCGACCTTCGAGCAGGCCCGCCGCGAAGCGGACCTGGTGGTGGCGCTGGCGGATGTCGGTACCGGCCCGGGCCTGTGGCTGGCCGAGCGCGTGGCGCAGATCGACGTGCTGCTCTGCGCACGTGGCCAGGACCTGTGGCCCACACCTGTGCAGGCGACCCAGGCCAGTGGCCGGCGCATCCCGGTGTTGTTTGCCGGTTGCCGGGGCAGTGGTGCGTTTCGCCTGCGTTGCCAACAGGTTGCCGGGCAATGGCAGTTCGATGGGCGCTTCTTTCCTGCATTGGCCCAGCAACTCTCACCCGCAGCGCATTTGCGCGCCAGCCAGTTGCAGGCCGAGTTGCGCCAGCAGCGCGCAGGCCATGCAGCGTGGCTCGACCAGCCGCTGGCGGTTGCGCCACAGGCGCTGTGGCGTCGCGACACGCGTGGCGGCAGTTGGGACCGTTTGCTGCACCAGGCCCTGGCCGATGACAGCAGCATGCCGGTGCTGTTGCCGGGCCTGCGCTATGACTACCCATTGGCCGCTGGCGAGGCCATCACGCGCGAGCACCTGATCAGCCTCACCGGCGGCTACCCGGCACCGGTGGTCGAGGCGCCGGCCCGGCAGGTCGAGCAGGTGCTGGAAAACGCCGCCGAGCAACTGTTCGGTGACCCCTTGCTGCTGGACAACAGCCAGGACCTGCCACGCTGGCAGGGCCAGGCCTGGCAGGTGAGCTACAGCCCGCAAGGCAAGCGCATCACTGGCCTGGATCCGGTGCAGGGCCTGTGCCGCACCTTTGGTCTGCAATTCGAGCCCCAAGCCGGTGAGCCATTGTGGCAACGGGTCGAGGCCTGGCTCGGGCGGCAGCAGCCGGGTTGGCAACTGGCGGCCTTGCAAGTGCCGCAGGTGCGCTACGTGCAAGGCCACCCAGGCTGGCACCCACGGCAGCTGATGTCATGACATTCGCCGCTCGCCTGATGACCGGTGGCCTGCTGACGCTGGCCGGGTGGCTTGCCGCTCAATGCGTGCTGCAACTGGCGCGCCAGCCGCAACCGGCCAGCGCCCCGGTTACCGTCGACGCCCCGCTGCCGGGGTTGCTGGTCGGCCATTGGCAAGCGCCAGGCGACGACGGCTCGATTGCGCTCACCCGGTTGCCATTGCAGTACCTGGGCGGCCTCAAGGCCAAGCCGTTGTCGGCCAGCGTCGTGGTGCTGCGCTACGGCCAGCAGGTGCGCACCTTGGGCCGCGGCCAGCGCCTGGCACCGGGGATCGTGTTGCAGGACATCGACGCCGATGGCCTGATTTTCGACAACCAGGGGCGGCGTGAACGCTTGCCCTGGCCGCCACGCCCCGCCGTGACCGGCTTCAAGCGGCAAGGATGAACAATGCTGGTGAAATATTGCGTGGCCGCTGCCTTGACCCTGGCTCTTGCTGCGGCCTGGGCAGAAGAACCGGAAACCTTCGATGATAACGGCACCCCGCTTTACGAGGTGAACTTCGTCGACACCGAGCTGGGCAAATTCATCGACAGCGTGTCGCGCATCACCGGCACCACCTTCATCGTCGACCCGCGGGTCAAAGGCAAGGTCACGGTGCGTACCGTCGACCGCCACGATGCCGATGCCATCTACGACATCTTTCTCGCCCAGCTGCGTGCCCAAGGCTATGCCGCGGTCGATCTGCCCAATGGCAGTGTGAAGATCGTCCCCGACCAGGCCGCGCGCCTGGAGCCGGTGCCAGTTGAAGCCGCCGGCAAGCACAGCGAAGGCAGTGATGGCGTGGCCACCCGCGTATTCAATGTGCGTAACGCCGCCAGCGAGCAGATGCTCGGTATTCTCAAGCCGCTGATCGACCCGCGTGTTGGTGTGATCACCCCTTATCCTGCGGCCAACCTGCTGGTGGTCACCGATTGGCGCAGCAACCTCGAACGCATCGACAGCCTGTTGCGCCAGCTTGACCAGGTCAGTGACGAACCCCTGAAGGTCATGCCCCTGCGCCATGCCAGCGCCGCCGACACCGCGCAGTTGCTGACCCGCCTGTTGGCCCGAGAGCAGGGCGCCGACAGCACCCAGGTGGTGGCTGACCCGCGCAGCAATGCCTTGCTGGTACGTGGCAGCACCGACCGTGTGCGAGCCCTGTTGGGCCAGCTCGATCAGCCCAGTGAGAACCGGCACAGCAGCAACACGCAGGTGATCTACCTGCGCCATGCCAATGCAGGCGAAGTGGTGAAGGTGCTGCGCGGGTTGAGCCAGGAAGGCGGTGTGCCCAGCGAGGGAGCAGGCGAAGGCGAGGCCAAGGACAAGCCGGTGATGGCCGCCGCCAGCGATTCGGGCATACGCCTGGAGTACGAGGAGGGCACCAACGCCGTGGTCATGGTCGGCCCCGACAGCGAGCTGGCCGCCTACCGCTCCATCGTCGAGCAGCTGGACATCCGCCGCGCCCAGGTAGTGGTCGAGGCCATCATCGCCGAAGTGTCCGACAGCCGTGCCCAGGAGCTTGGTGTGCAGTGGCTGTTCGCCGACGAAAAGTTCGGCGCCGGCATCGTCAACTTCGGCAGCAACGGGGTGAACATCGCCAACATCGCGGGCGCCGCCGCCAGCGGCGACAACGAAGCGCTGGGCGACCTGCTGTCGGCCACCACGGGCGTGACTGCCGGCATCGGCCACTTCGGCGGTGGCTTCAACTTCGCCATGCTGATCAACGCACTGAAGGGCAAGAGCGGCTTCAACCTGCTGTCCACGCCGACCCTGCTGACCCTGGACAACGCCGAGGCATCGATCCTGGTCGGCCAGGAAGTGCCCTTCGTCACCGGCTCCGTGACGCAGAACAACGCCAACCCCTACCAGACCATCGAGCGCAAGGAAGTCGGGGTGAAGCTGCGTATCAAGCCGCAAATCAACATCGACAACAGCGTACGCCTGGATATCGTTCAGGAAGTCTCGTCGATCGCCGACTCCAGCGCCGCCAGCGATGTGATCACCAACAAGCGCGAGATCAAGACCAAGGTCATGGTCGAGGACAATGGCCTGGTGATTCTTGGCGGCCTGATCAGCGATGAGCTGAGCACCAGCGATCAACGCGTACCGTTTCTGGGGGATATTCCGGGGCTGGGCCGGCTGTTCCGTTCCGAGGCCAGCAAGAACACCAAGCAGAACCTGATGGTCTTCATCCGCCCGCGCATCCTGCGTGACGGGCCGAGCCTGGCGGGTTTGAGCGAAGACAAGTACCGCACCCTGCAGCAGACCACGCCGCTCAAGCTGCCAGGCCTTGCGCAGGACGGCCAGCTGCTGCGGGTATTCCCGGCCAGCCGCGCGCGCCTGGACGGGGGCGACTGGTGATGCTGCCCTATCGCCTTGCGCGTCAGGCCGGGCTGGCCATGGCCCCGGCGGATACCGGCTGGCAGTTGTGGCTGCGCCGCGATGCCGACAGTAACCAACTGCAGGAACTGCTGCGTGTGCATGGCCAGCCCGTGGCACTGCACTACCTGGAAGCTGCGCCGTTCGACGAACGCCTCGGCCAGTTGTATCAGGCCGGGGATGCTGCCACCGAAGCACTGATCGAAGGCATCGGCGAACAGGTTGATCTGGACAGCCTGATGAGCGAAATGCCGCGCATCGAGGACCTGCTCGAAAGCGATGATGAGGCCCCGGTGATCCGCCTGATCAACGGCCTGTTCGGCCAGGCCCTGCGCCTGCGCGCTTCGGACATTCATATCGAGACCTTTGAGCAGAGCCTGGTGGTGCGCCTGCGTGTCGATGGCCACCTGCGCGAGGTGTTGCGCCCGCCGCGCGCGTTGTCGGCCATGCTGGTGTCGCGGATCAAGGTCATGGCGCGCCTGGACATCGCCGAGAAGCGTCAGCCCCAGGACGGTCGCATCACCTTGCGCGCCGCCGGGCGTGAGGTGGACGTGCGCGTCTCGACCTTGCCCGGTATCCATGGCGAGCGCGTGGTGATGCGCGTGCTCGACAAGCAGGCCAGCTTGCTGGCGTTGGGCAACCTGGGCATGCCCAACGCAGTGCTGCACGGCCTGCGCAGTTGCCTGACAAGGCCCAACGGTATCGTGCTGTCGACCGGGCCGACCGGCTCGGGCAAGACCACCACCCTGTACGCCAGCCTCAACAGCCTCAATGACGGCAGCCGCAACATCCTCACCGTCGAGGACCCGGTGGAATACGCCATCGCCGGCATTGGCCAGACGGCCATCAATCCGCGCGCCGGGCTGACCTTTGCCACTGGCCTGCGCGCCATCCTGCGCCAGGACCCGGACGTGATCATGCTCGGTGAAATCCGCGACCAGGAAACCGCGCAGATCGCCGTGCAGGCCAGCCTCACCGGCCACTTGGTACTGTCTACGTTGCATACCAACAGCGCAGTGGGCGCGGTCACCCGCTTGCGTGACATGGGCGTCGAGCCGTTCCTGATCGCCTCATGCCTGCGTGGCGTGCTGGCCCAGCGCCTGGTGCGGCGGCTGTGCCATTGCGCGGTGGCGCAGCCACTGCAGCCGGCCGAACGGGCGCTGTGGCCTGAGCTGGCGGCGCTGGGCAGCAGCTACCACGCGGTGGGCTGCGAGCAATGCCAGGGCACTGGCTATATCGGTCGTTTGGGGCTGTACGAATTCATCGAACTGGACGCTGGCCTGATCGGCCTGCTGTATGACGGCGCCAGTGAACTGGCCATGCACGACTACCTGGCCGAGCGCCGCCAGAGCCTGGTGGCGATGGCCAGTGATTGCCTGGCCCGCGGCGAGACCAGCCTGGCCGAAGTACTGCGTGTGGTGCAGGGCTGACCCATGCCGACCTTTCGCTACCAGGCCGTTGATCTAGCCGGCAAGACCCACAAAGCCAGCCTGCAGGCCGATACCGAACGCCACGCACGCCAGTTGCTGCGCGAGCAGGGCTTGTTCCCCCGCCAGTTGCAGCGCTTCGAAAGCGGTGCCCGGCAGCCGCGCCGACAACGCCTGAGCCGTGCCCAGCTGTGTGAGCTGACACGCCAGCTGGCGACCTTGACCGGCGCGGGCATCCCGCTGGTCGATGCCTTGGCGACGCTTGAGCGCCAGTTGCGCCAGCCAGCCCTGCACGGGGTGCTGGTGGCTCTGCGTGGCTCGCTCGCCGAGGGCCTGGGCCTGGCTCGTAGCCTGGCCCGCCAGGGCGCGCCGTTCACCGGTCTGTACTGCGCGCTGGTCGAAGCCGGTGAGCGCTCCGGGCGGTTGGCCCAGGTGCTTACCCGGCTGGCAGACCACCTGGAACAGGTGCAGCGCCAGCAGCACAAGGCGCGTACGGCACTGATCTACCCCTGCGTGCTGATGGGCGTGTCACTGGCGGTGGTGATCGGCCTGATGACCTTCGTCGTACCCAAGCTCACCGAACAGTTTGCCCATGCCGGGCAGAGCCTGCCGCTGATCACCTCATTGCTGATCGGCCTGAGCCAAGGCCTGGTGCACGCCGGCCCCTGGCTACTGGGGCTGGCCATCCTCACGTCGCTGCTGGCCAGTTGGTTGCTGCGCAAGCCGCACTGGTGCCTGCGCCGCGACGACCTGCTGTTGCGCCTGCCACGCGTGGGGGGGCTGTTACAGGTGCTGGAGAGTGCCCGCCTGGCGCGCAGCCTGGCGATCCTCACCAGCAGCGGTGTTGCCTTGCTCGAAGCCTTGCAGGTGGCCACTGAAACCGTCGGCAACCGGCGTATCCGCCTGGCCATGGAGCAGGTGCGCCAGCAGGTGCAGGGCGGCACCAGCCTGCACCGGGCGCTGGATGGTTGCCAGCAGTTCCCGCCGTTGCTGGTGAACATGGTCGGCAGTGGCGAGGCCAGCGGCACCCTGGCCGACATGCTCGAGCGCGTGGCCGACGACCAGGAGCGTGGCTTTGCCCGCCAGGTGGATACGGCCATGGCGCTTTTCGAACCCCTGATGATCCTGGTGATGGGCGCCGTAGTGCTGTTCATCGTGCTGGCGGTGCTGCTGCCGATCATGCAGCTCAACCAGGGCCTGCAACTGTAGATGACAAGGAGCAACCCCATGCAGCATCGACGCAAGCGCCAACACGGCTTCACCCTGATGGAAATCATGGTGGTGATTTTCATCATCGGCCTGCTGATCGCCGTGGTCGCGCCCAGCGTGCTCGGCAACCAGGACAAGGCCATGCGGCAGAAGGTCATGGCCGACCTGAGCACGCTCGAGCAGGCGCTGGACATGTACCGGCTGGACAACCTGCGCTTTCCCAGCAATGAGCAAGGCCTGGCTGCGCTGGTGAAAAAACCGACCCAGGAGCCGCTGCCGCGTGCCTGGCGCAGCGATGGTTATGTACGCCGCCTGCCGGAGGACCCGTGGGGCACCCCGTACCAGTACCGCATGCCTGGCGAGCATGGCCGGGTCGATGTGTATTCGTTGGGCGCCGATGGTGTACAGGGCGGCGAAGGCCAGGACGCCGACCTGGGTAACTGGGCGCTGTGAGCGATGCGCCCACAGCGCGGTTTCAGCCTGCTCGAATTGCTGGTGGTGCTGGCCATCGCCGGCCTCATGACCGGGCTTGCGGTGGCCTGGCTGGACAGCGGCAAGGCCAGCGTCGATCAGGCGTTGCAGCGGCTGGCGGCGCACGTCCACACCCAGGCTGCACTGGCCCGGCATGCCGGGCAATTGCGCGGGCTGCGCTGGACCGGCCAACACCCGGAGTTCGTGCGGCGTGAGCGCGAGGGCTGGGTGGCCGAACCGGTCAGCTTTGGGGACTGGCCCAAAGGGCTGCGCCCCGACTGGCCGGCCAGCCTGCAGCCGCATCTGCAGTTCACGCCGCAAGGGTGGGCCCAGCCGGGTTCGGTGCGCTGGCACTGGGCAGGTGGCAGCCAGCGCTGGGCGTGGGGGCGTGACGGCCAGTTGCGAGTGGGGTTGTCACCATGAAGCGCACGCAACAGGGGTTCACCCTGCTGGAGGTGACCGTGGCCCTGGCGATTGCTGCTGTGCTGGCGGTGATCACCAGCCAGGTTCTGCGCCAGCGCCTGGCAGTGCAGGACAGCGTGCAACAGCATCGCCTTGGCGTGCTGTGCGCTCGCGAGCTGCAGGCGCGCTTTGCCGTGGAACGGTACTGGCCGGCCAGCAACCAGCCCAGTGGGGTGTTGAACCAGGGCGGGCAGGCGTGCCACTGGCAGATGCAGCTGCGCCGTACCGGCGTGCGCGACCTGCGTCGCGGCGAGATGCAACTGTATGCCGACCGCGATCAGCGCCTGCCGTTGGGCCAGTACACGGTTTTTCTGGAGCGTCCATGAAGCGGCGCCAGGCAGGCTTGACCCTGATCGAACTGATGGTGGCCATGGCCTTGACCGCGCTGCTGGGGGTCATGCTCGCGGCGCTGGTCAATGGCTGGCTCAAGGTCCGCGAGCGGCTGCAGGTAACCCGCCAGGAGAACAGTGTGCTGGAGTTCTGCCTTGCGCTGGAGCGGCGCTTTGACAGCCCGGTACTGCGCCGGGTGTATGAGCAGCGCCTGCCACTGGCCAGCCGCTGGCTCGACTGGCAGCCCGATCGCCAGCAGTTGCTGTGGGTGGCAGCCACGGCTGTGCCAGAGGCCGAGGGTGGCTCACGGCTGCAGCGCCAACGCCTGCGTTTCGACCCCCGCGAACAACGCCTGATGCTGGAAACCTCGGCAGACCTGTACGCCGCCAGCGAACCCCGTTGGGTCGTGCGCGAGCAGCTGCAGCAGGTCAGTGCGCTGAATGTTCTTTATCACCAGGGAGGCCGATGGCTGCCCTGGCCTTCCGACCAACCCGCGCACCCCGGCCGTGGTGTGCGCGTGCAACTGCAGCGTGATGGAGCCCCCTATGTCTGCACCTTCACGCTCCCTTGGGGGCGTTCATGAAGCTTGAATGGCGGCGCCGTGCGCCGGCGCGGTCTTGGTTGCTGCTGCGCCCGGGCGTGATCTGGGACTGGCTGTTGGTTGAAAACGGTGTGGCCCAACGGGAAGGCCAGGGCGAGCCACCGGCGAACCTGGACGCAAAGGTAGCGCTGATCATCCCGGGCGAGCGGTGCAGCCAGTTCGAGCTGGCTGCACCGCCGGGCCTCAAGCGTGATGAGTGGCCCTTGCTGCTGGAAGACCACTTGCTGCAGAACGCCGAACAGGTGCAGTGCGCTTGCCTCGCTCGCCAGGCAGGGCAGTTGCGCCTGCTGGCGGTAGCCCGCCAGGCGCTGGACGAATGGCGTGGCCAGTGCAGCGAATGGGGGCTGCAGATCGAGCGCTGTTGGGCCGAGTTCCAATTGTTGCCCACGCCTGAGCCCGGGACGGGCTGGCAGTGGCAGCGCGCGCCTGGCCTGTGCCTGTACCTGGGGCGCAGCGAAGAGGGGAAAGCCCATTGGCTGGCCTGGCCTGACGCGCTGGGTGAGGTACCGCAGCAGCCCTGGGATAGCCTGCGCAAAGCCACCCAGGTCGGGCGCTGGCCGGGAACGCTGGCGTCGCTCGACACGCTGCCAAGCCTGTTCGAGCGAACCCGTCAGGCCCGCTCGGCGCCCCGTGTGCCGGCCCTGCCGCGCGCGCTGGTTGTCACCTGTTTGGTGCTGGCCGTGGTGTGGTGCGGGTTATGGGCGGGCCAGCAGTGGCGGCAGGTACAAACCTGGCGCACGCAGGTGCTGGCCGTGACCGGCACCCAGGCCAGCCCTCGGCAAGCGTCGCAGGCCCTCAAGCGCCTGCGCGAAAGCGAACTGCAACAGCAACTGCGGGAGCGTCAGCTTCAAGACCTGCAGGCACACCTGCAGGTGTGGCTGCATGAGCACCCAGGCTGGCGTCTGCAAGCGGTGCGCTTCGACGGCCAGCGTTGGCACCTGCGCCTGCAGGGCGAGGGGAGCGAGCCGCCCTGGCAAGAAATGGCAAGCGCCGCCGGAGCGGCGGTGCAGGTACTGAGCGCTGCGCCAGCGGCGCACGTGGTTTTCGATCTGGGAGCGCCAACATGACCCGAGCGTGGTTTCAGCGTCATCGATTGTTGCTCGCCTGGTGCCTGATCGGCTTTCTGCTGGCGTTGCTGGCACTGCGCCAAGGCGTGTCGCAATGGCGCGAGCTCAGTCAGTGGCATGGGCTGGCAGTGCAGGCCGCCGCCTTCCCCAGCGGGCCAGGCGTGAGCCTGGAGCGGCTGCGTCAGTCTGCCCAGGCGCGGCGGGTCGAAGTTGCCGAGGTCGAGGTGCAAGGCAAGGTGTGGCAACTGCGCGGCCAGGTGGCCGATGAGCAGGTTTTGCAGCGCTGGCTGCAGGCCTTGCGCGCAGAGGGTGCGCAACCGCTGCAGTGGGCCCTGGAACAGGATGCCAAGGGCCTGCGTTTCGACCTGGTGGTGCAGCCATGAGCCGCCGTGGGCTGCTGTGGGCCGGGCTGGTGTTCAGCCTGACCTTGCTGGTGCAGTTGCCGGCGTCCTGGGTTGCAAAGGGCTTGGGCCTGCCGATGCATGCGGTCAGCGGCAGCCTGTGGCAGGGGCAGGCGCAGCAGTTCGGGCCTGCCGGCCCCGTACGCTGGGCCTTGCAGCCTTGGCGCTTGCAGGCCAACGCACAGCTGGGCTTTCAGGGCCAGGGCTGGCAGTTGCATGCCGAAGGCTGGCCATGGCGCTGGCGGTTGGACGTCACTGCACAGGCTCCCCAGGCGAGTGTGCAGACGGCCTATCGGCTGGCCGGGCAGTGGCAGGGCACGCTGCGCCTGCAAGGCGCGGGGGGGCAGTGCCGAACCAGCGAAGGCCGCATCGCGGTCACCGACCTCGCCTTGAGTGAACCTTGGTCGCTGGGGTTGGGGCAGGGCTGGGTAGAAATGGATTGCCGCACAGGCTGGCGCCTGCATGGGCAACTGATACAACAGGGCGAGCATCAGTTGGCGCTGGATGCAGACCTTCTGGGGCGTCACGCAGTGGTGGCGGCCGAACTGCAGCCGGACGCGGCGCTTACACCGCTGCTGCGCGCTGCTCGGTTGCTGGGGCCACAGGCATTGACGGGGCAGGGGGAGTGGCGTTGGTAAGCAGCGGTTGACGTGACGTTCATGGCCCTATCGCCGGTTTGCCGACGACAGGGCCTGTGGATCAGTTGGCTTTCCCTTCAATCCCCGATGCCCACTGCTCACTTCGGCTATGCCCACTGGTGCGCAGCAAGCCAAGGTCCAGTGCATTCTCGCCGTCTGCGGCACCTTTGCCTTTGCTGATCTGGGCAATGGCGGTACCCAGGTCTACCGGCGAGTTCGACGCATCGATCGACACATCCCGGCGGTAATCATTGCCGCTCAGCGTTTCCTTGGTCACCGCGTTGGCGGTGAGTTTTACCTCACCCTTGGCCGAGTGCAGGCGGGCGCCCGTCAGGTGAGCGTCACCGCCAACCGTCAGGTCTACCCCATCGCTGCCCTTGAGCGCCGTCTGCTGGGCTACGCCATCACGCTGAACATGCGACACATCGAGCCTGAAGGTTGGCGAAACGCCCGGGTCGGCCTTGGCCAGGGCGGAACCTGCTTTTTCGCTGACCTTGCTTCCCAGCGGCCCTGCGACGGCCGTGGCAGCGTTCACATAGCCTTGCGGGTTTTTCTCTTTGCTCAGCCGTGCATCACCTTTTACGGTCAGGGTATCGACGCTGTCCTTGCGGCTGGCGATGCGCAGATCGCCGTCGATTGCGCCGCTGATGCGCCCGGCTTCCAGGCTTACGCCTTCGATGCGGGTGTCGCCGCGGCTTTGCAGGTCGATACGCTCGGCGCGCAGGTTGCCGGCGTTCCAGATGAGGTTGTCGCGCTTGTCGAGGTTGACCTGAACACGGCCGTGCAGCCCAAGGGTGTCGGTGCCGCCCTTGGATGTGTTGAAGCCGGCGCCGGCGGTGATGTCCAGGTTGTCGCGCCGCTCGACGTTGGATGACGCTTCGATCAGCATGCCGCCCTTGGCGGCATTGATGCCGATGTGCTCGGCCGATGCCTGCAGGCCCTGCAGATGCACGGCGAGGTCCTCGCGAGCGCGGCTGTCGAGGGTCAGTTTGCCTGCGCTTTGGAACTGCGCATCGATTGCCTGGCGGGCGTCCTCGTTCTTCTTGCCATGGTTGAAATGGCCCCCGATGGCGCCACCTTGGGTGGTGCCGGTCTTCACGGCCAGCTCCAGGCCGCCGCCCAGGTTCCCGCCAGTGGCCTGTCGGGTATTGCTCGCAGCTTTGACCTGCAGGCGGCCATCGCTTTGCAGGCGCGTATCGCCGACCTTGGCCTCGCGGCTGCCAATACGCGTGCCTTCGAGCAGCATGTCGCCCCCGCTGGTCAGGCGCACTTGGCCTTTGGCGTCGACCTGCGCCACCTGGGCATTGTTTTGTGTAGCCTGCTGCTGGGCATGGTCGAGATAGCCTCGGCCGTCGACGCCGGTGCTGCCCGGGCGGTTGCCGACCTTGGCCCAGGCGTTGCCATCGAGCTGGCGAGCGCGCTGTTGAGCGTGGTCGGTGGCCTGGGCCAGCGACAGTGTAGTGCCACTCTGGATCACTACGTCGCCTTCACCGCCATCGATGCGCGTGCCTTCGTAGCGGCCGTCGCTACCCAACTGCACCTGAATGCCCTGTTGCCCATAAAGGCTGCCCGGCACTGCGGTGCTGGCGGTATCCTGCTTGCCCTGCGAGCCGCCCTTGCCGGAAGCGCGGACGTTCAGGTCGCTCCCCGAACTGGTATCCACGCGCAGGTCACCGCCGTAGGCCAGGCGCTGCACGTTATCTTCCCGGGTGTTTTCGGCGGCGCGCAGGTGGTGCTGCTGGGCGTCGACCTGCAGGGCGCCGGCGTTGGCACGCCAGGTGGTGCCCTGGTCATCGAGGGTATCGGCCTTGACCTTCACGTGCCCCCCTGCCAGTTCGCTCACCTGGGCAAAGCCGCGGCGCTGGTTTTCCAAGCGTTTGAGGTGGTCCAGGGTCATGTCGCCGCCAACGCTCGGTGCCACCATTGCGTCTTCGGGCGAGGCTTGCTGGAAGCGCGCCGCTTCTTCGCCCTGTACCAAGCGTTCGATCGGCCGGGTCACGTCACGGTACTCCAGGCTGGCGCCGATGCTGCCTGACCAGTCATTGCGCTGCACTTCACGTTCATGGGTGTCCTGCACGGCACGGTTCTCAATGCGCTTGGCAGTTACCTGAAGGGTGTCGCCTGCGTTGACGCGTGCAGCTTCGGTGATCAACTCGTCGGCGCTGAGCTTCAGGTCGCCGCTGGCCTGCAGCCCGGTGCGTTGCGTCTTGCTGTCGCGTTCGGTGGTGACTTCGTTGTTGCGATGGCCTTCGAACAGGCTGCCCAGCCGATCCATACCGCCGGTCACCGTCAGGCCACCACCGCTTTGGGTAGAGCTGCCGGACGACACGCGCTCGTTGCGTGTGACGCCAAGGCTCACCTGTTTGGCCTGCACGTTCAGGTCGCCCGCATTGGCCTGTACGCTGGAACCGTTGACCTGTAGCTGCGCGCCGCTGTCCAGGCCAACCGTAGCGCCCGTCAATTCGCTGGCCACCTGCGACGTTTCGCGTTGTTGGCCTGTGCTGGTGACCACCTCGTAAGCAACGCCGGCGGCGTACTGGCGCGACTCGGGCTTGCCGTCTTCGGCTTCTGCGGTCTGTTTGGCGCTGGCCGTGAAACCGCGCTGCTGGCTGCGTGTTTCGCTCTCATCGCTTGACTGTGTGCTACCGATCAACAGGTCGCCCTTGGCCTCGACCTGCAGATGCCCGCCGGCCGTCACCTTCGAACCCTGGATGCGCAATTCTTCAGCACTGGCCAGCCGCAGGTTGCTGGCAGAGCTGACGTCACTGCTCAGCACCTGCTGCTTGCGCTGCGTGCGCTCGCGATCGTTGCCGATCAGGCCGAACAGCTTGCTGCTGCTGTCGCGGTCGGTGGCCACAGTGCTGGCGTGGTCTGCCTCGATCGCCAGGGCGCCTTTTTCGCTGTACAACACCGCGTCTTGGGCGCCGTGGACGGTGCTGCCCTTGATGCTCACCTGTTCAGCCGCAACGTTCAGCTTGCCATCGGCTGTAACGGCGCTGCCGGCTACGCGCTTACCTTGGGTATCGTTGCCTTTGCGGTCACCAAAGAAGGTGCCCGATACCAGGTCGCCACGGTAGTTGCGGCGTGTGCCCTGTTCCTGCAGCGCCGTTGTGCCGATTTCGACGTTGCTGGCGTTGATGTCCAGGCCGGCGCGGCTGTGCAGCTTGCTGCCTTGGACGGTGAGCGTGTCATTGGCCTTGACCGTCATGCGTGCGGCATTGAGCGTGCTGCCTTGTGCTGATTCCTTGTACTGGCTGGTATCACTGTCGCCGCGCCACAGGTCTTTGCGGTGGCGTACCTGCTCCTCGATACGTTGGCTGTTGGTGCCTGCACTGATATCCAGGTTGGCAGCGCTGTCGAGTGTCAGGTCGCCGCCCGCATCCACATTGGCTGCCAACAGGCGCATGTCGGCGCCGGACTGCAACAGCACGCTGTCACTGGCTTGCAGCTGCGCCCCGCGCAGTTGGTCGGCGGTGGTGGTACGTTCGCGCTGGTAGGTCTCGCGGGTAACGAAGAGGAACTTTTTGTTCCAGCTTTCCTGCTCGCGGGCGATGCTCTGGCGGCTTTCGGCATCCAGAGTGAGCTTCTTTCCAGCCTTTATCTCGATACGCTCGGCTTTGCCGTCGACGGCGCCAAGGCGCAGGTCATCGGCAGCGGTGAGTTGCAATGCGCCGTGTTCGCTGAGCAGTTCCCCGGGCCGGTTTTCATGCCCGCTGACCTGCAGCGCGCCGGCAGATTGAAGGGTGATGCCCTGGTCGGCCTTGATCTGCACCGGCCCCACCCGCACACCCGCGCCCTCGGCAGTGCTGACCACACGAATGCGCCCGGCACGCATGGCGCCGAACAGGTTGGCGTCGATGCTGGACGGCGTGCCCGGCAGATGCTCGATGACCTGCCCGTCGTCGTGACGCATGCGGTTGCGGCCAACGGTCACGGTGAGATCGCCACTGGCCGAGAGCACGCCCTTGCTGTCGAGTTTCGGCGCGATCAGGTCCAGCGCGCCCTCGGCATTGTGCTGGCCGCCTGTGAGCACTTGCAGGGTGCCACTGGCATTTAGGGTGTTGAGGTATTTGAGCTGTTCGTCCTGCAGCTCCGGTGTACCTACCAGGAAACCGGCCCGGGTGGTGTTGATGAAGGTCCCGCCATTGAGGGTGATGCCGTTCGGGTTGGCCAGGATGTAGTCGGCCGGGCGGCCGAAGATTTCCTGTGGGCCTTCGATCAGCGAGGCGTTGCGGCTGATCACCTCGTTGAGGATGGTCGAGGCCGCCTGGCCCTGGAACTGGGGGTTGGCCGCCAGCGCGCCGGCCAGTTGCGACTGCCCGGCCTGGAGGGCGTTGTTCAGTACCACGCCGGGGCGGGCGACGTTGTAGTCCAGGAACTGGTTGTGCGACAGGCCGCTGGCGTTGGGCGCGACGATGTCGATAACAGGTACGCCATGATTGTTGCTGATGAGCGGCGTACCCCCAGGGCCGGTGGCTGCCTCCAGGCCGTGTTCGGCCAGCGCGCTGGTGGAGGCGAGCAGGGCGAGGAAAATGGCCCAGCGCAAGGTATCGGGGCGGATTGCGGGTATCTGCGAGAGTGTCTGCATGTTCTCGTTCTCTTTGTTGTGGGTGAATCAGATGTTCAGGGCCCATTCAAGTACCCAGAATCCGGGTTCGAGCAGCGGGCGCTGCAGGTCGCTGGCATAGAGGGCGCGCTGATAGTCCAGGCGCAGGCGGCTGTGCGGCAGGCTCACTTCGATACCCGCCGTGGCACCTGCCAGCCGGCGCGGCGAAGCGCCTTGCGCCAGCCGCTCCCAGCCCAGGTCCAGGCCCAGGTAGGGGCGCACCGTAGCCAGTGTGGTCCAGGGCAATGCCAGCGGTTGGCTGAAGGTATTGCGCCAGGTGGCGGCGCTGGCGCCACTGTAGGTACGCAGGCGAAAGCCACGCACCGCCGAATCGTCGCTCAACAACATTTGCTCGACGGCCGGCAAGACATCGGTGCTGTACTGCAGGCCAAGTTCGCTTTGCCAGCGCCACGGCCAGTTCGCTGGCCCTTGGCGCAGGTGCAGCAGGCTGGCGCGGTACTTTCTAAAGTCGAGCTGCGGCGCAGCTGCGTGCTGGGCGGGTTGCTCGGCGCCCAGCCAGTGAGTGCCCTGGGCGACGCCGATGTAGGCGTTCCACAGGCCGTGGTCCAGCCAGAGCAGGTTGAGCCCGGCCTCCACGCTGGTCAGGGTGGGGCTCTGCAGGCCGATGACTGCAGAGCCGGTGCGGTTGATCAGTTGTTTGCGGTCCAGCCGGGCGCTGGCGCTGAGCATGCCGTACTGGTTGCGCCAGAGCATGCGCTCGGCGCTGACGCTCTGGTAGCTACTGTTGCCGTTGCTGTCGTACCGCCCTTGCGGAATCGGCGCGTTGTAGCGCAGTTGGCCGACATTGAGCGTGAAACTCCATGGGCCGTAGGGGATGCTGTAGTACAGGGTGACGCCCTGGCTGCGCCCCGGAGCATCGATGACCGTTGTCGACAGTGACAGGCGCAGGTCGTCGTTCAGGCCCAAGGGGCTGTCCAGGCCGATGCCGAGGTTCAGGCGGTGACGCCCGGTCAGCGGGCTGCCTCGGTTATCGAAGCGGCTGTCCAGGTGCCAGCGTGAAGCCACTTGGCGAGGCTGCAGCAGCACCCGGGTGCCGCCCTGCAGTTCGCCTGGCAACAGGTCGGCACTGAGCTCGAAGGCCCGCAGGCGGTTGAGCTGGTCCAGCCCCTGCTCAAGGTCTGGCAGGTACAGGGGGTTGCCCAGCAGATGGGGGAATGCGCTGTTCAGGGAGAGCGGCAGCTCGGCAGCCAGCTCGATCGACTCGACGAAGCCTTCGATGATGACGATGTCCAGCGGCGCGTCATGCGCTGGCGCTTGGCGCAGATAGGGGCGGCTGGCCGGGTAACCGGCGTGCACGTAGCGCTGGGTGATGGCCTTGAGCAGGTGGTTGATGTCGGCGATGCCCATGCAGGGCTTTATCAGCGCCTGGATGGCCGGCTCAAGCGCCTGTGCCGAAAGCTGCCGGTTGCCGGCCAGGCGAACGCCGGCTATCTCCCAGCAGCGGCTGTCGCTGGGTGGGTTCGGTGCGAGGGCGTCGCTGTGTTGCGCCGCTGGAGGGCGCTGCCAGCGCTGCAGCCGCTGTTGCTGCTCGAGCTGGCGCAAGGTTCGCTGTTGATCACGCAGTTGCTGGCTGGCAGGGTCGTCCGCCCATGCCTGCGGCATGGCCAGCAAGGTCGTCATGCAGCAGGCAAGCAGCCTGCTGGCGATGTGGCGGTATCGGGCTGGCATGGAAGAACCCCGCAAATGGCGTACGGCCTGAGTACTCGTTTGCGTGGATGCTAAAAACTTTGCCAGTCGATTGGATGCAGTCTGCTGCCTACACGGCAGTAGGGCAGATGTTTAATTGAAGTGGGAAGGTTCCTACAGCCTCAATTGGAATGCCGGACTATCAGGGCCGAATCTCGATCAATGTGCCGTCCGGCACCAGGTCCCAGACCTCGCGCATGTCCGAGTTGCGCATGGCGATACAGCCGTCGGTCCAGTCAAGCGTATGGAAATACCATTCGGGATACTCGTCGTTGATCGGGGTGCCGTGGATCATGATCATGCTGCCGGCACTCCAGCCCTCGCGTGTGGCCCGGGCTGCATCGCTGATGTTCGGGTAGGTGATGTGCATGGACAGGTTGAAACGGTCGCTTTGCTTGCGCCAGTCCAGCCAGTACAGGCCCTCGGGGGTCTTCTTGTCGCCTTCGCGCTGCTTGGCGCCCTTGGGCTGCTTGCCCAGCGAGATGCGGTAGGTTTTCAGCGGTTCGCCACGGCTGATCAACTGTAGGCGGCGCTCGGACTTGATCACCAGCACCTTGTCGATCAGTGGCTGCATGGCCGCCTGCGATTGCGATTGTGCCGGCAAAGGCGGCTGTGGCTTGCGAATGATGGTCTCGGTGAAGGCCGCCTGGGACACCGAGGTAACGCAAAGGCAGAAAAGGGCGAACAACCAGCGCATGAAGCGGTACCTGCAAACTTAAGTGGTGGGCGAAACGCTCATCGGTGGCAGGTACTCATGGCCTATGGGGTAATGCTGCCCGATGCGGTCGCGATAATAGCATTCTAGTGTGCGTGTGACGGTCCGGAAAGCCAGCTCGCCCCACGGTATCTCGTGTTCGTCGAACAGCCGCACCTCCAGGCTCTCGACGCCGATGTCGAAGTCCAGGTCGGCCAGTTCGGCGCGGAAGAACACATGCACCTGGTTGATGTGCGGCAGGTCGAACAACTGGTACAGGGCCATCGTGCCGACCCGGGCGCAGGCTTCTTCGACAGTTTCACGGCGGGCGGCCTGGTCCAGTGTTTCGCCGTTCTCCATGAAGCCGGCGGGCAAGGTCCAGAAGCCGCGGCGAGGCTCGATGGCTCGCCGGCAAAGCAGCACCTGGCTGCCCCAGACCGGCAGCACCCCGGCAACGATGTTCGGGTTCTGGTAGTGAATGGTCTGGCAATGATTGCAGACATACCGCAGGCGGCTGTCGCCTTCGGGTATCCGCTGAATGACCGGCTGGCCGCACGCGCTGCAGAATTTCATGCTGTTCTTCCCTTGAGCCCACGCTATCTTGGCGTGCCAGGCAGGCCTGCCGCAAGCGTACAGGGCTTGGGTGCTTCGCGGCTTTGGTGCATCATGCAGGGCAGGCCTTGGAAACGAGAGTGCGCAATGCTGGACGAGCTACTTCGCCGAATGAGCAACCACCAACCAGCTTCACTGGAAACCGACCGACGGTTCCCCGAGGCGGCGGTACTTTTGCCCATTACTCGCAGCGAAGCGCCCGAACTGGTCTTGACCCTGCGTGCCAAAGGGCTTTCCACCCATGGCGGTGAAGTCGCCTTCCCCGGTGGCAGGCGCGACCCGGAAGACCCCGACTTGATATTCACCGCGCTGCGCGAGGCCGAAGAAGAAATCGGCCTGCCGCCAGGCCTGGTGGAAGTGCTCGGCCCGCTGAGCCCGCTGATTTCCCTGCATGGGCTGAAAGTGACGCCATTCGTCGGGGTGATCCCTGATTTCGTCGAATACCGCGCCAATGATGCGGAGATCGCGGCAGTATTCAGCGTGCCGCTCGAATTTTTCCGCCAGGACCCGCGCGACCACACCCACCGTATCGATTACCAGGGCCGCAGTTGGTATGTGCCCAGCTATCGTTATGGCGAATACAAGATCTGGGGGCTGTCGGCGATCATGATCGTCGAACTGGTCAACTTGCTGTACGACGCAGGCATCAGCCTGCATCAGCCCCCCGAGCGTTATATAGAGATCTGAACGGGGCACACCCCGTCGCCGCTGATACCTGAGGAGCGAGAATGAAATACCGCTTGGGCGACCTGCGGGTCGAGAGCCATGCCACCAGTTGGGCCGCACCCAATGCCATGCTGATTGGCAAGGTACGCCTGCAGGCGCGCGCCAGTGTGTGGTTCGGCGCGGTGCTGCGCGGCGACAACGAGCTGATCGATATCGGCGAGGACAGCAACGTCCAGGACGGTACCGTGATGCATACCGACATGGGTTCGCCGCTGACATTGGGCAAAGGCGTGACCGTGGGCCACAACGCCATGCTGCACGGTTGCACGGTTGGCGATTACAGCCTGGTCGGCATCAATGCGGTGATCCTCAACGGTGCGCGCATCGGCAAACACTGCATCATCGGCGCCAATGCACTGATCCCCGAAGGCAAGGAAATCCCCGATGGTTCGCTGGTAATGGGGTCGCCCGGCAAGGTGGTGCGTGAGCTGACCGAGCAGCAGAAGCGCATGCTCGAGGCCAGCGCCGCGCACTATGTTCACAACGCCCAGCGTTATGCGCGGGACCTGGTGGTGGACGATGAGTGAGGTGATCGCTACCGAACGCCCGGTCGCTTCACCCTGCGTGAGCATCTGCGCGCTGGACGAGCAGGATGTCTGCACCGGGTGCCAGCGCACCGTAGCGGAGATCGGCCGTTGGGGGCGGATGGACAATACCGAACGCCGGGCGGTGCTCAAGCTGTGCCATGAGCGGGCGGTGGCGGCCGGATTGATCTTGTAAGCGCTGCGGTTGACTCGAAAATCAGGTAATCTGTGCCGCTTGTCGGACGGTCACTGCCCATGTTCTTTCTAATCGTTTACATCAGCAGCGTTGTACTGATCAACTTTGCCTTTTCCAGCGCCCCGCATCTGGACGTGATCTGGTCGGCCTGGGGTGGGCTGGTGTTCATCCTGCGTGACATGGTGCAGACCCGCTACGGCCATGGCGCGCTGATCGCCATGCTGCTGGCGCTGGT
Organism: Pseudomonas sp. BNK-30; assembly: GCF_047456185.1. Taxonomy (NCBI): domain Bacteria; kingdom Pseudomonadati; phylum Pseudomonadota; class Gammaproteobacteria; order Pseudomonadales; family Pseudomonadaceae; genus Pseudomonas; species Pseudomonas sp. BNK-30. The sequence continues at coordinate 477,275 of NZ_CP179904.1, forward strand.
GCTGTCGTATGTCACTTCCGAGCCGGCCATTGCCCTGGCCAGTGCCACGGCGTTCTTCGTTTCCGAGCTGATCGACTGGCTGGTGTTCAGCATCACCCGGCGCCCCTTGCGTGACCGCTTGTGGTTGAGCTCGGCACTGAGCATCCCGGTGGACACCTTCATTTTCTTCGGCATGATCGGTGCCCTGACCCCGGCCGTGATCGGCACCGCGATGGCCTCCAAGTTCGCAGGCGTGACTGCGGTGTGGCTGGCCATGGCATTTCGTGCGCGGCGGGCTGCCGTGGCTGGCTGATGGTGTAGAATACGGGTCCTTTTTCAGCGGGCGGCGCTAAGACTGGCGCGGCCCCGGACGCCTTCGAGGACCTGAAATGACCCGTATCGGAACCCCATTGTCGCCTACCGCGACCCGTGTACTGCTCTGCGGCTGTGGCGAGCTGGGCAAGGAAGTGGTGATCGAGCTGCAGCGCCTGGGCGTCGAAGTGATCGCCGTGGACCGCTACGCCAATGCGCCGGCCATGCAGGTCGCGCACCGCAGCCACGTGGTCAACATGCTCGATGGTGTCGCCCTGCGCGCGGTGATCGAGGCTGAAAAACCGCATTACATCGTCCCCGAAATCGAAGCCATCGCCACCGCTACGCTGGTCGAGCTGGAGAACGAAGGTTTCACCGTCGTGCCGACCGCCCGCGCCACGCAGCTGACCATGAACCGCGAGGGCATTCGCCGCCTGGCGGCCGAAGAGCTGGACCTGCCGACCTCGCCGTACCACTTCGCCGATACCTTTGAAGATTATGCAAAGGCTGTGGCCGATGTCGGTTACCCGTGTGTGGTCAAACCGGTGATGAGCTCGTCCGGCAAGGGCCAGAGCCTGCTGCGCAGCGATGCCGACCTGCAGAAGTCGTGGGACTACGCCCAGGAGGGTGGCCGCGCCGGCAAGGGCCGCGTGATCATCGAAGGCTTCATCGATTTCGACTACGAGATCACCTTGCTGACCGTGCGCCATGTTGGTGGCACCACGTATCTGGAGCCGGTCGGTCACCGCCAGGAGAAAGGCGACTACCAGGAGTCGTGGCAGCCCCAGGCGATGAGCCCGAAAGCCTTGGCCGAGTCGCAGCGTGTGGCGAAGGCTGTCACCGATGCACTGGGCGGCCGTGGTTTGTTCGGCGTCGAGTTGTTCGTCAAGGGCGATCAGGTGTGGTTCAGCGAAGTCTCGCCGCGCCCGCACGATACCGGCCTGGTCACGCTGATTTCCCAGGACCTGTCGCAGTTCGCGCTGCATGCCCGTGCCATTCTGGGCCTGCCGATCCCGGTGGTGCGCCAGTTCGGCCCGTCTGCGTCGGCGGTGATCCTGCCTGAAGGCCAGTCGCAGCAGACCAGCTTCGCCAACCTCGGCGCAGCGTTGAGCGAGCCGGATACCGCGATCCGCCTGTTCGGCAAACCGGAAATCAACGGCCAGCGCCGCATGGGCGTGTGCCTGGCACGTGATGAATCGATCGAAGCGGCGCGGGCCAAGGCGACCCGTGCGGCGCAGGCGGTCAAGGTCGAGTTCTAAGCTCAAGCTACAAGCTACAAGCTACAAGCTACAAGCTGCTAAGGGATGCCTTTTCTTGCAGCTTGAAGCTTGCAGCTCAAGGATCACAGCTCTGTATTGCGGGTCTCTTTCAGGCACAGCACTGCAATCAGGCTGATCACCGCCGCCACCGATACATACCCACCCACCCAGCTCAAACCGCCCATGCTCACCAGTTTCTGGGCAAAGAACGGCGCCGCCGAAGCCCCGACGATGCCGCCCAGGTTATACGCCGCAGACGCCCCGGTATAACGCACGTGAGTAGGGAACAGCTCTGGCAGCAGCGCGCCCATCGGTGCGAAAGTCACGCCCATCAAAAACAGCTCGATGGCCAGGAACAACGCAACACCCGTGGTCGAGCCGGAGGTCAGCAAAGGCTCCATGGTGAAGCCCGAGGCCACCGCCAGCAGGCCGCCGACGATCAGCACCGGCTTGCGCCCGTAACGGTCGCTGAGCCAGGCCGACAGCGGCGTGGCCAGGGCCATGAAGACCACGGCGAAGCACAGCAGGCCAAGGAAGGTTTCGCGGCTGTAGCCCAACGTAGTGACACCGTAGCTCAGCGAGAACACCGTCGAGATGTAGAACAACGCATAGCACACCACCATGGCGGCGGCGCCCAGCAGGGTCGGCAGCCAGTACTTGCTGAACAGGTCGACCACCGGCATTTTGACCCGCTCGTGGCGGGCCACGGCCTTGGCGAACACCGGGCTTTCTTCAAGCTTCAGGCGTACGTACAGGCCTACCAGCACCAGCGCGGCACTGAGCAGGAACGGAATGCGCCAGCCCCACTCACGGAACTGCTCGTCGCTGAGCAGCAGGGCCAGGGTCAGGAACAGGCCGTTGGCCGCCAGGAAGCCGATCGAAGGGCCTAGCTGCGGGAACATCCCGAACCAGGCACGCTTGCCCGCCGGGGCGTTCTCGGTGGCCAGCAACGCCGCGCCACCCCATTCACCGCCCAGGCCAAGGCCCTGGCCGAAGCGCAGCAGGCAAAGAATGATCGGTGCCCACATGCCGATGCTGTCGTAGCCTGGCAATACACCGATCAGCGTGGTGGACACCCCCATCAGCAGCAGCGAGGCAACCAGCGTCGACTTGCGCCCGATACGGTCACCGAAGTGTCCGAACAGTGCTGAACCCAGCGGGCGGGCGAGGAAGGCGATGCCGAAGGTAAGGAAGGCCGCCAGCATCTGCGCGGTGCCTGACCCTGAAGGGAAGAATACGGGGCCGATCACCAGCGCGGCGGCAGTGGCATACACGTAGAAATCGTAGAACTCGATGGCCGTGCCGATGAAGCTGGCGGTGGCCACCCGCGCGGGTGAGTTGACCGGCGCGGCAGGCGCTTGGGCATAAGTGCTGCTGGTTGTCATTAAGTAGGTCCCTAACAGTCTGGTCGTGCTCCATGGGCTTGGCCCGCGACGGTATGCACTGGCCAGCGAAGGGCAGGTACGGTTCGCGGACGCCGGAGCGTATTGTTCTTTTGTTCGCCCGACTGACGATAGCCCAAGGGGGATAGGGGCGGGAGCGGGCACTGTTCGGGGTGTTGAAGCAGGACCGCAGGGCGCGTCAGTGGAGCGCGCTGGCCGTGTGGCGCCGGGTGCGGATAGCGGGCGGGACGGCAGGGCTGGGTAAGCGTGACCCGAGTATAGCTAGCGGGTCACGGTCCACACCAGTACCTTGCTGGCGCAATTGTCTTCTGTTTCGAGGATTTCCAGGCGATAGCGGCCGATCTTCAGGCAAACAGCGCTTTCCGGGATGCTTTCCAGGGCCTCGGTGACCAGCCCGTTCAGGGTCTTCGGCCCGCCGTCGCTGGGCAGGTGCCAGCCGAGGGTGCGGTTGATTTCGCGCAGGGAAGCGGCGCCATCGATGACGAAGGTGCCGTCGGACTGGGGGTGTACATGGGGGTTGTCGAGGCTGTGCTCTTCCTCGAACTCGCCGACGATCTCCTCGAGTATGTCCTCCAGCGTGACGATGCCCAGTACCTCACCGTATTCGTCCACCACCACGCCCAGCCGGCGCTGCTGCTTGTGGAAGTTCAGCAGTTGCAATTGCAGTGGGGTGCTTTCGGGGACGAAGTAAGGCTCGTAGCAGGCGCTGTGGAGCTTCTCCAGCGTCAGCTCGGCCTTGGGCAGCAGGTGGCTGATCAGCTTGGTGTTGAGGATGGCTTCTACCTGGTTGATGTCGTTGTGGTAGACCGGCAGGCGCGTGTGGCGGCTGAGGATCAGTTGCTCGATGATGCGCTCGATCGGCTCATCCAGGTTGATGCCATCGACCTCGTTGCGCGGCACCAGAATGTCGTTGACGGTGACCTTGTCCAGCGAGTGCAGGCCATCGAGCAGGCCGTGGCGCGGCATGTCGTGGTCTTCATCCTCGGTAAAGTCGTCATCTGCCTGCGGGTGCAGGGCCACTGCGGTGGGCGGTACGCGAAACGGCCGCAACATCAGCTTGGCGCAGCCGTCCAGCAGGCAAGCCAAGGGTTGCACCAGTGCCAATGGGAGCTTCAGCAGGCTGGCGCCCAGGCTGATGAAGGCCAGCGGGTTGCGCCGAGCCAGGCGCCGCGGCAGGTATTCGGCGAACACCAGCAGGCCAGAGGTGGCGGCCAGGCCGGCCAGCCAGAAACCGTGCTCGCCGTTGAGGCGTTGGCCGATCAGGCAGGCCAGGCCCAATACCAGAAGCTTGCCCAGGCTGGCGCACAGCACCAGGGCCTGGGCTGGCAGTACCGGTTGCCCGTCATCGCCGGGGCGCAACGAGCCGTTGAGTTGCAGGCGGGCGGCATCCACCGCGGTGAACAGCGCCGACCAGAGCAGCGCCAGTGCCAAAGTGCCGAGTAGCGGAGCGTACGGCAGGGTGTCCATGGGCGACCGTCAGATATGCAGGATGAATTCGCGGACCAGCTTGCTGCCGAAATAGGCCAGCATCAGCAGGCAGAAACCGGCCAGTGTCCAGCGGATCGCCTTGTGCCCACGCCAGCCCAGGCGGGTGCGGCCCCACAGCAGTACGCTGAAGACGATCCAGGCCACGCAGGCCAGCAGGGTTTTGTGTACCAGGTGCTGGGCAAACAGGTTGTCCAGGAACAGCCAGCCAGAGATCAGCGACAGCGACAACAGGCACCAGCCCGCCCAAAGGAAGCCGAACAGCAGGCTTTCCATGGTCTGCAACGGTGGGAAGTTGCGGATCAGCCCGGAAGGGTGCTTGTTTTTCAGCTGGTGGTCCTGCAGTAGCAGGAGCAGCGACTGGAACACCGCAATGGTGAACAGCCCATAGGCCAGGATCGATAGCAGGATATGAGCGAGGATCCCCGGCTCTTCATCGATCAGCGGAACGGTGCCGGGTGGGGCGAACTGGGCCAGCAGGGCCGTGATGGCGCCGAGCGGGAACAGCAGCACCAGCAGGTTTTCCACCGGTATGCGCAGGCAGGCCAGCAGGGTCAGGGTGATCACCGCCACGGCGATCAGGCTGGCGGCGCTGAAGAAGTCCAGGCTCAGGCCCAGCGGGGTGATCAGCTGAAAGAACAGCGCGCCGCTCTGGGCGATCACGGCGAGGGCGCCGAGCAGGCCGAGCAGCCGTTTGTCGGCTTTGCTCGACTGGGCCAGGCGCGAACCCTGATAAACGGTCGCCGCTATATATAGGCCGGCGGCGATCAGGTTGGGGATGAGGCTGGGTGAGGAGACCATAAGTCCTGGTGGGCAAGCCTTAAAGAGACGGAGTTTGGCATAGATCGCGCTGGGGGGGCTAGTGAGCTGCAAGCTTCAGGCTGCAAGCTGCAAGCTGCAAGCTGCAAGCTGCAAGCGAAGGCAGATTCGTACGGGGGGCGGGATTTTCTGATGGTTTGCGGCTTGAGGCTTGCAGCTTGAAAGTTGCCGCCGGGAAGCCGAGGTGTGCGCCGCCGCCGCTCTTCGCTATAATCGCCGCCTTGCTGTGCCCAGCGCGTGTGCATATTCACCTGGGCGCCTGACAAACCTCGGCTTTTACTTGGCCTGAAAGGATCACCATGTTCGAAAACCTGACCGACCGCCTGTCACAGACGCTGCGCCATGTCACCGGCAAGGCCAAGCTGACTGAAGACAACATCAAGGATACGTTGCGCGAAGTGCGCATGGCCCTGCTCGAGGCCGACGTTGCCCTGCCGGTGGTCAAGGATTTCGTCAACAGCGTCAAGGAGCGTGCGGTCGGCACCGAGGTGTCGCGCAGCCTGACCCCGGGCCAGGCGTTCGTGAAGATCGTCCAGGCCGAGCTGGAAAGCCTGATGGGTGCGGCCAACGAAGACCTCGCGCTCAATGCCGCCCCGCCTGCCGTGGTGCTGATGGCCGGTTTGCAGGGCGCGGGCAAGACCACCACCGCCGGTAAGCTGGCGCGCTTCCTCAAGGAGCGCAAGAAGAAGAGCGTGATGGTGGTTTCGGCCGACGTCTACCGCCCGGCTGCGATCAAGCAGCTGGAAACGCTGGCCAACGACATTGGCGTGACCTTCTTCCCGTCCGATATCAGCCAGAAGCCTGTGGCCATTGCCGAAGCGGCGATTCGCGAGGCCAAGCTCAAGTTCATCGACGTGGTCATTGTCGACACCGCCGGCCGTCTGCACATCGACGCCGACATGATGGACGAAATCAAGGCGCTGCATGCCGCGGTCAAGCCGGTTGAAACCCTGTTCGTGGTCGATGCCATGACCGGCCAGGACGCCGCCAATACCGCCAAGGCCTTCGGTGAAGCCCTGCCGCTGACCGGCGTGGTGCTGACCAAGGTCGACGGTGATGCCCGTGGCGGTGCCGCGCTTTCGGTACGTGCCATCACCGGCAAGCCGATCAAGTTCATCGGTATGGGTGAGAAAACCGAGGCTCTCGAGCCCTTCCACCCGGACCGTGTGGCGTCGCGCATCCTCGGCATGGGCGACGTGCTCAGCCTGATCGAGCAGGCCGAACAGACCATCGACAAGGCCAAAGCCGACAAGCTGGCCAAGAAGCTGAAGAAGGGCAAGGGCTTCGATCTCGAGGACTTCCGCGACCAGCTGCAACAGATGAAGAACATGGGTGGCCTGGGCGGCCTGATGGACAAGCTGCCGAGCATCGGCGGGGTCAACCTGTCGCAGATGGGCAATGCCCAGGGCGCAGCCGAGAAACAGTTCAAGCAGATGGAGGCGATCATCAACTCCATGACCCCGGCCGAGCGTCGCGATCCTGACCTGATCAGCGGTTCGCGCAAGCGCCGGATCGCCCTGGGTTCCGGTACCCAGGTGCAGGACATCGGGCGGCTGATCAAGCAGCACAAGCAGATGCAGAAGATGATGAAGAAATTCTCCGCCAAGGGCGGCATGGCCAAGATGATGCGCGGCCTGGGCGGGATGTTGCCTGGCGGCGGCATGCCGAAGCTGTAACCCTTATTCCGGGCGCTTGTCTTTTGAAGAATGAGCGCTCAGAACCCCCGCTGCGGCGGGGCAATGGCCACGCAATCCGTGGCTCAACCGGCAAATCTGGACGGCAGGGCGAGGCCTTGTCGAAAAAGTCATTTGCAAATGTCCGTGTATTCCCCGAGAATATGCGGCCTTTTGGGCACCCGTGTGCCTATTTGGCATTCAGATTTGCAGCACCGACTATAGGAACGATGTTCACATGGTAACCATCCGTCTTGCCCGTGGCGGCTCGAAAAAGCGCCCTTTCTACCACCTGACCGTGACCAACTCGCGTAACGCCCGTGACGGCCGTTTCGTTGAGCGCGTAGGTTTCTTCAACCCGATCGCTGCTGGCGCTGAAGTCAAGCTGTCGGTCAACCAGGAGCGCGTCAGCTACTGGCTGAGCCAAGGCGCACAGCCGTCTGAGCGTGTTGCTCAGCTGCTGAAGGACGCTGCCAAGGCCGCTGCCTGAGCAATATGAACGCGACGCCAGAAAAGGCTGACGACCTCATCGTCGTTGGCAAGATTTTTTCGGTTCACGGCGTTCGCGGCGAGGTGAAGGTGTATTCCTTTACCGATCCGATTGAAAACCTGTTGGATTATCCACGCTGGACGCTTCGGCACGAAGGCAAGGTAAAGCAGGTCGAGCTGGTCAGCGGTCGTGGCTCCCAAAAGGGCCTGGTCGTTAAACTGAAAGGCCTCGATGATCGTGATGAAGCGCGTCTTCTGAGCGGCTTCGAAATCTGCATCCCGCGGAGCCTTTTGCCCAACCTGGCCGCAGACGAGTACTACTGGTACCAACTGCAGGGCCTGAAGGTCATCAACCAGGACGAACAGCTGTTCGGCAAGGTCGATCACCTGTTGGAGACCGGTGCGAACGATGTAATGGTGGTCAAGCCCTGCGCAGGCAGCCTGGATGATCGCGAGCGTCTGTTGCCCTATACGGCGCAATGTGTGCTGGCAATCGACCTGGAAGCAGGCGTGATGCGGGTTGAATGGGACGCGGACTTCTAAACGATGGGTAACCTTCGCGTAGACGTCATCACGTTGTTCCCCGAGATGTTCTCGGCCATCACTGAGTACGGCATTACCAGCCGCGCGGTAAAACAGGGGTTGCTTCAGGTGACCTGCTGGAACCCGCGGGACTACACCACAGATCGCCACCACACAGTGGATGATCGGCCGTTTGGCGGTGGCCCGGGCATGGTGATGAAAATCAAGCCTCTGGAAGACGCCCTGGTTAGCGCCAGGCAAGCGACCGGAGCATCGGCAAAGGTGATCTACCTTTCGCCGCAAGGCCGCAAGCTGACTCAGCAAGCGGTCAAAGGCCTGGCCGAACAGGAATCGCTGATCCTGATCGCCGGTCGTTATGAAGGCATCGACGAGCGCTTTATCGAGGCTCATGTCGATGAGGAGTGGTCGATTGGCGACTATGTGCTTTCCGGTGGCGAGCTGCCGGCCATGGTACTGATCGATGCGGTTACACGGCTGCTGCCCGGAGCTTTAGGGCATGTGGACTCGGCGGAGGAAGACTCCTTCACCGACGGTCTGCTCGATTGCCCGCACTACACCCGACCTGAGGTGTATGCGGATCAGCGTGTTCCCGACGTGTTGCTAAGTGGCAACCATGCACACATCCGGCGTTGGAGAATGAAGCAGTCCCTTGGTAGGACCTTCGAACGACGCGCCGATCTTCTGGAAAGTCGCTCGCTTTCTGGAGAAGAGAAGAAGCTGCTCGAGGAATATCTCCGCGAGCGGGACGATAGTTAAACGTATCGATGGTGGATCACGTATCCATCTTAGGAGCACAGCATGACCAACAAGATCATCCAGCAGCTCGAAGCCGAGCAGATGAGCAAGGAAATCCCGACCTTCGCACCAGGCGACACCATCGTCGTTCAGGTTAAAGTGAAGGAAGGTGAGCGTTCCCGTCTGCAGGCGTTCGAAGGCGTTGTTATCGCCAAGCGTAACCGCGGCCTGAACAGCGCTTTCACCGTGCGCAAAATCTCCAGCGGCGTTGGCGTTGAGCGTACCTTCCAGACCTACAGCCCGCAGATCGACAGCCTGGCCGTGAAACGTCGTGGTGACGTGCGTAAAGCCAAGCTGTACTACCTGCGCGACCTGTCCGGCAAAGCCGCTCGCATCAAGGAAAAACTGTCCTGAGTACAGTTTGCCCGGTGGCCCTGGCCGCCTAGCGAGAAAAAAGCAGCCTTCGGGCTGCTTTTTTGCGTTTTGAAACCCGAAAGAAGTGACGGACATGACCAGCCGAGACCAGGAAATTCAGCGCCGCACCGAGTTGTCGGTGACCCGCGTGACCAAAGCGGTGTTCCCCAACACCACCAACCACCACAACACCTTGTTCGGCGGCACTGCGCTGGCCTGGATGGACGAAGTGTCGTTCATCGCCGCTACGCGCTTCTGCCGGCTGCCGCTGGTGACCGTGTCCACAGACCGTATCGATTTCAAACACCCGATCCCGGCAGGCTCGATCGTCGAGCTGGTGGGAACGGTGATCAAGGTCGGCAACACCAGTTTGCAGGTTCAAGTGGACGTATTCGTCGAGAACATGTATCTGGATGGGCGCGAGCGGGCAATCCATGGTGTGTTCAGCTTTGTCGCCATCGACGAGGACAAGCGCCCGGTGCCGGTGTTGCCACAAGCTTGAAGGCTCAACCCGGCGCGGCAGTGCTCTCGGTGATGGGGGCCGGTTCCACCAGCGCCACCAGGGTCCAGCCAGGTTGCGGCGCAAGCGGGTTCTCGGGGCTTGATACATGCACCCAGCCCTGGGCATCCCGGGCAAACAACAGATGTGCGCGCTCGCCATGCAATGCCTGGTAATTGTCCCAGTCGAAGCCCTCGGTAAGGTTGGTGCTGTACAGTTCCGCGCCATGATGCAGGCGATTGGCCATTTGTTGGTAGGTCATCGGGCTTGAGCCCAGCAGTTGGCCACGGTGCTCTTCGCTGGCCCGGTGCTTGTCGCTGCGCTGCTTCTCCAGGCCGCTGGCCAGCACATACAGGCGGCCGTGGCCGAAGTCATGACGAAAGCGCGCACTGGCCAAGGCGTTGATCTCCCCGGCAGGCGACAGCCCCAGCAGGTGGCCGAGGCCTACCAGGTCCAGGTGTGCGTCGGCATGCTGCGAAGCCGGGTTGCCAAAGTAGGTCGGCAGCCCCTCCATGCGTGCCGCACGAATGTTTTCCCAGCTCGAATCGGTCAGCAACACACGGCAGCCCAGTTGCTGCAGGGCCTTGCCGATGGCGCGTGCGGGTTGGTTGGCGCCGACGATGAGAAAGCCGCTGGGCGCCGGCTCGGCCACCTTGAGCAGGCGCGCCAGGGGGCGCGCCGTAGCGCTCTGCAGCACGACAGTGCCGATGATCACGGCAAAGGTGAGTGGCACCAGCAGCAGTGCGTCCTGATGCCCGGCCTCATGCAGGCGGATGGCGAATATCGCCGACACTGCGGCGGCAACGATGCCGCGTGGTGCGATCCAGGCCAGCAGGGCCCGTTCCCGCCAGTTCAGCGAGGACCCCAGCGTTGACAGCAAGACATTCAGCGGCCGCGCCACCAGCTGGATCACCAGCAGCAGTGCCAGTACGGCCGGGCCCAACCCCAACAGGGCATGCAGATCGAGCCGCGCGGCAAGCAGGATGAACAGGCCGGAGATCAGCAGTACGCTGAGGTTCTCCTTGAAGTGCAGGATCTGCCGTACATCGACGCCACGCATGTTGGCAAGCCACATGCCCATTACCGTCACCGCCAGCAGCCCGGACTCGTGAACGATCTGGTTGGCGGCGATGAAAATACCCAGTACGGCGGCCAGCGACGCCAGGTTGTGCAGGTATTCCGGCAGCCATTGCTCGCGCATGATTTGCCCCAGTAACCAGCCACCGGCGGCGCCCAGGGCGCTGCCGCAGAAGATCACCCCGGCAAAGGTCCCCAGGCTCTGGCTCAGGCCATCGCCATCGGCGCTGGCGATGATGAAGCTGTACACCACGACGGCGAGCAGGGCACCGATCGGGTCGATGACGATGCCTTCCCAGCGCAGGATGTTGGCAATGGTCGCCTTCGGCCGTACCACGCGCAGCATGGGCACGATGACCGTAGGGCCTGTCACCAGGGTCAAGGTGCCGAACAGGATCGCCAGCGGCCAGTCGAAACCCAGCAGCCAGTGTGTTGCCAGGGCGATCACCAGCCAGGTCGACAGAGCGCCGACGGTGACCAGGCGGTGCACCACGCTGCCGATGTCCCGCCATTGCGAGAGGTGCAGGGTCAGGCTGCCTTCGAACAGGATCAGTGCCACCGCCAGTGACACCAGCGGCATCAGCAGCGGGCCGAACAGCGCTTGCGGGTCGAGCCAGCCGAGCAACGGGCCGACCATTATCCCGGCCAGCAGCAGGAAGAGAATCGCTGGCAGCTTCAGGCGCCAGGCCAGCCACTGGCAGGCGAGGGCGGCGGCACCGATACCGCCCACACTGAGTAGGATCTGCTGTTCGTTCATGCGGGCTCCCTATGCCGGCGTTGTTATGAAAGACTAAGCGTCATTTCGTCGTTTGCCACCGAGTTTTCATGCCAGCCCTTGACCACCCCTTGATCGACCAGTTCCTTGATGCCCTGTGGCTGGAAAAAGGCCTTTCAGACAACACTCGCGTCTCTTATCGCAGTGACCTGGCGCTGTTCAATGGCTGGCTGCAGGATCACGGCCTGGCCTTGCCTGCCGCCGGTCGAGAGCTGATCCTCGATCACCTGGCCTGGCGTCTGGATCAAGGCTACAAGCCGCGTTCCACTGCGCGTTTTCTCTCAGGTCTGCGTGGCTTTTTTCGCTACTTGCTGCGGGAAAAGCTCATTGCCGTCGATCCAACCCTGCAAATAGAGATGCCTCAGCTGGGCAAACCCTTGCCCAAGTCGTTGTCAGAAGCCGACGTCGAGGCCCTGTTGCAGGCCCCGGACCTTGGCGAAGCCATTGGCCAGCGCGACCGTGCCATGCTTGAAGTCCTGTACGCCTGTGGTCTGCGCGTTACCGAACTGGTCAGCCTTGCCCTGGACCAGGTGAACCTGCGCCAGGGCGTGCTGCGGGTGATGGGCAAGGGCAGCAAGGAGCGCTTGGTGCCGATGGGCGAAGAGGCGGTGCTGTGGCTGGAGCGCTACCTGCGCGACGGCCGCGTCGAGCTGCTCAACGGGCGCCCGAGCGATGTGCTGTTCCCCAGCCTGCGGGGTGAACAGATGACCCGTCAGACCTTCTGGCACCGCATCAAGCATCACGCCCGGATTGCCGGCATCGACAAGCCGCTGTCGCCGCACACCTTGCGGCACGCCTTCGCCACCCATCTGCTCAATCATGGTGCCGACCTGCGCGTGGTGCAGATGCTGCTGGGGCACAGCGACCTGTCGACCACACAAATCTATACCCACGTGGCCAAGGCACGCCTGCAGCAACTGCACGCACAGCACCACCCGCGTGGATGAATGATTTTCATGTTCCGCCGGCCGGTACTCGCAGACCCCTTCACCGGTAGCGTGTTGTGGTAGGCTTGGGCGGTTTGCACCAAGGGCCGCACGGTCGCCGCGTTTTTGCGCAGGTGACGCCCTCCGGCCCCTGTCCGCCCTCAGGAGTTCCCATGCGCGTGACCCAGATTTTCGCCGCCGCCGCGTTGGCGCTGGCCAGTACCTTTGCCGTTGCCGCGGCGACCGACAGCAATGCCGCTGCCGAGCAGGCGATTCGCAAGTCGTTGCAGAACCTTGAGCTGGAAGTGCCGGTCGAGAGCGTGGCCAGCAGCCCGCTCAACGGCCTGTATGAAGTCAAGCTGCAGGGCGGCCGTGTGCTGTACGCCAGCGCCGATGGCCAGTTCGTCATGCAGGGCTACCTGTACCAGATCCAGGACGGCAAGCCGGTCAACCTGACCGAGAAGACCGAGCGCCAAGGCGTAGCCAAGCTCATCAATGGCATTCCAGCCGCCGAGATGGTGGTTTATCCTGCCAAGGGCCAGACCAAGTCGCACATCACCGTGTTCACCGACACCACCTGCCCGTATTGCCACAAGCTGCACGCCGAAGTGCCGGAGCTCAACCGTCGCGGTATCGAAGTGCGCTATGTCGCCTTCCCGCGCCAGGGCCTCGGCTCGCCGGGTGACGAGCAGTTGCAGGCCGTGTGGTGCTCCAGTGACCGCCGCGCAGCGCTGGACAAGATGATCGACGGCAAGGAAATCAAGGCTGCCAAATGCGCCAACCCGGTCGGCAAGCAGTTCCAGCTGGGCCAGTCGATCGGCGTCAACGGCACGCCGGCGATCGTGCTCGAAAACGGCCAGGTGATTCCAGGTTATCAACCGGCACCGCAAGTGGCCAAACTGGCCCTGGCCGGCCAGCAGCAGGCCGCCAAGTAAATCATTCAGTACGCCGTCGTCATGGGGTGACGGCATGTTTCACGGTCGGCGCAGGTGCCGGCCGTTCAATGGGGAGTTCACAGTGAAACCGGTCAAAGTAGGCATCTGTGGGTTGGGGACCGTCGGTGGCGGAACCTTCAATGTACTTCAGCGCAACGCCGAGGAGATTGCCCGCCGTGCCGGGCGCGGTATTGAAGTGGCACAGATCGCCATGCGCTCGCCGAACCCGAACTGCCAGATTACCGGTACCCCCATTACCGCTGATGTGTTCGACGTTGCGAGCAACCCGGAGATCGACGTTGTCATCGAGCTGATCGGTGGCTACACCATCGCCCGCGACCTGGTGCTCAAGGCCATCGAAAACGGCAAGCACGTGGTGACTGCCAACAAGGCGCTGATCGCCGTTCACGGCAACGAAATTTTCGCCAAAGCCCGTGAGAAGGGCGTGATCGTTGCGTTCGAAGCCGCAGTGGCCGGTGGCATCCCGGTGATCAAGGCGATCCGCGAAGGCCTGTCGGCCAACCGCATCAACTGGCTGGCCGGGATCATCAACGGCACCGGCAACTTCATCCTCACCGAGATGCGTGAAAAAGGCCGCGCCTTCCCCGACGTGCTGGCCGAAGCGCAGGCGCTGGGTTATGCCGAAGCCGACCCGACCTTTGACGTGGAAGGTATCGATGCTGCGCACAAGCTGACCATCCTGGCGTCCATCGCCTTTGGCATCCCGCTGCAGTTCGACAAGGCCTACACCGAAGGCATCACCCAGCTGACCACTGCCGACGTGAACTACGCCGAAGCCCTGGGCTACCGCATCAAGCACCTGGGTGTAGCCCGCCGCACTGCCGAAGGCATCGAGCTGCGCGTGCACCCGACGCTGATCCCGAGCGATCGCCTGATCGCCAACGTAAACGGCGTGATGAACGCCGTGATGGTCAATGGCGATGCGGCCGGCTCGACCTTGTATTACGGTGCCGGCGCCGGCATGGAGCCCACGGCTTCCTCGGTGGTCGCCGACCTGGTTGACGTGGTCCGCGCCATGACCTGCGACCCGGAAAACCGCGTGCCGCACCTGGCCTTCCAGCCGGACTCGCTGTCGGCGCACCCGATTCTGCCGATCGAAGCTTGCCAGAGCGCCTACTACCTGCGCATCCATGCCAAGGACCACCCGGGCGTGCTGGCTCAGGTGGCGAGCATCCTGTCGGAGCGCGGCATCAACATCGAGTCGATCATGCAGAAAGAAGTCGAGGAACAGGACGGCCTGGTGCCGATGATCCTGCTGACCCACCGTGTGGTCGAGCAGAGCATCAACGACGCCATCGTTGCTCTGGAAGCCTTGCAGGACGTGGTCGGCAAGGTCGTGCGCATCCGCGTCGAACAGCTCAACTAAGCGGCAAGCTTCAAGCTGCAAGCTGCAAGAAAAAGCAGTTCGGTGTTGGGGCTTCTAACAGTTTAAATTTGCGGCAAGGGCAGTGCAGCGCGTAAGAAAAATGCCGAACAGCTTTTTCTTGGCGCTTGCAGCTTGCAACTTGCCGCTCGAACCGAAGGTTTGCATATGCGCTATATCAGCACCCGCGGCCAGGCACCGGCCCTGAATTTCGAAGACGTCCTGCTGGCTGGCCTGGCCAGCGATGGCGGCCTGTACGTGCCAGAGAACCTCCCACGCTTCACCCAGGAAGAAATCGCTTCCTGGGCAGGCCTGCCGTATCACGAACTGGCCTTCCGTGTGATGCGCCCGTTCGTCGAGGGCAGCATTGCCGACGCCGATTTCAAGAAAATCCTGGAAGAGACCTACGGCGAGTTCGCCCACGCTGCGGTCGCTCCGCTGCGCCAGCTGAACAGCAACGAGTGGGTTCTTGAGCTGTTCCACGGCCCGACGCTGGCCTTCAAGGACTTCGCCCTGCAGCTGCTCGGGCGTCTGCTCGACCACGTACTGGCCAAGCGCAACGAGCGCGTGGTGATCATTGGCGCCACCAGTGGCGACACCGGCTCGGCCGCCATCGAAGGCTGCCGTCGCTGCGACAACGTCGACATCTTCATCCTTCATCCGCATCAGCGTGTGTCGGAAGTTCAGCGCCGTCAGATGACCACCATCTTCGGCGACAACATCCACAACATCGCCATCGAAGGCAACTTCGATGACTGCCAGGAGATGGTCAAGGCCAGCTTCGCCGACCAGTCGTTCCTCAAAGGCACCCGCCTGGTCGCAGTCAACTCGATCAACTGGGCGCGGATCATGGCCCAGATCGTCTACTACTTCCACGCTGCCCTGCAGCTCGGTGGCCCGGCGCGTTCGGTGGCGTTCTCGGTGCCGACCGGCAACTTTGGCGACATCTTCGCCGGCTACCTGGCACGCAACATGGGCCTGCCGGTCAGCCAGCTGGTGGTTGCCACCAACCGCAACGACATCCTGCACCGCTTCATGAGCGGCAACCAGTACGTCAAGGAAACCCTGCACGCGACCTTGTCGCCGTCGATGGACATCATGGTTTCGTCCAACTTCGAGCGCTTGTTGTTCGACCTCCACGGTCGCAACGGTGCCGCTATCGGCGAACTGATGGCCAACTTCAAGCAGGGCGGCGGTTTCAGCGTCGACCAGGACCGCTGGACAGAGGCGCGCAAGCTGTTCGACTCGCTGGCAGTGAGCGACGAGCAGACTTGCGAGACCATCGCCGAGGTCTTCGCCAGCACAGGTGAAGTGCTCGACCCGCATACCGCGATTGGCGTAAAGGCCGCGCGCGAATGCCGTCGCAGCCTGGATACCCCTATGGTGGTGCTGGGCACTGCGCACCCGGTCAAGTTCCCGGAGGCTGTGGAGAAAGCGGGCGTCGGCAAGGCGCTGGAGCTGCCTGCGCACCTGAGCGACCTGTTCGGCCGTGAGGAGCGCTGCACGGTGCTGGCCAACGACCTCAAGGCAGTCCAGGCCTTCGTCAGCCAGCACGGTAATCGCGGCAAGCCGCTTTAATCGTGATGAGAGGGGCCGCTGCGCGGCCCCTTTTTTAGATTTTTCCCCGGTTTCATTCAGACTTTTCCTATGTAAAACGCGTTGAGCGCTGCATACAGTGGCCCGTCCTTCCCTCAGGAGCGGCTCATGCATCAGCCCTACGTGTTGATTCACCAGGCTCGGCCTTCCCACCAGATTCTCCTGCATCAGGCGTGCAATGCCCTGGGCGTTTTCGATGTGCGCATCACCCATGATCTGGTTGACCTCAATGCCTGCCTGGCACGCAAGCGCGGTGCCGATCTGCTTATCCTCGACCATGCGATGAAAGGCGGCCAGGCCCTGCTCGAACGCCTGGAGCGCAACCGCTGTTCACGCGCTTTGCTTTTCGTCGGCTGTGCCAGCAAGCACCGGCCCAACCTTGCCGAGCAAGCTCGCGAGCGTGGCCTCTGGGTGCTGGCCGACCTGCCCTGGCCGCTACCGGTGCGGCGTTGGCAGCAGGCCTTGCAGCGTATTCAAACGGTCACATCACCCACGCATGCTCACTGAAACAGCTGCAGCGCAACGAACTTTCCGCTGCGCTTGCTGGTCAGTTCCTTCATATACCACCACGCAGCGAGTGATCCGGATGGAAAGAATCTGCAGACTGCTTAATGACGCCCTGAGCCCCTATCAGACCCAGCTAGGCACCGCCGATGCCATTGGCAACCGGCAACTCACCGTTTTCGACAGCCTCGGTGGCATTACCTTGCGCCGAACGGTCAGCCAGCGCCAGTTGCAGGAGCAAAGCCTGCTGATCGACCTGGTCGATGGCCTTCACCGTGACCTGCAGATAGCCGAGGGGCGCCTGCAGCCCTGTGTCATCGCCGCGTTGCAGCAACGTCAGCATCCTCAAGGAACCTTTGCCTGAGTGGCGCATCAGAGACAGTAGGGCAGCCAGCCAGCACACAGCTCCGGTGATGGCGGGTTGTCGCGGGAAGTCCATGAGGACTTTCGATTGGCCCCGGGCGTCCTCCCCAGCGTCCCGGGGTTTCTTTTTTACCGCCCTTCGAAAAAATGCCTGCTCTGTTCCAGATATTCTTCTTGCAGCTCCGGATCCAGCCATTTGGCGTAAAGCGCGGGCAGAGTATCCCGGCGTAGCGGGGGCAGCAGTTGGTCTATATGCGCGACCGCTGCGTGCCCCAAGGGGGAATCGGAGCAGCCCACATGCAGGAACTGGTAGCGGTTCACCCCTTGTATCGGGTGAAACTGGTACTCATCGAGCGAGCCGCCTTGCTGCTGGATCAGGTAGCGCACTTCCGGCCAGTAGCCGAGCACCAGTTGCAGGCGCCCCAGGCGCTGCATCTGCAGCAGATTGGCAGTGGCATCGTTACCATAGTGGCGGCTGAGGACTGCGTCGGGGAGCTGGTGCAGGATCTCGTCGATCTGTGTGTTGTAGCTGCGTCCGGCGACGATGCCAAGCTGCAGTTGCGTGTCGCTCAACAAGCGTTTGAGGTCAACCTGCGCACCATCCAGAAACGGTGCCAGCAGAGATCCGGCTTGCTTGCGTACGACCAGGCCACCGCTCATCGCCCCCAGCACCGGTTCGGAGAAATGCACGAACTTCGCACGCTCCGGTGTCCACAGCATGGTCGGATCGCAGGTGAAGCTGGTAGGGTCCTGCAGCATCTGTATGCCGCGCGCCCGAGTGACCCGTACGATGTCGTGGTCGTACTCGGGCATCTGTTCGATCAGCAGCGCCAGCATCCGGTCGATCGCACCTTGGCCCTTGGCCGCACCCTCCAGGATGGTGAAGGGCGGCAGGTCGCGGACCAGCCATATCAGGCGTTCCTTGGCCTGCACTGGCGCGATGGCCATGGCGAGCAGCAGCCCGCACAGCAGGGACAGGAACGCGCGCACGGGCGGGGGCGACCTCAGACCGTGCCTGCCTGGCGCAAGCTGGCGATGGCGGCGGCGTCATAACCCAGGGTGCCAAGCAGGGCATCGGTGTGCTCGCCCAGCGCCGGGCCTACCCACTCGGCCGAGCCGGGTGTTTCGGACAGCTTGGGTACAATGCCTGGCATCTTGAACGCTTTACCGTCTGGCAGGCGGGCCTGCAGGAACATCTCGCGGGCCAGGTACTGCGGGTCGTTGAACATGTCTTCTGCCGAGTAGATTCGGCTTGCCGGCACTTCGGCGGCTGTCAGTACCTGCATCACCTGCTCCAGGGGCAGGCTGTTGGCCCAGCGGTCGATCACCCCGTACAGTTCGTCACGCCGCGCATCGCGGCCATCATTGCTGGCCAGCGTCGGGTCGTCGGCCAGGTCGTTACGGCCGATGGCCTGCATGAAACGTTTGAATATCGCATCGCCATTGGCACCGATCTGCACGTGCTTGCCGTCGGCGCTGGTGTGGATGGAAGAGGGCGTGATGCCCGGCATGATGTTGCCGGTGCGTTCGCGAATGAAGCCAAACACATCGAACTCGGGGACCATGCTTTCCATCATGGCGAAGATTGCCTCGTACAGCGCCACGTCCACCACCTGGCCCTGGCCGCCGTTGACCTCGCGGTGGCGCAGCGCCATCAGTGCGCCGATCACGCCCCACAATGCAGCGATCGAGTCGCCGATGGAGATGCCGGTGCGCACCGGTGGGCGGTCATCGAAGCCGGTGATATAGCGCAGGCCACCCATCGACTCGCCTACGGCGCCGAAGCCTGGCTGATCCTTCATCGGCCCGGTCTGGCCGAAGCCTGACAGGCGCACCATCACCAGTTTCGGGTTGAGCTCATGCAGCACATCCCAGCCCAGGCCGAGCTTTTCCAGCACGCCCGGGCGAAAGTTCTCGATGAGAATGTCGGCCTCGGCCAGCAGCCGCTTGAGGATCTCGCGACCATCGGGATGCTTGAGGTTCAGCGTCAGTGACTGCTTGTTGCGCGCCTGCACGAACCACCACAGCGAAGTACCCTCGTACAGCTTGCGCCATTTGCGCAGCGGGTCACCGCCGTCGGGCGACTCGACCTTGATCACCTCGGCGCCGAACTCGGCGCAGATGCGCGAAGCGAACGGGCCAGCGATCAGGGTGCCAAGCTCGATGACTTTCAGGCCGGCGAGGGGTTTGCTGGGCGTAGGCATGGGGCATCCGTGGCAATTGGGCAGAACCGTGGTTTTATCATAGGTCGGTAGCGGCAGATACTGCTGCGGCGCAACGAAGATCAGGATCGGGTAGACTGTGTGACTTTTCTTTGCGCAAGTAGCCCTTCGACCATGGCCCAGCCGTCCACCACCTACAAATTCGAACTGAATCTGACCGATCTCGATCGCGGCGTGTACGAAAGCGTCAAGCAGACCATCGCCCGTCATCCTTCGGAAACCGAAGAGCGCATGGCCGTGCGGCTGTTGGCCTACGCACTCTGGTACAACGAGAATCTGTCGTTCGGCCGCGGCCTGTCGGATGTCGACGAGCCTGCCCTGTGGGAAAAGAGCCTGGACGACCGCGTACTGCACTGGATCGAAGTGGGCCAGCCGGACGCTGATCGCCTGACCTGGTGTTCGCGCCGTACCGAGCGCACCAGCCTGCTGGCCTACGGCAGCCTGCGTGTATGGGAGACCAAGGTGGTTGGCGCGGTCAAGAACCTGAAGAACCTGAACATCGCCGCTGTGCCGCAAGAGGTGCTCGAGGTGCTTGCCACGGACATGCCGCGCAGCATCAAGTGGGATGTGATGATCAGTGAAGGCACAGTGTTCGTCACTGATGACCGTGGTCAGCACGAAGTGCAGTTGCAGTGGCTGCTCGGTGAGCGTGGCTGAGCCAACCGACCCATGCGTATCGAACCCCGCCCGCTGCCGCCGACCCTGCCGTTTCTCGGTAACCTGCCTCCGTTGCTGACCCGCCTGTATGCCGCCCGCGGCGTGCAGTCCGAGGCCGAGCTGGACAAGAGCCTGGCGCGGCTGTTGCCCTACCAGCAGCTCAAGGGCATCGATGCCGCGGTAGACTTGCTGGTCGAAGCGCTCGACCAGCGCCAGCGCATCATCATCGTCGGCGACTTCGATGCCGACGGCGCCACCGCCAGTACTGTCGGCGTGCTCGGCCTGCGCCTGCTGGGCGCGGCCCATGTCGACTACCTGGTGCCCAACCGTTTTGAATATGGCTATGGCCTGACCCCGGAGATCGTCGAGGTGGCGCTGCAGCGCCAGCCGCAATTGCTGATCACGGTCGACAACGGCATTTCCAGTGTCGAGGGTGTGGCGGCAGCCAAAGCGGCCGGGCTCAAAGTGCTGGTCACCGACCACCACCTGCCGGGCCAGCAATTGCCGGACGCCGACGCTATCGTCAACCCGAACCAGCCAGGTTGCGACTTCCCAAGCAAATCGCTGGCCGGCGTCGGGGTGATCTTCTACGTACTGATGGCCTTGCGCGCGCGCCTACGCAGCTTGGGGCGCTACCAGACGCAAGCACAACCGAACATCGGTGAGCTGCTCGACCTGGTCGCGCTGGGCAGCGTAGCCGACGTGGTGCCGCTGGATGCCAACAACCGCATCCTCGTGCATCAGGGCCTGGAGCGCATCCGTGCCGGCAGGGCGCGGCCAGGGCTGAAGGCTATTCTGGAGGTGGCACGTCGCGATCACCGGCGTATCACCTCCACTGACCTGGGTTTCATTCTAGGCCCGCGGCTCAATGCCGCCGGGCGCCTGGACGACATGAGCCTGGGTATCGAGTGCCTGTTGTGCGAGGACGAGGCGCTAGCCCAGGACATGGCACAGCAGCTCGATGGCCTGAACCAGGACCGCAAGTCGATCGAGCAGGGCATGCAGCGCGAAGCGTTGGCCCAGCTCAAGGATTTGCCGGTCGAGTCCATGCCTTACGGCCTATGCCTGTTCGATGCCGAATGGCACCAAGGTGTGATCGGGATCCTCGCCTCACGCCTGAAAGAGCGTTACCACCGGCCTACCATCGCCTTCGCCGATGCTGGTGACGGCATGCTCAAGGGCTCGGCGCGGTCGGTACCGGGCTTTCACATCCGTGATGCGCTGGATGCAGTGGCAGCGCGCCAGCCTGAACTGATCAGCAAGTTCGGTGGGCATGCCATGGCTGCGGGCCTGTCGTTGCCCGAAAGTCATTTCCCGGCGTTCGCCGAAGCGTTCGATGAAGAAGTCCGTCGCCAGTTGCGCGAAGAGGATTTGACCGGCCGTCTGCTTTCGGATGGCAGCCTGGCGGTGGAGGAATTTCACCTGGACCT
The DNA here is from genome assembly GCF_047456185.1 of Pseudomonas sp. BNK-30. Classification (NCBI taxonomy): domain Bacteria; kingdom Pseudomonadati; phylum Pseudomonadota; class Gammaproteobacteria; order Pseudomonadales; family Pseudomonadaceae; genus Pseudomonas; species Pseudomonas sp. BNK-30. The sequence goes on from NZ_CP179904.1 coordinate 498,754, forward strand.
GGCCAAGGCCCTGCGTAATGCCGGGCCTTGGGGGCAACACTTCCCCGAACCGCTGTTCCATGGTGTGTTCCAGCTGGTCGAACAGCGCGTGGTCGGCGAGCGCCACCTGAAGGTGGTGCTCAAGAGCGAATGTGGTTCGGTACGGTTGGATGGCATTGCCTTCGGCATCGACCGCGAGGTGTGGCCGAACCCCACCGTGCGTTGGGTGGAGCTGGCGTACAAGCTGGATGTGAATGAGTTTCGAGGTAATGAAAGTGTGCAGCTGATGATTGCGCATATGGAGCCGCGCTGAGGAGCACTACAAGTGCCTGACTTGGTCTTTGCGGGGGCGGCGCTCGGTTTCCCTGGCGCCGCAAACCTACCGGTAAAGACCTAAGCTCTCTAACACTTTAGCCATCAGGAAGAAGTTAGCCTGTCATGCCTAACTCTGCATCATCCATCAGTGCCTTGGCCATGGCACTGAGGTAATGGGATGCCCAGATCATCATCGGTTTTTCATCCATCAGGCCAATGATGGTCAGCTCTCGTACATAGCCCATCAATTCCGAGGCCTGCTCACGGGCATCGCGGCAGGGAATCCCTGGCTCGATGCGGAACAGTGGGTGAGTCTGGTGTTCACCCTGAAAGAAGGTGGTCTTCCCTACAGTAAAGTGGGTGTCGTCTGTGGTCATCGAATTCCCTCCTGAAGTTTCTCGATTGCCTGTTCTGGCCTCTTTGTGGGCAAGCCAGCTCCCACAGGTCATCTGCAAGTTTTGAGGTCTGCGATGCCCCTGTGGCCGCGGGTTTACCCGCGAAGAGGCCAGTGAATCCAACCTCAATGCAGGGTAGTAGTACGCTCCACGGCCAATGACAGCGCATCCGCTTGGCCCCAGGCAATCTGCAGGGCACGCAGCCCATTCATAAGCGATTCCCGGGAGCTGTCATCTTCGACGGCATCGAGGACTCGATGGCAATGGTTGTAAGCGAGCATCAGGTAATGGGTGACGTTCATCAACACGTGATCGATTGGCACGATGCCATCGCTCACGGCGTTGGTCAGGGTCTTGTCGGAGGGAAGGTCGAAATGGTGGGGCGGATCGGGGACTAGTTTTTTCATAGTGAACGACTCGTAAGGTTACTGATTGACCGACCTGTCCGATTCCACACGGATGGGTGGCAGTTGTACGCGGTGTGGAATCCAGGCTACGAGTAAACCCGGTAGGCTTTGCGGCCTCCCGCGCACAACTGCCATGACGACAGCAACTCAGTAATTGACAGGATTCCACTCCCGGACGCCAAACATCAGCGACACGAAAAGCCTAAAGGGTGGGGTTTCCAGGGACAATCAGCCGCGAGTCGACAGGATTCGTAGGATATTTTCCTGATCTAGGTATCGCTAGCTCATATGTGTAGGAAACATCTGATGCGCGCGTCAGAGCAGTCAACAATCCCATCGAACCTCCCTCCCACCAATCTGGTCTAGTCTGATTAATGACCGGCACCGGGCCAGGGATGTGCACTTGAATGCCCGGGCCGGATCACCATTGGAGTCCTTGGGAGGTGCCCTCATGAGCCTGCTGCTCGAGCCTTACACCCTGCGTCAGCTGACGTTGCCCAACCGCATCGCCGTCTCGCCGATGTGCCAGTATTCCGCTGTCGATGGCCTGGCCAACGACTGGCACCTTGTCCATTTGGGTAGCCGCGCCGTCGGTGGTGCCGGGCTGGTCATCACCGAAGCGGTCGCTGTGACCGCCGATGGCCGGATCACTGCCGAGGACCTTGGTCTGTGGAACGATGAACAGATCGCCCCACTGCAACGCATCACCCGCTTCATCACCGCGCAGGGCGCCGTGCCGGGCATCCAGCTGGCCCACGCCGGGCGCAAGGCCAGCACCTATCGCCCGTGGCTGGGCAAGCATGGCAGCGTCAAGATCGAGGAAGGTGGCTGGCAGCCGGTGGGGCCGTCGAAGATTGCCTTCGACCCTGAACACACGGTGCCGCGTGAGTTGAGCAAAGACGAGATCCAGGATGTTGTAGCCGAGTTTGTCAAAGCCACCGAACGGGCATTGCAAGCGGGCTTCAAGGTAGTCGAGATCCACGCCGCCCATGGCTACCTGCTGCACCAGTTCCTCTCGCCGCTGAGCAATCAGCGCCGCGATGAATATGGCAGTTGCTTCGAAAACCGCATCCGCCTGACGCTGCAGGTGACCGAGGCGGTGCGTAAGGTCTGGCCGAAGGAACTGCCGCTGTTCGTTCGCGTGTCGGCGACCGACTGGGTGGAAGACGGCTGGAACCCCGACGAAACAGTAGAACTGGCCCGTCGCCTGCGAGCGCTCGGAGTCGACTTGATCGATGTGTCCTCCGGCGGTACTTCGATGAATGCCGAAATCCCCACCGGCCCCGGCTACCAGACCCGCTTCGCCGAGCGTGTACGCAAGGAATCGGAAATCGCCACCGGTACGGTGGGCATGATCACCGAACCGGCCCAGGCTGAACACATCCTGCGCACCGGGCAGGCCGACCTGATCTTCCTCGCCCGCGAGCTGCTGCGCGACCCTTACTGGCCGTTGCATGCCGATGATGACCTGGGCGGTAACAGGGCTACGTGGCCGGCGCAGTATCAACGGGCTACCAGCCGGGCGAATCCGATACATGAGTCGGATCTGCGGGACTGATTGACCACCTCAGCTGTAAGCGGCCTTGCTCAGAATATCGCTGACCCACTGATTGATGCTTTTTTCCGCCAGCTCGGCCTTTGCGGCCACGCTGGCGTGAAGGGTGGGCTCAAGGCGCAGACTCAGCTTCCCTGAATAGGTCTTTTGCGGCTCACGGCCAAGGCGTTTACAGGTTTCGAGATAGTCATCAACGGCCTCCTCGAATGCTTGTCGCAATTCACTGATCGATTCGCCGTGAAAACCAATCACGTCACGTATGCCCGCAACGTGTCCAATCAGCAACTGGTCCTCGTCACTGTATTCGATTCTTGCGGCATAGCCGCGGTAGGTCATGACATTCATGGTGTTACTCCGGCCTGCTCAAGGAACTGGCGGGCGTCGCGCAATTGATAGGTTTTGGCATGTTTGTCCGGGTGAGGCCGATGGAAGGTGGCAACGGCCCCATTGAGCTCAAAGCGAACTCGCGAACCTCGACCTTCGATGACATTTGCGCCAGCTGATCTCAACAGTGACTCCAGCCGGACCCATTCCAAGGTCTTGGGCACTGGTTTCCTGAAAATGGCTTCAAGGGCCGATCTTTGATGATTATTCATGGTATCAGACTATGATACCAGTCGTTTTTTTCACAACAGCCGGACTGTAGGAGATAGGGGACCGTGCTTGAAGGAAAGGTCCTAGGTATTCATGCGAGGACGATCGCCACTTTGTACCGGCCTCCTTGCTGACTTGTCTCAGGAGAGGCCGGTAGCTTCACATCACGTTCAATGCTTGATCATCACGTGCCGCACGCAGGTGTAATCCTCCAACCCATACATCGACATGTCCTTCCCATACCCTGAATGCTTCTGCCCGCCATGGGGCATTTCGCTGACCAGCATGAAGTGGGTATTGACCCAGGTGCAGCCATACTGCAACCGTGCCGCCAGGCGGTGGGCGCGGCCTGTGTCGCGGGTCCACACCGACGAAGCCAGGCCGTACTCCGAGTCGTTGGCCCATTCCAGCGCCTGTGCTTCGTCGGTGAAGCGCGTTACCGACACCACCGGGCCAAACACTTCGTGGCGCACGATCTCGTCATCCTGCAGCGCATCGGCCAGCACCGTTGGCTCGAAGAAGAAGCCATCCCCCGGTAGTGCCTTGCCCCCGGTGACCAGGCGAATGTGCGGCTGGGCGATGGCGCGCCCGACCAGGCCGGCCACCTTGTCACGGTGCTGGGCGCTGATCAGCGGGCCGAGTTCGGTGTCTTCGGCATCCTGCAGGCCGGTTTTAAGGCTGGCCACGGCTTTGCCGAGGCGTTCGACGAAGCGTTCGTAGATGCCGGCCTGCACATACAGGCGGCAGGCCGCGGTGCAGTCCTGGCCTGCGTTGTAGAAACCGAAGGTGCGGATACCGTCGATGGCGGCATCGATGTCGGCATCGTCGAACACCAGCACAGGCGCCTTGCCGCCCAGTTCCATGTGCATGCGCTTAACGCTGCCCGCCGTGGCGCCGATGATGTGCGCGCCGGTAGGGATCGAGCCAGTCAGCGAGACCATACGCACCTTGGGGTGGGTAACCAGTGGGTTGCCGACCGTCTGGCCGCGGCCGAAGAGGATGTTGAGCACGCCGGCAGGCAGTACGTCCTTGGCCAGTTCGCCGAGGCGCAGGGCGGTCAGCGGGGTCAGCTCGGACGGTTTTATGACCACGGTATTGCCAGCGGCCAAGGCTGGGGCGATCTTCCACGCCAGCATCATCATTGGATAGTTCCAGGGTGCGATCGAGGCCACTACGCCCAGCGGGTCGCGGCGGATCATCGAGGTGTGCCCTGGCAGGTATTCACCGGCCGCCGAGCCACCGAGGCAACGGGCGGCGCCGGCAAAATAGCGCAGCACATCGGCGATGGCCGGTATTTCGTCGTTCAGGGCCGCAGCGAAGGGTTTGCCACAATTTTGCGACTCCAGCCTGGCCAGTTCATCGGCATGCGCCTCAATCGTGTCGGCCAGCGCCAGCAGGGCCAGCGAGCGCTCTTTAGGGCTGGTCTGCGACCAGCTGTCGAAGGCATGGTCGGCGCCACGCACCGCCGTATCGACCTGGGCCTCGGTGGCTTCGTTGATCTGTGCCAAGGCACTGCCTTCAGCGGGGTTGAGCACGGTCCAGGCCGGGCCATCGCCTGCGACCAGGCGACCGTTGATCAGCATGTTGGTTTGCATCGGGGGCTCCTGTTGTGTCTGCGGCCGGCGCCTGGGCGGCTGCGTTTGGGGGCGTGGTCGGGCAGTCATCCAGACCGCAGTGTTGCGATTGCTACCAGCCTGGGGTGCTTGTGACGATCTCGAGTCTAGTTGGCTTTTTGCCTGCCAATGCAACATCCGGAAGCAAATCCACGGGTGGCCCTTGGCCTTGCAAGCCTTACTCTGGACGTTACTTTCCGCTGCGTGGAGACATGCGAATGAATACTCGGGGTCTGCTCGATCAACTGCTCAAATCCGGCCAGGAACTGTTGAACAAACAGTCCGGCGCAGGCAAGCCGGCCACAGGCTCAGGAGGCTTGGGCAGCCTGCTTTCCGGCGCCGGGGGCGGGGCGCTTGGGGCTGGCGCCCTGGGCTTGCTGTTGGGCAGCAAGAAGGCGCGCAAGTACGGGGGCAAAGTGATCACCTACGGCGGCCTCGCCGCGCTCGGCGTGCTGGCCTACAAGGCCTATGGCAACTGGCAGGCCCGCCAGGGCGCAGGGCAGGGGACCGAACCGCAAACCCTCGATCGCCTGCCGCCGGCCCAGGTCGAGCAGCATAGCCAGGCGGTATTGCGGGCGTTGGTGGCGGCGGCCAAATCCGATGGCCACATCGACGAGCGCGAGCGCGCGCTGATCGAAGGCGAATTCACCCGCCTGGACAGCGACCGCGAACTGCAGCACTGGTTGCACGCCGAGCTGAACAAGCCACTGGACCCGGCCGAAGTCGCGCGCGCCGCACAAACGCCGGAAATGGCCGCCGAGATGTACCTGGCCAGCCTGATGATGGTCGATCAGGAGAACTTCATGGAGCGTGCATACCTGGACGAACTGGCCCGCCAGCTTCGCCTGGACCCGGCGTTGCGCCAGGAACTGGAGAGCCAGGCCCGACTTGCCGCAGGTCAATGACGGGTAAATGGCCTTACCATAAGGCAGGGATGCCTGGTTAACCCCGCATATTCAGCCGCATAAGCGTAGGAAGCCTGGGCTATACTTCGGCGATTTTTCCCGCTCGTTGTGAATTCCTGAGGGCTGAATGTGAAGAACTGGACCTTGCGCCAACGGATCCTGGCAAGTTTCGCCGTGATCATCGCCATCATGTTGCTGATGGTCGTAGCTGCTTACTCGCGGCTGGTGGCGATCGAAAGTGCCGAGGAGGCAGTAGGTACCGACAGCATTCCGGGGGTCTACTACAGTTCGATGATCCGCAGTGCCTGGGTCGACAGCTACGTCACCAGCCAGCAGCTGGTGGGGTTGTCCGACCACCGCGAGATCACGGCAGCCGACATGGAGCTGTTCAAAAGCTTCGACGAACGCCTCAAGCAACACCTGGCCAGCTACCAAGGCACCATTCACGACAAGGACGACCAGGCCCATTTCGACACCTTTCTCCAGATGGAGGCAAACTACACCCATGTCATCGGCCAGGTGATGGAAGCCTATCGACGGCAGGATTATGCCGAGGCAGAGCGGTTGATCAAGGACGTTCTGACACCGGTCTGGTCGCAGGGGCGCAGTCATCTCAACACGATGATCGAGTACAACCGCGAAGCCGCCGACGCCGCTAACCACGAGATTGTCGGTGCCGTGAGCACCGCCAAAGGCAGCATGATCGTTTCGCTGTTGTTGGCAATCGTCGCGGCGGGTATCTGCGGCCTGCTGCTGATGCGCGCCATCACCGCCCCCGTACAGCGCGTGGTGCATGCCCTCGACAAGCTGCGCTCGGGCGACTTGAGCATGCGCCTGAGCCTGGACCGCAAGGACGAGTTCGGCGCCATCGAAAGCGGCTTCAACGAGATGGCCGAGGCGCTGGCCAAGCTGGTGTCCCAGGCCCAGCGCTCTTCGGTACAGGTGACCACATCGGTCACTGAAATTGCGGCCACCTCCAAGCAACAGCAGGCCACCGCCACCGAAACCGCTGCGACCACCACCGAGATTGGTGCCACCTCGCGTGAGATTGCCGCGACCTCGCGCGACCTGGTGCGCACCATGACCGAAGTCACCAGTGCCGCCGACCAGGCTTCGAGCCTGGCAGGTTCCGGCCAGCAGGGCCTGGCGCGCATGGAGGACACCATGCACCAGGTCATGGGCGCAGCCGACCTGGTCAATGCCAAGCTGGCGATCCTCAACGAAAAGGCCAGCAACATCACGCAGATGGTGGTGACCATCGTCAAGGTCGCCGACCAGACCAACCTGCTGTCGCTCAATGCCGCCATCGAAGCGGAAAAGGCCGGTGAGTACGGGCGCGGCTTTGCCGTCGTGGCCACCGAGGTGCGGCGTCTGGCGGACCAGACGGCCGTGGCCACCTACGACATCGAGCAGATGGTTCGGGAAATCCAGTCGGCGGTATCGGCAGGGGTCATGGGCATGGACAAGTTTTCCGAAGAAGTGCGCCGTGGCATGTTCGAAGTGCAGCAGGTGGGCGAACAACTGAGCCAGATCATCCATCAGGTACAGGCGCTGGCGCCGCGGGTGTTGATGGTCAACGAAGGCATGCAGGCCCAGGCTACCGGCGCCGAGCAGATCAACCAGGCACTGGCCCAGCTCAGCGATGCCAGCACGCAGACGGTGGAATCGCTGCGCCAGGCCAGCTTCGCCATCGACGAGTTGAGCCAGGTGGCCGCGGGCTTGCGCGGTGGTGTATCGCGCTTCAAAGTCTGACCGCCATGACTGACCTGCACACGCATGCGGCAGCAGCGGCCAGCGCCAAGGGCAAGCTGTACCTGCTATTTCGTCTCAACGACCAACGTTTCGCCCTGGATGTGCGCCAGGTGGTCGAAGTGCTACCTCGCCTGCCACTCAAGCCGATCGCCCAGGCGCCGGCCTGGGTTGCCGGCATCGTTGCCCATCGTGGCGTGCTGGTGCCGGTGGTCGACCTGTCGGCCCTGAGCTTTGGTCAGCCTGCCACTGCGCGCACCAGCACACGGCTGGTGCTGGTGCGCTATCGCGGCGAGCATCAGTTGGGGCTGATCCTTGAACAGGCTACCGAGACCTTGCGCTGCCTCGCTGAGGAGTTTCAGCCGTATGGGCTGGACAACCCCGAAGCGCGTTACCTGGGCCCGGTTCGCCAGGACGCCAACGGCCTGCTACAGCGTATCGAGGTCGATGACTTGCTGTCTGATACTGTGCGCGAACTGCTGTTCCCACAACAGTCGGGGCAGGTGTCGGCATGAGCGAGCAACGGTTTTTCCGCTTTCTGCAAGAGCGCATCGGCCTGGATGTCGAATCGGTCGGCGCGCCCATGGTCGAGCGTGCCTTGCAGCAGCGCCGTGTCGCGGTCAACGCCCAAGACCTTCACGACTATTGGCTGTGCTTGCAGCAATCGGCAGATGAGCAACAGGCGCTTATCGAAGCGGTGATCGTCCCGGAAACCTGGTTCTTCCGCTACCGGGAGTCGTTTACCGCGCTGGTCGGGCTGGCCCACAAACGCCTGGCCGAACTTGCCGGCGAGCGGCCGCTACGCTTGCTGAGCCTGCCGTGCTCCACGGGTGAAGAACCTTATTCCCTGGCCATGGCACTGCTCGATTCAGGCATGAACCCGGCTGCGTTTCGCATCGACGGTATCGACATCAGCCCCAATTCGGTGGCCAAGGGCGTGCAGGCGGTCTACGGTCGCAACTCGTTCCGCGGCGTTGATCTGGCCTTTCGCGAGCGCCACTTCCACGCGCTCGCCGAAGGCCATGAGCTGAACGAGCGGGTGCGTGCACAGGTGAACCTGGCCGTGGGCAACGTGCTCGACCCGGCGCTGGGCAGCCGTGACGGTTATTACGACTTCGTGTTCTGCCGCAATTTGCTGATCTACTTCGACGTGGCGACCCAGCAGCGCGTGTTCGAGGTGCTCAAGCGCCTTACCCACGAGCATGGCGTACTGTTTATCGGGCCGGCCGAGGGCAGCCTTCTGGCAAGGCTGGGTATGCGGCCGCTGGGCATTGCCCAGTCGTTCGCCTACGTTCGCCAGCCGTTGGATGCGCCAGCACAGCCTCGGCTCATCCCGCCGGCGCCACTCGCACCGAGCCGCCCCGTGCCTGCCCCTGCGCCCATTTCGCGGCCCTTGCGCTCGGTTGCGGTTGCCCCGCCCACAGTGGTGCAGCGCGAGAGCGAAAGTGAGTTGCTGGCCCTCATCGCGAGGCAGGCCAACGCGGGTGAGGGCACGCAAGCGCGTGCCAATTGCCAGCGCTATCTGCAGCAGTTCGAGCCCAAGGCTCAGGTGTATTACTGGCTGGGACTGCTCAGCGATACCGAAGGCGATGCCCGGCAAGCCCAGACGCACTACCGCAAAGCCCTGTACCTGGAGCCGCAGCACCCTGAGGCGTTGCTGCACCTGGCCATGTTGCTGGCGGCCCAAGGCGACGAAGCCGGCGCTCGCCGCTTGCACGAACGCGCGGCACGCGCTGGCAGGGGGGCTGAACGATGAGCGTCGAACACGCAATTGCGCTGCTCGCCCAGGACGATGAGCGCATCGACGATTGCTGGAACCGGATCGGCGTGCACGGCGACAAGCAATGCCCGCTGCTGCAAAGGCATATCCATTGTCGCAACTGTGAAGTCTATGCTGCGGCCGCTACCCGTCTGCTGGACCGCTATGCACTGGCTCAGGACGATCAGTTGCACGAGGCGGCGCAGGTCGAGTCCAGCGTCGGGCGCTCGCTGCTGCTGTTTCGTCTGGGTGAGGAGTGGCTGGCCTTGGCGACCGCCTGCCTGGCCGAGATCGCCCCGGTGCAGCCGGTACATTCATTGCCGCATCAGCGTTCCAGGGTGCTGCAAGGGGTAGCCAATGTGCGTGGCGCACTGGTGCCGTGCCTGTTGCTGAGCGAAATGCTGGGGCTGGCGCGCTTGCCGGAGCCTGCGCGCAGCAGCCGGGCGATGCCGCGCATGTTGATTCTGGCGGCGGCAGGCGGGCCAGTGGTGCTGGCGGTGGACGAGATCGACGGTATTCATCGCCTGGAGTTCACACTACCGGGCGCCACTGAAGATACTGCACCGTTCACCGCCGCCGTACTGCAGTGGCGCGGGCGCAGCGTGCGTGTGCTGGACGAACAACAACTACTGTCTGCCGTGCAGCGGAGCCTGTCATGACCCCTGAGCAAATGCGCGACGCATCGTTGCTCGAGCTGTTCAGCCTGGAAGCCGAAGCTCAGACCCAGGTGCTCATCACAGGGCTGATGGCGCTGGAGCGCAACCCGACCCAGGCCGCTCAATTGGAAGCCTGCATGCGTGCTGCGCACTCTTTGAAGGGTGCTGCACGCATCGTGGGCATCGACGCCGGGGTCAGCGTGGCCCATGTGATGGAAGATTGCCTGGTAGCGGCCCAGGAAGGCCGGCTGCTGCTGCGCGCTGAACATATCGATGCCTTGCTGCGCGGTACCGACCTGCTGTTGCATGTCGCAACGCCCGGGGACCCTGCCGGTGAGGGCGCGGTACCCGGTTTTCTGGCCCAGATGGCTGGCTTGCTGGACCCTCCCGGTGCACCTGTGCCTTCCAGCGTGCCGGCCCAGACACCATTGCCCACGGTCGAGCTGGTTACCCCCGAGCTTGAGCCCGAAGCAGAGCCTCCCGTGCCGCGCAGGGCATCCAAGCGCGGCGCCCAAGGTGGCGAGCGGGTGTTGCGGGTAACTGCCGATCGGCTCAACAGCCTGCTCGACTTGTCGAGCAAGTCGCTGGTCGAGACCCAGCGCCTCAAACCCTATCTGGCCACCCTGCAGCGCCTCAAGCGCATGCACGGCCAAGGCATGCGCGCCCTCGATGGCCTGAAAGCCCAGTTGGAAGGCAGCGGCCAGAGCCTGCCGGTGTTGGAAGCACTGGCCCAGGCGCAACGGCTGCTGATGGAAACCCAGCACATCCTGCAACAGCAAACCGCCGACCTTGACGAATTCGGCTGGCAGGCCAGCCAGCGGGCGCAGTTGCTGTACGACACAGCCCTGGCCTGCCGCATGCGCCCGTTTGCCGATGTGCTTACCGGCCAGAGCCGTATGGTGCGAGACCTGGGCCGCTCGCTGGGCAAGCAGGTGCGTCTGCAGATAGACGGTGAAAAGACCCAGGTCGACCGCGATGTGCTGGAAAAGCTCGAAGCGCCGTTGACCCATCTGCTGCGCAATGCAGTCGACCATGGTATTGAATTGCCCGAGCAGCGGCTGTTGGCGGGCAAACCGGAAGAAGGTGCAATTCGCCTGCGAGCCTCCCATCAGGCCGGCCTGTTGATCCTTGAACTGAGCGATGACGGCGCCGGCATCGACCTGCAACGGCTGCAGCGCAGTATCGTTCAGCGCGGCTTGTCCCCGGCGGACACCGTGGCGCAGATGAGTGAGGCGGAGCTGCTGACCTTCCTGTTCCTGCCGGGCTTCAGCATGCGCGACAAAGTGACCGAAGTCTCCGGCCGCGGTGTTGGCCTGGACGCGGTGCAGCATCTGGTGCGGGACCTGCGCGGCTCGATCGAGCTGACCCAGCAGGCCGGCCAGGGCTGCCGCTTCCATCTGGAAGTGCCGTTGACCCTTTCGGTGGTACGCAGCCTTGTGGTGGAAGTCGGCGGGGAGGCTTATGCGTTCCCGCTGGCGCATATCGAGCGCACCTTGGAGGTGACGGCCGAGCAGATCGTGCAAATCGAGGGGCGTCAGCATTTTTGGCACGAGGGCCGGCATATCGGTCTGGTGGCGGCCAGCCAGTTGCTCAACCGGCCCGCCGCGCAAGGTGATGAAAGCGCTTTGCGGGTCGTGGTGATCCGCGAACGTGAACAGCTTTACGGTGTGGCCGTGGAGCGGCTGATCGGTGAGCGGGTGTTGGTCGTGATGCCGCTCGATGCACGGCTGGGCAAGGTCCAGGACATTTCCGCCGGGGCGCTGCTGGACGATGGTTCGGTGGTGTTGATCGTCGATGTCGAAGACTTGCTGCGCTCGGTCGAGAAACTGCTCAGCACCGGCCGCCTGGAGCGCATCGAGCGCGGCGTGCAGGCCGGCCGTGGCGCCAGCCGCAAGCGCATTCTGGTTGTCGACGACTCGCTCACCGTACGCGAGCTGCAACGCAAGCTGCTGAGCAACCGCGGTTTCGAGGTGGCCGTGGCAGTCGATGGCATGGACGGTTGGAATGCACTGCGTAGCGAGGATTTCGACCTGCTGATCACCGACATCGACATGCCGCGAATGGACGGTATCGAGCTGGTCACCTTGGTGCGCCGCGACCAGCGCCTGCAGTCGCTGCCCGTGATGGTGGTGTCGTACAAGGACCGCGAAGAAGATCGACGGCGAGGCCTGGACGCTGGCGCCGACTACTATTTGGCAAAAGCCAGCTTCCACGACGATGCGTTGCTCGACGCCGTGGTTGAACTGATCGGAGGTGCTCAAGGATGAAGATCGCCATCGTCAACGATATGCCCATGGCGGTAGAGGCGTTGCGCCGGGCCCTGGCCCTGGAGCCTGCGCATGAGGTGATCTGGGTGGCCAGCAATGGCGCCGAGGCCGTGCGCCAGTGTGCCCAGGCAACGCCCGACCTGATTCTCATGGACCTCATCATGCCGGTGATGGATGGTGTGGAGGCGACCCGGCGGATCATGGCCGAGACGCCGTGTGCCATCGTCATCGTCACCGTCGACCGCAAGCAGAACGTGCACCGCGTGTTCGAGGCCATGGGCCATGGGGCCCTGGATGTGGTCGACACCCCGGCGCTGGGCGCGGGTGATGCGCGGGAAGCGGCGGCGCCGTTGCTGCGCAAGATCCTCAACATCAGCTGGTTGATCGGCCAACAGCGGCCCAGCGCGACCAAACCGGTCGCCGCGCCGTTACGCTATGCCGCCCAGCGCCGCGGCCTGGTGGCGATCGGCTCATCGGCTGGCGGGCCTGCGGCCCTCGAGGTGCTGCTAAAGGGCTTGCCCAAAGCGTTCCCGGCATCCATCGTGCTGGTCCAGCATGTTGACCAGGTGTTCGCTGCCGGCATGGCAGAATGGCTTGGCAGTGCCTGCGGCATGCCGGTGCGCCTGGCCCGTGAAGGGGAGCCGCCGCAGCCTGGGCAGGTCCTGCTGGCGGGCACCAATCACCACATACGCCTGCTGAACAACGGCCAGTTGGCCTACACTGCCGAACCTGTCAACGAAATCTACCGGCCCTCGATCGATGTGTTCTTCGAAAGTGTGGCGCGCTATTGGCGCGGGCAGGCGGTGGGCGTGCTGCTCACCGGCATGGGCCGCGATGGTGCCCAAGGCCTGAAACTGATGCGCCAGCAAGGCTTCCTGACCATTGCTCAGGACCAGTCCAGCAGCGCAGTCTACGGTATGCCCAAAGCCGCCGCGGCAATCGATGCAGCGGTGGAAATCCGTCCGCTGGAGCGAATCGCCGGGCGCCTGATGGAAATCTTTGCACAATGACGATATGTATTGAATCACACCGCCCCTGCGGCCGTGATCAGGTGAATAGGGATGATTGATCTACCGATCGAAGGGTTTGCGACCGCCAATGAAAATTCGGCGATGGTCTTGCTGGTCGACGATCAGGCGATGATCGGCGAAGCGGTGCGTCGTGGCCTGGCCCATGAGGAAAACATCGATTTCCATTTCTGCGCCGACCCCCATCAGGCGGTGGCTCAGGCCATGCGCATCAAACCTACGGTGATCCTCCAGGACCTGATCATGCCGGGCCTCGACGGCCTGACCCTGGTGCGCGAATACCGTAACAATCCGGCTACCCGGGACATCCCGATCATCGTTCTGTCGACCAAGGAAGACCCTTTGGTCAAAAGTGCGGCCTTCGCTGCCGGGGCCAACGACTACCTGGTCAAGCTGCCGGATACCATCGAACTGGTGGCTCGCATCCGCTACCACTCCCGCTCGTACCTGACCCTGCTGCAGCGTGACGAGGCCTACCGGGCGCTGCGCGTGAGCCAGCAGCAACTGCTTGACACCAACCTGATGCTGCAGCGGCTGATGAACTCCGATGGCCTCACCGGTCTGTCCAACCGCCGCCATTTCGATGAGTACCTGGAACTGGAATGGCGCAGGGCCATGCGTGAGCAGCAGCAGTTGTCGCTGCTGATGATCGATGTCGACTACTTCAAGGTCTACAACGACAGCTTCGGCCACCTGGCAGGTGATGAAGCGCTGCGCCAGGTTGCAGAGGCCATCCGCGGCTCCTGCTCACGGCCTACCGACCTGCCGGCGCGCTACGGGGGCGAGGAGTTCGCGCTGGTATTGCCCAACACCTCCCCGGGCGGTGCGCGGCTGGTGGCGGAGAAGCTGCGCCAGACCGTACATGGTCTGAATATCCCGCATACGGCATCGCAAGACGATTCGCGCCTGACCGTGAGCATCGGCCTGGCGACCCAGACGCCGGCGATCGGCAGCCATTGTCGGCAATTGATCTCGGCAGCCGACAAGGGGTTGTACCAGGCCAAGAACAGCGGGCGTAACCAGGTCGGTATCGCCTGAGGTTCAAGCGGCTGCCCAACGGGCTGCCGCAGCTCCCTGGATCGGTTATACTCGCGGGCTTTTCACCGAATTCGTACGAGAGCCGCGCGCCATGGAAATCCAACCGATCCTGAACACCATCAAGGACCTCACCGAGCGTTCCCAGTCCATTCGGGGGTATCTTTGACTACGATCAAAAAGCTGACCGCCTGATCGAAGTCAACCGCGAGCTGGAAGACCCGGCCGTCTGGAACAAGCCCGAGTACGCCCAGGCCCTGGGCCGCGAACGTGCCATGCTGGCGCAGGTCGTCGAGACCCTGGACAAGATGTCCGGCGGCCTGGCCGACTGCCAGGATCTGCTCGACATGGCCGTCGAGGAAAATGACGAAAGCGCCGTGAGCGACGTCGTGACCGAGCTGCAAGGCCTGGAAGAAAAACTGGCCCAGCTTGAGTTCCGTCGCATGTTCAGCGGCGAGATGGACATGAACAACGCCTACCTGGATATCCAGGCCGGCTCTGGCGGTACCGAAGCGCAGGACTGGGCCAACATCCTGCTGCGCATGTACCTGCGCTGGGCCGACAAGCGCGGTTTCGACGCCACCATCATCGAGCTTTCCGAGGGCGAAGTCGCCGGCATCAAGGGCGCCACCGTGCACATCAAGGGCGAGTACGCCTTCGGCTGGCTGCGCACCGAAATCGGCGTGCACCGCCTGGTACGCAAGAGCCCGTTCGACTCCGGTGCCCGTCGCCACACCTCGTTCTCGGCGGTGTTCGTGTCGCCCGAGATCGACGACAAGGTCGAGATCGACATCAACCCGTCCGACCTGCGCATCGACACTTACCGTTCCTCCGGTGCCGGTGGTCAGCACGTGAACACCACCGATTCGGCGGTACGTATCACCCACGTGCCGACCAACACCGTGGTGGCGTGCCAGAACGAACGCTCCCAGCATGCCAACAAGGACACCGCCATGAAAATGCTGCGGGCCAAGTTGTACGAGCTGGAAATGCAAAAGCGCAACGCCGCGTCCCAGGCGCTGGAAGACAGCAAGTCGGACATCGGCTGGGGCCACCAGATCCGCTCCTACGTGCTGGATGACTCGCGTATCAAGGACCTGCGTACCGGCGTCGAGCGCAGCGACTGCAACAAGGTGCTGGATGGCGACATCGACCAGTATCTGGAAGCGAGCCTCAAGCAGGGGCTGTAAGCCGCACACCACCGCCGCGATGCCCGCACGCCGGCATCGCGTGCCCTGCCCGAAAAGGGCAACGAATACCTGATGGAAAGAATGACGACATGAGCGACCTCAAGACCGAATCGCAAGACCTGCAACAGGAAGAAAACACCCTGATCGCCCTGCGCAAGGAAAAGCTTGCCGCCGAGCGCGAGAAGGGTCAGGCCTTCCCCAACGACTTCCGCCGCGACAGCTACTGCAACGACCTGCAGAAGCAATACGTCGACAAGACCAAGGAAGAGCTGGAAGCTGCAGCGATCCCGGTCAAGGTAGCCGGTCGCATCATGCTCAACCGTGGCTCGTTCATGGTGATCCAGGACATGACCGGGCGCATCCAGGTCTACGTCAACCGCAAGACCCTGCCGGAAGAAACCCTGGCCGCGGTCAAGACCTGGGACCTGGGCGACATCATCGCCGCCGAAGGCACCCTGGCCCGCTCCGGCAAGGGCGACCTGTACGTTGAAATGACCAACGTACGCCTGCTGACCAAGTCGCTGCGCCCGCTGCCGGACAAGCACCACGGCCTGACCGATACCGAGCAGCGCTACCGCCAGCGTTATGTCGACCTGATGGTCAACGAAGAAACCCGCCACACCTTCCGTGTGCGTTCGCAGGTGATCTCGCATATCCGCAAGTTCCTCATCGACCGCGACTTCCTGGAAGTCGAAACGCCGATGCTGCAGACCATTCCTGGCGGTGCCGCGGCCAAACCGTTCGAAACCCACCACAACGCCCTGGACATGGCCATGTTCCTGCGTATCGCGCCGGAGCTGTACCTCAAGCGCCTGGTGGTCGGTGGTTTCGAGAAAGTGTTCGAGATCAACCGCAACTTCCGTAACGAAGGCGTTTCGACCCGGCACAACCCCGAGTTCACCATGCTCGAGTTCTACCAGGCCTACGCTGACTACCGTGACAACATGGACCTCACCGAGGAACTGTTCCGCGAGCTAGCCCAGCTGGTCCTGGGCAGCACCGATGTACCGTATGGCGACAAGGTGTTCCACTTTGGTGAGCCGTTCGTGCGCCTGTCGGTGTTCGACTCGATCCTCAAGTACAACCCTGAACTGACTGCGGCCGACCTGCAGGATGTCGAGCGTGCCCGTGACATCGCCAAGAAAGCCGGTGCCAAGGTGCTGGGCCACGAGGGCCTGGGCAAGCTGCAGGTGATGATTTTCGAAGAACTGGTCGAGCACAAGCTGGAGCAGCCGCACTTCATTACCGAATACCCGTTCGAAGTTTCGCCGCTGGCCCGCCGCAACGACGACAACCCGGCCGTGACCGACCGCTTCGAGCTGTTCATCGGTGGCCGCGAGATCGCCAACGCCTACTCCGAGCTCAACGACGCCGAAGACCAGGCAGAGCGCTTCCTGGCCCAGGTGGCCGAGAAGGACGCCGGTGACGACGAAGCCATGCACTACGATGCCGACTTCGTTCGCGCCCTGGAGTACGGCATGCCACCGACTGCTGGTGAAGGCATCGGCATCGACCGCCTGGTGATGCTGCTGACCAACTCGCCTTCGATTCGCGACGTGATCCTGTTCCCGCACATGCGCCCACAGGCCTGAGTGAATTGAACAAGCCGCCTTTCGGGGCGGCTTTTTCTTGCCTGAAGCCTTATGTTGTTTGTCAGGGCCCTATCGCCGGCAAGCCGGCGAAAGGGCCGGTGCAGTCACCCCAAGATCAATGAGGTACACCCGTGACACCCGCAATGGCCCAGCAAGGCGCCGCCGGCATTGCCACCGCCGTCGCCGAAAGCGTGCAATACCAGGGTCGCAAGACCGCCCGCCAAGGCAGCGAACAGCGCCGCCAGTTGATCCTCGACGCCGCCATGCGGATTGTCGTGCGTGATGGCGTGCGTGGCGTGCGCCACCGTGCGGTCGCCGCCGAGGCCGGTGTGCCGCTGTCGGCCACGACCTACTACTTCAAGGATATCGAGGACCTGCTCACCGATACCTTCGCCCAATACGTCGAACGCAGCGCCGCCTACATGGCCAAGCTGTGGGCCAACACCGAAGTGGTGCTGCGCCAGCTGCTTGCCCAGGGTGATGGCAGTGCGCAATCAAGGGCGCGTCTGGCTGACGAAGTGGCGCAGATGACTGCCGACTACGTTTCCCGTCAGTTGGTCAACCGCCGCGACTTCCTGATGGCCGAGCAAGCCTTCCGCCAGGAAGCGCTGCTGTGCCCGCGCCTGGCCGAGCTGGTGTGCGCCCACGAGCAGATTCTGCTGCATGGCACGCGCCAGCTGTTACAGGTGGTCGGCTCGCAGCAACCGGAACAGGACGCCCAGATGTTGACGGCGATTATCGAGCAGATGGAATATCAGGGCCTGCTCAAGGATGCCGATGCGCAAGCCGATGGGCAGATGCTCGCTATGCTTACCCGTTACCTGCACCTGGTGTTGGCATCGGCCTGAGCCGAGAACGAACTTTCAAGGAGAACCTGATGAAAGCCTGGCGTGTGGTGTTGTTGACGTTGTCATTCCTCCTGCTGGGCGGTTGTCTGGTGACCTTCCATGAGCCGTTGCCGAGCAATCAGGCGGCGCCCAAGGCCCTGCTGGGCAAGTGGAGCAGCAAGGACGCCTGGGGCGAGCCACTGAAGCTAGCCATCAGCCGCAGCGGCGCCGATGCCTACAAGGCCGTGGCCACGGCCAAGGGCAAGAAACCCGAAGAGTACGTCTTCACCGTGTCACGCCACGGCAACCGCTGGTACCTCTCTGCCGGTGTACCCAAGCGCCTGGGCGGCCATTTCCTGATTGGCGGTTTCGATATCGTCGATGGCAAGGAACTGGTGATCTACAACCTTGATGTGGAACAGGTGCAGCAGGCGGTCGAGAAAAAAGAGCTGACCGGGCGCAACACCGAGGTACCGGAGGACAACGGTGAGGGCGTGCTGATCGACAGCCCGTCGGAGCGGGTGCTGGCCTATCTGGATGACCCGGCCAACTCCGACCTGTTCGTCGAGGTGGCGCGCTTCCAGCGCAGCGGCAAATGACCGTACAGGCCCCTCGCCGGCGTGCCGGCGAGGGGCCTGTACAGGTGCCTTGTTCTAGAAAGGAGTTCCCGGTGGACGAGTACCAGCAGACCATACGCGCACTGTCCGATCGCATCGTCACCGCGCAAACCCCTATACGTGTGCTCGATGCGGTCAAGTGGGATGACAACATCCGCCAGGGCTTTCTGAAGGCCAAGGGCAAAGAGCCGCCTGCAGTGGACCGCGCCTATTACCAGTCGCGGCCGCTGTCGTTCGACTCAAGTGCGGTCAAGGCCGAGTTCCAGAGCATCGAGCGCGACATCACCCGACAATTGGGGCAGTTCAACCCGGTGGGGCAGATCATGCGGCGCATGTGCAAGGAGTACCGCATGGTGGTGCGCATGCTCGAAGCACGCGGCACCGAGGATTTCGGCCTGATCTCCCAGGAACTCTATGGCGCGGCGTCCGATGCCTTCCACGCTGGCGACCCGACGCTGGCCGACCTTGGCCTGATGCTTTCCGATTACCTGAACAACATCGACGGCCGTGGTGACCTCAAGGACGAGCCGAAAAACCTGACTGCCAAGGAGGCCGTGGACATCCTCCAGCGCCGCCTGAACAAGGTGTTCGGCGAGGCCGAGGAAACCATCCGGGTGTTCGAGTCCGACGGCATCGTCGCCGATGCGGCGGCAGGGGCCGACTACATCAAGGTGCGCGCTGACGCCATGTTCAACAGCCGTGATGTGCGCGCGCTGGAAGTGCACGAGGGGCTGGTGCATGTGGGCACCACGCTCAACGGCCTCAACCAGCCGATCTGCACCTTCCTGTCGAAGGGCCCGCCTTCGTCGACGGTGACTCAGGAGGGTTTGGCGATTCTCATGGAGGTGATCGCCTTCGCCTCTTACCCCAGCCGTCTGCGCAAGCTCACCAACCGCACGCGCGCCATCCACATGGTCGAGGAGGGCGCCGATTTCCTCCAGGTGTTCGAGTTTTTCCGCGCCCAGGGCTTTGAAATGGCGCAGAGCTACAGCAATGCAAGCCGGGTGTTCCGCGGCTCGGTGCCCAATGGTCTGCCATTTACCAAGGATTTGTCCTACCTCAAGGGTTTCATCATGGTTTACAACTACATTCAGTTGGCCGTGAGAAAGGGCAAACTCGAGCAGATTCCGCTGCTGTTCTGCGGCAAGACTACCCTCGAAGACATGCGTACCTTGCGTCAGCTGGTCGAAGAAGGCCTGGTGGAACCGCCCAAGTACCTGCCGGAGCAGTTTCGCGACCTCAATGCGCTGTCGGCCTGGATGTGCTTCTCCAACTTCCTCAACCACCTGAGCCTTGATCGCATTGAAGCCGACTACGCGAACATTCTTTGAGCGCTGCCGCTGCCTGGTCCTGGGTTTGGCGCTGTTGGGCCTGGGCGGGTGCAGCAGCCTGTTGTTCTACCCGGAACCGGGCCAGCCGTTCACGCCCGAGCGTGCCAAGCTGCAGTACCGCGATGTCACCCTGACCACCGCCGACGGCGTCCGCCTGCATGGCTGGTGGCTGCCGGCCAAGGCGGGTGTCGAGGTCAAGGGCACGGTGCTGCACTTGCACGGCAATGGCGGCAATCTGGCTGGGCACCTGGGCGGTAGCTACTGGCTGCCGGAGCAGGGCTATCAGGTGCTGATGATCGATTACCGGGGCTATGGCCTGTCCCAGGGCAAGCCCGGCTTGCCACAGGTCTACAATGACATCGCAGCGGCCATGGCATGGCTCGACCAGGCCCCCGAGGTCAAGGGCAAACCCTTGGTATTGCTGGGGCAGAGCCTGGGCGGGGCAATGGCCATCCACTACCTGGCAGCCCACCCCGAGCAATGCCTGCGCTTCAGCGCACTGGTGTTCGATGGCGTGCCGGCCAGTTACCGTGATGTCGGGCGCTTTGCGCTGAGCACATCGTGGTTGACCTGGCCCTTGCAGGTGCCGTTGTCCTGGCTGGTACCCGATGGTGACAGCGCG
Source organism: Pseudomonas sp. BNK-30 (assembly GCF_047456185.1). Classification (NCBI taxonomy): domain Bacteria; kingdom Pseudomonadati; phylum Pseudomonadota; class Gammaproteobacteria; order Pseudomonadales; family Pseudomonadaceae; genus Pseudomonas; species Pseudomonas sp. BNK-30. Next base: position 519,190 of record NZ_CP179904.1, read on the forward strand.
ATCCGTTCGGTCGAGCGCCTGAGCGGCCCGCCCAAGCTGTTCTTCCATAGCATCGACGACAACCTGGTGCCGATGAACAACGGCATTCGCCTGTACCAGCACGCACCGCCACCACGGGTGCTGCAACTGACCCGCGGCGGCCATGTACAGACCTTTGCCGACCCGGTCTGGCGCCAGGTGATGCTGCGTTTCCTTGATGACCCCCGCCATTTCAACGGCCTGCGGCGGCTGGCCGAAGTGCCCAACTATCCTGACGAGAAGAACAAGCAATGAGTGAAGAACGCAACGCCATCCCGCTGATCCTGACCGGTGTCGGCAGCATCATCGTGACGGTGGGGGCTCTGTGGTATTACGGCTACCTGCATTTCGCCAAGCCGGAGGATGCGTTGTTGCTGCAGGATTTCACCATGCTCAAGACCGTGCCTGGTGAGGACTACAAGGTTTCCCTCGACCCAGCGCCGCAGGTGGCGCAGTGTGTGGACGGTGTGCTGGTGCTGTTCGACACAGCGCAAAAGGGCCTTACCGGGGTACTGGTCGACAACCGCAAGCGTGCGGTGCGTTGCATGGGTGAGCAGACCCCGCAAAAAGTGCAATGACCCGCTCGAACCAACGATGAAAAAGAAGAACCCCGCCATGAAGGCGGGGTTCTTTTATCGACTTGTGAGCCTTACTGCACCTGGCTCACCGAACGCGGCGCTACCGGCTGGTTGTCGTTGGAGATGGTCACCTCCACCCGGCGGTTTTGCGCACGGCCCGAGTTGCTGCTGTTGTCAGCAACCGGGTATTCCTTGCCGTAGCCTTGAGCGACGATGCGCGCAGGGTCCACGCCTGCACGTACCAGCGCCATGCGCACGGCACCGGCGCGACGCTCGGACAGGGTCTGGTTGTAGTTGGCCGAACCGACGCTGTCGGTGTAACCCTCGACGATGACCTTGCGCTCAGGGTTTTCCTGAAGGAACTGGGCCAGCTTGGTCACGTTGGGCAAGGCGCTGCTCTTGAGTTCGGCCTTGTTGAAGTCGAACAGTACATCGCCGAAGGTCACCAGCGTACCGCGGTCGGTCTGCTTGGCGTTCAGGCTGTCCTGAAGCTTGGCGATCTGCGCGTCACGGGCATCGAGCTTGGCCTGGGCACGTTGGGCCGAGGCGTTTTTCAGCTCGTTTTCGGCCGAGCGCAGGGCAATGGTCTGCTTGGCCACTTCAACGCGCTGGTTGGTCAGGTAGGCCAACTGGTCGACTTTCTTGCTGTCCTCACGCTCCATGTAGGCCTTGTCGGCCTTGTTCAGCCAGTCTTGTGCGTCCTTGGTTTCAAGGGCTGCGATTTTGCTCGCCTGCGGGTCGCTCTGCAGCGACGAGAAGTTGGTGCGGGCCGACTCCAGGTTGGCGTTCGGGTCGTGCGAGCAGGCAGCGAGACCGACGCTCAGGGCCAGCAGGGCGGGAATCATGACGTGTTTGCGCATAGTGTTCATCCTTTGATCGAGTGCGAAGGCTAAGGCAGGCTGGGCGGCGCTCACTGAGCGCTACGCAGGCCTTCCTGACGTACGTCCTGAACGCCCTGGCGGGCGTCCTGCACGGCCTTCTGGGCCTTGGCCGCCTGGGCCTTGCGTTCGGCGAGGCGAGCGTCCCATTCGGCCTGCTCGGCCAGACGCTTGGCGTCCTCGTAGTTCTTGTCGTGCATGGCGATTTCGGCCTGCTTGAACTTGTCCTGCGCCGCTTTCATTTCAACGGCGGCGAACTCGGTACCGCCAGCGCTGACGGCGGAGTTCACGGCGGACTGGGTGACGGCATACTGCTCGGTGGGCGGGTTGCCCGCACAGCCGGCCAGGACCAGGCTACTGCCCAGGGCCAGCGCGGCCAGCTTGAACCCGCGCACATGAGTGGAGGAAAGTTTCGAAGTGCGGGTCTTCATGGTGGTCAGCTCCATTGGATCACTCCTGATAACGACGATGTCCGTAGCAGTCCATCCCATCGCTCAATCCCTGGCATCGCCGTGTGCTTCAGCTCAACGGTGCACGACGACAGTGTGCAGGGTTTTAGCGTGATGGCTATTGGCTGTGACTGGGTCGTTTTTTGAATAGTTCAGAAAAAAATGCCAACTATTTCTGACTGATCGGTCAGTGGTGTGTGAGCGGAACTTCCACTGTCAGAAGCGGTATTCCGGGCTGGAGGGCAGCCCGGAACGGAAGGCAGGCGCGTCAGCTTCCGCTGCCGTCGCCGGGGTTGCTGAGGGTGTGCAGATGGCGCCTTGAAAGCGCGAGAAAGCGCGGTGTAGAGCCTATGTCTTCGTACAGCGGATCGCCTTCTTCATCGGTGGAAATGACCTTGTTGCCCTGCACGTAGGGGAAGCTGGCTTCAAGCTCCTCGAGCGCGGCTGCGACCAGCTCACCGAGCAGTTCCTCGGCGGTGCGCTTGGGGTACATGTCGATGAGCGCCGCCAGGCGCGCCTCCGACTCCAGGTCCAGGTGCAAGGTATGGCCGGTCGGGCTCAGGGTGCCTGCGGCGTTCTGTTCCCAGTGCTGGGCGAGTTCGCGGATTTTCATGATGACCTCTGTAAACGCCTCGGAAGGGCTGCATTGCATCGGACTTCTGGACTTTTACTTTAGTTTGCTTTACCGGTCGTGGCTTGCCATGGCGGCCCCGCTGTGGGCACTCTTGGGCCAGTGCTGTTTCCTGAGCAGAGCGCGGGCGAGCCGCGCCGAAGAGAGGGCCAATGACTGATATCGATGTGCGCTTGCGTGAAGATGTCCATGTGTTGGGGGAGTTGCTTGGCGAAACCATTCGCCAGCAGCACGGTGACGCGTTCCTGCAGAAAATCGAGGACATTCGCCATAGCGCCAAGGCGGACCGGCGCAGCGCTGGCGAACAGCTGAGTTCTACCTTGGCGAACCTGGCTGAAGAAGACTTGTTGCCGGTGGCACGTGCCTTCAACCAGTTCCTCAACCTGGCCAACATGGCCGAGCAGTACCAGTTGATCCGGCGCCGTGATGCCGAGCAGCCAGAGCCTTTCGAGGCGCGGGTGCTGCCTGAGCTGCTGGCGCGTCTGAAGCAGGCCGGGCACAAGGATGATGCTTTGGCCAGGCAATTGGCCAAGCTCGATATCCAGCTGGTGCTCACCGCGCATCCCACCGAAGTGGCACGCCGCACATTGATCCAGAAGTACGATGCCATTGCTGGCCAGTTGGCCGTGCAAGACCATCGTGATTTGACCCCGGTCGAACGCCAGCAAGTGCGCGAGCGCCTGCGCCGGTTGATCGCTGAGGCCTGGCACACAGAAGAAATCCGGCGCACCCGGCCAACGCCTGTAGACGAAGCCAAATGGGGCTTCGCGGTGATCGAGCATTCCCTGTGGCATGCCATCCCCAGCCACCTGCGCAAGGTGGACAAGGCGCTGTTCGACGCCACTGGCCTGCGCCTGCCGCTGGAAGCGGCACCTGTGCGCTTTGCCTCGTGGATGGGCGGCGATCGTGATGGCAACCCCAACGTGACCGCCGCGGTGACACGCGAAGTGTTGCTGCTGGCACGCTGGATGGCGGCCGACCTGTTTTTGCGCGATGTCGACGCGCTGGCGGCAGAGTTGTCGATGCAGCAGGCCAACAGCGCTGTGCGCGAGCGGGTGGGGGACACCCCAGAGCCCTACCGCGCCGTGCTCAAGCAATTGCGTGACCGCTTGCGGGCGACGCGCGCCTGGGCCCATGCGTCGCTCACCGCTACCCAGCCGGCCAGTGCCGATGTGCTGGTGGACAACCGTGACCTGATCGCGCCGCTGGAGCTGTGCTACCAGTCCTTGCACGAATGTGGCATGGGCGTGATTGCCGATGGGCCATTGCTCGACAGTCTGCGCCGTGCGGTGACTTTTGGCCTGTTTCTGGGGCGCCTGGACGTGCGCCAGGATGCCGCCCGACACCGTGACGCGCTGTCGGAGATCACCGATTATCTGGGCATGGGCAGCTATGCGCACTGGGATGAAGACAAGCGTATCGCGTTCCTGCAGGCCGAATTGAAAAACCGCCGGCCATTGCTGCCGGCCCACTTCATGCCCCAGGCGGACACTGCCGAAGTGCTTGCCACCTGTCGCGAGATCGCTGCGGCGCCGGGCGCATCGCTCGGTTCGTATGTCATCTCCATGGCGGGCGCTGCATCGGATGTACTGGCTGTGCAGTTGCTGCTCAAGGAAGCCGGCCTGACCAGGCCGATGCGCGTGGTGCCGCTGTTCGAAACCCTGGCCGATCTGGACAACGCGGGCCCTGTGATGGAGCGGCTGCTCGGCCTGCCGGGCTATCGTGCGGGCTTGCGTGGGCCGCAGGAAGTGATGATCGGCTACTCCGATTCGGCCAAGGATGCCGGGACCACCGCCGCGGCCTGGGCCCAATATCGGGCGCAGGAAAATCTGGTACGCATCTGCCGTGAGCATCAGGTCGAACTGCTGCTGTTCCATGGCCGTGGCGGCACTGTCGGCCGCGGCGGTGGCCCGGCCCACGCGGCGATCCTCTCGCAACCACCGGGGTCAGTGGCAGGGCGGTTTCGCACCACCGAGCAAGGTGAGATGATCCGCTTCAAGTTTGGTTTGCCAGGTATCGCCGAGCAGAACCTCAACCTGTACCTGGCGGCGGTGCTGGAAGCGACCTTGCTGCCGCCGCCACCCCCTGAGCCGGCCTGGCGCGCCTTGATGGACCAACTGGCCGCCGATGGCGTCAAGGCTTACCGCAGCGTGGTGCGGGAGAACCCGGATTTCGTCGAGTATTTCCGCCAGTCCACACCCGAGCAGGAGCTGGGGCGCCTGCCGCTGGGCAGCCGCCCGGCCAAGCGTCGTGCCGGTGGCATCGAAAGCCTGCGGGCCATTCCATGGATCTTCGGCTGGACCCAGACGCGCCTGATGCTGCCAGCCTGGTTGGGGTGGGAGACCGCGCTGAGCAATGCACTGGCACGGGGGCAGGGTGAGTTGCTGGCGCAGATGCGTGAGCAGTGGCCGTTCTTCCGTACCCGCATCGACATGCTGGAGATGGTCTTGGCCAAAGCTGATGCGCAGATTGCCGAGGCCTACGACGAACGTCTGGTGCAACCGCAGTTGCTTCCTTTAGGTGCACATCTGCGCGACCTATTGTCGCAGTCCTGTCAGGTGGTATTGGGCCTGACCGGGCAGCAGGTGCTACTGGCGCACAGCCCGGAAACGCTGGAATTCATCAGCCTGCGCAACACCTACCTGGACCCGCTGCATCAGCTTCAGGCCGAGCTGCTGGCGCGCTCACGCCGCCGTGAAGCCGCTCTGGACAGCCCGCTGGAGCAGGCCCTGCTGGTGACAGTGGCAGGGATTGCCGCAGGCCTGCGCAACACAGGCTGAGGCCACGGCTGGCTGCCCGCGCGCAGGGCCGCCCTGCGGGCCAAACCAGGGCAGGGAAGGTGGTTGCGCTGGGCGCAACCGCCTGCAGCCTTGGCTACAGATGGCCCATTCCTGCAACTTTGGGAAGCTTGTCTGGCTGACGGGCGCTGTGTATCTTGAGCAGCCTTCTGACCGATTTATGGTCATACCCGATTTTCCGGACTTGGCCCTGGTTGCCGAATCCATTGAATTTCATAAAAAAATTTGAGGAGCACGAGATGCGCGTAATTCTGCTGGGAGCTCCCGGGGCCGGTAAAGGTACTCAGGCAAAATTCATCACCGAGAAGTTCGGTATCCCACAGATCTCCACCGGTGACATGCTGCGTGCTGCCGTCAAGGCCGGTACCCCGCTGGGCCTGGAGCTCAAGAAAGTCATGGATGCCGGCCAGCTGGTCTCCGACGAGCTGATCATCAGCCTGGTCAAGGAGCGCATCGCCCAGCCAGACTGCGCCAACGGCTGCCTGTTCGACGGTTTCCCACGCACCATTCCGCAGGCTGAAGCCATGGTCGCTGCCGGTGTCGACATCGATGCAGTGGTCGAGATCGCCGTCGACGACGAAGAGATCGTCGGCCGCATGGCGGGCCGCCGCGTGCACCTGGCCTCGGGCCGTACCTACCACATTCAGTACAACCCGCCGAAAGTGGAAGGCAAGGACGACGTTACTGGCGAAGACCTGATTCAGCGCGACGACGACAAGGAAGAAACCGTGCGTCATCGCCTGTCGGTCTACCACACCCAGACCAAGCCGCTGGTGGACTTCTACCAGAAGCTGTCGGCCGCCAACGCTGGCAAGCCGAAGTACAGCCACATCGAAGGCGTGGGTTCGGTAGATGCAATCACCGCCAAAGTGCTGGCAGCCCTGAGCTGATCCATCACCGTGTGTCACGACGGCCCGCTTGCGGGCCGTTGTCGTTTATACTGCCGCTCTTTTCACTTGCTCCTGGATACCCGTTCGATGACCACCCTGCTGGCCCTGGATACCGCCACCGAAGCCTGTTCCGTCGCGCTGCTGCATGATGGCAAGGTAACCAGCCATTACGAGGTGATCCCGCGCATGCATGCGCAGAAGCTGCTGCCGATGATCAAGCAGCTGCTGGGCGACTCCGGCGTGGCGCTCAATGCCCTCGATGCCATTGCCTTCGGCCGTGGCCCCGGCGCCTTCACCGGCGTGCGCATCGCCATCGGCGTGGTGCAAGGCCTGGCTTTCGCCCTGGAGCGCCCGGTACTGCCAGTGTCCAACCTGGCCGCGCTGGCCCAGGGTGCGTTGCGCGAGCATGGCGCGCAGCAGGTAGCGGCTGCCATCGATGCACGCATGGACGAGGTGTACTGGGGTTGCTACAAGGCGGTGGAGGGCGAAATGCGCCTGCAAGGCCTGGAAGCGGTGCTGCCACCGGAGCGCGTGGCGTTGCCTGATGGCAGCAGCGGCGATTGGTACGGGGCCGGCACCGGCTGGGGCTACGCCGAGCGTCTGGCCGTGCAGGCCAGTGCCAGCAACCCTGCGGCGCTGCCCAATGCGCTGGACATCCTCAGCTTGGCCAGCTTCGCCTGGGCACGCGGCGAGGCAATCGTTGCCGATCAGGCGCAACCGGTTTACCTGCGCGATAACGTAGCTACGCCCAAAGCCCGCTGACGGCTGTTCGTCGGTTATCGCGGCTGTCGATAAAACCTTTGTCGCAAACTGTGGTCCAGTTATCACTAGAGCATTAGCGATGGAACCCTGATGCTGCTAAATTGCCATCATTGGTCCTGAGTGCTCATCATGCGTATCGACGGTTTCTCACCGCAGTCCTATCCGGTAAAGCGCGCGCCGCGCAAAGCGGCGGTGCGCGATGAGAGCATCGACGATGCCGAGCTCGTCGAAGAGGGCGAGGCTGCTCCGGAAGCGGCGCCGCGCCGCCGTCCCGGTGGCTTGCCGGCCCGCCAGCAAGACATGGTTTTCCCACGTGCCCGTGACCGCCGCACGGCCACTGCGCTGGCCAGCTACCTCAGTACTGCCGGTTTTACCGATTGGGACATGGAAGTGCTGGGGCTGGACCTGTACATTTGAGGGATGAGTTCATCCCACCTGCCTTATTTCCTGGGTTGCCCGTCATGGAGCGAAAGCGCCTGGCGCGACTACCTGTATCCCGCTGACGCCCGCACCGGCGAATTTCTTGGCCTTTACAGCCAGGTGCTGAATGCCGTCGAGGGCAACACCACCTTCTATGCCCGCCCGGCGCCGAGCACTGTCGAGCGGTGGGCGCAGGTCATGCCTGCGCACTTTCGTTTTACTGCCAAGTTCCCCCGTGATGTCAGCCATGAAGGCGACCTGCGCGAGCGGCTGGAAGCCGCGCTGGACTTCACCCGGCTGATGGCGCCCCTTGGCCAGCGGGTGTCACCGTACTGGTTGCAATTGCCGGCTCAGTTCGGCCCGGCTCGCCTGGCTGAGCTGGGGCATTTTCTCGATGAAATCGGTGTGCCTGTGGCGGTGGAAGTGCGTAACCAGGCTTTTTTCTCCAAGGGTGAGGAGGAGCGCCTGCTCAACCGTTTGCTGCACGAGCGCGGTGTTGAACGTATCTGCCTGGACTCGCGTGCATTGTTCAGCTGTACCTCGCGTGAGGCCGCCGTGCTCGACGCGCAAGCCAAGAAGCCCAGGGTTGCGCTGCGCCCCGCAGCTTTCAGCCAGCACCCCCAGGTCCGTTTTATCGGCCATCCCGAGCTCGACGCCAATGAAGCGTTCCTTTCGCCGTGGGTTGAAAAGGTCGCCAGCTGGATCGAGGAAGGCCGTAGCCCGTACATCTTCCTGCACACCTCGGACAACCGCCTGGCCGCCGCGTTGGCTCAGCGTTTTCATCAGCGGCTGATGGCGCGCTTGCCGGGGTTGGCAGCTTTGCCGGAATTGCCACGCGCCCCTGAGGTCGAACAACTGGGGCTACTTTGACCCTTACCGACCAGCCGGAGGTTGTGATCATGGATGTACAAACCCTGCGTGCCGAAGCCTTCAAAGCCCTGCACGAGCGCGATGGCGCGTTCGTCATCCCCAACCCGTGGGATGCCGGTTCCGCCAAGCTCCTGGCAAGCCTCGGCTTCGAGGCGCTGGCTACCACCAGTGCAGGCCTTGCCTTCAGCCTTGGGCGAGCGGATGCCGAAGCGGCGCTGAGCCTGGACGAGACACTCGACAACGCCGGGATGATCGTCGATGCCACTGCCTTGCCCGTTGCCGCCGACCTGGAAAATGGTTTTGGTGACCTGCCTGAAGACTGTGCCCACGCCATCCTGCGTGCCGCTGAAGCAGGGTTGGTCGGCGGCTCGATCGAAGATGCCAGTGGGCGCAGCGACGCGCCGATCTATGACCTGGGCCTGGCCGTAGAGCGGGTGAGGGCTGCAGTGCAGGCGGCGCGCAGCCTGCCATTTCCTTTCATGCTCTGCGCCCGCGCGGAAAACCTGCTGCACGGGCAAATGGACCTGGATGACACCATCCTGCGTCTGCAGGCTTATGCCGAAGCGGGCGCCGACGTGCTCTATGCGCCGGGTTTGCGCACTGTCGAAGAGATTCGCGCGGTGGTACAGGCGGTGGCGCCGAAACCTGTCAATGTGCTGATGGGGCTGGCGGGTGTGCCATTGAGCGTCAATCAGTTGCAGGACTTGGGCGTACGCCGCATCAGCGTGGGCTCTTCGCTGGCCCGTGCGGCGCTCGGTGCGTTTCAGCGCGCGGCATTGGAAGTTCGTGACCAGGGTACGTTCAGCTATGGTGAGCAGGCGTTGCCGTTCGCCCAGCTCAACGACCTGTTCCGGCGCTGAAGCGCGGTGCGCGCATTGGTGCTGCTGTGCGGGCTGCTGCTGGTAGCAGGCCTTTTCTGGCAGTGGGGTTGGCGCCTGCCGCAGGCCTGGGATCCGTGGGCAGCACTGGACGTTCGTCAGCCGCCGAACCTGCTGACGCCCTATAAGCTTTCGCGTCTGCGTGATGATCCGCAGTTGTGCCGCCAAGCGTTGGCGACCACGAGCCTGCGCTATCGGGCGCAGGCCGATAGCCCGGCATCGGCCAATTGCCCGTTGCAAAACGTCTGGCGTATAGAACAAGGCCAGGCGCGGTTGAGTAGCAGCTTCCTGGCCAGTTGCCCGTTGGCGGTGGCCTATGCGCTGTTCGAAAAGCATGGCTTGCAACCTGCAGCGCAGCAGGTGTTTGGCCAGCCGGTGGCGCAGGTCGATCATCTGGGCAGCTTCGCCTGCCGCAACGTCTATAACCGCAAGCAGGGCCGGCTCAGTCAGCATGCCACGGCCAATGCGCTGGATATCAGCGGCTTTCGCCTGCAGGACGGGCAGCGGATCGTGCTGGCGCGGGACTGGCAGGCAGGCGGGCAAAAGGCGGCATTCCTGCGGCAAGTGCAGCAAGCGGCCTGTAAGAGCTTCAGTACGGTGCTGGGGCCGGAATACAATGCCGCCCACCGCAATCACTTTCACCTGGACATGGGGCTGTGGCAGATCTGCCGTTAAGCTCAGGCGTGGATGCGAACGTTGTTCAGCACTACCGGGCGCGCCCAGTGGATGTCGAATTCCAGATCGTTCTGCTGCTTGGCCATGGTCGCTGCGTCGAATGGCTCCGGCGCGGGGTCGAGCAGGCCCGTCTCAAACTCGGCGATAGGCAGGTGCAACGGGCGCGGGGAGGGCGCAGGGCCTGGCTCGGCAAGCGGCTGACCCTGGCTCATGACCACTGGGCGCAGCCAACTGTTGCTGATGTCCAGTTGGCGCTGCTGCTGAATCATCTCGGCGGCGCTGAATGGCTCCGGCGCTGGCTCCAGCAGGTTGGCTTCCAGCTCAGCCTTGGGCAGGAACAGAGGCTCGGGTGGTGCAACGATGGTGTCGTGCACGGGGCAGGCGCGTTGGGCATCGATCAGGGCCAGGGCCCTGGCCCCGCCAATCGGCTCGCCGCTGATTTTGTCGTACTGCGCCAGCGCCTGATGGGTGCTGTCTGCCTCATCCCCTTGCTGCTCGGCCATGGCGCGGGCAAAGAAATCCTGCCACAGGTGGCTGACGCCCCCCAGTGCCTGGGTATTCTGCCGACCGTAGTTGCCGACGGGCGACAGGTAGGTCAAGCCGATGGGAAGAGTATCTGTCATGGCAGTCGTGCGCGTTGTGCTCTGGCAGAATAGCGGGATATTGCCTGTATCGGCCGATGGTGCCGATTCATTAAGGGCTTGGTTCGAATTTTCAGGTGTGGATGATGGAAGAGCAAGGCACGGGTATCAGAGTCGAAGCGATGTCGGCTGAATATGCGCAACAGGCTACGGCATGGGCCGAGCGCCTGGGCCTGCCGCTGCAGGACGATGCCGCCGGTTTCGCTGTGCAGGTGGGCGCCGATGGCTTGCAGATCCAGCAGTTGGGCCCGCAGGCACCCGGGCCAGTGCGGGTGGACTTCGTCGAAGGCCAGGCAGCCCATCGGCGCCAGTTTGGCGGTGGCAACGGGCAGATGATCGCCAAGGCCGTGGGCATCGCCCAAGGCGTGCGGCCACAAGTGCTAGATGCCACGGCGGGTTTGGGCAAGGACGCGTTCGTGCTGGCCAGCCTGGGTTGCCAGATGACCCTGATCGAGCGCCAGCCGCTGATAGCCGCCTTGCTGGAAGACGGCCTGACGCGAGCCCGGTCGGATGACGAGGTAGGGCCTATCGTCGGCCGCATGCGGTTGCTGACAGGCAACGCCATCGAGCGTATGCGCAACTGGGAGGGGGAGGCACCGCAGGTGATCTACCTTGACCCCATGTTCCCGCACCGGGACAAGAGCGCCCTGGTGAAAAAGGAAATGCGCGTATTCCGGCCATTGGTCGGCGATGACCTGGATGCCCCGGCTTTGCTCGAAGCCGCGCTGGCGCTGGCCAGCCACCGGGTGGTGGTGAAGCGGCCGCGCAAGGCACCGATCATTGATGGACCAAAGCCGAGCCATAGCCTGGAAGGCAAGTCGAGCCGGTATGACATTTATCCGAAGAAGACGTTAAAAGTTTGATCGCAACTGCGAAACCATCTTGTGAGTCTTGCCTCAAGGCTAACTCACGATATTGCGGAGTCTATCTACTTCCTTGTCGATGTAATTACCGGTGAAATCAAGGAAATTTTGCGATGCTGGCCTGATTCGCGGCCACGTATTCGACGGCTGACCTGGCATGCTGGAGAGAGTAGCTGAGGTAGGGGCAACGTCGCTCCTGCTTGCAGCTTTGATTTTTTCAAACCTGTTTTCTATATCTTCCCAGGATGTTGAGTTTATCGAGGCGATTGACTCCCTGTGGTTTGCCGGGCGGACGTATCGAGTTTTGCCCTTGATTGTTACAGGGGTAAGACTCATTAATATGGCTTCTTGGAGGGTGGCGTTGAGGATTCTTTGCTCACCTTTTTTTCCAAATTCGCTCTGGTGGGCTTTTGTCTCCTTCATCCCTTTCACTTTTTGGCTCGCAATGCGTTTTTCAAGTATTTTGTATTCTCGGCGTGTGAGGTTGGGGTTTTGCTGATTCAGGCGACGAGAGATTTTATTTGCGCTGTATCCTCCGGTCATGAATTTTACTATCGAAAACATGCCGCTAGGATCCGATCTGTTAATAGGATCATTCATGCAGTAAGCGTAAGCATTGATCCCCCCCCTTTCAAATGGCGACAAGCTATCTGCACTGTGAAAGCGCATCAGTCCTGGATTGAAAAGGCGGTGACCATTACCCAGCATGTAGCCTATGGCAGAGGGCAACCAGCTCTGGCCTGTGAATCGAGATAACAATGGGCTGGCAGACGGGCGACTGTCATTACCGTAGGGAGCGTAGGCGATGGTCGTCTGGCTTTCTGAGAGAATGTTGACTGTTGACTCTTGTGCATCAGTGGCCAAGAGGCTTGTTTGCGAAGGCAGGCCTGTCGTTTCGCATAGGTTCTGGTCATTGGCGCTGAGCACTGTCTGGTGAGCACTGCTTGTATATAACGTCGAAAGCTTATTGCCTTTGTAAAAAATCTTCAGTTTTGGCGCTGTCATGGGGCGAGCTCATATTCGCAGATTCAATACGAGCTTGCTGAAGAATTGCATGGTTGACTACTGACAAAAATGCCAGGTAGTCATGTTGGTTAAACAGGCTCTGGCGGATTTGTTTAGAGTTGGAACGCCCGCAAGAACACCCCCACCACCTCGCGCACATGCGCCTCGGCCTCATCTCCCTCCAATGGCCCTGCACACCCCAGCAGCAACCGGTAATCGGGCGCTCCTTTGACCAGGCAGAAGAAGTGCTCGGCCGCGTGCAACGGGTTGTCGATGCGCAACAGGCCGCGCTCGGCGACTCCACGCAACAGCCCTTCCATGCCCGCCAGCACCCGTTTCGGCCCGGCTTCGTAAAAGAACTCGCCAAAGCTTGGGTCCTGACTGCCCTGGGCCATGATCAGGCGGCTCAACTTGACCGCCTCATCACTGCTGATCAACGCCTGGAAGCCCCGGGCAATGTTCAGCAACACCTGTTCGACGGCCGCGCCCTCGGGGTACTCGAACATCAGGTCGGGTAGCTGATTCTGGCAGGTAGCCATGACCGCAGAGCCAAACAGCGTCTGCTTGTCGTTGAAGTGGCTATAGACCGTGAGTTTTGAAACACCTGCCGCCGCAGCGACCGCATCCATGCTGGTGTTGGCATAGCCGAGGCTGAGGAACAGCGTCTTGGCCGCTTCGAGGATCGCCTCGCGCTTGGCCAGGTCCTTGGGGCGACCTGGGCCGATGGGTGCGTCGTTGGGCATTGGAATCCGTGTCTGGTTGAAGGGGCCCCCATCTTACCGGCTCGGTTGCCTTCCGGCTTCAGGGAATGGCCCATCGTTAACGTTGATTTTCTTTCCGACGCTGGCTTCCCGGCTTCGGTTCCCTGATTTAATATACTCGACAGTATAAATATTCGATGCGCTCGTCGCGAAAGGATTCATCATGTTGCGTCATGCCTTGTGCCTCGCTCTGCCTGCCGCTGCCGCCTTGTTGCTGGCGGCCTGCGGGCAGGAAGCCGCCCCGCCCACTGCTCCGCGCCCGGCGCTGGTGGTCCAGCCGCAACCGGCCCAAGCCTCAGCCGACAGCTACCCTGGCGAGGTGCGAGCGCGTTTCGAGCCGGAGCTGGCGTTCCGCATCGCTGGCAAGGTCAGCAAACGCCTGGTCGAGGAGGGGCAGCGGGTCCAGGCCGATCAGCCACTGGCAGAGCTCGACCCCCAGGACGTGCGCCTGCAACTCGAGGCCAACCGCGCCCAATTGGCGGCCGCCGAGGCCAACCTGGCGCTGGTGCGCGCCGAGCGTGACCGCTACCGCAAGCTGCTGGATCGGCAGATGGTCAGCCACTCTCTGTACGACAATGCCGAAAATCTCTACCGGGCCGGGCTCGCGCGCCTCAAGCAGGCCAAAGCCGAGTTCGACGTGGCTGGCAACCAGGCCGGTTACGCCGTGTTGCGTGCGCCCCAGGCCGGCGTGATCGCCAAGCGTCAGGTCGAGGTCGGCCAGGTGGTGGCTGCCGGGCAAACGGTGTTCACGCTGGCGGCCGACGGTGAGCGCGAAGTCGTCATCGGACTGCCGGAGCAGCAGTTCGCCCGCTTCGCCGTTGGCCAGCAGGTCAGTGTCGAGCTGTGGTCGCGGCGCAATGAGCGCTTCCAGGGCCGTATCCGTGAGTTGTCGCCCGCAGCCGACCCCCGTTCCCGTACCTTCGCCGCACGTATCGCGTTCAACTCGGCCAAGGTGCCCGCCGATCTTGGGCAGAGCGCTCGGGTATTCATCGCCCATGACGGGCTGATCCCGCTGGCTGTACCTCTCTCGGCGATTACCGCTGAAAACGGCCAGGCGTACGTCTGGCGAGTCAACCAGGACCGTCGACTGGAGCGTGCTGCCGTGCGCCTGGGGCCTTATGGCAGTGACACTGTCCCCGTACTTGAGGGCCTGAACCCTGGCGACTGGGTGGTTGCCGCCGGCGGCCACGTGCTGCGCGAAGGGCAGGAGGTGCGGCCGGTGGACCGTACCAACCGTGTGGTGAACCTGACGGCCAAGGAGTAAGTCCCGATGGGTTTCAACCTTTCCGCCTGGGCGCTGCGCAATCGCCAGATCGTACTGTTCCTGATGATCCTGCTGGCTGCCATTGGCGCCATGTCCTACACCAAGCTGGGGCAGAGCGAGGATCCACCCTTTACCTTCAAGGCCATGGTCATCCGTACCCTGTGGCCGGGGGCCACGGCCGAGGAAGTGTCGCGCCAGGTCACCGAGCGCATCGAGAAGAAGCTGATGGAAACCGGCGAGTACGAAAAGATCGTCTCGTTCTCGCGCCCCGGCGAATCGCAGGTGACCTTCATGGCCCGGGATTCGCTGCATTCCAAGGACATCCCCGAGCTGTGGTACCAGATCCGCAAGAAGGTCGCGGATATCCGCCACACCCTGCCCCCGGAAATCCAGGGGCCGTTCTTCAATGATGAGTTCGGCACCACCTTCGGCAACATTTATGCGCTCACCGGCACCGGCTTCGACTATGCGGTACTGAAGGACTACGCCGACCGCATCCAGATCCAGCTGCAACGGGTCAAGGACGTGGGCAAGGTCGAACTGATCGGCCTGCAGGACGAAAAAATCTGGATCGAGCTGTCCAACCTCAAGCTGGCCACCCTGGGCGTGCCGCTGGAGGCCGTGCAGCAAGCGCTGCGGGAGCAGAACGCGGTGAGTACCGCCGGCTTTTTCGAAACCCCCAGCGAGCGCTTGCAACTGCGCGTCAGCGGGCAGTTCGACAGTGTCGAGCAGATTCGTCAGTTTCCCATTCGGGTAGGGGACCGTACCTTCCGTATCGGCGATGTCGCCGAGGTGTACCGTGGCTTCAACGACCCGCCTGCGCCGCGCATGCGCTTCATGGGCGAAGACGCGATCGGCCTGGCCGTGTCGATGAAAGATGGCGGCGACATCCTGGTACTGGGCAAGGCACTGGAAGGTGAGTTCGAACGCTTGGCGCGCAACCTGCCGGCCGGCATGCAGCTGCGCAAAGTCTCCGACCAGCCGGCGGCGGTCAAGGCGGGCGTGGGTGAGTTCGTCCAGGTGCTGGTCGAGGCGCTGGTCATCGTGCTGTTGGTGAGCTTCTTCTCACTTGGCCTGCGTACCGGTTTGGTGGTGGCCCTGGCGATACCCCTGGTACTGGCGATGACCTTTGCCGCCATGCACTATTTCGGCATCGGCCTGCACAAGATCTCGCTGGGCGCGCTGGTATTGGCCTTGGGCCTGCTGGTGGACGACGCGATCATTGCCGTGGAAATGATGGCGATCAAGATGGAGCAGGGCTTCGATCGGTTCAAGGCTGCCAGTTACGCCTGGACCAGTACGGCCTTCCCGATGCTGACCGGTACGCTGATTACCGCTGCCGGCTTCCTGCCGATTGCCACGGCAGCGTCGAGTACGGGTGAGTACACCCGCTCGATCTTCCAGGTGGTGACCATCGCGCTGATCACCTCATGGGTGGTGGCCGTGGTGTTCGTACCTTACCTGGGTGAACGGTTGCTGCCGGACCTGGCCAAGCTGCATGCCGCCCGTCATGACGGTAGTGGGCATGCGCCAGACCCCTATGCCACACCTTTCTACCAGCGTGTGCGACGTGTGGTGGAGTGGTGCGTGCGGCGGCGCAAGACGGTCATCCTGCTGACCATCGCAGCCTTTGTCGGCAGCATTGCGTTGTTCCGCTTCGTGCCGCAGCAGTTCTTCCCGGCGTCTGGTCGCCCAGAGCTGATGGTCGACCTGAAACTGGCCGAGGGTGCGTCGCTGGGCAATACCACCGAGCGGGTCAAGCAACTGGAGGCCCTGCTCAAGCAGCAGGATGGCATCGACAACTATGTGGCCTACGTGGGCACGGGGTCGCCGCGTTTCTATCTGCCATTGGACCAGCAACTGCCCGCCGCCAGCTTTGCCCAGTTCGTCGTGCTGGCCACGTCCATGGAGGAGCGCGAGCGCTTGCGCAGTTGGCTGATCAACACTGTGGACCAGCAATTCCCCGACCTGCGTGCCCGCGTCACCCGCCTGGAAAACGGCCCGCCCGTGGGCTACCCGGTGCAGTTCCGGGTCACGGGCGAGCATATCGAGAAGGTGCGCGCCCTGGCCCGCGAAGTCGCGGACAAGGTGCGCGAGAACCCGCATGTGGTGAACGTGCACCTTGACTGGGAAGAGCCGAGCAAGGCGGTGTTCCTGGCGATCGACCAGGACCGTGCGCGCGCACTTGGCGTAAGCACCGCGCACCTGTCGAGCTTCCTGCGAAGCTCGCTCACCGGTACCACGGTGAGCCAGTACCGGGAGGACAACGAGCTGATCGAGATTCTTTTGCGCGGCACGCAGAAAGAACGTGGCGAGCTGGGCAACCTTGGCAGCCTGGCGTTGCCCACCGACAACGGCCAGAGCGTTGCGCTATCGCAGGTAGCGACCCTGGACTATGGCTTCGAGGAAGGCATCATCTGGCACCGTAACCGCTTGCCGACGGTGACCGTACGCGCCGACATCTATGACAAGCAGCAGCCGGCGACCCTGGTCAGGCAGATTGCCCCGACCTTGCAGGAGGTCAAGGACAAGCTGCCTGATGGCTACCTGCTGGAAGTGGGCGGCACAGTCGAGGACTCCGAGCGTGGGCAGAAGTCGGTGAACGCCGGTATGCCGTTGTTCATCGTAGTGGTGCTCAGCTTGCTGATGATCCAGCTGCGCAGCTTCTCGCGCACGGTGATGGTGTTCCTCACGGCGCCACTGGGGCTGATCGGCGTGACCTTGTTCCTGTTGGTGTTCCGCCAGCCGTTCGGCTTCGTCGCCATGCTTGGCACCATTGCCCTGGCGGGGATGATCATGCGCAACTCGGTGATCCTGGTGGATCAGATCGAGCAGGATATCGCCTCGGGGCTGGACCGTTGGCAGGCGATCATCGAGGCTACCGTGCGACGCTTCAGGCCGATCGTGCTGACCGCACTGGCGGCGGTGCTGGCGATGATTCCGTTGTCCAGAAGCGTGTTCTATGGGCCGATGGCGGTGGCGATCATGGGCGGGTTGATCGTTGCCACGGCGCTGACCCTGTTGTTCCTGCCGGCATTGTATGCGGCGTGGTTCAGGGTGAAGAAGGGCTGAAGGCTGCGGGGGAGGGCGTCGCCCTCCCTTCGCGGGTCACAGGGCGCCAAATACCTTCTTGGCCAGGCTGGTAGCCGCCTGTGCAGGGTTCTGACGAATGCTCTGTTCTTGTTTGGCGATCATTTCAAACAGGCCGTCGAGGGCTTTTTCGGTCACATAGCTCTCGACATTGGCACTCTTGGCATCGCCCAGGCCCAGGGCTGACGCCTGGCCGGCAAAGCTGTTGTATTGTTGAACCACGCCAACCTTATCGGTCGCCGCCTTGACGATGGGCAGGAACTTGGCGCGGATCTGCTCCCGGCTGCTCTTGTTCAGGTACTGGGTGGCCGAGTCGTCACCGCCGCTGAGAATGCCCTTGGCGTCGGTCACACTCATGTTCTTCACCGCGTCCACCAGGATCGCCTGGGCCTGCGGCACCGCCGCTTCAGCGGCCTTGTTCATACTGTCTTCCAGGGCGGTAACCTCATCACCTTTGCCAAACATCTTCATGGCTTTGGCGGCTTTGCCGAGGTTGCCTGGCAACTCGATGCGTACATCGGGGTTATTGCTGAACCCGCCTGGGGTGCTCAGTTGCTTGACGGCGAGCTGCGCCCCTTGGGTCAGGGCATCCTTCAGGCCGCCGGTGGCGTCTTTCTGGCTCAGGTCGCCAAGTGACAGGGCCAGCGCGCTGGCCGACAGCAGCAGGCCGGCGCACAGGGTGGTCAAGCGCAGGGAGGAGCGAATCATGAAGCTTTCCTTTTGAACAGAAGTAGGCGGGGATCAGCGCACCGGATCGACTTTGATCCGTACTGGCTGCTCATCGCTGCCGTCGAGTTTGACCCCATGATGCTCGGTGTTGATGAACAGCAGCTTGCCGTTCAGCTCGATGCGGGCGCTCACCGCGTAGCGGTGGCCAGGCTTGACCTGGGCTGGGTCATACGTGAGGTGGAACGGCAGCGGCACGTTGCCTTTGACCGGGCCGGCCTGGCGGGCCAGGGTCACCGCAGGGGCGTCCATCAGCGACACGTCTTGCAGTTCGACACTCAAGGTGGCGCTGGGCGGCAGGGCAATGCGCTGCAGGTAGAAGACTTCACCGTCCAGGCTGGCCTGTGGCGATGGGGTGTGGCTGGAACAGGCTGCGAGCAGGGAGGCGCAACACAGCATAACGAGCTTTTTCATGGATTCTCCGTTGTCCTTGGGCTGGCTTGTGGCCAAGCCCAAGGACTTTAACGGATTTTTCCGGTTGATGATGCTTTAGAGGATCGATGCTTCCAGCGCATGTTCACGGTGCAGCGCCACCTGCCGGATCGAAAGGCGCAGCTCTGCCGACAACACACGCTTGGCCACCCCTTCGGCGAGTTCGCCAAGTTTGTCGTGGTAGCCCAGTTTGCCGTTGCCATCCGGGCGCAGCACACCTTGCTCGACCAAGGTCTGGATGAAGTGGCGGAACAGCGTCTTGTCAAAGAACTCGGGGGCGTTCAGGCCATGCAGTATCGACAGGCGCTGGGCCATCATCACGCAGAGGTCTTCCAGTGCTTCGGCGCTGAGGGTGTTCTGGCCGCTGTTGAGCAACAGCGAGGTGGCCATGTAGAAGCGCTGCAGAGTCTGGGTGATGGTGCGGGCCAGCAGCGTCAGCAAAACGAACTGGCGCGAACTGGGGGCCGGGCGCACGTACACATCGTTTTCGCGGCGCAGCAGGCCCTGTTCGACCAGTGCCGCCAGCCACTGATCGATCACCTCGTCCAGTTGCTCGGGTGCCCAGCGCAGGAACAGTTCGGCCTGCAGGTACGGGTACAACGCGTGTACATACTGCCCGAGCAGGTCACGGCTCATCCGTGAGCTGCTGTGGAAGAAGCTCGCCAGTAACGCCGGCAAGGCAAAGATGTGCAGGACGTTGTTGCGGTAATAGGTCATCAGCACTGCATTGGCTTCATCCAGGTAGAGAATGCGGCCAAGGGCGTCTTTTTGTTCCGCCAGCAGGTTCATGCCCCTGACATGTTCGATCAGCGCCTGGCCGTCACCTTCGGGCAGGGTGGTGTGCTGCGAATAGGGGACCTTGCGCAAAAGGGCCAGGTACAGGTCCAGTACCCGGGTCAGGGCACTTTCGTCCAGGGCCAGGCGGCTGGTGGAGAGCAGTGCCAGGGCTACCAGGTTGACCGGGTTGACCGCTGCGGCTTCGTTGAGGTGACGGGCTACGGTTTCACCCAGGCGGGTGGTGGTCTCGTTCAGCCAGGCCGGACGGAACTGCGGGCCAAGTGCCTGTTCGCGCCAGCCGGGTTGCTGTTGGTCGAGAAAGCCTGCCAGGCGGATCGGTTCGCCGAAGTTGACGTAGACCTGGCCGAAGCGTTGCTTCAGCGCGCCGATGACCTTGAATATGTCGAAGATCGACTCTTTCTTCTTGCTGGCGCCACGCAGTTCACCCAGGTAGGTGCGGCCTTCCAGTACCCGTTCGTAGCCGATGTACACCGGCACGAAGACGATCGGTGTGCGCGATGAGCGCAGGAAGCTGCGCAGGGTGATCGCCAGCATCCCCGTGCGCGGTTGCAGCATGCGCCCGGTGCGCGAGCGCCCGCCCTCGACGAAGTACTCGACCGGGAACCCCTTGGTGAACAGGGTGTGCAGGTATTCGTTGAACACTGCGGTGTACAGCGGGTTGCCCTTGAACGTGCGGCGCATGAAGAAAGCGCCGCCGCGGCGCAGCAGGCCGCCGATCACTGGCATGTTGAGGTTGATGCCGGCGGCAATGTGCGGTGGCGTCAGGCCGTTGCGGAACAATAGGTACGACAGCAGCAGGTAGTCGATGTGGCTGCGATGGCACGGTACGTAGATAACTTCGTGGCCCGGCGCGATGCCTTGCACCTGCTCGATGTGGTTGACCTTGATACCGTCGTAGATCTTGTTCCAGAACCAGCTGAGTACCACTTCCAGGAAGCGGATCGCGGTGTAGGTGTAGTCCGAGGCGATCTCGTTGCCGTAGCGCAGGGCCTGTGCTTCAGCTTTGGCCACGGGAATGCTTTCCCGTTGGGCTTGTTCGCCGATGGCCTGGCGAACCAGTGGTGCGTGCACCAGGCCTTTCACCAGATTGCGCCGGTGCGAGATGTCCGGGCCGATCACTGCAGTCTTGAGGTTGCGAAAGTGTACGCGCATCAGGCGTTGGGCCATGCGCACGGTGCGCTCATGGCCTTTGTTGTGCTGCACCAGGTCACGCACCTGGATCGGCGCCGAGAACTGCACGCGGGTCTTGCGCCCCAGTATCAGGATGGTCAGTAGCCGGCGCAGGCGCCCGGTTACCGCCCAGCTGTCGGCGAACAGCAATTTCCACGGGCTCGATTCGCTTGCAGGCGTCTGGCCCCAGAACACACTGACCGGGATGATCTGTGCATCTTCCTCGGCATGCTGGCTGACTGCTGCAATCACACGCTCAAGGGCAGGAGGCGCGCCGCGCTTGTCTTGGCGGCCGAGCCAGTCCGGGTCGGGGGTGAGGTAGAAGAAACCGGCCGGCTCGTGCAGTGTGCCCACAGCTACCGGCAGTACCGGGCGCGGCAGCCCCGCCTTGGTGCACTCGTGGTCGAGTACGGCCAGGTCGGTGAGCGATGGCGAGGGCAGGGCATAGAACACCGGGCGGCTGCGGTCGAGTTGCAGGCTCATGGCGGACTGATTGATGGTCTCGGAGCGCACCCACAGGTACAACAGGCGACGCAGAGCGCCGAAGATCAGGCGGCGCAGGGGAGAACGGGTCATGGGGTGTGTGCCCTGGGTGTGATTTTTAGTAAGTGTGCAATCAGTTAGTCTGCCGTATCGGCGTAAGTTCAGCAAAATCCTGCAAAGGGCGCGGCGGTCATGAAAATTATTTGTTCTGTGTCATATACTCGGCCTGCCACTTGCAGGATATTTCGGCAAGCGGCGTCGGCACGGGGAGGAAACCCTGTGTCTACAAGGCGATCTTCACAATAAAAATCCGGAGTAGTTCAGATGTCGTCTCGTGAGACTGGGAATGTAAAGTGGTTCAACGATGCCAAGGGCTTTGGCTTCATTCAGCGCGAAGGTGGTGCGGATGTGTTCGTCCATTATCGGGCGATCCGCGGTGAGGGGCATCGTACCCTGGTCGAAGGGCAGCGGGTCGAGTACTCCTGCGTGCAGGGCCAGAAAGGCCTGCAAGCCGAGGACGTGGTAGGGCTCTAAGTCCCAAACCTCAAGCCTCAAGCCTCAAGCTGCAAGTTGACCGTGTAACTTGCAGCCTGATGCGAACCCTCTTGCAGCTTGCCGCTTAAAGCTTGCCGCTCACGAGGTACGCCAGGTGATTTCCTCTTCACCGTCAGCGCTGATGCGGATCCAGCGATCGGCATCTTCCTCGCCATCTTCCTCGACCCAGCCACCCGGCGCGCAGCGCACTTCCACGCCCAGTGCGGTGAATGCGGCGCGGGCGCAGGCGACGTCATCGTCCCATGGGGTCTGGTCGCTTTCCAGGTAAAGGCTGTTCCATTTCCCTACAGCCTTGGGTAACCAGGTGACCGGAATGTTACCGGCCTTGCATTTGAAGGTCTGGCCTTTCTGCTGCCATTCGCTGCAGGGGCCGATCGCTTCGCCGAGCCATTTGGCAATCTGCTTGTGGTCGACGTCAGCGTCCTTCAGGTAGATCTCGATATCAGGTTGGCGCATAAGGGCTCCGGGTGTGCTCAGTCTTGGCGCACGAAATAGTCATAACGCATGGAAACCGTGACGTCGAAGGGCTCGGCCTGGTCGATCACCCGCGCGCGTTTCTCGGCACTGGCGCGCCAGCCGTGCGGGGTCATGGCCAGCAGGTCGGCGCGGGCTTTGGGTACAGCCAGGCTCAGCCGGAACTCCAGGGTTTCGCTGTGGGCATGGGCCATGCCCTGCGGTACCAGGGCCAGGTGTTTGTCGTCGGCATAAGGGCGAACTTCATCGTAGAGCACTTCGCGCAACTCCATCAGGTGGCCGCTGGTCGGGCCCACCCGCATCAGGCCGCCACCCGGGCTCAGCAGGCGCTGGGCCTCGGCCCAGTCCAGCGGGCTGAAGACGCTGGCGATGAACTGGCAACTGGCATCGGCCAAGGGTACGCGGGCCATGCTGGCGACCATCCAGGTGACCGAAGGCTCGCGGCGGCAGGCGCGTTTGACGGCTTCGCGCGAGATGTCCAGGGCGTAGCCGTCAGCCTGTGGCAGGGCCTGGGCGAGCTGCGCGGTGTAGTAGCCTTCGCCGCAGCCGATGTCGAGCCAGGCGCCGGGCTGGCGCTCAGTGGCCAGCTCGGCCAGGCGGCGGGCCACGGGCGCGTAATGGCCGGCATCGAGGAAATCCCGGCGTGCTTCGACCATGGCCTGATTGTCGCCAGGGTCACGGCTGTTCTTGTGCTGCACAGGCAGCAGGTTCAGGTAACCCTGGCGGGCACGGTCGAAGCGGTGGCCGGCCGGGCACACCACGCCGTTGTCGAGCCGCGTCAGGGCCGCATGGCAAATAGGGCAGGCGAGCATCAGGCGAGCAACCGCACCAGGGTCTGGTAGTAGATCTCGGTCAGCAGGTCGAGGTCGCTGGCCAGGATGCGCTCGTCGACCTGGTGGATCGTTGCATTGACCGGGCCCAGTTCAACGACCTGGGTGCCCATGGTGGCGATGAACCGGCCATCGGACGTACCACCGCTGGTGGACGGCTGGGTATCACGGCCGGTGACGCCCTTGATGCTGGCCGACACGGCATCGAGCAGTTCACCGGGTTCGGTCAGGAACGGCAGGCCCGAAAGCGCCCAGTCGATCGACCAGTCCAGTTCATGCTTGTCGAGGATTGCCGATACTCGCGCTTGCAGGCCTTCGACCGTCGACTCGGTGGAGAAGCGGAAATTGAACACCGCGGTCAGATCGCCAGGTACCACATTGGTGGCGCCAGTACCGGAGTTGAGGTTGGAAATCTGGAAGCTGGTCGGTGGGAAGAACGCGTTGCCTTCATCCCAGTGCTCGGCGGCCAGCTCTGCCAGCGCCGGCGCGGCCAGGTGGATCGGGTTGCGCGCCAGGTGCGGGTAGGCCACATGGCCTTGTTTGCCGCGCACGGTCAGTTTGGCGCCGAGCGAGCCACGGCGGCCGTTCTTGACCACGTCACCGAGCAGGGTAGTGCTCGACGGCTCGCCGACGATGCACCAGTCCAGGCGCTCGTTGCGCGCGACCAGGCGCTCGACCACAGCCTTGGTACCGTGATGGGCCGGGCCTTCTTCATCGCTGGTGATCAGGAAGGCGACCCTGCCGCGGTGGTTCGGGTAGTCCTGCACGAAACGCTCACTGGCGACCACCATGGAGGCCAGGCTGCCCTTCATGTCGGCGGCGCCGCGACCGCAGAGCATGCCGTCGGCATCGATCAGCGCCTCGAACGGCTCATGCTGCCACTGCTGCACCGGGCCGGTGGGGACCACATCGGTGTGGCCGGCGAAGCACAGCACCGGACCGTCCTGGTTACCATGGGTGGCCCAGAAGTTGTCGACGTCCTCGATGCGCATCGGTTCGAGCTGAAAGCCCACGGCGCCCAGGCGCTTCATCATCTGCGCCTGGCAGTCGGCGTCGACAGGGGTGACCGAGGGGCGACGGATCAGGTCGCAGGCCAGTTGAAGGGTAGGCGAGAGCTCGGCTGGGGCCGTCATGGGGAACTCCGGGGCAAGGCAAGGCGGAAAAACGAGGGGCGTTATCTTATATCAAACAAGGGTTGTCGGCACGGGGCATTGGGCCGCTGTGCGGCCCCGGCATCCTCAAGCCTCCTGAGGCTCGGCCATCTTGTGTTCGGGCTTGGGCAACGACGACAACAGTGCCATTACCAGCGCCGCCAGGTATGGCAGTGACTGCACCAGCAGCATCGCGACCCAGAACCGCATGTCCGAGCTCGGCAACCCTTGCACCAGGTAGATCCCGGCTGCCGCGCCCCACAGCAGCAACATGATGAACAGTTCTTCGCGCGCTTCGGCAATCGCTACCAGCAATCCATGGCTATCGGCATTTTTCGGCGTGCGGAAGAACGGCATGCTGCTGGTGAAGAACCCGTACAGCACCGCCTTGGCGATGGTGTGCGACAGCGCAAGCCCGGCCAGCGCCGCTGCGAATGCGTCCTTGAGGTTGACCCCGACCGCTCGGCGATAAAGGAAGATGATCTTGGCTACCTTGAAGAAGAACAGCGCCAGGGGCGGGATGGCGAAGATCATCAGGGGTGGATCGACCCGATGCGGCACGATGATCATCGCCGCCGACCAGAGCAGGGCGCCGACAGTGAAAAAGATGTTCATGCCATCGGCGACCCATGGCAGCCAGCCAGCCAGGAAATGATAGCGCTGGCCACGGGTCAGCTCGCTGCCCTTGCCGCGCAGCAGGGCGGCGGCGTGGTGCTTGATGATCTGGATGGCGCCATAGGCCCAGCGGAAACGCTGCTTCTTGAAGTCGATGAAGGTGTCGGGCATCAGGCCCTTGCCATAGCTGTTGTGGGCGTAGGCGGCCGACAGGCCTTTTTCGAACACCCGCAAGCCCAGTTCGGCATCTTCGCAGATGCACCATTCGGCCCAGCCCAGTTCTTCTAGCACGCTGCGCCGGGTCATGGTCATGGTGCCGTGCTGAATGATCGCGTCACGGTCGTTGCGGGTGACCATGCCGATGTGGAAGAAGCCTTTGTACTCGCTGTAGCAGAGCTTCTTGAAGGCGCTCTCGTGCTGGTCGCGGTAGTCCTGCGGCGATTGCACCACGGCGATCTTCGGGTCGGCGAAGTGCGGCACCATGTGCTTGAGCCAGTTGCGGTCCACGCAGTAGTCCGAGTCGATCACTGCGATCACTTCGGCATCCTTGGCGGTGTGCGGCAGCAGGTAGTTCAGCGCGCCGCCCTTGAACCCGGCCAATGGCGCGACGTGGAAGAACTTGAAGCGCTCGCCGAGCTTTTCGCAGTGGGCCTTGAGCGGCTCCCACACGGCTGGGTCCTTGGTGTTGTTATCGATCACCAGCACTTCGTAGTCCGGGTAGTCCAGCGCGGCCAGGGCGTCGAGAGTCTGTTTGACCATCTCTGGCGGTTCGTTGTAGCAGGGTACATGCACCGAGACCTTGGGCCGGTAGGCACTGTCGCCCTGCACCGGCAGAAACTCCCGGCGGCGTTTGTGAATCCACACCGCCTCGGCCAACTCGTGCGCTTCGGTCAATAGCACGATGAACACGCCGAGTGCGCCCAGTGCCAGCAGTACGCCGACAGTCAGGCTGAACCAGGTGCTGTACTGCTGGCTGTAGTCGTAACCGATCCACACCAGCACTGACCCACAGAGGAAGGTAATGAAGGTGAGGAACGTCCGGCCGCGTTGGCGCAAGGCTGAGCCGTCGATCAGCAGTACGGTGAGGGCGAGCATTGCCAATACCACCGAGGCGACCGCCAGCGCACGCCATTGCGGTATCGCCACCACCGGCCCTTCAAAATTGAATTTCTGCTGGCGTTCGGCATTGAATACGCCCCAGTAGGCGCCTACCGAGCCCTCGTCACTGGCTTTCCAGGGTTGGTCGTAGGCTTCGATGACGAAATAGTTGTAGCCACGGCGGTTGAGGGTGTTGACCAGCGTGCGCAGGTAGATGGCCTGGTCGGCCTGGGTGGCGTCGGCGCCGCCGCGCATGCGGCCGTTGCTCGGCCAGCCGACTTCCGAGAGCAGCAATGGCTTGCGCGGGAACTGCTGTTTCAGCTCACGGGCCCGATCGAGGACGAACTCCACGGAATCCTTCATGGGCACGAATTCCCAGTAGGGCAGGATGTGCGCGGCAATCAGGTCGACATGCTTGGCCAGTTCCGGGTGTTCCTTCCAGATGTGCCACTGTTCACTGGTGGTTACCGGCACCTTGACTGCGGCTCGCACCCGGTCAAGGTACTGGATCAGTGCTTCGGGCGTGACCTCTTCGCGGAACAGCGCTTCGTTGCCGACCACCACGCGAACCACGCTGCGCGAGGTGTTGGCCAGTTCGATGGCCGTGGCGATCTCACGCTCGTTGCGCTCCAGGTCCGGGCTGATCCAGATGCCCAGGGTGACGCGAAGCCCAAGCTCCTCTGCCAGCCGCGGGATATCGGCCTGGGTGCCTTCGACGGTGTAGATACGGATGCTGTCGGTCAGCTTGTTCATCTGCTCCAGGTCTTGGCGCATCTCGGCGTCGCTTGGGTATTGGCCTTTTTGCGGGCTCTCCCCCAGACGGAATGGCGAGTACGAGAAACCTGATATCTGTTCAGGCCAGGCTGGCGCGGAAACCGGCCGATTGATCAGCGCCCAGAACCCGGTGAACAGTGCGGCGATGGCCAGGACAATCACCAGGTTCAAGCCGAATTTGCGAGATGACATTGTCGTCCATATCTGTCGAAGTAGTAGGACATTAAAGCAGGATCAGTAGGTGTTTTCCTAACGATGGAGGTCATCCGCGCTGCTGGCCTATAATGCGCGCCGTTTTAGCGGTATGAGCCTCGGGGTACGAACATGAGCACAGAAGATCCACGCTTTGCAGGCGTTGCCCGGCTGTACGGCGACGAAGGGCTGCAACGCCTTAACCAGGCCCATGTGGCGGTCGTCGGTATCGGCGGGGTGGGCTCCTGGGTGGCCGAGGCGCTGGCGCGCAGTGGCGTGGGTGAGATCACCTTGTTCGACCTGGATGATGTCTGTGTCAGCAACACCAACCGCCAGGCCCATGCCTTGGAAGGGCAGGTGGGGCGCCCCAAGGTCGAGGTGATGGCCGAGCGCCTGCGGGCGATCAACCCGGCCTGTACGGTGCATGCGGTGGCTGACTTCGTCACCCGCGACACCATGGCTGAGTACATCACCGAGCAGCTCGATTGCGTTGTCGACTGCATTGACAGCGTGATGGCCAAGGCGGCGCTCATTGCCTGGTGCCGGCGGCGCAAGATCGCGATCGTTACTACCGGCGGAGCAGGTGGGCAAATCGACCCCACACAGATTCAGATCGGCGACCTTAACAAAACCTTCAACGACCCGTTGGCATCGCGGGTGCGTTCAACCCTGCGGCGCGACTACAACTTCTCGCGCAACGTCAGCCGCAATTATGGGGTGCCATGCGTGTTCTCCAGCGAACAACTGCGCTACCCCAAGGGCGATGGCAGTGTGTGCCTGCAGAAGAGCTTTGTCGGTGAGGGTGTGCGCCTGGACTGCGCCGGGGGCTTTGGCGCGGTGATGATGGTGACCGCGACCTTTGGCATGGTGGCAGCGAGCAAGGCGGTGGAAAAGCTGGTGGCTGGCGCCCGGCGGCCGTCGGAGCGGGTCAAGGCCGAGTAAGGCGCGCGGTCGGTGCTGGGTTCAGTTGGCTGAAACCAGCTCGGTCATCCGCAGTAGCACCGCATGCAAGCCATTGCTGCGCGAGGGCGACAATTGCCGCTCCAACCCCAACCGGGTAAACCACTCGCGCAGGTCAAGCGCCGCCAGCTCGCGGCTGTCGAGCCCTTGCACCCGCACCAGCAGCAATGCCAGCAGGCCACGCAACAACCGCGCATCACTGCTTGCCTTGAACTGCCATCGGCCGTCGTGCTGTTCAGCTACCAGCCATACCAGGCTTTCACAGCCGTGAACGCGGTTGTGCTCGCACTTCTGCGTATCGCTCAGCGGTTCCAGTTGCTCACCCATCTGCATCAGAAGCCGTGCACGCTGCTCCCAGCCGCGGGCGTGCCCGAAGCGCTCCAATGCTTCCTGGGCGGGTGCTGGCAGGTTCATCGCAGCAGCTCCAGGCCTTGATCGAGGGCATCGAAGAAGCGTTGCAGGTCATCGCTGTCGTTATACAGGCCCAGTGATACCCGAATAGAACCTTCGAGCCCCAGCCCTTTGAGCAGTGGCATGGCGCAGTGATGGCCGGCACGTACGGCAATGCCCTGCTCTGTCAGCATGTGGGCGATGTCGGCATTGTGCACGCCTTCGATGACAAAGCTGGCCAAGGCAGCCTGTGGTGTGCCCAGTACCCGCACCCCCTCACGGTCGGCAAGCCCGCGCAGCAGGTGATGGTGAAGGTGGGTCTCGTGGTGCTCGACGGCCTGGCCATCGAGGCTGGCCAGGTAATCGAGCGTTGCCCCCAGGCCGATCACCCCGGCGATCGGTGGTGTGCCTGCCTCGAAGCCCAGCGGTGCCGGGCGGAAGCTGGCACTCTGGTAGTCAGCCAGTTGCACCATTTCACCGCCGAACTGCCAGTGGCGCAGCAGTTCCAGCGCCTGCGCACGGCCATACAGTACGCCGACGCCTTCCGGGCCATACAGCTTGTGGCTGGAGAATACATAAAAATCACAGCCCAGCTGCTGCACATCGTGGCGGCCATGCACCACGCCCTGAGCGCCATCGACCACAGTCAGCGCCCCTTGGGCGCGGGCATGGGCGAGTAACGCTGGCAGCGGCTGCCAGGTGCCGAGCACATTGGACAACTGGCTGACCGCAAGTACGCGTGTACGTGGGCCAACCAACTGCAGCGCCTGGTCAAGGTCGATGCGGCCATGCTCATCCAGTGGCAGTACCACCAGGCGCAGGTTGCGCCGCCGCGCCAGTTGTTGCCAGGGCAGCAGGTTGGCGTGGTGCTCCAGCGCGCTCACGGCGATTTCGTCGCCTGCCTCGAAGCGGTGTTCCAGGCCATAGGCCAACAGGTTCAGGGCCGAGGTGGCGCCGTGGGTAAAGATGACCTGCCGCGATTCGGCGGCGTTGAGCCAGGCGGCGACCTTGTCGCGGCTGGTTTCAAACGCTTGTGTCGCCAGCGCGCCGGGCAGGTGCTGGGCACGGTGCACGTTGGCTGCGCCGTGGCCGTAATAGTGGCTCAGGGCATCGAGCAGGGCCTGGGGCTTCTGGGTGGTGGCGGCGCTGTCCAGGTAGGTCTGGTGCTGCCGTTGCAGGGCGGCGATGGCGGGGAAATCGGCACGCCAGGGGGAGGGCTGGAACATGATCACGGGGCCTGGAATGAAAATCGGGTCTGGCGTGAGTGCGCCAGACCCGATCTTAACACTTCGAACCCTTCGGGAGTTCTCAGTTGTGGGCGTGCAGCGCCTCGTTCAGTTCGATCGCCGATTTGTGCGTCTTGCACTCTACGGCGCCGTTGAGCGAGTTGCGGCGGAACAGCAGGTCGGTCTGGCCAGCCAGGTCGCGCGCCTTGACCACTTTGACCAGCTCATTGTTCTCGTCGAGCAGGTTGACCTTGGTGCCGGCAGTGATGTACAGGCCGGCTTCGACGGTGTTGCGGTCGCCCAGCGGGATACCGATGCCGGCGTTGGCGCCGATCAGGCAGCCTTCACCGACCTTGATGACGATATTGCCGCCACCGGACAGGGTGCCCATGGTCGAGCAGCCGCCACCCAGGTCCGAGCCCTTGCCAACGAATACGCCGGCCGAGACACGGCCTTCGATCATGCCCGGGCCTTCGGTGCCGGCATTAAAGTTGACGAAGCCTTCGTGCATGATGGTGGTGCCTTCGCCGATGTAGGCGCCCAGGCGCACGCGGGCGGTGTCGGCGATACGCACGCCGGCCGGGACCACGTAGTCGGTCATCTTCGGGAACTTGTCCACCGAGAACACTTCCAGCAGCTCGCCTTTGAGGCGCGCTTCCAGTTGCAGCTCGGCCAGCTCGGCCAGGTCGACGGCGCCCCGGTTGGTCCAGGCGACGTTCGGCAGCAGCGGGAAGATGCCTGCCAGGCTCACGCCGTGCGGCTTGACCAGGCGGTGCGACAGCAGGTGCAGCTTGAGGTAGGCCTCTGGGGTCGAAGCCAGGGCAGCGTCTTCGGCCAGCAGGGTGGCGACCAGCGGCTTGTGGCTTTCGGCCAGGCGGGTCAGCAGGGCAGCCTGGGCGGCATCGATGCCTTTGACGGCTTCGGCCAGTTGCGCGGCCTGGGCATTGCTGAAGGTGATGGCCTGGTTGCCACCTTCATAACCGAGGATCGGCGCGACGGCGGCGACCAGCTCGGCGCTCGGCTTGAGCAGTGGCTGTGCGTAGAACACTTCCAGCCAGGTGCCCTGGCGGTTCTGGGAGCCGACACCAAAGGCCAGGCTGAACAGGGTATTGGACATGTGATTACCTCGTGCGAAATAGGGTGCGATGCGTAGATGGACTCAGGCCAGCGCAGCGGCGTACAGGTCAGGTTTGAAACCGACCAGGGTGCGTGCGCCAAGGTCGAGCACCGGGCGTTTGATCATCGACGGCTGGGCCAGCATCAGCTCGACGGCCTTGGCCTGGTCGAGGTCGGCCTTGCTGGCATCGTCGAGCTTGCGGAACGTGGTGCCGGCACGGTTGAGGATCACCTCCCAGCCGTGCTCGTCGCACCAGCGGTTCAGGCTGTCACGGTCGATGCCTTGAGTCTTGTAGTCGTGGAATTCGTAGGCGATGGCTTGATCTTCGAGCCAGGTGCGCGCTTTTTTCATGGTGTCGCAGGCTTTGATGCCGTAGAGCGTGTAGGTCATTGTGTGCATTGGGGCCACAGGCTGCCCCAATCTCTCCATTGCCGAATGTCAGTCGCGCGATTATGCGGGAACGACTCTTTGAGCGCCACGGGTGGGGCTAAATGGGCGCACTCGGGGGGAGGGGGCGTCCCAGTGGCCCTGTTAAGGCTCACGCCATGCCCTGCCAGCCCAACTCCAGTATCATCATGTTACATATTCATCCGCCTCCTGCGACTTTGGTGCAGCGGCCCATGATTGCCCCACCCCGCTAACATAGTGCTTCTGTGGCGATTTTTCGCCCTGGATTGACTTCGGTTCACAAAGGAAGCTTTAACGGATGCAGTCAGCCTATACCGTCCTCATCCTGCTGACGCTGGTAAGCGTGTCGAAACTGGTCGGGCGGGTGATCCCCTTGCCGTTGCCGCTGGTGCAGATCGGTGCCGGTGCGCTGTTGGCCTGGCCGACCCTGGGGCTGCATGTGGCCCTGGATCCTGAGCTGTTCCTTTTCCTGTTCCTGCCGCCGTTGCTGTTTGCCGACGGCTGGCGCATCCCCAAACGCGAACTGTGGCGCATCCGCGGGCCGGTGGTGGCACTTGCCGTGGGGCTGGTGCTGTTCACGGTGGTCGGCGCCGGCTACTTCATCCATTGGCTGCTGCCTAGCATCCCACTGGCGGTGGCCTTTGCCCTGGCGGCCGTGTTGTCGCCTACCGACGCCGTGGCAGTGTCGGCCATCACCCAGGACCGCCTTCCCACTCCGCTGATGCGCATGCTTCAGGGGGAGGCGCTGATGAATGACGCCTCTGGCCTGGTGACCTTCAAGTTCGCGCTGGCAGCGGCGATCACCGGCGTATTTTCTTTGGCCGATGCCAGCTTCAGCTTTGTCCTGGTTGCCATCGGCGGGCTGGCGGTTGGTGTTGCCCTGAGCTGGCTGATTGGCAGGCTGCGCGCCTGGATGATCGCACGTGGCTGGGATGACCCGGCCACCCACGTGGTCTTCATGCTGCTGCTGCCGTTTGCCGCCTATGTGCTGGCCGAGCGCCTTGGGGTGTCGGGCATCCTCTCGGCGGTGGCCGCCGGCATGATGCAGAGCTGGCTCGACCTGCTGCCGCGCCAGACCAGCACCCGCCTGCTCAACCGTAGCGTCTGGTCGCTACTGGAATTCGCCTTCAATGGCCTGATCTTCCTGCTGTTGGGCCTGCAATTGCCGGACATCATCAAGGCGGTGGTCAGCCACGAACCTACCCTCTGGCCGACACTGGCATGGCGTTGCCTGGATGTGCTGGCGATCTTTGCGGCGCTGATCCTGCTGCGTTTCATCTGGGTACAAAGCATCTGGCGGGCGGTCGGGGTAGTGCGTCGCTGGCGCGGCAAGCCGGCACTGGTGCTGATGCCCACGGCGCGCTCATGCTGGTTGCTGACCCTTGGCGGGGTGCGGGGTGCGGTGACGCTGGCGGGTGTGATGTCGATACCGCTGCTGATCGGGGCAGGCCAGGCTTTCCCGGAGCGCGACCTGCTGATTTTCATCGCTGCCGGCGTCATCTTGCTGTCGCTGGTCAGCGCCTGCGTGGCGTTGCCCTTTCTCTTGAGAGGTGTCACCCGAAGCCCGGACGAGCGGCTGCATCAGGAGGTGCAGGAAGCCTGGCGGCGCACGGCCGAGGCTGCGATTCATGCCTTGGAGGCCGAGGACGTGGTTGATGCCAGCGCACCTCAGGATGCGGCGCAGGCGACCCTGGCCACCGAGCTCAAGGCGAGGTTGATGGCCGAATACCGCGATGAGCTGGACAGTTACAACGACACGGCCGAGGCGAGGGCCTTGGCGGAGCAGATGGACTTGCTGGAACGACGTCTGCGCCTGCGGGCGCTTCGGGCGCAGCGGTTGGAGTTATATAACCTGC
This sequence comes from Pseudomonas sp. BNK-30, assembly GCF_047456185.1. Taxonomy (NCBI): domain Bacteria; kingdom Pseudomonadati; phylum Pseudomonadota; class Gammaproteobacteria; order Pseudomonadales; family Pseudomonadaceae; genus Pseudomonas; species Pseudomonas sp. BNK-30. Next base: position 551,916 of record NZ_CP179904.1, read on the forward strand.
ATCGCCAGCATCTGGTTGGTGATGAGGTGGTGCGGCAAGTGTTGGGGGAGCTGGACTTGAGCGAGGCGAACCTGGGGGCAGTCAAATGAGCCGCTGTAGCTCAAGCGCCGGCGAGTCGGCGTTTGGGCTACAGTGCGGCACTCGGTCAATCAACGGTTTTGCACAAACGCACGAATCCGCTCAGCCGCCTCGATGCACTCGGCCAATGGTGCGACCAGTGCCATGCGTATCCGCCCGGCCCCCGGGTTCACGCCATCCACTTCGCGCGACAGGTACGAACCAGGTACCACCGTCACATGCTGGGCTTGGAACAGGTCACGCGTGAAGTCGGCATCGCACCCCGGTACCTTGGCCCACAGGTAGAAACTGCCATCGGGCCGCTGTACGTCCAGCACGGGCTGCAGGATATCCAGCACGGCATCGTATTTGGCGCGGTATAGGTCGCGGTTTTCGCGCACATGCGCTTCATCCTGCCAGGCGGCGATGCTGGCCAGCTGGGTCTGCACCGGCATGGCGCAGCCATGGTAGGTGCGGTACAGCAGGAACGGCTTGATGATGGCCGCGTCGCCGGCAACGAAGCCCGAACGCAGGCCCGGCAGGTTGGAGCGCTTGGACAGGCTGTGGAATACCACGCAACGCTTGAAATCACTGCGGCCCAGTTCGGCACAGGCACTGAGCAGGCCCGGTGGTGGCGCGTCTTCGTCGAAGTACAGCTCGCTGTAGCATTCATCGGCGGCGATCACGAAATCATGCTCGTCGGCCAGTGCGATCAGCTTCTTCAGGGTGTCCATCGGTACCAGTGCGCCGGTGGGGTTGCCCGGTGAGCACAGGAACAGGATCTGGCAGCGTTTCCATACCTCGGCGGGTACGGCATCGAAGTCCGGGTTGAAACCGTTGTTTTCCAGGCACGGCAGGTAATGCGGGGTGGCGCCGGCGAGCAGGGCCGCGCCTTCGTAGATCTGGTAGAACGGGTTGGGGCTGACCACCAGGCCATCATCGGCGCGGTTGACCACGGCCTGGGTGAAGGCGAACAGCGCTTCACGGGTGCCGTTGACCGGCAGCACATGGCGGTCCGCGTCCAGCCAGCCGCTCGGCACGCCGAACCGGCGTTCGCACCATTGGCCGATGGCCTGGCGCAGCTCTGGCAGGCCGATGGTGCTGGGGTAGACCGCCAGCTTGTCGAGGTTGTCGGCCATGGCCTGGGCGACGAACGCCGGGGATGCGTGCTTCGGCTCACCGATCGACAGGGCAATGGCGCGCTTGTCCGCCGCGGGCTTCACGCTGCCCAGCAGGGCGCGGAGTTTCTCGAACGGGTAGGGCTGAAGCTGGGTCAAGGCATGGTTCATCGGCGCAAGGTCTCGTCAATCGTCTAATCGTTAAAAGGTCACGCGAGTCGGGCTGGCATCGCTGGCCTGGCCGGCCTGCAGCTGCTGCACGATCGCTTCCTGCAGGCGGCTGCACAGCTGCGGGTCGGACAGCGGCTGGTTGTCGGCATCGGTAATGAAGAATACGTCTTCCACGCGTTCGCCAAGGGTGGCGATCTTGGCGTTCTGCAGTGACAGGTCGAACTCCAGGAAGATCCGCCCGATCCGCGCCAGCAGCCCGGGGCGGTCCGGCGCGGTGATCTCAAGGATGGTCACCGCCCGCTGTGCATCGTTGAGGATGGTCACCTGCGGCGGGAAGTTGAAATGCTTGAGTTGGCGCGGTACCCGTCGCTGGATGATGGTCGGGTAGTCCTCGGGGTTGCGCAGCGCCTCGGTCAGGCCGTCGCGGATCTGCTTGACCCGTTGCGGGTTATCGCCGATGGAGCCGCCGTCATTGTCGAGCACGATGTAGGTGTCGAGCGTGAACTGGCTGCTCGAGGTGATGATGCGCGCGTCATGGATGTTCAGGTTGAGCTGCGACATGGCCGCCACGGTCACGGCGAAGAAATCGTGCTGGTCGGGGGCGTAGATGAAGATTTGCGTGCCGCCCTCGAACTCCCGCTGTGTGGTTTCCTTGATCAGTACCAGCGGCCCGCCGTCGGCGGGCTGCTGCAGGATCGCATCACTGTGCCAGGCCACATCGGCGGCGTTGTGCTTGAGGAAGTAGTCGTCACCCAGTTGCGACCAGAGTTGCTCGACGTCGTCCGGGTCGGTGCCCTCGCGCACGAGGATATCCAGCGCAGCACTCTGTGTCTGGCGGATCTGCTCCTCGCGGTCCAGCGGGTTTTCCAGGCCGCGCCGCAAGGCGCGTTTGGTCTCGCTGTACAGCTGGCGCAGCAGGCTGGCGCGCCAGGAGTTCCACAGGCTGGGATTGGTGGCGTTGATGTCGGCCACGGTCAGCACGTAGAGGTAGTCCAGGCGCGTCTCGTCGCCGACATGCAGGGCGAAGTCGTTGATCACCTGCGGGTCGGACAGGTCCTTGCGTTGGGCGGTGGTGGACATCACCAGGTGGTTCTGCACCAGCCAGACGATCAGGCGGCTATCCCAGGCGGGCAATTGATGGCGCTCGCAGAACTTCTTCGCGTCCACAGCGCCCAGTTCGGAGTGGTCGCCCTGACGGCCTTTGCCGATGTCGTGGTACAGCCCGGCCAGGTAGATGAGCTCAGGCTTGGGCAGGCGGCCCATGAGCTTGCTGGCCAGCGGGAATTTTTCGGACACCGGCGTGTACTGCAGCTTGCGCAGGTGCTTGATGAGGTTGAGGGTGTGCGCATCGACCGTATAGATGTGGAACAGGTCGTGCTGCATCTGCCCGACGATCAGGCCGAACTCTGGCAGGTAGCGGCCGAGGATGCCGTAGCGGTTCATTCGCCGCAGGTTGCGATGGATGCCGATTTCGCACTTGAACAGCTCGATGAACAGGCTGGTGTTGCGGATATCGTTGCGGAAGGTGTCGTCGATCAGGTGCCGGTGCTCGCGCAGCAGGCGCACGGTGTCAGCGCGCACGCCCTTGATTTCCGGGTGCTGCGCCATCAGCACGAAGATCTCCAGCATGGCGAACGGCGTGCGCTTGAAAACGTTCGCGTTGACCGCTTCGATATAGCCGTCGTGCAGGCGGAAACGCGCATTCAGCGGCTGGGTGGTGCCACTGTCATCGTCGGCGAGGATGACTTCCTCGAAGTGCTGGATGATCAGGTCGCACAACTGGCTGATGCTCATCACCACCCGGTAGTACTGCTGCATGAACTGTTCGATGGCGCGTTTGGGGTTTTCGTCGCTGTAGCCCAGCAGTGCGGCGATGCTGCGCTGGTGGTCGAACAGCAGGCGATCTTCGGCGCGGCCGGCGAGCATGTGCAGGGCGTAGCGCACCTTCCACAAAAAGTCCTGGGAGGAGGCCAGCAGTTCGTTTTCGCTTTCCAGCAGGAAGCCTTCGCCAGCGAGGGCGTGCAGGTTCAGGGTGCCGTACTGGCGACGGGCTACCCAAAGGACTGTCTGGATGTCGCGAAGGCCACCGGGCGAGCCTTTTACATTGGGCTCGAGGTTGTACTCGGTGTCGTTGTACTTGTGGTGGCGGGCCTTGAGCTCTGCGCGCTTGGCCAGGAAGAACTCCTTGCTCGGCCACATGTGCGCGGTGCTGGTGACTTCGAGCATGCGCTGGCGCAGGGCTTCGGGGCCGGCGATGGTGCGGCTTTCCATCATGTTGGTGATGACCGTCAGGTCGGCGCGGGCCTGTTCGGCACACTCGTCCACGGTACGCACGCTCTGGCCCACTTCAAGGCCAATGTCCCACAGCAGTGTCAGGAAGCGCTCGATGGCGTCGCGGTACTGCTCGTGTTCGGCGTCGCGCAGCAGGATCAGCAGGTCGATGTCCGAGTGCGGGTGAAGTTCACCGCGCCCATAGCCCCCGACCGCTACCAGGGCGATACCGTCAGCGTCGCCCCAGTCGAACTGCTTCCAGGCCTGTTGCAGGATGTTGTCGACGAGCCAGGCGCGGTCCTCGATCAGCCGACGGATGTCGCGGCCGTCACGGAAACGCCTGTCGAGCACCTCGCCGGCCTGGCGGATGGCCTTCTTGAAAGCGGCGATGGGGCTCGCCTTGAGGGCCAGTTCCGCCTGGAACTGGCCGCGGTCGAACAGCTCGGGATCCACCTGGGGCATGCATCGCGTTCCTGTCGTAGAGGCTTTGGCGTGAACTCAGGCCGAAGTGCGCGGGATGGTGTCGTCCTTGCGCAGGGTGAAGATCTCGTAGCCGGTGGCGGTCACCACCAGGGTGTGCTCCCACTGCGCCGAGAGCTTGCGGTCCTTGGTGATGGCGGTCCAGCCGTCGCCCAGCACCTTGGTGTCGGCCTTGCCCTGGTTGATCATCGGTTCGATGGTGAAGGTCATGCCCTCTTTGAGCTCCATGCCGGTGCCGGCGCGGCCGTAGTGGAGGATCTGCGGTTCTTCGTGGAACACCTTGCCGATGCCGTGGCCGCAGAATTCACGCACCACCGAAAAGCCGTTCTTCTCAGCGTGCTTCTGGATCACTTCGCCGATATCGCCCAGGCGGCAGCCAGGCTTGACCAGCTCGATGGCCTTGTACATGCACTCCTGAGTGACTTTGGACAGGCGCTCGGCCCATACCGGCACGGTACCGACGTGGAACATGCGGCTGGTGTCGCCGTGGTAGCCGTCCTTGATCACGGTGACATCGATGTTCAGCGTGTCCCCGTCCTTGAGCGGCTTGTCGTTGGGGATGCCGTGGCACACCACGTGGTTGATCGAGGTGCAGATCGACTTGGGGTAGCCCTTGTAGTTGAGCGGTGCCGGAATGGCCTGCTGCACGTTGACGATGTAGTCGTGGCACAGGCGGTCGAGCTCTTCGGTGGTGACACCGGGCTTGACGTGTTCTTCGATCATTTCCAGCACTTCGGCGGCCAGGCGGCCGGCGATGCGCATCTTCTCGATGTCTTCTGCGGTCTTGATGGTAACGGTCATTACTGGCTCTCTACGGCGCCGCAGGCGGCGCGAACAAACGGAAAAGGCCCTTATTCTATCAGAGGGCGGCTGCGAACCCAGCATCAAGCTTGAGGCTGGATTCACAGTTCACTTCTGCGGGTTCCGTTCGTTGGCGGTCTGTGGTATAACATGCGCCGCTTTCGGGGACGACCCCGTCAGCTCAAACCCACACACGTGTCGACACGATGACCTGGGTGCCCCGCATTCTCGAAGTTCTTGTTCAGGTGCGTGGGTTGGTCATTGGGATACGTGGAGGCCCAACCCGACTTATCAAGGAACTATCATGTCCCAAGTCAACATGCGCGATATGCTGAAGGCCGGTGTGCACTTCGGCCACCAGACCCGTTACTGGAACCCGAAAATGGGCAAGTACATTTTCGGCGCGCGTAACAAGATCCACATCATCAACCTGGAAAAAACCCTGCCAATGTTCAACGACGCTCTGTCGTTCGTAGAACGCCTGGCCCAGGGCAAGAACAAGATCATGTTCGTCGGCACCAAGCGTTCCGCCGGCAAGATCGTCGCCGAGCAAGCTGCTCGTTGCGGTTCGCCATACGTTGACCACCGCTGGTTGGGCGGCATGCTGACCAACTACAAAACCATCCGCGCTTCGATCAAGCGTCTGCGCGACCTGGAAACCCAGGCCGAAGACGGCACTTTTGCCAAGCTGACCAAGAAAGAAGCCCTGATGCGTTCGCGCGATCTGGAAAAGCTGGACCGCAGCCTGGGTGGTATCAAGGACATGGGCGGCCTGCCTGATGCCCTGTTCGTGATCGACGTTGACCACGAGCGCATTGCCATCACCGAAGCCAACAAGCTGGGTATCCCGGTTATCGGCGTTGTCGATACCAACAGCAGCCCAGAAGGTGTTGACTACATCATCCCAGGTAACGATGACGCCATTCGCGCTATCGAGCTGTACATGACTTCGATGGCTGACGCCGTCATCCGCGGCCGCAACAACGTTGCTGGCGGCACCGAAGTCTACGCTGAAGAAGCGGCTGCACCTGCTGCCGAGTAATAGACGCTAGCGTCTGCTTGGCACGCAAAAAGGGGGCTTGGCCCCCTTTTTGCCACCTTGAAATCCTGCTGTCAGCAAGCGCCCCGCATTATGGGCCGGCTGAGGTTGAAACAGCGGATTTGCAGAATTGAACGCCCGTGATGAGCGGGTGGAATGGTTGAAAAACTTTCCAAGAGGATTTTGAAATGGCAGCAATTACTGCAGCGCTGGTCAAAGAACTGCGCGAGCGTACCGGCGAAGGCATGATGGATTGCAAAAAGGCCCTGGAAAAGGCCGGCGGCGACATCGAAAAAGCCATTGACGACATGCGTGCCTCGGGCGCCATCAAGGCCGCCAAAAAGGCTGGCAACGTCGCTGCCGAAGGCGCGATCGCCGTCAAGACCGACGGTAAATCCGCCGTCCTGCTGGAAGTCAACTCGCAGACCGACTTCCTGGCTCTGCAAGACGACTTCAAGAACTTCGTCGCTGAAAGCCTCGAAGAAGCTTTCGCCCAGAAGCTGACCGATGCCGCTCCGCTGATCGCCTCGCGCGAAGCTGCTCGTGAAGCCCTGGTCGCCAAGTGCGGCGAGAACGTCAACATCCGTCGCCTGGTGCGCGTTGAGGGTGACGTTGTCGGTGCTTACCTGCACGGTAACAAGATCGGTGCTGTTGTCGTCCTCAAGGGTGGCGACGTCGAGCTGGCCAAGAACATTGCCATGCACGTTGCAGCTTCGAACCCAGAGTTCCTGGATGCGTCGGAAATCTCCGCCGAGGCCATCGAGCGCGAGAAGAACGTCTTCCTGCAGCTGAACGCCGACAAGATCGCCGGCAAGCCGGAAAACATCGTTGAGAACATGATCAACGGCCGTATCACCAAGTTCAAGGCCGAAGCCTCGCTGAAAGAGCAAGCCTTCGTCATGAACCCGGAAGTCAAAGTCGGCGAGCTGGCCAAGAAGGCCGGTGCTGAAATCGTTTCCTTCACCTACTTCAAAGTAGGCGAAGGCATCGAGAAGCCGGTCGACGACTTCGCTGCTGAAGTTGCCGCTCAGGTAGCTGCCGCCAAGCAGTAAGACAGACTCGTCTGTCGCCCCAAAGAGGCTGCCCGCTCACGCGCGCAGCCTCTTTGTCAAAGCGGGAGCGGTTTTCAAGGCCGTGCTCGCTGACGCAGTCGCTGCGTCACGTTAGAGTTACACGCAGGCTCAAGCAGCCCGCCAGAATTTTACAAACGCCGCAGGAGAGATTCGCAATGGCTCAGCAGGGCAGTGGTTATCAGGCTCGCTATAAACGCATTCTACTCAAACTTAGCGGCGAGGCCCTGATGGGCTCGGAAGAGTTCGGGATCGACCCCAAGGTCCTGGATCGCATGGCCCTGGAAGTCGGCCAGTTGGTCGGCATCGGTGTCCAGGTCGGCCTGGTGATTGGCGGTGGCAACCTGTTCCGTGGCGCGGCGCTCAGTGCAGCCGGCATGGACCGTGTTACCGGCGACCACATGGGCATGCTGGCGACCGTAATGAATGGCCTGGCCATGCGCGATGCGCTGGAGCGGGCGAACATTACCGCCATCGTCATGTCGGCCATTTCCATGGTGGGCGTGACCGATCACTATGACCGCCGCAAAGCCATGCGTCACCTGAACGCCAAAGAAGTCGTAATCTTCGCTGCCGGTACTGGCAACCCGTTCTTCACCACCGACTCCGCCGCATGCCTGCGTGCCATCGAAATCGATGCCGACGTGGTATTGAAGGCAACCAAGGTCGATGGTGTATACACTGCAGATCCATTCAAGGACCCGCATGCCGAGAAGTTCGATCATCTGACCTACGATGAAGTGCTGGATCGCAAGCTGGGTGTAATGGATCTCACGGCAATCTGCCTTTGCCGCGACCACAAGATGCCGCTGCGCGTCTTCAACATGAACAAACCCGGCGCCTTGCTGAACATCGTGCATGGCGGCGCGGAAGGAACTCTGATCGAGGAAGTTCAAAAATGATCAACGACATCAAGAAAGACGCTCAGGATCGCATGGGCAAGTCCATCGAGGCTTTGGGCCGCAACCTGGCGTCAATCCGCACCGGTCGCGCCCACCCAAGCATCCTGGACAGCGTCAAGGTCCCGGCGTGGGGCAGCGAAATGCCGCTGAACCAGGTCGCTGCAGTCTCTGTTGAAGATGCGCGCACCTTGAAGATCGTCGCCCACGACAAGAACCTCAGCGCTGCCATCGAGAAGGCCATCCTGACTTCCGATCTGGGCCTGAACCCGTCCAGCGCCGGCACCACCATCCGTGTACCGATGCCGGCCCTGACCGAGGAAACCCGCAAGGGTTACACCAAACAGGCCAGCGCCGTTGCCGAAGACGCCAAGGTTGCCGTGCGCAACGTGCGTCGTGATGCCCTGGCCGACCTGAAGAAGCTGACCAAGGACAAGGAAATCAGCGAAGACGAAGAGCGTCGTGCTGCTGACGAGATCCAGAAGCTGACCGACAAGTTCGTCGCCGAAATCGACGCTGCGTTCAAAGCCAAGGAAAAGGACCTGTTGGCCGTCTAAGGCCGAGGTTTTTTAATGGAAAAGACCAAGCTGGCGGCACCGTCTTCGGTGCCGCGACACGTCGCGATCATCATGGATGGCAATAATCGCTGGGCGAAGAAGCGCCTGTTGCCCGGCGTAGCCGGGCACAAGGCCGGCGTCGATGCCGTACGTGCGGTTATCGAGGTATGCGCCAAGTCCGGGGTCGAGGTGCTGACCCTGTTCGCCTTCTCCAGTGAGAACTGGCAGCGCCCTGCCGAGGAAGTGGGGGCGTTGATGGAGCTGTTCTTCTCGGCGCTGCGCCGTGAGGCCAAACGCCTGAACGAGAACAATATCAGCCTGCGCATCATTGGCGACCGTTCGCGTTTCCATCCAGAGCTGCAGGCCGCCATGCGTGAGGCCGAGGCGCAGACCGCCGGCAATAATCGCTTCATCCTGCAGATCGCCGCCAACTACGGTGGCCAGTGGGATATTGCCCAGGCCGCCCAGCGCCTGGCGCGTGAGGTTCAGGCCGGCCATCTGCGTCCGGACGACATCACTCCAGGGCTTTTGCAAGCCTGCTTGGCGACGGGCGAATTGCCGTTGCCGGACCTGTGCATCCGCACCGGTGGTGAGCACCGCATCAGCAACTTCCTGCTGTGGCAGTTGGCCTATGCCGAACTGTATTTCTCCGACCTGTACTGGCCGGACTTCAAACACGAGGCCATGCGCAATGCTCTGGCCGATTTCGCTTCGCGCCAGCGCCGCTTCGGTAAGACCAGCGAGCAGGTCGAGGCTGGAGCTCGTGCTTAATGCTTAAACAACGCATCATTACCGCGCTGATCCTGCTGCCGGTCGCGCTGGGTGGTTTCTTCCTGCTCAACGGCGGGGATTTCGCTCTGTTCATCGGCTTGGTGGTGACCCTGGCGGCCTGGGAGTGGGCGCGCCTGGCCGGGCTGATGGCCCAGCCACTGCGCATTGCCTATGCCGCTGTCGTCGCCGGTGTGCTGATGCTGCTCTACCTGATGCCTGACCTGGCGCCCTGGGTGCTTGGTGCGTCGGTCATCTGGTGGGGTATGGCCACCTGGTTGGTGCTGACTTATCCGCGCAGTAGTGAGCTGTGGGCCAGTGCTGCCTGCCGTCTGCTGATCGGTCTGCTGATCCTGCTGCCTGCCTGGCAAGGGCTGGTGCTGCTCAAGCACTGGCCGCTGGGTAACTGGCTTATCCTGTCTGTCATGGTGCTGGTGTGGGCGGCCGATATCGGCGCGTACTTCTCTGGCCGTGCTTTCGGCAAGCGCAAGCTGGCTGCCCAAGTCAGCCCGGGTAAAAGCTGGGAAGGCGTCTATGGCGGCCTGGCGGTCAGCCTGGTGATTACGCTTGCGGTCGGTATCACTCGCGATTGGGGCGTCGGCCAGATTCTGCTGGGGCTCGTGGGGGCTGCGCTGGTGGTCATGTCATCGGTGATTGGTGACCTGACCGAGAGCATGTTCAAGCGCCGCTCCGGTATCAAGGACAGCAGCAACCTGCTGCCTGGCCATGGCGGGGTGCTTGACCGCATCGACAGCCTGACTGCGGCCATCCCGGTTTTCGCGGTATTGCTGTGGGCTGCTGAATGGGGTGTGATGTGACAGCGCTACAGCGCATTACGGTCCTGGGCGCCACCGGCTCCATCGGCCTCAGTACCCTGGATGTGATTGCCCGCCATCCCGAGCGCTACCAGGTATTTGCATTGAGCGGCTATTCGCGCATCGATCAACTGCTGGCGCTGTGCGTGCTGCATCGCCCGGCCTATGCCGTGGTGCCCAACGGCGAAGCAGCCGTGCGCTTGCGTGAAGGCCTGGCGGCTGCGGGCTGCGCCACCGAGGTGCTCGAAGGGGAGGCGGGCCTGTGTGAGGTTGCGGCCGCCCCTGAAGTGGATGCGGTGATGGCTGCCATCGTCGGCGCTGCTGGCTTGCGCCCGACACTGGCCGCCGTCGAGGCGGGCAAGAAGGTGCTGCTGGCCAACAAGGAGGCGCTGGTGATGTCCGGCGCGCTGTTCATGGAAGCTGTGCGCCGCAGTGGTGCAGTGCTGCTGCCGATCGACAGCGAGCACAATGCCATCTTCCAGTGCCTGCCGGGTGACTATGACCGTGGTCTGAGCCAGGTGGGCGTGCGTCGCATTCTGCTGACAGCCTCGGGCGGGCCGTTTCGCGAGACGCCTCAGGCAGACTTGGCCGACGTCACGCCAGAGCAGGCTTGTGCCCACCCGAACTGGTCCATGGGGCGCAAGATTTCGGTGGACTCGGCAAGCATGATGAACAAGGGCCTGGAACTGATCGAGGCTTGCTGGTTGTTCGATGCGGCGCCGGACAAGGTCGAAGTGGTGGTGCACCCGCAGAGCGTTATCCATTCCCTGGTGGACTACGTTGACGGTTCGGTGCTGGCCCAGTTGGGTAACCCGGATATGCGCACGCCCATTGCCAACGCCCTTGCCTGGCCGGAGCGGATCGATTCTGGTGTGGCCCCGCTGGATCTGTTCGCCATTGCTCGCCTGGATTTCCAGGCCCCCGACGAACTGCGCTTTCCGTGCCTGCGCCTGGCACGGCAGGCTGCCGAGGCGGGCAACAGCGCGCCAGCGGTACTCAATGCGGCCAACGAAGTTGCGGTCGATGCATTTCTTGAGCGGCGTATCCGCTTCCCGGAGATCGCGGGTATGATCGAACAGGTACTGGCTCAGGAACCCGTGGTGCCTGTGCCTTCGCTGGATGCGGTATTTGCTGCCGATCAGCGCGCCCGAGAGTTGTCCCGCGAGTGGTTGAGGCGCCACGGCCGCTGATGCTGCCCGGCCCAGAGGATGTGCGAAAAGTCGTTCCGCTGAACGTCATTCGGAGAAAGACATGACTGCGCTGTACATGATTATCGGCACCCTGGTGGCCCTGGGTGTACTGGTCACTTTCCACGAATTCGGCCACTTCTGGGTGGCCCGGCGTTGCGGGGTCAAGGTGCTGCGCTTTTCCGTGGGCTTCGGCCCCGGGCTATTGCGCTGGCATGACCGCCACGGTACCGAGTTCGTGGTGGCGGCCATTCCTTTGGGTGGGTACGTCAAGATGCTCGACGAGCGTGAAGGCGAAGTGCCGCCAGCGCTGGCCGAGCAGTCATTCAATCGCAAATCGGTTCGCCAGCGCATCGCCATCGTCGCCGCCGGTCCGATTGCCAACTTCCTGCTGGCCATCGTTTTCTTCTGGTTGCTGGCGATGCTCGGTACCCAGCAGATCCGTCCGGTCATCGGTGCGGTAGAGCCAGGCAGCCTGGCAGCATCGGCGGGCCTGGTTGCCGGCCAGGAAATTGTGTCCATCGATGGCAAGGCGACCAGTGGCTGGTCGGCCGTCAACCTGCAGTTGGTGCGTCGCCTGGGCGAAAGCGGAACATTGCAGGTTGGCGTGCGCGATGAGGGCTCCAGTGCCGAGCGTCAGTTGCAGGTCAAGCTCGACAGCTGGCTCAAGGGTGCGGACGAGCCTGATCCGATTCAGTCGCTCGGGCTGCGGCCATGGCGCCCTGTGGTTGCGCCCGTGCTGGCCGAGATCGATCCAAAAGGGCCAGCGGCGGCTGCCGGTCTGAAAACCGGTGACCGGCTGCTGAGTCTCGATGGGGTGGCCTTGACTGACTGGCAGCAGGTTGTCGATAGCGTGCGCGCCCGCCCTGAAGCCAAGGTGGTGGTGCGTGTCGAGCGCGACCGTGCAGCGCTGGATGTGCCGGTGACACTGGCACGAAAAGGTGAGGGCGAGGCTGCCGGTGGTTACCTGGGTGCCGGGGTGAAAAGTGGCGAATGGCCTGCCGACATGCTTCGTGAGGTCAGCTACGGTCCGCTGGATGCGGTAGGCGAGGGCCTTTCCCGGACGTGGAACATGAGCGTCCTGACCCTCGAATCCCTGAAGAAAATGCTGTTCGGTGAGCTCTCGGTAAAAAACTTGAGCGGACCGATAACCATTGCTAAAGTGGCGGGCGCTTCAGCCCAGTCCGGCGTGGGGGATTTCCTGAATTTCCTCGCCTACCTGAGCATTAGCCTGGGGGTTCTTAACCTGCTGCCCATTCCAGTGCTGGATGGGGGGCATTTGCTGTTTTACCTGGTCGAGTGGGCGCGCGGTCGTCCATTGTCGGATCGGGTTCAAGGTTGGGGGGTCCAGATCGGTATCAGTTTGGTCATAGGGGTGATGTTGCTCGCCCTGATCAACGATCTGGGTCGACTATAAAAGCTTCGCATTGCAAACCTGCCGCCATTTGCGGCAGGTTGTTTATTGCCAGTTGGAATAAAAGGACTTCATGAAACGTCTGCTGCTAACTGCGGTCCTCTCCGCATTGATGATCGCTGAAGTTCACGCCGAGTCCTTCACCATCTCCGATATTCGTGTCAACGGCCTGCAGCGGGTATCCGCCGGCAGCGTTTTCGGTGCCTTGCCCCTGAACGTGGGCGATCAGGCCGATGACCGGCGCCTGGTGGAGTCGACCCGTTCGCTGTTCAAGACCGGCTTCTTCCAGGATATCCAGCTGAACCGCGACGGCGATGTCCTGATCATCAACGTGGTCGAGCGCCCGTCGGTGTCGAGCATCGAGATCGAAGGCAACAAGGCGATCAGCACCGAAGACCTGATGAAGGGCCTGAAACAGTCGGGCCTGGCCGAAGGCGAGATTTTCCAGCGTGCCACCCTCGAAGGCGTGCGTAACGAACTGCAGCGCCAGTACGTGGCCCAGGGCCGCTACTCGGCCGAGGTCGACGCCGAGGTGGTGCCGCAGCCGCGCAACCGGGTTGCCCTGAAGATCAAGATCAACGAAGGCACCGTCGCTGCCATCCAGCACATCAACGTCGTCGGCAACACCGTGTTCGACGATGAAGAACTGGCGCAGCTGTTCGAGCTCAAGACCACCAACTGGCTGTCGTTCTTCAAGAATGACGACAAGTACGCCCGCGAAAAACTCTCCGGTGACCTGGAGCGCCTGCGTTCCTACTACCTGGACCGCGGCTACATCAACATGGACATCGCTTCCACCCAGGTGTCGATCACCCCGGACAAGAAGCACGTCTACATCACCGTCAACGTCAACGAAGGCGAGAAGTACACCGTTCGTGACGTGAAGCTGTCGGGCGACCTGAAGGTGCCGGAAGACCAGGTCAAGTCGCTGCTGCTGGTGCAGCCGGGCCAGGTGTTCTCGCGCAAGGTGATGACCACCACGTCCGAGCTGATCACCCGCCGCCTTGGTAACGAAGGCTATACCTTCGCCAACGTCAACGGCGTGCCACAGCCCAATGACGAAGACCATACCGTCGACATCATGTTCGTGGTCGACCCGGGCAAGCGTGCCTACGTCAACCGCATCAACTACCGCGGCAACACCAAGACCGAAGACGAAGTGCTGCGCCGCGAAATGCGCCAGATGGAAGGCGGCTGGGCTTCGACCTACCTGATCGACCAGTCCAAGACCCGCCTGGAGCGCCTGGGCTTCTTCAAGGAAGTCAACGTCGAGACCCCGCCAGTGCCGGGCACCGACGACCAGGTCGACGTCAACTACAGCGTCGAAGAGCAGGCATCCGGCTCGATCACCGCCAGCGTGGGCTTCGCCCAGAGCGCCGGCCTGATCCTGGGCGGCTCGATCAGCCAGACCAACTTCCTCGGTACTGGTAACAAGGTGTCCATCGGCCTGACCCGTTCGGAATACCAGACCCGCTACAACTTCGGTTTCGTTGACCCCTACTTCACTGCCGACGGCGTCAGCCTGGGTTACAACGCGTTCTACCGCAGCACCGACTACGACGACCTTGACGTTGACGTGGCCAGCTATGCGGTCGACAGCCTGGGTGCAGGCGTCAGCCTTGGCTACCCGATCAGTGAAACCTCGCGTCTGACCTACGGCCTCAGCGTGCAGCAGGACAAGATCAAGACCGGTCGCTATACCGTTGACGAGATCTTCGACTTCCTTAAGGAGGAGGGCGACAGCTTCCTGAACTTCAAGGCGTCCGTCGGCTGGTCCGAGTCGACCTTGAACAAAGGCGTGCTGGCAACCCGTGGTCACTCCCAGAGCCTTACCCTGGAAACCACCATTCCAGGCAGCGATCTGTCGTTCTACAAGCTTGATTACCGCGGCCAGCTGTTCAAGCCGATCAACAACGAGTACACCCTGCGCTTGCATACCGAATTGGGCTATGGTGATGGTTTCGGTGGCACTTCGGGCCTGCCGTTCTACGAGAACTACTATGCGGGCGGCTTCAACTCCGTTCGCGGCTTCAAGGACAGCAGCTTGGGTCCACGTAGTACACCGAGTACCGGGAACAACGGTACCGAGCGTGACCCGGACCAAGACCCACTGCCGTTCGGTGGCAACGTACTGGTGCAAGGTGGCGTAGAGCTGTTGTTCCCGCTGCCGTTCGTGAAGGACCAGCGTTCGCTGCGCACCTCCGTGTTCTGGGATGTGGGTAACGTGTTCGACACCAATTGCGGTTCCAAGCCTGACTGCGCCAAGGTCGGTTTCTCGGACATGGCCAGCTCCGTGGGCCTGGGTGTGACCTGGATCACCGCGCTGGGTCCGTTGAGCTTCAGCCTGGCAATGCCGGTGAAGAAGCCGGACGATGCCGATACCCAGGTGTTCCAATTCTCTCTGGGCCAGACCTTCTAAGGTCGGCCCTTGCTTAACGACAACGGTTTATCCAGGAGTGCATCGTGCGTAAGTTGACTCAACTGGCCTTACTGGCCGCGGCGCTGGTCGCCACCCCGGCTTTCGCCGAAATGAAGGTTGCCGTGCTGAACTATCAGATGGCGTTGCTCGAATCTGATGCCGCCAAGAAATACGCGGTGGATGCCGAGAAGAAGTTCGGCCCGCAGCTGACCAAGCTCAAGACCCTGGAAAGCAGCGCCAAAGGCATTCAGGACCGCTTGATCAAAGGCGGCGACAAGATGGCCCAGCCGGAGCGTGAGCGCCTGGAGCTTGAGTTCAAGCAAAAGGCCCGTGACTTCCAGTTCCAGTCCAAGGAACTGAATGAAGCCAAGGCGGTTGCTGACCGCGACATGCTCAAGCAGCTCAAGCCCAAGCTCGACGGCGCTGTCGAGGAAGTGATCAAGAAAGGCGGTTACGACCTGGTCCTCGAGCGTGGCGCGGTCATTGATGTCAAGCCTCAGTACGACATCACCCGCCAAGTCATCGAGCGCATGAACCAAGCCCGTTGATATGACCGTGACCATGACGCTCGGCCAGTTGGCCGAGGCCCTCGGGGCCACTCTCAAAGGCTCCGAGGCGCTGCAGATCACCGGGCTGGCCACCTTGCAGGAGGCCGGCCCCGGTCAGTTGAGCTTTCTCGCCAACAAGCAGTACCGCAAATACCTGGATAACTGCCAGGCAGCAGCGGTGTTGCTGCAGGCCGCAGATGCTGAAGGCTTTGCCGGCAATGCGCTGATCGTGGCGGACCCGTACCTGGCCTACGCGCGCATTTCCCACCTGTTCGATCCCAAACCCAAGGCTGTAGCGGGAATTCATCCCAGCGCCGTGGTTGCCGAGGATGCGCAGGTGGATGCCAGTGCCAGCATCGGGCCGTTCGTGGTCATCGAGAGCGGCGCACGCATTGGCGCCAACGTCAGCATCGGTGCGCATTGCGTGATCGGTGCCCGTTGTGTGGTTGGCGAGGGTGGCTGGCTGGCACCGCGGGTCACGCTGTATCACGACGTGACCATAGGCAAGCGCGTGGTCATCCAGTCTGGCGCGGTGATCGGTGGTGAGGGCTTCGGCTTTGCCAACGAGAAGGGCGTATGGCGCAAGATCGCCCAGATCGGCGGTGTCACCATAGGTGATGACGTCGAAATCGGCGTGAACACCGCTGTCGACCGGGGCGCGTTGTCCGACACGCGGATCGCCGACGGCGTCAAGCTCGACAACCAGATCCAGATCGCTCACAACGTGCAGATCGGCGAGCACACGGCCATGGCTGCCTGCGTTGGGATTTCCGGCAGCACGCGCATTGGCAAGCACTGCACCATTGCCGGTGGCGTCGGCATGGTGGGGCACATTGATGTCTGCGACAACGTATTCGTTTCCGGGATGACCATGGTCACCCGTTCGATCACCGAACCGGGTGCGTATTCTTCCGGCACTGCCATGCAGCCACTGGCTGACTGGCGCAAGAGCGCTGCGCGTATCCGCCAGCTGGATGACATGTCCAAACGTCTCCAGCAGCTGGAAAAACGTGTCGATACCGTGACCTCAGGTGGCCAGCCGACATCAGAAGGCTGATACCATTTCCTGAGCAAGAGTGAACTGTCGCTAGCTGGCTCCTCTTTGGATTGCAAAAGGAGCGTGTGGTCAGCACCTGCGCTCCCTATTCTTATTACAGGCTTCCCCCCGAAATGATGGACATCAACGAGATTCGCGAATACCTGCCTCACCGTTACCCGTTCCTGTTGGTGGATCGTGTAACGGATCTGGACTTCGAGGCCCAGAGCATTCGTGCCTACAAGAATGTCAGCATCAACGAGCCGTTCTTCAACGGGCATTTCCCGGAACACCCGGTAATGCCAGGCGTGCTGATCATCGAGGCCATGGCACAGGCTGCAGGCATTCTCGGTTTCAAGATGCTCGACGCCAAGCCGGCCGACGGCACGCTCTATTACTTCGTCGGTTCCGACAAGCTGCGTTTCCGTCAGCCCGTCCTGCCGGGCGACCAGCTGGTGCTGGAGGCCAAGTTCATCGGCCGTAAGAAGACCATCTGGAAGTTCGAGTGCCGGGCACTGGTCGATGGCAAGCCAGTGTGCTCGGCTGAGATCACCTGTGCGGAACGTGAGCTATGAATTCGATTGATCCGCGGGCGATCATCGATCCGTCGGCCAAATTGGCCGATGGTGTCGAGGTCGGCCCGTGGTCGATCGTTGGCCCTGATGTCGAAATCGGGGAGGGTACCGTCATTGGTCCTCACGTGGTGCTCAAGGGGCCGACCCGGATCGGCAAGCACAATCGCATCTACCAGTTTTCCTCGATCGGCGAAGACACCCCGGACCTGAAGTACAAAGGGGAGCCAACGCGCCTGGTGATCGGTGATCACAACGTGATTCGCGAGGGTGTGACCATTCACCGTGGCACGGTTCAGGATCGCGCTGAAACCACGCTGGGTGACCACAACCTGATCATGGCCTATGCCCACATCGGCCATGACAGTGTGATCGGCAACCATTGCATCCTGGTCAACAACACTGCGCTGGCCGGGCATGTGCATGTGGGTGACTGGGCGATCCTGTCCGGTTTCACTCTGGTGCACCAGTACTGCCACATCGGCGCGCATGCCTTCTCCGGCATGGGCACGGCGATCGGCAAGGACGTTCCGGCTTTCGTCACGGTATTCGGCAGCCCCGCCGAAGCCCGCAGCATGAATTTCGAAGGCATGCGCCGTCGCGGGTTCAGCGACGAGGTCATCCATGCCCTGCGTCGTTCCTACAAGATCGTCTACCGCCAGGGCCTGACCGTTGAAGAAGCGGTCAAGGAACTGGATGAGCTGGCAGGCAAACACCCAGAGGTCGACTTGTTCCGTCAGTCGATCGTGAATTCTGCCCGCGGCATTACCCGCTGACATGGCGCAACTTTGCGTAGCCCTGGTTGCGGGTGAGGCCAGCGGCGATATTCTCGGTTCCGGTCTGATGCGCGCCTTGAAGGCGCGCCATCCCCTGGTGCGTTTCATCGGCGTCGGCGGCCCGCTGATGGAAGCCGAGGGCATGCAGTCGTATTTCCCCATGGAACGTCTGGCGGTCATGGGCCTGGTAGAAGTGCTGGGGCGCCTGCGCGAGCTGCTCAAGCGGCGCAAGGTACTGATCCAGACCCTGATTGCCGAAAAGCCCGATGTGTTCATTGGCATCGATGCACCTGACTTCACCCTCAATATCGAACTGAAGCTACGCCAGGCCGGTATCAAGACCGTGCACTACGTCAGCCCTTCGGTCTGGGCATGGCGGCAGAAGCGTGTGCTGAAGATTCGTGAAGGTTGCGATCTGATGCTGACGCTGCTGCCATTCGAAGCGCGCTTCTATGAAGAGCAGGGCGTGCCGGTTAGGTTCGTCGGCCATCCGTTGGCCGATACCATACCGTTGGCTGCGGATCGGCAGGCTGCGCGCACGGCGCTGGGGCTGGGTGCAGGGCCGGTGGTTGCCCTGATGCCTGGCAGCCGTGGCGGGGAAGTCGGGCGCCTGGGGGCGTTGTTCCTGGATGCGGCGCAGCGCTTGGGCGAGCTGATACCCGGCGTGCACTTTGTAGTGCCATGCGCCAATGGGGCACGGCGTGCACAGCTCGAACAGATGCTTGAAGGTCGCGACTTGCCGCTGACGCTGCTCGATGGCCAGTCGCATCAGGCCCTGGCAGCCTGTGATGCGGTGCTGATCGCGTCGGGTACCGCCACCCTGGAGGCCATGCTGTACAAGCGCCCCATGGTCGTTGCCTATCGCCTCGCGCCACTGACCTACTGGATTCTCAAGCGTCTGGTGAAAAGCCCCTACGTGTCGTTGCCCAACTTGCTCGCCCAGCGCGAGTTGGTGCCAGAGTTGCTGCAGGATGCCGCCACCAGCGAGGCCCTGGCGCAAACCCTGGCCCCCCTGGTGGCCGATGGCAGCCAGCAGACCGAGCGCTTCGACGAGATTCACCGCACCCTGCGCCGCGACGCCTCCAACCAGGCAGCCGACGCGGTGCTGGCCTTGCTCAAGGACCGCTGACATGCAGATAGGACTGGATTTCAACCTGGTCGAGGACCTGGTTGCCGGGGTCGACGAAGTCGGGCGCGGCCCGCTGTGCGGGGCGGTCGTCACAGCGGCGGTGATTCTTGACCCGGCGCGGCCGATCCTCGGCCTCAACGACTCGAAGAAACTCACCGAAGCCAAGCGCGAAGCGCTGTTCGACGAGATCTGTGCCAAAGCCCTGAGCTTTTGCATCGCGCGCGCCGAGGTCGAGGAAATCGATCGGCTGAACATTCTTCAGGCCACCATGCTGGCCATGCAGCGTGCAGTGGAGGGCTTGAGTGTCACACCCAGGCTCGCACTGATCGACGGTAACCGCTGCCCCAAACTGTCGGTGCCGGCTGCGCCGGTTATCAAGGGTGATAGCCAGGTGCCGGCCATCGCTGCAGCGTCGATCCTGGCCAAAGTGACCCGCGATCGCGAGATGAGCGCATTCGAGCTGATCTATCCGGGCTATGGGATTGGCGGGCACAAGGGGTATCCGACGCCGGTACACCTGCAAGCCTTGGCCCGGCTAGGGCCCACGCCCATTCATCGGCGCTCCTTTGCGCCGGTACGGGCCGCTTGGGAAGCCCGCGAAGGCATTACCGATTCTCTGATCTAGCCTGTTGGGGGCGTCTTGCGTCCCCAAAACCCCCTCGCTTTTACGCTACAATCCCGCCCTTGTCGTTCAGCACTGCTACAGGATCTTCCATGTCGGTTCCCTTCGTTCACCTGCGCGTCCACTCCGAATTTTCGCTGGTCGACGGTCTGGTGCGGATCAAACCGCTGGCCAAGGCGCTGGCCGGGATGAACATGCCCGCGGTGGCGATCACCGACCAGAGCAACATGTGCGCGTTGGTGAAGTTCTACAAGGCCGCCATGGGCGCGGGCATCAAGCCGATCTGCGGTGCTGACCTGTGGCTGGCCGGTGCCGACCCTGAAGCGCCGCTGTCGCGCATCTGCTTCCTGGCGATGAACCCCAAGGGTTACCGCAACCTTACCGAGCTGATCTCCCGAGGCTGGACTGACGGCCAGCGCAATGGCCTGGTCATTCTGCAGCGTGAGTGGATCGCCCCGGCCAGCGAAGGTCTGATTGCCCTGTCCGCCGGCAAAGAGGGCGATATCGGTATGGCCCTGATGGCCGGCCGTACCACTGAGGCCGAGGCGCTGCTGCACGACTGGATGGGCATGTTCCCCGAACGTTTTTACGTCGAGGTGCAGCGTACCAATCGTGCCGGTGATGAAGAATACGTGCACGCTGCCGTGGCGCTGGCCGACAAGGTCGGCGCGCCGCTGGTGGCCACCAATGATGTGCGTTTTATCAAGCAGTCGGACTTCGACGCCCACGAAAGCCGCGTGTGCATCGGTGAAGGCTGGACCCTGGACGACCCGCGTCGCCCGCGCATGTACAGCGACCAGCAGTACCTCAAAAGCGCGGATGAAATGGCCGAGCTGTTCAGTGACCTGCCCGACGCGATTGCCAACACCGTCGAAATCGCCAAACGCTGCAACATCCAGGTCCAGCTGGGCAAGTACTTCCTGCCCGACTTCCCGACGCCCAATGGCATGGGCATCGACGACTACTTGCGCCATGTTTCGCACGAAGGCCTGGAGGAGCGCCTGGCGGTGCTCTGGCCCAAGGAGACCACGCCCAATTACGAAGAGAAGCGCCAGCTCTACCTGGACCGCCTGAAGTTCGAACTGGACATCATCATCCAGATGGGTTTCCCGGGTTACTTCCTGATCGTGATGGACTTCATCAAGTGGGCCAAGAACAACGGCGTGCCGGTAGGCCCGGGCCGTGGTTCGGGTGCCGGCTCGCTGGTGGCCTACGTACTGAAGATCACCGACCTCGATCCTCTGGCCTACGACCTGCTGTTCGAACGTTTCCTCAACCCCGAACGTGTTTCCATGCCCGACTTCGACGTCGACTTCTGCATGGATGGCCGCGACCGGGTGATCGACTACGTGGCCGACGCCTACGGGCGCAATGCGGTCAGCCAGATCATCACCTTCGGTACCATGGCCGCCAAGGCGGTGGTACGCGACGTGGCGCGGGTGCAGGGCAAGTCCTATGGCCTGGCCGACCGTTTGTCGAAGATGATCCCGTTCGAAGTGGGCATGACCCTGGAGAAGGCGTATGAGCAGGAAGAAATCCTGCGCGACTTCCTCAAGGGCGACGAAGACGCCCGCGAAATCTGGGAGATGGCGCTCAAGCTCGAAGGTGTCACCCGGGGTACCGGCAAGCACGCCGGTGGTGTGGTAATCGCCCCGACCAAGCTCACCGATTTCTCGCCGATCGCCTGTGATGAAGAGGGCGGCGGCCTGGTGACCCAGTTCGACAAGGACGATGTCGAGGCCGCCGGTCTGGTCAAGTTCGACTTCCTTGGCCTGCGTACCCTGACCATCATCAAGTGGGCGATGGAGACGATCAACCGCGAGCAGGCCAAGAACAACCTGCCCGACGTCAACATCGACTTCATCCCGCTGGACGATCGCAAGACCTACGAGTTGCTGCAGAAGGCCGAAACCACGGCGGTATTCCAGCTCGAATCGCGCGGCATGAAGGAGCTGATCAAAAAGCTCAAGCCCGACTGCCTGGAAGATCTTATCGCACTGGTGGCATTGTTCCGCCCAGGCCCCCTGCAATCGGGCATGGTGGACGACTTCATCAACCGCAAGCACGGCCGCGCCGAACTCGCCTACCCGCACTCGGATTACCAGTACGAAGGCCTCAAGCCCGTTCTTGCGCCGACCTACGGCATCATCCTGTATCAGGAACAGGTGATGCAGATTGCCCAGGTCATGGCGGGGTACACCCTCGGCGGCGCCGACATGCTGCGCCGCGCCATGGGTAAGAAAAAGCCTGAGGAAATGGCCAAGCAGCGCGGTGGCTTCATCGAAGGTTGCGTCGCCAACAACATCGATGCAGACCTCGCCGGCAACATCTTCGACCTGGTGGAAAAGTTTGCCGGTTACGGCTTCAACAAGTCCCACTCGGCGGCCTACGGTCTGGTGTCTTACCAGACCGCCTGGCTCAAGACTCATTATCCGGCGCCGTTCATGGCCGCGGTCCTGTCGGCGGACATGCACAACACCGACAAGGTGGTGGTGCTGATCGAAGAAGTGCGCAGCATGAAGCTGCGCCTCGATGCGCCCGACGTGAATGCCTCGGAGTTCAAGTTCACGGTCAATGACGACGGCCGCATCATCTATGGCCTGGGGGCCATCAAAGGCGTGGGTGAAGGCCCGGTGGAGGCCATTGTCGAGGCACGCGACCAGGGTGGCCCATTCAAGGATCTTTTCGACTTCTGTGAGCGGGTCGACCTCAAGCGGGTGAACAAACGCACACTCGATGCGCTGATCCGCAGTGGCGCACTGGACCGGCTGGGCCCGCACTTTCATGATGAGATCAAGGCCTACCACGCCAGTATCGACATCAATCGCGCGACCTTGCTGTCTGCCCTCGAAGAGGCGATCAAGGCCGCTGAGCAGACCGCTCGCACCGCAGACAGCGGTCACGTCGACCTGTTCGGCGGGCTGTTCGTCGAGGAGGACTCCGATGTCTATGCCAACCACCGCAAGGTGCGTGAACTGACGCTCAAGGAGCGCCTGAAGGGCGAGAAGGATACCCTTGGCGTATACCTCACCGGCCACCCGATCGATGAATATGAAGGGGAGATCCGCCGTTTCGCCCGCCAGCGCATCATCGATCTGAAGCCCTCCCGCGAGACGCAGACTATCGCCGGCATGATCATTGCCATGCGCGTGATGAAGAACAAGAAGGGCGACAAGATGGGCTTTGTCACCCTTGATGACCGCTCCGGGCGCATCGAAGCGTCGCTGTTCGCCGATGCCTTCATGGGGGCTCAGGCGTTGTTGCAGAACGATGCCATGGTCGTGGTTGAAGGTGAGGTCAGCAATGACGACTTCTCCGGTGGCCTGCGCCTGCGCGTCAAGCAGGTGATGACCATGGAAGATGCCCGTACCAAGCTGGCCGAGAGCCTGCGCCTGAAGATCACCCACGATGCCCTCAAGGGCGACCGCCTGAACTGGCTGGGCGAGCTGATCACCCGCCATCGCGGTGGTTGCCCGATCACCCTCGAATACACCGGCAGCGACGCCAAGGCGATGCTGCAGTTCGGCGACCAATGGTCGATCGACCCGGCCGATGGCTTGATTCAGGCGCTGCGTGACCAGTTCGGGCGTGAGAACGTCTTCCTGCAATATCGTTGAACCGACGAAATTTAATCTCGACCTGAATGCGCCTGATCCCTTAAGGTAGGGCGCCAAACGGATCAACCGGCCGGCCGCCTGGCCGTAGACCCAAGACGGATGACTATGAACCCGAATTTTCTCGATTTCGAACAGCCGATTGCCGACCTGCAAGCCAAGATCGAAGGGCTGCGTTTGGTGGGTAACGACAACTCGCTGAACATCAGCGATGAAATTGCCCGTCTGCAAGACAAGAGCAACACTCTGACCGAAAGCATCTTCGGCAACCTGACCAGCTGGCAGATCGCCCGCCTGGCCCGTCACCCGCGTCGTCCTTACACCCTGGACTACCTGGAGCACATCTTCACCGAGTTCGAAGAGCTGCACGGCGACCGTCACTTCTCAGATGATGCTGCCATCGTCGGTGGTACCGCGCGCCTGGATGGCAAGCCGGTCATGGTCATCGGCCACCAGAAGGGCCGTGAAGTGCGCGAAAAGGTTCGCCGCAACTTCGGCATGCCGCGCCCTGAAGGCTACCGCAAGGCTTGCCGCCTGATGGAAATGGCCGAGCGCTTCAAGATGCCTATCCTGACCTTCATCGACACCCCGGGTGCATACCCAGGCATCGACGCAGAAGAACGCAACCAGAGCGAGGCGATCGCCTGGAACCTGCGTGTCATGGCACGCCTGAAGACCCCGATCATCGCCACCGTCATCGGTGAAGGTGGTTCCGGCGGTGCACTGGCCATCGGTGTGTGTGACCAGCTGAACATGCTGCAATACTCCACTTACTCGGTGATCTCGCCGGAAGGTTGCGCCTCGATCCTGTGGAAGACCGCAGACAAGGCCGCGGACGCTGCCGAGGCCATGGGCATCACCGCCGAGCGCCTGAAAAGCCTGAACATCGTCGACAAGGTCATCCAGGAACCGCTGGGCGGCGCCCATCGTGACCCGGCGCAGATGTCCGAAAGCATTCGCGCTGACCTGGTTCAGCAGCTGGACATGCTCGGCAAGCTCGACAACGACACGCTGCTGGCCCGTCGTTATGAGCGCTTGATGAGCTACGGTCTCTGATGCACCGCTGGGGGCGCAAAGCGCCCCCAACGCTTTCAAGCCGCGTGAGGCTCCAATGATCAACCTCACCCCTTGGCTCAATGCCCCTGCCTGGTACATCGCCTTCTCCGGTGGCCTCGACTCCACCGTCCTCCTGCACTGGCTGGCCGACTACGCCCGCATCCACGCAACGCCGCCGCTCCATGCCATCCACATCCACCACGGCCTGCAACCTGCCGCCGATGCCTGGCCAGGCCATTGCACCGCGGTGTGTGAGCGGCTGGGCATCGAACTCACCGTCATCCACGTTCAGGTCCCTGCCGGGGCGAGCCTGGAGCAGGCTGCGCGCGATGCTCGGTATGCGGCATTCGAGACCGTTCTTGGCGCGGGCGACGTCCTTTTTACGGGGCAGCACTGTGATGACCAGGCCGAAACCTTGCTGTTCCGGCTTCTGCGCGGTGCCGGCCTGCGTGGCCTGGCCGCGATGCCGCAGCAGCGTCCGTTGGGTCGCGGCCACGTGGTCAGGCCGCTGCTTAACGTGTCTCGCGCGCAGTTGCATGAATATGCTCAAACCCATGGGCTGATCTGGGCCGAAGATCCGTCCAACGCAGATACGGCATTTGCCCGCAATTTTTTGCGCGCAGAAGTGTTCCCGCTATTGCAGAAGCGTTGGCCGAAGGCCAGCCAGGCCCTGGCTCGTGGTGCCGATCATCTGGGGGAGGCGCTCGGTCTGCTCGATGAGCTGGCTCAGGCTGACCTGGCCGTAGCCCGGAAGGGGGCGCCTGCGATTTGGTCAGGGTTGGACTCCCTTGACCTCGCGAGCCTGGTGGCGCTGTCGCCAGCCCGCCAGCGCAATGCCCTGCAATATTGGTTGAGCCTGCGCACCCGTCTGCCCGACACCCGTCATTGGGCCGGTTGGACGGCACTGCGAGATGCGGCAGTCGATTCCCAACCTGCCTGGCAGCTGACCGACGGCAAGCTTGAGCGCAGCCACGGGCGGATCTGGTGGTTGTGTGGTGACTGGCTGCAGCCTGTCGGCGGGACGCTGCGCTGGGAGACGCCCGGTAGCCCGTTGCCATTGCCCGGGAATGGCAGCGTCAGCCAGCAGGGCGCCCCGGTAGGCGATTTGCGCATCGCCTACCGCAAGGGCGGGGAAGTGCTGGACATACCAGGCCGTGGCAAGCGCGACCTCAAACGCCTGCTCAACGAGTTGCAAGTCCCGCACTTCGTGCGACCGCGCCTACCGCTGCTGTATCGTGGCGAGCGCTTGCTGGCAGTGGCCAATCTGCCGCGATTGGCGCAGGCCGATTGCCAGCTCCACTGGCAGCCTCCGACGAACGCGCAAGGTTTGAGCTGAAGGGTACATTCCGGTAGACTACCCTCCCTTCTTGATACAACTTCTGTGCGTTCCTCGGAAACACGGCAGTTGCCGATTACCACGCAGTTTTTTGCTGGGCTGATTCTGGAAATGACGAGCGAGCTCCATGCCGGGGATAACCCTGGTCTGTACAGACGCGGCAGTTTTTCGAGATGCACTGTGATTGACGCAGGTGATCGGGGGCTTCGGCCTTCCTTCGCTTTCTCCGGCGGCGCTGGCCGCCTTAACGCAGACTTCTAGGGTTTTTCATGACGCGCTACATATTCGTCACGGGCGGTGTTGTTTCTTCATTGGGGAAAGGCATTGCCTCGGCTTCCCTGGCGGCCATCCTGGAAGCGCGGGGGCTAAAGGTCACCATGCTCAAGCTGGATCCGTACATCAACGTCGATCCTGGCACCATGAGTCCGTTCCAGCACGGTGAAGTATTCGTCACCCACGACGGCGCCGAGACCGACCTCGACCTGGGCCACTACGAGCGGTTCATCCGCACGACCATGACCCAGAACAACAACTTCACCACCGGCCGCATCTACGAGCACGTGCTGCGCAAAGAGCGTCGTGGTGATTACCTGGGCGCGACCATCCAGGTCATCCCGCACATCACCGACGAGATCAAGCGTCGCATCATCAAGGGTGCCGGCGATGCCGATGTGGCCCTGGTGGAAATCGGTGGTACCGTGGGCGACATCGAGTCGCAGCCGTTCCTCGAGGCGATCCGCCAGTTGCGCTTCGAAGTCGGCGCCAAGCGCGCGATGCTGATGCACCTGACGCTGGTGCCGTACATCGCCACCGCTGGTGAGACCAAGACCAAGCCGACTCAGCACTCGGTCAAGGAACTGCGCTCCATCGGCCTGCAGCCTGACGTGCTGGTCTGCCGCTCCGACCACCCGATCGACAGCTCGTCGCGCCGCAAGATCGCCCAGTTCACCAACGTTGAAGAGCGTGCGGTGATTGCCCTTGAAGACGCCGACACCATCTACAAGATCCCGGGCATTCTGCATGCCCAGGGCCTGGACGATTTCGTCGTCGAACGCTTCGGCCTGCAGTGCAGCAGCGCCGACCTGTCCGAGTGGGACAAGGTAGTCGACGCTAAGCTCAACCCTGAGCACGAAGTGACCATCGCCATGGTCGGCAAATACATGGAGCTGCTGGACGCGTACAAGTCGCTGATCGAAGCGATGAGCCACGCCGGCATCACCAACCGCACCAAGGTCAACCTGCGTTACATCGATTCCGAAGATATCGAAAACCAGGGCACCAGCCTGCTCGAAGGCGCAGACGCCATTCTGGTACCGGGCGGTTTCGGCCTGCGTGGCGTGGAAGGCAAGATCACCGCGGTGCAGTATGCCCGTGAGAACAAGGTGCCATACCTGGGTATCTGCCTGGGCATGCAAGTTGCCGTGATCGAATTCGCCCGCAATGTGATGGGCTGGAAAGACGCCAACTCCACCGAGTTCGATCGCAACAGCGGCCACCCGGTCGTTGGCCTGATCACCGAGTGGGCCGATGCCACTGGCGCTGTCGAGACCCGTACCGAAGCCTCCGACCTGGGTGGCACCATGCGCCTGGGTGCGCAGGATTGCCAACTGGCTGCCGGCTCCAAGGTGCATGACTGCTATGGCAAGGACGTGATCACCGAGCGCCATCGCCACCGCTACGAAGTGAACAACAACCTGCTGCCGCAACTGGTCGATGCTGGCCTGGTGGTATCCGGTCGTTCCGAAGACGGTGCGCTAGTTGAAGTGGTCGAGTCCAAGGACCACCCGTGGTTCGTCGCCTGCCAGTTCCACCCTGAGTTCACCTCGACCCCGCGTGATGGCCACCCGCTGTTCAGCGGCTTCGTCAAGGCTGCTCTGGCGCAGAAGAACAAGGCCTGAGCCCAGGCTTTGTGAGTTTTCCGACGGTATAAACCGCGCAAAGCTCATTTCTCGGGTAAAGTACCGTCCGTTCTGCCCCTGACCCGCCGGTCAGGGGCTGCTTCTGCCAGGCCTGCCTGCTGCATCTACGCCTGGTGCAAGGCAAGAATTTCCTAAAGCTGCGTTGTTTTCGTCAATTCTGGAGTGCTTACAACAATGGCAAAAATCGTCGACATCAAAGGTCGTGAAGTTCTCGATTCGCGTGGCAACCCCACCGTGGAAGCCGATGTACTGCTCGACAACGGCATCATCGGCAGCGCTTGCGCGCCGTCCGGTGCTTCCACCGGCTCGCGCGAAGCGCTGGAGCTGCGTGATGGCGACAAGAGCCGTTACATGGGCAAGGGCGTGCTGAAAGCTGTTGGCAACATCAACGGCCCGATCCGTGACCTGCTGCTGGGCAAGGACCCTTCCGACCAGAAGGCTCTGGACCGCGCCATGATCGAACTGGACGGTACCGAGAACAAGGCCAAGCTGGGCGCCAACGCCATCCTGGCTGTTTCCCTGGCTGCTGCCAAGGCTGCTGCCCAGGACCAGGACCTGCCGCTGTACGCGCACATCGCCAACCTCAACGGCACCCCAGGCCAGTATTCGATGCCGGTTCCGATGATGAACATCATCAACGGTGGCGAGCACGCCGACAACAACGTCGACATCCAGGAGTTCATGGTGCAGCCGGTTGGCGCCAAGACCTTCTCCGATGGCCTGCGCATGGGCACCGAGATCTTCCATCACCTCAAGGCTGTGCTCAAGGCCCGTGGCCTGAACACCGCAGTGGGTGACGAAGGTGGCTTCGCGCCGAACCTGGCTTCCAACGAAGACGCCCTGGGCGCCATCGCTGAAGCCGTGGAAAAAGCCGGCTACAAACTGGGCACCGACGTGACCCTGGCCCTCGACTGCGCGGCCTCCGAATTCTACGAAGACGGCAAGTACAACCTGTCCGGCGAAGGCAAGTCGTTCGACGCCGAAGGCTTTGCCGACTACCTGAAAGGCCTCACCGAGCGCTTCCCGATCATCTCGATCGAAGACGGTCTGGATGAGTCCGACTGGGCTGGCTGGAAGATCCTCACCGACAAGATCGGCGAGAAGGTGCAACTGGTCGGTGACGACCTGTTCGTGACCAACACCAAGATCCTCAAGGAAGGCATCGAGAAGGGCATCGGTAACTCGATCCTGATCAAGTTCAACCAGATCGGCTCGCTGACCGAAACCCTGGAAGCCATCCAGATGGCCAAGGCCGCAGGCTACACCGCTGTGATCTCGCATCGCTCCGGTGAAACCGAAGACTCGACCATTGCCGACCTGGCTGTGGGTACCGCCGCTGGCCAGATCAAGACCGGCTCGCTGTGCCGTTCCGACCGCGTCTCCAAGTACAACCAGTTGCTGCGCATCGAAGAACAACTGGGCGCCAAAGCGGTTTACCGCGGTCGTGCCGAGTTTCGCGGCTAAGCAAGAGATGGTAAAAAGACAGCAGCCGAAGCTGTCGGAACTTTCTTACTGAAATTTCTGACACATGATGCGGGTTTCTGTCGACGAAGCCTGGCCTCGGCCAGGCTTCGTGCTATTTGAGGTCTGCCTGTTCGCGGCGGTCTTTTTAACCTGGATACCTTGATGCGCAGTCCCTATTGGTTGTTCCTTGTCCTGCTCCTGCTGCTTGGTGGCCTGCAGTACCGCCTGTGGGTGGGTAACGGCAGCCTGGCGCAAGTGGCTGAGCTCAAGCAGCAGATCGACGAGCAGCATGCCGAGAACGAGCGGCTGCTGGAGCGTAACCGCGTGCTCTATGCCGAGGTCCTGGAATTGAAAAAAGGTATGGAGACCGTTGAAGAACGGGCTCGTCACGAATTGGGGATGGTCAAAGAGGGTGAAACCCTCTTCCAGCTGCCGCAAAAATGATCGAAACCCTACCGGCCTTCTGGGCCGTGATTCCTGCTGCGGGTGTTGGTGCCCGCATGGCTGCCGACCGCCCGAAGCAGTATTTGCAATTGGGTGGGCAGACCCTTCTCGAGCATAGCCTCGACTGTTTTCTTGGCCATCCGGCGCTCAAGGGCGTGGTGGTCAGCATTGCTGCGGATGATCCTTACTGGCCTGGCTTGCGCTGCGCCAGCGACCCCCGCATCCAGCGTGCGTCAGGTGGGCGTGAGCGCGCCGACTCGGTGCTCAATGCCTTGTTGCTGTTGCATGCCCAAGGTGCGGCGGACACTGACTGGGTGTTGGTGCACGATGCGGCGCGGCCAAACTTGGCACGCACGGATCTTGACCGTTTGTTGTCGCAGTTGGCTGATGACCCTGTAGGAGGGCTGCTGGCGGTGCCTGCGCGTGACACGCTAAAGCGCGCCGATGCCAATGGCCGGGTCAGCGCCACCGTGGATCGCAGCACCATCTGGCAGGCCTTTACGCCTCAAATGTTCCGCCTGGGGGCTTTGCATCGGGCCTTGGCCGAGTGCCTGGTGTCCGATGTGGTGGTCACCGATGAAGCTTCGGCCATCGAATGGTCCGGCCAGGCGCCGCGGCTGATCGAAGGGCGCAGCGACAACATCAAGGTGACCCGCCCGGAAGACCTGGAGTGGCTGCGCCAGCGTTGGTCAGGGCGCCGCTGAGATTGCCGGGTCCGTCTCGCGGCCCAATCGCCGGCAAGCCGGCCACAGGTTACCCAGCTGCTCTCAAGTTCAGCGCAAACCCAGTGGGAGCCGGCTTGCCGGCGATTGGGCCGCAAAGCGGACCCGCTAAACTGTCAGACCATTCGGTACTCCGGCATCCCCGCCAACCCCTCCTTCAGATAATCCACCAGCCGCCGAACCTTGGGCGACAAGTGCCGCTGCTGCGGATACAGCGCCCACACCGCCGTATTGGGCGGCTGATGCGCCTCCAGCAGCGACACCAGCGCGCCGCTGTTGAGGTGTTCCAGTACGTAGTAATCCGGCAACTGGCACAGCCCCATTCCCAGCAAAGCGGCATCCAGCACCGCCTGGCCACTGTTGCACCGCCAGTTGCCCTGCACCCGCTGGCTGATCTCGCGCCCGTCCTGTTGCAACGCCCACAGGTCCGTGCTGCCCACCAGGCAGTTGTGCCGGGCCAGTTCCGACAGGCTGTGCGGGCGGCCATAGCGTTCCAGATAAGCGGGCGACGCGCACAGGTACATGCGCCGTGGCGCCAGGCGCGTCGCCACCAACCTCGAATCGGCAAGCCGCCCCAGGCGAATCGCCAGGTCCATGCCTTCGTGCAGCAGGTCCAGCGTTCGGTTGCTCAACTCCACTTCGACCCGCAACTGTGGATACAGCGCCATGAAGCGCGTCACCAGCGGCACGATGAAGCGCTCGCCATAAGCCACAGCACAGGTCATGCGCAATAGCCCCTTGGGTTCGCTGGCCAAGTCGCCCATGGCACGCAGTGCTTCTTCACGGCCATCCTGCAGGCGTTGGCAATGTTGCAGGAATGTCTGCCCGGCCTCACTCAGGGTCACGCGACGCGTACTGCGATACAGCAGGCGGGTTTGCAAGCGCTCCTCAAGGCGGGCGATCTGCCGGCTTATATGCGACGACGATACGCCCATGCGCTCGGCAGCGGCCGTGAATTGGCCCGATTCGGCCACGGCTACGAATTCATCGATACCCTCCCAGCGGCTGCTCATTGATTGTCCCTGTACGGCAATAATGTTTTGTCTTCGTCGCGATTATTCATCAAAACAAGCTGAATTACACTGCATGTCTGAACTGACCCTTTCTCTGGAGACCTTTGATGATCAAGTCCCGTGCCGCTGTAGCCTTCGAGGCCAAGAAACCTCTGGAAATCGTCGAAGTGGACGTGGCCATGCCCAAGGCTGGCGAAGTTCTGCTGCGTGTTGTGGCCAGCGGTGTTTGCCACACTGACGCCTATACCCTCTCGGGTGCCGACCCGGAAGGTATCTTCCCGTCGATTCTGGGCCATGAAGGTGGCGCGATCGTCGAGGCGGTAGGTGAGGGCGTCACCTCCGTGGCGGTCGGCGATCACGTGATTCCGCTGTATACCCCTGAGTGTGGTCAGTGCAAATTCTGCCGCTCGGGCAAGACCAACCTGTGCCAGGCCATACGTGCCACCCAGGGCAAGGGGTTGATGCCGGACGGCACCACTCGTTTCTCGTACAAGGGCCAGCAGCTGTTCCACTACATGGGCACCTCGACGTTCTCCGAGTACACCGTGCTGCCGGAAATCTCCGTCGCCAAGATCCAGAAGCAAGCGCCGCTGGAAAAGGTCTGCCTGCTCGGTTGCGGCGTGACCACCGGTATCGGTGCGGTGCTCAACACTGCCAAGGTCAAGCCGGGTGACACAGTGGCCATCTTCGGCCTGGGCGGTATCGGCCTGTCGGCGGTCATAGGCGCAGTCAAAGCCAAGGCATCGCGCATTATCGCCATCGACATCAACCCGGCCAAGTTCGAGATCGCCCGTCAACTGGGCGCCACCGACTGCATCAACCCGAAGGATTACGATCGCCCGATCCAGGAAGTGATCGTCGACCTTACCGATGGCGGCGTGGACTTTTCGTTCGAATGTATCGGCAACGTGCAACTGATGCGCGCGGCCCTGGAGTGCTGCCACAAGGGTTGGGGTGAGTCGGTGATCATCGGTGTCGCCGGTGCCGGCCAGGAAATCGCCACTCGCCCGTTCCAGCTGGTGACCGGTCGCGTCTGGCGCGGTTCTGCCTTCGGTGGCGTGCGCGGCCGTACCGAACTGCCAAGCTACGTGGAAATGTCCGAGAAGGGCGAGATTCCGCTGGACACCTTCATCACGCATACCATGGGCCTTGAAGATATCAACAAGGCGTTCGACCTGATGCATGAAGGCAAGAGCATCCGCAGCGTGATCCACTTCTGAGGTGAGCCATGAGCCTGGATAACATCTCCTGCCAGAAAAGCTTCGGCGGCTGGCACAAGCGCTACCGGCATCACTCCAAGGTGCTGGGTTGCGACATGGTGTTCGCCGTTTACCTGCCGCCGCAGGCCGAACAGGGCGAAAAGCTGCCAGTGCTGTACTGGCTCAGCGGCCTGACGTGCACCGACGAGAACTTCATGCAGAAGGCCGGCGCCCAGCGCCTGGCCGCCGAGCTTGGCCTGATCATCGTCGCGCCCGATACCAGCCCGCGTGGCGAGCAGGTGCCGGGCGACCCTGACGGCGCCTGGGACTTCGGCCTGGGCGCCGGCTTCTACCTCAATGCCACCCAGCAGCCTTGGGCGAAGCACTACCGCATGCACGACTATGTGGTCCAGGAGCTGCCAGAGCTGATCGAAGCGCACTTCCCGGCCTCGGATCAGCGCAGCATCAGTGGCCACTCCATGGGTGGGCACGGCGCGCTGGTCTGCGCCCTGCGCAACCCGGGGCGCTACCGCTCTGTGTCGGCGTTCTCGCCGATCAGCAATCCGATGGATTGCCCTTGGGGTGAAAAGGCCTTCAGCCGTTATCTGGGTGAAGACCGGGCGCGCTGGCGCGAGTGGGATGCCAGTGTGCTGCTTGCCGAGACGCCAGCGGGCGAATGCCCGCCGTTGCTGGTGGATCAGGGCGACCGTGACGACTTCCTTGCCAAGCAGCTCAAGCCTGAAGCGCTGGAGCAGGCGGCCCGCAAAGGGGGGCATGCGCTGAGCCTGCGCCTGCAACCTGGCTATGACCATAGCTATTACTTCATCGCCAGCTTCATCGATGAGCACCTGCGCCATCACGCAGTGGCACTTGGCCGGGGGTAGGGCTGCAGCTACACGCTGCAAGCTTCAAGCCGCAAGAAAGTGCGGGCAGCACAACGCCTGCTTTTTGCTTGTGGCTTGCAGCTTGCAGCTTGCAGCTCCAAATGAAGGTAGAATCACGCCCTGACTCAATCAGGGCGTTTTTCTATGCGTATTGGCCACGGCTACGATGTGCACCGTTTTTGCGACGGTGATTTCATTACCCTGGGTGGGGTGCGTATCCCCCACAAATACGGCCTCCTGGCCCATTCCGACGGTGACGTGCTGCTGCATGCCCTGAGCGATGCCTTGCTTGGCGCGGCGGGGCTCGGGGACATCGGCAAGCACTTCCCCGATACCGACCCGCAATTCAAGGGCGCCGACAGCCGCGTGCTGCTGCGCCATGTGGTCGGCATTGTCCAGGCCAAAGGCTGGAAAGTCGGTAATGTCGACGCCACCATCGTTGCCCAGGCGCCGAAAATGGCTCCGCATATCGAAACCATGCGCCAACGGATCGCCGAGGACCTGCAGGTCGAACTCGACCAGGTCAACGTCAAGGCCACTACCACCGAGAAACTCGGTTTCACCGGCCGCGAGGAGGGTATCGCCGTGCACGCGGTCGCCCTGCTGCTGCCAGCATGACCGAACTGGAACTGCTGGGCCCGCGCGCATCGGGCCAACCCCTGGGCACTGCGATACTCAAGGCTGTGGCCGAAGACTTCCAGGTCGATGAGGTGCTGGACATTCCGCTTTCGGGCCAGGGCGAGCATCTATGGTTGTGGGTTGAGAAGCGCGACCTCAACACTGAGGAAGCTGCCTGCCGCCTGGCGCGAGCCGCTGGTGTGCCGGTGCGCTCGATCAGCTACGCCGGCCTCAAGGACCGCCAGGCCCTGACGCGCCAGTGGTTCAGCCTGCACCTGCCTGGCAAGGCAGACCCCGACCTGTCGCGTGCCGAAGATGCCACCCTGCGTGTGCTCAAGCAGGTGCGTCACCAGCGCAAACTGCAGCGCGGCGCCCATTCGGCCAATGGCTTCACCCTGCGCCTAACGGCGCTGGCGGCTGATCATGCTGCCCTCGATGCCCGCCTGCAGGCGCTCAAACAGCAGGGTGTGCCAAACTACTTCGGCGGCCAGCGTTTCGGGCATGGCGGCGGCAATGTCCAGGATGCCCAGCACTGGGCTGCCCGCAAGGCCCTGCCCGAGCAGCGCAACGTGCGTTCGCGGCTGCTCTCGGCTGCCCGCAGCTACCTGTTCAACCAGGTACTGGCTGCCCGCGTTGCCGACGGCAGCTGGCAGCGGGCCCAAATCGGTGACCTGTTGGCATTCACCGATAGCCGCAGTTTTTTTTCGGCGGGTGAACAGGAATGTTCAGACCCTCGCCTGGCCATTCTGGACTTGCATCCTACCGGCCCGATGTGGGGCGAAGGCCCTTCTCCTGCGGCCGGCGCGGCCGCGACGCTGGAGACGACGATAGGCGAGCAGCATGCATTGCTGTGCCAATGGTTGGCCAATGCAGGCATGAGTCACGAACGGCGCATCCTGCGGCTCCCTATTGGCGGCCTGACGTGGCATTATCCCGAGCCTGATATCCTGCAACTGGAATTCGTCCTTCCGGCCGGATGCTTCGCCACCGTGGTGGTGCGCGAACTCGTCGATCTGGTGCCGGCAGGGCAGACGGACAGCCCATGCGTATTCTGATTTCGAATGACGACGGTGTTACGGCACCTGGCCTCGCCGCGCTCCACGGTGCGCTGGTGGATTATGCCGAGTGCGTGGTGATCGCCCCGGATCAAGACAAGAGCGGCGCCGGCAGTTCGCTGACGCTGGACCGGCCGTTGCACCCGCAAACCCTGGCCAACGGTTTCATCAGCCTCAATGGCACGCCCACCGATTGCGTGCACCTGGGGCTCAATGGCCTGTTGCCGGAAACACCGGACATGGTTGTCTCTGGGATCAACCTCGGTGCCAACCTGGGGGATGACGTGATCTATTCCGGCACGGTCGCTGCCGCGCTGGAGGGGCGCTTCCTCGGCGGTACGTCGTTGGCATTCTCGTTACTGTCGCGTCTGCCCGACAACCTGCCGACTGCAGCGTTCATCGCCCGCCGGCTGGTTGAGGCGCAGTCACGCCTGGAACTGCCGCCGCGTACGGTCCTCAACGTCAATATTCCCAACCTGCCGCTGGAGCACATCCGTGGCATACAGGTCACCCGTCTCGGTCACCGGGCGCGGGCGGCGGCACCGACCAAGGTGGTCAACCCGCGCGGCAAGGAAGGCTACTGGATCGCCGTGGCCGGTGATGCCGAGGACGGTGGGCCGGGTACCGACTTCCACGCGGTGATGCAAGGTTACGTGTCGATCACCCCGCTGCAACTGGACCGCACCTTCAACGATGCCTTCGAGCAGCTCCACGGTTGGCTGGAGGGCGTGCTCTGATGCGCGAACAGGACGATCTGCAGCGCCGAGGTATCGGCATGACCTCCCAGCGTACCCGCGAGCGCCTGATCCAGCGCTTGTGCGAAGAGGGTGTATCGAACCCCAAGGTGCTCGATGCCATCCGCCGTACGCCGCGCCATCTGTTCGTCGATGAGGCCCTGGCCCACCGCGCCTACGAAGACACCGCGCTGCCGATCGGGCACAACCAGACCATCTCCCAGCCATTCATGGTCGCACACATGAGTGAGCTGCTACTGGAGGCAGGGCCGCTGGACAAGGTGCTGGAGATCGGTACCGGCTCCGGTTACCAGACGGCCATCCTTGCCCAACTGGTAGAGCGGGTGTTCTCGGTGGAGCGCATCAAGGTCCTGCAGGACCGAGCCAAGGAGCGCCTGGTCGAATTGAACCTGCGCAACGTGGTGTTCCGCTGGGGGGATGGGTGCGACGGCTGGCAGGCGCTGGCCCCCTACAACGGCATCATCGTTACCGCCGTGGCGCCGGAAGTGCCGCAGGCACTGCTCGACCAGCTGGCTCTTGGTGGGCGAATGGTCATCCCGGTAGGCCCTGCTGGTGAAGCCCAGCAGTTGATGCTTATCGTGCGTGAGGAGCAGGGCTTCTCTCGCCGTGTACTGGGCGCTGTGCGCTTTGTACCGCTGCTCAATGGCCCGGTGGCTTGAGCTGCTGGGAATATTTGAGGTGGTGACGAATTCTTGCCGCATCGCCCTGTCTATCTGGCGGGGCATCCCGGCTCTTTACTGAGCCTGTGCACCGAGCCTGCCAATGCAGTGGCGCTCGGTTATAATTGCAACATTATTGCATTTCTTTCCGTATTTTCGATTTTCGGCACCATGAGGGGAGCGCGGGTGGGGCACACAGTCATTCGGCAGCGCAAGGATTGGTTGGGTTTCAAGCTTCTGGTGATTGCACTGGCCATGGGCGCCCTGCTGACGGGTTGCTCCAGCACCGGCTCGGGCGGCGCACGCGTGGTCGACCGCAGCAATGCGGCGCCCAAGCGGCCGACCGTGACCTCCGGGCAGTATGTGGTCAAACCTGGCGATACGCTGTTCTCCATTGCGTTTCGCTACGGCTGGGACTACAAGGAGCTCGCCGCCCGCAATGGCATCGCTGCCCCGTACACCATCCGGCCGGGCCAGGCGATCCGCTTCAGTAGCGGCGCTACCGGCAGTACCACGGTGGTGTCCAGCCCCTCTTCTTCGAGCAGGACGACGGTCATTCGTCGCCCCGTTGGAAAACCTATCACGGCGCCCGCCAGCGGCGGGAAAACGACGCCAACAACGCGAACCACGCCTACGCCGGTCGTTACCACGGTGCCCGCCGCAGAGCGCGCGGTGGGCGGTTGGACCTGGCCTGCAAATGGCGTGCTGATTGGAAAATTCGCTTCAAACGGTAGTTTGAATAAAGGCATTGATATCGCCGGTGATTTGGGACAGCCTGTTTTTGCTGCGTCTGATGGTGCGGTGGTCTACGCCGGGAGTGGCTTGCGGGGCTACGGCGAACTGATCATCATCAAGCACAGCGATACCTACGTCAGTGCCTACGGTCACAACCGCAGGCTGTTGGTTCGGGAGGGGCAGAAGGTCAAGGCAGGGCAGTCGATTGCTGAAATGGGGTCCACGGGCACTGATCGGGTGAAGCTGCATTTCGAGATTCGCCGCCAGGGCAAACCCGTCGATCCTCTCCAGTTCCTGCCACGGCGTTGATTGTTGTCCCCGGCCTGTTCCTCTGAAGTAGAGGGGAGAGGCTCCAGCGATGCCAGGGATGCAGGCGCCGCTCGAGTCTGAGTTCGAACTCAGCAAAGGACTATAACAATGGCTCTCAATAAAGAAGCGCCGGAGTTTGACATCGACGATGACGTTCTCCTGATGGAGACGGGCATCGTTTTGGAAACGGATGTGGTGTCAGACGAACCTGCTGTACCGTCGGTTCGGACCAGGGCCAAGTCAGGCTCTACGCTCAAGCAGCATAAATACATCGATTACAGCCGGGCGCTCGATGCCACCCAGTTGTACCTCAACGAGATCGGTTTCTCGCCTCTGCTTTCACCGGAAGAGGAAGTGCACTTCGCGCGGCTGTCGCAGAAGGGTGACCCAGCCGGGCGCAAGCGCATGATCGAAAGCAACCTGCGCCTGGTTGTGAAAATCGCCCGTCGTTACGTGAACCGCGGCCTGTCCTTGCTCGATCTCATCGAGGAGGGGAACCTGGGTTTGATTCGTGCAGTCGAGAAGTTCGACCCGGAGCGCGGTTTCCGTTTCTCGACCTATGCGACGTGGTGGATCCGCCAGACCATCGAGCGGGCGATCATGAACCAGACCCGCACCATTCGTCTGCCGATCCACGTGGTCAAGGAGCTCAACGTCTACCTGCGTGCCGCGCGGGAGTTGACCCAAAAGCTCGACCACGAACCTTCCCCTGAAGAGATCGCCACCCTGCTGGAAAAACCCGTTGCCGAGGTCAAGCGCATGCTTGGTCTTAACGAGCGGGTATCGTCGGTGGATGTTTCGCTCGGGCCAGATTCGGACAAGACCCTGCTCGATACACTCACCGACGATCGTCCTACCGACCCGTGCGAGCTGCTGCAGGATGACGACCTGTCACAGAGCATCGACCAGTGGCTGGGCGAGCTCACCGACAAGCAGCGCGAAGTGGTGGTACGCCGTTTTGGTCTGCGCGGGCATGAAAGCAGCACCTTGGAGGATGTAGGCCTGGAAATCGGCCTTACCCGCGAGCGAGTGCGGCAGATTCAGGTAGAGGGGCTCAAGCGCCTGCGTGAGATCCTGGAGAAGAATGGCCTGTCCAGTGAGTCGCTGTTCCAGTAAGCACTGCATGCCGGTATGCAAAAACGCCCTGATGACCTCGGGGCGTTTTTTTATGCGCAGGCCAGAGCGGCTGGCAATTATCTGGGGGTGATCAATGTGTAACTTGCTACCCCTGATGCACTGCGTGTAAGCCTTTGCTTACTTGTTGTGTAAGCCATACACGTAAAGGCCAGTAAATCATTGTCGTTTCCAGATCTGTTTTTTCTCAACTAACTGAAATAATTGAACTTTTCAGATTTGTGGAAATGTGTCCCCGGTAATGTCTTGTGAGGGTTCGCGGTTGCCTGCGCTGCGGAAGTCGCTAGTATTCGAACTGTGCACACGGACATGCACAGGCGTTCAGGAAGAACGCCAAGGACATCGCAAGACGCGATTCATCAGGACGATGTTTAGGACAAGCAGGGACTACGGAAAAAATGTGGGCGGGTCAAACCGCCCCTTTTTTTGCCCGCAGAAAATGAAAAAGGCCCGTTGCGGGCCTTTTTCGTATCTGGGCGATTAACGTTCCAGATCGGCGATCTTGCCAGGCTTGCCATCCCACTCTTCGGCGTCAGGCAGGGCATCCTTACGCTCGGTGATGTTCGGCCAGATCTCCGCCAGCTCGGCATTGAGCTCAAGGAAGTTCTCCATGCCCGCAGGCACTTCGTCTTCCGAGAAGATGGCCTGGGCCGGGCATTCAGGCTCGCACAGTGCGCAGTCGATGCACTCGTCCGGGTGAATGACCAGGAAGTTCGGGCCTTCGTAGAAGCAGTCCACCGGACAGACTTCCACGCAGTCGGTGTATTTGCATTTGATGCAGTTGTCGGTGACGACGAAGGTCATTTCTAGTTCTCTCCTCAGGCAACGGCGGCGGCCCTTCCTCTCAGGGCCGCGCGGTTTACGGGCATGTGGCTGCAGGCCAGGCTAATAACCTGCAGCACCAGCAAACCGCGGCGGATTCTACCAGCTTGTAGTGCCCGCCGTTATAACAGGTTCTTTAGTTGATATAGCATTTCGATAGCTTGACGCGGGGTCATGTCGTCCAGCTCCAGCTTGCCCAGCTTCTCGAGGGCCGGGTGTGGCAGGCTGGCGAACAGGTCGCTCTGGTGCGGTGCTTGTGGCTCGCCCTTGGCTTTGTTCGACACGGGTTGTTCGTGGGGCAGGCTGCTGGTCTCCAGCCGGCCCAGGTGCTCGCGCGCCCGCTGGATGACCGGCGACGGCACGCCTGCCAGTTGCGCCACGGCCAGGCCGTAGCTCTGGCTGGCGGGGCCAGGCAGCACATGGTGCAGGAACACGATGCGCTCGTTGTGTTCGGTAGCGTTCAGGTGCACGTTCGCCACCAGTGGTTCGCTTTCCGGCAGTACGGTCAGCTCGAAGTAGTGTGTGGCGAACAGCGTGTATGCACGCAGCTGCGCCAGGCGCTCTGCAGCCGCCCAGGCCAGCGACAAGCCGTCGAAGGTGCTGGTGCCACGGCCGACTTCGTCCATCAGTACCAGGCTGCGGTCAGTGGCGTTGTGCAGAATGTTGGCGGTTTCGCTCATCTCGACCATGAACGTCGAACGACCGCCAGCCAGATCGTCGCTGGAGCCGATACGGGTGAAGATGCGATCGACCAACGACAGTTCGCAACTGGCCGCCGGAACGAAACTGCCGATGTGCGCCATCAGCACGATCAGTGCGGTCTGGCGCATGTAGGTGGATTTACCACCCATGTTCGGGCCGGTGATGATCAGCATCCGGGTGCTGTTGTCCAGGCCCAGGTCGTTGGCTACGAACGGCGTGGTCAGTACCTGTTCGACCACCGGGTGACGCCCCTGATCGATGCGCAGGCAAGGTTCGTCGACGAAACGGGGGCAGTTAAGGTCCAGGTTGAGCGCCCGCTCGGCAAGGTTGCTCAGCACGTCCAGCTCGGCCAGCGCAGCGGCGCTGTCCTGCAGCGGTGCAAGGTGGCTGATGAGGGTCTCGAGCAACGCGTCGTACAGCATTTTTTCGCGGGCCAGGGCGCGGCTCTTGGCCGACAGCGCCTTGTCCTCGAAAGCCTTGAGCTCCGGCGTGATGAAACGCTCGGCCCCTTTGAGGGTCTGGCGACGAATGTAGTCGCCCGGGGCCTGTTCGGCTTGCTTGGTCGGCAGCTCGATGAAGTAGCCATGCACGCGGTTGTAGCCGACTTTCAGGTTGGCAAGACCGGTGCGGGCCTTCTCGCGGGCTTCAAGGTCGATCAGGAACTGGCCGGCGTTCTCGCTGATCGCCAGCAGATCGTCCAGCTCGTTGTCATAGCCGGCCTTGAGTACGCCGCCGTCGCGGATCACTGCTGGCGGGTTGTCGATGATCGCCCGCTCCAGCAGGCTGGCCAGCTCCGGGTAGGTGCCGGTGATGGCCGCCAGGCGCGCCAGGTGTGGGGCTTCCAGCTCAGCCATGGCGTTCTGCAGTTCGGGCAGGGCGCCGAGGGCATCACGCAGGCGCGCCAGGTCGCGCGGGCGGGCATTGCGCAGGCCGATACGGGCGAGGATCCGCTCGATATCGCCAATTTCCTTGAGCTGCGGCTGCAGTTTCTCGAAGCGGTAGCCATCGAGCAGGCAGCGAATCGAATCCTGGCGCGCCTGCAAGACCTTGAGGTCGCGCAGCGGGCGGTTCAGCCACCGGGTCAGCAGGCGGCTGGCCATTGCGGTCTGGCAGCGATCGATCACCGACTGCAAGGTATTGTCGCGACCACCTGCCAGGTTGATGTCCAGCTCCAGGTTGCGGCGGCTGGCCCCGTCGAGGATCACGGTGTCGTCCAGGCGCTCATGGCGCAAGCTGCGCAGGTGGGGCAGGGCGGTGCGTTGGGTTTCCTTGGCGTAGGTCAGCAGGCAGCCGGCGGCGCCGATGGCCAGGGTCAGCTTGTCGCAACCAAAGCCCTTGAGGTCTTTGGTTGCGAACTGCTGGCACAGAGCCTTGCGTGCCGAGTCGCGGTCGAAGTCCCAAGGGGCTCGTCGGCGTGCGCCCGGACGCTTCTCGGCCGGCAGGTCGCGTGGCCAGTCGTCGGGGATCAGCAGCTCGACAGGGTTGATGCGTTCAAGCTCGGCCAGCAGGTTTTCCCAGCCCTTGATTTCTTGCACGCTGAAATTGCCGCTGGTGATATCCAGCACCGCCAGGCCAAACAGGCGCTCATCCCCCAGCAGTGCGGCAATCAGGTTGTCGCGGCGCTCGTCGAGCAACGCTTCGTCGCTGACCGTGCCCGGGGTGATGATGCGCACCACCTGACGCTCTACCGGGCCCTTGCTGGTGGCGGGGTCACCGATCTGCTCGCAGATCACCACCGACTCGCCGAGCTTGACCAGCTTGGCCAGGTAGCCTTCCAGCGAGTGGAACGGAATTCCGCACATGGGGATCGACTGGCCGGCTGACTGGCCACGGGCTGTCAGGGTGATATCCAGCAGTTTTGCGGCTTTTTTCGCATCTTCGTAGAAGATTTCGTAAAAGTCGCCCATGCGGTAGAACATCAGCTGGTCCGGGTGCTGGTTTTTCAGCTTCCAGTACTGCTGCATCATTGGGGTGTGTGCGGAAAGATCAGACATTCAGGGCCTTACAGCGGGGATCTGGTTGGCGATTGTAAAACCGGCAATGGTACAGGCTTTTTGGCCGAGATGCAGGCGGCGGGCAAGTGCCCTCGCGCCCCGGCTGCATGAATTGCATTTCCTGTGGCGGCGCTGCATTATGCATGCTATGCAAAAACGCAATGTAGCCACCGTACTCAGAGAGTTGCTCGCCCGCCACGGCCTGTCCCCCACAGAGCTGCACCGGCGCACGGGCGTGCCTCAATCCACCCTGTCGCGGATCCTCAGCGAGAAGATCGTCGATCCATCGGATAGGCACGTGTCGAAAATTGCCGACTATTTCGGCGTCAACACCGAACAGCTGCGCGGCCGCGCCGAGCTTGGCGCCTCACGCGAAGCCGCATTGCCGGCCCGCGGCCATGCGGACCTCAGCGACATCAGCCTGTGGGACGATGAAACGCCCGTCGAGGACGACGAGGTGTCAGTACCCTTTCTTCGTGAGGTCGAATTGGCAGCAGGATCAGGAAGGTTCGTCATCGAGGAAAGCGAGCGTGCCCGCCTGCGCTTTGGCAAGCGCAGCCTGCGCCATAACGGCGTGCAGTTCGACCAGGCCAAATGCGTGACCGTGCGCGGTAACAGCATGCTGCCGGTACTGCGCGACGGGGCGACGGTCGGGGTCAACACCGGCAAGTGTTCGATCGGTGACATCATCGATGGTGATCTCTACGCCATCAACCACAATGGTCAATTGCGCGTGAAGCAGGTGTATCGGCTGCCCACCGGTATTCGCCTGCGCAGCTTCAATCGCGACGAACACCCTGATGAAGACTACAGCTTTCAGCAGTTGCAGGAGGAGCAGATCAGCTTGCTCGGGCATGTGTTCTGGTGGGGCATGTACGCCCGCTGACCAGGCCTTTTTCAAGAAAACCCGCTTCGGCGGTTTTTTTTCGTCTGGAGAAAAGCCCTACAGCCTGATGAGCAAAAGCACTCATGCGTATCAGCAAAGTCATGCCTACAGTTAAATGAATAAATGCATTGACTGGATATGCGTTAACGCATAGCTTGTATCTCGAGGCGGACTGAGCCTTTGTTACACAGGAGACAGGACAGTGACGAACGAGCAACAAGTGTTACTGGAGATGCCGCTCTGGCTGGTAATCGTCCTGGCATCGCTGGGCGGCCTCAGCGGCGAAATGTGGCGGGCCGACAAGGCGGGCGCCACCGGTTGGTCGCTGCTGCGACGGCTGGCGCTGCGCTCCGGCGCCTGTATCGTCTGCGGAGTTTCGACGGTGATGTTGCTGTATGCCAGCGGCCTGTCGATCTGGGCGGCCAGCGCATTTGGTTGCCTGACTGCGGTAGGTGGGGCCGATGTAGCCATGCGCCTTTATGAGTGCTGGGCGATCAGGCGGCTGGGCTTGCGTGGCACCGCCTCGAGCGATGAATGACCAGGAGGATGTGCGTGCGAAGGTTTGAGCATGGGTAGAACAATGCCTGTCCCGATCAGCCCCCTCAAATGCTAGGGTGTCGCTCAGCCTCTTCCAGGAGTTGCCCATGGACCCGATCACCGTTCTCTCCGCCCGGCTGGGCGAACACCTGCGCCGCTTCAGCGCCCAGGTCACCACCGCCGAATCTTGCACCGGCGGCGGCATCGCCGAAGCCATCACCCGCGTACCTGGCAGCTCCGCCTGGTTCGAGGCAGGCTATGTCACCTACTCCAACGCCCAGAAGACTCGCCAGCTTGGGGTCCCAGAACCGTTGTTCGCCCAAGTCGGTGCAGTCAGCCAGGAAGTGGTCGAAGCCATGGTTCGCGGCGCCCAGGCGGCCAGCGGTGCGCGTTTTGCCGTGGCAGTCAGTGGCGTGGCCGGGCCCGACGGTGGCTCGCCGGCCAAACCGGTCGGTACCGTGTGGCTGGCATGGGCCGATGGCAGTCACGTGAGCAGTGAGCGTCGCCACTTCGACGGCGACCGTGAAGCAGTGCGCCGACAGACGGTGATCGCCGCGTTAGACGGCTTGTTACAGCTTGGTGCCGAGTAAATCGACGACAGGGGTTTGCTCAAACGCTTCCC
This sequence comes from Pseudomonas sp. BNK-30, assembly GCF_047456185.1. Taxonomy (NCBI): domain Bacteria; kingdom Pseudomonadati; phylum Pseudomonadota; class Gammaproteobacteria; order Pseudomonadales; family Pseudomonadaceae; genus Pseudomonas; species Pseudomonas sp. BNK-30. The sequence continues at coordinate 596,144 of NZ_CP179904.1, forward strand.
TGTGGAATAATACTGGCTACTTATACAGGTATTCCGGCCATCAGGGCCAAGTCGAACACGTGAGGATTTCAATGGACGACAACAAGAAGCGCGCCTTGGCTGCGGCCCTGGGTCAGATCGAACGCCAATTCGGCAAAGGCGCGGTCATGCGCATGGGCGATCACGAGCGCACCGGCATTCCGGCCATTTCTACCGGCTCCCTGGGCCTGGACATCGCTCTGGGCATCGGCGGCCTGCCAAAAGGCCGTATCGTCGAGATCTATGGCCCGGAGTCTTCGGGTAAAACCACACTGACCCTGTCGGTCATCGCCGAAGCCCAGAAAAGCGGCGCCACCTGCGCCTTCGTCGACGCCGAGCACGCTCTCGACCCAGAGTACGCCGGCAAACTGGGCGTCAACGTCGACGACCTGCTGGTTTCGCAGCCGGATACCGGCGAGCAGGCGCTGGAAATCACCGACATGCTGGTGCGTTCCAACGCCGTTGACGTAATCATCGTCGACTCCGTGGCCGCCCTGGTGCCCAAGGCAGAAATCGAAGGCGAGATGGGTGACATGCACGTTGGCCTCCAGGCCCGTCTGATGTCCCAGGCGCTGCGCAAGATCACCGGTAACATCAAGAACGCCAACTGCCTGGTCATCTTCATCAACCAGATCCGTATGAAGATCGGTGTGATGTTCGGCAGCCCGGAAACCACCACCGGTGGTAACGCCCTGAAGTTCTACGCCTCGGTGCGCCTGGACATCCGTCGTACTGGTGCAGTCAAGGAAGGCGACGAAGTCGTCGGCAGCGAAACCCGCGTCAAAATCGTCAAGAACAAGGTCTCGCCGCCGTTCCGTCAGGCTGAGTTCCAGATTCTTTACGGTAAGGGTATCTACCGTAACGGCGAAATCATTGACCTGGGCGTTGCTCAAGGGTTGGTCGAGAAGTCGGGTGCCTGGTACGCCTACCAGGGCAACAAGATCGGCCAAGGCAAGGCTAACGCAGCCAAGTACCTGCAAGAAAACCCGGCCATTGGTGCCGAGATCGAGAAGCAGATTCGCGAGAAGCTGCTCAAGGCGGGTGTTGTTGCCGAAGCGGGCAAGGCTGCTGCAGCCGATGCCAAAGCCGACGACGTGGCTGACGCCGACGCCGGTTATTGATAGCTGCTTGGCCGATCATGTCCGTCGTACTCGACACCCCCGTCGCCGTTCGGCGGACAGCCATGGACCTGCTTGCGCGCCGCGAGCATGGTCGCGTCGAGCTGACGCGCAAACTGCGCCAGCGCGGCGCTACGGATGAGCTGATTGAGCCCGCTCTCGACCGGCTCGCCGAAGAAGGGCTGCTCAGTGAGGCCCGCTACCTTGAAAGCTTCATCAGGTACCGTTCCAATGCCGGCTATGGCCCAGCGCGTATTCGCGAGGAGCTGGGCCAGCGTGGCCTGAACCGAGGCGATATTGACCAGGCACTGCGTGACTGTGGTGTGAACTGGGCAGAGCGGCTACAGGATGCCTGGCAGCGCAAATATGCCGGGCTACGTCCGCATGACCCCCGCAGCCGTGCCCAGCAAACCCGGTTTCTCGCTTACCGTGGGTTTCCCTTGGACATGATCGGCCGCCTGCTCAGCGGCCGAGACTTGGACGACTACTGATCTAACAGCTACATCGCAGGCGCACTCAGCTGACCTTCAACGCCTCCCGCGCCCGCTGCGTGGTATGCATCGGCTGTGGCTTTGCCCAGTTCTCCGACAGGTTGATGAAATCCACCAGCTCACGCAGACGCCCTTGATTACGCCCATTGAAGGCAAAGGTCAGGCGGGTCAGATGGTTGTAGTTGCCTACTTCATGCTCTACGCCACTGTCGGCATGTTGATGGTACTTCCCGCTCAGTCGTAAATCGGCAAAGGCTTCCTGAATCTCATGCAGTGCCGCGTCGCTGAGCCGATGGTGCATGCGGATCACAAACTGGTTCTTCAGCCAGCGGCTGGAGTGGTAGTTGCTGTAGAACTGGTTGATTTCCTCCACTGCCTCGTCGGCACTGTGTACCAGGCGCACCAGCTTGAGGTCACTGGGCAGGATGTAGCGGTTTTCTTCCAGTTGCCTGCTGATGAAGTCCAGGCAGTCACGCCAAAAGCTGCCACCTGGTGAGTCCAGCAGGACCACCGGCACCAGTGGGCTCTTGCCAGTCTGAATCAGCGTCAGTACTTCCAGTGCCTCATCGAGCGTGCCGAAACCTCCCGGGCAAAGGACCAGGGCGTCGGCTTCCTTGACGAAGAACAGCTTGCGAATGAAGAAAAAGTGGAAGGGCAGCAGCTTGTCAGTGCCATCCACTGTCGGGTTGGCGTGCTGTTCGAAAGGAAGGGTGATGTTGAAGCCCAGGCTATGATCGCTACCCGCGCCTTCGTGCGCTGCGGCCATGATGCCGCCGCCTGCGCCGGTAATGACCATGAGGTCGGAGCGGGCCAGTGTGGCACCCAGCTCGCGAGCCAAGGCATACATCGGGTGTTCCAGCGGTGTGCGGGCCGAGCCGAAAACAGTGACCTTGCGCCGGCCCTTGTAGCGTTGCAGGCTGCGGAAGGAGTGGTCCAGCTCGCGAAGGGCCTGCAAGGTGATCTTGGCACTCCAGCGATCGGTGTCGTCGTGGGCCATGCGCAAGATGGTCAGCATCATGTCGCGGTACAGTGGCAGGTTGGGGCTGTCCGGTGCGACCAGTTGCAGTTGTTCATCGAGTTTACTCAGGTCGATACCACTGTCCCTGAAGTGATTGAACAGATACTCATTGGGTTGGTAAGGCATTCAACGTCTCCTTCTGCAGCAAAACCTCTGACCGAGCTGATGGCTGGGCTCGGCCGCGACACTACGTGCGTCGCTGGCTGCTCTGGCTCGAGTGTGCGTCCCGAGCATTGCAGTAGGCCTTCAAGGCCCTGATGCAGGTGCGTAATTCATCTTGTCGTTTTTGTGCGCTTCGCTATCAATCTAGACCCTCGCGCCACTTCATGCAGGCACTATCACCAAGGCCACTCGTCGGTACGCGGCCATTGATGGCAAGGGTTTGGTTAACTGGAGAAGCGAAACGTGTCGATGCAGGAGGTGGCGGTATGCATCGCTTGGTCATCGAGGTAGACCGGCAGCTCTATCAGCAGCTGGAACATGCGGCACAGGTTCATCATGTGAGCCTGGAGGCGGAGTGCCTGCGGCGGTTGGCTGCGTTGGAATGCCAGTCACCTTACCTGCAGGCGCTTCTGGCAGAGATGCGCGCCGAGGAAGAGCCGCGGCGCGCGGAGGATGAGCGGGTCAGTTGATTACTTCTTCTTGTTTCCGGCAGTGCAGCTGGCAGCGTCAAAGGCCTGGTCCATGACCGGTTGATTGGTCTTGTAGACGGTGAAGCGATAGACCATCACGGCGCCTTTTGACATCAGGTTGCGGTAACCGCTGTTCCGGCAGACGCTGTCACCTAGCTGGCTGCGCACCTGCTCTGCGTTTTGCTGCATGCGTGCGGCTTGCTCGGCGCGCACGCTCAGGTGGTTCACCAGTGCCTTGCCTTCAACGGTATAACCCTGGTCGAGGATATCTTCGTTGATGGCTCGCGGGGTGCCGACGCTGCTTTCCTTGGCGACCTTTTCCAGCATCTTGTTCAGCTCGAACTCCTGCTTGGAGGCCGCCTGGGCTGCCAGTGGCAGGGTGAGCAACAGGCTCAGGGTCGGGACGATAAGACGCAGCATGAATCTCTCCTGGTTCGGTGACTGGCGCTTCGACATGCGCAGACGGCTGGTGTTCCATGAAACCCGCAGAATCGCGGGCAGGCTCGCGGCCACCAAAACGCTGATTATAAAGGACCAGCCGGTCCAGCTGCACGGCAAATGACGCCCGCTCTGGTAGACTGGCGCTTTGTTTTCATCGAGTTATCGCAGTGTCCAGTCACAACCTGTCCCGAGGCTTGCCAGCATGAGCCATGCGGTAGCGCGCCTGCGCGCCGAACGGCTGGCCCGCAGCATCAAGCCGTTCATTGCTCGTGGTTCACGTGCCGAACGCTGCCCTGACTGTCGGGTTATCGCCACCCATTGCCTGTGTGCCTGGAAGCCAAAGGTGCACGCCGACTCTGGGGTATGCCTGTTGATGCATGATACCGAGCCATTGAAGCCGACCAACACCGGCTGGCTGATCGCCGACCTCATCGAAGATACCTCTGCCTTCGGCTGGTTGCGAACGTCGGTGGACGAACGCTTGTTGACCTTGCTGGCAGACCCACAGTGGCAGCCGTACATCGTCTTCCCTGGCGAATTCGTCGCCCAGGAGCGGGTGGTCAGCGAGGTCGTGCGTGAGCCGGGCAAACGCCCGCTGTTCATCCTGCTGGATGCCACCTGGACCGAAGCCCGCAAGATGTTCCGCAAGAGCCCTTATCTTGACCGTTTCCCGGTGCTGAGCCTGCAAGCTGAGCAGTTGTCGCGCTATCGCCTGCGCCGCTCCAAGCGCGATGATCATTTCTGCACTGCGGAAGTTGCTGCCATGTGCCTGGACCTTGCGGGTGACGACCAAGCCTCCCAAGCCCTGGATGCGTATCTGGATGTGTTCAGCCTGCACTACCTCAGTGGCAAGCGTCGCCTGCCTCTGGACGAGCAGGACGCTACCCACCAGCGTTTGCATACCTTCCTATAGTCCAAGGGGCACAAGCCCCACTTTGGTTCATAATGACGGGGCTGGCGGCCAGGATGAAGCGAGGCGGCAGGGCGAGTGGTTTGACCTGCCCGGCCGTGCTCGGCACCTTGGCGCCGATTCCCCGCCGGGCGCTATTCCTCCGCCGCTGCGCCTGGCACAGAACAGGATCCTTAGATCGATGGCCATGTACGAAATCCTGATTGCCGATGACCACCCGCTGTTTCGTAGCGCTCTGCGCCAGGCCGTCACCCTCGGCCTGGGCGCGGATGTGCGCCTGGTCGAGGTGGCGAGCATCGCCGAGCTGGAAAGCCGGCTGAGCGAAAAAGCCGACTGGGACCTGGTCCTGCTGGACCTGAACATGCCGGGCGCCTATGGTTTCTCCGGGCTGGTCCTGCTGCGTGGCCAGTACCCTCAGATCCCGGTGGTGATGGTCTCGGCCCAGGAAGAGGCTGCCGTTGTAGTCAAGTCCCGCGAGTTTGGGGCCAGTGGTTTCATTCCAAAGTCCAGTGGGCTGGAAGTGATTCAGGATGCAGTGAGGAAGGTGCTCGATGGCGACGTCTGGTGGCCGCCTCAGGCATTTGAAAGGGTCGATGTCTCGGCCGAGGCCAAAGCCGCCAGCGAAGGCCTGGCCAGCCTCACGCCACAGCAGTTTCGCGTGTTGACCATGGTCTGTGAAGGCTTGCTGAACAAACAGATCGCCTATGAGCTGAATGTGTCGGAAGCGACCATCAAGGCCCATGTGACGGCCATTTTCCGCAAGCTGGGTGTGCGCACTCGGACCCAGGCGGCCTTGTTGCTGCAACAACTTGAATCCGTTGCGAGCAGCTAAATGCTTGCCGCTTCACGCTTTTTTGACTCATTTTGAACTAGTCTGCTGGCCTTTCATCGGTGAAGTGACGCACATGTCGCCATTCAAAGGCCAGACCGGCCTCAAACGTATCTTCAACGCCGCCGGCTATTCGCTGGACGGCCTGCGCGCCGCCTTCAAGGGCGAGGCTGCTTTCCGTCAACTGGTACTGCTCAATGTGCTGCTCATCCCGATTGCCTTTTGGCTGCCGGTAAGCCGCGCCGAGCGGGCCATCATGATCGCCGTGTGCCTGCTCGGGCTGATCGTCGAACTGTTCAACTCGGCGGTGGAGGCGGCCATCGACCGCATTTCGCTGGAGCGTCATCCGCTTTCGAAAAACGCCAAAGACATGGGCAGTGCTGCGCAATTCGTAGCACTGACCATGGTGGCGTTGGTCTGGGGCGTTATCCTGCTCTAAGCGATCGGTGGCAAGACGATCTCGTCACTGCGCGTAAACCCTGCGGTGAAGTTGCGGCACAACTCGAGAAACTCGCGCATGGCCGAGGTCTGGTATTTTTGTTTGTGCCAGATGAAGTAGAACTGGCGCATCAGGTCCAGCTCCGGGGTTTCGACCGGCACCAGGCTGCCACGCCGGAAGGCATCGCGCAGGGCCAGGCGCGATATGCAGCCAATACCCAGGCCTGATTCCACGGCACGCTTGATCGCTTCGGTATGCTCCAGCTCCAGGCGTATGTTCAGGTTGGCGCGATGATGCCGCATGGCCTGATCGAATGTCAGGCGGGTGCCGGAGCCTTGCTCGCGAAGAATCCAGGCTTCCTGGGACAGGCTTTCGATATCTGCGCGGCCCACCTTGGCCAGCGGGTGTTGCGGCGCGCAGAACACTACCAGTTCGTCCTCAACCCAAGGCTGTACCTCCAGGTCCGGATGGTTGCAGTCGCCTTCGATCAGACCCAGATCAATTTCGTATTGTGCAACCTGGTGCACGATATGGGCTGTGTTCTGCACGTGCAGCTTGACCTGGCTTTCCGGGTGTACCTGCATGAAGCTACCGATCAGCAAGGTGGCCAGGTAGTTGCCAATGGTCAGTGTGGCGCCGACTGCCAGTGAGCCAAAACCGGACTTGCCGTTGAGCAGGTCTTCGATCTCCTTGGCCTGGTCGAGCAGCGCAACCGCTTGCGGCAGCAGCTGATGCCCCAAGGCGTTGAGGGCCAGGCGTTTACCTGCACGGTCGAACAACTGGCAGCTCGATTGCCGCTCCAGTTCAGTGATGGACGTGCTGGCAGCCGACTGCGACAGGGCCAGCACACTGGCGGCTCGAGAGACGCTCTGATGCTGGGCCACGGCGACGAATACCTGTAGCTGACGAAGTGTGAATCGCATATCTATATAACCGATAACACATATCTTGATAATTCAGTTAACAGATATTGTCGCTGCCCCTAAACTATCGCGCAACTGTGCGCTGTGCGCGCTGCGTTTTCTTCAGGAGCCCCATCGATGAGCAACATGAACCACGAACGTGTCCTCAGTGTGCATCACTGGAACGACACCCTGTTCAGCTTCAAGTGCACCCGCGACCCGGGCCTGCGCTTCGAGAACGGTCAGTTCGTGATGATCGGCCTGCAGCAGGACAGCGGCCGTCCGCTCATGCGCGCCTACTCCATCGCTTCGCCCAACTGGGAAGAGCACCTGGAATTCTTCAGCATCAAGGTGCCTGACGGCCCGCTGACCTCCCAGCTGCAGCACCTGAAGGAAGGCGACGAGATCATCATCAGCAAGAAGCCTACCGGTACGCTGGTCCTCGACGACCTGAACCCGGGCAAGCACCTGTACCTGCTGAGCACCGGCACTGGCCTGGCGCCGTTCATGAGCGTCATTCAGGACCCGGAAACCTACGAGCGCTTCGAGAAAGTGATCCTGGTGCACGGTGTGCGCTACGTGAACGAAGTGGCCTATCGCGAGTTCATCACCGAACACCTGCCACAGAACGAGTTCTTTGGTGAGGCGGTGCGTGACAAGCTGATCTACTACCCGACCGTTACCCGCGAGCCGTTCGAAAACCAGGGCCGCCTGACTGACCTGATGCGCAGCGGCAAGCTGTTCAGCGATATCGGCCTGCCACCGATCAACCCGCAGGACGACCGCGCCATGATCTGTGGTAGCCCGAGCATGCTCGACGAGACCAGCGAAGTTCTCGACAGCTTCGGCCTGAAGATCTCCCCGCGCATGCGTGAGCCGGGTGACTACCTGATCGAGCGTGCTTTCGTCGAGAAGTAATCGACCGGCAATGAAGGCGCAGGCTTGGCCTGATGCCAGTCAGTTAAGCGTTTTGGGGCCGCTTTGCGGCCCATCGCCGGCAAGCCGGCTCCCACAGGTACAGCGCAGACCTCAAGAACTGTGCGGTCCCGGTAGGAGCCGGCTTGCCGGCGATGTGCTGCGTAGCAGCCCTGACAACGCTAACTGACTGGCATTAAGGTAAGGCCTGCGTTTTTTATGCCTGTGCGACTGAGGTTGCCAGTGCTTTCAGTTTTCCGGCACGACCTCAAGCACGCGAATTACATCCGGCTGCGGGTAGTGCCACCTGACCTGCACATCCCAGAACTTCACCCCATACACCCGCTCTGGCGGCGGCACCTGATAGGCCGGTCGTGGGTCCTGTGCCAGGCACTGTTCGATAAGCTCCACCAGTGGTTCGCCCAGGCGCAGGGCGTGTTCGCGGGCCTGGGGCAGGGCGCTATCGCCCCAGTGCACGGCAATCGCGGCAGGCGCATCGCTGGCCATCAGGTTGCTCGCCCCGGCGATGCTGTCGGCATAGGGAACATACGGCTTGATATCCAGCACCGGCGTGCCATCGAGCAGATCGATGCCGGACAGCAGCAGCCGACCCGGCTCCACAGCCTCCAGGCGTACCACCGACTGGCCGATGCCATTGGGCCGATGGGTCGCTCGCGTAGCGAACACGCCCATGCTTTTGTTGCCGCCCAAGCGTGGTGGGCGCACTTTAAGGCGTGGCTTGTCTTCCAGGGCCTGATGGAACAGGAACAACAGCCACACATGGCTGACCTGCTCCAGGCCCGCCACGGCCTCGCCTTGGTCGAACGGCGGCAGCAACTCAAGTACCCCGCGTGCAGCCGGCGCCAGCTGTGGCTGCCGCGGGATTGCGAACTTCTCCTTGAAACAGGAGCGCACGATGCCGACAGGCGAAACCGTATGTTGCATGGCGAGTCAGCCGCGCACGCGCAGGGTCAGGCCCTTGAGGAAGTTGCGCAGCAACTGGTCGCCGCAAGGCCGATAGTTCTCATGGCCCACCTTGCGGAACAGCGCGCTGAGTTCGGGCTTGGAAACCGGGAAGTTGACCGACTTGAGGATCACATGCAGGTCGTCTTCCTTGAGCTCAAAGGCTACGCGCAGCTTCTTGAGGATGGTGTTGTTGGTCACCGGCAGCTCTACAGGCTGTGGCGGACGGCTATCGTCCTTGCCGCGGCGGTGGAAGACCAGACCGTCGAGAAAGTGCGCCATGACCCGCTCGGGGCAGCGCACAAAACCGGGCTCGTCCTCTTTCTTCAGGTAGGTGGCGAGCACCACCGGATTAACCTCCAGGCCCGAGAGCGCGATGATCTCGGCCATCTTGGCGTCGTTCACCTTGAGCATGTAGCGCAGGCTGCGCAGTACATCGTTGTGGTTCATTGCTGCAAAATCCTGTTCAGATGCCACGCCTGGGCGTGGCGCATCGCTTAGAAACGTTCAGTGCCGGCCAGGTAACGCCAGTTGCCCACAGGCAGCTTGCCCATGGATACACCGCCCAGGCGAATACGGCGCATACTGAGTATTTCCAGGCGCAGGTAGGCGCAGATCTCGGAGATCTGCCCGGGTTGTGGGTTCTTCAGGGCCAGGCGCAGGTGGGTCTCGTTTTGCCAGCTGGCCTTGGCCTTGGGCAGTTCCCGATCATTGCGCGTCGCGCCGCGCGCCAGGCGCTCCAGCGCCTGTGGCGTGGTCTCGCCGCGCACTTCAATGATGTATTCCTGTTCCAGGCGACGCAGGTCGGCCTCGATCTTGCGGGTAACCTTCCAATCCTGGGTGAACACCTGCAGGCCACTGGCACCGCGCTCCAGGGGCGCCGAACAGGTCAGCCGGGTGAAGTGCCCGTGCAGCGGCCGCACGCCTTCGCGATGTGCTTCGCTGAGGCTGGCCATGTTCATGCTGGCGCGGGCCGTATCGATATCGACACCCGCAGGCTGGTTGAGCAGCAGGGTAACCGGGTCAAGCGCCTCGGCATTGGCGCCCGGCAACAGCTCGACAGCCTGGTGTTCGACCTTGAACTGAGGCTGCTCGACTACAACGCCATCGACCGTGACCCAGCCTCCTTCGATATACAGCTCTGCCTCTCGGCGTGAGCAGCCGAGCTGCTCGATGAGGCGTTTGGACAGGCGGACGGGTTCGGACATGGCAGGCAATTCGCAAGGCAGGGAAAGTCTTACATTGTACCTGCCCATTTGCGGTTGATGACGGGAATCTGTGCCGAATGCACCATTTCGGAAGTATTGCACGGCATCCTGCGACAAAGTCCTAGGACGCTGTACGAATCAGCTTCATATGAAGCAATGGATAGGGCTGCCCCAGGCCATCTGTTTCGGAGCGCCCGATCACTTCGAAGCCCTCGTGCAGGTAGAAGCCCAAGGCTTGGGGGTTCTGTTCGTTGACATCCAGGCATTGCGCGTTCAGTTCGCTGATGGCATAGCGCAGCAAGCGCCTGCCCACGCCTCGGCCACGGTATTGGGGTGCGACGAACAGCATGTCCACACGCCCATTGGCGACACCGGCAAAGCCGCAGATGCGCTGACGGTCCTTGCAGCAGACCAGCATGACGGCGTCCAGGTACTTGCGTAGCACATGGTCGCGCAGTAGCAGGATATAAGCGTCAGGCAGAAAGTCGTGGGTTGCGCGCACCGAGTTCTCCCAGACCTGAACCAGTTCCGGGTAATCACACAGGTGGGGTGTTTGCAGCGTCAATGCCAAATGCATGCCGGTGTTCCTCGGTGGTCATTGAGGAAACCATAGATGCAAAAAGCCCCGCCAGTGGGCGGGGCTCCTTCTACGTGCGCAGCCTCAAACAGGCTCGACCCACATGTCGTACTCGTCGGCATCGACCACCCGGCAACGGACCTTGTCGCCCGGCTTGAAGCCATGGTCGCCATCGATGAACACGCTGCCATCGATCTCAGGTGCATCGAAGAAGCTGCGGCCGACCGAGCCTTGCTCTTCGACTTCGTCGATCAGCACTTCGATTTCCTTGCCGATGCGCAATTGCAGGCGTGCGCTGCTGATGGCCTGCTGGTGGGCCATGAAGCGATCCCAGCGCTCCTGCTTGACGTCATCCGGCACTTCTTCCAGGCCCAGGTCGTTGGCAGGCGCACCTTCGACCGGCGAGTACTGGAAGCAGCCGACGCGGTCGAGCTGGGCTTCGGTCAGCCAGTCCAGCAGGTACTGGAAGTCTTCTTCGGTCTCACCCGGGAAACCGACGATGAAGGTCGAGCGGATCACCAGTTCCGGGCACTGTTCGCGCCAGTTCTTGATGCGCGCCAGGGTGCGGTCTTCGAAGGCGGGGCGCTTCATCGACTTGAGCACTTTCGGGCTGGCGTGCTGGAACGGGATGTCCAGGTACGGCAGGATCTTGCCGGCGGCCATCAGCGGGATCACGTCGTCGACGTTCGGGTACGGGTAGACGTAGTGCAGCCGCACCCAGGCGCCCAGGCTGCTCAGCGCTTCGCACAGCTCGAGCATGCGGGTCTTGACCGGGCGGCCGTTCCAGAAATCGGTCTTGTACTTGACGTCCACGCCGTAGGCGCTGGTGTCCTGGGAAATCACCAGGATCTCCTTGACGCCGGCCTTGACCAGGCGTTCGGCTTCGCTCAGCACTTCGCCGACCGGGCGGCTGACCAGCTTGCCGCGCATCGACGGGATGATGCAGAAGCTGCAGCTATGGTTGCAGCCTTCGGAGATCTTCAGGTAGGCGTAGTGGCGCGGGGTCAGCTTGACGCCCTGCGGCGGTACCAGGTCGATCAGCGGGTTGTGGTCCTGGCGTGGCGGTACCACTTCGTGCACGGCATTGACTACCTGCTCGTACTGCTGCGGGCCAGTGACCGACAGCACGCTGGGGTGCACGTCACGGATGCTGCCTTCCTCGACACCCATGCAGCCGGTGACGATGACCTTGCCGTTTTCCTTGATCGCTTCGCCGATCACTTCCAGCGACTCGGCCTTGGCGCTGTCGATGAAGCCGCAGGTGTTGACCACCACTACGTCGGCATCCTCGTAGGTGGGCACGACTTCATAACCTTCCATACGCAACTGGGTCAGAATGCGCTCGGAATCTACCAGGGCTTTTGGGCAACCCAGGCTGACGAACCCTACCTTGGGGGTGGCGGGAGTGGTGGACATGACTAACCTCGGTATTGAATACAGGTCGCCCGGCCGGAAACGGCGGCGATCCTGACGGGCGCTTCTGGGCGCCTCTGATCAAAAAGTGCGCAATTCTAGCGAGCGCAAGGTCGCTTGACCAGCACAAATGCGACGAACGCTGCGCTATGCTTCGCGCCGTTGCGTCGGGGCATGTGCGATCCCCTGGCGCGAGGCAGAATTCTACCGGTCTAGATGGCCGTTTGCGGGAGTGGTCGATGGTTCAGGCAAGCAGTCACGCCGAGGGCGGGCAGGGGGCGACGCGGTCGCTGAGCCTGTTGGTGGCAGCTGTTGGGGTGGTCTACGGCGATATCGGTACCAGCCCGTTGTATACCCTCAAGGAAGTCTTCACCGGCGGTTACGGGGTGCCGGTCAATCATGATGGTGTGCTGGGGATCCTGTCGCTGATCCTCTGGTCGCTGCTGTGGGTGGTGTCGTTCAAGTACGTGATGTTCATCCTGCGCGCCGACAACCAGGGAGAGGGCGGTACCATGGCCCTGACCGCGCTGGCGCGGCGGGCTACGGCGGCCTACCCGCGCCTGCGCACGCTGATGGTCATCTGTGGCCTGATCGGCGCCTCGCTGTTCTACGGCGACAGCATGATCACCCCGGCGGTGTCGGTGCTGTCGGCAGTAGAGGGCATGGGCCTGGCATTCGACGGTATCGACCATTGGGTGGTGCCGATTTCGCTGGTGGTGCTGGTGGCGCTGTTCCTGGTGCAAAAGCATGGCACCGAGAAGATCGGCAAGCTGTTCGGCCCGATCATGGTCACCTGGTTCGTGGTGCTGGCGGCGCTGGGGGTGCATGGCATCTCGCAGAGCCCCGAGGTGCTCAAGGCGTTCAACCCGGGCTGGGCGGTGAACTTCTTCATCGTGCACCCGGGCATGGGTGTGGCCATTCTCGGTGCTGTGGTGCTGGCCCTGACCGGTGCCGAGGCGCTGTACGCCGACATGGGCCATTTCGGTCGCAAGCCGATTGCCCGTGCCTGGTTCGCCCTGGTGCTGCCAGCATTGGTGCTCAACTATTTCGGCCAGGGCGCGATGCTGCTGCAAAACCCTGACGCTGCGCGCAACCCGTTCTACCTGCTGGCGCCGACGTGGGCGTTGCTGCCGCTGGTGGGGCTGGCGACCATGGCCACGGTAATTGCTTCGCAGGCGGTGATCTCGGGTGCTTTCTCCCTGACCCGCCAGGCTATCCAGCTGGGTTATATCCCGCGTATGCATATCCAGCACACCTCCAGCGACGAGCAGGGGCAGATCTACATCGCAGCAGTGAACTGGACGCTGATGGCAGGCGTTGTGCTGCTGGTGATCGGCTTCGAATCATCCGGTGCGCTGGCGGCCGCTTACGGCGTGGCGGTGACCGGCACGATGCTGATGACCACCATCCTGGTGTCGGCGGTGATGCTGTTGTTGTGGAAGTGGCCGCCGGTGCTGGCGGTACCGATTCTGATTGGTTTCCTGCTGGTCGACGGGCTGTTCTTCGCCGCCAACGTGCCGAAGATTGTCCAGGGCGGCGCCTTCCCGTTACTGGCCGGGGGTGTGCTGTTCCTGCTGATGAGCACCTGGAAGCGCGGCAAGCAGATTCTGGTCGAGCGAATTGATGAGGGTGGGCTGCCGTTGCCGGTGTTCATCAGCAGCATTCGCGTACAGCCACCGCACCGCGTAGAAGGTACTGCCGTGTTCCTCACTGCGCGGCCCGATGCCGTCCCGCATGCGCTGTTGCACAACATGTTGCATAACCAGGTGCTGCACAGCCAGGTGGTACTGCTGACGGTTGTGATTGAAGACCGGCCACGGGTGCCCGAGCAGGAGCGCTTTGAAGTGGAGGCCTATGGTGATGGCTTCTACCGGGTGCTGTTGCACTTCGGTTTCATGGATGAGCCGGATGTGCCGGCGGCACTGAAGCTATGCCACCTGGACGGCCTGGACTTCAGCCCCATGCGTACGACTTATTTCCTAAGCCGCGAAACGGTGATCGCGTCGCGTCTTGAGGGGATGTCGCGCTGGCGGGGCAACCTGTTTGCGTTTCTGCTCAAGAACGCCAACGGTAACCTGCGTTTCTTCAACCTGCCGCTCAACCGGGTGATCGAGTTGGGTACACAGGTCGAGATCTGATCAAAGCGAGGGGCCGCAACGCGGCCCCTCGCTACGCCTCAGTTCTGTTCTGCCACGCTGGACTTGCCCTGGCGTATTTCAATTTCATCGATCAAGCGCTTGGCCAACGCCGGATAGTTCTCGTCGAAGTGATGCCCACCGGGCAGCTTAATGCGCTCGCCCACTGCAGTCTTGTCGGTGCAACCGCTTTCATCGGCCTCTTCCACACCGTATATGCATACCACTTTGGGCGCCGGCAGTTTGGCCATCTCCGGCCCGGTAGGCGCCTCCTGACCTTCCTTGCCCAACCAGCCCTCGACCTCGATCTCAAAGCTGCCACTGCGGGCGAAGGCCAGCAGCATCACCGCATCGATACGTTGCTGGTCCTCGGCAGGCAGGCGGTTGTAGATCGCCGGCAGCACGTCGGCACCGAACGAATAGCCGGTCAGCACAAAACGCTTGGTACCCCATTTCTGACGATAGTGCTGCATCAGTGCCGACAGGTCGGCAGCGCTTTGCTCGGGTGTCTTGTGCTGCCAGTAGTAACGCAGGGTGTCTATGCCGACCACCGGGTAACCAAGCTTGGCCATTTCACCGGCCACATCGCGGTCCAGGTCGCGCCAGCCACCATCGCCTGAGAGGAACAGGGTAACGGTGCCGGTGGTTTGCCCGGCAGGCACTTCCACGACCGGGATTGCCAGCGCGTTGCCATCGTGGCCGACCAAGGCCTGGGTCAGTTGCGCCTTGAGTAGTTGTGGCAGGTGGATGTCGTAGTCGCTGATGCTGGTGTCGGCATTGCGCTGTTCGCGCACGAAGGCGGCGCTGGCGTCATCCGGGTTGTCGTTCCAGGCGACGCTCCAGTGACCATGAGGGGCGGACTTGGGCAAGGCTGCAGCGCAGCTGGGCTGCTCCATGTTGAAATTCACGGAGATGGCGCGGGCCTTGTCGTCATTCTGTGTGGCCAGCCAACGCCAGGCCTGGCTTGCACCAGGGCCGATACCGGCCACCAGGGTCGGTTTTTCGGCCAGAAGGGTCATGGCCTTATCCATCGATTGCTGCTGGTTACTGCAGGCCCCCGGCGGCAGGATGACTTGCACCAGCTGAGCCTCACCGGCCTTGCTCAAGTCAAGCAACTGTTTGTCGGTCAGCGCCTGATCCTGGGGTACGCCGATGGCCACCCAGGCTTTGGCATGCACGCCCGGGATGACGCGGGTGATGCGGGTGTCATTGACGGTCAGTTGCTCAAGGCGTGCTTCTGGGGCCGGTCGGGCCCCCAACCAGAAGGCAGTGGCCCCAGCCAATGCGGCCAAGAGCAGGGGTATCAGTAGGTACAGCCAGTAGCGTCGGATCATCAACGTTTCACCAATCCAGTCAGGCCGCCCGCAATCAGGGCGGCAGTGTCGGCCAGTGCCACCAGCGGGTCGAGCCCGGCCGGCACGGCCATATAGCGGGGTTCCCAGTCCGGTTGGAACTTGTCCTTGAAGCGGCGTAGCCCCTGGAAGTTGTAAAGCTGTTCGCCGCGACGGAACACCATCGAGCCCAGGCGCTGGGCCAACGGGGCGCCGCGCCGTGGCTGCAAGCCGGAAAGCGGTACCATGCCCAGGCTGAAACGGCCGTAACCATGGCTTTTGTAGTGCAGGATCAGGCCGATCATCATGAATTCCATGGTCAGCTTCGGCGCCTGGGGGTGGGCACGCATCAGATCGAGGCTGGCCAGTTCGTTACTGTGAGTTTCAAGCAGGTTGGCAAACGCCACTGGCCGGCCCTGGTAGCGAATCAGGGCGATGCGAAAATGCTGCAGGTACTCAGGGCTGAAGCGCCCGAGCGAGAAGCCTTTTTCGCGCACGTTCTTGCCGCCGAGCCAGGCATCCGAGATCTCTTTGAGTTCAACCATGGGGGCCTGGCCCGGTTCATGGATCTCCAGGCTCAGGCCATCGCGGCCGCCGCGGTTCCAGGTGTAGCGCAGGTCTTTCATTTCCTTGCCTTTGGCTTCGATGTCGAAGCGGCGCAAGTCGACTCGGGCTTCTTCGCCGAGCTTGAGCGCGGTCAGGCCGATGTCCATGTAGAACGGCAGATTCTCGGCACGCACCTGGTAGAACACCGGGCGGGCGTGGTGCAGGTCGCATAGATCGCGGAATTGCCAGATCATCTCGGCACGTTCCTGGGCCGGGCCGATCGGGTCGTACAGGGCCACCAGGCTGCGGCCCCGGCGCGCGTACATCAAGAAAGCGTTGCCATTGGGGTGGAACAGCAGGGCTTTGTCACCGGTCAACGCCAGGCCGCCGTCAGGTTGGTCGGAAACCTGCAGGATACGGTTGGCGCGCTGTATCTCCTCGTCGTCTGGCAGGTGGATGACTGGCCGGGCAGTGCGCAGCAGCCAGGTCAGGGCCACGACCAGCAACAGTACTGCGCTGCCCATGGCGGCGCGCAGGCCGCGTGGGGCATCGGCGTCAAGGGTGAATTGCCACCACAGCTGATGGCTGTAGGGCACGTCCTGGTAGGCAAACAGCAGTAACCACACTGAAGCACCGACCACGCAGGCACTCGCTGCCAGGTACACCGGGGAAAACGGCAGCTCCAGCAGCCTGCTTGGGCGGTAGAACGAACGGCGGAACAACGCGAGCAGGGCAGCGGTGAAGGTCAGCAGGCAGGCCTCTTCCCAGTCGAAGCCTTTGAGCAGCGACAGCAGCGCGCCAACCAGGAGCAGTACGGTAGTCAGTAGCCAGGCGGCAGACAGGCGTCGGCGCAAGCCCTGGGCCAGCAACAGGCACAGCACGCCAATCAGGCTGGCACCGAAATGCGAGGCATCGATGAGGCGGTGCGGTACCAGAAAGCCCATGTGTTCCAGGCGGGTGTCGATTTCCGGTGTTGCGCCGGAGAACAACAGCACCACACCGGAGAGAAACACGAGTATCGCCAGCACCGGTGCAGCCAGCCCGGAGGCGGCCTTGAGCGCCTGCTGCGCAAACAGCAGGCGCTTGGCTTCATTGGCCAGCAGCAGCCCACAGGCCAGCAGCAATGGCAGTACCACATAGATCAAGCGGTACAGTAGCAGTGCGGCGGCCAGTGGCGCGGCGCCGAGCTGATTGGCGAAGGCTGCGAGCAGAATCGCCTCGAACACCCCGACGCCGCCAGGCACATGGCTAAGTACACCGGCTGCAAGTGCCAGCAGGTAGACCAGGACGAATGTGCCAAACGGAGGGGCTTGCGGGAGCAGCAGGTAAAGGACGGTCGCGGCGGCGGCTATATCCAGCGCGGTGATTGCCAGTTGCAGTGCAGCCAGCCGTGCGCCGGGCAGGCGCAGCGTCCGGCGCCCCAGTTGCACCAGCAGGCTGTCTGGTAGCGGCTGCTCTGCCAGGCGTCGGCGATACAGGCCAGTCACCAGGACGGCGGTCAGTGCAAGCACGCCGATAGCGACTGTGGCCAGTACAGGGGTGGGCAGGTGCAGGGCGGTAGCCGCAGCTGGCAAGTTGCTCAACGTGGCCAGTGCCGCCAGAGGGGGCAGGGCGCAGCCCAAAGAAAGGCTGGCAAACACTGTCATGCGCGCGACTTCGGCAGCGCCCAGGCCTTCTCGAGCATACAGGCGATAGCGCACCGAACCGCCCGAGAGCATCGACAAGCCAATGGCGTTACCAATGGCAAATGCGCTGAAACCGCCTAACAGAAGCGTACGCCCAGGCAACTTCACGGCGGCATAACGGCAGGCCGACCATTCATATCCCAGCAGGATCAAGAACCCGATAACCGCAGCGAGTAGCGCGCCGGCCAACGAGCGGGTGGGCACGCTGAGTATCGCATCGTGCAGAGCATGGATATCCAGTTCACTGAGCAAGTGGCGGCAGGCTATCAGTGCCATTGCGAACAGCGCCAAGGTAACTGCCAGGGTGATGGGCTGGCGATAGCGGCTCACTCGCTCCAGCCACGGCAAGCGCTGGGCAGCTGTGGGCAGGGTTGAGGCTATGGGTGCCTGGTGTTCTGGGTTACGGTCGGTCATGAGTTACCCCGGGCAAGCAGCGCGAGGTAGGGGGAGGGGGCGGCCAAGTGAAAGTCCCTATGGAAACGTATCCAGATATTACTCCGGGCAACGTGACTTTCAGTCCTTTGGCAGGGTTAAAGATAGTTCATCCAGAAAGCGGCCTCACAAGGCCGGGGCTTGGCTGAATGAATCCAGATTTTCAGGCGGGGAAAAACAACAAACCCCGCGCTGCTGTTACACAGGCGGGGTTTGTTCTGACGAATATGGTTGCGGGAGCCGGATTTGAACCGACGACCTTCGGGTTATGAGCCCGACGAGCTACCAGACTGCTCCATCCCGCGTCAGAGGTGCGCATTCTACAGCTTTGAAGAGGATGGTCAAGCATTACTTTTGATTGACCAGTAATTATTAACGCGTTGCCCGCTTTTCGAGGGCAAAAGAAAAAGGCCACTGCGTTAACAGTGGCCTTTTCTCGAATCTGGTTGCGGGAGCCGGATTTGAACCGACGACCTTCGGGTTATGAGCCCGACGAGCTACCAGGCTGCTCCATCCCGCGCCTGTGGAAACGAATTCTACAGTGAAAGCGCGGAGTGTCAAGCGTTACTTATTGATTTTCTTGAGTTTTCAATCGCCGACTATTTTTCAGGCAAAAGAAAAAGGCCACTGCGTTAACAGTGGCCTTTTCTCGAATCTGGTTGCGGGAGCCGGATTTGAACCGACGACCTTCGGGTTATGAGCCCGACGAGCTACCAGGCTGCTCCATCCCGCGCCTGTGAGATCGAATTCTACGGATTTAACCGCCCCTGTCAAGCATTTAGTTTAAAAAAACCGTTTTCGTTCAAACCCTTAGCCTTTCAATAAGGCAGGCAGGTCAGGAGCACCGGGGCTTTCAGGCCAATTGTCGCGCGCGCTCCTGCGCTGGCTGTCTCGCTGACAGAGCATGCGGTACTATCTGTATGAATTTACAGTGCTAACGGTCATCCATGTCTTTGCGCAAGATCATTCACATCGACTGCGATTGTTTCTACGCCGCGATCGAGATGCGTGATGACCCGCGCCTGGTCGGCCGCCCCATGGCTGTGGGTGGTTCGCCGGATCATCGAGGGGTGATTGCCACCTGCAATTATGAAGCGCGTGCCTATGGGGTGCGCTCGGCCATGTCCTCCCGCCATGCACTGAAGCTTTGCCCTGACTTGCTGATCGTCAAACCGCGTTTCGAGGCCTACCGCGAAGCATCGCGCGAGATCCACGGCATCTTCCGCGACTACACCGAACTGATCGAGCCATTGTCACTGGATGAGGCCTATCTGGATGTGAGCGACAGCCAATGGTTCGCCGGCAGCGCCACGCGCATCGCCGAAGATATTCGCAGGCGTGTTGCGCGCACCCTGCACATTACTGTCTCGGCTGGGGTGGCGCCCAACAAGTTCCTGGCCAAGATCGCCAGTGACTGGCGCAAGCCCAACGGTCTTTTCGTGATTACGCCTGATCAGGTGGAGGCCTTTGTCGCCGCATTGCCTGTCGCCAGGCTGCATGGTGTCGGAAAGGTTACCGCAGACAAGCTTGCCCGGCTGGGTATCGACACCTGCCTGGACATGCGTGACTGGTCGCGGTTGGCGCTGATGCGTGAATTCGGCAGTTTCGGTGAACGCCTCTGGGGGTTGGCGCGGGGTATCGATGATCGCGCCGTGCACAACGATAGCCGTAGGCAGTCTGTAAGCGTGGAGAATACGTACGATACGGATCTGCCGGATCTGGCCAGTTGTCTGGAGCGCTTGCCTGAACTGCTGAACAGCCTGAATGAGCGGATCGCTCGTATGGACAGTAGCTATCGGCCGGACAAACCTTTCGTCAAGGTCAAATTCCATGACTTCAGCCAGACCACCCTGGAGCAGGCAGGGGCGGGTAGGGATCTGGACAGCTACCGGCAGTTGCTACGGCAAGCATTCGCCCGGGGTGGCAAGCCGGTGAGATTGCTAGGGGTAGGGGTGAGGTTGCGCGACTTGCGTGGGGCTCACGAGCAATTAGAGTTGTTCGCGGACAAATGAAAGAGGGGCTGCATTGCAGCCCCTCTTTCATTAATGTGCGCCTGGGTCAGCCACCAACCGGCCGGTAGCCTTGGTCAGTGCCTGCAGAAACTCCTGCTGCAGCTCCGGATCGTTGCGGGTCAGCTCGATCAGGCTCTGCTCCATCTCACTGGCTTCCTCTTCCAGGCCTAGCTCCGATAGGCGCTTGACCCGGTGAACCCACTGGCCGACATCGTCGTCTTCCAGGTCATCGAAAATCAACTCATGGGCTTCACGCAGCTTGTTGCGCAGGGTGGCGCTGACCAGCAGGCTGGCGTCGCCCCGCACTGCGTTGTCTTCATCGACCACTTGCAGGTGCAGGGTGCCGACGTGGTTCAGGTGCTGCTCCGAGAATGGGCTGTCCAGCAGGTTCAGGCGTAGCACGCCGTTTCTGTCGGTGGTCAGCGCGTGGGTCATCTTGCCGGCCTTTACCTCGACCAGGCGTTCGCTCCAGGGCAGGCTGGTGAACTCCTCGCGCTTGTCCTTTTGCAGCTCACTGATCCCTGCCAGGTTCTGCTGGGCGCGACCGTTGGACTGCACGTTCATGAACGGGTTGAGCCCGGCCACGCCATAACTGAGCCAGTCGTGCGTGATGCTCTGCGGCAGGTTGCCCAATGCAAACACGTTGACCACGTTGGCGCCTACGCCGGCCACCACCGCCACCGCGCCCAGCGGGATTTCGTAGACTTCCCGCCAGGGTTGGTAGGGCGTATACCGGTCATAGCGGCGGGTAACTTCGAACTCGGTGACCTCGAAGCGCCTCTGTTCATTGACGCGTACACGTCGCTGCGGAAGCTCCATCACCTTGGGCTCGCCGACATCAATCTGCAGTGTGTGTTCGAGCAGCTTGCGCTCGACGCGCTCTTCGTGCTCGCTGCGCTGGGACATCTGGTTGGCGCAGCCGCTGAGGAGCAGGGCGCCGCACAGTGCGGCGCCCCCCAGGGTAAAGGTACTTCGCTTGGACATGATCACTCGTGCATTGATTATCAGCGGCGAACGCGGGCCTGCAGGAAGGTCAGCACTTCATTGAGTGGCAGCGCTTGAGCATCCTGTTCGGTGCGGTGCTTGTATTCCAGGTTGCCGTCGGCCAGGCCGCGGTCGCTGACGACGATGCGGTGCGGAATACCGATCAGCTCCATATCGGCGAACTTGATGCCTGGGCTGGTCTTCTTGTCACGGTCGTCCAGCAGCACTTCGAAGCCTGCGGCCGTCAGTTCGGCGTAGAGCTTGTCGGTGGCCTCGCGAACCACGTCGGTTTCGTAGCGCAGCGGTACCAGGGCGATCTGGAACGGGGCCAGGGCGTCATTCCAGATGATGCCTTTGTCGTCATAACTCTGCTCGATGGCGGCGGCGACCACGCGGGATACGCCAATGCCGTAGCAACCCATGGACAGCACCACTGGCTTGCCGTTCTCGCCCAGTACCTGGCACTTGAGTGCCTCGCTGTACTTGGTGCCGAGCTGGAAGATGTGGCCGACTTCGATGCCGCGCTTGATCACCAGGGTACCTTGGCCATCCGGGCTCGGGTCGCCCTCGACGACGTTACGCAGGTCGGCAACCTGTGGGACCGGCAGGTCGCGTTCCCAGTTGACGCCGAAGTAGTGCTTGTCATCGATGTTCGCACCGATGCCGAAGTCGCTCATCAGGGCAACCGAGCGGTCGATGATGCATTCCAGCGGCAGGTTCAGCGGGCCGAGGGAGCCGGCGCCGGCACCAATGGCTTCGCGCAGCTCGGCATCGGTGGCCATGACCAGCGGGTCGGCGACCTGTTCCAGCTTGGCGGCCTTGATCTCGTTGAGCTCGTGGTCGCCGCGGACGATCAGGGCGACCAGCTTGCCTTCCTCGGCACCGCGCACGATCAGGGTCTTGACGGTCTTTTCGATCGGCAGGCCGAAGTTCTCGACCAGCTGGGCGATGGTCTTGGCGTCCGGGGTATCGACCAGTCGCAGTTCTTCCGTTGGGGCCGGGCGCGCGGTTTCGCGCGGGATGGCCTCGGCCTTCTCGATGTTGGCGGCATAATCGGAGCTGTCGCTGAAGATCACGTCGTCTTCGCCTGACTCGGCCAATACGTGGAATTCATGCGAGTAGCTGCCGCCGATGGAGCCGGTGTCGGCCTGCACTGGGCGGAAGTCCAGGCCCAGGCGGGTGAAGATGTTGCTGTACGCCTGGTGCATGCGGTCGTAGGTTTCCTGCAGGGAAGCCTGGTCGGCATGGAAGGAATAGGCGTCCTTCATGATGAATTCGCGGCCGCGCATCAGGCCGAAACGTGGGCGGATCTCATCACGGAATTTGGTCTGGATCTGGTACATGTTGAGCGGCAGCTGTTTATAGCTGGACAGCTCATTGCGGGCCAGGTCGGTGATGACCTCTTCGTGGGTCGGGCCGACGCAGAAGTCGCGCTGGTGGCGGTCTTTCAGGCGCAGCAGCTCAGGGCCGTACTGTTCCCAGCGGCCGGACTCCTGCCACAGCTCGGCGGGCTGGATGCTGGGCATCAGCACTTCCAGGGCGCCGGCGGCGTTCATTTCCTCGCGCACCACGGCTTCGACCTTGCGCATTACCCGCAAGCCCATCGGCAGCCAGGTGTACAGGCCGGAAGCCAGCTTGCGGATCATGCCGGCACGCAGCATGAGCTGATGGCTGATGACCACTGCGTCGGCAGGGGTTTCTTTCTGGGTGGCGAGCAAATATTGACTGGTGCGCATGGTTAGCCGTGTCGATTGCCTAAGACATTGAAATGACCCCGCATTGTACGGGGGCGAAACGAAGGCGTACAGGATGCCCCAGGGCGTGGCAAATGTCAGCCAAGAAAAAGCCCGGCAAGCGTGCCGGGCTTTTTCAGGTGCGGGGCACTATAAGCGTGGCTTACAGGATGCTCAGCGGGTACTCGACGATCAGGCGCAGTTCGTCCAGCGACGGGGAGCCGTAGTAGACGCCGTCGGAGGAGCGGTAGGTGGCCTGACGGACGCGGAAGCTGAGGTCCTTGGCGGGGCCTTCCTGCATCACGTACTTGATGTCGATGTCGCGTTCCCATTCTTTGCCGTTGGTGGTGCCTTCGACATTGGCGTCGGTACCGCGCACGTAACGGGTCATGAAGGTCAGGCCGGGTACGCCGAACTCAGCGAAGTTCAGGTCGTAGCGGGCTTGCCAGGACTTCTCGTCTTCAGCGTTGAAGTCGGAACGTGCAACGGAGTTACCCAGGAAGACCGTGCCGCCGCCGTCGACGCCATAACCGTAGTCACCATCACCGTGAACGCGCTGATGCACGATGGTGAAGGTATGAGCGCCGATATTCCACGCAGCCGAAAGGCTGAAAGCGGTGTTGTCGAGCTTGTCGCCGTCGTACGCTTTGTACAGGGCGCTGCCTTCGCTCTTGGTGTCATAGATGTTGAAGTCGAACACCAGGCCTTGCTTGTCCGAAATCGGCAGTGCCCAGTTGACATTGCCGTAGTACTTGCGCCAGTAGTCTTCGACCTTGGAGTAGTACAGGCTGGTGCTGAGGCTGTCGGTCAGGGCATAGGTACCACCGACGATGTTGGCTTCAGTCAGGCGCAGGCTGTCGCGGTAGGTCTGGGCCTGGGCGTTCATGCCGGTGAAGTGGCCGGCGTGCAGGGTCAGGCCTTCGATCTCGTCGCTGGTGATCAAGGTGCCTTCGGCAACTTCCGGCAGCAGTCGGCTGTCGTCGGTAGCGAATACCGGCAGGGCGGTGAACTGGTTACCGTACTTCAGCACAGTGTTGGAGAAGCGCATTTTCACAGCGCCGCCGGCTTCGGAGTAGTCGTCTTGCGAGCGGCCGTCGGAGCCTTCCGGGAACAGGCCGGTACCGGCACGGCCTTTGCCGCTGTCCAGTTTCAGGCCGAGCATGCCGATGGCATCGACGCCGAAGCCTACAGCGCCTTGGGTGAAGCCCGATTCAAAGGTGCCGAGGAAACCGAGGCCGGTTTCTTCCGTGCGGCTCTGGCGATCGCCGGTAATAGGGTCCCGATCATTGTTGCGAGCGTCACGGCTGAAGTACAGCATGCGAGTCTTGACGTTCAGCTGGCTGTCTTCGATGAAACCCTTGGATTCGTCCTGTGCAGAGGCAAAGGCCAGCTGCGAGGTCCCTGCCGAAACGGCCAGGGCGATCATGCTCCACTTCATCACGCGCATCGTGATTTGCTCCTTTGGTTTTTAGGAAGAGTACCGCTGCGCCCAAGTCTTTTAGTTATATGGGGCAGCTCTTTCTTGTTATGTCGGCGGAAATGTATAGCACGCAGACTGTTGTTGGCGATATGGGCATATACAACGTTTCGAGAAGTTTACGGCCATGTCGCTTTCAGGTAGTTCCATGTCGCAAATCACGCCCCGATTAATCGGTCCGTACAACGCCAGCGCTGTTCCTGTCACCGTAACGATTCTGTAACTATCGATTTCGGTTGGGGAAACTCCCTGGTGGATCCAAAGCGGCTGTTGTTATTTGTTGCGTCCATCGCTTTATGCAGATGTCGTGCCGACTTGGTGTGGGGAGAATGCAACAAGCGTGCTCAAAATTAACAACGGTTCATGAAATTTTCACAAATTCCGCCGGCGCAGCTCGAAAGTGCCCGTAAATACAGGCCGGCCCCCGTCTGGCGGTGTGCCGGGCCGCAGTCCGGTTGCAAACTAAAAAGCTGCCTTGCAAGTCAAGGTGTTACCGCCCACTGTTCAAGTTGAGTCATTTGTGTGTGTCGATGCGTAGTGGTGTACTCGTTTGCGGCCTCATTTTGGTGCGAAAAGTAGCGATGTGTTACCGCCCCTGTGCAGCCTGATCAATTCCTGAGCTATAAGGGTGCAGCCAGAGGGCGTGCAGCATGCTTGCGCAGACGAAGCAGGGTATCCTTGCGGCATTGACCCGCACGCCGGGGCCCTTTCGTTGGTGGAGGTTTTCAGTGTTTGAGATGGATTCGCGTTTGCAGCAGGACTCTTTGATTCTTGGGGATTTTCCGCTGTGCCGTCTGCTGCTTAGCAAGGATGCCAATTACCCTTGGTTCATCCTGGTGCCCAAGCGTGCCGGCGTGAGCGAACTGTTCGACCTGAGCCAGGACGATCAGGCGCAGCTGTGGAAAGAAACAACCTGCCTGGCCGAAGCGCTCAAGGGCGAGTTCGCGGCGGATAAGATGAACGTTGCCACGCTGGGGAATGTGGTCGGCCAGCTGCACATGCACGTGATTGTCCGTCGCCATGGGGATGCCGCCTGGCCGGCGCCGGTCTGGGGCAAGGTGCCCCCTGTCGAATACGGGGCGGGGCAGGTCGATGCCATTCGCCAGCGCCTGCGCGCCCTGCTCAATGATGCATATGAGGAGGCCTGACATGTCGCCGGAATCGCGCATTGTCGAACTGGAAACCCGTCAGGCGTTTCAGGACGATACCATTCAGGAGTTGAACGACGTGGTGGTCGAGCAGGGGCGGGTGATTCAGCGTCTGCAGTTGCAGATGGCCGAGTTGATCAAGCGTTACGAGGAAATGGTCGGCCAGTATGGCAGTGAGGGTGAGGAAGCGCCGCCACCTCATTACTGATTGGTGCCAGCCCTGGGCTTGCCCCAGGGCTGCAAAGGGTCAGCGGCGGGTTACCGCGACCACATCTTCGGCCTGCAGGCCCTTGTCGCGGTGCATTACCGAAAACTCCACGCGCTGGCCTTCGACCAGGATGCGATGGCCTTCGCCGCGAATGGCGCGAAAGTGGACGAAGATATCGTCACCCGAATCGCGGGAAATGAATCCAAAGCCTTTAGAGGTGTTGAACCACTTCACAGTGCCGGTATCGCGCATGCCGGTCTCCAGCGGCGCGCCCTGGCTTGGCCGGTTTTTTCTGGGGCTGCGGGCCAAGCCTGCGGCCAGGTGCAGAATGACGGCGAGGCCTGCGCAGACCAATGCCGCCAGGTTGCCCATTTCGGGGCGGGCCAGCAAGGTCAGGGTTTGCAGGACCACGGCCACCACCAGCAGGGCGCAGGCCAGGTGCTGCAATTGCTGGCGGGCGCCGCGGTAGTACAGCGGCACGACAGGTGCCAGCAGCAGGTTGAGCAGGCCGAGCAGGGCCAGGTAGACCGCGTCCGGTTGCTGCAGGAAGGGTGTTGCGTCGTATTTCAGGCTGGGTATGAGCGATAGCAGCAAAGCTGCAGCGCCCGTCAACAGATGGACGATCTTGAACATGGGTTGGCTCGCAATTGATAAGGCCGATCACAGGAAGAGCTGGCGACACGGTGCGCATGAGGTGTAGGGCGCGAACACATGTTGGGCCAGCCTATGCACCCGGCAATGACAGCACGCACGGGTGGCACGGTGCCTATTTAACAGCAAACGCGGGGCCTTCTCAAACCGCAGGTGGCTGTCGGCGATGAGTTGCCCTGCGTCATGGGCGCGTGGCGCCAAGTATTGATACAGTGTGTGGGGCCCGCTTGATCATCATCAAGCCATATGAAAAAGGGGAACTTCATGGCAATCGATATCGGTATCAGTGAAGAAGATCGCAAGTCCATCGTCGAAGGGCTGTCCCGCCTGTTGTCGGATACCTATGTGCTGTATCTGAAAACCCACAACTTTCACTGGAACGTCACCGGTCCTTCGTTCCGTACCCTGCACCTGATGTTCGAAGAGCAATACAACGAACTGGCGCTGGCGGTCGATTCCATCGCCGAGCGGATTCGCGCCCTGGGCTTCCCCGCGCCGGGTTCCTATGCTTTTTATGCGCGGCATTCGTCCATCAAGGAAGAGGAAGGGGTGCCCGCAGCGGACGAGATGATCCATCAGCTTGTCCAGGGGCAGGAGGCGGTCGTGCGTACCGCCCGCAGTATTTTTCCGGTAGTGGACAAAGTCAGTGACGAGCCGACTGCAGACCTGCTGACCCAGCGTATGCAGGTACACGAGAAAACTGCCTGGATGCTGCGAGTGCTGCTTGACGGTAAATGATCGGTCGCTTGTATAAATAGCGGCCTGCCAAGCCCGGTCGAGTGACGCTCACCGGGCTTTTCCGTTTGTGCGGGAAGGCTTTGCCGCTGCTTTGCGTCCGGCTGTACGCGCTTCATTGAGCCTCTGGTTCCTGCGCCCGTGCCTGTCTTGCGGTGCAGGGAAAAATACCTGTGGCGAGGATGTGGGCGCATGATGCAAGCGAGCAAGCGTGTAGTAGGCAAAGGGCGCTGCCTGGGCAAGCAGTGCATTGATCCGTTCAAGGCGGATTTCGACATGATGCAGATTCAGCCGGTATCGCGCTCGGTCCGGCTCAACGGGTTTTCCACCTGTTTGCGCCTGGAAGCGGTCTATTGGCGCATCCTCGAGCGCATCGCCGAGGCCAATGAGTGCTCCGTCAGTGCCGTGCTTTCCTATGTGGATCGCGAGGTGCACCTGCGCCAGGGTGGGGTGCGCAACTTCAGCGGCCTGATCCGGGTGATCTGTGTTGCCTGGCTGCAGGAGCCGCCCAGTGTGCGCTGATCGCCAGGCGGGCTGCGCAGTGCCTGTTAACCATATATAATCCCGCTTTTTGCTGCCCCGGGCAGCCTGCGTAATGGTTGACGAGAGACACCCATGCCCCTTTATGACTATCAATGTGCATCCTGCGATCACCGGATGGAAGCGTTGCAGAAGATCAGCGCAGCGCCGCTGACCGACTGTCCGGCCTGCCAGGCGCCGGCATTGAAGAAGCTGTTGTCGGTCCCTGGCTTTCGCCTGAGCGGTAGCGGCTGGTACGAAACCGACTTCAAGACCGGGGCGAAAAAGAATCTGGCAGGCGGCGACAAGGCCGACTGAGTTGAATTGCAGTAGCCGGGTCTTGCAGTATTAGCCCCCTGGGGCGGCCAAGGCCTCCATCGAATACACGAATCACGAGAAGCGAAACCACCATCATGATGCGCAGCCATTATTGCGGCCAACTGAACGAGAGCCTGGACGGCCAGGAAGTCACCCTTTGCGGCTGGGTCCATCGTCGCCGCGACCACGGCGGGGTGATCTTCCTCGACATCCGTGACCGCGAGGGCATGGCCCAGGTCGTCTTCGATCCCGATCGCGCCGAAACCTTCGCAGCGGCCGACCGCGTGCGCAGCGAGTACGTGGTGCAGATCACCGGCAAGGTGCGCAAGCGCCCTGACGGTGCGGTGAACGCCAACATGGCTTCCGGTGCCATCGAAATTCTCGGTTACCAGCTGAACGTGCTCAACGAAGCGGAAACCCCGCCGTTCCCGCTGAACGAGTACTCTGACGTCGGCGAGGAAACCCGCCTGCGCTACCGCTTCATCGACCTGCGTCGCCCGGAAATGGCCGACAAGCTGCGCCTGCGTTCGCGCATCACCAGCAGCATCCGTCGCTTCCTGGACGAGAACGGCTTCCTCGACGTCGAAACGCCGATCCTTACCCGTGCCACGCCAGAAGGCGCGCGCGACTACCTGGTGCCCAGCCGTACCCACGCCGGTAGCTTCTTCGCCCTGCCGCAGTCGCCTCAGCTGTTCAAGCAGCTGCTGATGGTCGCCGGCTTCGACCGCTACTACCAGATCGCCAAATGCTTCCGTGACGAAGACCTGCGTGCTGACCGTCAGCCGGAGTTCACCCAGATCGACATCGAGACCAGTTTCCTCGATGAGTCCGAGATCATGGGCCTGACCGAAAGCATGATCCGCAAGCTGTTCAAGGAAGTCCTGGACCTGGAATTCGGCGAATTCCCGCACATGACCTTCGAAGAAGCCATGCGCCGCTACGGTTCCGACAAGCCAGACCTGCGTAACCCGCTGGAACTGGTAGACGTTGCCGACCAGCTCAAAGATGTCGACTTCAAGGTCTTCGCAGGCCCGGCCAACGATCCGAAGTGCCGCGTTACCGCGCTGCGCCTGCCAGGTGGCGCCAGCATGCCGCGCAGCAAGATCGACGAGTACACCAAGTTCGTCGGCATCTATGGCGCCCGCGGCCTGGCGTACATCAAGGTCAACGAGCGCGCCAAGGGCGTTGAAGGCCTGCAGTCGCCGATCGTCAAGAACATCCCTGAAGCCAACCTCAACGTGATTCTCGATCGCGTAGGTGCGGTAGACGGCGACATCGTGTTCTTCGGCGCTGACAAGTTCAAAGTCGTCAGCGAGGCCCTGGGCGCGCTGCGTATCCGTCTGGGCCACGACTTCGAGCTGCTGACCTGCGAGTGGGCGCCGATGTGGGTCGTCGACTTCCCGATGTTCGAAGAGAACGAAGACGGCAGCTTCACTGCCCTGCACCACCCGTTCACCGCGCCCAAGTGCACCCCCGAAGAGCTCGAGGCCAACCCGGCCACCGCGCTGTCGCGTGCCTACGACATGGTCCTGAACGGCACCGAGCTGGGTGGCGGTTCGATCCGTATCCACCGCAAAGAGATGCAACAGGCGGTATTCCGCCTGCTGGGTATCGAAGCGGCAGAACAGGAAGAGAAGTTCGGCTTCCTGCTCGACGCCCTGAAGTTCGGCGCACCGCCTCACGGTGGCCTGGCCTTCGGTCTGGACCGCCTGGTCATGCTGATGACTGGTGCCCAGTCGATCCGTGAAGTGATTGCCTTCCCGAAAACCCAGAGCGCCGCGTGCGTCATGACTCAGGCTCCGGGCTTGGTTGATGCCAAGGCCCTGCGCGAGTTGCATATCCGCCTGCGCGAACAGACCAAGGTCGAGTAAGTGGGCCCCGGGCGCATCCAGATGGATGCGCCTTTGCGTTTCGGCGCAGGAATTTGTCGTTGCGCCCCTCTCGGGGCGCAATTGTTTGTGTTTCAAGAGTTTGGAGTCGTTATGGCTGGTCATTCCAAGTGGGCGAACATCAAGCACCGCAAAGAGCGCCAGGATGCCAAGAGAGGCAAGATCTTCACCAAGTGGATCCGTGAGCTGACCGTCGCTGCCAAGCAGGGTGGTGGCGATCCGGCCTCCAATCCGCGCTTGCGCCTGGCGCTGGACAAGGCCCTGGGTGCCAACATGAGCCGCGATATCATCGATCGCGCCGTGGCCCGTGGTGCCGGCACCAACGAAAGCGATAACGTTGAAGAGCTGAGCTACGAGGGCTACGGCCCGGGCGGGGTGGCGATCATGGTCGAGGCCATGACCGACAACCGCAACCGTACCGCAGCCGCCGTGCGGCATGCCTTCACCAAGTGTGGCGGCAACCTCGGTACCGATGGGTCGGTGGCCTACCTGTTCGAGCGCAAGGGGCAGATCAGCTTCGCGCCGGGTGTGGACGAAGATGCCCTGATGGAAGCCGCCATGGAAGCCGACGCCGACGATGTCGTGGCCAACGAAGACGGTTCGTTCGAGGTGTTCACCTCGTTCAACAGCTTCTATGCCGTGCGTAATGCCCTGGAGGAGGCCGGCTTCAAGGCCGCGGATGCGGAAATCGTCATGCAGCCGACCACCAGTGCCGAGCTGGATCAGGAGGGGGCGGAGAAAGTGCTCAAGCTGATCGACATGCTCGAAGACCTGGATGACGTGCAGAACGTCTATTCCAATGCGCAGATTTCCGACGAGATCATGGAAAAACTCGGCTAAGGTGTCGCCAGCAAGGTTGTAATTGGGGCCGCTGCGCGGCCCATCGCCGGCAAGCCGGCTCCCACAGGTAAGCGCACCCGCCGAGAGTTGCGCTGTGCCTGCGGGAGCCGGCTTGCCGGCGATGGGTTGCGCAGCGGCCCCAATAGCCTTGAATTGAGCTCAGGCTTTCAAGCATCCCCCTACACGACAGGCGTTATGACTCTGATTCTTGGTATCGACCCCGGCTCGCGCATCACCGGTTATGGCGTTGTGCGCCAGACTGCCCGTGGTTGCGAGTACGTGGCGTCGGGTTGTATCCGTACCGGCAGCGGCGAGCTGCACGAGCGCTTGCAGATCGTTTTTCGCGGTGTCAGTGAAATCATTGCCCAGCATGGCCCTGTGACCATGGGCATCGAGCGCGTGTTCATGGCGCGCAACCCCGACTCGGCGCTCAAGCTCGGCCAGGCTCGCGGCGCGGCCATCGTCGCCGCCGCCGAGGCCGGCCTGGAAATCGCCGAATACAGTGCGACTCAGGTCAAGCAGGCCGTGGCCGGCACCGGTGGGGCTAACAAGGAGCAGGTGATGCTGATGGTCATGCACCTGCTCAAGCTGACCCAGAAGCCACAGATCGATGCCTCTGATGCCCTGGCGATTGCCTTGTGCCATGCCCATACCCGTTCCAGCCTGGTGCCGCACGGCCTGGCCACGGCGCGGCGGCGCGGTGGGCGCTTGCGTCTGTAGCTGCTTCATGAGCTGATACACATTTTGTCCGGGTGGCACGTTCACCCGACGTATTTGCTGATAGGGTTGAGCGGTCTTTGATCGGCTCCCCGAGAGGAAGGATCGAAACGTGATTGGACGTTTGCGCGGCACCCTGGCGGAAAAGCAACCGCCGCACCTGATTATCGACGTCAACGGCGTGGGCTATGAGCTTGAAGTGCCCATGACCACCCTGTACCGCCTGCCGAAAGTTGGCGAAACGGTAACCGTGCATACCCATCTGGTGGTTCGCGAAGATGCCCACCTGCTGTATGGCTTCCATGAGAAGCGCGAGCGCGAGCTGTTCCGCGAGCTTATCCGCCTCAATGGCGTGGGCCCGAAGCTGGCGCTGGCCTTGATGTCGAGCCTTGAGGCCGACGAATTGGTGCGTTGCGTACAGGCGCAGGACACATCGGCGCTGGTGCGTGTGCCTGGCGTCGGCAAGAAGACTGCCGAGCGCCTGCTGGTCGAGCTCAAGGACCGCTTCAAGGCCTGGGAAACCTCGCCCGCCATGTTCACGCTTGTATCGGATGGTCCGGTACCGGTCAGCAGCGCCTCCACCGCCGAGGCCGATGCCGTCAGTGCCTTGATTTCCCTGGGCTACAAGCCGCAGGAAGCCAGCAAGGCAGTATCCGCGATCAAGGACAAGGCGGGCCTTGGCAGTGAGGAGCTGATCCGTCGCAGCCTCAAAGGGATGATTACCAAGTGATCGAAGCCGACCGCCTGATTGCCGCCAGTGGCCGCGACCGCGAAGAAGTCCAGGACCGTGCCATCCGCCCGCTGCGCCTGGACGAATACATCGGCCAGCCGGTGGTGCGCGAGCAGATGGCGCTGTTCATCCAGGCTGCGCGGGGGCGCAATGAATCGCTCGACCACACCCTGATCTTCGGCCCGCCAGGGTTGGGCAAAACCACCCTGGCCAATATCATCGCCCAGGAAATGGGCGTATCGGTCAAGAGTACCTCGGGGCCGATTCTCGAGCGCCCGGGCGACCTGGCAGCCATGCTGACCAACCTCGAACCGCATGACGTGCTGTTCATCGACGAGATTCACCGGTTGTCTCCGGTTGTCGAGGAGGTGCTGTACCCGGCCATGGAGGACTTCCAGCTCGACATCATGATCGGCGAAGGCCCGGCTGCCCGCTCGATCAAGCTCGACCTGCCGCCCTTCACCCTGGTGGGGGCCACAACCCGCGCCGGTATGCTCACCAACCCGCTGCGCGACCGCTTCGGTATCGTCCAGCGCCTTGAGTTCTACAGCGACAAGGACCTGGCGACCATCGTCAGCCGGTCGGCCAACATTCTGGGGCTGGTCATCGAGGACCAGGGGGCTTACGAAATCGCCCGCCGTGCCCGCGGTACGCCGCGTATCGCCAACCGCTTGCTGCGCCGCGTGCGTGACTACGCCGAGGTGCGCGGCAAAGGGCAGATCACCAAGGCAGTGGCTGATTTGGCGCTCAACCTGCTGGACGTCGATGAGCGTGGTTTCGACCATTCCGACCGCCGCCTGCTGCTGACCATGATCGAGAAGTTCGATGGTGGCCCGGTGGGGGTGGATAACCTGGCGGCAGCGATCAGCGAGGAGCGTCATACCATCGAGGATGTGCTCGAACCCTACCTGATTCAGCAGGGCTATATCATGCGTACGCCCCGTGGTCGTGTGGTCACTCGGCACGCCTACCTGCACTTTGGCCTGAATGTTCCCGGGCGCCTGGGTGAGGGGGCAGATTTTTCCGAAGCAGGCGATGAATGACAGATCGAAACCCGCTTTTCGTGGTCCTACCGCTGGCATGCCTCAGGTGCGCTGGCAATACGACATTAATGAAGAAAAAACAGTTGCCGCAGCGGATTGGCAAGCTGAGGAGTAAGCACTAGAGTATGCGCGCGCAAAATGGCCTGGAACCTTTCGCACACCGTTGTCGCGTCTATTACGAAGATACCGATGCCGGTGGCGTGGTGTATTACGTCAACTACCTGAAATTCATGGAGCGCGCGCGGACCGAGCGCCTGCGGCACCTGGGGTTTTCCCAGCAGCAACTGGCCGGGGAGAACCTGTTGTTCGTGGTCCACTCGAGCGAAGCGCGCTATCACGCGCCGGCGCGCCTGGACGACGAACTTCGGGTGACCGCGCAAGTACTTGAACTCAATCGCGCCAGCCTGCGTTTCGTGCAGCAGGTCTGGCGGGAAAAGGATGAAACGCTGCTCTGCGAAGGGCAGTTCCTGGTGGCCGCCGTACGCGCCGACACTTTCAAACCCCGAGCCATACCCCCCAAGCTGCGCGACGCCTTTGTGGCGGACGGCTCGGGTACTCAATCGAATGCAGGAGAATAAGCGTGGAAGCTAACGTCGTCGACCATACCTCCATGTGGAGTCTGGTCAGCAATGCCAGCGTGGTGGTACAGCTGGTAATGCTGACCCTGGTGGCCGCCTCGGTCACCTCATGGATCATGATCTTCCAGCGCAGCACCATGCTGCGCGCCGGTCGTCGTGCGCTGGATGCCTTCGAGGAACGCTTCTGGTCGGGTATCGACCTGTCCAAGCTGTACCGTCAGGCAGGCAGCAACCCGGACCCTGATTCGGGCGTGGAGCAGGTCTTCCGGGCCGGTTTCAAGGAGTTCTCGCGTCTGCGCCAGCAGCCGGGTGTGGACCCCGACGCGGTCATGGAAGGCGTTGGCCGGGCCATGCGCGTAGCCATCTCGCGTGAGGAAGAAAAACTCGAGCAGAGCCTGCCGTTCCTCGCCACCGTCGGTTCGACCAGCCCGTACATCGGCCTGTTCGGTACCGTGTGGGGCATCATGAACTCCTTCCGCGGCCTGGCCAGCGCCCAGCAGGCGACCCTGGCCACCGTGGCCCCGGGTATCGCCGAAGCGCTGATCGCCACCGCCATCGGCCTGTTCGCGGCAATCCCGGCGGTTATCGCCTACAACCGTTTCGCCGCGCGCAGCGAAGTGCTGATCGGTCGTTACTACACCTTCGCCGACGAGTTCCAGGCGATCCTGCACCGCAAAGTGCACACCAGCGAAGAGTAATCAGGTACAAACCCATGGCCCGAGTTCGCCACAAACGCAAGCCGGTCGCCGAGATGAACGTGGTGCCCTACATCGACGTGATGCTGGTGCTGCTGGTCATCTTCATGGTGACCGCTCCCATGCTCAATCAGGGCGTGAAGGTCGACCTGCCCAAGGTTTCCAGCGAAGCCTTGCCGCAGGACAACAATGTCCAGATCCTCACCATCTCCATCAAGGCCGACAAGACCTATTACTGGAACCTGGGCAGCGAAGTCGACACCGACAAGCAGATGGACAAGGCCATGACCTTGCCCGAAATGACCGGTGCAGTGACCAAGATCATTGCCGCCGGTCGCGACCAGGGCAAGCAGACCCAGGTCTTCATTCGTGGCGACAAGGCTGTCGACTACGGCGCGGTCATGGGTGCCATGGGCGGGTTGCAGAAGGCCGGTGTCGGTAACGTTGGCCTGATTACCGAGGCGCCCTGATGCAACAGCGAGAGCCATCCGCCTCGGAAAGCTACTTCTGGCCCAGTGTCTGGGCCATCGGCCTGCATGTGCTTGTGTTCGCATTGCTGTTCGTCAGTTTTGCCATGACGCCAGAATTGCCGCCTTCCAAGCCGATCGTTCAGGCTACGCTGTATCAGCTCAAGTCCAAGAGTCAGGCGACCACCCAGACCAATCAGAAGATTGCCGGGGAAGCGAAAAAAACCGCGTCGCGTCAGACCGAAGTCGAGCAGCTGGAA
The DNA here is from genome assembly GCF_047456185.1 of Pseudomonas sp. BNK-30. NCBI lineage: Bacteria > Pseudomonadati > Pseudomonadota > Gammaproteobacteria > Pseudomonadales > Pseudomonadaceae > Pseudomonas > Pseudomonas sp. BNK-30. Next base: position 631,151 of record NZ_CP179904.1, read on the forward strand.
CAGAAGAAGGTCGAGCAGGAGGCCGTAAAGGCTGCGGAACAAAAGAAAGCCGATGCCGCTCAAAAGGCCGAGGAGGCTCGCGAAGCCGCCGAGGCGAAGAAGGCAGAAGACGCTGCCAAGGCCGCCGAGGCCAAGAAAGCCGCTGAAGCCAAGAAGGCCGACGAAGCGAAGAAAGCCGCTGAAAAGCAGCAGGCCGACATCGCCAAGAAAAAGGCTGAGGAAGAGGCCAAGAAGCAGGCGGCCGAAGAGGCCAAGAAACAAGCCGTCGAGGATGCCAAGAAGAAGGCAGCCGAGGAGGCCAAGAAGAAAGCGGCCGAGGACGCCAAGAAGAAAGCGGCGGCCGAGGACGCGAAGAAGAAGGCAGCTGAAGAGGCCAAGAAAAAGGCCGCTGCAGATGCCCAGAAGAAAAAGGCACAGGAGGCGGCCCGCAAGGCGGCAGAAGACAAGAAAGCCCAGGCCCTGGCCGAGCTGTTGTCCGATACCACCGAGCGGCAGCAGGCGCTGGCCGACGAGCAGGGTGACCAGGTGGCCGGCGACTTCGACGACCTGATCCGCATGCGCGCGGCCGAAGGCTGGGCGCGTCCACCTTCTGCGCGCAAGGGCATGACGGTAGTCCTGCAGATCAACATGTTGCCCGATGGCACCATCACCAGTGTCAGCGTGTCGCGCTCCAGTGGCGACGGTCCGTTCGACAGTTCTGCGGTGGCAGCAGTGAAGAACATCGGTCGTCTGACCGAAATGCAGGGCTTGAAGCCGAACGAGTTCAATCCGTACCGTTCGTTCAAGATGACATTTACACCTGAGGATCTAGCGTTGTGATTAAACTCCTTCGAGGACTGCTGGTCATGCTGTGCTGCGTGGCAGGCATGGCCATGGCAGAGGAAAAGAACATCCTGGTCACCAGCGGCAGCGATCGGGCAACGCCCATCGCGGTAGTGCCGTTCGGTCTGCAGGGTGGCAGTGTGCTGCCGGAAGACATGGCCGATATCATCGGCAATGACCTGCGCAACTCTGGCTACTACGCGCCCATCCCACGGCAGAACATGATCAGCCAGCCTACCCAGGCCAGCGAAGTGATCTTCCGTGACTGGAAAGCCCTGGGCGCCCAGTACGTGATGGTCGGCAGCATCGTGCCGTCGGGCGCTCGCCTGCAGGTGCAGTACGCACTGTTCAACGTCGCCACCGAGCAGCAAGTGCTGACCGGCAGCGTTGCCGGCAGCGTCGACCAGTTGCGCGACATGTCGCACTACATCGCCGACCAGTCGTTCGAGAAGCTCACCGGCATCAAGGGTGCGTTTTCCACCCGCATGCTGTACGTGACCGCCGAGCGCTTCTCGACCAACAATACCCGCTACACCCTGCAGCGTTCGGACTACGATGGTGCGCGTGCAGTGACCTTGCTGCAGTCGCGTGAGCCTATCCTGTCGCCGCGTTTCGCGCCGGATGGCAAGCGTATCGCCTATGTCTCGTTCGAGCAGAAGCGGCCGCGCATTTTCATCCAGCACATCGACACCGGCCGCCGCGAACAGGTCACCAACTTCGAAGGCCTCAATGGTGCTCCGGCCTGGTCGCCGGATGGTTCGCGCCTGGCATTCGTGCTGTCCAAGGACGGTAACCCGGACATCTACGTGATGAATGTGGCTTCGCGCCAGATCAGCCGTGTCACTGCCGGCCCGGGTATCAATACCGAGCCGTTCTGGGGCAAGGATGGCAACACCCTGTACTTCACCTCCGACCGTGGCGGCAAGCCGCAGATCTACAAACAGTCGGTCAGTGGTGGTAGCGCCGAGCGTGTGACGTTCGTAGGTAACTACAACGCCAACCCGAAACTTTCGGCGGACGAAAAGACGCTGGTAATGATCCATCGTCAGCAGGGTTTCACCAACTTCAAAGTGGCGGCACAGGACTTGCAAAGAGGAAGTGTAAAGATTCTCTCGGAAACAAGTCTTGATGAGTCTCCCACTGTTGCGCCAAACGGCACCATGCTAATCTACGCCACCCGCCAGCAGGGCCGGGGAGTCTTGATGCTCGTGTCGCTTAATGGCCGCGTGAGGCTCCCACTTCCTACCGCTCAAGGCGAAGTCAGAGAACCGTCCTGGTCCCCTTACCTGAACTGATTGCGGCGTAATACGTTTTGCTTAACACACTGGGGTTTCATTAGGAGTTTCACGATGGAAATGCTGAAGTTTGGTAAATTTGCTGCGCTGGCTCTGGCCATGGCTGTAGCTGTAGGTTGCTCCTCGAAGGGCGGTGACAACGCTGGCGAAGGCGCTGTTGACCCTAACGCTGGCTACGGTGCCAACACTGGCGCTGTTGACGGTTCCCTGAGCGAAGAAGCCGCCCTGCGCGCAATCACCACCTTCTACTTCGAATACGACAGCTCGGACCTGAAGCCAGAAGCCATGCGCGCTCTGGACGTTCACGCCAAGGACCTGAAGTCCAACGGCAGCCGTGTTGTTCTGGAAGGCAACACCGACGAGCGCGGTACTCGCGAGTACAACATGGCTCTGGGCGAGCGTCGTGCCAAAGCCGTTCAGCGCTACCTGGTTCTGCAGGGTGTTTCCCCTGCTCAGCTGGAACTGGTCTCCTACGGCGAAGAGCGTCCAGTTGCCACCGGCAACGACGAGCAGTCCTGGGCTCAGAACCGCCGCGTAGAACTGCGTAAGTAAGTTCTTATGCGTATGTGCCGTCGTGCTGTAACCGTCCTCGCACTCAGCCTTCCGCTTTCGGCGTGGGCTGCGGTTCCTGTAGTAGATGACAACGCAGGTGCTTACCCACCTTCGGGTTATGGCACGAGCGGCGCCTATGCCGGGGCAGGGGCTTCTACCCCTGCCTCAGCACAGGGCCAGCTGTTCATGCAGCTGCAACAGATGCAGGACCAGATATCCCGCCAGCAAGGCATCATCGAAGAGCTGCAAAACGATGTCGCCCGCATGAAGCAGGAAAGCCTGGAGCGTTACCAGGATCTGGATCGCCGCATCAACAGTGGTGGCGCGCCTGCCGCGACCCCCGATAATTCCTCCACCGGTGGTGCACCCGATGCCGCCGCCGGTGCAGCAGCAGGCGCCGCTGGCGCTGCTGCACAGCAACCGGCCGCCAACAGCGAGCCGGCTGATCCTGCGAAAGAGAAGCTCTATTACGATGCGGCTTTCGACCTGATCAAGCAGAAGGACTTCGACAAGGCCAGCCAGGCGTTCGGCGCCTTCCTGCGCAAGTACCCGAACAGCCAGTACGCAGGCAACGCCCAGTACTGGCTGGGTGAGGTGAACCTGGCCAAGGGTGACCTGCAAAGTGCCAGCCAGGCTTTTGCCCAGGTCAGCCAGAAGTACCCCAAGCACAGCAAGGTACCGGACTCCCTGTACAAGCTGGCCGACGTCGAGCGCCGCATGGGCCATACCGACAAGGTCAAGGGCATCCTGCAGCAAGTCATCACCCAGTACCCCGGCACATCCGCCGCTCAGCTGGCGCAGCGTGACCTGCAGAAGCTCTAAGTAGCACCGTTCAAAAGAAACCCGCGCCAGGCGCGGGTTTTTTCGTTAGAATCATTGCCCTTTTTCTTAAACACGCTGCTGCGGATAACGCCATGTCGAGTCCGCGACAGTGCCTGACGGAGGCGGACAGCCTGTTTAGCTGTCACGCCCGTGGCGATCATGCAAGACACATTACGTATCACCGAGGTCTTTTACTCTTTGCAGGGTGAAACACGCACGGCTGGGCTGCCTACGGTATTCGTGCGCCTGACCGGTTGCCCCCTGCGCTGCCAATACTGCGACAGTGCCTACGCCTTCAGTGGCGGTACTGTGCGTAGCCTGGATTCGATCATGGAACAGGTGGCCGGCTTCAAGCCACGCTATGTGTGCGTGACTGGCGGCGAGCCACTGGCCCAGCCGAATGCCTTGCCACTGTTGCAGCGCCTGTGCGATGCCGGCTATGAGGTTTCGCTCGAAACCAGTGGTGCCCTGGATATCTCGGCTACCGATATTCGCGTCAGCCGCGTGGTCGACCTCAAGACCCCGGGCTCTGAAGAGTCCCACCGCAACCTCTACGAGAACATTGAGCACTTGACCGGCAATGATCAGGTCAAGTTCGTCATCTGTTCACGCGAGGACTATGACTGGGCGGTTTCCAAGCTGATTCAGTACAACCTTGCCGAGCGCGCCGGTGAAGTGCTGTTTTCGCCAAGCCATCACCAGGTGAAGGCCAGTGACCTGGCCGACTGGATCGTTGCCGACAACTTGCCTGTGCGTTTCCAGCTGCAGCTGCACAAGCTGCTGTGGAACGACGAGCCCGGACGTTGATTAGGAGCAAAAGTACATGACTGAGAAACGAGCAGTAATCCTGCTGTCCGGCGGCCTCGACTCGGCCACTGTCGTCGCCATGGCCAAGGCCGAAGGCTACAGTTGCTACACCATGAGCTTCGACTATGGCCAGCGCCATCGTGCTGAATTGAACGCTGCTGCGCGAGTCGCTCGTGACCTGGGCGTCGTGGAGCACAAGGTCATTGGCTTGAACCTTGATGGCATCGGGGGGTCGGCACTGACCGACAGCAGCATCGATGTGCCGGAAACCCCGGGCGAAGGTATTCCGGTGACCTATGTGCCGGCACGCAATACCGTATTCCTGTCGTTGGCTCTGGGCTGGGCAGAAGTGCTGCAGGCGCGCGACATCTTCATCGGCGTCAATGCCGTGGACTACTCGGGCTACCCCGATTGCCGCCCTGAGTTCGTCGAAGCGTTCGAACGCATGGCCAACCTCGCGACCAAGGCCGGTGTCGAGGGGCAGGGCTTCCGGATCCAGGCGCCACTGCAGAACATGAGCAAGGCGCAGATCGTACAGGCCGGTATGGCCCGTGGCGTGGACTACAGCCTGACGGTCTCCTGCTACCAGGCCGACGATGAGGGCCGCGCCTGTGGCAAGTGCGACAGCTGCCGCCTGCGCGCCGACGGCTTCAAGGCCGCCGGGGTAGACGACCCAACCCGTTATTTTTGAAGAAAGTTTTGATGGGGTGTTGATTTCCCGTTAGAAATCAGTATTATACGCGCCATCCAACGGGTCGTTAGCTCAGTTGGTAGAGCAGTTGGCTTTTAACCAATTGGTCGTAGGTTCGAATCCTACACGACCCACCATACGCTGTAAGTCAAAGCCCGCTACCGGAAACGGTGGCGGGCTTTGTCGTTCTTGCCCCTCCTTATTCAGCCCACTCAGGGTCTGCGGTAAACACTACCGTCAACCAGCGATCCGGTCCCTCACCGCCAATCGCATCACCGACTTCACAGCGCAGCGCATCCCACTCTTCAATGCTTTTGGCTGGAAGGTGCTTGGGCACGATGAAATACAGCTCGATTTCCCGAGAGCGGCCGACCTTGGCCACGTAAGCCCGATAGGATTCCAGTCCGTGGCGTGCCACGAACGCACCGGCCACCTCATCCACGTGCAGCATCAGGTCGCCAGGTGTCACCAAAAAGATATCCGCCATGGCCTGGCGCACCACCGACAGCGGCAAGGGGATGATGACCAGGCACACCAGCGCCAGCACCGCCGGGTCGATGTACGGCGATACCCACTCCCACTGCGTGCCCTGCACGGCAAAGCCAAAGCAGAAGGCGATGAGCAACGCTGCGGTGATGCTGGCCGACATCACCCAACCCTTGACGTCCATGCCCACGAAATCCGAGTTCAGCTCGCGGTTGGCCCGCGCTTCGACTGCAGCGATGGTCGCGCAGGCGATCACGGTCAGCGCCGCATAAACCATGGCGATGCCGAACTCCAGGTGGCGTCCGCCTTCGAGCAGGCTGCTGACGGCGTTGATCAGGGCGTAGAGCGCCACACCGCTGAGCAGGATGCCATTGAGCGCCAGCACCATCGGCTCCAGGTGCCAGAAGCCCATGGTGAAGCGCTCGCGCAGCTTGCGTGACACGTGCCGGCTGGTGGCGTGCGTAGTGATCAGCTTGACCACCACCAGCGACAGGCCGCTCATGCCTGCGTCGGCCAGCGAGTAGACACCGTCGAAAATGATCGAGAACGAGCCGGACGCCAGGCCGAAGGCAATGCCGATGGTGGCGATGAACAGGGTGACGGCGATCGAAGTGCGTAGCAGGCCCTGTTCGCTGGCAAGGTCGAAGAAGGGGGATTTGTTGGGTGTTTCCATGGGTAAAACTCTTTCAAAAGGTGGGTGCCTGTACGGGCCCAATCGCCGGTAGCCGGTAATTGGGCCCGTACGGGCTAAACGCGAAACTGCTCCATCAAAGCCTGCTGCTGATTGGCCAGGCGGTTCAGCGCTTGGCTGATGCGCGCCGACTCATCAGCTTGGCCCGATAGCGATTCAGTCACATCGCGGATACCGGCCACGTTACGGTTCACTTCCTCGGCCACCGCGCTCTGTTCTTCAGCCGCCGAAGCGATCTGCAGGTTCATGTCGCTGATCACCGCCACCGCTTCACCGATCCGCTGCAGCGTAGGCAGTGCCTGTTCCATCTGCAAGGCGCTGGCCTGCGCCTGTTTCTGGCCATCATGCATGGCGCCGACCACATCCTGGGTGCCTTGCTGCAGCCCTTCGATGACCTGGCGGATTTCTTCCACCGACACCTGGGTGCGCTGCGCCAGGCTGCGTACCTCGTCGGCCACCACGGCAAAACCCCGCCCGGCCTCGCCAGCGCGGGCCGCTTCGATGGCGGCGTTGAGGGCCAGGAGGTTGGTCTGCTCGGCAATGGCGCGGATCACCTCCAGTACCGAGCCGATCTGCTCGCTGCGCTGCTCGAGTGCGCGGGCCTCGTCCATGGCGGCATCCATCCCGACTGCCAGGTTGTCAATCGCCTGGCGGGTGCTGGCGATCAGTTGCAGGCCTTCGCGGCTCGCCTGGTCGGCGCCACGTGCTGCCTGGGCGGCTTGCGCCGCGTTGTGGGCGACATCCTGGGCAGTTGCGCTCATCTCGTTGGCGGCGGTGGCCACCTGCTCGATCTCGCGCTGTTGCTGCTGCATGCCGCTGCTGGTCTGGCTGGCGATGGCAGCGGACTGATCGGCGGTGCCGCGGGCTTCGAGCAGCGAGCCTTTGACCTGGGCAATCACCGGTTGCAGCTTGTCGAGGAAGCGGTTGAACCAGCCGCTCAACTGGCCCAGCTCGTCCTGGCGCGCGTAGTCCAGGCGCCGGGTCAGGTCGCCCTCACCGCTGGCGATATCCTCGAGGCGTGCGGCTACGGCCAGAATCGGCCGGGTCACGCCACGTGCGGTCAGCCAAACCAGCAGCAGGCCGACGATCGCGGCACCCAGGCCGATCAGCAGGCTGGTCAGATTGGCGCTTTGGTTGTGTTCGCTCAGCCTCTGATTGAGAGCGGCGGCGGGTGCTTGAAGCACAGCTTCGGGCAGCTCCAGCAGTACCTGCCAGGGAGCGGCGCCGGGGATCGGGGCGAACGGGCGGCCGACGCGCAACAGGCCCTGCGCCACGTCGTTGTCCAGGACAGTGCCCAGCTTGCTGGCGTCGCGGCTGTGCCCGGCCAGCAAGCCGGTAGTGCTGACGATGCTCACCTGGCCCTGGCCATCGAACAGCTCCTGGCGGCCGTCCAGGCTCAACTGCTGCAGGTTGTCCAGGCCGATATCCAGGCCCACTACACCTACTACCTTGCCGCCCTCCAGCAGGGGCAGGGCGATGCTCGTCATCAGTACCTGGCGGCCATTGACCTCGTCGAGGTAGGGCTCGACCACACAGGCCTTGGCCGTTTCCTGAGGGCAGGTCAACCAGCGGTTCTGTGCCGCCCCGTTGGCGCCAACCGTGCTGTCGGCCAGCATCGCTTCAGGCATGGCCTCCCGCTCAAGGTTGCCCGGGCTGGGCTGCGACCAGTACAGCGAAAAGCGCCCGCTGTCGTTGCTGCCGACTGCCTCCTGGGCGACGAACTGGCTGTCCTGGTGGTCCAGGGCGTTGGGCTGGAACACCACATAAAGCCCGATCAGGTCCGGGTTGCCCGCCAGGCTGGCGCGTGCCTGGTGGGTCAGTTCGGCGCGCAGGTCGCTGCCACCGTGGGCTTTGAGTACCTGAACCAGGCGTGTAAAACCGTTCGCGTACTGGTAGGCGTCCATGAAGTAGCGCTGAATGCGCAGGGTCTGGGTTTCGGCGAGGGCCTGCAGGCGCAGGCGCGCGCTGTGGTCGAGCATTTCACTGTTGGCCTGGCTGACCAAGGCTGCACTGCGCTGTGCCTGGGTCAGCGAGGTGGCCACCAGTAGCGCGACGATGGCCAGCAGGCACAGGCCGGCGAGCAAGGTGATCTTCCACTGGATAGAAAGGCGACGCAGCGGCATGAGAGCTTTCCTTTTCGTGCAAGGACAACGCCCGCGTTCAGGCGCGGGCGGTGTAGAGGGCAAGTGTCATTCGGCAACGTAGTTCGGGGGGGCGGCAGTGAAGGCCTTGGTCAGCCAGGCCAGGTACACCAGGCCAAGTAGCGCCCATACCCCGCCGAACATCAGCGAGTGTTCGTTAAGGTCTAGCCACAGCGACACGATGATGCAGAAACCGATGGTCGGCAGTACCAGGTACATGAGCTTGTTCGCCAGCCCTTGGCGATTGCCTTCACGCACATAGCAGTGGTTGATCACCGACAGGTTGACGAAGCTGAACGCCACCAGTGCTCCGAAGTTGATGATTGAGGTGGCGGTAACCAGATCGAAGAAGATCGCCGACAGGGAAATCAGCCCGACCACTGCGATGTTCAGCACCGGTGTTTTGTAGCGTGGGTGCAGGCGAGCAAAGATGCCGGCCGGGATCACCTTGTCACGCCCCATCACATACAACAGGCGCGAGACGCTGGTCTGCGAGGCCAGGCCCGAAGCGATGGTGTTGATCACCGTGCAGGCGATGAAGATCGACTGGAACAGCTTGCCACCCACGTACAGGGCAATTTCCGGCAGGGCCGCTTCCTGGTCATGGAAGCGTGCCATGGTCGGGAAGTAGGCCTGGATGAAGTACGACACGGTTATGAACACCAGGCCGCCGATCAGTGCGGTCAGGAAGATCGCCCGTGGGATGGTCTTGGCCGGGTCGCGGGTTTCCTCGGACAGGCACGTCACGGCGTCGAAGCCCAGGAACGAGAAGCACAGGATGGTCGCACCGGCCGCCAGGGCGCTGAACTGGGTCTGGCTGTCGGCGAACGGCAGCAGGCTCCACGCGGTACCCAGGCCTTCACCCTGGTCCAGGCCACGCACGCACAGGTAGATGAACACAGCGATGATCGCCACCTGCACGGCCACGAACAGCAGGTTGAAGTGTGCCACCAGGTTGACGCTGCGCATGTTGATCAGGCTGATCAGGGTGACGAAGCCCGCTACCCAGATCCACTCCGGCACCTCGGGGAACATGGCCGACAGGTAGAGCTTGGCCAACAAGGCATTGACCATCGGCAGCAGCAGGTAATCGAGCAGCGACGACCAGCCGACCAGAAAGCCCACATGCGGGTTGATGGCGCGTTGTGTGTAGGTGTAGGCCGAACCCGATTGAGGGAAGCGGCGCACCAGGGTGCCGTAGCTCACGGCAGTGAACAGGATGCCGGTCAGCGCCAGGATGTAGGCGCTGGGCACATGCCCTGCGGTAATCCCCGAGACAATGCCGAAAGTGTCGAACACGGTCATCGGCGTCAGGTAAGCCAGGCCGATGATGATCACGTGCCAGAGGCGCAGGGTTTTGCGGAGTTGACCGTTGCCGGTGGCGCTGTGGTCAGGCTGCATGCTGGCGTGGCTCCTGCGGCTGGGCGTGAACGGCTGGCGGGTTGTATTGCGCATGCGGCAATGGCGAGCGGGTGGGCTCCATGTTGTTCACCTTTATTGTCGGAGCAGAGGTAGGCGCAGGCGATGCGCCGGGGGCGAGCTGGCAGAGCCTGGGCTAGGAAGGTGGGGCGTGCGGGCAGGGGCGGTGAGGCATCATGACGGCGCGTCTGTTCTTCTTCGTGGGTGGCGCTGGGCAAGGCGGTGAAAATAAAAAACGATGGGTAGGTGGCTGTCAAGTTAAACATGACAAGATGTTACTAAATTGAAATATTTATCGATTTATTAGCCGAAATGTTCGGTTTTTGCGCGCTTTTTTGCGGTTTTGATCGATGCGGATGTTCGTAAAATTTAACGAGTGGGAAGTTTCCCACGCTAGCGTCAGGTAGGTCTCGATTGCCCATTTCGTCCGCGTGTCGACCGTCGTCCAAGGGGTGGGAGTGATACTATTCTGCTCCCCCCGCAGCTCATGGCTGCGAACACGCCAATATGGACATCAATCGGTTCTATTCATGAAGAAATCAGTAGGCATCCTTTCCGGCCTGGCCATCGCCATTGCCGTCGTAACCACCGCTGGCGCCTGGTACACCGGCAAGCAGTTGCCTGCGCAGCTGGAGCAAGCCGTCAATCAGGGCAATGCCCAGTTGAAGAAGGCCCTTGTCGGGGTTGGCGGCAGCATGACCATCGAAGTGGCCTCGCTGGAGCAGCACTTCTTCACCAGTACCGCACGCTATCGCCTCAAGGTCCGTGACATTCGCCTGTCTGACGGTGAGCCGATCAGTTTCGATGTGGGTGTAACCGATCAGATCGAGCACGGCCCGTTCCCTTGGTCGCGGGTCAAGGCCTTCAGGCTGATGCCGGTGCTGGCAGCCAGCAACAGTGCGCTGGACAAGGACGACTTCACCGCGCCCTGGTTCGCCGCCGCCGGCGACAAGGTCCCGGTCAGCTCGCAAACCAGCCTGGGCTTTGACGGCAGTGTCGATGGCAGCATCTTCCTGGCGCCGGTCAAGCTGGCCGAAGACAACGGCACGACCCTCGATTTTTCGGGTATGCAGCTGCAGATCAGTGGCGACAGTGAAGGCAAGGCGTCGAAATTCCATGGTGCTGCCGATCGCTTCGAAATGAAGCTGGTCGGGGATGATCACCCGCCGGCCACGTTCGAGCTCAAGGGCCTGAAAATCGGCGGTAACCTGGCCGCTACCCAGCATGACGCGATCTATGTCGGTAACGTCGATGTGCTGCTGGCCGAAGCCAAGGCGACGCTGGGGCCCAAGCAGCAGGTACTGTTGCTCAAAGGCCTGGAGCAGCACGTCCTGCAAACCCTCGATGGCCCCGATACCGTCGGTGGCCGCGTGGATTACAAGGTCGCGGACATCAGCTGGGATGGCCGCGCAGTCGGCAGCGGGCAGATGGCGGTCAGCATCAAGTCGCTCAACGCCCCGGCCTTGCAGTCGCTCTCGCAGTGGTACCAGGCCCATCTGCCGGAGTTCGAGCAGGCCGCCGCGGCAGGCCAGCCGATGCCGCAAATCCAGATGGGTGAACAGGAGAAGGCCAAGTTTCAGGGCGACCTGAAGCAACTGTTGGCATCCAAGCCGCAGGTGGCGGTGGAGAACCTTTCGTTCAAGACGGCCAACGGCGAGAGCCGGTTCAACCTGTCGATGGACTTCGCCAGCCCCACCTCCTTCGACCTGCCGCCTGACCAGTTGAGCAAGCAGCTGATCACTCAGGTGAAGAGCAAGCTGTCGCTGTCCAAACCGATGATGGGTGACCTGGCGACCTTGCAGGCGTTGCTGGAAGGGCAGACCGATGCCCAGGCGATTGCCATGCAATCCAGTCAGGCGGGTGAGATGGTCGGGATGATGGCGCTGCAGAGTGGCATGGCCACCGTGCAGGGCAATGACGTGGTGGCTAGCCTGCACTACGTCGATGGCATGGTCGACTTCAATGGCAAGAAGATGACCGTTGAAGAGTTCGCCATGATCCTCGCGGCGCACTTTGCGGCGATGCAGCCGCAGGGCTGATTGATTGAGCCTGTACCGGCCTCATCGCCGGCAAGCCGGCTTCTGCAGGATGGCTACAGCCTCATGGCCTGTGTACACCTGTGGGGGCAACTGTCTTGCCGGCGATGAGGCCAGTACTGGCCACACAAAAACCGCTTTAGAAATCCCTTGATTGTCTGTAGCCTTCGGCGTCCGATAATAATCCGCGCCCGCAGAGGGCCGTGGCGGCTTGCCTGCCGTCCGGCGCCCTTAGCCGATCTGTCAGGGCCGGGTGATACACTCGATTTGACGCGCATGCGCGCCTGCAGGTCCAGCGATCATGACCCAGATATCCGAACGCCTGTTGGTTCAGGCCCACCTCGACGCCAAGCAGCCCAACCCGCTGACAGCCGAGCAGGAGGCCGAATACCGTGCGGCCATTGCTGCCGAGCTCCAGGCGCAGAATGCCGTGCTGGTTGCCCATTACTACTGTGACCCGGTTATCCAGGCGCTTGCCGAAGAGACCGGCGGTTGCGTGTCCGACTCGCTGGAAATGGCCCGTTTCGGCAAGAACCACCCTGCCCAGACGGTAATCGTCGCCGGTGTGCGCTTCATGGGCGAGACCGCGAAGATCCTCACCCCGGAAAAGCGCGTGCTGATGCCGACCCTGGAGGCTACCTGCTCGCTCGACCTCGGTTGCCCGGTCGAAGAGTTCTCGGCCTTCTGCGATCAGCACCCCGAGCGTACCGTGGTGGTGTATGCCAATACCTCTGCCGCCGTCAAAGCGCGGGCCGACTGGGTCGTGACCTCGAGCTGCGCGCTGGAGATCGTCGAAAGCCTGATGGACAACGGCGAGACCATCATCTGGGGCCCGGACCAGCACCTGGGCCGTTACATCCAGAAGCAGACCGGTGCCGACATGCTGCTGTGGGACGGTGCCTGCATCGTCCACGAAGAGTTCAAATCGCGCCAGCTGGCGGACATGAAGGCGCTGTATCCGGATGCGGCGATCCTGGTGCACCCGGAGTCGCCAGAGGCAGTGATCGACCTGGCCGATGCGGTGGGTTCCACCAGCCAACTGATCAAGGCCGCGCAGACACTGCCCAACAAAACCTTCATCGTCGCCACAGACCGCGGCATCTTCTACAAGATGCAGCAGCTGTGCCCGGACAAGGAATTCGTCGAAGCCCCCACCGCCGGTAACGGCGCGGCCTGCCGCAGCTGCGCGCACTGCCCGTGGATGGCCATGAATACCCTGGAGCGGGTGCTGGATTGCTTGCGCAAAGGCAGCAACGAGATTTTCGTTGACCCGGCGCTGGTGCCGAAGGCGATCAAGCCTTTGAACCGCATGCTGGACTTCACCCAGGCTGCTCGGCTCAAGCTGTCGGGTAACGCCTGAGGGCCAATCGCCGGCAAGCCGGCTCCCACAATATCTGCAGCGCTGCAGAACCTGTGAGAGCCGGCTTGCCGGCGATTGGGCCGCAAAGCAGCCCCCTTAACGCCCCATCATCTCCTGCACCATGCGCCGTTGCTCCATGATCTCGCGCTGGCGCTGGTCGATCTGTGACGCCAGCGGGAAGTTGCTACCGGCACGACGCTTGGCGTAATCCAGCTGCTGGATCGCCTGGTCGAAGTCACCCACCAGGGTAAAGTACTCTGCCCGAGCCCGGTGCAGGCCTATGGTGTTGCCCGACAAACCACGCACTTCGGCCATGTCGTACCACACATCCGGATCATCCGGGCGGTTCTTGAGCAGGTCGTTCAGTACCTTTTCGGCCTCGGCGGGCTTGTTCTGCTTGATCAGCAGGTCGGCACGCACCTGCTTGAGCGGGTAGTTGCCCGGATACAAACCTTGCATGCGCTCCGCCCGCTGCTGCGCATCGGCCAAGCGGTTGTTGGTGATGTCCAGGTCGATCTGCGCCAGGTTGTAGGTGATGTCGTTGGGCGCCTTGGCCAGCAACGGCTTCAGGTTCTCACGCGCTTCGTTGAGCTGGCCGCCTTTGATCTGTGCCAGGGCAAGACCATAGCGGGCGGCGTCCAGCTTGGGGTCTTCGTCCAGCTGCGCACGGAAGCGTTTGGCCGCAAGGCCCGGCGTGCCTTCGTAGATGAGGGCCACGCGGGCGCGGATCAATTGATAACGCTGGCTGTCCTCGACGCCGCCCGGGGGGGCCTGTTCGGCCCGGTTGCGGGTGTCGGCGATACGCGATTCGGTCACCGGGTGGGTCAGCAGGAATTCTGGTGGTTTGGCGTCGTAGCGGTACTGGCGCGCCAGGCGCTCGAACATGGTCGGCATGTTGCGCGGGTCGTAACCGGCCTTTTCCAGGTTCTGGATACCGACGCGGTCGGCTTCCTGCTCGTTCTGCCGCGAGAAGCGCCGCTGCTCCTGGATCGCCGCCGCCTGGGTGCCGGCAATCATGCCGATGCCAGCATCGCCGGCACCCCCTGCCGCTAGTACGATACCAGCCAGCAGCGCCGCCATCATTGGCAGTTGCATGCGTTGCTGGGCCTCGACGCCACGGGCGAAGTGGCGTTGCGACAAGTGCGCCAGTTCGTGGGCCAGTACCGAGGCGTATTCGCCTTCGGTCTGGGCGTTGAGGAACAGGCCGCCGTTGACGCCGACGATGCCACCGGGGGCGGCGAAGGCGTTCAGCTCACGGCTGTCGATGAGGATGAATTCCAGGCGCCGGTCCTGCAGCTGGCTGGTTTCGGCCAGGCGGTACACGGTGGTTTCGACGTAGTCCTTGAGCTGCGGGTCGTTCAGCTGGTTGACCTGGCCGCGCAGCAGGCTGAGCCAGGCGCGCCCGAGCTGGTGCTCCTGCTGCGGCGAGACGATCGCGGAACTGGCGTCGCCCAGTGAAGGCAGGTCGCTAGCATGGCCGGGTAGGGCCATCAGGCAGGCCAGCGTCAACAGGGTAGGGCGCAGTAGATTCATGCACGAAGCTCGCGTCGGGTCAAAGCCCCTACTGTAGCCCGCTCACACGTTGGCGACCAGTGGCGGTATGCTAGCCAGCCTGTTACCAAAGACGTCTGCCCCACGTTTGGAGACCCCTGATGACTAGCACCCCGACCTGCGACGCCGAACTCGACGCCAGCGGGCTGAACTGCCCCCTGCCTCTGCTCAAGGCGAAGATGGAGCTCAACCGTCTGGCCAGTGGCGCGGTGCTGAAGGTGATTGCGACCGACGCAGGCTCACAGCGCGACTTCCGCACTTTTGCCCAGCTGGCCGGTCATACGCTGCTGCATGAAATGGCCGAGGCCGGCACCTATACCTACTGGCTGCGCAAGGCCTGAGCCCCAATCAAGGATCGTCAATGTTCAAAGTGCTTCGCGACTGGATAGAGCGCTACTTCTCCGATGAGGAAGCGGTGGTGCTGGCGGTCCTGCTGTTTCTGGCCTTTACCGCGGTCCTTACCTTGGGCGGCATGCTCGCGCCGGTGCTGGCGGGCATGGTGCTGGCTTTTCTGATGCAGGGGCTGGTCAATGCCCTGGAGCGCCTTCGGGTGCCGACGCGGCTGGCGGTGATGGTGGTGTTCGCCCTGTTCATGGGCGCGCTGGCGGTGTTCCTGCTGGTGCTGGTGCCGTTGCTGTGGCACCAGTTGATCACCTTGTTCAACGAGTTGCCGGGCATGCTCGGCAAATGGCAGTCGCTGCTGTTGCTGCTGCCCGAGCGCTACCCGCATCTGGTGTCTGATGAGCAGGTGCTGCATGCCATCGAGTCGGTGCGCGGCGAGATCGGCAAGTTCGGCCAATGGGCACTGACCTTCTCGCTGTCGAGCCTGCCGCTGCTGGTCAGTGCCATGATCTATCTGGTGCTGGTGCCGATTCTGGTGTTCTTCTTTCTCAAGGACCGTGAGCAGATCGGCCGCTGGGTCAGTGGCTACCTGCCGCGCCAGCGGACCTTGCTGAACCGGGTAGGCACTGAAATGAACCGGCAGATCGCCAACTACATCCGCGGCAAGGGCATCGAGATCCTGATCTGCGGTATTGCCACTTACATCGCGTTCATCAGCCTGGGGCTCAATTACGCCGCGCTGCTGGCGCTGCTGGTAGGCCTGTCGGTGGTGGTGCCGTATGTAGGGGCGGTGGTGGTGACTGTGCCGGTGACGCTGATCGCGCTGTTCCAATGGGGCTGGGGTGATCAGTTCATCTACCTGATGACGGTGTACGCCATCATTCAGGCGCTCGATGGCAACGTGCTGGTGCCGCTGCTGTTCTCAGAGGCGGTGAGCCTGCACCCGGTGGCGATCATCTGCGCGGTGTTGCTGTTTGGCGGGTTGTGGGGCTTTTGGGGGATCTTCTTCGCGATCCCGCTGGCGACGCTGATCAAGGCAGTGCTCGATGCCTGGCCGCGGCAGGAACCTGCTGTGGCGCCGATGTTGTGATGCATGGGGCCGCTTTGCGGCCCTTTCCCGGCACAAGGCCGCTCCTACAGACGAACGCAACCCCCTGTAGCGGGCTTGTGCCGCGAAAGGGCTGCGCAGCAGCCCCAGTCAATCTCAAGCCTTGTTCAGCGCCTGGGCCGCCGCGAGTACGGCATCCACATGGCCCGGCACCTTCACGCCACGCCATTCCTGGCGCAGCACACCGTCCTTGTCGATCAGGAAGGTGCTGCGGTCTACGCCCATGTACTCCTTGCCATACAGCTTCTTCAGCTTGATCACATCGAACAGCTGGCACAGGGCCTCGTCCTTGTCGCTGATCAGCTCGAACGGAAAGCCCTGCTTGGCCTTGAAGTTCTCATGCGACTTGATGCCGTCGCGCGACACACCGAACACCACGGTGTTGGCCGCTTCGAACGCTGCATGCTGGTCGCGGAAGCCCTGGCCTTCGGTGGTGCAGCCTGGGGTGCTGTCCTTGGGGTAGAAGTACACCACTACCTGACGGCCCTTGAGCTCGGCCAGGCTGACGGTCTGGCCGCCGGTGGCCTGGGCCTGGAAATCGGCGACGGGTTGGTCGAGTGCTACTGCCATGGATGCATTCCTTAAACGGGGTTCTGTGGGCGCCAAGGCTCGATCAGCGCGTCCAGGTTGAGGGCGTCGGCAAAGTCGAGGAACTGGTCGCGCAACCAGCTGATCTGGGTGCCGGCCGGCAGGATCACGGTGAACTGGGCGTTGAGCATGCTGCTGCCGGTCTGCGGTGCGAGGTAGGTGTCGCAGGTCATGGCTTCGAGCTCGACACGGTGGTCGAGGAAGAACTGGCACAGCTCGTTGATGATGTCCGGGCGGTAGGCCGCACTGACATAGGCCACATAAGGCAGGGCCTGCGGGCGCACCTCCTGGTCGGCGCTGCGTACCACGTCGAGGGTCAGGCCGTGCTTCTTGCCCAGGCCGGGGAGGGTGGACTCCAGGCGCGCCAGGGCGTCCCAGCTGCCACCGACCTGCAATACCAGGGCGCTGGTCTCGCCATGGCGGCTCAGGCGCGAGGTGACGACCGCGCAGCGGTTCTCGAAGGCAGCGCGGCTGAGGACGTTGGCCAGCTCCATGGGATTGGGGCCCAGGGCACTGATGACAAGGAATTGTTCGCGGACGGTGGGGGTGGACATGCAGCATTCCTAAAGCGATGAGCGGTCGGCACAGGACGGGCGAAAGCCTCCTGTCGGCAGGGCCCGGGGCTCGCATGCGAGGACGTGGACGCTGGCCGGGGAGCAAGGTCGACGGCCCGGCGGGCCGCGCTGCACCGATCAAAGGATCAAGGGTAGCGAAATAAGGCGCCGAGGGGAATGCTCCACCCGCCTGCTTCGCTTGTGCAAGGCCGATGCCCCCAGTACCATTACCGCTCTCTTTTTCCGGCAGGAGCAGTTACATGATTGCGGGCAGTATGGTGGCATTGGTCACACCCATGGATGCACAAGGGCGTCTTGATTGGGGCAGCCTCGGCAAACTTGTAGACTTCCACCTGGAAAACGGCACCCACGCGATCGTCGCCGTCGGCACCACCGGCGAGTCGGCCACCCTGAGCGTCGAAGAACACATCGAGGTCATCGAGTTCGTGGTCAAGCGGGTCGCTGGCCGCATTCCGGTCATCGCCGGCACCGGTGCCAACTCCACGTCCGAGGCCGTGCACCTGACCCAGAACGCCAAGGACGCCGGCGCCGACGCCTGCCTGCTGGTGGTGCCGTACTACAACAAGCCGACCCAGGAAGGCCTGTACCTGCACTTCAAGCACATCGCCGAAGCCGTCGACATCCCGCAGATCCTCTACAACGTACCCGGCCGCACCTCCTGCGACATGCAGGCCGAGACCGTGATCCGCCTGTCGACCGTGCCCAACATCATCGGCATCAAGGAAGCCACCGGCGACCTGGCCCGTGCCAAGGCCATCCTCGATGGCGTCAGCAAGGACTTCATCGTCATGTCCGGCGACGACCCGACTGCCGTCGAGCTGATCCTGCTGGGTGGCAAAGGCAACATTTCGGTCACCGCCAACGTCGCCCCGCGCGAAATGGCCGACCTGTGCGAGGCCGCCCTCGAGGGCAACGCCGAGAAGGCCCGCGCAATCAACGAAAAACTCATGCCGCTGCACAAAGACCTGTTCTGCGAAGCCAACCCGATTCCGGTGAAATACGCGCTCGTCGAAATGGGCCTGATGCAAAAAGGCATTCGCCTGCCACTGACCTGGCTGAGCGAAGGCTGTCACGAAAAAGTCCGTACTGCCTTGCGCCAGTCCGGCGTACTGGTTTAATCGAGGAAGTACACCGCATGAAGCGACTGGCTGGTCTTTCCGCGCTCGCCCTGATCATTTCCAGCACCAGTGGGTGTGGCTGGCTGTGGGGCGAGGATGGCTATTTCCGCGACCGCGGCAGCGATTACCTGCAGGCGCACCCGACTGCACCGATGCAGCTCCCGCAGGACACCAGCAACGTCAAGCGCCTTGACCCGCTGCTGCCGATCCCGCGCAACGTCGCCGACGATACCGCCAAGGGCGAGTTCGAAGTGCCGCGTCCGCAACCGCTGTCGGCTGGCGCCGACGTCAGCGATTTCAGCCTGCAGCGCAGCGGCAGCAGCCGTTGGGTGCTGGCCCAGCGTTCGCCGGCCGAAGTCTGGCCGGTAGCGCATCAGTTCTTCGAAGACAACGGCTTCCGTATTGCCGAAGAGCGCCCGCAGACGGGCGAGTTCACCACCACCTGGCAGCGTTTTGACGAGCTGTCGGCATCGCTCGGCCAGCGCCTGGCGAGCACCGCCAGCAATGGTGACAGCGAAGTGCGCGTGCGTGTGCGCATGGAGCCTGGCGTACAACGCAACACCTCCGAGGTGTATGTGGTCAGTGTCGAGCGCCCGGCTGGCAGCACCGCCGAGCCTGCGTTCCCGTCCGCGTCCAGCAACACGGCCGCCGATGCGCTGCTGGTCGACGAAATGCTCGCCAGCATGAACCGCAGCGCCGAGAAGGGCGGTTCGGTGTCCTTGCTGGCTGCGCGCGACTTCGATGCGCCGAGCCGCGTCAGCCTGAGCGAAGACGGCAGCGGTAACCCCGTGCTGTTCCTCGGCGCCGACCTGGACCGTGCCTGGTCCGGCGTGGGCCGTGCCCTGGAGCAGGGTGGCGAATGGCGTGTGGAAGACATCAACCGCAGCCTGGGCCTGTACTACATCAACCTGTCGGAAAAGCCCGACGACAAGCAGAACCAGCCTGGCTTCTTCAGCCGCATGTTTGGCAGCGAGCCAACCAAGGAAGAGCTTGAAGCCCGCGCCGAGCGTTACCAGGTGCGCCTGAGCAAGGTTGGCGAAAGCGTGCAGGTTACCGTCGAGAAGAACATCAACACCGTGGCCCCGGCCGATGTCGCTCGCCGCGTGCTGAGTGCCATTCAGGACCACCTGGGTTAAGTGCGCTTCGCGGTACTGGGAAGCGGCAGCCAGGGAAATGGCACGCTGATCGCCAGTGGTGACACGTTCATCCTGGTCGATTGCGGGTTTTCCCTGCGTGAAACCGAGCGGCGCCTGGCGCTGCTCGGGGTGCAGGCTGCACAACTGAGCGCCGTGCTGGTGACCCACGAACATGCCGACCATGTGCATGGGGTGGGATTGCTGTCGCGGCGCTACAATGTACCGGTCTACCTCAGCCAGGGCACATTGCGCGGCATGCGCAAGCCGGTGGAGGCGGCCGGTTTTCTTGCCTGTGGCGACAGCCTGAGTATCGGCTGCCTGCAAGTGAGTGCGGCGCGGGTCGAGCACGACGCCTACGAGCCGCTGCAGTACGTCATCAGCGACGGTCGCCGACGCTTTGGCATGCTCACTGACCTGGGTTCGTACGACGCGCTGTTGCTTGAGCGCTATCAGGGCCTGGATGCACTGCTGATCGAGGCCAATCATTGCCGCGACATGCTGGCCCGCGGGCACTACCCGTACTTCCTCAAGCAGCGGGTTGGCGGCATGCAAGGACATTTGAACAACCACCAGGCCGCGCGCCTGGTGGACGAGTTGGGGTGGAGCAACCTGCAGCACCTGGTGCTGGCCCACCTCAGCAGCAAGAACAACCTGCCACATCTGGCCCGCCAGTGCTTCGTCGACACCCTTGGGTGCGACCCGGACTGGCTCCAGGTGGCGAATCAGGAACACGGGCTCGACTGGCGCGAAATCGCCTAGCCCAACCACTCAAGCAAGCGGAGCCCAATCATGGAAAAACGCGAAGAACTCTACCGCGGCAAGGCCAAATCGGTTTACAAGACCGACGACGCCGACCGCTTGATCCTGCTGTTCCGCAACGACACCTCGGCGTTCGACGGCAAGCGCATCGAACAACTGGACCGCAAAGGCATGGTGAACAACAAGTTCAATGCCTTCATCATGCAGAAGCTCGAAGAAGCCGGCGTGCCGACCCAGTTCGACAAGCTGCTGGGCGACAACGAGTGCCTGGTCAAGAAGCTGGACATGATCCCGGTCGAGTGCGTAGTGCGTAACTATGCCGCCGGCAGCCTGGTCAAGCGCCTGGGCGTGGAGGAGGGCATCAAGCTCGAACCGTCCACCTTCGAACTGTTCCTGAAGAACGACGAGAAGGGCGACCCGTTCATCAACGAATCCCACGTTGTCGCTTTCGGCTGGGGCACCGCCGAGCAACTGGCAGAGATGAAGAAGCTGTCGCTGAAGGTCAACGAAGTGCTGAACAAGCTGTTCGATGACGCCGGCCTGCTGCTGGTCGACTTCAAGCTGGAGTTCGGTGTATTCCACGGCCAGATCGTCCTGGGTGACGAGTTCAGCCCGGACGGCTGCCGCCTGTGGGACAAAGAAACCCGCAAGAAGATGGACAAGGACCGCTTCCGCCAGGGCCTGGGCGATGTGATCGAAGCCTACGAAGAAGTTGCCAAGCGCCTGGGCGTGCCGCTGTAAGCGGCGCATTCACGCAAGCGCCTGATACCACGCGCTTTTTTGAAAATAAAGGTTTGCGTTTTCAGAATTCGCTGGTATGATGCGCGGCATTGGAGAGATGCCGGAGTGGTCGAACGGGACGGATTCGAAATCCGTTGTACTGGCAACAGTACCTAGGGTTCAAATCCCTATCTCTCCGCCATACATGTGGTAGATAAAGCCCCTGAAAACGATAAGTTTTCAGGGGCTTTTTCGTTGTGCCCGAGTTAAACCTCAAAGCATCGCCGGGCGCATGGCCGGGCCCTGTCGCCGCTAGCGACGGGGCCTGCCGGATCGGATCAGAGCGCCAGGCCGACCTTTGCGGCACTCCCGGATTTTTCGTAGCTCGGCCCTAGTGCACTGTCTGTGGCTCCGTGGGCGACTCCGCTTGCCTGTGTAACTGCATCAGCGCTGATTCCAGCAGCGCATGCGCAACTTCCATTTCATGGATGACCGCCCTCATCACGATCGAGTTGTGCGAGGTCGGTGTCAGTCGCACGGACTGGCGGGCTACGGACAAGGCGCAGATCACGTATTCCGAGGTCTGGACCAGGGTGTCCTGCAGCATGTACGAGGGATCGAGGGGGGAGGGTGGATCGGGGACTATCTTGCGCATACACATCTCCAGGATCAGTGGGGCTACCGCAAGCTTGCTGTCAAACAAGAGGGTGGCAGCTGTACATGGGTTGACAGACCGAGGATCCCGGAGCAACTCGGCGCACACGAATGTGCCCCATGTACAGCCGCCATAGGCTGTAAATGCGCGCGGGATAAGTTATCAGCCTGTCAAAGCCGGTCGCTGAGGTGTCAACGACGAACCGAGACTAGGCCGCAATCCGAGCGCTCGCAATGGGTTAGCAGCGCCGGCAATATAATTCGGAAATGGACTACAGGGAATGGGAAAAATCGGAGTTGAATGTGTAGGACCGTAGGCGTGCCGGGCGTGAATATTCTTCCGTGGTAGAAAAAGCCCCTGAAAACGATAAGTTTTCAGGGGCTTTTTCGTTGTGCCCGATTTAATCCCGATACCAAGGCCGGTGCATGCCGCCGCTAGCGGGAGGGCTGCCGGAACGGATCAGAGCCCTTCTTCAAAGGTACGGGAATCCCTTTTCTGGATGGTGGCTCATTGCTATATTGTGCGCCGCAATTTTCCTAAGGATAGAAGCCCGCATGAAACACCTGATTTTTATGTCAGTCATTGCTGCCAGCGCTGCTTTGAGTGGCTGCGTTGTTCAGAGCTCGTACAGCAAGACTATTGCAGTCACCAAGGACGCTGACGGCAAAGTGCTTCAGACAGTTGAGTCCGAAACTGTCGTACAGCCCGGTCAGGGTTACCCGATGCGTCTTCAGCTGATCAAAGGGGTACAGCCAAACTGACTAGCGCATTGAACATGCCCGCTTCGAGCGGGCTTTTTTTTTTCAGTGCGCCCGGCAGGGCGCGCTCACTCAGGGGTGAAAGTCCCCCGCACACCCGGCAAGGGGAAGTGCTAGCTAGAGGCAAGGGTTTCGCGGGCGACTGCGAGTCTGAAGGAAGCCCGAGGCAAATCGCTGGCCTGACGAACAGGAAGCGGATACGAGGCGGCATGGCGGGGTAAGCAGTCCGAAATCTGCGAAGCCCAATACTTGCACAGAACGCCATGACGTAGATCCGACAGGCATAAGCGTGAAAGTGGGTGCGCAATACCCGGGGAGATCTGCACGGTTGCCCGTCAGGGCTACCGGCACCGCGAGGTGCTGGAATGACTGTGCAGAAGTCAGCAGAGGGCATAGTAGGTCGCGAGACTGAAGATCGTGTCCCAGGAAGTGGTGTAACTCATCATGGCTCTTGCCATTGAGTTCGCCGTTTAGTTGATCACAGCTGACAGCTTGGCTTGTGGATTATCGCTGACCGCTTCGAAGGCCTCCAACTGCATGTAACGTCTTTGCAGGCACCACTCGTCGTTCTGCTCCAGCAGCATCGCGCCTACCAGCCGTGTGATGGCCGGATCGTTGGGGAAAATCCCCACGACATCGGTGCGGCGTTTGATTTCAGCGTTGAGCCGTTCAAGCGGGTTGGTGCTGTGTAACTGCTGCCGGTGTGCCTTGGGAAACGCCATGTGAGCCAGCACTTCATTCTCACAGCCGTCCATGAGCGTCGCGATCTTCGGGTACTTTTCGCGCAGTTGATCGGCGACCAACCGCCATTGCTGATGGCATTCGGCACGGCTGTCCTGGGCGAAGACCGTGCGCAGCAGCGCCGCTACCATGGTGCGCTGACCTTTGCCGACGTGGGCCATGGCATTGCGCATGAAATGCACACGGCAGCGCTGCCAGGTCGCGTTGAATACCTTGGAAACAGCCGCCTTGAGCCCTTCGTGGGCGTCGGAGATGACAAGCTTCACGCCCCGCAAGCCACGTCGCATGAGGCTGCGCAGGAAGTCTGTCCAGAACGGCTCAGCCTCTGACGGCCCAACCCGCATGCCCAGGACTTCGCGGCCACCGTCGGTGTTCACGGCCACGGCGATTATTACGGCGACCGAGACGATGCGCCCGGCCTCCCGCACCTTGACGTAGGTGGCATCGATCCAGAGATAGGGCCAGTCGCCTTCAAGCGGGCGATCAAGGAAAGCGTGAACGCGCTCATCGATCTCACCAGCTAGCCGTGAAACCTGGCTTTTGGAGATACCGGTCATGCCCATGGCCTTGACCAGCTCGTCCACCGAACGCGTTGAAACGCCTTGGATGTAGGCTTCCTGGATCACCGCCGCCATGGCCTTCTCGGCGGTACGTCGGGGTTCGAGGAAGCCAGGAAAGTAGCTGCCTTGGCGCAGCTTCGGGATCTTCAGGTCAACGTCGCCGGCGCGGGTTTGCCAAAGGCGATCACGGTAGCCATTACGGCTACTTGTCCGGTCTGGGCTTTTGACATCGAAGCCCGCGCCGCACAGGCCTTCGACATCGAACTCCATCATGCGCTGGGCAACGAACTGGATCATTTGCTTGAGCAGATCAGCGTCTGCCCCTTTCTCAACCAACTCGGTCAATGCGATAGTGGGCTTGGTCATCGTGGTTTCTCTGGTGAGTGTTTGGTCTTCGCAAACTCAACGTTAGCCAAGAACCACGATGACCATCCTCTTTCGCCCGCAGGGCGCCTTCGGCTGGTTCAGTTACACCACTTCCCGGGACACGATCCCCTCACCCTACTCGATCTTGGAGAACCCTGGCCCAATCCTTGCTGCGGTACGTGGATCGTCTATCAGATTTATCTGTGCTTGGCCGGGCCCCTTGCAGGTTTGTCCGCGAAGAGGTCCGCCCAAGCATCGTCTCGCCTGGCCCTAGTGCATTGTCTGTGGCTCTGTGGGCGAATCCGCTTGCCTGTGCAGCTGCATCAGCGCCGATTCCAGCAGCGCATGCGCAACTTCCATTTCATGGATGACCGCCCTCATCACGATCGAGTTGTGCGAGGTCGGTGTCAGTCGCACGGACTGGCGGGCTACGGACAAGGCGCAGATCACGTATTCCGAGGTCTGGACCAGGGTGTCCTGCAGCATGTACGAGGGATCGAGGGGGGACGGTGGATCGGGGACTATCTTGCGCATGAATGCTCCTTGAGTCAGGTGGAGCTACCTTTAAACGCTGTCAAACGAATGGAGGCAGCTATACACGGGTTGACAGACCGGTGACCCAAGGAACCCGGCGCACACGAAGGTGCCCCATGTACAGCTGCCATGAAGCGCTGCAAAGGACCCTTGAATCGGTCAGCCTGTCAAAGCCGGTCGCTGAGGTGTCAACGACGAACCGAGACTAGGCCGCAATCCGAGCACTCGCAATGGGTTGGCAGCGCCGGCAATATAATTCGGAAATGGACTACAGGGAATGGGAAAAATCGGAGTTAAATCTGTAGGACCTTAGACGCACCAGGCGTGAATATTCTTCCCAGGCACGGATGCAATAAAGCCCCTGAAAGCGATGAGCTGTCAGAGGCCTTATCGTTATGCGTTTCCCCTCCCGATGGGGCGTGCTCAAGCCCACAAGCGTTGTGCGATAAGCGCCTCCAGTTTGCTCTGGTCCGCGGCAAACCCTCGAATCCCTTCGGCCAGCTGCGCGGTTGCCATTGCGTCCTCGTTCATCTGCCAGCGAAAATCGGCCTCGCTCAGTGGCGGTGGCGGCGCCTGATGGTCGGCGGGGGCGGCGAGCGCGGCCTGCAGGCTGCCCTCGGTCACTGCCAGCTCTTCCAGCAGTGCGGGGCTGATCGTCAGCCGATCGCAACCTGCCAAAGCAACGATTTCACCGACGTTGCGAAAGCTAGCCCCCATCACCGAAGTCGCGTAACCGTGGCGTCGCATGAAGCGGTAACTGGCCGCCACCAATTGAACCCCAGGCTCCGACGCCGGCGCGTACTCCTTGTCCGGATAAGCGCGGCGATGCCAGTCCAGCACCCGGCCAACAAAAGGCGAGATCAGGAATGCGCCGGCTTCGGCGCAGGCGAGTGCCTGGGCGAGGTTGAAGATCAACGTCAAGTTGCACTGGATGCCCTCACGCTCCAGTTCGCTGGCCGCGCGAATCCCCTCCCAGGTGGCGGCGAGCTTGATGAGGAAGCGCTCACGTGGAACGCCCGCCGCCTCGTACAGTGCGACCAGGCGCCTGGCCTTGGCCAGGCTTGCCTGTTTATCGAAGGACAGCCGCGCATCGACCTCGCTCGATACCCTGCCGGGCACGTGCTGCAACAGGTCGCAGCCCAAAGCAACGATCAGTTGGTCGGACAGTTGATCGATTGCCTGCGCATGCGGCAGGCCGGCAGCTTTCGCCAGGGCGCAGAGGTCATCGAGCAATGTGTCGTAGTGGCCCGACACCACGGCCTTGAGCACCAGGGAGGGGTTGGTGGTTGCATCATGAGGGGCGAAGCGGCGAACGGCCTGAAGGTCGCCGGTGTCGGCGACCACTGTGCTGTACTGCTCCAACTGGCTGAGCAAAGTTGGCATGCTGGAACCCTTTGGTGGTTGATGTCAGACGGCCATGGGCTGTGCGGGGTGCGATGGCTCGGGCAGGGGCGTGGCCTGGTCTGCCAGCCCATGCATGATGGGTTTCAGGGCGTGGTAGGCCGCGCAGTAATGAACGAACATCTGGTCATACAGGGCTTTGTTCGCGGGGTTGGGGTCGGCCCGTCGACGCAGGGTGCGCCAGTTGCGGATAGCTTCGACGTCCTCGATGGCGCCGATTGCCAGTGCCGCGAGCATGGCGCCACCCAGCGGCGCTTCGACCTGCTGCTCGATGGTGAACACGGCGTGGCCGGTGATATCGGCGATGATCTGCATCCACAGGTTCGACGCCGTGCCACCCCCTACCACGATCAAGTGCGGATCGAGCTGCAGCCCTGCCTGGTTGCCCATTTGCATGTTGTGACGCAAGGCAAACGCCAGCCCCTCCAGTACTGCGCGGTACAGATGAGCCTTGTGGTGGAACAGCGACAGCCCTATATAGGCCCCCGATGCCTTGGCATCCCAGATGGGGCTGCGCTCGCCCATCAGGTAGGGCAGGAACAACAGGCCGTCTGCACCGGCGGGCGTTTTGGCAGCGTCCTGCTCCATCAGTTGGTGCACCTCGGCGCCGGGTGACAGGGCAGCGGCCTGCTTTTCCTGTGCACAGAACTGCTCACGGAACCAGCTGATTGCGGCACCGGCGGTAATGGCGCCGCCGAAACTGTAGGTGTTGGCGCCAGCATCGTAGACGTAAGGCATGTTGATCAGCCCTTTGCAGGCAGCGCTGTGCTGCTTGATGAAGCCCCAGCACATGCTGGTGCCCAGCATCGCGACATGGTTGCCTGGCGCAATGACCCCTGCGGCCAGTGTGGCCATCGCTGCATCGACTCCGCCTGCAACTACCTTGGTGCCTGGCTGGAGCCCTAGCCGCTGCGCCGCAGCCGGTAGCAGGCTGCCAATGACCTGCCCGGGCGCAACCAGGCGTTGCGGCATCAGGTGGGCGTCGATGCCCAGGGCATCGAGCATCAGAGGCGACCAGCCACGCGTTGCGAGGTCGTAGATGCCGCCGATATTGCCCGCTGAACTGTGGTCTACGGCCAGCTCGCCGGTCAGGTGGTACTGCACAAAGCTGTTGGGCGGCAGCAGGTAGCGTGCCTTGGCCCAGACCTCTGGCTGGTTGCGCTTGATCCACAGCATCTTGGTATAGCCGTAGTAGCTGTCGACACCGTTGCCCGTTATGCGCTGCAACTGTTCCACATCCACATTTTCGCGCACCCATTCGGCCTCGGCGATGGCTCGGCGGTCCATCCAGATGAGGCAGGGGTGAAGGGGGTTGATGTCGGCGTCCACCGGGATGCCCGAGCCCCCGTAGAGGCTGCTGATGCAGATGGCTTTGATCTGGGCGGCTGGTACTTGGCTGCGGCGGATGCTGGTCGCGACCGTTTCGTAGACAGCGTCCAGCCACACCTGCGGCCATTGCTGCGCCCACAACGGTCGAGGTTGCTCGACCTGGTAGCTGACGCAGGCCTGGGCCAGCATTCCACCCTCGGTTGACATCAAGAGAGCCTTGGTACTTTGCGTGCCGATGTCGACACCAATCACGTAGTCCATTGTTGTCCCTTTTATTATTGGCGTGGTGGTTTATGTAGACGTGAACATTTTTTTGGCGATTTTATCCGACGGCAGTTTCAAGTCGCGGCTGATCAATCCATGGTTGCAAATGTTAACGTCAACATTTCGGGACGCTAGCACAACACGATTGTCACCACAATACGCATGCACGGTTGTGGCCTGGCGTACAATCGCTGAAAATCACGGCGCCCGCAGCCAGCCACCATCGAGCGTTCATGACCAGACCAGGCAAAGCCACCATCACCGACATCGCCAAACGCGTGAACATGACTACCGTCACGGTGTCGCGGGCGCTCAACCAGCCAGAGAAGGTCAAGAAACAGACGCTGGAGCTCATCCTCAAGGTGGCCAAAGAGCTCAACTACGTGCCCAATGCCTTTGCCCGCAACCTCAAGAATCGCGAGAGCCGGCTGCTGGGCCTGGTCACGGCAAGCCTGGAAAACCCGTTCTACGGCGAGATCATCAAGGCGATAACGCGCGAGGCGAAGAAACGCGACTACACCTTGATGCTGTTCGATACCGATGGCTCGCCAGAGCTGGAGGCGCGGGCGATCGATACGCTGCTCAGCTATCAGGTCGCAGGGGTGATCCTCTCGGTGATCAGCGACGACGACCAATACCAGCCGAGCTATCTGGCCAAGCTGGAGATGGCCGCCATCCCGGTCGTCCAGATCGACCGCCAGCTCACAGGTGCGCCGTTTGCCGGCGTCTACCTGGACAACGAGCAGAGCGGCTATCAGGGCGCGCGCGCCTTGTTGGCACAGGGGCGGCGCCGGCTGCTGGTCGTGGCGGGGCCGCAACGCTCGAAGATTTCCCTGGCGCGGCTGGCAGGCATTCGACGCGCATTGGAGCAGTGGCCAGAGCCTACCGTGCTGGAGGTCGTGCATGGGGACTACACCCAGGCGCCGGCACGTGATGTGGTGCGTAGTTACCTGCAAAGTGGCAAGTGGCCCGATGTCATCTTTGGCCTCAATGCGCTCATGACCTTGGGTGCGCTGCAGGCCATGCGCGAGGTTGGCTTGAGCCGCAATGACATAGCGCTGTTCAGCATTGACCAGGTGCACTATGCCGAGATCTATGGCCAACCCATCCCTTGCATCAGCCATAGCAGCGTCGAGTTGGGTGTTGGCGCGATCAACCTGTTGCTTGGCCAGATCGACGATCCTTCGCAACCCCTGCGCGATCAAGTCATTGAAGGGCAGCTACTGCTCTGACCTGCCAACCATTGGCGGGTACGTACATATCTGGTTAAAAATGTAGACGTTGACATTCAATGCTGAGCTGGCGTCAGATTGGGACCGCACACGAGTTAAGCGATATGTAAACGTCTACATAAAAATAATCAAAGTGCCCTTTGTTCGTCAGGGGGCCAGGGAGGTGGCGAATGGCAACGCAACTCGAAGGTAAAGTGGCAGCGGTCACAGGCGCTGCGTCGGGAATAGGCCTGGCATCGGCCGAGGCGATGGTGGCAGCCGGTGCCAGGGTGGTCATGATCGACCGGGATGAAGCCGCCTTGGCCAGCGCGTGTGAACGCCTGGGGGAGGCGGCCATGCCGTTGGTGATCGACCTGCTGGTGCCTGAGCGCTGTGCAACGCTGCTGCCGGGTGTGCTGGCGAAGGCCGGCCAGCTCGACATTCTGTATGCCAACGCCGGGTGCTACGTGGGCGGTGATCTGGTTGATGCGGATGTGGCGGCGATCGACCGCATGCTGAACCTCAACGTCAATGCCGTGATCAAGAATGTGCATGATGTGTTGCCGCACATGATCGAGAGGGGGACGGGCGACATTCTGGTCACAGGCTCGGTGGCCGGGCATTTTCCGGTTCCCTGGGAGCCGGTGTACTCGGCCTCCAAGTGGGCGGTCAACTGCTTCGTGCAGACGGTGCGCCGCCAGGTCAAGGCTCATGGTATCCGTGTCGGCGCCGTGTCGCCTGGCCCGGTCAGCAGTGCACTGCTGGCCGATTGGCCGGAAGAAAACCTGAAAAAGGCCAAGGCTAGCGGTAGCCTGATCGAACCATCCGACATAGCCGATGCGGTCATGTACATGCTCACGCGCCCGCGTAACGTGACGATTCGGGACATGATCGTGCTGCCTTCGGCATTTGATATGTAACGGATGCACTCAACATCAACCGCTGCAGGCGTGATCTTGTCGAGGCAGCCTGCAGCGTAAGTTGGTCTGCGGTGGTGTCTTATTTCAAAGCGCTACCGAAACCCGCTGCTGGATTGGATGGCGGCCTATCTTCGAATGCGACTTGGATCCAATACTCCGGTTCTGTATCATCCGGCCGCCATCAGAATGATGGCCGATGATTATTTAAAGGACTGAAGTAATGAAAAAGCTGTTCAAGGCCACCGTAGCCGTTGCTGTCGTTTCGGGCGTTGCCCTGCTGTCCGGTTGCACTGGCCAAGTTTACAACCAGCAGAAAAACTGCTCGTACGACTACCTGTTCCACCCATCGGTTTCCATCTCCAAGGTCATCGGTGGCTGCGGCCCGATCGATAAACTGCCTCAGCCGCAGTAAGCTTGGCGATACCCTGATCGCGTCACCTGTGACCTGATCCAAAGCCCCCAGTCATGCATATGGCTGGGGGCTTTTGTTTGTCTGGCGTGACAACCTGCCGCTGGGACAACCTGCCGCCTTGCTTGTACGCCCGCAATTTGTTTGTGCTGGCATTTCAGATACAATCAGCGAAACGATTCAGCCCTGTCGGTCAATACGACAAAAGCCTGGGTCGTTTTCTGGTTCTTTAAGCCGCTGAACAATGATCACAAAAAGCCTGCGCACAAGAACACGAAGCACCTGGGCCAGCCACAGGCCCGTCCTCCGTTCTACAGACTGGAATTGATCAATGTTCAAGAAAGCTGGCAAGACCTTGCTGGGTCTGGCTGTCGCTGCGAGCTTCATGCAAGCGCACGCCGCAGAAACCAAGAAAGTCGATGTGCTGCTGGTCGGCGGCGGCATCATGAGCTCCACCCTGGCCGTGTGGCTGCACGAGCTGGAGCCAAGCTGGTCGATGGAGATGGTCGAGCGCCTGGATGGCGTCGCCGAAGAAAGCTCCAACGGCTGGAACAACGCCGGCACCGGCCACTCCGCGCTGGCTGAGCTGAACTACACCCCGGAAGATAAAGACGGCAACGTCAACATCACCAAGGCCATCGAAATCAACGAAGCCTTCCAGATCTCCCGCCAGTTCTGGTCGTGGCAGGTCCGTCAGGGCGTGCTGAAGAACCCGCATTCGTTCATCAACACCACCCCGCACATGAGCTTCGTGTGGGGCGATGACAACATCAAGTTCCTCAAGAAGCGTTATGACGCGCTGCAGGCAAGCCCGCTGTTCCGCTCGATGCAGTACTCCGAGGACCACGCGCAGATCGCCAAGTGGGTCCCGCTGATGATGGAAGGCCGCGACCCGAACCAGAAGCTGGCGGTGACCTGGACGCCACTGGGCACTGACGTGAACTTCGGCGAGATCACCCGCCAGTTCGTCGGCCACCTGAAGACCCAGGACAACTTCACCCTGAAGCTGTCCAGCGAAGTCCAGGACATCACCCGCAACGAGGACGGCTCCTGGCACGTCGAGTACAAGAACCTGAAGGACGGTACCGAGTCGGCCACCGACGCCAAGTTCCTGTTCATCGGTGCCGGCGGCGGCGCGTTGAAGCTGCTGCAGAAGTCGGGCATTCCTGAAGCCAAGGAATACGCAGGCTTCCCGGTCGGCGGTTCGTTCCTGGTGACAGAGAACCCGACCATCGCCATGCAGCACATGGCCAAGGCCTATGGCATCGCCTCGACCGGCGCGCCACCCATGTCGGTACCGCACCTGGACACCCGTGTGCTGGACGGCAAGCGCGTGATCCTGTTCGGGCCATTCGCCACCTTCTCGACCAAGTTCCTGAAGAACGGTTCGTACCTGGACCTGCTCAGCAGCACCACCATGCACAACGTGTGGCCAATGACCAAGGTCGGCATCGAGCAGTACCCGCTGGTCGAGTACCTCGCTGGCCAGCTGATGCTGTCGGACGACGACCGCTTCGAAGCGCTGCGCACCTACTTCCCGAACGCCAAGAAGGAAGACTGGAAGCTGTGGCAGGCCGGTCAGCGCGTGCAGATCATCAAGCGTGACGCAGACAAGGGCGGCGTGCTGAAGCTGGGTACCGAAGTGGTGGCCTCGCAAGACCGCACCATCGCCGGCCTGCTGGGCGCATCGCCAGGCGCCTCGACCGCCGCGCCGATCATGCTGAACGTGCTGGAAACCGTGTTCAAGGACAAGGTCGCCACCCCGCAATGGCAAGCCAAGATCAAAGAGATCGTGCCGAGCTACGGCACCAAGCTCAACGATTCGGCAGCGGCCACGCAGAAAGAGTGGAACTACACCGCTGAAGTCCTGCAGCTGGAGAAGCCGCCGGTCATCGACCAGAGCGTCGGTACCAGCACGGGTGCTAGCCAGCCGGTTGAAAGCAAGCCAGAGAACGACATGGCGCTGTAAGCGTCAGCGTTGTGATCGAAAGCCACGGGGGTGACCTCGTGGTTTTTTTTTGCCTGTTCCGGCCCCACCGCCAACCCTGGCTCACCGCTGACGCAAAATGCACTCCAGCAAACCGGGGAAGCGTGCATCGAGCATTTCGCTGCGCAGTGAGTTCATATGGGTAGTGCCCACATTGCGCGTTTGCACCAGCCCCGCATCGCGCAACACGCGAAAATGATGGGACATGCTGGACTTCGGCCGGCCGCCGTCCAGCTCGCCACAGCTGGCTTCCGCCACGCCCGCCAGGTGGCGCACGATTTCCATGCGTACAGGGTCGCTCAGCGCATACAGCAGGCGCTCGAGGATCAGGTCTTCAGGGGTGGGATGTTTGTAGGCTCGCATGGGCGTCATGATAACGGGGGTTTCATTAATTGCCATAGTTCGATTATGATCGAACTATCGTATTCAGATGAACCCGGAGTTCTCCATGTCCGCACTGTTCGAACCCTATACCCTCAAAGACGTCACCTTGCGCAACCGCATCGCCATTCCGCCGATGTGCCAGTACATGGCCGAGGACGGCATGATCAACGATTGGCACCAGGTGCATTACGCCGGCCTGGCCCGTGGTGGCGCCGGCCTGCTGGTGGTCGAAGCCACTGCGGTGGCGCCGCAAGGGCGTATCACCCCCGGTTGCGCCGGTATCTGGAGCGACGCCCATGCCCAGGCCTTTGTGCCGGTGGTGCAGGCGATCAAGGCTGCAGGCTCGGTGCCGGGCATCCAGATCGCCCACGCGGGGCGCAAGGCCAGTGCCAACCGCCCGTGGGAAGGTGACGACCATATCGCCGCGGATGACGCGCGAGGCTGGGACACCATCGCCCCGTCGGCCATCGCCTTCGGCGCCCACTTGCCGAAAGTGCCGCGTGAAATGACCCTGGACGACATTGCCCGGGTCAAGCAGGACTTCGTCGATGCCGCACGTCGAGCGCGTGATGCGGGCTTTGAATGGATCGAACTGCACTTCGCTCACGGCTACCTGGGGCAGAGCTTCTTCTCCGAGCACTCCAACCAGCGCACCGATGCCTACGGTGGCAGCTTCGAGAACCGCAGCCGCTTCCTGCTGGAAACCCTGGCAGCCGTGCGCGAGGTGTGGCCGGAAAACCTGCCGCTGACCGCCCGCTTTGGCGTGCTGGAATACGATGGCCGTGATGAGCAGACGCTGGAAGAGTCCATCGAGTTGGCCCGCCTGTTCAAGGCGGGTGGCCTGGACCTGCTCAGTGTCAGCGTCGGCTTCACCATCCCGGACACCAACATTCCATGGGGCCCTGCCTTCATGGGGCCGATCGCTGAGCGTGTGCGTCGTGAGGCAGGTTTGCCAGTGACTTCAGCGTGGGGCTTCGGTACCCCGCAGTTGGCGGAAGGGGCGTTGAAGGCCAATCAGCTCGACCTGGTGTCGGTGGGGCGTGCGCACCTGGCCGACCCGCACTGGGCGTATTTTGCGGCCAAGGAACTGGGCGTCGATAAAGCCTCGTGGACTTTGCCTGCGCCTTACGCGCACTGGCTTGAGCGTTATCGCTGATTCCTGGAGGGGCCGCACAGCGGCCCCGGCTCAAAACCGATCCAACCGGTAACCCTTCAACTCGGCACGAAGCTCCCGTTCAGCCAACCCCGCCACCCATTCCGCTGTCACCGCCGCCTGGGTCAACCCCAGGTGCTGATGCCCAAACGCTAGCAGCACGCGCCCATCACACACCCGGTCGATCACCGGCAGCGAGTCCGGCAGCGAAGGCCGCAAGCCCATCCACGGCGTCGCCCCTTCGGCATTCAGTTCACGCTGGAACAAACCCTTGCTCAACCGGTGCAACTGCCACGCCCGCTGCATGCTTGGCGGTGCATCGAGACCGGCGAACTCCACCGTGCCAGCCAGGCGCAAGCCCTCGGCCATCGGCGTCATGATGAACTTGCGCTCCAGCGATGTGACGGCGAATGGCAAGCGCTGCTGCTCGCCAGGCAGCATCAGGTGATAGCCACGCTCGGTGTCCAGAGGGACTCGTTTGCCGGTCAGAGCCGTGGTCAGTTGCGCTGAGTGCGCGCCGCAACTGATTAGCACCTGGCGCGCATGGAACGTACCTTGGCCGGTGTTGAGCTGCACGCCATTGCCATTCAGTTGTCCGCCATCGACCTGCGCCTGGACGAAGCGCACGCCACAGGCCTTGGCTGCTTCGAACAACTCGATGACCACGCGGTAAGGGTCGATGAAATGCCCGGTACGGGGGAAAAACAAGCCGCCCAAGATCGACGAGGTCAACTCTGGCGCAGCGGCGCGCACCGTGTCGGCCGACCAGAATTCAGCCGGCACCGCCTGCTGTTGCATGCGTGCCTGCAACGCCTCCAGTGCCGGGCGCGACTCGGCGCGCTCGAACACCAGCAACGAGCCGTCCTCCTTGAACAGCTCGCTGCGCCCGATGGAGCCGAGCAAACGCTGCCAGGCGCCCAGGCTGCCTTCGTTCAGTGCACGGATGCCGGCCACGCTGCGCTGGAACGGCTCCGGGCGCAGGTTGAGCAGCAGCCGGGTGAACCAGGGCAACGCCTTGGGCAGGTACTTCCAGTCCAGCCGCAGGGGCCCCATCGGGTCCAGCAGCATGCGCGGCAGGCGCTTGAGGATCGACAGGTCGGCAATCGGGAACACCTGCTCGGTAGCCAGGTGTCCGGCATTGCCGTAGGAGGCGCCGTGGCCCGGCGGTTGGCGGTCGATCAGCAGCACGCGACGGCCCTGGCGGGCCAGTTGCAGGGCGCAGGCGACACCGACAATGCCGGCGCCGACCACAGCGATATCGGTCTGGGAGGGGGCGTGGGCCATGATTCAGTGTTCCCGCTTGCCGTCGAGCAAGCGCCGCACCTGCAGCGGGTTTGCGTGCTTCAGCGCCTGCGGCAGCAAGGCATCGGGGAAGTCCTGATAGCACACCGGCCGCAGAAAACGCAGGATCGCAGCAGTGCCCACCGAGGTGCTGCGCGCATCGGACGTTGCCGGGAACGGCCCGCCGTGGACCATCGCATCGCATACCTCAACCCCGGTCGGCCAGCCATTGACCAGCAGGCGCCCGGCCTTGCGTTCGAGGGTCGGCAGCAGGCTGCGGGCGCTGTCGAGGTCGGCATCGTCCAGGTGCAGGGTCGCGGTCAGTTGGCCCTCCAGGTGCTCGGCCACCTGGCGCACTTGTTCATCGCTGTCGCAGGCCACCACCAACGAAGCGGCGCCAAACACCTCGGCCTGCAAGCCCGGGTCGGCGAGAAACGCGCTGGCCTGGGTGACGAACAGCTGAGCCTGGCACTGGTTCGGGCCTTGCGGGGGTTGGCCGCAGGCCGCGACCTTGGCATTGCTGTTTTCGGTCATGGCGCCCACACCCGCTGCGTAGGCATTGAAAATGCCCGGGGTCAGCATGGTCTGCGCCGCTGCATGGCGTACTTGCTCGCTGGCGGCGGCGATAAAACGCTGCAGTGCCGGGCCTTGGCGGGCGACTATCAGGCCGGGGTTGGTGCAGAACTGCCCGGCGCCCTGGGTCAACGAGGCAACGAAACCTTGGGCCAGTACCTCACCACGCGCCTGCAAGGCTGCGTCGAACAGGAACACCGGGTTGATCGAGCTCATCTCGGCATACACCGGGATCGGTTCCGGGCGCGCCTGAGCCGCGTGGCACAGGGCCAAACCGCCGCTGCGCGAACCGGTGAAGCCAACGGCCTTGATCCGCGGGTCGCTGACCAGGGCGATGCCCACTTCACGCCCAGCACCATACAACAGCGAGAAGACGCCCTCTGGCAGGCCACACAGTTGGACGGCGCGAGCGACGGCCTGGCCGACCAGCTCACTGGTGCCCGGGTGCGCGCCGTGTGCCTTGACCACCACCGGGCAGCCGGCGGCCAGGGCCGAGGCGGTGTCGCCACCGGCCACCGAGAAGGCCAGGGGGAAGTTGCTGGCGCCAAACACCGCTACCGGCCCCAAGGCCACCTGGCGCTGGCGCAGGTCGGCGCGCGGCAGGGGCTGGCGCTGTGGTTGGGCGGCATCGACGCGCACATCCAGCCATTCACCACTGCGCACCACGCGGGCGAAGGTGCGCAGTTGGCCACAGGTACGGCCCCGTTCGCCCAGGATACGTGCCTTGGGCAGGCCACTTTCGGCCACGGCACGGCCGATCAAGGCATCGCCCAGCGCTTCTATCTGCTGGGCGATGGTTTCGAGAAAGATTGCGCGTTGCTCCAGTGAGGTTTCGCGGTAGGCGTCGAACGCAGCCCAGGCCAGTTCGCAGGCGTGGGCCACGTGTTCCCCGGTACCGCCGGCATAGGCGGGTTCCAGGGGCTGGTTGGTAGCCGGGTCGATGGCGCGGATCGCTTCGCGGCTGCCGGGTACGGGGCGTTGGCCGATCAGCAGTTTGCCTGTCAGGGGCATGGAGCCTCCTTCATAGTCGGGTTCTGGGTCGGGGCTGCCAAGCAGCCCCAGGGTTCAGGCCAGGTTCTGCTCGGCCGACCAGCTGGAGTACCACGTGCGGAACAGCGCGTACTGCTGTTCGGCGTAGTTGCGCTGGGCGTCGGTGAGCGCATCGGTTTCGTTGAAGTGCAGGCTGTATTCGCGGTCGCCGTTGAGCACCATCAGGTGTTTGTAATACAGCACCAGGTCGCAGCCCTCATCGAACGACGACAGCACCGCCAATGCCGACTCCAGCTCGCGTGCCAGGCGGCGGGCCCTGGCGTCACCCTTGGCCGCTTGCTTGCTCAGGCTCACCAGTTGCAGCACTTCACGCGGCAGGGCATTGCCGATGCCGGTAATGGCGCCGGTGGCGTTGCAGTTGACGAAACCATGGACTACCTGGGTATCCACGCCGACCATCAGGGTCACATCGTCGTCTTTGGAGGTGATGTGCTCGGCGGCGTAGCGCAGGTCGGCACCACCACCGAACTCCTTGAAACCGATCAGGTTCGGGTAGTCGCGGCGCAGTTCGAAGAACAGGTCGGCACGGGTGGCAAAGCCGTAGTAGGGGCTGTTGTAGATCACTGCAGGCAGCTTCGGCGCCGCTTGCAGGATCGCGGCGAAGTGGTGCTTTTGGGCGATCAGGGAGGCGCCACGCGACAGCACGCGGGGGATGACCATCAGGCCGGCGGCGCCGACCTTGGCGGCATGGGCTGCATGGGCCACGGCTTCACGGGTGTTCACCGCGCCGGTGCCGACGATGGTCGGGATGCCGGCGGCAACCAGGCGCGCCACGCCCTCCTGGCGCTCGGCTTCGGTCAGCAGCGGCCAGTCGCCCATCGAGCCGCAGTAGACCACGGCGCTCATGCCGGCCTCGATCAGCTCGCGCCCTTTGCGCACAAGGGCGTCGAAGTCTGGTTTGCGCTCGGCGGTGCAGGGTGTCATCAGGGCAGGCATGCAGCCGGTGAAAATATTGTCGCTCATGGGTATCACTCCTTGCAGTATTCAGTCTGGGTTGCGAAGAAAATGGCCTGGGCAGTCAGATGCCCCAGGCGAAAGGGTCTTGTTCGTCGATCAGCAGGGTACTGTCGGCGGTCATGTAGGCGCGGCCGGTGATGAACGGCCGAATACGCTCACCTTCGCGCTCGTAGCGGCCGTGGAACTGGCTGCCGGTAATGCTGGCCTGGACCCAGGTCTGGCCTTCGGCGAGCTTGCCGTCGGCGGCCAGGCAGGCCAGCTTGGCGCTGGTGCCGGTGCCGCAGGGCGAGCGGTCATAGGCCTTGCCGGGGCACATGACGAAGTTGCGGCTGTCGGCATCAGGGTCGGCGGCAAACAGCTCGATATGGTCGATGGGGGCGCCGTGCTCGCCGGTGATGCCTTGGGCCTCCAGGGCCTTGAGCATCGCCCAGGTGAACGCGGTGAGAGCTTCGCGGTTGTCCAGCTCGATGCGCTGGCCGTGCTCTGAAACCAGGAAGAACCAGTTGCCGCCCCAGGCGATGTCGCCGTGCACCACGCCATGGCCTGGCACGTCCACCGATACCTGCCGGCGGTAGCGATAGGACGGCACGTTGCCGACGGTGACCGCGCCGTCCTCGTGCAGGGTGGCGCTGACCTGGCCGACCGGCGTGTCGATTTTGTGCACGCCCGGCTGGATCAGCCCCAGGTGCCGTAGCGAGGCGACCAGCCCGATGGTGCCGTGGCCACACATGTTCAGGTACCCGGCATTGTTGAAAAAGATCACCCCACAAGTGGCGTCTTCCGACACCGGGGCGCAGTACAGCGCACCGACCAGCACATCGTTGCCGCGTGGCTCCAGCAGGCAGGCGCGGCGCCAGTGGTCGTGCAGCTCGCGCAACTCATCGCGCTGCTCGGCCATGCTGCGGCCATTGAGTTGCGGGAAGCCATTCATTACCAGGCGGGTCGGTTCGCCGCCGGTGTGCGAGTCGATGACGTGAACGTGTTTCATGGGCATGTCCATTCTCTAGTGAGCCTGCTTTTGTGCTGGTTGTGCCGGCGACAGGGCCAGTAGCCTTCAGGAGGCCAGTGCAGCCGGGCGAGTGGCGGCCTGGGCCTCGTGGCTTGTTTCGCTTTCGTCTTCGCCTTCCAGGCGCACCAGGTGGGCTGGCACGCCGGTGGCAGCACCCCAGTAGTAGATGCCCAGCGCGCAGGCCGCGACGACCACGGTATCGAACGGGTGGCCGATCACGCCCAGGCCGCCGAAACTGCCCAGCCAGGAAAGCAGGATGGTCACCGCGTAAAAGCCGATCAGCCAGGCGCTGGAGCGCACCTGCTGGGCCAGCGACAGGTGCTGGGTCGGCACGAAGCGGCCGCACAGCAGGTACAGCACGAACATCACGATCTGCAGGGCCAGTAGCCACGACACGGTGTTCCAGCCGGACCAGTAGACGATCAGCGCGGCGATGATGAACGACAGCGGGCCCAGCACGCCCATGCCCTTGACCCGGAACGGGCGTGGCATATCTGGCGCATTGCGGCGCAGGGCAGCGACGGTGACCGGCGCTACGGCATAGCTCAGCACCAGGGCTGCAGACACCACGTTGATCAGCGCTTCCCAGGACGGAAAGGGCAGGGTCCAGAACACTGACAGGCCGAAGGTCAGCCACAGCGCCGGGCGTGGGATGCCCGATTGCTCGTCGATGCGGGTGAAATACTTGAAGAAGGTGCCGGTCTGGGCCCAGCCATAGATCACCCGCGGGGTGGCGTTCATGTAGATGTTGCCGCAGCCGCTGGGGGAGATCACCGCATCGGCCACCACCAGGTAGGCCAGCCAGCCTACGCCCAGGGCCAAGGCGATGTCACGGTAGGGCAGGGCCAGTTCCTTGGTCACCGAAGCCCAGCCGTTGGTCAGCATTTCGGTTGGCACGCTGCCAAGGAAGGCCAGTTGCAGCAGGGCATAGATCGCGGTGGACAGCAGCACGGAGAGGATCAGCGCGATGGGTATGGTGCGCTGTGGGTTCTTGACCTCGCTTGCCACCGAGATAATTGGTGTCAGGCCCAGGTAAGCGAAGATGATGCCGCCAGCCGAGACGGCCATTTCCACACCGGACATGCCGAAGGGGGCGAAGCCCTGGACCTCGAAGTTCTCTGGCTTGAAGAAGGTGAACAGCACACCGATCACCAGCAGCGGCACGATGAACTTGAACACGCTGACCAGGTTGTTGGCCTTGGCGAAGGTCTTGACGCTGCGGTAGTTGAGCAGGAAGAACAGCCCCAGCAGCGCAAACTGCACCAACCAGCCGAGCACGGTGGGGTCGCTGGAGCCGGCCTTGGTCAGGCCGGGGAACCAGGCTGCGGCGTACTGGCGTGATGCGACCACTTCGATGGCGATCAGGCTGGAGAAGGCGATCAGGGTGATGAAACCCATCAGGTAGCCGAGCAGTGGGCCGTGCGAGTACACCGGGTAGCGCACCACACCCCCGGCGCGTGGCAGCGCGGCGCCGAGCTCGCAGTAAACGATGCCCAGTAGCAGTACGGCGAAGCCGCCGAGAAACCAGGAGAGGATGCCGGCCGGCCCGGCAATGGCCGAGACGTGGCTGGCGGCGAACAGCCAGCCGGAGCCGAAGATGGCGCCGAGGCCGATGAAGGTGAGGTCCAGCAATGACAGCTGTTTCTTGAATTTGCCTGACATGGGGTCGCCTTTTTGTAGGTTTTGGATAGGCAGGTCTGATGTCACCAGGTGCGGCTTTTGGGGCCGCGCTCTTGTAGGTCTTGGGCGGCTTGCGTGGGAACTAGAGTGGACCGAACGGGGCCACGGTTCTTGATGGTTTTCTGCAGGGCAGATGACGAAATCGGCACAATTGCAGAAAAGACTGGCGCGCCGGTCGCCAGGCTGGATAGGCTGGAGGCCCTGCTGTACAAGGGTTTGAGAGTTTTGCCGGCGATGGCGCCGGTGCAGACACTAGAGAATTGACTGATGGCCGACGCCACCCTGGCAGCCCTGTACCAGAACTTGGACCAGCACCGCCCCGCCAGCCTTCAGGCACTGCTCGCCGGGGTATCCCTGCTGTTGCCGATCCTCGATGCCATCCCCAACGCCGCGATCTTCATCAAGGATCCGGATGCCCGCTATGTGCTGGCCAACAACACCCTGGTTCAGCGCTGCGGCCTCAAGCGCCTGCAACCACTGTTGGGCAAGACCAGCGCCGAAGTCTTCCCGGCGCAACTGGGCCCCGGTTATACCGAGCAGGACCGTCGTGTGCTCAAGGATGGCCTGGTGCTGGAAGACCAGCTCGAGCTGCACCTGTACGGCAGCCGTGAACCGGGCTGGTGCCTGACGCACAAGCGCCCGCTGCATGACAGTGCCGGCCAGATCATTGGGCTGGTAGGCATTTCGGTCGACCTGCAGTCAGCGGCAGACACGCACCCCGCCTACCAGCGCCTGGCCGCGGTGGACGAGCATATTCGGCGGCACTTTCATCAACCGATCAGCCTGGGTGAACTGACCCGCATTGCCGGCATTTCCGTCGCGCAACTGGAGCGCTACTGCAAGCGGGTATTCCACCTCACACCTCGGCAAATGATTCACAAGGCGCGGCTGGAACATGCCCATCGGCTGCTGCACAGCGACTTGCCGATCACCGAAGTGGCGTTGCAGTGCGGTTACACCGACCACAGTGCTTTCAGCCGGCAGTTCAAGCAACTTACGGGTTTTACACCGCGCCAGTACCGTCAGGCGACTGCCGCTCAGGAGGGTTGAAACAGTGTGCGGGCTTCGTCAAAACACTGTTCGGCAATCGCCGAGCGCGGCTCGCTGCGGCGCAGCAGCAGGCCGACGGGGCTGTGGATGCTGGCGTCGGTGATCGGGATGATGCGCATGTGCTCGCTCAGGTCTTCCAGCCCGCAATCGAGCGGCATGATTGCGCAGCACACGCCGGTGTTGATGGCTTGAACCAACTGGAAGCTCGAGTCGCTTTCCAGCACGGCATTGGGTTCCAGGCTGCGGCTGCGAAAGCTCAGGTCGAGCGACTGACGGTAGTGCATCCCCTTGCTCAGCAAGCCCAGAGGGATTTCGCCCAGTTCCTCCCAACGCAGGGTGTCGGCTTCGAACTGGAAGTGCCGGGTATCGTGCAGCAGGCCCATGGTGGTGGTGCCCAGTTCGATCACCTCGAAGAAGTTGGCGTTGACCTGGTCCAGATAGCAGATCCCCAGGTCGAGCTGGTTGCGGCTCAGGCCATCCATGATCTGCTCGGTGCTGTGCGAGCTGAGCTGAAACTGCAGCTCGGGGTATTTTTCGCGCAGCGGCAGCAGCAGCTGCATGGGGTTGAAGCTGGCCAGCGGCACGGTGCCCAGGCGCAAGCTACCAACCACTTGGCCGCGGCAGCTGGCTGCCTCGGCCTGCAGGCCATCATGGGCGGCGAGCAGGGTGCGGGCCCAGGCCAGGATGCGCTCGCCGGCTTCGGTGAAGCCCTCGAAGCGCTGGCCGCGTTTGACCAGCACCAGTTCCAGTTCGTCTTCCAGGTTGCGCAGGCGCATGGACAGGGTCGGCTGGGTGATATGGCACAGCGCCGCAGCCTGGCCGAAGTGGCGGGTCTGGTCGAGGGCGATGAGGAACTTGAGCTGCTTGATGTCCATGGGAGTGCCTGGGGTCTGGTTGTGCTGACCTTAACCAAGTCAGCGATAGATGTCATTGATCGGGCGGTACGGCATATCGATTGGACGCGCTCTGGTCATGTCTCTAGCGTAACGACCATGCCATACAAGGAGCTTCACTGTGCGCGTTCAATCCGACGCGGTCTTCGTACCGCTCAATATCGCCGTACTGACGGTCAGCGACACCCGCACCTACGACAACGACACTTCGGGTGAGCTGCTCGCCAGCCGCCCGGTGCAGATCGGCCATCGCCTGGTGGCGCGTGCGCTGCTCAAGGACGACCTGTACAAGATCCGCGCCCAGGTGGCCACCTGGATTGCCGATGAGCAGGTGCAGGTGGTGCTGATCACCGGCGGCACCGGTTTCACCGGGCGGGACAGCACACCGGAAGCGGTGGAGTGCCTGTTCGATCGGCGTATCGACGGTTTCGGCGAGCTGTTCCGGGCGTTGTCCATTCTTGATGTCGGTACCTCGACCGTGCAGAGCCGGGCGTTGGCCGGCATGGCCAATGGCACTCTGGTGTGCTGCCTGCCAGGTTCTACCGGTGCCTGCCGCACGGCGTGGGAAGGCATCCTGGTGGAGCAGCTGGATGCGCGGCACCAGCCTTGTAATTTTGTGAAGCACCTTAAGCCCATCGCGCCCTGCGACACACGCGGTTGATCAGTTCCGGCCCTATCGCCAGCTTGCCGGCGATAGGGCCAGTCAGCTCAACACATGCTCCACCGGCTGCAGCGCCGGTGGCAGCGGCTCCACGCCCAAGGCCCCCAGCACATCCCGCTCGACCGTGCGCACCATGGCATCGGTCGGCAGGTCGTTCTCGTCTCGCCCGAACGGGTCTTCCAGTTCATTGCCGATCGCATCCAGCCCAAAGAAGGTGTACCCCACAATGGTGGTAAACAGCGGTGCCAGCCAGCCCAGGGGCTCGGCCAGCGCGAACGGCAGCAACAGGCAGAAGATGTAGATGGTCCGGTGCAGCAGCAGGGTATAGGGGAAGGGCAGCGGTGTGCCCTTGATCCGCTCGCAGGTGGCCTGTACCTCTGACAACCCGACCAGGCGTTGTTCCAACAGGCTGTAGCGCCAGTCGCTGATCTGCTGCTGCTCGGCCAGGCGTGAGCAGCGGGCGCCAACTTCCTGCAAGATACCGTCGCAGACATTGTGCGGGCGGATCGCAGCGGGGTTGGCCAGCCACGGCCGGGCGGCGGCCACATCATCCTCATTGCGCAACCGGGCATTGAGCGCATGGGCAAAGCCGCACAGGCTGTGCAGCACCTCGGCGCGCAGCTTTTCATCGGCGATCACCACGCTCTCACGTATGAACGAGCGGGTCTCGATGATCATCTTCCCCCAGGCCTTGCGCCCCTCCCACCAACGGTCGTAACAGGCATTGTTGCGAAAGCTCATGAAGATCGACAGCGACAGGCCAAGCAATGTGAAGGGGGTGGCGCTGACGGGGTAGAAAAACGCCGGGAAGTGGCGTTCGACCAGCACGATCAAGGCGGCGAGCAAGGTGACCATCAGGCAGCGCAAGGCAATGCGCTTGACGATCGAACCCTTGAGGGTGAACAGCACGCGCAACACATCGGGGCGAGAGTGAACGATCATGGAAGTCCAGAGACGGCCGGTCAGCCGCCGGTCATGTTCATGAAGCGCAGGATCTGCACATCGCCACCGACCTCGAAATGATGGCGGTAGGGCTTGAGGTGCAGCGAATCGCGGATGGCTTTTTCCAGCCGCTCGGCATCACCCGGGTGGGCACGCAGCACCTGTTTGAGGTCCATCGAATGTTCATTGCCCAGGCACAGCAGCAGCCGGCCTT
This sequence comes from Pseudomonas sp. BNK-30, assembly GCF_047456185.1. Lineage (NCBI taxonomy): Bacteria > Pseudomonadati > Pseudomonadota > Gammaproteobacteria > Pseudomonadales > Pseudomonadaceae > Pseudomonas > Pseudomonas sp. BNK-30. Next base: position 675,152 of record NZ_CP179904.1, read on the forward strand.
CGACGGTCAGGCGCACACGGTTGCAGGTGGCGCAGAAGTTGTGGCTGTGCGGCGAGATGAACCCGACACGGGTGCTCGCCGCTTCTGCCAGGCGCCAGTAACGCGCCGGGCCCTGGGACGACTCGGTCGACTCGATCAGGGTGAATTGCTCGGCCAGGCGCGCGCGCACTTCGTCGCTGGAGCAGAACGACTCGCCGCGTTCATGCTCGTTGATCACGCCCAGCGGCATTTCTTCAATGAAAGTGATGTCCAGTTCGCGGTCGATGGCAAAGCGCACCAGGTCGACCAGCTCATGGTCGTTGCGCCCCTTGAGCACCACGCAGTTGAGTTTGATGCGCTGAAAACCCGCGCGGCGGGCCGCGTCGATGCCGGCGATCACCTGGGCCAGGTCGCCGGTGCGGGTCAGTTGCTTGAAACGTTCTGCATCGAGGCTGTCGAGGCTGATGTTCAGGCGTGACAGGCCGGCGTCGAACAGCGGCTGAGACAGGCGGGGGAGCTGCGAGCCGTTGCTGGTCATGCACAGTTCACGCAGGCCGGGCAGGGCGGCAATGCGCCCGCACAGGTCGACGATGCCCTGGCGGACCAGCGGCTCGCCGCCGGTGAGGCGAATCTTGCGAGTGCCTAAGGCGACGAAGCGTTCAGCCACCTGGAACAATTCCTCAAGGCTGAGGATCTGCTGGCGCGGCAGGAACTGCATGTCTTCAGCCATGCAGTAGACGCAACGGAAGTCGCAGCGGTCCGTGACCGACATCCGCAGGTAGTCGATTTTCCGGTTGAAGCCGTCGATCAGGGCCCGGCTGTTCTGTTCCACGTTCGCGCTCGGCAGGGGAGGAGTACTGGTTCCACGCTATAACCTGCGGTGTTCGCCGTCAAATTGCTTTGCCCGACTGCTTGATCAATCTCATCTATCACGGCTGCAGGGCCAGTACTCCAAGGCCTTGATCGGATTGTCGCGTTTGCGTGATTACCCGCGAAGGGAACGCTGCCAACACCAGCCCATCATCGAAACGGCCTATCACCCCGTAAGACATTTCGATTGGACGGCCCCCTGTCGGCCTCCATAGGCTGAAAAACAAGCACCGGACGACACGATCCGCTGCACTTTTCGATGCCCGCGTGAGGATTGACCGCATGAGCCAGGACGAACATATCAGGGACTACAAGGGGCCGGCCGCCGGCTGGGGCGCGCTCAAGAGCGTGACCAAGAGCTGGCTGGGCAGTGACAACGCCTTCAAGAACCTGCGGGCCATGCTCAAGACCAACCAGAACGGCGGTTTCGACTGCCCCGGCTGCGCCTGGGGCGAGTCGCCGGAAAGCGACATGGTCAAGTTCTGCGAGAACGGCGCCAAGGCGGTCAACTGGGAGGCCACCGGCCGTTCGGTCGACCCCGCGTTTTTTGCCAGGTACAGCGTCAGCGCGCTGGCCGAGCAGACCGACTACTGGCTCGAATACCAGGGCCGTTTGACCCACCCGATGCGCTACGATGCGGCTACCGACCATTACGTCGAAACCACTTGGGAAGAGGCCTTTGCCCTGGTCGCCCGGCACTTGCAGGCGCTGGATTCGCCCGATGAGGCCGAGTTCTACACCTCCGGCCGGGCCAGCAACGAGGCGGCATTCCTCTACCAGCTGTTCGTCCGCGCCTATGGCACCAACAACTTCCCTGACTGCTCGAACATGTGCCACGAAGCCAGCGGCGTGGGCATGTCGGAAACCCTCGGCGTAGGCAAGGGCACCGTGGTGTTTCACGACCTGGAGCTGGCCGACGCGATCTTCGTCATCGGCCAGAACCCCGGCACCAATCACCCGCGCATGCTCGAACCGCTGCGTGAAGCGGTCAAGCGCGGCGCCCAGGTGGTGTGCTTCAACCCGCTCAAAGAGCGTGGCCTGGAGCGCTTCCAGCACCCGCAGCACCCGTTCGAAATGCTCAGCAACGGCTCCGAGCCGACCAACACCGCCTACTTCCGCCCAGCCCTGGGCGGCGACATGGCGGCCATGCGCGGCATTGCCAAGTACCTGCTGCAGTGGGAGCGCGAAGCCCAGGCCAAGGGTGAACCAGCGGTATTGGACCATGACTTCATCGCCGCGCACACCAGCGGTGTGGACGCCTACCTGGCGGCAGTGGATGCCACCTCGTGGGACCATATCGTCGAGCAGTCCGGCCTGACCCTGGCCGAGATCGAGCTGGCCGCGCGCATGTACCGCAAGGCCGAGCGGGTGATCATGTGCTGGGCGATGGGCATCACCCAGCACCGTCACTCGGTGCCGACCGTGCAGGAGATCGTCAACCTGCAACTGTTGCGCGGCAACGTCGGCAAGCCCGGGGCGGGCCTGTCGCCGGTGCGTGGCCACAGCAACGTGCAAGGCGACCGCACCATGGGCATCGACGAGAAACCCAGGGCGGCGTTGCTCGATGCCTTGGAAAAACGCTTCCAGTTCCGCGTACCTCGCGCCCATGGGCACAACGCGGTGCTGGCGATCCAGGCCATGGAGCAACAGCGTGCCAAGGTGTTCATCGCGCTGGGTGGCAACTTCGCCCAGGCGACGCCGGACACCCCCCGCACCCACGCGGCCCTGCGCAACTGTGCGCTGACGGTGCAAATCTCCACCAAGCTCAACCGTTCGCACCTGGTCACTGGCCGCGATGCGCTGATCCTGCCCTGCCTGGGGCGCACCGAGATCGACCTGCAAGCCGGCGGGCCGCAGGGCGTGACCGTGGAAGACACCTTCAGCATGGTGCATATCTCCAATGGCCAACTGCGCCCGCGTTCCCCGCACATGCGGTCGGAACCCTGGATCATTGCCGGCATGGCCAAGGCCACGCTGGGCAACAAGCCCATCGATTGGGAATACGCCGTTGCCGACTATGGCCGTATTCGCAGCATGATCGCCGATGTCATCCCCGGCTTTGCCAACTTCAACCAGCGCCTGCAGCAGCCAGGCGGTTTCCACCTGGGCAACAGTGCCGCCCAGCGCAGCTGGCGCACGGCGACCGGCAAGGCGCGTTTCAGTGCCAGCCCGTTGCCAGAGCATCTGGTCAATGCCCAGGTGCTCGCCCGTGGCGACAAGCCTGACCTGATCCTGCAGACGATGCGCTCGCATGACCAGTACAACACCACGCTTTATGGGCTAGATGATCGTTATCGGGGCGTGTTTGGCCTGCGAGAAGTGGTGTTCGTCAGCGAGGCGGACATCCGCCGCCTGGGCTTCGAGCCGGGTGAGCACGTAGACCTGGTGTCACTGTGGGAGGACGGTGTGGAGCGCCGGGTATCGGGCTTCCGCCTGGTGCCCTACGACATTCCCGATGGGCAGGCAGCGGCCTACTACCCGGAAACCAACCCGCTGGTGCCGTTGGAAAGTTACGGCGAGGGCACCTATACGCCGACGTCGAAATTCGTGGCGATTCGGCTTGAGAAGGCCAAGGCGGGGAACCGGATCGAAGCGGTGGCGGCGCAGTGATGGGGCGCTAAGGCAGGCACCGATCAGGGCCTGTGTACCGGGAAAGCCGTGGTGTATTTCATCTGTTCCATGGCAAAGCTGGACGTGATGTTGGAGAGCCCATCGGTGCTGGTAATCAGCTTTTTGTAGAACCGGTCGTAGGCGGCGATATCGCCCACCACCACCCGCAGCATGTAATCCCAGTCCCCTGACATGCGATAGAACTCCATCACCTCCTCGAAGCCTTTCACCGTCTCGGCAAACTGCTCCAGCCAGGCGCTGTCGTGGCGCTGGGTCTTGAGCTGGACGAATACCGTCAGGCCCAGGCCCAGGCGTTCGGGGTCGAGCAGGGCGACGCGGCCGAGGATGTAGCCATCCTCTTCCAGGCGTTTGACTCGCTTCCAGCAGGGGGTGGTGGAGAGGTTGACGGCTTCGGCCAGGTCCTTGAGCGAGAGCGAGGCGTCGCGCTGGAGCAGGGTGAGGATGTGCTGGTCGAAACTGTCCATGAGGATCCGCTGGCGGTCAGGAAAATATTCCCCAGATTACCCCAACGATAGAAAAAATTCCCGCAACCGCCGGCGTTGTGGCTGCAGGTGATTGTGCGATAGTTGCGCACTTACATCTGCCAATGGGCCCGACCATGTCCGACAAGCCGCGCAATTTCGCCACCCGTACCATCCACGCCGGTGAGCAGTTCAGTGTCGCCGATAACGCGATCTTCCCGCCTATCTACACCGCCAGCTCGTATATCAAACGCAGCCTCGATGACAACCCCGAGTACGCCTACAGCCGCGTCGGCAACCCGACCCGGCATGCCTATGAAAGCTGTGTCGCGGCGCTTGAAGAGGGTGTTGGCGCGGTGGCCTGTGCCTCGGGTGTAAACGCCACCGCCACGGTGCTGGAGCTGCTCCCCAAGGACGCTCATGTGGTGGTGATGAACGGTGTCTACGGCGGCACCTTCCGCATTCTTGAAGACTACCGCGCACGCACGTCGGGCCTTACCACCACCTATGTCGACCTCAACGATGTCGCGGCCGTAGCGGCGGCGATCAAACCCGAAACCCAGTTGATCTGGATCGAGTCGCCGACCAACCCGTTGCTGCACCTGGTCGACATCAAGGCGGTCTGCGACCTGGCGCGGGCGCGTGGCATTCTCACCTGCATCGACAACACCTTCTGCTCGCCGTGGAACCAGCGGCCGATCACCCTCGGTGTGGACCTGGTGATGCATTCGGCCAGCAAATACATTGGCGGCCACTCCGACCTGACCGGCGGCGTGGTGGTGGCTGCCAATGACGCCTTGCTGGGGTGCCTGCGCAAGATCAGCATGGCCGTGGGGGCAATCCAGGGTCCGTTCGACTGTTACCTGGCCCTGCGTGGCCTGAAAACCCTCGACGTGCGCATGGAGCGCCAGTGTGCCAATGCCCTGCAGGTGGCACGCTTTCTGGAAAGCCATCCGCAGATCGAGCAGGTGTATTACCCGGGCCTGGAGAGCCACCCGCAGCACGCGCTGTGCAAACGCCAGATGCGCGCTGGCGGGGCGGTGGTGGCAATGAAGGTCAAGAACGGTGACCGGGCTGCGCTCAACCGCCTGGTGGAGGCATTGCAGATCTTTGTCCTGGCCGATTCGCTGGGCGGCGTGGAGAGCATGATCAACCACTCCTGGAGCATGTCGCACAACTCACTGAGCCCCGAGCAGAAGGGGGTGATGGGCATCAGTGAAAGCCTGTTGCGGCTGTCGATCGGGATAGAGGATTACCGGGACCTGATCGAAGACCTGGACGGGGCTTTGAACGCATCGGCTGCTGTGTAACGGGTGTTGGGCCTGTCGCCGGCAAGCGGGCTTGCCGGCGACAGGCCGATTGATTCAGCAGAGAGCCATCAGGATTTCGGCGGATGAATGATTCGCTCGATCTTGTCCTTGATCAGCAGGCGCTCCTTGCGCAGGCGGTTGACGGTATCGTCGTTGGTCCCATTGCCTTCGGCGGCTACCACCTCCTTGTCTTTGGCGTTGTATTCCTTGTGCAGGGCATGCAGCGTCTGGTCCTTGTCTATCAGTGCCTGGAATGCATCGGCGGTAACGTGCAAGTCAGCGAGCAGATCATGCGGAACTGGCATTTCTTCACCTCTGTCAGGGTTGTCAGTAAGGTCCTGACCTTTGAGGATAGCCGCCTTTGCGCGGGTAGGGGACTGGGGTAGGCTGTCGCTTCCCCCAACGCCTGGAACCTGTGCCATGCCTCACCTGAACCTGGAATACAGCGACAACTTGCGCGAGCTGAATGTCGAGGTACTGCTGCTGCGCCTGAATCACGCCCTGGTCGGCAGCGGCCAGTTTGCCGATGAGGCGGACATCAAAAGCCGCGCCCAGGCGTTCGCCCATTACCGGGTGGGCACAGCACCGGCCGAGCGGGCATTTGCCCATGTGCGCCTGGCCATCCTCAGCGGGCGCCCGGCGGAGGTAAAGAAGCAATTGTCCGCCAGCTTGCTGGAGGTACTGCGTGAGGCCATACCTGAGCATGCGGGCGTAGACCTGCAATTGTGCGTGGAAGTGCTGGATATCGACCGCGAGCCTTACGCCAAGCTTCGCTTGCCAGGCTGAGCGGTAGCGCAAGCTTCCCGGTAGTCGGCGCAGATGTTCGTCAGGTTTCACCCGCAGGGCCCGCGCCGTATATACTGCGCGCCAATGTTTGTGGGAGAGCCTCGTGGCCATCGAAATACACTGGATCCGTGACGACCAGACCCTGGCCGAACTCTGCCAGAGGTGGCGCACATTGCCCTTTGTGGCGCTCGACACCGAATTCATGCGGGTCGACACCTTTTACCCGAAAGCCGGCCTGATCCAGATCGGTGACGGCGAGCGGGCTTATCTCATCGACCCGTTGCTGATCGGCGACTGGCAGCCGCTGGGCGAACTGCTAGAGGATGCCGGCGTGGTCAAGGTGCTGCACGCCTGCAGCGAAGACCTCGAAGTGCTGCTGCGCCTGACCGGCAAGCTGCCCCAGCCGCTGTTCGACACGCAGTTGGCCGCGGGCTACCTGAACCTGGGCTTCTCCATGGGCTATTCGCGCCTGGTCCAAGAAGTGCTGGGCCTTGAGCTGCCCAAGGGTGAAACCCGCTCGGACTGGCTGCAGCGCCCGCTGTCGGACACCCAGGTCAGCTACGCCGCCGAGGATGCCGTGCACCTGGCCGAACTGTTTGCGGCCTTGCGCCCCCGGCTGTCCGACGACAAGTACGCGTGGGTGCTGGAAGACGGTGCCGAACTGGTGGCGGCGTTGCGCCGTGAGGTCGAGCCCGAGACCCTGTACCGCGATGTCAAGCTGGCCTGGAAGCTGGGCCGCCAGCAACTGGCGGTGCTCCGCGAGCTGTGCGCCTGGCGCGAGCGTGAAGCACGCAGCCGCGATGTGCCGCGCAACCGTATCCTCAAGGAACACTCGCTGTGGCCAATGGCCAAGAACCAGCCGGACAACTTGTCGGCCCTGGCCAAGATCGATGAAATGCACCCACGCACCATCCGCCAGGATGGCGCCTTCCTGATCGAGCTGATCAAGCGCGCCGCCAGCCTGCCGCCTGAGCAATGGCCGGCCACGTTGCCCGAACCGCTGCCGATCGAAGCGGCCGGCATCCTCAAGCGCCTGCGCGCCATCGGCCAGGCCGAAGGCGAGCGCTTGGGCATTGCTCCGGAGCTGATGCTGCGCAAAAAGGCCCTGGAAGCCCTGCTCAAGAGCGGCTACCCCAATGGCCCCTATCAACTGCCCGATTCGCTGCGCGGCTGGCGCCGTGAGCGGATGGGCCAGGCCCTGCTGGACGACCTGGCGGGCGCCGGAGAAACCCGATGAAACGTATCTGCTCGATCTACAAGAGCCCCCGCAAGAACGAAATGTACCTCTACGTACTCAAGGCCGAGGGCCTGGAGCGCGTGCCCGAGGCGCTGCTGCCGTTCTTCGGCACGCCCGTGCATGCCTTCGACCTGGTGCTGAGCCCCGAGCGCAAGCTGGCCCGCGAGGACATCGTCAAGGTGCTGGACAACCTCGAAAACCAGGGTTACCACCTGCAGATGCCGCCGGCCGAGGACGAGTACATCGAGCATTTGCCGGAAGAACTTCTGCGCCGAAACGACCCGGTCTGACCCGGCCACTCTCCCTTCACTCCCCAAGGTGGCCCGCATGCCGGGCCGCCTTCGTTGTCTGCCAAGGTTGTCACTTTGATGCGCGTTCTGATCGCTGAGCAGGATCATGCCAACTACGCCCGCCTGCTGGCTGAAGCGGCCCCGGACCTGGAAATCCTGACCAGCGGCGATTCCGCCGAATTGGCCTTGCAGGCACCCCAGTGCCCGGTCTGGCTGGGCCAGCCAGACCTGCTTGCCAGTCTGCTGCGCCAGGGCCACAAGCCGGCCTGGATGCAATCGACCTGGGCCGGCATCACGCCCTTGCTGGCCGATGGCTTGCCGCGTGATTACCGCCTGACCCGTGCGGTCGGCATCTTTGGCCAGGTGATGGCCGAGTACATGCTCACCTATATGCTGGGGCACGAGCGCGAAGTGCTGTCTCGGCTGGTGAGCCAGGTGGAGCGCCGTTGGGACGACCGCCCGGGGCGCACGCTTGAAGGGCGCAAGGTGTTGATCGTGGGTACTGGCGATATCGGCCAACGCGTGGCCGAATTTCTCTTGCCGTTTGGCGTGACCCTCTATGGCATCGCCAGCACGCCCCGCGAGCAGGCGCCGTTCGTCGAGGTCGCCGGGTTGGCTGATTTGCCACGGATGGTCGGGCAGGCCGATTACGTGCTCAACCTGTTGCCGGATACCCCGGCAACCCATGACCTTTATGACGCCGCGCTGTTCAAGTGCTTCCGGCCCAGTGCGCTGTTCCTCAATGCCGGGCGTGGGGTGGCGGTGGTCGATGCTGACCTGGTCGAGGCGCTGAAGCAGGGGGATCTGGCGGGCGCGGTGATCGATGTGTGCCGGCAGGAGCCGTTGCCGCAGCGTCACCCGTTCTGGACAGCGTGGGGGTTGTTGCTGACCGGCCACAGCTCGGCACCGACTTCGCCGGCGGCGATGGTACGGCTGTTTGTCGAGAACGTGCGGCAATACCAGGCAGGGCAAGGGTTGCGTGGCGAAGTGGATTTCGCGCGCGGCTATTGAGCTGCAGCCGGTCGGTACTGACAAGCGGTCTGGCATTGCCGAAGGCCAGGCTCTAGACTGGCGCCGCCATGGCGCCCAGCTACAACACTCAAGCTGCAAGCCACCAGAAAAAAGCCATACGCGCCGCAATTGCCTGGAGCTTCCAGCATCAAGCCTGGCGCAGGCCCAATGCAGGAAACCCGTGTGATGATCGCTGAAAGCGCGCCGTTCTGGCGGCGCAAGACCCTCGAACAACTCGACCCGCAAGAGTGGGAGTCGCTGTGTGACGGCTGTGGCTTGTGCTGCCTGCAAAAGCTCGAGGACGAGGACGACAACAGCGTCTATTACACCCGTATTGCCTGCAAGCTGCTGGACATGAACACCTGCCAGTGCAGCGACTACCCCAACCGTTTCGCCCAAGTGCCCGATTGCATCCAGCTCACCCCTGGCAAGGCTGACCAGTTCAAGTGGCTGCCGAGCACCTGCGGGTATCGTCTGGTCAGCGAGGGCAAGGACCTGCCGGCCTGGCACCATCTGGTCTGCGGCGACCGCAGCCAGGTGCATGAACAGCGCATTTCCCAGTCGGGGCGTATGCTCAGGGAGCAGGATGTGGACGAAGACGACTGGGAAGACCACCTGATTTTTCGCGCCAGCTGAGCGGCATCCTCCGTCGCCTCTGGGAAACAAGGAGTTTCTGTATGCGTTGCCAGCTGTTGCTCCTGCTGGGCCTTGTGGCCAGCTCGCCTGCCTGGGCGAAGAAAGTCGACCTCGACTACCAGGTGCGGCTGTTGCCTGCCAGTGGCCAGGCCGAAGTGCGCCTGACCCTGGCAGACGGCAATGCCGTGCGTAGCCTCGACTTCGACCTGGGCAAGCAGGGCGCTTATAGCGGTTTCCAGGCTGACGGCCAGTGGCAGGTGCAGGGGGAGCGCGGTGTGTGGCACCCGGCGGCGGGCAAGACCAGCCTCAGCTACCGGGTCAAGCTGGACGAGAAAGTACGCAGCGGTGCCTATTCCTCGCGCATTACCCCTCACTGGGCGTTGTTCCTGGGTGACCAGCTGGTACCACCGGCACGCCTTGACCAGCAAGACGGCACCGAACTGGTGGCGCGCTTGTCGGTCGACCTGCCTGAGGGCTGGAAAAGCATCGAAACCTCCTGGCCGCGCATCGGCAAGGACAAATTCCGTATCGACAATGTATCGCGCCTGTTCGATCGCCCGACTGGCTGGATGCTGGCCGGCGACCTTGGCAGCCGACGTGCGCGTCTGGGCGAGACCGAGGTGACGGTGGCGGCCCCGGTGGGGCAGGGCATGCGCCGCATGGACAATCTCACCCTGCTGACCTTCGTCTGGCCACACCTGCAGGCGGTATTCCCACGCAATCCGGCAAAGCTGCTGTTGGTGGGGGCACGTGATGGCATGTGGCGCGGAGCAATGGCAGCGCGGGGCTCGATGTACCTGCACAGCGCCCGGCCCATGGTCAGCGAGAGCGGTAACAGCCCTTTGCTGCGTGAACTGGTGCAGCTGTTTGCGCAGGTTCATGTGAGTGCTGACAGCGACTGGCTTGGCCAGAGCCTCACCGATTATTACGCCAACGAGTTGCTGCGCCGGGCCGGGGGTGTGAGCGATGACCGCTACCAGGTGTGGCAGGCGCGTTTGCAGAAGCAGGGTGCCAAGGTCACCCAGTTGCGCGGCGAGCGGGCAAGCCCGGCCCAGGTTGCCCGTGGTGTTTTGCTGTTGCAGGCGCTGGACAAGGAGATCCGCATCCACACCCAGGCCAAACGCTCACTGGATGATGTGACCCAGGCGCTGATGCGCTTGCCGAAGGTGAGCACCGAGGAGTTCGTGCAGATCAGTGAGAACGTGCTGGGGCGGCGATCCGAGGTCTTGCAGAGCAAGGCGTTGCGTTAGCTTGCAGGCTGGCCCTGCTGGCGACAGGGCCATTAAAAACAACTGATCAACTACCCGTGAGCGGGTCTTTCCCCGTTACCGTCACCCCGCGCGTCGCCGCCTCGGCACTGCGTTTGAGCGCCTCCAGCTCCGTCGCACTGCGTTCGATGTCCGAGCGCAAACGGTGATATTCCTGTCGATGCTTCTGCCACCAGGCCTTGGTCGAGCAATGGCCGCTGATTCCGCGAGCCACCGCAAGGCCACCGACCGCCATCTGCAGCAGCCCGACCAGCCCGCCGTGGCGCATACCCTTGGTGAACATCAGCGCACCCCCGGCCAGTGAACCGACCCGTTCCAGGCCCTGTACGTTATGGTCCTGTGACGCCGTAGTGGAATGAATATCGAGCATGGCAAGCCCTCCATCTGAAGTGTAAGCAGCTGACCAGCTGCCTGCTGCACACGTTCAGTCGGGTTGCCAAGTGGTCGCAATTGCCAGTGTTGGGAGGGCGCTGCGCGTTGCCCGGCTACTTGAACTTGGGGCCCGAGCGGGTATTGAGCCCCTTGGCCAAACGGTCGTATAGCACCACATTCACCGTCGCGGCGAGGTTCATGCAGCCTTCGGTAGGGATGTAGATGGTTTCTTCACACCATGCGCGCACGCTGGCATCGAGACTGCCGTCTTCCGGCCCGAAGATATAGATGGCGCGATCAGGGTGGGTGTATTCAGGCAGGGGCCGTGCACCTTCCACCAACTCCACTGCAACGGGTGTGCAACCCAGCGGGATGATGCGCTGCAGGTCGTCGATGCCGATCAGCGGAATATCGTAGTGCACGCGCTTGGTGTCAGTGACGAAGTCGCGGGCGCGCTCGTAGCGCTTGCCGGTGTAGAACACCGAGTTGACGCCGTAGCAACCCGCTGCGCGCATCACCGAACCTACGTTCTCTGCAGATTTTGGGTTGAACAGGCCGATGCAGCTGTACCGTTTGTTTGCCACGTGCCGGGGCCCTTCGCAAAAAAAGCGCGATTATACGGGCTCGCCGGCAGCAGCGGGGGGCTGTGTCGACAGTCAGTCTTTCTTCAGCAAGCCAGCCAGCCCGGCGAACGGGTTGTGCGTAGCCTTGGCGATGCTCGGGGTGCTGGTGGAGCCTTCGCTGAAGTACTGCTGGTCGGTATAGCGCGAGTGCTCGTTGTCGTGGCAGTACAGGCACAGCAGCTCCCAGTTGGAGCCGTCCTGGGGGTTGTTGTCGTGGTTGTGGTCACGGTGATGCACGGTCAGCTCGCTCAGGCGCTTGCCGGCGAACTCACGGGCGCAACGGCCGCACACGTGCGGGTACATTCTCAAGGCTTTGTCGCGGTAGCCCATCTCTTTGTCGCGCTTGGCGTCGGCGAGGATGCGGTCGAGGCGGGCGGTGGCGGCGGACGTGGATGCCGAACTCATGGTGTTTCCTTTGTTCTGATCAGGCAGGTAACGGTTATGCCAACGAGTCTAGCGCGCTTGCAGGGCAAGCGGACAGGCGGAAACGTGTATTAAGGCGTAGCCTGTAGGAATGTTCAGACAGGAGGTTGCTGATGTTTCATGCGATCCTCGCCGCGCTGCTGTTAGCCGGCCTGCCCTTGGCGCATGCCGCCGGCACGCCGCCGCGTATCACTACACCGGTGCCCGGGGCGCCTGGCACGGCAACGCCCACGCCGTACCCTCAGATTACCCCGAGCACTGTACCCAAGGCCTACGACAGCCAGCCCGGCGCGCCGCTGCTGCCGCCCATGCCGGTGCCCGGGCCGCCGAAGGATCAGCCATTGCCTGGTTTGCGTACGGAGCCGGCCAAACCGCCGGCGAATGATGACTAAAGCGCCAGGCGCTGCCCGTCCTGCATCCGCAGGCGTTTCGACAAGGCTACGGCCAGTGCGCGGATGATCCGCGCGGCGATGCGTGGGGCTTCGTTGAGCATCTTTTCCAGCGAATCCTTGCCCAAGGTCAGCAGTAGGCAGTCGCTGGCGGCCAGGCAGCTGGCCGAGCGGCGCTCGCCGTCGAGCACGGCCATTTCGCCGAAGGCGCGGCCACTGCGCAGCGTGGCGATTTCTACCTGGGCGCCGTGGGCGTCGGTCTTGCGCACTGAAACCACACCGTGGTGCAGGATGCACATGAAGGTGCCGGCGTCGCCTTCGTTGAAGATGGTTTCGCCTTCGACCAGGGTGGCGAGGCTGAAGTAGCCTGCGGCGGTATGGAAGTCACCGGGCTGCAAGGTATCGAACAGGTCGCAGTCCATGAGCATGTCGCGGATTTCGGCGCTGAGATGGGTCTGGTCGGGCATGTGTCGTTCTTCTTGGCGGGTGTTGTCCGAAAGTTTCTGGGCGGCCCCGATCGTCGGCTTGCCGGCAATCAGGGCCATTGGCCCTGCGAACCTATGACAACGAAAAGCGCGTTTTACACCACGCCCAGCTCATTGAAGACGAACGCATATTCAAGTGCCACGTCTCGCAACCCCTGGTAGCGCCCACTCATACCGCCGTGGCCGGCCCCCATTTCGGTCTTGAGCAGCAGCAGGTTGCTGTCGGTCTTGCGCGTACGCAGGCGCGCCACCCACTTGGCCGCCTCCCAGTACTGCACGCGGCTGTCGTTGTAGCCAGCGACCACCAGCATGGCCGGGTAGGCCTGGGCGCTGACGTTCTCGTAGGGGGCGTAGGCCTTGATCCGCTCATACACCTGCGGCTCTTGCGGGTTGCCCCATTCGTCGTACTCGGTGACGGTCAATGGCAGCTCGGGGTCGAGCATGGTGTTGAGCACATCGACGAACGGCACTTCGGCGATGGCGCAGCGGAACAGATCCGGGCGCAGGTTGAGCACCGCGCCCATCAGCAGGCCACCGGCGCTGCCACCACTGATGGCCAAGCGGTCGGAGGCTGTCACGCCTTTAGCGATCAGGTGCTCGGCGCAGGCGATGAAGTCGCTGAAGCTGTTGTGCTTGTGCTCCTGCTTGCCGGCGCGGTACCAGGCTTCCCCCAGCTCGCCGCCACCGCGCACATGGGCGATGGCAAAGGCCACACCGCGTTGCAGCAGGCTCAGGCGGGCGTGCGAGAACCACGGGTCGAGGCTCTCACCGTAGGCACCGTAACCGTACAGGTAGAGGGGGACCGTCTTGCCCTGGTCTTGTTTGCGGCGCACCAGGCTGATCGGCACCTGGGTGCCGTCGGCGGCGGTGGCCCACAGGCGTTCGCTGACGTAGTCGTCGGCATCGAACTCGCCCAGCACCGGGGTTTGCTTGAGCACTGTCTGCGCGCCCGTGGCCAGGTCCAGCTGACGCACCTGGGCCGGGCGGTTGAGTGCCTCGTAGCGCAGGCGGATGCGCGTGCTGGCGAACTCCAGGCTGTCCTGTACGTACAGGCTATAGGCCGCGTCAGGCAACTCGACGCGGTAGGCCGGCGTGCCTTGCGGGCGCACTTCGATGATCGGCAGGCCGCCTTCACGCAGGCTCAAGGTGAGGGCGCTGGCGTTGAGGCTAAGGCCTTCGAGCATGATGTCGTCGCGGTGCGGCACCAGCACCTGCCATTGCTCGCGGGTGGGCACCTGGTCTGCCGCTGCCTGGTACAGGGCGAAATTGATGCCGTCCTGGTTGCTGCGGATGAACCAGCGCCACTGGCCATCGAGCTGGCCGTGGTCGGGGAAATACTCGTGGCCCTCGGCGCGCGGTGCCAGGCAGGTAAATGCCGCCCGTGGCGTTTCAGCGTCCAGCACCCAGGCTTCGCTGGTGGTCTTGCTGTTGAGCAGCAGGACCAGCTGGCGCTCGGAGCTGGCGCGGTAGCAATGCAGGAAAAAACGCCCGTCCGGCTCTTCGAAAACGGCCTGCGCGCCGGTTTCGCCCAACGTGTGACGGCGCAGCCGCCACGGGCGGTGGGTGTCGTCCAGTTCGGCAAAGAACAGCGTCTGGCTGTCGTTGGCCCAGGTCAGGCTGCCGTCGCAGTCGTCGAAGGGCAGGGCGGTCAGGTTGCCGCTGGCCAGGTCCTTGACGTACAGGGTGTAGACCTCGTCGCCGCTGGTGTCGAGGCTGTAGGCCAGCAGGCGGTGATCGGGGCTGACGCTGAAGCCGCCAAGGGCCAGAAAGCCGCCGTTGGCCAAGGCGTTGGGGTCGAGCAGCAGCTGTTCCTGGCTTTCGTCCACCGTGTTGGCGTCATCCGCAGGCCGTGGGCAGCGATAGTGGCGCGGGTATTCATCGCCTGCCGTGGTGCGGGTGTAATAGAGGTACGGGCCCCAGGGGGAGGGCAGCGACAGGTCGGTTTCCAGGATACGGCCCTTGATCTCTTCGAACAGCTGTTCGCGCAGGGGCGCCTGGTCGGCCAGGCAGGCTTGCTGGTAGGCGTTTTCGGCCTGCAGGTACTCGAGCACCTCAGGGGTGTCGCGCTGTTGCAACCAGGCGTAAGGGTCGGTGGCCTGGTCTTGGCGGGCGATGGGGGGCTGGAGCGCGTTGGGCATCGGGGATCTCTTGGCTGGGGGGCGCCTGCGCCCGGAAAAGTGTTTATCATAGGCAACTCTTTGCCTGGCTTGCACGATCACCATGACCGAGAACGACTATACCCTCGCCTGGGGCCTTTACGCTGTTGCTGCCCTGGGTTGTCTCTGGGTGGGTTTCAAACTCACTGGCTGGATGTGGCGCTGGCTGCGTGAGCCGCTGCGGGTGATCCTCGCGGTCCTGTTGTTGACGCCGACCGTCGTCGACCCGGGCAAGGATGCCATGGCCCCGGCCATCGCCATCACTGCCCTGGACGTTGCCTTCAAGGTGGGCAACAACGCCTGGCGCGCGGTATCGGACTTTGCCATGTACGGCCTGATCGCCTTTGGCCTGTACCTGGCCTTCGTGCTGCTGCGCTGGCCGCTGGAAAAGCGTGCCCGCGAGCGTCGCGAGCAGCAGGAGGCCGCCGCCAAACGCCTGGCTGCCGAGGATGACCAAGTGGGCGTCGGGGCGCCGCTGGCCGCCGAACGCGGTGACCGTTACCGCAATGACCCACCGCCTGCCGCACCTTCTGGTGGCCGGGTCGAGCCACGTCTGTAAGCGGAGGCATCACCATGTGCGAACTGCTGGGCATGAGCGCCAACGTCCCCACCGACATCGTCTTCAGCTTCACCGGCCTGATGCAGCGCGGCGGCCGTACCGGCCCGCACCGTGACGGCTGGGGCATCGGTTTCTACGAGGGCCGCGGCCTGCGGCTGTTCCAGGACCCGGCAGCGAGCAGCGAGTCGGAAGTCGCCAACCTGGTGCAGCGTTATCCGATCAAGAGCGAAGTGGTCATTGGCCACATCCGCCAGGCCAATGTCGGCCAGGTGTGCCTGTCCAATACGCACCCGTTCGTGCGCGAAATGTGGGGCCGTAACTGGTGCTTCGCCCACAACGGCCAGCTGGGGGCGTTCAAGGGCGAGGCGACCTTTTACCGGCCGGTGGGCGACACCGACAGCGAAGCAGCCTTTTGCGACTTGCTCAACCGCATCCGCGCGGCTTTCCCTGAGCCGGTCGCAGTGGAACAGCTGCTGCCGGTGCTGGTCGAAGCCTGTGCCGAGTATCGCGGCAAGGGCGTGTTCAACTGCCTGCTCAGCAATGGTGACTGGCTGTTCTGCTTCTGTTCGACCAAGCTGGTACACATTACCCGTCGCGCCCCCTTTGGCGCGGCGCGTTTGAAGGATGTCGACCTGATCGTCGACTTTCACACCCAAACCACCCCCAATGACGTGGTCACGGTGATTGCCACCGAGGCCTTGACCGAGAACGAGACCTGGCGGCGCTACGAACCCGGCCAATGGGGCCTGTGGCGGCACGGAGAGTGCGTTTCGCAAGGCCAGAGCTAAGGACGCTGCATGTTCAGAAGTTACCTGCGGTTGCTGCTGTTCACCTTCGGCCTGCTGGCCGGTATCCAGGTGCCTGGGCTGGTCAAGGATTACAGCCAGCGGGTCGAGGCGCACCTGTTCGAATCGCGCCAGGCACTCGATGGCTTCAAACAGACCGCCGAACGCTTCTTCAAGGGCGATTTGCAGGCGCTGGTGCGGCATTACCGCAGCAGTGACGATGTGGTGTTCAACAGCGATGCCAACAGCATAGAAAGCCTGCTGATCCGCAATCAGGTGCTCGAGAACGAGTGGCAGGCGCTGCAAGGCTCGTGGGTCAGCCGCACCTGGCATGTGCTGGTGCAGCCCGACCCGCAAATGCGTGAAGAGACGCTCAAGGCGTACAGCTATCAGATTCTGCTGGTGCCGGAGGCGATTGGCTGGGGCGTCGGTGCGGGGTTTGTGCTGGCGTTTGTCGTCGAAAGCCTGTTGCTGGGAATTGCCTGGGTCATTCTCGGTGGGCGGCGCAAGGCGGTGAAAGAGAGCTGGCGTTGATCCCTGCTGGGTCAGGCCCGGCTCTACCGCCGGCAAGCCGGCTGCCACAAATAAATCACTGTCCGTGAGAGCTGTGAGAGCCGGTACAGATACTAGCGTTTGTCAAATAAACACAATCCGCTGCCCTCCCACATCCCGCGCATAGCGCTCCAGCACCTGCCGGCACACCCCGACCACCTCATCCACCAGCGCCACCCCGGTCTGCCAGGCCACCACCAGTTCCAGGCTCGGCGGCGGCTGCAAGCCTTCGAGCAGCACCAGTTCGCCCCGGCTCAGTTCGGCGTCCACCAGCGCGGGCGGCAGCGCACCAATGCCGAAGCCGTCGCGCAACAGCCGTGTGATCGCCGCCACCGAGTTCACGCAGTTGAGCCGTGGGGTTTCGGCCCCTGCGGCCTGCAACAGGCTGAGCACTTCCTGGTGCGGCCGTGAGTTCTTCGAGAACGTGACGATCCGCTCACGCCCAAGCTCGGCCAGCGAGGCGTAGTCGCGGTGTTGGGCTGAGCCGGCCGCCACCACCCAGCCCATCGGGTAGCGCGCCAGGTCCAGGCTGCGGATCGACTGTTCGCGCAGCAGGTCGGTTTGCAGGATCACGTCGAGAAAGCCTTTTTGCAGCTGTTCGCGCAAGTTCAGTGCAGTATCGGCCACCAGCTCGATTTCCACCTGGGGGTAGCGTTCGCTCAACTCGGCCACCAGCGCGCTCATCCAGGTGTGGATCACGGTGTCCATCACGCCAAGCCGGATGCGCCCGACCTTGGCCCGGTCGCTGTCCAGCGACTGTTTCATGGCCTTGGCGGTGTCGAGCATGCGCTCGGCATACTCCAGCACCTTGCTGCCCTCCGGGGTCAGGCTGACGCCGCGTGAATCGCGCAGCAGCAGCTTGACGCCCAGGTCGGCTTCCAGTGCCGCAATGCGGCTGGAGACCGACGCCTGGGTGGTGAAAAGTTTCTCGGCGGTGAGGCGGAAGCTCTTGAGCCGGGCGACCCAGACGAAAGTTTCGAGGAAGCGTAGGTTCATGATCAGTTTTTCTTGTTCCAGACCGGCGGTTTTTCTCGTTGGACTCGGGCGCTGCGGGCTCTGAACATGACGCACAGGCCGCGACGCCAGACGTCGCCCATAAAACAATACCAACAAGCCGAGGCAAGCATGAACCCAAGCGGCGTGCAGCAACAGGTGCAATCCCCACCTTCGACCGGGCCGTTCGCCTGGTACCGCGACATCGACTCCCAGCAACGGCGCACGTTCTGGAGCTGCAAGATCGGCTATGGCCTGGATGGCATGGACACCCAAATGCTCAGCTTCGTCATCCCTACGCTGATCATGCTGTGGGGCATCACCACGACCGAAGCCGGGCTGATCCACACCAGCACCCTGATTGCCTCGGCCATCGGCGGCTGGGTCGCCGGCATCCTCTCCGACCGCATCGGCCGCGTGCGCACCTTGCAACTGACGGTGCTGTGGTTCGCCTTTTTCACCTTCCTCTGCGGCTTCGCCCAGAACTACGAACAGTTGCTGATCGCCCGGACTCTTATGGGCTTTGGCTTTGGCGGCGAATGGACCGCCGGCGCGGTGCTGATCGGTGAGGTGATCCGCGCCCAGGACCGTGGCAAGGCGGTGGGCATGGTGCAGTCCGGCTGGGCCATCGGCTGGGGCCTGACGGCGATCCTTTATGCGCTGCTGTTCTCCTGGCTACCGGCGGAGCAGGCGTGGCGCGCGCTGTTCCTGCTGGGGCTGGTACCGGCCATTTTCGTGATTTTCGTCCGGCGCCTGGTCAAAGACCCTGAGGTGTATCGCCAGGCCAAGGCAGTGGAGAGCGCCGAGGCGCCCTCGCAGTTCTACGAGATCTTCGCCCCCGGCATGCTCTGGACCACAATACGTGCGTCGCTGCTGACCACCGGTGCGCTGGGGGGCTACTACGCCATCACCTCGTGGCTGCCGACCTTCCTCAAGAACGAGCGCGGCTTGAGCGTGCTGGGTACCGGTGGCTACCTGGCGATGGTGATCGTCGGCTCCTACATCGGCTATGTGGTCAGCGCTTACCTGTCTGACATTCTGGGGCGCAAGAAGAACTTCATCCTGTTCGCCGTGGGCTCGTTCATCATCGTGCTGCTGTACACCCAGATGCCGGTCAGCGATGGCGTGATGCTGTGGCTGGGTTTCCCGCTGGGCTTTTTTGCCTCGGGCATCTTCAGCGGCATGGGGGCCTTCCTCACCGAGCTGTTCCCCACCCGCATTCGTGGCTCGGGGCAGGGCTTCTGCTACAACATCGGCAAGGTCATCGCCGCGATGTTCCCCTTGCTGATCGGCCTGCTTGGCCAGAAGGTGCCGCTCGGGCTGGGCATTGGCGGGTTCGCCGCGGTGTCGTACGGTGTGGTGATTCTGGCGGCCTTGAGCCTGCCGGAAACCCGCGGCAAACACCTCCAGGCGCGTTAAGGTAGGCACATGAACATCGACACGGGAGCACGCCAGGTGAAACGCCTGCTACTCAATTGCGACATGGGTGAAAGCTTCGGCAGCTGGCGCATGGGCCTGGACGCCGAGGTAATGCCCTACATCGACTGCGCCAACATCGCCTGCGGCTACCATGCCGGCGACCCCGGCACCATGCGCCGTACCGTGGCCCTGGCCCTGCAGCATGGCGTGACCATCGGCGCCCACCCGGCGTACCCGGACCTGGTCGGCTTCGGCCGACGCTCCATGGCCTGCAGTGCCGAGGAAATTCGCGATCTGCTGCACTACCAGATCGGCGCTCTTGACGGTATCTGCAAGGTCCAGGGTGGCCGGGTGGCCTACATCAAGCCCCACGGCGCGCTGTACAACGACATGATGGCCGACCCGCTCAAGCTGCGAGCCGTGCTCGAAGCCGTGGCGGCGTATGACGCTGGCTTGCCCTTGATGCTCATGGCCACTGCCGACGACAGCGGCGCACAAGCCTTGGGTGACGAGGTTGGCGTGCCGCTGTGGTTCGAAGCGTTCGCCGACCGCGCCTATACCGCCAGCGGCCATTTGCTGTCGCGGCGCCTGCCGGGTGCGGTTCATCACGATTCGGCCGTGGTGGTCGAGCAGGCCTTGCGCCTGGCCCGTGGTGAAACGCTGGTGGCCGACGATGGCAGCGCCTTGCGCCTGCACGCCAGTACCCTGTGCGTGCACGGTGACAATGACAGCTCGGTGGCGGCGGTGCGGCAGATCCGCCAGGCCCTCGATGCGCTGGGGCCGGCATGAAGCTGCGAATCGAAGTGGTTGCGATCGACAGCCTGATGGTGCGCCTGTTCGACCGGATCGACGAGGCCAACATGCCGTGGCTGCTCGCCGCGAGCCAGCGTTTGAGTGCCGCCTTCGGTGAGCACCTGGTGGACCTGGTGCCGTCCTACACCACGCTGATGGTGCAGTTCGATATGCCGCCAAGGCAGGCGAGTGCGTTGATCGACCAGGCGCTGGAGGGGCTGCAGCCAGACGCGGGCACCAGCGGTCGCCGGCACGAGATTGCTGTGTGGTACGACGCCAGTGTCGGCCCTGAGCTGCCGCTGCTGGCCGCACGCAGCGGCTTGAGCGAGCAAGAGGTGATCCGCCTGCACAGCGAGCGCGAGTACCCGGTGTTCGCCCTTGGCTTCGCTCCGGGGTTCGGTTTCATGGGGCTGGTGGACGAACGCCTGGCATCCCCGCGGCTGAGCACTCCGCGCAAGCGCGTGGCGGCCGGCAGTGTCGGCATTGCCGAGCGCCAGACAGCCGCCTATCCCGCCGTGTCACCTGGCGGCTGGAACCTCATAGGGCGTACCCCGGTTCGCCTGTTCGACCGCGAGCGTGAAGGCTACAGCCTGCTGCAGCCGGGCGATCGGGTGCGCTTCGTGGCGGTGTCCCATGCCGAGTTCCTGGCATTGGGTGGTGACGACAGCCCGTTGGAGGCACAGGCATGACGCAATTGAAGATCGAAGCCAGCACCGCCTTGTGCCAGTTGCAGGATGCCGGGCGCTTTGGTGTGCGGCACCTGGGGGTGACCCAGGGCGGTGCGCTGGATTGGGTGGCGATGAATTGGGCCAACTGGCTGCTGGGCAACCCGTTGGGCGCGCCGGTGGTCGAGGTGGCGCTGGGCGGCTTCACGGTAGTGGCCGAGCAGGATTGCATACTCGCCTTGGCCGGTGCCGACCTGGATGCTCGTGTCGATGACCAGCCGCTGGCCCCCTGGCGCAGCTTTGCCTTGGCCAAGGGCCAACGGCTGACCTTGAAGCAACCGAAGCAGGGCGTGCGTGCTTATCTTGCGGCGCCGGGCGGGTTTGAAGGTGAAGCCGTGCTGGGTAGCTGCGCCACTGTTGTGCGTGAAGAGCTGGGTGGCACCGATGGGCGAGGGGCCGCGCTAGGCAAAGGGCAATTGTTGGCGTTTGCCGGCACGCAGCCGGCCCTGCGCGAAGTGCCAGAGGTGCTGCGCCCCCATTATCGGCAAAAGCCCGTGCTCGATCTGGTCATGGGCGCGCAGATCGGTGATTTCAGCGGTATGAGCCTGTTCGAGGCGTTCAACCGTGACTGGACGCTGGACAGCCGTGGCGACCGCATGGGCATTCGTTTGCTCGGGCCGCAGCTTGTTTATCAGGGCGCGCCGATGATTTCGGAGGGTATTGCGTTAGGGGCGGTGCAGGTGCCCCCGGACGGGCAGCCGATCGTGCTGCTCAATGACCGGCAGACCATCGGTGGCTATCCGCGGCTGGGGGCGTTGACGCCGTTGGCGTTGGCGCAGTTGGCCCAGTGCATGCCGGGGGCGGCGGTGCGGTTCAGGGCGGTGGTGCAGGAAGAGGCCTGGCGGGACCAGCAGGCTTGCCTGAACGGTTGGCGGTGACGCTACCGGCGCTACCGCCGGTAAGCCGGCTCCCGCGGGTACCCCACAAGGCTCAAATGCTGAGGTGTATCTGTGGGGCCCGCCGGCGATAGGGCCGGTACAGGCGAAACTACTTGGACAGATACCGCATGCCATCCTCCAACCCTTGCAAGGTCAGCGGATACATCTTGTCCTCGATCAGGTCACGCACCAGGTGTGTCGATGCCGTGTAATCCCAGGCCTGTTTCGGATACGGGTTGATCCAGATGATCTTCTTGAATTTCTCCATGAAGCGCTGCATCCACACATACCCGGCCTCTTCGTTCCAGTGCTCCACACTGCCACCGGGCTGGGTGATCTCGTAGGGCGCCATGGCCGCGTCGCCGACGAACACCACCTTGTAGTCATCGCCGTATTTGTGCAGCAGATCGAAGGTGGAGAAGCGCTCCGAAGTACGCCGCAGGTTGTTCTTCCACACCGATTCATAAACGAAGTTGTGGAAGTAGTAGTACTCCAGGTGCTTGAACTCGGTCTTGCAGGCCGAGAACAGCTCTTCGCAGACTTTGACGTGGGCATCCATCGAGCCGCCGATGTCGAACAGCAACAGCAGCTTGACCGTGTTGCGCCGTTCGGGGCGCATCTGGATGTTCAGCAGCCCGGCGTCACGTGCGGTATGGTCGATGGTGCCGTCGATGTCCAGCTCCTCGGCGGCACCTTCGCGGGCGAACTTGCGCAGCCGGCGCAGGGCCAGCTTGATGTTGCGCGTGCCCAGCTCGACCTGGTCGTCGAGGTTCTTGTACTCGCGCTGGTCCCAGACCTTCACCGCCTTGCCCTGACGTTTGCCGGCGTCGCCCACGCGGATGCCTTCAGGGTTGAAACCGCCAGAGCCGAACGGGCTGGTGCCGCCGGTGCCGATCCACTTGTTGCCACCGGCGTGGCGTTCCTTCTGCTCTTCCAGGCGTTTCTTGAACTCCTCGATCAGTTTGTCCAGGCCGCCCAGTGACTGGATCTGTGCACGTTCCTCATCCGTCAGCGAGCGCTCGAACTCCTTGCGCAGCCAGTCTTCAGGGATCAGTGCTTCGAGGTGCCGGTCGAGGTTTTCCAGGCCTTTGAAGTAGGCCGAGAAAGCCCGGTCGAACTTGTCGAAATGGCGCTCGTCCTTCACCAGGATGGCCCGTGCCAGGTAGTAGAACTCGTCCATGTCGGCGAACACCACGCGCTGTTGCAAGGCGTTGAGCAGGTCGAGCAGTTCGCGAACCGATACCGGCACCTTGGCCGCACGCATCTCGTTGAACAGGTTGAGCAGCATGGCCAGCTCCTGTCAGCGGTTGCCGCGCCGGCTCATGAAGGCCAGGCGTTCGAGCAGTTGAACGTCCTGCTCATTCTTCACCAGGGCGCCGGCCAGCGGCGGAATGGCCTTGGTCGGGTCGCGTTCGCGCAATACCGCTTCGCCGATGTTGTCGGCCATCAACAGCTTGAGCCAGTCGACCAGCTCGCTGGTGGAGGGCTTTTTCTTCAGGCCCGGCACCTTGCGCACGTCGAAGAACACGTCAAGCGCTTCGCTGACCAGCGATTGCTTGATGTTGGGGTAGTGCACATCGACGATCTGCTGCAGGGTGTCGCGGTCCGGGAAGGCGATGTAGTGGAAGAAGCAACGGCGCAGGAACGCGTCGGGCAGTTCTTTTTCATTGTTCGAGGTAATGATGATGATCGGGCGTTGCTTGGCCTTGATGGTCTCGTCGATTTCGTAGACGTAGAACTCCATCTTGTCGAGTTCCTGCAACAGGTCGTTGGGGAACTCGATATCGGCCTTGTCGATTTCGTCGATCAGCAGGATCACCCGCTCCTCGGCCTCGAAGGCTTCCCAGAGCTTGCCCTTTTTCAGGTAGTTGCGCACATCGTGGACTTTTTCAGTGCCCAGCTGGGAGTCGCGCAGGCGGCTGACCGCATCGTACTCGTAGAGGCCCTGGTGGGCCTTGGTGGTGGATTTGATGTGCCAGGTGATCAGGCGGGCGCCGAAGGAGGCGGCCAGCTGTTCGGCAAGCATGGTCTTGCCGGTGCCTGGCTCGCCCTTGACCAGCAGTGGGCGTTCGAGGGTGATGGCCGCGTTGACCGCCAGTTTCAGGTCGTCTGTGGCGACGTAGTCGCGGGTGCCTTCGAACTTCATTGGGAGTGTCCTCTGCGGGGGCCAGTACAGGTACGGCATGTCTTCATTTGTTGTCAGCGACTATACCCCGGCCCCAGGCGGCTGCAAACGCAGACCGGATATTCAGTCCCTGAATGGCTCGTCACGCCTGTTCAGTCGGAATCGGGCGCAGGTTGCTCATAGCGTGCATTGAACGCCTGGACAAACCCGTTGCGCAGAATCTGCAAAAACGCCTCGAAGGCGCTGATGTTCTGTTGGTGCACGCTGCCGCTGAGTTCCACACGGGTGGCGAACTGGTTTTTCGGCTGGTTCTTCAGCACCGTTTCGCTGGCCCCTACCAGCGCTTCCCACACCGAGCGGAAAAAACCCTTGTTCTTGTCCTCGATGTCCTGCTGCCAGTTGAACACGTCCACGTCGCGCAGCAACGGCTTGATGTAGCCATTGAGCCGGCCGTTTTCCGCCTGGGCCTCGATCACCACATCGCCGTGCCCGGCATTGAAATCGAACTTGCCATAGGCACTGGCGAAGTCGTTCAGCCTGCGCAGCTCCATGCCGGTTGCGCGCAGCCGGAACTCGAAATCATCGAAGTCGCTGAACGGGTCGAAGGTCGCGCGGCTCTGCACCCTGGCATCGCCCAACAGCAGGGCTTTAGCCTCGAAGCTGGCGTCGCGCCGGCCTTTGTCGTCCCGTACGTTGGTCAGGTTGCGGATATTGGCGTCGAGCCGGGTGGCCTTGAGGTCGACCGGCGGCTTGGAGTTGAAGTTGTGGAAGGTCAGCGTGCCGTCATCGATGCGCACATCGTTGAGGGTGATCGGCAGCAGTTTTTCCAGCTGCTGGCGCCAGTCTGTACCCTGACCGGTCTGCGAGGCCTGTTTGTTGCCGCCGTCGACGAAGTTGAGCACCGGTCGTAAAAAGGTGACTTCGGCCACCACAGCATGGTCATACCACAGCGCTTGCCAGCTCACCGAGAGGTCGATCAGTGGCGCATCGAGCAGCGGCACCGGGACTTTGCCGCTGGTCTTGACGATCTTCAGCCCATCGATCTGGTAGGCCCCGCGCCACCAGGCCAGTTCCACGTCCGTGACCTGGCCACGGTACTCACCCATGTCCGCCAGCTTGTCGTTGAGGTAGTCGCGCACCAGGTAAGGCAGCGCCAGGTGCAGGGCCACCAACAGCACGACCAGGCTGGCCAGGCCGGCCAGTGGCCAGCGATAACGGGCTTTCATCGCAGTGATCTCCAAGGCGGGTTGTGCGGTTGACCGCAGGCCGCCCGGGCGAGTTCGAACGGGCTTTACGGGCCAACGGGGCAGGCTTACCCTTTAAGCCTTCCCCGCCACTTCATGCCAAGGACCCTGCCATGAGCCGTATCTACGCAGACAACGCCCATTCCATCGGCAATACGCCGCTGGTGCAGATCAACCGCATCGCCCCGCGCGGTGTGACCATCCTGGCCAAGATCGAAGGGCGCAACCCTGGGTACTCGGTCAAGTGCCGTATCGGCGCGAGCATGGTCTGGGACGCCGAGGGCAGCGGCAAGCTCAAGCCCGGCATGACCATCGTCGAGCCCACCTCGGGCAACACCGGCATTGGCCTGGCCTTCGTCGCCGCCGCCCGTGGCTACAAACTGATCCTGACCATGCCGGCCTCGATGAGCCTGGAGCGTCGCAAGGTACTGAAGGCCCTGGGCGCCGAGCTGGTGTTGACCGAGCCGGCCAAGGGCATGAAAGGCGCGATCGAGAAGGCCAACGAGATCGTTGCCTCGGACCCGGCGCAGTACTTCCTGCCAGGCCAGTTCGACAATCCGGCCAACCCGGCCATTCATGAAAAGACCACCGGCCCGGAGATCTGGAACGACACCGACGGTGCAGTCGACGTGCTGGTGGCCGGTGTCGGCACCGGTGGCACCATTACCGGCGTGTCGCGCTATATCAAGCACACCCAGGGCAAGTCGATCCTCTCGGTGGCGGTCGAGCCTGTGGCCTCGCCGCTGATCAGCCAGACCCTGGCCGGTGAGGAGCTCAAGCCCAGCCCGCACAAGATCCAGGGTATCGGCGCCGGCTTTGTGCCGAAGAACCTTGACCTGTCGATCGTCGACCAGGTCGAGACCGTGACCGATGAAGAGGCCAAGGCGATGGCCATCCGCCTGATGCAGGAGGAGGGCATCCTTTGCGGCATTTCCTGCGGCGCGGCGATGGCTGCTGCGGTGCGGCTGGCGGAAAAGCCGGAGATGCAGGGCAAGACCATCGTCGTAATCCTGCCCGACTCCGGCGAGCGCTACCTGTCGAGCATGCTGTTCGCCGACATGTTCAGCGAGCAGGAGAACCAGCAGTAAGCGCCAAGCTGCCCCTGCGCTCGGGTTTATTGCAAAATCTTCATGAGTGAGTTCCCGCCCGGGTTGTTTTTACCTGGGCGTGATGGGTTTATGATGGCAGGATGATTTTTGATGGGGGCAGGCAGCGCTGGCCTGCTCCCTTTCCAAGGAGTGTTGCATGACCTTTTCCTTCGTCGCCAAGGCAGGTGTCCTGCTGGTTTTTTTTGGCAGCGTGCTGTTCGTCCACCTGCGCGGCAAGGCGCGATTGCCAGTCCTGCGCCAGTTCGTCAACCATTCTGCGCTGTTCGCACCCTATAACAGCCTGATGTACTTTTTCTCCGGGGTGCCGTCCAAGCCGTACCTGGACCGCCAGCGTTTCCCTGAGCTGGACGTGCTCAAGGACAACTGGCAGCAGATCCGTGAGGAGGCCATGCGCCTGTTCGACGAGGGTTACATCCGCGCCGCCGAGAAAGACAACGACGCAGGCTTCGGGTCGTTCTTCAAGAAGGGCTGGAAGCGTTTCTACCTGAAGTGGTACGACAAACCGCTGCCGTCGGCCGAGGCGTTGTGCCCGAAGACCGTAGAGCTGGTCAGCGCCATCCCCAACGTCAAAGGCGCGATGTTCGCCCTGCTGCCCGGCGGCAGCCACCTCAACCCGCACCGCGACCCCTTCGCCGGCTCGCTGCGCTATCACTTGGGGTTGTCTACGCCGAACTCCGACGACTGCCGCATTTACGTCGACGGCCAGGCCTACGCCTGGCGTGATGGCGAGGACGTGATGTTCGACGAAACCTATGTGCACTGGGTCAAGAACGAAACCGACGTCACCCGAGTGATCCTGTTCTGTGACATCGAGCGCCCGCTCAGCAACCCGCTGATGGCCCGCATCAACCGCAAGGTCAGCGCCTTCCTGGGCCGCGCCACTGCACCGCAGAACACCGATGACGAGCGCGTGGGCGGGATCAACCAGGCTTATGCGTGGAGCAAGCGCTTCAGCAACAGGATCAGCACCCGCGTGAAGCAGTTCAAGCGTGCCAACCCCAAGGCCTACCGCATCCTGCGGCCGGTACTGGCGGTGGTTGTGGCGTACCTGCTGTATCGCTGGTTGTTCTGAAGTTTCGGTGCCTGCAGGGCCCTGCAGGCATCAAAGAAGCCAGCTATTGTCCTGGCCCTGATTCACCGCTATATTCCAGGGTATTCACCTCCCCGAAGACCTGCTCATGCCTGCCATCCTGTCCACCGCAAGCTTTGCCATCGCGCCAGTCGCGGGCGGGGCCGTGCGTGGCAGTCAGCAGCCGGCCATGATCAGTCATTACCCACCACCTGTCAGTGGCGTTGTAGGCGGCGTAGCTCCGCCTCGCTGCGTGGTTGTGCCGGGCTGACCGGCCTTTGGCCGCATCCCGTCACACGCGCAACCTACTGAACACGGTCGGCGGCTTCCCTAACTGAAGTTCACGCCCACCGTTCGGCTTATCTGCCCGAATACAGGTGCATGCATGTCTGTCTTTTCCAAAGCATCCGTGGCCTCGGCGGCCACTACCAGCCTGTTCGTCCTGCTGTGGAGCAGTGGCGCCATCGTCTCCAAACTTGGCCTGGCCCATGCCAGCCCGTTTGCTTTCCTGCTGCTGCGCTCAGCGCTGGCACTCGCCGGGTTGCTGCTGATCGGCCCGTTGCTGGGCCTGCGCTGGCCGCGCACACGTGGGGCGATGTTGCGAGCCCTTGGCACCGGCTGCGTGTTGCTCGGTGCCTACCAGATCTTCTACCTGCTGGCGCTCAATACCCACGTGACCCCCGGCGTGATGGCCACGGTGATGGGAGTACAACCGATCCTCACTGTGGTGCTGATGGAGCGCCAGCGCTCCTGGCGCCGGCTGTTCGGTCTGGGCCTGGGGCTCGGCGGGCTGGTGATGGTGGTCTATCAGGGTATCAACCTCGGCGGAGTGTCGCTGGCCGGGATGCTGTTTGCCTTGCTGGCGCTGGGCAGCATGACCTTTGGCTCGATCCTGCAAAAACGCATCACCGACAACCCCATGGGCACGCTGGGCCTGCAGTATCTGGCGGGGTTTGCCATGTGCGCTGTGTTCGCGCCGCTGCAGCCACTGCACGTCGCGTGGAGCGGCAGTTTCATTGGTGCGCTGCTGTGGATGGGGCTGGTGGTTTCGCTGCTGGCGACCATGCTGCTGTACCGCCTGATCGCCAAAGGTAATCTGGTCAACGTCACCAGCCTGTTCTACCTGGTGCCGGCGGTGACTGCGGTGATGGACTTCCTGATCTTCGGTAATCGCCTGGCACCGCTCAGCCTGCTGGGAATGGGGCTGATTGTGGTCGGTTTGCTGTTCGTGTTCAGCAAGCCTGCCAGTCGCATGGCCCAAGCATAGGCCGTCAGCGAAACTCTTCGGGGATGGCGTGGCGCAGCACGCCTTCCTCGAAGTCCAGGGTGCCGGCTTCGCGCTGCGTCAGCAGGTAGTAGAGCAGGGTGTCGAGTGAGCGCGAAGGCGGGACTTCGACGGCCAGCATCCTGACCGCTTTTTCGACTTCGCTGGGGCAGCCGAAATCTTCGAGTGCCGCACGAACCTGCTCCAGATCACCGCCTGCCTTCACAAGAACGCGAAATACCGAAGCGCCGCCACTGTGCAGCAAGTCTTCGAACCAGGATTGCTCGCCCTCTTCGCTGATGCTGATGGTGTCGCCAGGTGCGATGCCGTAGGCATAGAAGGGGATGCTGTCGACCTGGTAGCCAGCCGCGGTACGTTTTGCCCAGAGGCCTTCGACCGATGCGGGTGGGCAGCCTTGGGCATCCTGCTCCAGGCGCCAGAGCACGATCTTGTAGGCTGGGGTTTGCTCGGGGGGCATGGGGCGTTACGTGTCGTGAGGGCTGCTTATCGTAATGCCCTTTGGCGTTGTTGTCTGTACTGGCCCTATCGCCGGCAAGCCGGCTCCCATCGGTAGTGCGCTGCGCAGCTCCTGTAGGAGCCGGCTTGCCGGCGATAGGGCCGGTGCAGGCCACCCAGGCTGCTAGAAGTAATACCCAATGTTTATATTGGTCCGGTAATACCAGTCATTGCTGCCCACCGAGCTGGTGCTGGTCCAGCCTGTGCCATTTTCCGCCCCACCAAACGGGTTGGCATTGCGCGCCCAGGTCAGGTCGACCCAGGCCATGATCGGCATGGCCAGGAACTGCGCGCCAACGGTGAACATCTGCGAATCGTCCCAGCCATGTTCATCTTTCATCATCCGGCTGTAGTCGGTATAGAGCTTGATCTTTTTCAGTTGCCCAAGCTTCGGGGTCAGCACGTCATAGCCGACGTTGACCGCTGCGATGGTGGCCTTGGAGGCGATCAGGTATGCAGGGGTCAGGCCGTTGCCGCCCATCAGCACTGCGTCGTTGCTGACGCCCGCCGGGTTCTTCGGATCGTACTCATAGCGGATCGCCTGGCCCGTCACCGTCCAGGGGCCTCTGTTGAGCAGCGCGTGGACTCCGCCTGCCCAGTAATCGCCGTCGTCATGGGTGGTGGCGTTGTACAGCTCGGCAGCCGCCAGCGAGGCACCCAGCTCGGTCTTCCAGCCATCGCCGCTGAAGGTACGGGCGACACGGGCGTTGACCTGGTTGTGTTTCTCGTTGTCTTGGCGCGATTGGGTAAACGGCACGGCGTTGTCGTCGAGGTCGGCATAACGCCCGACTTCCGGTGAGTAGCGCAGGCTTGAAGGCAGCATGCGCGGGAAGTAACCCAATTGCAGGTCCCACTGCGCATCCTTGTAGCTGTATTTGAGGCCTTTGCCTGCGCTGACGCCGTAGCCCATGAAGAACGGTATGTGATAGCTCCAGCCAAACTGTGGATACGGCTCCAGGCCGAACGGTTTGAACGGCGCCCCGGCTTGCAGGTTGGCTTGGGGGCTGAAGCGGTAGCCAATGTAGCCACGGTCGATCGAGCGCTTGCCGTCGTCCTGGAACCAATAGCCGACATCGCTGAACAGCTGGCGATGGCTGGCCTGCACGTCGAGGCGGAAGGTATCGAAGAGGAAGCGGCCGTTGTTTTCGGTGGTGTCCCAGTGTTCGTCGCGGTAATTGACGCGCAGGGCGCCGCCGATATCCAGGCTGCTCTGGCCGTCGTCGCTGCGCCAGGCAATATGCGGGAAGGGCTTTTTCGCGGTGGGTGGCTGGTCGGGGGCGGCGGGGCCGGGTTCGGAAGCGAAACTTGCGCAACTGCCGAGAATCAGACCGAGGCTTATCACATATCTTTTCATGCCATGCCCTGCAAGGTTGGGAGGTTTCCGCAGGCAAAGGGGGAGCGTCGCCCGTACTGCGGGTTTTTTGTTTTATGGGTGAGATGTTGTTTGACAAAGGAAATGGAGCAGGTTTTGTGCCAGGTTCTTTTGTTAAATAAAAACTGATTTAAAACAATTATTTATATTTGAAACGGCTTGGTTTGTACCGTATCTGGAACAGGTTGAAAGTTTGGTTACTGTTATGCCCAGGCATTGTGCGTCGATGCACTACTTTGTCTTGGGTTGTATCAGTACATGCCTTATCGCTGGCAAGTGGGCGATAAGGCAGGAATGAACAGTACAAAACCAGGTCAAAAAAAACCGGCCCATGAGGGCCGGTCAAATTTACGCGTGAGCGAATATTCAATTCACAGATCAAGCACCAACCGCCGGCTTTTGCACCCGGACACGCAGACCATCATCGATTTGTTCGCCGCCCGCTCAGCCTTGGTCAGTACCCCGTCGCGGTGGTCCACATCCCCCTCCAGCACTCGGGTCTCGCAAGAGCCACACACACCCTCACGGCAGCTGTACTCGATATCGCAGCCGGCTTCGAGCAGCACATCCAGCAGGTTCAACCCGGGTTCGAGGCTGACCGTCCTGCCTGACCGGCTCAGCTCGACGCTGTAGCTGGCCTGGGCATCGTCCGATGCCGCCACTTCGGCTGCGGTAAACCGCTCGATATGCGCATGGGGGTAACCCAGGCGTTCGCAGGTCTGCTCGAAGGCATCGAGCATCGGCGTCGGCCCGCAGCAGTAGAAGTGCGTGTCCGCAGGCCGCCCGGCCAGGTAGCCGGCCAGGTCCGGCAGGCCGCCTTTCTCGTCGTTGAAGTGGTAGACCACCTTTGCCCCAAGCCCGCTGATCTCCTCCAGCAGTGCGGCTTCGGCACGCGAGCGTGCACAGTAGATCAGCTCGGCCGAGCGCCCCAGCGTCAGCAACTGGCGGAACATGCAGTAGATCGGCGTAATGCCGATGCCGCCCGCCACCAGTACGCTGTGGCTGGCGCGGGTGTCGAGGGCAAAGTTGTTGCGTGGCTGGGAGATCTGCAGTTGCGTGCCCACGCGCAGTTGCTCGTGCACATAGCGCGACCCCCCGCGGCTGGCTCGGTCACGCAGGATGCCGACCACATAACGGCCCTGGTCGCTTGGCGCGTTCAGCAGCGAATAGCTGCGCACCAGGCCATTAGGCAGGTGCAGGTCGATGTGCGAACCGGCGTCGAAGGGCGCGAACACAGTGTCACCCCAGGGGCGCAGCTCGACGCTGATGATGCCTTCGGCTTCATGGCGCAGGGTGTGCACCCGTGCACTGATGGTGGAGGAGTTGGACATCGGTCACCTCAGGCCAGTTGCTTGGTTTCGATCAGGGCCAGCTGTTCCTTGGCCTTGCCCTTGAGGTAGCGGCGCAGGCGCACCACGCCCAGGTCGTGCTGGTAGAGGTTTTCACGTTGGTTGGCGTCGAACTCCATGAATTCCAGCAGCACCCGGTCCTGCTCCAGTACCGCCCAGTGGCGCGCCTCCAGGCGGTTCTTGTAGAGGAAGCGCCAGGTGTCGCGTTGCCAGCCGGTCAGCGGCCGGGCGCGCCAGTGGAACACGGCCGACAACGCTCGGCTGCTGGGCGTGTAGCTGCCGATGATGGTGAAGTTGCCGCCCGGGCCACCGGTCTTGGGGTAGGGAATCTCCAGGCGCAGCCAGTGGCAGCCGTTGTCGAGGAATTCGGTCCAGTCGAAGTTGACCCCGCGCTGGCCTTCTTTCTCGAAGAAGAAGCCTTGTTCGGTATCGCGGGTGACGAACCTGGCGGTGGCTTCGCCCTCGCTCATGGAATGCGACATCTTGTGCAGGTAGGTGCCGTGCATCGGGTCCATGACGTTGTCGAGCACGTAGCGGTAGTCGCCTTTCCATTCGGTGTAGCAAAGGAAGCTGCTCCACTGGGGCGAGGTCAGCTGCTCGGGCAGTACCAGCTCCGGTGGTGTGTCCAGGTGCGGGTCGGTGGCGTTGAACAGAAAGATCGCCCCCGCAGCCTCGCGGGTATGGAACATCCGCGTCGGGCGGCTGCCTTCGAGCTTGCAGCCAGGGCTGCCGGGCACTTTGGTGACAGTGCCGTCGCAGCGTACTTCAACGCCGTGGTACGGGCACTGCAGGCGGTCACCCAGCACCGGCCCTTGGGACAGCGGCGCGCCGCGGTGCGGGCAGTGGTCCTCAAGCGCGTGCACGCTGCCATCGTTGTCGCGCCACAGGGCGATCTTGTAGCCCAGGCGACGGATGGAAACCGGTTTGTCGCTCAACAGTTCCGACGGCAGAACCGGGAACCAGAGGTCTCTCAGGCCATTGGCCAGGTGTTGTTCAACAGGGTCGACGGTTACATGCATGTTCATCTTGTTCTTCTCCGCAGGGTCATTCGCCCAGCCGTGCCATCAGGGTTACAAAGGCGTCTTCAGTCCACGCTCCGCTGGTCAGCGGGCAGGGCGGGCCGGCCAGGTTGAGGTGGGCGAGCAATTCCCCCAATTCGCTCACGCCGTTGCCGTAGGCGCGTTCGATGGAATCGCCGAGCAGGTCCTCGAACGGTGTGTTGGGGCGTTTGCGTGCCTGGTGCGGCTGCAGGTAAACCTCGGGTGTGTTCATGGGATCGACCTCAGTTGTGCTTGGGCTTGTCGGTGAGGAATTTGCCTTGGGGTGCTTCTGCGTGCTGCTGGCGCCGGGTGTTGCCATCGATGCCGCCGGCAATCGCCCATTCGGCGAATACGGTCGGGCCGGGTTCGAACGCGCGTGGCTGCCATTCGGCGGTCAGTTGGTCCTCGTCGGCGTAGTACTCGACCAGCGCGCCGGCCGGGTTCTTGAAGTACCAGAAGAACGCCGATGACACCGGGTGGCGGCCCGGGCCGATTTCGGTGGCCCAGCCGCAGCGGGAGATATGCATGCCGCCGCCGAACACCTCGTGCAGGTCACGTACGGTGAACGCCACGTGGTTGAGGCCGGCGCGCGGGGCCGGCAGCTGGAGCATGAACAGGTCGTGGTGGCCGCCTTCCTCGGCGGTGCGCAGGAAGGCGCCGCGGTTGGGGTAACGGTCCGATGCCTGGAAGCCGAAACGTTCGTGGTAGAAGGCCTCGCAGGCGTTCACGTCCTTGACGAAGAACACCACGTGGCCCACTTCGATGGGCGTGGCACGGTCGTAGATCGGCGCCGGCTTGTTGATCCGGCCCTTGGTCTGCCAGGTGTTGTGGCCGCTGCACTCGACCTGGGCCAGCAGGTCTTCTTCGTTGTCGAACGGTAGGGCCACCAGCACCGGGCCAAAGATCTCTTCCTGACAAACCTGCTGGTGGTTGCCCAGCCCTTCGAGGATGGTCGGCGGGTAAAAGTAACCCTGCTCGTACAGGCCGCCGCTCGGGCGCTCACCGCCCAGGCGCAGGCGGCCACCTTCGGCCAGGCCCAGGGCCACGTAGCGCTCCACCGACGCGCGGTGGCCAGCACTGATCAGCGGGCCCATCTGCGTGCGCTCGTCGGCCGGGTCACCCAGGCGCAGTTGCGCGGCGGCAGCGGTCAGCCGGGCCATGAACGGCTCGTACAGGGCACGGGCGACGAACAGCCGGGAGCCGGCGATGCATGCCTCACCCGAGGAGCTGAAGATGCCGTACAGCACACCGGCCACGGCGTGGTCGAGGTCGGCGTCGTCAAGGACGATGGTCGGCGACTTGCCGCCCAGCTCCAGCGACACCGGCATCATCTTGTCGGCGGCGATATGGGCGATGTGTTTGCCGGTACGGGTGCCGCCGGTGAACGACACACGTTTGACCAGCGGGTGGCGGGTCAAGGCGTCACCCAGCAGTGAACCCTTGCCTGGCAGCACGCTGACCAGGCCTTTGGGCAGCCCGGCGTCCTCACAGATGCGGGCCAGTTGCAGGGCCAGCAGCGGGGTGATTTCCGCCGGTTTGATCACCACCGCATTGCCACCGGCCAGGGCCGGGGCTAGCTTCTGCGCCTCGCTGGCGATGGGCGAGTTCCATGGCGTGATCGCCGCGACCACACCCATCGGCTCGTACACGCTCATGCTGACGAAATCGCCGCGCGACGGGGTGATGGTTTCCTCCAGCGTTTCGCAGGCAGCGGCGAAAAACTGGAAAGTCCCTGCCGCGCTGGCGACCAGGGCGCGGGTTTCGTTGATCGGCTTGCCGTTGTCCTGGCGTTGCAGTTGCGCCAGCTCTTCAGCGCGCTCGCGGATCAGCCCGGCGATGCGGTACAGCACAGCGGCACGTTCGTGCGGTTTGCGCTGGGCCCAGCCGCTGTGCAGGAAGGCCTGATGGGCCCCCTGCACGGCGGCTTCGACATCTTCAAGGCTGGCCGCATTGAGCCAGGCGACCGGCTCACCGGTCGCCGGGTAGCACGAGGCGTAACGCTCGCCGCCGCCCAGGCGCCAAGTGCCGGCGATGCACAGCGGTAAGGTCTGTTCCAGAGTCATTGGCAGTCCCCTAGATGGAAATGGCATGGGCGTGGTTGCCAAGGGCGCGAACCACGCTGTAGACGGTCAGTGCCGAGGTCTTCGGGTTGGCCGGCAGCGGTTTGCCGCGCAGGCTCATTTCGAAGCGGCCGAAGGCGCCGCGGGCCTCGACCTGGTGCACGTTTTCTTCGCTGAGCGGGTCAGCGATCAGGGTCACGCGGGTGCGGTCAAGGCCCAGCCCGGCCAGTGACAGCGTGGCCGCGACGTTGGCGTTTTTCGGGTACAGCCGCGCTGCCTCACGGGCGCTGCCGTCGAAGATCACGGTCGCTTCTGTAAGGGCGTCCAGCGTACACACCTGCTCGGCGGGGGTGCTTTGCCAGGCGCGCGCCGGTTTGCGGCCGGTGTAGCTGACCGCGTCGAGGCCGCCGACCTTGGCTGCTGACAGTGCGTCGATGCCGCCAATGGCGCCGGGCAGCAGTTCGATACGCGTGTTGCCGTGTGCCGCTGCCGCTTCCAGGCGCTCGACCAGGCCAGGCTCGGACAGCGCACCAACCGAGACGATCAGGCAGGCAACCCCGCGCTCCAGCGCTGGCAGCACGTGCTCTTCGATTGCCTTGTGGCCGGCGCATTCGACCAGCAGGTCGGGGCGCGCGTCGGCCGGCAGGGCGGTGAGTACCTGCGGCGGCCGGCGCAAGCTCGCCAGGCGCTGACGTACCAGCGCTTCAGAGCCGGCCGAGGCAATCACCGCATCGACGCACAGCAGCGGGTCTTTCTCCAGCAGCTCGAGCACGCCGACGCCAATGGCACCGCAGCCGATCATGGTGATATGCAACATGGCGTGGTCCTCAGGCCGTGGCCTTCTGCGCCTTGGTTTCGCTGTTGGGCGGGCCGGCGAACTGGGTAGCGAAGCCGCCAACGCTGAGCATGTCCACTTCCAGCAGGAACGGGCCTTGCGCGCCCAGGGCGCCTTCGAGCACCTCGCCGAAGTGTTTCAGATCGCTGACCAGGCCATGGCGCAGGCCGAGCGATTCGGCCAGCTTGCTGTAGTTCGGCGTGTGCAGTTCGACGTAAGCGTGGCGGGCGCCGTAGATGGCGTCCTGGATGTTGCGGATAACGCCATAGCGCTGGTCGTTCATCAGCAGGATGACCACGTTGGCGTTCTCCTGCACCAGGGTCGCCAGCTCACCCAGGTTGAGAATGAAGCCACCATCGCCTGCCAGGGCGAACACTTTGCGCTCCGGCGCTGTCTGCGCCGCTGCCACGGCAGCGCCGATGCCCATCGCCAGGCCCTGGCCGATGCCACCGCCGAGTGCGTGCACGCCGGACAGGGGGTGATAGAGGTTGAGCAGGCGGTTGCCCCAGATGCTGTTGGACAGCGTCACGTCGCGCACCCAGGTGAAGTTGCGCCCGGTCTGCGTTTGCAACTGCTCGACCAGCGACGCATACGGGCCCAGGTCGGCGACCAGCTGTTTGCGTGCCTGCTCGCGCACATTCTTGAGTTCGGGCAGAAAGTTCGGGTCGATGTTCAGGCGGCCCTGCAGGCGGTCGGCCAGGCCCTCCAGGGCCAGTGCCGCATCGCCACAGATGAACAGGTCGCTGGGGTAACTGCGGCCTTCGATGGCCGGGTTGACGTCGATGCGCAGGGTAGTGCGCGGCAGCTTCAGGGCGTACTTGAAGGTCTCGTTGCTGCGCAGGCGGGAACCGGCCACCACCAGCGCATCGCAGGTCTGCATGAAGCCTTCGACCAGCTTGTTCTGCGAGAAGGCCCCCAGGCAGCGCTCATCGTCTTCGTTGACCACGCCGCGGCCTTGGGTCGAGGTGATCACCCCGACGCCCATGTCCAGCAGGCGCTTGACCTGCGCGCCGGCATGCCGGGCGCCGCCGCCCAGCCATAGCAGTGGGCGGGTGGCGCTGGCCAGGCGTTCGGCAACCAGGTCGAGGGCTTCGGCGGCCGGTGCGGCGACCGGGATAGGCAGTGGCGACAGGTCGGTCGGCATGGCGATGAAGGCCGACTGGATATCGATCGGGATCTCCACGCTGACCGGGCCGGTGGGGGCGGTGAGGGCGGTCTGCACGGCCAGCTTCAAGGTGCTCAGCGCGGTTTCGACGCTGCGCACGCGAAACGCTGCCTTGGACACGGCCTTGAGCATGGTCAGCTGGTCGCGTGCCTCGTGAATGTAGGCCAGCTCCTGGTCCAGGTACGGGGTTTCGATCTGCCCGGTGATGTGCAGCAGGGGGGTGCCGGCGGTCAGCGCTTCGACCATGGCCCCGGCGGCGTTGCCGGCGGCAGTACCGGTGGAGGTCAGGCATACGCCCAGGCCACCGATGCTGCGGGCATAGGCATCGGCCATGTTGGTGGCCCCGGCTTCACCGCGGGCCATGACGAAGCGGATGTTGCCGCGCACAGCGAAGGCATCGAGGATCGGCATGTTGTGGATCGAGATCACGCCGAACGCCGCCCTGACGTCGCATTGCTCGAGGAACGCGGTGATGACGGCACCGACGGTGACAGTGTTTTCGTTACGCATGGCGGGACAGGCCTCCGGATACATCGATATGACTGCCAGTGGTGTAGGCCGACAGAGGCGAAGCCAGGAACAGGATCGCCTGCGCCGCTTCCTTCGGCAGGCCAAGGCGGCCCAAGGGAATGTGTTTGCGTTGCGCCAGCTGTGCGGTCCATTGCGACCAGTCCAGCTCGCGCTCTTCGCGGGCCTCGAAGCGGCGGCGCCATTGCCCCGACTCGACCAGGCCGATGAGGATGCCGTTGACCCGGATGCCGTGTTCGGCGAATTCGAAGGCCATTGAGCGCACCAGGTTCTTCAGCCCGGCACGGGCGGCCGAGGTGGCGACCATATGCGGTTCGGGCTGGCTGGCCAGCAGCGAGTTGACGCACACGATCGAGGCGTTAGGCTGGCCCTGCAGTTGTGCCATGAACGCGCGTACCGGGTGGATGACCGAGAAGAATTTGAGCTGCAGTTCTTCGTTCCAGGCCTGGTCGGTGGTGTCGGCAAACGTCGACACGCGGCCCTGGCCCGCATTGTTGACCAGCGCCTGGGCCGGGCCCAGTGCGGCCAGGCTGGCGGCGGCAAAGGCCCGCACGGACTCGGCGTCGAGCACGTCGCACACCTGGGCCAGCAGGCCCGCCTCTGGGAAGCGTTCGCGCAGCCGGGTTTCGGCACTGCGCAGGCGGTCTTCGTCGCGCCCGCAGAAGGCTACGCGGGCGCCGGCTTCGAGCAGCAGTTCGACACAGGCGTAGCCGATGCCGGACGAGCCGCCGGTGACGATCACCGTGCTGTCTTGAAGTTGGTAGGGGTTCATCTCAGTCCCTCATCAGCGCGGTGACGCGGCCGTGACCGGTGTTGGGCGTGTAGTTGAGCAAGCGCGACAACTCATCGGCACTGCCCCGCACCTGGCCCAGCAGGTTGTCGAAATTGACGTGGCCGATCTGCACGGTCGGGATGGTCAGGCCGAGCGCTGCGACTACTTGGCCGCTGTCATCACGCACGGGTGCAGCCACCGTGGAGATGGTCGACTCGAAGAAGCCTTCGCCGCTGACATAGCCGCGCAGGCGATCGGCCTGGACCAGGTCGAACAGCTCCAGCACGGTCTTGGGCGTGCACGGCGAAAACTGCTCCAGATGCTCTTCGGGATACAGCTCGCGCAACTCGCTCAGGCTCAGGTCGGCCAGCAGGATGCGCCCCAGCACCGTGGCGTGGGCCGGCAGGCGCGTGCCGACGGTAACTGCGCTGGAGAACACCGAGGGTGGTGAAACCTTGGCCACGTAGACGATCGAGCGACCGTCGCGTACCACCAGGTTGCTCGGGTAGTTCAGGCGATCGCACAGCCGTGCCAGCAGTGGCTGGCCCAGTTCGGTCAGCTCCAGCGAGGCCAGGTATTCGAAGCCCAGGCGCAGTACCGACATGCCCAGGCGGTATTCGTTGCCGCTGCGGGTGACGAAGCCCATGGTTTCCAGGGTGGTCAGCAGGCGGAAGATGGTCGAGCGGGGCAGTGACAGGCGCCGGGCCAGTTCGGGGGCGGTCAGGGTACGGTTCTGCCGGCTGAATTCGCACAGCAGCAGCAGGCCGCGTTCCAGGCCCGGGACAATGTACTTGTCCTGGTTTTCCTTCAACGGATCCATTTCGTTCATAGCGCGCTACCTGTGAGAGAGGCGTCCAGGGCGCGGGCCAGCAGGCCCGTCACCGTGTCAGGTCGTTCGATGGCGCAGGCATGGCCAGCGCCGGGTATCAGTTTGAAAGGGGCGCCCAGAGCATCGGCCAAGGCCTGGCAGTCGTCCGCGCGGGTGATGCCGTCGGCGCTGCCGCAGTGCACTTCGCAGGGCACTGCCTGCGGCGCGTGGCGCAACAGGTGGTCGCCGCACAGCAGCTCGATGGCTTGGCGGTAGCCGTGCGGCTGTAGCCGCGCCATGTTCCACTGCACCCAGGCCAGCGCCTGGGCACCGGCGTCTGGCGACAGCAAATGTGCACTGCGCTCGCGGGCCATTTGCCCGATGCCCATGTGGGCCAGGCTGTGCAGGCGTTTGCTGCGCACGGCAAGACCTTGCTCGGGTTGCGCCCCGTAACCGCGTGCCGGGCTGAGCAGTACCAGGCGGTTGACCCGCTGCGGGTGGGCCTGGGCGAACGCGGCGGCAGTCAGCGCCCCCAGGGAATGGCCCACCAGCACACAGCGCTCGATGCCCAATGCGTCGAGTGTCTGCAGCAAGCGCCCGGCATAGTCGCGGGCGCCCGGCACAGGCCTCGGCAGTGGCGCGGACTGGCCGTAGCCGGGGGCATCCCAGGCGATCACCCGTGCCCGCTCGCTCAAGCCCAAGGCCACTTGCAACCAGCTGGCCGCGCCCGAGCCGATGCCATGCAGCAGCACGATGGCCTCGCCGCTACCGGCCTCACGTACCGCCTGCAGCCCTTGGTCAAGGCGTAGCAGGCGTTCGGCAAAGCGCTGGTCGAGCTGGCTTAACAAGGGGGCGATGAGGGTGATCGGCATCATCGGCTTACCCGCGCTTGATCGATGCCAGCGGGTGCGCTGGTGGGTAGGTCGGGGTCACCGGCTTCTTGGCACCGAGCATCACGCAC
This sequence comes from Pseudomonas sp. BNK-30, assembly GCF_047456185.1. NCBI lineage: Bacteria > Pseudomonadati > Pseudomonadota > Gammaproteobacteria > Pseudomonadales > Pseudomonadaceae > Pseudomonas > Pseudomonas sp. BNK-30. Next base: position 714,999 of record NZ_CP179904.1, read on the forward strand.
ATCAGTGCGTCCTCGTCACCCACATTGATCTCTTCGCGGTACACCCCTGGCGGCACCGAGATCAGGTCGCGGTCGGTGAGGATGGTTTCGAAGCGCTCGCCGTCTTTTTCGATGACCACCTTGAGCTTGCCGCGCAGCACGAAGAACACTTCCTCGACGTCGGTGTGCAGGTGCGGCGGGCCTTCGTGGCCGGCCGGGATGACCATGGTGGAAAAGGTGAAGTGCTCGGACGCGATGGTGTTCATGTCACTGCCAACCCCCGTGCCGCCGGTGCCCACGTAGCGCATCTGCGCGCGGCGGAACTTGGGGTCGTAGTCGGCCTGGAACTTCAGCGCATCCCAGTCGTAGCGGCGCGTCTGGTAGCGCGCGATGCGCGTCTGCATCCAGCTGGCCAGGTCGGCGTCGGCGGGGCGGTCCCAGGATTTCGGGGCGTCGTGTTGCACAGAGAGGTCAGTCATGGAGGTCTCCTTTGCTCAGGGCATGACGAACCCGCCGTTGACCGGCAGGGTTTGTCCAGTGATGAAGCGCGACAGGTCGGACAGGGCGAACAGCACCGCGCCACTGACGTCGTCGGGCAGTTGCGGGCGCTGGATGGCCCGTTGTTCGGTGTACAGCCGGTGGCGGGCCTCGGGCACATAGGCGGTGGCTTCGACCAGCACCAGGCCGGGGGCGATGGCGTTGACGGTGATGTTGGCGTTGCCCAGCTCGCGGGCCAGGCTGCGGGTCATGGCGATCACCGCGCCTTTGCTGGCGACATAGGCCAGCAGGTTCGGCGCCCCCCACAGCGGGGTGTCGGAGGCCAGGTTGATGACCGCGCCACGGCCGCTTTCGCGCAATGCGGGTAGGGCGGCGCGGGTCATCAGCCAGGTGCCGCGCACATTCACCTGCATGACCTGGTCCCAGGTCTCGATGTCCAGTTCCTCGCAGCTCTTGCCGCCGGAGTTGGTGATCGAGGCGTTGTTGACCAGGCCGTCCAGGCCGCCCAGGCGCTTGACCGTGCGCTCGATGCAGGCCTCGATGGACTCGGGGCTGGCAAGGTCCAGGCTGACGCCGCTGACATCCAGGCCCATACCGCTCAGCTCACAGGCAGCCTGCTGCACGCGCCCGGCGAGCACATCGGCTATGACCACCCGGGCGCCGGCCTGGGCAATGGCCTGGGCAAAGGCATAGCCCAGCCCGCGGGCACCACCGGTGACCAGCACGCGGCGGCCCTGGAGAAGGTTGTGGAAGCTGCTCATCATTGGCTACTCAGCATGGCTTTGGGGAGGTAGTGCAGGACGCGCTTTTCGGCCCACACCACGGCGCCGTAGGCGAGCACGCCGATCAGCGTGAGCATGACGATGGCGACGAACACGCCCGCGGTGTTGCCCTGGCCTTCGGCATCCACCAGCAGAAAACCCAGGCCCTGGTTACCGCCCACCAGCTCGCCGACGGTGACGCCGATGACGGCCAGGGTCGAGGCGATGCGCAGGCCGGAAAACAGCGCGGCCATGGCCGAAGGGAACTCCACCAGGCGGAAGATCTGCCAGCGGCTGGCATTCATGGTGCGCACCAGGTTGATCATGTCCGGGTCGACGGTGCGGATGGCCGAGAGCACGTTGATCATCACCGGGAAGAACACGATCAGGATGGCGATGAGGATCTTCGGGTAGATGGTGTAGCCCAGCCACATCACGAACAGCGGGGCGAAGGCCACCTTGGGTGCGATCTGCAGCGCCAGGATGTAAGGCGAAAGCATCGCTTCGGCCGAGGGCGACAGCCCCAGCGAGACGCCGATGGCCACCCCCAGCAGAGCACCAAGGGCGAAGCCGACGATGATTTCGAAGGCAGTGATCAGGGTATGTTCCAGCAGGCCGCCGGAGTGCCACATCAGCACGCTTTCCTGAGCCACCCGGCTCAGTTGCGGCATGACGAACTCGGGCATGCCGACCAGTCCCGGGCCCCATTGCCAGAGCGCCAGGAACAAGACCAGCAGGGCGATGCTGCCGGCCACAGAAGGATTGATATTTCTCATCGGGTGCTTACCTTGTCATTGCCGGGCCGTCACTGGGCCGCGGTACGGGTTTCGATGAACTGGTTGCTGTAGAGCTCGTCGAGCGTGGGTTCGCGGTTGACGATGCCCTCGCTGACGTAGAACTTGCGCACGGTGTCCAGGCGCTCAGGGTCGATGCGGCCGAGTACCGGCTGGCCGGCGTAGACGTATTCCACGTACAGGCGCAGGGTCTTTTCCAGCGAGGCCTCTTTGCCGGCGTAAGCCGGGACTGCACGGGCGAAGGTGGCGGCGGCCGCCTTGGGGTCATCGATGATGTCCTGCAGGCCACGAAGGGTGGCCTGAACCACACCGCGGACGATCTGCGGGTGATGTTCGATGGCGTCGTCTGAAGCGAGGATCGCCTGGGCCATGCTTTCAAATACCTGCTCGCGCGGGATCAGCGCGTACTTGAGCCCGGCGTCTTCGGCGTTGACCACCCAGTCCGGCACCCCGGCCATGGCCTGGGCCTTGCTGGCCGAGAACAGTTGCCACACGCCCGAGGGGCCGGCTGCCTGGATATCCACATCGTCCTTGCTCAGGCCAGCCTTGCGCAGCGAAGCGAGCAGGGCGTAGTAGGTGGTGTCGGAGTAGGACATCACTGTCAGGGTCTTGCCCTTGAGCTGGCTGACCGAGTGGATGTTTTCGCTGGCGTTGGTAGCGATCATGGTGACCCCGCCGCCACCGAGCACCGCCACTGCACGTACCGGGATGCCGTTGGGGCGCACGATGATCGGCGTGTCACCGATGGCGCCGCCAACCAGGGCGTTGCCCGCGCCGATCTGCTTGGCCACGTCGACTCCGCCTTTGGCGGCGATGAAGGTCAGGTCCAGGTCCTGGGCCTGGTAGTAGCCTTTTTCCTTGGCGATGATCCAGGGCGCGAACGCTGGCAGGCTGGGTGGAGCAGGCAGCAGGTAGGTGACCTTGGTGGGCTCGGCCTGGGCATGGGCTGCCAGGCTCAGGGCCAGGGTTGCCAGGGCGGTATGAGCCATGCGCTTGAGGTGTGTGGTGAACATGCTAACTCCCAAGTGGTGAGTGGGGCGTCGGTCAGTGCAGGTCGAGGTCTTCGCCGACCTTCAGCAGATCCATCAGGCGGCCGGCCAGCGGGCCGATTTCCGGCAGCTTTCGGCGTTCCAGCGGGTTGTTGCGATAGGGCAGGTCGATCTCGATTTCTTCGATGATCGTGCCAGGGCGGGCGCTCATCACCAGCAGGCGGTCGGACAGCGCAATGGCCTCGACCAAGTCGTGGGTGATGAACAAGGCGGTCTTCTTTTCCTCGAACAGCATCTGCGCCAGGTCCTGTTGCAGGATCATCTTGGTCTGCGCATCAAGGGCCGAGAACGGTTCGTCGAGAAACAGCACCTGCGGGTCGATCGCCAGGGTGCGGGCGAGCGCAGCGCGCTGGCGCATGCCGCCGGACAGCTGGAACGGGTAGTGGTCGGCGAAGCCTTGCAGGTGGCAGCGCTTGAGCAGATCCTCGGCGATGACCTTGCGCTGGCTGGCAGGCATTCCCTGGATTTCCAGGCCCAGTTCGACGTTGCGGCGGATGCTGCGCCATGGCATCAGCAGGTCTTTCTGCAGCATGAAGGCAACTTTGGGGACGGGGCCGTTGACGGCTTCACCGCCGACCAGCACTTCGCCTTCCGTGGGCCGGTACAGGCCTGAGCCCATGTTGAGGATGGTGCTTTTGCCACAACCGGAAGGACCGATGATCGACACCACTTCGCCGCGACGGATCTGGAAGTTCACGCCTCGGATGGCGAATGGGGCATCCGTCTTGCCCTTGGCGGGGAAGGCCTTGCCGACATTACGGAATTCGATTTCCGTGGGGGCCGGGTCTTCGTTGCGCTGCGGTACATGCCATTGCGGGGCGATTGCGTACATCTCTTTCACAGCCATGGGCGCGGTCTCTGGTCTGTTTTATAGGTGATACGCCGTTTAGTGCATGAACAATGCCAGGTGGGTAATTTCCAGAATTAAATATGAAAGTGCTTAGTTATTAAGTGTTTGCGAAGTTATGACCTGTTTTGCTTTGTTTTATATATGAAACGTAGTTTTCTATGTGGCACAAAAATGCCCAGCAACCGCGCATGAATTTGGCTTCGTGCGTAGTTGCCGGGCATTTGGGGTAACGTCAAAGTGTGTGGTTTTACTGGTGAAACGGTGTTGGATTGATCGCCGACAAGCCGGCGCCTACAGGGTTGCTGTATCAGGCCTGAGCGCGGCGCGCGGGCTTGAGCACGAGCCACAGCGCGGCAGCGATCAGCAGGCCGCCATACAGGTGGCCCATCGACAGCGATTCGTCCAGCAGCCACGCGCCCCACAGCACACCGAAGACCGGAATCAAGAAGGTCACGGTACTGGCCTTGACCGGGCCAATCTCGGCCAGCAGGCGGAAGTACAGGATGTAGGCGAAGGCCGTGCACACAAGGCCCAGGCCCAGCAGCGACAGCCACACCTGCCAGCCGCCCCAGCTGGCAGGCGGCTGGGTCAGCGCACTCCAGGCGAACAGTGGCGTCATCATCAGCGTGGCGCCGAGCATGCTGCCCAGCGCCGAGAGGCGGCTGTCCAGGCCGCTGATCCAGCGCCGCGCCAGAAAGCCTGCGAAGCCATAGCAGGTGGTTGCCGCCAGGCAGGCCAGGGCGCCTTGCAGCAGTGCCATGTCCAGTGCCACCGGGCCCGCGCCACTGAGAATGCCGACACCGAACAGGCCAAGGAAGATGCCGCACAATTTGGGCAGGGTCATGGCCTCGCGGAAGAACAGTGCGCCGATCAGCACCCCCATCAGTGGCGTGGTGGCGTTGAAGATCGCCGAATACCCCGCCGGCAGTACCTGGGCTGCCACCGAATAGAAGGTGGCGGGGATGCCTGAGTTGATCATGCCCAGGACCAGGCAAGCGCCGAGTTTGCCCTCGAAGTTCCAGCGTACGCGGGCTGCGGCGAGTATGGCGATCAGGCCGAGGCAGGCGATGGACACGCGAAAGAAGGCGGTAGGCACGGTGCCCAGCTCGGGGGCGATGATGCGCATGAACAGAAAGCTCGCCCCCCAGACGGCGGCAAGGGTCAGCAGGCGGGTCAGGGCGATGGGGCTCACGGTGGTCTCCGGGTACAGGGCAGGGCGCGAGTGTACGCGATGGCGCACGGGCGGTTCTTGTCCTTTCTTGCGGTGTAAGCCGGTAGAGGCTCCGCAAAGTTGCACAGGCGACTAAGCTGTCTAACTCACCCCGCACCGAGGTGTCCTGCATGACCCAGCACTGGCCGGCCGGCGAAATCGCCCGGATGATCCTCGATGGCTTCGACGACTACCGCGAACACTTTCGCCGCATCACCCTGGGCGCCCGCGAGCGCTTCGAGCAGGCGCGCTGGCAGGACATCCAGCGGGCAGCGGCGGCGCGGATCAACCTCTATGAGCAGAAGGTCGGTGAGGTCAACGGCTGGCTGCGTGACGGGTTCGATGAGGAAGTGCTGCTGGAGGCCGAACAGTGGCCCTTGGTGAAAAGTGCCTATATACGCCTGATCGACCCGCGGCTGGACGATGAGTTGTCGGAGACCTGGTACAACTCTTTGTTCTGCAGCCTGTTCAGCCATGACCAGATCAGCGATGGCTGCATGTTCATCCACACCACCCGGCCGTCGATACGCAGCCACGAGCGCGCTGCCCAGACCCGCACCTATATGCCCGATGGCAGCCTCAAGAGCGTGTTGCGGGCTATCTTGCGCGACTATGCGTTCGACTACGGTGATCTTGAGGGCGACCTGTCGCGCCTTGAAGAGCAACTGCGCGACTGCCTGCCAGACTGGGTATGCAAGGACCCGGCCCTGGCCGTTGAACTGTTCGTGCCGGTGCTGTACCGCAACAAGGGCGCCTACCTGGTGGGCCGGCTGTACAACAGCGATGAACAGTGGCCCCTGGTGATCCCGCTGCTGCACCGCGAAGGCCATGGCATCGAGGCGGATGCGCTGATCACCGACGAGGCCGAGGTCTCGATCATCTTCTCCTTCACCCGTTCGTATTTCATGGTCGACGTGCCAGTACCGGCGGAGTTCGTCAATTTCTTAAAGCGCATACTGCCGGGCAAGCACATTGCCGAGTTGTACACCTCGATCGGCTTCTACAAGCACGGCAAGTCGGAGTTCTATCGCGCGCTGATCAACCACTTGGCCAGTACCGAAGACCGCTTCATCATGGCACCCGGTGTGCGCGGTATGGTGATGAGTGTGTTCACCTTGCCGGGCTTCAATACCGTATTCAAGATCATCAAGGACCGCTTTTCGCCGTCCAAGACGGTCGACCGTGCCACGGTGATCGACAAGTACCGCCTGGTGAAGAGTGTCGACCGGGTTGGGCGCATGGCCGATACCCAGGAGTTCGCCGACTTTCGTTTCCCCCGAGGCAAGTTCGAGCCTGAGTGCCTGGCCGAGCTGCTGGAGGTGGCGCCGTCCACCGTGGCTGTGGAAGGCGATACGGTGCTGGTCCGCCATTGCTGGACCGAACGGCGCATGATCCCGCTCAATCTGTACCTGGAGCAGGCCAGCGAAGGCCAGGTGCTCGAAGCGCTGGAGGATTATGGCCTGGCCATCAAGCAGTTGGCCGCAGCGAACATCTTTCCAGGCGACATGCTGCTGAAGAACTTCGGGGTTACCCGCCATGGTCGTGTGGTGTTCTACGACTATGACGAGATCAGCTACCTGACCGAGGTGAATTTCCGCCATATCCCACCGCCGCGCTACCCGGAGGACGAGATGTCGGGGGAGCCGTGGTATTCGATCGGGCCGCACGATGTATTCCCGGAGGAGTTCCCGCCGTTTCTGTTTGCCGATATGGGCCAGCGGCGTTTATTCAGCAGGTTGCATGGGGAGCTGTATGACGCGGATTACTGGAAGGGGCTGCAGGCATCTATCCGCGAAGGCAAGGTGATCGATGTGTTCCCGTATCGGCGCAAAGGGCGCTGAGGCGGGTTATTGGGCGGACACCGATTGACCTGCCTATCCCTTAAGGCACTTGAGCTCACTGAAGTCGGTACGCACCTTGGCCAGCCGCCCCTGAAGATACTGCCGCTGGGCCGGGCTGCTCTGTTGCAGCAGGTCGATCAACAGGCTGCGTGTCTGTTGCTCGCTGTTCTCGAAGGCAGCGCGGTATTGCGCAGTCCACAGGCTTTCCTTGCGCTGCAGCAATTGCGCCAGGCGCGGTTCGAAGCTTTCGTCGCTGCGCTGGTTCATGGCCATCATCAGCTGTTGTTGCCAGTGCGCACGGTTGGCGATCCACTGGCGGTTCTGGTCGCCCAGCGCCTGTGCCCAGGTTTGCACGCGCTGGCGTTGTGCTGCGGTGAGTTCGCCGAACCAGGGTGTCAGGCGTTTTTCCATGCGCTCGGCGCGGCGGGCGACCTGTTTGGATAGGGGTGTATCGACGTATTTCTCTTGCCGTTCACTGATGTCTTCACGCAAAGCTTCGCCCAGCTGCGCGACCTGGGCATCGCTCATGCCGCGCAGCAGCTCGGCGGCCGACGGGGTGATGGCTTCTGCAACGCGACCGATCGCCTGCCGGGCTTCGTTCATGCGCTGTTGCAGCGCCTGGTCGGTCACTTGCCCATCGGCGACCATGCTGCGTACGCGGTCGAGCCAGTCGAGGTACCCGGGCAGTTCGGTCGTGCAATGCCATGCCAGGTGCTGCTTGAGCCGTTCGTCGAGCAACGACCTCTGGTCACGGTTCATGGCCAGGTAGTCGTCCAGCGACCACGGGACCAGCCGGTCGAGGTTGCGGTAGGCCAGGTCTATACGGCTGCAGGCCACCAGTGCCAGCGCAAATGCCGTGGCGATGATCAGGGCTTTGGACAGGCGTAGAAACATGTGCTGATCCCTTGCAGATGGCTGGCCACACGGTAGACGCGAGTACTCCACGACGGTTCCGCCGAATCAGCGGTCGGGCGGCGCGCTGGCTTCAGGTGTAGAATAGCCGCCTTGTCTTGAGGAACATCGGAAATGGCTCTGCTTGGGCGTTACAACAGTTTGCAAATCGTGAAACACGTGGACTTCGGCCTCTACCTGGACGGCGGCCCCGACGGCGAGATCCTGCTGCCCGGGCGCTACATCCCGAAGAACGCCGAAACCGAGGTCGATGACTGGCTCAACGTGTTCCTCTATCTGGACAGCGAAGACCAGCTGATCGCCACCACCGAGAAGCCCAAGGTGCAGGTTGGCGAATTCGCCAGCCTCAAGGTCAAGGACATCAACGGTGCGGGCATCTTCCTCGACTGGGGCCTGTCCAAGGACCTGCTGATGCCGTACTCGGAAGAGGCGCGGCCGCTGAAGATCGGCGACTACTGCGTGGTGCATGTCTATCTCGACAAGCGCACCCGGCGCATCACCGCCACTTCACGGCTGGACCGCTATCTGGACCGCACCCCGGCCGATTACCAGGTCGGTCAGCCGGTCGAGCTGCTGGTGGCGGGCGAAACGCCGATGGGCTTCAAGGCCATCATCAACAACCGTCATTGGGGCCTGATCCACAAGAATGAAATCTTCAAGTTCATGCGTTCGGGCATGCATGAGAAGGGTTTCATCAAGGAAGTGCGCCATGACGGCAAGATCGCGTTGAGCCTGCAACCGGTTGGCCAGGCGCTGGCGGACGGCTTGCATGAGCAGATCATGCAGCGCCTGGAGGCCGAAGGGGGCGTGTTGCCGGTGTGCGACAAGAGCGACCCAGAGGTGATCAGCCGCATGTTCAACGTCAGCAAGGGCAACTTCAAGAAGGCCATCGGCGCGTTGTTCAAACAGGGCCGGATCGTCATCCATGACGATCGCATCGAGCGGGCCTGAGGTCAGGCCTGCACGAATGTGCTGAAGTCGAGCTGCTCGCCGCCTGGGCGGGTGTCGCGCAGCAGCGAATCACGGTCGGCGCTCAGCGCCAGGCTGATGGTTGAGCGGCGCTTGCCGGCATTGCGCACTTCCATCTGTTCCTGATGCGCCTTGAGGAAGTTGGTTGGGACCTTCAGGTGCTGCAGTTCGTCGCTTTCAGGGGTGTGCAGCAGCAGGTTGACCCAGTCGGGCTGGCCCTTGCGCAGCAGCGCCACCGGCACTTCGAACCACCACAGGTTGCGTTTGGGGTCGAGGATGGCGAACAGCGTGTTGGCACTGGTGAGCACCGGCTTGGCCAATGCTTCGTTGCGCCGGGCGATGGCGGCGGGTTTGTCGAGTTTCATGCAGGTTCCTGCGGTGTGACGCTATGAAGGGCTGCATTGTGAGGGGTGGCGGGTAGCGGAGCAAGGTTTGATGGCCCCTTCGTCGGCGTGCCGGCGATGGGGCCAGCTACCCTAGCGGCGAAGTGGCTGGCTCAACTCGGAGGTCGCGCCATCGGCCGTGGTCACGGTGGCGGTAAAGCTGCGCAGCCCATCGGCATTCTCCAGCCGCTGGGCAAACTGCGCCTGCCCCTTGGCATCGCTGTTCACCAGTACTTCCCCCAGGTATTGCTCAGCCTCCGTGCCTTGTGCCTGGGCATTGCCAAACACCTCGACCCGCAGCAGGCTCGATGCCGGCCCCTGCACTTCGCCGCGCAGCACATTGTCGTTCAGGGCCAACAGCCGTGGTGCCTGCTGGTTATGGTTGGGCAGCGGCTGGCAGGGCTTGGGCTGGCCCTTGGCATCGCAGATCACGGCCTGGTCCTTTTTCGGCAGGTCGGCACCGACCCCGCGAGAGCCTACGTACAGTGCATGGGCCTGGGCTGGCACGCCAAAAACGATGGCGCCCGTGCGCTGATCCGGTACGCAAGAGCCGCCAGCTTCGCAGCGGCGGATATCCAGGCTGTTGCCCCAGATCCGGTTACCGGTCAGGCGCGTGGTGGTGACTTCCGGCTCCGGGCGCAGCGCCACGCCGATGCGGTTGCCGTGGATCAGGTTGCCGTCGAGGATATTGCCTTGGCCGGTGACGCTGACGCCGATCGAGTTGCCGCTGAAGGTATTGGCGCCCAGGTAGTTGCGCTTGCCCCAGTTGATCTGCAGGCCGTCGGAGTAGTTCTCGAAGCGGTTGCGTACCACGCTGTTGTCGTTGCCCAGCAGAATCTCGATGCCCTGGGACGGCTCCGGGTTGGCTGCAGTCGAACGGAACAGGTTGTCGGCCACCAGGTTGAACGCCGCGCCGCGGGTCAGCTCCAGGCCATCGCCATTGTCGATCAGCTGGTTGCGCAGCACCTTGTTGTTGACCGTGGTGGTGGCCGTGGGGTTACCGGCACCGTCATCGCCGGTCAGCATGATACCGGCACCGCCCTTGTTGGCGACGATGCGGTTGTCTTCGATGACGTTGTGGCTGGCGCGGTTGACCAGGATGCCGATGCAGAAGTTGCGCACTTCCAGGCCACTGAGGTGCACGCCCTGGGTGTCGCGCAGCACCAGCCCGGGGTTGGTCGTGGTGCGCACGTTGGTGCCGAACTGGCCGGGCAGGGCGCCGGGGCAGGTGTGTACTCCCTGGTCCTTGATATAGCCGGCGCCGTCAATGGCGACGTATTGGCCGTCGCGCGCCCAAGGCAGGCCGGTGATCTGCACCGGGCCTTTGATTTCAGGCAGGGCGCGGGTCGGCCGGATGACAAACGGGGCTTTGCCGACCGCGTCGATGTCGATGCGGTAGTGGCCGGGCTTTTGGTTGCTGGTTTCGATCGCCCAGCGCAGGGTGCCTGGCTGGCTGTCGTCGGTGTAGCGGTCGACCCGCAGTGTTTCGGTGGCCGGTGCGCCAGCGATCGCGGGCAGGGGCAGCAGCGGCAGCAAGGCTGCCAGCAGGGGCATCAAACGCATGGGTGCAGGTTCCGTAAGCTGTTGTTTTTATAAGCATGCAACCTCTATAGGGCTGCCGTTTGCCCGCGATTCTAGGGCAGCAGGCCGGCATTGCGCAGACGTAGGTAGCCGATTCAGTGCGGTATTCGCCCGCAGATTTACCGCTCGGCTTGAGATTGCAAAAATGTTTGAAACTCCTGAACTGGCCGCTGGGTCCACCTTTTGTCGACACGGATCACGTGTCTCCATTTGCAGGAGATTTGCCATGAGCGGCACTAAAGACAAAGTCAAAGGTATGGCCAACGAAGCAGTGGGCAACATCAAGCAAGGTGTTGGCAAAGTCACCGACAATGACAAGCTGCGCGCAGAAGGCAAGGCCCAGGAAATCAAGGGCGAAGGGCAGCAGGTCAAGGGCGACGTCAAGGATGCTGTGAAAAAGCCTTGATCACGGTATGACTACAGCCCCGTCGCCAGCAGACGGGGATGGGGCTGTTGATCAAGACGGCGAATTTTTCTTCAAGTCCAGCAGGGAGCAGCACACCAGTCGCGTGGTCTATTAGACTTCCCTGATGTACTGATCAAGCGGCGAAAGGAGACGCTATGATTTTTCCCGACCTGGGTGGCTTGCCCCTTCACCGCATCCTGGTGCGCACCGTCAAGGAATTCCTTGACGACGAGATGTCCACCTACGCCTCTGCGCTTGCTTACCAGATGCTGTTTTCGTTGTTCCCGTTCCTGCTGTTCCTGATCGCACTGATCGGTTTTCTGCACCTGCCGGATTTCTTCTCGTGGCTGCGAATGCAATCGGAGCTGGTACTGCCGCCCCAGGCGTTGGAACAGGTCAACCCCGTCATCGATCAGTTGCAGCAGTCCAAAGGTGGCCTGCTGTCGGTGGGTATCGTCATCGCGCTGTGGACCGCCTCTGCAGGCGTACGGCTGATGATGAGTGCCATGAATGCCGCCTATGACGTGCCCGAAGGGCGCCCGGTGTGGAAGCGCATACCATTGTCGATTGTCTATACCGTCGGCATTGCCGGTATGCTGCTGGCGGCGGCAGCGTTGATGGTGCTGGGGCCTCAGGTGATGGAGTGGATCGCGGCTCAGATCGGCATGCAGGAAGTGATCGTCACGGTGTGGACGATCTTGCGGTGGCCGGCGATCATCATCCTGATGATGGTGGCGGTGGCGGTGATCTACTACGTGATGCCCGACGTGAAACAGAAGTTTCGCTTCATCACTCCAGGCTCAGTGCTGGCGGTGGTGGTCTGGATCATCGCTTCGCTGGCATTCGCTTACTATGTGAAGACTTTCGCCGACTACAACGCCATGTATGGCAGTATCGGTGCGATCATTGTATTGCTGTTGTATTTCTACATTTCTGCCGCCGTATTGTTGCTGGGCGCGGAGATGAACGCTGTGATCGAACATATGTCCGCTGAGGGCAAAGACCCTGGCGAAAAGGATTTCGAGGGCGATAAAGCCAAGGAAACCCTGACCGTGCTCGGCCATGAACATCCCGTCGAGCCCCAGCCTACCGAGCAGAACCCGCGATGATCCGTGACATCCTGAAGATGGGCGACGAGCGCTTGCTGCGCGTCGCAGCCCCGGTGCCAGAACACCTGATCGGCAGCGCCGAACTGCAGCAGTTGATCGACGACATGTTCGAAACCATGCGCCATGTCGGCGGCGTGGGGCTGGCCGCACCGCAGGTCGGCATCGACCTGCAACTGGTCATTTTCGGTTTCGAGCGCAGTGAGCGTTATCCCGATGCCGAGGCGGTGCCACAGACCATTCTCCTCAACCCGGTGATCACTCCGCTGTCCACCGAGATCGAGGAGGGGTGGGAAGGCTGCTTGTCTGTGCCTGGCCTGCGCGGGGTGGTGCCTCGCTACAAGCACATCAGCTATGAGGGCATCGACCCGCAGGGCAACCCGGTCAACCGGGTTGCCGACGGGTTTCATGCGCGCGTGGTACAGCATGAATGCGACCACCTGATCGGGCGGCTGTATCCTTCGCGGATTCAGGATTTCGCCAAGTTCGGTTACACCGAGGTACTGTTCCCTGGGCTGGACGCCAGCGACGACTGACCATGCACCATCGCCATCAGGCGTTTGCTGCGTTGGTAGCGTGCCAGGCGTGACCCCAGCGCTTCAGGCAACCTGCTCGCCGGGGAGAAACCCAGACGTTGGTAAAAGGCTTCGAGGTCCGGGTGGCAGAACAGCCACGTTGGGCCGCGACCTTCGGCCAGTGCTGCGTTGACCAGGCGCGCGGCCACACCCTGGTTTCGCCACTCTGGGGCTACCAGCAGGCCGGTGAGCCACCGGCCACCGGCAACAGCGCTCAAGCTCAAGCCCGCAACGATTTCGCCGCTGCGCGCCACCCACAACTCACCCTCGCTGGCTGCACGCATGCGCGAGCCCTGCTGGCGATAGAAGTGGTCTAGCAGCCGCCGCTCAAGGTCGGTCAGTGGGGTGCAGAGGAGTGGCGTCATGGTATTCCGCTGGCAAACAGCTCTAGCCCAATGATTTCGGGCCATCAATCCGTTTCGCTTTGTCGCAGATTGTTGCAAAAGCTGCAAGGGTGAATGTCCGAGTTCGGGGTTCAACTATTCCAGGCCGGGAGTAGAATTTCACGTATCCCCCCTGGCAGTACGACAAAGCGGGATCGGTACTTCGTGTCATCTTCGCAGTTGATGACAACTTCTCCGCGCCATTGACGGCATATGAAGTCAATCGATCAGCTTGATTGATTTAAAGGCCAAACATCCATGAAACCATTACTGATTCTTGCATTGGTCGGTATGTCCTCGTTCGCCCTTGCCGATGAGGCCAAACCCGTCTCCAGCGAGCCTGTGGCCCAGCAGTACGACTATTCCATGAACCTGGACATCAAACGGGTGATCAACCTGTCGACCATCCCCAATGTCTGCGAAGTGGTGCCTGCGACCATGACCTATGAAGACCATCAGGGCCAGGTGCACACCATTCAGTACCGCGCCATGGGCGAAGGTTGCCAGCAGGGTTGATGTTCCTGCGTTAGCGGCCTTTTCGCACTGGGCAGTAGCGAAGAGGCTGCTTTCGTCACGCGGGGTTCATTGAGCAGACAGTACCTGGCGTATTACTTCCAGGCCGCGTTTCAGTTCAGCCCGGCTGCCTGCCGCCGACAGGCTGATGCGTACGGCCTGCACCTCGCTTGCGCCAATGGCGAAGACACTCGCCGGGACGACTTCCACACCTTGCTCCCGACATTGCTTTACCACCGCCTCAGCCCCCTGCGGCGTGCCCAGCCACGCGTGGGGTGAAGGCTGGCCTGTGTTGTGCAGCCTACCAGCCAGCAGCCTGCGTGCCAGGCGCCAGCGTTCGCAAATTTCTGCTTTCTGCCAGGCCAGCCGCCGGGCGGCGGTACCGTCATCGATCCACTGGCAAGCGACATGCAAGCCCAATGGCGACACCGGCCAGTGGCTGGCCTGGGCATGCGGGTCGACCTGTGACAGCAACTTCGCGCTGGCCACGATCCACCCCAACCTCAAGCCTGCAGCTACGGTCTTGGACAGGCTGCTGATGTAGATCCCTTGATCGCCCAATAGCGGGTAGAGCGGCGGCCGGTCGCTGAGTGCGCCATACACATCATCTTCGATCACCAATAACCCCAGGCGTTTGACTACCCCAGCGATTGCCTCGCGGCGAGCATCATCCATGCAGGCGCCCGTGGGGTTGTGCAGGGTAGGTGTGGTCACCAGCACGCGGGCACCGCTGGCGCGCGCCACCCGGTCCAGGTCATCGGGCCGCAGGCCTTGGTTGTCCAGTGCGACGCCATGCACGGGCAGACGCAGTTGCCGGCAGGCGGCCTTGATGCCCGGAGCGGTCAGGGCTTCAAGCATGACGGGCTCACCCGCCTGGCAGAATGACTGCAGCACCAGTGCCAGCGCCTGCTGGGCTCCGCCGCACAGCAACAGTTGGTCCGCCGACAGGGCCAGGCCGCGATTGCCCAGCCAATGGGCGCCGCGGATGCGCCCCAGCAGCAACTGTTCGGGGCCCAGGTAATGGTCGAGCAAGCCGTGGTTCTGACCTTCCAGCAGCCTGCGCAAGCTGTCGTGCAGATCATGATTGTGCGGATCGGCAACCGGTACATTGGTCGACAGGTCGATCAGCCGCGTTTGCCCTTCGCAGTGTTTGAGGCGAAACAAGGTCGCTTCCTTGCTCCCCGCCAGCACATAGGTACCGCGGCCCACTTCACCCGCCACCAGGTGGCGAGCGGCGGCTTCACGGTAGGCCTGTTGGGTGGTGCTGGGGTTCAGGCCCAGTTTCCAGGCCAGGCGCCGTTGCGGCGGCAGGCGGTCACCGACCTTGAGCACGCCGCTCTCGATGGCGTTGCCTATAGCGTCGACCAGTGCCAGATACCGGGGTTGGTCATCCTCGACGAGCTGCGGGATCCACACGAAATTGCTACCCATGCAATATAAGGTTGTACCCATACAATGCCCGGCGCTTAGGATCGGATCAACCACCTACCGAAGAGGGATGATCGCCATGTTCGACCTTGCCGCCCTGCGCGAAGCCGCCGCTTTCGTTCACCAACATGTACCCGCCACGCCCCAGCACGCCTGGCCGTTGCTGGCTGAGCGGCTGGGCTGCGAGGTGTGGGTGAAGCACGAAAATCACGCACCCACCGGGGCTTTCAAAGTCCGGGGCGGTCTGGTCTATGTGCGCTCGCTGCTGGCGGGCGGCAATCCACCTCGCGGGCTGGTCACCGCAACCCGTGGCAACCACGGCCAAAGCATGGCGCTGGCGGCACGGCAGGCAGGCATTGCGTTGGTCATCGTAGTCCCTGAGGGCAATTCCACAGAGAAGAACGCCGCCATGCGCGCACTGGGGGCCGAGTTGGTCGAGCACGGTGTGGATTTCGATGTGGCCCGTGAAGAAGCCGCGCGGCTGGCCGAGGTGCTGGGGTATGCCATGGTGCCTTCGTTCCACCCGGAGTTGGTGCGGGGCGTGGCCACTTATGCCCTGGAGTTGTTCGAGGCTGTGCGTGACCTGGACTGCGTTTACGTGCCGATCGGCATGGGGTCAGGCATTTGCGGGCTGATCCAGGCGCGTAACCTGCTGGGTTTGAAAACCCAGATCGTCGGTGTGGTGTCCAGCGCCGCTGATGCCTATGCCCAGAGCTTCGAGCAGGGCCATATCGTCACCACTGCCACTGCCGAAACCTTCGCCGATGGCATGGCTTGCCGGGTACCCCATCCGCAAGCCTTTGCCCTGGTGCGCGAGCATGCTGCGCGGATCGTGCGGGTCACCGACAGTGAAGTCGCCGAAGCCATGCGGGTTTACCACGAGGCCACGCACAACACTGCCGAAGGTGCAGGTGCCGCAGCCCTGGCGGCGTTGATGCAAGAGCGCGAACAGCAGGCCGGCAAGCGCGTGGCTGTGGTGTTGAGCGGAGCGAACGTGGACCGGGCGCGGTATGCGCGGATTCTCGGGGGCAATGAAAGATCCTGAATGAATATCTTGGAATAAGTGCTATCTTATTTTGATAGCATTTTTCCATGAATACTCGATACCGAAAAATTCTCGACGCTATCCTGAGGACGCCAACCACGTCGTCACTAGCCTTTTCCGAGATTGAAACGCTGGTGCTGCACCTCGGGGGCAGGTGCTGGAGCGGCAAGGCTCCCGGGTCAAACTGGTGCTTGGCGGCCAGTGCTGGAGGTGCCATCGTCCCCATCCAGGCAAGGAGGCCAGGCGGTATCAGATTGAAGAGGCCCGCGAATTCTTGCTGCGGGCAGGAGTGAAATGATGAGTTGCATGCGCTACAAGGGCTATGCCGCCCGTATTGAATATGATGAGCGTGATGATATTTTCGTCGGCCGCGTGCTGGGGATTCGCGACATCATCAGTTTCCACGCAAGTTCTGTCCCGGAACTGCATGAGGCCTTCCGTCATGCGTTGGAGGACTACCTGGCCGATTGCGCGGAACAGGGCATCACTCCCGAAAAGCCGGCATCGGGGAAGGTCATGCTGCGTATTCGGCCCGAAATCCATGCCGCTGCCAGCGTTGCTGCCCGTGCGGCAGGCAAAAGCCTGAACCAGTGGGCCGACGAGGTGTTTGAACAGGCGGCGCTGGCCTGATCGAACACTTGTTCTTCCAATCCCGCAATCACTCATGGCAGGCTCTACGGCGCTCATTTACCCGTCATCGAGTATTCAATGCCTTTCTCCAACGGTTTTCTCCTCAGCCTGTCCCTGTGTCTTGATATCGGTGTGGCCAATATCGCCATGATCACCCTGGCCATGCAGCGCGGTTTCCTGCAAGGGTTCTGGCTCGGCCTGGGCACGTGTGTCGGTGACCTGGTGTATGCGATCGCAGCGCTGGCCGGCATGACCGTGTTGCTGCAGTTCGAGAGCGTGCGCTGGGCCTTGTGGCTGGGTGGTTCGGCGCTGCTGGTGTGGTTCGCGCTGAAGATGCTGCTGGCGGCCTGGCGCGGCGGGCATATGGAAGCGCGCAGCGAGGTGGTGGCGGAATCGGCCTGGCGCGAATTCATGCGCGGTATCTTCCTGGCCATGTCGTCGCCCACCGCCATTTTGTGGTTCGCCGCTGTCGGTGGCGTGCTGATTTCCCGTTCCGGTGGCGGTAGCCTGCTGGAGGCCGGGTTGTTTCTCGGCGGCTTTTTCGCTGCAGGGCTGGTCTGGTGCCTGAGCCTGTGCGGCATCGCCAGCCATGGTGGGCGTTTGCTCGGTGACCGTCTGCTGACGTGGTCATACCTGCTCTCGGCAGCGATTTTCTGCTATTTCGCGGTGTACGTGATCGTTTCGGGCTATCGCGAATTCATACTGGCCAGCCCGGGCGTGTAGGCAGTTACAGGGGGCCGCCGCGCCTGTCAGCCTTTTTCCTCCCTGTTGTCGATTTCCCGCTCTCTCGTTCGACCAGTGTTGAAGGCGCCGAGTACCGGCGCCACCCGCACTTCGGAGAGCCCCTCATGAATACCCAGGCCGAAAGCGAAATCCGTGAACTGATCGAACGCTGGATGCAAGCGGTGCGCGATCGTGACATCCCAGGTATCACCGCCCCCTATGCCGACGACATCGTCGCCTTCGATGCGATCAAGGAACTGCAGTTCAAGGGCAAGGCCGTGTACCAGGCACATTGGGAAATGTGCATGGGTTTTTGCACCGGCCCGATGACGTTCGAGTTGGCCGAACTTACGGTGTACGCCGATGGCGAGCTGGGCCTGGCCCATTGGCTCAACCGCTGCGGCCCGTCGGATGACGAAAGCCAGTGCGGTTTCATGCGCGTCACCGTGGGCTATCGCAAGACCGCCGGCCAGTGGCGGGTCATCCACGAGCACTGGTCGGCGCCTTTCGATGTGGAAACCCAGAAAGCGCTGTTTGATCTCAAACCCTGATCAGCTATCGCCAAACGCACTTTGCCAATGCCGTGGAGATCACCATGAAATACCTGTGCCTGGTCTATTGTGACGAGGGGCTGCTGCACAGCCTGCCCGACAGCCCCGAAGATGCCGAATGCATGGCTTACGCCGAGTCGCTGCAGCGCTGTGGGCGCATGCTCGCGGCCGAGGCGCTGAAACCGGTGCAGACCGCCACCACGGTACGCATGCGCGGTGGCCACATGAGCCTGACCGATGGCCCGTTCGCCGAGACCAAAGAGCAGCTTGCGGGTTTTTACCTGGTCGATGCCCGCGATCTCAACGAGGCATTGAACATTGCCAAAGGCATCCCGGCCGCACGGGTCGGCAGCGTTGAAGTAAGGCCCGTGCGCGAACTGCAACCCTGACCGCAACGGAGAACAACAAGAATGAGCCTTGCCCAACCTGCGCAAGCGCAACACGAGTTGGCCATCAGCCGTCTGATCGACGCCCCGCCCGCCAAGGTGTTCCGTGCCTGGACCGAACCCCAGTGGCTGATGCAGTGGTGGGGGCCGCATGGCATGACCACGCCGGAATGTGAAATGCAGCTCTGGGTCGGTGGCCTGTTTCGTACCTTGATGCGCGCCCCCGACGGTACCGACTACCCCACCCAGGGTGTGTTCCTGGAGATCGCCGCGCCACGTCGGCTGGTGTTCACCGATGCGTTCGGGCCAGGCTGGGTGCCGTCTGCCAAGGCCTTCATGACCGCAGTGGTGACCTTTGACGAGGAACACGGCAAGACCCGTTATACCGCCCGCGCCTGGCACTGGAGCGCTGCCGACTGCACGGCCCATGAAGAAATGGGTTTTCACCAGGGGTGGGGAGAAAGCCTGGACCGCCTGGTGGAGGTGGTGACCCAGCGGATGCCGGACTGATGGCAACGCTGGTGCAGGTACGCGCCGAGATCGAGGGGGTTTACCGCCGGGACTCGCGGCGTATCCTGGCGACGCTGATCCGCCTGCTGGGGGATTTCGACCTGGCAGAGGAGGCCATGCATGATGCCTTCTTCATTGCCGTCGAGCGCTGGCAGCGCGATGGTATCCCCAAAAACCCACGTGCATGGCTGGTGTCGACCGGCCGTTTCAAGGCCATTGACGCGGTGCGGCGGCGTGCGCGTTTCGACCGTTCGCAGGCTGACCTGATCATGCTCATCGAGGGCCAGGGGCAAGACCCCAGTGATGAGGCGTTGCTCGCCGACGATCGCCTGCGGCTGATCTTCACGTGCTGCCACCCGGCTCTGGCTGCCGATGCGCAGGTGCCTTTGACGTTGCGCGAAGTCTGTGACCTGACCACTGAGCAGATCGCCCGTGCCTTCCTGCAGAGCCCGGCGACCATTGCCCAACGCATCGTGCGCGCCAAGGCCAAGATCCGCGACGCACGCATTCCTTACCAGGTGCCGGAGCTGCACGAATTGCCTGAGCGCCTGGAAAGCGTGTTGCGGGTGATTTACCTGGTGTTCAACGAAGGCTATTCGGCGTCTTCGGGTGAGGCGTTGGTGCAACAGGCGTTGAGTGATGAAGCGATTCGCCTCGGTCGCTTGCTGGTGCAGTTGTTACCGGACCCGGAGGCGGTCGGTTTGCTGGCGCTGATGTTGCTGCAGGCGTCACGCCAGCACGCGCGTAGCGATGCCCAAGGCAATCTGGTGCTGCTCGAGCAGCAGGATCGCAGCCTGTGGGACGGTGCGCAAATCAGCGAAGGCTGTGAATTGGTGCAGCTGGCGTTGCGCAGCCGGGCGTTCGGTGCCTACACGGTGCAGGCGGCGATTGCAGCGGTGCATGCGGAGGCTGCGAGCGCCAGTGAAACGGACTGGGCGCAGATTGTCGGCCTTTACGATGTGCTGCAGCGGCATTGGCCGTCCGCAGTGGTGGCGCTCAACCGAGCGGTGGCATTGGCCAAGCGGGATGGGCCGCGGGTGGGGTTGGCGGAGATTGAAACAATTCTGGCGACTGGCGAGTTGCGCGACTATCACCTGGCGCATGCGGCAAGGGCGGAGCTGCACTACCAGTTGGGTGAGGCAGAACAGGCCCGTGCGGCCTGGCGGCAGGCGCTGGAGTTGACGCATCAGGCGCCGGAACGGCGGCATATCGAGGGAAAGCTGCAGGCGTTGGAATGACCCGGCAGCACCGGCCCTGTCGCCGGTACTGCCTGAAGCCATCAGCTGGCGACAAAATTGGGCGGCGATACCAGCTCTACCGTCTGCTGCTTGCGCGGCGCCAGGATCTCTGCCTCGCCCTCTACAACCAGCTCATCGTTCTGGTTGTACACGTTGGTGGCGATGCGCACTTTGAACTTGGGCAGCTTCTCGAGGATTTCCAGGCGCACGGTCAGGGTGTCGCCGATTTTCACCGGCTTCTGGAAGCTCATCTTCTGGCCCAGGTAGATGGTGCCGGGGCCGGGCAGGGTGCAGGCTACTGCCGCGCTGATCAGCGCGCCGCTGAACATGCCATGGGCAATGCGCTCACGGAACATGCTCTTGGCGGCGAATTCGGCATCCAGGTGCACCGGGTTGTGGTCACCGGACATCGCGGCGAACAGCTGGATGTCGCGTTCTTCCACAGACTTTTCGTAACTGGCCTTCTGGCCGACTTCTAGAGCTTCGTAAGGCGTGTTGGTGACCTGGGTCATTGGCGCTTCCTTGATGGGCGGACAAGGCCGTTATCATTCACTGCGGGCAGGGCGGCCAAGGGCCAGCGCCTGCTCCAGCCACGCGAGGATATCGGCGGTGACCTCGTCCCGATTGAGTTCATTGAGCACTTCGTGCCGCGCCTTGGGGTAGACGCGCAGTTGTACATGTCGATTGCCGGTCGCGCGCAGGGCGTCGGCCAGATGGGTGAGACGCTTGCCGGCACTCACCGGATCACATTCACCGCCAATCACCAGCAACGGCAGGTTCGGATCGATCTGCGCGAGGTTCTTCGCCTGGCTGATCTGCGCCAGGCCGTGCAGCAAGTCTAGCCACAACTGGTTGCTGCAGCGAAAACCGCACAGCGGGTCGCTGACGTACCTGTTTACCTCTTCAGGGTCGCGGCTGAGCCAGTCGAAGGCGGTACGGGTGGGTTTGAACGATTTGTTGAACGAGCCGAACGACAGCCATTCGATCAGCGCACTCTTGCCCTGGGGCCCTTGGCGCCAGGCCTCCAGCCGGGCGATCAGGCGCGCCATGCGGTACAGCGCCGGCGGCTGGAAATTGGAGCCGCTGAGGATCGCCCCGTGCACGCTGCCACTGTGGTGCATCAGGTAAGCCTGGGCGATGTAGCTGCCCATGCTGTGGCCGAACAGGAACAGCGGTGTGCAGGGGAACTGCTGGCCGATGTGCTGTGTGAGCAGGGCCAGGTCGTTGACCACGGCATTCCAGCCATGTTGCCGGGCGAACAGGCCGAGGCTACCCCGTTCGGCGGTACGGCCGTGGCCGCGCAGGTCCGCAGCCAGCAGCGCATAGCCGGCAGCGCTCAGCGCCTGGCCCAGGCGCTGGTAGCGCCCGGCATGTTCGGCCATGCCGTGCGCCAGCAGCACCACGGCCTTGACCGGCGTGGCCGGCAGCCATTGGTGCACGTACAGGCTGCAATGCTCGCTGGCCGGCAGCCAGAAGGCGTCGTAAGGCATGGCGGATCCTTTGCGCTGGGGTACGAGCACAGTGTATGCGCAAGCGGCCGGATTGCAGGAAGGGCACAAATAAGATTCACAATGTTAATGGCGGCACTTGGCATATATGCCACCTCAGGCTTACCTGCTAACGTCGGTTGAACGCCTTTTTGCCATCAGGCAAAGGGATTACAGGCTAAGAGCGGGTTCAGGCAGAGGAACAATAATAAATGCAAGCCGACTTCTGGAATGACAAGCGCCCGGCGGGCGTGCCTTCCACCATCGATATCCATGCGTACACCTCGGTCGTCGAAGTTTTCGAGCGATCCTGCAAGCGCTTCGCCGACCGCCCGGCGTTCAGCAACCTGGGCAAGACCCTGACCTATGGCGAACTCGACCGCCTTTCGGCGGCCTTTGCTGCCTGGCTGCAGCAGCATACCGACCTGGTGCCGGGTGACCGCATCGCCGTACAGATGCCCAACGTGCTGCAGTATCCCATTGCGGTGTTCGGCGCCCTGCGCGCCGGGCTGATCGTGGTCAACACCAACCCGCTGTACACCGAGCGTGAAATGCGCCACCAGTTCAAAGACGCCGGTGCCCGCGCCCTGGTGTACCTGAACATGTTCGGCAAGCGGGTCCAGGAGGTGCTGCCCGATACCGGCATCGAATACCTGATCGAGGCGAAGATGGGCGACCTGTTGCCCATGGCCAAGGGGTGGTTGATCAACACCGTGGTCGACAAGGTCAAGAAAATGGTCCCGGCCTATCATCTGCCCCAGGCCATCTCGTTCAAGCAGGCACTGCGCGAGGGCGCGGCGCTGAGCCACAAGCCGGTAACGCTGAGCTTGGACGACATCGCCGTGCTGCAGTACACCGGCGGCACCACGGGCCTGGCCAAGGGCGCCATGCTCACCCACGGCAACCTGGTGGCCAACATGCTGCAGGTGCTGGCGTGCTTTTCGCAGCATGGCCCGGACGGGCAGAAGCTGATCAAGGAAGGCCAGGAGGTGATGATCGCGCCGCTGCCGCTGTACCACATCTATGCCTTTACCGCGAACTGCATGTGCATGATGGTCACCGGCAACCATAACGTGTTGATCACCAACCCGCGCGATATCCCTGGCTTCATCAAGGAACTGGGCAAGTGGCGGTTCACCGCACTGTTGGGGTTGAACACCCTGTTCGTGGCGCTGATGGATCACCCGGGCTTCCGGCAGCTGGATTTCTCGGCGCTCAAGGTGACCAACTCTGGCGGTACGGCACTGGTCAAGGCCACCGCCGAACGTTGGGAGAGCCTGACCGGCTGCCGCATTGTCGAGGGCTACGGCCTGACAGAGACTTCGCCAGTGGCCAGCACCAACCCTTATGGCGAGCTGGCACGCCTGGGTACCGTGGGCATACCGGTGGCAGACACAGCATTCAAGGTCATCGATGATGAGGGCAATGAACTGCCGCTCGGTGAGCGGGGCGAGTTGTGCATCAAGGGCCCGCAGGTGATGAAGGGGTACTGGCAGCAACCCGAGGCTACGGCGCAGACCCTGGATGCTGATGGCTGGCTGAAAACCGGCGACATTGCAGTGATCGACCCGGACGGCTTTACGCGTATCGTCGACCGCAAGAAGGACATGATCATCGTCTCGGGCTTCAACGTGTACCCCAACGAAATCGAAGACGTGATCATGGGCCACCCGAAGGTGGCCAACTGCGCCGCCATCGGCGTGCCTGACGAGCGTTCGGGCGAGGCCGTCAAACTGTTCGTGGTGGCCCGTGAGGGCGGGCTCAGCGTCGATGAACTCAAGGCCTACTGCAAGGCCAACTTCACAGGTTACAAAGTGCCCAAGCACATCGTGCTGCGCGAGTCGTTGCCGATGACCCCGGTGGGCAAGATCCTGCGTCGCGAGCTGCGCGACATCGCGTAAGGGGGGCGAGCTTCAAACTTCAAGTTTCAAGCTGCAAGAGGGGGCGTGCGCCGCTCTAGCTTGCAGCTTGCCGCTTGAAACTTGGCGCTCTAAGTCAAATACTCTAAAAATGACTTGTATCCTTCATTGAGTCATTTTTGTGACCGTAAGGCCCGTTTTGGCCTCTAGGCGACCCTTTGCAAAGCTGTTACTCTCGGCCCGCTTTCAGATGATTCGGTTTGCAACGAACCGCCATCTCATATCAATAATAAACGCATCGACGCGTAAATCGAACTTCGCTGTTGCTGAAGGAGTGGGCTTCCATGATCGACCATTTTTGGAAGGATAAATACCCAGCCGGGATTACGGCGGAAATCAATCCTGACGAATTCCCCAATATCCAGGCGGTACTCAAGCAATCCTGCCAACGCTTTGCCGACAAACCGGCCTTTAGCAACCTGGGCAAGACCATCACCTACGGCGAGTTGTATGCCCTGTCGGGCGCTTTTGCGGCCTGGCTGCAGCAGCACACCGACCTCAAGCCGGGTGATCGCATTGCCGTACAGCTGCCGAATGTCCTGCAGTACCCGGTAGCGGTGTTCGGTGCCATGCGCGCCGGCCTGATCGTGGTCAACACCAACCCGCTGTATACCGCACGGGAAATGGAACATCAGTTCAACGACTCCGGTGCCAAGGCGCTGGTGTGCCTGGCCAACATGGCGCACCTGGCCGAGAAAGTGGTGCCCAAGACCCAGGTCAGGCACGTCATCGTCACTGAAGTGGCCGACCTGTTGCCACCGCTCAAGCGCCTGCTGATCAACAGCGTGATCAAGTACGTGAAGAAGATGGTGCCGGCCTATAACCTGCCGAACGCCGTGCGCTTCAACGATACCCTGGCGCTGGGCAAGGGCCAGCCGGTGGCCGAGGCCAACCCGCAAGCCAATGATGTTGCCGTGCTGCAGTACACCGGCGGCACCACAGGTGTGGCCAAGGGCGCAATGCTGACGCACCGCAACCTGGTGGCCAACATGCTGCAGTGCCGGGCGCTGATGGGTTCGAACCTGCATGAAGGTTGCGAGATCCTCATCACGCCGCTGCCGCTGTACCACATCTATGCCTTTACCTTCCATTGCATGGCGATGATGCTGATCGGCAACCATAACGTGCTGATCAGCAACCCGCGTGACTTGCCGGCAATGGTCAAGGAGCTGGGCAAGTGGAAATTCAGCGGCTTCGTCGGCCTCAACACCCTGTTCGTTGCCCTGTGCAACAACGAGGCGTTCCGTGCGTTGGACTTCTCGGCGTTGAAGATCACCCTGTCCGGTGGCATGGCGCTGCAACTGAGCGTGGCCGAGCGCTGGAAAGCCGTCACCGGTTGCGCCATTTGCGAAGGCTATGGCATGACCGAGACCAGCCCGGTTGCGGCGGTCAATCCGGCCGAAGCCAACCAGGTCGGCACCATCGGTATCCCGGTGCCCTCGACCCTGTGCAAGGTCATCGATGACAGTGGCACCGAACTGCCGCTGGGCGAGGTGGGCGAGCTGTGCGTCAAGGGGCCGCAGGTGATGAAGGGCTACTGGCAGCGTGAAGATGCCACCGCCGAGATCCTCGACAGTGACGGTTGGCTGAAGACCGGGGACATTGCCCTGATCCAGCCGGATGGCTACATGCGCATCGTTGACCGCAAGAAGGACATGATCCTGGTCTCGGGCTTCAACGTGTATCCCAACGAGCTGGAGGACGTACTGGCAGCCCTGCCGGGTGTGCTGCAGTGCGCTGCGATCGGCGTGCCGGACGAAAAGTCGGGCGAACTGATCAAGGTGTTCATCGTGGTCAAGCCGGGCATGACCGTCACCAAGGAGCAGGTGATGGAGCACATGCGTGCCAACGTCACCGGCTACAAGGTGCCGCGTTACATCGAGTTCCGCGACGCGCTGCCAACGACCAACGTGGGCAAGATCCTGCGCCGCGAGTTGCGTGATGAAGAGCTGAAGAAGCAGGGTTTCAAGAAGATCGCCTGATCGCTGACCATTGCCTGGCTATATCTGCATCATGCTGAAAATCTGGGGCCGCTTTGCGGCCCTTTCGCGACACGAGGCCGCTCCTACAGGGGGAGCGCAATCAACGCAGTTTTTCCAGCATCTGGTAGTACCACATCCCTGCCGCCAACAGCGGATTGCCCAGCAGATCCCCCATCGGCACCTTGATGTGCTTGCACCCGGCAAAGGTATCGAACTTCTCCAGCGTTCCAGTCAGCGCCTCGGCCATGATTTCGCCCATGATGTGGCTGGTGGCGATGCCGTGCCCCGAATAGCCCTGGCAATACCAGACGTTGTCCGAAAGCTTGCCCAGCTGCGGTATGCGATTGACCACGATACCCATCGCGCAGCTCCACTGGAACTCGATCGGCACCCCTTTGAGGGCCGGGAAGGTGCGCTCGATGCACGGGCGCAGTTCACCTGCGATATCACGGGAATCCTTGCCCGAATAGTTGGCGCCGCCGCCGAACAGCAGGCGTTTGTCGGCAGTGAGGCGGTAGTAGTCGAGCACGAAACGGCAGTCGTACACCGCCAGGTCCTGGGGGTTGATCTGTTCGGCCAGTTCGCCCAGCGGCGCGGTGGTGACGATGCCACCCATGGCGGGGAAGATCTTGCCCTTTAGCTGGCGCTTTTCCAGTTTGTGGTAAACGTCGCCGGCCAGCATCACCTGGCGTGCTTCGATTCGGCCTTGGGCAGTGACCACTGCAGGGCGCGGGCCGTGCACGATGTCCAGTACCTCGGAGTTCTCGAAGATCAGCGCGCCCAGTGCATGGGCGGCACGCGCCTCGCCCAGGCACAGGTTGAGCGGGTGCAGGTGCAGGTTGCGCAGGTTTTTCAGCGCGCCCAGGTACAACGGGCTTTGCAGGTGTTCGGCAACCGAGTTGCGGTCGAGCATGTGCACCTGATCACCCATGCCGCGGCGCTGCGCTTCGGCCTCGAAGGCGCGCAGCTCGTTGAGGTGTGACGGTTTCATCGCTGCATGCAGGTGGCCGCGCTTGAGGTCACAGTCGATGCCATAGCGCTCGACCCGCTGCTCGATGATCTGGTGCCCGCGCCAGCGCAGGTGCCAGATGAAGTCATCCACTTCACTGCCCAGGCGGTCGCGCATCTGCGTGCGCATGGCTTCGTCGCCCGAGAGGCTGCCGGTGACCTGGCCGCCGTTGCGGCCGCTGGCGCCCCAGCCGATGCGGTTGGTTTCCACCACCGCCACTTTCAGGCCGCGCTCGGCCAGCTCCACGGCGGTGGCTACGCCGGTGAAACCGCCGCCGATAATGGCTACGTCGACCTGCACGGTGCCCTTGAGCTGCGGGTACTGCGTGTGGTCGTTGAGGGAGGCACTGTAGTAGGACGGCGCGCGCTGGGCCGGGCCGTTGTTCACTGCTGCGTTCATGGGTGTTCCTTATTCTGAATAGGGTGAGGCTCAGGCCTGGTGCAGGTACCAGCGCCAGTCCTGTTCGCTGACTTCGGCCATGAACTGGCGATACTCGGCGCGCTTGACCTTCAGGTACACCCCGAGGAAGTCTGCACCGAGTGCTTCGCGTGCCCACGCCGAACGCTCCAGTGCGTCGAGGGCGGTCAGCCAGTCGGTGGGCAGGTGTTCGGTGGCCTGGGCGTAGCCGTTGCCTTCGACCGGTGCGCCCGGGTCGAGTTGTTCGCGGATGCCGCGGTGGCTGGCAGCGAGAATCGCCGCAGCGGCCAGGTACGGGTTGGCGTCGGCGCCACAGATGCGGTGTTCGACATGGCGGCTGTTGGCCGGCCCGCCGGGCACGCGCAAGCTGACCGTGCGGTTGTCGACACCCCAGGTTGGCGCCAGCGGTGCATAGCTGTTGGCCTGGAAGCGACGGAACGAGTTGGCGTTGGGGCAGAACAGCAGCAGCGAGTCGCGCAGGTGGCGTAGCATGCCGGCAACCGCTTGGCGCAGAAGGGGAGTGCCGGCCTTGTCTTCGCTGGCGAACAGGTTGTTGCCGGCGCTGTCGGCCAGGCTCAGGTGCATGTGCATGCCGGTGCCGGCCAGTTGCGCGAAGGGTTTGGCCATGAAGCACGCCTGCATGCCGTGGGCGTGCGCCACGCCTTTGACCAGGCGCTTGTAGCGCACGGCCTGGTCCATCGCTTCCAGGGCATCGCCATGCTCCAGGGTGATTTCCACCTGGCCTGGGGCGTACTCCGAAATCGCCGTGCGGGCCGGGATGCCCTGGGCTTTGCAGGCCGCGTAAAGGTCGGCGAGAAACGGCTCTATCTGCTCCAGTTCACGCAGGCCATAGACCTGGGTGCTGCGCGGGCGGCCGCCATCATTGTCCAGGGCCGGTTGCGGCCGGCCCTGGGCGTCACGCTGCTGGTCGAGCAGGAAGAACTCCAGTTCGCACGCCATCACCGGGTGGTAGCCGTCGGCCTTGAGCGCTTCGATGGTGCGCAACAGCACATGGCGCGGGTCGGCGACGCTGGCCGGCAGGCCTTCGCTGGGGTGCATGCTGACTTGCACGGCGGCGGTCGGCACGCGGCGCCATGGCAGGCGTACCAGGCTGCCCTCCAAGGGGTAGGCGCGGCAGTCGATGTCGCCGACGTCCCAGACCAGCCCGGAGTTTTCCACGTCATCGCCATTGAGGGTCAGGCCCAGGATGGTACTGGGCAGCGGGCGGCCGCTCTGGTAAACCGCCAGCAGCTCGTCGCGGTGCAGCAGCTTGCCGCGCGGCACGCCGTTGGCGTCGAGGATGAACAGTTCGAACAGCTCGATATCGGGGTTTTCGGCAAGGAAACGTCGGGCGTGTTCAACGGGGGCAAAGTGCATGAGGGATTCGCTCGTGTGCATACAGGACCGCCGCTTGGCGGCGGTCCGGCTGAGTCAATCGGCCGAAAGGTGGCCGGGCTTTGTCAGATGCGCGAGTGAAGTGTCCGGTGGGCGGGCGTGGCGGCAATGCCAGAGGGCCCAGAAGGCCAGAATCACATGGACCAGCGGATTTTCACCGGCGCAGGTTCGGGCCTTCGGTAGCGAAGGGCGCGAAAGCGGCGGGGCGATGGGCTGGACGGGGATCATGCATTGGATACTCACATGCGACGTCACGTTGATTAAAGCAGTGAATGGCAACCTTCACTCTGGTAACGGCTAAACATTGGCGGGGGCCGGTACAGACAGCAAAAAGCCGGCAAATCTGCGACAATCGCGCATCCTTCGAATGCCGATCATGCAAAAGCAGGCTCACCTGCATCACTAAAAAGCCCCATGACTGACCACGCCATCGACAAACTGCTGCAAAACCTCGACCACGCCATGATCGCCGACCGCCATCGCCTGCGCCGGCAACTGCATGAGCTGCGCAAGCGCCCCGACGAGGCCAAGCTCGCGCAGTGGGTGGAGAAGGTCCAGGCGTCTTGCGCCCAGGTGACCGCGCGTCAGCACAGTGTGCCGCGCATACGCTACGACGACAGCTTGCCGATTGCCGCCAAGCGCGACGAGATCAAAAAGGCATTGGCCGAAAACCAGGTCCTGGTGATTGCCGGTGAGACCGGTTCGGGCAAGACCACCCAGCTACCCAAGATCTGCCTGGAGCTGGGCCGCGGCAGCCACGGCCTGATCGCCCACACCCAGCCACGGCGGATTGCCGCGCGCAGCGTTGCTGCCCGTGTGGCTGAAGAGCTGGGTACACCGCTGGGCGCCCTGGTCGGTTACCAGGTGCGGTTCGAGGACCAGAGCGACGCCAACACCTTGGTCAAGCTGATGACCGACGGCATCTTGCTGGCCGAAACCCAGCATGACCGCTTCCTCGAGCGCTACGACACGATCATCGTCGACGAGGCGCACGAGCGCAGCCTGAACATCGATTTCCTGCTCGGCTACCTCAAGACCCTGCTGCATCGCCGCCCGGACCTGAAGCTGATCATCACTTCGGCGACCATCGACTTGGAGCGCTTCTCCAAGCATTTCGACGGTGCGCCGATCATCGAGGTATCCGGCCGTACCTACCCGGTGGACACCTGGTATCGCCCGCTGACCAGTGAACAGGACGAAGAAGGCAACCAGGTCGAGGACGACCTCACCGTCGACCAGGCGATCCTCGCCACCCTCGATGAGATCGCCCACCACGAGCGCAGCGAGGGCAAGGGCCCCGGCGACGTGCTGGTGTTCCTGCCGGGCGAGCGCGAGATTCGCGATGCCGCCGAGATCCTGCGCAAGGCCCAGTTGCGTCATACCGAGATCCTGCCGCTGTATGCGCGCCTGTCTCCGGCCGAGCAGCAGCGTATCTTCCAGTCGCACACTGGCCGGCGAGTGGTGCTGGCCACCAACGTGGCGGAAACCTCGCTGACCGTGCCAGGCATCCGCTATGTGATCGACACCGGTACCGCGCGCATCAGCCGCTACAGCTACCGGGCCAAGGTCCAGCGCTTGCCGATCGAAGCGGTATCCCAGGCCAGCGCCAACCAGCGTAAAGGCCGTTGCGGCCGTGTCGAGCCGGGCATTTGCATACGCCTTTACAGCGAAGAAGACTTCAACGGCCGGCCAGCCTTCACCGACCCCGAGATCCTGCGCACCAACCTGGCGGCGGTGATCCTGCAGATGCTGCACCTGCGTCTGGGCGCCATCGATGCCTTCCCGTTCATCGAGCCGCCGGATGGCAAGGCCATCAGCGACGGTTTCAACCTGCTGCAGGAGCTGTCGGCGGTCAACCGCGAGAACCAGCTGACGCCCCTGGGCCGTCAACTGGCGCGCTTGCCGATCGATCCCCGGCTGGGCCGGATGCTGCTCGAAGGCGCCCGTCAGGGCAGCCTGCAGGAAGTGCTGATCGTCACCAGTGCATTGTCGGTGCAGGACCCGCGCGAGCGCCCGCCGGAGCGTCAGCAGGCGGCTGACCAGGCGCATGCGCAGTGGAAAGATGTGGATTCCGATTTTGCCGCACTGGTCAACCTGTGGCGAGGCTTCGAGGAGCAGCGCCAGGCGCTGACGGCCAACCCGCTACGCAACTGGTGTCGCAAGAATTTTCTCAACTATTTGCGCCTTCGCGAATGGCGTGACGCCCATCGTCAGTTGGCGCTGATCTGCCGTGACCTGCAACTGACGGTGAACAAGGACCCGTCCGACTACCAGAAGATGCACAAAGCCATCCTCAGCGGGCTGCTCAGCCAGATCGGCCACAAGACCGAAGACGGCGACTACCAGGGCGCGCGTCAGCGGCGCTTCTGGGTGCACCCGTCCTCGGGCATTGGCCGCAAGCGCCCGCAGTGGGTCATGGCCGCCGAGCTGGTGGAGACCACCAAGCTGTATGCGCGCATGGTGGCCAAGATCGAGCCCGACTGGATCGAGCCGCTGGCGACTCACCTGGTCAAGAAAAACCACTTCGAACCGCACTGGGAGAAGAAGCGCGGGCAGGTGGTGGCCTACGAGCAGATCACCCTCTACGGGCTGATCCTGGTCGGCCGCCGCCCAGTGCATTACGGTCCGATCGACCCGGTTACCTCGCGTGAGCTGTTCATACGCGAAGGGCTGGTTGGAGGCGAAATCCAGTCGCGGGCCAAGTGCCTGGCCGCCAACAAGCGCCTGCTTGAAGAGCTCGACGAGCTGGAAGCCAAGGCGCGTCGGCGCGACATTCTTGCCGATGAAGAAACCCTCTACGCCTTCTATGAGGCGCGCCTGCCAGCGGAGATCCACCAGACCGCGACCTTCGACAGCTGGTACCGCATGGGCAGCCAGAAGGATGCCAGCCTGCTGATCATGCGTGAGGAAGACGTGTTGGCCCGTGAGGCCAGCGAAGTCACTGCGGCGCAATACCCGGACAGCCTGCAGGTCGGCGAGCTGCGCCTGCCGCTGAGCTACCACTTCGAACCGGGCCACCCACGTGACGGCGTGACGGTAAGGGTGCCCGCGCCGCTGTTGCCAAGCCTGCCGGGCGAGCGCCTGGAGTGGCTGGTGCCGGGCTTGCTCGAAGCCAAGTGCGTGGCGCTGGTACGCAACCTGCCCAAGGCCCTGCGCAAGAACTTCGTGCCGGTACCGGACTTCGTCAAGGCGTCGCTGGCACGCATGACGTTCGGCCAGGGGGCCTTGCCTCAGGCCTTGGGGCAGGAGCTGTTGCGCATGACCGGTGCCCGTGTGTCCGATGAGGCCTGGGCAGAGTCGGTAGGCCTGGTCGAAGGGCATCTGCGTATGAATATCGAGGTGGTCGATGGCCAAGGCAAGTTCCTCGGCGAGGGCCGCGACCTGGCCGAGTTGACCGCACGCTTTGCCGCCGCCAGCCAGGCAGCGCTGGCTGTGCCGCGCGACGACAAGGGCGCGCAGCCGGTGCAGGCCAAGGCCTTCAGTGAAGTGAAACAGACCGCCCAGCAGAAGATCGCCGGGCTGTCGATGACGGTGTACCCGGCATTGGTGGAAGAGAGCGGCAGCGTGCGCGAGGGGCGTTTCTCGACCCAGGCCGAAGCCGAGTTCCAGCATCGCCGTGCCTTGCAGCGCCTGTTGCTGCAGCAGTTGGCAGAGCCTGCCAAGTTCCTGCGCGGCAAGCTCCCGGGGCTGACCGAACTGGGCTTGCTGTACCGCGAACTGGGCCGTGTCGAGGCGCTGGTGGAGGATATCCTGCTGGCCAGCCTCGACAGTTGCATCCTCGAAGGGGAGGCCACGCTACCGCGCGATGGCGCAGCATTGGCCGGGCTTGCCGAGCGCAAGCGCGGCAGCTGGGCCGAGCATGCCGAGCGCCTGGCCCGCCAGACGCTGGAAGTGCTCAAGCTGTGGCACGGCCTGCAGAAGCGTTTCAAAGGCAAGATCGACCTGAGCCAGGCGGTGGCGCTGAACGACATCAAGCAGCAGTTGGCCAACCTGGTGTATCCGGGCTTCGTGCGCGAGACGCCTTCGGCCTGGTTCAAGGAGCTGCCGCGCTACCTCAGGGCGGTGGAGTTGCGCCTGGAGAAGCTTGGCAGCCAGGTGCAGAAGGACCGGGTGTGGAGTGGCGAGCTGACCAACCTCTGGGCCCAGTACAAGGCCCGTGCCGACAAGCACGCCCAGGAAGGCAAGCGCGACGAGCAACTGACCTTGTACCGCTGGTTGCTGGAAGAATATCGGGTGTCGCTGTTTGCCCAGCAATTGGGCACGAAAGTACCGATTTCTGACAAACGTCTCAGCAAACAGTGGTCTCAGGTGGAAGCCTAAACCCCGCAAGTTGTGGCAATATTGAGGCAATTTGGGGCCGCATTGCGGCCCCTTGCGGGTTCAACCTGCGCCTTGAACTTGGTACTAAAGTGCTATTACTCCAGCCAGCGCCCTGTGGCGATGGCCTTTGACCAGAGGAACGATCGTGCATAACGTCGTGATCAGCGGCACCGGCCTGTATACCCCGGCCCAGAGCATTTCCAACGAAGAACTGGTGGAATCCTTCAACACCTGGTCGCAACAGTTCAACCGCGACAACGCTGCCGCCATCGAGCGCGGCGAGGTCGAAGCTGCGCCGCTCTCCGACGCCGCCTTCATCGAGAAGGCCTCGGGCATCAAGAGCCGCTTCGTCATGGACAAGGCCGGCATTCTCGACCCGCAGCGCATGAAGCCGCGCCTGCCGGAGCGTTCCAACGACGAGCAGTCGATCCTTTGCGAGATGGGCGTGGCCGCTGCCCGTCAGGCACTCGAGCGCGCAGGCCGCACCCCTGCCGATGTCGACGGGGTGATCGTCGCCTGCTCCAACCTGCAGCGCCCGTACCCGGCCATCGCCATCGAAGTGCAACAGGCGCTGGGCATCCAGGGCTTCGCCTTCGACATGAACGTGGCTTGCTCCTCGGCCACCTTCGGCATCCAGACCGCAGCCAACAGCGTGCAACTGGGCCAGGCCCGTGCGTTGTTGGTGGTCAGCCCGGAAATCTGCACCGGGCACCTGAACTTCCGTGACCGCGACAGCCATTTCATTTTTGGTGACGCTGCGACTGCCGTGCTGGTCGAGCGTGCCGACCAGGCCACCTCGGCACACCAGTTCGATATCCTCGGTACCAAGTTGCAGACCTCGTTCTCCAACAATATCCGCAACAATTTCGGCTTCCTCAACCGTGCTGCGGAAGAGGGCGTCGGTACGCGGGACAAGTTGTTCGTGCAGGAAGGCCGCAAGGTATTCAAGGAAGTCTGCCCGATGGTCGCCGAGCTGATCGGCAAGCACCTGGGCGAGAACGATCTGCAGCCCTCCGACGTCAAGCGCTTCTGGCTGCACCAGGCCAACCTGAGCATGAACCAGCTGATCGTCAAGAAGCTGCTGGGGCGTGAAGTGGCCGAGGAAGATGCACCAGTCATTCTCGACCGTTATGCCAACACCAGTTCGGCGGGGTCGGTGATTGCCTTCCACCTGTACCAGGATGACCTGGCCAAGGGTTCGCTGGGCGTGCTGAGCTCGTTTGGTGCGGGCTACTCGATTGGTAGTGTGATTCTGCGTAAACGCTGACAGTCAGCCCTGCGCCGGCTTGCCGGCCGCAGGGCCAGTGCGTTTCTCGCAGGCAAAAAAAGGCAGGAAATGCCGGATGGGGTCGGCATTTCCCGCCTTGAGTGAAGCTCAGGCGTTGCAGCTTAGAACTTGGCTTCCAGGTCCACCTGCAGCGTGTCGACATCGGCATCGCTGTTCGGCAACTGCGACAGGTCGGTCTTGGCCATCAGGTAGGCAGCGCCCAGCGAGAAGTTCTTGTCGATTTCATAACCGACCTTGAACTTGTGGCCGCGCGAGCCGGTGTAACCGTTGCCGAAGTCGGAGTCGGTGAACAGGCTGACCACGGCGTTGCGCTGAACATCGCGGTAGTTGTAATCCAGGCTCCAGGCGCCGACTTTGGTCTTCAGGCCAGCCAGCCAGGCCTGGTCTTCGCCATCGGTGCTTTCGGTGTTCTTCACGTACTGGCCATACGCCGACAGCGGGATGGCCAAGCCGGTGAAGTCCACCTGGCCGAAGCCTTCCACCAGGTTGAACTCGTTGGTGGTATTGCCGAACGACTGCAGGATGGTCGCTTCCTTGTCGTTGTCGTAGCCATAGATGCTCGCGCCGACGGTGAGCTTGAGCACATCGGCCGGGGCGAACTTGGCGCCCAACTGGCCGTGGTAGACCTGGGCGTCGTGCTTGTACTGCACGCCGTCGCCGTCCACGTTGTCCTTGAGCGTGTACTGGCCCGCGCTGGCGAAGACTTCGGCGCCGCCGAGGTCGGCTTTGTAGGTGGCGGCAACGCCTTCCGGGTTGATGTCGCCGTCCCAGATGATGTCACCCATGCTCACCCAAGGCTGTGCCATCTTGCCGCCGATCAGGTGCAGGTTCGGTACTGCGCTCGGGTGCCAGTCGAGGTAGGCCTGGTCGACCCACAGCGATTTTTTGTCGAAGTAGTTATCGAAACTCTGGTTGGTCGAACGGCGGTCTGCGCTGCTGCCGGTGGCGATGCGGATGCCTGCGTCGACTTGCGGGTTGATCTCGCTGTAGAAACCGACGCGGGCGCGAACGCGCTGGCGGTCCTGGTTGCCGCTGCTGCTGTTCGGGTCGTCGACGTTGACGTCCTCGTAGCGCAGGCGGATATCGCCTTTGACCTGGGTCTTGGCGGCCCAAGCCACTTTCTGTTCGAAGGAGCTCATGCGTTCTGACTGAGCTTTCTGGTCGGCCTTTTCCTTGGTTTCTTTTGCCAGGTCACCTTGCAGTTCGTTGTACTGCGCCTGGTTGATCGAGCCGTTGGCGCGGAGCATTTCGAGCAGCTTGGCGTCGACAGCCGCACTGGCCGGAGTACTCAGAGCCAGCATCATGCCGGTGAGGCTCACTCCGGTAAGTGTAGAAACAAGACGCATAAGGTTCTCCCTACTGAAAAATATTGGGGAGGCTCAGCGTCCACCCCCATGTTGGCATGTCTTCGGAAAGGGCCTGAATAGACAGGTTCTAGGGTTCCGGAAAACAGGCGCAAGTATTGCGGGGGCGAATGACAGAATAATGTCTATTTGGTGGCACTGCCGTTAAGTAATTGAGAATGAAAGGATCGGGCCGGCATTCGGCATTTGAGTGAGAGGCCGGTATTCCCTGATACTGATGCCCTCACTCCGCGAGTCGACATCGTGACCAGCCTCTATAGCCTTGCCCATCTGCGTGACCTGCCTGCCGCGACCTGGGACGCCTTGGTACCTGCCGGCCAACCCTTCCTGCGCCATGCGTTCCTGAGCGCCCTGGAGGACAGCGGCAGTGTTGCGCCAGCCACCGGCTGGGCGGCGGAACACCTGGTGCTGGAGCGTGACGGGCAAGTGCGTGCGCTGTTGCCGGCGTACCGCAAGTGGCATTCGTACGGCGAGTACGTGTTCGATCATGGCTGGGCCGACGCCTGCGAGCGTGCTGGTATTGCCTATTACCCCAAACTGCTCGGCGCCGTGCCGTTCAGCCCGGTCAGCGGGCCGCGCCTGCTCAGCGTTGACCCGGCCGATGGCCTGCTCATGCTCCAGGCATTGCCTGAGTATCTGGGCAAAGGCGGGCTATCCGGGGCTCACATCAACTTCACCGACCCTGGCCTGGATGCACAGATGGCCGGCCTGCCGGGCTGGATGGAGCGCCTGGGATGTCAGTTCCACTGGCGCAACCATGGCTACCGCGACTTTCAGGACTTTCTCGACAGCTTGAGTTCGCGCAAGCGCAAACAGATGCGCAAGGAACGTGAGCAGGTTGCAGGGCAGGGCATCGACTTTCGTTGGTACCGTGGCGATGAACTTGATGAGGCCCAATGGGATTTCGTCTACCTCTGCTACGCCAACACCTACGCAGTGCGCAGGCGTACGCCCTATCTGACCCGCGAATTCTTTAGCCTGCTGGCGCAGCGCATGCCCGAGGCCCTAAGGGTCGTGATGGCGCGTCAAGGCGGTCGCGATGTCGCCATGGCCCTGAGCCTGGTGGGTGGCGACAGCCTGTTTGGGAGGTACTGGGGCTGCCTGGATGAGTTCGACCGGCTGCACTTCGAAACCTGCTTCTACCAGGGCATGGACTTTGCGATTGCCGAAGGCTTGCAGCGCTTCGATGCCGGCGCGCAGGGCGAGCACAAGCTGATTCGTGGCTTCGAGCCGGTGCTGACCCGCTCCTGGCATTATCTGCTTCACCCAGGCCTGCGCCGGGCGGTGGACGATTTCCTGCAGCAGGAGCGGGCAGGGGTTATGGGCTATGCCGAAGAGGCACGGGGGATGTTGCCTTACCGCCGGGATTGAAACCCGACAGGCCTCAATCCACCCCGACGAACCCGCCCGTCTGGTGATGCCACAGCCTGGCATACAAGCCTTGTTGCGCCAGTAGTTCACTGTGGCTGCCACTTTCGACGATATGCCCCTTGTCCAGCACCACCAGGCGGTCCATCCGCGCAATGGTCGAGAGGCGGTGGGCGATGGCGATCACCGTCTTGCCTTGCATGAGGGTTTCCAGGCTTTCCTGGATCGCCGCTTCGACCTCCGAGTCCAGTGCTGACGTGGCCTCGTCCATGATCAGGATGGGCGCGTTCTTGAGCAGCACCCGGGCTATAGCGATGCGCTGGCGCTGGCCACCGGACAGCTTGACCCCGCGCTCGCCCACATGCGCGTCGAAGCCCGTGCGGCCCTGGGCATCCGACAACTGAGGAATGAATTCGTCGGCACGGGCCCGGCGCACCGCCTCGTGCAGCGCTTGCTCGCTGGTATCCGGGCGGC
The DNA here is from genome assembly GCF_047456185.1 of Pseudomonas sp. BNK-30. Lineage (NCBI taxonomy): Bacteria > Pseudomonadati > Pseudomonadota > Gammaproteobacteria > Pseudomonadales > Pseudomonadaceae > Pseudomonas > Pseudomonas sp. BNK-30. Next base: position 752,343 of record NZ_CP179904.1, read on the forward strand.
CGTACAACAGGTTGTCGCGGATCGAACGATGCAGCAGTGAGGTGTCCTGGGTGATCATGCCGATCTGCGCCCGCAGGCTGGCCTGGCTCACCTCGGCGATGTCCTGCCCGTCGATCAGGATACGCCCGCCCTGCACGTCGTAAAGGCGCAGCAGCAGGTTGACCAGGGTCGACTTGCCGGCGCCGGAGGGGCCGATCAGGCCGATCTTTTCGCCCGGGCGGATGTCCAGGTTCAGCCCGTCGATGACGTTGCGGGCCTTGCCGTAGTGGAAGTCGACGTTATCGAAACGCACCGCGCCACGGGTCACTTTCAGCGGCGCTGCCTTGGGCTTGTCGGTGACGGTGACCGGCTGGGCGATGGTCTGCAGGCCGTCCTGCACCATGCCGATGTTCTCGAAGATGCCGTTGACCACCCACATGATCCAGCCCGACATGTTGACGATACGGATCACCAGCCCGGTGGCCAGGGCGATGGCGCCGACGGTGATCAGCGACTGGCTCCACAGCCACAGGGCCAGGCCGGTGGTGGCGACTACCAGCAAGCCGTTGAGGCTGGTGATGACCACGTCCATGCTGGTGATCACCCGCGACGCCAGCTGGGTCTTTTCGGTCTGTTCGCGGATCGCTTCGCGGGCGTACTGCTGCTCGTGGTCGGTGTGGGCGAACAGCTTGAGGGTGGCGATGTTGGTGTAGCCGTCGACGATGCGCCCCATCAGCCTGGAGCGGGCGTCGGAGGAGATCACCGAGCGCTCTTTGACCCGTGGCACGAAGTAGAACAGCGCGGCGACATAGCTGGCAATCCAGACCAGTAACGGCAGCATCAGGCGCCAGTCGGCCTCGGCGAACAGCACCAGCGAGGTGATCGCATAGATCAGCACATGCCACAACGCATCCACCGCCTGCACGGCCGAGTCGCGCAGCGAGTTGCCAGTCTGCATGATGCGCTGGGCGATACGCCCGGCAAAATCGCTCTGGAAGAAGTTGAGGCTCTGCTTGAGCACATAGGTGTGGTTTTGCCAGCGGATCAGGCTGGTCATGCCCGGGTTGATGGTCTGGTGCACCAGCAGGTCATGCAGGCCAAAGAAGATCGGCCGCAGCAGCAGGACCACCACCAGCATCCAGATCAGCTCGCCGCTGTGCTCGCTGAAGAAGTTGGCATTGGGCGTGCCCTGGGCCAGGTCGATGATGCGGCTCAGGTAGCTGAACATCGCCACCTCGATCAGCGAGGCAACCAGGCCGACCACCAGCAGGGCGAGAAAACTCGGCCACACCTGGCGCAGATAATAGAGGTAGAAGGGCCACACCTGGGTTGGCGGCGACTCGCTGGGCGCGTCGCGGAAGATGTCGATCAGTTGCTCGAAACGGCGGTACAGCATGGGTGACAACACTCCTGTTCAACCCGACCCTCAGGCGGTTTCACGTCCTTGTGAAGCCTGCAGTCAGTCGATGCGTTTGGCGGACTTGATGAACACCGGATCGGCCGGCACATCGCTCATGCCTTTCTTGACGGTAGTGCGCGAGTTGACGATCTGGTCGACCACCTCCATACCCTTGGTCACTTTGCCGAACACTGCATAGCCACGGTCACGGCCCGGGTTCAGGAAATCGTTGTCGGCCACGTTGATGAAGAACTGGCTGGTGGCCGAGTTCGGGTCGGAGGTGCGTGCCATCGACAGGGTGCCGCGGGTGTTCTGCAGACCGTTGCCGGCTTCGTTGCGGATCGGGTCACGCGTCGGCTTTTGCACCATCTGCTCGGTGAACCCACCGCCCTGGACCATGAAGCCCGGGATCACACGGTGAAAAATGGTGTTGTTGTAGAAACCGCTGTCGACGTATTCGAGGAAGTTCTTGGTACTGACCGGCGCCTTCTCGGCATCGAGCTCGATTTCGACCTGGCCGAAGCTGGTGTCGAGCACTACGTGAGGGGTCTTGTCGGAGGCCATGACGGTGGTGGCAAAGGCGACCGAGCAGGCGGTGAGCAGAAGTTTTTTCAGCATGGGCTCAAAGATCCTTGAGAGGTGGAAGCGGCTGCGAGGAACTGCAGCAAAGTCTGGTTGAAGACTTCGGGTTGATCGAGGGGTGTAGCGTGCCGGGAATCATCGATGACTACCAGCCTTGCCTGCGGCATCAGGGCAACGTAGCGCTCTTTGAGTTGTACCGGGGTGTAATCGTGGTCGGCAGCGACCACCAGCGTGGGACAGTGTATCTGGCCGATGCGTTCCTGCACGCCCCAGTCCACGATGGCGTCAAAACTCCTGAGGTAGGCGCGTTTGTCGTTGCGCGCCCAGCGTTGCGCCATCTTCTGGCGCAAGTCGGCTTGCTCCGGTTTGGGGAACAGGCGCTGGGCCAGGCCCTTGCCGACCGTCTCGACACTGAGGATGCGCGCCAGGCCCCAGCGCTTGGCCCACCAGACCCAGTCGTTGCGCGTACGGCGCTTGACCTCGGGGGCGCTGTTGACGATGCACAGGCTGCGCAGCCATTGCGGATGGTCGACGGCGAATTGAAACCCGACCATGGCGCCCATCGACAGCCCCACGAAGTGCACCGGGCCGGTCTGCAGGTGTTCGAGCAGGGCCAGCAGGTCTTCGCTGAATGTGGCGATCTGGTAGCCATCATTGGGCTTGTCGGAGCGGCCGTGGCCCCGGATGTCCATGAGGATCACCCGGTAATGGCGGCTGAGCGCGGGTACCTGCAGCTCCCAATCCTGGCTGCTCGAGCCCAGGCCGTGCAGCAGTACCAGGGGTTCACCCTGGCCGTATTCCTGATAATGCAGCGAGCATCCTTCATGTTCGAAATAGGCCATGGGCGCGGTTCTCTCAGGCTTGCGGGGGGGCTGCGAAGGGCACGTCCAGTGGCGCGGTGTCGAAATTGCGCAGCAGGTCGATGAGAATCTGCGTGGCCGGGCCCAAGGTCTTCTCTTTGCTCGAATAAAGGTAGAACAGTGGATGACGGCTGCCACCCTGGTCCAGTGGCAGCGGCTTGAGCACGCCTTCGCGCAGTTCGCGATCGATCATGTGCCGCGGCAGCCAGGCAAAGCCCAGCCCGCTGCTGACGAAGGTCGTGGCGGTACCCAGGCTGCCGACGGTCCAGCGCTGTTCTGCGCCGAGCCAGCCGACATCGCGGGGTTGGGCGCGGCCGGAGTCGCGGATCACCACTTGCAACTGGCTTTCCAGGTCCTGGAACGTGATCTCCCGGCCCAGGCGGTGCAGGCTGTGCTCGGGGTGGGCGACAGCCACGAACTCCACGGCACTGAGCTCGGTGCCCAGATAGCCGCCAATGCTGTAGCTGCTGATGGCAAGGTCGGCGATACCTTCATGCATCACCTCCTCGACGCCGGACAGCACTTCCTCGCGCAGGCGCACCCGGCAACCGCGGCTCTGCGGCATGAACGCGGCCAGGGCACGTACCAGGCGGGCACTGGGGTAGGCGGCATCGACCACCACACGTACCTCGGCTTCCCAGCCTTGCTCCATGTGGTGGGCCAGGTCTTCAAGCTGGCTGGCCTGCTTGACCAGGTGCCGTGAGCGGCGCAGCAGCACGTTGCCCGCCTCGGTCAGCACGGCTTTGCGGCCATCGATGCGCAGCAGTGGTACGCCGAGCTGCTCTTGCATGCGCGCCACCGTGTAACTGACCGATGACTGCGAGCGGTGCAGGGCTTCGGCTGCCTGGGCAAACCCACCGTGATCGACCACTGCCTGCAAGGTTCGCCACTGATCCAGGGTTACGCGCGGCGCTTTCATCTTTGGCTCCTGTTGACCTAAGCTGCGCTCTTTCAAGGAGAGCGCCCCATGAAGAAATGTTGTGCGGCAATACTGATGTGCCTGCCCCTCGGGGCCATGGCTTACCCCATCGACGTGGAGAAGGAACTGGCCGGAGTCAAGCTGGACTACACCGCCTACGACACCGCGTACGACATCGGAGCCATCACCCTGAACAACTATGGGCAAGTGCTGGCGGCCTGCAAGGTGACGTTCCGCAACGGCCCGGAAGCGCCACGGGTACGCCGGGTGAATGTACCGGCGGGCAAAAGTGTGGACGTCACGGCCAAGTTCAACCGGCAGATCATCAAGCTGCGCATCGCAGTGAACTGCAAAGCGGAATAAAACTGATTAATCGATAGATTGCACCCACTTTTTACGCTTTTTTATCGATAGGTCAAGCCTTAATCTCACCTCCATCGAATCGCAACCCATTTTGCCGTTGGAGGCACCCATGTCCCGCGTACTGATCGTCGAAAGCAGCGCCCGCCAGCAGGATTCCGTTTCCCGTCAACTGACCCGTGACTTCATCGAACACTGGCAAGCAGCGCACCCGGCCGACGAGATCACCGTTCGCGATCTGGCGGTGACCCCGGTGCCGCACCTGGACGCCAACCTGCTCGGTGGCTGGATGAAGCCTGAAGAGCAGCGCAATGCCGCTGAACTGGAGGCCCTGGCCCGTTCCAATGAGCTGACAGATGAGCTGCTGGCGGCCGACGTGCTGGTGATGGCTGCACCGATGTACAACTTCACCATCCCCAGCACGCTCAAGGCCTGGCTTGACCACGTATTGCGTGCCGGCATCACCTTCAAGTACACCCCGACCGGCCCGCAAGGCCTGCTGACCGGCAAGCGCGCCATTGTCCTGACTGCCCGTGGCGGCATCCACGCCGGCGCCACCAGCGACCACCAGGAGCCGTACCTGCGCCAGGTGATGGCATTCATCGGCATTCACGATGTGAACTTCATCCATGCCGAAGGCCTGAACATGAGCGGTGACTTCCACGAGAAAGGCATCAACCAGGCCAAGGCCAAGCTGGCTGCGGTGGCCTGAGCGTCAACCAATTCCCAACCCTGACACCTTGTTTGCTCCTTTGGGTGTACCTGCCCGGCCTCGATGGCCGGGTTTTTTTTGTGTGTGAATCACTCACGCCCATGAAATGCGCAGCCCCCACATTGCGCATGGTTGAACACATCGGTCGCAACCCGCTAAGGTCGCGGCCTTGATTTACGAGAGGCAACCATGGGCTACCTGATAATCGTCGCGCTGATCCAGGCGTTTTCCTTCAGCCTGATCGGCGAGTACCTGGCCGGGCACGTCGACAGCTACTTTGCCGTGCTCGCACGCGTGGTGCTGGCGGGCCTGGTTTTCCTGCCGCTGACCCGCTGGCGCCAGGTCGAGCCGCGCTTCATGCGCTCGATGCTGCTGATCGGTGCGCTGCAGTACGGCATCACCTATGTCTGCCTGTACCTGAGTTTCCGCGTGCTGACCGTACCTGAGGTGCTGCTGTTCACGATCCTCACGCCACTGCACGTGACCCTGATCGAGGATGCGCTGAACCGCCGCTTCAACCCTTGGGCCTTGCTCGCGGCCTTGGTCGCGGTCGCAGGGGCGGCGGTGATCCGCTTCGACAGCATCAGTGGCGACTTCTTCATCGGCTTTTTGTTGCTGCAGTTGGCCAACTTCACCTACGCTGCCGGCCAGGTGCTATACCGCCATCTGGTTGCCCGCCACCCCAGCGACCTGCCGCATTACAAGCGTTTCGGCTACTTCTACCTGGGGGCGTTGATCGTCGTGCTGCCGGCTTTCCTGCTGTTCGGCAACACCCAGCATTTGCCGAGTACCGACGTGCAATGGCTGGTGCTGCTGTTCCTCGGGCTGTGCCCGACGGCGCTGGGCTTGTATTGGTGGAACAAGGGGGCCTGCATGGTGTCCGGCGCTACGCTGGCGGTGATGAACAACCTGCACGTGCCGGTGGGGCTGCTGCTCAACCTGCTGATCTGGAACCAGCACGAGCCATTGGGGCGCTTGCTCATCGGTGGCGCGATCATCCTGGCCTCCGTGTGGCTGAGCCGCCTGGGCAGCCGCACGGATGCACCGCTGGTGCGCAGGGCCTGACATGCACACCATCCTGGTCATCGTCGCGCCGATCTTTGCGTTGATCCTGGTCGGTTATCTTTGCCGCCGGACCAACAAGCTTGGCGACAAGGCTGCGGCCGAGATCAACAAGATGGTGGTCTGGCTGTGCCTGCCGGCCCTGCTGTTCAAGGTCACAGCCACCGCAACCTGGAGCGAGGTATGGCACCCAGGGTTCATCGTGGCCTTTGGCGCAGGGGCGCTGGCGATGTTCGTGGCCACGCTGGCCTGGCGGCTGTTCAGCGGCCACGGGCTGGTCGCGGCCAGCATCGACGGGCTCAGCGCGGGGTATGCCAACACCGGCTATATCGGCATCCCGCTGTGTTTGCTGCTGTTCGGTCAGCCCGGGCTGCAGCCTGCGTTGATTTCTTCGTTGATCGTGGTCTGCCTGGTGTTCGCGATATCGCTGACGCTGATCGAAATTGGCCTACAGGAAGAGAAGTGGATCGGCCGCGCCATGTGGGTAGTGGGCAAGGCGCTGGCGAAGAACCCCCTGGTGATTTCGCCCGTGGCTGGGGCCGCTTGGGCAATGTCCGGGTTGGGGTTGGCGGAGCCGGTGATGCATTTTCTCGACATGCTGGCCTTGGCCACCACGCCCTGTGCATTGATTTCGCTGGGGGCGTTTCTGGCAGAGAAACGCAGCGGCGCTCAGGCCAGCCCATGGCCACTGGTTGCGATGAAGCTGGTAGGGCAGCCAGCGCTGACTTGGGTGTTGGCGTTCAAGGTATTCAGCCTGCCGAACATGTGGGCTGTTTCAGCGGTACTGCTGGCGGCGCTGCCGACGGGGACCGGGCCCTTCATGCTGGCGGAGTATTACAACCGGGAAGCCGGGCTGATATCGCGGACGATACTGTTGTCGACGGTGGCTTCTTTAGTCACCTTGACCGGGTTGTTGTACCTGCTGGGTTATGCGGGGTGATTTGGGGCTGCTGCGCAGCCCTTTCGCGACACAAGGCCGCTCCTCCTACGGACGCAAATCCCCGGTAGGAGCGGCCTTGTGTCGCGAAAGGGCCGCAAAGCGGCCCCAACAATCTCAAGCCTCGCTCATTTCTTCCAGGCGACGCGGCACTGGCTCTACCGAAGCGCGCCCCGCCAGCCCCACGCGCATGTCATTGCCGCTCGGCTGCTGATACAAGCTCAGCCCAAACTCCGGCAACACCGCCAGCAGGTAATCGAAGATATCCCCCTGGATCCGTTCGTACTCGGCCCACACGGTCGTGGTGGTGAAGCAGTAGATCTCCAGCGGCACCCCTTCGGCGCCGGTCTGCATCTGCCGGACCATGCAGGTCATGCCCTGGTGCACGTTGGGGTGGTTCTTCAGGTAGGCCAGGGCAAAGGCGCGGAAGGTGCCGATGTTGGTCAGCTGGCGGCGGTTGGCCGACAGCTCGGCCACCGGCCCCAGGGCTTCGTTCCATTCATGGAGCTCCTGGCGCTTGCCGGCCAGGTAGTCAGCGAGCAGGCGCACTCCGCTCAGGCGCTGTTCTTCTTCTCGGGTCAAAAAACGCACGCCCGCAGCATCGATGAACAGGCTGCGTTTGATCCGCCGGCCGCCCGATTGCTGCATGCCACGGTAGTTGCGGAACGACTCGCTCATCAGCCGCCAGGTGGGGATCGAGACAATGGTCTTGTCGAAGTTCTGCACCTTAACCGTGTGCAGGGTGATATCGACCACATCGCCATCGGCGCCGACCTGGGGCATTTCGATCCAGTCGCCGACGTGCAGCATGTCGTTACTGGTGAGCTGCACGCTGGCGACGAACGACAACAGGGTGTCCTTGTACACCAACAGCAATACTGCCGACATCGCACCCAGGCCTGACAGCAGCAACAGGGGTGAACGGTCGATCAGGGTGGCGACGATGACGATGGAGGCGAAAATCCACAGCATCATCTTCGCCAGTTGCACATAGCCCTTGATCGAGCGGGTGCGGGCATGTTCGGTGCGGGCATAGATGTCGAGCAGGCCATCGAGCAGGCACGACAGCGCCAGGGTCATGAACAGCAGGGTAAACGCCAGCGCCATATTGCCAAGGAAGTGCTGGGCGGTATCGGACAGCTCCGGTACCAGTTTCAGCCCGAACTGGATGACCAGCGACGGTGTGGTCTGCGCCAGGCGGTGAAACACCTTGTTGTGGCGCAGGTCGTCGAGCCATTTGAGCGCAGGCTGGCGGGCCAGCAGGCGCGTGCCGTGCAGGATCAGAAAGCGCGCCAGGCGGCCGATTACCAGGGAAACCAGCAGCAGCACGGCCAGGCCGATGGCGGCGTGGAGCATCGGGTGTTGGTCGAGGGTGCCCCACAGGTCGAGGCTGTCGCGCCAGAGTTTTTGCATATCCATGAGCTTGAGTACGGTCTTTGCTTGCGAAACGAAGCGCCATTAGAGCGCGGATGGCGACAAAGTTGCCAAAAGAAATTCGGCTCCGGCTGCAGAAAACGTTACCCTATGCAACTGAATTTCCCGCACTTGCCTGAGGTTACCTCCGTGTTCTCCCAATTCGCCCTGCATGAACGCCTGCTTAAAGCCGTGGCCGAGCTTAAATTTGTCGAGCCAACCCCGGTGCAGGCCGCGGCCATCCCCTTGGCCCTGCAAGGGCGTGATCTGCGTGTGACCGCGCAGACCGGCAGCGGCAAGACCGCGGCCTTCGTCCTGCCGCTGCTCAACCGCCTGGTCGACCTGAAAGGCGCGCGCGTCGAGATCCGCGCGCTGATCCTGCTGCCGACCCGCGAGCTGGCCCAGCAGACCCTCAAGCAAGTGCAGCTGTTCTCGCAGTTCACCTACATCAAGGCGGGCCTGGTCACCGGCGGTGAGGACTTCAAGGAACAGGCCGCCATGCTGCGCAAGGTGCCGGACGTGCTGATCGGCACCCCGGGCCGCCTGCTCGAGCAGCTCAATGCCGGCAACCTCGACCTGTCCCACGTGCAGGTGATGATCCTCGACGAAGCCGACCGCATGCTCGACATGGGCTTCGCCGAAGACATGGAGCGCCTGTGCAAGGAGTGTGAGAACCGCGAGCAAACCCTGCTGTTCTCGGCCACCACCGGCGGCGCTGCCCTGCGCGACATCATCGGCAAAGTGCTGAAAGACCCTGAGCACCTGATGCTCAACAGTGTTTCGCAGCTGGCCGAAGGTACCCGCCAGCAGGTCATCACCGCTGACCACGACCAGCACAAAGAGGCGATCGTGCAGTGGCTGCTGGCCAACGAAAAATTCGACAAGGCGATCATCTTCACCAACACCCGCGTGCTTGCCGACCGTATCTATGGCCACTTGGTCGCCAAGGACGTAAAAGCGTTCGTGTTGCACGGTGAAAAGGACCAGAAGGACCGCAAGCTGGCCATCGAGCGCTTCAAGCAGGGCAGCTCCAAGGTGCTGGTCGCCACCGACGTGGCGGCCCGTGGCCTGGACATCGACGGCCTGGACCTGGTGATCAACTTCGACATGCCGCGCAGCGGCGACGAGTATGTGCACCGCATTGGCCGTACCGGCCGTGCCGGCGGCGAAGGCCTGGCGATTTCGTTGATCACCCACAATGACTGGAACCTGATGTCCAGCATCGAGCGCTACCTCAAGCAGCAGTTCGAGCGCCGTGTGATCAAGGAAGTGAAGGGCACCTACAACGGGCCGAAGAAGGTCAAGGCGTCGGGCAAGGCTGCCGGCACCAAGAAGAAAAAGACCGAGAAGAAAACTGGCGACAAGAAGGCCGTGAAGCGCAAGCCTACCGCCAAGCCGAAGGCCAATGCACCGCTGACCAGCTCCGATGGCCTGGCACCGCTGAAAAAGCGCAAGCCTGCTGCTGAGTAATCAGTCAATGCTGGCCCTATCGCCGGCAAGCCGGCTCCCACAGGTACTCCATCAGCCTCAAGGGCGATGCGATCACTGTGGGAGCTGGCTTGCCGGCGATTGGGTCTTGATGTAATAGATCAATCCGCCTTCTTCTCCGCCTCCTTCAGCTCCTTGATCCGCTTGTCGATCAGCTGACACTTGTCGGGCAAGTCCTTGCTCGCCGTCCCCAGCTCCATCCCCTGGAGCTCATCGTTAATTTCCTTGGCTTTCTGCGGGTTCTGTTCGGTCAGCTGGCTCACCAGCCCGGCCAGTTCTTCACGTTTCTGGGTGGCCTCTTCCGGCGTGCAGGCCCAGGCGGGCAGGGCGCAGAACAGGGCGGTCGCACAGGCGATGCGCAGCAGCGGTTTCATCCTTTATACCTCCGGCGGTGGGGATGCCCGGTGGAGGCGCCTGCATGCCGGTAAGTTCCGCCTCCACGACCGGCGGAAGCCCCTGTGCACCTGGCCTATACCCCTGGGTATATGGACCCCGACTGCCCTCGGCTCTAGTTTGGAGCCACAACCAGAACAACCGAGGAGCAGACCCATGGATCGATTGAAAGGCAAGGTGGCACTGATTACCGGCGGGGCAGGGGGATGTGGCCTGGCAGCGTCGGAGCTGTTTGCCGCCGAGGGCGCCAAGGTGGCGATCCTCGACTTGCCCAGCAGCCAAGGTGAAGCCGTAGCGGCGCGCATCAATGCAACGGGCGGACAAGCCCTGTTCGTCGCGGCAGACGTTTCCGTGGCCGATCAGGTGCACCGCGCCGTCAGCCAGGCCCAGGCGCACTTCGGGCCGATCACGGTGCTGATGAATCACGCAGGCATCATCGCTGCCGGGCCCTTTCTGGAGACCAGCGAAGCCGATTGGGACCGTTTGATGAGCGTCAACGTGAAAAGCATGTTCCTGGTGACCAAGGCAGTGCTGCCGGGCATGCTGGCCGCCGGTGGCGGCAGCGTGATCTGCACGTCGTCGATTTCGGCCGTGGTGGGCACGCCGATGGAAGTGCTCTACTGCACCACCAAGGGCGCCTGCCACATGTTCGCGCGCGCACAGGCCGCAGCCATGAACAGCGACCACGCCAACCGCCTGGCCACGGTGATTCGCAGCATCGGCAGCGACGCACTGGGCCCGGCCATCGACACTGCGCTCAAGGGCGTAGTCGATTTCGACATGAGCTGCGCTTACCTGTTTCGCTTCAACCAGCCGGCGCTGTTGGTGCACGATGGCTACAACCAGCGGGTGACCGAGCGTACGCTCAAGGCGTATCTGCGCGGGGGCTATTTGCTCGACCCGTTCTACGTCGCTTGCACCAACAATGCACCACGGCAGCTTGATCGAAGAAATCGGCTTCATCGTCCCTGTGCGCCCACGCACGGCGCTGGTGTTTTCCTTGATGCGCGGCTTGCACAAGGGGGCGTTCGAAACCGATGAAACCCAACGCCTCGCTGCGCTGACGCCGCTGATCGATGCCATTTTCAGCCAGCACCTGCACCTTGCTCATGCCGAAGACCTGGCCGACCCGCAGGACTCGGACTGCCAGTTGGAAGACGCCTTCGTCGATATCCTCCAGGGCCAGTTGACCGAAACCCAGCGGCATGTGGCCAAGCTGATTTTGCAGGGGCACAGCAGCCAGTCGATCTCGCGGGCGCTGGGGATTTCGGAAGGGACGGTCAAGGTGCACCGGCACAACATCTGGCAGCGGTTGGGGATTGCCGGGAATGCGGAGTTGTTTCGGTTGTTTATTGGCTATCTCACGAAGCAGCAATGATCTGAAGGCTATGGCCTGTAATGGATCTGTGCGGCTTTTCTATCTCGGCTGTAATCCCTTTCCGAAACTGGCGTTTAACCTCCTGGCCCCATTGATGCGCGAGTGACCTCGTCCTAGTCTCGCGATGAAAGAGGAGGTATCGTATGTACATCTGTAAATACAGGGCGCCCCATGATATTTGAGTGGGACGCAACGAAAAATCAAACCAATATCCGAAAGCACGGCATCGATTTCGCTGATGTGCCCGACATGTTCAACCATCCCATGTTGACCCGACGGGACGACAGCGCACAATACGCTGAGGAGCGCTGGGTAAGCTTGGGATGGCTCAATGCCTTGCTTGGGGTAGTCGTGTACACGGAGAGGCAGGGTGAGGTAATCCGCATCATTTCCGCACGTAAAGCCACCAGATGGGAGGCCAAACACTATGACCAAAGCATCGAAAACTGATTGGAGCCGCCTGGCTCAAATGGACGATAAAGATATTGATACCTCGGATATCCCCGAGTTGGACCAGGCTTTCTTCCAGCAGGCTGAACTGCGTGTCCCGGCGAAGCAGGCAGTAACCATTCGCCTGGACGCTGATGTCCTCACCTGGTTCAAGGATCAGGGGGCGGGTTATCAGACGCGGATTAATCAGTTGCTGCGCCAGTACATGCAAGCCCAGCAGCGCCAGCGCTGAGATCTTTTGGAACGCACCAGACCCGCGACCGGTCCCAAGCTGTGTACCCCATGCGTCCACAGCAAGAGGCCATAGCCATGAGCATTACCTACGACTGGGACCTGATCGAGCGCTTGCTGCACGAAGTGCAGAACGGCGCCGGTCACAGCTTCACACCACGCCCCTATGCCGAGCAGCACGCTGCGGCTCTGGCCGCCGAGGGCCAGCCGGTGGGGGATGTGGACCATCTGAAAACCCGTGCCTGCGAGTACGAGAAGCTGCTATTCGAGCGCGGCTTCGTCGAGAGCCGGCCGCCAGAGGATGGCGGCAATGGAGAGAACTTCGTGCTCACCGAGCGCGGGTCGCGGCTGTTGAGCCTGATCGACAGCAGCATCCCGGGCTTCGAGCACCCGCGCCAGGTACTGGATGACCAGGAAGATGCGCTGGACGAAACCACCTTCGAGCAGGTGTCGGCGAAGGCGCAGATCGCTTGAGGTCGTATTGAGGCTGGCAAGGCCTGCCCGGAAAAACCGATAATCGGTCTTTTCTGAATACTGCCGAGCCTTGCCCATGCCATCGATCACCCAAGAGGGCCGCCCATGAGTGCGGCCCGCAAGAATCCCGATGCCTTTGCCTTCCAGGTCATGCTGGGGCTGTGCCTGATCTGGGGTTGCCAACAGGTACTGATCAAGTCTGCGGCGGTTGATATTGCGCCGGTGATGCAGGCAGCTCTGCGCAACGGCCTTGCGGCGGTGCTGGTCGGCTTGATGATCTGCTGGCGCGGTGGCTGGGGGCAGGTGGGGAGTACCTGGCGTGGCGGGTTGCTGGCCGGCGGTTTGTTTGGCCTGGAGTTCCTGTTCATCGCCGAGGGGCTGAAGCTGACATCGGCGGCGCACATGTCTGTGTTCCTCTATACCGCGCCGGTGTTCACGGCACTTGGGCTACATTTCATGCTGCCCAGCGAGCGGCTGCGCCTGCTGCAGTGGCTGGGCATTCTGTTGGCGTTCGGCGGAATTGCTACTGCGTTTGCCGGGGGCGTGTCGTTCGAAGAAATGGACGGGCGCATGCTGCTCGGCGATGCCTTCGGTGTGCTGGCCGGGTTAGCTTGGGGGGCGACGACCGTGGTGGTACGGGGTTCGCGCTTGTCCGAGGCGCCTGCGACGTTGACCCTCTTCTACCAACTGGCAGTAGGTTTTGTCGGGTTAGTGCTGATCGCCTTGCTCAGCGGGCAGATCGACAAGGTCTCGTGGACGCCCTTGGCGGTCGGCAGCGTGCTGTTCCAGGGCATTGTGGTGTCGTTTGTCAGCTACCTGACGTGGTTCTGGTTGCTGCGTAAGTACTTGGCCTCGAATTTGGCGGTGTTTTCTTTTATTACCCCATTATTTGGGGTGACGTTTGGCGTGCTCTTGCTGGATGAACCGCTTAGCGTGAATTTTGTGCTCGGGGCCGTAATGGTTTTGCTCGGCGTGGTGCTGGTCAGTGCCGAGCCTTGGGTGAAGCAGCAATTGCGCAGGTTTGTGGGATAGGGGTTGCTGTTACTGGCCCTATCGCCGGCAAGCCGGCCCACAGGTACCCCACTAAACCTGAGGGCAGTGGGGCATCTTTGGGAGCCGGCTTGCCGGCGACAGGGCCGGTATTGATCAAGCTTGATCCATCACGCAACCCGCCCTGCAATTTGGCAGTTCTGGTTGTTGCGTGTGCCGGTAAGAACCAATACCCCCGCCAGCCCCAACCCAGCCGCCGCCATTACCAGCGCCGGCTGCAAGCTCCCGCTGTAATGGTTGCTCAACGCCGCCAGCAACGGCCCGCTCAATTGCCCCAGCGCAAAGCACGCAGTCAACAGCCCGGCATTGCGCTGCGTCGCATGCGGCGCCAGCTCCCGCGAGCGTTGCATCACCAACTGCATGCATGCCAGGAACGGCGTACCGCAGAGCACTACGCCCAAGGCGAGGCCAAGGCCACCGCCCATCAGGCAGGCCAGCACGCCAAGGCCTTGCAGCCACAAGGTCGCGCTCAGCCAGGCCGAAGTGCGGCCGGCGCGTCGCACACTCACCAGCACCACGCCCATCGCCGCCGCCACACCAAACGCTGGCCAGAACAGATCGGCCATCCAGTTGCCCTGGAACTGTTGGTTGGCCATTTGCGAGAGGAACGTGGCCGGCAGGATGTAACCCACGCCATACAAGGCATACACCAGGCCAAGGCGGCCAATGCCAACGCTGCGCGTCGCCCCTTGCTGCACCGTGCTCGGTACCACGGCGGGTTCCAGAGCGCGAGGCAGCCAAGGGTACACCGCCAGCAGCATGACCAGCGCGGCAACGGCATACACCAGCCATAACGCTGCCGAGCTCATACCGAGCAAGTGAGCGAGCAATGCCAGCAGGCCGGTGACGGCGATGCCCAGGCCGGGCCCGGCGAACACCAGGGCGCCCAGGCGCGGACGGTTGTTGGCGTTGGCCAGTTGCTGGCTGAGGCTGGTGATCATCACCAGCACCCAGGCACTGGCAACACCCGTGCCGAAGCGCAGCAGCAGGTGGCTCCAGAACCCGTCCGCAGCCCAGGACGCCAGGGTCAGCACTGCGCAAAGCCACAGGCCGCCATGCAGGCGCAGCCTGACCTGGGCGGGGGTGCGGGCGAACATGGCGTCTGCCGCGCCAATGAAATAACCCAGGTAGTTGGCCGCCGCGACCAGGCCGGCGGCGGTCAGGTCGAACTGGCCTTCGGCGATCAGTTGCGGCAGTTGTGGGGTGAGAGCGAAGCGGCCGATGCCCATGGCCATCATCAGGGCTACGGCGCTGGCCAGCAGTTGTACGAACGGCGACATGAGGACACTCCTGCGCGGGTGTAAACGATGGATGGCAGGTTAGGGCGCTTTTGTTTTCAATAAAATTGAATAATGATGATCAAGTTGTTCTGTTTTGGAGAATGTCATGGAGTTCAGCCAGCTGCGTATCTTCCAGGCGGTCGCAGAGGAAGGTTCCATCACACGCGCCGCCGAGCGCCTGCACCGGGTGCCGTCGAACCTGTCCACGCGCTTGCGCCAGCTTGAAGAGCAACTGGGCGTGGAGCTTTTCTTGCGTGAACGCCAGCGCCTGCAGTTGTCCCCCGCTGGCAAGGTGCTGCTGGATTACGCCAACCGCCTGGCGGCGCTGCGTGACGAAGCCATGGCGGCGGTACAGGGCGGGCAGCCGGCCGGCGACTTCGTCCTGGGCACCATGTACAGCACGGCGGCCATTCACCTGCCCGCGCTGTTGGCGCGCTACCATCAGGCCTATCCGGCCGTTAACTTGCAGGTGCAGGCTGCCCCCAGTGGCGAGTTGCTCGAGGGGTTGCTCAGCCACCGCCTGGACGCCGCACTGGTGGACGGGCCTCCGAGCCTGGCGGGGCTCGATGGCGTGCCCTTGTGCGAAGAAGAACTGGTACTGATCACCAGCCCTGAACACCCAACAGTGCACAGCGCCAGGGATGTGGCGGGCAAGGCGGTGTTCACCTTCCGCCAGGGCTGTTCCTACCGGATGCGCCTGGAGGCGTGGTATGCCCATGCACATACGCCCATGGGGCGGGTAATGGAGATCGAGTCTTACCAGAGCATGCTGGCCTGTGTGATAGCCGGCGCGGGCGTGGCGCTGATGGCGCAATCGATGCTCGACAGCCTGCCGGGGCGTGACCGCGTGCGGGTCCATCGCCTGCAGGCGCCGTTCGATCAGGCGGTGACCTGGCTGATGTGGCGGCAGGGGATGCGAGGGGCGAATTTGCAGGCGTGGGTCGATTTGCAACAAAGCGAAACGATTAACCAGCCGTCGGAATCCACCGTTTCCGCTTGATCCGCGTCAAACTTGCCCCTATCTGTAAGTACAAGGGCATGCGTAATACAGGACATCGGGCTATGATCTGTATGAAACATCGCAGGATTGATTGACCGAGAGGCTGACCCGTCAAGGGGGCACTATGAAAAACCAAATGTTCAACTGGCTCCACGACTTGGCTGTCGCCCTGGGGCTGATACCACCACCCTTGCAGCCGGTGCCTATCCCGACTGATGAAGAGCAGCGCAGGCGCCAGCCGCGTCGTCGTTGAAACCAACAAAAGCCGCGATATCAGAGATGATGCCGTGGCTTTTTTGTTGGTTGTTTTCGGGGCGTTGTGCATGCGGTCGAGCGCATGCCTGGGTTGCGCCGGCACCTTTGGGATCGAGCGCTGCCTGGGCGACGCTCGATCTCACCCTCAAGCCAGCTTCATCGCTCCCACCGGTTTACGCGACAGCAGGCTGACCAGCACGAAGCTCACCAGGCCAACCGCCAGGCTGTAGTAGATCGGCGTATTGGCGTCCAGCCCGTCCTTGAACATGAACAACAGCGCCGTGGCAAAGCCCAGCGACATGCTGGCGATGGCCCCTGCAGTGGTTGCACGTTTCCAGAAGATAGCCCCGATCAGCGGGATCAGCATGCCGCCGACCAGCAGGTTGTAGGCCAGCGTCAGTGCGCTTATCACATCGTTCACCGCCAGGGCGATGCCCAACACCACCAAGCCGGTGAGCAGGGTGAACAGGCGGCTGACACCCAGGCTCGACTGCTTGCCGCCACGCAGTTTTGGCAGCAGGTCTTCGGTAATGGTGGTCGAGGCGGCCAGCAGGCCGGCGCTGGCGGTCGACATCATCGCTGCCAGGGCAGCGGCCATCAGCAGGCCACGGATACCATCAGGCAACTGGCTCTTGATCATCTCGGCGAACGCGTTGTTCGGGTTGGCAAGGTCCGGCATCAGCACATGCGCGGCCATGCCGATCAGGGCGCAGGCCAGGCCATATAGCACGCAGTACAGGCCTGCAGTCGTGCCGGCGCGTTGGCAGACCTTCTCGTCACGGGCGGTGAACACCCGCTGCCAGATGTCCTGACCGATCAGGATGCCGAAGAAGTAGATCAGGAAGTAGGTGATGATGGTGTCCCAGCCGATGGTGGTCCAGGCGAAGCTGGCCGCCGGCAGCTTGGCTACCAGGGTGTCCCAGCCACCGGCGTTGTACAGGCACACCGGCAGCAGGATGAACATCAGGCCCACGGTCTTGATCACGAACTGGACGATATCGGTCAGGGTCAACGACCACATGCCGCCGATGGTCGAATAGACCACCACCACGCCGCCGCCGAGCAGCAGCGACATCCAGAACGGCAAGTCCAGCAACACCTGCAGGACAGTCGCCATGGCCAGGGTCGAGGTGACGCCGATCATCAGCGCATAGGCCAGCATGATTGCCGCACTGGCCTGGCGCGCCATGGGGTTGTAGCGACGTTCCAGTACCTGGGTCACGGTGAAGATCTTCAGGCGCAGCAGCGGTTTGGCGAGGAACAGGTTGAGGGCGATGATGCCCAGGCCCAGGGCTGCGCACAGCCAGAAACCGGAGATGCCATGCACATAGCCAAGGCGTACGGTGCCGACGGTGGAGGCGCCGCCGAGCACGGTTGTGGCCATGGTGCCCATGTACAAGGTCGGGCCCAGGTTGCGCCCTGCCACCAGGTAGTCTTCGTGGGTTTTTGCGCGCCGCATGCCATACCAGCCCAGCCCGAGCATGCCGGCGGTATAGATCATTACAACAATGATGTCCAAGGCCATTGGGGGTCTCCCGATTATCTTTATTATGGCGAGATCGACCGCTCAGGCGGGTTCACGGCGCCTGGCGGTCTTGTCTTGTGTTGGCGGGCCTCTGTGGCCCTCCCTCATGGCTCCTGCCGGGGTGCAGCAAGTTTCAGCGGCGCACGACGCCGGGCAGCACGCAGAGCATTTCGAACAGCAGGTTGGCACCGAGCAGCGAGGTGTTGCCGGTGGTGTCGTAAGGCGGGGAGACTTCGACAAGGTCACAGCCGATCAGGTCCAGGCCGTGGCAGCCGCGAATGATCTCCATCGCCTGGATGGTGGTCAAGCCGCCGATTTCCGGGGTGCCGGTGCCCGGGGCCCAGGCCGGGTCGATACCGTCGATATCGAACGACAGGTACACCGGGCCGCCGCCGACTTTTTCGCGCACTTCGGCCATCAGCGGTTCCAGCGACTTGTGCCAGCACTCTTCGGCCTGTACTACGCGAAAGCCCTGGCGGCGGCTCCAGTTGAAGTCGTCGGCGGTGTAGCCCTGGGCGCGCAGGCCGATCTGGACCACGCGGTCGCAATCGAGCAGGCCCTCTTCCACCGCGCGGCGGAAGGTGGTGCCGTGGGCGATTTTCTCACCGAACATGTGATCGTTGACGTCGGCGTGGGCGTCGATGTGCACCAGGCCGATCTTGCCGTGCTTCTTGTGCAGGGCGCGCAGGATCGGCAGGGTGATGGTGTGGTCGCCACCCAGCGTCATCGGGATGACATTGTGCTCGACAATCTCGTCGTAGGCTTCTTCGATGATGCGCACGGCGTCGAGCAGGTTGAAGGTGTTGATCGCCACGTCACCGATGTCGGCCACCGACAGCGAGTCGAACGGGGCGGCACCAGTGGCCATGTTGTACGGGCGGATCATCACCGATTCGGCGCGGATCTGCCGTGGGCCGAAGCGGGTGCCGGAGCGCAGCGAGGTGCCGATGTCCAGCGGCACGCCGATGAACGCGGCGTCCAGGCCTTCGGCGCTTTGCAGGTGGGGGAGACGGAGCATGGTGGCGATGCCGCCGAAACGCGGCATTTCGTTGCCGCCCAGTGGTTGATGGAGAACTTTGTCCACGGTGGGCCTCATCAGTCGGTCGATTGTTTTGTTTGTTCGAACCTGTGCCGCCGCGCGCCTTGAAATGTGGTTATGCCGGCGGGCAGGGACATTTCGGCCAAGTCTGCTCAAGGTAGTGCGTGGGAAAAATCGCTACCGGCAAATACTTACTTCAGGAATTTCTGAACTAAACGCCATCGCAGCGGTTAGACTGCGCGCAAATGACACAGCGGAACCGTTGCACCATGGCCTCGACCTTGCCCGACCTGAAACTGCTGCGCATCTTTGTCAGCGTGGTGCGCCACCAAGGCTTCGCCAATGCCCAGCGCGATCTCAACCTGTCGACCT
This sequence comes from Pseudomonas sp. BNK-30, assembly GCF_047456185.1. Lineage (NCBI taxonomy): Bacteria > Pseudomonadati > Pseudomonadota > Gammaproteobacteria > Pseudomonadales > Pseudomonadaceae > Pseudomonas > Pseudomonas sp. BNK-30. The sequence continues at coordinate 771,501 of NZ_CP179904.1, forward strand.
CGGCCATCAGTACCTACATGAGCCAGCTCGAAGGCGCCTTGGGCATCGTGCTGTGCCACCGCGGGCGTGGCGGTTTCAGCCTGACCAGCAAGGGCGAGCTGTTCCATCAGGAGACCTTGCGCCTGCTGGCGGAGCTCGATGGCTTCGAGCAATACGCCGCAGCGCTCAAGGGTGAGCTGCGCGGTACGCTCAACCTCGGGGTAATCGACTCAACCGTGGGCGACCGCGCGCTGCCGTTGGCTGAAGCGATCGGAGCCTACAGCCAGGAGCACCCGGCGGTGCACCTGCACCTTTCGGTATCCAGCCCCTATGAGCTGCAGCTTGGCGTGCAGGACAACCGCCTGGACCTGGCTATCGGGGCGTTCTCCTCGCGCATGAGTGGCCTGGTTTACCAGCCGCTGTACCGCGAGCAGCATTGGTTGTACTGCAGCAGCCGCCACCCGTTGTTCGCCGAGCGGCGTATCCCCGAACCGGTGGTGACCCAGCAGCGCATGGTCGGGCGCGGTTACTGGAGCCAGGCGGAGTTGGCCCGGCATGGCTTCAAACACAGCGCGGCGACCGTCGAAAGCATGGAGGCGCAGCTCATTCTGATCCTGTCAGGTGCCTATATCGGCTACCTGCCCGAGCACTATGCCCAGGCTTGGGTCGACAAGGGCGACCTGCGCGTATTATCTCCGGCCACTTTCGGCTATCAGGCGCCATTTTCGCTGATCGTCCGCCGCGGTCGCAGCCGTGAACCCTTGATTCAGACCTTCCGTGACCTGCTCAAAAGCCAGCTCAATGTTGGCTGATGAACAGGACGTTTTGGTCATTCCGTCGGCATGAATAAATTTCCTACAAACCTGACTACTAGGCTGATGGCGTTCTGCTAAACCTCTACTTGCTTTGATGATTTTCCCCTTCATCTATACAAGCAAGGACCGCCCAGATGCGCATGAATTTGCCCGTCACTGAGCATGAAAGAACGTTTTCCAGCGACCAGCGGCTGATCTCTACCACCGACCTGAACAGCCGCATCACTTACTGCAACGACGCGTTCGTGACCATCAGCGGGTTCACCTACGACGAGCTGGTGGGCCAGACCCACAACCTGGTGCGTCACCCCGACATGCCACCGGCGGTTTTCGGGCATATGTGGGACACCATCAAACAAGGCAAACCCTGGATGGGCGTGGTGAAGAATCGCGCCAAGAACGGTGATTTCTACTGGGTGAGTGCTTATGTCACCGCCATTTATGAAAACGGCCGCATCAGCGGCTACGAGTCGGTGCGTTCGGTGCCCAGCCGTGAGCAGATCCGCCGCGCAGAACGGCTGTATGCGCGTCTGCGCGCCGGTCGCCCGGCTGTAGCCTGGGCCGCGCGGCTGGGGCGTGGCGTTGGCGATGGCTGGCCGCTGATCGGCGCAGGCCTGTTGTCGGCCGCCGGCTACCTCTGGTTACCGCCCTATGCAGCGCTGGGCGTGCTGATGGCCAGTATGCTGTTGGCCTGGTACCTGATTGAACAACGGCATAACCAGGCGATCCGCCGCACACTGGCCGAACATCCCAAAGCCTTCACCAGCCCGCTGGTAGCGCTGACGTACAGTGACAACCCGGGCCTGCACGGCCAGCTCGACCTGGCGATCATCAGCGAGGAAGCGAGGCTGCAAACCGCCCTGACACGCCTGGTGGACGCCGGCGTCGGCGTGAAGTCGCGGGCAGCCCAGTCAGCCGACCTGTCCGATGCCCAGGCGCAGATGCTCGATCGCCAGCGCAGTGAGACCGATCAGTCGGCCACCGCCATTGCGCAGATGGCGGCGACCATTCAGGAAGTGACGCATAACGTGCAAAGCACCGCGCATGCTGCGGGCGATGCCGATCAGTTGGCGCAGCAGGGCAGCGAACTGGCCCGGCAGAGCCTCAAGGCGATGGGCAGCATGAGTGAGGCGGTCAGCGACATCGGCCAGGCGGTCAATGCCCTGGCTGAGCAGACCCAGTCGATCGGCAGCGTGGTCGACACCATCACCTCGATTGCCGAACAGACCAATTTGCTGGCGCTCAATGCCGCGATCGAGGCGGCGCGGGCGGGTGAGCAGGGCAGGGGCTTTGCCGTGGTGGCCGATGAGGTGCGCTCGCTGGCGCAGCGCACGCGCACCTCGACCGAGGAAATCCACCAGATCATTGCCTCCCTGCGCACGGGCGCCGAGCGGGCGGTAAGCACTGCCAGCCGCGGTGAGCAGATCTCGCGGGATAGCGTGCACAGTGTCGAGGCGGTGCAGTCGGCGCTGGCCGGGATTGCCCAGGCGGTCAGCCGCATCACCGGCATGAGCCAGCAGATGGCGACGGCGTCGGAGCAGCAGAGCCACGTGGCCGAAGACATCAACCAGCAGATCGTGCGCATCGCCCAGCTGTGTGACCAGACGGCAGGGCAGGCCAAGCAGGGGGCTGAAATCAGCCAGGACCTGGAGCGAATGGCCGAGTATCTGCACAGCCTGGCAGAGCGCTTCAACCGCTGATTTATCGCCTCTCCCACAAGGATGTGGGGCTTTTCCTCAGGGCTGTGGCACACTGCGCCCGGTAAGGAGAAACCGATGTCCAGACCCCGCTGCGAGCGTTGCCTGCGCCCGCTCGACCACTGCCTTTGCCCACTGATCCCCTCGCTCGACAGCCGCACCCGCGTGGTCCTGCTGCAGCACCCGAGTGAAACCTCGCACGCCCTGAATACCGCACGCCTGGCTGCCCTTGGCCTGGTCAATGCCGAGTTGCGCGTCGGCGAGGTGTTTGAAGACCTGGGTGATTTGCTGGATGCACCTGAGTATCGGCCGGTGCTGTTGTTCCCAGGTGAGCAGGCCCAAGTGCTTGCAGCCTACGGCGATACAGACGACAGGCCGCTCATGCTGATTGTCCCTGATGGCACCTGGCGCAAGGCTCGCAAGCTTTTGTACCTCAATCCGCTGCTCGAAGCGTTGCCCAGGGTGACGCTGGCGCAGGTGGCGCCCTCGCGCTACCGCGTGCGCAAGGCGCCGGAGCCGGGAGCGGTGTCGACCATAGAGGCGGTGGTGCAGGCATTGAATGTGCTGGAGCAGCCGGCCTGTTTCGATGAGTTGCTGCGCCCGTTCGAAGTGTTGATCGAGGGGCAGATCAGGGCAATGGGGCCTGAGACGTTCCAAAGAAATCACGGTGAAGGCTGACACCTGCACTGTCAGTGCCGTTCTCTCCTCACGATTGCAGGCGCTTTGTGTGTGCCCGCAGCTTCGTGCCATTGCGGCTGTGCGTGGGAGGACTTCGGGTCTGCCGGGTTCCAAGTTCCCGGTTCGCCGATCTGCGTACAGCAGTGTCCCGAATGGGGTGGTTCGTTAATCGCTAAGCCGAAGAACCATTGGTGAGACAAATCGAGTGGATAAACGAATCAAGCGTCCGGGACACTAGGCATTTAAAATGGCCGTCTACTTTTTCAAGGCCAGGCTGATGCCTTCATCCCCACTCTCGTAGCGGCAAATCACCGACGTTTTTGTATCTTTCTTGTTCTTCAGTTCAAATGCGCTGAGATCCGACTCCGACGCGTTAGGGGTGAAGCCAGCCCATTGACCGTCGTTATTTTTTACGCTGTAAGCGATGCCTTCCATACCGTCTTGTTCATCGGCAGATTGAGTGATGCTTGTAACTTTCGGGCAATCTGCTGCAAATGCATTACCCATTGCCAGCACTGTTGCGATACCTACTGCGGCGATAATACGCATGTGACCTACTCCTTCAGGTGATTGAGCGTTCAGCATGGTGGCTCTCGTTACATATCGCTACTGGCAAAAATGCCGGGTTGACGTGGCAACAGTCGTTGGCTGTACCGGCCTTCGTCGCCTGCAAGCTTGGCCTTGAGCCGCTTGAAGATGCGCCTACCGGCGAAATTACGGTGGCGCGGTTGCGTCCGTTCGAGGTGTTGATCGAGAGGCAGGTCAGGGCGATGGGGACTGAGGCGTTCCAGAGAAATCATGGTGAGGGCTGACACCGGCACTCGGAATTTAACTGATAATTTTGCTAGTTTGCGCGGCGATCGGGTTCGGTGATGCTGGGAGGCATTCTTACTTGGCATCCGAGCAACCATCATGATCAGAATCTGGTATCAGAATCAGGGTGTAGCCTTTACGGTTAAGGCCGGCAAGCACGTCTACTCCCTGATGCGGGGGCAGGGTTTCGTTGTGGGGCAGGTGAGTGGGAGTTCCACCGGTGTCGCCAACGCGCGCTTGATCGGCACCGATGGCATGGGGTCACCTTTATTGATTCTGGACCCGCTGTGCAAAGAGCGTCACAGCTATACAGCGTATGGGTACGATGCATTGCTGACTGAAAGTACCGTACTGGGATTCAACGGCCAGCTGTCTTGTATGTTGAAGCATGCCTATTTGTTGGGGAATGGTTACAGGGTCTACAGTACCGCGCTGATGAGGTTCTTTTCTGCGGACCGATTGAGTCCCTTTGCGGCGGGCGGTTTGAACGCATACGCCTACGTGCAGGGGGACCCGGTCAATCGAGATGATCCTACCGGCCGAATGTTCAGATGGGTCAAAAAACTTATACCGGGCAAGTCGGTAGCCATTGACGTACAAAACTCTGACGTAGAAAACCCTGCCATCACGCTCCCGGCAATGAGCTCAAATCCACCGGCCTCGGTCAGTTTTGTTAATGAAATCTCGTCTACGCCACCTCGTATGGCGCCTTTACTGGTCATTCTGAAACAAAATAGTCCTGCTACTGACCTGTTGCTGGGGCACGTGGGGAACAAGGGTCTGATGCAACTAGGGCGTGTATCACGCGACGCGTCGAATGCAGTGAGCCTTCATTTGTCCAGAACTCACGCCGGGCCGCAACAGGTTGCCATGGCAAACCAGTTCGCGCTGACCGAGCGGGCACGCATCTTTGCTGGTTTGGCCGCACAAAAGCTGATGAATAGAGAGGTGCCGCTTGCGCCCATGACTCCAGCTCAAGCGATGGAGCACGTCCGACTCAACATTGTGTGAGCGTTTGCGCAAGGCGCCGAAACAAACGCAGCATCGCGATGCGCCGGGGCCTATCAGTTCTTTTTTTGTGTGCGGGCCGGTAACGGCCTGCCTTTCACCGCTCCCGCAACGCCTCGGTCCGTGCTTTGAGCACCGGCTTGAGCAGATAATCCAGCACACTCTTCTGCCCGGTGATGATATCCACCGTGGCCACCATCCCGGGGATGATCAGCAGCGGCTTGTTATCGCCGCCCAAGTGGTTCTTCTCGGTGCGCACCTGAATCAGGTAAAACGCATTGCCCTTGTCATCGGTCACGGTATCGGCACCGATCAACTCAAGCTTGGCCTTCATGCCGCCATAAATGGTGTAGTCATACGCACTGAACTTCACCATCGCCGGCTGCCCCGGGTGCAGGAATGCCACGTCCTGTGGCCGCACCTTGGCTTCGATCAGCAGGTTGTCCTCGATCGGCACGATCTCCACCAGGTCGCTGCCTGGCTGCACCACCCCGCCAATTGTGTTGACTTTGAGCATCTTGACGATGCCATGCACCGGCGAAACCACGGTAGTGCGGTTGACCCGGTCGTCGATGGCGATGCTGGTGGCGGTGATCTTCGATAGCTCCGTGCGTTTGTCGTTGAGCTCCTTGGCGGCCTCGGAGCGGAAGCTGGCGTCCGATTCCTGGATCTTGCTCCTGATCTCGGCCACGGCGGCCTCGGCGCGGGGGATGGCCAGGCTGGTGGCGTTGAGCTGGCCGCGAGCTTCGACCGTGCGTTGCTTGAGCCGCAGGATTTCCACCGGTGAAATGGCACCCTTGCTCACCAGCGGCGCGGACATGTTTAGTTCCTGCTGCAGCAGGCCTACCGCCGAACGGTACTGTTCGACCTTGGAACGGAACTCGGCCAATTCCTGGGTCTTTTGTCGCAACTGCTCGTTGAGGGTCTGCTTTTCACTGGCCAGGCGGCGCTGGCGCGAGTCGTACAACGACAGTTCGTCCTCGGCCACTTGCGGCGCCTTGGCGCGGACCTCCTCGGACAGCACCAAGGGCCGCCCTTCGGCTTCGGCGGAAAGGCGCTCGACCTGGGCGGTCAAGGCATAGCGGTCAGCCTCGCTTTCACCTTTGTTGGACTTGAACCGCGTGTCGTCCAGGCGCAGCAGGGTGGCGCCTTTGTCCACCATCTGGCCTTCGCGCACGAAAATCTCAGTGACGATGCCGCCCTCCAGGTTCTGCACCACCTGCACCTTGCTCGAAGGGATCGCCTTGCCTTCGCCGACGGTTACCTCGTCGAGCACTGCCAGGCTCGCCCAGGTCAAGGCCGCGAGCAGTAGCGCCGCTGCCAGCCACACGGTCAGGCGTGACAGGCGCGGGGAATCTTGCAGGGTGGCGCTGGCCAGCTCTGGCATGTAGTCGTGTTCGGTGCGCTTGTCGGCGCTGCTGTGGGAACTGCGCACGCTGTGGCCGATGGGCATGGAAACCTCCTAGAGAGCTGCGCCGATGCGGCCCTTGCGCAGGGCATCGATAACCGCATCCTTTGGCCCGTCGGCGACGATCTTGCCGTTGTCCAGTACCAGCAGCCGGTCCACCAGGCTAAGCATCGAGGTGCGGTGGGTGACCAGCAGCAGGGTCTTGCCGGGCACCCAGTTCAGCAGTCGCTGGCGCAGTTGCTCTTCGCTGCTGTTGTCCATGTGGCTGGTAGGTTCGTCGAGGATCAGGATGGGTGGCTCCAGCAACAGCGCGCGGGCCAGCAGCACGGCCTGGCGCTGCCCGCCGGAAAGCAATTGGCCACGTTCGCCCACCGGGCGGTCGAAACCCTGCGGGTGCTGGCGGGCCAGCTCGCTGACGCCGGTCAGTTCGGCCACTTCGAGCATGCGCGCATCGCTTACGTGGCGGGCACCGAGGGTCAGGTTGTCACGCAGGCTGCCGGCCAGCAGCGGCAGGTCATGGGCGACGTAGCCAAGCTGGCTGCGCAGGTCGGCGATGTCCAGTTGGCGCAGGTCGAGGTTGTCCAGCAATACCTGGCCTTCTTCCGGGTGATGGAAGCCCATCAGCAGGCGGCCCAGGGTGCTTTTGCCCGAGCCGCTGCGGCCGATGATGCCAATCCGCTCACCCGGCTTTATGGCCACGTTCACATCCTGCAGTGCCGGGCTGGTCTGTGCCGGGTAGCGGAAGCTGACATGGCTGAGGGTCAGGCCGCCCTTGAGCGCGGTGTGCTCCAGGGCTTGCTGTTCGGCCTGGCGTTCTTGCGGCAGGGCCATCAGGGCATCGGTGCTGCGCATCGTCAGTTGCGCTTGCTGATAGCGGGTGATCAGCCCTGCAATCTGGCCGAGCGGTGCCAGCACCCGGCTACCGAGCATGTAGCTGGCGACCAGGGCGCCGACACTGAGGTTGCCAGCGATGATGCTGTACACCCCGGCGACGATGGTGGCCATGCCGCAGAACTGCTGGATGAACAGCGTGCCGTTGCTGGCCAGCGACGACAGGTTGCGGGCGTGGGCGTCGAGGCGGGCCATGGCGCCATTGGTGTGTTCCCACTGGTACTGGCGCTCGCTCTCGGCACCGCAGGCCTTGAGGGTTTCCAGGCCGCCGAGGGTTTCGATCAGCAGTGCCTGGCGTACCGCACCGAGGCTGAGGCTTTTTTGCACGGTGTCGCGCAGGCGTGCCTGAATGAACAGGGCAAAGCCCACCGCCAGCGGGAAGGCGATCAGTGGGATCAGTACCAGCCAGCCGCCCAGCAGGCCGATCACCAGTAGCATGAGGGCGACGAAGGGCAGGTCGATGATGCTGGTCAGGGTGACTGCGGTGAGGAATTCGCGCAGGCCCTGGAAGTCATGGATGCTCTGGGCGAAGCCGCCGATGCTGGCAGGTTTGGCTTTCATGGCCATGCCGGTGATGCGTTCGAACAGGGCGGCGGAGAGGATCAGGTCGGTCTTCTTGCCGGCCTGGTCCAGCAGGTGGGCGCGGACCATGCGCAGCACCAGCTCGAAGGCGGTGCCGATGAACAGGCCAGCGACCAGCACCCATAAGGTCGAAAGTGCCTGGTTGGGTACCACGCGATCGTAGGTCTGCATCACGAACAGCGGCACCATCAGGCCCAGCAGGTTGATCAGCAGGCTGGCCAGCAGGGCATCGCCGTACAGCCAGCGGGAATGGCGCAAGGTATCGCGGAACCAGGCCTCCACCCGCGGCAGCAGCGGTGAGCGGACTTCCTCCAGGGTATGACGGGGTCGTGCGAACAAAGCGTGACCTGCGTAGGCCTGTTCCAGCGCCTCGCGCTCTACCCATTGTTCGCCGCCCTCAGCCTCGCAGGGCAGGATCAGCGCCCGGCCATCTTCGCCCCAGCGCTGCAGCACGGCGCTGCGGCCGTCGTTGAGCAACAGCAGCACCGGCAGGTTGAGCGGCGAAATGGCCGCCAGCTCACGCTGCAGCACACGGCCTTGCAAACCGGCACGCGCCGCAGCGCGTGGCAGCAAATCCGCACCCAGGCGTTGCTGGAGCAGTGGCAGCCCACTGCTCAGGCTGGCGCGGCTGGCCGGCCGACCGTGCAGGCGGCACAGAATCAGCAGGCCATCGAGCAGGGGGTCATCGACATCGGGGCGCGGTTGTGCGCTTTGCATACTGGTCACGATGAACTACTCCCGCCACGGTGTAAGGGGGATGAGGCGCGGTGCTGAGTGCCAGTTGCGTGGGGCTGGCTCAACGCATGTCGGGCAACCTGGCCTCGGTGCGTACGTCGTTGTTGGCGATGGCCTCCGGCGGCAGTGAAATACGCTGTTTGCTCAACAGCTCACCCATGGTCGCCAGCACGCGATACATCGAGTACTCCTCGGTGTAACGCACCTCGGTGTAACGGCGGTTGGCGTTGTACAGCTCATTCTCGCTGTCCAGCACATCGAGCAGGGTGCGTTGGCCCAGGCCGAACTGGTCCTGATAGGCGGCGCGCACACGTTGCGTCGTTTCTGCGTACTCGCGGGCGGTAGGGGTCTGTTTACGGGCGTTGTTCATGGCGTTCCAGGCCAGGCTGAGGTTTTCGGTCAGCTCGCGCAGCGCGTTGTTGCGGATGTCCAGTGCCTGGTTGATCTTGTGCGCGTCGGACTGCAGGCGGGCCTTGTCGCTGCCGCCGCGGAACAGGTTGTAGCTGAGTTCGACGCCGGCCTGCCAGTCGTTGTTGCTGTGGCCTTTTTCGCCACCGAGGTTGTTGTTGGCGCCGGTGGCCAGCACCGCGTCCAGCCGTGGGTAGAAAGGCGATTTGGCCACTTCGTATTGCTGCTCGGCGGCATTGACGTCGGCCTGGGCAGATTTCAAGTAGGGGTTGTTCTGGCGCATGCCTTCGCGCGCCTCGTCCAGAGTGCCAGGCATTTCCACCTTGACCGATTGCGGGCCTTCCAGCTCATCCGGCAGGCGGCCGACCACGCTGTAGAAGTTGGCCTCGGCATCGGCCAGGTCGACCTCGGCGGTGTCCAGGTTGTTTTCCGCCAGAGCCCGGCGTGCGCGGGATTGGTCAAGGTCGGCGGTGCTGCCTACGCCCCGCTCGCTACGCAGGCCTATCTGATCGCTGACGCGCAGGTGCGCCTGCAGGTTGTTCTTTGCCAGGGTCACCAACTCTCGGCGCTTCAGCACTTCCAGGTACACCTCGATGGCGCGCAGGGCGACATCTTGTGCGACGGCCTGAGTGTAGTAGGCGCGGGAGGTGGCCACCGCCTCGGTACGGCCCACTTCGTTGGCTGTGTTGAAACCATCGAAGATCATTTGCCGAAGGCGCAACTCCGACTGGGTGTAGTTCAGGGTTTCTTTGTTGTGGTTGCGGGTACCGTCAGCGTTCAGGCCGCGGGTATTGATGTTGTCCGAGCGCTGTCTGCCGTACCCGGCTACCAGGTCCACGGTTGGATAGTACCCACCACGGGCAAATTTCACGTCCTCGTCGGCTGACAACCTGCTGTTGCGGTTGGAGCTTATTTCCGGGTGGTAGTCCACGGCGCTCTGGACAGCCTCGGTGAGCGACATCGCCTGAACGTTGGCGCACGCCATGGCCAACAGAATTGCACTGGTGATGGGGTTGAACCTGCGCATGGGGTACTTCTCCCTGATCTCAAAATGGCCCTGCTTCTTCTCGCCAAAAAAATGACGATTTTTATCGTTCAAACCGTTTCATGTTTGTAACAACAGAGCTAAGAACATTTAGCGCGCGAGCTAAGAAGATTTTTTCATAAGTGATATGCGAAAAAAAACTTATGCGGTCTATCGAAACCAAGACATTGTTTCATTCAAGTGATTTCGGAAGCCGCTGTAGCCTGCGAGTTTCCTGCATCGCAATGAGTTCCAGATTTTTTATGGCTAAGGACGTGGGGTAGGTAGGTAAAAGCGGAATTTGGCGACAAAAATTTGGCATCCGGTGGTGGCAAATTTACATTATGACTATCGCCAAATCAGTGACCTTCGCGCACGATTCTCACGGTTGAGACATGCGGGCGCGAAGCCGTTGACCTCCATCTGCCATGTTGTTGGCTGTGTAGCCAATAGGTTAGGGAGGCGTGCGCTCATGGCTAAGTCAGTCGGTGTGGTCAGCAAGGTGGTGGGGCAAGTATTTGCCGTTGGCGGCGATGGCAGCCGACGCCCTCTGATCGAGGGCGATCGCCTGTACGCGGGCGAGCAGTTGCAAACGGGTGCCGCAGGTGCCGTGGCTGTGCGCTTGCATAATGGCGCCGAGCTGACACTCGGCCGCGACAGCAGCCTGGCCATGACCGAAAAGCTCCTGGCTAACCAGGCCGCCCCTGTACAGGCTCAGGACGTTGCGCCGAGCGAGGCGCAGCTGAGCGATGTCGAGCGCATTCAGCGGGCGATTGCCGCCGGCGATGACCCTAGCGTCAACACCGAAGCCCCTGCCGCTGGAAATGGCGGCAACGGCGCGCCAGGCGCACTGGGCGGTGGCCACAGTTTTGTGTTGCTTACCGAAGTGGCGGATCGGGTTGATCCTGTGGTTGGTTTTCCCACGGCTGGTTTCAATGGCATTCCTGAATTGGCGAACCGCTATGTGGGTGGCCTGGACGGCAGTGGGCGCGACTCCTTGGGGGCTGGCAACGGTGGCGATGGTGGCCTGCCGCCCAATCCACCCATCCCGCCGGTCGACGAAGACCGTCCGGTAGAGCTCTCCGGGTTGAATGTGAGCCCCGGTGAGCTGATTTTGGATGAGGCCAATCTGCCCCTGGGGTCGGCCAGCAACCCAGCAACCCTGACCCAGCAAGGCAGTTTTACCGTGCTGGCGCCAGACGGCGTGTACAACCTCAGTGTGGGTGGCATCAACGTGGTGACCGCTGGTGTGGTGACCGGTGTTGGCCAATCGATCACCACGGGCCTGGGCAACACCCTGACCATTACCGGGTACAACCCTGCCACGGGCGTGGTGAGCTACAGCTACACCCTGACCGGTGCCGAGCAGCACGTTGAGGGCGCGGGCAACAACTCACAGGGCGAACAATTGCCGGTACTGGTCAGCGACAGCGACGGCGATGTTGCCCAAGGGTCGCTGGATGTGATCGTCCGTGACGATGCGCCCCAAGCCGTGGATGACAGCAATGCGCTAGCCGCCACCGAACAGCAAACCGAACTGACCGGGAATGTACTGGGCAATGACGTGCAGGGCGCCGACCGCGTGCCCGGTGGCCCGGTAATCGCCGGGACCTTCACCGGTACTTACGGCACTTTGGTCCTGGCCGCAGACGGTTCCTACACCTACACGCTGAACGCCAACGACCCGGACTTCAAGAGCCTGGGCGGCGGCGGCCAGGGCGTGGAGAGTTTCACCTACACCATCAAGGACGCCGACGGCGACACCAGCAGCGCGACCCTGACGCTGAACGTGACCAACCTGAACGACCCGGTGACGCTGGATGGGCTCGGCGTGCAGGGCGGCGAACTGACGGTATCTGAAAGCAACCTGCAGGACGGCAGTGCACCCGATGCCGGCGCCCTGACCCAACAGGGCACCTTCAAGATTACCGCCCCAGACGGCTTGCAGAGCCTGAGCGTGGGTGGCATCAGCGTGGTCAGTGGTGGCGTGGCGGCGGGCTTCCCGCAATCGATCGTCACGCCTGAAGGCAACACCCTGACCGTGACCGGCTATGACCCGACGACGGGTGTGGTGAGTTACAGCTACACCTTGGTGGACAACGAAAACCACCCTGGCGGGGAGGGCAGCATCAGCGAAGTGTTCCAGGTGGTCGCCACGGATGTCGATGGCAGCACTGCGACCGGCAGCCTGGATGTGACCCTCCGTGACGATGTGCCCCAAGCTGTGGATGACAGCAATGCAGTTGCTGCCACCGAACAGCAAACCGAACTGACCGGGAATGTACTGGGCAATGACGTGCAGGGCGCCGACCGCGTGCCCGGTGGCCCGGTAATCGCCGGGACCTTCACCGGTACTTACGGCACCTTGGTCCTGGCCGCAGACGGTTCCTACACCTACACGCTGAACACCAGCGATCCGGACTTCAAAAGCCTGGGCGGCGGTGGCCAGGGCGTGGAGAGTTTCACCTACACCATCAAGGACGCCGACGGCGACACCAGCAGCGCGACCCTGACGCTGAACGTGACCAACCTGAACGACCCGGTGACGCTGGATGGGCTCGGCGTGCAGGGCGGCGAGCTGACGGTATCTGAAAGCAACCTGCAGGACGGCAGTGCACCCGATGCCGGCGCCCTGACCCAGCAGGGCACCTTCAAGATTACCGCCCCAGACGGTTTGCAGAGCCTGAGCGTGGGTGGCATCAGTGTGGTCAGTGGTGGTGTGGCGGCTGGCTTCCCGCAGTCGATCGTCACGCCTGAAGGCAACACGCTGACCGTGACCGGCTATGACCCGACGACGGGTGTGGTGAGTTACAGCTACACCTTGGTGGACAACGAAAACCACCCCGGCGGCGAGGGCAGCATCAGCGAAGTGTTCCAGGTGGTCGCCACGGATGTCGATGGCAGCACTGCGACCGGCAGCCTGGATGTGACCCTCCGTGACGATGCGCCCCAAGCCGTGGATGACAGCAATGCGGTAGCCGCCACCGAACAGCAAACCGAACTGACCGGGAATGTACTGGGCAATGACGTGCAGGGCGCCGACCGCGTGCCCGGTGGCCCGGTAATCGCCGGTACCTTCACCGGTACTTACGGCACTTTGGTACTGGCCGCAGACGGTTCCTACACCTACACGCTGAACACCAGCGACCCGGACTTCAAGAGCCTGGGCGGCGGTGGCCAGGGCGTGGAGAGTTTCACCTACACCATCAAGGACGCCGACGGCGACACCAGCAGCGCGATCCTGACGCTGAACGTGACCAACCTGAACGACCCGGTGACGCTGGATGGGCTCGGCGTGCAGGGCGGCGAACTGACGGTATCTGAAAGCAACCTGCAGGACGGCAGCGCACCCGATGCCAGCGCACTGACCCAACAGGGCACCTTCAAGATCACCGCCCCAGACGGCTTGCAGAGCCTGAGCGTGGGTGGCATCAGCGTGGTCAGTGGTGGCGTGGCGGCGGGCTTCCCGCAATCGATCGTCACGCCTGAAGGCAACACCCTGACCGTGACCGGCTATGACCCGACGACGGGTGTGGTGAGTTACAGCTACACCTTGGTGGACAACGAAAACCACCCCGGCGGGGAGGGCAGCATCAGCGAAGTGTTCCAGGTGATCGGCAAGGATGTCGATGGCAGCACTGCGACTGGCAGCCTGGATGTGAATATCGTCGACGATCTACCTCAGGCTGATGACGATCAGGCCGCCGTGGCTAAAGGCGGTGTGGTGTATGGCAATGTGATGTACAACGACGTGGTGGGCGCTGACGTCCGCGGCGACGGCCAATATGTGGTCGGTGTGCGCGCGGGCAGCGATACCTCCACGTCGGCTATCGGCCAGCTCAACACCCAGGTCAACGGCCAGTACGGCTACCTGACCATCGATGCCCAGGGCAACGCCGAGTATCACTCCAACCCGAACGTCACCTCACCACGGGATGCCGTCGATACCTTCGTCTATACCATTCGCGACGCCGATGGCGACGAAAGCACCACGACCATCACCATCAACGTGCACAATTCGTTGATGGCTTGCGAAGATCGTGACATCACGGTTCACGAGAAAGCCCTGGACCTGCAAAAGGACGGTAACGACCTGGCCGCCGGCAATGTCACGGGGAGCGACTCAGCTTCGAGCCAGGAAACCACATCCGGCACATTGGTCGGCTCAGCCAGCGGCGGGGTAGGTGCGCTCACATACGCACTGGTCGGAAATGCCGTAGGCCAATACGGCCAGATTCAGCTCAATGCTGATGGCTCCTACACCTATACGCTGACCTCGCCAGCGAACTCCCCGACCCATGCCAACGACGGCGCCAATACCGTGACTGAAACCTTCACCTACCAGGTGCAGGACTCGCTGGGCAATTCGACCACCAGCACCATCGTCATAACCATCGTCGACGACGTGCCGACAGCCAGCAGCGATTTCGTCAGCGTGGCCAAGGGCGATGTGGTGTATGGCAACGTGATGTACAACGACGTGGTGGGCGCTGACGTCCGCGGCGACGGCCAATATGTGGTCGGTGTGCGCGCGGGCAGCGATACCTCCACGTCTGCTATCGGCCAGCTCAACACCCAGGTCAACGGCCAGTACGGCTACCTGACCATCGATGCCGAGGGCAACGCCGAGTATCACTCCAACCCGAACGTCACCTCACCACGGGATGCCGTGGACACCTTCGTCTATACCATTCGCGACGCCGATGGCGACGAAAGCACCACGACCATCACCATCAACGTGCACAATTCGTTGATGGCTTGCGAAGATCGTGACATCACGGTTCACGAGAAAGCCCTGGACCTGCAAAAGGACGGTGGCGACCTGGCCGCCGGCACCGTGATTGGCAGCGACCCAGCATCGCACCAGGAAACGGCCTCTGGCACCCTGGCCGGCTCGACCAGTGGCGGGGTCGGCGCACTGACCTACACCTTGGTCGGCAATGCTGTCGGCCAGTACGGTCAGATCCTGCTGAACGCTGATGGCTCTTACACCTACACCCTGACCTCACCGGCGAATTCGCCGACCCATGCCAACGACGGCGCCAATACCGTGACTGAAACCTTCACCTACCAGGTGCAGGATTCTCAGGGTAATTCGACCACCAGCACGATCGTCATCAGCATCGTCGACGATGTACCGACGGCCAACGCCGATTTCGTCAGTGTCGCCAAAGGTGATGTGGTCAGCGGCAATGTCATGTACAACGATGTGGTCGGTGCCGACACCTTGAGCGATGGCAAGTACGTGGTAGGCGTGCGCGCTGGCAACGATACCTCTAGCTCTGCGCTCGGCCAGCTCGACAGTCAGGTGCATGGCCAGTACGGCTATCTGATCATCGATGCCCAGGGCAATGCCGAGTACCACTCCAACCCCGATGCCGTCGCGCCGCGTGATGCGCTGGATACTTTCGTCTACACCGTTCGTGATGCCGACGGCGACGAGAGCACCACGACAATCACCATCAACGTGCACAACCCTTCACTGCAGCCATGTGGTGACGGGGGCGTCACGGTGTTCGAAAACGCGCTGGACCTGCACCGCGATGGTCACGACCTGGCTGTTGGAACCGCCACCGGCAGCGACCCAGAGTCGACCCGCGAGACCGCTTCCGGCAGCCTGGTCGGCCAGGTTGCAGGAGGCGTGGGGGCGTTGACCTACACCTTGGTCGGCGATGCCGTTGGCCAATACGGCCAATTGCTCCTCAATGCTGACGGTTCATACACCTACACCCTGACCTCGCCGGCGAACTCGCCGACCCATGCCAACGACGGCGCCAATACCGTCACCGAATCCTTCACCTACCGGGTGCAGGACACGGTGGGCAACTGGACCACCAGCAGCGTCAGCATCACCATCGTCGATGACGTCCCGCAAGCCCATTGCGACTTCATCAGCGTGGGCAAGGGCGACATCGTGCGCGGCAACGTGATGTACAACGATGTGGTGGGTGCCGATACCTCGAATGACGGCGCCTATGTGATTGGCGTGCGCGCCGGGCATGACACCTCCACCGCTGCCAACGGTCAGCTCGACAGCCATGTGTATGGGCAGTACGGCTACCTGACCCTCGATGCCCAGGGCAACGCCGAGTATCACTCCAACCCCAATGCCGTAGCGCCGCGGGATGCGCTCGACACCTTTGTTTACACCATTCGCGATGCCGACGGCGACGAAAGTACCGCTACCGTGACCATCAACGTGCATGACCAGTCGCTTCAGCCCTGTGGCGACGGTGGGGTCACGGTTTACGAAAAAGCGCTTGACCTGACCAAGGATGGCCAGGACCTGGCGGCCGGAAATGTCAACGGCAGTGAGCCTTGCTCGACTGCCGAAACGGCTGTCGGCAGCCTGGTCGGACAAGTCGGTGGCGGCGTCGGAGCATTGACCTACAGCCTGATAGGCAATGGCATAGGCGAGTACGGTCAGATCCACCTGAACGCAGACGGCTCCTACACCTACACCCTGACTTCACCAGCGAATTCGCCGACCCATGCCAACGATGGTGCCAATACCGTCGGGGAGTCATTCACTTACAGGGTGGAGGATACGCAAGGTAACTGGACCACCAGCAGCGTCACCATCACCATCGTGGATGACGTGCCGCAGGCCCATTGCGATTTTGTAAGTGTCAGCAAAGGCGAGGAGGTGCGTGGCAATGTCCTGTCCAACGATGTGATCGGCGCTGACGTGCCGGGCGATTGCGGCTACGTGGTGGGCGTGCGCGCTGGCGATGACACCTGCACCTCGGCTATCGGTCAGCTCGGCAGCCAGGTGGTTGGCCAGTATGGCTACCTCATACTGGACGCCAGGGGGAATGCGATTTACCACTCCGACCCGAGCGTCGTGGCACCGCGGGATGCTACCGACACCTTCGTCTACACCATTCGTGATGCTGACGGTGACGAAAGCACCGCGACCATCACGATCAACGTGCACGACAATTCGATAGCCGAATGTGGCGCCGGGTACGCCAGGGGGCAGGAGCAACGGGTTGTCGATCGCAGCGCGTTCACGCTCGATGCCAGCAGCATGACCGCGGCGCTGGTGGTGCTCGGCTATCTGGGCGCGTCCGGCATGGTCAACGCCCAAGGCAATGCCGAAGAAGTGATCAATGTCACCCTGCGCAAAGGTGAAGCCTTGCAGCTGAATCACACGCCCGATGGCGGCGACCTGGCAATGCAGTGGAAGGATGCCGGTGGCAGCTATCAGTCCATCGCCTCGGGAGACAGCTTCACGGCCAGCCATGACGGGGTGTACAGCATTCACCTCAGCGACCCGTTGGGTGCAGCCAAAGGCGGCGAAGGCTACAAACTGAACATGGTCCTCGACTACGCCAATGTGCAGGACGCGGCCCCGCTCATGGGCGCAGGCAGTGAGCACTTCACTGCTGGAGTTATCGACATTGCGTCGCTTGAAGCGCATGCCGCCGCTGCCCAGGGGGCGAGCGCTACGGCTGACTATGCTCAAGCCGAGGGCGCGGTCACCGTCGACCTCAGCCTTGAAGGGGCGCAGGACACTGGAGGTGCGGGGGTTGAGTCCTTCAATGGCATTTACAACCTGGTCGGCTCGGACTATGACGATACCTTGATCGGCAACAGTGCCGACAACGTGTTCAACGGCGGTGCAGGCAATGATGTGCTCAAAGGGGGTGGCGGCAATGACATTTTGATCGGTGGCAATGGCAGCGACACTTTCGTCTGGCAGAAGAACGACAGCGGCCATGACACGCTCAACGATTTCACCCCAGGCAGCGACAAGCTCGACCTGTCGCAGCTGCTGACGGGGGAACACGCCACGGCGGCGTCCCTGGATGAATACCTGCACTTCAAGGTCAGTGGCGCCGGGGCGACAGTGGTCTCGACCATTGAAGTCAGCAGCGTGGCGGGGGCGGCGCCGACGCAGACGATCGACCTGGCCGGCGTTGACCTTGCGCAGCACTACGGCGTGACGGCGGGGGCGGGCGGGGTGATATCGGCGGGGCCGGATACGGCGACCATCATCAACGGGATGATCGATGATCATTCGTTGAAGGTGGACACGGTGTGAGCTGCGCGGCCTGCAAGTTTGCTTGAAGCTTGTGGCGCTATCTCCGGATTGCCGGCGATAGCGCCAGAGCTGGCTGCGCTGTTCAGCCTGGCCGGTGCAATGTCTTCTGCTTGAGAATGTACAGGCTCACAAGCACCGCACTGGTCAGCATGAAGGCCCGTGCCCAGAACAGGGGCACCAGGTAGCAGGACAGGCCGATGCTCGCCCACATCAGGCCGATGGCGTATACCTTGCCCTTCAAGGGGATACCTTCACCGCTCAGGTAGTCGCGGATCCACGGCCCTAGCGTGGGGTGGTTGACCAGCCAGTGATGAAAGCGTGGCGAGCTGCGGGCGAAGCAGGCCGCCGCCAGCAGCAGGAAAGGGGTGGTGGGCAACACCGGCAGGAAGATCCCCAGCACCCCCAGCGCGACGCTGAACCAGCCGATGGCCAGCAGCAGGTAGCGCACAGCCGACTCAGTGGTGGCGCGGTTTGAGCAGCGCAGGCTTCTCGTCAGGTGCGTGCAGCAGCAGGAACAACGCGCTCAGCGCCTCTGGGATCTGCACGATCATGTCGTCCTGCAGGTTGGCGTTGCTGGCGATGTCGGCGAATTCTGGTTGTTCGTCGAACAGGCCCGAACCGACCATGATCGGCAGCAGCATCTCGCTGACTTCTTCTTCGGCGTTCTCGAACCAGGCCTCTTCACGCAGGAAAACGCCTTCCATGAAGCCGATGCACCAGCCGCGCAGGTCGGAGTCGTCCGGCTCGTCGGTCAGGTCCAGCTCGCACGGCAGGTCGAATTCTTCGTCGCTGGCCAGCTGACGGGCGATATGGCCCTTCAGTGCCACCAAGGTAGCTTCGATCTCGGTGCGCTGGGCATCGCTGGCGTAATGGGGCTCTTCGGCGAACAGCGCGTCGATCCATTCACGTTCGGGGACGTCTTCCGAGCAGATCGACAGCGCGGTCAGGTAGCCGTGGGCGGCGACGTAGTCCAGCGCTTCTTCGTGCAGCTCATCGGCGTCGAGGAAGGCTTGCAGGCGGGTCAGTTGCTCGGCGAAGGACATTACAGGGCTACCTTGGGGAATAAACGATAGTGAATTCTAGCACCTTGCGGCGATGGCGGGGCAAAGGGAACGTCTGTCACCGGGCATCCTGCACAGCCTGGCACTGGGGTATACTTCGCGGTTTTTCACCCAAGGGGCGGGTTTCCCCGGCCTCTGGCAAAAGCCGCTTACGCATTTGGCGTGTGCGGAGCGGGTTTTTCGTCCAGCCTGTGTCCAGGATGGTACGGCGATTTGTGGAGTTGCACATGCTCGAACAGGCTCAGCGCGTTCTCAAGGATATCTTCGGCTACGACAGTTTCCGTGGGCGCCAGGCAGCAATCATCGAATGCGTGGCCAATGGCGGCGATGCCCTGGTGCTGATGCCCACCGGTGGCGGCAAGTCGCTGTGTTTCCAGGTACCTGGGCTGTTGCGCCCGGGCCTGACCGTGGTGGTGTCGCCGCTGATCGCGCTGATGGACGACCAGGTCGCCACCCTCGATGAACTCGGGGTCGCGGCGGCTGCCCTGAACTCCACCCTCAGTGCGGAACAGCAGCGTGACCTCGCCGGGCGCCTGCGTCGCGGTGAAGTGAAGATGCTTTACCTGGCGCCTGAGCGCCTGGTACAGCCGCGGATGCTGGATTTCCTTCGCGGCCTGGACGTTTCCCTGTTCGCCATCGACGAGGCCCACTGCGTTTCGCAATGGGGTCACGATTTCCGCCCGGAATACTTGCAACTGGGCCAACTGGCCGAACTGTTCCCGCACGTGCCGCGCATCGCCCTGACCGCTACCGCCGACATGCGCACCCGCGAGGAAATCGTCCAGCGCCTGCACCTGCAGGGCGCCGAACGCTTCCTGTCGAGTTTCGACCGGCCAAATATCTTCTACCGCATCGTGCCCAAGGAGTCGCCGCGCAAGCAGTTGATGGCCTTCCTCGGCGAGCGCCGCGGCAACGCCGGCATCGTCTACTGCCTGTCACGCAAGAAGGTCGATGAGACCGCTGCCTACCTGTGCGACCAAGGCTTCCCGGCGTTGCCGTACCACGCCGGCCTGGCTGCTGAAACCCGTTCGGCCAACCAGCACCGCTTCCTCAACGAGGAAGGGCTGATCATGGTCGCCACCATCGCCTTCGGCATGGGCATCGACAAGCCCAACGTGCGCTTCGTCGCCCACCTCGACCTGCCCAAGTCGCTCGAGGCCTATTACCAGGAGACGGGGCGTGCCGGCCGGGATGGCCTGCCGTCCGATGCCTGGATGGCCTACGGCCTGCAGGACATGGTGATGCTCAAGCAGATGCTGCAGAACTCCGACGGGGACGAGCGCCACAAGCGCGTCGAGCAACACAAGCTCGACGCCATGCTGGCGCTGTGCGAGGAAACCCGTTGTCGCCGCCAGGCGTTGCTGGCCTATTTCGATGAAGTACTCGAACAGCCCTGCGGGCACTGCGACAACTGCGTCGACCAGGTCCAGACCTGGGATGCCACCGAGCCTGCGCGCCAGGCGCTGTCGGCGGTGTTCCGTACCGGCCAGCGTTATGGTGTCGGCCACCTGATCGATGTGCTGCTGGGCAAGGATACCGAGAAAGTGCGCAATTTCGGCCACGAAAAACTCTCGGTGTTCGGTGTTGGCAAGGCGATGGCCGAGGTTGAATGGCGTTCGCTGTTCCGCCAGTTGGTGGCCCGCGGGCTGGTCGACATCGACCTGGAAGGCTACGGCGGCCTGCGCCTGTCCGACAGCTGCAGGCCGCTGCTGCGCGGCGAAGTGACCTTGCAGTTGCATCGCGACCTCAAGCCGCAGACAGTGGCGAAAACTTCTTCCGGCGGCGGCAGCCCGGCCAGCCAGCTGGTGCGCGCCGAAGAGCGCGAGCTGTGGGAAGCGCTGCGCACGTTGCGCCGCAAACTGGCCGAAGAGCACAGCGTGCCGCCTTATGTCATCTTCCCGGACTCCACGCTGCTGGAGATGCTGCGCAGCCAGCCGGCCAGCCTCAGCGACATGGCCCAGGTCAGCGGTGTGGGTGCGCGCAAGCTGGAGCGCTATGGCCAGGCCTTCCTCGAAGTGCTCAATGACGCCGGTGGCACCACCGAGGCGCCCAAGGTGGTACTCGACCTGCGCCACGAACTGGTCAGCCTTGCCCGTGCCGGCATGACCCCGGCACAGATCGCCGGCCAGCTCAATTGCAGCGAAAAGAACGTCTACAGCTTGCTGGCCGAGGCCATTGGGCGCCAGGAACTGAGCTTGGACCAGGCGCTGGACCTGCCTGAAGACTTGCTGATGGAGGTGCAGGATGCCTTCCTCGATGGCGAAGGCGAGCTGCCACCGGTATCGGCCATTGCTCCGCTGTTCGGCGCACGCATACCCGAGGGTGTGCTGTACTGCGTGCGTGCTGCGCTGGCGTCGGAATTCGAGCTCTGACGATGGAAGACATTTCGGATATCCGCTGATCAATGTCATCCTTTTTGACGATTTTCAGGGCTTTGCGGGTGGGGCAGCCTTGCCTGATGGCCCGGGGCATGGTTAGCTGACTAATAATTAGTTCTAGTCAATGAGTTGTTTATGCCCCTGACCGACAACCAACACCGTTTCGGCATGCAGCTGGCCCAGATGTCCCGTGGCTGGCGTGCCGAACTGGATCGCCGCCTGGCCGGGCTCAACCTGTCCCAGGCGCGCTGGCTGGTGTTGCTGCACCTGGCTCGTTTCGAAGAAGCGCCGACCCAGCGCGAGCTGGCGCAAAGTGTAGGCGTGGAAGGCCCGACCCTGGCGCGTCTGCTAGACAGCCTGGAAAACCAGGGCCTGGTTCGACGCCAGGCGGTGCTTGAGGACCGGCGGGCGAAGAAGATCCAGTTGTGTCCACCGGCCAAGCCCCTGATCGAGCAGATCGAAACCATCGCCAATGCCCTGCGCCTGGAATTGTTCACCGGGGTGGATGAGGCTGACCTGGATGTGTGCATGCGGGTGCATGCGAAGATTCTGGCCAACCTGGAAAAATCCTGAGGCCCGGTTCGGGCTTCAGGCTCAGAACGTATTGCCCAGGTTCAAGTAGATTGCCTGCTCATCCGCGCTGTTGGCCCCATAGCTGAGGCTCAACGGCCCCAGTGGCGTGTCCAGCCCCAGGAAGATACTGGCGGCATTGATGTAGCCACTGTCGAACTCATTGTCGTTGTTCCACGCCCGTCCGCGCTCGAGTGACCCGCCTATGTACAGCGGGAAGTCCAGCGGCAGATAGGAACGCGGCGTGAGGCGGCGGTAATAGACCATGCGCAGCAGGCTCACGTTCTGCCCGGATACCGAGTCCTGGCGGAACCCGGACAGTTGCCGCGCCCCGCCAAGCACAAAGCTCGACGTCACGACTTCGGTGTCGTCGAGCGTGCGTCCATACCCACCACCGAGCACCAGCGTGTTCGGCCCGCTGCTCAAAGCCTTGTCCAGATTGAACATCCACTGGCGATAGTCCGCGTCCGAGTCCAGCGATTTGTCGTATTTGCGCAGGGTCAGGCCTATGTTCTCGCCACTGTGCGGGAAGTACACATTGTCGAGCGTGTCGAACGAGTATTTCAGCTCGTAGAAACCTTCGTTGAAACTGACCTTGGGCAGGTCCTGTTCACCAATGCGCACCTCGGCCTCGCCCCAGGCCTTGCCCGCACCCAGGCGCACTTCGCCATAGGTGCCGATCTGGCGGCCGACGTTGAGACCGAAACCGTAGCGCTCGAGGCGGTATTCGGCTACTGGGTCGCTGTCCAGGGTGGCTTCGATGTTCTGCGAGCCGAAGTCCAGATAGGGGGCGATGAAGTAGCGTGAGCCCACGTCAAGCGGCTGGTAGAACTCGCTGTAGAGCTCCTGCTTGTCACCGATCTGCGCGCGCGTCAGCCACTCGGCGCCCAACTGGTTGATACCATTGACCCGATAGCTGGCGCCCAGGTTGAAGGCGCTGTCGCCGCGCAGGTCGTCCGACAGGTTCAGGCCCAGGCGCAGGTAGTCGGTGCCGCCGCGCTTGCCACGGGCGTTGATCACCAGGGTGTTGTCGTCGCCTTTATGGACCACGCGGTATTGCACGCGGTCGAAGTAGTCCAGGCCATACAGGGTGCCCATGTCGGTTTGCAGGCGGTCGAGCTCCAGCGGTTCGCCGATTGGCTGGCGGATGTAATAGCGGATCACGTCATCGCTGACCTTGGAATCGTTCTCCACCTTGATGGCCGTGATCACCGGGGTGCGCTGGCGCGGTGAGCGTGCCATGGCCAGTTCGGCATCGCCTTCAGGCTGGCGCAGGGTGGCCAGGCGAGGGTCGAGCAGGCGGGTTGCACGGTAGCCGGCCTCGATCATGTCGCGCGCGCGGCCGAAGTCGGTGACGCCGAACGCGGCCAGCTGTGGCTGGATGAGGATGTCATCCCTATGCAAACTGGCCAGTTGTTCTTCGGAATTGCGCCGTGTCATCAGGGTGATCGACTGGTTGAGTACATCCACCACCGTGGCCAGTTGCTTGCGGTCACGCAGCGGGGTGCCGATATCGACGACGATGGCCAGATCAACGCCCATGTCCCGGGCCACATCCACGGGTATGTTGTCGACCATGCCGCCGTCCACCAGCAGGCGCCCATCAAGCTCGACAGGGGCGAACACCGCCGGGATCGACATGCTGGCGCGGATCACCTGGGGCAGGTGGCCGCGGCGGAATACCACCTTCTCGCCGCTGGCGATGTCGGTTGCCACGGCGCGGAACGGTATTGGCAACTTGTCGAAATCGCGGGTATCGGCGGTGTGGGCCAGCTTGCTTTCCAGCAGCAGTGCGAGGTTCTGGCCCTGAATCACCCCAAGTGGCAGGCCAAGGCTGCCGTCGTCTCGAAAACTCAGCTTCTGCTTGACCAGAAAATCGCGGTCATCCTGCTTGCGCCGGAAGGGCACGTCCTTGCGCGGTGGGGCATCGGACAACGCCTGCTGCCAGTCGAGCGTAGTGGCGAGTTTTTCCAGCTCCTCGACGCTGTAGCCGGACGCATACAGGCCGCCAACCACCGCGCCCATGCTGGTGCCGGCGATGGCGTCGATGCGCACGCCCTGTTCCTCCAGGGCCTTGAGCACGCCGATGTGGGCCAGGCCACGGGCAGCGCCCCCGGAGAGTACCAGGCCGACCTTGGGGCGTGCCGCCTCGGCGAGCACGGTGAAAGAGCTGAGCGTCAGCAAAAGGCAGAACAGCAGGCGGCGCATCGTGAGTCTCAAACAGGGGGTTAAAGACCGCTAGTATAAGCGGCCCCTACCTGGAGAAAGCGCACCATGGCCGACAACAAGCCGGAAATCGTCATCACATATTGCACGCAGTGCCAATGGCTGCTGCGCGCCGCCTGGCTGGCCCAGGAACTGCTCAGCACCTTCGCCGACGACCTGGCCCGGGTGGCGCTGGAGCCCGCTACCGGCGGCACCTTCCGCATCACCTGCAATGGCGTGCAGATCTGGGAACGCAAGGCTGACGGTGGTTTCCCAGAGGCCAAGGTGCTCAAGCAGCGCGTGCGTGACCAGATCGACCCGCAGCGCGACCTTGGGCACAACGATCGCTGATCAGGCGCCCTCGGCCACGGTGCGTGGCTTGGGCGGCTGCTCGGCGCCAAGGCGGCTGGAAAGCACAATGGCGAAGATGATCAGTGCACCGCCCAGCAGCATGCGCAGGGTTGGTGTTTCGGCGAACACCATCCAGGCAACAGCGATGCCGTAGACCGGTTCCATGCCGAAAACCACCGCGGCAGTGCGTGCCTTGATCACTGCCAGGCTGGCGACGAACAGGCTGTGGGCGACGCCCGTGCAGAAAACCCCTAGCAGGGCGATCCACAGCCAGTCCATCGGCTTCACCGCGCCCAGGCCATGCACGGCGAACGGCAACAGGCACAGGCCGACCACGAGGTTTTGCCACAGCGCTGCCTGTACGGCGGGCAAACGCCCCGAGCCTGCCCGGTTGGTCAGCGACAGCAGCGAGAACAGCAAGCCGGAAAGCAGCGCCCACAGCAGTCCGCCCGTGGCTTCGCTGGCCAGGTCGAAAGACGGCGTCACCAGAACCAGGCCGATGCTCACCAGCAATACCAGCAGTGCTTCGTTGCGGCGGATGCGTTCACGGAACAGCACCCCTTCGAGCATCACGGTAAACGCCGGGAAACTGGCGAAGCCGAGGGTGGCGATAGCCACGCCACCGACTTTGACGGCGATGAAGAAGCTGACCCAGTGGCCGGCCAGCAGCACACCACCCAGCAAGAGGCGCTGTACGTCCTGGCTGCGCAGGCGCTGCCAGCCTGGGCCGGCGAGGCTGGCGAACAGCGCAAGGGCGAGCACGGCGAAGGCGGCACGGCCGAAGACGATGATGGCCGGGCTGGCGCTGGCGGCCAGTTTGCCAAACACGCCGGTCAGGCCGAAGAACAGTGCGCCGATGTGCAGGGCGCCCAGGGCTGTACGGTGGTTCATGGTGGTCCTTTGAAATGCGTTTGTTCAGTCGCGGACTTTTTTGTGCGTTTACCCGAAGAGGCCTGCCCCTTGGCGGGCGATCAGCGGATCGTCCACCGGGCTTGCCGCCAGCCAGTCCACCAGTTGCTGCTGGCGAGGGTCCAGGCCCAGCGCGGCAGAGCGGTCCAGCAGGCGCCGGCTGGCGTTGGCATGCTCGCCGAGTTGCTCGTCCAGCCAATCATCGCTCGGTACATCGAGGACCAGGCAGTGGCTGCCGGCATCGCTGCCACAGGTGTGATGGGCGCCGGCCGGCACAACGATCAGGCCTTGACGGTCGATCCGTGCCCCATGCCCTTGCACCTCGAAGTCCAGCCGGCCGCGCAGGCCGAACACCAACTGTGGGTGGTCGTGGCTGTGGGCGATCACGTCGTCGCGGTAGTGGCGAAGGGAAAGAATCGGGCCGGCGGTCATGGTGGGTCCTCGCAGGGCAGAGCGCCATTGTGCCGCATTCCTGGCTGGCCAGCACCGATCACATCGCTGCCACCAGCCTGTCATGTGCGGATGCCAGTCTCCAGCAAACAGCGCCGGAGCCCGCCCATGACCCATGCCGAACTCTCTCGCCCGTCACGCAAGCAGCGCGTACGCACCCTGTGGATATCTGACGTGCATCTGGGCACCCGCGACTGTCAGGCCGAACACCTGTCGCGCTTTCTCAAGGGCTACCAGGCCGACCGTATCTATCTGGTCGGTGACATCATCGATGGCTGGAAGCTGCGCGGCGGTATCTACTGGCCGCAGGCCCACACCAACGTGATCCGCCGTTTGTTGACCATGAGCAAACGTGGCACCGAGGTGATCTACGTGACGGGCAACCATGATGAGTTCCTGCGGCGCTACTCCAGGCTGGTCCTGGGCAACATCCAGTTGGTGGACGAGGCCGAGCATCTCACCGCTGATGGTCGTCGGCTGTTAGTGATCCATGGTGACCAGTTCGATGTGATTACCCGTTATCACCGCTGGCTGGCTTTTCTCGGTGACCGTGCCTACGAATTCACGCTGGTCCTCAACCGCTGGCTCAACCACTGGCGGGCCCGCTACGGTTATGGTTATTGGTCGCTTTCGGCCTACCTCAAGCACAAGGTCAAAGGCGCGGTGAACTTCATCAGCGATTTCGAGGATGCCATTGCCCATGAGTGCACCCGTCGCGGCTTTCACGGGGTGGTGTGCGGGCATATCCACCATGCCGAAATCCGCAAGGTCGGGGATGTGGATTACCTCAATTGTGGCGATTGGGTGGAATCCTGCACTGCGCTGATCGAGCATTGGGATGGCAGTATCGAGCTGTACCGGCTGGCCGACGCACAGCTACGGCAGGCAGAGGGCGTTGCGGGGTTGCGCGAACCTGCGTGACAGGCGCCCGAGAAACTAGAGGCTGATCCTGCCCAGCAGAATGTCGCGGAACATGGCGAAATCGCCAATCAGGCTGTACAGCGGATGCTTGAAGGTTGCCGGCCGGTTTTTCTCGAAAAAGAAGTGCCCGACCCAGGCAAACCCATAGCCGAACAGCGGCACTGCCAGCAGCAGCAGCCATTTGCCGCTGCCGATCGTGTACGCCAGCAGGGCGATCACCAGGCTGGTACCGACAAAGTGCAGGCGCCGGCAGGTGGGGTTGCTGTGCTCCCCCAGGTAATAGGGGTAGAACTCGGCAAAACTGCGAAACTGCGCTGTGCTGTTCATGAGCAGTGCTCCAGGATTGACACTTTTTGACAGGATACACGGCGTGGAGCCTGAATCGAGTCTAGAGTCATTGGCGGAGCCTACCAGTGACAATAGGCGCCAAATGAGTATCCTTGAGGTTAACCGCATGAAGCGGTCAGGATAAGAAGCCTGTCATGAGTGAGAGAACCACGTCAGCCAGCTGGGCATCAGGGATTGTGAAGGCGCTCGAGCTGGAAGGGCTCGACTGCCCGGCCATGTTCGAGCAACTCGGCCTGGATTTCGCTGCCCTCGACGACCCCGATGCGCGGTTCCCTCAGGATTCCATGACCCGCCTTTGGCAACTGGCTGTAGAACTGTCGGGCAATGAAGCGATCGGCCTGAACATGGCGCGGGTGGTCAGGCCGGCTTCGTTCCATGTGGTGGGCTACGCCTTGATGTCCAGCCGCACCCTGGCCGAAGGTTTCGAGCGCCTGGTGCGCTACCAGCGCATCATCGCTGAAAGCTCCGACCTGAGCTTCCGCCTGGGGCCTGAGGGGTATTCGCTGATCCTCACCGTGCACGGTGATCACCTGCCACCGACGCGGCACAGTGCAGAGGCTTCGCTGGCCTGTGCGCTGGCGCTGTGCAAGTGGCTCAGCGGGCGGCCCATCCAG
This sequence comes from Pseudomonas sp. BNK-30, assembly GCF_047456185.1. Taxonomy (NCBI): domain Bacteria; kingdom Pseudomonadati; phylum Pseudomonadota; class Gammaproteobacteria; order Pseudomonadales; family Pseudomonadaceae; genus Pseudomonas; species Pseudomonas sp. BNK-30. Next base: position 799,393 of record NZ_CP179904.1, read on the forward strand.
CCGCGGCGGGTGCTGATCCAAGGGCCTCAACCCAAGAACGTCGAGCCCTACAAGGTGGCTTTCCATTCCCCGCTGGTGTTCGGTGCACCGCACGACGCGCTGGTGTTCGAGCGCGCCGACATGGAAGCTGCGCTACCGACCGCCAATGAGGCCATGGCCATTCTGCACGACCGGTTTGCCGGGGAATATCTGGCGCGCTTCTCTGAAAGCCGGGTGACCCACCGGGTGCGCCAGGTGCTTTGCCGCATCCTGCCTCAGGGCGAACCCAAGCGGGAAACCCTGGCCCAGGCGCTGCACCTGTCCCAGCGCACCCTGCAGCGCCGCTTGCAGGAAGAGGGCACCAGCTTCCAGGCACTGTTGGACGATACCCGTCGCGAGCTGGCAGAGCAGTACCTCGCCCAGCCCGGCATGACCTTGCTGGAAACCGCCTACCTGTTGGGGTTCGCTGACCCGAGCAACTTCTACCGGGCCTTCCGCCGCTGGTTCGACGTCACCCCCAGCGAGTATCGCGCCCGTCTGGGCGCGGACCCCGAAGTGGTCAGTGACGCCAGAACGCCGGCATGCACAGCACCAGCACCGTGATGATTTCCAGGCGGCCGAGCAGCATGCCGCCGGCAAGAATCCACTTGGCAGCGTCTGGCAGCATGGCGTAGTTGCCTGCCGGGCCGATCACATCACCCAGGCCCGGGCCAACGCCCGAAACGGTTGCGGCGGCGCCGGTCAGTGCGGTCATCCAGTCCACGCCCAGCAGCGACAGTAGCAACGCCATGACGCAGATGGTGATCGCGAAGAAGAACGAGAAGGTCAGGATCGAACGCACGATCTCTTCGTCCAGGCGATGGCCGTTATATTTCTGTTTGATCACCGCGCGCGGGTGAATCAACTGGTTGAGGCTGGCCTTGAGCAGGATGTAGGCCACCTGGAAGCGGAAGATCTTGATACCGCCGGCGGTCGAACCAGAGCAGCCACCGACGAAGCCCAGGTAGAAGAACAGCATCAGCGAAAAATTGCCCCACAGGCTGTAGTCGCCCAGCGCGAAACCGGTGGTGGTGATCACCGAGGTCACGTTGAACGCCACGTGACGCAAGGCATCGAGCCAGTGCAGGTTGGTGGTGGCCCAGTACCAGGTGCCCAGTACCAGCCAGGTGACCACCAGCAAGCCAAGCAGCCCCTGGACCTGCTGGTCGCGAATCAGCGCCTTGCGGTTGCCTCGCAGGGTGGCTACGTACAAGGCGAATGGCAGGCTGCCAAGAATCATCACAACTACCGCGACCCAGTGCACGGCAGGGATGTCCCATTTGGCGAGGGACTGGTCCGAGGTCGAGAACCCCCCGGTGGAAATGGCTGACATGGCGTGGTTGATGGCGTCGAACGGCTTCATGCCGGCCCACCAGAAGGCCAGGGCGCCCAGCACCGAGAAGCACACGTACACCCCGACGATCGACTTGGCGACCATGTGCGAGCGCGGCATGACCTTCTCCGAACGGTCGGACGATTCGGTCTGGAACAGGCGCATGCCACCGATGCGCAGCAGCGGCAGGATCGCCACCGCCATGGCGATGAAGCCGATACCGCCGAGCCAGTGCAGCATCGAGCGCCACATCAGGATGCCCGGCGACATGGTGTCCAGCCCGCTGAGCACGGTGGCACCAGTGGCAGTGATGCCGGACATGCTTTCGAAGAAGGCGTCGGTGTAGCTGATGTGTTGGGTCAGCAGGAAGGGCAGGGCGGCGAACACGCCTACCACCAGCCAGCTGCTGACAGTCAGCAGGTACATGTCGCGCGGGCGCAGGTGCACATGCTCCGGGCGGCCCTGGATGATCAGGAGCAAGCCTGCCACGAAGGTGATCAGGCTTGACCAGAGGAACGACGGCATGTCGCCGGTACGTTCGAAGACCACCAGCGTCGCCATGGGGACGACCATGCTGACCGCCAGGGTGATCAGGAAGATGCCGATGATGAAACCAATGATCCTTAAGGTCGGCAACGCCATGTGATCTGCTCTGACTCTGAACGGAAGGGCGCCATTCTACCTGTGGGTCTGGCAGCTGCAAGCTGCAAGCTAGAAGCTGGAAGAAATGGCCGTGTGCACCGGGCGGCTTCTGCTTGCAGCTTGCAGCTTGGCGCTTGCAGCTTGAGAATGGCCGCACATTCAACTGCCAGGAGGGTAGCCGATGGAGGCTCTCGACGCATTGCTCAACCGTGTATCCGTGCCACGCCTCACTGAACCTGCGCCAAATGCCGCTCAGCGCGAGGCGCTGTTCCAGGCTGCGCTGCGCGCGCCCGATCACGGCCAGCTGCGGCCATGGCGCTTTCTGACCATCGAAGGCCAGGGCCGCGAGAAGCTCGGCGAGCTGTTTGCCGAAGCGGTGCAGAACAAGGGCGATGCTACCCAGGCTGCGCTGGACAAGGCCCGCGCCATGCCGTTGCGTGCGCCGCTGCTGATCGTGGTGATCGCCAGGCTGCAGGACCACTACAAGGTGCCGATGTCGGAGCAGCGCCTGGCGGCAGGCTGTGCGGCGCATGGCATCCTGATAGCCGCACATGCCCAAGGTATCGGTGCAGTGTGGCGTACCGGCGACATGGCCTTCGATGCCCATGTGCACAAGGGCTTGGGGCTGGGCGAGAACGAAGAGTTGATCGGTTACCTGTATGTCGGTACGCCGATGGCCGAGCCGCGTACTGCACCGGTTCTGCAAACCGCCGAGTTCGTCAGCGCCTGGGGCGAATGACGCCAAGGGCCACTGTGCGGCCCAATCGCCGGCAAGCCGGCCCACTGGGTTTGCGCTGAGCTGGAGAGCAGCGAGGTACCTGTGGGAGCCGGCTTGCCGGCGATTGGGCTGCAGCGCAGCCCTCTCGGATTCAACTGCCAATCTCCACTTCCAGCGGCAATTCCAGCCGGGCGACAAAACCGCCCTGTGGGTGGTTCTCCAGTACCAGCCTCCCGCCATGGCGCTCCGCTGCCTTGCGCGTAATCGCCAGCCCCAGGCCATGCCCGGGTGCTTCCTGCCCGGGGGCACGGAAGAACGGCTCACCCAGCTGCGCCAGGTGCTCCGCCGACACCCCCGGCCCATGGTCACGCACACTCACGACGATGCGCCCCTGCTCACGCCCGGCGCGCACCTCGATCGGCTGCCCCTGCGGATTGAAACGCAAGGCATTGCGCAGCAGGTTGTCAACGGCACGCTCGATCAGCGTTGGCCAGCCTTGCAGCGTCAAGCCCGGTTGCGCCTCCAGCCGAACGTCCTGCTCTGGTGCGCTGAGCTGTGCGTCCTTGCGCACGCTGCCCAGCAGGGCGTTGAGGTCGACCGTTTCGGCGTGAGACTGCTCAGCATCGACCCGGGCCAGCGTCAGAATTTCGCTGATCAGGTCTTCCAGCCGGTCACATTCGCGGGTCAGACGCGGCCACAAGGCTTGGCGCTGCTCGGCTTCAGCCCGTTCGGCAAGCGCCAGGGCGATGCGCAGACGCGCCAGCGGTGAGCGCAGTTCGTGGGAAACGTCGCGCAGCAACTGGCGCTGGCTGCCGATCAGGCTCTGCAAGCGGGCACCCATCTTGTTGAAGTCCTTGGCCAGCACGCCGAACTCATCACGCCGTGCAGCCAGGCGCGCCAGGCTGTTTTGCTGGTAGCTGGCCTGGCCAAGGTCGTGCACCGCACTGCGCAGGCGGCTCAGCGGGCGGGTGATGGACAGGGTCACCAGCAGGCTGAACAGGGTCAGCACCACCAGTGCTATGCCCAGGGCGCTCAGGGGCCAGAGCAGGCTCTCGCGGTGCCAGGCGTCCAGTTCCGGGTGCGGAATACGGTAGATCAGCAGGTACGTCTCACCGCTTTCGGGGCTGGTGTATTCCTCGGTCAGACGACGCCAGGGCAGGCGGCGCTCGTCATTGTGCTGGCGCGCCTCGAAGGCTGCGGCGCGGCGCGGGAAGGTACCGGGTACCACGGCCTCGCCACTGTCGTCGAGCACCTGTACATCGATCTTGAAGCGCTGCTTGCGTCGTTCGAGAAAATGCTGAGCCGACGCCAGGCCTTCGTGTTCATAGTGCTTGACCCAACGGCTGGCGAGCGTACTGAGACCGGGGTGGCGGCTGAGTATCCAGGCATCCTGGTTGAGCATATGGCCCAGTAGGATCGACAGGCCTGCGACCAGGGTGATAGCCAGCCAGAAACTGGCCAGGATGCGCCAGAACAGAGAACGCAAGAGCACCTCCTAAACGGGAAAAGCCCGGCGCGCTTGTGGGCGGGCCGGGCATTGGTGGGACAGCTTACTGGGCCTTGTCGGCTTTTTCAGCTTTCCAGGCCTGGAATTCCTTCCATTCAGCCTTGCGTGCTTCACGCGCTTTTTGCAGTTCGTCGAACTTCTTCTGCTGCTCTGGCTTGAGCAGGGCACGGACCTGGCTATCGGTCTTGTCGTGGCTGGCCTTCAGTTCGTCCTTCATGGCCTTCTGGTCCGCTGCCGGCAGTTTGGCCAGGTAGCGTTCGGTGATGTCGCGGCGGTTTTTCATCTGGTCGCCCATCAGCTTGCCAATCTGCTGGCGCTGGTCGCGGCTCAGGTCCAGCTGGGCGAAAGGCGCGTCACCGCGATGATGCGGGCCGTCGTGACGCGGGCCGCCTTCTGGCATGGCCATGGCCACGGTCGGCAAGGCAGCGGCGAACATCAGGGCGATCAAGGTCTTGCGCATGGTGTCTCTCCTGTCATGGGCCGGTGGTTACCGGATGAGCTCAGTCTAGGGAGATCAAGGTCAAGCGCAGTCAGCGAACGGTAAAGGCTGGGTAAAGAAAGCGCTGCGAGCTTCAAGCTGCAAGCTTGCAGCGGCCCCTGCCTACAGGCTGTAGTAGTAGCCGCGGCTACGCAGTGCGACGATGCGCGGGCGGCCGTCGGCGTGCGGGCCGACCTTCTTGCGCAGGTTGCTGACGTGCATGTCCAGGCTGCGATCGTAAAGGGTCAGCTTGCGGCCCAGGCCGATCTGCGCGAGCTCCTGCTTGTCCAGCGGCTCGCCTGGCTGGCGCAGCAGAGCTTCGAGGATACGGCTTTCAGACAGGGTAAGGGTCATCTCGCGGCCATCGATGCTGACCACGCCGCGCACGGGGCTGAAGGCCAGGTCGCCGATCTCCACCTGTGTAGTGGTAGCGGTCGGGTGGCTGCGGCGCAGCACTGCGCGCAAGCGGGCGGTCAGCTCACGCGGGTCGCAGGGCTTGGCCAGGTAATCGTCAGCGCCCAGTTCCAGGCCGAGAATGCGGTCCAGCGGCTCGCCGCGGGCCGACAACATCAGCACCGGCAGCTCTGCATGGTCGCTGCGCAGCTGTTTGAGCAGCTCAAGGCCGCTACCGTCAGGCAGCATCACGTCGAGCACTACCGCTGCCGGTGCATGTTCGGCCAACGCCCGGCGCGCGCTCTGGCCATCATGGCAGGCGCGGACGGCAAAACCTTCCTGGGTCAGCCAGCTGCCGAGCAGCTCGCAGAGTTCCTGGTCATCATCAATCAGTAACAGCTCGCTCATGACTCACTCAATTCAAATCGACGGCGTCTGACGCGCTCGCCAGTGGCAAAGATACCGCAGACGCCGACAATTTATCGATCAGGGCAAGACTTGCTTGAAAGGTTTGACGATGACCTGGTCGTAAACGCCCGCTGCAATGTACGGGTCGGCATCGGCCCAGGCCTGGGCAGCGCTGAGGGAATCGAACTCGGCGACGATCAGGCTGCCGCTGAAACCGGCTTCACCCGGGTCGTTGCTGTCGATGGCCGGGTGCGGGCCCGCCAGTACCACCCGGCCTTCGCTTTGCAGCTGCTTGAGGCGTTCGATGTGCGCCGGGCGTGCGGCCAGGCGTTTTTCCAGGGAATTTGCGACGTCGCTGGCAATGATGGCGTAAAGCATGTCAATCCTTGGGTTTGGAGGTAGACGGAGTGTCGTGCAGGTGGCGCGACAGGTACACGCCCTGCGCCACCAGGAATATCACGGTCATGCCCAGGCTGCCGAAGACTTTGAAGTCGACCCAGAACTCCTGGAAGGTGAAGGCGACGAACAGGTTGGCCGCGCCACAGAACAGGAAAAATGCGATCCAGGCCAGGTTGAGTCGGGTCCAGATGGCATCGGGCAGGGTCAGGGCGTGGCCCATGATGCGCTTGATCAGCACCCGGTCCCCGATGAAGTGGCTGCCGGCAAAGCCCAGGGCGAACAGCCAGTTGACCACCGGCGCCTTCCACTTGAGGAAGGTCTCGCTATGGAAGGTCAGGGTCAGGCCGCCGAATACCAGGCAGGCGACCAGCGTCAGCCATTGGCCTTTCTCCAGCCTGCGCTGGCGCAGGAACAGCGCGCCATACACCACCAGCGAGCTGATGATCAGCATCGCCGTGGCGCTATAGATACCGCCGAATTCGAAGCTGTGCCCTGCCACTTCCATGGGGCGGGGGTCGAGCTTGTAGACGATGAAGAACAGTAGCAGCGGGATGAAATCGATGAATTGTTTCACAATGGCAGCCAGAATCGGGATGTGGCGGCATAATAACAAACATCGAATCCAGCGGTAGCGCTCCTCTATGAATGTTGATCTGCACTGTCACAGCACGGCCTCCGACGGCGCCCTGGCGCCCGCGGTCCTGGTCGCCCGGGCCCAGGAGCACGGGGTGCAGACGTTGGCACTGACCGACCATGACACCCTTGAAGGCCTGCCCGAGGCCCGCCAGGCCTGCGTCGAACGGGGCATGCGCTGGGTCAGCGGGGTGGAGCTTTCGTGCACGTGGGGGGGCGCGACCATCCATGTACTGGGGTATGACTTCCCGCTTGAAGCCCCGCCGCTGCTCGAAGCGATCGAAGCCCTGCACCGTGGCCGCTGGCTGCGCGCCGAGGAAATCGACAAACGGCTGGCGGCCAAGGGCATGCCAGGTACCCTCGAGGGTGCCCGCGCCGTGCAGCAGGAGTTGGGCGACAGCGGTAACGCACCGGCACGGCCGCATTTTGCCGAGCACCTGGTGCGCGCAGGCCACGTCAAAGACCGTGGTGAAGCGTTTCGCAAGTGGTTGGGGGCCGGCAAGCTGGGTGACGTCAAGCTGCATTGGCCGACGCTCGAGGAAACCGTTGCCACATTGCGCCAGTCCAACGCCTGGGTGAGCCTGGCCCATCCAATGCACTACGATCTGACCCGCAGCAAGCGCAGGCGCCTGATTGCCGACTATATTCAGGCAGGTGGGCAGGCGCTTGAAGTGGTCAATGGGATGATGCCTGCCGAGCAGGTGGGCACGATGTCCATCCTCACTCGTGAGTTCGGCCTGCTGGCAAGCGCTGGCAGCGATTTCCACGGCCCCGGCACCTGGGGCGAGATCGGTGCCTACCGGCCATTGCCTGAGGATCTGCCACCTCTGTGGCGCCGATTCAGCCATGAACAACCTATGGCGATATGAACAGGAAGACTTCGTGAGCCAATTTTTCCAGATTCATCCGGAGAACCCCCAGCCGCGGCTGATTCGCCAGGCGGTGGAAATCATCCGTAAGGGCGGTGTGGTCGTCTATCCGACCGACTCGGCCTACGCACTGGGGTGCCAGATCGGTGACAAGGCAGCGATCGAACGGGTTCGGCGTCTGCGCGGTTTGGACAAGACCCACAATTTCACCCTGATGTGCTGCGACATGTCGCAGTTGGGCCTGTACGCGAAGGTCGACACCGGCACTTTCCGTCTTCTCAAGGCGCATGTGCCCGGCCCCTACACGTTCATCCTCAATGGCACCCGCGAGGTGCCGCGGCTGTTGCTGCACGAGAAGCGTCGCACCATCGGCCTGCGGGTTCCGGACCACGGCATCACTCTGGCACTGCTGGCAGAGTTGGGTGAGCCGCTGATGAGCGTGAGCCTGATCCTGCCCGGTGATACCGAGCCGATGACCGACCCCTATGAAATTCGCGAGCGCCTGGAGCATCACGTGGACCTGGTCATCGACGGCGGTTTCGGCGACCTGAAGGCCTCGACCATCATCGACCTGTCTGGCGACGAGCCCGAACTGATCCGCGAAGGCTGCGGCGACCCCACGCCATTTCTGGTCAACGCGTGAGCCAGATGGAGATACCCGAGGCTGCGGCCATCGAAGCCGAACTGCCTCAACAATTGCAGTTGGCCCTGGTTTACGGCGAAGCCCTGACCGAGATGCCGGTGGACCTTTACATTCCACCGGACGCGCTGGAGGTCATCCTCGAGGCCTTCGAAGGCCCGCTCGACCTGCTGCTTTATCTGATCCGCAAGCAGAACATCGACATTCTTGACATCCCCGTGGCGGAGATTACCCGCCAGTACATGGGGTACGTCGAGTTGATGAAAAGCGTGCGCCTGGAGTTGGCCGCCGAATACCTGGTGATGGCTGCCATGCTCGCCGAGATAAAGTCGCGCATGTTGCTGCCACGTTCCGCCGAGGTCGAGGAGGAGGAAGGCGACCCGCGTGCCGAGCTGATCCGCCGCCTGCAGGAGTACGAGCGTTTCAAGGCTGCGGCCGAAGGCATCGACGAACTGCCGCGGGTTGGCCGTGACGTCGTGGTGCCGCGCCTTGAGGCGCCCCAGGCCAAGGTGCGCAAGCTGTTGCCCCAGGTCAGCCTGGAAGAGTTGCTGGTTTCGATGGCCGAGGTCATGCGCCGCAACGACCTGTTCGAAAGCCACCAGATCACCCGTGAGACGCTGTCTACCCGCGAGCGCATGAGCGAAGTGCTCGAACGGCTGAAGGGTGGCGGCTTCGTGCCTTTCGTGGAGCTGTTCATGGCTGAGGAAGGCAAGCTGGGTGTGGTGGTCACCTTCATGGCAATTCTTGAGCTGGTGAAGGAATCGCTGATCGAACTGGTGCAGAATGAGCCTTTCGCCGCGATCCATGTCCGGGTGCGTGCCGAGTCTGTCGAAGAACCTGATGAATCTGAATGAACCCCGCGACCTGGCGTCGCTGATCGAGGCGTTTCTGCTTGCCTCAGGCAAACCGCAATCTCTTGAACGGCTGTACGAGCTGTTCGAGGAGGCCGAGCGCCCTGAGCCGAAGGTATTCAAGAAAGCCTTGGACGTGCTCGGCAAATCCTGCAGTGGCCGGGCCTTCGAGCTCAAGGAAGTGGCCAGCGGCTATCGCCTGCAGATTCGCGACAATTTCGCGCCGTGGGTGGGCCGCCTGTGGGAAGAACGCCCGCAGCGCTATTCCCGTGCGCTGCTCGAAACCATGGCCTTGATCGCTTACCGCCAGCCCATCACCCGTGGCGAGATCGAGGACGTGCGGGGTGTTGCGGTCAACAGCAACATCATCAAGACCTTGATGGAGCGTGAATGGATCCGGGTAGTTGGCCACCGCGAGGTCCCTGGGCGGCCGGCGATGTTCGCCACCACCAAGGCGTTTCTCGATCATTTCAACCTCAAGAGCCTGGACGAGTTGCCGGCCTTGGCCGAGCTGCGCGAAATGGAGCCGGAGCCGTTGCTGGACCCGGATGATGCACCGGTACCGGCGCATTTGCAGGCGTTGGCCGATGCCAGCCTGGCCGACGAGGAGGCGGTCGCCGAACCTAAGGAGGAAACGAGCTTCCGTAGCCTGCTGGTGGAACTGGATGCGATGGAGGAGGGGCTCAAGACCGATTTCGATGATTTGCCAGAGGAAGATGCGCCAGAGCCTGAAGTCGCGGTTGAGGATCAAAACAAGGTGCAGCCCTGAGACTTGGGCGCCGGGATTACAGGTGCTGCGCGGCGTGGTGGGCGCCGGCTGGCCGGCGATGAGGCCGGCCCTTTCATTACAAAACCACTGGGCAGAAAACCACTCCACCCCCTGAAAACCCTCTAAGCTCCAGTGCGTTCCCCTTTGGAACCGCGTATGATGCGCGACCTTTTGGCGCGTTCGTCGCCAGAACCTCTGTTTTCATTCCTACACCGGGAGGTGCCCAGATGAGTGAGCAAGACCTGCAAAATACCGAAATCACCCCGCCAGCCGGCGAAAAACTGCAGAAAGTGCTGGCGCGCATCGGCGTGGGTTCGCGCCGTGACGTCGAAGCCTGGATCAGCCAGGGCCGCATCAAGGTCAATGGCGTCGCGGCCACCCTCGGCCAGCGCGTCGACCTTCACGATGCCATCGCTGTCGACGGCAAGCTGATCAAGCGCGAAGAGGCCGCCGAGGCCACGCGCCGGGTGATCATGTACAACAAGCCCGATGGCGAGATCTGCACCCGTGACGATCCGGAAGGCCGCCCGACCGTGTTCGACCGCCTGCCGCGGCCGAAGGAAGGCCGCTGGATCAACATTGGCCGACTCGACATCAACACCACCGGTCTGCTGCTGTTCACCACCGACGGTGAACTGGCCAACCGCCTGATGCACCCGTCCTACGAGATGGACCGCGAATACGCGGTGCGTGTGCGTGGCGAGGTCGACGACGAGATGATCGAACGCCTGAAGGCGGGCGTGATGCTTGAAGACGGCCCGGCCAAGTTCACCGACATCCAGAAGGCCCCGGGTGGTGAAGGTTTCAACCACTGGTACCACTGCGTGGTGATGGAAGGCCGCAACCGTGAGGTGCGCCGCCTGTGGGAATCCCAGGGCATGGTGGTCAGCCGCCTCAAGCGCGTGCGTTTTGGCCCGGTGTTCCTCAACTCCGATCTGCCGATGGGCCGCTGGCGTGAAATGACCCAGGGCGAAATCGACATCCTGGCCGCTGAAGTGGGCCTGCAGCCGGTGGCGCTGCCTGCCATGAACCTCAAGGCCAAAGACAAGATGGAGCGCCTGCAGCGCAAGTCGACCCGGCCCATGGGGCGCAGCGAGCGTGTGCGCAGCCTGCGCCCGGCGCAGGAAGCCGCAGCTGCCGAGCGTCCGGCTCGCCAGCCGCGTGAAGAAGCGCCACGCAAAGGCAGCCGCGGCAGTGCGGTGGCTGAGCGTCCAAGCGAGATGCGCAAGCGCCCGGCCAAGCCCGACGGTGACAAGCCGGCAGGGCGTGGTCGCGGCAAACCGCGTGGCTGATCGGCTCAGGCCGTGATCAAAGCGCCAGCTTTCGGGCTAATGCCAGTCAGTTAAGCGATTTGGGGCCGCTGTGCGGCCCATCGCCGGCAAGCCGGCTCCCACAGGTTACAGCGCAAACCAAGAACTGCGCGGTTCCTGTAGGAGCTGGCTTGCCGGCGATGGGCTGCGTAGCAGCCCCAATAACGCTGACTGGCAGGCACTAGCCTTCGGGCTGGCTTTTTTTCGTCTGCAGTTTTGTGTGGGCCTCACCGCGCGCCAAGATGTTGAAGAAAAAGAATTTTTCGGACGACTGGCAAGTTTTCAAACCGCCCCGTAAAGAAAACTGTACGAATTGCCCCGGTTTCTCTTGCTGGGCACCTTCTCTGTAAACGGATCTTGCCGCTCCCGCAGCTCAAGAGCCCCGCCTGCGCCGCCAGCCCTATTGCTCAACCCCCCGTCCCACGCTGATATAGCGACCATTGCCGTGTGCAAAAGCCCGTCCGAAGAGCCGGGCCTATAGAACAACAAATGGAGGCGCCATGTACGCCGATCACTCCGCCTTTCAGGGCTTCCTACCACAGGATCGCTGCGTTTTTTCCGAGGAAACGACGCAACGCGTTGACGCCTGCGCGCTTGCAGGGGTATACAGTGCGCCGCGTTTTACCTGTGACCCTCTTGCGTACCGCGCACTCTTGCTCACACCTGGCTGATCCGCTGCGGCGGCGACTGTGTTCAAGAAACCAAGGTAACCACCTTGCCCATTCCGCTGCGCCACGAGCGCGGTGGGTCCGATTCCGTCACAGATAAAAACAATGCAGGTGACTTCGTTCATGAGTGAACACAACATGCATTCAGGCGAGCTCAAGCGGGGCCTGAAGAACCGCCACATCCAGTTGATCGCCCTTGGCGGCGCGATTGGTACCGGCCTGTTCCTTGGCTCGGCAGGCGTGATGAAATCCGCCGGCCCGTCGATGATTCTGGGCTACGCCATCTGCGGCTTCATCGCCTTCATGATCATGCGCCAGCTTGGCGAGATGATCGTCGAAGAGCCGGTGGCCGGTTCGTTCAGCCACTTTGCCCATAAGTACTGGGGCGGTTTTGCCGGTTTCATGTCGGGCTGGAACTGCTGGGTGCTGTACATCCTGGTGGGCATGTCGGAGCTGACGGCGGTCGGCAAGTACATTCACTACTGGTGGCCGGAGATCCCGACGTGGGTCACGGCAGCGGGCTTCTTCCTGCTGATCAACGTCATCAACCTCATGAACGTGAAGGTGTTCGGCGAAGCCGAGTTCTGGTTCGCCATCATCAAGGTCGCGGCCATCGTCGGCATGATCGGCCTGGGCGCCTACCTGCTGACCAGCGGCAGCGGCGGCCCCGAGGCTTCGGTGACCAACCTGTGGGCGCATGGGGGCTTCTTCCCGCATGGTGTCAGCGGCCTGGTCATGGCGCTGGCGTTCATCATGTTCTCCTTCGGGGGCCTGGAAATGCTCGGCTTCACTGCAGCCGAAGCCGACAAGCCGAGAACCGTGATCCCCAAGGCCATCAACCAGGTCATCTACCGCATCCTGATCTTCTACATCGGTGCGCTGGTCGTTCTGCTGTCGCTGACCCCGTGGGACAGCCTGGTCGCCAGCATCGATGCTTCTGGCGGCAGCTACGGTAGCAGCCCGTTCGTTCAGGTGTTCTCGCTGCTGGGCAGCGATGTGGCCGCCCACCTGTTGAACTTCGTGGTCCTGACGGCGGCACTGTCGGTGTACAACAGTGGTACCTACTGCAATGCCCGCATGCTGCTGGGCATGGCCGAGCAAGGTGATGCCCCCGCAGCCCTGGCCAAGGTCGACAAGCGCGGCGTGCCGGTGCGTTCGATCCTGGTGTCGGCAGCCGTTACCCTGATTGCCGTGCTGCTCAACTACTTCATGCCGCATGATGCGCTGGAGCTGCTGATGTCGCTGGTCGTGGCGACCCTGGTGATCAACTGGGCCATGATCAGTTACTCGCACCTGAAGTTCCGCCAGCACTTGGACCGCACCGGCCAGAAGCCGCTGTTCAAGGCCCTGTGGTACCCCTATGGCAACTACATCTGCCTGGCATTCGTGGTACTGATCCTGGGCATCATGCTGCAAATCCCGGGCATCCAGGTTTCGGTGTATGCCATTCCGGTGTGGGTGCTGGTGATGTTCGTCTTCTACATCATCAAGTCCAAGCGTCGTGAGCTGGGCAATGGCGCAGCAGCCGGCACCGCTACCAAGTAAGCGCAGCGGGCGGTGAACGAAACCCGATGTCAGGTGGCTGGCATCGGGTTTTTTATGCGCCGCCTCGCCGGCGACAGGGTCTGTGAACGCAGGAAAGCACTCAGATCTGCTCGAGCAACCAGCCACGAAACGCCCGCAGCGAGGGCAACGCTTCGTTCCTTGGCGGATAGATCAGGTAATAGCTGCGCTGGCTGGCGAACGCCGTACCAGGGCTGAACAGCTCGCCTTTGGCCAGCTCCTCGTCCACCAGTATCCGCGGCACCAAGCCGATGCCGATCCCTGCACGTACCGCCTGGATCAGGTGTGACGTCAGCTCGAAACTCGGCCCCAGGCGCATCGCCCGGTGCGGCAGGCCATGGTGTGAAAACCACTCGCCCCAGGCATGTGGATTGTTGGCAACGTTGAGCAGCACCTCGGCGCTGATACGTGCCGGGTCCCAACCCTGGCCGTCGATGTTGGCTTGCGGTGGCAGGATCACCACCAGTTCCTCGGCATGCAGCCGATGGCAGATCAGCCCCGGCAGGTCATGGCTGGCCACGCCGATGGCGGCATCGATCTCGCTGGTGTCGAAGTTGATCGCTTCGATCCGCGAATGAATATGCACCAGCATGCCCGGGTGGGCGCTGTAGAAGGCATGCAGGCGCGGCAGCAGCCACTTGGAGCCGAAGGTGGGCAAGGTCGCCAGGCGCAGCGTGCCGACCCCGGACTGGTAAGCCAGGGCCTGCAAGGTGGCGCTGCGGATGCGGCCCAAGGCTTCGCTGAGCTCGCGCTGGTACAGCCGGCCCACGTCGGTGAGCTGTACCTGGCGGCCTTCGCGGCGGAACAGGGTCAGCCCGAGTTGCTGTTCCAGCGCCTGCACCTGGCGGCTGACCGCGCTCTGGGTCAGGGACAGTTCGGCAGCTGCGCGGGTGTAGCTTTCATGCCGGGCGGCAGCCTCGAAAGCCAGCAGCAATGACATGGAGGGTGTGAGGTGGCGGTAATTCATTCATAAAAGTCATTGATAGCGGCAGGATTATCCGTTTGCCCCTGGGGCGAAACTACAGGAACATTGGCCTATTCGTCATCCTGGCATGGCTCAACCCATGCCAGGGCGACAGGATTCCCGTGAATTAGCCCATATCAAGAGGCCATCCTTCGATGATCGCCCAGCTGCCGACCACTGCGCCGACCGCCGCCTACCCAGAATTCCTCGAAGCCCTGCGCAGCAGCGGCTTCCGTGGCCAGATCAGCGCCGATTACGGTACCCGTACCGTGCTGGCTACCGACAACTCCATCTACCAGCGCCTGCCCCAGGCGGCGGTGTTCCCGCTGGACGCCGACGATGTGGCGCGGGTGGCCGCGCTGATGGGCGAAGAACGCTTCCAGCAGGTCAAACTGACCCCGCGCGGTGGCGGCACCGGCACCAATGGCCAATCGCTGACCGACGGTATCGTGGTCGACCTGTCGCGGCACATGAACACCATCCTCGAAATCAATGTCCAGGAGCGTTGGGTGCGGGTGCAGGCTGGCGTGGTCAAGGACCAGCTCAATGCCGCGCTCAAGCCGCACGGGCTGTTCTTTGCGCCTGAACTGTCCACCTCCAACCGCGCTACCGTTGGCGGCATGATCAACACCGACGCCAGCGGCCAGGGCAGTTGCACCTACGGCAAGACTCGCGATCACGTGCTGGAACTGCACAGCGTGCTGCTCGGTGGCGAGCGCCTGCACAGCCTGCCGATCGATGACGCTGCACTGGAGCAGGCTTGTGCTGCGCCCGGTCGGGTGGGTGAGGTCTATCGGACTGCCCGCGAAATTCAGGAAACCCAGGCCGAGCTGATCGAAACCACCTTCCCCAAGCTCAACCGCTGCCTGACCGGCTACGACCTGGCGCACCTGCGCGACGAACAGGGCCGCTTCAACCTCAACAGTGTGCTGTGCGGCGCCGAGGGTTCGTTGGGTTATGTGGTCGAAGCCAAGCTCAACGTGCTGCCGATTCCCAAGTATGCCGTGCTGGTCAATGTCCGCTACACCAGCTTCATGGACGCGCTGCGCGATGCCAATGCGCTGATGGCGCACAAGCCGCTGTCGATCGAGACGGTGGACTCCAAGGTGCTGATGCTGGCGATGAAAGACATCGTCTGGCACAGCGTTGCCGAGTACTTCCCGGCCGACCCGGAGCGCCCCACCCTGGGTATCAACCTGGTGGAGTTCTGTGGCGATGAGCCGGCCGAGGTCAATGCTCGGGTTGAAGCCTTCATCGACCATCTGCAGCGCGACACCAGTGTCGAGCGCCTGGGCCATACCCTGGCCGAAGGGGCCGAGGCCGTGACTCGGGTCTACACCATGCGCAAGCGTTCGGTGGGCCTGTTGGGCAACGTCGAGGGCGAGGTGCGCCCGCAACCTTTCGTTGAAGATACCGCAGTGCCGCCGGAGCAACTGGCCGACTACATTGCCGATTTCCGCGCGCTGCTGGACGGCTATGGCCTGGCCTACGGCATGTTTGGCCACGTCGACGCCGGCGTGCTGCACGTACGCCCGGCACTGGACATGAAAGACCCCGCCCAGGCGGCACTGGTCAAGCCGATTTCCGACGCCGTGGCGGCGTTGACCAAACGCTACGGCGGGCTGCTGTGGGGCGAGCATGGCAAAGGGCTGCGTTCGGAATATGTGCCGGAGTACTTCGGTGAGCTGTATCCGGCGTTGCAGCGCCTCAAAGGTGCCTTCGACCCGCGCAACCAGCTCAACCCCGGCAAGATCTGCACCCCGCCAGGCAGCGCCGAAGGGTTGACCAGGGTCGATGGCGTAACCTTGCGTGGCGACCTCGACCGCACCATCGACGAGCGTGTATGGCAGGACTTCGGCAGTGCCGTGCACTGCAACGGCAATGGTGCTTGCTACAACTATGACCCCAATGACGCCATGTGCCCCTCGTGGAAGGCTACCCGTGAGCGCCAGCATTCGCCCAAGGGGCGCGCCTCGTTGATGCGCGAATGGCTGCGCCTGCAGGGTGAGGCGAACATCGATGTGCTGGCTGCGGCGCGCAACAAGGTGTCCTGGCTCAAGGGGCTGCCGGCACGGCTGCGCAACAACCGTGCACGCAACCAGGGCCAGGAAGACTTTTCCCATGAGGTCTACGACGCCATGGCCGGCTGCCTTGCGTGCAAGTCATGTGCAGGCCAGTGCCCGATCAAGGTCAATGTGCCGGACTTCCGCTCGCGTTTCCTCGAGCTGTACCACGGTCGCTACCAGCGCCCGCTGCGTGATTACCTGATCGGTTCGCTGGAATTCAGCATCCCCTACCTGGCCCATGCACCGGGGCTGTACAACGCGGTGATGGGGTCGAAGTGGGTCAGCAGTTTGTTGGCGGACAAGGTCGGCATGGTCGACAGCCCGCTGATCAGCCGCTTCAACTTCCAGTCCACCCTCACGCGCTGCCGGGTTGGCGTGGCCAGTGTGCCGGCGCTGCGTGAACTGACCCCGGCGCAGCGCGAGCGCAGCATCGTGCTGGTGCAGGATGCCTTCACTCGTTACTTCGAGACACCGCTGCTGGCCGCGTTCATCGAGCTGGCCAATCGCCTTGGCCACCGTGTGTTCCTGGCGCCTTACAGTGCCAATGGCAAGCCGCTGCACGTGCAGGGCTTTTTGGGGGCTTTTGCCAAGGCGGCAATCCGTAATGCCACCCAGCTCAAGGCCCTGGCCGACTGTGGTGTACCGCTGGTGGGCCTGGACCCTGCCATGACCCTGGTCTACCGCCAGGAGTACCAGAAGGTGCCGGGCCTGGAGGGCTGCCCGAAGGTGTTGCTGCCCCAGGAATGGCTGATGGATGTGCTGCCCGAGCAGGCGCACGCCGCGCCCGGCAACTTCCGCCTGATGGCGCACTGCACCGAGAAGACCAACGTGCCGGCCAGTACCCGGCAATGGGAGCAGGTGTTCGCGCGCCTGGGCCTGAAGTTGGTGACCGAGGCCACGGGGTGCTGCGGCATGTCCGGTACCTACGGGCATGAGGCACGTAACCAGGAGACGTCGCGGACCATCTTCGAACAGTCCTGGGCGACCAAGCTGGACAAGGAGGGCGAGGCCCTGGCAACCGGTTATTCGTGCCGTAGCCAGGTCAAGCGCATGACCGAGCGGCAGATGCGCCATCCGCTGGAAGTGGTGTTGCAGTACGCCCGCTGAAACAAGGCCGCTCCTGCAGAGGTACGCGGTTACCCGTAGGAGCGGCCTCGTGTCGCGAAAGGGGTGCGTAGCGCCCCCCACATGCGCTCAAATATGCCTGAAACGCCGCGCCTGACGGTACAGGTACAGGCTCAACACCAGCCCGCAGCACGCCGCCGCTGCCGCAAACAGAAACATCGAAGCAAACCCGAACCCCGACGCCACCGCGCCCACCAGTGGCCCGGTAATGCCCAGCGACAGGTCGATGAACAGCGAGTATGCCCCCACCGCCGCCCCGCGGTTGGCTGCCGAAACCTGATTCACCGCTTCCACGCCCAGCGCCGGGAACACCAGCGAGAAGCCGAAGCCACTGAGCGCCGCTCCGGTCAAGGCGAGCTCTGCGCTGGGTGCCAGCCACAGCATCAGCAGGCCCAGTGTCTCGACCGACAAGCACACGATCGCCACCCTGAACCCGCCAATCCTGTTGATGAGATTGCCGAACAGCAGCCGCGCACAGATGAAGCTGGCACCGAACAGGCTCAGGGTCAGTGCTGCATTCGCCCAGCCACGGCTGGCGTAGTACAGGGTAATGAAGGTGGCGATGGTGCCAAAGCCGATCGAGCCCAAAGCCAGCCCCGAACCATGCGGGAACACTTTGCCCAGCACCCGCAGAAACGGCATACGCACGCCGCTGACAATCGGCGCAGCGCGTTTTGGCCATGCCAGCAGCAGGCCTATCGCGCATAGCAGGATGATGCTCACCCCCATGCTCCACAGCCCCAGGTGCTTTACCATCAGCACGCCCAGTGGGGCACCGATGGCCAGCGCACCATAGCTGGCGATCCCGTTCCAGGAGATGACTTTAGCGGTGTTTTCAGCGCCGACCCGGCCAATCCCCCAGCCTATCGAACCCGAGCCCACCAGGCTTTCTGCACTGCCCAGTACCAGGCGGCCGACCAACAGGCAGGCCAGGCTCAGCCAAGGCAGGTGGGTGAGGAAGGCGCAGGCGAGCATGAAAACACCACTCAGGCCGCAACCGGCGAGGCCATACATGACGGCTTTCTTGCTGCCCAGGTTGTCGATGATGCGGCTGGCTGTGGGGCGGCTGAGCAGGGTGGCGAGGTATTGCACACTGATCACCAGGCCGGCGACGACGGTGCTGAAGCCCAGGTCGTTGTGCACGTAGCCAGGCAGCACGGCGAGGGGTATGCCGATGTTCAGGTAGCCGATAAAGGTGAACAGGACGATGGAGACGACTTGCAGGGTGACCGCAAGGGGGCGCGGTGAGTCGGGCATGGGGGCCTACGTGGCAGAAGTTCTGGACGGTGTGAAAACGTGATGACAGCGGTAGTCCGAAAGTCAGCCGTTTTCACACAGTCGTGGGGATGCGCGGTTATTCCTGGTCAGCGCTGGATTGATCGTCGCCATCCTCGACGGCAGGCGCCGGTTCGGAGTGAGCGGCAACGGTTTGCTCTTCGGGGTTCAGGCTTGGGAAGGGAAGATTCGGGATTTCGTGCATCTCGTCGTTCCTCGCAAGTGTGAGTCAAAAGGCTGCGCCAGGCGCGTTTGGAGCTTCGCAAAGCTGAGGCAGGATACACAAGTCTGGATGACAGTTTGTAATTTTTCCCGGTCGCTTGTCGGTTTTGCGGGCGGATACCGGACATTTTCCTGACACAACAAGGCCGCTGCGCGCCCCGCGAACAGGGCGCGCAGCGGCCTTTTGCAACGTGTTACTTGCGCCCTTCAGCGGTATCGGCAACCTTGTCGGTCCGCGCGCACATGATGAAGTCGTTGCGGTGCAGGCCCTTGATGGAGTGGCTCCACCAAGTCACGGTTACCTTGCCCCATTCGGTCAGCAGGCCTGGGTGATGACCTTCGGCTTCAGCGATTTCGCCTACTGCGTTGGTAAATGCCAGGGCGTGCTTGAAGTTCTTGAACAGGAACACACGCTCCAGCTCCATATGACCGTCACGTACTTCGATGTTCCAGTCCGGTATCTCGCGGATGAGTTCGGCCAGTTCCTCGTCGGTGACTTTCGGCGCATCGGCGCGGCAGGCTTCGCAGTGGGCTTGGTTCAAGGCATTCATGAGGTGTTTTCCGATTCGAGTTGTTGTCGGCAAGGTCGCTCAGGCGGCGACCTTGGGTGGAAACTTCGGCGCATGCAGCCCCAGCTGCATGGCTTGCTGGACCATGCCCATGATGTCTTCGTGGGCCAGGTCGAACAGGCGCTTGAGGTTCGGCAGCACGAAGTACAGGGGCTGCAGGATGTCGATGCGGTAGGGGGTGCGCATGGCCTCGATCGGGTCGAAGGCCTGGTGCTCCGGCTCACCGGACAGACTGTAGACGGTTTCCTTGGGCGAAGAGAGGATGCCGCCGCCATAGATCTTGCAGCCTTGTGCGGTCTCCATCAGGCCGAACTCAATGGTCATCCAGTACAGGCGCGCCAGGTACACGCGCTGTTCCTTGGTCGCGGCCAGGCCCAGCTTGCCATAGGTGTGGGTGAACTCGGCGAACCAAGGGTTGGTCAGCAGCGGGCAGTGGCCGAAGATCTCGTGAAAGATGTCCGGTTCCTGGAGGTAATCCAGCTCTTGTGGGGTGCGGATGAACGTGGCGACCGGGAAGCGTTTGCTGGCCAGCAGCTCGAAAAAGGTCTGGAAGGGGATCAGTGCCGGCACACGGGCAACCTGCCAACCGGTGGTGGTGCCCAGCACTTTGTTGATCTCGCCCAGTTGCGGAATGCGGTCATGGGGCAGCTTGAGCTGATCGATGCCATCCAGGTACTCCTGGCATGCCCGGCCTTCGATGACTTTCAGCTGGCGGGTGATCAGCGTGTTCCATACCGCATGTTCTTGCTGCGGGTAGTCGATGAAGCCTTGCGCATCGGGCTCGCGCGCCACGTATTGCGTCTGTTTCATGTGGCTCTCCTGGTGAGGGCTTTTATTGTTATGTCCACGACATACCTAAGAAATATCCCTTCATCTGCCCGATTGCACCCGGTGTCAGAACGCCTGAACTGCAGTTTCAAGGCGTTTTTCGTAACGATAATTTTACAAACATGGCGGCATCGCGGAAAATTCGGTGTGTCGAGCTGGCCCTTGCTGTGTTTTTGTCAGCTTTTCTTTACGAATATTATGCGGCCGGTTTAAAAACTTCGCCGCTTCGAGAGCTTTCATGCGTATCAAAGTGCATTGCCAGAACCGCATCGGCATCCTTCGCGACATCCTCAACCTGTTGGTGGAGTACGGTATCAACGTGCTCCGTGGTGAGGTCGGTGGCGACCATGGCAATGCCATCTACCTGCATTGCCCGAACCTGATAAACCTGCAGTTCCAGGCTCTACGCCCGAAATTCGAGTCCATCGCCGGGGTCTTCGGGGTCAAGCGTGTCGGCCTGATGCCCAGCGAGCGACGGCACATGGAGCTCAACGCGCTGCTGGGGGCGCTGGATTTCCCGGTGCTGTCGGTCGACATGGGCGGCAGTATCGTCGCCGCCAACCGCACCGCCGCGCAGTTGCTGGGCGTGAGGGTCGACGAGGTGCCGGGCATCCCATTGGCGCGCTATGTCGAGGACTTCGACCTGCCGGAACTGGTGCGGGCCAACAAATCGCGAATCAATGGCCTGCGGGTCAAGGTCAAAGGTGACATTTTTCTGGCCGACATCGCACCTTTGCAGTCCGAGCATGACGACAGCGAGGCATTGGCTGGCGCGGTGTTGACCCTGCACCGTGCCGACCGCATCGGCGAGCGCATCTATAACGTGCGCAAGCAGGAGCTGCGCGGTTTCGACAGCATCTTCCAAAGCTCGCGTGTGATGGCGGCGGTGGTGCGTGAGGCGCGGCGCATGGCGCCGCTGGATGCACCGTTGCTGATCGAAGGCGAGACAGGTACCGGCAAGGAACTGCTGGCGCGTGCCTGCCACCTGGCTAGCCCGCGGGGGCAGGCGCCTTTGATGGCCCTCAATTGTGCCGGCCTGCCAGAGTCCATGGCGGAAACCGAGCTGTTCGGTTATGGCCCCGGTGCGTTCGAGGGCGCGCGCGCCGAAGGCAAACTGGGCCTTCTGGAGTTGACCGCTGGTGGGACACTGTTCCTCGATGGGGTGGGGGAGATGAGCCCTCGCCTGCAGGTGAAGCTGCTGCGCTTTCTGCAGGACGGCTGCTTCCGTCGTGTAGGCAGTGATGAGGAGGTGTACCTGGATGTACGGGTGATCTGCGCAACCCAGGTGGACCTTTCCGAATTGTGCGCTCGGGGCGAATTCCGCCAGGACCTGTACCATCGCCTCAATGTGTTGTCGTTGCACATACCGCCGTTGCGCGAGTGCATGGACGGCCTGGAGGGGTTGGTGCAGCACTTTCTCGATCAGGCCAGCCGGCAGATTGGTTGTGCCCTGCCGCGCCTGGCGCCTGCGGCGATGGACAAACTGGCGCACTACCATTGGCCGGGCAATGTCCGGCAACTGGAAAACGTATTGTTCCAGGCGGTATCGCTGTGCGAAGGCGGAATAGTGAAAGGCGAGCATATCCGCCTGCCGGATTACGGCGTGCGGCAACCCTTGGGTGAATTTACCCTTGAAGGTGATCTTTCGCAGATTGTCGGGCGCTTTGAAAAGGCTGTACTGGAAAGTCTGATCGGGGAATATCCAAGTAGCCGGGCGCTGGGCAAACGACTGGGTGTTTCACATACAACCATTGCCAACAAGTTGCGGGATTATTCGTTGGGCAAGTCGAATGAGTGACGGAGTGGCGGGTGGATTAAACTCAACACTGTTCATCGTGGGGTTGTTGACGAATGGGCCCCGCAGGGCCCAAATCATTCATCAGCCGTTGGAGCAGCCGTTACCCATGACGCGGTATTCGAGAATGTGCTTCTGACCCTTGGAATCCTCGTAGGTCATGCGGGCCGGCACGACTTCGCACACGTTTGGCACTTCGCTCATGGAGATGACGCGGGCGATATCCAGGTGCTGCGAATAACTGTACTGTTCAACCGGAATCTGCTCGGCATCCTTTGCTTCATCGGCCATTGCCGCGCTGCAAAGACTACCAAGTACCAATACCAGTAACGCTTTCATTTTCTATTTACCTGTCTAAGGTCGTGAGGGGGCACGCGGCGCTTGTGGCACCGCGAATACAGCCAAGTTTTCAACTATCGGATTAGCGCGCGATTAACGAGTTGCCTTCGTGGGGGCTGTGACTGTTACCAGTTGTTAATCGCCTTTGCCGTTGCTGGCGTAGTGAATCTTATGCTTCGGTAATTAAGGGAAACAGTGGGCGTTTTGATAAAGTTTTTTCGCCTTTTGACAGAAACTGTAACAATCCCCCGGGAAAATCTTTTGCCTTCCCCTCTCGCCGGGTTGCCAGCTGCGGCCTAGAGCCTTTCCGGCCGTCCACAAGGTGCGCAACCTGTCGCGTTACTACCATCGTCGTATGGCTTTTGCCGCTCTGGTACAGTTACAAACGGTTCCATACAAAAACAACTATTACACCGAGGTAACACAGATGAGTGCGGCTCCACTGTATCCCGTTCGTCCCGAGGTTGCGGCCACTACCCTGACCGACGAGGCCACCTACAAGGCCATGTACCAGCAATCGGTGATCAACCCGGACGGCTTCTGGCGTGAGCAGGCCCAGCGCATTGACTGGATCAAGCCTTTCACCAAGGTCAAGCAGACTTCCTTCGACGATCACCATGTCGATATCAAGTGGTTTGCCGACGGCACTCTCAACGTCTCCTCCAACTGCCTGGACCGCCACCTCGAAGAGCGCGGCGACCAACTGGCAATCATCTGGGAAGGTGACGACCCTTCCGAGCACCGCAACATTACCTATCGCGAACTGCACGAGCAGGTCTGCAAATTCGCCAACGCCCTGCGCGGGCAGGACGTGCACCGTGGGGATGTAGTGACCATCTACATGCCGATGATCCCTGAGGCCGTGGTTGCCATGCTGGCCTGTGCCCGCATCGGTGCGATTCACTCGGTGGTGTTTGGCGGCTTCTCGCCTGAAGCGCTGGCCGGGCGCATCATCGATTGCAAGTCCAAGGTGGTGATCACCGCCGACGAAGGTTTGCGCGGTGGCCGCCGTACTCCGCTCAAGGCCAACGTGGACCTGGCGCTGACCAACCCTGAAACCAACAGCGTGCAGAAAATCATCGTGTGCAAGCGCACCGGTGGTGACATCGCCTGGCACCAGCACCGAGACATCTGGTACGAAGACCTGATGAAGGTGGCTTCCAGCCATTGCGCGCCAAAGGAAATGGGTGCCGAGGAGGCGCTGTTCATTCTTTATACCTCCGGCTCCACCGGCAAGCCCAAGGGCGTGCTGCACACCACGGGGGGTTACCTGGTGTACGCCGCGCTGACCCACGAGCGCGTGTTCGACTACCGCCCCGGCGAGGTCTACTGGTGCACCGCTGACGTCGGTTGGGTCACCGGCCACAGCTACATCGTCTACGGGCCGCTGGCCAACGGTGCGACCACGCTGCTGTTCGAGGGCGTACCGAACTATCCGGACATTACCCGGGTATCGAAGATCGTCGACAAGCACAAGGTCAACATCCTCTACACCGCACCCACCGCGATTCGCGCCATGATGGCCGAAGGGCAGGCGGCCGTTGAGGGTGCCGACGGCTCGAGCCTGCGCCTGCTGGGGTCGGTCGGTGAGCCGATCAACCCTGAGGCCTGGAACTGGTACTACAAGACCGTCGGCAAGGAGCGTTGCCCGATCGTCGACACCTGGTGGCAGACCGAGACCGGCGGCATCCTGATCAGCCCCCTGCCGGGCGCCACGGGCCTCAAGCCGGGGTCTGCGACCCGCCCGTTCTTCGGTGTGGTGCCGGCGCTGGTGGACAACCTGGGCAACCTGATCGATGGTGCCGCCGAGGGCAACCTGGTGATCCTCGATTCCTGGCCGGGCCAGTCCCGCTCGCTGTATGGCGATCATGACCGCTTCGTCGATACCTACTTCAAGACGTTCCGCGGCATGTACTTCACCGGTGACGGCGCGCGCCGTGACGAGGATGGCTACTACTGGATCACGGGCCGGGTGGATGACGTGCTCAACGTTTCCGGCCACCGTATGGGTACCGCAGAGATCGAAAGCGCCATGGTCGCCCATGCCAAAGTGGCCGAGGCTGCGGTGGTGGGGGTGCCGCACGATATCAAAGGGCAGGGCATCTATGTGTACGTGACCCTCAATGCCGGCGTGGAGCCTACCGAGCAGTTGCGCATGGAGCTGAAGAACTGGGTGCGCAAGGAGATCGGCCCGATTGCCTCGCCGGATGTTATCCAGTGGGCACCAGGGCTGCCGAAGACGCGCTCGGGCAAGATCATGCGACGTATCCTTCGCAAGATCGCCACGGCGGAATACGGCTCGCTAGGTGATATCTCCACCCTGGCCGACCCGGGCGTGGTGCAGCATTTGATTGATACCCACAAGGCAATGAACCTGGCGTCGGCCTGATGAAATGAGCGGGACTGCAGGGCAGTCCTGCTTCGCACGAAAACCCCGCACGGGCAACCGGCGGGGTTTTTGCTTTACTGTTACCCGACATTCATCGGTAACTCTTCTGTCACCGATTACGCACAGCTGCGGGGCGAGCGGGAACACTCATGACCCGTTTCGGTGCGTTCGCGGCGCCATTTCTTGCAGTGCAGCACGCTACACTTGCCGTCGTACAAGGCTTTGCCAATAATAGGCCCAGTAATTGCTAGTTCTATAGGTTATTTTCCTTGCGCTCTTGCATATCTTGCAAAGGCTGTCAACCTCGCCCGCTGCCGTTTCAAGCGCTTCTGTAAGTAGTTGTCGCTTTGAAGAAATATCGACTACCGGGCTGTCGTTAAAATGCCACTCACTCGCTCGTGGTCTGCGACCTTGGTCGAACCCTGCGCGGCTCGCGTTGTACCCATTCGCATATCGGGCAGTTGTTACTCCTGCCTTGTAATGCCCCGTACCGATGGAGTTACCTGATGAAGAAGCTCGCACTGCTTGGCGCCCTGGCGCTTTCCGTGTTTTCCCTGGTGTCGCAGGCTGATGAAAAACCGTTGAAAATCGGTATCGAAGCGGCCTACCCACCCTTCGCCTTCAAGCAGCCCGACGGCAGCATCGCCGGTTTCGACTACGACATCGGCAACGCCCTGTGTGAAGAGATGAAAGCCAAGTGCACCTGGGTCGAGCAGGAGTTCGACGGCCTGATCCCGGCGCTGAAGGTGCGCAAGATCGACGCCATCCTGTCGTCCATGTCGATTACCGATGACCGCAAGAAATCGGTCGATTTCACCAAGCGCTACTACCTGACCCCAGCGCGCCTGGTGATGAAGGACGGCGCTACCGTCAGCGACAGCCTGGATGAACTCAAAGGCAAGAAGATCGGCGTGCAGCGCGGCTCGATCCACGACCGCTTCGCCAAGGAAGTGCTGGGCGCCAAAGGTGCCACCGTGGTTCCGTACGGCACCCAGAACGAAATCTACCTCGACGTGGCCGCTGGCCGCCTCGACGGCACCGTGGCTGATGCCACCCTGCTGGAAGACGGTTTCCTGAAAACCGACGCCGGCAAGGGCTTTGCCTTCGTTGGTCCTTCGTTCACCGACGCGAAATACTTCGGTGACGGCATCGGCATCGCCGTGCGCAAAGGTGACGATGCCAACCGCGAGCGTATCAACAAGGCCATCGACGCGATCCGTGCAAACGGCAAGTACAAGCAGATCCAGGACAAGTACTTCAACTTTGACATCTACGGTCCAGACTCGAAGTAACACGTCGAGTTTCACCTGTGCAATGGTGCAAACAGCAGAGGCTCTGAGGTTTGCACCATTTTTCATTCTTTAGGTCGAGGACCTCATCATGTTGAAAGGCTACGGGGCAGTCATCCTCGACGGGGCGTGGCTGACGCTGCAGCTCGCCCTGTCGTCGATGGCCCTGGCCATTGTGCTCGGCCTGATTGGCGTGGCGCTGCGCTTGTCGCCGGTGCGCTGGCTGGCCTGGTTGGGCGATATGTATTCCACGGTGATCCGGGGTATTCCGGACCTGGTGCTGATCCTGCTGATCTTCTACGGCGGGCAGGACATCATCAACCGTTTGGGGCCGCTGGTGGGCTATGACGACTACATCGACCTGAACCCGCTGGTCGCAGGCATCGGTACCCTGGGCTTCATCTTTGGCGCCTACCTGTCAGAAACCTTCCGAGGTGCGTTCCTGGGTATTCCCAAGGGCCAAGCCGAAGCTGGCGCGGCCTATGGCATGAGCAACCGGCAGGTATTCTTCCGCATTCAGGTGCCGCAGATGATCCGCCTGGCGATCCCGGGCTTCACCAACAACTGGTTGGTACTGACCAAGGCGACGGCCCTGATTTCGGTGGTCGGCCTGCAGGACATGATGTTCAAGGCCAAGCAGGCGGCAGACGCCACCCGCGAACCCTTCACCTTCTTCCTGGCGGTGGCGGCGTTGTACCTGGTGCTGACCAGTGTCTCGCTGCTGGCACTGAAGTATCTCGAGAAGCGCTACTCGGTGGGCGTCAAGGTGGCTGAGCTATGATTTTCGATTACAACGTCATCTGGGAGGCCATGCCGCTGTACCTCGGCGGCCTGCTGACCACCCTCAAGCTGCTGGCGATATCGCTGTTCTTCGGCCTGCTGGCGGCTGTGCCGCTGGGCTTGATGCGGGTGTCCAAGCAGCCGGTGGTCAACCTCACGGCCTGGCTCTACACCTATGTGATCCGCGGCACGCCGATGCTGGTGCAGCTGTTCCTGATCTACTACGGCCTGGCTCAGTTCGAGGCAGTGCGCGAAAGCATCTTCTGGCCATTGCTATCGAGCGCCACGTTTTGTGCGTGCCTGGCATTTGCCGTCAACACCAGTGCCTACACCGCCGAAATCATCGCCGGCAGCCTCAAGGCTACCCCGCACGGCGAGATCGAGGCGGCCAAGGCCATGGGTATGTCCCGCATGAAGATGTACCGTCGCATCCTGCTGCCGTCGGCCCTGCGCCGGGCACTGCCGCAGTACAGCAACGAAGTGATCATGATGCTGCAGACCACCAGCCTGGCGTCGATCGTGACCCTGATCGACATCACCGGTGCCGCACGTACGGTCAATGCCCAGTACTACCTGCCTTTCGAGGCCTACATCACGGCGGGCGTGTTCTATCTGTGCCTGACCTTCATCCTGGTGCGCCTGTTCAAGATGGCCGAACGCCGCTGGCTCGGCTACCTGGCGCCGCGCAAGCACTGAACGCTCTGTGAGAACCGACAGCATGTACAAACTAGAAGTCCAAGACCTGCACAAGCGCTACGGCAGCCATGAAGTGCTCAAGGGTGTGTCCCTGGCGGCCAAGGCAGGCGATGTGATCAGCATTATCGGCTCCAGCGGTTCGGGCAAGTCGACCTTCCTGCGCTGCATCAACCTGCTCGAGCAGCCGCACGCCGGCAAGATACTGCTCAACAACGAAGAGCTGAAGCTGGTCGCCGGCAAGGACGGCGCGCTCAAGGCTGCCGACCCGCGCCAGCTGCAGCGCATGCGCTCGCGGCTGTCGATGGTGTTCCAGCACTTCAACCTGTGGTCGCACATGACCGCGCTGGAAAACGTCATCGAGGCGCCGGTGCACGTGCTTGGCGTGAACAGGAAAGAAGCCCTGGAAAAAGCCGAGCACTACCTGGCCAAGGTGGGCGTCGCCCATCGCAAGGATGCTTTCCCGGGGCATATGTCCGGCGGTGAGCAGCAGCGTGTGGCGATTGCCCGAGCGTTGGCGATGGAGCCTGAAGTGATGCTGTTCGACGAGCCGACTTCGGCGCTCGACCCCGAACTGGTCGGCGATGTGCTAAAGGTCATGCAGGCCCTGGCCCAGGAAGGCCGGACCATGGTGGTGGTGACCCACGAGATGGGCTTTGCTCGCGAGGTGTCCAACCAGTTGGTGTTCCTGCACAAAGGCCTGGTCGAAGAGACCGGCTGCCCGCGCGAAGTGCTGGCTAACCCGCAATCGGAGCGGCTCAAGCAGTTTCTCTCTGGCAGCCTGAAGTAAAGGCTGCACCTTCGCACCAGAATAGGGCATGCTGCGCAGCAGTGCGCAGTCTGCCCTGGCGCCACAGACTCGAACGACTTCAGGTTTCGGACCTTACCCTATGACCACCCAGCGAATCGGTTTTCTCATCTGGCCAAGCACCAAGCCCTTGACGTTGGCGCTGGCGGAGGAAGTATTGCTGGTGGCCCAGCGGGTACATCCTGACGTGGTTTACGAGCTGGCCTTTCTGCAGGCCGAGCCTGCGCAGGAAGGTGCCTGGCGCCTGCCGGGCGAGCCCTGGAACGGGCGCCTGGAGGGTTGTCACAAACTGTTCCTGCTCGCTGACGAGTTGCCCCAGGCGCTGGGGCCGGCGCTGTCCTCGGCACTCAAGCAATTGGCCCGTAGCGGCTGCATTATTGGCGGGCTGTCTGCGGGGGTGTATCCGTTGGCCATGCTCGGCCTGCTCGATGGTTACCGCGCAGCGGTGCATTGGCGCTGGCAAGACGACTTTGCCGAGCGCTTCCCCAAGGTCATCGCCACCAGCCATCTGTTCGATTGGGACCGTGATCGCCTGACCGCTTGCGGCGGTATGGCGGTGACCGACTTGCTGCTGGCGGTGCTGGCGCGTGATCACGGGGCTGAGCTGGCTGGTGCGGTTTCCGAGGAGCTGGTGGTCGAGCGCATCCGTGAGGGGGGGAGCGCCAGCGCATTCCGCTGCAGAACCGCCTCGGCTCCAGCCATCCGAAGCTGACCCAGGCGGTGCTGTTGATGGAAGCCAACATCGAAGAGCCGCTGACCACCGACGAAATCGCTCAGCATGTATGCGTATCGCGCAGGCAACTGGAGCGCATCTTCAAGCAGTACCTCAATCGCGTGCCCAGCCAGTATTACCTGGAGTTGCGGCTGAACAAGGCGCGGCAGATGCTGATGCAGACCAGCAAATCGATCATCCAGATCGGCCTTTCCTGTGGTTTCTCCTCCGGCCCGCATTTCTCCAGCGCCTACCGCAATTTCTTTGGCGCCACGCCACGGGAAGACCGTAACCAGCGGCGTAACAGCAGCCCCTTCGAATTGAGTTCGGCGCCTGCCGAAAAGGGCTGAAAGCTTCCCTGCGCAATGCGCTTCCATCGCCGGCAGGCAGGCTCTCATACTGATCGGGTTGCCGCCGGTACAGCCGGCATGTCTTCTTATGTGAACACCCGTTCACCCAGTCCCGCTCTGCCGTTACACTGCGCGATTGCGACAGTGTTTGTCGCATTGCCGAAAGCCTGGGTAAAACTGGGTTTTGCGCTGTAACAAGTTGTCGCTTGGCCGCAAGGACAGGCGCAGATCAGTCCTTACAATCCCCCCATCGCTCGCCACTTCCAGGCCAGCGTTCCTCTTCAGGAGACTCAGATGTCCGTTGAGCAAGCCCCGGTGCAACGTGCCGATTTCGACCAGGTCATGGTCCCCAACTATTCTCCGGCGGCCTTCATTCCTGTGCGAGGCGAGGGTTCCCGCGTATGGGACCAGTCGGGTCGCGAGCTCATCGACTTTGCCGGTGGCATTGCGGTAAACGCCCTGGGCCACTGCCATCCGGCACTGGTCAAGGCCCTGACCGACCAGGCCAATACCCTCTGGCACGTTTCCAACGTCTTCACCAACGAACCGGCACTGCGCCTGGCACATAAACTGGTCGATGCCACCTTTGCCGACCGTGCTTTTTTCTGCAACTCCGGCGCTGAGTCCAACGAGGCCGCCTTCAAGCTGGCCCGTCGTGTCGCCCATGACCGCTTCGGTCCCGACAAGCACGAAATCATCTCCGCCGTGAACAGCTTCCACGGTCGCACCCTGTTCACCGTCAGTGTCGGCGGTCAGCCGAAGTACTCGGACGGTTTCGGCCCGAAGATCACCGGCATCAGCCATGTGCCCTACAACGACCTGGAAGCGCTGAAGGCACAGATTTCCGACAAGACCTGCGCCGTGGTGATCGAGCCGATCCAGGGCGAGAGCGGTGTGGTCCCGGCCGACAAGGCGTACCTGGAAGGCGCCCGCAAGCTGTGTGACGAACACAACGCCCTGCTGATCTTCGATGAAGTGCAGACCGGTGTGGGCCGTACCGGCTCGCTGTACGCCTATCAGCACTACGGCGTGACGCCGGACATCCTGACCAGCGCCAAGAGCCTGGGTGGTGGTTTCCCGATCGGCGCCATGCTCACCACCAGTGAGCTTGCCAAGCATCTGGCGGTCGGCACCCACGGCACTACCTATGGCGGTAACCCGTTGGGTTGTGCCGTTGCCTGCGCGGTGCTGGATGTGATCAACACCCCAGAAACCCTGGCCGGTATCAAAGCCAAGCATGAGCGCTTCAAGGTGCGTCTGGAGAAGATCGGCCAGCAGGCCGGCCTGTTCTCTCAGGTGCGTGGTGTCGGCCTGTTGATCGGCTGCGTGCTGACCGAAGCCTGGCAGGGCAAGGCCAAGGACATCCTCAATGCCGCCGAGAAGGAAGGCGTGATGGTACTGCAGGCCGGCCCGGACGTGGTGCGCTTCGCGCCGAGCCTGGTGATCGAAGATGCCGATATCGATGAAGGCCTGGACCGCTTCGAGCGGGCTGTGGCCAAACTGACCAAGGCCTGATTCGCTGGCGGTCCTTTCGCCGGCCCCGAGCGGGCCGGTGATAGCAGAATTCCAGTGCGGGCGCGTGCTTGCAGACTCAACACGCGCCCGCCGTTTTTCCGTGCCGCGAAAGCGGCCAGTTTTTCCAAAGGAGTGACACCATGCTGGTGATGCGCCCCGCGCAAATGGCTGATCTGAACGAAGTGCAGCGCATGGCTGCCGACAGCCCCGTTGGTGTCACTTCGCTGCCGGACGACGCTGCCCGTCTGGGCGACAAGATCGCCGCCTCGGAAACGTCGTTCGCTGCCGAAGTCAGTTTCAATGGCGAAGAAAGCTACTTCTTCGTGCTCGAGGACAGTGTCACCGGCAAGCTGGCCGGTTGCTCGGCAATCGTCGCCTCGGCGGGCTACTCCGAGCCGTTCTACAGCTTTCGCAACGAAACCTTCGTGCACGCCTCCCGCGAACTGAAGATCCACAACAAGATCCACGTCCTGTCGCTGTGCCATGACCTCACCGGCAACAGCCTGCTGACCAGCTTCTATGTACTGCCTGAACTGGTGAACAGTGGCTGGGCCGAGCTGAATTCGCGTGGCCGCTTGCTGTTCATGGCCTCGCACCCGGAGCGCTTTGCCGACTCGGTGGTCACCGAAATCGTCGGTTACAGCGACGAGCAAGGCGAGTCGCCGTTCTGGGATGCCATCGGGCGCAACTTCTTCGACCTCAACTATGCCCACGCCGAGCGCCTGTGCGGCCTGAAAAGCCGTACCTTCCTCGCCGAACTGATGCCGCACTACCCGATCTATGTGCCCCTGCTGCCGGACGCTGCCCAGGAAGCCATGGGCCAGGTGCATCCGCGCGCGCAGATCACTTTCGACATCCTCATGCGTGAGGGCTTCGAGACCGAGCACTATATCGACATCTTCGATGGCGGCCCGACCTTGCATGCGCGTGCCTCGGGCATCCGCTCGATCGCCCAGAGCAGGGTGGTGCCGGTCAAGCTCGAGGAAGGGCCGGTCAAGGGCGGGCGCCCGTACCTGGTGTGCAACGGCCAACTGCAGGATTACCGCGCGGTGCTGGTCGAACTGGACTGGGTGCCGGGCAAGCCGGTCAGCCTCAGTGCAGAGGCTGCCGAGGCGCTGGGTGTGGGCGAGGGTGCCAGCGTGCGCCTGGTCGCGGTCTGAGGTCTGGGAACAGAGAGTTTTGCGGTAGCTACAGTTGCCGCACAAGGAGATAGCATGATCGTTCGTCCTGTACGCAGCAGCGATTTACCTGCGCTGATCGAATTGGCACGCAGCACCGGTACCACCGGGCTGACCACCTTGCCGGCCAACGAGGAGCGCCTCGGGCATCGTGTCGGCTGGGCCGAGAAGAGCTTCCGTGGTGAAGCCGAGCGCGGTGACACCGACTACCTGTTCGTGCTGGAGAACGACGAAGGCCTGGTGGTCGGCATCAGTGCCATCGCCGGGGCCGTCGGCCTGCGCGAGCCCTGGTACAACTACCGGGTGGGCCTGACCGTCAGCGCCTCGCAGGAGCTGAACATCTATCGCGAAATCCCCACCCTGTTCCTGGCCAACGACCTGACCGGCAACTCCGAACTGTGCTCGTTGTTCCTGCGTAGCGACCACCGCTCCGGGCTCAATGGCCGCTTGCTGTCGCGGGCGCGCATGCTGTTCATCGCCGAGTTCCCGGAGCTGTTCGGCAACAAGATCATCGCCGAAATGCGTGGCATGTCTGACGAGCAGGGCCGTTCGCCCTTCTGGGAGAGCCTTGGGCGGCACTTCTTCAAGATGGAGTTCAGCCAGGCCGACTACCTCACTGGTGTGGGCAACAAGTCGTTCATTGCCGAGCTGATGCCCAAGTTCCCGTTGTACACCTGCTTCCTGTCGGAGGCTGCGCGCAGCGTCATCGGCCGTGTGCACACCGACACCGAGCCTGCCCTGGCCATGCTCAAGCAGGAAGGCTTCAGCTACCAGGGGTATGTCGACATCTTCGACGCAGGCCCGGCCATCGAGTGCGAAACCTCGAAGATCCGTGCCGTACGCGAGAGCCAGACCCTGGTGCTGGCCGTCGGTACGCCTGGCGATGACGCAACCCCTTACATCATCCATAACCGCAAGCGCGATGACTGCCGTATCACTGCCGCGCCCGCACGTCTGGCTGCGGGCACCCTGGTGGTCGACCCGCAAACCGCCAAGCGCCTGCGCATGGGCGCTGGCGACAATGTGCGCGCCGTGCCGCTGTCGGCAAGCCGGGAGGCCCAGTAAATGACCACGCATTACATCGCCGGCAGCTGGCAGGCCGGCCAGGGTGAAGCCCTGCAGTCGCTCAACCCGGTCACGCAAGCCGTTGTCTGGCAAGGGCAGGGCGCCGATGCCGGCCAGGTCGACGCTGCCGTGCAGGCCGCGCGTCAGGCTTTTCCGGCCTGGGCGCAACTGAGCCTGGAGGCGCGCATCGACGTGCTGGAAAAGTTCGCCGAACAGCTCAAGCAGCATTCCGAGGCACTGGCCTACTGTATTGGCGAGGAAACCGGCAAGCCGCTGTGGGAGTCGGCTACCGAAGTCACCAGCATGGTCAACAAAGTCGCGATCTCGATACAGAGCTACCGCGAGCGCACGGGTGAGAAAAGCGGCCCGCTGGCCGATGCTACCGCCGTACTGCGGCACAAGCCCCACGGAGTGGTGGCGGTGTTCGGCCCCTACAATTTCCCCGGCCACTTGCCCAATGGCCACATTGTACCGGCGCTGCTGGCCGGTAACTGTGTGGTGTTCAAGCCCAGCGAGCTGACCCCCAAGGTCGCCGAACTGACAGTCAATTGCTGGATCGCCGCGGGCCTGCCTGCCGGCGTGCTCAACCTGGTGCAGGGCGCACGTGAAACGGGCGTGGCGCTGGCTGCCAACCCAGGTATCGATGGCTTGTTCTTCACTGGCTCCAGCCGTACCGGCAACCTGCTTCACCAGCAGTTCGCCGGCCGTCCGGACAAGATCCTCGCCCTGGAAATGGGCGGCAACAACCCGTTGGTGGTGGATGAGGTCAAGGACCTTGACGCGGCGGTATACACGATCATCCAGTCGGCGTTCATCTCCGCAGGGCAGCGCTGCACCTGTGCTCGCCGCCTGCTGGTGCCGCAGGGCGCCTGGGGCGATGCGCTGGTCACGCGGTTGGTCGAGGTGTGCAAAGGCATCACGGTCGGCGCTTTTGATCAGCAGCCGGCACCCTTCATGGGTTCGGTGATTTCGCTGCAGGCTGCGCGGGCGCTGGTCGCGGCGCAGGCTGAGCTGCTCGCCAAGGGTGCTACCCAGTTGCTGGAGATGACCCAGCCCCAGGCCGATGCCGCACTGCTGACCCCGGGCATCATCGATGTCACCGCCGTGGCCGACCGGCCCGACGAAGAGTTTTTCGGCCCGCTGCTGCAGGTGATTCGTTACACCGACTTCGATGCCGCCATCGACGAGGCCAACAACACCCAGTACGGCCTGGCCGCCGGGCTGTTGTCAGACTCCCGTGCCCGCTACCAGTACTTCTGGCTGCGCAGCCGCGCCGGCATCGTCAACTGGAACAAGCAACTGACCGGTGCCGCCAGCAGCGCGCCGTTCGGGGGGGTAGGCGCCAGTGGCAACCATCGCGCCAGCGCCTATTACGCCGCCGATTACTGCGCTTACCCCGTGGCTTCGCTGGAGACTGCCAGCCTTGCCCTGCCGGCGACCCTGACGCCGGGCGTCACCCTATAACAACAGGTCACGGAGCCTAGCCGATGAAATCCTATGAAGTGAATTTTGATGGCCTGGTGGGGCCTACCCACAATTACGGCGGCCTGTCCTACGGTAACGTGGCCTCGCAGAGCAACAGCCAGCAGGCCTCGAACCCGCGTGAAGCGGCGCGCCAAGGCCTGGCAAAGATGAAAGCGCTGGCCGACATGGGCTTCAAGCAGGGTGTGCTGGCGCCGCAGGAGCGCCCCGACGTAGCGGCGTTACGCCGCCTGGGCTTCAGCGGCAGCGATGCCGAAGTCATCCAGCGCGCGGCCAAAGAGGCCATGCCGCTGCTGGTCGCCAGCTGTTCGGCATCGAGCATGTGGGTGGCCAACGCCGCCACCGTCAGCCCCAGCGCCGACACCGCTGATGGCCGCGTGCATTTCACCGCGGCCAACCTCAACTGCAAGTACCACCGCAGCATCGAGCATCCGACCACCAGCCGTGTGCTGGCCGCCATGTTCAGCAATGAGCAGCACTTTGCCCATCACCTGGCGCTGCCTGCCGTGGCGCAGTTCGGCGACGAGGGCGCGGCCAACCATACGCGCTTCTGCCGCAGCTACGGCGAGCCGGGCGTTGAGTTTTTCGTCTACGGTCGCAGCGCGTTCGACAGCCGCTATCCCGCGCCGCAGAAGTATCCGGCGCGCCAGACCCTGGAAGCTTCACAGGCCGTAGCACGGCTTCACGGTCTGAGCGAGGACGGTGTGGTCTACGCTCAACAGAATCCGTCAGTGATCGATCAGGGTGTATTCCACAACGATGTGATTTCGGTGGGCAATGGCGAGGTGCTGTTCTACCACGAAGATGCTTTCCTCGAGACTGACGCGGTGCTTGGCCAGCTGCAGGCTAAACTGGCCAGCAAGGGTGGCAACTTCCAGGCCATCCGTGTGCCACGGGCGGCGGTGGCGGTAGAGGATGCGGTGCGTTCCTACCTGTTCAACAGCCAGCTGCTCAGCCGCGACGACGGCTCGATGCTGCTGGTGGTGCCAGAGGAGTGCCGCAACAATGAGCGCGTCTGGGCGTACCTGCAGCAACTGACCAGCCAGGGTGGCGCGGTGAAGGAGGTCAAGGTGTTCGACCTCAAGCAAAGCATGCAGAACGGCGGCGGCCCGGCATGCCTGCGCTTGCGTGTGGCTTTGAAGGAATCGGAACTGGCGGCGGTCAATCCAGGCGTTATCATGACCGCCCCGCTGTACGACACACTGTTGCAGTGGGTCGACAAGCACTACCGCGACCGCCTGGGCGAAGCGGACCTTGCCGACCCGCAGTTGCTGGTCGAATGCCGTACGGCGCTGGATGAGTTGACCCAGATTCTGAAGTTGGGCTCGGTCTATCCGTTCCAACGCCAACCTTGAAGAGAGATTTTGTAATGACCGACGCCCTGCGCCTGATCCTTGAAGATGTAGACGGCACCCAGCTGGAAACCTCCTGCACCCGCTTTGCCGTTGTCTGGCAGGGCAAGGAAGTGTGGATTCAGCAAGACGGCCGTGGCCAATTGCTGATCGGTGTCGACGTCGATGAGAACGACACCGAGTACGCCAACCTGCTGCTGCGCCCGATGGCTACCAACCTGGTCAGCCTGCAGCTGGAGATGGAGCCGGCAGAAGTCGGTGAAGACGATGACCACGTCCATGGCCCCGACTGCGGCCACGACCACTAAGGAAGCGCCTATGCTCGCCCTTGGCAAATTGCTTGAGCTGACCCTGACCGATCATGAGCCGGCCGAGAAGACCCAAGTCACACCCAAGGGCGTGCGTTTACGCTGGCTGGGGGAGGGCGCACTTGAGGTGCGTCCGCCCGAAGGCGACGATTGCGGGTTGGACCTGCTGTTGTCGGCCGGTATCCATGGCAATGAAACGGCGCCGATCGAATTGCTCGAACGGCTGCTGCATGGCGTGGCCAATGGCAAGATCAAGCCGCGTTCGCGTGTGATGTTCCTGTTCGGCAACCCCGCGGCCATCCGCAAGGGCGAGCGCTTCATCGAGCAGGACATCAACCGCCTGTTCAATGGTCGTCACGAGCTTTCCAGTGGTTTCGAGGCATTGCGTGCCGCGGAACTTGAGCAGTTCGCCCGGGTGTTCTTCAGCAAGCCCGAGCGTACCCGCCTGCATTACGACCTGCATACCGCCATTCGTGGCTCCAAGATCGAGCAGTTTGCCCTTTACCCCTATAAAGAGGGGCGCAAGCATTCTCGTCGCGAGCTGGCTCGCCTGGCTGCTGCCGGCATGGAGGCGGTGCTGCTGCAGAGCAAGTCCTCGATCACCTTCAGTGCTTTCACCTATGAGCAGCTCGATGCAGAGGCGTTCACCCTGGAGCTTGGCAAGGCACGGCCGTTCGGGCAGAACGAGCAGGTCAACCTCGACAAGCTGGAGGAGCGCCTGATCCAGATCATCGAAGGCAATGAGCCTGAGGCCGAAGATTCGCTCGATGGTCTTAAACTGTTCAGTGTGGCTCGCGAGATCATCAAGCACAGTGAGGGCTTCCGCCTGCACCTGCCGGTGGATATCGAGAACTTCTCCGAGCTGAGCAAAGGTTATCTGCTGGCCGAGGACCTGGCCGAAATGCGCTGGGTGGTGGAGGAGGAGGGGGCGCGGATCATCTTTCCCAATCCCAAGGTCAAGAACGGGCTGCGCGCCGGCATTCTCATCGTCCCGGACTCGGGGCAGCGCCTGGGCTGAGATTGCGCATTGCCTTGCAGGAGCGGCCTTTTGTCGCGCAAGGGCGCTTCTACAACGGCCAGTCGTCGCTGAATGCTGCCCATGAAAACCATTTAATTCACCGCCTGTTCCATTTTCCCTTCCCTTGAGCGGTAATTGGCTTGCCAGCGGCAAAAGCCTGCATTTAGCATCCGGTCATGTCATTTTCGTTTGCATGGGCCTTAAAAGCCGTCCAATCGACGCTTTGCATCGCATAAACACACTGCACCGAGATTGCAGGACCGATATAATGCGGCCCTTTGCCGTCGTTTCGTCGACGCGTTTGCCCACCAGGGCCGCCGTTTCCGTGGAAGAACCTATGAAAAGCGCAGAAATCCGTGAAGCCTTCCTTCGCTTCTTCGAAGAGCAGGGCCATACCCGAGTCGCCTCCAGTTCGCTGATCCCGAACAACGACCCGACCCTGCTGTTCACCAACGCAGGCATGAACCAGTTCAAGGACTGCTTCCTCGGTGCCGAGAAGCGCGCCTACACCCGTGCGGTCAGCAGCCAGAAGTGCGTGCGCGCCGGCGGCAAGCATAACGACCTGGAAAACGTCGGTTACACCGCGCGTCACCATACCTTCTTCGAGATGCTGGGCAACTTCAGCTTCGGCGACTATTTCAAGCGCGATGCGATCACGTTCGCCTGGACCTTCCTGACTTCCGACAAGTGGCTGAACCTGCCCAAGGAAAAGCTCTGGGTCACCGTCTACGCCAGCGACGACGAAGCCTACGACATCTGGACCAAGGAAGTCGGCGTGCCGGCCGAGCGCATGGTGCGCATCGGTGACAACAAAGGCGCCCCTTACGCCTCCGACAACTTCTGGACCATGGGCGATACTGGCCCGTGCGGGCCTTGCACCGAGATCTTCTACGACCACGGTGCCGATATCTGGGGCGGCCCACCCGGTTCCCCTGAAGAAGACGGCGACCGCTACATCGAGATCTGGAACAACGTCTTCATGCAGTTCAACCGCACTGCCGATGGCGTGCTGCACCCGCTGCCAGCGCCGTCGGTGGATACCGGCATGGGCCTGGAGCGCATCAGTGCGGTCATGCAGCACGTGCACTCGAACTACGAGATCGACCTGTTCCAGAACCTGCTGAGCGCTGCGGCCAAGGCCATCGGCTGCAGCAACGACGGTCAGGCTTCGCTGAAAGTCGTGGCAGACCACATCCGCTCTTGCGGCTTCCTGATCGCAGACGGCGTGCTGCCGTCCAACGAAGGCCGTGGCTACGTGCTGCGCCGCATCATTCGTCGTGCCTGCCGTCACGGTAACAAGCTGGGCGCCAAGGGCAGCTTCTTCTACCAGATCGTCGCCGCCCTGGCTGCCGAGATGGGCGAGGCGTTCCCGGAGCTCAAGAGCCAGCAAGCGCACATCGAGCGCGTGCTCAAGGCCGAAGAAGAACAGTTCGCCAAGACCCTCGAGCAGGGCCTGCGCATCCTCGAGCAGGACCTGGCCCAGCTCAAGGGCGACGTAGTGCCGGGTGACGTGGTGTTCAAGCTGTACGACACCTACGGCTTCCCGATGGACCTGACCGCCGACATCGCCCGAGAGCGCGAGCTGACCATCGATGAAGCGGGCTTCGAGCGTGAAATGGATGCCCAGCGTGAGCGCGCCCGTTCCGCCAGCGCCTTCGGCATGGATTACAACAGCCTGGTCAAGGTCGACACCGCTACCGATTTCGTCGGCTACAACGCCACCGAAGGTCAGGGCAAGGTCATTGCGCTGTACAAGGACGGCCAGTCGGTCGACCAGTTGGGCGAGGGCGAGCAGGGCGTCGTGGTGCTGGACCGCACCCCGTTCTATGCCGAGTCCGGTGGCCAGGTTGGTGACACCGGCTACCTGCAGTCGGGCGCCGTACGCTTTGACGTGCAAGACACCACCAAGACCGGCGGCGCTTTCCTGCACCATGGCGTGGTCGCCAGCGGCGCGCTGGTGATCGGTTCTCCGGTCCAAGCCAAGGTCGATGCCGAAGTGCAGCACGCCACCTCGCTGAATCACTCGGCCACTCACCTGCTGCACGAAGCGCTGCGTCAGGTGTTGGGCGAGCACGTGCAGCAGAAGGGCTCGCTGGTCGACAGCCAGCGTCTGCGTTTCGACTTCAGCCACTTCGAGGCGGTGACGCCTGCGCAGATCAAGGCTCTGGAAGACATCGTCAACCGTGAAGTGCGCAAGAACACCCCGGTGGAAACTGAAGTCACCGATATCGAAACCGCCAAGCGCAAAGGCGCGATGGCCCTGTTTGGCGAAAAATACGGCGATACCGTGCGCGTGCTGAGCATGGGTGGCGATTTCTCCGTCGAGCTGTGCGGCGGGATCCACGCCAAGCGCACCGGCGATATCAGCCTGTTCAAGATCATCAGCGAAGGTGGCGTGGCCTCTGGCGTGCGCCGTATCGAAGCGGTTACCGGCGCTGCCGCGCTGGCTTACCTGAACGCTGCCGAAGAGCAGGTCAAGGAAGCCGCGCAGCTGGTCAAGGGCAACCGTGACAACCTGATCGACAAGCTGTCGGCTGTGCTCGAGCGCAACCGTCAGCTGGAGAAGCAGCTGGAACAGCTGCAGGCCAAGGCCGCCAGCGCCGCAGGGGACGATCTCTCCAGTGCGGCTGTTGAGGTCAAGGGTGCCAAGGTCCTCGCCGCCCGCCTGGATGGGCGGGATGGCAAGGCCCTGCTGGCCCTGGTCGATCAGCTGAAGAACAAGCTCGGCCACGCAGTGATCCTGCTGGGCAGCGAGCATGAGGGCAAGGTCGTGCTGGTGGCCGGCGTGACCAAAGACCTCTCCAGCCAACTCAAGGCTGGTGACCTGATGAAACAAGCCGCTGCGGCAGTGGGTGGCAAGGGCGGTGGCCGTCCGGACATGGCTCAGGGCGGTGGCGTCGACGTCGCTGCGCTGGACCAGGCCCTGGCGCTGGCCGTGCCGTTCGCAGAGCAGGGACTTTGAGATGGAGGGGCCGGTGGTCTAGTCACCGGCCCCTCCATGTTGGATGGTTTTTTTGAGGCCCTGTATGGGCTGAGGCACCATTGAAATGGCGTTGATCGTACAGAAATTTGGCGGCACCTCTGTCGGTTCCATCGAGCGGATCGAGCAGGTTGCCGACAAGGTCAAGAAACACCGTGAAGCGGGCGACGACCTGGTTGTTGTGCTGTCGGCCATGAGTGGCGAAACCAATCGCCTGATCGACCTGGCCAAGCAGATCACCGATCAGCCGGTTCCGCGTGAGCTGGACGTGATCGTGTCCACCGGCGAGCAGGTCACCATTGCCCTGCTGGCCATGGCCTTGATCAAGCGTGGCGTGCCGGCGGTGTCCTACACCGGCAACCAGGTGCGCATCCTCACCGACAGCGCGCACAACAAAGCACGCATCCTGCAGATCGACGACCAGAAGATTCGCGCCGACCTCAAGGAAGGGCGTGTGGTGGTTGTAGCCGGTTTCCAGGGGGTCGACGAGCACGGCAGCATCACTACCCTGGGCCGCGGCGGCTCCGATACCACTGGCGTGGCCCTGGCGGCCGCGCTCAAGGCTGACGAGTGCCAGATCTACACCGACGTCGATGGCGTCTACACCACAGACCCGCGCGTCGTGCCGCAGGCGCGCCGCCTGGAGAAGATCACCTTCGAAGAGATGCTGGAAATGGCCAGCCTCGGGTCCAAGGTGCTGCAGATCCGCTCGGTGGAGTTCGCCGGCAAGTACAACGTTCCGCTGCGCGTGCTGCACAGCTTCAAGGAGGGTCCAGGTACCCTCATTACCATTGATGAAGAGGAATCCATGGAACAGCCGATCATTTCCGGTATCGCCTTCAACCGTGATGAAGCCAAGCTGACCATTCGCGGCGTGCCGGACACTCCGGGCGTCGCTTTCAAGATCCTCGGCCCGATCAGCGCCTCGAACATCGAAGTGGACATGATCGTGCAGAACGTCTCGCACGATAACACCACCGACTTCACCTTCACCGTGCACCGCAACGAGTACGAGAAGGCTCACAGCGTGCTGGAGAACACCGCACGTGAAATCGGTGCCCGCGAAGTGATCGGCGATACCAAGATCGCCAAGGTATCGATCGTCGGTGTTGGCATGCGCTCCCACGCAGGTGTTGCCAGCCGCATGTTCGAATCCCTGGCCAAGGAGAGCATCAACATCCAGATGATCTCCACTTCCGAGATCAAGGTGTCGGTAGTCATCGAAGAGAAGTACCTGGAGCTGGCCGTTCGCGCGCTGCATACCGCGTTCGAGCTTGACGCTCCGGCCCGACAGGGCGAGTAAGGCGTTGCCTTGAGGGGCGCGGCTTGCCGCGCCCTTCGCGTTTCTGCTCGTCACGCAGGCCCTGTCCTGCCAGCGTGACGCGCTATGGGCCCCTGTGTCGTCGTCCACGACCAGGCCCGGTTTTTCCCAGACTGTTATCCCTGAATGTCTTGCGTAAGGAGAAAGCTATGTTGATTCTGACTCGTCGGTGCGCCGAGAGCCTGATCATTGGAGATGGCGAGATCACCGTGACGGTGCTCGGCGTCAAAGGAAACCAGGTGCGCATCGGCGTCAGCGCCCCCAAGGAAGTGGCTGTTCACCGCGAGGAAATCTACCTGCGGATCAAGAAAGAGAAGGATGAGGAGCCAAGCCTTTAATTTTTTTGAAGTTTTTTTCAAAAAAAGGGTTGCAAACGAGGAAGAGCCTGTTTAATATTCGCCTCGTGTTGCGGTGAGGTGGCCGAGTGGCCGAAGGCGCTCCCCTGCTAAGGGAGTATACCTCATAAGGGTATCGGGGGTTCGAATCCCCCCTTCACCGCCATTATTCGCTTAGGGCGCTGTAATCGGTAAGAACGCTAAGTCGTTGAAGTTAAACGAAAAAGTTCTTGCAAAAATGTTTCAGCGACCTATAATGCGCGGCAAGACACGGACTCATAGCTCAGCTGGATAGAGTACTCGGCTACGAACCGAGCGGTCGGAGGTTCGAATCCTCCTGAGTCCGCCACTTTTGAAGTGGCTTTGCTTAAAAAGCTGCTTCAAGCAACCAGTGGTAATCTGGTCTAAAACTACCAACTACGGACTCATAGCTCAGCTGGATAGAGTACTCGGCTACGAACCGAGCGGTCGGAGGTTCGAATCCTCCTGAGTCCGCCACTTTTGAAGTGGCTCTGCTTGCAAAGCGACTTCAGTAAGCCAGTGGTAATCTGGCCTAAAACTACCAACCACGGACTCATAGCTCAGCTGGATAGAGTACTCGGCTACGAACCGAGCGGTCGGAGGTTCGAATCCTCCTGAGTCCGCCACCTATCAAGAAGCCCGCTCAATTGAGCGGGCTTTTTGTTTTCCGCCGTTCACTGATTTATCAGTGATGCCCGCTAGACTGAAAATAAACCCGCCCGACACTTCTTTGCGCGCCGCATGTGTTTTTTCTTTGGCTCGTGCCGTCGCACACATGGCTTCGAGCGTTGTCATAGCTTTATCGCGCAAACGATTGTTCTGGCCAAAATTTTAAGCGATCTGACAGCTTAGGCAGTGTATGATTGCGCCCGTCAGCCCCGCC
The DNA here is from genome assembly GCF_047456185.1 of Pseudomonas sp. BNK-30. NCBI lineage: Bacteria > Pseudomonadati > Pseudomonadota > Gammaproteobacteria > Pseudomonadales > Pseudomonadaceae > Pseudomonas > Pseudomonas sp. BNK-30. The sequence goes on from NZ_CP179904.1 coordinate 842,254, forward strand.
GGGGCTTGTGGAATACCACCATGGACTTACCCAGTAGTTACTTCTTAACAAGATTCTTACAGCCTGATCTGACCGATTGATTCCCCCGGCGTGCTCCGCTGCTGGGAGTGGAGTTCGCCTATGACTGAAGTAGAAGTAAAGAAAGCACAAGAGAGCCTGCAGGATCGCCTGGCCCAGGTGGTCGAACTGTTGCAGCGCCAACGCGTGGTTGAGGACCTGACCCACCGTCAGGAAGGTCATCACCACGACCTGGTGGAAAACCTCGTCCACCGTCAAAACCTCGTCGAGTTGCAGCGCAAGCTCGACGACCTGCACCCTGCAGATATCGCCTATATCCTCGAAGCATTGCCCCTGGAGGACCGCCTGACGGTCTGGCAGCTGGTGCGCTCGGATCGTGACGGCGACATCTTGCTTGAAGTTTCCGACTCGGTTCGTCAATCGCTGATCGCCGACATGGACGATCACGAGATCCTCGCTGCGGCCAAGGAAATGGACGCCGATGAGCTGGCGGACCTGGCGGCGGAGCTGCCGCGTGATGTCGTTCACGAGCTGATGGAAAGCCTCGATGCGCAGCAGCGCGAGCGTGTGCGCTCGGCGTTGAGCTACGACGAGGAGCAGGTCGGTGCGCTGATGGACTTCGAGATGGTGACCATCCGTGAAGATGTCAGCCTGGAAGTGGTTCTGCGTTACCTGCGTCGCCTTAAAGAGCTGCCCAACCACACTGACAAACTGTTCGTAGTCGACTACGACGGTATCCTCAAGGGTGTGTTGCCGATCAAGCGTCTGTTGGTCAACGATCCGGACAAGAAGGTCGCGGAGGTCATGGCGATTGATCCGGTCTCCTTCCACCCCGACGAAGATGCCTACGATGCGGCGCAGGCTTTCGAGCGTTATGACCTGGTTTCGGCGCCGGTGGTGGACAAGAGCGACCGACTGATCGGCCGTTTGACCATCGATGAAATGGTCGACCTGATTCGTGAAGAGAGCGAGAGTGAAGTTCTCAACATGGCAGGCCTGCGCGAGGAGGAAGACATCTTCGCCTCGGTCTGGCGTTCATTGCGCAACCGTTGGGCCTGGCTGGCGATCAACCTGATAACCGCGTTTCTGGCCTCGCGTGTGATCGGCCTGTTCGAGGGCTCGATCGAGAAGCTCGTGGCACTGGCGGCGCTGATGCCGATCGTGGCGGGTATTGGCGGCAACTCTGGCAACCAGACCATTACCATGATTGTTCGCGCAATGGCCTTGGACCAGGTGTCGCCGGGCAATACCAGCCGCCTTATGCGCAAGGAACTGGCGGTGTCGCTGCTCAATGGCCTGATCTGGGGTGGAGTGATCGGTGCTGTGGCGTTCTGGCTGTATGACAGCTGGTCGTTGGGGTTGGTGATGACTGCGGCCATGACCTTGAACCTGCTGCTGGCCGCGCTCATGGGAGTGTTGATCCCGATGACGCTGACGCGCCTGGGGCGCGACCCTGCCATGGGGTCCAGCGTGATGATCACTGCCGTGACCGACAGTGGTGGGTTCTTCATCTTCCTGGGGTTGGCTACGCTGTTCCTGCTTTGATATTGGGAAGTACACGCCAGAGCGATCAAGGCATGCGCCCGACCGCACCACCAAGGCCTGTGCGCAGCCCAACAAAAAAGCCAGCTTACGCTGGCTTTTTTTGTTCTCGCTACGCGCCTCAGGAGGCGTCGGCTGCCATTTCCACATCGTGAGCGATGAGGGCGACCAGCGCGTTCTGCTGTCGATGGGACAGCTGACGGAAGCGTTGCAGTAACTCGCGCTCATGCAGGGACAGCTCGGGGCTATCCAGGCGCATGCTCAGCTCGTCGCCCAGCGCACCTTCCTGGATAAGGCTCTGCTCCAGGCGTGCGATGATCTCGGAGTTCATGCTGCGGTGATGGTTGCGCGCTACCTCGGCAATGCGCTCACGCATTCCGTCTGGCAGGCGGACGACGAACTTGTCAGCGGTGCGGCTCGAATAAATAGCCTGTTTCATTGGGCGCATATAAATTAACCGGTTTTTGGTTCAGGGGAAGCGGTTCACAAATTGGCCGCACGGGATGCAGGTACGACCGTGGCGACGACAAAATGTTCAACCGCCTGGAAAATTTGGTGCTCATCTTGCCTCAAGGTCGCCGTTTCCTTGGCGTCAATTCTGTGACAAATAGTGATCTCGGTAAAGGCTTTTTGCCAGTACCAATTATCAGAAATGAGTACTGGTTGGAAAAGTTTTGCATTTCAAGGTTCGCCTTACCGTCAGCCCTTTGCCGTCAAAAACCCGTAAAACGCGGCAAAGGGTAGAGAAAACCCTTAAAATGCGCAGGTTTCCTTCCATAGAGCATAGTGGCTATGCAACATGACGCAAGCTCCCAAGATAAAGCCTCAGGCGTGCTGATATATCTGATGGGACCCTCTGGCTCGGGAAAAGATTCCCTGATCGAGGCCGCTCGCGCACAACTGGCTGGCGCGGGTGTGGAAATTGCCCGGCGAGTCATCACACGTTCCGCAGAAGCCACAGGTGAAGCGGCGCAAAGCGTCACGCCAGAGCGCTTCGAAGCGATGCGAGCGGCAGGGGAATTTGCCATGCATTGGCAGGCCAACGGTCTGGAGTATGGGATCCCCAAGCAAGTGGACGTTTGGCTCGCGCAAGGGCGGTCGGTGCTGGTCAACGGTTCCCGTAGCTATCTGCCCGAGGCGCGTAGGCGCTATCCCGGTCTGCTGGCAGTACGCCTGGAGGTTGACCCAGAGGTGTTGCGTGCGCGCCTGATTGCCAGAGGCAGGGAGACACCGCAAGAGATCGATCAGCGCCTGGCGCGTAGTGCCAGGCTCCAGGGCTGTCCCGATCCCGGCGTGCATGCGCTGGACAACTCCGGGTCACTGGCCACGGCGGTCAGCGCATTGTTCGACCTGCTGCGTCAACAGGGAGTGTCCGTTTGACACGAGCATCGGAAAAGCCCTACGTGCAAAAAGCCCGATAGATGCATGACAAACGGCTGCCCTCTGGTTAACATGCTCGCCGTCCAGCTGTGCAGCGTTCGCTGCCGGTTCTTGTGTCTCAGTAGCTCAATTGGATAGAGCATCCCCCTCCTAAGGGGAAGGTTGGCAGTTCGAACCTGCCCTGGGACGCCATATTTTCTCTCGCTCCATACGCTTACTTGCAGTTACCCGCCTTGCGGTAACCTGCACTCTGCGCTTCTGCTTCACTGCCAAATGCCACCTGATTTTTCTGAGCGACCTGGCTGTAACCGGGGCAACCGCTGGCCAAGTGGTACACGTGACTGTTGCGGTTGCCAATGATCGCACCGTCAGTCGACGCACTCGCCAGGGTCGGCTTGCCGATATCTCTCGCAGCCGTTTTCGGGGTTGCCGAAGCTACCACGTCCATAGCCCCGGCAGGCTTGTAGCCCAGCGTCCATTTCCGTTCGCCGGTGACGAATGGGTTCGAATGCCCCATGATCGCGGCGATTCGCTGATTGCGCTGCTTTTCCCACGCAGAAACCGGGTGCTGTTTATCCCAGGCCATAAGCACCTGCTGCTGTTGTCTCGACATGCTCAACTTGTACCGGTCGAACATGTAGAACGTGGTGCGCGCAACCAGCCCTTTGACTTCGTCACGCGGCTCGGCGGTTTTCTGCTGGAAGTCGACCTTGGTGGTGCACTGCCCGTACTGGGGCGCAACGCCTGAAACCATGCCGTAGTTGAAATTGCTGCGGTCACCGTTCACTTCACCCACGGACGGATAGAGGTTGAACAGGTCGGCTTCCATGGCGCGGAAGGTAGGGTCTTCATTGACGCAATGCTCGCGACCGCCGTTCTGCCAGCATTTGCGCTGGTGGCCAAAAGTCCAGGCCGGCACGATGTGCTCCCATTCGGTACGTTCGGCGCGGGTCTGTACTTTGCGGGTTTCGTAGCCGCAGGATTTGGCGTCGACCCGGCCACCGGATTTGCCGACCCAGGTCCATTTACAGCCACAGTACAGTTCGCCCATTGGGCTGTTTGCCTGGTCGAGGAAGATTTTCTGCTTGGCGACAACCTTGGCTTCGGTAAACGTTGCGGGGGGATTGGCGAAGGCGGCAGGGATGACAGAGAGGGCGAGGGTAACGACGTACAGCAGTTTCTTCATGAGAAAGCATCATCGGATTTCGGGGGCAGAATTATACGGTGTGCTGACGTCAATTGAAGAAATGTCCTATCGCATCGCCGTAGTGTGCCTATTGCGCGACGCTGATGGGGTTTCTCGATTTGGGTCTACGCCTGTTGCATAATGTCCCGAAACCAACGGTCATGATTTGAAGCGCGCGGCCGATAACGGGGTTGCTGCACTACGCCCTTGTTGACCCCTTCGAAGCGAATACCATGCTCCCCATCTATTTGAACCTAGGTTGCGCCGATCATCCTCGCCAAGGCTTTATCAATATCGATGTGGAGCCCACAGGGGCCGATCTGCAATGGACGCCGGGCCAGGCTTTGCCGTGGGAACAAGGCACGGTGCCTGGGATCTACAGTGCTCATCTTCTGGAGCGACTCGGGCGTAACCAAGGTATTCGCTTGCTGCACGAATGCCGTCGAGTCCTGCAGCCCGGCGGGGTGATCCGTCTCGTCTGCTCCGACCTGAAGGCGTTGGTGGAAGATTATCTGAATAACCGCACACGCCCTGAGGCGCCAGGCATCGGTCGCGCCGAATGGCTGAACAGGGCCCTGCGCCAGCATGCCTGGACCTTCGACGCCGAGGAGCTGACGCGGATCTGCAAGATGGTCGGCCTGGAACCGGTAGCTATCACCGCAGAAGGCAACAGCAGCGATCCGCACCTGAGTGGGCTGGACGCTACGGTGCCGGGCCAGTTGGTGCTTGAGTTTTGCAAGCCGCAGCGCCAATTGGCGGCCGATGCCCAGCCGCTGGTCAGCATCGTCATGCCGACCTACAAGACCGAACACCTCTACGACGCCTTGGGCAGCGCGCTGAACCAGACCTACCGCAACCTGGAAATCCTGGTGTGCGACGACTGCCCGACTGATGAGATCGAAAGGATCTGCGCCGACCTGAGCCAGGACGACCCGCGCGTGCGTTATGTGCGCAACCCAGATGCTGGAAAGGACATTGGCCGTCTTAACCATGTCCTTTGCCTGAAAGAGGCGCGCGGCGAATTCATCAAGTTTCTCAACGACGACGACCTGCTGCAACTCGAATGCGTGGAGCGGATGCTCGACAGCTTCCGCTGCTATCCAGACGTTACGCTGGTAACCTCTAAGCGCCAGCGCATCGACCAGTACGGCGAGCCGCTGGCCGATATCGCCGCAACCCAAGCCCCCGTGGCAGACGATGCGATGATCGAAGGCCTGTCGCTGGGTACCGCACTCATGCAGTCGCAGATCAATTTCGTTGGCGAGCCGAGCACGGTCATGTTTCGCCGCGCCGATATGCTGGAAATCACTCCGGACTTCATGTCGGTAGACGAACAACCCATCGCCTGGGCCTCCGACGTGGCGATTTTTCTCAACCTCGCACTGCGCGGCAACACCGTTTATCTGGTCCAGCCACTGAGTAGCTTCCGCATTCACGGCGAGCAATGCCAGGTGCTCTACGGCGCCGCCGCACAAGGTGAATCCCGACGCTGCTGGGCAATCATGCGCGACTTCTGGGCGCGGCATGAATTCGACAAGGCGCTCTGACATTGCGCAGTATGCCCACGCCTGAACAACACAAGGCCGGCCAACGCCGCCAGCCGCAGGAACACCGCTCATGAATGGTCGGCCCCCCGTTTTCGTGACCCAGCCCGCATTGCCCGAGCTGGAGGCTTTCTTGCCATACCTGCGGGAAATTTGGGACAGCCGCATGCTGACCAATGGCGCAGCCATGCACCAGCGACTGGAAGCGGCGCTGTGCGCTTACCTGGGCGTGGAACACATTTCGCTATTCTGCAACGGTACCCAGGCGCTGATAACGGCGTTGCAGGCGGCCGGGCTCAGCGGTGAGGTGATCACCACGCCGTACTCCTTTGTTGCCACTGCCCATTCGCTGCTATGGAACAATCTGACGCCGGTGTTCGTCGATATCGACCCGCACACCCTGAACCTAGACCCGGCACGCATCGAGGCGGCCATCACCGACCAGACCACAGGCATCCTGCCGGTACACTGCTATGGCCATCCCTGCGATGTGGAGGCGATACGCGCGATTGCCGAGCGCCATGGCCTGCAGGTGATCTATGACGCGGCACATGCTTTTGGTGTTCAGGATACAAACGGCAGCCTGCTGCGCCACGGCGACCTCGTGACCCTGAGCTTCCACGCTACCAAGGTGTTCAGTACCTTCGAGGGCGGCGCTGTCATCTGTCGCGACGAGGCGACCAAGCGGCGCATCGACCAGTTGAAGAACTTTGGTCTGTCTGCCGACGGAAGCACCGTAGAACTGACCGGCACCAACGGCAAGCTCAGCGAAATTCACGCAGCCTTTGGCCTGTTGCAACTGGAGGGCCTGGATGAAGCGCTGGGGAAGCGGCGGCTGATCGACCAGCATTATCGCGAAGGGCTTGCGGGGATTGCGGGTATTCGCTGTATCGAGGGCAGGGGCGAGGCAGTCGCCAATCATGCGTACTTCCCGATACTGGTAGGGCCTGAGTTTGCTCTTGGCCGTGATGCGCTGTTCTCGCACCTCGCCGCTCACGACATTCATGGGCGGCGTTATTTCCAGCCCCTGATCAGTGGCCTGCCGATGTACCGTGGGTATCCATCGTCCAGCGCCGACAACCTGCCGGTAGCGCATCAGGCGGTGGAGCAGGTGATCTGCCTACCGATCTATCCTGACCTCGATTTCGGCACCGTGGACTTCATTGTCGGTTTGATCGCCGGGGCCGGTGCATGACCAGGGTGGCGATCATGCAGCCGTACCTGTTTCCCTACATTGGCTACTGGCAACTATTGAAGGCCGCAGACTGCTTCGTGGTCTACGATGACGTGAACTTCATCACGCGGGGGTGGATCAACCGCAATCGCATCCTGATCAACGGGGCGCCAGGGATGATCACGCTGCCGTTGTTGCAGGCCTCGCAAAACCGCAAGATCAACGAAATAGAAATTGCACCTGCTGCTCAGTGGCAACGACGCATGCTACGCAGCGTGGAAATGGCCTATCGCAAGGCACCCTGTTTCGATCAGGTATTTCCAGTGGTCGAGCGTATTCTGGCGCACGAAGACAACAACCTCGCGGGTTTTCTGAGTCATCAAATTCAGGTGTTGGCCAACTTCATGGGCCAAACGACGCGGCTCGTTACCAGCAGCCAGGTCTACGGCAACGCTCAACTTACGGCGCAGGCGCGGATTCTGGATATCTGCCGCCATGAAGGTGCAACCTGCTATATCAATGCCCAGGGCGGGCGCTCGCTCTATGAGCCGGAGAGGTTCGCCGACGCCAATATAGATCTGCGTTTCATCGGTATGCGGGTACTGGCCTATCGCCAACGCTGCGAGGGTTTCACACCGTACCTGTCGATCATCGATGCCCTGATGGAGGTCGGCGCCGAGGGCATCGGGCCGCACTTGGCGGCCTACGATTACCTCTGAGGTTCAAGCCTGGCAGACTACATAGATACTCGCAGTGAGGTCCGGGTATTTCATGCCCATCTTGTAACAGCCTTCGAAGAACGCCTGGTCGATGATGCCGGCACGCAAGGCTGCATCGAACTGAAAGTTGGCCATCGGCTTGAACAGGATGCCGCCGCGCTGGGTCACCTGGAAACCGGCCTGTAACGCCTCGTGCTCCAGGGTGTCGAGGCTGTAGGTGCAACGGTGGCCGTGCTTGCGCTCGCCATCGGTAACAGCCGCATTGAAATCGATCAGCCCCATGCCCACCGCGATCTGCCGCGACGCCGCATTGGCATTAGGCACGACGATGAACAGCCGGCCGCCCGGCGCCAGCCACTCGCGTATCTTCTTGAGTACCGGCTGTGGCTCGGTGAGATGTTCGAGGGTATGGATCAGGAAGATGTTGTCGAACCGACGCTCCAGGGTAGTGTCTTCGAACCGACCCAGGATGAATGTTGCGCGCGCATCGCCAACGTTCTTGCGGGCGACTTCGATCAGGTCGGTGGCCCCTTCAAGCACGGTCACGTCATCGAAGACCTGCAGCAACTTTTTGGTGAACTCGCCGTGATAGCATCCCATTTCCAGCGCATTTCCAGGGCGAAACTGCCCGTTGAGCGCCTTGAGCATGTAGTCGCGGTGGATGTAGTCGAAATCGTAGGCGTACAGGCGGTTTTCCGTGTCCTGGTACTCGGTGTTCAGGTCGCGTGACATGGTTAACCCTGGTTGGAGTGATACATGCGCCTGGCCGGTGGCTGATACCACTCGTCCAGCGTTGCGGGTACCCGCGCGTTATAGCCGATGACCTGGCGCATCATCGGGTCGAGGTTTGGCCCCAGGTCATAACCCAGGGCCCGCGGGTAGTCGAATTGCTGCTTGATGAACGGCTTGGAAAACATCGGCGTGACCGAGCGGCGCACACGGTCGGTAACGTTGCTGCCGCCGGCGTGCCAGACATTGGAATTGAACATCAGGATGCTGCCGGCCGGTGCGATAGCCTGTTCGGCGTGGGCCATGAAATAGTCGTCAGTCGGCTTGGCTTCGGCCTTGTGCGAACCGGAGAGCATCCAGGTCGCGCCATTGGCGGCGGTGAAGTCGTCGAGCATCACCAGTGTGTTCAGCAGCAACGGCATATCACCGGAAAAAGAACGGATATCCCGGTGAACGCGCTGGGCGTAAGACTGGCTGTCGCGGGTGTTGATGGCCCCGCCATAGGAGTTGAGGATGAACTGCCCACCGAAATAGCGCTCGATGAAGGCATAGATAGGGTAGGCCTTCAGGCAGTCGAGAAAACTGCCAAACTGGCCGATCAGGTGGTGCACGGTGTAACTGGTGTCCTGATCGATGCCGTTCTTGATCTGGTAGTCGCGGCAGATTGCATAGGCCTTGTGGATGTCTTCACGCATCTGCTCGACGATAGCGATCGGGATGGCGCTCTCGAAGATAACCCAGCCTTGCTCCGCCATGCGCCGGTCGAATACCTCGCTGGAAATCATGGGCGCTTCACCTGATCGTGACGATGCATTTGGAGGGGTACAGCTCGCACTTCTCCAGGGTGTATTCGGAAGGGGTGAAGACTTCTTTGAAGGCCAGTGCTTCGCCGGGTGCTTGAGCCCATGTCAGCTCGTCCATCAGTAGCATGCTGCCGGAAACCAGGTGTGGCTTGATCGCCTTGAGCGCTGCCAGTGTCGGCTCGTACAGACCCATGTCGAAGTAGGCGAAGGCGACGATGGCCGAGCCGTTGTTCTTGAAGAATTCGGGCGCGGTCTGACAGACGTCCCCCGCAACCAGTTGATGTACTCCGCGCTTGTGTCCCAGCACGTTGTTGCCTTCGTGCACCTGCAGCAGTTCGCTCAGGTAATCCTTGTAGCTGGCTTTGGTGGAGTAGGAGTTCTCAACCCACACACCGCTTTCCTTGCAGTCTTTTTCACCCGGTGCGCAATAGCCTTCAAAGGTGTCGAAGCCGACGATCTGCCGCTGTTTGTTGAACGGTTCGTACATGGCCCTCAGGTTTTCCAGCAGCACCAGGTTGTGGCCGTACCAGGTGCCAAACTCGCAGATCATCCCCGGGATATGCTTGAAGCGTTTGTACAGGTCGCTCAAGACGATGAACTTCACCAATACTGAGCTGCGGGTATACAGGCCGATATTGAAAAGCACGTCGTCGTCAGAGAGCGGGCTGTTCAGGTACATGTCGCGCAACTTGTCACGAAAGGCGTACTGCAAATCCGATGCGGTGGATTCGAGTTTGTAGACTTCGTTTTGAAGCTGTTCGTTATTCATCATCACTCCACTGGGCCAGGCCGAAGCCGCTGGTCCCGAAACGGTTGCCGTTGTACAGCATGTAGGTGCGCTCGCCGCTCTGGAAGATGAACGGGTAGCAGGTCATCAGCGAGTCCCAGCCTTCGGCTGACGGTGCGATACCCGCATCGTCATGGCGGGTCCAGGTCCTGCCGTCGGGCGACTCTGCGTAGCGGATGCGGTACGAGCCTGCGCCGTTGCGGTAGTCCTGCGATGCGCGGGAGCAGTACCACATCTTGTAAATCCCGTTTTCCTTGATGACGCAGGGGCGGGAAAAGGCTTCGGTCTCAAAGCGCGATTCCAGGCATTGCGGCGCGAAGCGGGTGAACTCGAATCCGTCCTTGGATTCGGCGTACTTGATCACGTACAACGGCTCGTATTTGCCGTCCACCTCCAGCCAGCGTGTACCGGACACGTACCACATCTTCCACAGGCCTTGGTCGAACAGCACGGTGGGCGTCACGGCCAGGTAGGGCTCGGTTGCAGTGCGATCCATGATCGGGCCTTCGAACAGTTTTTCGAAGTGCAGCCCGTCGTCATCAGAAACCGCGACGCCCATGGCATTGTGGTAGGGCACGGTCAGGCGCTGGTTCCATCCGCTGTAGTACAGGTAGGTACGGCCATCTTTCTTCAGGGCGTAGCTGGGCATCACGCCTTCGTCATCGAAGGTGCCGGGAGCGCCGAAACCCAGGCAAGGTTCCCGGTGGCGGGCAACGACGGTGCGCGGGTCCTGCTTGTCCAGGTCTACCGCGTAACACAGGCTTTTGCCTGCGCTGTTGCGGGTGGAGATGAATACCCGAATCACATCGTCCAGCACCAGCGCGGTGGGCACTTGGGCGTGGGAGCCGACCCAGTCTTTATCGGGGTCGAAAGTTCTACCGAGTTTTTTCCAGGCCATGCTCTACCTAAAAATCCAGTTCCTGACTGCTCTTTACCGCGCGCGCGGGTGCGCCGATGTAGAGCTGCCAGGGTTGAGTGTCTTTTGAAATCAGCGCACCCATGGCAACGCAGGTACCTGCGCCGATGGTGCAATTGTTGGTGATGGTCGCGTTGACGCCGAACCAGGCGTAGGGCTCAACCAGGCAATGCCCGGAGAGGACCACATGGGAAGCAAAGAACACATGGTCGCGGATCTCGCCATGGTGGCCGATGTGGTTGCCGCTCCACATCACCACATTGTTGCCGATGGTGGTGAAAGGTTGCAGTGTGTTGTCTTCGAGAATGAAGCAGTTTTCACCGATGACGTTGTCGTTCACCGTGGCATTGGGGCTGACATAGCTAATGAAGTCGTAGCCCTTTTCCTTGCCCTGAATGTACACCGACTCACGCAGGCGGTTCATCTTGCGCCCGGTCATGGGGGCAAACAGCTTGTAGTGGGTGCTTGGGAAATAGTCCTGCAGGGTTTCGAAAGGCACCACCGGCAGCCCTTCGAACATTCTCGATTCCGGCAGGTAGCGTTCGTGCACGGTAAAGCCGACCACGTCCACTGCAGGGTCTTTTTTCAGGTAGTAGTGCGCCAGTTGGGCGGTGTCCAGCACTCCGAAAATGACAACTTTTGGCATCAGGGTATCCAGGGTGTTCGAGGATGAGTCAGGTCAACCGGAGCTGAGCGTACGCTGTGTATACTGCTGGCCACGATAGCACCTCCGCTTGCGTAACAAAAAAGGGCACCGGGCCGATGGGAAAGATTCTTGATCGAAATCAAATCCGCTTTTATCGCGAGCAGGGTTACTTGGTTGCCGACGGCATTTTCGACCCGCTTCATCTCGATGAAACCCTTGCCCACTTCAATCTGGCATTTGCCCAACAGTTGGACCGCATGGCTCTGCCTGTCGCTGGTGGCCCTACCCTTGAAGCCCTGCACCTGAACATGGCCGCACTGCTGGGGGCGAGCGTTCCTCTCTATCTGGCGACGCTGCGCATGTGCTCCAAGCTGTACGGCGTCTACCGGCTGATGACCGCCGAGCGCCTGCGCGACGCAGCTGCCGACCTGGGCGTCGTCACTCCGTTGTTCCAGACCACCCCTGTGTTGCATCTGATGTCGAAAAAATTGGTGATCCCGGGAGGTTATCAGGGGTTCGACGTGCACCAGGACTGGACTTCAGTCCAGGGCAGCCTGGATACCATCACCACCTGGATCCCGTTCATGGACATCGACCCGCAGTTGTTCACCATGGAGGTGATGCCCGGCAGCCATTTGCTGGGCCTGCTTAGCGGCGACCAGGAACAGCATGTGTTGAGGGTCGACGAAAAGCACTTCAAGGAAGATGACTTCGTTCCTGTCTGTGTCGGCAAGGGCGGCGTTTGCTTGATGTCGAACTTCACCATTCATCGGTCTTCCCGTGAAGGGGATGAACGTTTGCGGATTTCCGTGAGTGGGCGCTATGAAAATGCCAGTGAGCCCACGTTCATCGAGCGTGAGTATCCGTTCACCCAGCACAAGACTATACAGCGCGGGTTGATTACCGAGCACTTTCCGAGCGTGGAACAGGTACGCGGCGTGTATGCCAGCGAAGGCCACCAATAGCCGACATATGGCCTGCATCGGCTGCACGCACGCTTAAAGTTTCCTGCCGGCATGCCGATCACTGAAGCACTGGATACAGGCAATGCACCTGTATCGCCGTGGTTGGAGTTCCCGCCCTCAGCGGCTGGATGCGTCGCCTTGCGTCCGCTTCAATCCATGCACCGCTGCCAGTCGACGTAGTTCGTGGTGGGCATTGGTCTCAATGAGGTCCTGAAGGGGCAAGTATGAATTTTTATGTCAATCAGGTGAAGAACAAGCCGGACTACCGGGGCTCGCTGTTCAGGGGTGATATCTTCCTGGAAACCGGCCTTGGCAATGCACATGAGCTGTGTGCATTGGCCCGGCAGAGCATCACCGCCGCCTTTGATGGCGAAACTGACCACCAGTCGCTGCACAAAATGATGCCGGTGGAGACTTTCGTAGAGCGCGTCACGGCGCTCAAGCGGCAGTTTACCAATGGCCCGCAGGCCAAGGCGTTGATCCGCGATTTCATTCGCGAGATTGGGGCCGACCCCAAGGACTATATCTTCGACGTGCCTCGTGTGCGTGTAGTGCCCAACTACGAATACCTGCATGCAGGTGTGAGTTACGCATACAAGCCCCACCGCGATACCTGGTACGGCAGCGTGGAAAGCCAGGTGAATACCTGGATGCCGGTGTACAGCATCGAGCCCGAACAGACCATGATGATCAACCCGGCCTATTTCGAGCGGCCGGTGCGCAACAGCTCCGCCGATTGGAGCCTCAATGACTGGATCCATGTGCAACGGCACAAGGCTTCGCAGAACATTACCGAAGAAACCCGGGTACACCCGGTGCCGCTGGAAGACATCGATACCAGCGGCGAACTGCGTGTGGCTGCCAACAGTGGCGAAATGCTGATTTTCTCTGGTGCCCATCTACACGGCACCGTAGCCAACTTCACCGACAAGGTACGGTTCAGCGTGGACTTCCGCCTGATCCACCTGCAAGACCTGCTGCATAAGCGCGGTGCACCGAACGTCGACAACGGTTGTTCGGATGCAGAGGCCGGCTTCAAAGACTTTTTCAATGCCAGCGACTTTTCGCAATTCCAGGGAGTTAACCCATGACCAAGCGTCGTCTGACTGCTGCCGAGGTCGAGTACAACGAAAAGCGCGCCAGCGTGCTGAGCCGTGTCGATGCCCAATACGTGGCTGATGCGCCGTTCGTGTTTGCCAACCGTATCGCCGTGACCGCTGCGCTTTCGCGCATCGAACTGTTCAAGATGGTGCAGGACATTCCGGGCGCTATCGTCGAGTGCGGCGTATACAAAGGCAACTCGTTGATGCTGTACATGCAGCTATCGATGATTCTGGAACCCTATGCGATCAACCGTTCGATCATCGGTTTCGATACCTTCGGCGGCTTTGCCAGCATCGATGCCGAGCAGGATCCAACCGATATCAACGAAAGCATGTTCTCCGACACCGACGAGACCCTGATTCAGGACATGATCGAGGCCAACGATCTGATTCGCCCGGTCAATCGGATCCCGCGCTGCGAGATCGTCAAGGGCGACATTCTGGAAACCGTGCCTGCCTTTGTGAAAACCCGCCCCGATCTGGTAGTGGCCATGCTGATCCTCGACACGGACCTGTATTCGTCCACCAAGGTGGCGCTGGAGACTTTCCTGCCTTACATGCCTAAAGGCGCGATCGTGGTGCTGGACGAAGTCGCCTACCGCAACTTCCCTGGCGAGACTGCCGCGCTGCGTGACGTGCTGGATCTGAACAAGATCGAACTCAAGCGCCTGCCGTTCGATTCGTCGGTGGGCTACTTCCGCGTTTGAACTGATCATCAGCATGTCTGCAGGCCAATGCAGCATCGCCGAATGAAAAAAAGCCCGCAGCGCCGAGGTCGCTGCGGGCCAAATCGGCCGAAGCCGCTTCAGTGTCAGATGTGCAGGGCGTGGCCCAGCGCGCGCAATGCCGCTTCCTGCACCGCTTCGCCCAGGGTCGGATGAGCGTGGATAGTGCCCGCGATATCCTCCAGCCGCGCGCCCATTTCCAATGACTGGGCAAACGCTGTGGACAGCTCTGAAACCGCCACGCCAACCGCCTGCCAACCCAGGATCACGTGATTGTCACGCCGCGCCACCACGCGCACGAAGCCGGTTTTCGACTCCAGGCTCATGGCGCGGCCATTGGCGGCGAAGGGGAACTGCGCGACGATGCAGTCCAGCCCTTGCTGGCTGGCCTGTTCCGGGGTCTTGCCGACCACAACGACTTCCGGGTCTGTAAAACACACCGCTGCAATTGCGCAGGGCTCGAACCGTCGTGCCTTGCCGGCAATGATTTCCGCGACCATTTCACCTTGCGCCATTGCGCGGTGTGCCAGCATCGGTTCGCCGGCCACGTCACCGATGGCCCAGACGTTGCGCATGCTGGTCTGGCAGCGTTCGTCGATGGCGATGGCCGCACCGTTCATCTTCAGTTCGAGGCTTTCCAGATTGAAGCCGTGCGTGCGCGGGCGGCGGCCAACGGCCACCAGCACCCGGTCGGCCTCCAGGCGCAGCTGTGCACCTTGAGCATCGCGGGCCAGCAAGCAACCGCTGTCGTAACCTTCGACGCTGTGCCCAAGGTGCACAGCGATGCCCAGCTTCTTCAGCGATTCGGCCACCGGCGCGGTCAGCTCGCTGTCGTAGGTCGGCAAGATGCGCTCACGCGCCTCCACCACGCTCACCTGCGCGCCCAGCTTGCGGTAGGCGATGCCTAGCTCCAGGCCGATATAGCCGCCGCCAACCACCACCAGATGCTGGGGCAGTGTTCGGGGGGTCAGGGCTTCGGTCGAAGAAATGATCGGCCCGCCCAGCGGCAGCATGGGCAGTTCGACGCTGTTCGAGCCGGTGGCCAGCAGCAGGTGCTCGCACTGGATGCGCTGGCCATCGACGTCGACGTGCTTGCCGTCGAGGATCTTCGCCCAGCCATGGATGACCTTGACCCCGTGTTTTTTCAGGAGTGCAGCGACGCCAGTGGTCAGTCGGTCAACGATGCCGTCCTTCCAGGCCACGCTGCGGCCGATGTCCAGGCGTGGCGTGGAGACGCTGATGCCAAGTTCGGACGGCTCGGTGTAGCGGGATGTCTGATGGAACTGCTCGGCCACATGGATCAGTGCCTTGGACGGGATGCAGCCGATGTTCAGGCAGGTGCCGCCCAGCGCCTGGCCTTCCACCAGCACGGTGGGGATGCCCAGTTGCCCGGCGCGGATGGCGGCCACGTAGCCGCCAGGGCCGCCGCCGATGATCAGCAGGGTGGTGTCGATAGTCTGTTGCATGCTCACTCCACGAACAGGCAGGCGGGTTGTTCAAGCAGGCCACGTACAGCCTGGATGAACAGCGCGGCATCCATGCCATCGACCACACGGTGGTCGAACGAGCTGGACAGGTTCATCATCTTGCGAATAACGATCTGGCCATCGATCACCATCGGCCGCTCGACGATACGGTTGACCCCGACGATCGCCACTTCCGGTGTGTTGACCACCGGTGTGCTGACGATGCCACCCAAGGCGCCCAGGCTGGTCAGGGTGATGGTGGAGCCGGACAGTTCCTCGCGGCTGGCCTTGTTGTTGCGTGCGGCGCTCGCCAGCCGGGAAATCTCGCCGGCGTTGCCCCACAGGCTGCCCGCTTCGGCGTGGCGCAGCACCGGTACCATCAGCCCGTTGTCGCCCTGTGTGGCGACCCCCACATGCACCGCACCATGGCGGGTGATGACCTGGGCTTCGTCGTCGTAGGTCGCGTTGATCTGCGGGAAGTCGCGCAGTGCCACGACCAGGGCGCGGACCAGGAATGGCAGCAGGGTCAGCTTGCCGCGGCTGTCGCCGTACTTGCTGTTGAGCTCTTGGCGCAGGGCTTCGAGTGCGGTGACGTCGATTTCCTCGACATAACTGAAGTGCGCCACACGGCGCTTGGCATCCTGCATGCGCTGGGCGATCTTGCGGCGCAGGCCGATCACTTGCACCTGTTCGCTGTCGGTGCGTTTCGCGTAGCCTCCTGGCGCCTGGCCCGCAGGGCTCTGCGGCTTGCTGATGAATGCATCCAGGTCTTCGTGCAGGATGCGCCCGGCCGGGCCGCTGCCATGCACGTAACGCAGTTCGATGCCGGCATCCAGGGCGCGCTTGCGCACGGCAGGCGAGGCCAGAGGTTTTTCGTCGGCCTGGCGCGCCACGATCGGCGCGGCGGTGTGCGCCGAGACAGCCGGGCTGGCTACCGGTTGCGGTTCGACACGCGGTTCTGCCTTGGCGGCTGCTGGGGCTGCCGGGGCTTCTACCGGTTTGGCCTGCGGCACATCCACATGGTTGCCGCTGCCTTCCACTTCGATGCGGATCAGCTCGCTGCCGACCGCCATCACTTCACCCGGCTGGCCGCCCAGGGCCAGCACCTTGCCGCTGACCGGCGAAGGGATTTCCACGGTGGCCTTGTCAGTCATGACATCGGCCACCACCTGGTCTTCGGCGATTACATCGCCGACCTTGACGAACCATTCGACCAGTTCGACTTGCGCGATGCCTTCGCCAATGTCCGGCATCTTGATGACGTGCGTGCCCATTCAGACCTCCATGACCCGTTTCAATGCCGCGCCTACCCGCGAAGGGCCTGGGAAATACGCCCATTCCTGTGCGTGAGGGTAGGGCGTGTCCCAACCGGTGACGCGCTCGATGGGCGCTTCGAGGTGATGGAAGCAATGCTCCTGCACCAGCGCTACCAGTTCGGCGCCGAAGCCGCAGGTACGGGTGGCTTCATGCACCACCACGCAGCGGCCGGTCTTTTTCACCGACGCGACGATGGTGTCCAGGTCCAGCGGCCAGAGGCTGCGCAGGTCAATCACTTCGGCATCCACACCGGTTTCCTCGGCGGCCACCTGGGCCACGTAGACGGTGGTGCCGTAGGTCAATACGGTGACGTCGTTGCCTGGGCGGGTGATGGCCGCTTTGTCCAGCGGCACGGTGTAGTAACCGTCCGGCACGGCACTTTGCGGGTGCTTGGACCACGGCGTCACCGGGCGGTCGTGGTGGCCGTCGAACGGGCCGTTATACAGGCGCTTGGGCTCCAGGAAGATCACCGGGTCATCGCATTCGATCGAGGCGATCAGCAGGCCTTTGGCGTCGTACGGGTTGGAGGGCATCACCGTGCGCAGGCCGCACACCTGAGTGAACATCGCTTCGGGGCTCTGGCTGTGGGTCTGGCCACCGTAGATGCCGCCACCGCACGGCATGCGCAGGGTCAGTGGCGAGATGAATTCGCCGGCCGAGCGATAGCGCAGGCGCGCCATTTCCGAGACGATCTGGTCGGAGGCGGGGTAGAAGTAATCGGCGAACTGGATTTCCACCACCGGCCGCAGGCCATAGGCACCCATGCCCACGGCGGTGCCGACGATACCGCTCTCGGAGATCGGCGCGTCGAACACGCGCGACTTGCCGTACTTGGTCTGCAGGCCCTCGGTGCAGCGGAACACGCCGCCGAAGTAACCCACGTCCTGGCCGTAGATCACCACGTTGTCGTCGCGCTCAAGCATGACGTCCATGGCCGAGCGCAGGGCCTGGATCATGGTCATGGTAGTGGTGGCCATGGCGGTTTCCGGTTTGATGCTGTTGTTGTGGTCGTTCATCTCAAACCCCCAGTTCCTGGCGCTGACGGCGCAGGTGGTCGGGCATTTCCTTGTACACGTCCTCGAACATCGAGGCTGCACTCGGGATGTGGCCGTTGGCCAGGGTGCCGTATTGTTCGGCTTCCTTTTGCGCGGCGATGACGGCCGCTTCGAACTCGGCGGTGACGGCCTGGTGTTCTTCCTCGGACCAGTGGCCGATCTTGATCAGGTGCTGCTTCAGGCGGGCGATCGGGTCGCCCAGCGGGAAGTGGCTCCAGTCGTCGGCAGGGCGGTATTTGGATGGGTCGTCGGAGGTTGAGTGCGGGCCGGCGCGGTAGGTGACCCACTCGATCAGGCACGGGCCCAGGCCACGGCGGGCGCGTTCGGCGGCCCAGCGCGAGGCGGCATATACAGCGACGAAATCGTTGCCGTCCACACGCAGGGAGGCGATACCGCAACCCACGCCACGGCCGGCGAAGGTGGTCGATTCGCCGCCGGCGATGGCCTGGAAGGTGGAGATCGCCCACTGGTTGTTGACCACGTTGAGGATCACCGGGGCGCGGTATACGTGGGCGAAGGTCAGCGCGGTGTGGAAGTCCGACTCGGCCGTGGCGCCGTCGCCGATCCAGGCCGAGGCGATTTTGGTATCGCCCTTGATCGCCGAGGCCATGGCCCAGCCGACCGCCTGTACGAACTGCGTCGCCAGGTTGCCGCTGATGGTGAAGAAGCCGGCTTCGCGCACCGAATACATGATCGGCAACTGGCGGCCTTTGAGCGGGTCGCGTTCGTTGGACAACAGTTGGCAGATCATTTCCACCAGCGACACGTCGCGGGCCATCAGGATGCTCTGCTGGCGGTAGGTGGGGAAGCACATGTCGGTGCGGTTCAGCGCCAGCGCCTGGGCGCTGCCGATGGCTTCTTCGCCCAGGCTCTGCATGTAGAAGGACATCTTCTTCTGGCGCTGGGCGACCACCATGCGGCTGTCGAATATCCGCGTCTTGAGCATGGCGCGCATGCCTTGGCGCAGCAGCTGCGGATCGATGTCTTCGGCCCACGGGCCAAGCGCATCGCCGTGCTCGTCGAGCACGCGGACCAGGCTGTTGGACAGGTCGGCGGTGTCGGCAGCATCGACATCGATGGGCGGTTTACGGACTTGACCCGCGTCGTTCAGGCGCAGGTAGGAAAAATCGGTCTGGCAGCCTGGCCGGCCGGTAGGCTCGGGCACATGCAAACGCAGGGGGGCGTACTCGTTCATGCTTTTTACGCTCGCTCGGATGTTGTTTTTGTGAGCTCTGAAGCGGCCGCCGCTGATCACCGGCTTGTGACTGGCAGGTCAGCGTCAATTACATAGTAGTGACACGCCGGGAGAATTTTTCTCTCAAGTTGATTGCCTTTAGCGAGCGGCGCAGATAAACATTCCGCATAAACACAAAAAACCGGTGATTTTGTCTCATGCGCAAACTCGATCGTACCGATATCGGCATTCTCAACAGCCTTCAGGACAACGCCCGCATCACCAACGCAGAACTTGCGCGGTCGGTGAACCTGTCGCCCACGCCCTGTTTCAACCGGGTCAAGGCCATGGAAGAGCTTGGCGTGATCCGCCAGCAGGTGACCTTGCTGTCGCCAGAGGTGCTGGGGCTGGATGTCAACGTGTTCATCCATGTCAGCCTGGAGAAGCAGGTAGAGCAGGCGCTGCACCGCTTCGAGGAAGAAATCGCCGAGCGGCCGGAGGTGATGGAGTGCTACCTGATGACCGGCGACCCCGATTATTTGTTACGGGTGCTGTTGCCGAGCATCCAGGCGCTGGAGCGGTTTCTCGATTACCTGACACGACTGCCGGGGGTGGCGAACATACGGTCGAGCTTTGCCTTGAAGCAGGTGCGGTATAAAACGGCGCTGCCATTGCCGTCCAATGGCATGACCCTGCGCGAGTGAGGGGGCAAGAACTGCATCGTTGCGGATGCAGGTGCTTGATATTTTAAACACCCCCAGCCTATGTTGTTGCCAGCCCATAACAACAAGGACAAGCGTCATGACCACCGCAGCCCCGCGCTCGCTCGCCGAGCACCTCCAGGGCATCGACCAGATCGAATGTGTCACTCCCGACCTTAACGGTGTCCCCCGTGGCAAGGTCATGACTGCCGAAGGCTTCCTCGAAGGCAGGCGCCTGCAAATGGCACGTGGCGTCTTGTTGCAATGCATCATGGGGGGCTACCCGCCAGCGAAATACTACGGCAGCGACGATGGCGATCTGGCCCTGGTGGCGGAGCCTGCGCAGATCCACCGCTTGCCCTGGAGCGAGGAGGGCCTGGCGCTGGCGATCTGCGATGCCAATGAGCTCGATGGCCGGCCGTCAGGGCTGTCCACCCGCGGGCTGCTCAAAGCGGTGATCGCCCGCTACGCCGCTTTGGGCCTGGCGCCGGTCGTTGCAACCGAGCTGGAGTTCTTCGTCTTTGCGCCCAACAGTGACCCTGTACAGCCATTTTTGCCGCCGTTGGGCAAGGATGGCCGCCGCGAGCTCGGCCACTCGGCATTCAGTGTCAGTTCCAACAACGGCCTGCGGCCGTTCTTTCAGGAGGTTTATCAGTGCATGGCGGCGCTGGGCCTGCCGCGCGACACCTTCATGCATGAAATGGGCGTCAGCCAGTTCGAAATCAACCTGCTGCACGGTGACCCCTTGTTGCTGGCCGACCAGACCTTCCTGTTCAAGCACCTGCTCAAGGAAGTCGCGCTCAAGCATGGCCTGACAGTGGTGTGCATGGCCAAGCCCCTGGCGCATACGCCGGGCAGCTCGATGCATATTCATCAGAGCCTGGTGGAGATCGCCACGGGGCGAAACGTGTTCAGCGATGACCAGGGGCGGCCGAGCCAGACCTTCCATCATTTCATAGGCGGCCTGCAGGCGTGCATGGCCGATTTCACCGCGCTGTTCGCGCCCAATGTCAACTCGTACCAGCGGCTGTGCCATCCGTATGCGTCGCCGAACAATGCCTGTTGGTCGGAGGACAACCGCGCTGCGGGGCTGCGTATTCCGGCCAGCGCCCCCGTAGCGCGGCGGGTCGAGAACCGCCTGCCGGGTGCAGATGCAAACCCCTACCTGGCCATTGCCGCCAGCCTGGCAGCCGGCCTGCACGGCATCGAGCAGCGCCTGGAGCCTGCACCGGCCATCCAGGGCGAGTTCGAGGTGCCTGAGCACCTGAGCCTGCCATGCACCCTGCACGCGGCGCTGCAGCGCCTCAAGCGCAGCGCCTTGGCCCGGGAACTGTTCGGGGCTGAGTTCATCGAAGGTTACGCTGCCACCAAGACGCTCGAGTTGACTGATTTCTACAACGAGATCACGCCGTGGGAGCGGCGAGTGTTGGCGGCACAAGCCTGAGCGCGACACGAACGCTACTGCACGCGCCCCTGTTCTGCTATTTCGCAGGCAGGGGACTGCGCCGCGGCTGATTTGCTTTTATGCTTGCCAGCAAGCCAACGCCACCTGACCAGGGAGCCCGACGGGACGTATGCGAAACATCTGGAAGCCGTTTCAGTCGTTGTATTTCGCTGCCTTGATGATGCTTATCGGCTCGGGTCTGCTCAGTACTTACCTGGCACTGCGCCTGGCGGCCGATCATGTCGACAGCCTATGGGTCGGTGCCTTGATGGCGGCCAACTATTTCGGCCTGGCTGTTGGTGGCAAGGTTGGCCACCGACTGATCGGCCGGGTAGGGCACATCCGGGCCTATACCACCTGCGCCGGAATCGTCTGCGCGGCAGTGCTGGGCCATGGCATGACCAACTGGCTACCGGCCTGGGTCGGGCTGCGGATGCTCGTTGGCCTGGGCATGATGTGCCAGTACATGGTCATCGAAAGCTGGCTCAACGAGCAGGCCGACGCCAAGCACCGCGGCGCGGTATTCGGCGGGTACATGATTGCCTCCTACCTGGGGCTGGTGCTCGGTCAGCTGATTCTGGTGGTGCACCCCGAGCTTGGCCCTGAGCTGTTGATGCTGGTCGCGATGTGCTTCGCCCTGTGCCTGGTGCCGGTGGCGATGACCCGGCGCATTCACCCGGCGCCGCTGCGCCCGGCACCGATGGAGCCGAAATTTTTCATCAAGCGCGTGCCGCAGTCGCTGAGCACCGTGCTTGGTTCGGGTTTGATCGTCGGCTCCTTCTACGGCCTGGCGCCGCTGTATGCGTCCAGCCAGGGGCTTTCCACCGAGCAGATCGGCTTGTTCATGGGTAGCTGCATCTTTGCCGGGCTGCTGGTGCAGTGGCCGTTGGGCTGGTTGTCCGACCGTTATGACCGGGCCGTGCTGATCCGCAGCGTGGCTGTGGGCCTGGCGCTGGCGGCGGCGCCGCTGGCGATCCTGCCCAATGTGCCACTGGAGTTGCTGTTCGGTATCGGCTTTCTGATTTCGCTGCTGCAGTTCTGCCTTTATCCCCTGGCTGTCGCTTTTTCCAATGACCACGTGGAAAGCGAGCGGCGTGTCTCGCTGACCGCCATGCTGCTGGTCACCTACGGCGTGGGTGCGTGCATCGGGCCGCTGGCGGCGGGGGTGCTGATGAAGGTGCTGGGCGCGCAGATGCTGTATGCCTTCTTCGTGTTCTTCGCGCTGGTGCTGGTGTGGCGGATTCGTCCGAAGGCGGTCACCGGGCTGCACCAGGTACAGGATGCACCGTTGGGGCACGTGGCTATGCCGGCGGCGGGTTCGCCATTGTCGGCGGCGCTCGACCCGCGGGTGGATGAACAGACCGTGCAGGAGGTGATGCAGGCGCCGGTGGCGGCTGAAGATACCGAGGCGGAAGAGAAGGCCGAACCGGCTGACCCGGGCGAGGTTAGCAAGCCGGTTTGAGGCGGGGCCGGGGTAGGCACAAAAAAAATAGCTTTATTAGGGCTGCTGCGCAGCCCATCGCCGGCAAGCCGGCTCCTACAGGTACAGCGCAGACTTCAAGAGCTGCGCAGACCCTGTGGGAGCCGGCTTGCCGGCGATGGGCCGCAAAGCGGCGCTAAATCGCTTGAAAGACTGGCACTAGTCTTGAGGTGGCGTTTGCGCGTTCGGCAGGCGATCAATAATCGTCTTTATCGAACCGCCGCGCTTCGCGCTGCAACTGGTACACGAAGCTCTCTATCTTGCGCTGCGCCTGGCCATTGAGGTTATGGAAACGCACGCCGGCAAAGGTGGTGTTGATCCGCTCTTCGTAATGCAGGTGGCGCAGCTCGACCATGGTGTCCACCAGCCCCAGCGGGCTGCTGGCCTTGAAGCGCTCGTAAACCTGGCCCAGTTGCAGGCGCTCCTCGACATTGCCTTCAAAGCGCAGTTTGCAGCCCGTGGCGGAGATGTCCAGCAGCTTGCCGCGCAAGGCGCCATTGCCCTTGAGGTGGGTGCCGTCGAGAATCACATCGACCAGCTGCGACAGCTTCAGTGCGGCGCGGAATGCATTGCGGCGCTGGTGGTAGGTCATCTCGTCCGGCAGGGCGCCGCGGTATGAACGGTGGCCATCGACCTCGGTGATCCTCAGTTCGTGGTTGCACTCCCACGCAATGCGTACGCCGTCGTGGAAACCTTCGACGCGGAACGGCTCGCCGTTCTCGATGAATTTTTCGCCATCGCGCGGGATCATCTCGTCCAGCGCCAAGGTATTGCTGTCACGGTCCACATGAACCACGTAGCTCTGAAAGCGCTGGCTGCGCTCATGGAAGGTGATGATCAAAGGATCATGGCTCTCCATCAACTGGCGCAGGTTGGCCGCAATCTCCAAAGGAGTGTTCAGCACCTTTGGCGGCTGCGGAGCATCGGTCTCATTGAACACGGGTTATCAATCTCCAGGCAAAAACGACACACGCAAGTAACGGCATTTTGCCAGTATGTTCCGTGCCTTGATAGAACTAATCACACTTGGCTGAGCGCCCGGGGCTTGGCCAATGGCGAGGTGGCGCCACGGCTGTCGTAGAGCGACGGAGAGTCGCCGCCCATGAGGATTCTGATCTGGTTGGCTGTGACGTGCTGTTGTACCTGAACGATCCTGCCATTGGTCTCGTTGACCTTCTGACAGGTTTCCATCAATTCGGTCAGCACGTTGAGTTGTTGCATGATGACTTCACCGTTTGGCGACTGCGCAGCGACGGCCTGCACCCCGGCGCGGTCGGCGCTGAGGCCGAGGCTGGTGAGCAGGTTATGGCGGCGGATGCCTTGCTGCTCGAGCAGAACGATCAGCGACTGCTTGCGGGCCAGGATGCCCTCCAGCGGCGCCATATCGCGCCCGTGCAGGGCGACTGCCTCCTGCTCAAGCAGGTCGAGCAGCTCCTGGGTAGGGGCGATGTCGTCTTCGATCAGTTGCAGCAATGTGATGTCGTGCATGGCTAACTCTTGGCTTTTTTAGCGTCCGTGAAGTCAGCGCGCCGAACGGTCAGCGCTGGGCTTCGAAATCGAGCAGTTTGCTGGCGACCCGGCCGGCATCGACCTGGTAGCTGCCATCTGCGATCGCCTGTTTCAACTGTGCCACGCGGGCATTGTCGACAACGGGCTGGTCGCGCAGCTTGTCGCTGACCTTTTGCAACTGCTGGGCCTCTTGGCTGAGGTGTACCGCTTCTCCGCTGGCGCTTGCGCTTTTCGGCGCGGTGGTTTCGCCGGACTTGTCGGCGTTGCCGGGCGCGGCATTGCCGCGAACGCCGCCCGTGATGGACGGAGAGTTATTCAAACGACTGAAGTCGATGACCATGATCAGAAACCCCTGGGTATTTGGACGCTTGCCATGTTTTCGGCCATCCCGAAAGAAACTTTAGGCACAAATGCTTAGCCGCCTGTCGGCAAGCCCGCGAACCCGTTCTGACACAGTTTAGGAAAAGCGGTTGTACACCGCCAGCCCAATCTACATGGCGACCTCCACTTGGCCGGGGGCCGTGACACGGGCCTTCACTACCCGCTGCGAATTCAGGTTGCGCACCCGGATCTGTTCGCCCTGGCCACCCTTGCTTAGGGCCTCGCCGGGCATGCGTACGGCGAGGCTGCCGCTGCGGGCGATGATCACCACCTGATCACCCTTGCGTATCACTTCGGCCTGCTCCAGGTGCTGGGGGGTCAGGACCTGGTCGATCACTGTGGGGCGCAGCATCTTCATGCCAACCGCCTGGTCGAGATCGGTGAGAAAGCCTTGGGTGAGGGTGCCAACGTCACGTTCGCGCAGGGCCACGTCACCTTCGGCAACGATATTCTGGCGCTTCAGCGGGCGGGTAACCACCACCACATCGCGGAACAGCCGCACTGTTGCCGGTACGAAGACGGTCCACGGCGCGGCGCCGTTGCAGCGTACACGTACCGTTACACGCCCCAGTGGCTGCGCCGGGCTTTCCAGCGAGGCGTCCAGTTGCTGGCTGCACAGGGGCATGCGCAGCCGTGGGTCGAGCGAGTTGACCTGTATTTCGTAGCGGCCTGCTGTCTGGGTCGTGGCCAGGTAATCCTCTACGGTGAATTCAAGAAACCCTTGGGTGACACCGATAAGCTGTTCAGGCAAGGTAACCGCGTCCGCCAGCGTGCGAGCGCCGGGTGCCAGCAGGCACAGCGCAGCCAGCGAGCCGCTCAGCAGGTGCGTCAGTCGTCGGAAAATTGTCGTTTTCGTGTACATGACGCTCAAAAAAGCAAAGCCCGTGCCGACTCGCTGTAGGAGTGGCTACGAAATGGCAGAAAGAAAAAGGAGTCAGGCATGGCGGGGGTAATGGATTCAGTCAACCAGCGCACACAGCTGGTTGGGCAGAATCGCCTGGAATTGCTGCTGTTCCGCCTCAACGGCGCGCAGCTTTACGGCATCAACGTGTTCAAGGTCCGCGAGGTGCTGCAATGCCCTGAGCTGACCGTGCTGCCCAAGTCCCACCCGGTGGTGCGTGGTGTGGCCAACATTCGTGGGGCGACCATCCCGATTCTCGACCTGTCGATGGCCACCGGTTTGCCCGGGCTGAAGGAAGAGACTCGCAACAGCTTCGTGATCATCACCGAGTACAACACCAAGACCCAGGGTTTTCTGGTGCACTCGGTGGAGCGCATCGTCAACATGAACTGGGAAGAGATCCACCCGCCACCCAAGGGCACTGGCCGCGACCACTACCTGACTGCGGTCACCCGGGTGGACAACCGCATGGTTGAAATCATCGACGTGGAAAAGGTGCTGGCCGAGGTGGCGCCGTCGTCCGAGTCGGTGTCAGCCGGTGTGGTCGATGCCGACACGCAGGACAAGGCCGTACTGCTGCGTGTGCTGACCGTCGATGATTCGTCGGTGGCGCGCAAGCAGGTCAGCCGCTGCCTGCAGACGGTCGGCGTCGAGGTGGTGGCGCTCAATGATGGGCGCCAGGCTCTGGACTACCTGCGCAAGCTGGTGGACGAGGGCAAGCGGCCGGAAGAAGAGTTCCTGATGATGATTTCGGACATCGAGATGCCAGAGATGGACGGCTATACGCTGACGGCCGAGATCCGCAGTGACCCGCGCATGCAAAAACTGCATATCTGCCTGCATACTTCGTTGTCCGGGGTGTTCAACCAGGCGATGGTCAAGAAGGTCGGTGCCGATGACTTCCTGGCCAAGTTCAAGCCGGACGACCTGGCCCAGCGCGTGGTCGACCGGATCAAGGCAACGCATTGAAGTAGCCGGGAGGCGACTCCCGGTACCTGTGATTGAAAAGAGGCCGCAGTAGTGTCTACGGGTAATTTGGATTTCGAACAGTTCCGGGTATTCCTGGAGAAAGCCTGTGGCATCCTGCTGGGTGAGAACAAGCAGTACCTGGTCTCCAGCCGACTGAACAAGCTGATGGAGCAGCAGGGCATCAAGAGCCTGGGTGAGCTGGTGCAGCGCATCCAGGCCCAGCCACGTGGCGGCTTGCGCGAGCAGGTGGTGGATGCGATGACCACCAACGAAACCTTGTGGTTTCGCGATACCTACCCATTCGAAGTGCTGAAGAACAAGGTCATTCCCGAGTTCATCAAGAACAACCCCGGCCAGCGCCTGCGCATGTGGTCGGCGGCCTGCTCGTCGGGCCAGGAGCCGTACTCCATTTCGATGGCCATCGATGAGTTCGAGCGCAGCAACCTGGGCCAGTTGAAGATGGGTGCGCAGATCGTTGCCACCGACCTGTCCGGTTCGATGCTGAACAACTGCAAGACCGGCGAGTACGACAGCCTGGCGATCGCCCGTGGCCTGTCCCAGGAGCGCTTGCAGCGTTACTTCGACACCAAGGGGCCGGGGCGCTGGGCGGTGAAACCGGCCATTCGCAGCCGGGTCGAGTTCCGCTCGTTCAACCTGCTCGACAGCTATGCCGCGCTGGGCAAGTTCGACATCGTGTTTTGCCGGAATGTGTTGATCTATTTCTCGGCACAGGTGAAGAAAGACATCTTGCTGCGTATTCACAGCACCCTGAAGCCGGGTGGGTATCTTTTCCTGGGGGCGTCCGAGGCGCTCAATGGTTTGCCGGACCATTACCAGATGGTGCAGTGCAGCCCGGGAATCATTTACCAGGCCAAGTGATGGGCTGCGGGCTGTTTTGGGAAGGCCTGATATCGAGCGCCGCCAGCGCGGCGTTCGATCTCAAGAAACCCGCACTCTAAAAGCAGGCCTTTTGCACCCCGTCGCCACTCACGCCGCTTGACGTCAATTTTTTGTTTTGCCGCTTTTGCCGCCCGGCAATTGCCGCTTTCCCTTCTCCAGGCGGAAGCCTTTTGCCGCTTTTCTGGCATCGCGCCATCAGCCATCCCTGCTCCAGCCCAATGTTTCCGGCCTTTCAAAACATTGGCACAGCCCTTGCTATAGCTTGGCCAACGATATTCCGGTCAACCTTCGAAGGTTTCCCCGACATGAGCATCAGTTTCGACAAGGCGCTTGGCATCCATGAAAAGGCCCTGGGCTTCCGCGCCCAGCGCGCCGAAGTGCTGGCCAACAACATCGCCAACGCTGACACGCCCAATTACAAGGCGCGTGACATGGACTTCTCTTCGGTGCTCGCCGCCGAAAGCCAGAAGCAGCAGAGCGGTGGCCGCTTTGCCATGGACCGTACCAACAGCCGCCACATCGAGGCCGAAGGCCTGGCAATGGCCGACGACACGCTGCAGTACCGCACGCCGACGCAGCCGTCGATCGACCAGAACACCGTGGACGCCCAGATCGAGCAATCGAACTACACGGAAAACGCCATTGGCTTCCAGGCCAGCTTTACCCTGCTCAACAGTAAATTCAAAGGGCTGGTATCGGCCCTGCGCGGAGAATGACCATGTCCCTGTCCAGTGTTTTCAACATTGCCGGTAGCGGCATGAGTGCGCAGAACACCCGCCTCAACACCGTTGCTTCCAACATCGCCAACGCCGAGACCGTTTCGTCGAGCATCGACCAGACCTACCGCGCGCGGCACCCGGTGTTTGCCACCACCTTCCAGAATGCGCAAGCCGGCGGCAGCCAGTCGCTGTTCGAAGATCAGGGTGAGGCAGGGCAGGGTGTGCAGGTCAAGGGCATCATCGAAGACCAGAGCAACCTCGAAGCACGCTACGAGCCCAACCATCCGGCGGCGAACAAGGACGGTTACGTCTACTACCCGAACGTCAATGTGGTCGAGGAGATGGCTGACATGATCTCCGCCAGCCGCGCGTTCCAGACCAACGCCGAGCTGATGAACACCGCCAAGAACATGATGCAGAAAGTACTGACCCTGGGTCAGTGATAAGGAATCCAGACCATGGCAGTCGATAGCACCAGCGGTGTGAACCTCAATGATGTCCTGACTGCGTCGGGCGTCGGTGGCACCGCCAAGAAAGCCACCGATACCGCGTCCAAGACCGGTACCGACGCGCTTGGCAAGGACGCGTTCCTGCAGTTGCTGGTTACCCAGATGCAGCACCAGAACCCGCTGGACCCGCAGGAGAACGGCGAGTTCGTGGCCCAGTTGGCGCAGTTTAGCAGCCTGGAAGGCATCACCTCCCTGAACGAATCGGTCAGCAGCATCACCAATGCCATGGCTTCGTCCCAGGCCCTTCAGGCCTCGTCACTGGTCGGCCGTTCGGTGGTGGTGCAGAACGACAAGGCGGTGGTCGATACCACCCAGAGCTTCAATGCGCAGTTCGTCGTGCCGCAGGCAATCAGTGAAGCGAAGATCACCATCAAGGACAAGGACGGCAACACCGTCAAGACCATCGAGTTGGGCGAGCAGGCAGCCGGTTATGCCGATTTCATCTGGGACGGCACCAACAACAGTGGCGAGAAGGTCGACCCGGGTACCTACACCTTCACCGCCAGCACCACCGTGGATGGCCAGTCGGTGCAGATGAGCAC
Organism: Pseudomonas sp. BNK-30; assembly: GCF_047456185.1. Taxonomy (NCBI): domain Bacteria; kingdom Pseudomonadati; phylum Pseudomonadota; class Gammaproteobacteria; order Pseudomonadales; family Pseudomonadaceae; genus Pseudomonas; species Pseudomonas sp. BNK-30. The sequence continues at coordinate 871,558 of NZ_CP179904.1, forward strand.
GCTGCTGCCAGCGAAGGTGACCAGTGTCAGCTTCAATGCCACCGGCGAAATGGTGCTCAACCTTGCGGGCGTCGGCAAGGTCTCCCTCTCTGACGTACAAACCATCGGTATCTAAGGCCCGCTAGCGCGGCACAGGAGCGAATTCATGTCTTTCAATATCGGCCTTAGCGGTCTGTACGCAGCCAACAAGCAGCTGGACGTTACCGGCAACAACATCGCCAACGTCAATACCACCGGCTTCAAATCCTCGCGTGCCGAGTTCGCCGACGTCTATGCTGGCGCCAATCGCCTGGGTGTGGGCAAGAACCAGGTCGGCAACGGCGTGCGTCTGGCGGCGATCTCGCAGCAGTTCTCCCAGGGCGACGTCAATAACACGGGTAACGTGCTGGACATGGGTATCCAGGGGCAGGGCTTTTTCGTCCTCTCCGACAACGGCTCGCGTGTCTACACCCGTGCCGGTGCTTTCCAGGCCGACAAGAACAACTTCGTGGTCACCTCGGACGGCCTGCGCCTGCAAGGCTACGCTGCCGATGCGACCGGCAAGATCCAGAAGGGCGTGCTGACCGACCTGCAGATCGATACGTCGGCGCTGCAGCCCAAGGCCACCTCGCTGATCGACCAAGGCATCAACCTGAATTCGTCGGCCACCGACATTCCGTTGGAAATCGATGATGGTACGGGCGCCATGGTGCCGAACCTGCCGTTCGATCCTACCGACGAGACGACCTATTCCAAGTCGTTCCCGACCAAGGTGTACGACAGCCAGGGTAACGAGCACACCATGGAGCAGTTCTACCGCAAAACCGGTACGAACGAATGGACCATGTACACGTTGGTCGACGGTCGTAACCCGTTCGATCCTGCTTCCACCACGCCGCTGACCGGCACCATCAGTTTCAGCAGCGATGGTTCTGTCAGCAGCATGACTGCCGATAACACAGGGCACCCGGCGGGTGCATCGTTCACCGTGACCAACAACACCTTCACCATGACTGGTTGGGTGCCGGCGGTGGAAGATGCGGCGGGCAACTGGGCGTCCAATGGCGCTGCCGGCAACGCCGACGGCATGAAACTGTCGATGAACAGCACCACGTCCTACAACACCGAGACCGCGCGCATGTCGCAGTCCCAGGATGGCTACGCCACCGGTATCCTGTCGAGCCTGAGCATCGACTCCACTGGTGTGCTGTTCGCCAGCTTCAGCAACCAGCAGTCGCGCGCCATTGGCCAGGTGGCACTGGCCAGCTTCGCCAACGAGCAGGGCCTGCAGCAGATCGGTGGCACCCGCTGGACCGAAACCTTCTCTTCCGGCATTCCCGGCATCGATGAGCCCAAGACCGGTACGCTGGGTAGCGTCGAGTCCAATGCGCTGGAGGCTTCGAACGTCAACCTGACCCAGGAGCTGGTCGAGCTGATCAAGGCGCAGAGCAATTACCAGGCGAACGCCAAGACCATCTCCACCGAAAGCACCATCATGCAGACCATCATTCAGATGACTTGATGGTCGCGGGTTAATGGTGTGAAGGCGAACCCCTTTGTCGTGAAGGGGTTTGTCGTTTTTGCAGGAGTGTTTCATGAAAAGGTTGCTTGTCGCGTTGCTCGCTGCCTTCTGCCTGTATCAGGCGCAGGCCGGTACTGCGCCCTGGTGGCGCTGGGAAAGCCAGGTGGATGGGCGCCTGGTGTGCTCGCAATGGTCGCCGGGGGATGGCTGGAAGCGTTTTGCCGGGCCCTACAACAATGGCGGTTGCCGCGATCGGTGATTGCCTGCACCGGCCTCATCGCCGGCAAGCCGGCTCCCACAGGAATTGCGTTAACTTCTAGAAATTGGGTAAGACATTTGCCCCCACAATATCCGCAGCGCTGCTAAACCCTGTGGGAGCCGGCTTGCCGGCGATGAGGCCGGTGCAAACACCTGCTTTGCCGCTACCGGCAACCCGGCGCCGGATAACCGGCGTTCTCATGGTTGGCAGCTCCCCCCAAAGCCCGTATTTACAGGCTTTTTCATCATTTCAAAAAGTTGGTTCGGAACTTGCTTGAGTGCCTGCACAGCAACGGCGAGCGGCAAGCAATCGCCAGTGCAGCGGAGGATGACTGTGGACAAGATGCTTTACGTGGCCATGACCGGCGCCAGCCAGAACGCGCTGGCGCAGAAGGCCCATGCCAACAACCTGGCGAACATTTCCACCAATGGTTTCCAGCGTGACCTGGAGCAGGCGCGCTCGATGCCGGTGTTTGGTGACAGCTTTCCGTCGCGGGCGTATGCCATGACCGAGCGTCCTGCCACCGACTTCAGTGAAGGGCCCATGGTCGAGACCGGGCGTGACCTGGACGTGGCGGTGGCGGGGCAGGGCTTCATTGCCGTGCAGGCCCCCGATGGCAGCGAAGCCTACGTGCGTACCGGTAGCCTGAACATCGATGCCCTCGGCGTGCTGCGCGCCGGCAATGGCATGCCGGTGATCGGCAACGGCGGCCCGATCGCCATTCCGCCAGAGCAGAAGGTCGAAGTCGGCGCTGACGGCACCATCAGCATCCGCTCCATGGGTGAAGACCCGCGGGTGATGGCTGAAGTCGACCGGATCAAGCTGGTCAACCCGGACACCAAAGGCCTGACCAAGGGCCTGGACGGGCTGATCCACACCGCCAGCGGCCAGCCGGCTGCTGCCGACGTCAACGTCAAGGTCGTATCGGGCTTCCTGGAGGGCAGCAACGTCAATGCCGTCGAAGAGATGACGTCGGTGCTGGCGCTGTCTCGCCAATTCGAACTGCACGTGAAAATGATGAACGCGGCCAAGGAAGGCGACGAAGCCATGGCGCGTGTTTTGCAACTCGGCTAACCACACTTGAACGGGTGCCGTAAAACAGGCGCACGAGGAGAATACTGATGCTTCCGGCTCTTTGGGTCGCTAAAACCGGCCTGTCCGCCCAGGACACCAACCTGACGGTCATTTCCAACAACCTGGCCAACGTGTCGACCACCGGCTTCAAGCGTGACCGCGCCGAGTTCCAGGACCTGCTGTACCAGATCAAACGCCAGCCAGGCGCGCAGTCCACCCAGGACAGCGAACTGCCGTCGGGCCTGCAGGTCGGTACCGGTGTGCGCATCGTCGGCACTCAGAAAAACTTCCAGACCGGCAGCCTGCAGACCACCGAAAACCCGCTGGACATGGCGGTCAACGGCCGTGGTTTCTTCCAGGTGCTGCAGCCGGACGGAACGGTTTCGTATACCCGTGACGGTACCTTCCACCTGAACTCCGACGGCCAGATCGTCACCGCCAATGGTTTTGCGCTGGAGCCTGCGGTGGTCGTGCCGAACGACGCCCAGACCTTCACCGTCGGCCAGGACGGCACCGTGTCGATCACCACTGCGGGCAACCCGGCAGCGCAGGTGATCGGCAACATCCAGACCGCCGACTTCATCAACCCGGCCGGCCTGCAGGCGATCGGCGACAACCTGTTCCTGGAAACCGCTGCCAGTGGTGCCCCACAGGTCGGTACCCCAGGCCTGAACGGCTTCGGCACCACCCTGCAGCAGACCCTGGAAAACTCCAACGTCAGCACCGTGGAAGAGCTGGTGAACATGATCACCACTCAGCGCGCCTACGAGATGAACTCCAAGGTCATCTCCACCGCCGACCAGATGCTGTCGTTTGTCACCCAGCAGTTGTAAGCCCAAGTCCCTGTTACACCGTGAGGTAAGCGTCATGAATCGTCTGTTGTCCCTGTTCGCCCTGGGGGGGGCGGTGTTGCTGGCTGGTTGCGTCGCGCCGACGGCCAAGCCCAACGACCCGTACTACGCGCCGGTTTTGCCGCGCACCCCGTTGCCGGCAGCGGCCAACAACGGTTCGATCTACCAGGCCGGTTTCGAGCAGAACCTGTACAGCGACCGCAAGGCGTTCCGCGTCGGTGACATCATCACCATCACGCTCAACGAACGCACCTCGGCCAGCAAGAATGCCGGTTCGCAGATCCAGAAGGACAGCAGCGCCAACATCGGCCTGACCTCGCTGTTCGGTGCCACGCCGAGCACCAACAACCCGTTCGGCAGCGGCGATCTGTCGCTGGAAGCGGGCTACAGCGGTGAGCGCGCCACCAAGGGCGACAGCAAGGCTACCCAAGGCAATACGCTGACGGGTTCGGTCACTGTCACCGTCGCTGAAGTGCTGCCCAACGGCATCATCGCCGTGCGTGGTGAGAAGTGGATGACCCTGAACACCGGCGAAGAGCTGGTGCGCATCGCCGGCCTGATCCGCGCCGACGACATCGCCACCGACAACACAGTGCCGTCCACCCGTGTGGCCGATGCGCGCATCACCTATTCGGGTACCGGTTCCTTCGCCGACGCCAGCCAGCCTGGTTGGCTGGACCGTTTCTTCCTCAGCCCGCTTTGGCCCTTCTGAGTACGGATGAACATGTTCAACGTCAGGCAACTGATTGCCGCAACCTTGCTTCTGTCCTGTGCGTTCGGCGCCCATGCCGAGCGCCTGAAGGACATCGCCAGTATCTCGGGCGTGCGTTCCAACCAGTTGATCGGTTACGGCCTGGTGGTGGGGCTCAACGGCACGGGTGACCAGACCACCCAGACGCCATTCACCCTGCAGACGTTCAACAACATGCTGTCGCAGTTCGGCATCAAAGTGCCCGCCGGCTCCGGCAACGTGCAGCTGAAAAACGTCGCTGCGGTGTCGGTGCATGCCGACCTGCCGCCATTCGCCAAGCCGGGCCAGGTGGTGGACATTACCGTGTCCTCGATCGGCAACTCCAAGAGCCTGCGCGGCGGCAGCCTGCTGATGACGCCGCTCAAGGGTATCGACGGCAACGTCTATGCGATCGCCCAGGGCAACCTGGTGGTCGGCGGCTTCGATGCCGAAGGCCGCGATGGCTCGAAGATCACCGTCAACGTTCCGTCAGCTGGCCGTATCCCGGGTGGCGCTTCGGTGGAGCGTGCAGTACCGAGTGGTTTCAACCAGGGCAATAGTCTGACGTTGAACCTCAACCGGCCCGACTTCACCACCGCCAAGCGTATCGTCGACAAGGTCAACGAACTGCTGGGCCCAGGCGTGGCCCAGGCCATGGATGGCGGCTCGGTGCGCGTCAGCGCGCCGATGGACCCGACTCAGCGTGTGGACTACCTGTCGATCCTTGAAAACCTGGAGATCGACCCGGGCCAGGCTGTTGCCAAGGTCATCATCAATTCGCGTACCGGCACCATCGTGATCGGCCAGAACGTCAAGGTCTCGCCGGCCGCGGTGACCCACGGCAGCCTGACCGTGACCATCACCGAAGACCCGATCGTCAGCCAGCCGGGGCCGTTCTCCAATGGCGAGACGGCCGTGGTGCCGCGCTCGCGGGTCAACGCGCAACAGGAAGCCAAGCCGATGTTCAAGTTCGGCCCGGGCACCACGCTGGATGAAATCGTCCGTGCGGTGAACCAGGTGGGCGCAGCGCCCAGCGACCTGATGGCCATCCTCGAAGCCCTGAAACAGGCCGGCGCCTTGCAGGCCGACCTGATCGTGATCTGAGGACGCCACGCATGAACTCGAAAAGCCTGGTTTCCAGCGCGGCCGACAGCGGCGCCTACACCGACCTCAATCGCCTGAGCTCGCTCAAGCACGGTGATCGCGACAGCGACGCCAATGTGCGCAAGGTGGCCCAGGAGTTCGAGTCGCTGTTCATCAGCGAAATGCTCAAGGCCTCGCGCAAGGCCAGTGATGTACTGGCCGATGACAACCCGATGAACAGCGCGACGGTCAAGCAGTACCGCGACATGTACGACCAGCAGCTGGCTGTGAGCATGTCCCGCGAGGGCGGCGGTATCGGCCTGCAGGACGTGCTGGTGCGCCAGCTGTCGAAGAACAAGAGCGCGCCGGTCAACACCAGCCCGTTCCCGCGTATCGAGGGCAGTGCGCCGGCGCTGTGGGGCAACAAGGTAGCCGAGCCGGTACATGCCGCGCAGTCGGCTGCCAGCCGAAACGACGTTGCCGCGCTCAATTCACGGCGCCTGGCGTTGCCGGGCAAGCTGACCGACCGTTTGCTGGCCGGTATCGTGCCCTCGGCGGACACTCCGGCGGCAGCCACCAATACCGCCGCCGTGCCGGCTCGCGATGGGCAGCAGGTGGCCCAGAGCTTTGCCGTGCCCGAACGCGGCCTGCGCATCACCGGCCGTGCCGTGGCGCAGCCTCCTTTGGCGCCGAAGAAAGCGTTCGCCGACAGCGACGCATTCGTCGCCACCATGCTGCCGATGGCCGAACAGGCCGCCAAGCGTATCGGTGTCGACCCGCGTTACCTGGTGGCCCAGGCCGCCCTGGAAACCGGTTGGGGCAAGTCGGTCATGCGCAACAGCGATGGTAGCAGCAGCCACAACCTGTTCGGCATCAAGGCCACGGGCAATTGGGAAGGCGATTCGGCGCGGGCGATCACCAGCGAGTTCCGTGACGGCCAGTTCGTCAAGGAGACGGCAGCGTTCCGCTCCTACGATTCCTACCAGGACAGCTTCCACGACCTGGTGAGCCTGCTGCAGAACAATTCCCGCTATCAAGAAGCGGTGAAGGCGGCCGATAAGCCAGAACAGTTCGTGCAAGAGTTGCAAAAGGCCGGGTACGCCACCGACCCGAATTACGCCAGCAAGATCTCGCAGATCGCAAGACAGATGAAGTCGTACGAGAGCTATGCATCGCTCGGTACCACAACACCACTTTAAGGGTATGGAAACATGGCGAGTTTGATCAACATTGGCATGTCGGGGTTGTCGGCCTCCCAGTCGGGTCTGCATACCACAGGCAACAACATCGCCAACGCCGATGTCGCCGGGTACTCCCGTCAGCAGAACATCCAGCGTGCCAAGGGTTCGCTTCAGGAAGGCCAGTTGTTCATGGGCACCGGTACGACGCTGGCGGATGTGCGCCGGGTGTACAACGCCTTCCTGGATGCACAGTTGCAGACCGCCACCTCGCTCAACAGTGACAGCACCGCCTACCTGAATCAGGTCACGCCGCTCAACAACTTGTTGTCTGACAGCAACACCGGTATCACTGGCGCGCTGACCAACTTCTTTTCCGCCTTGCAGAGCGCCGCCAACAAGCCGACCGAAGATGCTTCCCGCCAGCTGTTGTTAAGCAATGCCGATGCGTTGGCCAATCGCTTCAACAGCCTGTCTGCCCAGTTCAAGGAGCAGAACACCAACATCAATGGCAACTTGAGCTCGATGACCGCCCGGATCAACGAGCTGACCTCCAGTATCGCGCAGTACAACGAGCAGATTTCCAAGGTTTCGGCAGTCAATGGTCAGCCCAACGACCTGCTCGATCAGCGCAACGAGGCCGTGCGCCAGCTCAATGAGTTGGTGGGCGTGCAAACCGTCGAGCGTGACGGCAATATCGACGTCTACCTGAAGAACGGCCAGTCACTGGTACTGGGCAAGACCACCAACAAGATGAGCGCTGAACCCAGCGCCACCGACCCTACGCAGTTTGCGATCAAGCTCGATCGTGGCAGCACCACCATGGACATCACCAACAGCATCACCGGTGGTGAAATGGGTGGGCTGTTGCGCTACCGCAGTGAAACCCTGGCGCCGGCCATGAACGAGCTGGGTCGTATCGCGCTGGTGGTGTCGCAGCAGATCAACTCGCAGCTCGGCCAAGGTATCGACAAGAACGGTGAATTCGGCGCTGCTCTGTTTGGCGACATCAACAGCGACAAAGCCATGTCTGCGCGCAGCACTGCCAAGATTGGCAATGCTGGCGACGCCGCCCTGAACGTTGTCATCCGCGATACCGGCAAGCTGAGCACCAGTGACTATCAGGTGACGTTCGTTGGCCCGACCGCGGACAAGTTCCAGGTCAAGAAGCTGCCTGACGGCACGGACATGGGCACCTACAGCACCAACGACGACCCGGCACCGGTGATCGACGGTTTCAGCATCGACCTCAAGAGCGGTACTGCTGCAGTGGGGGACAGCTTCAAGATCACCCCGACCCGCAATGCCTCGGCAGAAATCGATGTGGTGCTTACCGACGCCAAGCGGCTGGCCTTGGCCGCACCGCTGACCGCCACATCCGGCAGCGGCAATACCGGTACCGGTGTCATCACCCAGCCGGTCCTGACCTCGGTGCTGGACATCGCCGACCCTGCCCAGCGTCTGGAGCTGCAAACCGGCATAAAGTATTCCACCCCGGTGCGCCTGGTGTTCGGTGACGAAACCACCTCACCGCAAACCTACGAAGCCTTCGATGCCAAGGGCAACAGTATTGGCACCGGCACCTTCATTCCGGGGCAAAGCAATACCCTGAAGCTCGATGTGCCAATGATCGATGCCTCGGGCAACCCGATCAATGACGCCAGCGGCGTCCAGAAGTCATTCAGCTTCGAGATGGATGTAGCCGGCTCGCCCAAGAATGGCGACAGCTTTACCGTATCGTTGACCGGCGCAGGCTCCTCGGACAACCGCAATGCACTGTCCCTGCAGGAGCTGCAGACCAAACAGACGATGGACATTGGTTCGACCAAGGGCATCAGCATTACCGATGCCTACGGCAAACTGGTGGAAAGTGTGGGTGCCCAGGCCAAGCAGGGCCAGATGGACACCCAGGCAACCGGCGTCATCCTTACCCAGGCTGCCGGTGCCCGTGATTCGTTGTCCGGCGTGCAGCTGGATGAAGAAGCCAGCAACCTGATCAAGTACCAGCAGTACTACACGGCCTCGTCGCAGATCATCAAGACGGCGCAGGACATCTTCAACACCCTGATCGCTGCGCTTTAAGGAGTATTGATCCATGCGTATTTCCACGGCCCAGTTCTACCAGACCAGCGCGGCGAACTACCAGCGCAACTATTCCAACCTGATCAAGACCAACGAAGAGGCCAGTTCCTTCGTCAGGGTCAATACCGCTGCCGATGATCCGGTGGGGGCTGCACGTCTGCTGCAGCTGGGTAATCAGGCAGACATGCTGGCCCAGTACAAGACCAACGCGACAAACATCACCAACTCGCTGAACCAGACCGAGACCACGCTCAATTCGATCAACACGATCCTGACGCGGGTCAACGAGCTGGCGATCGAGTCGGGTAATGCCGGCTACACCGACACCGAGCGCAAGGCCAAGGCAGCCGAGCTGGGGCAGTTGGAAGACCAGCTGTTGAGCCTCATGAACAGCCGTGATGAGAACGGCCAGTACCTGTTTGCCGGTTCCAGTACCGACACCGCGCCGTTCGTGCGCAATGCCGATGGTACCTATTCTTATCAAGGTGACCAGACCCAGCTGGAGCTGCAGGTTGGTGACATGCTCAAGATGGCCGGCAACAGCTCTGGCTATAGCGTATTCGAGCAAGCCCTCAACACCAGCCGCACCGAAACCAGCCTGAGCGCCCCCGCGGTGGATGATGGCCGCGTGAAGCTGTCCAATGGGCAAGTGTCCGGCAGCGTCACGTACAACGATCGCTTCCGCAGTGGTCAGCCGTACACAGTCACCATGCTCAGCAGTACCGAGTTCAGCATCACCGACAGCTTGGGCAACGATGTGACCGCCGAGGCCACCCAGGGCGGTAAATTCGATCCCGATACCGTAGGCGGATCGATGATCAGCTTCCGTGGTGTGGACATGCGGCTGAACATCAACCTTCAGGACGGCGACGTTCCGGATGCAGCGGTGGCAGGTCATACCTTCACCCTGCAAAGCAAGCCCGATACCATCACTGCGACCCGTAGCCCGGGCAACCCGTCGAGTGCTCAGGTATCGTCGATCAGCATCACTGATCCGGCCCAGTACAAAGCCATGTTTCCCAATGGCGGTGCGGTCATCAAGTTCACCAGCGCCACGGACTTCGAACTCTATGCCCAGCCGCTGACCGCTGACAGCCGCCCGGTGGCCAGTGGTGCCATGACTGGCAACGTCGCCTCGGCTGCCGGTGTGGACTTCACCTTCACCAGCACGCCCGCGCAGCAGTCCGGTGACCAGTACGTGGTGAACGTCGACAACCACCAGACCCAGAACGTTCTGGACACCGTCGCCCAGTTGCGTACGGCGTTGAGCAAGCCGATCGACGGCGACAACGCGGCCTACCAGCAACTGCGTGCAGACCTGGATTCGGCCATCGCCAATATCCAGAGCGGTCAGGACGCGCTCAACACGGCAGTCACCGATATCGGTGCCCGTGGCAAGGCGCTGGAAATCCAGCAAAACACCAACGAGAGTCTGAGCATTGCCAACAGCACCACGCAGTCGTCGATCCGTGACTCGGACCCTGCCACCGTGCTGGTCCGCCTTACCCAGCAGCAGACCTTGCTTCAGGCTTCGCAGGCGGCTTTCGCACGCGTCAGCCAGCTGAGCCTGTTCAACGCCATCGGTTAAGTGCGCCCGTCGCCTTCACCGCTTACCCCTCGGGTACGCGGTGAAGGCGCATTGATTTCCCCGTAGTATCGACTGTTCTGAATTCCCTGCGGGCAGTCATCGGTCGAGAGATTTCCTCGTGAACCCAGCCCCTCTAGTCAGCCTCGTCATTCCCGCCTGCAACCCCCGTTACTTCCGTACTGCTCTGGTCAGCGCCCTGGCTCAGGATTACGCAAACCTCGAAGTCATCGTCTGCGACGACAGCCCAGGTACGCAGATCGAGGCGGTGGTCGATGAGCTGCGCAGTCTTGCACGTCATCCACTGATTTACTTGCGTAACCCGCAACCGCTGGGTTTTGCCGGGAATTTGCAACACGGGCTGGAGCAGAGCCAGGGCGACTACATCAAGTTCCTCTGTGACGATGACCGCCTGATGGCCGATTGCGTGTCCAGCCAGGTGCGACTGTTCCAGGCCCATGACGATGTCAGCCTGGTCGCGGCCAGGCGCCACCTGGTCGATGCTGAAGATCACATTTTGCCGCAGCGTCTGGAAACCAGCCCGGTCACCTTTGGCGACACACTGTTCAACGGTGACGACCTGCTGGATTTCTTCGAGACCCGCCAGCTCAACTTCATCGGCGGGCTGAGCAGCGTGCTGGTGCGTACGCGCGATCTGCGTGAATTGCTGCCTGCGCTGGCGCCGGGCTTTGTGGCAATGCTCGATTTCGTGTTGTTCGTGTGCCTGCTGCGTCGCGGCCATCTGGGCGTGACCGCCGGGGTGCACTGTGTCGAGCGGGTTCATCCCGACCAATTGCGTCGCCAGAGCGATGTGAAGGCTGCCGCTACCAGTGAATCACAACACCTGCGCGACATGTTCGCCGCGCGCACTGCAGTACGTGAGCCGTTCTCCGGTTGGGTGCGGGTGCAAATCCTCCAGGGCGACGAGAGCGATACCCAGCGTATCTGGGAGAACCTGTTCCTGATCCATACCCTGCGCTGCTTGCAGGCGATCCAGGAATCTCATGTCGGCAGCGACAGCGACAGTTTTGCCGAGCTGTACAGCAAATGGCTGGCCTGCCGACAGGATCCGCTGGTGCTCGCGCGTCTGATGCGCCTTAGCGAGCACTGGCCAACTCGTCCGCGAATCGTGCCCGTGGTTATCGACAGCGAGGGTGATGCACAAGCTCTGCAGGTTACCCTGGACAGCATTGAGCGCCAGGCCTATGGCGCAGAGATGACGCTGGTATTGTCCAGCGCGCCGCTGCCAGGCGGCCCAGATGTTCGCAGGGTCCACCAGCCATTGCAGGCCGACTGGGCTGAACAACTGAACACGGCGTTTGACCAGTTGGGCGAGGTGGACTGGATCTACCTGCTGCGTGCTGGCGACCGGCTCAATGCCTTCAGCCTGATGCTCCTGGCCGAGCGGGTCGTATCGCGCCCGCAGATCGCCTGCTGCTATGGCGATGAGGGGGGCGTGCGGGATGAGGCGTCCGTAGAGCCGGTGTTCAAGCCCGACTTCAACCTCGATTTGATGCGCGGCTACCCCTATACCGGTCGCATGCTGGCGTTCTCGCTTGACGCCTTGCGGGTACTGGGCGGTTTCACGCCCGGATATCGCGAGCTGGCGCCGCACGATCTGCTCTGGCGTCTTGTGGAAAGCCGCGGCCCGCATGCCATCGAGCACATTCCGGAAGTGCTGGCCGAAAGCGCGTTCAGCTACGCTGCCTGGCTGTCTTCGCAGGCAGTGGTTGAGGAAAATCCGAAACTGCTGGATGCCCACCTCAAGCGCTTGGGCGTGACCTACCGGCTGCAGAACAGTGGCGGGGCAATCAACCAGGTCCGCTACCTGCACGCCACCCAGCCACTGGTAAGCCTGGTGATCAGTGCCCAGGACCAGTTGCCTGCCCTCGAGCGCTGCCTGGAAAGCGTGCTTGAGAAGACCGCCTACGGTCACTACGAAGTGCTGATTGTCGACAATGCCAGTCAAGGTGCCGAGACTCACGCCTGGCTCAGCGCCCTTCAACAGCTGGGCGAAGACAAGTTGCGGGTCCTGATGCTGGGCGAGCAGGCCAGCTTCGCCGCTGTGCAGAACCTTGCCGCGCAACACGCCCGGGGTGAATACCTGCTGATGCTGAGCCCGTTCGCTGTGGTCACCGAGCCAGACTGGCTCGACGCACTGCTCAGCCATGGCCAGCGCCCTGAAGTCGGAGCGGTGGGTGCCAAGCTCTGCAACGCCCACGGTCTGATCGTGCATGCGGGCGGCGTGCTGGGCCTGCGTGGCGCCGTGGGGTCGCCGTTCGTGGGCGAGCCGATGGAGGCGGGCGGTTACATGCAGCGCTTGCAAGTGGCGCAGAATTATTCTGCTGTCGGGGCTGATTGCCTGTTGGTGCGCAAAGAGCTGTTCCTGTCGTTGGGCGGGCTCAATGAAAGCGTCTTCAGCCTGGCCTTCAGCGATATCGACCTGGGCCTGCGCCTGGGCGAAGCCGGGTACCTTGTGGTGTGGGCGCCGGATGCCCGGCTGGTACTGGACCCGCCAGCGCCGGCGGCGATCGATGCGCAGGCTGAAGCCGAGCGCCAGGCCCGGCTGGCGCAGCAGCATGATGCCTTCTTCAAGGCCTGGATGCCGGTGGTAGCGCGTGACCCCGCTTACAATATCAACCTGTCCCTGAACGGCTCCAGCTTCTGCCTGGATCCGGGCCTCAAGGCCGCCTGGACGCCTTTCGTCAGCCGTCCACTGCCCCATGTGCTGGCGTTGCCAATGAACAAGACTGCGGTCGGGCATTACCGGGTGATCCAGCCGCTGGTCGAGCTGGAGAAGGCTGGCTGGGTGACCCAGCAGCAGTACTTCGAGATACCGAGCAACGTCGAGCTGGAACGCAGCTCGCCGGATGTGGCAATTCTGCAGGGGCGTTATACCGAAGGGTTCGTCAAGGAGATCGAGCGCCTCAAGACCTTCTCCAAGGGCTTTTGCATCTACGAGCTGGACGACTACGTGATTGATGTGCCGAAGAAGAACGGGCACCTCAAGCACACGCCAAAAGATCTGGAAAAATCCCTGCGCCGAGGTATCGAACGCTGTGATCGGCTGGTGGTGTCGACCCAGGCGCTGGCGGATGCCCTGCATGACACCCATAGCGATATCCGGGTAATGCCGAACATGCTGGCCGAGCAGCTCTGGACCGGTTTGCGTAGCCAGCGCCGCAGCGCGCGCAAGCCGCGGGTGGGTTGGGGCGGTGGCACCAGCCATACCGGCGACCTGGAAGTGATTGCCGAGGTGGTCAAGACCTTGGCGAACGAAGTCCAATGGGTGTTCTTCGGTATGTGTCCGCCGGCATTGCGGCCCTACATCAGCGAGTTCCATCCGCCGGTGCCGCTGGAGCTGTACCCGGCCAAGCTCGCCAGCCTGAACCTGGACCTGGCCTTGGCGCCACTGGAGTATCACATCTTCAATGACTGCAAGAGCAACTTGCGCTTGCTGGAATACGGCGCGTGCGGGTACCCGGTGATCGTCACCGATACCCGTGCCTATGAAGGCTACTTGCCGTGCACGCGGATCAAGACCAACAGCACCGCCGAGTGGCTGGAGGCGATCCGCATGCACCTGGCGGACCCTGACGAAAGTTTCCGCCAGGGCGACCGTCTGAAGCAGGAAGTGCTGCGTGACTATGTGCTGCGCGAAGAGCACGTTCAGCATTGGTACAGCGGCTGGATGCCGGGCTGACTGCGGGGTGTATGGACGACACCAGTAAAGCGCCTTCTGGCGCGTTTCCTGCAAGCCCCCCGTCATATCGCCATAAATCGTGCAGCCACACGACTTATGGCCGGTGACGAACACGAGGGGACGACATGAAGGCGGTAATTCTGGCGGGTGGACTGGGCACGCGTATCAGCGAAGAGTCTCACCTCAAGCCCAAACCCATGATCGAAATCGGTGGGAAGCCAATTCTCTGGCACATCATGAAGCAGTACTCGGCTCACGGCATCCACGACTTCGTGATCTGCCTGGGCTACAAGGGCTACGCGATCAAGGATTTCTTCGCCAACTACTTCCTGCACACCTCGGACGTCACCTTCGACATGCGCGAAAACCGCATGGACGTGCACCAGAACTACAGCGAGCCATGGCGCGTGACCCTGGTCGACACCGGTGAAGAAACCATGACCGGTGGCCGCCTGCGCCGCGCCGCTCGCTACCTTGAGGGCGAAGATGCCTTCTGTTTCACCTACGGGGACGGTGTTTCGGACCTGAACATCGGCGCCCTGGTGGATTTCCACCTGGCCCACGGCAAACTCGCCACCGTTACTGCGGTACAGCCTCCTGGCCGCTACGGCGCGCTGGCACGCGACGGCGACAGCGTCACCGGTTTCGTCGAAAAGCCCCGTGGTGACGGTGGCTGGATCAACGGTGGCTTCTTCGTGCTTTCGCCCAAGGTGCTCGACTACATCGCCAACGATCAGACTTCCTGGGAGTCGGAGCCGCTTGCCTGCCTGGCCGCTGAGTCGCAACTGAACGCCTTTGAGCATGATGGCTTCTGGCATCCAATGGATACGCTGCGTGACAAGAACCATCTGGAACAACTCTGGCAAAGCGGGGAGGCTCCATGGAAGCAGTGGGCCTGAGTCCAGCGTTCTGGCAGGGCAAGCGTGTTCTGCTCACCGGTCACACGGGTTTCAAAGGCAGTTGGCTGGCGCTCTGGTTGCATGAGCTCGGCGCTCAGGTCACAGGCTTCGCGCTGGACCCTGGCACCGAACCAAGCCTGTTCGAACTTGCCCAGGTCGGCAGCGACATTGCCGACGTGCGCGGCGACCTGCGCGACCTCGGCGCGCTGCTTGAAGCTGTGGCCCAGGCCCAGCCGGAAATCGTCCTGCACCTGGCGGCTCAGCCACTGGTGCGCGAGGCCTACCGTGACCCGCTAGGTACCTATTCCAGCAACGTGATGGGCACCCTTAACCTGCTTGAAGCGGTGCGCCAGGTTGGCGGGGTGCGTGCGTGCGTCCTGGTCACCACCGACAAGGTCTATGCCAACCAGGAATGGCCCTGGCCGTACCGCGAGAACGAGGCCCTGGGCGGGCATGACCCGTACAGCAGCAGCAAGGCCTGCTGCGAGCTGCTGGCGCAGTCCTATGCCGCGTCATTCTTCCCGGCCGCCGAGCACGCAGAACATGGCGTGGCCCTGGCCACCGCGCGCGCCGGCAACGTGCTGGGCGGTGGAGACTTTGCCGCAGAGCGGCTTGTACCCGATGTGCTCAAGGCTTGGTCGGCCGGGTCGCCGGTCACCCTGCGCTACCCGCAGGCCGTGCGCCCCTGGCAGCACGCCCTGGAACCGCTGGCCGGCTACCTGCAGTTGGCCGAGCGCCTGTATACCCAGGGGCCGGCCTGCGCCGGTGCGTGGAACTTCGGCCCGAGCGAAGGCGACATGTGCAGCGTCGGTGAGGTGGTCGACCGCCTGGCCCGGCAATGGCCGCAGGCACCAGGGGTGCGGGTCGAGCCAAGCGAGTTGCATGAAGCCGGGTTGCTACGCCTGGACAGCTCTCGCGCCCGCCAGGTGCTGGGCTGGCGTACACGCTGGTCGTTGCACGAATGCCTGCAGCACACGCTCGACTGGCACCTGGCGTGGCAGCGTGGCGACAACATGCGCGCCGTCACGCTGCACCAGCTGAACCTGTACACGGAGTTGCCGTGACTGATCTGCTGCTGCAAGCCTTGCCACTGGGTGGCCTGTTCAGTGTCCAGCACAAGCGCCATGGCGATGCCCGCGGGCAGTTCGCGCGGCTGTTCTGCGAATCCAGCCTGGGCGCCCTGGGTGCGCCGTTCCATGTGCGCCAGATCAACCACTCGCACACTCAGGGCTCAGGTAGCGTACGTGGCCTGCACTACCAGACCGGCGACACCCCGGAGGCCAAGCTGATCACCTGCCTGCGCGGTGAGGTGTGGGACGTGGCAGTGGACCTTCGCGAAGGCTCGCCAACCTTCCTGCACTGGCACGCCGAGCACTTGCGGGCCGGCGATGGCCGCAGCCTGTTGATACCGGCCGGCTTTGCCCATGGTTTCCAGGTGCTGAGCGAGGATGCCGAGCTGCTTTACCTGCACAGTGCCGACTATGCGCCGGGCCGCGAAGGCGGGCTGTCGGTACTCGATCCGAAATTGGCCATCTGTTGGCCGCTCGCTGTCAAGAATCTGTCGGCCCGGGATGCCGCTCATCCCTGGCTGGACCTGTCGTTTACCGGAGTGCGTCCATGAACTGCCGTGGCTGTGGTACCTGCCTGAGCCTGCCCCTGATCGACCTTGGCACTGCGCCGCCGTCCAACGCCTACCTGCGCGCTGACCAACTGGCCGCGGCCGAGGCCTGGGTGCCGCTTAAAGTGGCGGTGTGTGAGCAGTGCTGGCTGGTGCAGACCGAGGATTACACCCGCGCCGAGACGCTGTTCGATGCCGACTATGCGTATTTCAGCTCCTATTCCAGTTCGTGGCTGGCCCATGCCCGCGACTATGTCGGGCAGATGGTCGAGCGTTTCGGCCTGAACGGCGAGAGCCGGGTGGTGGAAATCGCCGCCAATGACGGTTATCTGTTGCAGTATGTGGCCGAGCGCGGCATTCCGTGTCTAGGTGTCGAACCCACCCGAAGCACTGCGCAGGCGGCCCGGGAGAAAGGGCTGCAGATTCGTGAGGTGTTCTTCGGCGAACAGGCCGCCCGTGACCTGGCGAGTGAAGGTTGGTCGGCTGACCTGATGGCCGCCAACAACGTGCTCGCCCACGTGCCGGACATCAACGATTTTCTGCGCGGTTTCGCGGCCCTGCTCAAAGCCGATGGTGTGGCCACTTTCGAGTTTCCGCACCTGCTGCGCC
This sequence comes from Pseudomonas sp. BNK-30, assembly GCF_047456185.1. Taxonomy (NCBI): domain Bacteria; kingdom Pseudomonadati; phylum Pseudomonadota; class Gammaproteobacteria; order Pseudomonadales; family Pseudomonadaceae; genus Pseudomonas; species Pseudomonas sp. BNK-30. The sequence continues at coordinate 888,730 of NZ_CP179904.1, forward strand.
TGATGGCCGAGCAGCAGTTCGATACCCTTTACCATGAGCACTACTCCTACCTGTCGCTTACGGCGGTCAACACGCTCTGTGCTCGCAACGGCCTGGTGATCTTCGATGTCAGCGAATTGCCGACCCATGGCGGATCGTTGCGGGTTTTCGTGCAGCGCGCCGATGGCCCGCGCCCACGCCAGGCCAGTGTCGACGACCTGCTTGGCATCGAGGCGCGGGTCGGTGTCAGCACGGCGGCGTTCTACAGCACCCTTGCACCGGCGGCGCAGCGGATCAAGCACCAGCTGCTGCGCTTCCTGTTGCAGGCCAAGGCCGAAGGCAAGCGAGTGGTTGGCTATGGCGCCGCAGCAAAGGGCAACACCCTGTTCAACTACGCAGGCGTGAAGCCCGACCTGCTGGCCTGGGTGGCCGACGCCAACCCGCACAAGCAGGGCAAGTTCCTGCCGGGCAGCCGAATTCCCGTGGTCGCCCCCGAGCGCCTGGCCATCGAGCGGCCGGACTATGTGCTGGTACTGCCGTGGAATCTGCTCAAGGAAGTCAGCGAGCAGCAGGCGCACATCCGCAAATGGGGCGGGCGCTTTGTGATCGCCGTGCCTGAGCTGACCGTCCTGTGACCGCGATGAAGGTGCTTGTCACCGGTGCCACAGGCTTTGTTGGCCGGCATCTGGTCGCCGCCTTGCTGGCGCGCGGGTACCGGGTGCGTGCGCTGGCACGTCGTCTGGAGCCGGCTCAAGCCATGCCGTGGTTCGGCCAGGTCGATTTCGTCGGCGCCGATCTGCATGACCCGCAGCTGGACGTCAATCAGTTGTGCGACGGCATCGATGCGCTGGTGCACCTGGCCTGGCCAGGCCTGCCGAATTATCAAGGGCTGTTCCACCTGGAGCGCAACTTGATGGCTGACTATGCCTTCATCAAGCGTGCCGTCGCAGCCGGTGTCGGCCAGGTGCAGGTGGCCGGCACCTGTTTCGAATATGGCCTGCGCAATGGCGCGCTGGACGAGGCGCTGGACTGCCAGCCGGCCAACCCTTATGGGCTGGCCAAGCACAGCTTGCGCCTGTTCCTCGAAAGCCTGGCCCGCCAGCAACCGTTCAACCTGCAGTGGGTGCGCTTGTTCTACCTGTTTGGCGAGGGGCAAAACCCAGGCAGCCTGCTGGCAGCCTTGGACCGCGCAATCGACCAGGGGCAGCCGCATTTCGACATGTCAGGTGGCGAGCAACTGCGCGACTACCTTGCCATCGAAAGCGCCAGTACATACCTGGCCGACCTGCTCGGGCAGCGCGATTTCAGCGGCGTGGTCAATTGCTGCAGCGGCCAGCCGATATCGGTACGCAAGCTGGTGGAAGCCCGCATCGCCGAGCGCAACGCCACCCTTGCGCTGAATCTTGGCCATTACCCTTATCCTGCCCACGAACCCATGGCGTTCTGGGGCGATGCCCGCAAGTTGCAGGCTCTGCTGGGAGCACGCCATGAAACATGAGTTGTATCGCGCTACCGGCCTGCCGGTGCTGCAGAACCGCACATTCGCCGATGCCCAGTCGGCCCGTACCTCTGCCTGCGCCGAGATGCGTCTGGTGCAGGACAGCCGCACCGGGTTGGTCTACAACGACGCTTTCGATGCCGACAAGCTCAGCTACGACAGCGACTATCAGAACGAGCAGGCGCATTCGGCGCGCTTCCAGCGCCACCTGGACGATGTCGAAGGTGTCATCGCCCGCCACTTCAAGGGCCAGCGTCTGATCGAAGTGGGCTGTGGCAAAGGCTGGTTCCTCGAACTGCTGCGCGAGCGCGGTTATGCCGTCACCGGCATCGACCCGGCCTACGAGGGCGACAACCCGGACGTGGTCAAAGCGCCCTTCACCCGTGAGTTGAACCGCCAGGCCGAAGCCATCGTGTTGCGCCATGTGCTCGAGCACATTCAGGACCCGGTCACGTTCCTTGCCGCCATCGCCGATGCCAACGGCGGGGCAGGGCAGATATACATCGAAGTGCCCTGCCTGGACTGGATCATCGAGCACAAGGCCTGGTTTGACCTGTTCTACGAGCATGTCAATTACTTCCGCCTGGCCGACCTGCGCCGCTTGTTCGGTACGGTCGCCGAGGCCGGTCACCTGTTCGATGGCCAGTACCTGTACATCGTTGCCGACCTTGCCAGCCTGCGCACCACGCTCGAGCCCGTGCCGCCGCTGTCGTTGCCGGCAGATTTCAGTGCCAGCCTGCAGCATGCCGCACGTCTGGTGCGCCGCGATGCCGGACGTGGTTCGGCGATCTGGGGCGCATCGTCCAAGGGCGTGATCTATTCGCTGTTCCTGCAGCGTGCCGGGGCTCCGGTGGACCAGGTTATCGACATCAATCCTGCCAAGCAGGGTCGCTACCTGCCGTTAAGTGGCGCGCGGGTGTCATCGCCGCAAGAGGCGATGCAAAGCCTGCCGGATGGCGCCCACCTGTTCGTGATGAATTCCAATTACCTCGAGGAAATCCGCCGCATGACCGATGGCCGTTTTGTCTATCACGCCGTCGACAATGCCGATTTCACCGACCAGCCAACCGAGTAAAGAACCATGACCGACACGCCGATCAAAGCCTTCGAAGCCGAGTGCAACGCGCAGATCGCCTCCCAGGGCGAAGACAAGGAGCTGCAGCAACTGTCTCGCGACTTCTTCAACAAGTCCGCCGAGCACAAGTACAGCTACCATTTTTCGTGGATGGGCCGGCCGATCATCCAGTTGCCCCAGGACATGATGGCGATGCAGGAGATCGTCTGGCAGGTCAAGCCTGACCTGATCATCGAGTGCGGCATCGCTCACGGCGGTTCGATCCTCTACTACGCCTCCCTGCTGGAGCTGCAGGGCCATGGCGAAGTGCTTGGCATCGACATCGACATCCGCCCGCACAACCGCCAGGCCATCGAGGCGCACCCGATGAGCAAGCGCGTGCGCATGATCGAAGGCTCGAGCATCGATGCCGAGATCGCCGGGCAGGTCAGGGCGCTCGCCGAAGGCAAGAAGGTCATCCTGGTGCTCGACTCCAACCACACGCATGAGCACGTGCTCAAGGAGCTGGAGCTGTATGCGCCGCTGGTGGCCGTGGGCAGTTACTGCGTGGTGATGGACACCGTGGTCGAGGACATGCCGGCAGACTTCTTCCCCGATCGCCCGTGGGGGCCTGGCGACAACCCCAAGACCGCAGTTTGGGAATACCTCAAGGGTAACGACAGCTTCGAAATCGACTATCAGCTGCAGAACAAGCTGCTGGTCACCGTGGCACCGGACGGCTACCTGCGCCGGGTTCGCTGAGACATTCAACAGAGTTCGATTTCTTCGGCGGCAACGCCAATGGTGGGTAAGACTATGCAAGGCAATTTCTCGGCAGACCAGGCAGCCACACTGCGCGAGCGGTTCACGCTGGTATTGATGACGCACAACCGGCCGGCGTTCCTGCAGCGCACGCTGCAGTATTACAGCGGCTATCGGTGCTCGATCCTCGTGCTGGATTCCTCGGGCGAATCGGCCGAGGTGATGGCCGCGCAGTACCCCGGCGTCGAGTACCTGCACCTGCCACAGTTTTCCTACCAGGGCTTCCAGGCCAAGCTGGCCTATGGCGTGGGCCGGGTGAACACGCCGTTCATGGCCTTCGCCGCTGATGACGATTTCCTGCTGTACGACGGGCTGAACCAGTCGCTGGACTTCCTTGAGGCCAACCCCGATTACGGCCTGTGCCATGGCTACTGTCTGAACTACCTGGCCGAAGCCACCCAGGTGAAGTACTACCGGCGTAACAAGAAGGTCCGTGAGGACTACAACGCTCCGCGCGCTGAACAGCGCCTGCTGGACTACATGGGTGAGTTCATCCCGCCCTTCTTCGCTGTCACCCGCACTGCATTGCTGCGCCAGTGGTTTGAGCTGCTGCCCGAGGGCACGAGCTTCGAGTGGCAGGAAATCGGCCACGCGTACTTCCTGCTGACCAACGCCAAAGCGCGGATCCTGCCAATCCCCTACGCGGTACGTGAAACCAACTACGGTGTCTCCGAGCATCAGACCGAGGTCATTCATGTGCTGGCCTTCACCGACGCCAAGTCGGTGGCCGAGCGCGAACAGTTTGCCGACTTCCTTGCCGGCCTGCCGACCGCCATCGAGGGGCTGGACCATGAGGCGCGGCGCCAGCTGGCCCTGGACAGCTTTGCAGTCACTGCCGAGGGGCTGTTCAAAGGCCGGGCGATGACCCTGGAGCTGATCTGGGAGTCAAGCTGGACCGACCCGCTGAACCCGCCGGTGCGTACCTTCCAGCCGTCCCAGTACGTGGAAATGCCGTTCTACAACCAGGCATTCTTCGATCAGCTTACGGCACTGGAGTTTCTGATCCATGCCATGCCGGCCGGGCGCCTGCAGTTGCAGCAACTGGAGCCGCTGCTATTGCGCCAGGAACAGCTGCTGCTGGCACAGCCCAGCGACACTTCGGGCACCGTACGTACCCGCTTGTGGGAGGCACTGCAGTGCAACGCGTTCAACCGTGAGGTGGTGCGGCACCTGGCCGGACACCTGCGTGACAGTGATGAGGCCGAGGAGAGCGAGGCGCTGTTCGCTTGGCTGGCACGGCTTGAAGGCGTATTGAAGCAAAGCGGTCGCGAACTGCTTGGGAGCATGCATTCGGGTCGCCTGCTCGACTGGCTGGAGGCGCGCAAGCCGGACACCGCCGCGCTAGCGACCATCAACGAGCACCTGGCGCTGCATCAGGGTGGTCCGCAGTTCGGCATCCTGCTGTTGGACCTGGACAACAACATGGCCAAGCTCCAGGACACGTTCGACAGCCTGCTGGGCGGCCTGAGCAAGGCGTTCCGGATCATGGTCTTCACCACAGGCGAGCCGCCTGTGGCCACCTCGCTGCAGAACACCCTGCATTTCATCAAGGTCAGCCGCGAAGACTACGTCGAGCGGATCAACCAGATCGCCCGGCAGACGGCCTGCGAATGGCTGTTGCTGGCTGATGCGGGTGACCGTTTCACCGCCACCGGTCTTTTGCGCGCCAGCCTCGAGCTGCTGAACGCTCCCGATTGCCGAGCGGTCGCGGTAGACGAGATCCAGCAACAGGCCGATGGTGCCTGGCGAGAGCTGCTGCGCCCGGGAGTAAACCTGGACCTGCTGCAGGCCAATCCCGCGCTGATGGCACGCCATTGGCTGCTGCGTCGGGAGGTGCTGGTGGAGGCGGGTGGCTTCGATAAGGACTTTGCCGAGGCATTGGAGTTCGACCTGCTGCTGCGCCTGATCGAGCAGGGCGGCCTCAACGGGCTGGCCCATCTCGACGAGCCGATGCTGATCACCCCGGCACCGCAGGCCAAGGACAGCGAGCATGCCCGCCAGGCCTTGATGCGACACTTGGCCGGCCGTGGCTACAAGGCCCAGGTCAGTACGCCGCTGCCTGGCACCTTGCGTATCGACTACAGGCACGTCGAGCGGCCGCTGGTGAGCATCGTGCTGCGCAGCGAGGACAATCTGGATGAACTGCAGCGCTGCCTGAAGAGCATCCTGCAGCGCACTCGCTATGCGCGCTACGAGGTACTGATCGCCGACAACGCCAGTCAGTCACCGCAGTTGCTCGAATGGCTGGCGCAGCAGCAAGTTGGCAAGGTGCGCGTGCTGCAAAGTGCCGAGCGCCTGAGCGCGGCAGCGCTATGCAACGCTGCCAGTGCCGAGGCCAAGGGGCAATACCTGATATTGCTGGCGGCGGACGCCGAAGTGGTCAATGCCAACTGGATCGAAGCGTTGCTCAACCAGGCGCAGCGTCCGGAAGTAGGCGTGGTCGGTGCCAAGCTGCTCGATACTGACGGCAAGCTTGCCCAGGCGGGCTTGCTGCTGGACGCCGAAGGCGCAGTTGCGCCAGCTTTTGCCGGTGAGGCCGCAAATGCCGTGGGTTACCTGAATCGGCTGGCGGTCGAGCAGAACTGCCCAGCGGTCTCGGCGAGCTGCCTGATGGTCCGTAGCGAAGTCTTCCGTGCTCTGGAGGGGCTCGACGAAACCACGTTCGCCCATGCCCATGGTGATGTCGACCTGTGCCTGAAAGCAGCCGCGGCCGGCCTGCTGACAGTCTGGACGCCACAGGTGCAGGTGATTCACCCCGGCGTGGTCGCCAAGGACGAGGCGGCGCTGGCGGCATTGCGCGCCAAATGGTCGGCGCAGTGGCAAGGTACAGTCCAAAGCCAGGTGCTTGCCCCCGGCAAGGCGGCGCTGGACTGGGCCGGGCTGATCGCCTGACGCAGCACTGGCCTGCATCTTGCTTCGAGCTGGTTCATTGGGGGCGCGAGTCAGAAATCTGTACGCTGTGCGCCCTGCCTTACAGTGCAATCGGGCGCCTTCGTCAGCTGACGGCGCCGCCCCTAGGAACCAGGTATGTTCGACGACAAGTCCATTTTCATCTCCGGGGGGACCGGGTCGTTCGGGCGCCGCTTCATCGAGCGGTTGCTTGAGCGCTACCGCCCGCGGCGCGTCGTGGTGTTCTCCCGCGACGAGTTGAAACAGTATGAGATGCAGCAGCGTTTCAACGCGCCGTGCATGCGCTATTTCCTGGGCGATGTCCGTGATGCCGAGCGCGTGCGCCAGGCCATGCGCGGTATCGACTATGTGGTTCATGCCGCCGCGCTCAAGCATGTGCCCGCGGCCGAATACAACCCCACCGAATGCATCCGCACCAACGTCAATGGTGCCGAAAACATCATCGCCGCGGCGATCGAGAATGGCGTGCAGAAGGTCGTCGCACTGTCCACCGACAAGGCGGCCAGCCCGATCAACCTGTATGGTGCGACCAAGCTGCTGTCCGACAAGCTGTTCGTGGCCGCCAACAATTTTGCCGGCCAACAGGACACCCGCTTTGCGGTTGTGCGCTATGGCAATGTGGCGGGCTCCCGGGGCTCGGTGGTGCCATTCTTCAAGCGCCTGATCGAGGAGGGTGCCCACGAGCTCCCCGTCACTGACCCGCGGATGACGCGCTTCTGGATCACCCTCGACCATGGCGTACAGTTCGTGCTCGACAGCTTTGCCCGCATGCACGGGGGGAAGTGTTCGTGCCCAAGATCCCATCCATTCGCATCGTCGACCTGGCGCGCGGCATGGCCGGGCACTTGCCGCAGAACGTGGTCGGCATCCGCCCGGGGGAAAAGCTGCACGAACTGATGATCCCGCTGGACGATGCGCGGATGACCCTTGAGTTTGGTGATCATTTCACCATCGTTCCGTCGATCCGCTTCAACCATACGGATGTGGATTTTGCGATCGATTGCGTGGGTGAAACCGGGCGCTGGGTTGCCGAGGACTTCGAGTACCGTTCCGATACCAATCCCGCCTTCCTCACCGTGGACCAGCTGGCAGACCTGCACGCAGGCTTGCCAGCATGATCCCCTATGCTCGGCAGAGCATCGATCAGGCGGATATCGCCGCGGTCGTAGAGGTGCTGCAGTCCGACTGGCTGACTCAGGGGCCACTGATCGAGCACTTCGAGCAGGCTATGGCCCAGCGTTGTGGCGCAACGCACGCGGTAGCTGTGTGCAACGCCACTGCGGGGCTGCACCTTGCCTGCCTCGCCGCTGGCCTGGGGAGCGGGGACTGGCTATGGACCAGCCCCATCAGTTTTGTCGCATCAGCCAACTGTGGGCGCTACTGCGGCGCCGGTGTCGATTTCGTCGATATCGACCCGCACACCTGGACTATCGACGCCCAGGCACTTGCGCTGAAACTCGAGCAGGCCGCCCGGGAGGGGCGCCTGCCCAAGGTAGTAGTCGCCGTGGCCTTTGCCGGGCAAAGCGCCGACATGCGTTCGATCGCGGTGCTGGCCCGGCAGTATGGCTTTACCCTTATCGAGGACGCTGCCCACGCGGTCGGCGCACGTTACGCGGGCAAGCCGGTCGGCTGTGGCGAATATGCCGACATGACGGTGTTCAGCTTTCACCCGGTAAAGATCATCACCACGGCCGAGGGCGGCATGGTGCTTACCGCGCGTGCGGATCTGGCCGCGCGTTTGCGCAGGCTGCGCAGTCACGGGATCAGCCGTGACCCGGGCCAAATGACCGAAGAAAGCCATGGTGCCTGGTACTACCAGCAACTTGAACTGGGCTTCAACTATCGCATCACCGACCTGCAAGCTGCCCTGGGGCTGTCTCAACTGACCCGGCTGGATGCGTTCCTTGCCCGTCGCCGCGAGTTGGCGGCTCGCTATCAGCGCTTGCTGGCGCACCTGCCCGTGAGCGTCCAGGCACCTCAGCAGGATGCCGAGTCCGCCTGGCATCTGTTCGTGGTGCGCCTTGAGTGTGATCGTATCCCGCGTTCACACCGGGAGATTTTCGATGGGATGCGGGCTGCAGGAGTTGGGGTCAACCTTCATTACATTCCCATTCACCTGCAACCCTATTACCGCGACCTGGGCTTCAAACAGGGTGATTTTCCGCAGGCCGAAAGTTACTACGCACAAGCCCTGAGCCTGCCAATGTACCCGCAGCTGACTGACGCTCAGCAGGATCAAGTGATCGCCAGCCTGTGCGGGTTGCTGAAGTTGCCGGTGGGCTGCGTGAATGCCTGAGCGAATGGAAACCAACGTCGCGATCATCCCGGCCCGTGGAGGCAGCAAACGGATCCCTGGCAAGAACCTCAAGATGTTCGCCGGGCTGCCGATCATTGCCCACTCGATCCAAGTGGCACTGGCCAGTGGCTTGTTCGAACAGGTGGTGGTCAGCACCGACGACCCTGAAATAGAGGCGGTGGCACGGGAATACGGTGCGCAGGTGCCGTTCCGTCGGCCGGCGCACCTGGCTGACGATCATGCCACCACCCAGGCTGTGGTCAGCCACGCCCTGCAGGCACTGGCCAGCCAGGGCCATGTCCTGACCCATGCCTGTTGCATCTACGCCACTGCGCCTTTCGTGCAGCAGCGTTACTTGCAGCAGGGGTTGGCGTTGTTGCGGCAACACCCTGAGCGCTCTTTCGCCTTTTCGGTGAGCAGCTTCGGTTTCCCGGTACAGCGGGCGCTGTCGCTCGACGATCAGGGTGCGCTTGTGCCTCTGTACCCACAGTATCGTGAGACCCGGTCTCAGGACCTTGCACCGGCCTATCAGGATGCTGGCCAGTTTTACTGGGGGCGGGTGCAGGCCTGGTTGCAGAACGAGGCCCTTCATTCCGAGCGGAGTTTGCCAGTGATCATCCCCCGGCATCTGGTTCAGGACATCGACAGCGAGGAAGACTGGTTGCGCGCGCAGTACCTGTACGCAGCGCTCAAAGCTGGCGGGGAGCTGGCGCCATGAAGGTGCTGGTACGTGCTGATGCCTCTTCATCGATTGGCGTCGGCCACACGGCGCGCTGCCTGACGCTGGGCAAAGCCCTCCGAGAGCTCGGTGCGCAGGTGAGCTTTGCCTGTTGCCTGCTTGACGGTCATCGCCGGGCCGCCATCGAGCAGGAGGGTTTCGAGGTCTTTGCATGGCCGCAGCGCGAGGAAAAAAAACCGGGCATCGAACCCTGGGCCGCGGATATCGCGGCGCTGCGTGATGTGCTGCCGGCACAGGCCCGATTCGACTGGCTAATCGTCGATCATTACGCCTTGGACGCCCGCTGGGAGCAGGCAGCCCGGGCGTTCGCCCGGCGCATCGCGGTCATCGATGACCTGGCTGATCGTGATCATGCCGCCGACCTGCTGCTGGATCAGAATTTCAGTGCCAGCGAGGCGCTCTACGCGCCGCGGCTGGCAACGGAGTGCCGGCGCTTGCTGGGGCCACGCTATGCGCTGGTGGGGCCGGCGTTTCAGGGGGCGGCGATATCGCCGCCCCTGCAGGCACGAAGGGTGCTGGTGAGTTTCGGTGGCTTCGATGTGGCTGGCATGCTGCCCAAGACCTTGCAGGCGCTGTCCGGGCTGGAAGGGTTGCAGGTCACCTGCATCGCTGGGCTCGGGCATCGCCAGAGTGAGCTGCTGGCCCAGTTGTGCGACGCGCGGGCGGGTTGGGAGCTGCATGACTATGTCGACGATCTGCCAATGCGGATGGTTGCGGCAGACTTGTTCATCGGCGCCGGCGGCGGTACTACCTGGGAGCGCGCCGCGCTGGGCTTGCCGAGCCTGTGCGTGAGCGTGGCAGACAACCAGCGGGCCAATGCCCAGGCCATGGCTCGGGCGGGCATGCACCTTTACCTGGGGGAGGCTGGGCAGGTCCAGGTGCCTGCGCTGCGCCAGGCGATTGCCCTGTTGCTGAGCAATCAGGCACTGCGCCAGAGCTTCGCCGAGCGCAGTCGGGCACTGGTCGATGGCCTGGGGGCGCAGCGGGTGGCGGTGGCCTTGCTGGGGGAAGGGCTTGCGCTACGTCCGGCTCGCAGTGAAGACGCGCGGCTGTTGTTCGACGGGCGCAACGCGCCCGAGGTACGGCGCCGTTCGCAGCAGTCGCGGGAGCTGGACTGGGCGGGGCATCTGGCCTGGCTGGCTGCTACGCTGGCTGATCGGCAGCGTTTGCTGCTGATCGCCGAGACAGGCGACGGGCCGGTGGGCTGTGTTCGCTACGACCGCTTGCCCGGGCAGCGGGCGAAGGTGTCGTTGTATCTCTTCGCGGGGCGTTGCGGGCTGGGTTGGGGCAGAGCGTTGCTCGCCCGTGGCGAGGCCTGCGTGCGTGAGTTCTGGCCGGACCTGCGTGCGATCGAGGCCCAGGTGCTGCCCGACAATCAGGCGTCATTGCAATTATTCGCGGGTGCCGGCTTCGCTCAGTCGCCGTGCTCGTTCGAGCGGGTATTCCAGGAGTAGCCCATGAACAGATTCAACATCGGGCACCGCTGTGTCGGCCCGGACCAGCCACCGCTGGTGATCGCGGAGATGAGTGGCAATCACAACCAGTCGCTGGCCCGCGCACTGGAGATCGTCGAAGCGGCCGCCGCCGCCGGCGCCCATGCGCTGAAGCTGCAGACCTACACTGCCGACACCATGACCCTGGACCTGGCGCATGGTGAGTTTTTCATCGCCGACCCGAACAGCCTCTGGTCTGGCTCATCGCTGTATGCGCTGTATGAAAAGGCCCATACCCCCTGGGAGTGGCACCCAGCGATCTTCGAGCGCGCTCGTGAGCTGGGCATGCTGGTGTTCTCCACGCCGTTCGACGAAACGTCGGTGGATTTCCTCGAAAGCCTGGATGTGCCGGCCTACAAGATCGCCAGCTTCGAGAACACCGATCTGCCGCTGATACGCAAAGTGGCGGCCACTGGTAAACCTATGATCATTTCCACCGGCATGGCCAGCCTCGCGGAACTCGAACGTACCGTGCGGGTGGCGCGCGAAGGAGGGTGTCGCGACCTGGTGCTGCTCAAGTGCACCAGTACCTACCCGGCCAGCCCGCAGAACAGCAACGTACTGACCATCCCGCACATGCGCGAGCTCTTCGGTTGTCAGGTCGGGCTGTCGGATCACTCCATGGGGGTTGGGGTTGCCGTGGCGGCAGTGGCCCTGGGGGCGACGGTGGTGGAAAAGCACTTCACGCTTGACCGTGCCGATGGCGGCGTGGATGCGGCATTTTCCCTGGAACCCCAGGAAATGGCAGCGCTGGTGCTGGAAACCGAGCGTGCCTGGCAGTCGCTGGGGCGGGTGCACTATGGCGCGACCCAGGCCGAGGAGGCCTCGCGGCGTTTCCGCCGCTCGCTGTATGTAGTGCGTGACATGGCTGCTGGCGAGGTCTTCGACCGTAGCAACGTGCGCGCCATCCGCCCAGGTTTGGGGCTGGCGCCAGGCCATCTCGATGCGGTGCTTGGCCGCAAGGCCAGGCAACCACTCAAGCGCGGTACGCCCCTGGACTGGCAGCTGCTCGACTGAAAGTTGGCTCCAGCCGGGGCCAGGTTTGCCCTGCATGGCAAACTCGCAAGCGCTATGACGACGTGACGCGGCCAGGCAAAATATGCGATTGTCTTGAAATATTCGTGACCTATCGGTCAGAGCGGGCATCTCCTTCTGTAACCGTTAATGGGGCAGGTGTGCAATTGCCGCCTGCCACCCTGCCTGTCGCCACGCCACCTGGGCGGCAGATCCCGTTCTTCAGGCGCCGCTCGAGTCATCCGGGCGGTGGTATTGAGCTGTTATTTATTGGGAAGCCATGATGATCGGCATTAAAAGCATCGCGAGCTATGTGCCCGCTTCCGGCCTGGACAACTATGTACAAGGCGCGAAATTCGGCAAGGACGAAGAGTTCATGTTCGGCAAGATCGGCGCAAGCTTCCTGCCGCGCAAGGACGATGAGCAGGAGACTTCCGATCTGTGTGTCGAAGCGGTCAACAACCTGTTCGCCGCTAACCCGCAACTCAAGCGCGAGGCGATCGATGCGCTGATCGTCGTCACCCAGAACGGTGACGAGGAAGGCTTGCCTCACACCGCTGCCATCGTCCAGCACAAACTCGGTCTGCCGACCCATGTCGCGGCCTTCGACATTTCCCTGGGTTGCTCCGGCTACGTCTATGGCATTTACGCGCTCAAAGGCTTCATGGAAGCCGCAGGCCTGAAGAATGGCCTGCTGGTGACGGCTGATCCGTACTCCAAGATCGTCAACACAGAAGACCGCAATACCACCATGTTGTTCGGCGACGCGGCCACTGCCACCTGGATGGGTGAGGGCGCTACCTGGCAACTGGGCAAGGCGAAGTTCGGTACCGACGGTGCTGGTGCGCCGCACCTGAAGGTGACTGATGGCGAGTTCTTCATGAACGGTCGTCAGGTCTTCAACTTCGCTCTGATCAAGGTGCCGGCGCATCTGCATGAGCTGCTGCGCGAGTCAGGGCTGGAGAACAAGGATATCGACGCCTTCTGCATCCATCAGGGCAGTGCGGCGATCGTCGATGCCGTGGCACGACGCTTCGAGGAAGACCCGGAAAAGTCCCAGGCCGACAAGTTCATCAAGGACATGCTGGAGACCGGTAATACCGTGTCATCGAGCGTTCCGCTGCTGTTGCAGAAGCACATGTTCGACAGTGCCTGGAAGCGCGTGGCCATTAGCGGCTTCGGTGTCGGCCTGTCGTGGGGCTCGGCGGTTCTCTACAAGGCTGAATAAGCGCTGCCAGTCGGGTACTCTTCGGTGTTTCGCAGGTAAGGGAAGCTCAACCCATGAGCGAGTTTTTCCAGCGTAACGCTGAAGTGCTGCAGGCCCGCTGGCCGGCACTGTACGAGCGCCTGCAAGGCGAGGCGTGTAGTGCGCTCGAGGTCGAGCTGGTGGAGGGGCTGGGGTCTACCCTGAGCGTGTGTGGCATCCAGCTCACAAGTCGTCACGATCGTCTTGCCGAGGCGCGCCTGCAGGCCGCGAGCCTGCCTGAAGACAGTTCCACTCTTCATCTCTATGGCAGTGGGCTGGGTGACTTGCAGCGCGTGCTGCTGGAGCGGCCTGGGCTCGTGCGGTTGCAGGTGTACCTGCTCAATGGCGCACTGTTCCAGCTGGTGCTGCAACTGCTGGATCAGTCCGACTGGCTTGCCGACCCGCGCGTCGAACTGGCCTATGCCGGCGACAGCGCGGAAATCGCCTTGCCGTTCTTCGCCTTGCCTTCCGAACGCGTGCTGGCCGATGACTTCAATGCGAAGGTGCGCGACCGTCTGATCAGCGAGGCCCACCTGGCAGACAGCAATCGCGCTTTCGATGTGGCCGACCCGCGCTTGCAGAAGCTGCTCGAAGACAGTTTGCCGTTGTTGCGCCACGACCCTGATGTGGCCGCGCTGTTCGGTAGCCAGGCCGGGCGTGACTGCTATGTGATTGCCACCGGGCCAACCTTGGCCGGGCACCTGTCTGCATTGGCAAGGGTGCGCGCTCAGGCCGAGCGGCCACTGTTCATCTGCGTCGACACCGCTTATATCCCCCTGCTGCGCGCCGGAATCCAGCCTGACATCGTGGTCAGTGTCGACCATAAAATCCGCCTCCATCACTTGCCGCCGCAAGACTCGGCTGCGACCACCCTGGTCTACATGCCGATGCTGGACGTCGAGCTGCTCGGTAATTGGCGTGGGCCACGCTACACAGCCTATTCCGGCAGTGCGCTGTATGCACAGGTGCGCCAGGCCATACCGCGCGCCGAGTTGTTCGTTGGGGGAAGCGTGATTCACCCTGCTACGGACCTGGCTGTGAAGATGGGGGCCGTGCGCATTACGTTTTTCGGCGCTGATTTCGCCTTCCCGGGTGGTCGCACCCACACAGGCTGGGACGATGGCGTACTCGGCCCGGCGATTGCGGCGGCGCAGCACTGGGTGCTGGATGGCCATGGCCAGCGGGCACGTACCCAGCTTAACTTCCGCAGTTACCTGATTGAGCTTGAGCGGTTCATTGCGCGCCATCCCCAGGTGCGGTTCCACAACACCAGTCGTGCCGGCGCGCACATCGCCGGCACCACTTTCGATCCGGAGTTCTGTTCATGAATGCTGCCGATCAAGGGCGCGCGGCGCGCGAATGCGCCACGCTGTTACGCCTTGGGCGGGATGTGGAGGCGGCGTTGCGTATGGTCGAGCTGTTCGATGAGGTATTGCCGCAGGTCGATCCAAAAGCGGGGGCGGTGGTCATGCAGGCCATGCTCGATGCCCAGCAGCGCCAGGACTGGCTGGCGCTGGCCGATTACCTCGAATATGAGCTGCTGCATCTGATCGAGCAGGCGGCCTCGCGCTGAAGTGTGAGCTGTATCACACTTCGTGGTTGGCGAAAGCATCGCGGGGAACGGCTGTAAAGCCCGGTTTGCAAGGGGGTGGCGTGGTGATGGCATTTTTTTTTGGAAAAGCCCTAAAGCAACTTGCAAACCCGACGATAACCATTACGAAGGTTCTCTAGGCCACACCCGGCGGACGCCAGGGCCGGAAGCCGCAGTATCCATCCAACGAGGAATTCGTCATGGCTTTAACCGTAAACACCAACACCACTTCGCTGGGCGTGCAGAAGAACCTGAACAAAGCTTCCGACGCGCTGAGCACTTCGATGACTCGCCTGTCTTCCGGCCTGCGTATCAACAGCGCTAAAGACGATGCTGCTGGTCAGCAGATCGCCAACAAGCTGCAGACCATGGTTACCGGTACCACCGTTGCCATCAAGAACGCCAACGACGGTAACTCGATCACCCAGACCGCTGAAGGCGCGCTGTCGGAAATCACCAACATCCTGCAGCGTATGCGTGAACTGGCTCTGCAGGCACGTAACGACTCCAACGGCACCACTGAACGCGCTGCTCTGAACAAAGAATTCGCGGCCAAGTCCGACGAGATCACTCGTATCGCGACCTCCACCACCTTCGGTACCAGCAAGCAACTGCTGAACGGCACCGCTGGCACCATGGAGTTCCAGGTTGGCGCGATGACTGGTACCAGCCAGATCCTGAGCGTTTCGATGACTTCCTCGTTCGCTGCTTCGACCCTGGCTGTCGGCACTGGCACCCTGGCGATCTCGGGTACTTCCGACTCCGCCGTTCACACCTCCGTCGACGCCGCCATTACCGCGATCGACGCTGCTCTGCAGACCGTTGACACCAAGAAGTCGGACCTGGGTGCTATCCAGAACCGCTTCCAGTCGACCATCAACAACCTGCAAAGCATGAACGAAAACTCGGCTGCCGCCATGGGCCGAGTTCAGGACACCGACTTCGCCGCAGAAACCGCTCAGCTGACCAAGCAGCAGACCCTGCAGCAAGCTTCGACCTCTGTTCTGGCTCAGGCTAACCAGCTGCCATCCGCCGTACTGAAACTGCTTCAGTAATAGCGCGATGAAGTTCGGCGAGGGAGTGCTCATGCGCTCTCTCGCTTTTTACTTTTTAAAGGTGATGTGCGATGGACATAAGCGTCAAGTCAAGCCCGTCGTATCCGGTGTCGTCGCTGGTTGGCAACACCGAGCACAATACAGCTGCTGACAAGGTTTCAGGTCAGCTGCGCAAGACATTGCAGCAAGACGCTCCCAAGAGCGAGGCCGAGTTACAATCGGCCGTCAAGGAAATTCAAGATTTTGTCCAGTCGTTGCAGCGCAACCTGGAGTTTTCGGTGGATGATTCCACCGGCAGGTGGATCGTCAAGGTCGTTGCCCGCGATAGCGGTGAGGTGATCCGTCAGATCCCGTCGGAAACAGCGCTGGAGCTGGCCCGAAGCCTGCAAGATGTCAATAGTCTGCTCTTCGATGAGAAAGTCTGACAGCCGGCCGGTCATTTGAATTGTTGCACCGGCGCTGATCAGGCAACTCTGCGTTTGGGCGTTAACCAGAAAGGAGGATGTAATGGCAAGTCCAATTCTACCGAGTTTGGGGCTGGGTTCCGGTCTCGATACCTCGGCCATTGTGAAGGCCCTGGTTGATGCCGAAAAGACTCCCAAGCAGAGCCAGCTCGACCGCCGCACGTCGGCGAACACCGCATCGATTTCGGCGGTGGGTAGCCTCAAAAGTGCGTTGACCGCCTACAAGACGGCGCTGGAGAAGCTTAACGACAGTGCCAACCCTGCGTTTCTCGGGTCGACGGCAGCCTCCTCCAACGACAAGTACGTCAAGGCCACGGCAGGCAGTGCGGCAGTCAACGGCAGCTATTCGATCCAGGTTACCCAGCTGGCCACGGCGTCGCGTGTAGCCAGTCAGCGTTTCACCGACAGCAGCTCGGTTGTTTCCGCCAGTGGTGGCACGTTGACCATCACCCAGAATAGCGTCGACTTCGATGTGACCATTCCGGCCAACGCTACGCTGCAGCAGGCGCGTGATGCGATCAACGCCCAGGCGAGCGGCAAGGGCTTCACCGCCAACATCGTTAACGACGGTACCGGTTCGCGGTTGGTGTTGAGCTCCGAAACCATGGGCGAAGGTTCGGACATCTCTACTTCGGGGATCGCTGACCTGACCATCGACCCGGCAACGCAGATGGCCGATGCGGGCGGTGCTGGCCGTATCGGCGAACTCGCAAAAGATGCCGAGTTCGATATCGATGGCATGAAGCTCACCAGCAAATCGAACAAGGTCGATAACGCGATCAGTGGCATGACGTTCGAACTGCTGTCCAAGACCGAAACGCTCAGCCCGGTCAGCGTCACCGTGGCTGCCAACACTGAGGGCCTGAAAAAGTCGGTGCAGTCGTTCGTCGATGCCTATAACGCGTTGGTGAATACGATAAACAGTGTGAGTGTGTCGACCAAGGCGGCAGACGGCAGCTGGAACACTCCGGCTCTGTCGGGTGACCCGGCAGTGCGCAGCATGCTGTCGGCCATGCGTAATGAACTGGTGGTCTCCGGTACCGGTGGTTCGGGGCAATTGACGGTGCTTTCGCAGTTGGGGATCAATACCGCTCAGAGTAGCGGCCTGCTGGAGTTCGACAGCACCAAGTTCACCAAGGCGATCAATGATCAGAAGCTTGGTGGTGAGGTGCAGAACCTGTTCAATGGTGACGGCGGCCTGCTCGATCGCATGGTCAAGACCATGGAGCCGTTCTCTGCGTCCGGTGGTGTGCTGGATGAGCGCAACAAGTCGCTTGAGGTTGCCAAGAAAAGCCTGAGCATGGAGCAGAGCTCTCTGGATGCTCGCATCAAGGACCTGGAAGCGTCGCTGACCAAGAAGTACAACACCATGGACACCCTGGTTGGGCAGCTCAATGCTCAGCGCGACAGCGTCGTTTCCATTTTTGAAGCAATGGCAGCGCAACAGAAGAACTCCTGATCTGCCTGAGGCTTCATGGCAAGGTCGCGGCGTCACACTGTATGGCGCCGCGCGCGTGTTACGATGTAGGCACGGTAAACAAACGCCAAAAGCCCGACGAAGCGTGACGCTTGGTCGGGCTTTTTTGTATTCTCCCTAAAGTTTTTTGACGCCGCGCCGATAGCCCGGTCATACAGCAACCCCGTGGTGACGAGGTACCCCATGAATCCAATGTTAGCCCTTCGGCAGTACCAGAAGATTGGCGCCCAGGCGCAGACCTCTGAAGCGAGCCCGCATCGTTTGGTGCAAATGCTGATGGAGGGTGGCCTGGACCGCATTGCCCAGGCCAGTGGCGCGATGCAGCGCAAGGACATCGCCGGCAAGGGCATCGCGATAGGCAAGGCTATTGGCATCATTGGCGGCCTGCGCGAAGGTCTGGACCGTGACAACATGACTGACGAGCTCAATCGTCTCGACAGCCTCTACCTGTACATGACTCGTCGTCTGAGTGAGGCCAATATCCAGAACGATCCGGCGATCCTGGACGAGGTCAGGGACTTGCTGAGCACTGTCAAGGAAGGCTGGGACGCGATCGGCCCACAGTCGATGGTCCCCTGAGCCGGGAGGTTTTATGAGCAAGGTGATCGAGGGTATCGAGCGGACTCGCAGCGAGTTGCTTGCCGCATTGGCCAGCCGTGACTGGGATGCGGTAGGTGAGCTTGACCTTAAGTGCCGTCTTTGTGTCGAGGATGTTCTGGCTGAGGCGCTCAGCAATGAAGACGCGGTACGCTCGAGCCTTGAGGGCCTGCTAGCGGTCTACGGGAAGTTAATTGAAGTTGCAAGCGGTGAGCGTCAATCGATAGTCGACGAGATGTCGCAAATCCGTCAGGCGAAAAACGCCGCTAAGGTATACCATCTGTTCACTTGACCACAGATGTCCTAAAAGCCATGCGCCATTAATTTGACTGCATGCTTTTTTTTGACTTTACTAGTGGCTGTTTTCGAATTTCAGACGTCCGAACACTGACCATTCAGTCTGAATGATGTCGAGCACGCCCTCGGGCGCCGATATGACTAGGGAAGTTGCTATTGCATGTGGCGTGAAACCAAGATTCTCCTGATCGATGACGACAGCGCCCGCCGCCGCGATCTGGCGGTGGTTCTGAACTTCCTCGGCGAAGAAAACCTGCCCTGCTCCAGCCAGGATTGGCAGCAGGTGGTGGGGGCATTGTCTTCCAGCCGTGAAGTGCTCTGCGTGCTCATCGGAACCGTGAATGCTCCAGGCAATGTGCTTGGGTTGCTTAAGACAGTGGCCGGGTGGGATGAGTTCCTTCCGGTATTGCTGATCGGCGAAATTTCTTCTGCGGATTTCCCCGAAGAGCTTCGCCGTCGCGTGCTGGCCAACCTTGAGATGCCGCCCAGCTACAGCCAGCTGCTCGACTCCCTGCACCGTGCCCAGGTCTATCGCGAGATGTACGACCAGGCCCGTGAGCGTGGCCGTCAGCGCGAGCCCAACCTGTTCCGCAGCCTGGTGGGCACCAGCCGCGCCATCCAGCATGTTCGGCAGATGATGCAGCAGGTCGCCGATACCGACGCCAGCGTGCTCATTCTTGGTGAGTCCGGTACTGGCAAGGAGGTGGTCGCGCGCAACCTGCATTACCACTCCAAACGCCGCGAAGCGCCGTTCGTGCCGGTCAATTGCGGGGCGATCCCGGCCGAGTTGCTGGAAAGCGAACTGTTCGGCCACGAGAAGGGGGCTTTCACCGGCGCCATCACCAGCCGTGCCGGGCGTTTCGAGCTGGCCAATGGCGGTACTCTGTTCCTTGACGAGATCGGCGACATGCCGCTGCCGATGCAGGTCAAGCTGCTGCGTGTGCTGCAGGAACGTACCTTCGAGCGCGTGGGCAGCAACAAGACCCAAAGCATCGATGTGCGCATCATCGCCGCGACCCACAAGAACCTTGAGACCATGATCGAGGGTGGGACCTTCCGCGAAGACCTGTACTACCGCCTCAACGTGTTCCCGATCGAGATGGCGCCGTTGCGTGAGCGTGTGGAAGACATTCCGCTGCTGATGAACGAGCTGATCTCGCGTATGGAGCATGAGAAGCGCGGCTCGATCCGCTTCAACTCTGCTTCGATCATGTCGCTGTGCCGGCATGGCTGGCCTGGCAACGTGCGCGAGCTGGCCAACCTGGTCGAACGCATGGCGATCATGCACCCGTACGGGGTGATTGGTGTGTCGGAGCTGCCGAAGAAATTCCGCTACATCGACGATGAAGACGAGCAGTTGGTCGACAGCCTGCGCAGCGACCTCGAAGAGCGCGTGGCGATCAACGGCCACGCGCCGAGCTTTGCCAACCATGCCATGCTGCCGCCTGAGGGCCTGGACCTGAAGGATTACCTGGGCAGCCTGGAGCAGGGGCTGATCCAGCAGGCGCTGGACGACGCCAACGGTATCGTGGCGCGGGCGGCTGAACGTTTGCGTATTCGGCGTACCACCTTGGTGGAGAAGATGCGCAAGTACGGCATGAGCCGCCAGGGCGGTGAGGAGCAGGCTGAAGATTGACTTCGCCTGTACCGCCACAATCGCCGGCAAGCCCACATGGATTTGCGCCGGCTTTAAGAAATTTTGCTTGCACAGGTAAAGCGCAAACCTGAAGAGCAGCGCGGTCGTGGTGGGAGCCGGCTTGCCGGCGATAGGGCCCGAGCAGGCAGCACAAACCCCCAGCCCCGGCACGGCTATTGCTACACCGCTGGCACCACACCGTTTTTATGACGGTCAGCCACGCGAGAGAGCACGATGCCCCAGGCCGCCCATGTTTCCCGAGCCCCTGATCCGCAGGGGCCTACCCCCGTCGAACAGGAGAGTCGACAGGGGCTTGAGCAGGCGTTCGCCCTGTTCGACCAGGTCTCCACCCAGCTCAACCAGTCCTACAGCATGCTCGAGGCCCGCGTCAGCGAACTCAAAGGCGAGTTGGCGGTGGTCGGCGCCCAGCGCATGGCCGAGCTGAACGAGAAAGAGCGCCTGGCCAATCGCTTGCAGAACCTGCTGGCCCTGCTGCCCGGCGGGGTGATCGTCATCGATGACCAGGGCCTGGTGCGCGAAGCCAATCCGGCGGCCTGTGAACTGTTGGGTGAACCCTTGCTCGGCCAGGTGTGGCGCCAGGTGATCGCCCGCAGCTTCGCCCCGCGCAAGGATGACGGGCATGAGGTGTCACTGCGCGATGGCCGTCGCCTGTCCATTGCCACGCGTTCGCTGGATGCCGAGCCAGGCCAGTTGGTGCTGCTCAACGACCTGACCGAAACTCGTCGTCTGCAAGACCAGTTGGCACGCCATGAGCGCCTGTCTTCGCTGGGGCGCATGGTCGCTTCGCTGGCCCATCAGATACGTACGCCGCTGTCGGCGGCCATGCTCTATGCCAGCCACCTGGCGCAAGACGAGCGTGAGCTTGCGCCACAGACCCGCCGGCGTTTCGCCGGCAGCCTCAAGGAACGTCTGCACGAATTGGAGCACCAGGTGCGCGACATGCTGGTGTTCGCCCGCGGCGAGCTGCCACTGGGTGACCGGTTGAGCCCAAAGGGCCTGTTCCAGGCCTTGCAGCAGGCTGCCCAGCCTCATGTCCAGGGCCATGCCGTGCGTTGGCAGTGCGACAGCCACCTGGGTGAGTTGCTGTGCAATCGCGACACCCTGGTCGGTGCCATGCTCAACCTGATCGAGAATGCCCTGCAGGCAAGCGTTGGCGCTGCGCGGCTCAAAGTGCACCTGTATCGGCGCGCGCACACCCTGCACCTGTGCGTCAGCGATGCCGGCAGCGGCATCGATGCCGACCTGTTGGGTCGGCTGGGTGAGCCGTTCCTGACCACCAAAGCTACCGGCACCGGGCTCGGCTTGGCGGTGGTCATGGCCGTGGTGCGGGCGCACCACGGCAAGTTGCAGCTGCGCTCCAGGGTAGGGCGTGGCACCTGCGTCAGGGTGGAGTTGCCGTTGATCGGCGGGCAGCCTGCGGAGGTCGCATGATGCTCATCAAGGTGCTGCTGGTCGAGGATGACCGCGCGTTGCGCCAGGCGCTTGGCGATACCCTGGAGATCGGCGGTTTTGCCTATCGTGCTGTCGGCAGCGCGGAAGAAGCGCTGGAGGCGGTGCAGAGCGACGCCTATAGCCTGGTCATCAGTGACGTGAACATGCCGGGGATGGATGGGCATCAGTTGCTGGCGCACCTGCGCCGCCAGCACCCGCAATTGCCGGTGCTGCTGATGACCGCTCACGCTGCCGTGGAGCGCGCTGTCGAGGCGATGCGCCAGGGCGCTGTGGATTACCTGGTCAAACCCTTCGAGCCCAAGGCGCTGCTGAGCCTGGTCGAGCGCCATGCCGCCGGGCGCCTGAGCGCGGTCGAGGACGAAGGGCCGGTGGCCAGCGAGCCTGCCAGCCGCCAATTGCTGGAGCTTGCTGCACGTGTGGCCCGCAGCGATTCGACCGTACTCATCTCGGGTGAGTCGGGCACCGGCAAGGAAGTGCTTGCGCGGTACATTCACCAACAGTCGCCGCGTGCAGCGCAGCCATTTGTCGCGATCAACTGCGCGGCCATCCCGGACAACATGCTCGAGGCGACCTTGTTCGGTCACGAGAAAGGAGCCTTCACCGGCGCCATTGCGGCGCAGGCCGGCAAATTCGAGCAGGCCGAGGGTGGCACCTTGCTGCTCGACGAGATTTCCGAAATGCCTCTGGGCCTGCAGGCCAAGCTGTTGCGTGTCTTGCAGGAACGTGAGGTCGAGCGGGTAGGGGGGCGCAAGCCGATTGCCCTGGACATCCGCGTGCTGGCAACCAGCAATCGCGACATGGCCGGTGAAGTGGCGGCCGGGCGGTTCCGCGAAGACCTGTTCTATCGCCTGTCGGTGTTCCCGTTGGCCTGGCAGCCGCTGCGTGAGCGTGCCGGTGACATCCTGCCGCTGGCCGAGCGCTTGCTGGCGCGGCATGTGGCGAAGATGAAGCATGCGCCGGTGCGCCTGTCTGCTGCGGCGCAGGCCTGCCTGCAGGCCCATGCCTGGCCAGGCAATGTGCGTGAGCTGGACAACGCTTTGCAGCGGGCGCTGATCCTGCAGCAGGGCGGGGTGATCGAGGCGGCGGATTTTTGTCTGGCCGGCGCCATTCCCTTGTCGGCGGTTGCACCAGCCGCGGCGTTGCCCGTGGCGGTCGAGCCGGCAGGTGAGGCCGGTGGCCTGGGCGATGACATGCGCCGCCATGAGTTCCAGATGATCATCGACACCTTGCGCGCCGAGCGCGGTCGCCGCAAGGAGGCTGCCGAGCGGCTTGGCATCAGCCCGCGTACCCTGCGCTACAAGCTGGCACAAATGCGCGATGCCGGGCTCGACGTGGAAGCCAGCCTGTACGGGTGAGCTACAAGCTACAAGCAAGCGCAAGAGCACCGCAGCCTGGCTTGAAGCTTGAAGCTTTCAAAGGCTGGCACTGTTGTTGCTTAGAGAGGCTATCCGCCGCATGAGTGTCAAAAAAATGCGGCCGCCGGAGAGAGAAGTTCATGAGCCAAGGTGTTGAATTCAATCGTCTGATGCTGGACATGCGTGCCATGCAGGCCGATGCCATGTCGCTGCCAAAAGCCACTGCTGCCCCCGAATTGGCAGAAGGCCAGAGCAGCTTCGCTGACATGCTCGGCCAGGCCATCGGCAAAGTGCACCAGACCCAGCAGGCGTCGACCCAGCTCGCCAATGCTTTCGAGATCGGCAAGAGTGGTGTCGACCTGACCGACGTGATGATCGCCTCGCAGAAAGCCAGCGTTTCCATGCAAGCGCTGACCCAGGTACGCAACAAGCTGGTCCAGGCGTACCA
Source organism: Pseudomonas sp. BNK-30 (assembly GCF_047456185.1). Classification (NCBI taxonomy): domain Bacteria; kingdom Pseudomonadati; phylum Pseudomonadota; class Gammaproteobacteria; order Pseudomonadales; family Pseudomonadaceae; genus Pseudomonas; species Pseudomonas sp. BNK-30. The sequence continues at coordinate 912,174 of NZ_CP179904.1, forward strand.
GGACATCATGCAGATGCCGGTTTGAGGACGGAAGTAAGTCATGGCTGAAGCAGTCGTCGATAACGCCCCCGCCAAAAGTGGCCCGCCAGCGTCCAAACCGCCGCTGTTCGGCATGGCGTTTCTGGAAAACATCTCGCAGATGCCCATGCTGCGTCAGGTCGGCCTGCTGGTCGGGTTGGCGGCGAGCGTGGCGATCGGCTTCGCCGTGGTGCTGTGGTCGCAACAGCCGGACTACCGCCCGCTGTATGGCAGCCTGGCGGGCATGGACACCAAGCAGGTCATGGATACCCTGGCCGCTGCAGACATCCCCTACAATGTCGAGCCCAATTCCGGTGCTCTGCTGGTCAAGGCCGACGACCTCTCCCGTGCGCGCCTGAAACTGGCAGCCGCCGGCGTTGCGCCAAGCGACGGCAATGTTGGCTTCGAACTGCTCGACAAAGAGCAGGGCCTGGGTACCAGCCAGTTCATGGAAGCTACCCGTTACCGTCGCAGCCTGGAAGGCGAGTTGGCCCGTACTGTCTCCAGCCTGAACAACGTCAAGGCGGCGCGCGTGCACCTGGCGATTCCGAAAAGCTCGGTGTTCGTGCGCGATGAGCGCAAGCCAAGCGCCTCGGTCCTGGTCGAACTGTACCCGGGCCGTTCGCTGGAAGCCGGCCAGGTGATGGCGATCGTCAACCTGGTCGCCACCAGCGTGCCCGAGCTGGACAAGTCGCAGGTCACCGTGGTCGACCAGAAGGGCAACCTGCTCTCCGACCAGTTGCAGGACACGGCGTTGACCATGGCTGGCAAGCAGTTCGACTACAGCCGCCGCATGGAAGGCATGCTCACCCAGCGTGTGCACAACATCCTGCAACCCGTCTTGGGTAACGACCGTTACAAGGCCGAGGTGTCGGCCGACCTTGACTTCAGTGCGGTGGAGTCCACTTCCGAGCAGTTCAACCCGGACCAGCCGGCGCTGCGCAGCGAGCAGTCGGTCAACGAGCAGCGCGCCAGCAGTTCGGGGCCGCAAGGTGTGCCGGGCGCGCTGAGCAACCAGCCGCCGGCAGGTGCCGCAGCGCCTGAAAACGCCACCGCCGCAGCCCCTGCTGCCGGTGCCATCCAGCCTGGCCAGCCGCTGGTGGATGCCAATGGCCAGCAGATCATGGACCCGGCCACCGGCCAGCCAATGCTCGCGCCATACCCGGCCGACAAGCGTCTGCAGACCACCAAGAACTTCGAACTGGACCGCTCGATCAGCCACACCCGCCAGCAGCAGGGTCGCCTGACCCGTCTGTCGGTGGCGGTAGTGGTCGATGACCAGGTCAAGGTCGACGCCGCCGGCGAGACCACCCGTGCGCCGTGGGGCGCCGAAGACCTGGCGCGCTTCACCCGCCTGGTACAGGACGCCGTTGGCTTCGATGCCAGCCGTGGCGACAGCGTGACGGTGATCAACGTGCCGTTCGCCGCCGACCGGGGCGAAGAAATCGCCGACATCGCGTTTTACCAGCAGCCTTGGTTCTGGGACATCGTCAAGCAGGTGATGGGCGTGGTGTTCATCCTGGTACTGGTGTTCGGCGTGCTGCGCCCGGTACTCAACAACATCACTGGCGGCGGCAAGCAGGCTGCTGCAACGGACAGCGACATGGAGCTGGGCGGCATGATCGGTCTGGATGGCGAACTGGCCAACGACCGCGTCAGCCTGGGTGGCCCGACAAGCATTCTGTTGCCAAGCCCGAGCGAGGGTTACGAGGCACAGCTCAACGCAATCAAAGGCCTGGTGGCCGAAGACCCGGGCCGTGTCGCCCAGGTCGTGAAAGAGTGGATCAACGCCGATGAGTGATAACCGAGCCGTTACCGCCAAGCTGAGCCGCACCGACAAGGCGGCAATCCTTTTGCTCTCGCTGGGTGAGACCGATGCCGCCCAGGTACTGCGGCACATGGGCCCCAAAGAAGTGCAGCGGGTCGGTGTGGCCATGGCTCAGATGGGCAACGTGCACCGCGAGCAGGTCCAGCAGGTGATGAGCGAGTTCGTCGAGATCGTCGGCGACCAGACCAGCCTGGGCGTAGGTTCCGACGGTTATATCCGCAAGATGCTCAACCAGGCCCTGGGCGAGGACAAGGCCAACGGCCTGATCGACCGCATCCTGCTGGGCGGCAACACCAGCGGCCTGGACAGCCTCAAGTGGATGGAGCCACGGGCGGTGGCGGATGTGATCCGCTTCGAGCACCCGCAGATTCAGGCCATCGTGGTCGCCTACCTCGACCCCGATCAGGCTGGCGAAGTGCTGAGCAACTTCGACCACAAGGTGCGCCTGGACATCATCCTGCGCGTGTCGTCGCTCAACACCGTTCAGCCTGCCGCGCTCAAGGAACTGAACCAGATTCTCGAGAAGCAGTTCTCGGGGAACTCCAATGCCGCACGCACCACCCTGGGTGGCATCAAGCGCGCCGCCGACATCATGAACTTCCTCGACAGCTCTGTGGAAGGTGCGCTGATGGACTCGATCCGCGAGGTCGACAACGACCTGTCGGAGCAGATCGAAGACCTGATGTTCGTCTTCAACAACCTGGCCGATGTCGACGACCGCGGCATCCAGGCGCTGCTGCGCGAAGTGTCCTCCGATGTGCTGGTGGTGTCGCTCAAAGGTGCCGACGAGCGCGTCAAGGACAAGATTTTCAAGAACATGTCCAAGCGTGCTTCGGAACTGCTGCGCGACGACCTCGAGGCCAAGGGCCCGGTGCGCGTCAGCGACGTGGAAACGGCGCAGAAGGAAATCCTCACCATTGCCCGACGCATGGCCGAGGCCGGCGAGATCGTGCTCGGCGGCAAGGGCGCCGAGGAAATGATTTAAGCGGCAAGCCACAAGCTGCAAGCTACAAGGGAAAGCCAGACGCTGCACAGCCTGCTTCTTCTTGCAGCTTGCAGCTAACAGCTTGCAGCTCATCCCGCTTTCAACACCAGGCATGCCAATGTCCAGCAAAGAAACTCACCCCAGCGACCTGATTCGTGCACGTGACCTGGAAGGCGTCGATGTGTGGGCACTGCCCAGCTTCGACCCTGAGCCGGAACCGGAGCCGGAACCGGAACCCGAAATCATCGAGGAAGAGGTCGAGGAAGTGCCGCTGGAGGAAGTCCAGCCACTGACCCTTGAAGAGCTCGAAGCGATCCGGCAGGAGGCCTACAACGAAGGTTTCGCCACCGGCGAGCGCGAGGGTTTTCACAGTACCCAGTTGAAGGTGCGACAGGAGGCCGAGGAGGCGCTCAATGCCCGGCTGGCTGACCTGGAACAACTGATGGCACACCTGCTCGAGCCTATCGCCGAACAGGACACACAGATCGAGAAGACCCTCGTTCATTTGGTGGCGCACATGGCGCGCCAGGTGATCGGTCGCGAACTGCGCAGCGACTCCAGTCAGATCACCCAAGTACTGCGTGAAGCGTTGAAGCTGCTGCCCATGGGTGCGGACAATATCCGCATTCACCTCAATCCTCAGGATTTCGAGCTGGCCAAGGCCCTGCGCGAACGCCATGAGGAGAGCTGGAAGCTGCTTGAGGATGACGCCCTGTTACCCGGGGGGTGCCGCATCGAGACCGCGCACAGCCGCATCGACGCGACCATGGAAACCCGTATCGAAAAGGCCGTGGCCCAGCTGTTCGACCAGTTGCACGACCAGTCCCTGCACCCGGCGGCGGCGGATGTATCGATCGAGTTGGGCGCCAACGATGCGCCTTGACCGCACCAGCTTCGGCAAACGCCTGGGTAGCTACGCCGAGGCGATCAAGCTGCCCGTGCAGCCGGTGGTCGAAGGCCGCCTGCTGCGCATGGTCGGCCTTACCCTGGAGGCCGAGGGGCTGCGCGCCGCAGTGGGCGCACGCTGCCTGGTGATCAATGACGACTCGTACCACCCGGTGCAGGTCGAAGCCGAAGTCATGGGCTTTGCTGGCAGCAAGATCTTCCTCATGCCGGTCGGCAGCATCGCCGGTATCGCGCCCGGGGCGCGGGTGGTGCCACTGGACGACAGCGGCCGTTTGCCCATGGGCATGAGTATGCTCGGCCGGGTGCTCGATGGCGCCGGTCGCGCCCTGGACGGCAAGGGCGGGATGAAGGCCGAGGATTGGGTGCCGATGGACGGCCCGATCATCAACCCGCTCAACCGCGACCCTATCAGCCAGCCACTGGACGTGGGCATTCGCAGCATCAACGGCCTGCTCACCGTCGGCCGGGGCCAGCGCCTGGGACTGTTCGCCGGTACCGGTGTCGGTAAGTCGGTGTTGCTCGGCATGATGACTCGCTTCACCGAAGCCGAAATCATCGTGGTCGGCCTGATTGGCGAACGGGGCCGCGAGGTGAAGGAGTTCATCGAGCATATTCTGGGTGAAGAGGGGCTCAAGCGATCGGTGGTGGTCGCATCCCCGGCCGACGACGCGCCGTTGATGCGTTTGCGCGCGGCCATGTATTGCACGCGCATTGCCGAGTACTTCCGCGACAAAGGCAAGAACGTCCTGTTGCTGATGGATTCGCTGACCCGTTTTGCCCAGGCCCAGCGTGAAATTGCCTTGGCAATCGGCGAGCCGCCGGCTACCCGTGGTTATCCGCCATCAGTGTTCGCCAAGCTCCCCAAGCTGGTGGAGCGCGCCGGTAACGGTGAGCCGGGTGGTGGCTCGATCACGGCCTTCTATACCGTATTGTCCGAAGGTGACGACCAGCAGGATCCGATCGCCGACTCGGCGCGGGGCGTGCTCGATGGCCACTTCGTCTTGTCCCGGCGGCTGGCCGAAGAAGGCCACTACCCTGCTATCGACATCGAAGCCTCGATCAGCCGGGTGATGCCCCAGGTGGTCGATGCCAATCATCTGCGCCAGGCGCAAAAATTCAAGCAGCTGTGGTCGCGCCTGTCGCAAAGCCGCGACCTGATCAGTGTCGGCGCTTATGTGGCAGGCGGCGATCCTGAAACCGACCTGGCCATTGCCCTGCAGCCAAAACTGGTGGACTTCCTGCGCCAAGGGCTGGACGAAAATGTCGGCATGGACCAGAGCCGACAGCAGTTGGGGGCGATCTTCACGCCTCCGGCGAACGGTTGATAGGCCATGAGTACGCCAAGCCGTGCCGCGCGCCTGGCGCCAGTGGTGCAGATGGCCGAGGAGGCCGAACGCAAGGCAGCCCAGCGGCTGGGGCACTTTCAGCAGTTGGTGGCTCAGGCCCAGGCCAAGCTGGCCGAACTCGAGTCGTTTCGTGAGGGCTACCAGGCGCAATGGATCGACCGCGGTGGCCAAGGCGTCAATGGCAGTTGGCTGGTCAACTACCAGCGCTTTCTGGGGCAGCTTGAAACGGCCATGACCCAGCAGCGCCAGAGCCTGACATGGCACCAGAGCAACCTGAAGAACGCCAGGGGCACCTGGCAGCAAGCCTATGCCCGGGTAGAGGGCCTGCGCAAACTGGTGCAGCGTTACCTGGAAGAGGCGCGGCGGGCCGAGGACAAACGCGAGCAGCGCTTGCTGGATGAATTGTCACAGCGGTTGCCAAGGCAAGGCCACATCTAGCTTGCAGCTTGCAGCTCTGCCCCCCGCCTGCTAAACCTTGAATTGTTGCATTCGCCATCATCGAAGGAATCGCTAGCATGGCAGTCGAGACTGATTTTTCGCAGGACGAGAAAAAGCTGACGATCAAGATCAAAGGCCGCTTCGATTTCGGTAAGCATCAGGAGTTTCGCGATGCCTACGAGCGCCAGCCCAAGCGCCCGGACTCGGTGGTGGTCGACCTCAAAGACACCACTTACCTGGACAGCTCCGCCCTCGGCATGTTGCTGCTGCTGCGTGATCACGCCGGTGGCGATGAATCGGACGTGCGCGTGGTGCATGCCAGTTCAGATGTGCGCAAGATCCTTGCCATCTCCAATTTCGACAAACTGTTCGCTATCAGTTGAGCGTCATGACGCCGGCCGAACAGCCGTTGACTGTGCTGGTGGCCGAAGACGGGGCCACGGATAGGCTGTTGCTGGCCCAGATCGTCCGGCGCCAGGGGCATCACGTGTATACCGCCGAAAACGGCCAGCAGGCCGTTGAGCTGTTTGCCGAAAAGCGCCCGCAGCTGGTTCTGCTCGATGCCCTGATGCCGGTCATGGACGGTTTCGAAGCTGCGCGGCAGATCAAGGCATTGGCCGGCGAGGCCCTGGTACCGATCATCTTTCTTACCTCGCTCAACGAGGAAGAGGCCTTGGTGCGCTGCCTGGAGGCCGGTGGTGACGACTTCATGGCCAAGCCTTACAGTGCGGTGATCCTTGGTGCCAAGATCCGCGCCATGGACCGCCTGCGCAGGTTGCAGGCCACGGTGCTGGAGCAGCGTGACCTGATCACCCGGCATCACCATCACCTGCTCAACGAGCAGCGGGTGGCCAAGGCAGTGTTCGACAAGGTTGCCCATTCTGGCTGCATCACGGCGCCGAACATTCGGTACCTGCAGTCGCCTTACGCGTTATTCAACGGCGACTTGCTGCTGGCCGCGTTCACTCCATCCGGCGACATGCATGTGCTGCTGGGTGACTTTACCGGGCATGGGCTACCCGCCGCAGTCGGTGCCATGCCCCTGGCAGAAGTGTTCTACGGCATGACTGCCAAGGGCTACGGCCTGGCGCAGATGCTGCGCGAGATGAACGCCAAGCTCAAGCGCATCCTGCCGGTAGACATGTTCTGTTGCGCACAGCTCCTCAGCCTGAGCGTGCAGCGCGGCTCGGTGGAGGTCTGGAACGGTGGCATGCCGGATGGTTACCGGCTGTCGGCCGGCGGCGAGGTGCTTTCCATGCTGGGTTCGCGCCACCTTCCGCTGGGCATCCTGGCGCCGGAGCGCTTCGATGACAGTACCGAGGTGTTGCCGCTGGCGCCGGGGGAGCGGCTGCTACTGCTGTCCGATGGCGTTGTGGATACAGCCGACGAAGCGCAGACGTTGTTCGGTGTCGAGCGCTTGCGCGCGGTGCTGGCGGCCAATCGTGACCCGGCGCGGCTTTTCGACGAGGTGATGGAGGCGCTGGAGCGCTTCGGCGGGCGCCCCAGGGATGACATCAGCCTGTGTGATATCCGCATGTTCACTGCGCAGGAGCGGGTGCCGGCCCCAACCATCTATTCTGATAGTGGGCGCTCCAGCCCGCTGGACTGGTCGCTGGGCTTCGAGTTGCGCGGTGAGAGCCTCAAACGTTTCAACCCGGTGCCGTACCTTGTGCAGTTGCTGCAGGAAATCCACGGTTTGCGGCCCCGCACCGGCGCCCTGCACAGCGTGCTAAGCGAGCTGTATTCCAATGCGCTGGAGCACGGTGTGCTGGGCCTGGATTCGCGGCTCAAGCGCGATGTGCATGGGTTTGCCGACTATTATCAGGAACGCACCCGCAGGCTCGGTGTGTTGACCGAGGGCAGCGTGCGCATCGATCTGAAGGTGGAACCGATGGCTGCAGGCGGTCGTCTGATGATCGAAGTTCGTGACAGTGGTGCTGGGTTCGATGTGCAGCGGGTGCTGGCGCTTCCTTCCCGTGAGCATGGATTGAGTGGTCGAGGGTTGCACCTGGTACGGCGCCTTGGTAGTAGTGCCGGGTGGCGGGACGGTGGCCGTTGCGCATGGGTGCAGTTCGATTGGTGAGCTGTTTGGCGCTTGAGGCATAATTCTGCTTGATCAAGGAGTGAGCAAGTGACTGACATGCATATTGATCACAGGGTGCTCAGTGAGCTGCAGGAGGTCATGGAAGATGGCTACCTGCAACTGCTGGAAACCTTTCTGGAAGATTCCGGGCGGCGTCTTGACGAACTTCATGGCGCCAGGAACGCCGATGAGTTGGGCGTGGCTGCGCACAGTTTCAAGGGCAGCAGCAGCAACATGGGTGCGGTCGGGCTGGCGCAGCTTTGCCATCAGTTGGAGGAGCGGGTCAAGCAGCGCTCGCTGCATGGCATAGAAGAGCTGATCAACCGCATCGACCAGGAGTATCTTGAGGTGCAGCGTTTCTATCAGGGCGAGCGCAAGCGGGTTTCCGCAGGCTGATCGGCCAGTTGGCTCGACTTTTGCCTGTATGTGCCTGAACGATACCTTTGTTTCTGGCGCGGAGACCCTTCAATGCCTGTCGCACCTAATCCTTTGTTGCAAACCAGTACGCTGAGCAAGCCGTCGCGTGCGGGTGCCTCGCAGGTGGACAAGCCGCTGCAGGCCTCGGGCGGGCAGGGCAGCGGCTTCGATCAGGTCATGGCCAAGCAGGGCAATGACAAAGCGCCGGTACGCGATGACAAGGTTGCCCAGGCCAAGCCCAAAGACAAACCCGAGGTCGCCCACGGCGGCAAGAAAGAGGCGGCCGACAAACCGGCGGTTGCCGATGACGGCAATAAGTTGCCAGCTGACGATCAGGCGCAAGCCGGTGCCGATAGTGCGCCTGGCAGTGAATCGACCTCGCTGGACGCCAGCCTGGTGGCGGGCCAGGTGACCGATGCGCAGCCGGGGGCGCAGTTGCTGCAAGCCCAGGCTGAAGCCGTGGCGCCGGTGCTTCAGGCAGCGGTCCAGTTACCGCAAGCCCCGACAACCGAAGAGCTGCCCGAGGACCCGGCAGCGCAGGCCTTCGACCCTGATGCCGACCCATTGGCCAACTTGCCGACCCTGCGCCTGGCGCTGGAGCAAACTGCCCAGGCCAAGGGCACGACCTCGGCCCACGCCGCCGATCCTTCCCAGGCCGGCGCCGAGGATGGTCAGCCAGCCGTCAATCCCTTGGCGACCTTGATGGACAAGGTCGAGGCCGAGGCAGGGCAATCGGAGAGCGGGGACAAGGCGTTTGGTGCGTTGCTCGAAGATGGCCTCAAAGACACCAAGAGCGCCTCCAGCGACACCCGAATCGACGATTTCGCCAACCGCTTGGCGAGCCTGACCCAGGCTGCCACGGCCAAGACGGCCAATGCCGTGCCGGTGACCGGCAATCCGCTGCATCAGCCGTTGCCGATGAACCAGAACGCCTGGGCCGAAGGTTTGGTCAACCGCGTCATGTACCTGTCCAGCCAGAACCTGAAGTCGGCGGACATCCAGTTGGAGCCGGCCGAGCTTGGCCGCCTGGATATCCGAGTCAACGTGGCGGCCGACCAGGCCACCCAGGTGACCTTCATCAGCGGCCACGCGGGCGTGCGTGATGCGCTGGACAGCCAGGTGCATCGCCTGCGTGAACTGTTTGCCCAGCAGGGGCTGGCGCAGCCGGACGTCAACGTGGCTGACCAGTCGCGCGGGCAGCAACAGCAAGCCCAGCAGGACGGTTCACAGCTGTCCGGCGTTGCCGCACGGCGGGCGCAGAATGGCGGTGGTACCGAGCAGGGTGAGCTTGCCGATGCCTCACGGCCGGTGGAGCAGCAGGTGGTCGTTGGCGACAGTGCGGTCGATTTCTACGCGTGAGTTGCTGATGGCCCTTTCGCAGGCGATAGGGCCGGTACAGGCAAAAATTCCCAATCTGGCATAACACTTGCTCAAGCCACGTCATCCTCATTTGAAACCCCGATGGACGACGGATTATTGGCATGGCGAAGAGCGACGCAGTGAAAGACCCCGCCACTAAAGGCAAACTCAAGCTGATCCTGCTGTTGGTGCTGGCCCTTCTGCTGGCGGTCGGCCTGTCGGTAGGCGCGACCTGGTTCTTCATGCACAAGAGCGAGTCGGCACCCGCGGCCGATCCGGCAGCGGCCAACGTCAAACCGGCGGCGATCTACGAGCCCCTGGCGCCGGCCTTCGTGGTCAACTTCAACCAGAACGGCCGCCAGCGCTACATGCAGGTGAGCATCACCCTGCAGGGCCGCAACCAGGCCGACCTTGATGCCCTCAAGGTGCATATGCCGGTGATCCGCAACAACCTGGTGATGATGTTCTCCGGGCAGGGCTTCGACACCTTGGCCGCCAGCTCCGTGGGCCAGGAAATGCTGCGCCAGAAAGCCACCGCAGTGGTTCAGGAAGTGGCGCAAAAGGAAGTCGGCAAGCCGGTGATAGACCAGCTGCTGTTCACCAATTTCGTATTGCAGTAGGAGTCCGCAATGGCCGTACAGGACCTGCTGTCCCAGGATGAGATCGACGCCCTGTTGCATGGCGTCGATGATGGGCTGGTACAGACCGAGAGCGCTGCCGAGCCTGGCAGCATCAAAAGCTACGACCTGACCAGCCAGGATCGGATCGTGCGGGGGCGCATGCCGACCCTCGAAATGATCAACGAACGTTTCGCCCGTTACACCCGTATCAGCATGTTCAACCTCCTGCGCCGCTCCGCCGACGTGGCGGTTGGGGGTGTGCAGGTGATGAAGTTCGGTGAGTACGTGCATTCGCTGTACGTGCCGACAAGCCTCAACCTGGTCAAGATCAAGCCGCTGCGCGGCACTTCGCTGTTCATTCTGGACGCCAAGCTGGTGTTCAAGCTGGTGGACAACTTCTTCGGTGGTGACGGTCGTCACGCCAAGATCGAAGGCCGCGAGTTCACCCCCACTGAGCTGCGGGTGGTGCGCATGGTGCTGGATCAGTGCTTCATCGACCTCAAGGAAGCCTGGCAGGCGATCATGCCGGTCAACTTCGAGTACATGAACTCCGAAGTCAACCCGGCCATGGCCAACATCGTCGGGCCGAGCGAAGCAGTGGTGGTGTCGACCTTCCATATCGAACTGGACGGTGGCGGCGGCGACCTGCACGTGACCATGCCCTACTCGATGATCGAGCCGGTGCGCGAAATGCTCGATGCCGGTTTCCAGTCCGACCTGGACGACCAGGACGAGCGCTGGGTGAAGGCCCTGCGCGAAGACGTGCTGGACGTTTCCGTACCGCTCAGTGCCACGGTTGCCCGCCGCCAACTCAAATTGCGCGATGTGCTGCACATGCAACCGGGTGACGTGATCCCGGTCGAGCTGCCGGAGCACCTTGTGCTGCGTGCCAATGGCGTACCGTCGTTCAAGGCGCGCCTGGGTTCGCACAAGGGCAACCTGGCGCTGCAGATCATCGACCCGATCGAACGCCGCTGACGGCGTGCCGGTCGCTCACTACGAATTGAATGCCTGTCGAGGACATCATGGCTAACGAAAACGAGATCACCTCCCCGGAAGACCAGGCCCTGGCCGATGAATGGGCGGCGGCGCTGGAAGAAACCGGTGATGCCGGCCAGGCTGACATCGATGCGCTGCTCGGTGGCGACGGCGGTAGCGCCGGTGCCGGCCGGTTGCCGATGGAAGAGTTCGCAAGCTCGCCACGGCCGAAAGAAAACGTCAGCCTGGAAGGCCCGAACCTGGACGTGATCCTGGACATCCCGGTGAACATCTCCATGGAAGTGGGCAGCACCGAAATCAACATCCGCAACCTGCTGCAGCTCAACCAGGGCTCGGTGATCGAGCTCGACCGCCTGGCCGGCGAGCCGCTGGATGTGCTGGTCAACGGCACCCTGATCGCCCACGGCGAAGTGGTTGTGGTCAACGAGAAGTTCGGCATCCGCCTGACTGACGTGATCAGCCCCAGCGAACGTATCAAGAAGCTGCGCTGAGTGAAGGGCACGATACGGGCTGTCACGGCCCTTGCCGCGCTGCTCGCCAGCGAAGTGGTGATCGCCGCTGCCGCGCCGGCCGTGGTGGCCACGCCGCCAGCTGCGGCGCCCGGCAGCCTGGGTGGGCAACTGGCGCAAATGGTGCTGGGCTTGCTGCTGGTGGTGGGCCTGATCTTCTTCCTGGCCTGGTTGCTGCGCCGTATGCAGGGCGCGGCACCCAAGGGTGGCCAGGTTATCGAAGTGATCGGCAGCCGCGCCATCGGCCCGCGTGACCGGCTGTTGCTGGTGCAGGTCGGCAAGGAGCAGATCCTCATCGGCCATACCCCGGGCAGCATCGAGGCCTTGCATGTGCTGGCCGAGCCCGTGGAAGTACCTGCCAGCGCCCGCCAGGCGACGCCGGAGTTTGCCCAGCGCCTTATGGAGCTGATGGGCAAGGATCATAAGGACAAGAAGTGATGAGCGGCGCGCTACGTACCCTGTCGGGCCTGTTGTTGATGCTGGCGCTGCTGTTGGCCGCGCCGCTGGCCTTGGCCGCCGACCCGCTGTCGATCCCGGCCATTACCTTGTCCAACGGCCCGGACGGGCAGCAGGAATACTCGGTCAGCCTGCAGATCCTGTTGATCATGACGGCGCTGAGTTTCATACCTGCGTTCGTCATCCTGATGACCAGCTTCACCCGAATCATCATCGTCTTCTCGATCCTGCGCCAGGCCTTGGGCTTGCAGCAGACACCGTCGAACCAGGTGCTGACCGGCATGGCGCTGTTCCTGACGATGTTCATCATGGCCCCGGTGTTCGACCGGGTGAACCAGGATGCACTGCAGCCGTACCTTAAGGAGCAGATGACCGCCCAGCAGGCGATCGACAAGGCCCAGGGGCCGCTCAAGGACTTCATGCTGGCGCAGACCCGGCAGAGCGACCTTGACCTGTTCATGCGCCTGTCCAAGCGCACCGATATCGCCGGGCCTGATCAGGTACCTTTGACCATCCTGGTGCCAGCGTTCGTCACCTCGGAGCTCAAGACGGCGTTCCAGATCGGTTTCATGATCTTCATTCCGTTCCTGATCATCGACATGGTGGTCGCCAGCGTGCTGATGGCCATGGGTATGATGATGCTGTCGCCGTTGATCATCTCGCTGCCGTTCAAGATCATGCTGTTCGTTCTGGTCGATGGCTGGGCGCTGATCATGGGCACCCTGGCCGGCAGTTTCGGCGGCGTCTGACGCCGTCAAGGAGAGCCTTGCATGACCCCTGAAGTTGCCGTCGACCTGTTCCGCGACGCCCTGTGGCTGACCACGCTGATGGTAGCCATCCTGGTGGTGCCGAGCCTGCTGGTCGGCCTGGTGGTGGCGATGTTCCAGGCCGCTACGCAGATCAACGAACAGACCCTGAGCTTCCTGCCGCGCCTGCTGGTGATGCTGGTGACACTGATCGTCGCCGGGCCGTGGCTTACGCAGAAGTTCATGGAATACATCACGGGCCTGTACACCAGCATCCCGCAGCTGATCGGTTGAGGCGGCCATGCTGGAGCTGACCGACGCACAGATCGGCATCTGGGTCGCCACCTTCATCCTGCCGCTGTTCCGGGTGACCGCGGTGCTGATGACCATGCCTATCTTCGGTACCCGCATGCTGCCGGCGCGCATACGCCTGTACGCGGCCGTGGCCATTACCGTGGTGATCGTGCCAGCGTTACCGCCGTTGCCTGAATTCGACCCGCTGAGCTTGCGCGGCCTGTTGTTGTGCGGTGAGCAGATCATCGTCGGGGCGTTGTTCGGTTTTTCGTTGCAGTTGCTGTTCCAGGCGTTCGTCATCGCCGGGCAGATCATCGCGATACAGATGGGTATGGCCTTCGCATCGATGGTCGACCCGGCCAACGGCGTAAACGTGGCGGTGGTCAGCCAGTTCATGACCATGCTGGTGAGCGTGCTGTTCCTGGTGATGAACGGCCATCTGGTCGTGTTCGAGGTGCTGACCGAAAGCTTTACCACCTTGCCGGTGGGCAACGCGCTGGTGGTCAACCACTTCTGGGAGATGGCTGGGCGCCTTAGCTGGGTATTTGGTGCCGGTCTGCTACTGATCCTGCCGGCAATCGCCGCGCTACTGGTGGTGAACATCGCCTTTGGCGTGATGACCCGCGCCGCGCCGCAGTTGAACATCTTCTCTATCGGTTTCCCGCTGACACTGGTGCTGGGTATGGGCATCTTCTGGGTGGGCCTGGCCGATGTTCTTTCCCACTACCAGGCATTGGCCAGCGAAGCGCTGCAATGGCTGCGTGAACTGGCGAGGGCGCGCTGAGCATGGCTGAGAGCGAGAGTGGTCAGGACAAGACAGAAGACCCCACCGACAAACGCAAGCGCGACGCGCGCGAAAAAGGTGAGATCGCCCGGTCCAAGGAGCTGAACACGGTGGCGGTGACCCTGGCGGGTGCCGGCGGTTTGCTGGCGTTCGGTGGGCACCTGGCCGAGACGCTGCTGGAAATGATGCGCCTCAACTTCAGCCTGACCCGTGAAGTGATCGTCGACGAGGGTGCCATGGGCGCCTTCTTGCTGGCCTCGGGCAAGATGGCGATCTGGGCAGTGCAGCCGGTGCTGATCTTGCTGTTCGTGGTGGCATTCATTGCGCCCATCGCGTTGGGCGGCTTTCTGTTCTCCGGCAGCCTGCTGCAGCCAAAATTCAGCCGCATGAACCCGCTGGCGGGGATCAAGCGCATGTTCTCTATGAATGCCCTGACCGAGCTGCTCAAGGCCGTTGCCAAGTTCGTCGTCATCCTGGTGGTGGCGTTGGTGGTGCTGGCCAACGACCGCCAGGCGTTGCTGGCGATCGCCAACGAGCCGCTGGACCAGGCGATCATCCATAGCGTCCAGGTGGTGGGGTGGAGTGCATTGTGGATGTCGGCGGGGCTGTTGCTGATTGCCGCAGCAGACGTGCCGTTCCAGCTTTGGCAGACGCACAAGAAGCTGAAGATGACCAAGCAGGAGGTCAAGGACGAGTACAAGGACAGCGAAGGCAAGCCTGAGGTCAAGCAACGGATTCGCCAGTTGCAGCGCGAGGTGTCGCAGCGGCGCATGATGGCTGCCGTACCCGATGCGGATGTGATCATCACCAACCCGACCCACTATGCCGTGGCGCTGCAGTATGACCCCGAGAAGGGTGGGGTGGCACCGCTGCTGCTGGCCAAGGGTACGGATTTCATTGCCTTGAAAATTCGCGAGATCGGGGTCGAGCACAAGGTGCAGATTCTAGAGTCGCCTGCGCTGGCGCGTGCGATCTACTACTCCACCGAAGTCGAGCAGGAGATTCCCGCAGGGTTGTACCTCGCGGTGGCGCAGGTGCTGGCGTATGTGTTCCAGATCCGTCAGTACCGGTCCGGCAAGGGCAAGCGGCCGGAGCCGTTGAAGGAAGATTTGCCGATACCGCCGGATTTGCGGCGTGATGGTTGAGGTATACAGGTAATTGGCCTCTTTTTTGTAGGAGCGGCCTTGCGTCGCGAAGGGGCTGCGATGAGTCCCCTGGTTGTCAGCGGCGCTGCATGAATTGCCGGGGCTGCGATGCAGCCCTTTCGCGACGCAAGGCCGCTCCTACAGGCAAATAAAAGTGACCTGAGCAAAGTTGGAAAGCTTCTTGCAAAGCCACGCCCAAGCGTCCCTTGGGCGTCAAAGTTTTGCTTGAAGAGGGCTCTCGGTGGATCGCAGTCAGTTAATCAACAACGCACGCCACAACCTGGCCGGCCTGGGCCGGGGCAACCTGGGTGTGCCGCTGTTGCTGCTGGTGATGTTGGCAATGATGATGTTGCCGATACCGCCGTTCCTGCTCGACGTGTTCTTCACCTTCAACATCGCGCTGTCGATCGTGGTCCTGCTGGTCTGCGTGTATGCCTTGCGGCCACTTGATTTTGCCGCCTTCCCCACCATTTTGCTGGTCGCGACGCTGCTGCGACTGGCGTTGAACGTCGCCTCCACGCGCGTGGTCATGCTCCATGGCCAGGAGGGCCATGGTGCCGCAGGCCAAGTGATCCAGGCTTTCGGTGATGTGGTGATCGGCGGCAACTATGTGGTCGGTGCGGTGGTGTTCGCCATCCTCATGATCATCAACTTCGTGGTGGTCACCAAGGGTGCCGGGCGCATCTCTGAAGTGAGCGCGCGTTTCACCCTCGACGCCATGCCCGGCAAGCAGATGGCGATCGACGCCGACCTCAATGCCGGCCTCATCGATCAGGCCCAGGCCAAGGCGCGGCGCGCTGAGGTCGCTCAGGAGGCCGAGTTCTACGGTTCGATGGACGGTGCCAGCAAATTCGTGCGCGGTGACGCCATCGCCGGCCTGTTGATCCTGTTCATCAACCTCATCGGCGGCATGCTCATTGGCATGCTCCAGTACAACATGTCCTTCAGCGAGGCCGGCAAGGTCTACGCGCTGCTGACCATCGGTGACGGTTTGGTGGCGCAATTGCCATCACTGCTGCTGTCTACCGCTGCTGCGATCATGGTGACCCGTGCCTCCGGCTCCGAGGACATGGGCAAGCTGATCAACCGGCAGATGTTCGATTCGCCCAAAGCGCTGGCGGTATCGGCAGGCTTGATGATCGTCATGGGCCTGGTGCCGGGCATGCCGCACTTCGCTTTCATCAGCCTTGGCCTGTTGGCCGGCGGTGGTGCCTATCTGGTGTGGAAGAAGCAGCAGAAGGCCAAGCTCGCCGCGCAGCAAGAGGTGCAACGCCAGCAGGACCTGTTGCCGTCGCCGCAACGGGCGATGGAAACCAAGGAGCTTGGCTGGGATGACGTGACGCCGATCGACATGATCGGCCTGGAGGTCGGCTACCGCCTGATCCCGCTGGTCGATCGCAACCAGGGTGGGCAGTTGCTGGCCCGGATCAAGGGGGTGCGCAAAAAGCTCTCCCAGGACCTGGGCTTCCTCATGCCCACCGTGCACATCCGCGACAACCTCGACCTGCAGCCCAGTGCCTACCGTCTGACGCTGATGGGCGTGATTCTGGCCGAGGCCGAGATCTACCCGGACCGCGAGCTTGCCATCAACCCGGGGCAGGTATTCGGCACCCTCAACGGTATCGCCGCCCGTGACCCGGCCTTCGGCCTGGAAGCGGTCTGGATCGATATTGGCCAGCGCGCCCAGGCGCAGTCGCTGGGCTACACCGTGGTCGACGCCAGTACCGTGGTTGCCACCCACCTCAACCAGATCCTGCAGAAGCATTGCCATGAACTGATCGGCCACGAGGAAGTGCAGCAACTGCTGCAGGTGCTGGCCAAGGCTTCGCCTAAACTTGCCGAAGAGCTGGTGCCTGGTGTCATTTCCTTGTCGGGGCTGCTCAAGGTCCTGCAGGCACTGCTCGCCGAGCAGGTGCCGGTGCGTGACATCCGCAGCATTGCCGAGGCCATCGCCAATAATGCCGGCAAGAGTCAAGATACCGCCGCGCTGGTGGCGGCAGTGCGCGTCGGATTGTGTCGCGCCATCGTGCAAAGCATTGTCGGCGTTGAGTCCGAGCTGCCTGTGATCACTCTTGAGCCAAGGTTGGAACAGATTTTGCTCAATAGTCTGCAAAGGGCCGGGCAAGGTCAGGAAGACGGTGTTCTTCTGGAGCCGAGCATGGCCGAAAAGCTGCAGCGTTCGTTGATCGAAGCGGCCCAGCGTCAGGAGATGCAGGGCCAGCCGGCCATCCTTCTGGTTGCCGGCCCGATCCGAGCCATGCTGTCGCGCTTCGGCCGCCTGGCTGTACCGAATTTGCATGTTCTGGCGTATCAGGAAATACCGGATAACAAGCAAGTCACCATCGTTGCCACCGTGGGCCCCAACGGCTGAGGTAGTGGGTTATGCAAGTTAAGCGTTTTTTCGCCGCCGATATGCGCCAGGCCATGAAGCTGGTCCGTGATGAGCTGGGCTCCGACGCCGCCATCATCGGTAACCGGCGCATCGCTGGCGGTGTCGAACTGACGGCCGCGCTGGACTACAAACTGTCCGCGTTGGCCCCGCGCGTGCCCAATGCCGAGCTCGAGCACGAGCTGCGCAAGACCCAGACGCGCATCGCCACGGCCCAGGCCGAGCTGGACAACCGCAGTGATGCCACCGAAGGCAGCCGCCAATTGTTCGCCGGCCAGTCGCTGACCGCCTCGCAGCCGTTGATCGAACCGCATGTGGATGTACCGGCCCCTGCAGCACCTGCTGCGCCGGCACCGGTCGACCCGCGCCTGTTCGATGCCATGCGCTCTGAGCTGTCGGGCCTGCGCGAGCTGCTGGAAGTGCAGCTTGGCTCGCTGGCCTGGAGCCAGCTGCAAGGCAGCAAGCCGGCGCAGGCCAACCTCTGGCGCCGGCTGCAGCGCATCGGCCTGTCCGGGCCGATCGCCCGCGAGTTGCTTGACCTCACCGCCGAAATCGAGGAGCCGCGCCAGGCTTGGCGCATGCTGCTGGCGCACTTGGCACGCATGATCGAAGTGCCTGAGATCGAACCGATCGAAGAGGGTGGTGTGATCGCCATGGTCGGCCCCGCCGGCATGGGCAAGACCACCACCCTGGCCAAGCTGGCGGCGCGCTATGTGCTCAAGTACGGCCCGCAGAACCTGGCCCTGGTCAGCATGGACAGTTTCCGCATTGGTGCCCAGGAGCAGCTCAAGACCCTGGGGCGCATCCTCAACGTGCCGGTGACCTATGTAGACCCCGGCCAGTCGCTGGCCCAGGCGTTGGAGCCGCTGCTGCGCAAGCGCGTGGTGCTGATCGATACCGCCGGCCTGCAGGCCAGCGACCCGGCCCTGCGCATGCAGCTGGAAAGCCTCGCCAGCCGCGGCATCGCCTCGAAGAATTACCTGGTGCTGGCCACCACCAGCCAGAAGCAGGTGCTGACGGCTGCATATCACAGCTACAAACGCTGTGGGCTGGCCGGCTGCATCCTGACCAAACTCGATGAAACGGCGAGCCTCGGCGATGTGCTGAGCCTGGCCATCAGTCATGAACTGCCCGTTGCCTATCTTACCGATGGCCCGCGCATTCCTGACGACCTGCACTTGCCGCGGGCGCACCAACTGGTTACCCGCGCGGTCAATGTGCAGTTGCAGGACGAGCCCAGCGAAGAGGCCATGGCCGACATGTTCGCTGATCTCTATCACAACCCAAGGAGAGCGGGTTGATGATCAAGCGTATGCAAAATACCTACACCAAGGGGGCCGCAGTCATGCCCCACGTGTGGCTTGGGTCCAAGCGAGACAAGGTGAACAACGAACATGGGTAGCATGCATCCCGTACAGGTGATCGCCGTAACCGGTGGCAAAGGTGGCGTCGGCAAGACTAACGTTTCAGTGAACCTGTCTCTGGCGCTGGCCGAGCTCGGCCGCCGGGTCATGCTGCTGGACGCCGACCTGGGCCTTGCCAACGTCGACGTATTGCTGGGCCTGACCCCCAAACACACCCTGGCCGATGTCATTGAAGGGCGCTGTGAGCTGCGCGACGTGCTGTTGCAGGGGCCGGGCGGGGTGCGCATCGTGCCGGCGGCCTCTGGCACCCAGAGCATGGTGCACCTGGCCCCGGCCCAGCATGCCGGGTTGATCCAGGCCTTCAGCGAGATCGGCGACAACCTCGACGTGCTGGTGATCGACACCGCTGCAGGGATTGGTGACTCGGTGGTCAGCTTCGTCCGTGCGGCCCAGGAAGTGCTGCTGGTGGTGTGCGACGAGCCGACCTCGATCACCGATGCCTACGCGCTGATCAAGCTGCTCAATCGCGATTATGGGATGAACCGTTTCCGCGTGCTGGCCAACATGGCGCAGAGCCCGCAGGAAGGGCGCAACCTGTTCGCCAAGTTGACCAAGGTCACCGACCGCTTCCTCGACGTTGCCCTGCAATACGTCGGCGCCGTGCCGTACGACGAGTGTGTGCGCAAGGCGGTGCAGAAGCAGCGGGCAGTCTACGAAGCCTTCCCCCGTTCCAAGTGTGCGCTGGCCTTCAAGGCCATTGCGCAGAAGGTCGACAGCTGGCCGTTGCCGGCCAACCCGCGCGGGCATCTGGAGTTCTTCGTCGAGCGCCTGGTGCAGCCCACCAGCGCAGGGCCGGTCCTATGAGTGCGAGCGGGTTCAAGATGTACAGCAAGGCGTCCAAGGACGCCCAGTACGATCTGGTTGAACGCTACGCGCCGCTGGTCAAGCGCATTGCCTACCACCTGCTGGCGCGCCTGCCTGCCAACGTGCAGGTGGAAGACCTGATCCAGGCCGGCATGATCGGCTTGCTTGAGGTGGCCAACAAATACGACGCCAGCAAGGGCGCCAGCTTTGAAACCTATGCCGGCATCCGCATCCGCGGCGCCATGCTCGACGAGGTACGCAAAGGTGACTGGGCACCGCGCTCGGTGCACCGCAACACGCGCATGGTCAGCGATGCGATGCGCGCTGTGGAAGCAAGAACCGGCCGTGACGCTAAAGATCATGAAGTTGCGGCCGAACTCAAGTTGAGTCTCGATGATTACTACGGGATTTTGAACGATACCCTGGGTAGCCGCCTGTTCAGCTTCGACGACCTGTTGCAGGACGGCGAGCACGAAGGGTTGCACGAGGAGGGCGCCAGTGGCCAGGTCGAGCCGTCGCGCGACCTGGAAGACGAGCGCTTCCAGGCCGCACTGACCGATGCCATCGCCAACTTGCCGGAGCGCGAGCGGCTGGTGCTGGCGCTGTACTACGACGAAGAGCTGAACCTCAAGGAAATCGGTGAGGTACTGGGGGTCAGCGAATCGCGTGTCAGCCAGTTGCACAGCCAGTGCGCCGCGCGACTGCGCAGCCGCCTTGGGGAATGGCGGGCGCGTTGAGCCCGGGGTCGTTGCAGTCGTTTTCACGTTGTACCGAATTGATTGAATGCGCGCTCGGGGCCGAGCGCGTTTGAGACTGCTTGGAGGTCTAATTGAACAAAGACATGAAAATCCTCATCGTTGACGACTTTTCGACGATGCGGCGGATCATCAAGAACCTGTTGCGTGATCTGGGCTTCACCAATACCGACGAAGCCGACGACGGCACCACGGCATTGCCGATGCTCGAAAGCGGCCATTACGACTTCCTGGTGACCGACTGGAACATGCCTGGCATGTCCGGCATCGACTTGCTGCGCAAGGTACGTGCCCACGACCGCCTGAAGGCCATGCCGGTACTGATGGTGACGGCCGAAGCCAAGCGCGACCAGATCATCGAAGCGGCTCAAGCCGGCGTGAATGGGTATGTGGTCAAGCCGTTCACCGCCCAGGTGCTCAAAGAAAAGATCGAGAAGATCTTCGAACGCGTCAACGGCTGAACAAAGTCAGGGGGCGCCATGGAATCAACACAAACGTCTTTGGGGGAGTTTGAGTCAACCCTGAAGAAGCATGCCCAGGAACTGGTCGAAAGCCTGGAACGGGGCCGGTTCGGCGAGGCGGTGCAGCTGATTCATCAGCTCAACCAGACCCGCGACCGCGGCTTGTATCAGGAAGTCGGCAAGCTCACCCGCGAGCTGCACAGTGCGATCGTCAGCTTCCAGATCGACCCGCGCATGCCGCAGGCCGAGGAAGTCTCGCAGATCACCGACGCCACCGAACGTTTGTCCTATGTGGTCAAGCTTACCGAAGGCGCCGCCAACCGCACCATGGACCTGGTGGAGGAGAGCACGCCCGTGCTCAACGACCTGGCCGCTGAGGCGCAGAACCTGAGTGTCGACTGGCAGCGCTTCATGCGCCGCGAAGTCGCTGCGCCGGAATTCCGCGAGCTGGTCAAGCGTGTCGACAGTTTCCTGACGCACAGCGCTGAAGGTAACCGCAAGGTATCTGGCCACCTCAATGACATTCTGCTGGCTCAGGACTATCAGGACCTGACCGGCCAGGTGATCAAGCGGGTGACCGCGCTGGTGACCGAAGTCGAAAGCAATCTGCTCAAGCTCGTGCTGATGGCCAGTCAGGTCGACCGTTTTGCCGGTATCGAACATGACCACCAACAGCTGCGCGCTGAAAAAGATGAAGAAAAATATCCGGCTCGGGGTGAAGGTCCGCAGATTCATGCCGATAAGCGTGAAGACGTTGTGTCCGGTCAGGACGATGTCGATGATCTGCTGTCCAGCCTGGGTTTTTAAGGAGCACGTTTAATGAGCTTCGGCGCCGATGAAGAAATCCTTCAGGATTTCCTGGTAGAAGCCGGCGAAATTCTTGAGCAACTGTCCGAGCAACTGGTCGAGCTGGAAAGCCGGCCCGATGATGCCGACCTGCTCAATGCGATCTTTCGCGGTTTCCACACTGTAAAAGGGGGCGCCGGCTTCCTCCAGCTCAATGAGCTGGTGGAGTGCTGCCATATCGCCGAGAACGTGTTCGACATCCTGCGCAAAGGTGAGCGCCGGGTCGACGCGGAACTGATGGACGTGGTGCTCGAAGCGCTGGATACGGTCAACAGCATGTTCGGCCAAGTGCGCGAGCGCAGTGAAGTGACCCCGGCCACGCCCGAGTTGCTGGCGGCCTTGGCCCGCCTGGCCGAGCCGGGTAGCGTCGAAGCTCCTGCGCCGGTGGCCGAGGCTGTGCCTGCGCCGGCCGAGCCTGCCGCCGAGGCAGACATCACCGACACCGAATTCGAGCAGTTGCTCGATTCGCTCGATGCGGTCAAAGCCCAAGCAGCGGCTGCCGAACAGCAGCTGCAGGGCGAAACGTTGGCCGGCTCCGGTGACGAGATCACCGACGACGAATTCGAGTCGTTGCTTGACCAGTTGCACGGCAAGGGCCAGTTCTCGGCCGAAGTCGTTGCCACTGAGCCCGTGGCCGCTGCAGCCAGCGCGCCAGCCAGCGACGAAATCACCGACGAAGAGTTCGAGTCGCTGCTGGATCAGCTGCACGGCAAGGGCACGTTCCAGGCGGACGCGCTGCCTGCTGCCGTTGCTCCGGTGGCCGGTGAAGTGCCAGCTGCCGGTAGCGGCGATGAAATCAGCGAGCACGAGTTCGAGGCATTGCTCGATCAGTTGCATGGCAAAGGCAAGTTCACCGGCGATGCCGTGACCGCTGAAGCGCCCGCCGCCGTTGCCACCCCTGTCGCCGCCAAGCCGCAAACCCAGCCTGTGGCCAAGCCGGCACCGGCACCTGCTGCTGTGGCCAAGCCTGCCGCGCCGGCCCGCGTGCCCGCACCGGCTGCCGAGAAGCACGCAGTCAGCGAAGCGGAAACCACCGTGCGCGTCGACACTGCGCGCCTGGACGAGATCATGAACATGGTCGGCGAGCTGGTGCTGGTGCGTAACCGCCTGGTGCGCCTGGGCCTGAACAGCGGTGACGAGGCCATGTCCAAGGCCGTGTCGAACCTCGATGTGGTCACGGCCGACTTGCAGACTGCGGTGATGAAGACCCGCATGCAGCCGATCAAGAAAGTCTTCGGCCGCTTCCCGCGCCTGGTCCGCGACCTGGCCCGCCAGTTGAAGAAAGAGATCAACCTGGAACTGGTCGGTGAAGAGACCGACCTGGACAAGAACCTGGTCGAGGCATTGGCCGACCCGCTGGTGCACTTGGTGCGCAATGCGGTTGACCACGGTGTCGAGATGCCTGAAGAACGTGAAGCCTCGGGCAAGGCGCGTACCGGCCGCGTGGTGCTGTCGGCCGAGCAGGAAGGCGACCACATCCTGCTGTCGATTTCCGACGACGGCAAAGGCATGGACCCTAACATTCTGCGCGCCAAGGCCGTGGAAAAGGGCTTGATGGACAAGGACGCCGCCGACCGTCTGAGCGAGTCGGACTGCTACAACCTGATCTTCGCTCCGGGCTTCTCGACCAAGACGGAAATCTCCGATGTGTCCGGCCGTGGTGTCGGTATGGACGTGGTCAAGACCAAGATTTCCCAGCTCAACGGCTCGATCAACATCTTCTCGGCCAAAGGCCAGGGTTCGAAGATCGTCATCAAGGTGCCGCTGACGTTAGCGATCATGCCGACCCTGATGGTGATGCTGGGCAACCAGGCGTTCGCCTTCCCGCTGGTCAACGTCAACGAGATTTTCCACCTGGACCTGTCGCGCACCAACGTGGTCGACGGCCAGGAGGTGGTGATCGTACGCGACAAGGCGCTGCCGCTGTTCTACCTCAAGCGCTGGCTGGTTCAGGGCCAGGTGCATGAGGAGCAGCGCGAGGGCCACGTGGTGATTCTGTCTGTGGGCACCCAGCGCATCGGCTTCGTGGTCGACCAACTGGTCGGCCAGGAAGAAGTGGTGATCAAGCCGCTGGGCAAGATGCTGCAGGGCACCCCGGGCATGTCCGGCGCCACCATCACCGGCGACGGTCGCATTGCGCTGATTCTCGACGTACCGAGCATGCTCAAGCGTTACGCGGCGCGGCGTATTTGATTTCGGTGGCGCGCCCTTGCCGGCTGCGCCACCTAATGGAGTGTTTATGGCAGTCAAGGTCCTGGTGGTGGATGATTCGGGTTTCTTCCGCCGCCGCGTCTCGGAAATCCTCTCGGCGGACCCGACGATCCAGGTCGTCGGTACCGCGACCAACGGCAGGGAAGCGATCGACCAGGCGCTGGCGCTCAAGCCCGATGTCATCACCATGGACTACGAAATGCCCATGATGGATGGCATCACCGCAGTGCGGCACATCATGCAGCGCTGCCCGACGCCGGTGTTGATGTTCTCCTCGCTGACCCACGAAGGCGCCCGGGTGACCCTCGACGCGCTGGATGCCGGTGCGGTGGATTACCTGCCGAAGAACTTCGAGGACATCTCCCGCAACCCGGAGAAGGTCAAGCAGATGCTGTGCGAGAAGGTTCACACCCTTTCGCGCAGCAACCGTCGTTTCGGTGGTTACGCAAGCCCCGCTGCGGCGGCTGCGCCGGCACCTGCCAGCGTTGCGCACACCGCCACCAGCAGCCTGGCCAGCCCGGCGCCAACGCGCAGCGTGGCGCCTGCCCGTGCGGCGGCGGCGTCAACCCATTCGCCAGCGCCCAAGCGCAAGCCCTACAAACTGGTGGCTATCGGTACGTCGACCGGTGGCCCGGTCGCCCTGCAGCGGGTACTGACGCAACTGCCTGCCGGGTTCCCGGCGCCGATCGTGCTCATCCAGCACATGCCGGCGGCGTTCACCAAGGCTTTTGCCGAGCGCCTGGACAAGCTGTGCAAGATCAGCGTCAAGGAAGCCGAGGACGGCGACTTGCTGCGCCCAGGCCTGGCCCTGTTGGCCCCCGGTGGCAAGCAGATGATGATCGATGGCCGGGGCACGGTGAAGATCCTGCCCGGTGACGAGCGCTTGAACTACAAGCCCTGCGTGGACATCACCTTCGGTTCGGCAGCCAAGTCGTACGGTGACAAGGTGCTGTCGGTGGTGCTTACCGGCATGGGCGCCGACGGCCGTGAGGGCGCGCGCCTGCTCAAGCAGGGTGGCAGCACCGTGTGGGCCCAGGATGAAGCCAGTTGCGTGATCTATGGCATGCCCATGGCCATCGTCAAGGCCAACCTGGCCGATGCGGTGTACAGCCTGGATGAGATCGGCAAGCACTTGGTCGAGGCGTGTGTCTGATGGATGTCCTTAGCCTGATCGGTCTGATCCTGGCCTTCGTCGCCATCGTCGGTGGCAACTTTCTCGAAGGGGGCCATGTCGGGGCGCTGCTCAATGGCCCGGCAGCCCTGATCGTGTTGGGCGGTACCCTGGCGGCGGCGCTTTTGCAGTCACCGTTGTCATCGTTCAAGCGTGCCTTGCAGATCTTGCGCTGGATCATCTTCCCGCCACGGGTTGACCTGGCTGGCGGTATCGACCGGGTGGTGAACTGGAGCCTGACCGCACGCAAGGAAGGCCTGCTGGGCCTGGAGGGTGTGGCCGATGGCGAGCCCGACCCGTATGCCCGCAAGGGCTTGCAGTTGCTGGTCGACGGCGCCGAGCCCGAGGCCATCCGCAGTATCCTCGAAGTCGATTTTCTCACCCAGGAAGGCCGCGATATCCAGGCTGCCAAGGTGTTCGAAAGCATGGGTGGCTATGCGCCGACCATCGGTATCATCGGTGCGGTGATGGGCCTGATCCACGTGATGGGCAACCTGGCCGACCCGTCGCAGCTGGGCAACGGCATCGCTGTGGCGTTCGTTGCCACCATCTATGGCGTGGCCAGTGCCAACCTGATCCTGCTGCCGGTCGCCAGCAAGCTCAAGGCCATTGTCATGCGTCAGTCGCGCTACCGCGAAATGCTGCTCGAAGGCCTGTTGTCGATTGCCGAGGGTGAGAACCCGCGTTCGATCGAGTTGAAGCTGCAAGGCTTCATGGAGTAACCCATGCGTCGCCGTCGCCATACCGAAGAACACGAAAATCACGAGCGCTGGCTGGTGTCGTACGCCGACTTCATTACCTTGCTGTTCGCTTTTTTCGTGGTCATGTACTCGATTTCCTCGATCAACGAGGGCAAGTACAAGGTCATTTCGCAAGCACTGCTCGGGGTGTTCAACGACCCTGAGCGGAGCATGAAGCCAATCCCTATCGGCGATGAGCAACCGCTCAGCATCAAGCCGGCCGAGCCGTTGATCAAGGACAGCGAGCAGACCGACGCAGGCCTTGCGCAGAGCAGCGTCGACCCACTCAAAGCCATCAGTGACGACGTACGCGATGCCTTCGGTGACCTGATCAAGTCCGACCAGATGACCATCCGCGGAAACGAGCTGTGGGTGGAGATCGAGCTGAATTCCTCGCTGCTGTTCGGCAGTGGCGATGCCATGCCCAGCGACAAGGCTTTCGACATCATCGAGAAGGTGGCGAATATCCTCAAACCGTTCGCCAACCCGGTGCATGTCGAAGGCTTTACCGACAATCTGCCGATCCGTACCGCGCAATACCCGACCAACTGGGAGCTGTCTTCGGCGCGGGCGGCGAGCATCGTCCGCCTGCTGGCGATGGAAGGCGTCAACCCGGCGCGCATGGCCTCGGTGGGGTATGGCGAATATCAGCCTGTGGCCGGCAATGACACTGCTGAGGGCCGGGCGCGAAACCGCCGTGTGGTGCTGGTGATCTCCCGCAACCTTGAAGTACGCCGCAGCCTGACCGGCTCCGGCAGTGCCAACGCCACACCGGACGCTGCCTTGCGCCGCGCTGGCACACAAAGTGCACCGGCAACCCCAGCAGCGATGGCGGGGCAGTGACTCGTCAATTCTCTGTCACCGCAAACCCATTGCGGTCCGGAAAACCGGATCGCACAGGGGTCAGCGGCCTCCATGAATCAAGAGTTGTCCTATGAGAGTCTGGGCAGTAGCCAATCAGAAAGGCGGGGTCGGCAAGACCACCACCACTATCGCCCTGGCCGGTTTGCTGGCCGAGGCGGGCAAGCGCGTGGTCGTCGTCGACCTCGACCCGCATGGTTCGATGACCAGCTATTTCGGGCACAACCCCGATGCTCTGGAGCACAGCTGTTACGACCTGTTCCTGCACAAGGGCCAGGTGCCGGACGGCTTGCCCGGGCAACTGCTGCTGCCCACCAGCGACCAGCGTATCTCGCTGCTGCCCTCGAGTACCGCATTGGCGGTGCTGGAGCGTCAGTCGCCGGGGCAGAGTGGCCTGGGCCTGGTGATCGCCAAGAGTCTGGCGCAGCTGTGGCAGGACTTCGACTTCGCCCTGATCGACAGCCCGCCGCTGCTCGGGGTGCTGATGGTCAATGCACTGGCCGCCAGCCAGCAACTGGTGATTCCGGTGCAGACCGAGTTCCTCGCGGTCAAGGGCCTGGAACGCATGATCGGCACGCTGGCCATGATCAACCGTTCGCGCAAGCAGGCCTTGCCGTACCAGATCGTGCCGACCCTGTTCGACCGCCGTACCCAGGCCTCGCTGGGTACGCTGAAAGTGCTACGTGATGCCTATGAGCATCAGGTATGGCAGGGCTACATTCCGGTCGATACGCGCCTGCGCGATGCCAGCCGCAACGGCGTCACGCCGTCACAGTTCGATGGCAAGAGCCGCGGCGTGATCGCTTACCGGGCATTGCTCAAGCACCTGCTCACCTACAAGACTGCAGTACAGGTGGCTTCATGACGGTGAAGACCGGTACCCGGCCGCAACTGGCCCTGCAATCCTATCTGGATGGTCTGCTGCAGGAAGCCACCGAGGCTGAGGGCATTCTTGACCTGCCGGCTGCGAGCGACGAATTTGCCGCTGCCGTGCGCGAAGAACAGGCCCGAGATGCGCAGCCGCAGGTCCAAAGCCCTGCAGTCAGCATCCCGGCAAGGCCTTTTGCCGAACCGCAGGCCGGGGTGCTTGCGACCGTCTTGCCGGTCGAAGCGCCGGTCGTGGCGGTGGTCGAGACCAAGGTGGTGGCCGAAGCCGCCATTCCTGTACTGACCCAGGTTCAGTCGCCCGAGCCCGTCGCGCCGCTGGTTGAAGTCAACCTGCCCGCGCCGAGTGCGCCCGTGCCACCGGCAACGGTCGATGGTCGCCCGGCCTGGGCGGCCGAGCCCTTCGAGTGCCTGCTGTTCGACGTCGCCGGGCTGACGCTGGCGGTGCCGCTGGTGTGCCTGGGCTCTATCTACAGCCTGGAGGGCCAGGAGCTGACGCCGCTGTTCGGCCAGCCGGACTGGTTCCTTGGCATCCTCACCTGTCAGGCGGGCAACCTGAAGGTGCTGGACACGGCGCGCTGGGTCATGCCGGATCGCTACCGGGACGATTTCCGCCAGGGCCTGCACTACGTCATTTCCGTTCAGGGCTACGAATGGGGGCTGGCGGTGCATCAGGTCAGCCGTTCGCTGCGCCTGGACCCGTCCGAGATCAAATGGCGCAGCCAACGTGGCCAGCGACCGTGGCTGGCCGGCACGGTGATCGAACACATGTGTGCGCTGCTGGACGTCGCCGAACTGGCCGAGCTGATCGCCAGTGGCGCGGTCAAGCAGTTGCATGCCAAACACAAATAACTGCGAACACACCGCCATCGGCGGAATTTGAGGGCTAGGGGAATGAAAAAGTCGTCTGCACAAGGTTCGGAAGATCCGATTCTGCAATGGGTAACCTTCCGTCTGGACAACGAGTCCTACGGCATCAATGTCATGCAGGTGCAGGAAGTCCTGCGCTACACCGAGATCGCCCCGGTACCGGGTGCGCCGAGCTACGTGCTGGGTATCATCAACCTGCGTGGCAATGTGGTGACGGTGATCGATACCCGTCAGCGCTTCGGCCTGATGCCTACCGAGGTGACCGACAACACCCGTATCGTCATCATCGAGGCTGACAAGCAAGTGGTCGGCATCCTCGTCGACAGCGTCGCCGAGGTGGTCTACCTGCGTCAGTCGGAGATCGAGACTGCGCCGAACGTGGGTAACGAAGAGTCGGCCAAGTTCATCCAGGGTGTATGCAACAAGAATGGAGAACTGTTGATCCTGGTCGAGCTGGACAAGATGATGACCGAGGAAGAGTGGTCCGAGCTGGAGAACATCTGAGTTGATTTTCGAGGTTGCTGTCATCTTCCTGGCGCTGTTGTGGGCGCTGAGCCTGTGGTTCTTCCTCAACTACAGCAAGCGCCAGCGCGAACTCGCTGCCCAGCAGGCCCTGGGCGATGCGGTGCGTGACCAGCGCATCAAGGACCTGGCCAAGCGCCTGGATGACTACCAGAACGGTACCGTGCGCATGGGTGAAGCCATCCATGAGTTGCGCGCGGTGGTGGCCACCTTGCCAGACCGGTTGGAGCGTCTGGAGCAACGCGACCCGAGCAATGTCACCTTCAGCCAGGCGGCCAAATTGGTAGGGATGGGGGCGAGTGTGTCGGAGTTGACCGAAAGCTGCGGATTGACGCAAGCCGAGGCCGAGCTGATGAGCAAGTTGCATCGCAGCGAGTAGTTGAAGCAGCGAGTAGTTGAAAAGGCGACCCAGGTCGCCTTTTCCTTTTCTGTACCGGCTCGTTCAAGCCAGTCTGCGGCTCACACAAACCCCAATGAATAAGCCGCTCAGGGCCTGACCCAGGAATTGAATCCGCCGATCCTGGCAATCCGGTCAAGCGGGAGCATCTGCCTTTGCACCGCCCGCAAGTCAGTAAGGTTCACGAACTGCCATGAGTGGGTTCGGGGGAAGGCGTACAGGTTGATGATCTGGCGCATGACGCCGAGCTCTGGCAGGTGGCGATCGACCATGTCGGTGAGCAGCCTCGGCCCGGTGAGGCGGCAAAGGGTCTGGGCATATTGATAGAAGCCGTGCGGGTCAGTTTGCAGGGTAGGCTTGCTGTCGTAGAAGCCTGGTTCCTCCAGGTAGCGCGCATGCATCTCTTCGAGGATTGCCCTTAGTGTCGGATTACCCGCATGGCTGCCTATCAGGCTGCTGTTATAGAGGGTGTTCATGCCCATTTTTTCATTGGACACAGGGGGGTAGAGCAGCAGGCCGCTTTCGGTGGTGGCGAGTGTCACGTCATCAAGCCGCTCACCCGGTTGCCCCCTGGGTACACCGTCGATGACCGAAGGGTACTCACCCGGTGCCAGCAATGCATCGTCGATGTCCATGTACAAGCCTCCCTCGTGCTCTAGCAGGGCAAAGCGCAAGATGTCTGCGGCGGAGGCAAAGTTGCTGGCCACGCCGCCGTTCCCGTTGATCGCCGCCTGATACTGGGTGTAGTTGTCGCTGCCCCGCAAGCTTGCATAGAACGGCTGGTCTTCAAGTGCCAGTACCTCGACCCCCGGGGCATGCGCTGTCAGGCGAGCCAGGTTTTCCTGGAAGGCAGCAGGCTCGGCCCTGGAAAGATAGAGACGCAGCGCGTACTGCGTATCCTGCACTTTCAGGGCGTTGCTGGCGACGTTGTCGATCAACAAGTCCGGAATGACCTTGTCGCCCACCCACACGTTGAGGATCTGCTTGGGGATCGGGCGCAGGTCTGCGGCGTGTGGCGCGGGCAAATCGATGGGGAGCTCCAAGTCCACGCCCAATGCACGCAGGGTTGCCATGCGCATGGCATTGGTGACCGGACGCGTTCGCACATCTACTTCAACCAGGTTGAGCGAGCCCGGCGTTGCGATGTAATAGGTCGGCTCGACCTCATTCAGATCGCTTTCCAGGCGAAAGGCATCAGCCTCCATGTCATAAATCACTTCTGCGTGGTAACCACCGATCATTGCTGCGAGCAGGTCAGGCGTGCCGTCGTAGCGAGGCGTCCTGACAATCGCCCCGGCAACGTCAGTGTTTGCCTCAGCAAGCGGAGCAATAGGGTCCGGTATATGGAAATAATCAGCCACTTCGGCCAGCGGCAGGTGGGGTGGCGTGGTGGGGCTCAGGGGGTAGCCAAGTTTCCCGTTTACTCTGCTGGGTAGCACGAAACCATCGTTTTTGATGCGCAGCAGCGTGGGGGCTTCGGACAAGCCGGCAGTGATCAGCGGCGCGGCATTGAGCAACCCGAAGACCGACGTACTGACGCCTTCGGCTTTCTGTTGTGCGCTCTTGCCTTCAATGGCCTGGTCCAGGCCCAGGCCAAACTGGGCGACGCCGCCCAGGGCGAACAGCGGGGCCAGCTCGGGTACCACCAAAGCCAGAGGGGCCAGCAGGTTGATCGCTGAGTTCAGGTAGCCGCGCCACCTGGCCTTGGTCACCTCACGGTCGCTGGTGATGATGAAACTCGCATCCTGGTAGCTGCGCTGCTTCTGGCGTTTGGCCAAGGTAAGGAACAGGTCGCCCTGGATCAGCGGGCTGTAGTCCTTGGCCTTGTAGTTGATGTAGTCCTTTGGTGGCCAGATGCCTTCTGCCGTGAAACCGGGGCGGTTGCTGTCCAGGTGATAAGGCTCTGGATAGCTGCCAAGGCCGCACAGGGCAGTGTGAAGGCCGCTGTAGCTCAAGCCGTCTTCGCGGTCAGCGAGCGTGAAGTGGGCTTGAAGTGCATCGCGTTTGTCGGGTGCGCGGCATTGTTCGGCGAACCAGTCCAGCAGGGCCTGTTTGCCCCTGAACTCATGCAGCGGCGAAGCGTTGCCCGGAATGTAGAGCAGAACCAGGTCGCTGACGGCGTCGTTGATACACAGCAGGTCGGTGGCCGCATAACCGTACACATTCAGCAGCCTGGCCCGCACCCTCGGTTTGCTGCTGGCCGTGCCGTCGCTGCGCAGTACCGGGGCCGCAGCTTCCAGGCCGCATGTCTGCCAGGCCAGTTGCCTGCCAGCGTCAGTGAGGCTGCCTTCGGCCACTTGCTTGTTGCAGGCGGCGATGAAGTTGATTTTTGCACCGATGCGGTAGTGGTCGAAGTGAGCATCCCAGTAGCTGTCGAGCATCGACTTGTAATGCTCGTGCAAGTCCAGTTCCCAGATAAAGGACTCAAAGGCCTCGGCGTCCAGTGGTACATGGGTGCTGGCGTTGTATTGCTGCTTGTCGCTATGCCTGAACAGGCCGTTGTAGACGCCATACGGTGAGTGGTTGCCCAGCAGGCTTTGGTCGCGCAGGCTGTCGACGATGGTCAGCGGGCCATCGGGTAGATGTCCGGCCCAAGGCGCACCGATTGCCGCGCCCAGCCAGTTGTTGGCCGATTCACCTTGCCAGTTCGACAGCACCGCTTGGGTCAGTGTCATTTTCTGCGCAATGACGGCAACCCAGCCGAGCTTGGGGTTGAACTGGCAGTGCAGCGTGACGGCATCGACCCTGTCGGGGTCAAGGTCTATGGTGCGTTCTTTGGCCCACTGGCGTATGGCGTCGGCTGCTGCCCGGTCCGGGCGCGGAAAACCGGCGAGGCTGTCGCGCACATATTGCACACCCTTGGCATTTACGTATCGGTTCTTCATGGAATTCACTTTCGCAGTGGGGAAGGGCTGGCAAAAGTGACTTGTGCAGAGAGGGGGGTGGGGCTAATTAATTGTGGGGTTGTTCACCGGCCTTTACCGATGCGCCCGCGCGCCTCACCGTATCAACCCGAGGGCAGACGCAATGTTTGCGGGGTGATGTCACGGCTTTGGGCTGGCTCGTCGTCGAAGCCAACAGGGACTTTGCCGCGCAATTGCCAGGCGAAGGCGATGATCTCGGCGATGGTCAGGTACAGCGCTTCGGGAATCTGCTCGCCCAGCTCCAGGCGAGCCAGCAGGCGCACCAGCTCGGCGTTCTCGTAGATCGGCACTTCATGTTCACGTGCCAGCGCCAGGATGGCCTCGGCCAGTTCATCGTCGCCTTTGGCACTCAGGGTGGGGGCTTGCTGGCCATCGTAGCTCAGGGCGATGGCCTGACGCGGTTGCTTGCTGCTCATGCGGTTTCGTCCACCCAGCGTTGTTCCACACGTGTGCGCGGCCCTTGAGGCGGAATGCCGGGATGACATTCGAGGTCGCCAACGTCCAATCCGCGGGCCAGAAGGCGTTCACGCAGCGCGCCGAGCTGGCTGTCGATCAGTCGGGCGGTTTGTTCACGTTCAGCCCACAACTGGCCGGACAGCCGGCCCTGGCTCAGTTGCGCCTGGACCTGCAGGGGGCCGAGCGGTGCCAGGTCGAAGGCCAGGTCGATGCGCCACAGGGCCTGCAGCGGGTCCTGATGTTCCCGCTCCCGGTCGGCTTGTTGCTGCGCGGTTTCCTCGCGCTGCAGCTTGACCTGAAGCGGAATGAAGTCCAGGCCATGGCGCACGGGTATCTCGGTTTGCCAGGTGGTCTGCAGGTTGCCGTTTTCCAAGCTGCCGGATTGTTGCAGGCTGCTCAGGGCGTGGCTTTGCAGGCGCGAGATGGCCGCGGCGGCGAGGCGCAGCAGCTGCTGCAGGTCGCCTTCGTGTTCCATGGCCTGCAGCAACCGGGAGGGCAGCGGAAACCCGCCTGGCTGTTGCTTCGGGCTCGCCCGCTCGAGCATGCCCAGGGCGCCGCGTGCCATGGTTGGCAAAGCCTGGGCCAAGGTGGTCGAGACGAAGGCAGGACTTGCCGGTGCGTACGCCGAGGCCTGGGCCACCAGCCTGATCAAATGGGCCTTCAGGTCGGTTGCCACGTGTGTGCTCTGGCCGCCAAGCAGTTTCGCTTCAAGGAATGCCCCGCTGTTGCTCAAGGCCTGGGCAAACGCTTTGCCATCGCCCAGTTGGCGAGCGTCCGGCAGGCTGGCCAGCAGGCGCTCGGCGCTGGTGCGCAGTTCGCCGTTGCCGCTCGGGTCGCTGGCTATTCGCTGCAAAGCGTTGAGCAGGCCGGGCAAGGAGGCCTGGCGGCCCTGTTGGGTGAGCAGCTGCTGGGCGATGTTCAATTGCTCCTGACGGCCGCTGAGCGGCACGAAGCGTAGCGACTGGTCGCCTTGCACCAGCGCGCTGAGCAGGCTGCCGACCGGCAACGGGCGCGGGCTGTCGATGGTCAGGACGGCGCCTGCCTGTGCGCTGTTGAGCAAGCTCACCAGCGCGCGAAAGCTGGTGGCGGCACCAGGGCCAAGGGCAAGTGCCTGGTTGGTCAGGACCTTGCCTTGCAGGAGGGTGCCGACAGGCACCTTGCTGGTATCGAGTTGAGTGAGGAGGGTGACGTTGCTGGCGCTGGCCTGTTGCACCATTACCGCGAGGCGGTTGCTCTCTGGCTGGCTGACGGTGATCTGGCTGCCTTGAGGGATGGGTTGGCTGGTGGTGACCTGCAGCTGGTTCTGCTTGCCGTTGGCCTGGATCAGCTTGAGCACCAGTTGAAACTCGCCACCTGACTGGCGCAGCGTCAGTACCTCGGCCTGGGCGGTCTCGCCAGGCTTGAGCAGCCCGGGTTGTGCCTGGGTCAGGTTCAGCAGCTCGCCGGTCAGCGCCGCCTTGATCGCCTGCGGGTTGACGACGTTTTGTGCGCCGAGACTATTGATTTCAGTCATGATTGTATACAACCTGTCGAGCCCGCCCTCTTGGCAGCGGGGCAGCGCATGTAATAATGCCGGCCGTCCGCCACTGCCAGTATAACGGCAGCCAGGGGGGCGACTTGAGCCGTAAACTGGATAAGGCGAAACCGTGACCCTTCACCTCCAAGCCGTGGGCCTGGCCTGCGAGCGCGACTGGCGCCTGCTGTTCGAGCACCTGGATTTCGAGCTGCGGCCAGGCGACATGCTGCAGATCAGCGGCCCCAACGGCAGTGGCAAGACCAGCCTGCTGCGCCTGTTGGCCGGGCTGATGCAGCCGACTGCCGGGCAGATCCTGCTGGGCGGCAAGCCGTTGGCCGAACAACGCCATGCGCTGGCCAGCATCCTGCTTTGGATCGGCCATGCTGCCGGTATCAAGGACTTGCTCAGCGCTGAAGAAAACCTGGCCTGGCTGTGTGCCTTGCACCAGCCTGCCACAGCCGAAGCGATCTGGGCTGCTCTGGAAGCGGTCGGCTTGCGCGGTTTCGAAGATGTTCCCTGCCATACCCTGTCTGCCGGGCAGCAGCGCCGTGTAGCGCTTGCCCGGCTGTACTTGCACAGCCCGCCGTTGTGGATCCTCGAT
The DNA here is from genome assembly GCF_047456185.1 of Pseudomonas sp. BNK-30. Taxonomy (NCBI): domain Bacteria; kingdom Pseudomonadati; phylum Pseudomonadota; class Gammaproteobacteria; order Pseudomonadales; family Pseudomonadaceae; genus Pseudomonas; species Pseudomonas sp. BNK-30. The sequence goes on from NZ_CP179904.1 coordinate 946,940, forward strand.
GAACCCTTCACCGCGCTGGACAAGCAAGGGGTCGCGCAGTTGGAGGCCCATCTGGCACGCCATTGCGAGCGCGGCGGCACGGTGGTGCTGACCACCCACCACACGCTTGACCAAAAGCCCTCCGGCTATCGCGAACTGAACCTGGGGCAATGGGCGGCATGAGCGTATTTATTCTGTTATTGCGCCGTGAAGCGCGCCTGTTGTTCCGCCGCCCGGCGGAACTGGCCAACCCTTTGGTGTTCTTCGCTATCGTGGTGGCGCTGTTCCCGCTGGCGGTTGGGCCGGAAAGTCAATTGTTGCAAACCTTGTCGCCCGGTTTGGTCTGGGTGGCGGCCCTGCTGGCAGTGCTGCTGTCGCTCGATGGCCTGTTTCGCAGCGATTTCGAAGACGGCTCGCTGGAGCAGTGGGTGCTGTCGCCGCACCCTCTGGCAGTGCTGGTGCTGGCCAAGGTGCTGGCGCACTGGATCTTTTCCGGGCTGGCGCTGGTATTGTTGGCGCCACTGCTGGCACTGATGCTGGGGCTGCCAAGCCATTGCCTGCCGGTGCTGCTGGGCTCGCTGTTGCTGGGCACGCCGGTGCTGAGCCTGCTGGGTGCGGTAGGTGCGGCGCTGACGGTTGGCCTCAAGCGCGGTGGGTTGCTGCTGGCATTGCTGATTCTGCCGTTGTATATCCCTGTATTGATCCTGGGCAGTGGTGCGTTGCAGGCGGCGTTGCAAAATATGCCGGCGACCGGCCATCTGCTCTGGCTGGCCAGCCTTACGGCCTTGGCGGTGACACTGGCACCCTTTGCGATAGCGGCCGGCCTGAAGATCAGCGTCGGTGAATAACGAGTCCCGGGCTCTCAAGCCCGGCTAATACCCTGGATGTACCCTGATGAAAATTAGCTGGACGTGGTTCCACAAGCTTGGCTCCCCAAAATGGTTCTATGCCATCAGCGGCCGCATGCTGCCGTGGCTGACCGTATCGGCCATCCTGCTGCTGGTGACGGGGGTGATCTGGGGCCTGGCCTTTGCCCCCCAGGACTACCAGCAGGGCAACAGCTTCCGCATCATCTATATCCACGTGCCGGCGGCCATGCTTGCACAATCGTGCTACGTGCTGCTGGCGGTGGCTGGCGTGGTGGGGCTGGTGTGGAAGATGAAGCTGGCGGATGTCGCCCTGCAGTGCGCAGCGCCCATCGGCGCCTGGATGACTGCCGTGGCGCTGTTGACCGGGGCCATCTGGGGCAAGCCGACCTGGGGCAGCTGGTGGGTCTGGGATGCGCGGCTCACGTCGATGCTGATTCTGCTGTTCCTGTACTTCGGCATCATCGCCCTGGGCCAGGCAATCAGTAACCGTGACAGCGCGGCCAAGGCCTGTGCCGTGCTGGCCATCGTTGGGGTGATCAATATCCCGATCATCAAGTATTCGGTGGAGTGGTGGAACACCCTGCACCAGGGCGCCACCTTCACCCTGACCGAAAAACCGGCCATGCCCGCCGAGATGTGGCTGCCGCTGCTGTGCACGGCGCTGGGCTTCTACTGCTTCTTCGGCGCCGTGCTGTTGCTGCGCATGCGCCTTGAAGTACTCAAGCGCGAAGCGCGTGCCAGCTGGGTCAGGGAAGAAGTATTGAACAGCCTGGGCCGGAGGGCCGTGTGATGAGCTTTTCTTCATTCGGCGATTTCCTCGCCATGGGCCACCATGGCCTGTATGTCTGGTCGGCCTACGCCATCTGCATGGCAGTGCTGGCGGTCAATGTCGCCGCGCCGTTGCTGGCCCGCCGTCGCTATCTGCAAGATGAGGCGCGCCGTCTGCGCCGGGAGAACAACCAGTGAATCCGCAGCGCAAGAAACGCCTGTTCCTGATACTCGGCCTGCTGGTCGGGGTGGCGGTTGCCGTCGGCTTTGCCCTGAGCGCCCTGCAACAGAACATCAACCTGTTCTACACACCGACGCAGATCGCCAATGGCGAGGCGCCGCTGGACACCCGCATCCGCGCAGGCGGCATGGTCGAGAAGGGCTCGCTGCAGCGCTCGGGCGACTCCCTTGATGTGCGTTTCGTGGTCACCGACTTCAACAAGTCGGTGCCAATCACCTACCGCGGCATCCTCCCCGACCTGTTCCGCGAAGGGCAGGGCATCGTCGCCCTGGGCAAGCTCAATGCCGAGGGTGTGGTGGTGGCCGATGAAGTGCTGGCCAAACACGATGAGAAATACATGCCGCCGGAAGTCACCAAGGCTCTGAAGGAAAGCGGCCAGGCCGCCAGTGGCGCGGAGGCCAAACCATGAATGCGGCGTTGGTGATCCCTGAACTGGGCCAATTGGCGATGATCCTGGCGATCTGTTTCGCCGTTGTGCAGGCGACCGTGCCGTTGCTCGGCGCCTGGCGCGGCGACAGCCTGTGGATGAGCCTGGCACGCCCGGCGGCCTGGGGCCAATTTGCCTTCCTGGCCTTTGCTTTCGTTTGCCTGACCCACGCCTTCATGACCGACAACTTCTCGGTTGCGTACGTGGCCAGCAACTCCAACAGCGCCTTGCCCTGGTACTACAAGTTCAGTGCCGTGTGGGGCGCGCACGAAGGCTCGTTGCTGCTGTGGGCGCTGATTCTCGGTGGCTGGACCTTCGCCGTGTCGGTGTTCTCGCGCCAGCTGCCGCAAGTGATGCTGGCGCGGGTGCTGGCGGTGATGGGCATGATCAGTGTGGGCTTCCTGAGCTTTTTGATCATCACCTCCAACCCGTTCCAGCGCTTGCTGCCGCAAGTGCCGACCGATGGCCGCGACCTCAACCCGCTGCTGCAGGACTTTGGCCTGATCGTTCACCCGCCGATGCTGTACATGGGTTATGTGGGCTTTTCGGTGGCCTTCGCCTTCGCCATCGCCGCGCTGCTGGGCGGGCGCCTGGATGCTGCGTGGGCGCGCTGGTCGCGGCCCTGGACCATCATTGCCTGGGCGTTTCTCGGCGTGGGCATCACCTTGGGCTCCTGGTGGGCCTATTACGAACTGGGCTGGGGCGGCTGGTGGTTCTGGGACCCGGTGGAAAACGCTTCCTTCATGCCTTGGCTGGTGGGCACGGCACTGATCCACTCGCTGGCGGTGACGGAAAAACGCGGCGTGTTCAAGAGCTGGACCGTGCTGCTGGCGATTGCCGCGTTCTCGCTGAGCCTGCTGGGGACGTTCCTGGTGCGTTCCGGCGTGCTGACCTCGGTGCATGCGTTCGCCTCCGACCCTTCACGTGGCGTGTTCATCCTGATCTTCCTGCTGTTCGTGGTCGGTGGTTCGCTGACCCTGTTCGCCCTGCGTGCCCCAGTGGTCAAAAGCCAGGTGGGCTTTGCCCTGTGGTCGCGCGAGACGCTGCTGCTGGCCAACAACCTGGTGCTGGTGGTGGCGGCTTCGATGATCCTGCTCGGCACCCTCTACCCGTTGGTGCTCGATGCCCTGACCGGGGCCAAGCTGTCGGTGGGCCCGCCGTACTTCGATGCCTTGTTCCTGCCGCTGATGGCACTGCTGATGGTGGTGCTCGGCATCGGTGTGGTGGTGCGCTGGAAGGACACCCCAGGCAAGTGGCTGGCGAGCATGATGACGCCGGTACTGATCGCGAGCGCAGTGCTGGCGCCAGTGGCCGGGTTCATCGTCGACGACTTCGACTGGCCGACCCTTACCGCTTTTGCCCTGGCAGCCTGGCTAGTGCTCAGCGGGTTGCGCGACATTTTCGACAAGACCCGCCACAAGGGCCTGGCCAAAGGCGTGCGTGGCCTGACGCGCAGCTACTGGGGCATGCAGCTGGCGCACTTGGGGCTTGCGGTGTGCGCCCTTGGCGTGGTGCTGTCGAGCAACAACAGTGCCGAGCGTGACCTGCGCCTGGCCCCGGGTGAAAGCGTGGAGCTGGGTGGTTATCAGTTCCTGTTCCAGGGCGCCAAGCACTTCGAAGGGCCGAACTTCATTTCCGACAAGGGCACCGTCGTCGTCAGCCGCGATGGCCGTGAAGTGACCACGCTGCACCCCGAGAAGCGGCTCTATACCGTGCAGCAGTCGATGATGACCGAGGCCGGCATCGATGCCGGTTTCACCCGCGACCTGTACGTTGCATTGGGCGAGCCGCTGGACAACGGCGCCTGGGCCGTGCGCGTGCATATCAAGCCTTACGTCCGCTGGATCTGGCTGGGCGGTCTTCTGACCGGCCTGGGCGGTTTGCTGGCGGCCCTCGACCGGCGCTACCGCGTCAAGGTCAAGACCCGGGTGCGTGATGTCCTGGGCGTGTCTGGAGCAGCTGCATGAAGCGTTGGATCATGGTGGTGCCACTGGCGGTATTCCTGCTGTTGGCCGTTTTCCTCTACAAGGGCCTGTTCCTCAAGCCCGACGAGCTGCCCTCGGCAATGATCGGCAAGCCGTTCCCGGCGTTTTCCCTGGCCTCGACCCAGGGCGATCGCACTCTGACCCAGGCCGACCTGCAAGGCCGCCCGGCGCTGGTCAACGTATGGGCCACCTGGTGCCCGTCGTGCAAGGTCGAGCACCCTTACCTCAACCAGCTTGCCGGGCAGGGCGTGGTGATCTACGGCATCAACTACAAGGACGACAATGCTGCCGCCCTGAAGTGGCTGGCCGAGTTCCACAACCCGTACCAGCTGGATATTCGCGACGAGCAGGGCAGCCTGGGCCTGGACCTGGGCGTCTATGGCGCGCCGGAAACCTTCCTGATCGACGCCAAGGGCATCATCCGCTACAAGCATGTGGGCGTCGTCGATGCCACCGTGTGGCGCGAGCAACTGGCACCGCTGTATCAGGGCCTGGTCGACGAGGCCAAGCCATGAGGCGCTGGCTTGCGGCCGTTGTACTGGGTTTGAGTGTTGCCGGCGTGGCCAGGGCGGCCATCGATACCTACCAGTTCCGCGACGACGCCGAGCGTGAGCGTTATCAGCAACTGACCAAGGAACTGCGCTGCCCCAAGTGCCAGAACCAGGACATCGCCGACTCCAACGCACCGATTGCCGCCGACCTGCGCCGCGAGATCTTCCGCATGCTGGGCGAAGGCAAGAGCAACCAGCAGATCGTCGACTTCATGGTCGACCGCTATGGCGACTTCGTGCGCTACAAGCCTGCCCTCACTGGGCGTACCTGGCTGCTCTGGTTCGGCCCGGGCATTCTGCTGGTCGGTGGCTTTGCGGTGCTGGCGGTGATTGTCCGCCGCCGCCGTGTGCCGGCTACCCAAGGCTCGCACGAGTTGTCTGTCGAAGAACGCGAGCGTCTCGCCAAACTGCTGGATAAAGAACAGAACCATGACTGAATTCTGGCTTGGTGCGGGCCTGCTGCTGCTCGCCGCCCTCGGCTTTCTGCTGATCCCGACCCTGCGTGGCCGTCGCCAGCAGCAGGAAGAAGACCGTACTGCGCTGAACGTGGCGCTGTATCAGGAACGTGTCGCCGAACTGGCTGCCCAACAGGCCGCCGGTGTGCTGGATGACGCGCAACTGGCCAACGGCCGCGATGAGGCCGCCCGTGAACTGCTGGCGGACACCGAAGGCGCCGAAGCGCCTCGCCAGGGGCACCTGGGCAAGGTGCTGCCACTGCTGGCCGCAGTACTGGTGCCGGTGGTGGCGCTTGGTCTGTATCTGCACTTTGGTGCTGCGGACAAAGTGGAGCTGACTCAGGAGTTCGCTGCTGCGCCCAAGACGATGGAAGAAATGACCACGCGCCTTGAGCGCGCCGTCCAGGCTCAGCCGGATTCGGCCGAAGGCCTGTATTTCCTGGGCCGCGCCTACATGGCCGAACAGCGCCCGGCAGATGCGGCCAAGGCCTACGAGCGCGCCGTGGCCCTGGCCGGTCGCCAGCCCGAATTGCTCGGCCAATGGGCCCAGGCCCTGTATTTCGCTGCCAACAAGCAGTGGAGCGCACAGGTGCAGGCGCTGACCGACGAGGCGCTCAAGGCCGACCCGAACGAAGTGACCAGCCTTGGCCTGCGCGGCATTGCGGCCTTTGAGGGCGAGCGCTACCAGGAAGCCATCGACTACTGGAACCGCCTGCTGGCGCAGTTGCCTGAAGGCGATGCCTCGCGGGCGGCCTTGCAAGGCGGCATCGACCGTGCGGCAGAGCGCCTGGGTGGCAATACCGGCAAGCCTGAGACCCCGGTGGCGGCACGCCTGAAAGTGCGGGTAGAGCTGGCCCCGGCGCTCAAGGACAAGGTCAAGCCCGACGACACTGTGTTCATCTTCGCCCGGGCTACCAACGGCCCGCCCATGCCGCTGGCGGCCAAACGGGTGACCGTTGCCCAATTGCCGCTGGAGGTAGAATTGTCTGACGCCGATGCGATGATGCCGCAGATGAAACTGTCCGACTTTGCCGAAGTCCAACTGGTTGCAAGGGTATCGCGCGCCGGCCAGCCCACCCATGGTGAGTGGATCGGCCAGGGCGCACCGCTGCCCAGCAAGACCCAGGCCACCCAGCTCCTGACCATCGACAGCCCCGACCCGTAAGAGAACCCTGCCATGCGAAACGCCGTCCGCCTGACCCTGATCACCCTGGCCCTGGGTTTGTCTGCGTGTACGGTGCGTGAGCCGTACGAACAGCCGGCGCCACCGATCGAAACGGTGCCGCCGCACAAGGGGCCGGTGGTCAAGCCACTGCCTGGCGGCCAACCGGCCACGCAGCCGAGCAAACCGGCAGCGACCCCCAAACCGATGCCGCGGACCTCCGCAAGCTTTGCACCGCCGCCGGGGGGCGCCAGCCATTGGGATCCGAAACTGGGTGTTTATGTATTGGAGAAGAAGCCCAATACGTTCTATCGGCAGCGCACCTACTACCGTTATGACAATGGCTGGAGCTGGTCTTTGAGCCCGGATGGCCCGTGGCAGGAGACCGACAGCAGTGGTGTACCCGGTGGGCTGGGCCGGGCGTTCGCTCAGTAATGGTTTTGCCGTTTTCGGCCAACCGATACAGTACAGTTGACCCGCGATTTACAGATTGACTGTACCGCCCGCCGACTCCGCATAATGCCCCTTCGAATTTGAGCCGGAGGGGTGCATGAGCAAGACAGTCCTGGTGTTGGTGGAAACCGTCGATGATTACCTGCCCCTGCTCGAACAGGCCGGCTACCGGCTGATCCGTGCACCGTCCGCGCCACTGCGTGCCGACGCCATCCAGCGCCAAGGCGCTGAGATCGATGCGGTGCTTACCCGCGGCCCGCTGGGCCTGACCGCTGTGGAAATCCAAGCGTTGCCCAACTTGCAGATCATCTGCGTGATCGGCGCCGGTTACGAACACGTCGACCTGGCCGCCGCCGCTGCCCGTGGCATTACCGTCACCAATGGCGCGGGTGCCAATGCCGCCGCCGTGGCCGACCACACCCTGGCGATGCTGCTGGCCCTGCTGCGCGACATTCCCCGCGCCGATACCGGTATCCGCCGCGGCGAGTGGCACCGGGTCATCAGCCCCTCGGTTAGTGGCAAGCGCCTCGGCATCCTCGGCCTGGGCGCAGTTGGCCTGGCTATCGCCAAACGTGCCAGCCTCGGCTTCGACATGAACATCAGCTACCACAGCCGCACGCCGCGCCAGGGCGTGCCTTACACCTGGTACGACAGCCCGTTGCACCTGGCCGATGCTGTCGACATTCTGGTCGTGGCCACCCCAGGCGGTGCCAATACGCACCATCTGGTCGATGCTCGGGTGCTCGAGGCTTTGGGCCCCGAGGGCTATTTGGTGAACATCGCCCGTGCCAGCGTGGTGGATACCCAGGCCCTGGTTGGCGCGCTGCAGCGCGGGCAACTTGCGGGTGCAGCACTTGATGTGTTCGATGACGAACCGGCCGTGCCCGATGCCCTCAAGGCCCTCGGCAATACGGTGCTCACCCCGCATGTGGCCGGGCAATCCCCTGAAGCGGCGCGCGACACGGTGGCCTTGGTCCTGCGCAATCTACAGGCCTTCTTTGCCGGCGAACCGGTACTCACACCAGTCCATCCGTAACCTTCGTTTTAGTTTCTGCCCGGCGCTGCCCGGGCCACAAGGAGTGTTCGCATGCAACTCGAGATCTTCCAGGTCGATGCCTTTTCCGCCGAACCGTTCGGTGGCAACCCGGCAGCAGTGATCGCGCTTGAAAGCTGGCTGCCTGATGACGTGCTGCAGCGTATCGCCGAAGAGAACAACCTCTCCGAAACCGCCTATTTCGTGCGCAATGGCGAAACCTTCGACCTGCGCTGGTTCACCCCGGCGGTGGAGGTCGAGCTGTGTGGCCATGCCACTTTGGCGTCGGCCTATGTGCTGTTCGAGCAGTTGGGCGAGCAGGCAGAAGTACTGCGCTTCAACACCCGCAGCGGTGAATTGCGGGTTAGCCGCGGGGCCGACGGCTTGCTGGCCATGGACTTCCCGGCCAAGCAGCCGCTGGCCGTCGAGGCGCCCGCCGGTTTGCTGAAGGCGCTGGGGTTGAGCGGGGCGAGTGCGGTGTATCAGTCCGACGACTATGTCGTGATGATCGATGACGCCTCGCTTTTGGACCCGCTGCAGCCTGACTTCGTCGCCTTGTCGGCCTTCGATGTGCGTGGCATCGCCGTGACCGCGCCTGGGCGCGGATACGATTTCGTCACGCGCTGGTTCGGCCCGCGAGTCGGTGTCAACGAAGACCCGGTCACAGGTTCTGCGCACACCTCGCTTGCGCCTTTGTGGGCGCAGCGGTTGGGCAAGCGCACCCTGACCTGCGAGCAGGGCGGCGCGCGCAAGGGCCAGCTGCACTGTGAGGTGCCAGGCAATGGCCGAGTGATCATCAGCGGGCGGGCGGCGTTGTACCTGCGCGGTACTGTCTACATCTAGACGTTTGTGTAGTCCACTGTAGGAGCGGCCTTGTGTCGCGATGGGCTGCAAAGCAGCCCCCTGGTTTAATGATGATTGCGTAACTCGAGAGGCCGCGTTGCGGCCTGATCGCGACACAAGGCCGCTCCTACCGGGCATCTATAATTGCTGGCCCAATCCTCGCTAATGGAGCACCCCATGGTCATGGAGAAACAAGGCACCTGCCTGTGCGGCGCCACGAAGCTCACGGTCACCCTCGACAACACCCATATCAGTGCCTGCCATTGCAGCATGTGCCGCAAGTGGACCGGTGGGCCGTTGCTGGTCGTTCACTGCAGCCAGCCGCCGGTCATCGAAGGGCGTTCGCCCGGCGTCTACGATTCATCCGACTGGGCCCAGCGCGGCTTTTGCGGGCGCTGCGGCACTCACCTGTATTACCGGCTCAAGGCCAACGATTTCTACGCGGTGCCGGTGGGCCTGCTGGACGGCGATGAGGCTTGGGATTTCGACCTGCAGATATTCGTCGAGCAGAAACCTGCCTGGTACTGCTTTGCCAACCAAACCAAGGAATTGACTGGACAGCAAGCCTTCGAGCAGTTGGGTTGAGCCTGGCGGCTTGCCAAACCCGTGCATTCCTGAGAAAAGGGCGGCCTTGAATTTCAGCGTTGGAGCATGCCCATGAGCAGCGAACTGCAAATCACCGACCTCGTCGAAGGCGACGGCAAGGCCGCCGTCAAAGGCGCCCTGATCACCACCCAGTACACCGGCTGGCTGGCCGATGGCAGCGAGTTCGACTCGTCCTGGTCGCGCGGCAAACCGTTCCAGTGCGTGATTGGCACGGGCCGCGTGATCAAGGGCTGGGACCTAGGCCTGATGGGCATGCGCGTGGGGGGCAAACGCACGCTGCAGGTGCCGGCGCACCTTGGTTATGGCGAACGTAGCGTGGGCGCGATCCCGCCGAATTCAGACCTGACGTTCGAGATCGAATTGCTCGAGGTGTTGACACGGGATGACTGAGTGTCGGATGCGGCCGGCAGGCTTTAAATAATTCGGCAACATGTATGCCTTAACGTAAGTCTTGCCCAGGGAGGAACCAAACGCGTTGAGGGCACTCTGACCCCTACTCGTTGGCCAGGGATGGCATTCACTACAAGGATGCCTTGCGGCTTGAGCCTCAGGGCAATGTGGCGGGTCGACCCGAAACTGTCTGCCACAAGAGCCTGCCTACATGAAGTTGCCACCGTTTGTTCGCCGTAGTCGCCACCTGCTGCTGAGCCTCGCACTCGTCGCTGCGGCGGTGCCCTTGGCACTGGAAGTGGTCGAAAGCCGCGCTCAACCGGTCGATGGCACCCAGACCCTGGTGTTTCTGCGCCATGCCGAGAAACCCGGCGAAGGGTTGGGGCAGTTGAACTGTCAAGGCCTCAACCGTGCATTGGACCTGGCCACGCTGCTGCCCGAGCGCTTCGGCAACGCCGATTTCGTCTTCGCAGCCAACCCGACACGAGAGGTCGAGGAAGGCAGCAGTGACCAGAGCTACAGCTACATCCGGCCACTGATGACCATCACCCCGAGTGCGATACGTCTCGGCCTGCCGGTGAATATCGATTACGGTGCAAACGACACCGATGAGCTAGCCGATGAATTGCTCAGTGGCAAGTACCGCAACGCCACCGTCTACACTGCCTGGTCCCATGGTTACCTGCCGGAGCTGATCAATACTGTCGCCGGCAAGGCGCTGGGTGAGGACCGGGTGATCACCGAAGATTGGCAGGGCGATGACTTCGACACCCTGTATGTTCTGACCTTGACCTGGCGCGACGGCAAGGCCAGCCTGCTCAGCCGCAACATACGCCAGGGCCTGGATGGCGGTGCGCATAGCTGTCCGACCTGATCTGCTGTTACTGTCTTGGCAAGCAAGCCGACTCCCACTGGGTTGAGCTGAATTTGAGAGCAGCGGGGCAACCTGTGTGAGCCGGCTTGCCGGCGATAGGGCCGGCGAAGACCCCTGAGGCTTTACCGCCCGAACCGCATCGGCCAGCCCACCACTTTCTTCGCCCGCGGGGTGGCATAGGTCCGCACCTTGGACGTGCTCAGCCCCATCCGCACCAACGATTCGGCAATGGTCACCGCCGCGCTCACGCCATCGACCACCGGCACCCCGGTACGTTGGCGAATCTGCTCGTCCAGCCCGGCCATGCCGCCACAGCCAAGGCAGATCACCTCGGCCTTGTCATCGCGCACCGCCCGTTCGGCCTGTTCGACGATGGCCTGTACCGCACGCTGCGGGTCTGCCTCCAGTTCCAGCACGGCCAGGCCACTGGCGCGCACCGAGGCGCAGCGGTCGTATAGCCCGGAAAGCTTCAGGCGGTCCTCGATCAGTGGCACGGTACGGTCAAGGGTGGTCACCACCGAATAGGCGTGGCCCAGGTACATCGCAGTGCTGGCGGCGGCATCTGTGATGTCCACCACCGGCACGTTCAGCAGTTCCTGCAGACCTTCGCGGCCATGTTCGCCGTAGCCGGCCTGGATCACGGCATCGTACGGGCCCTCGTAGGCCAGCACGCGGTCCATCACGGCAATGGCGGCCAGGTAGCTCTCGAAATTGCCCTCCACCGACTCGGCACCGAACCATGGGGTCAGGCCGATGATCTGCGTGCCGGGTGACGCCACGCTGCGGGCCTGTTCGGCGATGGCCTCGGTGATGGCTTCGGTGGTGTTGACGTTGGCGATCAGAATACGCATGAACACTGCTCCTTGATCAGTGGCTGCTGTGGTCGACGGCGATGCATTCGCCGCTGACATCAGCGTAATGGCGGTTGCGCGGGGCGATCAGCAGGTACAGCGCAGCGGCGATGCCGGCACCGATCAGCCAGGAAAAAGGCGCGATGGCATGGAAGTTGGGCACCAGCGCCAGGACGATGGCCAGCAGCGCGGCCGGCAGGAACGCGGCGACCGCCCGCAGGTTGATGCCCTTGCTGTAGTGGTAGGCCCCGGCCGGGTGTTCGCTGTAAAGCTCCGGCACGTTGATGCAGCCTTTGCGCAGCAGCCAGTAGTCGGCCATGATCACCCCGTACAGTGGGCCCAGCAGGGCGCCCAGGCCGGACAGGAAGTAGACGATCACCAGCGGGCTGTTGTAGAGGTTCCATGGCAGGATCAACACGGCGAGGGTGGCGCTGATCAACCCCGCGCGGCGAAAGTTCAGGTGCCTCGGCGCCAGGTTGCTCAGCACGAAGGCCGGGGCGACGAAGTTGGCCATGATGTTCACCGCAACGGTGACGATCAGGAAGGCCAGGCAACCGAGCACCAGGAAAGCGGTGTTGGGGATGCTGGCAACGATCTGGGTCGGGCTGTCGATGATCTGGCCATTGATCTGGAACTGTGCGCCGCACAGCACCACGGTGATGACCGCGAAGACCAGGATGTTCACCGGCAGGCCCCAGAAGTTGCCTACGCGGATGGTCTTGCGGCACGGCGAGGAACGGGCGAAGTCGCAGAAGTTGAGCACCAGGGTGCCGTAGATCGCCAGCCACAGCGCGCCGCCGGCGAATATGTTGCGCCACATCTCGTAACCGGTCAGCGGCTCGGCCACCGACCAGGCGATGCGCGCATCGGCCTTGAAGTACATGAACACCGCCAGGCTGGCCACGGTCAGCAGGATCACCGGGCCGGCGAATGCCTCGTAGCGGCGCACCATCTCCATGCCGTAGGCGAGGATCACCAGTTGCACCAGCCAGATCGCCACGAAGCACACCCAGCCCAGGCTCGACAGGCCGAGGATGCTGTCCTGGTCATAGCTGGCGAGTTGCGGCCACACGGCCGTGAGTAGCACGCGCAGCACTACAGAGGCCAGGTAGGTCTGGATGCCGAACCAGGCGATGGCAATCACTGCACGGATCAGCGCAGGGATCTGCGCGCCATGGATGCCGAAGGCGATGCGGCTGATCACCGGGAACGGCACGCCGGTCTTCTGCCCCATGTAGCCGGACAGGTTCATGAAGAAGTACACCAGCGCGGCGCCGATCGCCAATGACAAGAGTATCTGCCAGCCGCCCAGGCCCAGGGCGAACAAGCCCATGGCGAATGAGTAGTTGGCAATGTTGTGCACATCGTTGGTCCACAGCGCGAAGATACTGTAGCGCCCCCAGCGGCGGCCCTCTATGCGCGTCGGGGCAAGGTCGCGGTTATGCAGGCGCGGGCTCAGTTCAAGTTGTGGCGCATGGCCGGCCAGGGAGGAAGCGGGGGTGGTGCTGGCGACGGATAGTTCAGGGGCAAGGTCGAGGCTGGTACTCATTCCGGCAGGCTCCTGATGCACGTGGACTGCGATGAGCGGGCATGCGCACGGGCTCGCCATCTCGTCAGTGCAGCGTTGGCATCACTGGGTTCTGGGCGCGGCGGCCGGTTTGGGGCGGCGTCGCGGGTTCTTGTGTATTTATGTTCTGTTTAACTTGTATACAAAACACGAACACACAAAAGCGAGTTCCATGCCACTCAAAAACCGTACTTCGAGTTGTCACTATCTCGAATCTATCTCTCTGAAAGCTAAGTTGATGAATTAAAGAAACTATAAATTGACCAATTGAACAGGTTTAATTTTTTGTTCGGATAATTAGTTGATCATTTGGTCAGATTAAGTTGCGCGAACTGTGTAACGTAATGGGGCATTGCTAGCACTTATGCACACAAAAATGGCACCTAAGGTGACATTTATGTGTACAGAGGTGGGTCAGGTTTTCCAGGCGCCTCAGTCCATCGGCGGCAAGCGCCGCTTTACCGGGCTCTTCTTGATGATCGCCGTGTTGGTGTCAGCTAGCACATTGATACGGTCAAGCAGGGCGTCGAGCTGTTCCATCGACCGCACATGCAGCCGGGCAATGAAGCAATCCTCGCCCGTTACCTTGTCGCACTCGGTGAACTCGGGAATCGCGACAATCTGCCGTTCCACCTCCTGCAACTGCCCCGGCAGCGGGCGAATGCGCACGATGGCCTGCAATTGGTAACCAAAGCTGCGCGCATCGACATCCACGGTGTAACCCCGCAGCACGCCGCGCTCCTCCAGACGGCGCAGGCGCTCGCTGACGCTGGGTGCAGAAAGGCCACTGATCTGCGCCAGTGCTTTCAGTGAGCGGCGGGAATCTTCCATCAGGGCATTGATCAGGAGTTGGTCGATGGCATCGGTCATATACGCCTCATTAGGTTAAGGAGAGATTTCCCCTTGATAGTAAAGGCGCACTGGCCATTTTGCCTTGGTTATCCGCTGGTAGGCTAACCGTGAGCCTCTGCATACTGTGGCCATCATCAATGGGAGGTGTGAGATGGACAGTTCGTTGCGCCGTGGCTCGCTGGAAATGGTCGCTGCCATGCTGATTTCCGGGACCATTGGCTGGTTCGTGCTGGTATCCGGGCAGCCGGTGCTGGACGTGGTGTTCTGGCGTTGCGTGTTCGGTACTGGCACGTTGCTGGTGATCTGCGCGGCGTTCGGGTTCCTCAAGCCCGGCGTGATCAGCCGCACGGCTTTGCTCTTGGCCATTGCCAGCGGCGTGGCCATCGTCGGCAACTGGGTGTTGCTGTTCGCTTCCTATTCGCGGGCGTCGATCGCCATCGGCACAGCGGTGTACAACGTCCAGCCGTTCCTGCTGGTGGGGCTGGCGGCAGTGTTTCTGGGCGAGAAGATCACTATGGCCAAGCTCACCTGGCTGAGCGTGGCGTTCCTTGGCATGCTGGCCATCGTCAGCGCCCATGGCGCAGGGCAGGGCAGCGGTGAAGAGTACTTGGTGGGCATTGCGCTGGCGCTGGGGGCGGCGTTTCTGTATGCCATTGCCGCATTGATCATCAAGCACCTGAGCGGCACGCCACCGCATCTGATTGCCTTGATCCAGGTAGCGACCGGCGTAATGCTGCTGGCGCCGTGGGTCAAGCTGGGCGGGTTGCCTGGCGAGCCTTCGGCGTTGGCCAGCCTGGTGACGTTGGGCATGGTGCACACGGGGCTGATGTACGTGCTGCTGTACAGTGCCATCCAGCGCCTGCCCACGGCGTTGACCGGTGCCCTTTCATTCATCTACCCGATTGCCGCGATCCTGGTCGACTGGGTGGCCTTCGGGCACCGCCTGGCGCCACTGCAGTGGCTCGGTGTGGCGCTGATCTTGCTGGCGGCGGCGGGCATGCAGCAAGGGTGGTGGTTCCGTTCGGCGCCGATCATTGCCAAAGGATAGTGAGGACGCTGAATGACCTATCGCCGAACAAGCCGGCGATAGGGCACGCAGCGGCCTAGCGGGGTAGAATGCTCCCTTTTATCTGCTTGCGACCCGCCATGACTTCGCCGATCCACACCCTCGAACAGCATCTGCTCACCGCCCTCGACCCCGCCCCGCAGGAAACCCGCCGCCTGTTCCATGGCCGCGGCCGTTGCTGGCCGGGGCTGGAGCAGGTCACCGTCGACTGGTTGCAGGGCGTGCTGTCGGTAGCGTTGTTCCGTGAACCACCCGAGGGCCAGTTGGCAGAACTAGAGGCCATGCTGCGCAACCTCGCCGAGCACCCACAGTGGGCCGGCCAAGCGATCCTCATCCAGCACCGTTACCTGCCGGACAGCCCGGGCCAGTGGTTGTGGGGCGAGCCGTGCCAGCAGCGCGAGGTGGTCGAAGATGGCCTGACCTATCTGCTCGACCTGGGCGTGCGGCAGAACAACGGCCTGTTTCTCGACATGCGCTACGGCCGACGCTGGGTGCGTGAGCAGGCGGCGGGCAAGCGCGTGCTGAACCTGTTCGCCTACACCTGCGGCTTCTCGGTGGCAGCGATTGCCGGGGGCGCCGAGCAGGTGGTGAACCTGGACATGGCCAAGTCGGCGCTGTCCCGTGGCAGAGACAACCATCGCCTCAATGGCCACGATGCATCGCGGGTGGCGTACCTGGGGCATGAACTGTTCAAGTCGTGGGGCAAGGTGCGCAAGTACGGACCCTACGATTTGATCATCATCGACCCGCCCACCTTTCAGAAAGGCAGTTTCGTGCTGACCCAGGATTACGCAAAGATCTTGCGGCGCTTGCCAGAGTTGCTGACCGAGGGTGGGACTGTGCTGGCGTGCGTGAATGATCCGGCGATCGGGCCGGAGTTTCTGATCGAGGGCATGGCTGAGCAGGCCCCGGCGTTGGCCTTCGTCGAGCGCTTGGACAACCCCCCGGAGTTTCCGGATGCCGATCCGGCGGGGGGCTTGAAGGCCTTGGTATTTCGCGGTAAATCACCGGCCTGATGCTCTGGGACACATTCACTGAGCGTCATGATGGCGGCCAGTGAGGGCAGCATTCAATTACTGACCGGTATAGATCTGGTCAAACACCCCACCATCGTTGAAGTGGGTCTTCTGCACGGTGCGCCAGTCACCGAAGGTTTTCTCCACCGACAGGAAGTCGACCTTCGGGAAGCGGTCGGTGTACTTGGCCAGTACGGTTGCATCACGCGGACGCAGGTAGTTCTGTGCGGCGATTTCCTGGGCTGCCGGCGACCACAGGTACTTGAGGTATTCCTCGGCCACGGCCTGGGTACCCTTCTTCGCTACCACTTTGTCGACCACACTCACCGGTGGTTCGGCTTCGGCCGACACGCTCGGGTAGACCACTTCGAACTGGTCGCGGCCGAATTCGCGGGCGATCATTTCGGCTTCGTTCTCGAAGGTCACCAGCACATCGCCGATCTGGTTGGTCATGAAGGTCGTGGTCGCGGCGCGGCCACCGGTATCGAGTACCGGTGCCTGTTTGAACAGCTTGCCGACGAAGTCCTTGGCCTTGTTCTCGTCACCGCCCTGCTTGAGCACATAACCCCAGGCCGACAGGTAGGTATAGCGCCCGTTACCTGACGTCTTGGGGTTGGGCACGATGACCTGTACACCATCCTTGAGCAGGTCAGGCCAGTCTTTGAGTGCCTTGGGGTTGCCCTTGCGCACGATGAACACAGTGGCCGAGGTGAACGGGGCGCTGTTGTTGGGCAGGCGTGTAACCCAATTGTCCGGCACCAGCTTGCCGATATCGGCCAGCGCATTGATGTCGGTGGCCATGTTCATGGTGATGACATCGGCCGGCAGGCCATCGATCACTGCACGTGCCTGTTTGCTCGAACCGCCGAAGGACATCTGCACGTTGACCTTCTCGTCGTGCTCGGCTTCCCAGTGTTTCTGGAACGCTGGGTTGTAATCCTTGTAGAAGTCGCGCATCACGTCGTAGGAAACGTTGAGCAGGGTCGGAGCGGCCTGAGCGAGGGTGCCGCACGCCAGGCCGGCGGCCAGCAGCGAAGCAGTGAAGAGTTTTTTCACGATGCGTCCTTGTTCCGGAGTGTTTGGTAACTTATGCGCGACTATAGCGTTTCGTTATTGAACGACTAAAGACCAAATGGCTCTTTGCTTATTCTGTTTTCGGGAACAGCAGGTTACCGCAGCGCGAGCAAAATGCAGCGCCGTGTTCATGGGCCTTTTTGCTGCACCTTGGGCAGTCGTGCTGCAACTGTTCGGCGCGCATGGCATTGGCCAGTTCGGCGGTGAAAATCCCTGTGGGCACGGCAATGATCGAATAACCGGTGATCATCACCAGTGAGGACAGTACCTGGCCCAGCGGTGTTTTCGGCACGATATCGCCAAAGCCCACGGTCGTGAGCGTGACAATGGCCCAGTAGATGCCTTTGGGGATGCTGGTAAAGCCGTGCTCGGGGCCCTCGATCACATACATCAAGGTGCCGAACACAGTGACCAGGGTCGACACGCTGAGCAGAAACACGATGATCTTCTGCTTGCTGCCACGCAGTGCCGCCATCAGGTAATTCGCTTGGTTCAGGTACTGGCCGAGCTTGAGCACACGGAAAATCCGCAGCATGCGGATCACCCGGATGATCAGCAGGTACTGCGCGTCGCTGTAGTACAGGGCGATGATCCCCGGCACGATCGCCAGCAGGTCGACCAGGCCGTAGAAGCTGAAGGCGTAGCGCATGGGCTTGGGCGAGCAGTAAAGGCGGGTGATGTACTCGGCCAGGAAGATCGCGGTGAAGCCCCATTCGATACCGGCCAGCAGGCCTGCGTAGTTCTGGTGAATCTCGTCGATGCTGTCGAGGATCACCGTGACCAGGCTGGCCAGGATGATCAGCAGGAGGGTCTTGTCGAAGCGCCGGCCGGCGACGGTGTCGGTCTGGAATACGATGACGTAGAGCCGTTCGCGCAGGCTCGCAGGGTTGTTCATGGGCTCGTTCCACAAAAGCGATGGGCTGAGCCTAGGGGTTGCGTTTCAGCTGTGCAAGCGCCTGGCATTGCGCTGCCTGGGCTGGGCCAGGTGGCTGCCCAAGTGCATCAGCCAGCAGGCGGCGACGAACGGGGCGGTCAGGCCGGGCACCGGTAGCAGCTTGAACAGCGGTTGCAGCAGTAGAGCCAGGGCAATCGCCAGCAGGGTCACCCAAGGCTTTTCACCCTGCCTGCTGAAGGCCAGCGCCGCCAGTGCCGCGTTGAAGCCGTACAGACCCAGCCAGGCAGATTGCGCTTCGGCAAACAAGGCTACGCTGCCACCGATGGCCGAGCCGATCACCGCCCACATCGCGGCATAGGGGTTGGCGATGAACATGCCTAAGATGATCAGCAACCCGGCCAATGGCTGGTCGAGCAGGAAAATCTGGCCTACGCCCCGCGCCAGAGCATACAGAGGGTCGGCTTCGACGAAGCCGCTGGGTGAGGGGCTGGCGAGCAGCAGTGTGCCCCAACCCAGCAGCACGAAAGGGGCGGTGTAGGCGATCAGCAGTTTGCCCCCGCGCTTGCGCCACTGGTGGGTAATGATGCTGGACAGCCCACCGGCAGCGATGATCAGCGGCGGCATGATTGCCGACCAGGGCAGTACCGCGCAGATCAGGATGCCGATCAGCACGCCGTTATAGCAGTAAAGCCCGGCCTGGCGGTCGGCGCGGTCATAGCCGCGGCGCTGTGCGGTGAGCAGGCCGGCGAGGGCGCCGAGCAGGGCACCGCCGACCAGGTCGGGGGCGGTCAGCAGGATGGCCAGCAGGCAGCACAGGCCGCACAGGGGGCTGCGCAGCAGCAGTACCTGGCTGAAGCCGTTGAGTAGCGCCGTGGCCCAGTCGGGGCACGGGTTGACAAAATTTTTGGTGTACATGGGCAGTCGGTAAGGTTGATGGAAGAGCGGTGGGCCTCTTTGGGCCTCGGTTTTCCGCGTGTCTGTTGTTGGGGGCAAGGGGAGGGCTTTGCCCTCCTTTCGCGACGCAAGGCCGCTCCTACAGGGTTTCGCGTTCGCCGGTAGGAGCGGCCTTGTGTCGCAAAAGGGGCGCAAAGCGCCCCCGGCAATCTCAGACCAAGGTCTCGATCCGCAGGCTGTTGGTCGAGCCTGGCTTGCCGAACGGCACACCGGCAGTGATCAGCAATGTGTCACCACGGCTGGCCATGCCTTGGGCCTGGGCAATTTCCAGTGCGGTGGAGACCACCTCATCTACCTGGCGCAAACGGTCATTGACCACCGAGTGCACGCCCCAGGTCACGCTCAAGCGGCGGGCAGTGACCAGGTTCGGCGTCAGGTTGAGGATCGGTGCCCGTGGCCGCTCGCGTGCGGCGCGCAGGGTCGAAGCCCCCGACTCGCTGTAGTTGACCAGCACCGCCACCGGCAGGATGCCGCTGATCCGGCGGATCGCGCAGCTGATGGCGTCCGACACGGTGGCTTCAGCTTTGGGCCGGCCAACGTCGAGCTGGGCCTGGTAATCCGGGCCGTTCTCCACCTGGCGGATGATCTTGCTCATCATCTGCACGGCTTCCAGTGGGTAGTCACCCGAGGCGGTCTCGGCCGACAGCATCACCGCATCGGCACCTTCGGCAACGGCATTGGCGACGTCGGTGACTTCGGCGCGGGTCGGGGCTGGCGAGAAACGCATGGATTCGAGCATCTGCGTGGCCACCACCACCGGTTTACCCAGCTGGCGGCAGGTGCCGATGATGCGTTTCTGGATCTGCGGCACGCTCTCGGCCGGCACTTCCACACCCAGGTCGCCACGCGCCACCATGATTGCATCGGACAGTTCGGCAATCGCCTGCAGCTGCTCCACGGCCGACGGCTTTTCGATCTTGGCCATCAGGTAGGCACGGTCGCCGATCAGCTGGCGGGCCTCAAGGATGTCTTCGGGGCGTTGCACGAACGACAGCGCCACCCAGTCCACGCCCAGTTCCAGGCCGAAGGCCAGGTCGCGGCGGTCCTTTTCGGTGAGCGGGGAGAGGTCAAGCACCGCTTGCGGCACGTTGACACCCTTGCGGTCGGACAGCTCGCCACCGGCCAGCACTTCGGTGTCGATGGCATCGCTGTGCTTGGCGGTCACCCGCAGGCGCAGCTTACCGTCGTCCAGCAGCAGGTCCATGCCGGGCTCCAGCGCGGCGATGATCTCCGGGTGCGGCAGGTTGACCCGGCGGCTGTCACCCGGGGCCTTGTCCAGGTCCAGGCGCAGCGCCTGGCCGCGTTGCAGCTGCACCTTGCCTTCGGCAAAGCGGCCAACGCGCAGCTTGGGGCCCTGCAAGTCCATGAGGATGCCGAGCGGGTAGTTCAGTTGCTGCTCGACCTCGCGGATCCACTGGTAGCGCAGGGCGTGGTCGGCGTGTTCGCCATGGCTGAAGTTGAGGCGGAAGATGTTCACCCCGGCTTCTACCAGCTGGCGGATATCGTCGATGCCATTGATCGCAGGGCCGAGGGTGGCGAGGATTTTGACTTTTTTATCAGGCGTCATGATTGTGCAGTCTCAAGGATCAGGATGGCGCGGAAGTCGTTGACGTTGGTGCGGGTCGGCTCAGTGACGATCAGCGCATCGAGTGCGGCGAAATAGCCGTAGCCGTTGTTGTTGTCCAGCTCGTCACTGGCCGACAGGCCCAGTGCCTCGGCGCGGGCGAAGCTGGCTGGCGTCATGAAGGCGCCGGCGTTTTCTTCCGAGCCGTCGATGCCGTCGGTATCACCAGCCAGGGCGTACACGCCCGGCAGGCCCTTCAGGCTTTCGGTGAGGCTGAGCAAAAACTCCGCATTGCGCCCGCCACGGCCATTGCCCCGTACGGTGACAGTGGTTTCGCCGCCAGAAAGGATCACGCAAGGTGCTTTGAGCGGCTGCCCGTGCTGGACGATTTGCCGGGTGATACCGGCATGCACCTTGGCCACTTCGCGCGATTCACCTTCCAGGTCGCCGAGGATCAGCGGGCTGAAGCCGGCCTGGCGGGCTTGCACTGCAGCGGCTTCAAGCGATTGCTGGGGCTTGGCGATCAGTTGGAAGTGGCTGCGGGCCAGGGCCGGGTCATCGGCCTTGACGGTTTCCGAGGCGGGGTTGTTGAGCCAGTCGATGACGGCCTTGGGCGCTTCGATGTTGTAGCGCTTGAGGATCGCCAGGGCGTCGGCCGAGGTGCTCGGGTCGGCCACGGTGGGGCCGGAGGCGATGACCGTAGCCAGGTCGCCGGGCACATCGGAAATGGCATAGGTGTAGACAGTGGCGGGCCAGCAAGCCTTGGCCAGGCGGCCGCCCTTGATCGCCGAGAGGTGCTTGCGCACACAGTTCATCTCGCCGATGGTGGCGCCGGACTTGAGCAGCGCCTTGTTGATCTGTTGCTTGTCGGCCAGGGTCAGGCCTTCGGCTGGCAGCGCCAGCAGGGCCGAACCACCGCCAGAGAGCAGGAAGATGACGCGGTCGTCTTCGTTCAGGTCGCTGACCAGTTCCAGCACACGTTTGGCCACGGCCAGGCCAGCGGCGTCGGGGACCGGGTGGGCGGCTTCGACCACTTCGATCTTCTGGCAGTTGGCGCCATGACCGTAACGTGTGACCACCAGCCCGGACACTTCACCCTGCCAGCTCTTCTCGACCACTTCGGCCATGGCCGCTGCGGCTTTGCCGGCGCCGATGACGATGACCCGGCCGCTACGGTCGGCGGGCAGGTAGGGTTCGAGGACTTGACGGGGGTGGGCGGCAGCGATGGCTGTGTCGAACAGGTCGCGGAGAAGTTTTTGCGGATCGACCGACATGGCAGGCTCCCAGTTATTGTTGTTCTGCAGAATCGAAAACGCCCCTGGAACTGCCTCCGTGCAGGCCGAACCAGGGGCGGTCCCCAGAGCTGCAAGCTTCAAGCTACAAGCCGCAAGTAAAAGCAGACCTGCTTTTGCTTGCCGCTTGAGGCTTACAGCTTGAAGCTTATTTCTCGCCGCGGATCGAGAAGTTGGCCATGTGCTCCAGGCCTTTGATCAGCGCCGAGTGGTCCCAGTTGCCGCCGCCCAGTGCCACGCAGGTGCTGAACACTTGCTGGGCGTTGGAGGTGTTGGGCAGGTTGATGCCCAGCTCCTTGGCGCCTTGCAGGGCCAGGTTCAGGTCTTTCTGGTGCAGATTGATGCGGAAGCCTGGGTCGAAGGTACCTTTGATCATGCGCTCGGCATGCACTTCGAGGATCTTCGAGGAGGCGAAGCCGCCCATCAGCGCTTCACGCACCTTGGCAGGGTCTGCACCGTTCTTGGCCGCGAACAGCAGAGCTTCGCTGACGGCCTGGATGTTCAGGGCGACGATGATCTGGTTGGCGACCTTGGCCGTCTGGCCGTCACCGTTGCCGCCGACGCGGGTGATGTTCTTGCCCATGGCTTCGAACAGCGGCAGGGCGCGTTCGAAGGCGTTCGGGCAGCCACCGACCATGATGCTCAGGGTCGCGGCCTTGGCACCGACTTCACCACCGGACACTGGTGCGTCGAGGTAGGCGGCACCGGTGGCCTTGATCTTCTCGGCAAAGGCCTTGGTGGCGGTCGGCGAGATCGAGCTCATGTCGATCACCACCTTGTTCGGGCCCACGCCTTCGGCGACACCGTTCTGGTCGAACAGTACGCTTTCGACCTGCGGGGTGTCCGGCACCATGACGATGATGAACTCGGCTTCCTGGGCAACCTCTTTCGGGTTGGCCAGCGCCACTGCGCCAGCGGCGATCAGGTCAGCCGGTGCGGCCTCGTGGTGGGTGGAAACGAAAATGCTGTGACCTGCTTTTTGCAGGTTCTGAGCCATGGGCTTGCCCATGATGCCGGTGCCGAGGAAACCGATTTTAGCCATGAGAAATTACCTCTTTTATATTTATGTAAGCAGGCGACTCGGCCCCCTGTAGGGGCGGCCTTGTGTCGCGAAGGGGCGCGCAGCGGCCCCTCGATCTCAGTTGCGCAGGCAATCTGCCGGGGCTGCTTTGCAGCCCTTCGCGACACAAGGCCGCTCCTACAGCAGGTTCTGCGAGCGTTCTTAGATTGCGTTGTGTGTCTTCAGCCAGCCCAGGCCTGCTTCGGTGGTAGTCAGCGGCTTGTACTCCGCGCCTACCCAACCCTGGTAACCGATGCGGTCCAGGTGTTCGAACAGGAAGCGGTAGTTGATCTCGCCGGTACCCGGTTCGTTACGGCCCGGGTTGTCGGCCAGCTGGATGTGGTTGATCAGTTTCAGGTTGGCTTCCATGGTGCGAGCCAGGTCACCTTCCATGATCTGCATGTGGTAGATGTCGTATTGCAGGAACAGGTTGTCGCTGCCCACTTCGGCCTGGATTTCCAGGGCCTGCCGGGTGGTGTTCAGGTAGAAGCCCGGGATGTCGCGGGTGTTGATCATTTCCATGACCAGGCGAATGCCAGCGGCTTTGAGCTTGTCGGCAGCGAACTTCAGGTTGTCGACAAAGGTCTTGCGCACGTCGGCGCACTGCAGGCCTTGCGGGCGAATGCCGGCCAGGCAGTTGACCTGGGTGTTGCCCAGTACCTTGGCGTATTCGATGGCCTTGTCGACACCGGCGCGGAATTCTTCGACGCGGTCGGGATGGCAGGCGATTCCGCGCTCACCTTTGCCCCAATCACCGGCCGGCAGGTTGAACAGCACCTGGGTCAGGCCGTGGGCGTCGAGCTGCTGCTTGATTTCGGCAGCGCTGAAGTCGTACGGGAAGAGGTATTCGACGCCGCTGAAACCAGCATCGGCGGCAGCCTTGAAGCGGGCCAGGAAGTCCTGTTCGGTGAACAGCATGGACAGGTTGGCAGCGAAGCGAGGCATGATGTGTCTCCTTGCGATGAAGGCCCCCGGCGCCCTCAGGTAGGGCGCAGCACGGGGGCGTCAGGCGATCAGTCCAGCATCGAGATGGCGGTTGGCGCGTCGTTGCCGACCAGCGCCAGGTCTTCGAACTCATTGACCGCGTTGATCTCGGTGCCCATGGAAATGTTGGTCACACGCTCCAGAATCACTTCCACCACGACCGGTACTCGGAACTCTTCGGCCATCTTCTGTGCCTTGAGCAGGGCCGGGGCGATCTCACCTGGCTCGAAGACACGGATGGCTTTGCAGCCCAGGCCTTCGACCACGGCGACGTGATCGACACCGTAGGTGGCGGCGTCGGTGGAGTTGATGTTCTCGAACGCCAGTTGTACACAGTAATCCATGTCGAAGCCACGCTGCGCCTGACGGATCAGGCCCAGGTAGGCGTTGTTCACCAGCACGTGTACGTACGGCAGGTTGAACTGCGCGCCCACGGCCAGCTCTTCGATCATGAACTGGAAGTCGTAGTCACCCGACAGTGCCACAACCTTGCGTTTCGGGTCGGCCTTGACCACACCCAGTGCCGCCGGGATGGTCCAGCCGAGCGGGCCGGCCTGGCCACAGTTGATCCAGTGACGTGGCTTGTACACGTGCAGGAACTGTGCACCGGCAATTTGCGACAGGCCAATGGTGCTGACGTAGCAGGTGTCCTTGCCGAACACCTGGTTCATCTCTTCGTAAACGCGCTGCGGCTTGACCGGCACGTTGTCGAAGTGAGTCTTGCGCTGCAGGCTCGATTTACGCTGCTGGCAGTCTTCCAGCCAGGCCTTGCGGCACTGCAGCTTGCCGGCGGCTTTCCACTCGCGGGCCACTTCGATGAACACGTCCAGCGCCAGGCCTGCGTCGGAAACGATACCCAGGTCCGGGGTGAACACGCGGCCGATCTGGGTGGGCTCGATGTCGACGTGAACGAACTTGCGGCCTTCGGTGTAAACGTCAACGGAACCGGTGTGGCGGTTGGCCCAACGGTTACCGATACCGAACACCAGGTCGGACTTGAGCAGGGTGGCGTTGCCGTAGCGGTGCGAGGTCTGCAGGCCGACCATGCCGACCATCTGGGCGTGGTCGTCCGGGATGGTGCCCCAGCCCATCAGGGTAGGGATCACGGGCACGCCGGTCAGTTCGGCGAACTCCACCAGCTTGTCGCTGGCGTCGGCGTTGATGATGCCGCCACCGGCCACCAGCAGCGGGCGCTCGGCGTCGTTGAGCAGGGCCAGGGCTTTTTCAGCCTGTACGCGAGTGGCGGACGGTTTGTTGACGACCAGCGGCTCGTAGGCGTCGATGTCGAATTCGATTTCGGCCATCTGCACGTCGAACGGCAGGTCGATCAGCACAGGGCCTGGGCGGCCGGTACGCATTTCGTAGAAGGCTTTCTGGAAGGCATAAGGCACTTGGCCTGGTTCCAGAACGGTGGTCGCCCACTTGGTGACGGGCTTGACGATGCTGGTGATGTCGACAGCCTGGAAGTCTTCTTTGTGCAGACGGGCACGTGGCGCCTGGCCGGTGATGCAGAGAATCGGGATGGAGTCGGCCGATGCGCTGTACAGGCCGGTGACCATGTCGGTGCCGGCGGGGCCGGAGGTGCCGATGCACACGCCGATGTTGCCTGGGTTGGCGCGGGTGTAACCCTCGGCCATGTGCGAGGCGCCTTCAACGTGACGAGCGAGGACGTGATCGATGCCACCGACTTTTTTCAGGGCCGAGTACAACGGGTTGATGGCAGCCCCTGGGATGCCGAACGCGGTATCTACACCTTCACGGCGCATGACCAGAACGGCTGCATCGATTGCTCTCATTTTGCTCATGGGTTGTGCCTCATCGATTTTGTAATTGTATACAACTTGCTTTGTGCCAGAGTGTATTCACGGCTGGCGGTTCAGGTCAATGGGTTTTCATCGGGGGAGGTTGCTTTCGTCCGAGCGCCCATGAAAACGGCGATTTGCGTCATCGCATACGATCGTTTCAATTTATTGTATACAAAAGTGGTTGCAGTTGTGTTCTATTTGAGTGATCGATTTTCAACTGCCCTCGGGCTTCTCACAACAAGAAGAGGACCTTTCCATGAACGCTTTGAACCTGAAAGTCGCTGTCAGCCTGGTGAACGCGGCGCTGGCGGCGGGCCGCAAGATCAATGCTGCGCCGTTGACGGTGGTGGTGCTGGATGCCGGTGGGCATGTGCTGGCCCTGCAGCGCGAAGATGGCGCCAGCCTGATTCGCCCTGAGGTGGCCACGGGCAAGGCCTGGGGCGCGATTGCCCTGGGCAAGGGCTCGCGCTTGCTGGCGCTGGATGCGCAGCAGCGGCCGGCGTTTTTTGCCGCGTTGAATGGTGTGGGTGAGCGGCCGGTGGTGCCGGCGCCAGGTGGCGTGCTGATCCGCGATCAGGACGGCAAGGTGCTGGGTGCCGTAGGGATCAGCGGCGATACGTCGGATATCGACGAGCAGTGTGCGATCAGTGCGATCGAAGAGGCGGGGTTGACGGCGGATGCCGGTGTAGCTGCGTAAGGCTTTAAATTGCCGGGGCCGCGTTGCGGCCCTATCGCGACACGAGGCCGCTCCTACAGCGGCCTTGTGTCGCGAGAGGGCTGCAGAGCAGCCCCACTGGCCTTGTCAGGCCGCCTCGGGTTCACAGCCTTTGAGCACCAGCCGAATGATGGTCTCGGCTGCTGCTTCGTAATCACTGTCGGCCAGCTTGGCCTTGCCGGTGATCACCGAAATCTGCCAATCGAAATCGGCATAGGTCTGAGTCGCCGCCCAGATGCTGAACATCAGGTGGTGCGCGTCGACCTTGGCAATCTGCCCGCGCTCGATCCAGCGCTCGATGCACTCGATGTTGTGGCGGGCCTGCTCGTTGAGCTGTTCCACCTGGTTGGGCGAGAGGTGCGGCGCACCGTGCATGATCTCGCTGGCGAACACCTTCGAGGCATGCGGCAGGTCTCGCGAAATGCGGATCTTCGAGCGGATGTAGGCACTCAGCACTTCCTTGGGGTCGCCGTCGGCATTGAACGGCGTGGACGCCTGCATGATCGGCGCGATGATGCTCTCCAGGACCTCGCGGTAGAGGTTGTCCTTGGACTTGAAGTAGTAATACACGTTCGGCTTGGGCAGGCCGGCCTTGGCCGCGATATCGCTGGTCTTGGTGGCGGCGAAGCCCTTGTCGGCGAATTCCTCGCTGGCCGCGCGCAGGATCAGTTCCTTGTTGCGCTCGCGAATGGTGCTCATGGTCAGGGATCTTCCTCGTGTCTGGCCACCTCTAAGAGGGATCGGGCATGGTAGCACCGGGCTCGAGGGGCGCTCAAGGCAGCGACTTTGGGCTAGACTCCGGCCCATTCATTTCACGGGAAACAGGCAGACATGGCAGGAAGCAGTTTACTGGTACTGATCGACGACATTGCCACGGTACTCGACGATGTCTCTTTGATGACCAAGGTGGCGGCGAAGAAAACCGCAGGTGTGCTGGGCGACGACCTGGCACTCAACGCCCAGCAGGTCACCGGTGTGCGCGCCGAGCGCGAGATCCCGGTGGTGTGGGCGGTGGCCAAGGGCTCGTTCGTCAACAAGGCGATCCTGGTGCCGGCGGCGCTGCTGATCAGCGCGTTCATCCCATGGGCGGTGACGCCGCTGCTGATGATCGGTGGTGCGTACCTGTGTTTCGAAGGCTTCGAAAAGCTGGCGCACAAGTTCTTGCACAGCAAGGAGGAGGATGCTGCCGAGCACAGTGCGCGCAGCGAAGCCGTTGCCGATGCGAACGTCGACCTGGTGGCCTTTGAGAAGACCAAGATCAAGGGGGCGGTGCGCACCGACTTCATCCTCTCGGCAGAAATCATCGCCATCACCTTGGGCACTGTGGCCGATGCGCCGCTGACTCAGCAGATCATCGTGCTGTCGGGCATTGCGATCGTCATGACCGTGGGTGTCTATGGGTTGGTGGGCGGTATCGTCAAGCTCGATGACCTGGGCTTGTGGATGACTCAGAAAGCCTCGAAAGCGGCCCAGGTGGTGGGCAACGGCATTCTGCGGGCGGCGCCTTACATGATGAAGAGCCTGTCGGTGATCGGGACTGCGGCGATGTTCCTGGTCGGTGGCGGGATTCTGGTACACGGTGTTGCGCCGCTGCATCACGCCATCGAGGCGTTCAGTGAAGGGCGGGGCGGGGCGCTTACTGGCGCGTTGCTCAATGGTGGGGTGGGGATTGTTGCGGGGGCCGTGGTGTTGGCGGTGGTCAGCGGATTGGGCAAGTTGTGGCGGGTACTGCGCCCGGCTTGATGAAGGTGAATTGGGCCGCTTTGCGGCCCTTTCGCGACACAAGGCCGCTCCTACGGCGATCATTGTAGGATCGGCCTTGTGTCGCGATGGGGCTGCACAGCAGCCCCCAGGATCAGAAGTGAACCTTGACCAGGAAGCTTGCAGTGTTCTGGTCGGTGGTGAACCCGTCGGAATCCTTGATGCCGTACTTGTTCTTCCAGTAGTCGTACTCAAAGCCCACATACAGCTGCTTCTCACCCAGGTGCAACGCCTTGCCCAGGTCATATTTGACCTGCGGGTTGAAGTGCAGGTTGGCCTGGTAGGTACCGCGGCGGTTCTCGTCGTTGTCGACCACCCAGTCCATGAAGCCGTCGATGAGGATGTCGGAGGAGCCCACAGGGATGGTGTACGACCATACCGGGGTGATCTGCCAGACGTTGTCACCGGCCCGGCTGCCGTCGGTGGTGCGCTGGTAGAAGTTCAGCTGGAAGTAGTCGAAGCCCGGGATGTCCAGGTCGAAGCCAGGGCCGATCAGGTAGGACTCGGTATCACCCTCGCCAAACTCATAGGTCATTGCCAGCAGCACGTCCTTGACCGGGCCGAATGCCAGCTTCTGGTCGAAGATCTTGCCGAACGACAGGCGCGGGCTGATTTCACCGTAGTAGGTGTTGTCGCCGTTACCCGAGTCCTTCTTGCCGTTGTAGAAGATCTTGTCGACGAAGACGAAGTTGTCGCCGTACTTCCAGCCATCGGCGTGCTCGAAGGTGACGGTTTGCTGGATCGCCGGGTTGACCTTGAAGTTCTTGCCCCACAGGTAGGTCAGGCTGTTGTTCTGCCACTGCAGCAGGTCATCGGCGTAGGTGGTGCCGCAGGCCAGCAGGCCGCCCGCGAGAATCAGGCTATTGATGGTACGCATTGCGAGTGTCGCTCCCTTGATTGGTCTGTTGTCAGCGCTCGGTATTGGCGCTTTTTTTGTCTTTTGAGTCAGCTTTTTTCGATTGGCCACAGTTGTTTGGCAAGAGCTGCGCCAACTTTCCGGATTGGCTACAACCTTCCTGCTCGACTCGTTCTGAACGGCTGAAAATGGGTATTTCCGGCTGGCAACGCGTTGGCCAACCGCCCGAATTCATTGACTGAGCGGTCAGTAAACGCGGGCAGGATCCATCCTGCCCTGTTCGAGGGGGCGCGCAGATTACTGGCTTGCGCGCCTGGCCTCAAGTGCTCCGTCCTGGAGCAGCGTGTATCAAACTTGGGCGTTCGATCAGGTTTTCAGAAATGTACCTTGATCAGGGCGCTGGCGACACTCTGGTTACTCTCCAGATTGCCGCGGCTGTCGATGCCGTACTTGTCCTTCCAGTAGCTGTACTCAAAGCCTACATACAGCTGTTTGGCGCCCAGGTTGAGCGCCTTGCCCAGGTCGTATTTGACCTGCGGGTTGAAGTGCAGGTTGGCGTGATAGGTGCCGCGGCTGTTCTGGTCATTGTCGGGCACCCAGTCCATGTAGCCGTCGATCAGAATGTCCGACCTGCCCACGGGAATGGTGTACGACCAACCGGGGGTGATCTGCCAGACGTCGTCGCCAGGGCGGCCGCCTTCAGTGTTGCGCAGGTAGAAATTGAGGGTGAAATAGTTGAAGCCGGGAATGTTCAGGTCGAAACCGGGGCCGATCAGGTAGGCCTCGTTGTCGCCTTCGCCACGCTCGTAGGTCATGGCCAGCAGCACGTCCTTGATCGGGCCGAAGGCGAGCTTCTGGTCGAAGATCTTGCCGAACGACAGTCGCGGGCTGAACTCACCGTAGTAGGTGGTCACGCCTTTGCTGGCATCGGGCTTGCCGTTGTAGAAGATCTTGTCGACGAACAGGAAGGTGTCGCCGTACTTCCATTTGTTGGCGTGCTCGAACGTGATGGTCTGCTGAATGTCTGGGTTGACCTTGAAGTCCTTGCCATACAGATAGGTCAGGCTTTCGCCGTGCCACAGCAGCCATTCGCCTGCATGCGAGGGGAGGGTGGCCAGCAGGCTGCTGCCCAGCAACAGGGTTGATGCGATGCGCTTCATGTTGTGATTCCCGGACTTATTGTTTTTGTTGGCGGATTTTTTGGCGCGCAGGCGCCCCGGGCGGCCCATTCCGGCGGGCCGACGGTGTGGCAGTTACAACGGACAAGAGCAGGGGCGACGCACGGCGCCGCCCCGCTTGGCTCAATGCTGGTGACAGGCGTCGTTGTGCGCCGCGCGGTCGGCACCACCGAGGATGTTGAACAGCACGTTCAGCACCAAGGCACTGACCGTGGCCATGGCGATACCACTGTGGGTGATGGGTTCCATCCACTGCGGCATCTGTGCGAAGAACTCCGGGCGGACCACCGGGATCAGGCCGAAGCCGACGCTGACCGCAACCAGCAGCTGGTTGCGGCGGTCGCCGATGTCTGCCTCCTGAAGGATCTTGATCCCGGTGGCGGTGACCATGCCGAACATGGCAATGGACGCACCACCCAGCACTGCAGGCGGAATCGAGGCGATCAGGTAAGCCGCCTTGGGCAGCAGGCTGAGCAGGATCAGCAGCGCGCCTGCCACCACGGTGACATAGCGGCAGCGTACCCCGGTCATCTGCACCAGGCCGATGTTCTGGGCGAACGAGGAGTGGGTGAAGGTGTTGAAGAACCCGGCGATGAACGACGCGCCGGCATCGCACAGCAGGCCCCGGCGCAGCATCCCTGGGGTGACTTCGCGATCGGTCACCTTGCCCAGGGCGAGGAACATGCCCGTGGACTCGACGAAGATGATCACCACCACCAGGCACATCGACAGGATCGGTGCCAGGCTGAAGGTCGGCATGCCGAAGTGCAGTGGCGTCACCACTTGCAGCCACGGTGCCTGGCTCAGGCCGGACAGGTCGACCATGCCGATGGAACCGGCCAGGATGTAACCCAGGCCCATGCCTACCAGCACCGACACGTTGACCCAGAAGCCACGCATGAAGCGGTTGATCAACAGGATCACGGCCAGCACCAGGCCTGCCACCATCAGGTAGATCGGCGAGCCGAAGGCTTCTGCCTCATGGCCGCCACCGGCCCAGTTGACTGCGACCGGGAACAGCGAGAGGCCGATCGAGGTGATCACGGTACCTGTGACCAGCGGCGGGAAGAAGCGTACGACCTTGGACATGAACGGCGCGATGAGCATGCCGAAGAACCCGGCGGCGATGGTCGCACCGAAGATCCCCTGCAGGCCTACGCCAGGCATGCCGGCCATGGCCACCATGCTGCCGACGGCAGCGAAACTGGCGCCCATCATCACCGGCATGCGGATCCCTACCGGGCCGATACCGAACGACTGGATGATGGTGGCTACGCCTGCGACCAGCAGGTCGGCGTTGATCAGGAAAGCGACTTCTTCACGGGACAATCCGGCTGCCTGGCCGATGATCAAAGGCACGGCAATCGCGCCTCCGTACATCAGCAGAACGTGTTGCAGGCCGACCAGGATCAGTTGGAACAGGGGCAGAGGTTCGCGCGGTGGCGCCACAGGAATGTACGCCTTGCGTGACTCGGACATGCAGCACCTCGAGTTTTGTTTTTATTCTCGGATCCAAGCGGCAAGCTCCAAGCGGCAAGCTTCAGGAAGAAGCTTGGTGATCCGCGTTGGAGCCTGACGCTCGATGCTTGCTTGTTACTTGGGACTTACAGCTTGAAGCTTGAAGCGTGCGGCTTCGATCAGTTGACCTGGGCACCTTTGGCGATCCAGTCACCGACGAGCTTGCGCTCCTCGACGGTCATCTGGGTGATGTTGCCCAGCGGCATGATCTGGCTGGCGACCGCTTGCGCCTGAATGCGCGCGGCCTGGGCCTGGATCTGCTGCGGGGTGTCGAACACCACGCCGCCAGGGGCGGTGCTGAACAGCGGGCTGGTCGGTTTCGACGAGTGGCACACTGTGCAGCGTTCCTGGATGACGGTGTGGATCTTGTCGAAGGCGCCGCCACCGGCCTGCGCAGTCGCCTGGGCTGGGGCTTGAGCCGGTGCGGCAGGCGCTTGGGCCGCCTTGGCAGCGTCCTCGGCGCGCTGTTCGGCAGCGGTCTTGCCACCTACTGCAGTCGCTGGCAGTGGCTGGTACTCGACCTTCGCTGCGGCCTGCTCAGGGGCAACAGCCATCGGTTTCGGGCCGGTGACGTAAGCCAGGCAGATCATCGCCAGGGCGCCGGCCGGCAGGGTCCAGGCGTACTTGCTGCTGTCGTGGCGGGTGTTGAAGTAGTGGCGGATCAGTACCGCGGCTACGGCAATGCCGGCCAGGATCAGCCAGTTGTACTGGCTACCGTAGGTGCTCGGGAAGTGGTTGCTGATCATGATGAACAGCACCGGCAAGGTGAAGTAGTTGTTGTGACGCGAACGCAGCAGGCCTTTGGCCGGCAGGCGCGGGTCGGGGGTGGTGTTGTTCTCGATCGCTGCCACCAGCTGGCGCTGGGCCGGCATGATGATGCGGAACACGTTACCGACCATGATGGTGCCGATGATCGCGCCAGTGTGCAGGTACGCGCCACGGCCGCTGAACACCAGGCTGAAGCCCCAGCAGGCAGCGATGATCAGTACGAACAGCACGGCGCCAAGCAGTGCCGGGCGTTTGCCCAGTGGCGAATCGCAGAGCAGGTCGTAGATGAACCAGCCGGCCACCAGCGAACCGATACCGATGGCCACGCCCTCGGCACCGCTCAGGGTGCTGCCAGGGGCCAGCAGGTACAGGGTCGGGTTCCAGTAGAACACCACGCACAGCAGGGCGATACCGGACATCCAGGTGAAGTAGGCTTCCCATTTGAACCAGTGCAGGTTCTCGGGCATTTTCGGCGGCGCCAGCTTGTACTTCTCAAGGTGGTAGATACCACCGCCGTGGATGGCCCAAAGGTCACCCGACAGCCCGTCACGCGGATTGCTCCGGTTCAGGTTGTTTTCCAGCCAGACGAAGTAGAACGATGCACCGATCCAGGCCACGCCGGTGATCATGTGAACCCAGCGAATGCTCAGGTTCAGCCATTCGTGAAGGTGTGCTTCCACAGTATGTACCTCTGCCGATCACCGAACGATGATCGACCTTTTCTTATTGGTGGGGATTGAGGATCAGCATCTGTTCCTCGGTGAAGTAATGCTCATCGCAGTTGTTGCCGGAACCACTGCGATCAACCACCAGGAAATCATCCCGCTTTTCGATCGTAAGCACCGGGTGGTGCCAAACGCCGCGATGGTAATTGACGCCCTGCCTGCCATTACTGCGGAAGGCACGGACCAAGCCTGATACAGGTGCATCGCCAACGGGCGCGACCACGATCAGAAAGGGGTTGCCGAGCAGCGGGATGAAAGCCTGGCTGCCCAGCGGATGGCGTTCCAGCATGCGCACGGTCAGCGGCATGTCCAGCGCGTCGGCGCGGAAGATGCTGATGATCGCTTTGTCTTCAGGCTCGGCGGTCTCGACCGTGGCGAGCTTGTGGAAGCGCATGGTCGAGCCGTTGTTGATCATGAAGTGGTCACTGCCATCGGTTTCGATCACGTCACCGAAGGGGGCGAAGGCTTCTTTGGTCAGGGGCTCGATCATCAGGGTGCGCATGCGGTTATCTCTTCTATGTTCGTTGTTCTGGATAAGGCTCTAACGTTGCCGCGCCGGTTACAGCTGCAGCAGACGGAACAGGGCGATCAGGTTGATCTGCGCCAGGGCTTCCTTGAATTCGGCATCGGTGTCGTTATGGATGCGCTTTTCGAAAGCGGCGAGGATCTGGTGCCGGTTGCTGCCCTTGACTGCCATGATGAACGGGAACTGGAACTTGGCCTTGTAGGCATCGTTCAGTTCGGTGAACCGGGCGAACTCTTCGGCGGTGCACTGGTGGATACCGGCGCCGGCCTGTTCGTTGGTGCTCGATTCGGTCAGCTCGCCCTGGATGGCGGCTTTACCGGCCAGGTCCGGGTGAGCGTTGATCAGCGCCAACTGGTCGGCGTGGTTGGCACTGAGCAGGATGTCGCTCATGCGCTGGTGCAGCGCTTCGATCTCGTTCAGCTCGTCCAGCTGGCCCAGGTCGTAGGCTTTTTCGGCGACCCACGGCGAATGCTCGTAGATGTCGGCGAAGACCTTGACGAAGGTGTCACGGTCCAAGGTCGATGGCTTGAGGGTCTTGAAGGCGGTCATCAGGCGTTCTCTTTCTTGTACGGGTGGGTGGCGTGCCAGTGGCGGGCGATGTCCGCGCGACGGGCGAACCAGACCTGGTCATGGCTCTTGGCGTAGTCGACGAAACGCTTGAGCGCGGCCAGGCGCGCCGGGCGGCCGACCAGCCGGCAGTGCAGGCCGATGGAAAGCATCTTCGGCGCTTCGGCACCTTCGGCGTACAGCACATCGAAGGCGTCCTTGAGGTACTGGAAGAACTGCTCGCCGCAGTTGAAGCCCTGTACCTGGGTGAAGCGCATGTCATTGGTGTCCAAGGTGTAGGGGATCACCAGGTGCGGCTTGCCGGTCGGGTTGTTCGGTTCCCAGTAGGGCAGGTCGTCATCGTAGGTATCGCTGTCGTAGAGGAAGCCACCTTCCTCCATGACCAGGCGGCGGGTATTGGGGCCGGTGCGGCCGGTGTACCAGCCTACCGGGCGTTCGCCGGTCAGTTCGGTGAGGATGCGGATGGCCTCGAGCATGTGCTCGCGCTCCTGGGCCTCATCCATGTTCTGGTAGTCGATCCAACGGTAGCCGTGGCTGCAGATCTCGTGGCCGGCTTCGACCATGGCGCGGATCACGTCCGGATGGCGCTGGGCAGCCATGGCCACGGCGAACACGGTCAGCGGCACGCCGCTGTCCTTGAACAGCTTGAGCAGGCGCCATACGCCGGCCCGGCTGCCATATTCGTACAGCGACTCCATGCTCATGTTGCGCTGGCCCTGCAGCGGCTGGGCAGCGACCATCTCGGACAGGAAGGCTTCAGACTCTTTGTCGCCGTGCAGGATGTTGCGCTCGCCACCTTCTTCGTAATTCAGGACGAAAGACAGCGCGATGCGGGCATTGCCCGGCCATTGCGGGTGAGGTGGGTTGTTGCCGTAACCGATCAGGTCGCGAGGATAGTCAGCGCTCACTGCAGTCTTCCTTCTTGTGCGTTAGTGCGGGGGGTGGGCGGGCCGCGTCGGGATGTCGCACCACCGGATGGGCTGATTGTATACAACTTCTGAAATCATTTGTAAGCCTGTTTTTCCGCATTTCTTCCCTTTTGTCGCCTGAGAATCTGTTGCAAGAAACCTGCCTGATTGGTCAGTTAATGAGATTGGCGTCGGCACAGCGCCTGTATTTGCGACTATTGACCCGTTCGAGCGGGCCTCGACGGAAGGGCTCAAAAAATTGTGTACAATCTGCCGACGAAATGTCTTAATAACGGCATTCCCGCCCATCGCAGGTTCCTTGCCGTGCGAATGGCTGTGTATTTTTTGCCCACAGATTGAACAAGAGGCGACAAGCAATGGGACGTTTGACTACACACGTACTGGATGCAGCTCACGGCTGCCCGGGCAGCGCGATCAAGGTCGAGTTGTACCGTGTCGAAGGCCAGCAGCTTGAGCTGGTGAACACTGCCCTGACCAACAGCGATGGCCGCGTCGATGCGCCTCTGTTGCAGGGTGACGATTACCGTACTGGCGTTTACCAGCTGCAATTCAGTGCTGGCGCCTACTACCGTGCTCGCGGCGTACAACTGCCGGAGCCGGCGTTTCTGGATGTTGTTGTGCTGCGCTTTGGCATCGACGAGAAGCAGGAGCACTACCATGTGCCGCTGCTGATCTCGCCGTATAGCTATTCGACCTATCGCGGGAGCTAGTTGGTCGCTAGAAGAATCTTCGTAGGTCCTTGGCCCGCTCTCACACTGGCGGGCTTTTTTTCGTCTGCTGTTTTGTTTTCCTCACTGGCCTCATCGCCGGCAAGCCGGCTCCCCCACAAGGTACGGCGTTGGCCATATCGAATGGTATCCAAGCGATTTCGCCACCTACCGGGGCTCTGACCTATTCACTTTCTACAGCTGACACCACTCCTGTAGGAGCCGGCTTGCCGGCGATGAGGGTGGGGCCAACAGCGCAAAAAGGGCGCCGAAGCGCCCTGTTCTGGTGCAATTGTCAGCTCAGAGGAACACGAACTTGGCAATGAAGATCGCGCACAGCACCCACAGGCTGGCCGAAATCTCTTTGTACCTGCCGGTACCGGCCTTCAGCGCCACATAGGTGATGAAGCCCATGGCAATACCGTCTGCCACCGAGAAGGTCAGCGGCATCATGATCACCGTGACGATCGCCGGGATGCTGTCGGTGGCTTCATCCCAATGGATGTGCGCCATGCTGCCCATCATCAGCATGGCCACGTAAATCAGTGCACCTGCAGTCGCGTAGGCTGGAATCATCCCGGCCAGCGGTGCAAAGAACATCGCCGCCACAAACAGCAGGCCAACCACCACCGCGGTCAGGCCAGTGCGGCCACCTGCGGCAACACCCGCGGCACTTTCTACATAGCTGGTTACCGGCGGCACCCCGACCACGGCACCGAACACGCTGGATGCGCTGTCCGCCTTCAATGCCTTCGACAGGCCTTCGATGCGGCCGTCCGGCGCCACCAGGTTGGCCCGCTGGGCGACGCCCATCAAGGTGCCGGCGGTATCGAACATGTGCACGAAGAGGAACGCCAGCACCACGCTGATCATGCTCACGTTGAACACGCCGGCCACGTCCATGGCCATCCAGGTGGGGGCCAGGCTCGGCGGCATCGACATCACGCCGCCAAATTTCACCAGGCCCAGGCCCCAGCCTGCCAGAGTGACGCCGATGATGCTGATCAGGATGGCGCCGAACACGCGTTTGTAGCTGAGGATGGCAATCGACAGGAAGCACAGGGCCGCCAGCAGTGGGCCTGGTTCATGCATTGAGCCCAGCTTGATCAGCGTGGCCGGGCTGTCGACGATGATGCCTGCGGTCTTGAGGCCGATCAGCCCGAGAAACAATCCGACGCCGGCCCCCATGGCATGTCGCAGGCTTACCGGGATGCTGTTGAGCAGCCACTCGCGAACCTTGGATAGGGTCAGGAACATGAACAGCACACCCGATACGAATACCGCGCCCAGCGCTGTCTCCCAGTTGTAGCCCATGGTCCCGACCACGGTGTAGGTGAAAAACGCGTTGAGGCCCATGCCCGGCGCCAGGCCCACCGGCCAGTTGGCGTACAGGCCCATCAGCAGGCAGCCCAGTGCTGCGGCAATGCAGGTGGCGACGAATGCTGCGCCGTGATCGATGCCGGCGTCAGCCATGATGTTGGGGTTGACGAAGATGATGTACGCCATGGTGATGAAGGTGGTCACCCCGGCGATCATTTCGGTTTTGACGGTACTGCCGTGTTGCTTGAGTTTGAAAATCCGCTCCAGCCAGCTCGTTTCGAGCGGCGGAGCGAGATCCAGCGTAGGTGCGTCGGATTTGCGGCTTTCCACAGCGGTACTCCTCAAGTCTTTCTTGTTGTTCTTGGAGCCAGTGACCTGCGCAATGCACTTGGTGGCTCCGCGAGGGATGGCAGACGTCTGACGCCGCTTTGTTGACTTACGGGTCAAGAAGTTGCTCGATGGATTATGCTTTTGTGTACAAAGAAAGCAAATAATGTTTTATCTTTTGTGCGCACAATATGCCGCGCATCGGCTATATAGCTAAAAGCCCACCTGCAGAAACGGCTCAGCCTGTGTACAATGCCGCCATACTTTCCTTCGTGCCTCGAGAGCCCATGAACGAACAGCTGCAACCTCTGAAGAAACCTGCACGTGCCGGCAAGGCTGGCCGCAGCGGTACCCAGGACGATATCGTCTATGCGCATATCTTCGAGGCGATCCTCGAGCAGCGACTCGCACCGGGCACCAAGTTGAGCGAGGAAGCGCTGGGCGAGATATTCGGCGTCAGCCGTACCATCATCCGTCGTGCCTTGTCGCGCCTGGCCCACGAAAGCGTTGTGCTGCTGCGGCCCAACCGCGGTGCCGTGGTGGCCAGCCCGACGGTCGAAGAGGCGCGCCAGGTGTTCTTCTCCCGGCGCATGGTCGAACGCGCCATCACCGAACTGGCCGTACAGCACGCCACCCTCGAGCAGCTCAACGAACTGCGGCACATGGTGCGTGAAGAGCGTGACAGCTTCTCGCGGGGCGACCGTGGTGCCGGCATCCGTTTGTCCGGCGAGTTTCACCTGAAGCTGGCCGAGGCGGCCGGCAATGCCCCGCTGGTCAGCTTCCAGCGCAGCCTGGTGTCGCAGACGTCGCTGATCATTGCCCAGTACGAAAGCGGCAATCGCTCGCACTGCTCTTACGACGAGCACATGCAACTGATCGATGCCATCGAGGCGCGTGATGCCGAGCAGGCGGTCAGCCTGATGATGCATCACATGGATCATATCGACAGCAAGCTCAACCTGGACGAGGAGAGTGCCTCGGACGATCTGCATGCGGTGTTTTCGCATCTGCTGAAAAAACCCAAGGTTTCGCTCAAGGGTTGATCGTTTGCCTGGCTGAATGAGTGGCCATAAACCAAACGTCTGCTAGATTCTTGTGAGCAAACCTTCATCAAGTAGTTGGGCTTGCGCAGTCTCCTGCGTTCAACTACATGAGGAAAGGTTCATGTCGACGTCTTTGGGTGTGCGCATGGGAGCCGAGCTGATCGGCACCTTCTGGTTGGTACTCGGCGGCTGCGGCAGTGCGGTAATCGCAGCCAGCTCTCCCCTCGGCATCGGCGTTCTCGGTGTCGCCTTCGCTTTCGGTCTTACCGTGCTGACGATGGCATTCGCCATTGGCCACATCTCCGGTTGTCATCTGAACCCTGCCGTTTCCTTCGGGTTGGTAGTGGGTGGGCGTTTTCCGGCCAAAGAGTTGCTGCCTTACGTCATCGCTCAGGTGATCGGTGCGATCTGCGCGGCAGCGGTGATCTACTTCATCGCCAGTGGCAAGGCCGGCTTCGAGCTGTCGGCGGGCCTGGCGTCCAACGGCTATGCCGACCACTCGCCAGGCGGTTACTCGCTGGGCGCAGGTTTTGTCAGTGAAGTGGTGATGACGGCGATGTTCCTGGTGGTGATCATGGGCGCAACCGACGCTCGGGCCCCGGCGGGTTTTGCACCTATCGCCATCGGCCTGGCCCTGACCCTGATCCACCTGATCTCGATCCCTGTGACCAATACCTCGGTCAACCCCGCGCGCAGCACGGGGCCGGCGCTGTTCGTCGGTGGCTGGGCCTTGCAGCAGCTGTGGCTGTTCTGGTTGGCGCCGCTGATCGGGGCAGCGATCGGCGGCGCACTTTACCGGGGCCTGGCGAAAGTGCCTTAGCGCTGGTGCACGCAGCGCCCGGCGGCGTAGGTTTCGCGCACGGTGCGATCATCGCCCAAGGTGGTGAGCACGAACAGGGTCTCTTCGATGCTGCCTGATTGCTGGATACGGTAGTCAAGCAGCGGCGTGGCCTTGTAGTCGAGCACCACGAAGTCGGCATCGTTGCCGGGGCGCAGGCTGCCGATCCGGTCATCCAGGCGCAGCGCACGGGCACCGCCCAGGGTGGCCAGGTACAGCGACTTGTAGGGGTGCAGGCGCGCGCCTTGCAGTTGCATGACCTTGTACGCCTCGTTCAGGGTATTGAGCAGCGAGAAGCTGGTGCCGGCGCCGACGTCGGTACCCAGGCCTACGTTTACCTTGAAGCGTTCGGCCTGGGGCAGGTTGAACAGGCCGCTGCCCAGGAACAGGTTCGAGGTCGGGCAGAAGGCGATCGCCGAGCCCGTCTCGGACAAGCGCTGGCATTCGTCGTCGCACAGGTGCACGCCGTGGGCGAAAACGGAGCGCTCGCCGAGCAGTTCGAAGTGGTCGTAGACGTCCAGGTAACCTTTCTGCTCAGGGAACAGTTCCTTGACCCAGTCGATTTCCTTGAGGTTCTCGGACAGGTGGGTGTGCATATAGACGCCCGGGTGCTCCTTGAGCAACTGCCCGGCAAGCTTCAATTGCTGCGCGGTGCTGGTGGGCGCGAAGCGCGGGGTTACCGCGTAGTGCAGGCGGCCCTTGCCGTGCCAGCGCTCGATCAGCGCCTTGCTGTCGGTGTAGCTGGTTTCGGCGGTATCGGTCAGGTAGTCGGGGGCGTTGCGGTCCATCATCACCTTGCCGGCGATCATGCGCAGGTCCAGGCGCTCGGCCTCCTCGAACAGTGCATTGACCGACTGCGGGTGCACACTGCCGAACACCAGCGCAGTGGTGGTGCCGTTGCGCAGCAGTTCCTTGAGGAAGATCTTCGCCACTTTGTCGGCGTGATCCTTGTCGGCGAACTGCTTTTCACAGGGGAAGGTATAGGTGTTGAGCCAGTCCAGCAGTTGCTCGCCGTAGGAACCGATCATGCCGGTCTGCGGGAAGTGAATGTGGGTGTCGATGAAGCCCGGGGTGATCAGGGCGTCCTGGTAATGCACCACTTCGATGTCGGCATCCAGCGTCGGCAGCAGTTCGCTGGCATGACCCAATGCACTGATGCGACCCTCGTCGATCACCAGCAGGCCGTCCTCGTAGTACTCATGGGAGGCGTCCAGGCCCACCTCGGCCGGGTCGGCGATGCTGTGCAGGATGGCGGCACGGTAGGCTTTGCGGGTAACGGTCATAACTCACTCGTCAATTGGCTTGGCTGCGCCGGGAGGGCGGCAGCAACTGGGCGATGGGGCCCGCATTGACGCCAGCGTCATGCTGGCCAAAGCAGGCGTTGTAGGTGGCAATGATTTCGCCGGCGATGGACACGGCGATCTCGATCGGCAGCTTGCCCTTGACCTCGGCGATGCCCATCGGGCAACGCATGCGCGCCATCACGGCCTCGTCAAAGCCGCGCTCGCGCAGGCGGTGTTCGAACTTGACCCGTTTGGTCTTCGAGCCGATCAGGCCGAACCAGGTGAAATCGTTGCGCTTGAGAATGGCGGCGGTCAGCTCCAGGTCGAGCTGGTGGTTGTGGGTCATGACGATGCAGTAGCAACCGGCTGGCAGCTCGGCCACTTCGTCGACCGGCTCTTCGCTGACCACCTTGGTCACCCCGTTGGGGATGAGCTCGGGGAATTCCTGTTCACGCGAATCGATCCAGCGCACCCGGCAGGGCAGGGCGGCGAGCAAGGGTACCAGAGCCCGGCCGACATGGCCCGCGCCGAACACGGCGATTTGCGCCTGCACAGCGGTCATGGGCTCGAACAGCAGCACGGTGACGCCGCCACAGCACTGTCCGAGGCTGGCGCCGAGGCTGAAGCGCTCCAGGTGCGGCGTGGTGCGGTGTTCTTCGAGCATTGCCCGGGCAATGTGCAGCGCCTTGAATTCCAGGTGGCCGCCGCCGATGGTGTCATACAGGGCTGTGGCACTGACGACCATTTTCGAGCCGGCATTGCGCGGGGTCGAGCCGCGCTCCTCGATGATGGTCACCAGTACGCAGGGTTCGCCGCGGGCCTGGTGGTCGGCGAGGGCGTTGATCCATTGGTGCATGATTCAAAATCCTCTATGGGCGACTCGGTCCTGTGGTAGGAGCGGCCTTGTGTCGCGAAAGGGTCGCGCAGCGGCCCCAAGAATCTCCATTGCTGCACAGATCTTGGGGCCGCTGCGCGACCCTTTCGCGACACAAGGCCGCTCCTACCACAGGTCTGCGGCGTCAGTGAGTGGAGGTTTCCAGTTCCTGCAAGGCAGGCTGCGCGGCAGTTACTTGCTTGCGCATCTGCTCGCACCCCCACAGCACCCGCTCCGGTGTCGCCGGTGCGTCGATGTTCGGTTGCAGCCGGTAATCGGCAATGCTGGCCACGGCATCCTTGATCGCGCACCAGGCGGCGATGCCGAGCATGAACGGTGGCTCGCCAACCGCCTTGGAGTGGAACACGGTGTCTTCCGGGTTCTTGCGGTTTTCCACCAGTTTCACCCGCAGATCCAGCGGCATGTCGGCCACGGCCGGGATCTTGTAGCTGGCCGGGCCATTGGTCATCAGCTTGCCCTTGGCATTCCACACCAGCTCTTCGGTGGTCAGCCAACCCATGCCCTGGATGAAACCGCCTTCCACCTGGCCAATGTCGATGGCCGGGTTCAGCGAATCGCCGACGTCGTGCAGGATGTCGGCGCGCAACATCTTGTACTCGCCGGTCAGGGTATCGACGACCACTTCCACGCAGGCGGCGCCGAAGGCGAAGTAGTAGAACGGCCGGCCGCGTGCCTGGCTGCGGTCGTAGAAGATCTTCGGCGTGCGGTAGAAGCCGGTACTCGACAGCGACACCTGGGCGAAGTATGCCTGCTGCACCAGTTGTTCGAAGCTGACGATCTGGTCGCGCACGCGCACATGGCCGTTGCGGAACTCGACGTCCTCCTCGGTAACCTGATAATGCCGCGCGGCGAACTCGGTCAGGCGCTTTTTGAGAATCTCGGCGGCATTCTGCGCCGCTTTGCCGTTCAGGTCGGCGCCGCTGGATGCCGCCGTTGGCGAGGTGTTGGGCACCTTGTCGGTATTGGTGGCGGTGATCTGGATGCGGCTGAAATCAACCTGGAAAATCTGTGCAACGACCTGGGCCACCTTGGTGTTCAGGCCCTGGCCCATCTCGGTGCCGCCGTGGTTCAGGTGGATGCTGCCATCGGTGTAGATATGAATCAGCGCGC
The DNA here is from genome assembly GCF_047456185.1 of Pseudomonas sp. BNK-30. NCBI lineage: Bacteria > Pseudomonadati > Pseudomonadota > Gammaproteobacteria > Pseudomonadales > Pseudomonadaceae > Pseudomonas > Pseudomonas sp. BNK-30. Next base: position 989,622 of record NZ_CP179904.1, read on the forward strand.
CGGCCTGGTTGAGGAAGGTGGCGGTGAACGAGATGCCGAACTTGACCGGGGTCAGCGCCAGGCCTTTCTTGAGGACCGGGCTGTTGGCGTTGAAGCGGCGGATCGATTCGCGGCGTTCTGCGTAGTCGCTGCTGGCTTCCAGCTCGGCCGTCATCTCCTCGAGCATGTTGTGCTCGACGGTCTGGTAATAGTGGGTGACGTTGCGCTCGGTCTTGCCGTAGTAGTTGGCCTTGCGCACTGCCAGCGGGTCACGGCCCAGGTGACGCGCAATGTGGTCCATCACCTGCTCGATGGCAACCATGCCTTGTGGGCCGCCGAAGCCGCGGTAGGCGGTGTTGGAGGCGGTGTTGGTCTTGCAGCGGTGGCCGTGCACGGTGGCATCGCCCAGGTAGTAGGCGTTGTCGGAGTGGAACATGGCACGATCGACGATCGAGCCGGAAAGGTCGGGCGAGTAGCCGCAGTTGCCGGCCAGGTCCATGTTGATGCCTTGCAGGCGCCCGTCGTCATCGAAGCCGACGTCGTACTCGACATAGAAGGGGTGGCGCTTGCCGGTCATCATCATGTCTTCGACGCGCGGCAGGCGCATCTTGGTCGGTTGGCCGGTCAGGCGTGCGATCACCGCGCACAGGCAGGCCGGGCTGGCGGCCTGGGTTTCCTTGCCGCCGAAGCCGCCGCCCATGCGGCGCATGTCGAGCACCACCTTGTTCATCGGCACGTCGAGCACTTCAGCGACCAGCTTCTGCACTTCGGTAGGGTTTTGCGTGGAGCAGAAGACGATCATGCCGCCGTCTTCGGTGGGCATTACCGAGGAAATCTGCGTCTCCAGGTAGAAATGCTCCTGGCCGCCGATATGCAGGGTGCCCTGCAGGCGGTGCGGGGCGCTGGCCAGGGCGGTGGCCGAATCACCGCGCTGGTGGGTGTGGCTGTCGAGTACGAAGTGCTTCTTGCGCAATGCCTCGACCACGTCCAGTACCGGCTCCAGGTCTTCGTATTCGATGATCGCCGCCATTGCTGCACGGCGCGCGGTGTCCAGGTCGCGCGCGGCCACGGCGAGCACCGGCTGGCCGAAGAACTCGACCTTGTCGATGGCCAGCAGCGGGTCACCGGCCACCACCGGGCCGATGTCCTTCAGGCCAGGAATGTCCTCATGGGTGATGGCGATGCGCACCCCTTCGAAGGCATAACAAGGTGTGGTATCGATGCGCAGGATGCGTGCGTGGGCACGGTCGGCGGTGCGCGCATAGACGTGCAACTGGTTGGGGAATTCCAGGCGGTCGTCGATGTACACCGCTTCACCTGCCACGTGCTTGTCGGCGCTGTCGTGCTTGACGCTGCGGCCAACCCCGGTGGTCAGGTCCTGGCTGAACAGTTCGGCCATCTCGGCCTGGCTCTTGACGGCGTGATGGTTAGACATAGTCGGTCACCCGGGTTTCGATGTGCGGCGTTTGCTGTTCGATGAAGTACTTGCGCAGCAGGTTCTGCGCGGCCAGCAGGCGGTATTCCTTGCTGGCGCGGAAGTCGCTGAGCGGGGTGAAGTCCTCGGCCAGGGCCTGGCAGGCGCGCTCCAGGCTCGCCTGGTTCCAGGGCTTGCCGCGCAGGGCTGCTTCACAGGCGCGGGCACGTTTGGGGATAGCGGCCATGCCACCGAAGGCAATGCGCACCCCGCTGACCACGCCGTCTTCGATGCTCAGGTTGAAGGCGCCGCACACGGCCGAGATATCGTCATCCAGACGCTTGGAGACTTTATAGGCACGGAAGGCCCAGTCATTGCTGGCTCGCGGTACGATGATCTTCTCGATGAATTCGCTGTCCTGGCGGGCAGTGATGCGGTAGTCGATGAAGTAGTCCTCAAGCGGCATCGTGCGCTGGCGGTCGCCCTGGCGCAGCACGATCTGCGCATCGAGGGCGATCAGCAAGGGCGGTGAGTCGCCGATCGGCGAGGCGTTGCCGATGTTGCCGCCCAGGGTGCCCTGGTTGCGGATCTGCAGCGAAGCGAAGCGGTGCAGCAGGTCGCCGAAATCGGGGTATTCCTCATTGAGCGCGCCGTAGCAATCGGTGAGCGGCGTGGCGGCGCCGATTTCCAGGTGGCTGGCGGTCTTGTCGATGCGTTTGAGTTCGGCCACGTGGCCGACATAGATCATGACCGGCAAGGTCTTGTGGAATTGGGTGACTTCCAGCGCCAGGTCGGTGCCGCCTGCCAGCAAGCGCGCTTCGGGGTGCGAGCTGTACAGGTCGGCGAGGTCGGCCACGGTCAGCGGCACCAGGCAGCGCTTGTCGCCGCTGTTGAGCTCGCCGGTCTGGGTTGGTGTGATGGCTTTCAGGCGGCTGATGGTCTGCGCTTTTTGCGCGTCGAACTGATCACGGCAGGGTTGGCGGCAGCTCTGTTCGGCAGCATCGAGAATCGGCCGGTAGCCGGTGCAGCGGCACAGGTTGCCCGCCAGCGCCTCCTGGGCCTGATGCAGGTCGTGGCCCTGGCTGTTTTTCTGCAGGGCGAACAACGACATGACGAAGCCTGGGGTACAGAAGCCGCATTGTGAACCGTGGCAGTCGGCCATGGCTTGTTGCACGCTATGCAGTTCACCTTGGTGCTTGAGGCCCTCGACGCTGATCAGTTGCTTGCCGTGCAGCGACGAAACGAAGGTCAGGCAGGAGTTGAGGCTGCGGTAGCGCAGAGTGTCCTGGCCTTGATCATCCTGGGTCAGCTCGCCGACCACCACGGTGCATGCGCCGCAGTCGCCACTGGCGCAGCCTTCTTTGGTGCCGGGTTTGCCCAGGTGCTCACGCAGGTACTGCAGCACCGTCATGTTCGGGTCCAGGGCGTGCTCGCTGCGCAGCTCCTGGTTGACGAGAAACTGGATCACGGGGATGGCCTCGCAATGGTTTTATTGTTGTTGAGCGGACAATAAGCAGAGCTGACACGATGGTCAATAATTTTCTGACTTGAGGGTCAAGAAATTCTCCGCACGGTAGTCTGGCCGCCCAGCCTGCCCATATACAAAGCATAGATCGGGCCGCCTTGACCGTTGTCTGGCGGCTCAAATAAAGGCTGTCGCCCCTCTGCGCGACTGCTGGCCAAGTGCGCTACAATCGTCCACTTGTGCCCAGTTCAATGATTTTGAAGGAAAACCATGACGTTCAAGGCGCCGGACAGCCTCTCCGAGCAGATTGCCGACTACCTGGCCGAACGCATCATCCGCGGCGAGCTCGAGCCGGGTGAGCGCATCCAGGAGCAGAAGGTCACCCAGGCGTTGAATGTCAGCCGCGGCTCGGTGCGTGAAGCGTTGTTGATCCTCGAACGTCGTCATCTGGTTGCGATCCTGCCGCGCCGCGGCGCCCATGTGACCAGGCTCGACGAGCGCAGCGTGCGCAGCCTGTGCGCCCTCATGGGCGAGTTCTACATTCTGCTGGGTAACGCCGTTGCGCAGAAATGGCGCACCGACGCAGACCTGCGCCCGTTCCTGGACATCCAGCAACGCCTGCAGCAGGCCCGTGAACAAGGTGACATCAAGGCCTTCGTCGCCGACAGTTTTGCCGTGATGCGCGCCGCCTATCCGTTTGCCGACAATCCTTACCTGCAGGAAACCGTCGAAAACCTGCAGCCGGCCATGAGCCGGGCCTATTATCTGGCCCTCGACCAGCGCCAGGCCAACATGCTCGATTACCTTGACCTGTTCGCCCACCTGCTCGACGCCGTGGTCGCCCGTGATCTGCCGCGCATCCGCGAGGTACTCACCGCCTATTGCCAGCGCAGTTGCGAGCTGGTGCTGGCGGCGCTGGCCCGAGGCTGACCGATGCGCCTGAAGTGCATTCGCCTGGCCGGGTTCAAGTCGTTCGTCGACCCGACCACCGTCAACTTCCCCAGCAACATGGCGGCCGTGGTCGGGCCCAATGGCTGCGGCAAGTCCAACATCATCGATGCGGTGCGCTGGGTGATGGGCGAAAGCTCGGCGAAGAACCTGCGTGGCGAGTCGATGACCGATGTCATCTTCAACGGCTCCACCAGCCGCAAACCGGTCAGCCAGGCCAGCATCGAGCTGATCTTCGACAACAGCGAGACCACGCTGCTGGGCGAATATGCCGCCTATGCGGAAATCTCCATCCGCCGCAAGGTCACCCGTGACGGGCAGAACACCTATTACCTGAACGGCACCAAATGCCGCCGCCGCGACATCACCGACATCTTCCTCGGCACCGGCCTGGGCCCGCGCAGCTACTCGATCATCGAACAGGGCATGATCTCCAAGCTGATCGAGGCCAAGCCCGAGGAGCTGCGCAACTTCATCGAAGAGGCGGCGGGCATCTCCAAGTACAAGGAGCGCCGCCGCGAGACCGAAAGCCGCATCCGACGCACCCAGGAGAACCTGGCGCGCCTGACCGACCTGCGCGATGAGCTCGAGCGCCAGCTCGAACGCCTGCACCGCCAGGCGCAGGCCGCTGAGAAATACCGTGAGTACAAGGCCCAGGAACGGCAGCTCAAAGCACGCTTGGCGGCGCTGCGCTGGCGTGACCTGGATGAACGCGTACGCCAGCGCGAGTCGGTGATTGGCGATCAGGATGTGGCCCATGAGGCGCTGGTTGCCGAACAGCGCAATGCCGATGCGAGCATCGAGCGGCTGCGTGACGGCCATCACGAACTGTCCGAGCGCTTCAACCAGGTGCAGGGGCGCTTCTATTCGGTGGCCGGTGACATTGCCCGGGTCGAGCAGAGCATTCAGCACGGTCAGCAGCGCCTGCGCCAATTGCAGGATGACCTGAAGGAAGCTGAGCGCACGCGCCAGGAAACCGAGTCGCACCTGGGGCATGACCGCACCCTGCTGGCGACTCTCGGTGAAGAGCTGGCGATGCTCGAACCGGAGCAGGAAATGACCTTGGCCGCAGCCGAAGAGGCTGCCGCTGTCCTCGAAGAGGCCGAGTTGGGCATGCATGGCTGGCAGGAGCAGTGGGACAGCTTCAACACCCGCTCCGCCGAGCCCCGGCGCAAGGCCGAAGTGCAGCAGTCGCGTCTGCAGCAGCTTGAAGCCAGCCTGGAGCGCATGGCCGAGCGCCAGCGCAAGTTGGGCGAGGAGCGCGACCAGTTGGGCGCTGACCCGCAGGACAGCGCCATGCTTGAGCTGGCCGAGCAGCTGGCTGCCAGCGAGATATTGCTTGAAGAGCTGCAGCTGTCCGAAGAGCAGGTGGTCGAGCGCCTGGAGGGCGTACGCGCGCAATTGCAGCAGGCGACCCAGGCTCAGCAGCAACAGCAAGGCGACTTGCAGCGCCTGGGGGGCCGTCTGGCATCCCTGGAGGCATTGCAACAGGCCGCGCTCGAACCTGGGGCTGGTGCTGCCGACTGGCTTCGCGGTCAAGGCCTGGAGCAGCGGCCGCGCCTGGCGCAAGGGCTGCGTGTGGAGCCGGGTTGGGAGCTGGCGGTGGAAACCGTGTTGGGCGCTGACCTGCAGGCCGTGCTGGTGGAGGACTTCACCGGCCTGGATTTTGCCGAGCTGGAGCAAGGCGAGCTGCGTCTGTTGGTGGCGGGGCAGGAAGGTGCACGCCGGCCCGGCAGCTTGCTCGACAAAGTCGAGGGGCACACCGACCTGGCCCCTTGGCTGGCCCAGGTCCGGCCAGTTGAAGACCTGGCTCAAGCCCTCGCTGAACGCGCCGGGCTTGGCGAAGGCCAGAGCCTGGTCAGCCGCGATGGTTACTGGGTTGGTCGGCATTTTTTACGCGTCAGCCGGGGGGGCGAATCCCAGGGTGGGGTGCTGGCGCGGGGCCAGGAAATCGAGCGCCTCGGCCAGGAGCAACTGGAGCTGGAAGCTACGCTGGAGCAGATGGAGCAACAGCTGCAAGCCTTGCGTGAGCAGCAACTGGGCCTGGAAGAGCAGCGCGAGCAGCTACGCCGTAGCACCCAGGAAGAGAGCCGCCAGCATGGCGAGCTCAAGGCCAGCCTTTCGGCAGGCCGGGCCCGTGCCGAACAGGTGGAGCTGCGTCGGCGCCGGCTGCAGGAAGAATTGAGCGAACTTCAGGAGCAGCGCGCTCTGGAGCATGAGCAACTGGGCGAAGCCCGCCTGGTGCTGCAAGAGGCCCTGGACCTGATGGCCCAGGACACCGAGCAACGCGAACAGTTGATGGCCCGCCGCGATACCCTGCGCGAAGGCCTTGACCGGATCCGCCAGGAAGCTCGCCAGCACAAGGATCACGCTCACCAGTTGGCTGTGCGCCTGGGATCACTGCGCGCCCAGCACGACTCGACCCGCCAGGCCCTGGAACGTCTGGAGCTGCAGGCGGCACGCCTGAGCGAGCGGCAGGAGCAGCTGAGCCTGAACCTGGAGGAGGGCGAGGCACCGCTGGAAGAGCTGCGCCTGAAGCTGGAAGAGCTGCTTGAGCGGCGCATGAGCGTCGACGAAGAAATGCGCCAGGCGCGCCTGCACATGGACGAAGCCGATCGTGCCCTGCGCGACGCCGAAAAGCGCCGCACCCAGGCCGAGCAGCAGGCGCAGTTGCTGCGTGGCCAGCTCGAGCAGATGCGCTTGGAGTGCCAGGGGCTGGATGTGCGGCGCAAGACCTTGCAGGAGCAATTGCTGGCTGACGGCTACGATTTGCAGGGTGTGCTTGCCACCGTCGAGGCCGAGGCCAGCGAACAGGGTACCGAGCAGGAGCTGGAACAGATCGACGCCCGTATTCAGCGTTTGGGCGCGATCAACCTGGCCGCGATCGAGGAGTACGAACAGCAGTCCGAGCGCAAGCGCTACCTTGATGCCCAGGACGCCGATCTGGTCGAGGCGCTGGACACGCTGGAAAACGTCATCCGCAAGATCGACAAGGAAACCCGCAACCGCTTCAAGGATACCTTTGATCAGATAAATGCCGGATTACAGGCACTTTTCCCAAAAGTTTTCGGTGGTGGCAGCGCTTATCTGGAACTGACGGGCGAAGATCTACTCGATACAGGGGTGACGATCATGGCGCGCCCACCGGGCAAGAAGAACAGCACCATCCATTTGCTGTCCGGCGGCGAGAAGGCACTGACCGCATTGGCGCTGGTGTTTGCCATCTTCAAGTTGAACCCCGCACCGTTCTGCATGCTCGACGAGGTCGATGCGCCGCTGGACGATGCCAACGTCGGCCGGTATGCCCGGTTGGTCAAGGAAATGAGTGAAAGCGTGCAGTTCATCTACATCACCCATAACAAGATTGCCATGGAGATGGCGGATCAATTGATGGGGGTAACCATGCATGAGCCTGGGTGTTCACGTCTTGTTGCAGTGGATGTGGAGGAGGCATTGGCCATGGTCGACGCCTGATGAGCGAAGAGAAGGCGGATTGTGCAGGTAAATGCCCCCGCCATGTGCGACAGACGGTGTAAAGTTGTCTTTGGTCGTGCTAGCTTAATGTCACTCGTTTTTTGCGTGGGTAAAACGCCTGTCAGAACATAGAGTTGGCGCCACGTGTTAAAGGGCTTTGAAGCCTTTGTTTTCAAGCATATTTTTATAGAGGCACGGGATTACATGGAAATCGGTCTGCGCGAGTGGCTGATCCTCATCGGCATCATTGTCATCGCCGGTATTCTTTTCGACGGCTGGCGACGTATGCGCGGCGGAAAAGGCAAGTTGAAATTCCGTCTGGATCGCAGTTATTCCAACCTCCCGGACGAGGAAGGCAGCGCTGAGGTGCTCGGCCCGTCGCGGGTGCTCGATACCCAGAAGGAACCGGAGCTGGACGAAAGCGACCTGCCGTCGCTCAGTGCGCCGGCGCGTGAACGCGAGCGCGAGCAGAAACCGGCCAAGGCCAGCAAGCGTGGTAAACGTGCCGCTGAACTGCAGCCGCAGGGCGACCTGGACCTGGTGGCCGAGCAGCGCGAGCCCGACCTGTTCGCCGATGCCGATGACGATTTTGCTGGCGACAACAACCGCAACAGTGGTTTTGCTGATGCGGGCGGTGCTGCCAAGGAGCTGCCGCCGGTCGAAGAGGTGCTGGTGATCAGCGTGATCTCCCGCGACGAAGGTGGCTTCAAGGGCCCGGCGCTGCTGCAGAATATTCTTGAAAGCGGTTTGCGCTTCGGTGAAATGGACATTTTCCACCGTCACGAAAGCATGGCCGGTCACGGCGAAGTCCTGTTCTCCATGGCCAACGCGGTCAAACCCGGCATTTTCGACCTGGACGACATCGACCACTTCAGCACCCGTGCGGTGAGTTTCTTCCTCGGGTTGCCAGGGCCGCGTCATCCGAAACAGGCCTTCGATGTGATGGTCGCTGCGGCGCGCAAGCTGGCCCACGAGCTCAATGGCGAGCTCAAGGATGACCAGCGCAGCGTGCTCACCGCCCAGACCATCGAGCATTACCGCCAGCGCATCGTCGAGTTCGAGCGCCGCGCGTTGACCCAGAAACGCTGATGTCATTGAGCGAGCGGACCATGCCTTGGTCTTGCTCGCTTCGTTTCAAGCGCAAGAGCAGCCTGGGGCTAATGCCAGTCAGTTAGCGTTACCAGGGCTGCTTCGCAGCCCATCGCCGGCAAGCCGGCTCCCACAGATACCATGCAGTTCTTGAGGTCTGCGCTGTGCCTGTGGGAGCTGGCTTGCCGGCGATGGCCGCAAAGCGGCCCCAAATCGTTTAACTGACTGGCATTGAGCCTAGGGCTGCTCTTTTGCTTTGCAAGAGAACCTGAAGAATGAACGCCGAATCCCGAATCCACGCACTGCGCGCCGAACTCGACCAGCACAACTACCGCTACTACGTACTCGACGAGCCCAGCGTGCCGGACGCCGAGTACGACCGCCTGTTCAACGAGCTCAAGGCCCTCGAAGCCGAACATCCTCACCTGATCACTCCCGACTCGCCCACTCAACGCGTCGGCGGCGCTGCCCTGGCCGCGTTCAGCCAGGTGCGCCACGAAGTGCCCATGCTCAGCCTGGGCAACGCCTTCGAGGAAGCCGACCTGCGTGAGTTCGGCCGCCGTGTGGTGGAAGGCCTCGACCAGCCGGGCGCGGTCGACTACAGCTGCGAGCCCAAGCTCGATGGCCTGGCGGTGAGCCTGCTCTATCGCGATGGCCAACTGGTCCAGGGCGCGACCCGGGGTGACGGCACCACCGGCGAAGACATCAGCGCGAACGTGCGTACCGTGCGCAACATCCCGCTCAAGCTGCAGGGCAAAGGTTGGCCGGCTGTGCTCGAAGTGCGTGGTGAAGTGTTCATGAGCAAGGCGGGTTTCGATCGCCTCAATGCCGCACAGGCCGAAGCCGGGGGCAAGACCTTCGCCAACCCGCGCAACGCAGCTGCCGGCAGCCTGCGCCAGTTGGACTCGAAGATCACCGCCAGCCGCCCGCTGGAATTCTGCTGCTATGGCGTTGGCCAGGTCTCGGCAAGCATTGGCGAGAGCCATATCGGTATCCTCGAGCAGCTCAAGGCATGGGGCTTGCCGATCAGTCGCGAGCTCAGGCATGCGGCTGGTATCGAGGAGTGTCTGGCTTACTACCGCGATATCGGCGAGCGGCGCAACAGCCTGCCGTACGAAATCGATGGGGTGGTGTTCAAGGTCAACAGCCTGGCCTCCCAGCGCGAGCTGGGCTTTCGCGCCCGCGAGCCGCGTTGGGCCATCGCCCATAAGTTCCCGGCCATGGAAGAGCTCACCGAGGTGCTGGATGTGGAATTCCAGGTCGGGCGTACCGGTGCGGTCACGCCGGTTGCACGCCTCAAGCCGGTCAAGGTGGCTGGCGTGACCGTGTCCAACGCCACCCTGCACAACATGGACGAGATTGCCCGGCTGGGCCTGCGCATCGGCGATACGGTAATTATCCGCCGTGCCGGTGACGTGATCCCGCAAGTCATGCAGGTGGTGCTTGAACGCCGTCCTGAAGACGCCCGCCCGGTGCAGGTGCCAAGCGCGTGCCCGGTGTGTGGCTCCCAGGTTGAGCGTACTCAGCTGGTCAAGCGTAGCAAGGGCAAGGAAACCACCAGCGAAGGCGCGGTGTACCGTTGTGTCGGTCGCCTGGCCTGTGGTGCCCAGCTCAAACAGGCGATCATTCACTATGTTTCGCGGCGAGCCATGGATATCGACGGCCTAGGCGAGAAGAGCGTCGAGCAGTTGGTGGACGAAGGCCTGATCGGTTCGCCGGCGGACCTCTACAAGCTGCAATTCGACCAGATCGTCGGGCTGGAGGGATTTGCCGAAGTCTCCAGCAAGAAACTGCTGGATGCCATCGAGGCCAGCAAACGCCCGAGCCTGGCGCGCTTCATCTATGCCCTGGGCATCCCGGATGTGGGGGAGGAGACCGCCAAGGTACTGGCCCGCTCGCTGGGAAGCCTGGCCCGGGTGCAGCAGGCGTTGCCGCAGGTGCTGACGTACCTGCCGGACATTGGTCTGGAGGTGGCCTACGAGATCCACAACTTCTTTGAAGACGAACACAACTGCAAGGTCATCGAACAGTTGCTCGGTTGCGGCATGCAATTGCAGGACGAAGGTGAGCTGGCTGCCGAATTCGCTGCCAGCACTACCCTGGCCGGGATGATCGCCAAGCTCGATATCGCTTCGGTCGGGCCCACGGGCGCTGAAAAGCTGGTCGCCAAGCTGGACAGCCTGGACAAGATCATCGCGGCCGACGGCATCGACTTGCGTCAGGCGCTGGCAGCGAAACAGGCCGAAGCCGTGCGCGAATTTTTCAAGGACGAGGCCAACCAGAAGCTGGCCAGAGACATCGAAGCCCAGTTGCTGGCGTTCGGCATGCACTGGAACAGCGAAAAGAAGGTCGCCGAGGGCTTGCCCCTGGCTGGTCAGACCTGGGTGCTGACCGGCACGTTGGAGCGCATGAGCCGCGACATCGCCAAAGAGAAGCTGGAAAGCCTGGGGGCCAAGGTGGCCGGTTCGGTGTCGGGCAAGACACACTGCGTGGTCGCTGGCCCTGGCGCCGGTTCCAAGTTGGCCAAGGCCAGTGAGCTGGGGGTCAAGGTGCTGGATGAGGATGCGTTCGTCGTGTTCCTGGGCGAGCAGGGTATTGCCATCTGATTGTCCTGGCCTCATCGGTCTGGACAAGTCATTGAGAAATGATGACTTTTTCTCCGGTTAAAGGTTGTAACTTCGCCCCAGACCGGTACAATGGCGCGGCTCGCTGCTTGGCGAGCCGCGTAGTGGTGGCCCCATCGGTCCCCCCGCATTGATTACCCGTTAACCTGGTCAGGCCCGGAAGGGAGCAGCCATAGCGGGAACATCGAGTGCCGGGGTGTGGCTGGTGGGGCCGCCTCCATTACGCAAGTCCTTGAATTCTCAAGGATTTCTCGCTCAAAAATCTCGAAGTGTGACAGCGTTTAGGTACACCTGAGTGGTGCACTGTGCTGATTATCCTATCCGATTATCCCGCTTCCCCCAATCATTGTTCTGTCATCCCCTCAGGTATGTCGTGCAGCCCTGTGCATCAATGATGGTTATGGGGTGAGCGTGTGCATTGTTAAAAAATGCGGCGTTCAGCAATCGCAAGGGTGATTTGACAGTCGTCAGTGGTAACCGTTTAGCTCTTCGGGCTAGCGGGCGGTGTCATGGGTGTAGCTCCTGATTGCCATGAAGGCTAATTGACACTATTTTGTACGGCCTATTGATACCTCAAGGACGGCGCGGTGAAATCTAGAAACCTGTATACAATCCATGATGTGATCATCAGAAACTACACGGTCACGGCGCTACCGTCGGGTAAGTTTCTGCACCAGTTCAACCCGCTTACTACCGATACCCTGTACCAATTCGAGACCAACAGCAGCAATGCGGAATTGGTGGATGGAGACCGCTACAACATCGGATTCGTTACAGACAAGGCGGGGAGGAACATCATTGAGCCGTCTGCTCTAGGAAAGGCCGACACTGCTAACAAGCTGCTGAGCTACTCGGCTGCAAAACATTTCTCGATAGACAAGCTGGCTGAGAATAAGGGCAAGAATGACGCCCGTGTGAGGCACCGAGCGAAAGACGGTTATTACTGGGGTCGTAAGTATGCATGGCGCCGTTTCGGGTTGGTGATAGCGAAGAGTGCTTTCTACCAGTACCTTGAAGAGATTGCCCACCCTTTCGTTCCGTGCAAAACCATCAACGACGATGTAGGCATACACTCGAATGAAGAGTCGATTGCCTTCAAGGAAGAAGGGTTGGAAGAGGCTATGGATCGACTGATTGAAACCGCCGAGCGGGTTGGGCGGTACTTCAAATCACCGCTTTACAGCAAGAAGTTTCAGGTTCGTCCTGTCAACGCAATTTCTGACAAGAAGTAGCTAGGGCAAAGCAGGGGCAATGACTCTACCTTTAGAGGTGTCTTGCCCTTTTTCCCTGACGAAATCCCCCCCGCCGCGAGGACCATGCACCTTAGCTTGGCCCAAGGTTTTGGCTCGGGATAATAATGGAAGGCAACCTTTGGTGGAGTGGATTCATGCTTAGGTTGCACTGTTAATCACCCACTTCCTAACTGACAAAGGGATGTCAGATGTCTACCATTTTCAATGAAATCATTCGCTATAAAGCACGGAAGCTAGCCAAGGCTCACATTAAGCGAGCCATGGGGGATTTTGAGCATGGCGGACGCTTTGATTTTGAAGACTGCCAGCGAGACATACGTAACAGCTACTGGCAGAGGAAAAGTGTCAATTTTGTCTTTGACAGGGCTTATGACCGCCCGTGGTCTCTGCTGGGGAGTGAGGATGCCATCAGGGGTTGCAGGAGGTTTGACGTTCCGGCTTACCTGCAAGGCTGGCGAAGCCAGATTCTGTCGCTGGCGTACAATGGGTGGGTAAATCCGCGAGTGGTTCAGCAGTATGGCTGGATTGATGAAGTGGTAGGTCAGCAGTACATCAACACCAAGCATCACCTTGATCAGTTGGATTGGGGCTCTGCTCCTCATGACAAGAAAAACCGGGTTGGGTAGCTGTTTACAAACGGAACCTATGCCCCCGCCGTCAAAAACTCCTCTGCAATTCAGTACTGGTTGGGCTCTTGAGCTAGAAATATAATCTGGTGGTTTTTCCGAGGTGCTAAGCAGGTGCGAATAAGCCAATAGGAATCGTTCTTGTTTTTAAAATAAGTAGGGGTGGTGAGGTGTCACCTCCTGATCTAAGTGGCAGAGGCGTGGCTGGCGCCAGAGTTGTTACGCTGCCTTCACTCGTTGCACCGTAGATACTGCACAACCCACAATCTCAGCAGTCTTGCGGATGCTCTTGCCTGCACCAAGGCATTCTTTGATGCGGTTATGAAGTGCCTGATCGACCTGTCTGCCCTTGTAAACATCTCTGGCCTTGGCATTCTCAATACCCTCAGCCTGACGGCGGCGGCGATCTTCATAGTCCTTGCGTGCAACCACAGCGAGCATATCGAGCAACATCCCGTTCACAGCGTTGATCATGCCTTTGGTGAAGTCGTCTTGAACTTGGGAAGGTTTCAATGCGGCATGACTGGTTGCTAAGTCGAGCGACACCACTGTGACCTTCTTCGCTGCGATGATGGCTTTCAGGCTTGCCCAGTCATCAGGAGAAAGGCGGGACAGCCTGTCTACCTGCTCAATCAGCAGCACATCACCATCATGACTATCGTCCAGCAAACGAAACAGTTCTGGACGATGGAGCTTGGTCCCTGATTCGTTCTCTGTGTAAAAGGCGGCGATCTTGTGACCGTTGTCAGCAGCGAACTGAACGAGAGCGCCTTTGGCACGGCTGGCGTCTTGGGAGTCGGTCGAAGCTCGAAGGTATGCACGGATGAACATGATGGCTGGTGCCTTGTGCCGTTTTGGATGTGCCGATTTTAACTGTGCTCGTTAGGGTTGTCTATCGAGTTATTCGGTACATTCGTGTGGTGCCGTTTGCCTGTACTCGCTGATCTATACCCAAATGAACTCACCTCCACGGTATCCTTCCGGCGTTAGGTGATGCGATCTGACAACTCAAGGCTTTGTATCATTCGGGTGTTAACTGGGGATTTGACGTATGTGGTATCAGCCCTTCCGAGAATGGCGACCAGAAGCCGACATACCAACGCCTTCATTTGCAGGGTGACATTTGTGGGATCTCCATCAGGCTTGTTACCACCGTAAATCGAGAACCCTAAAGGCTCATCGAAGAATAGTGCTTCGTGGATGGCATCATTACGGGCGGTTGATAGGGGCGAAGCTCCTGCTTTGCTTTCTGCCCATTCGGGTATGGGAATATCGAATTTTTCACACATCCATTGGATTCGTCGTGCATGAGGCACGCGTAGCTTGGTCTCCTCCTTGACTTCGAGAAGTTTGAAACAGCCATCTAATGCCATGTAGAGGTATTGAAACCGCTCAAAAGGAAGGCTCTGTGGGTACTGGGCCAAGAACAAAGCATGAATGACTGCGGCGATCCTCTTGGGTGCACGAGGAGCGTCGCGTTCCTGTTCTAGGAAATCGAGTGCCAAATGCACAGCTTCGATTAGGGTGGGGCGGTGGAGGACGAAGTCAACGAGCTTGTGTGGCTTAACGGGAGTCGCATCAAGAAAACCCGCCTCTGTATTCGTCAGGCGCATGCCAGTGAAAAAGGATAGGCACCAGACTACAAAGTCGAGGTCGTCTTGGTTTTTGCTTCTATGAAGGGTTAAGGCATGAGTTTTGGGCAGCCCAAAGACGCGACTACTATAGGGCATTGATCGGACAATTCCGCTCACGAAGTGCAATCGCTGCTGTGGTCCCGGGTAGAGCCAGCCGTCGATGACATTCTCATCTTCGGCGATTGAGGATACGGTATCCTCGTGATCTGGTAGGGTCAGGATGGAAAACCTTTCAGTCTCCAGATCGCAGCGTACTGGGTAGTAACCGAAGTTTGTGGTAATTCCGCTTGCCAATGAATGCTGCGGTTTTCCGGGCATGGTTGTGGATGCCTCGTGCAGTTTAATTTGCGGTGTTCTAAAGCTCAGGAACGGAGCGAATCGATCCCTGAGGCGATTGCTTGGGCGTTTGTGTCCAAGGTTTGCAGGATGCCGAGCACATTGTCGTGCACGTTGGTTGATCCCCGCTGCTTGATCCAAAGCGAGAGTTCTTCAAGGCCAGCACGTAGGGCAGTCTGGTTGAGGTGCAGCAGCTCCAGCGTGTCAGCAGTGACTGAGATACGGTCGTCCATGTAGTAGTCCTATGAGGGGTCGAGCCTGAGTGTAGCGTCGATCTGACTGGTTACAGATCCTCAAGAAGCTCGGAAAGGGACATGCTCAGGCCGTCAGCAAGCACCTTGGCCGCTTCAAGGCTGGGGTTAGCTGTGCCTGTCTCGATGCGGGACATGTAGGTACGGACAAAGCCGCATTTGTCAGCGAATGCCTCTTGGCTGAAGCCTTGGCTGCTGCGTAGTTCGCGGATTCTTTGGCCAAAAGCTTTTCGTAGGTGTTGGTTTGTCTGCATCCCCGCATGATGGTTTGACGCACTCTGATCGTGAACACACTGACTGATGACACACCAAGTGATACATTAGGTCAATCTCCACCTATCGGTGGGCAAGCGCAATCATGTCAGGACGGATCAACTATGAACGAAAAGCTCTTCGTATTGGCTAGCCAGAAGAAGACCACCAGCCACGTGCTACACCTGCTGCTCTGCATACCAACGTTCGGCCTGTGGTTGATCGTCTGGCTGCTGGTTGCAGGTAGTAACAGCAAGCACAATGCACGGATACAGAAGCAGATGGGCCATGTGCTGGATTACAAGGTGCAGGGTTTGAGCGATGTTGAAACCTATCAACGTGTAGCGGCTGACGAAGCAGCCAGCAAACGTAGAAACGACCAGATTTTCGTCCTCACAGTAATTGCAGTGACTGTGGGATTGTTCCTGCTCATGAAGTAGCTTTACCTAATGAGGTTAAGCCGATTGCTCCGCACCGAAAGCGGCAAGCTTTCCGCTGGTTGCACTGTAGATGACCGTAGGTCAGGATCGTGGACACCTAACGGTGTAGAGGGGGTGAAACAACAACCACCCCCCAAAACTACTAATCCGCACTATCCACAGCTGACGCTGTTCCTGTGCACAATATCCGATCCGCAGGATTGAGTTTTGCACGATCAGAGCGTAGCTTTAGTAGTAGCTCGTATTCTGTTGTCCAACCATGTTATTGGTTGGTTGGACTAGTACGCTTGGCCGTTAGCGTCAGCTAGCAATGATAGTTTTTTTCATTTGGGACAACCTTGTTGTTTGTTGTCCCTGTGTACGACTCATTGCTTGCGCAATAGGGGTAGGGTTTTTCACCTGAGCCAACGCATACAGCTTAGACTTGACGGTCTAATGAGTGTTTATGAACGGTGCAAGAAATCCTTGTATATAATAGGACTTTCTTCAACCCCTTGTATTGCGTGGCTTGCAGTAAGATTCTTGCGTAGTTTTTTTAAAAAAGTGATGTGAAACTACGCAAGGTCAACAACCAGCATTTCGGGTCAAGCGGCAAGTGCTGCTGTGGTAATGGTGTTGTCATCCCATCCTCTTCTATTCATGCTCGATGCCGATTGAGGGTGGAGAGTTGTCCAGTCACGATACCAATGCTTGATGTACTCATCCCGTTTGGCATCATCACCCCGGAAGATCAGCCATGGATTTACTGTCAGCTTGATTTCACCCGTGCGAATGCCACCCTGCCTTGAGGTGCTCACGCGCACCATATTGGTGCTGATCAGCGCTCCCAACTTCTTCATCAAGTTTGGAGCTGTTGTACTCAATGCCTTCGCCAAGTCGGCTTGAGGCATGATGATCATGTTCCGGTACTGAACCAGCTCGTGCAGTTTGCTCAGAGTGTTCATCATCGGGACAGTGATACGACAGTCCACGCCTGTCCGGCGCCATAGGCCATGGGCGTAGTTCTGTGCGTCGGTCAGTGAGTGCAGCGTATGCGTTGGCAGCTTGCGGCGGTCGACGTGCTTCAGATGCGCGTGCAGGTCGTCAGCACTGCGGCACTTACTCAGTTCTGGCTGGTAGTCAGGGCGTTTGCTGAAGACAGAAGGCTTGTCATCGTAACCAAAGATCTCGCCGGTTGTTGGGCTGATCAGCAGTCCATCGACGTTAAGGAAGGGTGATGCGGTAAAAGCTGGGCATTCGTATGCCATTGTACGTTCTCCTCTTCAAGTTCATTTCGATAGGCAGTTCCTCTTGGGTTGTGCCGATTTTGTTTGGTAAATCGCAGGCAAATTTAAGCCCCCATGCAATGCACCTATTTGGTGGTCGCGGTGGAGGCTCTTCAGTATGTCTGTCTGCTCTCTGAAGCAGGTTAAGGATCTTACACGCTTTGCGATGACCGGTCAAGATCGATACTTGACAAGCCAGATTTCACCATAAACCGATATTCGTGGTGAGGAACGCGCTTCGCTTAATCTATAGCTCCCTTTTGCCCTGTAATCATTGGGTTTGGTGTGAGAGGCGGTTGGATATCATCCCGCTGAAGGGAAGGTTTAACCGAGGTTATTGGTGGGTTATTCGAGGTTATTTGATGTGCTTCATGGCCTCGACCATCGCCTTGATTGGCGTCCTGCTACCGTAGATGCCAAAGGTCACGGAGCTATCTTCATGACCCACCATCCGCTTGATCAGTGAGTCTTGCACGCCAGCATCACGCAGGTCATCGATGAAGGTGTGGCGGAAGCTGTGGAAGGTTTTGCGTGGGTCGGTGATACCCAGTTTCGCCTTATAGCGGCCAAACCATTTAGATGCCGCGTGACCTCGTTTACCGCGTACTGCTTCAAGCTCGGGGAACAGGCGATCAGCTCCATCTGTCCTCTCCGATTCAGCGTACTGCAACAATCCCAACTCAATCAGTGAAGGGTGCAGGGGAAGTACTCGGCGGCTGCTGGCATTCTTAAGGTTCTGGCCTTCACGGCTGTCATCGATGCGGATGCACTGGACGCCCTGTTGCTCAATGAAGTCATCGACACGCAGTTGGCACAGTTCTTCCAGTCGTGCCCCAGTGGTTCGCCCAAGGAGTGGCAGCCAGTAACGCCACGGGTGCTTTCGGGCTTCTCTTCGCAGCGCATCGTGGTTCAGCAGGGCATTTAGGTCGTGTGGTTCAAAAGACAGCCGGGCTTCCTTCGCTGATCCTGTCATGACTTTCATGCCCGTCAGTGGGTTGTCTGTGACGTACCCATTCGTTTTGCACCAGTTCAGGAAGGCGGTGAGCTTGCGTAGCCGATTGTTCACTGTGACAGCGGTGATGGTCTTGTAAGAACTTCCTGAGTCAACCACCTGCCTCAGTGTCTTTCCCTTGAACTCGGGGCGTAAGCCGAAATATTGCGGGCATAGGCTGAGCCGTTCCTTTAGAAGGCGTGCTTGGTGCGCATCGAAGGCTTTAGCGGGCATGTCACCCACCAACTCGAAAAGGTCTGATAAGGCTCGCTCGACTTCCTCGGTGCTGACCTGTCGCCATGTGCCTCCCCGTTTCCCTTCCTCTATATAAAGCTTGGAGAGTGCCACGAGGGTAGGGCTGTCGCTATTCCGTTTCGCTGAGACTGCCGTAGCGATCCGTGGAGCGGTTTGGATAGTGGGCGTGGGTGTAGAGTCCCGCCATTGTGAACACAACGTACGAAGCGTCTGGAGGTCTTCAAGAGGGTGCTCGCTAAGGTGGTGATGCAACCGCTGCACCAGTGATGTGGCAATAAAGATGGCGCTTTGACGATGCCGTATGTTCAGGCTCAAACGCAAAGTGTTACACCTCGGGAATAGGTGCTTTGGCAGCTTGAGATTCAGGTAGTAGAGCGCCCCGCGCTTGATGATGTAGGCCATGGGTGTGACACCAAAGTGTTACAGCAAAGTGTGACAGTGCTGGCTACACCCAAGTTTTGAGCACCCATGCTGGGTGTCTGCACGGGTAGAGCGTCTGCTACCCCCATCAGCCTGAAACCCTTGCCCCATAAGGCCTGCATTGATTCCCGAGCATGCTTGCATGCCACCCGGTCAGGCCCGGAAGGGAGCAGCCATAGCGGGAACATCGAGTGCCGGGGTGTGGCTGGTGGGGCCGCCTCCATTTCTGGGGTTCAAAAACCTCAGCCTGTCACGATACGGCCTTTCCTCTGGCCCGTTTACCTCGCAGCGCCCCTGCTGCTGACAGCTTCATCAAGCGCTGAAATTTCGGACAGGCCAGGTGGTTTTCCTCTGAGCACTGCGCTGCATGCCGCAGCCCCTTGCCAAGTGCCTGCAAGCGTTTGACCTGTGCATCGATTTCGTCCGCCTTGGCCATCAGCCTCTGCCGATCGACCTGCTGGTCCACCAGCATCGCCCCGACTTCATCGAGGGAAAAACCTGCGGCCTGTCCCAAGGCGATCAGTGCCAGCCTGTCCGTAACATCGGCGGCGAACTGGCGCCGCTGGCCACGCCCGGCAAGTGACTCGAGCAGGCCTTTCTTTTCGTAGTAACGCAGTGTCGATGCAGGGACGCCTGTGCGTTTGGCGACATCGGCAATATCCATTGAGGGGCCTTGACTTGAAGTTGACTTCAACTTCTATGCTGCGTGGCAGGTTGCTTAATGTCAATTTCAGAGGGCTGAATCAATGACGCTTGCCATGCTACAAGCTGCTTTGCTGATCGGGGTCGGTGCTACCGTGATCATGGACCTGTGGGGGATGTTGCTGCGGCGCTTGGGTATCGCCACGCTGAACTTCGCCATGGTGGGGCGTTGGGTAGGGCATCTGCTGCGGGGGCGAGTACGGCATCAGGCAATTGCCAGGGCCGAACCGGTGGCGAACGAGCTGATCTGGGGGTGGTTGATCCATTATGGGATTGGTGTGTTGTTTGCGGTGGTGCTGGTAGGGGTGGCCGGCGAGGGCTGGTTACGCGCGCCGACGGTGTGGCCTGCATTGGCGTGGGGTGTGGTGACGGTGGCGGCGCCGCTGTGCTTCATGCAGCCATTGATGGGGGCAGGGTTCTTTGCCGCCAGGACGCCGACGCCTTGGCCTAATTGTCTGAAGAGTTTGGTTACGCACTTGGTATTTGGGGTTGGGTTGTACTTGAGTGCCGGTTTTATTTCGGCTCTTTGAAGAAAGTGCTCGGGATTACAGGTGTCCCAGGATCGTGCGCCAGTTACTCAGCGTAGGCGAACCATGCAGGGTGCAATTTCGGCCCCGCTCCGCTAGCATTAGCGATCTTCCGCTCGATCAGGCTACGATGGTTTTTCGATGAGTTATCAGGTTCTTGCACGTAAATGGCGTCCGCGCTCGTTCCGCGAAATGGTCGGCCAGGCCCATGTGCTGAAGGCCTTGATCAATGCCTTGGACAATCAGCGCCTGCACCACGCCTACCTGTTCACCGGTACCCGGGGCGTGGGCAAGACGACCATCGCCCGTATTATCGCCAAGTGCCTGAACTGCGAAACCGGCATCACCTCCACGCCATGTGGCACCTGTTCGGTGTGCCGGGAGATCGATGAAGGCCGTTTCGTCGACCTGATCGAGATCGACGCCGCCAGCCGCACCAAGGTCGAGGACACCCGCGAACTGCTCGACAACGTGCAGTACGCCCCCAGCCGCGGGCGCTTCAAGGTCTACCTGATCGACGAAGTGCACATGCTGTCCACGCACTCGTTCAACGCCTTGCTCAAGACGCTGGAAGAGCCGCCGCCCTACGTCAAGTTCATCCTCGCCACCACCGACCCGCAAAAGCTGCCGGCCACCATCCTGTCGCGCTGCTTGCAGTTCTCGCTGAAGAACATGAGCCCGGAGCGGGTGGTCGAACACCTGAGTCATGTCCTGGAGGCCGAGAACGTTCCGTTCGAGCCTGATGCCCTGTGGCTGCTGGGCCGCGCTGCCGATGGTTCGATGCGTGATGCCATGAGCCTCACCGACCAGGCGATCGCGTTCGGTGAGGGCAGGGTGTTGGCCGCCGATGTGCGGGCCATGCTCGGCAGCCTCGATCACGGCCAGGTCTATGGTGTGCTGCAGGCGCTGCTGGAAGGGGATGCGCGGGCGCTGCTGGAGGCGGTGCGCAACCTCGCCGAGCAGGGGCCGGACTGGAGTGGCGTGCTGGCCGAAATGCTCAATGTGTTGCACCGGGTCGCCATTGCCCAGGCGCTGCCCGAGGCGGTGGACAATGGTCAGGGTGATCGCGACCGAGTGCTGGCGCTGGCGTCGGCCTTGCCTGCCGAAGATGTGCAGTTCTATTACCAGATGGGCCTGATTGGCCGACGCGACCTGCCCTTGGCACCCGACCCGCGGGGCGGTTTCGAAATGGTCCTGCTGCGGATGCTGGCGTTCCGACCGGCCGATAGCGACGATGCGCCGAAACCGGTACTAAAGCCGGTGGGGATCAGCCAGGCCACAGCTGATCCTGCAACCCCGGTGGCAGCGCCCACGGTGGTCCCCGACGCGCCTGTCGTTGCTGCCGCAGCACCCGCTGCAGTGGTTGCGGCCCCGCAAGCCGAGCCTGCGGCTGTCGTCGAGGCAATGTCGGCTGTGCCACCACAACCTGAGCCCAAGGCCGAGCTGGCCGAGCCCGAGCCGGCAGCGGAAGAAGAAGTCATCGACCTGCCCTGGGAGGAGCCTGCTGCCAAACCTGCTCCCGTTGCCGTTGAGCCGGAGCCGGAGCCGGAGCCGGAGCCTGCGCCTGCGCCTGCGCCGGCTGCCGCGCCCCAGCCCCCAGTCGCCGAGCCGCAAGATGCCCAGCCGGCCTATGACGAGCCGCCATTCGATCCGTCTGCCTACGCCTCGGCGGGCATGGAGCGTGATGACGAGCCACCGATGGATGAGGACTACTATGGCGGCGAAAGCGACCCGGTGGGCTTCAGCTATCTGGACGAGCTGGTCGAGCACGTTCAGGAAGAGGCCCCCATCGCTGCGCCCGAGCCGCTGCCGGCCGCCAAGCCCGCCACCGGCCTGGCCCTGCAATGGCTGGAATTATTCCCACAGTTGCCTGTGTCCGGGATGACAGGCAACATCGCCGCAAACTGTACGCTGATGGCCGCAGACGGTGACGACTGGCTGCTGCACCTTGACCCGGGTCAGGGCGCCTTGTTCAACGCCACCCAGCAACGCCGGCTGAATGAAGCGCTCAACCAGCACCTGGGGCGCACGCTGAACCTGCGCATCGAGCTTATCCTGCCCGAGCAGGAAACCCCGGCCCAGGCAGCCTCGCGCAAGCGTGCCGAGCGCCAGCAGGACGCCGTGGCGTCGATCGAGCAGGATCCGTTGATCCAGCAGATGATCAAGCAGTTCGGTGCGACCGTGCGGCAGGATACTATTGAACCTGTAGAAGCCCTGGTCAGTCAGGGTCAGTAACGGATAACCATGCGGCCGGCCTGCGGCGGGCTGCATCACACGACCCAATCGAGGTATACCCCCATGATGAAAGGTGGCATGGCCGGCCTGATGAAGCAGGCCCAGCAGATGCAGGAAAAAATGGCCAAGATGCAGGAAGAGCTGGCCAACGCCGAAGTGACGGGCCAGTCTGGTGGCGGCTTGGTCAGCGTGGTGATGACCGGTCGTCATGACGTCAAGCGCGTCAGCATCGATCAAAGCCTGATGTCGACTGAAGAAGACGACAAGGAAGTGCTCGAAGACCTGATTGCTGCTGCACTGAACGATGCCGTACGCAAGGTCGAGCAGAGCAGCCAGGAAAAAATGGGTGGCATGACTGCAGGCATGCAGCTGCCGCCGGGCTTCAAGATGCCGTTCTAAGGCATTTGCAGTTGAAAAGCCGCCGCTGGGTTCCAGGGCGGCTTTTTTTGTGGTGTTGTTTACAGGTCGTTGCTGATGCGGCCGGGCGCATGCCTGGATGTTCTGGCGGCCTTTGGATCGAGCGCCGCTTGTGATAGGTGAGATTTGACGCTGTCAGGCTGCGCCGGTATAAACCGCCTCTCATAGAATTATCAGGCCTTTCCCATGAGCTTCAGCCCCCTTATCCGCCAACTGATCGACGCCCTGCGCACGCTGCCGGGCGTCGGCCAGAAAACCGCCCAGCGCATGGCCCTGCAGTTGCTGGAACGCGACCGCAGTGGTGGGGTGCGCCTGGCCCAGGCGCTTAGCCTGGCCATGGAAGGGGTTGGCCATTGCCGCCAGTGCCGCACCTTGACCGAACAGGAGTTGTGCCCGCAATGCGCTGATACGCGCCGCGACGATACCCAGCTGTGCGTGGTGGAGGGGCCGATGGATGTGTATGCGGTGGAGCAGACCGGCTATCGCGGTCGCTACTTCGTGCTCAAGGGGCATCTGTCGCCGCTTGATGGCCTGGGGCCTGATGCTATTGGCGTGCCGCAGCTGATGGCGCGGATCGAGGAGCAGGGCAGCTTTACCGAGGTGATCCTGGCCACCAACCCGACTGTGGAAGGGGAGGCGACAGCACATTACATCGCGCAGTTGCTGGCCGAGAAGGGGCTGGTAGCCTCGCGGATTGCCCATGGCGTGCCGCTGGGCGGCGAGCTGGAGCTGGTCGACGGCGGCACCCTGGCACATGCCTTTGCGGGGCGTAAGCCGATTTCCCTTTGATTTGAATTGCTGGGGCCGCTGTGCGGCCCTTTCGCGACATAAGGCCGTACGCGGTCCCCTGTAGGGGCGGCCTTGTGTCGCGAAAGGGGTGCAAAGCACCCCAAGAATCACTCAGTACTCGCTCAGCGAAAACTCGGTCAGGCAGAAGGTCGGCACACCCGCCGCCTGCAGCCGGCGCGAACCGTCCAGCTCAGGCAGGTCGATGATCGCCGCCGCCTCGAACACCTGTGCACCGGTGCGGCGCACCAGGTTGGCTGCGGCCAGCAGTGTGCCGCCGGTGGCGATCAGGTCATCGAAGATCAGCACCGAATCGCCTTCGCACAGGCTGTCGGCATGCACTTCCAGGAAGGCTTCACCGTACTCGGTCTGGTAACCCTCCGACAGCACGTCAGCCGGCAGTTTGCCTTGCTTGCGGAACAGGATCAGCGGCTTGTTCAACTGGTGGGCGATGATCGAGCCGATCAGAAAGCCCCGGGCATCCATGGCGCCGATGTGGCTGAACTCCGCCTCGACATAGCGTTCGATGAACTGGTCGGCGACATAACGCAGCCCGCGTGGCGACTGGAACAGCGGGGTGATGTCGCGGAAGATCACACCCGGCTTGGGGAAGTCCACTACCGGGCGGATCAGGGCTTTGAGGTCGAAGGCTTCGCTGTGCATTGTTGCAGGTATCCTGAAAAACGAATGCGCCAGTATACCTTTTTCAAGCAGGCTTTCAGGCCTCCATCGCACCACCGGCCAGCGCACACAGCTGGATCGGGTCGAGGATGTGCACTTCCTTGCCCTCGGCGCGCAGCAGGCCGTTCTGCTGGAAGCGGGTGAACACCCGCGACACGGTTTCAACGGCCAGGCCCAGGTAATTGCCGATTTCGTTGCGCGACATGCTCAGGCGGAACTGGTTGGCCGAATAGCCGCGGGCGCGGAAGCGTGCCGACAGGTTGACCAGGAAGGTGGCAATGCGCTCATCGGCGGTCTTTTTCGACAGCAGCAGCATCATTTGCTGGTCGTCGCGGATTTCACGGCTCATCACCCGCATCAGCTGGCGGCGCAGCTGGGGTAGTTGCACCGACAGCTCATCGAGGCGCTCGAACGGGATTTCGCACACCGAGGTGGTTTCCTGCGCCTGGGCCGAGACCGGGTAGGCTTCAGTGTCCATGCCGGACAGGCCGACCAGTTCGCTGGGCAGGTGGAAGCCGGTGATCTGCTCCTCGCCGCTGTCGCTCAGGCTGAACGTCTTGAGGGCGCCGGAACGTACGGCGTAAACCGAGCCGAAATTGTCACCCTGGCGGAACAGGAACTCGCCCTTTTTCAGCGGGCGTCCGCGTTTGACGATTTCATCCAGTGCATCCATGTCTTCCAGGTTGAGCGAAAGAGGCAGGCACAGGGGGGCCAGGCTGCAATCCTTGCAATGGGCCTGGCCGTGGGCGCGCAGTTTGACTGGCTCGGACATTTGAATCGATCCTTGTGGGAAAGCACACATAAGTCGTAAGGGTAACCTACGGCATAGGGTGTAGGCCAGTGTGCGCGAGGATGATGCGCCTTGGCCGAACCCCAGCTGCATCATGCCGGGGGTCCGTTCTTGCCCATAGTGTGCCTGGCAAGCGGGCTTGTCCACACGGTCAAAGATTCGCTTGGCTAGATCACCCGCGAGAATCGCTGACGGTCGTGCATCGCCAGATACGCGTCGAACACCATGCATACCGAGCGGGCCAGCAGGCGCCCGGCCGGCAGGATGCGGATGCCCTTTTCGTCGAGGCGGATCAGGCCGTCCTTTTGCATGTTCAGCAGCGCTGGCCAAAGATCGTTGAAATAGCCCCGAAAATCGATGGTGAACGCGCTTTCGATCGGCTCGAAGTCGAGCTCGAAGTGGCAGATCAGTTGCTGGATCACTGCCCGTCGCAGGCGGTCATCGTGATTGCACAGCAGCCCGCGCTGGGTTGCCAGCTGGGAGCCGGACAGCGCGTCCTGATAGGTATTGAGGTCGCTGCTGTTCTGGCAGTACAGGTCGCCGATCTGGCTGATTGCCGAAACCCCCAGGCCGATCAGGTCGCAGTGGCCGTGGGTGGTGTAGCCCTGGAAGTTGCGCTGCAGGGTACCTTCTTCCTGGGCGACGGCCAGCTCGTCGTCGGGCAGGGCGAAGTGGTCCATGCCGATGTAGCGATAGCCGGCGGCGGTGAGCTGCTCGATGGTGGCCCGGAGCATCTCCAGCTTGGCTGCCGGGGCCGGCAGGTCGTTGCTGTCGATACGCCGTTGTGGCATGAAGCGCTCAGGCAGGTGGGCGTAGTTGAAGACCGAGAGGCGATCGGGCTGCAGGCGGATCACCTCCTCGACGGTGCGGGCGAAGCCTTCCGGGGTCTGCTTGGGCAGGCCGTAGATCAGGTCCAGGTTGACCGAGCGGAACTGCAAGGTACGCGCCGCTTCGATCAGGGTGCGGGTCTGTTCCAGGCTCTGCAGGCGGTTGATCGCGCGCTGCACCGCAGGGTCCAGGTCCTGCACACCGAGGCTCACGCGGTTGAAGCCCAGTTCGCGCAATAGGCCCATGGTCGACCAGTCGGCCTCGCGCGGGTCCAGTTCGATGCCGTAGTCGCCGGAATCATCGTCCAGCAGGTTGAAGTGCTGGCGCAGGGTGGCCATCAGCTGGCGCAGTTCCACATGGCTGAGGAAGGTCGGCGTGCCGCCGCCCAGATGCAACTGTTCAACACGCTGTTTAGGGTCCAGGTGGCAGGCGATCAGCTGGATTTCCTGCTCCAGGCGCTGCAGGTAGGGTGCGGCTCGGCCACGGTCCTTGGTGATCACCTTGTTGCAGGCGCAGTAGTAGCAGATGTTGGCGCAGAACGGCACGTGTACGTACACAGACAGCGGGCGCACGGCCCGGCGGCTTTCGCGCAGGGCGTGGAGCAGGTCGAACGAGCCGACTTCGCTGTGCAGTTGCACCGCGGTCGGGTAGGAGGTGTAGCGCGGGCCGGCCAGATCGTAGCGGCGGATCAGGTCGGCATCCCAGCGTAGATCTTCGAGCATGTGGGCGGTCCCCGGAATGAGCAGCAGTGCCCCGGAGTCTATGGTCGTCTGTAGGAATCTGTGTTGATTTGTATCAAGAGCTAGGGGGCCGCTGCGCAGCAGCGCCTGTCAGTGCCCCATCAGCCAATGCTGGTGCGGCCCCGGCAGTGTCCACAGGCCGAACAGGATGACCAGCAGCCCTCCTGCCATGCGCACGCTACGCCGCCGCAACAGGCTGTTGACCCGCTCCGCCGCCAGCCCTGTGGCCAGCAGCACAGGCCAGGTACCCAGCCCGAACGCCAGCATCAGCGCCGCGCTATACCCCGCATTGCCCTGGCTGGCTGCCCACAGCAAGGTGCTGTAAACCAGCCCGCATGGCAGCCAGCCCCACAGCGCGCCAAGCAGCAGGGCCCGGGGCAGGCTGGAGACCGGCAACAGGCGCGAGGCCACTGGCTGGATATGCCGCCAAAGCCCTCTGCCCAGTGCTTCGATGCGTGTCAGCCCGCTCCACCAGCCGGCCAGGTACAAGCCCATGGCGATCAGCAGCAACGCGGCCACCACCCGCAGTGCCAGGGCGGCAGGGCTGCTGGCTACCGCCCAGCCGGCCAGGCCCAGCAGCAGGCCGGCGCAGGCATAACTGAGGACCCGCCCAAGGTTGTACGCCAGCAGCAGGCGCAGGCGCCGGCCCCGTTGCTCCGGCGGGATCGCCAGAGTCAATGCGCCCATCAGGCCGCCGCACATGCCCAGGCAGTGGCCGCCGCCGAGCAGGCCGAGGACCAGCGCGGAGCCGAGCAGGGGAAGCAGGTCAGGCACGGGGTGGTTGGTCCTTGTCTTGCGGCTCGTCGGGCTCTTGTTTGACAGCAGCCTGGTGGCGTGGGTCCTGGTCGTCGAACAGGATGCTGTGGGCAGGGCTTTCAAGGTCGTCGTACTGGCCGCTGTCCACCGCCCAGAAAAAGATGTACACGGCGACGCCGACGAGCAGCAGGGCGGCCGGGATCATGACATAAAGGGCTGGCATGGGCGGCTCCTGATCAGGCAATGGCAGGTTGTGGGGCGCTGGCGGTGGCCGCCACGCCCGGCAGCCGGGTCAGGCGCAGGGCATTGAGGACCACGATCAGCGAGCTGACCGACATGCCGACGGCGGCCCATACCGGGGTGATCCAGCCGAGCGCGGCAAACGGCAGCATGAGGCCATTATACAGGGTCGCCCAAAGCAGGTTCTCGATGATGTTGCGGCGGGTGCGGCGGGCCAGGTCGAAGGCATGTACCAGCGCTTGCAGGCGGTTGCTCAACAGCACTGCATCGGCACTGGTCTTGGCAAGGTCGGTGGCACTGCCCATGGCAATGCTGATATCGGCGGCGGCCAGCACCGGCACATCGTTGACCCCGTCACCCAGCATCAGCACCTTGCGTCCTGAAGCCTGCAGAGCCTTGAGCCGGTCCAGCTTGTCGTCCGGGCGCAGGCCGCCGATGGCCTGATCGATACCCAGTTGGGCGGCTACTTCGGCGACCATGGGCGAGCTGTCGCCCGACAGCAGCAGGGTACGCCAGCCACGCGCCTTGCAGGCCGCCAGCAGGGCAGGGGCGTCCTCGCGCAGGCGGTCGTCCAGGCCGAACCAGGCCAGCGGGCCTTGGCGATCACCCAGCAGCAGCCATTGGCCGCGGGGCTCCGGGACAGTCGGGATTTCGGCGCCGCTGAGGGCGCAAACGAACGTGGGCTGGCCGATGCGCAGGCGTTGCCCGCCGACCAGCCCTTCCAGGCCCAGCCCAGGTACCGTTTGCACATCCTCCGCAGGCTCGGCATTGCGACCGAAGGCGCGGGCGATGGGGTGCTCGGAGCGGTTTTCCAGGGCGGCGGCAAGGGCCAGGCAGCGGTCGGCGGCCACTGCGCCCAGCGGGCGAATGCTGCGCAGCGTGAGGCGGCCCTCGGTGAGCGTGCCGGTTTTGTCGAAAATGACCGTGTCGATCTGGTTGAGGCCTTCCAGTACATGGCCGCGGGTGACCAGCAGGCCGAGCTTGTGCAGCGTACCGGTGGCGGCGGTCAGTGCAGTAGGGGTGGCGAGCGAGAGCGCGCATGGGCAGGTGGCTACCAGCATGGCCAGGACAATCCAGAACGCCCGTGTCGGGTCCAGGTGCCACCACCACAGGCCTATGACGATGGCGGCCACCAGCGTGAACAGCAGGAACCATTGCGATGCACGGTCGGCAATCTGCGCCAGGCGTGGCTTTTCCGTCTGCGCGCGTTCCAGCAGGCGGACGATGGCCGACAGTCGCGACTCCTGGCCAAGGGCTTCGATTTCTACGTTCAGCGTGCTTTCGACATTCAGGGTGCCGCCGGTGACCCGGTCGCTGACCCGCCGCGGTTGCGGCAGGTACTCACCGGTCAGCAGCGACTCGTCGACGCTGGAGCGGCCTTCGACAATGCGCCCGTCAGCCGGGATCACTGCGCCGGGCAACACCTGCACGGTGTCGCCGCGTTGCAGTTCGCTGAGCAGGATGCGCTCGCTGCGGCCAAGGCTGTCCAGGCGCAGGCAAGAGGCCGGTAGCAGGTTGACCAGTTGCGCGGTGGCCGCTGCCGTACGCTCGCGGGCGCGGCGTTCAAGGTAGCGGCCGGTGAGCAGAAACAGTGCGAACATGCCCACGGTGTCGAAATACAGTTCGCCACTGCCGGTGATGGCCGTCCAGATCCCGGCACCAAAGGCCAGGGCGATGGCCAGCGATACCGACACGTCCATGGTCAGGTGGCGGGTGCGCAGGTCGCGTGCGGCCCCTTTGAAGAAGGGCGCGCAACTGTAGAACACGATCGGGATGGTGAGAAACAGCGCCACCCAGCGCAGGATGGTGTGCAGCTCGGGCGACAGGTCGATGTTGAATTCCGGCCAGGTGGCCATGGTCGCCATCATCGCCTGGAACCACAGCAGCCCGGCCACGCCCAGCCTGCGCAGGGCGCTGCGGTTTTCGCGGGCCAGTTGCTCGGCGGCCTGGTCTGGCTGGTAGGGGTGGGCGGCGTAGCCGATCTGGCGCAGCTCGGCCAACAATCGCGAGAGCGGCAGCCGTTGGTCTTCCCAACTGAGCAGCAGGCGATGGTTGGACAGGTTAAGACGTGCGTCGGCCACGCCGGGCAGGTTGCGCAAGTGCTTTTCGATCAACCAGCCGCAGGCGGCGCAGCTGATGCCTTCGACCAGCAGGGTGGTTTCGGCCAGCTCGCCCTGGTGGCGGACGAAGGTCTGTTGCACGTCACTGCGGTCGTACAGGGCCAGTTCGTCCTGCAACTGCTTGGGCAGGGCCTCGGGGTTGGCGCTGTTGTCGCTGCGGTGCTGGTAGTAGTGCTCCAGGCCACCGGCGACGATCGACTCGGCCACTGCCTGGCAGCCGGGACAGCAGAAGCGCCGGGGCTGGCCGAGGACCACGGCGGTGAAGCGGCTGCCCGGGGGGACGGGCAGGGCGCAGTGATAGCAGGGGGTGGGCTGGGTCATCACATCATTGCCTTACATATATCGCCTGGCCGGCGCGTTCCCCTGTAGGAGCGGCCTTGTGTCGCGAAAGGGGCGCGAAGCGGCCCCAAATTTTGAGCTTCGCAGCATAGATTGCTCAGCTTGGCAGCATAGGTTGCTGGGGCCGCTTCGCGCCCCTTTCCGACCGGTCCGGCGCCCCGGCAAGGCCGCTACAAGTGTTCAGCGCCCTGGATGGCTTCATCGCCCAACTGCAAGGTCACACCATGCGCCACTTTTTCCTCCTCGAACAAGCGCCACACCTGGCCGCTTTCGCTACCCAGCAGCTCGACAAAGCGGCGCCCGTCCACCTTGTCTTCCAGTTGCCCCACATAGCGCCCTGCCTCGACCCGGCTCAGCAGCACCTTACGGTCCTTCTCTGGCTGGGTAGGTGAAATCAGGTTCAGCTCCAGGCTCTGCGGGTCGCTGCTGCCGTCCAGGCGCAGGTCCACTTCGCCCGTCAGCTCGTCCAGGTGCACGCTTGCCTTCAAGCCCAGGTTCTGCGCCAGCAATTCACGGTCCAGCGAGCGGTTGATGCCTTTGCCAGCCTCGTAGTAGTTGTCGTTGACCAGGTTGTCGGGGTTGTTCACGGCGATGCTGACCATGGTCAGGCTCAGGCATACCGAGGTGGTGAGGATGCCGATGATGATCCAGGGCCAGAGGTGCTTGTACCAAGGGCTGGTGGCGGTGGCGGCAGGCATGGTTCGCGTTCTCTCTCAGCGGATCTGTGGGCCGATGAAGCGGCTCTTGGCTTCGACCTCGGCAGCGCTGTCATCGGCGCTTTTGAGGGTGAAGGTGATTTCGTTGGTGGTCGAGGGCAGCTTCTCGGGGGCGACCGACAACTGCACCGGCAGGCTGACGATATCGCCGGCGGCCACGCGGATTTCCCGCTGGCCTTCGAGCCGCAAGTCAGGCAGGCCAGCGGCGTCCAGCACGTAGACGTGATCACGCTGGTCCTTGTTCATGACCTTGAGGCTGTACACGTTCTCGATCCGCCCCTGGGCGTTCTCGCGGTACAGCACGCGGTCCTTGCTGACGTCGAAGCCCACCAGCGAGCGGGTGGCGAAGGCGGTGGCCAGGGCGCCGATCATCACCAGCAGCACCAGTGCGTAGCCGATCAGCCTTGGGCGCAGCATGTGGGTCTTCTGCCCCGACAGGTTGTGTTCGGTGGTGTAGCTGATCAGGCCTTTGGGGTAGTTCATCTTGTCCATGATGCTGTCGCACGCGTCGATGCAGGCGGCGCAGCCGATGCACTCGATCTGCAGCCCGTCGCGTATGTCGATGCCGGTGGGGCAGACCTGTACGCACATGGTGCAGTCGATGCAGTCGCCCAGGCCCTGGGCCTTGTAGTCCGTGTCCTTCTTGCGCGGGCCGCGAGTTTCACCGCGGCGCGGGTCGTAGGAGACGATCAGGGTGTCCTTGTCGAACATCACGCTCTGGAAGCGTGCGTAGGGGCACATGTACACGCACACTTGCTCGCGCAGCCAGCCGGCGTTGCCGTAGGTGGCCAGGGTGAAGAAGCCGACCCAGAAGTAGGCCCAGCCATCGGCCTGGCCGGTGAAGAATTCGATGGCCAGTTCGCGAATCGGCGAGAAGTAGCCGACGAAGGTCATGCCGGTGACGAAGCCGATCAGCAGCCACAGGCTGTGCTTGGTGAACTTGCGCAGGAACTTGTTGGCGCTCATCGGGGCCCGGTCAAGCTTCATGCGCTGATTGCGGTCGCCTTCGGTGACCTTTTCGCACCACATGAAGATCCACGTCCACACGCTTTGCGGGCAGGTGTAGCCGCACCATACGCGGCCGGCATACACGGTAACGAAGAACAGGCCAAAGGCGGCGACGATGAGGATGCCCGAGAGCAGGATGAAGTCTTGCGGCCAGATGGTGGTGCCGAAGATGTAGAACTTGCGCTCGGGCAGGTTCCACCAGACGGCCTGATGGCCGCCCCAGTTCAGCCAGACAGTGCCAAAGTACAAAAGGAACAGCGCTGCCCCGCCGACCATCCGCAACCTGCGGAACAGGCCGGTGAAGGCGCGGGTGTAGATTTTCTCGCGAGAGGCGTAGAGGTCGACGGAATCCTTCCCTTTGCTGGCAGGCGGGGTAACGTCATGTACCGGAATTTGCTTGCTCATCATCAAGTCCCACGGCAGTGGAGAAATGCCGCGGCCAGTGCGTGCCGGCCGCAGTCTCGCGCATTCTGCTAGCGCTGCGCCCCATGATACGCCGCTGATGGCACGCCGGGGTCGCTCTGCGACCTTTAGTCGCGTTGGGTTCGGGGTGTTGATCGTGTTAAGGCGGGTGTCAATTGATCCAGGTCATCTAGCGCTGAATCTACCGGCCCTATCGCCGGCAAGCCGGCTCCCACGCGGTGCGGGGGCCGGCTTGCTGGCGATAGGCCAGTGCAGGCATCACTCGGCCTTTTCAGGCTCCTGCTCCTGATGCGACAGGCTGTACACATAAGCCGCCAGCAGGTGAACTTTGTCATTGCCCTGCAGTTGCTCCTGCGCCGGCATCTGCCCCTGGCGACCATAACGGATGGTCTGTTGCAACTGAGCGAAGCTCGAACCGTAGATGAACGCCTGCGGGTGGGTCAGGTTCGGCGCGCCCATGGCGGGTGTGCCTTTGCCTTCAGGGCCATGGCACGCCACGCAGTTGGCGGCGAAGATCTTCTGCCCGTTCTCGACATCGGCCTTGGCGCCTTCAGGCAGGCTGCGACCATCGAGCTTGCTGATCACGAAGGCTGACACGTCGGCCACGCCTTGCTCGCCGATCACCTCCGCCCACGCCGGCATCACGCCATGGCGGCCGCCCATGATGCTGGCTTTGATGGTTTCCGGCTCGCCGCCCCAGCGCCAGTCGTTGTCGGTGAGGTTGGGGAAGCCGTAGGCGCCCTTGGCGTCGGAGCCGTGGCACACCGAGCAGTTGGACGCAAACAGCCGCGCGCCCATCTTCAGCGCTTGCGGCTGCCTGGCCACTTCTTCGATAGGCATGGCCGCATACTTGGCGAAGATTGGCCCGAAGCGGGCATCGGCCTTGGCCATTTCTTTTTCCCACTCGTGCACGCCGGTCCAGCCGGGCTGACCGTTGGTGAACTCGGTCTGCTTGTCGTTATCCAGGTACGAATACCCAGGCAGCACGCCTTTCCAGTTGCCCAGGCCCGGGTACAGCACCAGGTAGCCGAGGGCGAAAATGATGGTGCCGACGAACAGCCAGAACCACCATTTGGGCAGGGGGTTGTCGTATTCCTCGATGCCATCGAAGGCATGCCCGACGGTTTCGTCGGTGACCTCTTCGCGCTGGCCCTTGCGGGTCGACAGCAGTAGCCAGGTCAACGCGAAGATGGTGCCCAGGGTCAGGACGGTGACGTACAGACTCCAGAAGGTTGTCATTGTTGTTTGCTCCCAGAAGCTTTTGCTTGCGCTTGCTCGACGTGCGTTTTGGCCTCGGGGTCATCGGCGAACGGCAGTTGGGTTGCCTCGTCGAACTCCTGTTTGCGCCGTGGGTTGAACACCCACAGCGCCAGGCCCACGAAGGCCACCATCACCACGACGGTGCCCAGGCCGCGAATCATCCCGATATCCATCAGCGTCACCGTTTGCTTTTGATGATGGTGCCAAGACCTTGCAGGTACGCGACCAGTGCGTCCATTTCGGTCTTGCCCTTGACCGCGTCGCGGGCACCGGCGATGTCGGCATCGGTGTACGGCGTGCCCAGGGTACGCAGCACTTCCAGCTTCTTCGCGGTGTCTTTGCCGTCGAGCGTGTTCTCCACCAGCCACGGGTAGGATGGCATCTTCGACTCCGGCACTACGTTGCGCGGGTTGTACAGGTGTGCGCGGTGCCAGTCATCGGAATAGCGGCCGCCGACGCGGGCCAGGTCCGGGCCGGTGCGCTTGGAGCCCCACAGGAACGGGTGATCCCACACGCTTTCACCGGCCACCGAGTAGTGGCCGTAGCGCTCGGTTTCAGCGCGGAACGGGCGGATCATCTGCGAGTGGCAGCCCACGCAACCTTCGCGGATGTAGATGTCACGGCCTTCGACTTCCAGCGCGGTGCGCGGCTTCATGCCTTCGACGGGTTTGTTGGTGACGTCCTGGAAGAACAGCGGGACGATCTGGGTGAGGCCACCGACGCTCACGGCGATGACCATGAAGAAGGCCAGCAGGCCGATGTTCTTCTCGACAGCTTCATGCTTCATCAGTGGGCTCCCACAACAACGATCTTGGCGGCTTCATCCGCTTCTGCCGGGTTGGCGGCGCGTACGGTGCGCAACACGTTGTAAGCCATCAGCAGCATGCCGGAGGCGAAGAACGCACCGCCCAGGGCGCGGACGATGTAGCCCGGGTGGCTGGCCTGCAGGGCTTCGACGAAGGAGTAGGTCAGCGTGCCGTCGTCGTTGATGGCGCGCCACATCAGGCCTTGGGTAATGCCGTTGACCCACATCGAGGCGATGTACAGCACGGTGCCGATGGTCGCCAGCCAGAAGTGCGCGTTGATCAGGCCCACGCTGTGCATCTGATCGCGGCCATACAGGCGCGGGATCATGTGGTACACGGCGCCGATCGAGATCATCGCCACCCAGCCGAGCGCGCCGGCGTGTACGTGGCCGATGGTCCAGTCGGTGTAGTGCGACAGCGAGTTCACGGTCTTGATGGCCATCATCGGGCCTTCGAAGGTGGACATGCCGTAGAACGCCAGCGATACCACGAGGAAGCGCAGGATCGGGTCGGTGCGCAGTTTGTGCCAGGCACCGGAGAGGGTCATCATGCCGTTGATCATGCCGCCCCAGCTCGGCGCCAGGAGGATGATCGACATCACCATGCCCAGCGACTGCGCCCAGTCGGGCAGCGCGGTGTAGTGCAGGTGGTGCGGGCCTGCCCAGATGTACAGGGTGATCAGTGCCCAGAAGTGGACGATCGACAGGCGATACGAGTAGATCGGCCGCTCGGCCTGCTTGGGCACGAAGTAGTACATCATCCCCAGAAAGCCGGTGGTGAGGAAGAAGCCCACGGCGTTGTGGCCGTACCACCACTGGATCATCGCGTCGGTGGCGCCGGAGTAGGCCGAGTAGGACTTGAACAGGCTCACCGGCAGCGAGATGTGGTTGACGATGTGCAGCATCGCGGTAACCACGATGAAGGCGCCGTAGAACCAGTTGCCGACGTAGATGTGCTTGGTCTTGCGCTTGACGATGGTGCCGAAGAACACCAGCCCGTAGGTCACCCAGACGATGGCCAGCAGGATCGCCAGTGGCCACTCGAGCTCGGCGTATTCCTTGGTGGTGGTGTAGCCCATCGGCAAGGTGATCAGCGCACCGACGATCACGGCCTGCCAACCCCAGAAGGTGAAGGCGGCCATGCTGTCGGAAATCAGCCGGGTCTGGCAGGTTCGCTGCACCACGTAGTAGCTGGTGCCGAACAACGCACAGCCGCCGAAGGCGAAGATGACCAGGTTGGTGTGCAAGGGGCGCAGGCGGCCGAAGCTGGTCCAGGGCAGGTCCAGGTTCAGTTGCGGCCACACCAGCTGCGAGGCGATGAAAACGCCCAGGCCCATGCCAAGGATCCCCCAGACCACCGTCATGATGGCGAACTGGCGGACGACCTTATAGTTATAAGCAGTCGGACTGATTGCTGTGCTCATTCTAAGGTTCCACGGTTTTGGTGTTCTTGTTGGTTGAAAAATCGGCGCCAGTATCGATAACCGCCAGGGTTATGGCAACGCAAGGAGCCCTGCGCCGACCCGTGTCCGGGCCCTTATGCCGGTGTCCCGCGGCAATAGGGTTCGGGCGATTGTACACAAATAAATATTTGTAATGTGTACCGTTTTTCATCTTTTTCTGATCGATCGGTCAAGCTTTTTTTCCAGGCGGCGTCAGGCGATGCACCGCGTCTGCTTCGCTGGATTGACAGCGAAGGCCACTGTGGCAACAAGCTTAGTTCTGTTCGGAGGGGGTGCAAGGCGGGGCTAGGGGCGGGGAGGTGCTGGGGCCGCTTTGCGGCCCCGGGGTGTTACTTGGCAGTCACGGTTGCAGGCATATCACCCTGCGAAAGGCTGTACACATAAGCCGCCAGCAAATGCACCTTGTCGTTGCCCTGGATATCCACCTGGGCCGGCATTTGCCCCTGGCGGCCATAGCGAATGGTCTGCTGCAGCTGGGCAAAGCTCGAACCGTAGATGAACGCCTGCGGATGGTTCAGGTTAGGCGCGCCCATGGCTGGGGTGCCATTGCCCTCGGGCCCGTGGCAGGCCACGCAGTTGCCGGCGAAGATCTCCTTGCCCTTGGCCACATCAGCCTTGGCGCCTTCCGGCAGGCTGCGGCCATCGAGGTTGCTCAGCACGTAGGCGGCTACATCCGCCACGCCCTGTTCGCCGATCACCTCAGCCCAGGCGGGCATCACGCCGTGGCGGCCATTCATGATCGACGCCTTGATGGTTTCGGGCTCGCCGCCCCAGCGCCAGTCGTTGTCGGTCAGGTTGGGGAAACCATAGGCGCCTTTGGCGTCCGAGCCGTGGCACACCGAGCAGTTGGAGGCGAACAGGCGGCCGCCCATCTTCAATGCCTGCGGGTCCTTGGCCACTTCCTCGACCGGCATGGCCGCGTATTTGGCGAAGATCGGGCCGAACCTGGCGTCGGCCTTGTCCATTTCCTTCTGCCATTCGTTCGCGCCGGTCCAACCATTCTCGTAGCCGGGCAGGACGCCCTTCCAGTTGCCCAGGCCCGGGTAGAGGATCAGGTAGCCCACCGCGAACACCAGGGTGCCGACGAACAGCCAGAACCACCACTTGGGCAGCGGATTGTCATACTCCTCGATGCCGTCGAAGCTGTGCCCCATGGTCTGGTCGGTGGTGTTGCTGCTCTGGCCCTTGCGGGTCGACAGCAGCAGCCAGGTCAGCCCGATCAGGCTGCCGATGGTCAGTACGCAGATGTACGTACTCCAGAAGGTAGTCATTGGGGATTACTCCTCATGCCAGTGTCCTGCCCGGCAGGGGGCAGGCGGTCGTCGACGAAGGGCAGCAGGCGCGCTTCGGCGAAATCATGGTCGCGGCGGCGGTTGAACACCCACAGCGAAAGGCCGATGAAGGCAATCATCACCACCAGGGTGCCCACGCCGCGGATCATGCCGATATCCATTTCCATCGCACTCACCTCTTGTTCTTGATCGCGGTGCCGAGCACCTGCAGGTAGGCGACCAGGGCGTCCATCTCGGTCTTGCCCTTGACCGCATCACGCGCACCGGCAATGTCCTCGTCGGTGTACGGCACCCCCAGGGTGCGCAGGGTGCGCATCTTGGTGTCGGTGTGGCTGTTGTCGACCTGCTGGGCGACGAGCCATGGGTAGGACGGCATCTTCGACTCCGGTACCACGTTGCGCGGGTTGTACAGGTGCGCGCGGTGCCAGTCGTCGGAGTAGCGCCCGCCGACCCGGGCCAGGTCCGGGCCGGTACGCTTGGAGCCCCACAGGAACGGGTGGTCCCACACACTTTCACCGGCCACCGAGTAGTGGCCGTAGCGTTCGGTCTCGGCGCGGAACGGGCGGATCATCTGCGAGTGGCAGCCCACGCAACCTTCGCGGATATAGATATCGCGGCCTTCAAGCTGCAGCGCGGTGTAAGGCTTCATGCCTTCGACCGGCTTGTTGGTGACGTCCTGGAAGAACAGCGGGACGATCTGGGTCAGGCCGCCGATGCTGACGGCGAACACCATCAACAGGGCCAGCAGGCCGACGTTTTTTTCGATGACTTCATGTTTCATCAGGCAGGTCTCCTCAGGCCAGCTGGGCGTTGGCAGGGGCGGCCTCGGTGGCCGGAGCACGTACGGTGCGCCAAGTGTTCCAGGCCATCAGGAACATGCCACTGAGGAAGATCGCACCACCGACGAAACGCACGATGAAGCCCGGGTGGCTGGCCACCAGGGTTTCCACGAACGAGTAGGTGAGCGTGCCGTCGCTGTTCACCGCGCGCCACATCAGGCCCTGGGCGATGCCGTTGACCCACATCGAGGCGATGTACAGCACGGTGCCGATGGTCGCCAGCCAGAAGTGCGCGTTGATCAGGCCGATGCTGTACATGCGTGCCTTGCCGAATACTTGCGGAATGGTGTGGTACAGCGCGCCGATGGAGATCATCGCCACCCAGCCGAGGGCGCCGGCATGCACGTGGCCGATGGTCCAGTCGGTGTAGTGGGACAGGGCGTTGACCGTCTTGATGGCCATCATCGGGCCTTCGAAGGTGGACATGCCGTAGAACGCCAGCGATACCACGAGAAAGCGCAGGATCGGGTCGCTGCGCAGTTTGTGCCAGGCACCGGACAGGGTCATCATGCCGTTGATCATGCCGCCCCAGCTGGGGGCCAGCAGGATCAGCGACATCACCATGCCCAGCGACTGCGCCCAGTCGGGCAGCGCGGTGTAGTGCAGGTGGTGGGGGCCGGCCCAGATGTACAGGGTGATCAGCGCCCAGAAGTGGACGATCGACAGGCGATAGGAATACACCGGGCGTTCGGCCTGCTTGGGCACGTAGTAGTACATCATCCCCAGGAAGCCTGCAGTGAGGAAGAAGCCCACGGCGTTGTGGCCGTACCACCACTGCACCATGGCGTCGGTGGCCCCGGCGTAGACCGAGTACGACTTGGTCAGGCTGACCGGCAGTTCCAGGTTGTTGATGATGTGCAGCATGGCCACGGTCAGGATGAAGGCACCGAAGAACCAGTTGCCGACATAGATATGCTTGGTGGTGCGCTTGATCAAAGTGCCGAAGAACACGATGGCGTAGCAGACCCAGACGATGGTGATCAGGATGTCGATCGGCCATTCCAGCTCGGCGTATTCCTTGGAGCTGGTGTAACCCAGCGGCAAGGTAATGGCCGCCAGCAGGATGACCAGTTGCCAGCCCCAGAAAGTGAACGCGGCCAGCCCTGGTGCGAAGAGGGTGGTCTGGCAGGTGCGTTGCACCGAATAATAGGAGGTGGCGAACAGTGCGCAGCCGCCGAACGCGAAGATCACCGCATTGGTATGCAGTGGGCGCAGGCGGCCGAAGCTGGTCCAGGGGAGGTCGAAGTTAAGGGAAGGCCAGGCGAGCTGGGCGGCGATGAAGACGCCGAGCCCCATCCCGACGATTCCCCACACCACCGTCATGATGGCGAATTGGCGGACCACCTTGTAGTTATAGGCGGTACTGCTGGTTGTGTTCATGTATGGGTTCCCATCCACGGTTATTGGCAGGCTTTACAGCGAGGCAAGCATGATTAATGGGCAACGTGCCGGTATTGACGGGGATCAATGGGCGAAGATCGGAAATGTCCCAGGCTTGCACTGCAATTCGGCGCAGAATCAGCAAGATGGCAGTGCTGCGGCGTGCCTGATCCTGGCCCATGGCGCTGGCGCGCCGATGGACAGCGGGTTCATGGATGAAATGGCGCAAAGGCTGGCGGCGCTTGGCGTAGGGGTGGTTCGCTTCGAGTTCCCTTACATGGCCGAGCGCAGGGCAGGGGGTGGCAAGCGGCCACCCAACCCACAGAAGGTGCTGCTCGAATGCTGGCGCGAGGTGTACCGGCAGGTGCGACCTTTGGTCACGGGCAAGCTGGCGATTGGCGGCAAGTCAATGGGCGGGCGCATGGCCAGCCTGCTGGCCGACGAGTTGGGTGCTGACGCGCTGGTGTGCCTGGGCTATCCGTTCTATGCCGTGGGCAAACCGGAAAAACCACGGGTCGAGCATTTGGCGGGCTTGCAGACACCGACGTTGATCGTGCAGGGCGAGCGGGATGCGCTGGGTAATCGTGAAGCCGTGCAGGGGTATGCGCTGTCACCGTCGATCGAGGTGAGCTGGCTGGTGACAGGCGATCATGATCTGAAACCGCTGAAGGCTTCGGGGTTCAGCCATGAGCAGCATTTGCAGGCGGCGGCTGAGAAGGTTGCGGGGTTCCTCAGAGGCTGACTACCTGTAGGAGCGGCCTTGCCGGGGCGCCGGACCGGTCGGAAAGGGCTGCGAAGCAGACCCAGGATTCAGCAGCGCAACAACAATTGCTGGGTCTGCTTCGCAGCCCTTTCGCGACACAAGGCCGCTCCTACAAGCGACCGTGTGTGCAGCAACAGATCAGTCGCGGTACTCGCACAGGTAGGCAGTATCCACCGCCACTTTCAGCTGGAACTTGCTGTCGGCGGCCACATTGAACTTGTCGCCGGCGTTGAAGGTTTCCCAGTTGTCGCTGCCCGGCAGCTTGACGGTCAGCGCACCGGAAACCACGTGCATGATTTCGCGCTTGGCGGTGCCGAACTCGTATTCGCCCGGTGCCATGACGCCGACGGTGGCCGGGCCTTCAGTGCCTTCGAAGGCGATCGACTTGACGGTACCATCGAAGTACTCGTTGACCTTGAACATGGGGCGACTCCTGAAAAAGAAGGGATGAAAAAGGGCTGGCCAGTATGCCCAAGCCCATCCCCCCCGTCATCTGCTTTCAGGCGCCTCGAGCTCAAATGCCCGGCAAGCTCAAGGGCAATAGCCGCGCGGTATTGCGGGCATCCTCCAGCGCCCGGTGCTGTTGCCCGCAAAAATGCATACCGGCCAGTTGCAGGGCACCGTTGAGGCCCGTCGGACGCTGCAGGTGACGAGCCTTGGCGAAGCGCTGCTTGAGGTTGATATGCGGCAGGTCGCGCAACAGGCTGTCGAGCTCATGTTGCTGCCATTCCTGCAGTAACTGCTGGCGGTCGTAATCACCCCAGCTGACCCAAGCCTGCAATTGCCCGCGATGGTGCCCCAACCAGCGTTCGAAACGCGCCCATACCTCGGGAAATGGCGCTGCGCTATCCACATTGGCCTGGCTGATGTGCGTCAGTTCGCGGCAGAACGGCGTCAGTTGCGGCCGCCGCCTGGGCCGCACGAAGCGCTGGAAGTGG
The DNA here is from genome assembly GCF_047456185.1 of Pseudomonas sp. BNK-30. Lineage (NCBI taxonomy): Bacteria > Pseudomonadati > Pseudomonadota > Gammaproteobacteria > Pseudomonadales > Pseudomonadaceae > Pseudomonas > Pseudomonas sp. BNK-30. The sequence continues at coordinate 1,030,386 of NZ_CP179904.1, forward strand.
TCCACTTCGCGGCCTTCACGGGTCACCAGGCTGGCGCCGATTTCAATGATTTCCATCTCCGTCACCGGCCAGCCACCGTCGTCGGTGGTGGCTTCCAGGTCGATCACCAACCAGTGGCCCATACCAGGCTCCCTCGCCATACATGCCAAAGCAGCGTAGCCAATGTCCGGCGTCACGGCATCCCCTGGCAAAATGCCCTCACTTTGGCATAACCAGCAGTTGTGCCTTGCCAGGAAAACGCCTAGCTTAGGCGCATCCAGGTATGAACCGTGATGAGTGTCCGTCTTGACTCCAGCGCCCGGCCTGAAGGCTTTGACCACCCTGTTGATGCTGGCCGCGGTATGGCTGGCGGCACCGGTCTGGGCTGCCGACGCCATCGAGGTAAAGGTCGGCGCTGCGCATTTTCCGCCTTATACGGTTCGCCCCGAGCAGGGTGCCGACACCGGGCTGCTGCCGCAACTGGTCGAAGCGTTGAACCGCCTGCAGCAAGATTATCGCTTCGTGCTGGTGCCCACATCGATTCAGCGGCGCTTTGGCGATTTCCAGCAAGGCCGCACCGACATGGCCATCTTCGAAAACCCGCAGTGGGGCTGGCAACGGATACCGCATCAGGCGGTGGACATGGGCCTGGAAGATGCCGAGGTGTTCGTCGCCAAACGGGCCGATGGCCGGGACCAGCACTATTTCGATGACCTCGCCGGCAAACGGCTGGCGCTGTTCAACGGCTACCACTATGCATTCGCCCGTTTCAACCCGGACCCCAACTACCTGCGCAAGGCCTACAACGCCACGCTGACCTATTCGCACGACAGCAACCTGCTGATGGTGCAGGCCGGCAGAGCCGACATCGCCCTGGTGACGCGCTCGTACCTCAGTGATTTCCTGGCGCGCAACCCGGCCAGTCACGACCAGTTGATGGCCTCCACGCGCATCGACCAGGTCTACCATCACTATGCTTTGCTGCGCCCCGGCGCGCCTATCAGCGACGCGCAATTGGCCGCGCTGCTGCGCCACCTGCGTGATACCGGGGAGCTTGCCCGCATCTTCCAGCCTTACCGGATCACCGTCCAAGCCCCCAATGACTAAATTCCCCGATTGCAGTGACGTTTTCAGAAGTGAGCCTTTCTTTCATTTTCTGTGAGCCCTGACCATGCCGTTCGATGCCGCTTCGCAACCCTTGTCACAGCCTCGCTGGCGCAGCCTGAGCGCTGAAGAGGGCGATTGCTGGTTGAGCCTGACCCTGGAGGGCCGCCCGCTGATCCAGGTGCGCCTGGCGCCAGCCGCTACCCTGGCGGTGCATGTTGAACGCCTGTGCCCCGAACGCCCACAGCAGGCCCTGTGGGCCGCCTGTTATTGGTTGTTGTCGCGTGACCCAGCCTGCCAGCGCCTTGCCTGGCACCTGCCGCAGTCTGTACCTGAGGCCCTTGCCAGCGGCCTGCTGCTCACCACGCAACAGCCGGGCGTATACCTGTGCGAGCGCTCCATGTTCTGGCAATTGCCACAGCCCTGGCTCGGCCAGCCGGTCAGCGGCGCGTACCCGCAACAGATGCAGATCAGCAATGGCAAACGCCACCCGCGCCGCGCACCCAAGCCCCGTGGCGAGGTGTATCGGCGCTTCGATGCGCGCCTGGGGAGTTGGGTGTCGCTGCGCACCCTGGAGCTCGAACAGGACCTGGAGCGCTTCAATCGCTGGCAGAACGATCCGCGTGTGGAGCAATTCTGGCAGGAGGGCGGGTCGTTGGAGCAGCACAGGGAATACCTGGCCAAGCTGGAAGCCGACCCGCACACCGTGACCTTGATCGGCTGCTTCGACGATCAGCCATTTGCCTACTTCGAGGCTTATTGGGCCAAGGAGGACCGCATCGCGCCGTTCTATCAAGTTGACGACTACGACCGCGGCATCCACATGCTGGTGGGTGAGCAGGCGCATCGCGGTCCGCACAAGGTCGCCAGCTGGCTGTCGGCGCTGGTGCACTACCTGTTTCTGGATGACCCACGCACCCAGCGGGTGGTGGCCGAGCCCCGTGCCGACAATGGCAAGATGATCGGCTACATGCACGACCAGTGCTTCCATTGCGACAAGGAGTTCGATTTTCCGCACAAGCGCGCAGCGTTGATGATCCTGGGGCGGGAGCGGTTTTTCGATCGCTGCAGGCTGGCTTAGGGGGCGCTTCGAGCTGCAAGCTTCAAGCTGCAAGAGAAGGGCGCGTCGCCGCTGATTCATCTTGCAGCTTGCAGCTGCTTCAGGCCTGGCGGCTGGCGGTCTTGCGGCAATGAACCAGCGCATCACGGATCATGAAGTTGACCAGCGTGGGCGACACGCCCAGCTCCTTGGCGATGTCTTTCTGCGGCACGCCGTGCAGGCGGTACATCTCGAAAGCGTAACGGGTGCGCTGGGGCAGCTCGTTGAGCGCCTCGGCAATGTGCTCGAGGGCCGCCAGGTTGATGTGCGTGGCTTCGGGCGAGGCATTCTGGATGACCACGTTCAAGCCTTCCTCTTCGCTGCCTGAATACTTCAGCTCCATCGCCTGTTTGCGGTAATGGTCGATGGCCAGGTTGCGCACGATCTGGAACAGGTAGCTGAGCTGGGCCTTGAACGACGAGGTGATCTGGGGGGCGGCGCCGAGCCGGAAGAAAGCGTCCTGCACCACGTCTTCGGCCCGTGAGCGGCAGCCGGTGATGCGGGCTGCGATCTTGACCAGGATGCTGCGGTTGTCGACGAATGCCTGGAGTAATGGTGAATCGCACTTACTTGTGGATAGTTGTTCCGCCATGGAAATCACCTTGTCACAGAGGGGAATAGGAGCACCCCACTTGGGGAAGCTTCCTACGACGTGCGACAAACTATTCAGAATGATAATGATTGTCAAATACGAAAGTTAATGAGTATCTATTAGTTTCAGTTCTAAGCAGGCGATCGTGATGCGCGTCACTTTCCGTGCGCCTGGTCGCTGCGACTTCCCGGTAATTTCTTGCGTTGCCCATCCGTTCCCCTGTGTACATCCGGCCGCCGGACGCTGCCCGCCGAACCACGCGCGGCAGCCGGCCCGACTTACCCAGACACTGGCAGGAACACCCCATGATGGACGCCTTCGAACTCCCGCTCTCGCTGGTCCAGGCCCTGGCGCAACGTGCTGCGCACACCCCTGAGCGCATCGCCTTGCGCTTTTTGGCCGATGCGCCCGGCGAGCAGGCGGTGCTCAGCTATCGGGAACTGGACATGCGTGCACGCACCATCGCCGCAGCCTTGCAGGCCCGCGCCGCGTTCGGTGACCGCGCCGTGCTGCTGTTCCCCAGCGGGCCGGACTATGTGGCGGCGTTCTTCGGCTGCCTGTATGCCGGTGTCATCGCCGTGCCGGCCTACCCGCCGGAGTCTTCGCGCCAGCATCACCAGGAGCGCCTGCTGTCGATCATCGATGACGCCGAGCCCCGCCTGCTGCTGACCGTCGCAGCGCTGCACGACAGCCTGCAGGGCCTGCAAGCACTCGCCGCAGACAGCGCCCCTGAGCTGCTTACGGTGGATGGCCTGGACCCGGCCCTGGCCAGTGACTGGCGCGAACCGGCGCTGGCCGGCGACGACATCGCCTTCCTCCAGTACACCTCCGGCTCCACCGCCCTGCCCAAGGGCGTGCAGGTCAGCCACGGCAACCTGGTGGCCAACGAGCAGTTGATCCGCCATGGGTTTGGCATCGACCTCAACCCCGATGATGTGATCGTCAGCTGGTTGCCGCTTTACCACGACATGGGCCTGATCGGCGGGCTGCTGCAGCCCATCTTCAGTGGCGTGCCGTGTGTGTTGATGTCGCCAGGTTACTTCCTCGCACGGCCGCAGCGCTGGCTGCAGGCGATCAGCGAATACGGCGGGACCATCAGCGGCGGGCCGGACTTTGCCTACCGCCTGTGCAGCGAGCGGGTCAGTGAGGCGGCCCTGGCCAGCCTCGACCTGAGCCGCTGGCGTGTGGCCTATTCCGGCTCCGAGCCGATCCGCCAGGACAGCCTGGACACCTTCGCCGAGAAGTTCGCCCCCTGCGGTTTCACGCCCAGCAGTTTCTTCGCCAGCTATGGCCTGGCCGAGGCCACCTTGTTCGTCAGCGGCAGCCGCCGTGGCCAAGGCATCGGCGCGCTGGAACTCGACGCCGACGCCTTCGCCGCCAACCGCGCAGAAGCCGGCAAGGGCAGCGTACTGATGAGCTGCGGCTACCCGCAGCCAAGCCATGCGGTACGTATCGTCGAGCCGCAGTGCCTGGACGTGCTGAGTGACAATCGGGTTGGCGAAATCTGGGCCGCAGGCCCCAGCATCGCTTTGGGCTACTGGCGCAACCCTGAGGCCAGTGCGCGGACCTTTGTCGAAATGGACGGCCAGACGTGGCTGCGCACCGGTGACCTGGGCTTCATGCGTGAAGGTGAAGTGTTCGTCACCGGGCGCCTGAAGGACATGCTGATCGTCCGTGGCCAGAACCTCTATCCGCAGGATCTGGAAAAAACCCTGGAACGTGAAGTCGATGTGCTGCGCAAGGGCCGTGTAGCGGTATTTGCCGTGGACGACCAGGGTGAAGAGGGGATCGGTGTAGCGGTGGAAATCAGCCGTAACGTGCAGAAGGCGTCCACCCCCGAGGCGCTGATCAAGACGCTGCGCCAGGTCGTCGCCGACGCCTGCCGGCAGGCGCCTGCCGTGGTCCTGTTGCTCAACCCGGGGGCCTTGCCCAAGACCTCCAGCGGCAAGCTGCAGCGATCGGCCTGCCGCCTGCGCATGGACGATGGCAGCCTGGACTGCTACGCACGCTTCCCGACGCCCGTCGAAACCGGTGAAACTGCCGCTGCCGGCGACGGCCTGCAGGCACGTATCGCGGCCCTCTGGTGCGAGGTGCTCAAGGCCGAATCAGTCGCCGCCGATGATCACTTCCTGCTGCTGGGCGGCAACTCCATCGCTGCCACCCAGGTGACTGCGCGTCTGGCCGATGAACTGGGTATCGCGCTGGGCCTGCGCACCCTGTTCGAAGCACCGACCCTGGCGCAGTACAGCGCCGCCGTGGCGGCAATCCTCGCCCAGGGGGGTGGCGAAACGGCGACCATTGCCCGCCTTGGCCGTGGGCAGGCCCTGCCGCAGTCGTTGGCGCAGAACCGCCTTTGGCTGCTGTGGCAGCTGGCGCCGCAGTCGGCGGCCTACAACATACCTGCCGGCCTGCACCTGCGCGGCGAGCTGGACGAAGCTGCGCTGGATGCCGCATTCCAGGCGCTGGTGGCGCGCCACGAATCGTTGCGCACCGTGTTCAGCGAAGAGCACGGCCAGGCGCTGCAGCGCATCCTGCCCCGGCAGGCGTTCACCCTGCTGCACCTGGACCTGCAAGGGCTGCCAGCCACCGAAGTGGCCGAGCGCCGCGAAGCCGAAGCACAGCTACCGTTCGACCTGGGCCAGGGCCCGTTGCTGCGCGTGACCCTGGTGCGGCTGGGTGACGAAGACCATCAGCTGTGGGTGACCTTGCACCACATCGTCGCCGATGGCTGGTCGCTGAACATCCTGCTCGACGAATTCGCCAAACTGTATGCCGCCCGTTGCCAGGGCCTTGAGGCTTCGCTGGCGCCTTTACCACTGGGTTACGCCGACTATGGCAACTGGCAGCGCCAATGGCTGGCTGAAGGCGAAAGCACGCGCCAGCTTGAATACTGGAAAGCCCGGCTGGGCGACGCGTTGCCGGTGCTCGACCTGCACCCGGACCGGCCGCGTTCCAGCCAGCAGGCAAACCGTGCGGCACGCTTGAACGTCAAAGTACCGGCCAAGCTGAGCGAAGCCCTCAAGGGCCTGGCCCGCGAACATCAGGCCAGCCTGTTCATGGTGCTGCTGGCAGCCTGGCAGGGCCTGCTGCACCGCTACACCGGCCAGCACGACATCCGTGTCGGTGTACCCAATGCCAACCGCCCGCGCCAGGAAACCCAGGGCATGGTCGGTTTCTTCATCAACACCCAGGTGCTGCGAGCGCAGCTCGATGGCCGCCAGCCGTTCGCGCAACTGCTGGCTCAGGTAAGGCAGGCGACCCTCGATGCCCAGGCCCACCAGGACCTGCCGTTCGAGCAACTGCTCGAAGCGTTGCCCGACGCCCGTGAGCAGGGCCTGTTCCAGGTCATGTTCAACCACCAGCAGCGCGACCTCTCGGCCCTGCGCCGCCTGCCGGGCTTGCTGGCAGAAGAGCTGCCGTGGCACAGCCGCGAAGCCAAGTTCGACCTGCAGTTGCACAGCGAGGAAGACCACTTGGGCCGCCTGAGCCTGGCCTTCGACTACGCCGCCGAGCTGTTTGCCGAAGATACCGTCACCCGCCTGGCACAGCACCTGCTGGCGCTGCTCGAGCAAGTGTGCGCGGACCCGCAACTGGCCCTGGGCGACGTCGCTTTGCTGGATGAGCAAGGCCGCCAACAATTGCTGGCCTGGGGCCAGGCGCCGGCGCCGGCACCGCAGCGCCTGGTGGTCGAGCAACTCAATGAACAGGCGCGCCAGACCCCTGAGCGCAGGGCGCTGGTATGGGACGGCGGCAGCCTGGATTACGCCGAACTGCACCAACAAGCCAACCGCCTGGCCCATTACCTGCGCGACAAAGGCGTCGGCCCCGACTGCTGCGTGGCCATCGCCGTGGAGCGCTCGCCGCAACTGCTGGTCGGTCTGCTGGCGATCCTCAAGGCGGGCGGTGCCTATGTGCCGCTTGATGTCGACTACCCGGCCGAACGCCTGGCCTACATGCTGCGCGATTGCCAGGCCAGCCTGCTACTGAGCAACAGCGGCATGCTGGCCAACCTGCCGCAAGTCGATGGCGTCAGCGCCATTGCCCTCGATCAGCTGCACCTGGACAGTTGGCCAAGCCACGCGCCTGGCCTGCACCTGCACGGCGACAACCTGGCCTATGTGATCTACACCTCCGGTTCCACCGGCCAGCCCAAAGGCGTGGGCAACACCCATGCAGCCTTGGCCGAACGCCTGCAGTGGATGCAGGCCACTTATGCGCTGGATGCGGGCGATGTGCTGATGCAGAAGGCGCCGATCAGTTTCGACGTGTCGGTCTGGGAGTGCTTCTGGCCGCTGATCACCGGTTGCAAGCTGGTGCTGGCCGGCCCCGGCGAGCACCGTGACCCGCAGCGCATCGCCGCGCTGGTGCAGCAGCACGGGGTCACCACGCTGCACTTCGTGCCGCCTTTGCTGCAGGTGTTCGTGCAAGAGCCGCTGGCCGCTGGCTGCAGCAGCTTGCGCCGGCTGTTCTGCGGTGGCGAGGCGTTGTCGGCGAGCCTGCGCGACCGCGTGCTGCAACGGCTGCCGCAGGTCCAACTGCACAACCGCTATGGCCCGACCGAAACCGCCATCAACGTCACCCATTGGCACTGCCGGGCTGAAGACGGCGAACGCTCGCCCATTGGCCGGCCGTTGGGCAACGTGATCTGCCGTGTGCTCGATGGCGAACTGCAACTGGCCGCACCGGGCGTGCCAGGCGAGCTGTACCTGGGAGGCGCGGGGCTTGCCCGCGGCTACCTCGGCCGCCCTGGCCTGACCGCCGAACGCTTCGTGCCGCAGGCCGATGGCAATGGCGAGCGCCTGTACCGCAGTGGCGACCGTGCCCGCTGGCAGGTACAGGCCCAGGCTCTGGAATACCTCGGCCGCCTGGACCAACAGGTGAAAGTGCGAGGTTTTCGCGTCGAGCCCGAAGAAGTCCAAGCCTGCCTGCTTGCTCAGCCGGGGGTCGAGCAAGCGCTGGTGCTGATCCATCAGGACGCCGTGGGCGCGCAGCTGGTCGGCTACTACAGCGGCCCGGGGCAAGCCGAGGCATTGCTCGCCAGCCTGGCCGAACGCCTGCCTGCCTACATGGTGCCAGCGCAACTGATCGCGCTTGAACACATGCCGCTGGGGCCCAGTGGCAAGGTCGATCGCAAGGCGCTGCCGGCACCGGTCTGGCAGCAGCGCGAACATGTCGCGCCGCAGACAGCGTTGCAGCAGCAGGTTGCGGCCATCTGGTGCGAGGTGCTGAACCTGCCGCGCATCGGCTTGCACGACGATTTCTTCGCCCTTGGCGGGCACTCGCTGCTGGCCACCCAGATCGTCTCGCGCACCCGCCAGGCCTGCGATGTCGAGCTGCCCTTGAAGGTGCTGTTCGAAGCCAGCGAGCTGGGCGCCTTCTGCGCCGAGATCGCCCGCATCCGCGAAGCCGGCGAACGCAACCTGCAGGGCGAGATCACCCGCGTCGACCGCCGCCAGGCTGTGCCGCTGTCGTATTCGCAACAACGCATGTGGTTCCTCTGGCAGATGGAGCCGGACAGCCCGGCCTACAACGTCGGCGGCATGGCGCGCCTGCGCGGCACGCTGCATGTGGATGCGTTCGAGCGCGCACTGCAGGCGTTGATCGTGCGCCATGAAACCTTGCGCACCACGTTCCCCGCCATTGACGGTGTGCCGTACCAGTGCGTGGCCGGCGAAGGCGCCGTACACCTGGACTGGCAGGATTTCAGCACCTTGCCAGCAGCCCTGCGCGAGCAGCGCCTGCAGCAACTGGCCGACGCCCAGGCGCACCAGCCGTTCGACCTGGAGCGTGGCCCGCTGCTGCGTGCCTGCCTGGTCAAGGCCGCGGAGCGCGAGCACTATTTCGTGCTCACGCTGCACCATATCGTCACCGAAGGCTGGGCCATGGACATCTTCGCCCGCGAACTGGGCGAGCTGTACGAAGCGTTCGTCGATGAACGCGAGTCGCCACTGACGCCGTTGCCGGTGCAGTACCTGGACTACAGCGTCTGGCAGCGGCAGTGGCTGGAAAGCGGCGAAGGGGCGCGCCAACTGGCCTACTGGAAAGCCCGCCTGGGCGACGAGCACCCGGTCCTGGCCCTGCCGGCTGACCGGCCACGCCCGGCCGTGCAGAGCCACCGTGGCGAGCTGTACCGCTTCGAGCTGGACCCGGCGCTGGTTGCCCGCGTGCAGGCCTTCAACAGCCAGCGCGGGCTGACCTTGTTCATGACCATGACCGCCACCCTGGCCGCCTTGCTGCACCGCTATAGCGGCCAGCGCGACCTGCGCATCGGTGCGCCGGTGGCCAACCGTATCCGCCCCGAAAGCGAAGGGCTGATCGGCGCCTTCCTCAACACCCAGGTGCTGCGCTGCGAGGTGGACGGGCAGATGACCGCAGCCGCCTTGCTCGACCAGGTGCGCCGGGCCGCCATCGAAGGCCAGTCGCACCAGGACCTGCCATTCGAGCAACTGGTAGAAGCCCTGCAGCCCCCGCGCAGCAGCGCCTACAACCCGCTGTTCCAAGTGATGTGCAACGTGCAGCGCTGGGCCTTCCAGCAAAGCCGTGAGCTGGCAGGCATGCAGGTGGATTACCTGGTCAACGATGCCAGCGCCACCAAGTTCGACCTGTACCTGGAAGTGACCGACCTCGATGGCCGTCTCGGCTGCTGCCTGACCTACAGCCGCGACCTGTTCGATGAACCGCGGATCGCGCGCATGGCCGAGCATTGGCAACAGTTGCTGGTCGGCCTGCTGGACAACCCGCAACAGCGCCTGTGCGAGCTGCCGATGCTGGCCGGGGCCGAACAGCAGGTATTGCTCGACCAGTTGCAGGGTGAGCATGATCTCGCCCCTGAGCAGACCCTTCACGGCCTGTTCGCCGCCCAGGCTGCGCGCACGCCACAAGCCGGCGCGCTGACCTTCGCCGGCCGGCACCTGAGCTATGCCGAGCTCGACCAGCAGGCCAACCGCCTGGCCCGTGCCCTGCGCGAGCGGGGTGTCGGCCCGCAGGTGCGCGTGGGCCTGGCGCTGGAGCGTTCGCTGGAGATGGTCGTCGGCCTGCTGGCCATCCTCAAGGCCGGTGGCGCTTACGTGCCGCTCGACCCGGAATACCCGCTCGACCGCTTGCGTTACATGATCGAGGACAGCCGTATCGGCCTGCTGCTGAGCCAGCGTGCGCTGCTCGAAACCCTTGGCGAACTGCCCGACGGCGTAGCGCGCTGGAGCCTGGAGGACGACGCCGCAGGCTTGTCCGCCTACAGCGATGCACCCTTGGCCAACCTCAACCTGCCGCAGCACCAGGCCTACCTGATCTACACCTCGGGGTCCACCGGCAAACCCAAGGGTGTGGTGGTCAGCCACGGCGAAATCGCCATGCATTGCCAGGCGGTGATCAAGGCCTTCGGCATGCGCAGCGACGACTGCGAACTGCACTTCTATTCGATCAACTTCGACGCGGCCAGCGAGCGCCTGCTGGTGCCGCTGCTGTGCGGCGCCCGCGTGGTGCTGCGTGCCCAGGGGCAATGGGGCGCCGAAGACATCTGCCAACTGGTACGCGAGCAGCAGGTCAGTATCCTCGGTTTCACCCCAAGCTACGGCAGCCAGCTGGCCCAGTACCTGGCCGGGCAGGGCGAGCAACTGCCGGTACGCCTGGTGATCACCGGCGGTGAGGCGCTGACCGGCGAGCACCTGACGCGTATCCGTCAGGCCTTCGCCCCCCAGCAGTTCTTCAACGCCTACGGCCCGACCGAGACGGTGGTCATGCCCCTGGCTTGTCTTGCCCCTGACACCTTGCCCACCGATGCCGGCAGCGTGCCGATCGGCCGGGTGATCGGTGCCCGCAGTGCCTATATCCTCGATGACGACCTGGCGTTGCTGCCACAAGGTGGCATCGGCGAGTTGTACATCGGCGGGGTAGGGCTTGCCCAGGGCTATCACGACCGCCCTGGCTTGAGCGCCGAGCGTTTTGTCGCCGACCCGTTCAGCCATGACGGTGGGCGCCTGTACCGCACCGGTGACCTGGTGCGCCTGCGCGCCGACGGCCTGGTGGAGTATGTCGGGCGTGCCGACCAGCAGGTGAAGATCCGCGGCTTCCGTATCGAGCTTGGCGAAATCGAGAGCTGTCTGCAGGCGCATGCCGATATCGAAGAGGCTGTGGTGCTGGCTCACGACTTGCCCGGCGGCAAACAGCTGGTCGGTTACCTGGTGTGCAAGCAGGCCAGCGCTGACAGTGAGGTCCAAGCCCGGTTGCGCGAAGCGGTCAAGGCGCACACCCGCCAGCACCTGCCCGATTACATGGTGCCAACGCACCTGGTGCTGCTGGGCAGCCTGCCGCTGATGGGCAACGGCAAGCTGGACCGCCGTGCCTTGCCGCTGCCAGACCTGGAACAGGCCCGCGAACAGTACCAGGCACCTGCGAACGCGCTTGAGGAGCAACTGGCGCAGATCTGGCGCGAGGTGCTCAACATCTCCCGCGTGGGCGTGCAGGACAACTTCTTTGAACTGGGCGGTGATTCGATCCTGTCCATCCAGGTGGTCAGCCGGGCCCGTCAGCTTGGCCTGCAGTTCACCCCGCGCGACCTGTTCCAGCACCAGACCATCCAGACACTGGCCGCCGTGGCCAGCCGCAGCGAGGTGGCGAACAGCATCGAGCAGGGCCAGCGCCAGGGCCGCAGCGGCCTGACGCCGATCCAGCACTGGTTCTTCGACAGTGAGGTGGCTCAACCGCAACACTGGAACCAGGCCGTCTTGCTTCAGGCGCGCGTGCCGCTGGACAGCGCCCTGCTGGAGCGGGCCCTGGCCACCCTGGTGGCACACCACGACAGCCTGCGCCTGCGGTTTACCCAGGCAGATGGCCGCTGGCAGGGCGAATACGCGGCAGCGCCTGGCGAGCAACTGCTATGGACTGCCACGGTCGCCGATTTCAATGCCTGTCAGGCGCTGTACACCGACGTACAATGCAGCCTGGATCTGGAACAGGGGCCATTGCTGCGGGCCTTGCTGGTCAGCGACGGGCAGGGCGCCCAGCGGCTGTTGCTGGCGATCCATCACCTGGTGGTCGATGGAGTGTCCTGGCGCGTGCTGCTCGAAGACCTGCAGGCGCTGTACCGTGGTCAGCCGCTGGTGGCCAAGACCCACGCCATGGCCGACTGGGCTGCGCGCCTGGCAAGCTACGCCGGCAGCGATTCGCTGCGCGATGAGCTCGGCTGGTGGCAAGACCAGCTGGGGGATGTGCGCCATGAGCTGCCATGCGATCACCCGCAGGGCGGCAACCTGCAGCGGCATGCCGATACCCTGGCCATCGCCCTGGATGTGGAGCAGACCCGTCAGTTGTTGCAACAGGCCCCCGCGGCGTACCACACCCAGGTCAACGACCTGCTGCTGACTGCCCTGGCGCGCACGCTGTGCCGCTGGACCGGTGACGACGAGGTGCTGGTGCAGCTAGAAGGCCATGGCCGTGACGGGCTGTTCGAAGACATGGACCTGACCCGCAGCGTGGGCTGGTTCACCAGCGCCTACCCGCTGCGCCTGAACCCTCAGGCGGGTGAGGACGACAGCGCCCGCGCCACCTCGATCAAACGCATCAAGGAACAGCTGCGCCAGGTGCCGCACAAAGGCCAGGGCTACGGCGTGCTGCGTTACCTGGCTGATGACGCCGGGCGCGAGAGCATGGCCGCGCTGCCGCAAGCACGCATCACCTTCAACTACCTCGGCCAGTTCGACCAGCAGTTCGACAGTGCGGCGCTGTTCCAGCCGCTGGATGCCCCTGCGGGCCTGGCCCACGACCTCGACGCGCCACTGCCGAACTGGCTGAGCGTCGACGGCCAGGTCTATGGCGGTGCCTTGCAGTTGCGCTGGACCTATAGCCGCGAGCGTTTCGACGAGCAGACCATTGCGCGCCTGGCCGAGGCTTATCGCCACGAACTGCTTGCCCTGGTCGGCCACTGCCTGGCCCAGGGTACGGGCAGCTTCACGCCCTCGGACTTCCCACTGGCGCACCTGACCCAGGAACAGATCGACGCGCTACCGGTTCCGGCTGCCGAAATCGAAGACGTCTACCCGCTGACCCCAATGCAGGAGGGCCTGCTGCTGCATACCCTGCTGGAGCCGGGTACCGGCATCTACTACATGCAGGACCGTTACCGCATCAACAGCGCCCTCGACCCGCAGCGCTTCGCCCAGGCCTGGCAGGCGGTGGTGGCCCGCCACGAGGCACTGCGGGCATCGTTCAGCTGGAATGCCGGCGAAGCGATGCTGCAGATCATCCACAAACCGGGGAACACTCCTGTCGACTACCAGGACTGGCGCGGCCTCGACGACACGGCCCAGGAACAACGCCTGCAAGCACTGCACAAGCAAGAGCGCGAGGCCGGCTTCGAGCTGCTGCGCCAGGCGCCGTTCCACCTGCGGCTGGTGCGGGTGGACGATGAACGTTACTGGTTCATGATGAGCAACCACCACATCCTCATCGATGCCTGGTGCCGCTCGTTGTTGATGAACGACTTCTTCGAGCTCTACCAGGCCCTCGGCGAAGGCCGCCAGGCCCAGCTGCCGATGCCGCCACGCTATCGCGACTACATCGGCTGGCTGCAACGCCAGGACCTGGGCGAAGCACGACGCTGGTGGCAGGCCAACCTGGCTGGCTTCGAGCGCGCCACGGCGATCCCAAGCGACCGCCCGCTGCGTCATGACCATGCCGGTGACCGCATGCTGGTCGGTGACTGCTACACCCGCCTGGAGGTGAGTGATGGCGTGCGCCTGCGCGAACTGGCCCAGGCTCACCAACTGACCATCAACACCTTCGCCCAGGCGGCCTGGGCCCTGGTGCTTGCCCGCTACAGCGGTGAGCGCGACGTGGCCTTTGGCGTGACCGTTGCCGGGCGGCCGGTGAGCATGCCGCAGATGCAGCGCACCGTCGGCCTGTTCATCAACAGCATCGCCCTGCGTGTGCAATTGCCCGAACCGGGCCAGCGCTGCAGCGTGCGCCAGTGGCTGCAAGGCCTGCTGGAGCGCAACATGGAGCTGCGCGAGTACGAATACCTGCCGTTGGTGACGATCCAGGAGTGCAGCGAACTGCCCAAAGGCCAGCCGCTGTTCAACAGCTTGTTCGTGTTCGAGAACGCCCCGGTGGAAACCGCGGTGCTCGACCACGCCCAGCACCTCAACGCCAGCTCGGACTCAGGCCGTACTCACACCAACTTCCCGTTGACGGCGGTGTGCTACCCGGGCGACGACCTTGGCCTGCACCTGTCGTTCGACCAGCGCTACTTCGACCATTCAACCGTCGAGCGCTTGCTGGCCGAGTTCAAGCGCCTGTTGCTGGCGTTGGTGCAAGGTTTCGACGGGCAGGTCAGCGAGCTGCCGTTGCTGGGTGAGGCAGAGGAACGCTTCCTGCTTCAGGCGTGCAACCGCACCGAACGGGCCTATGCCCTGGAGCAGAGCTACGTCGCGCAGTTCGAGGCACAGGTCGCCGCGCACCCAGAGCGCACGGTGGCCCGTTGCATGGAGGCGAGCTATGACTATGCCGGGTTGAACCTGGCAGCCAACCGCCTGGGCCATGCGCTGGTCGCTGCGGGTGCTGGCATCGATCAGCCGGTCGCGCTGCTGGCCGAGCGGGGCCTGCCACTGCTGGGCATGATCGTCGGCAGCTTCAAGGCAGGTGCCGGTTACCTGCCCTTGGACCCTGGTCTGCCGTCGGCGCGCCTGCAGCGTATCGTCGAGCTCAGCCGCACGCCGGTGCTGGTGTGCAGCGCAGCCTGTGCCGAGCAGGCGCGCCTGTTGCTGGACGAACTGGCCGGCGTGGCGCGGCCGCGGCTGTTGATATGGGAGGAGGTGCAATCGAGCAACATCGCCAGCCACAACCCGGGTATCCACAGTGGGCCGGACAATCTTGCCTACGTGATCTACACCTCAGGCTCCACTGGCCTGCCCAAAGGCGTGATGGTCGAGCAGCGCGGCATGCTCAACAACCAGCTGAGCAAGGTGCCGTACCTGGCGCTGAGCGAGCAGGATGTGATTGCCCAGACCGCCTCGCAGAGCTTCGATATCTCGGTCTGGCAGTTCCTTGCCGCGCCATTGTTCGGCGCCAGGGTCGAGATCGTGCCAAACGCCATCGCCCACGATCCGCAGGGCCTGCTGACGCATGTTCAGGCCACCGGCATCACGGTGCTGGAGAGCGTGCCCTCGCTGATCCAGGGCATGCTGGCCAACGATCATCAGGCGCTGGGCGGCTTGCGCTGGATGCTGCCGACCGGCGAAGCCATGCCGCCGGAGCTGGCCGCGCAATGGCTGCAGCGCTACCCGGGCATCGGCCTGGTCAACGCCTACGGCCCGGCGGAGTGCTCCGATGACGTGGCGTTCTTCCGCGTCGACCTGGCCTCGACCCGTGGCAGCTACCTGCCGATCGGCACGCCAACCGACAACAACCGCCTGTATCTGTACGGCGAGGACCAGGCCTTGGTACCGCTGGGCGCGGTGGGCGAGCTGTGCGTAGCCGGTACCGGCGTGGGCCGGGGCTATGTCGGCGACCCGGTGCGTACCGCTCTGGCCTTCATCCCCCACCCGCATGGTGCGCCGGGCGAGCGCCTGTACCGCACTGGTGACCTGGCACGGCAGCGCCCGGATGGCGTGTTCGAATATGTCGGTCGCATCGACCACCAGGTGAAGATCCGCGGTTACCGGATCGAACTGGGTGAAATCGAAGCCCGCCTGCACGAGCAGGTCGAAATCCGCGACGCCGCCGTGGGTGTACAGGACGGTGTCAACGGCAAGCACCTGGTCGGATACCTGGTGGCTCATCAGGGCGTTACCGCCGATGCCGCGCTGCTGGAGCAGGTCAAGCAACGCCTGCGTGCTGATTTGCCGGAATACATGGTGCCGCTGCACTGGGGCTGGTTCGACAGCCTGCCGCACAACGCCAACGGCAAGCTTGACCGCAAGGCTTTGCCGGCCATCGACATCGGCGGCCAGCATGGCCAGGCCTACCTGGCGCCACGCGACGAGCTGGAAGAGGTGCTCGCCGCTATCTGGGCCGACGTGCTGAAGGCCGAGCGGGTAGGGGTGCACGACAACTTCTTCGAGCTGGGCGGGCATTCGCTTCTGGCAACGCAGATTGCCTCGCGGGTGCAGAAACAGTTGCAGTTGAACGTGCCGCTGCGGGCGATGTTCGAGTGCAGTACGGTTGAGGAGTTGGCGGAGTATGTGCGTGGGCTGCAGGGCAGCGCGCTGGATGAGGGCAAGGTGGATCGGTTGAGTGATCTGATGGCGGAGCTGGAGGGGTTGTGACAGCCACAGCTTAGTCTGTAACGGCCTCTTCGCGGGCTACCCCGCTCCCACAGGTTTTGCGTTGTATCACAAACAGCGGCGAGCCTGTGGGAGTCGATTTACCCGCAAAGAGGTGGCTGCGGTCACCCAGTATTTGATACGTTTCGGGAGGTTTTCTTCATTGTTTTGAATGGGGGCGTTGATGATCGTGTAGCCAATGAGCTGAGTGCACAATAATAGAGTGATGTTTGTCCTCTGGCATGGCCGAGGCGGGGAGGTCCGGTGCTTTAGGTTGTTGTTTGGGGGTGGTTCAAAGTTAAGTATTTCATAGTTGTAGATTCTTATTGTTTTCATTTCGTCTCTGGGATGCAATTCAAGTGCTGTGACTGAAGCCAGCCAGGCTGCAGAGTAAGCCTGCGTCAAGAGTTGCTGTAGGGTTGGCAAATGTCAACCTGTGTTAATCCGGCCCTGAGCGAGCGAAACTGATGCGGCGGTTTATTGGGGTTTTTAAATGTAAGAATAATGCTTAGGTGTTTTCCTACAGAGACTAAGTAGGATGGGTGGATCTTGTCGTTTATTGAGATGTTCTGGCAGGTTTTCTTGAGGTGGTGAGTACTTTTCGCTTTTATTCTTTGAATTGATTGCGATGCGTTTATAGCGTTTTTTTTTTGTGATTAGTGTTTCGTGATGTTTTCGGCGGGCAACTCAATAGCCGGGTGGAAGGGGACCTGCTTTGTCCCGCTTCTTTCAGGGAGGGGTATTGTTGCGCTTGCGAGATCGAGCGCCGCCCGCGCGGCGCTCGATCTCAGGAGCACCGAGAACCCGAAATCTGCAACATTTAACGCTTGCCGAGAATTTTCCCCAACAACTCCGGCCGCGGTGCCCCTTGCTGGCTCTGCAGGTTGCCCTGCTCATCCTGATAGAAGATTGCCGGGGTGGCCTGCAGGCCCATTTCTTCCATCAAGGCCAGGTTCGCCGCCAGTTTCTGCTGCACCTCCTCTGGCACCTTGTCCAGCGCTTTCAGCGTGCTGGCCTTGCCTGCTTTCTCATGCTGTTCCAGCGCTTTGGCCGGGTCCTTGGCAGCCAGCAGTGCCGCCGACTTGCCTGGGCTGTCCTCGCGGATGATGCCGACCATGATATGGCGCAGCTGCACCTTGCCCGACTCTACCCATGGCCGTGCCTGCTGCCAGAACATGTTGCAGTATGGGCAGTTCGGGTCACTGAACAGGTATACCTTGCGCGGTGCATCGGCTTTGCCGTCAGCGATCCAGCTGGTTTTTTCCAGCTTCGCCCAGATGGCCTTGGACATGGGCCCGTACACCAGCTTTTCCAGGGGGGCGGCACTGAGGTCCTGGCCCTGTTCGTCAAACAGGCTGCCGACCAGTACATGCTTGCCATCGGGTGTGAGGTACAGGGCGATGCCGTTGTTCTGGTACTCGGCGGCGTAACCGCGCAGGCCATTGGGCGCATCGAAGCTGCCTTTGATCACGGCGCCCTTGGCTTGCAGTTGCTCGATTGCCTTGGGCAGGGTTTCGGCATGCGCCAGCGGGGTGGCCAGCAGGGCCAGGGACAGGGGCAGCAGTGCAGTCAGTCGCATGTCATTTTCCTTGTGCGGCAGGGGCGGGCGCAGCGGCCCGTTCGAAAGGTTCCAGGGCATGGCGCAGGCTGGCCCGGGACAGCTCGCCCAGGTGGCTGCCGATCAGCCGCCCGTTGGCGTCGTAGAACAGGGTGGTGGGCAGGGCCATCGAACCTACCCGCTGGGCCAGGATGCCGGTGCCGTCGAACAGCACATGGGTCAGGCTCAGGCCGGTGGTGGCGAGGAAGGTGCTGACGTTTTCCGGCGTCTCGCCCTGGTTGACGAACAGGAAAGTCACGTGAGGGTACTCACCCTGGGCGTGTTGCAGCACCGGCATTTCCCGTCGGCACGGCGGGCACCAGGTCGCCCAGATGTTGATCACCAGCGGCTTGCCGCGGTAGCTGTGCAGCGCAACCGATTGCCCGCTGGCATTGCGCAGGCTCAGCTCTGGCAGCTCGGTGCCCTTGCTGTACAGATGGCTGCCAAGGCTGGCCAGGCCCCAGAACAGCGCGCCACTGAACAGTGCCCAGCCCAGCGGGCGGCGCAGCCCGGGGTGGCGCCAGCCTTGCCAGAGGCTGGCGAGTACGACGCCGATCAGCCCCGACCAGAGCAGGAAGCCACCGTCGCGGATGTCGATCACCTGCACCAGGTCATCGCGGTACATCGGCCAGTAAACCAGCACGAAACCCAGCCGAGCGCACAGCAGGCCGATCAGGAACAGGTTGAACAGCGCCGACTCCGGGCTTTCGCCGCCACGCCGGGCGACCCACCAGCCGACCACGCTGGCGATGCCCAGGGCGGCGAGCATCAACAGATGATTGAGGGCCATGGTCAGGGGCCCCAAGGTTACAGTCAGCATCAACCTTGGCTCCTGGTCTGGGCCCAATGTTGCAGGAATGCGGCCGCATCCACCTCGCCGGTGATGCGCCGTGCGCGGCGTTCCTCGCCTTCCGGGCCGAGCCAGATGATGCTGGGTGGGCCGGGTACCTGGTAGCGTTGCAGCAGCGCGCGGCTGGCGGGGGCATCGGCGGTCACGTCCAGGCGCAGCAGGTGCACGCCGGCCAGGCTGGCTTGCACATCGTCACGGGCAAACACCTGCTTTTCCATGACTTTGCACGATACGCACCAGTCGGCGTAGTAATCGACCATCACCCATTGGCCACGGGCTTTGGCCGCATCGAGCTCACGCTGCAGGTCCTCCGGGCGGCTGACGGTGACAAACGCATCTTCGGCGTGCTGAGTGGCCGAAGGTGCGGGGCCACCGGCAAACGGGCGCAACGGCTGCCAGAGGTCATCGCCACCGGCGGCAGCGCCTATCAGCAGCAGCCCACCCCACAATGCGCCCAGCAGCGGTACGGCGCGCAAGGCAGGCAAGCGCTGCAGGGCCGGCCACGCGGCCCAGCCCAGTGCAATCAGCCACGCGCCGCTCAAGGCCAGCAGCAGCGGTGCGGCGAGCAGGCTGCGTACGGTGTACAGGGCCATGGCCAGGAACACGAAGCCGAACACCCCCTTGACCCGCTCCATCCAGGCGCCCGGGCGCGGCAGGTAGCGGTTGCCCAAGGTCACCAGCAACAGCAGTGGCACACCCATGCCCAGGCCAAGGCTGAACAGCACCAGCGCGCCTTGCAGCACATCGCCACTCTGCGCGATGTAAAGCAGGGCGCCGGCCAGCGGGGCGGTCATGCACGGCCCGAGCAGCAGGCCGGACAGTGCTCCCAATAGCGCCGCACCGTAGAGGTTGCCGCCCCGGGTGCTCTGCCCGGCACGGTCCAGGCGATCACGCAGGGCGGCTGGCAATTGCAATTCGAAAGCGCCAAACATCGGCAGGGCAAGTAACACGAACAGCGCCGCCAGGCTGCCCAACAGCCAAGGCTGCTGCAGCCAGGCTTGCAGGCTGGCGCCAAGCAGCGCAGCGACCACGCCGAGCCCTGCATACACCAGCGCCATGCTCAGCACGTAGACCCCGGCCAGCACCCAGCCACGTCGTGCGCTGGCGCCGTTGCCCATGACCAGGCCGGCGAGGATCGGCAGCATGGGCAGCGAGCAAGGGGTGAACGCCAGCAGCAGGCCGAGGCCGAAGAACGCCAGCAGGCTCCAGCCAAGGCTGGCGCTTTGCAGGCCGCTGGCCAGGGCTTGGTCGCTGGCCTGGTCAGTGGCAGGCGCGGCGCTGCCGCCCAGGTCGATGACAGTGGTTTGCGGCGGGTAGCACAGGCCGGCGTCGGCGCAGCCCTGCCAGCCCAGGCGCAACTGGCCTTGGGCGTTGGCGGGCAGCAGCAGTTCGAGTTGGTCGCGGTACACCGCGCTGTCGCCGAAGAATTCATCGTGATGGTTGAGGGCCGGCGGCAGTTGCGGGTGCTGCTCGACGGGTAGGCCGTCGAATTTCAGGCGCTTCTGGTAGAGGTAGTAACCCTGTTTGATCTGGAAATAAAGGCGCATCTGGCCGTCGGCCTGGCGGTCGTGGGTCAGGACGAACGCCTGGTTCACCGGCAGGAAGTCGGGCTTTACGTCGAACGGGTTGGCCTGCAGCGGGCCGGCCATAAGGAATGTGAGGAAGAGCAGGAGGACGCGCATGTCTTCGCCTTGGCAGATTTGAACGGGGCCATGCTGGCCTGAGCCGATTAACCCAAGGTTAACCTGTGGCCCCGTTCGTGCGAGCTGAGCGTGGACATACCGCGACATACTGTCTGCTTGACTTTGCCAAAACCTACTTGAGTGCTGTAAAGTTGACGTGAAAGTCAGTTTTCTGTGGGCGCCCTGTGTCGGCGGTCACCTCCTTCCGCGTTTCCAGCACAAGAATCAAAAGATGGGCAGGCAGCGGCCTGCCCAGAGGATCAAGCATGTCCAACCGTGATATTTCCCGGCGCTCCTTCCTGCAAGGTGGCCTGATCGCCGGTGTCGGCGTGAGCATGGCGCCGCTCGGCAGCCAGGCCTTCGCCGCACTGATGGAAGATCGTGTCACCACCTCGCCGCAGAAGTGGATGAACCACGACGGCAAGGCGCGTTTCCGTAACGACGCGTTGTCCAAGGTGTGCGGCAACAAAGTCTTTGCCCGCGACATCCGCGCCAAGGACATGCCCGGCTGGCCCGAGCAGCAAGGGCACGCCATGTTGCTCAAGACCACCAAGGCCGACCGTATCTACGCCGGTTACGACCTTGAGTGGCTCGGCGCCGGGTTGCAGCCAGACCGCATCGTCACCTCCGCTGACCTGGAAAAGGACGGCATCGCCTGGCCCGAAGCTCATTCGCCCGACCCGCTGTTGCCGCCTGGCAAGGTGCCGATGTTCATTGGCCACCCGGTGGCGATCCTGATCTGGAACGACTTCGAGCGCTTCCGCCAGGCCAAGCGCAAGCTGCAGTTCAACGACAAAGCGATCCGCTACGGGGCCCAGGCCCCGCTGTATCAGCGCGACCCCTATGGCAGCTTCCGCTTCGTCCGTGTTGGTGGGGCCACGCCGTTCGACGACGATGAGTTCTCCAGCCTGAAGAACGCCATGCTGTTCCCCACCATTCTCAACCGTAAGCCGGTGTGGTCCAAGCAGCCCAACCAGCACGGCGACCTCACCGAGCAGGGCCTGTTCTACGCCAAACGCATCGGCGAGCAACTGGACAACCCGCCCGAAGACTGGCTGGTGTTCGATGAGCGCTACAAGACGCCTTCCATCGAGCCGGCGGCGCTTGAGCCCGACAACGGCAATGGCTGGTTCGACGCCGGCACCGGCACGCTGCACTTCGTGGTCGCCACCCAGTGCCCGTTCGAAGTGGCGCAGGACTGCGTGCACATGATCAAGCCGTCGCGCTTCGCCCTCAAACACCTCAACATGCACCCGGGTTACACCGTGGGCTATGGCTCCAAAGACAACAACATCTTCGTGTTCTATGCCGCGGTTGCCGCGCTGTATGGCGCTGGTGTGCCGGTCCGCCTGGCCAACGACCGCTATGAGCAGTTCCAGAGCGGCATCAAGCGTCATGCCTTCGACATCCGCTATCAACTGGCCGTGGACAAGAAGGACAACAGCTTCAGGATCTTCCGCGCCGACATGAGCTGTGACGGCGGTGGCCGCATCAACTACAGCCCGTCGGTTGCCGCAGTCGGGGCCACGGCGGCGCAGTCTATCTACTACATGCCGCAGAACGACCTGTCCGTCACCGCCTACCACTCGCGGGGCGTCGAGGCAGGGTCCATGCGTGGCTACGGTACCCTGCAGACCATGGCGGCCACCGAAATGATGGTCGACGAGGTCGCCCAACGCCTGGGTGTCGATGCCATCGACCTGCGTCGGGCCAATGCGCTGAAGTCAGGCATGAAGAACACCCAAGGCGCAGTGCCCGCCGGCGCTCTGCGCCTGCACGAGATCCTCGACAAGGCTGCTGCCCACGACTGGTGGCGCAACCGTGACGCGCGCAAGCGACAGATGGACGCCAAGGACCCGGACCACTGGTACGGCGTGGGCTTTGCCATTTGCCAGAAGGATTTCGGCACCGGTTCCGAAGCGCCGATGGCCAGCGTCGAGTTCACTGCCGATGGCCGCATCAGCCTGCGCCACATCGGCACCGAACTGGGCACCGGCATGTCCACTTCCCAGGCCCTGGTGGTCAGCGACTTCCTCGGCCGCTCGGCCGACGAGGTGAAGACCGCAGTGACCGAGTGGCCTGAACTGCAACTGGCCACCAGCGGCAACCCTTACCTGATCAGCCAGGCCGAGCAGGATGCGGCGCTGCGCAACCCGCGCTGGGTCGGCAAACTGGCATCGCCATCGTCGGCGACCAACTCGGCGTTCTATTTCAGCCACGCCACCCGGGAAGCGGCGCGCGTGCTGTTCAATCATGGCCTCTGGCCGGCGGCCATGGCCCTGTGGCGCCAAGGCCCGTTCGGCGGGCAGGCCAACCCCTTGGTGGTGCGCCGCGAGAACGCGGTATGGGTCAATGGTGAGCTGACCGGCAACGGGCTGGCGCCTATTCCCTTCGCCGAGCTTGCGAAGAAAGCCCACGAAATGGGCCTGGTCACCGGCGTCAGCGTTCACGGTTTCAACCGTTGGAGCTGGGCAGAAGCCGACTTCGTCATCGACGGCGTGCGCGAGCGTTTCCCGCTCGATGCCGTGGCCGTTAAATACGGCGACGGTGCGCCGAACGCCAAGAAAGCGCAGATGAGCAGCAACGGCTACCACTTGCTCGACCGGCAGAACGCCGCCTACCCGGCCACCCAGTTGAACAACGCCATGGTCACTTACTACAGCCCGGTGGCCACCATCGTCGAAGTGAAAGTGAACAAGGGCACCCATGAAGTCCAGGTGCTCAACCATCACAGCTGGGTCGAGTGCGGCCGGGTGTTGGTACCGGAGCTGGTCAAGGGCCAGCTCGAAGGCGGCATCGCCATGGGCATTGGCCATGCGCTGACCGAAGAGATGCCACTGCATGAGGGTGGCCCGGGGGAGGGCGACTGGAACTTCAACCGCTATCGCCTGCCGCATGCCAAGGACGTGGCCGTCTGGAAGCAGACGTCCGAGATCCTCCCACCGTTGTCGCCCACCGACCCGTCCAAGGGCATTGCCGAGGTGGTGATGATCCCGGTGGTCGGTGCCATCGGCAACGCCGTGGCCCATGCCATTGGCAAGCGTGTTCGCGATCTTCCGATTACTCCAGCCCGCATCAAGGAGGCCCTCAATGGCTAACCGTCCGCTTCAACTGACCCTCAATGGTCAACCTGTCGGTCCGGTCGAGGTCCCCGACGACCTGGCGATGATCGATTACCTGCACGAACACCAGAACCTCACCGGCTCGCGCCTGGGCTGCGGTCAGGGTATCTGCCATGCCTGCGTGGTGATCGTCGACAACCCCGATGGCACCAGTGAAGAAGTGCGCACCTGCATCACCGGTGCCCACTACTTCGCCGGCAAGAAGGTCCGTACCATCGAGAGCCATGCCAAGCAGGACGAGGCCGGCAACTTCACACTGAACCCGATCCAGCAGAAGTTCGTCGACCTGTTCGCCTTCCAGTGCAGCTACTGTGCACCCGGCTTCGTCAACGCGGCGACCGTGCTGGTGGAAAATGCCCAGCGCCAGCCGGTGAAGAAGAGCGAACTTGAAGACCGCATCGAAGAGAGTCTGGGGCATCACATTTGCCGCTGCACCGGCTACGTACGCTATTACGATGCTACCCGCACGGTCCTCAACGACCTCGGCCTGGTCAAGGAGGGTTGAGCATGGCGTTCGTTCGTTCCGGTCTCACGCTGGCGCTGGGCCTTGCCGTCGCCATGGTTGCCCACGCAGATGACCAGGCGCTGGTCAAACGTGGGGAATACCTGGCCCGTGCTGCCGACTGCATGGCCTGCCACACCGCCGAAGGCGGCGCGCCGTATGCCGGCGGCCTGCCGATCCACTCGCCGTTCGGGACCATCTATGGCACCAACATCACCCCGGACAAACAGTACGGCATCGGCAACTACACGGCCGACGAATTCTTTGCGGCCGTCACCGAGGGCAAACGCAAGGACGGCGCCAACCTGTACCCGGCGATGCCCTACACCTCGTACCACCTGATCTTGCGGGAAGACTCGGACGCGATCCTGGCATACCTGATGACCGTGCCGCCGATCAACCGCCCGGCACCGCAGACCAAGCTCAGCTTCCCGTTCAACGTGCGCATGGGCCTGTCGGGCTGGAACATGCTGTACGGCAAGAGCGTGCAGTTGCAGCCCACCGACGGCAAGAGCCCGGCATGGCAGCGCGGGCAGTACATGGTCGAAGTCATGGGCCACTGCGGCGAGTGCCATACCCCGCGTAACGCGATTGGTGCGCTGCAGCAGGATCAACGCCTGACCGGCGGGCTGCTCAATGGCTACCTGGCACCGAGCCTGCTGGCCAAGGACCTGGCCGAGCGTGGCTGGACCCACCCCGACCTCACCACCTTCCTCAAGCACGGCATCAGCGCCCAGGGCAGCATGTTCAACGAGATGTACCCGGTGGTGCACCACAGCACCCAGCATCTCAAGGACGCCGACCTGGCTGCCATGGCCACTTATCTGTTGGGTGAACAGCCACCGCCTGCCAAGGTCATACAGGAAGTCCCCCTGGACCAGCTCAGCGACAGCGCCAAGCGCGGCCGTCAGCAGTACCTCAACGTCTGCGCCGGCTGCCACGGTGTCGACGGCGAAGGCAAGCCGCATATCGCGGTGGCCATGCAGGGCAACACGGTGCTGCGTCAGGGGGACTCGCGCAACCTGGTCAAGGCCATCCTCGACGGTATCCGTGAGCAGCAATTCACAGGCTTCGAACGCATGCAGCCAATGCCAGGCTTTGCCGACAAACTCAGTGATGAGCAGGTCACGGATATGGTCAACTACCTGCGTCAGGCCTGGGGCGGATTGCCGGGTGATTTGAGCGTACAGCAGCTAGCTGAGCTGAAGGCGGAGTAATACGTGCAACATCTAGATCTGCAGGTCGTACACCAGGCGATGCAGTGGTCGGGCAACGGCCAGCGGGTCTGGTTGTGCACGGTGCTTGCCACTTACGGGTCGGCGCCTCGCGCGCCGGGCTCGCTGCTGGCGGTGAACGAGGCAGGGCAGTGGGTGGGCTCGCTGTCGGGCGGCTGCGTCGAGGAAGACTTCCTTGAGCGCGTGGCCCTTGGCGAGTTTCCCGAGCCGGTCGCGATCGTGCGTTATGGCGATGGCAGCGACCGGCGCTCGAGCATTCGTCTGCCCTGTGGCGGGGTGCTGGAGGTGCTGGTGGAAAACCTGCCGGCCGATTGCGAAGTGCAGGCGCATCTGCGCGCCTTGGCTGGTGCGTTGCAGGGCCAGCGGCGGCTCTTGCGCGAGGTGAGCCTGCCTGACGGCACGCGCCGGCTCAGCGACGACTCGTGCCAGGGCCCAAGGGTCGAACGTGATAGCACCCGTGTGCGTCTGCGTGTGGGCGCTGCCCAGCGGCTGCTGTTGGCGGGGTATTCCAGCGTTGCGCATTATTGCGCCGAGTTCGGCAAAGGGCTGGGTTTTGAAGTCATCCTCTGCGACCCGCGTGACGAGGTGCTCGAAGGCGTGGTGCTGGACGGCATCGAAGTGCGCCGCGAGTTGCCGTCGGAATTCATCGCCAACGGTGGTTGCCATGCCGACACGGCAGTGGTTGCATTGACCCATGATCCCAAAATCGATGACTTGGCCATGCTTGAAGCAGTACGTACCGAGGCGTTTTACATTGGCGTGATGGGCTCAAAGGCCACCTCCGACAAGCGTCGCGAACGCCTGCAGCGCATCGGTGGCCTGGGCACTGGCGAGCTGGCGCGCATCCACGCACCGATCGGCCTCAACCTGGGCAGCAAGACCCCAGCAGAGATCGCCCTGGCAGTGTTGGCCGATATCCTGCGCATGCGTAACGGCATCGAGCGGGCGGCGCTGTGAGGATCGTCGCGCTGGTGCTGGCGGCGGGCAGCAGCGTGCGTTTCGGTGGCGACAAGCGCCGGGCCACGTTGGGCGACGGGCGCAGCTTGCTGGTGCATAGCGTCGAGCGGGCTTGCTCGGTGTTCAGCGATGTTCGCGTGGTACTGCGCGATGGCGAGCGGGGCGAAGACCTGGGCTTGCCGGGCGCATGCCGGATCATCGCCAGCCCGGATGCCGGGTTGGGGATGGGGCATAGCCTGGCGGCTGGGGCTGCGTCGTTGATCGACAGTGAGGCACAGGCGGTGGCGGTTCTGTTGGGCGATATGCCCTGGATCGCTCAGGCAACATTAGGCCAGCTTGCCTCAGTTGCCGATGCATCTGCGATCGTCTTGCCAGAACATGACGGCCAACAGGGGCACCCCGTGTTGTTCGGGCGCGATTTCTGGCCGGCGCTTACACGCCTGACGGGTGATGAGGGGGCGCGCTCGGTGGTGAAGGCGCACCCGGCGAGTTGCATCAGGCTTGAAGTGCAGGACGCCGGGGTGTTGCAGGATGTGGACCGGCCAGAGGCGGTAAACCGCTGAGCGCGGGCGGCACTCGATCTCACCGGCGCTAGAATTCATGCGTCGGGCCTCAAACAACCGACACACCCGCTACCGGAAAAAAGCCCATAATCCCCCCTTAATCCCCCAATAGTGCAATGCCAGCCACACCACTCCGGGAGCCCCCACCATGCACGTTCTGCTCTGCGAGGACGACGACCTGATCGCCAGCGGCATCTGCGCCGGCCTCACCGCCCAAGGCCTGACCGTCGACCGCGTAGCCAACGCCGGTGCCGCCCGGGCCATGCTCCAGGCGGCGCAGTTCGACGTGATGATCCTTGACCTCGGCCTGCCCGATGAAGACGGCCTCAAGCTGTTGCGCCGCTTGCGTCAGCAGGGCATCGATCTGCCGGTGCTGGTGCTCACCGCGCGCGATGCGGTCACCGATCGGGTCGACGGCCTGCAGGCCGGTGCCGACGACTACCTGCTCAAGCCCTTCGACCTGCGCGAGCTGGCCGCGCGCCTGCACACCTTGCTACGCCGGGTTGCCGGGCGGGCGGTGAACGTGATCGAGCATGGCCCGCTGCGCTACGACCCCAGTAGCTGCGAAGCGACCCTGGCCGGCCAGCCGGTCGACCTGTCGCGGCGTGAGCAGGCCTTGCTCCAGGCGCTGCTGCAGAACCCGGGCCGGGTGCTGTCCAGTGAACAGCTCAAGGACTGCGTGTACGGCTTCAGCGACGAAGTCGAAAGCAACGCCCTCAACGTGCATATCCATCACTTGCGCCGCAAGCTTGGCAACAGCATCGTCGAGACCGTGCGCGGCCTGGGCTACCGCCTTGGCCCGGCGCAGGCGCCAGAGGAAGCCGCATCATGAGCCTGCGGGTACGCCTGAGCCTGATTCTGGGCAGCGCGTTCATCATCATTTGGGTGCTCGCTGCTGCCTGGATGCTGCGCGACCTGCGCCAGCAGATGATGTTCTCCCTCGACCAGCGCCTGGTGGCTTCGGCGCGCATGGTTGCCGGGCTGATCGACCAGTTGCCCAAGCCGCTGACCGCCAAGGGCGAAGAGGCGCACTTTTCCGCCGACCAGTTCACCGTGCCCGACGGCATGGCCTGCCAGGTAAGTTCGCTGCGCGGCGAGATTCTTGCCAGCAACCACAAGCATGATGGGGGCATGGACGATGAACAAAGCGGCTTCCGCGACCAGACCATCGACGGTGCACTGTGGCGTACCTTCACCTACAACCATGGCGATGTGCGCATCACCACTGCCGACCGTCACATGGAGCGCGAGGCACTTAACCAGTCGATCCTGCTGGCAGCTTCGGCGCCGGTGCTGATGGCCTTGCTCGGCAGCCTGGGGCTGGTGTGGATCGGCCTGGGCAAAGGCCTGGAGCCGCTCAATCGCATGCGTGACGCCTTGCGCAGGCGGCGTGCCGACAGCGTTGAGCCGTTGCAGGTGGCGGGCTTGCCCAGTGAGTTGCAACCTTTGCTCGACACCCAGAACCAGCTGTTTCTGCGCATCGCCCAGACCCTTGAGCGCGAACGGCGGCTGACCGACGACGCCGCGCATGAACTGCGCAGCCCGCTGACGGCGATCAAGACCCACCTGCAGGTGGCCCGCATGACCGATGGCGCAGTGCGCGAACAGGCGCTGGAACATGCAGAACAGGGCACCGACCGCATGCACCGGACCCTGGAACAGCTGCTGCTGCTGGCGCGGGTCGAAGGCAGCCTGTCGTTCGAAGATGGCGTGCAGTGCAGCGCCGAACAGGTCGCCCGGCAGGCCGTGCAGGATGCCGGTGGGGGTGACAACCGGCGCATCGTTCTGCGCCTGCCCGAGCAGGCCACGCAGATCTACCTCGGCATGCCGGCCCCGCTGGCGGTGGCGGCGCTGCGCAATCTGCTGGACAACGCTCTGCGCCATGGCGGTGATACTGAAGTGGAACTGGAGGTGCAGATGGCCGACGGGCAGATTGGTTTCATGGTGCGCGACCATGGGCCTGGTATTGCCGCTGATGACCTGCAGCACTTGACCGAGCGCTTTTGGCGCAACGGCCAGAGCGGTGGCTGCGGGCTGGGGTTGGCGATTGTTCAGGCGATCGTGCAGCGCTGTGCCGGCAGCTTGCGCTTCGACAGCCAGAGCGATGGCTTGCGGGTGGTGCTGCAAGTGCCGGCGCGCTCGGGGGCTTGATCTTCGCCGCCTGTACCGGCCCCATCGCCGGTACAGACCCCAAAAAATCCCATAACAAGCGCTAAATCCTCCCCCCAGCCAAGCGTTTTCCAAGCGACAACTACCCGCACATTCGCTTGCTTGCGAGGATTTACCCATGTCGACTGCTTCCAGCCTTGCCCAGGTCCCGCCGGCCAGTGCGCCGCAACCGCTGTACGAGTTCACCGAGTCGCCCCTGCTGCAACGCCAGCAGCAACAGGAATCCAACGCCCGCAGTTATCCGCGGCGCATCCCGCTGGCGCTCAAGCGCGCCCGTGGCATCCATGTCGAAGATGTCGAGGGCAGGCAGTTCATCGACTGCCTGGCGGGCGCCGGCACCTTGGCCTTGGGCCACAATCACCCGGTGGTGATCGAGGCCATCCAGCGTGTACTGGCCGATGAAATACCCTTGCACACACTCGACCTGACCACGCCGGTCAAGGACCGCTTCGTTCAGGACCTGTTCGGCATCCTGCCCGAAGCATTGCGCCGTGAAGCCAAGGTGCAGTTCTGCGGCCCGACCGGGACCGACGCCGTGGAGGCAGCGCTCAAGCTGGTGCGCAGCGCCACCGGGCGCAGCACCGTGCTGGCCTTCCAGGGCGCCTACCATGGCATGAGTCAGGGCGCGCTGAGCCTGATGGGCAGCCATGGCCCCAAGCAGCCGCTGGGTGCCTTGCTGGGCAACGGGGTGCAGTTCATGCCGTACCCCTACGACTACCGATGCCCGTTCGGCCTGGGTGGCGAAGCCGGGGTCAAGGCCAACCTGCATTACCTGGAGAACCTGCTGCTCGACCCTGAAAGCGGCGTGCCGCTGCCCGCTGCCGTGATCCTGGAGGTGGTGCAGGGCGAAGGCGGGGTGATTCCTGCCGATGTCGAATGGCTCAAGGGGGTGCGCCGTATCACCGAGCAGGCCGGTGTGGCACTGATCGTCGATGAGATTCAGAGCGGTTTTGCCCGTACCGGGCGGATGTTCGCCTTCGAGCACGCTGGCATCGTGCCGGATGTGGTCACCCTGTCCAAAGCCATTGGTGGCAGCCTGCCGCTGGCGGTGGTGGTGTACCGCGACTGGCTCGACACCTGGAAGCCGGGCGCCCATGCCGGCACCTTCCGTGGCAACCAGATGGCCATGGCGGCGGGTTCGGCGGTGATCAACTACCTGGTCGAGCATCGGCTGGCCGAGCATGCCCAGGCCATGGGCCAGCGCCTGCGTGATCACCTGCAGCGGCTGCAACGCGACTATCCGCAGTTGGGCGATATCCGTGGGCGTGGCCTGATGCTCGGGGTCGAACTGGTCGATGTGCAAGGCCCGCGCGACGTGCTGGGCCACCCACCGGCCAATCGCGAACTGGCACCCAAGGTACAGCGCGAATGCCTCAAACGCGGGCTCATTCTGGAGTTGGGTGGGCGCCACGGTGCGGTGGTGCGCTTCCTGCCGCCGCTGATCATCAGCGCGCAGCAGATCGATGACGTGGCGCAGCGCTTTGCCGAGGCACTGGCTGCGGCGGTCTGAGCTCACGAGGGGGCGCGTTGCGCCCCATTTCTCGGCAAGCCCGCTGCCACGGGAGTTGGCGCGGCATGCCTGCCGCGTCCTGTGCCGCTTACCAGCCGCGCCCGGAGTTGACCCAGAAATTCACCGACAGCGATGTCGACACCGACTCCACTTGGTGAAACCAGCCTTCGGGCAGGAACAACAGGTCGCCGGCTTGCAGCAGCACCCGCAGGAAGGTCACCCCGCGCGCGTCAGGGAAGCGCTGGTAATCCGGTGCATCGGGGTTGAAGTCGCACCCGTCCAGGCCGCCCTTGGGTGAGGTCGACCAGGTGCCGAGTGCCGGGCGATGGTGCGGCGCTGCCAGGATGAACGACTTGTCCCCCCACACCTGGGCGAACAGGTTGTCGGCATCGTCGCGGTGCAAAGGGGTGAGGGTGCCTTTGGGGCCGATCCAGATGCGCGGTGCGATGTACAGCGAGCGCTCGAAGTAGGGCGGGTACTGGATCAGCTCAAGCAACTGCGCAGGCACGATGTTGTTGCCCATGTAAGCCGGTGGCTCGCCGTTGCCGGTGCGTGGCTGCGGGTTGTCCAGCGAGTTGATGAAATCTGCCATGGAAGTGGAGCGAAAGTCGCGCTCGGTGGAGAAGGTCTTCTTCACATAGTCGCCATGGCGGGTGATGCCCTGCAGTTCGGCGAAGTGCTCCAGCGAAGCCTGGCGCTCGAGGTTGAACAGCTTCCACTCACGCAGGGCGTCACTGATCACCACCGGTGTGCCGTACGGCAGGAAGTTGCGCTGGAAGCGCTCGGCATCCAGCTGCGCGGCGGGGATTCTTTCTACCTCGGTCAGCTGTGGCAGGCTGGCCGACACACGTTCGCTGTAGCGCGGTGGCGTGACATGGCGCTGGTTCATGTCGGTCTTCTGCGCCGTCACCCCCTTGCGCGCCAGGTCGATGATTTGCGGCAGCAGGGTGGCCAGGCCCAGGTTGCCGCCGATTTTCAGCCGGCCGCCAGCAAACAGCTCTTCGACGTTGGCGCTGCCGGCCATGATGCCCAGCAGGTCTTGCTGGGTGACTTCGATGGTGACATCCGGCGTGGCATGCCGACCGGCCTCGGTGCGCGGCTGGGTACCAGCTTCGCACCAGTAGGCCTGCTGCGGGCCGAAGATGAATTGGAAGGTGCCTTCGACGCCGACGGCACCGGCATTGGCGAACAGCTTGCTCAGCAAAGGTTGCAGTTCCACGGCGCAGCCTCTTCGTGGGGGGAGGGGTGTGAGAACGGAACGAAGGGCGGGCTGCGAAATTTAGCGCGCCGCCCGGCGCTGGCCAGGGGGTTGGCGGTGTTAATTTTTTGCAGGTTGTATCCGTTTCGTAGGGATAGCCGGGCACTGCCCGTGGTACCCACTCGTACGGAAAGCAAGCTGATGAATCCCGAAAAGTCCCTGCAACTGGCCCGCCGTTTCATTGAATTGCCGCTGGAAAAGCGCCGCCTGTTCCTTGAAACCCTGGCCAGAGAGGGCATCGACTTTTCCCAGTTCCCTATTCCGGCCGGGGTGGCGGCGCAAGACCGTCTTGCACCCTCGTTCGCCCAGCAACGCATGTGGGTGCTCTGGCAGCTGGATCCGCACGGCGGTGCCTATAACCTGCCAGGTGCGGTCCGCCTCAAGGGAGCACTTGACGAGGCCGCCTTGCAGCAGGCGTTCAGCCACCTGCTCGAACGTCACCAGAGCCTGAGCTGTGTGTTCCAGCAGCAGGCCGATGAGCGCCTGTGCCAGGTGCACCGCCCGGGCGCGCCGCAGATCCAGCGCCTGGACCTGCGCGAGCTGGCCGAAGACGCCCGCCAGGCACGGGTGCAAACCGAGGTCGAGGCCGAGTCGCTGTGCCCCTTCGACCTGGAGCATGGCCCGTTGCTGCGCATCCGCCTGCTGCAACTGGCTGAGCAGGACCACGTGTTGCTGCTCACCTTGCACCACATCGTCGCTGACGGTTGGTCGATGAATGTGCTGATCGACGAATTCAGCCGCTGTTATGACGCCTGCGCCGCTGGCACACAGCCGCAACTGCCGGCGCTGCCGATCCAGTATGTCGATTACGCCCTGTGGCAGCGGCGCTGGCTTGAAGCCGGCGAACTCGAACGCCAGCTGGCCTACTGGCAAGCCACGTTGGGTGAAGAGCAGCCGGTGCTGGAGTTGCCGCTCGACCGCCCACGCCCGGCCGCGCCAAGTTTCAAAGGCAGCCGCCAGGAGCTGGTGGTGGACACGGCGCTTGCTCAGCAATTGCGCAGTTTTGCGGCGCAGCACAACCTGACGCTGTTCATGGTTCTGCTCGGTGCTTTCGGCGTGCTGCTGCAGCGTTACACCGGCCAGTGCGACCTGCGCATCGGCAGCCCGGTGGCCAACCGCAACCGCGCAGAAGTCGAGGGGCTGATCGGCCTGTTCGTCAACACCCAGGTATTGCGCCTGCAGCCGGATGCCCAAGCTGACGCACTGGCCTATTTGCAGGCAGTGCGGCAAACCGTGCTGGGCGCCCAGGCCCATCAGGACCTTCCCTTCGAGCGCCTGGTCGATGCGTTGAAGGTGGAGCGCAACCTGAGCCACGCACCGTTGTTCCAGGTGATGTACAACCACCAGCCGCAGGTGGCCGACCTGGCTGCGGTCACGCTGGGCTCTGGCCTGGAGCTGTCCGCACTGGAGTGGCGCAGCCGCACCACCCAGTTCGATCTGAGCCTGGACACGTACGAGCAGGGTGGCGTGCTGCGCGCTGCGTTCACTTACGCGACCGACCTGTTCGATGCGGCGACCATCGAACGCATGGCGGGCCACTGGCTCACCGTGCTGCGTGAGTTGGTGGCTGACCCTGCACGCCCGCTGTGGCAACTGCCCATGCTCGACCCGGCCACCCGCCAACGGGTGCTGCAGGACTGGAACGCCACGGCTGCCAGCTACCCGCTGCAGTATGGCGTGCATGAGCTGATCGAGGCTCAGGCGCAGCGCACCCCGCACGCGCCGGCACTGCTGTTCGCCGACAGCCTGCTCAGCTACGCCGAGCTCGATGCCCAGGCCAATCGCCTGGCCCATTACCTGCGTGGTCAAGGTGTGGGCAGCGACAGCCTGGTCGGGGTCGCGGCTCAGCGCAGCATCGAGATGGCCGTCGCCTTGCTGGCGATCCTCAAGGCCGGTGCGGCCTATGTGCCCCTGGACCCGGAGTACCCTGAGGAGCGCCTGGCCTACATGATCGAGGACAGCGGCATCGGCCTGCTGCTGACCCAGCAGGCGCTGCTCGACAGCCTGCCGCTGCCGCACGGTGTGCAGTGCGTGGCGCTCGACGCCCTGGTGCTGGACACGATGCCGGACAGCACCCCGGGTCTCAAGGTCGAGCCGACGCAGCTGGCCTATGTCATTTATACCTCCGGCTCTACGGGGCGCCCGAAGGGCGCGGGTAACAGCCACCAGGCGCTGACCAACCGCCTGTGCTGGATGCAGCAAGCCTATGGCCTGGACGCCAGCGATACGGTGCTGCAGAAAACCCCGTTCAGCTTCGACGTGTCGGTGTGGGAGTTCTTCTGGCCGTTGATGACCGGCGCCCGCCTGGCCATCGCGGTGCCGGGCGAGCACCGCGATCCGCAACGCCTGATCCGCGCCATCGAGCACTACCGGGTGACCACGCTGCACTTCGTGCCTTCGATGCTGCAGGCCTTCATCCATGAGCCCGGTGTGCACGCCTGCAGCACCCTGTCGCGCATCGTCTGCAGTGGCGAAGCGCTGCCTGTGGACGCCCAGCGCCAGGTGTTCGCGCGTTTGCCTGCAGCGGGGCTTTACAACCTTTATGGCCCCACCGAGGCTGCCATCGATGTCACCCACTGGACCTGCGTCGAAGAGGGCAAGGACAGCGTGCCTATCGGCCAGCCGATCGCCAATATCCGCACCTATGTGCTCGACGCCGGCCTTGAGCTCGTCGCTGTCGGTGTGGCCGGTGAGTTGTACCTGGGCGGGGTGGGCCTGGCGCGCGGCTACCACCGCCGCCCAGGGCTGACGGCCGAGCGCTTCGTCGCCGACCCGTTCGGCACCGGCGAGCGCCTGTACCGTACCGGTGACCGTGTGCGCCAGCGTGCCGACGGTGTGATCGAGTACCTGGGACGCTTCGATCACCAGGTGAAAATCCGTGGTTTGCGCATCGAGTTGGGTGAGATCGAGGCGCGTCTGGCCGAGCATGCGCTGGTACGCGAGTGCGTGGTGCTGGCCCTCGATGGTCGCCGGTTGGTGGCTTACCTGGTGCTCAATGCAACGCCTGAGGGCTGGCAAGGGCAGCTCAAGGACTGGCTGCTGCAAAGCCTGCCCGAATTCATGGTGCCCAGCCAGCTGATGCCACTGGACGGCCTGCCGCTGACACCCAACGGCAAGCTCGATCGCAAGGCCCTGCCACAGCCCGAGGCCGGGGCACAGGGTACCCATGTTGCGCCTCAGAGCGCGGCCGAACGCCAGCTGGCAAAGGTCTGGTGCGAAGTGCTGGGCATCGCCCAGGTGGGCCTGGACGA
The DNA here is from genome assembly GCF_047456185.1 of Pseudomonas sp. BNK-30. Classification (NCBI taxonomy): domain Bacteria; kingdom Pseudomonadati; phylum Pseudomonadota; class Gammaproteobacteria; order Pseudomonadales; family Pseudomonadaceae; genus Pseudomonas; species Pseudomonas sp. BNK-30. The sequence goes on from NZ_CP179904.1 coordinate 1,065,112, forward strand.
CAACTTCTTCGAGCTTGGTGGCGACTCGATCATTGCTATCCAGGTCGTCAGCCGCGCCCGTCAGGCCGGGCTGGCGCTGAGTCCGCGTGACCTGTTCCAGCACCAGACGCTGCGCACCCTGGCCCAGGCTGCGGGCTGCGTGGACAGCCGCCAGGCCGACCAGCGCCCGGCTGAGGGCGAGGCACGCCTGACCCCGGTGCAGCTGCAGTTTTTCGACACGCCCATGCCGGTGCGCCAGCACTGGAACCAGGCCGTGCTGCTGGTGCCCCGCGAACCGCTGCAAGCGGCGCAGCTGCAGCAGGCCCTGGCTCAGGTGGTGGCGCAGCACGACGCCTTGCGCCTGCGCTTCACCCAGGCTGATGGCCAATGGCAGCAGCACCACGCGCCGGCCTCTGCTGGCGTGCCGCAGCTCTGGCATCGCCAGGCAGGCAGCGAGCAAGCGCTGGCTGCATTGTGCGATGAGGCCCAGCGCAGCCTGCGGCTCGATCAGGGGCCATTGCTGGCGGCGATGCTGGTGGCCATGGCCGACGGCAGTCAGCGCGTGCTGCTGGTGATCCACCATCTGGTGGTCGACGGCGTTTCCTGGCGCATCCTGCTCGAAGACCTGCAACGTGCCTGCCTGGGCCAGCCGTTGCCTGCCCGGACCAGCAGCTACCAGGCCTGGGCCGAGCGCCTGGCCGGGCATGCCGACGCCTGTGCGGGGCAACTCGATTACTGGCTGGCACTTGGCGAAGCCGGGGCGCAGGCGCTGCCACGTGACCGTGCGGTAACGCAGACGCGCGTGGCGGATGAGCGCAAGGTACGGGTCAGTTTCCCGCCGGCCTTTACCCAGGCCCTGCTGCAACAGGCGCCGAGTGCCTACCGTACGCAGGTCAACGACCTGCTGCTGGCGGCCCTTGCCCGTGCCCTGTGTAACTGGAGCGGCAATCAGCAGGTGCTGGTGCAGCTCGAAGGGCATGGCCGTGAGGAGCTGTTCGAGGATATCGACCTGACGCGTACCGTGGGCTGGTTCACCAGCCTGTATCCGGTCGCCTTGCGTCCGCAAGCACAGCCCGGTGCCTGCATCGCGGCCATCAAGGAACAACTGCGCGCCGTACCCCAGCGTGGCCTGGGCTATGGGGTGCTGCGTTACCTGGGCACACCGGCGCAACGCGAGCAACTGGCGCGCCAGGCGCAACCGCGGGTGACGTTCAACTACCTGGGCCAGTTCGACAGCCAGTTCGAGAAGGGTGCGCTGTGGCAGCCCGACCCTCAAGGGGCCGGGCAGGGGCAGGATGGCGACGCGCCGCTGGCCAACTGGCTGAGCGTGGAGGGGCAGGTCTACCAGGGCGAGCTGGGTATCAGTTTCGGCTACAGCCAGGCGATGTACGACGAGGCCACCATGGACGCCCTGGCCAGCGATTTCGCCAGCCAGCTGCGCGCGTTGGTCGATCACTGCCTGCAACCGGGGGTTGCCAGTGCCACGCCGTCGGACTTCCCGCTGAGCAATCTGGACAGCACCGGGCTCGCCGCCCTGGCAGTGGACCTGGCCCAGATCGAGGACATCCTGCCGCTGTCTCCCTTGCAACAGGGCCTGCTGTTCCATTGCCTGCATGCGGCCGCAGCCGGCGACTACATCAACCAGTTGCGCCTGGATATCGACCAGCTCGACCCGCAACGCTTCCAGGCCGCCTGGCAGGCGGCGCTGGACACCCACGCGGGGCTGCGTGCCAGCTTTCACTGGCCGGTCGACGTGCAGCAACCCGTGCAGGTGATCCGCCGCCAGTTGCAACTGCCGTTCAGCCAGCTCGACTGGCGCGACCAGGCCGCGTCGGCCGACCACCTGCAAATCCTGGCCGAGCAGCAGCGCCTGGCCATGGCCGCGACTGATCAGGCGCCCTTGCTGGGCATCACCCTGGTGCGCCTGGGCGAACAGCGCTGGCACATGATCTACACCCATCACCACCTGCTGCTCGATGGCTGGAGCCATGCCCGGTTGCTGGCTGAAGTGATGCAACGCTACCGTGGCCAGGCACCCCGCCAGGCACCTGCGCATCCACGTACCTACCTGGCCTGGCTGGCCACGCGTGACCGCCAGCAGGACCAGTCGTTCTGGCAGGCGCAGCTGCAGGGCATGCAGGCGCCAACACTGCTCGCCAGCCAGCGCCGCAGCGTTGAAGCGGCTGGCTACGGCCTGTGGCAGCAACGCCTTGGCAGCGCTGCATCGGCGCAGATCAAGGCGGCGGCGCGGGCGCGCAAGGTTACCGTCAATACATTGGTGCAGGCGGCCTGGCTCTTGCTGCTGCAACGGCACTGCCGTCAGGACACCGTCTGCGTCGGTGTTTCGGTATCGGGGCGGCCTTCTCAGTTGCCGGGCATCGAGGCGCAACTGGGGCTGTTCATCAACACCGTGCCGTTGGTGGCCGCCCCGCGCCTTGAGCAGCGCCTGGACGACTGGCTGCAACAGCTGCAGGCCAGCAACCTGGCACTGCGCGAGCACGAATACACGCCACTGGCCGACATCCAGCGCTGGGCGGGCAGGGCTGGCGAGGCACTGTTCGACACCTTGCTGGCGTTCGAGAACTACCCCGTGGCCGAGGTGCTGCAAGGTGGCGGTGACGGGCCGCGCTTCGGTGTGCCGGCCAGCCACGAGCAGCCCCACTACGCCCTGACCCTGTCAGTGGGCATGGGTGAGCAGTTGCAGGTCGACTATCGCTTGCGCCACGACGCTTTCAGCCTGGCCGACGTGCAGCGCCTGGCTGGCCAGTTTGGCCACCTGTTGCAGGCGATCGCTGGCGCGGGTAACCCATGCCTGGCTGAGCTGAGCCTGCTGGATGCCGCCAGCCGTCAGCGTTGCCAGGGTCAATGGCAGGCCGCTGACGGCAGTGTTCCGGCACTGGGCGTGCACCAGCTGATCGAGGCCCAGGCGGCGCACAACCCGCGCGCCGTTGCGGTGGTTGCCGAGGACGGTACGCTGGAATACGGCCAGCTCAACGGCTTGGCCAACGCCTGGGCGCAACAGTTGATCGCGCGGGGTGTCGGCCCCGAGGACCTGGTAGGGCTGTGCAGCGAGCGAGGCCTGGCGATGGTTGTCGGCCTGTTGGCGATCCTCAAGGCCGGTGCCGGCTACGTGCCGCTGGACCCGCAATACCCGCGTCAGCGTCTGCAGGACATGCTCGACGACAGCGCCGTCAGGCTGGTGCTGGGCACCCGTAGCGCCGCGCAGCCACTGGCGCTGGCAGGCACGGCCCAGTGGTTGTGGCTGGACCAGCCCCTGGCGCCGCAGGACGATAACCCTGCGCCGCGAGCCACCGCCGACAACCTGTTGGGGTTGATCTACACCTCCGGCTCCACCGGTCGCCCCAAGGGTGTGGCCCTGACCCATGGCGCCATCGCCGCGCACATCGCGACCATGGTCGGCCAGTACCAGGTGACGGCGCAGGACCGCTTCGTGCACTTCGCGTCGATCAACTTCGACTGGGGCACTGAGCAGTGGTTGTTGCCGTTGAGCCAGGGCGCCTGCTGCATCGTGCGTGGCGATGAGATCTGGACCGCGGCCCAGGCATTCGAGGTGATCGAGCGCGAGCGCGCCAGCGTGGTCTACTTCCCCACCCAGTACGCCTGTCAGCTGGCCGAGTGGGCGCATCAGCAGGGCCGGGCACTGCCGGTGCGCTGCATGAACGTGGCCGGGGAGGCGCTGGCGCGTGAAGGCTTCGAGCGAATCCAGGCCCACTTGCAGCCGCAGCGTATCGTCAACGGCTACGGCCCTACCGAAACGGTGATCACCCCGCTGCTGTGGCAGGCCGACGGGTCTACCCGCATCGACACCGGCTATGCGCCGATCGGAACGCCGGTGCCGGGGCGTACCGCTTACCTGCTCGATGCAGCCTTGCAACTGCTCGATACCGGCACTGACGGTGAGCTGTATATCGGCGGCCCATGCCTGGCGCGTGGTTACTTTGGCCAGGCGGCGCTGACCGCTGAACGTTTCGTGCCCGACCCCTACGACACGGTCGGCGGGGGCCGCCTGTACCGCAGTGGTGACCTGGTGCGGCAGCAGGCCAATGGCGAGCTGGTGTTCATCGGCCGCCTGGACCACCAGGTGAAAATCCGCGGTTTCCGCGTCGAGCCCGGTGAAGTCGAAGCCTGCCTGCTGGCCCTGCCTGAGGTGCGCGAGGCCGTGGTGATGCCGGGCGGTCAAGGTGCCGACCTGTACCTGGCCGCCTGGTTGGTACCGGTCAGCGGTTCGCAGGCCGATGCCGGGCTGCGTCAGCGCATTCTCGACGCGCTGCGCGCCGTGCTGCCGCCCTACATGGTGCCGTCACGCCTGCAACTGCTCGATAGTTTGCCGCTGAACCCCAACGGCAAGGTCGACCGCAAGGCATTGCCGTCGATCGAGGTCGACACCTCTGAAGCAGCGTTCAGTGCGCCCCTGGATGCGCTCGAACGCGAGGTCGCCCAGGCCTGGGCCAGTGTGCTGGGCAGGCGCGAAGTGGGCCGTTTCGAGCACTTCTTCGAGGCTGGTGGCCACTCACTGCTGGCCACGCAGGTGGTGGCGCGGCTGCACCGCGACGGCCACACCGGGGTCGGTGTACGCGACCTGTTCAGCGCCCCGCGCTTGTGTGATTTCGCTCAGCGCCTGCGCCAGGCGCAGCCGGTAAGCGATGCCGGCCCGCAACTGCGCGCACTGGGCGCCAAGGCCAGCGCACCGCTGTCGCTGGCCCAGCGCCGGTTGTGGATTGCCGAGCAGTTTGCCCAGGGTAGCGGGGCGTACGGCATGCCGCTGGGCCTGCGCCTGGACGGGCCGTTGCAGCCCGCATGCCTGAAGCAGGCCTTGCAGGTGCTGGTGCAGCGCCACGAAGTGCTGCGCAGCGCGGTGGCCTGTGACGACGAAGGTGAACCGCTGCTGGTGATCCAGGCGGCGGTCGACCTGGACCTGCCAGTGGACGACCTGAGCCTTTTGGCTGCCGCCGAGCAACAGCTGCGCGTGCTTGAAGCGCAACTGGCCAACGTGCGTCAGCCGGTGCCCCTGGACCAGGCGCCGATGCTGCGTGCACGTCTGCTGCGCCTGTCCGGCGACGCCCATGTGCTGCTGCTCAACATGCATCACATCATTTCCGATGGTTGGTCGATGGCGCTGATGGTCAACGAACTGATCGCCAGCTACAGCGCCCTTGCCCGTGGCCAGGCGCCCGTGCTGGCGCCGCTGGTGCTGCAGTACTCCGACTATGCGCTATGGCAGGCCGAGCGCGAGCGTGCCGGGCTGCTGCAGGCCCCGGCGCAGTGGTGGCGCACGGCCTTGCACGGTAGCAGCGGGCGCTTGCAGTTACCCACTGACTTGCCGCGCCCGGCCAAGGCCTCCCAGGCGGGGGAGAACCTCTATCACGAGTTGCCGCCGACTACGGTCGTGGCGGTACGCGAACGGGCCGCGCAATTGGGCGTGACCCCCTACATGCTGCTGCTGGCGGCGTTCCAGCTGCTGATGCACCGCGCCAGCGGCCAGCACGACCTGCTGCTCGGGGCGGATGTCGCAGGCCGCGAACACCCCGACCTTGAGGCGCTGATCGGCTTCTTCGTCAATGTCCTGCCACTGCGCTCGCAACTGGACGAACAACTGGACTTCGCCGCGTGGCTGGCGCGCACCCGCACCACCTTGCTCGATGCCAGCGAGCAGCAGGCGCTGCCGTTCGACCTGATCGTCGAGGCTGCTGGCGCGCCGCGCCACCCAGGCATGAACCCGCTGGTGCAGGTGCTGTTCGTGATGAACGACATGCCGGTGGCGCATGGCGGCCTGGCCGACCTGAGTGTGCAGGTGCTGCCGCAGGCGGGCGGCTATTCGAAATTCGACATGGCGCTGTTCATCGACCCGGTCGCGGACGGCTGGCGCGTCACCTGGCAGTACGCCACACAGCTGTTCAAGGCAGAACGGGTCCAGGCACTGCTGCGTGGCTGGCTGGACATCCTGGGCCAGGTGCTGGGCAACCCACACATCCAACTGAGAGAGATCACTATGGCGGTTCACAGTGAAATCGTGGCGGCGCCTGCCGCTGCCGGCGGGCAACCCAAAAAGGACAAGCTGGGCAGTTTCCTCAAGCGCGGCGCCGGCACGCCAAGCCGGCCGGCCAGCGCAGTGCGCGAGGCTGCGATGGTACCGGGGCAGGCGTTTCCGTTGCTGATCGAGCCGGTCGATCCCGGCGTGAGCCTGACCGACTGGGTGGTGAAGCACCGTGCCGAGATCGAACGCAAACTGGTGGCTCATGGCGGCATTCTGTTCCGCGGTTTCGGCTTGCAGACCCCGCAGGACTTCGAGGCCTTCGCCGAGGCTGTGCAGCCTGGGCTGTACGGCCAGTACGGTGACCTGCCTAAGAAGGAAGGCGGCAAGAACACCTACCGCTCTACGCCGTATCCGGAGCAGAAGATGATCCTCTTCCACAACGAAAGTGCCCACCAGGACCGCTGGCCGCGCAAACAGCTGTTCTTCTGTGAACTGCCTTCGCCGGTTGGCGGTGCCACCCCGGTGGTCGATTGCCGGCAGATGTATCAGCGCCTGCCCGCTCCCCTGCGCCAGCGTTTCGAGGACAAGGGCCTGCTCTACGTACGTACTTTCACCGACAAGCTGGACGTGTCCTGGCAGCATTTTTTCAAGACCGACTCGCGTGCGGATGTCGAGCGCCGTTGCCAGGCGTCGGGTATCCAGTGGCGCTGGCTGGACAACGACGAACTGCAGATCCGCACGCCTTGCCCGGCGGTGATCGAGCACCCGGTCAGCGGTGAGAAGAGTTTCTTCAACCAGGTGCAACTGCACCACGTGTTCTGCCTGGATGCCGACGTGCGCGAGGACTTGTTGGCGCTGTATGGCCTGGAGCGCATGCCGCGTCAGGTTTACTACGGCGATGGCAGCCCGATCGAAGACGCCGACATGGCGTTGATCGGTGAGCTGTACGAGGCGTGCGCGGTGCGTTTCGACTGGCAGGCCGGTGATGTGATCCTGCTCGACAACATGCTGGCCGCACATGCCCGCGACCCGTTCCAGGGGCCACGCAAGATCGTCGTCGCCATGGGCGACATGATGCAACGTGCCGACCTTGAAACCCTCACCTTGAACCGCACAGGAGTGCAAGCATGAACATCACCGTTGAATCGAGCGGCCTGCCGTTGTTGCCCATGCAGGTGCTCGAGCTGACTGCACTGCCTGCCCGCTGGCAGGACGCGGCGCGCTGCATCACCTTGCAGCTCGACAGCGTGCCGGCGCCCGCCGCGCTGCGGGCTGCCCTGCAGCTGTGGCAGGGCCAGCACGACGCGCTGCGCCTGCGCATCGGCCAAGCCGCCGGTTATCGCGGCCTGCGTCAGTTTTTTCAGCGCGAGGCGGCAGCGGTGGACCTGACGTGGCTGGCGGCGGGCGATACCGCCGGCCGCCAGGCCTGGTTCGAGCGTGAGGTGGATGTGCAGGCCGGGGCGGGCGTCGCCGTGCTGGTGTGCGAGCAGGCCGAGGGGCGCTGCCAGTTGGTGCTTGGTGTGCTCGCTGCGCTGGTTGACGCTGCCAGCCTGCCGGCCCTGGCTGCAAGCCTTGCGGCGATCTGCCAGGGCACACTGGGAACAGCCGAAGACGGCGATTTCGAACAGTACCTGCAGTGGCGCAGCGAGGTGGTGGTGGATGAAGACGCCAGCACTGCGCGCAGCTACTGGAACGCGCTGAACGGCAAGCCCGCAAGCGCCCAGCAACTGCCCCGGCGCCCCCCGCAAGGCAGCCCGCGCGGTGAGCGCGCGCAGGCCCGCGCCGCGCTTGATCCGGCCGTTGTGCAGCACCTGGCCGGCCTTGGCCTGCCCTTGGACATGGTGTTGCAGGCAGCCTGGTGGCTGCTGCTGGCGCGGCTCGATGGTCAGCCTGCGCAGGTGGTGAACTGGTGCCACGACAGCCGCGGCGACTACACCTATTTCGCCGACAGTGCAGGGGTGTATCACAAGCAGCTGCCGGTGCTTGTCGACTACCAGGCCGAGCAGCCACTGCGTACCTGGCTGCACGGCCTGGCCGCGCAGTTGGAGCAGCATGCAGTTTGGCAGGAATACTTCACCCCCGAGCACACGCCCGCGCTGGAGCCTGCCGCCATCGGTTTTCGCCTGATCCCCGCCTGCCCGCCGCTGGCCGGTGGTTGGCAGGTAGTGGGCATGGACGCGCCGAGGGTCGGCCCCGACCTGCTGCTGCAAGTCGACAGCGACCGCGCAGCGCCACAGGCGCTGTTGCAGTACTGGGCCTCGTGGCATAGCCCGGCACTGGCGCAGCTACTGCTCGAGCAGTACGTAACGCTGCTGGCAAGCATCGCTCAGACACCAGACGCGGCCTTGGCCAGCCTGGGCCTTGTCGGTGAGCAACAGCGTCGCCTGGTGCTTGAGCGTAACGCCCAGGCTGCACTGCCAGCGGTCACCGAACTGCTGCCCGAACGGGTCGCCCGCTGGCTGCGCGAACAGCCCCAGGCGCTGGCGATCATCGAGCAAGGGCAGGGGTGGAGCTGGCAGCAGCTCGACCAGCTGGCCACTGCGCTGGCCGCCCACCTGCAGGCCCAGGGCGTTGGCAGCGCCAGCGTTGTCGGCCTGGCCCTGCCGCGCTCGGCGCACTGGCTGGCGGCGGTACTGGCCTGCTGGAAGTGCGGCGCTGCATACCTGCCGCTGGACCCGCTCTGGCCCGCAGCGCGACGCGAGCAGGTCAGCCGCCTGGCCGGCGCGCAGTTGCAGATCGATGCCACGCTGTTCGAGCAGTTGGCGGACACCTCTGCGCCGTTCGAGGCGCAAGCGCTCACGGCCAATACGGCGGCCTATGTGCTGTTTACCTCGGGTTCGACCGGTGAGCCCAAGGGGGTGGTCATCGAACACGGGCAACTGGCCGGGTACCTGCAGGCCGCTGAGCAGGCCTTGGACCTTTCGGCCTGCAGGCACTTTGCGTTCAGCGCCACGGTGGCGGCTGACCTCGGTCATACCAGCCTGTTCGGCGCCTTGCAGGTTGGCGCCACCTTGCACGTTGCCAGCGACGCAGTGATGCAGGACCCGGCGGCCTTTGCCGCGTTCGTGCGCAACGAAGGTATCGATTGCCTGAAGATCGTGCCGTCGCACCTGGCGGCGCTGCTCGACAGCGCGCAGCCCAGCCTGCCAGCGACCCTGGTACTGGGCGGCGAAGCGCCGAGTGCGCAGTTGCTGGCGCGCATCGCACGGCTGGCGCCTCAGGCTCGGGTGTTCAACCACTATGGCCCGACCGAGGCCACCGTCGGCGTGCTGGTCCAGCCACTGCGGGCCGAGACGCCGATGGCGAGCCTGGGCCAGGTGCTGGCCGGCAACCGCGTTTACTTGCTGACGCCTGCAGGGCAACTGGCGGGCGTGGGTGAGCTGGGCGAACTGCATGTGGCCGGGCGCCAGCTGTGCCGGGGCTATCTGGGGGCCGAGCAGGGGGCGTCGTGCTTTATCGACAACCCATTGCAAGCCGGCGAGCGCCTGTACCGCAGCGGTGACCTGGCCCGTTACCAGGCCGATGGCAGCATCCTGCTGCAGGGGCGGCAGGATCACCAGGTGAAGATTCGCGGGTTCCGTGTCGAGTTGGCCGAAGTGGAAGCGCGCCTGCTGGAGATCGACGGGGTGGCGCAGGGGGCGGTGCTGGCGATCGAAACCCAGCCCGGGCAACTGGAACTGCTGGCTTGCTACGCCGTGCACGGCGAAGCCGAAGGACTCGATGAAGCCTCGCTGCGTGCGCGGCTGGCCGAGTGCCTGCCAGCGGCCATGGTACCGACGCAGCTGCGTTGCCTGCCGAGCCTGCCGCGCCTGGCCAACGGCAAGCTCGACCGTCGCGCGCTGCTGCAGCTGCCGCAGCAGCAGGGTGGCCAGCAGGATGCACCACAGGATGCATTGCAGGCGTTGCTGGCCCAGCGCATGGCGCAGTTGCTCGGGCGCGACAGCATCGGTATCCACACCGACTTCTTCGCTGCCGGCGGCCATTCGCTGCTGATCATCAAGCTGGTGGCAGGGATTCGTAAGTTGTTGAACTGTGAAGTGGCGCCGGCGCTGGTCTTCGAGCACCCCACAGTGGCGGGGCTGGCCGAGGCGTTGCAGGCCAACGAGGCAAATCGCGGGCAGTTGCTCAAGATTGCCCAGGCGCGCCTGCAACTGGAGCGCATGAGCCCTGAGGAAAAGGAGCAGATGCTGGCCAAGGCGAAGAACCTTACGGCATAGCTCAGACAGCGTTTGATAGGGCTGCTACGCAGCCCATCGCCGGCAAGCCGGCTCCTACAGGTACAGCGCAGGCCTCAAGAACCACGCTGAACCTGTAGGAGCCGGCTTGCCGGCGATGGGCCGCAAAGCGGCCGCAAATCTATTGACCGACTGGCATTAGCCTTCCGGTTTTTCATGAGTGCGAGGTTAGGCAGCCCCGAGCCATCGACCAATTGAACGCAAATGAAAAAAGTTATCAGTTTTTTTCACGTTCGTGCGTCTTACCTGTAAGCCGCTGAAAACGCGTCGCTCGAACGCGTAAGGCCCTTATAGAAACGGTACGTCGAGACCGTCACCTACACACTCATAGAACAGTCGGAGTCAGTTGCGCACATGAAGTCCAAACGTATGCGAAACAAGGGGGCAGCCTTGGCCGCCGGGCCATCGAAGTGGAGCCTGCGGGCTTCGGCGCTGGTGCTGAGCCTGGCCATGGCCCATGCCCATGCCCAGCCGGTTGCGGTGGACATCGCAGCCCAGCCATTGGACCAGGCCCTGATCGCCCTTGGCCAGCAGACCGGCCTGCAGATGGTCTACTCGCCCGACCTGGTCAGCGGCAAGCGTGCACCCAAGGTCAGCGGCACCATGGAGCCGGACCAGGCCCTGGCGCAACTGCTGGAAGGCGCAGGCCTTACCTACCGCATCGAGAACAATTCGGTCCTGTTGATCAGCACCGACACCAGTGATGTCGGCGCCGGTGCTCTGGTTATCGGCGAAACCACCATCATGGGCCAGGGGATGGGCCAGGCTACCGAGAACACCGGCTCCTACACACCGGGCCTGACCAGCGTCGGCTCGAAGAGCCCGACCTCGTTGAAGGAAACCCCGCAATCGGTATCGGTGATCACCCGCCAGGTCATCGAAGACCGCCAGTTCACCGACATCAACGATGCGATGAAGGCCGTGCCGGGTGTGACCGTGCAGAGCAACACCTTCCGTATCCAGGACTTCTATTCGCGCGGCTTCCCGATCCAGAACATCCAGCTCGACGGCGCCGCCCCCATGGCGTTGGGCACCACCGCCGGCAGCTTTTACGCGTCGAACATCTACGACATCGCCGAGTTCGACCATGTCGAAGTGCTGCGTGGTGCCAGCGCACTGTTTGGCGGCACCGGTGACCCGGGCGGTATCATCAACCTGGTGCGCAAGCGCCCGCTGGACTTCTACCAGCTCAAGTTCACCGCCTCGGCGGGCAGCTGGGACAACTACCGCAGCGAGCTGGACGTGACCGGCCCGCTGGGCTTCGATGGCAAGCTGCGTGGCCGTATGGTGGTGGCCTACCAGGACCGCCAGTACTTCGTCGACAACCGGGCCACCGACAAGCCGTTCTTCTATGGCGTGCTTGAAGCCGATGTCACCGACGACACCATGCTCACCGCAGGCTTGCGTTTCAACAAGGTCCACGAGACCGGCACCGCCTCGGCCGTGCCACGCTACAGCAACGGTGCAGACCTTGGCCTGCCGCGCCATACCGGCCTGTCTACCACTTGGGCGTACGCGGACGGCTTTTCCCGCGAGTATTTCGCCAAGATCGACCATCGCCTCAATGATGATTGGAAGCTCAACCTCAGCTACACCAACATCTACGACACCATCACCACCAACAACGCCACCACGCTGGGCTCTGTTAACCCGGTCACCGGCACCGGCGTGACCCGCTACGGCACCTACAACACCCAGTGGAGCGAGCAGAACCTCTGGGACGTCAACGTCTCCGGCGACTTCAGCATGTTCGGCCTCGACCACCGCCTGGTGGTGGGTGGCGACTATCAAGAGATCGACAGCCGCTGGCGCGGCACTGGCCGCTTCACCACTGCCGGCGGCCCGGTCAATGTATTCGATCCCGATTCCACCCCATGGGATGATCCAGGCGCCCGGCCGGTCATCAGCCGCGACTACAAGCCCAACAGCCAGACCCAATACGGCCTGTACTCGAGCCTGCGCCTGCAACTGGCCGAGCCGTTGCACCTGATCGTCGGTGCCCGTGCACAGCGCTACAAGTTCGACCAGACCTACCAGACGGCAGACGCCACCGGGTCGACCTGGACCCAGCAGTCGCGGGTGGACATGCGCGAACCGACCAAAGTCACCCCGTTTGGCGGCATCGTCTATGACCTGACGGACGAATGGGCGGCCTATGCCAGCTACGCCGAGATCTTCAAGCCACAGCAGAACCTGCTGGCCGGGCCTGCGACCTCTGGCAGCACCCTCGACCCGATGACCGGCAAAACCTACGAGACCGGCATCAAGGGCGAGCTGTTTGGCGGTGCGGTCAACACCAGCATTGCGCTGTACTACACCAAGCGTGAAGACCAGGCGGTGCAGGACCCGAACTACCCGTTGAGCCAGGTGGCATTCGGCGGTAACTGCTGTTACGTCAATGGTGGGGAAACCATCAGCAAGGGCATCGACATGGAAATCTCCGGCGAAATCCTGCCGGAATGGATGATGATGGCCAGCTACACCCTCAACATCAACAAGAACCGCGACACGGGCTCTGCGCTAAGCACCGTCACGCCCAAGCACATGGCCAAGCTGTTCACCACCTACCGCTTGCCGGGTGTGCTGAACGACTTCCGCGTCGGGGGTGGCGTGGACATCCAGAGTGCGACCAAGGTCAGCGGCACCGCAGCGACCTACGACAGCCTGGGCAACGTAGTGCAGTCCGATGTGCCTTTCGAATACCAGCAGAGCGGTTATGCGATCTGGAACGCGATGGTCGACTACCGTATCGACGAGCACTGGAACGTGACCCTCAACGGCAACAACCTGTTCGACAAGAAGTACTACCAGACCGTCGGTACCTCGACCTACGGCAACTACTATGGCGATCCACGCAACTTCATGCTGACGGTACGGGCGACGTACTGATTTCAGTCAGCGCAATCAGGGCTGCTGCGCAGCCCATCGCCGGCAAGCCAGCTCCCACAGGTACAGCGCAGTTCTTGAGGTCTGCGCTGTACCTGTGGGCCGGCTTGCCGGCGATGGGCCGCAAAGCGGCCCCAGATTCGCATCAGGCCAGCACCTGCTCCAACCAGCATCCTGCCGCGGCATACACCTCGCCAGTCGCTCCGGTGATCCCCGACATGCGCAGAAAGTCGTGGGTCAGCCCCGCCTCTATGCGCAGGGTGGTCGGTGTCCCGCTCGCCTCAAGCTTGCGCGCATAGTCCAGGCCTTCATCGAACAACGGGTCGTACTGGGCCAGGTTCACATACGCCGGCGCCATGGCCGGCAGCGCCGGGTGCAGCAGAGGCGAGGCGCGCCAGTCATTGTGCGCCTGGGCGGCGCCTAGGTAATGGTCATAGAACCAGTCCAGTGTGCCGCTCTCCAGCAGATAACCCTCGGCATACCGCAGGTGCGAGGCGCGCCGGGTATTGCTTTCGGTCACAGGGTAAAACAGTAGCTGCGCTTTCACTGCCATGGCCTGCGGGTGTTGCGCGGCTTCGATCGCCAGCACCGTGGCCAGGGTTGCCCCCGCGCTGTCGCCGGCCAGCACCAGCGCGCTCGGCAGGCCCAGTTCGGTGGCGCTGTGCTGCAGCCAGTTGGCGGCGTCCTGGCAGTCGTGCAGGGCCGTAGGGAACGGCTGCTCCGGCGCCAGCCGGTAGTGCGCAGCGAACACCGCATAGTCACCCAGGCAGGCCAGGCGCCGGCACACGCAGTCATGCGAGTCCAGGCTGCCGACCACATAGCCACCGCCATGCAGGTAGAGCAGGGTGGCCTTGGGCGTGACGCCCGGGCGCACGTAGAGGCGGGCGGGCAACTGCGCACCATCGCGGCAACTGAACTGCAGGGCGCGCACCTCGACGTGGGCGGGAGGGTCGGGGTCGAGCAGGCGCGAGGCGTTTTCAAATTCCGCCCGCGCCTGGGCGATGCCCAACTGATGCATGGGCTGGCTCTTGCCCGTCAGGCGGCCGAGGTCGGCCAGTTCCAGGAACGCTTCCAGATCGCCATCCAGGGACATTCGGGTTTCCTTCACATTGTTGGATAAGGGCCCGGCCGCGCAGGGCGGCCGGGCGCAGGCTCACAGGGTTGGTGCGGCCACCGGCTGCAGGCGGTGAAGCACGGTTTCGAGCAGTGCACCATGGCTGACGATGGCGTAGTGATCTGCGGCCAGGCACTGGCTGGAGTGGATCGCGTGGCGCGCTTCGAAGGCCTGGCAGACGCCCGCTTCGCTGCTCTGTGCCCACCAGCAGTCCAGGCTGGCGCGTACCGCAGGCAGGGCGTGCACTTGCAGCGACAGGGCCTTGAGGGTCATGGCCACGGTAAACGTGCGCGCCAGATCCTCGCTGCTTTGCAGGCCGTCCATGGCCTCTGCGCCCAGGCTCCGCTCGATCAGTGCCTGCAGCTGCGTGGCATCGGCATTGGCCGCTACCGGGAACAGCGGCAGGCTGTCGGCCGGGCGGCCACTGACCACGGCGAGGAAAGCGCGCAGGTCGCCGCCGCAGTCTTCGTCCAGGGCCGCACCTGGCTCACCCGGTACATACGGGTCAACCAGACCAAGCAGGTCGATCTGCTGGCCCTGGCTCTCCAGCTCGCGGGCCACCAGCAGCGCCAGGGTGCCACCCAGCGACCAGCCCAGCAGGCGGTAGGGGCCTTGGGGCTGCTTCTGGCGGATGTACTGGGCGTAGTCGATGGCCATGGCTTCGAGCGACTCGTCCTGCCACTGGCGGTCGAGCAGCATGCGGTTCTGCAGGCCATAGACACTGCAAACGCCGTCCAGCCGCTGAGCCAGTGCGCGGTAGTCGAACACCGTGCCGAAGCCTGCATGCAGGCAGAACAGCGGTGCCTGGCGTTCGACCTTGCGGTTGAGCAGCAGCAGTGGGTCGAGCGCCGCCTGCTCGCGCGCCTCGGCCGGGCACAGTTCGGCGATGGTCGGGCGGGCGATCAGGTCGCGCAGCTTCAGGTTCAGGCCCAGTTGCGGTTGGTTGCGCAAGCGCGAGAGCACCTTGAGCACACCCAGTGAATCGCCCCCCAGTTCGAAGAAATGATCACTCACCCCAACCTGCTCCAGGCCCAACACATCGGCCCATATCGCCGCCAGCGCACGCTGGCGGTCATCCGCCGGTGCCTGGTACTGGCGTTCGCACATGAGAGGCTCGGGCAGTGCGCGGCGATCGACCTTGCCATTGGGGGTTAGCGGCAAGGCATCGAGCACCATCAGTTGCGCCGGTACCATGTAGTCCGGCAGTACCTGGCGCAGGTACTCGAGCATCGGGATGACAGCCCGCTCGCCGTCGCCACGTACCACGTAACCGACCAGCTGCTTACCGTTGGCACCCTCGCGCGCCACCACCACGGCATCGAGCACGTTGGCGATATCGCGCAGGCGCGCCTCGATCTCACCCAGTTCGATGCGAAAACCGCGGACCTTCACCTGATTGTCCAAACGCCCGAGGTAGTCGAACACCCCGTCCGGGCGCTGGCGTACCAGGTCACCGGTGCGGTACAGGCGCCCGCCAGTGGCGCTGAACGGGTCGGCGACGAAGCGCTCGGCACTCAGCCCCGGGCGGCGGTGATAGCCACGGGCAAGGCCCTCGCCACCGATGTACAGCTCGCCGGCCAGGCCTGCCGGCAGCGGGTTGAGGCAATCATCCAGTACATGCAGCGTGCGGTTGCCCACGGCCACGCCAATGGGTGCATACACCGCTTCGCAGCGCGCCGTCACCGGCACCTTCCACAGCAGTGGGGTGACCACGGTTTCGGTAGGGCCGTAGCCGTTGGTGAGGTACTGCGGTTTGAGCACCTGCTTGACCTGCTCGAAGTTGGCATCGGCCACTGCATCGCCGCCGAAGCAGTAGATGCGCACAGGGGGCGGGGCCGGTTGTGCCTGGCCATATTCGGCCAGTTGCTGAAGATAGGCCGGCGGGAAGCAGGCGATGCTGATGGCCTCGGCATGCAGCACGTCCCAGGTCTGCTGCGGGGTCCACAGGGTGTTGCCACGCACCACCAGCAAGCCCCCGCTGATCAGGGTCGACAGCCAGCGCTCCTGGGCACCGTCGAAGGCGAACGACATGAACAGCAGTTCGCGGGTCGACGGGCCCATTTCATAGCGTTCGATGATCGCCTGGCAGTGCATGCGCAGCGGGCCTCGGGCCACGGCCACGCCCTTGGGGTTACCGGTGGAGCCGGAGGTGTAGATCATGTAACTGAGCTGATCGTCCAGCGCCTGCTGTTGCGGCGCGTGACGCTGCGCGGACAGCTCGCACCGGTCCAGGTCCAGGCGGCGCTCGGGGGCGATGCCCAGGCGCTCGCCGATAACGCTGTCGGTCAGCAACAGGGCCACGTCGGCGTCGCCGATGATCCACTGCAGGCGTTCGGCGGGGTAATCGATGTCCAGCGGCACATAGGCCGCGCCAGCCTTCATCACCGCGTAGAAAGCAACGATGGTGCGCACCGAGCGGTCCAGGGCGATGCCCACCCGGTCCTCGCGCCCGATACCGCGTTCGAGCAGGGTCCAGGCCAGGCGGTTGGCCTGCTCTTCCAATTGCCCGTAGGTCAGTTGCACCCCGTCGCAGCGCACTGCCACCTGGTCTGCACGCTCCTTTGCATGACGGTCGATCAGGCTGGCCAGGTCATGCTGTGCTGTATCGCAGGGCTGTGCGTGTGGCTGCACGACGGTGTCGAGCAGGCCGAGCGTGCCGACTGCCGCCTCGGGGTGGCTCAGCAGGCGTTCGAGCAAGGCTTCGAAGTGGCGGCGGATGGCCTGCACCTGCTGCGCCTGGAAATGGTCCAGGCGGTAGAGGAACTCGATACGCAGGCGGGTATTGAGGTGCACCGCCAAGTCCATCGGGTAGTTGGTGACGTCGCGCAGTTGCGCTTCGCCGAAACGCAGGCCGGCGGCACCGGCCGATTGCAGGCGTTCATCGATGGGGTAGTTCTCGAACACGATGATGCTGTCGAACAGCGCCTGGCCGTTGCTCTGGGCCCAGCGCTGGATGTCCACCAGCGGCGTGTGCTCGTGGTCGCGCACTTCCAGGTTGCAGGTCTGCAACTGTTGCAGCCAGTCCTGCACCGCTTGTGCCGGGTGCGGTGCCTGGATGATCGGCAAGGTGTTGATGAACAGCCCCAGCAGGCTGTCGGCACCCGGGAGGCTGGCCGGGCGACCGGACACGGTGGCGCCGAAGCACACGGTCTGTTGGCCGGTGTAACGTTGCAACAGCAGCACCCAGGCAGCCTGCACCAGGGTGTTGGGGGTTACGCGCAGGCGCTGGGCCTGCTCGCGCAGCCAGGTGGTGCGCTGCTCGTCCCAGTGCAGGTAGAGCGCGCCGTGGCCTTCCTGGGCGCTGCGGCTGCCGGCCGCACCGGCCAGCTGGGTGGGGGCCTGCAGCTCGGCCAGGCGTGGCCGCCAGAAGGCTTCGCTGGCCTGTTGCGCCGGCGCCTGCAGCCAGCGGATGTAGTCGCTGTAGCGGCCTTGCTGAGCCGGCAACGGCTGGCCGGCGTAGCACTGGAACAGTTCACCGAGCAGGCGTGACTGGCTCCAGCCATCCATGAGGATGTGGTGGCTGGTCAGGATCAGTTGGTGGCGCTCGTCATCCAGGCGCACCAGCAACAGGCGCAGCAGGGGCGGGGCGAGCAGGTCGAACGGGCGGCGGCGCTCGGCTTCGGCGGCGGCGGCCAGGCGCGCCGGCTCGACGGCCTGGCCACGCCAGTCCAGCTCCCGGGCGTCGAGCTGGCCCTGGCGCAGCACCACCTGCAGTGGCTCGCTCAGCTGCGGCGCCTGCCAGAAGGCACTGCGCAGCATCTCGTGGCGCTCCACCAACCGGCCCCAGGCGGCGATGAAACGCGGCGCCTCCAGGCCTTGGACCTCGACGCTGGTCTGGTTGATGTAGAAGTCCCCGGCACCGGCATCCTGGGTGTGGAACAGCATGCCCTGCTGCACGGTGGACAGCGGGTAGATGTCCTCGACCTGGTCGCAGGCGAAGGGCAACAGGGCCAGCTGGGCCTGGCTCAGGCGGGCCAGCGGCACGTCCGAAGGGGTCAGGCCCCGGCGCACGCCCTGGCCGCACAGGGCCACGACCTCGCGCAACTCGGCGGCGTAGTCATCGGCCAGGCGCTGCAGTTGAGCCGGCTCGAACATGCGCTGGCTGAAGCTCCAGTTCAAGCGCAGCTCGCCGTCGAACACCTGGCCATTGAGTGCCAGCCAGTTCTGCAGCGGTGCATCGGCGCTGTGTTCGCGGCCTTTGTCTGCCGGGATCGGCCGCATCAGCGTGGCGGCATCGTCGTTGCCACTGTCGAACTGGCCCAGGTAGTTGAAGGTGATACGCGCAGCGGGCAGCGCGGCCAAGGCCTCACGTATTGCCGGGCTGGCGAAGCTGCGCAGGGCACCGAAGAAAGCCCCTTTGCCCGGCAGGGCGCGCAAGTGTTCCTTGGTCAGCATGATCGCTTCGGCCAGCGAGCTGCCGGCGCTGATGCGGGCCGGGTAGAGGCTGGTCAGCCAGCCGACGCTGCGGGTCAGGTCGGCCTCGAAGTCGGCGAAGGCTTCGCGGCCATGGCCTTCGAGTTCCACCAGATGGTCTCCGGCGCCGGTCCAGCGTTGCAGCACGCGGGCGAGGGCGGCCAGCAGCAGGTCGTTGATCTGCGTGCGGTAGGCGGCCGGGCAATCCTTGAGCAGGCGCGTGGTGGTCGCGGCATCCAGATGGGTGGTGACGCTGCGGCTGTCGCGCAGGCGCAGCGCAGCGTCGGCATCGATCACCGGCAGCGTGCTGTCGATATCGGCGCACTGGCGTTGCCAGAAGGCGGCTTCCTGCTCCCCGGCCGGGCTCTGTGCGTGCGCTTGCAGGCGCAGGGCCCAGTCCTGCACCGACAGGGTGCGCGGTGGCAGCGCGCAGGCCTGGCCGGCAGCCGCCTGGGAATAGGCACTTTGGAGGTCTTCAAGCAGGATGCGCCAGGACACACCGTCAACGGCCAGGTGGTGGATCACCAGCAGCAGGCGCTGCTCACCGTCGACCACCCCCTGCACTGCGCGCAGCAACGGGCCTTGGGCCAGGTCGAGGCTGCCTTGAGCACGGTCGCACAGGCCCTGCCAGCTGTCGCCCTGGCTTGGCTCGAACAGCCAGAGCACGTCGTCGTCGGGCACGTGCGGGGCAAAGCGTGCCTGCCACTCGCCTTGCACCTGGCTAAAGCGCAGGCGCAAGGCATCGTGGGTGGCCAGTAGCGCAGCGAGTGCCTGGCGCACCTGGGCCGGGGCCAGCGCCTGGTTGGCCTTGAGCATCACCGACTGGTTCCAGCGCTGCGCCTGCGGTACGGCCTGGGCGAAGAACTGCTGTTGCATCGGCAGTAGCAGGCTGCGACCGCTGGCGGGCAGGTACGCGGCTTCGCGCGGTTCGGCCTGGGTCAGGGTGACGTGGGCCAGCGTGCGCACGGTCTGGTGGCTGAACAGGTCTTTGGGGGTGAAGTGCAGGCCGTCGCGTCGAGCCTGGCTCACCAGTTGGATGGACACGATCGAGTCGCCGCCCAGCTCGAAGAAGTTGTCATCAATGCCCACGTGCTCACGCTTGAGCACCCGCTGCCAGACCTGCACCAGGCGTGCCTGCAGTTCATCTTCGGCGGCGCTGTAGCTGGCCTGTGCCTGCGCCAGCCCCGGGGCGGGCAGGGCCTTGCGGTCGAGTTTGCCATTGGGGCTCAGCGGCATGCGCTGCAGGAACAACCACTGGTTGGGCACCATGTAGTCGGGCAGGTGGGCCAGCAGTGCCTGGCTCAGTTGCTCGCGCTCCGGCAGCGGTGTGCCGGCCTTGGCCACCAGGTAGGCGACCAGCTGGTTGTCCACGGCCAGCACGGCGGCCTCGTGGATGGCGGGTTGCTCCATCAGGCGCGCTTCGATCTCGCCGAGTTCGATGCGCAGGCCGCGGATTTTTACCTGGTGGTCGATGCGCCCGCAGTACTCGATCACGCCATCGGCGCGGTAGCGCGCCAGGTCGCCCGTGCGGTACATGCGTGCGCCAGGCTGGAACGGGCAGGCAACGAAACGCTCGGCGGTCAGTGCCGGGCGTTGGTGATAACCGCGGGCAAGGCCCACGCCGCCCAGGTACAGCTCACCGATGACGCCCGCGGGTTGCGGCTGCAGGCCGGCATCGAGGATCCAGCAGGCCAGGTTGGCGATCGGTTTACCAATCGGTACGCCGGTCTTGCCCTCGTCACGGCAGGTCCAGTGGGTGACGTCGATGGCCGCTTCGGTGGGCCCGTACAGGTTGTACAAGCGGGCCTGCGGCAGTTGCGCGAATACTTGCTGCTGCGCCTCCACCGGCAGTGCTTCGCCACTGCAGACGATGCGCTGCAGGCTGCTGCAGCGGGCAACCTGGTCGTCGAGCAGGAAGGCCTGCAGCATCGAGGGCACAAAGTGCAGGGTGGTGACCTGATGCTGGACGATCAGTTGTACCAGGCGCGCCGGGTCGCGGTGGTCACCCGGTGCGGCGATGGCCAGGCGGGCGCCGGTGATCAACGGCCAGAAGAACTCCCACACCGACACGTCGAAGCTGAAGGGGGTCTTCTGCAGCACTGTGTCGCTGGCATCCAGGCCGTAGGCCGCCTGCATCCACTGCAGTCGGTTGGCCAGGGCCTGGTGGCTGTTACCCGCGCCTTTCGGGCGGCCGGTGGAGCCGGAGGTGTAGATGACGTAGGCCAGTTGCTCGGGCGCGCACGGCAGCTGCGGATCGTGCTCGGGCTGCGCAGCCAACGCCTGGTCGAGCAGGAGCACGGGCAGCCGGGGCGGCAGCGGCAGGCGATCGCGCAGGTGCGACTGGGTCAGCAGCAGGCCGATGCCACTGTCTTCGACCATGTAGCTCAGGCGCTCGGCGGGGTATTCCGGGTCGAGCGGCACGTAGGCGCCGCCGGCCTTGAGGATGGCCAGCAGGCCAACCACCAGTTCCAGGCTGCGCTCGGCGGCGATGCCGACCGGCGTGTCCTGGCGCACGCCTTGGGCGATCAGGGCGTGGGCCAGCCGGTTGGCCTGACGGTTGAGCTGGGCGTAGCTCAGCGCGCTGTCGCCGAACAGCAGTGCGGTGGCATCGGGTGTGCGGCGTGCCTGGGCTTCGACCAAGGCATGGATCGACGGCGTGGCAGGGTAGGCGTGGGTGGTGGCGTTCCACTGGGTGAGCAAGCGCTGGCGTTCTTCATCGGCCAGCAGTGTCACCTCGCCAAGCGCCTGCTGCGGGGCATGCACCACTTGCGCCAGCAGGCGCAGCCAGTGGTCGCCCAGGCGTTGGATGGACGTGTGGTCGAACAGGGCTGTGGCGTAGGTCAGGCTCGCACTCAAGCCCTGGGCGTCCTCAAAGGTGTTGAGGGTCAGGTCCAGCTGCGCGGTCTCGCCTGCCAGTGGCAGCGGCTCGATGGCCAGGCCGTGGCCGAGGGCCGTTTCGTTCGGCTGGGGCGCGCCGACCTGATGGTTGAACATGACCTGGAACAACGGGTTGTGGCTGAGGTTGCGCTCGGGCTGCAAGGCCTCGACCAGTTGCTCGAAAGGCAGGTCCTGGTGGGCCTGGGCCTGCAAGGTGGCGGCTTTGACCTGGTCGAGCAACTGCTCGAAGGACAGGGTTGGCTGGCACTGGGCATCGATGACCAGGGTGTTGACGAAGAAGCCGATCAGGTCTTCGGCCTCGACCCGGTTGCGGTTGGCGCTGGGCACGCCGACGCGGATGTCCTGCTGGCGGGTATAGCGGTGCAGCAGGGCCATGAACGAGGCCAGCAGCACCATGAACGGTGTGGCCTGGCGTGCCTGGGCCAGCTGGCGCACGGCCAGGGCCAGGGCCGGCGGGATGGCCAGCGGCAGGCGCGCACCGTCGAATCGCTGCACGCTCGGGCGTGGCCGGTCCAATGGCAGTTCCAGCACTGGCACTGCGCTGCCCAGGCGCTGGCGCCAGTAGTCGAGCTGGCGTTCCTGCTCGCCGGCTTCCATCCAGTGGCGTTGCCAGATGGCGTAGTCGGCGTACTGCAGCTGTGGTTCTGGCAACTGGCTGGTCAGGCCCTGGCTGAAGCGGGCGTAGCAGTGGGTCAGCTCCTTGACCATCACCTGCATCGAGCGGCCGTCGCTGATGATGTGGTGCTGCACCAGCAGCAGCACATGGTCATCGCTGCCCACTTGCAGCAACTCGGCACGCAGTAATGGGCCGCAGGCCAGGTCGAAAGGTTCACGTACCCGCGCCTGGATATGGGCCTGTACGGCCTGCTCATCGAGCGTGGTGAGCGTCAGTGCCAGCGCGACGGTGCTGTCGACCTGCTGCGCGACGCCTTGCTCGTCTTCGATGAAACGCGTGCGCAGGCTGTCATGGCGGCGCACCAGCGCCTCAAGGCTGGCCTGCAGCGCAGCGACGTTCAGGGCGCCGCGCAGGCGCAGGGCGCAGGGGATGTGATAGGCGCTGGCCTGGCGGTCGAACTGCCAGAGGAACCATTGACGTTGCTGGGCGAACGACAACGGCAGGCGGTCGAACGCTTCACGTACCTGAGGGATCGGCAGGCTGGCCACCGACAGGCCTTCCTCGCGCATCTTCAACAGGTACTGCCGGCGCTTTTCCAGCGGCAGCAGGACAAAGCGCTTGGCAATTCTCGAAGCGGCAGTGCTGTCCATCAGTGTTCCTCCATTTCGTCGAGCCAGGCTTCGAGGGTGTCGAGCTTGTTTTCATCGACCGCAGTTGTAGTGGTGTCCAGTTGAAGCGCCAGGGCTTGAAGGGTCGGATGCTGGAACAGGGCCTGAGGGGTCAGCTCGCGGCCCAGCTCCAGCTGGATGCGCGAGACCACGTTGATCACCAGCAGCGAATGGCCGCCCAGCTCGAAGAAGTCGTCGTCCAGGCCCACGGCCTGCACGCCGAGCACCTGTTGCCAGATGCCGGCCAGTTGCTCCTGCAACGGTGTGTGGGGGGCGCGGAAGGTGCGTTGGGCGTTGCTGTCGGCTGGTGCCGGCAGGGCACTGCGGTCGAGTTTGCCGTTGACGGTCAGGGGCAGCTGTTCGAGCCACATGCAATGGGCCGGCACCATGTAGTCGGGGAGCTGCGCCTTGAGCGCGGCGCGCAGGGCGCCGGTGTCGCCGCCCTGGCCTGCATGCGCCACCAGGTAGGCGAGCAGGCGGGTGCCGGCGGGCCCCTGGTCGGCGATCACCACTGCCTGCGCCACCGTCGGCTGCGCTAGCAGGCTGGCCTCGACTTCGCCCAGTTCAATACGGAAGCCGCGGACCTTCACCTGTTGGTCGATGCGCCCGATGTATTCGAGGGTGCCGTCGCTACGGCGGCGCGCCAGGTCGCCGGTGCGGTAAAGGCGGCTGCCGGGCTGGGTGGAGAACGGGTTGGCGATGAAGCGCGTGGCGCTCAGCCCGGCGCGGTTGAGGTAGCCTCGGGCGAGGCCCGCCTGGCCGATGTACAGCTCGCCGACGCAGCCCGCCGGAACCGGCTCGAGTTCGCCGTCGAGCAGGTAGCCGCTGAGGTCGTCGATCAGTTCGCCGATCGGGCTCACCGTGCGGTTCAGGTCATCCAGGCCAATCGGTCGATAGGTGACGTGCACAGTGGTTTCGGTGATGCCGTACATGTTCACCAATTGTGGCCGCTGTGCGCCGAAGCGCTCGAACCAGGGGCGCAGTGCAGCCACGTCGAGCGCTTCGCCGCCGAAGATCACAAGGCGCAGGGCAAGGTCTGCCGAGGTGGCGCTGCACGCGGCCTGGGTCAGTGGTTTGAAAGCCGAAGGTGTCTGGTTGAGTACGCTTACACGCTCGTCCACCAGCAGTTGCAGGAAGCCCTGCGGGTCGCGGCTCAAGGCCTGCGGCACGATCACCAGGCGGCCTCCATGCAGGAGCGCACCGAAGATCTCCCACACCGAAAAGTCGAAGGCAAAGGAGTGGAACAGGGTCCAGACGTCATTGTGGTCGAAGCGGAACCAGCGATCGCAGGCACTGAACAGCCTTAGGACATTGCGCTGGCTGAGCAGCGTACCTTTGGGCAGGCCGGTGGAGCCGGAGGTGTAGATGATGTAGGCGAGGTTGTCGACGCTGCTGCGCGGCGCGGGATTGTCCACCGGCTGGTCGTCGTAGCCGGCCTCCAGGTTCAGGCGCAGCAGCCCGTCGTACTCTGGCAGTTCGGCGAGCAGGCCTGGCTGGTCGAGTAGCACCTTGATGCCGCTGTCGCGGACCACGAAAGCCAGGCGCTCTGCCGGGTGCGCGGGGTCGAGCGGCACGTAGGCGCCGCCGGCCTTGAGGATGGCCAGCAAGCCGACGATCATCGCGAAGCCGCGCTCTGCCACCAGGCCCACCGGCACCTCGGCGCCCACGCCCGCCGCGATCAGGCGGTGTGCCAGGCGGTTGGCGCGCTGGTTGAGCTCGGCGTAGCTCAAGGCCTGGCCCTGATAGCGCAGGGCAACAGCCTGCGGCTGCCGTTGTACCTGGGCTTCGATGCGTGCCGCCAGCGCTTGCGTTTGTGGGTGGGCGACCGGCGCGCCGTTCCAGGCGTCCTGGACCTGCAAGCGTTCGGCCGGGTCCATCAGGGCCAGTCGTGCGAGCGGCAGCCCTGGCTGGGCCAGGGCCTGTTCGAGCAGGTTCAGCCAGTGCCTGGCCAGGCGTTGCAGGGTGGTGGCGTCGAACAGCGTGCGGTCGTAGGTAAAGCTGGCGCTGAGGCCGTGTTCACCCTGGGCCGTGCTTAGCGCCAGGTCGAACTGGGCCTCCTGCGGCTGGCTGTCCAGTGCCTCCAGGTGCAGCGCACCCAGTGGCGCGGCATCGGCCGCCTGGTGGTGGTTGTACAGCACCTGGAACAAGCCCTGTTGCGGGCCGCGCTGGGGCAGCAGGGCTTCGAGCAGTTGCTCGTAGGGCAGGTCCTGGTGGTCTTGGGCTTCGACCATGGCCTGGCGGGTCTGCGCCAGCAGCCCGGCAAACGACAGGTCGGCCGTGCAGTCGGCGCGCAGCACCAGCGTGTTGACGAAGAAGCCGATCAATTGCTCGGTTTCCAGGCGGTTGCGGTTGGCCACCGGTACGCCGATGCGGATGTCCGGCTGGCCGGTGTAGCGGTGCAGCAGGGCCTGCCAGGCCGCCAGCAGCACCATCGGAACTGTCGCCTGGTGCGCGCTGGCGAAGCGTTGCACGGTTTCGCCCAGTGCCGTGGGCAATACCAGATGCAAGCGTGCTGCCGGGCGCTTGGCGTTGTCGCGACGGGGGTGATCGCAGGGCAGCTCGAGCACCGGTTGCTCGCCGGCCAGGCGTGTGCGCCAGTAGGCCAGCTGGCGCTCGCGCTCGCCGTCATCCAGCCAGCGACGCTGCCAGGCAGCGAAGTCGGCGTATTGCAGTGCCAGTGCGGGCAAGGCCTGGCCTTGATAGAGCGCGCACAGCTCGCGGACCATCACCTGCATCGACCAGGCGTCGGAGACGATGTGGTGCTGCACCAGCACCAGCACGTGGTGGTCGGCCGCCAGGCGCGCCAGCCCTACACGCAGCAGCGGGCCGTTGGCCAGGTCGAAGGGCTGGCCGAGCAGGCCTGCGATAAAGGCTTGGCACTGGCTCTCTTCAAGTGACTGGCACTGCAGGTTCAGCGACCAGGGGGCGAGGATGTGCTGGCGCGGCCGTTCACCTTCGAGGGTGAAGCAGGTGCGCAGCGCTTCATGGCGGGCAATCAGCTGGTCGAATGCTCGGCTCAGGGCGGTGACATCCAGCGGGCCGCGCAGGCGCAACACGCTGGGAATGTGGTAGGCGCTGCTTTCTGGGGCCAGCTTCCACAGCAGCCACTGGCGCTCCTGAGCGTAAGACAGCGGCAGTTGGTCACGCGCGGTTTGCACCGGCAGGGCCAGCGGCGTGGCCCTTTGCAGCTGCGACAGGGCCTGGCAGAAGTCGCCCAGGCGCGGCTGGTCGAACAGCAGGCGCAGGGGGAAGTTCAGCGCCAGCTCATGGCGCAGGCGCGAGACTGCCCGCGCCACCAGCAGCGAATGGCCGCCCAGGGCGAAGAAATCATCACCCAGCCCGACGCGTTCGGCCTTCAGCAGCTCGGCCCAG
Organism: Pseudomonas sp. BNK-30; assembly: GCF_047456185.1. Taxonomy (NCBI): domain Bacteria; kingdom Pseudomonadati; phylum Pseudomonadota; class Gammaproteobacteria; order Pseudomonadales; family Pseudomonadaceae; genus Pseudomonas; species Pseudomonas sp. BNK-30. The sequence continues at coordinate 1,091,288 of NZ_CP179904.1, forward strand.
GTGGCCGCAACCTGGCGTTGCAGGTCAGTGGTCGGCGCCAGGTAGCGAGCCTGCGCCGGGCTTTCATCGACCACCGGCAGGGCCTTGCGGTCGAGCTTGCCGTTGGGTGTCAGCGGCATGGCCTGCAACAGGTGCAGGCGTGCTGGCAACATATAGCCCGGCAGTTGCTCACGCAGCGGCGCCAGGCAGTGTTCGGTGAATGCCTGGATGTCGGCGGGCCTGCTGGCGGGTACCACATAGGCGACCAGTTGAGCGCCATCGACGCCGTCGCGGGCGACCACTGCGGCTTCGCGCACCGCGTCCAGGGTGAGCAGGGCCGCTTCGATCTCGCCCAGCTCGATGCGAAAACCACGGATCTTCACCTGATGATCGACCCGGCCAAGGAAGTCCAGGCTACCGCTGGCGTGGCGGCGCGCCAGGTCGCCGGTGCGGTACAGGCGCTCGCCGGGCTTGCCATAGGGGTGCGGCACGAAGCGTTCGGCGGTCAGGCCGGGGCGCTGGTGGTAACCCTGGGCCAGGCCGTCGCCGCCGATGTACAGGTCAGCCGGCACCCCCGGGGGGCTGGGCAGCAGGTTGCCGTCGAGCAGCAACAGGCCGGTGCGCTCGATCGGCTGGCCCAGTTCGGGGCGGGCGCTGGCGCGGGCCAGTGCGTGGCGCGCCGACCAGATGGTGGTTTCGGTCGGGCCGTACAGGTTCCACAGCGCGGCGCAACGGGCCAGCAGCCTTACCGCCAGGTCATCGCCGAGCGCTTCCCCGCCGCATAGCGCGGTCAGTGCAGGCAGGCGTTGGTCGGGGTCATTGTCGAGCAGCATGCGCCATGTCGACGGGGTGGCCTGCAGCACGTCGACGTGCTCGCTGATCAGCAGGTCGAGGATTGCCGCCGGGTCCTGCACGGTGTGCTTGTCGGCCAGCACCATGCACGCCCCGGTGCACAGTGGCAGGTACAGCTCCAGGCCGAAGATGTCGAAGGAGCAGGTGGTGATGCTCAGCAGGCGCTGGCCCGGGTGCAGGCCGGGGGCTTTGGCCATGGCCGCGACGAAATTGGACAGTGCGCCATGGGGCACCATCACGCCCTTGGGGTTGCCAGTCGAACCGGAGGTATAGAGCACGTAGGCCAGTTGCTGCGGTGGGCAGTCCAGGGCCAGGGCCGGTTCGGGCTGGTGCGTGGCCTGCAGGTCGAAGTCATCGAGCAGCAGTACCTGCTGGCCTGGCGTTGGCAGGGCAGCCAGCACCGAGGCCTGGCTCAGCAGCAGGGGGGCGCCGCAATCTTCAAGCATGTAGGCCAGGCGTTCGGCGGGGAACTGGGGGTCCAGCGGCACGTACGCCGCGCCGGCCTTGAGGGTGGCCAGCAAGGCGACGATCAGCGGTGCGCCGCGCTCCAGGGCCACCGCCACTCGCTCGCCCGGGCGGATGCCGGCGGCTTGCAGCCGGCGGGCAAGGCGCTCGGCGGCGTTGTCGAGGGCGCGGTAGCTCAGGTGCGAGTCGCCGGCGACCAGCGCAACGGCCTCGCCGTGGCTGCGCGCCAGGCGTGCGAACTGCTGGTGCACGGCCAGGCCGTCGAGGGCATCGCCAGCGGGGCCCTGTGCGGCCGCCAGCCACTGTTCACGCTGCAAGGCAGGTTGCGCATGAAGCTCACCGATAGCGCACTCGGGGTGGTCGAGCATGGCCTGGAGGATGGCCAGCCAGTCCTCGCCCAGCCGCTCAGCGGTGGCTGCCTCGAACAGCGCGGCATCGTAGTCGAGGCTGATGCCGAGCCGCTCGCGACCCGCCTGAACGTTGAGGCTGAGGTCGAACTTGGCGGCAGTCGGCGCACTGGGCAAGGGCTCGATGTGCAAACCTGCGAAACCGGCCGGGGGCTGCTCGGCATTGTCGCTGGTCCAGTTGAACAGGCAGTGGAACAGTACGCCGTTGGTGCTGTGGCGTTGTTCGGCAAGCGCTTGCTCAAGCGGATAGTCGGCATGTTCCAGGCACGCCAGGGCGTGCTTGCGCACCTGCTCGAGCAGGCCGGCCACGGACTGGCGCGGGTCCAGGCGTGCCCGGTGGATCTGGCTGTTGACGAAAAAGCCGATCAGGTCCTGTACCTGTTCCTGGGTGCGCCCGGCATTGGGCACACCAACGATGAAATCCTCCTGCCGGGCATGGCGGCCAAGTACCAGTTGCCAAGCGGCCAGCAGCACCATGAACGGCGTCAGGCCATTGGCCCGGCAGGCTGCCTGCAGCTGGCTGAACAGCGCGGCGGGCAACGCCAGGGTGCAGGTCCCGGCGGCGGTGGCGGGGCGGCTGTCGCGCGGGTGATCGGTGGGCAGTTCCAGCCGTTGCAGGCCACCTTGCAGGTACTGGCGCCAGTAGCTGGCGGCGCGTTCGTGGGCCGGGCTGGCCTGGTAGACGCCGCGCTGCCAGTGGGCGAAGTCCAGGTACTGCACCGCTGGGCGAGGCAGCTGACAGTCACTGCCGGCGCAGGCGTTGGCGTAGGCCTGCGAGAGGTCGCGCAGCAGCACCGGATTGGACCAGGCATCACTGACGATGTGGTGGCTGGTCAGGGCCAGCACATGGCGTTGCGCGCCCAGCTGGTACAGGCAGGCGCGCAGCAGTGGGGCCTGGGTGAGGTCGAACGGGGTGGCGGCTTCGGTGTGCAGCGCCTCGCGCAGCACGTGCTGTGGTTGGCTGCGCAGGTCGACGCAGCGCAGGTTCAGCCGCGCTGCGCGGTCGACCTGCTGGCGTGGCTGGCCCTGCACCTCGTTGATGCGGGTACGCAGGATGTCGTGACGGTCGATGACCCGGTCCAGTGCCTGTTGCAGGTCTTGCGCCTGCAGCGGGCCCTGGAGCAAAAAGGCGCGCGGCTGGTTGTAGGTGGCGGCATCGGGGTCGAGCTGATCGAGCAGCCACAACTGCTCCTGGGCGAACGACAGCGGCGCGTGGTCGGCGCCGTGGGCAACGATGCCGGCAGGGGCAGCGGCGGTTTCGTCGAGCTCGCAGAGCAGGGCCAGCAGCGCGTCATCGGTGGATTGGTTCTGGGGTGTCATCTCGGTCTCGCCATCACTGGAGAATTAAGCGTACTGAGAGAGACGAAGGGGCAGGGGGGTGATTTAGGCAGGTGACGAAACAGCTGCACCCGGCGCGCGTGGGGCGCGCCGGGTGGGGCTCAGGCGAGGGCGGGTGCGTGTTCGACGACGACTTTGCCGGCCTGCAGCCGCACCAGCTGGTCGGCGATGTCGAAGTAGCGGTCATCGTGGGAAATGACAATGATGGTCTTGCCCAGGCGCTTGAGGTCCGGCAGCAGCTCGGTGTAGAAAATCCGCCGGAAGGTCGGGTCCTGGTCGGCGGCCCATTCGTCGAACACCAGCACCGGGCGCTCTTCCAGCCAAGCGTTGATCAGCGCCAGGCGCTTGCGCTGGCCGGTGGACAGGTCGGTGGTGCTGAACGCACCGTCCTTGACGCTGACCTTGTGGGCGATTTCCAGGCGCTCCAGGTAGCGGTTGGCGTCTTCGGGGATGTGCGTGTCCCCCTGCACCACATCATCGAACAGGTAGTAGTCGGCAAACACCGTGGTGAACAATTGCCGGTAGTCGTCGCGAACCTGTGCGTCGACGGCCTGGCCGTTGAGCAGGATCTGCCCCTGTTGCGGCGTGTACAGGCCCAGCAGCAACTTGATCAGGGTGGTCTTGCCACAGCCGTTTTCACCGACCACGAAGACGATGTCGCCCTGGGCGATGCGCAGGTTCACCGGCCCTACCTGGAACGGTTGGGCACCGGGGCTGGCTTGATAGGCATAGCTCACCTCGCGCAATTCCAGGCTGTCGACCACGACAGGCTTGTTGCCGTGGTCCTCCAGCAGCAGGTGCGCTTCAGGCGAAGAAAACTGCTCGGAAAGCTCGGCGATACGGCGAAAGGCGATTTGCGCGCGGCTGACCACCGGCAAGGTACCGATCAGGTGTTCCAGCGGGCCTTTCATGTACAGCAGCACCAGCACGAAGCCGCTGATGGCCTTGGGGTCGGCGCTTGGCCAGAGGAACTGCAGGGTCAGGCCCAGGCCGATGACCACGAAGAACAGCATGGAGCCGAAGCTCTTGGCAATGACGAACGTGTTGATCGAGCGGACCTGAGTGGCGCAGATCGCGTCGGCGGTGTCCTGGATGCCTTGGCGGAACATGCGCTGGCGCCGCGGGCGGTGGATGCGCAGCTCCTTGGCCCCCTCGGCGATGGCGTGGTAGTGCTTCTGCAGCCGGTCTTCCGCGTCGCGCGCCGCCATGAAGCCTTTGATGCCACGGCCTCGAGCGATGTACTGGACGACACTGCCGATACCGATTGCCAGCAGCATCATCAGGAACATCGGCAGTGACAGGGTGGCCAGGTAACCCAGGCAGCCAAGGGTTACGGTCAGCGAGATCGCCAGGGGCGCAAAGGCGAAGGCGAAGTCGCTGATGGTATCGACGTCATGGGTCAGTACCGGGATCAGGCGGTGGCTGCGGAAACGTTCGATCTGCTCGATCGGGGCCGACAGCACCTTCTCGCCCAGGGCTTTGCGCAGTTTGGCGATGATGTGCTGGCCGACGTAGTTGGTGCCGATGTCGGAGCAGATCGAGCTGGCCAGAGCCAGCGCACACAGCCCGGCGAAGCCGAGGATCACGCTGTTGCTCAGGCCGCCGTCGGCGTGCAGGCCACTGTTGATGGTGGCCAGCAGTGCGGTAACGCTCAGGCCGCCGACCATGCCCATGACGACCGACAGGGTGACGATCGGCCAGAACGGTTTGAGCAGGGTGAATAGCTCGCTCAGCGCCCCGCGGGTTTTGGAGGTCATGTTGAATTCCTGGATCAGAGGCAAAAGTACATCGTTATGACGAGTGGCCCGCGGGGCAATTTAACCGCGTACCGTCACAGGTCGCGGACCACCCGCACACCCAGCCAGTCACCCAGGCGGCCCGGGAAATTGGTGTTGCGGTTGCCGGAGCGGGAGAAGATCGGCGCCTCGCCCCAGTCGTTGCCGCGGATACTTACCACCTTGCAGCTGTCCTTGGCCCGGCTGGCCTGGCCCCAGGCACTGCCGTCGGCCGGGGCGCCTTCATAGCTGTTGTGGTAGCAGTCGGCGACCCATTCGTAGACATTGCCGTGCATGTCGTACACGCCAAAGGCGTTGGCCGGGTAACTGCCCACGGGCGAGCTATAGCTGTAGCCATCCTTGGGGCCATAGACGTTGGCGTGCTGGCTGATTTCCAGGGTGCTGTCCGGGTCGATCGGGAAGGGGAACATACCGGTGCTGGCGCCGCGTGCGGCATATTCGCGTTGGGCCTCGCTGACCATGCGGTAATGCTTGCCGGTCTTTTTCGACAGCCAGGCCACGTAGTCCTGCACATCGTGGTAGCTCATGCACACTGCCGGTTGCTGCGGGCCCTGTTTGTAACTGGGCTTGCTGGCGGTGCAGCGGCGGCCAGGGCGATCGTCGCCGTCGGCGATGCGTGTGCCCGTAGCCTCGAGGTAGCCGTCCCATTGCTCGGCGGTCACCTGGAAGCGGCTGATGGCGAAGGGCTTGGCGAAGGTCACCGCATGCTGCGGACCTTCGTCATCCTGGCGCCCCATTTCGTCGGCCGGGGTGCCCATGTTGAAGGTGCCGGCGGGCAGTACCACCATCTCCGGGCAGAGCTTGTCGCAGTCACGGAACACCGTGCCAGGGGTATCGGCGGTTTGTGCTGCCAGGGCCGGCAGGCTGCAGGCGGCCAGCAGGCCGGCCAGGGTCAGGCGATGCAGGGAAGCGGTCATGGTGATGCCTTGTCAGAGTTGTTGGGTAATCAGGGCCATGGCCCGGTCGATCTGCTGCTCGTCATTGAGCAGGCTGGGGGCCAGGCGGATCACCGGGCCGACATCGCGATACACCGCATCGCACATCACCTTGTTGGCAGTGAGGTGGGCGGCGACGGCGTCGGCGTCGCGGTCCTTGATGCGGAAAAACGTGAAACCGGCCGAATAGCGCTCGCTGCGCGGTGTCACCAGCTGGACCTGACGGTGCTCGGCGAGGCGCGCCTTGAGCAGGCTGTTGAGCTGGTGGATGCGCTGTTGCACGTCGGCCTTGCCCAGCGCCAGGTGCAGTTTGAAGGCCTCGTTGGTGGCCCAGCGGTGTTCGAAGGCGTGGTAGCCGCCAGGGGTCATGATGGTGGCGAAGTCTTCATCGCGGGAGAACGTGGCGATGGTCGGGGTGAGGTGCTCCATGCCGGTGGAGGCTGCGCAGATGATGCCCGTACCGCGCGGGCCGAACATCCACTTGTGGGTGCCGGCGATGAAGTAGTCGCAGTTGAAGTCGGCAAAACGCACGTTCTCCACACCGAAGCCGTGCACGCCGTCGACCACATAGAGAATGCGCTCGGCTTCGCTGCGGTTGCGGTTGTGCTGGCGCACCAGCGCGCCGATCTCACCCACCGGCAGCTTGACGCCACTGCCGGAGTGCACCCAGGTCATGCCGAGCACGCGGGTGTGCGGCTGGATGGCTTTGTCCAGGGTGCTCAGCACCTGGTCGGTGGAGACTGTCCATGGGTCGTCGAACAGGCGGATCTTGCGGGTCAGGGTGCCCTGGCGCTGGGCGCGGAAGGCCAGCGCCTTGTGGGTGGAGTAATGCTCGTGCTCGGTGACCAGGATTTCCTGGTGGGCGCCGACCTTCAGGCCGCCATAGATCATCGCCAGGCCTTCGGTGGTGCTGCCGGTCAGGGCCACCTGGCGCGGCTTGACCTCAAGGTAGCGCCCGGCCCACTCGCGCACCTCGTCCTCGCGCTGCCATTCGTACTGGCTTTCCCAGTCCATCAGGGCGGCGGGGTTGCGGTCCAGCGCGGCACGGTGGCGGTCGATCGCTGCCTGTACCGGGCGCGGGTGGGCGGTCACCAGGAAGTTGGCGAAGTGCGCGACCTGTGGGTCGAGCGGGAACAGCGTGCGCAGGTTGCGCCATTTGTCGGGGCCGCTCAGTGGTGTGCTGGCGCCAGCCAGGGCCTGGGGCAGCAGTGGCAGGCTCGCGGCCAGCAGGCCGGCCTGTTTCAGGAAACTACGGCGGTTGCTCATGGTAGGCAGGGCTCGGCTCAACGGTTGGCGACAGGCTGGGCAGCGCTCTGGACTTGCTCCCAGGCGCGCAGGAAATTGCCCGCCCAGAGCTTTGCAATGTCCGTTTCGCTGTAGCCGCGGGTCAGCAGTTCGGCGGTGACGTTGCTAATTTCGCTGACGTCCTTCCAGCCCTCCAGGCCGCCACCATCGTTGAAGTCCGAGGCGATGCCGACGTGGTCGATACCCACCTTTTTCACGGTGTAGTCGATGGCGTCGACATACTGTTTCAAGGTTGCTTTGGGTTCGTCTTCGAGAATGGCGTACAGCGAGCTTGCATACTCGCCGAAGCGTGCCTCGGGCCAGATGGCGATCACCGCGTCGCCCGGCATCAGGGCATTGGTCAGGCCTTGCAATGGTTGCAAGTCGAAGCGCGCACGCAGGGCATCGAGCTTGTCCACCACCGGCTGGGTCAACGGCTTTAGGTACTGACCGAAGCCGACCACCTGGATCACGCCGCCGCTCTGCTTGATCAGTTGCATCTCCTTGTCGGAGAGGTTGCGCGGGATATCCACCATCGCCCGCGGTGCCGAGTGCGAAGCGATGATTGGCGCGCGCGACAGGCGAGCGACATCTTCGAGTGCCAAGGTGGACATCTGTGACACATCGATGATCACCCCCAGGTCGTTCAGGCGTTTCACTGCCTGCTCGCCCAGCGGTGACAGGCCGCCGAGGGCGTCGGCGGTGTCGTTGAAGAACGGCAGCGGCCGCGAAGAATCGGCCCAGTCGTTGTTGCCGACGTAGCTGAAGCCGAACATGCGCATGCCACGTGCTGCCCACAGGTCAAGCTGCGACAGGTCGTGGCCCAGCGGGTAGGCATTGAGCATGCTGATGAAGATGGCGAACTTGCCTTCGCCGTTGAGGCGCCGGAAGTCGTCAGGGGTGTAAGCGATACCGACCTGGTTGGGGAAGTCGCGGACCATGCCGGTGATGATCTTGTAGCGCCCTTCCTGTTCTTGCCGGGCGGCATCGACGAAGCCGGGGGTGGGGCGGTGCGGGGCGTTCGGGCCGTTCCAGATTTCCGGCCAGCCGAACACGGTCAGGGCGGCACCAGAGAGGCGGCCGCGGTTGGCCTTGACCAGGTCGAACTGGCCCGGGCCATCCTTGTCTACTTCGTGCCCCTCGCTGCCCATGCTCAATGGCACGGTGATATGGCTGTCGAACGAGAGCATGTGCTCGTGCAGCTCCTCAGCCTGCTGCACGATCTTCAGCGGGTAGCCTGCGTGCAGGTGCCGCCAGTAGAAGTAGCCAGCGGCACTTGCCAGGGCAACGGTCAGGGCCAGGGGCAGGCCGATGTACAGGGCTTTGCGGGAACGGGTCTTGGTCATTGCCATCTCGTTGCGCGGTGATCGGGGCGGCTGCCGGCTCAGGGTTTGCTGCGCGGGCAGGGCTTGGGTATCAGGTGGACGAACAACGGCGGGGCAAATTTATCGTTGGCTGCGTCACAGGCCGTCTGCCTGCGGCGGTAAATTTTGCGTACTGCACAACGTTCTAGCCTTGGACGGGCCGTGCTCCATGGCCGCAATGAATGCTCAGGTAGTGCAATGACGATTTCTCGACGCGGGTTCATCGCCGGTGTGGCATTGACAGGCATGGCGGTGCCCGGTGCGCTGTATGTGCGGCACGTGCAGCGCCAGCAGTTCGACGAGCAGTATCCTGAAACCCCGGGCGAAGCCGTTGTCGAACTTGCCGATGCGCCCCTGCAGCAGTTGGGCGACACCTTGCGCGGGTGCTGGCGCTGGACAGCGCAGGGCAGGGACGCAGGGCTGCACGGTTTGCCTGATGGGGAGCTGGAGCTGTTGCTGGACGTTGCCCACAGTGGGCGTGGCCTGCGTGGTTACTTGGACACGCCCGAGCGCCTGCGTGGTCCGCAAGAGCCGCGCTATCGCGTGATGGGCGACCTGCTGGGGGACAAGCCAGGGACACTGCGCTGGCGGCTGTTTTCGACGCAGCCGGGCCAGGAGCAGGCGAACTATGAGTGCCAGGTGGTCCTCGACGAAGCCTGGGGCGGGTTCGGCAACGCCGGTCAGGCGACACTCAATGGCCGCATCCTGCCGCTGAACCGCGCATTGACGCTGCCCGAGCAGGACAACCGGTTTCTAGCGCTCAAGCGGCCTTTCCCCGAGGCCCGCGAACGGGCGCCCCTGGCACCGGCCTTGCTGGCGAGGCTGATCGCGCCGGAGCATCGATTGTTCCACCAGCTCTGGCATGCCGCGCGCGACAAGTGGCACAAGCTGGACGAGGACAAACAGGCAGCGCTGCGCGGCCTTGGCTGGCAGCCAGGGCCGCGGGGCCATGAACGCGATGCGCGGGGCCGGCACAAGGACCGCAATGGTTCGGGCGTGGATTTTTTCTTCATGCACCGGCACATGCTGGGTGCTGCCCGGGCCCTCCAGGACCTACCCTCCTGGCCGCGTTTTCCGCTGCCGCAGCCGGAGCTTGAGCGCGACCGTATCGGCTTCGCCCGCTATTTCGACAACCATGATGGCAATGCCCTACCGCCTACCTGGCTGGCTTCGGACGATGCCGCGTACACCCAATGGGTGCGCGATATAAAGACGCCCGAAACGTTCCATGCCAACTTCCAGGTCTGGGAGTCGAAGTACACTGATCCGCACTACCTGAGCACGCTTACGCTGGGGCAGTTCGGTTCGGAAATGGAGCTGGGTTTGCACGACTGGCTGCACATGCGCTGGGCTTCGGTGCCGCGCGACCCTTCCAGTGGCCTGCCAGTGCCTTTCGCTCGCAAACCGGAGGATTTTGCCGCGCGTTGGTTCCAGGCCGAGAACGACTTCCTCGGCGACCCGTTTTCATCCCATGTGAACCCGGTGTTCTGGCACTTCCACGGCTGGATCGACGACCGTATCGAGGATTGGTTCCGTGCCCATGAGCGGGTCCACCCGGGCCAGGTCAGGCGCCTGGAAGTCAATGGTGTGCCGTGGTTCGCGCCTGGGCGCTGGGTCGAAGTGGCCGACCCGTGGCTGGGGCCAGACACCCACGGTTGCTCGACGGTACCGGGGCTGCGGCCTGGGCGCAGCGTGGAGATGGACCCTGAGACCATGAAGCTGGCGTTGCGCATCATCTTTGGCGACGATGACCTGTTCGCCAAGCTGCGGCCGAAAGTCCCGCAACGCCCCTGGTACGCGCGCAATCTGAAACTGGCTCAGCGCTGAAAAAACCGGCCGCAAGCCGTGCGCGGCCTTTTCAGTGCGGTACCTGCCAGCCACCCCCAAGCGCCTTGTACAGCGCCACGCTGCCCTGCAGGCGGGCCAGGCGCAACTGCGCTTGCTGGTCCTGGGCCAGGTAGAGCGTGCGCTGGGTCTCCAGCACGGTCAGCAGGGTCTCGGCGCCAGCCCCATAGCGCCGTTGTGCCAGGTCGAAAGCCAGGCGTGCCTGCACTACTTCCTCGTCCTGCCACAGCCGTTGACGCTCCACACCCTCAATGGCGTTAAGGGCTTTTTCAACATCGGCAAAGCCGGCGAGGATGCTGCTGCGATAGTTTTCCAGCAGTTCATCCTGCTCGGCTTCGGCCAGCGCGCGTGAGGCGCGCAGCCGGCCGTTGTTGAAGATGGGCGCGACCAGGCCGGCGGTGAGTGTGTAGTAGGAACTGTCGAGCACCTGGGCAAAGGTGTTCGCGCCCGTGCCAAGGTTGGCGCCAAGCGTCAGCTTCGGCAGCATGGCCGCCCTGGCCACCTGCACATTGGCGTTGGCGGCGGCCAGGCGCGCTTCGGCAGCGGCGATGTCGGGGCGGCGAGTCAGCAGTTCGCTGGGAACGCCGCTGCCGATTGCCGGCCACTGCACAGTGGTGATCGGTTGGTGGCTGACCGGCAAGGCCTGCACCGGGTCACCGAGCAAGGTGGCGAGGGTGATGCGGCTGTCTTGCCGCTTTTGCTCGAGCAGCGGCACCTGGCGCTCCTGAGCCGCCACCAGGCTGCGCTGCTGGGCCAGTTCAAGGCGGGTGGCGGACCCTGCACGCTGGCGGGTTTCGACCAGGTTGAGCACCTCACGTGCATTGCGCAGGTTGAGGCGTGCGATGCGCAGCTGTTCTTCCAGGGCGATGCCTTGCAGGTAGCTGTCGGCAACCGCACTGACCAGGGTCAGCTCCACTGTCTGGCGGTCGAAGCGGCTGGCGTCGAGGCCGTGCAGCGCGCTCGCCCGAGCCGCGCGCAGGCCGCCCCAGAAGTCGAGTTCGTAGCGGGCGGTAAGTTGCAGGCCGAAGGCTGTGTAGGTGGGTTCGCTGCTACTGACGTCCAGCTGGTCAGACCCTTCGCCGTGCAGCAGGCGTTGGCGGCTGCCATCGAGGCCCCCTTGCGCCTCTGGCAGCAACGGCGCGCCGGCGATCACGGCGCGGGCCTGGGCCTGGCGTACGCGGGCCGCGGCAGCGGCGAGGTCATGGGCGTTGTGCTGCGCGCGCTTGATCAGTTGGTCCAGCTCGCTGCTGGCGAACGCCTGCCACCAGTGCCCCGATGGCAGTGCGATGGCGGGCGCAGCTGCCTCGCCTTGCCAGTGTTGCGGTGCGCTGATGCCGCTTGAGGGCGCAGGGGGTGTATTGCAGGCGGTGAGGCCCAGGCACAGGGTCAAGAGGCTGATGCGGCTTGGCAATGTCATGGATTATTCGCTGGTAAGGGCTTTGACCGGGTCGAGTCGGGCGGCCTTGCGTGCTGGCATGAAACCGAACACCACGCCGGTGATGGCGGCGCAACCGAAGGCGCCAAGGATGGCGGGCAGGGCGAAGGCGACGGCGACTTCGGCGAGTATCAGCGCGCCGCCGATCAGCAGCGCCAGCACGATGCCGGTCAACCCGCCGACCATCGACAGCATGACCGCCTCGCTGAGGAACTGGCGCAGGATGTCGCGCTGGCGTGCGCCGGTGGCCATGCGGATACCGATTTCACGGGTGCGCTCGCGCACGGTCATGAGCATGATGTTCATCACGCCGATACCGCCGACCAGCAACGAGATCGCAGCGATCGCCCCGAGCATCAGCGACAGGCTGTTTTGTGTGCGTGCCTCGGCCTGGATCAGTGCCGCATCGTTGGTCAGCTCGAAATCGTCCTTGCCTTGATGGCGCTTGCGCATCAGGCGGTGGATCGCTGTTTCGGTCTCGGCGACCCGGGCCGAGTCGGCTGCGGCGATGATCACGTATTCCGGGTCGTGGCTGCCGAACAGGCGCATGGAGGCGGCGGAATAGGGCACCACGATGCGCTCATCGCTCTTCTGGTCACCCGAACTTGCGCCCTTGCCGGCGAGCAGGCCGACGACCTGGAACGGCACGTTGCCGATCAGCAGGTACTGGCCCAGCGCGTCGGTGCCGGGTGCCAGCAGTTTGTCGCGGACTTTCTGGCCGATGACCGCCACGGCAGCGCCACTTCGTTCGTCGGCTTCGCTGAAAAAACTGCCCTGCACGACCGGCCAGTTGAGGATGGCGGGGAATTCGACGTTGTTGCCGCCAACGTAGAACCTCTGGTTGTTGTTGCCGTGGCGCACCATCAGGTCGCCGCCGATGACCGGCATGACGCGCCGAACCTGGGGCAGTTCGGCGATGGCGGCGACGTCATCGAGGGTGACGATGCCGCCTGGCTCGCGCAGCGTCGGCGGGCGGCCGTTGAGGTAGAGGATGTTGGAACCGAACGCGGCCATCTGAGCCATGACCTGGCGTTTGCTGCCTTCGCCCACGGCCAGCATGACCACGACCGAAGCCACGCCAATGACGATGCCAAGCAACGTCAGGGCGGTGCGGAACCGGTTGATCCACATGATCCGCCACGCTGCCTGCAAGGCCTCGAGCAGCTCGCCTTTCCATGCGCCACGCACGGTCGCGCCGCGGTCCAGGCGCTGGCGCAGGTCATCGGCCTGCAGGCCTTGTTGCGCTGCAGCGGGAGGCTGGTCGCAGGCCGAGTCGCTGATCATCAGGCCGTCGCGGATTTCCACCACCCGGCGTGCCCGCGCCGCCACCTCGCGGTCGTGGGTGATCAGGATGATCACATGGCCCTGGCTGGCCAGCTCGTCCAGCAGGGCCATGACCTCGGTACCGCTGTGGCTGTCCAGGGCGCCGGTCGGCTCGTCGGCAAGGATGATATGGCCGCCATTCATCAGCGCGCGGGCAATCGACACGCGTTGCTGCTGGCCGCCGGACAATTGATGCGGGCGGTTGCCGGTGCGGCTGGCCAGGCCAAGGCGCTCAAGCAGGGCGGCTGCGCGGGCGTGGCGCTCGGCGGGCGGGGTGCCGGCGTAGATGGCCGGCATCTCGACGTTTTCCTGGGCTGAGCCTGAAGGGATCAGGTGGTAGCCCTGAAACACGAAACCAAAGGCTTCGCGGCGCAGCCAGGCGAGTTCGTCACTGCCCAGGTGGGCAACGTCCTTGCCGGCGAACAGGTAGTGGCCCGAGGTGGGGCGGTCGAGGCAGCCGAGGATGTTCATCAGCGTCGACTTGCCCGAACCCGACGCACCGACGATGGCGATGAACTCGCCGGGGTGGATGTTCAGGCTGATGCCGCGCAGTACGTCGACCTTGGGGGTGTCGATACCACCGTAGGATTTGCGGATGTCGCGCAGTTCGATCAGGGGAACGGCCATTCAGCCTCCGCTGGCCAGGGGCGCACCGATGACCAGGCGCTCGCCTTCGCTTAGGCCATCGAGCACTTGCGCCCGCAACCGGTCGCTGAGGCCGATGCGCACTGTGCGTTGTTCGACCTTGCCATCCTGGCCCAGTACCTGGGCCAGGCGCAGGTGATCGGCCTCGGTGTCGTCCAGTGCTGCCAGCGGCGCTGTGAGTACCTGGCTGGCCTGGCCGGCGACGAAGAACACCTGGGTGGTCATGTCGGCCATCAACGCTCCATCGGGGTTGTCGACGTCGAGCAGCACGGTGTACTGCACCACCTGGCTGCCTGTCGTACCGGCGATCGCGCTGGCAGGGCCGCCGCCGCCCTGGCTGGTGTGCGCCAGCGGCTTGGGCGGAATCGGCAGGATCTGCCGCACGGTGCTGTTCCAGCGGCGTTTGCCGCCGGCTAGGGTGGTGAAATAGGCGGCCATTCCTGGTTTGACTTTGCCGATGTCGGCTTCGGACACCTGGGCCCACACGGTCATCGGCGAAAGCTTGGCGATCCGCAGAATCAGAGGCGTCTGCTGCTGGGCGTTGAGGGTCTGGCCTTCACGGGCATCCACCGCCACCACGGTGCCGTCCATCGGCGCATAGATGCGTGTATAGCCAAGCTCTGCCTCGTCGCTGCGCAGGTTGGCCTGGGCCTGACGGATCTGCGCCTGGATCATGTCGATACGGGCCTGGGTGACCTTGAGCTGGGCGTCGGCCGCCTGCAGGTCTTCCTCGCGTGTGGCGCCCGCGCCAGCCAGTTCGCGCTGGCGCCGGTACTGCTGCGTGGCCAGCAGGTACTGGGCGCGCTGCTCGGCCAGTTGCGCCTTGAGGTTGTCGATCGAGAACCGCCCGGCGTCCAGCCTGGCCTGCTGGGTAGAAGGGTCGATCTCCACCAGCAACTGCCCCGTGTGCACCTGATCGCCAGCCTCCACGTGCAGCTTGCGGATCTGCCCGGAGGCTTGGGCGCCTACATCCACATACCGTCGTGGCTGCAGGGTACCCAGGGCGGTGACGCTGCTTTCGATGTCCGCGCGGACGACTGCGACGGTACTCAGGGGCACGGCACCCAGAGGGAGCGCCTTCCAGGCCAGCAGGCTGCCAAGGGCCAGCAGGCCGAAGCTGCCAGCCAGCAGGTGGCGGCGAATGTTGGGTATGCGTCTCATGCGTACTTCCAGCCAAAGGGTGGCCACACGCAGCCAGGTCAAGGTGCGCACGGAGGTGCCAGTTAAACGAAGGCGCGCGGGGCGGATTTAGATGGGCTGGCGCTGGGGGAGGAGAGTTGCTGAGAATCATTATAATTTGTAAGATCCCACGCTGATATCACATGACCCTGTCCGAGCCTGTCAGGACGTACCCCAGGTGCCGTCGTGGAACATTACTATCGCGAATTGGTGAGCTTCCTCTCCGCGCGCCTGGGCAGCCGCCAGGCGGCTGAGGATGTGGCTCACGATGCCTATCTGCGGGTGCTCGAACGCACCGGTACGCAGCAGATCGAGCACCCGCGCGCGTTCCTTTACCGCACGGCGCTGAACCTTGTGATCGACCGTCATCGCCGCCACCTGCTGCGCCAGTCCGAGCCGCTGGAGGTGCTGGACCTGGACGAGCGCTGGCACACCCCGGCCCCCACCCAGAACATGCAGTTGGACCAGCGCCTGGCGCTGATGCAGAAAGCACTCGATGAATTGAGCCAGCCCTGCCGTGACAGCTTCCTGTTGCGCAAGCTCGAAGGCCTGTCGCATCAGCAGATCGCCGAGCACCTGGGCATCTCGCGCAGCCTGGTGGAAAAGCACATCGTCAACGCCATGAAGCACTGCCGCGTGCGCATGCGCCAGTGGGAATCCTGAAAACCGGTGGTGTGCCGGTGAAAATTCTGTGTGCTGGCAACTTGATTTCTAACTGTTTCAAGACAACTATCTAGATTGACCCCGCCAGGCGCCGCCCTGGTGGTTGCCTGTTACTGGCGCAGTTTGGTCAGGGAGTGTGTCCCTATTCACCTGACTGCCCAGGTCCGACAATGACCAACAAGACCCTGCGCATCCTGATCGCCGACGAGCATCCGTCCCAGCGCTTGCAGCTGGAGAGGCTGCTCAATGGCCTGGGCTATTACCGGATTGCCCCGGTGGACTCCTTCGACGAGCTGCAGCGCCTGGTGCACTGCGCGCTGCAGCCGTTCAACCTGCTGGTGGGCAATATCGAACTGGCCAGCCATGCAGGTGTCGACCTGGCGCGCTTTTGCCGGGTGAGCACGCAGATTCAGCATGCCTTGCTGTATCACTCGCGGCATCTGAAGGTCCCGAGCGTGCCGCAGACCGAGCGCCAGGCGGTGAATGTGAGCCTGCCGCAGGTGCCGGACAACGAGGCCCTTGAGTCCTTCATGGCGCTCATCGATGGGCCAGTGGTGGTCGGCAAGCTGGCCTTGCCGTCCGGCCTTTCCAGCAGTGGCCCGCCGGCCTACCCGCGCAGGAACTTCGCCCACACGGTCTTCAGCCGATAGCCGCAGCGGACGGGGCAAGGGGGCAGCTATTTGCTATCCTCTTGCCCTTTGCCGATTTGCGGACCTGTGCCATGACTGCCATCGATACCGCTCGCCCGCCCCGGTTCAGCCGTGGCGACCACCGGACCCTGGGCCTGGCGGCGCTGGGCGGCGCGCTGGAAATCTATGATTTCATCATCTTCGTGTTCTTCGCCCTGACCCTCAGCCAGCTGTTCTTCCCACCCGAAATGCCTGAGTGGCTGCGCCTGCTGCAAAGCTTCGGGATTTTCGTCACCGGCTACCTGGCGCGGCCGCTGGGTGGCATCGTCATGGCGCACTTCGCCGATCACCTGGGCCGCAAGCGGGTATTCAGCCTGAGCATCCTGATGATGGCGCTGCCGTGCCTGCTGATCGGGGTGATGCCGACCTATGCCGAGATTGGTTACGCGGCGCCGCTGATCTTGCTGGCGTTGCGCATTCTGCAGGGCGCTGCGGTCGGTGGTGAGGTGCCCAGTGCCTGGACATTCGTTGCCGAACACGCACCGCAAGGGCGGCGGGGTTACGCCCTGGGCTTCCTGCAGGCCGGGCTGACCTTTGGCTATTTGCTGGGGGCACTGACCGCGACACTGTTGGCCCAGGTGTTTACCGCCCAGGAAATCCTCGATTACGCCTGGCGTTACCCGTTCCTGCTTGGCGGGGTATTTGGTGTGATCGGCGTGTGGTTGCGCCGTTGGCTGAGTGAAACACCGGTGTTTCTGGCCTTGCGCGAGCGCAAGGAGCAGCCGGTGAAGTTCCCGCTGCGACGGGTGCTGGGCGAGCATCGTGGGGCGTTGATCCCGGCTGCGCTGCTGACCTGCGTGTTGACGTCGGCGGTGGTGGTGCTGGTGGTGATCACACCGACGGTAATGCAGCAGCGCTTCGGCATGACCGCCGCGCACACGTTCGCCCTGAGCAGCGTAGGTATCGTTTTTCTCAATATCGGTTGTGTGCTCGCCGGGCTGCTGGTCGATCGCCTGGGCGCCTGGCGGGCGCTGATGATCTACAGCGTGCTGCTGCCGCTGGGTATCGGTGCCTTGTATGCGAGCCTCGTGGGCCAGTGGGGCATGACGTGGCTGGCTTACGCGTTGGCTGGGCTTTGCTGTGGTGTGGTGGGTGTGGTGCCGTCGGTAATGGTCGGGCTGTTCCCGGCCCAGATCCGGGTGTCGGGCATTTCCTTTACCTACAACGTGGCCTACGCCTTGTGGGCCAGTACCACGCCGTTGGCGTTGATAGCGTTGATGCCGTGGAGCCCGTGGGTGTGCGTTGGCTTTTGTCTGCTCATGGGCGCGGTGGGGCTGCTCACGGCCCTCTACTTTGGCCGCCGGGAACCTTTGGCATTCGCGGCCGAGCCCATGCCGCTCATGTGCGGTGACAAATGAACGGGTAACGCCTGGCGGGCAGTGAGGCAGACTTCCGGGTGGGGGCTATTGGAATAACCTATTAGCCAAATTTAACCTGGAAGGTTAATTTCTCATGGAAAAGAGAACGCCTCATTGTTCGCTGGAGCGGATCAGGGCCTTGGTCAGCGCTGGGCGCATCAGCCCGACAACCGCCTCTTTGCGGGGCGCCCAGGCACTCGGGATGGATTACCCGGACATGCTCGAGATAATCAACGGTCTGGAGCGCAGAGACTTTCACAAAAGCATGACATGTCACGGTGATTACCGCGTATGGCAGGACGTTTATCGCCCCCTTACGGGCAAGGGATACGTGTACCTGAAACTGTCTGTGGTGGATGACGTGCTCATCGTGTCTTTCAAGGAGTTGTAATCATGAAGTGTCCAGTTTGTGGGGGGGCGGAGCTTGCACCTGATACCCGGGACATGCCCTATCGATACAAAGGTGAAGCGACCGTTATCCCAAATGTCAGTGGCGGATACTGTACAGCCTGTGGGGAGGCGGTTCTCAGCCATGATGAAGCGATGCGCATCAGTACTTTGATGTCCGCATTCAATCGCCAAGTCAATGCCGCGGCAGTGGACCCCGACTTCATTATCGCTGTGCGCAAGAAATTCGACCTCGACCAGCGTGAAGCCGGCGAAATCTTTGGCGGTGGGGTCAATGCGTTCTCTCGCTACGAAAATGGGAAAACCAGGCCGCCGGTTGCTCTGGTCAAACTGTTCAAGCTGCTCGACCGTCATCCGGAGTTGTTCGAGGAAGTCCGTACGGCCTGAGGCAGCCCTGAACGAGAAAGCCCCCGGGCCGTGAGGCCAGGGGGCTTTTTCTTGCTGCAAGGGCCGGGCTTACATGTTCGGGTAGTTCGGCCCGCCAGCGCCTTCAGGGGTAACCCAGGTGATGTTCTGGGCCGGGTCCTTGATGTCGCAGGTCTTGCAGTGCACGCAGTTCTGCGCGTTGATCTGGAAGCGCTTGCTGCCGTCTTCCTGGCTGACCACTTCGTACACGCCCGCCGGGCAGTAACGCTGGGCTGGCTCGTCGTACAGCGGCAGGTTGCTGGCGATCGGGATGCTCGGGTCGGTCAGCTTCAGGTGGCAGGGTTGTTCCTCTTCGTGGTTGGTGCTGGAGAGGAACACCGAGCTGAGCTTGTCGAAGCTGAGCTTGCCGTCTGGTTTGGGGTAGTCGATCTTTTTCGAGTCGGCCGCAAGCTTGAGGCAGGCGTAGTCCGGCTTGGTGTCGTGCAGTGTGAAAGGCAGCTTGCCAGCGAACCAGTTCTGGTCGATGTAGTTGAACGCACCACCGAGGATCGGGCCGAACTTGTGCAGCGCCGGGCCGAAGTTGCGGCTGGCGAACAGTTCTTCATGCAGCCAGCTGGCTTTGAAGGCGTCGACATAGGTAGTAAGCGCATCGCCGCCTTCGCTGCCAGCGATCAGCGCATCGGCCACGGCTTCGGCCGCGAGCATGCCGGACTTCATGGCGGTGTGGCTGCCTTTGATCTTGGCGAAGTTCAGGGTGCCCAGGTCGCAACCGATCAGGGCGCCACCGTTGAACACCATCTTGGGCAGCGAGTTCAGGCCGCCCTTGCAGATGGCGCGGGCGCCGTAGCTGATGCGTTTGCCGCCTTCGAGGTACTGCTTCATCACGGGGTGATGCTTGAGGCGCTGGAATTCGTCGAAAGGCGACAGGTAAGCATTGCTGTAGGACAGGTCGACGATCAGGCCGACCACCACCTGGTTGTTTTCCAGGTGATAAAGGAACGAGCCGCCGGTGTTTTCAGCGCTCATCACGTCCAGCGGCCAGCCGGCGGTGTGTACCACCAGGCCTTGTTCGTGCTTGGCCGGGTCGATTTCCCAGATTTCTTTCAGGCCGATGCCGTAGTGCTGGACGTCGGACTCGCTGTCGAGGTTGAAGCGCTTGATCAGTTGCTTGCCGATATGGCCGCGGCAACCTTCGGCGAACAGGGTGTACTTGGCGCGCAGTTCCATGCCCGGGGTGTACAGGCCGTCCTTCGGGTTACCCTCGCGGTCGACACCGAGGTCACCGGTGACGATGCCGCGGACCACGCCGTTTTCATCGAACAGCGCTTCCTGGGCGGCGAAGCCCGGGTAGATTTCCACGCCCAGGTTCTCGGCCTGCTGGGCCAGCCAGCGGCACAGGTTGCCCAGCGAGATGATGTAGTTGCCCTGGTTGTGCATGGTCTTGGGCACGAACAGGTCAGGGACCTTGGTCGAGTTGCCGGCGTCCTTGAGCACGTAGATGTCGTCGCGCTTGACCTCGGTGTTGAGCGGTGCGCCGAGTGCTTTCCAGTCGGGGAACAGCTCGTTCAGGGCGCGGGGCTCGAACACTGCACCGGAGAGGATGTGGGCGCCGACTTCGGAGCCTTTCTCGACCACGCAGACGCTGATCTCGCTACCGGCTTCGGCGGCCTTCTGCTTCAGGCGGCAGGCGGCTGACAGGCCTGCCGGGCCAGCGCCGACGATGACCACGTCGAATTCCATGTATTCGCGTTCCACTGGTTCTCTCCTACTCATCAAGGCTCGTGCTGTTGCTTTGTCTTATGGGTGTGGCGTGATCATGCGCGCCGCGCTTCACGGGAGCGGAGCTGTAGCGGCACAGAGGATGGACTACACCGTTTTGTCTTGGCCGCGCATTATATCTACACCACTTGGCGGGTCCAATACAAACGTTTGTTTGAATTTGCCGCAGGCCAGTAAAATCAAAGGAACGCGGCTGGAGGGTGACCGATTTGCCGTATTGACCGGATTGGGTGTTGCGGTCAAGATACGAGCGGTTTTACGTTCGCCGTAGGCTCATCGCCGGGCGCAGGTACACCTCTAAAGACCAGGTGTGGGGTAAGGCTTTCGGGCCAAAACACGGTTTGTAGTGGAGTTTACACGCCACCACAGGAAATGACCCGCGGGTATTTGCCGCAAGAGTCTCAACAGGACTGATCGGTCACCGTGAAGATTGCACCTCGCGCATCGTTTTCAGAGGTGCCCTTGTACCCACGCGCATCGCAGGGCTTAGCCCCAGGCGACTATCTATTCACCGGAGAGTAACGAGGAATCCATGAAGGTTCTTGTAGCTGTCAAACGAGTGGTCGACTACAACGTCAAGGTTCGCGTCAAAGCGGACAACTCCGGCGTCGACCTTGCAAACGTCAAGATGTCCATGAACCCCTTCTGCGAAATCGCCGTGGAAGAAGCCGTGCGCCTGAAAGAGAAGGGCGTGGCAAGCGAGATCGTCGTCGTCTCCGTCGGCCCGGCCACTGCTCAGGAGCAGTTGCGTACTGCCCTGGCCCTGGGCGCCGATCGTGCCATCCTGGTCGAAGCTGCTGACGAACTGAATTCCCTGGCCGTGGCCAAGGCGCTCAAAGCCGTTGTCGACAAAGAACAGCCGCAGCTGGTGATCCTCGGCAAGCAGGCCATCGACAGCGACAACAACCAGACCGGCCAGATGCTGGCGGCGCTGACTGGCTACGCCCAGGGCACCTTCGCCTCCAAGGTTGAACTGGCTGGCGACAAGCTGAACGTCACCCGTGAAATCGATGGCGGCCTGCAGACCGTATCGCTGAACCTGCCAGCGATCGTCACCACCGACCTGCGCCTGAACGAGCCGCGCTATGCGTCGCTGCCGAACATCATGAAGGCCAAGAAGAAGCCGCTGGAGACCCTGACTCCAGACGCGCTGGGCGTATCGCTCGCCTCCACCAACAAGACCTTGAAAGTCGAAGCGCCAGCTGCTCGCAGCGCGGGTATCAAGGTCAAGTCGGTGGCCGAACTGGTCGAGAAGCTGAAGAACGAAGCGAAGGTAATCTAAATGACTATCCTGGTTGTCGCTGAATACGAGAACGGTGCCGTAGCCCCGTCCACCCTGAACACTGTCGCCGCAGCCGCCAAGATCGGTGGTGATGTGCACGTGCTGGTCGCTGGCCAGAACGTCGGTGGCGTTGCCGAATCCGCTGCCAAGATCGCTGGCGTTGGCAAGGTACTGGTTGCCGACAACGCAGCCTACGCCCACGTCTTGCCCGAAAACGTCGCGCCGTTGATCGTCGAGCTGGCCAAGGGTTACAGCCACGTACTGGCCCCGGCCACCACCAACGGCAAGAACATCCTGCCGCGCGTTGCCGCGCTGCTGGACGTCGACCAGATCTCCGAGATCATTTCGGTTGAATCCGCCGACACCTTCAAGCGCCCGATCTATGCCGGTAACGCCATTGCCACCGTGCAATCGAGCGCTGCTGTGAAGGTGATCACCGTGCGTACCACCGGCTTCGATGCTGTGGCCGCCGAAGGTGGCTCCGCTGCCGTTGAAGCGGTAGGCGCCGCGCACGATGCCGGTATCTCCGCCTTTGTTGGCGAAGAACTGGCCAAGTCCGACCGTCCAGAGCTGACCGCTGCCAAGATCGTCGTTTCCGGTGGCCGCGGCATGGGCAATGGTGACAACTTCAAGCACCTGTACAGCCTGGCCGACAAGCTCGGCGCTGCCGTGGGTGCCTCGCGCGCTGCGGTCGACGCAGGCTTCGTACCCAACGACATGCAGGTCGGCCAGACCGGCAAGATCGTTGCCCCGCAGCTGTACATCGCCGTCGGTATCTCTGGCGCGATTCAGCACCTGGCCGGCATGAAGGACTCCAAAGTGATCGTTGCGATCAACAAGGACGAAGAAGCGCCGATCTTCCAGGTGGCCGACTACGGCCTGGTCGCTGACCTGTTCGAAGCGGTTCCGGAGCTGGAAAAGCTGGTCTGATCCGCCTGCTTCACTTATAAAGAAGCCCGGCCCTTGTAACGAGGGCCGGGTTTTTTTATGCGGGCAAGGAGTGAAGGATGGCGTTTCGTGAAGCAGGCAAGGTGCTGGTGTGCACGATGGCGATGCTTTCACCGCTGGCGATGGCGGCTGGCAAGTGTGAGCGTCTGGTGGCGACTGGCAGCCCGGATGCTCCACCTTACTCCTGGCAAGACCCGAAAGACCCGAAACACCTGATTGGCGCCAACGTCGATCTGTTGCGCAAGGTGGCCGGGGAGCTGGGGCTGAAAGTGGAAGTCCTCAATGCCGGCAGGCGCGATCAGGCGCTGGAAGAGGTGCGCAGTGGGCGCATGGATCTGTTGCTCGACACCCCCCTGCAGGTGGAGCAGTTGACCGCACTGGATTACATCCACCCGCCCTTGCAGCTCAATGAATACCTGGTCTGGACGCGGCATGATGCTGACGTGGAATTCAACGGCCCCGCGGATCTGGCCAGATACCAGGGTAGCCTGTCGGAGCGCGCCCGCCTGACCCCGGCTTTCAGTGCATTCGCCAAGGCGCAGTTAAAGCTGGTACCGGCGCAGAACCTGACCCAGGCATTCCAGAAGCTGGTGCTGGGCCAGGTCGACTACGTGCTGGCTGGGCGTTACTCGGGCATGGCCATGACCCAAAGCCTGGGTATGAGCAATGACCTGATCGCCCGCGGCCTGCCGGTCGACCGGCCAGGGCTGTACTTGGCTGTGTCGCACAACTCGGCTTGCAATGACACCTGGTTGCGTGGGCAACTGGCAAAAAAGCTGACAGAATTGCCGATCTCTGGTGCGTCTGAAGCCGTGCTGCAACGTAATGTCGAGCGCTGGAAAGCGCAGATGGACGTGCAGGCGGACGCCCCCAAACAGTAGGAAGAGTGCGTGAGAACCCAATCACTGATCCTTGCCGTGGCCATGCTCGGCCTGGCCGGCTGCGCCAACGACCCGGCGCCCAATGAACAGATGCGTATTTCCGAGCAGGCGCTGGAACAGGCCAAGGCGGTCGGTGCCACCGACCAGGTCGAGGCGCTCAAGCTTGCCGAAGACAAGCTCGCCCGAGCCAAGAGCGACATGCTGACCGAGGACTACCGCAACGCCCGCATGCGTGCCGAGCAGGCCGAACTCGACGCCCGCCTGGCCGAGGCGCGCGTACTGAACCAGAAGAGCGAGGAGCAGCTTGACGTATTGCAGTCGCGGGTCAAGCGCTTGCGCAAACAACTGGAGATGCAGCCATGAAGTGCTTCAAATCCATGGCGGCGTTGGCATTGCTGGCGCTGGCTGGCGGGCTGCAGGGGTGCGCCAGTCAGCGCAGTGCAGCGGCGCTGGACGATGCTTCCGTGGCCTTCCAGAAGGTCAAGGATGATTCCGCTGTGCTGCGCAGCGCACCGCGTGATGTGATCCGCGCCGGTGAGTCGCTGGCCCGCGCCGAGCGCTTGTCCAGTTACATCGGCACCGGCAGTGACGTGCGCCACTATGCGTATCTGAGCCAGCGTTACAGCGAAATTGCCGGTGAGCACGCGAAGTTGGCGCTGAGTCAGGAGCGTCTGGCCAAGCTCGACCTTGAGCGTCAGCGCCTGCAGCTGGCCCTGCGCGAGGCCAAGCTGGCCAGCGTGCAGCAGCAGGGTGAATGGGTGGAAGCGCAGATTGCGGCGCTGGCCTCGCAGCAGGCTGATCGCGGGCTGGTGATGACCTTGGGTGATGTGCTGTTCGACACTGGTCGTGCGGACCTCAAGAATTCGGCCAGTCGCACGGTGCTCAAGCTGGTCCAGTTCCTTCAGCTCAACCCGCGCAGGGTGGTGCGGATCGAGGGCTATGCCGACAACACCGGCGCGCCGGAAGATAACCTCAAGCTGTCGCGCGACCGGGCGCAGGCAGTGGCCGACATGCTGGTCGACCTGGGTGTCGACGAAAAGCGTCTGCAGGTTGAAGGGTATGGCGATCAGTACCCGATCGAGGCCAATGCTTCGGAGCGGGGCAGGGCGCAGAACCGCCGGGTGGAGATCGTCTTCTCCGATGACAAGGGCAGGCTTGCTCCGGCACGCTGACCGCTGGCGCCTCTTCGCGGCTTGAGAAGAGGCGCGCTGGTTAACCCTTTCGATAGCGGCCACGCCACTGTAATGTCGACTATTGTGCAATCTGTCCCAGTACACTTTGCAACTGTTACGGTATCCTCTACCGTAAGTGAGTCGTACAAGAACAATGAGCCGTCCGCGCGTCGAGATATCGCCATGACCAACCTGCTGCTGTATCAGCGTATCGCCCAGCAACTGGCCGATGACATCCGCCGTGGTGTCTATCAGCCAGGCGAGCGCGTGCCGTCCGTGCGCAAGATGAGCGCCCAGCTCAACGTCAGCCATGCCACGGTACTGCAGGCCTATGCCAATCTCGAAGACCAGGGGCTGATCCGCGCCCGGCCGCAGTCTGGCTACTACGTGCACCAGACCCCGGCGTTGACTGCGCAGACACCTGACATTGCCAGAGTCGAGCGCCCTGGCCTGGTCACCCGCGCGAGCATCATCCAGCAGGTGCTGACCGAGGCCCGTCGTGATGGCGTGTTTGCGTTCGGTGCCGCCGTTCCTCATGTCGACTACTTGCCGGTGCGGGCCTTGCATCAGCAGATTGCCAAGGTCACCCGTTTTCACAGCCCGCGTGCTTTCAGCTACATGTTCAGCCCGGGCTTCGAGCCGTTGCGCCGGCAGATCGCTATCCGCATGCGTGATGCGGGCGTGCTGGTCGATCCCAGTGAAGTGATCGTTACCCATGGCTGTGTCGATGCCCTGCAAATGTCACTGCGCGTACTGACCCGCCCGGGGGATCTGATTGCTGCGGAGTCGCCCACCTATTACGGCCTGCTGCAGCTGGCTGATTTGCTCGGGCTGAAGGTGATCGAGATCCCCAGCGACCCGTCCACCGGCATCAGTCTGGAAGCGCTGCAACTGGCGGCCAATCAATGGTCGATCAAGGCGCTGGTACTGACCACACGCCTTAGCAACCCGCTGGGCGGCACTATCCCCGAAGAGCGGCAGAAGCAGTTGTTGCGCCTGGCTTCGGACTTCGACATCCAGATCGTCGAGGACGACATCTATGGCGAGTTGATGTTCGAGCAGGGCAAGACCAAAGCGCTCAAGGCATTCGACCGGCTGGACCGTGTGATCTACTGCTCGAGCTTTTCCAAGACATTGTCACCTGGCGTGCGCGTTGGCTGGATGGTAGCGGGGCGATACCAGGACGAAATCCAGCGGCTGCAGACCTTCACCACCCACTCGGCCTGCAGTGTCACGCAGATGGGGGTGGCGGCTTACCTGGAGAACGGTGGCTATGATCGCCACCTGCGGTATATCCGCCAGGAGTACCGCAAGAACCTCAGTGCCTACCAGTTGGCGGTGCAGCAGCACTTCCCTGAGGGTACGCAGATGACCCGGCCCACGGGGGGCTTCATTCTGTGGGTCAGCCTGCCGGGGCGGGTCAACACTCAAGAGCTGCATGTGCGTGCGCTGGAGCAGGGGATCAGTATCGCCCCTGGGCTTATCTTCAGTAATACCGAGCAGTTCAACCACTGCATCCGTCTCAACTGCGGTATTCCATGGAACAAGGAAGCCGAACGGGCGGTGATGACGCTGGGCATGCTGGCCCAGCAATTGTGCAGGGAGTCTGTAACTGCGCTTTTGTAAGGCTTGCCAGGCGCAGGCGGAACAGAGAGCATACGCACTCTTGAAGCCTGCCTATCGATGTCCATGAAACTGTTGCGTCGTATTGCCCTGGTTTTTTGCCTCGCGCCAGTGTGTTTGACCTCTGGTGTGGCCCACGCTGCGCAGCCTGCCAAAGCGGACAACGCCAAGGTGTCGCCTGCGCGCAAGCCCGCCAGCAAGGCGGCAACCCAGCAATTGCCCGCGGCGCACCTGGATCTGAGCCTGCCTGCCGAGATGGTCAACCAGCTTGAGCCCAGCGTCGGCAGTTCGGCCGTGCGCCGAAAACCCTTGCTGCCGGCCATGTTTACGGACAAACCGCACGCCGGTGACAGCCCGTTCCAGCTCAATGGTCGCTTGATCAGCAACGAGATGCAGCTGCAGTTGCGCAATGACAGCCGGCGTGATGTGGAAGGGGCGGCGATCGAGTTTGAGTTCCGCCAATAGCCTGGGCGAACTGACTGCCGGGTCACTGCAGATTTCATCGGGCCAGCAATTTCAAACGTATGTTTGAGCGGTTAGTATCCGGGGACGTTCGTCCCGTTTTGTTTCAGGGGGTTCTGATTTCATGAAATGCCGTGAGGGTTGCGGTGCCTGCTGCATCGCCCCGTCCATCACTTCCGCAATGCCGCGCATGCCGGATGGCAAGCCGGCTGGCATGCGCTGCCTGCACCTGACCGCCGACAACCTCTGCGACCTGTTCGGCAAGCCCGAGCGGCCGGCGGTCTGTGGTGGGTTCAAGGCGGATATCGAGGTGTGCGGCAATGATCGCGACGAGGCAATCAGGATTCTCGGTTGGTGGGAGCAGATGACGGCGGCGTGACAAGGCTGGATCTTCGACAACAAGGATAAAGATGATGAGATCGTTCAAGCGTATTGCACTGCTATGTGGCGTGGGCTTGCTGATGGCGCCGGCCGCCTGGGCCGAGAGCTGGCAAGTGGCCAAGGACGAGGAGGGGATCAAGGTCTCTCTCAGTGAAGTGCCGGGGTCCAAGTACAAGGCCTACCGTGGTGTGACCCTGATCAAGGCGCCGTTGGCCAGGGTGCAGGCTCTGCAGGAAGACGTGGCAGGGGCGTGCACCTGGATACATGAGTGCAAGTCGCAGAAGTTGCTCAAGCACGAAGGTGACCAGAGCTGGACCTACACCCAGTTCAATACGCCGTGGCCGGTAACGCCGCGCGATTCGGTGTTGCATGTCACTACCGTCAAAAGCGCTGATGGCAGCCTGACGCGTAACCTCAAGGAAGAGCCGACCTATTTGCCCGAAGAGAAGGGGTATGTACGGGTGGCGAAAGTCGAAGGCTTCTGGAAGTTGGTGCCCAAAGGGGAGAGTACAGAAGTGACCTATCAGGTACATACCGAGCCGGGTGGCAGTGTGCCCGCGATGGTAGCCAACAAGTTTGTAGTGGATGCGCCGTTCAATACCCTGAAAAGCTTGCGTGAGCGGGCAGAGAAGAACTGAAGTCAGGGCAGGGGCAAAGCAATGAAAAAGGCTGCCCGAGGGCAGCCTTTTGCGTTCGGCTTCAAAAGCTTACTTGCGGTCCTTCAGCTCAACGATGTCACGCGGCAGCTCGCCGGTGTACAGCTGGCGCGGGCGGCCAATCTTGTACGGGCTGGAAAGCATTTCTTTCCAGTGCGAGATCCAGCCCACGGTACGTGCCAGGGCGAAGATCACGGTGAACATGCTGGTTGGGATGCCGATCGCCTTCAGGATGATGCCCGAGTAGAAGTCGACGTTCGGGTACAGCGAGCGCTCGATGAAGTACGGATCGGTGAGCGCGATCTCTTCCAGGCGCATCGCCAGTTCCAGCTGCGGGTCGTTCTTGATGCCGAGTTCGCCCAGGACTTCGTCGCAGGTTTTCTTCATCACGGTGGCGCGCGGGTCGCGGTTCTTGTACACGCGGTGACCGAAGCCCATCAGCTTGAACGGGTCGTTCTTGTCCTTGGCCTTGGCAATGTACTTGTCGATGTTCGAGACATCGCCAATTTCATCGAGCATGGTCAGCACGGCTTCGTTCGCACCGCCGTGGGCAGGGCCCCACAGTGCGGCGATACCGGCGGCGATACAGGCGAACGGGTTGGCGCCCGAAGAGCCGGCCAGGCGGACGGTGGAGGTGGAGGCGTTCTGCTCGTGATCGGCATGGAGGATGAAGATCTTGTCCATTGCCTTGGCCAGCACCGGGCTGATCGGTTTGATCTCGCACGGGGTGTTGAACATCATGTGCAGGAAGTTTTCCGCGTACGACAGGTCGTTGCGCGGGTACATCATCGGCTGGCCCATGGAGTACTTGTAAACCATCGCGGCCAGGGTCGGCATCTTGGCGACCAGGCGCACCGCGGAAATTTCGCGGTGTTGCGGGTTATTGATGTCCAGCGAGTCGTGGTAGAACGCCGACAGGGCGCCGACTACTCCGCACATTACGGCCATCGGGTGGGCGTCGCGGCGGAAACCGTTGAAGAAGGACTTCAGCTGCTCATGAACCATGGTGTGGTTCTTGACGGTGCTGACGAACTGGGCCTTCTGCTCGGCATTGGGCAGTTCGCCGTTGAGCAGCAGGTAGCAGGTTTCCAGGTAGTCCGATTGCTCGGCGAGCTGTTCGATGGGGTAGCCGCGGTGCAGCAGCACGCCCTTGTCGCCGTCGATGTAGGTGATCTTCGACTCGCACGAAGCGGTCGCCATGAAACCTGGGTCGAAGGTGAAGTGACCAGTGGCCCCCAACCCGCGGACGTCGATTACATCAGGACCAACGGTGCCGGTTAAAATGGGCAGCTCGACGGGGGCAGCGCCCTCGATGACCAACTGCGCTTTTTTGTCAGCCATGTGGCCTCCTATTAATGCTTGAAATCATCAGACAGACCCCCCACGCAGGGCCCGCACCACTATAGAGAAGTAAATTCGAATGTCAATTTGCCTAAAGGCTGGTTGAAACCCGCTCTGAGGCCTGATTTTTCACGAAATTCTCGCCCATTTACGCCTTTTGCTCGCTAAAGGCAATGCGCTATTTGGGCTACCCCGTCACGTTGTCATAAGCAGCCTAACTGTCTATACTCGGCACCCGACCGCCAGGGGCTTGCAAGCCCGAACTGCTGGGGGTCGCCGTTCCCTGGGTGGTGGGTACCTGACCAGTACACTTACCAACAACTTTGCCCTGATTCGCTAGGGGCTCTTCAGTGTGAAAAAAGCCGTGAAAAGCCAACGACCTGTAAACCTAGACCTAAGGACCATCAAGCTCCCTGTCACAGCGTACACGTCCATCCTGCACCGTATCTCCGGCGTCATCCTGTTCCTCGGCCTTGCCATCATGCTTTATGCACTGGGCAAGTCGCTGGGTTCCGAGGAAGGCTTCGGTGAGGTGAAGGCGTGTCTGACCAGCCCGCTGGCCAAGTTCGTGACCTGGGGCCTGCTATCCGCCCTGCTTTATCACCTCGTGGCAGGTGTGCGTCACCTGATCATGGACATGGGTATCGGTGAGACGCTGGAAGGCGGCAAGCTGGGCTCGAAAATCGTGATCGTCATCTCCGTGGTGCTGATCGTTCTGGTGGGAGTTTGGGTATGGTAACCAATGTCACGAACCTGTCGCGTTCGGGCCTCTATGACTGGATGGCGCAGCGCGTCTCGGCGGTCGTTCTCGCGGCTTACTTTCTCTTCCTGATCGGCTACGTGGTCGCCCACCCAGGCATCGACTACACCCAGTGGCATGGTCTGTTCTCCAATAACGCGATGCGGATCTTCAGTCTGCTGGCCCTCGTTGCCCTGGGCGCTCACGCCTGGGTCGGCATGTGGACCATTGCAACCGACTACCTGACGCCAATGTCGTTCGGCAAGTCGGCAACTGCGATTCGTTTCCTGTTCCAGGCGGTATGCGGCGTTGCGATGTTCGCTTACTTCGTCTGGGGTGTGCAGATTCTCTGGGGTATCTGATCCATGGCTAGCATTCCAACCATTTCCTTCGACGCCATCATCATCGGTGGTGGCGGCGCCGGCATGCGCGCAGCGCTGCAGCTGGCCCAGGGCGGTCACAAGACTGCCGTGGTCACCAAGGTCTTCCCGACCCGTTCGCACACTGTTTCCGCCCAGGGCGGCATCACCTGCGCCATCGCTTCGGCCGACCCGAACGACGACTGGCGCTGGCACATGTACGATACCGTCAAAGGTTCCGACTACATCGGTGACCAGGACGCTATCGAATACATGTGTCAGGAAGGCCCTGCTGCGGTCTTCGAGCTGGACCACATGGGCCTGCCGTTCTCGCGCACCGAAACCGGCCGCATCTATCAGCGTCCGTTCGGCGGCCAGTCCAAGGACTTCGGCAAGGGCGGCCAGGCTGCACGTACCTGTGCTGCTTCCGACCGTACCGGTCACGCGCTGCTGCACACCCTCTATCAGGGCAACCTGAAAGCGGGCACCACCTTCCTGAACGAGTACTACGCTGTCGATCTGGTGAAAAACCAGGACGGCGCGTTCGTGGGTGTGATCGCGATCTGCATCGAAACCGGCGAAACCCTGTACATCAAGTCCAAGGCCACCGTATTGGCCACTGGCGGTGCGGGCCGTATCTACGCCTCGACCACCAACGCCCTGATCAACACCGGTGACGGCGTCGGCATGGCCCTGCGTGCCGGTGTGCCGGTGCAGGACATCGAAATGTGGCAGTTCCACCCGACCGGCATCGCCGGCGCTGGTGTACTGGTCACCGAGGGTTGCCGCGGTGAGGGTGGCTACCTGATCAACGCCCACGGCGAGCGTTTCATGGAGCGTTATGCTCCGAACGCCAAAGACCTGGCCGGCCGCGACGTGGTCGCCCGTTCCATGGTCAAAGAGATCATCGCTGGCAACGGCGTGGGCCCGAACAAGGACCACGTACTGCTGAAGCTGGACCACCTGGGCGAGGAAGTGCTGCACAGCCGCCTGCCAGGCATCTGCGAACTGTCCAAGACCTTCGCTCACGTCGACCCGGTTGTAGCGCCGGTGCCGGTCGTGCCGACCTGCCACTACATGATGGGTGGTGTTGCCACCAACATCCATGGCCAGGCCATCACCATGGACGCCGAAGGCAAGGATCACATCATTCCGGGCTTGTTCGCCGTGGGTGAAGTGGCGTGCGTATCGGTTCACGGTGCCAACCGCCTGGGCGGTAACTCGCTGCTCGACCTGGTCGTATTCGGCCGCGCCGCCGGCCTGCACCTGGAGAAGGCGCTGAGCGAAGGCGTCGAGTACCGCGATGCCAGCGATACCGATGTCGACGTCGCCCTGAACCGCCTGAACAAGCTCAACGAGCGTACCACTGGCGAAGACGTCGCAAGCCTCAAGCGTGAGCTGCAAAGCTGCATGCAGAACTACTTCGGTGTATTCCGTACTGGCGAATACATGCAGAAGGGTATCGAGCAGCTGGCTGGTCTGCGTGACCGCATCGCCAACGTGAAGATCAACGACAAGTCCCAGGCCTTCAACACCGCGCGTATCGAAGCGCTGGAGCTGCAGAACCTGTTGGAAGTCGCCGAAGCTACCGCCATCGCGGCCGAAGCCCGTAAAGAGTCCCGCGGCGCTCACGCCCGTGAAGACTTCGAAGACCGTGACGACGAAAACTGGCTGTGCCACACCCTGTACTACCCGGGTGAGAAGCGCGTGGCCAAGCGTGGCGTCAACTTTGCGCCGAAGACTGTTCCAGCCTTCGAACCAAAAGTCCGGACTTATTGAGGGTGACTGCTATGTTGAAAGTCGAAGTTTATCGCTACAACCCGGATACCGACTCGGCGCCCAAGATGGAGTCGTTCGACGTCGATACCGGCGGCAAGGACCTGATGGTGCTGGACGTGCTGGCGCTGATCAAGGAGAAGGACGAGGGCTTCTCGTACCGTCGCTCCTGCCGTGAAGGCGTTTGCGGTTCCGATGGCATGAACATGAACGGCAAGAACGGCCTGGCCTGCATCACGCCGCTGTCCGGCGTGGTCAAGGGCAACAAGCTGGTTCTGCGCCCGCTGCCTGGCCTGCCGGTCATTCGTGACCTGGTCGTCGATATGAGCATCTTCTACAAGCAGTACGAGAAGGTGAAGCCATTCCTGCAGAACGACACGCCGGCCCCGGCCATCGAGCGTCTGCAGTCGCCGGAAGATCGCGACAAGCTGGACGGTCTGTACGAGTGCATCCTGTGCGCTTGCTGCTCGACTTCCTGCCCATCGTTCTGGTGGAACCCGGACAAGTTCCTGGGCCCCGCCGCCTTGCTGCAGGCCTATCGCTTCCTGGCCGACAGCCGTGACACCAAGACCCAGGAGCGCCTGGCGTCCCTGGATGACCCGTTCAGCGTCTTCCGCTGCCGCGGGATCATGAACTGCGTCAACGTTTGCCCGAAGGGTCTGAACCCGACCAAGGCAATCGGCCACGTACGTAACATGCTGCTGCAAAGCGGCACCTGATTCAAAGCGTTGTAACTGCAGTAAGCCGAGGTGCGGGTGGTGAACCCGCACTGAGGTAAAACCTGAGCAAGGGCCCAAAAAGCCCGCGCTCGATACCTATGAAGATATGAGACCAGCAGGGGCTTTCCGGGCTGGTACCCGGAAAATCAGCAGGATCCAAGTGGCGTGGTTCAGTCGCTGTGTTCGGACTTTTCCAGGTTTGCTGTGGCTCTCGCCGATCAGTCCCCTAACCGAGGGTGACCAAGCATGCAAGAAAGCGTGATGCAGCGCATGTGGGAAAGCGCCCACCTTTCAGGTGGTAACGCTGCATATGTGGAAGAGCTCTACGAACTCTACCTGCACGACCCTAACGCTGTGCCAGAAGAGTGGCGCACTTACTTCCAGAAGTTGCCCGCCGACGGCAGCACCGCTACCGATGTATCGCACTCGACAATCCGCGACCATTTCGTACTGCTGGCAAAGAACCAGCGCCGCGCCCAACCGGTATCTGCCGGGAGCGTGAGCAGTGAACACGAGAAGAAGCAGGTTGAAGTTCTGCGACTGATCCAGGCCTATCGTATGCGCGGCCATCAGGCTGCCAAGCTCGACCCCTTGGGGTTGTGGCAGCGCCCTGCGCCCGTAGACCTGTCGATCAATCACTACGGCTTGACCAATGCCGATCTTGATACGACCTTCCGTGCCGGCGACCTGTACATCGGCAAAGAGGAAGCGAGCCTACGCGAGATCGTCGAGGCGCTCCAGAAGACATATTGTCGCACCATTGGCGCCGAGTTCACCCATATCGTCGATTCCGAGCAGCGCAGCTGGTTCCAGCAGCGCCTGGAAAGCGTGCGCGGCCGCCCGGACTTCTCCGCCGACGTGCAGGCCCACCTGCTCGAGCGCGTGACGGCCGGTGAAGGTCTCGAGAAGTACCTGGGCACCAAGTACCCGGGCACCAAGCGTTTCGGCCTTGAGGGTGGCGAAAGCCTGATCCCGATGCTGGACGAAATGATCCAGCGTTCCGGCTCCTACGGTACCAAGGAAGTCGTGATTGGCATGGCCCACCGCGGCCGTCTGAACGTGCTGGTCAACACCTTCGGCAAGAACCCGCGCGAGCTGTTCGACGAGTTCGAAGGCAAGAAGATGAACGAGCTGGGCTCCGGTGACGTGAAGTATCACCAGGGCTTCTCCTCGAACGTGATGACCACCGGTGGTGAAGTTCACCTGGCCATGGCGTTCAACCCGTCCCACCTGGAAATCGTCTCCCCCGTGGTCGAAGGTTCGGTGCGCGCCCGTCAGGACCGCCGCAACGATACCGCCGGTGACAAGGTGCTGCCGATCTCGATCCACGGTGACGCTGCCTTCGCAGGCCAGGGCGTGGTCATGGAAACCTTCCAGATGTCGCAGACCCGCGGTTTCAAGACCGGCGGCACCGTGCACATCGTGATCAACAACCAGGTCGGTTTCACCATCAGCAACCCGCTGGACTCGCGTTCCACCGAGTACGCCACCGACGTTGCCAAGATGATCCAGGCGCCGATCCTGCACGTGAACGGCGATGACCCGGAAGCTGTGCTGTTCGTGACCCAGCTGGCCATCGATTACCGCATGCAGTTCAAGCGTGACGTGGTCATCGACCTGGTCTGCTACCGTCGTCGCGGCCACAACGAGGCCGACGAGCCCAACGGTACCCAGCCGCTGATGTATCAGCAGATCAGCAAGCAGCGCACCACCCGTGAGCTGTACGCCGAGGCGCTGATCCAGGCCGGTCGCATCGATGCCGAGCGCGCCCAGGCCAAGATCGACGAGTACCGCAATGCCCTGGACAACGGTCTGCACGTGGTCAAGAGCCTGGTCAAGGAGCCGAACCGCGAGCTGTTCGTCGACTGGCGTCCGTACCTGGGCCACGCCTGGACTGCGCGTCACGACACCCGTTTCGACCTCAAGACCCTGCAGGACCTGTCGGCCAAGCTGCTCGAGCTGCCAGAAGGCTTCGTCGTCCAGCGTCAGGTGTCGAAGATCTACGAAGACCGTCAGAAGATGCAGGCCGGTGGCTTGCCGATCAACTGGGGTTACGCAGAGACCATGGCCTACGCCACCCTGCAGTTCGAAGGTCACCCGATCCGCATGACCGGCCAGGACATCGGCCGTGGCACCTTCTCGCACCGCCACGCGGTGCTGCACAACCAGAAGGACGCCAGCACCTACGTGCCGCTGCAGAACCTGTTCCCGGGCCAGCCGCGCTTCGACCTGTACGACTCCTTCCTGTCGGAAGAAGCGGTACTGGCCTTCGAATACGGTTACTCGACCACCACGCCGAATGCGTTGGTGATCTGGGAAGCCCAGTTCGGCGACTTCGCCAACGGTGCGCAGGTGGTGATCGACCAGTTCATCACCAGCGGTGAGCACAAGTGGGGCCGCCTGTGCGGTCTGACCATGCTGCTGCCTCACGGTTACGAAGGGCAGGGCCCGGAGCACTCCTCCGCGCGTCTGGAGCGTTACCTGCAGCTGTGCGCCGAGCACAACATCCAGGTCTGCGTACCGACCACCCCGGCACAGATCTACCACCTGCTGCGTCGTCAGGTCATCCGTCCGCTGCGCAAGCCGCTGATCGTGCTGACGCCCAAGTCGCTGCTGCGCCACAAGCTGGCCGTCTCGACCCTGGAGGACCTTGCAGAAGGTTCGTTCCAGACCGTGATCCCGGAAATCGACACCCTGGATCCTGCCAAGGTCGAACGCCTGGTGCTGTGTGGTGGCAAGGTCTATTACGACCTGCTGGAAAAACGCCGTGCCGAAGGCCGCGAAGACATCGCAATCGTGCGTATCGAGCAACTGTACCCGTTCCCGGAAGACGACCTGGTCGACATCCTGGCGCCGTACACCAACCTCAAGCATGCCGTCTGGTGTCAGGAAGAGCCGATGAACCAGGGCGCCTGGTACAGCAGCCAGCACCACATGCGCCGTATCCTGGGCCGCCACAACAAGGCGCTGGTCCTGGAATACGCCGGCCGCGACGCTTCCGCCGCGCCAGCCTGTGGTTACGCTTCGAAGCATGCCGAACAGCAGGAAAAACTGCTGCAAGACGCCTTCACTGTCTAACGCCTTCGCGCACCTGAAACCGAATTTAAGGAAACACTGATAATGGCTATCGAGATCAAAGCCCCAACCTTCCCGGAATCGGTTGCCGATGGCACCGTTGCCACCTGGCACAAGAAGCCGGGCGAAGCCGTCAAGCGTGACGAGCTGATCGTCGACATCGAGACCGACAAGGTCGTTCTGGAAGTACTGGCTACCGCCGATGGCGTGATGGGCGACATCGTCAAGGGCGAGGGCGATACCGTCCTGT
Source organism: Pseudomonas sp. BNK-30 (assembly GCF_047456185.1). Taxonomy (NCBI): domain Bacteria; kingdom Pseudomonadati; phylum Pseudomonadota; class Gammaproteobacteria; order Pseudomonadales; family Pseudomonadaceae; genus Pseudomonas; species Pseudomonas sp. BNK-30. Next base: position 1,127,062 of record NZ_CP179904.1, read on the forward strand.
CCGACGAAGTGCTGGGTTCGATCGTGGAAGGTGGTGCTGCTGCCGCCGCGCCTGCTGCCGCTCCGGCCGCCGCTGCTCCGGCCGCCGTTGCCGCCGATGCCGGCGAAGACGACCCGGTTGCCGCTCCGGCCGCGCGCAAGCTGGCTGAAGAGAACGGCATCGACCTGGCTACCGTTGCCGGTACCGGCAAAGGTGGCCGCGTCACCAAGGAAGACGTGGTTGCTGCAGTTGCCAACAAGAAGTCCGCGCCTGCCGCTGCTCCGGCTGCCAAGCCTGCCGCTGCCGCCCCGGTTGTGGCCGCTGCTGGCGATCGCACCGAGAAGCGTGTGCCGATGACCCGCCTGCGTGCCAAGATCGCCGAGCGTCTGGTTGAAGCCCAGTCCAACATGGCGATGCTGACCACCTTCAACGAAGTCGACATGACCGAAGTCATGGCCCTGCGTTCGAAGTACAAGGACCTGTTCGAGAAGACCCATAACGGCGTGCGCCTGGGCTTCATGTCGTTCTTCGTCAAGGCCGCTACCGAAGCGCTGAAGCGTTTCCCTGCTGTCAACGCCTCGATCGACGGCAACGACATCGTCTACCACGGTTTTGCCGACGTCGGCGTTGCCGTCTCCAGCGACCGTGGCCTGGTGGTGCCAGTACTGCGCAACGCCGAATCGATGAGCCTGGCTGAAATCGAGAACGGCATCGCCACCTTCGGCAAGAAGGCCCGTGACGGCAAGCTGTCGATCGAAGAAATGACCGGCGGCACTTTCACCATCACCAACGGTGGTACCTTCGGCTCGATGATGTCGACCCCGATCGTCAACCCGCCGCAGGCCGCCATCCTCGGCATGCACAACATCATCCAGCGTCCGATGGCCATCAACGGCCAAGTGGTAATCCGCCCGATGATGTACCTGGCGCTGTCGTACGATCACCGCCTGATCGACGGCAAGGAAGCGGTAACCTTCCTGGTCACCATCAAGAACCTGCTGGAAGATCCGTCCCGCCTGCTGCTGGACATCTAATCGCGCAGCTGTAAGCTGCAAGCCGCAAGCTTCAAGCCGAAGCCTGCTGGACTTGCGGCTTGCAGCTTGCCGCTTGAAGCTAAAAAGGAATCTTTTATGACCCAGAAATTCGACGTAGTGGTGATTGGTGCAGGTCCTGGCGGTTATGTGGCTGCCATCAAGGCTGCCCAACTTGGTCTGAAGACTGCCTGTATCGAGAAGTACACCGACGCCGAGGGCAAGCTGGCCCTGGGTGGCACCTGCCTGAACGTAGGTTGCATTCCGTCCAAGGCGCTGCTGGACAGCTCCTGGAAGTACAAGGAAGCCAAAGAGAGCTTCAACGTCCACGGCATCTCCACTGGCGAAGTGAAGATGGACGTGGCCGCGATGGTTGGTCGCAAGGCTGGCATCGTCAAGAACCTGACCGGTGGCGTTGCCACCCTGTTCAAGGCCAATGGCGTCACTTCGATCCAGGGCCACGGCAAACTGCTGGCTGGCAAGAAAGTCGAAGTCACCAAGGCTGATGGCACCACCGAAATCATCGAAGCCGAGAACGTGATCCTGGCCTCCGGCTCGCGTCCGATCGACATTCCGCCGGCTCCGGTCGACCAGAACGTCATCGTCGACTCCACCGGCGCCCTGGAATTCCAATCGGTTCCCAAGCGTCTGGGCGTGATCGGTGCTGGCGTGATCGGCCTGGAGCTGGGCTCGGTGTGGGCTCGCCTGGGTGCTGAAGTCACCGTCCTGGAAGCCCTGGACACCTTCCTGATGGCTGCTGACACCGCAGTGTCGAAAGAAGCCCAGAAGACCCTGACCAAGCAAGGCCTGGACATCAAGCTGGGCGCTCGCGTCACCGGCTCGAAAGTCAACGGCAACGAAGTCGAAGTGACCTACACCAACGCCGAAGGCGAGCAGAAGATCACCTTCGACAAGCTGATCGTCGCGGTCGGCCGTCGCCCGGTGACCACCGACCTGTTGGCCTCCGACAGCGGCGTGAACATCGACGAGCGTGGCTACATCTTCGTTGACGACCACTGCGCTACCAGCGTACCGGGCGTCTATGCCATCGGCGACGTTGTCCGCGGCATGATGCTGGCGCACAAGGCCTCGGAAGAGGGCATCATGGTCGTCGAGCGCATCAAGGGCCACAAGGCCCAGATGAACTACGACCTGATCCCTTCGGTTATCTACACCCACCCGGAAATCGCGTGGGTCGGCAAGACCGAACAAGCCTTGAAGGCCGAGGGTGTTGAGGTTAACGTAGGCACCTTCCCGTTCGCGGCCAGCGGCCGTGCGATGGCGGCCAACGACACCGGTGGTTTCGTCAAGGTCATCGCCGATGCCAAGACCGACCGCGTACTGGGTGTACACGTGATTGGCCCGTCGGCTGCCGAACTGGTTCAGCAGGGCGCGATCGCAATGGAATTCGGCACCAGTGCCGAGGATCTGGGCATGATGGTCTTCAGCCATCCAACCCTGTCCGAAGCGTTGCATGAAGCAGCGCTGGCAGTGAATGGCGGCGCCATTCACGTGGCCAACCGTAAGAAGCGTTAATTATAAGAAACCACGGCGGGCTGCCCGTCGTGAGTCTTGCGTGCATGACTCACCGCGGAACGTCCGCCGGACCGGATCACACGGGAAAACCCGGGGTCAACGGTCACAGGTGGTGCGGCGCCAGTAATGGCGCAGCGCCGAAGCGCAGTACCTAACGAAGACGGTAAAAAGCATGAATCTTCACGAGTATCAGGGTAAGCAGCTGTTCGCTGAGTACGGCCTGCCAGTTTCCAAGGGTTTCGCTGTCGATACCCCTGAGCAAGCTGCAGAAGCCTGCGACAAGATCGGCGGTTCCGAGTGGGTTGTCAAAGCCCAGGTCCACGCTGGTGGTCGCGGTAAAGCGGGCGGCGTCAAGCTGGTTCGCAGCAAGGAAGACGCCAAGGCGTTCGCTGCACAGTGGTTGGGCAAGAATCTGGTGACCTACCAGACTGATGCCAACGGTCAACCCGTCTCCAAGATTCTGGTCGAATCCTGCACTGACATCGCCAAAGAGCTGTACCTGGGCGCTGTAGTGGATCGTTCGAGCCGCCGTATCGTGTTCATGGCGTCCACCGAAGGTGGCGTGGACATCGAGAAAGTCGCTCACGAAACGCCTGAGAAGATCCTCAAGGCTACCATCGACCCGCTGGTCGGCGCTCAGCCGTTCCAGGGTCGTGAACTGGCATTCCAGCTGGGCCTGGAAGGCAAGCAGGTTCAACAGTTTGCCAAGATCTTCGTTGGCCTGGCCAAGCTGTTCAAGGATCACGATCTGGCCCTGCTGGAAGTGAACCCGCTGGTGATCAAGGCCGATGGCGACCTGCACTGCCTCGATGCCAAGATCAACATCGACGCCAACGCCATGTACCGTCAGCCCAAGCTGAAGACCTTCCACGACCCGTCGCAGGACGACGCCCGTGAAGCCCACGCTGCCAAGTTCGAACTGAACTACGTTGCCCTGGAAGGCAACATCGGCTGCATGGTCAACGGTGCCGGCCTGGCCATGGGTACCATGGACATCGTCAACCTGCACGGCGGCAAGCCAGCCAACTTCCTCGACGTGGGCGGCGGTGCTACCAAAGAACGCGTTACCGAAGCGTTCAAGATCATTCTGTCCGACAGCAATGTCGCGGCCGTACTGGTCAACATCTTCGGCGGCATCGTTCGCTGCGACATGATTGCCGAAGGCATCATCGGTGCAGTGAAGGAAGTCGGCGTCAAGGTTCCGGTCGTCGTTCGCCTTGAAGGCAACAACGCCGAACTGGGCGCAAAAGTACTGGCAGAAAGCGGTTTGAACATCATTGCGGCAACCAGCCTGACCGACGCTGCTCAACAAGTTGTCAAAGCTGCGGAGGGCAAGTAATGAGCGTCCTGATCAATAAAGACACCAAAGTCATCTGCCAGGGCTTCACCGGCTCGCAGGGTACTTTCCACTCCGAACAGGCCATTGCCTACGGCACCAAGATGGTCGGCGGCGTTACCCCGGGCAAGGGTGGCACCACCCACCTGGGCCTGCCGGTGTTCAACACCGTCAAGGAAGCCGTGGAAGCTACCGGCGCTGACGCTTCGGTGATCTACGTTCCGGCTCCGTTCTGCAAAGACTCGATCCTGGAAGCTGCCTTCGGCGGTATCAAGCTGATCGTCTGCATCACCGAAGGCATTCCTACCCTGGACATGCTGGATGCCAAGGTCAAGTGCGACGAGCTGGGCGTGACCCTGATCGGCCCTAACTGCCCAGGTGTCATCACCCCGGGCGAGTGCAAGATCGGCATCATGCCAGGCCACATCCACTTGCCAGGCAAGGTCGGTATCGTTTCGCGCTCCGGCACCCTGACCTACGAAGCTGTGAAGCAGACCACCGACGCCGGCTTCGGCCAGTCGACCTGCGTCGGCATCGGCGGTGACCCGATCCCGGGCTCGAACTTCATCGACATCCTGAAGCTGTTCCAGGAAGACCCGAAGACCGAAGCGATCGTCATGATCGGTGAGATCGGCGGTTCGGCTGAAGAAGAAGCCGCAGCCTACATCAAGGCCCACGTGACCAAGCCAGTCGTTTCCTACATCGCTGGTGTTACTGCACCTGCGGGCAAGCGCATGGGCCACGCTGGCGCCATCATTTCCGGCGGCAAGGGCACTGCGGACGAGAAGTTCGCCGCCCTGCAGGACGCTGGTGTGAAGACCGTGCGTTCCCTGGCTGACATCGGCAAGGCCCTGGCCGAGCTGACTGGCTGGGAAGCCAAGAAGTAAGTAACACAAAGTAATATGTAGTACCCCCACGCGCACAAAGGCCACCTTCGGGTGGCCTTTGTCGTTGTGCGGCTGTGAAGGCTGCGCCCCCACCTTCGGAAAGTTCGATCACCCTGATCAGGATTTTCAACCAGACATCCGCTCGAATCAGCAATAAATTGTCGTCGAACACGGTCAACCAGACGACAAACATGTACGCACATCGGACAAGCAGCACTGTGCCAGTGCGTTTAGCGGGTAAAACGGTTAATCTACGCGTTCACTTTGTGCCCGTACCCCAAAAGGGAACGACACGCTAAACGGGTCTGGCCTATCAAGCCGGGCAGCATTTCCCTCACTCAAGGGGAAATCCCTTCTCGAATCCCGATTTCAGCAGTGTGGTACTACCCTAAATGAAAGTTTTAAAAGGCCAGGATATCCTGGCGCTTGGCTTTATGACGTTTGCGCTTTTTGTGGGCGCTGGCAATATCATCTTCCCGCCCATCGTCGGTCTGCAGTCCGGGCCGCATGTGTGGATGGCCGCTCTGGGCTTCCTGGTAACGGCTGTGGGCCTGCCGGTCATCACCGTGGTCGCACTGGCCAAGGTCGGTGGTGGCATGGATGCGCTCAGCAGCCCGATCGGCAAGTTCTTCGGCGGCCTGTTGGCGGCGGTATGCTACCTGTCGGTCGGCCCGCTGTTCGCAACCCCGCGCACCGCGACCGTGTCGTTCGAAGTGGGTGTGGCACCGCTCACCGGTGAAAGCCCGTTGGCGTTGTTCCTCTACAGCCTGGTGTACTTCATCGTGGTACTGGCGGTGTCCATGTACCCGGGCAAGTTGCTCGATACCGTGGGCCGTTTCCTCGCGCCGCTGAAGATTATCGCCCTGGCGGTACTTGGTATCGCGGCGTTCGCGCTGCCGGCCGGCACCATTGGTGAAGCACAGCCTGCCTATGCAGCTGCGGCCTTCTCCAAAGGCTTCTCCGATGGCTACCTGACAATGGACACCCTGGGTGCGCTGGTCTTCGGTATCGTGATCGTCAATGCCATCCGTTCGCGGGGTGTCGAGTCGCCGAAGCTGATCACCCGCTATGCCATCATTGCCGGCCTGATTGCCGGTGTAGGCCTGGCGCTGGTCTACATCAGCCTGTTCCGCCTGGGAGCCAGCAGCCATGATATCGCGGCTGGCGCCACCAACGGTGCAGCGGTATTGCACGCCTACGTACAGCACACCTTCGGTTCGCTTGGCAGCGGTTTCCTGGCGGTACTGATCGCGCTGGCCTGCCTGGTTACTGCCGTAGGCCTGACTTGCGCATGCGCCGAGTACTTCAGCCAGATCCTGCCGCTGTCGTACCGTGCGCTGGTGGTGATCCTGGCGGGCTTCTCGCTGCTGATTTCCAACCTGGGCCTGACCAAGCTGATCATGTTCTCGATCCCGGTGCTGACCGCCATCTACCCACCGTGCATCGTGGTGGTAGGGCTGAGCTTCGTCAAAGACCTGTGGAATTCGCCAACACGTATCCTGGCGCCGGTCATGCTGGTGTCGCTGTTGTTCGGCATGGTTGACGCGATCAAGGGCAGCAGCATTGCCCACGTGCTGCCGGACTTCATGGCCCACCTGCCGCTGAGCGATCAGGGCCTGGCCTGGCTGGTGCCGTCGGTGGTGACACTGATGGCGGCTGTGGCGTGCGACCGCATGCTTGGCAAGCCGCGCGAAGCGCTGGCCTGATAGGTTGACGCCTGCCGTTGGCACCGGCCACAAGCCGTAGGGTGCCCGCGAAGGCCGATACACCAAACCCCGCATCCTCAAGGGTGCGGGGTTTTTTATTGCGCCGATGTGCCTTTGCGTGCTTGCAAGCGTCGAAATGCGGTCCCTATCCTTGTCTGCCCTGGCCTTCGGGAAAACTGCATGAATTTCATCCAAAGCAACCTTCACAACGTGTTGGCCCTCTGCTGGTTCGCCCTTTGCTGGGGCGGCTATACCCGCTATGCCATCTGGAAGGGCCGCGACACTGCCTGCTTGGCCAGTGTGCTGCATCTGTACCGGGAAGACTGGATGCGCCGCATGCTGCTGCGCGACAACCGCATCGCCGATGCCAGTGTAATTGGCAATCTGGAGCGCAACGCGTCGTTCTTTGCCTCCAGTACCCTGATCATTCTGGCCGGCATCCTGACTGTTCTGGGGGCCACTGACCGCGCCCTGTCGCTGCTGGCCGACCTGCCTCTGGTGCAGCAGGCCTCGCAAGGCATGTCGGAAATCAAGCTGCTTTGCCTGGCGATGGTTTTCGTCTATGCGTTCTTTACGTTCAGCTGGTGCATGCGCCAGTACAACTTCGCAGCAGTGCTGGTGGGGTCTGCGCCCATGATAGGCGAGCGGCTGGTCAGTGAGCTTGAGCGCAAGGCTTTCGCTTCGCGGGCGGCGAGGGTGTTGTCGCTGGCGGCCAATCAGTTCAACTTTGGCTTGCGGTCTTATTACTTCGGCATGGCCATGCTCACCTGGTTCATCAGCCCGTGGTTGTTCATGGTCGTGAGTGTAGGAGTGGTATTGATCCTGTATCGCCGGGAGTTCCACTCCGATGTGCTGGAAGTGATGGTGTTCACGCCAACGGAAAGTGCGCCTACCGAGACCAGCAAGGAAGGCCTCGGTACAAACACATGAAACGTTTAACCTATAACTGGCAGGCACAAAAAAACCCGACAATGTCGGGTTTTTTTGTGCGTCGCGATTACTGCTTGGCAGGCTCAGCCGGTGCAGTAGCCGGAGTTGCCGGAGCGGCTTCTTCAGCAGCCTTCTGCTCGGCTTCAGCCTGATCTTTGGCAGCTTCGGCGTTTTCCTCGGCGGCGTCGTTCATTTTATCCTGAGCTTCGCCCATTTTTTCCTGGGCTTGCTCGGCATGTTCCTGTGCGTCTTGGGCTTTGTCTTCGCTCGCTTTATCGCAAGCAGCCAGGCCCATGGCAGCAGCCAGCATCAGAGCAAAAGCAAATGGTTTACGCATTGGGTGTTTCTCCTTGGTGGAATAAGTGACTTGTTCCTTCGAGTTCAGCCATGCGGCAATAGTTCCGTATCAGTTACAGATATATAACACCGCATCGCGGATAGACTTTTTATCACACTTATGCAGATGTCGCAGGCGCCAGTGGCTGTGAAGAGGAGTGTACCGATGACCGATTCAAGCTTGATGGCCATGGCCGAGCGTTTCTTGTCGGCACTGAAACATTGTCAAGTGTTGCAAATGCGCGTGGAGCATGCGGACGCCGATGGCATGACGCTGCTCTTGCCCTGGTCGCCAGCCATCGTTGGCAACCCGCAGACCGGCGCAGTGCATGGTGGTGCCCTGACCACGCTGATGGACACCACCTGCGGGATGGCCACCCTTTGCGTGCTGCCGAGCTTTGAAGTATGTCCAACGCTGGACCTTCGTATCGACTACATGCATCCGGCAGAGGCGGGAAAGCCCATCTATGGTCATGCCCAGTGCTATCGGGTCACCCGAGACGTGATTTTCACCCGTGGCATGGCCTATCAGGACGACCCCGCCCAGCCGATCTGCCAGGTTGTCGGTACCTTCATGCGCCTGGGGCAGGAGGTCAAGGGCGGCATCCGGTTCGGCAAGGGGCTGAAGGAGGGCGGGGCATGATTCCACAAGACGTACGTCGACAGCTCAACGCGGCGCATGCCGTGGGCGATTACCAGCCATTGCTGGCGTTGATACCCTACGCCAGCCTGATCGGCATCACCTGTGAGCGCCAGGGCGATGACCTGCTGTTCCGCTTGCCGGCCAGCCCGGACAACATCGGCAACCCGTTGCTGCCGGCCATTCATGGCGGTGTGATTGCTGGGTTCATGGAGCTTTCTGCCGCCTTGTATCTGCTGATCTACAGCGAGAGCGCCAGCATCCCCAAGATCATCGATTTTTCCATCGACTACCTGCGCGCCGGGCTCTTTCGCGACACTTACGCGCAGTGCCAGCTCTGGCGCCAAGGCCGGCGGGTGACCAATGTGGCGATCACCGCCTGGCAGGGCGATCGACAATCGCCGATCGCCACTGCCCGTGCGCATTTCAAGATTGAGCCCCAAAAGCCCTTGAAATCGTCGGGGCTGCCCCCATCTGCATGACATCCGCCGTTAATGCATGCCGATTCGGCTGCCGGCGCCCACTGCCATCAGATCGGAGTTTTGAAGACCATGAGTGTGGAAACACAAAAGGAAACCCTGGGCTTCCAGACCGAGGTAAAGCAGCTGCTGCACCTCATGATTCACTCGCTGTACTCGAACAAGGAAATCTTCCTGCGTGAGCTGATTTCCAACGCTTCCGACGCCGCCGACAAGCTGCGTTTCGAAGCCCTGGCCAAGCCAGAGCTGTTCGAAAACGACGCCGACCTGAAAATCCGCCTGAGTTTCGACAAGGACGCCGGTACCGTGACCCTCGAGGACAACGGCATCGGCATGAGCCGCGAAGATGTGATCACTCACCTGGGTACCATCGCCAAGTCCGGCACGGCCGACTTCATGAAGAACCTCACCGGTGACCAGAAGAAGGATTCGCACCTGATCGGCCAGTTCGGTGTGGGCTTCTACTCTGCCTTCATCGTGGCCGACAAGGTCGACGTGTTCAGCCGTCGCGCCGGCCAGCCGGCTGCCGAGGGCGTGCACTGGTCGTCCAAGGGCGAGGGCGACTTCGAAGTTTCCACCGTCGAAAAACCACAGCGCGGTACCCGTATTGTCCTGCACCTGAAGAAGGACGAGCAGGAATTCGCCGATGGCTGGCGCCTGCGTAACGTGGTCAAGAAGTACTCCGATCACATTGCCCTGCCGATCCAGCTGCCCAAAGAGCAGGCGGCGGCCGAAGGTGAAGAGCAGCCGGCCGAAGAATGGGAAACCGTCAACCGCGCCAGTGCCCTGTGGACCCGCCCGCGTACCGAAATCAAGGACGAGGAATACCAGGAGTTCTACAAGCACATCGGCCATGACTTCGAAAACCCGCTGGCCTGGAGCCACAACAAGGTCGAAGGCAAGCTCGAATACAACTCGCTGCTGTACGTGCCGGCCCGCGCGCCGTTCGATCTGTACCAGCGTGAAGCGCCGCGCGGCTTGAAGCTGTATGTGCAGCGCGTGTTCATCATGGACCAGGCCGAGTCGTTCCTGCCGCTGTACCTGCGCTTCATCAAGGGTGTGGTCGACTCCAATGACCTGTCCCTGAACGTCTCCCGCGAGATCCTGCAAAAGGATCCGATCATCGATTCGATGAAAACTGCGCTGACCAAGCGTGTGCTGGACATGCTGGAGAAGCTGGCGAAGAACGAGCCTGAGCAGTACAAGGGCTTCTGGAAGAACTTTGGTCAGGTGCTGAAGGAAGGCCCGGCCGAAGACTTCGCCAACAAGGAGAAGATCGCCGGCTTGCTGCGCTTTGCCTCCACCCATGACGAGAGCGGCGAGCAGAGCGTCTCCCTGGCCGATTACCTGGCGCGCGCCAAGGAAGGCCAGGACAAGGTCTACTACCTCACCGGCGAGTCGTACGCGCAGGTCAAGAACAGCCCGCACCTGGAAGTCTTCCGCAAGAAAGGCATCGAAGTGCTGCTGCTGACCGATCGCATCGACGAGTGGCTGATGAGCTACCTCAACGAGTTCGACGGCAAGGCCTTCGTCGATGTCGCGCGTGGCGACCTGGACCTGGGCAAGCTGGACTCCGAAGAGGACAAGAAGGCCCAGGAAGAAGTCGCCAAGGAAAAAGAAGGCCTGGTCGAGCGCTTGAAATCTGCGCTGGGTGAGAGCGTCGCCGAAGTGCGTGTGTCGCACCGCCTGACCGATTCGCCGGCAATCCTGGCCATCGGTGAGCAGGACCTGGGCCTGCAGATGCGCCAGATCCTCGAAGCCAGCGGGCAGAAGGTGCCGGACTCCAAGCCGATCTTCGAATTCAACCCGACTCATCCGCTGATTGAAAAGCTGGACAACGAGCAGAGTGAAGACCGCTTTGCCGAACTGTCGCACATCCTCTTCGATCAGGCGGCCCTGGCGGCCGGTGACAGCTTGAAGGATCCGGCGGCGTACGTTCGTCGTCTGAACAAGCTGTTGGTCGAGCTGTCTGCTTGAGTTGATGCATCGATAAGCCCGCTTCGGCGGGCTTTTTTAATGGTGAATGCCCAAGGAGTGCTTGATGAGCAAGGTAATCGTCGAATCGCTGGTTTATCACCTGTCCGGCAAGGCCTATGAAAGCCGTCTGGTGTATGAGCCAGGTGCGTTGGGGCGACCGGGCCTGGTGATGGCGCCGAACTGGATGGGCATTGGCGAAGGTGCCGAGCGCATCGCCAAGGAAGTGGCCGAAAAAGGCTATGTGGTGCTGATTGCCGACCTGTACGGGCAATCGGTGCGTCCGTCCAATGCTGACGAAGCCGGGGCGGCGATGATGCCGTTGAAGAATGACCGTGGCGAATTGCGCAAGCGCATGAAGGAGGCGTTGGCGCAGCTGGTGGCACAGTCGAAGGCGTTACTGGAGCCTGGCAAGGTAGCAACCTTCGGCTTCTGCTTTGGCGGCTGCTGCGCCCTGGAGCTGGCCCGTACCGGTGCAGACCTGAAGGCTGCGGTGTCGTTCCATGGCACGCTGGATACCCCGAACCCTGAAGATGCCAAGCACATCAAGGGCTCGGTGCTGGTGCTGCACGGCGCATCCGACCCCCTGGTGCCGAGGGAGCAGCTGCCGGCCTTCGAGGAAGAGATGAATGCGGCCAAGGTGGATTGGCAGCTGCTGAGCTATGGCGGCGCGGTGCACTCGTTCACCGACCCGAATGCCAATGTGCCGGGCAAGATGCAGTATGACCGCAGGACCTCGGAGCGGGCGTTCCGCTCGATGCACAATTTGCTCACTGAAGTGTTCCAGCGCTGACGGTGCAGTGGGGCTGCTACGCAGCCCATCGCTGGCAAGCCAGCTCCCACTTGAGGTGTTGCCCCCGAGAGCGGCGCGGTCCCGGTGGGAGCCGGCTTGCCGGCGATGGGCCGCAAAGCGGCCCCACTTTAACGCGGTAGCTCGATCCGCGAAGTCTCCCCCGGCACCACCGGCCAATCGCCGGCAGCCCATTTCGCCCGGGCGTGTTCGATCAGTTGCGGATCACTGGCCACGAAATTCCAGTTCATCCGCCGTGGCCCATCCAGTGGCTCGCCGCCGATCAATACCAGCTGGCATTCACCCTCGGCATACAAGGCAATCTCTTCGCCCTCAGGCAGCACCACCAAGCTGCACGCCTCGACTTCCTCATCATTCATCATCAGCTCGCCGTCGAGCAGATACAGCGCCCGTTGCGCATGCTCATCAGGTACCACCAGCGTGGTCGCCGATTGCATCTGCACATGCGCGTAAAGGGTAGGGGAGAGGACTGGCACCGGCGATTCCAGGCAGAAACCGCTACCTGCAATCATGCAGATGCGTACCCCCAGGTTATCGCTCACTGGCAGGCTGGCCGCGGCGTGATGGCTATAGCTCGGTGCGCCTTGCTCGAGCGCGCGGGGCGACGCCAGCCACACCTGCAGCCCATGCAGGCGCGAACCGTGTGCCAACGCATCGACCGGGGTGCGTTCGACATGCGCCACGCCGCTGCCGGCCGTCATCCAGCTCACATCGCCAGGCAACACGCGCTGATTGGAGCCCAGGCTGTCCTTGTGCAGGATCGCCCCTTCGAACAGGTAGGTCAGCGTCGACAGGCCGATATGCGGGTGCTGGCGAATATCCATGCCGTGGCCCGGCGCATAGTCGGTCTCGAGCATGTGGTCGAAGAACACGAACGGGCCGACGCTGCGGCACTGCGCCGACGGCAGTGGGCGCAGGATCGGTTGGCCCTCGACCGACTCGGCGCGCGGGCGGATCACCAATGGGCTGCTCATGCTGTGCTCCAGGCGGCGGGAAATAGCACCAGCATAGCGGTTTGCCGTGCATGGCTGAACCGCTGGCTTGGCCGCCAGGTCTACTCTGTTCATACACAGAGAAGGATGCTGCCCATGATCGCCAGAGCGCTGGCCTGCCTGCTGTTGAGCGCAACGTTGTGCCAGGCGGCACAGGCGCGTGATTACCGCTACAGTGACGCCCACCTGCACTATGTGGACTTCTTTCAAGAGACCGAGGGTATGGCTGCCCTGATCAAGGCCATGGATCAAGCGGGTGTCGACCACTCGATGATTTCTGGCATTCCGGTGGCCAAGAAATGGCACGAGGATGAGCCCAAGCGGCCGCGCTATTACGCCGGTGACGATGCCGACGCCTACTGGTACAGCGCCACCGATACCTACGTGGCGGCGGCGCTGCAGAAGCTGCCGGCCGAGCAGCGCAAGCGTTTTCATCCTTTCCTGACCGGTTTCAATCCGGTAGACAAGAATGCGGTCAGCCATATCGAGCGCATGCTCGATCTCTACCCTGGCCTCTGGCAGGGCATAGGTGAAGTATTTACCCGGCACGACGACCTTACTGCGCTGACCAGCGGTGATACGCCGCGCGCCAACAACGAGGCGATGACCCGTATCTATCACCTGGCAGCCGAACGCGACATGCCGGTACTGCTGCATTCGAACATCACCTCCAAGCGTGAGCGCAACCCGCTTTACCTGGCCGAGATCGAGGAACCTCTGCGCAATCATCCGCATACCCGGTTCATCTGGGCGCACGCGGGCACGAGCATGGAGATTCATCGGCATCAGACGCAGATGGACTTTCTATTGCCGGTGCTGACGCGCCTGCTCAACGACTACCCGAACCTTTACATCGACTTGTCGTGGACTGTGCTCGAGCCCTACCTGCTGGATGACAAGGGTGTGCCGCGCAAGGAGTGGCTGGCGCTGGTCGAGCGCTTCGCGCAGCGGTTCATGCTTGGGTCTGATGTGGTGGGCAAGTTTGGCAGCGTGGGGGAGCAGATGCACAGCTTCAAGCCGTTTCTGGATGCCTTGCCGGAGGGGGTGGCGAAGCAGGTGGCGCGGGACAACTTCCTGGCGGTCTTGCCCAAGGCTCGCTGACGGTCTGCCCGAACGCTACGCGGCACAGGCAAACACAAAAGAAAACGCCCCGAACCAGTCGGGGCGTTTTCATTTACCGCATCAAGGCATTACTTGCCAGTCCAGCGCTTGAGCACCAGGGTGGCGTTGGTGCCGCCAAAGCCGAAGCTGTTGCTCATGACCGTATCGATCTTGGCGTTTTCTTCGGTTTTGCGCAGGATCGGCAGGTCAGCGACTTCCGGGTCCAGCTCGTCGATGTTGGCGGAGCCGGCGATGAAGTTGTTCTCCATCATCAGCAGGCAGTAGATCGCCTCGTGGACGCCGGCAGCACCCAGCGAGTGGCCCGACAGGCTCTTGGTCGAGCTGATCTTCGGTGCCTTGTCGCCGAACACGGCGCGAACACCTTTGATTTCGGCAACGTCGCCGACCGGAGTCGAGGTGCCATGGGTGTTCAGGTAGTCGATTGGGGTGTCGACAGTGGCCAGTGCTTGCTGCATGCAGCGAATGGCACCTTCACCGCTTGGGGCAACCATGTCGTAGCCGTCGGACGTAGCGCCGTAGCCGACGATTTCGGCGTAGATCTTGGCGCCACGGGCGAGGGCGTGTTCCAGTTCCTCGACCACGACCATACCGCCACCGCCAGCGATGACGAAGCCATCACGGTCGGCGTCGTAAGCGCGCGAAGCCAGTTCCGGAGTATCGTTGCGCTTGGTCGACAAGGCGCCCATGGCATCGAACAGGAACGACTGGCTCCAGTGCTCTTCTTCACCGCCACCGGCGAAGACGATGTCCTGCTTGCCCCACTGGATCTGCTCCAGGGCGGTGCCGATGCAGTGTGCCGAGGTGGCACAGGCCGACGAGATCGAGTAGTTCAGGCCCTTGATCTTGAACGGGGTGGCCAGGCACGCCGAAACGGTGCTGCCCATGGTGCGGGTGACGCGGTAGGGGCCGACACGCTTGACGCCTTTCTCGCGCAGGGTGTCCAGCGCTTCCATCTGGTTCAGGGTCGAGGCGCCGCCGGAGCCAGCCACCAGGCCGGTACGCGGGTTGGAAACCTGCTCTTCGGTCAGGCCGGCGTCCTTGATCGCGTCCTGCATCGCCAGGTAGGCATACGCCGCAGCGTGGCCGACGAAGCGGTAGACCTTGCGGTCGATCAGTTCTTCGAGGTTGAGGTCGATGGAGCCGGAAACCTGGCTACGCAGCCCCTGTTCCTTGTATTCCGGGTTGTAACGGATACCCGGACGGCTGTTGCGCAGGTTTTCGGTGACGGTAGCTTTGTCATTGCCCAGGCACGATACGATGCCCAGACCAGTGATAACGACGCGGCGCATGCGAATAACCCTTAGAAATTGTCAGTGGAGGTGAACACGCCGACCCGCAGGGCTTCGGCAGTGTAGATCTCGCGGCCGTCAACGCTGACCGAGCCATCGGCGATGGCCATGTTCAGCTTGCCCTTCAGGACGCGCTTGATGTGAATGTTGTAGGTGACTTTCTTGGCAGTAGGCAATACCTGGCCAAAGAATTTCACTTCACCCGAGCCCAGGGCGCGGCCACGGCCAGGCAGGCCCTGCCAGCCCAGGAAGAAGCCAACCAACTGCCACATGGCGTCAAGGCCCAGGCAGCCCGGCATTACCGGGTCGCCTTCGAAGTGGCAGGCGAAGAACCACAGGTCCGGGGTGATATCCAGCTCGGCGACCAATTCACCTTTGCCGTACTTGCCGCCTTCTTCGCTGATATGGGTGATGCGATCGACCATCAGCATGTTCGGCGCGGGCAGTTGCGCATTACCTGGGCCGAACAGCTCACCGCGACTGCAGCGCAGCAGGTCTTCCCGAGTAAAGGCGTGTTGTTTGGTCATGCGAGCTCCTCAATAACCCCCTGTGGCAGGGGATGAATCTTCCCGGCCAACCCGGCATCAGTCCGGGCGGCAGCCTACAGGTAGACTATTGCGTTGTGGTGAAAGTCACAGCGCACCTGGCGAAAGAAGTACAGGTGTGCACTGAAACGTCTATTTTCAGGGCCGATGAAGGTCCTGTCCAGTCCTTAAGACTGCCGCACTTTAGCATTTATCGCCAGTCGCGGCTGTCCGGCCGGGTAACCAGCGTTGCAACACCTGCTGCAGGTCAGTGCGGCGCAACGGTTTGCTCAGGTAATCGTCCATGCCGGCGGCCATGCAACGTTCCCGGTCACCCTGCAGGGCGTTGGCGGTCAAGGCGATGATCGGCAACTGGCCGCCGTTGGGCAGCAGGCGTATGCGTCGGGTGGCTTCATAACCATCGACCTGCGGCAGGCGGCAGTCCATCAGGATGGCAGCAAAGTGCTGCTGGCTGACCTTTTCCACGGCCTGGATGCCGTCATGGGCCACGCTGACCTCCAGCCCCAAGCTGCGCAACATGGCTTCGATGACGCTCTGATTGACCGGGTTGTCCTCCACCAGCAGGATCCGTTCGCCTTTGGCGAGCGGTGTGTGAGCCGCCAGCGCGCCGGGCAATGTCGCAGGCGCAGGGCTCGCCAGGGCTAGCGGCATTTCCAGGGTGAAGGTCGAGCCCAGCCCTTCGTGGCTTTCGCCACGCAGCTTGCCGCCCATGCGTTCAGCAAGGGTGCGAGCGATGGACAGCCCCAGGCCAGTACCGCCATAGCGCCGGGAAATCGAGCTGTCGGCCTGCTGGAAGGCGACGAACATCATTTCCAGGCGTTCGCTGTCGATGCCGATGCCTGTGTCGCGCACGCTGCACGTGAACCACAGCGTCTGACGATCGAGCGCCTGCCAACGCGCTTCGACCTGCACCTGGCCGCGTTCAGTGAACTTCAGGGCATTGCCGACCAGGTTGAGGAGGATCTGGCGGATGCGCGTCGGGTCGCCCACCACCTGCAGCCGCTCGCTCTGGGCCGGTAATTGCAGTTGCAGATCCAGGCCCCGTTGTTGTGCGCTGTGCTGGAAGGACTGCACGCTGCTGGCGATCAGCTCGCCGAGATTGAAGTCGATATGCTCCAGTTGCAGCGTGGTGCGTTCGATCCGTGAGAAATCGAGAATGTCGTTGATCACCTTGAGCAAGTGCCCGGTGGATTCGCTGGCCACAGCCGTGTACTCGGCCTGCTCGCTGGTCAACTGGGTGGTTTCGAGCAGCTGCAGCATGCCCAGCACGCCATTCATGGGGGTGCGCAGCTCGTGGCTCATCATCGCGAGGAATTCCGACTTGGCGCCGTTGGCCTGCTCGGCCTCCTCGCGGGCCTGGATCAACTGGGCAATGGCCTGTTTCTGTTCGGCGCTGGCCTGTTCCAGTGCGCTGGCCAGGTTGTTGATGTGGCGTGCCAGGTGGCCCAGCTCGCTGTCGTCGACCACCGGCAGCGGGGTGTTGTAGTCACCTTGCTGGATGGCCTTGACCGCATGGCCCATGTCGCTGATCGGCTTTGCGAGGCTCATGGCCAGGCGCCGTGCGAGCAGGAAGGTGAACAACAGGGCGAACAGCGCCAGGATGCCAGCCTTGATAACGATCTCCTGTTGGCGCTGGCTGAAGGCGTCGTCCGACATGCCGACGATCACCCGCCCCAGATAATCGTCCCCGATCGCCGGCGACGGCGCTTTGCCCTGCTGCAGGAAGTCGTTGTCCAGGCGTATTTGCTGAAGCCGGATCGGCGCCTGGAACACCTCCACGCGTTGTGCCCGGTTAGCGCTCTCGTCTGACTGCTCGACGTACACCAGGATGTGGTTGCGGCTGTCCTGCACTTCCAGAAAGCGCACGTGGGGGATGCTCAGGGTGGCGCGCATCAGGCCTTCGAGCACTTCGTTGTTACCCGAGATCACACCGTACTCGGACGCTGGAGCCAACTGATTGGCGATCAGCTGACCGGTATGGTTGAGCTCCTGGCGCAAGTCCTGGATGCGCACGAAGGTGAAGAAGCTGATCAGCAGCAATGTCAGCAGCAGCGCAGGGCCCAGGCTTATGATCTGCGTACGGGTGTGGATATCCCAGCTCAGGCGTCTAGTCATGGGGTGGGTTCTCCTTCAGCCAAAACCTTGGCAGTGGCGTTCGGATCGATCGGTTCAAGGCCCAGGGCGCGAGCCACCTGCTGGTTGCCGCTGACCCCGAAACGTGCGGGGTAGAGGCTGCGCGGCCATTGCGCTGGCGGGCGGTCGAGCAGTTGGTCGAGCACCGCCAGCCAGTCCTCCTGGTCGCTGTAGGTACTGGCCAGGGCACCGGCGCGGACGAAACCGGCGTTCGGGCCGATCAGCGCCATCTGCCGGCCGTAGGTGCTGAGCAGCAGGTTCTTGGCGGTCTTGGAGTTGTAAAGGTCGGGGTCTTCCAGGCCCAGTAGCACGTCGCTATTGCCCAACAGATCCAGCAGCGGCCGGCTGTCGCGCGGGTCCGGCCATTGCTGGGCGACGATTTCCAGCCCCAGTGGCCGGGCTGCCTGGCGTAGTTCATCAAGCAGAAAATGGCTGTGTTCTGCGTACAGCACGCCGATGCGTTGGGCCTGCGGCAACAGGTAGCGGGCCAGGCGCAACTGGCGGGCCAGGGGCGGGTCACTCCACAGCAGCGTCAGGTACGCCGGTCGCGACTTTCCCAGGCGCTGCTCGGCCTGCACGCGGCTGATGCGCATGGCCAGGGCCGCCGGCCCTTTGCTTTCGGCCAGGCGCCACTCCAGTGCGGCGCTGTCAAGCAGCACCAGGCGCAGGTCGGCCTTGAGCTTGCCTGGGCGCGGCAGTTCGGCGACGGTCTGAAACCGTACCTGATCTTGGTTGCGGCGGCTTTCGAGGGCCGCGACAAAGCTACGGATGCCGGGCTGTTCCTCGCCACCGACCAACAGGATTTCGCTGGCGGACAGCGAGCCTAATGGCCAAAGGCAGAACACCAGCAGGCGCAGCAGGCGGGCCATCAGAACTCCAGCTCCGCGCTGACGCTCAGGCGGTGACGGCTGTCATAGCGGTTCTGGAGGGTGGTGGTCGGCTCGTCGTCCAGGCGCTGCTGCCACAACGCAGCCAGCTCAAGGGTGCTGCCCTCGATCCGAAAGCGTTTGGCCAGACGCAGGTCGAGGCGCTCGTAGCGATACTGGTTAAGGGCATCGTCGCCGTAGTAGAACAGCGCACTGGACCAGCCATCACCCCATTCGCGCATCCAGCCCGCCGAGCCGCTGTTGCGGGCGGTGTTGGCGCTGTCGGCGGGGTTGCTGGCCCAGGCATCGACATAGGCATATGTGAAACGCAGGCGGTCGCGCCGGGTAGGGCGCCAGTCCAGCTGTGCCTCGCTGCCGCTGAATCGGGCCTTGTTGGCGTTACTGGCGATGTACTGGTTGTTCCTCAGGGGCTCGCTGATCATTCCGGTGATCTCGTCGTAGAACAGTTTCACATCCATGTTCAGGTCGATAGCAGTGAACTGGCCGTTGTAGCCCAGCTCGCGTGAACGCATGCGTTCCTGGTCGAGGTCGCCCGGGCCGCGGGTCTTGACGAAATACTCGCCGTTCTGCTGGCCGAACGCAGTAGGGGTCAGGTTCTTGACCGTGTAGCTCCAGTTGACGTTGTTTTCGAACATGTCCGGCGAGCGCACTGCCTCGGAGTACACCGCACGCAAGCCGTGGCGCGGGGTGATCAGGTAGTTGACTGCCATGCGCGGGGAAAGCGAGCTGCCGGACAGTTGCGAGTCTTCGAACATCGCGCCGCCCTGCAGGATCCAATGATCGTCCGCGCGCCACTCCAACTGGCTGAAGAGGCGCCAGGTCTGATCGTCCAGGCCGCCGTCGAAATACGTCTGTGAGTCGGCGCGGTCATAACGGTAGTTCATGCCGCTGAGCAGGCGCAGGTTGTCGGTCAGGCTCAGGGTATCCTGGATTTCCAGGTCGTAGCGGGTTTCACGGGTGCTCTGGTCGACATCGCCGCACACCACGTTGCTGCCGCCCTGGTTGTTCCACTGGTCCTTGATGGCATCGACCAGCGCCTGCTCTTCGGGGTTGCTGCTGTTGGGCGGGTTGTTGGCGCCGCGGGCGACCTGCTCGGCAAAATTCGGGTTGAGCTGCCACAGCCGGGTCAGTTCCGGGCTGAACGACAGCGCTGCGTCGCAGGCGCGCCAGACCTGCTGGCGGTCGAAGTGCTGGGCCGAGCCCTGCACGTACAGGCTGTGGTCAGGGTTGAAGTCGATGTTCCAGCGCACGGAGCCTGCGTAGTCCTTGGCGTTGACGTCGGCGTTGTTGCCGCTTTCGGTGACGAAGGGGAATACGGGCTGGTAGGTATAGGGCCGCTGGTTGCTGCCCTCTTTGGCTGCCAGTTGCCATTCCAGGGTCTGATTTGTCGCGAGGCTATGGCTGACGCTGAGGTTGAAGCGGTTCAGGCGGCGGCTGTCGCGGTAATCCTGGCCAAACTGGTTTTCATCGAAGCCGTCATCTTTCTGGCCCGACACCGACAGGCGCAGATCACCGCCGTCCCAGCCGAAGCCGTGGCTGAGGTAGTAGTCATCGATGCCATCCTGGCCGCGGGTCAGCTTCATGCGCGTGCCATGGCTGTCCGCCGGATTGCGGGTGAGAATGTTGACCACCGCCATCAGTGCATTGGCGCCGTAGCTGACGGTGTTGGGGCCGCGGAATACCTCGATGCGTTCGATGTCCTCCAGCGCCACCGGGATGTCGCTCCAGTCCACCGTGGCCAGGCCCGCACGGTACACCGAGCGGCCGTCGATCAGCACCTGCATGCGCCGGGCTTCGTTGACGTTGGTGCCGTGGTAATTGACGGTTGGCTGGTTGCCGGCGCCGTAGCCGATCATCATCCCCGGCACCAGGCGCAGCAGTTCGGGGATGTCGCGGGCGCCGCTGGCACGGATCAGTTCGCTGTCGAGCACGGTCATGCTGCCCGGCACGGCGGCCGGGGATTGTTTCAGCCGCGTGGCGGTCAGAACCTGTGGCAGGTCGGCGTTGTCGATGAACAGGTCGTCGGCCACGGCCGGGCTGCCGAGCAAGGCAGTCAGCAGCAACAGGCGAGGGTAGGGAGGCGTGCCATGGAACACGATACGGCCTTGTATCAGAGTTGAAACAGGCATGTTAACTGACCATGGGGGTTTTGCCAGCCACAGGCTGCAAGCTGCAAGCTACAAGAAAACCTTGTGGCCAATGAGGGCGCTGTGTCTTGCAGCTTGCAGCTTGCAGCTTGCCGTATAATGGCCCGGTCGCCACTTAACTTATGGCTTTAACGGATTGAATATGACTGAACAGCAACCTGTTGCAGTTCTGGGAGGCGGCAGCTTCGGCACCGCCGTGGCGAACCTGCTGGCGCAGAACGGCGTGCCGGTACGCCAATGGATGCGTGACCCTGAGCAGGCCGAGGCCATGCGCGTCAATCGCGAGAACCCGCGCTACCTCAAAGGCATCCGTCTGCATGACGGCGTCGAGCCGGTCAACGACCTGCTGGCCACGTTGCACTACAGCGACCTGATCTTCGTCGCGCTGCCCTCCAGCGCCTTGCGCAGCGTTTTGGCCCCGCATGCCGCGCTGCTGCGCGGCAAATGCCTGGTCAGCCTGACCAAAGGCATCGAAGCGCAGAGCTTCAAGCTGATGAGCCAGATCCTCGAAGAGATCGCGCCCGATGCGCGAATCGGTGTGTTGTCCGGGCCAAACCTGGCCCGCGAGATCGCTGAGCATGCGCTCACCGCTACCGTGGTCGCCAGTGAAGATGAAGACCTCTGCCAGCGCGTGCAGGCGGTATTGCACGGGAGTACCTTCCGGGTCTACGCCAGCAGCGACCGCTTCGGTGTCGAGCTGGGTGGGGCTCTGAAGAACGTCTATGCGATCATTGCTGGCATGGCCGTGGCGCTGGGCATGGGCGAAAACACCAAGAGCATGCTGATTACCCGTGCGCTGGCCGAAATGACTCGTTTCGCCGTGAGCCAGGGCGCCAACCCCATGACCTTCCTCGGCCTTGCCGGGGTCGGCGACCTGATCGTCACCTGTTCTTCGCCCAAGAGCCGCAACTACCAGGTCGGTCACGCCCTGGGCCAGGGCTTGACGCTGGAGCAGGCGGTCAGTCGCCTGGGCGAGGTGGCCGAAGGGGTCAATACCCTCAAGGTGCTCAAGGCCAAGGCTGAAGAGGTCCAGGTCTACATGCCGCTGGTAGCAGGGCTGCATGCCATCCTCTTCGAAGGCCGCACGCTGAACCAGGTGATCGAGCGCCTGATGCGCGCCGAGCCCAAGACCGACGTCGACTTCATTTCCATCAGCGGTTTCAACTGAGCCTTTAGCGGCTTTGAACAGAACAAGGAGCGACACATGAACGATACCCCTGAGCGCGCCCAGCGCGAGTCGATCATCCTGCGCGTGCTGTGGATGCTGGTGTTTCTGGTGGTGTGGCAACTGGCCGAGCTGCTGCTCGGCGGCCTGGTGCTGGTGCAGCTCATCTACCGTCTGATCTACGGCGCGCCGAGCGCCAGCCTGATGAACTTCGGCGACAGCTTGAGCCAGTACCTGGCGCAGATCGGTCGCTTTGGCACCTTCCATACCGACAGCAAGCCGTGGCCTTTCGCAGACTGGCCCACGCCGCGTGCGCCGGAAGGCGAAGCGCCGCATGCCGTTGCCCCTGCACCCCACCCGGTGCGCGACGAGGAGCCCAAACTGTGAAGCTGTGGGTATTGCGCCACGGTGAGGCAGAGCCCAGGGCCAACACCGACGCCGAGCGGCGCCTGACTGCCCACGGCCGCGAGCAGGTGCTGCACAGTGCTGCGCATCTGCTCGGCCAGCCGCTGCAGGCCATCATTGCCAGCCCCTACGTGCGTGCTCAACAAACGGCCGCCCTGGTGCATGACACCCTCGGTTTCGCCGAGCCGGTGCGCACCGTGCCCTGGCTGACGCCCGACAGCAATGTGCAGGAGGTGATCGCTGAACTCGAACGCCTGGGGCTTGAGCACGTATTGCTGGTCAGCCACCAGCCGTTGGTGGGTGCGCTGGTCGGCATGCTGGAGCATGGCCACGCGCAACAGCCTGCGCCTTTGAGCACCGCCAGCCTGGCGCAGCTTGAAGGCGACTGGCCGCTGGCGGGGCTGATGACCCTGCAGGCCCTGCAGCACGCCCCTTGAGTGGTCGGCAACGGGCGTTTGCGCCTGTTGCCGTGCCCCAGCCGATTACTCGCAGCCCGGCTTCGTCAGCGCCTGGTGACCTGATCGCCCTCGCCGATGACCTTTACGGACGTTGCCGAGCGCCCGCGGGATGCCGACAATGGGCCATCATCCTCGTACCGGACCAGGTGCCATGTCGCAGCAGATCTTCTTCGCCCATGCCAACGGCTTTCCGTCGGCCACCTACGGCAAGCTGTTCGCGGCCCTGGCGCCGGATTACCAGGTGCAGCATCTGCCCCAGCATGCCCATGACCCCCGTTTTCCGGTGAATGAGAACTGGCAGAGCCTGGTGGATGAGCTTTTACACCACCTGGCCAGGCAGGATCAGCCGGTGTGGGGTGTCGGCCACTCGCTGGGTGGTGTGCTGCACCTGCATGCAGCCCTGCGGTGTCCTGCTTACTACCGCGGTGTGGTCATGCTTGACTCACCGGTGCTGACCCGCGCCGATCAGTGGTTGCTGCGCACCGCCAAGCGCTTTGGCTTCATTGACCGCATCACCCCTGCAGGCCGCACGCTGGGCCGGCGCGAGGCGTTCAGCGACCGCGCCAGCGCACGGGACTATTTCGCCAGCAAAAAGCTGTTCCGGCATTTCGACCCCGACTGCCTGGAAGCCTACCTCGAGCATGGCCTGCAAGACATGGAGCAGGGGGTACGCCTGCGCTTCGATCCGGCTACCGAAATCAGCATCTACCGCAGCATCCCTCACGCAAGCCCGGCCCCTGCGCGGCAGCTTCAGGTGCCACTGGCGATGGTGCGGGGTGAGCGCAGCAACGTGATTCGTCGCCACCACACGCTGGCTGTGCGCGGCATGCCCAAGGGCGAGTACCACAGCGTACCCGGTGGGCACATGTTCCCCCTGGAGCGGCCGACGGACACTGCCAGCCTGATCAAAGGCCTGTTCGACCGCTGGGGCCAGGCATGAGTGCCCACGTGGAGGAAGTCCGCCTCAGCCTGGGTCATATCGAGCTGGCTGCTCACCTGTTCGGCCCCGAAGACGGCCTGCCGGTGATCGCCCTGCATGGCTGGCTGGACAATGCCAACAGTTTTGCCCGCCTCGCACCGCAATTGAAAGGCCTGCGCATCCTCGCCCTGGACCTTGCCGGGCATGGCTACTCGCAGCACCGCCCGCCAGGCGCCGGCTATGCGCTGGCCGACTACGCCCATGATGTACTGCGGGTTGCCGAACAACTGGGCTGGCAACGGTTTGCCCTGTTGGGGCATTCGCTGGGGGCGATCATTTCTGTGCAGCTGGCCGCCGCCCTGCCAGAGCGGGTCAGCCATCTGGCGCTGATCGACGGCGTCATCCCGCCGACCGGCGCCGAAGCGGATGCCGGCGAGCGCCTGGGGTTGGCGCTGCAAGCCCAGTTGCGCCTGGATGGCAAACGCAAGTCGGTCTACAAGACCCTGGAGGAGGGCGTGCAGGCGCGCATGAAGGGCATGGTCGCGGTCAGCCGGGACGCTGCCGAGTTGCTCGCCCAGCGCGGCCTGATGCCGGTGCCTGGCGGTTACAGTTGGCGCAGTGACAGCCGCCTGACGTTGCCATCGCCGGTGCGCTTGAGCCATGCCCAGGCCATGGCCTACGTGCGCCGGGTGAACTGCCCGGCGTGCCTGGTGGTGGCGGCCGACGGCATGCTGGCGCGCCACGCTGAGCTGCTGCAACAGCTACCCTTTGAACAGAAGGTGCTGCCCGGTGGCCATCATCTGCACCTGAACGATGAACACGGCGCGGCCCTTGTCGCAGACTGTATCAATCGCTTCTTTGGCTTTGCTTGACTTGAGCCGGACAAGTGTCGAGGCTTGGCGGGTTGAACAGGGAGACAACCATGCAACTGCCAGACATCCTGGAGCTTCATTACGGCGCTCGCCGCCGCGCGGGTCGCCGATGAGCGTGCCCGTCATGATTCGTACTGCCGGCGCCTGCCTGGCGCTCGTAAGCCCGCTGCTGTGGGCCGGCGCCCTGCCCGTGCCCGTGGATGCCAAAGTGGTCGAACAACGCCCGGCAGTCGAGCAGGAGCGGGTCTACCCAATGGGCCCGCTACGCAAGATCAGCGGCCGTCTGCGCGTGGATGACAAGGTCGAGAGCCGAGGGCAGGTAAGTTCCATCACTTACGAACTGCCGGCCGAGCGTACGGCTCGTGAAGCCTTCACCAGTGCCCGCGAAGCGTTGCAGCGCGATGGCGGTTACCCATTGTTCTGGTGTCAGGGCCGCGATTGTGGCGAAGCCAGCCTGTGGGGCAATGAGGTATTCGGCAGCGCGCGGCTCAATGGCGGTGACGAGCAGCAGGCGTTCATCCTCCTGCGCCGCTCCGCCAAAGAGGCAGACACCCTGGTAGCGCTTTACAGCGTTACCCGCGGCAACCGCCGCGCCTACCTGCACGTGGAAGAGTTCGTCGCCAGCAGCCCGCTGGGTGAACTGATGCCTACGCCGGCTACGGTGCTGCGCGAAATGCGCGACACGGGCAAGCTCGACTACCCCGACCTGGCTGTGCCGCAACCTTCCTGGGTGACCTTGTTGGGTCGCAGCCTGAACCTGGACAGCACGTTGCGTGCAAGCCTCAGCGGTCCCCAGGCTGAGGTCTGGCGCGAGCAGCTGGTCAGGGCCGGTGTACGCAGCAACCGGCTCGAAGTCGGCAATGCCCCCACCGATGGCCTGCACCTGGAACTGATCCGTTGAATGAGCGCCACCATGGCCAACAATGATCGCCTGCTGATCCAGATTATCCTGCTGACCTTGCTCGGCGCTGCGTTGTGGGTGATGGCACCTTTCATTTCCGCGTTGTTGTGGGGGGCTATCCTGGCGTTTGCCAGCTGGCCGCTGATGCGCCTGCTGACACGCGCACTGGGTGGGCGTGAAACACTGGCGGCAGGCCTGCTGACCTCGGCCTGGATACTCATCGTGGCCTTGCCGTTGGTGTGGTTGGGCTTCAACCTCGCCGACCATGTTCGGGACGCCACCGCCTTCGTGCGCGACGTGCAGGTCGATGGCTTGCCTGATGCCCCCGCGTGGCTGGGCGGCATTCCCCTGGTCGGTGAACGCCTGGTCAGCGGCTGGCAGTCTCTCGACCAGCAGGGCGCCGCGCTGATCGCGTCGGTCAAGCCTCACCTGGGCCAGGTCGGCAACTGGTTGCTGGCACGCAGTGCGCAGATCGGCAGTGGTGTGCTGGAGCTGACGCTGAGCCTGGTCTTCGTGTTCTTCTTCTATCGTGACGGCCCGCGCCTGGCGGCGTTCGTCCTGCGTTTGCTGAACCGCCTTGTAGGTGAGCGCGCCGAGTATTACCTGGAGCTGGTGGCGGGCACCGTGCAACGGGTGGTCAACGGGGTGATCGGTACTGCGGCGGCACAGGCACTGCTGGCCTTGATCGGCTTCCTGATCGCCGGTGTGCCGGGGGCCATCGTGCTGGGCCTGGTCACCTTCATGCTCAGCCTGATCCCCATGGGGCCGCCACTGGCGTGGATACCCGCAACTGCCTGGCTGGTATGGCAGGGTGAGTACGGCATGGCGGTGTTCCTGGGTATCTGGGGCACCTTCGTCATCAGTGGCGTGGACAACGTGCTCAAGCCTTACCTGATCAGCAGGGGCGGCAACCTGCCGCTGGTGATCGTGCTGCTCGGGGTGTTTGGCGGTTTGATTGCCTTTGGCTTCATTGGCCTGTTCATCGGGCCAACCCTGCTGGCGGTAGGGTATAGCCTGCTGCTGGACTGGAGCCGCAACGCCGGGCAGCCAACGCCACAACGTTAACCTTGCGTCGGCCCGGGCGGGCTTGCCCTGCGCATGGGCCGGTGCAGGTAACACGACAAATCTGATCTTTACGCATTCTTTATTTCCAGCCCCACCCCTCGATCTCGCCCCTTTACGCCCCTCCCTTGGACAATTCCCCCAAAGCGGCCCAAGCCGTAACCAGGGGAGATCCACACATGAACATGCTCGACGGGCTGTCACTGCTACTGGCAGTGGCGTTGGCGGTTTACCTGCTGATGGCGCTGCTGCGCGCCGATCGCAGCTAGGGAGCGGCCATGCACAGTTATGACTTCGCGTTGCTGCTGGCGTTTTTCGCCATCGTGCTGCTGCCGGCACCCTGGCTCGGGCGCTTCTACTTCAACGTCATGGAGGGCCAGCGGACTTGGCTGACGCCGCTACTTGGGCCGGTGGAGCGGGGCTGCTATCGGCTGGCCGGCGTGCGCGCCGATCAGGAACAGAACTGGAAGCAGTACGCCCTGGCGCTGCTGGCGTTCAACCTGGCCGGTTTCGTGCTGCTCTTCAGCGTACTTTTACTGCAAGGTTACCTGCCGCTCAACCCGCAACACCTGCCCGGCCAGGAATGGTCGCTGGCTTTCAACACTGCGGTGAGCTTTGTCACCAACACCAACTGGCAGGCTTACAGCGGTGAAGCCTCGGTCAGTTACCTGAGCCAGATGCTCGGCCTGACCGTGCAGAACTTCGTAAGCGCCGCTACCGGGCTGGCCGTGCTGGTCGCCTTGTGCCGCGGCATCTCCCGGCGCTCGACCAGCAGTATTGGCAACTTCTGGGTCGACATGACCCGTGCCACCCTTTACGGCCTGTTGCCGTTGTGCCTGGTGCTCGCGCTGCTGCTGGTCTGGCAGGGTGTGCCGCAGACCTTCGCCGACTACGCCCATGCGGTGACCCTGCAAGGTGCTGACCAGACGATTCCGCTCGGCCCTGCCGCCAGCCAGATCGCCATCAAGCAATTGGGGACCAACGGCGGCGGCTTCTTCGGCGTCAACTCGTCACACCCGTTCGAGAACCCAACGGCCTGGAGCAACCTGTTCGAGGTGGCTTCGATCATCCTGATCCCGGCCGCCCTGGTCTTCACCTTCGGCCATTACGTCAAGGACCTGCGCCAAAGCCGCGCGATTCTGGCCTGCATGCTGGGCCTGTTCCTGATTGGCGGCGCGACCGCGCTGTGGTCGGAGCACCAGCCCAACCCGGCGCTGGACAGCGCGCAGGTTCAGCAGAGCGCACCCCTGGAGGGCAAGGAAAGCCGCTTCGGCACGACCGGCTCGGTGTTGTGGACGGTAACCACCACCGCAGCGTCCAACGGGTCGGTCAACGCCATGCACGACAGCCTCAACCCGCTTACCGGCATGGTCGCCATGGTCAACATGATGGTCGGCGAGGTGATTTTCGGCGGCGTTGGCGCGGGGCTCTACGGCATGTTGCTGTTCGTGCTGATCGCGGTGTTCCTGGCAGGTTTGATGATCGGCCGCACCCCGGAATACCTCGGCAAGAAACTGCAGGCCCGGGAAGTGCAACTGTTGGTGGCAACCTTGCTGGTGATGCCGGTCGGCGTGCTGGTGCTTGGTGCCATTGCCGCCAGCCTGCCGGGCCCTGCCGGCGCGGTCAGCAATCCGGGTGCACATGGTTTCAGCCAGTTGCTGTACGCCTACACCTCGGGCGCCGCGAACAACGGCTCGGCGTTCGCCGGGTTCGGCGCCAACACCGTGTTCCACAACGTGATGATCGGCCTGGCCATGCTCATCGGCCGCTTTGGCTACATCCTGCCGATCCTGGCCTTGGCCGGAAGCCTGGCCGCGAAAAAAGCGCGCCGCAAGGGCTGAACAGCTTCCCTACCCACGGCCCGCTGTTCACCGGCCTGCTGCTGGTGACCATCCTGCTGGTGGGCGGCCTGACCTTCCTGCCGGCCCTGGCCCTTGGGCCAATCGCTGAACACCTGAGCCTGGGTTTCTGAGGAACCGACCATGAACATGCCCATTCCTGAAGTGAACGCCCGGCACAGCGCCAAGGACCAGACCCGCTTCACTGCGCTGTGGCGCCCGGCGCTGGTGCAAGCATTCGTCAAGCTTGACCCGCGTCAGCTCAAGCGCTCGCCGGTCATGCTGGTGGTCGCGCTGACCGCCGTCCTGACCACCGTGCTGTGCTTTGCCCCCGGCAGTGACGTGAGCACCGGCGTTGCCGTGCAGATCGCGGTGTGGCTGTGGTTCACCGTGCTGTTCGCCAACTTTGCCGAAGCCCTGGCAGAAGGCCGCGGCAAGGCCCGCGCCGACAGCCTCAAGGCCGGCAGCCAAGGGCTGACCGCAGAGCGCCGCATGCGCGACGGCACGTTCGAGACCGTTGCCGCTGCGCAGTTGCGCAAGGACGACGTAGTCCGTGTCGTGGCCGGTGAGATGATCCCGGGTGACGGCGAGGTGCTCGAGGGCATCGCTGCGGTCAACGAAGCGGCCATCACCGGTGAGTCTGCGCCGGTGATTCGCGAATCCGGCGGTGACCGCTCGGCCGTCACTGGCAATACCCGGTTGGTTTCCGACTGGCTGCTCATTCGCATCACCAGCAACCCTGGCGAATCGACCCTGGACCGCATGATCGCCCTCGTCGAAGGCGCCAAGCGACAGAAGACGCCCAACGAAATCGCGCTGGACATTCTGCTGATCGGCCTGACGTTGATCTTCCTGATCGTAGTGGTCACGCTGCAGCCATTCGCCCACTTCGCCGGCGGCAGTCTGCCACTGATTTTCCTGGCTGCACTGCTGGTGACGCTGATCCCGACCACCATTGGTGGCCTGCTCTCGGCCATCGGCATCGCTGGCATGGATCGCCTGGTGCGCCTTAACGTGATCGCCCGCTCGGGCCGTGCCGTGGAGGCGGCCGGTGACGTGCACACGCTGATGCTCGACAAGACCGGCACCATCACCTTTGGCAACCGCCGTTGCAGCGCCCTGCATGCAGCCACCGGGGTGACCGCCAAGGAGCTGGGCGAGGGCGCCTTGCTCGCGTCGCTGGCCGATGACACGGCCGAAGGCAAGTCGATCGTCGAGTACCTGCGCCAGCTGCATGACTTCGTCGAACCGGGCGTGGGGCAGTTCGACGCCATTGCCTTCAGTGCCGAGACACGCCTGTCGGGCATCGATTTTCAGCAGCATCGCTACCGCAAGGGCGCCGTTGATGCGGTCCTCGCCTTCGTCGGCATGCAGCGCCTGGAAATGCCGCTGGCGCTGGCCCGCGAAGTTGAACGCATCGCCCAGAGTGGTGGTACGCCGCTGCTGGTGTGCGTGGACAAGCGCCTGCTCGGTGTGATCCACCTCAAGGACGTGGTCAAGCCTGGCATCCGCGAACGCTTCGCCGAGCTGCGCAAGCTGGGTATCCGCACGGTGATGGTGACCGGCGACAACCCGCTGACGGCCGCGGCCATCGCCGCCGAGGCCGGCGTGGATGACGTGCTGGCCGAAGCTACGCCGGAGAAGAAGCTGGCGCGCATCCGCCAGGAGCAGAACGATGGCCGCCTGGTGGCCATGTGCGGCGACGGTGCCAACGACGCCCCGGCCCTGGCCCAGGCTGACGTGGGCATGGCCATGAACGACGGCACCCAGGCCGCGCGCGAAGCCGCCAACATGGTCGATCTGGACAGCGACCCGACCAAGCTGCTGGACGTGGTCCAGGTCGGTAAAGAGCTGCTGGTGACCCGTGGCGCGCTGACCACGTTTTCCATCGCCAACGACGTGGCCAAGTACTTTGCCATCCTGCCGGCGTTGTTCGCCGCCATTTACCCGCAACTGGGCGTGCTCAACCTGATGCAGCTGGCCAGCCCGCAGAGTGCGATCCTCTCGGCCATCGTGTTCAACGCGCTGATCATCATCGTACTGATCCCCCTGGCGCTGCGTGGCGTGCGCGTGCAGGCGGCCAGTGCTGCCCATCTGCTGCGGCGCAACCTGCTGATCTACGGCCTGGGCGGCATCATCGTGCCATTTGCCGGGATCAAGCTGATCGACCTGTTGCTCAACGCTTTGCACCTGGTCTGAGGAGGCCACCATGAACACATATGTACGCCCGGCGTTGAGCCTGATCCTGTTGTTGGCGGTGGTCACCGGCGCGCTGTATCCGCTGGCGGTGACCGGTGTTGCCCAAGTGGTTTTTCCGGAACAGGCCAATGGCAGCCTGGTCCGCGATGAGCAGGGCCAGGTGCGCGGCTCGGCACTGATCGCCCAGGATTTTCAGGGGGATGGCTGGTTTCATTCGCGGCCTTCGGCGGGGGCTTATGCCACCGTGGCCAGCAGTGCCAGCAACCTGTCGCCAAGCAACCCGGCGCTGGCTGAACGGGTAGCGGGCGATGCCGCGAAGCTGTATCAGGCAGGGCAGGGGCCGGTGCCCCAAGCCTTGCTGACCACCTCGGGCAGCGGCCTGGACCCGCATTTGCCACCGCAGGCCGTGGCCTACCAGATTCCGCGGGTGGCGGCGGCGCGCCAGATACCGGTAGAGCGCTTGCAAGCCCTGCTGGAAGGGGCCACCCTCCACCCATTGATCGGGCCGCCTGTGGTCAACGTTCTGGCTCTTAACCAGGCCTTGAGCAAATTGGCGCGATGAAGCAGGCCCGGACAATGCCGATCGTGGCACCACTGAAGGATGAAGCATGAGTGACGCAGCCCGCGCAGACGCGTTGTTGGCCAACCTGCCGCGCGAAGGCCGTGGCAGGCTCAAGGTATTTCTCGGTGCAGCCCCTGGCGTAGGCAAGACCTACGCCATGCTCCAGGCCGCCCACGCCCAACAGCGCCAGGGCGTGCAGGTACTGGCAGGCGTAGTCGAAACCCACGGTCGTGCCGAAACCGAATCACTCCTCTCAGGCCTCGCCCAGCATCCTCTGCTACGCAGCGAATACCGGGGGGTCACCCTGGAGGAAATGGACCTTGACGGCCTGCTGAAAGCCGCCCCCGGCTTGGCCCTGGTCGATGAACTGGCCCACAGCAACGCCCCGGGCAGCCGCCACGCCAAACGCTGGCAAGACGTTCAGGAACTGCTGGCCGCCGGGATCGACGTGTACACCACGGTCAACGTCCAGCACCTGGAAAGCCTCAACGACAAGGTGCGCGACATCACTGGCGTGCACGTGCGTGAAACGCTGCCGGACTGGGTGCTGCAGGAGTCTTTCGAGCTGGTGCTGATCGACCTGCCGCCACGCGAGCTGCTCGAACGTCTGCGTGAGGGCAAAGTCTATGTGCCCGAGCAGGCTCGGGCTGCGATCGATGCCTATTTTTCCCAGACCAACCTCACCGCGTTGCGTGAGCTGGCCATGCAGGCCGCCGCCGCGCAGGTCGATGCCGACCTGGCCCACGGCTACCGTCAGCGTGGGCAAGAGGCGCCGGCCCTGCGCGGGCGTCTGCTGGTGGGTGTCGATGGTGACGATCAGGCCGAACGCCTGGTGCGCCATGCCAGCCGGGTTGCGCAGCGTCGGCATTTGCCCTGGAGCCTGGTGCATGTGGACAACGGGCGGCTGCGCGACGAAACCGCACGGCAGCGTTTGCAGGCGGCCCAACAACTGGCTGAGCGCCTGGGCGGGGAAGTGGTGCTGCTGCGCGCAGGCGAGGTGGCACGCACGCTGATCCAGCATGCCGGCGAGCGCCGAGCCAGCCTGGTGCTGGTAGGTCAGTCGCGGGACCGCCTGCGTCGTCGACTGTTCGGCGCAGGCGTGGCTGCGCGGTTGCTGCGCGAAAGCCACGGGCTTGAGATCAACGTGCTCGACCGCGATGCCCAGCCGGCCCCGGCAAGTTCGGCCGCGCGGCGGGTGTGGGTATGGCGCCACTATCTGTTGGCACTGGCCGCGACCGTGCTGGCGACGGGCTTGTCCTGGGTGGTGTCGAGCGTGTTGGCGCTGCCCAATATTTCGCTGGTGTTCCTTGCCGCCGTACTTCTGGTTGCGGTGCGCAGCAGCCTGGGCCCGGCCTTGGCCTGTGCTGCCTTGTCATTCCTGACCTACGACTTCCTGTTCATCCCGCCGAATTTTTCCTTCAGCATCCAGCGCGAAGAAGACGTGCTGACGCTGGTGTTCTTCCTGTTCATGGCTGCGCTTACCGGCAACCTCGCTGCGCGTCAGCGCCGGCAGTTGCAGGCTCTTCGCGAAACCCAGGCGCAGACCAACCAGCTGCTTGACCTGTCGCGACGGCTTACGGTCGCCACCGACCGGCAAGCCGTATTCAACGCCGCCGGCCAGCACCTCAATGGCTGGCAGGACGTGCACGTGTGCCTGCTCGAACGCAATCCCGAAGGGCAGTTGCAAGTGGCCAGCGGCCAGGCCCAGGTCCTGAGCGACAACGAACGCGCCGCCGCCGAATGGGCCTGGCAACATGGGCAGGCCGCCGGCCATGGCAGCGACACCCTGCCTGATGGCCGATGGTGGTGGTGGCCGTTGACCGTTGACGATCATCCCCTGGGCATGCTCGGCGTACGCCCCCAGTCCGGCGACCCTCTCAGTGCCCAGCGGCGCCGGCTGCTCATGGCGCTTGGTCAACCGCTGGCCCAGGCCCTCGCCCGGGCTCGCCTGGCCGAACAACTGGAAGCCGCCCGTCTGCACGGCGAGACCGAGCAGTTGCGCAGTGCGTTGCTGGCCTCTGTCTCCCACGACTTGCGTACTCCGCTGACCGCCATGCGTGGCAGTATCGACAGCCTGCTGGCGCTGGGCGAAGCCATCCCCACCGAAGACCGCCGCGAACTGTTGGAGGGTACCCGCAACGAAGCCGAACGCCTTGACCGCTATATCCAGAACCTGCTCGACATGACCCGTCTGGGCCACGGCGGCCTCAAGCTGGCCCGCGACTGGGTCGCCCCTGCCGATATCGTCGGCAGTGCCCTGAACCGCCTACGCGTGGTGCTCGCGCCTCTGAGCGTGCACACCGAGGTGCCCGCCGAGTTGCCGTTGCTGTTCGTGCACGCCGCGCTGATCGAGCAGGCGCTGATCAACGTGCTGGAAAACGCAGCGCGCTTTTCGCCCGCCCAAGGCCGCCTCGAACTGCAGGTGTCGGTGCACGACGAGCAATTGCGGTTCGCGGTCAGCGACCAAGGGCCTGGCATCCCCGTGCCTGAACGCGAGAAAATCTTCGACATGTTTTACACCGCGGCCCGCGGCGACCGCGGCGGGCAGGGCACCGGCCTGGGCCTGGCGATCTGTCAAGGCATGATCGGCGCCCATGGTGGGCAGATTCTGGTCAGCGAAGGCATCGATGGCCTTGGTACCTGCATCACTTTATGCTTGCCCTTGCCCCAACAACCCGAAGCCGAAAGCGAAACCCCATGAGCCAGTCTGCCACCCTCCTGGTCATTGACGACGAACCGCAGATCCGCAAGTTCCTGCGCATCAGCCTGGCCTCACAAGGCTACAAGGTAATCGAGGCGGCCACCGGTAGCGAAGGGCTGGCTCAGGCTGCCTTGGCCAAGCCTGACCTGGTGGTGCTTGACCTCGGCTTGCCTGACATGGACGGGCAGCAGGTGCTGCGCGAGTTACGCGAGTGGAGTGCAGTGCCGGTAATGGTGCTGTCGGTGCGCGCCAGTGAAGTGCAAAAGGTCGATGCGCTGGATAGCGGAGCCAATGACTATGTGACCAAGCCGTTCGGCATCCAGGAGTTTCTGGCCAGGATACGTGCGTTGTTGCGCCAGGTGCCGCAAGCGGGCGGGAGCGAGGTGACGGCGAGCTTCGGGCCTTTGACTGTGGACTTCGCATTTCGCAAGGTGACGCTTGAGGGCGCTGAGGTGGCGCTGACCCGCAAGGAATATGCGTTGCTGGCGCAACTTGCCGGGCACCCGGGGCGGGTGATTACCCAGCAGCAGTTGCTCAAGGATATCTGGGGCCCGACGCACGTGGAGAACACCCATTATCTGCGGATTGTAGTGGGGCATTTGCGGCAGAAGCTGGGGGATGATCCAACAGCACCGCGGTTCATCATTACCGAGGCCGGGGTGGGGTACAGGCTGGTTGCGCCTTCCTGCTAGGGCTATTGCCGGTCAAGCTGCACCTTTGTTGTTGCACACCATGAGACGCCCTCCCTTGCGCCCTCTCCTCTGAATGGTCGCAGCCATCAGCCAACTGAGCGTTCTCGCTCAGCAACATCGCCCCCATTTACGCTTCCGTGTCAGGCGTTGCCTTAGGGCAACGCCGTTCTTTTCTTTGTACGCCAATTTTATTTTGTACAGGTGTGCAGCCGGGAATTTGCCGTATTCACGGCGAATAAGTCTTTGCTAAGAATAAAAAATTGTACAACGCTCTGGATTTGTACAGGTTTTGTCGGTACTGTTGATTTCCTCGCAGGAGCGCGGAACGTTCAAAGGAGTGATGAAGTCTCAGTAATGGCCCATAGCCATAACCTTGTTGCCATTCCGATAGGGGCAGGTGAAATGAACATGAATGTCGCCCCTATGCCGTCCAATGAAGAGCAGCGCTTGGCTGCGGTCGCCGAATGGTGTGTTGCGCACCAGGACTGCAGCACCGAACTGCGCACACTGGTCGAATGGGCCGGCCGTTACTTCAATGCGCCGATGTGCCTGATCTCGATCGTCAGCGAGTGCCAGCAGTGGTTCATGGCCAAGACCGCATTGGAGGCCGACAGCACGCCGCGGGATGTGGCGTTCTGTGCCCATACCATTCTTCAGGCGCAGCCGCTGGAAGTACTGGATGCGACGCAGGACCCGCGCTTTGCCGAAAACCCGCTGGTCACCGGTGCACCCGGCATTCGCTACTATTGCGGCGCTCCGCTGTTGGTGGACAAGCAGGTCGCGATTGGCAGTTTCTGCATCATCGATACGGTCCCGCGTGAGGCCATGGATGATGCTCAGCGCGGGATGTTGCAGGCGTTCGCAGACATGGCAGTGCAGATCATTGCCGGTATACGCCATCGAAATTTCTACGACCAGCCGACAGGGCTGTTCAATCGGGTAAAACTTGAATGCGACGTGCAGACGCGCCTTGAACGCCATGATGCCCTGACCGTGGTGGTGTTCGACATCATGCCGGCGCAGGTGCTTACGCACATGATCAAGGTGTTGGGCTACAACTTCGCCCACGACCTGACCCTTCAGGTGAAAGACCTGATCGTCAGCCAGCTTGACCCGGACCTTGCGTTGTACAAGATCAGCCCCACCCGGTTTGCCGTCATCGTGCATCAGCACCCTTTGGCAATGTGCGCGCGGGTAATCGGTGCGCTGAGCGACCCTGTGCAGTGTCATCAGATTCCCGTGCTCCTGGATGCTGCGGTCGGTATTTCGCCGGTCACCCGCTGCGACGACGATGGCAGCCTTGACTGGTTGCGCCGTGCGGTGGGCGCCGCTGACGCAGCCCGTGGCAACCCTAGCCGCTGCGCGCACTATCAGCCGGAGGTGGACGCCGCGCAGCGCAGGGCCTTCTCCTTGCTGACCTCACTGGGGGCAGCGCTGCAGAGCGATGACGAGCTCAGCCTGCACCTGCAGCCGCGAGTTGAACTGCAAGGCCATACCTGCAACAGCGCTGAAGCACTGTTGCGCTGGCGTCATCCGCACTTGGGGGATATTTCCCCTGCCGAGTTCATCGCCCTGGCCGAGAAAACCGCGCTGATAGCGTCGATCAGCCTGTGGGTGATGCGCGCGGTGTTGAACATCCTGCAACACGCTCAGGCGCCGGACTTGCGCATCAGCATGAATGTCACCGCGCGCGACCTGGAGAACGCAGCATTCATGGACACCTTGCTTGCCGAGCTCCAGCACAGGGCCATCGCGCCATGGCGCCTGCAACTGGAGTTCACTGAAAGCGTGCTGATCGAGCAACCCGAAGAAGTGCGCCGGCAGTTGCTGCGTGCACGTCAGGCCGGGATCGACATCGCCATCGATGACTTTGGTACCGGCTATAGCAACTGGGCCTACCTCAGCCGCATTCCTGCCACCCTAGTGAAACTGGACCGCTCGTTGATCCAGAAAGCCACGCACAGTGCCAAGGACCTCCTATTGGTGCAGTCGCTGGTGGGGTTGGCTAACCAGCTCGGTTACCAGGTTGTGGCCGAAGGCATCGAAACCGCTGAACAGCTCACCTGTGCCAAGGCCTGGGGTTGTACCCAGGCGCAGGGCTATTACCTGGCAAGGCCCATGCCGCTGGCCGCCTTCCAGACGTGGTACTGCAACAACCGGCTCCGCTGGTCGCAGATTTGACTTATTCGTCGCTATTCTCAGCAGGTGCCAGCATGTTCAACCGGCAATTGAAAACCACGCTCGCCGAGCGTGAACGCGAACTGGAAAGCCTTCGGCAATGCCTGGAGCAGATAGAGCAGGCGGGTTTTTTTCTGCGGCTCGACGCCGATTGGCGGATCGTCGACTGCAACATTTCCAGTGCTGCTGCGTTCGGCGTCACTGTGGATGCCTTGGCCGGCACCTCTTTGGGACAGTGGCTGCCCGCCCAGACCGTGCGCGGGCTGGCCAGCGCGCTTGCCAATGGTGCGCCGCTGCACGATGACATGAACCTGAACACGGTCAATGGCAAGTCGGCATGGTGGCGCCTGGGCTGGTATCCGCGGTTGGATGCACAAGGGCGGGTATGCGAGGTGCGCGCATACGGGCGTGACGTGTCCAAAGAGGTCGGGCTGGCTCGGGAGAACCAGGCGCTGCTCGACGCGTTGTTGCGCTCCAGCGCGGTCATCCAGTTCGATCTGGCAGGCCATGTGCTGGCCGCCAATGACACCTTCCTGGCGGGCATGGGATACCGGCTCGATGAAGTGGTGGGTAAGCATCACCGGATGTTTTGCTGTACAGAAGATACCGCCAGGCCGGCATATGCCGAATTTTGGCGAACGCTCAATACCGGCCGCTACGTCACCGGCCGCTTCCGCCGTCTGGACCGGCACGGGCACGAAGTGTGGCTGGAAGCGAGTTACAACCCGGTGAACGATGCCCAGGGAAAACTGGTGCGGGTGGTCAAGTTCGCCTCGGTGGTTACCGCACAGGTCCAGCGCGAAGAAGCCATCAAACAGGCCGCGCAGATGGCGCTTGAGGTGTCGCGCAATACCGTGGGCGGAGCGTCGGAGGGCGCGGCGGTGGTGCAGCAGGTGGAGCAGACCATGCAGGGCATGACCCGGCAACTGCAATCGGCCGGCACGACGATCACTGCACTGGGCGAGCAATCGGTGTTGATCAGTTCGATCGTCCAGACCATCGGCGGCATCGCTGCGCAGACCAATCTGCTGGCGCTCAATGCAGCCATCGAAGCGGCCCGCGCCGGCGAGCAGGGCAGGGGGTTTGCCGTGGTTGCCGACGAAGTGCGAAAACTGGCGGCGCGCACCAGCACGGCTACCGATGAGATCGTCTCGGTGGTGGCGCATAACCAGACCCTCGCCAGCCAGGCCGTTGGCGAGATAGAAACCAGCCGGGATCACGCCACGCAGAGCCTGCAGCTCGCCTCGCAGGCAGGTGAGGCGATTGGCGTGATCTTGCAGGGCGCGACGGGTGTGGTGAACGCTGTAGAGCGAGTGAGTCAGGATTTGCGTTGAACCGGGCCAGCGTACTGCTCACCGGGCATCGCTCGATATCAGCGCGGTCAATGGTGGCAGACGATGCGCAGTTCCCCCTCTAGATTCGTGTGGCGTGCTGGAAGCCCCGAACAACAATAACGAGGGACCTGACTATGCCGACCGCCATCCAAGCGAACAACGCCTGGCGCATCCTGTTCCTGCTGTTCCTGGCCAACCTGTTCAATTTCTTCGACCGCACCATACCCGCCATCATCATCGAACCGATTCGCCTGGAGTGGCATCTGAGCGACTTCCAGATCGGCCTGATCGGCACAGCCTTCACGCTGGTCTATGCCATCGCTGGCCTGCCATTGGCACGGCTGGCCGACACCGGCTCGCGCAGCCGGCTGATGGGCTGGGGCCTGATGGCGTGGAGCGGGCTGACGGCAGTCAACGGCATGGTCGGCAGCTTCTGGAGCTTTCTGCTGGTGCGCATGGGGGTGGGCATCGGTGAAGCCAGCTATGCGCCCGCCGCCAATTCGCTGATCGGTGACCTGTTCCCTGCCGAGCGGCGGGCAAGGGCGATGGGTATCTTCATGCTTGGCCTGCCGTTGGGCCTGTTGCTGGCCTTCTTCACCATCGGCGCCATGGTGCAGGCCTTCGGCAGCTGGCGCGCACCGTTCTTCATCGCCGCTGTGCCGGGTGTGGTGCTGGCACTGTTCCTGTTCCTGATCCGCGAACCCGCACGCGGTGCGGCAGAAACCGTAGCCGTCTCCCAGGCTCCACTGGACCGGCCGCTGCGCCGCGTACTTCACGTACCTACCTTCGCCTGGCTGGTGCTCGCCGGCCTTACGTTCAATTTTGCTTCGTACGCCTGCAACTCGTTCATGGTGCCCATGCTGCAGCGGTACTTCGAGCTGCAACTGCAACAAGCCGCAGTGGCCACCGGGGTCATAGTCGGTGTGACCGGCCTGGTAGGCCTGACCCTTGGTGGCTGGGTGGCCGACAAGGTGCATCAGCGCTTTGCCAACGGCCGGCTGATGTTCGCCGTGCTGAGCATGCTGGTCGCCACGCTTGCCACCGCTTGGGCGCTGCACGCCGGGCGGATCGAGCTGGGCCTGTTCGTGGCGTTGTTCGGCGTGGGCTGGCTGTTCTCGTACAACTTCTACACCTGCGTGTACACCGCCATCCAGGACGTGGTGCAGCCCCGCCTGCGCGCCACGGCCATGGCGCTGTATTTCGCCGGGCTGTATCTGCTTGGCGGTGGATTAGGGCCGGTGGTGGTGGGCGGGCTTTCGGACCATTTCGCCGTCGCTGCCATGGACGCAGCGGGGGAGGTGGTGATGAGCGAGGCGTTCAAGGCCCAGGGGTTGCACGACGCGATGTACCTGATACCGGTGGCACTGATGTTGACCATGGTGTTTCTGCTGGCCGCGTCGCGGTGTTTCAGCCGCGATGCGCAGCGCATGCGGGAGGGGATGGTGGCTGACAGCGAAGCACTGGAGGGCCGCGCTGTCCAAGCCTGAGTAACATTGGCCGCGATTGGTTTCTGAGGGTGGCCAACGCTCAGACGTGGCGCCACGTCTGAGCGGCAAGGCCGTTCCGAAAGGCTGTCATGACAGCGTCAGCATCAGAAACTGGCTTTGACCGATACCATGAAGTTGCGTGGCTCACCGTAATAGTTGCCGAAGGTTTCGGTGCCGATGCTGGCGTAGTAGCGCTTGTCGAACAGGTTGTTACCGTTGAGCGCTACCGACCAGGTGTCATCGATGCGATAACCGATACGCCCATTCCAGATCGCATAGCCCGCCTGGTCGATTTTTTCGCCACTGGCGGGCGAGACGCGGAAGTTGTCGCTTTGCGCGTTGACCCCGGCACCGATAGACAACCGCTCTAACGCGCCGCTCAGGGTGTACTCGCCCCACAGGCGCAACACATGCCGAGGCACGTAGCTGTTGAACGCCGCTCCGTTCAGGCTGCTGTCGATGTCGTCCAGGGTCTTGGTCTGGGTGTAGGTGTATCCCGCAAGCAGTTGCAGGCGCTCGATGATTTCCCCACTGAGCTCCGCCTCGAAACCTTGCGCACGTACCCTGCCGGCGTTGACGTAGCAGTAACCATCGGATGACGGGCATGACGAGTTGTAATCGGTCTGCGCCTGGTCTTTCTGAATAGTACGGAACAGGTTGAAGGCGCCGTTCAGTCGCCCCTCCAGCCAGGCCCCCTTGATCCCCAATTCATAGCTCTGGCCCACAAGCGGCTTGAGCGCGGAACCGTCTTCAGACCGGTAGTTGCCTTGCGGAGTGAAGATGTCCGAGTAACTGGCGTAAGCGGTAAGGTTTTCGTTCAAGTCCAGCAGTACCCCGGCGAAGGGCGTGACCTGCCCGGTCTCGCGGGTGCTGGAATGCTCCGACGTACCGGTGTTGATAAAGTCGGAGTCGGTCGTGGAGGTGTACCAGCTCACCCGGCCGCCAACCACCAGGGTCAGTGGGTCGGCCAGTTTCAAACGCAGGGTCGAGTAGAGGCCTTTTTGTGTAGTCTTGGACTTCACCGGCCCGCCGCGAGATGAGTTGTCGATGAAGTAGCTGTCGTCGGGCTCAGGGATGAACTTGTCGGGGTTGAATACATTCTGGCGCTGCGGCAGAAAGGCCACTGAGTAGAAGTCGTCCTTGTTCGAACGGCTCGCATTCATGCCTAGCACCAGTTCATGTTGTTGGCCAAACGCATCGAATGTGCCATCGACGTAGGCGTCCAGGCCGTAATCGACCTGGTCGTAGTCATACATGCTGCCCAGCATGCCAGTGGTATTGGTACCGGGCGTCACTGCACCTGAGGCAAACGCGTACTTGATGTCCTGGGTGTTCTTCGTATAGACGCTGGCAACCTTGAGTTTCCAGTCTTCGTTAAGCTGATGGGACACATCACTGAACACGGTGGTGCGCTGGCTGCGCCAGGTGTTCCATGAGGGGTCCAGGCAGGTTGAGCGGCTCAGCTTCAAGTCGCTGCGATCGCGGTAGCGCGGCAGGCCACCCCAGCATGGGTTGGCATCCACGTCTTCATAGGCAACGCCCAGCCCCAGGGTGGTGTCGGCATTCAGATCGAAGTCGAGCGCACCGTAATACACCTGATCTTTGCGGTTGGCGTCGTCCACGAAATAGTGGCGGCTTTGTTCGGCGATCACTGCCCGGCCGCGCAGAGTGCCGGATGCGTTCAGCGGGCCGCCGGTGTCCAGTTGCCCGCGGTAGTTGTCCCAACTGCCGCCGGACAGGGTGATGTCGGTATGCGCAGCTGCCAGGCCGCGCTTGCGCACGAAATTCACCCCGCCGGCAGTGCCGCCGGAGCCTTTCATCATGCCCGCTGCGCCGCGCAGCACTTCGACCCGGTCGTAGTACGCCATGTCGCTGCTGAAACTGTCGGCCTGGACATAGAGGTTGCCCATGTCCAGCGGCACACCGTCGTACTGATACTGGCCCGACATGCGGAACCCGCGTGAATAGAAGTATTTGCCACCCATGGTCGAGTCGTACACGGTAATGCCGGGCGTCTTCTCCATGACCTGGTCGATGGTGTACAGGTTCTGGTCGTCCATCATCTTGCGGGTCATTACCGTCACCGACTGTGGCGTCTCTTTGAGCGAGTGCTCACCTTTGCCTATGGTGACCGCGCCCGTGGTGTACGAGCCGCTGTTCTCTGTCGTGGCGCCCAGCACCTGGCCGGTGATGTTGGTGGCACCAAGTTCCATTGCCGAACCAGCGGAAGGCACTTCCCGCAGTACATAGGTGCCGTTGGACTGCGCCTGGGCTTGCAGGCCGCTGCCGGCCAGAATCCGGCTAAAGCCTTCAATGAGACCGAAGGTACCTTTGAGCCCCGAGGAGCTAAAGCCGTCTGTTTGCCTGGCATCAAACGAAATCGCCGCCCCCGCCGCGCTGGCGAAGTGGCCAAGGACTTCGGTCAGGCTGCCACCAGGGATGTCGAACGACCGCACTGCGCTGTGCTGGGCCGCCACGGCTGCCTCGACCGTTGCTGTGGACCAGGCTCCGACAGTGGTTACTGCCAGCAGCGCGACTTTTACCGCGGTCGCCAGACGACCACGCTTGAATACCTCAGACATCCTAATCCCCCCCTGAAAATGATCGATGACACCCAATGGGGGATGAGCCGAACGATGCGTAAGAAAAGTGCAAAAAAGAATTTTTTAATTACTGAGGCGGGACGACAGGAGGCGACACATTGACCCAGAAACGGCTGTAACGCGTGACGCGTAATGAAAGCCCGCTTTCCAGCGCAGCCAACGCCAGGTCGGTGTCATCGATTGGGAACGCGCCAGAGACCCTCAGTTGCGCAATACGCGGATCACAGCGCAGCACGCCGGTGCGGTAGCGCGACAGGTCGGAAAGCAGTTCGACCAGGGGGCGATCAATGGCAATGATGCTGCCGTGTTGCCAGGCTCCCACCGTAGCGTCATTACGCCGTAGCTGCCCCACCGTGAGGTCGGTGAAGGCGATGGATTGCCCGGCCTCAACGCGCACTGTCAATGCGCTGCTGGACGCTCTGACTTCTACCGCTTTCTCCAGGACTGCCACCTCACCGCCCAGCGCTTGTGTGCGAACGATAAAGCGCGTGCCCAGCGCCCGGACCTCGCCATGTGTGGTGCTTACCTTGAATGGCCGCTGTGCTGGGTCGTTAGCGGTCGATACCAGAATTTCACCGCGAAGCAGTTCCAGCACCCGTTGCTGGCCGTCGTACTTGAGGTTTACAGAGGTGTCGGTGTTCAGCAGCAGTGAACTGCCATCGGCCAAACGAAAGGTACGGCGCTCACCCACTGCGGTGCGGTAATCGGCAAACAGCTGTTGCGAGCTGTTGCTACGCCACCCCAGCCAGCCCAGCGAGGTGGCTGGCACTAATACCAATACGCTGCGTAACAGCTGCCGGCGGGAACGTGCGGCACCACGCAGGGCGGGTGCGGCCAGCGCACCCGGCACGCTTGCCATCTGCTCCCCCACAGCGGTCATCCGCTGCCAGGCTTGGCGATTGACCGGGTCGGCAGCCAGCCAGTCGTTCCAGGCGCTGCGATCGGCGTCGGTGGCGATGCCAGACTGCAGCCGCGCGTACCAGCGGGCTGCTGCACTGATGGCCTGCAACTCGGCGGGCGAAAGGCTCATGCCAATTGCATCTGCATCAAACAGCAATGCTCCATTGCCTTTGCCATGTAGTTGTTGACGCTGCGCACGCTGATGTTCAGCTGCTCGGCAATCTGCGGGTAGGTCAGCCCGTCGAATTGCGACAGCATGAACACCTGCCTGACCTTCGGCCCCAGCCCTTGCAACAGGCGATCGATTTCTACCAGTGCCTGCAACATGATCGCCTGCTCTTCCAGCGACGGGTGCTGTGCTTGCGGCAAGGCTGCCAAGGTTTCCAGGTATGCCTGTTCCAGTGAGCGCCGACGAAACAGGTCGATCAGCAAGCCCTTGGCGATCCTCGACAAGTACGGGCGCGGCTCGCGAATGTCCAGTGCGCTGCGTGCCTTGATCACCCGCACGAACGTATCCTGCGTCAGGTCCGCGGCATCGAATGCGTTGCCAAGCCTCTTGCGTAGCCAGCCATTGAGCCAGCTGTGATGCTCGCAATACAGGTGATTGACGGCGCTACGCAGAGAGAGGTCGTTGGCGGGCATTTTGGATGGAATGGTTCGCGATTGGTAATGAATCTTATTGTCGTGCGTGGTGGAGGTGTTTGCAATAGCAAAGGTTTGCCCGAAGGCTACGCCTTTCGCGCCTTAGGCCCACGGGCGTTGTCGTACACCGTGACAAGCACGTAGGCCACCTTCCTGATTGCTTTGCCAGAGGCTTTTAGCTGGTAAAACAGCTCCTCCAGGGATTCGAACTCATGCATCAAGGCTATTATCAGAGCCGAGACGGGCGATCTAGGCGGCAGCGAAACAGCCTGCTGCTCCGTGCTCTGGGCGCACAACCTCTGCCTTGATACGGGTAAAACCATCAGGCCCTGGAAGGCAGTCACCGTTCAGTGTCATGACGCAAAAACGCCGCCTCCAGCAGTTGCTGCGTATAAGCATGCTGGGGTGAATGGAAGATCTGCTGAGCCTCGCCTTGCTCCACAACATGCCCCTGCTTGATCACCATCAGTTGGTGACTCAACGCTTTGACCACGGCAAGGTCATGGCTGATGAACAGGTAGGTGAGGTTGTACTTGTGCTGCAAGTTGCGCAGCAATTCCACCACCTGCCGCTGCACCGTACGATCCAGCGCAGACGTCGGCTCATCCAGCAGAATCAACGCCGGCTTGAGCACCAGCGCCCGG
This sequence comes from Pseudomonas sp. BNK-30, assembly GCF_047456185.1. Lineage (NCBI taxonomy): Bacteria > Pseudomonadati > Pseudomonadota > Gammaproteobacteria > Pseudomonadales > Pseudomonadaceae > Pseudomonas > Pseudomonas sp. BNK-30. The sequence continues at coordinate 1,171,384 of NZ_CP179904.1, forward strand.
GCGATGGCGATACGTTGACGTTGCCCACCCGAAAACTCATGCGGGTAGCGGTGGCGCGTGCGTGGGTCCAGGCCTACCTCTTCCAGCGCCGCGATAATTGCCGCTTCCTGTTCTGCGGCTGTACCAATCTTGTGAATCCGCAGCCCCTCACCAACGATATCCGCCACACACATACGTGGGCTGAGGCTACCAAAGGGGTCCTGAAACACCACTTGCATCTCACGTCGCAGTGGCCGCACCTGCTTCTGGTTCAAGCCTTCCAGCGCCTGGCCATGGAAGCGGATGCCCCCCTGGCTCGAAATCAAGCGCAAGATCGCCAGCCCAAGCGTCGATTTGCCCGATCCGGACTCGCCCACGATCCCCAGGGTCTGCCCCTGGGGCAAGCTGAAGTTGATCCCGTCCACCGCCTTCACATGGTCGACCGTCTTGCGCAGCAAGCCTTTCTTGATCGGGAACCATACCTTCAGGTCGTTCACTTCCAGCAGCGGTGCGCCAACCGGATTATGTGCCGGCAAACCGCTGGGCTCTGCATTGATCAGCATCTGTGTGTAATGGTGCTGCGGCGCACTGAACAGCGTCGCGCAATCGGCCTGCTCGACAATCTGCCCACGCTGCATCACGCAAACACGGTGGGCAATGCGCCTTACCAGGTTCAGGTCATGGCTGATCAGCAGCAATGCCATGCCCAACCGCGCCTGCAGTTCCTTGAGCAGCTCTAGAATCTTCAACTGCACGGTCACGTCGAGCGCAGTGGTGGGTTCATCGGCAATCAGCAACTCCGGCTCATTGGCCAGCGCCATGGCGATCATCACCCGCTGCCGCTGGCCACCGGACAGCTCGTGGGGCAGGGCCTTCAGCCGCTTGCGCGGCTCGGGAATGCCCACCAGCTCCAGCAACTCCAGCGTGCGCGCAGTGGCTTGCTTGCCGGTGAGGCCCTTGTGCAGCAGCAGGATTTCGTTGATCTGCTTTTCGATGCAGTGCAGCGGGTTCAGCGAGGTCATCGGCTCCTGGAAGATCATCGCGATGCGGTTGCCGCGAATCTTCTGCATGGCCTTCTCACCTTGCTGCAGCAGGTCGTTGCCTTCATAGCCGATGCTGCCGCTGGGATGGCGTGCAAGTGGATAGGGCAGCAGGCGCAGAATCGAGTGGGCGGTAACGGACTTGCCCGAACCGCTCTCGCCGACCAGCGCCAGGGTCTCACCCTTGCGGATGTCGAAGCTGATGCCATCGACCACACGGTTGACCTGTTCGCCGGTAACGAACTCCACCGCCAGGTCGCGCACTTCGATCAGGTTCTGTTCACTCATCTCACTTCCTCGGGTCGAAGGCATCGCGGGCGGATTCGCCGATGAATACCAGCAGGCTCAGCATGATCGCCAATACGGCAAAGGCGCTGATGCCCAGCCATGGCGCCTGCAGGTTGGACTTGCCTTGGGCCACCAGTTCGCCCAGCGACGGCGCGCCCGGTGGCAGGCCGAAACCGAGGAAGTCCAGGGCGGTCAGGGTGCCGATGGCACCGGTGAGGATGAAGGGCATGAAGGTCATGGTTGAAATCATGGCGTTGGGCAGGATGTGCCGGTACATGATCGCGCCATTGCGCATCCCTAGGGCACGGGCGGCGCGCACGTACTCGAGGTTGCGCCCGCGCAGGAACTCGGCACGCACCACGTCGACCAGGCTCATCCACGAAAACAGCAGCATGATGCCCAGCAACCACCAGAAGTTGGGCTGCACGAAGCTGGCAAGGATGATCAGCAGGTACAGCACCGGCAAGCCGGACCAGATCTCCAGAAAGCGCTGGCCGGCAAGGTCCACCCAGCCACCGTAAAAGCCCTGCAGGGCACCGGCGATGACGCCGATGATGGAACTGAGGATGGTCAGGGTGAGGGCGAACAGCACCGAAATGCGGAAGCCGTAGATCACCCGCGCCAGTACATCGCGGCCCTGATCGTCGGTGCCCAGCAGGTTGTCCGCCGAGGGTGGCGCAGGGGCGGGTACGCGCAGGTCGTAATTGATGCTCTGGTAGCTGTACGGGATCGGGGCCCACAGCACGAAGCTGTCTTTTTTGGCCAGTAGCTCCCGGATATACGGGCTCTTGTAGTTGGCCTCCAGTGGGAACTCGCCGCCGAAGGTGGTTTCCGGGTAGCGCTTGAAGGCCGGGAAAAACCACTCGCCGTCGTAGCGCACGGCAATCGGTTTGTCGTTGGCGATCAGCTCGGCGCCCAGGCTCAGGCCGAACAGGATGAGGAACAGCCACAGCGACCACCAGCCGCGTCGGTTGGCCTTGAAGCGCTCGAAGCGCCGACGGTTGAGAGGGGACAAGGCCATGTCAGTGCTCCCGGCTGGCGAAGTCGATGCGCGGATCGACCAAGGTGTAGGTGAGGTCGCCGATCAGTTTCACCACCAGCCCTAGCAGGGTGAAGATGAACAAGGTGCCGAACACCACCGGGTAGTCGCGGTTGATGGCCGCCTCGAAACTCATAAGGCCCAGGCCGTCGAGGGAGAAAATCACCTCGATCAGCAGGGAGCCGGTGAAGAAGATGCCGATGAACGCCGAAGGGAAGCCCGCGATCACCAGCAACATGGCGTTGCGGAACACGTGGCCGTACAGCACCCGCGAGCGGCCCAGGCCTTTGGCTTTGGCGGTGACCACGTATTGCTTGTTGATCTCGTCGAGGAAGCTGTTCTTGGTCAGCAGGGTCATGGTGGCGAAGTTGCCGATCACCAGGGCGGTGATCGGCAGCACCAGGTGCCAGAAGTAGTCGAGCACTTTGCCGGTGGTGGACAGCTCGTCGAAGTTGTTCGAGGTCAGGCCGCGCAGCGGGAACCAGTCGAAGTAGCTGCCGCCGGCGAACAGCACGATCAGCAGGATGGCGAACAGGAACGCCGGGATGGCATAACCGACGATGATCGCCGAGCTGGTCCAGACGTCGAAGTGGCTGCCGTGGCGCACCGCCTTGGCGATACCCAGGGGGATCGACACCAGGTACATGATCAGCGTGCTCCACAGCCCGAGCGAAATCGACACCGGCATCTTCTCGGCGATCAGGTCGATGACCTTGGCATCGCGAAAGAAGCTCTCGCCGAAGTCCAGCTGGGCGTAGTTCTTGACCATGATCCATAAACGCTCGGGGGGCGACTTGTCGAAACCGTACATGCGCTCGATTTCGGCGATCAGCGCAGGGTCGAGGCCCTGGGCACCGCGGTAGTTGGAGCCGGCCACGGAGACTTCGGCGCCGCCGCCGGCAATCCGGCTGGTGGCACCCTCGAAGCCTTCGAGCTTGGCGATCATCTGTTCCACCGGGCCGCCGGGGGCGGCCTGGACGATGATGAAGTTGATCACCAGGATGCCGAACAGGGTCGGGATGATCAGCAGCAGGCGACGCAGGATGTAGGCCAGCATGTCAGTTGGCCTCTTGCGCAGGCGCTTCGGACACGGCTGGCGTCACCTCGGGCTTGATCCACCAGGTGTCGATGCCGATGTCGTACTTGGGCGAAACCTTGGGGTGGCCGATGTGGTTCCAGTAGGCCACGCGCCAGGTCTTGATGTGCCAGTTGGGGATCACGTAGTAACCCCACAGCAGCACGCGGTCCAGGGCGCGGGCGTGGTTGATCAGGCTCTGTCGGGAATCGGCGTTGATCAGCGCTTCGACCAGTTGGTCGATGGCCGGGTCCCGCAGGCCCATGAAGTTGCGGCTGCCGGGGTTGTCGGCAGCGGCACTGGACCAGAACTCGCGCTGCTCGTTGCCTGGGGAGCTGGACTGCGGATAGCCACTGACGATCATGTCGAAGTCACGCGAGCGCAGGCGGGTGATGTACTGGGAAACGTCGACGCGGCGGATGTTCAGGTCGATGCCAAGGTCGGCCAGGTTGCGTTTGAACGGCAGCAGGATGCGCTCGAATTCGGTCTGGGCCAGCAGAAACTCGATGGACACCGGTTTGCCGTTCTTGTCGACCATCTTGTCGTCGACGATCTTCCAGCCAGCGTCCATCAGCAGCTTGTAGGCCTGGCGCTGCTGTTCGCGGATCATGCCGCTGCCGTCGGTGACCGGGTTGTGGAAAGCCTCGCTGAACACCTGTTCGGGGACCTTGCCGCGCATAGGCTCGAGGATTTTCAGCTCGTCAGGCGAGGGCAGGCCCTGGGCGGCCATTTCGGAGTTTTCGAAGTAGCTGCCGGTGCGGGTGTAGGCGCCGTTGAACAACTGCTTGTTGGTCCACTCGAAGTCCAGCAGCAGGCTCAGCGCCTGGCGCACGCGGATGTCCTGAAACACCGGTTTACGCAGGTTGAAAATGAAACCCTGCATGCCTGTGGGGTTGCCGTTGGGCAGCTCTTCCTTGATCAGGCGGCCATCGCGTACGGCGGGAACGTTGTAGGCGGTGGCCCAGTTTTTCGCGCTGGTCTCAAGGCCATAGTCGAACTGGCCGGCCTTGAGTGCTTCCAGCGCGACGGTGTTGTCGCGGTAGGAGTCGAAGGTCATGGCGTCAAAGTTGAACTGGCCGCGGTTGAGCGGCAGGTCCTTGGCCCAGTAGTCCTTGACCCGCTCGTAGCGGATCGAGCGGCCGGGCTTGACCTCGGTGATCTTGTACGGGCCGCTGCCGAGCGGGATTTCCAGGTTGCCGCGGTTGAATTCGCGGCCTTCGTACCAGTGCTTGGGCAGCACGGGCAACTGGCCGAGGATCAGCGGCAACTCGCGGTTGTTCTTGTGCTTGAAGGTGAACAGCACGCGCAGCGGGTCTTCGGCGACGACTTGGGCGACATCGCCATAGTACTGGCGGTACAGCGGTGCGCCGTCCTTGATCAGGGCGTTGAAGGTGAACACCACGTCTTCGGCCCGCATCGGGTGGCCGTCGTGGAAGCGCGCCTCGGGGCGCAGGTAGAAGCGCACCCAGCTGTTGTCCGGGGCCTTTTCGATCTTGCCGGCAACCAGGCCGTACTCGGTGAACGGCTCGTCCAGGCTCTGGCGCATCAAGGTGTCGTAGATGGCGCTGAGGTTTTCGGCGGCCACCCCTTTGTTGATGAACGGGTTGAGGCTGTCGAAGCCGCCGAAACTTGACTGGCGGAAGGTGCCGCCCTTGGGCGCGTCGGGGTTGACGTAGTCGAAGTGCTTGAAGTCGGCCGGGTACTTCGGCGCTTCATCATAAAGGGTCAGTGCGTGTTGTGGCGCGGCCATTGCCGGTAGGCTCAGGCAGGCAAGCAGCAGGCTGCCTGCCAGCTGGCGCAGGCGGTATGTTGGCATCATTGGGCTTTCTCCGAAGTCTTTAGCCACCAGGTATTCAGCCCCAGGGTATAGGGCGGTGTGGTGACGAAACCGAACCGGTTGCGGTAGGCCAGGCGGTGATTGTCGAGATACCAGTTGGGGATCATGTAGTACTGCCAGGACAGCACGCGGTCCAGGGCGCGGGCGGCGGCGACCTGGTCATCGCGGGTGCGTGCGGCGAGCAAGGTGTCGAGCAGGTGGTCGACCACCGGATCCTTGACCCCAGCATAATTTTTGCTGCCCTTGGTCGCAGCCTGGCTGGAATGGAAGTACAGCCACTGCTCAAGGCCGGGGCTCAAGGTCTGGCTCAAGGTCATCAGAATCATGTCGAAGTCGAACTGGTCCAGGCGTTGTTTGTACTGGGCACGGTCCACGGTGCGCAAGCGCGCATCGATGCCGATGCTCGCCAGGTTTTCGACATAAGGTTGCAGGATGCGTTCGAGGTTGGGATTCACCAGCAGCAGCTCCATGCGCAATTGCTGGCCTTGTGCGTTCACCAGGCGCTGGCCGTCGAGCTTCCAGCCGGCGCGACCGAGCAGGCTCAGCGCCTGGCGCAGGCTCTGGCGGTCGATGCCGCGGCCATCGGTGTGGCTGACCTGATAGGGCTGGGTGAACAGCTTTTCCGGCAATTGGTCACGGAACGGCGCCAGCAGCAGCCACTCCTTGCCCGTGGGCAGGCCGCTGGCGGCAAACTCGCTGTTGGGGTAGTAGCTGGTCGAGCGCCGGTAGGCGCTGCTGAACAGGGCGCGGTTGGTCCACTGGAAGTCGAGCATCAGGCCCAGCGCCTGGCGTACCCTGGCGTCGCTGAAGGTGGCCCGGCGGCTGTTCATGAACAGCCCCTGGGTCTGGGTCGGGATGCGATGGGGGATCTGGGCCTTTATCACCTCGCCACGGCGCAGTGCCGGGAAGTTGTAGCCGTTGGCCCAGTTCTTTGCCTGATGCTCGATATAGATGTCGAACTCGCCTGCCTTGAAGGCTTCGAACGCGACTGTGGCGTCCCGATAGAACTCGTATTCGATGCGGTTGAAGTTGTACTTGCCGCGGTTTACCGCCAGGTCCTTGCCCCAGTAGTTCTTTACCCGCTCGAACACCAGGCGCCTGCCGGGCTGCACCTGAGTGATGCGGTAGGGGCCGCTGCCAAGCGGCGGCTCGAAGGTGGTGGCCTTGAAATCGCGGTTTTGCCAGTAGTGTTTGGGCAGCACCGGCATCTCGCCCAGGCGCAGGATCAGCAGCGGGTTGCCAGCGCGCTTGAACACGAAGCGGATGCGCAGCGGGCCAAGGATATCCACGCGCTGCACTTCCTGCAGGTTGGTGCGGTAGATCGGGTGGCCGTCCTTGAGCAGCGTGCGGTAAGAGAAGGCGACGTCTGCAGAAGTGATCGGTTTGCCGTCATGCCAGCGCGCTTGCGGGCGCAGGTTGAACACCACCCAACTGCGGTCCTCGCTGTACTCCACCGAGCGGGCGATGAGGCCGTAACTGGAGGTGGGCTCGTCCCCGGAAGGGTCATACATGCCGGTGCCGACCATCAGTGTTTCGTTGAGCTCGTTGACACCGTACTGCAGGAAGTTCGGCGTTGTGACCGGGCTAGAACCCTTGAAGGTATAGGCGTTGAGCGTGTCGAAGGTGCCCAATGCCATGGCGCGCAAGGTGCCGCCCTTGGGCGCTTGCGGGTTGACCCAGTCGAAGTGGGTGAATGTGGCTGGGTACTTGAGCGTGCCGAACTGCGCGTATCCGTGGCTTTCGCTCACCATCGCGGCTGCGGGAAAGCTCAAGGCCAGGCTGAGTGACAGCAGGAGGGGACGTATCAAGTCGGCATCCGATCCAGAGGCGTTGGGCTTTGGTCGGGCTACAGTAACAGCTTGGCGGGGTTGGAAAAAGGGTGTGTCTGGAAGGAGATCAAGGGGCTGCGGAGCAGCCCCGGGTTGCCATCAGTGCCCCAGGTAGACGGTCAAGGTCTGGCCTGGCTTGAGGGCGTGCCCGCTGCGCGGATTCCAGCGCTTGAGGTGCTTCATCTCAACATTGAAACGTTTTGCCACCAGATACAGCGAGTCACCCTTGCGGACCTTGTACTGGGTAGAGCGCTTGGAGGATGCCGCCACCCGGTTGCCTGCCGCACTACCACCACGCAGTGCCAACACCTGGCCGGCCTTTACACGGCTACCCGATAGTTTGTTCCAGCGCTGGATATCCTTGACCGAAACCCGGTTGGCCCTGGCAATGGTGCTCAGGCTGTCGCCGCGCTTTACGCGGTAACTGCGCGCTCTGGCAGGTGCCTTGGCTTCGGCCACGGCGCGTGCGAACACGGCTTTGTTCGGCTGCAGGCTGACCAGTTGTTCAGGCTTGAGGTTGGACAGGCTGTCGGACAGCAGTTGCGCCTTGGCCGTCGGTACCAGCAATTGTTTGGGCCCATCCACGGTCATGCGCTTCTTGAATGCCGGGTTGAGCTGGATCAGTTCGTCTTCGTCGATGTTGGCGAAGGCGGCTACCCGCGACAGGTCCAGGCGGTCCTTGATGGCGACAGCTTCGAAGTAGGGCTCGTTGGCGATCGGGTTGAGGTTCACTCCGTAGGCTTCGGGGGTCAGGACCACCTGCGACAGGGCCAGCAGCTTGGGCACGTAGTCGCGCGTCTCCTGTGGCAGTGGCAGGTTCCAGTAATCGGTGGGCAGGCCGAGTTTCTCGTTGCGCTCGATCGCCCGGCTGACGGTGCCTTCACCGGCGTTGTAGGCAGCCAGTGCCAGCAGCCAGTCGCCGTTGAACATGTCGTGCAGGCGGCTCAGGTAATCCAGCGCGGCGTTGGTCGACGCGGTGATGTCGCGGCGACCATCGTAGAAATTGGTCTGGCGCAGGTTGAAGTGGCGCCCGGTAGAGGGGATGAACTGCCACATGCCTGCAGCATGGGCGCGCGAGTAGGCCATGGGGTTGTAGGCGCTTTCGATCGCCGGCAACAGGGCCAGTTCCAGCGGCATGTCGCGTTCTTCCAGGCGCTCGACGATGTAGTGCAGGTACAGGCTGCCGCGCTCACCGGCGTTTTCGAGGAACGAGGGGTTGCTGGCGAACCACAGCCGCTGCTGCTCGATGCGCGGGTTGACGTCGATGGTGTCTTGCAGGGCGAAGCCCTGGCGCATGCGCTCCCACACATCCTGCGGCGCCTGCTCGGCGGGTTTGACCGCGAGCGGAACGGGTTTGTGTTTGATCCGCGCCTGGTAGCTGTGCGCGCGAACGCTGTCGGATTCGTCGAGCTGACGGGTGCTCTGGCAGCCCACCAGGGTGGCGGCCAGCGCCAGCGCACTGATTTGGGCCAGGCGCGTCAGGGCGACTGAATGAGCGGTTCTGCGGCTACGGGAAGACATCGGCGGGGACGGGTATCCGGGCAAAAAATTTCGGCGATTCTAGAAACCGCATCCCGCCGGGTCAACCTTCGAGCACATGTTGCGATATATCTTCAGGTTATCAGAAGGTGTCCTTCCAAGACCTCAAGGCAGCAAAAACAGCGACATGCGTGGTGTTTGAATGTCCCTTCCATTCGTCAGCTTTTTGTTTAACTAATGTTTCAGAGGTACGCAGAAAGGGGTTGGTCAGCCGTTCCAGGCCGATGGTTGATGGCAATGTGATGCGATTTTCGGCGCGCAGCCGGGTAACATCATCGAAACGTTGCAGAACGTGCGGGTTTTGTGGCTCCACGGCCTTGGCGAAGCGCAAGTTGCTGAGGGTGTACTCGTGGGCGCAGTACACCTCGGTACGCTCCGGCAGCGCGGCCAACCTGGCGAGGGCAGGCTGCATCTGCTCTGGCGTGCCTTCGAACATCCGCCCGCAGCCAGCGGCGAACAACGTGTCGCCACTGAATAGCACCGGTGTCGCAGGTTGGTCGCTGAAGAAGGCGATATGACCCAGCGTGTGCCCCGGTACTGCCAGAACCTGGAAGGTCACGCCCACCGCGGTCACTTCGTCACCTTCGTCCAAGGCAAGGTCGCGGCACGGAATACGCTCGTTGGCCGGGCCGCTGACCCGCGCACCGGTCAGTTTTTTCAGCCGCTCGACACCGCCCACGTGGTCATTGTGGTGGTGGGTGACCAGAATATCCTCCAGCACCCAGTCGGGATTGGCGGCCAGCCATGCCTCCACGGGGGCGGCATCACCAGGATCGACCACCGCGCAGCGGCGTTTGGCAGTATCCTGTAACAACCAGATGTAGTTGTCGGAGAAAGCGGGGAGAGCATCGATCTGTATCATGGTGCGGATCCGTATCGCCTAGCGTGGCACATGAGGCCATCTTAGCCGCGATGGCGCGGTGCGAGAACCTTCGAGGGAGAGCGCAAATGACCGACCAACCCTTTGCCCAGGCCGACCCGGCCTGGATCGAGCTGATCAGCCTGGCCCGTGACTGGTTCCACGGCCCGCTCGGCCAGCTGATGCTCAAAGAAGAGGAAAAATTGTTGGAGGAGGAGCTCGGGCGCTTCTTCGGGGGTTACCTGGTGCATTACGGCCCCTGCGCCGAGGCTCCGCCCAGCGCCCCCCAGGTACAGCGCAACGTGCGTCTGGGCGCGCCGCTGCCGGGGGTGGAGATCGTCTGCGAGGAGCAGGCCTGGCCCTTGAGCGAGCACGCTGCCGACGTGGTGGTGCTGCAGCACGGCCTGGACTTCTGCCTGTCGCCCCATGGCTTGCTGCGCGAGGCCGCCAGTGCCGTCCGCCCCGGCGGGCATCTGCTGATTGTCGGGATCAACCCCTGGAGCAGTTGGGGCATACGCCACTTTTTCAGCCACGGCGCGCTGCGCAAGGCCCGCTGCATCTCGCCGTCACGGGTCGGCGACTGGCTCAACCTGCTGGGCTTCGCGCTGGAGAAACGCCGCTTCGGGTGCTATCGTCCGCCGCTTGCCTCACCGGCCTGGCAACAACGCCTGGCGGGCTGGGAACGGGTAGCAGGCGGTTGGCAGAGCTCCGGTGGCGGTGTTTACCTGCTGGTAGCGCGCAAGATGGTGGTTGGCCTGAGGCCGCTGCGCCAGGAGCGCCGCGAACCGATGGGCAAGTTGCTGCCTTTGCCATTGGCCAAGGTCAACCGCACCGCGGTCAGCCCGGATACCGAAAAGCACTGAACATGAGTGGTACATGAGCGATAGCGTCGAGTTGTATACCGATGGTGCCTGCAAGGGCAATCCAGGCCCTGGTGGCTGGGGGGTCCTGTTGATCTACAAGGGCGTCGAAAAGGAGCTGTGGGGCGGCGAACGCGAAACCACCAACAACCGCATGGAACTGATGGCCGCGATTCAGGGCTTGATGGCGCTCAAGCGCGAATGCGAGGTGGTGTTGACCACCGACTCGCAGTACGTGATGAAGGGCATCAACGAGTGGATGGTCAACTGGAAGAAGCGCGGCTGGAAGACCGCCGCGAAGGAGCCAGTGAAGAACGCCGACCTGTGGCAGCAGCTCGACGAGCAGGTCAACCGCCACAAGGTCACCTGGAAGTGGGTGCGCGGGCACATCGGCCACCCCGGTAACGAGCGCGCTGACCAATTGGCCAACCGTGGCGTCGACGAGGTACGCGCCAAACGTTGAGCTGCGGTACAATCCTCGGCTTTGTAACTGATGCAAGTTGGAGCGCCCCGCGTGGAGCAGCAGCAAGATAAACGCCTGGTCATTCTCGATACCGAAACCACCGGCATGCCGGTCAGCGAAGGCCACCGGATCATCGAGATCGGCTGCGTCGAAGTCATTGGCCGGCGCCTGACCGGTCGGCACTTCCACGTCTATCTTCAGCCGGACCGCGAGAGTGACGAGGGCGCGATCAATGTCCACGGCATCACCGACGCGTTCCTGGTCGGCAAGCCGCGCTTCGGCGATGTGGCCGAGGAATTCTTCGAGTTCATTCAGGGTGCCACGCTGGTCATCCATAACGCGGCGTTCGACGTCGGCTTCATCAACAACGAGTTCGCCCTGCTCGGCCAGCGCGACCGCGCCGACATCTCGCAGCACTGCACCATCCTCGACACACTGTTGCTGGCCCGCGCCCGGCACCCGGGGCAGCGCAACAGCCTTGACGCGCTGTGCAAGCGTTACGATATCGACAACTCCGGCCGTGAACTGCACGGCGCGTTGCTCGACTCGGAGCTGCTGGCTGATGTCTACCTGGCAATGACCGGTGGCCAGACCAGCCTTTCGCTGGCTGGCAATGGGGCGGACGGCGACAATGAAGGGCAGGGCAGCGGTGGCAGCGAGATCCGCCGGATTACCGGGCGTGCGCCTGGGCGGGTGATCATGGCCACTGCCGAGGAACTGGAGGCGCATGCAGAGCGCCTGGCGGCTATCGCCAAGTCGGCGGGCGGGCCGTCGATGTGGCAGGTATTGACCGAAACGCCTGCCGGTTGATGCTGAGCCTGCCCTGGCCTTATCGCCGCAACCTGGCTCCCACAAGCTCTTTACTGAACTGCAAATTCGCGTAGGCACCGGCGTGCCTGCGACAGGGCCGTACTGAGAGCACCAGGCTCTACTACCCTGTGAAGGATGCTCTGTCCTTCGGAGGTTGCAGCCTGATGTACAAGGACCTCAAGTTCCCCATCCTCATCGTCCACCGTGCCATCAAGGCCGACAGCGTTGCCGGCGAGCGCGTGCGGGGGATTGCCGAGGAACTGCGTCAGGACGGCTTCGCCATTCTCGCCGCGGCAGACAATGCCGAAGCCCGTCTGGTCGCGGCCACCCACCACGGCCTGGCCTGCATGCTGATCGCCGCCGAAGGCATTGGCGACAATACTCACCTGTTGCAGAACATGGCCGAGTTGATCCGCCTGGCCCGCCAGCGTGCTCCTGACCTGCCAATCTTCGCCCTGGGCGAACAGGTCACCTTGGAAAACGCTCCCGCCGAAGCGATGAGCGAGCTCAACCAGCTGCGCGGCATCCTTTACCTGTTCGAGGACACCGTGCCGTTCCTCGCCCGCCAGGTAGCACGTGCCGCACACAACTACCTCGACGGCTTGCTGCCGCCTTTCTTCAAGGCCTTGGTACAGCACACCGCGCAGTCCAATTATTCCTGGCACACGCCCGGCCATGGCGGTGGCGTGGCCTACCGCAAAAGCCCGGTGGGCCAAGCCTTCCATCAATTCTTCGGCGAGAATACCTTGCGCTCGGACTTGTCCGTCTCGGTGCCGGAACTGGGCTCGCTGCTCGATCACACTGGCCCTTTGGCAGCGGCCGAAGCCAGGGCGGCGCGCAACTTTGGCGCCGACCATACCTTCTTCGTGATCAATGGCACCTCCACCGCCAACAAGATTGTCTGGCATGCCATGGTCGGCCGTGATGACCTGGTGCTGGTGGACCGTAACTGCCACAAGTCGGTGGTCCATGCCATCATCATGACCGGCGCCATTCCCATCTACCTATGCCCCGAGCGCAACGAACTGGGCATCATCGGGCCGATCCCGCTCAGCGAATTCAGCGCCGAGTCGATCCAGGCCAAGGTGCTGGCCAACCCCTTGGCCAAGGGGCGCGAACCGCGCATCAAGCTGGCGGTGGTGACCAACTCAACCTATGACGGGCTGTGCTACCACGCCGGGCTGATCAAGCAAGCTCTGGGCAGCAGCGCGCAGGTGCTGCACTTCGATGAAGCCTGGTTCGCTTACGCGGCGTTTCATGAGTTCTTCACGGGGCGCTATGCGATGGGTACGGCCTGCACCGAGGGCAGCCCGTTGGTGTTCAGCACGCACTCGACGCACAAGCTGCTGGCGGCCTTCAGCCAGGCGTCGATGATCCATGTACAGGACGGCGCCCAGCGGCAACTGGACCGAGATCGCTTCAATGAAGCCTTCATGATGCATATCTCGACGTCACCGCAGTACAGCATCCTGGCTTCTTTGGATGTGGCTTCGACCATGATGGAGGGGCCCGCGGGGCGTTCGCTGCTGCAAGAGATGTTTGACGAGGCACTGAGCTTTCGTCGCGCCCTGGCTAACCTGCGTGCACATATCGCGGCCACCGATTGGTGGTTCAGTATCTGGCAGCCGCCTGGGGCAGAAGGCGTCGATCAGCTCGCTGCGCAGGACTGGCTGCTGCAGCCTGGGGCGCAGTGGCATGGCTTTGGCGAATTGGCGGGCGATTATGTGCTGCTTGACCCGTTGAAGGTCACCCTGGTGATGCCGGGGTTGCGGGCCGACGGCGTGTTGGACGAGCAGGGCATTCCGGCGGCAGTGGTCAGCAAGTTTCTCTGGGAGCGCGGGTTGGTGGTGGAGAAGACCGGCCTTTATAGCTTCCTGGTGCTGTTCTCGATGGGCATTACCAAGGGCAAGTGGAGCACGCTGCTGACCGAGTTGCTGGAGTTCAAACGCCATCATGATGGCAATACTCCGTTAAGCCAGTGCCTGCCGAGCATCGTTGCAGTCGACACGGCACGCTACCACGGTATCGGCCTGCGCGACCTGTGCAACCAGCTGCATGACTGCTATCGCGTCAATGCCACGGCCAAGCAGCTCAAAGGGTTGTTCAGTCGCTTGCCGGAAGTGGCGCTCAGCCCGGCTCGGGCTTATGACCATATGGTGCGCGGTGAGGTGGAAGCGGTGCCGATAGAGGCATTGCTCGGCCGTGTCGCGGCAGTCATGCTGGTGCCCTATCCGCCGGGCATACCCTTGATCATGCCGGGGGAGCGGTTCACTGAAGCTACCCGCTCGATCCTCGACTACCTGGCGTTTGCCCGCGCCTTCAACAGCGGTTTTCCCGGCTTTGTCGCCGATGTGCACGGCCTGCAGAGCGAAGCCGGAAGCTATACGGTCGATTGCGTCAAGGAATGCGAATGATCTCGACGCCGGTCTGTACCAGTTCAAAACGGTCTTCACCCAAGTGGTTGACTCGGTCGCCGATGGCCAGGCGATAGGTGGTGACCGGTGCGCCCTGTACGCTGCCGTCGGTCTGCAGGGTGGACTCTTGGAACTCGTGGACGGGGTAGATACGGCCTTCGGCGTCACGGGCGTGGAATTGGCCGACCATTACTGCTGCCATTTAAGTGAAAACCTCTGAATTGCGTAGGAAATGTCTGCAGGAATAGACCGTGGATGGTACCTGGAAGTTTTCTGGTGGAGGAAAAAAACCTAAGCGCCGAGCAATGGTCATCTATAACTACAACGTCTCTTAACCCAGCAAAGGTTGGAAATCGCCATGAGCCAGGTGTATTCGGTAGCGGTCGTCGTCGGCAGCTTGCGCAAGGATTCGTACAACCGCAAGGTGGCCCGTGCCCTTTCAGAGCTGGCACCGTCCAGTCTTGCCTTGAAAATCGTCGAAATCGGCGATCTGCCACTGTACAACGAGGATGTCGAGGCTGCGGGTGTGCCCGAGCCGTGGAGGCGCTTTCGCGACGAGATCCGGCGCAGCGACGCGGTGCTGTTCGTCACCCCGGAGTACAACCGCTCTGTACCGGGCTGCCTGAAAAATGCCATCGACGTGGGCTCACGTCCCTATGGGCAAAGCGCCTGGGGTGGCAAACCTACGGCGGTGGTGAGCGTCTCGCCCGGCGCCATTGGCGGGTTTGGGGCCAACCATGCCGTGCGCCAGTCGCTGGTGTTTCTCGACATGCCGTGCATGCAGATGCCCGAAGCTTATATCGGTGGGGCGGCCAGCCTTTTCGAGGACAGTGGCAAGCTCAATGACAAGACCCGGCCGTTTCTGCAGGGTTTCATCGACAAGTTTGCCTCTTGGGTGAAGCTGAACCGGGCGGTTTGAGCCGGCCTTGTCGTCGGTAAGCCGGCCCCACAGCTACCCCACCGTTCGTGAAAACGGCGGGGTAGCTGTGGAAGCCGGCTTGCGGGCGAAAGCTGCAACACAGATCGGTCAGAACGCCTGCGGCATCTCTCCCTTGGCCAACCGCCGGTTGATATCGGCGACCACCTCTGGCAGTTCATTGATGGTGTCGATCAGGTAGTGCGGGCGTGACCCTGCGAACAGCGCATGAATGCGCTTGCGCTCACTCTCCAGCTTCTCAGCGCTCAACGCCTGGTACCCTTCCCAGGTCAGC
The DNA here is from genome assembly GCF_047456185.1 of Pseudomonas sp. BNK-30. Taxonomy (NCBI): domain Bacteria; kingdom Pseudomonadati; phylum Pseudomonadota; class Gammaproteobacteria; order Pseudomonadales; family Pseudomonadaceae; genus Pseudomonas; species Pseudomonas sp. BNK-30. The sequence continues at coordinate 1,186,627 of NZ_CP179904.1, forward strand.
CCGAGCGCGTTGCCCGAGCACACCAGAGCCACGGTCCACATGCCGGCACGGCGGCCTTCGAGGATGCCCGGCACGGTGTCGTCGACCTTGACGCAGGCCGCCACGTCGTCGATGCCCAGGGCGATCACGTTGGCCAGTGCCTGTGCCGGCCACGGGCGGCCGTTCGGGGTTTCGTCGGTGGCCACCACATGGTCGGCGACATAGCCGTTCTGGGCCGCCAGCTCCACCACCTTGTCCATCACCACTTTCGGGTAGCCCGAGCAGGAGCCGATTTTCAAGCCGTCCCGGCGTAAGCCGGTGAGGGTGTCCAGAGCACCGGGAATCAGCGCCGAATGCACGGCGATCTTCTCGATCTGCAGCGGCATGAAGCGGTTATAGATGGCAGTGACGTCCTCGTCGGTCGGCGTGCGGCCGAACACGTTGCGATAGCGTTCGGCAATTTCCGGCACGTCACATAGGGTGCGAATATGGTCCCACTTGCCCATGCCCATCGGGCCGCGGGCTTCTTCGATGGAAACCTGGACGTCGAACTCGGCGAAGGCTTCGACGAAGATCTGGGTCGGGGCGAAAGAGCCGAAGTCGACCACGGTGCCGGCCCAGTCGAGGATGGCGGCTTGCAGCTGGGTGGGGTTGCTGTAGTTCATGTGCGCTATTTCCTGAAATCGGATGGGCAGAGGGTCAGATGTCCAGTACTTCCATTTCCCGCAGCACGTCGGCCACGGCATTCACAGCGGCTTGCATGCCGTCCGGCCCGACCACGCCGATGCAGCCGACGCGGAAGGTCTCGACCTGGGTCAACTTGCCGGGGTAGAGGATGAAGCCCTTGGCCTTGACCCGTTCGTAGAAGTCCTTGAACTGGTAACGGGCGTCATTCGGGGCGTGGAAGGTGACGATGATCGGCGCCTGGATGTCGGCTGGCAGGAAGCTGCGCAGGCCGATGGCGGCCATGCCGTCGAGCAGGGTCTTGCAGTTGTCGGCGTAGCGCTGGTGGCGCGCCGGCAGGCCACCTTCTTCGGCGTACTGCTGCAGCGCCTCGTGCAGGGCAGCAACCACATGGGTGGGCGGGGTGAAGCGCCATTGGCCGGTTTTGGCCATGTAGGCGTGCTGGTCGTGCAGGTCCATGGCCAGCGAGTGGGCATTGCCCTCGGCGGCGGCCAGTGCGGTTTTCTCGGCGAAAACGAAGCCCATCCCGGGGACGCCTTCCAGGCATTTGCCGGACGCGGCGATCAGTGCCTCGAAGGGGATTTCGCGGGCGTCGATCGGCAGGGCGCCGAACGAGCTCATGGCATCGATGATCAGGCGCTTGCCGTGGCGCTTGATCACCTGAGCGATCTCGTGCAGCGGGTTGAGGATGCCGGTGCTGGTTTCGCAGTGGATCAGCGCCACGTGGGTCACGCTGGGGTCCGCCGCCAGCAGGCGGTCGACGTCGGCAGCGGTGGTCGGCTGGTCCTCGGCGGTTTCGAAGGTGCTGAAGTTGCGCCCCAGCACTTTGCAGATTTTCGCCAGGCGCTGGCCGTAAGCGCCGTTGATCAGCACCAGTACCTTGCCATCGCGCGGTACCAGGGTGCCGATGGCGGCCTCCACGGCGAAGGTGCCGCTGCCTTGCAGGGGAACGCAGTGGTGGCTGGCGCTGCCGTCGACGATCCCCAGCAGTTGCTCGCAGACGCTGGCGGTCAGTTGGTTGAAATCACGGTCCCAGGAGCCCCAGTCCATTAGCATGGCTTGTCGGGTGCGCAGGGAGGTGGTCAGTGGGCCGGGGGTCAGCAGGATCGGGGCGTTGCTCATTGCGTGGTTCCTCACAAGCTGCAGGTGGTCAGCCGAAAAAGCTGGCGCTGAAACTACGGGGGCTAGGTTGCAATTGACTAAGCTATCAATCAAATTGTTTGTTGTTATGCCAGCCATAAGTCAGGCCGATAAATATGAACCTGTTCCAGCTTCGCGCTTTCGACGCCGTCGCCCGTGAGGGCAGTTTCACCCGTGCCGCTGCGCGCCTGTTCATCAGCCAGCCGGCGGTGACCGGGCACGTCAAGGCGCTGGAAGAGCACTACCAGATCACCCTGTTACGGCGCACGGCGCGGCGGGTCGAGCTGACCGAGGAGGGTACCCGCCTGGCTGCCATCACCCGGGCGATGTTCGGCCTGGCCGAAGAGGCGCAGGCGATGCTCGAGGCCAATCGCCAACTGCTCACCGGCCGCCTGGAGGTGGCCGCAGATGGGCCGCACCGGGTCATGCCGATGCTGGCGCTATTGCGTGAACGCTACCCGGGGATCACCGTCAACCTGCGCCTGGGCAATGCCCAGGAGACCTTGGCCGCCTTGTTGTCAGAGCATGCCGACGTGGCCGTATTGACCGAAATCGAACCGCGCAAGGGCCTTTACTTGCAAAACCTCTGCGAGTCGCGTTTGTGCGCACTGCTGCCGGCAGGCCATGCCTGGGCCAGCGGGCAGGGTGACTTGCCACTGGCTGCTTTGCATGAGCAGATCATGGTGCTGCGCGAACCCAGTTCGACCACCCGACGTACCTTCGACAAGGCGTGTGACCAGGCGTCGGTCAGGCCCAGGGTGTTGCTGGAGCTGGACAGCCGTGAGGCAGTCACCGAGGCAGTGGCGTCGGAGCTTGGGATTGGTGTCGTTTCCTCGACCGAGGTGGCCAATGACCCACGTGTGGTGGCGCGGCCGCTGGCCGGGCACGGTTTGCGCAACCAGCACCTGGTGGGGTGCCTGGAGCGGCGCCGCGAGCTGCGGCTGATCCAGGCGTTCCTGGCCCTGGCTGCCAGCCTGTAATCCAAGGCTGGTGTTTTTTCCATGCGGGCCTAACATGGGCGGCACGCAACAGCCAGGAGGGCCGATGAGCGAGAAAGACACCATCTCCATGCAACTGGTGCGCGAAGCCCTGTTGCAGACCTGCCCGGCGGGTGAGCCGGATGCCGGCCTGCTGGCGCAGGCCGGCATCGACATCGGTCAACTCGACCAGGCTGATGCGCGCGTCAGCGCCGAGGCCTACTCCCGGCTTTGGCGCTTGCTGGCGCAACGCTGCAACGATGAATTCTTCGCCATGGACCCGCGTGGGCTGCGTACCGGAAGCCTGGCATTCCTGTGCCGGGCGAGCATGGCCCAGCCCACCCTGCAGGCTGGCGTGGAAACGGCGTTGGCGTTTCTTTCGCTGATGCTGCAGGACCTGCAACCGGTACTGGTGCGCCAGAAAAGCCTGGCCGAAATCGTCATCGTTGAACCCAATGCTCAGCCTCGGCGTGCGTTCACCTATTTCACCTTCTGGATGATCGTCCACGGCGTCGCCTGCTGGTTGGCAGGGCGGCGTATTCCGATCCTTGCGATTGACTTGCGGTGCGCCGAGCCGCCTTTCTGTGATGACTACCGGGTGATGTTCTCGGAAAACCTGCAGTTCGAACGCCCCTTGACCCGCATGATCATTGCCGGGGACTGCCTTGACATGCCGATGCGCCGCAGCGAGGACGAGCTTCAGCGTTTTTTGGCAGAGGCACCTGGCAACATCCTGGTGAAGTATCGCGACCCGAACAGCCTGGCCCGCCGTATCCGCCAGACGCTGAGCCAGCAAACCCCCAGCCAGTGGCCTGCCGCCGAGCAACTGGCGGCAACGTTGTGCATGTCGGCGTCAACCTTGCGGCGCCGTTTGAGCGAGGAGGGCCAAAACTACCAGGCGCTCAAAGACAGCATTCGCCGCGAGTTGGCGATTGCCTGGCTGGCGCAGCCGCAGCTTGGGCTTGGCGAAATCGCCGAGAGGCTGGGCTTTGCCGACAGCAGTTCGTTCTACAAGGCGTTTCGCAAATGGTTCGGGTGCAATCCGGGGCATTACCGCAGTGTCTTCCTGCAGGTGTAAACCGGCCCTGCACCAGCAATGCTCCGGCGGGCGCTTGGCGCATCGCGAAGGCTGAGAAGCCACGCGGCCAAAACGCTCATTCAGATTGACAGCTTTGGCCATTGCCCGGGTAGGCAGGCGGCGCGAACATCGTCAGACCGATGGTGCACTCCAACAATAAGAACCCAGGAGTCTGACGATGCGCGAGTATGGCGACGCCGTCCTTTCATTCAATCATGCCGAGGCCGCAATGGGCCTGCACGGCAGTCTTGCAGCCCTCAATGCCTGCGTCGAATGCTGTGACCGCCATGTGGCCCAAGGTGGTATCGCCCTGGTCTACGAGGACCGAGAGGGCAATGGCAGGCTCTACACATTCGGGCAGATGCAAGCCATGGCGGCCCGCTTTGCCAATGTCCTGAGGGCCCAAGGCGTGAAGGCCGGTGACCGGGTAGCAGGGCTGATGCCACGCACCCCCGAGTTGCTGGTGACCATCCTCGCCACCTGGCGCCTGGGCGCTGTTTACCAGCCGTTGTTCACTGCCTTTGGCCCCAAAGCTATCGAGCACCGCCTGGAGCAGTCGCATGCCAAGGTGGTGGTCACCGACCGTGGCAACCGCGCCAAGCTGGACGATCTGGCCGTGTGCCCCGTGCCGATCATCGTCGGCGCTGAGGAGGGTGAACTGGACTTCCAGCGCCTGCTCGATGCCGCCCCTGCCGATTGCGAGCCAGTCATGCGCTCGGGCGACGATCCCTTCCTGCTGATGTTCACCTCGGGCACCACTGGCCCTGCCAAACCCCTGGAAGTGCCGCTACGCGCGATCGTCGCGTTCCAGGGCTACATGCGCGATGCCATTGGCCTGCAGCCACAAGACAACTTTTGGAACCTGGCCGACCCAGGGTGGGCCTATGGCCTTTACTACGCGGTCACCGGGCCGTTGTCGCTGGGCCACGCCACCACCTTCTACGATGGCCCGTTCAGTGTCGAAAGCTGCGCGCGGGTGATCGACAAGCTGGGCATCACCAACCTGGCAGGTTCGCCCACCGCATATCGCTTGCTGATCGCCGCTGGCAAGGCGTTCTCAACGCCGGTCCAGGGCCGCCTGCGGGTCGTCAGCAGTGCCGGTGAACCGCTCAACCCCGAGGTGATCCGCTGGTTCGCCGATGAGTTGGGCGTGACCATCCATGACCACTACGGGCAGACCGAGCTGGGCATGGTGCTGTGCAACCACCACGGCCTTGAGCATCCCGTGCGGGCAGGGTCTGCCGGCTTCGCCATCCCAGGCCACCGCATCGTGGTGCTGGACGATCAGGGCGCCGAATTGCCCGCCGGGCAGCCTGGCATTCTGGCAGTGGATCGGGAGCGGTCGCCGCTTTGCTGGTTCGGTGGCTATCACGGCCTGCCCACCAAGGCCTTCGTCGGCAAGTATTACCTGAGCGGCGATACCGTCGAGTTGAACACCGACGGCAGCATCAGCTTCGTCGGCCGCAGCGACGACGTGATCACCACCTCTGGCTACCGCGTCGGGCCGTTCGATGTGGAGAGCGCACTGATCGAGCACCCGGCGGTGATCGAAGCCGCAGTGATCGGCAAACCGGACCCGGAGCGCACCGAACTGATCAAGGCCTTTGTGGTGCTGGCCAGCGGTGTGCACGGTAGTGTCGAGCTGGAAGAGACCCTGCGCCAGCACGTTCGCCAGCGGTTGTATGCCCACGCCTATCCCAGGGAAATCGAATTCGTCAGCGAGCTGCCCAAGACCCCGAGCGGCAAGCTGCAACGCTTCATCCTGCGCAATCAGGAAGTTGCCAAACAACAAGCGCAACAGGCCACCCCTGCCCGCGCCTGAAAGGAACCCGATCATGCACATCGCCAACAAACACTTTATCGTCAGCGGCGCAGCTTCCGGGCTGGGGGCTGCCACCGCGCAGATGCTGGTCGAGGCCGGCGCCAAGGTCATGCTGGTTGACCTCAATGCCCAGGCCGTCGAGGCCAAGGCCCGCGAGCTGGGTGACAACGCCCGCTTTGCGGTCGCCGACATCAGCGACGAGCAAGCGGCCCAGGCCGCCGTCGATGCCGCTGTAACGGCTTTTGGCAGCCTGCACGGGCTGGTCAATTGTGCGGGCATCGTCGGTGCCGAAAAAGTGCTGGGCAAACAAGGGCCACACGGCCTGGCCAGTTTCGCCAAGGTCATCAACGTCAATCTGGTCGGTAGCTTCAACCTGCTGCGCCTGGCCGCTGCTGCGATGGCCGAAGGCGTTGCCGACGAAAGCGGCGAGCGCGGGGTGATCATCAATACCGCCTCGATCGCCGCCTATGACGGTCAGATAGGCCAGGCTGCCTACGCCGCCTCCAAGGGCGCCATCGCCAGCCTGACATTGCCGGTTGCCCGCGAGCTGGCGCGTTACGGCATTCGTGTGATGACCATCGCCCCCGGCATTTTCGAAACCCCGATGATGGCCGGCATGACCCAGGAAGTGCGCGACTCCCTGGCCGCCGGGGTGCCGTTCCCGCCGCGCCTGGGGCGGCCAGGCGAATACGCGGCGCTGGCCCGCCACATCATCGAGAACAGCATGCTCAACGGCGAGGTGATCCGCCTCGACGGTGCGCTGCGCATGGCTGCCAAGTAAGGAGAGACCCTAATGACCCTCGCCAATGATCCGATTGTCATCGTCAGCGCCGTGCGCACGCCCATGGGCGGCCTGCAAGGTGACCTGAAAAGCCTTACCGCGCCGCAATTGGGCGCTGCAGCGATTCGCGCTGCGGTCGAGCGTGCCGGGCTGGATGCCGCAAGTGTCGAGCAGGTGCTGTTCGGCTGTGTGTTGCCGGCAGGCCTGGGCCAGGCCCCCGCGCGCCAGGCTGCGCTGGGCGCCGGCCTGGGCAAGCACACCACGTGCACGACCCTCAACAAGATGTGCGGCTCTGGCATGCAGGCCGCGATCATGGCGCATGACCTGCTACTGGCCGGCACTTCCGATGTAGTCGTGGCGGGCGGAATGGAGAGCATGTCCAACGCGCCCTACCTGCTGGACAAAGCCCGTGGCGGCTACCGCATGGGCCACGGCAGGATCATCGACCACATGTTCATGGACGGCTTGGAAGATGCCTACGACAAGGGCCGCCTGATGGGCACCTTTGCCGAGGACTGCGCCCAGGCCGGCGGGTTCAGCCGCCAAGCCCAGGACCAGTTCGCCATCGCCTCGTTGACCCGCGCCCAAGAGGCGATCAGCAAAGGCCGCTTCAGCGCCGAGATCGTTCCGGTACAGGTCAGCGAAGGCAAGGAACAGCGCCTGGTCAAGGACGACGAGCAGCCTCCCAAGGCGCGCCTGGACAAGATCCCTCAACTCAAGCCGGCGTTCCGTGAGGGCGGCACCGTAACTGCCGCCAACGCCAGTTCGATCTCCGACGGCGCTGCGGCACTGGTGCTCATGCGCCGCTCCCAGGCGCAGCAGCGCGGTCTGACGCCCTTGGCTGTGATCCATGGGCACGCTGCCTTCGCCGACGCGCCGGCACTGTTCCCCACGGCGCCTATCGGCGCTATCGACAAACTGATGAAGCGCACTGGCTGGAATCTGGCCGAGGTCGACCTGTTCGAAATCAACGAAGCCTTTGCCGTGGTCACCTTGGCCGCCATGAAGCAACTCGACCTGCCTCACGAGAAGGTCAACATTCATGGCGGTGCCTGCGCCCTGGGGCACCCGATCGGGGCATCGGGCGCGCGGATCCTGGTAACCCTGCTGTCTGCCCTGCGCCAGAACAACCTGCGACGTGGCGTTGCGGCCATCTGCATCGGCGGTGGCGAGGCCACGGCCATGGCTGTCGAATGTCTGTATTGAGGTGAACCATGTTGGTAACTGACGAGCAACAACAGATCGTCGATGCGGTCCGGGCTTTTGCCCAGGAACGCCTCAAGCCTTTTGCCGAACAATGGGACAAGGAACACCGCTTCCCCCGGGAAGCCATCCAGGAGATGGCCGAACTCGGCCTGTTCGGCATGCTGGTACCCGAGCAGTATGGTGGCAGTGACACCGGCTACGTGGCCTATGCCATGGCCCTGGAAGAAATCGCTGCTGGCGATGGCGCCTGCTCGACCATCATGAGTGTGCACAATTCGGTAGGGTGCGTGCCCATCCTCAAGTTCGGCAGCGAGCTGCAAAAGCAGCAGTACCTTGCACCGCTGGCCAGCGGGTCGATGATCGGTGCCTTCGCCCTCACCGAGCCCCAGGCCGGTTCCGATGCCAGCAGCCTGAAAACCCGTGCGCGGCTGGATGGCGACCACTATGTGCTCAACGGCAGCAAACAGTTCATTACCTCCGGGCAGAACGCCGGTGTGGTGATCGTTTTCGCTGTCACCGACCCAGAGGCAGGCAAGCGTGGTATCAGCGCCTTCATCGTGCCTACCGACTTACCGGGTTACCAGGTGGCGCGGGTCGAAGACAAGCTCGGCCAGCACGCATCCGACACCTGCCAGATCGTTTTCGACAATGTGCGCGTTCCAGTTGCCAATCGTCTGGGCGAGGAGGGGCAGGGTTACAAGATCGCCCTGGCCAACCTTGAGGGCGGGCGTATCGGCATTGCCTCGCAGTCGGTGGGCATGGCCCGTGCTGCGTTCGAAGTGGCCCGTGATTACGCCAAGGAACGTTGCAGTTTCGGTAAACCCTTGATTGAGCACCAGGCGGTAGCCTTCCGCTTGGCGGACATGGCCACCAGAATCGCCGTGGCACGGCAGATGGTGCTGCACGCCGCAGCACTGCGCGATGCCGGGCGCCCTGCGCTGGTGGAAGCGTCGATGGCCAAGCTGTTCGCCTCGGAAATGGCCGAAAAGGTCTGTTCGGATGCCTTGCAGACATTAGGCGGTTATGGCTATCTGAGTGACTTCCCGCTGGAGCGGATCTACCGCGACGTGCGGGTTTGCCAGATCTACGAAGGCACCAGCGACATTCAGCGCATGGTCATTGCGCGCAATCTTTGAAGGAGCAGTCTGCATGGCATTCGAAACCATCCTGTTGGATATCCACGGCAAGGTCGGCCTGATTACCCTTAATCGGCCCCAGGCGCTCAATGCGCTCAACGCGCAGATCGTCAGTGAGATCAACCAGGCCCTGGACCAGCTCGAGCGTGACCCGAATATCGGCTGCGTGGTGCTGACCGGTTCTGCCAAAGCCTTTGCCGCCGGTGCCGATATCAAGGAAATGGCCGAGCTCAAATACCCGCAGATCTACGTCGATGACCTGTTCAGTGATGCCGATCGTATTGCCAATCGCCGCAAGCCGATCATCGCTGCGGTATCGGGTTTTGCGTTGGGCGGTGGTTGTGAGCTGGCGATGATGTGCGACTTCATTCTGGCGGCCGACAACGCAAAGTTCGGGCAGCCGGAAATCAATCTGGGCGTACTGCCGGGCATGGGTGGTACCCAGCGCCTTACCCGGGCCGTAGGCAAGGCCAAGGCCATGGAGCTGTGCCTGACGGGGCGGCTGATGGGGGCTGAGGAGGCGGAGCGTGCAGGCTTGGTTGCGCGCGTGGTGCCACAGGCCGAACTGGTCGAGGAGGCATTGAAGGTGGCTGCCACCATTGCTGGCAAGTCGATCCCGGTGAGCATGATGGTCAAGGAAAGCGTCAACCGGGCCTTTGAAGTCACTCTCAGTGAAGGCGTGCGCTTCGAACGTCGGGTGTTTCATGCGGCGTTTGCAACTCAAGACCAGAAGGAAGGTATGTCTGCCTTCATTGCCAAGCGTGATGCGCAGTTCAAGGACTGCTGACCATGCCGGCAGGTGCAGCGAAACTGCCCCTGCCGGAGATCACGGCTAATGGTTGAAGAAGTACTGCTTGGCCGCAGCCAGGTCGATCGGGCTGCGGTACACCTCGACCGCAGGCCCGGACGCGTCCTTTATGAGGCGGCCCTGTGCATAGCGCTGTTCTGCCGCTTTCAGATGCCCGGCGGTGTAGGCGGTTCGCTCCGCATCAATGTCCGGATAATGGAAATGTGCGAACCAGAGGTCAGTGCCATCATGGCTGATGGCGTATTCTTGCAGGTAATCAGCAGGCCGCCCTGCAACCTTTGCCAGTTGCCGCCTAGGTCCAGTGCTACGGATTAGTACCTGATGATGTTCGAGCAAAAAGCTTAGCTCACCCATCCGTGGCTTTTGCAAAAGCGCTACACGTGTTCGCTGCTCGACCGCCTGCTTCGTCAGCGTAGCCGACACGTCTTCGATGTCTTTTATGATCAGCGCGGCATCTTCACCGTGAGTGCTTTCGTCAGTCTGGTTGTCGCGGGTCAAGCGCAGCTCGATCGCCGCGCGTTGACGGTCAAGTTCATCGCGATGCTGCAGTAGTATCTCCTCGATCTCCACTGGCAGGCAGGTGTCGGCCCTGATGCCTTGCATGACGGCCAGGCTCTTTCTGGCGCTGGCCAGGCGCTTGTTGCTTTCCTTGAACAGTGTTTTGAGCTTCCTGGGGGGCTGAGGCCCCGGCCTGTGCTGCTCTGCAGGAGTAGGCAGCCATTGCTCATTCTCTCGCTTGTAACTGCGTACAACCGCGCCGTCATCGCTGCCAGGAATATCGATGATGGTGTTGTCGTCGGTACGCGGTTGGCCCAGCAGCAACCCATCATCGCGGGTTTCGATAAGGCCGGGCAAATGCTGGCTGAGCTGCCTTACGGAGCTACTTTGGGGCAGCTCGGGGTATTCTGCGAGCTCGCTGACCGTGTTTGTGGTCAACTCCCTGATATCACTACGTAAAGTAATCAAGGCCGGGGGGATCGCAGGCTCGTCGAACTGACTTTGCAGGTTCAGCCCCTGGCGTTTGGCACTTTGCAGATGCTGTACGATATTTTCCAGCAAGCGACGCTTGGCTTCGTCACTGGCGTTGATCCGTTTGTTCAACTGCAACTGCTGGCCGATGGCCAACTCCAGGTTGCCCCATGTACGGTTGAGCCAGTATTGGCCCGCATCGTCCAGTGGCTCCAGCGCCAAGCGGTTGATACAGTTTTCGATGCGCATCAGGCGCCAGTGCAAGGGCGACGATCTGCCTTGCGGGGTTTGCTTCAACTGCTGCAGTTTTTCCACCATCTTCATTGCACTGGGTAGCGAAGGGCTGGCCAGCTGCCGTAGCTGTTCCAGGGTCAGATTGAACGCGGTGGCGTTGTCGAACAGGCTATCGATCAGTGGTGCCAAGTTACCCAGCCGCGTTGCAAGAATGGCCTGGTCCTGCGGTGTCTCCTTGCTTTTGTGCTCGATCATGTCCAACAGATGAGCTCGCTCGGGTTTGTATAGGCGCATTAGCACATCACTGACTTGCAGTTGGCAATTGAGGTGATGATAGAGCGTGCCGGCGCGCTTGGACTTGTAGTCGGCCACAGGCGCCAGTTCATTCAGTTGCTCAAAGCGCTGAATATGTTCATTTACCAACGTTTCAAAGGCCTGCAATTTGGCGAGGCAGTTTTGTAGCACCCTCCGTTCATCTGAACGCTTTGCCAGATCGCGCAATTTGTCCAGATAAGGCAATTGGTCTGCGATGCTCTTAGAGTCGTTCGCCACGCGTTCGATCATCTCCTGAGTCTTCTGTTTACGCGCTTCCCGAAGCTGGGCGATCCGCTTGGAAGGCGGCATGCCGCCACGCAGACGCAGGCGCAGGTCCAGTTGCCAGCGCCCCGCCTCGTCGCGTCTTAGCAATGGTCCTGGTTTCTCATCCTTCTCGCCGCCAACAATACGCAACTGGTCAAGCGTCGTGTCCAACTGAACCTTGAACACCGCGGCCTCGATCTGCACCAGGAGGTGACCGCCATGCACGTACAAGCCACGCATCGGTCCACTCGGAGTCGGCGAGCCGAGCGCCGTTGGTGATACATCTGAACGCAGGGCGGCAAGCGCTCGGGCCTGGTTGTTGTCAAGCCTGAGCGTGGGCTGAGCCCAACTGAAGTCGAGTTGTGCCGGAGTCGGGCGGGTAAGCACCACAGGAACCGATACTGATACATCAGGTTGGCCAGGCGCATGAAGTGCGTCCAGCGGGTGATCCAGTTCCTGCCGCTTCATGGTATGGGTGAAGATCAGAAAAGCAACATTGACCAACAGTTGGATCCAGTCGCCCGTGTGGTTATCTGCCCCGGCTTGATCACTGGCAACAAACAGGCGAGCGAATGCAGTTTCCATCTGAGCCAGCCAGGCTGCTTCGGCCAGCGGCCCTTCGACAAACGGTAATACGGTGTTGAGCAGCAACCAGCCCAGTTCCTCCCAGCGCTGCCAGCGGGATTGCGCGCTGCTTGCCGATTGCGCCTTGAAGTTGCTCAGGGTCTCCAGCACGCAGGCCTGGTAAATGACACGCGCAGGATTGGCTATGGCGGCTTCGCGCGACAAGGTAACGGGTGCTGGCTTGCCCCACGGTACCGCCCAGTCATCGTCCAGAGGGTGGAACAGGTGTGGTTCCCTGAAGCCACCGTGGGCATAGATGCGCTGGTCCAGCTCAGGCAGGCGATGAAGCACATCATCCTGCAGCTCGCCGGCCTCCCCGATAGCCACCAGTAATGCGGTGCGGTCGGCGTATTCCACTACTGGCTCGCTGTGCAGGGGGCGGTACAGCAGGCAACGTGTGCATTTCAGGGAGTCATCCTCGATGAGCCAGGTGTTGAGCGGATGATCGGCGGCCGCGTCCATCGTTCGCAGCAGACCCAAGGGCCGCAATACCCACGTGCTGTGCTCGTTGGGCAGGGGCGCGAAGACCTGCTCCGTTGCCAGCACTGCCGTCGGCGTGGGCCGACCATGCTCAAGGTAACTGCTCATGATCTTTGTTGGCAGTTGTGTGCTCAGCTGTTTTGCGAACAGTCTTTCGCGGCTGGCGCGCGTCTTCACGTCATCGAGCAGCAGCGCGCGTAACCGCGCAGGGTAGGTGGCACCAATGTCCGCCTCGGTTATCAGGGCGCGCAGTGCCAGCGTGTCGAGCCAGCCAGGTATGGCTTGACCGTCTGTGGTTTCCAATGTGACTTCGCCAGGTCGGAGCAGCCCTAGATTGGCGATGGCCAGCTGTGCCAGGGTAAAGCTGACAGGTTTGATGGCCCCACCGTTGGATATTTCGCCAGGAAGCGGGATCCCGGTCGAGGTAACCTGATGATTGATCACGCGCACAGCTGCTGGAACCAAGGTGGACTCCGGGTGATCACGGCGGATCAGTTCGGCCAGGCGCTCGCAGGCAAACGCCTGTGCGTTTGGCACGCCGCTCAACCAAGTCCTGCCCTCGGCCTGGAAGGTGTTACGAGCGACATCCCTAAGCATCGAGCTATAAACGATCAAGGCCAGGGGCGCTGCATTCTGTATCCAGCGTGGCAACTGGTTGGCTAGCGCTTCCTGGCGGGCCTGGTCTTTGATGCTGCATATATGCGCCATGGAGGTGAGGCGATCCAGGGCGTCGGCAAGCTGCTGCGCGCTGCTTTGGTCATTGAAGGCAGAGGCGGCCAGGTCCATGCCTTCCAGTTGTTGCTGCAGCAGGTTTGCGGCTTGGGCGTGGAACAACTGCCCCTCGGGAGTGCCCAGGTGCACGGTTGGCGGCGACTTGGCCAAGACTGTTGGCCAGTGCCGAGCGATGCCCTCCAGCAACTGTGCGCGCGAAGAAAACGACAGTAGCCGCCCCACTGGGGTAAACAACAGGGTAAAGGGCTGTTGGCCAGGTGCCTCGGCACGTTCGATCAGCAGAGCGCTGGCGAGGAAGGGGTCTTGCTGCCAGTCGGCGGAAAAGTTGCATGCCAGTGTCTTGATGGAAATGCCTTGGCTGCTGGAAAGGGTGAGCAGGTCGGCAGGCCCGGCCGCTCCTTTGGACAAGGACTTGAGTGCTGGTTCTGCAGCGACCAGCCGGTCCTCGGCGCTGGCTTGTTCGGCGGCACTGCGCAGCAGCCCCTGCAGGTGCCGGGCGAGCCACAACCAAGGGGTTTCCCCTTGGTTGTCTGCGTCGCACCAGTAGTCAATGATCGCGCTGCGGTAGGTATCCAGTAGGATGGGCCCGCAGTCGTTCAAGAGCTTTTCGAGCGCATGTAGGTCAACCGGAACGGGGTGAGACGGGTCGACCATATGGTTGCGACAGAGTACGTCCTGCTTTGCAGTCAGGTTGAGTGTTTCGCGCCGGCAATAGCGCTCTACCAGCACCTGGTACAAAGGGCGTATGTAGGCTGTATCCTCCACCTGCCCGAAACTGGCCAATTGCAGGGACAATGGGTCGAGGCGGGTATCCAGGCCATAGTCATGCCAGTGCTCGACCAACAGTCGTGCAGCCACTTCGAACAGAGTGGGGCGGCTTGCGAACCTGTCGGCAACGGCGCAAGGCAATGTGGGGCTGCGTGGGAGTCTGATAGAGGGCGTCATGGCTGGGATCTTTGTGTGAGAAGGGCGCCATGAAACCGTCTGAGGGATGGGTCGGGGCTATACAGATGTACTGCCAGCAGTACCGCGAATCGGCAAACCGCCCCCGTCAGGCGCAAACCACGTCATTTCGCTCAATTACCCCGTCATTGGTGTTGCCCCTTGCGACGAGGGGCCTTAGACTGCCGCCCCCTGCAAAAGAGTGCCGATTGGCGCTTGAAGAATTCTGGTGCCGATGCCCAGGTGTCGGCGACACACGAATCGCCCAAATGCACATTTTTTCATAGAGAAATCGATGACCAAGGAACAGTTGCTGGCCATGTCGGCCGATGACTACATGAACGCTGAACAACTGGCCTTCTTCACTGGCCTGTTGCAGGCGATGAAAGTAGAAACCCATGAACGCATCGAGCTGAGCCGTGCCACTATCGAAAGCCTGGATACCCCGTCGGATCCTGCCGACGTGGCCTCGGTCGAAGAAGAACGTCACTGGCTGGTAAATGCCATCGAGCGTGACCAGCGCCTGCTACCGCAGTTGGAAATGGCCTTGGGCCGTATCGCTGACGAAAGCTTCGGCTGGTGTGACGACAGTGGTGAGCCGATCGGCCTGCAGCGCCTGCTGATCAGCCCGACCACCAAGTACTGCATCGAAGCCCAGGAGCGCCACGAGCAGCTCGATCGCCACCAGCGCCAGATCTGACCGAGCGTTGTGTGCCAGGCCCCACGGAGCGATCCTTGGGGCTTTTTGCGCTTGCTACCTTGTACCGGCCACTTTGTTGCTGCTGGCGCAATACTGCTGTACCAATGTTGGCTTTCTCCGGCGTGTTGGCGGGCGTATCATGGCTCTATCGTTAGGTTGCTAAGTAAATTCCGGAGGGAATGATGAATAGCCGAGTCGATGTGGCCGTGATGATTGGCTCAGGTGTGCCCGCTACCCTGCAGGCGCTGGGCCGCCGAGTATGTTGGGTGGTGCTGGTGAATGGCGAGCGTCGCGGCACTGCGTATGCAACACGTGGTGAGGCGCTGGAGTGTCAGGCGGCCTGGCTTAAACAGCTGGAGAAAGGCCGCGCTGCCTGACTGTGGTTCAGTTTTCGAGGCTACGGGCCAGTTCGCAGGCTTCATGGTGACGACGTCGAAACCCCTTTACTCTGCCGGTAGCGCTTTCAGTGACGTGGAAGAACTCGATGCCGGCAGGTATGACGACGTAACGCGGTATGGAGCGAGAATAAATGCGCTTTGCCTCTCGACGTGTTTCTGTGTTTTCGTGCATATTTCTTTCCCAGTAATGCGCTGATGGATTGCAGAGCCCGTTCTGCCGAAGGGCCTGGCGTTATCTATCGCATCTTTTCTGACGGAATAGTTGTAGGGCATTACGCTTCCCGGTTGGGGAATGTGCCTAAACCCGCCATTTGGGCAAAGTCTGGCAAGCAGGAGTAAAGTTTCCTCCATGCTGTATAGCCAGAAGGCACAGACGTTATGCACATCGCTTCATTACTCTTTTCGCCTATCGAAATGAAAGGGCCGTGCCTCACCGGTGGTGAGTGGGGGCGGATGTTACCGGTTTGAGGATTACTTCATTGGCAGTCAGTACTCTGGATACCCACGCTTTGTTCGCCCTTGGCGATTTGCGCGGTAAGTTGGCCAAGCTGTTTCAGGGCCGCTTCGTTTATGTCACCGAGCAGAACCCTGAAGGCCTCTATATGGCCGAAATCGACACCGAGAGTGCGTTGGTGGTCGATGACAAGCAGCGTTTGGAATTGAAGGTGGGTGACCACTTTCGTGCTGCCGTATTGCCCAGTCGTGAAGGCGGCAAGTTGGAAATGCGCTTTCGTGAGATCAAACTGAACGTCTACGGCGTGGGGGACTATGCCTTTGTCTCGGTGCCGGAGGGTGAAGGTATCGTGTTCCGTGAAGGCCAAGGCGTAATGCTGGTGTTCGCGGCTCAACAGCAAGTCCAAGAGGGCCTTGGCAAGCTGCTCAAGGCCGTGACCGGTAAGGTCGCAAAATGGCGCAAGGGCGAGTTGACCACGTTCAAGGCGAGTGAATGAACGAGGGGCAGGAGGCGGATGGCAGCCGTGCCGCGTTCCATCGACAACATAAGGCCATGGCCGTGGCTCAGGCAGAACGTTTGCTGGCGCGGCGCGATGAGATGCAGGCCGCCTGGTTGACTTGGGTGGCGGCCCAGCTCTATCAATCAGGCCCGCCTCCCTACGTCGCCATGGTGCGCCGGGAGTTGCAGCGGATCACCCAGGAATGAGCGTGCCGCACATCAATTGCCCCCCGCTTGGCCGCTACTGACTTCTTCGGGTACTGCTTCCCCGGACATGCGTTTGCGAAACAGTGCCGCCCTGGCCAATAGTAGCGTAGTGACCGGTAATGTGATCGACAGTAGAACTGTGATCAACCAAGCGTGCAGTACAGGGCCTTGCTTGAGCCATGAGAAGTAGATGATCGAAGCCAAGGCAACGCACCAGGCCCCGATGGTCGAGGCCAGTGCTGGTGGGTGCATGCGCTGGAAATAATCCTTGAGGCGCAGCAGGCCAATGGCCCCGATCAACGCGAACAGGCTGCCGAGCAGCAGCAGGGCAGCGGTAACTAGCTCGAGCCAGAGCGGTAGTTCAAGAACTTCGGTCATTCTATTACCTCACCACGCAGCAAGAACTTGGCCAGGGCAAACGAGCCGACAAAGCCGAAAAGCGCAATCAGCAGAGCACCTTCAAAGTAGGTATCGCTGGCATAGCGGATTCCCAATACCAGCATCATGAGCATGGCCAGGATGTACAGGTAGTCCAGTGCCAGTACCCGGTCCTGGGCGGAGGGGCCGCGAAACAACCGGATCAGCGTCAGGCCCATGGCCAAGGCGAAGATGAACAAGCTGGCGAGCACTGCATAGGCTAGCAGGCCTGTCATTGGAAAATCTCCATCAGCGGTCGTTCATAGGTGTGTTTGAAGTGCTCGATAAAAGCGTTCTCATCCTTGAGGTCGAACACGTGCAGCAACAGGACGCTGCGGTCCAGGGCCAGTTCTGACCAGACGGTACCGGGCACTACGGTAGTGATCATCGATAGTGCCGCCAGGCCGTGGGCGTCGCGCAGGTCCAGCGGGATATGGACAAAGGCAGAGCGAGGCGGATGTTGCCCGGCGCGCAGCACGCGCAGGGCTACTTGCAGGTTGGACTGGATGACATCGATACCCACCCGGCCAATCAGGCTCGCTATCACCAGCGGCCTGCGCACATGGGCGTGCTGGGGGCGCAACGGTGCCATCAGCAGTGGCGCCAGAAAGCCAAGCGCGGCTGCGAGCAGCAGATTACCCGGGCTGACCGAGAGGTTCAGCAGCAACCACAGTATGAACAGTGCTACAGACAACAGCGGTGCGGGGAAAAGTCGGCTCATGGCTGCACCTGTGCGTCGAGCGTGGTCGGGCCAGGGATAGGCTGTACAGCCATTACGGCCCTGATGTAGGTGTCAGGGGTCTGCAGGCTGGCTGCAGTGTCCTGGGTGTAACGTAGCAGCGGCTCGGCTCTGAAGCTGAGCATGATGCACAGGCCCAGCAAAATGACGATCGGCAGGCATTCGTAGTGTCGCAGCGCGGGGGAGGGCCGCTCTTCAGGCTTCCAGAAGCGCTGGATGCCCACGCGGCCGAAAGCGATCAACGAGGCCATGCCGGACAGGATGAGCAGGGCTACCAGCGCCCAGCCGGCTGCTGACAGTGGTTGCTCGGCCGGCACGCCCAACCCCAGTGGGTTGAACAGCGCGCTGATCAAGCTGAGTTTGCCGACGAAGCCGGAGAGCGGTGGCATGCCGATGATCAGCAACGCACAGGCAATGAAGCTCAGGCCCAGGAACGCCATGGTCCAGGGAATGATCTGGCCTATGACTGCCTTCTGCTCATCGTCGAGGTTTATGCCTTTAGGTGGGTGCAACGACTCGAGTGGCGAGGGCATGCTGCCTTCTTCGTCCTCCAGTGGTGGCTCATTGGCCGAGCGAGAGCGCTCCACCAGCTCGGCGAGCAGGAACAATGCACACAGTGCCAGGGTTGAATTGACCAGATAGAACAACGCTGCTCCGGTCAGGGCTGGCTGAGCAAAGCCGATCGCGCCAAGCAGGGTGCCTGCCGAAACCAGTATGCTCAGTGCTGCCATGCGCTCTAGGCGTTGTGCGGCAAGTATCGACACGGCTGCGATGGCAAGCGTGACCAAGCCCCCATAGATCAGCCATTGCCCGCCGAAATGCGCCGATGCACCGGCTTGACCCGAGAACAACAGGGACCAGAGCCGTAACACAGCGTACAGGCCAACCTTGGTCATGATGGCGAACAATGCGGCTACGGGTGCGCTGGCCGAGGCATAGGCCGGAACCAGCCAGAAATTCAGCGGCCAGATGCCGGCCTTTGCCAGGAAGGCTATGGCCAGGATTGCCGCGCCCGCGTGCAGCAAACCACGGTCGGCTTCGGGCACCAACGGTACTTTCAGCGCGAGGTCGGCCATGTTGAGGGTGCCGGTTACGCCGTAAAGCATCGCGGCGCCAATCAGAAACAGCGAAGAAGCGAACAGGTTGATGGCAATGTAGTGCAGGCCGGCCCGCACCCGCGCTCGCCCCGATCCGTGCAGCAGCAGGCCATAAGAGGCCGCTAGCAGCACTTCGAAAAAGACGAACAGGTTGAACAGATCGGCTGTCAGGAAGGCACCATACAGGCCCATCAGCTGGATCTGGAACAGTGCGTGGAAGCTGGCGCCGGCGCTGTCCCAGCGGGCGCGAGCGAACAGCAGGGCGCTGATGCCGATGACCCCGGTCAAAGTCAGCAGCAGCGCCGACAGGTGATCAACCACCAGCACGATGCCGAAAGGCGCGGGCCAGTTGCCCGGCAGGTACACACCGATCGATTCCGCCTGGCCCTGGACGCGCACCCACAGCAGCAGGCTGACGGCGATGACCAGGCCGCTGAAGGTGGACAGCAGGTTGAGGCGCGCCTTGAGCAGGCGGTGCTTCTCGCCCAGTATCAGCATCACTGCTGCGGTCAGCAACGGCAGCAGGATGGGGGCGATGATCAGTCGGCTCATCTCACTCATTCATCACGCTCCCGGCCATCCACGTGGTCGGTGCCGGTCAGGCCGCGAGATGCCAGCAGCACCACCAGAAACAGGGCGGTCATGGCAAAGCTGATGACGATGGCCGTCAGAACCAGCGCCTGGGGCAGTGGGTCGGTGTAGTGCAGCAGGTCCTGTGTCACGCCTTCCTTGATGATCGGCTCCTTGCCGATGAACAGGCTGCCCATACTGAAGATGAACAGGTTGACGCCATACGACAGCAGGCACAGGCCCATGATCACCTGATAGGTCCGTGGGCGCAGGATAAGCCACACGCCCGATGCTGCCAGTACGCCGATGGCGACTGCGATGACTTCTTCCATCAGGCGGCTCCTGCTTGGCTGGGTTTGGACGGATTACCCGGGCGGTAGGCTCGCACCGACTGGTGTGCCAGGGCTGTGAGGATCAGCAGGGTCGAGCCGACCACAACGGTGTACACGCCCACGTCGAAGAACAGCGCGCTGGCCACATGCACATCGCCCAGCACTGGCAGGTGCAGGTGGGCGGTATGCGTGGTCAGGAACGGGTAGCCCAGCAGCATGGCGCCGACCCCTGTCAGTGTTGCGCACAATAGCCCGGTGCCCATCCAGCGCAGTGGGCGCAGGCTCATCTGGGCTTCGACCCATTGGGTCCCTGCGACCATGTACTGGAGGATGAATGCCACCGACATCACCAGGCCAGCGACAAAGCCACCGCCAGGCTGGTTGTGGCCCCGCATGAACAGGTACATCGAGATCAGCAGGGCGATCGGCAGCAGCAGTCGTACCAGCACCGCAGGCACCATCATGAAGCCCAAAGCTGTGTCGGTGGCATGGCGCGGGTTGATCAGGTCGGTGACCACGTCGGGTGCAAGCTGGCGCTGCTGAGCTGGCAGTTGCATGCTCTCCTTGGGTGGGCGGAAGCGGCGCAGCAGGGCGAATACGGTCAGGGCGACGGCCACCAGCACGGTGATCTCGCCCAGGGTGTCGAAGCCGCGGAAGTCAACCAGCATCACGTTGACCACGTTGGTACCGCCACCTTGTGGCAATGCTCGGCTCAGGTAGAACGAGGAAATGTCGTTCGGCGTTGGTCGTGTCAGCATGGCGTAGGACAGCAGCGCCATGCCGCCGCCGACCAGGATTGCCAGCAGCAGGTCGCGCACGCGCCGCATGCGGGCACGGTCGAGGCTGCCGGGCAGCGGTGAGACGCCCTCGATACGCCGCGGCAGCCAGCGCAGGCCGAGCAGGATCAGTACCGTCGTGACAACCTCGACGACCAGTTGGGTCAGCGCCAGGTCAGGTGCGGAGAACCATACGAAGGTGATGCAGGTCATGAGGCCGCAGACGCCAACCATGATCAAGGCGGCCAAACGGTGATACTTGGCTTGGTAGGCGGCGCCAATGGCGCAGGCGATAGCGATCAGCCAAAGGGCGACGAACACACCTGAGCCCGGGATTTTAGGGCGCTCGCCCCAACTCAGGCCGCTGTACAGCATTGGTGTGAGCCCCGCGAGGAAGGCGGCAAGCACCAGCATGAACAGTTGCGCCTGCAGGCGGCGAGTGGTCAGCAGCCCCTCGATGCGCCGTGCCAGTAACATCAGGTGCACCTGGCCGTGCTCGAACAGGCGCTTGCCATTGAAATGCTCAAGCAGGGGTGGATACGGGAAGCGCCCTCGGCGCAACTGGTTGCGCAGCAGCAGGTAGAGCACGATGCCGCCGCTCATGGCCACCAGGCTCATGATCAGCGGGGCATTCCAGCCGTGCCAGATGGCCAGGCTGTACTCCGGCAGAGTACCACCCACCACTGGAAGGGCTGCAGCGGCCAGTAACGGGCCGACCGACTGGGCAGGGAAAATACCCACCACCAGGCAGGTAAGCACCAGCAGTTCGACTGGCGCGCGCATCCAGCGTGGTGGTTCGTGAGGTGTGTGAGGCAGGTCTTGGGCGGCAGGGCCAAAGAACACGTCAACGGTGAAGCGCAAAGCGTAGGCAACGCTGAAAGTGCCGGCCAAGGTGGCTATTACCGGCAGCGCGGCCTCGACCCAAGCGGTGGAGCTGATGAACACGGTTTCGGCGAAGAACATTTCCTTGGACAGGAAACCGTTCATCAATGGCACGCCGGCCATCGAGGCGCTCGCCACCATCGCCAGGGTCGCGGTGTAGGGCACCAGACGGATCAGCCCGCTGAGGCGGCGGATGTCACGGGTGCCGCTTTCGTGGTCAATGATGCCGGCGGCCATGAACAGCGAGGCCTTGAAAGTGGCATGGTTGAGTATGTGAAACACGGCGGCCACTGCGGCGAGTGGGCTATTCAAACCCAATAGAAGCGTGATCAGGCCCAGGTGGCTGATGGTCGAGTAAGCCAGCAGGCCCTTGAGATCATTCTGGAACATCGCTGCGAAGGCCCCCAGCAGCAGGGTTATGGCCCCCGCGCCACCGACGATCCAGAACCACTCCTCGCTGCCCGAAAGCACCGGCCACAACCGGGCCAGTAAAAACACCCCGGCCTTCACCATGGTTGCCGAGTGCAGATAAGCTGAAACCGGGGTCGGTGCTGCCATGGCATGAGGTAGCCAGAACTGGAAGGGGAACTGCGCGCTCTTGCTCAATGCTCCGACCAGGATCAGGGGCAGCAGCACTGGATACAGCGCGTGCTGGCGAATGGTCTCGCCGGCAGCCAGCACTTTGTCCAGGTCATAGCTGCCCACTACATGGCCAAGCAACAGGGCGCCGACCAACAGGCACAGGCCGCCGGCGCCGGTAACCATCAACGCCATGTAGGCGCCGCGTCGGGCGTCGGCGCGGTGGTGCCAGTAGCCGATCAGCAGGAACGAGAACAGGCTGGTCAGCTCCCAGAAAAACACCAGCTGGATCAGGTTGCCCGAGATCACCAGGCCGAGCATGGCGCCCATGAACGCCAGAAAGAAGGCAAAGAAGCGTGGTACCGGGTCCTGTGGCGACATGTAGTAGCGCGCGTACAGCGACACCAGGGTGCCTATGCCCAGTACCAGCAGCGAGAACAGCCAGGCGAAGCCGTCCATGCGCAGGACCAGGTTGAGGCCCAGGCTGGGCAGCCAGAGGAACTCCTCGCGGATGACACCGCCGTGGGCAACCTGGGGGTACAGCAGTGCTACCTGGACGGTGCCGACCAGGGCCACGAGCCCAGCCAGGATGGACTCGGCGTTACGTGCGTTGTGCGGCAGCACAGCTGCCAGGCAACTGCCCAAGAACGGCAGAAGCAGTAGCACTATCAAGGACATAGCGTTCTATTCTGGAAAGGTTTGCCAAGGATCATACGTGCCGTGCAGTTGATCACCAACACGCAAGCTGTCGCAGAATCATACAAACAGGGTGTGACAAGCTGTTTTTTTATAACAGTTTTTTACAGAGCATAGCTGCCGTTCACTACTTTACAGCCCGCCTTCGCGTTCGCCCTCTACCTCAAGCTCTTCGCTTTCATTGCGCAGGCGTCGAACTTTAAGTTCGCTGACCACCACGGCGATGACGATCATCAGGCCGCCTATGAGTGCCACACCGGGCAGACGCTCGCCTGCGATACGGCCGACGATGCCAGCCCACACCGGCTCGCCGGCGTAGATGAGTGTGGCGCGGGTTGGCGATACCGATTTCTGCGCCCAGTTCATCGCCACCTGGATCACTGCGCTCATGGCACCCAAGCCCAGTGCACTTAGCAACAATAGCCAGGAGAAGTCGGGGATGCGCTCCTGAGTCGGTACGATCATCAGGAACGACAGCAGCGAGGCGGTGGCCAGTTGCACTACGGTGACGCGGCGCACATCGACCTGCCCGGCATACCGGCTGATCAGAATGATCTCGGCCGCAATGGCCACGGCGCTTACCAGGGTCACGATTTCGCCTTCGCTGAAACGCAGGGTACCGCCCTCGGGGCCAGCGAGCAGCATCAGGCCGAGGAACGCCAGGCAGATTCCCAGGCTTGGCATCAGCCCTGGCCGACGGCCAAGCACCAGCCACTGCAACAGCGGTACGAAGGGCACATACAGTGCAGTAATAAAGGCCGACTGGCTGCTGCTGATGGTTTGCAGGCCCATGGTTTGCAAACCATAACCGAGCATGATGGTCGCACCAATCAGCGCGCCGGCCTTCAATTCGGTGAATGTCAGCCCGGGCAGCGCGCGTATCGAGACCAGGCCGACGAACAAGGCGGCTGCAGCAAACCTCAGGCCGACGAAGAACATCGGGCCACTCACGGTCATGACGTTGTGCACCAGCAGGAATGTGCCGCCCCACAGCATGGTGATGAACACCAGTAGCACCTCGGCCTTGCTCAGGCGCAAGGATACGGTGGTCTGCTGGCGGTTGATCGGTTGGCTCATGGTCTTGCTTACTCGGAAGTGGCAGCGCACAATCGCCGCAAAGTGGGCAGTATACTGCGCAACCTTTAAAAGTGAGCAATATAGTGCACAAAGATTCCGCGCACCGTGCTTCGGTGCTCCAGCATGTGAGCCTCAACGTTCGTGGTCTGCGCAATGCGGTGGGGATGAGCCAGAGTGCCTTGGCCGAGCGCTCAGGTGTCAGCCGGCGCATGCTGGTGGCGATCGAGGCTGGTGAGAAGAACGTCAGCCTGACTACGCTCGACCTGATAGCTGAAGCGTTGGGGGTTGCCTTCAGCCGGCTGATCCAGGCGCCCGACCAGCGCGATACCAGCCGCATCGACGAACTGGCCTGGGCCGGTGAGCATCCCCAGAGCAAGGCGGTGCTGCTGGCCAGCAGCACCGCTCGGCGAGAGGTGGAGATCTGGGAGTGGACCCTGGCGCCGGGAGAGTGCTACACCAGTGAAGCCGATGCCGAGGGCTGGAGCGAGCAGATCTATGTGGCTGAAGGGCAACTGACGCTGATCATCGAGCAGGTCGAGCACTGTCTGCACGTCGGTCAGTTCCATGTATTTCCCAGTAACTGCCGCTATGCCTACCGCAACGATGGTGCCGTGCCGACGCGCTTCGTACGCAACGTGGTAATTTGAACGGTCAGTTTTTCAGAAGCTCATCGGTCTTCACCACTTTGGCGTACGCAAACGCGAGTGCAGCCATCACCGAATCGTGCACCTGGGCTGCCGGTATTTGCTTGCCATTGAACTCAAGAGGCAGGGTGGCGCAGGCATCGTGCGCCACCGTGACATCGTAGCCAAAGTCAGCTGCTGCTCGCGTGGCGGCATCGACGCACATGTGGCTCATGCTGCCGACTATGGTGAGTGTTTTTACACCTTGGTCATCGAGCGTGCGCTTGAGATCGGTATCAAGAAATGCATTCACCTTGTGCTTGAGCACGACGGGCTCGTCTTCCAGCGGCTGGACTTTTGCGTGAATCGCAGCGCCTTGGGTGTCGGGAGCGAAGAACGGCGCGTCTTCGCTTTCGAACTCATGCCGCACATGCACCACAAGGTCGCCTCGCTGGCGTGCCGCGGCCAGCAGCTTTGCCGCATTGTCGGCCGCCGGGTTGGCGCCTTCCAGGGGCCACTTGCCTCCGGGGAAATAGTCGTTCTGGATGTCGATGATGATCAGCGCCTGCTTGCTCATGTTGCCTCCTGGGTCAGTAGCATCGGGTGCCATTAGTTATAGGCGGTGCGCGGGATGAATGCGTAGTTCAGGGCAGATGCGGCCCGGGCCCCTCGCCGGCGAGGTGATCCTGGCGGTTGCGAAGCGGGCAGTCCTTCAGCGACATGCAACCGCAGCCGATGCAGCCGTCAAGTTGATCGCGCAACAGGATCATTTCGCCAATGCGCCGATCGAGGTCTTCGCGCCAGCCTTCGGACAATCGTCGCCAGTCCTCGGCGGTAGGAATGTGATCATTTGGTAGCGTCGCCAGGGCCCTGGCGATGTTGGCCAGCGGGATGCCCAAGCGCTGAGCCATCTTGATCACCGCCACGCGGCGCAGCATCGCCCGTGGGTAACGGCGCTGGTTGCCGGCGTTGCGGGAACTCTGGATCAGGCCTTTGGTTTCATAAAAGTGCAGAGCGGTTACCGCCACACCGCTGCGCGCGGCCAGCTGGCCGACACTGAGCAGCTTTTCGTGGGTGGTCGGCGTATGTCTGGGCATGCGAAAAAGCTCTTGACCTTGAGTTAACTGGAGGTTTTACCCTGCCGATCATCGCGCTGCAAGCGTCCGGAGCAAGGAGACTGCCCATGTTGGCCATGCCGCAACCGCTGTGGTTCACCCAGATGATCGAATATGAAGTGCCTGCCACCCGCCAGGAGGCACTTGCCCACGCATTGGTAATTCGCGCTGAGGAGCTGGCCTCGCGTTTTGAGGGACTGCAAGAAGTCAGCATCCAGGCCAGCGATGACGGTAGCCGCGTATTGCAGTGTCTACAGTGGCAATCACGACAGGCTTGGGTAGCGGCAACTGCGTCTTTTGTCGAAGAGCCCTTCCTCGAAATCGTGCGTCGACATCAGGCGCGCAGCGTCAACTTTGCCGCTTATCAGGCGTTACGAAGCCTGGCGCGGGGTGTCGACGGTGGCCTGCACTGCCAGGTCGGCGCGCCTCAGGCATACCAAGGGGCATAGTGGGGATAGCGGTCCAGGCGCGCGCCTATCACCATCTCGCTGATCCACGATGCGAGGATCGAACTGTAGGCTTTCTGGCTTTGCTCGCTCGATAGTGCGTGGTCGGCGCCGTCGACGATGCGGTGGGTAAGCGAGTGGGCGCTGACGAAAGCCGAACGGTAGCTCATCAGCGTGGTGTGCGGCACATAGTCGTCCTGTTCCGACTCGACCAGCAGCACATCGCCAGCGAACTCCGCGCAGGCAGCCAGGGCGCGATTGTCACCTGGGCCAAGCAGGCGCTGGCGGTAGGCTTTCAGGCGCTGACGGTCCAGGGTCTGTTTGGGCTTGTCCCATTCGTCGTCCCAGTACATCGCAGGTACGCGCAGAGCCAGCCACTTCACTGGGCGGTGCAGGGTCAGCAAGGTGGCTAGGTAGCCGCCATAGCTGCTGCCGATGATGGCGATCGCACTGTTGTCCACCGCGGGGTGGCTGACCAGGCGGTCATAAGCAGCCAGCAAATCTTTGAGGTTCTGCTCGCGTGTAACCGTAAGGCGCTGGCTTTCGGTTTTTTCGTGGCCCCGCAGGTCAAAGGTCATGCACACGCAACCGAGCCCTGTGATATGCCGGGCCCGTGCAAGGTCGCGTTGCTGGCTACCGCCCCAGCCATGTACGAAAAGGATCCCGGGCATCTTGCTTCCGGGGCTGACCAAGGTACCGGCGATGCTGTCGTCGTCGACCTGCAGTTCGACGGTTTCACTCTGAATGGCCATACTCGCGAATCCGCGCGTACTTGCAGAATTGTCCGAGTTCACTGTCGTTTCCTTGATAGAAGAGGGTGGCGTCAGTGGGAAGGTTGGGTGTACCGAATATTTCATGGGTGGAGGCTCGCACCCGTTGCAGTGCCGGGTCATCGGCAAAGGCCTGCAGGGCCAGCAGCTCAGCGCTGCTGGCCCCACCCAAACGCCAGGATTGTTCAAGTACGCCACTGCGCAGGTGGCCCTCAGGGTTTTTGCCGCGGGCGATGTCGTAGTTGCGCCGGGAGGCGATGAAGCCTGGGAAGTGCTGCTCGGCTGCATGCTCATAGGTCAGGGCCTGGTTGATGGCAAGGCGCAGGTGGTCCTCCAGTGGCAGTTGCAACAAGGCCTGGTAGTCGCCGCGCACCACCAGCAGGTCGGAGCCTCCGTATACCTCGGTACCTTGGTGGTCCTGGGTCAACTGCTGGGTGCCGAGGTAGCTGCAGGTCAGGCCGGCGACACGCACTTGGCCAACGCTGAAGGTTTCCACTTCACTGAGGTCCTCCTCCAGCACCAGCCCCCACAAGGCCAGGCCCTGATCATCAATGTTGGCCAACAATGGTTCCAGTTCATCCAGTTGAACGATCACCTGTTGCCCACGCCCCGCGCATGCCAGCACCGGCTTGAGCCGTACTGCGCCATCGCGCAGCAGTAACTGCGCGGCCCGCCGGGCATCGGCTTTGCTGAATACGGTGTAACCGCACAGCAGGGCATCGCTGGCCTGGCGGGCGAAGTCGTCAGTCCAGCCTGGGGGGAAGGTGGCATTGGCAGGCAGCGGGTGGGAGATCGCTTTGGTTGCCATATAAGGATGACTGACCAAGCCCCCGAACAGGTCATGTTCCGTTCGGATGCCGAGGTGGGCATAACGTTGCGGGTCGATGAGGGTTTCAGTGGGTAGGTAGTAATAGTGGTCGGCGGCTTTGGGTGGCAGATCAGGGGTTGCTCGCGCGCACCCTAGAAGCTCGGCCAGGCCATCAGCCAGCTTCAGGTGCACTGCGTGTTCGTGCTCAGGGGTGTGATCGCGAGCATCGAGGAGGACGACCCCCGCTTTTGATTCGCAGGTGCTGGGCATGGGCATCAGCCTGTCTGCAATGAATGTACTGATTGTGAAGCCCATGGTTTGGGGAAGTTCAGGTGGAAGCGATCGATGGTTCGTAGTGGCAGGAACCGCTGTTCCTTTGCACGCGCAACGATGGCTTGCAGGCCGCGAGTCAGTCGTCGCGATTGCAGGGTGAGGTTGGCTGTTCCATTATCGTGCATCTGGATCAACCAAGATGTTACCGCAGGAGTGCGAATGAACGTTCATACCACCCGTGAGCAGAGGGTTCCCGAGCGCCTGATGCGTGTGCGCGAGGTAATGGCCAGGGAGGGGGTCGATGCCCTGCTGGTGCCCTCAGCCGACCCTCATCTTTCTGAGTACCTGCCGGGCTATTGGCAGGGGCGGCGGTGGCTGTCGGGCTTCGATGGTTCGGTGGGTACGTTGGTGGTCACTGCAAATTTTGCAGGGGTGTGGGCCGATAGCCGTTACTGGGAGCAAGCTATCAAGGAGTTGGCGGGTAGCGGCATCGAACTCATGAAGCTGCAGCCGGGTAAGCCGGGTGCGCTGGAATGGCTGGGCGACAATGTCCCGGCCAAAGGAACAGTGGCCGTGGATGGGGCGGTCATGGCGCTGGCGTCTGCGCGCCAGCTCGAGGAGCGCCTCAGGGGGCGCGGCATTCGCTTGGTAACCAGCCAGGATTTGCTTGCCGAGGTTTGGGAAGAGCGCCCTGCGCTGCCGAGTAACCCTGTGTATCAGCACCTGCCGCCTCACGCCACAGTCAGTCGGTCGGAAAAGCTTGCCCAGTTGCGCCGCACCATGGAAGAGAAGGGCGCAGACTGGCACTTCATTGCGACCCTGGATGACATCGCCTGGCTGTTCAATTTGCGCGGTAGTGATGTCTCCTACAACCCGGTATTCGTTTCCTTTGCGTTGATCAGCCAGCGGCGCGCCGCTTTATTCGTTGGCGCTGGAAAGCTTGACGCGCATTTGCGCCATGTACTGGAAGCCGATGGTATCGAGGTGCGTGATTATTCGGAGATCGGCGAAGCGCTGTCACAGGTACCTGCCGGCGGCCGGCTTTTGGTCGATCCTGCGCGCGTGACCTGTGGCCTGCTCAAGAACCTAGGCCCCCAGGTTTCGCTGATTGAAGGGCCGAACCCGACCACATTGAGCAAATCACGCAAGGGTGAAGATGAGCTGGTCCATATACGCCACACCATGGAGCAGGATGGCGCAGCGCTGTGTGAGTTCTTCGCCTGGTTTGAGGCGAGTCAAGGTAAGGAACCCATCACCGAACTGACCATCGATGAACAACTGAGTGCTGCGCGTGCACGGCGCCCCGGCTTCGTCTCGCTGAGTTTCTCGACCATTGCAGCTTTCAATGCCAATGGTGCAATGCCCCATTACCGTGCCACCGAGCAATCTCACGCGGTCATTGAAGGCAATGGCTTGCTGCTTATCGACTCGGGAGGGCAGTATCTGGGCGGAACCACCGACATCACGCGGATGGTTCCGGTGGGCACTCCGACGTTTGAGCAGAAGCAGGATTGCACTCGGGTGCTCAAGGGTATGATCGCTCTGTCACGCGCCACATTCCCGCGCGGTATTCTTTCGCCCTTGCTCGATGCTATCGCGAGGGCGCCGATTTGGGCGGATCAGGTCGACTATGGCCATGGTACCGGGCACGGTGTCGGCTATTTCATGAATGTGCATGAAGGGCCGCAGGTCATTGCCTATCAGGCTGCTACCGCGCCGCAGACCGCTATGCAGGAAGGGATGATCAGTTCCATCGAGCCAGGGACCTATCGCCCTGGCGCTTGGGGGGTGCGCATCGAGAACCTGGTGGTCAACCGGGCATCGGGCAAAAGTGAGTTCGGTGATTTCCTCGATTTCGAGACCCTGACGTTATGCCCTATCGATGCACGCTGCCTGCTCACCGAGTGCCTCACCAAGGATGAACTGGCGTGGCTCAACGGCTACCACGCGACGGTTCGCGAGCGCCTTGCTCCCCTGCTGTCAGGCGACGCATCGGCTTGGCTTGAAGCTCGCACAGCAGCATTGTGAGCAGCCGCGGTGGGCAGTAGATAAAAGAAGGGCAGCTCACGAGCTGCCCTTTCTGTTTACTTGCAGATGACGATCATGCTGCGGCTGGTATACCCGGCTGGGTTGATGCCGAAGAGGTAATCACCCGGCTCTTCGTCGGTGTCTCCAGAACGGGCGATGACCTTGTAACCGCGTGTGCTGCAGGCCGTGGCGGCCTTGCTGTAGCACTTGTCCCAGGATGAGGAGAGGCCGGAGCAGTTGATGTGCAGGCCCTTCTTCCCTTTTTTGACCTCAGTCTTGGCCGTTGCGGCACATCCGGCAATGGCCAAGACGGCCAGGATGAGCAAAATACGTTTCATTCCTGTCCTTAAATGCAGGGTTGATCAGTTGTCTGACCCTGTCGTTATCGCTTCGGTTCTTCCTGAATAGCCTTTGACATCCGTGTGCATGCAAGTAGATAGCGTAAAGATTATGGTTTTGTGACAGCTTAATCAGCAGGACTGCGCGCTACAATGGCCAATTCCGGGTCAAATGAAAATATTTCTCAAATCAGTCGGCTGCAACAGGGGGCTTCGCGTCGCGGCGCATGGACAGCGTGGCACCCACTGATGCGGCAATGATGGCGAGAATGGCCAGCCACTGGGTTACGCTCAGCAACTCGCCCAGGAACAATAAACCGGAAAGGGCACCAATGGCCGGTTCTATGCTCATCAGAGTGCCGAATGTGCGGGCTGGCATGCGGGTCAGGGCGACCATTTCCAGGCTATAGGGCAGGGCGGTCGAGAGTATTGCGACCCCTAGGGCCAGTGGTATGAGCGCAGGTGTCAACAGTGCGGTGCCGGCATGAACGATACCGATCGGCGCAACAAATATCGCCGCGACCACTACACCCAGTGCTGCGCTCTGAATCCCGTGTTCTGCTCCGGCGCGTTGGCCAAAGAGGATATACAGGGCCCAGCACACGCCGGCACCCAGTGCATAGGCGGCTCCCGTGAGGTCGAGGGGCTGGCCGCCATGGCCGACCGGGATCAGCAGCAGCAGGCCGCTGACTGCCAGTGCAATCCACAGGAAATCAATGGCGCGCCGCGACGCGAAAAGCGCTACGGCCAATGGGCCGGTGAACTCGAGGGCTACGGCGATGCCCAGTGGTGTTGTCTGCAGTGCCATATAAAAGAGGAAATTCATCCCGCCCAGGGCCATGCCGTAGATGATCACATTGCGCAGCGTCTTGGTGGTCATCCGTACGCGCCAAGGGCGCAGAATTAGAAGCATGATGATGCTGGCGAAGATCAGGCGCAGGGTTGTGGTGCCTTGTGCGCCGATGATCGGGAACATGCTTTTGGCCAGGGAGGCACCGGACTGTATCGATGCCATGGCGATAAGCAGCAGGCCTATAGGAAACAGCATGGTGGCCAAGCTGCGGGGCTGGGTGTTCATTTGTACGCGGCAATCCTTTTAATGATGGGTGTGGGTGTGCAATATAGTGCGCAATTGCAAGGGTGAGGTGCAAGGTGCCCGCCAAAACACCTTCTTGCATGTATGTTCAGTGATTTGAAATAAAGCCTTGACGCCCTCTTGAATCCCCTTATAATGCGCCCCACTTCCAGCGTAGTCGGAATGAGAAACTCCTTGAAATTCAAAGAGTTGCTTAATCCAGGTAGTACTGGTGGTGCTTCGATCGCCTGATCGATAGCGGTTGAAATGGTGGTTGACAGCGCTTCTAAGTGCTGTATGATTCGCCTCCCGCTACGAGAGATCGCAGCGAGCCAAGTGTTTGAAGTTGAACGAGTTTCTCGCAAAAAACTTCAAAATAAACGCTTGACAGGCTCTGAGGAAAGCGTAGAATGCGCGCCTCGGTTGAGACGAAAAGCTCTTAACCAAACGCTCTTTAACAAATCGAATCAAGCAATTCGTGTGGGTGCTTGTGAGTACGGACTGATAGTCAGAAAGATTATCAGCATCACAAGTGATCATGCGAGAAATCACATAGTCATTTGAGATTGCTGAGCCAAGTTTAGGGTTTCTTAAAAACCCAATCAGTATTGAACTGAAGAGTTTGATCATGGCTCAGATTGAACGCTGGCGGCAGGCCTAACACATGCAAGTCGAGCGGATGACGGGAGCTTGCTCCTTGATTCAGCGGCGGACGGGTGAGTAATGCCTAGGAATCTGCCTGGTAGTGGGGGGCAACGTTTCGAAAGGAACGCTAATACCGCATACGTCCTACGGGAGAAAGCAGGGGACCTTCGGGCCTTGCGCTATCAGATGAGCCTAGGTCGGATTAGCTAGTTGGTGGGGTAATGGCTCACCAAGGCGACGATCCGTAACTGGTCTGAGAGGATGATCAGTCACACTGGAACTGAGACACGGTCCAGACTCCTACGGGAGGCAGCAGTGGGGAATATTGGACAATGGGCGAAAGCCTGATCCAGCCATGCCGCGTGTGTGAAGAAGGTCTTCGGATTGTAAAGCACTTTAAGTTGGGAGGAAGGGCATTAACCTAATACGTTAGTGTTTTGACGTTACCGACAGAATAAGCACCGGCTAACTCTGTGCCAGCAGCCGCGGTAATACAGAGGGTGCAAGCGTTAATCGGAATTACTGGGCGTAAAGCGCGCGTAGGTGGTTTGTTAAGTTGGATGTGAAAGCCCCGGGCTCAACCTGGGAACTGCATCCAAAACTGGCAAGCTAGAGTACGGTAGAGGGTGGTGGAATTTCCTGTGTAGCGGTGAAATGCGTAGATATAGGAAGGAACACCAGTGGCGAAGGCGACCACCTGGACTGATACTGACACTGAGGTGCGAAAGCGTGGGGAGCAAACAGGATTAGATACCCTGGTAGTCCACGCCGTAAACGATGTCAACTAGCCGTTGGAATCCTTGAGATTTTAGTGGCGCAGCTAACGCATTAAGTTGACCGCCTGGGGAGTACGGCCGCAAGGTTAAAACTCAAATGAATTGACGGGGGCCCGCACAAGCGGTGGAGCATGTGGTTTAATTCGAAGCAACGCGAAGAACCTTACCAGGCCTTGACATGCAGAGAACTTTCCAGAGATGGATTGGTGCCTTCGGGAACTCTGACACAGGTGCTGCATGGCTGTCGTCAGCTCGTGTCGTGAGATGTTGGGTTAAGTCCCGTAACGAGCGCAACCCTTGTCCTTAGTTACCAGCACGTTATGGTGGGCACTCTAAGGAGACTGCCGGTGACAAACCGGAGGAAGGTGGGGATGACGTCAAGTCATCATGGCCCTTACGGCCTGGGCTACACACGTGCTACAATGGTCGGTACAGAGGGTTGCCAAGCCGCGAGGTGGAGCTAATCTCACAAAACCGATCGTAGTCCGGATCGCAGTCTGCAACTCGACTGCGTGAAGTCGGAATCGCTAGTAATCGCGAATCAGAATGTCGCGGTGAATACGTTCCCGGGCCTTGTACACACCGCCCGTCACACCATGGGAGTGGGTTGCACCAGAAGTAGCTAGTCTAACCTTCGGGAGGACGGTTACCACGGTGTGATTCATGACTGGGGTGAAGTCGTAACAAGGTAGCCGTAGGGGAACCTGCGGCTGGATCACCTCCTTAATCGACGACATCAGCCTGCTGATGAGCTCCCACACGAATTGCTTGATTCTTTGTATAAAGACGATGCTGTAACGCGACCCTGTTATAGGTCTGTAGCTCAGTTGGTTAGAGCGCACCCCTGATAAGGGTGAGGTCGGCAGTTCAAATCTGCCCAGACCTACCATTACATGGTTCAGCCGTAGAATACGGGGCCATAGCTCAGCTGGGAGAGCGCCTGCCTTGCACGCAGGAGGTCAGCGGTTCGATCCCGCTTGGCTCCACCACTTTTGCAGTAACTTGTCAGAACTTAGAAATGAACATTCGGCTTGAATGTTGATTTCTGGCTTTTTTCAGATCGTTCTTTAAAAATTCGGATATGTGATAGAAATAGACTGAACACCAGTTTCACTGCTGGTGGATCAGGCTAAGGTAAAATTTGTGAGTTCTGCTCGAAAGAGCAACATGCGAATTTTCGGCGAATGTCGTCTTCACAGTATAACCAGATTGCTTGGGGTTATATGGTCAAGTGAAGAAGCGCATACGGTGGATGCCTTGGCAGTCAGAGGCGATGAAAGACGTGGTAGCCTGCGATAAGCTTTGGGGAGTCGGCAAACAGACTGTGATCCAGAGATCTCTGAATGGGGGAACCCACTCAGCATAAGCTGAGTATCTTGTACTGAATACATAGGTGCAAGAGGCGAACCAGGGGAACTGAAACATCTAAGTACCCTGAGGAAAAGAAATCAACCGAGATTCCCTTAGTAGTGGCGAGCGAACGGGGACCAGCCCTTAAGTTGGTTTGAGATTAGTGGAACGCTCTGGAAAGTGCGGCCATAGTGGGTGATAGCCCCGTACACGAAAATCTCTTATCAATGAAATCGAGTAGGACGGAGCACGAGAAACTTTGTCTGAACATGGGGGGACCATCCTCCAAGGCTAAATACTACTGACTGACCGATAGTGAACCAGTACCGTGAGGGAAAGGCGAAAAGAACCCCGGAGAGGGGAGTGAAATAGATCCTGAAACCGTATGCGTACAAGCAGTGGGAGCCTACTTTGTTAGGTGACTGCGTACCTTTTGTATAATGGGTCAGCGACTTATATTCAGTGGCGAGCTTAACCGAATAGGGGAGGCGTAGCGAAAGCGAGTCTTAATAGGGCGTTTAGTCGCTGGGTATAGACCCGAAACCGGGCGATCTATCCATGGGCAGGTTGAAGGTTAGGTAACACTGACTGGAGGACCGAACCGACTACCGTTGAAAAGTTAGCGGATGACCTGTGGATCGGAGTGAAAGGCTAATCAAGCTCGGAGATAGCTGGTTCTCCTCGAAAGCTATTTAGGTAGCGCCTCATGTATCACTGTAGGGGGTAGAGCACTGTTTCGGCTAGGGGGTCATCCCGACTTACCAAACCGATGCAAACTCCGAATACCTACAAGTGCCGAGCATGGGAGACACACGGCGGGTGCTAACGTCCGTCGTGAAAAGGGAAACAACCCAGACCGTCAGCTAAGGTCCCAAAGTCATGGTTAAGTGGGAAACGATGTGGGAAGGCTTAGACAGCTAGGAGGTTGGCTTAGAAGCAGCCACCCTTTAAAGAAAGCGTAATAGCTCACTAGTCGAGTCGGCCTGCGCGGAAGATGTAACGGGGCTCAAACCATGCACCGAAGCTACGGGTATCACCTTTGGTGATGCGGTAGAGGAGCGTTCTGTAAGCCTGTGAAGGTGAGTTGAGAAGCTTGCTGGAGGTATCAGAAGTGCGAATGCTGACATGAGTAACGACAATGCGAGTGAAAAACTCGCACGCCGAAAGACCAAGGTTTCCTGCGCAACGTTAATCGACGCAGGGTTAGTCGGTCCCTAAGGCGAGGCTGAAAAGCGTAGTCGATGGAAAACAGGTTAATATTCCTGTACTTCCAGTTATTGCGATGGAGGGACGGAGAAGGCTAGGCCAGCTTGGCGTTGGTTGTCCAAGTTTAAGGTGGTAGGCTGAGATCTTAGGCAAATCCGGGATCTCAAAGCCGAGAGCTGATGACGAGTTGCCTTTAGGCGACGAAGTGGTTGATGCCATGCTTCCAAGAAAAGCTCCTAAGCTTCAGATAACTGGGAACCGTACCCCAAACCGACACAGGTGGTTAGGTAGAGAATACCAAGGCGCTTGAGAGAACTCGGGTGAAGGAACTAGGCAAAATGGCACCGTAACTTCGGGAGAAGGTGCGCCGGTGAGGGTGAAGGACTTGCTCCGTAAGCTCATGCCGGTCGAAGATACCAGGCCGCTGCGACTGTTTATTAAAAACACAGCACTCTGCAAACACGAAAGTGGACGTATAGGGTGTGACGCCTGCCCGGTGCCGGAAGGTTAATTGATGGGGTTAGCGCAAGCGAAGCTCTTGATCGAAGCCCCGGTAAACGGCGGCCGTAACTATAACGGTCCTAAGGTAGCGAAATTCCTTGTCGGGTAAGTTCCGACCTGCACGAATGGCGTAACGATGGCGGCGCTGTCTCCACCCGAGACTCAGTGAAATTGAAATCGCTGTGAAGATGCAGTGTATCCGCGGCTAGACGGAAAGACCCCGTGAACCTTTACTATAGCTTTGCACTGGACTTTGAATTTGCTTGTGTAGGATAGGTGGGAGGCTTTGAAGTGGGGACGCCAGTTCTCATGGAGCCATCCTTGAAATACCACCCTGGCAACTTTGAGGTTCTAACTCAGGTCCGTTATCCGGATCGAGGACAGTGTATGGTGGGTAGTTTGACTGGGGCGGTCTCCTCCCAAAGAGTAACGGAGGAGTACGAAGGTGCGCTCAGACCGGTCGGAAATCGGTCGTAGAGTATAAAGGCAAAAGCGCGCTTGACTGCGAGACAAACACGTCGAGCAGGTACGAAAGTAGGTCTTAGTGATCCGGTGGTTCTGTATGGAAGGGCCATCGCTCAACGGATAAAAGGTACTCCGGGGATAACAGGCTGATACCGCCCAAGAGTTCATATCGACGGCGGTGTTTGGCACCTCGATGTCGGCTCATCACATCCTGGGGCTGAAGCCGGTCCCAAGGGTATGGCTGTTCGCCATTTAAAGTGGTACGCGAGCTGGGTTTAGAACGTCGTGAGACAGTTCGGTCCCTATCTGCCGTGGACGTTTGAGATTTGAGAGGGGCTGCTCCTAGTACGAGAGGACCGGAGTGGACGAACCTCTGGTGTTCCGGTTGTCACGCCAGTGGCATTGCCGGGTAGCTATGTTCGGAAGAGATAACCGCTGAAAGCATCTAAGCGGGAAACTTGCCTCAAGATGAGATCTCACTGGGATCTTGAATCCCCTAAAGGGCCGTCGAAGACTACGACGTTGATAGGTTGGGTGTGTAAGCGCTGTGAGGCGTTGAGCTAACCAATACTAATTGCCCGTGAGGCTTGACCATATAACACCCAAGCAATTTGCTTCTGCAGATTGTGGTGGTGAAGACGAAAGAACCGAAAGTTCGTAACATCACAACTATCGCATATCCGAATTCGCTGGGCTGTCCATCTGGACATTCTGGCTACAGAATTTCTTGACGACCATAGAGCATTGGAACCACCTGATCCCATCCCGAACTCAGTAGTGAAACGATGCATCGCCGATGGTAGTGTGGGGTTTCCCCATGTGAGAGTAGGTCATCGTCAAGATTCATTTCGCAAAACCCCTATCTGCGCAAGCAGGTAGGGGTTTTGTCTTTGTGCGCAAAAAAATTCTAGCCTCGGGCCAATTCAGCCAGGTGCGCGAGCGCCTCTTCACTTTTAAGTACCAGTACATCACCTACCAGCGTATCGAGCACGACTTCAGAGGTATTGCCAATCAAGGCACCTGAGATGCCCGTGCGCGCGACAGTGCCAATGACCGTGACCACTGCATCGAGCTTCTGCTCGGTATGAGGTATCAGCACATCCGCAGGGCCCTCTGCGACATGCAGGCGATCTTCGCTGATATCATATTCGGCCTGGAAAGCACTGCACGCCTCTCGGTAGCGTTTTTCGATGGTCTCACTGAGCTGGTATACAGGATCGGATGCTGCCAGCATGGGGGAGGGATGCGCACTGATCACGTGCAGTTCACCTTTTGCCAGGCTGGCAATGTCATAGCCATGGTCGATGATGCTGGTATGCAGCCGCCGATGATCTTCGTCATCGTTACCGACATCCACTGCTGCCAAAATCTTGCCTCCCGTCCAGGGCCGCTCGCTCTTGACCATCAACACGGCGCAAGGGCACTGGCGCAGAAGTTTCCAGTCACTTGGCGTCAGCAATGCCTTGCGCAGGGGGTTGTCCGGCCGGTGTTCCTTGATCACCAGGTCACAGCCTTCAGCCTGCTGAACGGCGATGATCGACTCGTGCAGGGTCTCGTTCCAGTTCTGTTCATGAGAGACGTTATCGTAGCCATCGTCGTGTAGCTGACTGCCAAGCAGGCTGAGTAGTGCACTGTGATCCTGTTTTTTGTCGCACATGAGCAGGTGCAGGCGCGCACCGGTTACGCCGGCTATAAGCTTGGCACGGGTCAACGCACGGCTATGGGCATGATCGGGATCGAGTACCACTAGAATGCTACGGACAGCTTGCATGGGCATGAACTCCCCTCAAAAGATGGTGGCCTATGCCTGACTATAGTAGGCGAGCCTTGCGTCGCCGCTTGATGTACATCAAGCATAGCCACTGGCGCTCATGATTGGCGCCGGTATAATCGCCCGTCCTGCCTGCTGTGTGTGGTTGTACGTTATGTCCCTGATCCCCGAAATCGATGCCTTCCTAGGTTGCAAGACTCCAGACGCCTGGATCGAAGCGGCCATCGCCGACCAGGAAACCTTGCTGATCGACCACAAGAACTGTGAGTTCAAAGCTGCCAGCACTGCGCTGAGCCTGATCGCCAAGTACAACACCCACCTGGACCTGATCAACATGATGTCGCGCCTGGCCCGAGAGGAACTAGTACATCATGAGCAGGTTTTGCGCTTGATGAAGCGCCGTGGTGTGCCTTTGCGGCCAGTGTCGGCAGGGCGCTACGCCTCTGGCTTGCGTCGCCTGGTACGTGCCCATGAGCCAGTCAAGCTGGTGGATACGCTAGTGGTAGGGGCATTTATCGAAGCACGCAGCTGCGAACGCTTTGCAGCATTGGTCCCGCACCTTGACGAAGAGCTCGGCACTTTCTATCACGGCTTGCTGAAAAGCGAAGCGCGTCACTACCAGGGCTACCTGAAACTCGCCCATCAGTATGGTGATGAAGCAGATATAGCCCAGCGGGTTCAGCAGGTGCGCGATGCGGAAGCGGAGTTGATCCTGTCTGCTGACCAGGAATTGCGTTTCCACAGTGGTATTCCGATGGCGCAGGCCGCCTGATTTGCAGCAGCCGGCACTACGCCTGGGGAACGGTTTAGTGACGGCGGCCTAGCAGCAGGCCAATTACCAGGCCAAACCCGGCAGAAACCGCAACGGTCTGCCATGGGTGGCCGCCGATATAGTCTTGGGTTGCGTCTACTACCGGTTGTGCCTTGGCGCGCACCTGCCCGGCCGCCTCTCGAGCCTGGCGAAGTTTCAGGCTGACCTGCGCGCGCAGCGTGTCGGCTTCTTCACCTACCAGAGAGGCGCTGTCGTTGAGCAGCTTCTCCGACTCTTCGATCAATGCCTGCAGCTCACTGAACACCTGATCCTTGATCTGCTCGCTGTTAGCTGCAATGGCTGATTTTCGGGCCATGAACATGTCCTCGTCGATAGGGGGGTAAGCAATGGATGCCGGTGCGCCGGGAAAGTTGCGCCGGCTTAGCGATGAAGCAGCACTACGGTGTAAGATAGCGGCCATTTCAACTGGCAGGTACTTTCATGAGTTTCAATCTGGCCAACAGGAGCTTCGAGGAACGGGCACAGATCGAGGCAGAAAAGGCGCGGCTGTTCGAATTGTGGCAGAACAACCTGGGCAAGGCGAAGGGCGACGCAGCTCGGCTGATTTCGGAAAAGCCGCGCCGCAAGGGCAAATGGGCCGAATGGGTACGTGCCGAACTGGACGGCATGTCGCCGCCTGAATACGCCAGCATGGTACGCAGCGAGGTCAACAAGATGATGGCCGCCGCCAGCACCAACCGTTGATGATCCGCAGCCTGTCACCAGTAGAGGTTGCCCCCTTTGGGCAGGTCCAGCTTGCCCTCATCGGTGAAGCGCACGGTGCCCAGGGGGCCGCCAGCCAGTTTCCCGCGCAGTACATAAGGCATCCCTTGTAGCGAGTCGAGCCTGCTCAGACCATAGGCCTGGCGCAGGAATGCAAAAGCCGTGACGCTCACCGGTACCACCACCACCGCTTCACTGTAACGGCCAATATGCCCCTGCTGGTCGCTAACCCCAGAGGCCAGTGCCTGGCCATTGACCTCCAGATTCAGCGCGATGCCGTTGTAGTCGACTGGGGCCTCGTTAGGATTTTGTACACGCATCTTTACCGCCATGCGCATCTCCAGCTCTTGCCCCGCCAGTGGTTCGATGCCGATCACGCTGATGTTCAGCGGGTCGCGCGCCTGCAACAAAGCGCAGGCGTTTAACACGCCAGCCAGCAGCAAGACCAGCGATAGTCGGGCGTAGCGTTGCAAAGCGGCAGTCATGCAAATGGACCTTGCCAATGGAAACTGGCCTTAAGTGTGGCAAATGTAAGTCAGTGTTGAAAGCAGCGGTTCTACTTCTGAGGATGCCGCAATTTCACCCTTCGAGCATCGAAGGCCCATGCCTGGCATAGTCTTCAAGGCGAGCAGGGCTGCCTGAGGTTCATACTGAAACATCACGAATCGCATTCACCCTTTTTCTGCGAACGCCTCGCGCCTTACGCTATCAAACGCATGAGGCGCACCTTTTCGTACACGAGGTGGAGTATGAATCTTACATTGCCAGCCCTGGCCGTCGGCTTGTTGCTGGGCTTGTCTGCACAGGCGGCGCCCGTGCAGCCCTTGCTGCTCGCTGCCAGTAACAACAACCCCTACAACAGCCCGATCCAGCGCGCCAACCCCAACAGCCGCCAAGGCAGCCAACCTGTCACACCACCGGTGCGCGGCCCTTCTACCCAGCCCATCCAGCGCACACCTTCCCTGGACAACCGCGGCATCGGTAATGGTGAAAACCTGCGCCGCCAGCAGCAGACGCCGAATCTGGAACCCACCCGCCCACCGCGTGACACCCGGCGCGCGCCCTGAGTACCACTGAAAGGAATCCTGCATGATCAAAGCTACCTGGCTGACCACGCTTACCGCTGCCACACTGCTGCCACTGCTCGCGCACGCCGCCGCCGAGGAGCACTTCCCCAGCGAGGAGGGGCAGGTAACCGTCAGCACCGTGGCCGACGGCTTGCGCAACCCTTGGGCGCTCGCGTTCCTGCCAGGCGGTAAGGATATGCTGGTGACTGAACGCTCCGGTAACCTGCGTGTGGTCAATGCCGAAGGCAAGGTCGGGCCCCCCATAAGCGGGGTGCCCAAGGTCTGGGCAGAGGGCCAGGGCGGTCTGCTCGATGTGGTGTTGTCACCCGAGTTTGCCCAGGACCGTACCGTATACCTGTCGTATGCCGAAGAGGGCAGTGATGGCAAGGCCGGCACTGCCGTTGGTCGTGGCCAACTGTCCGAAGATCGCGCACGCTTGGAGAACTTCGACGTGATCTTCCGTCAGCAACCGAAGCTTTCGGTGGGCAATCACTTCGGCTCGCGCTTGGTGTTCGATCGCCACGGCTACCTGTTCATTGCGCTGGGCGAGAACAACCAGCGCCCCACGGCGCAGGACCTGGACAAGCTGCAGGGCAAAATCGTGCGCATCCTGCCCGATGGTGAAGTGCCCAAAGACAACCCCTTCGTCGGGAAAAAAGCAGTTCGCGCCGAGATCTGGTCATTCGGCCACCGTAATCAGCAGGGGGCGGCCCTCAATCCTTGGACCGGTAAGCTCTGGACCCACGAACATGGCCCCCGCGGCGGTGACGAGATCAATATCCCGCAGGCGGGGAAGAACTACGGTTGGCCGATCGCCACCCACGGCATCAACTACTCGCTGATGCCGATCCCTGAGGCCAAGGGCGAACATGTCGACGGTATGGTCGACCCGCATCATGTTTGGGAAAAGTCCCCAGGCATCAGTGGCATGGCTTTTTATGACAGCCCCACGTTCAAGGCCTGGGACCACAATCTGTTCATCGGTGCGCTGGCTACCCAAGAGCTGATTCGCCTGCAGCTAGAGGGCGACAAGATCGTCCATGAGGAGCGCTTGCTAGGGGATTTGAAGGCGCGAATCCGCGATGTGCGGGTTGGGCCGGATGGATACCTGTATGTGCTCATCGATGAAAAGGACGGGTCGCTGCTCAAAGTGGGTCTGAGCGAGGGCTGAAAGCTATTCCGGGCTTTACCGGCCCTATCGCTGGCAAGCTGCCTCGCTAATTGCAAGCGCGGTGATGCATGAGTGGGCGCAGGCTTGCCGACGATGGGGCCCTTCAACATAATGCTGCATGGCATTTGACCCCAAAACGCTCTATCAGCAGGCCCTTGCCGATCAAGGCTACGTCCCCGACCCGCAGCAAGCGCAGGCCGTCAATGCCTTGCAAGCCTGTTTCGAAGCCCTCGAGCGGGGCAGTCCCGCCCAGGGGCTTTACCTGTGGGGGCCGGTCGGCCGCGGCAAGACCTGGCTCATGGACCTGTTCCACCGCGGCCTGAGCATTGCCGCCCGGCGTCAGCACTTTCACCATTTCATGGCATGGGTCCATCAGCGGCTGTTCCAGCTCAACGGCACCGCCGATCCGTTGCAGGCTCTTGCCCGAGAGCTGGCAGGGCAAATCCGCGTGCTGTGCTTCGACGAACTTTTTGTCAGCGACATCGCAGATGCAATCATTCTCGGCCGCCTGTTCCAGGTGTTGTTCGATCATGGCGTGGTGGTGGTTGCCACCTCCAACCAGCCGCCGCATCTGCTGTACCAGGACGGTTTCAACCGCGATCGTTTTCTGCCGGCCATCACCGCCATCGAACGGCACATGCAGGTCCTGGCGGTGGCAGGCGAGCAAGACCATCGTCTTCACCCTGGGGCCGCACACCAGCGCTACTGGGTGGCTGAAGCTGGTAAGGCAAAGGCGCTCGAGGCGGTTTTCAAGCAGCTCAGCCCCGACGATCCGGGCAGTGCGCAGCCGTTCGCAGTGGGTTCACGGCAAATCCAAGTGATCCGGCGTAGCAGCCAAGCGATCTGGTGTCGCTTCGCCGACCTGTGCGAGCAACCACTGGCGGCGATGGAGTTCATGGCGCTGTGCGATCAGTTCTCGGCAATCCTGGTCGAAGGCATTCCAGCCCTGAGCGGCGAGCAGCGGGCCGGGCGTATTGCCCGTGGTACCGAGGATGGAGTCGCGCGGGTAGAGGCGGGGGATCGGCAACTGCCAGCGCTGGCTGCCAAGGATGACGCCGTCCGCCGCTTCATTGCCCTGGTCGACGAATGTTACGACCGTAGGGTGGCGCTGTACCTTGAGGCGCAGGTTCCGCTCGAAGCGCTCTACACTCAAGGGTATCTGGCGTTCCCGTACCAAAGGACCCTGAGCCGGCTACGGGAGATGCAACTGCAACGCTTCGCCTGAAGGAGCCGAACCATGGAGCCGCTGTCGCATCATCTGCTGACCCAGGCCTACAACAATGGCTGGGCCAATCACCGCCTGTACAAGGCCTGCCTGCAACTGACCCAGGACGAGTTCGTCGCGCCTCGGTGCAGCTTCTTCCCATCGATCAAGGCCACCCTCAACCATTTGCTGACGGTGGACTGGTTCTACCTGCACATGCTCGAGTGCGAGCAGCGTGGCGAGGCGCCTGAGCCCGACGGCGAACGCTTCTTCGAGCCGGAGCAACCTTTTGCCACATGCACCGACCTGCACGCCGAACAGGCCCAGGCTGACCACCGGCTGATCGCCTACTGCAGTGTGCTGAGCGACGACCAGCTATCGCGCTACGTGAGTATCGTAAGGCCCGACCGTGTGCAGCGTGAACAGCGGTTGCGCTTGCTTGCCCACCTGTTCGAGCACCAGATCCATCACCGTGGGCAGGTCCATGCCATGCTCAGCGATACAGCGGTGCGACCGCCCCAGCTGGATGAGTTCTTCTGTGAGGAAGAGGCCGGTTTGCGGGCGCATGATTTTGCCGAGCTTGGCTGGAGCGAGGATCGCGTCTGGAGGTGATGCCGTGCTGTTGTGGATGGCTATTCAGTTGGGGGCCTTGCGCCGAGGCTGCCGTGCCTTGCTGCCCATGGCCTTGGCGCCGTTAGCTGCAGGCTTGCCTTTGCCCCCGCTCCTGCGCTTTTTCTTCCACGGCGCCGCCTTGCCCACCGCTGGCCCGTTTATTGTCATGCGCATGCCGCTGCAGCGCTCGACCAGCTTGCCCATCCATGCCGACTGCCGCGCCACGAAGTCCTCCAGGCTCATTTCACCACTTTGCACCATGTCCAGCGCCTGCTCCCAGATTGCCGTGGTACCTGGGTCGGCGATGGCGCGTGGCACTGCGTCGATCAGGCTGAAAGCCGCTGGGGTGGCGGCCAGTGCCTTGCCGTTCTTGACCAGGTAGCCGCGGTCGAGCAGGCCCTGGATGATGCTGGCACGGGTCGCCTCGGTGCCGATGCCGGTGGTTTCCTTGAGCTTCTGTTTCAGCCGCGGGTCGTCCACCAGTTTGGCGACGTTCTTCATGGCCTTGATCAGGTCGCCTTCGGTGAAGGGTTTGGGCGGTTGGGTCCACAGGTCTTTCAACTGCAGGCCCTGCACCGAGCAGTCCTGGCCCTCACGCAACGTTGGCAGGACTTGCGCCGGCGGCGCTTCGCGGCCTTTGGCCGGGGCCAACGCTTCTGGTAATGCGCGACGCCAGCCCGGCTCCGCGATCTGCTTGCCCACGGCGCGCAGTGCATGGCCTGCACAGTCGAACTCGGCTTGGGTTCGATCGTACTCGTGGTTGGGTAGGAACTGGGCCAGGTAACGGGCGCGGATCAGGGTATAGACCGCCTTGTGCTTGGCCGGCAAGCGTGACGGGTCGCTGGCGGCCGCAGTAGGGATGATGCCGTGGTGCGCGGTGACCTTGGAATCGTTCCAGGCCCGCGAGCGGCGGTGCGGCTCAAGGTGCGCTTGCAGCGGCGCCAGGCTGCTATCGGCGCGCTGTAATGCAGTGAGGATTGCCGGCGCTTCGCTGTGTTGGCTGACCGGCAGGTAACCGCAGTCGCTTCGTGGGTAAGTGATCAGCTTGTGGGTTTCGTACAGGGCCTGGGCAATGTCGAGGGTTTCCTGGGCGCCAAGGCCGAACTTCTTTGAGCACAATTCCTGCAGGGTGCCGAGGTCGAAGGGCAGGGGTGCTGCCTCGCGTACGCGTTCGGTGGCCACCTTGAGCACCCGTGCGGTGCGGGCGTTGCCGATATCTGTTGCGGCCTGTTGGGCCAGCGCCTGGTTAAGGCAGCGCCCATGGTCGTCGCAGGTATCTTGCGGTGCTCGCCATTGGGCGTTGAAGCCAATGTTGGCATGCTCGAGTTGCACGTCGATGGCC
Organism: Pseudomonas sp. BNK-30; assembly: GCF_047456185.1. Lineage (NCBI taxonomy): Bacteria > Pseudomonadati > Pseudomonadota > Gammaproteobacteria > Pseudomonadales > Pseudomonadaceae > Pseudomonas > Pseudomonas sp. BNK-30. The sequence continues at coordinate 1,231,340 of NZ_CP179904.1, forward strand.
CAGAACGGTAGCGGTACGAAATCAGCGATGCTACGGTCGCGGTCCACCACCAGGCGCAGGGTGGGTGTTTGTACCCGGCCAACGGGTAGCACACCCTGATAGCCGGACTGGCGGCCCAGCAGGGTGAAAAGCCGGCTCATGTTCATGCCGATGAGCCAGTCGGCGCGTGAGCGGCCCAGCGCCGAGTGATAGAGGTTGAAGGTATCCTGCCCCGGCAGCAGGCGTGCCAGCGCCTTGCGAATCGAGGCATCGTCCAGAGCGGACAACCACAGGCGCTGAATGGGCCCACGGTAGCGACAATGTTCGACTAGCTCGCGGGCGATCATTTCGCCTTCGCGGTCGGCATCGGTGGCGATTACCAGTTCGCGTGCTTCGCCGAGCAGGCGCTTGACGGCCTTGAACTGGCTGGCAGTCTTGGGCTTGATCAGCATCTTCCACTTTTCCGGAATGATCGGCAGGTCGGCGAGGTTCCAGCGCTTGTAGCGTTCGTCGTAGCTGTCGGGCGGAGCGGTTTCCAACAGGTGGCCGATGCACCAAGTGACGCAGACGTCGGTGCCTTGCCAGCAGCCGTCGCCCCTGCGGTTGGCGCCAAGGATCTTGGCGATGTCTTTTGCCTGGGAGGGTTTTTCGCAGAGGAACAGGCGCATGGCCGGGACGCTTTATCGAGGGTGATAGGCAGTAGGATGCGCAAGCGGGGGCGCGGTGGCAAGTTTTATCTGGATGGATGTACAGGTTTTTTATTGCATGGTTTACCCAAACAACGCAGTTGGCGTAGGAGCGGCCTTGCGTCGCGAAAGGGCTGCGAAGCAGCCCCGACGTTACAGACGGCGCTGCAATAAGCCCCGGGGCAGCTGGGCGGCCCTTTCGCGACACAAGGCCGCACCTACACGGGTTTAGCGCAAGTTTGAAGCTTCAGGCGATCTCGCGGGAGTCGCGCACCATGTCCACATGCGGGATGCCGGCTTCGAGGAATTCCTCGCTGACCACGCGAAAGCCCAGCCGCTCATAGAACGGCGTGGCATGCACCTGAGCACTCAGCATCTGCTGCTTGAGGTCGCGGTTCTGTGCCTCAAGGATTACCGCATTGACCAGCGCGTCGCCAACCTTCAGCCCGCGCCAGTCCTTGAGCACCGAGATGCGCCCGATGGTGCCGTCCGCCAGCAGGCGGGCCGTGCCAATAGGGTAATCACCTTCCAGCGCCAGAAAGTGCAGCGCGTCCTGGTCTTCCGAATCGAACTCCAGCTCCGGCGGAATGTGCTGTTCGGCGACGAACACCGCTTCACGGATACGACGGATATCGGCGTTGTCTTTCTGCCAGTCGGCGAGGCGCACACGAATCTTATTCATTGGCGAATCCCAAGCTTCCTTGTTTGATCAATTGCTGTACCAGCATAAGGCCATCTTCATCCTCCAGCCACTGTGCAAGGTTGTCGATGTGTAACGCGTCGGCGGCACAAACCAGCTTCAGCAGCTCGCGCAGTTTGGCTGGCAACGGGCAACTGCGGCCGCTGGCGAACAGCATCAGGTCGTCGCCAAGCTCCGACCAGGCCATGCGTGCGCTTGGGTTGCGGATCAGGATGGCGCCATCTTCGAGCGCTTCGATCAGCTCCTGCTCGTCCAGTTCTTCACCGACGACCTGCTCGGGGTAGCGCGGCTCGGTCATGAACTGGCCGAACCAGGTCAGCAGCAGGTCCTTGTCGTTCATGTGCTTGTCGAGCAGGCCCTTGAGGCGGTCGAGGGCGTCGTGCTGGATCTGGTGTGGGTCGCTGGCAGGCTCGGCGTCGGCGTCGCTGTAGCGCTCCTCGTCCGGCAGGAACTGGCCGAGGAAGTCGGTGAAGTGGGTCAGCACTTCGGCGGCACTTGGGGCGCGGAAGCCGACCGAGTAGGTCAGGCAGTCGTCCACGGCTACGCCGTAGTGGGCCAGGCGCGGTGGCAGGTAGAGCATGTCGCCTGGCTCCAGGGTCCATTCGCCGCTCTGTTCGAATTCGGCGAGGATGCGCAGGTCGGCATGGTCCAGCAGCGGGCTGTCGCTGTTGCACATCTGGCCGATCTTCCAGTTGCGCTGGCCGTGGCCTTGCAGCAGGAACACGTCGTAATTGTCGAAGTGCGGCCCTACGCTGCCACCGGGGGTGGCGAAGCTGATCATCACGTCGTCGATGCGCCAGCTTGGCAGGAAGCGGAAGTGCTCCAGCAGTTCGGCCACTTCCGGTACGAACTGGTCGACGGCCTGAACCAGCAGGGTCCAGTCCTTTTCAGGCAGGTCGGCGAAGGTGTCTTCGTTGAACGGGCCGCGGCGCAGCTCCCACGGGTGGGCGCCGTGCTCGAGCACGATGCGCGACTCGACTTCCTCTTCCAGGGCCAGGCCGGCCAGCTCGTCGGGGTCGATCGGGCTTTCGAAGTCCGGGAATGCCTGGCGCACCAGCAGCGGCTTCTTCTGCCAGTAGTCGCGCATGAATTCGCGGGCCGAGATGCCGCCGAGCAACTGCAGTGGAGTATCAGGATTCATGTTCAACCTATTGAAAAAACGTAATTTTCGTCCGGGAATAAAAACGCCCGGCCAGGCCGGGCGTTGAAGGCGACGCTCAGCTTAGATGCGTTTGGCCTGCGCTGCGGCGTTACCGATGTAGCTGGCAGGGGTCAATTGCTTGAGCTCGGCCTTGGCTTCGGCTGGCATGTCCAGGCCGTCGATGAAGGTCAGCAGCGCTTCTGGGGTGATGCCCTTGCCACGGGTCAGCTCTTTGAGCTTCTCGTAGGGGTTCTCGATGTTGAAGCGGCGCATCACGGTCTGGATTGGCTCGGCGAGGACTTCCCAGCAGGCGTCCAGGTCGGCGGCGATACGCGCGGCGTTGACTTCCAGCTTGCCGATGCCTTTCAGGCTGGCTTCATAGGCGATGACGCTGTGGGCGAAGCCCACACCCAGGTTGCGCAGCACGGTGGAGTCGGTCAGGTCACGCTGCCAGCGCGAGATCGGCAGCTTGCTGGCCAGGTGCTGGAACAGGGCGTTGGCGATACCCAGGTTGCCTTCGGAGTTCTCGAAGTCGATCGGGTTGACCTTGTGCGGCATGGTCGACGAGCCAATTTCGCCAGCGACGGTCTTCTGCTTGAAGTAGCCCAGCGAGATGTAGCCCCAGACGTCGCGGTCGAAGTCGATGAGGATGGTGTTGAAGCGGGCGATGGCGTCGAACAGCTCGGCGATGTAGTCGTGCGGTTCGATCTGGGTGGTGTACGGGTTGAACACCAGGCCCAGTTCGTCTTCGATGAAGGCGCGGGCGTTTTCTTCCCAGTCGATCTGCGAGTAGGCCGACAGGTGGGCGTTGTAGTTGCCCACGGCGCCGTTGATCTTGCCCAGCAGCGGCACGGCGGCCACTTGAGCGATCTGGCGCTCCAGGCGGTAGACGACGTTGGCCAGCTCTTTGCCCAGGGTGGTCGGCGAAGCCGGCTGGCCGTGGGTGCGCGACAGCATCGGCACGTCGGCGTGGGCATGGGCCAGGGCACGAATGGCTTCGGCGATCTGACGCATCAGCGGCAGCAGCACGTCGTCGCGGCCAGCACGCAGCATCAGCGCGTGGGACAGGTTGTTGATGTCCTCACTGGTGCAGGCGAAGTGGATGAATTCGCTGACCTTTGCCAGCTCAGGCAGTTGCGCAGCCTGCTCCTTGAGGAGGTATTCGATCGCCTTGACGTCATGGTTGGTGGTGCGCTCGATTTCCTTGACGCGTTCAGCGTGCTCGAGCTTGAAGTCGGTGGCCAGGCCGTCCAGCAGGGCGTTGGCTTCAGCGGAGAACGCCGGCACTTCGCCAATTTGCGGGTGAGCGGCCAGGCGCTGCAGCCAGCGCACTTCGACCAGGGCGCGGAAACGGATCAGGCCGAATTCGCTGAAAATGGGGCGCAAGGCCTGGGTTTTGCCGGCATAACGGCCGTCTACAGGGGAAACCGCAGTGAGCGAAGAAAGCTGCATGGGGTGTTCTCGGACAGTCAGGCTTTTGGAAGGGCGCATATGATACATGAAAAATGCCTGTAGGAGCGGCCTTGCGTCGCGAAAGGGCTGCGCAGCGGCCCCCAAATCGCCGCCCCAGCATAGATTGCCGGGGCTGCTGCGCAGCCCTTTCGCGACGCAAGGCCGCTCCTACCGAGGGTTCAGCGCCGCCTTCAGGAAGGTGTGCGCATCATATCGTACAGTTCGTTGAGCAACTTGCGCCGGCTGAACACCAGCTGCCAGCGATGCCCGCCCAGCTGGCGCCACAGGCGTGCGGCGCGGATGCCTGCCAGCAGCAGGGCGCGGATCTTCGACGCGTTGCTGGCCTGCTGCAGGAAACGCATGTCGCCATGCACCTGAATGCGCTGGCGCAGTGTGCTCAAGGTGTCCTGATACAAGGCGCCGCTGGAGGCGATGACGTTTTCGTGAACCAGGCCGAAATGGTCGGCCTGTGACTGGATTTGCGGCAGGCGGTTGCCGATGGTGTCGAGCAGGTCGCCACGCTTGTTCAGCTGGCGTTCCAGCCCGAGCATCGACAGCGCATAACGCAGCGGTTCGCGCTGTAGGCTGCTGGGGTCGCGTTCCAGGGCGCCGACCAGGGCGCGGTAACCGTCGCGCAGGTTGAGGTCGTCGCCACCGAATACCTCCAGGGTGTCCTTGGGGTCGCGCACCAGCAGGCTGCCCAGCATGCAGCCGATATCGGCCTCGCTGGCCTGGCCGGTGCGGGCGATGCGGTCGACCAGCACGGCGGCCTGAAACACCCCACCCAGGGCAATCAATTGCTCCTGCAGTTTGTTCATGCGCGCGGGCTCCACGGCTCGGCCGTCTCGATCACGCCGCCGCCCAGGCACACCTCGCCGTCGTAGAACACTACCGACTGGCCAGGGGTAACGGCGCGCTGCGGCTCGTCGAACACAGCGCGGTAGCCGCTTTCGGTCAGCTCCAGGGTGCAGCGCTGGTCGCTCTGACGGTAGCGCACCTTGGCAGTGAGTGTACGCGGGCTGCTGAGGTCGATCGGGTTGACCCAGAAGATCTCCGAGGCGAGCAGGGCGCGGGAGAACAACCAAGGGTGTTCGTTGCCCTGGCCGACCACCAGCACATTGCGGGTCAGGTCTTTGTGCAGCACGTACCACGGCTCGTCGCCGGCGTCTTTCAAGCCCCCGATGCCCAAGCCCTGGCGCTGGCCGATGGTGTGGTACATCAGGCCGTGATGGCGGCCGATGACTTCGCCTTCGGTGGTCTGTATCTCACCTGGCTGGGCCGGCAGGTACTGCTTGAGGAAGTCGCTGAAGCGGCGCTCACCGATGAAGCAGATACCGGTGGAGTCCTTCTTCTTGGCAGTGGCCAGGCCGTGCTTTTCGGCGATGGCGCGAACCTCGGGCTTTTCCAGTTCGCCGACCGGGAACAGGGTGCGGGCGATTTCCTTGCCGCCGACGGCATGCAGGAAGTAGCTCTGGTCCTTGTTCGGGTCCAGGCCCTTGAGCAGTTCGGTGATCGCGCCGGTGTCGCGGCGGCGCACGTAATGGCCAGTGGCGATCAGGTCTGCACCCAGCGACAGCGCGTAGTCGAGGAACGCCTTGAACTTGATTTCGCGGTTGCAGAGGATGTCCGGGTTGGGTGTACGGCCGGCCTTGTACTCTTCGAGGAAGTGCTCGAAAACGTTGTCCCAGTATTCGGCAGCGAAGTTGGCGGTGTGCAGTTTGATGCCGATGCGGTCGCACACGGCCTGGGCGTCTGCCAAGTCTTCACGGGCAGTGCAGTATTCGGTGCCGTCGTCCTCTTCCCAGTTCTTCATGAACAGACCTTCCACCTGGTAGCCCTGCTCCATGAGCAGAAGGGCGGAGACGGAAGAGTCCACGCCGCCGGACATGCCGACGATGACGCGGGTCTTGGCGGGGTCTTTGAGTGCTGGGCTGGTCATGGCTACCGATGTGTATCAAGGGGGAAAAGCGCCGAGTCTACCAAACCCGAGGCTGCGCGTCAGTCGCGCAGCAAATCAAGGCTATGCAGCGGGCCTGCAAGGTAGTCATCCAGGCAGCGTGGTACCAGCTCGCTGCGCCAGCGGTCGGGGGCAGCCAACAGTTCCTCGCGGGTGAGCCAGACGGCACGGACGATGTCGCTGTCCAGCGCAAGGTCGGCGTGGTGGTGCACGGGGCGTGCGGCAAAGCAGATGCGCTGGTAGGTCACGCCGTTGCTGGGTGCGGTGTACAGGTAGATGCCGACCACGCCGGTAAGCTCGACTTCCCAGGCGGTTTCCTCCAGGGTTTCGCGCAGGGCGGCCTGGGGCAGTGTTTCGTTTGGCTCCAGGTGGCCGGCGGGCTGGTTGAACACGTGCTGGCCGGCTTTGAACTCTTCGACGAAGAGAAATTTGCCTGCGTGCTCGACGATGGTGGCGACGGTGATGTGGGGTTGCCAGGACATGGGCATTTCCTATGGTTGGCGCGGGCCGCTCCTACACAGCTGGCGCGTCTGTGCTTCAGAAAGCACAAACCCCGGTGCGTGGCCGGGGTTTGTGCTGTTACCTCAAGCGAGCCTTACAGGGCGGCAATGGCGCTGTTCAGGGTCTGGCTTGGGCGCATCACCTTGGCGGTCAGCTCGGCATCCGGAGCGTAGTAGCCACCGATGTCGGCCGGCTTGCCCTGCACGGCGTTGAGCTCGGCGACGATGGTCGCTTCGTTCTCGGCCAGGGTTTTTGCCAGTGGTGCGAAGCGCGCCTGCAGGGCGGCGTCGTCAGTCTGGGCGGCCAGCGCTTCTGCCCAGTACAGGGTCAGGTAGAAGTGGCTGCCACGGTTGTCGATACCACCGACTTTGCGCGAAGGCGACTTGTTGGTGTCGAGGAACTTGCCGGTGGCCTGGTCCAGGGTGTTGGCCAGGACCTTGGCGCGCGGGTTGTCGTAGGTGTTGCCCAGGTGCTCCAGGGAAGCGGCCAGGGCCAGGAATTCACCCAGCGAGTCCCAACGCAGGAAGTTTTCTTCAACCAACTGCTGCACGTGCTTGGGTGCCGAACCGCCAGCGCCGGTTTCGAACAGGCCGCCGCCGTTCATCAGCGGCACGATCGACAGCATCTTGGCGCTGGTGCCCAGCTCCATGATCGGGAACAGGTCGGTCAGGTAGTCGCGCAGCACGTTGCCGGTCACCGAGATGGTGTCCTTGCCTTCGCGGATGCGGGCGAGCGAGAACTTGATGGCGTCGACCGGCGCCAGAACGCGGATGTCCAAGCCTGCAGTGTCGTGATCCTTCAGGTACTTCTGCACCTTCTCGATCATCACGCCGTCGTGGGCGCGGGCTGGGTCCAGCCAGAACACCGCCGGGGTGTCGCTCAGGCGGGCGCGGTTGACGGCCAGCTTGACCCAGTCCTGGATCGGCGCGTCTTTGGTCTGGCACATGCGGAAGATGTCACCGGCTTCGACGTTCTGCTCCAGAACGACCTTGCCCTTGCCATCGACCACGCGCACGACGCCGTCAGCCTTGACCTGGAAGGTCTTGTCGTGGGAGCCGTACTCTTCGGCCTTCTGTGCCATCAGGCCGACGTTCGGTACGCTGCCCATGGTGGTCGGGTCGAACGCGCCGTTGGCCTTGCAGTCTTCGATGGTGGCCTGGTAGATGCCGGCGTAGCAGCGGTCCGGGATGATCGCCTTGGCATCCTGCAGCTCGCCAGCGGTGTTCCACATCTTGCCCGAGTCACGGATCATGGCCGGCATCGAGGCGTCGACGATCACGTCGCTCGGCACGTGCAGGTTGGTGATGCCTTTGTCGGAGTTGACCATGGCCAGGGCCGGGCGCTCGGCGTACAGGGCCTGGATGTCGGCTTCGATCTCGGCCTGCTTGTCGGCTGGCAGATCCTTGATGCGGGCATACAGGTCACCGATGCCGTTGTTGGCATTGAAGCCCACTTCGGCCAGCGCGGCAGCGTGCTTGGCCAGCACTTCGCCGTAGAAGGCTTCGACGATGACGCCGAACATGATCGGGTCCGAAACCTTCATCATGGTGGCTTTCAGGTGCACCGACAGCAGCACGCCGGAGGCCTTGGCATCGGCGATCTGCTCGGCGATGAAGGCTTTCAGTGCCTTGCGGCTCATGGTTGCGCAGTCGATGATTTCGACGGCTTTGACGGCGGTCTTTTCTTTCAGCACGGTGGTGCTGCCGTCTTTGGCGACCAGCTCGATGCGCAGGCTGTCGTCAGCCTCGATCAGTGCGGCCTTTTCGCTGCCGTAGAAGTCGCCTTGGGTCATGTGGGCAACGTGCGACTTGGAGTCGGCGGCCCAGGCACCCATCTTGTGCGGGTGCTTGCGCGCGTAGTTCTTGACCGACAGGGGTGCGCGGCGATCGGAGTTGCCTTCGCGCAGTACCGGGTTCACGGCGCTGCCCTTGATGCGGTCGTAGCGCGCGCGGGATTCTTTTTCTTCCGCGGTGGCCGGCTCGTCGGCGTAGTCCGGGATATTGAAGCCCTTGCCTTGCAGTTCCTTGATCGCGGCCTTGAGCTGCGGTACCGAGGCGCTGATGTTCGGCAGCTTGATGATGTTGGCTTCAGGTGTGGTAGCCAGTTGGCCCAGTTCCGCCAGGTGATCGCCTACCTGCTTCTCGGTGCCCAGTTGCTCCGGGAATGCCGCGAGGATGCGGCCAGCCAGGGAAATGTCGCGAGTTTCGACGGCGATGTCAGCCGAAGCGGTGAAAGCTTCGACGATCGGCAGCAGCGAGTAGGTGGCGAGGGCGGGGGCTTCGTCGGTGAAGGTATAGATGATCTTGGAACGGGTGGGCATGCGGGTTAACTCTCTATGTGCTGAGCGTACTCGAGTCTCGAGGTGCGCAGGGTAGGCGCTTCGCCCTGGCGACGCCATGAGCGGAAAGTCGAGAGGCTGCGAGCGGTGATGGTGGATGCATCAGTCGAGCGTCAAGTGCTGAACTGCGGTAACAGCTCAGGCTTTTTGGCCAGTTACTGGCCGAGGGCGAGCCGCATTTTCCTGGGATTCGCCCCGATGACCCTTCGGTCGCGGCGCAGTATATCAAACCAATCGGGCTATTCAGCAAGGCGAAGTGACATCGGCGCCATTTATAAGACCAAAGACGTAGCGGCAATGTGGCGTGATGTCGCAGCGCTTGCAGGTCGGCAGATGTGGTTTAGGCTCAGTGGGATCGCATGATGTCCAATCACACCCGAAAGCGGAGTAGTGCAAGCATGGGATACCAGAAAATCAAGGTTCCGACCGACGGCGCCAAGATCACCGTCAATGCAGACCATTCGCTCAACGTGCCCGACAACCCCATCATTCCCTATATCGAAGGCGACGGCATTGGCGTCGATGTCTCACCGGTGATGATCAAGGTGGTGGACGCTGCCGTGCAGAAGGCCTACGGCGGCAAGCGCAAGATCGCCTGGATGGAGGTGTACGCCGGGGAAAAGGCTACCCAGGTCTATGACCAGGACACCTGGCTGCCGCAGGAGACCCTGGACGCGGTGCGCGACTATGTCGTATCGATCAAGGGGCCGCTGACCACTCCGGTCGGCGGGGGCATCCGTTCGTTGAATGTGGCGCTGCGCCAGCAACTTGATCTCTATGTGTGCCTGCGGCCGGTGCTGTGGTTCGAAGGCGTGCCTAGCCCGGTCAAGAAGCCCGGCGATGTCGACATGGTGATTTTCCGCGAGAATTCCGAGGACATCTACGCCGGTATCGAATGGAAAGCCGGCTCGCCCGAAGCGAACAAGGTCATCAAGTTCCTCAAGGAGGAAATGGGCGTCACCAAGATCCGTTTCGACCAGGACTGCGGCATCGGCGTCAAGCCGGTTTCCCGCGAGGGCACCAAGCGCCTGGTGCGCAAGGCCCTGCAATACGTGGTGGACAACGACCGTGAGTCGCTGACCCTGGTGCACAAGGGCAACATCATGAAGTTCACCGAAGGTGCCTTCAAGGACTGGGGTTACGAGGTGGCCAAGGATGAGTTTGGCGCCGAGCTGCTCGATGGTGGCCCTTGGATGAAGTTCAAGAACCCCAAGACCGGCCGCGAGGTCATCGTCAAGGACGCCATTGCCGACGCCATGCTTCAGCAGATCCTGCTGCGCCCGGCCGAGTATGACGTGATTGCCACCCTCAACCTCAACGGCGACTACCTGTCCGATGCACTGGCGGCGGAAGTGGGTGGGATCGGTATCGCGCCAGGCGCCAACCTGTCCGACACCGTGGCCATGTTCGAGGCCACCCACGGCACGGCGCCCAAGTATGCCGGCCAGGACAAGGTCAACCCGGGCTCGGTGATCCTCTCTGCAGAGATGATGCTGCGCCACATGGGCTGGACCGAGGCGGCCGACCTGATCATCAAAGGCACCAATGGCGCGATCGGGGCCAAGACGGTTACCTACGACTTCGAGCGGCTGATGGAAGGTGCGAAGCTGGTGGGTAGTTCAGGCTTCGGCGACGAAATGATCAAGCATATGTGAAACAATTGAAAACCGGCCGCCCCTGTTGAGGGGGCGGCCGGTTTTTTCTTATGCCGACGCAAAGCAGGGATCAGGCTTCAGCGGTCGATGATTGCGAGGCTCCTGTTGAGGTGCTGGCAACAGCGTTGGCGATCTCGGTCGCATGCAGGCCCTTGGGGCCCTGCACGATCTCGAAAGTCACGGCTTGTCCGGCCTTCAGGGTTTTGTAACCGTCCATCTTGATCGCCGAATAATGGGCGAACAGATCGTCGGTTTTGCCGTCTTCATTGATGAATCCGTAGCCCTTGGCATTGTTGAACCACTTGACTTTACCGCTTGCCATCCCTATGTCCCTCTGCAAAGGACTCCATCACTGGAGTATCATCCACTTCATCCGCATACGAACCTTGCGAAAAATCTGGTTGACTGCGCGGATCTTTATCGACCACGGTGGGTTCTTATTGGTTGTAACACCGTTTTGCCGATAGTCAAGGTCGCCCCGTCTTCGCGCGGGCTGCGGCTTGAGCGGTCAACTCACAACCTTAACCTGTCGATCATGATGAAATTCTTTCCATGCATGCACGTAGCGAGATTCGACTAACATTCAATCAGGATCGCCCGCAATCGAATGAGGACGACGGCTCAGGGCTTGCGGTACAGGAAGCCAAGCCGATCCTGCAGGCGCCACCGATGTACAAGGTGGTTTTGTTCAACGATGACTACACGCCGATGGATTTCGTCGTCGAAGTGCTCGAAACGTTCTTCAGTCTGAACCGCGAGCTGGCGACCAAGATCATGCTGACCGTCCATACCGAAGGGCGGGCAGTGTGCGGATTGTTTACCCGGGACATCGCCGAAACAAAGGCCATGCAGGTCAACCAATACGCCAGGGAAAGCCAGCATCCGCTACTCTGTGAAATCGAGAAGGACGGTTAATCGCCGACCACTTGGGTATGAGGTGAAGCTATGTTAAACCGCGAGCTCGAAGTCACCCTCAATCTTGCCTTCAAGGAGGCTCGTTCGAAGCGTCATGAGTTCATGACCGTCGAGCATCTGCTGCTGGCACTCCTTGACAATGAGGCTGCTGCGACCGTTCTGCGCGCCTGTGGCGCCAATCTCGACAAACTCAAGCATGACCTGCAAGAGTTCATCGATTCCACCACTCCCCTGATTCCCGTCAACGACGAGGATCGCGAAACCCAGCCGACCCTGGGCTTCCAGCGTGTGCTCCAGCGTGCCGTGTTCCACGTGCAAAGCTCTGGCAAGCGCGAAGTCACCGGTGCCAATGTGCTGGTGGCGATTTTCAGCGAACAGGAAAGCCAGGCCGTGTTCCTGCTCAAGCAGCAGAGCGTGGCCCGTATCGACGTGGTCAACTACATTGCCCACGGCATTTCCAAGGTGCCGGGCCACGGCTCGCACAGCGACAGCGACCCGGAAATGCAGGACGAGGAGGGCGGCGAGACGTCGTCCTCGAGCAACCCGCTGGATGCTTACGCCAGCAACCTGAATGAACTGGCCCGCGCTGGGCGGATCGACCCGCTGGTAGGGCGCGAGCAGGAAGTCGAGCGCGTGGCGCAGATCCTTGCCCGTCGGCGCAAGAACAACCCGCTGTTGGTCGGTGAGGCTGGTGTGGGCAAAACTGCCATCGCCGAAGGCCTGGCCAAACGCATCGTCGATGGCCAGGTGCCCGACCTGCTGTCGCAGAGCGTGGTGTATTCCCTCGACCTTGGCGCACTGCTGGCGGGTACCAAGTACCGCGGCGACTTCGAGAAGCGCTTCAAGGCGTTGCTCGGTGAGCTGCGCAAACGCCCACAGGCCATCCTGTTCATTGACGAAATCCACACCATCATTGGTGCCGGTGCTGCGTCGGGCGGCGTGATGGACGCGTCCAACCTGCTCAAGCCGCTGCTGTCTTCCGGCGAGATTCGCTGCATTGGTTCGACGACCTTCCAGGAGTTTCGCGGCATCTTCGAGAAGGACCGTGCCTTGGCGCGGCGCTTCCAGAAGGTGGATGTCAGCGAGCCGTCCGTCGAGGACACTGTGGGCATTCTGCGCGGCCTCAAGGGGCGCTTTGAAAGCCATCACAACATCGAGTACAGCGATGAAGCCCTGCGCGCCGCCGCTGAGCTGGCATCACGCTACATCAATGACCGCCACATGCCGGACAAGGCCATCGACGTGATCGACGAGGCCGGGGCGTATCAGCGCCTGCAGCCTGAGGCGAATCGGGTCAAGCGTATCGATGTGCCGCAAGTCGAGGATATCGTGGCCAAGATCGCGCGGATTCCGCCGAAGCACGTCACCAGCTCCGACAAGGAGCTGCTGCGTAACCTGGAGCGTGACCTGAAACTGACCGTGTTCGGCCAGGACCAGGCGATCGACTCGCTGGCTACGGCAATCAAGCTGTCCCGTGCAGGCCTCAAGGCACCGAACAAGCCGGTCGGCTCGTTCCTGTTCGCCGGCCCTACCGGGGTGGGCAAGACCGAAGCGGCGCGGCAGTTGGCCAAGGCACTGGGCGTTGAGCTGGTGCGCTTCGACATGTCCGAGTACATGGAGCGGCACACTGTGTCGCGCCTGATCGGCGCTCCTCCCGGGTATGTCGGGTTCGACCAGGGTGGCCTGCTGACCGAGGCGATCACCAAGCAGCCGCATTGCGTGCTGCTGCTCGATGAAATCGAGAAGGCGCACCCCGAAGTCTTCAACCTGCTGCTGCAGGTGATGGACCACGGTACCCTGACCGACAACAACGGGCGCAAAGCGGACTTCCGCAACGTGATCCTGATCATGACCACCAATGCCGGCGCTGAAACTGCGGCACGCGCTTCCATCGGTTTCACTCATCAGGACCATGCGTCCGATGCGATGGAAGTCATTCGCAAGAGCTTCACGCCGGAGTTTCGCAACCGTCTGGACACAATCATCCAGTTCGGTCGCCTGAGTCACGAGACGATCAAGAGCATCGTCGACAAGTTCCTCATCGAGCTTCAGGCGCAGCTGGAAGACAAGCGTGTGCTGCTTGAAGTCAGCGATGCCGCCCGCGGCTGGCTGGCGGCTTCTGGCTACGACGTGCAGATGGGTGCGCGGCCGATGGCGCGGCTTATCCAGGACAAGATCAAGCGGCCGCTGGCCGAGGAGATCCTGTTTGGCGAGCTGGCCGAGCATGGCGGTGTGGTGCACATCGACCTGCGCGATGGCGAGTTGGTGTTCGACTTCGAGACTACGGCAGAAGTAGCGTGACGCAAGGGGCCGCTTTGCGGCCCCAAGCAATTTTAGGGTACAAAAAAGCCCGGCACATGGCCGGGCTTTTTCATGGCTGGAGCTTAGCGCGCACGGTAGGTGATGCGGCCCTTGCTCAGGTCATAAGGCGTCAGCTCGACGCGGACCTTGTCGCCAGTGAGAATACGGATGTAGTTCTTGCGCATCTTTCCGGAGATGTGCGCGGTTACGACGTGCCCGTTTTCCAACTCCACGCGGAACATGGTGTTGGGCAGGGTGTCGACGACAGTACCTTCCATTTCGAAGCTGTCTTCTTTCGACATGCAGTTGAGCCCTCGGTGTCCAGTGTTGGCCCGACGCATAACCGCACCGGGCAAAAAAGTGGCGTGGATTATGCCGGAAAATAGTGTGTCAAGCCAATGCTTTCAGTTGAGGGTGACCCAACGCTGGTTGATCAGCAGTTCGATCGGGCGATACTGGGTCTTGTAGTTCATCTTCTTGCAGTTCTTGATCCAGTAGCCGAGGTATACCGCTTCGAGGTCCTGGCGCAGGGCTTCGGTGATTTGCCAAAGGATGGCAAAGCGCCCCAGGCTGCGCCGTTCTTCGTCGGGCTCGTAGAACGTGTACACCGCTGACAGCCCGTTGGGCAGCAGGTCGCACACCGCCACCGCCAGCAGGCGGCCTGCCAGGCGGAATTCGTAGAACCAGCAGAACGGCAAGTCGCGCACCAGAAAGGTGGAAAACTGATCGCGGCTTGGCGGGTACATGTCGCCATCGGCATGGCGGGTTTCGATGTAGCGCCGGTACAGGTCGAAATATTCTTCCTTGAACGCCGGCCGGGCAGCCGTCACGGTGAGGTCGGCATTGCGCTTGAGGATGCGCCGCTGCTGGCGGTTGGGGATGAAGCGTGCGGCCGGAATCCGGGCTGGAACGCAGGCATTGCAGTTCTGGCAATGTGGGCGGTACAGGTGGTCGCCACTGCGCCGAAAGCCCATCTCCGAAAGGTCGGCATACACATGCACGTCCATCGGCTGGCTGGGGTCGAGGAACAGGGTGGTCGCCTGCTCGTTCGGCAGATAGCTGCAGGAGTGGGGCTGAGTGGCATAGAACTTCAACCGCGCCAACTCTGTCATGGTCGACCCCTTCGGTGAGACTTTGCTTTAAGTGTAAGCCAGCTCTCGGAACTCGCCTAGCTGCGCCAGCTGGCACTGTTGGGCTGGTCGAGGTGGTGGGCTAGGTAATCGGCGAAGCTGGCGCGGCTGATGGCGCGGGCGCCCAGGCTATGCAGGTGTTCGGTCGGCATCTGGCAGTCGATCAGCACAAAGCCCGCCTCTTGCAGGTGCTTGACCAGGGTCACGAAGCCGACCTTGGAAGCATTGTCGGCGCGGCTGAACATCGACTCGCCGAAAAACAACCGCCCCATGGCCAGGCCGTACAGGCCGCCCACCAGTTCGCCGTTGTGGCGCACCTCCACCGAATGGGCGATACCGCGCCGGTGCAGCTCGCAGTAGGCGTTGCGCATGGTGTCGGTAATCCAGGTGCCGTCCGCGTAGTCACGCGGTGCCGCGCAGGCGTCGATCACGGCGGGGAAGTCGCTGTCGAAGCTGACCTGATAGCGCCCCTGGCGCAACAGCTTGGCCAGCGAGCGCGAGACATGCAGCTCGTCCGGGAACAGAACGGTGCGAGGGTTGGGCGACCACCAGAGGATGGGTTGGCCGTCCTGGTACCACGGGAAGCAGCCATGGCGATAGGCCTGCACCAGGCGCTCGGGGCTCAGGTCGCCACCAGCGGCGAGCAGGCCGTTAGGATCCTGCAGGGCCTTTTCCAGGGGTGGGAAGGTCAGCGAGTCGCGAGTCAGCCAGGTGAGCATGGTCTATCGTGCGGTGGGGGAGGGGAGGGGCAGCATGGCAAGGAGGGCGCTTTGGGTCAATGCTGGCCCATGTGGGGCCAGGCCTGCCTGCGTGTGCGTTCAGTCAGGCGATATGGTCGGCAATTTCCTACACATTCGTTAGGCTGCAGGCACCATCTGGCACATTTGCTGTCACACCTGTGCAAAAACACAGCATAAGCCTTTGTCACAAAAGAAAATGCATGCTCAAATTGCACCTATACGAAAGTCGCCCCCACCCAAACGCCATAGGGCGTGCCGCCATGGCGGCCGGCGGGCAGTAATGTTAAAAGTAGTGGTTCATTGGCCCGTTATCGGCCAATCACTACTGGACGCGCAGCACGCGCAGGAATAGACGCGTTTTGAAGAAATCCACCGCAACTCCAGCTCCTCTGCCTGTGCCCCTGTGGCGGCAGCAGCTGCATTACCGCCTCAAGGAAGGTGCGTTGATCGCTGTCGGCGCCCTGTGCCTGTACTTGTGGATGGCGCTGCTGACCTACGATACCTCCGACCCAGGCTTCAGCCACACCAGCAACGTCGACCAGGTGCAGAACGCTGCCGGGCGTGCCGGTGCGTACTTCGCCGACATCATGTTCATGGTGCTGGGCTACTTCGCCTACATCTTCCCTTTACTGCTGGCCATCAAAACCTGGCAGATCTTCCGCGAGCGCCATCAACCCTGGCAGTGGAGCGGCTGGTTGTTCTCCTGGCGCCTCATCGGCCTGGTGTTCCTGGTGCTGTCGGGTGCCGCTCTGGCGCATATCCATTTCCACCCCCCGGCGAGCCTGCCGTTCTCCGCCGGTGGTGCCTTGGGCGAAAGCCTCGGCGACCTGGCGCGCAACCTGCTCAACGTGCAGGGCAGCACGCTGATGTTCATCGCCCTGTTCCTGTTCGGCCTGACCGTGTTCACCGACCTCTCGTGGTTCAAGGTGATGGACATGACCGGCAAGATCACCCTCGACCTGTTCGAGCTCGTGCAAGGCGCGGCCAATCGCTGGTGGGAGGCGCGCAACGAGCGCAAACGCCTGGAGGCGCAGCTGCGCGAGGTGGACGAACCAAGGTTCGACGCGGCGCCGGCGGCTGCCGATAAACGCGAACCGGCCAAGGCGCAACTGCGCGAGCGCATCGGTGAGCGCGATGAGCCGCCCGCGCGCCCTGTCGTAGCCCATCGCGAACCCATTGCCCCGCGCGAGACTGTTGTCCCACGTGAACCCTCGATTGCCCCTGTGATCATGCCGCCGGCAGCGCCGGCCAAGGCAGTGGAGCCGAGCAAGCGGGTGATGAAGGAAAAGCAGGCGCCGCTGTTCGTCGACAGCGCCGTGGAAGGTACCTTGCCGTCCATCTCCATCCTCGACCCGGCCGAGCAGAAGAAGATCGAGTATTCGCCAGAATCCCTGGCCGGCGTCGGTCAGTTGCTGGAAATCAAACTCAAGGAATTCGGCGTCGAAGTCTCGGTGGACTCCATCCACCCGGGCCCGGTCATTACCCGCTACGAAATCCAGCCTGCGGCCGGGGTCAAGGTCAGCCGCATCGCCAACCTGGCCAAGGACCTTGCGCGGTCGCTGGCCGTGACCAGTGTGCGGGTGGTCGAGGTCATACCCGGCAAGACCACCGTGGGTATCGAGATCCCCAACGAAAACCGGCAGATGGTGCGCTTCTCCGAGGTGCTGTCGACGCCGCAGTACGACGAGCAGAAGTCGCCCGTCACCCTGGCTCTGGGCCATGACATCGGCGGCAAGCCGGTGATCACCGACCTGGCCAAGATGCCACACCTGCTGGTGGCCGGTACCACCGGCTCCGGTAAGTCGGTGGGTGTGAACGCGATGATCCTGTCGATCCTGTTCAAGTCCGGCCCTGAAGACGCGCGCCTGATCATGATCGACCCAAAGATGCTCGAGCTGTCGATCTACGAAGGCATCCCGCACCTGCTGTGCCCGGTGGTCACCGACATGAAGGACGCCGCCAACGCGCTGCGCTGGAGCGTGGCCGAGATGGAGCGGCGTTACAAACTGATGGCGGCCATGGGCGTGCGTAACCTGGCCGGCTTCAACCGCAAGATCAAGGATGCCCAGGAGGCTGGCGAGATCATCCACGATCCGCTGTTCCGCCGCGAGAGCATGGAAGACGAGCCGCCGGCCCTGAAGACCCTGCCGACCATTGTGGTGGTGGTCGACGAATTCGCCGACATGATGATGATCGTCGGCAAGAAGGTCGAAGAGCTGATCGCCCGTATCGCCCAGAAGGCGCGGGCCGCCGGTATTCACCTCATCCTCGCCACCCAGCGCCCATCGGTGGACGTGATCACTGGCCTGATCAAGGCCAACATCCCCACCCGCATGGCGTTCCAGGTGTCGAGCAAGATCGATTCGCGCACCATCATCGACCAAGGTGGCGCCGAGCAACTGCTAGGCCACGGTGACATGCTCTACATGCCGCCAGGTACCAGCCTGCCGATCCGGGTACACGGCGCATTCGTCTCCGACGATGAAGTGCACCGCGTGGTGGAAGCCTGGAAGCTGCGTGGCGCCCCGGACTACAACGACGACATCCTCAACGGCGTCGAGGAGGCCGGCAGCGGCTTCGAAGGCGGTGGTGGCGGTGGCGGCGACGAGGATTCGGAAAGCGACGCGCTGTATGATGAGGCGGTGCAATTCGTCCTCGAAAGCCGTCGGGCGTCGATTTCGGCCGTGCAGCGCAAGCTCAAGATCGGCTACAACCGCGCTGCGCGCATGATCGAGGCGATGGAAATGGCCGGCGTGGTCACCCCCATGAACAGCAACGGCTCGCGGGAAGTGATTGCCCCGGGCGGCCCGCGCGACTGATGAACACCTTGCCGGGCGCCGACGGTGGCGCCCGGCTTCTTAAATGCTCAATGAGGATTAACATGCGCGCGATTCGCATGCTGTTGGTTTCTGCCCTGACCCTGGGTTCGCTATCGGCCACACTGTCGGCTCACGCTGGTGAGCAGGACGTGCAGCGCCTGACCCAGTTGCTGGAAAAGTCGCAGACCATCGAGGCCAATTTCTCCCAACTGACCCTGGATGCCGGCGGCACCAGCCTGCAGGAGACAACCGGCAAGATGACGGTCAAGCGCCCGGGCCTGTTCTACTGGCACACCGATGCTCCCCAGGAGCAGGTGGTGGTGTCCGACGGCAAGAACGTCACCCTGTGGGACCCTGACCTGGAGCAGGCCACCATCAAGAAGCTCGATGTGCGCCTGAACCAGACCCCGGCGCTGCTGCTGTCCGGTGACGTGTCGAAGATCAGTCAGAGCTTTGACATCACCTCCAAGGAGCAGGGCGAAGTGATGGACTTCACCCTCAAGCCAACGACCAAGGACACCCTGTTCGATTCGCTGCGCGTGTCGTTCCGCCGTGGCCTGATCAACGACATGCAGCTGATCGACAGCGTCGGCCAGCGCACCAACATCCTGTTCAATGGCGTCAAGGCCAACCAGGCGGTGCCGGACAGCACCTTCAAGTTCGACATCCCGAAAGGCGCGGACGTCATCAAGGAGTAAGCAGAGCGCACCATGGACCTGTTTCGAAGCGAACCCGTTGCCCAGCCCCTGGCTGCCAGGCTACGCCCGTCCAACCTGGACGAGTATGTCGGCCAGGAGCACCTGCTGGCGCGTGGCAAACCGCTGCGTGAGGCGCTGGAGCAGGGTGCGCTGCACTCGATGATCTTCTGGGGGCCGCCGGGCGTGGGCAAGACCACGCTCGCACGGCTTCTGGCACAGTTTTGCGATGCGCACTTCGAGACGGTTTCTGCGGTACTGGCGGGGGTCAAGGAAATCCGCCAGGCCGTCGAGGTGGCCAAGCAGCAGGCCGGCCAGTATGGCCGCCGGACCATCCTGTTCGTCGATGAGGTGCACCGCTTCAACAAGTCCCAGCAGGATGCCTTCCTGCCCTTTGTCGAAGACGGCACGCTGATCTTCATCGGCGCCACCACCGAGAACCCGTCCTTCGAACTGAACAATGCCTTGCTCTCGCGGGCGCGGGTGTATGTGCTCAAGAGCCTGGACGAGCCTGCCTTGCGCAAGCTGGTCGACCGCGCACTCAACGAAGAACGCGGCCTGGGCAAGCGCAACCTGAGCGTGGGCGACGACGCCTTCAAGATGCTCATGGCCGCCGCCGATGGCGATGGCCGGCGCATGCTCAACTTCCTCGAAAACGCCTCGGACCTGGCCGAAGATGGCGGCGAGATTGGCGTAGACCTGCTGCAGAGCTTGCTCGGTGACAGCCGCCGGCGCTTTGACAAAGGCGGCGAGGCCTTCTACGACCAGATTTCCGCCCTGCACAAGTCAGTGCGCGGCTCCAACCCGGACGCCGCGCTGTACTGGTTCGCGCGCATGCTCGATGGCGGCTGCGACCCGCTGTACATTGCCCGCCGCGTGGTGCGCATGGCCAGCGAGGACATCGGCAACGCCGACCCGCGGGCCCTGAGCCTGTGCCTGGCGGCCTGGGACGTGCAGGAGCGTCTGGGCAGCCCTGAGGGCGAGCTGGCGGTGGCTCAGGCCATTACCTATATTGCCTGCGCGCCAAAGAGCAACGCCGTGTACATGGGCTTCAAGACTGCCCTGCGCGAAGCCGCCGAGCACGGCTCGCTGGAGGTGCCCCTGCACCTGCGCAACGCCCCGACCAAGCTGATGAAGCAGCTCGGCTACGGCGAGGAGTACCGCTATGCCCACGACGAGCCCGATGCCTATGCTGCGGGTGAAGATTACTTCCCCGATCAGCTCGAGCCACGCCAGTATTATCAGCCCGTGCCCCGAGGGCTCGAGCTGAAGATCGGCGAGAAACTGCGTCACTTGGCCGACCTTGATCGCAGCAGCCCGCGTCAACGGAGAAAGCCGTGAGCGCTCTGTTCCATGGGCTGTTCCTGCGCTTTGGCCTTATCGTCGGCTTCATCGGTGGGCTGACGACGTTTTCCTCTTTTTCGCTCGATACCGTGCGCCTGATGGAAAGTGGGCAAGCGCCCCTGGCCGTGGGCTATACCGGTATTAGCGTGATGGGCGGGCTACTGGCCACCTGGGCCGGCCTGTCCCTGACCCGACTCTGAACCAACCTACACACATAACGAGAGAACGACATGCTCGATTCCAAACTGTTACGCGGCCAACTTCAGGAAGTGGCGGACCGCCTCGCCTCCCGTGGCTTCAGCCTGGATGTCGCGCGCATCGAATCGCTGGAAGAGCGCCGCAAGGCGGTGCAGACCCGCACCGAGCAGCTGCAGGCCGAGCGTAACGCCCGCTCCAAATCGATCGGCCAGGCCAAGGCCAAGGGCGAGGACATCGCGCCGCTGATGGCTGACGTCGAACGCATGGCCAATGAGCTGGCCGCTGGCAAGGTCGAGCTGGACGGCATCCAGGCCGAACTGGATGGCATTGTCCTGACCATCCCCAACCTGCCGGACGCTAGCGTGCCGGTCGGTGCCAGTGAGGACGACAACGTCGAAGTGCGCCGTTGGGGCACGCCGAGGGCATTCGATTTTGAAATCAAGGACCACGTCGCCTTGGGCGAGATCAGCGGTGGCCTGGACTTCGAAGCAGCTGCCAAGCTGTCGGGCGCCCGCTTTGCCGTGCTGCGCGGCCCGATTGCCCGCCTGCACCGTGCCTTGGCGCAGTTCATGATCAACCTGCACACCGGTGAGCATGGCTACGAAGAACACTACACCCCCTACCTGGTCCAGGCTCCGGCCTTGCAGGGCACCGGCCAGCTGCCGAAATTCGAGGAGGACCTGTTCAAGATCACCCGCGAAGGCGAAGCCGACTTCTACCTGATCCCGACCGCTGAAGTGTCGCTGACCAACCTGGTGGCCGGCGAGATCATCGACGCCAAGCAGCTGCCGCTCAAGCTGGTCGCCCACACCCCGTGCTTCCGCAGTGAGGCTGGCGCTTCGGGCCGTGACACGCGCGGCATGATCCGCCAGCACCAGTTCGACAAGGTCGAGATGGTCCAGGTGGTCGAGCCGTCCAAGTCCATGGAAGCCCTGGAAGGCCTCACCGCCAACGCCGAGCGCGTGTTGCAGCTGCTGGAGCTGCCCTACCGCGTACTGGCCCTATGCACCGGTGACATGGGCTTCGGCGCCGTGAAGACCTACGACCTGGAAGTGTGGGTGCCAAGCCAGGACAAGTACCGCGAGATCAGCTCCTGCTCCAACTGTGGTGACTTCCAGGCGCGCCGCATGCAGGCCCGCTGGCGCAACCCGGAAACCGGCAAGCCGGAGCTGGTGCACACCCTCAATGGCTCGGGCCTGGCCGTAGGCCGTACCCTGGTCGCTGTGCTGGAAAACTACCAGCAGGCCGATGGCTCCATCCGTGTGCCGGAAGTGCTCAAGCCCTACATGGGCGGTGTCGAGGTCATCCGCTAAATGGATTACCTGCCGCTGTTCCACAAGCTGCAGGGCGGCCGCGTGCTGGTCGTCGGCGGCGGCGAGATCGCCTTGCGCAAGGCGCGCCTGCTAGCCGATGCTGGCGCCGCGCTGCGGGTGGTGGCGCCCGAGGTCGACGGCCAACTGGCTGCGCTGGCCCGTGAAGGTGGCGGTGAGGTCCTGGTGCGTGGTTATCAGGCGGCCGACCTGGTCGGCTGCCGCCTGGTGATCGCAGCCACCGACGACCCCGGGCTCAATGCCCAGGTGTCGGCGGATGCGCAGGCGCTTTGCGTGCCGGTCAACGTGGTGGATGCACCGGCCCTGTGCACGGTGATCTTCCCGGCCATTGTCGACCGCTCGCCCCTGGTGGTTGCGGTATCCAGCGGCGGTGACGCCCCGGTGCTGGCGCGCCTGATTCGCGCCAAGCTGGAAACCTGGATCCCGTCCACTTATGGCGAACTGGCCGCCTTGGCGGCGCGCTTCCGGCACAAGGTCAAGGCGCTGTACCCGGATGTCAATCAGCGGCGCGGCTTCTGGGAGACCGTGTTCCAGGGCCCGATCGCCGAGCGTCAGCTGGCCGGGCAGGGTGCCGAGGCCGAGCGGCTGTTGCAGGCCATGGTCGACGGTGCGCCGGTGCAGCAGGGTGGTGAGGTGTATCTGGTGGGGGCGGGGCCGGGTGATCCGGACTTGCTCACCTTCCGTGCCTTGCGCCTGATGCAGCAGGCCGATGTGGTGTTGTATGACCGCCTGGTGGCGCCGGCAATCATTGAAATGTGCCGCCGCGATGCCGAACGCATCTACGTCGGCAAACGCCGCGCCGAGCATGCCGTGCCGCAGGACCAGATCAACCGGCTGCTGGTCGACCTGGCCCGCGAGGGTAAGCGCGTGTTGCGCCTGAAGGGAGGCGACCCGTTCATTTTCGGCCGTGGTGGCGAAGAGATCGAAGAACTCGCCGAGCATGGCATCCCGTTCCAGGTGGTGCCCGGTATTACCGCAGCCAGTGGTTGCTCTGCCTACGGCGGCATTCCGCTGACCCACCGCGATTATGCCCAGTCGGTGCGTTTCGTGACCGGCCACCTCAAGGACGGTACCAGCAACCTGCCTTGGAATGACCTGGTGGCGCCGAACCAGACCTTGGTGTTCTACATGGGCCTGGTAGGGTTGCCGACCATTTGCGCCGAGCTGATTCGCCATGGGCGTGCATCGAGCACGCCGGCGGCGTTGGTGCAGCAGGGGACTACGCGCAATCAGCGGGTGTTCACTGGCACCTTGGCCGACCTGCCAGCACTGGTGGCCGAGCATGAAGTGCATGCGCCGACCCTGGTGATTGTCGGGGAAGTGGTGCAGTTGCGCGAAAAGCTGGCCTGGTTCGAAGGTTCGCAGCAAGACCAGTAATAGCGGGGGCTGCAACGCAGCCCCAACTTTCTCAGCCCCAGATCCCTTTGCCTGGCAACCGCTCCCGATCATGCGGCAGGTTGAAGTCCTGCAGCGGCCCCTTGGGCACGATTCCGTTCGGGTTGATGGTCTTGTGGCTCATGTAATAGTGCTTCTGGATGTGCTCCATGTTCACCGTCGGCGCCACACCCGGCCACTGGTACAGCTCACGCAGCCAGTTTGACAGGTTCGGGTAGTCGCTCAACCGGCGCAGGTTGCACTTGAAGTGGCCGTGATACACCGCATCGAAGCGCACCAGCGTGGTAAACAGGCGCACATCGGCCTCGGTCAGGTGCTCGCCTGCCAGGTAACGTTGGCGGTCCAGCAGCGCTTCCAGGTAGTCCAGCTCGTTGAACACTTCGTCGAACGCAGCCTCGTAGGCTTCTTGCGTAGTGGCGAAGCCTGCACGGTAAACACCATTGTTCACCGCTGGGTAAATGCGTGCATTGAGCGCTTCGATGGTCGGGCGCAGCGGCTGCGGATACAGGTCGAGGGTATTGCCTGTCAGTTCGTTGAAGGCGCTGTTGAAGATACGGATGATCTCCGCCGACTCGTTGTTGACGATGCGCTTTTCCTTTTTGTCCCACAATACGGGCACGGTCACGCGGCCTGTGTAGTGCGGGTCATCTTGGGTATAGCGCTGGTGCATGAATTCTAGGGCGTCGAGGTGATCGCCCGTGGAGCCCTGTTGCTGGTCGAAGGTCCAGCCGTTTTCCTGCATCAGCCAGCTGACCACCGACACATCGATCAGCGGCTCCAGGCCTTTGAGCGCACGCACGATCAGGGTGCGGTGAGCCCATGGACAGGCCAGCGACACATACAGGTGGTAGCGACCGGCTTCGGGGGCGGGCAACTGATTGCGGCGCTGGGCGTTCTCGCGCTTGAAGGCGCCATCCTTGCCGTTTTCGTACCACTGGTCGTGCCAGCGACCGTCGATCAAAAGGCCCATGGTGAGCTCCTCGGAACAAAGTTGTTTGTCGTTGGAACCCAGTCTAGGGCAAAGCGTTCGAATAAATAGCGCAAAGACTGCGCAAAAATGATCTAGTTATTCGATTGGTTTCGAGCGCCCCAATAGCCGCGTGCGGTCGCGAACGCCTGCTCCCGCTCCTGCCCCAAGCCGCGCAACGCCAGGGCCATGGTCGCCACCACGGCCATTTCCCCATAGCTGTCCTGAGCCTCGCCACGCCAAACCGCCAGCAGTTGTTCTGGCTGCAGGCTTGCAGGTTTTACATGGCGCCGCTCACTCAGCGCCGGCCACTCTTCGTCCCAGTTTTCACCTGCGCTGGTGCCGTACAGGTGGCTGATGACATCCGGGTTGACTTCGATTTCGCCGCCATCGCCCTTGATGACCACCGCATGGTCACCCAGCAGCCGGCTGGCCTCGCGGTGTACGGCCTGGTAGCCGGGGTGGAAGATGCTCTGCAGGCCGCAGCGGGCGCTCAGCGGGTTGAGCACGCGGGCCAGCGAATGGATGGGGGAGCGCAGGCCAAGTATGTTGCGCAGGTCAATCATGCGCTGCAGTTGCGGGGCCCAATCGTGCAGCGGGAAAAACGCCAGGCGTTGCTGGTCCAGTGCTTGCTCGACAGCAGACCAATCGCGGCACAGCGCAATGTCCAGCAGGGCCAACAATTGCTCGGTGTACATGCGCCCGGCGGTGTGGGCGCCACCACCGTGCATCAGGATGCGCACGCCGTTGGCGGCCAGGCATTTGGCGGCCAGCAGGAACCAGGGCAGGTGGCGCTTCTTGCCGGCATAGCTGGGCCAGTCCAGGTCGACAGCGATGCGTGGTGCATGCAGTTGGGCGCGCAGGGCCTCGGTAAAGCCGGCCAGCTCCTCGGCGCTCTCTTCCTTGTGCCGCAGCAACATGAGGAAGGCACCGAGCTGAGTGTCTTCAACCTTGCCTTCAAGCAGCAGGGCCATGGCGGCTCGGGCTTCCTCACGGGTGAGGCTGCGGGCACCGCGTTTGCCTTTGCCAAGGATGCGCACGAATTCGGCGAACGGGTGTTCGGCCGGGGTTTGAAGGGTGAGCGGGCGAGCGTCTGTCATATGCAATTGGTCGGCTTGGGCAGGCCCGCCAGCTTGGCGGCGAGTTTGGCGGGGGTGCCGTTGAACAGGCGGTTGAGGTGCGGGCTGTTACCCTTTTCAGGGCCCAGCTTTAGCGCGGTGTACTTGATCAGCGGGCGGGTGGCCGGAGACAGCTGGAATTCCTCATAGAACTGGCGTAGCAGTTCCAGCACTTCCCAGTGTTCGGCGGTCAGGGCAATGCCTTCGCGCGCGGCCAGTGCCTCGGCGACGGCGTGGGACCAGTCTTGCAGGTCGACCAGAAAGCCGTCCTTGTCCAGGGCGATTGCCTGGTTGTCTACGGTCAGGGTGTTCATAGCCAGCTGTTGACCTTGTCATAGTGCAACGACAACGCGACGAACGCTGGGTAGTCCACGGCCTTTGCCAGCCCGCTGCTGACGCTGCGCGCCTGCAGGTCTTCGTCGAGGGCGAACAGGCGTTGTTCCAGCGCTGCCGCCTGCAGCAGGCGCTGTGGTTCGCTGCCGTCACGCAGGGCATAAACCGCATCGCCGCACAGCAGCAAGGCATCTTCGTCGCCGAGCAGGCGCAGGCAGCTGCCCAGGCGATCATCGCCGAAGGGCGAGTGGGATATCACATGCAAGGTCGGCATCAGAGCGTCACCACTTGGTCGAAACGGGCAATCAGTGCCTTCAGGGCCGCGTCGTCCAGCACCTCAACGGGCAGGGCCAGGGTGTCGGCAGCAAGCCCGCGAAGGGCCAGGCTGTGCTGGCAAGCGAACAGCTCCTCCACACCGAACATCGGCAGTGCCTGCAGGTTGGCGGCCAGATTCTTTTGTTGCACGGCAACCGGTTGCTGATCAGGGGCAAGCTGGAACACGCCGTCATCGAGGAACAGCATGCCCAGTGGCAGATCGAAAGCGCCGCCGGCCAATGCGATGTCCAGCGCTTCGCGGGCAGACGGGCCGGTCCAGGGCGCCTGGCGGCTGATGATCAACAGGGATTTGGCCATTTCAATCGCCTCCAAAGCAGACCAGGCGGTCGGCCAGCTGTGCCGCTTCATGCAATTGGCCCAGGCCGGACAGCTCCCACGGTTTGGGCAGGTTCACCGCCGGGCGCTGGTAGCGGCCGGCTTCGGCTTCGTCGAGCACGCCGCGGCGTAAGGCAGCGGCGATGCACACCACGGCGTCCAGCTGGTGCTGCTCGACAAAAGCGCGCCACTGGGCGGCGATGTCCTGTTCGTCCTGGGGCGCGACCACGTTGGCCGAGGCGCTGTGAACACCGTCCTGATAGAAGAACAACCGGGCAATCTCATGCCCGCCGGCCAGCACCGCCTCGGCGTAGCGCAAGGCGCGCCGCGAGGAGGGCGCATGGGCCGGGGAAAAAACCGCGATAGCGAATTTCATGGGCAACTCGTGTAAAGGAATGCGGCCATGATAAAGCAAAAAGCCCGCGCGGGTGGGCGCGGGCTGGTTGGCCGGGGAGGGGCTATCAGGCGTGTTCCTTGCTCTCTGGCAGGAACCAGTTCAGCACCAGGGCGCAGATGCCACCGGTGGCAACGCCCGACTCCAGTACGTTGCGAATGGCCGCCGGCATGTGCGCCAGGAACTCCGGAACCTGGGCCACGCCCAAGCCCAACGCCAACGACACGGCGATGATCAGCAGTGCACGGCGGTCCAGGCGCGTGCTGGCCAGAATGTTGATGCCCGAAGCGGCCACGGCACCGAACATGACCATGGCCGCGCCGCCCAGCACAGGCTCAGGCACAGCCTGAATCACGCCGGCAACACTCGGGAACAAGCCCAGTACCACTAGCATCACGGCAATCCAGATACCGATGTGACGGCTGGCGATGCCGGTCAGCTGAATCACGCCGTTGTTCTGCGCGAAGATCGAGCTGGGGAAGGTGTTGAACAGGCCCGCCAGCAGCGAGTTGGCACCGTTGACCAGCACGCCGCCCTTGATGCGCTGCATCCACACCGGGCCTTCGACCGGTTGGCGCGAGACCTTGCTGGTGGCTGTAACGTCGCCGATGGCTTCGAGCGAGGTCACCAGGTAGATCACCAGCATCGGGATGAACAGCGCCCACGAGAAACCGAGGCCAAAGTGCAGCGGCGTCGGTACCTGGAACAGTGCAGCTTCATGCATGCCGGTGAAGTCCAGCCGGCCGAGGTAACCCGCCAGGGCGTAACCCACCGCCAGGGCGATGACGATGGCGCAGCTGCGCATCCACACCACCGGGATGCGGTTCAGGATGACGATGATTGCCAGCACCACGCCCGACAGCAGCAGGTTCTCACCATTGGCGAAGGTGCCATTGGCCATGGCGCCAAAGCCGCCGCCCATGCTGATCAAACCGACCTTGATCAGGGTCAGGCCGATCATCAGCACCACAATGCCCGTCACCAACGGCGTGATCAGACGCTTGACGAAGGGCAGGATGCGCGACACGCCCATCTCGACGAACGAGCCGGCGATCACCACGCCGAAAATCGCTGCCATCACGCTTTCCACAGGCGTGCCCTGCTTGACCATCAGCGCACCGCCGGCAATCAGTGGGCCGACAAAGTTGAAGCTGGTGCCCTGCACGATCAGCAAGCCCGCGCCAAACGGCCCAAACCGCTTGCACTGCACGAAGGTGGCGATACCCGAGATGACCAGCGACATCGACACGATCAGGTTGGTATCACGCGCCGAAACACCCAACGCCTGGCAGATCAGCAGGCCTGGGGTCACGATCGGCACGATGATCGCCAGCAGGTGCTGCAGCGCCGCCAGCAGGCCGATAAGCAGCCGTGGCTTGTCCTCGAGGCCAAGCACCAGTTCGTTGGCAGGCGCATCCGCGCCCGGGCTGTGTTCGTGTGAGCTCATCGGTGAAGCTGCCCCGGAAGAAAAAAGGAGCGCATTCTACGGGGTGAAGGGGGATTGCGGTAGTGGCGCGCACGATGGCAGCAAGATCGGCGAGCATTCGGGTAATAACCTGACTTTTAGGTCAGCCGGCACAGAAAGGGCGGGCTACAGCATACAGGCCTGCACATACCCACAAAAAAGCCCGCCGAAGCGGGCTTTTTCAACGGGCTCAAGCAACCGGTATCAGTCGTCGCGACCCATGATGCCGAACAGTTGCAGCAAGCTGACAAACAGGTTGTAGATCGAGACATACAGGCTGATGGTCGCCATGATGTAGTTACGCTCACCGCCGTGGATGATCGCGCTGGTCTGGAACAGGATGCAGACCGACGAGAACAGCACGAAGCCAGCGCTGATCGCCAGTTGCAGGCCGCTGATCTGGAAGAAGAAGCTTGCTACTACGGCGCCCAGCAGGACGAAGAAGCCGGCGGTGATGAAACCGCTGAGGAAGCTCATGTCCTTGCGCGAGATCAGCACATAAGCCGACAGGCCACCGAACACCAGGGCCGTCATGGCGAAGGCCGAGCTGACCACCTCAGCGCCACCGGCCATGCCCAGGTAACGGTTGAGGATTGGGCCGAGGATGAAGCCCATGAAGCCGGTGAGAGCGAAGGTGGAAACCAGGCCCCAGACCGAATCACGCAGTTTGTTGGTGAGGAAGAACAGGCCGTAGAAGCCGATCAGCACGACGAAGATGTTCGGGTAGCCGACACGCATCTGCTGGGCAACGAAAGCCATGACACCGCTGAAGGCGAGGGTGAGTGCCAGCAGGCTGTAGGTGTTGCGCAGGACCTTGCTGACCTCGCGCTGCTCGACCTGTTGGCCGCTGTGTACGGCATAATCCTGTTCGCGCATGGCGACACTCCTTGGTAAACCTGTGGTTTTGGAACGTTCAGATGCTAGGAGTCTATCAGAGCTCCTGCAACCGGCGACATAGAGAGTTTGACAGCGTGTTTCATTACGGTATTATGGCGGCCGCAAAACGAGCTGGAAGCGTGGCCGAGTGGTTTAAGGCAACGGTCTTGAAAACCGTCGATGGGCAACTATCCTAGAGTTCGAATCTCTACGCTTCCGCCATATTCTCAGCAAAAGCCCCGATTATTCGGGGCTTTTGCGTTTCTGGGGTTGGGGATGCCGATAGGCGTGGGCCTTTAAGTTAAAGGCGGGAAATGCTTTGTCTACACATCTCGTGTCGTGCCTCTTTCTCAGCGCATCATGCCCAACTCGGCATCATCCATCAGCGCCTTGGCCAACGCACTCAGGTAATGCGCTGCCCAGACCATCATCGGTTTTTCATCCATCACACCGATGACCGTCAATTCCCGCACATAGCCCATCAGTTCCGAAGCTTGCTCACGCGCATCCTGGCAGGGAATGCCGGCTTCGATGCGAAACAGTGGATGGGTCTGGTTTTCACCTTGAAAGAACGTGGTTTTGCCTACAGTGGTTTTTACGTTCGGCTCATCGCTGGTCATTGATCTCTCCCAAGCGTCCAGGGCCTGGGCGGGCACCTTCGCGGGTAAGCTGCGCCCTTTGTCGCGACACCGGCCTCACTCAATGCCGCGCACCTGTGGCAGCCGGCTTGCCAGCGATAGAGCCAGCCCAGGCAACACAGGGTTGTCGATTTAGTGCAGCGTTCGCGGCTCAGCCGGCATCTGGACCTGAATCAATGCCGCCTCGAGCAGCACACGCAGCGACTCGAGTTCATGGGTCGACGCCATCATCAGGGCCGACGCAGGCGACCGCGGCTGAACCAGTATCGCCTGATGCGTAACAGCTAGCGCGCAGTTAGCGAAGTCTGCGGCCTGGATGAGCGTATCTTCTAGAGAGTGAAGGGCGTGGGGTGGATCGGGAACCATCTTCAACATCGCTTATTACCTCTATGGATGCCGTCACCTCGCCGCTGTCAAACAGAAGGGTGGCAGCTGTACGTGGGTTGACAGACCGGCGGAATAAGCAAAGTTCCGGCGCACGCAAGCGTGCCCCACGCACAGCCACCATAGAAGGAAAGCCATGTGCTTAAACCGTTACGGCCTGTCAAAGCCGTGTCGCTGATGTGCAGCAACAGGCCGAGACTAGAGCGCCAGCAGGGCGACCGCAACGGAAAATAGGCGCCTGAAGTATGTTTGGGAAATGGACTACAAGAAAGGGAAAAAATCTGATTTTCTGACACAAAGACAAACCGGTATCGCGCCTGGTATCCATTGGCATCTACAGTTACGCTCATTTACAGAGCTTGAGGCTGCCAATACAGCCATTTCATTGCGGAGGCGGACGCATTTGGCGTACCGCCTGGCACATCAGGATATCAGCGCATCATCCCCAACTCGGCATCATCCATCAGCGCCTTGGCCAACGCACTCAGGTAATGCGCTGCCCAGACCATCATCGGTTTCTCATCCATCACACCGATGACCGTCAATTCCCGCACATAACCCATCAGTTCCGAAGCTTGCTCCCGGGCATCCTGGCAGGGAATGCCGGCTTCGATGCGAAACAGTGGATGGGTCTGGTTCTCACCTTGAAAGAACGTGGTCTTGCCCACAGTGGTTTTTACGTTCGGCTCATCGCTAGTCATTGATCTCTCCCAAGCATCCAGGGCCTGGGCGGGCACCTTCGCGGGTAAGCTGCGCCCTTTGTCGCGACACCGGCCTCACTCAATGCCGCGCACCTGTGGCAGCCGGCGTACCGGCGATAGAGCCAGCCCAGGCAACACAGGTTTGTCGATTTAGTGCAGCGTTCGCGGCTCAGTCGGCATCTGGACCTGAATCAATGCCGCCTCGAGCAGCACACGCAGCGACTCGAGTTCATGTGTTGACGCCATCATCAGGGCCGACGCAGGCGACCGCGGCTGAACCAGTATCGCCTGATGCGTAACGGCTAGCGCGCAGTTAGCGAAGTCTGCGGCCTGAATCAGAGTGTCTTCGAGAGCGTGGAGGGCATGGGGTGGATCGGGGACTATCTTTAACATTATCCAATTCCTTGTAAGTGCGGCGACCTCTCTGCTGTCAAACAGAAGGGTGGCAGCGGTACGTGGGTTGACAGACCGGTGGAATTGGCAAGTTCCGGCGCACGCAAGCGTGCCCACACGTACAGCCGCCATAAAGATAGCTGTATGCCAAATACCGTCGCGGCCTGTCAAAGCCATGTCGCTGATGTGCAGCAACAGGCCGAGACTAGAGCGCCAGCAGGGCGACCGCAACGGAAAACAGGCGGCTGAAGTATGTTTGGGAAATGGACTACAAGAAAGGGAAAAAATCTGATTTCCGAACACAAACAGAAACCAGCCGGACCCAGAACTGACCTTTACTCAGGGCAGCCAAAGGTACAAGCGCTGCCTCATGCCGTGTTCGCGACGCTGTTTCGTACAGCTACAGCGTCCGTAGCATCTCCCAGAACGATGCCCCTACGCCCGTGATACTTTCACCTGCAATCAACCCAGCTGCCGCTGTGATCGCAAAGCGCTCCGTGACGCTCGGCCATCGGCAGTTGACCAGCCAGGTAAGTACTGCGCCAAAACCCATCATCATCGCGATCGACGCCGGCAATATGAATGCCAGCCCCAGTGCGGCGGTACTCGGCAGCCAGCGGGCCACCCGTTGCGGTAGCAGGCTGTCCAGCGTGCCCAACAGCACGCCTACAGCGCTGCCAGCCAAAATCGCCCAGCGAATCTCCGACGACAGCGCTCCCAGCCCAACTGTCAGCGTCTGGGCCACCGCTTTCCAGGTCGCGACAGCCGGCGCAGGCCACTCCTCGGTAAGCAGCATGGCCTGCGGATCCGGGATCAGCATCAGGTAAACCAGCACGCCGACCACGCTGCCGATGAAAATACCGATGCATTGGGCAACGAGTTGCTTGTGCGGGGTCGCGCCGATCGCCAGGCCAACCTTGAAATCGTTCATCAGGTCTGTGGATTGCCCGGCCGCGCCACCCGCCGTGTTGGCGCTCATCAGGTTGATGGCCACCTGGCCGGGGGCGATCAAGCCGAAGCCGAGCTGCGACAGTTTGCCAATGGCGCCAATCGGTGCGATGCCGGTGGCCCCCACGACGCGCGCGGCGACGACGGCAAGGCAAATCGCCAAAGGAATGCTCAACAACGCCATCCACCAGTCGATCCCGAACAGCAGCGCCTGCAGGGCGACGACCAGAGCGACGGATAGCAGCAGGCCGGATGCAGGCCCTGGCGAAAACCGTATCCTGGCGCGCGGCGCCCGGTGTGCAAGCGCATTTGCAGGCAATCGCCGTGACACTCGGAACAGACGAACTGCCATTGAAGTCAAGGTCGCACAGACCATCAGGCTTACGCCCGGCCACAACAGCCACTCCACCAGCGCGGCGAACTGGGGGCCGCTGGCGTTCGGGGCGATCACTACCAATGCGTGGTCGATCAGCCACGGCGCTAGCCCGCCCCAGGCCAGCGCGGCGCCGAACAGCAACGTCAGGCCAACTCGAATTCCGATGATGCCGCCAAAGCCGATGAGCAACAGCGAAGGATCGACAGTAAAGGTCAGGCGCTCGAGCGCAGGCGTGGGTGCCCAGCGTGGTATCGCCCAGACGAAGCCGTCAATCCACTTCACCAGCCCTGACAGCAGCGCGGCACTGCACAGAACCTTGATGCGAGACATGGCTTCGCGCCCATGATGGTAGATCTGCTGCAGCGTTTCCAGGGTCGCCATGCCTTCGGGGAACTTCAGGTCATGGTCGTTGAGCAAGGCGGGGCGCAGATACCAGGCGATCCAGATGCCCAGGAAGCTTACGGAGAAAACCCAGGCCATCATCGGCACCGGGTCCAGTTGGTGGCCGGTGAGCAGCGTATAGGCCGGGATCGGTGCCACCAGCCCGCCGGAAATGATGGAAGCGGCGGCCGAAGCCACGGTCTGGTTGATGTTGCTTTCGTGCAGCGTCCAAACGGGCCGCTCCTTCTTGCGGCCCGCGATACCCTGCCACAGGGCGAAGCCGACCAGCAAAGCGATGATCGACATGTTGAATGACCAGCCGATCTTGAGCCCGGCATAGACATTCGAAGGCGTGAGCACAACGCCCAGCATCGCGCCGGTGAGCACAGCCCGCAGGCTCAGCTCACGTTCGATGCGAACCCTTGGGAGGGCGGCGGCTGGAGCATGTCCCATTACAAATCCCTTTCTAGATGGCGCAAGCGTTGTCTGCACAACTGAGCCCGGAAAGCCACGAAGGTTCAGTGGCAGCCAGTGTGACCCGGCTGGCAAAGAGATTTGAAAAATTTTTGGCCCGGTTTGGCTATCTGTCAGTTATTGCGGTGCGCCGATGGGTAGCGCTTTTGAAATGGACGGTGCAATGGGCGATGAGACAAGCCACTGCAAACCGTGAGCAAAAGAAAGCCCGCCGGGAGGGGCGGGCAAAGGAGCGTCTATCACGTAGGGATGGCTTTAGTCTCTGCTTGGCGCCGTGAAAATTGAGTGAAAGAAAAGTCAGTGCGATGTGACGGGCGTCACTCCCATAACGCCTGCTGCACCTGTCATCGCTCTTGGCGCTGCTGCAGCGCAGTGCCAAAACCTCTCTGGCATGAAAGGCCTGTGTGGGCTCATTCGAGCCGGGGAAAACCGATTTTCTGAAAACAACCAGGCTGAACTAAAAAGCCCGGGGCTTTCACAAGCCCCGGGCCCTTTCTTCAGCAGCAAATCACTATCAGTGGAACTGCTCTTCTTCGGTCGAACCGGTCAGTGCCGTCACCGACGATGCGCCACCCTGAATCACGGTGGTCATGTCGTCGAAGTAGCCGGTGCCCACTTCCTGCTGGTGCGCCACGAAGGTGTAGCCTTTGCTGGCGTCGGCGAATTCCTGCTCCTGCAGCTTCACGTAGGCGGTCATGTCGTTGCGGGCGTAGTCGTGCGCCAGGTTGAACATGCCGTGCCACATGTTGTGGATACCAGCCAGGGTGATGAACTGGTGTTTGTAGCCCATGGCCGACAGCTCGCGCTGGAATTTGGCGATGGTGGCGTCGTCCAGGTTCTTCTTCCAGTTGAAGGAAGGCGAGCAGTTGTACGACAGCAGTTGGTCCGGGTATTCCTTCTTGATCGCTTCGGCGAAGCGGCGGGCTTCGTCCAGGTCTGGCTTGGCGGTTTCGCACCAGATCAGGTCGGCGTACGGCGCGTAGGCAAGGCCGCGGGCAATGGCCTGGTCGAGGCCGGCGCGGACCTTGTAGAAGCCTTCACGGGTACGCTCACCGATCACGAACGGCTGGTCGTACGGGTCGCAATCGCTGGTCAGCAGGTCGGCGGCGTTGGCGTCGGTACGGGCCAGGATGATGGTCGGTACGCCCGATACGTCAGCGGCCAGGCGCGCTGCAACCAGCTTCTGCACGGCTTCCTGGGTAGGTACCAGGACCTTGCCGCCCATGTGGCCACACTTTTTCACCGAGGCCAGCTGGTCTTCGAAGTGCACGCCGGCGGCGCCCGCTTCGATCATGTTCTTCATCAGTTCGTAGGCGTTCAACACGCCGCCGAAACCGGCCTCAGCGTCTGCCACGATTGGCGCGAAGTAGTCGATATAGCCTTCGTCGCCCGGGTTCTTGCCGGCTTTCCACTGGATCTGGTCGGCGCGGCGGAACGAGTTGTTGATGCGCTTGACCACAGTCGGTACTGAGTCGACCGGGTACAGCGACTGGTCAGGGTACATGGACTCGGCCGAGTTGTTGTCGGCGGCCACCTGCCAGCCAGACAGGTAGATGGCCTGGATGCCGGCCTTGACCTGCTGCACTGCCTGGCCGCCGGTCAGGGCGCCCATGCAGTTGACGAAATCTTTTTCTGGGCGGAAGGACGGGTGGGCACCCTCGGTGACCAGCTTCCACAGTTTTTCTGCACCCAGGCGGGCCAGGGTGTGCTCCGGCTGCAGGGAGCCACGCAGGCGAACGACATCGGCGGCGGTGTAGGTACGGGTCACGCCTTTCCAGCGCGGGTTTTCGGCCCAGTCTTTCTCGAGGGCTGCAATTTGCTGTTCGCGTGTCAGTGCCATGGAAATAAACCTCGTCGCATCGATCTTGGGGTAATTGTGCTGATGCTCACGAAGCGAATCAGGGGTGTGGCGGCTGTCCTGTTCGGGGGAGTGCGGCGGCGAACGCGAAGGCTCGAAGGGGGAAGGAGTTGCAGCCTGGGCGAGGGCATGCGCCGGCAGGTCGGCTCGTGGATGCCTTGCTGCGGTGCTACGCGATTGCCAGAACTGCGGTGATGCGCTTCCGTCCCTCGGGACAACTTCTTCGTTGCAGTCGCAATCCCGTCGAACCGCCTTGTGGGCCGTATAGACACGAGGTGCCTCCAAGGGTGGGAGGAGGGCGCCTCGAAGGCCCTTGCCAGGGCCCCTGATTAGCGGGAGCGAGGCCATCATGCCCTTGGGAAAAAGAGCCTGTCAAATGTTTTGTAGTGCTTTTTTAGGCTTACTACATCTTTGGTCTAATGCGACTTGCTGGTCAGTTTCAAGGCCTTTGGTCGAGGCCTTGATTTGCCTGGGATCAGTCGAGAAGGTCGACTTTGACACGTAAAGTCATGTTTTCACCCCGTTGGGTGCTGTAAGTGCGGCTTGACGCGCTGAGATCGGCCTGGCTCTGCTGGTTGAACCCAGCCAGGGTAATCCACTCACCGAGCTTGCCGGTGACCGTCGTGTCGGTACTTTGTACTTTCACTACATCAGCACGTTCATGGCTCATTCGGTCATTATTGGTGCTTATTTGCAGGCGAACGGTTTCGCCGATCAGGCTTGGGGTCACGTAGAAACCCTGGGTCACATTACGGTATTCGGTGTTGCTCTGGATGCGCCCATAGCCGTCGGTGCTGGTACTGGTGACCGGGATGCTCTGGCCGACCTGGATCAGCGCCGGTTGGCCTTCGCTGGCCTGGACCTGTTGCAGGCCACCATCCCGGTTGCTGGTGCCGTAATGGATGATGCGCGCATTGCCACGGTTGTCCTGATAGTTGCTGTCGTTGTTGTCGACGCTGATCATCAGGCGCTTGGGCGCGGTGTCCAGCTGTTGCAGCAGGGCGCGCAGGTCGTCTACGCGTTCGGGGCTGGCAGTGACGATCAACTTGTTCTCGAAGGCGCTGACGCTACCGTCCTTGCCAATGAACGACTGGGCGGCGGGCAGCAGTTCGGCGCTGCTGCGGTGCTGCAGCGGCAGCACTTCGGTGGCGGCTTGGGCGGCCAGGCTGGCGGCCAGCAGCAGGGAAGTTAGAAAGGGGCGTAGCGCCATGTCCATGATCTCCGCAGGTGGAATCAACATGATGGCAAAATTGTGCGACTCGTGCCGGTTGTCCATCACAAGGTGTCTTTTATCCTGCTTTTATTCTATAAGATATAAATTATAGTCATCTGGATAATTAAGGATATTGACATGAGCCTTGCCCGCCCGATCTTCCGCCGCGAACAGTTGGCTCAAGCCCTGGTACGGGACCTGGCCGGCGAATCGTTCGTCGACTACAGCTCGGGTATGTTCCTCGCTGCACCAAGGCGCACGGGCAAGAGCACCTTCCTGAATAACGACTTCATTCCAGCCTGCCTGGAGCGCGGCTGGCTGCCGGTGTATGTCGACCTGTGGTCTGATCGTGATGCCGACCCTGCCGAGTTGATCAGCGGTGCCATCGGCAGCGCTCTGGCGCGTTTTGAAAGTACCTTGGCCAAAACCGCGAAGAAGGCGGGTATCGACAAGATCAACCTGCTGCGTACGCTCAGCTGGGATTTCACCCGCCCGCAACTGCCCGCCGGTACCACGCTGGCCCAGGCACTTGCGGTGCTGCATCAGGTGTGCGGGCAAATGGTGGTGCTGGTGGTGGATGAGGCGCAGCATGCCCTCAACAGCGAGGGTGGGCTGAACGCCATGTTCGCGCTCAAGGCGGCGCGCGATCACCTCAACCGGGGTGACCGCCCCGATGGCCTGCGCCTGGTGTTTACCGGGTCCAGCCGGGACAAGCTGGCCAATCTGGTGCTCAAGAGCAAGCAGCCATTCTATGGCGCCAGCATCACTGCGTTTCCGCTGTTGGGGCGGGACTTCGTCGACTTCGTGACCGGTGTCTGGAATGGCCGTCTGGCGGCCAGCAACCAGTTCAAGGCCGAGGACCTGGAGTATGCCTTTGAGCGTGTTGGCCGGCGCCCGGAGATGCTCGGCAAGTTGCTCACCGAGGTGAGTATCGGGCTGGGCGAGGCAGGCAACCTTGGCGAGCTGCTGCGCACCGGTGCGCTGAACCATCAGGCCGGGGTGTGGAGCGACTACGAAAGTGCCTGGAACGAGCTGTCTGCCTTGCAACAGGCGGTGCTGGCAGTGATGGCCGAGCGCACGCGGGCCCGGCAGCCGTTCTCGCCCTTCACCGAACAGACCTTCATCGACGTCAATCGCAAGCTGGAACAGGCTGCTGCCGAAGCCAACGCCACGACACCCAATGTGCAAAAAGCCCTGGATGCCTTGCGGGAAAAGGAGCTGGTGTGGAAGGCCAATCGCGGCGAGTACGCGCTGGAGGATGTGGCAATGGCCGAGTGGCTGGCGCGCGGCTAGGGCTGGGCTGCTCGCGGTGGCCACTGCCAGACAAATTCCGTAACATCCCGCCCTTCGATTGTTTTCAGTACCGGCCGCCTGGCCCTGCACCACAGGACACCCATGAAACCCGCCCGACTTCGCGCCGACCTGCTCGCCGGCCTGACCACTTCATTCGCTCTGGTGCCCGAGTGCATCGCTTTCGCCCTGGTGGCGCACCTCAACCCGCTGATGGGCCTGTACGGCGCCTTCATCATCTGTACCCTCACCGCGCTGTTCGGTGGTCGCCCGGGCATGATCTCCGGTGCTGCCGGCTCGATGGCGGTGGTGATCGTCGCCCTGGTGGTGCAACACGGTGCGCAGTATCTGCTGGCCACCGTGCTGTTGGGCGGTGTGGTGATGATCTTGTTCGGCCTGTTGCGCCTGGGCAAGCTGGTGCGCCTGGTGCCTTACCCGGTGATGCTTGGCTTCGTCAACGGCCTGGCGATCGTCATCGCCATGGCCCAGCTGGAGCACTTCAAGACGGGTGAGCAGTGGCTCAGCGGTACGCCGCTGTGGCTGATGATCGGCCTGGTGGCACTGACCATGCTGGTGGTGTATGTGCTGCCGAAGCTGACCCGCGCCGTGCCTCCAGCGCTGGTGGCGATCCTCGGCGTTGGCCTTTTGGTGTACCTGCTCGACCTGCCAACCCGCACCCTCGGCGACATGGCGCACATTGCTGGTGGGTTGCCGACGCTGGCCCTGCCGGACGTACCCTGGAACCTTGAAACGCTGAAGATCATCGCCCCTTACGCGGTGCTGATGGCCATGGTCGGCTTGCTGGAGACCCTGCTGACCCTGAACCTCACCGACGAGATCACCGAGAGCCGCGGCTACCCGGACCGCGAGTGCGTGGCCTTGGGTGCGGCCAACATGGTTTCCGGCTTGTGCGGTGGCATGGGCGGCTGCGCGATGATCGGCCAGACGGTGATCAACCTCAGCTCCAATGGCCGCGGCCGGCTGTCCGGCGTGGTGGCGGGGGTGATGATCCTGCTGTTCGTGCTGTTCCTGTCGCCGCTGATCGAGCGTATCCCGTTGGCGGCGCTGGTCGGGGTAATGTTCGTGGTCGCCCAGCAGACATTCGCGTGGGCGTCCTTGCGCGTGCTGCACAAAGTGCCGGTGAGCGATGTGCTGGCGATCATTGCCGTGACGGTGGTCACCGTGTTCACCGACCTGGCCACGGCCGTACTGTTCGGCATTGTCATCGCGGCGGTGAATTTTGCCTGGCAGCATGCGCGGGAGCTGTATGCCGACAGCCATGAAGACGCCGAGGGGGTCAAGCATTACCAGGTGCATGGCACGCTGTTCTTCGCCTCGGTCACGCCGTTTCTAAACCAGTTCGACCCAGCGGGTGACCCGGCCAAGGTTACCTTGGACTGCCAACATGTGAGCTTCGTCGATTATTCGGCAATTGCTGCATTGAAGACCTTGCGCGAGCGGTATGCCAAGGCGGGCAAGCAGCTGCGGGTGGTGCATCTGTCCGAGCGCTGCAAGAAACTGTTGAAGCGGGCAGGCGAGCAGCACTGAGTTCTTGCGGGGGCTGTGCTGGCCCTATCGCCGGCATAGCCCTCGCGGCTTCACTCCCCGCGATTCTTCTTCACAATGCCGTCAGCAATGCTCGCCGGCGCCTCGGCATAACGGGTGAACTCCATCGTGTAGCTGGCCCGCCCTTGGGTCATCGAGCGCATCGAGGTGGCGTAGCCGAACATTTCTCCCAGCGGCACCTCGGCACGGATCACCTTGCCGGCGGGGGTCTCGTCGCCATCCTGGATCATGCCGCGGCGCCGGCTCAGGTCGCCCATGATGTCGCCTTGGTATTCCTCGGGCGTGACCACTTCGACCTTCATCACCGGCTCC
This sequence comes from Pseudomonas sp. BNK-30, assembly GCF_047456185.1. NCBI lineage: Bacteria > Pseudomonadati > Pseudomonadota > Gammaproteobacteria > Pseudomonadales > Pseudomonadaceae > Pseudomonas > Pseudomonas sp. BNK-30. The sequence continues at coordinate 1,270,955 of NZ_CP179904.1, forward strand.
AGCAACACCGCTCCGCCTTTTTGCGACAGCTGCTTGGTGGCCATGGAGGCAGCGATCTTGTAGGCCATCTCGTTGGAGTCGACGTCGTGATAGGAGCCGTCGAACACCGCAGCCTTGAGGCTGATCAGTGGGTAGCCGGCAAGCACGCCGTTCTTCATCTGCTCCTCGATGCCTTTCTGGATCGCCGGGATGTACTCGCGGGGTACCACGCCGCCAACGATCTCGTTGATGAACTCCAGGCCTTCCTTGCCTTCATCGCCCGGTGCAAAGCGGATCCAGCAGTGCCCATACTGGCCGCGCCCGCCGGACTGGCGAACGAAGCGGCCCTCGATCTCGCAGGTGTTGCGGATCTTTTCGCGGTAGGCCACCTGGGGCTTGCCGATATTGGCCTCGACGTTGAACTCACGCCGCATGCGGTCGACGATGATGTCCAGGTGCAGTTCGCCCATGCCTGAAATGATGGTCTGGCCGGTCTCCTCATCAGTGCGCACGCGGAACGAGGGGTCTTCCTGGGCCAGCTTGCCCAGGGCGATGCCCATTTTCTCCTGGTCGGCTTTGGTTTTGGGTTCTACGGCCACGGAGATCACCGGGTCCGGGAAGTCCATGCGCTCGAGGATGATCGGTTTGTCCATGTCGCACAGCGTGTCGCCGGTCGTCACGTCCTTCATGCCGATCAGGGCGGCGATGTCGCCGGCGCATACATCCTTGATTTCTGCACGTTGGTTGGCGTGCATCTGCACCATTCGGCCTATGCGCTCCTTCTTGCCTTTGACCGAGTTGAGCACTGCGTTGCCGGAACTGAGCACCCCGGAGTACACCCGGGCAAACGTGAGCGTGCCGACGAACGGGTCGGTCGCGATCTTGAACGCCAGGGCCGAAAACGGTTCGTTGTCGTCGGCGTGGCGCTCCAGGTGTTTCTCTTCGTCGTCCGGGTCGGTGCCCTTGATTGCCGGGATCTCGGAGGGCGCGGGCAGGTAGTCGATCACCGCATCGAGCATCAGCGGCACACCTTTGTTCTTGAACGAGGAGCCAAGGATGGTCGGCACGATTTCGTTGGCAATGGTGCGCTGGCGCAGGGCGGCCTTGATCTCGTCGATGCTCAGCTCCTCGCCATCGAGAAACTTGGTGGTCAACTCATCATTGGCCTCGGCCGCCGCTTCGACCATGTGCGCACGCCATTCGTCGGCCAGTGCCTTGAGTTCGTCCGGGATTTCTTCTTCGCGGTAGGTGGTGCCATGGTCGGCGTCGTTCCAGTAGATCGCCTTCATCTTCACCAGGTCGATCTGGCCGATGAAGTTCTCTTCGCTGCCGATGGCCAGCTGGATGGGTACCGGGTGATGCCCCAGGCGCTTGTCGATCTGTTTGACCACGCGCAGGAAGTCTGCGCCTTGGCGGTCCATCTTGTTGATATAGGCCAGGCGCGGGACGTGATACTTGTTGGCCTGGCGCCACACCGTCTCGGACTGCGGCTCTACCCCGTCGGCACCGCTGAACACCACCACGGCGCCATCGAGCACGCGCAGCGAACGTTCCACCTCGATGGTGAAGTCGACGTGGCCGGGGGTATCGATGATGTTGAAACGGTACTTGTCGGCGAACTGCTTGGTCGAGCCCTGCCAGAAGGCCGTGGTCGCCGCCGAGGTGATGGTGATGCCGCGTTCCTGTTCCTGGGCCATCCAGTCCATGGTCGCGGCGCCATCGTGCACCTCGCCCATCTTGTGGTTGACCCCGGTGTAGAACAGGATGCGCTCGGTGGTCGTGGTCTTGCCGGCATCCACGTGGGCGACGATACCAATGTTGCGGTACAGCTCGATGGGCGTTGTGCGGGCCATGACGGACTACCTGCGGATGAGCGGATTCTCCCAAGGTAGCAGAGCGGGAGAATCCTGCTTTACCGCCGGGCCGTCAGTCGGCCTGGGCTTGCAGCAGCCACTGGCCGTCCACTTCGCGGGCAACGCCGCTGGCGGGCAGCAGGGCCAGCAGGCGCTCGTGCAGAGCCGCTTCGGTGAAGGTCTTGAGGGTGGTCAGGTCCAGGGCACCGACCGGGTTCAGGTCTGCCTTGGTGTACGACAGCCAGGCTTTTTTCAGTACCTGCGCCACGTCGCTGCCGGCTGTGGTGGCGAAACGGCGGTGCCATTGGCGACCATCGAGGGTGAAGCTGTGGGCGTGGGTATAGGTGCTTTCGTCGCCACCTTCGGTGCAGCGGTGGCAGCGGCACGGGCCTTCGCCGAAGGCGTTGCGCAGGTAAGCGTTGAAATCCACGACGGGCTTGAGGGTCAGGCGTTTGTCGACCTCGAACAGGTCGGCGATCAGGGGTTCTTCGGCGCTCACTCGGTGTCCTCGTGTGGTGTGGCGTGCATCGGCGGGCACCCTAACAGATCAGGGCGGGGGAGGCCATTAGAGACAACTGCGCACAGCTGCCGTACTCTACGCGCCCGCAAGCCTGCATCCAACACCGAGGTAACCCCGCTTGAGCACCCAGTTCCCGTACACCGCCACCGTCACCATCAGCGCCGAAGACCGTGGGGGCGATATCGAGGCCTCGGAAAACCCCAGCATGCGTGTTGGCCTGGAAGCCGTGACCGAAACCCTGAAGAAGGTGCATTTCGTCGGTACGCTCGCGGCCCCGGAAAAGCCGGCCACGCATATCTGCGTGACGCTGGAGAACGGCCTGACCTACTACGGCCCGATCGTCAACGGCCACGCCGAACTCGAAGGCGGCTGGATCGCTTTCGAATCCGACATGCTCACCCCGGAAGAGCTGGGCCTGTAAGCCTCAGTTCAACTCGACCAGGCACTGCTCGAAGATGTTCAACCCTTCTTCGAGCACCTCGGCTTCGATGGTCAGTGGCGCCAGCAGGCGAATGATGTGTCGCGCCTTGCCGCTGGGCATCAGCAACAGGCCTTTTGCCCTTGCTGCATCCATGACCTTGGCCAGCTGAGCGGGGGCAGGGCTGCCGTCGCCATTGACGAATTCGATCCCGCGCATCGCGCCGACGCCTGTCAGGCGTCCGATGAACGGGAAGCGTTGCTGCCAGCGTCCAACCCGGCTGACGATGGCCTGCTCCTGGCGCTCGCCCCATGTGGCGACGTTCTCATCGGTCATCTGCACCAGGCTCGCCAGCGCCGCTGCACAGGCAATCGGATTGCCCGAATAGGTCCCGCCGAGGCCGCCCTTGGGCAGCGCCGCCATCAACCCCTGGCGCCCGACCACCGCCCCCAGCGGCATGCCGCCGGCGATACTTTTGGCCAACAGCAGCAGGTCTGGCTCGATGCCAAGCCGCGGGAAGGCGAAGCGCTGGCCGGTGCGGCCGAAACCTGACTGGATCTCGTCGATGATGATCAGGATCCCGCGCTCGTCGCAGAAACGGCGCAGCGCCTGAGCAAAGGCCGGGTCCAGGGCGAGGAAGCCACCTTCACCTTGCACGGGCTCCAGGATGAACGCCGCCACGTCCTCTACTGCCAGCTCGACGCTGAACAGGCGGTCCATGGCCTTGAGCGCCTGCTCGCAAGTGACGCCGGTATCGGCGCTGGGGTAGGGCAGGTGGTACACCGGCCCCGGCAGTTCACCTACGCGTTGTTTGTAGGGGGCGACCTTGCCGTTGAGGTTCAGGGTTGCCAGGGTGCGGCCATGAAAGCCGCCATCGAAAGCGATGATGGCGCGCTTGCCGGTGGCACCGCGGGCGACTTTGAGGGCGTTTTCCGCCGCTTCTGCGCCGCTGTTGGTAAGCATGCCGGCCAGCGGGTAGCTGACCGGCACGAACGCGCGCAGGCGCTCCATGAGCTCCAGGTAAGGGCCGTGAGGCGCCGCGTTGAAAGCATAGTGGGTCAGGCGCGTGGCCTGGGCCTGGATGGCCGCGACCACGGCCGGGTTGCAGTGGCCCAGGTTGAGCACGCCGATGCCGCCGACGAAGTCGATGTAACGTTTGCCGTCGGTATCCCAGACTTCGGCATTACGGCCATGGGAAAGTGTAATCGGATGAACGATGGCAATGGATTGGCTGATACTTTCCAGATTCATGGGCACGCGGACCTTGTTCGAGTTTCTTAATATCGAAGCGCGCCGAAGTGTCGTTCCGCAAACGAATTATTCGATTGCGTTCATTCCCTGGATTCGCGAACTTGGTCAATCTCCCTCTGCCACGCGTTCACCAATCCACTGCACGAAGGCCCTTATCTTCGGCACCTCTGCCGCATGCTCGGCATGGGCGATGAAGTGCCGCCCATTGCTCGCCACCGGGTGGTCCCAGGCCACTACCAACTTGCCTTCGCTCAACTCCTCGGCCACCAGATAGCGCGGGATCAGGGCGATGCCGCAACCGGCGATGGCCGCACGTATGCACAGGTAGAACGTGTCGAAGCGCGGCCCGTGGTAGCTGTTCTGGCTGTGCAGGCCCAGCCCCAGAAACCATTCGTGCCAGGCCTCCGGGCGAGATGCGCATTGCAGCAAGCGGTGCTCGGTGAGGGCTTGGGCGCTGTCGAAACGGTGCCTGGCCTGTAGCTGCGGGGCGCACACCGGCACCACCTCTTCGCTGAACAGTTCGATGCAGGTTGCCCCTGGCCAGGTGCCCTGGCCGAAAAAGAAGGCGATGTCGGCCTTGGCCTGCACCAGGTCGAACGGCTCCAGTTCGTTGCGGATGTCCAGGTGGATGCGCGGGTAGCGGTCACCGAAGCCTTTGAGCCTGGGCACCAGCCAGCGCGCACCGAAGGTGGGCTGGGTGGCGATGCGCAGCACTTCGGTTTCGTCGCCATAGCTGAGGATGTAGCGGCTGGAAATGTCGATCTGGTTAAGGATCTTGTTCACTTCGGTCAGGTACAGGGCGCCCGCCGGCGTCAGGTGCAGGCGCCGGCGAATGCGCTGGAACAGCGAGTGCGCCAGCATTTCTTCAAGTTGCGCGACCTGCTTGCTGACGGCGCTCTGGGTCAGGTGAAGTTCCTGTGCCGCCCGGGTGAAGCTCAGGTGGCGGGCGGCCGCTTCGAAGCACTGCAGGGCGGTAGTCGAGGGCATCAGGCGTTTGGACATGGCAGGCGCGTACCGAGCAAAAAAGGAAGGAGTTCATTCCATATTGGAATCATGTGCTTCGAAAAGGTCGTTTGTTGACCTCGCCCTATAGATTAATACTGACCTGGATCAACGATTACAACCGGTACTGCGAAGAGGAGGCAAGTGCACCGCCGGCGACTTCAAAACAAGAAAAAAGAACATCACCACTTACAAGAATTCTGCTCCAACTTTTTCAGCCGTCCCTGCGGCGGCCGACCCATTCGAGGGTTCTCCATGGCTTCGCTAGAAAACAAGAAACAGCGTTCCCTGCAGCACGGCCTGACCTCCCGTCAGGTGTCGATGATTTCCATTGCCGGCATCATTGGCGCCGGCCTGTTCATCGGTTCCTCCAACGCCATTGCCACCGCTGGCCCGGCCATTCTCATCTCCTACGCCATGACTGGCCTGCTGGTGTTGCTGGTGATGCGCATGCTTGGCGAAATGGCCATCGCCAACCCCAACAGCGGCTCCTTCTCCACGTACGCCTCCGAGGCCATCGGCCCCTGGGCAGGGTTCACCATCGGCTGGCTGTACTGGTGGTTCTGGGTGCTGATCATCCCGGTCGAAGCCATCGCCGGGGCTGACATCCTGCATGCCTACTTCCCGGCGGTACCGTCCTGGCTGTTCGCCTTCCTGATCATGTTTGTGCTGTCGGGCACCAACCTGGTCAGCGTGAAGAACTTCGGTGCGTTCGAGTACTGGTTTGCCCTGGTCAAGGTAATCGCGATCATTGCCTTCATCGTGGTCTGCAGCCTGGCTGTGTTCGGCTTCTGGCCGCTGGCCGAAGTCTCAGGGGTGAGCCGGCTTTGGGACAGCGGCGGGTTCATGCCCAATGGCTTCGGTACGGTGCTCGGTGGCGTGCTGATCACCATCTTCTCGTTCTTTGGCGCCGAGATCGTCACCATTGCCGCTGACGAGACCGCCAACCCGAAAGACAAGATTCGCCGCGCCACCAACCTGGTGGTGTACCGCATCGCGATCTTCTACCTGGCCTCGATCTTCCTGGTGGTGTCGCTGGTGGCCTGGAACGATCCGCAACTCAAGGCCGTGGGCTCGTTCCAGCGGGTACTTGAGGTGCTGAATGTGCCCGGGGCGAAACTGCTGGTCGACCTGGTGGTGCTGGTGGCGGTCACCAGTTGCATGAACTCCGGCCTCTACACTGCTTCGCGGATGCTGTATTCCCTGGGTGCCCGCGGCCAGGCACTGAGCATGACCAAGCGTATCTCCGGTGCCGGCGTGCCGACGGTGGCGGTTATCCTCTCGACCCTGGCAGGCTTTGCCGGCTGCTTCGTCAACTACGTGTTCCCCGGCAAGGTGTTCGGCTTCCTGTTGTCGACCACTGGCGCGATTGCCTTGCTGGTGTACCTGGTGATTGCCGTCTCGCAGTTGCGCATGCGGGCCCGCGCTGATCGAGAGGGGCGGCCGCTGGAGCTGAAGATGTGGCTGTTCCCCTGGCTGACCTGGCTGGTGATCGGCACCATCGTGATGGTGCTGGGCTACATGCTGTTCAGTGATGCCTACCGTTACGAGACGCTGATGACGGCCGGGGTGACCTTGTTCATCCTGCTGGTTTCGCTGACCCAGCGGCGTGCCAGGGCGGTGGCGCAACCTGCCTGATCCTTGCGGGGCGCTTTGCGCCCCTGCATTTTCATTGGCCCCTGCCAAACGCGGCGCTAACATCGCAGCTTGCATCCCTTCCCATTCCAACAAGCACAGGAAGCGTATGAACGAACAAGCTCTCTCCCTGCAGGCACTGGCCGCACCCGACGGCATTTGCTACGGCTGCGGCGTTGCCCACCCCAGCGGCCTGCATGTGCAGAGCCATTGGGACGCCGACGGTATCCATCTGCTGTGCCGTCACACGCCCGACACCACCTTCACCGGCTGGCCGGGGCTCGTCTACGGCGGCCTGCTGGCGATGCTGGTCGATTGCCACTCCAACTGGGCTGCCATGGCTTACCACTACCGGGCCGAAGGGCGTACCCCCGGCAGCCTGCCGCGTATCGACTGTGTCACCGGCAGCCTGGGCCTGAACTACCTCAAGCCCACACCCATGGGGGTCGAGCTGCTGCTCAAGGCGCGTGTGGAAGGCGAAGTCGGACGCAAGACACGGGTAGTCTGCGAGGTCTGGGCGGGGGATGTGCTGACCGTCTGCGCCGATTCGGTGTTCGTCCGTGTGGATACCCAAAAGCTCAAGTTCAAGGCCCATGGCCAGGTGAGCTGACAACGGCAGGAGAGCCCCATGACCCGCTGTAAGCGCGAGCTGCCCGGCCACCGTTGGTTGTGCACCCTGGACGGTGTGTGATGCCCATTGAGCTGATACCTGCCACCGATGCCCACCGCACCTTCGCCCGTGACCTCACGCGTCGGGCCATGCTGGCGTACTACCGGGAGTTCGATCTGTTGTGGATCGAAGAAGCGTTCGATCAGGCCTGGGATTGGCGCGAGCAGTGGCTGGTCGTAGACGGGGACCGCGTGCTGGGCTTCTGCAGCCTCAGCAAGGACCGTCAGGCATTGTTCATTCGCGAGCTGCACCTGCTGCCTGAGCATCGCGGGCAAGGGGTTGGCAGTTGGGTGCTGCAAGCGCTGGCTGCCAAGGCGGCGCAGCAGAGGCTGCCGCTGCTGCGCTTGATGGTGTTCAAGAGCAACCCGGCGCGGCGGCTGTACCGGCGCCAGGGGTTTGTCGAAATGGGCGAGGATGAGTGTTTTGTGCGTATGCAGAAGGTGGTCGCCTGATCTTTGCTGATCGAGCTTGCGGCCCTAGGTGCTGGCTCAATACTGGCTTGCGACCCCGGCGTGCGATGGGCATAGTGACCGAGCAGTCTGCAAGAGCCCACAGGGTTGTGAGCAGTATCCGACGATGGCTAGGGAAGCAGGAGAAGCATCAGTATGAATGGGCTCGGTACGCGTCTTAGGGAAGAGCGTGAACGGCTGGGGATGACCCAGCGGGTGTTTGGTGATATCGGCGGCGTCGAGCCCAATGCCCAGGGCAAATATGAAAGTGGCGAGCGCACACCGAGGGTCGACTACCTGGCTGCCCTGACGGCCAGAGGAGTCGACGCGCTCTATGTGCTCAGCGGTGTGCGCACCCCGGCGCCGCTGGAAAGCCTGACGGCGGATGAAACCGGTTTAGTGGCCGCGTTCAGGCGCCTGGCGGCCGACGACAAAGCGGCGTTTGCGCATTTGCTTGAGCGCCTGATGGGCGATGCAGGCCGCAGTGATGCGATGCGGCCACAGTGGCGTGAACGTAGGACATTTCCTAAGGAAGTTTTACGCTAGGCCCGTCTTGAAAAATTTTGTTAAGGTGGCGGGATCCAATCGCCCTGTTGACGAGGTGTCTGCTTGATTAGGGTCCTAGTGGTCGACGACCACGATCTGGTGCGAACCGGTATTACACGCATGCTGGCCGATATCGACGGCTTGCAGGTAGTGGGGGAGGCGGATTCGGGCGAGTCGGCGCTCAAGCTGGTCCGGGAGCTCAAGCCGGATGTCGTGCTGATGGACGTCAAGATGCCTGGTATTGGTGGCCTTGAGGCTACCCGCAAATTGTTGCGCAGCCACCCTGACACCAAGGTGGTGGCCGTGACCGTGTGTGAAGAAGACCCGTTCCCCACGCGCCTGATGCAGGCCGGGGCGGCCGGCTACCTGACCAAGGGCGCGGGGCTGGACGAGATGGTCCAGGCCATCCGTCTGGCGTTTGCCGGGCAGCGTTACATCAGCCCGCAGATTGCCCAGCAACTGGCGCTCAAGTCGTTCCAACCGCAAGGGTCGCCGTTCGACGCCCTGTCGGAGCGGGAAATCCAGATCGCCCTGATGATCGTCGGTTGCCAGAAGGTTCAGCTCATCTCGGACAAGTTGTGCCTGTCGCCCAAGACCGTCAATACTTACCGGTATCGGATCTTTGAAAAACTCTCGGTCACCAGCGACGTCGAACTGACCTTGCTGGCCGTTCGCCACGGTATGGTCGACGCAAGCCTCTGAACCTCATGTCCCAAGTCTTTGATGCCAGCGCGTTCCTGGCGACCTGTAGCGCTCGCCCGGGCGTCTACCGGATGTTCGATAGCGAGACTCGGTTGCTCTATGTGGGCAAGGCCAAGAACCTCAAGAAGCGTTTGGCCAGCTATTTCCGCAAGACCGGCCTGGCGCCCAAGACCGCTGCGCTGGTAGGGCGCATCGCCCAGGTCGAAACCACCATCACCGCCAATGAGACCGAGGCGCTGCTGCTCGAGCAGAACCTCATCAAGCAGTGGCGGCCGCCGTACAACATTCTGCTGCGCGACGATAAATCCTACCCGTATGTGTTTCTGTCCGACGGCCAATTCCCACGGCTGGGCATTCACCGTGGCGCGAAAAAAGCCAAGGGGCGCTACTTTGGTCCATACCCCAGCGCTGGGGCCATCCGCGAAAGCCTCAGCCTGCTGCAAAAAGCCTTCTCGGTACGCCAATGCGAGGACAGCTACTACGCCAACCGTACCCGCCCATGCCTGCAGTACCAGATCAAACGCTGCAAGGGGCCGTGTGTGGGGCTGGTCGACGCAGAGGAATATGCCGAGGATGTGCGCCATTCGGTGATGTTCCTCGAGGGCCGCAGCCAGCAGTTGGGCAATGAGCTCAATGCCGAGATGGAAAAGGCCGCGATGGCCCTGAACTTCGAGAAGGCAGCCGAGCTGCGCGACCAGATCGCCTTGCTGCGCCGGGTCCAGGACCAGCAATACATGGAAGGCGGGTCTGGTGATGTGGATGTGGTCGCCGCCTTCGTCAACCCCGGTGGCGCCTGCGTGCACCTGATCAGCGTGCGCGGTGGGCGGGTGCTGGGCAGCAAGAACTTCTTCCCGCAGGTCGGCATTGAAGAAGAGGTGGCCGAAGTGATGGCCGCTTTCCTGTCCCAGTACTACCTGGGCAATGCCGAGCGCGAATTGCCGGGTGAGTTGATCGTCAACGTGGTGCACGAGGACTTCGCTGCCATCAGCGAGGCACTGCAAACCCTGCGCGGCCGCGAGCTGACCATCAGCCACCGCGTGCGTGGCACCCGTGCCCGTTGGCAGCAACTGGCGGTGACTAACGCCGAACAGGCGCTCAATGCCCGTCTGGCCAACCGCCAGCACATGGCTTCGCGGTTCGAGGCCCTGGCCGAGGTGCTGGGCCTGGACGAAGTGCCCCAGCGCCTGGAGTGCTACGACATCAGCCACTCCAGCGGCGAGGCCACGGTAGCCAGTTGCGTGGTATTCGGCCCCGAAGGCCCGCTCAAGTCCGATTACCGTCGCTTCAACATCGAAGGCGTGACCGCTGGCGACGACTACGCCGCTATGCACCAGGCCCTGACGCGCCGCTACGGGCGTATCAAGGACGGCGAGGGCAAATTGCCTGACGTGCTGCTGGTGGACGGCGGCAAGGGCCAGCTGAATATGGCTCGCGAAGTGATGCAGGAGCTGGCCTTCACCGACCTGACCCTGCTCGGTGTGGCCAAGGGCGTGACCCGCAAGGCCGGTTTCGAGACCCTTTACCTCAATGACGTGGCGCACGAGTTCACCCTCAAGGGCGACAACCCGGCGCTGCACCTGATCCAGCAGATCCGCGACGAAGCTCACCGTTTTGCCATCACTGGCCACCGCGCCCGCCGCGGCAAGGCCCGCCGTGTGTCCAGCCTGGAAGACGTTGCCGGGGTAGGGCCCAAGCGCCGCCGCGACCTGCTGAAACATTTCGGCGGCCTGCAGGAGCTCAACCGCGCCAGTATCGATGAAATCGCCAAAGCCCCCGGCATCAGTAAAAAGCTTGCCGAGTCGATTTATGCCAGCCTGCATAGCGAGTAGAATGCGGGCTCAACCCGCAGCCAGTCGTACCGATGAATATTCCAAACCTGCTCACCGTTCTACGCGTCCTGCTCATTCCGATCTTCATCTTGCTGTTCTATATGCCCTATCACTGGAGCTATATGGCCGCCAGCACGGTGTTCGCCATCGCCGCCGCCACCGACTGGCTGGACGGCTACCTGGCCCGTCGCCTGCAGCAGAGCACGCCGTTCGGCGCGTTCCTCGACCCTGTGGCCGACAAGCTGATGGTCGCCGTAGCCCTGGTGCTGCTGGTGCAGGTGCACGCCAACTTCTGGCTGACCCTGCCGGCCGCCGTGATCATCGGCCGCGAAATCGTCGTTTCGGCCCTGCGCGAGTGGATGGCTGAACTGGGGGCGCGGGCGCATGTGGCGGTGTCCAACCTCGGCAAGTGGAAAACCGCAGCGCAAATGCTGGCGCTGATCATCTTGCTGGCCAACCCGCCGCTGGTGACCTTCTGGGTGATTCTGGGCTACGGGTTGCTGCTGGTTGCCGCTGCGCTGACGCTGTGGTCCATGGCCCATTACCTGCTGGCCGCCTGGCCGCACCTGCGTGAAGGTTCGGAACAAAAATAAAACTTTTTTGAATCAAGGGGTTGACGCCGTTTTAGATATCGCTAGAATGGCACCCATCACGACGCGGGAATAGCTCAGTTGGTAGAGCACGACCTTGCCAAGGTCGGGGTCGCGAGTTCGAGTCTCGTTTCCCGCTCCAAATTCGATCCTCAGTGCGTCGCTGAGATCACAAAAAAGAGGCCTAAGGGCCTCTTTTTTTTGTGCCTGCGATTTGGCAGCTTGCCTGCGTGCCGGCGACAGCGCCCGCCCAGGTGAAACAGGCTTAACGGCCTAGCGCACGGTACGCGGCTCGGTCGGCAGCTGCATGCGGATTCCACGACTCTTGGACACCCAGCCCACGATCATTTGGACGCTCATTCCACGCTCGCTTGGACAGGCAGTCGGAGCGCAGCGACGCAGGTTTGAATTGTTAGTCTGAAGCCGCTGCCGCCGTCAATTTTGTTGCGCGCCTGCGCATCGATTCGCCCTTCAGTTCGATCCGATAAGCGTTTTGCACCAGCCGGTCGAGGATCGCATCGCCCAAGGTCGGATAGCCGATCAACGCATGCCATTTGTCCACCGGCATCTGGCTGGTGACCAGCGTCGAGCTGTTGCCGTAGCGGTCGTCCAGCAGTTCGAGCATGTCGCGACGTTGCGCTGCGGTAAACGGTGCCAAGCCCCGGTCGTCCAGGATCAGCAGGTCAGTCTTGGCGTATCCGGCCATCAATTTGGCGAAGCGACCGTCGCTGCGGGCAAGGCCCTGGCCCCAGGGCGACGCAATCCGGTGTGTACCCATGCTCATTCAGGCATCGGTCGCTGATCGGTCGGCACTGGCGCTGCCGGTGGAAACAGCCGTCGATTCAAAGGTAGCGTTTTCGCCACTTGAACACTGTGGTTGAAGTGATCTCTAACTGCTCACAGATGGCCTTGGGGTCACCCCTTCAGCGAGTAAAAGAAGTATCCGCGCCCGTTGCCCGAGGCTTCGCTCCAGCGTCCTCCTGCGTAACCAATGTTGAAGCGTAATGGCGTCAGCAGGTTGCAGTGAAAAGGAAGCGATGGGTCGGGGCATCCGAGAAACCAGGCGAGGTATGAAGGCAGACAGTATATCAATATTCGTTAGAAAATTAACTAACCGCTCACGGCGCTAGTACATGTTTGCTATTTGCGGCTTTGGTTTGGGGTGGCGCTTTTGAACTTGTAGGAATTTTCTGTTCTGGTGCGGCTTGGTGGAAATAACTTGCATTTTATGCATGTTGATCATTATTTCGTCTGAGGTTGTTTTTGTTGATTTGGGTCAATGCGTCGATGGCGGTCGGGTTGCTCTTATTAAATGCATCAATGTTGGCGCTCTAGTGTGCGGCTTCGAACATTTGTTGTCATCTTAGGTATGCCTTGTAGGACGCTTCCTTATTTTAGAAAGGGGGTGGCGCGGCGCCAAAAGATGCGCCATGGTTATCGGGGAGGCACTTCCGGGTAGCGCTTCCGCCCAAGTAGTCGTACGCAGTGGTTCGACTGGCCTTGATTAATTTTGTTGGGGTTCGGTGGCGCTCATTTGGGCGTTGGCTCCCGCTAGAAATCCCGGTTCGCAGGAGGTGGTATGGCTTCAAATAGCTTTCAGAATGAAGTGCCGAAGGCACGTGTCAATATCAAGCTTGATCTGCATACAGGTGGCGCCCAGCGCAAGGTGGAACTTCCCCTTAAACTCATTCTGATGGGAGACTACAGCAACGGGAAGGAAAAGCGCCAGCTATCAGAGCGGCCGAAGGTAAATATCAACAAGAATAATTTTGACAGCGTGCTGTCCGATCTCTCTCCGAGTCTCAAGGTTATTGTTGACGATACGCTGTCGGGCGAGGGTGGGGAAACACCGGTCGAACTGAGCTTTCAGCGCATGAAGGACTTCGAGCCAGAACAGGTTGCTCTGCAGATTCCTCAGTTGCGTGCACTGTTGGCGATGCGAAATTTGCTGCGCGAATTGAAGGCCAATCTTCTGGATAACGCAACGTTTCGTGCTGAATTGGAGCGGATACTTAAAGATGAAGCACTGAGTGACGAGTTGCGTAAGGAACTTGCTGCCCTTGCACCGCCAAGCGAGCGCTAGAAAACCATCATCTCGACAGACTGGAAGCTAATAAATGTCCGAAGAACAATCTTCTGCGCAATCGCGTGGCGCCACCGTGCAGGTGGAAGAAAACCAGAGCGTCTATCACGCGCTGTTTGAAAGAATAAACCTTGAACCGCTTGATCAGATGGGTGGCATTGAGGTGTTCCAAAGTATCGATGCGTTGTCAGAAGCGACAGCTAATGAGCGCGTTACTGCTTCGGTGAGCGTTTTTCTGGACCGTCTCAAACAAGTCTCTCCGAAGGTGGAGAAGCTGGACAGGGCTCTGCTGGATGAGCACATCGCCTCGATTGACGCTCAGATCAGCAGCCAGCTGGACGCGGTCATGCATCACCCGGATTTTCAACGGGTCGAATCAATCTGGCGCGGCGCGAAGTCGTTGATTGACCAAACGGATTTCCGTCAAAACGTCCGAATTGAGCTGCTCGATATCAGTAAGGAGCATCTGGCGCAGGACTTTGAAGACGCGCCGGAGATCGCGCAAAGCGGTTTGTATCTGCATACCTATACCCAGGAATACGATACGCCTGGTGGTGAGCCTATCGCGGCGGCAGTTTCGAATTATGAGTTTGGGCGAGGGGCGCAAGATATTGCATTGTTGCGCAATGTTTCGAAAGTGGCGGCTGCATCCCATATGCCGTTTTTGTACTCGGTTGGTCCGGCCTTCTTCGGAAAAAACACCATGGAGGAAGTGTCCGCGATCAAGGATATCGGTAACTACATGGATCGTGCGGAGTATATTAAGTGGCACGGCTTCAGGCAAACTGACGATGCTCGTTATGCGGGCGGGATAACACCCCGCACATTAGGGCGCTTGCCTTATGGGCCTGATACGAACCCTGTGCGATCTTTCAACTATGTGGAGCGAGTCAAGGGGCCGGATCACAGCAAGTATTTGTGGGTAAGCTCGACATTCGCGTTCGCGGCGAACATGGTCAAGAGCTTTATTGCCAATGGCTGGTGCGTGCAGATTCGAGGGCCACAGTCGGGTGGCGCGGTTACCGACCTGCCGATTCATTTGTACGACATGGGGACGGGTAGTCAAGTCAAGATCCCCTCGGAAGTTATGATTCCGGAGACCCGAGAGTTTGAGTTTGCCAATTTGGGCTTGATTCCGCTCTCGTATTACAAGAATCGTGACTACGCATGTTTCTTCTCGGCCAACTCAGCGCACAAGCCGGCAATCTATGACACGGCGGAGGCCACGGCAAATAGTCGTATCAATTCGAGGTTGCCCTATGTGTTCCTGCTTTCTCGCATTGCACATTATTTGAAAGTTATCCAGCGGGAGAATATTGGTACAACTAAAGACCGTCGCCTGTTGGAGTTGGAGCTCAATAGGTGGGTCAGTGGCCTGGTCACCGAGATGACCGATCCGGGAGATGACTTGCAAGCTTCCCACCCGCTGAGAGAGGCAAAAGTGGTTGTCGAGGACATTGATGACAACCCGGGCTTCTTCAGGGTCAAGTTGTTCGCTGTGCCGCATTTCCAGGTTGAAGGTATGGACATCAACCTCTCATTGGTTTCGCAGATGCCCAAAGCAAAATCTTGATTGCGGTTGCAGGAGTGTATGTCGTGAAAATCGACCGGCCTTTATGGGCGTCCGGAGTGGTGTTGTCTGCGCAGCAGTTTCAACAGCAGGCCCGCTTTGAATCGTGGACCAACCAGAGTATTGCCTCACTGGGCTTGGTCCACCCTTGGGGCATCCAAAATGTGGCGTTTGATGCAGATGCGCTGAGGTTGGGTAAGCTGAAGGCCACTCGGCTTCAGTTGTGCCTACCAGACGGTACTTTGATCGACACCGATCGGCTGGATCGACTACCCAGCGCCCTGGAACTCTCTCGGGTAGTGCCCGGAGATATCCAGACGGCAACGGTTGTGATCGCTTTGCCACTGGAACTGGCCAATGGTAACAACTGCCTGTTTGAGGGTGGCAGCGCTGAGCGGCCCGTCAGATATCACCAGGTATGGCGTGATACCAAGGATCTCTACACCAGTGAAATACAGTCAATCAGCGTGCTCGAACATGCGCTGAGCTTGCGTCTGGCTGATGACGATAATGCGGATTATCTGACCTGCCCGGTGGGGCGTTTGCTGCGTGATGGCAAGGATGGGTGGGCCATTGATGATACCTACATCCCGCCGTTGCTGAAGTTTGATGCTCATGCTGGGTTGTTGCTTCAACTCGACAACCTGCTCACCCAGCTGTCCGCCAAGCGTGAGCGTTTGATGGGAATGCGCCGGGAGAGCAACCAGCGAATGGCGGATTTCGCTGTTGCAGATGTCACGTTGTTCTGGTTGCTCAACGCACTGAACACTTATCAGCCGGTGTTGGCAGACATAAAAGCGCAGCCTGCTCGCCATCCGGAGCAGGTATATCAACAGTTGGTGAAGTTTGCAGGTGGCCTGCTGACCTTCTCGTTAGACCAGCACATAGAGGACATACCCGCCTACCAGCACGCGGACCTTGAGGCGGTTTTCCCGCCCTTGATGCGTACCCTATCCACATTGCTGGAGGCGAGCCTGCCGTCCCGCGTGCTGGCGCTGATCCTGGAGGCGCGTAGCGCAAACCGCTGGCAGGTTTCTCTGAGCGATCCACGTCTGCTTGAGCCTGAAGGAGCTGACTTCTATTTATCGGTCCGTTGCCGGCTGCCAGCCGTACAAGTTCAAAGCCAATTCCCACGGCTGTGCAAGATCGGTTCCCCCGATGATGTGGACCATCTCGTCAATGCGGCACTCGATGGCGTTCCACTGAAACCTTTGAGCCATGTGCCCGCCGCGATACCGCTGCGGCTAGAGAATCAGTACTTCGCGCTCGATCTCAGCCATGCAAAGGGCCGCGCCATGCTGGCTGATGGGGTCTGTGCCCTCTATGTCCCGAGTGTGTTTCAGGGTGTCCAGCTCGAATTGTTCGCGGTGCTTCGCTCATGAGTCGCACAGTGCAGAAGCACACCGCAGCCAAGGTGGACATCGACGCGTTGCTGCAGGACACCTATCTGTTGGTTGTCGAGTTGCGACACGGTACCGATGCGCACAGTAGTCCGCAGCTGTGGTCAAGGTGCGTGGCTGATGTCGAGCATGTACGAGCCATGCTTCAGCAGGAGGGTCTGGACCGCCGCAGCGTCGATCTGATCAGTCATGCGCAGTGTGCGCTTCTGGACGAAACAGTACTTGCCCGCGCCGAAGGCAGTGCCCATGAGGATTGGGCGATGGAGACCTTACAGGCAAGGTTTTTCAGCAGCCATCAGGCGGGGGAGTCGCTCTACGAAGATATGCGCTCTGCGCTGCAGGAAGCCTCTGTGTCCCCTTGCGTACTCACAGTATTTCATCGAGTCCTGATGCTTGGATTCCTGGGGCGCTACCGAGAGGCAAACCACCCGGAGCGGCAGCAGTTGTTGACTGCCATCTCCGCGCAAGTGCCGCCTCTGGATACAAGTCAGTCGCTGGTCGTTCAGTTAGGCAGTGGCCCACGGATGCCGATGTGGGGTTGGTTGCGATCTCCTCTGCTTCACATCGTGATGGCAGCTGCTCTGTTGGTAGGTGCTTGGTGGGCGCTTGATCACGCGTTAGGTGAGGCAGTGGCCTCGCTCTTGCCGGTGCAGAGATGAGCGCAATGGCGCAGGTACACAAACAGGGGCTTTGGCTATGGGCCGGTGCGCTGTCCTGGTTGTTGATTGCCACGTTGCCGCTGGCTGTAGAGGTTCAAGCCATCGCTACTCTGGTAGTCCCTGCCTTGCTGGTGTTGGGCTGGCGCCGGACTCAGCGTGCTGCCAAGAAACGTACACCGTTGCAGTGGGGCGGCGGTGTCCGCCTGCCTGCTGGCTCGTATCGTCATCCTGTCGTTCTAGCGGTCGGCGATTGCTTGGCTGAGCTGTTTGGGGCCTCGTCTGCTGAGCAGTTGGCGCCACGGGTAACAGTGGAGGGGTGTTATGTGCCAGTGCCCGATCTCTTGAAGTTGTCCGCAGCCGTGGCCGATCTGCTGCTGGAGCGGCCAGAGTGGGACGGGCAGCTCAGTGTCATGTGGCTCGTCAATCCCAGTGCCCATACTGACGGCGCAGTGCTTGCGAACCAGATACAAAGCTTGTGCCACCAGGTTGCGATATTGCGCAAGCGAGGTAGACCGCTGCCGCTGCTGATTGTGGGCTACTTCCCGAGCGCAGTTGGGGTGTCGCCCTGGTTCAGCTGGGAAACTGAAGCATCAAGTGTGCGAGCGCGTGAGGGGGGTGAGTGCCTGACGCTGGCCGAATGGGAGCGCAGGGGCACAGAACCTGAGAACCAGGCTGATCGATTACGAATCACGGTGCAGTTGAGCGCTGCCGTGGGCTGGTTGAATCAAGCGTGCTTGCCGGAAATTGGCAAACGTAATTCCCGCGAGGGGATCGTAACAGCGGTCGCCGTTGCGGTTGCATTTTGTCCCAAGTCTGAGGGCGCGCGTGATGGCAACCTCTGGCTCCGTTGGCTACAGGAGCGGACTGGCCTTTCCTTCGCAGGTAGTGGGCCTAAACATACAAACGCGTCTTTACCCTTTCCTGATGCACTGCTCCATGTGTTGCCTGGCAGTACTCCACACAGTCGGCGAAGCAGGGCTGTGGTGATTGGAGTCTGGTTGTTCGTACTGACGGCTTGCGTTGCGCTGATTAGTTCGGCGAGGCAGAACACGCTCTTGATCCGTCAGGTCACCGATGATTTGCGACGCTACAGCACGGCTTCGCTGAGCCCCGATTCGGACAAAGTATCGCAACGCCAGGAGGCACTGATGGTGCTTCGCCAGGAGGCGCAGCGACTGGACCGCTACTATCGCCAAGGGGAACCGTGGTCCTTGGGGATCGGGCTCTATCAGGGCGAAAGGCTGCGTCCTTCGTTGTTGGCCGCAATCAACGGCCATCACATCCCGACGATGCCTCAGGGAGTGGCTGACAAGCCACGCACGGTTCGCCTGGACAGCCTGTCGCTCTTCAACAGTGGTAGCGCGCAGTTGAAGCCAGGATCGACCAAGTTTTTGGTGAATGCACTTGCAGACATCAAGGCCCAGCCAGGCTGGTTGATCGTGATCACGGGCCATACGGACGCGACGGGTAATGACGAACAGAATTTGCGTTTGTCGCGAACACGCGCGGCGGCGGTTCATGACTGGATACAACACATGGGTGACATACCCAGCAACTGCTTCGCAGTTCAAGGCTTGGGTGCAAGCGAGCCCGTTGCAAGTAATGACACGGAACAAGGACGGGCGGCTAATCGCCGAGTTGAAATTCGCCTGGTGCCGGAGGCGGGGGCTTGTCAGCCCTCGGCTACGGCCTCAGGACTGCAACCTAAGTCGCACTCTGCGACTCCCAAAGCTTGAAATGAGGAGCTTCTAAATGGCTATTCCTGTTTATCTGTGGCTGAAAGACGATGGTGGAGCCGATATCAAAGGCTCGGTGGATGTAAAGGGTCGTGAGGGTAGTGTTGAAGTGGTCGGTCAAGATCATGATTTGTATATCCCTACCGATAACAATACCGGCAAATTAACGGGTACGCGTATCCATACGCCTTTTGTTTTTACCAAGGAGATAGACGCCTCCTCTCCTTATCTCTACAAGGCCGTGACGACTGGGCAGACGCTTAAAGAGGCGGAGTTTAAATGGTACAAGATTAATGATGCCGGGCAGGAGGTGGAGTATTTCAACACCAAACTGGAAAACGTCAAGGTCGTGAAAGTTGCGCCAAAGATGCACGATGTCAAAGATCCGGCGAAAGAAAAACACAATCACTTGGAACTAGTCGAGCTGCGCTACGAAAAAATTACTTGGGCATTCAAGGATGGCAACATCATCCATTCGGATTCCTGGAATGAGCGCCCTAGCGCCGCTGCCGCTGGATGAAACCGGACTGTCAACCGAGGTTGGTTGACAGCCTCCAGTGTCTTGGGTTGAGCGTCCGTGCGCGGGCGTTCAGCCAAATACACCTCAGCTATTCAGATGCGCTCGCACTTGTGGCGGCATGTTGATTATTGACGACAAGGATGCCCTGTATGGCACACGATCCTACCCGCCTGCTTCGCCGGCTAAACGCTTACTGTACCCAGGCACTCACGGCAGCGGCTTCACTTTGTCAGGCGCGCGGGCACAGTCATATCACTGTTGAACATTGGCTGTTGAAGTTGTTTGAGCAGGGCGAGGGCGATCTCGTGGTCCTCGCCCGCCGATACGAGTGGGATATGGATGCCATCTGGCAAGGGCTGCTTGACCACTTCCATACATTGCCGCGCAGCGTTCTCAGTAAACCTCAGTTGAGCGGTGAGGTGCAGCAGCTGATCACCAATGCCTGGTTGTTGGCATCGCTGGATCGTGACTGTGAGCAATTGCGATCCGTTCACTTGCTGGGGGCGTTATTTGAAACGCCTAACTTGCTCAAATGTTCCGCCGCCTGGTCTCTATTGAGCGTCGGTCCGACGCAGTTCAAGCAAATGGAAACGCTGCTTGAGTTTGACTCGCAAGAGCGTCAACCGGGGCAGACATCACTGTTCAAGCCAGAAGTGTCAGGAGAGGCTAAGGCGGCAGTCGTCTTGAAGGGGGACGAAGCATCAGTCGCTGTCCTCGATCAGTTTAGCCATGACGTAACTACCCAGGCAGCAGCGGGGCAAATCGACCCGGTGTTCGGCCGCGACGATGAGATCCGTCAAATGATCGATGTGCTGAGCCGTCGGCGCAAGAACAACCCTATCCTTGTTGGCGATCCAGGTGTTGGAAAAACCGCTCTGGTCGAGGGGCTTGCTTTACGCATCGCCAGCGGGGATGTCCCCGATAGCTTGAAACCGGTGTGTATCCGTACTCTGGACCTAGGGTTGCTCCAGGCGGGCGCAGGGGTCAAAGGCGAGTTCGAGCAACGGCTGAAGAACGTAATTGATGCCGTCCAGCGGTCAGAGACGCCGGTGCTGCTGTTCATCGATGAAGCGCACACCTTGATCGGTGCTGGCAATCAGGCAGGGGGCGCAGATGCGGCGAATCTGCTGAAACCGGCTCTGGCGCGTGGCGAGCTGCGCACCATCGCTGCCACCACTTGGAGTGAATACAAGCAGTACTTCGAGCGCGATGCGGCGTTAGAGCGTCGCTTCCAGATGATCAAGGTCGATGAGCCGGATGATGCCAATGCTTGTGTGATGCTGCGAGGGCTCAAAGCGCGTTATGCCAGCTACCACGGTGTGCATGTTCAAGATGCTGCGGTGCAGGCGGCGGTCAGCTTGTCTCGCCGTTTTTTGACCGGGCGCCGTTTACCGGACAAAGCTGTGGATCTGATTGATACCGCCTGCGCGCGTGTTCGCATGAGCTTGGACTGCGAACCTCAGGCCTTGGTCCAGCTGAAGTCGCAGAAAATGGCCTTCACGGCAGAGAGGGTGGCGCTGGAAGAGGACGCGCAGCTTACCGGTATTACGGATGAATCTCGCTTGGCGAAGATCACTACCCAGCTGGTGCAGCTGGAGAGTCAGCAAGCCGCGTTGGAGCTGCAGTACCAACAAGAACTCGACCTCACCCACCAGCTGCTCAATGCTCGCCAGGGCGAGCAGGTTGATACAACTGTCTGCGCTCAACTGCAAGAACACCTCAGCTACGTGCAGGGGAGTCGGCCACTGCTGTCCCTCGATGTGTGCGCACGCAGTGTGGCTGAGGTGATCGCAGACTGGACGGGCGTGCCTCTCGGTAGTCTGCTGAAAGACGAACACGCCAGCTTGTTGAACCTGGAAGATCAGTTGGCCGAGCGTGTTGTTGGTCAAGACCCGGCGCTGGTTGCACTTGCCCAACGGTTGCGCGCCGCCCGAACGGGCCTCACTGACGACAAGGCACCGATGGTTGTCTTCCTGCTGGTCGGTACCAGTGGCATCGGCAAGACGCAGACGGCGCATGCACTGGCCCACAGTCTGTTCGGTGGCGAGAAGTCCTTGATCACCCTCAACATGTCGGAGTATCAAGAGGCGCACACCGTCAGCCAACTCAAGGGTTCGCCGCCGGGTTATGTGGGTTACGGCCAGGGCGGCGTACTCACCGAAGCCGTCCGCCAGCGTCCCTATAGCGTGGTGTTGCTGGACGAAGTCGAAAAGGCCCACCGTGATGTACTCAACCTGTTCTATCAGGTGTTCGACCGCGGCTTCATGCGTGATGGAGAAGGAAGGGAGATCGATTTTCGCAACACGGTCATCCTCATGACTTCGAACCTGGGAAGCGACCTGCTGCAAGGTAGTATCGAGCGGCAGCCAGGCATTGAGGAAGCGGCACTGCATGAACTATTGCGTCCCGTGTTACGCGAGCACTTCCATGCTGCACTGTTGGCTCGCTTCCAGACATTGATCTTCCGCCCATTGGGGGCCGATACACTCAAGCGCATTGTCGCCATCAAACTCGATCAAGTGGCCAAGCGCTTGCTGCGTCATTACGGCCTGCAATGTGAGGTTGATGACTCGCTCTACGAAGCGCTGGTCGCCGCCTGCCTTTTGCCCGATACCGGCGCTCGCAATATCGATAGCTTGCTCAATCAACAGATCCTGCCGGTGCTCAGTCAGCAGTTACTCCAGCGCCAAGCGCTCGGACAGCCCACCCAAGCCGTGACGCTTGGATACTGCGAAGACGCCGGCATCAGCTTGAGCTTTGCAGATGAACACCACGCAGCCGTAGCGGCTGCCGAGGGGGTTTGATGATGTCGAAGCCAATAATGGGTTTCACCCATAACCACTACCAGCTTGAAGTCGACCAGCTTGCTGTTGAGCTTGATGTACTGTCGTTCAAAGGTGAAGAGTGGCTGAGCAAACCGTTCAAGTACACCGTGGCATTCACTTCCCCGGAGCAGGATATCGAGGCTGCGCAGATCCTCGGGAAGGATGCCAGCTTTTATCTGGGCAAGTCTCAACCCACCGTCCAGCTCTCAATGATCAACGCTGCTTCACGTACGCTGCATGGCGTGATCACCGGTTTCAAGCGTGTCTCCGGTTCCCGGGATGAAGCCCGCTACCAAGTCACACTCGAAGCGCACCTGGCATTGCTCGGGCGTGGCAAGCAGTACCGGATCTACCAGCATCAGTCGGTGCCGGAAATCGTTGAAAGTGTCCTCCGTAGTCGCCACCAGTTCGAAGGGCAGCACTTCTTGTTTGACCTGGCGCGCGAGTATCCCAAGCGTGAACAGGTCATGCAGTACGGTGAGAGCGATCTGGCCTTCATCAGCCGTCTGCTGGCGGAAGTCGGCATCTGGTATCGCTTTACCCACGATGATCGCCTTTCCATCGATGTGGTCGAGTTTCACGACCATCAACGCCATTTCCAGTTTGGACTCACGCTACCACATCGCCCGCTGTCGGGTTTGACCAGCAATGGGCAGGAGGGCGTATGGGCGCTCCAAGTTGAGCATCAGGTGGTGGAGCAGCACATCAATGTGCGGGCTTATCACCACCGGGACGCGGCCGCTTTCCTGGATGGTGAGGTTGATCACAGCCGGGGGGCCACCACTACTTACGGCGAAGGCTATCACTACGGTGAACCCTATGCCGCGCTGGGTGACGCCATTGACCAAGATGAGGACCTGCTCAGCGAAAGTGGCTACTTCTATGCGCGCCTGAATCATGAACGCTTTCTCAACGACCAGACGCGTTGCAATGGCGTCAGCAGCAGCGTAACGCTTGCCCCAGGGCAAGTGCTGACGGTCTCTGACGGGGCACCACAGGTGTTCGAGCCTGGGGTGGTCATTACACATTTGACCGTCGAGGCAGCACGCGACCGGAGCTTGGAGGCCAGGTTCGACGCGATTCCCTATTCGGAGTCGATAGGCTTTCGGCCTAAATTGCTGGGCAAGCCACAGATCGCCGGTACGGTGCCGGCGCGAGTTACCAGTACTCAAAAGAACGATTCCTACGGCCATATCGATATGGAGGGACGTTACCGGGTCAATTTCCTGTTTGACCGGGACACCTGGCGTGCAGGCGAGGAGAGTGTCTGGCTACGACTGGCACGGCCTTACGCGGGTGACACCCATGGCCTGCACTTGCCGTTGATCTGCGGTACCGAAGTGGCGGTGGCGTTTGAGCAAGGCGATCCGGACCGCCCCTACATCGCTTATGCCTTGCACGACAGTGAACATCCTGACCACGTGACGCTGCGCAACTACAAACGCAATGTGCTGCGGACCCCGGCCAACAACAAGTTGCGCATGGACGATACGCGCGGCCAAGAGCACATCAAGCTCAGTACCGAGCATAGTGGCAAGAGCCAGCTCAATCTGGGGCACGTGGTCGACGCTGAGCGTAACCCACGAGGTGGGGGGGCAGAGCTGCGCACCGATGGGCATGTCGCCATGCGCGGTGGAAGCGGCATTTTCATCAGCGCCGATGCACAGCCTGGGGCCAAGGGAAACATGCTCGAAATGGCCGCGGCCCTAGAGCGACTGGACCAGGCCAAAGAGCAGTTGGAAGGGCTGTCGGTAGATGCGCAGGCGTGTAAGGCGGAGCCTGCGGATGTCCAAGCCCAGTTGGACCTGCTTAAGCAAGATCTGGAAAAGCTGAAATCCTCGGTGCTGTTGCTCAGTGCGCCTCAAGGGATCTCGATTACCAGTGGTGGTCATCTTCAGCTGGCGGCGCAAAAGAACCTGATGCTCAACGCCGGCGGCGAGGCCGATATGAGCGTGGTCAAACGCTTGTTTGTTGGAATAGGACAGGGACTCAGTCTGTTCGTGCGCAAATTGGGCATCAAGCTCATTGCCAACCAAGGGCCAGTCAGTATCCAGGCGCAGAACGATACCTTGTCGCTAATTGCACGGCATGGTCTGGACATTTCTAGTACTGAAGATGAAGTCCGGATCACTGCGAAAAAGAAGATTACGCTCAATGCCGGTGGGAGTTACATAGCGATAGAGGCGTGCAGTATTGAATCCGGCACTGAGGGGGACTATATCATTAAGTCCGCCTGTTTTGAGCATATGGATGCAATTTCTAAAGGTGTAGATTCCTTAAGGTTACCTGCGTCAGTAGGGGCTCTACAAGAGTTTGACGAGCAGTTCCAGATTTTTGAAGAGGATGGCCAGTCCGCAATGATTGGTGTTCCGTATAAGGTCACCAGTGAATCTGGAAAGGTTTGGCTGGGAAGAACTGACAGCCAGGGCCGTACCGAGCGTGTAAAAACTCTCAAGGCAGAAAAGTTGTCGTTGGTTTTTGGTCGTGAGCTCGAACAGCGGTCGGAAGCTGGCGAGTAGTGTTATTGGATGAATGAATAAGGCCTCTGCTGAGCGATGGGTGCGAGTCTGGATAAATGGTTTTTTAGTGAAGTGTCGGGTATGGGTTGAGTTGGTTTTTAATTGAGTCTGGCAGCATTATCTAGGGTGGTGGTATGCAAGAAATCAAGGGGGCGGTGAGCAGCAATTCAGGTGCGGAAAGCCTTGTGAAAGTTATCTCGACGGCGAATGGGCTCTCATGGGTTAGTCCAGGTGAGAATGACGGTTTTTATATTTCAGACCAAGCAGAGTTTCCAGAGATTACATTTGAGGTGAGAGTGCAAGGTGCCTTGCCTTTGAGCTGGTCGTGGGAAGTGGAATGGGATGCAAAAGTTAGTGGGCTAAAAGAACGGGCAAGGAAAGCCAGTTCCTTGCAGGAATTTAAGAAGTCAGGATCGTTCACTAGCAATAGTCAAATTTGGATTGCAGAGTTGGATGGAGAGGTTTTAGGAGGGAGGTTGACGGTTACGGTGGTCTCTGGTGGGAACAGTATTAAACGATCTGTGATAATCAAGGGGAAGAACCCGTCCAAGGAAGCAGTTGCTGCGTACGTGGGCGATTTCGATGACATGGATGGGTTTGAGAAGCTGTTGGAACAGGAAACGGGAAGTAAGCACTTCATTAATCTTGATGGGGAGCCAATTGTCGCCTTTGATAAAGGTTATGGTATTACACAGATGACGAATCCAGCGCCTACTTATGAGCAGGCTTGGAGTTGGAAGGAAAACATTTTAGGCGGGTCGGGCATATACAAAGATAAGGTCTTTGCGGCAAAAAAATATCTAGGTCAGCAGGGGCGGGCTTACACGGATGATCAGTTGCAGCATGAGGTGTTTAGTCGTTGGAATGGTGGGTCCTATCATCAGTGGGATAGTGTTGCAGAGGTCTGGGTCAGAAAGAAAAGTATTCTCTGTGATTCAAATGCGGGAAATATTGGTTGGTCTATGGATAAAGAAAAGAATAAGGGAAAAACTGAGAGTGAGCTTCGGGAAAGGGATAAAGATAAGTACCGGGACGGTGGGAAAGGCCAAACCAAGGATCATCCCTGGCAGTACAGTGGGGTGTGTTATGCGGATCACGTTCTTGATAAATAAGCGATGGCTAAGTTTGATTGGTTTTTTTCTCAATACCTTTTGGGTTGCCGGAGTGTACGCCAGCGAGGTCCGTTGGATTGATGCCAAGGATGGGCAGGTGATGGTGAGAGCCAAAAATGGAAGCGAATATGTCCTAAGCGTTCCCATAGGAGTAAAAGGGGTCTATTTTGATGGGAATCTGCATCGTGTAAGTGACAAAGAGTACCTGTCTATATTCCAAGTGAGTGCCTCGAACCCAGTACGGCCCGATGGGTTCTGTGGTTCTGGAGATGAGGTCTGGCTTCAGTTATATGAATCTTCGTCTAAGGTGAGTAGTCGTATATTAGTAAGCAGCTGCCTGCACTCGGTCTCGCTAGCGAGCCAAAACTCAGGTCAGGAACGGCAGGATAATGATTATTCATCAGTGAAATGGGATGAGTATGGTTTTTCAATTGAGTGGTTCGGCCGGGTCGACAGCTTCGGTCGAGTCATTTCGCTTACTCGTTATAGATTGTGCAGCGACTCCTTCTGCGCCTCGGACTTTTTACAGGGTGAGCCTGGAAATTGATGAGCTCAAGTACGCTGTATGGGGAATATTTCGTGATTGGGATTGTCAGGGTTGGAGACAAAAATACGGCGGGTGGCGTGACACCTGAACAACGCAGGGATGAGACCTACGCACAATCGCCTCCACAGCGGTGCCCATCGAAGGCCGAATATGGCAGTTAAAAATCAGAAAGTTTATGAAGAGGCGCGACGGCCGAGCCCCCCAAGATGGTCGATTTGGCTTGGAATGTTGCTGCTGTTTATGCTCTTGGGGTTGATGGGTGGAATATTGTTTGTCGGTCAAGCGCCACCTGTAGATGCAGGAGGGATTTGGCAGGTAGCCCTAGGTACCCCTGTTCTGGTTTGGGTGATGGCAATTTCCACTAGGGTGATTATTTATGCGAGTTACGTTCGGGTTGCTGATGGGTGGGATGAGGCTAGGACGAAGGACTTGGAACAAAAATATAAAGTTGGTCGGCGTTCATTACAGGTGTGGGGCACAAGCGCCTATACGGCTTTAAGACGTCAAGGTGTAAGTGCGGAAGGCCAAGTCAGTAAACTTCTGGCGGGCGTTAGAGCTATTAAAAGCCAGCCATTTAGGATTGGAGGGAATGTAATACGCCATAGCTGCATAGACGGGGATGGTAATGCCGATCCAGAGCAAATATTGCTGCAGGCGTTCGAGCAAGTGTTGACTGATCTTGCACAGGTCTTAGAGGGGTTGGCTGATGACATCCCTCTGAAGGTGCTCGTAGAGGGTGACAGTCAAATAACAGAGGCAACTTTACACCGTATATGGCGGAGCGTATGGTGCAAGTCAGGGGTTCGTCAGTCTACGGAAATTATCAGCGATGCCGGATTAGTGGCCGTGAATCAATGGCTTGATCGAGGGGTCGAGGATAACTCGCTGCTCTTGATTGTTGCATTTCAATTTGCTCCGGAACAACCGAGAGATACAGCTGAAGTAGTGGTGGGCCTGCTATTAGGTGGCTGCAGTCCGGTACCGTCATTACATCCAATAGCTTGTCTGCATCGACCGGAATTTTTGCGTGCCCCTGATTCGGATGTCGATTTATCTGTGCAGCAGGCGCTGGAGTGGGTGCCTATAAATGCGTGCTCGATTGAGCATGTTTGGCGATCGGGAGTTGACCGATATCACGATAGCCTGGTGACAATGGCGTTAACAAGCTTGAGCGGGGCTGGAGCCGAAAAAAAGAAATTTCACGATTTAGATTCATTGCTTGGGTCAGCAGGTAAAGCAGCCCCTTGGTTGGCGATTTCGCTCGCATCGGAGAGTATTAAATTGAGTGCGGGAGCGCAATTTGTTATTACTGGTGGCTCTGATGATTCGCTCTTTTGCCACTGCGCAGTGACACCAGCTTCGCCAAATTCGGTCTAAGTCTTTAGATGCTCGCAATAGCAATGTGGGTGCTTGGGGTAATTCCTTTCATTGCTGTCGTTACGATCTTTGCGTTGGTGGTGTTCTGAGGTTGTCTTGGAGGGGTAGACTTGTTATCTGATAGAGTGGTTGAGTTGACGTGGTTGTTCTTTTTGACTGCTGCTGTGGTGGTATTGTCTGGAGGAGTTCTCCTGGTATTAGGGCGTCGCGTTGGTGGGTCAACTTATCGCCGTCACTCTTCTGTAGATCAACCCCAGGCAGACAGTAGGTCAGAAGTGAAGCGTACGTCGCATGGCATGTCGATAGACAATATCAGCCTAATACGAGAGTGCCTCCGTCATAAATATGGTTGGTCATGGTGTTTCAAGGTGCGTCTGTTCTTGGTGGTTGGCGAAACTCCTCCCGTCAGTTCTGTTGCGCCAAGGTTGATCGATGAGCATTGGTTGGAAGGGCGGGCAGTTATACTTCTGTACGGTGGCAGTCTTATTTCCAGTCTGAACACCGTCCTGCTCGACGAATGGCAACGGCAGTTTCGCTGGCGCGGTATTGATGGTGTCGTTTGGGCGCTGAGCGACCGCATGGTCGACGACGCTGCCTACATGAGTGCGAGCATTCATCATCTGCAGGATATGAGCTGTCATCTAGGCAGGCAATTGCCTGTGCATGTGTGGCAAATCTGTGAAAGCCAATGGGACCAGTCGGGGCGCGACATCGAGGCGGTTGGCTGTTTGCTTCCCACTCGGCGGGCCGCAGTTCATTGGGAAGAGCATTTGGGCGCCCTGCAGCACTCGCTACGCGAACAAGGTTTGGCGCAGATGCAGAACCACATGGCCCACGATTTCTTACTTCGGCTTGCTCGCGACTTGCAAATTGACGGTGCTGCACAATGGTATCGCCTGATTGAGTCCCTCTCAGGAAGGGGCACACGTGGCATCCAGATCCGTGGCGTGTGGTTCAGTTTGCCAGTTCAGAGACCAGAACCGGAGTCGGCAATTGAACATCACTGGCCAGAAGACCCTGCATGGTCAGGGATCCTCAGCGATCGCTCTGCCCGAGCCCGACGACTGGGTTGGCACCCAGGCAGAGTCGCCTACGTTTCTGCGCTGGGCCTAGCTTCCATCTGGGGCATCGGCTTGCTGTTGTCGTTTGCCAGCAACCGTGCCGAGGTCGGTCAGATAGCGGTGGCGTACAGGGCGCTTCAGCAACCTGTAACAGGCACCGACACTCAACAGGCACTGGGCGAGCTTGTACGCGAACTCTCCCGCCTGGACTATCGATCAGAACACGGCGCACCGTGGTACCAGCGTTTTGGCCTGAACCGGTCCCACGACCTGCGCGAAGCGGTGTGGCCGCTCTATACGCAAGCCAATAACCAACTGCTCCGTGACCCCGCCGTCTCTGAACTGGAAAAACGGCTCAAGGCGTTGGTCAACTTACCTCCGGCGAGTCCCCAGCGCGCCAAGCGGGCCCAGCTGACGTACAACTACCTCAAAGCCTATCTGATGCTGGCGCGCCCGGAAAAAGCCGATGCGGCTTTCTTGGCCGAGACCTTGGGCGCTGCCGAACCGGCACTGTGGAGGTTCTACGGCCAGCATCTGCCCGATCACCCGGATTGGGCGATCAAGGCCGACCCCAGGTTGATCGCCCAAACGCGTCACGTGCTGCTGCGCGAACTGGGCCAGCGAAACGCCGAAAGCAGCCTGTATCAGCAGGTCCTCGACACCGCGGCGAACCACTACCCGGCGTTGGGCTTGCAGCAGATGGTCGGCGACACCGATGCAACCGCCTTGTTCGCCAGTGCTGAACAGGTCCCCGGTGTGTTCACCCGCCAAGCGTGGGAAGGGCGGGTACGTGCAGCCATTGAAGAGGCGGCGCAGGCGCGCCGCGAAGAGATCGACTGGGTGCTCAGCGACAACCCCAACGACATTGCCAAGGAGCTGAGCCCCGACGAACTCAGCGAGCGGTTGACCACGCGCTACTTCCAGGATTACAGCAGTGCCTGGCTGGGCTTCCTCAACAGCCTGCGCTGGCAGCAGAGCCATGGCCTGAGCGATGTGATTGCACAGTTGACGCTGATGAGCGATGTGCGTCAGTCGCCATTTATCGCCCTGATGAACACGTTGAGTTACCAGGGCCAGGCAGGCGTTCGTGGCCAGGCCTTGGCCGATTCCCTGATTGAATCCGCACAGAAGTTGGTGGGGCAAAAAGCAGCGCCGATAGTCGATCAACTTCCCCAAACACCAAACGGCCCGCTCGACAGCACCTTTGGCCCCTTGATGGCGTTGCTGGGAAAGGAGGCGGAAGGGCGATCGGGCGATGACCGTTTGAGCCTGCAAACCTTCCTCACGCGGGTCACCGGCGTGCGCTTGAAGCTGCAGCAGGTGGTCAATGCGCCCGATCCTGAAGCAATGATCCAGGCCTTGGCGCAGACGGTATTCCAAGGTAAAAGCGTGGACCTGACCGATACCCAGGCCTATGGCAACCTGATCGCCGCCAGCCTGGGCGCCGACTGGGGCGCGGCTGCCAATACGCTCTTCGTGCAGCCGCTGGATCAGGCCTGGCAACAGATTCTGCAGCCGTCGTCGGCAGGCCTCAACAGGGCGTGGCAGCGCTCGATCGTCGACGAGTGGCAGGGTGCTTTCAGCGGCCGGTATCCCTTCGCGGCCACCAGCAGTGGCGCCTCGTTGCCCATGCTGGGGCAGATGATCCGCGCCGACTCCGGGCGGATCGAACAGTTTCTGGCCCAGCAGCTCACGGGGCTTCTACGAAAAGAAGGTAGCCGCTGGGTGGCAGACCCGCGGCAAAGCCAGGGGCTGCGTTTCAACCCGGACTTTCTGACAGCGATCAATCAGCTCAGTCGTCTGGCCGATGTGCTGTACACCGATGGCGGTATGGGCTTGAGCTTCGAGCTGCAAGGCAAACCTGTGCGTGATGTGGTGCAGACCACGTTCGTGCTCAATGGTGAAAAGCACCATTACTTCAACCAGCGAGAAAGCTGGCAACGCTTTCGCTGGCCCGGGCAGGGTGACCATCCCGGCATCAGCCTGACGTGGAGCAGTGTCTACACCGGCGAACGTCTCTTTGCGGACTACCAGGGCACCTGGGGACTGATTCGTCTGCTGGAGCAGGCCAATGTCACGGCGTTGGACGACGGCGATAGCCGCTTCCGGGTCGTGTTGGATGCGCCAGATGGTTTGCGCCTCACTTGGCACTTGCGCACCGAGTTGCGGGAAGGCCCGCTTGCGCTGCTCAAATTGCGAGGGTTCAGCTTGCCGCGAGAGATCTTTCTGGTCGATGGCCGTGACACACCGCAGTACGCGCAGAATGGGGGCATCGAATGAGTCTGAAAAGCCTGATCGAAAGCTGTTTACCCGGTTGCGAGCCACTGGCCGTGGCGCGCGAGCACAGCGAGTGCTGGAAAACCTGGTTGACCCCCATCCGTGATGACGCGCCCGTAGGCGAGGATCCGGTTTATGACGACGACTTCCAGCATATGCGCGAGGAGGTCAACAAGCTTTCCGGGGCGGATGTGGAGCTGGTGGCGCAGCTGGGGCAGAAGCTGCTCCAGCACTCGTGTAAAGACCTTCGCGTTGCCACTTACTACCTCTGGGCACGCTTGCACCGGGACGGAGAGGCAGGCTTGGCGGATGGCTTGAACTTGTTGGCAGCGTTAATGGAACGTTATGCCGACGGCATCCTGCCTGTGCGTGGCAACAGCCGCAAGATGGCCTTGGAGTGGCTTGCCGGCAGCAGGGTCCTGGCAAGCTTGTCGCTGTACCCACAGGTGGTCAAGGCTGAAACCGAGCGAACGGTGGCTGCTTTGGTATGGTTGGAGCACTGCTTCAGCCATTGGCCTGAAGACCAACTGCCAGGACTGGACGCGTTGTACGGTGCCCTCACTGCCCGACTCGCTGTGTCGGGAGGTGTTGATGCAATCGTCCCTCAGACTGGCAGTGATTCACCCGTAGACAGTAGGGCGGCAGGCCCGAGCCCAACACCCATAAAGTCGGGCCGAGATCTGCTGGACAGTGGTAGAGGGCTAGCCAGCTATCTACGTGATCAACCAGAAGGGTGGTTGGCGGCGCATCGGCTGATGAAGAGTTTGCGTTGGGACACCGTGCATCAACTGCCGCCGCAAACTGCGCAGGGGGTTACCCGTCTGGCACCGCCTCGCGGCGAGTATCGCGCTCAGCTCAAGCGCTTGCACTTGCAGCAAAGCTGGAACGAGCTGATTGATCAGGTCGAGCAAATGTATGCCGAAGGCGTCAACCACTTCTGGTTGGATTTGCAATGGTATCTCCATCAGGCCCTGAGCAAATCAGCTGAACCCTCCAAGAGCTGGGCGGATGTGGTCAAACACGATCTGGGCATGCTGCTGCAACGCCTGCCGGGCGTGGAGTTACTGTGTTGGAGCGATGGCTCGCCATTCGCCGATGAAGCCACGCGTGAGTGGATCAACCAGCAGGTCAGCGGTAATCGCCCAGAACAATGGCTGCCCACAGCGGCCCCCGCATCGTCGGCGGCTGCATGCGAAATATTCGCCTTGGAGCCCGAGGCACTGGCGCAAGCGGATGCTGATGGCGTGGAGCACGCGCTGGCGTGGCTGGCGAGCCGTCCAGACGTGCAGACCGGGCGGCAACGTTGGTTACTGCGTTTGCTGATGGCGCGAGTGGCCGAACAGTGCGGCAAGGCCGAGCTGGCCATTCATTTGTTCACTGAGCTGGACGCTGCCGCGCAACGCCACACATTTGCCGACTGGGAGCCCGACCTGCTCTTCGAGGTCAAGGCGCGTTTACTCAAGCTGCTGCGTTTGAAAAACCAGCGCAACGATGCTGACCGGCCTGCGTTGGCGCGGCAAATGGAACACCAGTTGGCAGCACTCGTATCCATTGACCCGGTACGCGCTGCAATCCTGTGCAGTTAATTCACTTTGATCAGGAATCTGTTTTGACTACGGACAACCTAACCCTGCGTTACTTCGACGCTGAAATGCGCTACTTGCGGGAAGCAGGTAAGGAGTTTGCCCAAGCTTTCCCGGATCGGGCGGCGCAGCTCAACCTGGATAAACCCGGCGCTGAAGATCCCTATGTGGAGCGCTTGTTCGAAGGCTTTGCGTTCTTGATGGGGCGTCTGCGTGAGAAATTGGACGATGACCTGCCTGAGCTGACGGAGGGGCTGGTCAGCCTGCTGTGGCCGCATTACCTGCGTACCATCCCATCGCTGGCCATCGTCGAGCTTATGCCAGATGTCAATCAGATGAAGGGCAGCGAGGCGGTCGCAAGAGGCTTTCAGGTGCTGTCACTGCCGGTGGGGCAGCACCGTACCCGCTGCCGCTACTCCACCACGCAGGATTTGACGCTACGGCCGCTCAATCTGGAAACCGTGCGACTTGACCATGAGCCCGATGGACGTGCAGTTCTACGCCTACGCTTCGCGCGTGGAGCACTGGCCGACTGGGATCAACTCGATCTTGCGTACATTCCCTTGTATCTGAATGGCGACGCGGCGCTTGCCAGTGTACTGCACCAGGCGCTGACATTGAACGTGCAGGCGCTGCATGTGCGCTTGCCAGGCGAGGCGCAGCGCAAGGCATTTGCGGGGCAATTCAAGCCAAAGGGGTTTGCGGACGATGATCGCCTTTGGCCTAAAGGCGATAGCGCATTCAGCGGTTATCAGTTGTTGCTGGAGTACTTTACGTTCCGCGAGAAGTTCATGTTCGTGACGCTCTGCGGCCTGGAATCGCTCGTGCTGCCTGCGCACGCGCCGTGGTTCGAACTTGAAGTAGTACTCAGTGAGAACTGGTCGCATACGTTTACGCCGACGCAAGAGCACATTCGTTTGCACGCGGTCCCCGTGATCAACTTATTTGCACTAGAGGCTGATCCACTCATCTTGGACCCGTTGCAGAATGAATACTTGCTTCGCCCAATGCGCTTGCAGGACGGTCATACAGAGATCTACTCGGTAGACAAGGTTTCTGGAGCGAAAGACAGCGTTCGTCAGGATTACGTGCCGTTCAGCAGCTTTCGTCACAAAGGGGGGATGCTTCGCGATGAGGCCCCCGAGCGCTATTTTCATACCCGCCTGAGACGCGGCGCCAATGGTCTTCATGACACTTGGCTGATTCTTGGCGGGGAGGGCTTTGACAAAGATGTATTGCTCAATCGCAAAAGCCTGTCGTTGCGCCTGACCGGTACCAATGGCCAGCTGCCGCGAAAAGCATTGCGCAGTACGTTGCTCGACGCTGCGGCGCAGTCCACACAGGCAGGCTTGCGAGTGCGCAACCTGACCGCGCCGACCCTACCGTACTACCCGCCGAATCGCGACCGTTTTCACTGGCGGGTACTCAGTCACCTGGGGTCGAATTTTCTACCGATGCTCAACAGTGCAGAAGTACTGCGTGGCACGTTGGCCTTGTATGAGTGGACGGGTAGCGAAACCAACCGCCGCCGTCTGGAGGCCATTGTCGACGTCAAGCATCACCTGATCCAGCGCTTCGAGAAAGGCTTCTTGCTGCGAGGTGTGGATATCGAAGTGACGGTCGATAGCAATGGCTTTTCAGGCGAGGGGGATATCTGCCTGTTTGGTGAAATGCTCAGCCGGTTCTTCGCTCTGTATGCGGACATTCATTTGTGCACTCAACTGACGATGATTTTGCAGCCGACGGGGAGGTGCCTGCGATGGAGCGAACATCACAGTCAGCGTATTCCCGGTTGAAGGCCGAGGGCATTGTGCATGTGTTGGCTGAACAGGTGTCGACGGCTAACGTCTACCGCTTCTGCCAGGTGCTGGAGCAGGTGTTGGCTGAACAACCACCGTTGGGCAGCACTGCACATCCCGGCGATGACCTAATCAGGTTCCGGCCAGATCCTGGAATGGGATTTCCAGCAGGCGAGTTGAAGGCCATTGAAATCGACGAGTCTGCTCCACACCGACCGCTGACCGTGCGAACCCGGCTGCTGGGTTTGTATGGCGTCGACTCTCCTTTGCCCACGGCCTATCTGGACGATATCGCCCTGCGACGCGAAGGCCATGAGGCGGTGGAGCACTTCCTCGATATCTTCAACCATCGAATATTCACCCAGTTCTATCGGATCTGGCGCAAGTACTCCTACCCGGCAACGTTCGAACCGGGTGGGCGCGATGCCACTTCACAGTGTTTATTGGGCTTGATCGGGTTGGGCATTCCCGGTACGGCAGAGCGTATCGCCACACCGATGTCACGTTTTCTGGCCCTGCTTAGCGTCATGCGTCTTCCCACGCGCAACGTGGAGGGGATTGGTGCGTTGGTGAAGTTGCTGGCGCCACACACGGATACGCACGTGACCGGGCATTGGCCGCAGAGTGTTGTGCTTGAGCAGCCCGCCAGCCTTGCACCAGAGCGTCCGGTGACTTTGGGCCAGGGCATGCCGTTGGGCGCTGTCGGGCACGACGCGAACAGCCAGCTGCGCCTGCGGCTGTATACCGAGGACCAGGATGAAGCGCGTGAGTGGCTTCCTGGTGGCCGGCTGATTGCCGATCTGCGCGTGTTGCTTGAAGTGTATCTGGGGTGGCGTTGTACAGCGCTGCTGCAGCTCTCAATTCCACGTGAGATGGTGCCGGCTCCTGTACTAGGACGCACTCGGTCGATGCTTGGCATGACCGCTGTGTTGACGCGGGCAGAGGGCGTACTCGCATTGGCTCAAGACGACACGATCACGATTAACCTGGGCCGATATCAAGGTCTGCAGCCGAACCCTTGCAGGAAGGAGGTACAGCATGTGGCGTACCGTTTTTAAATGCTTCACGGCATCGACACTTGTTGCAGTACTGAGTGGGTGTGGCCTTGCACAAAAGGTTGCAGACGGTACGGCGTCTACTGCCCAAGCGATCTTCTACAAGCAAGTAAAGACGCTGCATCTGGATCTCAACGGCCGGTCAGCGATAAATACCGATGTCGAAGAGATGAGCGGATTGTCGGTGCCGGTGCTGGTGCGGGTCTACCAGTTGAAGGACAGCAAGGCGTTGGAGAACGCCACCTATGACGAACTGGTAAGTCAAGGTGAGCGAGTGCTTCGCGATGATCTGCTCGATGAGCGCGTGGTGGTGATAAAGCCCGGCGAGGCGGCGCAGCTGAGTACACCTCTACAAGGCGACGCTCGGTATGTTGCTGTGGTTGCGCTGTTCCGAAGTCCAGACGTTATCGAAAATACGTGGCGCGTTGTCTTGCAGCGGGACGAGCTCGAACCGGATCAGGCCAGAGTACTCGAACTGGGTGATAACCGATTGACGCTCCGACAGCGCGTGGAGGGCTGACTGCATGCCTGAAACCAGTCCTTCTCTTTACGAAATCCTGTTGCGGAACTTTTGCGGTGAGCTAGCGCTGGACCAGGTGAATGAAGATGACCAGCTGACCCTCTCGGTGCTGGACAACATTCAGCGCATTCTCAACAGCCGTGCAGGTTCACTCTCGCATCTGCCCGACTATGGCTTGCCGGACATGGGCACAGTGCTGCAAGGGCTACCGGCTTCAGCACATGGCTTGATGAACGACATCGCCCGCACGTTGCGCCGCTACGAGCCCCGGCTGGCGCAGGTGAGCGTTCAGCTGATACCTCAGTCTCGCCCTGGCCATCTTGACTATGCCCTTGACGTGGTCATCAAGGGCGGCGGCAGGGCGTCCTTTGGGACCACACTCGGCGCCGAAGGCAGGGTTGTGGTGCGTCACCTCAAGCAGGAAGGCTACCTTCCCGTGCAATGGAACTGACAGGGGGCCAGATGACGGCACTTTTTGGGATGCGTGTTCGCTTGGGTGGGGATCCAGGCAACTTCGATGAGTTCAAGGTGTTGCACGGTGAGCTGGCCAAGCTCACGCACCCCGCCTGTCCCGATGTGGACTGGGCAAAAGTTGAGGGGTTGTCTTTGCGACTCTTCGAGCTGAACGGGATTGAGCTGCAGACGGCGGTGGCGTTCGTACTGGCGCGTAGCTACCGCACGGGTGTGACGGGCTTGACCGAGGGTGTGGCGCTGCTCGCTACACTGAGCGATGAGTGGCCGCGCGTATGGCCAGTGCAGGCGTCAGCTCGCATCGATCTCATTGCATGGCTGTTTACTCAGTTGCATCCCTTGGTTCGCATGGTGGCGTGGGGCAGGTCGAGTTCGGCGGGGTTGAGCGAACTGATTGTCGAGTTGAACCGCCTGGAGCACCGCTTGGAACGCCTTGGCCATGCACCTTTGGTTGCGCTGCAGGTCTTCCGAAACCAACTGGCCAGCCTCCTGCAGCGTATGCCAGGAGGCCGGGTGGCGGCGATGCCGCTTCCTCTGCAATCCTGGGCGACGATTGCTGAGCCATCCATCACGCCTCAAATGGCTGCTGCCGTTTCTGCCCCTTCGACCTACACATTTGTAGTCGAGCCTCCGGCGCAGAAGCGTGTCGTGTTGCCGTGGTTGCTGCTGCTGATGGTCACTATTGCATGCTTGGGGTGGTTAGGTTGGCAAGAGTGGTCATCCAGGCAAGCCAAAGAACCCCCTACGTCCGATCCAATCCAACTCGACAGCTTGAACCTGTTCGATCCTGGCAGTGCCGAACTCAAGCCGGGTTCAACCAAGCTGCTGGTCAATGCACTGGTTGGAATCAAGGCCCAGCCTGGCTGGTTGATCGTTATCTCCGGGCATGCGGATGCGCGAGGCGATGCAGCCAAGAATCTCGATCTTTCTCGTGCCCGCGCCTCCGCTGTTCGCGACTGGATGCAGCGTATGGGCGATATCCCGGACAGTTGCTTTGCTGTCCAAGGTGTCGCGGCCAGTCAACCGGTCAGCAGCAACGACACCGTGAATGGTCGCGCAGAAAATCGTCGGGTGGACATTCGATTGGTACCTCAGGGAGATGCATGTGGCGAGCTGGAGGCCGTAGGGCGTTCGTTTCGGGGAAGAGAGGCTGCGTGATGGCGTACCTGCAAGGCGATGTAATGCTGAACTGCGCCAATGTGCGCATTGCTGACATCGCTGCCCCGAGTCTGCTGAACAAGAAGCGTAAGGCTAAGGGCAAGCCGCTGTTCTTCAACAACCACTTACTTAGGTTGAGGCGCCTCGAAGCGGTTCGCACGCTGCGGGAGATCTTCACGCTTCTCCTGAGGGCATCTGCGTCGCGGGGGGGGGGCAGCTGTACGTGGGTTGACAGACCGGCGGTAAAATCACGAAAAACTCCGGCGCACGCAAGCGTGCCCACACGCACAGCCACCATAAAACTGAGACTGTCTGTGGGATTTACCGTCCCAGCCTGTCAAAGCTGTATCGTTGATGAGCAACGACATGCCGAGACTGGAGCGCAGCTACAGTGGACGCGACGGAAAAAAGCGCAGTGCGAGTATGTTTGGGAAATGGGCTACAAGGACGAGGGAAAATCTGATTTCCTGGTGTTTCCAGCGCTCAAGATGTGGGTGTTTTGATCGGTCTATGTCAGCCTATGGCGGGCAGCAATCCAATGCTCTGTAATCAGTATGGGCCACATCGCCGGAAAGCCGGCACGGCCGACACCTATCCAGAAACCGGGGTTTTCTATGGGAGAACGGAGAACCCTGTGATAATGGGCGCAATTACAAGGGCCATGTCATGCTGACCATCTCCAATAACGTGCATCTACCGGATGCCGAAATCGAACTGACTTACATCCGCGCGCAGGGCGCGGGTGGGCAGAACGTCAACAAGGTGTCCAGCGCCGTGCACCTGCGCTTCGACATCCCGGCCTCATCGTTGCCCGAGTTCTACAAAGAGCGGCTGCTGGCGTTGCGCGACAGTCGCATCACCGGCGAGGGTGTTTTGATCATCAAGGGCCAGCAGTACCGCACCCAGGAGCAGAACCGTGCTGACGCACTGGCGCGTCTTGCCGAGTTGATCATCGCTGCCGGCAAGACCGAGAAGAAACGCCGTCCCACCAAGCCGACCCTCGGTTCGAAGACCCGCCGTCTGGAAGGCAAAGCCAGGCGGAGCAATGTCAAGGCGGGTCGGGGCAAGGTGGAGTTCTAGTCCTGGGATTACCTACATCACCTGCGGCGAAGTTCTGCAGCAAACTGCGACGCCTTGAGTTGCAACTGCGCAGGCCCGCCCCAGAACGCGCCGTGGCGCACGATCACCCGTTCATGCAGCGCTGCCGCCACCGCAGCGGCAGCATTCGGGGCTTTGAACAGCACAAAACTCGCTTCGTTGCCTACCTTCAGCCCATAGCCCTTTTTACCCATCACCCCGGCACTGGCTTCGGTCGCCATGTGCAGCGCTACCCGCAGTTCCTCGTCAGTGTTGAAGCCCGAGCGATAGCTGACCAACATGGCCCGTTGCAGCATGTCGCCATTGCCGTAGGGCCACCAGGCGTCCTGGATGTTGTCGTTGCCGGTGAACACTCGCACACCGCCTGCGCGCAGGCGCAGCACGGGCGGGAAAGCGTGCTCGCCCGGGGCGTTGGTCATGATCGACACGCCTGCACCGGCCAGCACTTCGGCGGTGCGGTCCACCACGCTGTCGACAACATCACCCAGGCCATAGGCATGGCTCACCACCACCAAACCTTGCATGCCCAGTGCCTGGGTACGCGCGGCGATGCGTTCGAGCTGGGCTATGCAGATGTCACCTGGCTCGTGCAGGTGGATATCTACCTTCACCCCGTGCCGGTCGGCGATGCCGAAAACAATGTCCAGCTGCGCTTCGGCGTCACCGTCCAGGGTGGTCGGGTCGATACCGCCCACCACCTGCACACCTTCGCGTACGGCAGCCTCCATTACTTCGGCAGTGCCGGGGCAGGTCACCACGCCGGCCTGGGGGAAAGCCACCAGCTCGATGTCGATCAGGTCTTTCCACTTCTCGCGGGCTTCGAGGATGGCGCGCAGATTGGCAAGGCCGGTGGTGGCGTCCACATCCACATGGCAGCGCATGGCCAGGGTGCCGAAGGCGGCGGCCTGACGAATCAGGGCATCGGCGCGTTCGACAATAGGCGGGGCGCTGGCGAGCTCGCGCTTTTCCACCGCCAGCCGTTCACGCAGGGAGGCCACGCTCTGGTGCGGGCGCCAACGGTCGCCGACGAAACTCTTGTCCAGGTGAATGTGGCCATCGACGAACCCAGGCAACGCCAGCAGCCCTTCAAGGTCGATGGTTTCGCGGGCCGGCTCACTGGCGCGCTGCGGGCCGATATGGGTGATGCGCCCGTTCTTTACGGCAATGTGCAGGGGCAGGCCATCGGCGTCGATGGCATTGATGAACTCGCGGTCATTCATGGTCGGGCCTTTTTCCCAGGCTTGAGTGATGACACACGGTAGGCAGGATCCGCACACGCCACAAATTAATTATCAGGATCGATTGCAGTGCATTTCTGGATGCAGGCAGCGCTAGGGGTAATGCCTGTCAGTTAGCGTTATCAGGGCTGCTACGCAGCCAATCGCCGGCAAGCCGGCCACACAGATACCATGCAGTTCTTGAGGTCTGCACTGTGCCTGTGGGAGCTGGCTTGCCGGCGATGGGCCGCAAAGCGGCCCCAAATCGATATTCAGCCCGCAGTGGTTGACGAGCGAACATCGGCACAGGGAAGGGCAGTGCTACTGCAGCGTCGGCGGCTTCATCTCCAGGGGCATCCCTGCCAGCGTAGCCTCCATCCCCGCAATTTTTCGCGTAAGCCGTTGCGCCTCCTCATCTTTGCCCTGTGCTTTCAGAAGATCCCGCTCTTTGCGTAATGCGAGCAGGCATTTTTGCAGACCCAGGCCAGAAGTATTGAACTGGTCCATGTTTCCCTCATGCTGAAGGCTTCCGTGCCGTTGTAGGAAAAATGGACCCTAGCAGTTCGATATTGCTGCGGAAACTGAGGTTTCATACAGCAGGTACTCGGCACCAAGATGCGGCCTACAGTAAGGGGGAAAACTTCCTACAAATTAATTTAGAGGCTGTTTCTATTCGTGTAGATCAGGCTTGCGTCTGATGCCCGTAATTGCTGAGCCTGTGATGACCTGACCGTTGAAAGAGGCATCATGCTGCTGGCAGGCTGGCCAGCTATGCACTGAAACTTAAAGTTGCAATTGTATGCCGGTGTCGACAAGTCAAACGCGCTCTTGTGACCTCCCACGACCACTGCCACATGGTGAGCACGCTTGGCTGGATGCGTGGCCGATCGCATCTGATACGCCTTTTTTCATCAAACCTGAATCTGTATCCGTATCAGCGCTGCGCCGATAATGCTTTTCATCCCTGCTATCACATTGAAGAGGTTCTGATGGGCAAGCTCGCGCTATTTCTGGGTGGTTTTCTTCTGCTCACCCTTTTGGTAGGCCTACTGGGCACCATCCCTCCAGGCTGACAAAACTCCCCCCTCCGGCCCGCCTCTTTTGCCAGGGGGCCAGCGTCGTGCCGTTGCGGCAGTGGTCCTTGGTATACCGTTAGACTGGCGGTAGCTGCAAGTCGTTCTCAAGTGAAAAGGCCTCGTGTACTCTCCCGCTCG
Organism: Pseudomonas sp. BNK-30; assembly: GCF_047456185.1. Classification (NCBI taxonomy): domain Bacteria; kingdom Pseudomonadati; phylum Pseudomonadota; class Gammaproteobacteria; order Pseudomonadales; family Pseudomonadaceae; genus Pseudomonas; species Pseudomonas sp. BNK-30. Next base: position 1,312,200 of record NZ_CP179904.1, read on the forward strand.
CGTCATAATGAGTCGCGGCAGTGGGCCGGCCTTTTACCTTGGAGTCGATATATAGATGGAATGCAAGAAGGACCCTTCAGCGCTGCTGGAGTGGCGTAGCCGCTTCCTGACCGCAGGCATTCTCGAAGAAAATGAATACGACCAGGCGTTGCGCAGTGCCGATGCGCTTGAGCAATCAGGCGTGATCAGTGCGGTTGAGTGGATCGAGCTGGTCAAGGCGGCGAATGCAGCGCTACTGCGCGTGCGATAAGTCCTTCTTTACGCGGGGAAATCTGTCCACAAAAAACGTGGGTAGGTCTGTGGATAAAATGCTGTAAGCCAAGCCGTTTGCGGCTTCTGTTGAATTGAGCAGATTTTGAACAGATGTCAGCGAGCCTGCCGGTTGCCCCCATTGCCCGCCTGGCGCAGGGCCAGCAGCAGCTCACGGACCCGCGCTGGCAACTCGCCGGCAGGATACACAGCGTGCATTTGCGGGTCTTGGCCGGTACTGGATGTCAGCCGGTAATCTGCGCAAACACGCACCAGCCGGCCGGCACCGACTTGTGCCTCGCCCACCCAGTCGGCCAGACGGGCAATGCCGGCACCGGCCAGTGTACTGTGGTAGACCGCATCGCCTGAGCTCAGTCGCAGCCTTGGATGGGGGCGCAGGCTGGTGATTCGGCCACCTTGGCAAAAGTGCCAGGCCTTGAGAATGCGCGGGGCGGTATGCAGGATCAGCGAATGGTCAGCCAGGTCCTCTGGCCGCTTGGGTATGCCATGGCGCGCCAGGTAGTCCGGGCTGGCGTACAGATGGCGCTGGTAGCGCCACAGTGGGTAACCGATCAGCTCGCTTGATTGTGGAAACGCACCGCGGACCACGAAATCGAGCTTGCCCAGCAAAGGGTCAAGCGCCTCGTCACGGTAGTGGACGTCCAGCGTTACCTGGGGGTGGCGGCGGGAAAATGCCGCCAGCACACCGGGCAGCACATGTTCGCCAAGCAATTGCGGCACGCCGAAGCGGATCCAGCCCTGTGCGCTGCCACTGAGTGCGGCCAATTCATCGGCGGCATCACGTTGCACATCGAGCAAGCGTTCGGCGTGGGGCAATAACCGCTCGCCAGCTTCGGTGAGGGTCACCGCATTGGCATTGCGGTTGAGCAGCTTGCACCCGCTGTTGTCTTCCAAAGCCTGTACTGCCCGCGTCACGGCGCTGGGCGAGCGGCCCAGGGCGCGGGCGGCGGCGACGAAGCTGCGTTTGTGCGCGACGCTGACGAAGGCTTGGATTTCGCGCAGCATGTCCAATGCCATGAAGGTCTCCTGGTTGCAGTTTTTGCAATATGGCATTTCAACACAGGCGCGCCGATTTGATTAGCCTTGCGGTCTGCTTTCACTGCCTGGAACCGCGCCATGATGGATATCGCCGTACTTTCCCTGTTCGCTTTTGCCGCCGGCCTGATCGATGCTGCGGTAGGAGGTGGTGGGCTCATTCAGATCCCGGCGCTGTTCAACGTATTGCCCACGGCGCAACCTGCGGCCTTGCTTGGCAGCAACAAACTGGCATCGGTGTGCGGCACGGCTTTCGCGGCGCGCTCGTTCATTCGCAAGGTCACCCTGGACTGGGGGTTGATCGTGCCGGCGGCGCTCAGTGCGTTCATCATGTCGTTTGCAGGGGCGGCCACGGTGTCGCTGGTGCCGCCCAGCGTGATGCGCCCGGCAGTGCTGGTGCTGATCGTGCTGATGGCGATCTACACCTTTTGCAAGAAGGATTTCGGCACCTTGCACGCGCCGGCGAAGATCGGCCGCAAGGAGCAATGCCTGGCGGTACTGATCGGTGGCGCCATTGGCTTCTACGACGGCCTGTTCGGGCCAGGAACCGGCAGCTTCCTGATCTTCCTGTTCATTCGCTTTTTCGCGTTGGACTTCCTGCACGCCTCGGCCTCTGCCAAGGTGGTCAACATCGCCACCAACCTCGCGGCGCTGGTGTTCTTCGTGCCATCGGGCAATGTGCTTTATGCCATTGCCTTGCCCATGGCCGCATGCAACGTGCTTGGGGCGCTGACCGGGACCTGGCTGGCTGTGCGCAAGGGCGCAGCCTTTGTGCGCGGGCTGTTCCTGGTCTTGCTGTGCGTGCTGATCGCCAAGTTGTCCTGGGATTTGCTGATGGGGTGAGTCAAATTACCCGGCGCCCTGTGCCTCTGCCAGTTCGACACGGTTGCGGCCGTGGGCCTTGGCGCGGTACAGCGCCTGGTCCGCACGGGCCAACAGCTCGTCCAGACCCGGCGCCGGCTCGTGCCCGGCGCAGCCGTCCAGGCCGATGCTGACGGTGATCTGCAGGCGCTCGTCGCCCTGCGCCAGGTGTAGGTCCTGGACCGCTCTGCGCAAGCGCTCAGCGGTGAAGTTGGCCCGGTCTGGCGCGAGGCCCGGCAGCAGGATTACAAACTCTTCACCGCCCATGCGCGCCAGCAGCTCGCCTTCATGCAACTGGTCTTGCAGGGTGTGGGCGAACTGGCGCAGCACCTGGTCGCCTACGGCGTGGCCATGGCGATCGTTGATCGACTTGAAATGGTCGATGTCGAGCATCATCAAGGTCAGCGGCAATGCCTGGGCATGTTGCTGGCGGCTGTCGAGCAGGGCATTGGCGCGGCGGGTGAAGGCGCTGCGGGTCAGTGCTCCGGTCAGGTGATCGATGGTGGCCTGATGCGCCAGGCGCGCCAGCAGGCTACGGTTGGCCTGGCTGACGCAAGAAACCACCAGCGGCCCGAGCACCAGCATGGCGATGCCCAGACGGGCCGACATCAATGTGGTGACCCCAAGCTCGCTTTGCGGCGCGCTGAAATGCATCAGGTTCTGCGCCACCGCAACGATCAGCGTACTGCCGGTAGTCAGTGTCAGCAATGAAACCAGAAACGGTGAGTAGGTCCATGCGCACCACAGCAGTGCTGCGATCGGGAAGGCAATGGCCCCCGGTCCGCCGAAGGCGATACTGAAGACCAGCGAGGCCAGCAGCACCAGCAAGGGGGGCAGGCTTACGGCCTGGGCTCCACTGCGGACCAGCGCGCGCGCCGATGGCGCCGTCAGCAGCACCGGCAGCACCAGCACTGCGGTCGAGAACTGCTCGCTGAACCACGCCAGCCAGGTGGTGCGCAGCGATTGCTCGAACCACGGGGCAGCCACCACGCAGGCCATGCAAGCCGCCACCATGGCACCGGCCGCGCAGGCACCGAATACGCTGAGCACTCCCTGCGGGCTGCGCATGCGCCGGTGCAGGCGCGGTAAGCGTGACAGCAAGAGCCACACCGTCACCACTACGCTCAGGTTGCACAGGTTGAGCCACAGCGCCGAGAGCCAGGCGCTGCCGCAAGCCAGGTCGGCGGCGATCATGGCCAGCCAGGCCAGGGTGAAACTCACCGGGGTGGCGTGGCGCGGGTAGCGCAACAGCACACCGGCCAGCACTGCATTGACGGGCCAGAACAGGGACAAGGATTCGATTGGCCGTGCCAGGATGCCGCCCAGGGTCAGGGCGAAGGTCAGGCCGAACACGGCGAAATAGGGCAACAAGCGCGACTGGGCTGGAAAAACCATAGGCTCGACCGACAAGCGGAGACGAAATCCAGGACAACGGCTGTGGGCACCTGGGGCAATAACACCCCAGTTTGTTTGCGCAGGCCACTCAATGTCAATCTGCCGAGATCGCGCAGGATAATGGCCAATATCCTCTGGCGTCATAAACCGTGGAACCATGGCACCATCAGTACCGTCACCAGCATCACCAGCACTGTGAAGGGCACGCCCACCTTGACGAAGTCGGCAAAGCGGTACTGGCCCGGGCCGAGCACCAAGGTATTCACCGGTGAGGAAACCGGGGTCATGAACGCCGCGGATGCCGCCAAGGCCACAGTCATGGCGAACGGATAGGGCGAGAGGCCCAGCTGTGTTGCCGTGCTGATGGCAACGGGCGCCATCAGTACGGCGGTGGCGGTGTTGGAGATGAACAGGCCGATCACCGCTGTGACCATGAACAGGCAGGCGAGCATGGCGATCGGCCCGGCGGCGCCCAGCAGGCTGACCAGCCCGCCCACTGCTAGGTCGATACCCCCGGTCTGCTGCAGCGCCTGGGCGAAGGGCAGCATGCCGACGATCAATATCAGGCTTGGCCAGTGAACGGCGCGGTAGGCGCTGTTCATGTCGATGCAGCGCCCGGCCCCCATCAGCAGGCAGCCGATCAACGCGGCGATCACATTGGGTACCACGCCGCTGACCATCAGCCCGACCATCACCGCCAGGCTGATCAGGGCATAGGGTGCCCGGGTACGGGCCGGGGCCACTTGGTCGATCTCGGCAGGCAAGCTCAGTACCAGGAAGTCCTTTGGCTGGCTTTGCAGCTGGCGTACCGCCTTCCAGGGGCCGACGACCAGCAGCGTGTCGCCAAGGCGCAGCGGTTCTTCCACCAGTCGCTCGTCGATCGCCGCCTGCTCACGGCGCAAGCCAACCACGTTGAGGCCGTAGCGGGTACGAAAGGCAAGGTCCAGGATGCTTTTGCCGATCAGTTGCGAGCCGTGGGGCAGGGACACTTCGGCCATGCCCAACTCCTGGGACTGGTCGATGAAATAAGCGGCCTTGAAATGAAGAGGTTCCAGTTGCATGGTTTGACACAGGCTGCGCAGGTCATCGCGATTGGCGAACAGGTCGAGCAGCAGCACGTCACCCTGCTGCAGGACGGTGCTCGAATCGGCGGCGATCACCCGCGTGGTGAACTTGTGCTGGCGCTCGATACCGATCACGTTGGCGCCATGCCGGGTGCGCAGCTCAAGCTCCCCGAGGGTATGGCCGATCAACGGCGATTGCGCCCGAATACGTAGCCGCCGCTCCCGGCCGTTGAGCTTGTAGTCCAGTACCAGGTCGAGCAGGGTGCGGCGGCTCTCCACCCGGCCGTCCTTGCGTACTTCGCCGTTGAGCCAGTGGCGTGTCAGCAGCATGTAGCCAATCCCCAGCACCAGCACCACCAGGCCGAACGGCGTGAAACTGAAGAAGCTGAAACCTTGCTCGCCTTGGCGTACCAGTTCGCTGTGCACCACCACGTTGGGTGGTGTGGCCACCAGGCTGAGCATGCCACTGATCAGGCCGGCGAAGCTCAGCGGCATCATCAGGCGGCTTGGCGAAATCTGCAGGCGTGCAGCGATGCTCAGCACCACCGGGATGAAGATCGCGACCACGCCCGTCGAACTCATCACCGAGCCCAGCCCGGCCACTGACACCATCAGCAACACCAGCAGGCGCGCCTCGCTGTTGCCTGCCCGGTCGCTCATCCATTCGCCGATGCGATAAGCGATGCCGGTACGCACCAGCCCTTCGCCGATCACGAACAAGGCAGCAATCAATACCACGTTGGGGTCGCTGAAGCCGGCCAGGGCCTGCTCCACGGTGAGGATGCCCGACAGTGGCAGGGCGAGAATCACCAGCAGCGCGACGACGTCCATGCGTGGTCGGTTGATGACAAAGAGCATGATGACGACAGCCAGCAGGCCGAGGACCCAGAGCAGTTCCTGGTTCATGGGGCGGGGGTGTTCCTTCACTCAAGGGGGCACGAAAGACAGTAGCAGTCAGTGTGGCAGCTTGTGGTGAAGAGGGTGTTGATGAGGGTCAGCGGGGAGAGGGTTTGCCTTGTTAAGGCGGCGGGAGACTGGGTGATCGATGCAGGAGCCGGCAAGCCGGCCCCTGCAGAGGCTGCGCTGAATCAGTGACGGTGGCGGCGGTGCTTCTTGCCGTTGTTGTCACCCAGGTGGTTGCCAATCGCACCACCTGCCGCGCCGCCCAGGCCGGCGCCGATGGTCGAGCCGGTCGAGCCGCCGACCTTGCCGCCCAACAGCGAACCGCCTGCCGAGCCCAGGCCACCGCCGATGGCGGCTTCGGTGCGGTTGCCCTTGCGCGCAGCCACCGCGCTGCCTGCGGCGCCGCCAAGGCCTGCGCCGACGGCTGCGCCAGTGCTGCCGCCGAGCTGTTGGCCGACAACGTTACCCAGGACGCCACCCAGGCCACCGCCGATGGCGGCGGTACCGTCACCGGCGAAAGCGCCTTGGCACAGCAGCAGGCCAAGGGCAAGGGAAGGCAAAGTCAGACGCATGATAGGGAGCCTCGAAGAATCATCAGGTTAAGAGTGGATTGCAAAGACGTGTCAGCGGTAGCCGCGGTCACGGTAGCGGCGATCGTCATCGTCGCGGTCATGCCGGTGATGGTGGCGGTGATCACGGTCGCCATCGCGCCATCCGCCATCGTCATCGTGGTAGCGATGATGGTGGCAGCCGGCAACCAACAGAAAAGCGGCGATCAGAGAAAGGCTTGCAAGGCGGGTCATCACGATATAGGTCCTTGATACGCATAGGTTTACGGGACACTTGCTGAGACTGTGATCGATCCGTTTGGTTTCCTGGGCGGGCAATTTTTTGCCGCGGTGACGACGAGTGGCGTGCCTGCCGGCTGCTGTTCTGTCCCGCTCGGTCATGGCTCGACTGCGGCTGGGCGCTTAGACTTGGCACAGGCCGCAACGAAGACGGCCATCTGCCACACGGTGAATCATGATGATCGCCCATACACCCACGCTGTTCGCCGCCGTTGCACTGGTCGCGACCATCCTGGCGTTCTGCCTGTTGCTGGTCGGCCAGTCCAATCGCCAAGACAACCTCTGGCTTACCGCTTGCGGTTTGCTCGCCCACGCGTTGGCCTACGTTTGCTACACCGTTTATGGGCACGCCCCGCTGTGGTTCAGCTACGGGGTGGGCAACAGCCTGCTTTCACTGGCCCTGGCCTTCTATTCGGCCAGCCTGTTTCGCGTGCGCGAGCAGGCTGTGCCGTGGCGGCAGGTCTTCATCATTCCCGCCTGCATGCTGGTGGGCCTGATGCTGCTGCTCGACACCGTGGAGCCGCGCATGCTGCTGGCGACGCTGGTGCTGATGCTGCAGTGCACGTTGATCCTGTACTGGGTGCGGCGCCACGTCGAACGGCCGGGCAGGGCGCACCTGTTGCTGCAGATTGGCGCCCTTGTCAGCCTGGTCGGGCTGGGCATGCGTGCGCTTGCAGTGGTCAATGGCACGGCCGTGGAAATGCGCTACGACACCAGCAACCTCAAGCAGAGCATTTCCGTCGCCATCGGTACGGTAACGGTGATGATGTACTCCATCGGCCTGGTGCTGATGGCCAAGGAGCGCAGCGAATCACGCCTGCAGCACCTGGCCTTGCGCGATGTGCTGACGGGTACCTACAACCGGCGGGCGATTCTGGAGCGCTTTGCCTGCGAGCTGGACCGCGCCCGTGGCGAACGCAGCAGCTTGGCCGTGGCGATGATCGACCTCGACCATTTCAAGCGTATCAATGACCTGTATGGGCACTTGGCCGGTGACGAGGTGTTGTGCCATTGCGTGCGTCAGTTGGAGCAGCGCCTGCGCAACGGCGACAGTCTTGGCCGCTATGGGGGGAGGAGTTTCTGCTGCTGTTGCCACGCACCGATCGTGACGGCGCGATGGCAGCCTTGCAGGGCCTGAGGGAGGCCATTGCCCTCAGCCCGGCGCACTTTGCCGGTGGCCAGATCACGCTGCGCTTCAGCGTGGGGCTGTGGTGCGGCGTGCCTGGCCCGCACGACACTACCGCGAGCCTGCTCGCCCAGGCTGACGCGGCGCTGTATCAGGCCAAGGCAGCCGGGCGCAACACGGTGCACATGGCGGCGTTGACCGCTGCCGGTTGAGTCAGGACGCCGGGTGTATGGCCAGCACAACGCCATTGGTGATCTGCACCAGCACATAGTGGTCGCCCATGCGTACCCAGTGGCTTTCTTTCTCCGGTGCTGGCAGGCCCTTGGCTTTCCAGTCGGTCAAGGCTTCTTCGTCGCGTTTGTACTGGTCGGGGGCCTTGTCGCCCACTTTGAGTTCGCGGTTGTGAGTTTCTGGTGCGGTAACGCTCTCTTCAGCCGAGGGTGCGGCTGACGCCATCATTGGCAGGCAGGGCAGGGCGGCGAGTAGCAGTGAAGGCAAAAGACGAGGTAATTTCATGACAATCTCCTGTTGGCGGCATGCCTTATCTGCGACAACAGCCCCCGTGTGACAATTCACTCGCAATGCTGCGCAGTGCTAGAGTCGCTTTCTTTTTTGCCCCGAGGATGGAACATGCGAGCAATTCTGCCGATGGCTGCGGCGCTGGTATTGGTCGGTTGCGCTTCTGCAGCCATGGATACGGCCCGTGGCGGCAAGCCGACTGCACAGCTCGATTCGCACAAGGCGCCGGAGCGGGTGGCCCAATGCATCCAGTTCAGTTGGCAGAAGGAGGATGTGTTCGGGGACGACGCCAGTGGCTACCTGGAGCCGCGCAAGCAAGGTGGGCTGACGGTGTATACCCGCGAAGCGGAGTCGTTCGTGGATGTCTACCCGCAGGCAGGTGGCACGCGGGTGGATTACTACGCGCAGAAGAACGACGGCGTGGCCTTGCAGCGGCGGGCGGCGGCGGCCACCTGCCTGTAACGCTTGGAGCTATTGGGGGCTTTGCCGGCGCCTCGCTGGCAAGCCCGCCAAGGGGCCGGGGACCGCAACCTAAACAACAAGGACGTACAATCATGGACCGATCGCATCAACTCAACCGCGCCAGCTGGGATGAGCGCGCGCCGCTGCATACCGCCTCGAAGGACTACGAGGTCGAGCTGCTGGTCCAGCAGCCCGCGCACCTTTCCGAGACCGTACGCTTCGACTTGCCACGCCTTGGCGATATTCGAGGCCTGCGCACAGCTCATCTGCAATGCCATATCGGCACCGACACCTTGTCGCTGGCGCGGTTGGGCGCGCTGGTCTGCGGCCTGGACTATTCGGCAGCTTCGCTGATGCAGGCGCGGCGCCTTGCCGGGCGTTGCAATACGGCCATCGACTACGTAGAAGCCGATGTCTATCAGGCCGATCAGGCACTGCAGGCAGGCACCTTCGACCTAGTCTACACCGGTATCGGTGCATTGTGCTGGCTACCGCGCATCGAGCCTTGGGCCCGTGCAGTGGCGGCCTTGCTCAAACCTGGCGGACGGCTGTTTCTGCGCGATGGGCACCCGATGCTGATGGCCGTCAATGAAGACCACCAGGACCGGCTGCAACTGGAGTATCCCTACTTCGAACAAGAAGCACCGACGGTTTGGCACAGCGACCAGACCTACGTCGACAGCGATCAACGCCTCACCCAGACCGAAACCCATGAGTGGAACCATGGCCTGGGTGAAGTCATCAGTGCCTTGCTGGCGCAAGGGCTGCAACTGACGGCCTTGGTCGAGCACCAGAGCATCCCCTGGGAGGCGTTACCCGGGCAGATGGACAAAGGCGCCGACGGCGAATGGCGCCTGCACCTGCAGCCCGAGCGCTTGCCGCTGAGTTACACCCTGCAGGCGATCAAGGCCTGATCAGGACAGGTAACCACCGTCGACATTGAGTGCGGTGCCGGTGGTGTAGCTGGAGGCATCGCTGGCCAGGTACAGCACGGCGCCGGCCATTTCCTTGGGGTCGGCCACGCGTTTGAGCGGGATCTGCTGCAGTGCGGCGTTGAGGATTGCATCGTTTTTCACCAGCGCCGACGCGAATTTGGTGTCGGTCAGGCCCGGCAGCAAGGCATTGCAGCGGATGCCGAATTGCGCGCATTCCTTGGCGAAGACCTTGGTCATGTTGATCACCGCTGCCTTGGTCACCGAGTAGATACCTTGGAAGTGGCCCGGTGAAACCCCATTGATCGACGCCACGTTGATGATGCTGCCAGCGCCGTTTTCACGCATCAGCTTGCCGGCTTCGACCGACATGAAGAAATAGCCGCGGATATTGACGTCGACGGTCTTCTGGAACGCACCTGCGTCGGTGTCCAGCACATTGCAGAACTGCGGGTTGGTGGCAGCGTTGTTGACCAGCACGTCCAGGCGCCCGAACTGTTCGCGGATACTGGCGAACACCTGCTGGATCTGTTCCAGTTCACCGATGTGGCAGGCCACTGCAGTGGCCTTGCCGCCTGCGGCGATGATCGCATCGGCCACCTGCTGGCAGCCCTCCAGCTTGCGGCTGGAGACGATCACATGGGCGCCTTGCTGGGCCAGCAGGTGCGCGATGGCTTCGCCAATGCCACGGCTGGCGCCGGAGACGAAAGCGATCTTGCCATCGAGGTCGAACAGGTGGGTCTTGGACATGCTGTTTTCCTTGTTGTCTGTCGTCAGAGCGTGGACTTGGCCATTACCTGCAAGCTCATCTGCTCCAGCAGCCGGTTCATGTGGATGAACTGGGCGAAGCGCTTGTCCTGGGTCTGGCCGTGGTAGAAGCGGTAGTAGATCTGCTGCACGATGCCCGCCAGGCGGAACAGCCCATAGCAATAGTAGTAATCGAAGTTGTCCAGGCGTATGCCCGCACGCTCGGCGTAGTAATCGACGAACTGGCGGCGGGTCAGCATGCCGGGGGCATTGCTCGGCTGGCGTCGCATCAATTGCACCGGCGCCGGGTCGCCTGCCTCGATCCAGTAGGCCAGGCTGTTGCCCAGGTCCATCAGTGGGTCGCCGATCGTGGCCATCTCCCAGTCCAGCACGCCAATGATGCGCATGGGGTTTTCAGCATCGAGGATCACGTTATCGAAGCGGTAGTCGTTGTGCACGATGCCTGGGCGAGGGTGGTCGGCCGGCATCTTTTCACGCAGCCAGGCAATGACCTGCTCCCAGCGCGGCGCATCGGGTGTCAGGGCCTTTTCGTAGCGGCCGGTCCAGCCTTCGATCTGGCGCTGCACGTAGCCTTCAGGCTTGCCCAGGTCGGCGAGGCCGCAGCTTTGGTAGTCGACCTGGTGCAGCTCTACCAGGCGGTCGATGAAGCTTTTGCACAGGGCCTCGGTACGGGTGGCATCCAGGTTCAGTTCGGCGGGAATGTCCGAACGCAGGATGATGCCGTTTACCCGCTCCATTACATAGAACTCGCCGCCGATCAGGGTTTCATCGGTGCAGTGGGTGTAGGCCTTGGGGCAGTAAGGGAAGCCGCTGTTGAGCTGGTTGAGGATGCGGAACTCACGGCCCATGTCGTGGGCCGACTTGGCTTTCTGGCCAAAAGGCGGGCGCCGCAGCACGAACTCACGGCCTGGGTAAGCGACCAGGTAGGTCAGGTTGGAAGCCCCCCCGGGGAACTGGCTGATGCGCGGTGCGCCTTCAAGGCCCGCGATATTGGCCTTGAGGTAAGGGTCGATGACGGCCGCGTCGAGTTCTTCGCCGGGGCGTACCTGGGTGGACTGGTCGGTGAGCGTCATGCGTTTACCTTATTATCGATCGCAAGGATTATTGGCTAATCTAATGGCCTCGATGCGCTGGTACAAGCGTGCCAGATGCCATATAGGTTTGGGTGTTGCCGGCCGATCACTGCACCGAATGCACACTGGCGGGCAAAAAAAACCGAAGCCGGTCAGGCTTCGGTTTTCGTCTCGCGCGGTGCGCCCATCACTCAGGAAGGGAACAGCTCGCTGAGCTTCATCGACAGCATCATGTCGCCTTCAACGCGCAGCTTGCCGCCCATGAACGCCTGCATGCCGTCGGTCTCGCCACTGACGATGCCTTTGAGGGTTTCGCTGTCCATGACCAGGGTGCAGTTGGCGTCCGGGTTCTCGCCTTCCTGCAGGTCGCAGGTGCCGTCCTTGACGATCAGGGCGTATTTCTTGCCTTCGTCGGTGATGTCGAAGCCGAACACCAGGTCAAGGCCTTCGGCTGCAGACGGATTGAACTTCTCTTGCATCTTTTTCACGGCATCAGCTACGGAGGTCATGGCGCATTCCTTATTGAGTGATTTCACGTCCCTAACAGGGACACAACAGGCCGGGCTCATCTATAGGTAATGAGCTCCGGCACCTTCAACAGCTGCACATGGGCCTGGTTGTTGAAGGAAGCCAGTGCCACGTCACGGCCGCGGAACTTCAGCTGGCTGAGCGACGTGTTGATGATCTGCCAGTTCAGCGCGAAGGCCTGGCTGGGGGTAATTCCGGTAGTCAGGTGAAGCAGGGCGGCAATGGTGCCGCCCGAGGTGAACACCGCGATATTGTCGCCACTGCCGGCGCTGTCCAGCACACGTTGCAAGCCACCCTGGACTCGTGCGGTGAACGCCTGCCAGGTTTCCAGGCCGTCGTCGGCATGTTCGCCGGCGTGCCAGCGCTGCACCATCAGGGCGAACAGACGCTGGAATTCGCTGCGGTTCTGCGCGCCATTGCGCAGGATGTGCAGGGCCTGCGGCTCTTCGGTCAGCAGGCCGGGCAGCAGGGCACGGATAACACCGTCGGCATCGAACTCATTGAACGCAGGGTCGGTCTCAATGGCGGGCACTGCGCAGCCATTACCCTGCAGTGCCTTCAGTGCCAGCCGCGCAGTGTCTTGCTGGCGGCGCAGGTCACCCGCCACGCATCGGTCCAGGCGCAGGTCCAGCCGGGCGAGGTGTTCACCCAGTGCCTGGCTTTGCCGCACACCCACCGGCGACAGGACGTCATAGTCGTCGGCACCGAATGAGGCTTGGCCATGTCGGATGAGGTAGAGGTTGCCCACGAAGGTATCCGGCCGCTTGAAGGTTGCTGCGAGGTTAGGATGCGCCACACGGGCTGTCAACGAAAAACATACAAGCGTTTGAAAAGGTCGTTTGAACTGTGTTGCCAGCGTTTACCGCAGCTGGCAGCGCCACGGGCGCACCGGTATGCTTGCTACAGTTTCGCGCCGTACAGGCGCAGGTTCATAAGGAGTCAACGTGGAGTTTCTTGCCGAATACGCAAGCTTTCTCGCTAAAACCGCCACCCTGGTGATTGCCATCCTGGTGGTGCTGTCTGCCATCGCCGGCTTGCGCGGCAAGGGGCGGCGCAAGGCTGGCGGGCAGTTGCAGGTCACCCGTCTCAACGAGTTCTATAAAGAGCTGCGCGAGCGGCTGGAATCCGGCTTGCTCGACAAGGCCCAGCTCAAAGCCCTGCGCAAGCAGCAGGCCAAAGCGGAAAAACAGCAGAAAAAAGGCAAGGCCGAAGAGAAAGGCCGGGTGTTCGTGCTCGACTTCGATGGCGACATCAAGGCGTCCGCCACCGAAAGCCTGCGCAACGAAATCACGGCACTGCTGACCCTCGCCACGCCACGTGACGAAGTGGTGCTGCGCCTGGAAAGCGGTGGCGGCCTGGTACACAGCTACGGCCTTGCGGCCTCGCAACTGGCGCGTATCCGCCAGGCCGGCATCCCGCTGACCGTGTGCATCGACAAGGTGGCCGCCAGCGGTGGTTACATGATGGCCTGTATCGGCGAGAAAATCGTCAGTGCGCCGTTTGCCGTGCTCGGTTCGATCGGCGTGGTCGCGCAGTTGCCGAACGTCAACCGTCTGCTGAAAAAGCACAATATCGATTTCGAAGTGCTGACTGCCGGCGAGTACAAGCGCACCCTGACCGTGTTCGGCGAGAACACCGAGAAGGGCCGCGAGAAGTTCCAGGAAGACCTGGACATCACCCACCAGCTGTTCAAGGACTTCGTCGCCCGCTACCGCCCGCAGTTGCACATCGACGAAGTGGCCACCGGCGAAGTCTGGCTGGGTGTTGCTGCGCTAAACCGCAAGCTGGTGGACCAGTTGCAGACCAGCGACGAGTACCTCAGCGAGCGTGCTCGCAACGCTAACCTGTTCCATGTGCACTATGCCGAACGCAAAAGCTTGCAGGAGCGAATCGGCATGGCGGCGAGCGGTGCGGTGGAGAACGCCGTGGTGGGGTTGTGGAGCAAACTTGGCCGCTTGCGCTAACACCTTGAACCCCTTGAATATTTTTTCTGTTCAGGGGGTTGCAAGGTTGGCGGAATGCAGACATAATGGCGCCCATCGAAACGCAGCAAACTTTGAAAAAGGTTCTACGTTTCAAGGAGATAGAAGCGCAAGCAACTAGATCCGAACTTTGAGGCCGAGTAGCAAAGTGGTTATGCTCCGGATTGCAAATCCGTCTACGCCGGTTCGATTCCGACCTCGGCCTCCACATTCGAAAGCCCCGCAGATTAACGTCTGCGGGGTTTTTCTTTGCGCGTCAAAAAGGCAAAGTGTTCCGCAACTTTTGGCATGTGTTCCGCAACCCTGCCTATTTCGTTGGGCTCACAACCTCGCCTACGCGGCGATAGACCCGCTTGGTGATCTCCTCTTTCGAGTGCCCCAGCAGCCGGCTGGCGTGGCTGATATCCTCGATCTCCGACGCAGCCTTCGGGCGGATATCGCGGAACTGGAACTGCCGAACTTTGGCGGCCAGGTCAGTGTTGCCGTCGCCGATCAGCTTGCGAGCAGCCTTGTCCCGCGCCTCACTGAAGCGATTCCTCAGCATCTCCCAGCTCATCCGTAGGCCGGCGTCGTTGGTAATCAGGCGTGAATTGCGCACGCCCTGCAGCTTGCGCCGTTCAAGCAGCGCCTCGATGAACAGGCCTAGGCCGGTCAGCACGCCATTTACGTGCCGTCGGATTCGCAACTTCTTATCGGTCTTGTTCTGGTCGACCCACAAGTAGTCCTCGTCGAGGTCGACCGTGCTGAACTTCAGCGTGTCGGCTGGTCGCTGGCCGGCCAGGTAGGCCAGGTCCATGGCGTCCTTAAGACCCTGGTCGCCTTCGGCATACACCGCATCCCAGATCTCGTCGGCCGCGTAGAAGTCGCGGACCTTCTCTTTGTTGCGGCGAACCGCCAGGCAGGGGTTGCGCTCCACAAAGCCCCACTCCATGGCCATGGTGAAAACGTGCGACAGCAGGGCGATCTCCCTGTTTGCCCGAGTCTTCGCGGTGCGGGCGTCCCGGTACTGGGCAACGACCGGCGGGCTGATGGCCTCGATCGGCGCGTCACCGAACGCCTTGCGCAGGCGCTCCAGTTCGTACTTGTTGTCTTTCTGAGTGCGCGGCGCTTTGGTCGGGATAATGTCCCGCTCATACCGTTCGAACAGCTCACCCATCGTTGCCATAACCTTCGGCCTTGCCTTCTGCTCCAGGCGCGCCCACTCCAGCTTGGCCTCCGCCAAGTCCTGCCCCAAAGGGATTTCGATCCTCTTTCCGTCCGCGTCTCTACCGCAGTAGTAGTACGCAACCCAAATTTTCCCGCCTTTCCTTTTCCGCGCCCGCCGAAGCATGCGCTCCGGCAGGTCACGGTTTTCCTTTTTTCTATGGCGCACTTTCTACCCCACGCGCGATAAGTCCAATGTCCATGTTTCAGCCGTGGCATTCGTTGCCGTCGGCTTGACGCCTGCCATCTTGAGCCGGGCGTATACCCGGCCGACAATGGGCCGCCTGGCCCGGGTGAGCGTGTAATGCCAGCCATTGTTGGCCAGCCACGCGATCTGTTTGCTCGGGAGCTGGTAGCCGGTCACCCGCACCACCTCTTCCTCATCGAGAAACTCGCTTGCATGTTCCATGGGATGGGCTCCACGCCGCCGGTGGCGGCAGGTTGGTGGTCAGGCTGCTGGCGCAGGGCTGACGATGTAGTAGCTGGTGCACTTGCAACGCGGGCACACCATGGTGCTGGCGCCTTTGAGCCACTTGCAGGGCGCAAGCACGCGCTCACTCTCCTTGTGCTGGTTTCGGCACCGGGAGCACTTCACTGTGATATCGGACACGGGTCATCCTCGCCCGCGCCTGTCGGCGGGCTTGAGTAGTAGGTGGAGGGGTTAACGCTTTTCGAGGTCGGTGGTTACAGCTTCGACGACGATCGGGCCGAGAATACGGGTGGTATCAAGGTGGTCCTTGAATACCTTGTTCAGGCGACCGACCGCCGCCTCTCGGGCCTGCCGGTAGACCTGGTCCAGAGTGCAGTCCTGCCCCCAAGAGCCAAGGTTCGTTAGTTCCACGGTCAGAGTGACCTTCGCTCCGGTTCTGGTTCGTGCATGCGGCTTGCTCATCGCGGTGCCTTCCATACCAGGTAGGCCATGTACATCAGGGGAAGGATCATTGGCATAGCTCCCTCGGTACTTTGATGGTTTCGCCGCGGGCGTGGTGCACGATCGCCCGGGCTGCAGCTTCGGCCCGCGTATCACCGGGCTGGCGGTCCAGCGGGTGACCTGACACGCAGGCCAGCCAGGGCCAGCTGTAGCCGCGGTCAACCCAGATGCTGTGCTTTTCGATGAGGTACTCGCCGGTCGCGTCGTCGATGGCTTGGCCGCTGAGTGGCAGTTGCAGTTGGCCGGCCGGCGGCGGGATCGGTCCGTCGACCATCTCGACAGCCCAGAGCAACGCCTTGCCAGCCAGGTCGCAGGTGTGCACTTTGATCAGTTTGGGCATGACAGCAGCTCCTTCGGCACCTTAACGATCGGTCCGAGTTTGGCGTGGACGAGGGAGCGGCAGAAGGCGACAAGTGCAGTGGGGCCAGAAAGCCAAGTCGAGTTGATTGGTCCGGCGCTGCAGCCGCATGGCGAGCCTGACAAATGCCGATCATGGCTCAATCCGCCTTGGTGCTCGTCGATCAGCAGGCCGCCTTGGCTCCAGTCCGTGGACGGTTGATAGAGGTTCGTCCAGCAGCCGCCTTCTGGGGTGTCGTAGATGCAAACGATACCTTGCTCCCCGATGCTTAGTTCTGAAGCGTCGGTTGCCTTTGCAACCGCCCAGTCCAGCGGCGCGCCGATCAGGTTGGCTGCCCTCACTTCGATCAGGTCGGTCATCATCGGCACTCCTTTTTCCGCTCGACCTCGATCTGGTCGTAGAGTGCATCCACTCGCTTTTGCTTGCGGTTGATTGCCTCGGAGCGGCTCAGATGGTCTCTCAGGGCCTTGTCATAAGGCTCGATCTTCTCGACCAGTCGAAGCCGCTCACTTGGATCTTTTGATGCGTTGAACTGCCGAGCCAGTCGATCCCGCTCGCTGAAGTCCAGATGGTCAAGCGCGCGGTTCTCCTTCTCCATTTCGTCCAGAACGTCTGCCGATTGCCGCTTCCAGCGCAGATACAGCACATCGCTCTTCTTGGGCTTCATGAAAAAGTGCTGAGACCTGATCCACTCCACCAGGTCTTCCTTGGTCATCTCGTCGAGCACATCTTTCCGGGCAGCTTTGCTCACAGCTGATACCTCTCATCAATCCAGCGCCCAGGCGCCAGAGCGGGTGTAGGTTCGGGTTGGGTTTCGTGCGGGGAGAGCTGGTGCTGGCTTTCCGCTACTTGCGGGAGCCATACCTTCACGCAGCTGATCGAGTCATTGCCAAGCGACCCCATCACGTAGCAGACGACGCCCCGCGGCTTGTCTTCGAAAGTCCAGACGCCTGACGGCAGTTCGGTTGCGCTGGCGCCGGTGGCCAGCAGCAGGAGGCAGAGGGCGAGGCGGGTCATTTGCGCAGGTCCTCGTCCGGATCAAAGCCGAAACGGCGGCACAGCGCGTGCGCAACGCCAGATCCACAGCAGAAGGCGTCCTTCATCAGCACCCAGCGTGGCTGCTTCATTCTGGTGGTGCCCCGCACCATGCGCACCGCTGTTCGGAGCAGGTCGTCCTCGGTGAACTCGCAGCCGGAGAGGGTGATGGTGCGGCTCTTCCCGTTCAGGTGCTCGAGCGCTGCTCGGAACTGCTCGATGTACTCTTCTTGGGTTGATCCCCACCGGTTAACCAGGCACTCATCATCAACAGGGAAACCTTCATCCTCGGGCTCGTCCGAAGGCGTGCCAGGCACCATCAGGAACTCGCTTTCCACTGCCTGAAGACGGTCGGAGAAGCGCTTTGTGTTCCTGACGTTCACCTCAAGAACGCTGATCGGATGCGAGTGATGCAGGCCGAAAATGTCGTAGATGCGCGCCACATCTGGGTGCAGTTGGCTTTCTTCAGGCATGACTTCGTCCTTGGCCGCCATATCGCGGCAGTGAATAGAGGGGAGAGGGGTTACAGGTAGGTGGAGTACAAATGTGCTCTAGACTGGTTCGCGTTTAATCGATAAGGACATTTTGGCTGTCCTATAGCTAAGTTCTGACCTAGTGGTTACTGCGTCGTCTACGGTGTAACATTCCCTTAGGGTTATGTGCGAGCGACACTGGGAGGAACAATGGAGTATTCAGACATAATTACGGGGATAGTCACCTTTGTTGTAGGTATGGTTGCCCTTATAGTTTATTGGATGCAAAAGCGCTCCGAAAAGGAAGCGGCAGCAACTATATTGGTAATGGACATCCGACATACGGAGCAGGTCATATCTGCGGTGCTTGAAAGGAATGCTTTTGACAACGCTATGGGACGGCCAGTAGGTTTCAATAACTGGGAAAAATATAAACATTATTTTGCCAAGGACTTAAGCTCGGACGAGTTTTCCGCGTTCAATCGGTTTTTCTTCGCCTGTGGAGAGATAGCAGGTGCAAGAGATGACATGCGCAGGATCTTCATGTCGGGACTCGAGGCTAAAGGCGCTGCCATTCAAGCTCTACTGTGTGATCTTGACTCCACTAGTCCCGACTACCAGAAGAAGCGTGTAGAAATAATAAATACTTCGGGTAATGAGCTTTATGTATTTGATCCGCAAGAGCCAAAGGACCGAATAGTGAGAAGTATTCAAGTGATGGGGCGCCTCACCCAAAATTCTGGTTTCGTCAAACTAAAAAAAGTCGCTCGAATGAAGTCTTAGTTCGTAGGTGTTGAACTGGAAGCGCCCTAAGCTGCCTTGATGAGGGCTTCGACTACGCGCTGTCCGGCCAGCGGCGGTACCGCGTTGCCTGCCATGTGCATTGTAAGCCGGTGGTTGTCTGGCCGAAGGGTGTCAGCTGGGAACGACATAGCGGCCAAGGCCTCGCTGGCGCTGAGCATCCGCATGCGGTCGCCGTCGACCAGCGCCCAGCGGTCCAGGGTGGTGATAGTGCCTATCGGCCGGTTGATGTCCCGCCCGGTAGTGCCGGAGCCCTTGCCGTAGTAGGGCATGATGAAGCGGTCGCCGAAGCGTTGGCGGCCATTGCGGACCCGGTCGAGCGTGGCCTGGGCCCGGCCTGGCTTCTCGATCTCAGACCAGCGCCCGGCGTCGAAGTCGAGGAAGCTGGTGGCCGGTACGTGTGGCTCCTGCGGTAGTTGAAGCATCAGCGGTGCCTTGCTGCGCGTCAGCACCATGAACAGGCGCACCCGGTGCTGGGGCACGCCAAGGTCGGCGCAGTCCACGATGTGCGGAGCGGCCTGATACCCCAGCGCTTGGATCGCTTGCAGCCAGGCCGGGTAGAGCACCCAGTCGGTGAACTCCGGCACGTTCTCGATTACCGCCGCCTGAGGCCGGTGGAACTCCAAAGCCGATACCGGGGCCCAGGCCGTCGAGCGCGATGCGTCGTGCTCAGGATTACCCGACTTCTTGCCGCGGGCCTTGGCGTGGCCCTGGCAGCAGGGCGAGGCGAGCAGGATATCGTGTGCCGGCACGTGCTCCCAACGTGCCTGGTGCAAGTCCTGGCAAACGTGCTGCGTATCGGGGTGGTTGGCGCTGTGCCATTCAACGGCCACCGGCCAGTGGTTTGCGGCCCAGAGAACCTGGACGCCTGCGGCGCGCGCGCCGGTGCTCCATCCGCCGAGGCCGGCGAACAGATCGATTGCTGTGGGCATGAGGATATCTCGCGCGTATGATTTCAAAAAACAAGGATGGGTTGTGAAAATGCTTAACGAGTACGGCAAGAGTCTGTTGAAACCGTGGTTGTCAGTTCAAAATATCTGTTTGGCTCTTGCTATTTGCTTTGTATCTGTTCTTTTGATCAAGGCGTATGATCTTAATAAGGGTGAGCTTGCTAGTTGGGTCCAGGCCTTTGGCTCTATCGGTGCCATTTGGGGTGCTTTAGCAGTAAGTCGAAAACAAATTAATATGCAAGCAAGCGCGGATGCGAAGAGGGAAGAGCTTCGTGATGGTGCCTATTTGGCGGTGATGGAAAGCGCTTGTAAAAATGTCAGGAAATTGTCTGAGTTTGTTGATAGTGGGCCGACGTTGAATGGTTTCTTACTGATGTGGGATTATCACGTTGGCGGGCTTTTTGAAAGCAACATGGAAATACTGAAAGGAATTCCGGCTCATGAGCTGGGAAGTTACGAGCTTGTAGTATCCCATTCAGTTGTAATGGCGAAGATGATCCGGATTCAGGGTGTTGTTCGTGGTTTGCGCGAAGCAGATGAGCATCACAAGCAAGTTCAAGAGCGCTGGGTGAAATATCAGTATTCCGAAATTACGGGAGATAATGAAGTTGTTCAAGATGCTCTTGAAAGGTACAAGGTCGCGCTTGCCGTCAAGCGAGATTTCATGAACTCTCAGACTTGAGGTGTTCATCGTTTGAGAGGGCGGGGGCAGGCGGAGCAGAGGCGCCCGAAGTCGCTCGCCTGAAGCTTGGGTTGGCGCGGAATTCCTTGAGCGTTTCCTTGTAGCTCGCCTTGGCTTCCTTCATGGTCGTGGCCCACTCACCAGCAACCTCAAGCTCTTGATAGGGCGACCAGTACGCGAATCTGGTGGGGCGGCGGTGTTCGCAGTAGGCGCTACCGCGTGGGTAGCGGACCATACGGTATTCGTAGTTGCCCCAGTCGCCGCGCTGCTGGATCTGCGGTTGGTTGATCCCGAGGAAGTGCGCGAAGCCGTCATAGCATTCGCACTCATCGAGGTAGGCATCGAACTTGGTGTACTTTCGTGGAGGCGGCGGTGGTGGCAGCTTGGAAAGCGCAAACTGCTTACCTTCAGGCGTTGCCCGGTACACCACGTCATTAGCATCACAGAAGGCCGGCGCCTTGCCGCGCGTCATCAGGCCTGCCTCTACCAGCACATCCAGGTTGTTGGCGTCGTCATAGCCTGGGCTGGTGAGGAAGTGGTTTCTGTTGCCGGTACGGCAACCTGGGTTCAGGCCCAAGGTGTGCCAGAGCAGGCCGAGCTGCTTCTCGGTGGCTTCGATCATGGCTTTCTCCATGCATGCGCCGCCCTCCGTGGCCGGATGCGGCATAGTGGCAATTTGATTGAAAAAAAATGAAAAAAAATTATGATCATCGCGCCATAGGAGGGGCATGCGGATGAGCTTAGTAGTGACTGGGTTGGTTGTGCTTCAATTATTGACTTCGGGTGTGGCACTTTACTTGTTCAAAATGTCACGGAGGGAACAGAACAGTGAGATAAGGCCGTATGACCAGTTTTACGTTGGTCTTGTCGCTTGCGCATTTGGTCTGTTAATGCTTTTTTTGTTTCATGTGTTTGTAAGTCCGGAGTTTGACGTTAGCGAAAATCTAGGGCAAGTCGGAGACTTCGTGGGCGGGCTGACTAATCCGGTTCTTAGCTTTATTGCGCTCATAGTATTGCTTCGCACTACACTTATCCAGACTGAGGAGGCTCGTAAAACTTCTTCCATTATGCTGGAACAACAACAACTCATGAAGGAGGAGCGCTTTGAGTCTACGTTTTATAAGCTGCTAGAAAGATATGAAGTGGCTGCAGAGTCGTATTTGAGATTGAAATTGCCCAATGATAATCTTACTCACGCTCAGCGAATGCTTCAGAGGCTCAGAAAGCGCCGGGCAGAGTTTGATAGGATGGAATTAAAAAAGGCTTTGCCTCTGCTTAAGCCATATGTCAAATCCGAGTTTCAACTAGACAAGGTGTCAAAAACTTATGCGCGAGCTTGGAAGGTTTTTGATTTTATTGATGGGTCGGGACTTTCTGAAGATAGGAGGAAATATTACTTTTCGGTTTTTAATGATGCCATGGAGCCCTCCGAGATGGCCCTCTTAATAACCAGGGCATTTATGTTGAAAAAGAGGAGAAAGAAATTTCGTCAATATAAGCCGGGTAAATTTGTAAAATTTCAGTTTTTTGCCTGTTCAGCTATTGGCAGGTATTTTGGTAGCGTGGTTAAGAAGTCGTAGAAATACTGCTGCGGGACTGCGGCGACTACGCAGCATTAATTCGTTTTATTCAGTGAGCACCATGTATCATTCATAATGAACAGCGAGCCGCCAGGCGCAATTTACGTCAGCCAACGTATGGCTGGGCGTCGCGTGACTGGCTGTTGTCGCGGCAGGCGCGCCCGAGGTAGTAGGCGGTGGGGTGAACCTGCTGCCGGCGCTTCATGGCTACGCACCGGCCAGATAGTGGAGCGGGGCGAATGGTATGTCGTCATCGAAGCTGTCGTGATCAGGTGGCGCTGCCTGCTGGTTCTGTTGCGGGTTTGCAGGCCTCTGTTGCCGTGGCTGCCTATCTGGCATCTGTCCTGGCTGCTGGCCCTGTGGCCGGCTACCGAGCAGCTGCATCGTGCCGTTGATGTCGACTACGATTTCCGTGGTGTAGCGCTTGATGCCGTCCTTCTCCCACTCGCGGGTCTGTAGCTTGCCCTCAATGTAGCACTGGGAGCCCTTGCGCAGGTACTCGCCGGCGATCTCCGCGACCTTCCCGAACAGCGAAACCCGGTGCCACTCCGTACGGTCGACCTTCTCGCCTGAGCGCTTGTCTGTCCATTGCTCGCTGGTGGCCAGGCTGAGGTTGGTCACAGCGTTGCCATTGGGCAGGTAGCGCACCTCCGGGTCCTGGCCGCAAGTGCCAACCAGGATGACCTTGTTTACCCCGCGGCTCATGACTGGGAAACCGCTGCAGCAACGATGAACAGTAGAGCCATCAACGAGCACCAGCGCGTCGCGCTTTCTCCGATCTGGCGAGCTTTCACGACCGCAACCACGGGCAGAGTCTTGGCGTCGATGGCGCGCTCCAGGCTCTCCGCATAGCGAACGGCTTGGGGATAGCTGACGTTGCGGCCGTATACGCGATTGTTGCTGGCAGAGACAACGGCCCAGCCGTTACCGCTCTGCGTGACAAAGAAACGTGACTTGCTGCGGAAGGCCTCGGTAGCGGTGATCACTTCCTGGCGCAGAACGTCGAGTTTGCCCTGGCTTTCTTGGATGGCTGCTTGCATGGGTTGGTCCTCAGTGGGTCAGGCGTGGAGCTCGAAGGCCTCGGCCTTGCGAACGATTCGAACTTGGGCGGTACGCCGCTCGGGCACACGTCGGTCGCGGCGCATCGGGTCGCTGTCGTTGATCACCGCATGCATGGAGATGAGGCAGGCGAGGGCGATGCAGAGCGGGCTGATGATCTGTTGGCGCATAGCCTTGGTGACCGCCTCGATGCGGCGGCCGGCTTCCAGCTTGAAAAGCGCGTTCTCGATGCGGTTGGCCACGGTGCCGGGGCTGACGGCCATTTCGCGGGCGATTTCTTTTGTGGTGAGGCCTTGGGCCACCCACAGCAATGCTTCAAGCTCGCGGGGAGCCAGCGCCTTGCCGAGCTGGCCAATCCATGAGCCGCAAGTGATCGTTTCCATGAGTTGTCCTCGGTGGGCTGCATTGGTCGTGAAGCTCGCTGCCGTGTACATCCCGGACCAGGGGGAGGGCGAACGTCACGACCGATGCAGCCTGGTGATGGGGAACCAGGTGGATCGGGCAGTTAACGTCAGGCTGACGTGCCGCTGGTTGTTCAGGAGTTGGCGGCAACGAGAGTTTCTGCTTCCTCCAGGGTTTCAACTACGTCGATGACCTCGCCGCGCCATCCGTAAACCTTGTACTTTCCATGGCCTGTCCCGTCCTCGTAATCAGCATCGGTTGCCGCCGGATCATCCAATTCGAACAAGTAATGTGGCCTGCTCATTGTCTTGCCCTCCAGGGCGGTTGATTTCCCGTCTGGCCCTGTTACCAAGGCCAATCGGTGAAACCGCCCCGGCCTCGCTACTGGCGACAGGCCGGGGATGCTGCTTCAGCAGTGATTCGTCGTTTCGGGTGGGCTACCGGATATCCGGCCAATGCGCGGTGACATCGACGCCACAACTTGCCGCTGCCTGTCTGAGATATGGGCGGAGCCTTCAGGCTTGCTGCACCTCGCTGGTGAAGCGGTAACTACTTCATGGCTAAGGTGCTCCTCTGTAATTGGTCGATGGTTTGCCACCAGGATCCGAGGTCGATACGGCATCGCTCAGGGAGGCTCCTGCCTATGAGCGTGCTAGCTACCTTTCCCACCTGATGGTGTGTTGCGTCGAGTTGTGTAAAGAGCGGTGGCTGCCGTAGCTGCCTATAACCTGTGTTATGAATCGAATAATAACTCAGGTTTTTGCTGTGTCAATAACTCAAGTTATAAATCCGACCAAAAAAAAGCCCGCGATCAGCGGGCAGGTGTTCATGATTCGGTGAATTCTCGCCATCCGATCCTGATCAGACCTGATTCCAGGGCCTCTACTTTGATGCCTGAGGTCTCCTCCAGGTCGGAGATCAGCCGGCGCCAGTCGGCAGGGGATTCGTCATGGTTTGGTCGAAGCTCGACGCACTGCCTTTTCTGAACGTGTGGAGATGAGATCGCTTGTTGGATGCGGTAGCCAAGCCGCTCATAGGACAGGGAAGGGGAGTGCGAGAAGGCTAGCTGAAACATGGTATGAAACTCCTTGTACTGTATATGCATACAGTTATCGTGTGCGGTAGGATTTTTCAATACCCCGGGGAAGATTCTTTACCGCCGGCTCTTTTCAGTAGGCGAAAAAAAGCCCGGCATGTACCGGGCGTTGGTGGGCGGTGGTGTTAGAGCTTGATCGTCGCTCTCACCACTACGCCCACAATTCGGCAGCCTTCTAGGCACATCTCCGTGGGGTAGGCTGGGTTGAGTGGCTTGAGGAAGCGTCGGCCTCCATCCTCAACCAGCTTCTTGAAAGTCGCCTCATTGCTGTCGGCTAGCTTGGCCACTACCAGCTTGCCGGGTATCGCTTCGGCTTCTGTATCAACAAGGATCAGCATTCCCTCGGGAATGCTCGTACCAACCGGAGAGGTCATCGAGTCACCCTTCACCTCCAGCCAGAATGCGACCCCCTTGGAGTCGTAATCTGACATCTCATATCGATCGGAGTATCCAGGCGGGAATGGCTCTACTGCCTCGGCCCATGCCCCTGCAGCCACCCAGCTGATCACCGGATAGCGGAACGACTCGGGCTGTTGGCTCACAGGTTGAACATTGCTGGGCTCGCGGCGAGGTCCTTCCCCGGACGCCAGCCATTCAGCTGTAACCCCAAGCGCCCGCGCAATGTCGAGCAGCTTCTTGGAAGTCGAATTCCGACCACTCTCGAGGTGCTGAATGGTGACCTGGCTTACCCCAGATTTCTCGGCCAACTGAGCCTGGCTTAGCCCTAGCGCCGTGCGGCGCTCGAGGATGCGGTCTTTGAGCATTTCGGAAGGTTTGTTCATGCCTGCAAGGGTAAAACACACGTTATTAGCCATCAAATAACATGTGTTTGCCTTATCTATAACTTGAGTTATCATCGGGTGCACGATCCATTGAGGCACTCAGACATGCCGAACACAGAAAGACCAATTGACGAGGTGGTGCGCTTGGCCGGGGGCCAGGCAGAGCTAGCCAGGCGATGCAATACGAGCCAGCCGCGCATCTGGCAATGCGTTCACCGCAACCAGAAGGTGCCAGCCGATCTGGTCATTCCCTTCGAGAAGGCTGTTGGGGGGCAAGTAACACGCCATCAGCTGAGACCAGACCTGTATCCATCTGAGGATAAGGCCGCTTCGTGATGAGCATTATCCGTCTTGTGGCGTTTCGCCAGTAGATGGCCGAAACACCTGCGAATCCATCCAGTAGCGGAATCGCAGACGAAAAAAAACCGCCTGGCAGGGCGGCTTTCTCTACAGCTTCAAACGAGACCAGAGCATGACAAACATCGTCCCACTTGACAAGTCCAGGGGGTTCACCCGGATGGACAACCAGCTCATGGATGGCCTGCTGGCTATCGATCTCCCAGCTCGGGAGATGAAGATTGTGCTGTACGTGGCGAAGGCCACCATCAACTTCGGCGCGGGCGCTCAACGCATCCCTGCGACCGATATCGCCAAAGCCATACACGCCCACCCCGACACCGTATCCAAGGCGATTTCCAGCCTGCTGCGTCGTCGTGTTCTGTTCCGTGATGGCGGTGCCCGTGGTGACATCGGCGTGAATGACCCGAAAGACTGGGTCTACGTCATTGAGCCGAAACAGACCAAAACAGCCGAATCGGCTCAAGTGGTCCGAATCGGCGAAGAGTCGAAACAGACCAAAACCGCCGAGTCCCTTCTTTATTCTAAGAAAGAAACCCCCTATGTAACTCTTCCTACGGAAGAGATTACATGCCCCCCCAAGGCTGAGCTTGATCCGGTCCCGGATGGCAAGCCTGACCGCAAGAAGCCTTTCGGCCTTCGCGATCTGCTGGCCAACAACCCGCACGACCTGAGCGAGGCGCTGATCGCTGATTACCTAGCTATCCGCAAGGCCAAGCGTGCGCCGCTGACTGCACGCATTTGGTCGGCGCTGAATTCCAAGCTCGAGCAGTGCAAGGCCTTCGGTGTTCAGCCTAGCAAAGCGATGGAGATCGCCATCGAGAGCGGATGGCAGGGTTTCGAAGTGGAGTGGGTCACCAAACGTTTTGCATCCCAATCGCCCGCCCAGGGCAAGCCCAACAGCCGTGACCACGGCTTCAACGACCGCGACTATCACGATGGCCTTATTCCACGGGGGGATGGCTCCTATGCGTTCTGAAAAAGTGGTTCACCTGTCCAGCATTGCCGGCCCGCAGGTCACCTGTATGGCCATGTGCGAAGAGCATGGCCCGTATGAAGCAACCACACACCAGGTGCTCAACCACACGTTCCGCTCGCCGTGCCCGGGCTGCAAGGCGGCGCAGGTCGCCAAAACCCAGGCCGAAGACATCAAGCGTCAGCGCGTGGATCTGGCCTACAAGCTCGGAGACTCGCTGATTCCAAAGCGTTTCAAGGACAAGACGTTCGACACCTACGCAGTGAGCTGCGACGGCCAGCAAAAGGCTAAGGCGCGCTGTGAGCGTTACGCCGCCGAGTTTGATGCCAACCTGGCCGCCGGCCGTTGTTTGATCCTGGTGGGCAACCCCGGAACCGGCAAAACGCATCTGGGGGTTTCGATCGCCCAGGCTGTCATGGCCAATTCCACGCATACGGCTGCCTATCGAACCCTCGGCGGTATCCTGCAGGCCATCCGCGCCACGTTCGATGGTGGTTCCGGCCAGACCGAGGGGAGCATCCTTGACGCATTGATTCGCCCGTCACTGCTGGTTCTCGATGAAGTCGGAGCGAGCAAGGAGGCCCCGAGCGATTTCGAGCTGAGCCGGCTTTTCTCGATCATCAACGGTCGCTACGAGCGGATGCTGCCGACCATCGTGATTTCCAACCTTGGCGCGAAGGAGTTGCCAGCGGCTATGGGCGAGCGATCAGCCGACCGGCTGCGGGAAGGCGGCGGCATCGTCCTGCCGTTCGACTGGGCGTCCCACCGCGGCCGGGAGGCGATCTGATGCGCCAGTCCAAGCTGACCAAGGCCGCGCGCGGGCGTGAGTGCCAGGTGCGCATACCGGGTGTCTGTAACGGCAACCCGGAAACCACCGTTCTGGCGCACTACCGCCTGGCCGGCACCTGCGGCGTGGGTATCAAGCCGAACGACCTGCAGGGCGCGTGGTCTTGCAGCGCTTGCCATGACGCTGTCGATTCGCGCAGCAAGACCACGTTCAGCCTCGAAGAGCTGCGGTTAATGCACCTGGAAGGCGTGGTGCGAACGCTCAACATCCTCGTGAGCGAAGGGAGGGTGGCCGCATGATCAGCCCAGCCATGATGTTCAGCGGCATTCCGATCTATGTCAGCGAGTACCTGCCCAAGACGAAGACCGTTCGCTGGCAGACAGAGCGGAAGTGGTGCCACTGGAAGAACGCTCCGGCCCTTCGTTTTCGGCAGCGCACGAAGGAAGTCCCCTGCGACACGATGATCATGCTGGGCGGCCGGGCGTTCGTCTCCCCTGAAGCCCTGGCGAAGATCCAAGCCCAGCTGGGGAGGGCGGAACAGTGAAGCCGGCGATCATGAAGCCTGTACGGGCCAAGAAGCCTCGGACGAAGCCCGTAGACCGAGAAGGCAGAGAGCAGGCCGCGTTGATGGAAGAAATCGCGCTTCGCTACCCGGACGTCTTCGAGATGATCTACCACGTACCGAACGGTGGTCACAGGCACAAGAAGGTTGCTGAAAAGCTGAAGCACCAGGGCGTGAAGGCCGGCATCCCTGATCTGGTCCTGCCGATGGCTCGGGGCGGCTACTTCGGCATGTACATCGAATTCAAGGCGACGGTTGACCCGGCGCCCGTCTCTCCCAGTCAACAGGCGTGCATCAGGCGCCTGAATGATCAGGGCTATCTCGCCATCGTGTGCCGAGGGCACTTCGACGCTATGGAGCAGCTGCGGGCTTACCTGTTGCTGCCGAAAACGGAGGTTGCAGCATGACCAATACCGCCGCTGTGAAAATCAGCGATGCAGAGATTCGCCGGCAGGCCGCCGGCCAGGTGCGCGACCTGCGCGCCCTGGGCAACCACGGCCTGTATTTCCGCTTTCACCGCTCCCGCGAGCGCGGGTCGTGGTACCTGATCCACAAGGGCAAGTGGAACCTGATCGGCTCGTACCCTGAGCTGAGCGCTGCCAAGGTGGCCGCTGCGCTGCCCGACATCCGCCTGCGCCTGGAAGCCGGCGAAGGATCGAGCCTGTCGAGCTGGGTGCTCACCGGTGAGCTGCTGGCCTGGTTCGCTGAGCGCATGTCCCGCGACCGCAACCTGTCGACCAAGCGCAAGAGCACGGCGGCGTCGGCGATTAAGCAGCATCTGGTGCCGCGCCTCAGCCAGATCCCGCTGGCCCAGATCGACAAGGCGCTGCTCGACCGCGAGCTGATGTGGCCGCTGCAAGAATCGTTGTCGATCGACTACGTGCGCCTGGTGTTCCAGCTGCTGGCCCTGGCCTTCCGGCAGGCCGCCAAGCTCGGGCTGATCAGCACCAACCCCATGGCCGGCATCCGCTTTCGTGACTTCTCCAAGGCCAAGGTCACGGTCAAGCCATCGCGGCTGCGGGGTGTGCACCTTGAAGAGCTGATGGCCCGCATGAAGAGCACGCTGGCCAACAACCCGCAGCATGGGCTGCTGGCCCTGATGATGCTCTGCCACGGCACCCGCCTGGGCGAGACCCGCATGGCCCGCTGGAGCCATATCAGCCTGGCCGAACGGGAGTGGTTCATCCCCGCCGAACACACCAAGACCGGCGTGCAGCACCGCCTGCCCCTGACCGACCAGGTGCGCTTCCTGCTGATGGCCTGCCGCGAGATCCAGCTCAACCAAAGTTACGAGGGTGAGTTCTTGTTCCCGGGGCGGCAGGGCAAGCCCATGAGTGAGTCGAAGGCCTCTGCGGTGTTCGCGACCATGGGGCAGGGCGAATGGACCAGTCACGACCTGCGCAAGCTGGCCCGCACCGGTTGGGCTGACCTGGGTGTTGACCACCTGGTGGGCGAGCTGCTGATCAATCACACCATGGGCCACAACGTGAAGGTGTACATCCAGTCCGACGTCATGGCCCGCAAGCGTGAGGCGCTGGAGAAGTGGCATGCGCATCTTGACCAGAAGGGTTTCGAGTCGGTTCACGGCTTGACCGGTGATAGATCAACGGATTCATGGACTCTCTCCAAGGCCGCAGAGCGCGCGGGGTTCGACGGACTTCCGGTATCCACCATAAGCGAGGATTCGAAATGACTCAGAAGCTTAAGCCGGGCGACCTCGCTCTGATCACCGGAGCCTTCAGCGTCACCGAGAACATCGGTCGTTCGGTGGAGTTGGTGGAGTTCGTTCCGCCGTTCGGCTCCGTGTTCCGCCAGGACGGTTACTTCGACGCGGATGCCCCTGGCCTTTGGATCGTCACCGGCGAAGACCTGGTGCGTAACGCCGAGGGCGGCAAGGTGATCAGCAACTTGGCCGGCTGTGATCCGCAGCACCTGCGCCCACTGCGCGGCGACGAGGTGCCGAAGCTTGACGCTGAGGAGATTTGTCACTTGTTCAAGGTGCCTGCATGAGGAAAAGCCACGGCCCAGCCTTCAAGAAGGCCGTGATCGAGTTGGAAGAGTGCGCTTCGTGCCGTGGGAGAGCGGTCACCAAGGGTTTGTTTCACGAACTGCCATGCGACCACTGCAACGCCTCGGGCTGGGTAGCGGCTGCAACTGGCGAGGCCCTGGCCCTGGCTGAACTGGTGACCCAGCTCAGCCTGGCCCTGCA
Source organism: Pseudomonas sp. BNK-30 (assembly GCF_047456185.1). Lineage (NCBI taxonomy): Bacteria > Pseudomonadati > Pseudomonadota > Gammaproteobacteria > Pseudomonadales > Pseudomonadaceae > Pseudomonas > Pseudomonas sp. BNK-30. The sequence continues at coordinate 1,342,209 of NZ_CP179904.1, forward strand.
GGCCGCGAACCGGCAGATCGAGCAGTTGAAGAACCCTCAGGCATCCGGGCCTGGGGCGACATATCAGGGAAGCAACCGGCGCGGTGCCGGCGGCACCAACTACACCGGGGATTGAGGGGGAAGGACCATGGTTTACAGCAGCGTTTCGGGTGCAGTAGTTGCCGCTCTGGCGGCGGGCGAGAAGGGATCGGCAAAGGCCCAGGCGTGGCAGAAGCTGTACAAATCGGCGGAGGAGGAGGGCGGATGCTTGGCCTCGCTGGGTGGACGATCAGACGGCATCGATCGCACCCAGGTCGATTACTGGCTGTCGGCGCGCCTGCACCACATGCTTAGGGGCAGGCACTGGGATGCTTTGGTCGCCAAATACAGCACCAACAAGGTGAAGAAGGTTCAGGCGATCACGCTGGTCCGTCCGTTAATCGCTAGCCCAGCACCGGCATTGTTCATCTACAAGGCAGTGACTTCCTGGGCGATTCCAAAGCTTAAGGGGGCACGCCGCAAGGCTCCGCAATCTGTTTCGGTGGATATCCCGTTGGATGCGTCGTCATGGCGTCGCGAGGCCACTGTGAGTGCTGCAGTTGCCGCTGGCCAAGCAGCGAAGAAGCGCATCGAGGCACTCGAAGAGGATGTGATCATACTGCCTGACAGCTTCTACGACATGAACACTTGGGATCTCGACGCCACGCCGGAGTCCACCCGCCGGCGTTGGAGGCTGGAGATCAACGAAAAGCTCGACGGCATGATTGACGACGCGTTGGCAGAGGTTCGGGTGATTCTGGAGGCCGAGGGGCTCTTGATGAAAGAGGTTGCATGATTGCCTGTTGACATCAGTGAGCGACTGAGCGAAATTACTTCCATCCTGTCATTCCTGCGCGTGTTGAGGAGTGAGCACTAAAAGCCCGGCCTAGCGTCGGGCTTTTTGTTGTAGTGGCTTTTTGATATATTCCGCGCCCTCACCTGGAGGGAACCCATGAAAAAAGCCATCTTCACTGTTATTGTCGCCGCCGCTGTCGCTTCGGGCTGCACTGTTCGAGTAGCCGACATGACTGTCGCGAGCACCAAGAACTACAACATCAATTCTTCGAAATTCGTGAAGGGTTCCCGAGTCACTGGCGAAGACACCTACCCCGTTATCCTCTTTCCGTTCGGCATTCCCAACATGAAGACTGCTATGGATAACGCCATTCAAAAGGATGGGTGTGCAGTTGGTCTCTCGGATGTTGTGATGAGCCAGCTCAACCACGCCTTCCTCGTGGGCTCCATCGGATATCGAGTGGAGGGTGATTTGATTATCGACACCTCCCGCCCAGGCTGTGAAAAACGAGCCTAAAGAGTCAGTCTGATCGCTGACACCCTGAGCCCCGCCATTGTGCGGGGCTTTTTCATTTATGGAGCAGTGCTTATGGCCGAGCCAAGTACCGGCGCCCTCGCAGTGACCGGCGTACTTGCCAGCGTCGGACTAGGTGCTGCATTTCCCCAGCTGGATCTCGCTGCACTAGTCGGCGCATTCGGTGGAGCTTTCTTCTATGTGGTGTTCGCCAAGGACATCAGCACCTGGCGTCGCATAGGCTACCTTCTGGCCGGTTGGATCGGCGGCTACTTCGGTGCGGCTGAACTGATGGGACGGGCCTGGACCCAGACCGCCGGTTTCAGCGCCTTTGTCTGCGGTGTTCTCTGCGTGGTCACGTTCTCCGGGTTACTGGAGTGGATGCAGACCGGCCGCATGCCGACCTGGCTGCAGTGGGTCTTCCGCCTGCGAGCCAGGAAGGAGGGTTGAATGGTTGCCGTTATACAGGCCGCGTTGTGTGCGGTCATCTTCGTGATGATCGGCCTGCGCTACCGGCCTTACCCGGACGCCCGCTACAAGCTGGGTGTATCCCTGATGGCCTGGGCTGCATGTGCTGTTACCGGCATGCAGTTCATCAGCCTTGTCGGGCGGATGGTGATGCATGACGACTTCGCCGATGCCTCCTGGTTCAACACCGCGTTCTATCTACTGGCCGCCGTTCTGGTCTGCAGGGCCAAGGGCAACGTGGCCAAGATCCTGCGGGTGGACTGATGGCCTGCAGTGGATGCGTCGCCCGGCGCGAATGGATCAATAAGTGGACAAAGGTGGCGTATGAGCGAGCCCGTGATCTCGTTACTGGAACAGATGCTGGAAGAGCAAAAGAAGCAGACAAGCCTGCTCGAGCAGATCGCAACCCAGAACTTGGCACTGATCGAAGCCCTGGCGGATGAAAGCGGTGTCGATCCTGATGCGCCATCGCAGACCTACCTGAGTGGCGCGCCATGCCGTTGAGACCTCAGCGGCCATGTCGCGCCCAGGGCTGTCGTGCTTTGCACCGCAATGCCAATGGCTACTGCGATGGCCATGCTGACCTGGCTGCCGAGCAGGCCAAGGCTTGGGCTACACGTAAGGGGTCAGGCCGTGGTGGTCGTCCTTGGCGGCGCAAGCGTGAGCGAATCCTGAAGCGAGATCAGTACCTGTGCCGGTGTGACGACTGCGCCCAGCTTGGCCGCATCAGAGAAGCACACGAGGTTGACCACATTGTCGCCCTTGCCCACGGCGGGACCGACGATGACTACAACCTTCGGGCGATCAACCGCGACTGCCACAAGGCGAAGACGCAGCGGGAGTCGAAAACGATCAAAAAATGATCGAAAACGGCACAAATGAGACGAAATATCGTTTCAGGGGAGGGGGAGGGTCAAAAGTTCAGGGCCTTTAGCTCGGACACCGCGCCCTCAGTCGTTTTTTTACACCCGCGAAATTAAAAATTCAGGAGTTGCGCGATGGGAGGCACCGCCACGGTCGCCGGCCGTGGTCGCAAACCCAAGCCGACGGCCAAGAAACAGCTCGCCGGCAACCCAGGCAAGCGAGCGCTCAATACTGCTGAGCCTGAGTTCTCCAAGATCACCGACGTTGAACCGCCCGAATGGTTGAGCGAGCGCGCTGCCGTCATGTGGAAAATGATTCTTCCCGAGCTGCTGCGCGAGAACGTCGTGGCCCTCACGGACCTGCACAACGTCGAGGCCTTCTGTACCGCCTATGACAACTGGCGGATGGCTCAAGAGTCGATCAGGGAACACGGCATTGTTGTTGCCGGCGCAACCGGAGGGCCAGTGAAGAACCCCGCACTGACCGCAGCCAACGAGACGATGCGGCAGATGGTTACCTTCGGATCGTTACTGGGCCTTGACCCATCCAGCCGGACCCGGCTGATCGGCGGAAACAAGGACAAAGTCACCAACGAATTCGCCAACTTACTGAGCTCATAGATGACCAAGGCCCTGCACCCCAACGTCGACAAGGCGATGGCGTGGGGGCGGTCCGTGCTGCGCGGGAAGGTACCGGCCTGTCGGTACATCCACCAGGCGATCCAGCGGCACTTCGATGACCTGGCTGCGAGCCGCAAGCGAGGCTTCCGTTTCAAGTTCGATCCGGCCAAGGCCGAGAAGAAGCTGAAGCTGATCCAGCTGCTGCCGCACACAAAGGGCGAGTGGGCTTTCAAGCGTCAGCTCATCAGCCTGGAGCCGTGGCAGCTGTTCGGTATGGCGGTCACCTTCGGCTGGCTCAGGAAGAAGGGCGGGCACCGCCGGTTCCGCGAAAGCTACTGGGAGGTCCCGCGCAAGAACGGGAAGTCCGTGATCGCGGCCGGTGTGGGCATCAGCATGTTTGTTGCCGACGGCGAATTCGGCGCCGAGGTCTATTCTGGCGCAACGACCGAGAAGCAGGCGTGGGAGGTATTCCGGCCGGCCAAGCTCATGGTGAGCAAGTCGCCCATGCTGATCCAGGCAGCGGGCATCGAGGTCAACGCCTCGAACATGAACATCCCGTCCGACTTCAGCCGCTTCGAGCCGCTGATCGGAGACCCCGGCGACGGCGCCTCGCCCAGCTGTGCCATCGTCGACGAATACCATGAGCACCGTACCTCGGCGCAGTACGACACCATGCTCACCGGCATGGGCGCTCGTCGGCAGCCGTTGATGTTCATCATCACCACCGCCGGCGCCGATATCGAGGGCCCCTGCTACGACAAGCGCCGCCAGGTGATCGAGATGCTCGAGGGCACGGTCCCTGACGACGAGTTATTCGGCTACATCTGGACACTCGATGAGGGTGACGACTGGACTGACCCGAAGATGCTGGCCAAGGCCAACCCCAACCACGGGGTGTCGGTGTTCCAGGAATACCTGGAAAGCCAGCAGGCGAGGGCGATCCGCTCCGCTCGCTTCACCAACACATTCAAGACCAAGCACCTGAACCTATGGGTGAGCGCCAAGTCCGGCTTCTTCAACATGGAAGACTGGAAGGCGTGCGAAGACACGACCCTGACCCTGGAGCAATTCGAAGGGCAGGAGTGGATCGCTGGTTTCGACCTGGCCCGCAAGCTGGACATGAACTCGCGGGCCCGGCTGTTCTGGCGGGTCATCGACGGCAAGACGCACTACTACAGCGTCGCCCCGAAATTCTGGGTGCCCTACGACACGGCATTCAACAGTGACAACAAGCGCATGTCGGAGCGGTTTCAGGCCTGGGTCAACTCCAAGCACTTGGAGGTCACCGATGGCGCCGAGATCGATTACCGCGAGATCCTCGAGGACACCAAGGAGGCCAATCACCAAGCGCCGCTGCGCGAGTCGCCGATTGATCCTCATGGTGCGACAGGCCTGAGCCATGACCTCGACGACGAGGGCTTCAACCCGATCACCATCACGCAGAACTACACCAACATGTCGGACGCCATGAAGGAGCTGGAAGCGGCCATCACGGCCGGACGGTTCCATCACGACGGTAACCCGATCATGACCTGGTGTATCGGCAACGTCATTGGCAAGTGCCTGCCAGGCAACGATGACGTTGTTCGTCCGATCAAGCAGGGCGACGACAACAAGATCGACGGCGCCGTGGCGCTGATCATGACGATAGGCCGGATCCTAGCTAACGCGGATGTACAGGGCTCTGTCGATGACTTCCTCTCTAGACCGATGAGCATGTAATGGCAGACACCGACTACAGCATTGACCTGCGCACGCGCAGTCCCTTCTGGGCACGTATGGCCAGCTTCTTTGTCGGCGGCCGCCTGGTAACGCCTGAGAAGGGTTCGCAGAACGGCCCGGTGTCCGCCTCTGGAGTGGTGGGTGACTCGGTCGTGAGCGACGAGCGATCGCTGCAAATCTCTACAGTGTTCGCCTGCGTTCGCCTGATCTCCACCGTCACCGCCGGCTTGCCGCTGGATGTCTTCGAGACCAAGGGTGACGACCGGATGAAGGTCGGCATCACCAATCCGCTGGCCCGCCTGCTGCGCTATAGCCCGAATCAGTACATGACGGCCGTCGAGTTCCGCGAAGCGATGACCATGCAGCTCTGCTATTACGGCAATGCCTATGCCCTGATCGAGCGCAACAGCGCTGGTGACGTCATCAGCATGATGCCGCTGATGTCCGTGAACATGGATGTGCGGCTTGAAGGCAAGCGCGTGGTGTACCGATATCGGCGAGACAGCGAATACGCAGACTTCAAGCCGGCAGAAATCTTCCATCTCAAAGGCTTCGGCTTCAACGGCCTGGTCGGCCTGTCGCCAATCGCGTTCGCGGCGAAGACGGCCGGGGTCGCAGTGGCAATGGAAGACCAGCAGCGTGACTTCTATGCCAACGGCGCCAAGTCGCCTCAGTTGCTGATGACCGGCGAAGGAAAGGTGCTCAATAAGGACCAGCGGAACCAGGTCGAGGAGAACTTCAAGGAGATCTCCGGCGGACCCGTCAAGAAGCGACTGTGGATCCTGGAGGGTGGATTCACCACCCAGGCCATCGGCGTTAGCCCCCAAGACGCGGAAACCATGGCGGCCCGCAAGTTTCAGGTTAGCGAGCTGGCGCGATTCTTCGGGGTACCGCCGCACTTGGTTGGCGACGTGGAGAAGTCCACCAGCTGGGGAACAGGCATCGAGCAACAAAACCTCGGTTTCTTGCAGTACACACTGTCGCCATACCTCAACCGCTGGGAATACGCTATCGAGCGCTGGCTACTGAAGCCAGGCGAAGTCGGTCGACTCCATGCGGAGCACAACCTGGAAGGCCTATTGCGCGGCGATTCCACCGCCCGGGCCAACTACCTGAAAACAAACGTAGACGCCGGCCTCTTGACCGTCAACGAAGGCCGGCGCCTCGACAATAGGCCGCCACTCCCCGGCGGTGATGTCGCAACTCGGCAGTCGCAGAACGTGCCGCTCACTCAACTTGGCCAAACGAACCCCGCATCCAGCGGGGTTTAGTTTTTCTGGAGGCTGTAGATGCCCAGCATTTGTAAAACCCTGGCTTTCGACCAGGCCGCGATCAAGTTCGCAAGCGGTGGCGCCCAGGGCGTGTTCGAAGGCTATGCCAGTGTGTTCGGCGTGGTCGACAGCGATGGCGACATCATCGAGCCAGGTGCCTTTGCCCAGGCGCTGAAGACCCAGAGCCGCGCCGTGGCCATGTTCTTCAACCACCGGCGAAACGAGATTCCGGTGGGTAAATGGCTGGACCTGGCCGAGGACAGCACCGGCCTGCATGTGCGCGGCGAGCTCACTCCGGGCAACCCGCAGTCCGAAGCGCTCAAGGCCGCGATGATTCACGGCACGGTCGGCGGAATGTCCGTCGGCTTCAGTGCGGCGAAGAGCGACATCACGTCGATCGCCACCGGTTACTCGTTCCGCAACGTGACGCGCCTGAGCGAAATCAGCGTGTGCACCTTCCCGGCCAACGAAGCGGCCACCGTCTCCACGCTCAAGAGCATGGAGACCATCGAAAGCATCCGCGACGCGGAGAGCTGGCTGAGGGAATCCGCCGGCCTCTCCAAGTCCGAAGCGCAGGCGTTGATCGCCCGCATCAAGTCCGCAGTTCGGAGCGAGTCCGAAAGCGGCGACCCCACTGAAATCGCCGCGCTCCTGGAGCGCCTGAAAACTTTCCCCTCGTTGGAGACGAAATAATGGACTTGGCCCAAATTCAAAAAGCGATCGAGACCGCTCAGAATCGCATGACCGAGCTGTTCGACGCGCAGAAAAAGGAAATCACCGATACCGGTGAAATCAGCAAGAAACTGCAGAGCGAGCTGACCACCGTTCAGGACGAACTGAAAACCGCTGGCACCCGACTGTTCGACCTGGAGCAGAAGCTGGCTGGCGCTAACCCGGACGATCCGACCAAGACGAAGAGCTTCGCCGCGCAAACCGCTGAAGACCTGAAGAAGTCCTGGGATGGCAAATCCTCGGGCAAGGTTGACGTGAAGAGCTTCGACAAGCAGCTCGGCAGCGGCGCCGCTTCGGCTGGCGCGCTGATCCAGCCACAGGCGAACCCGGGGATCCTGATGCCAGGCCTGCGCCGCCTGACTATCCGCGACCTGCTGGCGCAGGGTCGCATCAGCTCCAACTCGCTGGAATACGTCCGCGAGAATATCTTCACCAACAGCGCCGCGCCGGTCGCCGAGGGCAATCTCAAGCCCGAGTCGAACCTGACCTTCACCAAGGAAACGGCGACCGTCAAAACCATCGCTCACTGGATCCAGGCGTCGCGGCAGGTGATGGATGATGCGCCGATGCTCGAGTCGTACGTGAACAACCGCCTGCTGTTTGGCTTGGCACTGGTCGAAGAAGGCCAGTTGCTCAACGGCGACGGCACCGGCGACAACCTCATCGGACTGAACCAGGTGGCCACCGCGTATGACGCGAGCCTGAGCGTGGCTGGCGACACCCGTGCAGACCTGATCGCGCATGCCATTTTCCAGACGAGCGAGTCGGAGTTCGAGGCGTCGGGCATCATCCTGAACCCGCGCGACTGGCACGCCATCGCTCTGCTGAAGGATGCGGATGGCCGCTACATCTTCGGCGGGCCCGCAGCGTTTGCGGCGAAAGTGATGTGGGGCCTTCCGGTCGTAGCCACCAAAGCGCAGGCCTTGGGCACCTTCACCGTTGGCGGCTTCGACCTGGCGTCCCAAGTCTGGGACCGCATGGATGCGACCGTGGAGATCAGCCGCGAAGACCGCGACAACTTCGTGAAGAACATGCTGACCATCCTCTGTGAAGAGCGCCTGGCGCTGGCGCACTACCGCCCGACTGCGATCATCAAGGGTGCCTTTGCACCTGCCGCATAACTGAGTCCGAGGCCGGGGCAGGCAACTGCCCCGTGTGCACCATGAAGAAGATCCGTGCCCTGCGTCAGTTCTCCCACTACCACGCCGGCAACTTCGATCAGCATGAGACGCGATCCGTGCTGGATGAATATGCCGAGGCGTTGGTCGGTCTGGGCCTTGCTGAGGAGGTGATCGATTCCGAGCATCTTCCCGAGCCAGAGCCTATCCCTGAACTGAAGTCGAGCAAGAAAAAATGACCGTGACGGCACTGGAGCTGCTGCCGATCGACACGATCAAGATGCATCTCCGTGTCGATCATGCTGCTGAAGATCCGCTGATTGAGCTGTACGCGGAGTCGGCCTTGGCCTGGGCGCTGTGGTTCTGCGACAACCCGAAGCTGGTTGAGGTCGCTGACTTTCCGGCCAGCTTCAAAGCTGCACTGCTGTTGCTCATTGGTCATTCCTACGCAAACCGCGAGGCGATCGTGACGGGGACCATTGCGACTGAGCTGCCCTTGGCCGTTGAGTCGCTACTGTGGTCGTCACGCAACTGGCATGGCCCGCCAGATGAGGTAGTCCCATGAAGGCAGGCGATCTTCGGCACCCAATCGTCATCGAGCATGAGGTTGCAGTTCGCGATCCGGTAACAGGCGAATTCGGTGAACAGGCATGGCAGCCGTTCGCCAATACGTGGGCTTCGGTTGAGCCGCTATCCGCCAATGACCTGATCGCGGCCCAGGCCGCACAGTCCGAAGCCTCAGCCCGGATCGTTATCCGGTACCGGCCAGGCGTGCTGCCCACGATGCGCATCGTCCACCGCGGCGAGATCTATAGCATCGAGGGCCCGCCGCTGCCCGATGCCGACTCCGGCCTGGACTACCTGACCATCCTGGTCTCGAAGGGGGTGAAGGATGGCTGACGGCGTCGAGTTCAGCATCACCGGCTTGGATACCCTGCTGGGGAAGCTGGAGTCGGTCAGCTATGACGTTCGGCGCAAGGGTGGCCGGGCAGCGCTGCGCAAGGCCGCTCAGGTTGTGGTGCAGAAGGCCAAGGAGGGCGCAGAGCGGATCGACGACAAGGAAACAGGGCGCTCCATCGCTGAGAACATAGCCCTGCGCTGGAACGGTAGGCTGTTCAAGCAGACCGGCAATCTGGGGTTCCGGATCGGTGTGCTGCATGGCGCCGTGCTCAAGGATGGCGGAGACCTCAGCCCGAACTCTCCCACGCCGCACTGGCGCCTGATCGAGTTCGGTACCGAGAACATGGCCGCCGTGCCGTTCATGCGCCCGGCCTTGGCCAACAGTATCAGTGTGGTGACCAATACCTTTGTCACCGAATACGAGAAGTCGATAGACCGCGCCATCCGGCGCGCTGCGAAGAAGGCTGCGTCCTCATGACACCACCAATTTATCAGCTGTGCTCCCAGGCGGCGGCCGTTACGGCGCTGCTCGGCACCGGCGCAGATCTTCGGCTCTACTCGTTTGGCGAGGCGCCCGAGGGCGTAACCAAGCCATACGCGGTGTGGCAATTGGTCAATGGCGAGCCAGAGAACTACCTGACCGGCCGGCCAGATGCTGACGGTGTGACGCTGCAGATCGACGTTTACGGAACCACTGGCACCTCTGTGCGCCAGGTCCGCGATGCCATGCGTGACGCCATCGAGTTGCAGGCTTATATCACGCGGTGGGGCGGCGAGGGCCGTGACCCGACCACAAAGAATTACCACATCAGCTTCGACGTGGACTGGATAGTCCAGCGATAGCTCAATCCATGCCCTACGGCCCGCCTTGTGCGGGTTTTTTATTGCCCGACAGGAGACCACCATGTCGATTTTGACCCAAGGCACCCAGGTCTACGCCCTGGTGCCACCTGCCACTGGCACAGGCCCGCTTAGCGTGATGGAGGTGGAATGCGCCACCGCCTTCAACCCTGGCGGTTCTCCAAAGGAGCAGATCGAGGACACGTGCCTCAGCTCGAAGGAGCGCACCTACAAGCCTGGATTGCGAACCCCTGGCCAAGCGTCTCTGACCATCAACGCCGATCCCAACAACGCCAGCCACATTCGCCTGCATCAGATGTCCGAGGCCGATGGTGACACCACGGTCAAATGGGCAGTGGGTTGGTCGGATGGCACCGCGGCGCCGACCCTCAACACCGAAGGGGATGACTTCGAGCTGCCCGAAAGCCGCACTTGGTTCGTCTACGAGGGCTACGTTGCAGACTTCCCGTTCGACTTCGCCGCCAACGCCGTGGTCAGCACTGCGGTTTCCATCCAGCGTTCGGGCGGCTCCGCCTGGATCAAGAAGGTAGCCTGAGGCCCTCATGAAGCTCACCATCGACACGCTTCAGCAAGTCGGCTCTTTCACGGGCCGCCCTGTCGAGAAAGAAATCTCCTGGCGCCAAGGTGCGGAGCAGCTGACAGCCACCGTGTTTGTACGTCCGCTGGGCTACCAGACGGCAGTCAGCGATGTTTTGGCAGCCGCCGGCCACCAGGACAGTATCGCTGGCCGCATCGCCGCGGCGATCTGCAACGAGGAAGGGCAGCCCGTCTTCACGGCAATGGACATCACCCACGGCCCGCTGGATAAGGCAGAGCAGGCGAAGGACCCGAAAAGCACCAAGCGCCTCGGCGCGCTGGACGGCAATCTCACCGTGGCGCTGCTCACCGCGATCCATGAGGTGAACAACCTGGGAAAGACGACGAGCTCACCGACCTCGACGAGCTCTGGCATGAACTCGTCCTCGCCGGAGTCGGCGGCCGCACCATCGCGGAAGCGCAAGAAAACCTGAGCTTGCGCGAGTTCCATTCCTGGGTGAAGTACCAGAGGCGTCGCGGCTCGCTCCATGTGGGGATGCGCATAGAGCGAAGCGCTGCGCTGGTGGCTTCCATTCTGGCCAACCAGGCGCGCGACCCCAGGCGTCGGCCAGAGCCGTACACCCCTGAGGGCTTCATGCAGCATGGTGACCAGGTGGTGGCCAGTTTGGAGCTTGCCATGTCGAGTTGGTCGTGAATCAGAGGCATTTTGCTATGCTGCGCGGTTTTACTCATGGAGAAGTGAAATGCGTAGGTTCATAGCCCTGGCTCTAGTGGCAGGCCTCCTAGCTGGATGCGGAGAACCGAAGGTTGACGGAACGTCGGAAGAGGCTTTCAAGGCCTCAGTTTCTAAGGTTGCCGAAAGCCTTCCTAGCGATCAGCGTGAGAAGTTTAAATCCGATGTGATGTTCTTAGCGCTTCAGAACATGGACTTTGGCAAGGTGCTCCAAGGGAAGAAAAGCGCCGACGATCTCGCTGGAGATATGCAGGCCGCTTTGAACGGAATGACTGCGAAGGAAGTATCAGCCAAAGCCGATATTCTTCGAGCGGAGCGGGCCGAGCGCGAGCGTAAGCAGGCATTGGCGGAGATCGATGAGCTAGCTTCTAGGCAAACTCAAGCTGAAGCGGCGAAGGCCAGCCTCAAGAAATTTGATGTGCAGAAGTCGCGCTTTTACAAAGAGAGTCAAAAGTACAGCTTCCGCGCAAAGCCCATCATCGAGATGACGGTATCGAATGGCACTGACAAAGCGGTGGCAAGGGCTTACTTCAAGGGCACGATTGCGACGCCTGGCCGATCGGTTCCTTGGCTGGTCAAAGAATTCAACTACGAGATATCCGGTGGGCTTGAGCCTGGAGAGGTCCAAAATTGGTCTTTGGCTCCCAATGAGTTCAGCGAGTGGGGTAATGTCGAGCCTCCTAAAGACGCCATCTTTACTGTTGAGGTTGAACAGCTTGACGGTGCTGACGGCAAGCCGCTCTTTGGCGGCAGCAAATTCACTGAGCGCGATGAGGCCAGATTGGCGAAGTTGAGGGCCCAGTACCCAAATTGAATGAAACCCGCTTCGGCGGGTTTTTTTATGGAGATACCTATGGCTTCTAGGTCGCTTGGAACACTGACCCTGGATGTCATCGCACAGGTCGGAGGCTTTGTTGCCGGCATGGAAAAGGCCGAGCGAAGCTCGCAGAAATGGCGCAAAGAGGTGGAGAAGGGCGCCAAGGCTGCGGGGGTTGCGATCGGTGCAGCGGTAGCGACGGGGGTGACTGCACTCGCGGCATTCACCGTGTCGACAGTACGGACGGCTACCGAGATAAGTCGTCTCTCTTCTGTAGCGGGAGCGAGCACTACAGAGTTTCAGCGCTATGCCGCTGGCGCTCAAACGCTTGGCGTTGAGAACGACAAACTTGCGGACATCTTCAAAGACGTCAATGACAAAGTAGGCGACTTCCTCCTCAATGGAGGCGGCGAGCTGCAAGACTTCTTCAAAACCATTGCGCCGAAGGTCGGCATCACTGCTGAGCAGTTTCGGAACTTATCTGGCCCACAGGCATTGCAGCTATTCGCAAGCAGCCTGCAAAAAGCTGGGCTCAGTCAGGCAGAAATGACCCAGCAGATGGAGTCGCTCGCCAATGACGCGACCCTGCTGCTGCCACTCCTGCGAGATAATGGTGCGGGTTTCACCGTGCTGGGCGAAGCGGCCGAAAAGGCTGGCGCCATTATGGATGAGAGCACCATCCGCGCTACGCAAGAGCTCGCTGCGGCTGGATGGTTAGCGCAGCAGTCAATGGACGGCATCAAAAACCAGTTGGCTGCTTCTCTCATGCCAACCCTGAGCGACTACTCACAGGTGCTGTTTGATCTAAGCCAAGACACCGACGCAGTGTCGTCTCTTTCAGCGGGCCTGAAAGCTGTATTGGATGTCACTGCTAAGGCCGGCCTCATAGTCGCCTATGTTTTCGAGCTGACAGCTCGTTCTCTTTCTGGTCTGGTTGACATAGCTGGAGGCGCACTAGACGGGGTTGATTTTGCAAGACCTATAGACGCTTTCAACAAAATCCGCGAGAACTCGGCGACTCTAACAAATGAAGTCGGCAACGAGCTTGATGAGCTTGATAAGCGTTACAACAGGCTGTGGCAGAGAATCGACGAGGCTGGCTCTTCTGGTCAGGCCAGTGGAAAGATCCGGGAAATTGCCGATGCACTGAGTAAGGTCAATGAGGCCGGCGCAAAAGGGACGTTCACAGCGCCATCCCCGGACGCCCAGGCGGCAGCAAAGGCTGCTGAGAACGCCGTCAAGAAACTCCAATCCCAGTTTGATACCAGCGAGGAGGGTTACCGTCGCCAGATCGCCCTCATCAATACCGAGGTGGACAAGCGCAAAAGCGCCACTGAAGTGGCCAAGCTCCAGTTTGAGGTTGAGGAAGGCAAGCTGAAGGGCATCACCTCCCTGCAGCAGGCGAAACTGAAAGGCTTGGCCGAAGAACTGGACAAGCTCAAGCAGTTGAAACTCGCCAACGAGGACAATGCCAAGGCTGCCTCCTATGCTGCGACTCTGTCTGCGGCAAACGCTACCGCTCAGTCCGGCCTGAACATGGAGTTCGTCGGCGCGGGCATGGGCAGCCAAACCCGTGAGCGCCTGCAAGGCATCCTGGAAATTCGCCAGGAGTTCGACCAGAAGTTTGCCGACCTCCAGGCTCAACGAAATGCTGGCGACATCAGCGACAGCCTGTTCAAACGAGAGGCAGAGCTGCTCCAGTCCTCACTGGAAGAGCGGCTGTCGATGCAGGTCGACTATTACAACCGGCAGGATGAGCTGCAAACCAACTGGCTGGACGGTGCCAAGGACGCTTGGCAGGACTACGCGGACCATGCTCGGGACCTGTCGTCGCAGATGTACGACGTGACCAGCAATGCCCTGGGCAGCCTGGAGGATGAACTGGTTGGGTTCGTCAAGACGGGCGAGTTCAACTTCAGCGATTTCGCAGAAGGCATTGCCGATGATCTGCTGCACATGCTGGTGAAGGTGGGGCTGCAGATGGCAGTGAACGCAGCGATTGGCAACTCTTCCGCTGCAGCCTCTGCCGCGCTGGCGGCTGCAACGGGTACCGCGATGGCTGCGGCTTACGCTCCCGCTGCGGCAATGGCCTCCCTGGCGTCCTTCGGTGCCAACGCCGCCCCTGCTTCCGCAGCCATTACCAGCACCACCGGCCTTGCCAGCAGCTTGGCATTGGTCGGTATGGCGCACGACGGCATCGACAGCGTTCCCCGCGAGGGCACCTGGCTGCTGCAGAAGGGCGAACGGGTAACTACGGCCGGGACGAGCGCGAAGCTGGACCGCACCTTGAGTGATATCCAGGCAAACGGCAGTGGCCAGGGCGGTATCGGCTCTCTGCCTCCCATTCAGCAGCAAATCATCGTCCAGGGTTCTGCCGACGATGCCACTCTGGCGCGGATTCAAGAGGCCGCGAAGCAAGGCGCCCAGCTCGGCTATCAGATGGTGCTGAAGGACTTCCGCAGTAACGGCCCGGCACGGCAGCAATTGCGGAAGGGCTGACCACCCAATAGAGGAGACACGCAAATGGCCAAACGGGAAGAAAACTCGAAGGCATGTATCGACAAGGACATGCTGGCGCGCATTCAAGAGGCCGCGAAGAAGGGAGCGATGCTGGGCTATCAGATGGTGCTGAAAGACTCCCGTAACCGTGGGCCATCGCGGTAGCAGAAGCGCAGCACGGATCGACCACTAGGAGAACCTACATGGCAATCGCATGGCCGGAAGGCCTGTGCCCGAGTGAAATGACCTGGGGCGTCGTCTACAACAACCGGGCGTTCACTTCGACCTTGTCGAATGCCCAGCAGATCGTGGGTTATCCAGGGGCTTACTGGCAGTGCCAGCTGACTTTCTCCGCTTTGTCGCGAGAGGAGGAGCGGATCCTGACGGCGTTCATTGGACGCCTGCAGGGTATGTTCAACACGTTCAACCTGCCGGCGTTCACGCGCAAGCGTACCGATTCGATTGGTGCGCCTGTGGTGGTCACTGCGGTGGCCCAGGCCTCATCGATGCGCCTTGGCGGCGTCACGCCGAGCAAGAAGGTGTTCTCGATGGGCGACTACATCACCATCGGCGGCGTCATGTTCGAGGTCGTCGACAACGCCACTTCGAATGCCGCCGGCGAGGTGGTGGTTAATGTGAACAAGCCGATCCGCAACAATATCGCCGCCGGCGCCGTGGTTGAGTACAAGGCGCCGTATGCAGAGATGCGCAGGACCAGCGACACCCACGCGCTGACCGTGCGGCCCCTGGTGGCCAACGGTGCGCTCGAGTTCAGGGAGGCTTTCTGATGGCCGGTGCATTCCCTTTCAGCCAAAGCGTTGTCGACATCATCGCGCAGGGCCGCTTCATGGCGGTTTATGCCTGCCAGCTGGATTTCCCCGATGGAATGGTCTTTGCCCATACCGGTACCGGCGACCTTGTGCTGGACGGCATCACCTATCAGGGCGTCGGAACGTTCGGCGAAGTCGGCCAGGCACAGGAGAGCAGTAGTTCGGGCTCCCCCATGAGCGTTGAACTGACGCTCAACGGCCTCGACGCCACGATCATCAGCGAGACCAGCCTGAAGGGATGCCGCGGGCGCAACGCCAAGCTGCTGTTCGTGGTGATCAACCAGGCGGGCGAGTACGCGGCAGACATCCTCTTCAGCGGTCGCATGGACGCCGCCCAGTTCGCCTACAGCGGCAACGGCAGCGACGGAAACGCCATACGCGTCCCGATCATCGACCGCATGGCCGAATGGAGCAGGATCGCCACCGAGCGCTGGACGGACGAGAACCATCGAGCCCGGTATCAGGACGACCGCTTCTTCTTCGCAGTCGCCCAGATGGCCGACTGGCCCATCTACTGGGGGGCCAGCAAAGACGCACCTTCCTTCAGCTACGAGTAGACCATGCGCAATCGAGACTGGACCACGCAACTCGCCAGCACAATCAAGGCCGCCACCGAGCGGCCTTTTTCATGGGGCGAATTTGACTGCTGCCTGTTCGCGGCTGACTGCGCGTCGGCTGTTTGCGGGATTGACCCTGCTGAGCAGTACCGGGGGCGGTACACGACCGAAACCGGCGCGAAGCGCTTGCTCAAGAAGAATCATGGCTCGCTTGAAGGCGCCTGGGATGCCTGTTTTCAGCGCATCAACCCGGCGTTCATCCAGCGCGGCGATGTGGCGCTGTACGACGGTGCAAATGGGCGCGGTGTAGCGGTGTTCTGGGCCGGCGAGTTTTGGTCGGTGACGGAGGACGGGGTAGGGCGTATCGCCTGCGAGCCTCTTGTGGTGTGGAGGGTTGAATGAGCAAGGCAGTCAGGAAAGTCGCACTGGTCGCCGCCGGCGCAGCCCTGGGCTTCGTTACTGGGGGCATCGGCTTCGCCCTCATCGGCGGCGCCGTAGGCCTGTTCGTCGGGTCGCAGCAGGATGCCGCCCTGAAGACCGGCAGCACCAGCAGCGAGCCATCGGCGCAAACCGTTCGATCATCCAAGGCGCCTGCCCGCTTCATCCTTGGCCAGGTCAGTACGGGCGGCGTTCTAGTTTGGGCCCAGGAGCAGACCGGCACCCAGAGCAATGGTGAATGGGTGCACCTGGTGTATGTGCTCAGCGAAGGGGCCATTGCCGGCTTGGACGCCATTTACCTGGGCGAGGAGGAGATCGCCACCTTTGGCGAGTATGCGTCCTATGAACTGGTGACCGACCCCACCCAGGTGAATGCCTTCCTCAATGCAAACTGCCGGGACTGGCGCGACACGCAGATTGGTCGCGGGCTGTCCTTCGTCCGGCTGTCCCTCAAGCACAACGCCGAGAAATTCCCGTCCGGCATTCCTGACGTGCGGTTCATCGTGCGCGGGCGGACGGATCTTTATGACCCTCGCACCGGGATGACTGGGTATAGCCAGAATACTGCACTGCACATGCTCTGGTTCCTGCGCGCTCGCTGCAAAGTGCCTGACGAGGAAATCGTCTTCGAGAGCTTCGCCAGTGCGGCGAACGTGTGCGATGAGGCCGTCACCAATGCTGATGACACCGCCGGTATTCGGTACCGCACTGGCTGCGTTATCGGCGCCGATGAGCAGCGCACCCAGGTAATCCAGAAGCTTGAAGAGTCCTGCGCGGGCCAGCTGATTCGAGTGGGCGGCAAGTGGATGATGCAGGCCGGGGCGTATTACGGTCCCTACGATTTCGAGATCACCGAGGACATGATCGTCGGTACCGTGTCGGGGACCACTGAAGTCAACAACGACACGGCGATCAACATCGTTACCGGCACGTTCATTGACCCATCCCAGACATGGGCCGAGACTGACTTCCCAGAGGTCCGCATTCAGCAGTGGATCGACGAGGATGGTGGCGAGGCCGCTGAATCCATGTCGTTAGGCTACGTGACCGATGCCTACCAGGCCCAGCGCCTAGCCAACATCAAGTTGCGCCGCGCTCGTGCTGGCGGATCCCTGCAGCTGCCGATGAACTTTGCCGGCTACAACTGCCGGCCTGGTCGGGTCGTGCGGGTCAATCTGCCATCCCTGAACATCATCGGGGAATTCATCGTCACCGATTGGAACATGGCGGCCGATGACGGCTGCACCGTGACCGTTTCCCAGTATGAGCCGGCGATCTTCGATGATGCCGTGGGCCAGCCATACAACCCAATCGGGTTCATCAGCCTTCCCGCCGGCGGCTTGGGCAGCCCGAGCAATCTGGTTTGGATCGCTGATGGCAGCGCCGAGGTCGTGCAGGGCATCCTGTCGTGGGCAGCACCATTGGGCGTTGTCACCGGCTACGCGGTCACCGTTCGCCAGGGCAACACAGCCGTGCAGGCCCAGCAAGTGCCGGCAACGACGCTGCAGCTGCCACTCTCGGGCCTTCCGTCTGGCAACTACACGATGAGTGTGGCCGCCCTGGGCCCGCTGGCGCGCTCCGGCGAGGCGAGTATCACGGTCAATATTGATGGGCCGCCCATACCCGAGGCGTGCACGGTACAGTCCACCATCGACACCATCACGCTTTTCCCGAGCAACCCGTTGCACAGCCTGAATGGCGGCACCTACGAGTACTTCTTCAGTGAAGACCCGCAGACGCCGGCCGGGCAAGCGCTGTACTTGGGGCAGGGGTTAAGCCTGACGCACACGGGACTGGCCTTCTTTACCAACTACTACTACTTCATCCGTTCGCGTAACGCATACGGTGTCAGCGGCTTCCTGAAGATCGCGGCGTCCACGTCGAGCGACGTTACAGCCATGCTCGCGGCCTTAGCCGGCCAGATTGGAAAGACCGAGCTGGGGCAGGACATCTTGTCGGATCTAGAGAAGATTCCAGGACTCGAGGACAAGATCGACGCCTTGGGCGCGCTGGCGGCTTATGACAAGGACACGGCCTATGCCAAGGACCAGATGGTCGTCGTGGACGGAAAGATCTACCAGGCCAAGCAAGCCGTGCCGGCGAACTCGTCTGGCGCGAACACTCCGCCGAACACCACCTATTGGATCGATGTGGGGCAGTCGCTTGTCACGGCTAACGGGATGGCCCAGCAGGTGGCCGCCAACACTACGAACATCAGCACCATCGATGGCAAGGTGACTGCCCAGGCCACAGCCTTCGAGGCGCTGCGCGCGGCTTACCGCGACGATGATGGCGAGGGTGAGCTGGCCGATGCATTGAAGGGGTGGGACAGCACAGCGGCGATCGCAACCGAAGAGCGTGTGCGGGCCAGCGAAAATCTGGCCATGGCCGAGCGTGTCACCACGCTCGACGCCAAAGTGAGCGATAGCGAGGCGAACATCACTGAGCTGCAGAGGGTAGTGGCCACGAACGAAACGGCCACGGCAACCAAGATCGACCAGCTGAACACCTCGCTTGGGCAGACGAATGCTGCAGTGCAGACCACCAGCCAGGCCGTATCGGCGCTGGACGGGAAGGCCAGCACAATGTGGTCGGTCAAGATGCAGGTCAACGCCCAGGGGCAGTACGTGGCGGCTGGCATTGGCCTGGGCATCGAGAACGGTCCGGCTGGGCTGCAGAGTCAGTTCCTGGTAAGCGCTGACAGGTTCGCTGTGGTCAACGGGGTGAACGGAACTCTCTCGTCGCCATTTGTGGTGCAGAGCGGCCAAGTCTTCATCAACCAAGCCTTTATCAATCAGGCATTCATTCAGCAGATCATCCTCGGGATGACTCTGCGCTCGCAGGCCGTAGATTCACAGGGGCGTCCATTGATCGAGCTGGACATGGTCAATGGCACCTTCACCCTACGCGGCCAGGATTCCAGTGGAAGTCTGTTGATCAACAACGGCGGGGTCTACGCCTACGACGCCAACAGCATCGAACGTGCCGCTCTGGGGAGGATGACCTGATGGCTGACGTCTACGGGCTAAGGACTAAAGATGCAGCCGGGTCCATTACCCTCGATACAACCATCACACCCATTCGCTCGATCAAGATGATGCAGGTCACTGGGAATAATGCATTTGAGCAGACAGTCGCCATTCCTGAAATCAAGGCTGAGTCGTTTGTTGTGGTCGACACGCTGGAGAATGCCGGCGAGCTAACTTGGTCGCCTCCGGCATTCTGGGGAACTGGCTCTCTTACACTTCGGCAGCCTCAGACCAAGACGTGGCAAGTAATGGTCCTCTCCAAGGGCGGCGAACCGTTCGAGGCGTCCGGAAGCTATGGGATTCGTGCTAGAAATGGTAGCAATTCCACCCAGATTGATGCCGTCAACAAGGTGCTTTCCGTTACATCAAGCGGAAGCTTTTCTTTCGGCGGCACACAAGCAGGCCTGATCCAGTCAATGACAGTTTCATTCCCGTCCGCAATAACCACCTATGAGCGGCCCTTGGTGTTTTTCAATGCGGCCAATTACATGATGGTTGGTAAGTTCAGGATAACTGGAGCTCCGGGTAACTGGACCGGATTTACAGTCAGGTCTTACAGCTACGCCGGTCATGGAGATATCGCCAAGAGCCCGCAGACGATCAAGTGGTTCTGTGCGTCATATCGTTCATTTACCAGCAGCCCTGGAAAGTATGGGGCCTCTGTCAAAGATGCAGCCGGAAACTTGCTATTTATCACTACCGCGAACCTTTCACTTCTGAATAGTCAGCCCGCAAACAACTCTTTTGTAGTCGCGGGAACTCCTATCACTGGCAGCAACTATTACGACGCAAGCTATCAAATGGCTTGGACCGGCAGCTACGACGATTACGTTCTGGCGAATTCTCTATTTTCGATGACCAACATCATCCAGACGACCCAGCCGTACCGTACGAACTACGGTGGTTTCTTACCTGGAAATAGAAACGTGCTTCAGATGTTTTGCGAGAACGTCGACGGAGTCAATCCCGTTGGTGCAAATGGTCGCACGCTATTTGCGTCTCGACCAATGAAACCACTTTGAAGGAAATATTCATGCCTTGGTACAGGACAGGTACGGTCGCGATCACGGCTGGCCAAACGACGGTGACCGGTACTGGCACCGCCTTTGCGCTCAACGCCCGGGTGGGCGATGCGTTTCAAGGGCCGGATGGCCGCTGGTACGAGGTGACTAACATTGCCAGCGCTACGGTGCTGAGCATCCTGCCAGCCTATCAAGGCGCGACGGTTTCGACAGGTACTTATGGCCTTGCCCCAATGCAGGGGTACGTCAAAGACTCTGCCGATGCTTTGCGCGCCCTAGTGAATCAGTACGGTAATAAGCTGGCAGCTCTGGGTACAACGGGAAATTACGATATTTTGCCGGTGGCAAAGGGCGGCACTGGCGGCGCAAACCAGACTGATGCGAGAGCAGGGCTTGGCCTGGGTACCTCCGCTACTTTGCCGGCAACCATTGCACAAGCTGCTGGATCGATCAGCTTGCCCGCTAGTTCGGTAGTCCGAGTTCAAGAAGCTGTATTCGCTGCGCGCGCCCTGCATGGGCATTATGTGAACGATTCTTCAGTGAACATCGACAACTTGCCTGGTGGTTCAGCTGGCCTTTACAGCGCCGCTACGTTAGGAGCAAAACCTCCAGCGGGAACCTTTTGGTGGATTGAAACCCAGCAAACGTACACTGGAAGCTCTCGTGTTCAAACCGCTGTCAGCTACGGCTCAAGCGGAACGTCAGGAGCAGCGCTGAAGGCACGCGAATGGATACGAATTAGCAACGTGGGAGGAACTGCATGGGGCACTTGGGCTGAAATATTCACAACGGAAAACATTGTCGGCACGGTCGGCCAGTCTGGGGGCACTCCAACTGGCTCAATCATTGAGCGCGGCAGCAATGCAAATGGCGAGTACACCCGCTTTGCTGATGGTACTCAGATCTGCACCACAAAAGTACGCACCATCAGAACACTAAATTCCCCATCTGGGTCTGTTTTCCATGGCGGTAGCGAGCCCCTGAGGCAATTCCCTATAGCGTTCTCGTCTGCACCGACGATCCAAATCACAGCGGGCTTGGAAGTTGGCGAGGCTTGGTTCGCTACAGCGGCAGGCACTACGCCTAACGGCTTGCTGCTTTCGGCAACAAGTTGGCCCGCTGGCTATGTGTTCACACAAGTTTCGCGGGCCGCTACTTATGTTTGCGTTGAATATACAGCAATAGGAAGGTGGTTCTGATGGTCATCAATTTCTCGCCGGTCCGTATGAGCGAACAGGTAATGGTTGATCGCGAAGGCGATGTATTAAGGATCAATGGTGAGGTTTTCGACTTCGGGCCTCTGTTGGAAGGGGCCACCTTGCCGGTCGATGCTATTGCTTCGGAGTGGTTCGCCGGTTCTGTGGATAGGATTGGTGGAGAACTCCACATCACCCTGGCCCTCCCTCACGGTGCCGACGCCCCAGAAGAAACCCGATTCCCTCAGCCCATCATCATGGACTTCGATGGCGCGGTACCGCTGCCACCCTACAACGCCCAGCCCGTAGAGGATTCGTCAGATGAGTAACATTGAGTGGTCCATGATGATCACGGCTGAAATGAAAGCAACCGCAGCCGCTGCTGCTTTGTTGGAGCAGGTCCAGGCAGAGATTGCCGGGCTGCGCAAAGTCGCAGACGACGCCATTGCTCCGCTGCAGGATGCCGTCGACATCGAGGACGCGACCACTGAAGAGGTGGCCGCTCTCACGCTGTGGAAGAAATACCGCGTAGCCCTTAATCGTCTCCCTGAACAGGAAGGCTACCCCAACGAAATCAGCTGGCCCGCGCCGCCGGCTTGACCCGTACTGAATTCACCGACCGCCGCCTGGCGGTATTTTTTTGCCTGGAGAATACCCATGACCCAAGCCCAGCCCAGGGGCGTGCGCAATCGCAACCCCGGCAATATCGACTTCAACCCACGCAACGACTGGCAGGGCCAGATCGGCAAGGAGCCGGGTGGCCGCTTCGCTATCTTCGATACACCCGAGAACGGCATCCGCGCCCTGGGCAAGCTGCTGATCAACTACCGGGGGAAAGACGGTATGCCAGGCGTGGGTGGGAAGGGCATCGATACCGTTCTTGAGACCATCAACCGCTGGGCGCCGAGCAACGAGAACGACACCCAGGCCTACGCCGACGCCGTGGCCAAGCGCCTGGGCGTTCGCCCCACCGACCCGATCAACATCAAAGACCCGACCACGCTGCGCGGGATGGTTGTCAGCATCATCATCCACGAGAACGGCTGCAACCCATATCCGCCGGCGATCATTGACGAAGGGGTACGGAGGGCGCTGGCATGACGATCAAGACGATTGGCCGGTGCCTGGGTCAGGCCGACGATGGCTCGCTCTGGTTTTTCTGCAATGGCTGCAATCTCCCCCATAGCCTGAACGTGGGTGCAGGCAATGGGCCGCGCTGGGGCTATAACGGCAACGCCGAGGCCCCGACCTTTACACCGTCAGTTCTGTCTCGGTATCGGATGGGCAGCAAGGAGACTATCTGCCACTCCTTCGTGACCGAAGGGCGCATCCAGTACCTGGCGGACAGTACCCATCAACTGGCCGGCCAGACGGTCGACCTTCCCGACTGGGAGGCAGCATGGAACAACTGGTAGCCAGATACAGCGCGCCCCTGCGCTGCATTGTCCTGTTGCTGTTGTTGGCATCCTATTGGGGCGTCTACCAGCATGGCAGATCGGTGGAGCGAGCCGAGGCCGCTCAGGCTTCAGCTGAACGTGACAGCGGCGACCGCCTGGCCGAGGTGCTCGGCGAGCGCGGTGCCCGGCAGGAAGAACAACGGCGCGCCACGGCGCAGGAGGAGGTGAGAGCGCATGCTCAGGAAGAACGAACGATTGCTGATGCTGGCGCTGCTGGCGCCGATGCTGCTGGCCAGCGGCTGCAGCACGAAGGCGCCAAGCTCGCCGCCACCGTCAGTTGCACCGGCACGGATACCGCCGCTGTCGTCCGAGGCCAAGCAGCCACCCGCGCCGCAATGGTGCTCTCCGAACTGCGCGACCGGGCTGATGCTCGAGCGGGAGAGCTGGCGAAAGCTTATGACCGTGCCCGAATAGCCGGCCTGGCCTGCGAAGCATCCTATAATGCGCTGATCAACTGATCGGAGCAGGGTGGTGGGGAAGCGCACTTTTATTGGGCTGGTGGAAGCGGGTGAGCCGCTGATCAAACAGGCTATCGATGCTATGCGGGAGTATCACGAAGCGGAGGACGCCGCCTTGCCTTCGAATGAGGTTCAGCGGTTGCGCCTACTGGCGGATTCGCTGTACCAAGCGGTTATCGATTACCAGTTAATCCAAGCAGGACGGGCACCGTCTACCATTCAGTGATGGCCGCCTCAGAATGGAGCTCCGATGAAGTGTAAGCCGCCGATCCTCTACCCTGATCATCCCATGTACACCAACGCCGTACAGGCATGGAAGCGTTACCATGAGGCGCAGGCTTCGGGTGAGCCAGCGGAAGAGCTGGAGCGCCTGCGCGTAATCGCCGAGGCGCAGTACCAGGCGGTCACCGACTACCAACTTCGTGCTATGGCCGCAGCTCGCGGTGAAGAGCTGCCGCCCGTTCATTAGGTCCGCTGATCGGCAATTGCCCGCAAGGCGCCTGCTCTATACGATACTGTGTTTTTATACAGTATTGGTGCCCCATGTACTTCCTCCTCGTTCGACGCCGCGAGAATGGCGTGGCCATCCCCTCTGATCGCCTCAGGAAGATCAAGCCCCTGCGGGCCGACGTCCATATTGGTGACCATCACAGCGAAGTGCTAGGCCGAGTCGCGACCCAGGCGTGGGTGTTCAATCCGACACCAGGTCCGGACATCATCCCGCGCTTGCTCGACGCCAAGGTCAACGGCATGGCCCAGCTCGGCATGAACATCAATGGGGTGGAGGAGATCGACGGCGTGATCTATGCGCAGTCGTGGTGGTGCAGGACTGAATGATGAGCGGAATACCACGGGCTTGGCTGGCTGAGCTTGATGACCGGTTTGCTCTCGTTACGGACCCCGACGGGCGCGCGGCTGTGCTCAGCGAGATGGCATTCGCCGCGCGCCGGCGCCGGGAAGTTGATGATGAATGCCTGTGCGACATGCTGGAACTCGCTGAAGCGGCAAGGGTGTGGGCGCTGCTGGAGCACGAGGAGGCTTGGCACATTGGCCTTTTTGGATATGAGGGGTGGGTTGAGCACGAGCCAGGACGGATCGTAGTTGGCAGAACGCCAGGGAAGGGTGCTTCGGATGTCTAAAACTGCGGTAAAGCTACGTGGTTTTACTGGGCCAAAGTCGACCAAAATCGCCAATGCATATTAGACACACCCGATGCATAGGCCGCGAACTGCGCGGCCTGAGGTGCGTTCCTCACACTACTGCTGCATTACCGGAAGCAAGTGAGTTGCGTGATTACAAACGGTGCTGGAAGGATGGAAAGACCAGGTCTGAAAACATCAGCATGTCATCTCTGTCTCGCACAACGAGCCGTTCGATTGGCTTATTCTCAGTTGGTGGCCACAGCCTTTCGGCCAGTGTATCTCGTAACCCGACCTCAACAAGAATCTTCGAGACCGTGGCTTGTGATTTGGCTCCCAGCACGAAGAAGACTGCTCGGCCTACGCTCAATGTATAGAGATAAAAGGACATCCCCGGCGCTGATGCGACATGGCCCCTCCGATACCTCATAAAGCTGTTGTGGTCGAACCCACTTTCGCAAAGCCACACATAAGTACATGGAGGTGGTTCGTCGCTGTCTCGTAGGTGAGGGAAATGCTCATCCGGAAAGCCAGGAACGCCATCTCTATGCAGGAGAGAGTAGACGCCCGCTGTCTTCACGGCCCAGCGGGCTAAGGCCAGGCGCCGATTCTCAGGCGGACTAACCGTCCTTCCGTAGAATAGATCTAATAGGCTGCCCTCAACCTCTTCCTCGAGCGCGTTCATCCAGTCCCCATTGCATTGCTCGCAAACGGAGTTAACGGTTCTATCAAATGGCCCTTGTGGAATCTGTCGCCTGGAAAGCGATGACGATCCGTCAATGGTGGAGACTCTGTTTGCCCATTCCACGCTTCTCTCAATAGGTGGAAAGGTGTCATTCAGCTTGTTGCGTAGGATATGTTCATTGCTGAACTTGATGTCAGGTGATGATCTGCAGCAGAAGGGGCATGCTTTGGGCATCAGTGGATCCGTCCGATTCGGTGGCATTCAGAAACCACCTCATCATAGGGTAGAGCTTTAAGTAGGCAAGTTTTCGGTAACGACAGGTAGCGCTACAGGGCGCTCTATTCCATTCATAGTGTCGATCGACGAAGGTCGAAAATCAGTTCCGCAACTGACTAGCGGCCCCTTGATTTTACTGGCTTTCAGCGCGGCTAAAAAAACTTCAATGCGGAATCGAATCCAGCGTAAGCTATTGAATTACAAGGAAATGCATCGCGGATTGCAAATCCGTCTACGCCGGTTCGATTCCGACCTCGGCCTCCACATTCGAAAGCCCCGCAGATTAACGTCTGCGGGGTTTTTCTTTATGGGTCAAAAAAGCCAAGAGTTCCGAAACAAAAGGCATGGAGTTCCGAAACTTCAGCCTTTCGAGGGCTTGGCAATGGCGCCGACGCGGCGGTAAACGCGCTCGGTGATCCCTTCTTTCGAGTGGCCCAGCAGCACGCTTGCATCGCTCAGATCGTTGATTTCCGATGCCGCTTTCGGTCGGATATCGCGGAACTGGAACTGGGAAATTCGATTAGCCAAGTCCGGCTTCTTTTCCATTTCAGCTTTCACCCTGGCAGCCTCGCGAGCTTCCGCCCACCGGTTGCGCAGCATGGGCCAGCTCATGCGCTTGCCGTGCTCGTTGACGATGAAGAACGGTGAGAGGCGCTGGCTCGTGTATCGGATTATTCGGTCCAGCAGCAGGCCCAGGCTGTTCCTCACGCCATTCGCTTCCAGGACGATCCTCAGTCGCTTGCCAGTCTTGTCTTGGCTGACCAGTAGGTAGATTCCTTCCATATCGTCCTTCCGCATGGACAGCACATCCGACGGCCGCTGAGCATTACGACCGATCAGCTCAGCTCGCAGTCGCTTAACCTCTTTCCGCAGCCGCTCAACCTAGCCAAGAGCGGCGTGAGTGTAGAGCGGACCGAGCTTGGCGATTTCGTCGAGGCCTGCGCGCCATCCATCTGCGTAGCCCTGATCCCAGTCATGGCCCATGCTCAGCTTGGCCTTGCAGGCCGGCAGCACCACGGGCTCGCCCGGGTACTGTTCGACTGCGCCCGTGAGTGGTCCGAACGGAATCATTGGCAACCCGGTCGCCGCCGGATCCCTCTCTGCCTCTTCTTTGGTCCACCAGATGGCAGTACCAACCATCCAGGCTATTGGCTCGGGGGGCTGCGGGGCTGGCTTGGACAGAAGTTCGCGCAGCGTTTCGAGCGCGTGACGGCGGGATACGTTAATGACTTCACCGCTCGGCTCGCGGGATGCTGACTGGATAAGGCTACGCGGCACGCTGACCATCTCTGTGTTGCTGGATCGGTTTTCTGCGGGCATGGGGATACCTCGGAGCCTGGCAAAGCCGGGCTACGCTAAAATTGTCGCGGGTTGAGGAGGGTTGGAGATGACTACAAATTTCATCTGCCAGAAATGTGAGAAAGAAACGGACGCCGAGCTGGATTACGATGGAGAGTTAGACAGTCAGGCTTTCTACTGCCAGCACTGTGGGGCTAAGCATGTTTCGGTGAATGAGGCCCGTGCACCCGGCGGCCCAGTGGAAATGCAGTTCCGGCTGATCGAAGATTAGGCTGCTACCGCTCGTCGCTCAGTGGCACGCCAGAGGTCATTCGCGCGGGCCAGGGCGGCCATCGGCGGCGGGCTGACGCTGTTGCCGCACATGTGCACCTGCTCGGTCTTGGTGAACGACTTGCCGTCGGCGCCCTTGTCGATGATGTAGCTGGACGGGAAGCCCTGCGCGCGATAGAGCTCGTGCGGCTGCAGCATGCGCAGGCAGATGTCGACGATCACATAGGGGGTGCCCTTCACGAACACGGTGACCAGGCCCAGGCGATCCTTGGTGGTGACTGTCGGCGCTGGTGAGTCGCAGGCGCTGATGTTCTCCGTGCCGTAGTAGCTGATCAGGAACGCGGCGACGCGCAGGGCGCCTTCCTCGTGCTCCGGCGATAGCTTGTACTCGAGTAGGGCGTGGCGGCGGTCATCATCGGTACTGGTTCATCCACGGCCCTGCCCACGCAATTTCGACGCAGTGTGGCGAGGCTGGCAGTTACCAGTCGCTGCTGGCTGCCTGTGTTGGTGACCGTGGTCAGACGGCTCGTCTGCGCCCTTGGCTGGTGTGGTGTTGAATCCGCCGTGGCTTGTTCAATGAAGGCTGTGCGCACGCCAATGGCATGGGCTGCACCCGCAGGCCTCTTGTAGTTGCCGCCGCTCGTGATGGTCGGTACCGGACCGGTGATAGCTGCTCCCTCGCTATTGAACCTGAACTTGACCAGATGCCCCGATGCCAGCGCACGGTGGCTCTGGGTCATCAGGGTACCCATTAGCTGGTCAGCTGCTACTGGCTTACCGGCATACATCGGGCCGCCGGCCCCGACCATCACAGGGCTGGCTATCATCAGCTCGCCACGGTTGGCAGCAGTTACTGTTGGCAGGGGATCGCCCGGGTTATTCACTCGGTCTGTGCCCTGATGTGTTGCTGGAAGAATCACCGGGCTCGCCATGGCGAAGGATCCGCCGCGCGGCCAGGAGGTCATCGTGCGAAGTGGCTCGTGCGCCGACTGGGCCAGCTCGCCCGACCAGTTCGAGATCGGGACGATGAAGGGCTGCGGGTTGTCCAACACGAACTTCTTCATGCTCTTGGCCACCCGACGCAGAGTTGCTGCAGCCAATTCCTTCTTGCGGCCGAAGATGCTCTTGCTCGGTACGTTCCAGTCAATGCAGTCGGCGGCGGTGCGCCACTTCTGCTGACCCTTGGCGGGGTTCTTGGCGTGGGTCGGCTCTGGCCACACGATAGGCTGGCCATCGCAGCGGGCGATCATGAAGAGGCGCTCGCGGCTGGTCGGCGCGCCGAAGTCGCAGGCCTTGATGATGCGCCACTCCACCTGGTAGCCCATGCCTTCGAGCAGATGCACGAAACGGCGCCAGGTGATGCCGCAGCGTTTCGGGTCTGGCACCAGGAACTGCTGCTGCACCGGTACACGCTCGCCAACGGCAGCCACGGTGCCGTCCAGCTTCATCACCCGGCCAGTGGCCTTGTCGCGCTTCGCCATCAGCGGGCCCCACTGCAAAATCTGCTTCACATTCTCGAGGCTGATGACCCGGGGCTTCTTCTTGCCTGCCCACTTCAGGCCGATCCACGACAGGTTGCGGATCTCACGCTTGCGCGGCTGCCCGCCGGCAGCCTGGTTGTAGTGCGTGCAGTCCGGACTTATGTGGAACCAGCCAACCGGGCGGCCCTGGCATTCCTCATCCGGGTCGCCGTCGAAGACGTCGGTGGGGAAGTGGCGCGCAGCCGGGTGGTTGGCGGTGTGCATGCTGATGGCCGCAGAGCTGTGGTTCTTGGCAACCGTCACCGGGCGGCCCAGGCCCATTTCCAACCCGGTACCGGCACCGCCGCCACCGCAGACGAAGTCCACCACGATCTCGTCGTCTTGCGGATCGAAGCCAAGGCCGTACTGGGTTTTGAAGTCGAGATGGTTCTTTTTCTGGAATGAAGACATGGGCGGTCCTCGCCGGGGTGGCGTGATTCGTTGAATAGGAGTGTTATGCTTTGACGCTTACTAGGCAGGGAGAGCTGTGATGGGGCTGTGGGAACCAGTCAGAGCGTTTGGCTCACGATTAGCGGCGACGAAAACACGAACTGCATCATTCGCAGGGCTCGCGATTTGGATAGTTTTCCTGCGGTACGGAGAGCCATCTACGTCATTGGTCACGCTTTCCATGCCGCTCGGAATTGCACTATTTGCCATGGGACCACTAGAACTAATTCCAGGTCATTGGTACAGGCTAAATTTCTTCGTCAATGCCATGACCACCTGCTTATTTTTTGCCAGCATGATGTTCGCGGTGGTGGCAATGGCTTTTGAACTTCCTTTGAGCAAGAGCGAAGGATCGATCTTTTGCCTTGTCTGCTGGGCTTTACTGCTGGTTGCTTTCTATGGCGCGCTCCCTTGGATGAAGCGGTCGCCTTTTCACCGATTAAGCGAGAATCGTTTGGCGTACAGTCCCCCGGAAGATATGCAAAAAGCTAAGCAGGAATGAGGTTTGATACAGGTTAATCCCGGGGGAGGGGAAGGCGCTGGCGGGCAGCGGGTGGTGTCAGGTTTTGCGGACGGAATCGATTTTTGGTATAACGCCCGGCCATTTCACAGGAAGGAACCTCATGAAACGCACAATCATTGGCGCATCCATCATCGCCATTGCTGTTATGTCCCTCAGCGGCTGCTGGGAGTCCGAGGCAGACAAGAAGGCCAAGGAACAACAGGAAGCGAGCGAGAACTTCTGGAACATCACTCCGCCTGATGAAAGCCAGGACAAAGGTTTCAAGCCATGAAGCACTACTTTGCCCCAATGTTCGCTGCCGCGCTCGCCATTGGCTTGGTCGGCTGTAAAGAAGACGCCGTCGACACTGCCGCCTACGAGCCCACTGCAGAACACTGCCAGCCCGACTACCTGAAAACTCTTCCGGACAACAAGGCCCGCGAAGACCTGGTCGAGAAGTGCATGACCGGTGGTTCGTACAAGAAGTCAGAGCCGAAGACCTGGTAACGTCGGTTCTTCGTCATCCAGCGCCGCCTCATCAGGTGGCGTTTTCGTTTGCGGGCGAATGCGCTGCTTCGGGTCGCTGTCGAGGATGACGCCGATGTAGTGGCCACAGTCAGCCATGATGATGCCGGGTTCGCCGTTGCCGATAACCCGGCGACCGACCTCGGCCGGCACGTCGTAATGGCAGCGAACGTAGTCGCAGTTGTAGTTGCTCATGGCTTTCTCCCTGCATGCGCCCCCCTATGTGGCCGGATGGGGCTGATGGCAATTTGATGCTTGATGGGGTATTACGGGATTCCCGGCATTTGGGACGGACTGAGGAGTTTTTAATGCAAATTGATTTGAATGAGCCTGGTGCTTGGACGCTTCAATCGACAGCAGCACTTATCCGTTCTGCATCGGATGAAGACGATCATGTCCAGCTGCGCGTTACCAAGGACGGTATCGCTTACATCTCCCACGGCATCGTTGGGAATCAGGATACGGACAATTTGAGCTTCCGCCTTGAGACCTGGTGCTGTGGCAATGGATATGTAGGGGCTGCCGCATCCGAAGATGAGGATTGGGTTAAGCGTATTTACGAGGTTGTAACTAAAAACTGGCCTGACCCCACCTTCACTTACATTGATATTTACTGAGGGGCGACTATCTCGCGCTAATCAGAAAGCAGGATCTGCTCACTAGGTTCGCGCTTTATCTCGGCCATGCTTGCTTCATTGAGCTGACGCGCTAGTTTTGGCGAGATGTAAAAAGCTGGCGCGTCAGGTCGTTCAAGTCGACGCGCCCGCTCTTCAGGCTCCTGCGCAATCCACGACAAGGCCAGGTCCTGCCAGAGTTCCTGTACCTGGTTGTAGCCGTGACGCTCGATCTCGGCAGCCATAGCAGCCTTGATTCCTTCCGGCATGTGGAAGAACACCTTCTCGATGCCCAGCTTCTTCGCCTGGGCCGTCTGCCGGGTTCGGTAATCCGCTGAGTGCTTCGCGACACCGGTCTTTTCCTCGTCCATCGCTGATACCTCCCAAGCCGCTGGGCGGCAAGTTGATGTGCTGTTGGCGCCGGCAGTGCCGGACGCGGGCGGTGATGCGTATCAAGCGGAAAGCTCCATGTCTCTGTCATGCCAGCCGGCAAGCCACCAGCCGCAGTTCACCGTCAGCCAGCCATAGGGCTGGGCATCGCGGGACTGGCTGTTGTCGCGGCAGGCGCGCCCGAGGTAGTAGGCGGTGGGGTGAACCTGCTGCCGGCGCTTCATGGCTACGCACCGGCCAAATAGTGGAGCGGGGCGAATGGTATGTCGTCATCGAAGCTGTCGTGATCAGGTGGAGCTGCCTGCGGGTTCTGTTGCGGGCGAGCAGGCCGCTGTTGCCGTGGCTGCCGATCTGGCATTTGCCCTGGCTGCTAGCCCTGTGGCCGGCTACCGAGCAACTGCATTGTGCCGTTGATGTCGACGACGATCTCCGTGGTGTAGCGCTTGATGTCGTCTTTCTCCCACTCGCGGGTCTGTAGCTTGCCCTCGATGTAGCATTGGGAGCCCTTGCGCAGTTACTCGTCGGCGATTTCGGCGAACTTCCCGCACAGCGACACGCGGTGCCACTCGGTGGGTTCGACCTTCTCGCCTGAGCGCTTGTCTGTCCATTGCTCGCTGGTGGCCAGGCTGAGGTTGGTCACAGCGTTGCCGTTGGGCAGGTAGCGTACCTCTTGGTCCTGGCCGCAAGTGCCAACCAGGATGACCTTGTTTACCCCGCGGCTCATGACTGGGCAAGGCTGATGAGGCCCTAACCCGGGTGTCGCCGTAATCGCAGCAAGAGCTAGCAGTTACCTGATGATGCCTTTCGTAGCAGTGCTAGGCACAAAGCCTCCGGTGCCTTGGTTGGGGCATTTTTCTCGCAACTTGCGCATTAGCTCTGGGTACTTAGCTTCCTGCTTCTTCAGCATTTCCTGATCATTACGCTTCAAGTCGGAGCACTTGGGCTCTTTGACATCCTCGGCGCACGCGGAAAGGAAGCTCATCGCAGCAGCGATAGCAGTGGCACAGATCAGTTTTTTGAACATGAAACCCATCCTTGAAGAGTTGAACTTTGGCTGCAGAGCACTTGTTGTGCACTCGACAGTCAACACCTCGGCCTGAGGGATGTCTCATATCAAGCTGCACCCCCGCCAGATAGCGCCATGCTGATCCGGTGGCCGGGCGAATCTACAGCGGCTGCATAGGGCAGCCGAACCGCCATGCCTGAGTGAGCGCGGCGGGGGCGGCATCATACCTCATGTTGAGCGAGTGAAAGTGCCACTTCCGGCACTTCTAGGAACTAGGAGCAATATCTTGGACAGCCAGCATAAGAGAATCACCGGCTACCGTGACCTCACCCAGACTGAGATCGATGGCATGAACTCGATCAAAGCCCTGGAGGCAGATACCCGTGAGCTGTTCAAGCAGATCGGTCAGATCGAAGGGGTAGACCAGCGCACGTTGGCCTTGGCCAAGACCAACCTGCAGCAGGGCTTCATGTGGTTTGTGCGCTTGATCGCCAAGCCCGCTGATCCTTCCAGCTGATGGCCAAGGCGCCTTACACGACTTGTAACCTGTACGTGGACGGTGCCGATGGCATCGCGGGCGGCGACTTCATCACCACCGCAGCCGGATCTGCATACCTGGTACAGGCGCTTCGATTAAGCCGCACCAGGCCTGAGCGCAAGCACATGCACTGCCTGCGCTGGCCGATTGCCGAGGTGCCGTTGGATGCCCGGTGTTTCCAACTGACCTGGTACAAGAGATAGGGAGCGTGAGCCATGGCCCGCATGACCGCGACGATCGTCTGCCGGCAGAGCTGGTGGCTTAAGTACTACCTGGCCGGCGTCCTTGCTATGCCCCACATCACAGGACGCGAGCCGGACCTTGGCCGTGTATTCCGGTGGATAGAGCGCGGCATAAAGGGTCGAGGTGCGCTGATGGCCAGGTTCAAGACGCTGGGCACCGCGCATCAAGGAAAGCGCAGGCTCGCGGGTCAAGGTGGTCACGCCAGGCAGTTGGCGAAGCGGAATGAGCAGCTCTCAACGTGGCTACGACTACCGATGGCAGAAGGCACGGGAGCAGTACCTGCGTGACAACCCGCTGCGCATCTACTGCGAGCGGAACGGCCGCATAACTGCCGCCAGGGTTGTCGACCACATCGTTGCTCACCGTGGAGACCTGCTTCTCTTCTGGGATCAGACCAACTGGCAGAGCCTCTGCAAGCCTTGCCACGACTCCGTCAAGCAGGCCGAGGAGGCAGCGGGGCTGGGTGGCTGAGGCGTCAGCGGATCGTCGAAACCCGGTGGAGCGATAAAAAAGCACGCCAGTGACGTGCCGCGAAACAGGTAGGGGGGTAAAAAGCTAGGGATTCTCATCTAGCTAGACCGCATCCGACCCCACGTATACATTTTTCTCCCCCCTGAAGGTTTTTGTTAATGGTGTTAATAGACAAACAGCGACAGTTTGTTGACGCTAAGGCCCGTGGTGCGCCCAACAAAGAATCGGCGGAAGCCGCAGGCAGCAAGCCTTCGACTGCTGCTGCAGCCGGTTCACGCTGGGCCAATGATCCGAAGATCGCATCCGCAATTTTGGCTCGCCGAGCCGAGCTCAGGATCGAGCTCGTGTTAACCCTGAGCCGAAAAAGCGTAGAACCAAAGCGAAGGCTGTTGAGGCTAGCGGTCAGCCAATCTTATTGTGAAAGCTGGACGGTATGTATCAGGGCGCAGCGGAGTCGACGGCCGTTGGTGTATGGCGAGGGAGATGGTCAAAGCTGGCGTTTCGCGCCCCCACGCTTTAGGCTACCGCCGGGCTCGAGGGAGCCCATTACCACGCTAAACGCAATGACCGAAGGATCAGAATATGGATATCAAATTGGCTCGGCTGGGTGCAGTCATGGGGTTGGCCATGATTTTGGCAGCTTGCTCGGAGGAAAAAGTGCCCGAGCCGACAGCAGACAACTGTGCTCCGGAGATGTACGAAAAGAATCTGGCGAGCTTATCGAAAGAGTCTAACCGTAACGAGTTCATCGCAAACTGCAAGAGTTTCGTCGCTGCGAAGAAGATGACCAAATGGGAATTCAAGAAAAGCCCAGAAGACAATTTCTGAGACTCCAGCCTGACAAGCCACTTCGTCCAATAAGGAGCCTACGGGCTCCTTATCCTTCGGATCGCGCTCAGCGGACCCTTTGCCCAGAACCGCCGTTCTCGGATGGCTCCAGATCATCGCACTTCTCGATTAGATGTTCCGTCTTTTTGCCATCTGGTAGCTTCTCCCAGTACTCAGGAGTGCAATGCTCTTCTGACACTGAATAATCAGCCTCGCCGACCGCCATGGCGAAACCTGAAGCAAGCGCAGCGGTGAGAAAAATTACAGATTTGATTGTCATAGGTTCATTCCTTTGAGATGGTCGGCTGTTATAGCAAAACTCCTTCGGTTCACAAAGGCGTCTGTCCGTTACCTTGGGGGTCTGCTATGGGTCCAGGCTGTGTGAAAACGCAGTAAATACATCGAAAACTCAGAGTCGAGCTGACTGCCTGTGGAATCAGCACGCGAGAGCGCGAATAGCCTCACCCAGCGAAAAAGACGTTTGCAGCGCTATATGGGCCGCGTCAGCGGCCCATATAGCTGTTTGCGGGCCAGCAAACAGCGGGGTTTACGCCCTGATCGCCTCAAGTAACCCTGCGATGCCGAAGATGCTCATCATTCGTTTGAGGTTGTAGGCGAGCACGTGAAGGCTCATTTCGGTGCTTACCCTCGGCAGGGTTTTGGTCAGGAAGTGGGTACTTCCCATCCAGAATTTGAGCGTGCCAAAGGGATGCTCCACCGTCTGCCGGCGAACCTTCATCTTCCCCGGATCATGCTCCAATCGAATCTGCACTCCTTCGACTACGGCTTCATGCTCCCAGCGCTTTAATCGCCGCTCTTTACCGGTCGTACACTGCTTCTGCATCGAGCAGCTCTGGCATCCTGAAAACCAGTAGCAGTGCAGTAGCATGCCGTCTTCCACTGAGGAATGCCGGCGCGTCAGCAACTGACCCGCAGGGCATCGATATTCGTCCGAAGCAGCCATGTAGATGAAGTCCTGCTTGCCGAATCGGCCTTCCGCTTTGCTGCTCGATGTCAGTGGTTTAGGTACAAAGGTGGTGATGCCAGCTTGCTCGCAAGCAAGGATTTCCGGGCCTTTGTAATAGCCTCTATCAGCAACCACCGTCAGCGCCTCAACACCGATTTCTTCCCGTGCCTGGTTAGCCATATTGCTCAGTTGCCCGCGATCATTACCAACGTTGGTCACCTCATGGGCAATGATCAGATGGTGTTTGTCGTCGACTGCTGTTTGTACGTTGTACCCAACTGTGCCGGAGCCTCGGCCGCTTGTGGCCATTGAACGGGCATCTGGATCGGTAAGCGAGATTTGCTGATCGGGACTGGCTTGAAGCTGCGCCTCGATGTCCTTGAGTTTTTGCATCTGCTGTTTCAGTTTTTCGACTTTGTCTTTCAACCGCTCAGTCTTGGCCTCGGCCACTTCCGGCGCTGCCCGATCCGCTGAATCCATTGCCGCTAGATAGCGGTCGATGCTCTGCTCGATCTGCTGCATGCGCGCCTTCACTTTGCCTTGAGTGAAATTGCGGTCGCGGTTATTCACGGCTTTGAATTTGCTGCCGTCGATGGCGATGATCGATTGGGAGAAGAGATTGAGGTTGCGGCAAAGTACAACGAACTGCCGGCAGACACTGCGAATGGCTTTACCATTGTCTCGGCGAAAGTCGGCAATCGTTTTGAAGTCAGGCGCCAATCGGCCTGTCAGCCACATCAGCTCGACATTACGCTCGGCCTCACGCTCAAGCCGGCGGCTGGACTGAATTCGGTTGAGATAGCCGTAGATGTAGATTTTTAGCAGCACTGCTGGATGGTAAGCCGGACGACCCGTTGCCGCAGGATCGACACCCTCGAACCCGAGTGTTCCAAGGTCGAGTTCATCGACAAAAACGTCGACTACCCGAACTGGGTTTTCTTCGGTGATGTAGTCGTCCAGGCACTCCGGCAGCAACGTGACTTGCGTCCGAGACTCACCTTTAATGAATCGCTTCATGATCGTCCCCGCCGCGATCTCGACGATCAGAAGGTTAGACAATCGCAGGCGTTTTCACACAGCCTGGGTCGATTGCGGTCAGTCGCGACCGGCTACTTTCGACCCAGAGCAGCTGTTGGAGGTGTCTGCAAATCCAAGGTCGATTCAGTGCGACACCAACCGTTCAGCAACTGGAGGGTTAGTCAAACTTTCCCACGTGCGAACCAGGTTTATAGCCTTCAATCACAAGGACTTGCGAGACTTCACAGTCCGGATAGATCCACTTGCCCCAGTTGGCCAAAACCCAATCCTTACTGAGGCCGAGGCTTTCTGCATTGCTCTCCCTAGGTAGCCAAACCAGCGGCAGACCGGCTTTATAGCCAGTGGTAACCATCAGCCCAAAGCGACGATCCTCGTCCAGTGTTTCGAAAACCATGAAATCCACAACCTCTTCATAGGGGTATGAACCCTTGGCTCTGAATACGGTTCCGCGACTGAAAACCTCATTTGAGCATTCAAGAAGTGTTGTCACGAAATTCTCTTTTCCTTATGTACAGGTAGCCCAAGGGTTTGAGTAGTGTACGACAACTCGTGGCTCAAACACCTGCTGGGTGGCTGAAGATAGAGTTCGCCGGGATCGTGTCCCGGGAAGTGGTGTAACTGAACCAGCCGAAGGCGCCCTGCGTGCCCTTTCTATGTGCCGACCGGCCAGGGATTGGTTCTTGTTGAGTACCAATTTATGAGCCGAACAGCTCTCTATCCCAGGCAAACGGGTGGGTAGCATGGGCGCGACTTCCAGAAGGAACCGTTATCCCTAGCCGTTAATGAGGTGTGCCATGCCCAAGGTCGTTCACTTTCACCGTACCGGTGACGCTGATGTTCTGATTCTCGATGAAGTCGCTGTACCCGCGCCGAAAAGCGGCGAGGTGCAGATCGAAGTAAAAGCTATCGGCTTGAACCGTGCGGAAATCATGTACCGCACTGGGCAGTACGTGATTGATCCGCAGTTCCCGGCGAAGCTCGGCTATGAAGCGGCCGGGATTGTCCGCGCGGTTGGTAGTGACGTCAGCGATGTTGTTCCCGGTGACGTAGTTAGCGTCGTGCCGTCGTTTTCATTCGCTGATTACGGCATGTATGCCGAGGTGGTCAATGCGCCCGCGCATGCTGTCGTCAAGCATCCGTCCAACCTCAGCTTCGTGGAGGCAGCGGCCAGCTGGATGATGTTTGTCACTGCATACGGCGCCCTGGTTGAGTACGGCAATCTAAAGGCTGGCGAAACCGTGCTCATCCCGGCTGCGTCGAGCAGTGTCGGCCTGGCAGCGATCCAGATCGCCAACATGCTAGGCGCCATCCCGGTGGCCCTTACTCGCACAAGTGCCAAGCGCCAGGCGTTGCTGGATGTTGGTGCAAAATATGTAATCGCCACCCAGGAAGAGGATCTGATTGCCGAGGTGGCCGCGATCACCGAGGGCGAAGGCGCGCGTATTGTTTTCGACCCCGTTGGTGGCCCCGAGGCAACCAAGTTGATCAAATCCATGGCCAATACCGGGATCTTCTTCCAGTACGGCGCTCTCGATCATCGCGATATCCCGGTTCCGGTCTTCGACATTCTTGGCAAACACCTGACCGTGCGCGGCTACGAGCTGTTCGAAATCACCACAGATATTCAAAAGCTGGCCAATGCCAAGGCATTCGTTGGCAAAGGCTTGGCAGGTGGTCAGCTCAAGCCCGTCATCGACCAGGTCTTCCCGCTCAATGATATTGCGGCTGCACACCGCCGAATGGAGTCGAATGCGCAGATCGGCAAGATCATCGTCGTGGTTGACTGAATAGCATCCTGCGGCTGTCAGCCAGGCTGCAGTATGCCATCGCTGCTTGCTACCAAGCAGTGATGGCAAATTTTGTTTTGGTGTATGAGAGAGGCGCCTGGCTTCGCTATCGTCCTTAGTGCAGAGTACGTCTGGCCCAATGCACAGGTAACTGGAAGATCGCGATGAACCTGATCGAAGCCATGCAAATGTTCGTGGCAGTTGTTGAGCATGGCAGCTATACCAAAGCGGCCGAGGCGCTCAATGTGCATCGCCCGGCACTCTCCAAGCTCATCCAGAATCTTGAGCACGAATTGGGCGTTCAGCTGTTACACCGCACCACGCGCAGGGTGAACATCACGCCCGCTGGCGATGAGTTCTATGAACGAAGCCTGAAATTACTCGCTGAGCTAGCGGACACGCTGGACTGGTTTTCGCCGACCCGCCCGCCGCGAGGCAAGCTCAGGATCGACATGCAGACCGTACTCGGCCAGGCGGTGATAATCCCGCGATTGCCCGAGTTCATGGATCGCTACCCTGGCCTGGAAATATCTCTGGCAACCTCTGACAATCTGAACGACCTTATCGCGCAAGGCATCGATTGTTCCGTGCGGCTCGGTGATCTGGATGATTCGAGCCTGGTTGCCAAACGTATCGGCGAGGTTGCTTTGGTGACCTGCGCGGCTCCCGCCTACGTAAAGAAACATGGTTTACCCGGCACGCTGGATGATTTACAGGCGCACCTGGCAGTCAACTTCATGGTTGAGCAGCGCCGCCAGATCATGCCTTGGCGATTCAGGGGCAACGGTAAAATGATCAGTGTAAAGATGCGCAGCGCCATCGTCGTCGACAATGCCGGGGCGTTACTCTGCTGCGCGCTGGCGGGGATCGGGATGGTGCAGGGGTTGCGCCCGGCGTTGCAGCGATACATCGATAGCGGGCGCCTGGTGGAGGTTCTGCCGGATGTTCCAGTCGAGCCGAAGACCGTTTCCGTGCTGTTTCCGGATCGCCGGCGCCTGTCCCCCAATGTGCGCGTATTTGTCGAGTGGGTAAGTGCGTTATTCCAAGAGGAAAGGGATTCTCCGATCAGGTCAGCACGCTAGACGAGGGCAAAATCAGTTACGCAGCCCTTTGCGTCGATTGCCACCGTAAGTACCTGAGGGTCGCTCAGGCCCAGGGCCCCCTCAGTGTAGACAAACACCCACCTGAGCAATCTCAGGTCACCCAGGCTCTCGCAATTCTCATATGGGCCAAGCAGCACCTCTAGTTCGCCTGATGTGGATTGCCCGCAAACGATGTATTTCAGTTGCTCCTCAATCCGGGTAGCGCTGATGCTGAAATTCTCAAGCAGCATCTTGTGCTCCAGAGCGGTCATCAGGCGATTTGAATCCGTTTGCATCGTCTCAATACACTCCATGACCAGATCGTAGGTTTGTAGGGCAATTGCCAGTCGGAGTGGATTTTACCCATGGAATGTACTGATTAGTACAAAAAGTTGACCAAGGGTCGTGCGTGAGCTTGTTGGGCGCCGCGGCATCCGATTGTCTGAAAGTCGGCTGCATCCCTCAGCAGGGTGGCTTGATCAACAAGCACCCGCTACGGTGAGGTAATGAAGGAGATGCGGACATGGCAGATAAATATGTCGGAAAAATCATCGGTGTCGGCACGGACAACGTGCGGTACGTGATCAACATTTATCAAGATGAAACCGTTGAGCGCTCGCCGCACGGCATGGTTCGGCATGAGGGCTTGAAGCATTTCGAAATGCAGGCTGGGGGGGATGTGAAAAAGATTTCTGAAACAGAGTACGAGGTTTTGGCTACGGGTGTGAGGGTGACCGTTCTTGACGCTCCGGTCTGAGCGCCCGTCAGTAGTTTTTGGCGCGCGAGCCCGGCCAGTCGTGCGACCCCCAAGGCACCAGAAAAAGAAAACCCGCCAACAAGTGGCGGGCCTAAAGAACGTACGAAGCAATGTCAGTGTGCCTATGCACTTGTCATAAATTTGTGAAGAGCTTGTTCGCAGCCTGTCATGGCTGGCTCACTCATGGCTCAGTTCAAGTGCGCTGATCACGCACACCGAGGCATCCTCTGCCGGCGTGTCATCGCTGTAGTCCACCTGGTTGTAGACGCCGCCGTGAAAATTCAGCGTCTGCGTCGCCCAGGATGGCGCCAGTTGCAGTGCGGTCGTGGTGCCGCTGCGGCCATTGCTGCTTGCACTGACCATGCAAGCGCCACTTTCGCTCACCTCGATGCTCACATCGAAACGCGTACCCAGCAGCACCTCGGCCAGCACGGTGCTGTTGACTGGCGTGGCCTGGTTAAAATCTGAACGAAAGCCGACAGTGATTTTGCCTTTGTTCCAGAACACCTTGATTGGCGGGCTGTTATTGTCTTTCACATGCAACTGGGC
This sequence comes from Pseudomonas sp. BNK-30, assembly GCF_047456185.1. Taxonomy (NCBI): domain Bacteria; kingdom Pseudomonadati; phylum Pseudomonadota; class Gammaproteobacteria; order Pseudomonadales; family Pseudomonadaceae; genus Pseudomonas; species Pseudomonas sp. BNK-30. Next base: position 1,382,601 of record NZ_CP179904.1, read on the forward strand.
AATTACCACCTTTCGCGCCAGATTTACCTTCTCCAGGGTCATTGTCTGGTGATTGCGGTGGCGCCCTGCGCTGCCCAGTGACCAATACACGGCTTCTTTCCATTCGCAGCGTGTTCGGTGAGTACTTTTGCTGGAAGCACCCTTGGTCGGCGCGGTCATGCGTATCGAGCCGTCACTCTGGCGTGCAACAACGTGGGTCAGGCTAGCCAATGCCTGTGCGCCAGTGACTTCCAAGGCAACCGGGTTGGAGGCGGATTTCGGCACCGGAGTGGTAATGATGAGACTGTCGATGTTTACTGCCATGAGATTTCTCCTTGAAAATTCCGGGTCCTGCAAGGTTTGCGAGCGTGGCAGGTGGGGGAGAAGTTCCATCGAAGAAGTCTGTCACTGATGAAGGGCAGTGCAAAAAAAGCCCGCCATTAAGGCGGGCAAGTCACGTTTGAAGGGAGAGCTTGCAGGATGAAGGCTACCGGTTAAGTCAGCATTAACCCCCCATCCATTGACCATGCCACCCGATGCGCTTATACAGGCGTGCCACTTTCCCAGGAGCGATCATGCGCGACGAAGACGACCTGCACGAGCCCGAACACGATCACCTGCTCGACCACGAATTCCTCTACGACGGCTTCGAACCCGAAGCGGACGCTCAGGGTGCCGAGGATGAAGTCGAGCAGGACGATGCGTTACTGGATGACCTCGATGACGACGAGTGCGACCACCCAGCCTGGCACGACGACCTGGACGACTGACTCAGCGCCCGTCCAGCGAGAAGCGCCCCGGGCCGCTCACCGCCAGGAGCAGCAAGCCGCCAACAATGCTCAGGTTTTTTAGGAACTGGGTCATGTTGGCGGCCCGTTCAGGGTCGACCATGTTCCAGAATGGATGTCCGATCAGCGCGGTGCCCAGCACGAACAGGGCGAACAGGAAGGCCAGCGGGCGGGTGTAGAAGCCGAGGATCAGGATGATGGCGACGAAGAACTCCATTATCACGGCGATCGCTGCGGCAACCATGGGCGCGGGGGCGCCCAGCGAGGTCATGTAGCCGACCGTGCCATCGAAGCCGGTCAGCTTCGCCCAGCCGGAAATGACGAAGAGGATCATCAATAGCACACGGGCGGTCAGGATGATCACGTCGCGTTGGCCAGCGAACAGGGAGTAGCGCATGGTGTCATTCCAGTGGATGCAGACAAGCTCCACTTTAGCAGCTGCATGGCGAATTTCCGCCGGGCAGCAAAAAGGCGCCGCAAGGGCGCCTTTCCTGGAAGTATGGTGCGAGTGGCGGGACTCGAACCCGCAAGGCTCACGCCGACAGATTTTAAGTCTGCTGTGTATACCAATTCCACCACACTCGCACGCTTGATGCCGGCACGCTTCTAAGCAGAAGGCCCTGGCAATCAAGCGCGCTTTATAACCCATTGTTATAGTTGAGTCAACTATAGCGCCTATGATCTAAGAAGTGGGGTGGCTTTGGCACAGGCGATTGACACCTTACTGTCATTAGGCCACTGTGCCGTTCCTGACTGGATCCAATGAGTGCTGCATCCATGTCCCAAGCCTGTCCTCACCGTGCTGACGGGTTCATCGTCCGCCCATGCTTGGGGGCTACTCTGGCCGAACTCATTGCCGCCCAACCGCTGTGCCTGTGGAGTTTGCATGGTTTCAGCCGACTGCATCGCCTCGCCTGTAATGACCGCCAACCGCTACGAGCAGTTGGTGCAGGCTGTGGTGGACTATGCCATCTACATGCTCGACCCCTCTGGCCATGTGGTGTCGTGGAATGCAGGCGCCGAGCGGATCAAGGGTTACCGTGCTGACGAAGTTATAGGCCGGCATTTCTCGCTGTTCTTCACCCCCCAGGACTGCGCCGAAGGGCGTCCTGACTATTTGCTCAAGCAAGCCCTTGAACTGGGCGTGGCGCAGGATGAGGGCTGGCGGGTACGCAAGGACGGTACGCAATTCTGGGCGTTGGCCGCCCTCGATGTGATCCGCGATGATCTGGGGCACATCATTGGCCTGGCCAAGGTCACGCGCGATATTACAGACCGGCGCGAATCGGCACTGCAACTGGACGCCATCCGCGCCCAACTGTTCCAGGCGCAAAAGCTCGAGGCGCTGGGCCAGTTGACCGGTGGGTTGGCGCATGATTTCAACAACCTGCTCACTATCATCATGAGTTCGGCCAAGTTGGCACTCAATAGCCAGGACCCGGCGCGTGTGCAGCGTATGCTGGAGCACATCGTGGATGCGGGCCGGCGTGGTACCCAGCTGACTCAGCAACTGCTGACGTTCGCTCGGCATCGGCAGATGGATGTCACGATGGTCGCACCCGCCACTGTGCTGGCTTCGACGCGCAGTTTGCTGGAGCACGCCTTGCCGAGCGATGTCGAGTTGCAGGAGCACCTGCAACCTGACTTGCCCGTGATCGAAGTGGATGCCGGGCAGTTACAGATGGTATTGCTCAATTTGCTGTTCAATGCCCGCGATGCAATTGGCGAGCGGGGTGCGATCTGCATTGCGCTTGATGCTGTGGTGCTGACGGGCGAAGTGGACGGGCTGCACGGCCCGTTCGTGTGCTTTGAAGTGCGCGACACCGGTGCTGGCATCGACCCCCAAGTGCTGCCACGCATCTTCGAGCCATTTTTCACCACCAAGCCTTTTGGCAAGGGTACAGGCCTTGGGCTCAGTCAGGCCTACGGCTTTGCCAAGCAAAGCAACGGCGCAATCACTGTGCAGAGCACGGTCGGCAAGGGCACCTGCATACGCCTTTACCTGCCAACGTCGGAGCGCGCTGCGGCCCCTCAACTCCACAGGTAATCCTCATGGTTCAGGCACTCAAGCGGCTGTTGACGGGGATCGAAGGGCTCGATGCCCTACTCAAGGGCGGCCTGGTCGCAGGTGGCTCATACATCGTTCAGGGGCCGCCTGGCGCCGGCAAGACCATTCTCGCCAACCAATTGGCCTGTGGTCATGTGCGCAACGGCGGCCGAGTATTGGTTGCCACCTTGCTCAGCGAGTCCCATGAACGGCTTTTTCAGTACCTGGCGACCTTGAGGTTCTTCGACTCGACGCTGATCGGTGACCAGGTCCAATTCGTCAGCGCCTTCGATACCCTTGAACAAGAGGGGCTCGATGCGGTGGTCAAATTGCTCCGCCAGGAAATCGGCCGGCAGCAAGCCAGCCTGCTGATCGTTGACGGCGTGCTCAACGCCCGGGTCCGCGCGGAAACGGCACTGGACACCAAGAAGTTCGTTTCCGAATTGCAGGGGCATGCCGCTTTTGCCGGCTGTACCGTGCTGCTGCTGACCAGTGCCCGGCTCGATGAAGGCAGCCCCGAGCACACCATGGTCGATGGCGTGATCGAACTGGGCGAACAACTGCTGGGCAGCCGCGCCGTGCGCCATGTGCAACTGCGCAAAACGCGGGGTAGTGGGGCGCTGTCCGGGCGCCATGAATGCCTGATCGACGAGGCCGGGATCCATGTGTATCCGCGCCTGGAGGCGCTGTACAGCCACCCCAGCCAGCTGGGCTCGGCCACGCTGAGCCAGGTGACCACGGGCGTATCCACGCTGGATGAAATGCTGGGGGGCGGGCTGGCCAGTGGCTCGGTCAGTTTGTTGATGGGCCCCTCGGGCGTTGGCAAGACGTCACTGGGCCTGGCCTTTCTTGGCGCAGCAACTGCCCAAGGCCCCGCGCTGCATTTTGGCTTCTATGAAACACCTGCAAGGTTACGCCTGAAGGCCACCTCCTTGGGTTACGATTTCGCCGCGCTGGAACGGCAAGGTGCTTTGCAATTGAGCTGGCAGCCGACTACCGAGGGTTTGCTCGACCAGGTTGGTGCGCGCCTGCTGGAACAAGTTCAGCAGCAGGGCAGCAAGCGTGTCCTGATAGACAGCCTGGGCGCATTCAGCCGCCTGGCAACTGATCCGGCACGGCTCAACGCGTTCTTCCGCGCCTTGACTGGCGAGCTGCGCGCACGCGATATCAGCGTCATGCTCACCTGGGAGATGCGCGACCTCTTCGGCTCGGAAATCACCGCCCCGGCCCCCGACCTGTCGAGCATCGTCGATAACCTCTTGCTGATGCGTTTTGTCGAACTGGATTCGCAACTGCGGCGCATGTTGTCTGTGCTCAAGGTGCGTGACAGCCATCACGACCCCGCGCTGCATGAGTTGCGTATCGGGCCGCAGGGCATCCACCTGGACAAGACTTTCGAGGGCGCATCCGGTGTGCTCTCGGGTACTCCGGTGCCCCAAGGCAGCGGGTGAAGGGCCTGCTGATGAACACTATCCTGATCGTCGATGACGAATATCTGATCGCCGATATCCTGGGCTTTGCCCTGGAGGACGAAGGCTTTTTGGTGGAAAAGGCGAGCAATGGGCGCAAGGCCCTGGAAGCGTTACAGGAAAAACGCGTGGATCTGGTGATCACCGATTACATGATGCCGGTGCTCAACGGCGAAGAGCTGGTGCTGGCGATCCGCAAAGAGTTGCAGTTGCCCGACCTGCCCGTGATCCTCATGAGCGGCGCGCAGGCCAGCCAGGGACGCCCGGAGCTGTTCGCTGCGGCGTTCGACAAACCGTTCGACGTGGACAAGTTGATCGCCAAAGTGCGCGAGCTGCTTGGCGCCTGAGGCTCGGGCTGCGGTGTGTGTACCCAATCGATCAAGCGCGTCCGTGCGGCTTGAAGTGTCGCAATCAGTGTTGGTCGTCGTGCTTTTCCGGGGCCGGGCTGCCGGCCTGGATACGCTTGAAGATTTCTTCCCGGTGCACCTGGACATCCTTTGGTGCATCGATGCCAATCCTCACCTGCATCCCCTTCACGCCCAGAATGGTGACTTTGATGTCATCGTTGATGACGATGCTTTCGCCAACCTTACGGGTGAGTATCAGCATGTAGTTCTCCTTGGTGATATCAAAATCCACCCGGCAAGTGCCGCAGTGGTGGGAGCCTGTCCCTCTTCCTTCTCATTAAAGACGCTTTCGGCGGATATTAATTCCCCGTCAGACAAATTCTGTTGTGTGTCTTTAGTTGCAGGTGCCGTTGTAAAACGCGGTAAGCGTCCCGGCGAAGGTGCTCGGTGGCAAGGATAGGGGGCTTCGGCCTTAATGGGAAATTTCTCTGCATGATTGCAGGCATAGGTTCGCTCAATTGGCTTGCGCTTGCTCCAGTGCCTGCAGAAACAACAGCAACGCTACCTCTTCGGGATCAAGGCCTTTGCGCACACGGCTGCCTGGCAGCTCTGCCAGGCGCCCCAAGGCGTAATGCTCCAGCACTGCAGGGTGGATGTAGCAGCGCCTGCACACGGCAGGGGTATTGCCCAGGCGCGCGGCCACCTGCTTGACGATACTCGCAACCTGGCGCTTTGCCTCGCTCTCGGGCTCCCAGGCCAGCGGCCTGAGCAGGCTCAGCGCCAGGCTGCTACCTGCCCAGGTGCGGTAATCCTTGGCAGTGAAATCGGCCCCGGTCAGTTGTTGCAGGAACTGGTTGATCTCACTGGACCCAATGCTGTGCCGCTGGCCTTCTTCGTCCAGATACTGGAACAGCGCCTGCCCCGGCAGCTCCATGCAGCGTTTGAGCAGGTTGGCCAGGCGTCGGTCGCGCAGGGTGACATTGTGTTCCACGCCGCGCTTGCCGCGGAACTGGAAGCGGATGGTGCTGCCCTCGACCTTGACGTGGCGGTTGCGCAGCGTGGTCAGGCCGTAGGATTTGTTGTCGCGCAGGTAGCGCTCGTTGCCGATGCGGATCAGTGTGTGGTCCAGCAGGCTGACCACCAGTGCCATTACCTTTTCCCGGTCCAGCCCCGGGCGCGCCAGGTGTGTCTCCAGCTGTGCGCGAAGCTTGGGCAATGCCTGGGCAAAGGCCAGCATGCGCCCATATTTGTGTTGATCGCGCAGCTCGCGCCACTGGGCGTGGTAGCGGTACTGCTTGCGGCCACGCGCATCGCGCCCTGTGGCTTGCAGGTGGCCTTGCGGGTCGGCGCAGATCCACACGTCGGTGTAGGCCGGCGGGATCACCAGGGCGGCGATGCGCGCCAGCGTTTCACTGTCGCGCACACGTTGGCCTTGGGCATCCAAATAGATGAAACGGTCACGCCAGCGGCGCCGGCTCAGGCCGGGCTGGCTATCGTCAACGTAATGCAGGCTGGCGGGCAAGTTGCAGTCAGGCATGGGCGGCAGGCCTCGTTCAGGTCACTGATCAATGGACAGCGGCCGTGCGAGCGATGCTCAGCCCAATAGCGCTACCGACTTTATTTGCGCAAACAAAGCCTGCCCCGGGTGCAGGCCGAGCTGGTCCGCCGAGAAGCGGGTGATGCGCGCCAGCAGGGCATTGCCGCCGGCATCCAGGCTTACCAGCACATGCGCCGGGTTATCCGCCGGGTGCACTTCGCGTACGCGCACCGCCAGCCGGTTGAGGATGCTGGAGGTACCATCTGCCGTTAGCGTGAGGCTGACGTCGCGGGCCTGAACCTTCACGCGCAAGGCGCTGCCCATGCTGTGTGCCGGGTGGGCAATGCGTAGTAAAGGCGCTTCGTGGCCAGCCAGGCGCAGGTCCAGCAGGCCGTACTGCGGGTCGTGGCCAACCACAAGGCCCTCGAACACCACGCCGGCATCGTCGCCCTGGGCCAGCGACAGGTCCAGGCGCGCGAGCGTCTGGCCAATCGGGCCACTGGCCGTGGCCTTGCCTTGCTCCAGCAGCACCAGGTGATCGGCCAACCGCGCCACTTCATCCTGGGCATGGCTGACGTACACCAGCGGGATGTCCAGTTCCTCGTGCAGGCGCTCCAGGTAGGGCAGGATCTCGCGCTTGCGCGGCCCGTCCAGTGCGGCCAGGGGCTCATCCATCAATAACAGTCGCGGGCTGCTGAGCAGCGCCCGGGCGATACCCACACGCTGGGCCTCGCCGCCGGACAGGGTCGCGGGCCTGCGCTCGAGCAGGTGGCCGATGCCCAGCAGCTGGCAGGCCTGGTCGAGCCTGACCTTGCGCTGGCCTGGTGCAATTCGCCGCCAGCCGAATTCCAGGTTGCCGCGCACCGACAAGTGCGGGAACAGGCTGGCCTCCTGGAATACGTAGCCGACCGGGCGCAGGTGCGGCGCCAGGAAGTGGCCACGTGTGCTGTCTTCCCAGACTTCACCGTTGACCTCGATGTACGCGCTCGCAGCCCGTTCCAGCCCGGCCAGGCAGCGCAGGCACGAGGTTTTGCCCGAGCCGGAATGGCCGAACAGCGCGCTGATGCCGCGCCCTGGCAGTTGCAGGTCGACATCCAGGGTGAAGTCGTCACGCGCAAGCTTGAGGCGCGCCACAATCGATCCGGTCATTTCAGCTCCAGCCAGGCTTGCCACGGCGCCCCGCGTACAGCAGGAGCAGCACCAGGAACGAGAACACCAGCATGGCACCTGCCAGCCAGTGGGCTTGCGTATACTCCATGGCTTCGACGTGATCGAAGATCTGCACCGAGACCACGCGGGTCTTGTCGGGGATGTTGCCGCCAATCATCAGCACCACGCCAAACTCGCCTACGGTGTGGGCAAAGCCAAGGATGCTGGCGGTGATGAAGCCAGGCCGCGCCAGTGGCAGTACCACATGCACGAAGGTGTCCCACGGGCTGGCGCGCAAGGTGGCGGCAACTTCCAGCGGGCGCTGGCCGATTGCTGCGAAGGCGTTCTGCAGCGGTTGCACCACGAACGGCAGGGAGTACACCGTCGAGCCGATCACCAGGCCAGTGAAACTGAACACCACGCTTCCCAGGCCCAGCGCCTCGGTGGCCTGGCCTATCCAACCCTGCGGGCCGAGGGCGATCAGCAGGTAAAAACCGATCACCGTCGGCGGCAGCACCAGTGGTAGCGCCACCACCGCACCCACCGGCCCGCGCAGCCAAGAGCGCGTGCGCGCCAGCCACCAGGCTATGGGCGTGCCGATGAGCAGCAAGATCAGGGTGGTCAGGCTGGCCAGTTTCACCGTCAGCCAGATGGCACCCAGGTCACTGGCGTCCAGCGGCATCAGCGTTCATAACCATAGGATTTGATCAGCGCAGCAGCTTTTGGGCCTTTGAGGTATTCAACCAGTGCCTTGGCCGCCGGGTTGTCTTTGCCCTTGTTGAGAATGACGGCGTCCTGGCGGATAGGGTCGTGCAGTTCGGGCGGTACGACCCAGGCCGAACCACTGGTGACTTTGCCGTCTTTGTAGATCTGCGAAAGGGCGACGAAGCCCAGCTCGGCATTGCCGGTGGAGACGAACTGGAAGGCCTGGGTGATGTTCTGGCCTTCGACGATCTTGCCCTGGGTGGCTTCGGCCAGGCCAAGCTTGGCCAGCACCTGAGTGGCGGCCAGGCCGTAGGGTGCCGTCTTCGGGTTGGCGATGGACAGGTGCTTGTACTGGTTTTTCTTCAGTACCTCACCATGGGCGTCAACATAGCCTTCCTTGGCCGACCACAGCGCAAGGGTGCCGATGGCGTAGGTGAAGCGCGAGCCGGGGACGATGTCCTTTTCCTGCTCCAGCTTGGCCGGGGTGCTGTCATCGGCGGCGAGGAACACCTCGAACGGTGCGCCGTTCTTGATCTGTGCGTAGAACTGCCCCGTGGCGCCATAGGCGGCGATCAGCTTGTGGCCGGTGTCTTTCTCGAAGTCCTTGGCGATGGCCTGGATCGGCGCGGTGAAGTTTGCCGCGACCGCAACCTGCACCTCGTCGGCCCAGGCGCTGTTGAGTGATAGCAGGCAGGCGAGGGCAGTGGCGGTGAGGTGGGGCAGGCGGATACGCATGAAAACAGCTCCCTAGGAGTGCAGGTTATCGTTATAGCGGTAACTATATAGCGATAGGCCCCAAGCCGGAAGGTGCTGTCTGGCTTGCAATCCTTGCAGGAGCCGGCTTGCCGGTAATCACCGGCACAGCCGGTGCCCTAGATAAATTCCTAACGCCCAACCAGCGCCAACGCCCTCTCTGCAATCTCCCGGGTCAACTGTTCAGCCGGCATTGCCTTGCCCAGCCGCAACGCTTGCCCCGCCCACAAGTTGCTGAAGTCGCTGTTGCCTTGCGGGTCGGTGATTGCCCGCAACGGCATCAGCGCGCCGCCTGCCAGGGGGAAGCGTGGCGCCAGTTCACTCATCGGCCCCAGCTCGCGCATGACGCGGTTGTTGATGCCGCGCGCCGGGCGCCCGGTGAACAGGTTGGTCAGGGCCGTGTCGCTTGCCGGTGCACTGTCCAGCGCGCGTCGATGGGCCGCAGCCACCTTGGCTTGGGGGCAGAACAGGTAGGCCGTGCCGATTTGCACGGCGCTGGCGCCCAGGGCCAGTGCTGCAACCAGGCCACGGTGGTCAGCGATGCCGCCAGCGGCGATCACCGGCACGCCCACTGCATCGGCAACCTGCGGCACCAGGGCGAAGGTGCCGATCTGGCTGTTGATGTCTTCGCTGAGGAACATGCCGCGATGGCCACCGGCTTCACTGCCCATGGCAATGATCGCGTCGCAACCCTTGGCCTCCAGCCACAGCGCTTCTTCCACCGTGGTGGCACTGGACAGCACCTTGGCCCCGGCTGCTTTTACCCGCTGCAGCAATGCAGCCTCAGGCAGGCCGAAGTGGAAACTCACCACCTCAGGGCGCAATTGTTCGACCAGCCGGCAGCTGTGCTCGTCGAACGGTGCACGGTTGGAAACCGGAGTGGGAGCCTCGAAGTCGGCGCCAACTTCTGTGTAATACGGTTTGAGTGCCAGCTTCCAGCGCGTTTCGCGGTCGATGTCTGGGGTGGGCGGCTGGTGGCAGAAAAAATTCAGGTTAAGCGGGGCGCCCGGGCAAGCGCTGCGAAAGGCTGCAATCTCGCCGCGCACCTGCTCGCCCGTGAGCATGGCGCAGGGCAGGGCGCCCAGGCCACCGGCTTTGGCCACGGCGATTGCCAGGGGCGAGCCGCTGGCGCCGGCCATGGGCGCCTGGAGGATGGGCAACTCGATGCCCAGCAGATCGAGAATACGATGGTCGGGCCAGTTGCTCATGCAGTCCTCCCTGCGGTTTTACAGTGCCTTGCTGACCTGGATGTCGCTGATCTTGTCGGCGTCGTCGCCGTGGATCTTGCGCAGGGCATCGAGTGCCTGCTCGTGCGAGGCATCGGGCATGACGGCGAAATCCCAGCGGCGTTCGCCGTCGAGCTTGTATTTGATGACGTACTTGATGTTCTGGGTCATGGCGGTCTTATCTGAGTTTGGACGACGAACGACGGATGATCTTGATCTTGTGGGTCAAGGTCGGCTTGCGCGTTACCGAGATGGGACGGGTGGTCACGGTGTCGATGGTGATGTTCCAGAAACCGGTGCTGGGTACCGTGATCTTGGCCGGGAACCGCTCGAAGTGGCCGCCGTGGTAAGTGTGTCGGCCGCCATTTTTGAAGCTGCGGAAGTTGGCGTCGTTCATCAGGCGGATGTTGCAGCGTTGAGAGCACTCGACGACAACGATGTCGTCCTCGTTGAGATGCTCGCGCTGGTGTACGAATTTCATGGGGTGCTCCGCAAAGTCGGGTTCTGCAAACGCGAACGATACCACGATGTCGGGATTGGCTGGCGCGCCTGATGGCATGGGGCTAGATAAATCTGCCAAAGCACGGAGCAAAAGTGCCTGGCCGTGGTCTGATGCATTCCTGATAGGTGAGGTGTGCCAAATGAAGTGGATGGTGGCGGCGTTGTCCCTGACGCTGGGTGGTTGTGTCAGCGTTTCCGAGCTGGAGCAGTCGCACGAAACGATGGATGTGATCTCTGGCAAGACGCCCCGCGAGTATGCCGACTGTGTCAAGGCAGAGCTGGCGAACACCCGTGATCCCTTGGTCGAAGAGCAGCGCGACGATGGCCTGCGGTTGATCGTGCCGCAAAAGTTGACTGCCGGCGCCGGGCCAGCGGCACTGGTGGACATCGAGGAACGTGGCAGCGGCAGCAGCATCAAGCTGCATGAACGCTTGAACAACTTCCCGCTGCGCCTGGGTGATGTGCGTACGGCGGCGACCAAGTGCATCTCTGGCGGTTGATCTGGCTCAAGTAAAACGCGCTTAACAGGCCAATTGCCATCTGTTGGTCGGGTTGGCGTTGTTGGCAACTCTCTGGCGGGGCTAGTATCCATTTGCTTATGTGTTTTAAGCCTAAGCTTATAACAAAAGAAATGGAGATTCGTGATGACCCCGTTGAGTCGAGTCCTGGTCGGCAGCCTGCTGATCCTGGCCTGGCCCATGGCGCACGCCGCCGATGGCCAGAAAATCTTCACCCAGGGTGGCGCCAACCCTGCCGCCATGGCATGCCTCGGCTGCCATGGCCCGGACGGCAAGGGTATAGCCGCCGCTGGGTTCCCCCGCCTGGCCGGCCTGCCGGCCGGCTACCTGAGCAAGCAGTTGCATGACTGGCGTGCCGGCAGCCGCAAACAGGCGGTGATGGAGCCGCTGGCCAAAGCCTTGACCGAGGATGAGATCACGGCCGTCAGCGACTACCTGGCCAGCCTGCCTGGCGAGCCGGCCCCCGGCTTGCGCCGCCAGCAAATCGCAGACGACCCCACCACCCGGCTGGCCCTTTACGGCGACTGGAGCCGCAACATCCCCGGTTGTGTGCAATGCCATGGCCCCGGTGGCAGTGGTGTCGGCGAGCACTTTCCGCCCCTGGCAGGGCAGCCTGCCAGCTACCTGGTGGCGCAACTCAACGGCTGGCGCGACGGCAGCCGCAGCAACGACCCCAATCAGCTGATGGTCGGTGTGGCCAAGGCCATGACCGACCAAGAGGTCCAGGCAATCGCAGAATTCTTTGCCAACCCTGCCAGCCAGGAGGTCAAGCCATGAAAGCCATGAAAGCCATGAAAGCCATGAAAGCATTGATGCCAGCGTTGCTGCTGTCGGCCATGGGGCACGCCGTTGCGGCGCCCATCGCCATGGAAGACCAGTCGCAGTTGAACGTTCCTGCTGCCCAGGCCTCAGCGCAGTTCGCGCCTCCCGCTGAGAGTGAGCTGCCGGACAACGCCTTCGGCAAAATGGTACGCGAGGGCCATGCGCTGTTCGTCGACACCCGCCGACTGATGCCCGAGGCGGTGGGTAATGGCATGAACTGCAGTAACTGCCACCTCGACCAGGGCCGCCTGGCAAACTCCGCGCCGATGTGGGGTGCGTACCCTATGTACCCGGCCTATCGCAAGAAGAACGACAAGGTCAACACCTACGCCGAACGTATCCAAGGCTGCTTCCAGTTCAGCATGAACGGCAAGCCCCCGGCCGCCGACAGCCCGCAGATGACTGCGCTGTCGGCCTATGCCTACTGGCTGTCCACCAAAGCGCCTACCGGTGTGGAGATCGCCGGGCGTGGCTACCCTGAGGTACCACAACCCCAGGGTGGCTACGACTTCAAGCGCGGCCAGCAGGTCTACCGCGAGCAGTGCGCCATCTGTCACGGGGACAATGGTGAAGGGCAGAAAGTGGCCGGCGAATACGTGATGCCGCCCTTGTGGGGCAAGGATTCCTACAACTGGGGTGCCGGCATGCACCGGATCAACACCGCGGCCTCCTTCATCAAGCACAACATGCCGCTGGGCCGGCCAGGCAGCCTGAGTGATCAGCAGGCGTGGGATGTGGCAGCCTGGGTCAATCGCCACGAACGGCCGCAGGACCCTCGGCTGGTGGAGGGCTCTGTCGAGAAGACCCGGCTCAAGTTCCATGCCAACGACGGGGTCAACCTGTATGGGCAGAAGGTCGAGGGGGTGCTGATCGGGCAGGGAACAGGTAGCTGACGCGCTCACCGTTGGCCTCACGGTTCTGTCATCCGGCCGTCACCGCTTTGCAACCCCTGCGGGGTAGCAATGTCCGCTATCTCACTCAAGGAGCGCGGCCATGGACCTCTGTGTGATCGGGGCAGGGTATGTAGGGTTGGTGACGGCAGCCTGTTTCGCCGGGATGGGCAACCGGGTGGTGTGCCTGGAACGCGACCCGCAGCGCCTGGCACAACTGCGTCAGGGCCAGTGTCCGATCCATGAACCGGGGCTGCAGGCACTGTTGCAATCTGGGATCGGCCAAGGGCTGCTGAGCTTCAGCGACCAGTGGCAGCCGTCGCTGGCCAAGGCGCAGGTGGTGTTCATCGCTGTCGGCACGCCCAGCCAGGAAGATGGCTCGGCCGACCTGCAGCACGTGCTGGCCGTGGCCGACAGCCTTGGCCGCCATTTGCCGCGCAGTTGCCTGGTGGTCAACAAGTCGACCGTGCCGGTGGGCACCGCAGAGCGCGTGGCCCGGCACGTGATGCAGGGCCTGCGCGACCGCAGCGCCGGTTTTACCGTCGAGGTGGCGAGCAACCCGGAGTTTCTCAAGGAAGGCAGCGCCATCGACGATTTCATGCGCCCGGACCGCATCATCATCGGCACGGACAACGAGGCAGCACAGCAGTCCTTGCAACGCCTCTACGCGCCTTTTGTGCGCAATCGCGAACGTATCCTGGTGATGTCCCCGCGTGCGGCCGAATTCAGCAAGTACGCAGCCAATGCCTTCCTGGCGACCAAGATATCGTTCATCAATGAATTGGCCGGGCTGTGCGCACACTTGGGGGTGGACATCGAACAGGTGCGCCACGGCATCGGTAGCGACCGGCGCATCGGCAGCCATTTCATCTATGCCGGCTGTGGTTATGGGGGGTCATGCTTCCCGAAGGATATCCGCGCGTTGGTCCGCACCGCCGAGCAGCAAGGTTATCAGCCTGCCATCCTGCGGGCAGTACAAGCCCGCAACGATCAGCAGAAGACCCTGTTGTTCACTGCGTTGCAGCAGCATTTCGGTGGGTTCATGCGCGGGCGTACCGTGGCGGTATGGGGGCTGGCTTTCAAACCGGGCACCGATGACCTGCGCGAGGCCCCCAGCCTGGTGCTGCTCGATGCCTTGCTGGCCGCAGGGACGCGCGTGCAGGCCTGCGATCCGGTGGCGCTGGCCGGGGTTGCCGAGCGCTATGCGCAGGCGCTGGCCAGTGGCCAACTGAAACTGACCGATGACCCCTACGCCTGCGTGGAGGGTGCCGATGCACTGGCCCTGGTGACTGAATGGAAGCAGTTCCGCCAGCCGGATTTCAGCCGTGTGCGCGGGTTGATGCGCATGCCGGTGATATTTGATGGCCGTAATATTTACGATCCCTTGGAACTATCTACACTGGGTTATCTCTATCATGGCATCGGTCGGCCGCAGGCGGGGCATTGTAAGGTGACAGCCGCCTGATTAGACTGCGCCGAATTCCACAGGCTCTGCCTTTGTTTAAGGACGTTTATGATCAAGAAATGCTTGTTCCCGGCAGCCGGTTACGGCACTCGCTTCCTGCCTGCTACCAAAGCCATGCCCAAGGAAATGCTGCCAGTGGTCAACAAGCCACTGATCCAGTATGGCGTTGAAGAGGCCCTGGACGCTGGCCTGAACGAGATTTCCATCGTCACCGGCCGCGGCAAGCGCGCCCTGGAAGACCACTTCGACATCAGCTACGAGCTGGAAAACCAGATCAAGGGCACCGACAAGGAAAAATACCTGGTCGGCATCCGCCGCCTGCTCAACGAGTGCTCGTTCTCCTACACCCGCCAGACCGAAATGAAAGGCCTGGGCCACGCCATCCTGACCGGCCAGCCGCTGATCGGTGACGAACCCTTTGCCGTGGTGCTGGCGGACGATCTGTGCGTGAACCCGGAAGGTGACGGCGTACTGACCCAGATGGTCAAGCTGTACAACCAGTTCCGCTGCTCGATCATCGCCATCCAGGAAGTCGACCCGCAGGAAACCAACAAGTACGGCGTGATTGCCGGCGACATGATCCGCGACGACATCTTCCGTGTGACCAACATGGTCGAAAAGCCTGCGCCGGAAGACGCGCCATCGAACCTGGCGATCATCGGCCGCTACATCCTGACCCCGGATATCTTCGATATCATCCGCAACACCCCACCGGGCAAAGGCGGCGAGATCCAGATCACCGACGCACTGATGCAGCAGGCACAGAACGGCTGCGTGATTGCCTACAAGTTCAAGGGCCAGCGTTTCGACTGCGGTGGCGCCGAAGGCTATATCGACGCGACCAACTTCTGCTTCGAGAACTACTACAAGACCGGCAAGGCTTACTGATAAGCCCCTGCAGGTCGACGAGCCACCCTTCGGGGTGGCTTTTTTGTTTGTGGCGGCCAACGGCGGTATGCTGAGCGCCAGCCAAGGAGACTGAATACATGGCCTACGATTTTGATCTGTTCGTGATTGGTGCCGGGTCCGGTGGTGTGCGAGCGGCACGCTTCGCAGCGGGCTTTGGTGCAAAAGTGGCGGTGGCCGAGAGCCGCTACCTGGGTGGTACCTGCGTCAACGTCGGTTGCGTGCCCAAGAAGTTGCTGGTGTATGGCGCCCACGTCGCCGATGAGCTGGAGCAGGCTGCCGGCTACGGCTGGTCCCTGGAAGAGGGCCACTTCGACTGGGGTACCCTGATCGCCAACAAGAACCGCGAAATCGAGCGCCTCAACGGCATCTATCGCAACCTGCTGGTCAACAGCGGCGTGACCTTGCTGGAAGGCCATGCGCGCATCACCGGCGCCAACGAAGTGGAAGTGCAAGGCCAGCGCTACAGCGCCGGGCACATCCTCATCGCCACCGGTGGCTGGCCTCAGGTGCCGGACATCCCGGGCAAGGAACTGGCCATCACCTCCAACGAGGCGTTCTACCTCAAAGAACTGCCACGCCGGGTGCTGGTGGTGGGGGGCGGCTACATCGCGGTCGAGTTCGCCGGCATTTTCCAGGGCCTGGGCGCCGCCACCACGTTACTGTACCGCGGCGAGATGTTCCTGCGCGGCTTCGACGGCTCGGTGCGTACCCACCTGAAGGAAGAACTGGAAAAACGCGGCATGGACTTGCAGTTCAATGCCGATATCCAGCGCATCGAGCAGCTTGAGGACGGCAGCCTGAAGGCCACGCTCAAGGATGGCCGCGAGCTGCTCACCGATTGTGTGTTCTACGCCACCGGCCGACGCCCGATGCTCGACAGCCTGGGCCTGGAAAACACCGGTGTGGAGCTGGATGCCCGCGGTTATATTCGCGTCGACGAGCAGTACCAGACCACCGCCCCGTCGATCCTGGCCATTGGCGATGTGATTGGCCGCGTGCAGCTCACCCCGGTCGCCCTGGCCGAAGGCATGGCCGTGGCGCGGCGCCTGTTCAAACCCGAGCAGTACCGCCCGGTGGATTACCAGAACATCCCCACCGCGGTGTTCAGCCAGCCGCCGATCGGTACCGTAGGCCTGACTGAAGAGCAGGCGCTGGAAGCTGGGCACAAGGTGCAGGTCTTCGAGAGCCGCTTCCGCGCCATGAAACTGACCCTCACCGACATCCAGGAAAAGACCCTGATGAAGCTGGTGGTGGACGCCGAGACCGACAAGGTGCTGGGCTGCCACATGGTCGGCCCTGATGCCGGCGAGATCATTCAGGGGTTGGGTGTTGCCCTGAAGGCTGGCGCTACCAAGCAGCAGTTCGACGAGACCATTGGCGTGCACCCGACGGCGGCGGAAGAGTTCGTCACCATGCGGACCGTTACGCGCTAAACCTCACGGACCCTATCGCCGGCAAGCCGGCTCTCACAGGTACGGCCCAGCTCTCAAGCTCGGCGCCGTACCTGTGTGTCCTGGCGTGCCAGTGATAGGCCCCTCAAATGCTTGCGCAATCCTTTGCTCAGCCCAATCCCTTCTATTAATAAACCTCGCTTATAGCCAAAACCAATCGCAAGCATGAGGTTTGCCAATGAGCCTTCGTGGCGACCAGCGGTTAGGATTCTCTCCGTCAACTGATTTCAACCCCATGAAGGAGCGTCTCTCATGCCTATCATCAACAGCCAGGTCAAACCGTTCAACGCCACCGCCTTCCACAACGGCGAATTCGTTCAGGTAAGCGAAGCCGACCTGAAGGGCAAGTGGTCTGTCGTGTTCTTCTACCCGGCCGACTTCACTTTCGTCTGCCCGACCGAGCTGGGTGACCTTGCTGACAACTACGCCGAGTTCCAGAAGCTGGGCGTGGAAATCTACGGTGTGTCCACCGACACCCACTTCACCCACAAAGCCTGGCACGACACTTCCGACACCATCAGCAAGATCAAGTACCCGCTGATCGGTGACCCGACCCACGTCATCTCGCGCAACTTCGACGTGCTGATCGAAGAAGCCGGTATGGCCGACCGCGGTACTTTCGTGATCAACCCGGAAGGCCAGATCAAGATCGTCGAAATCAACGACGGTGGTGTAGGCCGCGACGCCAGCGAGCTGCTGCGCAAGGTCAAGGCTGCCCAGTACATCGCCGCTCACCCAGGTGAAGTCTGCCCGGCCAAGTGGAAAGAAGGCGAAGCTACCCTCGCGCCATCCCTGGACCTGGTCGGCAAAATCTAAGACCGTGCGCCAGTCGTGGGCGGTGAGCAGCCGCCAAAGCTGAAGTACTCACTGCCCCGCCAAACGCCCGGGCGCTATTGCCTGGGCGTTTTTGTATCCGAAGATTGAAAAAGGAATCGCCCGTATGTTGGACGCCACGCTTAAATCGCAACTGAAAACCTACCTGGAGCGGGTCACCCAGCCGATCGAGATCGTTGCTTCCCTCGACGACGGCGCGAAGTCCCGCGAATTGCACGACCTGCTGGTAGAAATTGCCAGCCTGTCGAACCTCATTACCTTGAGCGCGGACGGTACCGACGCCCGTCGCCCGTCGTTCTCGCTCAACCGCCCGGGCGCTGACATCAGCCTGCGTTTTGCCGGCATCCCCATGGGCCACGAATTCACCTCCCTGGTGCTGGCGCTGCTGCAAGTCGGCGGCCACCCCTCCAAGGCCAGTGCCGAAGTGATCGAGCAGATCCAGGCCTTGGAAGGCGAGTTCACCTTCGAGACCTACTTCTCGCTGTCGTGCCAGAACTGCCCGGACGTGGTCCAGGCGCTGAACCTGATGGCGGTGCTCAACCCTAACGTACGCCACGTGGCCATCGACGGTGCGCTGTTCCAGGACGAAGTCGAGTCGCGCAAGATCATGGCCGTGCCCAGCATCTACCTGAACGGCGAAGTGTTCGGCCAGGGGCGCATGGGCCTTGAGGAAATCCTCGGCAAGATCGACACCAACGCCGGCGCCCGCCAGGCCGAGAAGATCAATGCCAAGGACGCCTTTGACGTGCTGGTGGTCGGCGGCGGCCCCGCCGGTGCCGCGGCTGCCATCTACGCAGCACGCAAAGGCATCCGTACCGGTGTCGCTGCCGAGCGTTTCGGCGGCCAGGTGCTCGATACCATGGCCATCGAGAACTTCATCTCGGTGCAGGAAACCGAAGGGCCGAAACTGGCTACTGCACTGGAAGAGCACGTCAAGCAGTACGACGTCGACATCATGAACCTGCAGCGCGGCGAAGCACTTATTCCGGCCACCGACGGCGGCCTGCACGAAGTACGCCTGGCCGGCGGCGCCTCGCTCAAAGCCAAGACCGTGATCCTCGCCACCGGCGCCCGCTGGCGCGAAATGAACGTGCCGGGTGAGCAGGAGTACCGTGCCCGTGGCGTGGCTTACTGCCCGCACTGCGATGGCCCGCTGTTCAAGGGCAAGCGTGTGGCGGTGATCGGTGGCGGCAACTCCGGCGTGGAAGCAGCCATTGACCTGGCCGGCATCGTCGCGCAGGTGACGTTGATCGAGTTCGACAGCCAGCTGCGTGCCGATGCCGTGCTGCAGCGCAAGCTGCACAGCCTGCCGAACGTCAAGGTGATCACCAGCGCGCTGACCACCGAGGTGGTGGGCAATGGTGAGAAGGTGACCGGCTTGCGCTACAAGGACCGCACCACCGACGAGCAGCATGAGCTGGCGCTGGAAGGTATCTTCGTGCAGATCGGCCTGTTGCCCAACACCGACTGGCTCAAGGGGACGATCGAGCTGTCGCCGCGTGGCGAGATCATCGTCGATGCCAAAGGTGCGACCAGCATCCCGGGCGTGTTCGCAGCCGGTGATGTGACCACCGTGCCGTACAAGCAGATCGTCATTGCGGTGGGCGAGGGTGCCAAGGCATCGCTGGCGGCCTTCGATCACCTGATCCGCACCTCGGCGCCGGCGTAAACCTGAAACCCGGGGGTGTCTATGCTTACTGCCGACACCCTCGGGAATTCAAGCCATGACCCTGATCAGCCGCGAACCCTGGTGGCTAGTGCCACCCCAGCCCGGGCAGCAGGAGCAGGACCTGCACTGGGGTTACCTGGAAATCTACGCAGACGGCCGTACCGTGTTCGTCGACCAGCGCCCCAGTGAGCGGGAAATGGCCGAGCGCAAAAGCTGCCGCAACTTCCCTGAACCGGAACACTGAGTGGCTTAGCCTTCAAGCTCGGCCAGGCGCGCCTCCAGCGCGGCAATCCGGGCCTCCAGGGCTTCGATCCTTTCTTCCGACACATTGCCGCCACTGTTGCGCGCCCCACCTTCCTGCTGGCGAGCGGCAAGAATCGCCTCGATTTCTGCCGGATCCCCCAGTGCATGGGTGTAGCGGTCTTCGCGCTGCCCGGCCTGGCGTGGCAGATGCAGTGCCAAACCACGCGAGATCAGGCGCTCCAGCTGGTGCTGGATCTGTTCGGTGTCATCGAAGTCGTGCAAGCGGTTGCTGCGGGTCAACAGCTCGTTGAGGGTTTGCGGCCCACGCAGGAACATCAGGCCCATCAGTATCAGCTGGGCCGGTACCAGCTCCAGTGCCTTGTCCACCCGCTGTTCCCAACGGTCTGCGCGGCTGCCCATCTGCAGCCGGGTCATGCCCTGGCTTTCCAGGGCACGCAGCGCCTGGCCGACCTGGCCCTGGGACAGGTTCATCACCGGCTCACGGCTGGTCTTCTGGTTGCAGGCCAGCACCAGGGCATTGAGGGTCAGTGGGTAACTTTCAGGGCTGGTGGCCTGTTTTTCGATCAGCGCGCCGAGAATGCGGATCTCGGTACTGCTGAAGCGGCCTTCGTCTGCGGTTTGATTTTCTGACATGGCCAAGTCTCATTGCGAGGAAAAGGCCACTAGCGTAGGTAAAGCGCCTGGGTTAAGCAATCACTGCCCCATCGCCGGCAAGCCGGCCCCCACAGACTGGCCCTGAACTCAAGGCATGTGCAGAGCCTGTGGGGCTGCAGTGTTGCTTGATTTCAAACCTTGACGCCATCCCTATTGTGGGAGCCGGCTTGCCGGCGAATGGGCCGCTACGCGGCCCTGGCTATCTCAAGCGCTACGGCGCTCTTGCGCTTGGCAGGCCGCTGCCGTGAACAGCACATCGGTCGAAGAATTCAGCGCAGTCTCTGCCGAATCCTGCAGCACGCCAATGATGAAGCCAACAGCAACCACCTGCATGGCAATCTCGCTGGGAATGCCGAACAGGCTGCACGCCAGCGGGATCAGCAGCAACGAACCGCCAGCCACGCCCGACGCACCACAGGCGCAGACCGCCGCCACCATGCTCAGCAGCACCGCGGTAGGCAGGTCTACCGGGATGCCCAGCGTGTGCACGGCTGCCAGGGTCAGCACGGTGATTGTGATGGCCGCGCCCGCCATATTTATGGTCGCTCCCAGCGGGATCGACACCGAGTAGGTGTCCTCATGCAGGCCCAGGCGCTCGGACAGTGCCAGGTTGACCGGAATGTTGGCCGCCGAGCTGCGGGTGAAGAAGGCCGTGATACCACTTTCGCGCAGGCACAGCAGCGTCAATGGGTAAGGGTTGCGGCGGATCTTGCAGAACACGATCAGCGGGTTCATCACCAGCGCCACGAACAGCATGCAGCCGATCAGCACCCCCAGCAGGTGCAGGTAGCCAAGCAGGGCATCGAGGCCAGACTGGGCGAGTGTCGAACTGACCAGGCCGAAAATGCCCAGCGGGGCGAAGCGGATGACTACCCGCACGATCAGGGTTACGCCATTGGACAGGTCCTCGACCACGGTTCGGGTGGTTTCGCCGGCATGGCGCAGCGCCACGCCCAAACCAATGGCCCAGGTCAGCACACCAATGAAATTGGCGTTGAGCAGGGCGTTGATCGGGTTGTCGACGGCGCTCAGCACCAGGTTTTGCAGCACTTCACCAATGCCGCCAGGCGCGCTCAGGGTCACATCGCTGGCGCTCAGGGCAAGTTGCGAAGGGAACAGCATGCTGGCGACAACGGCCACCACCGCAGCCGAGAAGGTGCCCAGCAGGTACAGCCAGAGAATCGGGCGGATGTGGGTTTCCTGGCCATGGCGATGGTTGGCGATCGAGGCCATGACCAGAATGAACACCAGCACCGGCGCGACTGCTTTCAGGGCGCTGACGAACACCTTGCCGAGAAAGCCCAGGTCGAGGGCGATGGCTGGCGCAAGCAAGGCCAGGACAATACCGGCGATCAGGCCGATGACGATCTGGGTCACCAGGCTGGTGCGGTTGAGGACGCGAAGGAGGGGGGACATGTGCTGCGCTATCTCGGTATCTTGAAAGGGCGTGACTTTACCATAGACCTTGGTAGGGTCGTCCCGGCCTGTTTACGCTCACCAATGGAACAGCTCCCGACGCGCCCCCTCGGTAATGGCCACGATCCCGGGGTGCTTGACCTTGCGTTCAACCGAAATAGCATAGAACGACTCGTGCACCGCCTCGGTCTGCCCGATCAGCTCCACCCCGTACTGGCGGCACACTTCCTCGGCAATCACACTGGGAGCCACGAAGATACCGCTGCCCGACTGGCCGAATGCCTGCATCAAGGCGCTGTCGTCGAATTCGCCGATTATCCGCGGTTGCACCTGCTGCTCGCCAAGCCAGCGCAGCAGCCGGCTGCGCACTACCGTTTCCTGGCCCGGGATCAGCAATGGTGCATCGTGCAGGCAGCCAGGAAAGACGCCAGCGTGGCGTTCGGCCAAGGCTTTTGTAGCAAAGAAGCTCAAGCCGCATTCCCCGAGCTTCTGGCTGTAACCCTTGATATCCAGGTGGTTGGGCATCGGGCTGTCCGATATCACCAGGTCCAGGCGCTGGATCGCCAGGTCTGCCAGCAGGCGTTCGAGTTTGTCCTCACGGCAGTTGATGCGCAGCACATCGTCCAGCTCCATGGTGGGCGCGAGCAGGCGATAGACGATCGATTTGGGCACCACGTCGGCAACCCCCACGCGAAACAGGATCTGTTCCTGCGGGCCGGCGCGCAGCATGGCCTCCAGTTCACCGCCGATCTGGAACATCTGCTCGGCGTAGACCAAGGTCTGGCGACCGGTTTCGGTCAGCTCCAGCTGCCGCCCGACCCGTTGGAACAGCTCCAGGCCGTAGGTCTGCTCGAACAGGCTGATCTGACCGCTGATGGTCTGCGGGGTCAGGTTCAGTTGCTCACTGGCGCGGGCGATGCTGCCGGTCTTGGCCACGGCCCAGAAATAGTGAAGCTGTCGATAGTTGAGCATCACCGCGTTCCCGATTCGTAAAAACCGAAGTATAACCGCTGAAAATACGAATTTTCCTGATGTATCGGCATCTTTAGAATTCGACGCCATCAGGCGCATTGCGCGCCGTCGGGATATCGACAAGCGAGGACCCCATGCTGCAATTCAAATCCATTGGCACACCCTTGGTGCTAGCCTTGGCACTGATGAGCCTGGCAGGCTGCGACCAGGCCGAGAAATCTGCCCAGCAGATGCTCGACCAGGCCGCCAAATCGGCCAAGCAGGCCATCGATGACACCAACGAAGCGGCGCAGCAGGCGCTGAGCGACGCTATCGGCACCGAAGGGCAGAAGCCCAAGGACGCCGACCAGCAAGACAAAACCCAGGACATCTGACCCAGAAACGTTGCAGGACTGAAAAATGGAATATTTGCTGGAACTCGCCGCAAGCCCCACCGCCTGGGTAGCCCTTGCCACACTGGTGGCCATGGAAGTCGTACTGGGCATCGATAACCTGATCTTCATCTCGATCCTGACCAACAAATTACCGGTCGAATACCGTTCCAAGGCACGCCGTATCGGTATCAGCATGGCCTTGATCATGCGTTTGGCGCTGCTCAGCACGGTGGCGTGGATCGTTCAGCTGACCGACCCGGTATTCGAAGTGTTCGGTAATGCCTTCTCCTGGAAGGACGTGATCCTGATTGCCGGTGGCCTGTTCCTGCTGTGGAAAGCGACCAAGGAAATCCACGAAAACGTCGACCCGCACGGCGCCAAGGAAGAAGCCAAGGTGTCCTCCACGGTTACCCTGGGCTTTGCGGCCGCGATCTTCCAGATCCTGCTGCTGGACATCGTGTTCTCGGTTGACAGCATCATCACCGCTGTGGGCATGACCGAGCACCTGCCGATCATGATCATTGCCGTGATCACTGCCGTGATCGTCATGATGGTGGCCGCTGACCCGTTGGCGAACTTCATCAACGACAACCCGACCGTGGTCATGTTGGCCCTGGGCTTCCTGATCATGATCGGCATGACCCTGATCGCCGAAGGTTTCGGTGCCCATGTGCCAAAAGGTTATGTGTATGCAGCGATGGCCTTCTCTACGGCGATCGAAGTGCTCAACATCCTGGCCCGCCGGGCACGGATGAAGCGCGAAGCGACCGAAGGCTGATTCATGGCGGGGGCGCTTTGCGCCCCATTCGCCGGCGGGCCCCCTTCCAGGAAGGGGGCAACTGACGCTTACTGCGCTTCGACCTTGCGCGGCGCCATGAAGTACAACCACACCAGTGCAATGAAATACATCGCCGGGATCATGGTGAACAGCACTGCGTAGTTGTTATTGGTAACCGTCAGCACGGTGCCGACGATCTGCGTCATGAACATGCCGCCAATGGCCGCACACATGCTGCCAAAGCCGAACACCGTGCTTATCAGGTGCTTGGGCGTGTAATCCATCAGCAGGCTCCATATGTTCGCCGTCCAGGCCTGGTGCGCGCCGACCGCCACGGCAATGGCAAGCACCGCTACCCACAGGCCACTGGCGTTGGCGGCGAAGGTCACGCTGATCATGGTGCAGGCGAAGATCAGCATCGATATCAGGCGTGCCCGTATGGCGCGTACGCCACGGCCTATCAGCCAGGACGAAAGGATGCCGCCGCCAATGCTGCCGAAGTCGGCCGTGAGCCAGATCAGGATCAGCGGGATGCCCATCTGGGTCACGCTGATGCCCAGGTTGTACTGCTGGTTGAGAAAAGGTGGCAGCCAGTACAGGTAGAACCAGAACACCGGTGCGGTGATCGCGAATGCCACGGCGAAGGCCCAGGTGCCGCGCATGCGCAGGATGCGGCTGAAGGGCACACGTACCGCCTCAGGCTCGGCTTCGCGCTGGATGTACTCCAGTTCGCTCTGGCGCACAGTCGGGTGCTCTTCAGGGTTGAAGTATTTCAAGCCCCAGAACACCACCCAGACCAGGCCCAGGCAACCCATGGCGATAAAGGCGGCCTGCCAGCCCCAGGCCGCCAGGATCACTGGCAGCAGCGCCGGGGTGATCATCGCGCCAACGTTGGTGCCGGCGTTGAACAGCCCGGTGGCAATGGCCCTTTCACCCGCGGGGAACCACAGTCGTGTGGTCTTCACACAAGCCGGATAATTGGCGGCTTCGGTCAGGCCGAGGATGAAGCGGCAGACCATGAAGCCTGCGGCCGATGTCGCCAGGCCATGGGCTCCGGTGGCCAGGCTCCAGAGCAGTACCGCCATGAAAAATGCACGTTTTACGCCGATTTTGTCGATCAACCGGCCCTGCAACAGGAAGCCGATGGCGTAACCCACCTGGAACCAGAAGTTGATGTTGGCGTAGTCCATCGCCGTCCAGCTCATGTCCTTGGCCAGCATGGGCTGCATGATGCCGAGGGCGGCGCGGTCGATGTAGTTCAGTGTGGTGGCGAAGAACACCAGGGCGAGCATGCCCCAGCGCGTCTTGCCGACAGCAAAGGCGTCGCGAATCTTGCTGCCCATGGAAGCATGGGGAATAGGAGGCATGGCCGATGTACCTGTTTCTTGAAATTGTAATGAGCTGCTGGATGCTTCTGGCCCGCGGGTTTGGCTCAAGGCAGTGAGCACCCGCAAGGCCGTGGCATGGTGAGCAGTGAAGCAAGGACCGTCAATGCCAGAAAACGCGCTACCGTTCGATAACCGAACGATTGCCGTCCGTCATTATTTTGCGTGAAAGACTCGATATCTCTACATAAAGTTGTACATGAAAATATACTTGTACAATATTTGAGTATTCCGGTCTCCAGAGTATGGCCATGCGAAGCACTGTCACAGCCCTCAACCTCTTCGTGCTTGCCGTTGCGCTTGCCGTCATGCCACCCGCCGTGGCGGACTGGCGGCCAGCGGTGCCCGAGGCGCGCAGCGTCGGCAGCGGTGAGTTCACCTGGTTTGGCCTGCGTGTCTACACCGCCCGTTTGTGGAGCGCAGGCTCGCCGCAGGGCTGGAGTGAGCCTTTTGCCCTGGACCTTCTCTACCACCGGAGGTTGTCACGCGAGGCGCTGGTGCAGGCCAGTCTGGATGAAATGCGTCGTCTGAGCGACCGCCCTTTGCCCGAGGCCACGCTTGAGCGTTGGGAGCAAGCGATGAACGAGGCGTTCGTCGATGTGCGCCCGGGCATGCGCATCACCGGGGTGTACCTGCCGGGGCAGGGCTCCCGGTTCTATGTCGATGGTCAACTGCGTCGCGAAATTGCCGACCCGGCATTTGCCAGGGCATTTTTTGCCATCTGGCTGGACCCGCGGGCCCGGGACCCCGAATTGCGCCAGCGCCTGCTCGGCCTGGCCGGTAATGATCAAGGAGATTGAACATGCGAAGAGTGTTGCTATTGGTCGGCTGCCTGCTGCTGGGCAGTTGCGGCAATGTCGAGGTCGACCATTACGCCGGTGAAAAGCCGGCGCTGGACCTGGTCACGTTCTTCTCCGTGCCGGTGCAGGCCTGGGGCATGTTCCAGAATCGCTCGGGGGAAGTGGTCAAACGCTTCGATGTGCGCATCGACAGCCGCCGCGAAGGTGACCGGCTGATTCTTGACGAGCACTTCGTGTACAGCGACGGTACGCGCCAGCGGCGCATCTGGACCCTGACCCCGGACGGCCCCGGGCGCTGGCGTGGTCGTGCGGGCGATGTGATCGGCGAAGCCCGCGGCGAGGTGGCGGGCAACGCCCTGCACTGGCGCTACCGCCTGGACCTGCCGGTCGACGGCCGGCATTGGGAAATGGACATCGATGACTGGATGTACCTGATGGATGAGGACACCCTGATCAACCGTTCGAGCATGCGCAAA
Source organism: Pseudomonas sp. BNK-30 (assembly GCF_047456185.1). NCBI lineage: Bacteria > Pseudomonadati > Pseudomonadota > Gammaproteobacteria > Pseudomonadales > Pseudomonadaceae > Pseudomonas > Pseudomonas sp. BNK-30. Next base: position 1,408,779 of record NZ_CP179904.1, read on the forward strand.
CTGGGTGTGGAGGTCGGGCAGATCACCCTGTTTTTCCGCCGCCTGCCAAAGGCCTCGCCGTGACTCAGGCCGCTCTCGCGAGCCGTAGCATCAACGGAAATGCCACCGCCCAGATCGGTGCCAGCAGCAGGGCGGTAGGCAGGGGACCCATTGGTAGTTCCACCCCGGCCAGCCGCGCCCCCGCCAGGTAGGCCAACGGCCCACCGAACAGTCCAAGCAGCCCTCCTAGCCACAGCGGGCGGGTAGCCCAGGCCAGGCTGTGGCGCAACCCGCTTGCCAGCACCAGCCACATCAGGGCCAGCCAGCCGGGCAGCGGCCATTGGGCAAAAGCAAATACCCCCAGTGCCCCCAGCAGGCTGTCCAGCAGACAACCTGCAAGCCCTATCGCCAGCAGCGCACGCAGCTCTGCGCGCCGCTCATGGCAATAACCCAGGTGCAGCGCCAAGCCTATCGGCACCAGGGCAAGCAGCCAGGGCGTGTGGGCGCCGAGTACACATACCCACCAGCCAGCCTGCAACCACACTGCATTGGCGATAAGCCAGGTACGTGACATGTTCAGGCACCTGGCAAAGGCGCCCGACGGGCTTGCGGCGCGGCCCACAGCAGTTGCGCCACGCCAATGGCACGTTCCTCGAAGCCGCCCTGGCAGTAACACAGGTAGAACTCCCACAGGCGCTGGAAGGTTTCGTCGTAACCCAGTTCCTTGAGTGCCGTGCGCGCCTGGCGCAGGTTATCGCGCCAATGGCGCAAGGTGCGGGCATAGTCCTGGCCAAAGTCCTCCATATGCACCAGGTTCAACCCGGTCTTGCGGCTGGCGGTGTCCAGCAGCACGCTCAGTGATGGCAGCGCACCGCCTGGGAATATGTAGCGCTGGATGAAATCCACCGAGCGCCGCGCCTGGGCGTAACGTTGATCGCGAATGGTGATGGCCTGCAGCAGCATCAGGCCATCCTCCTTGAGCAGTGCGGCACACTGGCGGAAGTAAGTGGGCAGGTAACGGTGGCCGACGGCCTCGATCATCTCGATCGAAACCAGCTTGTCGAAGCGCCCGCTCAGGTCGCGGTAGTCCTCGCGCAGCACCGTGATGCGTTGCGTAAGGCCCAGCGCTTGCACCCGTTGCAGGGTGTGGGCGTACTGCGCCTCGGACAGCGTCGTGGTGGTGACGCGGCAGCCATACCGGGTGGCAGCATGGATGGCCAGGCTGCCCCAGCCGGTGCCGATTTCCAGCAGGTGTTCGTGGGGTTTGAGCTCGAGCTTCTGGCAGATGCGTTCAAGCTTGTTCAGTTGCGCCTGCTCCAGGGTTTGCTCGGCGCTCTCGAACTGCGCCGCCGAGTACATCATGGTTGGGTCGAGCAGGCGTTCGAACAAGGCGTTGCCCAGGTCGTAATGGGCCAGGATGTTGCGCCGTGAACCGCGTCGGCTATTGCGGTTGAGCCGGTGCAGCAGGTGCAGGGCCGGGCGTGCCAGGCGTGCCAGCCCGCCCTCCATGGCATCGAGCACCTCAAGGTTGGCGACGAACACACGGGTGACTGCGGCAAGGTCGGGTGTGCGCCAGTAGCCATGGATATAGCCTTCCCCGGCGCCGATCGAGCCGTTACTGGCGACCAGGCTCCAGGCGGCCTCGTCAACGATTTCGACCTGCGCGTGCAGAGCACTGCCGGCTTCACCGAAGGTCCACTGACGATCGTTGCAGATCACCCGCAAACTGCCGCGGGCCAAGCGGCGCAACTGGGCCAGCACGGCCGTCCTGGCCAGGTTGCCAAGCAGTGGTGTCAGGCCGGTGGACTTGCTAACGCTCAGGGTGGGCTCGGTCATCATCTAACTCCTTGGAGGCGGCTTGGCCCAGGCTCAGGTTACCCAGGCTGGCGCTATGGTCGTGGATGGGCGTGCGCTTGAGCAGCAGCTGCAAGGCCTGCCAGTAGATGGCTGCTACGGTGCGCAGGCTCATCCAGGGGAAACTCAGGATATGGCGGTGCAGAGCGGCGCGATCCAGCGGCCCGCGTTGCAGCGCGAGGTCGGCATCGAACACCTTTTGCCCCTCGCGCCAGTTCTCCATGTGCACGTGTACGCGTCGCGCATCGAGCAGAAAACGCAGGCGGTACTCCATGTCCAGGGGCATGAACGGCGACACATGGAACGCCTTGGCCACGCAAAACCCGGTAGACAGGCCGTCTTGCACCGGCAACACGTAGTGAAAGCGCTGGCGCCATGGCGTGTTGCGCACCTCCAGCAGGATCGCCTGCAACTGGCCGGCGGGGTCGTGGCAGAAGTAGACACTCACCGGGTTGAACGAAAGGCCCCAGCAGCGCGGCTGGGTTAGCAGGTGCACGGCGCCTTCAGGCGTTTGCCCGGTGGCCTGGCCGACCAATTGCCGAGCGGCCTGGGCCAATGGCATGCCATTGCGGGTCAGCGCCGGCAGGTAATCGCTTTCGCGCCAGCTCAGCGGCGCCAGTCGCGACCGCCCCAGCCAGCGGCTGAGGCTGAGCAGGCGGGGTTGCTCGTCCAGGTCCAGGTAGAACATGCCGATCCGATAGCGGAAGGCATGCTGGCGTGGTGTCAGGCGCCTATGGCTGACCCAGCCGTGGCACAGGCTGCTGATCACAAGCCTTCCCCAAAAAACTCAGCCACTTTCAAGGCGCTGACCACGCCGTCCTCGTGGAAGCCGTTGGCCCAGTAGGCGCCGCAGAAGTAGCTGTGCTGTCGGCCCTGCAATTCAGCTTGTCTGGCCTGGGCTGCGAGGGCGACGAGGCTGTACTGCGGGTGCGCATAGTTGAAGCGGGCGAGGATCTGCGTCGGGTCCACCAGTGCGGTCTGGTTCAGGCTCACGCAGAAGGTCACCGGCGCTTCGATACCTTGCAGGATGTTCATCGCGTAGGTCAGCGCGGCCGGTGCCTGCTGCGGGCCGCCGAGGCGGTAGTTCCAACTGGCCCAGGCTTTGCGCCGGGTTGGCAGCAGGCGGGTGTCGGTGTGCAGCACCACGTCGTTGCTGGCGTAGGTGATGGCGCCGAGTATTGCGCGCTCATCGGCACTGGGCGCCTCCAGCAAGGCCAAAGCCTGGTCGCTGTGGCAGGCGAACACCACATTATCGAAGCGCTCGCTGCCGGCCGCGCTGAACACGGTCACGCCGCCTTCGTCACGGCTGACACGGTCAACCGGGCAGTTGAGGCGGATGCGCTCGGCGAATGGCTTGCACAACGGCGCCAGGTAACTGCGTGAACCACCCTCGATCACCCGCCATTGCGGGCGGTTGCTCACCGAGAGAAGGCCGTGGTTACGGCAAAAGCGCACGAAGAACTGCAGCGGAAAACCGAGCATGTCGGCGCGTGACATCGACCAGATAGCCGAGCCCATCGGCACGATGTAGTGGTCGATGAAGCGCTGGCCATAGCCCTGCGTCTGCAGGTAGCCACCCAGGGTGGTGGCTTCGTCGATACGCTGGCTGTCCAGGTCGGCAAGGACCTTGCGGTTGAAGCGCAGGATATCGCGCAGCATGCCCCAGAAGCCTGGCGATAACAGGTTGCTACGCTGGGCGAACAGCGTGTTGAGGTCATGGCCGTTGTATTCGAAACCGTTACGCGGGTCATGCACCGAAAAGCTCATTTCGGTGGGCCTGGAGGCAACCTTGAGCTGGTCGAGCAGGCGGATGAAGTGCGGGTAGGTCCAGTCGTTGAATACGATAAAACCGGTATCCACTGCGTACTGCCGGCCACCCCATTGGACATCGACGGTATGGGTGTGGCCACCGACCCAGTCGGCGGCCTCGAACACAGTGACTTCATGCCGCCGAGAGAGCAGATAGGCACAGGTGAGGCCGGCAATACCGCTGCCGATGATTGCGATGCGCATGTCTGTTTCAGTCCTGTTGCTTGCGTGCCAGGCGCTGGCCTAGCTTCAGTCGCCAGCGCACCGGCATTGCGCCCAGCAGGCGCAGTACCAGAGTGAATACGCCGGGGAAGTTGATTTCTAGCGGGCGCTTGGGCAAACGCACGGCAATGTGCCTGGCGGCGCGTTCTGCACTCCAGATCTGGGGCATGGGGAAGTCATTGCGGCGGGTCAATGGCGTATCGACAAAGCCAGGGCTGATTAGCGTGACATCGATGCCCTCGTTGACCAGATCGATGCGCAGCGACTCGATCAGGTAGCGCACGGCCGCTTTGGAGGCACCGTAGGCCCCGGCACGGGGCAGCGCCAGCCTGGACACCGAGCTGCCGATCACCACTAGGTGCGGGCGTTGGCCACGGCGCAGCAAGGGCAGGGCAGCGTGCAGGCAGTGACTGACGCCGATCAGGTTGGTGCGCACCACGCGCTCGACCAGCTCTGGGTCGAAATGACCCGGCTCCAGGTATTCACAGGTGCCTGCATTGAGAATCACCAGGTCGAGCGCGCCCCAGCTGCGTTCGATGTGCGCGGCAACATCAGCGACCTGCCGAGGGTCACTGATATCGCCGATGGCCAGCAACGTCTGCTGTGGAAACTGCGCGGTCAGCGGCGCCAGGTTTTCGGCCTGCCGGCCACCCAGCGCAACCTGATGGCCCTGTTCCAGCAGCTGTTGCGCCAGCGCGGCGCCGATGCCGCTGCTGGCACCGGTCAGCCAGCAGCGGCTCATGCCAGCCGCCCCTTGAGCCAACGCACAGCGCTGCCTACTACTGGCACATGCTCGTAAAGCAGTGCACCGGCGTCGAAGTAGTCTTGATGAAAGTGCACGCGTTCGTGCCAGCGAAGGTGGCTGCAACCCTGCAGGCTGATCAGGCGCCCGTTGGCCAGGCGTGGGTGGCGAAAATGCAGGGTCCAGCGAATGTAACCGTGGCCCGGTTGGACCTCGTCGGTACCCTCGAAGGTGTAACGCACCTCCTGGGTGTTGGCGTAGAGCTCAGCGAAGTAGGCACGCAGGTCGCTCAGCCCGTCGATCTTGTGCAGAGGGTCGCGGAAGGTGACATCCTCGCTGTACAAGTCACCCAGGCGGTCGAGGTTGTCCGCATCGAGGCTGGCAAAGCGTTCGGCGAAGGTTTGCAGGTAGCTGGACATGCGCGGCCCTGTACAAAAATGGTTTCTTGTACAGGTATAGTCGATCCCGCTGCATAAATCTATACAGGGTCATAATTTTGTACAGTTTTGCGCGGGGGTGTCAGCTGTCCCTGTCATCCAGTTGTCGCCGCAATTGGGCGACCTCCGCTTCCAGCTCTCGTACTCTCTCCTCGGCGAACACCTGGGCCGTGACATCACGCTGTATGCCAATGTAATACGTCAACTGATCGGCCTCGTTTCGTATCGGCGAAATCGACAGTTCATTCCAGAACAGGCTGCCGTCCTTGCGGTAATTGCGCAGCACCTGGCAGCACGGGCGCCCGTCCAGGATGGCCTGGCGAATGGCATCCAGCGCTTCCTGGTCATGGTCCTGGCCCTGCAGGAAGCGGCAATCCTGATAGAGGATGTCATCGGCCGCGTAGCCGGTCAGGCGCTCGAAGGCGGGGTTGACGTAGATGAGGATGCTGTCGTTTCCTTCCTGCTCGGCAATGACGATGCCGTCGTTGGACGCCTCGACCATCAATTGCAGGAGTTTTGCGTCGATCATGGGGCCTCCTCGAAGTGGTTGCGTATGCTTATGCGCAGCTTAGCCTGCATGCAGCTATAGGTTTAGTATGTGTAACCGTCCTGATGACCCGCCGCAATGAACGAAGCGACCTTCACCGACCTGTTGCCAATGCGTGACGTTGTCAGCCTGACCGGGGTCAACCCGGTGACCTTGCGTGCCTGGGAGCGTCGTCATGGCCTGATCCGCCCGCAGCGCACCGAGGGCGGCCATCGCCTGTACACCGCACAGGATGTCCAGCACATCCGCGACATACTGCGCTGGACCGCCAGTGGCCTGCCGATCAGCAAAGTCAGCGAAATGCTGGCCAGACGGCGAGACGCATACGAGCAAACGGTTGAACCGGCTGCTGATGGCTTTGCCGCGTGGCGTGCTGCCGTGCTACGTGCAACCCAGACATTCGATGGCCAGGCGCTCGAGGGTATTCACGGGCAGCTGTTCACCCTGTTCCCCAAAACCACGGTGTTGCTCGACGTACTGATGCCTGTGTGGCGCACATTACAGTCGGGCAGCTCTTACGGCCAGCGTAGCCAGTGGCTGTTTCTCGATGCCTTTCTGCGCGCCCGGTTGCTGTTGCGCCTGCAGTTGAACCAGGCCAACGCCCCGCGCGTGCTGTTGGCCGGTACCGGGGGCAGTGCTGAGCTTGAACTGCTGTGCCACGGCTTGCTGCTGAGCGGTGAGCAGCAGCGTATCGACGTGCTGAGCAGCGAACAACCACTTGAGGAGTTGCCACTGCTGTGTGCAGCCATTGCGCCTGCCGCGCTGGTGGTTCTGGTGCAGCCCCCAGTGAGCAGTGGCCTGGCAGATCGTCTGCGCGCCTTGCAGATGGATATCGCCTGCCCATTGGCGCTGCTGGGTGATGGCCTGGCCGAGTCGGCCACTGCACTGAAGGGAATTCCGCTGAGGCTGTTGGAGGGGCGGGGAGGCGAGGCAGGCGCGATGCTCAATGCCTTGCTCAGGGGGGCGCTGGAGCTCTCGACCACCCAGCCTGCAGAAGGGGAGCAAAGCGCTGAGCAGCCCCTCTAGCCGGCTTTGGCTGCTGCTTGCTGGCTCAGCCTGGCGCAGATCACATCGACCAATGCGGCTACTTTAGGAAGCGACTGCCGACTTTTCAGCCATGCAACGTTGATAGGCAGACCGATGGTGCTCAGCTCAGGCAGGATCTGGACCAGCGTGCCAGCGTCAAGATGTTCCTGCACCAGCCAGGAGGGCAATTGGGCCACCCCCAGCCCGGCCAGCACCATGGCAAGCTGGCCTTCTGCGTTGCCGATTGCAATACGGCCCGAGACCACCCGCTGCTCGCTGTCACTGGCATGAGCGCCCGGGAAGTGCAGCGGATACACACCGCCGTCGGTCCTGCCGTAAAGCACGCACCCGTGCTCATGAAGGTCCCGCTCCGTTTCAGGCACTCCCCGTCGTTGCAGATAACCCGGTGCTGCGCAAAAGATGTGCTGCTGGATGCCAATCAGCCGCCGTTCTACACCCTGGGGCCAGGTCTGCGGCCCGCCAATGCGCACCAGGATGTCGATGTCATGCTCGATGGGATCGACGAAGCGGTCCGTGAGCGTGATGTGTGGCATCAGCAGTTCATGCTCGGCAATGAACTCGATGAGCAGCGGTAGTACCCGCAGTTTGCCGTATGACGCCGGCAGGTCAATGCGCACCCGGCCGCAGGGCTCGGTCTGGGCACTGTGCATTTGCATTTCGGCCTCTTCCAGGCTGGCCAGGATCTGCTTGCAGGTCTGGTAGTAATTGGCCCCCGTATCGGTCAGTGCCAGGCGCCGTGTGGTGCGTGCGAAGAGCTTCATGTTCAGGCGCTGCTCCAGCCGCGCCACGCTTTTGCTGACTGCGGAGGTGGTCAGGCTCATGCGTTCGGCCGCAGCAGTGAAGCTTCCGGCCTCTGCCACGCAAATGAAAACCGCAATGCCCTTCAAGCGTTGTTCACTGAGCAATGGCGCCTCCAACTGTTGAATAAATTTCTTAAGTATCCTTGCTTAAATACCCAAGATGATAATTTTATTCCAGTATAACCTCCTGCTCCATTTTCCTGTTCTGGAGTATTCGCTCATGCATGCCAACCCTGCGTCCCTGTCGGGGGCAGCAGATGCCCGTGCAGGCACCAGCATTCTGATCCTCACGATGGCGGCGTTCGCGGTGCTGACCACCGAATTCATCATTCTCGGCATCTTGCCCGGGCTCGCCCGGGATCTGGGTATTACTGTGCCCAAAGCGGGTCAGTTGGTCACCGTGTTCGCCTTTACCGTGATGCTTGTCGGGCCGTTTCTCACCGCTGCGATATCCCACTGGGATCGCAAAAAGGTGTTTCTCGGGGTCCTGCTGATCTTCGCCGCATCCAATGCGCTGTCGGCGGTCGCTACTGACTTCTGGACCATGGCATTGTCGCGCATCCTGGCTGCTGCGACGCTTCCCGTGTTCTGGGGCACCGCCAGTGAATCGGCAGCCCAGCTGGCGGGTAAAGGCAATGAAGGCAAGGCGGTCGCCCGGGTCTATCTGGGCATCACGGCGGCGTTCGTGTTCGGCATTCCCTTGGGCACACTGGCAGCCGATGCGCTCGGCTGGCGGGGCACCTTCTGGTTGATCTCGGGCCTTTGCCTGGTCATTGCGCTGCTGATGTGGGTGTTCCTGCCACAGTTGCCAGAGGCCCCCAAAAGGGCGGGCGGCGAACGCCAGACGGTCATCCTGCGGGATCCGAAGTTCGTCTTCCACGTCGCGCTCTCGGTGGTGGTGTTCACTGCCATGTTCAGCGCATACACCTACCTGGCTGACATGCTCGAGCGCCTTGCCCATGTGCCCAGCGCGCAGGTCGGCTGGTGGCTGATGGGCTTCGGTGCGGTGGGCATGATTGGCAACGCCATCGGCGGGCGGCTGGTCGACCGCAGCCCGCTTGGCGCGACCATCGTGTTGTTGACGGTGCTGGGCGCCGGCATGGCGGGTGCACCGCCCGCGGTCGATACGCTGTGGCTGCTGGTAGTGGCCCTGGCCGCGTGGGGTATTGCGTATACCGCGTTGTTCCCTGTTTGCCAGGTGCGCGTGATGATCGCAGGCGCCAAAGCGCAGGCCCTCGCCGGCACGCTGAACGTCTCTGCGGCGAACGCGGGCATCGGGTTGGGCGCTGTGATTGGCGGCGTCACCATTGAGCAGTTGGGGCTGGCGGCGCTGGGCTGGGTGGGTGCGCTGATTGCAGTGCTGGCGGTGGGCTTGTCACTGCTGTTGTGGATGGCAAGCGATCGGTCCGGTAATGCTGCTAAACGCGCTCGCGCAACGGCACCCGCGCCAGTGAAAGAAAGCTGAGGTTGAACACGGTCTACTCAAGGGCATATCGATATACCCTTTAATTCTTTGTTTACTGAGCCCGCCTGCTTTCAACTAACGCCTTTTTGAGCGAGCGATACTCAGTGGAGCACTGCGAAGTAGTCGTCATCGGGCTTGGTGCCATGGGGGCCGCCACCGTTTATCAATTGGCCAAGGCGGGCGTGGATGTGGTGGGGGTCGATCGCTACCACCCACCGCATACCTTTGGCTCGAGCCACGGTGATACGCGCATTACCCGGCTTTCCGTAGGCGAGGGTGCCCAGTATGTTCCCATCGTGAAGAGGGCTCAGCAAATCTGGCGTGAACTTGAGGCGCTGTCTGGCGAATCGTTGTTCGAGCAGTCCGGTTTGCTGGCACTGACCTCCAGTCCCGACTTCGATCCGGACGATATAAGCGATTTCACCCTGCGCACCATAGGCCTGGCCCAAGCCTACGGAATCGAGCACGAAGTGCTTGGCGCTGCACAGATCCGTCAGCGCTTCCCGCAATTTGCCAACGTGCGCGACGATGCGATCGGCTACTTCGAGCCCGGTGGCGGCTTCGTGCGCCCCGAACGGTGCATCGACGCGCAGTTGCGCCTGGCAGTGCAACACGGGGCAACGCTGCACACAGGTGAAACGGTTACTCAGATCAGCTCGGATGAAAGCGGCGTCACGGTCTGCACCAACCTGCGTACGTTAAAGGCCCGCAAACTGGTGTTCAGTGCCGGCAACTGGGCGGGTGGTTTGTTGGGCGAGCCGTTCGACCGTTTGCTGCGTGTCTACCGGCAGAAGCTGTTCTGGTTCGAGCTCGAAGCCCAGGCGGGCCTTGAGGGTGCATCGCCAACGTTCATCCTGACCCATGGGCGCGGGGACGACAAAATCAATTACGGTTTCCCTGCGCTGCCGGGTGAGGGCAGCCTGAAAATCGCCACGGCCCAATACCACACGGCATCGCTGCCCGACCTGCTGGACCGGACCGTGAGCGCGGTAGAAGAGCGCGAGATGTACGAGTTGCAAGTACAAGGCCGTATCGCCGGGGTGACCGACAAGGTCGTCAAGTCTGCCGTTTGTGCCTACACCGTCACTGCAGATCGCCACTTCATTATCGACGAACACCCTGCGCTGAAGTACACCTTGGTGGTGTCAGCGTGCTCTGGCCATGGTTTCAAACACTCCGCCGCCTTGGGCGAGGCATTCGCCCAGTGGTGCATCCGGGGCTCGACCGACCTCGATCTTTCATCGTTCACCCTCCAACGATTCCAAGGAAAACTCTCGTGAAGCGCATTGCACTTTCGCTGGCTCTGCTGGCTGCCACGCTCGGTACTGCACAGGCTGAAACGCTCAAGATCGCTGTGGTGCCTGTGCCTCACGCCGAGATTCTGGAATTCCTCAAACCTGAGCTGGCCAAGCAGGGGGTCGAGCTGGATATCAAGGTCTTCACCGACTATATCCAGCCTGACCGCCAGGTAGACGAGGGCCGGCTGGATGCCAACTACTTCCAGAGCAAGCCCTACTACGAGGCGTACAAGAAAGACCGGCCCAATAGCGACCAGGTCCCGGTTGTTGCTGTACACATCGAACCGTTCGGGGCCTACTCAAGCAAGGTCAAATCTGTGGCCGAGTTGCAGGACGGCGCCATCGTTGCAATTCCCAACGACCCCACCAACTCCGGGCGCGCACTGCTACTGATTGCCAAGCAGGGGCTGATCACGCTCAAGGACCCTGGCAATATCATGGCGACCGCCGCTGACATCACCAGCAATCCGAAGCATCTGAAGTTCAAGGAACTTGAAGCCGCCATGCTGCCGCGCGTCCTTGGTCAGGTGGACCTGGCGCTGATCAATGCCAACTACGCGCTGGAGGCCAAGCTTGAGCCGCACAAGGATGCGTTGTTCATCGAAAGCTCGGAATCGCCGTACGCCAACTACCTGTATGTACGCAGGGACAAGGCTAGCGACCCGGCTGTACAGAAGCTTGGGGCATTGTTGAATTCGCCTCAGGTGAAGCAGTTCATCCTGGATCGCTACCACGGCGATGTTGTGCCGGCGTTCTGATTTTTGGCCTTTGGGGATTGCTGTGGCGTCCACCTCCCGATATCCCGCCCCCGGACAATCCGTTAAAAACCTGACTCTTGAGTAACCCCAACCGATCAACGGTTCGGCCACTTCTCCAGCAAAATGGAAACAAACTTCTCTGCCGCTGGTGAAAGCGAGGCCCCACGTCGATACACCAGCCCGAGCGTGCGCGTCACCTCGGGCTCCATCAGCGGAATGCTCACCAGCGTTGGATGGTCGGCAGCCGGCATGGCCAGGCTTGGCATGGCCGACACCCCCAGCCCGGCTTCGACCATGCCCAGCGAGGTGGAAAGGTGCTGCACCTCATAGAACCACTTCGGCCGCCAACTGAGCCCGGACAGCGCATGGTCCAGCAACATGCGGTTGCCACTGAGGCGGCCGACGCCGATGAGCCGGTAATCGGCAAGCTCTGTCCAGGTGACCGACGCGCGGTCGGCCAGCTCGTGATCGCGCCGGCAGGCCAGCACGAAACGCTCCTGCACCAGCGACACGAACTCGATATCCGGATGCTGGCCGCTCATCATGTTGATGCCGAAATCGGCTTCGCCGCGCAGCACCGCCTCCAGCCCCTCGTTGGCACTGAGGTCCAGCAGCCGAATCCGGATTTTCGGGTACTGCTCGTTGTAGTCACGAATCACCGAGGGCAGGAAGTAGAACGCGGCGGTGGGGATGCAGGCCAGGGTCACCTGGCCGGTCTGGCGCTCTGCAAGTTCGCGAATGCTCAGGATCGAATCTTCAAAATCATCCAGCAGGCGCCTGGCCTTGGGCAGAAAATCGCGGCCGACGGTGGTCAGGCTCACGCGACGGGTGGTTCGCTCGAGCAGGGGTGTTCCCAGACCCTCTTCGAGCTTTTTTATCCGCCGGCTCAACGCAGGTTGCGAGAGGTGCAGCACCTCAGCCGCCTCGTGAAAGCTGCCAAGTTCGGCGATTTTCACGAAAGATCTTATGTCTTGCAGCTCATATTCCATGATGTGTTCCTAAGGGAATTCACCGCTTTATTGTTTTGTTAAACGCAACAATGGCGACGATATTTGCATTGGATCGATTTATCAATCTTTGTCACTCTTGTGTCCAGAACATCAATTTCCCCAATTGATCAACAAGAGTCAGTAGTCATGCAACGAATTCCTTGTGTGCTCATGCGCGGCGGTACCTCCAAAGGCCCGTTCTTTCATGCGTGGGATCTGCCAGCCAATGTGGTCGAGCGCGACGAGCTGCTGATCAACCTGATGGGCTCCGGTCACGAGCTTGAGATCGACGGCATCGGCGGTGGCAGCCCGCAGACGAGCAAGGTGGCCATCATCAGCCCTTCGCTGCATGCCGACGCCGATGTCGACTACCTGTTCGTGCAAGTGATGGTTGCCCAGCGCCGCGTCGATACCGCCCCCAACTGCGGCAACATGCTGTGTGCCGTGGGCCCTTTCGCCATCGAGCAAGGGCTGGTCAAGGGCAATGACGGCAAGACCCTGGTGCGTATCCGCAACCTCAACACCAACACTTTCGTCAATTCGCTGGTGGAGACACCCGGCGGCATCGTGCGCTACGAAGGGCGTACGGCGATCGACGGCGTGCCGGGCACTGCCGCCCCGGTTCACCTGACCTTCCTCGATGCCGTGGGTAGCAAGACCGGCAAGCTGTTCCCGACGGGGCAGGCCAAGGATGTGATCGACGGTATTCCCGTGACCTGCATCGACATGGCCATGCCCATGATGATTGTCGATGCCGCGCAACTGGGCGTAACGGGGTCGGAAACCCCAGCGCAACTGGATGCGAACACGGCCCTGCTGCAGCGCCTGGAAGCCCTGCGCCTGAAAGCGGGCAAGGCCATGGGCCTGGGCGACGTCAGCGGCATGGTGATCCCAAAGCCCGTGCTGATATCGGCACCACGCTTTGACGGTACGCTGCAGGTCCGGTATTTCATGCCGCACAACTGCCACCGGGCGCTGGCCATCACAGGGTCCATCGGGCTGGCAACTGCCTGCGTCAGCCCAGGCACTGTAGTGATGGACATGCTCGGTGATACTGCCGAAGCACTCACCCAAGTACGCCTGGAACATCCCAGCGGCGGTATCGATGTCGCGCTTTCGCGCGGTGGCCCTGATGGCCAGACCATTCAGGCCTCGGTGGTACGAACTGCCCGCAGGCTGTTCTCCGGTTTTGTATACGCCCCTGGTTTTCAGCGTATGGCCGGTTGAAACCCGGCCTGGCGTCAAACCGTGGTAACCCAGGCAACAAAGCGCATCCGCACAATTTCAACAATGGGTGATGCCTCATGAAGATCGCAAAATCACTGTACTTCCAGATTCTCTGCGCCGTCGTGCTGGGCGTAGTGGTCGGGCATTTCTGGGCGCAACAGGCCGTTGCGCTCAAACCGCTGGGCGATGCCTTCATCAAGCTGATCAAGATGATGATCGCGCCTGTCGTGTTCTGCACCATCGTCACCGGGATTGCCGGCATGACCGACAAGCGTTCGCTGGGGCGCTTGATGAGCAAGACCTTGCTCCTGTTCCTGGGGTTGACCGTTGTCAGCCTGATCATCGGCCTTGCGGCGGTCTACCTTTTCCGTCCCGGCGAGGGCATGAACATCGACCCCGCCACCCTCAGCACCGAGGGGCTCAGCCAGTATGCGGCGTCGGCGGCGAAACTGAGCGTGGTCGACTTTTTCATGCACATCATTCCCGATACCTTTATCGGCGCATTCAACAAAGGCGAAGTGCTGCCGGTGCTGTTCATCGCGGTACTCAGCGGTTTTGCCCTGTCGTCGATGGGTGAGAAGGGCAAGCCGGTGCTGGATGTGCTCGAATCCGCGTCGGCCATGGTGTTTCGCATTTTTGGCTACCTGATGCGCTTCGCGCCGATCGGTGCGTTCGGTGCCTTGGCCTTTACCGTAGGCCAGTACGGCATCAGCTCGCTTGGCGCCCTGGCGAAGCTGGTAGGCACCTTGTACATCGCCTGCGCCTTCTTCGTCATCGTCGTACTCGGTGGCATCTGCCGTGCGCATGGGTTCAGCCTGTGGAAACTGCTGCGTTATTTCCGTGAGGAATTTCTGGTGGTGCTCGGTACTTCTTCTACCGAGCCGGTGTTGCCGCGCATGCTGGAGAAGCTGGAAAAACTGGGCTGCAAAAAAGGGGTGGTGGGGTTGGTGCTGCCCACCGGTTACTCCTTCAACCTGGATGGCACGGCGATCTACCTGTCACTGGCGGCCATCTTCATCGCCCAGGCGTGCAACATCGACCTGACCCTGGGGCAGACCATCACCATGCTCGCCATCATGCTGTTGTCTTCCAAGGGCGCTGCCGGTGTGACCGGGAGTGGCTTCGTAGCCCTGGCCTCGACCCTGACCGTCATCCACGACATCCCGCTGGCAGGCTTGGCGCTGCTGATCGGCGTCGATCGTTTCATGTCCGAGGCGCGCGCCCTGACCAGCCTGGCCAGCAATGCAGTTGCCACCGTGGTGGTCTCGCTTTCGGAAAATGCCTGTGAGCGGGATACCTTGATGCGCACCCTGAACGGAGAGCGTGAGCCGCTCGCCGGGCAGGCCGCGCCAACAGCGCCCAGTTGGCCTGCAGAGCCCCGTCATCACGGCTGATCATCACCCGTAACACCCTTCGTTGACTTGAACCCCGCTCAGCATCACTGTGATGCCGAGTGGGGCAGGGGGCCGCCTGCGCGCCAGATGGCCACGCCTAGAATAAAAACAAGAGAACCCAATCATGCTCGCATTGCTTGGCCTGATCATGGTGGTGACCTTCACCTACCTCATCATGAGCAAACGGCTGTCGCCGATCGTTGCGCTCACCGTAGTCCCCATCGTGTTCGCCGTGATCGGCGGGTTTGCGCCGACAACCGGCAAGATGATGCTCGACGGCCTGAAGATGGTTGCCCCGTCGGCTGCACTGCTGTTGTTCGCCATTCTGTTCTTTGGCCTGATGATCGACGCAGGGCTGTTCGATCCGCTGATCCGCAAGATTCTCAAACGCGTCAATGGCGACCCGATCAAGATCGCCATCGGCACTGCACTGCTTTCGCTGCTGGTGGCGCTCGATGGTGATGGCACTACCACCTACATGATCACCTGTGCGGCCATGTTGCCGCTGTACAAGCGCATCGGCATGAACCCGATGATCCTGGCAACGGTGGCGATGCTTTCGCTGAGCATCATGAGTGGCCTGAGCCCATGGGGCGGGCCGGCGACACGGGCCATCGCCGCGCTGGGGCTCGATGCGACCGAGTACTTCATCCCGATGTTGCCGACCATGATCGGTGGGGCTGCCTGGGTAGTCTTCACCGCGTTCCTGCTGGGCCGTGCCGAACGCAAACGCATCGGCAACATCAAGCTCGAATCCGGTGGCGGCAATTGCTACATCAAGGCGATTCTCGAGGACACGCCGCACAAGCGTCCGCGGCTTGCCTACGTCAACCTGTTGCTGGTGGTGGCGGTGATGATCGCGCTGGTCCTGGGCGTGATGCACGCAGCGATCCTGTTCATGATCGGTTTTGTCGCTGCCTTGATGATCAACTACCCGCAACTCGAGGTGCAGAAAGAGCGCATCCTGGCCCACTCCGGCAACGCCATGACGGTCGTGCTGCTGGTGTTTGCCGCAGGGATTTTCGCCGGCATCTTCTCCGGCACGAAGATGGTCGATGCGCTGGCGCAGACACTGGTGGACTGGATTCCGCAGTCCTGGGGCCACTGGTTCCCGCTGGTGGTGGCGATCACCAGCATGCCGCTGACGTTCGTCCTGTCCAATGATGCCTACTACTTTGGCGTAGTCCCTATCCTGGCCAACGCGGCTGCCGCCTACGGCATCGACCCGGTCGAGATCGCCCGCGCTTCGGTGCTCGGCCAGCCGGTGCACCTGATGAGCCCTCTGGTGGCCTCGACCCTGTTGCTGGTGGGCATGGTCGACCGCGATATCGGCGACTTTCAGAAGGCCACCGTCAAATGGGCGGTGCTCACCTCGCTGGTGATCACCGCGCTGGCTCTGGCCACCGGTGCCTTGTCCTTCTTCGTCTGATTGGCCCTGGGCGCCGCCTGGCGCCCGCTTTCTACTCATTCAAAAACAACAACAGAGTACCGAACATGTCCCCAACTGCTCTGCGTGCGGCGGCCGCCTGTGGCCTGCTCTGCGGCTGCCTGCCTGTTGCCGGCGCTGCCGGTTTTGTCGATGACGGCAAGCTCAAACTGCAACTGCGCAACGTTTATTTCAACGAGAATTTCCGCGACGAGCAGGGTATGAGCGCCCGCGCCGCCGCCACCGCCAAAAGCGAGCGAACCGAGTGGGCGCAAGGCTTCCTGCTCGACTATCAGTCGGGCTTTACCCAAGGCACGCTGGGCCTGGGGCTCGATGCGATGGGGCTCTTGGGGGTCAGGCTGGACTCCGGCCGTGGCCGCAGCGGTACGGGCCTGTTGCCGGTGCATGACGACGGTCGCGCCGCCCAGGAGTTAGCCAGTGCCGGGGTAACGGCCAAGGCCCGCCTGGGTAGTACGGTGGTCAAGCACGGTACCTTGCTGCCCAAGACCCCCGTACTGGTCTACAACGATGCCCGAGTACTGCCCCAGACCTACCAGGGTACGCAGCTGACGAGTACCGATATCGAGGGGCTGACGCTCACTGCCGGGCATCTGGACCGGTTCAAGCAACGCGACTCGTCCAACAGTACCGGCTTGTACCTGGACGGTTATGGCGGCGCCGAGTCTGGCGACTTCAGCTTCGCCGGCGCCGACTACGCGTTCAGCAAGCACTTGCGCTTGAGCTACTTCCACGGTCAGCTCGAGCATTTCTACCGCCAGGACTTTGCCGGCCTGGTACATGACCTTGCGCTGGCCGGCGGGGTGCTGACCACCGACCTGCGGTATTTCACCAGCCGTGACAGCGGCGCGGCGTACGGCGGCAGCATCGACAACGACATGTTCAGCGCACAGGTGTCCTACGCCCATTCAGGGCACACCTTCGGCGCCGGGTATCAGGTGCTGGACGGTGAAGCCGGCCTGCCGTACATCAGTGGTGCCACGGTGTATTCGTTCAGCAACGTTGGCATCGGCAAGTTCATCGAGGAAGAAGAAAAGACCTGGATGGCAAGCTATGCCTACAACTTTGCCGCCGCAGGCGTGCCTGGGCTGACCTTCATGACACGCTACCTGAGCGGCGACAACGGCCGCTCCGGGGCGCAGGGGTTGAGTGAATGGGAGCGTGACGCCGAGCTTGCGTATGTGGTGCAGGGCGGGGCACTCAAAGGGCTGGGGGTACGGCTGCGCAACTATGTCTACAGGTCTGACTATTCCCGCGGAAGGGACAGCAATCGCCTCTACCTGACCTATGACATTGCCATCTGGTGAAACTGGCCTGTAAACGCCAGTGCCTGGGGCAATGCGCCAACGGTTTCAGGCGTTTGTCCGATGCCAGCCAAATTCGTTATGGCCGGCATCGGAAACTGGTATTACATCCGCCCGCGCCTGGCTGTTTAGCATCGTCGATGTCTTCCTGTCGACGAGAACAACAACGTGAACCTTGGAAAGATCATTACCCGCAGTGCCCGCTACTGGCCGGACCACACTGCCGTGGCGGACAGCCAGACGCGCCTGACCTATGCCCAGCTGGAACGGCGCAGCAACCGCCTTGCCTCGGGGCTGGGTGCACTGGGCGTTGCCAGCGGTGAACATGTGGCGATCCTGGCTGCCAACCGCGTGGAACTGGTAGAGGCAGAGGTGGCGCTGTACAAGGCGGCGATGGTCAAGGTGCCGATCAACGCGCGGTTGTCGCTGGATGAAGTGGTACGGGTGCTGGAAGACTCCTGCAGCGTTGCGCTGATCACCGATGCCACCTTCGCCCAGGCGCTGGCTGAACGACGCGAGGCCTTGCCGATGTTGCGCCAGGTGATCGCGCTGGAGGGCGAGGGCGGTGACCTGGGTTATGCCGCGCTGCTTGAGCGCGGCAGCGAGGCACCGTGTAGCCTGGACCCTGCCGACGACGCCTTGGCAGTGCTGCATTACACCTCCGGCAGCTCCGGTGTACTCAAGGCGGCCATGTTGTCGTTTGGCAACCGCAAGGCGCTGGTCCGCAAGAGCATCGCCAGCCCCACGCGGCGTTCAGGCCCTGACGATGTGATGGCCCATGTGGGGCCGATCACCCATGCCAGCGGCATGCAGATCATGCCGCTGCTGGCGGTGGGCGCCTGCAACCTGCTGCTCGACCGCTACGACGATCGCCTGTTGCTGGAGGCCATCGAACGTGAGCGGGTGACGCGGCTGTTCCTGGTACCGGCCATGATCAACCGGCTGGTCAATTATCCCGACGTCGAGCGCTTCGACCTGTCCAGCCTCAAACTGGTCATGTATGGCGCCGCGCCCATGGCCCCGGCCCTGGTGAAAAAGGCCATCGAACTGTTCGGGCCGATTCTCGTGCAAGGTTATGGTGCCGGCGAAACCTGTTCGCTGGTCACGGTACTGACCGAGCAGGACCACCTGATCGAAGACGGCAACTACCAGCGCCTGGCCTCTTGCGGGCGCTGCTATTTCGAAACCGACCTGCGGGTGGTGAACGAGGCATTCGAGGATGTGGCACCGGGCGAGATCGGCGAAATCGTGGTCAAGGGGCCGGACATCATGCAGGGCTACTGGCGCGCGCCGGCGCTCACCGCCGAAGTCATGCGCGACGGCTACTACCTGACCGGCGACCTGGCCACGGTCGATGCGCAGGGTTACGTGTTCATCGTCGATCGCAAGAAGGAAATGATCATTTCCGGGGGCTTCAACGTGTACCCCAGCGAAGTGGAGCAGGTGATCTACGGCTTCCCAGAAGTGTTCGAGGTGGCAGTGGTCGGCGTGCCTGACGAGCAGTGGGGTGAAGCGGTGCGCGCTGTGGTGGTGCTCAAGCCCGGCGCACAGCTTGACGCCGCCGAGCTCATCGAGCGCTGCGGCCGCGCCCTGGCCGGTTTCAAGAAGCCGCGAGGCGTGGATTTTGTCACCGAACTGCCGAAAAACCCCAATGGCAAGGTGGTGCGCCGCCTGGTCCGGGAAGCCTACTGGCAACACAGCGATCGTCGTATCTGATCAGGGAGCATGACCATGTATCAACCGAGTGCAAAAGCTGCGCAGATCATCGAAGCCATCGAAGGGTTCGTCCGCGACCAGGTTCGCCCGCTGGAGCAGGAGATGCAGCTGAACTGGGCGCGCCCGCATCCTCAGGCAGTCTTGCGGCAAGTATGGAAGCGCTCCAGCGAGCAGGGCCTTTACACCCTCATGCTGCCAGAGGCCATGGGGGGTGCAGGTTTGAGCGTGGCTGACCTGTGCGCTGTGAAGGAAGCCACGGTGCTGACCGGTTCGATGCTCGCCCCGCATGTACTGGGCGAGCTGTCCGGGCCGCCGCGGGTGGGCCACCTGCTCAAAGTGGCCAGCCCCTATCAGGTGGAGCATTTCCTGCAGCCGGTGTGCCGCGCCGAGAAAGCCGTGTGCTTCGCCCTGACCGAGGCCGAGGCAGGTTCGGACGCCACTGCCATCCGCACCCAGGCGCGCCGCGACGGTGATCACTACGTGCTGAGCGGCAGCAAGCGTTACATCTCTGGTGCCACTTACGCCGACCTGGCGGTGTTGCTGGCCGTGACCGGGCCCGGGCAGGGCGCGCAGGGCATTTCGGCGTTTTTCGTCGACCTCAAGGCGCCGGGCGTGCGTGTCGAAAGCGACTATGCGGTGATGTCCGGTGGTGGGGCTCATGGCGACATCGTGCTGGATGAGGTGCGCGTGCCAGCGGCCAACCTGATTGGCGAGGAGGGCCAAGGGTTCAAGCTGGCCATGGGGCGCATTACCCTCAACCGGCTGCTGCATTGCCCGACCTTGCTGGGCATGGCCGGCCTGGCCCTGAACCTGTCGATCGAGCATGCCCGTAGCCGCAAGCAGTTCGGCCAGCCGATCGCCATGTTCCAGGCGGTCAACCATATGATCGCCGACATGGCCACTGAGCTGCACGCAGCACGCAGCATGGTCTACGCCACTGCGCAGGTGAACGATGCCGGCGGTGACATCCGGACCCAGGCGCCGATGTGCAAGCTGTTCGTCTCCGAGGCCGCATTCCGCATTGCCGACAAGGCCGTGCAGGTGCATGGCGGTGCCGGGTTGATGCAGGGCCACCCGGTGGAATGGATTTTCCGTGCCACCCGAATGATGCGCATCCTGACCGGTACCAGTGAAATCCAGCGCAACACCATCGCCAAAGGCGTGCTGATGCCCGCGTGACCCTCGGGCCGCCACTGCGGCGGCCTTTTGTTACATTCCACAACAATAACAAGAGTAATCGCCATGACTGTGGATGCTTCCCTGCCCAACCCCCGTACGGCCTGGATGGTGGCCGTGCTGCTGGCCCTGCTGATGCTGGTCAATTTTCTCGACAAGGTGGTGATCGGTCTGGTCGCGGTGCCGATGAGCGCCGAACTGGGCCTGACGGCGACTGAGTTCGGGCTCATTGGCGGTGCTTTGCACTGGTTTTTCGCCCTGTCCGCCGTGGTCGGAGGCTTCATGGCCAACCGGCGCCCCACTCGCACACTGCTATTGGGCATGGGCCTGTTCTGGGCGGTGATCCAGTTGCCGATGCTGTTCGCCACTTCACTGTGGGCCATCGTTGCCTGCCGCGTGCTGCTGGGCATCGGTGAGGGGCCGGCATCGCCGGTCGCCACTCATGCGCTGTACAAGTGGTTCCCCAATGACCGTCGCAACCTGCCTGTGGCGCTGCTGCATGCCGGTAGCGCCATGGGGCTGCTGGTGGCTGGCGCGATGATCCCCTGGGTCAGCCTGCACTACGGCTGGCGCACCAACTTCATCATCCTTTCGCTGATCGGCCTGGTGTGGTGCCTGTTGTGGTGGCGGCTGGGGCAGGAGGGCACCCTTGAGCGCCTGCGCGCCAGCCAGCTCAAGAGCGATGAGCCGGCCATACCGTATCGCAAGCTGCTGAGTGACCCCAGCGTGATGGGCAACTACCTCTGCCACTTCGCCGCCAACTGGTCGCTGGCCCTGACGCTTACCTGGGTGCCCAGTTATCTGCAGGTCGGCCTGGGCATCGACCCGCTGCAGACGGGGCGGATCTTTGTGATGTTCGTGGTGGTGACCACGCCGTTGAGCCTGTTGATGGCCTGGTTGTCACAACGCCTGATGCGCCGTGGCGTATCGTCGCGCGTGGCGCGCGGCGTATTCGTCTCGCTGTGCCTGATACTTGCCGGGCTGCTGTCTGCGTCGCTGGTGTTGCCAGGCCTGAGCACCGCCGTGCGGGTTGGCGCACTGACTTTAAGTGGCGGGCTGGCACTGGTCATGTACTCCGTGGGGCCGGCCATGCTCGCCGAGTTCACCCCGACGGCCCAGCGGGGCGGGGTGCTTGCGATCGGTAACGGTATCGCTTCGCTGGCCGGCCTGGCTGCGCCAGTGATAACCGGGGTGCTGGTGCAAGGCGCAGGCGCCGAGCACCCTGCAGGGTATGCCCAGGGCTTTCTGGTCTGTGGCGCCGTACTGGTCGTGGCCGGGCTGGCGGGCCTGGTGACCTTGAACCCGCAGCGCACCCTGAAGCGCCTGGGTGAACCGGTTGCGGTCGAGCATGGCGTGCCGGCGCGCTCTCAGACAGCCAGCTGAACCCCGGGCACCGACCCGAGCGGCGCGTCATCGCCGCCGATCAGCTCACCACGCCAACGGCCGCCGAGTACCAGTTCGATCAGCAGCCCGCGCACCAGGTCGTGCAAGCAGCCTGCGGCAAACGACATGGGCTTGTGCCGTGAGTGCGCCAGGGCAATGGTGCGGCTGATGCGTGGCTCGACGATGAGCCGTGCCTGCGTAGGTTCCAGCAGCTCGCACAGCGGCGGCCAGTTGCTGATGGTCGCCGCCAGCCCTGCGCGCACCAGGCTGGCGATGCCGGGTGCCGACTGCTGCTCGTAGGCGGCCGCCAACGGCACGCCGGCTTCCATGGCCGCCTGTTCGATGCGCCGGCGCAGGTGCAGTGCCTTTGGTGGCAGCACCAGCCGCGTGGCGGCGGCTTCGGCCAGGGTAATGGTGTCGGCGGCGCCGGCAGCTGAAGGGCCGACCCAGTACAGCGCCTCGGTAAAGATCGCCTCGGCTTCGACATGTTCAAGCTCCTCGGCGTTGGGCACCACGCCGAAGTCAACCTTGCCCAGTTCGATGGCCTGGCCACCGTTGCGGCTCAGGCCATCCCACACGGTCAAGGTCACACCGGGAAAGCGCTGTTCGGCACGCTTGAGGATTTCCGGCAGCAGCAGGTCTGCGGCAGTGGCCGGAATGGAAATGGCGACATGCCCCTTGGGGTCACCGCGGCTTGATTTGAGCTCGTCCTTCACCGAATCGAGTTTCTGCACCACCTGGCGGGCCACCTCGTAAAGCTGCCGCCCGGCGTCGGTCAGAACGATGCCGTCGTGCTGGCGGTCGAGCAACTGCATTTCCAGTTCACTCTCCAGCAGGCCGATCTGCCTGCTCAGCGCCGGCTGGGCGATGTAGGCACGACGCGCAGCCGAGGAAAAACTGCCGGCTTCGACGATTGCGATCAGGTAGCGGAGCTGTTTGAGGGTCATCGCAGCGGTTCCAAGGGTATGCCGAACTGATATGGCACGTATCCGAACACGTTATTTGTGGGGTTCGAAGCGTGGCTCCTAGTATCACCCGGAAAGGGCGTGCCAAGGCAAGCCCGCCCGGCCAGGTCAGCCAACAACAACAAGAGGCCAAACCCATGAAACCTGTCGCCCTGCTGCGAAGCATTCTGTTCGTCAATGCCAGCCTGCTGGCCCTTCACCTTGGCGCCACGCCACTCGCGCCACTGCCCCCGCAGCTGACACCCGTGGGTGCCGAGCGTGCACCCAGCAGTGATGGCCGCATACCGGCCTGGAGCGGGGGGCTGCAACCGGGGCAGGTCTCGCTGGCGGTCAACGGCACGCCACTGGACCCCTACGCCGATGAGCAGCCGCTGTATACCATCACTGCGCAGAACTACCCGCACTATCGCGAGCAGCTCACGGCAGGCCAGGTGGCGCTGTTCGAGCGTTACCCCAGCTCTTTTCGCCTGCCGGTCTACCCGTCGCACCGCAGTGTCGCGGTGCCCGCTCGGGTGAGCGAGTGGGCCCGGCACAACGCCGCCAGCGCCCATCTGGTCAATGACGGCAACGGCGTGCAGGGTTTTGCCGGGGTACTGGCGTTTCCGCTGCCACGCAATGGCCTGCAGGTACTGTGGAACCACCTGACGCGGCCACGCAACGGCAGTTACAGCTTGGCGTCGGACAGCATCACCCCCCGTCGTGATGGTCGCTTCGTCATGTTCAGCGCGCAGCAAACCTTCGCCCGGCCCGATGTGCTGCCTGGCGGGCAGGCAAGCAACGTACTGTATTACCTGAGCTACCGCATGACCGCGCCATCGCGCCTGGCAGGTGATGCCTTGGTGTTGCACGAAACCCTCGACCAGGTTGCCCAGCCGCGCCTGTCGTGGTTGTACAGCAGCAGCCAGCGGCGCGTCAGGCGCGCGCCTGCAGTGGCCTATGACAACATCAGCCCGGGCACTGCCGGGCTGCGCACCGCCGACAGCCGCGACATGTTCAACGGTGCCCCCGACCTTTACCACTGGACCCTGGTCGGCAAGAAAACCCTGCACGTACCCTACAACAGTTATCGCCTGGCTTCACCACAGCTCAGCTACACCGCGCTGATCGGCCAGGGCCACGTCAACCCGCAGCCAACACGCTACGAATTGCACCGGGTATGGGAGCTGGTCGGTACCCTCAAGCCTGGGGCCGAGCACATCTATGCCAGCCGCCGCTATTACCTGGACGAGGACAGCTGGGCCATCGTCGAAGCAGACTTCTTCGACCGCCAAGGGCGGCTGTGGCGCACGGCCCAGGCGCACAGTTACTACCACGTCACCGGGCAGGCACTGGTCAACGCCATGGAGGTGATCTACGACCTGCGCAGCGGGCGTTATCAACTGTCGGGCCTGACCAACGAGCAACCCAAGCCGTTCACCTTCGATCTGCGCACCAGCGCTTCGTACTTCTCGCCTGGGGCGCTGCGCAGCCAAGGGCTGCGTTGAGCACCCAGGGTCACACACAGGACAGCCGATGAGTTCCGATCACCATTACAGCGCCTGGGAGCGCTGGTTGCTGGGGCCTGGCAAGCCACCTGACCCGCGCTTCACCCTGGCCAATGAACGCACCTTTCTGGCATGGCTACGCACCGCCCTGGCACTGCTGGGTGGTGCCATTGCCCTTGAAACCTTTGCCGCGCATGCCTGGCCACAGTCCGGGCGCCTGGCCATGGAGTTCGCGTTGCTGCTGGCGAGCCTGCTGGTAAGCCTGGGGGCTGGGTGGCGCTGGCTGGTGGTGGAACGCGCACTGCGTCGCGATGCGCCATTGCCGCTGCCACGGCTGGTACCGCTGCTGAGCGTGGCCTGCGCGCTGGCTTGCGCGGCACTGGTGCCGCTGTTATGGGGGCGTTGGCATGGCTGACGGCACTGTCGACACCGGTTTGCAGGCCGAGCGTACGGTGTTGGCCTGGCGACGAACACAGTTGTCTTTACTGGTGCTGGCTTGCCTGGCATGGCGCGGCGGCATGGAGGCTGTGGCGGGCGCGGCAGTGTTGTTGGCGCTGCTGGGCAGGGTACGCGAACGCGCCATCTACCGCCGCGGCCTGGCCATGTTGCGCAGCGAGCGCGGCTGGGCAGCTGCGCGCACCGTACCGCTGACTGCGTTACTGGTGGCCGGGTTGGCGCTAGGGGTGTGGTTGCGCCGCACTGCTTAGCGCGGCGCTATTGGGTGCTCAGGGCGTGACGATATTGAAGCGCCCGTCAGGCTCATCCAGCCCAGCCATGAAACGCATGAACTTCATGCGCTCACCGCTGATGTCGATACCTCCCGCTTTGGCTTCCTTGAGAAAACCGGTCTGCTTCAGGGCGATGCGGTCCAGGGTGGCCTTGCTCATGTTGATCTGCACATCCGCTTTGGCGTGTTGCGCGTGATCGCGGTGGGTGAGCACGCCGTTGCGCAGGGTAAGGGCGTACTCTTCGTTGAGGTCGGTGAAGCGCCAGTTGATGGTCAGGTCCTGCTCTGCCGCCTTGGCTGCATCGACGCGCACACCCAGGTAGTCGAAGAACAGCGTCGGGGTCAGTGCGCGTACCAGGTCGTCGGCGCTGCCGCCTTTGCTGGCACCGGCCGCTACGCCGTTACGCAGTTCCTGCGCACCGGTCAGGTAAGCGTTGCGCCAGGTGGCGTTCTCGCTCTGGTAGCCCAGTTGCTCCAGGGCATCGGCTTGCAGGTCACGTGCAGCGCTGTTATCGGATTGGGCGAACACCAGGTGCCGGGTGAGCTCCGCCACCCAGCGGTAGTCGCCCTTGCCGTACGCCTCGCGCGCCAGTGTCAGCACCCGCTCGCTGCCGCCCAGCGCCGCCACATAGCGCTGGCCTGCCTCGCTTGGCGGCAAGGGGTTGAGGGTCGCCGGGTTGCCGTCGTAGAAGCCCATGTAGCGCTGATACACCGCCCGCACGTTGTGGCTGAGCGAGCCGTAGTAGTCGCGGCTGTACCATTTGCTGGCCAGCCGGGGTGGCAGCGAGGTCAGTTCGGCCGCGATCTCGGTAGGGGTCAGGCCGCGGTTGAGCAGGCGCAGCGTCTGGCTGTCGAGGAAGGCGTACATGTCACGCTGATCGGCCAGGTACTCACGGATCGCCGCGCCGCCCCAGGTTGGCCAATGGTGCTGGGCGAACACCACCTCGGCCTGATCGCCGTAGCGCAGCAGCGACTGGTCCAGGTAGTGCGCCCAGACCTTGGCATCGCGCACCTGTGCGCCACGCAGGGTCAGTATGTTGTGCTGCACATGGGAGGCGTTTTCGGCCATGCACAGGGCTTTGAACGCAGGGAACCACAGGTTCATCTCGGCGGGTGCTTCAGTGCCGGGCGTGAGCTGGAACTCGATATCGACGCCATCGATACGCAGGGTTTCGAACGGTTTTTCGATCAGCCGAGTCGGGGCGATAAGGCTGACTGTGGCATTGGCCGGCACACCCTTGCCCAGCCCCGCGTCAACCTGGCCGCGTGGCCCGCGTGGCAGCGGCGCACCATACATGTACTGCGCCCGGCGCTTCATCGCCGGCCCGGCCAGTACGTTCTCGCTGATGGCATGTTCGAAGAAACCTTGAGGGGCAATGACCTGGACCTTGCCGGCCTTTACGTCGGCCTCGTCGACCACCCCGCGCACGCCGCCGAAATGATCGACGTGTGGGTGGGTGTAGATCACCGCCACCACCGGGCGTTGCGGGCGATGCCTGAAGTACATGGCCAGCCCGGCCCGGGCGGTCTCGACCGACAGCAGCGGGTCCATCACGATCAGCCCGTGCTCGCCTTCGATCAGGGTCATGTTGGCCAGGTCCAGGCCGCGTACCTGGTAGATGCGGTCGGTGACCTTGAACAGCCCGGCGATGGTATTGAGTTGGGCGATGCGCCACAGGCTGGGGTTGACCGTTGCCGGTGCCTCGCCCTTGAGGAAGGCGTAGCGCTGCAGGTCCCAGACCGTTTTGCCATCGGCATTGAGCACCGCCTGGTCGACGCTTTCCAGCAGGCCGCGGCGGGCGTTGTCGAAGTCAGCCCGGTCGTCGAAAGGCAGGCGCTGCAGCCATTGCTGGTTGCTTTGGCGCGTCAGGTCGGTGGCATCCTTGGCCGGTGCCTGGGCAAGCACCGCAGAGGGCAGGGCGAGGGCCAGCAGGGTGGGCAGGTAGCGTAGGCGCATGGGGTGGTCCTTGTTGTTATGGGGGCAACCACTCTAAGGACAGAGGTTGCCGGCAAACCAATACCACTCTTGCATGGGTGGCCATACCTGAATGCGATGGCTCAGCCGCCGCGTATGTCCATGATGCGCGCTACCAGCCAGGCCAGTGCCGGGTCGTGCTGACGGTGGGCAAGGTACACCAGTTCCAGCTCGAAGGGCTCCAGGGCGAAGGGCAGGTCAAAGACCTGCAAGGGCAGTAGCTGGGCGAAATGGCGGGCCAGTGCGGTGGGCAAGACCACGCACAGGTCGGAGCTGGCGGCCAGGTGCGCGGCCTGCAGGTAATTGGGCGTGGTGTAGGCAATGCGCCGGGCAAGGCCCTGCTCGGCCAGCCACTGGTCGACCATGCCCCGGGTCTGGCCGCCATGCACCCACAAGTGACGCAAGCCCAGGAAGGCTTGCAGATCGAGCGCGCCATCGACCTCTGGATGCCCTTGGCGCACTGCCACGTGCAGGGTTTCGCTGCGCCAGTGGCGGCGCTCGTAGCGCGCCGGCACATCGTCGAAGCGCCCCAGCACCAGGTCGAGTTCGCCACGGTCGAGGGCGTCGGCCGGCAGGTTGGGCGCCAGATGCAGTACGTCCACACGCAAATGCGGCGCTTGGGTTTGCAAGGTGGCCAGCAGCCTGGGCATGCACAATTGTTCGGCGAAGTCGGTCAGGGCGATGCGCAGTTGCCTGTGGCTGCGGCCCGGGTCGAAGCTGTCGCCGGCGCCGAGCGTCTGCTCGATCTGTTGCAGGGCCGCGCGAATCGGCCCTTCCAGGGCCAGGGCGCGTGGGGTAGGGCGCATACGTCGGCCGACCCGCACCAGCAGCGGGTCACCGAGAACGTCCCGTAGGCGCGCCAAGGCGTTGCTCACTGTAGGCTGGGTCAACGCCAGACGCTCGGCAGCGCGTGACACGTTCTGTTCACGCAGCAGCATGTCCAGCACGCGCAGCAAGTTGAGATCGAAGTTGGATATATTCATGTGGAAAATACATGGGATGGAAAATTAGAATTTCAAAAATAGTAGGCGCCTGACTAGGGTGAGGGCAATGCCTTCACCTACCGAATCAGGAGTGTCACGTGTGAGTACTTCCTACAACGTTCAGCAGACGGCCGTGATCGGGGCCGGGACCATGGGCCGCGGCATCGTCATCAGCCTGGCCCGTGCCGGGCTGCCTGTGCTGTGGCTGGACAACGACCCCAGCGCCACCGAGGCAGGCCTTGCCATGCTCGCGCAGACTTGGGCCCAGCAGGTCGCCAAAGGCCGTATCGACCAGGCCCAGGCCGATGCCTACCTGGCGCGGGTGCGGCAGGTAACGGCCTACACCGAGCTGGCCGAGGCCGACCTGGTGATTGAAGCGGTGTACGAAAACCTGGCGCTCAAGCAAGAGATCTTCCGCACCCTGGACAGCACGCTCAAGCCTGAAGCTATCCTGGCCAGCAATACCTCGGCGCTGGACATCGATGCCATCGCCGCCGTCACCGGGCGGCCTGAACAGGTGTTGGGGCTGCACTTTTTCAGCCCGGCGCATGTGATGAAGCTGCTGGAGGTGGTGCGCGGGCAGCTTACCGCGCCCGCAGTGCTGGACGCGGCTGTGGCGCTGGGCCAGCGCATGGGCAAGGAGGTGGTGGTGGCAGGCAACTGCCCCGGTTTCATCGGCAACCGCATGCTGCGTACCTATGTCGCCGAGGCCCGGCAGTTGCTGCTCGAGGGCGCCACACCGCGGCAGGTGGACGAGGCGCTTCAGGGGTTCGGCTTTGCCATGGGCCCGTTCCGCATGTATGACGTGGTCGGCATCGACCTGGAGTGGCGCGCACGTCAACTGGCCGGGGAGGGGATGGATGCCCCGTTGGTCCAGGTCGACAATGCCTTGTGCGCGCTCGGCCGTTTCGGGCAGAAGGTTGGCCAGGGCTATTACCGTTACGCACCCGGCAGCCGCGAAGCCTTGCATGACCCCGAGGTCGATGCCTTGGTGCTCAAGGTCGCTCAGGACCTGGGCGTGCGTCGGCGCGCGATCGACGACGAAGAGATCCGTGAGCGCTGCCTGCTGGCGCTGGTCAATGAAGGGGCGAAAATTCTCGAACAGGGCATAGCCAGTGGTAGCCAGGACATCGACCGGGTCTACTTGCATGGGTATGGCTTCCCGGCAGAGACCGGCGGGCCGATGTGCTGGGCCGATCAACAAGGGCTAGGGGTACTGCTGGCCAGGCTGGAGCGGCTGCAGGGCCTGTTTGGCGAGCACTGGCGACCTGCTGGCCTGCTGATGCGCCTGGTCGCGGCCGGCAAGCGGCTGGCTGACGTGAGCGAGGGCCGCGCATGAACTACCGAGCCCCCCTGCGTGACATGCAGTTCGTCCTGCATGAAGTCTTCGATGTGACGCAACATTGCGCCCGCCTGGGCAACGGCCTGGACCGTGAAACCATCGATGGCATCCTTGAACAAGGCGCCCGCTTTGCCAGCGAGGTGGTGGCCCCGCTCAATCGCCAGGGCGACGAGCAGGGCTGCCGCCTGGAGCAGGGGCAGGTGCTGACCCCCGAAGGCTTCCGCCAGGCCTACCGGCTGTATGTCGAGCAGGGCTGGGGCGGCATGACCGGCCCGGCCGAGCACGATGGCCAAGGCCTGCCGCAGATGGTTGCAGCCTGTTTTCACGAAATGCTGATGAGCGCCTCGCTGGCGTTTCGGATCTATTCGGGCCTCACCGAGGGTGCTGTGCTGGCCCTGCACCGGCATGGCAGCCCGGCGCTCAAGCGCGACTACCTGGGTAAGCTGGTCAGCGGCGAGTGGGCCGGCACCATGTGCCTGACCGAGCCGCAGGCTGGCACCGACCTGGCGCTGCTGCGTACCCGTGCCGAGCCGCAAGGCGATGGCAGCTATCGCATCAGTGGCAGCAAGATCTTCATCAGCGGCGGCGACCAGGACCTGACCGACAACATCATCCACCTGGTGCTGGCCCGCCTGCCCGATGCGCCGGCCGGAGTGCGCGGCATCAGCCTGTTCCTGGTGCCCAAGTTCGAGTGCGCGGCTGACGGTGGACCGGGCGTGCCCAACGCGCTGGGCTGCGGTGCCCTCGAGCACAAGATGGGCATCAAGGGGGCTGCCACCTGCGTGATGAACTTCGACGGCGCCCGCGGCTGGCTGGTGGGTGAGGCCAACCAGGGCCTGGCCTGCATGTTCACCATGATGAACGATGCGCGCTTTCAGGTGGGGCTGCAGGGGCTGGGCATTGCCGAAGCGGCGTTCCAGGGCGGCCTGACTTATGCCCGTGAGCGCTTGCAGTCGCGCAGCCTGGCCGGCCCGGTGGCGCCCGAGCGCAGCGCCGACCCGATCATCTGCCACCCTGACGTGCGGCGCATGCTGCTGACCCAGAAGACCCTCAGCGAGGGCTGCCGGATGCTGGCGGCCTACGCCGCCCAGGCGCTCGACCTGGAACAGGGTGCGGCGCAGCCTGAAGTGCAGGCCGCCGCCGGGCGTCGGGCGGCGCTGCTGATTCCGGTGGTCAAAGCCTTCCTCACCGATGTCGGCCAAGAGGTCGCCAGCCTGGGCGTGCAGCTGTATGGCGGCCATGGCTACATTCGCGAGTGGGGCATGGAGCAGTTGATGCGCGACAGCCGGATCACCCAGCTGTATGAGGGTACCAATGGCATCCAGGCCCTGGACCTTGTGCGCCGCAAGGTACTGGCCGACGGCGGCGAGCAGCTGCGCCTGTTGATCGATGAACTGCTGGAGGCGGCGCACGCGTGCCGCGCAGATGACCTGACGGGGATGGCCGAGGCAGTGACCCTGCGCTTGCAGGAGTGGCGCAACCTGAGCGCCGAGGTGCTCGACGCATGCCGCTGC
Organism: Pseudomonas sp. BNK-30; assembly: GCF_047456185.1. Lineage (NCBI taxonomy): Bacteria > Pseudomonadati > Pseudomonadota > Gammaproteobacteria > Pseudomonadales > Pseudomonadaceae > Pseudomonas > Pseudomonas sp. BNK-30. Next base: position 1,439,360 of record NZ_CP179904.1, read on the forward strand.
GACCCCCAGGAAATTGGAGCGGTGTCGGTCGATTTTCTTGCCTATTCAGGCTATGTGCTGCTGGCTGCGTTGTGGCTGCGGGCGGCCGAGCGGGCCAGTGCGGCACTGGCCGTCGGCAGCGGCGACAGCGCGTTCTACCAGGCCAAGTTGCACGCAGCGGACTTTTACTGGCGGCGCATCCTGCCGCGCGCAAGTGCCCACTGTGAGGCGTTGCGTGGCGGCGCCCCGTGCCTGATGAGCCTGGATGAAGCGCACTTCGCCTTCTGATCGCTGTGCCGTTCACCCACAAGAACAAAAGGAACATGAACATGCAGCCATTCAGTTTTGCCACCACCGCCCAGCTGCTCTGTGAACCGGGCGCCGCTGGCCGCCTGGCCCAGCTGTGCCAGCAACGCGGCGTGCGCCGTGTGATGATCGTCACTGACCCCGGTATCGTCAGCCTGGGGATGCTTGACGACGTACTGCCTGGCTTCACCCGGGCGAACCTGAGCGCGGCGATTTTCAGTGACGTCAGCGCCGACCCCAGCCATGCCTGCGTGCTGGCTGCCGTCGGCCGGGCCCGGCATATCGGTGCCGAGCTGATTGTCGGTTTCGGTGGCGGCAGCTCCATGGATGTCGCCAAACTGGTGGCGCTGCTGGCCCACCCAGGGTGCGACCAGACCCTGGAGGCGGTGTATGGCATAGACCAGGCCAAGGGCCAGCGCCTGCCCCTGATTCAGGTCCCTACCACCGCCGGCACCGGCTCGGAGGTCACGCCCATTGCCGTGATCACCACCGGCGAGTGCGCCAAGATGGCGGTGATTTCACCGCTGCTGCTGCCTGACCTTGCGCTGCTCGATGCCGAGCGCACCCTGGGCCTGCCACCGGCGATCACCGCCGCCACGGGCATCGACGCGATGGTCCATGCCATCGAAGCCAGCACCAGCAAGTTCAAACGCAACCCACTGTCCAGCTTGCTGGCTCGCGAGGCCTTGACACTGCTGGCAGGCAACCTCGACCAGGCGGTGCACAACGGCGGTAATCTGCATGCCCGTCAGGCCATGCTGCTGGGGGCCTGCCTGGCCGGCCAGGCGTTCGCCAACGCACCGGTGGCTGCGGTGCACGCCTTGGCCTACCCGCTGGGGGCGCGTTTTCACGTACCGCACGGGCTGGCCAATGCCTTGGTGCTGCCGCATGTCATGAGCTTCAACCGTAGCGAGGCATTCGCCGACTACGCGGCGCTGGCGCCGGCGCTGTTGGGCGAGCGGCTGGTGCCTGGCGGCCCCCATGAGTTGTGCAGCCAGTTCATTGCCGAGCTGGAGCAATTGGCACCACGCTGCGGCTTGCCGAACCGGTTGCGTGATGTCGGCGTGCCCCGGCACAGCTTGCAACAGCTTGCCGAAGAGGCCCTGCAGCAGCAGCGCCTGCTGGTGAACAACCCGCGCAAGGTCACCCTCGCCGATGCTGTCGAACTCTACCAGGCGGCGTTCTGATCATGGCCAGGGAACGCCCGTTACGCGGCGCCTATCGCCACTTCCAGCCGATCACCACGCGCTGGCACGACAACGACCTGTATGGGCATGTGAACAATGTCGTCTACTACGGGTTTTTTGACAGCGCCGTGAACACCTGGCTGATCGAGCATGCCGGTCTGGATATCCACCGCGACCCGGTCGTGGCCTATGTGGTCGGGTCTGCTTGTGACTACTTCGCCGCGGTCGCCTTTCCGCAACGCATCGAAGTGGGTATCGCGGTCACGGGCACAGGTAACAGCTCGGTGCACTACGCGCTGGCCGTGTTCGTCGAGGGCGAGCCTGAAGCGTGCGCAGCCGGTCGCTTTACCCATGTGTTCGTTGACCGTCGTGAGCAGCGCGCGGTTGCCATACCAGGCAAGGTGCGCAGGGCCTTGGAACTGTTGGCTGTTTGAGGTCATCTGGGGGGCGCTCGATTGACGCCCCCCCACCCCAGCCAGGCCCCCGAACGCCTCGCCCAACCTCCGCCCAGGCCATAACAATCCGGCATGGCACTGATCCGAAGACGCTATTTGTGAGCCCGCTTTCACTGCCCCGATAATCCACATTACCGATACCGCCAGCCTGGGCGGCCGGTACCTCATCTGTGGTACCCCACCTTTCACTCTCGAATAAAACAACAAGAGGTTAAGAGTGAGCGTATACATCCATTTCTGCCGGCGCCAAGCGCCGCTGGCGGCTCTATGCTGCCTGCTCGCCACCCCGGCGGCTGCCCTGCAATTCCAGGCCGGCCCGCTCGAAGGCCGCTTCGATACGGCGCTTTCTTTCGGCACCGCCGTCAGTACAGCCAACCCCGACAAGCAGCTGTTGCAGGCCGCCAACAGTAATGACGGCCGGCGGAACTACCGCTCGGGTGATGTGTTCTCGGCCATTTTCAAAGCAACCCATGACCTGGAACTGCAGCGGGACAACGTCGGGGTGTTTCTGCGCGGCACCTACTGGTATGACACGGTGCAACGCGACCACAGCCAGCGTGCTGTCGACATCGACGACCACAACCGCCAGGCATCGGCCAAAACCGCCGCAGCGGAACTGCTCGATGCGTTTGCCTATGCCCTCTACGACATCGACGGTGAGCCCGGCTCAGTGCGCCTTGGCAATCAGGTGGTGAACTGGGGCGAAAGCCTGTTCATTCAGGGGGGCTGAACGTGATCAGCCCGTTCAATCAGGCCGCACTGCGCCGGCCAGGCTCAGAGGTCAAAGACGCGCTGGCGCCGGTCAACCTGTTGTATGTCACGCAAAACCTCAACCAGGCCCTGTCATTCGACGCCTTCTACCAACTGGACTGGGAGCAGACCCGGTTGGACAACTGTGCGACCTTCTTCTCCGGCAATGACTTCATGCCCGAGGGCTGCCAAGGCCTGGATGTCGGTGGGCAGATGGTCACCAACCCGGGGGTTTCCCAAGCGCTGGCGTCCATGGGCGTGACGCTTGCCGATGAGGGCGTGCGCGTGCCGCGCGGGGCCGACCAGGATGCGCGCAATGGAGGCCAATGGGGTTTTGCCTTGCACTGGTATGTCCAGTCGCTGGATACCGAGTTTGGCCTGTTCGCGGCCAACTACCACAGCCGCTCTCCCTACCTGGGTACCGTCAGCAGCCGCTACTTCGCCAATACCGGTTTTGCCAGGGACTTGTGCGGCAACATTGGCGTGCCCCTGTCCGGCTGCGGTGCCTTCCTGGCTTCGAGCGCGGGGCAGACCTTGGCCGGCGCCCTGCGCATGGGAACCTCGCAGTACCTGGCGCAGTACCCTGAGGATATCCGGCTCTACGGCATCACCTTCGCCACCACCCTGCACAACGGTACCGCTGTGCAGGGGGAGTTGAGTCACCGCCCCAACCAGCCGGTGCAGCTCAACGGCAACGATGTACTGCAGTCGCTGCTCAACGCCCCGGGCCGCAGCCCGCTCAACGCCGAAGGCCTGCGCCCTTCGACCGACGATACGTTGTTCGACGGTTATCGACGCAAAGAGGTGACCCAGGCCCAAGTGTCGGCAGTGCAAGCGTTCAGCCAGGTCATGGGGGCCAACCAGCTGCTGTTGATGGGGGAGGTGGGCGCAACCTATGTGGGTGGGCTCGAGGGGCGTTTCGGGCCGCGCTATGGCCGCTCCGGGGCCTACGGCAACGGAGAGCTGGCCGACAACAGCCTTTGCCAGGCGATTTCGAAAAGCCCTGGCGACTGCAGCGGCGAAGGGTTCGTCACGCCGTTTTCCTGGGGCTACCGCCTGCGCGCGACCTGGAGCTATCAGAACCTGGTCCCGGGCGTGGACATCCGTCCCAACCTGGCCTGGTCCCACGATGTGAAAGGCTATTCGCCTGCCGACGGCTCGGGCTTCAATGAAGGCTCGCGCTCGATCAGCCTGGGCGTCGACGTGGCGCTGGCCACCAAGTACTGGGCAAGCCTTGCCTACACCGATTATCTCGATGGCGATTACGGCACCCGCGGCGACCGCGACTATGTGGCATTCAGCGTGGGCGCCAACTTCTAGACCAACCCAGGAGCAAGACAATGTCCAAACGCAGCATGCACGCTTCACCCGCCAACCTGCCGGCCATCGCTCTGATGCTGGCCAGTACACTTGCCCCGGGCATGGCCAGCAGCGCACCGGCAGAGCAGGGCGTGATGCAAGGGTTTCCACCCGCACCGCAGTTGCGCGTGAACCAGGCCAACGCGTTCCAGCCACCTTACCTGCGCTGGTCCATGCGCCACGCCCGCGAGGTTTCGCCGACCCGGGGCATCGGCCGCGCTTCCACACCGTTAGCCTTGCCAGCAGGTACCGAGCTGCCACTGGACCAGGTGGCGTTCAATGCCGGCGAGCAGCCCCTGACGTTGGCGAGCTACCTGCAACAGACCAGCACCGACGGGCTTATCGTGCTGCACCGTGGCCAGGTGGTGTACGAGCGTTATCTGGAGGGCTTCCAACCCGGCCAGCCGCATATCTGGGCCTCGATGACCAAGTCGGTGACTGGCCTGATCGCCGCCCAACTGATCGCCGAAGGCACGCTGGACCCGCAACGTACACTGGCGCATTACGTGCCGGAACTCAGCGGCACGCCGTTTGGCGAGGCGACGGTGCAAGCCAACCTCGACATGCAGGTGGCTGTGGAGTACCCGCCGCAAGTGCCGCCGGACCTTGGGCTGTTTGCCGCTACCGGGTTGATACCTCGGGCCGAGGGCATGCCGGGGGATATCTACAGTTTCCTCCAGCACGCACGAAAGGCGTCCGGCTCAGGCGCCAAACCGTTGTTCTTCTACCAGAACGGTTCACCCGAAGCGTTGGCCTGGGCGCTGCGGCGCATCACCGGGCTGAACTGGGCCCAACTGGTTGAACAACGTATCTGGTCACGCTTTGCCCAGGACGATGCCTATGTTCAAGTCGACCCGCTCGGTACCGAGATGGCCAGCGGCGGTATCAGCTGCAACCTGCGCGACAGCGCGCGCTTCGCCGAACGGGTGCGCCGTGAGCTGGCCCGTGACGTCAAGGATGACAGCTTCAACCAAGCGGTGCGCAGCACTTTCCAGCCCGCCGACCCGGCGTTGTTTGCCCAAGGCAACCTTGCCCCCGGCCGCCCGGGCTACGCTTATCGCAACTACTGGTTCCAGAAAAATGATGGCGACGGCTCAGTCGAGGCCAGCGGGCGCTTCGGCCAGAAAATCTATATCAACCCGCGCCGCGAAGTGGTGATCGTCAAGCTCTCGGCCACTGCCGACCAGGCCCGGCGCGCCACCCGTGCCGACGGTGAGGCGAAAGTCACTGCGCGCGTGGTGGACTCGCCGGCGACGTTCAACGGCATGGTCACTGCGGTGTTGGCGGCGCTGCCGGGTTGAGCGGTGTGGGGCGCCTGGCAAATCGTTATCATGCCTGCCATGTTGATGTGCTGTTCAACGCCCTTTACCAGCTTCACTGCGCCGGAGATGCAACATGAACATTGATTGGATCAACTTCACACCCTGGAGTGCTTTGGGGGGAGGGGCCTTGATCGGGCTGGCCGCCAGCCTGTTCATTCTGGCCAATGGTCGCATCGCCGGCATCAGCGGCCTGCTTGCAGGTGTGATGCAATGGGGCAGTGAGGGCTGGGGCGAGAAGGCGCTGTTTCTTCTCGGCCTGCTGATCGCGCCATTGGTGTGGGGGCTGTTCGCCGTGCTGCCGGAAATCGAGATCGACACCTCGTGGCCGGCGTTGGTGATTGCCGGGCTGCTGGTTGGCCTTGGGACACGGTACGGCTCAGGCTGTACCAGTGGCCACGGTGTGTGTGGAGTCTCGCGCTTGTCACCCCGTTCAATCGTGGCCACGGTGTGCTTCATGGCCAGCGGTTTTGCGACCGTGTACGTCATCCGCCATGCGCTGGGGGCCTGAGAATGAGCAAGTTGACAGCTTTTTTCGCCGGCTTGATCTTTGGTCTTGGCCTGTTGTTGGCAGGCATGGCGAACCCCGCCAAGGTGTTGGCTTTTCTCGATGTGGCCGGGGCCTGGGATCCGTCACTCGCACTGGTGATGGCAGGGGCCATCGCGGTGGCGGCTGCTCCGCTGAACTGGGCACGCAAACACAAGCGGTCGTTGCTTGGCGCCCCCATGCAGATACCTGTGAAAAGGGAGCTGGACGCCCGCCTGATCGGTGGCAGCCTGGTGTTTGGCGTAGGCTGGGGCATTGCCGGCATCTGCCCGGGGCCTGCGGTCGCCATCTCGCTTACCGGGCACTGGCAGGTACTGGTATTCGTAGTGGCAATGCTGGCGGGGATGTATGCGTTCACTGTGCTGCAGGGGCGTACATCTTGATGAGGTCTGCGTTCTAATTTTTACGTCGCTATCGGCGTTCGCCCCAGCGCCTCACGCAGCCAGGTACCCGCTTTGCCCAAACGCAAGCCTGACGACCAGACAAGGTCGACGCCTACCGTCCAATCGGTGTACGGGTAAGCTTCCAGCTGCAGTTCCACAAACTCCCCATTGGGACCCAACGCTTGTATCAGTTGCCTGGGCACTGTGGCCCATCCCATGCCTGCGCGCAGCATGTCCATCAAGGTCAAATAGCTTTCTACACGCCAATGGTTGGGTGAATTCAGGTATTCACTGGTGGGCAAGCGGTCCTGGAAGGGGAGGTAGATCAACTGTCGGTAGTTGCTCAATTGATTGAAGCTGACGGTGGGCATTGCGACCAGAGGGTGTTGGCGGCCGACGACGTTGCTGAACGTGATGCTGCCAAGGCGTATGAATTGCAGATTTCGCGGGTAATGAGTGCGGGTACACATCATGGCAAGCAATAGTTTTTTGTCTTCGATCATTGTCAGTACATCCTGCCCGCAAGGATGCAACACAGTAAGGTCGACATGGGGGAATCGGCGGGAGAATTCCTCTAGAACAGGTGCAAGGGACTGATAGGGGATCGCCTCGTCGATGCTGATCACTAGCTCAGTCTCCAACGCCTGCGCCAGGCTGCTCGCACGACTTTCCATGTTGCAGCACTGACCCAGAATCGCCTCGGCGTCACGCAACAAGGCCCTGCCTTCATTGGTGAGTTGTGGATAGCGCTGACTGCGATCAAACAGGGTAATTCCCAGATCGATTTCCAGGTTGCCAACGGAAATGCTCACAGCGGATTGCGACTTGCCCAATTTGCGTGCTGCGGCCGAAAAAGAGCGCTCACTGACGACCGCAGAAAAAGCGGCCAGTTGTTCAAGAGACAACCTCATCGCTGCTCCATAAAAAAATTAAATGGGACCCATTTTTACAACGGGTACGGGCTGGCGCATGGTGGTGCTGCGCTACCCATAACCACAATAACTATTTATTTCATCACTGCCTCGACAATACGTTTCAGGAGAGGACAAATGACCCCTAGCGTGCACCCGGTAGATCAGCGCTTACCGCTGATACAAACTGCAGTACTTGGCTTTCAGCATGTGCTGGTGATGTATTCGGCCTGCATTATTGTGCCGCTGATCCTCGGCGCTGCACTGAAACTTCCCAAGGACCAGTTGACCCTGATCATAAATGCCGATCTTTTTGCGGCGGGCCTGGCGACGCTCTTGCAGTGCGCGGGCAACCGTTTTTTCGGCATTCAGCTGCCCATCATGATGGGCGTGACCTTCGCTTCGGTCACGCCGATGATTGCCATCGCCGTGACCCCCGGCCTCGGCCTGCCGGGCGTGTATGGTGCGATTATCGCGTCGGGTCTGTTTGGTTTTCTGTTCGCCCCGGTGATGGGGCGGCTGCTGCGCTATTTTCCGCCGGTGGTGACGGGGACTGTGTTGCTGGTGATTGGCATCAGCCTGATGCGCGTTGGCATCGACTGGTCAGCCGGCGGACAACCAACGCTGGCTGATGGCGGGCCCAATCCGGATTACGGCAACCCGGTCTACCTGGCTATCTCGCTGGCTCAGTTACTGTTGATTCTAGGGCTCAACCGATTCGCTAAAGGCTTTATTGCCAATATTGCAGTGTTGCTGGGTGTATTGGTCGGTTTTGTGATTGCCTTCATTCGCGGGGATATCGTCCTTGATGGCATCGCTCAAACGCCTTGGTTCTCCACCATCACGCCCTTTGCGTTTGGCCTGCCGACGTTCGACGCCGTTGCCGTGATCTCAATGTGCATGGTGATGTTGGTGACCATGGTCGAGTCGACGGGGATGTTCCTGGCATTGGGAAGCATGGTCGACCGGCCCACCAGCCGCCAGCGCCTGGTGCGCGGACTTCGTGCCGATGGCATGGGCGCCATTGTCGGCGGCGTATTCAATGCATTTCCCTACACGTCGTTTTCGCAGAACATCGGCCTGGTCACCATGACCGGGGTCAAGAGTCGCTATGTGTGCATAGCCGGTGCGCTGATCCTCATCGCCCTCGGGCTCTTTCCAAAACTGGCGTATGTGGTGGCGTCGACACCGCAATATGTGCTCGGCGCCGCAGGCATGGTGATGTTCGGCATGGTTACGCTCATGGGGGTGCGCATCCTGTCTACGGTTGACTTCGAGCAGTCGCGCTACAACTTGCTGATTGCCGCCACCAGCGTTGGCATTGGCATGATCCCGATGGTTTCCCCGCTGTATTTCCACCACCTTCCCCAATGGAGTCGGGTGTTCACCGAAAGCGGGATCATCCTCAGTGTGCTCACTGCACTGATCCTCAACCTGGTGTTCAACGGACCTACCAAAACAGATGAAGCGCAGGCCAGTGCGGCGCGTAACGCGGTACTTGGCGAAAGCTGAATACCGGCCCTCCAGAAACATTCATAAAAGGTCGAACATGATGATCAGTGAACTCCTGAGGGCTGACGTGGTGCTTACCATGGACGCCTTTAACACCGTCATTGAGGATGGCGCCGTATTGATTTGCGACGGCGTGATTGCCGACGTCGGCCCTGCAACTGAGTTGCTCACGCGGTATCCCGAAGCCAAGGTCCGGCGCCTGACCGATCGGCTGCTGATGCCCGGGCTGGTCAACACCCACTGCCATTCCGGCATCCTTCGCGGTACGGCGGAAGGTTTGCCGGTATGGGACTGGCTGCAGCAGTATATTGACCCCATGCACCGCGTTCTGCTGCCCAGCGAAGCACGCCTGGCTTCCATGCTCTGCTATAGCGAAGCGCTGTTGTCCGGCACCACGACTATTGTGGACATGTGGCGGTACATGCACGGTAGCGCCGAAGCGGCCAATGAGCTCGGCATCCGGGCGGTGCTCGTGCCATATGTAGCAGAGCACCCGGACCATGACTACTTCGAGACGTTGGACAGTAATGAAACCTTGATCGAGCGCTGGCATGGTGCAGCCAATGGCCGCATCAATGTCTGGGTCGGCCTGGAACACCTGTTCTATGCAGTGCCCAAGGCCTGGCAACGAATTGCCGATATCTGCAAAGCCAATGACGTCGGATTCCACACCCACAGCAACGAAAGCCGCTTCGATGTTGAAGAAACCCTTCGCCGCCATGGCATCAGGCCGGTCCAGGCTTTGGAAAAGTTCGGCCTGCTCAATGCCAGGAAGGTGTTGCTCGCTCACTGTGTCTGGGTGGACGATGCCGAAATTGCTTTGATGGCCGAGCGCAAAGTCGGAGTGGCGCACAACCCGGTCAGCAATATGAAACTGGCCTCGGGTGCCGCACCGGTGGAAAAAATGCTGGCGGCCGGCGTCGCGGTCGGTTTGGGGACCGATGGCGAGAAAGAAAACAACAACCTGGATATGTTCGAGGAAATGAAAGTGTCATCGCTGTTGGCCAAGTTCGTCAGCCTCAATGCTGCTGCCCTCGACGCATGGTCGGTTTGTCGCATGGCGACCATTGACGGCGCCCGCGCGCTGGGTATGGACAAGCAGATCGGCTCCCTGGAAAAAGGCAAGGCAGCGGACATCATCGCGGTGCGCATTGATACGCCAAGAATGACACCGTTGATCACCCAAGGACCGCTGGCCAATCTTCATCACAACCTCGTCCATGCGGTCCAGGGTGGGGATGTCGACCTGACCATGGTGGCCGGGCGGGTACTGGTCGAAAACGGGCACTTGAAAAATGCCGAGCTGGATGTGTTGATCACAGAGGTCAACGTCATCGCGCCTGCATTGTTTGCCCGACGTAAAGCCTGGCTCGAGCAAACTGGCGTATCGGTCAATGAGCTCCAGCGCGTAGCGGCTTCATAAGGTCGGCTCCAGGCAGACGGCCGACATACAGGGCACGGCCAGGGCCCCATCCTGACGCGAGCGGTGCGGTGGTATCCCTGGGCGTGGTCGAGTCGGATCTGGCGGCTTTCGGTATCGAGCTGGAGCACCAGTGCCTTGCGGCTTTCGCTCAGTCTACCGATTGCACGTAAACCACCCGGTCCCGCCCATTCTGCTTGGCGCTGTAGAGCCCGGTGTCGGCGCGTTCCAGCGCCTGGTCGAGGTGTTCGTCATCGTTGAGCAGCGTGCAGCCGATGCTCACGCTGGCCCGTAGCGGGCCGGTGGAAAGTTGTACCGGCTCGCTGCCGATCATCTGCCGAACCCGCTCGGCAATCCCCTTGAGCTCTTCGCTGTCGTTGACCCTGACCAGAGCGACGAATTCCTCACCGCCCTGGCGCACCACGAGATCGTCCGGGCGCAGGGCTGCGCGCAGGCGGCGGGCGCATTCGCAAAGCACCTGATCGCCGCTGGTATGGCCATACCTGTCGTTGATGCTTTTGAAATGGTCAAGGTCCGCATAGATCGCCCCCAGGCGCAGGCTGCTCTGTGCTGCCCGGCGCCGCTCGTGGTCCTGAAACGCTGTCAGACCGTTGCGGTTCCACAACTGCGTCAACGGATCAAGCATGGCCTTGCGCTGCTCTCGGTCCATTTCCAGGCGCAAGTCACGGTTACTCTGGATCAGGCCACGCAGCTGCAGATAACCCTCTGCAAGCGTGGCCAGGTCCTTGAAGTTCGCTTGCTGCGTTTCGTTCAGCGTGCGCGGGCGGGGGTCGAGCATGCACAATGTCCCTATGGCCTTGCCATTCCCCGCGCGCAGGGGGTGCCCTGCGTAAAAGCGGATATAGGGGGCGCTGAGTACCAGCGGGTTGTCGACGAAACGCGGGTCACGCGTGGCATCGGGCACCAACAATGTGTCCTCCCCAAGGATGGCGTAGCCACAGAAAGAAACGTTGCGCGGCGTCTCGCTGGCCGCCAGCCCGATACGTGCCTTGAACCACTGGCGCTCTTGGTCGATCAGGCTGATCAGCACCGTGTCCACTTGTGCCAGTTGCTGGGTAAGCCGTACCAGGGTGTCGAGGTAATGCTCGGCCGGCGTATCGAGCAGGTGCATCTCATCCAGCGTGCGCTGGCGAGCTGCTTCGTCGGTGGGGAGGGGGCAAGCTGGCATGGGACTTCCTTTTTCTGGGGGCGGGCGGCGCCTGTCAAAGGCCGCAGCGCTCTCTGCGAGGTCAGGATCGGCTGGCGATTGTCTACCAAAACCGGCTGTTCTGGTATAGGAGCCAAACCGCTCCGTTTCCAGGCCAAGTGCGGAAATCTGGCGGCCACGCCCCAAGCCAGCGCTTCGCTCTACCGACAAATCATCATTGCCGCTTGAACCTTACTTGAGACGCCCAGTCTGAGCCGAGCCCCTTCAAGTGGCTTTGCTGCCGTCATCCTTCTTGAGCCGTTCGCCCATGCGCCACGCTGTCCGCTACTCCGCCATTTTTTCGTTTTGCCTCGTTGCCTTGCTCTCCTTGTTCGTCAGCCCCGCCCATGCCAGCGGGGAGCGGCAACTGGTAGAGGCCATCAACGACTACCGCGCCCAACCACAGCGCTGCCAGAGACGCCTGGTTCAGGTGTCGACGCCGCTGGCATTAAAGTCGAAGCTGGCGTTGCCTGCCGGCTATAGCGGTGGTTTGCGGGAAGGGTTGAAGGCTGTCGGCTACCAGGCGGTGAGGGTGCGGGCCATCCGTCTGGTCGGCGCCCGGGATGCCGAGGAGGCCTTTGACATGCTGCGCAGCGACTACTGCGCTGCTTTGCTCGATAGCCAATTTGCCGATATTGGTATCAGTCGTGACCGGAACGTGTGGCGGGTAGTGTTGGCGCGCCCCTTGCTCGATGCCCAGCTCGGCAATGGTCAATCCGTTGGCAAAGCGTTGCTGGCACAGGTCAACGCAGCACGGTCGAAGCCGCGTCTGTGTGGCCGCCAGCGCTTCGCCGCTGCACGTCCGTTGGCCTGGAATACCGCCTTGGGCGCGGCTGCGCAGAGACACAGTCGGGCGATGGCCAACGCCAATTTCTTTGCGCACCGCGACCCCAACGGCGATCTACCGGCAGACCGGGCGCGCGATGCCGGGTACCGTGGACGCCAGATCGGCGAGAATATTGCTGCCGGGCAGGGGGCTGCAAGCAAGGCGATGGCAGGCTGGCTGGCCAGTCCCGGGCATTGTGCCAACCTGATGAACCCGATGTTTACCCAAGTGGGCGCTGCTTTTGCTGCGAACTCGCGTAGCGATGAGGGTGTGTACTGGACGATGCTGTTCGGCGCACCTTGAAAGTGGGCGCGCCTTTGGGGGCAAATTCACCTGCGGTAGGTGCTGGGGCCAGGATGATGGCTTAGCTCGCCATCACTTCGTCGATCGCCTGCTCAAGGGTGCTGACCGTGCGCTCGATATTGTGCAGTTTTTCGAGCCCGAACAGACCGATGCGGAAGGTCTGGAAATCGGCGGGCTCGTCGCATTGCAACGGTACCCCGGCGGCGATCTGCAGGCCGTGATCGGCAAATTTCTTACCGGTCTTGATACCCGCATCGTCGGTGTAGCTCACCACTACGCCAGGGGCCTGAAAACCGGCAGCAGCCACGCTTTTGATGCCTTTACGGGTCAACATGGTGCGCACCCGATCGCCCAGGGCCTGTTGTTCGCCGCGGACCTTATCGAAACCGTAGGCCTGCATCTCGTTCATCACGTCGTTGAATCGCGCGAGCGAGTCGCTAGGCATGGTCGCATGGTAGGCATGCCCGCCCTGTTCGTAGGCCTGCATGATCTGAAGCCACTTTTTCAGGTCGCAGGCAAAGCTGCTGCTACGCGTCTGCTCCACGCGCTCCAGGGCCAACGCGCTGAACATCACCAAGGCACAGCAAGGGGAGGCGCTCCAGCCTTTCTGCGGTGCGCTGATCAGCAAGTCCACTGCACATTTCTGCATATCAACCCAAAGCGTGCCGGAGGCGATGCAGTCCAGCACGAACAAGCCACCCACTTCATGCACGGCGTCGCCGACGGCCCGGACGTATTCGTCGGGCAGGATAATCCCTGATGAGGTTTCAACGTGGGGGGCGAAGACCATCTGCGGCTTCTGCGCCTTGATGGCTGCCAGGACTTCGTCAAGAGGTGGTGGGGCGTAAGCCGCTTGGCGACCCGTGTCTATCGGTCGGGCTTTCAGCACCGTTGTGGCTGCCGGAATGTTGCCCATCTCAAGGATCTGGCTCCAGCGATAGCTGAACCAGCCGTTGCGTATCACCAAGCATTGCTGGCCGGTGGCAAACTGCCGTGCCACCGCTTCCATGCCGAATGTGCCGCTCCCTGGTACCACCGCAACAGCCTGGGCGTTGTAGACCTGTTTCAGGGTCTTGGAAATGTTTTTCATCACGCCTTGAAATGCCTGTGACATGTGATTGAGCGAGCGGTCGGTGTAGACCACCGAGTACTCGACCAGCCCCTCAGGATCAATACTGGGATAAAGCGTTGACATAGGTGACTCCTTTGGCATGGATGTCAGTGGTATCGACCCCGCCCCAAGCTTTGGCAGATGACAGGACGGGGCGGTACTGATGTGGCGTCAGTTAAACGGCAGTTACCACCATAGCTTGGGGAAGGCACATTGCGATGCGCTAAGCTGTAATTCTTCAGGATTGAGGTCTCAGCATGGAATGTTACTTCGTCCCGCCACGAGCAGAGATGCAGCAGCGATTAGCCGCGTAGTTCTAGCCGCCCTGCGTGAGTCAAATTCACAGGACTACCCGCCTGATGTGATCGTTAAGGATTAGCCCAGACTATCTATGCTCATCGCCTCGATCTGGGGCTGCAACTGCAACGCTTGCGCTCTTGGCGTGATGAAAGCTGGCAGCGTTGCCGCCGGCTGCTCTTGGTAGAGCGGTAGGCATTTACGGATGACGTTGGCATTGATGCCGTGGCTGATGGCGAGACTGGAGTTCGCCGTACGCCTACCCGGTTACAGATGTCTGTTACGGCCCGACAGCAGTCGGTCGCGACTGACCGCTGTCGACCCATTATAGATAGTCCGTTCCACCGTCAACGATACTGGTATCGGTTGGCAGGTAGCTGTCAACGAGGGTGGAACATGCACCCGTAGACTACGAATATTTCGACCCAAACGCATGACGTTTGCCGCTTTAGCTTCGAGTCTACAGGTGCGCTTGCGCTCGATAACGAATACTCAGGGTTCGCCGTCGCACCGGCTCACTATATTGCCTTCGCTGAACGCAAGCATGCATGTCCCTGGCAGCTATTTTATCGCTTGCGGAGGCTCACATGACAGCGTCCATGACTCAGCATTTTGTCGCCTACGTTGATATCGACTGGGCGGATACCAAGCATGATATTTGCGTACAGGCTGGCGATGGAAATCACCGTGAGTTCGACTGTATCCCTCACAAGGTTGACCGTATTGATGAGTGGGCTAAGGCGTTGCATCAGCGCTTGGGTGGGCCCATCGCAGTGGCTGTCGAGCTTGCTAAAGGGCCGATTGTCTCAGCCTTGCTGAAGTACGATTTTCTCGTGCTTTTCCCCATCAATCCGTCGACGCTTGCCAGGTATCGTTTGGCATTTAAACCTAGTCGTGCCAAGGACGATCCCTCCGATGCAGAGTTGGCACTCGATATGCTGCTTCGCCACCCAGAGCAGTTCACCGCACTCAAGCCACAGAGCGTGGCAATGAGATCGCTACTGAGCCTGATTGAACAGCGCCGAGATTTGGTCAACGACAAAACGCGCTTCACCAACCGACTGAGTAGCACCCTTAAGCAGTACTACCCGCAAGCACTGGAATGGTTTGAGCAGCGGGACACTCTGTTGTTCTGCGATTTCCTAGCTCGCTGGCCGACACTCCTGTCAGCCAAACGGGCACGTAAAACCACGCTTGAGGCGTTCTTTTACTCGCACAACGGACGCTGAGCCGCATTGATCCAGACGCGCGTGGCATCGATCCGTGCAGCCTCTGCGCTCACCGATGATGCCGGTATCATCGAGCCATGCCGTTTGCATGTCCTCGCGCTGGTTGAGCAACTGCGTACCGTTCTGATGGTGATTGATCGGTTCGATACGGAAATTGAGCGGGTAGCTTCTGCGCTACCTGACTACGCGTTGTTTCATAGCTTGCCAGGCGCAGGCCAGCATCTGGCACCACGCCTACTTGCAGCTTTTGGAGAACAACGTGAACGCTTCCATGGCGCAGACGAGCTACAAAAGTATTCCGGCATAGCCCCGGTCACAGAGCGCAGTGGAAAGAAAAGCTGGGTGCACTGGCGATGGCAGTGTCCAACGTTTCTCCGCCAAACCTTCGTTGAGTGGGCAGGTCAGACCATCAACAAGTCCTTCTGGGCTGGAGCCTATTACCGGCAGCAGCGCGCCAAAGGAAGCAGTTACCAGGCCGCTGTACGCGCACTTGCGTTCAAGTGGATTCGGATTTTGTACAGGTGCTGGCAAACCAGGACGCCTTACGATGAAACCACCTATTTGAATGCGCTGAGGAAGCGCGGCTCACCGCTTCTCAAGACCCTCGATTTGAGTTGACTGACTTCCTCAGGGCGTGAAGCTGCCCTTTGCGGAGGGCAACTAACGGCCAAGAGCTGCTGATGCCGGGTAGAACAGGCCAACAAGCGCTCCGTCTTTTCTACTGGATCGTAGGTCGCAGCTTATCTCGGAGACGCAGGAAAACCATGATCTTTTGCTGCCCATACAACAACCAGTGTTGCCGCCAGCAGCACCAGCAGCGCAGGCGCGAATGCGGCCACGCCAAGGCGATCCAGCAGGACGCCACCGATTATGCCGCCGCCCGCGATTGCCATGTTCCAGGCAGTGACCAGCATTGACTGCGCAACGTCGGCCGCGTCGCCAGCAGTCTTAGCAATGGCAGTCTGGAACAGAGTTGCCGCGCCGCCAAAGGCCAGGCCCCAGGTCGCCACCGCAACATAAATCACTGCCGGTGCATCAGCAGCTACGCCCAGTGCCATCGCCGCCAAGCCGAACAAGGCCGTACTGGTGAGTGTCAACGTACGCAGATGGCAGTCGATCAGCACGCCGACGATCCAGATTCCCAGCAGGGAGGTGACGCCGAACACCAGCAGCGCCAAGTCCGTGCGTTCGGCCATGCCCGCTGCCGTCAGGAACGGCGCGATGTAGGTGTAGAGGATGTTGTGCGCCAGCACAAAGGCCAACACCACGAAAAGCACCGGAAGCACACCAGCCACAGCAAACACATGACCCAGCGACAACCGCTTGCCCACTGCCTGCCCGGCGAAGTCCGGCACCTTGACGCGCACCCACACCATGAGCACCAGTGCCAGCCCGCTCATGATGCCAAAGCAAGTCCGCCAGCCCACCAACTTCCCAAGGAAGGTTCCAGCTGGCACGCCAAGCGACAGTGCCAATGGAGTGCCAACCATCGCAATGGCGATGGCTCTGCCTTTTTGATGTTCGGGCACCATGCGCGCCGCATAGCCGGCCAGCAGCGCCCAAAGCAGTCCGGCCGATACACCCGCCAGGAAGCGTGCAATTATCGTCAGCACATAACTGTCGGAAAACGTGGTCACGGTATTAGCGACCACGAAGCCCGCGATTGCCGCCAGCAGCAGCGGGCGGCGGCGCACGCCCTGCGTGGCGGTGGTCAAAGGAATCGCCGCTAACAGCGAACCGACGGCATAGATGGTTACGAGCTGCCCGGCTAGTGCTTCGGAGACTCCCAAGCCGGCGCTGATCTGAGGTAATAAGCCCGCCGGCAAGGCTTCCGTTAGGATCGTGACGAAGCCGGCCAGCGCTAGGGCCAGCAGTGATGTAACGGGAAGGTGTGCGCTTGGGGCGCCACAGCCAAGAGTTGTTGTTGAACGTACCATAGGACTGCCTTGTCGGGTGTCGATTGCGGACTCAATGGCACGGAACCGGCACAAAGTGAATGTGGGCAGTCATCTTGTTGTTATTTCCGTTATAAAACCATAATGCTTATATTCAGAACATATCGGACTAATTTTCCTAGATAGGCGCGACGATGGAGTGGCTGAGCGGCATCGCGATTTTCATACAGGCAGCGGATACCCGCAGTTTCTCGGAGGCTGGGCGCAACATAGGGATATCATCGTCAGCCGTGGGAAAAAGCGTGTCCCGGCTGGAGGAACGGCTGGGCGTGCGTCTGTTCCACCGAAGTACGCGTAGCATTACGCTGACCGCCGAAGGTGGCCTGTTCTTGGAACGCTGCCGGCGCATTCTCTGTGAAGCCGAGGCGGCCGAGCTTGAGCTGTCCCAAATCCAGCAAGCGCCCAAGGGTCGGCTGCGCATCAGCCTGCCCTTGGTCGGAATGCTGGTAATGCCCGCGCTGACAGCCTTCATGCATCGCTATCCAGCTATTGAGCTGGACGTGGATTTCTCAGATCGGCTGGTGGACGTGATTGATGAAGGCTTCGACGTGGTGATGCGTACCGGCGAACCGACCGATTCGCGCCTAATGTCGCGGCCGCTCGGAAGCTACTGCCTGCAATTAGTCGCCTCGCCCAGCTACCTGGCGAGCCAAGGATCGCCCGAGGTTCCCGCTGACCTGGCGCACCATGTCTGCTTACAGCATAAGTTCCCCTCCACGGGAAGGTTCGAGGCTTGGCCGTTGGCGCGCGGCGAAGACGCGCCGGAATGGACGCTGCCGGCCTCAATGGTGTGCAACACCACTGGGGCGTTGATGGACGTGGCCATCGCGGGCTTGGGCATCGCGTGCCTACCGGACTTTATGGTGCGACAGGCCATCGAACGGGGCGAGCTGGTTTCGGTGCTGGACGCGCATGTCGAACACCAAGGCACATTCCGTCTACTGTGGCCGTCGAGCAAGCAGCTTGCTCCGAAGCTTCGCGTGTTCATCGACTTTATGGTCGATACGCTTTTTGCACAAAGGGCCGTGGCCTAGACAAACGCGTGGGGCTGACTAGCAGCTGCTCGCCAAAGCGAGCTTGCGTCGTTCCCAAGTGTTCGCTGGCCTACCCCGTTTCATGGATCTCGACTGGCAGCTTATGGCCGATAGCTGTTCTCCACGAAGGGCACCAATGGGTCCAGGCTGTGTGAAAACGCAGTAAATACATCGAAAACTCAGAGTCGAGCTGACTGCCTGTGGAATCAGCACGCGAGAGCGCGAATAGCCTCACCCAGCGAAAAAGACGTTTGCAGCGCTATATGGGCCGCGTCAGCGGCCCATATAGCTGTTTGCGGGCCAGCAAACAGCGGGGTTTACGCCCTGATCGCCTCAAGTAACCCTGCGATGCCGAAGATGCTCATCATTCGTTTGAGGTTGTAGGCGAGCACGTGAAGGCTCATTTCGGTGCTTACCCTCGGCAGGGTTTTGGTCAGGAAGTGGGTACTTCCCATCCAGAATTTGAGCGTGCCAAAGGGATGCTCCACCGTCTGCCGGCGAACCTTCATCTTCCCCGGATCATGCTCCAATCGAATCTGCACTCCTTCGACTACGGCTTCATGCTCCCAGCGCTTTAATCGCCGCTCTTTACCGGTCGTACACTGCTTCTGCATCGAGCAGCTCTGGCATCCTGAAAACCAGTAGCAGTGCAGTAGCATGCCGTCTTCCACTGAGGAATGCCGGCGCGTCAGCAACTGACCCGCAGGGCATCGATATTCGTCCGAAGCAGCCATGTAGATGAAGTCCTGCTTGCCGAATCGGCCTTCCGCTTTGCTGCTCGATGTCAGTGGTTTAGGTACAAAGGTGGTGATGCCAGCTTGCTCGCAAGCAAGGATTTCCGGGCCTTTGTAATAGCCTCTATCAGCAACCACCGTCAGCGCCTCAACACCGATTTCTTCCCGTGCCTGGTTAGCCATATTGCTCAGTTGCCCGCGATCATTACCAACGTTGGTCACCTCATGGGCAATGATCAGATGGTGTTTGTCGTCGACTGCTGTTTGTACGTTGTACCCAACTGTGCCGGAGCCTCGGCCGCTTGTGGCCATTGAACGGGCATCTGGATCGGTAAGCGAGATTTGCTGATCGGGACTGGCTTGAAGCTGCGCCTCGATGTCCTTGAGTTTTTGCATCTGCTGTTTCAGTTTTTCGACTTTGTCTTTCAACCGCTCAGTCTTGGCCTCGGCCACTTCCGGCGCTGCCCGATCCGCTGAATCCATTGCCGCTAGATAGCGGTCGATGCTCTGCTCGATCTGCTGCATGCGCGCCTTCACTTTGCCTTGAGTGAAATTGCGGTCGCGGTTATTCACGGCTTTGAATTTGCTGCCGTCGATGGCGATGATCGATTGGGAGAAGAGATTGAGGTTGCGGCAAAGTACAACGAACTGCCGGCAGACACTGCGAATGGCTTTACCATTGTCTCGGCGAAAGTCGGCAATCGTTTTGAAGTCAGGCGCCAATCGGCCTGTCAGCCACATCAGCTCGACATTACGCTCGGCCTCACGCTCAAGCCGGCGGCTGGACTGAATTCGGTTGAGATAGCCGTAGATGTAGATTTTTAGCAGCACTGCTGGATGGTAAGCCGGACGACCCGTTGCCGCAGGATCGACACCCTCGAACCCGAGTGTTCCAAGGTCGAGTTCATCGACAAAAACGTCGACTACCCGAACTGGGTTTTCTTCGGTGATGTAGTCGTCCAGGCACTCCGGCAGCAACGTGACTTGCGTCCGAGACTCACCTTTAATGAATCGCTTCATGATCGTCCCCGCCGCGATCTCGACGATCAGAAGGTTAGACAATCGCAGGCGTTTTCACACAGCCTGGGTCGGTAGCGGTCAATCGCGACAGGCTGCTGTCGACCCAGGCTGTGTGAAAACGCTTGGCGCGATCCGACTGGTTAGAAAATGACCAGAATTTCGCGCTCCTGCGCGAAATCTGGGTTAGCTGAATAACCAAGCCATTTCAGATTTCACGCACGCTCGCGATCTTCAGAGACCCGTTTGGGTTTTCACACAGCCTGGGTGGTAAGCGGTCAGAAGTGACCGACCGCATTCGACCCAGGCTGTGTGAAAACGCCTGCGATTGTCTAACCTTCTGATCGTCGAGATCGCGGCGGGGACGATCATGAAGCGATTCATTAAAGGTGAGTCTCGGACGCAAGTCACGTTGCTGCCGGAGTGCCTGGACGACTACATCACCGAAGAAAACCCAGTTCGGGTAGTCGACGTTTTTGTCGATGAACTCGACCTTGGAACACTCGGGTTCGAGGGTGTCGATCCTGCGGCAACGGGTCGTCCGGCTTACCATCCAGCAGTGCTGCTAAAAATCTACATCTACGGCTATCTCAACCGAATTCAGTCCAGCCGCCGGCTTGAGCGTGAGGCCGAGCGTAATGTCGAGCTGATGTGGCTGACAGGCCGATTGGCGCCTGACTTCAAAACGATTGCCGACTTTCGCCGAGACAATGGTAAAGCCATTCGCAGTGTCTGCCGGCAGTTCGTTGTACTTTGCCGCAACCTCAATCTCTTCTCCCAATCGATCATCGCCATCGACGGCAGCAAATTCAAAGCCGTGAATAACCGCGACCGCAATTTCACTCAAGGCAAAGTGAAGGCGCGCATGCAGCAGATCGAGCAGAGCATCGACCGCTATCTAGCGGCAATGGATTCAGCGGATCGGGCAGCGCCGGAAGTGGCCGAGGCCAAGACTGAGCGGTTGAAAGACAAAGTCGAAAAACTGAAACAGCAGATGCAAAAACTCAAGGACATCGAGGCGCAGCTTCAAGCCAGTCCCGATCAGCAAATCTCGCTTACCGATCCAGATGCCCGTTCAATGGCCAC
Source organism: Pseudomonas sp. BNK-30 (assembly GCF_047456185.1). NCBI lineage: Bacteria > Pseudomonadati > Pseudomonadota > Gammaproteobacteria > Pseudomonadales > Pseudomonadaceae > Pseudomonas > Pseudomonas sp. BNK-30. The sequence goes on from NZ_CP179904.1 coordinate 1,460,287, forward strand.
AAGCGGCCGAGGCTCCGGCACAGTTGGGTACAACGTACAAACAGCAGTCGACGACAAACACCATCTGATCATTGCCCATGAGGTGACCAACGTTGGTAATGATCGCGGGCAACTGAGCAATATGGCTAACCAGGCACGGGAAGAAATCGGTGTTGAGGCGCTGACGGTGGTTGCTGATAGAGGCTATTACAAAGGCCCGGAAATCCTTGCTTGCGAGCAAGCTGGCATCACCACCTTTGTACCTAAACCACTGACATCGAGCAGCAAAGCGGAAGGCCGATTCGGCAAGCAGGACTTCATCTACATGGCTGCTTCGGACGAATATCGATGCCCTGCGGGTCAGTTGCTGACGCGCCGGCATTCCTCAGTGGAAGACGGCATGCTACTGCACTGCTACTGGTTTTCAGGATGCCAGAGCTGCTCGATGCAGAAGCAGTGTACGACCGGTAAAGAGCGGCGATTAAAGCGCTGGGAGCATGAAGCCGTAGTCGAAGGAGTGCAGATTCGATTGGAGCATGATCCGGGGAAGATGAAGGTTCGCCGGCAGACGGTGGAGCATCCCTTTGGCACGCTCAAATTCTGGATGGGAAGTACCCACTTCCTGACCAAAACCCTGCCGAGGGTAAGCACCGAAATGAGCCTTCACGTGCTCGCCTACAACCTCAAACGAATGATGAGCATCTTCGGCATCGCAGGGTTACTTGAGGCGATCAGGGCGTAAACCCCGCTGTTTGCTGGCCCGCAAACAGCTATATGGGCCGCTGACGCGGCCCATATAGCGCTGCAAACGTCTTTTTCGCTGGGTGAGGCTATTCGCGCTCTCGCGTGCTGATTCCACAGGCAGTCAGCTCGACTCTGAGTTTTCGATGTATTTACTGCGTTTTCACACAGCCTGGACCCGAAGCTGCCCGTCACGAAGGCTAAGACTCGGCCAAAAGCAAACACTCAAGCTTTTATGCCGCATAGGGAGATTGCGATGTACCCCAACAAGGCCTGTCCCGTAGTGCTCTCGACTTCGCTACCCATCAAGATTCTCCTATTCAGGCACCCTTTGGCAGGCACGCAACTGGTGAAGGGCACTATCGAGAATGGAGAAACACCTGGTGCGGCTGCATTGCGTGAGCTGGAAGAGGAGTCCGGCATCAGTGACGCAGTGATCGGGCTTGATCTGGGATGCTGGAAGTCTGACCACCAAGATCAGGTATGGTCGTTTCACCTTTGTCGCTCTGGGAGGGAGCTGCCTGAGTGCTGGGTTCATCAGACGCTGGATGACCATGGCCACCTCTTCGAGTTTTTCTGGGCGTCGCTCCACAATCTTCCCTATGCCGACTGTCATCCGGTCTTCCAGCGGGCACTGGAGTTTTTATGCGAAACACTGAAAACGTCCGGTCATTGGGGGGAGGGGCGAATGGACCGTAATCGTTCCCACGATTCAATTGTTCTCACTCAATCTGCTTCCAATTAACGAATGCCGCTAATGCTGGTATAGAGACTGCTGCAAACGTATTTGCCAGCAGGAGCCGTCCCATGCAACTCAGCCGTGCCAATCTGGCCGACTTCGTCTACTTCCTGGCCATCGTCCGCCACCAGAGCTTCAACCGGGCCGGGCTTGAGGTGGGCATCAGCGCATCGGCGCTTAGTCATGCGATCAAGGGGCTGGAGACTCGCCTTGGTGTTCGCCTGCTAAACAGAACCACCCGCAGCGTAACGTTGACCGCCGCCGGCGAAGAGTTGCATACGCTGATCAGTGGGCCTATCGATGAAATCGGCCAGGCGATGGAGGTGCTCAATCGCTACCGCGATGAGCCTACCGGGCGTATTCGTTTGAACACCTTGAGCGATGGCGCGGACTTTCTGCTCGGCCCCGTATTACCCCTTTTCAATGACCGCTACCCCGACATCGAAATCGACCTGACGGTAACCAACCGTTTGGTAGATGTGATTGGTGGTGGGCATGACGCGGGCATTCGTTACGGTGGAACGGTGCCGGAAGATATGATTGCCCAGCGCCTGTCACCGGACATCCGCTGGGTGGTGGCGGGCACTGCCAACTACCTTCAGCGCTTTGGCGAGCCGAAACATCCGCAGGACTTGCTTAAGCACCGTTGCTTACGCATTCGCCTGGGCAATGACCGTATGTACGACTGGGAATTCGAGAAAGATGGTGAGCAGTTGTCCATCGCTGTTCCGGGTGCGATCACCATTGATGAGACGCGCATTGGCGTGTCATTGATTCGTCATGGCGCGGGGTTGATGTACGCACCGGAGCCAGTGATTGCGCCGCTGGTGGCCAGCGGCGATTTAGTAAGGGTGCTGGATGACTGGTCCAGCGTTGCGCCGGGTTTTCACATGTATTACTCGAGCCACCGGCAATTGCCGGTGGGCTTGCGGCTGTTGATTGACCTGATTCGCGAGGTTCAGCCGCTGGGGCCGATCAGCCCCTGATCAGGCCGGTTTGGTTTTGCTGAAACACCGCAAGTAGGTGGGGCGCGCCTGTCATCAATGAAAAGAGTCATTGCCCGGCTTACTCCCGGCACCACGAGGCCCTGCCAAGCGCGCCCGGCGAGTAAGCGGTAGCGTTTTTGAGGTCAGCCTTTGTTACGGGTGGCGAACACATCTTTGACGACTGGCACGGCAGAAAACACGTTTGGCCAGCCTGCATAGAACGCCAGCTGGGTAAGCATTTCAGCGGCCTCTGGCTGGGTCAGGCCGTTGTCCATTGCGCGATTGAGATGGTAGGTCACCTGGGCCACCTGGCCGTTGGCAATCAGGGCGCTGACGGTGATCAGGCTGCGGTCGCGGGGCGCCAGATCGGGCCGCAGCCACAGGTCGTGGAACAGCGCGTCGCCGGTGTAGTGCACCAGCCCAGGTGAGACGGGGCCGACATTGTTGGCAACCGCTTGCGCCCGCACGTTCTCGGCGGCTTCGTTGATGGGCAGCCGCGTAGGTGCAACCGGCGGTAACTGATCAGCCCCGATCCCTCGGCTGGCAAATACCGCTTTGGCAGCTGCCACGCTGGCAGTGGCATTGGCCCAGCCGGAATAGAAGGCCAGATGGTTGATCAGTTCGGATAGCTCAGCCGGTTTCACGCCGTTATCCAGGGCTAGATTCAAGTGATACGCCAACTCTACAGTCTGGTTACGGCTGATCAACACCGCGAGTGTGATCAGGCTGCGGTCGCGGGGTGAAAGGCCTGGTCGCTTCCACACTTCGTCCAGCAGCAACATCTCGGTGTTGTGCGCCAAGGCGGGCGAGACTGCGCGAACGTCGTCCAGGCTCGGTGCGCCGGGGCTTTGCGCAATGCCGGTGGGTGTAGTTTTGTCGGCGGTGGAGCAGGCGGCCAACAACAGGGAAAACGAGGCGAGGGCGGTCTTAAGCAGTTTCATTCGGCGGCCTCGTATTGCGCCTCGCTGACGGGTTCCAGCCATTCGACGTTCTTGCCGTCGAGGGACTCTTGAATGGCCATATGAGTCATGCCGGTGGTAGCCGTTGCGCCGTGCCAGTGCTTGACGCCTGGGGGCGTCCAGATCACATCCCCCGGTTTGATCAGCTGTTTTTTACCGCCCGCTTGCTGCACCCAGCCGGTACCGGCGGTAACCACCAGGGTTTGCCCCAGCGGGTGGGTGTGCCACATCGAGCGTGCGCCCGGTTGGAAATTGACGTAACCAGCGGAAACCCTGGACGGCGCACGGGCTGGAAAAAGCGGGTCTATGCGTGCGCTGCCGACAAAGCTTGTGGCCGGCCCGTTGATGGAAGGCTGCTCACCGTTCCTTACAACCAGCATCGTTTGATCGGGTGCAGGGTCGGAGGCGATGGCTGCCGCCGGGATCAGAACAGTAGCCAGGGCAAACCCAGCAACGATTTTTGGCATCAGCAGGCTCCTGAGGTGATGGCCGATTCAGTGGCCAAGTTAGTGCAGCGCAAACGCGGTGACTACCGGCCTCAGGTCGCATGAAGTTGTGAGTAGGGCTCATCAATTGCTGAAACGGTCTGATTATAAGCCCACTCATTCATGAGCTTGGCTCATCGGAACATCCTGCCTTCTCCGGCTAGTCCGCACGCCCTTGACGGAATATGCTGCTAACCATCTGGTTAAATTTTTGTAACGGAGATCATCCATGAGCTTTGAATTTCGCAACCAAGTCGCACTGGTCACCGGCGCGGTGTCCGGCATTGGCTTGGCCACCGCCAAGATCGCTGCCCACAGCCACTGAGGAAACAGGATGAAAATTCCGACCTTGATAGGGGCCTGCGCAGTGGCTTGCTTAACCGCCGCTCAAGCGCTTGGAGAAGACATGCAGACGGTAGTGCGCATTGCCCAGCTTGAAATAGACCCAGCCAAACTGCAGGAATACGAGGCGGCGGTTAAAGAGGAAATGGCCGAGTCGATCCGCCTTGAGCCTGGCGTGCTGGCCATCTATTCGGTGGCGGAGAAAGACCAGCCGAACCGGCTGCACTTCTTCGAGATATACGCGAGCGATGAAGCCTATCGGAGCCATATTGCCTCAGCGCATTTTCAGAAGTACGCGGCGGCGACCCAGTCGATGATTCTTTCAAAGCGATTAATCGAGACCACGCCCGTTCAACTGAGCGTCCAAGCTGGAAAGTGAGGGTAGGGTGGGTTCGCAGAAGCGAGAACGGCCAGATTCCCTCATCCCCACACGCCAAATGACAGGGCCCCGCAATAGTGCACATGAACATCTGGACGATCATGAAGCCAAGGGCTGCTCCCAGAAATGCAATGCCTGCAACAAGCCTTGGTAAGGTCGCGCTCATGCGTTACTCCAATAGCCATGCAGACATGCCTGCGCCCAGCAACATGCCGGGCATGGAAAACAGGTGCCCAAGTGCAAGTAGCCCATCGAGGCTTGTCAGGCTGTTGATTTCAATATTTTAACTGGAGTCAAGAGGAAAACTTCTCATCCGCGTCTACTCTCTCTAAGCGACATGAAATCCTGGCTGGTAGTTGCCGAATCGGTACAGCGCATTGGTCAAAAGGAGCTGGCAATGACTGTGTTCGTAAAAACGTTCAGAAACCAAGGCCGCACTGCCTCGGTGGGCAGAATCTGGAAGCTTAGCTCTACCTTCTTTTTAGCCACCGCCATCACGATGGCATCACAGACGTGGGCCGAAGAGAAAGCGAAACCCGCAACAGCAGCAACCAAAGAAGCCAACGATGCGTTGCTCAAAGAGTTGCCGTTCAATGACAAGACCTCCTTCGAACTGGCCCATAAAGGGTTTATCGCCCCGCTTCCGAAAGAGCCGATCAAGGGCGCCTCGGGCAACCTGATCTGGGACCCGGCCAAGTACAACTTCATCAAGGAAGGCGAGGCCGCACCCGCTTCCACCAACCCCAGCCTCTGGCGGCAGTCACAGCTGATCAATATTTCCGGCCTGTTCGAAGTCACCGATGGCATCTATCAGGTACGCAACTACGACTTGTCGAACATGACCATCGTCGAGGGCAAGGAAGGCATCACCATCTTTGATCCGTTGATTTCGGCGGAAACTGCCAAGGCCGCACTCGACCTTTACTATCAGCATCGGCCGAAGAAACCCGTGGTCGCAGTGATTTACACGCACAGTCACGTCGACCATTACGGCGGTGTTCGTGGTGTGATCGACGAGAAGGATGTCAAGGCAGGCAAGGTCAAGGTCTATGCCCCCAAAGGCTTCCTGGAGCACGCCGTTGCCGAGAACGTGATGGCCGGCACCGCCATGAGCCGCCGGGCCAGTTACATGTACGGCAACCTGCTGCCGCCGAACGAAACGGGCCAACTGGGCGCAGGGTTGGGCACCACGACTTCTGCCGGCACGGTCACCCTGATCCCGCCGACCGACATCATCGAGAGAACCGGCGAGAAGCGCACGATCGATGGGCTGACCTACGAGTTTCTCTACGCGCCGGGCAGCGAGGCGCCAGCCGAGATGCTCTATTACATCCACGAGAAAAAAGCCCTCAACACGGCCGAAGACTCCACCCATACGATGCACAACACCTACTCGCTGCGCGGAGCAAAAATTCGCGAGCCGCTGCCGTGGTCCAAGTACCTCAACCAAGCGCTGAAGATGTGGGGCAAAGACGTCCAGGTCATGTATGCCATGCACCATTGGCCGGTGTGGGGCAACAAGGAGGTCAAGGAGCAACTGTCGTCGCAGAGGGACATGTACCGCTACATCAACGATGAAACGCTGCGCTTGGCCAACAAGGGCCTGACCATGACCGAGATTGCCGAGCAGGTGAAGCTGCCGAAATCGATCGCTTCGCGCTTCTCCAACCGTGGGTATTACGGGGCTTTGAACCACAACGTCAAGGCCACCTATGTGCTGTACATGGGCTGGTTCATCGGCAACCCGGCGACGCTGCATGAATTGCCGCCTGAAGAATCGTCCAAGCGCTACGTCGAGATGATGGGCGGCGCCGACGCGGTGCTGAAGAAGGCCAAGGAGTACTACGACAAGGGTGACTACCGCTGGGTAGCCGAGGTGGTCAACAAAGTGGTCTTCGCCGACCCCAACAACCAGGCAGCGAAAAACCTGCAAGCCGACACACTCGAGCAGTTGGGTTACCAGGCTGAAAGTGGACCATGGCGCAACTTCTACCTCACCGGCGCCAAGGAATTGCGCGATGGCGTGAAACAGTTGCCGACGCCAGACACGGCCAGCCCCGATACGGTCCGGGCGATGGACCTTGACCTGTTCTTCGACTACCTGGCCATGCGCCTGAAAGGGCCGGAGGTCGAAGACAAGCACATTACCCTTAACTTCGACTTCACCGACCTTAAGCAGAAATACCTGGTGGAAATGGTCAATGGCGTGCTCAACCACACCGAAGGCTCGCAAGCCGAGAACGCCGACGCCACGGTCAGCCTGACGCGCGACACCTTGAACAAACTGATGCTCAAGGAAACCACGCTCAAGGACGCGGTGGGCGCAGGTGACGTCAAAGTCGAGGGTGCCGAAGGCAAGCTTGAGGAGCTGATGAGCTACATGGACAACTTCGACTTCTGGTTCCCGATCGTTACACCTTGATTGCTCCCTTGGCGCAGGTTGCGTCAAGCAGGACATCGAGCCATCGGTGTCCTGCTCTTTTCAAAGTGAGGAGTCAGGGACTATGACCACGACGAATCGTATGGATCACACCAAATGGTGGATGCCTGCAACGCTTATTCTGTTGTTTGCTCACAGCACCAACGTGTCTGCCGGAGGCATCTTCATTTATGAAGCCGGCCAGGAAAGTAACGGCCTGGCCAATGCTGGCTCGGCTGCGCTCGCCACCGACCCCAGCGTGTTGATGTCCAACCCCGCAGGCATCGCCCTGCTGCCTGGCACGCAGATCAGCGCCAATGCCCAGGTTATCCTCGGCGACCTGCGCTATTCACGTGACAGCAGCAACCAGTTCGATGGCAACGAGGGCGGTAACGCTCTGCAATACCTGCCGGGCGCCAGCTTGTTCATCAGCCACCAGCTCGATGACCGCTCAGCCATCGGGTTCGGCATGTACGGTAACTTCGGCTTGGCGCTGGACTACGACGATGACTGGGCCGGGCGCTACTTCACCCAGGAATCGGCGGTGATTGGCGTCTCGTTCCAACCCACCTTTGCGTACAAGTTCACCGATGACCTTACCGTCGGCATCGGCCCACGCATGATGCTCGGCTATTACCGCACCGAGGTGGCCATCAACAACAGCCTGCTCGGGTTGGTCGAGCGCCCCGATGGCCAGCTCGAATACAAGGACACTGACTTCGGCATTGGCGTGAACCTGGGCCTGCTCTACCAGCTCGCCCCCCGCACACGGATTGGCCTGGCCTACACCAGCAAGGTGAAGCTGGAGTTCGAGGACAGTCCACATGTCAGCGATATCAACAACCCCCTCATCAATGCCGCACTCAACCGCCTGGCGGTGGACACGCTGGAACTGGACATGAACGTGCCGCAGACCGCGACATTCAGCGTGGCCCACCAGCTGGACGAGCAGTGGACATTGCTGGGAAGCCTGGGTTGGCAGGACTGGAGCGAGTTCGGTGACATCGGGGTAGAGGTGGATGCCAATGCCGCCGGGGTTAGCCGCACGGTCGATCGCAAGTACAAGGACACCTGGCACGCCTCGGTGGGTGCCCAGTATCAGGCGACCCGCCAGCTGCGCTGGAGTTTTGGGGTGGGGTATGACAGTTCGGCCGTGGATGACAAGGATCGCACCGTGGACAACCCGATGGGGGAGGCGTGGCGCTTCGCAACCGGGGTGAACTATCAGGTGGAAGAAGGATTGGACCTGCATCTGGCTTACACATTGGTCTGGCTCGGCGACATGGACGTGGAGCAGACCAAGGCACGCTCCGGCGACACGTTGTCAGGTACTTTCGATAACGCCGCCTTGCACATCATCGGTGGCGGTGCGACTTGGCGATTCTGAAGGTTTTGATCCTTGGACAATGCTTATACGTGGAAGGAGAAGTTGCATGAAAAGTAAGGCGCTTATTGCAACGGTGTGTCTCACATCGCTTTTACTGCATGGTTGTGCGAGCAAATACGTTGAGCCCGACGAATACTCCGGGTTTCTGAAGGACTACAGCAAGCTCAAGGAGGATGAATCGCCTTCGGGCGCGAAGGTTACGCGCTGGATCAAGCCTGGCATTGATGCCAACCAATTTACCAGCGTGTATGTCGAACCCAGCCAGTTTTACCCCAAGCCGCAACCAACCGCGAAGATTCCGCAGCAAACCTTGCAAGGCATAACCCAGTATTACGATCAGTCGTTGAAAAACCAGTTTTCCAAGGTCCTGCCGCTTGCTACGAGCCCCGGGCCAGGTGTACTGGTGGTGCGCCCGGCGATCACTGGGGTGAGTGCCAAAACCAAGGGGCTGCGCCCGTATGAGGTGATCCCAATCGCGCTTGTGGCAGCCGGCATCAGTACGGCCACGGGTATTCGCGACCAAGACACCAGCGTGGCTACCGAAGCTGCATTCCTTGACGGGAGTACCAATGAGGTGGTGGCCGCAGTGGTGCGCAAAGGTGCAGGCGCTGAACTGGACAATTCCTCGCAAATCATGCAGGCCTCGGACGCCCGCGCCGTGCTCGATGGCTGGGCCAGGGACATGGTCAGTTCATTCCAGGCCCTGAAGAAGTAGCCCCCAGGTTCCCCCTGCCGTGGATGTGCGCCAGGGGGAACCGGAATTTGATGCCGAGATTTGATGGCCTAAGGATGCCCCGATGAATACGGTCATGCTCAAAATCAAACATGAATTCCTGAAGGTGCTTCCTCCCACCGTGTTTTTCTTCGTGATTCTGCACATCGTTGCGCTGATTCGCGCGCTCATGATCAAGGGGTCTGGTGTAGAGCTGCCTGTCTCAGCGTCTGTTCTGATCGCCGCTCTCATATTGGGCAAGTCTGTTCTGGTTGCCGATATGCTGCCCTTCATCAACCGGTTTCCCGATAAGCCGCTGATCTGGAACGTCGCCTGGAAAACACTCATGTATGCCCTGGTCGCACTGATCGTTCATTACTTGGAGCGTCTGTATGACTACTGGAAAGAGGCGCCCGGCCTGCTCGATGCGAATGCCCTGTTATGGTCTTCCATGAACTGGCCTCGTTTCTGGGCAGTTCAGATCTTACTGATCACATTGATATTCATGTATTGCGTCATCGCGGAACTGGCACGCGTCATTGGCCGCAAGCGCTTAAAGCAAATGTTCATTGGCCCGCTGCCGCCAAAGCAGACCGAGATGTCGAATCACGCTTGATCGCCGAAAACCCGGGCCGCTCAAAACGACGTGGCTTTCAGTTGACGGGAGATACAATGTTGAAAAGGAAATGCTACCCGCTTTACGCACTTGCGTTGCTGGGGCACACCGGGCAAGGGCAAGCAGAGGACTCGGCAGAGCTTGCCAAGAAAGCGCTGAACCCGGTTGCGGCCATGTACAGCTTGCCGGTGCAATATAATTGGGACCAGAAAATGGGCCCCGACGGCGATGGCAAGCGCAGCCTGACCAACATCCAGCCCGTTCTGCCTTTCAGCTTGAATGATGACTGGAACCTGATCTCCAGGACTATCCTGCCAGTCGTCGACCAGCACGGCCTGGGTGGCGCGGCGGACACCTCTGGCGTAGGCGATGTCACCCAGAGTTTTTTCTTCTCACCGAAACAACCCACTGCCAGTGGCTGGATACTCGGCGCAGGCCCGGCGCTATTGATACCAACGGGCAGCAACGACGTGCTGAGCAGTGAACAATGGGGGCTCGGACCAACTGCGGTAGCCTTGAAGCAAGCCAACGGTTGGACGCACGGGATACTGGCTAACCATATCTGGGGGCTAGAGGGCAGCCCCGCAGATGGTAAGGAGAAGGTAAACCAGACCTTCATGCAGCCGTTTCTTTCATACACGAACAGCTCGTTGACCACATTTGGCATCAACAGTGAATCGACCTACGACTGGCAATCCAAAGAATGGGCCATTCCGGTCAACCTGACGGTAACCCAGTTACTGAAAGTTGGTGGCCACCCCATCACCCTCCAAGCCGGGCCACGTTACTGGCTCGATTCACCGGATAATGGCCCGGAAGGTTGGGGCTTTCGCTTTGCTGTGACGTTGCTGTTCCCGCGCTGATCCTGAAGCACGCACTGCTTTGCTTTTCCTCCAGCTGCCCAATCAGCACACGTGCGTCCTCTATGGGCAGCTGCCAGTCGTGACCGCCCGCTTTCGGCCCAGGCTGTGTGAAAACGCTTGGCGCGATCCGACTGGTTAGAAAATGACCAGAATTTCGCGCTCCTGCGCGAAATCTGGGTTAGCTGAATAACCAAGCCATTTCAGATTTCACGCACGCTCGCGATCTTCAGAGACCCGTTTGGGTTTTCACACAGCCTGGGCCCGAAGCAGACATCTGTAACCGGGGCCGCTTCGCGGCCCATCGCCGGCAAGCGCGGCTCCCACACGTACAGCGCATGCCTCAAGGCTGGAGATATTCCAGGGGGAGCCGGCTTGCCGGCGATGAGGCCGGAACTGACCACAGAGCTTGGGATCGCTGTCTGCTTTGCGTCGAAAGCGGCCGGTAGTGGATGGCCTCTCCCGATCCAGTGCTACGGTTGATGGAGAGCGGCTAACGACCTGTCGATCGATTCAATCGGGGCGATTTCGCTGGCTTACTTACGGTCGCACGCAGAGGCATCCGCGTATGCGCCGCCAGCTGACAACTGTCCACCCCGCAGAGCGTGATGACACAACTCAACCAGCTAGAGGTTCGTCATGACTAAAAACATCGATCTGACGATCACCCCGGATTACCTCAATCCATTTGCCTCGCCGGACAATCCCAAGCTAAGCCCCGAGCTGGTGGAATACCTGTCAGATAGTGCCTGGTTTCACCCAGAGCTGAGCCTGCAGATCCGCTGCCCGGAAGAGGAGCGAGAACGCCTGCAGCAAGCCATCAGAAATACCTTTGCGCAAAAGAGCGAACAGCTCAGAGGGGATATTCGCACGCAGCGGCTGGTAGCACTGACACTCTTGGGCTTGGCGCTAGCCTTGGTGCTCGCAGGCACGGCGCTGGGCATCGAAGGCACCATCCCCGTGGGAGTCGTTACCGTCACCGCTTGGATGCTGCTCTGGCGCAGCGCAGAGATATTCTTTCTGGATATCCGCAGCGTCAACCGGCAGCTGCGTAAGTACCAGCGTATCGCCAGCGCTTCACAGCAGTTTCGATAGAGGTTGATCGCTCCCACACTACTACTGGGCGTATCTCTTTGCCCCGGCAACACAGATGACAGCACCCAGCGTTACGACGAGCATCACCCAGCTGACTTGCTCGTGCAGAAGCAACGCGGCCAGTCCAAGCCCCATGAACGGCTGAAAGAGTTGCAGTTGGCCCACTGCCGCAATGCCGCCCTGGACGAGCCCTTTGTACCAGAACACAAACCCGATCAGCATGCTGAACAGCGAAACGTAGGCGAAGCTGAACCACGCAGGGGCGCTAACTCGGGCGAAGGCATCGGGCGCTGGGAGATTGACGATAGTCAGCAGCAGCATGAACGGCAACGCTACCAGCAATGCCCAACTGATCACCTGCCAGCCCCCGAGAGTCCGTGACAGACGCGCCCCTTCCGCATAGCCCAACCCACAAACAACTACCGCAGCCATCATCAGCAGGTCTCCTAGCGCCGACGCATCTCCGCCATTCATCAACGCATAGCCAACGACTAGCCCAGCACCGAACAACGAGAACAACCAGAACAGTGGCCCAGGTCGCTCGCCGCCGCGCAGAACGGCGAACCCTGCGGTACACAATGGCAGCAGCCCGACAAAAACGATGGAATGGGCAGAAGTGACGTGCTGTAGGGCCAGTGCCGTCAGCAGCGGAAAACCGATAACGACGCCAAGCGCTGTTACAGCCAGTGACGACAGGTCACCGCGCTTGGGTCGCGGCTGGCGTAGCACGATCAAGAACAGCGCACCCAACAGCGCGGCAATGGTTGCCCTGGCACAGGTCAGAAACGTAGGCTCGAAGGCCGTCACTGCCACGCGGGTGGCCGGCAACGAGCCGGCAAAGATGGCGACGCCTATGAAGCCGTTTATCCATCCGCTTGTTGTTTTTTCCATCGGTGCGTCCTCGATAAGCCAGGGCTCAGTACATCACTGACGGGCTCACCAAGGCCATGTACACTCCACTACAATTCAACCGAACTGTTATGCATATGAATCCAGCACAATTGAGGGTGCGATGAAACGGGACGGAACGCGAATCCGAGCTGTGATGGGGGAGGTCCAGGCCAGGATAGCCTCTCGAAGCTACACCCCAGGTGCGAGAATTCCTTCAGTTCGCGCAATGGCTCAGAGCATGCAAGTATCGGTTTCTACCGTCCTGGAGGCCTATGAACGGTTAACCGCAGAAGGTGTACTTAGCGCACGCCCCGGCTCCGGTTTTTACGTGGCTGGCCCAGTTGCGCCATTGGCCCTGACCGAGCTCGGCCCCAAACTTGATCGTGATGTCGACCCGCTGTGGATCTCGCGCCAGTCTCTGGAAACTTCCAGTGATGCGTTGAAACCAGGATGCGGGTGGCTGCCCGCATCCTGGCTGTACGAAGCAGGCTTGCGTAAAGCTCTTCGAATGGTTGCGCGTTCTGACACGTCGAAATTGACTGAGTACGCTTCACCGCTTGGGCATCCGCCTCTCAGGCAATTCTTGTCGCGACGACTGGCAGGCGTTGGTATCGAAGCCCCTGTGGAACAGATCATGCTCACTGAGTCCGGCACTCATGCCATCGACCTGATTTGCCGTTTTCTGCTGCAACCGGGTGACACTGTCCTGGTCGACGATCCCTGTTATTTCAATTTTCACGCATTACTCAAAGCACATAGGGTGAACATCGTCGGAGTCCCCTACACCGCAACGGGTCCAGACATCGAGGCGTTCGGCGCTGCCCTGCGCGAGCACGCGCCGCGGTTGTACATAACGAACTCCGGCATCCACAACCCGACCGGGGCCACCTTGTCACCAGTCACAGCACACAGGCTGCTAAAGCTGGCCGACACCTCCAGCCTGGTAATTGTCGAGGACGACATCTTCGGCGATTTCGAGAATACCCCCGCGCCACGACTGTCTGCCTTCGATGGCCTCGCTCGTGTGATCCAGATCGGTAGTTTTTCCAAGACCATTTCCGCTTCAATCAGATGCGGCTACATCGCTTCGCGCAGGGAGTGGATCGAGAGCCTGGTCGACCTCAAGATTGCGACCACATTCGGGGGTGGGCGCATGGCTGCGGACATCGTTCATCAAGCTATTACCGATAGCGGGTACCGAAAGCACATGGAAGGTGTCCGCTTCAGGTTAGCCCAGGAAATGGGCAAAACAGTAGCGAGGCTTCAGGCGATTGGTATCAAGCCTTGGATGGTTCCCCAGGCAGGCATGTACGTGTGGTGCCAACTCCCTCAGGGTAAGGATGCAGCGACGCTGGCCAGAGCTTGTTTGAAGGACGCAGTGGTGCTCGCGCCCGGAAATGCTTTCAGCCAGTCCATGACTGCGGGAGATTTTCTGCGTTTCAACGTCGCTCAATCTGGCGACAGCAAGATCTACGAAGTGTTGAAACGGGCTCTGAATGCATAGTCTCGGGACCGATCCAGCGGCGACTCATCCTGTTCTAGCTGCTTTCAAGGCGTGCATGGCATATCCTTACGCCACGCAATCAACTTCGAAGCAGTGAATTGAACGATGGGTTTTGAACAACTAGCAGAGCTACGTGACCGTCTCCGGTCGGAAAAAGAGCAGGTAAAGGCTGAGGGTGGGAAACACCCCAAGCGCAAGCCTTCCCCGCAGGCGAAGCCTCGCGACCTTGATCCGGCAGTGCAAGCGATCTGGCCCTTGCAGAAGCATTTTCCCTTGGCCTTCCCCGTCAATCCGGCGCCCAAGGTGCCGCTCAAGGAGGGCATTTTCAAGGATGCCGAGCAGCACCTCGAACTGCTCGGCTTGACCCGCGAACAGCTCAAGCTGGGCATTTCTACCTGGTGCAAGGGAGCTCGATACTGGGCAGCCATGGTGGAGAATGCGCCGCGCCTGGACTTGAATGGGCAACCGTCTGGCATTGTGACCGCCGCTCAGGCGCTGCATGCCAAGCAACAAGCTTCGCGCCAACGTAGCCAGGGCCGACGCAAGCGTGTGAAGTCAGAAGCGAGTGCCCCGGCCTCTACCGCCGATAGCACAGCAGAGCAGATTACCGACTGAGACCGGTCGGGCTCTGCCCAGGGCTTTCAGGACTCGCGTGAGAGTGCTTGTGAAGGGGAATGTGCGGCCTGCATGGCAGCGTCGACCAGCCGACGCAAGCCGTCATTGTGTTCAAACGAGGCGATCGCCGCCGCCGTGGTGCCATTGGGCGAGGTGACTGCGGTGCGCAACTCTACAAAGTCTGTGCCTGGCTGGGTTTGCAGCGTCGCGGCACCCAGCGCTGTCTGCGCTGCCAGGGGCCTTGCCAATTCCGGGCTCAGGCCCAACGCTACACCTGCGGCGGCGAGGGCTTCGCTGAACAGGTGGTAGTAGGCAGGGCCGCTGCCGGGCAACGCCGTCACGGTATCCAGCAGGCCCTCGTGCTCCACCCAACTGGCGCTGCCGGCCGCTTCGAACAGCCGAGTCACCCACTCGCGCAGGTTTTGACATGAACCAGTCCGTCGCTGCCGCCACGGATCAGCAACGTGCAGTGGTCGAGTCGATCGGTCGCGAAGTGGGCGAAATCGTCACGCTCAATCAGCATGTGCAGGCGGGCCAAGAGCAGACGTTGGGAGTGTGTGAAAAGCTGGATGGGCGTTCGGGGGAGTTGCGTCGATTGGTGGCGAGCTTCTGTATCGAGAAATAGTCCAGAGGCTTGTGTGGTCGTTGGGATGTTGACCTGCGGTTTGCGGTGCTGCGCGAGTCGAGCGCCGGTGCGGCGCTCGATCTCAAGGGTGCGCAAGAAATTGGCCTGTCAGGCGACCATCACCCCAGCGCCGGTGTCCGTGGCGGGATCATGCGGCGTGAGCCGGTCGCTTCGAAGGCTGCCGCAAAACTCAACAGCGCATTGTCGCTGTAGGCACGCCCGGCGAAGGTCAGCCCCACCGGCATGCCGATGTCAGCCATCACGCCCATTGGCACGGTGACGGTCGGTACGCCCAGGTGGCGGATGGCGAGGTTGCCGTTGGCTACCCAGATGCCGTTGCTCCATGCGATGTCCGCCGAGGCCGGGTTCACGTCGGCATCGGCCGGGCCAACGTCGGCCACGGTCGGGAACAGCACCGCATCGAGGCCTTGGGCGTCCATCCAGTCTTCCAGGTCCAGCTTGCGAGTCTTTTCCAGCCCGCGCAGGCCGTCGGGCAGGGTTTCGATCTGGTCCCAGCGCTTCAGGCCGCGTTTGGCCATGTTGACGTACTCGTCCATGCCGGCAGCCAGATCGTCCTCACGGTTGGGCAGGGTGCCTGGGTCGTGGGGGAAGATCTGCAGGCCGTCGACATCGGCCAGGCGGTTGAGCTTGGGGTCGTTGTTGGCACGCAGGAAGTCGTCGAAGCCCCAGCCGGACAGTTCCCACAGCTCGTCATGCAGGAACGCCTTGCTGACGATACCGCGGTTGTAAACGGTCGGTGCGCCGGGCCGATCGCCTTCGCAGTTGGAGACCAGTGGGAAGTCCACTTCAACCACTTCAGCGCCCGCTGCTTCCAAGGCCTGGCGCGCCTGTTGCCACAGGTCGATGACCGTGGCACGGGTGTTGATGCGCTGGCCGGTCGGGCCACCGATGCCAGGTTTCTCGGACGTACCGGCCTCGGGGTCGGCGTTGATGTACATGCGCGGTACGCCGAAACGCTTGCCCTTGAGCGCGCTGGCGTCAACCGCCAGGTCCAGGTAGGACGCCGGGCGTACCGAAGAGGCGGCCGGGATTGGCACCCAAGGTTGCAGGCGCCAGAGGTCGCCACGCTTGTCGGCATCGTCGGCAACCACCACATCCAGCACTTCCAGCAGGTCGGCCATGGTGCGGGCGTAGGGCACTACCACGTCCATGGTCGGTGTCAGCGGCCAGTTGCCGCGTACCGAAATGACCCCGCGCGATGGGGTGTAGGCGCACAGGCCGTTGTTAGAGGCCGGGCCACGGCCACTGGACCAGGTTTCCTCGGCCAGGCCGAAGGCGCTGAAGCTGGCAGCGGTGGCGGTGCCGGCACCGTTGGATGAGCCGGAGGCGAACGGTGCGGTCAGGTAGTCGGCGTTGTACGGGCTTTCGGCACGGCCGTAGACGCCGCGCTGCATGCCACCGTTGGCCATGGGCGGCATGTTGGTCTTGCCCAGGCAGATGGCGCCGCCGGCGCGCAGGCGCTCGACGGTGAACGCGTCGCGCTGGGCCACCAGGTCTTTGAACGCCGGGCTGCCGGATGCAGCGGTCAGGCCCTTGACCAGGTAGCTGTCCTTGGCGGTGTAAGGGATGCCATCGAGCGGGCCGAGCAGTTCGCCACGGGCGCGGCGCGCGTCGGAAGCCTCGGCCTCCTTGAGCGCCTCTGGATTGCGGACTACCACCGCGTTCAGCGCGGTGGGGGTATCGGCTCCATCGTAGGCATCGATGCGCGCCAGGTAGGCCTTGACCAGCTCGACCGCCGTCGTGCGGCCCTTTTCGAGCGCGTCGCGCAGCTCGGCAATGGAAACCTCGGTTACCTCGATCATGCTTTCACCAAAATTTTGTGCAGGTGGGGGCTTTTGCGAGGAGTGTACAAGAAGGGCTGGGCGGAAGCAGGTTTGCGCAGGGGCAAATGGTTTTTTGCAGCGGGGCATTGTCTGGCCCTGCGGCTGCCGGCTTGCTGGGCAAAGGGCCGCTTGGCGGCCCATACGCGCTTAATCCAGATCTGCCGCCCAATGGCGCTCGGGCACCTGGCTGGCTTCATCTCCCCAGGTGCGGTTGACCCGGGTGCCCCGCTGCACGGCCGGCCGCTGCGCGATTTCTTCGGCCCAGCGCTGCACCTGCGGGTATTCATGCACGGCAAGGAACTCTGCTGCGCCATACAGGTTGCCGCGCACCAGTTGGCCATACCACGGCCATACGGCGATATCGGCAATGCTGTACTCATCGCCACCCAGGTAGCGGCTTTGCGCAAGGCGCCGCTCAAGCACATCCAGCTGGCGCTTGGCTTCCATGGTGAACCGGTTGATGGCGTATTCGAACTTTTCCGGGGCATACACGTAGAAGTGGCCAAAGCCCCCACCCAGATAAGGCGCCGAACCCATCTGCCAGAACAGCCAGTTCAGGGTTTCGGTACGCGCGGCCGCACCGGTGGGCAGGAAGGCTGCGAATTTCTCGGCCAGGTACAGCAGGATCGAACCCGATTCGAATACCCGAACCGGTGGCTCGACGCTGCGATCGAGCAGGGCGGGGATCTTCGAGTTGGGGTTGACCTCAACGAACCCGCTGGAGAATTGGTCGCCTTCGCCGATGCGGATCAACCAGGCGTCGTACTCGGCGCCGCTGTGGCCCAGGGCCAGCAGTTCTTCAAGAAGGATGGTGACTTTCACGCCGTTGGGGGTTGCCAGCGAGTACAGCTGCAACGGGTGCTTGCCAACAGGCAGCGCCTTGTCGTGGGTAGGGCCGGCGATCGGGCGGTTGATACTGGCGAACTGGCCGCCAGAGGCTGACTCATTGCGCCAGACCTTGGGCGGAACATAGGGGGACTTGCTCATGCAGGGGCTCCTTGAGTGGCGCAGACGGTCACATACAGGCGTTGACCCGCATCTATGCCACGGGTTCGCAGAAAAGTGCAAATCCGGTGGCGCCGGCCAGGGTATCAACGCGTTTAGCGGCCACGCCGCCGCGACACGCGCGCCTCGATGTTCTTGCGGCCAATCAGCAGCGGCGGTTTTTCCACTACCGGCTCGTCGGCCAGCCATTTGTACATCACCAGGCAGTCCACCAGGCCCAGGCGGGCGTGGCGGTAAGCCTTGGGCAAGCGGCCGACGGTCTCGAAGCCCAGTTTGTGCCATAGCGCCACGGCCACTTCATTGCTGGCCACCACCGAGTTGAACTGCAGCGCCAGGAAGCCTTCCTGACGCGCCAGTTTCTGTGAGTGTTCGCACATCAGCCTGGCCACGCCGCGACCACGGGCGGCTTCGGCGACCATGTAGCCGCAATTGCCAACATGGGCACCGGGGCCGGCGGCATTGGCCTTGAGGTAGTATGCCCCCAGCAACTCACCGTCCTGCTCGGCCACCAGCGTGTGCAAAGGCAGCTCCAGCCATAGCTGGCGTGCCTGTTCGAAGCTCAGGGCAGGGTCGTAGGCGTAGGTTTCGCGGGCCTGGACAACGGCCTGGAAGGTGGGCCAGAAACGCTCGAAGTCCTCGGGCGTCATGGGGCGGATGTGGATCATGGCGGCAAAAGGCTCCCGGCCTGCTCAGATATAGATGAAGGCCAGCACCAAGGCCGCCACCACCAGCCACTTCTCCAGGTAGTAGCGCATGCGGTTGCGTTTTTTCAGTGCCTTGCCCCGTTCACGAATCTTGTAGATCCGGGTGAACAGGCGGTTGATGCCGCCAGTCTTGTCATTGGCATTGTTCGGCGCTGCCGCGGCAGCCATCACATTGCGGCTGAACCAGCGGTTGAACGCAGTCGCCCAGCGGTATTTCAGCGGGCGCTCGATGTCGCAGAACAGAATGATCCGGTTGTGCTCGGTGGTGTTGGCGGCGTAGTGGATGTAGGTCTCGTCGAACACCACGGCTTCGCCGTCACGCCAGGAATACTTCTCGCCATCCACATCGATGTAGCAGCCATCGTCGTTCGGTGTGTCAAGGCCCAGGTGGTAGCGATAGGAGCCGGCATAAGGGTCGCGGTGGCGCACCAGCTTGGCGCCCGGCGGCAGGGTCGCGAACATGGCTGCCTTGACCGTGCCGATGCCCTGCAGCAACTCGGTGGTGCGCGGGCACAGGTTCATCGCAGACGGGTGGCTTTCGCCGTACCATTTCAGGTAGAAGCGCTTCCAGCCGGTCTTGAAGAAGGAGTTGAAGCCAACGTCGTCGTAATTATCGGACTTCTTGATCTCGCCCACATGCAGCAACTGCTGGGCCTCCTGGCGGATTTCCTGCCAGTGGTCCTTGAGCGGCTGCAGCTCGGGGAACGCTTCTACCGGCAGATAGGGTTTGGCCGGGTGCCTGGAGAACAGGTAAAGGAAGCTGTTGACCGGGGCCAGGAAACTGGAGTGGTCACCCAATTGGCGGGTGAGCTTGTGGCGTACCCGACCGCGCAGATGAACATAGGCGATCGAGAGGGCAAAGATCAGTACGAGTGCAATTTTCATGGACGATTACTTGTCGAAAAATGGCCATGCGCCATGGCATAAGCCCGCCAGCATAAACAATCATGGGGGGAGTTTGTACAGATAGTTTGTACCGAGGTTGGCGAGATTTGCGGCCGACCAAGGTGTAATGGCCGTAGTTTGCGCAAACGTTTAAGGTAAAGGAGCACGCATGGTTCAGGACCCGCGCCGCAGTGGCGCCCCCTTCAAACGGCTGTTTTTTGCCCTGCCGGTAACCGACGCCCAGCAGCGTGCGATAGCCCAGTGGCGGCGTGGCCTCCAGCTGCGTAGTGGCAAACCGGTGCCCAGTGCGAACTTCCACCTGACCCTGATGTTTCTAGGCGATGTGGATGCAGCGCAGGTACCGGCGATTTGCGCTGCGGTGGACAACCTGGCGCGCCCTGATGCCCCCCTGCGCTTGCTGCTCGATCAGCTCAAGGTCTGGCCGCGGGCAAACGTGCTGGTGCTCGAGCCGCAGCAGGCCCCGGCTGCGCTGCGCCATCTGGCCTATGGGCTGCAGCAGGCACTGCTGCCCATGGGCTTTGCCGAGCAGGCCCATGATTACCGGCCACACCTGACCCTGTCACGGGACTTTCGCGGCCAGGCGCCCGAGGCCAGCGTGGCGCCCGACTTCTTCATCGTCGCCCGGTACTTCGCGCTCTACGAGTCGCGCAAAGGCCAGTACCTGCCGCTGGCGCAGTGGCCGTTGACAGCGTGAAGCGGGTTCAGCGCGTATCGATGTCTTGGTCGACGGCCTTGGCTGGGCCCGCTTGTCGCCCGTACAGTCAGGCAGGCAAACTCTGATAGGCCTGCTCATCCCCCGGGCTACGGGCAAACTGGCGTTTGTACTCGCGGCTGAACTGTGAGGTGCTCTGATAGCCCACCCGGTGCGCCGCCTGCGCCACGCCCAGCCCTTCGCCGATCAGCATCTGTTGCGCCTTGAGCAGCCGCAGGCGCTTGAGGTACTGCATCGGCGCCATGTCGGTGCAGCGCTTGAAGTGCTCGTGGAAGGTCGACACGCTCATGTTCGCCCGCGCAGCCAATGCCTCGACGCTCAGCGGCTCGGTGTAGTGTTCACGCAGGTGAGCGAGGGCGGCGCCGATGCGCGCGAAGTGCCCCTGCTGCTCGACCAGCGCCCGCAACACCCCGGCCTGGGGCCCACGCAGTGCGGTGTACAGAACCTCGCGCACCCGCGCCGGCCCGAGCACCTTGGCGTCTATCGGGTCCTGCAGGCAGCGTAACAGCCGCTCGACGCATTCGCGCATGGGCACATCCAGCGCTGCCGAGGTCATCGACTGCGGTGTCTGCGCCTGCACTGCGGGGTCAGGCGCCAACGCCATGCTCTGTACCAGTTCACCCAGCACGCCACGGTCGATGTCCACAGCCACGCCCAGCAACGGCGCTTCGGCGGTGGCGAAGGTTTCGCACATGAACGGCACCGACAGCGCCTGCACCAGGTAATGCCCGGCGCCGTACTCTAGGGTGCGCGGGCCAAGGCGCGCCAGCTTGCTGCCCTGGGCCAGGATCATCAGGCTGGGCTCGTAGATCTGCGGGCTGCTGGCCACGTAATGGTCCCAGCTCAAAACCTGGACCTGTGGCAGATGAGTGGGCACGAAGCCCGGGCGTGTGGCCAGGCTGCGGATCAGGGCGCACAGCGTGGCGTTGGCGTCGACGTGGCGGGTCAGTTGCATGATGGACCATGGGCAGAGAATCAGACACTTGCATCATCTCAGATTTGAGGCTTGGCGCCAGGTGGCTCTGGCCAGGTTCGGAGAATCAGGCATTCACCTCGGAGGATCTGCTGTGGCCGGGGAGGGCGAGGATGCGGAAAATGTATCGACTGAATCGTTTCACTTTCACCTGAGGTCTTGTATGTACACTGCTATCGGTTACGCCGCCCAAACCCCGACCAGCCCCTTGGCACCCATGACCTTCGAGCGTCGCAGCCCGCGCCCGGACGATGTCGCCATCGAGATCCTCTACTGTGGCGTTTGCCACTCCGACATCCATCAGGCCCGCAATGAGTGGGGCATTGCCGTGTACCCGCTGATGCCCGGGCACGAGATCGTCGGCCGCGTCACTGCGGTGGGCGAGAAGGTATCGGCGCACAAGGTCGGTGACCTGGTCGGCGTTGGCTGCATGGTCGATTCCTGCCGCCACTGCGAGGCCTGTGCCAAGGACCTGGAGCAATACTGCCTGGAAGGCCCGACCATGACCTACGCCACCCCGGACCGGGTCGATGGCAGCAATACCATGGGCGGTTACTCCAGCAGCATCGTGGTCAGCGAGCACTTTGTGGTGCGCATCCCGGCCGGGATGGACCTGCCCAGCGCGGCGCCGATTCTCTGCGCCGGTATCACCACCTACTCGCCGCTCAAGCACCATGGCGTCGGCCCTGGCCACAAGGTCGGCATCCTTGGCATGGGCGGCCTGGGGCACATGGGTATCAAGCTGGCCAAGGCGTTGGGCGCTGAAGTGACATTGTTCACCCGCTCGCAGGCCAAGGCCGAGGAAGCCCGTCGCCAAGGCGCCGACCATGTGATCGTGTCCACCGATGCCGAGCAGATGCGCGCCGCTGCCGGCCGCTTCGACTTCCTGCTCGACACCATTCCGGTGCAGCACGACCTGAACCCGTACCTGGAGACGCTGAAGTTCGATGGCGTGCATATCCTGGTGGGCCTGATCGAGCCGATCGACCCGGCGCTGCACGCAGCCAACCTGGTGATGAAGCGCCGAGTGCTGGCCGGCTCGCTGATTGGTGGTATCGCCCAGACCCAGGAAGTGCTGGATTTCTGTGCCGAGCACGATATCCGTTGCGATATCGAGATGCTGGATATCCGCAATATCAACCAGGCTTACGAGCGCATGATCGCCGGTGATGTGAAGTACCGTTTTGTCATCGACATGGCGACGCTGCAGGGCTGACCCATCCCAGCCAGGCGTTGCCCCCAGACCAGATGGGCGATCTGGTCTGGGGGCAACGCCCATTCCCCTGCGCACGTCTGCGCGTCTGGTTGTGAGGCGCGCTGTTGACGCGTACCATGCCGGCATTCCCTCCAATAACAAACCCGTGCCTCAGCGCGGCCGATACTTGGCCCCTGACGCGCGTCCTTTCGCCTTGCCTGCGGAGAATAGAATTCGCCCCATGAACGGACCTGTCCCCACCAACCTTGCGCCAACCACCGGTGGCGGCAGCTGGCTGAGTGTGATCGCCCTGGCCCTCGCGGCTTTCATCTTCAACACCACTGAGTTCGTCCCGGTGGCGCTGCTCAGCGACATCGGCCGCAGTTTCGACATGAGCACCGCTCAGGTCGGCCTGATGCTGACCATCTATGCCTGGGTGGTGGCCTTGGCCTCGCTGCCGATGATGCTGCTCACGCGCAACATCGAGCGTCGACGCCTGCTGTTGTTCGTGTTTTTGGTGTTCGTGGTCAGCCACCTGCTGTCGTGGCTGTCGCAAAGTTTTGCCATGCTGCTGCTGAGCCGCATCGGCATCGCCCTGGCGCATGCCGTGTTCTGGTCCATCACCGCCTCGCTTGCGGTGCGTGTGGCGCCGCCAGGCCAGCAGGCCAAGGCGTTGGGCTTGCTGGCTACCGGTACGACCCTGGCAATGGTCCTGGGCATCCCGCTGGGGCGCGTGGTGGGCGAGGCGCTGGGCTGGCGGGTCACCTTCCTCAGCATTGCCGGAGTGGCGCTGGCCACCATGCTTTGCCTGATGAAATCGCTGCCGCTGCTGCCCAGCCAGAACTCCGGTTCGCTGCGCAGCTTGCCGATCCTGTTCAAACGCCCTGCACTGGTGATCACGTATGTGCTGGTGACCCTGGTGATCACTGCGCAATTCACGGCGTACAGCTACATTGAGCCGTTTGCCCTGCAGGTGGCACAGATCAGTGGTGAGCGCATCACGTTGTTGCTGCTGCTGTTCGGCGGTGCAGGGGTGTTTGGCTCGGTGCTGTTCAGCCGCTACAGCGACCACTTTCCGCATGGCCTGCTGGTAGGCTCGATCGGCTTGCTGGCGGCTTGCCTGCTGCTGCTGTTGCCGCTGGCGAGCAACTTCTATCTGTTTGCCGGGCTGAGCATGTTCTGGGGAGTCGCGATCCTGAGCTTCAGCCTGTCGCTGCAGTCCAAGACCCTGAAGCTGGCGTCCGATGCCACGGACGTGGCGATGGCGCTGTTCTCGGGCATCTATAACATCGGCATTGGCGGTGGGGCGTTGCTGGGCAGTATCGTCAGCAGCCAGATGGGGGTGGCCTCTGTCGGGTGGGCCGGCGGCAGTGTGGCGGTGGTCGGCTTGCTGCTGGCAATGGCCAGTACCCGGCGCTTTCGCGAGGCCCTGAGTCATTGATTGACGTTACCGGCCCTATCGTCGGCAGTTGCCGACAGGGCCGGTACAGCCCACCTTCAACTCAGCCAAGCAGTGCAGCCCAGGCCGACACCAGCAACATGCCCGCCAACCCCCGGTTGAACCATAGCAACCGCCCCGGCGCCTGCAGCCAGCGCGCACTGCCTACCCCCAACAGTGCCCAAGTTGTCATGCACGGCAGGGCGATCAATAAAAACACCAGTGCCAATTGCCACACCGGCAGCGACGGCGCTGCAAACACGCCGATCACCGCCACAGCCATCATCCACACTTTCGGGTTCACCACTTGCAGCGACGCTGCGCTGAGGGCGTCGAAAGGCTTGGCTGCGCTGACATCCAGGGGCTGCCCCGCGCTGCGCAAAATGCGCCATGCCAGCCAGCTCAACCACAGCACTCCGGTCCAGCTCATCACCTGCTGGGCCAGCGGGTGACGCACCAGCAAGTCACCAAGGCCCAGGCCGACCAGCAACACGACCGCTGCCGCCGCGCCGCAACCCGCCAGGATCGGCGCCACGCTTGCGCGCAGGCCCTGCCGTGCGCCATGGGCAAGGATCAGCAGGTTGGTAGGCCCGGGGCTGATACTGGCGACCAGGGCGAAGAGCATGAACGGCAACAACGAATGCGACATGGTGAACGGCTCCTATTGAACAGGGCACCATGCTCGGCGATTGCTGCGTGTCAGTCTGGAAGGTTTGAGCAGCGGCGCCGGTAGTCCGCTGGGGTGAGCCGGTAGGCACGGCGGAACCAGCGCCCCAGGTGGCTCTGGTCAGCAAAGCCGAGCGCCATGGCCACTTCGGTCGGTGTCTGGCCTTGGGCAAGCAAACGCCGGGCACGGGCCAGGCGCAGCTGGATCAGATAGGCGTGCGGCGCCAGGCCGAATGCGGCCTTGAACGCACGGGTCAGGCGGAAGCGGTCCACGCCGCAGGCCAGTGCCAGGTCGTCCAGGCCGATGTCTTGGTCGAGGTGGGCATGCAGGTAGTCGCGCGCCCGCTGTGCCGTCAGCGGCAGGCGCGGGTCGGGGTTCAAGCGCTTGCGCCAGTGCAGGTGGCCGGTGAGGCAACTGAGCAGGTCATCGGTGGCAGTTTGCCGCACGATGCGCATTTCGCCACCATGCACCGCCTGAAAGGCGAGGGTAGTTGCGCGGGCAAGCTGGCGATCATCGCACAGCGTATCGGCGAAGCTTGGCAGGCTGTCACTGGGCGCCTGCTCGAACAGCACGCGTAGCTCGGCCTCAAGCCATTTTGGCTCCAGGTACAGGGTCGAATAAGTAAAGCCTTCTGCCGTTGGCGCATCGCCGTCGTGAATGTCGCCAGGCTCGAGCAGAAACACCTGCCCGGGCGTGCTGTGATGGCGTGTACGGCGGCAATGGAACTGCTGCACACCCTGCTCGGTGACCCCTACCAGAAAGCTCTCATGCCAGTGCGGGTCGTAGGCGTGGCCAACGAAATGCGCACGCACCGACTCGATGCCGGTGTCGGCGTCTTGCTTGAGGTCGATCCAGTCGGGCATGGCGGCGAGGCTGCAGAGGGTAGGGCAGTTCACCTTAACGCAGAACCCCACCTGCGTTTAGAACAATTGTGCACCGCAGGCTTCAGTGCGGCTGCTGTGCCGCGAAACGCTCCCGCAGCCACAGGTGCAACTGCGATACCGCAGGCGACAGCTGCTTGCGGTGTGGGCACACCAAGGTTACCGGGCTCAGTTCGCCCGGGTGCTCCGGCAGCAGCACTTCCAGTTCGCCAGTCGCCACATTGGCGCTGACATCCAGCCACGACTTGTAGGCAATGCCCTCGCCGAGCACGGCCCAGCGCCGCACCACATCGGCATCGTCGCTGAACAGCGGGCCGCTCACCTGCACGGTACGGTTGCCCAGCCGCCACTTGTCGTAGGTTCGCCCCTGTTGCAGGTAAAGCAGGCACGCGTGCTGCTGCAAGTCATCCAGCATCTGCGGCCGCCCATGACGCGCCAGGTAGGCCGGCGAGGCCACCAGCACGCGGCGATTCCACGGTGCCAGTGGCAGGGCGATGTAGTTGGCTTCTTCGTTCAGGCCATAACGTATGGCCACGTCCACCGGGTCGCGGAACAGGTCGGCAACGTGGTCGGACAGGTGCAGCCGCAGGGTCAGCTCAGGATGCTCACGGCGAAAATCACTCAACCACGGCAGCAGGATGTTGCGGCCAAGGTCCGAGGGCGCCGACACCTGCAGCACCCCACGCAGGGTGCTGTGCGCGCCGTGCAGGTTATCGCGGCCCTGGCGCAGGCTCTGCAGCACGCTGAGCGCGGTGGGCAGGTACAGCTCACCCTCGGCTGTCAGGCGCAGGCTGCGGGTGGTACGTGCGAACAGGCGCACGTCCAGGTCGCGCTCCAGGCGTTTGATGGCGGCTGCGACCTGCCCGGGCAGCAGGTCTGCCTCGTGGGCAGCGGCGGTGAAACTTCCCAGTACGCTGCTGCGCACGAACAGTTCGAGGTCGGCGATGCGGAGCATTTTCACTCCATGGGTGAAAGTGTTGCTGCATTTTGCCGCTTTTTCTGGTTTGTAGGAAAGATAATATGCGCCACACGTCCCGTTCCGCTTAAGGAGTTGCAACATGGATACCGTTTCTCTGGCCAAGCGCCGCTACACCACCAAGGCGTACGATGCTGCCCGCAAGATCCCTCAGGCCACCATCGACGCCTTGCTCGAGCAGCTGCGCCACAGCCCATCCTCGGTCAATTCGCAGCCATGGCACTTCATCGTGGCCGACAGCGCCGAGGGCAAGGCACGTCTGGCCAAGAGCACGCTGGACGGTTTTGCCTACAACACGTCGAAGATCCTTGATGCTTCCCATGTGATCGTGTTCTGCACCCGCACCGACATGACCGAAGCACACCTGGACGCCGTGCTCGACCAGGAAGCGGCTGACGGACGTTTTCGTGATGATCAGGCCCGTGCCGGCCAGAACCAGAGCCGTCGCCATTATGTGAACCTGCACCGCTACGATCAGAAAGACCTGCAGCACTGGATGGAGAAGCAGACCTACCTGGCCCTGGGTACTGCGTTGCTCGGCGCTGCCGCCCATGGCCTGGACGCAACGCCGATCGAAGGTTTCGACAGCAAGATCATGGATGCCGAACTGGGCCTGCGTGAGCAGGGTTACACCAGTGTGGTGCTGCTGAGCCTGGGTTATCGCAGCGAGTCGGACTTCAATGCCGGGCTGAACAAATCGCGCTTGCCGGTTGCGAAGGTATTTACCTTCCTTTAAGGCAAGCGTCGTCAGTACCGGCCTCTTCGCGGCCCTGCCCGCAAAGAGGCCGGTTCAGCAGGCGGTAAAGCCCGGGTTCACCACAAGGCCGGTGAAGCGCCCGCAACTGTGCGTTCAAACACCTCGATCGCCTTTTCCACCTCGGCTTCGCTGGTAAACCGCCCGATGCTCATGCGCACGCTTTTGCGCGCCTGCGCCTCATCCAGCCCCAACGCCAGCAGCACATGCGACGGCGCGTGGCTCGCCGAATTGCACGCCGAGGTGGTCGACAGCGCCAGCTCACCGGCCAGCGCCATGCTGTTGAAGCCCGGGGCCTCGATACACAGGTTCAAGGTATGCGCAATGCGCTGGTCGGCGCAGCCGTTAAGCTTGACCCCTGGCACTGCCAGCAGCCCCTCGCGCAGCCGCCTGGCAAGCCGCTCGATGCGCTGGTGCTCGCTGTCGCCAGGCTGGCCGGCCAGGGCGAAGGCGCTGCCCATGCCAACGATCTGATGGGTAGGCAGGGTGCCTGAGCGCAGCCCACGCTCATGGCCACCACCGTGAATCTGCGCACGCATCAAGGCACGTGCGCGAGCCCCGACATACAGCGCACCGATGCCTTTTGGCCCATAGACCTTGTGGGCAGAAAACGACATCAAGTCTACCGCCATCGCCCGCAAATCGATGGCCAGCTTGCCCACCGCCTGGGCTGCATCCACGTGCAGCAGGGCGCCATGGGCGCGCACACGTTCGCCAATGGCAGCGAAATCGGTGACGGTGCCCAGTTCGTTGTTGACCGCCATCAGTGACACCAGGCGGGTATCGTCGCGCAGGGCCGCTTGTACGTCATAGGGTTGAATCAGGCCGGCAGCGTCCGGTGCCAGGCGGGTGACTGCCCACCCTTGGCGCTCCAGTTCGCTGACGGTATCGAGCACGGCCTTGTGCTCGAGCTGACTGGTAATCAGGTGGCCTGGCTGGCCCATGCCCTGGGCGATGCCTTTGAGTGCAAGGTTGTTGGACTCGGTGGCGCCCGATGTCCAGACCAGGTCCTGCGCGCTCGCCCCGACGCAGTCGGCCACTTGCTGGCGAGCTTGCTCGACGGCATCGCGGGCGCTCTGGCCGTAGGCGTGACCGGAGGAGGCGGGGTTGCCGAAGTTCACCTGGCGGCCGAGGCAGGTGAGCATGGTTTCGATGACGCGCTCGTCTACCGGTGTGGTGGCGGCGTAGTCGAAATAGAGTGGGGAGCTGGGCATGGCGGTGGGTCCGTCGCTGTCGCCGCGGGTTCGGCGATCCTGACAGCAAGCGTACCCTCGGCGCTGCGAAAATTTTTGCCCTTGATTTCATGATTTAACAGGTTTTGTAGAAAAATATTCTCCAAAGGCGGTTGATCGTAGGCCATTTAGAGGGTGCCGGAGGGGTCACACGGGTTTCGGCGCCCGTTCTTCTTCCGCTACCACCCGTTGGCACAACTCGATGATCTGCTCGCGCATCCAGCGGTTGGCCGGGTCCTGGTCGGTGCTTTCATGCCAGTACAGGTGCGTTTCAAGCGCAGGCACTTCCACCGGCAAGGGCTGGTAGCGCAATTGGTGGCGACGGGCAAACCGTTCTGGCACGGTCATCGCCATGTCGGTCTGTTGCAGCACCTGTGAAGCCATCAGGTAATGTTGCGAGCGCAGGGCGACCTTGCGTTGCACGCCCATTTTGCCTAGCGCCAGATCGACATAACCCAGGCCGTTTCGACGGCTGGAAATATGGATATGGGTCATGCCCAGGTAGCTCTCGACGGTGAGTTTGGCGTCGGCCAGCGGGTGGCCCTGGCGCAGGGCGCAGACGTATCGGTCCTGCATCAGCTTGACATGGCGCACCTGCGGATCTGTGTTCAAGGGTGCGTCGACGGCGAAGTCCAGGCGCCCTGCAGCCAGCTCCTTGGTAGTTTCGCGGCGCTTGCACAGGAAGCTCTCGATCAACACCGCAGGCGCCAGCCGCCGCAGGCGCTGGAACAGCGGGGGCAGGATCACCGCTTCGGTAAGGTCGGTCATGCTGATGCGGAAGGTCTTGTTGGCCTGCTGCGGGTTGAAGATGCGGCTTTCCTGCACCGAGGTGCGCAGCAGCGCCAACGCGTTGCGCACCGGGCCGATGATGTTCTGCGCCATGGGGGTGGGCACCATGCCCTGGGCGGTGCGCACGAACAAAGGGTCGTTGAAGGTTTCGCGCAGGCGCGAGAGAGCGTTTGACACCGCTGGTTGGGTAATACCGACGATCTGCCCGGCGCGGGTCAGGTTGGCTTCGGTGTAGATCGCATCGAAGACGATGAACAGGTTCAGGTCGACCTTGCTGAGGTTCATGGGCGCCGCTCTTTGTTGGAATTATCGGCCGATCATATATCGGTTATGAATGTTTATACACGCAGAAAATAGACTAGGTGGATTGAGCTGCGCTGCTCTAGGCTCTGCCCATGTACTTCGAACCGTGAAGGTAGCCCCGATGGATTTCGCCTATTCACCCAAGGTCCAGGCTCTGCGCGAGCGCGTCACTGCGTTCATGGATGCCCATGTCTATCCCGCTGAACCGGTGTTCGAGCGCCAGGTCGCCGAGGGTGACCGCTGGCAGCCCACCGCAATCATGGAAGAACTCAAGGCCAAGGCCCGCGCCGAGGGCCTGTGGAACCTGTTCCTGCCCGAGTCGCAGTACGGTGCCGGCCTGAGCAACCTGGAATACGCGCCCCTGGCCGAGATCATGGGCCGCTCGCTGCTGGGGCCGGAGCCCTTCAACTGCTCGGCGCCGGACACCGGCAACATGGAGGTGCTGGTGCGCTATGGCAGCGAGGCGCAGAAGCGCCAATGGCTGGAGCCTCTGCTGCGGGGCGAGATTCGCTCGGCTTTTGCCATGACCGAACCGGAGGTGGCCTCCTCGGACGCCACCAACATGGCCGCCACTGCCGTGCGTGACGGTGATGAGTGGGTGATCAACGGCCGCAAGTGGTGGACCTCCGGGGCCTGCGACCCGCGCTGCAAGGTGATGATCTTCATGGGCCTGTCCAATCCTAATGGCCCGCGCCACCAGCAGCACTCGATGGTGCTGGTGCCGACCGACGCAGCGGGGGTGAAGATCGTTCGGCCGTTGCCCGTCTTCGGCTACGACGACGCACCCCATGGCCACGCCGAGGTGTTGTTCGAGAACGTGCGTGTGCCCTACGAAAACGTGATCCTTGGTGAGGGGCGCGGCTTCGAGATCGCTCAGGGGCGCCTGGGCCCAGGCCGTATTCACCACTGCATGCGTTCGGTGGGCATGGCCGAACGGGCGCTGGAGCTGATGTGCAGGCGCTCCGTCGAGCGCACCGCGTTCGGCCGGCCGCTGGCACGGCTGGGCGGCAATGTCGACAAGATCGCTGACTCACGCATGGAAATCGACATGGCGCGGCTGCTGACCCTCAAGGCGGCGTACATGATGGACACGGTCGGCAACAAGGTGGCGCGCAGTGAGATCGCCCAGATCAAGGTGGTGGCGCCGAATGTCGCATTGAAGGTGATCGACCGTGCGATTCAGCTCCATGGTGGGGCAGGGGTGAGTGGGGATTTCCCGCTGGCGTACATGTACGCGATGCAGCGTACCTTGCGCCTGGCTGATGGGCCGGATGAGGTGCACCGGGCGGCGATTGGCAAGTATGAGATCGGCAAGTATGTGCCGGTGGATATGTTGCGTAGCGGGCGGTGAGGGCCCGCTCGACGAACTTTTTCTGGGTGTCTTTGTAAGTAAGGTAAGCGGCAGATGTAGGAAGCGTCTCGTTTTCAGTTTCAGGCACTGGAAGCCCTGTTGCAGGTGTTAGGTTTCGAAACCTCACCAATGCACAGGGAACTTGCCAATGCGTTTCAACCTGGATGGGAAAGGCCAGGCGGTAGATGGGGACACCACTACCACTGGCGCTGTTTGTATCGCTACCGGGGCCAGGTCTTTGACTAATGGGCGCATGGTCCTCAGGGTGGGAGACAGCACAACACCCTGCCCCCTCTGCGGCGAGGCAGGGACCGTCGCCGAAGGTGTGTGGCATTTCATTTCCGACGGTCGTGCCGTGGCCATGGATGGCGCACGGGTCAATTGCGGCTGCCCGCCCGGTAGCAATCGGGTCGTTGCACCGCTGGGCGAGGCACCCTCAGCCAGGCAGGCATATGCCGCCAATCGCGGGCTTTCCCCCGCAGTATCGCCTGCTGCTTACTCGCAGAGCTTTTCGCAAAGTTTTGCAACTGCAATGCCCGGTTCACTGGAACCAGGTTTCTTTATCGTCCCCCGAAGCATGTCGTTCTCCCAGGTGTTGCTCAAACTGTTCGAGCATGACGCTACGTTGCCGATTTCCCGTCTGCAGCGGCTGAACCCCACGTTCGAACAAGGTTTCAAGGCCGGAGAAATCTTCGTCATCGCAGACCCGGACAATGGTGATGCCTGTACCCGCGAGGAAGCCACACTGATGGCGGCCGCTCAACAGGTGCGGCACGCGTTAGCGGCACTTGATTTTGCGGAGTCGGATTTCATGGTGCAGCACCAGGCTGAGATTGCCGGGTTGCTCAGTAGCGCGAGCCAGTCGATGGGGGTGGGCAAGGACATGCTGGACCAGGGATTGAAACAGGTAAGGAATACTCTGACCCAGATAGAGCAATTGCACCAACGCGAATTTTTGCGACATGGGCATTTGAACAGTCGAGAGTTTTTTGCGTCGCGGCGCCAGTTGTTGCAGCAGTTGGACAATCAACTGAAGGTGGCGTTTCTAAATAAACAGCTGAATCTTGGCAGTTACGAGCGGCTGAAGAAAAGCCTGAATATTTCGACGAAAAGTCTTGTTCATCATTGGTCGAAGGCGGGTGGGGCCGGGCAGATACCGGGGTATGCAACGCATCTGGACAAGGTGGCGAAGCTATCCAAGTATCTCAAGCAAGGTGGCAATGTAGCCATTGGGCTCGGTGCGACATCGTCGTACCTCAACGTGAGGGAGGTCTGCCAAGCCGGGAGCACTGAGGCGTGCAGGAAGGCCCGCTTCGTAGAGTCTGGAAAGTTTGGCGGCGGGGTAGGGGGTGGAATGGCGGCTTCGGCATTGGCGCCGTTGGCCGTCGGCACAGTATGTGGTGCGTTTACCGTGGCAACGACGGGGGGGATAGCGACTCCATTGTGCGGGATTTTAGTCGTAGGAGTAAGCGGCTTGGTTGGAAGTAAAGTCGGTGAAAAGTTCGGAGAACGCACCGGCGAGTATATTTATGGTGTGTCCGGTGATTGATATGGATGCTTGGCTTTTAGTGGTAAGAATTCTGTTTGCAGTAATGCCACTGCTAATTGCTCTAGTAGGCGTGGCGATGAATGTGTATGTGACATTGACTCGCGACTACGAAATTGCTTGCTCCTCAATCACCAGCAATCCGTTCATTGAAAACTTGAAAGTCACTTGGGGTGCATCGCATTTCAAGTGGCGGTTTTGTTTGGTTTGTGCCATCGGTGGGCTTGTCAATTTTCCGGGCTCCGCACTGCGTCGAGGGCAGCTGGATGCTGCGGAGCTAAAAGCATTCCCCACAGGGCTAAAACGCCGACTGGCAATATCTTTATGGTTGACCCTCATTGGTTTCGGCTGGATGACAGTTATAGCGTTAGCCATGGAGGTTTCCAAAAGGAATTGATTCGGTGTCTTGGACCCCAGTTTGCAGGGGCCCGAGTTCATCGAAAAACTTCAGGGAATGGGAAGGTCAGACCCGCAATTGCGGGTCTTCTTCCTTTTTGGCGCTCTTGGTCTGTGCGGATGGGGGCTGTTCCCCTTGCGCTTCACCCATGACCGCTTTCTCCCCACGCGTCTTGATCAGCGACACCACCACCCCACCGAGCAACAACCCGAACGTCACGCCCAGCGACAGCAGTGCTGGCACCTTGCCCACCATGCCGTGGTAGAAGATCTTGCAGCCGATGAAAATCAGCACCAGCGCCAGTGCGTACTTGAGGTAAACGAAGCGGTGCATCAATGCCGACAAGGCAAAGTACAGTGAACGCAAACCGAGAATGGCAAAGATGTTCGAGGTGTAGACGATGAACGGATCCTGCGTGATGGCGAAGATTGCAGGCACGCTGTCGACGGCAAACACCAGGTCGGCCAGCTCGATCAGCACCAGCGCCAGGAACAGCGGTGTGGCATAGCGCAATGCCTTGCTCTCGCCTGGCGGGGTGAGGCGCACGAAGAAGTGTGAACCGTGAATCTGGTCGGTCACGCGCATGTGCCGCCTGACAAACTTGAGCACCGGGTTGTTGGCCAGGTCGGGGTGGCTGTCTTCTTTCGAAAACGCCATTTTTACCCCGGTAAACAGCAGGAATGCCCCGAAGATGTACAGCACCCATTCAAAGTTTTGCACCAGTGTTGCGCCCACGCCGATCATGATCGCACGCAGGAACACCACCCCCAGGATGCCCCAGAACAGCACCCGATGCTGGTAACGACGGGGGATGGCGAAGAAACCGAAAATCATCGCCATGACGAACACGTTGTCCATCGACAAGGACTGTTCGACCAAAAAACCGGTGTAGAACTCAAGCGCCGACTGCGCGCCCAGTTGGTACCAGACCCACGCGCCGAACAGCACGCCCACGCTGAAATAGCCCGAGTACAGCAGCAGGCTTTCGCGCATTTCGATTTCACGTTCTTTGCGGTGCAGCACGCCCAGGTCGAGTACCAGCAGGCCGATGACGATGGCCATGAACACCAGCCACAACCAGGTGCTGGTACCGAGGAATGGTGTTGTGAGAAATGTGTGTAGAGCTGTCATGAGCCCCTCCTTGATTGTCGACGTTGCATGGCAACAGTGATCCGACATGGCGGCGCGGTAGCCGTCAGAGGGGCCCGGTATCACATGGGTTTGAGCCTAGACCCATTTCCCCGTGATGCCGAATGGCGCGCTGTTACAAATTTTTGCCTGAGCCTGTGCGCGGCTGCCTGCCTCAGTACACCCAAACCTCCACCCGGCGGTTACGCAAGCGTCCCTGTTCCAGCTCGTTACCCGCAACCGGCAACTCGTCGCCCATGCCGGTCACCTCCAGCACTTCGACGCCATCGCGCGCCAGCTCACGGCGTACCGCCTGTGCTCGCAGGCGCGAGAGCAGGGCGGCACGGCCCGGTGTTGCCTTGGTGTCGCCAAAGCCGACCAGCACCGCCTTGCTGTGCAGCTTGCCGGCCTGGCGCAGGTAGTCGGCGACGCGCTGTATGTCGCGCAGCGCTTTGTTGTCGAGGCTGGCACTGCCTTCCTGGAAGCGGAAGTTGACGCTCAGGCGCTGGGCCTTCTGCGCCAAGTTGCGGTAGCGCGGCGGCATGTCGACCTGCGCCGGTACAGCCAGGGACTTGACCTGCTGTGAGACGAACCCTTGCTCGGCGACGATGGCCTGGCCGGCAGGGCTTTGGGCGAATTCTGCCAAGGCCCTGGCCTGGGGTTTGGCGTTGGCGGGCAAATAGAAGTACAGCCGGCGTGACAGGGGGTAATCCTCGCTCGCCACCAGCGGGCGGTCCGGCAGCATGGCTGGCGCATCGCCTTCGGCGATCGCCAGCACCTTGGCTCCGTGCACCGCTGCCAGGCTGCTGAACCCGATGGCCTGGCGATCTGTACGTACCCGATCGGCCAACTCATCACTGGATTCGAAACGCTGCGCCTGCTGGGCCAGTTCACTCTGGTGCGGTTCCAGCACCAGTGCCTTGAAGGTCTCGAAGGTACCGGAGCGGTCGTCGCGTGCATAGAGGTGTATCGGGCCGCCTGCCAAGCCCAGTTGCTCCCAATACTGGATCCGCCCCGAGAAGATGTGTGCCAATTGTTCGGTGGTGAGCTGTGGCAGGGGATTATCGGGGTGGACGAACACTGCAACACCATCCAGACCGATCACTTGCTCGGCACCGGCTGCACGCAAGTTACCCAGCGCCTTGAGCTGGCGCACCTCGGCATCGTTGATGGGGCGAGACGCTGCGGCCAGGTCGGCCTCGCCACGGCCAAGCGCGATAAAGCCGGTGCTCGAGCCGTGCGCCGCGATGTCGATACGCAGAGGCTGGCCCTGGGCATCAACGGCGGTTATCACGGTCTCGTTGGCCACAGCGCCTGGCCGTTGCTCGATCGCCGTTGCCTGTTGCGCCCACAAATGCCCCTGCACCAGCGCAGGCAAGAGGGCCGCGCCGATGGTGTTGGAACCTTGCACGCGCAGGTGCACAGGCTCGGCCACGGCCGTCAGGGGGAGCAGGGGAAGCAGCAAGAGCAACAGACGGAGCATGCCGGGCGACCTTTGGCACAGAGTTGCCCGGCAGATTACGACAGTGGCGTGACCGAAATGTGACCATGGGCGTGCCAGCGCTAAGCTGTCGGGCTGCCTCAGGTGTGCGGAGCCTGCTTGAGCACTGCACCACCGGCATACTGCGGTTTCAGGTGCCCTTGGTCATCCAGCAGGTAAGCATCCATCACCTCGCGCACGACCGGCCCGGCCACCCGGCCGCCGGCCTCGCCGTTCTCGATCATCACGGCCACCACCACGCTCGGGTGCTCGGCAGGTGCAAAGCCGACGAACAGGGCGTTGTCGCGGTGGCGCTCCAGGGTCTTGTTGCGGTTGTAGCGCTCCCCCTGCTTGATCGCCACCACCTGCGCGGTGCCGCTCTTGCCGGCGATGCGGTATTGGGCGCCGGCGGCGGCGGCGCGGGCAATGCCGCGCGGGTCGTGCATGACCATCTGCATGCCCTGGCTGACCTGGTCCCAGGCATGCCGGTCGTGCAGCACGATGTCGGGCATCGGGTTCGGGTCCACCGGGGTTTCACCCCCCACGGTCATGGCCAGGTGCGGGCGGTGCCAAACGCCCTTGCTGGCCAGCAGGCTGGTGGCCTGGGCCAGTTGTAGCGGGGTGACCTGCATGTAGCCCTGGCCGATGCCCAGGATCAGCGTTTCGCCGGGGTACCAGGCCTGGCGGCGGGTGGCGCGTTTCCACTGGGCAGACGGCATCAAACCCGAAGCCTCTTCGTTCATGTCCAGCGAGACCTTATGGCCAAGGCCGAATTCGGCCATGTAGTCGTGCAGGCGGTCGATGCCGAGCTTGTGCGCCAGGTCGTAGAAGTAGGTGTCGTTGGAGCGCATGATGGCGGTGTACATGTCTACCCAGCCATCGCCGCTGCGGTTCCAGTTACGGTACTTGTGTTCGTAGTTGGGCAGCTCGTAGTACCCGGGGTCGAACACCCGGCTGCCGGGGGTGATCACGCCACTGTCGAGGCCGGCGATGGCCACTTCCGGCTTGATCGTCGACCCCGGTGCATACAGCCCACGCAGCACGCGGTTGAACAGCGGCCGGTCGATGGAATCGCGCAGGGCCGCGTACTGTTTGAAGCTGATGCCCTTGACGAACAGGTTGGGATCGAAACTGGGGTTGCTGACCATTGCCAGCACGTCGCCGTTGGCCGGGTCGAGCACCACCACCGCCCCACGGCGGTCGCCCAAGGCTTTTTCTGCAGCCACTTGCAGGTGGGCGTCAAGGCTCAGCACAATGTCTTCGCCTGGGGTAGGGGCCTGGTGCTTGAGCACGCGCATCACCCGGCCCTGGGCATTGGTCTCGACCTCCTCGTAGCCGACGTGGCCGTGCAGCTGGCTTTCGTAGAAGTGTTCGATACCGGTCTTGCCGATCGATTGGGTGCCGCGATACTCGGTGCTGTCGAGGGTCTTGGCTTCCCTTTCATTGATGCGCCCGACATAGCCGACCGAATGGGCGAAGTGCTCGGCCAGCGGGTATTCACGGATGAACTGCGGTTCTACATCCAGGCCCGGCAGGCGGAACTGGTTGACCGCTACCAGGGCGATCTGCTCCTCGGTCAGGCCAACCATCAGGGTGACCGGTTCAAACGGCTTGCGTCCACGGCGCAGGTCCTTGTCGAACTGCTTGCGGTCATCCTCGCCCAAGCTCAGGACCTGGGTCAGGGTGTCGAGCACCTTGGCCGAATCGCCGGCGCGCTCACGGGTCATGGTCAGGTCGAAACTGGGCTTGTTGTCAGCCAGCACCACACCGTTGCGGTCGTAGATCAGCCCGCGCTCGGGTGCGATGGGCAGTACGTGTACGCGGTTGTTTTCCGATACCGCGCTTTGCTGGTCGTGTTGCAGCACTTGCAGCACGTAGAGACGGCCGATCAGCACGGCGACCAGGCAGAAGACCAGGGCAGCGCAAGCCAGGAGCCGGCGGTTGACCAGGTGCTTTTCCTTTTCGTGGTCCTTGAGGGGGATCGGTTGGGGCATGGGCGGTGGTGTGTCGGTCGAACGCAAACCTGTGGGAGCCGGCCTGCCGGCGACTACGCCAGGCCAGCCAACATGGATGTAGACGAGTGCCATGCACTCGAATCGCCGGCAAGCCGGCTCCCACAAGGATGCGGGGCGGCGATGCTACGCGTGCCGGGGGCGCGCCTCAAGACAGGCGCGATGCGCGAAGCCGGGCATCCGGCGTTTCATCCCGCAACACGGGCGCTCACAGCCACTATGAAGATTTGTTCATGCGGTACCGGTGTGCCGTCTACTTGCCTGCCGCCAACAGGTTGTCCCGCGTCTGTTGCTCGACCGTTCGTTGAATCTCCTGCGCCAGGGTCTTCACGTCATGTTGCTCGATTTCCTTGGGCATGACCTGGAAGCCGATCGAGTTGTACAGCCGCCCCCAGGCAGCCTGGGCATCGGAGTAGGCAGCCTCGCGCTGATAGCGCGAAAGCAGCAGCCGGCCCTCGGCGCGGATCAGTTCCAGCTCGCTGCCCAGTGCTGCGTTGCGCGATGACTGCGCGTAGTTGAGCAGGCTCTGGTCAACGCGCAGGCTTTCGTCGGCAAACTCCACTTCCTGACGCGCCAGCTGGTAGCGCAGCAGGCCGACGCGGACCTGGGTGAGAATCGCCATGGACAGCGCTGTGCGGCGCATGTCATCGGTTTTTTCCTGGCTTTTTTCCGCCGCTGTGATGTCCGGGTACTGCAGCAGGCGCAGCAGGTTCATCGAGACGTTGATGCCGGTCTGGTTCCAGTCACTGTTGTACAGGTATTTGTTGGAGTCGTACTCGTAGCCGTAGTTGAAACTCACGTTTGGCCACAGCTGTGCCTTGGCGATCTTCAGATCGTTCATGCTGACGCGTTTGCGATACCACTCCTCCATGATTTCCGGGCGGCGCTCCAGGGACAGACGCTCCAGCTGTTCGACGTTGCTGGTCAGCAGTGGCAGCGGCTGCTCGGTGACGTCGGCCAGCACCATGCGGGTGTTGGGTGGCAGCGACATCAGCGCGGCAAGCTCGGCGCGGGCGAACTCAAGGTCCTGGCGGCGCACGGTGAGCATGTACACCGAATCGAGCAGGGCGCGCTGGTAGGCCAGGATGTCCTGGCGCGGCAGCAGGCCTTTGCCTTCGGCTTCGCGGGCTGAGGTCAGGGCGCGGTGAGTACGCATCAGCAGGCCATCCACCTCGGGCAGCAGACGCTGTGCGCCGAGGGCGCGCCAGTAGGCGTTGCGCACATCCTGCAGCACGTTCTGCGCGACCTTTTCACGGCGCTCCTCGGCCATCAGCATCTGGTCGTTCTTCTGCTGCGTGCGGAAGTAGGCGACCCCGAAGTCCAGCAGGCTCCACGACAGCCCAAGGCTGTAAAGGGTGCGGTAACGTTCTTCGGAGGTGGACGGACGCAAGCTGACCTGGCGGTCCTCGATGCCGATTGATGTGCCACCGGAATCATTGTTGCGCCCGGCATAGCCAGCGGAGGCTACCAGACGCGGCAGCATCTCGTGGCTGGAGACATCGCGCAGGTCCGATGCCAGCGCGCTTTCCAGCAGTTTCAGGCGGTAGTCGAGGTTGTACTTGAGGGCGCGCGCCGAGGCCTCGTAGAAGGTGATTGGTCCATTGACGGGCTCCTGCTCCTTGTACATGCGGGCTTGGTCTTCGATCACCCGCTGGCGCATCTGGTCCTCGGTGTAGGGCTTGGGTTCAAAGACCGAGCAGGCGCTGAGCAGAACGCTGAATGCAGTGAAAGTGCTCAGGGCTTTAAAGTTCGATACGGGCATAGGCTGTCCTTGGTCCATCCGTGTATGTATCGGCGTCAGGGGGCAACGCTGCCGCGACGCTGCGCGGCTTCTCGCAATTGCGCACGAAAGCCCTGCGCTGGCTGTGAGCTTTTATCCGGTTGCGCCACCATGTCGGCTTCCACCGTTGCCCATACCGAAGGGTCGGGCAAAAGGCCGTCTGCGGTGAGGCTGATGACGCCGTGGCGGCCGTCGATCCAGTTCTGGTCCTCGGCGCTGGCGCGCCGGCTTTGCGAGACGGCGCTGGCAACGAATTGCCCGTTGACCTGGCCGAGCTGGCTGCCGAGCGACTGGCTTTCGATTTCTGGCGTGGCGAACAGGCGCACATCACTGCCATCGGTGCTCCAGGCGGACAGGGTCAGGCTTTCGTCGATCCGTTCGACCACTGGTGCGACGAAGATCGCCGGGTTGACATCCGGCAGCGGCTGGCCTGTCAGGCTGTCGCTGCCGTCACGGTGCAGATGGGGGCCTGCGGGGATGAACGGGCTGGCAATATCCAGCGTGATGACCAGTTCAGCCTGGTCGGTGGCGCCCGTCAGGTCGCTGAGGGTGTAGGTGAAGTAGTCCTTGAGTACTTGCCCAAGGCCCGCAGCCGCCAGCACGTCGGGATTACTCAGGTCGATGGTGTAGGTGTAGCTGCCGTCGGCATTGAGCACCAGGGTGCCGTACTGGCCGGCGATGGGGCGGCCGATGACGCCGGCCGCACCGGCGCCGGACTCTTGCCCGGCACGGATGCCGGTCACGGTCAGCCCGTCGCCGGCATCCACATCGCTGTCATTGGGCAGCACGTTGCCGCTGGTGTGCGGTGCCGGTACCTGGTCGCTGGCCGCATTGGCATCGTCGCGGGCCACCGGGTTGTCGTTGGCGCCCTGCACAGTCACGCTCAAGCGCGCGTCCGAGGTCACACCGGCGGTATCGCGCATGCGGTAGGTGAACACTTCCCGCAGCGACTGGCCTGCGCTGCGCATGGCCTGCACGGTCGGGTTGCTGTTGTCGACTACGTACCGGTAGCTGCCGTCTGCATTGATCAGGAGTGTGCCGTACAGGCCCTGCAGCACCTGGCCGGCGACTGCGGT
Source organism: Pseudomonas sp. BNK-30 (assembly GCF_047456185.1). Lineage (NCBI taxonomy): Bacteria > Pseudomonadati > Pseudomonadota > Gammaproteobacteria > Pseudomonadales > Pseudomonadaceae > Pseudomonas > Pseudomonas sp. BNK-30. Next base: position 1,500,770 of record NZ_CP179904.1, read on the forward strand.
GTTGCCGTTTTCGCCGGTGTACTGCACCACTGTCTTCGTCTCGCCGTACTGCGTGCCGTCGACATCGGTATCGTTGTCCAGCACATTGCCATTGGGATCGACGCCCGCCGTCCCGTTGTTCACGCCGCCAGCTTCCACCGCGTTGGCGGTATCATCATTGGCCGCAGGGTAGTCGTTGCGCCCGTCGATGGTGATGGTCAGCAGGCCGTTGGTGGTACCGCCCCAGACATCTGCCAGCAAGTAGGTGAAATTGTCCACCACGGTCTGGCCGCTGACGCGCAGTGCTTGCACTGCCTGCAGGCTGTTGTCCAGAACGTAGCTCCAACTGCCGTCACCATTCAATGTAAGGTCGCCATACTGGCCGCGCAGGGTTTGCCCGACCAGGCTGGCGTTGTCTGGCAGCGGGCCGTCACCAGTCCAGAACGCCAGCACTTCGAGGACTTCCGGGAACAGGATGTTGACGGCGTCCGGGTCGCTGTCGTTGTCCATCACGTTGCCGCTGGGGTCGCTGCCCGGGATGTTGTTGTCCATGCCGCCGGCCTCGACCGCCTGGCCCTGGTCGGGGCCGGCAACAGGCGGCTGGTTCTCGCCGCGGATGAGAATGGTCAGCGTTGCGGTGTCGCTCAGCCCCCCAGCGTCGGTAACCTGATAGGTGTAGCGCTGGATGACAAAGCCCAGCGCGCCGAGGGCAATGATGTCGGGATCGTTGGAGTTGACCACGAAGCGGTAGCTGCCGTCGGCGTTGAGGGTCAGGGTGCCATAGCGTGTGGTGACGTTCGCGCTGTCGACCAGTGGGTCGAGGCCAGGGTTGCTGCTTTCGGCGCCCACGCCCACGGCGGTGACCGCCTTGGTATCGTTGGCATCCACGTCGGTGTCGTTGTTCAGCACATTGCCGGTGGGGTTGCGCCCACCCGTGCCATCGTCGTCCACCGCTACCGCGTAGGCGAGGTCGTCGCGGGCCACCGGGGTATCGTAACGGCCTTCGACAGTGATGTTGATCTGCGCCTGGGCGCTGGCACCGGCAGTGTCAAGCATGCGGTAAACGAAGGTTTCGCGCAGTTGCTCACCGGCCTTGAGTGCTTGCACGGCAGCCAGGCTGTCATTGACGGTGTAAATGTAGTTGCCATTGGCATCGATGCTCAGCGTGCCATAGGCGCCGGCCACCACGGTCGTGCCTGCGTTGACCTGGATGAACGTACCGCCGGCTGCAAGGGTGCCCAGGTAAATGCCATCGACCTTCTTGCTGTCGCCTGCGTCCACATCGCTGTCGTTGCCAAGGGCGTTGCCGCTGCCTGGTTGTCCTGGTGTAGCGTTGTTGCTACCACCGGCTTCGATGGCAATGGCGTTGTCGTTGGCCGCGATCGGGGTGTCGTTGCGGCCATGGATGACCACGGTGAAGGTGGCCGTGACGACCTTGCCGTTGCCATCGCTGACGCTGTACTGGAAGACCTCGGTCAGCCTGTCAGCGTCACTGCGCAGCGCCTGCACCGCGCTGTTGCCGTTGTCCACCACATAGCGGTAGTTGCCTTGGGCATCGAGCACCAGGCTGCCATAGTTGCCGGCCAGGGCCTGCCCAGGCGCGCCGTTGATGCCATTCGGGCTGATTACGCCGCTGATGGTCAGGGCGTCGCCGTCCGGGTCGTTGTACGCTGCACGGATGCTGCCGCTCGGGTCCAGGCCGGGACTTGCATTGTTCAGCCCGCCTGCCTCGATCGCATCGACGCTGACCGGGCTGACCACGGGAGGGTCGTTGACCCCGGTTACCGTGATCACCAACTGCGCCTGGTCGGTAAGCCCGCCACTGTCCTGGACCTGATAGGTGAAGATCACATTCAGGCTTTGCCCGGCGGCCAGTGCGCGGATGGTGGGGTCGGCGCTGTTGACCACGAAGCTGTAGGTGCCGTCATCGTTGAGGGTGAGCTGGCCGAAGTTGCCATTGATCAGGCTGTTGTCGGCCAAACGGGCCACCGTGCCGGTGATGGCGGCGGGAGCGCCGCTGGCCACCGGCGTGAGCGCGCCTCCTGTGCTTTCCAGCCCGCTACGCACACCGTCGACCTTGAGTTGGGTGGCGGGTGGCTGGTCCAGATTGTCAACGTCGGTATCGGCACCCACGCCACCAGTGCCGGTGATCACGTTGCCCGCGGCATTGACCGGCGCCGGGCTGTTGTCGCTGGCCCCTGCACTGGCACTGCCCCGATCGTCCACGGCCACCGGGGCATCGTTGGCGCCTTGGACGGTGATCACCAGCACGCTTATGGAACTCAAGCCACCGGCATCGGCCATCTGGTAAGTGAACTGCTCGACCAGTGTCTGGCCGGGGGAGAGCGCCTGCACGGCGGCGTTGCCGTTGTCGATGACATACCGATAGCTGCCGTCGGCGTTGATGGTCAAGGTGCCGAAGGTCGCCGGCACGCTGGTGGACTGGCCGCTGGCAACCGGGATGATCCGACCGCCGCCCGGGCCGTCGTAGCGTACTGCGCTGAGCTGTTTGGTCTCGCCCAGCGCCACGGCATCCACGTCAGTGTCATTGTCCAGCACATTGCCGGTGGCGTCTTGCCCGGGCGTGCCGTTGTTGGTACCGCCGGCCTCGAGGGCGGCGGCGGCATCGCCCTGTGCCACGGGAGTGTCGTTGGCGCCATGAATATCGATTTGCAGCACCGCGCTGCTGGTCAGGCCGCCGCTGTCGACGATGTCATAATTGAAAGATTCGCTGATGAAGTTGCCCGCCGTGCGCAGCGCCTGCACCGCAGGATTGTCGTTGTCGACGATGTACTGGAAACCGCCGCCGGCAGTAATCGACAAGGTGCCATACAACCCCTGCAAGGTGGTGACCCCGTTGGCCGCTACTGCCACGCCACCGGGTGTGGTGGTGCTGGCGATACGGGTTACGGTGAGCACGTCGTTGTTGGTCTGGATATCGACGTCGGTATCATTGCTCAGCACATTGCCGGTCGGGTTCACGCCCGGGTCGGCATTGTTCAGGCCACCGGCCTCCACGGCCGTGGCCAGGTCGGCGTTGGCGATCGGTGCATCGTTGACCGGGTCGATGACGATATTCATCACGTCCGTGTCGGTCAGCGCATCGGCGGGGTTCTGCCCAGGGATGCCATCACCGTTTAGCGGTGCATCGCCGAAGTTGCCCTGGTCATTGGTGACCATGGTCAGGGTTTCGCGGTCGCGGAAGGTATTGAAATCCTGGTCGCCTTTGTAATAGAGCTGGCTCAACAGTACGTTCAGTTCGGCCAGAGTGCCGCTGAGCACCAGGCTGCGGCCCGCGCCGGCCGGGGGAGTGGCAGTGGCCGCAGGCGGGGTGGCGGCCTGCCAGATGACCCCATGCACTACCGTCAGGGTGATGGTCATGACGCCATCGGCAGTGCCTGCGTTCACATCCACGTCACTGGTGGCCAGGCCGCCGATATGCAACACCGTGTCTTCCTGGCCGCGCTGATCGGAGACGGTGTTGATCGGCGCCTCGTTCACATGCACATAGCCTGCATCGGCCGTGCCTGTCGAACCTTCAGCGAGGGTGAGAGCTACGCTGCCCAGGCCGACTGCTGCGGCGCCGCTGTCGGTATCGATGCGCACATGGAAGTTGTTGTTGGCACTGGCCTGATGGTCCTGTGCCACGGCGATGAGGTAGCTGCCCGAAGGCAGCAGCGCAAACTGATAGAGGCCGCCACTGGCGGTCACGGTGTTGAAGGTACGGTCATCGGCACTGCCGAACACGCCATCCTCGCCGGCCCAGGTCAGGCTGACGCCGATGCCGTCCAGGCCAGGGCCGTCAGGGGTGACGTTATCCGTGGCGCTGCGGGTGTCGTCCCATAGTGTGCCTTGGACCACGCCCATGCCGGCACCTTCGCTGAGTATGTAGTTATTCAGCCCTGTGGCGCCGTCTTGCCCGGTACGCTCGCCGGTAGCACCACCAGCTGTTGCTGGGAGCGAGCCACCCCAGCCGGTGGTTTCGAAGTCGGTGGGCAGGCTGGTCCAGGTCAGTACGGCGGCACTGGCGGCGTTGTCGGCGATGGTGACGTTGGGCAGGGTGACGGTATAGATCACCTGGACCGAGTCGTTGGGCGCGAGCCGGGCGAAGTCCACGGCGATTGCCGTGCCATCGCTGAAGGTCACCCCACTGGGCAGGTTGCCAAGGTCCAGTGCCACGCCGTTGAGGAGGATGCTCTGCACCTGGTAGTTGCTGCCACTGGGGAACTGGTCGGCCAGGTGGGTGTTATAGGCCGGCGCACCGCCGTTCTGGGTGAAGCTCACCGATACTGTGGCATCGGTGGTGCCGCTGCCTGGGGACACGTCTATGACCGATTTGTCCAGGTTGCTGAAGCTGGGCTCCACGATGCGCTCGAATACGGTATCGCTCTGGCCACGGTCCACACCGCCGTTTTCACCGACGTGTTCGAACACGGTCATGCCCAGCTGGCTGCTGGCCTGGTTGCCCGCTACGTTGCTGACCCGCACGTTGAACTCGAGGATCACGCCCTCGATGTCGCTGTCGTTGGCCTCGGTATTGGTCAGGTTGCCGAGGTTGAAGGTGATGGTCTGGCTGCCGTCGGCGTTGGTGGTGATCACCAGCCGCCCATTGTTGCCGTCGAAGGTGCCCGACGGTGTCGTGCCGCTGAGGTCTGCCTGAATCGGCAGAGCCACATCGCTGTCCTGGTTGCCGGTCATGTACAACGTACCGCCGCTGAGCAGGTCGGTCGCGTCCGTGGTAAGGCCGCCCAGTTGGCTCGATACCATGGCAATCAGGATATTGTTGAGGTCGGCGGGGATGAACTCCAGGCCCGCGGCCAGTTCGATGCGGATCTGGTAATCGGGGTTGTCGCCGGTGGGCACCAGCACCGCCACGCGGTAACGGACGATTTCACCGACCACCACGGTTTCCAGCAAACCACTGGTGTCGGTAGCGCCGCCGCTGTTGGTGGCCGGGGGCGTGTCGGCCACACCGCCTACGCGAGATACCTGAACGCCATTGGTGACCGGGATCAGCAGGGCACTCAGCACGCGGTAATCGTTGAGTGCGCCTGAATTGAGCCGGCCGTCGTCACCGCTGCGTTCGCCATTGACGGTGTCGGTGGTGTTACTGGTGCCGTCCAGGCTGCTCCAGCGCACTTCGACATTGTTGGGGATTGCCGCTTCACCTGCGGCAGTGGCGTTGACCACGCCGGACAGGGTAATGACGATGCTGCCGCCGTTGGCAATGTCGATATTGGCACCATTGGCAGTCACCAGTTGGCCGTTGAGAATGACGAAATCGACGCCGCCGTTGTTGCTGGCCCCGCCGTTGTACTGAATCGTGCCGCTGATCACCAGGTTGTCGATCTCGGTCGGCAGCACGTCCAGCAGGCTGATGTCGAACGCGTCAGTGCCTGAGTTGTTGGCCACGGTGATGGTGAAGGTGACGGTATCGCCTTCGTCGAATCCGCCGAAGGTCGGGGTCGAGGTTACCTGCTGGGTGACGCTCAGAGTGGGTTCGACGATGGTAGCGCCAGGTTGCTGGGCACTGCTGATGCTGCGGTCCACCGCAGTGGCGCCATTGGGCGTGTCGCCGTCTGGGTCGCTGTAGACCAGCTGCGCGCCGTTGTTGAGTGTGGTGCCTTGCTGGTTGCCGGCCACGTTGCTGGCCACCAGCACCAGGCGGATGACGAAACTGTTGTTGCCAATGATGTTGTCGGCTGTGCTCCCGGCGCTGCCGAACACCAGCAGCAGGTCGGCGCCGTCGCTGCCGTCCAGGGTCACCGGGTTGACGTTGAGCACGCCATTGAAGTTGGCCGTCAAGGCCGCGCTGCCTGCCGTGGTGGTGATTATTTCGTAGCCCAGGTTGCTATTGAAACGCGGATCCAGCCGCAGCCCGGGGGGGATCAGGTCATTGATGCGCAGGCTGCCCGTGGCCCCTTCCGGCAAGGTGACCACGATGTCGTAGGTGATGCTTTCGCCGATCACCAGGTTGCTGCCCGTGGTGTGCGTGGCGCTGGAGTCATCTTCGCTGAGGGTGCCGTCCTTGTAGGTCTTGCTGATGGCCGGGGCGGCAACCTGCTGGCTGGCGAGCTCGACCAGGTCGGTCGGTGTGAAGTCCTGGCCGCCGTCGACGCTGGCGTAGTTGGTCAGTGCCGCAGTGCTCTGCAGGGTACTGGAGGCGAGGATGGCATTGGCCACGGTCACGTCATAGGTGATGACCACTACGTTGCTGCCGGAAAGGTCGGCGGCGGTGCCGGCGCGGCCGGCCAACAAGGTGGCCTGACCGTTGGCGTCGAGGAACGTGATGGTGTTGCCGTTGACGCTGTAGTCGGTGCCTTGTACCAGCAGGGTGCCGTCACCTCGGTAGATCTGCAGGTTGGCCGCACCCAGGCTGCCGCCTGCAAACGACAGCCCTGCGGGCAGTGTGATGCTGGTGCTGACGTCGTAAGCGCCGCCGCCGCCGCTGTTTTTCAGGGCAGTGGCCAGCCGAAGGGTGTCAGCGCCATCGATACCGCTGACGTTGCCGTCCACCGCTGCCAGGCTGGTGACGCTGCCACTGAACGGCACGCCGCTGGTACCGGGGGCCGCCCAGCTGCCGGTGGTGCCGGTGACTGTGCCGTTACTGCTGGCGACCACGCCGTGCTTGATGTCCAGCACCGGTTCGGCGACCGACGCGATCACCGCCACATCCGACGACGTGAGCACGGTCTTGTCGACGGTGGTGGTCTGGCTCGATTGCGCCAGCACGTCTAGTGCACGCTGGTCGGCATAGGGCTGATCGCCCACGACCATGGTGAAACGCACTTGCACCGTGCCGCCGTCTAGCCCCCCGGACACGTAGTTGCCGAAGTCGAAGACGATCGCGTTGCCGGGGCCGGTGGTGACGCTGTCTGGCACGTCGAGAATGGTATTGCCGCTGCCGAACGTCCATTGGCCAACGCCTGTGCCAAAGCTCCAGCTGATGCCGGCCGCGTTGAGCAGGGGCAAGGGCAGGTAGGCCGTGAGCTTGAAGTTCTCGTAGTCGGCTACCAGCAGGTCGTAGTTGATGGTGAAGGTCACCACGTCCCCCGGGCGCAGTTCGCCGTTGCTCGGTGGGTTGCCGCCGTTGACCTGGGTAAGCTCGATATCGACGGTGGAGGACTGGATGGTGCTGGTGGTGGCGGAACCGTCGGTCTGAGTGCCCCCGATGTTGACCGCATCACGCAGCACGGTGGCATCCACTGTGGCGTTGTTGCCGACGCTGTCGCCTTCGTTGAGCTGGTCGTGGGGCGGGTGGTCGGTGGTGTAGGTGGCGTCGATCAGGGCGTCGTAGACGATGCTCAGGCGCGTGGCGCCCTCCTGCACAGTGTCGTCGTAGAGGTCGCCGAACAGCGCCGCAACGCCAGGACCGGCTACCGCTTGGCGAATGGATTCGGCAATGTCGAAGACCAGCGTGGTGCTGCCGTCGGCATTCACTGTCTGGGTGTAGATCAGGGTAATGCTCTGTGTGCCGCCATGCTGCTGGATGACCAGGGTCGGAGGGTTGCTTGGGTCGAAGGTCTGGCCATCGCTGAGCAGGTCGGTCAGGGTGAACTGGCCTTGTTCGAGGATGTTCTCACCGAAGGCAAAGAAGTCGGAAATCGCCACGCCCAGGGTGTAGCGCAAGGTATCGCCGGGCGTGAGGCCAGTGGTGCCGACGTCGTTCTGCAGGTTGACCTGCTTGAGCAGGGTTATCGACTTGGCGACGAACGTCGCGCCTTGACCGTTGCCGGTTTCGTTGAATGGGTAGCCTTGCGGGTCAGTGGGGCGGTCGCGCGGGTCCAGTGGGTTCCAGTCACCCGTCACGCTGGCGGTGCCGAAGTTGATCGTTACCGGGTTACCGGTGGCCGGGTCGATCACGGGCCGGCCGTTGGCGTCGATTTCCGGTACATAGAAACTGACTTGCGTGGTGCTGGCGGCGCTGAGGGTGTCGTAGTGGATGTCATAGCTGGCCACGAAAGCATTGGGGTTCGCCAGTGCCAGAGCGATGAGTGCCGGGTTGGTGAGTACGGTACCGTCATGCAAGGTGATCGACGTCAGGGTGCCGCCCGGCCCTGGCGTGATGGCGCTGACGTGTACCTGGTCGGGCACGGTCTGGGTGATGGTGACATTGCTCAGCGTCTGCCCGGGGGCCGGGGTGACGGTGACGGTCTGGGTACGGGTGAAGTTGGGCCCGGTGACCGTTTCGCCCTCCGGCATGTTCAACGTCTGCGAGACTTTCAGCAGGGTGGGCGTGACGATGAAACTGTGCAGCGCGCTCTCCACCAGGCTTGGGTCTTGCACAGGGTTGTTCAGCGAATCGTTACCGTATTCGAAGCCCGCACGGGTATTGATGGTGAGGTTTGGCGTGCCGTCGGAATAACTGGTGTCGGCCAGGTTGCTCAGTTGCGCGGTAATCTGGATGTCGATGCTGGGCTGGCCGTTGGTAACGCTGGCGTAAGGCAACTGCAGCACCACCATCTGGTCACCGGGCTTCATGCCCACGCTGGCTGCGTTGATTACCAGTGCGTTGCCGCTGGCATCTTTGGCAAGAGGATGGGTGGCATTGCCGTTGGCATCGAAAGTGATCACGAAGCTGTTCACCGCCTGGCCCAAGTAGGTGGCGGAGACAAAAGTGGCACCATCATCGCCGTCGCGGCCGGTGGCAGGCAGGAATACGTCGATGAATGGGGCGTAGCCTTCCTGGGTCGAGGGGTTGTTGAAGCTTACGGTGAAGGTGAATTGTTCGCCCAACTGCACCTCGGCCCCACCGCTATTCAGGCTGGCTGTAGGGCTGGCATCGGCCAGCAGGCCCTGGAAGCTGTCGAGGGTGGTAGCTGCCAGAGCGATGGCTTTGTCGACATCGCCATTGCTGACCTCAAGGCGCCAGTCGCCGCCGGCCAACGAATTGCCGGTTGCATTGCTCGATGCGCCAACGTCGGCACCCGTCCAGCGTGCCAGTTCGTTGACCAGAGCCTGGCCAGCGCTGCCGCTACCCACATCACACCCATACAGCTGAATATCTGCACCGGCGTTCAACTCACTGCTCCAGGCACTCAGGCGGTCACCCAACTGTTCGACCGTCTGGCTGGTGAACACCTGGTTGCCGAGGGTGAACTGGCCTGAAGCGCCATGGGAGAACACCTGAATGGCGTCGACCTTGCCCAGTTGCGCCAAGGCATTGCTGATGGCAGCGATGGCATCCTGGCCAGGGTCCACCACCAGCGCAGTGGTGCCGGCCGGCAGGTTGGCAGCCAATTGGTCGCGGTTTTCCACGCGCGCATCGATCACTACCAGGTTGCGTGGCGTGGTTGCTGCAGTTGTGGTCTGCGCTTCGCTGGCGGTAGGCGCAGGGTGGCTAGTGTCCTTGCTCTCGGCAGCACTGGCATCGCTGTGGTGCTGTTGATCGACAGCGGTGGCTGCAGCGCCATCGAAGAGAATGCGTTGCTCAAGGGCAACGGTGTGCGACCGAGGGCGCGAGGCAGTGGCAAAGCCGGCTCTGCTCTTGATGTCCATTTCCATCCCTGCTCAGAAGTTCGTCGCCAGATTCGAAGCTTTAGCAATCGTAGTCGGGTTTTCTCAGGGCGGGGGAGCAGGCGCCGGAAGGCAATGTTCAGAAACCGCTCTCACGCAGGCCAACGCCCAACAGCCATTTGCCCAGTTCGCCCAGCACGCTGCGCTTTTCCCCATCGATCTTCAGCTTGCCGCGGGTTTCGCGCACGCTGGCCAGCGGTTCATCCAGGGCCACCAGCACTTGAAAAAGTGCATGGTTGGGTACAAGCGCTTCACCGCTCGTTTGCACCGGGCCGCCAAAGTGTGAAGAGAGCATGCGGTGGGCCAAATGCCCGGCGCGTGTGCTGCCAATCGCCAGCACCTTGCCGCGCAGGGCGATGGCCTGGCCTTCGGGATAGAATTTCACCGGGTTGCCCACGGCAAGGAGGTGCACCTGGTCCTGGGCGACGTAGGCATCGATCTGCCAGTGACGGGGATCTATCAAGATGCCCAGCGGTTGCTGGCGGTTGAACCACTGGCCAGGCTGCCAGTCGGGTTCAAGGTCCAGCCAGTGACCGGCGAATGGCGCCTGCAGGTTGAGCCGGGCAATCTCGCTGCGCGCGGCGCGTGCTTCCTCGTTCTGCACCATCAGGCGCTGTTGGGTGGCCGCATCCTCGGCCAGCCCCGCAGGGTCGGCCAGCAGTCCCGACAAGCGTGCCTCATAGCTGCGGGCGCTGGCCTCACTGCTGCGCATGCGTGAGTTCAGGTCCGGCTCCTCAAGCACTGCCAGTACGTCGCCGGCCTTGACAGGGCCCGCCTGGTGCAGGCTTTTCAGCCGTGCAGGGTAGGGGGTGTAGACGCGCAGCTGGTGCTCGGCACGGGCCACACCTACGGCATTTACCTGGCTGTGCCAAGGTACTGCCAGGGCCAGCAGGGCCAGGCTAAGGCACACATAGAATATCCGCTTGCGCTGCCCCGGAATGCGTGCCCGCTGTTGCCACCAGTGGCTCAGCTCACGTTTCACCGGCAGCGCGATGAACCACGCCAATTCGACCATGAACAGCACGATCCCCAACAGTTTGAAGAAAAACAGGTAGACCGCCACGGCGATGCCGAGAAACAGCACCAGGCGATATAGCCAGGTAGCGAAGGCAAACGCCACCAGCAGGCGTCGCTGGCCAATGGGAAAAGGCTCCGGCCAGGCTTCGTCGAGCCCCAGCAGGGTGCGCCGCATGGCTACACGAGCCAGCGCAGAAGAGCGTTCGTGCAGGTTGGGGAAGTCAAGCAGGTCGCTGAGGATGAAATAGCCGTCGAAGCGCATGAAAGGGCTGGCATTGAGCGCAAGGGACAGGACCCAGCTGGTGGTCGCCAGGTACAGCAGGGCGTTGCGCAGGGCGCCATCGTCGCACACGGCCCAGCCAAGGGTCGCCAAGCCCGCCAGGGAAAGCTCGGTGACGATGCCCGCCGAAGCGATCGCCAGGCGCTGGTGGGCACGCTTGAGCTTCCAGCTTTCGCCGGTGTCGGTGTAAAGCATTGGCCACAACACCAGAAACGCCACCCCCATGTGCCCGACACGCAAGCCCAGGCGCGTGGCTACCAGGGCATGGCCGAGCTCGTGCAGGGTTTTTGCCACCACCAGCGCCAGGGCAAAGCTGAACAGGCCTTCGGTGGAGAATGATTCCACCACGGCATGAGTGAAGCTGTCCCATTGTTGCATCACCAGGATCACGCCCAGGATGGTCAAGCCAATCACCGTTAGCCCGGTCAGCGGATGGAACAGCCAGCCCAAGGCAGCGGCCAGGCGCTGCAGGCCCGCTTGTGGGCGCAGCAGCGGCACGCGAAAGAACAGGTAGTGGTGCAGCCACCAGCGCCAGCTCGACCAGGTGCGCGTCTCGTTGGCGGTTTGCAGCCTGGCCAGTTGCTCGGGGCCTGGGCGCAGCAGGTGGTGTTGTTCGAGAAACGCACGCAATGCCAGCACCTGCTCGATATCCGGCTTGAGCGCGCTGTCGTGCGACACCTGCTCGCTGATCTGGCGCGGTGTCTGGCCCCAGCGCAGCAGGCATTCGAACTCCAGCCAGCCGATGCGGTAGAAGCGGTTCAGCACGGTGTCGTGGATCATCCACGCCGGTTCGCCTTCTCGGCTGTCGGCGGCTTCGCACAGGCGCAGGTCCTCGCGCAGTGGCGGCAGCGGCAGGTCGCTGGGATCCAGCATCACCAGCCGCTCCAGGCTCGCAACGTGGCCAGCGGGCGACGCAGCAGGTAGTAGCCGAGCATGACGCGGTCGCCATAGAGCTTGGCGGTGCCATGCAGGCCCAGGCGGGCATGCTCGGAATGCTCGTCGATGCTTGCCAGCAGACGGTAGGCGACCACGCCATCGTCGCTGGGTTTGGCCTGATAGCTGGTTTCGAGGATCTTGCCCTTGAGTGGGCTGAGCGGATAGGCAGTGAGGAACAAGGTCACTTCGGCGCCAGGTTCCAGGGCTATGGCATCGGCCACGGCGAGCTGGATCTGCATGGCCGGTTGCGCAGGGTCGGCAACGTGCATGATGCGCTCGCCGGTTGTCACCGGTTTGCCGAGCCAGTCGTTGGGGTCGCTGAACACCGTCACCCCGGCGCGTGGAGCCAGCACCTGGGTGCGCCGCAGTTGCGCTTGTACAGCGGCCAGTTCGGCCCGTCGCTGCTGGACGCGGCCTTGCAGCAGGGTCAGTTCGTTTTTGCTTTGCGGGTTGTCGAACGCCCGCTGGTTGGCAGCCTGCAATTCGGCATCGGCCACGGCGACCTCCTTGCCGAGCACCTCGGCGCGGCTGCGCAAGGTGGTTTCGTCAAGGGTGAACAACGGCGTGCCGGCTTGCACCGGCTGGTTGGGTCGTACCGATACCTGGGCGATCACGCCGTCGATCGGAGAGCTGACAATCTGTGCCTGGCGCGAGACGATCTGTGCCGGTGCCAGTGCCGTCTGACGCACTGGCACCAATAACAGCGACGCTGCTACCAGCAAGGTCACCAGCACCTGACGCCGGCTGGGGCGCCATCGACCGAGCCGGCGGCGCCGTGTCAGCGTGTTCCAGCAGTACGCCCAGGTGCGTATCAGGCCATCGAGTTGCTGATGCACCACCGGCGGCGGGGCTTCTTCAAGCAGCAGTACAAGCACGCCCAGGCGCTCGCCGGCAGGGACGTGCAGCGGTATACACCACAGCCCCGAAGGCCACCATTCGGTCCAGCCCTGAGCGATGTCTTCGGGCGGCGAGGCGTTGTCCAGGGTCAGCCAGGTAGGCTGCGCATCGGCCAGACGCCCGGCCAGCCAACGGCTGGCGCGCCTGAGCCAGACCAGGTAGGGCGAGTCTTCGCTGGGCCGCGCCAGGCCCGACACGCACAGCAGTTCAAGGCCGGCCTTGCTTTGGCCGAACACCAGCGCCTGGTGAAAGGGCAGCAGCGGGTACAGGTCGTTGGCCATGCTGAACGCCAGTGCGCCCAGCGTCTCGGCGGCCATGGCCTTGTCGCGCAGGGCGTCCAGCTGCAGCAATAGCTGTGGGTGAGGCAGCGGCCTATTCACGGTCATGGTCGAACCGCGCGGTGCCGCTCATGCCGGCCATCAGTTCGGGAAAGCGTTGATCGAAGCGCGCCTCAAGCTCCACCGTCTGTGCCACCGCATCTACCCTGGCATTGATCACGCTGACCTTGGCCGGGTAGGTCTTGCCCGTTTCGTGAACGTTAACCGTCAACGGCTGGCCGGGGCTGAGCGTTTTCAACTGGCTGGAAGGGACATTGAGGCGCACCTTCAATGCACCATCGCTGACCAGGTCAAACAGCGGTGTACCTGCGCTGACAGTTTGGTAGGGCTTGACGTAAACCTTGGCCACATGGCCCGAAAACGGCGCCAGGACCCGACAATAGCTCATCTGCGCCTCACCCATGGCGCGGGCCCCATCGGCCTTCTGCACTTCGGTTTTGGCTGCGGCCACTTCGATGTCGCCCACTGCGTCCAGCTTGCGCAACTGTTGCTTGGCCTGCAGGTTCTGCCGGGCCATGGCCAGTTCAGCCACCGCGACCTTGCTACGGGCCTGGGCTTCGTTACAGTTGAAACGTGCCAATGTGACGCCTTTGGCCACCTGGTCGCCGAAGTGCGTCTGGATTTCGCCCAAGGTGCCACTCATCTGGCTGGACAGGGTCGTTTCCAGTTCGGCAGCCAGCAGCACGCGAATCAGTTGCGGGTCCTCGGTTGGGGCGCCTTGCTCGGCCTGGGCGGCAGCGCTGGCCAAGGCCAGTAACAAGGTAAGGTACCGCTGAGCAACGACAGGCAAAGGCATTCTCGACTCCTTGTAGAGAGGCATCCAGCAGGCACGCAACGCAATCGCTATAACGTCTTCATACTAGGAACGAATTCGCAATCTGCCCAATATTCCGGTTGCAAATGTGTCGCAGTTGCTGTGCCGCGGGCAGGCGTTCAGGTGGCTGCAACCAGGCGTTGAAAGACGCTTTCGTGCACAGTATCCAGGTTTTGCGCTAGAATCCCCGCCGGGTGCTAGCTGCATGACGCAGTGACGCAGGTTAAATAACTACGCAGGTCGGGCCGCCGTGCGGGAGTTCTTGTGCCCATGCAAAAACACGTAATGCCCCGTGCCCAGCAAATTGCCCAACGCGCATTCGCCAACTTCGAACGCTTTCTGCATATCGAGGCCGTGAGCGGCGTCGTACTGTTGATCGCCGCCGTTGCAGCACTGATCTGGGCGAATTCGCCCGCTGCCGAAAGCTATGACGCCCTCTGGCACACGCCGATAAGCTTCGGTGTCGGCTCGCTGGTCTATTCCCAGTCACTGCATTTCTGGATCAACGACGGCCTGATGACCATCTTCTTCCTGGTCGTCGGTATGGAGATCCGTCGCGAAATTCATGAAGGCGCGCTGTCCAGCCTGCGCCAGGCCACGCTGCCGATGGCGGCGGCTGTCGGCGGTGTGGTGGTACCCGCGCTCATCTACCTGGCGTTCAATCATTCGCCTCCCGCGCAAGAAGGTTGGGCAGTGCCGACTGCCACCGACATCGCCTTTGCAGTGGGTGTGCTGGCGCTGCTGGGCAAGTCGATCCCTTCCAATGTGCGGGTGTTCCTGCTCGCCCTGGCGATCATCGACGACATCATCGCGGTGCTGATCATTGCCTTCTTCTACTCCGGTGGCCTGGATTACAGCGGTTTCGGCGTCGCCGCCATCGGCCTGCTGCTGGTGCTCGGCCTGCAGAAGATAGGTGTCGGTTCGGCCTATGCCTACATCATCCCCGGGTTCATCACCTGGCTGGGCATGTTGATGACCGGTGCCCACCCCACCTTGGCGGGCGTGGTGCTTGGCCTGATGACACCGGTTCGGGCCATGCCTTTGGGCGAGCGCCCACTGGAGGCCGTCACCCGCTTCACCGACGACCTGCTAGGCCGCGCCAAGGCACCGCAGATCGATGACAGCGAACTCATGAGCCCGCTGAAAAACCTGCGTGTGGCGCAGCGCGAGCTGGTCGCCCCAGTGCTGCGCGTGCAAGGCCATCTGCACCCTTGGGTGGCTTTCGCGATCATGCCGCTGTTCGCCCTGGCCAACGCCGGTGTCGGGTTGTCTGGTGTCGACCTGTCTGCCGATGGCCCTCACTGGGTGATGACAGGCGTCGCTGTGGCGCTGGTCCTGGGCAAGCCGTTGGGTATCGTGACGATCAGCTGGCTGATGGTACGGTTGGGCTGGTGCGCGTTGCCGGCGGGCGTTACCTGGCACGGCATCACGCTGATCGGGCTGTTGGCAGGCATCGGCTTTACCATGTCGATCTTCATTGCCAACCTGGCGTTCTCTGACCCTGGCGTTCTGGGTGCGGCCAAGCTTGGCGTACTTTCGGGCTCGGTCATTGCTGCTGTGATCGGCCTGGCATGGGGTGTGTGGAGCCTGCGCAAAGCAGCCAAGACGGCACCGGCCCAGGTAGGCTGACAGGCAAGCCGGGCAACGTACGGGTGGATGCACAATTTTTTTCCACAGGTGCATCCAATCTGCAACCTGGCGGGTATTACAGGTAGCGCGACTTCGCGCTGTCGATTACTCGCCAGGAGATTTGCACCATGAACAGCCCAGTTACCATGCTGATGCTCACAGGCGGTCTTGTCCTGATCGTGGCCAGCCAAGCCGCTCACGCTCAATCCGCCTTGCCCGACGCGGTCAAGGTTCCGGATGGCCACGCCGTCATGCTGGAAACCGTCGGTGTGGGCCAGGTCACCTACGAATGCCGCGACAAAGCCAATGCCCCCGGCCAGACCGAGTGGACATTCGTCGGCCCCAAAGCGGTACTCAAGGACAGGTCTGGCAAGGCGGTGGGCGACTATTTCGGGCCGCCCGCCACCTGGCAGGCCAAAGACGGCTCGAAGGTCACCGGCACCCAATTGGCCGTGGCGCCAGCGGCCAAGGGCGACCTGCCTTACCAGCTGGTTCAGGCCAGCCCGGCCGAAGGTAAAGGGGCCATGACCGGTGTGAGCTATATCCAGCGCGTGGCCACCCGCGGCGGTGTTGCGCCGGCAACTGCCTGCTCGATGCAAAACAAAGGTGAGCGCAAAATCGTTGATTACCAGGCTGACTATATCTTCTGGGCGGCAAAATGATGGCAGTGCGCATAGGCAGGTGAGCCACTGACGTCTACGCTGATCGACAGCCCCCCGGCCCAATGGCTGGGGGAACCGTCCAGGGACTATAGGGCTGACCTTGCAGTGAACTCACCTTTGCCCCCTTTCGACTTTCAGCGTTGCCTTGAAGCCTGCGCACGGGGAGACCGCCGAGCGCTGCATGCACTCTACGAGGAGGAGGGCGCACGCCTGCTAGGTGTGGTGCGCCGTATCGCCCGCGACCACGCTACAGCAGAAGACATCCTGCACGATGCCTTCATTCGGATATGGTCCGGGGCTGCCAGCTTCGACCCTGCGCGCGGCTCTGCGCGGGGCTGGATCTATAGCGTGGCCCGGCACCTTGCGCTCAATTACATACGCGACACCCGGCGCGAAGTCGTGCTGGATGAAGGGGCGTTTGGCAGTGCACAAGTACCGTTGCCCTTCGCGAGTGATATCGATCTTATGGCGGACTCGGCCAAGGTTCACCGTTGCCTCGAGCAACTGGAACCCTCACGCAAGCTGTGCATCCTGCACGCGTATGTCGACGGTTGCAGCCATGCCGAAATCGCCGGGTTGCTGAACACACCGTTGGGTACCGTCAAAGCCTGGATCAAACGCAGCCTGAAGGCGTTGCGGGAGTGCATGGGATGAAGAAGCCACTGGGCGAAACCGCCGAGGCACTTGATGAGTTGGCCGGGGAGTATGTGTTGGGTACCTTGTCGGCCGAACAACATGAGGCCGTGCGCCAGCGCCTGACGGGGGATCAGCAGTTGCGTGGTGCCGTGGATGCCTGGGAGCAGCGGCTATTGGCGTTGAACGCACTCGCTGAGCCTTTGCCACCCAGCCCACGTTTGTGGGGGCGTATCAGCCGCAGCGTCGATGCACAGTCACAGTCACAGCCACAGCGCAAGGCGGCGTCAGCACAGCCAAGGCGCTGGTGGCATCGCCTGGTGCTATGGCAAGGCCTGGCGGGTGCAGGCCTGGTTGCCAGCCTGCTGTTGGCCTTCACGCTGCTGACCGCCAAGGCGCCGGAGCCTTCCTACCTTGTGGTGCTGGTTGCGCCGGCAGACAGTGCCCCGGGGTGGGTGGTACAGGCAAGCGATGCCCGCAGCATTCAACTGATTCCCTTGGGGCAGTTCGCGGTACCGAGCGACAAGGTGCTGCAGTTCTGGACCAAGGGCGAACAGTGGCAGGCGCCACTGTCGCTGGGCCTGGTCAAACCTGGCGAGCAATATCGCGTGCCCGCGCATGACCTGCCTCCCCTGGAGCCCAACCAACTGTTCGAACTGACCCTGGAAAGAGCGGGCGGCTCGCCGACCGGACGCCCAACCGGGCCTGTGCAGTTCATCGGTCGAGCGGTGAAGGTGCTTTGACAGCGCCTTGCACAGGGGCAGTAAAAGCGGCGCCTGCGCGCCGCTCTACAGGCTTGCAGGCCGCTATCAATCGCCGGTAACCAACTGACGGGCCAACTGGTTGTGGCGCTCCAGCACCAGCGGAAGGTCGACGGTGGTGATGCGGCCGTCCTTGACCACTACACGGCCGTTTATCACGCTGGTATCGACCTGGGTCGGGGTGCAGAACACCAAGGCCGCAAGCGGGTCATGGTGGGCGCCTGCGTAGGCGACATGGCCGAGGTCGAAGGCGACGAAGTCGGCGACCATGCCCGGCGCCAAGGCGCCGATGTCATTACGGTTGAGCACCTTGGCACCGCCGAGGGTGGCGATTTCCAGCGCTTCGCGTGCGGTCATCGCATCAGGGCCGAAGCCGACACGCTGCAGCAGCAGCGCCTGGCGCACTTCACCGATCATGCTGGCGCCATCGTTGGAGGCCGAGCCGTCGACGCCCAGGCCTACGGGCACCCCGTGGTCGCGCATCTTGCGGATCGGTGCAATACCCGAGGCCAGGCGCATGTTCGAGCACGGGCAGTGGGCCACACCGGTGCCGGTACGGGCGAACAGCTCGATGCCGTGCTGGTCGAGTTGCACGCAGTGCGCATGCCACACATCGTGGCCAACCCAGCCCAGGTCCTCGGCATATTCGGCAGGTGTCATGCCGAACTTTTCGCGGCTGTAAGCGATATCGTTGACGTTTTCAGCCAAATGGGTATGCAGCGAAACCCCGTAGTTGCGTGCCAGCACCGCCGCTTCACGCATCAGGTCGCGGCTGACCGAGAACGGCGAGCAGGGCGCCACGACCACACGCAGCATCGAGCCATGGCTGGCGTCGTGGTAGTCCTCGATCAGGCGCTGCGACTCCTTGAGGATGTCGCTTTCCTTTTCCACCACCGAGTCCGGCGGCAGCCCGCCTTGGCTGCGGCCCACGCTCATGCTGCCGCGTGCGGCGTGGAAACGCATGCCGATTTCCCCGGCGGCGTGGATGCTGTCGTCGAGCTTGCAGCCATTGGGGTAGATGTACAGGTGGTCGCTGGAGGTGGTGCAGCCGGAGAGAATCAGTTCGGCCATCGCGGTCTGGGTCGATACCGCGATCATCTCGGGCGTCAACCGTGCCCAGATCGGGTAAAGGTTGGTCAGCCAGTTGAACAGTTCACCGTCCTGGGCCGCCGGGACCACGCGGGTGAGGCTTTGATACATGTGATGGTGGGTGTTGACCAGCCCCGGGATGACCACCTTGCCGGTCATGTCCAGAATCTCGTCGGCGTGCTGGGGCAGCTCGTCGCTGGGGCCGACCTGCTTGATCAGGTTGTCTTCTATGAACAGGCCGCCGCGTCTGATCTCGCGGCGCTCGCCGTCCATCGTCACCAGCAGTTCGGCGTTCTTTATCAGCAAAGTCTTGGGCATAGGTATTCCTTCCCGCCAAGGGCGGGGTGCAATTCGTCAGTGCGGACACCTGGTTTTTTCTCGAGGGCAACCAGGCTCGGTGTGGAAAACACGGCGTGGGCAGCAGGGCCAGTCAGCGCAGCCGCGCACGCGCCGACACCACTGAGTCACAAAGACTAGGCGCGAGACGGCGGATGGGTGCATAGGGCGACGGGTGAACGGCGAATGCGTCGATTCGCAGAGGGCGCTCGAAGGGATTGAGCAGATAGGGGTAATGCATGGCTTTAGCCTGTCGCAATACGCAGCGGCGATTACCACTGTCGTAGGCGCGGGTTGATGTAACCAGAAATGTTCATTTTTGTATACGAAAAATTCTGCATTGAATGTCGAGGTGGTGCCGCGGCGCTTTGCGCAGTACATGGCCTGGTTTATGTTGGGCGCCCAAAGGCATGCACTTCGACAGGACGCCACCAATGCCATCGTCAACCCGATTGATCAGCACCCTGTGCCTTGCCCTGGCCAGCCAATGGGCTTGGGCCGACCAGCCGCTGCCCGCGCCCCCGGAGCTTGGGTCAGGTTACCGCTCCGGCCTGCACCCGGTTCACGCCACCCGGCACATGGTGGCGGCTGCCAACCCGCTGGCCAGCGAAGCCGGGCGGGCGATGCTGCGCGCCGGTGGCAGTGCCATCGATGCGGCAATTGCCATGCAAATGGTACTCACCTTGGTCGAGCCGCAATCGAGCGGCATTGGCGGTGGGGCGTTCATCCTGTACTGGGACGGCAAACGGGTACAGGCATTCGACGGCCGCGAGACCGCGCCGGCCGCAGTGACGCCAACGCTGTTCCTGCAACCGGACGGCACCCCGATGCCGTTCCGCGCAGCGCAGATCGGCGGGCGCTCGGTAGGCGTACCAGGGGTGCTGCGTGCCTTGAAAATGGCGCACGAGCAACATGGCAAGCTACCGTGGCATCAACTGTTCGCGCCGGCCATTGCCTTGGCGCGCAGTGGCTTCCCTGTGTCCGAGCGCCTGCATGCGTTGCTGGCGGGTGACCCTTTCATCGCCGGTTCACCCACCATGGCCCGCTATTTCCTGGATGAGCACGGCCAGCCGCTGGCGGTGGGGGCGCTGCTACGCAACCCCGAACTTGCCCATACCTTCGAACGCATCGCGCAACAGGGCATTGATGCGTTCTATACCGGTGAAATTGCCGAAGCGATCGTCGCCCAGGTACAGGGGCATGCCAATGCCGGGCTCCTGTCACTGGAGGATTTGCGCCAGTACCAGGCCAAGGAGCGCACGCCGTTATGCGGCCCTTACAAGGCCTGGCAGATCTGCGGCATGCCGCCGCCATCTTCAGGTGCAGTGACCGTGCTGCAGACCTTGGGCATCCTCGAGGCGCTGCAGCACGCCATGCCACAACGCGACCTTGCGAAGCTGCCGCCCAGCGTCAGTGCTTCGCCGGCAGGCCTTGAGCCTGCGCCGCTGGCCGTTCACCTGATTGCCGAGGCCGAACGGCTGGCCTACGCCGATCGTGCCCAGTACCTGGCCGACAGCGACTATGTGCCGATACCGCTCAAGGCATTGACCGCCCCGGGGTACCTGGCCGGGCGGGCCGAGTTGATCGGCGACTTCAGCATGAAACATGCGCGGCCGGGCAAGCCGCAGGGCGCGGACCTGGCCTTGGCCCCGGACCGTTCGCCGTTGCGCATCTCCACCTCGCACCTTTCGGCGGTGGATGACAGCGGTCAGGCGCTGGCCATGACCACTTCGGTAGAGGCGGCATTCGGTTCGCATCTGATGGTCAAGGGCTTCCTGCTGAACAATCAGTTGACCGACTTTTCCTTCATCCCACAGGAGAAGGGCAAGCTCGTTGCCAACCGGGTTGAACCGGGCAAGCGGCCGTTGTCGGCGATGGCTCCGACCCTGGTGTTTTCGCAGGCGTCCGGGGAACTGGTGGCCAGCCTCGGATCACCCGGTGGCTCGCAGATCATCGGCTACGTCAACAAGGCGCTGGTGGGTTTGCTGGACTGGCGGCTCGACCCGCAACAGGCTAGCAACCTGCCCAACTTCGGCAGCCGCAACGCCGGTACCGAAGTGGAAGCCGGGCTGATCAGCCCGGCGCTGGTCCGGCAATTGACGGCCTGGGGCCATGAGGTAACGCCCATGACCATGACCAGCGGCATGCAGATCATCCAGCGTACCGGCGCAGGCTGGGCGGGGGGAGCCGACCCGCGGCGCGAAGGCGTGGCGCTTGGCGATTAGCCATGGTAGAAGACAACCTTGTCATTCAAATGTTGAATACCAGGATGTCTATCAGCGTTAAATCGAATAGGGCTCTGTTCGACCTCGACCTGCTGCGTGCCATCGTCGTCGTGGCCGATTGCGGCAGCTTCACCACCGCTGCCGCACGCCTGCATTCGACGCAATCGACCATCAGCCAGAAAGTCCGCCGGCTCGAGGACATGGTCGGCCACCGCCTGCTGGTGCGCGGGAACCGTGACGTGTTGCCGACCGACGCCGGCCAGACCTTGCTCGGCTACGCCCGGCACATGCTGGCATTGAACGACCAGATGCTCGAGGCTTTGGCCGGTGCCATGGTCGGCGTCACCGTACGTTTGGGCGTTCCCGAAGATTTCGTCGGCGGGCGCACCACCAACGCGCTGTCGGCATTCAGCCGGCTGCACCCGCAGGTCAAGCTGGAGGTCACCAGCGGCCTGTGCCGCGACCTCAGCCAGGCCTATGACAATGGCGAACTTGACCTGGTGTTGCTCAAGCAGCGACGCAACAGCCGCGAAGGCGTGGCGTGCTGGCCCGAGCGTCTGCAGTGGATCGACAGCGCACGCATGCCGTCCTTCGAGCTCGACCCGATCCCGCTGGTGACCTTTCCGCCACGCGGCTTGTACCGCGATGACATGATCACCGCCATCGAAGGCATGGGCCGGCGCTGGCGCATCAGTTTCACCAGCTCCAGCCTCAGTGGCATCCAGGCCGCGGTGGCCGACGGCATGGGCATCAGCCTGTTGCCACCACGGGCGGCGACCCCTGAGCATCGGGTGCTTGGCAGGCAACACGGGTTGCCTGAGGTGGACAGCTACGAAATCGTCATCGTCCACCGGCCGACGGCGGATGTGATGGTCACGGCATTGGCCAAGGTCATGTCGCAGGTGCTGGAGGGTGGAGGGATCTGATGCCTGCACTGACCCCATCGCTGGCGATGGGGCCCGGAAGATCAGTGCATTACGGCATGCCCAACCACTGCGGCAGTGCCAGCGAAATGAACGGCACGTAAGTCACCAGCACCAGGAACAGCAGCAGGATCGACAGCCACGGCAGCGCGGCGCGAATCGTCTGCCCCAGCGTCAGGCCCGTCACCGCTGAAGTCACGAACAGGTTCAGCCCCACCGGCGGATGCACCAGGCCGATCTCCATGTTCACCACCATGACGATCCCCAGATGAATCGGGTCGATCCCAAGCTTCATGGCGATCGGGAAGAAGATCGGCGCCAGGATCAGGATGATCGCCGACGGCTCCATGAAGCTGCCCGCCACCAGCAGTACCACGTTGACCATGATCAGGAAACCGATCGGCGTCAGGCCTTCGGACATCACCCACTGGGTGATCTGCTGAGGGATCTGCTCGGTGGTCAGCACATGGGCAAACAACATGGCGTTGGCGATGATGAACAGCAGCATGATGGTCAGCCGGCCCGACTCCAGCAACACCTTCGGGCAGTCGCGCAGGCGCATGTCCTTGTACACGAACAGCGCGATGAACGCCGAGTACACCGCTGCCACGGCGGCCGCCTCGGTGGGGGTGAACATGCCGCTGTAGATGCCGCCCAGGATGATCACCAGCAGCAACAGCCCCCAGAACGCGCGCCTGGCGGTGCTCAACCATTGTGCAAAACTGGCACGAGGTTGTGCGGGCAGTTTCTTGATCCGGGCGACGATGTAGATCGTCACCATCAGCGCCAGGCCCAGCAGGATGCCTGGCACCACACCGGCCATGAACAGCTTGCCTACCGAGGTCTCGGTCGCCGCCGAGTACACCACCATGACGATCGATGGCGGAATCAGGATGCCCAGGGTGCCGGCGTTGCAGATGATCCCGGCCCCGAACTCGCGGGGGTAACCGGAGCGCACCATGCCGGCAACGGCAATCGAACCCACCGCCGCGACCGTGGCCGGCGACGAGCCCGACAACGCGGCGAACAGCATGCATGCCAGCACCGCGGCAATGGCCAGGCCGCCACGGATGTGCCCCACACAGGCGTTGGCGAAGTCGATCAGCCGCTGGGCCACGCCACCGGTGGTCATGAACGCGCCCGACAGCAGGAAGAACGGGATGGCCAGGAAGGTGTAGCTGTCGGAGGTCTCGAACAGCTTGATCGCCAGCGAGCTCAACGAGTCCTGGCTGAACATCAGGATTGAAAGTGCGCCCGACAAGCCCAGCGAAATTGCGATCGGCACCCCCAGGAACATGAACACGAACAACAACAGGAACAGGCAGATAACCGTCATCAGTGATGCTCCTCACCCGGGTTGGCCAGCTTGCTCGCCTCTGCAGCCTCGTCGGCCAGGCCCAGGCCATACTGGCGATGGGTGAACAGGCGATAGAGGATCTCCAGGTAGCGGACAATGACCAAGGCGAAACCGAAGGGCACGATCAGCGCAATATGGCCAACCTTGATGCCATAGCGGTCCAGGTCTTCGGCGCCGATGCCGGCCACCAGCACTGCGCTTACCCATTTGATGCTGGCCACCAGGAACAGCCCGGCATACGCCAGGCAACAGGCACAGGCGATCATCGCCAGCACCCGTTGCACTGGTTTGCGGGTGCGCCGCACCAGTACGTCGACCCCCAGGTGGCCGGCGGTGCGCACGCCATAGGCAATACCGAAAAAGATCAGCCAGCCGAACAGCGCCTTGGTCAGGGCGATGCTCCAGGTCATTTCCTGGGCGTAACCCATCAGGTGGTCGCCGATGCCCAGCAGCAGGTCACTGGCAAAAGCCCAGTGGTCACTGAGCGTGTAGAACACGGTGTAGAGGTTGTTCAGTGCTACGTAGACGAAGGTCACCAAGGTCATGGCCGCCAGGAGAAAGGCGATCATGCCCTCCTCGAAGTGCTCCCAGACACGCCTGAGCGATTGCATAGGAATTCTCCAGACAGAGAGAGGGCTGGCCACCTGTGCGCAGGTGGCCGGGGCAGGGCGTGCGGCTGTCAGGAAGCCTTGTTGGCGGCCTCGGCTGCCTTGATCAAGTCAGCGCCGATCTGATCGGAGAACTTGTCCCACACCGGGCGCATGGCCTCACGCCATTGCTGGCGCTGCTCGGCAGTCAGGGCATCGATCTCGCTGGTCTTGGCATCGATGATTTTCTGCCTGGAGGTCTGGTTGAGGGCTTCGGCCTGTTTGTTCACCTCGACGGTGACCTGGTCCATGAGCGTTTGCAGCTCGCCACGCACGTCCTCAGGCAGGCCGTTCCAGAACTTGGCGTTGGTGATCACCATGTAGTCGATCAGGCCGTGGTTGGTCTCGGTGAAGAACGGCTGCACCTCGTTGACCTTCTGGCTTTCGTAGTTCGACCAGGTGTTTTCGGTGCCATTGACCGTGCCGGTCTGCAGGCCCTGATAAACCTCGGCAAAGCTCATCTTGCGCGGGTTGGCACGGATCGCCTTGAACTGCTCTTCGAGCACGCTGGAGGCTTGCACGCGGAATTTCAGGCCGCGGGCATCTTTGGGCAGGATCACTTTCTTGTTGGCCGACAGCTGCTTGAGGCCGTTGTGCCAGTAGGCCAGGCCGTGGATGCCTTTGTCGTCCATCGACGTCAGCAGTGCCTTGCCCTGCGGGCCTTGCTGGAAGCGGTCGACGGCCGCCAGGTCGTCGAACAGGAACGGCAGGTCGAAGATTTGCACCTGCTTGTTGTAGTGCTCGAACTTGGCCAGCGAAGGCGCCAGCATCTGCACATCCCCCAGCAGCAACGCTTCCATCTCCTTGCCGTCGCCGAACAGTGACGAATTGGGGTAGACCTCGACTTTGACCTTGTCCTTGAGCTGCGGGTCCGCCGCCACCAGCTTCTGGAACATCAGCGCACCCTGGCCTTTGGGCGTACTGTCGGCCACGACGTGGGCGAACTTGATGATGATCGGATCGGCAGCCTGGGCGAGGCCTGCCATGGACACTGCGGCGGCGCAGAACAGCGCCTGGGTCAGCTTGAACATCGATGTCACCTCAGATTTATTTTTGTAGGAGGATGGATGTAACGATGGACCAATGGCTTGCGTGTGGTGAATTAGCATTTGTGTAAGGCGGCATTCGGTTTAGCCGAACGCCGGCTCAGTTCAGCCGGACGCCTGTGCCAACAACCGTTGCGCCCGCAACACCACCGGCGCATCCACCATTTGCCCGTCCAGCTGAAACGCACCGGCCCCGTTAGCTGCGGCGCTCGCCGCCAGCACCCGTCGGGCCCAGGCCAGCGCTTGGGCGTCGGGTGCGAGTGCCGCGTGAATCACCGGCACTTGCCTGGGGTGAATGCACAACGCCCCGCCATACCCCAGGTCGTAGGCATGCCGCATCGCCTGGTGCAACCCTTCGGCGTCGCCAATGGCAGGAAACACGCCATCGAGCGGCGGCAGCAGGTCGGCACCCCGCGAGTGTAGCTGCACGGCCATGCGCGCCTGGTCGAGAAACTGCCTGGCAGCAGCGCTGTCGGTGTTCAAGTGTAGATCCAGCGCCAAGTCGAGGCTGCCGAACGACAACCGCTCGACCCCCTCGGCATGGGCGATCTGCTCCAGCGCGAGCAGGCCCTTGGCGCTTTCGATAATGGGCCATGCCGGTTTGCCGGTGTGCCGGGCAACGGCCACCTGTGCGGCGTTTTCCACCTTGGGCAGCAGCACGCCGGCGATGCCAGGCTGCTGCGCGCAGAAGGCCAGGTCTGCCGCATGCTCGGCGTGCTGCGGCGCATTCACCCGGACCCACACCGACGCCAATGGCGTGGCCTGCAGGAACGCCTCCAGGTGGTCCCGGGCCTGGCGCTTGAGGGGTTCCTCCACGGCATCCTCGAAATCGACGATGACGGCATCGGCCCCTGCCGCCAGCGCCTTGGCGAAACGCTCAGGCCGGCTGCCGGGTACGAACAGTGCAGAGCGCACACTGTTCATACCACACCACCTGCGGCCAGGCTGGCTTGCTCTGCCGGGCTGAAGCCCAGCTCGCCGAGGATGCCCTGGGTGTGTTGCCCCAGCGCCGGCACGGCGTCCATGCGCGGGGCAAAGGCCGCGTTGCGCCCTGGTGGCAGCAGCGAGGGCAGCTTGCCGGCCGGGCTGTCCACTTCACGCCAGCAGCCGCGGGCCTGCAACTGCGGGTGTTGCCACACCCCGTGCATGTCGTTGACCCGGGCGTTGGCGATTTGCGCATCTTCAAGGCGTGCCACTACCTCGTCCAGCGACAGGCTGGCGAAGCCCTCGATGATGATCTGCCGCAGCACCTCGCGGTTATCTGAGCGCTTGAAGTTGGCATTGAAGCGGTCATCACTGGCCAGCGCCGGGTCAAGCAGCACCTTTTCGCAGAACAAGGCCCATTCCCGTTCGTTCTGCAGGCCAAGCATGATCGTGCCGCCACCGCCGGTTGGGAACGGCCCATACGGGTAGATGGTGGAGTGCGAAGCGCCGGCGCGCGGGGGAGGCGGCGCGCCGTCGTAGGAGTAGTACATCGGGTAGCCCATCCACTCCACCAGGCTTTCGAGCATCGACACGTCGATGCGGCTGCCGATGCCGGTCTTGTCACGCAGCAGCAACGCCGAGAGCACGCCGGTATAGGCGTACATGCCGGCGGCGATATCGGCGATCGAGCAGCCGGCCTTGGCCATGTCGTTTTCGCCAGGGCCACCGGTTACCGAGAGAAAGCCGCCTTCGCTCTGGATCAGCAGGTCGTAGGCCTTTTTCTTTTCATAAGGGCCGCCTTCGCCATACCCGGAGATATCGCACACGATAAGCCCTGGGAAGCGGGCGTGCAGGGCGTCGAACGACAAGCCCATGCGCGCTGCCGCGCCCGGTGCGAGGTTTTGCACCAGCACATCCGCCTTGGCCAGCAGGGCCTCGAGAATACCGTCGGCGGCGTCCTGCTTGAGGTCCAGGGTGAGGCTTTCCTTGGAGCGGTTGGTCCATACGAAGTGCGAGGCCAGGCCATCGACACGCTGATCGTAGCCGCGGGCGAAGTCGCCGCTGCCAGGGCGCTCGACCTTGATCACGCGGGCGCCGAGGTCGGCCAGTTGGCGGGTGCAGAAGGGGGCCGCGATAGCGTGCTCCAGGCTGATCACGGTGATGCCGTCCAGCGGGCGGGGCGTTGTTTGGGTCATAGGGTCACCTGTTGGTGTTCAGTGCAGATCAGCCAGCGAGCGGGCGTCGCGCAGTTGCCAGACGCGCTCGATCAATGCCTGGCCCTGGGCCGGGCTGCGCGCGCCGGAATACGCCAGCAGGCGCTGAAACTTGGCCTCAAGCTCCGGGCGCGACAGGGTGTTGCCGGGGTCGCCTTTAGGTTCGTCGATGGCGGCGCTGAAGCTGCGGCCATCGGTGCAGGTAACGTCCACGCGGCCCAGCCACCTCTTGGGGTAGGCGGCGTCCACTTCGGCGTCCAGTTGCATCTCGACGTGCTCGCGAAAGTGCGCGACCTGTGGGTCGGTCAGCGCCAGGTCACGGAAGTCGATGAGTTGCGCGCTGCCATGCACCGCAATCAGGCCAAGTACGGTACCCATTGAGAACTTGGCCTGGTGCACGGTGGCAGGTGTGGTGACGCGGCCAAGCACATCGATCGCGCCCTGATGCACGCGGGTGACGACCCTGGCGATCTGTTCATGGCCCAGGCCTTCGCGCTGCATCAACAGCAGCAAGGCATCGGCGGCGGGGTGGGTATGGCGACACGAAGCGTGGTACTTGAACGAGGTTTCCACCAGGGCCCAGCGCGTGCCCAGGCGGTCGCTCAGGCGCACCGGGTCGGCATCGCTGGACATGCCGGCGGCCATGCCCTGTTCGCCTTCGAGGATATTGCGTGCACCGCTCAGGCCATCGGCGGTGAGATAGGCGGCCAGCAAGCCGTCGGCGGCGGCCTTGGCGGTATGTAACTGTTTGGAGTCGGCGGCGTCGCGCAGGAACTCCCAGAGCCCGGCGGCCTGGGTGCCGGCGCTGCCGAGCAGGCTGATGAACTGCGCCTGGTTGAAGCCCAGCAGTTTGCCCACCCCGACTGCTGCGGCCAGGGTGCCGACGGTGGCGGTGGTATGGAAGATGCGGTAATGCGAGCGACCGAGGAATTCACCGATGCGGATGCCGGCTTCATAGCCGGCGACTGCGGCCAGCAACAGGTCCTGACCAGACTTGCCAAGGTCTTGCGCCGCCGCCAGTACGGCAGAAAACACCACGGTCGCCGGGTGCAGCACCGAGCTGTTGTGCAGATCGTCCTGCTCGACCAGGTGCGAGGCCGCACCATTGACCAGGGCGGCAAAGTAGGGGGACGAGGTACGCCCGCTGGTCAATACCCGCGCGTTGCCCTGCGCAGGCCCCATGCGTTCGGCATAGCGCTCGAACAGCGGGATCGGGTGCGCGCCTTGGCTGGCGAGGGCCGAGCCAAGCCAGTCCAGGAACAGGTCTTCGGTGCGGTCCAGCACGTGGCCGGGCAGGTGCGTGTAGCGCAGGTCGGCGAGAAAGCCGGCCAGGGCGTGGGTATGCTGCATGCTCAGGCCCTCAGAAGCTGCGCGGCAGTTCGAGCAGGTGCTCGGCCACGTAGGACAGGATCAGGTTGGTGGAAATCGGCGCCACCTGGTACAGGCGGGTCTCGCGGAACTTGCGCTCGACGTCGTATTCGCAGGCGAAGCCGAAGCCGCCATGGGTTTGCAGGCACGCATTGGCGGCTTCCCACGAGGCCTTCGCCGCCAGGTACTTGGCCATGTTGGCGCTGGCCCCGGCATTCTGCCCACTGTCGTATTCGGCGCAGGCGCGCCAGCGCATCAGGTCGGCGGCTTCGATTTCGATGTGCGCTTCGGCGATGGGGAACTGCACACCCTGGTTCTGCCCGATCGGCCGGCCGAAGACCACGCGGTCACGGGCATAGGCGCTGGCTTTTTCGACGAACCAGCGGCCGTCACCGATGCACTCGGCGGCAATCAAGGTACGTTCGGCGTTGAGGCCGTCGAGGATGTACCTGAAGCCTTTGCCTTCTTCGCCGATCAGGCTGCTGGCCGGCAGTTCCAGGTTGTCGAAGAACAGCTCGTTGGTCTCGTGGTTGACCATGTTGGCGATCGGCTGCACGGTCAGGCCCTTGCCAATGGCGTCGCGCAGGTCGACCAGGAAGATCGACATGCCCTCGGACTTTTTCTTCACCTCAGGCAAAGGCGTGGTGCGGGCCAGCAGGATCATCAGGTCGGAGTGCTGAACCCGCGAGATCCACACTTTTTGCCCGTTGATCACGTACTTGTCGCCCTGGCGCACCGCAGTGGTCTTGATCTTGGTGGTGTCGGTACCGGTGGTGGGCTCGGTCACACCCATCGACTGCAGGCGCAGCTCGCCACTGGCCAGCTTGGGCAGGTAGTGGCGCTTCTGTTCCTCGCTGCCATGGCGCAGCAAGGTGAACATGTTGTACATCTGCCCATGCACGGTGCCGGAGTTGCCACCGCAGGCATTCACTTCTTCGAGGATGACCGAGGCTTCAGCCAGGCCCAGGCCCGATCCGCCGTACTGCTCCGGAATCATCGCCGACAGCCACCCGGCATCGGTCATGGCTTTTACAAAGGCTTCAGGGAAGCCTTTTTCTTCATCGATTTTGCGCCAGTAGCTGGCGTCGAATTCGGCGCACAAGGCGCGCACGCCTTCGCGGATGGCATTGAGGTCATCACTGTCGTACGTATGCATGCGGGGTTCCCTGTCCAGTTCTCAGTCGAAAAACACGTCGGCGCTCTGCGCCACGCCGTCGGCATTACCGGCCCACAGTTGCGCCTGGCCCGGTGCACCAATGCGCCCGGCCACTTCGAATGGCGTGGGCACGGTCAGTGGGCGTACGCCGCGGTAGGCGAATTGGCGCAGGCGCTTGCCAGGGTTGGCGCGCAGGAAGGCGCGCAGGGTGAGGGTGGCGATCAAGGGACCGTGCACGACCAGGCCGGCGTAGCCTTCGGTGCCGGTGACATAGGGGTGGTCATAGTGGATGCGGTGGCCGTTGAAGGTGACGGCGGAGTAACGGAACAGCAGAGTCGGGGAGGGCGTGACGGCCTCGCTCCAGTCGCCTGGGGCGGTTGGCGCGGCGCTGCTCAATTTGGGCGGGTTCGGTTCGCGGTAGACGATATCCTGCTCTTCACGTACGCACAGTTCGCCCTGCTGGGAGTACTCGTGGCGCACCGTGACGAACAGCAATGCGCCCGTGCGGCCGTGCTTCTCTTCGATATGCACGATGGTCGACAGGCGATGGGCCTCGGCGCCGACCTTGAGCGGGGAAATGAACTCGACACGGCCCCCGGCCCACATGCGGTTGCGGTTATCGGCGGGCGGCAGAAAGCCGCCGCGCGCCGGGTGACCATCGCTGCCCAGTAGCGTTTCGGCCACCGGTTCCTGGAAAAAGCACCACATCCATAGCGGCGGCAGGGGCTGCCCCACGGCGGGGGCGGCTTCGCCGAAGGTGGCGGCGATACGTTTGATCAGGTTGCGGCTGAGCTCATCGACGGCCTCTTCCGTGCGGCCGATCCAGGCGCTGTAATCCGTGGGCGGGTGCGTAGCAGTCATAACCATTGGCCTCTGCATTTGTTGTTATGCAGCGATCATGCGAGGCACCTGGCATTCTGTGAATTTGCATTTATGTAAGGCAGCGTTCATGTATGCTGAACGCGTGCTCCACATTCGGATAGACCCATGCATTTTGATCTGGCAGACCTGAGGCTGTTCATTCATATCGGCGAGTCACCGAGCCTGACCCAAGGCGCGCGGCGCGCATTCCTCTCACCGGCAGCTGCAAGTGCGCGCGTCAAGGCCCTGGAGGCGCAGCTCGACACGCGCCTGCTGTACCGCGACAGCCGGGGTGTCGAACTGACACCGGCCGGGCAAAAACTGCTCATGCACGCGCGGTTGATCATGCGCCAGGTGGACTACCTGAAAGCCGAGTTCGCCCAGTTCGGCACCGATTCGGCCGGGCATATCCGCATTTTTGCCAACACCACCGCAGTGACCGAGTTCCTGCCCGAAGTGCTGGCCGGCTTTCTCGCCAAACGTCCCGGCGTGACCGTGGACCTGCAGGAGCGCCTGTCGCGGGATATCGTGCGCGGTGTACTCGATGGCAGCAGCGACATGGGCATCATTGCCGGCCCCGTGGAAGCCAGCGGTTTGCAGGTGCTGCACTTCAGTACCGACCGGCTGGTACTGATCGTGCCGGCAGGGCATGAGCTGGCTGCCAGCAGGCAGGTCACGCTCAAGCAAACGCTGGCGTTCCAGCATATCGGCCTGCACGACGGCAGCACTTTGCTCAGCTTCCTGCGCGACCATGTCGAACGCATGGGCCTGAATCTGTCGCTGCGTATCCAGTTGTCGAGCTTCGAGGCCATATGCCGGCTGGTGGAGGCGGGCGTGGGGATTGGCATCATCCCCGAGTCGGCGGCTGTCCGGCACAGCCAGACCATGAACCTGGTCACCATCGAACTGGATGAAGCGTGGGCCGTGCGCGAGCGCAGCATTCTGGTGCGCGAGCTGGATGCGTTGCCAGGGACGGTGAGGGCGTTGATCGCCACCTTGATGCCTGAGGGGGCAGACAGCGCACTGCAACCGCCCCCGCCCCCCTAGAAGAAACTGCGCTGAGCCTTGAACGTCAGCATGCTCTCGCAATACGTGTTGATACCGGCATAGGCACCGCAGCCCCCGCCGTTGAGGTCGGAGTTGCTGTAGATCAGGTTCAGGTCGATGCCCAGCCAGGGCCGCGACAGCTCCAGCGACCAGTCGGAGAAGGCATTCACCTGGCTGCCGTCGCCGATGGTGAAGGGCGTGCCCAGGCGGTGATGGGCGAGTTTGACCGTGAGGTCGATGTCGAACAGCGGCAGCTGGCCAAAATCGGCGAACAGGGTGCCGGTGCGATTGTCCGGGTTGTCACGCCAGGCCCCGCCGATTCGGCTGCCCATGACCGAAATGCCGCCATACAACGCATAGCTGTCCGGCCCTGCGATGTTCGGCTGGCTGTAGTGGATCAGGCCTACTTCGTAACCCAGTGTGCTGTCGAAGTGGTGCTTGTAGCCCAGGTAGCTGTCAAGGCGCAGTGTGGAGTCAGGCGTCACGCCCATGCTCGGCGCATACTGGCCCACGTACCAACCGCTTGGGTGGCTGAGGTCCAGGCCACCGTGAAAGGCGCCGCTGGCGCTGGGCGAGATCAGCCCCTGGGCCATGCTGCGTGAAGGCGTGGTGCCAAGTTTGAAGTCGAAATCGCCCAGTTGGCGTTGGATCTGCTGCGCTTGCAGCACCGGGCTGAACAGCAGGGCCGCACTGAGCAACAGAAGGGGCCTGGTCATGGTCACCGTCCTGGAAGGCTTGCGCTTGAGCGGCACAGGATACCCGTGTTGGCTGGCGGGGAAAACAGCGTGGGCTGCTTCAAACGGGTGGAGAGGTCGATCAGAGGCCGGACGTAAGCGTATAGCCTGGCTTTCAATTCAACCTTTTATCGCCCCGACCGGCTCGGCCACCTCGGTCACTACCTGTTCGCTGGCGGCGCGCAGGATCACGCGTTTGCGCAGCTCGTACTCATCCAGGGAGAGTGCCTGGCGCTGGATGGCTTCGAGCTGAAGCTGGCGGGTTTCTTCTGCGGTGTAAGGGCGCAGTTCGGGGTGGGTGGCGCAACCGCTGAGCACGGCAATTGCAGCGGCTGACAGGGTGGCGAACAGCAGGCGGGCCGTAGTGTTCATCGGCAAGCTCCAGGATTCGGGAGATGGGTGTGTGACGAATCGATGGAGCAAGATTATTGAGCCGACGCGATCATTAGAAATTGCCATTCTCGATAGTGACTATCGATAGCACCGTGTGAGAACGGCAGCCTTTGCTAACCTTAAGTTCCACGCGGTATGGGCCAGAGGGATACTGTGATGCGCATGCCATTGTTATGTGCCGTGGCGCTTCTGCTTTGCCTGGGTGGTGAACCAGGCCTGGTCCAGGCGCAAGAGCCTGCACCGGCCGCCGAGGCGGCACCCGCCAAGCAGGCAGTGTTCAACCCCGAGCAACTGGACCAGATGCTCGCGCCGATTGCGCTGTATCCCGACGCGCTGCTGGCACAGGTACTGATGGCCGCCACCTATCCCGGTGAAGTGGCCGAAGCAGTGACGTGGTCCAAGGCCAATCCCAAGGCTCAGGGTGATGAGGCTGTCAAACAAGTGGCGACGCAGGCCTGGGACCCGAGTGTCCAGGCATTGGTGGCGTTCCCGCAGGTGCTGGTGGTTCTCGGGCAGGACCCGGTGTGGGTGCAGCGCCTTGGGGATGCGTTTCTGGCCCAGCCTGATGATGTGATGGGTGCCGTGCAGCGTCTGCGCCAGCAGGCCAAGGCCGCAGGCAACCTGCAGAGCAACCAGTACCAGAACGTCACGGTGCAGGCTGCCCCGGCAGCCGCGCCCAGCTCGCAAGCGGCACCGGCCAGCAGTTCGTCCTCCAGCACCATCATCATCCAGCCGGCCGACCCGCAGGTGGTGTATGTGCCCACCTACAACCCGACCACCGCTTACGGAACCTGGGCCTACCCCGCATCACCGCCGGTGTATTACCCGCCATCGCCGCTGTACTACGCCGGCAGCGCGCTGTTGGCCGGGCTGGCGTTCGGTACTGGCGTTGCGATCGTCAACTCGCTGTGGGGCGATTGCGACTGGGGGCGCAACGACATCGATATCGACGTCAATCGTTACAACAACATCAACGTCAACAACCGCATCGCCAACAACCAGAACACCTGGCAGCACAACGCCGTGCACCGCGATGGGGTGCCGTACCGTGACAACCGCAGCCGCCAGCAATTCGGCCGCCAGCTCGACGGTGCCAGCCAGCGTGCAGCTTACCGTGGCGACGATGCCCAGCGTGCACAGGCACGCGATCGCGCCCGTGCTTCGATGGACCGGGCGGGTATCGAACGCCCGGCCACCAGCAATCGTGAAGCCCGTGACCGGGCTCGCGAAGCCCAGGCCAGCAGGCCCCGTGCTGCGGAGCACCGGCAGGCAAACGGCCAGGCACGCCAGGCGCTGCACAACAAACCGGGCAATAGCGCTGGGAGGGCGAAGAACAATGCGTTCGACGGCGTGCGATCCCCCTCACGCTCTGCGGCGCAGGCCAACCGTGGCCGCACCAGCCAGGCGCTCGCCAAGCGGCCGAGTGCATCGCGTGCGGCGGGCCATACCATCTCCCGGCCCAGTGCGGCCATGCACCGTGGTGGAGGGGGGCGTCGATGAACATGAGCCAAAGCAAATCGGCGCTGGGCCTGTGGCTGTTTGCCCTTGGCGCCGCCTGGTCATGCCTGGCCACTGCGCAGCAGGCATTCCCCACGCCAGAGAAGGCCGCCGCAGCCTTCGTCGAGGCGCTGGGGGTGGAGCAGGCAGACCAGGCGCGCCTGACGCAATTGCTCGGTGACGACTGGCGCACCTACATCCCCCGCGAAGGTGTGCAGCGCAGCGACGTGGATGCGTTCGTGCAGCAGTACCACCAGCAGCACCAGATCCAGATGCACGGTGACCGGCAGGCCATTCTGGCGGTGGGCAGCGAGCAGTGGACTTTGCCCATTCCGCTCACTCGAACTGCCAGCGGCTGGCGCTTTGACCTCAAGGCCGGCAGTGCCGAGATTCGTGCCCGGCGCATTGGCCGCGACGAGTTGGCCGCTGTGCAGTCGCTGCTTGCCTATCACGATGCGCAGATGGACTACGCCACGCAGGACCATAACGGTGATGGCGCACTGGAGTACGCCCGGCAGGTTTTCAGCACACCCGGCAAGCGCGACGGCTTGTACTGGGCGGACGAAACGGGCGGGCAGGTCAGCCCGCTGGGCCCGCTGTTCGGCCAGAATGCACCCGGTGATGACTGGTACGGCTACCACTTCCGCATCCTCGAGGCCCAAGGCCCTTCGGCACCGGGTGGTGCGTACAGTTACCTGATCGGCAAGCATATGAGCCGTGGCTTCGCCATGGTCGCCTGGCCGGCCAGGTACAACGACACCGGGGTGATGAGCTTCATGGTCAGCCATGACGGGCAGGTGTTCGAGAAGGACCTGGGGCCCCAGGGCGAAGCGTTGGCCCAAGGCATGAAACGTTTCGATCCGGATGACAGTTGGCAGGTAGTCGAAGCGGACCACGATCAATAAACGTTCTACCCCGGCGCTTTGTTGGCCTGCCAGTCTCGCCCATTGGCTGCCAAAAGGGGCTCGCATTGGCCGTCACTGGGGCGTGGAACCGCCCACCAGCAATTGCTGCACCAACCATTGCCCGGCGGGGCCCAAGGCTCGCCTGCGCGACCAGGCAACATCCATCGCGACTCTGCGTGGGTAGCCTGCCACGGGCAATTCCACCAGGCCACTGCCGAAGCGCGCCACCAGCGCCCTGGGCAGTTCCGCCCAGCCATAGCCGCGCACCGCGAACTCCAGCAGGGTCAGGTAGTCCGGCGCCGACCAGGCCTGGCCGCGCCCGTGGTGCAGGCTTGGCGCGTAGGTCCTGATGTATAGCTGACGCTCGTTTTCCAGGTGCTGTGGCTGCACGCCAGGCTGTTTTGCCAAGGCGTGGCCTGTGCTGACGTAAACGGCGAATTGCGCATGTTCCGGCAGGCGTGCCACGGCGATGTCGGCCGGGTAGCGCTGCTGCGCTGCAAGGATTCCGATCTGCGCCATGCCCTGCTGGATCAGGTCGATAACGTCGGCGTCTTCCGAAGGCCCGCAGCGCAGTTCGGTGTGCGGGTAGCTGGCGGCGAAGCCACCTATCACCGCGCCTTGAAAGGTCACGCTGTAACTGTCGGACATCACCACCGACACCAGCGGCTCTACCTGTTCGGCCAGCCTCACCGCCAGCGCATCGAGCCGGGCGCTGGCATCGAGGATCGCCTCGACGTGGGTCAAGACCTGGCGGCCGGCCTCATTCAGGGTGGGGTGGCGGCCTGCACGGTCGAACAGTTCGCAACCTATGTCAGCCTCGAAGTTGGCGATTGCGATGCTGATGGTCGACTGGCTCTTGCGCAGTTTGCGCGCTGCGGCGGAAAACGAGCCAAGGGCAGCGGCTTCTACAAAGGCAACGAGGGCTTCAGGTGAGTAGCGCACAGGTATTGATAAAACCGATAGGAGATATGTCGCGAGTATCAGTTCCATCAAAGAAAATGTGAAGCACAAGTTCACTACTGGATGGAAAATGCCGTGAAAAAAGTCTCTTTTACCGAGCGCCTGGTCCATGCCATCGGCTATGAAGTGTTTGCCGTGCTGCTGTGCGCGCCGCTTTTGTCCTGGGTGATGGACAAGTCGTTGGCAACGGCCGGTGGCCTTGCGGTCACCCTGTCGCTGATCGCGATGGTGTGGAACATGCTCTACAACGCGCTGGTCGACCGTTGGGTGCGTACCGCACGCATTCACTGGAAGGCCGCGGCACGCTTTGCCCACGGCCTGGGTTTCGAGTTGGGGCTGGTGGTGTGGTGCCTGCCGGTGGCGGCCTGGATGCTGGATATCTCGCTTTGGCAGGCGCTCATGGTTGAGCTGGGCTTCTTCGTGATCATTTTGCCCTACACCGTGCTGTACAACTGGGCATTCGACCAGGTTCGGCACTGGATAACGCAGCGTTGGACCGCCGCCTGAGCAGACAAACGAGCAAGACGCATCAGCCTGTGAGAGGATGTTCGCCAACCCAGCCATAAGGCCAGACAGGACCCCGAACACAAGCCTGATGAAGACGCCAAAACGAATCGAACCGCTGATTGAAGACGGACTGGTCGACGAAGTACTGCGACCCTTGATGAGCGGCAAGGAAGCAGCCGTCTACGTGGTGCGTTGCGGCGCCCAGGTACGGTGCGCCAAGGTCTATAAAGAGGCCAACAAACGCAGTTTCCGCCAGGCCGCCGAGTACCAGGAAGGCCGCAAGGTACGCAACAGCCGCCAGGCCCGGGCGATGGCCAAGGGCAGCAAGTACGGCCGCAAGGAAGCCGAGGACGCCTGGCAGAACGCTGAAGTGGCGGCGTTGTTCCGCCTGGCCAATGCTGGTGTGCGGGTGCCCAAACCCTATGATTTCCAGGATGGCGTACTGCTGATGGAGCTGGTGACCGACGCCGATGGCGATGCGGCCCCGCGCCTTAACGACGTTCACCTGGAGGCTGATGAGGCGCGTGAGTACCACGCCTTTGTCATTCGCCAGATCGTGCTGATGCTGTGTGCCGGCCTGGTGCATGGCGACCTGTCCGAATTCAATGTGCTGCTGGGCCCCGATGGCCCGGTTATCATCGACCTGCCGCAGGCGGTGGATGCCGCCGGCAACAACCATGCCTTCAGCATGCTGCAGCGTGACGTGGCGAACATGGCCCACTATTTCGGGCGCTTTGCACCGGAATTGAAGGACACACGCTTCGCCCAGGAAATGTGGGCGCTGTACGAGGCAGGTGAACTGCGTGCGGACAGCCCGTTGACAGGCGAATTCGAGGATGATGAGCATGTCGCGGATGTGGGAGGCGTGATGCGCGAAATCGACGCTGCCCGCCTGGATGATGTCCGCCGCCGAGCTGCGCGGACAGAAGCCGAGCATGGGCCGGTCAAGGGCGAAGAACCGCCGCCGCCCTGGCTGCAGTAATCTGGCATGTGTGCTGGCCCTATCGCCGGCTTGCCGGCGATAGGGCCAGCCAAGGCAAAACATCACCCTTTTTCGAATGCACGATTTTGCGCATGTATCGCAATGTGGTGATGCAGAGGCTGATCGCAGGGGCTCAGTGTGACAGCAATACGGGCATTTGAAGCGCTTGCAGAACCCCATGGGTAGCGCCACCCAGGATGAAATCTTTCAAGCGCGAATGACCAAAGCCGCCCATGACCAACAGATCGGCGCCGGCGGTGAGTGCTTCTTGCTGCAGGCACTCAGCGATCGAGCGCCCGGCCAGCTTCACGCTCAGCGGCCGAGCGTTCAGGCCTCTGTGCTGTAAGGCGTGTGCCATGTCCTGCGCAAGGGCGCCGTGCTCGAGTGGCTTTTCCCCCTGCACGGTCAGGACCGTGATCAGCATGTCTGAGCTCATCAGGTGTGACGCGTCAGCCAGCGCTCGCGCCGCGACGCGGCTGCCGTCCCAGGCCAACGCCATGTGCCTGACAGGCTGGATGGGCAAAGAGGGAACGAGTACGCATGGTCTGCCAGCGCCGAAAATCACCGACTCTGCCAGCTCCTGGATGACTGGCTTGTCGACTGCCCATGGCAGGATGGCCAGGTCGAAATACCTTGACGCTTCTGCAGCCGCGGTACCCGTCAGGCCGGGCACCACTTCTCTGGTGGAGAATTCCACACTGCTCTGGCCGTGTTCGAGGCCGCTCACCATGGCCTGCAGCGCTTTGCACTGGGTTCGGCTGTTGCTTTCGGTTGTTCGAATCATCTCGGGGATATTCAGGAGTGTGCTGCCAACTGATGGCGAAAGGTAGGGGATCCTTACCGAAAAGGTCATGACATGCAGGTCGTACCCCAGCGCGATGGCCAGCTGTACACCGGCTGCCACAGCGTCCTCGGGGAGCACGTCCGGATAGGTGATCAATGGCATGTAAGCCAGATGAAAATTCGACATGTCCGACACCTTCAGCTGTTGCGAGGCGATGCGCGGTAAGCCAGGCGTTTATGGCACGCTGGCGACTGGCAGTTCAGTGAGGCGAGGGCTGCCCGGGTAACCCAGTTCCAGGGCCATCAGCGCAGGCATGTCCAGAATCTCCACCAGCCGGCCATGCAGGTTGACGATACCCAGGGCGCGCAAGTGGGCGACCGAGCGGCAGATGGTTTCCAGGCGCAGCCCCAGGTAGGACGCCATGTCCTCGCGCGACATGCGCAGCATGAAGCCATGGGAGGAATAGCCACGGCTGACAAACCGTCGGGACAAACTCAGCAGAAAACTGGCCAGCCGCTGCTCGGCAGAGAGGTTGCACAGCATCAGCACGCGCTCATGCTCGCGGATGATTTCCCTGCTCATCAGGCGGTTCAGGCTCTGCTGCAGCGTTGGAAATTCACGAGCCAGGGCCTGCAGCCGATGGTAAGGGACGGGGCAGACTTCGCTGTCTTCCAGGGCAATGGCATCACAGACATGGTGCTCGGTGGCGATGGCATCGAGCCCCAGTACGTCGCCCGGCATCCAGAAGTTGATGATCACACCCTGGCCTTCGGCATTGTTCAGGTTGGTCTTGAAACTGCCTGAATGCACCGCATACAAGGCACTCAAGGGTACATTGGCATTGAACAGCGCAGCACCCTTCCTGATGCGGATGCGCGGGCCTATCAATGTATCCAAGCTAGCGTTGTCGCGTAGCGGCAAACCCGTGGGCAAGCACAAGCCGTTGACCCTGCACTCATTGCAGCGCGATGCCAGTGGTTTCAAATGAATGGGCGGGGGCGTGCGCACCTGCACAGGCTGGCTGAGCAGCTGAGCGTCGATCAGGCCCGACATTTCAGGCTTCCTTCGCAGGTCTGAGAGCGACGGTGGCGATCTTGTTCAGTGAATGAGGCGCATTGAGGCGGGCAGTCAGCACGCCCAAAAACTGTTCGGCTTCTTTGGGTGTTTTGAAACTCACCCGCCACTCGTCCATGTGGACCCACCAGCGGCTGTCATTCGCGCTTTTCTCGACGTAAACGTTCATCGGAACCTCCAGTGCCTGCATGCGCAAGCAATAGCTATTGATTCGAGGTGCAATGGCGTCCATGTCGGCAGCGAGGCTAGGTACAGCGTGCGCCCAAAAAACCGATAAGTCTTGATCCGTGTCAATTACCCGGTAAGCGCTAACAGCCGCTGGTCGGCTCGCTTGCACTGTTGACAAACATCAAACCGGGCAGCCCCCGGCGGCAAATCATCGAGGTACTCATCGACCCCGCAGAGGTGTGCCATGACCAACCCGCAAAGACTTCTTCTCATCGCATCGCCCCTGATGCGCCGCACACCGGTCTATGACCGTGCAGCGGCGCTGGCCAAAGCCAAGGGCATGCCACTGCACATCGTCGCCTTTGACTACCTTGAGGGCCTGGCCACCGCCGGCCTGGTCAACGAGCAGGCCTTGGCGGTCATGCGCGAGGGCTATGTGCAGCAACACCGTGAATGGCTGGAAACCCAGGCATTGTCGATGCGCCGCAATGGCGTGACGGTGACCACCGAGGTGTTGTGGGTTCAGCACCCGCTGGACGAGATTGAGGTGCATCTGCGTGAGCAGCCGTTCGCCATGCTGATCAAGGGGCTCGAGCATGAACCGTGGTGGATGCGAGCCATGTTCACCTCGCTCGACGTGCAGTTGCTGCGTGACACCCGAATTCCGCTGCACCTGGTACACAACGCCAGCAATGCCCTGCCGCGCCGGATACTTGCAGCAGTTGACCTGTCGCGCCCGGAGGACCAGTTCGAAGGCTTCAACGACCATATCATCAGCGAAGCGCTCAAGCTGGCGTTGCAATGCAATGCCCAGATCGAACTGCTGTATGCCTACGATATGGGCTCGATGTACCTGGACGCCGAAGGTAGCCGGGAACATTCGTTCCTGTTCGATTCGAACCTGTCACGGACACTTCATGAGGCTCAGGCCGATGCCTTCCAGGAACTGGCCGAACGCAACGGCATTCCCTTCGAGCACCGCCACATGCGGGTGGGGGACCCGACCAAGGTGCTGGCGCTTTTCATGGACAACAACGACATCGACGTGCTGGTGATGGGGAGCTACCACCATCACGGCATCGGCTGGTTCATCGGCAGTACGGCCGAGCGGATCCTGCATCGGCTCAGCACCAGTGTGCTGGTGTTATCACCCGAGCATTCGCAAGGTTAGACGTGCAAGGCCCGCAAGGGCCTTGTTTCAGGCGCACAGATCAAGCTCGTGGAGGATTTCGCTGACATCGCCGCCCAGGTAGCGCGAGGTGAAGCCTAGCGCCTTGGTCAGCCGGTGCATGGCGTAGTTGTTCGAGAGGTCCCTGGACACCATGCGCTGGTAACCATTGCGCCGTGCCGCTTCGATCAGGTGCTGCAGCAACAGCTTGCCCAGCCCCTTGCGCTGCCATTGCTCGCCGACAGCAACGGCACATTCGCAATTGTGGCTACCCGGGATCGCGGCATAGCGGCTTACGCCAAGCTGATGCAGCTGGCCATTGTCATGGGCCAGCGCGACGTAGGCCATGCGCTGGTGACCGTCGACCGGCATCAACTGCGCGTCCAGGGCGGGCAAGCCACCGCTGAGTCCGGCGAGAAAACGAAAGCGCCTGGCCTCATGGCTGATCGTGCTCACAAAGCGACTGTCGCGTTCGTGATCATCATCGCGCAGCGGGCGAATCAGCACGGCTGTGCCGTCAGCAAGGGTGTCTACCCAGTGCTCGCTGGTGTCTTCGGGTTCCAGCAACTGCTTGTTCATAGGGCCTCCAGAGGGCTTGATCAACGTGGGCTTTACCGGTTGTACCGTGAGACGGCGTTCTGGTTCTGACAATGATCAAGTCGGTGCGCCAGTGGTGACTTTCTGATCTGCATCAAACGCGCAAGGGAAGGGGGTTCGAAGATCGATGCTACTTGCCATCGCCGCGTGCGGCCGGAGGTTTCCCATGGGTCAGTATCGACAACTGCTGGTGCTGCTTACCGACATCGACCCGCACTCGGCGGCTTTGCGCCGGGCGCTTGCCCTGGCGCATGTCAGTGGCGCAGCGGTGCATATCGTTGGGCTGTTCGAGCCATACGAGGCGCATTCGTTACGCCAGGAACGGCTGAACGAAGCCGAGATGCAGCGCCAATACGGTCTTTATCGCAAGCAGCTTGAGGAACTGGTCGAACGTCACCGGTCGAGTAATACCTGTCTGACGCTCGATACCGTCAAGGCAGAAGACCTGCGGGACCAGGCCGC
This sequence comes from Pseudomonas sp. BNK-30, assembly GCF_047456185.1. Classification (NCBI taxonomy): domain Bacteria; kingdom Pseudomonadati; phylum Pseudomonadota; class Gammaproteobacteria; order Pseudomonadales; family Pseudomonadaceae; genus Pseudomonas; species Pseudomonas sp. BNK-30. The sequence goes on from NZ_CP179904.1 coordinate 1,542,656, forward strand.
CGATTACATCCGCGAGCTCAAGCCCGATATGGTCATCAAGGACACCGAAACGACACCGGCACTGGCCCGGTTTTTCGGCACGCCGCTGGACTGTGCGCTGATGCGCGCGTACCAAGGCTCGATGCATTTCGTGCCCCGGGCAGCCGCGTCTTTGCCAAAACGCATTCTGGTAGCCGTGGACACCGCCCTGCGCGATGACCCCGATGCCCAGATGCTATTCAACCGCGCCCTCATCCGCGCAGCCGATGCCCTGGCGCTGCAATGCGATGCGCAGCTGCACCTGCTCTCGGCCTATGACCTGGTGGGTGTGTTTGCCCCTGACATGGTGGTTGCGCAGACCTGGGTCGAGGAGATGCGTGATGCCTTGCAGGTGCCCTTCGATGCATTGGCCGATGCCGAAGGTGTGCCCCCCGATTGCCGGCATTTCATGGAAGGCGGGGCAGTGCAGGTGATTCGGGACCAGGTGGCGGCCCTGGATATCGACGTGGTGGTCATGGGGGTGGCGCAGCCAAGGGGGTTGAGCAAGCTGCTGGGTGATACCACCGAACGTATTGTCAGCGATCCACCGTGTAGCGTGCTGGCCGTTCACCCCTGTGTGATCGATACCTGGGAGCCGATGCCATGCAACTGACCTTTTTCGGCGGGACGGGCACGGTGACGGGCAGCAAGTTCTTGCTGACGCATGACTCGACACGGGTGCTGATCGACTGCGGGCTTTTCCAGGGTTACAAGCAACTGCGCTTGCGCAACTGGGAGCCACTGCCGGCGGCACTGCGTACGGTCGATGCGGTAGTGCTCACGCATGCCCACCTGGACCACAGCGGCTACCTGCCGGTGTTGGTGCGCGAGGGCTTCAGCGGGCCTGTGTATGCCACCCCGGCAACCTGTGCCCTGGCTGAAATCCTGTTGCTCGACAGCGCCCGATTGCAGGAAGAGCAGGCCGAACATGCCAATCGGCATGGCTATTCCAAACATTCGCCGGCCCGTCCCTTGTACACCGAGCAGGATGCCAAACGCGCACTGCAGCTGTTCAGGCCCGTCGCGTTGCACCATCGCACCCAGATCGCGCCCGGTGTCGAACTGTTGCTGCGCACGGCCGGGCACATTCTGGGCGCGGCGACCGTGCAACTGACGTTGGACGGCCAGACAGTGGTTTTCTCAGGCGACCTGGGCCGGCCCAACGATCCCGTGATGCGTGCGCCCGAACTGATCGGTGCAGCCGATGTGCTGTTGGTGGAGTCGACCTATGGTGACCGGTTGCACCCTGCACAGCCCCCGGAGCGTTACCTGGCCGATGTGATCAACCAGACCCTGCTGCGCCATGGCATCACCCTGGTGCCGTCGTTCGCGGTTGGCCGAGCGCAATTGCTGATGTATTACCTGTACATGCTCAAACGCGACGGGCTGATACCGGACATTCCGGTGTATCTCAACAGCCCCATGGCAACCGATGCCACCACCCTGTACCAGCAGTTCAGAAGCGAGCATCGCCTCACGGCGCTGGAGTGTGCCCAGATGTGCAAAGGCACGCAAATCATCCGCACGGTCGACGAATCCAGGCACCTGGATCAGTTGCGCGAACCTGCGGTGATCATTGCCGCCAGCGGCATGGCCACGGGAGGGCGGGTGTTGCACCACCTCAAGGCGCTGGCGCCCAATCCGCACAACAGCATTCTGTTCTCTGGCTTTCAGGCAGGCGGTACCCGGGGCGCCGATATCGTTGCCGGGGCGCGCAGCGTGCGCCTGCATGGCGAAGACGTGCCGATTCGGGCGCAAGTCTTTGCCATGGACAACCTGTCGGCGCATGCCGATGCGGACGAAATCATGGAGTGGTTGCGCGGTTTTACCCGGCCACCGCGGCAAACCTACGTCATTCATGGCGAACCGCATGCTGCGGACACCTTGCGTCGACGGATAAGCCTTGAGCTCGGCTGGCAGGTGTGCGTGCCCGAGCACCTGGAAACGGTTGCCATAGACCCTGTGCGCTGACACGGCGCTGGAGGCTTGCATGAACATGCAAACAAGGGCAAAGCTCAGCGCCTGGGCAAAACGACCCAGGGGCAGCCTTGGATGGATCGCAGCCATCGCCACACTGGTGGTTGCCGCCTCGATCTATCAGGTGTTGGGCCCGGCCTGGCAACTGCCCATGCGCGCCCCGGCCATTGTGCTGGCGCTGCTGGCGCTCAGTGCGGCGGTCGGGTTGGCCGTGCACCGCAGTTTCAAGAGTACGGTGGGCAAGACCATTTTTTCCGGGCAGGGGAGAGGTTGGCAGGCGAGGCTCGCCATTGTCCGGGACGTAGCCAGAGAGTCGAACATTTTGCTGGGCATGCTGCTACTGCTGGCAGTGTTGGGCTTAGGCTCACTGATACTCGCCAGCCGCTCTGTGCAAGGCATCGTCAGCGGATGCGAGACCAACCTGCAGGCCCAGGTTGATCTGCCAGAGGACCAGGCGCTCGCCGCGTTGGTCGCCCAACCGGTCTGCCAGTGCCTGGCGCAAACGTTTCTGGAACGCAATGGCGTCATCCGCCTGGCGCTGTTCAATACGCCGTTGCTTGAAGTCAGTGCCTTCAAGGGTGTGACCGAGGCCGATGAGCGGCGGTGCCTGGAGCAACTGGACCTGCTGCCGGAGGCTACCGCCGTGGCACCGCCTTAGGCCAGCGAAAGCCGGTGAATCAGCTGGCTTGGGTCATCCGGGTCTCTGGCAGTGGTGAACCCTGCCGCCTGCGCCAGATCGCGCATCGCCACATTGGCCGCAGCGTCGATGGAATACATCTGCCGCAGGCCCTTGGCGCGTGCGTGGTCGATCAGGTGCCGGAGCAGCAATGTGCCCAGACCGTGGCGCTGCCAGCTATCGAGCACGGTGACGGCGCATTCGCATTCTTGGTTGTCCGCACCGGTGGCGTAGCGGGAGATACCGACTTCCTGCAGTTCACCGTCGACATGCGCGAGGGCCACGTAGGCCATGTGCTGGTCCTGATCAACCACCCTCAGTTGATCCAGCATGGCTTCGCCAGGCTCCTTGAGCTGGGACAGAAAACGGAAGTGGCGCGATTGAGGGGACAGGCGTTCGATGAAGTTCTTCTCGCGCTGACGGTCCTTGGGCTGCAAGGGCCTGATCAGCACATGGGTGCCATTGTCGAGCGCTTCGATCCAGTGTTCGCCGGTCGTGGCAGGAAATGCCGGTGCTGCTTGTGGGCGGGGTGTTTCGGCGGGTGCCATGGCAAGCCTCCTTACATTCAGGGGTGTACAAAGGAGGTTCAGTTTCAGCGCCTCGCCTTCTGCGCGCTTGATAGTTGTCAATTGCCGCGCCTTCAGGCCCACGCCTCGCTACTTGGCCTTCCAGTACTTCTGCATTTCCAGAAACAGAAAGGAGGCCGTCCAGGTGATCATCACCAGGCCCGTGAGTGCCTGCAGGCCTGTGAGGTATTTGAGGTCGCCGCTGGGCGAAATATCGCCGAAACCGATGGTGGTATAGGTAGTGAATGAGAAGTACACGCAGTCCATGAACGTGCCGTCGAAGTTGCCGCTCAGCGTGCCCCAGCCTTCGGTACTGGCCATCAGGTAATAGACAAGGGCAAAGCACCAGACTTCCAGCGCGTGGGCCGCCAATGCGCCGAACACACCGATGACGATGCGAAACCGGCTCCAGAGCTTGAGCCGCGGCAGCCAGTCGTTCAGGCGCAGCAGGCATTCGTAATGAATCACCACCACCAGCACCACGACCAGCGCGTTGATCAGCGTGACGGTAAGCATCGACGGCTCCCTTGTGGCCCTGACAGAAGTTTGGCCGGTAATGGCCATCGTGTCGGTTTTACACCTGAACATCAGTGGATGATTGATAAAGATCACTGCGCGGGCCCTGTAGGAGCCGGCTTGCCGGCGATGGCTGCGTAGCAGCCCAACAACGCAGGTCGAATCCGTCACTTCAGATTACCTTCAGATTGACCACTGATACTCACCCCATCAAGCCCAAACGGGGGGAGTTTCATGACCCAGTCTCAGTGGAGCAGCCTGCTCCCATTGCCTATCGGCAGCCACGTCGACCATCACGCCCACTTGTCGCTTCATTTGCACAAGGACCCAGGGCGCGATGAGCTTGAGCACTTCATCCATCAGTGTTTTGCCAGCGTGCACCACGCTGATGTGCACCATTACCTGCCAGAACTGCTGGCACTGCATGACAGCCAGGGTCGGCTGGTTGCTGCCGCAGGCATGCGCCCGGCCAGCAGCGGGCCGCTGTTTCTGGAGCACTATCTGGACGAGCCGCTGGAAGCTGCAGTTTCACGCGTGGCGGGCTGCACCCTTGAGCGCGCGTGCATGGTCGAAGTCGGCAACCTGGCTTCGCTCAGTGCCGGTAGCGCGCGAATCATGATCATAGCGGTGACCTGGTTGCTGGCCATGCGCGGCTTGCGGTGGGTGGCGTTCACTGGCGCGACGACATTGATCAACAGCTTTCAGCGCCTGGGGTTGGTGCCATCGGTGCTGGCGTCGGCCGACCCGGCCCGGCTGAATGGGCAGGTGGACCAATGGGGGACCTACTACGCTCAGCACCCGCAAGTCTTTGCCGGCAATATCGGTCATGGCTTCGATGCCTTGAGCAAGGCCGGGGTGTTCCAGCGCCTGGGGTTGCCAACGGGCTTTGAGGAGACTGGCCATGCCGCATGAGCGGGAGCGCTTTCATCAGCTGCTGGTCAGGCTTGCCAGCGATCACGCTGACGCAATCGCCGTACAAGATGAGACCCAGCGCTTCACTTTCCGGCAGTTACTGGCAGAAGTGGGGTTGCGCACCCACAACTTGGATGCCCGCTCGCCAGGCACGCTGGTACTGGCCCTGGATAATGGCCCGCAGTTGCTGTTCTGGGATCTGGCGGCGCTTTTTTCCCAGCGTCCCTGCGTGATCGTGCCCTCGTTCTTCAGTGCCGCTCAATTCAGCCATTGCATCGAGCAGAGCGGTGCCAGCCATGTGCTGTGCGACCCGCAATGGCGCGGTACGCTCGCCGAGCTGGGGTTCGCCCAGCAGGACGGGTTCTGGGTTCGCCAGGCACAACCCGCTGCGGCGCTGCCTGCCGGTACCGCCAAGATCACCTACACCTCCGGCAGCACGGGCAAGCCCAAGGGCGTGTGCCTGTCGTCCGAAGCCCTGCTGCGTGTAGCCCGGGAACTGGAGGTGGCCAGCCGGCCCAGTGAACCTCAGCGTTACCTGGCGGTGCTGCCGCTTGGTGTGCTGCTGGAAAACCTCGGTGTCTACGCCGCCTTGATGGCCGGGGCGAGTGTGCTGCTGTACCCCCAGGCGCTTCTGGGCATGGGCGGTGCGAGCCAGGTCGATTTCAAGCGCTTGCTGGGGGTAATCGCCCTGAGCGGCGCGCAGAGCCTGATTCTGGTGCCGCAGTTGTTGATGGGGCTGATCACTGCCATCGAGCGCGGGCTGATGCGGGTGGGGGCGCTGCGGTTCGTTGCCGTCGGCGGTGCCCGGGTGGCGCCCAGCCTGTTGGCCCGCGCCGAGGCGATCGGCCTGCCGGTGTTCGAAGGCTATGGCTTGTCTGAGTGCGCATCGGTGGTGGCCTTGAACCGGCCTGGCGCAACCCGCCGGGGCAGTGTCGGCAAACCGCTGCCCCATGTGCAGGTGCGTATCGCCGAAGACGGGGAGGTGCTGGTGGCTGGCTCGGTGTTGCTCGGCTATCTGGAGGAACCACCCGTCTGCGATGGCTGGTGGGCTACAGGCGACCTTGGCCATTTCGACGAGCAGGGCTACCTGTACCTCGATGGCCGCAAGAAACACCAGTTCATCACCAGCTTCGGGCGCAACGTCAACCCGGAATGGGTGGAGGCCGAACTGACCCAGAGCGGTGTGATCGCCCAGGCGTTCGTGCATGGCGAGGCCCTGCCAAAGAACCTGGCATTGCTCTGGCCGCTGGACCCTGCTGCCCCCGACACACTCATCGACCAGGCCGTGCAGCAGTGCAATGCCTTGCTGCCGGACTACGCCCGGGTACATGCCTGGCGTCGCCTGCCGTGCCCACTGTCCAGTACCGACGACACACTGACCGCCAATGGCCGCCCGCGACGCGAGGCCATCCTGCGGCGTTACCACTCCCAGTTATCCGATATCCCGTTGTGAGGTCTGCCATGTCCTTTTTTGACACGCTGCAACTGCAAACCACCCAGGAGCGTCAGGCCCTGTTCGCCGTGCCGGTCATACGCGATGCGTTGGCGGGGCATGTCAGCCTCGACAGCTATGTGGCCTTCCTGACCCAGGCCTACCACCATGTGCGCCATACCGTGCCGCTGATGATGGCGTGCGGCGCGCGCCTGCCTTCGCGCCTGGAATGGCTGCGCGGCGCCGTGTGCGAATACATCGAGGAGGAGTACGGCCACGAGCAGTGGATCCTCGATGACATCAAAGCCTGCGGTGGCGACTGGCAAGCGGTGCGTGACGGTCGGCCGGCACTGCCGATCGAGCTGATGGTCGCCTACCTTTATGACGTGATCGCCCGGGGCAACCCGGTCGGGCTGTTTGGTATGGTCAACGTGCTCGAAGGCACCAGCATTGCCCTGGCCACCCAGGCCGCCGGCACGATCCAGAGCACTTTGGCGCTGCCGGACCGGGCCTTCAGCTACCTCAGCTCGCATGGCGCGCTGGACCAGGACCACATGGTCACCTACAAGCGGCTGATGGACCGCCTTGATGATGCTGATGACCAGCGGGCTGTGATTCATGCGGCCAAAGTGGTTTACCGCCTGTATACCGACATGTTCCAGGGGCTGCCGCGTGCGGGCCTGCAAGAGGTGCGTCATGCGCTTGCCTGAGTGTGTGGTGATACTCACCGGCGCCAGCGGCGGCATCGGCCTGGAACTGGCCGAGCAGTTGTGCGCAGCCGGTGCTCGGGTACTGGCGGTGAGCCGGCAGATGGGCAAACTCGCCGGTCTGATGAACCGTTACCAGGGCAGGCTGCTTTGGCAGTCGGCCGACCTGCGCAGCCATGAGGGGCGTGAGCAGGTGCTTGTCCGTGCCAGGGAGATGGGTGGGGTCAACGTCTTGATCAATGCTGCGGGCGTGAACCGCTTTGCCCTGCTCGAGCAGATCGATGAGCACGCGCTGGACGAACTGCTGGACATCAACCTCAAAGCCGCTGTGCAACTGACGCGTGTGTGCCTGCCGCTGCTGCGCGCACAACCCCGGGCGATGGTGGTCAACGTCGGCTCCACCTACGGCTCGATCGGTTACCCCGGTTATGCCACCTACTGCGCCAGCAAGTTTGCCCTGCGCGGTTTTTCTGAGGCGTTGCGCCGCGAGCTGGCCGATACCTCGGTGAATGTCATGTACGCGGCACCCCGGGCAACCCGCACCGCTATGAACAGCACCGCCGCCACGGCGCTTAACCAGGCGCTGAAGGTCGGCATGGACGACCCGGCAGATGTGGCCCGCGCCGTGCTCAAGGCCGTGCAGTCAGAGCGCAACGAGCTTTATCTGGGTTGGCCGGAAAAGCTCTTCGTGCGCATCAACGGCATGTTGCCCGGCGTGGTCGACCGTGCGCTGCGCAAGCAACTACCGGTGATCCATCGTTATATCGCGAGCCATTCCAAGGAGTCGATCAAATGAAACGTCTGTTCATCGCAGGCCTGCTGGCGTTCGCACCGCTCACCTGGGCGCTGGACCAGGCGGGTAGCCAACAATTGGCCAACCTGCAGCAGCGCTGGGCGCAGATTCAGTACCAGACGCCTGCAGGCAAGCGCGCCGATGCGTTCGAGAAACTGGCAGCCGACGCCTCCATACTCGTTCATCAGCACCCGGGCTCGGCCGAACCTTTGATCTGGGAGGGCATCATCAACAGCAGTTGGGCGGGTGCCACTGGCGGGCTGGGGGCGCTGGGCAAGGTCAAGTCGGCCAAGGCCAGCCTGGAAGAGGCGATCAAACTCGACCCCAGTGCCCTGCAGGGCTCGGCGTATACCAGCCTGGGTACCTTGTATGACCAGGTGCCTGGCTGGCCTATCGGTTTTGGTGACAGCGAAAAGGCCGACACCTTGTTGCGCAAGGCGCTGCAAATCAACCCCAATGGTATCGACAGCAATTACTTCTGGGCCGATCATCTGTTCCGCCAAAAACGCTACGCGCAGGCCACTGCAGCGCTGGAGAAAGCCCGGCAGGCGCCGCCACGGCCGGGGCGCGAGCTGGCCGACCAGGGCCGGCGTGGCGATATCGATGCTTTACTCAAGGCCATCAAGGCCAAACAGGACTGAACATGCGGCTGCTGCTGGTTGAGGATGATACCGCTCTGGGTGAGGGGATCTGCGACGGGTTGCGCCAGGAGGGCTATACCCTCGACTGGTTGCGCGATGGCCTGAGCGGGCTGCATGCCCTGCAACACGAAGCATTCGACCTGGTGATCCTCGACCTCGGGCTGCCGCGGTTGGGTGGCATCGAGTTGCTGCGCCGGGTGAGGGCGGGGGGCGACAGCCTGCCGGTTCTGATCCTTACCGCGCGCGATGCAACCGAAGACCGCATCACTGGCCTGGATGCCGGCGCCGACGATTACCTGGTCAAGCCTTTCGACCTCAACGAGCTCAAGGCCCGCCTGCGCGCCTTGCTCAGGCGCAGTGCCGGGCGGGCCAAGGTGCTCATCGAGCACGCGGGCGTAAGCCTGGACCCCGCCACTCAGCAGGTGCACTACAACGGTGTGCCTGTAGTACTGACGCCCAAGGAGTATCGGCTGCTGCACGAGTTGCTGGCGCAACCGGGCAAGGTGTTCACCCGTGAGCGGCTGACCCAGCTGCTGTATGGCTGGGACGAGGAGCCTGAGAGCAACACGCTGGAGGTGAACATCTATCACCTGCGCAAGAAGCTGTTCAACGGCCTGATCCGCACGGTGCGCGGTATCGGTTATCTGGTCGAGGGCAAGCTATGAGCTCACTGCGCCAGCGTACGCTGTGGCGGGTGATGGCGCTGATGCTGCTCGGCACCGGCTTGTTGGCGCTGTACAACTATCACGACAGCCGGCGCGAGATCAACGAAGTCTACGATGCCCACATGGCTCAGAATGCCCGGCTGTTGCAGGGGGTGATGAACCTGCCGGTGCAGGATGGCAACCGCGAGAAGCTTTATCGGGCGTTCAACGAGGCGCTGGGCAAGGCCGGACGCCATCGCGTGGGCCACCCCTATGAAAGCAAGCTGGCGTTCCAGGTATGGGGTGATGGAGCACGGCTGCTGGTGCACACGCCTAGTGCGCCGACGCTCGACCCACCGCCCACGGCCCCGGGCTTTTATGATTTCGCCAGCGGCGGCGAACAATGGCGCGGCTTCGTTCTACCGGTGCCCGAAAAGCAGTGGGTGATCTGGGTGGGTGAGCGCGACGATGTGCGCTACGACCTGATCGACCGCATCGTACGCCATACCCTGTTCCCGTTTCTGCTTGGCAGCCTGGGCCTGGCGCTGCTGGTCTGGGCAGCTATCGGCTGGGGATTGCGCCCGTTGCAGAACATGGCCGATGTGATTCGCGCGCGCCATGCCGACTCCCTCGAACCGCTGCAGCTGGTGCCGTTGCCGACCGAGCTCGAGCCCATGCAGGCGGCCATCAACCGCCTGCTGGCGCAGATCGAGGACCTGCTGCGGCGCGAGCATCGCTTCATTGCCGACGCCGCCCATGAGATGCGCACCCCGCTGGCGATCCTGCGCCTGCATGCGCAAAACGCCCAGGCCGCCAGTACCGATGCCGAGCGCCAGAAAGCTCTGGGCTTTCTGATTGGCGGCGTGGACCGGCTGACCCGGGTGGTCAACCAGTTGCTGACCCTCGCCCGCGTCGAGCCGCGCCTCGGTCAGCGTCCCACCACCCTTGTCGACCTGGGTGAAGTGGTCACCGATGTGCTGGCGGATCTCACGCCCTGGATACTGGATCGCGGCCTGGAGCCTTCGCTGGATATCAGTGAGGGTGACCATGGCCTGATGATCGATGCCGGTGCGCTGGGCATCGCCTTGCAGAACCTGGTTTCCAATGCAGTGGAGCATTCACCGCCGGGCGGGCGCATCACCGTATCACTCAGGCGCCTGGCCAATCGCTTCGAACTGGTTGTCGAAGATGAAGGGCCGGGTATCGACGAGGCGAATCTTGGGCGGGTGTTCGAGCGCTTCTATAGCCGCAACAGCCCCAATGGAGCAGGGCTTGGCCTCTCGATCGTGGCTACCATCGTCGAGCGGATGGGCGGGCAGGTACGCCTTGAAAACAGGGCCAGTGGCGGGCTGGCAGCTACCCTGACGTTTGCGTTGCAGTAAGCAGCCAGCCGAAGAGGCCGCAACCCAGCACAACCAGCCAGGGGGGCATCTTCCAGAACATCAGGGCCACGAGGGCGGTCAGCGCAAAAGCGAAGTCCGATGGCTTGGCAATGGCGCTCGTCCAGACCGGGTGGTACAAGGCGGCTAACAGCAGCCCCACTACGCCTGCGTTTACACCACCCAGCGCGGCCTGGCTACGAGCGCTGTGCCGCAGTTTTTGCCAAAAGGGCAATACGCCGATCACCAGCAGGAAGGAGGGGGTGAAAATGGCGAGAATGCAGACAGTCGCGCCCACCCAGCCGGATGGCTGCACGCTCATGGACGCCCCCAAAAATGCTGCAAACGTGAAGAGGGGGCCGGGTACGGCCTGCGCCAAACCATAACCCGCCAGGAAGGTGTCATTGGCGACCCAGCCATTGGGTACTGTCGCCGACTGCAGCAGCGGCAGAACCACATGCCCGCCCCCGAAGACCAGTGAGCCTGCACTGTAGAAGGCGTTCACCATCGCCATGGCCTGCGACGGCCAGAAGTGGGTCATCAGCGGCAGGCCGAGCAACAGACCCAAGAACACTGTCAGCGCGATCAGGCCGGTTTTGCGGCTGACTGAAAACGGCAGTTTCTCCCCTGCTGGAGGCGGGGTGGACTTGAACAGCAGCAAGCCTGCGACGGCAGAACACACAATCACGCCTATCTGTCCCATTGCAGTGGGCCACACAAGCGCAGCGCAGGCGGCGAACAGGGCGATGGTCACGCGCGGAACATCGGTGCAAAGGCTGCGTGCCATGCCCCACACTGCCTGCGCGACAACAGCGACCGCGACGATCTTCAGGCCGTGCAGCAAACCACCAGGGACGGCACCTCCCCATGCCCAGATGCCCTGAGCAAACAGAACCAGGATGATGGCCGATGGCAATGTGAAACCTGCCCACGCGGCCACAGCGCCCGCGAAACCAGCGCGTGAGAGGCCCAGGCCTATGCCGACCTGGCTGCTCGCCGGCCCGGGAAGCAGCTGGCACAGGGCGACCAGCTCGGCATAACTGCGTTCACTGAGCCATTGGCGGCGGTTTACCAACGCTTCGCGAAAGTAACCCAGGTGCGCAATAGGGCCACCGAAAGAGGTCAGCCCCAGGCGCAAGAACACCAGAAATACCGACCAGGCAGAGTCGCGAGAGGTCACGGCGCTGTTACTGCGTTCTGACAATGCAGGCTCCTTGAAGTATTGCCGCTGAGGTGCAAGAGGCTGCGCAGATCAGAGCTTGCCTTCCGACCCGGTGTAACTGGCGCCTTGCACCTTGCCATTGGCATCGGCCAGGCATGACCATGGCGCTTGCGCGCCGGGTACCTGGATATTCACGCCGATGCCCGCTTCGCTGGGCAGCACTTCGATCACCGATAGCGTGTTGCGTGCCATGCCGGTTATTTTCGCGACCTCGTCCAGGCAGGCATTGCGGGCCTTGGCAGTGCCGGGCACCGCCGCGGCGTTGGCACCCTGATCTGCTGAGCTGGCCGCTGTGGCGAACAACAACAGCACAGCACCAGCCAGGTAGTTGCGCTTCATGACGGTGACCTCGGTCGATAGGGCAGAGAAGAGAATAGCCGGTCAGGCAGGTATTTTTCGAGAATCGCTGCTGCCCGGCTACGCTTGCCAGAGCAATGGCTTACAGGAGGTAGCATGAGCAATTTCCCAATCGTCGCCACTGTCTTATCGATGATATTGGGTTTATCCGTCACCCGCCTGCTTCTGGGCGCGCTGACCGTCTTCCGCATTCGCCGCAGCGCTGCCCCCGATTGGGTTGCCCTGGTCTGGGCGGTCATGCTCTTCACCACACAGATGGATTTCTGGTGGGCGGTCAATACGCTGCCGCAAATAAGGGCGACCTTCTCGTTCCAGGAATTTTTGCTGCTGGTGCTGCTGGCGCTTTCGCTGTTCGTTTCCTCGGCGCTGATGTTGCCCAGCCGGAGCGAGGACGAGCTCGAAGGGCTTCGCGTGTATTTTGAGCAGGATGGCCGATACGCGCTGCTGTTTCTGTCGGGCTATTACCTGCTTGGCTTCATCGTCAACGTTCTGTTGTTCGGCGTTTCGCCCATGGCGCTTTGGGGTGCCTTTGACGTGATCATGATCGTGATCCCGCTGTGTGTGTTTGCAGCCCGCTCGCGCAAGGCCTATGCCCTGCTGACCGTGGCATTCGTGCCTATCAATATTGCGGACCTGGTGATATCGCTACTGGCGTGACCGAGGGAAGGCCCCGGCTCATTCGGCCATGAACCCCGGCGGTGGCGGCGTCAGCTCGCCCAGCAGGCTTTTCAAACCGTCGCTCCATTGTTTGCGGATGTGGCTGTAGTAGGGGTCGTCTTGATGGATGCGCACCGGCTCTCTGGCCTGTAGGCTGTCCTTGCCATACACCAACAGGTCCAGTGGCATCCCGACCGACAGGTTGCTGCGGATGGTGGAGTCGAATGAGATCAAACCGCAGCGCAGTGCTTCGTCCAAGGGGGTGTCGTAGGTGAGGTTGCGGTCGAGAATCGGCCTGCCGTACTTGCTCTCGCCCAGCTGCAGGAAGGGTGTGTCTGGCGTTGCCTGGAAGAAGTTGCCTTGGGCGTAGACGTTGTAGATGCCCATGGCGCTGCCCGCGATCTGGCCGCCCACCGTGAACGAGGCGCTCAGGTCGATCTGGGCCGTCAGCTTGCTGCGGTCACGGGTAATGACTTCGCGAAGGGTTTCGGCCACCAGCACCGTTGCATCGTAGAGCGTGCCGACGTTCAGCAGGTGGGTGCCGGTGCCTCGGCTGCGTTGTTCAAGCAGGTTGACCACCGATTGCGAGGTGGCTAGGTTGCCGGCGGTCTGCAGGACGATCAGCCGGTCCCCCGGCACGCTGAAAACGAACAGCTTGCGAAACGTGGATATCTGGTCGATACCGGCATTGGTGCGTGAGTCGCAGATGAATACCAGCCCGTCCGCCAAGTGCATAGCGACGCAGTAGGTCATGCTGTCTACCTTGTTCCTGGAATGGAGCGGCCCCGCCGCGCATGGCACGACGGGGCCCGCTTGAGTTGCGCCAGGTGATTACTGGCGGTGTACGTGGACGCTTGCCTGCATGGATTCGACGCCGCCACCGCGGCGCACGCCCCGGACCGGGCAGGCGTCGAGGTAATCCAGGCCTACCGCCAGCTTCAGATGCCGTTCGGGCCGGGTGAGGCGGTTGGTGACGTCGAAGCTGTACCAGGCTTCATCGATCCAGGCTTCGGCCCAGGCGTGGCTGGCCAGGTGGGTTTCGTCTTCGGTACACAGGTAGCCCGACACGTAGCGTGCCGGGATGCCGAGGCTGCGGGCGCAGGCCAGGAACGCGTGGGTATGGTCCTGGCACACCCCGGCACCGCCGGCAAATGACTCACTCGCGGTGGTGCCCACGGAGGTAGCACCCGGGCTGTAGGGCATATGGTCGGCCAGGCCTTGCATAAGTGCGGTCAGCGCGCCCCGGTCACGGCGCTCGCCGCACTGCTGGGCGGCGAAGGCCTTGAGTGCGTCACTGGCCTGGGAGAGGTGGCTGCTGCGCAGGAAAGGCAGGGGCGACTGGCCGCCGGCCTCGTGTTCGCAATCCGGGTCGATTTCTACCTGGCCACTGGCGGTAAGGGCGAGGTGGCCATGGGGTTTTTCCAGGGTCAGTACGTGCAGGATATTGCCATACGGGTCGATCTGGCTGTTCACCTTGCAGGGCAGGTCCAGTTGCCATTCGAGGATGCGCTGACGCTCGCTGCTGCGCGGTGTCAGGCGCAGGAACTGGATGCTGTTGCACACGTCACTGGCATAGCTGTAGGTGGTGTCGTGGCGGATGGACAGTTTCATACGACCTCCAGATAGGAATTGTGGACGGTCTGGCCCAGTTGGTGGATGCGGCCGATGAAGTCGGTCAGCCACAGGTGCAGCCCGGCTTCGAGAATCTCGTCGATGGCGGTGTAGCGCAGTCGCGCGTTGAGTTCGGCAGCCATCCGTTGTGCAGGGCGGCCGGTAGTGCCAGGCAGGCCGGCGAGGATCTGGTCGAGCTCTTCGATGCACGCATGCAGCGAACGCGGCACGTCAACGCGCAGCAGCAACAGCTCCGACACCGGGCGTGCGCTGGGTGCATTGCGGTAGATTTCGTTGAACGCTTCGTAGGAGGTCAGTGCGCGCAACAAGGCGCTCCACTGGTAGTAACCCCTTGCAGAGTCGTCGCTGACTTCCTCGGAGGTTTCCCCGAACATTTCGTAGCGGGCATCGAGCAGGCGCAGGGTGTTGTCCGCCCGCTCCAGGAAGGTCCCAAGGCGAATGAAGCTGTAGGCATCGTTGCGCATGATGGTGCCGGAGGTCGCGCCGCGGAACAGGTGGGATCGTTCTTTGACCCAGTCGCAGAACTGGCTGATGCCATAGCGCCCAAGGCCATTGCTGGCAATGTTGCGCATTTCGATCCAGGTGGCGTTGATGTTTTCCCACATGTCGGCGGTTATTCGCCCACGCACTGCATGCGCGTTGGTGCGCGCCGCCTGCAGGCAGCAATAGATGCTGCTGGGGTTGTTCGCGTCCAGCGCAAAGAAGTGCAGCATGCGCTCGGTGTCCAGCTCGCAGTGCTTGCGGATGTAATCGTCCAGCGTACCGGAGGCCAGCAGCGACATGGCAAGCTCCGCGTGGCCATCGGAGCGGCCGGCTTGCGGCATCAGCGACAGCGAGTAGCTGACCTCGAGCATGCGCGCGAGGTTTTCGGCGCGCTCCAGGTAGCGGGACATCCAGTACAGGTCGGAAGCGGTTCTCGAAAGCATGGCTCAGTCCTCCACCACCCAGGTGTCCTTGGTGCCGCCGCCCTGCGACGAGTTGACCACCAGCGAGCCTTCCTGCAGCGCAACGCGGGTCAGGCCGCCGGGCACCAGGCGCGTTTCGCTGCCTGACAGTACAAACGGGCGCAGGTCGATGTGGCGCGGCGCGATGCCGCTTTCAACGAAGGTCGGGCAGGTGGACAGGCATAGCGTGGGCTGGGCGATGTAGGCGTGCGGGCGCGCCTTGATGCGGGCGCGGAAATCCTCGATCTGCGCAGCGGTTGCGGCGGGGCCGACCAGCATGCCGTAGCCGCCGGAACCTTGGGTTTCCTTGACCACCAGCTCGGGCAGGTGCGCCAGGACGTGGGACAGGTCCTGCGGCTTGCGGCATTGCCAGGTGGGCACGTTCTTCAGGATCGGCTCCTCGCTCAGGTAAAAGCGGATCATCTCGTCAACGTAGGGGTAGATCGACTTGTCGTCGGCAACGCCGGTGCCCACCGCGTTGGCCAGCACCACGTTGCCTGCCCGGTACACCGAGATCAGCCCAGGTACCCCCAGCATCGAATCAGGGTTGAACGACAGCGGGTCGAGGTATTCGTCGTCCAGGCGGCGGTAGATCACGTCCACTTGCTGCGGGCCTGCGGTGGTGCGCATGTAGAGGTGGTCGTTGCGCACGAACAGGTCGGCGCCTTCGACCAGCTCGATGCCCATCTCCCGCGCCAGGAACGCATGCTCGAAGTAGGCGCTGTTGAAGCGCCCCGGGGTAAGCACCACGGCGGTCGGGTTGTCCAGCGGGCTGGCACTCTTGAGTGTGTCGAGCAGCAGGTTGGGGTAGTGGTCGATCGGGGCGATGCGCTGGGCGGCGAACAGTTCGGGGAACAGGCGCATCATCATCTTGCGGTCTTCGAGCATATAGCTGACGCCGCTGGGCGTGCGCAGGTTGTCTTCCAGTACGTAATACGTACCATCACTGTCGCGTACCAGGTCGACACCGGCGATATGCGCGTACAGCCCCCGGTGCAGGTTCAGGCCTTGCATGGCGACCTGGTAACCCTCGTTGGCCAGCACTTGCTCGGGCGGAATGATGCCTGCCTTGAGAATGCGCTGATCGTGGTAGATGTCCTGGAGGAACAGGTTCAGCGCCTGAACCCGCTGGATACATCCGCGTTCGACAATGCGCCATTCGCTGGCGCGGATGCTGCGCGGGATGATGTCGAAGGGGATCAGCCGCTCGGTGTCCTGCTGGTCACCGTACAGGGTGAAGGTGATACCAGCCCGGTGGAACAGCAGGTCGGCTTCGTGCCGGCGTTGTTCCAACAGTTCCAGCGGTGTGTTCGCCAGCCAGCGGGCGAACTCCTGATAGTGCGGGCGGCAACTTCCGTTTGCCTCATACATTTCGTTGAAAAAAGCCCGGGACATACCCACTCCTTGCCACGACTCGTCGGCAGTTTCGTTTCTCGCTTGCCAAGCGATCCACTGGAGCTTTGCAATGACAATGCCGGAACGGGCAGGGCGCAAGGGGCAGGAAGAAAAATGGCTCTGAAACAGCGAGAGAGCGCTTTTTGATATCAATAAAACGACGGAATCAGGCGAATTGTCGGAGATTTGCGTAGATCAGCCGCGGCGAAGGCAGGGGCTCACTGCATCAAATGGGTGCAGGACTTGGCTTGGTGAAAAAGTCGAACCAAATCAGGGCAAGCGATGAGTACGTAAGGACCCTGGCCAGCTGTGCCATCAGGCAGCGGCATGCACATGGTCGACGATCGTCACCCGGTTACGGCCCGATGCCTTGGCACGGTACATGGCCTTGTCGGCGCTGCTGAGCAACGCATCGAGTTCACTGGCGGGTGCTTTGGCGAAGGCCAGGCCTATGCTGGCGGTAACTGCGAATTGCGTGTCGACGTTCAGCATTGAGATCAGGGCCCGCAGGCGCTCGGCAATCTCGCTGGCAGTGACCAGAGGCGTATCGGGCAGCAGGATGGCGAACTCCTCGCCGCCCAGCCTGCCGGCGATGTCGTCGTCACGCAGGCTGGCGCTGATGGCTGCACCGATCCGTTGCAGCACCTGGTCGCCCGCCGCATGCCCGGCGGTATCGTTGATCTGTTTGAAATGATCGACGTCCAGCATCAGCACGGCTACATACGTCTGCCCCTCCTTGCACAAGGTGTGCTGCGCCAAGGCACAGTCAAAAAAGGCACGGCGATTGTTCAGACCGGTCAGTTCGTCCGTGCACGAGGCCACGATGGCAAGCCGGTGTGCGCGTTCCATTTCGTGCTTCAGGCGCCAGGCGGTCACCAATGCTGAAGACAGGCTGTTCGTCGCATTGACGACGAACGAAGCGAACACCAGCACCGCCAGAGCGATGCCCTGCTGCAGCGCGGATGGCTGCAGCAGCAGCCAGCCGGTGCTGGGCAGCAGCACCAAAGCGATCGATACCAGGGTCATGTTGCGGTACGAGGAGTAACACGAGACTGCGCTGACAGACATGCCCACGGCAAACAGCATGATCAATGCCTGCCCCAGCAGGTCGTCGGCAGGCATCACAGCCAGTGCGCCCAAGCCCCAGACTGCCGCCGACAGCGCCAGTGTGGCCCAGTAGCGCCACTCCCAGCGTTCGGCCGTGCGCTGGTTGGCCGGTGCCCGCAGATAGGCGACGAACATGGCGGTGCGCAGGGCCGTCGACAGGCTCAATACCGTCATCCAGGCGGCCACTTTTTGCTGGTCGAAACGCTCCCAGCCCAACCAGCACAGCATTGCGGCAGCCAGGAAGCTGCCGAGCACAGCGGGCGCCGACTGGACGAACAGCTGGCGCAGGCGGTCCGTCCTTACACAGTGCGCTATTTCATCGCCAGGATTGAGCTCTGTCATGGCATTCGCCGCAATTCGTGATCGGTGGCGCATTGTGGCACTTTGCCTGCGCCCTGGAAAAGCGTTCTGGCGTTCACGCGGGATGCCCTCTGTTGTTGGCGTCAGTGCATACCCATTGGCAGCGCTTGTCTTGCCTGGCTCTTGTCGGGGCGCGTGGGCAACATGGCAGACTGTAGCTGCTTTCCCACTGGATGCTCGAAACCAGTGCAGTGCGTGACGGGCCGATCCTCGACGACGCAGCCGTTGTCCAGCAGCACGACCCGCTGGCAGAAGTACTGCACCAGGCTCAGGTCATGGCTGATCAGCACGAAGGCGGTGCCGCTGCGCTGGCGTAGCGCCTCCAGCTGCTGCAGCAACTGTAACTGCAATACCCGATCCAGGTTCGACAACGCTTCGTCGAGCACCACCAGTTGCGGCGAGACGGCCAGCGCCCGGGCGATGTTGGCACGCTGCAACTGGCCGCCACTCAACTGCTGCGGCAGGCGCTGGGCATGCTCGGCGCGCAGGTCCATTGCCTCCAGCAGTTCGAGGGTGCGAGCTTGTCGGCCGGCTTCATCCAGGTCGGTGAGGTGGCGCAACGGCTCGGCGATGCTCCAGCCGATGCTGCGCTGGGGGTTGAAGGCGCCGGGGGCGTCCTGGAACACCAGTTGCACGGTCCGCTGGAAGTCGCGCGCCTGTTCACCTCTTAGCTGGCTGACATCCTGCCCGGCAAAGCTCACCTGGCCCTGGGTGGGTTTTTCCAGCCCGAGCAGCAGCCGCGCCAGTGTGCTTTTGCCGCTGCCACTGCTGCCTAGCAGGCCGATGGACTCACCTGCGTGCAGGTGCAGGTCGATACTGTCGAGCACCTGCAGCCAGCCCCGTTTGCGCAACAGCCCCCCGGTGCGATAGCGATGGCCAACGTTGTGGACGTGCAGCAGGCTCATGGTTGGCTCCGGCAAAGTACCTGGTGGGCGTGGAGGAGGGTGCGGGCAGCGGCGCTGGCAGGGTTCTGGAAAAGCTCATGGACCGGCTGGCATTCGACGATGCGGCCGGCTTCCATCACCGCGACCTGGTCTGCGCAGCGCGCCACCACGCCCATGTCGTGGGTCACCAGCAATACCCCAAGCCCATGCACCTGTACCAACTCCATCAACAGGTCGAGAAACCGCGCCTGGCTCAGGGCATCGAGGTCACTTGTGGGTTCATCAGCCAAGAGGAACGGGGTTTCGGCCATGAGCGCCAGGGCGATCATCATCCGTTGCAGCATGCCCCCGCTGAGCTGAAAGGCGAACGCTTGCAGCACACGCTCACGGTCTGCCAGGCCCACCGCATCCAGGCAGTCGGCCATCCGCGCACGGGCTGCAGCACCGGTAACGCCGCGCTGCCTGAGCGTCTCCAGGCCGTGGCTGGCCATGTTGCGCACCGGGTTGAAGGCACTACGCGGGTTTTGCAGTACCAGGCTGGCCAGGCGGCCACGAACACTGCTTGTAGCCAGCGGCTGGCCGTCGAGCAGCAACTGCCCCTGGGTGCGGTTAAGGCCTGGCGGCAGCAGGTCGAGCACACCCAGGCAACTGAGGGATTTGCCCGAGCCACTGGCACCGACCAACGTGCAGACTTCGCCGCGGCGCAGTTGCAAGTCAACGCCGTGCACCAGCACGCCGGCCTGAGCCTCGATGCGCAAGCCGCGGATTTCAAGTACCGAGGGGTTCATTCAATGGCGCTCCTGTGTGGGGTCGAGGCGGTCGCGCAGCGCATCGCCCAGCAGGTTGAAGGCCATCACCGAGAAGAAGATCATCAGCCCTGGCAACAGCAGCAGTTGCGGGTGCGTCCAGATGAATTCCTTGGCGTCGTTGATCATCACGCCCCATTCGGCGGTGGGCGGCGCCACCCCGAGGCCAAGGAACGACAGGCCGGAGACGTGCAGCATCATGTGGCCGATGTCCATGGTCGCCAGCACCAGCAATGGGCCGGCGATATTGGGCAGCACATGCTGGCGCAGCCGCGCCCAGCGTGAAGCGCCGGCCAGGCGTGAAGCCAGCACGTATTCGCGGCCGCGCTGGGCAATCACCAGGCCGCGCACCATGCGCGCATACCAGGCCCAGTGGGACAGGGCGATGGCGATGATCACGTTGCTAAGGCCGGTGCCCAGCAAGGTGACGAAGAAGAATGCCAGTACCAGCGTGGGGAAGGTCATGAACATGTCGCACAGGCGCATCAGCAACAGGTCGGTGCGCCCGCCGACGAACCCGGCCACGCCGCCGACCGCGAGCCCAAGCGCCAGCACCAGCGCCAGGGTCAGCATCACGCTGCCCAAGGACAGGCGCGTGCCGACGATCAGCCGCGAAAGCAGGTCGCGCCCGAGGTGGTCGGTGCCCAGCCAGTGGCTGGCGTCGGGCGCCTGCAGGCGCTGGCCGAGGTCGACCAGGTCGGGGTCATGCGGGGCGATCCAGTGGCCGAACAGCGCCAGCAATGCGAGCAGCCCGACCAGGGCCAGGCCGATCATCAGGCTGGGGCGGCGCAGCAGCAGTGGCTGGCGCAGGGCAGACTGCACACTCATGCGTTCACCCCTTCCAGCCGGCTGCGAGGATCAAGCCAGGCGTAGCAGACATCGACGATCAGGTTGCAGATCATCAGCAGACCGGTCAGTAGCAGGGTGAAGCACTGCATCACCGGGAAGTCGCGGTTCAGCACTGCAGACACCGCAAAACGGCCAACGCCGGGCCAGGCGAAGATGGTCTCGATCACCAGCGCGCCACCGATCAGTTCGCCGATGTGCATGCCGGTGGCCGTCACCAGCGGCAACCAGGCATTGCGCAGGATATGGTCGCGCCAGACGTACCGTTCGGGCAGGCCGCGGGCACGGGCATAGGTGACGTGGCGCTGCCCGCCGGCTTCCAGCAGGCTGGCACGCAGCAGGCGGGCGTTGATCGACATCGACATCAGGGCGATGGCCAGCACCGGCATCACCAAATGCCCAGCCCCCCCACGCCCCAGCGGCGGCAGCCAGCCCAGCCACAGGGAAAACAGCGCGATCAGCAGAAACGCCAGCCAGAAATTGGGCATGGACACCCCCAGGAACGTCACTGCCCGCACGGCGTGGTCGGGCCAGCGCCCTTGCCAGCGGGCCGCCAACAGCCCCAGGGGGATCGACAGCAGCAGCGTGCAGGCCAACGCCAGGCCGCCGAGTTGCAGGGTGGCGGGCAGGTAGTAGAGCAGGTCATCAAGCACTGGGCGGCCGGTGATATAGGAGATGCCGAAGTCCAGATGCACGGCGTTCCACAGCCAGCTCAGGTATTGCGCATACAGCGGGCGATCCAGCCCCAGGGTATGGCGCACCTCGGCGATGGCTGCGCCGGTCGGCGGGATGTGCGAAAGCCTGAGGTAGTCCAGCGCCGGGTCGGTGCTGCCCAGGTGCAGCAGCACGAACACCAGCAACGAAACGCCAAGCATGACCGGTACAAGCAGCGCCAGGCGCAACAGGATGTAGCGCAACATGTCAGTCTTCCTGTTTGGGTGTCATGGTTTCGAACGGCACATCGAACAACGTGCTGCCGAACTGGACCTTGGCCACCGAGTCTCGGCGCACGCTGATGGCCGTGAGATGCGAGATGGGCAGGTAGACGGCCTGTTCGTGCAGGGTGGTGAGGATGAAGCGGTACTGCTCGGCACGCTGCTGCTCATCCGTGCTGGCCAGCACCTGGCCTATGCGCTCGTCCAGTTCGTCCTTGATTGCCAACCCACGCTGAGCCATGTAGTCGGCATGGCCGGCGTAGCGCATGGAACTGACGAACGAATGCGGGTCGTAGGGCGTACCCCAGGTGTCAGCGAAGATCATGCCGAAGTCGCCGTCGCGCTGGCGCCGCACCAGCGCCCCTTCCTCAACCGCACGCAGGTCGATGCGGATGCCGATTTTCGCCAGCTCGCCCTGCAGCACTTCGGCCAGGCTCTTCTGCAAGGCGCTGGTGCCGAGGAACACCAGCTCGATGGCCAATGGTTGGCCGCCTTTGCTGCGCACTGAAGCGCCTGGCGCCAAGGTCCACCCGGCAGCGTCGAGCGCACTGGCGGCCAGCGCAGGGTCATACGGGTAGGGCTTGAGGCCGATATCGGCGTAGGGCATGTTGCTGGCGAACAGGGTGTCTGCGCGGGGCTCAAGGCCGTAGAGGATCTTGTCGATGATGGCTTGCTTGTCCACCGCCTCGTTGATCGCCTGGCGTACCGCCAGATCACGGGTAGCGCCACGGCCGGTGTTCATCGCCAGGGTGCGGGTGGCCAGCGGTGCCGACAGTGCGGTGGCAAAGCCCTGGTCACGCAGGCGTACGAACGTGCTGGCAGTGATCTCGCCGGCGGCGCCTTGGATCAGCTCGACTTCGCCGGCCTGCAGGGCCAGCGCGCGGCTGTTGGGGTCTGGGATGACTTTGACCATGACCTCGGCGTAGGCCGGCTTTGGCCCCCAGTAATGAGGGTTGCGCACGAAGCGGTCGTATTCGCCCAGGCGCGATTCGGCGCGCATCCACGGGCCGGTCCCGGCGGGTTGGCCGGGTTTTGCCTGAGGCGAGGCAAAGCGCAACGGACGAACCTGGGCCAGTTCCATCAGCGTTGGGTAGTAGGGGTGCTTGAGAACCAGGCGCAGGGTCAGGCGTTCAGGTGCTTCAACGTGGTCCAGGGTGGTCACCAGCTCCATCCAGCGGTGGCGCTGAGTGTTGGCCAGCACTGCGTCGAGGTTGGCTTTGGCCGCAGGCGCATCGAACGGTGTGCCATCACTGAAGCGCACACCGTCACGAAGCGTGAACGTGTAGGTCTTGCCATCATCGGAAACCTGCCAGGCCTCAGCCAGCCAAGGCTCCAGCGTACCCGCGGCGGTATAGCGCACCAGGGGCTCATAGACCATGGCCTGGGCGTACATCTGGTTCGGGGAGTAGCCTCGCGGGTCGAGCGGCCCGGCATTCACAGGCCATGAGTACACCAGCCTTGGCCCTTGCTCGGCGGCGCTGCTGGCCGGCGCAACAGTGCACGCAGCAAGAAAAAGGAGGCCCAAGAGGGCGGGCTTTCGTTTAGCTGGCTGCTGCTTCACACTGCGTTCCCCACTTTCACGGAGGCCGTAGGCTAAAGCGCGGTGGGTATGATGTCTACGTGAAATCATCTTACCGGAAGTTACAGAATGCAACGAATCACCATCACGCTGGATGAAGAGCTGCTCGACGTCATCGATCGGCGGGTGGCGAGCCAAGGCTACCAGGGCCGTTCGGAGGCCATTCGCGACCTGTTGCGTGCGGGCATGCGCGAGTCTGAAGCATTGCCGGACGATGCCGCCTGCGTGGCCGTGGTCAGCTACCTGTATGACCACAGCACCCGCGAACTGCCCAGGCGGCTCAACCAGACCCTGCATGCCCACCACGATCTGACCCGGTCCACCCTGCACGTGCACCTGGACGCCGGCCACTGCCTGGAGGTCTCGGTGCTGCAGGGCGAAAGCGGCCGTATTGGCGAGTTGTCTCGCCAATTGATGGTCGAGCGTGGGGTGGAGCATGGCCAGGTGCAGGTGATGCCGGCGCCGGGGCATGCGAAGGTGCGCTGAGGGTCCGGATCGTTGCCCCAGGGCCAATGACAGGCAGTCGGCGCCTCAGAGCAGGATATAGTCGCTGTATTGACGCAGCCCGCCATGCGCACCTTCGATCAAGTGCACATAACGCCCGCCCACCAGGTCGACTGGCAGGCAATCGTCTACCTCAAGCACTGCATCGGTATGCGGCTTGAGCCAGCCTGCCTGCATGCGTTGCTTGCCCAGTTGCTTGGCCTGGGCCTTGTCCCTGGCCACTACCAGCAGGTAGCGGTGCGCCTCACCAAACACCTGCGGCTCGTAGCCGCCCAGGTTGATGAAAAACAGCCGCGGGTCATCCGCCCCTGGCGCCAGTTGGCTGAACGCGACACGGTAGCGATCGATACCGTCGACCTCCAGCCACGAGTCGATGTGCAGGCCGGCACGGCTGCCGAACCAGCCCTCGCGCAGTTGCGGGTACGCCTGCTGCAGTGAGTCCGCCTGCGCGAACAGCACGTCGTGTACCTCGATACTGGCCCGTGGGTGGCGGCCACCGAGCATGACTACGTACAGCATGAGCAATTCCTTCAGGTGGCGCAAGACGCCGTATTCTGCGGGTTATGGCGTCTGTCGACCACCGTCTCTTTAGGCGCCTTTACCTGGCGGCTCTGGCGCCGCATGCGACGCCAGGCCCATCAGTAACGCCACTGCACAGCGACTTCCAGGCTGCGCGGCTCACCCAGGTAGTACTGGGTGTTGCTCTGGTGGATGAAGCGGGCGTAAACCTCGTCGGTGAGGTTGCGCAACCGTGCGCTGAGCTGCACATGCTTGTCCAGGTCGTGGGTCATGGACAGCCCGTATAGGGTGTAGGACGGCACCCAGGCGGTGTTGGCGGTATTGGCGTACACCGAGGCCACGTAGCGGGCGTCGGCACCCACTTGCCAGCCCGGCGCCAGGTCGTAGGTCAGCCAGAGGTTGGCCACGCGGTCGGGGATGTTCACCGGGTTCTTGCCCTTGCGCGAATACACCACACCGCCAATGGTCTCGTTGAACTCGTCGTACTCGGCATTCACCCAACTGAAGTTACCGGCCGCCAGCAGCTTGGGCGTGACCTTGAACGACGCCGCCAGCTCGATACCGGTGGAGGTCTGCTGGCCTGCCTGCTCGGTGGTGTTGGGCACGGTCGAAGAGGGCACCGAGATGTTCTTGCGCACGATGCGATAGGCCGCTGCGGTGGCCGAGCCGCGGCCGTCGAGGAAGTCGAACTTGCTGCCCACCTCGACCTGGCGGCCGGTGCTCAGGTCGAAGTCACCGACCTGGCTGATCGACGCACTGGTCAGCGTGCCTCCTGGTGGTTCGGCCGAGGTGCTGTACTGGGTATAGAGGCTGACGTGCGGGGTCAGGTCGTAGACCAGGCCCAGGCGACCAGTGACCGCGTCCCAGCGCCGGTCGAGTTTCGAGCGTGCGACATGGTCGACAACGTCGAAGTCGATGTGGTCGTAGCGCAAGGCGGTGATCAGCGACAACTGGTCGGTCAGGCGCGTGCGGTTCTCGACGAAACCCGAGGAGGTGCCGGTGGTCGTGCTGCGGCCTTTGCTGCGCGGTGCGTCCATGCCAGGGATGTCGAGGAAGTGATCGGGTTCGAAACCGTTCGGATTGACGGTGTCGAAGGCCCCTTTGGACAGTGGGTAGTTGGTTTGCTGGTTGCGGTTGTAGTCAACGCCAAATGCCCAGTCGCTGGCCAGGCCGAACAGTTGGCCTTGGTGGGTCAGCTCCAGGCGGTTGCCATTGACCTCCTGGTCGTGACGTTGGCGGTAGCCCCCGGAGCGGGCAATGGCGCTGTTGTCGGCGTTGTAGCGGTACACCTCGAGGTTGCGGTAATCGCGCTGGCCGTCGTAGTGGTAGAACGTATTGCGCAACTGGGTGGTGTCGTCGAAACGGTAGTCGGTGATCGAGCGCAGCCAGCGGGTGCGCTGCTCGTAGCGGCCGTCTTCGACGTTGTAGTTGTTGAAGCGGTTGCCTTTGTCGATGTGCAAGGTCCCTGTCAGCGGTTGCAACACCGGCGTACCCCAGTAGGGGCTGTCTTCTTTCTCTTCCAGGTATTCAAGTGCCAGGGTGTGCGACCACTGGTCGTTGATGTCACTGAGCAGCGAGAAGGCCAGGTTGCCGGCACCGTTCTCTTGGCGGTCGATATAGCCGTTGGTGTGGGTGCGGCTGTAGTCGAGCCGCGCATAGTGGCGTGGGCCGTCGCCACTGTTGAGCGCCTTGTTGAAGCCTACCGCGGTTTCCCAGGTGTCGTAGCGGCCATAGCTGACCCGGCCTTCGAAGGTGTCCTCATCGCGGCTGGCCAGCTTGGTGATCACGTTGAGGCTGCCGCCCACGGCGCCACTGCCGTTAAGGAACGACGACGGGCCACCCAGCAGTTCAACGCGGTCATAGATCCAGGCGCCGACCGGGCGTGCCGCTGCGCCGTACTGCAGGTTGATGCCATTGAACAGCTGGCTGACCTGGGCACCGTTGAAGCCCCGGTACGCCACATAACCGCCCCAGCCGGGCGGCGCCGACGCATTCACCCCTGGCAGTGCGTTGGCGGCGTCCTGGAAGTTGCGCGCGCCGATACGCTCCATCGTCTCGCGGTCGGCCACACTGACCGAAGCAGGGTTTTCACGGGCGCTGAGGTTCAGGCGCGAGCCGCTTTCGATGGGGGTATCAAGGTTCAGGCCGGTGGCCTGTTTCGGTTGGTCGGCGCTGGCCGTCACGTTGCTGGCAGGCAGTGTCAGGGTTTGATCCTGCGCCCACGCGCAGGTTGCGCTGCCAACGAGCAGCGCCAAAGTGGTCATGCGGAACATGCAAGGCTTCCTGGCTGAAATAGATTAACGCCCGCCGCAGGCGATGCCGCGGCGTGGCGATGTCAGAGCACGGGAAGGGGGGCGGGTGAGGCGCGGGGGTTGACTAACGGCCAGCGGTGTTTGGGCAGGCGCGGCGGCGGTTGCCTGGGCAAGGGTGTGCGCGACTCGCCAGCGAGCAGGGCCAGCAGGCCGAAGAAGGCGGCAAGCAGGCTGGCGCAGAACAGGCTGGTGATCACACAGTCGGCGCCGGTGGGCGGCATCGGGTCGGTGATGTCCTGGTCACCCTTGAATGCACCGCTGCTGTCGGCGGCGCACCAAGCGGCGTCGTCCAGGCCGCTGAGGCGCAGCCCGGCCATCTGCCCATGCCCCATTGCGCAGAGCAACGAGCCGAACAGGATGCTGAAGTACAGCATCCAGGCAACCAGTGCTTTTTCGGGGCGGGCCAGGTTCAAAGGGTAGCTCGGGGACGGGTGAGGGGATGAGAACGCGATTCTAACGGTTCTGCAGTATCTGAAAAGAGGTGTGTGCACACAAAGGGCACTGGATGAACGCTGCATCGTTTCATCTGCTGAACGCGGCTCGCGCACGGAGGATAAATATATAAAAGCCCAAAACCTGTACAAGAAGCTATTCTTGTATAGGATTTAGCGAGCCTAAACGTTTGCAAATGCCCCCGCGCAGGTGATGCCTGCCTTATGGAGTACACGCCATGAATCTGCACAACCTGACGGAGCTGGCAGCAGCCGGTGACGTTAAAGAACTTGAGCTGCTGTCGCTGGAAGGCGGCTTTTACATCCTGCGGGCGCTGACTGACGCCGGGCCGCTCACGCTCAGCGATGCAAACGGCCAGGCGGTGCGCTTTCGCTCGACCACCGAGCTGCGACAACTGCTGGCCGATCTGCCGCCTGTGCCGTGCATGCTGGTGCAGCAGGTGGTGCATGACGAGATGTGCGGGCAGCGCAACGGCCCTGTCGAGCCTCTGCGCGTGCCGGTGACGCTGGCCAGCCAGTGGTAGACCGTGCATTGCGCTTGGGCCTGGTGCTGGGGGATCAACTGTCGTTCGACCTGGCAAGCCTCGCCGCGCTGGACCCTGCACACGACGTGATCCTGATGGCGGAAGTGCAGGGCGAGGCGCGCTACGTGCCGCATCATCCGCAAAAGATCGTGCTCATTTTCAGCGCCATGCGCCATTTTGCCCAGGCGCTGCGTGAACGCGGCTGGCGGGTGGAGTATGTGGAGCTGAACGCACCCGGCAACAGCGGCAGCATTGCTGGTGAACTGCGACGGTGGCAGCAGGCGCTGGGTGCGACGCACATCCACCTGACCGAGTGTGGTGAGTGGCGCCTGGAGCAGGCTTTGAATGACGCCGGCTTACCACTGGTATGGCATCGCGATACACGGTTTCTTTGCTCGCGTGATGCTTTCGCACGCTGGGCAAAAGACCGTCGCCAATTGCGTATGGAGCACTTTTACCGCGGCATGCGCAAGCGTTGCGGCCTTCTGCTGGAGCCCGATGGCAGCCCGGTGGGTGGCACCTGGAACCTGGATGGTGACAATCGCAAACCCTTGCCACGGGGGCTGCGCGGACCGTTCCCGGCGCGCTTTGCCCAGGACGAAATCACCACGGCGGTCGTGGCGCTGGTCGGCGAATGCTTCAGTGACCATTACGGGGCGGTAGAAGGGTTCGACTATCCCGTGACCCATGAACAGGCCCAGCAGCTCTGGGAACATTTTCTCGAGTTTGGCCTGGCCGCGTTCGGCGACTACCAGGACGCCATGGCCGAGGGCGAGCCGTTCCTGTTCCATGCGCGTATCAGTGCGGCCCTGAACATCGGGTTGCTGGATGTGCGGCGGTTGTGCGAAGACGTGGACAATGCCTGGCGTGAGGCGCGGGTACCGCTCAACGCGGCTGAAGGTTTCATCCGCCAGCTGATCGGCTGGCGCGAGTATGTGCGCGGCATCTATTGGCTACGCATGCCTGAGTATGCCGGGCTCAATTACCTGGGCAACGACCGTGCGTTGCCGGAATTCTACTGGACCGGGCATACCCGCATGCGCTGCATGGAGCAGGCCATCGGCCAGACCCTGCAGTTGGGCTATGCACACCACATTCAGCGGCTGATGGTCACGGGCAACTTCGCACTGCTCGCCGGCATTGAGCCCAGCGCGATATGCGAGTGGTACCTGGCCGTGTACATGGATGCCTTCGACTGGGTGGAACTGCCCAACACGCTCGGCATGGTGATGCACGCTGACGGCGGCTACCTGGGGTCCAAACCGTATTGCGCCAGTGGCCGTTACATCCAGCGCATGTCCGACCACTGCAAGGCCTGCAGCTACAAGGTCGAGCATGCGGTAGAGGAGGATGCCTGCCCGTTCAACGCGCTGTACTGGCACTTCATCATCCGCCATCGTGACCTATTGGCTGGCAACCCCCGCCTGGCATTGGTCTATCGCAGCCTTGACGGCATGTCGGTTGCCAGGCGCGAGGGCGTTTGGGCGCGTGGCGAAGCCTTGTTGGCCCGCCTCGACAGTGGCCAGAGCCTATGAAATAACCGTTCGATAAGCGACCACTTTTCCCTGATCTGCAGATACCGCCAAGCAGCCATCATGCACATTTGTGATTCTCTTTGGCCAACCGCTCGGCGCAAACCTGAAACCCGCCGCTCTCGATAAGGTGTTCACGCTTGAAACTTCATCAGCTCAAGGCGCTCGTTGCCATTCACCAGGGGGGAAGCATTCTCGAGGCCTCCAAAATCTTGCACATCACGCAACCTGCCCTGAGCCGCTCGATCAAGGAACTGGAGCGGGAGTTGGGGTTCACCCTGTTGCAGCGTTCGTACAAGGGCATGGCGTTGACCGATGAGGGCAAGCGCATCATCCGTCATGCCAACCTGGTGGTGGAGAGTATCCGCCGTTTGCAGATCGAGGCGGCAAGCATTCAGGATGCCGCATTGGGGGCGGTGTCGATCGGCGTCACCTCGCTGACGGCGATGCTTGACGGGGTGGATGAAAGCATCCTGGCGTTTCGGCGCAAGTACCCGCGGGTGAAAATCACAATCACCGATCTGCGTCCCAGCCAGATCCTGCAACGCCTGCGCGACGGTAGCCTGGACTTTGCCATCACCTCCCAGCAACCCTTGAGCCGTCTCAATCTGGATTGGGAGGCAGTGGGCAGCATCAAGGGCAAGGTGATCTGCCATGCGTCCAACCAGCAGAAGTTTTCCCAGTCACTGCGTTCGCTGCAATACGCCAACTGGATCAGCCTGGACGAGCTGACCGATCAGGCATCGCAGTTTCACCAGTTGTTCGAGGTCAACGGCCTGCGCGTGCCGCAGAGCGCGGTGGAGTGCACGTCGATAATGATGGCCCTCAAGCTCCTAAAGAACACGGAGTCGCTGATGACCATCAGTGAACTGGCCGTAAACGATGCCTTCACCTTCGCGACCCGGCCGGAGTTCATTCAAGTGGCGGTGCAGGAGTTGGTACCAGACTATCCAATCAATCTCGTCTGCATCGACCGTGATAGCCTCACGGCCCCCGCTCAGGAACTCTTCCACAGCTTGCGCGCAAGAGTCCTCAAGACGCTGCCGCGGGACGTTTCAGAAGTGGTAGTACATGCCTAGTGAAATATTGCTTGGGTCATCTCCCACCTGATCAACCGGAGTGCCTGCGTAGGTCACCGATGACGCGCCTTGGTTGGCGATAACACCCAGGCGCGCATAGGCGGCCCAGCGCGGGTTGAAAAAATGGTCGTAGCCAAGCACTACCCCCAGCGCGTCCTTTTCGCGGGCCGATACGGTCCGCTGGACCACCGCCAGCCTGAGCACGTCAAGCTTGCCCACCGGGGCCATCAGGCCGAAGGTGTACACGGTGGTAGTGGGTGTGCCCGCTTGGTCTACATCCTGGCGTTGCCAGGTCAGGCTGGTGGCCAGTGGGCCGAAATCATAGAACGCCGACAGGCTTGTGTAGTGGTTGGCAGTCTGGCGAGAGCTGCCACCATCGTCCCATGGGTCGCTGTAATACAGGTTGTAAGACCCCAGCAGCATCACACGGCTATTTCGGTACTGCAGCTTCGCACCCCCACCACGCACCGTACGCCCCTGGCTGGCGACATCATCGAAGCCGAAGCTCAAGGCCGTTGCCAGGCTGAAGCCGTTCATGCTCGGGCTGGTGTAGGCCAGGGTGTGCTTGGGCCGCAGGTCGAGATAGTAGGCGCCTTTGCCGGCCGCAGGTATGGACAGAAACGTATACGGTGAGCCGTATGCCGCCAGAAACGGGTCGGCGTAGGTCGGGGTCCCCACCCCGTAGGTTTTGCCGAACTCAAGCCTGCCCAGGCTCCGCGAGCGCAGGGCGAGCGTTGCCAGGCGCAGCGTGCCGATGTTGTCCCACGTCCCTTCCAGGGCCTTGCCGTTCAGATTGAAGCCTTCTTCGACGTCCAGTTCCAGCACCGTATCGGGGTCAAGTGCCTTTCGGGCATACACCCCGAGTTTGTTGGTCCAGGCGCCGCCGCCCGCCATTTGGAAACCTGAGTGGTGCTGAGAGTCGTGGTAGCTGGCGAATGCATCCACGGTACCGTAGATCTTCAGCTTGTCATCGAACCCCTGATCCACCCCGTAGTAACCGAACCCGGAGGCTAGCCGGTTGAGGGTAGGGAAACCCTCGGCCTGTGCCTGCATGGCAAGACAAAGCCCTTGGCTCATCAACAGCAACGACACAGTGCGAGTGATGCAAGTATTCATTCACGACTCCAGGCACGGGATGCGGTCGCGCTAGATTCGATGAACAGCAGGTTGCAGCGTGATTGCTTGTTTGGCCAACGTATGTCTTTTGGTTAATTAGGTGGGCGGGATCTCGCTGGACCGGGAAAAGTTGCCCGCAAAGCTGCTGCATGGCAGTGACCAATGTTTGTTTCCATCCCCCTGAGTGGCCAACTTCGATGACCCCTATCGGGGCACAAGGACGATGCCAGGGCATCTGTGCGCCATCCCAAGGCAAAGCGGCCACGCCAGCGCCCGGTCAATTAACCATTGGTTAGTTCATTGCCAAAACCGCAAGTGTGTTGGCTGCGCGATTGGCTGATAGTCACTGCATGCCGTGATTCGCCATCGGAGATAACAATGAACAGACCGCTACCTGCACCTACGATCCTGGAGGCCGGCTCGAAGCATCACGCGCAGGCATCGTCCTCACGCAGAACCCTGATAGCGTGCTCACTGGGCAACGCGCTGGAGATGTACGACTTCACGATCTACAGCTTCTTCGCCGTGCTGATCGGCCGGCACTTCTTCCCTTCAGAGTCGGCACTGGCATCGCTCCTGATGTCGCTGGCAACCTTTGGTGTGGGCTTTTTGATGCGGCCAGTGGGGGGCATCATCATCGGCCGCTACGCCGACAGGCATGGCCGCAAAGCCGCCTTGAGCCTGACGATCGGCCTGATGACGTTGGGCACTGCCTTGATCGCCTTCGCGCCTACGTATTCGCAGGTCGGTATCTTTGCAACGTTCATGCTGGTCGCCGGTCGGCTGATTCAGGGGGTGTCGGCAGGTGGCGAGGTCGGTACCGCATCGGTTTATCTGATGGAGTCCAGTACTGCCTCCAAGCGATGCCAGAGTGTGAGCTGGCAGGCTGCCAGTCAGGGCTATGCCGCGCTGGTCGGGGCGGGGTTCGGGTTCAGCCTGAGCCAGTTGCTGGACCCGGCCAGCCTCGAAAGCTGGGGCTGGCGCATTCCATTCATTTTCGGCCTGTTGATCGGCCCGGTAGGCTTGTATATCCGCAACCGTCTACCAGAAACCCACGAGGCCGCGGCGGCACAGGAGGGCAGGCAGCCGCTGGACCCGGAGTTGCTCAGACGCATCGGCCTGGGCATCGGCCTGATGGCCAGTTCCACCATCGGCATGTACCTGTTCGTGTTCTACATGCCCACCTACCTGACCACCGCCATGCACTACCCGCAAAGCAGTGCCATGGCGATCGCCGGCATCAGCAGCGGCTGCATGGCGATCATATGCCCGCTGGCCGGCAAGTTCGCCGACAAGTACCAGCTCAGGAAACGCCTGCTGGTCTGGACCATTCTCGCGCCCGTGGTGTTGACGCTGCCGGTGTTCTACGTGCTTGGGCACGTCGAGCACATGGGCCTGGCAATGATGTGTGTCGCGGCGTTGATTCTGCCCACTTGCATAGGCGCCGGAGCGTACTTCGCGTTGATCATGGAAGGCTTCCCCAAGGCGCAGCGTGCCTTTGGCACCTCGGTCAGCTACAGCCTGGGGGTGACACTTTTCGGCGGGTTTTCGCCACTGATCGCTACCTGGCTGATTGCCGCAATGGGCACGCCATTGGCACCGGCCTACTACCTGTTGGTGGGGGGCGCGGTAAGCCTGGTCTGCCTCAAGTACTTCCCTGAAAACAAAGGATGCGAGTGACATGGGTACCTTCGAGCGAAATCAAACCCCGCAGCTGGCTGAAGAGCTGGACACGTTCATCAGGATCCGCCGCCAGATCCATGCGGCGCCAGAGCTCGGCGGCGACACGCCTGACACGGCTGCCCTGGTGGCTGAAAAGCTGCAGGCCTGGGGCTACGAGGTGCACCGGAATGTGGGCGGGCACGGCCTGGTAGGGGTGCTTAAAGTGGGCGACAGCCCCCGCAGCATCGGGCTACGGGCAGACATGGACGCTCTGCCCATGAGCGAGAAGAACCCCTTCGAGCACGCCAGCAAGATCCCCGGGCGCATGCATGCCTGTGGCCATGACGGGCATACCGCGATCCTGCTGGCGGCGGCTTCGCGATTGGCTGCGACGCGAAACTTCAACGGTACCTTGAACCTGATCTTCCAGCCCGACGAAGAAGGTTTGGCCGGCGCCAAGGCCATGATCGACGACGGTCTGTTCGAGCGTTTTCCGTGTGATTCGGTGTACGCGCTGCACAACATGCCTGGCATGCCGGTGGGCACTTGCGTGGTGCAGAGCGGGCCGACCATGGCGTCTTCCCAGCGGGTGAGCATTCGCATTTGCGGCAGAGGCGGGCATGGCGCCATGCCGGAGCTTGCGGTGGACCCCATCTCGGCCCTCAATAGCCTGATCAGTGCCATCCAGACCATCAAGTCGCGCAACCTGAGCGTTGAAGAGTACGCGGTCATCAGTATCGGCATGATCCAGGCGGGCACGGTCTACAACATCATTCCTGATGAAGCGAGCATGTTGCTCAGCGTGCGCACCGATACGCCCGAAACCCAGTTGAAGATAAACCAGCGTATCGAGGCGCTGGTCAAGGGGCATGCCGAGAGCTTTGGGGTAGAGATCGCGCTGGACTTTACCCAGCTGGCGCCTGCGCTGAGCAACAGCGATGCGCAAAGCGCACAGCTGCGTGAAAGCCTGCGCCCTTTGTTTGCCGAGGGGCAGATGCTGGCGCGGATGCCCAAGAAGGTGATGGGCACTGAAGACTTCGCCTACATGCTCCAGGCGCGACCGGGGTGCTACTTCATGTTGGGTAACGGCACAGGTGAGTTCCACGGTTGCTCGGTACATAACCCGCACTATGACTTCAACGATGCACTGGTGAAGATCGGCTCCGATTGTTGGGTGAAGTGGGTCGAGGATTATCTGAGTTGACGGGGCGCAGGCTACGTAGCCTGCTCACGGCGATAGGCATAGGTTTCGGCGAAGCGCGACAGCATGTAGGCACTGCACGAAACCGGCGGGTATTTGGGCGGGTTGTCGGGGCTGGAGCAGTTGGGCAGGCAACTGATCATCGTGTCCGGGTGCGGTTCGGCAAAGAACGGCATCGAGTAGCGGTGCGCGCCCTGCGGGCTGACCACCCGGTGGGGCGTTGAGGTGTACCTGTCGTTGCTCCACCGCGCCATCATGTCGCCGATGTTGACCACATAGGTGCCCTCGATCGGTGGCGCATCGATCCACTGGCCATCCACGCTCTGCACTTGCAGGCCGCCGGTGCTGTCCTGGTACAACAAGGTCACGCATCCGTAGTCGGTGTGCGCGCCGGCGCCTTGCTGGTCGGTGCTGCTGGCGGCCTGGCGCGGCGGGTAGTGGATCATGCGAAACACGCTGATGGGGTTGGCGAAGCGCTGGTCGAAGAAGTCGTGCTCGATACCCAAGGCCTGCGCCATCGCCCGCAGCAGAGTCAGGGACAAGGCGTGCATGTCCTGGTAATGCGTTTGCAGCAGCGCCTCCCACCCGGCAATCGCGGGGTGCCGGTTGG
Source organism: Pseudomonas sp. BNK-30 (assembly GCF_047456185.1). Classification (NCBI taxonomy): domain Bacteria; kingdom Pseudomonadati; phylum Pseudomonadota; class Gammaproteobacteria; order Pseudomonadales; family Pseudomonadaceae; genus Pseudomonas; species Pseudomonas sp. BNK-30. The sequence goes on from NZ_CP179904.1 coordinate 1,577,152, forward strand.
GACCGCGCAGTGGCTTTTTCGCGAGCACGTCGGGATGATCCGGGGCCATGTGAAAGCCCATGTCGAAGGTTTCCTTCAGGTCGCTTGGCCGGCTCGGGTCCAGCTGCTCGGTGGCGATGGCGCCGTAGCCGCGATGGTGCTCGCTCTGGGTGATGTCGATGCGCAGCTTTTCTTCGGCCGGGCAGGCGAAGAACTGTTCGGCGGCCGCTTTCAGTGCGCCAATGCGCGTGGCCGGGATGGGGTGCCCCTTGATGTAGTAGAAGCCCCACTGCCGGCAGGCGGCGTCGATCTGCCGGGCTACAGCCAGGCGTGCGGCGGGGTCGTGCTGGTAGAGCGGGCTGATATCGATGATCGGCAGGGTGTTCATGAATGGCTCCGTGAAATGGCGGTGCAAGCGGGAGCGGCTGGCGCTCCCACCCGGCGTTTATTTGGGCAGTTGCGCCGTAATGCCTTTGACGTAGTAGTTCATGCCTGCCAGTTCGGCATTGCTGGCCACGGCACCTGCGGGGATCTTGACTGCGCCAGCCTGGTCCAGGATCGGGCCGGTGAAGGGGTGGAAAGAGCCGTCCTTGATACTGGCGATGATCTGTTCGGCGCCGCTTTTGACCTCGGCCGGCACCAGGTCGCTGATGGGCAGTTGTACGGTGCCATCGGCAAGCCCGCCCCAGTAGTCCTGGGGTTTCCAGGTGCCGTCCATGACCGCCTGAGTGCTCTTGATGTAGTGCGGCCCCCAATTGTTGACGATGGAGGTCAGCACCGCCTTGGGCCCGAAGTGGGCCATGTCCGAGGCGTAGCCGACGGCGTAGATGCCGCGGCGTTCGGCGGTCTGGATCGGTGCAGGGCTGTCGGTGTGCTGGAACAGCACGTCAACGCCCTGGTCGATCAGGGCGTTGGCGGCATCGGCCTCTTTGCCCGGGTCGAACCAGGAGTTGACCCACACCACCTTGATTTCGGTGCCGGGGTTGTATTTGTCCAGCGCCAGCTGGATGGCATTGATATCGCGCAGCACTTCCGGAATCGGGAAGGAGGCGACATAGCCGATCTTCTTGGTCTTGGTCATCTTCGCGGCCAGGTAGCCGCCAACGTAACGGCCTTCGTAGGATGTGGCCAGGTAAGTACCAAGGTTCTTGTCCTGCTTGTAGCCGGTGGCATGTTCGAAGGTGACCTTCGGGAACTGCTTGGCGACTTTGGCGGTGGGGTTCATGTAGCCGAATGAGGTGGCGAACACCAGGTCGTAGCCGCCCTTGGCCATGTTGCGGATGACCCGCTCGGCATCGGCGCCTTCTGGCACGTTCTCGACGAAGCTGCTGTCGACCTTGTCACCGAACTGCTTGATCAGGGCCTGGCGGCCCTGCTCATGCTGATAGGTCCAGCCATGGTCGCCGATCGGGCCGATATAGACGAAGCCGACTTTCAGCGGGTCGGCGGCGGCGGCGGACAGGGCGGTGCTCAGGCCAATGGCGGCAGCCAGGGCGCGCAGCAGGTATTTGCTTTTATTGTGAGGCTTCAAGGTGTGGCTCCTGTAGGTCTTCATGTTGGCTGTGTAGGGCGCGTTGGTAATGCAAGAAAACAGAACAGAGGGGCATGAATTGCGGTGCACGGTGCGGGCCAGGCGTGAGGCCTCAGCGCCCGGTCTTCCACGGCTGACCCAGTGAAACCGGCGCATACAGGCGGGTTTTGATGGCATCGCGCGACAGCACCACCAGCACCAGGATCGTGGCCACATACGGCAGCATGGCCAGCAGGTTGGCAGGGAAGCTCACGCCGATACCCTGGGCCACCAGGTGCAGGATGCTCGCCAGGCCAAACAGGTAGGCGCCGAGCAGCACACGCAGTACTCGCCAGCTGGCGAACACCACCAGCGCCAGGGCGATCCAGCCGCGACCTGCGGTCATGTTTTCTGCCCACATCGGTGTGTAGGCCAGCGACAGGTAAGCCCCGGCCAGCCCGGCCATGGCGCCGCCGAACAGCACCGCCAAGGTGCGCACGCGCAGCACGGGCAGGCCCATGGCGCTGGCGGCGTCGGGGTTTTCACCGACGGCCTGGAGGATCAGGCCGGTGCGGCTTTTGAGCAGCGTCCAGGCAATCAGCACGAACAGGCCGAAAGACAGGTAAACCAGCACATCCTGGTTGAACAGCATATGGCCGATGACCGGAATGTCCGCCAGCAGTGGTATGGCCACCGGCTCGAAGCCGCTCAAGGGCTTGCCGACCCAGGCGGTGCCGACGAAAGAAGACAGGCCTACACCGAAGATGGTCAGCGCCAGCCCGGTCGCCACCTGGTTGGCCTGGCAACCGAGTGCTACCAGGGCGAACAGTGAAGCCAGCAACATGCCGGCCAGGCACGCCATCAGGACGCCCAGCCAGAGGTTGCCGGTGGCGTAGGCGGCGATGAACCCTACCACCGCACCGAAAAGCATCATGCCTTCCTGGCCGAGGTTGAGTACGCCGCTCTTTTCGCACACCAGTTCGCCCAGGGCGACCAGTAGCAGTGGGGTACCGCAGCGCACCATGGCGTAAAGAATGTTGCCAAGCAGATCGAGATCCATAGTCGAAGCCTCAGCCTGCACGCGTTGAACGGCAGGTAAACGAAAGGGTCATGGGAATTCAGGCACTGGCGGTTTTTGCCAACGGCGCTCGGCGGTGCCCTTTCAGCTTCAGGCGCAGCCGGTAGAGGATCAGCACGTCGCAGGCCAGCAGGTAGAACAGCATCATTCCCTGGAACAGCCCGGTCAGCGATTGCGGCAGGTTCAGGCTCATCTGCGCGTTCTCGCCGCCGAGGTAGAGCAGGGCCATCAACAACCCGGCGACCAGAATGCCAAACGGGTTGAGGCGCCCGAGAAACGCTACGGTGATCGCCGCATAGCCATAACCTGGGGAAACCTGCGGCACCAATTGGCCGATCGGCCCACTGACTTCGCTGACCCCGGCCAGGCCTGCCAGGCCGCCGCTGATCAGCAGCGCCAGCCAGACCAGGCGCTTTTCACGGAAGCCGACGAAACCGGCAGCGCGCCGGTCCAGGCCAAGCACTTTGATCTGAAAACCGAGGAAGCTCTTGTGCAGCAGCACCCACACCGCCACCAGGGCCATCAGCACGAAGTACAGCCCGACATGCAGTCGGCCATCCTCGAACAGCGCCGGCAGGCGGCTGGCATCGCCGAACATCGCCGACTGCGGGAAGCTGAACCCTTCGGGGTCCTTGAGTGGCCCGTGGACGAAGAACAGCAACAGGTTCAAGGCGATGTAATTGAGCATGATGGTGGTCAGGATTTCGTTGGCATTGAAGTGCGTGCGCAGCCAGGCCGCGAGCGCCCCCCACAGCGCACCGGCCAGCGTGCCGGCGAGCAACACCCAAAGCAGTGCCCAGCGGCTTTCCCAATCGATGAGGTGGATCGCCACGGCACTGCCGGCCAGGGCGCCCATCAGCAACTGCCCTTCGGCGCCGATATTCCAGATCCGCGCCTGGTAGGCCACCGCCAGGCCGAAGGCGCAGAGCAGGATTGGCAGGGCTTTGAGCAGCAGTTCCGAGAGGCCGTAGAGGTCGCTGATGGGTTCGATCAGCAAGGTGTGAAACGTCTGCAAGGGCGCATGCCCCTGGGCGCTGAACAGGATCGCCCCGCTGAGCAGGGTCAGCAGGGCGGCAAGCAGGGGTGACAGCACGAGCATGGCACGGGACTGCTGGGTACGGGGTTCGAGGGATAGCAACATGAATGGCTCTCGTCAGGCGGCGTCTTGCGGGGCATCGAACTGGCCGGCCATCCAGCCGCCGACCTCCACGGTATGGGTCTGTGCGGTGGCCTTGAGCGGCGACAGGCGGCCACTGCACAGCGCGCCGATGCGGTCGCTGATCTGGAACAGCTCTTCCAGGTCTTCGGAGATCACCAGGATTGCCGCACCGGCGTCGCGCAGGGCAATCAGCGCACGGTGAATCGCCGCGGCGGCGCCGACATCCACGCCCCACGTCGGGTGGGCAGCGACCAGCAGCTTGGGGGCCTGGAGGATTTCGCGGCCGAGGATGAACTTCTGCAGGTTGCCTCCGGACAGGCTGCGTGCCGTGGCGCGGGCATCCGGGGCCTTGACCGCGAAGCGCTGGATGATCTGCTCGGCCAGCGCCTGCACTTTGCCCGAGTGGATCAGGCCGCGGTTGACCAGGCCGTGCTGGAAAGCGGTGAGCAGGGCGTTGTCGGCCAGGCTCATGTCCGGCACCGCGCCGTGCCCAAGGCGCTCGGCCGGTACGAATGCCACCCCCAGGGCGCGGCGGGCGTCGGGGTACAGGTGGGCCATCGGCCGGTTGTCGAGGGTGATGCGTTCGCGCTCGCCTGCGGGCAGGCGTGTTTCACCACTGAGCAGGGCCAGCAGTTCGTCCTGGCCATTGCCGGCGACCCCCGCGATGCCGACGATCTCGCCGCTGCGCACTTCCAGGCGCAGGTGTTCGAAGGACGTGCCGAACGGGTCCTTGTTGCGCCAGGACAGGTCGTCCACGCGCAGGCGTGGCAAGCCCCCGGCGCTTTTCGGGTAACTTGCCTCCAGCCCTTCGGCATCGCCGACCATCATCCGCGCCAGCTGCAGGTCGCTGCATTGCGCCGGGCTGCAAGCGCCGGAGACGCGGCCGCCGCGCAACACCGTGGCACCGTGGCACAGGGCACGCACTTCGTTGAGCTTGTGGCTGATGAACAGGATGCTGCAGCCCTCTGCGGCGAGTGCGCGCAAGGTGACGAACAGTTCGTCGACCTCTTGCGGGGTAAGCACCGAGGTAGGCTCATCGAGGATCAGCAGCTTGATCGGCTGCATCAGGCAGCGCACGATTTCCACCCGCTGGCGTTCACCGATCGACAGGCTGTGCACCAGGCGCTCCGGTTCCAGGCCCATGCCGTAGCGTTGGGACACTTCGCGGATACGCGACGCCAGCTGCTTCGGCGTTCCGGCATCGCGGCCAAGGGCCAGGGCAATGTTTTGCGCGACGCTCAGGGTTTCGAACAGGGAAAAGTGCTGGAACACCATGCCGATGCCCAGCGCACGGGCACGGGCGGGGTCGCGCACGTGCACGGGCTGGCCTTCCCACAGCACCTGGCCGGCATCCGGCGCGGTAACGCCGTAGATGATCTTCATCAGGGTGCTCTTGCCTGCGCCGTTCTCGCCGAGCAGGGCGTGGATTTCACCGGCAGCGATGCGCAGGTCGATGCGGTCGTTGGCCAAGGTGCCCGGGTATCGCTTGGTAATGGCACGCAGCTCAAGGCGCAGTTGCGAGGGGGATCTGGACATGGGACTGCTCGGGGTCAGGGTGATGAGCAGTTGCACAGCAAAAACATGGCCAATTGGTCAGATTATTGTTCAAGGGCTTGTGTTAGAGGGGCTGCAGGCCGAGAGCGGGGCACGCTTGGTGAACGTTGCGGCAGCGGCGTGTGTGGTTTTGGGGCGCCAAGGTGCCAAGTTGGGGCGCCGTGTTCAGCGTGGTCGCCATGTTCGGCCGGCTACGACACGGGCGTCACTGCTGGAGCGCAGTGCGGCCCTTCGCGGGCAAGCCCACAGGTACCGTGCTGGTCCCTTAGGCGTGGTTGGTTTCACGTTTTCAGCATGCGCACTACGGCAATCATTGTTTGAACTCCCCGAAATTCTGGATGCCTGGGCTGGCCCTATCGCCGGCAAGCCCGGCTCCCACAGGTTTCACCGGGCGCCTAAGGGTCGTCTACAACCTCAGGGGCGGTGCTGTGCGAGGAAGCTAGCCGGGGAAAGAGCCAGGCCAGGCAGATCATGATGAGGACTAATGCAGCGTCTGCGGGTCGGCTGGTTTCTGTATTTGTGCCAGAGCTGACTCGAGCAATTTGCGCAGGGCATCAAGCTCGTGCATCGAGGTCATGATCATCAAGGACACGGGTGCTTTGGGCTGCATCAACATCGCCTGTTGGGCAACGACCTCGGCGCAGAGCGCGTAGTCGGTAGCCATCATCAGCGTGTCTTCGAGGGAGTGAAGGGTGTGCGGGGGATCGGGGACTATCTTCAACATGCTTTGGTATCCATTTTCAGGGCCGCCTGCTACCTCCTGTCAAATAGTTAGGTGGCTGCTGTGCATAGGTTGACAGACCGGCGGATACCAGAACCGGCGCACGCGAACGTGCCCCATACACAGCCGCCATTAAAGGCAAAGCTCTGCAAAGTATCTCGTCGCGGCCTGTCAAAGCCGGTCGTTGATGTGCAACGACCCACCGAGCCTAAAACTCAGAAATAACGACCGCAACGAAAAACAGGCGTAGCGAGTATCTTTGGGAAATGGACTACAAGAAAGGGGATAAATCTGATTCTTTTTGCGGTCGGGCGTGACTGCTTGTAATGCCGGCCGGCGTCCTGCATGTCTCGTCATCCTGCATCCGCTCGATAACCAGCCTTTCCAATAATCCGTGAATAACCATTGCCTAAGATCAGCGCCGACGCTCCTTCGCACTATTCTTGACATTTGATAACCACTGCAGCCGACGCATTGCTAGTGTGGTTGCACAAGCTTTGTGTGATGGGCAATACCCTGTATCAGGCTCTGCCCCTCCTGGGTTGGGCCGGGGGGGCAGTCGCACCGTCAGAAACGCTATCGAAGCCGGCTTGTTTTCTCGGAGGTCATTCCTGTGCGCGATCCAGCAAAGAAAATGGGTTTGGTCGGGCTGACCACTTTGGTCACCGTCAACATGATGGGCTCAGGTATCATCATGCTGCCCGCCAGCATGGCGCAGATCGGTGCTGTGTCGCTGCTATCGTGGGTCGTGACGGCTGTGGGTTCGATGGCCATCGCCTACTGTTTCGCGCAATGCGGCATCTATTGCACGCGCTCGGGCGGAATGTCGGCCTACAGCGAAGAGGCCCATGGCAAGTCCGCATTCTTCCTCTGCTCCTACCTGTATTTCCTCTCGCTGATGATCGGCAACGTCGCCATTGGTATTTCCGCGGTGGGTTATCTGACGCCTTTCCTGCCCTGGCTTGGTACAGGGCCAGGCCCGCTGGTGGCAGGGACGGTGATGCTGATCTGGTTCAGCACCCTGGCCAATGTCGGCGGTGCGAACATAACCGGCAAGCTAGGCGCGATCAGTGTCTGGGGCGTCATCATTCCTGTGGCCGGCCTGAGTTTCGTGGGGTGGTACTGGTTCAACCCGCAGACGTTTACCGATGCCTGGAACCCCGACAGCATACCGGTGAGCCAGGCGATCACCGGCAGTATCCCCCTGACGCTGTGGGCCTTTCTGGGCATGGAGTCGGCCGCGCAAAATTCGGATGCGGTGGAGAACCCCAAGCGCAATGTGCCGCTTGCATGCCTGTTCGGCACACTGGGCGCAGCGGTGATCTATATCCTGTCGACCACCGTCATCCAGGGGATCGTGCCAAACCCCGAACTTGCGAATTCCAGCGCACCCTTTGCACTGGTCTATGCGCGCATGTTCAATGACACGGTCGGTAACGTGATCATGGGGTTGGCAGTCATCGCCTGTGTCGGTTCATTGCTGGGGTGGCAGTTCACCCTGGCCGAAACGGCCAAGGTTACCGCCGAGCAAGGGCTGTTTCCCACGTTGTTCACCCGCGTTACTGCCAGGGGCGCGCCACTGGCGGGCATGCTGACCTGCGCGGTCTTGCAGAGCCTGATTGCGTTGTCGACCATTTCGCCCAATGCCAGCGCCCAGTTCAGCAAGCTGGTCAACCTGGCGGCAGTGACCAACATCATTCCCTACATCACCTCCCTGACCGGGTTGCTGGTGATCATGTACAAGGCCCAGGTGGATATAAAGATCTTCCGCCGTAACAGCGCAATCATGCTGGTTGCGGTGTGCTATTGCTTCTATGCGCTCTATGCCTCGGGCCTGGAAGCGGTGTTTGGCGCTGCGCTGATCATGGCGCTGGGTTACCTGCTGTTCGGCTTCATCGCCAAACGTTTCGTCAAGGTGCTGGACTTGATTGGAGGTGCGCCATGATGCGCAGGTCCATATGGGTTGCCCTGTGCCTGGCCCTTTCGGTGCCGTTTGCGGCAGTGTGCAGCGCTGAAGCAGTGGCCGACAAGCTGAGCCGGCTGCGCGACAGTCAGGTCCTCAATCTGGGTTTCATCGCAGACCTTGCCCCGTTTTCTTCAGGCAGTACCCAGTCACCTCAAGGGTATGGCATCGAATTGTGCCAGGCAGTGGCTCAACACCTTCGCCAGTCACCTGGCCTTGCCGACTTGCAGGTGCATTGGCATGTGGTGCCGCAGGAGCAAGCCGTCCGCGCCTTGGGCGAGGGAACGGTTGATCTGCTGTGCACGCCGATGGTGGAAACGATCACAAGACGGGAAACCCTGAATTTTTCCATACCGGTCTTCACCACCGGCCTTGCGGTACTGGTGCGGCGTGATGCACCGGCCAGCCTTCTGGAGCCACTGCGTGGTAAGCCTGTCGATACCGGCCCCCGGTGGCGCGCAACCCTCAATGCGGGGTTGAGCAAGCACAGTTTTGCAGTGCTGCGCGGTACGCTGAGCAGTCAGTGGGCGCGGGAGCGTATTCGCAAGCTTGGCCTGCAGTCCAGGCTTGAAGAGGTGTCCAGCTACCAGGAGGGTGTGCGCCGGGTGGTCGAGCGCAAGGTCGATGCGTTTTTTGGCGAGAGGATGATTTTGCTTTCCCTGCAGAGCCAGCAGCCTGAGCGCGACCGGTTATGGATCCCGGATCACCTGTTTGTCACGAGCCGTGTCGCACTGCCCATGGCCCGTGGCGATGATGGTTTTCGCCTGTTGGTGGATACCGCGCTTAGCCAGGCGCTGTCCGGCCCGGATGGAGAAGCCTTGTTTACGCTACCTGGGGGTACAAACAGCGCAGGACAAACTGTTGCAGAGCCTTTATGTGTTGCCGGATGACCGTGAACGGCTGGCGCCGCAACATTAGTCTTCTTCGCGCAGTGCCTTGATTCTTCCTTTTTTCTCAGCGCTGATCAGTGCCGCGTAGTCCTTCGCATTCTGCTCGGCGTAGGCGAGTGAAAAATCGCCTATGGCCTGATCAAAGGTGTTCGATTTACCCAGATAGCCACTGATCAAGGCGGCGTCACCTGATTTTGCATGCGCGCGCGCCAAGGTAATGCCGCATACCTCTGCGTACATCATCATCTGTTCGAGCGATGCACCTTCTACAGGTAGTGACATTTTCATGTCGCGCAATTGCCGGACAAAAAACTGCCGGCCCTTGGTGCTCTCGGTCCATCCGAGAAAAATGTCACTGGCAGATTGCATAAGCCGTTGGCCCGTGACCACCCGTTGGCCCTGGTTTACAAATTCGCTCTTGCCCGCATAGGGTTCAAGCACAGAAGGACAAGCCTGCTTGAATTGCAGGAGCAATGGGTTGTTTTGCGCTGAAAAGAACAAACCGACGAAGCAATAGGTGCCGACGCTGCCGATACCCACTGCCTTCATGGCAAAGTCTTCCAGGCGATAACGGTCATACAGGACCCGGCGTTCAGGCAGCAGAGAAGTACGATAATCCTCCAGCGCAAGATGCACCCGGTTGATGAAGTCGGCTTCATCGACATGAAAAAGAATCGGCGGCTGATCGACCAGGCGTCGCCGGCCGCCCACTTCGTCACTGATTTGTGGGTACAGGTAGTCGCCGATGCGAGTCCTGGCTTTGGCCATCAACTGTTCACGTGCTTTACGGTATTTGAGACTAGGGGCCATATCGATGAGCGTTTGTGCGTCGAGGCGGTCGTACCAGATTTGCAGCGGGCTCATCGTCGTCAATTCGCGCATGCGTTCCCGGTAGGCGCGAACGCATTCCATAGCCAGACGCCTGGCATCTTCATCGATGAGGCGGTTATCGCGGGCGGCTACGGCAAAACTGGTTGCCAGGCGCTTTATATCCCACTCCCAAGGGGCGGGTAACGTTTCGTCAAAATCATTGATGTCGAAGATCAGGTTACGTTCGGGGGTGGCGAACAATCCAAAATTCAGCAGGTGGCAATCACCGCAGGCCTGAACGCGAATACCTGTGTGGGGAAGTGTCGCGAGGTCGCGTGCCATCAAGCCTGCAGAGCCCCTGAGGAACGTGAACGGGCTACGCAACATGCGCCCATAGCGCACGGGCACCAAGGCCGGATGCCGGCTGCGGTTGGACTGTTCGAGAATGTCGACAGGGTCGCGATGCTTGTGCGCCGGTTTCCAGAATGCATGGGACGAGCGCGGCACCGTTTCGCGCAGTTTCTTTCCTGCGTCCAGGCGCTCTGTTCGTGACGCGAAGCGCTTGTGTTCCCGAAGGCCGGGCTCATCTGCTTGCAGGTGCGAGCTGGCCTGTTTCCTGATCTCGGGCATGTGAGCACCTTTGGTGATCAAAGGCAGAAGGGCAGGGCCTTGATTCTAGCGCCAAGACACTGTTCACAGCTCATTCAAGCGTAGCATGTGCTGCGTCCAAGCCTGCACCGGGTGACCAGATCGCCCTTCGGCGCTCATCCCAGGGCGCTCAAGATTTTGCGGCAAGCACCCAGAGGAACCTTGACAGATCATTGGTTAACAAAAATAATCATTAACAATATTATCCATTAACAATAACAAAGGATATCTGCACTCATGAAAGCGCCTGTAGCACGCCCCCCAGCAAACCGGGTCGCATCACCAGGCCCGCACCCGACAAATCCCGATGCCCGGTCACTGCAGGAGGCAGCATGATGAACCTTCGCAGAGGATTGCTTGGGCTGCTGCTTGGCGTTTGCACGGGCCTTGCCCAGGCTGCCAGTTACGCTCCGCCCCCGCTCAAGCTCGAACCCCTGGCGCGCTTTACGGTGGACCTTGTCGCGCCGGTGTGGGAGCTGGGCGAAACCAGCGCGCAGGGCAAGCGGCGTATCATCCCGATCACAGGCGGCCGTTTCGAGGGGGCCAGGCTCAAGGGCACCATCCTCAATAACGGCGCGGACTGGCAGATTGTCAGCCCCGAGGGTGTGGCGATCATCGACACCCGCTACCTGCTGCAGACCGACGATGGTGCACTGATCTACCTGCGTACCGAAGGCTACCGTTACGGGCCGGATGCGGTCATGAAGAGGGTGGCCGCGGGCGAAGACGTCGATCCCAGCCTGTACCAGTTCCGCATCACCCTGCGTTTCGAGACATCCGCGCCCCAATACGCATGGCTCAATCGTACGGTCGGCGTGGGTAGCGCAATGCGCTTGGGCAATGCAGTGGTCTACGACGCGTTCGAAGTGAAATAGTTATCTATAAAACTATGCTCTTCTGAACACTGTGCGTCGCTGAATCAAGGCGGAGAAAGCCTGCGTGACCGAAATGGCGAAGCAAACCGGTCTGCCCGCCAGCTAACTAAGGCGCACAGCCTATGGCTTGGACTCGCGCCAACCCAAGCTTTACGCAGAATAGGGTAGACATCTCGCAAGGTTGTGCTGCTACTTTCATTTCTGCTTAGCCCACTGGCATTGGGGTCCGGCAGCTTGTGAAAAGATCCAGGGATGACTCGTAGACCAGCGTGTTCACCTTCAGCAGCCCCAGCACGGAATGGAACAGGTTGTCTTGGCTGAGCGCAGCATCGCGCTTGGCCTGCAGGCAGCGGCCGTCGAGCTGTAACGCGCGTTGATAGCCCTCGGAGAACCAGGTGATCATCGGCACATGCTTCTGCTCCTCTGGTGCAAACAGATAGGGCGTTCCGTGAAGATAAATGTTGTATTCCCCAAGCGACTCGCCGTGGTCGGCCAGATAGATCATGGCGCTGTCTACCTTGTCCCCGTTGCGACGTAGCACGTCGATCAGGGTAGCCAGCACATGATCGGTGTAGGCGATGGTGTTGTCGTAGGCGTTGACAATGCTTTCCCGGCTGCATGTTTCAAGCGCATTGCTGTGGCATACCGGCGTGAATCGTTCGAACGCGCCAGGATAGCGCTTGAAATACTCGGGGCCGTGGCTGCCCATCTGATGCAGGACCAGAACGGTGTCCTTGTCGAGATGATCGATCAGTGGCTGCAGTCCTTGCAGCAGGATCTCGTCCCGGCATTCGTGGTCGGCGCACAGCAGTGAATCTTTGTTCTTGCTGACGTCTTGCCGCATGACGCGATCGCAGGTGCCCTTGCAGCCAGACTGGTTATCGCGCCATATAACCGCCAGGCCCGCACGCTTGAGCACGTCGAGCAGACCCTCCTGGTTTTTTGCCCGGGCCACGTCATAGTGCTTGCGGCCCATGTTGGAAAACATGCAGGGGACAGAAACTGCGGTTTCCGTGCCACATGAAGTGACATGGCTGAATGCGACCAGGCCGTCTTCCTTGTTCAACTCGGGAGTTGTATCCCGTGGATAGCCGAGGATGCCGAAGTTTGCCGCCCGCGCGCTCTCGCCCACGACGAGCACAGTAAGGGACTTGCGCGAGTGGCGCGCCCAACTGCCATCGAGTCGTGCGTCCTGCGCAATCGGCATGAAGGGTTGCTGCGCCGTCTTGAGTTCTTCGCGTGCATAGCTGATCGAAGCACCGATGACATTGCTCGGCACGATCATGAGGCGCAACTCGTGATGGTTGCGAAACAATGAAGACAAGCCCTTGTAGTTGAGGAGGCTGACGCCACCGATCAGCGATACGCAGAGCAGCACTGTCAGGCCTTTACCAACCAGCTCCTGAGGCCATGGACGGTAATGGATGGGCGTTTTCCAAAGGATGTAGCCAGGCAGCACGCCCAGCGCCAGCAGGTAGCCCAGCAAGGTTGTCGACAGCAGGGCCTGGACTTCGCTGGTATCGGTTTGCGCGACATTGCGGATCATGCCGACATCGATCAGTACGCCATATTGGTTCATGAAGTAGGCTGCACCCGCACTGATGATGAAGAGCAGCATGAGTGTCGGTTTCAATGTGCGACCGAACGTGAATAGTGTAATAAGCAGGTTGAATGCGCACGCTATCAACAGAGCGAAAGCGAACCGCATCATCATGCCCGATCCATTTGGCTCCGTAATGGAAACCAGATGCACCCAGAGCGGTGCATTGAATCCCATTAACAGAAAGACACTGGCAAGCATTGTTACCAAGGCAGGACGCACTGCTTTTATCTTGAACATAAAACCCTATGCAATCAAAACCGGGGCATCAACGCAGACTTGCGTTGGGGGCATGGGCGCGCAAGTTAGGGCATGTTCCGTGGCGTTTTTGTGAAAACGTCAGTGAAAAGATGTCTGTTCAAATGGCTACGGTACCAGGCCAAGCTCAAGGTCGACGGTGCTTGGTCGATGCTTAGGCGACATCACATTTTTTTCACAAGTTGATAACCTCAAGACCACGCTGAGCGACTTAGGATCCGTAGCGGCAACCTCGCTGAATGTTCAAGGGTCCGGACTGCAGATCTTGTAGCCATCACCGCGCACGGTATGCAGCAGTTTTTTAGCGAACGGCTTGTCCACGGCCTGCCTGATTTGATGGATATGGTTGCGGATACTGTCGCCTTTCCTATTGTGCCAGGTCGATCCCCAGAGCAACTCTTCAAGTGTCTTACGCTTGACGATGGCGGGGCTACTTCGCATCAGCAGTTCGAGTATCTTCAGATTGGCGGAACTGAGATTGACCAGCGTGTTCCCTCTATGGACTTCCAGCGTGTCCAGATCGAGTTCGAGATCAAGCAAGTGAAGCTTGCGGCCGTTTTGTCCGGTACGCCGGTAAAGGATGGCTTCGAGCCGGGCAAGTATCTCGGCCATGGCGAAAGGCTTCACCACGTAGTCGTCGGCCCCTGCTTTGAAACCCATCAGCCGATCATCCAACTCATCTCGCGCGGTGAGCATGATGATGGCGGCCGGCGACTTGGAGCGCATGCGTAAAAGGTGGCAGATCTCGTTACCATCAATGCCAGGTAGCATTATATCGAGGATGATCGCGTCAAAGCATCCGGTCTCGGCCAGGTGCAAACCGGTCAGGCCGTCACGTGCGCCCTCGACGGCGTGCCCCCTGAGTTCGAAAAAATCAACAAGGTTGTCATGGATGTCACAATTGTCTTCAACGATCAGCAGTTTCATTCGAGCGCTTTCCTAAAGGCCATGGCTAGCATTGTCAGGTGGGCTGGCCCAACAACGGGCTTGCATTTGATGTTCCTGGCAGTCGCTGGTGTGTCGACAAAATGTTAAGTATTCGTGAAAAGCCACGGCTTGTTAGTGAGAAGGCGTCACGGTTCTGGAATTGATTACATGAAAAGATTCTCATTACATGCAGTGCCTGTATCCCGCCCTTTTAACTTTAGACTTGCAGTCGGACTGCCGATTTTGGCCATGATGGCGATGCTTGCTTCCAACGTAACTACCATCGATTTCTATTTTGCGCGGATGTCCTATATTCCCGGCTTCGGGTTCTATGGCCGGCACAGTTACTGGCTGGAAACCGTGCTGCATGAACGTGTCAAACAGGTCGTCATCCTGTTTGCCCTGGTATTGATCGCCGGCCTGGTGGCCAGCTTGGTCAACCCGAAATTTCGGCGGTGGCAAAGACCGTTGGGCTACGCCGTTCTGACGATCGGGCTGTGCACCAGTATCGTAACGCCGCTCAAGGCACTGACCGAAGTGCAATGCCCGTGGAGCTTGCAGGCGTTTGGTGGCAGCGAACCTTATGTTCCCCTGCTAGGAGACCGCGTGGACTCGCCCAAGCCGGGCCGATGCTGGCCGGGCGGGCATGCCTCCACTGGATTTGGCCTCCTGGCCCTGTATTTCGCGTTGCGCGACCGCCATCCACGGGCCGGCCGGGTGGTTCTTGCCCTGGCCTTGGGACTTGGGACGCTGCTATCGGTGGGCAGGATGCTGCAAGGCGCGCACTTTCTTTCTCACAATGTCTGGACCCTGTTGATCGACTGGCTGATAGCGGTGTCGTGCTACCGATGGCTGCTCTATCGGCCGAGCGCTGATGGCATCGAAGAAACACCAGTGCGAGGGGGCGACGAAGTGCGCAGTGTGGAATGATCCCGCTCGGTTCGACGCAGACTTTTTTCACATCCGCTTCACCGCGCCCCAATCTGTCCGCACTTACAGTTCGAGCAAGCGAGAAGTGCCAGTTTGAACGCGTAATCGGCACGCCAATCAGAAATCTCGCGGCATTCAGGGGCATTAGATGAGTATTTTGCGGTATTGGCAGCACACTGCCTGTATGGGGGCAGCTGTCTGTTTCGCGCTTGCGTTGCTGAGCGGATGTCAGAGCACCAGTCAGCGCCTACTGGCTGAAGGTTATCCCGCGCCCTTTGTCAGCGGCTTCGATGATGGGTGTGCAAGCGGTCGACAAGCGGCCGGAGCACTGGGTGAATTCCGAAAAAAGGTCAGCACCTACCTCCAAGACCCGCAATACGCTACGGGCTGGGACGATGGCTTTCGCCAGTGCCAGGCCAGTGCTGCCAGCGACATAGAGCGAAACTTGAAACTCGATAGCCAGGCGGATCGCGAATGGAGACATGAAAAGGCCCAAGCATGGGGCAGCACATTGAGAAAGTCGTCGAAAAAACCATGAACGGCCGCGCCCCTCCTTTCAGGTTTTTTTCACATGGGCTTCACTGTCGTGCCATGCATGCCTCCCTACAGTGCCGCGACTCATAGGGGCACGCGCCTGGTTGCCGCCTGCCTCGTCTACTAGTCGGAGCGACACCATGCAGCAAGGCATCATGCAGCGTCACGCTGTTCCTCAGCGTTCACAAAAACGCCGATTTCACGCAAGCAATCTGAAGAAAGCTGCGATAGGCGCTCTTATTGCGCTTGCTGCCGTTTCCACATGGTATGCCTCTCATGCGCAGGTGTTAGATGTGAGTAGTGCGAAGGAGATGCACGACAGCGGGATCTACACACAATGGGCCAAGGGCGAGGTGATGGTGCTGATCCGTCACGCCGAGCGCTGTGACCGCTCGCATAACGCCTGCCTGGATGACCCGGCGGGCATTACTGTCGCCGGTAGCCAGATGGCCACCGATGTCGGCAAGGGGCTTGCACGGCTTGGCCTGGAGAATGCCGAACTCCTGAGCAGCCCGAAAGTTCGCACTCAGCAGACGGCCTACTTCATCTTCGGCGGGCCGATTCTCACACAAGACTGGCTGAGCCAATGCAACAAGGGCTTCGCCGACGCCGCGCTTAGCCATAAGAACAGCGGGCGCAACCTGGTATTGATTACCCACAGCGGTTGCATCGACCAGCTGGAGCGGCACTTTAAAGTGGCTGGGGGACAACGCTCCAGCGCTTACGCCAGCGCGCTGTTTATCTCTGTGGCCGATAAGGGCAAAGCACGCATTCTTGGACAGATGAACGCCAGTGTCTGGAACCACCTTGTTTCCAGCACAGGACTGTAAGCATGCAGCTTTCTCGCCGTACTGCCTTCTATGCGAGCAACCTCGGCATACCGCTGTTGCTGGCCGTGATCGTCTTCCTGCTATTCGATATAACTCACCTGGACCAACAGATCAGTAATTTGCTGCTCGATCCAGCGACCGGCCAATTCCTATTGCTGCACAATCAATGGTTCGAAAAAGCAACCCACAAGTGGCCACGCGTTCTGCCGAACTGGACAGGGGAACTAGCGATTATTGGCAGCCTGCTTTCCTTTGTCTGGCCGCTGACCGCGAAGTTTCCTCACCTGGTCTCAAGTCGGCTTTTTCAAGCAACCCGCATCGGGACTGCTTTGCGATTTACCACACGTCATCGCAGAGACTTTTTCTATGTTGTGGTGACGTTCGCGGCATGCACTGGAGTGATCCACTACCTTAAGAGCCACACCGGCATCTACTGTCCAGTGGAGACAACTCTTTACGGCGGAGCAGCACCCCATAAGGAGTGGTTCACCCACTTCCATTGGCTGGATAAGGCCCCCGCTGGCCGGTGCTGGCCGGGCGGCCATGCCTCCAGTGCCTTTACGTTGTTGGCCGTTTATTTCGTGGCCCTCCGACACCGATGGCCGCATACACGCAAACTCCTGGTAGTCATCCTCTCGCTCGGCTTCGTGTACGGCACCACCCGTGTATTGCAAGGCTGGCACTATATGTCACATACCTTCTGGGCCGGGATTTTCGTCTGGCTAACTGCCTGGACGAGCGCATTGTTGTTTTACGGACGTCCCGCGTTGCAGATCGCACCACAGGAAATTGAAAGCCAGGCATCGATGGTCGTCATCGATGCTACTGAACCCTGAAGCAGTAAGTGGAAACGGTCTCTATGACTGGATGGCAGCCGGATCGAGATCGAGGTTTTTGCTCAGAACTCAAGGCGCACGATAAAACGTCAAGGGCGCTGACTTTTTCGCCGAACAATGCACTAGTGTACTGTCTCAAAAATAAATATCTCTGTTCTAGCTACGCTTCCAAAGATCCGTGCTCTATGGGGCGATGTCACGGGCGCCAATGGCCTGAATCGATGCACACCGGGCAAGCTGGCGCGCTGCGCCCCTGCAGCGCGTGTCTGTTTGCTCGGCGCGTCATCGTTGCTATCACTCACGCCTGCTTGGCTGATTGATGGCCAGAGGATTGCGTCACTTCTTACCAGGAAGCACCGAGCTCAGTACCTGCTTGGCTGTCTGGACCATGACGCTGGCCTGGTCCGGGTCGCCCTTGAACAAAGAGCCGGCGAGTTTCTTCGCCTGTTCGAGTTTGATATGAGGCGGCAAGGGCGGCACGTTGGGGTCGGTCTTGAACTCGATCAATACCGGCCGATCGGCGCTTAGCGCGCGTTCCCAGGCCGCTGCGACGTCATCTTCACGGTCGACGAAAATGCCCTCCAGGCCGATGGAGATGGCAAACAGGTGATAAGGCACGTCAGGGATCGTCTGGGACGCCTCGAACTTGGGGTCGCCCTCCATCACACGTTGCTCCCAGGTGACCTGGTTGAGGTCCTCGTTATTGAACACCGCGCAGATCCATTGCGGGTTCTCCCACTGCTGCCAGTACTTGGCTACGGTAATCAGCTCGGCCAGGTTGCTCATCTGCATCGCGCCATCGCCGACCAGTGCCACCACCGGGCGCTGCGGATGGGCGAACTTGGCGGCGATGGCGTACGGTACCGCAGCGCCCACGCAGGCCAGGCCGCCTGACAGCGAGCACTGCATGCCTTGGCGAATTTGCAGGTCACGGGCATACCAGTTAGCGCAGGAACCGGAGTCGCTGGTCACCAGGGTGTTGTCGGGCAGGCGAGGGGACAGCTCGTACACCACGCGTTGCGGGTTTATCGGGTCCGCTTTGACCATTGCGCGTTTGGCCAGGGTCTTGTCCCAACGTGCACGCCAGCCTTCGACTTTCTTACGCCAGCGGCGGTCGGATTTTGTCTCGAGCAATGGCAGCAATGCGCGCAAGGTCTCCCCGGCATCACCCACCAGGTTGACCTCCATCGGGTAACGCAGGCTTAGCATGTCTGGCTGAAGGTCGATCTGCACCCCACGGGCCTGGCCCTCCTTGGGCAGGAACTCGGAATAGGGGAACCCTGAGCCGATCATCAGCAAGGTGTCGCATTCGGCCATCAACTGGTAGCTCGGTTCGGTGCCCAGCAAGCCGATGGCGCCGGTCACCCACGGCAGGTCATCGGGCAAGGCGGCCTTGCCCAGTAGCGCCTTTGCCACACCTGCGCCGAGTGTGTCGGCGATTTCGATGATCTCTTCGGTAGCCTGCAAGGCACCGGCTCCGACCAGAATGGCCACTTTGCGCCCAGCGTTGAGTACCTCGGCGGCACGCTGCAGGTCGCTGTCGTAGGGCACCACCTTGGGCTTGCTGTAACCAACGCCGGAATGCACGGTGCCATGGGCGCGGGCCGGCTCCTGGTAGGGCAGGTCCTGCAGATCATTGGGCAGGATCACCGCCGTCACACGCCGTTCGCCGACGGCAGTGCGCACGGCGCGGTCGAGTAAATGGCGTACCTGCGAGGGTGTGGAGGCTTGTTGCACGAATGCACCGGCCACATCCTTGAACATCGACAGCAAGTCCAGTTCCTGTTGATAGTGGCCGCCCAAAGCCGCTCGGGCTTGCTGGCCGACGATGGCCAGCACTGGCATGTGGTCCATCCGGGCGTCATACAGCCCGGTGAGCAAGTGCGATGCGCCAGGCCCGGAGGTGGCAATGCACACGCCCAGTTCACCGGTGAACTTGGCATGGGCGCAGGCCATGAATGCTGCCATTTCCTCGTGGCGGGCCTGGATGAATTCAATCTTGCCGTTGGCCCGGCTCAACGCGCCGAATACACCGTTGATACCGTCGCCGGGGTAGCCGAAGATGCGCCGCACCCCCCATTGATACAAGCGCTCTACCAGAAAGTCGCCTACCGTGCCTGCCATTGCCTTCTCCCGTTCGCTGGTCGATAGGGGTCTGGACTTGGCGCGGTTTACGAAAGTTTCAACTGAAATGCTTGCCTGCGCGGGTCAGCCGCCGTTTCAAGCGTTTTGGTCCTGGACCTTGAGTCGCACTGACCTGGCGTCTTCAGGGGCAGTCAGCAAGGTCAGACGATGAAGTTCACCAATCTGTTAGGTACCACTATCATTCTCTCAGCGCCTTCCAGATATTTGCTCAACACCGCATCGCAGAGTGCCTGGCGACGGATCGTGTCATGGTCGGCGTCTGCCTGGACGAGGATTTCCCCACGCAGCTTGCCATTGACCTGCACCATCATCCTCACTTCATCCCGTTTCAGCGCTTCGCTGTCTGGGGTCGGCCAGGCACTGTCATAGATCGCGCCAGGGAACGCCAGCTCTTCCCATAGTACTTGGGAAATATGCGGCGTCACCGGATGCAGCACCTGGAGGAGAATGGACATGGTCTCCCGGCAGACTTGGCGGCCAGCGCCGCGGGCTCCTTCGAGCACCTTGAGCATCTTCATCGCGCCCGATACGACGGTGTTGTACTGCAGGCGCTCATAATCGTAATTGATCTGTTGCAGCAAGCCATGGGTCTCGAAACGTACACGGCTAGCTTGCGCGGCATCCGTCGCCAGGTCGTCAACTTCGTTCCAGCGAGCTTGCTCGTCAACGGCAAAGTTCCAGAGACGGCGCAGGAAGCGATAAGCCCCTTCGACACCGCTGTCGCTCCAGATCGTGCTCTGGTCCGGAGGCCCTGCGAAAATGGTGAACAGGCGGGCGGTGTCCGCGCCGAATCGGTTGATGATCTCCTTGGGCTCGACCACGTTGTTCTTCGATTTGGACATCTTCTCCACGCCGCCCAGGCATACGGGCATGCCATCCTCGATCGCTGTGGCGTTGACCGGACGGCCCTTCTCATCGTAGTGAACCGATATCTCGGACGGGTAGAACCAGCGCCGGCTGCCGTCTTCGGCCTTGCGGTAGTAACTCTCCCGCAGCAGCATGCCCTGAGTGAACAGGTTCTTGAACGGCTCACTGAAGTCAACCAATCCCTCGTCGCGCATCGCCTTGGTCCAGAACCTGGCGTAGAGCAGGTGCAGAACCGCATGTTCGATGCCGCCGATGTACTGGTCGATGGGCATCCAGTAGCGATTGCCAGATCCGACCATTGCGGTATGGCAGTCCGGGTCGCAGTAGCGCATGAAGTACCAACTGGAGTCGACGAAGGTATCCATGGTGTCCGTCTCCCGAAGCGCGGGCGCGGCACAACGCGGGCATGCGACGTGGCGGAACGCATCATGCTGCTGAAGCGGGTTGCCACTGCCGTCGGGAATGCAGTCAGTCGGCAATACCACTGGCAGGTCTGCGTAAGGCACCGGAACATCGCCACAGCATTCGCAATGGATGATTGGAATCGGTGTTCCCCAGTAACGCTGCCGGGAGATACCCCAGTCACGCAAACGCCAGGTGGTGGTTTGCTCCCCGCATCCGCGCTCGGCCAGGGCATCGAAGATCGCCAGGGACGCCTGCTCTACAGTGAGGCCATCGTAGGCGCCTGAATTGATCAGGCGACCCTCCCGACTGGCATAGCGATCCGACCATGCGGCAGGGTCATAGGCCGCCCCTTCGAAAGTGATGACGGGGCGCACGGGCAAGCCGTACTGCCGTGCAAAGTCGAAATCACGCTCATCGTGGGCCGGCACTCCCATCAAAGCGCCTTCGCCGTACTCATCGAGCACATAATTGGTGATCCAGATGGCGACTGGCTCGCCAGTCAATGGGTGCTCGACGTGCAAGCCGCTCGGGATGCCGAGCTTCGCTTGTGCACCAGCGGCAGGGCTGGCCTGTGCCGACTGCCGACACGCCTGCATCTGTGGTTCGAGCCCAGGCTCGAGCGCGATGGCTCGCTGGGCCAGGGGATGATCAGGGGAAACAGCGCAGAAAGTCACACCCATCAGCGTTTCGACGCGCGTGGTGAATACCCACAGCTTGCCCGCGTCGATCAACTGCCCGCTGGCATCTTCGATCGCATGTAGGAAGGCCAGGCGCGTGCCACTGGCCTTGCCAATCCAGTTGCGTTGCATGCTGCGAACCATGTCCGGCCAGCCTTCCAGGGTATCGATAGCCGACAGCAGCTCTTCGCCATACTGCGTGATTCGCAGGTAGTAGCCGGGAATCTCGCGCTTCTCCACCAGTGCCCCTGATCGCCAGCCCCGTCCATCTACCACTTGCTCATTGGCCAGCACGGTTTGGTCGATGGGGTCCCAGTTGACGATCTGGGTTTTCTTGTAGGCCACGCCCTTTTCCAGCAGCTTCAGGAAGAACCACTGGTTCCACTTGTAGTATTGCGGATCGCAGGTGGCAATTTCCCGCGACCAGTCGAACGCCAGGCCGAGCGGTTGCATCTGGGATTTCATGTCGGCGATGTTCATTCGAGTCCATTCGGCTGGAGGCACGCCCGACTGCATGGCGGCGTTTTCCGCCGGAAGGCCGAATGCATCCCACCCCATTGGCATCAGGACGTTGTAGCCCTTCATCCGCAAGTGGCGGGCCAGCATGTCATTGATCGTATAATTGCGCACATGGCCCATGTGCAGCTTCCCGGAAGGGTATGGCAGCATGGAGCAGGCATAGAATTTTGGCCGGCTTTGGTCTTCGACAGCCTTGAAGACTTCATCGCGAAGCCATTTGGCCTGAACCGTGCTTTCGACCCAGGCGGGATCATACTGCTGTCGCATAGACGCTCCTCGAAGTTACTGGCGCCGAGTGGCAATCAACCGCTCGACTCATGCGTTTTTGTTGGATATCACTCGGCCTACTGAATTTCATCTGCCGCCGGTGCGAGGGATTAGGGCAATCTGACAGAGATCGGATTTGAACAGTCTTCTGACTCTGGGCGGCCTCCCGCCAACCAGCCACGGGGCCACACACTGAAGGCCCGAGGCGGCTTGTATTTGGCCTTCAGCGACCTGTTAGCGTGAAGAGCCTGACCTGCTTTTAAGTTCTGGTCAGTGTCGATAGTGAGTGATTGGTTGGTGAGGTTGAATATGGTCAAGGCCTAACTTTAATGTCAAGCGTTTCTTTCAAGGGTTTGTGGGGGTTGAATAGTGGCGCCGAATTAGCTGTCAGAAAATTCGCAGGAATATGTAAAATTAATTCACGCAATGTTTGTTGTGCTGCGATTCTGGATATCCCTATGATTTCAGATGTAGAGGGTTGTTAGTCCGAGTAGCCATTAGGGTAGATGGCGTCTAATTGTTGTATGTATTGCCCGGCATGCTATCGATGGTGACAAATTCATGGCGTTTATCATCTTCACCATGGGTTCTGCCAAGTATCCATATGTTGATTTGGCATCACGGGCGGCAATGAGTTTGTAAATGGCCTTTCCGACCGAGCTCGCTATTTTTTACAGGCTATCCGGATCCCCAAAGAACATCTGAATCCGCGACCTTAACCAGCGCTCCGCCGGGTCATTGTCCTGCGCCCCTCGCCAGGCCATGTGCAACTCGAAGCTGCGCACCGCTATCGGCAGGTCTTCAGCCCGCAACCCGCCCGCCGCAGTCAGCGCATCAGCGGTGTAATCGGGCACCGTGGCAACGATATCGGTCCCCGCCAGCAGGCTGCCCAGGCCGTTGAATTGCGGCACGGCCAGGACCACATGGCGCTTGCGGCCGATCTCTTCCAGTGCTTCGTCGATGAAACCGGACAAGTCACCTGCGAACGACACCAGTGCATGCGGCCGTGCGCAGAAGTCGTCGAGGGTGATGCTGCCGGGCACGCTGTCGGCGCGCAGCAGCTTGGGCATGCTGCGGCGCAGCACCTTGCGCTTGGCGTTGGCGGGCAGTTCGCTGGTGTAGCTCACCCCCACCGAGATTTCGCCGGAGGCCAGCAGGGTAGGCATCAGCAGGTAATTGACCCGGCGCACTACCAGCACGATGCCGGGTGCCTCGGCGCGGATGCGCTTGAGCAGCTGCGGCAGCAGGGCGAATTCGGCGTCGTCCGACAGGCCGATGCGGAACACCGCGTTGCTGGTGGCCGGGTCGAACTCGGCGGCGCGGCTGACCGCGGTGGAGATGGAATCCAGCGCCGGCGACAGCAGGGCGAAGATTTCATGTGCTCGCGCTGACGGCTCCATGCTGCGGCCGGTGCGCACGAACAGCGGGTCGTCGAACAGGTTGCGCAGGCGCGACAGCGCCGCGCTGATCGCCGGCTGGCCGAGGAACAGCTTCTCGGCGGCACGGGTCACGCTACGCTCATGCATCAGGGTTTCGAACACGATCAGCAGGTTGAGGTCTACGCGACGCAGGTCGTTTCGATTCATCGGTGCGCTTCGCCTAAAGTGGGGCAGGGGTGAATCTTAAGGCCAAAGGCTGTTAACCTGCACCGATTTGTGGGGCCAATGCACAGAAATGTAAGGTGCCCAATCGATGACAGGCATGTCGACTATTAATAGCCACTGATGGTCTAACGGCAAAAGCCCGGATAAAGTCCGTGGTAATACGAGATTCACAAAGGCGAGGTATGCGATGTCCCGCATGATCCGGTTCCACAAGTTCGGCGCTGCCGAAGTGCTCCGCTGCGAGGAGCAGGCCGAACCGTCAGCTGCTGTCGGCGAGGTGCAGATCCGCGTCGAGGCCATTGGCGTGAGCTGGTACGACGTGCTTTGGCGGCAGAACCTGGCGCCGTCCCAGGCCCGCCTGCCAGCGGGGATCGGCCACGAGATGGCCGGTGTGGTGACTGCGGTGGGTGAAGGTGTCGATGACATTGCAGTGGGCGACCGGGTGGCCAGCTTCCCGGCGACCAGCGCCAATGATCACCCGGTGTACGGGGATGTGATCGTTCTGCCGCGTACGGCGATTACCCGTTACCCGGACATCCTCACCCCGATCGAAGCCAGCGTGCATTACACGCCGCTGTTGATCGCTTACTTCGCCTACGTCGACCTGGCCAGGGCCAAGGCCGGGCAGACTGCACTGGTCACCGATGCCAGCCATTGCGCAGGGCCCGCCTTCGTACAGCTGGGCAAGGCCTTGGGGCTCAAGGTGTTCGCTGCCACCAAGGAGCCGGAGCAGCGCGAATACCTGCTGGGCCTGGGCGCTGACAAGGTGATCGTCACCGAAGAGCAGGACTTGCTCCTGCAGGTGGGCAAGTACACCGACGGGCGCGGTGTGGACATGGTCCTCGACGGCATGGGCGGCCCGCAGATGTCACTGCTCGGCGATGTACTCGCGCCACGCGGCAGCCTGGTGCTTTATGGCCTGCAGGGTGGTAACCAGACACCATTCCCGGCCTGTGCGGCGTTCCAGAAGAACATCCAGTTCTACGTTCACTGCATCGGTAACTTCACCGGCAAGCCGGAACTGGGCATTAGTCAGGACCAGGTTGCGCTGCAGCGTGCCCTGCGTGATATCAACCAGTTCACGGCAGACCAGTTGCTGACACCGCAGATCATCAAGGTGTATCCGTTTGATCAAGTGGTTGAAGCGCACCGGTATATGGATGAGTGTCCTTGTGGCGGCAGAGTGGTGCTGGACTTGGCGGCGGGCTGATATACGCTGGATCTAAAGGAAACCCGGGCTTGGCTCGGGTTTTTTTTCGAGTGTTCACAGCTTGATGGTCCTCCCCGACAATCCGTGAATAGTCTCTTGCTAGGACTTTTCCTACGATTAACTAGTATCCGTCCTACATAAAAAAATATTGCCACCTCGCGTGCATGCAAATGCCTTGAAAAGTCTTTCTCTTTGAAAACTTCCCCGTGTCGAGCGCACAGTGAGTTGCCATTCGGCTGAATGGTTTTTTTACCGGCGTCTGTATCTGTTAATCGTTGAGCAACGCTTGATAATGGCGTAATGATGCTTTACGCAAGGAGCGTGCAATGGAGAAGATCAACCCTGGTTTTTGGTGTTTTGGCGCGGCGGAGGGCTCACGCAGGGGTTCATTTCTCTCAATGGCATGGCGACAGTAATTCGTCACTTCAATTTCTCTTAAAGTTTTGTAGGAAATTTCTTCAGGCTTGATTCGCCGCCTATTGACTCATGAAAAAGTGCATTGTTGGCGGTGGAAAGAATGAAGTAGTGAGGTGACATGTGAGCAATATCCACGACCAAGCTATGCACCATATTTACCAACAGGTGCTGGATCGCGTGTTGGGCCATATGTCCCAGGTCCAGCGCGCCTCTTTGCAGCTGTTGGTCCAGCGTTTGCTGGTAGCCGCAGGTGGCCCGGAATATATCGGTACGTTCAGGTTGCTCGTGCTGCTAGGCGCAGACTGCCATAGCGCCCGGCTGCTGGCGGTCTTGCGTGCGGCCCAGTTGAGTATTGCCCAGCGTGCACCTGTCACCTTTCAGTTGCAGGTAGTGGCGGTGTGCTTACCCGCAGCCAGCAACGCGCTTCTTGAGCAACATGAGCGTGTGTTCAGTACCTTGTTTCTGCATGACGATCCACGGGTGCAGCTCCAGATGCTCGAAGCCGGGCAGGTGGTTTCGTTCAGCCGAAGGCCCTATCTGGCGCTCGAACCCTGGGCGCTGGCGCGCGACGCCTTGCTTGTGTTCGGCCATCTTGTCGATGCGCGGCCCGAAGCACTTTTGGGCAGTCGCATGCACCTGGAACTGGGTGCAGCGCTGTGTCTGGCGCTTGACGGCCAGCCGGCAGTCGATGCAATGGTCACCGCCATGCCTGCGCGACAGCGCCTGCGTTACCTGGCGTGGGCCCGCAGGGGGCTGCGCCAGGCCGGTGACGGAGGGAGGGCGAACCTGCATCAGTGCATGGCGACGCTTGCCGAGCGGTTGAGTCAGTTGCACAACACTGCCGGCACTTCGCTTGGCGAGCCGGAAAAACCGGTTACCGAGCGTCACTCGGACCTTCCGGTCAGGCTGATTACCCTCGACGACCTGTTGCCCCAGCTACTGAGTGAAGGTGAGCTGGACTTGATGATGGAGTGCCACTTCGAGCCTGTGCAGAAGGCCATGCCACTGGCCAGTTTTCTCGACCCGCTGGCGTTGGCCCAGTTGCATGAGCTGCGGTCGCGCTGCAATGCTCCTGTTGAGTCAGGCCCGGCGCCGCGTCTGCATTGCGAAAGGGCGCTAGCACAGGCATCGCAGCAAAGCCGTTTTGCCAAGGCCTATGGCCTTGAGCACACTCAGCTCGTTTGCATGTTCCACAGCCCATTCGCCAACAAGGGGCGCAGGTTGGAGCGCTTTCTGCAATGCTGCCACGCCGATATGCTGGTGGCACTGCCTTATCTGCATCGCGTCATGCAGGGCAAACCTTGTCCCGATCCCGTCAAGGATTGGTTGGTAAACATCAGTGGTTTGTCCCTTGCTCAATTGCGAGCTATTTACGAAGGGCGTTTGCATCACAGCGCCTGGCCCTTGCTGGCAAACCTGGCACGGCGTGATGTGCATCTGGCGCTACTGGCCTGCCGGCCCGCTGCTGGTTTGACTGCCTGTGGGGGCTTACCTGATGGGGCGTGAATTCGCTTACCAGTCGGTGTATCGATATCTGCAAGCGCTTATCGATGAGGCCGCGCGGGGAGGGGAGCGCCGTTTGCCCTCACTGCGTGCCCTGTCGCGGCACCTGCGCGTTTCACTGGCCACTGTACAAACAGCCTACGGGTTGTTGGAACATGAAGGGCGGGTGCTGTCGGTGCCTAAATCCGGGTACTTTGTACCGGCCGGTGCCATCACCGGCGTGACGGCCACTGCAGAGTCGGACCAGGCCATGCTGGCGCATCCGGCGATGGAGCGTGCGTTGTTCGCTCACGAAAGACGGCTGGCGCGACAGCGTGCACGTTCATTGCCCGGTACCCAGAGCTCGGGAGAAGTTCGCCTGCGGCATGTATTGGCCGAACGTTACACTCGATCGTCCCGGCAATCCTGGCGTGCTGAAGATGTGCACCTGGGGCCCGACATGCAGGCTTTGCTGGAAACGCTGCTCGAAGCATTGGCGTTGCATGGCAGCACGGTGCTGGTCGCATCGCCGTGCTGCTGGCGTTTGCTGAGGGTTTTGCAGCGCTTTGGCTTGCATGTGCTGGAGATGCCCGTCGACAACCACGGCAGCCCTGACCTCGGCAGCCTGGCTCGCTTGTTGGGGCGTGAGTCGGTGCGCATGATGGTCATGCCGTCATGCCTTGGCATGCCTACGGGGCGGTTGATGTCGCAACAGGACCAGCGGCAGATTGCCCATTTGCTGGCCTCGCATCCTGTCTGGCTGCTGGAAAACGATCTGGACAGCGAGCACTGTTTCGACACCCCTCCGGGGGCACGTTTGCGTGACTGGGTCGACCAGCGGTGGCTGTTGGTGCTGGGGTCGCTGCAAGCGTTGGTCGGTGCCGAGGCCCCCTATGCGTATGTGCTGGGCCTGCATGGCACCCTTGGCGAAAGGTTTTCCCGACGAGCCTTCCAGCTACCTCCTGTGCGTCAGCAGGCCTTGGCGCAGATGCTCAGCAACGGCGAGGTCGACGGGCAATTGAGCCGACGTCGGCTGGAGCTGCGCAAGCGTATGGACCATTTATGCCATCAACTCAATGTTTGCCTGGGCGGGAAGCTGGCCTTTGACATGCCTGACGGGGGGTATGTCCTGTGGGTGCGCATGCTTGAGCCAATCGCCTTGGATCGCGTTTCGCCAGCTTTGTCTGGTCCGGCCTTGCAAGTACTGGCAGGTGCGCGGTTCAGCGTGCAGGGGCGTTATCAGCACTACCTGGCGCTCACCTGGGCAGGCGACCGACCAGAAGCGCTGAGCGAGGCGCTCTACCGGTTGAAACAGGTGCTGGCGCCGCGTCGAGGACGGCAGGCTGGCAGCAAAAGCTGATCGCCAGCCCTGGCGTGTCACGTATCATGGCGCCCTGTTCATTCATATTCAGGAGCCTCTGCATGGGCACCCCACATTTTCGCCAACCTGTTCCCCAGGATGCCGAACGCTGCTACGAGATTGAAATTGGCGCGTACGAGGGGGATGAAGCCGCGACCCTTGAAAAGATCCGCACCCGTATCGCGCAGTACCCAGAGGGTTTCCTCCTGCTTGAGGTCGACGGCAAGGTCGTGGGCTTCATCAACAGTGGCTGTGCCCACGAGGTGGTGATGTCCGATGAGGCCTTCAAGGAGCTGGTAGGCCATGACCCGGCGGCCGCGAATGTGGTGATCATGTCCGTCGTGGTGGACCCGGCTTGTCAGGGCAAGGGTTACGCGAAATTGCTGATGAATACGTTCGTGCAGCGGATGGCTGCGCTCGAGAAGCGCACCATCCACCTGATGTGCAAGCAGCAGCACGTCGAGTTGTACCGCAAGATGGGCTACCAGTACGTGAAGCCATCGCCTTCGGACCACGGCGGCATGGCCTGGCATGAGATGGTCATGGCGCTCTGACGTGGCTCAAGCGCCATTGGTCGGTTGTTTGCCAGCCTGACCCACGGGGCTTGCCAGCAGGCGTTATCTGTATGTATAAACAGTGTCCGTTCCTGCTGCCCGACCCCGCCCTGTGATCGCCCATTCCGTCGACGACCCGCTCTACTACCTGCATAACTTCCGCCAGGTGCTGCTGTGGGTCGAACACCGCTATGCCGACCTGCTCGATACCCAGGAGCTGGCTTTCATCCATGCATTTGCCAGGATCGAAGAGCCAGCCCAGGCGCTGCTGGTGCGCATGGTGATGCGCAAGGGCGAGCTGTTTCGCAGTGACCGGCTGGACTATGCCGAGATCGGCGATACGCATGCGGCCTTGCAGCCACTGCAGGCGTTGGGCTGGGTGCGTGAACCCGAGCAGTTGAGCCTGGAACAGTTGTTCGCCCTGCTGCGCAAGGAGGAACTGGCCAGCGGTTTTGCAGGCCTTCTGAGCCGACCGCGTGCGGCCAAAAGCGATCTGCTCGCGCAACTTCAAGCCTTGGAGCTGGCGCCCAGGTCACTGTCCGATTGGTTCGTCAGTGCCCCGGTGGGCATCGTGCAGTGGTGCCTGCAGCCGCTGTGCGATCGCATGCGCCTGCTGTTCTTTGGCAACCTGTACCAGGACTGGTCCGATTTTGTCCTTGCCGACCTGGGCGTGCTGCGTTTCGAGCAAGTGCCATTCAGCCCCGCCTCGCGTGCCTTGCAGCAGCGCAGCGACGTTGATCTGGCCATGGCTTTGCACCAGTGCGCCGAGCGTCTGGAGTTGGCTGAGGCACCTGCGTCGATCCTTCAGGCGTTGGCGGGCTGGCGCAGCGACAACCCCTGGCTGGCCCGCCGTCACGCGCGCTTGCTGTTTGCCCTGGGCCAGCAGTGCGAGCGCCTTGGCGACTGGGACCTGGCATTGACGGTGTATGCCCAGAGCAGCCATGCCCAAGCGCGCATCCGCCAGGTGCGGGTGCTGGAGCGCAGCGAGCGCTGGCAAGAGGCGCATGCCCTGGCCCTGCACCTGGCCCAAACGCCTGCCAATGCCCTGGAAGTGCAGGCGCTTGAGCGCATGGTGCCGCGCCTGGTGCGCAAACTAGGCGGGCCGGCGCAGCGCCGGCGGCGTGCCACACCCGCGCAGGTGATCGAGCTCGAGCTGCCTCGCGAGCAGGCCGCGTTGGGTGTCGAGGAGGCTGTTCGGCAGCACCTGGCGCAAGCAGGCGGGCAGGTTCACTACGTCGAGAACACGCTGCTCACCAGCCTGTTCGGGCTGTTGTGCTGGGACGCGATCTTCGCCCCGATTCCCGGCGCGTTCTTCAACCCCTTCCAGGCTGCACCGCAAGACCTGCACGACTGCGACTTCCAGCAGCGGCGCGCCGTACAGTTCGATGCTTGTCTGGGCCGGCTCGACGACGGCTCGCATCAGCAGGCCATCCTCGACTGCTATGCCGCCAAGCAAGGGCTGCAATCGCCGTTCGTGTTCTGGCAGATGCTCAACCATGCCTTGCTCGTGCAGGCATTGGCCTGCCTGCCCGCGGCGCACCTCAAGCAGTGTTTCCTGCGCCTGTTGCAGGACATACGTAACAACCGCACCGGCATGCCTGACCTGATTCAGTTCTGGCCGGAGCAGGGGCGTTACCGCATGGTCGAGGTCAAAGGCCCGGGCGACCGCCTTCAGGACAACCAGTTGCGGTGGCTGGAATTCTGCGCCGAGCACGGCTTGCCGGTGGCTGTCTGTCATGTGCGCTGGAGCGAGGGCGAGTGAGCTATCGCGTGGCGGTGCGCGCTTTGTGTGAGTTCACTGCCAAGGCCGGTGACCTCGACCTGCGCTTCACGCCGTCGCCCACTGCCCAGGAGGGCATCGAGGGCCATCGCCGGGTGGTGGCCAGGCGGGCCGCCGGGTACGAGGCGGAGGTCGCACTCGAAGGCGCTTATCAGGGCTTGCAGGTGCGCGGCCGCGCCGACGGTTATGACCCCGCCGCAAACCGTCTTGAAGAGATCAAGACCTACCGTGGTGACCTGGCCCGCCAACCGGCCAATCATCGCCAACTGCACTGGGCGCAGGCCAAGGTCTATGCCTGGCTGCTGTGCCAGGCGCGGCAGTTGCCCGCCATCGAGGTGGCGCTGGTTTACCTGAACGTGGACAACGACGGCCAGACCTTGATCAGCGAGCATTACAGC
Organism: Pseudomonas sp. BNK-30; assembly: GCF_047456185.1. Classification (NCBI taxonomy): domain Bacteria; kingdom Pseudomonadati; phylum Pseudomonadota; class Gammaproteobacteria; order Pseudomonadales; family Pseudomonadaceae; genus Pseudomonas; species Pseudomonas sp. BNK-30. The sequence goes on from NZ_CP179904.1 coordinate 1,607,939, forward strand.
GCCGTCGAGCTGCAAGCTTTTTTCGAAACCCAATGCCTGTGTTTTCTGGCCTGGGCCCAAGGGCAAACGCAGCGCCTGGCCGAGCGTGACCGCGGGCTGCAGAGCCTGGGCTTTCCTTACCCGCAGTTTCGCCAAGGCCAGCGGCAACTGGCCGAAACCCTGTACAAGGCGGTCAGCACCGGGCGCTGCCTGATGGCCCAGGCCAGCACCGGTATCGGCAAGACCCTCGGCACGCTGTTCCCGTTGCTCAAGGCCATGGTGCCGCAACAACTCGACAAAGTGTTTTTCCTGACCGCCAAGACCCCAGGCCGAGCACTGGCGCTGGATGCCCTGCAACAGATTACCCGGGCCACGCCGCAGCCCGCGCTGCGCACTCTGGAGCTGATTGCCCGCGACAAGGCCTGCGAGCACCCCGACAAAGCCTGCCATGGCGACGCCTGCCCATTGGCCCATGGCTTCTACGACCGCCTGCCGGCGGCGCGTGAGGCTGCTGCCCGGTTGCCGTTGCTGGACCGCGCGAACCTGCGCGAGGTGGCCCTGCAACACCAGGTCTGCCCGTACTACCTGGGGCAGGAAATGGCGCGCTGGGTCGATGTACTGGTGGCCGACTACAACTATTACTTTGACGCTCATGCCCTGCTGTTCGGCCTGACACAGGCCAACGAATGGCGCGTTGCGGTGCTGGTCGACGAGGCTCATAACCTGGTGGAGCGTGGCCGCGGCATGTACAGCGCCAGCCTCGACCAGGGGCAGTTGCTGGCGCTGCGCCAGCGCAAACCGCCAGGGCTGGCCAGCGTGCTGGACCGGCTGAACCGCCAATGGAATGCCTTGTACAAGGCGCAGCGAGCGCCTTATCTGGCCACCGAGCAGTTGCCGGACGCCTTTCTACGTGCGCTGCAGCAATGCATCGGGCTGATCCAGGAACGCTTGAACGAGTCGCCCGTCGAAGTGGATACACACATCCTGCAGTTCTATTTTCAGGCGCTGCAGTTCAACCGGGTTGCCGAGCTGTTCGATGAGCATTTCCTGTTCGATGTGAGCCTGCGCGAAGGCCCGCGCCAGCGGCGCCTGGCCACCTTGTGCCTGCGTAACGTAACGCCCGCCAAACTGCTCGGCCCGCGCATGCAGGCAGCGCGCAGCGTGACGTTGTTCTCAGCTACGCTCAGCCCCCGGCATTTCTACACCGACCTGCTCGGCATGCCACCGGATACAGCCTGGCTTGAAGTGGCGGCGCCGTTTCGCGCCGAACAGCTCGAAGTGCGCATCGCCAGCCAGGTCTCTACCCGTTATCACGAACGTCAGGCCTCGCTGGCACCGATCGTTGCGCTGATCGCCGAGCAGTACCAGCGCCAACCCGGCAACTACCTGGCGTTCTTCAGCAGTTTCGAATACTTGCAGCAAGTGCATGCGCTGCTGACCGAGCAGCACCCGGCGATAGCAGCCTGGGCCCAGGCGCCGGGCATGGACGAAGCCGCGCGTCAGGCCTTTCTGGCACGCTTTGCCGCCGACGGGCAGGGCGTTGGCTTTGCCGTGCTGGGCGGGGCTTTTGGCGAAGGCGTCGATCTACCGGGTACCCGGCTGATCGGTGCATTCGTCGCCACCCTCGGGTTACCCCAGGTCAACCCGGTCAACGAACAGTTCAAACAGCGGCTGGGCCGCCAGTTCGGCGCTGGTTTCGACTACGTCTACCTGTACCCCGGCGTACGCAAGGTGATCCAGGCTGCAGGCCGGGTGATTCGCGGCGATCAGGACCGCGGCGTGCTGGTGTTGATCGATCAGCGCTTCGCCGAGCCGCATGTGCAGCAGATGTTCCCCAGCTGGTGGCAGATAGCCCGCGAATAATCCTCGGCAAGGCCTTCGCACCTCGTTGCAACTCCCAGTACACTGCGTGTTCCAACTCCAACATCCGTTGAACTCGAGGTTTCTGCATGACGCTCAGTCCTTTGGCAGGCAAGCCGGCTCCGGCCAGCGTGCTGGTCGATATCCCCCGCCTGCTCACCGCTTACTACACCGGCCGCCCCGACGCTGCCGTAGCGGCCCAGCGCGTGGCCTTCGGCACCTCGGGCCACCGGGGCAGTTCGTTCGACCTGAGTTTCAACGAAGACCACGTGCTGGCGATCACCCAGGCCATCTGCCTGTACCGCCAGGAAAAGGGCATCGACGGCCCGTTGTTCATCGGTGCCGATACCCACGCGCTGTCCGCGCCGGCAGCCGCCAGTGCCCTGGAAGTGCTGGCCGCCAATGGCGTGCAGGTAATGCTGTCCAAGGACGATGAATACACCCCGACGCCTGCGGTGTCCCACGCCATCCTGTGCTACAACCGTGGCCGCGATGGCGGGCTGGCCGATGGCATCGTCATCACCCCCTCGCACAACCCGCCGCAGAGCGGTGGCTTCAAATACAACCCGCCCAACGGTGGCCCGGCTGACAGCGATGTGACCAAGTGGGTCGAGGCCAAGGCCAACGAACTGCTGGCCGCAGGCCTTGCCGGCGTCAAGCGCATGGACCATGCGCAGGCCCTCCAGGCCCCGACCACCCAGCGCCACGACTATGTCAGCCACTACGTTGCCGACCTGGAAAACGTCATCGACTTCGACGTCATCCGCAGCGCCAACCTGCGCCTGGGCGTTGACCCGCTGGGTGGGGCAGGGGTGCGTTACTGGTCGGCGATCGCCGAGCACTACAAGCTGAACCTGGAAGTGGTCAACACCGAGGTCGACCCGACCTTCCGCTTCATGACCGTCGACTGGGACGGCCAGATCCGCATGGACCCTTCGTCGCCATACGCCATGCAAGGCCTGATCGGCCTGCGCGAGCGCTTCGATGTGGCGTTTGCCTGCGACCCGGACCACGACCGCCATGGGATCGTCACCGCCGATGGCCTGTTGCAGCCAAACAACTACCTGGCCGTGGCCATCGACTACCTGTACCGCCACCGTCCGCAGTGGCGCAGTGACGCTGCCGTGGGCAAGACGGTGGTGTCCAGCGGCCTGATCGACCGTGTTACCGCGCGTCTGGGCCGTGAGTTGTATGAAGTGCCGGTGGGCTTCAAGTACTTTGCCCAAGGGCTGTTCGACGGCTCGTTGGGCTTTGGCGGCGAAGAAAGCGCCGGCGCCTCGTTCCTGCGCAAGGACGGTACGGTCTGGGCTACCGACAAGGATGGCTTGATTCCGGCGCTGCTGGCCGCCGAGATGACTGCACGCACCGGCCGTAATCCAAGCCAGGCCTATGCCGACCTCACGGCGGCGCTGGGCAAGCCGTTCGCTACCCGTGTGGAAGCGAAGGCCGATGCGCGGCAGAAGGCATTGCTGAGCAAGTTGGCGCCGGAGCAGGTCAAGTCGACCGAGCTGGCTGGAGAGCCCATCGAGCAGATCCTCAGCCACGCACCCGGCAATGGCCAAGCCATCGGTGGCCTGAAGGTGATGACCGCCAACGGCTGGTTTGCCGCGCGGCCTTCGGGCACCGAGGACATCTACAAGATCTACGCCGAGAGCTTTATCGACGAGGCGCACCTGCAACGCCTGGTGGCAGAGGCGCAGGTACTGGTGGATGCCGCGATTGCCTGATTGACCTGTGAAGCAGGGCCGCAGCGCGGCCCTGCTTGTTCAAGCCACATCGACCAGCACGATCTCACTGTCCTCGATTGCGGTCACCCGCAGCACGTCTTCCTGCTCGATCGCCACGCCATCGCGGCCTTTGGCCCGCAGCCCATTGACCTCGACCAGGCCCTTGGCCGGCACCAGATACCCTCGACGCCCTGCATCGAAGCGGTACTCGGCCGTTTCGCCTGCCCGCAGGGTTGCCGCTACCAGACGCGCATCGGTGCGGATCTGCAAGCTTTCTTCATCGCCCGCCCGGCCGCTGGCCAGGGTCACGAAGCCTTCACCGCGTTCGCCTTTGGGGAACGGCCTGGTCCCCCATGACGGCGCATCGCCAACGCGTTCCGGCACGATCCAGATCTGGAAAATACGGGTATCGACGTCTTCCAGGTTGTACTCGCTGTGCACGATGCCGGTACCGGCACTCATGACCTGTACATCGCCGGCCTCGGTGCGGCCTTTGTTGCCCAGGCTGTCCTGGTGAGTGATGGCGCCTTCACGCACATAGGTGATGATTTCCATGTCGCGGTGTGGATGCGGTGGGAACCCGCTGCCGGCGGCGATCAGGTCATCGTTCCATACCCGCAGGTTGCCCCAGTGCATACGCGCCGGGTCATGGTATTCGGCAAACGAGAAATGATGATGGGCATCGAGCCAGCCGTGGTTGGCGTGGCCAAGGCCTTCGAAAGGTCGCAGTTGCAGCATGATCGTGCTCCTTGAATGGGTGGAATGGGCTCATGATGCTTCAAAGAAAGATCGAAAATAAGCGTAAATATCGGCTAATTATCATCGTTTAATTAGATTGTTCTGGGCAATGTGAATTGTGCGATTCATCGCCTAATCCACTGATCTGCAAGCATTCGCTGGCGATTTTTTGCCGATGCGGCGAACATGCACGCTGATTCGATTTTCAACGGAGTGACCGTGGCCCACGAGCAACCCCAGGCCCCTGCCGAACTGACCCCGCCCGCACAATTGCCCTGGCTTCGCCGCCTGGCTGCACGGCTTTTGGGCCGTGGGCTGAGCCGCTTGCAGGCGCAACACCGCGACTCCTGGTTCCTGGGCCATGCCACCGGCCAGCGCAGCGGCCACGCTGATGGCATGCGCGAAGGTTTCGAGCGTGGACGGGTGGAAGGCTACGAGGCGGGTCGCCAGGTACTGGTGATTCGCGATTCACGCCCTGATGCCGCCGCCGTACCCGGTCAGGATGACCGGTTGTTCGACGACTGGCGCCTACCACTGACCACTGAGCTCAAGAAGCGCTTCAAGGCCGATGTAGCCCAGCGCCTGCCCGCCGAGGCACAGCCCAGTGCCGCCCAGTGGAAGCTGATATTCAGTGATACGCCGTCCACTTGCGTGGTGGCCGGGGCTGGGGCTGGTAAGTCCACTTCGCTGGTGCTGCGCATCCTGCTGCTACGCCATTACCTGGGCTATGAGCTGGACGCGATGACGGTGGTCACTTTCACCCGTGAATCGCGCAAGGACTTCATCAAGCGCCTGGTGCAAGTGTTCTCGCTTTGGCAGCTCGACCTGCCACCGGCGCGTGCGCGCGAGCTGGTACGTACCTTTCACTCGCGCATTCTGCCGCTGGTCCGCAGCCTGCCGGGTTTCGGCCAGGTGCGAGCATTCGAGACCCTGGGCAACGACATGCCAGAGGGGCGTGAGGCGGACGCCGAGAGCAACCCGTTTGACCTGCGCCTGAACGATGCCCAGCGCCAGCAGCTCAACCTTTGCTATCGCGACCTGCTCGCCGAAAATCCGCGCTTTGCCGAAATCATCGCGACCTTGCGCCGTGAAGCCCTGCAGCTCAAACCGCTGGACCCGGACCACCCCGACGTGCAGAAGCGCGTGCAGGTGACGCAACTGGCTGCCCAGCGCGACGAAGAGCTGTGCGACGTGATCGAGGACCTGTGGTTCGCGGCGGGCGTTTGGCCGATCAAGGGCATTGAGCCGTGCCGTGAAACGGTCGACATCCGGGGCAGCCGCTTCCATGTGCATGGCCGTCTGGAAGGCCTGGATGCCTGGGTTGTGCTTGGTTTCGACCCGTCGGAAAGCGCACAGTACCAGCGCCCGGGGGCCAAGCTTACGGTGCGCGCCGAGTGGGCGGTCAAGCGCACGTTGCTGCAGGCGTTCTGCGACAGGCCGCTGATCTGGCTGGACAACTATGCCATGGCCCGGCGCCTGGCCGCCTCGCTGGCAGGCGACGCGGTCGCGGGCCCTGGGTTCGAATACAAGGTCAAGGGCGAGTTGGCCCCGGCACCGTTGCTCGATGCTTTCGTCGGTGCCGCCAACTTCATCGAAAACCTGGGCCTTGAGGTCAACAGCGCCGTGGCGGCGATGAGTTTCCCGTCCGGTGACAGCGATGCCTTGTTCTTCGAGGCCCTGGCACTGTACTGGAAAGCCCTCGAGGCGCACCTGCTCAACCAGTCGCCGCCGGTGATGAGCTACAACCGCATGTTCGCCCTGTTCGGTGAGAACAACCCGGAGAACCTGCAATTGCTGCCAGACCCGATGCTCAGGCCGTTGGCGCATCTGATGATCGACGAATTCCAGGATGTATCGCCGCAGATCGTCAGCTGGCTACGCGCCAGCCTCGCGGAGATCCGCCGCCGCGGAGCGGCCATGCACACCGGCCGTAACGCCCAGTACTCTTCGCTGCTGTGTGTGGGTGACGATTGGCAGTCGATCTATGGCTGGCGTGGCAGTTCGCCCAAGTACTTCATGGAGTTCACCAAGACCTTCCCTTCGCCGGCCAATACCCGGGTGATGCTGGTCGACAATTACCGTTGTCAGCAACTGGTCATCGATGCTGCCGAGCATCTGGTCAAGGGAGCGCCATCGATCACTGGCAAGAAGGCCCGGGCCGCGGGCCCTGCTGCCGAGTTGCCGGTGTCGGCAGTCAAGGTGTGCGAACGTGACGAAGCGGTGCTTGGCCAGACGCTGATCGAGCATTACCAGCGTGGCGAATCGGTGATGATGCTGTACCGCAAGGGCGCCGATAAAGCCTTGATGAGCGAGCATCTGGCCAGCGTACTGCAAGGCGAAGCGGCATTGCCGCCCGAACAAAGGCGTCTGCGTCAGCTGACGTACCACAGCGCCAAGGGGCTGCAGGCCGATGCAGTGTTCATGCTCGGCGACTGCCAGTACCTGACCAGCTCGCCGTACAAGAACCAGGTGTATCGCCAGGCCGGCCTTGGCCGGGCCGGTGATGCCCAGCCGTTCGATACAGCGCAGAAGGAAGAGGTACAGCGCCTGGCCTACGTGGCGGTCACGCGCGCCGCCAGACACTGCTATTGGCATGTCGAGGCAGCCAGCGGCGAAGCGGCCGCTGCGCCACGGGCTTCGAGCCAGGTGGATGGCCGGCAGGCCTTCTTCGAAGACTTGCGCGGCCAATGATCGCGGCTTAGCCAGCGAGGGTTTCGGCCTGCCGGGTGAGGCTGAGCAGCAGGCCGTGCTCGACCTTTTGCTGCTCCTCGTTCAAGGCGCGCATGGCGTGGTCGAACTGGCCGTCATTGAGCGGCACACGCCGCAGCAGTCCGTTTTCGTCCAGCGGGTTCTGCGGCAGCACAGGCAACAGGGCTTCAAGTACCGAGCTGTCCAGGCGGGCTACCGGTTCATGGCTGCCGTCCAGGCAATGGAACAGGTAGTCATGGCCCACTCGCCAGAAATCGGTGAGCAGGCTGAATGCTTCGGCATTGTGACGCTTGAGGTAGTGCACCCAGCCGGCCTGCCCAAGTATCCAAGCCTGCCGAGTATCGGTTCTGGCATCCTGGGCAAGCACTGCGCTGTGTACCTTCTCGATGATGGTGCTGTTGATCCTGGCCGTGTCCCGGTAGAGCATGCCGCGGCTGGGTTCAGGGAAGTCCAGCCGGGTTGCAAGGGACTGACGCAAGGCAAGGCGGACTTCGATATCGTCGACCAGCCCGGTTTCCAGTTCGACGTCAGGAAACGCGGCCGGATCATCCAGTGAGTCGTACTGTGGCAGATCCGCATCGAACATACCCTCTTGCAGCGCCTGCTTGCGCAATGTCCTTCTCAGGCTGATGCGGTCGGCCAGTTCGTTGACGATGTCCCGGCGATAGAGCTTGCGGTATAGCGCGAGCAGGGTCTTGGCCTGCTCGCCGGTATGGCCTGCGGCTTCGTGCGCCAGCACTTCGATCTCCAGTGCGCTGAAGGCGTCGGCACCTGCGTCACCGCAGGTTGGCGGATACGCATGCGCCACGTCGGCAAGCCTTTCGCGCAGTGCCGTGTCCCGGCCGGCTTTCTCCAGCAGGGCCCAGACTCGGCGGCTCAGGCTGTCTGGCTCATGCCGCGCCTCGGCTGACTGTACCAGGCGTTCGAGAATCCCCAGCAATTCACCGTTTTCCCCCTGGTCGAACAGATCGGTCCAAAGCTGGTCCTGGTGGGTGGAGGCGGTACTGCGCCACAGTGTCTGCCATTCAGGCATATCGGGTGCGTGTTCAAAGACCTGGACGCCGCTGGCGCGCAGTTGCGCACGGGTTTGCGCTTCAAGCGTGTTGTAATTGAGGTGCCAGCGCCGCTCGGGTGCTCGCGCAGCGACGTCCCGGGCGAACGGGGTGCGCAGGATGTCCGCGAGATTGGGCAGGGTGCGAATGCGGTTGAATGACAAGTCCAGGTGACGCAGTTGGTACTGATGTTGGCTCATCAGCCGCGTCAACCCCTCTGGCCATTGCCGCAGGTCGCAGTTGTTCAGGTTCAGGGTGCGCAGGCGGCCCATATAGCTGACGTCGGGAGCATGGCCCAGTGTGTTGAAATCCAGCAGCAGTTCCTGGGGATGGATCATGGCCTGGAAGGCCGAGGCCAGGGTTTGGTCGAGGGTAATGGCATTGCTGCCCAGGTTCAGTACATCCAGCCGTAAGCCAGCCAGCAAGACGAGGCTGGCAGCGTCCAGCTGCAGCCGGTTTCTGCGCAGGTTGAGGTTGCGCAGGCCGGGCATGGCCGCCAGGGCCTCATGAGCCAGGGGCGAGAGGGCCGGCAAAGCATTGCCGTTCAGCTTGAGCGTTTGTAGTCCAGGTGCCGATTTCAGTGCCTGGAACAAGGCCTCGGCGTCCATGTCCGGGTTGCCGGCCACCTCGAGTGTGCGCAGGCCAGGAAAGCATGACAGAAAATCCCCTTCCAGGCGCTCGAGCCTGAGCCCTTCCAGTGTAAGGGTGCGAACATGTGGCAAGCGTGCCGTGAGCGTTGGCAGCGTTCGTAACTGCATGCGGTCCAGCGTCAGCGTCTCGCGGGCAGCGCCACCTTCGCGGCCCCAGGCGGCCAGCATCCGCTCGGCAAAGTGTGAGCGATCGAACCGCTCGTCCAGCTCATTCGCGCCGCCAACCCACCTGTGCAGGTCCTGGCGCAAGGTGCGTTGCTCGGCTTCCAGTCGGCTGATCTGAATACCCAGGTTGCCCGCCTGTGCCAGTTCGGATTGCAACGTGCCGAGTTCTCTGTGGTCGAGCTCTGGGTAGAGCGCGCGCAGGCGCTGCGTCGCGCGCCCGGTACCGCGGCCACTGAGCGGGTAGCCGATACGGCCGGCGGCAAGGCGCAAAGGTGAACGGTAGCCAGGTTTGATGGGCTGCTGGCCAATCAGCGCGGCGCAGTTTTCGCGGTCGGCGAGCGCAACCTCAAACAGTTGCGCGGCGCTTGCCTGCGGATGCTGGCCCAGCAGGCCTTCGGTCAATTGCTGGCTGTCGCTATTGGCCAAATGCGGGCGGTAAAGGCCCATGATGGCGCGGTCCAGCCGTGTGCGGGCTTGCAACTGGCGCGCTTCTTCGGCTATCCGTAACGGCACACGTCCAGTTGCCAGGCGTGCGCGTTCGGTATGGCTGGCCGCCTGGATGACCTCTTCCAAGGCACCAGGTGGTACACCGGGGAACTGCCTGCGCAATGGCTGTGTCGCGTCACTTGCAGGCTGGGCATGGTTGCGCAGCATACTGTGGTATATCGCCTCGCGCTGGCTCTGCAGCTGTTCACCCAGCCTGGTGTTCAGGGCCGATGCCCACAGGTCGGAAGGCAGGTCGCCGAGCATGGCTCGCACGTGTCGCTCGTCCAGCTGCGTTACGACTGCATGGCCCAGTTGACCATTCTCCAGATCCGAGCGGGTCATGCTGATTTCAATCTGGCCTGGTGTGTCGAGCGCCCCATACCGCACCGCATCGCCCCACGGTTCGGGGCCGATGAATACCTTGAGCACGTGATCCTGCGGCCAACCTGGCAGGCGCACCAGTTCCGGCAGCGCATAGTTCTTGTAGGCAGCCATTGAGAGGCCGTGCCGCACACGGTGGATCAGGTTCTGCACCTCGTTGTCCAGGCGTATGCGCAGCAGCATGTCCTCCAGCAGAGCCGGCGGGCGCAGCCCTTTGGCATGCATGCGGCGCAGCACACTGGCGTCTGTACCCGTACTGCGCATCGCCGTGATCAGCTCGCTGCTGTCGAGCCCCAGGCTTGAGTGGCCAAGCCGCTGCAGCAACTGCGTATCGTCCCATTGCAAAGGCTGCTCATGGGCCAGTTGCCAGCGCCCGTCACCCTGATGATGTAACAGGGGCGCGTAGGCTGCTGGGGCGCTGGGATGGCGGATGCGCCATTGCTGGTCAGGATCCTGGAACGTTTCATAGGGCGTGCCTTCCAGCATGAGGTAGCGTTTGCCCTCGAGCTCGTAGTGCCCAAGTGCATCGGGCTGGCCTTCTGTTGGCAGGGTGACCGGACTGGCATAGGGGCCCATGTCCGGATGCCACAGTTGCAGGCGGTCTTCATGCCATACCGCTTGCATGGCATCGACGAAACCTGACGCTTTGATGACCTTGGCTGCGCCGGCAAAACCGGCGATCGCGGCAGCATTGATTACCAACGATTCAACCTGGGCCAGTGCTTGTGCAGTGTCACTTTCTTCCCAGGCCTCAAAGCCGGTAAACACCGAATCCATCAGTTGATAAGCGAAAACGCCGGTCATTACCGCGTTCAGGCCGGGCACGAAGAAGGCGGCGATGTTCAGCACGTTCATGCCCATATCTAGCCAGTACCGCAGGTGCCTCTGATGAACCTCGGCGTCGACATCGGCTGTGGGGACAGCCAGGACCCTGGCGTCGGCCTTGAGGCGGGCAAGGTGGGCGAGGTAAAGGGTTGGCCAAAACTCGGTTCTTGTTTGCGATGGCAAGACGTGAAAGCTCGGCGACTTGCATGGCCGTTGCCTGCCTTGCTCATCGATCTCGAACAGTGCGTCCCGTAGCTTGCCCGCCAGCATGGGCTGGTCGCGTTTATAGGCAAGCCCGATAACGGTTTCGCGGAACGTGCTGTGCAGCAGCCGCTGTCGGAAATGCTTGGCAGCAGCCAGACGGGAGGGGTATTCGCGCACAGGGTGTTCTTCGTCGCCCGGGAGGTGGACGATGCAGGGGGTGATTGCATCCGGTATATCGGCGCCGATGAACAGCATCTCGTGCAACGGGATGTCGAACAGGCTCAAACGCCAGCTATGCAGGCGATGGCCGTCGTAGGCGGGCTGAGGTACGTCATTGCACAGGTCGTTGATCGCGGCGAGGCCTTTTGCGCTCAGCAGGCCCTTGAGCGAGGCGATGTACGCCTGAACGCGCAGTTCCTCTTGGCTGGCCCGCATCGACAGCTGACTGATTTGCGCCTTGTGCGGGCCTTCATAGATGGCCTGCAGGTGATCCTGATATTGCTGGCCAAGGTCCAGTGTGCGGCAATGCCGCACGAATTGCGCCAGGGACAAGCCGGCCAAGGGCGTGTCGTCGCCGGGCGCGCAGGTCAGCCCGCTGTAAGGCCCGACTTGTTCGATGCCTTCGAAGTTGTGCAGGGCGGCTTCAAGCAAGCTGCGCGACTGACGAGGGCCTACGGGGCGGGTCACAAAGGTCTCTTCCTGCAGGTGCGCACCCAGCGGTACTTCCAGGCTGCCGGTGCCCGGCCCGTAGTTGATGACCGTCTCGAAAGGCTGGAAGTTGTACTGGGCCTTGTCCACGGCCACTTTCAGACCCAGCCGGCTGCTCAGCAAAGGGCTGCAGAACGTGGTGATGTCCTTGAAACCCACAAGTGCGTTGCTCAGTTGGGTAACGCAGCTGTCACGTCGCCCGATGAGCATGCGCAACTGCTCACGATGCTCTGGCTGCGCGGTCGCATACCAGCTGTAAGGCGCGCCATCTTCATCCACGTAGGGCGCGCGTGCGCGTTGCACGATGCCTCTGGCATGCGTGGGATGCAGGGTGCGGGCCCATTCGGGCAGGGCTTGAGTGATCAGGTCTTGGTGCAGGGCAATCGCATTGTGCATGGGATGAGCCTCGTATGAGTGGAGGCGGTAGTCGACACCGCTGGCGAAGCGGGCGTGCGGTAGATAGTTGCCCGCAAGGGTCGGTCTCGTGCATGCATGGGTCGGTAAGAGGCCAGCAGGGCAGGCCACGCTGCGAGATGGTGGGGTAAAGGCATGGCGCCAGTGTTCAGCGAAGGAGAGTGCGATGCGTTCGCTATGCAGTCCCAAGGATCATCTGCTTGACCTCGACGGTATTGAAATAGCGGTACGCACGTGGGGAGCCGAAGACGGTATACCGGTGCTGGCGTTGCACGGCTGGCTGGACAATGCCGCCTCGTTCGAGCGGCTGGGCCCGTTGCTCGATGGTTGCTTCGTGGTCGCCCCTGACCTGGTCGGTCACGGTCGCTCCGATCACCGGCGCCACGACAGCGGCTACTACCTGTGGGAGCATGCCGAGGACATGCTGGCGGTGGTCGAAAGCCTTGGGCTGGTGCGGTTTCATGTGCTAGCCCATGGCATGGGCACCGGCATTGCCTCGCTGCTGGCTGCCATGACCAGCGGCATCGCCAGTATGACCTTCCTCGACGGCATGGGAGCGCCGTTCACGGTTGCCGAGGATGATCGCGTGCAGCACCTGGCCCGTGCCTATCGGCTCAAGCGTATGGTGCAACGCAGCCAGTTGCACGGCTTTGCCGACGTTGCCGGGAGCCGCTTCGACGATCTGGAAACTGCCCTGGAGCAGCGACGCAAGCGTCTCGACGGCGAACTTGCCGACGACGCCGCACGGTTGCTGGCTATGCGTGACCTGCTGCAGTTGGCGCACGGCTACTGCTGGCGCCATGACCCACGGCTGGTGTTGCCCGAGCCGATGCCACTGACCGAGCGCGAGGCGTGTGACCTTCTCCGGGAAATCCGCTGCCCGCTTTACCTCATGCTGGGCAGGCAGGGGGCGTTTGTTGGCGGTGCCTTCGCGCAGCGCGAGGCTGCACTGCCCAGCCATGCCAGGGTGTCATGGCACCCCGGTGGGCATCACTTCCACTTGGAAGCGCCGGACCGAACAGTGGTCGAGCAGATACTGCGCACCCTGGCCCGCCATGATGCCGGCCTGCTGCAGCGCCTGGTGAACGAGTAGCGGGGGGATGCGCTGCTGGGCTATGGTGGCCGGGACCTCTGTGCAATCGCCTCAAGGAGCGCCGGCATGAGACCCTTCGCCATCAAGCACATCGACCACCTGGTGCTGCGCGTCAGCGACCTGCAGCGCAGCGTGGCCTTCTACCGTGACCTGCTGGGCTGCACGGTCAGCAGGGAGCGCGAGGACCTGGGGATGGTCCATTTGGCAACCGGTACGGCCATGATCGACCTGGTTACCCTCGATGGCCCGCTTGGGCGCCCCGGTGGTGCTGCACCCGGGGCTCAAGGGCGTAACCTTCACCACTTCTGTCTGCGTATAGAACCGTTCGATGAACAAGCGCTGACCGCCTACCTGCAAGCGGCCGGCGTGGCGGTGGAGCCTGCCCAGGTGCGCTATGGCGCCGAGGGCGAGGGGCTGTCGCTATACTGCTATGACCCCGATGGCAACCAGGTCGAGCTCAAAGGGCCAGTGCCAATGCAGCAGGGCGCATGACCGGGCTGTGAGGAAATGATATCCGCCGATGCTGACAACCTGGCTGTCCCGTACCAGCCGATTCTGCCTGGAATATTTTGCTGTCACTTTCGCCCTGCTTACCTGCGCTGCAAGCTTGAGAGCAATCAGTCGAAGTAACCACGCAGGGTAAAGGCATACCCGATATCCACGTCCTTGGCCTCACAGCGGCTTGAGCGCTTGGTCAACACGAATTCGAACGCTGGCTCGTACAGCCCCTCACGCACGACCGCGCCGCCCAGTACTTCGACGTCATACCAGCCGTTATCCAGCTCGATGATCGGCCGCCCCGGCACTTGGTAGCGGGCGAGCAGGTCACCGAGGGTCTTGTTGGTGAAATGCTGGAGGATGCGCCAGGTGTACACCATCACCGCACGGTTCTCGACCCGTAGCACATAACCGTCGCGTCGGTGTTTCAGGCGGCTGCCGGGCTCGAGCAAGGCGGGAGTGTCACCTTCGAGGGTGAAAATGATGTGGTAGGGCAGGTTGTCGATGCCGGCCAAGGGTATGACGATGCCTTCGCGCACGGCCCTGTCGCCGCTGTCGGTGTGGGTGAATTCGCTGGCCAGGTCATCGGGCAAGTCATTGTCGTGCTTGAAGCGGTCGAGCAACTGAATGTCCCCGACCAGAAAGTAATCGATCAGGTCGTTGAGCACTTCGCTGAATTCGTGGCGCATTGTTTTTCCTTGTTTTAGCGCACCGGGAATAGCGGCAACTTTAGCCAATGGCAGCCTGGCCTGCCATGGGCCAGGGTCAATGTTTCTGAGCGATCTGGATCAGGTTGCCGCAGGTATCGTCGAACACCGCGACGGTGACCGGGCCCAGGTCGGTGGGTTGTTTGGTGAACCTGACCCCGGCCTTGCACAAGCGCGTGTACTCGGCCTGAATGTCGCGCACGCCGAACGACGTCGCCGGGATACCGTCCTGGCGAAGCGCTGCCTTGTAGGTCTTGGCCGCTGGGTGGGCATCGGGCTCCAGTACCAGCTGAACGCCGTTGGGCTCGTTGGGAGAAGTGAGGGTCAGCCAGCGGTACTGGCCCATGGGGATGTCGTCCTTGGGCTCGAAACCCAGTACGTAGTGGTAGAAAGCCAAGGCCTTGGCCTGGTCGTCGACGAGGATGCTGGTGACAACGATTTTCATAGGCTCACACCGTTCCTGCGGCTGTTTACCTTCCAGTAAAGACGTTTTGCAGCCGGGCGTGGCAAAGCAAGAATATGTTCAAGCCATAGGCAAATCCTTCATCACCGCGCCGCCCGCCACTGCAACGGCACGGTAAAGTGGCAGGATAATTCAAAAGGGCGCCCCAACCGGCGCCAGAGAGGTGCCTGTGGCTTCCTATACCTTGCGACAACTCAAATACTTCGTCACCACCGTCGAGGCCGGCAGCGTCGCTGAGGCATCGCGCCAGTTGTACATCGCGCAGCCGTCCATTTCCACAGCGATCAAGAGCCTGGAAGAGAGCTTTGGCGTGCAGTTGTTCATCCGCCACCATGCCCAAGGTGTTTCGCTCACCCCCAGCGGCAAACGCTTCTACGCCAAGACCAAATCGTTGCTGCAGATGGCCCACGAGTTCGAGCAGAACGCGCTGGCCGACAACGATACCGTGGCCGGCCAGATCGATATTGGCTGCTTCGAAACCGTGGCCCCGTTGTACCTGCCACGCCTGATTGCCGGTTTTCGCGAACGCTACCCGGGCGTAGACATCCGCTTGCGCGACGGCGAGCAGCAGGAGCTGATCCAGGGCCTGACGGCGGGTACGTTCGACCTGGCGTTTCTCTACGATCATGACCTGGATGGCACCATCGAGGCTGAGCCGCTGATGCCTCCTCAAAAGCCCTACGTATTGCTTCCTGAAAAGCACCGCTTTGCCGGCCAGTCGCAGGTGTCACTGCGTGACTTGTGCCCGGAGCCGATGATCCTTCTGGATGTGGCGCCGAGCCGTACCTACTTTGTCAGCCTGTTCAACGAGATGGATCTTACGCCGAACATTGTCTTCAGTTCGCCGTCGATCGAGATGGTGCGCGGGATGGTGGGGCAGGGGTTCGGCTTTTCACTGCTGGTGACCCGGCCGCATTCAGAATGCACGTATGACGGGCAGAAGCTGGTGACGGTGGACATTGCCGAGCCGGTGGCGTTGTCGGGGTTGGCTGCGGCGCGTTTGAAGCGGGTGCAGTTGACCAAGCCGGCGCAGCTTTTCGTGGAGTTTTGCCGGGAAGAACTGGGCAGGATGTAGATGACCGGGGCGCAGCGCGCCCCAGCACCTCACTCAATCAAGCGTGATCCGGCACCACCGCAATCACATCGATTTCCATCAGCCATTCAGGCTGGGCCAGGCCCGCCACTACCAGCCCGGTGGAAATCGGGAACACGCCCTTGAGCCATTTGCCCACTTCTTTGTACACCGGCTCACGGAAGCGAGGGTCGGTGATGTAGGTGGTGGTCTTGACGATATGCGACAAGTCGGAGCCTGCTTCCTCAAGCAGTTGCTTGACGTTCTTCATCGCTTGCTCAGCCTGCGCCCGAGGGTCGCCCAGGCCCACCAGGCGGCCCTCGAAATCGGTGCCGACCTGGCCGCGCACATAGATGGTGTTGCCGGCGCGCACGGCTTGGCACAAGTCGTTGTCCAGGGTCTGGTTAGGGTAGGTGACCTTGGTGTTGAACATGCGGATGCGGGTATGGGTAGGCATCAGTGGGCTCCGAGGGTGCTGACGTTGCTGATCGAGGTAGTTTGCTGCTCATCCGCTTCACGCTGTTCGCGGTCGCGGTAGGCCAGGTAAGTGCGCTGGGTGGCGATGTGGCCGGCGACGTGCTTGGCGTCGTGCCAAACGCCCCAGATGAACGAGGAACCGCGGCGCGACAGCCAGGGCAGTCCGAGGAAGTACACACCCGGTTCGCGGGACACGCCGCGCTGGTGCTGGGGCTTGCCATTGGCATCGAAGGTGTCGACCTGCAGCCAACTGAAGTCCACGCCGTAGCCGGTGGCCCAGATGATGCTGGTGACATTGGCTTCGGTCAGGTCCAATTCCAGTAGCGGGTTGCTGACGCAAGCCGGGTCCGGCAGGCGCTTGCGTGCTTCGGGCTCTTGCGGCAGGTCCAGGCCGTTGCGTTCGACATAGGCATCGGCAGCGTCCAGCAAGGCCAGGTAGTTTTCGTCGCCGCGGCGGATGTTGTCGGCCAGGTTGTCCTGGAAGCGTGCAACACCGTTGTCGAACGATTGGGTCAGGCCGACCAGGGTCATGCCCTGATGGGCGAGGGCGCGGAAGTCTACGGTGTGGCCGCCACGGGCACCGCTGACGGCAATGGTCACGTGCTCGCGGCCTGGCTTGGCGATCTCGGCATCCCATTCGCCCAGCACGCCCAGCCACCAGCAGAAGTCGCGGTTGCGATAAGCCCGTGGCGGACGATCGTGGGCGCCGACCGACAGGTACACCTGGCGCCCGGCGCGCATCAGCTCTTCGGCGATCTGCACGCCGGAGGAGCCGGCACCTACCACCAGCACTGCGCCCTCAGGCAGTTGCCCGGGGTTGAAATAGGCGGCGGAGTGGATCTGGTGCAGGTGCTCGTCCTTGGGCGCGATGGCCGGGATGACCGGGCGCTGGAACGGGCCGGTGGCGGCCACCACACGGTTGGCGCGGATCACCCCCTCGTTGGTTTCGATGGTGAACCCGGGGCGGTCGGCATTGCGCACCACCTTCTTCACCTCGATGCCGGTGCGCACCGGCAGGTTGTACTTGCGTACGTATTGCTCGAAATAGTCGGCAACCTGGTCCTTGCCGGCGAAGGCGTCGGCGTCGAGGTTGAATTCAAGGCCGGGGAAGCGGTCATGCCAGGCCGGGCCATTGGCGACCAGCGAATCCCAGCGGCCAGTGCGCCAGGCCTCGGCGATACGCTTGCGCTCCAGCACCAGGTGCGGCACGCCGAGCTTGCTCAAGTGTTCGCTCATGGCCACGCCGGCCTGGCCGGCGCCGACGACGAGGGTGTCGATTTCGATTGTGTTCAGTGTCATGTCCGAGCCCTTGTTCAGGCGGTTTTTGTCAGGTCGGTTTGGAGGACCGCCGTTACCTGGGGCCAGACTAGGGATGCACGGAAAATCGCGAAATTAGTATTTAACGAGTACTTGCCGATAAAACGGCGAAGGCCTTGCTGCACAAGGGCTACAGGAAGGGTGGCAGGGGTTTCGGGCTGTTTTGCGTGGCTGTGCGCGGCCTTAGTTTTTTCCTGCTCAAGGCACAGGAAAAAGGTGGTTTCGCTCACTAAAAGGTTCTGCCCAGAATGCCTGCAATCGCCCAGAACAACAGGAGCCTTTTCATGACCTTCTCCATCATCGGACGCTGCCAGGAAACCGGCCAGGTCGGTATCGCCATCAGTTCGTCGAGCATCGCCGTAGGGGCGCGTTGCCCTTGGGTACGTGCAGGCGTCGGCGCCGTTGCCACCCAGAACATCACCTTGCCGGCGCTTGGCCCACAGATCCTCGATGCCTTGGAGCAGGGCCAGCTGCCGCCTGCGGCAGCGCTGGACCGGGTGCTCAGCGCCAATGGCTGGAGCGAGTACCGCCAGGTCACGGTGATCGACAGTAATGGCCAGGTGGCGCTGTTCACCGGCAAGCAGGCGTTGGGTGTGCACAACGCCGTGGCCGGTGAGCAATGCGCGGCGGCCGGTAACCTGTTGTCTTCGGTACAGGTCATCGAAGCCATGGTGCAAGCCTTCGAACAGGCCGGCGGGCACCTGGCTGATCGCCTGCTGGCGGCCATGCATGCGGCAATGGCTGCAGGTGGCGAGGCAGGCCCGGTGCACTCGGCGGCGCTGAAGATCGCGGGCGAGCTGACCTGGCCGCTGGTGGACCTGCGCGTGGACTGGGCCGATGAAAACCCGATCGGCGTGCTCGATGGTCTGTGGCAGGCGTACCGCCCGCAGATGCAGGACTACGTTACCCGCGCGCTTAACCCGACGACTGCACCGAGCT
This sequence comes from Pseudomonas sp. BNK-30, assembly GCF_047456185.1. Lineage (NCBI taxonomy): Bacteria > Pseudomonadati > Pseudomonadota > Gammaproteobacteria > Pseudomonadales > Pseudomonadaceae > Pseudomonas > Pseudomonas sp. BNK-30. Next base: position 1,626,403 of record NZ_CP179904.1, read on the forward strand.
ATGGGGTGCCGGGTGATGAGTGAGTTCACCAGCCGCGCCCTGTTGGCCCGGCTGATCGGCTATGCCACGGTCAGCCGCGACTCCAACCTGCAGCTGATCGGCTTCATCCGCGACTATCTGGCCGGACAGGGCGTGGACAGCGAACTGTTCCATAACCCTGAAGGCACCAAGGCCAACCTGTTCGCTACCATCGGCCCCGCTGATGTTGGCGGTGTGGTGCTGTCCGGGCATACCGATGTGGTGCCGGTGGATGGCCAGGCCTGGACGGTCGAACCGTTTGCCCTGAGTGAACGCGATGGGCGCCTGTATGGCCGTGGTACGGCGGACATGAAAGGTTTCATTGCCTCGGTGTTGGCGGCAGTACCCGCATTTCTTGCGCAGCCGCTGCGCATGCCGGTGCATTTGGCGTTTTCCTATGACGAGGAAGTGGGTTGCCTGGGTGTGCGCTCGATGCTCGCCGCGCTCGAACAGCGGCCTGACAAACCGCGGCTTTGCCTGATTGGCGAGCCTACCGAGCTAAAACCGGTGCTCGGCCACAAAGGCAAGCTGGCCATGCGTTGCCAGGTGCACGGCGCGGCGTGCCATTCGGCCTATGCGCCGTATGGTGTGAATGCCATCGAATATGCCGCCAGGCTGATCGGCAAACTGGGCGAGATTGGTGACGCGCTGGCGCTGCCCGAACAGCACGACAAGCGCTTTGATCCGCCGTTCTCGACGGTGCAGACAGGCACCATCAAGGGCGGCAGGGCGCTGAATATCGTGCCCGAAGAATGTGCATTCGACTTTGAGGTGCGCGCCTTGCCAGGCTTTGAAGCGCAGACGGTGGCCGATCAGTTGCAGGCCTATGCCGAGGCCGAATTGTTGCCGCGCATGCGCAGCGTGAACGCGGCCAGTGCCATTCATCTGGCACCTTTGAGTGCATATCCTGGGTTGGCCACACCTGCCGACAGCGAGGCGGCGCGGTTGGTGGCATTGCTCAGCGGGTCGGATGAATTCGGTACGGTGGCGTTCGGCACCGAAGGCGGGTTGTTCGATCAGGCAGGCATCCCCACCGTGGTGTGTGGCCCGGGTAGCATGGAGCAGGGGCACAAGCCGGATGAGTTTGTCAGTGTCGAGCAGTTGCAGGGGTGTGATGCGATGCTGTCGAGGCTGGTGGATTACCTCAGGCAGGATTGAAAAGGGGCCGCACAGCGGCCCCGGGGGATCAGAAGGTCGCTTTGACCTGTAGCCCCACCACCAGCGCATTGTCGATGTCCTGGCCGGAGAAGGCACCAGGCTCGATGATGTACTGCACATCCGGGCGCAGGTTCAGCCACGGCGTCGCCTGGTAGCCGTAGCTCAGTTCGATCAATTGCTCGGCGCTGTCGATGTCCGGGAACTGCTGCCCGGCATCGAACGCGGCATCTTCCAGCACGTCACGGCTGCGCGGGTTCGGCACGGCGCGGCCATAACCCAGCGCCACGGTGTCACGCGGGCGGCCTTCGAACGGCTTGTACAGCACCACGCCGGCGCCATACCACTTGGTGAACGGCGAGGCTGCTTTGCTCGACGCCGAGTACTGGCCGAAAGCATGCAGGCTGCGGCCCGGCAAACCGGCATCGTTCCACACCGCCTGGTCGATCAGCAGGTAATGGCCGCCACGGCCGGACACTTCGTCGTCACTGCCAATGCGTTTGACGTCGGAGCTGTCGTAGTAGTAGCCCAGCTTGTATTCACCCGGCAATTCACCCTGCAGCTTGTAGATCAGCTCGACCGGCACCACGGTGCCTGTGGTGTGCTTGGGCCCCAGGTGCCAGGCGCGGCTGGAGTTGCCGTTGCTTTCGGGGTCGACGTTGAACGCCGCCACGCGCAACTGCCAAGATGGCGACAGGTCGTACTTCACGCGCACGCCCAGGTGGGCGTTGGGGTAGTTGGCCCAACCGCTGCCACCCGACATGTTCAGCGGGTGACCGCAGAAGCCGGCGTTCATGAAGTTGCACAGGATGCCGCTGTCCAGGCCGCCGAGGTCGTTGCCCATGGCCATGTAGCCGAGCTTGACGTTGAGTGCCGGGGTGAACAGGGTGCGCTCGTAGCTCAGTTCGGTCAGGCGGGTGTACAGGCCGCCGTAGTTTTCCTGGATCGGCAGGCGGTTGCCCACCAGGTCTTCCGAGGCGCTGTTGCCGCGACGGTCGTTTATGGTCAGTTGGACCTTGCCGCCGTTATCCAGGCCATACAGTTTCGACAGGTCGAACTGCACGCCGAACTTGAGGTTCTGCGAATAGCGCGCCGAGCGGTGCAGGCCACCGTGGGCGTTGTACGCGGTCTCGCCGCTGTAGTCGCCAGTGACCTTGATGCCGTCTTCTTCAAGCTGGTGGCGCAGGCCGCCCCAGTCACCGGTCATGGTGCTGCGCGTCATGAGGTCGCCGTCGGCCAGGGCGGTGGTGCTGGCCAGGGCCAGCAGAAGGGGGGAGGTGATGCGAATAGCGGATGGCATTGCGGGGTCTCGAATTGATCTTTCAGGGCCTCATCGCCAGCAAGCCGGCCCCCACAAGGTCTTTCAACGAACCTGTGGGGGCCGGCTTGCCGGCGATGAAAGCGACGCGGTTTACGGCAGTGCGTAAGAAATCACGTAGTCGCCACGGTCAGTCGACTGGCGGGCGCCGCCGGCAGTGACTACCACGTACTGCTTGCCAGTCTTGGGCGAGACATAGGTCATCGGGCCACCCTGGCTGCCGACTGGCAGGCGGGCTTTCCAGATCTCGTTACCGTTGCTGCTGTCATAAGCGCGCAGGTAGAAGTCCTGGGTGCCGGCGATGAACACCAGGCCGCCTTGGGTCGACAGCGTGCCGCCCAGGGTTGGCAGGCCGATCTTGATCGGCAGGTGCATGCGGATACCCAGCGGGCCGGTATCTTCGACGGTGCCGACCGGTACCTGCCAAGCCACCTGGCGGGTCTTCATGTCGATGGCGGTCAGGGTGCCGAACGGTGGTGCCTGGCAAGGGATGCCGGCGACCGACAGGAAGCGGTTCTTGTTCACCGCATAAGGGGTGCCTTTGAGCGGTACGGCGCCCATGCCGGTGTTCAGCGCTTCACCACCGCCAGCGGCCTGGCCTTTGTTCTGCGACGGGATCATCTGGATCCACAGGCCCAGGCGCATATCGTTGACGAAGATGAAACCATGGACCGGGTCGGTGGAAATGCTGCCCCAGTTCATGCCACCCAGCGAACCGGGGAAGCTCAGCGACAGGTCGGTGCCCGGTGCGGTGTACAGGCCGTCGTAGCGCATCTTCTTGAAGTCGATACGGCACAGCAGCTGGTCATATGGCGTGGCGCCCCACATGTCCGACTCGGTCAGGGTCTGTGCGCCGATCTGTGGCATGCCCACCGATTTAGGCTGGGTCGGGGAGTACGGCTCGTTCGGGATGTTGCTTGGCTTGACCGGAACTTCGTCAACCTGGGTAAGCGGCTTGCCGGTGGCGCGGTCGAGCACGTAGATCTGCCCGGCCTTGGTGCCGATCACCACCGCAGGTACCGACTTGCCGTCGTCCTTGGTGAAATCGATCAGGCTTGGCTGCATCGGCAGGTCGAAGTCCCACAGGTCGTTGTGCACGGTCTGGAACACCCACTTTTCGTTGCCGGTGGTGGCGTCCAGGGCCAGCACCGAAGCGCCGTAGGTGTGGTCCAGCTTGCTGCGCTCGACACCGTAGATGTCGGTGGACGAGGAGCCCATCGGCAGGAACACGGTGTTCATCGCCGGGTCGTAGGACATCGGCGCCCAGCTGTTCGGGGTGCTGCGCACATAGGTGCTGCCGTCGGCCGGAGCGTTGCGGTCTTGCGGGTTGCCCGGGTCGAACGCCCAGCGCATGGCACCGGTGAACACGTCGAAGCCACGGATCACGCCGCCTGGCATGTCGGTCTGGACATTGTCGGCGACACGGCCGCCTACCACCACGGTGGTACCGGCCATCAGCGGTGCGGACGACAGCTGGTAGTAGGAGTTCGGTACGTCACCCAGGCCGGCCATCAGGTTGACCTGGCCATTGTTGCCGAAGCCTTGGCAGAACTCACCAGTGTCGGCGTCGACTGCGATCAGCCGGCCGTCGATGGTGTTGGTCAGCAGGCGACGCTGGCAGTTGGCGCCAGCCGGTACGCTACCGACGGTTACCGGCGAGCTGTTTGGCTGAGTTGGCTGGGCCACTGGCGCGGTAGCGTCGAAGTAGGCCATGCCACGGCAACGCTGCCACACTTTGGACTGGGCGTTGATCTCGTTTTTCCACAGCTCTTTGCCGGTGTCGGCATCGAGGGCGATCAGGTTGTTGTGCGGGGTGCAGATGAACACCTTGTTGCCAACCTGCAACGGGGTCAGCTGGTCTTCGGCACCGTTGCCATCGCTGACGGCGACGTCACCTGTGCGGTAGGTCCAGGCGACCTTGAGCTTGTCGACGTTGTCGCGGTTGATCTGGTCCAGTGCAGCGAAGCGGCTGCCACCTTCGGTATTGCCATAGTGGGCCCAGTCCTTCTGCTCCTTGCCGGCTTCGACCGGGGTCATGCCCGGGCCTTTGCCGGTAGGCGCGACGCTTGGATGGGCAACGAACATGTTGCCCGCAGCGATCACCAGCACCACGGCCAGCACGCCGGCGATGCCGTAGGCACCACGGCCAGTGCTACCGCCATTGGCACGTACCAGCTGCGGGTAGACGAGCGCCACCACCATGCCGATAGCACCGAACATGAACAGGCGCGAGAACAGCGGCCAGAACACCAGGCCGGCGTCGATCAGTGCCCACAGTGCGGTGCCGATCAGGAATGCAGCGTACAGCCAGGCACCGGCTTTCTTGCGTCGGGCAATGAGTACGCCGGCGATGGCCATGGCCAGGCCGCCGATCAGGAAGTACCAAGAGCCGCCAAGGCCCGCGAGCTTGACGCCGCCGGCAGCCAGGAGGAGGCCGAGCAGGGCGATGATCACGCCCAAGCCGACCAGGATGATGTTTGTGGCGCCAGAGGCGCGCGGTGTTTCGTTCATGCCAGGGATCTCAGCAGGTGGAATGTGCGCAGTTTAAGCCCTTAGCAAGCTAATTAACAAGTTGGTACATAATGTTCTGAGTCTGATTGTCGCAGGCTTGAACTTGCGGGGTTGTCGCGAAAAGTCTAGATCAGGCAGCGAAAAGTGCATAAAAGGTTGTTGCAGCCGGCAGTCAAAAACATCCGCGTCCCGATAACCTGGCGCCCCGATAGCGTGTGGAGCACAAAAAAAGGAACCGCAACGCCAGGGAGAGAAGCGCTGCGGTTCAAGGGGGAGCTGCTTAGCGCTGGGTGGCGGTGGCCGTGTTGCCGTTGCCCATCTGGGTGATGGTGGCGGCCTGGTTGGCCCCGCTCTGGTCGACGAACGCCATGTTGCCGGCGCCGCCCTGGGTCACGTAGGCGACGTTGGCGGTATCGGCCTGCTTGATGGTGGCGCTGTTGCCACTGCCGTACAGCTGGGTGGTGAAGCTCTGGTTGGCGTAGCCGGACTGGTCCAGGGTGATGGTGTTGCCGGTGCCGGTGGTGTCGCCGGTGGCATAGTTGTCGATGCCGCGCTGGTCAGCGATCAGGATGTTGTCGGTGCCGTTCTGCTCGAAGTACAGCTCGTTGTTGCTGTCGGCCTGCTTGGTTTCCATCGAGTTGTTGGTGCCTTTCTGGCCCAGGGTGGCCAGTTGCAAGGTACCGTTCTGGGTCAGGTTGACGCTGTTTTCCGTGCCTCTCTGGTTGATCACGGCGGTCTGGTCGCTGCCGAACTGCCCGCCAAGTTTCTCGCCTTTCCAGTTGCTGGCCATGACCTTGTTACCGGTACCTTGAGTGGTCACGGTCAGGCTCTGGTTGTCGCCGGTCTGGTAGGTGAAGTGCAGGTTGCTGGTGCCGGTCTGGGAGATGCTGGTGGTCGAGTTGGTGGTCTCGAACTGATCGGACCAGCTGGCGTTGGACTTGCCTTGTTGATACAGGCTGGCAGTGTTGTCCTGGCCCAGGCTCTGGTCGATGTAGCCTTCGTTGAGCTGGCCATTCTGGTTGACGGTGGCCTGGCTGCCGACTTGAGTGTCCTGCCAGACTTCCACCGAGTTGCCCGTGCCGTTCTGATCGATGCCTATGAGGCCGCCGGTGCCGTCGCGCTGGTCGCCATAGGCCCAGTTCTGCTTGCCTTGCTGGTAGATCTCGATATTGCCGTCGTTGTGCGTCAGGTGTTCGGCAGCGGCATAGTTGTCCTGGCCGTCCTGGTTCACCAGGCTCTTGTTGTTGCTGCCGCCGAACAGCTGTTCGACGAAGGCTTCGTTGCGCTGGCCGCTCTGCTGGGTGGTGGCCTGGCTGCCCAGCTGGGTATCCTGCCACACGGTCGAGCGGTTCTCGGCGCCTTGTTGCATCTGCAGCGCCTGGTTGTTTTCACCCAACGACTGGCTGGCGAAGGCGTCGTTGTAGGTGCCCTCGGCTTGCTGGGTGATCTGGCTGCCATTTTCGACCAACTGCTCGGCGTAGCCGGCGTTGTACGAGCCACTGGCGGTCTGGTCGATGTAGCTGGTGCTGGTGTCCTGCACCGCCAGGTGGTTGTGGCCCTTGCCGGTCTGGTTCTGGGTGGCGGCGGCGAAGGGCGCGACGGTCTGGCTGACTTCGGCGATGTTCTGGTTGCCGGTCTGCGACTGGGTCGAGGTGCTGTCGTCCGCCATGACCTGGCCGGCCACGGCCAGGAGGATAGCGGCACTTAGGGGAGCGAGCTTGAACATGGTGGTGCCTCCAGGTCTATCGGTATTGAGTGATCTGAACATGCTGGCCATTGCCGGCCTGGGTCACGGAACTGTTCAGGCCCGAGCCGGCTTGCACAATGCTGGCGCTGTTGTCGTTGCCGATCTGCTCGATGCTGGCGTTGTTGCTGGTGCCGCTCTGGCGGATCGACGCGCTGTTGCCATTTCCCTGTTGGCTGATGCTGGCCATCAGGTCACTACCTTCTTGCAGGATGTACGCTTCCTGTGCGCCCCCGGCCTGGACGATGCGGCCCAGCAGGGCCTGGCCGTTCTGGTCGAGGGCGGCGCGGTTGCCCGAACCCAGCTGCTCGATCACCGCCACCTGGCCGGCACCTGCCGGTAACAGGCGGATGATCACCGGGTCACCGAGGTCGCTGCCGGCGGCAAGGTCGGCGTTGTCCATCAGGTCGTCGGCCTGAGCCTGACCCGCCAGGGCCAGGCTCAGCAGCAGTGGGTGAAGGCGTTTCATGACGTTCTCCTGGCCTTAGCGCACAACGACGTTGATGGTGCGTGTGGTGCCTTGGCTGCTGGTTACGGTTGCCGTAGGCGCGGCAGTCGGGATCATCGTGGTGCTGTTGCCCACTGCCAGGCGCCAGCGTCCGGTTATCGGTACCGTGACGGTGCCGAGGGTCTGCTCACCCGTGGTGGTGGTCACGCGCACGGTGACGGTGTTGCCGGTGGTGACCGACGAGGTGCCGCTGATGTCCCAGTTGAAACGGTTATTGGAGCGCGCCGTGACCGTTGCCGCGGTGACCGCAAAGGTTTCTGCGGCCGGGCGTGGCGACACGTTGACGGTGATGGTGCCGGGGTTGGAAAGCGAACCGAGCGAGTCACGCACCTGGAAGGTGAAGGTGGTGGTGAACGCTGTGGTGACCGTCGCCGGTGGCGTGTAGGTCACCGTGCTGCCGTCGGTGCTGACCGTACCGCGGCCGGCAGCGGGTTGCGTGACGTTGTCGACCACCAGTGGTGCGTTGCCTTCCGGGTCGGCGGCGCCTGCCAGTACGTTGATGCTCAGGGGTACGCCCAGTGTCGCGACGGTCTGGGCTGCCACGGTTGGCGGCTGGTTCGGTGCAACGTTCACGGTCACGGTGGCCGGTGTGGACTTCAGGCCCTTGGCGTCCACCGCCTGATAGCTGAAGGTGGCGACCAGGGGTTGTGTGGCGCCGGCTGGCGGGGTGTAGGTGACCGACGTGGTGCCGTTTAGCACAACACCGCCAAGGCCGGTACCCGGTTGGGTCAGGTCGCTGATGGTCAGCGGTACGTCACCGTCCGGATCGCTGTCGTTCTGCAACAGGTTGAGGGTCAGCGGTACACCGACGCTGGTACTGCCGGAATCGGCCTGGGCCAGCGGCGCCTGGTTTTCGGCTTCGATCGGTGCGTTGCCGACCACGATCACCGGCTCCTCATCGCTGCCGCCATGGGCGGACTTGATGGTGACAGTGGCTGGCGGCTGGCTGAGGTCGTTGACGGTCAGGCTCTGCAGGGTGCCGGATTTGGACAGGCGGCCGTAGCCTTGGGCAACCAGGTCGGGGACTACCACCTCGTCGCTGGAGCGTGCTTCGATCACCAGGCGCTTGTTGGTCCAGTCGTAGCGGGCAGTGTCCACTTTCACCACATCTGTCAGCTTGCTCGACAGTGAAGTAGGGCGGGTGCCGCCGGTAGCCGTGCTGCCGGTGACCACCACTACCGGCGGCGGCGCGGTCTGGCTCAACTGCTGGGTGAAGAACAGCCCGTTGTTATCCGCAAGCAGGCTGAACTGGCAGGGCGAGGGTGGAGTCCCGACCAGGGCCAGGCCATTGCGCATGCATACATCAGCATCGTTCGGCGCCTTGGCGAAGACTTCGACCCGGGTGCCGGCGCCGTTGCGCGAGTAGGTGGCGCGCTCCAGGGTTACCGGCGTTTGCGCACGCTGGTCAAGCACCTTGCCCGACACCGTGAACACATTGGTCTGGATGGCCCCGGCTGGCCCTTCGATGCGCACGAAGTTGGTATTGAACGGGCTACCGGTCACCGCTTCGGTGAGGTTCGGATCGCCGATGAAGGTTTCGCTGGCTCCCGTGTCCGGGTTGACTTCGGTATAGGGGCCACCGACCCCGCGCAGCCACGGCCCGATGTTGCCGTTGAGCGCTCCGCTGAAGTCGCCCGGGGCGCCGATGCCGATGTCGCGGGTGACGTTGATCGCCCGCCGACCGGCTGCGGTCACGTTGATCGTTTCTACACCGTAAGGGTGGGTGATGACATAGGTGCCGGTCGTCGGTACCGAGGCGCGGATACGGATGCGGGCAAAGCTTTGCTGGTCACCGTCTACCGGGTTTTCTGCGGCGAAAGCGGCTTCTATGCCTGCTACGTAGACTTCCAGTTCATAACCACTGTTGCCCACCTGCGGGATCGAGGTTTCAGCCAGGAACCAGAACATCTCTGGGGGCCAGTTGTCGGGGAATACCAGTGGCAGTGCGTCGTCGTAAACGCCCGGCTCAGGCAGCAGGGTGCACATGTAAGCCGGTGCGCCCGGCGCACCAGGGAACCGGGTGCTGGTAGCGCGCGACTGGCACAGCTCCAGGGACAGGTTGTCGGTGTCCTTGTACCACATCGGGTATCCACCGGTGGCAAAGGTGTAGGGGCCCGGATCGACCTCCGACAGTGCGGCCCAGGCCGCGCTGGTCACAGTGAGGGAGAAACCGGCGGCCAACAGCGCACGGCGTTGCCAAGTGTTCATGCTGCCTCCTTGAAGGCGGAGCCTTTGTCTGTTCATGGCACCAGCACCACGTCTTCGCTGTCGCTACCGCCATTGGCACTGGTGACCTGCACCTTGGCCGGCGGGATGGGCGACAGGGAGGTGCTCAACGTTTTCACCGCACCGCTGCCAGCGAGGTCGCCGATCAGCGCACCGTTGCCGGTGTGGGCGGTGAGGACCGGTGGGCTGGTCTCGTCACTGGTGCTTGCCACCAGGGTCAACTGGCCGCTGGCCAGGCTGAATTCGGCACGGGTGATGGTCACCAGGTCGGTCAACGGCAGGTTGACGGTGGCCAGGCTGCTGGTGGGGATCGCCACACTGTTGTCAGCGGTCAATGTCAACGAGGCCGGCAACAGCGGGTTGAGGACTGACTGGGCATACCAGGCGCCGGTACTGTTGGCTTCGGTCAGGCTCAGGTTTGGCGTCTGGCTGGTCAGGGTGACGGTGGCCGGAGGCGGCGGGGCCATCACGAAGACGTCCTGCTGGGCACGCAGGTCGCCGTCCTCGGTGTGCCGCGAATAGGTACTGCGCAGTGGCATCAACGGGGTTGGCCGGGCAACGTCGGAGAGCTTGCCGGAGATCGAGAACAGCTCGGTGCGCAGGTCGATGCCACCGGGGCCCTCGATACGCACGTAGTTGGTGTTGTACGGGCTGCCGGTGACAGGCTCTTCCAGGTTCGGGTCGCCGATGAAGCGCTCGCTGCCCTCGGTGTAGGGGCCGTTGACGCTGCGCAGGAACGGCCCCACGTCACCTTTGAGCGCGCCGCTGAAGTCACCGGCGCCGGCGATGCCGATATCGCGGGTCATGTTGATCGCCCGATCACCGGCGGCGGGCACGTCGAACACGTCGACGCCGTAGGGGTGCGTGACGATGTAGGTGCCGGCGGTCGGCACATCGACGCGGATACGGACCCGGGCGAAGCTGACCTGATCGCCTTCGACGGGTTCCTCAGCGGCGAACGCCGCTTCGATGGCCGTGCCGTAACTCAGGTCGATGCCGCGGGCGGCATCGACGATGGCGGCGTCGGCGGTGAACCAGAAGGCTTCGTCAGGGAAGTTGCTGGGGAAAACGATGGGTTGTGTGTCGTCGAATACGCCAGGCGTGGGCAGCAGCGTACACATGTACGCCGGTGCCCCCGGGGCGCCAGCAACACGTGAGCTGACGGTTTTGGTCAGGCACAGGTCAAGGGTTCGCCCGTGCGTGTCCTGGTACCAGGCGGCGAAGTTGCCATTGGCGGGGTTATAGGGACCGGTGTCGACGGCATACAGCGCTGCCTGTGCCGGGAGCTGGAGCATGCTGGCGAAAATCGCCACGGCCAGCGGTGTGGGTATCGGTCGGTGCATGAGTCATTCCTCCTGCAAACGGGCCCATGGACTTGGGGCGTCTGGGAGGACATCGGCAACAGCCGTGCCAAGTGCGCGAAATGGTGCTGCAGGGTTTATAGCGCAAGGGGTGCGGTACTTCGCGCGTCGTTGTTTGAAACGTGTTGTTTGGGTGCTGTTCCCCAGGGTTGGGGGACGTGGGGCTAGAGGGTGTGGGGCGAAAGTCAGCTGCGCAGAGGGCCTGTATTGCGCACCACAGCCTGGCAATTTTGCCAGTATCGGCCAACAGCAAAGGGCGCCCATAGTTGAATAAATGACACGCTGAAGGGGGTTACATGGAAACAGTACTGGCTCTGACGATGCGGGATGACTGCCTTTATGTAGAACCTTACACAGGAGATATTTCTCAACATTTCCGGGTGGTGCCGCAGAACGATGGATCAATAGGTATCCGTGCTCTGCGGTATGACGCAGCACTCACGATGTCGGAGGACGACGTCTGGGTGTCGCCCTATGGTGGGAATGCATGGCAAAGCTTTGAGTTGCAAGCATACGACGATGGTACGTACACGCTGCATTCAATGAACTATCCCGCCGTACTCGAAATGACGGATGCAGGGGCAGCAGCCAAAGCCCATGCGCAGAAGGACAGAGCCCAGAGGTTTTATCTGGAGAGCAGGCCTGATGGCGGGGTGGTGATTTATAAAGCCAGCGTGGTTTTTGATACCTGCGGCAACACCAATCATTTGCAGGGCTCATTGGCAGCCCATGTAAAGTTTGCTCAGAGTCAGATTGTTCCTGTGACGCCCAGTGTCGGGGACGAGCAGCCCCATCTGGTGGCAGGGCGCACAGCATTGCTCTTGGTAAAACCGTTAGGAGCATTGAAAGACCGGATTGAAAGCCTTGAGGTCAGCGTTGTCGATAGAGACGGCCGTTTATCAGGGGTGCTGCAAATGAACAGCCCCTATGATTTACCTGAGACGGTGTACAGTGTCGCAAGCGATGCGGGTGATCTTGACTTTTCCCTCCCGCCAGAGGACCCCTATGTCATCAATAGCAGCAGCGAGTTGGATCGCCTTGATGATCCCGCAGCTACTTATTTGAAGGCAACGTTGAGGTCGCACGATTGGGTGGTGATTCAGACGGGCGATGGGAGTTGGGTGAGTGATATTTATTTACCCACACAAGAAGTGGTTTGCGGGCAGCGGGTGAGCTTCAACTCAGCGGCTGGCTACAGTTCGACTGTGTTCTATAGCGGTCGCTCAGTCGTTGTCTCCAAAGGGGAAGAATGCCAATTCATCTTCGCTGCTGGGCAATGGATCAGTGATCACGAATGGGCAAATCGAATGCTGGTCTATTCGGAAAATACCTGGAGTATCGAAATTCCAGGCGCATGGTTGAACCCCGGTACATCAATGCGTTTCAGCGCTGGAGATCTGCTTGGGACACTGGGCAGCGTAGCGGTGGGCGGGCGTACTGAGTTGCTGATTCATACCATCGATATTGGCATGCTCACGCCGCCACGTGACGAGTACGCGTTTGCAAACGAACCGGATGCCCACACTGAATATTTCCAAACCATTCCCGTGGCCCGGATGATCGTAAGCAACTATCAATCTCTGCACTTGCCGGAAGTCATGTTGCCAGATGGGCAATTATTGACTGACTTTGACCCAAGCGAGGGTGGTTGGCATAGCGGCACAATGCGACAAAGGATCGGTAAGGAGCTGATATCTCTAGGCATCAATAACGCTAACTATGGGCTCCACAGTACGCCCGGGGAGGGCGAGCAGAGCCCCTATGTTGCAGCACAGCTCACCGCACACAATAGCCAAGGGAGATACGTGAATGGTATTCAGGTGCACGGCGGGTCGGGAGGGGGAGGCATCGTCACGCTGGATGACTCACTGGGCAATGAGTTCAGTCACGAGGTTGGGCATAATTACGGACTGGGCCATTACCCTGGCGGGTTCGGCGGCTCCGTACATCGCCCCGCGCAGGCTTTGAACGCGACGTGGGGCTGGGACATGCGCCTTGGTCAGTTCATACCCAACTTCCGGGCGAACATTACGCAAGAACCCACCTGCGTCGAGGATCAGTGCCAGGCGCCTTTTCATGGCCATGCCTTCGGTCTCGACCCGATGGCGGGCGGCGCACCGATGTCCCATTCGAACCGTTTCACGTTGCACACGCCTCATACCGCGGCAATCACTCAGGAATTCTTTGAGGGAAAGGCAGTTTTTGCGTCTGATTCAGCGACAGGCTTCCGCCGCTGGAGTGCCCTTGCTCAAGGCATGGAACCTTACGCTCACAGAGTTGACTTACGCCCCCAACTAACAGCTCCCAACAACGACTTGAGCGAAGCTGCCCTGTCGGCCTTGTTCGACCTCAATACCGTGGTGAGGGTCGAAATGGAGGATGGAAACTGGGCGCCGCGTATTGAAGTTCCGCGTGCTGCATCCTCCAATGCCAACTGCGTGATCACCTTCAATCATGACGCCGGTTACAATAGCCAACTGTCCATCAATGGTCAGACGTTGAACATCGGGCGAGGGTTTTTCAAGAGCTATCGCTCGAACGGGGCAACCTGGATAGAGACGATCCTGTTAGACACGAGCATGGCGCGAATCACTGTGCCAAACAATGACTTGAGTCAGGCTAACCTCCAGAGCCTGTTGGCCGGTTTCGCCGTGCTCAATGTCGTGATGCGCGACGGGGACTGGGGGCCTGCCATCCACGTGCCTCCTGCCTCTGAGTTGAACGAGCGCCGGGTTATCAGCATTGATCAGGGGGCCGCGTACCAGACGCAGCTTCATATCAATGGCCTGATTTTGCCGCTCTCCCAAGGCTCCCTGAGACTGTATATGTCTGAGGGGGGAACCTGGCGTGAGTACACCCATGCAGAGGATGTGAGTGTTGAGCGCGTGCCGCAAAAGTTCGGTGTACCCATCACTACGCTGGTGGGTTACTACGACCCGCAGCGTGAGTTACCACACTATATTTATCCCGCTTTGCATGGTGCCTACGGCTTCGTCTACGAGGATGACAGTGGTGCATCCGCAAACCCTGGCTGGCAGCTTTGGGTAGTCACGGTAGCTGGGGTGCGGCGCTACAATCTGCCCGGCATCCGTCTGCAGGCGAATGTGATGAACAAATTCCATGTCAATCTCGATACTTCTGATCGGCCCGAGAAAGTGCAGCTTGTGTATCGGGGTGAAACGCTGTTCACGCGTACTCTGGAGCCCCCCCAGGAGGAACTGGTTTACACGATCAATGGTGAATGAGGCGTGTGCGCAGTGTAGATAGCAACCAGGTCGCTTGCGCATCGCCGGCTCAAGCGACCTGGCCTAGTCCTGCAGCAGATCTGGGCTATTGAAGTTGCTCAAGCGTGGGTCACCCACGGGGTATTCCAACCCCTCGACCGGCGCGTGCAGCAGGGCCTTTTGCAGGCTCCTCTCTCCATCCGCCCAGGCCTGCCTGAGCAACGGCAGCAGCCTGCGCGGCAGCACGCTGAACATCGGCTGCCAATACCCACCCTGACGCGCCATGACCGCACTGTCATTGGCCACTGCCAACTGCAGCAAATCTTCGATCAAGTGGGGGTCGATCAGCGGTGCATCGCATGCCAGCACCACCACCCACGCATGCCTCGCCGCTGTCAGGCCGGCAATCACCCCAGCCAACGGGCCTGGGAAGTCCGCTTCTGCATCGCAGACCAGCTGATCGGAGAACGGACGATAAAAGTTGTGGTTGCGATTGCAGGAGATCACCACATCGTCGCAAAGGGGCCGCACCACCCGCTGCACATGCGCCACCAGCGGCTCGCCGCGCCAGAGAACCAGCCCCTTGTCACGGCCACCCATGCGCTGGCCACGGCCACCGGCGAGGATCAACGTGGTGAAGGGCGGTAGGGGTTTGGTCATTGGGCCGGTTCCTGAACGTAGGGCAGCGAACCCTCCCACGGTGCAGTGCAATTGTCCAGGCTGGGCGGTAAGCGGCGACCTGGCATTTTTGCCAGTTGTGCTGATTGGTCGATCTTCATTCAATGGTATCAGTGGCAGGCAACGCACAGGCCCATTCAGGTACGCCAAGGAGCAAAGACTTGAACAAAAGTGAATTGATAGCGGACGTAGCACTCAAGGCTGACCTTACCAAGGTCGAGGCTGGCAATGTTGTCGAAGCGCTGATCGAAGCCATTACCGAGTCATTGGTCAAGAAAAGGGAGGTCAGGCTGGTTGGATTTGGGTCTTTCACAACCGATGTACGGCAAGTGCGCAAGGGGCGTGATCCAAGAACGGGTAAAGAGATCCAGATCAAGCAGGCCACCGTTGTCAAATTCAAGCCTGGTAAAGGGTTGAAAGACGCCGTGATGGGACAGGATCAGGACAGTCAATAGCCGCCTGCACCGCCCAGTGGAGGGGGGCAAAGGGGGCTGGCAATGCAGCCCCACTGGCCTCACAGATTCTCGACGTTTGTCAACTTGCCCTCGGCCGGTTCTTGGCGAGTTCGGCCTAAACGCATCACCACCACAAAAAACACCGGCACGAACACCACCGCCAATGTGGCGCTGAGCATCCCGCCGATCACCCCGGTGCCAATCGCCTGCTGGCTCGCCGAACTGGCGCCGGTGGCGATGGCCAGTGGCACCACGCCGAGGATGAATGCCAGCGAGGTCATCACGATCGGCCGCAGGCGCAGGCGGGCGGCCTGCACGGCGGCGTCGACGGCATCCACGCCCTGCTCCACCAGGCTTTTGGCGAATTCGATGATGAGGATGGCGTTCTTCGCCGACAAGCCTATCAGGGTGATCAGGCCGACCTTGAAGAACACATCGTTGGGCATGCCGCGCAGGGTCACCGCCAGCACTGCGCCAAGCACGCCGAGCGGTACCACCAGCAGCACTGCAGTGGGGATCGACCAGCTTTCGTACAGCGCCGCCAGGCACAGGAACACCACCAGCAGAGACAGCGCCATCAACAGCGGTGCCTGGCTGCCGGACAGGCGCTCCTGCAGCGACAGGCCGGTCCATTCCAGGCCGGCCCCGGCCGGCAATTGCGCGACCAGACGCTCGACTTCGGCCATGGCCTCGCCCGAGCTATAGCCGGCCGCCGGCTCACCAGAAATCGACACGGCCGGGTAGCCGTTGTAGCGGGTCAGTTGCACCGGGCCACTGACCCATTTGGCCTGTACGAAGGCGCCTAATGGCACCATCTTGCCGCTGCTGTTGCGCACGTGGATCTTCAGCAGGTCCTCGACCTGGCTGCGCTGGTCGCCTTCGGCCTGCACCACCACCCGCTGCATGCGGCCCTGGTTGGGGAAGTCGTTGACGTAGTTGGAGCCCACGGCGGTGTCCAGCACCGCGCCAATGTCGGCGAACGATATGCCCAATGCATTGGCTTGGCGGCGGTCGATTTCCAGCTGTACCTGCGGGCTTTCGGCCAGCGAAGCTTCGCGCACGTTCACCAAGACCTTGCTTTTCCCGGCGCCGGCCAGCAGTTCGTCACGCGCCGCCATCAGCGCGGCATGGCCCATGCCACCCCGGTCCTGCAGGCGGAACTCGAAACCGGTGGACTCCCCCAGCCCGTCGATGGGCGGCGGCAGCACAGAGAACGCTACCGCATCGCGGATCCGGGAAAATGCGGCGCTGGCGCGGTCGGCAATCGACTGGGCGCTGTCGTCGGCGCCACGCTCGGACCAGTCCTTCAGGGTGGTGAAGGTCAGCGCCGCATTCTGCCCGCTGCCGGAGAAGCTGAAACCGAGGATCACCGTGGTGTTGCCCACCCCGGGCTCCTGGGCATTGTGCGCCTCGATCTGTGCGGCTACCTGCTCGGTACGCATGCGGCTGGCACCTGGTGGCAGCTGGATGTCGGTGATGGTGTAGCCCTGGTCTTCAGTGGGCAGGAACGCCGTGGGCAACTGGCTGAAGCCGTAGCCGAGCACCGCCAGCAGCACGCCATACACCAGCAGGTAGCGGCCGCTGCGCTTGAGAGCCTGCACCACCCAGCGCTCATAGCCGTTGCTCATGCGTTCGAAACTGCGGTTGAACCAGCCGAAGAAACCCTTGCGTTCGTGGTGTTCGCCCTTGGCCAGCGGCTTGAGCAGGGTGGCGCACAGGGCAGGGGTCAGGCTCAGGGCCAGAAACGCTGAGAACAGGATCGAAACCGCCATAGACAGCGAGAACTGCTGGTAGATCACCCCGACAGAGCCTTTCATGAAGGCCATGGGCAGGAACACCGCCACCAGCACCAGGGTGATACCGATGATGGCGCCGCTGATCTGGCCCATCGCCTTGCGCGTTGCTTCCTTCGGCGGCAAGCCTTCCTCGGCCATGATCCGCTCGACGTTCTCCACCACCACGATGGCATCGTCGACCAGGATGCCGATGGCCAGGACCATGCCGAACAGTGTCAGCACGTTGACCGAGAAGCCCAGCGCCAGCATCACGGCGAAGGTACCCATCAGCGCCACCGGCACCACCAGGGTCGGGATCAGCGTATAGCGCAGGTTCTGCAGGAACAGGAACATCACGGCGAAAACCAGCAGCATGGCTTCGAACAGGGTACTGATGACCTGCTGGATGGAGACCTTGACGAACGGTGATGTGTCATAGGGGATGTCGTACTTGACTCCCTCCGGGAAATAAACCGACAGCTCCTGCATCTTCGCCCGTACCAGGGTGGCGGTTTCCATGGCGTTGGCGCCCGGCGCCAGCTGCACGCTGAAGGCGCTGGCCGGCTTGCCGTTCAGGCGTGTGCCGTACTGGTATTCCTGGGCGCCGATCTCGACCCGCGCCACATCGCCGATGGTCACCGTCGAGCCGTCGGGGTTGGCCCGCAGCACAATGGCGGCAAATTCTTCCGGGGTGCTCAGCTGGCCCTTGACCACCACATTGGCGGTGATTTCCTGGGTGCTGCGGGCAGGCAGGTCGCCGATGCTGCCGGGCGCCACCTGGGCGTTCTGTGCGGCGATGGCGTTGGCCACATCGTTGGGCGTGAGGCTGAAGCCGATCAGCTTGCCCGGGTCGATCCAGATCCGCATGGCACGCTCGGAACCGTACAGCTGGGCTTTGCCGACGCCCTTGAGGCGGCGGATTTCGTTCATTACGCTGCGGGCAAGGATGTCCGACAGGGCGGTTTCATCGAGGCTGCCGTCTTCAGAGGTCAGGGTGCCGAGCAGCAGAAAACCGGTGGACACTTTTTCCACTTGCAGGCCCTGCTGGGTCACCGGGCGCGGCAAGCGCGACTCGACCACCTTGAGGCGGTTCTGCACGTCGACCTGGGCCAGGTCCGGGTGGGTCCCCGGCTCGAAGGTGGCGGTAATGGTGGCGCTGCCCAGGCTGCTCTGCGACTCGAAGTACAGCAGGTTGTCGGCGCCGTTGAGCTCCTGCTCGATCAGGCTGACCACGCTCTCGTCCATGGTGGCTGCGGACGCCCCCGGGTACACGGCATAGATTTCCACCTGCGGCGGGGCTACGTTGGGGTACTGAGCCACCGGCAGTTGCGGGATGGCCAGGGCGCCGGCCAGCAGGATGAACAGTGCGACCACCCAGGCGAATACCGGGCGGTCGATGAAGAATTGCGGCATGGGTCAGGCCCTCACTGGCCGTTGTGCTGGGCGATGGGTTGGCTGCCCTGGGCAGTGTCGACCTGGACCTGGTCACCGGCCTTGACGTGTTGCAGGCCCTCGATGACCACACGCTCGCCGGCGGCCAGGCCTTCACTGACGATCCAGCGGTCGCTTTGGGCGTTGCCCAGTACCACCTGGCGCTCGCTGATGCGTGCCTGCGCGTCGACCACCAGCACCTTCGGCACCCCGGCGCTATCACGCAGGATGGCGCGCTGCGGTACGCTGATGCCTTTGGGCTGTACGGCCTGCTCCAGGCGCACGCGCACGTAGCTGCCGGGCAGCAGGTCCAGGTCAGGGTTGGGGAACTCGCTGCGCAGGGTGATCTGGTTGGTGCTTGGGTCCACGCTGATGTCCGAAAACAGCAGTTTGCCGGGCAACGGATAGGCACTGCCGTCATCCTGGATCAACGTGGCGCTTGCCTCCCCATTGCCTGCCTGCTGCAACTCGCCAGCACGCAGCGCACGGCGCAGGGTGTTGAGCTCGCGGGTCGACTGGGTGACGTCGGCGTGGATCGGGTCCAGTTGCTGGATGGTCGCCAGTGGCGTGGTCTCGTTCTGCCCCACCAGCGCGCCTTCGGTGACCAGGGCGCGACCGATGCGCCCGGAGATCGGTGCGGTAACCGTGGCGTAGCCCAGGTTCAGGCGCGCCCGTTCAAGCGCTGCCTTGGCAGCGGCCACTTCGGCGTCGGCCTGAAGGAACGCCGCGCGGGCATTGTCGTACTCCTGGCGGCTGACGGCCTTGTCGTCGACCAGTTCGCGGTAGCGTTGCTCCTGCAAGCGGGCCTGGTACAGGTTGGCCTGGGCCTTGGCCAGTGTGGCGCGGGCGCTATCGTGGTCGGCCTTGAACGGTGCCGGGTCGATCAGGAACAGCACGTCGCCTTGCTTGACGTCGCTGCCTTCGCGGTAGACCCGCTTGAGCACCACGCCCGCCACCCGCGCGCGCACCTCTGCGGTACGCGGGGCGAGAAGGCGCCCGCTGAGTTCCGTGCTGATGGCCAGGGGCTGGAGCTGCAGGGTTTCTACCCGGACCTGGGGTACGGGGGGCTTGGCGTCCTGCTCTTCGGTGTCGTTGCACCCGGCAACGGACAGGGCCAGAAGCGCCACGAGCGCCACGGGGCGCAGGCGATGGATAAGGATGATAGGCATACGGATCTTCCGATGATGACCGGCCGTATGCTAAGGCAGGCAGGGCACGGGTGCCTGTTAATACCTGTAGGACGTGTGTGAAAAAGTGTGAAGAAAAATCCTGCACTCGTGGGGATTCTATATTCTTGCCGCTACATGCCTGTATTGGCCTCCCTCTGCTCGTACCAAGCCCTATGCCAAACATTCTTCTGGTAGAAGACGACAGCGCCCTGTCTGAATTGATCGCCAGCTATCTGCAACGCAACGACTTCCATGTGCGGGTGATCGCCCGGGGCGACCATGTGCTGGACGCGTTCCGGCAAGACAAACCCGACCTGGTCATCCTTGACCTGATGCTACCGGGTATCGACGGCCTGCAGGTGTGCCGCCTGCTGCGCCAGGAATCCCAAAGCCTGCCGATCCTGATGCTGACGGCCCGCGACGACAGCCACGACCAGGTATTGGGACTGGAGATGGGCGCCGACGACTACGTCACCAAGCCGTGTGAGCCGCGGGTGCTGCTGGCGCGGGTGCGAACCTTGCTGCGCCGCAGCAGCGTCCATGAGCCGCGGCTGGACAGTGAGCAGATCCTGATCGGTGGCTTGCGCATCGACCTGGCCGAGCGCCTGGTCTGTTGGCGCGGCGAAGAGGTGGAACTGTCCAGCGGTGAATACAACCTGCTGGTGGTGCTGGCGCGCAACGCCGGGGAAGTGCTGAGCCGTGACCGCATCCTTCAGCAACTGCGCGGTATCGAGTTCAACGGCACCGACCGCTCGGTGGATGTGGCCATTTCCAAGCTGCGGCGCAAATTCGATGACAGTGCCGGCGAAGCGCGCAAGATCAAGACCGTGTGGGGCAAGGGTTACCTGTTCAGCCGCGTCGAATGGGAGTGCTGAAGCGACATGCTGAAGATTCTGGTGCGCCTTTACCTGGTGATCATCGTCGCCTACGCCGGTGCGCTGCTGTTGATTCCTGACGCCATCGTCGGCCTGTTCCATGACCGCTTCGTGGCCTACAACCTGGACCAGGCCAAAGGCGTGCAGTCACTGATCGTGCGCCAGTTCCGCCAGGCCCCGCGCGAGCAATGGCCTGCGGTGGAACAGGAGCTGGCCGAGGCGTTCGCGCCGCTGCAGGTGACCCTGTTGCGTACCGATCAGGCCAGCTTGAGCGCGCCGGAGCAGGCGCGTCTGGCGCATGGCCTGTACGCAGTGCGCATCGGCGAGTGGGGCTATTACGAAACGGTGCTGGCGCCGCTGGAAGAGGGCTGGCTGGTGAGCCTGCACTCGCCACCGGACCCGCTGGACATCAACGTGCTGTCTTGGGGCGTGACTGTGCTGATCGGCGCCGCCATGCTTGGCTGCCTGCTGTTGTGGGTGTGGCCGCACTGGCGCGACCTTGAGCGGCTCAAGGAAACGGCCAGGCGTCTGGGCCAGGGGCAGATGGCCGAGCGTACGCACATTTCTCCGCATTCGAACATCGGTGAACTGGCCGGTGTATTCGACACCATGGCCGGCGACCTGGAGCGCCACGTCAATCAGCAGCGTGAGCTGCTCAACGCCGTGTCCCATGAGTTGCGCACGCCGCTCACTCGCCTGGACTTCGGCCTGGTGCTGTTGTTCGACGAAGTGCCGCCCACCAGCCGCAAGCGCCTGCTGGAGCTGGTCGGGCACGTGCGCGAGCTGGACGAACTGGTGCTCGAACTGCTGTCCTACAGCCGGCTGTACAACGCCGACCAAGCCCGTGAGCGGGTCGAGGTGTCGTTGCTTGAGCTGGTCGACAGTGTGCTCGGCGGCTTTGCCGAAGAGCTCGACAGCCGTGGCATTGAGTGGGAGGTACGCGCCGAAGGTTCTCTGCCGCGCTTCGTGCTTGACCCGCGCCTGACGGCCCGCGCGGTGCAGAACCTGGTGCGCAATGGCATGCGCTATTGCGATCAGAGCCTGCTGCTGCGTTTGCGTCTGGAAGAGAGCGGTGCTTGCCTGTTGACGGTAGAGGATGACGGTATCGGCATTCCGGTCGAAGAGCGTGAGCGCATCTTCCAGCCGTTCTACCGCTTGGACCGCAGCCGTGATCGCAATACCGGCGGGTTCGGCCTGGGGTTGGCGATCAGCCGGCGAGCCATCGAGGGGCAGGGTGGCTCGCTGACGGTGACGCAGTCGGCCTTGGGTGGTGCACTGTTCATGATTCGCTTGCCAGCAGGTTAGTCCATGGCACCGGCTTCGCCGATGATCGCCGGCTTGCCGGCGATGAGGCCGGTGCAGACAGTATCAATTCTGCGTCAGAACACCCCGCGCCCAGGGCCGGTAGCGCAGGGCAAACACCGCCTCGGCATGGCATCCGCCGGTCAGCTTCGGTTGCGCAGCCTGCGCCTTGAAAGCCTGCCCCGGCCCACTCACCTGGCGAAATGCTTCACGCACCACGCCCACGCGGCAAGGCAAGGCCTGTTCATAGCTTTGGCGCACCAGCGCCGGCAGCCGCCCGGTGCCAGCGCCGTCCTGCCACCAGACGCTCACGCCCAGGCCTGCGAGCTGGTCCAGCCAGGCGCCGTTGACCCGCGGCGCCAGCTTGCCGGCACTGAAGGCACTGATGTGCAGCGGTTTGTCCAACTGCCGGCTGAACGCCTGCAACTGGCTGTACAGCGCCTGACGACGGGCCGTGTCGCGAAAGTGCAGGTCGTCCAGCTCCATCGGCAGGTACCAGCCAGCCACCTCTATTTGCCAGTGCTGGCGCACCTGCCGGTACTGGCTCAGGGACCTGCCCAGCTGGGCTTTCCAGTAGCTGCTCAGCCCATCACCGTCGAGTGCTTCGATGCGCTGATAATAGGCCGGGTCCATGTACAGCCCGAGCACCAGCTGCAGGCCTTGGGCATGCGCCTCGCGCAAGCTGTTGGCCAGCCAGCCTTGGGCACCACCGAAATCGCTGTCGCCATAGGCGCTCCACTGCACGATCACGGTCTTGCCGCCCTGGGCCACGGTGGCACGCCACAGTTGCTGCCATTGGGCGGGGCTGACGCTGGCGTCGCGGTTCAGCGGTTGATAGAACAGGCGCTGGTCGGCCACGGCCGGCAGGCTCAACGCAAACAGGCAGATGGCCAGAAAGGTACGCATCAGAAGTTCATCTCCGCGCCGACCAGCACACCATTGGCGCGCTGGTAAAGGTTGCCACCCAACGACTGCTGATACTCGGCGCGTACTTTCAGCGAGCCGCGGTAGGCGTTGTAGCGGTCATCGTCGAACCACCATTGCCAGCGCACGCCCACGCCGGCGCGGGCATCCTGGCGCCAGTCGTTGCTGGGGTCCTGGCTGGAAAACTCGAGGAAGCCATAGGGCATCAGGGTTTGCGGCGAAGTGCCGGGCAATTTCCAGGCATGGCCCTGCTGGTAACGGGACAGCCAGGCATGGTCACCGGCACGGGTCCACCAGGCAGCGTCGAGGTAGAGGAAACGCTCGTTCCAGTCGTCCTCGTCTACCCGCCAGTCGTTGCGCCAGTCGCCTTGGTCGAGAAACGAGGCAGTGGCGCGCAGCAGCAGGTCGTTGCTCGACTCGGCGTTGTGGCGCAGGTCACCCCAGTTGCCACCGACCTTGGCCGGGCTGAGCAGCTCACCCAGGCTCAGGCCGCTGTAGTGCTCGGTGTCGATCTGCCGTTGGTGGTAGAGCTCGGCGTACAGGTTGAGGTTGGCCTGGCCTATCGGTTTGTAACGCAGGCCGACACCGGTGCCCATGCTTTGCGCGTAGTCGCTACGGCTTTGCCCGCCGAACAGCACGCGGCCGTACACCGACAGCGTGCTGCCATTGCGGCTGGGCTCTTCGCCCAAGGCATGGTCCCACATGGCCAGTTGCACGTTCTGCGACTGTGCCCGGCGCGAGCTGCCGCTGCGCACGCCGTCGTCGAGGAACCTGTCGTTGGTCGAGATGCCGGCTGGCGACCAGGTGCTGGCCAGTGTCACGGTGTCACGCCGCGCCAAGGTTTCGTGGGCGCGCCGCTGGCGGTATTTACGGGCATCGAGGCTGCCGTATTCATCATCGCCGTCGACAAGGTCCTGCTCCACATCGATCACCCGGCGCAGCTCGCGGCGCGCCGAGGCGCTGTCTTCGGTTTCGTCGTAGCGCACGACCAGGGTTTCGCCGAGGCGGTAGTCCTCGGGGAAATCGCGGGTGGCGCGCTGCAGATACGGGATCGCCTGGCGGCGGTCGGTCTTGTCTGGCGAGCTGGCCAGGCGCATGCCGTAGTCGGCGCGATAGCGTGGCTGGTTGGGGGCCAGGCGCACCGCTTCGGCCAGCCAGGCAGTGCTCTGGGCGCTGTCGCCGGCCTGTTGTGCGGTGTTGGCGGCTGCGTAGTAGTGGACGGCGCGCGGGTTGTGTGCCAGTGCCTGGCGCTGAAAGCCAAGGGCGGCCTGCAGGTCACCCTGGCGCTGGGCGATGGCGGCGCCCAGCGCCCAGTCATCAGCGCGGGTGTGCGCAGCGGCGTCCCAGTAGCGGCGGGCGGCTTGCGGGTCGCCCGCGTTCAGCGCGCCGGCGGCGGCGGTCAGGCGGGCGTTGTCGTTCCAGGCGCTGTCCGGCAGGCTGCGCCAAATGGGCAGGGCTGCGGCAGAGTCACCTGCAGCTTCCAGGGCATAGGCCAGTGGCAGGCGGTTGCCACTGTCGCCCAGGCGCTCGGCGGCCTGGTAATAGACCACCGCTTCACCCGGCTGTTCAGGCATGGCGCAGCGCCCCAGTGCACGGTATTGCCCGGCTTCGCTGGGGCTTGCCGGCACGGCCTGGCGCACGGTGTCGCATTGCCCGGCCTCGGCCAAGCGGCCGAGCAGTTGGGCACGGCTATTGGCATCCACCTGGGGGATCAGGCTGAGCATTCTGCGGCTGTCCAGCTGGCCGTCCTGGCGAGCATAAAGATTGCCCAGGCGCTGCAGCAGTGAGGGTGTCAGCCGTCCTTGACGCCGGTCGTAGGCCTGTTCCAACAAGGTTCGGGCGCGCTCGTCGTGGCCTTGGCGCACCAGCAGGAAGGTCGCTTGCTCAAGTGCGGCCAGCTCGCCCGTGCGCCGGTAACGGTGCTCCCACCCGGCGGCGGTGCGCGGTTGTGGCGGCGCTGCCGGGTCGCCGTAAAGGCGCTGCTTGAGTATTGCGTAGGCGCGTGGTTCGGCGCCTGCAGAGCAGTCCTTGAACTGTTCTCGGGCAATGTTCGGGTCGTGCCGTGAAAGCCAGTCGACCGTTTCCAGGCAGGGCCGCTGCAGCTCGTTGCTCAGGCGCCTGAGCAGCGGCGCATCGTTGCCTTCGCGGGCCAGCTCCCAGAGCTGCTGGCGCTGTTCGGGCTGTTGCAACTGCTCGGTGGGCAGCATTTGCAGCCAGCGCTGGGCCTGCTTGCTGTAGCCCATTGCGATGGCGCGGTTGGCCATGGCCAGCCGGGTCTGGGTGGCCATCTCGGGGGAAGGCGCGCTTTGCAGCAATCGGGTCAGGCCTTTTTCATCGACCTGCTGGACGTAGGCGTTGGCCAGGCGCTGCCAGGCATCCACCGGCAATTGCCCCTTGTCGGCCAGAGGCTGCAGCTGATCGATGGTGGCGTTCCAGTTGCGCAGCTGTTCGGCGAAATTGGCCCTGGCCAGGCGCAGCACCTGGCCATCGCCGCGTGGTGGCAATTGGTTCAGCCAGTCCAGGGCCCTGCCGGCGCCGCCGAATTTGGCCAGGCTCAGGCTGTAGGCCTGCCACAGGCGTACCCGGTGTGCGCCGTCAGCTGTGGCCAACCAGCCCTCCACCTGGCTGGCCGCGGGTGGGTCCTGCTCGATCCAGGTCAGGCGCAGTTCAAGCAGGGCGTCGGCATGCTCCGTGCCGCTGCCAAGCTGCTCGGCCAGTGCTTCTGCTTCCTTGTAGCGGCGCTGGTGGGCCAGGGCCTCGACCAGCAGCGCGCGCGCTTCGTCGTTGTTCGGCACCCGCCCGAGTACATGGCGGGTCAGGCGCTCGACTTCGGCCCAATTGTCCTTTTTTGCTTCGCGGTAACCGCGCTCCATGAACGGGTAGCTGGTGAACCGCTGGAAATCGGTCATGGGCGCGGCCAGGGCAGGCAGGGCGGTGGTGCACAACAACAGGCCGGTGAGTGTGAGGGTAACGCGCGGCTTCATGCCACCTCCCTGATCAGGTCAAAGGCGGCCTGCTGTTCGCTGGCCTGTTCTTCGAGCGCCTGCTGCAACACGAGCTCGGTGATGATGCCGCGCGCGATCAGGTGTTCGCCAAGGCTCTGCTGCTCGGGATCGAAGTCGATCAGGGCCTGGTTGAACAGGGTCACCGGGACCATGCCGCGCACCTGCAGCAACGCACCGAGCATGACCTGGTGGATACTCACCTGCTCGATCAGTTCGGCGTTGTCCTGGTGCCGTTCGAGCACTTCGAGCATCTGCCGGGTCTGGTCTGTCTGCCAGGGGCTGGGGTAGTGGTAGCGCAGGCCCAGGGTCACCCGGCCTTGGGGTGCCAGGCGGCAGCTGACCGGGCGTTTGAGCTGGCGGCTGATCACCCCCAGCGAGACCTGGCTGACCGGGCTCTCGCTGGCCAGCACCAGCGTATTGCCGTCTTCGGCCACCGGCAGCACGCCGTAGTGCGTAGCCAGCCGGCGCGGCAGCAGGGCGATCAGTTGCGGGTCGAGTTTGAACGGGTTGAGCGGTGCCCATGGCAGGTCGAGTTGCTCGGCCAGGGTCTGCACCAGCTGTTCGCTGGTCAGCCAGCCACGCAGCAGCAGCTCGCGGCCCAGGCGCCGCCGCACCGGGCTGGTGATGGCCTGTTCGAGCTGCGCTTCGCTGATGTAGCCTTTGGCGACAAGGCGGTGGCCCAGCGGAGTGCGGGCCGGTGAGGCGATGGCGGGGAACTCGTGGGTGGTCTTGTCCCAGGCCACCCGGCGTGAATCGCCCATCTCCATCACTTGGCGCAGGGCGCGCAGGTTGGCAAAGAAGTTGACGAAGTTGCTCCACATCATCCGGGGGGCCGACAGCAGCCCCTCGCCGATGCCGTAATAGCGGGTGACGAACCAGCCGCGCTGGAACAGGCGGTTGATCAGCATCAGGCCGTTGAGCCAGAGCAGTGTGGTCAGCAGTTGGCTGTCGCTGAGGATCGACATGAAGCGCCAGGACTGCGGCGCAATCACCGTAACCAGCCACATGGCCAGCAGCACCAGCAGCAACAGGTTGACCAAAAAGCCCAGCAGGTAGGCGAACAGGCCCCGGCGGTCCCGCCAGAGGAAGTAGTTGAGCGCACCTGTTCGGCTCCAGCCCAGGTTGCTGGTGCCCTGGAACACGATGCCGACGATCCACCGGGACTTTTGCCGGATGGCATGCTGCCAGTCACGCGGGAAGTGCTCGCGCACGCAGATCACCTGGGCGAACTCGCGGCTCATGCCGGGGCACCACTCGTGCTTGAGGGCCAGTGCAGGGTCGGTAACCGAGTAGCGGGCAAATATGCACTTCATGCCCTTTTGCTTCAGGCGAAAGCCGATGTCGTAATCCTCGGTCAGGCTCTGCACGTCGAAGGCGATGCCGTCACCGTCTTCGAGCAGGGCGCTGATGGCGCGGCGGCTGAAACAGGTGCCGACACCGGCACTGGGCACCTGGCCGGTCAGCGCTTCGCGGACGATGACGTCCTTGCCGTGGTTCTCGGCGAACTCGTCCACGTAGTGCCCGGCGGTGAAGCCTTTCCACTCCGGCGCATAGGGGTACACCGGGATCTGGATCATGTCCTTGGCGGGCAGCAGGTAGTTGAACAGCCTCAGCTCCATGGGCGAGATAACGTCCTCGGCGTCATGCAGGATGAAGCCTGCGAACTCGATACGTGCGTCGTCCTGGAAGCGCAGGATGGCATCGATGATGTTGTTCAGGCAGTCAGCCTTGCTGGTGGGGCCGG
This sequence comes from Pseudomonas sp. BNK-30, assembly GCF_047456185.1. Taxonomy (NCBI): domain Bacteria; kingdom Pseudomonadati; phylum Pseudomonadota; class Gammaproteobacteria; order Pseudomonadales; family Pseudomonadaceae; genus Pseudomonas; species Pseudomonas sp. BNK-30. The sequence continues at coordinate 1,653,826 of NZ_CP179904.1, forward strand.
GGCGGGCGCAGACCACCTTGTGCACGTTGGGGTAGTGCAGGCACACGGCATCGACGTCGGCCTGGGTTTGCGGGTCGTTGGGGTAGGTGCCGACAAAGATCTGGTAGTTTTCGTAGTCGATGGTCGAGGCCGCCAGGCGCGCCATTTCACCCACCACGCCCACTTCGTTCCAAGCCGGGACCATGATCGCCAGGGGTTTTTCCGGCACCTCGAACAGGCGCTTCTCGTCCGCCCTGGCGTTCTTGTCATAGATACGCAAATGGCGGAACAGCTTGCGGCACCAGTAGCACAGGTCGATGAACAGGTCGTCCAGGCCGAGCAGGAACATCAGTGCGGCGAGGATGATCGCCAGGATCTTGAGGCCAAACAGTACGTAAGTAACGAAATCGATGAAAGCCAGGCTCATGCGTCATCCCGTTTGGTTACGCTTTCCTCGAACCAGCGGCTCAGGCGCTCGGCGATGATTTCGCTGGCGTGGCCGTCACCAAAGGGGGTGAATACGCGGGCCATGCGCGCGTAGGCCTGGCCATCGTCCAGCAATTGGCTGGTTTCCTTGACGATGCGCTCGGTCTGCGTGCCGACCAGCTTCACCGTACCGCCTTCGAGCACCGACGGCCGTTCGGTGACCTTGCGCAGCACCAGCACCGGCTTGCCCAGTGCCGGGGCTTCTTCCTGGATGCCACCGGAGTCGGTGAGGATGATGTGGGCGCGGTTCATCAGCCATACAAAGTGCTGATAGTCCTGCGGGGCTACGAGGTGGATGTTGTCACGCCCCGAGAGCAGGCCGTAGACCGCTTTCTGCACTTGCGGGTTGAGGTGAACGGGGTAGACGAACTGCACATCGGGGTAGCGCAGTGCCAGTTCGGCCAGGGCCAGGCAGATACGTTCGAAACCGGCGCCGAAGTTTTCCCGACGATGGCCGGTGATCAGCACCATGCGCTGATCGTCGTGCAGTTTGTGCAGGGGTGAGTCGGCGGCGGGCTGCCACGCGGTTTCCATCAGGTATTCGCGCATCCACAGCAGGGCGTCGATGACGGTGTTGCCGGTGACCTCGATCTGTTCCAGCGGCACGCCTTCGCGCAGCAGGTTGTCGCGGGCCTTGGTGGTGGGCGCAAAGTGCAGGTCGGCGATCACCCCGGTCAGGCGCCGGTTGGCTTCCTCAGGCCAGGGTTGCTGCAGGTTGCCGGTGCGCAGCCCGGCCTCGACGTGGCCGATGGGGATGTGCCGGTGGAAGGCGGCAAGGCCGGCGATGAAGCTGGTGGTGGTGTCGCCATGGACCAGCACGATCTCTGGCCTGACCCGTTCATAGGCCTTGTCGATCGAGTCCAGCAGGTCACGGGCAAGGCCGTTCAGGGTCTGATTCTGGGTCATTACCTTGAGGTCCTGATCGACGCTCAGGCCAAAGGCGGTCAGCACTTGTTCAAGCATCTCGCGGTGCTGGCCGGTGGAACAGATGTGCAGGTCGATGTCGGGCCACTCACGCAGGACCCTGGCCAGTGGGGCCATCTTGATCGCTTCTGGGCGGGTACCGAATACCATCATGACGGTGTTGGCCATCGTGTTGTTCCTCGTACGATTCCCTGGACGAAGGTGTACGACCTCGCGCCACTTGCAATGGGTAGATACAAGCAGTCAGGTGCCGGGTTGTCCAATGCACGGTTGTGCGTGGCCGGGCCAGGTATTCAGGCTTTTGCTTGCCAGCGGCTTCTAGTAACGTGGTAGGCCTTTTCGACAGGGAGCTGAAGATGCAAGGCAAGGCACGCAAGATCGTCCAGGCCATCCTCTACGAAGCCATCGCCGTGGCCTGTGTGGCGCCGGCACTGGAACTGGCGTTCGGTGCCGGCATGGCCCAGTCGACCGTGCTGTCAGTGTTGATGTCGGGCATTGCGATGAGCTGGAACATGGGCTTCAACTGGGCTTTCGAGCGCTGGGAGGCGCGCCAGCACCAGCGTGAACGTACCTTCATGCGCCGGCTGCTGCATGCCTTGGGCTTCGAAGGCGGGCTGGTGGTGATCCTGCTGCCGCTGGTGGCGTACTGGCTGGATGTCAGCCTGTGGGCAGCGTTGCTCACCAACATGGCGTTGTTCATGTTCTTCTTCGTCTATGCCTTCGTGTTCCAGTGGGGTTTCGACAAGGTGTTCGATGTGCCGCTCTCGGCACAGCAAGCCAAGTGTTGACACGCCAAGGTACAGCGGGATAAGTTCCCACCCCATGAACACTTTCCCGCATGTGAACGCCATTATTATTACCGCCATTATCAGTTTGGCGGGCTAGCGCGTACGTGCACCGAACCCGCCCTGGAGGCGGGTTTCTACTCTTCGACTCCTGGGCAACGTGAAAACAGCCAAGGAGTTGCACCCGATGACCAGCCTCAACGTCAGCCCCCGTACCCCGCTTACCCCTCAGCAGCTGCTGTCGGAGCAGGTGCGGCGCATCTTGTCTGCGCCGGTGTACGACCTGGCCATCGAGACCCCATTGCAAGCGGCGCCGGCGTTGTCCGCCAGCCTGGGCAACCAGGTATTGCTCAAGCGCGAAGACCTGCAGCCCACGTTCTCGTTCAAGATCCGCGGTGCCTACACCCGGCTGGCGCGCCTGACCCCCGCTCAGCGCGAGCGTGGGGTGATCACCGCATCGGCAGGCAACCACGCCCAGGGTGTGGCGCTGGCGGCCTCCCATCTGGGCATCAAGGCGACCATCGTCATGCCGACCACCACGCCTTCGCTGAAAATCGAAGGTGTACGTTCGCGGGGTGGGCATGTGGTGCTGCACGGTGAAAGCTTCCCCCACGCCCTGGCCCATGCACTGACCCTGGCCGACAGCGAAGGCGCTACCTTCGTGCCACCTTACGATGACCCTGACGTGATCGCCGGGCAGGGCACGGTCGGTATGGAGATCCTCCGCCAACAGCCGGGTGCGCTGGATGCCATCTTCGTGCCGGTCGGGGGCGGTGGCCTGGTGGCAGGGATCGCCGCGTACGTGAAGTACCTGCGCCCCGAGGTCAAGGTGATCGGTGTCGAGCCGGAAGACTCCAATTGCCTGCAGGCCGCCATGGTTGCGGGGGAGCGGGTCATCCTGCCGCAGGTAGGTACCTTCGCCGATGGCGTGGCGGTCGCCCAGGTCGGTGCGCACTGTTTTGAACTGTGCCGGCATTTCGTCGATGAGGTGGTGACCGTCAGCAGCGATGAGCTGTGTGCGGCAATCAAGGACATCTATGACGATACCCGTTCGATCACCGAGCCGTCCGGCGCGCTGGCGGTCGCTGGCATCAAGAAGTACGTGGCCCGCGAAGGCGCACGGGGGCAGACGCTGGTAGCGATCGACTCCGGTGCCAACGTCAACTTCGACCGCCTGCGCCATGTGGCCGAACGTGCCGAGCTGGGTGAGCAGCGCGAGGCGATCATTGCCGTGACCATCCCCGAGCAGCCAGGCAGTTTCCGGGCCTTCTGCCAGGCGCTGGGCAAGCGCCAGATCACCGAGTTCAACTATCGCTACTACCCCGGCAAGGAAGCGCGCCTGTTTGTCGGGGTGCAAACGCACCCGCTGCACGACCCCCGGGAGAAACTGCTGGCACACCTCGCCGAGCAGGGTTACAGCGTGCTCGACCTGACCGACAACGAGCTGGCCAAGCTGCATGTGCGCCATACCGTGGGTGGCCATGCGGCGCCGGGAGCCGATGAGCGGGTGCTGCGCTTCGAGTTCCCGGAGCGTCCGGGAGCGTTGTTGGGCTTCCTGGAGCGGCTGGGCAAGCGCTGGAACATCAGCCTGTTCCATTACCGCAACCACGGCGCGGCCGAAGCCCGGGTGTTTGCCGCGCTGGAGGTGCCCGAGGATGAGCAGGCAGGGCTGCCGCTGGCGCTGGATGAGATGGGCTATCGGTACTGGGATGAGACCGAGAATCCTGCTTACAAGCTGTTTCTTGGGTGATCGGGCGCTGTTGCGATCGAGCGCCGCGCGGGCCGCGCTCGATCGCAACAGCCCAGCAACATCCTGGCCATAGGCCGGCCCGCCTCGACTGCTAGCTCAGCGCTCGCGCATGAAGAACCCGGCCACAAACTTGCGGAATGTCTCCAGGCTCTTGAAGTCGGCGTACCGCTTGAAATTCTCGGCATCCGGTTCCGGCCCGACCGGCTGCTCCAGCAGCGATACCGACAGCACGCGGTCCTGGTCGGAGGTCAGCACCAGTTCATCCATCACCTGGCCACCGATCACGGGCCTTCGCATCTGCACCTTGACCCCCTTGCTGGCCATCCAGTCGATCAACGACACCAAGGCCTTGAGCGGTTCACGCTCCTCGTCGCGGTAAACCGGGAACAGGTGAGCGCGCGACAACACTGGCACGCTGGCCACGTGGATCAGCTCGTAGAAGTGACTGCCTGCGCTGGTGGGCGAGTACAGGATCAGCGCCAGCAGCGGCCCTGACACCCGGCTGCCACCCCAGTACAGGTGATGCCCCTGGAAGTCGAAGCCATCCTCACTGCGGTTGTTGAACAGCTTGCGCCCCTTGATCTGCTCGACGCAGTCGAGCAAAAGGCCATGGCGGCGATGGTTGCCGAATACGGTAGCTTCGCGCAGGCGGGCCTTGAGCATCATCATGTGCTTCATGTCCAGCCGGGTTTCAAGGTAGTTGCTGGCGGGCACGCGTTCGAGCAGGGGGTAACGGCTGGCGACACTGCGCAACTCGGCAAACTGCGCGGTGAGGTCCTTTTTCAAGTGCGTGGCATACAGGTTCAGGCCGCTGGTTTCGATCCAGGTCAGCAGCAGCGAGAGCAGGCGCTGCTGCTCTCGGCCTTCCTTGCCATCCTGGGCAGCGCCACTGTTTTCGCTGGCCTTGCGAAAATCACCGAGCAGGCGCAGTGGCGTGTCAGGGGCCAGCCAGGCGGCGGGCGGGGCGGGGTCTTGCTCGCGTTCGGCGGCCTCACGCTCGTCTTTGCTGAACGGGCAGCCGGGCGCATGCTCGGCGGTGCCGGGGTTGTTCTTGAGAAACAGTGTGCCGGTGCTGCCATTGAGGGTGACATTGAGCACCGGCAGGGCGTCCTTGCGGCAATCGCAGGCCAGCCACTGGTTGGCGCTGCGCACCTTCATCAGTAGCTGGTTGGCCTGTAACAGGCCGGGGCCAATGAGGGTGCCGGTGGCGAATGCCTGCAGCAGTTCCTCTTCGGCCGGGGTCAGGCTACGTACCTGCGCGGCGGTTTTGTCGATGATTCGCATGAAGCAGCTCCAAGCTACGAGCCACAAGCTTCAGGCAAAGTCGCGCCGCTTTCAACCAGTCGCTTGGTTGCCTGCGAACAGTTTGGCGGCGCGGGCGCGGATTTCGTCGGGGCTGAGGTCTTCTTTGTGGGTAGAGACGAACCACATGTTGCCGAACGGGTCTTTCAACGTGCCGCTGCGGTCGCCGTAGAACTGGTCCTTTACCTCATGCAACGGGGTGGCCCCGGCGGCAATGGCCTGGGCGTAGACCTTGTCACAGTCCTCCACGTACAAGTGCAGGCCAATGGCGACACCGCTGAGTGACTGGCTGGAGGTCAGGCCGCCCGCCATGTCGCACGGGTCGGCGAGCATCAGCGACGAATCGCCGATCTTCAGCTCGGCGTGCCCTACGCGGCCGTCCGGGCCTTCGAGGCGGAACATTTCGACCGCGCCGAAGGCTTGCTTGTAGAAGTCGATGGCCTTGGCGGCATCCTTGATGCCCAAATACGGGGTAATGCTGTGCTGGCCTTCGGGAATGGGGCGGGCTGCCATGTTCGACACTCCTCTGAAATGAATGCGAAAGGGGCAGGTTGCGCCCCTGTTGCATAAAGTCGGTCAGGCAGCTCGAGAATCGACAGCTCAGGTAGATCGTTTGTCTATAAGCAGGGCCCGTTCAGAAGATGTAATCGGTGGTGAGGAACGTCGACTGCCGATTACGGATGATCTCGCTGATCAGCTCCTTGTTGGCTTCCTGGAAGCGGGTCGCGACCAAGGTGCGTATCGAGAACACACGCAGGGCGTCATGCACCGACAAGGTACCCTCGGCGCTGTTCTTGCGACCATTGAAGGGGTAGGTGTCAGGGCCGCGCTGGCACTGGGCATTGAGGTTGATACGGCCCACCTGGTTGGCAAAGATGTCGACCAGGCTGCCGATGGTCTTGGGGTCGTTGCCGAACAGGCTCAACTGCTGGCCGAAGTCGGAATCGAGCACGTAGTCGATCACCGTCTGCAGGTCGCGGTAGGGCACCACCGGTACCAAGGGGCCGAATTGCTCTTCGTGGTACACCCGCATGTCACCGGTTACCGGGTAGAGCAGGGCAGGGTAGAAGAACGAACCGCGACTGTTCCCGCCACCCTCGTTGACCACCCGCGCGCCTTTGGCCGTGGCATCGGCCACCAGGGCGTCGAGGTAATCGACCTTGCCCTGCTCCGGTAGCGGCGTCAGGGCCACATCCGGCTCCCAGGGCATGCCAGGCTTGAGCGCGGCGAGCTTGCGCTGGAACTTGTCGAGAAACGGTTCGACCACGTCTTCATGGACGAACAGGATTTTCAGTGCGGTGCAACGCTGGCCGTTGAACGACAGCGCGCCGGTGACCGCTTCTTCGACCGCATTGTCCAGGTCTACCTGGGGCAGCACGATGCCGGGGTTTTTGGCATCGAGCCCTAGCGCGGCGCGCAGGCGGTGCGGGCGCGGGTGGAGCTTTTTCAGGTCGCTGGCGGCCTTGTGCGTGCCAATGAAGGCGAACACGTCGACCTTGCCGCTGGCCATCAAGGCACTGACCGTTTCGCGGCCGCGGCCATAAATGACGTTGATCACCCCCGGCGGGAAGCTGTCACGGAACGCTTCGAGCAGCGGGCGAATCAACAGCACGCCGAATTTGGCCGGTTTGAACACCACGGTGTTGCCCATGATCAGCGCGGGGATCAACGTGGTGAAGGTTTCATTGAGCGGGTAGTTGTAAGGCCCCATGCACAAGGCCACGCCAAGCGGTGCGCGGCGGATCTGGCCGAGGGTGCCCTGTTCGAGTTCGAAGCGGCTGGAACGGCGGTCGAGGTCTTTCAGGGCGTTGATGGTGTCGACGATATAGTCGCAGGTGCGATCGAACTCCTTCTCGGAGTCCTTGAGGTTTTTGCCGATCTCCCACATCAGCAGCTTTACCACGGCCTGGCGCTGTTCGCGCATGCGCGCAAGGAAGGTTTCGACATGCTGGATGCGTTCGGCGACACGCATGTTCGGCCAGGCGCCGCGGCCTTTGTCATAGGCCTGCACGGCGGCGTCCAGTGCCGTCAGTGCCGTATCAGCATCGAGCAGCGGGGCGCTGCCGAGGATGACCTGTCGCTCGCCGTCACCTTCTTTTAGCCAAACCGGGCTGCGCACGGTGGCCAGCGGGCCGTCCCAGCGCCTCAGTTCGCCATTGACGAGGTAATCGCGTTGCTCCAGGGGTTCACCCAGCTGCCAAGGCGTGGGGACATCCCCGGCAGCAGGGAACAGCGAATCGAGCAGGTGGTCCATGTGTACTGCACCTCACAAGTCTGGGTAGGTGAATCGCTTCAGCTTCGAGGATGCACCCGGCGAAAGAAAAATACCAGTCTGGCTCAATATTGCCCGCAGTGCGCCGATACATAAGCAATCGAGCGCATACGAAGGCCTATGACCCCGTCCAATACCCCACTACCTGATGAACCGCCGCCCACCGGCCAGCTGCGCCGCTTCCTTGGCAGCCTGATGCCGGTGGGCTTCGCCCTGGCCGGGATCGCCCTGTCGGTGCTGCTGGGCCATCTGGACGTGCAGCGCCAGCCTGACGGCCTGATGGCCAGCCCTCTGGTCTCGCCGCTGCTCTGGTTCGCCCTGGCCTGTACGGGCTTGACCAGCCTGTTCCTGGCCCTGATCAACCGCAAGCAACGCCAGCTGCAGCAACGCAATCGAGAACTGCGCAGCTCCCAGGCGCAACTTGAGCGGCTGGCCCACTACGACACCATCACCGGCTTGCCCAACCGCGTGTTGTTCCAGCAGCAACTGGCCGATGCCATTCTCAAGGGCGATGGTCTGGCTGTGTTGATGCTGGACATCGATGGCTTCAAGCAGGTGAACGACAGCCTCGGCCATGCCATGGGCGACCTGTTGCTGCAGCAAGCCACCGCGCGTTTTTTGCAGGAGCTGGACGCGCCTGACCGGGTGTGCCGCCTTGGCGGCGACGAGTTCGTTTTCATGTTGCGCGGCACCCAGGGCCAGGTGAGCCACCAGGTGGCTCACCTGCTGCGCTGCCTGCAACGCCCGTTCGATCTCAATGGCAGTACCGCACTGGTGACCGGCAGTATCGGCCTGGCCAGGTGCCCCCAGCACGGTGAGGATGTCGGCAGCCTGCTGCGTCACGCCGATACGGCGATGTATGCAGCCAAGGAAAGCGGGCGCAACGCCTGGCGCCCCTACCACACCGACATGACTGCCCGCCTGCAGCAGCGCCTGGAGCTTGAGCGCAACCTGCGCCGTGCCTTGCAGGCGAACGAGTTCGAGCTGTGGTATCAACCCAAGGTCGACCTGTTCAGCGGCTGCCTGCAGGGTGTCGAAGCATTGCTGCGCTGGCGGGACCCTGTTCATGGCCTGGTGTCACCGGCCGAGTTCATCCCGCTGGCAGAGCGCACGGGCCTGATCATTCCGCTGGGTGAGCGCGTGTTGGCGCTGGCTTGCGCGCAGATGGCCGCCTGGCGCGACGAGGACCGCGTACCCGGGCCAATGGCGATCAACGTGGCGGCGCTGCAGATCGAGCGCAGCGACTATGTCTCCAGCCTGGCCCAGGCGCTGGAGTGTCATGGCCTGGCGCCGAGCCTGCTGGAAGTGGAAATCACCGAAAGTCTGCTGATGGAAAGCCAGCAACAGGCCTGTGAGGTACTGGCCCAATTACAGGCCATGGGCGTGACCACGGCGGTGGACGACTTCGGCACGGGTTATTCGTCACTGGCTTATTTGCGAGCGCTGCCGATCGATCACCTGAAGATCGACCGTGCGTTCATCAAAGACCTGCCGGACGATGACGATGCAGTGGCCGTGGCCCGGGCCATCATCGACCTGGGCCATGCGTTAGGCTTCCGGATCACTGCCGAGGGCATTGAAACCCAGGAACAGTATGACTTCTTGCGCAACGCCGGTTGCGACCAGGGGCAGGGCTATCTGCTGGCCCGGCCAATGCCGGCGGCGGACCTTGCGCGCTGGCTGGCGACCCGTGCCGAGCGGGGCCGCCAGGGCAGTGCCTGAAGCGGCTCAGAGATCCAGCAGCAAGGTAGCCGGCGAGTCTAGCGCCAGATCGCGAAAAGCGGGGTCTGCATCCATGCGTTCGAGGCAGCGCCACAGTGCCTCCAGGCCTGCATCGAAGTCATCGAAATCGGCGATGTCCTCGATCAGCTGGCGCAGCTCTCGCCGGTAGTGCAACGGCACGCGCGCCCACAAGCGCAGTCGCTGTGCGCTGGCATTGGCCAACAGCGGCTGGTAGTCGATATCGGATACCAGAAGGTCAGCTCCATGAAGCTGGAAATAATCCTCAATCTGCTCGCGAATGGGCAGCCCTAGCGCCGGGCTTTCCAGGGCCAAGGCATTGGCGCTGGCCGCGGGCAGGGTGAACCCCTGTGGAAGGCGCTGGAACTGGTTCTCGGACAGGTCGATGATCAATACCGACTCCAGTCGTTGAAGGCCTTGTGGGAGTTCGGTCAAGCCGCAGTTGACCATGAACACCGAGCCGAGCCCTGGAAGGTTCTGCAGGTTCGGCGCGTGGAGCAACGGGTTCTCGGAGAGATCCAGCACCCTCAACCCGTCCAGTCGTTCCAGTGCTGCCTGTGAGCGTGCGTCCCAGCTATGCGGTTATGTTCAAGGTCAAGCCATTGCAGGTTGCCAGGTACCCGAACCTCTGGAACCGCGGCGAAGCGACAACGGCTCAAGGTCAGGCGCTGCAGTTCGGGCAGGCACTGCAGCCATTGTGCGGGCAACTCGCTCAGTGCGCTGTTACCGCTGAGGTCAAGGTCCGCGACGTGGTTAAAACCTGCTGGCAGCGTGAGGGTAGCCAAGTCGCTGTTTTCCAGTTCGAAGTTTTTCAGGTCCAGGGAGTGAATGCGTTGGCCGGTGGACAGCACACGTATCGAATTTTGCTGCCAGGCGTTGAGAATCCTGCGCACGGCGGGCTGGCGGCGGGGAACGGCCGTTGCCCATCGATCGAGGTCGGTGCGCAACTGTCTCAAGGTGTCTTCACGAATGCGCAATTCTGTCTCTGCAGAGCGCATCGTGTTACGCCAGTCTACCTGTAAGCGCTCGGCCTGCTCTTGGGTGATGCTGGGGTAGAGCCTGCGCAAGCGCGCCGGCACGCTTTGGTTGAAGAACGGCGAGGCGGGTGCCAGTGGAGTGACAGGTGCGCCACCGCGCAACCTGTGACGCGGGGTAGGGCGCTTGGCCTGTGGCCCCCAGAGGCGCATCGGCCACTTGCGCCGCTCGGCAGCGGCCAGGCGCTGCGTGCGCTCGCCCAGCGCGCCAGCACTGCCCCACGCGCGCTTGAGGTTTGGTGGCGCTGCGGCGTACAGCGCCTGGTACGCATCGGCATGCACTGGCCTGGCAACCGGGCGTTCGCCATTGAAGACCTCGTAGCCTTGACCCGACCTGAGCAACAGGCAACGCTCGCTGGCCTGTTCGTCGCCGATGGCCGCCAGCACGGTGCCCTCTGGCGTGGCCTCGCGGATCTCAACGCGCAAGTGCTGTGGCCAGCCGGAGTACCGTTGCATGCAGGCGAGCAGCAAGCGTTCGCTGTCGCGGTTGGCCAGGCGCGGCTGATACAGGCCTTCCAGGGCACGGACCAATGGCAGATCCCGGGTGATCTGTTCGGCTTCCAGGTGCAGCCAGGCCGGTAACGCTCCTTGCGCTTGCCAATTGGCCAACGCCTCCGGTGAGAGCCGAGCCAGCAGACGCCTGGCAAGCGGTGGGGTCAATGGCGCGTAGGTATCGCACATCCGCTGCTCGGCGGCGCTTGTCGTACGGCCGTAAATACGCGTCAGTGCTGCGCCGTCCAGCTCGGGCATTTGCTTCGCCAGCGTAAAACGCTCCAGCGTATCGGCAAGCAGTGCAGGGGTGGCTTCACCGGCCAGGTGTACTGCCTGCAAACGTGCCCGGTCCACACCACTGATGACCATGGCCTGTTGCAGTTGCGCATCGTCCAGTGCATCCACAGGCAAGCCCAGGCGGCGCACGCACTGGCTGTCGGCCCAGTCCTGAGGTGCCTCGTGTTCCGCGCGCCAGGCGCCTTCGCCGTTGTGTTCCAGCAGCGGCCGGTAGGCCTCGTGGTCACTGGGGTGGACGATCCTCCAGCGTTGGTCGGTGCCGTCCAGGGCAATTTCATAGTGTTGGCCATCCAGGCGGATGAATTGTCTGCCCTGGTGGGTTCGCAACCCTTGCGGGTTGGCTTCAAGTTCTGCTGGTAACTGCACGTTGCTCGCATAGCCCTTCAGGTCTGCACGCCAGAGCCGTCGGCTGCCGTCCCGCAGTTTCACCGGTTCAAGGCTCTCCATCAGCGCGCTGTTGAACAGCCTGGGCAGCACCTTGCCTGCTGCATGCAAACCGCCGATCGCAGCAAGGTTCAGGCCTACCGCCTCAATGTGCTGCAAGGCCAGGTGGCGGTCGCCAATGCTCCAAGCCTGGTAACCGTCGATCACCTCCCCAAGCAACTGGCAGGCGATGACCCCTGTCAACAGGGTGCCAACCCCGGGTATGAAGAAACCTGCAACCATCAGTGCGTCCAGCCCCATGCTTTGCCACTGGGCGATGCGCCGTTGGTGCGCTTGCCTGTCGACCTCTGCGGTAGGCACTGCCACGGCTGCGGCCTCGGCCTTCAGGCGTGCCACATGATCGCCATAGAGGAAAGCCAGCAGTGGCGCCTCGATGGGGGCAAGGGTCAGGTGCAGGTCGGCGCCCTCGCGCATCGACCACCGTTGATCTGCGGGGCTGTTACCTGCGGCGTCGAGGTTCTGGTGCAACAGGTCGAGGAAACGATAGCACTGCAACGATGAGACGTATCGCTGGAAACCCCGTCGGTAATCCGCTTGCAGCAAGTGGGTGGCGAGATGTGCATGCACGCCGGCAAGGCCGGGAAACTGCAGCAGGCGCTGCTCATCACCGGGCAGGTACATCAACAAACCCGCCGTGCCGGCGTCGATGATCAGCACTTCGTGCAGTGCGATGCCGAACAGCGATGGCTGCCAGCAGCGTACGGGGGCCTGTGCCAGCAGTTGGTCAATGACATCACGGCCGGCGCCGGTAATGGTGTGGCGCAGCAAGGCCATGTCGGCGGCAAGGCGCAGGCGGTCACGCAGGGTCGTCATGAAGGCCGCGCGTACCGGGCGTGAGGGCGTTTCGAAGATCGTCTGCAGGTGTTCCTGATAACGTTGCCCAATGTCCAGGTCCCGGCAACTGCGGGCGAAGCCGCTGGGAGCAAGCGGCAGCGGGTTGATACGGTATGACTCGGATAGCAGGTCGATATCGACCAGCGTTTCGCTGTCGCCCAACGTGGTCTGGCCGACGACCGTGGTGGCTTCGAACTGCGCATCACCGGCCAGTACCAGGGCGCTGTCGTGGCTGAACGTGGGCTGCTCTTCGAAGTTGTGCAGGGCGGCTTCGAGCAGGCTGGTCGCTTTGTGGCCGGTGACGTAGGTGCCGAAACTGAACCTGTGTTGAATATGGATGAACTGGGTACTGCGCAGCGGCACCGACAGTTGGTGCTCGGCATTCAGTCGTTGCTCGAGCAAGGCTTCGGCGAATTCAGCAATGTTCTGCAGCCCCGCCATGGCGCGCGCAAGTTGGTGTTGCGAGTCGTCCAGGCGGCGCTGGCTGGCAAGCACTGCTTCGCGCAGATCGGGTGCAGCATTGGCGAACCATGGTGCTTGACCCTCCAGGCCTTGCTCGGGCTGCACGCTCTCGCGCAAGCGCCGCCAATGCTCAGGTTGCACAGTTCTGGTCCAGGCCGGTAGCTGTTCCTGGATCAGTTGCTGATGAGGGTTTTGAAGGGCGAAATCAGTCATCGTCGGTACCTGCATGAGAGAAAGAGCCGATAGCAGGCGCCGTTTGCATCGTAGCGGTGAGGTAGTTAATTACCCATTGCAACAATCAATGACCCAACGCGTACAGGAAAGAAAATTGACGTCATGAAATGAAGGCAGGCGATTGCAAAACGCCGCTTGCTAATACGCGAGCTTGCATCTTAAATTGTTACTGAATGTTAGGCCGGCAAGGGGCAATGTTGTCGGATTATCAGTCGCTTACGTCATTGTCTCGAGCAATAACCCGCTTCTCTTCCGATAAGGCCGTTTGAATTCAAAGGACGTCGAAGAAGAAATGAAAGCGCACATGATGGCCATAGCTCGAAAACTCATCTCACCTTCGCTGCGTTACGAGATCAGAACCGTATCAAACGTGTTACGCGACATGCTTGGGCGGGCGTGCTTCTGGCATTGGGAGGTCGCCCGGTTCAGGCTGCAGCAGCAAAGCCTCTACGAAATTCTCTACATCGGCAGGAAGCAACAGCGCGAAATGGCCAAGCTGTTGATAGGCGGCAAAGCGCAACAGCAGGCACCAGCACCCGAGGGCCCGGCGGGCAGCGTGCCCAGCCGCGTAGTAGTCAGTGAGTTACCCACCCTCGGGGCACTGTCCGTACCGCACTACCTGAGTGCCGTCGTACCGCTTGGGCGCTCGCTGGACGATATCACCGCGCGCTATGACAGTGAGTTGCGCCGCAGTATCCGCAAGAACCGACCGCTGTACCAGATGAGGCAAACGCTCTCGGATGACGAAATTGCCATGGCCGACCGTGACCTGCTTCGGCCTTATGCCAGCGCACGGCAAGGCATTCATGCGGCACAGTTTCCCACCGAGGAGGTGTTTCGTTTGGCCAAGGGGGTAGGCCGCCTGGACTTGATCACCTTGGATGGCGAGGTGGTGGCCTGTCACCTGGGTTGTGAGATAACCCGGGCTGGCAAGCGCTACTGGAGCACCTTGCGTTTCGGTTACTGCGAAGCCGTGTTTTCCGATGCCAAGAAACTGCGTGAGGTCAACTCCATCACCACCTACCTGGCGTTGGAGTGGGCCTTGGCCAATGGCTACGACTATTACGACATCGGTCTTTGTCTGGCGCGCCCGGATGACGGGTTACTGAAGTGGAAGCGGCGGCGCGGGGGTGATATCGACTCGCTGGGCAACCACGCCTACATGTTCATCCGTCTACCCAAGACGGGAGTGGCCCAGTTTCTTTGGGACACGCCGCTGTTTGCGGTCGAGGGCAACAAGTTGACGCTGCACCTGGGTTTACCGGAAGGGTCCAGTGATGAAGCGCTTGCAAGCCGCTACCACGAAATGGTGTTTGGCGGCCTGCACAAGATATACCTCTATGGCAATAGAAGTTCGGGTGAGTTGTTTTTCGAGAACTTGCGCGAACGGTATGCCAACTTGAAATCACCGCCCACGATGGAAAGGGTGTTGTCCAACTAACTTAGCGTCAGGGCCGGCCTGGATAAGGACGTCGCTTGCGAGCTTTTTGGCGTTCTTATCATAGGGGGCTTGCCATGGGTAGTAATATTTCTGAGTTCAATTCAACGCTAATTACCAGCGAAACTGTCTGGACACTGGCCGCCTACAAACACATGGCCAGAAAGCGGCTTGCCCGTAAAGCCGATATCGACATAAAAAGTCGGGCGGTTAAAACCTGGGACATCGCGCCCGGCGAAACCACCGTCTCTCCACCGGCGTATTTCTTGCCCAACCAGCTGGAACGCGTGACCGGTTGGGAGGCCAAGCGTTTTTTTCCCCATGTACACCCCGCGCTCACCATGGAAGGCGGTATCCGTGCGCAGCAAGGCCCGACGCGCGGCTACCTGCTAAAGGATGTCTGGCTGATTGACGGGGCGTTATACAAAGACGACGCCAGCCATTGGCTGTCGTTGAAGCCCAGCACTTTCCCGCGGGTAACGGTGGACTACGAGATAGAGCGGGGTGCTGTGTATTGCACGCAAAACGGCAACACTTGGTTTGGTACCTGGTTGATGGAAGATTGCCCGACCTACGCACTGGCCTGCAACGAGGGCATCCCTGTTACCACGGCACCATCGGCCAGGTTTCCATTGTTTACCCAGGCCCCCGGCTATGAGGCGTGGCTGGACATGCAACCCTTGCGCTTGCGCAGCGCATTTTTCAAGGAGCTGGTGCTGTTCGACGACGTGAGCAACAACCGCAGCCGGCATCAGCGCTACCGTGCCATGGGCGACAAGTTGCTGTCACATGTGGACCCTGTAACGCACCCTGGCGTGTTCATTCTGCGCGGCTGTGAAGGCCAATTGCGCTTGATGCGCAACGAACTTGAGGTCGCCGAACACTTGCGCAAGTACCGTGGCTTTCGCGTGATCGACCCACTCAGGTGCGATGTACCGACCATCGTCGCGGCATGCGCGGGGGCCAGGACGGTGATTGGCGTGGAAGGCAGCCAGCTGGTTCACGGCGTCAATGTGCTGCGTTCAGGCGGCTCGCTGCTGGCGCTGCAGCCGCCTAACCGCTTCGTCAGCTACTACAAGTACCTGACGGACCGTGACCATCAGCATTTTGGCTTCGTCGTCGGCACGCCGCAGGGTGATGGCTTCACGATCGATATTGATGAGGTCGAACGTACCCTCGATCTTTTTCCGTCATAAGCGTGACGCTAAGCGCAATGATTCTCACTGTTTCTCGCCTATGAAACACATCGTTCAAGTCGTGCCCCGGTTCGACTACCCGCATGCTGGCCAGGGTGGGGCGCTGATGACATTTTATTTTTTATGGCATATCAATGAGTTGCTAGAAGCACGAGCGGGTGAAAAGTGCCTGCATCTTCTGCATGTCGATAATTTGACGAGTCGAGGGGCAGTCGATTGAGATTTATTATGGTGTCGGAACGTTGACGTAATGGCATCGTGCCCATAAGCTCCAATCAACAGCGATTCATTCCTCCGCCAAAAACCCATAATAAATTTTCCTCTTCGTAGGAGGGGACCATGCGCTCAACACTGTTCATCAAATCCATCTTTCTGTTGGTGTTATTGAGTGGTGCGGCACGGGCGGCTGATTCTTATATGAGCCAGGCAAATATTGTTCCCTTGGCAACGGCAGGCTGGGTGTTTGCGTTTGCGGTGATCGGCTTTGTCGCAGTTGCCAACAGAAAGAAAATTTGAGGACGCTGTTTTTACCATTACGATCAACTTAACCGTACTGCCAGTGAATTGACGCTAAATAATGGATGTTTGCGTCGAAGACGGGATTAGCCGCTTGTCAATTTTACAGCTGTTGCTATATTCCAGTAGCTGACGCCCCAGACGCAAATTGGCAGTGGCAGGCGAAGCGGCATTGCGGTAAAGGGCCTCCTGGATGCTTGAGGCCGTCGCAGCGCTGTAACGGCTGCGAAGTGGAGCGAGAGGTTTAGTGTCGTTCTCATTCAGTGCTCTTGAACCTGGGCCGCAAGGCCGGAGGGATCCCTCATGGCGCGTTTGCTGATTTCCATCTTTTGCGTATTCGTGACTTGGTCCGGCACCAGCGTGGCCGATCAAGGCAACCCGGCGTACCTGCTCAGCCCCGGTGACAGGGTGCTGATTTCGGTCTGGCAAGAGGACACCCTTCGCCAGGAAACCGTCGTACTACCCGATGGCAGCATCACCTTCCCGCTGGCAGGTCGAATCGATGTGGCCGGGCTGGACGTCACAGCGGTTGCCGACAAGGTCACTGCCGGCCTCAAACCCTACCTGGCAGATCCTAATGTAAGCGTCGTTGTCACGGGTACGGCGGGCAACCTTGTGTATGTGCAAGGCAAGGTCATCAAGCCAGGCCCGGTGCCCATGGCAGGCCCTACGGCGGTGCTTCAGGCGCTGAGCATGTCGGGTGGAATGGACAAATTCGCCGACGAAAGTGCCATCAAGGTCATCCGCGGCAGCGGCCCTTCACAAAAGGTATTGCCGGTGCGCTACAAGGATCTGGTTTCCGGGCGCGACATGTCCACCAACTTCCAACTTCAGGCTGGCGATACGCTGGTCGTACCTTGACCCTACCAATATATAAGAATCTCTAGTGCCTATTTTCCGACCAACGAATATTGCGACGGCAATCATGATGTTGCCGTTGTCTGGGGTGGTTCACGCCGCCATTTGGCAGTCTTCAGTCGTGGTGCCCACGTCTGTCGAGTACGACAGCAACCCATTGCTCCTGACGTCCGAGGAGAAAGGTGTGACGCGTACCATCATTGCGCCCGACTACAGCCTGATCGGTCAGTTCGACCGCGACCAGTTGCGTCTGGGCCTGGGTGTCAACGTGCTGCGCTCATCCGACCGGTCGATCGTCGATGACCGAGAAGACCCCAAGGTGAGCCTGGGGTGGCAGCGCGAGACCGAGACCGGTGGCTTTGGCTTGCTGGCGCGCTACGAGGAGAGTTCCACGCTGTCCGGTGCTGTGCAGGACACCGGCGTGGTCACCACCGACGGCACGCAGGAGATGTCCACGCTCGAGGCCAACTGGAGCAGCGCGGTGACCGAGCGCAGCACGCTGGCCAACGTCCTGACCTACTCACATGCCCGTTATGACATCAGTTCGTTGACCGGTTACGACGAGCTGTACAACACATCGACATGGACCTACGCCTGGAGCGAGCGCACCGACATCATCACCGGTTTTGACGCCAGGCGTTATGAACCGCAGGACGATACCACCGCGGTGTCCTCCAACAGCTACAGCCCGAATATCGGTGTCAGGCACCGGTTTTCCGAACGGTTTGAAGGCGAGATGCATATCGGCGTGAACAAGACCACGGGTTCTGGCGGCGGGCGCCGCGGTGAAGGTGGCATGTCGCTGTTCTACCGGGGCGATCGTGCCGATGCCACCTTCAGCGCCGAGCGCAGCACCGTTGCCAACGCCGAGGGCGGCTTTGCCGAACTCGACATGGTACGCGGCAGTTGGAGCTACCTGGTCACCGAGGTCGACCGCGTGGGCGTCGATGCGTCCTGGCAGGACAGCAAAGGGGTCTCGCCAAACACGTTACAAACGTATGGCATCTGGGCAAGCCGCGCATTTTCACCGGCCTGGGACCTGCGTTTCTCGTTGATGTACAAGCAGCGCCAGCAAGACGGCTTGCCCGATGCTGACGCGACCATTGCCGGATTGACGCTGACGTACAGATATCCCGACATCTGACTCTCGCACGGGTGGCCACCATGAAAACGGACTACGAGCTTTCCCTTAAAGATTACATCGCCATCATCAAGGACCGCGCCTTGTTGCTGGGGGTGAGCATCGTGGTCGTGATTGCGGCAACCGTCGGGGTCGCCGTCTCGGTGCCGCCCCTTTATCAGTCGACCGGCACCATCCTGGTGGAGTCGCAACAGATTTCGCCAGAGCTGGTCTCGGCCAACAACAACAGTTTTGCCGATGAGCGCATCGAGGTCATTCGTCAGCGCGTCATGACCCGCGAGAACCTGCTGAAGATCATCGACAAGTACAACCTGTTCGCCGACAAGGGCAGGCGGTTCAGTGAGACCGACAAGATCGAGCAGATGCGCAGTGCAATCGTCGTGGCCACGCTCAGTACCTACGTCAAAGGGCGTGGCGAGGCGACGGTCGCGTTCACGGTTTCCTATGAGGACAAGCGCGCTGAAGTTGCCAAGGAAGTGGCCGACGAACTGGTGACGCTGTTTCTCAACGAAAACATGAAACAGCGCACCGAGCGCGCAACCGAGACCACCGAATTCCTTACCCAGGAGGCGAACAAGCTGGGCGCCGAGCTGGCTGCGCTCGAGAACAAGCTGGCGGATTTCAAGCAGGCGCACGCCAATGCCTTGCCTGAGAACCAGCAGTTGCGCATGAGCATGTTGTCGCGTTCGGAGTTGGAGTTCCGCGAGGTCGATCGCGACTACAAGGCCGCCCAGGAAGAGCTGCGTTACCTCGAACTGGAGCTGGCGGCCGCCAATGCGGGGGTGCCCGCGCAGGCGGCTGGCGGCAGGCCTGCCTCGGCGGACCAACCACAGGACCTGGCCAGCCTCAAGGCCGAGTATGCCCGGCTGTTGACCAAATACACCCCGGCGCACCCCGATGTGGTGGCCGTCAAGCGCAAGATCGACTTGCTCAAGGCCTCGGGCGAGAAGGGCATCGCCGCTGCGGCGGCCATGAACCTCGATGCGGCCAGGGTACGTACCAAAATGGCGGCTACGCAGTCGCGCATCGCATCGCTTGCTGAACAGAAACGTCAGCTGACGGCCAAAATGGAAGGCTATGAGGCCGATATCCTCGAAGCTCCGCAAGTGGAGCGCGGCCTGGTAACACTGATGCGTGACCATGACAACGCACGCAAGAAGTATGAAGAAATCCGCGACAAGGAAATGGGCGCGAAGATCACCGAAAGTCTGGAGCAGGAAAACAAGGCTGAGCGCTTCGTGTTGCTGGAGCCACCCTTGATGCCGGAAAAACCGGTCAAGCCCAACCGCAAGAAAATTGTCGCCCTTGGCCTGGTGTTGGCGCCGGCAGTGGGCGGCGCGCTGGTGATGCTGCTGGAAATGCTGAACCAGCGTATACGGGGTGTCGGTGCGCTGGAAAGCGTGCTGGGCAAGCGGGTGCTGGTGGCCGTGCCGTACATTTCCACGCAGGCCGATGTGGCCAGGCGCCGCAAGTGGCGGGTGCTGCTGGTCATCGGCGGGTTGTTGCTGGTTGCTATGCTGATGGTGGTCGTCCATGTGTTCTACATGCCACTGGACCTCTTGCTGTTTAAAGCTATGGCTCGGTTTGAATAGGGAAGCGCAGCGATGGACAGAATTACGCCGGCTATCGGAAAGAACATTCATCAGGTTTCTCCCACTCCCGCTGAAACGCCAAAGGCGGCGCCTGTGTCGGAGCAGCCCGAAGCCTTGGGGCAATTCGATTACGTGCAGACCAAGGTGGTGCCGCTGCGTGCGGAGCATTTGGAACGCAACCGGATCGTCTCCTACAACAAGAACTCGAACATGAGCGGGGCCATCGACCTGCTGCGCACGCAAGTGCTGCAGGCCATGGAAGAAAACGGCTGGCGGACTTTGGCGATCACCTCGCCGACACCCGAGGCGGGCAAGACAGTGCTGGCGGTCAACCTGGCCATGAGCATCGCCCACCACACCACCAAGACCGCGCTGCTGGTCGACTTCGACCTGCGTCGTCCAAGGGTTGGCAGCAGCCTTGGCCTGCCCATGGACAAAGCGCTGAACGAGCTGCTCAAAGGCGAGGCCTGGCTGGAAGAGGTACTGGTCAACCCGACCTTGCCGCGGTTCGTGGTGCTGCCCACGCGTGAACCGATACCGATGTCTACCGAGATGTTGTCATCGCCCAAGGTCAACAGCCTGATCAGCGACCTGCGCGACCGCTACGACTCGCGTATCTGCATTTTCGATCTGCCACCGCTGTTGAGTTCCGACGATGCATTGACCGTCTTGCCGAAGTTCGACTGTGTGCTGCTGGTAGTTGCCAACGGGGTGAACAGCAAGAAGGATATCGAAGACTGCCTGCATCATCTGGCGACGGCGAATTTGATCGGGGCGGTATTGAACAAGGCGGATGAGCAACCGCGGCCTTACTACTGAGCCTTTGATTGCTGATGCAAGGAGCTGGCTAGCCATGCTTGCTCCTTGCTTGCTATTGCGCTCACGTCATTGCCAGGGGTACTGAAGCTCCCAGTCCCAGGCGTGCCGCACAATCTGCTCCAGTGAATCGAACCGTGGCTGCCATCCCAGCACCCCCCTGGCCCGGGCAGCATCGGCAACCAGCCTGGCCGGGTCGCCATCGCGGCGCGTTGCCTCGACCACGTTGATCTGCCGCCCGGTCACGACCCGGGCGGTATCAATCACTTCCTGCACCGAAAACCCAAGGCCATTGCCCAGGTTGAACGCCGTACTTGCGCCGCCGGCCAACAGGTAGTCCACCGCCAGCGCGTGTGCCGACGCCAGGTCGGCCACATGCACATAATCACGGATACAGCTGCCGTCGGGTGTGTCGTAATCATGGCCGAACACGGTGATCGCCTCGCGCCGACCAGAGGCCGCCTGCAGGATCAACGGGATCAGGTGGGTTTCCGGTTCGTGGCATTCACCCAGCGAACCTTCCGGGTCGGCGCCCGCGGCATTGAAGTAACGCAGGCACACCGACCGCAATCCGTAGGCACGGTCGAAGTCCTGGAGGATCTGCTCCACCATCCACTTGCTGCGCCCGTAGGGATTGATCGGCGCCTTGGGGTGCTGCTCATCGATGGGGATGTACTGTGGGTCGCCGTAAACGGCTGCTGTAGAGGAGAAGACCAAGTGCCTGATCCCGGCTCGCACCATTGCATCGAGCAGGGTCAGCGTGGCGGCGACGTTGTTCTGGTAGTACTTGCACGGGTCGGTGACCGATTCTGCCACCTGGATGAACGAGGCAAAATGGAAAACGGCGTCGAAGTGGCAGTCGTCGAACAGCGCATCTAGCGCGAGCGCATCAGCGATATCCAGCTCGACCCATTCGATATCAGGGCCGGTGGCCACGGTATCCGCTACCACCACTTCGTGCCCTGCGGCCAACAGGTGCTTGACCATGTGTGAGCCGATATAGCCTGAACCCCCGACAACCAAGTACTTCATCCAATCCTCCTGGAACAGAAGCAGCGTCGAATGCCTGGAATACAGGTCTGAATTGACTCTAGATGGCGATATGCCCTATTTCAAGAAAAGCCAGTTGGTCATGCTGCGCCCGTCGAAACGGATGATGTAGCGCCCCTCTTGGTAGGACGACGCCAGCACCTGCTCCTGCCCATCGGCCGTGCGGCCGTAGAGTTTCAAGCCTGCTGGCGCCTTGACACTCAGGGTGCCTTCGAGCGGCTCGACGTGAAACGGAGTCATGTCGTCGGGGCGGGGCACAGCACGGGTACCCAGTGAAATCAGCAGGCTGCGCGATTGGTTGAGCGGCTTGGTATCCAGGCTTTGTACCACCACGCTGGCATACGCGGTTTTCAGCTGCAGCTGGATGTCGCCAAGGTCCATTGCCTGGCCACCCAGCCAGCCGGTCGCGGCCTGGGTCGAGGGCGTGTCAATGGTGTAGACGCCCTGTTGCCAGTTGCGCCGCAGTTGCCCGGTATCGGTGACCGACTCGCTGGCGTTGGCATCGAGCAGTGAGTGGTCTGGGTCACGCAGCACCTGCGCATCGGCCGGGATGGCGCTGGCCTGTAGCCACGGCAATTGCGCTGTCTGGGGCATGGCGATCTGCAGTTGGCCCTTTTCCATGGCGGTGCGCAGCAGCACCGAGGTATTGGGTGTGATCGGCCTGTTGAACAAGGTGTCTGGAGTGGGTGCGAAGACGTAACGGGTTTTTGCCAGCTGCACGTCCTCGCGGCGATAGAGCAGGGCGGCGGCAGGCAGGGTGGCCATCAGCGCCGGGTCGTTGTAGGCATTCCAGTTGTCTGCGCGGCGCCACTGGCTGAAGAAGCCCTGCTGGCTGTAAGCGTATTGCATGATTGCGTCCCAGCCCTGGTGGCTGGCCGTCGCTGCCACGTACAGCGGCAATGAGTGGCGGTCAGGCAGCGGGAAGGGTTCGGCGTTCCACTCGGTGACCGTCATCGGCAGCCCCACCACTTGAGCGGCGCCGAGCCAGTCGATCATGCCGTCGCTGGTCAACGGGTTCTTCTCCAGCTGCCCGATGCCGCCATAGCTGTGGGCATCGATGACGTCACCCGTGGTCAGCGACGGTAGCGAGGACAAGCCGTTGCCGCCCCAGGTGCTGGTGGTGGAGATGGGTACCTTGACCCCGATGTTGCGCAGGTCCTTGATCATGTCAGCGAAAACGCGGTGCTCCAGGTCGTTGAGGAACAGCTTGGAGGGGCCGTGCTCCCAGGCACGCCAGGTCTTGTCCGCCGGCAGGTCCTGGCGGGCGGCGAAGGCCTTGGCTTCGTCCATGTATAGCCGGCTGTGGCGGGGCACACCCTTGTCCGGCAATAGCGCGTTGCCAAAGTGCTGGGTGATGTCGTTTTCGTTGGTGAGCAAAATGGCCGCGATTGCCGGGTCGTCCTTGTAGGCAAGCCCTGTATAGCGGTTGACGTGGGTCATGTAGCGTTCAGCGAAGCGCTTCATGGCCTGGGCAATGGTGACGTTGACGTAGGCATAGCCCTTTACAGCGGCAACCCCTTGCTCTTTGGGCAGTTCATCGAAGGCGTAAATGTTGTCGTTGGCGGTCAGGATGCGTGACACGTTCATGTCGAGCCAGACATACACGCCTTCGTCCTTGAGGCATTTGATCCACCAGTCGATCTTCCTTAGCGCTTCGGCGTCGAGTTGCTCGGTGTTCTTGAGCTGGGTGAGATCGCCGAAGATGTTCGGGCTCACCCACGGGGAGTCGTGGTGGTGCAGCCTTACCAGGTTGAAGCCCAGTGCCGATAGACGCTTGGCCTGCGCCTTGATTTCCTCGTCAGGCGTTTTGAACAGCGCATAAGCCGACAGGTTGGTGCCCCAGAAGCGCGCCGGGGTGTTGTCGGCAAACACCAGTTGTTCACCGGATGCTTTGACGAAACCACGTTTGCCGGCTGGTATTTCCCCCGCGTTGAGGAACGACAGGTCCACAGGTGACGTGCGCCAGTCCAACTGGTCATCCGGCCATTGCGTGGGGTCGGCCAGGCCGAAGCGTTCGCTGGGCGTGGGCCCTATGGCAATATCCCCGGCAACGGTCAGCACCGCCTTGATCTGTTGGCGGCCAGGCAGAATCGGGTCGGTGTAGAAGAAGGTTCGCACCTGGCTGGTATCGCCCCGCTCGAAATAGACCTTGGCCAACGGGGGATCGAAGCGCATTTGCACACGTGGCCCGCCGCTGTTCTTGCCCCAGGCCCAGCCGCGGTTGCCGGGCAACAGCACCGGGTCGCCCATTTCCCCGGCGATCAGCGCCGGGTCGAAGCGCCAGACGATGCCGCCGCCCATCACATCGGCCTGCTTGCTCTGTGCCTGCAGGTCGAAGTGCCAGGTCAGGGTTTGCCCCTGGTCCTTCTGGATATCGGCTTTCAGGTCGAAATCAAGGTCCTTGTTTCGCCCCGTCAAGGTGTAGCGGTAAGGCCCCTGAACCTTGAGTGTCGGGTAGAAGCCCGTCCAGCTCCAGTCTTCACCCCAGAAGTCGAAGCTTGAGGCAAAGGCAGGGCCGCCTCCGCGCGTCAGGTTGGGCAGGCCGTTCTGTTCGTCGACGCTGACGACCCACTCCGAGGCCATGCCGGCCAGCGGCAGCATCAGCAGGCCAACCAGTGCCGTTGCCCGGGTCAAGGGGCAGAATGAAGTGTCGGTCATTGAACTACCTCGGTTGCAGGCTGGCGTTGGCAGGGTGTTCGGCATCGGCGAAAGCGTGCCTGCGGACCATCTGGATGTAGGCGATGCCGAGCCCGGCAATCGACCAGTACACCACCGGGATTACCGTGATGCTGCTTACCGTGAAAATGGTCACCAGGATGCCCAGCAAGGTCGCCAACAGCACCCTGCCGAGCTGGCGGTAAGGGTCACTCTTGTCGGGGAAGGTACGCATGCTCTTGTTGATGCCCATCAGAACGCAGGCGAAGAACCCCACGAACAGCGCCAGCCCTACCAGGCCGATCCTAAGCGCCAGGCCGATGTAGGTGTTGACGATGTCGATGATGCCCTCGCCCTGGATCATCGATTGCATTTCCGGCGTGTTGCGGAAATCGAACGATCCGAACAACGGGTAGCGCTGAATGACGATCCACGAATTGTCGAGCAGACGCTCGCGGTAGGTTATGTTCTCATTGTCCACGCTGCCGATGAACGGCAGCAGGTCGAGGATCTTTTCGCCGCCGGGCACGATGGTCAGCAGCGGAATGCTCAGCACCCCTGCCAGTGCGAGCAGGGACAGGCGCGTGACTGCACGCTTGCCCATGGCGATGAACACGACAATCATCACCACCGCGCCCACCCAGGGGCCCCGTGACAGTGGCGCAAACAGGCCGGCGGCCAGCAGCAAGGCCCCAAGGGTGCGCTGCAGCTGGCTGCGCACGAAGCCCTGCACGAACAGGAACAGACCAATCGCAACTGTGATCACATAGCCCAGGGCAATGGCCTGGCCGGCGGTGACGCTGGCGCGCAACGAACCGCCCCGGCTCAGGTAGCCTTTCATGCTCCACTCCACACCCAGGGCGTCGAGCAACGCGTTGTACAGCAGCCAGTGGCGCGCGTACTCAGCGACGGCCAGCAGCGACAAGACCAAAGCGGCAATGACGAAGGCCAGCATCGCGTCCTTGAAGTCGCTCAGCTCCCTCAACCCGCGGCTGGCGACGTAGTAGGGCAAGAACACGTCGACATACAAGTACACCGCCTGGCGCAGGGTATCGGTAATCGTGGTCTCGCGCAGGTACAGCAGCCCCATCAGCAACAGGCTGGCGGCCAGCAGCTTGTCGGCCCACAGGCGGCCGAAACGCAGCGTATCGCTCTGCTTGCTCAGCACCAGTGCGGCGGGGAGCAGCACGCACAGGGTCAGGATGCGCTGATGGTTCAGCTCGATCAGGTAGTTGACCACGCCAAAGCCGGGCACCTCTTTCGACGCGGGCGGTATGACGAACAGCAACAGGAAGAACAGCGCCATGGGGTTGCGCTCGCGGCGCCTGGCCGTGAGCAGCATGACGGCGGCAACGGCGGTGTAGATCCAGTAGCTGTGCGCAAAAAAGGCCACCAGTGTCAACGCGAACCACAGGTTGCGGCGGCGCTTGAAATCGCTCTCGGCAATCAGGTCCTTTGCCGGGCTGCGTGCGAGAAAGAACACCACGCAAGCCAGGAACAAAATGACGATCAGCGCACGTAAATGTTCGGGCATGGGAGAGGTCACCTGTCCCCGGGTGGATGGGCACTAGCATCATGGCTAATTGAAACTATAGTGACTTCTAGCCATTCAGTCAGAGATTCAAGTCATGCCGTCGATTGATGTGCAAGCACCTGCCAGTCTGCGCAAGCGTGCCATGGGCGCAGGCGCATGGAACCTGGTCTCGCTGGTGGCCTCGCAGGTGCTGCGCTTGGGCGGCAACCTGATCATGGCGCGGATACTGCTGCCGGAAATGTTTGGGGTGATGGTCATTGCCACCACCGTTTCTGTGCTGCTGCACCTGCTGTCCGATGTCGGCCTGCGGCAGAACATCATCCAGAGCCACCGCGGCGACGACCCATTGTTCCTCAACACCGCCTGGACGGTGCAGATCGTGCGCGGCTTTGTGCTGTTCGCGCTGACGCTGCTGCTGGCCCTCGGCGCCTGGTGGGCGCAACTGGCCGATCTGTGGCCGGCGCATTCCACTTATGCAGCGCCAGAGCTGCCGCTGGTGCTGGCGGTGACCGGCATTTCAGCGATCATCTGGGGTTTCCAGTCCACCAAGATAGACGTCGCGGTACGCGCCTTCCAGCAAAAGCGCGTGGTGCTGATAGAGCTCGCATCGCAGGTCGTCGGGCTGGTCACGATGCTGGTGATCGGCTATTTCACCCGGTCCATCTGGTCTTTGGTGGTCGCCGGCCTGGCCTCGGCGCTGGTTGGCACGTTACTGGGCCATTTCGCCTTGCATGGCCCGCACAACCGCCTGCAATGGGACCGTGCAGCGCTCACCGAACTGATCGTGTTCGGGCGCTGGATACTGCTGTCTTCGATGGTCGGGGTATTGGCCATGTATGGCGACCGCATCTGGTTCGGCGGCACGATGACGGTGGCGCAGCTTGGGGTGTATTCCATTGCCGTGCTGATTCTCGGGTCGATCCAGACCGGCTTGCTCAAACTGGTCGGGTCAGTGGCGCTTCCAGCCTTCAGCGAAGCGGCCAGGGCCGGTGACCAGGCGCGCCTGAAAAAACTCTACTTCCACTTCAGGCTGCTGGTCGATCTGGTCATGCTGTTCCTGTGTGGCGGTTTCCTGACTGCCAGCCCGCTGCTGATCGGCTGGATGTACGATGAGCGCTATGCCGACGCAGGCCCGATGCTGGCCATCCTGTCGCTGTCGTTCTTCACCTTGCGCTATACCTTGGCACATCAGTTGTGGATCGCTTTGGGCCATACCAAGTACCAGGCGATGGACAACATCATCCGGCTCGTCTCTTTGTGGGCACTGATACCGTTGTTGCTGGCCATTGGCGGAGTGAAATACGCCATATGGGGGGCCGCTCTGCATACCTTCCCGACGCTGGCACTGATCGTCTATGTCAATTCCAAGCTGAATATCTGGAGTATGAAGCGTGAACTTGTGGTGCTACCGATGATTGCGGTCGGCGCATTGTGTGGCTTCCTGATCACGCGTTTGTTCGACTGGCTCTGAAGCCTTCCCGGCAGGCTGCACATAACGATACCGGGCTAGATAAAATCAACGGCATAGGTCTTGTGATCATGGGGAAGCTACAGTTTCTTGATCGGCAATCGGGTCGCCGCGGCTTTCTTCGCAATGGCGTGTTGCTGGGTGTCGGCGTAGCTGTTTTCGGTATCGTCCCTGGCGCTGGGCGCAAACCGGCGGAAAAGGGCGGGTTCGTTGTGATTAACGGCTGGGTCTTGCCTTCGGAATACTTCAAGGACGGTCGAGCATGATCAAGGACTTCGAGGCTGAGAAAACCCTGCGCGAAGCCTACGACGTGTGCATCATCGGTGCCGGCCCGGCCGGCATCACCCTGGCCCTGCAGATGGCGCAGGCGGGGTGGAGCGTGGTGCTGCTCGAGGGGGAGGGCGTGAGTATGAGCCGCGCTCGCAGGAACTCTACGCGTGCACCTCGACCGGCCTTGAGCTGTATGCCGAACAGACGCGCCTGCGTTACCTGGGCGGCACCTCCAATCATTGGGCAGGCCGTTGCCGCCCCTTCACTTCGTCCGATTTTGCCGTAGCGCCGCCTGTCGGCCTGCCAGGCTGGCCGATCGACTATGCGCAGATCGAGCGCTACCTGCCGGCGGCCATGGCGATCGTTGACCTGCCGCACGGGGCTGGCTTTAAAACCGTGAACACCGGCTTGAACGGTGGCGAATTCGATGCTGACTGTTTTCTGCTGAGCCCGCCAACACGGTTCGCGCAAAAGTACGCATCGGCGCTCAACGAGACGCCCGGGCTGGAGGTGTTCATCAACTGCAACTGTGTCGACCTCGAATTCGATCAGGCTTCAGGGCAATTGAAGGCAGCGGTGGTGTCCGATTACGACCAGCATCGCGAGCGTGTCGCGGCCAATCAGTTCGTCCTGGCGATGGGGGCGATCGAGAATGCCAGGCAATTGCTCAACAGCGCTTCGCTGGTGGGTGCTGGCGTGGTGAAAAAGGAGGGCCTGACCGGGCGTTGCCTGATGGAACACCTGAACATCGACTTGGGTACCTTCATACTCAAAGATGGCTTGGGCACCGAGCCGCGCCAGTATTACACCACTGATGCATTCGTCGCTGAGTACCATGCCGGCAAGGGCAATGTTTCCGCTACGGTGCTCTCCGATGTGCAGACCTACGGCAGAACGGCCGAGGTCAAATACTTTCTGGAAACCCTGGCGTGTCAGATGGGGCTGGCCAGCAAGATCGAGTTCGTCGCCAAGTTCAGTTGCCCCGGCGATGGCGTCATGACCACGATGATCGAACAGTTCCCGGATGCACAAAGCCGCATTTCGCTGCTTGACGAAACAGATGAGCTGGGCGTGGCCAAGGTCAATGTCAATTGGGTACTCAGTGCCACCGACAGGCATACCATCAAGTGCATCGGCGCTGAACTGGCCAAGCAGTTCGCCCAGGCGGGGCTCGGCTTCGTCAAGCTCAACGATTTTGTCTATGACACCGAGTTGCCCCTGAAACTGTCGCCCCATGCCCATCACATGGGCACCACACGCATGGCGGCATCCCCCGAGTTCGGCGTGGTCGACGCCAACTGCAAGGTGTTCGGCAGTGAAAACCTCTATATAGCGGGCAGCAGCATTTTTGCCACAGGTGGCGCCTCGAACCCGACGATGCCGCTGTTGCAGTTCGCACTCAGATTGGCCGACCACCTCGATACGAAGATGAAGGCGGCCAGTGGGGCAGTTGTTCGAAGGGATGAGCAATGTGGGGAAAGGGTTGAGCGCGATACGGTCAGCATAAAGAAGAACGAGACCGGTTCGCCTCAGGGACAGTCCAGGACCGCTTGACGTGCGAGGGTAGCAGAATGATTGGATGGATACGCAATGCCATGACGCAGTATGTCTACTCAACAGGACGGGGAGGCTCGGCTTACAAGAAATTCTGCAACCCGACGCCCTTGGAGTGGGGTACCTACCTGGCACGGTGGGGCAAATTCCACTCGGTGGGCAGCAATGTCTATATCAATTGCGGCTGCAATGTCACCGACCCCACTCTGGTACGCATCGGTAGCAATGTGGGCCTGTCGGACTGCACCTTGATCGGCCACGACGGTGTGGTTGCGCTGATCGAGATCTGTTACGGCAAACACCTTGATTCGGTCGGCTACATTGACATCAAGGACAACTGTTTTGTCGGGCATGGTGCGATCGTCATGCCGCGCGTGACCATAGGGCCGAACGCTGTGGTCGCTGCAGGCGCTGTCGTCACCAAGGATGTTCCACCCGGCACGGTGGTCGGGGGCAACCCGGCCAAAGTCATCTGTACGACTGAAGAACTGATCAGCCGGGTCGAGGCGCGCTGCAATGCCTACCCCTGGATCGAGACGGTCAAGCAACGCAAAGGTGCTTACGACCCGACCGTGGAACCTGCGCTGGCACGCCAACGCAGCGAGTATTTCTTCGGAGACGGCAGCAATGGATAGCAAACCCGTCGACGTGATGGTCGTCAATTTCAATACCGCATCGTTGCTGCAGCCGATGTTCGATGCGCTGCGCCAAGCCGGGAGTGAACGGCTGGCCAGTTACCTGGTAGTGGACAACGCATCCGTCGATGATTCGGTGCAGCGCCTGGCCGAGGTCTGCCCGGAAGCTGTGCTGCTGAGCAACACGCATAATGTCGGCTTTGGCCGCGCCAACAACCAGTTGCTGGCGCACCTGCAGGGCAAGTACGCGCTGCTGCTCAACACCGACGCCTTCGTCGCTGCTGACAGCCTGCAAAAAACCGTCGATTACATGGACGCGCACCCGGACTGTGGCGTTCTGGGCGTGCGCCTGGTGGGGCGCGACGGTGACCTGCAACCCAGTTGCCGCTACTTCCCCACGCCCTTGAATGTGTTTGTCGCGCGTACCGGCCTGGGGCGCTTTTTCCCCGGGCTGAAGATGGTCGACGAGATGGCCTGGGACCATGCCTCGGTGCGTGAATGCGACTGGTTGCCGGGCTGCTTTTACCTGGTGCGCCGCGAGGTGCTCGATCAGGTGGGCCTGTTCGATCCGCGCTACTTTCTTTATTACGAGGAAGTCGACCATTGCAAGCGAGTGAAGGAGGCCGGTTGGAAGGTGGTGTTCTACCCGCACACCACCGTGGTGCACATTGGCGGGGAAAGCTCCAAGTCGGTCGCCGAACTGGAGGCTGCGAGCCGGCAGATCTCCAGCTACCAGATCGAGAGCGAGCTGCTGTACTTTCGCAAGCACCATGGCGTGCCGGGCTTGATCCTGCACATGCTGCTGGTGAGCCTGGGTGACCTGGTGCTGGCGCTCAAGGCATTGCTCAAGGGGCGAGGCTGGGGCGCGATCAAGGCTTGTTGGCTGCACACGCGCGCCACCTGGTCACTGTTGCTCAAGACCCAGTTTGCCAGCCAACCCACACGGTAGGTGAAGCCATGTTCCAGAACATACGCGCGGACTTGCGTGCACACGGTGGAGATTGGGGTGCCCAGGGCTTCTGGGTACTGCTGGTCTATCGTTTTGGCCGCTGGCGCTACGGCGTGCGGCCGGCACCTTTGCGTAAAGTGCTGTCGTTCGTCTACAAGGTGCTGTTCAAGTTCGTACAGATCATCACCGGCGTCGAGTTACCGTGTGAAGTGGTGATCGGTCGCAACTTCGTCATCGACCATTTCGGCGGCATCGTCATCAGCGGCTATGCGCGATTCGGTGATGACTGTCGGATTCGCAATGGTGTGGTGGTCGGCCTGAAGAATGTCAATGAACCGATTGCGCCCATCTTTGGCAACAACGTCGATATCGGCGCCGGGGCCAAGGTGCTGGGCAACATTCGCATCGGCAACAACGTGTCGATCGGCTCCAACGCTGTAGTGTTGATCGATGTGCCGGACAATTCACTGGCTGTGGGCGTGCCAGCGACCATCAAGGCCCGAAAACCCAGCGAAACGATGGAGTTCACATGAGCCAGGCAATGGCTGACCGTACCCGGGGTGGTTCCCTCAAGCGCTGCGAGTGAGGCTCAAGGTGACAGGCATTGGAGTGGTGGTTATCGGCCGTAACGAAGGCCTTCGCCTGGAACGCTGCCTGGCGTCGCTGACGGGGCGTGCGGACAAGGTGGTGTACGTGGACTCAGGCTCCACGGACGGCTCCGTGCAACGAGCATCGGCCTTGGGCGTCGAGGTGCTGACGTTGGACATGACCATACCTTTCACCGCCGCGCGTGCACGCAATGAGGGTTTTGCCTGCCTGCAAAAGGCCCTGCCTGCAGTACGCCATGTGCAGTTCGTCGATGGCGATTGCGAAGTGCATGCCGGCTGGCTCGTCACGGCGCAAGCCTTTCTCGACACCCACCCGCAGGTGGCGGTGGTGTGTGGGCGGCGCCGCGAGCGCTTTCCCCAGCACTCTGTCTACAACTGGCTGTGTGACCTGGAGTGGGATACCCCGCTGGGGGAAACCAAGGCCTGTGGCGGTGATGCGCTCATGCGTGTCGATGCCTTCGTGGCCGTCGCAGGTTATCGCTCTGCACTGATCGCCGGGGAAGAGCCCGAACTGTGCGTGCGGCTGAGGGCGGCCGGCTGGAAGGTCTGGCGCCTGGCTGCTGAAATGACCCTGCACGATGCCGCCATGACGCGCTTCGGCCAGTGGTGGCGGCGCAGCGTACGCGCAGGTTATGCCTATGCCGAGGGCGCCTCACTGCATGGCGCACCGCCGGAGCGGCATTGGCTGCGCGAGTCGCGCCGTGCATGGGTTTGGGGCTTGGGCATTCCACTGCTGGTCGCGTTAGCAAGCATCTGGATGGGCCTGTGGGCACTGGTACTGCTGCTGGTCTACCCGCTGCAGATGCTGCGCCTGGCGCGCCGTGGCGGTAGGTCGGCGCGTGAAAACGCAGTACAGGCGGTATTTCTGGTGCTGGGCAAATTCCCGGAGATGCTGGGCCAGATGAGGTTTGTGCTGAACAGGTTCACGGCCGGTAACCCGGCGTTGATCGAGTACAAATGAGATGCCTAATATGCTCGGATCGTTAGCCAGAAGCGTATTCACCTTGCAACCCGGCTATTCGCTGCGGGCGTTTAACAACAAGTACAAGCTGGCCACAGCAATGATCAGGCAGTGGCCGGACTTGCGCACGTTCATGCAGCGCATGTCAGGTGCGCTGGGCAACGAGCGCTTCGCCAGGCTGGGCGTGGACTGCATCGGGGTGGTGCAGTGGCCCTACATCAGCAAATGCTGGGACGCCCGTGAACGGCTCGATGTGGTGGCATCGCACTATGAAGTGGTCGCCAGCCATTGCCCGGCACTGTTGCTGTTGGAGCGCGAGGAGCGCCAGGTTGTCTGCGACCTGTCCGCCTACTCCAACGGGTGCACCCTGGTGCTGGATCGGCCCATCTGGTTCAAGCGGGAAGGGGAGTTGGTGATCAACCTGTTCCAGGCTGACCTGCGTGTGGCGTCGCTGGCGTTCACGCTGTGCCGCACAGAGGGCGAGCTGTGCCTGTTCATTGGTGCCGTGCAGGGCATCCATAAAGGCATCGACAGCGAAACCTCGCTGAACATCTACCGCGACCTGACCAAGGATTTCGAAGGGTTGCGCCCCAGAAGCTTTCTGCTAGAAGCCCTCAAGTGCCTGGCCAGAGCGGCCGGGGTCGCCCGCATCTATGCTGTCGGCGATCAGTGCCGGCACCACCGTCACCCGTATTTCGGGGTTGAGAAGGCTCAGGACCTGGCAGCCAACTATGATGTGATATGGCAGGAGAGCGGTGCCGAAACGTCGGAGCGTGAGGACTTCTTTGTGGTCCCCCTGGCAGCTGCCAGGCGTAACCTGGAGGACATCGCGCCGAAGAAACGGGCCATGTACCGACGGCGTAACGCGCTACTGGACGACGTTTTCGCCAAGATAGAAGCAGCACTGCCCGGCACCGCCGCGCAAACAGAGCTGCCGTTGCATCCTCAGCTAGCCTGTAGTCAGTGAGCCACAGCATGAGGTAAAGGTCAGGGCGTCGCAGAAGCGGCCCGACCCTATCAGTAAACGGATTTCGATTTGGGGGCGTATGCGCATTGCTTATTTCATCAATCAGTATCCCAAGGTCAGTCACAGCTTCATTCGTCGCGAAATTCTGGCGCTCGAACGTCAAGGCATGGAGGTTCAACGCATCGCCCTGCGTGGCTGGGACGCCGAGTTGCAGGACGATGAAGACATCGCCGAGCAGGGCAAGACCCGCTACGTGCTGCAAGGGGGCGTCAAGGGCCTGCTCAAACCGATGCTGCAGGTAGCGCGCGCCGAGCCGCGGCGTTTCATGTCAGCGTTGCGCCTGGCGTTGCGCATGGGGGTGCGCGCCGACCGACCCTGGCCCTATCACCTGGTCTACCTGGCTGAAGCCTGCCGTGTCGTGCAGTGGTTGCAAGGCGCTGCTGCTGAGCACGTGCACGCGCACTTTGGCACCAACTCCACCGAAGTGGTCATGCTGGCCAACGCGCTCGGTGGCCCCCGCTACAGCTTCACCGTGCATGGCCCCGAGGAGTTCGACAAGCCGCAATTCCTGCACATGGATGAGAAGGTCCGCCGCGCAGCATTCGTCGCTGCGGTGAGCTCCTACGGGCGCAGCCAGTTGTTTCGCTGGGTGGCACATGAGCACTGGGTCAAGGTGAAGGTGGTGCATTGCGGCCTGGAGCGCAGTTTCCATGAAGGTTCGGCCATTGCGCCCCCGGCAACGCTGCGGCTGGTGTGCGTAGGGCGGCTGTGCGAGCAGAAGGGCCAGCTGCTGCTGCTCGAAGCAGCCCGGATCCTGCTGGCCAAGGGCGTAGCGTTTGAACTGGTGCTGGCCGGCGACGGTGAAATGCGTGAGCAGATCGACGCGTTGATCGCCCGCCATGGCTTGCAGGCACAGGTGCGCGTCACTGGCTGGATCAGCAGCGCCCAGGTACGTGAAGAAATCCTGGCCGCCCGCGCACTGGTGCTGCCGAGTTTCGCCGAAGGGTTGCCGGTGGTCATCATGGAGGCCATGGCCCTGCGTCGGCCGGTATTGACTACCTATGTGGCCGGCATACCCGAGCTGGTTCGGCAGGGGGAAAACGGTTGGCTGTTCCCGGCAGGCGAAGTGCAGGAGTTGGCTGCGGCCATGGCCGATTGCCTGGCGCAGCCTGCCGAAGCCCTGCAGCGGATGGGGCAAGCGGCTTACGAGCGCGTGCTCCAGCGCCACGATATCGATACCGAAGCGGCCAGGCTGGTTCGCTATTTCAAGGCAATTGCATGATTACTTTATTGAGTTGGCTGCTGGGCATCGTGGCACTGCTTGTGCTTCTGCCGGTACTGGTGCTGTTGGTCCAGGTGCTGTTGGCCTGCCTGCCGGCGCGGCCGGTGCCACAGCCCAAGGGCGCACGCCCACGGGTGGCGGTGTTGGTACCGGCGCATAACGAGGCGCTGGTCATCGAGTCGGCACTTGCGGCCATCGGCGCGCAATTGCGCGAGGGCGACCAGTTGCTGGTGGTGGCGGACAACTGCACCGACGATACCGCCGCACTGGCGCGTGCTGCCGGTGCGCAGGTGATCGAGCGCCAGGACGCGCACCTGCGGGGCAAGGGCTATGCGCTGGACTACGGTGTACGGCATCTGGCGCACAACCCGCCGCACGTGGTGCTGATCATCGACGCCGATTGCCAGGTCAGTGCCGGTGCCGTCGAGCGCTTGGCACACTGTTGCATCGAGGCCGGCCGGCCTGTGCAGTCCCTGTACCTGATGCATGCGCCTGCAGGCGCCGGGCTGAAAGTGCAGGTCGCCGAATTCGCCTGGCGCGTGAAGAATCTCGTGCGCCCGCGTGGATGGGCTCGGGCAGGCTTGCCGTGCCAGTTGATGGGGGCGGGCATGGCGTTCAGCTGGCAGGATGTGACCGCGGCCAACCTGGCGACCGGCCATCTGGTCGAAGACATCAAGCTGGGCCTGGAGCTGTGCCGCGATGGTAAACCGCCGCTGTTCTGCCCGGCTGCTACGGTCACCAGCCAGTTCCCGACCAGCCAGGAAGGTCTCACCAGCCAACGCACCCGCTGGGAACATGGCCATCTGGGGCTGCTCCTGACGGAGGGCCCCGGTTTGATTCGTCGCTCGCTGACGCAGGGTAACTGGCCTTTGCTGGCCATGGCCGTGGACCTGCTGGTACCGCCGCTGGCGCTGCTGGCATTGGCCATGATGGTGGTCTTCAGCGTGGCATGGCTGGCATTTCTGTTCTTCGGCATTTTACTGCCGGCAGTGCTTGCCACCGTCAACCTGGTGCTGTTGGTGGCCGCTGTATTGTTGGCCTGGTGGCGCTTCTCGCGTGAGGTGATCCCGTTTTCCGTATTGCTGTATGCCCCGTTCTACGCGGCGAAGAAGATTCCCCTGTACCTCGGTTTTCTGCTCAAGCGCCAGGTTGAATGGGTGCGCTCGAAACGGGATGACAACTGAATGGACGCATGGCCCTGGTTGCAACGCTGGAAGACAATCATCGGCAAGCTGCGCGTGGTCGATGACGCGGCTGATGAGCAGAAGGTGCTGCAGGCACTGAGCGCTCCGCGAACGGCAACGGTGCTCGGCTTCGTCAATGCCCATGCCATGAACCTGGTGGCTGCCAACCCCGACTATTGCACAGCGCTGGCGGCAGCGGACGTGCTGCTGCGCGACGGCTCCGGCATCGCGATACTGTATCGGCGCCTGGGGCTGGCGCCCGGGCTGAACATGAACGGCACCGACTTCATTCCCGAACTGCTCGCAGCTTACAACGGCAGGCGGGTAGCGTTCTGGGGCACCCAGGAGCCGTATCTGAGCCAGGCAGCCGAACAGGGTGAAGCGCTTTACGGGGTTAATGTCGTGTCGCTGCATGACGGTTTCGCCAGTATCGACACCTACATTGATCTGGCGCGCCAGCAGCAGCCGGAGCTGATCGTGCTGGGCATGGGCATGCCCAAGCAGGAGAACGTCGCGGCCCGCCTGGCTGAACTGGGCAGGCCCTGCCTGATCGTCTGCGGCGGAGCGATCCTGGACTTCATGGGCGGCAAGGTCACCCGGGCCCCGGACTGGTTACGCCGGTTGGGCGGCGAATGGGTGTACAGGCTGAGCAGGGAACCCAGGCGTCTGTTCGTGCGCTATGTGGTCGGCAACCCACTGTTCCTGCTGCGGGCGCTGCTGTGCAGCAAAGCGACCCTGCCAGAACCCTGAGCGAGGAGGATTCAGCCCCGCACGGGCTGCCGGGTACTGCTACAGTGATATCAAGCGGCGTGGGGTGGCGTGGCAGCTTTTTAATGATTTGGTATTGAACCTAAGGTTGGTTTTATCGCACGGGTGTAATGGCGACGCGTGGGTCACGCACATAAAAAGAGGCCTCATAATGGTATTCGAGCCTAGAAGCAGCCGTTCCTTGCTCCAGCGAAGAAGTAGCGTGAGTAACGCCATTCAAGCCGGCCTCGATGGCATAGCGGTCACCAGTGTCGCGTGGTATCTGATTTACGATCAGTTCGGTTATATTACTTCAGACTACGTCATCATGCTGCTGTTGCTGATCGGTGCGCTGGCCGTCATTTATGACCACTATGCCATTTATCGAAGTAACGTTGGCCTTTCCGTCAAAGCTTTCAGGCTGTTCAAGGCGTGGTCTGCGACGTTTTGTTTTCTGGTGGTTATCGCTTTTCTTACCAAACAAAGCGAAACGTATTCGCGGCTGTTGGTGGGGCAGTTGTTTATATTTGGTTACGCTGTGCAGTTGCTGTTGCATATTGTCGTGCGCGAACTGCAAAAGCGTTTTACTGCCCATGCTCGCCAGGACAACGCATTGATTATCGGTGGGGGCGACCTGGCCAACTTCCTCTACCAGAAAATAAGCAATAACCCCTGGTTTGGAGAGCGGGTGGTGGGTTGTGTGCTGATCGATGAACAGCTCGATGGGCAGGGCACTGCCGATGCAAAATTGCGCTTGCCTGTATTGGGCCGTATTGCCGACCTGGACGAGATCATCGCCAAGCAGGCTATCCGAACGGTGTACCTGGTGACGCCGCTCGGCGGCTCTGAGCTGATCAACGATGTCTACCTGAAACTTTTGGACAAGTGCATTGCGGTCAACTGGGTGCCCGACATTTTCTCGCTGCGCCTGATCAACCACAGCGTCCGTGAAATTGCCGGCATCCCGGTACTGACGTTGTCTGAAACCCCGCTCACGGGCATGAGCCTGTTCCTGAAGAACCTGGAAGACCGCGTGCTGGCCGCGTTCATTCTGCTGTGTGCGTCGCCGGTACTGCTGGTGGTCGCCGCCGTCATCAAGTTCGACAGCCCCGGGCCGGTGTTCTTCCGCCAGGAACGTACCGGGTGGACGGGGGAGTCTTTTCGCATCTGGAAGTTTCGCAGCATGCGCGTTCACCAACCCGACAGTGGCGTGGTCCAGCAGGCGCAAAAGAATGACCCCAGGCTGACCCGGGTCGGTGCCTTCATCCGACGCACCAGCCTGGATGAATTGCCGCAACTGTTCAATGTGCTGACCGGCGAGATGTCGCTCGTGGGCCCACGCCCGCATGCGTTGCAACACGACACACTGTACTCCCAGGACATCGTCGATTATTTCGCCCGCCACAACATCAAGCCCGGCATGACAGGCTTGGCGCAAGTACGTGGCTACCGGGGCGAAACCAAGGACATCGAACAGATGATCCAGCGGGTGAACTCGGACATCGAGTACATCAACAACTGGTCGCTCTGGCTCGACTTCGTGATTCTGGTACGAACGCTCAATGCCTTTACCGGCAAGCAGGCTTATTGAAGGCCGGTACTCGACCGAGCGCCATCCAGAGGGTCAGTGATCAATGAAAACCATGTCTCGGCTGGGCGGTGTTGCCTCGAGGGTAGTGAAGGCAGAGTGGCCGGTTCTGCTGTTATGGTCGTTTCTGCTGTCGCCGTTGTTCGTAAGGCTACTGGCCGAGTGCAATTGCTCGAAAACGGATTTGCTGGTTATCTATACGTTTGCCATTTCAATGTTATGGCTGCTGGCCACGCGTTTCGTTTCAACCAATCAATTCAAGGTTCATCTTCTGTTGTTGCCATTTTATCTGGCGGCCAGCGTGGACCTGTTTCTGGTGCTGAACTTCGGTTCACGCTTGACGGCGGCCTATCTTTTTATCGGGCTGACCAATTACAAAGAGGCTACTGATTTCCTCAGTACCTACTGGCATTCGATCAGCGCGGTGCTGCTGGTATTCGTGCTGTGCTACGGCGTTGGGCTGGCAGGGTTGCACGGGCGCACGTTTTACAAGAACAAGGCGATTTTCGGTTTGACGATAAGTGCCTTGGTGTTGGGGTATGGCGCCTATTTTTATAAAACCGTAAAGCTCAACTCGCTGGGTAAGAGTGCAGTCCTGGACTTGGCAGCGAAGGACCAAAGTACCCCTGTGGGTTATTTGTCGCAAATCGGCTTGACGGTAACGTTGTATGCCGAGTCGAAGCGCTATATCAAACAGCGCCTGGAGTCCGAGGTAAAAATAACAGCAGTATCGGACGCCGCTGACGTGGAGACCCTCGTGTTCGTCATCGGCGAGTCTTCACGGCCACACAACTGGTCGCTGTATGGTTACCACCATTCCACCACGCCGAACCTTGACAAAGAGTCGGGGGTGTTCAAGTTCAACAACATGTGCACCACGGCGCCGCATACGTCGGTCGCGGTGCCCTCGATGCTCAGCCTGGAGCCGATCGAGCACTGGGACCTGATCGCCTCGACCAAATCGCTGGTTGGCATCTACCGCGCCGCCGGCTACAAGACGTACTGGCTGTCTTCCCAGGAAGTCGACAGTTTTGGCGGGATCATTCCGCAAATTGCTGCCGAGGCCCAGAGCCGGCAGTACTTTGAGCGCAGCTACGACGGTGCATTGATGTCGGCCTACGAAAACATCGTCGAGCAAGGCGGCACGCAAAAACAGGCGATCTTTATTCATATCAAAGGCAGCCATTTCGATTACGCCCGCCGCTACCCACGCGAGTTCGGCACATTCAAGCCTGCGACCGACAGCGCGAAGGACCGGATCACCGCAGATTACGATAACTCCATCTTGTACACCGACTGGCTGTTGGGAAGGATCATCGATCAACTCAAAAGCAGCCAGCGCAAGGCGCTGTTGGTCTATTCGTCAGACCATGGCGAGAATTTGCTGGATGACAGCCGCGGCCTGCTAGGGCACGGTATGGGCAATGAGTATGACCTTTCGGTCGCGGCGTTTTTCTGGGCTTCAGGCAGCCTGCTGCAGCGGCAGGCGCAAACGCTGCAAAAGCTCAAGCAGCGGGAAGGGCAGACCGTCAGTATTTCTTCTCTCCCGCATACGTTGTTGAACATCACAGGCATTTCCATGCCGGGTTATGACAGCGCCCAAGACCTGTTGAGCGACAACTTTGTCTCGTCCAAATGCCCACATTTGCTGGCCGGTGAGTACGTTCCCTCGTTTGATTTCGATGTGAAACGCGTTGCAGTCGAATGATTACGCGGATGTGCGGGTGGACGCGGTACGGGCTTGAACAGGGTGCTGCAGGAGGAAGCTTTTGGCCTCTTCCACCAGCCAGTCGTGTACCGCACGAGCGCCCGGCTGGTTCAGCCCGCCTGGCGGGTAATGCACTACATAGCGCTTGTGGTTGGCGATCGGCACACCGAAGGGCACGATCAGCGCACCCCGTTCCAGTTCATCATTGAGTAAGGTGCGACGGGCTATGGCCACGCCGATCCCGGCAATCGCCGCTTCTATCGTCAGGTGATTGCGGTTGAAGGTATGCCCCCGGCGCACATCCAGCCGTGGCGCACCAATGCCCTCCAGGTAGAACTCCCATTCGGCAAAGTCCGAACTGCCGCGCCAGGCAGTGATGTCGTGCAGCAGTGGATAGTGGGCAAGGTCCGCAGGCCCGTGCAGTGGCGGGCGGCCGCGCAGCAGGGCTGGCGAGCAGACGGGGAAGATCTGTTCGTCCAGCAGCGGGGTCGAGAGCATGCCCGGGTAGCTGC
Source organism: Pseudomonas sp. BNK-30 (assembly GCF_047456185.1). Taxonomy (NCBI): domain Bacteria; kingdom Pseudomonadati; phylum Pseudomonadota; class Gammaproteobacteria; order Pseudomonadales; family Pseudomonadaceae; genus Pseudomonas; species Pseudomonas sp. BNK-30. The sequence continues at coordinate 1,694,090 of NZ_CP179904.1, forward strand.
CATCATTCAGGTCAATGGCCAGGTCGAAGTCGCCCGGGTTCAACGCCTGCGCACTGTCTTCGGCCACCAGGCGCAATTCGATATCCGGATACCGCTGCTGGAAGCGCGGCAGGCGCGGTGTCAGCCACTTGGCCAGGAACGAGGGAATCGAGCGTACGCGCAAGGTGCCGCGGATCTCGCCGGCGTCCAGGCGCAGCAATTCGGCTTCGATACTGCCGTAGGCCTCGGCCACGGTCTGCGCCAGGCGCTGCCCCTCGGCGCTCAGCTCTACCCCCCGCGCCCGGCGCAGGAACAGGCGGTAACCAAGGCGCTCCTCCAGCTGGCGCATCTGCTGGCTGACCGCACCGGGGGTGATGTGCAGTTCCTCGGCGCAGCGGGTGAAAGAGAGATGCCGTGCCGCACAGGAAAAAACATGCAGCCAGACGAACATCTGGCCGTTCATTTGTCGTCGCATCGTTTAGTTCTGCTAAAGCCTTGCTTAGAAAGTTTCGTTGGTCATCAACAGGTGAGCGCGGCAGTATCGCGCAAATCCGCAATAGCGTTCAATTTATCCAGACAGCCGCGTAACGGTGATACAGCCCGGCGCGGTCAGGCATTAGCATGGCTATCAGTGTTTTCGACCTTTTCAAAATCGGCATCGGCCCATCCAGTTCCCACACCGTCGGCCCCATGCGGGCAGCCGCCACCTTTGCCCAGGCATTGCGCACCCAGGGCTTGCTGGGCCAGGTAAGGCGTATCGAAGTACGGCTTTATGGTTCGCTTTCCGCCACGGGTGTGGGCCATGCCACTGACCGCGCCTGCCTGCTCGGCCTGATGGGGCAGTGGCCGGACCGGATCGATCCGGCCACCATCGAGTCACGCATCGGCCAGGTGATGCAGGAGCAATGCCTGATGCTCGACGCCAGCCACCCGCTGACTTTCATCTATGCACGCGACATGCTGCTGCTGGAGGAAAACCTGGCGTACCACCCCAATGCCATGACCCTGGAGGCAATGGACGAGCAGGGCAGCCTGCTCAGCCAGACCTACTACTCCGTTGGTGGCGGCTTCATTGTCGAGCAGGGTGAAATCGACGCGCCCCAGAACCAGGCGGCTGCAGTCCCGCTGCCCTACGAATTCTCCAGTGCCGCCCAGTTGCTGGCGCTGTGCAAGGCCCACCAGTTGAGCGTTGCCCAGCTGATGCTGGCCAATGAATGCGCGTGGCGCCCTGAAGCCGAGGTGCGCGAAGGGCTGCTGCGGATATGGGCGGCGATGTGTGAATGCGTCGACAACGGCCTGCGCAATGAGGGCATCCTGCCTGGCGGGCTTGGCGTCAAGCGCCGCGCTGCACGCCTGCATCGCAGCCTGCAGGAACTGGGCAAACCCAATGTGATCGGCTCGACCCTGAGTGCCATGGAGTGGGTGAACCTGTTCGCCCTGGCGGTCAATGAAGAGAACGCCGCTGGCGGGCGCATGGTCACAGCGCCGACCAACGGCGCGGCGGGCATCATCCCCGCGGTGTTGCACTACTACATGAAATTCAACCCCGCTACCTGTGACGACGATGTGGTGGCGTTCCTGCTGGCCGCTGCCGCTGTCGGCATCCTGTGCAAGAAGAATGCATCGATCTCCGGTGCCGAGGTGGGTTGCCAGGGCGAGGTGGGGTCGGCGTGCTCGATGGCCGCGGCAGGCCTCGCCCAAGTGCTCGGCGCTACACCGCCGCAGTTGGAAAACGCCGCCGAAATTGCCCTGGAACACAACCTGGGCTTGACCTGTGACCCGGTCGCAGGCCTGGTCCAGGTGCCGTGTATCGAGCGCAATGCGATTGCCGCGGTCAAGGCGATCAATGCCGTGCAGATGGCCCTGCGCGGTGATGGCGAGCACTTCATCTCGCTTGATCGGGTAATCCGCACCATGCGCGATACCGGTGCCGACATGCATGCCAATTACAAGGAAACCTCGCGTGGTGGTTTGGCGGTGGCGTTCGTCGAGTGCTGAGTCAACCCAGCACCTCGCGCACCCGATACCACAGCATCCCCAACGCCAGCAGCGGCGAGCGCAACGCCTTGCCGCCCGGGAAGGTAAGGTGGGGTACGGCGCTGAAGACATCCAGCCCCTGGCTGTGCCCGGCAGCGATCCCTTCAGCCAGCAGTCTGGCCGTCCAGTGCGTCACATTCAGGCCATGCCCAGAGTAGCCCTGGGCGTAGTAGACATTCGGGTACTGGCTCAGCCGCCCGACCTGAGGGAAGCGGTTGGCGGTGATGCCGATCATCCCGCCCCATTGGTAATCGATGCGCACGTCGGCCAGTTGCGGGAACACCTTGAGCACCTTGGGCCGCATGTAGGCGGCGATGTCCTTCGGGTCGCGCCCTGAATAATGGCAGGCCCCGCCGAACAACAGCCGACGATCTGCGGTGAGGCGGTAGTAATCCAGGCCGACCTTCTGGTCGCACATCGCCATGTTCTGCGGGATAAGCGCCTTGGCCACAGCCTCGGGCAGTGGCTCGGTGGCCACCACGTAGCTGCCGGCAGGCAGCACTTTACCGCTCAGGCGTGGCTCCAGTTCGTCCAGGTGGGCGTTGCAACCGAGCACCAGGCTTTGTGCCCTGACCTTGCCCCGAGCGGTGTGCAGGGTGACCGTGGTGCCATGCTCGATGCGCAGCACCGGGCTCTGCTCGAAAATGCGTACCCCCAGGCCATGGGCCGCGCGCGCTTCACCCTGGACCAGGTCGAGCGGGTGCAGATGGCCCGACCCCATGTCCACCAGCCCGCCGGCGTACTGGTCGCTGGCAACGATCTCATGCAGTCGCTCAGGGCCGACCAGGCGCGTTTCATGGCCATAGCCAAGCTCCGCCAGCTCGCGCTGCTCGTCCTTGAACGCCGCGAACTGGGCAGGTGTATTGGCCAGTTCGCAGAAGCCCCAGCGCAGGTCGCAGGCAATGCCGTACTGCTCGATACGCCTGGCCACCAGGGCCACCGAGTCGATGCCGGCCTGTTTCAGGTAGCGCACGCCGTCCTGGCCGACATAGCGCGCAAAACCGCTGACGTCATGGCCGATGCCGCGGATCAACTGGCCTCCGTTGCGCCCGCTGGCGCCCCAGCCGACGCGCCGGCCTTCGAGCAGGATCACCGACAGGCCACGCTCGGCCAGTTCCAGCGCCGTATTGACCCCGGTCAGGCCACCGCCGACCACGCACACATCAGCGGTCAGTTCGCCGTCCAGGCTGGGGTAGGGCGCGGTATCACGCGCGGTAGCGGCGTAGTACGACGCAGTGTGTTGGGTGTCGAATGGCATGGCGCGCTCTCGGCTCAGCGGTTGGACTTGATCTTGCTCCAGGAGCGGGTCATGACCCGCATGATCTTCGGGCTCGGCGTGCTGGAAATGTACAGCTTGTCCAGCACCTCCTGGGGTGGGTAGATCTCGGGGTTGTTGACCAGCGACTCATCCATGTAGGCCTTGGCGTCGGGGTTGGCATTGGCATAGCCGACGGTGGCACTGACCTTGGCGATCACCTGTGGTTCGAGCAGGTAGTTGATGAAGGCCAGCGCCTGCTCGGGGTTGCTGGCGTCCTTGGGAATGGCCAGCAGGTCGAACCACAGGTTGCTGCCTTCCTTGGGGATGCTGTAGGCGATCTTCACGCCGTTTTTCGCCTCGACAGCGCGGTTGGCGGCCTGGAACACATCGCCGGAGTAGCCGAAGGCAATACAGATGTCGCCATTGGCCAGGTCCGAAACGTATTTGGACGAGTGGAAGTAGGTGATATAGGGGCGCAGTTCAAGCAGGTGCGCTTCGGCCTTGGCGTAGTCAGCCGGCTTTTCGCTGCGCGGGTCCATGCCCAGGTAATTGAGCATGGCCGGGAACAATTCGTCGGGCGAGTCCATGAAGGCCACCCCGCACTGCTTGAGTTTCTTCAGGTTCTCTGGCTCGAACAGCACCGCCCAGGAGTCGATACGCTCGATGCCCAGTGCAGCTTTGACCTTCTCGACGTTGTAGCCAATGCCGTTGGTGCCCCACAGGTAGGGCACCGCGTACTGGTTGCCGGGGTCGTTCTGCTCAAGTTGCTTGAGCAGTTTCGGGTCCAGGTGCTTCCAGTTTGGCAGCTTGCTGCGGTCCAGTGGCAGGAAGGCACCGGCTTGCGCCTGGCGGGCGAGGAAGTGGTTGGACGGCACGACCACATCGTAGCCGGTGCGCCCGGCAAGCAGCTTGCCCTCCAGGGTTTCGTTGGAATCGAACACGTCATAGACCACCTTGATCCCGCTGCTGGCCTGGAAGTCGGCCAGGGTGGTATCGCCAATGTAGTCGGTCCAGTTGTACACGCTGACCGTGGGCTGAGCCTGGGCGGCTGCACCGAACAGCAGGGTGAATGCTGCAGGAATCAGGGCTTGCAGATGACGCATGTCGACACCTCGTTGGTCTTGTTCTTAGGGTTGGGTGTGAGGGGCTGCACGGCAGCCCCGCAGATCAGACGCTGAGCAGCAGGAATTCACGCTCCCACGAACTGATCACGCGCTTGAAGTTTTCATGCTCGGCACGTTTGACCGCCACGTAGCCCTGGACGAACTGCTTGCCCAGGTAACGCTGTACGGTCTGGCAGTCCTCCATGTGCTGCAGCGCGTCCTCGATGGTGATCGGCAGGCGCAGGTTGCGCCGCTCGTAGGCGCGGCCTTGTACCGGCGCACTGGGTTCGACCTTCTCGACCATGCCCAGGTAGCCGCACAGCAGGCTCGCGGCGATCGCCAGGTAGGGGTTGGCGTCGGCACCCGGCAGGCGGTTTTCCACGCGCATGGCGTCGGGGCTCGAGGTCGGCACGCGCAGGCCGGCGGTGCGGTTTTCCTCGCCCCATTCGACGTTGACTGGCGCCGAGGTGTCCGGCAGGAAGCGGCGGAAGGAGTTGACGTTCGGGGCAAACATCGGCAACAGCTTGGGGATGTACTTCTGCAGGCCCCCGATGTGGTGCAGGAACAGCGCGCTCATGCTGCCATCGTCGTTGGCGAACACCGGCTTGCCGCTGGCGATGTCGACCACGCTCTGGTGCAGGTGCATGGCGCTGCCCGGTTCATCGGTGATCGGCTTGGCCATGAAGGTGGCCGTAACGTTGTGCTTGAGCGCCGCCTCACGCATCGTGCGCTTGAACACGGTGATCTGGTCGGCCAGGTCCAGCGCATCGCCATGGCGGAAATTGATCTCCATCTGCGCCGGGCCGTCTTCGTGGATCAGCGTGTCGAGGTCCAGGCCTTGCAGTTCGCACCAGTCATAGACGTCTTCGAACAACGGGTCGAATTCGTTGGCTGCATCGATGGAGAACGACTGGCGCCCGCTTTCGGCGCGGCCGGAGCGGCCCAGTGGCACTTGTAGTGGCAAGTCCGGGTCTTCACAGCGCTTGGTCAGGTAGAACTCCATCTCCGGAGCGACGATCGGCCGCCAGCCCTTGTCGGCATAGAGCTTGAGTACCTTCTTCAGCACATTGCGCGGCGACAGTTCGATGGGGTTGCCCTGTTTGTCGAAGGTGTCGTGGATCACGATGGCGGTCGGTTCGATGGCCCAGGGAATCTGATACACCGCCGTCGGGTCGGGGCGGCAGACCATGTCGATGTCAGCGGCATCGAGCAGGCTGTAGTAGATGTCATCGTCGACGTAGTCGCCGGTGACGGTCTGCAGCAGCACGCTCTCGGGCAGGCGCATGCCACGCTCATGGAGGAACTTGGCGGTCGGTGCGATTTTGCCGCGGGCGATGCCGGTCAGGTCGCTGATCACGCATTCGACTTCGGTGATCCGGTGTTCTTTCAGCCAGGTGGAAAGCTGATCGAAGGGGGCGTTCATACAGACCTCTTGGTTGGGTTTTTGTGGCACTGGTGTGCAGGAGCCTTCCCACATGCCGTGCTGAGGGCTATCTTGGTCGCAGCCCCCAGGGGCAATCTATCCACTTTCTTCGGCAATGAATGCACCAAAAGAGTGCAATTAGGACGCAGCGTGACAACGCCCAATGCCTTGCAGGTCCAGGCCTTCCACACCAGCGATGTGACCGAGCAGGTGCGCGCCACCCCCGGTTGGCAGCAGCAGTACCGGCAGATGTCGCCCGGCCACTTCAGTGGCCAGCTGCGTTGCCTGGGCCTGGATGGCGTACAGGTGTACGAAGAGCGCCTCAACACGCGGGTCGAGCAGTTTTTCCGTGCCCCCAGCGGCGCGTTGGCGTTTTGCTTCGACCGCAGCGAAAACAGCCTGTACCTGCTCAACGAACAGAGCCGCAATATCTGGATCACACCGGAGAACTACCAGGAGGTGGCGGTGGTGTTCGACCAGGCCTTCCTGGCCAGCCACGCCCTCGACCCGCAGCGCCTTGACGGCTTGTTCATGGTGCCGCTGGGCAGCGGCCAGAATGCGCTGTTCGGCAGCTGGCTCAGCGCTACCTTGACGCGACTGGGGGAAGCCGATTGCCCACTTGCGGGGCAAGCGTTGGCCGAACAGTTGCTGGAAGACTGCCTGTTCATCCTGGATAACGCCTGCCAGCAGCTGCAGGGCGGAGCGCTGGGGCGGCGGGGAGAGGAGCGGGCGATCATGCAGCGGGTCAGTGAGTGGGCTGCCGACTGCCCCGAAGAAACCCTTAACCTGCTGGAGTTGGCAGACGTTGCCGGCGTTTCCCTGCGCCAGCTGCAGCAGGCATTCAAGGCGTTTACCGGCATGCCGCCGGCCCATTGGCTGCGGCTTCGCCGGCTCAATGGGGCGCGGCGCGACCTGTTGCGCGGTGGCGAGGTGACGGTTGCCGAAGTGGCCATGCGCTGGTCGTTCTGGCATTTGGGGCGCTTTTCCGAAAGCTATCGGCAGTTGTTCCGGGAACTGCCCAGCGAGACGCTCAAGCGGGGCCGGCCGGTTCGCGGTTAAACCCAGCATTGCTTCGGGAAAGTTGCTATCGTGCCCGGCAGTGTTCACCCGAGGTCCCGATGTTCTACCTGCCTTTGCCCAGCGATCAGGCCGAGCGCCTCGCCAGCGCAGCCCCTGCCACCGACTTTTTTTCCAGCGCCAGCGTGCTGCAGGCGGCCGCCGTGCTGTTCGTGCAGAACCTGCCGCGCCAGCCTGCCAGCGTTTCGGCTGACGCACAGGAACGCCGCTTCGCCGAAATCGTGCGTATTGCCAATGAGGTCGAAACGGCGGCGCCTGGCCGTTTTCAGGGCCAGGTAGCGCAGCATTTCGACCGCGAGGCGTTTGCCATGGGGCTCGGCATGCTGGGTGAGAACGGCGTCGCGCTGGTATCACCCGAAGTCGACTACCCGGCGGAAGAATTTCAGGACGCCGAAGGCCAGTGGAACTTCCAGTTCGCCGGCAGCTACCGGCAGCGGGTCACGCCGTTGCACCCGGTGTACCTGCCGTCGTTGGCCAGCGACCTCATGCTCAGCGACCAGCAGAACCGCCTGCTGCGCGAGTTCTTGTCCGGGGTGGACGAGTCGGTGGCGGTGCAGGGGTTCGCCGGTACCGGCAAAACCTTCCTGATCCACCAGTTCGCGCGCCTGCTCGACCCGCAACGCACCTTGCTGCTGGCCCTCACCGAAGGCCAGCTCAGGGCACTGCGGGCACGGGTCAAGGATGCTGAGGCGTTCACGGCGATGACCTTTGGCCAACTGGCCGACGAGATTCTCAACCGCGACCTCACCAGCAACGGTTGGCGCCTGCGCGATCCGTACCGAACCAAGTTGTCATGGCGCCCGCAAGAGGCGCAGGTGGTGAAATGGCTGGCCATCCCGGATATCGGCCCCTTGGCCGCCCGGGACGTGGTCGCCCTGTGCATCAAGGCCGTGCGCAGCTTCTGCCGCAGCGGCGACAACCAGTTGCAGCTGCATCACTTGCCCTGGGCCGGCCCGGGGACCTCGCCGCTGGATCAGGAAGTGCTGCTGGAAAAGGCCAGGTTGTACTGGCAGGAGCTGACCCGCCCATCGTCGCGGGAGATCCAGTTGCCGGTGCGCGATTACCATCGGGTCAAACTGTTGTCGCTGACGGCCGAACTGATCGACAGCCGCTATACCCATGTGATCGTCGATGAAGCCCACGAGTTGTCCGCACCCATGGTCGCCGTGCTGGATCGCAGCCCGCAATCTGTCATTGCCCTGGGCGATGAGCTGCAGAACCTCAATGGCTTGAGCCCGCACCATGGCGGCTTCATCCGCCAGCGTTATATCGACCATTCATTACGCGCAGGGCCTGCCATGGACAGCGTACTCAACCCGTTGATCCAGGCCCACCCGGCGGCCATCCAGGCAGCCTTCAGCGGCAGTGCCGAGCATTACACGCGGGTCAGTTTCTTCGATGCTGTGACGGTACCCGAGCAGCCCACCGCGTTGATCGTCGATGACGAGTGGGGGTTGTTCGGTTGGTTCCAGCGCCTGACCCACCAGGGTGTGCCGTTCGTGCTGCTGCAAAGCGCGCGCAAGGATTTCGAGCTGTTCGTCGAGGATTGCATCGAGTTGTACCGCTATGGCACGCGGCCGCGTCACCCGATGCTGTTCCGATACCCAAGCTGGCAGGCGCTTGAGCAAGACAAGGGGGACGACAAGGCGTTCGTTGCCGTGGCCAATATGCTGCGCAAGGGCTACACCCCGGAGCACTTTGCCAAGGCCAAGAGCCGCTACCGCTGGGACAAGGCGCCCAAGCTGTTCCTTGGCCGTGTACGCGATGTGAAGAACATGGAGTTCGCCCGGGTGATGGTCTCGCCGGAGCTGATGGTTGCGCCGGTAACGGCCGGCAACCGCAATGAGCGGGCACGGATGCTGGCCGGGCTGTACACCGCATGTTCGCGGGCGCGGCACGAGCTGATCGTGCCAGGGGGGATGCTGGACTGGGTCAAGGACCAGGTCCGCGATTGAGCGTGCCCCGGGGCCGCTGCGCGGCCCAATCGCCGGCAAGCCGGCTCCCACAGCAATTGCTGCCAGCTTTGAAAACCGTACGGGCAGCACGGTCACTGTGGGAGCCGGCTTGCCGGCGATTGGGCTGCAAAGCAGCCCCGGCTCACGAAATCAGTTGCGATCCAGCCACACGGTTTGCGCGTTGGTGAACTCGCGCACGCCAAAATGCGACAGCTCACGCCCGAAGCCACTCTTTTTCACCCCACCAAAGGCCACGCGGGGGTCAGAAGCGCAATAGCCGTTGATGAACACCCCACCGGTGTCCAGCGCTGCCGTCATGCGCTCGGCCAGGGCATAGTCTGCGGTGTAGATGGTCGATGCCAGGCCGAATTCGCTGTCGTTGGCCAGCTCCACCGCATGTTCGGCATCGCGGGCAGTGATGATCGCAGCCACGGGGCCGAACAGCTCCTGCTTGAACGCGGTCATGTCCGGGGTGACGTTGGCGAACACGGTCGGTGCGTAGAAGTTGCCCACGCCTTCGACCTTGTTGCCGCCCAACAGCAAGGTGGCGCCCTCGGCGAGGGTCGCCTGGACCTGGCCATCGAGCTCGTCGCGCAGGTCGTAGCGCGCCATCGGGCCGATGTAGGTGTCATCTTCCAGCGGGTTGCCGACCTTCAACTGGCGTGTCGCCTCGACGAACTTGCGCGTGAATGCCTCGACGATGCTCTCTTCCACGATCAAGCGCTTGGCCGCGGCGCAGACCTGCCCGGTGTTCTGGTAGCGGCCAACCACGGCGGCTTTCACCGCAGCATCCAGGTCGGCGTCGGCCAGCACGATGAACGGGTCGGAGCCACCCAGCTCGAGCACGCATTTCTTCAGCGCGGCACCGGCCTGGGCGCCGATCGCCATGCCGGCACGCACGCTGCCGGTCAACGTCACGGCAGCGATGCGCGGGTCGTTGATGGCGCGGGTGACACCGTCCGGGGTCACGTTGAGTACCTCGAACACGCCTTCGGGCAAGCCGGCATCCTTGAACAGGTCGCCCATCAGATAGGCGCTGCCCATGACGTTCGGCGCATGCTTGAGCACATAGGTGTTGCCCGCCAGGATCGCCGGTACGGCGCCACGCAGCACCTGCCAGATCGGGAAATTCCACGGCATCACGGCCAGGATCGGGCCCAGCGGGCGGTATTCGATACGCGCTTTTTCGACCTGGGTCGGCTCAGCCGCAAGCATCGCCGGGCCGTGCTCGGCGTACCAGCGGCACAGGCCGACGCACTTGTTCACTTCACCTCGGGCCTGGCTGATCGGCTTGCCGATTTCGCGGCTGATCATCTGCGCGAAGGTTTCGGCCTTGGCCTCAAGGGTGTCGGCCAGGGCAAGCAGGTACTCGCTGCGCTGACCCAGCGACACCTGGCGCCACTGGCGATAGCCAGCCTTGGCACGTTGCAGAGCCGCTTCCAGTGCGGCGTCGGTGTCGAAAGGGTAGCTGCCGATCTGCTCGCCGCTGTGCGGGTCGATGGAGATGGCGTGGGTCAGGCTGCTGATCTGGCTCATGGCTGCACACTCGTTGTTGTTCATCAGTGAGGCCAGACTAGTGGGCTAGGGGTTTAATGAAAACTGAATAATAATGAGCGAAACATTCACGTTTGGAGAATGACTGTGGATCTGGTGCAATTGGAGATCTTCAAGGCAGTGGCCGAACAGGGCAGCATCAGCGCCGCCGCCCAGCACATCCATCGGGTGCCGTCTAACCTGACCACGCGCATCAAGCAGCTGGAGGAAGACCTGGGTGTCGAGTTGTTCATCCGTGAAAAAAGCCGCCTGCGCCTGTCGCCGGCTGGCTGGAACTTCCTCGAATACACCCGGCGCATCCTCGACCTGGTGCACGAGGCCCGGTTGACGGTGGCGGGCGAAGACCCGCAAGGCACCTTCGCCCTGGGTTCGCTGGAGAGCACCGCAGCCGTGCGTATACCGGCATTGCTGGCCGCCTATAACCAGCGCTACCCGAAAGTCGACCTGGACCTTTCCACCGGGCCGTCGGGGACCATGCTTGAAGGCGTGCTGTCCGGGCGCCTGGTGGCAGCATTCGTCGATGGCCCGTTGTTGCACCCCACGCTTGAAGGCATGCCGGTATTCGAGGAGGAGATGGTGATCATCTCGCCGCTCAACCATGCCCCGGTAACCCGTGCGCAGGACGTCAACGGTGCGAGTATCTACGCCTTCCGTGCCAACTGCTCGTACCGCCATCATTTCGAGAACTGGTTCGTCCAGGACCAGGCGGTACCAGGCAAGATCCATGAAATGGAGTCCTACCACGGCATGCTCGCCTGCGTCAGCGCAGGTGCCGGCCTGGCCATGTTGCCACGCAGCATGCTCGACAACATGCCCGGCTGCACCACGGTTAGCGCCTGGCCCATGTCGGAGGATTTTCGCTACCTCAAGACCTGGCTGGTGTGGCGCCGCGGTACCGTATCGCGCAGCTTGAGCATGTTCGTTAAGCTGCTTGAGGAGCGGCGCGCTGGCTCAGACCGTACTGAACATTAGCCATTGGTGGCAATTCACTTCCAACTTTCTGATTAATTGGACAATAATCAGAAAAGTATTACCTCGTGTGACCGGTTGGATGCACCGGCCACCGTAAAAATCGAGGGGCAAAAGCCCCCGCTTGCCCGTGTTGACCATCAGGAGATGTCATCGATGAAAACCCGTCTTGCCACTATGCTCGCAGCCGCCGCATTGGCTGTTGCCGGGGCCAATCTGGCCCAGGCCGCGCAGGTGTCCGGCGCCGTGGGCGCCACCAGCCAGGGCGACATGACTTACCGTATCGGCCTGGCCTTCGACTGGGACAAGAAATGGCTGCAAAGCAGCACCGGCTTCGTGACCGGTTATTGGGATGCAGCCTACACCTACTGGGAAGGTGGCGAGGCCAGCGGTGCTCACTCGCTGTCGTTCAGCCCGGTGTTCACCTACGAATTCAGCGGCTTCACCTACACCCCGTACATCGAGGCAGGCATCGGCCTGGCAGCATTTTCCAAGACCGATGTCGGCGATCAACACCTGGGTTCGTCGGTCAATTTCGAGGACCGCATCGGCTTCGGCCTGAAGTTGCCGGGCGAGCAGAAAGTCGGCATCCGTGCCATGCACTACTCCAACGCCGGTATCAAACAGCCGAACGACGGCATCGAATCCTACTCGCTGTTCTACAGCAAGGCGTTCTGAAACGGCGGGCCGCGCCAGCGGCCCCGGCCATTCAGAAGGTGTACGCAACCCCGGCTTGCACCGTGCGCGGTGCACCCGGGTACACGTAAGTGTTGAACGCCCCTTCGTCATAGCCCTTGTTGAACACGTTCTTCACGTCCAGGTTCAGCCGTACATGCTCGTTGACCTTGTAGAAGCTGTGCAGGTCGACCACGCTGTAGCTCGCCATGGTGTAGGTCGTCGCGGCGGTCTGCCCGGCACGGTCATCGATGTACTTCACCCCAACCCCCAGCCCCAGGCCCTTGGCCAGTCCATCCTGAAACTCGTAGGTGTTCAGCAGGCTGAAGCTGTTGCGCGGGATGTTCGCCAGGCGCGTGCCGCTGGGCACGGTGTTGTCTTGGGTGACCTCGGCGTCGACATAGGCATAGCCACCGATCACACGCCACTCAGGGGTGAGGTTGCCGGCAATGTTGATGTCCAGCCCGCGGCTGCGCACCTCGCCGGCGGCGATGCTGTAGGTACCAGAAGGGTCATTGGGGTCGCGGGTCAGCACGTTTTCCTTGACGATGTGGTAGACAGCCGCGTCGATGCTTAGCTGGCGATCGGGCGCTTCCCACTTCACACCCAACTCATACGACTTGCCTTTCTCAGGGTCGAAACCACTGCCTTGCAGGCTGGCGCCACTGTTGGGTTTGAACGAGCGCGCGGTGTTGGCGTACACGGCAAGCGTGTCGGTGATGTCATACAGCAGGCCGAAACGAGGGGTGACGCCGTTTTCGCCCTTGCTGAAGTCACCAGCATTGTTCAGCTTGTTGTCGTAGTCATGCTCGTAACGCTCGAAGCGCACCCCGGCCAGTGCCTTCAGGCGCTCGGTCAGGGCGACCTGGTCCTGGATGAAGGCGGCCCAGGTCTTGAGGTTTTCCTTGTCGTGGGTAGTCGTGCGGGTCAGGGCAGGGCGGGGCTGGCCCAGCACCGGGTCGAAGATGTCGATCGGATAGGCGCCGGCACCGGCGGCCGAACGTTGAATGATCGAGCTGTAGTCATAGTCTTCATATTCGATACCGGTAAGCAGGGTGTGGGCGAAGCCACCTGTGTCGAAGTGGCCGGTCAGGTTGAGCTGGTAGTCACGGTCGGTCCATTCGAGCTTGCGGTAGTTGAAGTTGCGCCCAAGGGTTTGGCCATCAGCCTGCAACGCATTGGCTTCCACGGCGTTGCCCTTGAGTGAGCCGTCCAGCCACTGCATGCCGCCACCCAAGGTCCAGTCTTCGCTGAGCGCGTGCTCGAAGCGCAACTGCGCCATGTTGTTGTCGTTGTGCAGCAGGTTGTCGCTGCCTTTTTCCCAGATATTGGTGTCACGCGAGGCGGTGCCGCGCTGGCCGGGCAGGCGGGTAAGGCCCCGGTCCAGCGGGTGGTTGTTGCGCATGAAGTCGCCCTCGAAGACGATCTTCGTGGCGTCATTGACCTGCCAGCTCAGCACGGGCGCAACGTCGTAGCGTTCGCTCTCGACATCGTCGCGGAAGCTTTCGCCACCTTCACCCAGCACGTTCAGGCGGTAGGCGAGCGAGCCCTCTTCATTGAGCGGACCGGTGGCATCGAGGGTTGCCCGGTGCATGCCCTGGTCGTCGAGCTGGCTGCCAAGCGTCACCTTGGGTTCGGTCAGTGGCTGCTTGCTGACCACGTTGAAGGTCCCGCCCGGGTCGCCACGGCCATAGAGGCTGGTGGCTGGGCCGCGTATTACTTCCAGCCGCTCGACGCTGTTGGCATCGGGGGCATTGGGGTAGCCACGGTTGATCGGGAAGCCATTGCGGTAGAACTCGCCCGTGGTGAAACCGCGCACCGTGAAAGTGGTCAGGCCCTGGCCGCCAAAGTTGTTGGCGCGGCCAACGCCGCCTGCGTAGTCAAGGCCGTCCTGCAGCCGCGTGGCGCCGGTGTCTTCGAGTACATCCTTGGGTACGACGCTAATCGACTGCGGTATTTCGTGCAGCGCGGTGTCTGTGCGCGTGGCACTGGCCGAACGACTGGCTTTGTAGCCCTCGACCGGTCCATCGGCGCGTTCGCTGTCGGCGGTACCGTTAATGTTCAAGGCCTGGAGTTCGATCTGGGCGGGGTTACCGAGTGTTTCAGCCTCGGCGAAAGCCAACGGGGAGACAGCATGTAGTACACAAAGCGAAACGAACGTGCGACGCATCGACGGTACGATCCTGAAGTAGGGCGCTAGGAAGGGGATTGATACGTCGCGAAAGTACTACGAATCATTATCAAATGCATTATTTTTAAGTGGGTCGGGAGTACCAGTTTGGTGCTGGTCGTGCGATTGACTGGGCTGTCAGATCAAGCACCGCGCAGCCGGCGCTCGATCCGACAGCCCAAAAATCTCAGCTGATGCCTCAACGCACCCCTTTGACCGCCAGCACATTGCACAACGGATGCTCCAGCACATGCGCCGTGGTCCCGCCCAGGAACGTCTGCATGGCGTCATGCCGGTGGTTGCCCATCACGATCACATCGACCCGGCCGTGGCTGACGAACTGGGCGATCGCCCGAATCGCTGCACCTTCCAGAAAGTGTCGGCGTTCCAGCGGGACCTGGTGATGGTCACCCAGGCGATTGAACGCTGCCCGTTGCGCGGTGCGCACACTGCCCTCGAAACCGGGCATGGTCACCGTGCCGGCGCCGAAGTCGGCGAGATGGGTCCTGGCCGCATCGCATACATGCAACAGGTGCAGTTCGGCGTTGCACTGCAGGGCCAAGGCATGGGCGCAGTGGATCACCTGCTCGTCCAGGTGTTCGCCGGCACCGTGGCTGTTGAGGTCGACGGCGACGGCGATTTGCCGGGGCAGCGGCAGGCGAATGTCGCTGACCAGGTGCACGGCCACCGGGCTGTCCTTGAGCAGTTGCCAGTCCAGCGGTGTGACCAACAGGCGCTTGAGCACCGGTTCGTGCTGTACATCCTTGATCAGCAAATCACAGCCCAACTGCTCGATGCGCTCGATCACGCTGCCCAGCGGATCACGGGTGAGCAGCAGTTCGGTGGACACATCCAGGCCGTCATCGCGCAATTGCTCGGTGGCATCGGCCAGCCACTGGCGGTTGTCGGCAAGCAGCCGCTCGCGCTCACGGCCGTCGCTCATCAGGCCAAAGGTGTCGACATCGTCGACGAAGACATTGATATCCAGCAGGGCACCGCTGGATTCAGCCAACGCCGCCGCGCGTTGCAGCGCGGGCGTGTAACGCATCTGCGGGCCGAGCATGACTAACAAACGCTTGAACTGGCTCATCGCACACCTCCACGTGTGGGCAGCCCCCCGGTTCATGCCTGTTGATCTGGTCTGTTCAGTCTAGGCGGCAGCGGGCTTGCCCGCGAATACGCAGGCGTCTACTGCCAAAGGGTTTGTCGGGTATGATGCCAGCCCCATCATTTCACGAGGCCCGTTTCATGTCCCTGAGTGCTGAACAGACCGGCGAATTCCGCGCCTTCGCCGAGCAGTTGGCCGATGCCGCTGCAGCCGCGATCCAGCCGTACTTTCGTGCCAGCCTGGACGTCGAGGACAAGGGCGGGCGCCTGTACGACCCGGTGACCGTGGCCGACAAGGCTGCCGAAGACGCCATGCGCACGCTGATCCAGGCGCGTTACCCGGAACACGGCATTCTTGGCGAAGAGCAGGGTGTGGCAATCGGCAGCAGCCCATTGACCTGGGTGCTCGACCCCATCGATGGCACTCGCGCCTTCATCACCGGCCTGCCACTGTGGGGCACGCTGATCGCCCTGAACGATGGTACCCGCCCCGTGCTGGGGGTGATGAACCAACCTTTCACCGGTGAGCGTTTCGTCGGTACCCCCGAAGGTGCGTGGCGCAGCGGCACGCCATTGAAGACCCGCGCCTGTGCAGACCTGGCGGCGGCAACCTTGATGTGCACGACGCCAGACATGTTCGATACCCCAGAGCGCAAGGCTGCGTTCCAGGCCGTGGCTGACAAGGCGCGGCTGATGCGCTACGGCGGCGATTGCTACGCCTACTGCATGCTGGCCTCGGGGTTTGTCGATGTGATCGTCGAAGCGAGCCTGCAACCGTATGACGTGCAGGCGCTGATGCCGATCATCGAAGGGGCGGGCGGGGTGATCACCGCTTGGGATGGCAGTTCGGCACAGCACGGCGGCTGTGTGGTGGCGTGTGGTGATCCGGTACTGCACGCTCAAGTGGTGCAGATGCTGCGCCACGCCATGTGATCGCTGGTTGCAGGGCTTTCATGGGCGCCAGCCTGGCAGACCTAGGCAAGCCGGCGAGCAGGTGCACTGACTTGCGGTAGCCCCGCCATCGCACTTTTTCCGGTTTGCGGGCTCTATGCTTGGCCAGGCCGCGCCGATCCCCGGCACGGCCGCCGATTTCGACCCGGTGCCGATGGTTGCAAGCAAACCCGTATTCTTCCCGCGCCTGCTGCTGGCAGGCACACTGGTCTGCCTGGGCGCCTGCACCCAGCAGCAAGGCCAGGACATCGTCAGCCAGTTCGGCAACGGCAAGCCCAGCGAGCTGTTCCAGACCAGTGTCGACCGCATGGCGACGCTGGCCATGCGCGACAACCTGCAGAGCCTGTACCTGCTGATGAACAAGCTGTACCTGCGCAACCCCAGCCAGTGGAAGATGTCCGGTTACCTCGATGCCGCCACTGCAGAGCGGCAGATCCGCATTGCCATCGAACAGCGTCAACCCTTGGCGCAGCTGGGTAACCGTCGCGACCTCGTTGCCTTGAGTTATGCCCTGAGCCCGGAGTTTCGCGGTGACCGGGTCGGTGCGTTCATCTACGCCATCGGCAGCATGCTGATCACCGCACACGGTGGGCGAACCGAGTTCTACATGACGGACACCATCGACCCTTTGTTCGTCAACAACGCCGCTCGCAACATCGAAAAGGCCACCTGGATGCTCAGCCAGCGCCAGGATGCCAATGGGGTATTGCTGCTATTTTCCAACGAGATTTCGCAGGAGGGCAGCAACCTGAGTTTTGCAGTGGAGTTCGGCAAGATCGTGGCGCGGCTGGATCTGCTGGCGCAACTGTTAGATGAGCGCTACCGGCGGATCGGGCTCAACTACGCGCAAAGCCTGTTGCTGATGAATTTCCTGCCGGTGCAGTGAACCCCGTTATAGCAATGCCCGAATCGCACGCTGATAGCGCTGGCCGGCGCGGCTCATGCTGTTGTTGTGGCTGGCCCCCGGTACCAGCAACAAGGTTTTGGGCTCCTGCGCCGCTTCGAACAATTGCTGGCTGAAACGCGGCGGCACGAAACGGTCGTCGAGCCCGTGCACCAGCAACAATGGCAGGCCGACGTCCTTGATCTTGTCCAGCGAATCGAATTTCTGCGACAGCAACCAGCGCACCGGCAGGGTGGTATCGGCCACGGCAGCGGCGACATCGCCCAGCGAGGTGAAGGTCGACTCCAGGATCAACCCCCGCGCCGGTGCTGTACCGCCGTCTTTCTGTGCCTGGCGCGCCAGGTCGGCAGCCAGCTCCACCGCCACTGCGCCGCCCAGTGAATGGCCAAAGATCAGGCGTTTGCCTGCATCGGGTTGCAGTTGGGCAAAACGCTCCCAGGCAATGCGCGCGTCTTCGTAAACTGTCGCTTCGGACGGCAGGCCGCCGCGGCTTTGGCCGAAGCCTCGGTAATCCACGGCCAGCACCGAATACCCCATGGCATGCAGCTGTTCGATGCGAAACAGCTGGCCGGTGAGGTTCCAGCGTACGCCGTGCAGGTAGAGGATGGCCGGCGCATCGGCGCGGCGGGCCGGCCACCACCAGGCGTGCAGGCTCTGGTTGGCGGCGAAGCTGCGCGGGCGCAGGTCCAGTTCCTGCACACCATTGGGCAGGCCGCGGAACCAGCTGGCCTGGCCAGGTTCGATACGGAATACCAGTTCGCGTTCCTTGTGCTGCAGCACGGCGCAGCCGGCCGGCAGGCCGACCATCAGGAAGGTGGCACACAGCCAGGTGAGCCAGCGACGGCGCAGGTGCGTAAGGAAGTAGGTGGGCATGCGGTTTTTTAACAGATCTGCAGGTTCTGATGTGGGAAAAGTTACCGGGTGGACGTGCAGGTTGGTTGCAAGCTGTTTCGTTCGATAACCGCCCAAGCGCTGCTCGCGCCTGTCCGATAGCCGCCCGGCCAATCCGAACATCTCATTGCCCAACCCCCATCTTTTGCTTAGTGTGGGACCAAGCCACCGGCGGTCAGCTGCCTTTAGAAACCCGACCCCGGCCCGGTAGAATGACCGTGAACGACCGCAACCACAGGCCCCAGGCCAGTAGGGTGCGGCGCCCAGAACAATAACGATGCCGAGTGCCTTGCCTATGGAAAGCCGCCTGCTGAGCGAGCGCAGTAGCGTGTTCCATCACGCCGACCCTTATGCGGTGTCCGATTACGTCAACCGTCATGTGGGCCAGCACTGCATCGGGCTGTCGCGCACCACGCATCCGCAGGCCAGCCTCAGCCACCGCAAGTTCGCCGAGCTCGACCTGTGCCGCATCAGCTACGGTGGCAGCGTGCGGGTCACCTCACCAGCCCTGGAAACCATCTATCACTTGCAGGTGCTACTCAACGGCAATTGCCTGTGGCGCGGGCATCAGCGCGAGCACCACCTGGTGCCGGGCGAGCTGCTGCTGATCAACCCCGACGACCCGGTGGACCTTACCTATTCCGAGGACTGCGAGAAGTTCATCCTCAAGGTGCCGACGCACATGCTCGACTCGATCTGCGAGGAGCAGCGCTGGCAGCGGCCTGAGGGAGGGGTACGGTTTTTGCGCAACCACTACCGGCTCGAAGAGCTGGACGGTTTCGTCAACCTGCTGGCCATGGTCTGCCATGAGGCCGAGGTGAGTGATTCGCTGCCGCGGGTGCAGGGGCACTACAGCCAGATCGTCGCCAGCAAGCTGTTGACGCTGATGAGCACCAACATCCGCCGGGAAAGCCTGGCTACGCCGGGGGCCAGCCTGGAGCGGATCCTGGACTACATCGACCGCAACCTCAAACTGGAGCTGGCAGCCGAGACGCTGGCCGAACAGGCCTGCATGAGTGTGCGTTCATTGTATGCGTTGTTCGATCGCCATCTGGGCACCACGCCCAAGCAGTACGTACGCCAACGCAAACTGGAGCGGCTGCATGCGTGCCTGAGTGATGGCAGTTGCGCGGTGCGCAGTGTGACGGAACTGGCGATGGATTACGGCTTCCTGCACCTGGGGCGGTTTTCCGAGACCTACCGCGAGCGTTTTGGGCAGCTGCCTTCGCAGACCTTCAAGCAACGGCGCTGACTTGACGGGCACAATCGCTGGCAAGCCAGTTGCTCCCACAGGAGCCCTGCCAGCCTGGCGGGCAGGGCTTTACCTGTGGGCCCCAGCGAGGAACATCACAACGGATAGTGCTTCAACTCCCTGGCAATCAACATCCGCTGGATCTCGCTCGACCCTTCATAGATCTGCGTGATGCGTGCGTCACGGTAATAGCGCTCGACCGGGTAATCTTCCAGGTAGCCATAGCCGCCATGCACCTGGATCGCCATCGAGCACACCCGCTCGGCCATCTCCGATGCGAACAGCTTGGCCTGTGACGCCTCCGACAGGCAGGGTCTGCCTGCGCTACGCAGGCGCGCGGCATGCAGGATCAGCAGCCGTGCGGCATTGACCTGCACCTGCATGTCGGCCAGCAGGTTGGCGATGCTCTGGTGCTCGTTGATCGGCTTGCCGAACTGCACCCGGTCGCGGGAATAGACCAGCGCAGCCTCGAACGCGGCACGGGCGATGCCCAGGGCCTGGGCCGCGATGCCGATACGCCCGCCTTCGAGGTTGGACAAGGCAATGGCCAGGCCCTTGCCACGCTCGCCCAACAGGTTGGCGGCGGGGATGCGGCAATTGTCGAAGGTGACGGCGCAGGTGTCGGATGCACGGATACCCATCTTGTGTTCGCTGCGATCGACCTTGAACCCCGGATTGTCGGTGGGTACCAGGAATGCGGAGAGGCCTTTCTTGCCCAGCTCTGGGTCGGTCACGGCAAAGACGATCGCCAGGCCCGCGCGGCGGGCGTTGCTGACGAACTGCTTGGCGCCATTGATCACCCATTGGCCGTCGATCAACTCGGCGCGGGTGCGCAGGTTGTGCGCTTCGGAACCGGCCTGTGGCTCGGTCAGGCAGAAGCAGCCGATCACCTCGCCGCTGGCCAGGCGCGGTAGCCATGCCTGCTGCTGCTCGGGCGTGCCATAGGCCAGCAGCGGGCCGCAGCCCACCGAATTGTGGATGCTCATCATCGCACCGGTGGCGCCACAGCCTGCGGAGATTTCCTCGACGGCCAGGGCATAGGCCACGTAGTCGGTGTAGCTGCCGCCGAAGTCTTCCGGCACCACCATGCCCAAGAGGCCCAGCTCACCCATCTTGCGCACCACGCCGTCATCGATCCAGCCGGCTTTTTCCCAGGCCTGGGCATGCGGGGCGATTTCGCCGCGGGCGAAGTCCCGGGCCATGTCGCGGATCATGATCTGCTCTTCGCTCAGTTCCAGGTCTTGCATCTGTGTACTCCCCGGCTCACAGGCCTTCGAAGAATTGGTCGACGCGCTGGCGTTGCAGGCCCGCCAAGGTCGGCGGGTTCCAGCGTGGCTGCTTGTCCTTGTCGATGATCAGGGCGCGCACACCTTCGATGATGTCGCCGTGCTGGAACCACTGGCGGTCAAGGTGCAGCTCCATGGCGAAGCACGCTTCCAGCGGCAGGTAACGGCCGCGGCGCAACATCTCCAGGGTAACCGCCATGGCCAGTGGCGAGCGGCTTTCCAGCTGGTCGGCGGTGGCCAGCGCCCACTGGTGGCTGTCGCCGATGCTGACTGCCCGCAGTTGCTCGATGATTGCTGCCATATCAGGCAGGGCGAAGAAGTGGTCGATGACCGGGCGCAGTTTTTCCAGCGGCGCGTCGTCCAGCACCTGGCTGCCCAGCTTCGCGAGCAGGTTTTGCAACGCCTTGAGCGGATGGGCGCCGAAGTCCAGTTGGTCGAGGCCTTCATCCAGTTCCGCGAGTTTTTCGCTTGGCAGGTACCAGTCGGCCAGCCCGCAATACAGCGCGTCGGCCGCCTGGATCTGCGCGCCACTGACGCCCAGGTAGGTGCCCAGCTCCCCGGGGATGCGCGAGAGGAAGTAGCTGCCGCCAACGTCGGGGAAATAGCCGATGCCGACTTCGGGCATCCCCAGCCGGCTGCGCTCGGTGACGATACGCAGGTCGCAGCCCTGTGCCAGGCCCATGCCGCCACCCAGGGTGAAGCCGTCCATCAGCACCAGCACCGGTTTGCGGTAGCGGTGGATCACCAGGTCAAGGGCGTATTCCTCGACGAAGAAGTCTTCGTGCAGCGTGTCGCCAGCCTTGTAGCTGTCATGCAGCGAGCGGATGTCGCCGCCGGCGCAAAAGCCTTTGGGGCCTTCGCCGCGCAGCACCACCGCTTGCACCTGCGGGTCATCGGCCCAGTGGTCCAGGTGCTGGCGCAGGCTGCGCACCATGTCGAGGGTCAGGGCGTTGAGGCCACTGGGGCGGTTGAGGGTGAGGTGGCCAATCTGGTTGCGGACCTCGGCCAGTACATGGGCCGTTGCCGAGGTATGAGCGTGCGCGGTCATCGCGTTCTCCCTGCTTTGTTATTGATTTTCCAAGTGAAGTCTGGAGTGCGCTGGAGGATCGGTGGATCCTGTCATGCAAAATTGCCCTGCACAATGGATATATCTGCAGGTGAGGCGTGCGTTTTTGCCATGGCTACGGCTTTGAGTTTTTCAGGGTCGTGCATTGCAGGCAACCTCCTTGCAACCATTACCCTGACCGTAACGATCACGCCCCCAGCTTGATTGATCACCCAACCCCCGCGTCCTACTGTGCCCCCACGACAGCGAACCCGTGGAGTCACCCATGACCATAACGAAGAATCCACCGCCGCAATGGTCCAGGCGGCGCGCCGAGAAGCAGCGCCGCCTGGAGCGGGTCCGTCACCTGGCCGACGGTGTGGTGCTGCCAACCGAGCGCATCGTCGAGGCACTGGAGCTGTTGATCGCCCCAGGGGACCGGGTGGTGCTCGAAGGCAACAACCAGAAGCAGGCTGACTTCCTCTCCCGTTCGCTGGCCAAGGCCGACCCCGAGCGCCTGCACGACCTGCACATGATCATGCCCAGCGTCAGCCGTGCCGAGCATCTGGACCTGTTCGAACGGGGTATCGCCCGCAAGCTCGACTTTTCTTTCGCCGGCCCGCAGAGCCTGCGCATCGGCCAGTTGCTGGAAGACGGCCTGCTCGAGGTCGGCGCCATTCATACCTACATCGAGTTGTATTCGCGCCTGCTGGTCGACCTGATCCCCAATGTCACTCTGGTCGCCGGGTTCATGGCTGACCGTGACGGTAATCTGTACACCGGCCCCAGTACCGAGGACACCCCGGCACTGGTGGAGCCGGCCGCCTTCAGCGATGGCCTGGTGATCGCCCAGGTCAACCAGCTGGTCGACCGCGTCGACGACCTGCCGCGCGTGGACATTCCGGCTTCCTGGGTGGACTTCGTGGTGGTCGCTGACCAGCCGTTCTACATCGAGCCACTGTTCACCCGCGACCCACGGCACATCAAACCGGTGCACGTGCTGATGGCGATGATGGCCATCCGCGGCATCTACGAAAAACACAACGTGCAGTCGCTCAACCACGGCATTGGTTTCAACACGGCCGCCATCGAGCTGATCTTGCCGACCTACGGCGAGTCGCTGGGCCTGAAGGGCAAGATCTGCCGCAACTGGACGCTCAACCCGCACCCCACGCTGATCCCGGCCATCGAGACCGGCTGGGTCGAAAGCGTGCATTGCTTCGGCACCGAACTGGGCATGGAAGACTACATCGCGCAACGCCCGGACGTGTTTTTCACCGGCCGCGACGGCTCGCTGCGCTCCAACCGCATGATGTGCCAGCTGGCCGGGCAGTACGCGGTCGACCTGTTCATCGGCGCCACCTTGCAGGTCGATGGTGATGGCCATTCCTCGACCGTCACCCGCGGCCGCCTGGCCGGCTTCGGCGGCGCACCCAACATGGGCCACGACCCCCGCGGCAGGCGCCACGCCACCCCGGCCTGGCTCGACATGACGGTGCCCGACACCTTGCTCGAACGCGGCCGCAAGCTGGTGGTGCAGATGGTCGAAACCTACCAGGAAGGCGGCAAACCGACCTTCGTCGAAACCCTGGACGCCGTGGACGTGGCGAAGAAGGCCGGCATGCCGCTGGCACCGGTGATGATCTACGGCGATGACGTCACCCACCTGCTGACCGAAGAGGGTATCGCGTACCTTTACAAGGCCCGCAGCCTGCAAGAGCGCCAGCAGATGATCGCCGCCGTGGCCGGGGTCACCGCCATCGGCTTGCGCCATGACCCCAAGGACACCTTGCGCCTGCGCCAGCAAGGCCTGGTGGCCTTGCCCGAAGACCTGGGCATCCGCCGTACCGATGCCAGCCGTGAACTGCTCGCTGCGCGCAGCATCGCCGACCTGGTGGAGTGGTCCGGTGGCCTGTACAACCCGCCCGCACGGTTCAGGAGCTGGTGATGCAACTATTCGATCTGCAACCCTATGATCCCCTTCACCGGGCCGGCCGCCCGCTTGAAAACTGCACGATCCCTGTGGGGGCAGGCTTGCCGGCGATCAGGCCGGCACCTGAAAACGCCATTCCCCTTGCCGACCGGCTGGCCGACCTGGCCGTGGAAGCCCTGCTGGACGAGGCCGACCTGTCACCCAAGCCCGGCCTGGTGGACCGGCGTAGCAGCGGCGCGCACAGCGACATGACGCTGGCCCTTATGCATGCCTCGGCGCTTGCCCTTTGGCCTTGCTTGCGGCAAATGGCCGACGCCGCCCAGGCCCATGGCGAGGTTGGCCTGGCGCTGCGCATCGAGCTGGGCCGTATCGGCCGTGAAGGGGAGGCTGCGATGCTGGCCACCACCGCCGGGGTCAATACCCACCGCGGCGCGATATGGGCCCTTGGCTTGCTGGTGGCCGCCCGGGCCCTGGATGCCCAGGCTGACGCGAGTACCGTCGCAGCCCGTGCCGGGCGCATCGCCCTGATCGATGACCCGGCCGCCACCGCCCACGACAGCCACGGCACCCAGGTGCGCCACCGTTACGGCGCCGGCGGTGCCCGCGAACAGGCGCAACAGGGCTTTCCTGCCGTGATCGAACACGGCCTGCCGCAACTGCGCCGCAGCCGCGCCAACGGTGTCAGCGAAAACCACGCACGCCTCGATGCCTTGCTGGCGATCATGGCCGCGCTGAGTGACACCTGCGTGCTCTGGCGCGCCGGCCCCGAGGGCCTGCAAACGCTCCAACAGGGCGCCCGCCATGTGCTCGCAGCCGGTGGCAGTGCCACCCTCGACGGCCGCCGCCACTTGCGCCTGCTGGACACCCAACTGTTGCAACTGAACGCCTCACCGGGCGGTGCCGCCGACCTGCTGGCCGCCTGCCTGTTCCTCGACAAAGCCGGGAGCCTGTGACATGGAAACCCTGACCTTTCAATTCCCTGCCGCCGAGCCTGGCCGTGGCCGCACCCTGGTGGGTTGCGTCAGCTCGGGCGACCTGGAAGTCCTGATGGAGCCCGGCACGGCCGGCAGCCTGAACATCCAGGTGGTGACCTCGGTCAACGGCAGCGGCGCCCGCTGGGAGCAACTCTTCCAGCGCCTGTTCCAAGGGCGCACGTGGCCGGCGGTGAACATCGACATCCATGATTTCGGCGCCACGCCTGGCGTGGTACGCCTGCGCCTTGAGCAAGGTTTCGAGGAGATCGCCCATGACTGACACCGAACGCTTGCTGCAGAGCCGCAGCTTCGTCGAACTGGGAGCGCGCCAGCGTGCCCGCACCTTGCTCGACCCAGGCAGTTTTCGCGAACTGCTAGGCCCGTTCGAGCGGCTGATGTCGCCGTGGTTGCCGCGCCAGGGCATCGTGCCCCAGGCCGACGACGGCGTGGTCATCGCCAAGGGCTTGCTCGGTGGCCGCAACACGGTCATCGCCGCCATCGAAGGCGCGTTCCAGGGCGGCAGCATGGGCGAAGTGGGCGGGGCCAAGATTGCCGGTGCGCTGGAGCTGGCCATAGAAGACAACCGCAACGGCACCCCGACCTGCGCCGTGCTGCTGCTGGAGACCGGCGGGGTGCGCCTGCAGGAGGCCAACCTGGGCCTTGCGGCGATTGCCGAGATCCAGGCGGCCATCGTCGAGCTGCGCCGCCATCAGCCGGTGGTCGGGCTGGTCGCAGGCTCGGTGGGCTGCTTTGGCGGCATGTCCATCGCAGCGGGGCTGTGCAGCCACCTGCTGGTGACCCGTGAGGCGCGCCTGGGCCTCAACGGCCCGCAGGTGATCGAGCAGGAAGCTGGCATCGCCGAGTACGACGCCAAGGACCGCCCCTTCATCTGGAGCCTGACCGGTGGCGAGCAACGATATGCCAGCGGCCTGGTGGATGGTTATGTGGCCGATGACGTCGACAGCATTCGCCAGCAGCTGCTGCAGTTGCTCGACGTACCCAGTGCCAACCGCGCAGGCCGCCACGCCTGGTACCTCGAGCGGCTTGCCAGCCTGGGCAATGACTGCCCGCAACTGGACGCCGCCGCCGTACGCGCCCTTTACCAAGGAGATGCCCCATGAACCGTGCCCTGAACTGGCTGCCAGGCCTGGCCGGCAGCGAAGCACTGCCAGGATATCCCGCCTCGCTGCGGGTCATCGACGGCGAGCTGGACAACCGCACGGCGCGCTTCATTGCCGTGGTGCCGGATGCGCACAACCCGTTCCCCCGGGCGCGCAACGGTGAAGTCGGCCTGCTCGAAGGCTGGGCCTTGGCCAAGGCGGTGAGCGAGGCGATTGAGCTGGACCGCGATGGCGAGAAGCGCGCCATCGTCGCGGTCATTGATGTGCCCAGCCAGGCCTATGGCCGCCGCGAGGAAGCCTTGGGCATCCACCAGGCGCTGGCCGCTGCGGTGCTGGCCTATGCCCAGGCACGCCTGGCCGGGCACCCGGTTATTGGCCTGCTGGTGGGCAAGGCCATGTCCGGTGCGTTTCTGGCCCACGGCTACCAGGCCCAGCGGCTGATTGCACTGGATGACAGCGGGGTGATGGTGCACGCGATGGGCAAGGCGGCGGCGGCGCGGATCACCTTGCGCAGCGTCGAAGAATTGGAAACCTTGGCCGCCGAGGTGCCGCCGATGGCCTACGACCTGGCCAGCTATGCCTCGCTGGGCCTTTTGTGGCGGCGCCTGAGTGTGGACAACGCGGATACCCCGAGCGCAAGCGATCTGGCCCAGGTGCGTGCGTGCCTGGCCGAAGCGCTGCGCGATATCGGCAACACGACCGACCTGACGTCACGGTTGGCCGGCGAGCACCGCAGTGCGTCCCGCGAAGTGCGTGCACGCTTGCGCAGCCAGTGGCAGGAGGCCTGAGATGAGCGCGCCGCAGCCACATGACCTGCTCTGGGGGATGACCCCGGCCGCGCTGCCTGTCGATGCCCCTGCCTGGGCCACGCAGGTACTGGCGGCCGGGCAGCCGGTGGTGGTGCGCCGTGCCTGCTGCGCGGCAGGTTGGGTGGCGGTGGGGCTGCGCGGGGAGGGGCGCGCGCAGCGCCTGGGTGTTCAGATGCGCGTGGCGGACATTCGCCGGCAACTGCGCCCCGAAGCCTTGCGCGGGCAGGGCGCGAGCCCCTGGGCCGCGCTACAGGCGCTGGCCAGCGTGGCCCCTGTGCTCGACGCCTGCGGGCTGGCCTGGGGGCCGACGGGTGGGGTGGGTTACCAGCTGGCTACAGGGGTTGAGGTGCTGCACGCGGCCAGCGACCTCGACCTGCTGCTACGCACACCGCGGCCCATGAGCCGGGCAAAGGCGCGTGAGTTGCTCGATAGCCTCGACTGCGGCCCTTGCCGTATCGACGTGCAACTGCAAACCCCTGCAGGTGGCATCGCCCTTCGCGAATGGGCCGGGGTGGCGCAGCGCGTGCTGCTCAAGTCGGCGCTTGGCGCACGGCTGGTGGCCGACCCATGGAACCTGCTGGAGTGCGCAGCGTGAGCAGCCTGTTCGCCTTCCCTGGCCAGGGCGCGCAGCAGGCGGGGATGCTGCATCGCCTGCCCGAAGGCTCGGCAGCGTTGCTGGAAGAGGCCAGCGATACGCTCAATGAACAGGTGCTGGCCCTGGACAGCCAGCAGGCATTGCAATCGACCCGGGCCGTGCAGTTGTGCCTGCTGTTGGCCGGGGTGGCCTGGGCGCGCACGTTATTGCAACGCAGCCCGGCCCCCGACTATGTGGCAGGGCTGTCGATAGGCGCCTACCCTGCCGCCGTCACCGCGGGCGCCCTGGCCTTTACCGATGCCGTACGCCTTGTGGCCCTGCGTGGTGAGCTCATGCAACGTGCCTACCCACAAGGCTACGGCATGACCGCTCTGAGTGGCCTGGATCTGGCCAGTGTCGAGCGCTTGTTGGCGCAGGTGGGCGGCGAGGTGTACCTGGCCAACCTCAACAGCGACAACCAGATCGTCATCGCCGGCAGCGACACGGCCATGGCCGAGGTTGCCGCCAGGGCGCGCAGCCGTGGCCAGGGCGTGGCCAGGCGCCTGGCGGTCAGCGTGCCCTCCCATTGCCGCTTGCTCGACGGCCCGGCGGCCGAGCTGGCACACGCGTTTGCCAGCGTTAAGATCAACCGCCCGCGCATCACCTACCTCAGTGGCAGCAGCGCGCGGCCGCTGTTGGACCCGCAACGCCTGCGTGACGACCTTGCCGGCAACATGGCCCGGCTCGTCGACTGGCGTGCTACGTTGCGCAACGCCTATGAGCGCGGCGTGCGCCTGCACCTGGAGCTACCGCCGGGCAGCGTGCTGACCGGCCTGGCCCGCCCGGTGTTCGAACAGGGGCGCGTGCTTGCCCTGGAGCAAACCCGACTCGATACAGTGGACGCCCTGCTGCGTCAGGAGGTCAGCCAGCGCCCATAAATGCCGTGTTTTTCGAAGGACAACAACAAGCAACTTCGACCCAACGCGAGGACAACAACAATGATCATCTACGGTGTGGCCTTTCTGGCCCTGTGTACCCTTGTAGGCCTGTTTATCGGTGAACTCCTGGGCAAGCTCCTGGGCGTACCAGCCAACGTCGGCGGTGTCGGCATCGCCATGCTGCTGCTGATTTTCATCGGCAGTTACCTCAACAAGCGTGGCCTGATCAAGGCCAAGTCCGAACAGGGCGTGGAATTCTGGAGCGCCATTTACATCCCCATCGTGGTGGCCATGGCCGCCCAGCAGAATGTGCTGGGCGCGTTGTCCGGTGGGCCGATGGCGATAACGGCAGGCGTCGTGGCGGTGGTCGCAAGCTTTGCCATGGTGCCGCTGCTGGACCGCATCGGGCAAAAGAAGCCTGAGGCGGGCACCGACAAACCCCTGACTGCTTCGCAACGGTGACCGCCATGTACGAATCCATGATGAAAGTGATCAACGGTTATGGCCTGGTCAGTGGTTTCGCGGTGATCGGCGTGACCATGTGGCTGTCCTACTGGTTCTCCGACAAGCTGACCCGCGGGCGTTTGCACGGCTCTGCCATCGCTATTTTCCTGGGCCTGGCGTTGTCTTACGTCGGCGGGGTGATGACGGGCGGGCAAAAAGGGCTGGTGGACATTCCGCTGCTGTCGGGCATCGGCCTGCTGGGCGGGGCCATGTTGCGGGACTTTGCCATCGTCGCCACGGCCTTTGGCGTCAACATCGAAGAACTCAAGCGCGCCGGGGTGTCCGGGGTGATATCGCTGTTCTTCGGCATCGGCACCTCGTTCGTCGCAGGGGTAGGGGTGGCCATGGCCTTTGGTTACACCGATGCGGTCAGCCTGACCACCATCGGCGCCGGGGCAGTGACCTATATCGTCGGGCCGGTGACGGGCGCTGCGATTGGCGCAAGCTCCGAGGTGATGGCGCTGTCGATTGCCGCCGGGCTGGTCAAAGCGATCCTGGTCATGGTGGTGACGCCGTTCGTGGCACCGATGATCGGTTTGAACAACCCGCGCACTGCGGTGATCTTCGGTGGCTTGATGGGCACCTCCAGCGGTGTGGCCGGTGGGCTGGCGGCGACCGACCCCAAGCTGGTGCCCTATGGCTGCCTGACCGCAGCCTTCTACACCGCCTTGGGCTGCCTGCTGGGGCCTTCGCTGCTGTACTTCTGCATGCGTGGCCTGGTGGCGTAGGCCGGCTTTGTCGCGGTGGTTCTGGCGAACCGCCGCGGTGTGCGCCGCTCAGTTTTCCCGGCTGTACATTCGGCATTCCGCCAGCAGCGCCAGCAGGTTGGGCTCGCGCTCCCGGGCCTTGAGGAACACCACGCCGATATGTTGCTGCAGCCGGTAACGCGGCTGCAGCGCAATCAGCTTCACCCGGTTTTCGTACACCGCAGCAATGCGCCCCGGCAACAGTGCAAAGCCCACCCCCGAACTGACCATGCTGAGCAGGGTGAAGATATCGTTCACCTGCATCGCCACCTTCGGCTCGAACCCGGCCTGCTGGAACACCCGTGCGCCATCGCGGTGGGTGGCAAAGCCTTGGGTCAGGGTGATGAAGGTGGACTCGGCCAGGTCCGCCAGGTCCACCTCCTGCTGCTCGGCAAACGGCGAATCAGTGGGCACGGCGAGGTAGATATCGTCGGAGAACAGCGGCAACTGCTCGCAGGCAGGGTCGGCCACGCTTTCATCCAGCGACACCAGCACCGCTTCCAGTTCATGGTTCTTTAGCCGCTGCAGCAGGTCGACATTCGAGCCCAGGGTCAGGTCGATGTTCAGCTCGCTGCGCCGCAGCTTCAGGCCCATCACCAGTTTGGGCACGGTCTTCACGGTCAGTGAATACAGGGCCCCGAGGCGGAAGCGTTCGGCGTAGAAACCGGCGGCCTCGCGGGTCTGGCGCACCATCTGCTCAGCGTCCTGGATCAACTGGCGGGCTTTCTTTTCCAGCACATAGGCGCTTTCCAGCGGAATCAGCTGACGGCCTTCGTGCTTGAACAGCGGGCAGCGCAGGGCGCTTTCCAGCGAATGAATGGCCCGGTGCACGCTGACCGCGCTGGTGGACAACTCGGCGGCAGCGCGGCCGAGGTTGCCGCTGCGCATGAAGGCGAGGAAAGTCTCGAGTTTTTTCAGGGTCAGTTCTTCGTCGATCAGCATGTTCAGGCCCTGAAGTGAAAGAGCTGCAGAGCATGCCACAACCTCACCCCGAAGGGTGATGGCCGCCCCCGGCATCCCATGCAAGAATCCCAACCATGACCACCCCGGCATGGGACGACGACAATGAGCAAAGACCGGCTGAAATCGCCCGACTGGTACGCGCAGATGGCCCGTGTCATCGACGCCCAAGGCACGCCGGGCTTCGTCGAGGCGCTGTTCGCCGCGCTCAAGTTGCTTGCGCCGTGCCAGGCCATCACGGTGTTTCTTTACCCACGCAAGGGCCTGCCTTCGGCGTTGTTCGTCAAGGACGAAGAGGGCCCATGGCTGCCCGAAGGCAACGTGCAGCGCTACCTGGAAGGCTATTACCTGCTGTGCCCGTTCTACCGTGCCTGCATGGACAGTGTGGCTGCCGGCTGCTTTCGCCTCAGCGACGTTGCCCCCGACCATTTCAAGCGCAGCGAGTACTACCTGTCGTTCTACCAGCACGCACACCTGGAGGACGAACTGAACTTCATCGTCCCTCTGGATGAACACCTGACCATCGCCGTGGCCCTGGCCAGTACCCGCCGCCTGGACCGTCAGCAGGTCAGTGACCTCAAATGTGTCGCACCCTGGGTGGTGGCCGTGGTGCGGCGCCAGTGGAGCCACCTGGATGTCGACGCCGTGGGCGGGCGCTTCGAAAGTGCTCTGGGCCGGCAGATCAACGCCGCGCTGAACAACTTCGGCTCCTCGCTGCTCACCGAGCGCGAATGCCGCATCGCCCAGTACCTGCTGCGCGGCCACTCCACGCGCTCGCTGGCCGAGCGCCTGGGCATCAGTGAAGACACGGTCAAGACCCACCGCAAGAACCTCTACACCAAGCTCGACATCGCCAAGCAGTCCGAGCTGTTCTCGCTGTTCATCGATTCGCTGGCCCAGGCCCAGGAAGGCTTGAGCAAGGACCCGCTGGAAAGTTACCTGCGAAGGCGCTGACGGCGCCACGGCCACCCACACCTACAACAACTGCAACCGGCCGCCCGCGCGGCCGCAAGGGAGACCTGCGTGCATACGAAAAGCGATTGGCAGCAGCGCGCTGCAAGGCAAAGCTTCATCACCACGGCGCTGATCGACGGCCGCCCGCTGGCGGCGCAGTCAGGGGTGACCTTTGATGCCATCAACCCGGCCAACCGGCAGTTGCTGGCCCAGGTCGCCGCTTGCGGCGATACCGAAATCGACCAGGCTGTGCGTTCGGCGCGTCGCGCCTTCGAGCAAGGCCCCTGGGCGCGCATGGCACCTGCGGCACGCAAGGGCGTGTTGCTGCGCTTGGCCGAACTGATGATGGCCCACCGCGAGGAGCTGGCGTTGCTCGACTCGCTGAACATGGGCAAGCCGGTGATGGACGCCTACACCATCGATGTGCCCGGCGCGGCCAACGTATTCGCCTGGTACGGCGAGGCGCTGGATAAGGTCTACGATCAGGTCGCGCCAACCGCAGGCAATGCCCTGGCCACGGTCACGCGCGAAGCGCTGGGCGTGGTCGGCGCCGTGGTGCCGTGGAATTTCCCGCTGGACATGGCTGCCTGGAAGGTCGCCCCGGCGCTGGCCGCCGGCAACAGCGTGGTGCTCAAACCCGCCGAGCAGTCGCCGTTCTCGGCCCTGCGCCTGGCCCAACTGGCGCTTGAGGCAGGCGTGCCCGAAGGTGTGCTGAACGTGGTGCCGGGCCTGGGTGAAAGCGCTGGCCGTGCCCTTGGCCTGCACCCGGATGTGGATTGCCTGGTGTTCACCGGCTCCACCCAGGTGGGCAAGTACTTCATGCAGTACTCGGCGCAATCCAACCTCAAACAGGTGTGGCTGGAGTGTGGCGGCAAGAGCCCGAACCTGGTGTTCGACGACTGTCAGGACCTGGACCTGGCAGCGGAGAAAGCGGCCTTCGGCATCTTCTTCAACCAGGGCGAAGTGTGCTCTGCCAATTCGCGCTTGTATGTGCAGCGCTCGGTCCACGACGAGTTCGTCGAGCGCCTGCTGGCCAAGGCCCGCCAGTGGCTGCCCGGCGACCCCCTGGACCCGGCCAGCCGCGCCGGTGCCATCGTCGACGACGCCCAGAGCGCACGTGTCATGGCTGCCATCGAGCAGGCCCAGGGCGACGGCGCACGCCTGTTGTGCGGCGGCCAGCGGCTGACCTTCAACGGCTCGAACAACTTCATCGCGCCAACGGTGTTCGCCGACGTGCGCCCGGATTCGGCCCTGGCCCGCGAAGAAGTGTTCGGCCCGGTGCTGGCGATCACTGCCTTTGACGACGAAGCGCAGGCCGTACGCCTGGCCAACGACAGCGTTTATGGCCTGGCCGCTTCGCTGTGGAGCGACGACCTCAACCGCGCCCACCGCGTGGCCCGGCAGTTGAAGGCGGGCACCGTCTCGGTCAACACGGTCGATGCCCTCGATGTGGCGGTGCCCTTTGGCGGCGGCCGCCAGTCGGGCTTTGGCCGCGACCTGTCGCTGCACGCCTTCGACAAGTACACCCAGCTCAAGACCACCTGGTTCCAGCTGCGCTGACCCTCACTCACGGAGAACAACAATGAACGCACCCTTCCAGCCGCAACGCGACACCCGCGACTACCAGGCCAGCGACGCGGCCCACCACATCCACGCTTTCCTTGACCAGAAGGCGCTCAACGCCGAAGGCCCACGGGTCATCACCCGCGGCGAACGCCTGTACCTGTGGGACAACGACGGCAGGCGCTACCTGGACGGCATGTCCGGGCTGTGGTGCACCCAGCTGGGTTACGGGCGCAAGGACCTGACCGCCGCCGCCGCCGCGCAGATGGACCAGCTGGCGTACTACAACATGTTCTTCCACACCACCCACCCGGCGGTGATCGAGCTGTCCGAACTGCTCTTCAGCTTGCTGCCCGGGCACTACAGCCACGCGATCTACACCAACTCCGGCTCCGAGGCCAACGAGGTGTTGATCCGCACCGTGCGCCGTTACTGGCAGGTGGTCGGCCAGCCGAACAAGAAGATCATGATCGGCCGCTGGAACGGCTACCACGGCTCGACCCTGGCCGCCACAGCGCTGGGCGGCATGAAGTTCATGCACGAGATGGGCGGGCTGATTCCGGACGTGGCACACATCGACGAGCCGTACTGGTACGCCGAGGGTGGCGAGCTGACGCCGGCCGAGTTCGGCCGCCGCTGCGCCTTGCAGCTGGAAGAGAAGATCCTCGAGCTGGGCGCAGAGAATGTCGCAGGCTTTGTGGCCGAGCCGTTCCAGGGCGCAGGCGGCATGATTTTCCCGCCGGAAAGCTACTGGCCGGAAATCCAGCGCATCTGCCGCCAGTATGATGTGCTGCTGTGCGCCGACGAGGTGATCGGTGGCTTTGGCCGTACCGGTGAATGGTTCGCCCACGAGTACTTTGGCTTCGAGCCGGACACCCTGTCCATCGCCAAAGGCCTGACGTCGGGTTACGTGCCCATGGGCGGCCTGGTGCTGAGCAAGCGCATCGCCGAAGCGCTGGTGGAGCGTGGCGGGGTATTCGCCCACGGCCTGACATATTCCGGGCACCCGGTGGCGGCCGCAGTGGCCATCGCCAACCTCAAGGCGCTGCGCGACGAAGGCATCGTGCGCCAGGTCAAGGACGATACCGGCCCGTACCTGCAGCGCATCCTGCGTGAGGCGTTTGCCAACCATCCGTTGATTGGCCAGGTGCAGGGCGCGGGGCTGGTGGCGGCGTTGCAGTTCGCCGAGGACAAGGGCAGCCGCAAGCGTTACGCCAACGAGAACGACCTGGCCTGGCAGTGCCGCACCTACGGGTTCGAGGAAGGTGTGATCATCCGTTCGACGCTGGGGCGGATGATCATGGCGCCGGCGCTGGTGGCCACGCATGGCGAGCTCGATGAGCTGGTGGACAAGACGCGCATTGCCGTGGACCGGACGGCGCGGGGGTTGGGGATTCTGTGATGGTGTAAAGGCGGCCGCTGCGCAGGTCTCGCGGTTGTTGTAGGAGCGGCCTTGTGTCGCGAAAGGGCCGCGAAGCGGCCCCAGGTTTTTGCATCGCTGCTGGTCAGCTGGGGCCGCTTCGCAGCCCTTTCCGACCGGTCCGGCGCCCCGGCAAGGCCGCTCCTACAGGCCACAGGGGCGTATCACGCTCAGTGCGGTGCCCGCGGGATGGTCTTGAGCAGGTCTTCCGGGCTGATGTGCCCGACCACCTGAGCCACCGCACTGCCGGGTGTCGGCAGGTCGATGATGTGGCTCTTCATCTTGCCGACCACGTGCATTTCGCACGGCTTGCAGTCGAACTTCAGGGTCAGCACTTCATCGCCCTGGATCAACTGCATCGGCGCCACCTTGGTGCGCACGCCGGTCACACCCTTGGCCTGTTTGGGGCACAGGTTGAACGAGAAACGCAGGCAGTGCTTGGTGATCATCACCGGCACTTCGCCGTGCTCCTCGTGCGCTTCGTACGCAGCATCGATCAATTGCACGCCGTGGCGGTGGTAGAAGTCGCGGGCCTTCTGGTTGTAGACGTTGGCCAGGAACGACAGGTGCGACTCCGGGTACACCGGCGGCGGCGTGGTCTCGGCCTTGCGCCCGCCACGCGGGTGGGCCTTGATGCGCGCCTCGGTCAGCGCCTCGATGGCTTCGCGGCGCAGGGCCTTGAGCTGCGAGTTGGGGATGAAGTACGCCTGCGGTGCGTCCAGCACGATGGCATTGGCGTGATACATCGTGGTACCCAGCTGGCCGAGCAGGTCGTGCAACTGGTCCAGGGCCTGCTGCGGCTTGTTGGCTGCGCCGAACGGGCCATCCAGGGCGACCTGCACGCTTACGCCTTCTTCACTGCAGACGCTGAGCATCAGGCGCTGTTCGGTGAGCACGGCGTGCCACTCCACACCTACCCGGCGCTCGGCCGAGGTGCGCTGCAGGGCCTGCTGCCAGTTGTGGTCCAGGTTGCGCGACAGCGGGTGGTTGGGCCGCAGCTTGTGCAGGCCCTCGGGCATCTCGTTGGGTTCGACCCGGTAGCGGTAGCGCTTGTGGCCGTCTTCTTCGAACTCGCCGCGCGGCTCGGCGATGTTGGCCCGGAAGCCCACCACGTCACGCTTGACCAGCACGTTGAGGCCGTCGCCGTTGGTCAGCGGCACTTCGGTGACCACCTGCAGGTCACGCTTGCCGACTTTTTCCACCACACCTACCGGCAGGCCGGTGAAGGTTGGTGAGTCGAAAGCGCCGATGTCCACCTTGCGGTCGGTGACGAAGTAGTCGGTGCTGCCGCGGTGGAAGGTCTTGTCCGGGTCGGGTACGAAGAAGTGCTCGGTGCGGCCGCTGGAGGCGCGGGCCAGGCCCGGGCGGTCTTCGAGAATGGCGTCGAGTTCTTTGCGGTAGTGGGCGGTGATGTTCTTCACATAGCCCATGTCCTTGTAGCGGCCCTCGATCTTGAACGAGCGCACGCCGGCATCGACCAGGTCGCGCAGGTTGGCGGTCTGGTTGTTGTCCTTCATCGACAGCAGGTGCTTCTCGAACGCCACCACACGGCCCTGGTCATCCTTGAGGGTGTACGGCAGGCGGCAGGCCTGCGAGCAGTCACCACGGTTGGCGCTGCGGCCGGTCTGGGCGTGGGAAATGTTGCACTGGCCGGAGAAGGCCACGCACAGCGCGCCGTGGATGAAGAACTCGATGGCCGCGTCGGTTTCGGCGGCGATGGCGCGGATCTGCTGCAGGTTCAGTTCACGGGCCAGTACCAGCTGGGAGAAGCCGGCCTGGTCAAGGAATTTGGCCCGCTCCAGGGTACGGATGTCGGTCTGGGTGCTGGCATGCAGCTCGATCGGCGGGATGTCCAGTTCCATCACCCCCAGGTCCTGCACGATCAGCGCATCGACGCCGGCGTCGTACAGCTGATGGATAAGCTTGCGCGCTGGTTCCAGCTCGTTGTCGTGCAGGATGGTGTTGATGGTGGTGAACACGCGGGCGTGATAGCGCCGGGCGAACTCTACCAGCTCGGCGATTTCGCCCACTTCGTTGCAGGCGTTGTGGCGCGCGCCAAAGCTCGGGCCACCGATGTAGATGGCGTCAGCTCCGTGCAGGATCGCTTCACGGGCGATGGCCACGTCACGGGCAGGGCTGAGCAGTTCCAGGTGATTCTTTGGAAGGGACATGTCGTTATAGGTTCGGGCTGTCACGGTAGGGCGGCATTGTAGCGGGGAAATGGGCGGGTGGCATGCTTTGGCTGCCCAGAGGTGTTTTGCCGGTAGTGCGCCCTGCTTGGGTTGGGGCCGCCTTGCAGCCCCTGGCGTTGAGACAACCGCTCTATCAGCCCTTGGCCGCCATCGCGGTCACTTCGACACGCATTTGCGGGTACGCCAGCGCCGCCACGCCCACGGCAGCGCGCACCGGCCACGGCTTGCTGAAGAAACGCTGGTACACCTCGTTGAAGGCAGCGCGGTCGGTCATGTCAGTGAGGTAGATGGTCAGGTGCATGACCCGATCCATGCCGCTGCCGGCCTTTTCCAAGGCCTCTTTCAGTGCCTGCAGGGTGCTTTCGCTCTGCTGCACGATATCGCCGTCCAGATCGGCTGGAATCTGGGTGGTGACCAGCACGCCGTTGAACTCGGCGACGTCGGAAGAAATGGACTCGGCATCGGAATCCGGGGTGAAGATGATGTTGGCCATAAAGTGGTTTTGCCTTGCGACGGAAGGAAAGCCGCAAGCCTACGCGAGCACGGCGCAGGGGTCGAGCCACAGGGCACCGCTTGGCCCGCGCGCATTGTAATACCGCGCCACGGCGGTCAGAATCGCGCCGATTGTTGAGCAAGGGGCTTGAGTTGAACGAACAGACATTGTCGATGCGCCTGGAGCGTGTGGCGGCGCATGTGCCGCAAGGCGCGCGCCTGGCCGATATCGGCTCGGACCACGGCTACCTGCCGGTGGCCTTGGCGTTGCGTGGGGTGATCGAAGCGGGGGTGGCCGGGGAAGTGGCGCAAACGCCTTATGCTTCGGCCCAGCGCAACGTGCGCCGCAACGGCCTGCAGGAACACATCACCATTCGCCTGGCCGATGGCCTGGAGGCGATCCAGGCGCAAGACCGCATTTCGGCGGTGAGTATCTGCGGCATGGGCGGCGACACCATGTGCGAAATCCTGGAGCGGGGCAAGGCACGCCTGAGCGGCAGCGAGCGGTTGATCCTGCAACCCAATGGCGGTGAGGGTGAGCTACGGGCCTGGCTGATGGCCAACGGCTACCGGATCGTTTGCGAAGAGGTGTTGCGCGAGAACCGCTTCGACTACGAGATCATCGTTGCCGAGCCGGGCGGGGCAGTCGTCTATAGCGCCGAAGAGCTGTATTTCGGCCCGCTGCTGATGCGGGAGAAAAGTCCGGCGTTTGTCACCAAGTGGCAGCGCATGCTGCGTCAGAAGCAGCAGACCTTGGCCAACTTCGAACGTGCCCGGGATGCGATCGCGCCACACAAGCTGCAGGACTTTGCCAGGCAGGTTGGCTGGATCACCCAGGTGCTGGCCTGAATCACTGCTGCGAGCAGTTACCCATCTCCTGGTAGTTGACCTCGTGGGTCTGGCCCTGATGGTCGACATAGACCATGTGTGCGGTGCCCACCTGGCAATCGGCAATGTTGCTGGCCGGGGAGATCGACACCACTTTGGCTACATCCAGCGGCATGCCGTATTCGTAGTTGGCGCTGTCGTTGGCGGCCGGCTGGGCGGCGCCTGGGGCGGCCAAGGCGCCGAACGAGGCGAAGGTGGCAGAGAGCGCAAGCAGCGCGATCGAGCGTTTGATGTTCATGGCAGGCTCCTTCTTCAATGTTTTACCAATGATGTATTGTTTGGCTGTGCACAATAAATGGGCTAAGCCGTGATAGATTCCTGCCTGGAACGTACGAATAAGAACGAACAAGGAGCCGAGCCCCATGGACATGCTGCACGCCATGCGCACCTTCACCCGGGTAGTGGAGTGCGGCAGCTTCGCTGCGGCTGCCAATGCCCTGGACATTTCAGCCGCGCAGGTGTCGCGGATCGTCGCCGAGCTTGAGAATCAGCTGCAGACTCGCCTGCTGCACCGCACCACCCGGCGCTTGCGCATGAGCGAGGCCGGCGAGCGGTTTCTTGAGCGCTCGCGGCAAATCATGCTGTTGACCGAAGAGGCGGTGGGCGAAGCGCGTGGCGCGCACCTGACCCCCCGTGGCCGGCTGCGCCTGCATTGCCCGCACGGCCTTGGCCTGTTGCTGATGCCGCTGGTGGCCGGCTACAACGCGCTATGCCCGGAGGTGGTGGTGGAGCTGACCCTGTCCCAGCGCAACCCCGACCCGCTGGCCGAAGGGCACGATGTGGTGATCACCGTGGACGACGCGTTGCCCGACTCACAGCTGATCGCTGTGCCGCTGGGTACCATCTTCAGCATCCCCTGCGCCGCGCCCAGTTACCTGGAGGCCCATGGTGTGCCCGAGCGGCCCGAAGACCTGCATGAGCACCGCTGCCTGCGCATGGCGTACCCGATGTATGAGGGCGACTGGGTGTTTCCCCAAGGGCTGGACCATTGCGTGATCGCGCCGCGCGACAGCTTCCTGACCAACGTCGCCGACGCGATGCTGGTGGCCAGTGAACTGGGCATGGGCATCGGGCTGCTGCCGTTCTACACGGCCAGCCAGGCGATCGAGCAAGGGCGCTTGCGGCGGTTGTTGGCACCTTACCGGTTGCGTGAGTGTGCGTTGTACGCAATGTACCCGTCGCGGCACTATCTGGATGCCAAGGTGCGGACCTGGATCGATTACCTCAAGGAGCAGTTGCCGGCGCTGTTTGCAG
The DNA here is from genome assembly GCF_047456185.1 of Pseudomonas sp. BNK-30. Taxonomy (NCBI): domain Bacteria; kingdom Pseudomonadati; phylum Pseudomonadota; class Gammaproteobacteria; order Pseudomonadales; family Pseudomonadaceae; genus Pseudomonas; species Pseudomonas sp. BNK-30. The sequence continues at coordinate 1,733,048 of NZ_CP179904.1, forward strand.
GGCATGAACAGATTGTCGATGACACGCAGTACTGGCGGTGAGTGAGATCAGGTCCTGTGGCGGGCGACCCTTATTGGCGCAGGTCGCATTTTTTGCCCCTCATTGGTGCGCAGATGGCGTACTGAGGCCATGGCTACCTGCCTAATCATTAGCTTGCATACGAGTTGGCGTAGTACTTGCTATCACTTTGCCATTGTGATGTCGCGTATGGTGAAGATAATGTCGCTTTCAAGTGGTTCCATGCAGTTGTCATCGGCTGAGAAGCATTGGCTGCCGTGGTTCGGAAAAACCGGCAAGCTCAGCATGCGCTGGTCCTGCGGGCTCAACCGATCGACTTATCCGGTCATCGAGCAGACGTTCGAAGCCATAGCCCAGACCCGCATGCAGTTGCTGCAAAGCTGGGCGAGAGAACAGTGGGAACACCTGGCGGAACTTGCTGAAAACCTTGGCCCGGCCCTGGCTCACGACCGCACGCCATTGCTGGACAAGCTCGCCCAAGCGAACGACTTCTCGGAACTGTTCATCATCGACACCAGTGGCACGGTTGTGTTGTCGAGTTGGGCGCAACGCAGTAACGGCCAACGCATCGGGCAACTGGGCGCCTTGGCCCAGGGGTTGAAGGCGCCGTTTTTGCACGGCCCCTACAGTGATCCGCTGACCTTGCAGATCGGCCCCTCGTCGTCGCGGTTTCACGACGAAGTGACACTGATGTTCTATCAGCCGCTCAAAGCGCAAGGGAAGGTCTACGGCTGCCTCTGCGGCCGGGTGCCCAACGATGTATTGGGCGACCTGATCCAGCGCGAGGCCGGGCATATCTATGCCGAGTCCGGTGACAATTACCTGTTCATGGCGCAATCGCATTTCGACCCCGCTATCAAACCGGGTACCGCCCTGTCGCGCTCACGTTTCGAGGACGGCACCTTCACCCACGGGGAAAACCTCAAGAGTGGGGTGCATACGCCATGGAGCACCGTGCAGGTCCAGCGCCATACCGAGCTTGAGCTGCGCTTTACCGACCCTGCCACCCGCGAGCTTCATCCAGGCGTTCGGGAAACCATCCGCCAGGGCGCCAACCTGTTCGTGACTTACCCTGGCTATTCGGACTATCGCCATGTACCAGTGGTGGGCAAAGGCGTCACATTCCAGTTGCCGGGCTCGCCGGACCGGTGGGGCATGATGTGCGAAGCCGATCTGGAGGAGGTCTACCGGCGACGCTCACTCAGCTACGGGTTGATGAAGCCGTACATCGCGATCATGGCCGGCCTGTTTGGTTGCAACTTCCTGGTGCAGCACTACGCGGGCTTGGCGCAAGGCATCAACGATGCGCTGCTGGCCGTGAGCATGCTGGCTGCCACACTGCTTTTCAGTGCGCTGGGGCCCCGGCGGCTGGCAGCCAGGTTCAATGGCATGACCGATGTACTGCGCACCATCGCCGAGGGCGAGGGCAACCTGCGCCAACGCCTGGACACCACGACCATGGCCAACGATGAAAGTGGCGACATGGCGCGCTGGATCAACAGCTTCATCGACCGCCTGGACTCGGTGGTGGGCCAAGTGGTCAAGGCCAGCCGCACGGTGGGCGCCACCAATCAGATGATGCTCGGGCGCAGCCACGAAGCGAGCGTCACCTCCAGCGAAGTGGCCGAGGCGGTGCACCAGATGATGATCATCATGGAGGAGCAACTGGGCGAACTGCAGCAGGCTTCGGTCAGCGCAGAGCAGATGAAGCAGGCCATGGACGAGGTGGTCAGCCGTGCCCGCGAGCAGTACCTGGCGGTGCAGGCCGGCACCCAGTCGATTCGGGATGTGGTAGCGCGTTCTGCTTCCAGTGTGCAGTTGCTCGACAGCAGGATGGCGCAGATCGGCAACATCAGCGGGCTGATCAGCGACATCACCAACCAGACCAACCTGCTGGCCCTCAATGCCGCCATCGAGGCCGCCCGCGCGGGCGAGCATGGCCGAGGGTTTGCGGTGGTGGCCGACGAAGTGCGCAGCCTGGCTTCGCGCACGGCGCGCGCCGCCGACGATATCCGGCACATGGTCGAAGGCCTGCAGAATGAAACCCAGCAAGCCGTCAGCTTCATGGAGGAGGGGGTACATAATGTCGATGACAGTTTGCGCCTGGCCGAAGATGCCTCGTCGGAGAACGTACAGTTGCACCAGGCGGTAGAGAGCATGTTCCAGATCATTCAGCAGCTCAACCAGCGCAGCCTGGCTTATGGCAAGACCATTGAGCAGGTCAACCAGTCTTCCAGTGAAATGCGCCAGACGGCGGTGGTGCTGCAGAGCAGTGCCGAGACGGTGAAGGCCAATGCCAGCAAGCTGCAGAAGCTGGTCGGGCAGTTCGAGGTCAGCAGCGATACCGACAGGGCCGCAGCGGCTTGAGGGCCTGTGGAGCGCCCTGTTCTCGGCGCATCTGGCCGTCGTGCGCTATCATCCGCGGCCACGACCGGAGCAGCCCATGGCCAAAGACATCGAAAACCCCTGCGTCTCGCTTTGCCAGCTCAACAGCGAGCTGTGCGTGAGCTGTGGCCGAACCCGTGAGGAAATCCGCAAGTGGCGCGGCATGAAACGCCCGGAGAAGATGGCCACCGTGCAGCGCGCTGCGACGCGGATGAAGGCCATCGTCAAGAAAAACGCCAAGCGCCAGGGCAACGAGTGATTCACCCGCGCCCCCAGGGCCTGGTTCCATCATTTATGATGTGTTCTACCTGATCAACCCCGTACCGAGTGGCACCATGAACCGTCGCAAGAAGATCAAGCAGTTGCTGCAAGCACACCAGAAAAAGGCCGCCGCCAAGCTGGCACCGCGAAACAAGCCTAAATACATCTGCAAGGCCGATCGGCTGAAGCTGGCGGCTGATGCCGGTACCGAATGCCTGCCAGTTCTTTGCCCGGAGCGCGATGCTGTATGTTGAAGTCGCTATTGGCCATCGGGATTGGTGCCATGGTCGGTGCCTGGCTTCGCTGGGGCCTGGGCATGAAGCTCAATGCACTTTTCCCCGCCGTGCCGCCAGGTACCCTGCTGGCCAACCTCCTTGGTGGCTACATCATTGGCTTGGCCATCGCATTCTTCTCCGCATCGCCGTCGCTCAGCCCCGAATGGCGCCTGCTGCTGATCACTGGTTTTTGCGGTGGATTGACCACGTTCTCCACTTTCTCCGCAGAGGTCGTGTCGCTTATGCAGGAGGGGCGTATTTCATGGGCTCTGGGCTCTATCGCTTTGCACGTCACAGGTTCCTTGCTGATGACTGGGGCAGGGTTGGCGACGTTCTACTTTATTAACGGGCGCTAATAATCTGAGTAATGCCCCAGCGGTTCCATTAGCATTGGGCGCTTATCTGCCGCCTGTCAGGCACGATAAGCCCACTCCTGTCTTTTGAAACTGATGCCGCCCTCAATGACTGCCTTCTACCTCAAGTTCCTGATCACCCCGACCCTCATGCTGGCCATCTCGCTGGCAGCCAGGCGCTGGGGTACCCAGATCGGTGGGCTGCTCTCCGGGCTGCCGGTCACCTCGGCCCTGGTCATGTTGTTTCTCAGCCTCGAACAGGGGCCTGGTTTTGCGTTGCAGGCGGTGCCTGGCGCATTGGCGGGGTTGGCCGCCGTACAGGCAACCTACCTGTTCTACTACCTGGTGACCCGGCATGTGTCCGCTTTTATCGGCTGCATCACGGGCGTGGCGGTTTACGCGGTCACCGCCTTTGTGATGAGCCGCTTGGGCATGGTGGCGGTGTCAGTCGGCGTGACGTTGCTCCTGCTTACGCTGATCATCATCCTTACCTCGAACAATGCGCAGGCCGGTGCCGCGAAGGTTGTGCCGCTGCCTCGCTGGGTGATCCCCATGCGCATGCTCACGGCAACCCTGTTGTTGGTGGCGATCACTGCCAGTGCCCAATGGCTTGGGCCGGTGGCCAGCGGCCTGCTGGCACCCATCCCGGTGATTGCCTGGCCGCTGGCGGTGTTCGCTCATGTTCAGGGCGGTCACCAGGAGCTGGGTGCGATCGTGCGCGGCAATGCCATTGGCGCTGTGGGGGTGTTGGGCTTCTACCTGGCGGTGAAAAGCTCGATCGAGCCGCTGGGTACGGTACCGTCCATTACTGGCGCAGTGGTGCTGGCCGTGCTGGCAACGTTCGTGTTGGCGAGAATGCTAGGCAAAGGTTGAGGCTAGGGCAGGCGTATGGGGTCATAGTCCTGCCCGCGGCACCTTGCAGCATCTGCCAGTGGCATTTCATGCCTTTTGCTTGGCTGCTTTGAATTCAAGCGGCACGCTGCTCACCCTTGAGCATCTTTTTTTGCGCTTCCATGGCTTGGCCCATTTCTTCCAGCAGATCTTTGCTCAACAGCTTTTTCGCCGTGGGAAACAACTCGTCTTCCTCCTCTTCGATATGGTGTTCAAGCAACTCTTTCATCACTTTGACGCGGCCTGCAAATTCGAGCGTGCCGGTTTCGGTGTGCAGCAGGTCCGGCAACACCAGCGCATCGACCGTGCGGTGTTCCTCTTTTGCCTCGTAGTACATCTTCGCTTCTTCCTTGCCCCCGGCTTGTTTGATGGCCGGGTAAAGGATCTCTTCTTCAAGCGCGGTGTGGATCTGCAACTCCTGCTCGATCCGATGCAGGAGTTCGGCACGCTTCTTGACGGCGCGCTCGGTGGTTGAAGACAGTTCGTCCAGCAGCTTTTTAACCAGTTTGTGGTCTTGAATCAGCAGATCGATAGCGTTCATGGTGCACCTCATCGCGGTTGTGGAATCACGGCCTTGCAGGTCAAAGAATGGGTTTTCCGCCCGTAACGGCATAGCGTGAGCCAGAGATGTAGCTGGCCTCATCGGAGCCGAGCAAGACGTAGATCGGAGCTACCTCAACCGGTTGGCCCGGCCGGCCCATCGGATAGCTCGACCCGAAGTTTTTCACTGCCTCATCGGGCATGGTGGCAGGGATCAGTGGGGTCCAGATCGGGCCTGGTGCCACGCTGTTGACCCGAATCCCTTTGTCTCCCAGCAATTGGGCCAGCCCGGCGGTGAAGTTGGCGATGGCGCCTTTGGTGGTGGCATAGGCCAGCAGTTTGGGCGATGGGTCATCGGAATTGACCGAACTGGTGTTGATGATCGAACTGCCTTTGGGCATCGATGGCAGCGCCCGCTGGCAAATGCGGAATATGGCCGTGATGTTGACGTCGAATGTCATTACCCATTCGTCATCGTCGATTTCATCGAGGCTGTCGTGCGCCATCTGAAACGCGGCGTTATTGACCAGAATGTCGATACGACCAAACTGCTCCACGGTCTTGTCGACGATGTCGTAGCAGTGCTGTTTGCGCGCCAGATCCCCGGGCAGCAGCAGGCATTGCCGGCCCGCAGCCTGGACCCAACGGGCGGTTTCCTGCGCATCGTCGTGCTCATCAAGGTAGGCGAGGGCAATGTCTGCGCCTTCGCGGGCGTAGGCGATGGCGACTGCACGCCCGATCCCGCTGTCGGCGCCCGTGATCAGCGCTATCTTGCCGTTGAGTCGGCCGTTGCCGGTGTAGGTGTGCTCGCCACAGTCCGGGGAGGGTTCCATCTTGCGCTGCGAACCCGGGACGCTTTGCGGTTGTGAGGGAAACGGAGGGGTAGGGTAGTCACGCATGGTGCAAGCTCCTGCAGTTGGAAGGCTCATACCTGTTCGAAAGATGTGACAAGGGTTTGTTGGACGGGATCCGGTGTTTGAACGACGGACGGTTGGCCTGGGCATGGCGACTGAATTTTCGTTGTGCGCGCTGTTCTACCGCTCAAGCGCCTACCGCCACCCGGTATGGCTCAGCGAACACCAGGAGTCGCCACGTGCCTCGAATCATCACCCCTACCACCCCTGAACACGAGATCGATGAACACAATGCGAGGATGTTCGGTTCGCCTAAGGAGCGGCTGGACTTCTACCGCAGGGAAATTCAGTACGAGACCACCATCCTGGCCAACCGCACCGATGCCTACCTGGCCGCCCAGTCGTTTCTGGTCATCGCTTACGTGTCGTCCATGGGCAACCTGAACCAGAGCTGGGGTGAGATGTTCACATTGCTGGTGCCCGCCTTTCTCGCATTGCTGGGCGTGATGAGTACGCTCAATGCATGGCCTGGCATTCGCGCGGCCTATCGGATCATCGATCACTGGCAGCTCAAGCAAAGCCATCTTCTGCTCAGTGAACCCATGATGGGCCTGGCCTATGACGAATCTCCGCTGTTTTGCGAGGCGGAAACCTCCCGTGCAGGGCATCGCAAGTCCCTGCTTTTTTCGCTGCGTACGCCTTGGATCTTTCTTGGGTTCTGGCTGTTGCTGGGCAGTTATTCGGTTTATATCCAGCTTGCATGATCAAAGCGCAGGCAAGGGGCATGCGTACATCAATGTTGGTGGTTGCACCGAAGCGATCAGCGGTGTTACACCAGATCTGATGTAGCCTACGGCCGTTTCTGCAAAGGCTAACCTTAGAACGGCATTTCTCAGCGCCCTGGAAGACTATTGATGCAGCAGCTGCCCCCTGACGAGACCATTCGTGCCGCACTCAGGAAATCCCAAGCCCGGCTGCACAGGCAGCACGAGCTGGTGGTCGAGTACGCGGTCATGTCGCTTAAATCCACCAACCTGGATGACGTGCTTGACCAGGCTTGCGCACTGGTGGCCAAAGGCATGCACACCCGATTCGCCAAGGTCCTGATGCCGATTCCCGATAGCGACAGGTTTCTGCTGTCGCATGGGGTAGGGTGGGATGAGTCCGATATTGGCCACGCGACAGTGGGGGCCGACGAGGCCAGCCCTGCCGGGTTTGCCATTCAAACCTATCGGCCTGTGATTTCGAACCACCTGGGCCAGGAACAGCGCTTCAGAACGCCAGAATTGCTGAAAAAGTATGGTATCGAGCGTGCCATCAACGTGCCTATCAGGGGCGCATTGATGCCGTTTGGGGTACTTGAGGCAGACAGTAGCGATGGTGAGGATTTCATCGAAAGCGATCTGGTGTTCCTGGAAGGGATCTCCAACGTTATCTCCATGGCGGTTGAGCGGCTGACCGCTGGGGATGATCCTCAGCTGGCCGACCCCTATTCGGAAAGCATGCTCAACGCCAGCCCGGACTGTGTGAACGTGTTGTCCAGCAGCGGTCACATCGAGTTCATGAACGACGCCGGGTTGGCGTTGATGCATATCGCCGACCTGGCAGAGATCAAAGGGCAGCCATGGTTGCAGCTTTGGCCTGCCGAGTCGGGCCCGGTCGTCCAGGAGGCCTTGGAAAAAGTCGCCAGAGGCGAGTCGACCCGCTTCGAAGGGTTCTGCCCTACCGGTCAGCAGGCGCCTAAATGGTGGGATGTCTCCGTTGCCCCCGTGTTGAACGCCGATGGCCAGGTCGAAAAACTCATTGCGGTATCCAGGGACATCACCGAACGGCACCATTATGAGGCTCAGTTGCTGTCGCTGATCGATGCACAGAACTCCAGGCTCAACAAGAACGACCTGCACCTCGAAGAAATCCATCACCGCGTCAAGAACAGCCTGCATCTGGTCAATACCCTGTTGCTATTGCAGGCGAACCTGACGCCGGATGCCGCGGTCAAGCTGCAACTGGAAACGGCAGCGGGTCGGGTTGTGACCATTGCCAGCGTGCATGAACGGCTCTATCAGACGGCCGATCAAGAGGTGCTTGCCGGCGACTACCTCGGAGCCTTGCTCGGTGACCTGGGGAGGGCACTGGCCGACCGGAAGATCGTCCTTGACGCTGACGCATTCACCCTGCTGCCAGCAAGAATGGCGCCGTTGGGCCTGGTCATCTCCGAGCTGATCACCAATGCCTTGAAATACGGCAAAGGCACCATCGAGGTCAGCGTGCGGGATGCAGGTGACCACGCGTTGATCACCGTCACTGACGAGGGTGACGGTTTTCCCGAAAATTATCCCAAACCTAGCGGAACGGGCCTTGGCATGCGGCTTGTCAGAAGTTATTCAGGCTATGGCAGCTCGGCGATCTCGATTGATGGGGGCACAGATAAAAGCACCATTCACGTTCGCTTCAAACTCTGATGTTGAAGGCGGGGATGCAGGTATGCCTGGAATTCTCCAGTACCCTTGACTCGAGCGCCGCCTGCGCGGCGCCCGATCCCGCAAACCCCGCCCGCTGCTAGAGCACTTTGTCCAGCGTTATCGGAAACGCTCTCACGCGTTTGCCGGTAGCATGGTAAACGGCATTGGCAACCGCCGCCGCGACTCCAACGACGCCGATCTCGCCTACGCCCTTGGAACCCAGGTCATTGACGATGTCGTCGTGCTCTTCCACGAACATCACCTCGATGTCAGCGATATCGGCATGCACCGGGATGTGATACTCGGCCAGGTTGTGGTTGAGGATGCGACCAAGTTCATGATCGGTTTGCGTCTCTTCCTGCAACGCCATGCCCAACCCCCAGACCACGCCTCCGAGGATCTGGCTACGGGCGGTTTTCGGGTTGACCACACGCCCGGCGGCCACCGCGCTGACCACCCGCATGACCTTGATCGTACCCAGGTCTTCGTCAACGTGTACCTCTACGAAGACGGCCGAATGGGTAGCGGTGGAGAACGGCTGGCGTCCGGCACCGGGCTCGGCGTCGATCTGCACCTGCAGCTCGCCGTCCTTGGCCGTTGCGGCGATGCTGGCGATGGCAATACGGTGTTTCCCCGCTTGCAGGTAGCCTTGCGCGAACGCCACATTCTCTGCCGGCGTCGCCGCTATTTCGGGGAAATTCTGGCGCGCGAGTTCCAGCACCTTGGTGCGCAGGATCTGACAGGCCTGCTGCACTGCCGAACCCACCGAAGACACCGTGAACGAGCCGCCCTGTAACGGCGCTGTCGGCAGTGAGGAGTTGCCCAGCAGGAAGGTCACATCCTCGGGCAAGACCCCCGCAGCGTCCGCAGCAATCTGGGTCATCACCGTATAGGTACCGGTACCTATGTCAGTGGTGGCGCTACTGACGGTCAAATGCCCGCAGCTGTCGAAGCAGGCCTTGGCGCTGGCCTTCATCTGCAGCGCCTCCCAGACCCCGCCGGCCACGCCCCAGCCGATCAATTGGTTGCCTTCTCGCATGCTGCGAGGCTTTGGGGGGCGTTTGCCCCAGCCGAAGCGCGCGGCGCCCTGGTCATAACAGGCCAACAGCTCTTTGCTGGAATAGGGTTTGCCGTCGTTGCCATTGTGGCTGGCAAAATTGCGTCGACGCAATTGGAGCGGGTCGAGGTTCGCAGCGCATGCCAACTCATCCATCGCGCACTCCAGTGCGAGCACGCCGGACGCGGCACCCGGCGCACGCATGTCCAGCGGGGTATATACGTCGAGCGGCGCAAGGCGATAACCGAGCGCAACGTTGTCGCAGTGGTAGAGCATGCCGCTCCACTCCACCAGGTGTTCGGTGAAGTCTTCGAAGCGCGATGTCTGGCCGAGCGCGTCGTGGGCAATTGCCAGCAGCTTGCCATCCGCCGCCGCACCCAGGCGCAGCCGCTGCTGCGTACGGGGACGATAGCCGAAGGTGAACATCTGCTGGCGTGTGAGGGCAAGGCGCACCGAACGTTTCAGGTGCAGGGCTGCCATGACTGCCAACGGCAACTGGTATTGCGGCCGCAGCCCGGAGCCAAAGGCACCGCCGACAAAGGCGGCGAGCACCCTGATGTTCTGTTTGGGCAGGCCGAACACCTTGTGCAGGTAGTCCTGACAGTTCTGCGTACCCTGGGTCTTGTCATGAATTTCCAGGGAGTCTCCAGCTTTGTAGAAAACGGTCGACGCGTGGGGCTCCATCGGGTTGTGATGCTCGATGGGCGTGTCGTAGGTGGCATCGACACGTACTGCGGCTTGAGCGTAATGCCCTGCGAAATCACCGCGCGGCTCTGGCGTTTGAGCGGGTGCCGGGTGCGTGTGGTCGAGCACCGCGAACAGGTCGGTCTGGTGCGGCTCTTCGCTGTAGTCGATGCGCACCAGGGCGCCGGCATGGCGTGCCAACTCAAGGCTCTCGGCGACCACCAGTGCCAACGGTTGCCCGCTATACAGTACACGGTCGTTGAATAGCGGCCGGAACGGGGAGCCTTCGGCTGAGTCGGCATCGCTGTAGTCGTCGTCATAGCTGGAAATGCGTGGGCGATTGGCGTGGTGCAGCACCGCGACCACGCCGGGTAACTGCAGTGCCTGGCTAGCGTCGATCGAGCGCACCCGGCCGCGGGCGATGGTGCTCGATACCACACTGGCGTGAAGCAGCCCGGCCTCGGGGTACTCACCGGCGTACCGCGCCTTGCCAGTCACCTTGGCAACGCCATCCACGCGGTCCAGGGGTTTGCCCACCACATTGGTCGTCTGGGTCATGGCGTCGTCCTCTGAATGCTGGCGTCGCCTGCGGCTTCACTGAGCGCACGGACGATCGCACGTTTGGCGAGTTCCACTTTGAAAGCGTTGTGGCTCAGCGGTTTTGCCATCTGCAGCCATGCCTGGGCGGCGCGCGCGAAGAGGGCGTGGGAAGCCCTTTGACCTTGCAAGGTTTTCTCCACAGCTGTGTCTCGCCAAGGCTTGTGCGCTACGCCTCCCAGAGCCACCCGGGCTTCCTGGATGACGTCGCCATCGAACTTCAACGCGGCAGCGACCGATACCAGTGCAAACGCGTACGAGGCACGGTCGCGAATCTTCAGGTAGTGAGAGTGCTGCGCAAACTCAGCAGGTGGCAGTTCTATCGCGGTAATCAGCTCATCGGCTGACAGCTGGTTGTCACGCTCCGGCGTGTTGCCTGGCAGGCTATGGAAGTCGGTAAAGGGGATCAGCCGTGAGCCGGCGCGGCCTTGCACGTGCACAACGGCATCGAGTGCTGCCAGCGCCACACACATGTCCGAGGGGTGCGTGGCAACGCAGGTATCGCTGGCGCCGAGAATGGCGTGGATGCGGTTGAGACCCGAGCGGGCAGGGCAACCGCTTCCTGGCTCACGTTTGTTGCAGGGGGTGCCGGTGTCATAGAAGTAATAGCAGCGCGTACGCTGCAACAGGTTGCCCCCGGTACTTGCCATGTTGCGCAACTGCGGTGATGCGCCTGCAAGGATGGCTTGTGACAGCAACGGGTAGTGCTGTTCGATCACCGCATTCCAGGCAAGGTCGGCGTTGCTGACCAATGCGCCAATCAAAACGCCGCCGTTGGCGGTGGGCTCGATGCCGTGCAGGTCCAGGGCGGTGATGTCGATCAAGCGCTGCGGGTTAACCACGTTCTCCTTCATCAGATCGACCAGGTTGGTGCCGCCGGCAATAAAGCGGGTGGATTCGTCCGCCATGTTTACCGCTTCACTGACCGATGCAGGCCTGTGGTAGCTGAAAGGGGTCATGGGTTCGGCCCTCCCTGAGGCTTGGCGGTCGCCTGCACCAGCGGCAATGCCTCTTCGACCGCAGCAAGGATATTGCTGTAGGCGCCGCAGCGGCACAGATTGCCGCTCATGTGTTCGCGAATGGCTTCACGGGTAACGGCGCGGCCTTCATGGGCCAGGCCGACTGCCGAACAGATCTGGCCGGGCGTGCAATAGCCGCACTGGAAGGCATCATGGGTGATGAAGGCACGCTGCATGGGGTGCAGTTGCTCGCCTTGGGCCAGCCCCTCGACCGTGACCAGGTCGGCGCCGTCGCACATCACGGCGAGGGTCAGGCAGGCATTGATCCGCTTGCCGTCGCGCAGCACCGTGCAGGCGCCGCACTGGCCATGGTCACAACCTTTTTTGCTGCCGATCAGATCGAGTTGCTCACGCAGCAGGTCGAGCAGGGTCGTCCATGGCTGGACGTGTAGCGACGTGCGTTCGCCGTTGAGTGTCAGGCTGATGGGATGCCCATCGACACCCTGTTGGGGGTTGGTGTTCATGGGAAAACCTCACGGTCAGGAATGCATTCGCGCAATCAAGTGCGTCTATTTCCTGCGACTGGAGGCTTTCGGCAAACGTTCAGGTTTTATTCGGGGCTTGCGGCAGTGTGCAGTCTCGGCCACTGCTTGACCGCAGGCTGCGCCACCCATGGCAAACGGCGGGCTTAACGCGTGGCGGCTTGTTCTTCTACCGAGGTGCCGAAGGAGACGTAGTACGCCAACCCGACGAAGATCGCCCCACCCACGGCGTTGCCCAGGAAGACTGCTGCAAGGTTGTGCACCAGCTGGCCCCAGCTCAGGTAACCGGCGAAGATCGCAGCTGGGATCAGGAACATGTTGGCCACCACGTGCTGGAAGCCGATGGCGACGAAGGCCATGATCGGGAACCAGATGCCGAGAATCTTGCCGCTCATCTCACGGCTGGCATACGCCAGCCACACTGCCAGGCACACCAGCCAGTTGCAGCCGATGCCCGAAACGAATGCGTGGAGGAAGTCGGCGCTGGTCTTGCTGGTTGCCGCTGCCAGCGTCTTGTTCAGGTAGGCACCTTCAGTGAGCCCCAGCAAGTGGCCAAAGCAGTACGCCACGAACAGCGCGCCCAGCAGGTTTGCCACGGTCACCAGCAGCCAGTTGCGCGCGACGTCCACCAGCCGGATGCGCCGGGCGAACATCGCCAGGGGCAGGCTCATCATGTTGCCGGTGAGCAATTCGCCGCCTGCCAGGATGACCAGGATCAGCCCGATCGGAAATACCGCGGCGCCCAGCAAGTTGCCCAACGAGGCCCAGGGGGCAGGAATCATGGTACTGACATGGATGTGCAGCAGAAACCCCATTGAAATGAATGCGCCCGCCAGAAAACCCAGGATGAGCGTGGCGCGGGCGGGCAGGTGGGCTTTGCGGGTGCCGGCTTCGATGACCAGCTCGGTGATGCGGGAGGGCGTATTGACGGACATTTCAGTAACTCGAACACAAGGACGACGGTCACGCCGTGAGGCATGCAGCGGGTCGGGATTAACAGAGAGCGCGCAGGGCAGTTAGCGAGGTATTCAGAAGAAGGGCAAAACAGACAAGCTCGATCGACTTCGTAGAGCGGCGCACGTTATCTGAGGCAATTTGACGCAGTCAAATCGATAGGCTGGATGGTTTGATAGAGGCACTCGATGATGGGTGCTGTGAGGCCTGACGCGGCCTGTCGGTTTCGCTTTGGCAGACACGCCTGTGTATCACTCTGTATCAAGGCGCTTTGCCAAGCCACTTGCTTACAAATGCCTCGTTCTGCCGATACGTCACGGATACATGCCTCAGGCCAAATGAGCCAACCCGAATGAACAGCCCGACGGCCTGTAGTTCTGGCGCAATCGCCCTTGAGGCATGACCGCGCGGCTTGGCCGCGCACCTATCCGGAGAAGCACCATGTCCCGTATCCAGTTCCCCAACAAGACCCGCCTTGGCCTGCTCAGCATCGCACTGGTGGGCGGCATCAACCTGACCGCATCGGCCTTTGCTGTCGAAGCACTGCCGCAGGGCTACCAGCTCGCTGCTGCCGAAAAGGCCGGGGAGGGCAAATGTGGCGAGGGCAAGTGCGGCGCCGACAGCGCCCATGCCAAGGCCACCCAGACCGAAGGTAAATGCGGCGAGGGCAAATGTGGCGCCAGCGATGCCAAGGCCAAGGCTACCCAGGCCGAAGGCAAGTGTGGTGAAGGCAAGTGTGGCGATGCCTCGCGTGCCCCATCTGTAGCTGACTGAGCCAGGCCAGGACTGACCACCAGCGCTATCCTCCCTGCGCTGATAGGCCCGGGAGGGTGGTCGCTTCAAGGAGCACGCCATGAGCACATCCCTTCCCTTGCAAGGCGCCGGCCTTGGTCTGCGCCGGGCGCTGCTGCCTGAGTTGCTGACCATGGCCCCCGGTGCCGTGGACTTTCTCGAATGCGCCCCTGACAACTGGATCGGTGTAGGCGGCAGTTATGGCAAAGGCCTGGAGCGCCTGGCTGAGCGTTTCCCGCTGGCTTGTCATGGTTTGTCCCTGTCGTTGGGCGGGCCTGAGCCTCTGGATCGCGCTTTTCTACGGCAGATCCGCGATTTTCTCGACCGTTATCGCGTGCCACTGTTCAGCGAGCACCTGAGCTACTGTAGCGATGACGGTCATCTCTACGACCTGATTCCCATGCCCTTCACCGACGAAGCCGTGCGCCATACCGCTGAGCGCATCCATCAGGTGCAGGACGCGCTCGGCCGGCGCATCGCGGTGGAAAACATCTCCTATTACGCTGCACCGTACCAGGCGATGAGCGAAATCGAGTTCCTGAGCGCCGTGCTCGAAGAAGCCGGCTGCGACCTGTTGCTTGACATCAACAACCTGATCGTCAATGCCTGCAACCACCGCTATGACGCTGCCGATTTCCTCGCCCGCGTGCAGGCCGAGCGGGTGGTGTGCCTGCACGTGGCCGGGCACTACGATGAAGCACCGGATCTGAAGATCGATACCCACGGTGCGAGCGTGAAGGAGGACGTGTGGCGCTTGCTGGCCCGTGCCTATGAGCATTTGGGTGCTGTGCCGACCCTGCTGGAGCGCGATTTCAACCTGCCGCCGCTGGCCGAACTGTTGCTTGAGGTGGATTACATTCGCGACCTGCAAACCGCTGCAAGCGCGCCGCAGGTGCGCCATGGCTGATACCTTGCGCGAGCAGCAGATGCGGATGGCCCGGTTCATCCGTGACCCGCAGTCCAACCCGCCGCCACCGGGCATCGAGGCGCGGCGCCTGGCGGTGTATCGGCGGCTGTTCTTCGGCAATGTGCAGTCGCTGCTGGCCGGCAGCTTTCCGGTGCTGCAGGCTAGCCTGGGACCTGAGCGGTGGCTGGCGCTGATTGAAAGCTTCTACGCCAACCATCGCTGCCAGACGCCGCTGTTCACCGAAGTGGCTGGCGAGCTGGTCGAATACCTGCAAAACCGTGCCGACCAGCCGGGCTGGGTGGCCGAACTGGCCCATTATGAATGGATCGAGACGGTGCTGATGCTCAGTGATGGCACAGACCTGGCGCATGACCCGAACGGTGACCTGCTTCAGGGCGTACCGTTATTGTCCTGCCTTGCTGCACCACTTGCCTACGCGTGGCCGGTCAGCCATATCGGCCCTGGGCGTATTCCATCGCAGGTGCCGACAACGCCGACCCTTCTGTTGGCCTGCCGCGGCGCAGACCACAAGGTGCATTTCTCGCGCCTTGCGCCGCTGGCCCATGCGTTGCTGGTGTCTTTGCAGGAAAGGCAAGTGAGCGGGCGTGAACACCTGGCAGGGTTGGCAGCACGTGCCGGCATCGAACCGGGCACCGTTGAAACCTTGGGACTTGAACTGTTGATAAATCTCAAATCTCAAGGCGTGGTGCTCGGGACCACACTGCACGAAAGACCCATGAGGCTTTGATTCCAACCAGAATCAGCGGCGATAGTAGTGGTGATCGGCTTCGTAGCGGTGGTGCATGGCCCGCTCATGGCGGCGCTGCCAGTCGCGGCGGCGTTCCGCTTCACGGCGCGCCTGCTCACGGCGCCATTGGTCGCGCCGCCATTGGTCACGACGCCAGTCGTCTCTACGGTCGTGCCAGTGGCCGTCGCGCCGGTAACGGTCATCATGGGCAAGCAGCGTAGCGGGTTGCGCGGCTGCTACGCTCGCCAGGCTCGGCCAAGGGCTGTTGGCGTCCTCGATGTGGGCCTGAGAAGAGGTGGCCTTGGTTGCGAGCAGCGGCATTGACGCCTTCGCCGGTGTTGCAGATGCCGAGCCCATTGCCGCGAACGCGAACAGGCCCAGGAGCACTATCCGTGGGACATGGATTTTCATGAGCGAAGACAACCTCTGATAGACATTGGGACGTTGGCCATGACGTCGCGGGCAAACCCTGAGGGAGCCAGCAATCTTCATCTGCCTGTTCACATAGACCTTCAAACCGAAAAAAGTTCTAGAAAACCGCAACTTGACTCATCAGTGGTGCAACGCGGGGTGCTGGTCAAGGGCGTCATCGGCCACCAGCAACGGTATACTCCGTACCTTTGCCAGCGCCCCGGAGACAGCCATGCGGCAGGTTTTACTCATCGTCGATGTACAGTCCACCTTCAGCCCGCCCGAGTGGCTGGTCGATGGTGTGCGCGCGTTGTCTGCGACGATCCCGACCATTGCCTCGCTCCAGTTGCATGATGAACAGGTCACGCCGTTCGAGCGGCAGCTTGGCTGGCACCCTGCAGCAGAAGACGAGTGCCTGGTCGAGGCTGACAAGGTCTTTGTCAAACAGGGTTACAGGCAGACTGCCGAGACCATCGAGTACATCAGGGGGCTGGGCGCGGAGCGGGTGTTGGTCTGCGGGTTGCAGACCGAGACGTGCGTGCTTGCCGCCGGCTTTGCCCTGTTCGACGAAGGGCTCATGCCGACGTTGATTACCGACCTGACGGTGGGGTCTTCCCTGGATCGTTCAGGGAAAATGGGCATCGAGCTGTGGAAGCATCACTTCGGTAATGTCATCACCCGGGCTCAGGTGCTGGCCGAAGGTTGCGTCTGACACGGTCCTGACCGGTCGCTGATCCACACGAGCGGGCGCGATGGCTCAGCGCTGGCCATGTGCTTGAGTGTTTCTGAATCGAGCAAGGTGCTTACCTGGCCGACCATGGCAAGCAGGCGATCGGCGAAATCTGCGCTGATGATGCCGCTGTCTTCCAGGGATATTCCATGACCTTCGTGCTGGATCGCCAGATGGTAGTGGCTCACGCCCTGGTCGTTTTCGCTGCTGGCCAGCGTCACGATGCAGCTTGGGCCGAGCAACCTGGCCAGGCGTTGCTGCACCTGCTCCAGCAGCGGGGTGGGTAGTTGTTCTTGCAGCATGAAGGGGTACCTTCCAGGCGAGTTCTAGGGGGAGTCAGCTTAGGCAAACGGGCTGTCAACTTGGGTTAAGCCGGGGTAAAAGCGGGTAAGACCCGCTTCCCGTGAAGCGGCCTGCTCGCGACCGCTGCCGGCACGACACAACCCCGCTCCTGGATAAGTCAGAAGGTCTGCCCCAGCGAGAACTGGAATATCTGCGTCTCGGCGTTCTCCGGCTTCTTTACCGGTGTGGCAAGGCTGAACGTCAGCGGCCCCATGGGGCTGTACCAGGTCACGCCGACGCCCAGCGACACCGCCAGCTGGTCCAGGCCCACACTGCCGCAACCCTGCGTGGTGGACAGGTAGCACGTGTCGGAAAACACGTTGCCCGCGTCCACGAACACCGAGCTGCGAAGCTGGCGCTGGTCTTTGATGAAGGGCATCGGGAAGATGTACTCGGCGCCGCCGGTCACCAGGATGTTGCCGCCCAGTGCATCGGTATCGCGGTCGGAGTAATAGGCTTGACCGGCACTTGCATAGGTACCGGTCGCCGGCGTATTGCGCGGGCCCAGCGAGCCATCCTTGAAGCCGCGTACCGAACCCTGGCCACCGGCTGTGTAGTTCTCATAGAAGGGCAGGCCCTCGGTGGAGCCGTAGCCATCCCCGTAGCCCAGGCTGGTATGCAGGCGCAATGTGGTGCGTTCGCTCAGCGGCAGGTAGGTCTGGCCGCTGTAGTCGAGCTTGTAGAACGAAAGGTCGCTGCCAGGAATAGTGGTTTCCAGGGTCAGGCTCTGGGAGTGACCACGGGTCGCCAGCACCCCCTTGTTCAAGGTCGACTCGGACCAGCCGATCGAAGCCTTGAGGTTGTTGAAACTTTCGCCCTCGCGCTGGATGAAGTCATAGATCTCGTCGGCGCTATAGGTGCCGGGGGAGATGTCATCGTGTTGCAGGGTCAGGCCGTAGGTCAGGCGCGACGTTTCGCTGATCGGGTAGCCCAGGCTCACGCCCGCGCCATAGCTGTTGATGGCGTAGTAGGAAACGCCGTCATCGTAGTAATCGCTGTAGTCGGTGCTGCTGTAGAACAGGTTGTAGCCCAGGCTCACGCCATCTTCGGTGAAGTACGGGTTGGTGAAGCCGAAGTTGTACTTGGTCTGGTATTCCGAACGGGTCAGGCCGATGGACACCTTGTTACCGGTACCGAGGAAGTTGGTCTGGCTGATCGAACCGCCCAGGATCAGGCCGGCGCTCTGGGCGAAGCCCACGCTGGCGGTGATCGAGCCGGATGCCTGCTCTTCGACGCTGTAGTTGACGTCGACCTGGTCGTCGGTGCCCGGCACTGGCGGGGTCTCGACGTTGACTTCCTTGAAGAAGCCCAGGCGCTCCAGGCGGGTCTTGGACTGGTCGATCAGGTAGGTCGAAGCCCAGCCGCCTTCCATCTGGCGCATTTCGCGGCGCAGCACTTCGTCTTCGGTCTTGGTGTTGCCGCGGTAGTTGATGCGGTTGACGTAGGCACGCTTGCCCGGGTCGACCACGAACATGATGTCGACCGTGTGATCTTCGTCATTGGGCTGTGGCACGCCGTTGACGTTGGCGAAGGTATAGCCTTCGTTACCAAGGCGGCGGGTGATCAGCTCGGACGTGGTGGTCATCACCTTGCGCGAGAACACCTGGCCCGGCTGCACCAGCAGCAGCGAGTTGACCTGGTCTTCCGGCACCTTCAGGTCGCCCGACAGCTTCACGTCACGAACGGTGTACTTCTCGCCTTCGTTGACGTTGACGGTGATGTAGACGTGCTTCTTGTCCGGGGTGATCGACACCTGGGTGGAAGCGATGTCCATGTTGATGTAGCCGCGGTCCAGGTAGTAGGAACGCAGGCGCTCCAGGTCACCGGAGAGTTTCTCGTGGGCGTACTTGTCGTCATTCTTGAAGAACGACAGCCAGTTGGTGGTCTTGAGCTCGAACAGCTGCGCCAGCTCTTCATCGTCGAACACGGTGTTGCCGACGACGTTGATGTGCTGGATGGCAGCGACGGTGCCTTCGTTGATCTTGATCTTCAGGGCAACCCGGTTTCGCGGCTGTGGCACCACCTCGGCGTCGACCTCGGCCGAGTAGCGGCCCTGGGCCACGTACTGGCGCTGCAGTTCGTTACGCACGCCTTCGAGGGTGGCACGCTGGAAGATCTCGCCTTCGGCCAGGCCCGACTGTTTCAGGCCCTTCATCAGGTCCTCGGTGCTGATCGCCTTGTTGCCTTCGATCTCGATGCTCGACACCGACGGGCGCTCGACCACGTTGATGATCAGGACATCGCCGTCGCGGTTCAGCTGGATATCCTGGAAGAAGCCGGTCTTGAACAGCGAACGGGTGGACTCCACCAGGCGCCGGTCATCGGCCTGATCGCCCACGTTCAGGGGCAAGGCACCGAAAACGCTGCCGGCGGATACCCGCTGCAGGCCGTTGACCCTGATGTCGGCGATCCTGAACGGCGCCGCCTGGGCCACGCAGGCTTGTAGCAGCAGGATGGAGAGCAACAGACGCGGGTAGTTCATCGGGGGTTCCAGGCGGGCGTAAGGGTGGCTGAGCAGGCTCGGCGAAGGCGCGCGGCGGCTGCCAGGCAAGCGGGCGATGAGGATAAGGGCGGGCTGTGTTTGGCGCGGTTAACCCAGGGTAAAGATGTGTAAAGTTCGCCCAGCTTGCGGTGACAGCCTGGCGCGGCAGGGCGATCATGAGCGCTTTGTAACCCCTGCCTAAGCGTACCCACCATGATTCCTGTGCTGTTGGTCGATGACGACCGCGAACTCACCGAAATGCTTGCCCTTTACCTGGCCCGCGAAGGTTTCCAGGCGACCGCCGTGGCTAGCGGCGAAGAGGGCGAGACCAAAGCCTTGAGTGGGGCTTTTCGCATCGTGGTGCTGGATGTGATGCTGCCGGGCATCTCAGGGATCGAAGTGTTGCGGCGCATTCGTGCGCGTAGCCAGGTTCCGGTGCTGTTGCTCACCGCCCGTGGTGACAACATCGACCGCATTGCCGGCCTGGAGCTGGGTGCCGATGACTACGTGCCCAAGCCCAGCTCCCCGGGCGAACTGGTGGCGCGCTTGCGCGCGATCCTGCGCCGGGTGCAACCGCACGCGTTGGCTGAAAGCCAGGCTGGCGAAGCCATCGGCAGAGGGGCCCTGACTTTGTGGCCAGGGCGCCGCAAGGCCCAGTGGGCCGCTGCTCCTCTGGAACTGACCGGGACTGAATTCAGCCTGCTCGAAGCGTTGGCTCGCCAGGCGGGCCAACTGGTGAGCAAGCAAGACCTGTCGCTCAACGCCCTGGGCCGCCCGCTGACCCGTTACGATCGACGCATCGATGTGCACATCAGCAGCATCCGTCAGAAGCTCGGCCCACGCGCCGACGGCAGCAGCTGGATCCAGAGCGTACGGGGCATGGGCTACATGCTGATCGTCGAATGATGCGTCGGCGCCTGTTCTGGAAGCTATTTCTGGCCTTCTGGCTGGCCAATAGCCTGACGTTCCTGGTGGGCGCGGGGGCCTTCATGCTCGACGACCTGCGTGGCGACACCCCAGCGCTGCGTTCGCTGCTGGTTACTGAGCTGAACATGTTGCACCGCTACGGCGAGCAGGCCGGCCGTCAGCTGTTGCAGGTTTCGCCCCAGCCAGAAGGTGTGCAGGTGGGGCTGTATGACGGCACCGGCCACTTGTTGGCCGGCAGGGCCGTGGCCATGCCTCGTTTCGAGCGGGCGCTGCTCGACCAGGGCGGCCAGGCCCTGGTGCTGCGCGCTTCGGTGGCAACCTCACTTGACGAGGCGCCGCGCCCCCGCGGCATGGGCCCGCTCCTCACCGGTACGTTGATGAGCGCGTTGTTTGCCTTGCTGTGTAGCCTGTACCTGACCAGGCCCTTGACCTGGCTGCGCGAAGCCATGGGGCAGGTCGCCCAGGGCAGGTTCGAAGTGCGCGTCAAGCCACGCCTGGGCAAGCGCCGCGACGAGATCGTCGACCTTGCCGAAGACTGCGACCGCATGGCCAGCCAGCTCAAGGCGCTGGTCGAGGCCCAGCAGCAACTGCTGCATGATATTTCTCACGAGCTGCGCTCGCCTTTGACCCGTATGCACGCGGCCATCGGCCTGATACGCCAGCAGCCGGAGCGCGATGGGATGCTTGAACGCATCGAGCGCGAATCACGGCGCATGGATGACCTGATCGAGCAACTGCTGACCCTGGCGCGTGCCCAGTCACAGCCGTGCGATGGCAATTGCGAAGCGCTGGATGTGGTCGAGTTGCTGGCGCAAATAGTCGAAGATGCCCGTTTCGAGGCCGGCATGAAGCAATGCCAGGTTTCGCTGAGCGCGGATGACGCATTTTTTACCCGCGGGCATGAGGAACTGCTGTATCGCGCCTTTGAGAACGTGGTGCGCAATGCCGTGCGTTACACCGCTGCGGGTACCGAAGTACGGGTGCTGGCGCTGCTGGCCGACGACGGTGAACAGCTGGAAGTGACCATCATCGACCAAGGGCCAGGTGTGGACCCGGCGCGCCTGCAGAGCATTTTCGAGACGTTCGACCGGGGTATGGACAGCGGCAGCGATGGCTTTGGCCTGGGCTTGGCCATCGCCCGTCGGGCAATCGCGCTGCATCAGGGCACGATCACCGCCCAGGCGGGAGAGGGAGGGGGATTGCGGGTGAACATCCAATTGCCGCAGCGGGTATGAGCAAACCCTCACCCGCCGCCTCAATCGCAGCCGACTAGCGCCCGAGCATCACCGTCTTCAGCCTTGCCTGCGCCTGCTGCACGGTCTTGGCCTGGTTGTTCAGGTCCGCCAGCAAGGCATTCAACTCAGCCTGAACGGTCGGGTCGGACACCTTCACGATGGCCCCGTTGATTTCTATCTTTTCCTTGTGCGCATCCACGTAGTCGGCCACCTTCAGGCTGCTGTCCAGGGTGCCGTTGATTTGCGGCAGCACGTCCAGGAAGGTGTCGGCCGGGACGCTGACGGTGCGCTCAAAGGCCTTGTCGTAAACCACCTTGAGGTCTTGCGGCTGCTTGAGCTGGGCATGGGCGGTGTCCGCCTTGGCCTTTTGCTCCTGCAACTGCTTGCCCATGTCGTTCAGGCCGGTCTGCACCGCTTTTATGTCGTCACGGCGGGCAGTGACATCATTGAGCGAGCGAACCGCGCCTTTTTGCAGCAGGTTACCCAGAGGCTGCACAGCGGCATCCATCGCGCCGTTGAACTGGGTGATGACTGCATAGTGATCGCTGTAGGGGCCAAAAGCCTTGGTTTCGTCTGCGCTCAGCTTGGGCACATGCACCCCTGGCTTGTCGACGATACGGGTCTGCAGGAATTCGCTGAAGGCGGCACGTTGCTTGGGTTCGCTGTCGCCGCAGGCGGCGAGTACCAGGGGCAGGGCGAGGGCGAGCAGCCAGCGGGGCTGGAATGAGACGTTCATGTCGGTGAATCTCCTGAGTGCATGGGTAGGCCTGCGCACCGTCACGCGCTGCGCGGCGGTGCAAGGTTAGCGTTTTCCAGCCTGCGGATCCAATCTGGCAGTGAAGGTAAATCCAGACCCGCCGGCTTCACATGCTGGGCAACTCGAACCCGGGGATCTGCCGCCCCAGCTTGAGCGCCTGGCCATGCAGCACGCGCATCAGGTGCAGCGCCGCCTGCGACGGCGGTTCAAAGCGCGAATGGACGAAGCTGATATCGAAGTGAATTTCGTCAGCCAGGCGCACCACGGCCAGGCCGCTGTCCTGTGCCACGAACTCATCGATCAAGGTGATGCCCATGCCTTGCTTGACCAGTGCCACGGCTTCGTTGGCATTGGTGAACGACAACAGCGAGTCCAGGTGAAGGCCGCGGCGTGCTATCTCCTCGGCCAGCAGCTTGCCGAACGGCATGTCCGGACGGAACAGTAACAGCGGGTGGCCTACCAACTGCTGCAGGGTCAGTGAGGGCTGCTGTGCCAGGGGGTAATCGACGGGCATTGCAACGACCATGCGCCCACGCATGAAGGCTTGCGAATGCAAATGGTCGTGCACCACCGGCAGGGCGGCGATCGACAGGTCGACCTTTTTTGACAGGATCTGGTTGGGCATCTCGCCCATCAGCGAGGTCTGCCATTCGATCTGCAATGCGGGCGCCTCACGCTTGAGCTGGGCCAGGGCGATCGGGATCACCACCGTCGCCAACGAGGCGCTGCAGGAAATCCGCAGCTTGCGGTGGGCACCGGTGGCCAGCGCCAGAGCGCACTCATTGACCTGCAGCGCCGCCTGATACACCCGCTCGACCTCACGGAACAGGATCTGCGCCTCGGCGGTGGGTACCAGGCGGTTGTTGATGCGCTCGAACAGGCGGTAGGCCAGACGCCCCTCGATGTAGCCGATGAGCTTGCTCACCGCTGGCTGCGAGACGTAGAGCATCTTCGCGGCGGCGCTGATCGAGCCGGTCAGCATCACCGCCCTGAACACCTCCATGTGCCGCAGTTTGAACACCAGTGAACTGGCGTCGCGGCCTTCTTTGCCGGGAAGCATGAGTATTACCTTAGGTTATGGTATTCGCCATCTGTGTATGAGCGCTATCGCTACGCCCGCAGTATCGTGAACCCAGGGAAATCGCCCCTGGTGGCGAACAATAACAAGATCTGCAGGCAAGCGCAGTGGCGCTTGAAGGAACCGCCTTTGAACATCTTTGATGAACCGAAGATCGATTGCCATAACCATTTGTTTGACCCTGCACGCTTCGCTTACCACCCCGATGCGCCGTACGCGCCATCCGGTCAGGAGGTCGCGCCGCTGGAGCAGTTCAACCAGGTGATGGATGCCTATGGCGTGCGTCACGCCTTGTTGGTGGGGCCCAACAGTGGCTACCACACTGACAACCGCTGCCTGCTGCATGCCTTGGCCAGCGGTCAGGGGCGCTTCAAGGGCATAGCGGTGGTCGATCGTCAGGTCAGCCTCGAGCAACTGGCCCAACTGCGTGAGCAGGGCGTGGTCGGTGTGGCCTTCAACCCGGCGATGTATGGCGTGGCGAGCCTGCAAGACGTCGGGCCGTTGTTCGGCAAGCTTGCTGAACTTGGCCTGTTCGCCCAGATCCAGGTGTGCGAAGACCAGCTCGTCGAACTGCTCGGCCTGATCGAGCGCAGTGCGATGCGGGTATTGATCGACCACTGCGGGCGCCCGGATGCGGCGGCCGGTACCCAACAGGCCGGCTTCCAGGCATTGCTCAGGCTGGCCCGGCATGGGCGGGCCTGCGTGAAGCTCTCGGGCATGCAGAAATTCGCCGACGCTGCTGCCCTGCATGAGCAGAGCAGCGCCTACGTGCACGAGTTGATCAACGCTTTTGGCCCGCAAGCCTGTGTATGGGGTTCGGACTGGCCGTTCATCCGCCAACACACCCGGGTGGATTACGGCCCCTTGCTGAAGTTGGCCGAGCGCCTGATGCCAGACCCGCACCTGCGGCGGGCCGTCATGTGGGATACCCCCAGGCGCCTGTTCGGGTTCGCCTGACGCCTGCGCATTCGCCATTCCGATAACAAGAGAGCAATTGTCATGAATGCTGATCAGCCTAGCGGCGCCGGGGTGTTCGACACGCCTGCGCGCCAGCAGCAACGTACCCGTACCCGTTTCATGATCCTGGCGCTGATCTCTGGCGGCACCATGATCAACTACCTGGACCGCAGCGTCATGGGCATCGCCGCGCCAAGCATCAGCGCCGATCTGGGGCTGAATGCGGCGATGATGGGGGTGATTTTCTCCGCGTTCTCATGGACCTACGCCGCGGCGCAGATCCCCGGCGGCATACTGATCGACCGGCTGGGCACCAAGCTCACCTACTGGTTGGCACTGACGTTGTGGTCGCTGTTCACCGGCCTGCAGGGCTTGGCCCAAGGGTTTCTGTCCTTGCTGGGCATGCGCTTTCTGGTCGGTGTGACAGAAGCGCCGTGCTTCCCCACCAACAGCCGCGTGGTGGCGACCTGGTTCCCGCAAAGCGAGCGGGCCAGGGCGACGGGTATCTACACCTTTGCCGAGTACACCGGCCTTGCGTTCCTGACACCGTTGCTGTTTTGGGTCTTGCACGCCTATGGCTGGCGCTTTCTGCTGATGGCGGTCGGATTGATGGGCGTCCTCTATGGGGTGGTCTGGTGGCGCAAGTACCATGAGCCACACCAGTCGACCACCGCCAACCAGGCAGAGCTGGACTACATCGCTGCCGGCGGTGGCGTGGTCGATGGTGGCCAGAAAGCCACTGTCTTCCAGTGGTCACAGATCCCGGCGCTGCTCAAGCATCGCAACATGCTCGGTATCTGCCTGGGGCAGTTCGCCTGCAACTCGACCAACGTGTTCTTCCTCACCTGGTTCCCGACCTACCTGGTCACCGAGCGGCATATGCCGTGGCTCAAGGTCGGCTGGGTGGCGGTGCTGCCGTTCATCGCCGCTTCGTTGGGCACGCTGGTCGGCGGCTGGCTCTCCGATGCCTTGCTGCGCCGCGGCTACTCGCTGAATGTGGCGCGCAAGCTGCCGGTGATCGCCGGCCTGCTGACCGCGTCGGTCATTGTCCTGGCCAACTATGTCGAGTCGGACGTGCTGGTCATCGCCATCCTCTGTATTGCCTATTTCGCCCAGGGTATGTCGGCCCTGGCCTGGATGATCGTTTCCGACATCGCGCCCAAAGGCTTGCTGGGCCTCAGTGGCGGGCTGTTCAACCTGTTCGCCAACGCCGCCGGCATCGTTACCCCGTTGACCATCGGCCTGATCGTGACGGCCACCGGGTCATTCGTCTGGGCCCTGGTGTTCGTGTCCTCGATCACCGCGCTGGGCGCGCTGTGTTACCTGTTCATGGTGCGCGACCTGCGTCGCCTGCCGGATATTCCCTGTGTTGAAAAAGGAGCTGAACAATGAGCCAACCCCTGCAAGGGCAAACTGCAATCGTTACTGGCGGCATGCGTGGCATCGGCCTGGCCATCGCCCAACGGCTGCACAC
Organism: Pseudomonas sp. BNK-30; assembly: GCF_047456185.1. NCBI lineage: Bacteria > Pseudomonadati > Pseudomonadota > Gammaproteobacteria > Pseudomonadales > Pseudomonadaceae > Pseudomonas > Pseudomonas sp. BNK-30. Next base: position 1,758,720 of record NZ_CP179904.1, read on the forward strand.
CGCCGGTGCCCAGGTGGTGATCTGGGACCTCGCGGTGGATGGCTGGGACAGCGTCGACAACGGTTTCGAGCCAGTGCTGCGCCAGGTTGTGGATGTCGCTTCGCTGGCCTCGGTCGAGGCGGCATTCGCTGACGTACTGGCGCGTGTGGGGCAGGTCGACATCCTGGTCAACAACGCTGGCATCAATGGGCCGGTGGTACCGTCCTGGGAATACCCGCCAGAAGCCTGGGACAAGGTCATCGCCATCGACCTGAACGGCGTCTTCTACTGCTGTCGAACGGCCATCCCGCATATGCGCGAGCGCGGCTATGGGCGGATCGTCAACGTGGCGTCGATGGCGGGCAAGGATGGCGTGCAGTACATAAGCGGCTACTCGGCTGCCAAGGCCGGGGTCATCGCCTTCACCAAGGCCGCAGCCAAGGAACTGGCGCAGGATGGCGTGTCGCTCAACTGCATCGCCCCGGCGATGGTCGAAACCCCGTTGATGGCCGAGATGACTGCGGAGCATATCGCGGCCAGCAAAGCCAAGATCCCGATGGGGCGTTTCCTCAAGGCTGAGGAGATTGCCAACATGGTGGCCTGGATCGCCGGGCCGGAATGCAGCTTTACCACAGGCTTCGTATTCGACCTCAGTGGCGGGAGGGCGACTTATTGAAGCCGCTAGGGGTTGCCCACCTGACAGCGCTGGACCTTGCGCCTGAAGCGCTGGTGCGTGAAGCCGGCCGGGCCGGTTTCAGCACTGTTGGGTTGCGGCTGCACCCGGTGATGCCGGGTGCGCAAGCGTATCCGCTTGCGGTTGGTGGCCAGGCGCTACGGGAACTGAAGGCTGTGATGGCAGGTGAGGGTGTAGGCGTTGCCGACATAGAGTTCGTCTCGCTGACGCCGCAGGTGCAGGTTGGCGATTGTGCGATGTTGCTGGCGGCAGGCGCTGAACTGGGTGCCACCAGCCTCACGGTATCCGGGGATGATGAAGACGGTGTGCGGCTTGCGCACAACTTCGCGGCGCTGTGTGAAATGGCCAAGGAGTATGGTTTGCGTGTAGACCTGGAGTTCATGCGCTGGAGACCGGTGGCGACCTTGCAGCAGGCGCTGGCTGTGTTGAACATGGCTGGGCAGGACAACAGCGCGGTACTGGTGGATGCGCTGCATCTGTTCCGTTCGGGCGGGGATGTAGCGGCACTTGCCGAAGTCGACCCGCGCTACCTGCGAGCGGTGCAACTGTGCGATGCGCCGCTCACTGCGCCGGCTGAGGCATTGATTATCCAGGAGGCGCGTGAAGGGCGGTTATTGCCGGGGCAGGGGCAGTTGCCACTGGCAGCGTTGATGGGGGTGTTGCCGACGGATGTGCAGGTGAGTGTGGAAACGCCGTCGGTAACGCTTCGCGGTGAAAACCGGTTGAAACACGTGCGTGAAGCGACGCACGGTTGGTTAGGCAATGTTCGTCTGCCAACCAACCGGCAGCCCCAGATCAAGGATTGACCTGATATCCCCGCCCTTGCAGGCAACCGCTGTAGGCGCTGGCTTGCGCCGAACTTTGTGCCTGATCCTCGGTGCGCCGGTCCTCGCGGCGATCCTGGCGTTGCCGGGAACCACCGACGACCGCTCCGGCAGCGGCCACTTCCCCAGCACGGTTCTGCCGATACTCTTCTTTGGCGTCGTCGCCGGCCCGGTCAGACAACGCTTCATGCTGGTTGCTGCGTACCTGCGCGCCAGCGGCACCGGCTGCAGCACCCACAGCCGCGCCTTTGACCCGGCCACCGACATTGGGGCTGGAGGTAGTTGCGGCGTTGTTCGCGGCGTTGGCTGCCACGGTATTGCATTCATTGATATCCAGCTGCATCTGCTGGCTGCTCTGACCTTTTAATGGGGTTACCGACTGGGCCTGCAGTGCCGGGGCTACGCAAAGCAGCACCAGCAGGAAACTCCCTGTGAACGGACGCATGACACACCTCCACTGAATGGGAATTGCATCTGACAGCATAGCTGCCGGTTGCGGCCCTCGACCAAGTCGACGACGAGCCGAGTATCAACCTCAGGTACTCGAGCGGGCGTTTTCCGGTGGACGTGCGCGACGTGGGTATCTACCTGGCGGTGAAAGGGGCCTGGTAGTCGCCCCTGGTGGCTACAGCCAACCGGACGGCGCACACCGCTAGGGCGATGGGCCCCACCTATGGTATACAACCCTCATTACCACACCACCATCACCTGGCGCCTGGAAGCGTTCTGGGTTGGTCGGTGACTTTCCTGCAACTGCTCCTTTTATAGAGAAACGGAGATTCGAAGATGACCGCCACCGACCGTCTGAGCCTGCTTCAGTATGAGCACCTGGGCCTGGACGATGTTGCCGCCGCTGAATTCAAGGTCGCTCTGGGTGAACTGCGCAAGTTGGCACTGGGTGACCGTTACGAACACCACGCCGCGCTGCATCTGGGCGATATCGCCGAAGCGGAAAACCGTCAGCAACTGGATCAGACCAAAAACTGGGGCATAGGCTTCCTGCAGGGGCTGAGCTGCGCGCAAACGCTCACCGAAGAGCAAGTCAAGGCACTGCGCGGCGTGTTCCAGGCGGCCGCCAAGCGGTCTTTGGCGCGCATGCCCGGATAAATTTCTGGCAGCCAGCGGATTCTCGTCCAGACTCTGTAGAGCATGCGGGCAGCAGTACAGCAGACGTGCACAGGATGTGGCAGCCTTTCGCGACCACGGCTGGCCGCCTAAGGCCGCATGCACCGAGGGTTGTAGATGGTCGAGCGGTGGTCCGGCCGGTCTTTGCTGCTTTCGTTTTCCCTGATTCTGTTGCCTCAGGCCTGGGCAGCGGAGGATGTGTGTCGGCAACTGACGGCCACCGGCAATCCGGAATATCCCCCTTACTTGTGGCGCGACCCGAACGACCCCCAGCGACTGATCGGTGCCAACGCCGACCTGCTTGACTACCTGGGCCAGGCGCTCGGTGTGAAAATGCAGGTGGTCTACGGCGGGCCATGGTCGCGGGCTCAGGAACAGGTGCGCAAAGGCCGTATCGACTTGATGGCCGGTTACTTCCTGACCCAGGCGCGTCAGCAGGAGGCGGACTTCATCAGCCCGCCGTTCTTGCATACGCCAAGTGTTGTCTGGGTGCGCCAGGACGCTGCCTTTGCCTACCGTGGCTGGTCAGACCTGAAGAGGCGCAAGGGCGGCACCCTGGTCAGCAACAGCCACGGCCAAGAGTTCGACGATTACGCCAGGGCCAACCTAACGCTCGAAGCCGTTCCCGGTGCCAGGCAGGCGTTCGAGAAGCTGCTGCACAAGCGCAACGACTACCTGATCTATGAGCAGTACCCCGGCATGGCGCTGGCGCGCACGCTGGGTATGGACAAGCAATTGAAGGTGCTCGATCCGCCGGTGTCCAGTGAAGGCCTGTACCTGGCGCTGTCCCATGCATCGCCGTGCAACCAGCCCAGGCTGCGTGAGCAACTGGCGCAAAAAATGAAGGAAATCGTCTCTGGCCCGCTGCCTGGGCAGCTGCTGGCGAAGAACCTGGAGCGCTGGAAGCAGGAGCAAGCGGGCGGGCAGCATTGAGGCACGGTGTGCTGGCATTGGCGCACGTTCACCTCATGCACTGGCTTCCCGAGCCCGCTTGGCCTTGGTCACATCGACCGCGCTGGGCAAGGCAACGCCGTTCTTGATGGCAAGAACCTGCGCCATGACGCTGACCGCGATCTCTGCAGGGGTCTTGCTGCCGATATAGATACCGATGGGGCCATGCAGGCGTTCGAGTGAGGCTTGCGTCTCACCGAAGTGCTCGATCAGCCGTTCGCGGCGCAGCTGGCTGTTACGCCGGGAACCGATCGCACCGATGTAGAAGGCTGTGCTGTGCAAGGCTTCGAGCAGGGCCAGGTCGTCCAGCTTGGGGTCATGGCTCAGGCCAATGATGCAACTGCGCAGGTCGGGGGCAAAGGCCCTGACCACATCGTCCGGCATGCCGACTATCTTCTCCACGCCCGCGACATTCCAGCCATCCATGTATTCGCGGCGAGGGTCGCAAACGGCCACCTTGAAGCCGTTGAACAGCGCCATGGTCGCCAGGTACTCGGCCAGTACCCCGGCACCGATCAGCAGCATGCGGTAGCCGGGGCCCAGGGTATTGACCATGCGTTGGCCATCGAAGCTGAACTGCTCGGGTGCGTGCGTGGCGGCCAGGCTTACGCCACCGGTGCCGAGGTCCAGCTCGCGACGGACCAGGTTGCCAGCGTCCAGCTGCGGCAGAAGCTGCTCAAGGCTGGGCAATGAAGGGCTGAACTCGAGTATCAGCTCCAGGGTCCCGCCGCAGGGCAGGCCAAAGCGATGAGCCTCGTCGGCACTGACGCCATAACGCACCACGCGCGGCGGCCCTTCCGGCATGCCTTCGCCGTTGTAGGCAGTGGTGTAGCGGTGCACCAGGTCATCCTCGATGCAGCCACCGGAGACGCTGCCAATGACCCTGCCATCGCCACGCAGGGCCATCATCGAGCCCACCGGCCTGGGCGACGAACCCCAGGTGCGGGCTACGGTCGCCAGCAGCACCCGCTCGCCGGCCTGGAGCCAGTCACGGGTGGTGCGCAGGACCAACAGGTCGATGCTTTCCATTGACAGTGTTTCCTCAGCGCATGTGCAAGATGATCGGGCTGCTGCTGGCCGGGTCGGTATCCCCGCGCAGCTTGCTGACGGCCTGCGCGTCGACCGCACCGCCGTGGTTGCCCCAGGTACTGCGGACAAAGCTCAGCACCTGGGCGATCTCCTGGTCCGACAACTGCTCGCGGAACGCAGGCATGCGGTAGGCATCCGGCAGCCCGGCGGCGACGATCCGTTGCGAGCCATTGAGGGTGATGTTGATCGCCGAAGCATTCTCCTTGGCCAGCGCCGAGGTGGCCCCCGCCAGCGGCGGCATCCACTCTGCCTGGCCCTTGCCATCCAGGCCATGGCACGTAGCGCAGCGGGTCACGTAGGTGTGGGCGCCGGGGCTGTTCAGGCGTTCACCGGCAGACACTGCCTGATACTGCCACGGCGCGCCGTCACGTTGGGGGTCGGCCGGCAACGATTTGAGGTAGCGGGCGATCGCTGCCAGGTCGTCATCGCTCATGAACTGGGTGGAATTGTTGAACGCCTCGGTCATCGACCCATAGACCACCGCATGCTGGTTGCGCCCGTGCTTGAGGAACTGCACGATCTGGGCCTCGCTCCAGCGGCCCAGGCCGGTGTTGTGGTCGTTACGCAGGCTGGGTGCGTACCAGCCATCGAGCAGCGCGCCGGCCAGGAACGCTTTGCCACCTTCATCCAGGGCTTTTTCGTTGAAGGCCAGGCCCCGTGGGGTATGGCAACTGCCACAGTGGCCGGGGCCCTGAACGATGTAGGCGCCTCGGTTCCACACCGCGTCCTGCGCCGGTTTGGCTGCATAAGGTTCGTCTGCTGCGAACACGCCGTTCCACAGCGCGATCGGCCAGCGCATGTTCAGTGGCCAGGGAATGTCGCTGGGGATGTTCGCCTGTTGTGCAGGCTGTACGCCTTTCATGAAGAAGGCATACAACGCCCGCACATCGTCATCGCTGAGCTTGGCATATGAGGGGTAGGGCATGGCCGGGTACAGCCGTCTGCCCCCCGGTGCGACGCCGTGGCGCACAGCGCGGTCGAAGTCGGCAAGGCTGTAATGGCCGATGCCGGTCGCGGGGTCGGGAGTTACATTGGTGGCGTGTATCGCCCCCAGCGGTGTGGCCATTTCCAGCCCACCGGCAAATGGCTTGCCGTCGGGCAGGCTGTGGCAGGCGACACAGTCGCTGAGCCTGGCCACGTACTCACCACGGCTGACCAGCGCCGGGTCGAAGCTGGCGTTCTGTTCGGTGACGAAGGGCGAAGCGGGCTCACGGGTGACATACCAGGCCAGCAGGCCTGCAGCGACCAGGCACGGCAGCGCCAGCCAGCCTGCGGTTCTTGCGAATCGACTATGGGTCATGTGGCGGTCCTTGTCCGGTCAGCTGAAGGTATGGCGGCTCATGGGCAGGCTGCGGATGCGCTGGCCTGTGAGTTGCGCCACCGCGTTGGCCACTGCTGGCGCCACCGCAGGCAACGGCGGCTCGCCAATGCCCCCCATCTTCGCGCCGCTTTCGACAATGCGCACATGCACCCGGGCCATGCGCGAGGCTGGCAGGATCGGGTACAGGTCGTAGTTGCGCGCGCGCGGCTTGCCATCGATGTATACGGCTTCCTCAACCAGCGTCTGCGACAGGCCAAGGGCCACGGCGCCGTTGACCTGGGCTTCGATGATCGCTGGGTTGACGATGCTGCCGGGGTCGATCGCCTGCCAGATGTCGTGGACTTTCACTTGGCCATCTTCGATCGACACTTCGGCGATCACGGCGGCCTCCGAGCCGAACGGCGAAGCCATGGCCACACCACGCGCCCGCTTGCTGCCGTCTTCAGCGGTGAACGGCCCGCGCTTCCAGCCACCGGACAGTTCACCCACCGCTTGCAGCAGGTTGGTCAGGCGCGGGTTGTCGCGCAGCAGGTGCAGGCGCAACTCAAAGGGGTCTTTACCGCCTTTGTCAGCCAGCTCGTCCAGGAAGGACTCATAGAAGAAATCGTTCAGCGAGTTGCCCACCGAGCGCCAGTAACCCAGCATGGCCGGGCCCTTGACGTAGATCTGTGCGATGCGCTTGTTGGCGATGGCGTAGGATTTGCCCGACAGCCCTTCGAGCGCCGTCGGGTCGATTTTCTCGCCTTGCTTGCCCGCCAGGGCCTCGGTCGGCCCCTCTGTGGCACTCACCGCTTCGATAGCCACTGGCAGGCCATCGGCATCCAGCCCTGCGCGGAACTTGACCACCGCAACCGGCCGCAGCACATCGCGCAGGAATTCTTCCTCGCGGCTCCAGATCAGCTTGACCGGGCGGCCGACGGCCTTGGCCAGCAAGATGGCCTGCGGGTAAGGGTTGGCCGAGTCATACAGGAAGTGGCGACCGAAGAACCCGCCCAGAAGCGGCGAGTGCAGGGTGATCTGTGCAGGATCCAGGCCGGTGCGTTTGGCGATGTCGTCACGGAACATGTCCGGCGCCTGGTTGGGCAGCCAGACCTCCAGCGAACCGTCGGGGTTGAAGCGCGCCAGTGCCGACGGCGGCTCCAGCTGGGCATGGTTGAGATACTGGTTGTGGTAGGTGGCCTCGACCTTGGTTTTGGCATTGCCCAGTGCAGCGGCCACATCGCCTTCGCTTTCGTCGTCCTTGGCGGGGCCTGTCTGGGCGGCCAGGTGCTCGCGCCAGGCATCGCTGGAGAAGTCGGCGGGCATCGCGCGTACCTGGCTGTCGGCGCCCGGCTCCTGCCAGTCCACCTGCAGCGCCTCGACCGCACGCTTGGCGTGCCACCAGCGTTCGGCCACCACGGCAACGGCGCCTGGCAATTGATGCACCGAGTGCACGCCTTTCATGGCCTTGACCTGGTCTTCGTTGCGCAGGCTGCCTACGGTCATGCCCAGGCGCGGGGCATGCTGCACAGCGGCGTGGAGCATGCCGTCGAGCGTGATGTCGATGGTGTAGAGCGCTTTGCCGGTGGATTTGTCGTAGGCATCGACACGGCGCACCGGCTTGCCGATCCAGCGGAACTGGCTGGGGTCGCGCAGCGTGATGCCCGCTGGGTTCGGTACCGGCAGGTCCATGGCCCGTTCAGCCAGCTCGCCATAGGCCAGCGAACGGCCCGAGGCGGCGTGCAGCACTTTGCCAGGTTCGGTGGACAGCTCGCTCACCGGTACGCCCCATTGCTCGGCGGCGGCTTGCAGCAGCATGGCCCGGGCGAGGGCGCCGAGGCGGCGCATGGTCGGGTAGCTCATGCGCACCGACATGCTGCCGCCGGTGATGCGCATGCCGTTTTCCATCACTACGTAGGCTTCGCCCGGCGGGGCACTGTCGACCACGAACGTGGCAGGGTCCGCGTCCAGTTCTTCGCCGACGATCTGCGCCATGGCGGTGTAGGTGCCTTGGCCGCCTTCCATGAACGGGCAGAGCAGGCGTACCGTGCCGTCCTGGCGGATTTCCAGGAATGCAGGTACCTGGGTGCCGCGTTCCTGGGCAGCGGCCGTCGCCGCTTGGACCCGGCTGACGCCCAGCGGCAGGCCGAAGCCCAGGACCAGGGCGCCTACGGCGGTACCGGCGAGAAAGCGCCGACGCGACAGGTTGACCGTTTCGCCCGGGGGCAGGTCGAGCAGCGCTGCAGGGTTATCGACAGGCGTATTCATCAGGCCTTCTCCCCTTGGGCGAGTTCGTGCACGGCGGCATGGATGGCGTTATAAGTGCCACAGCGGCACAGGTTGACCATCGCCGCATCGATTTGCGCATCGCTCGGTTGCGGGGTGTGCTTGAGCAGCGCGGTAGCCGCCATCACCTGCCCGGACTGGCAGTAACCGCATTGGGCCACCTGATGCTCGACCCACGCGGCCACCACGCGCTTGCCCACCGCATCGGCCTCGATGGCTTCGATGGTGGTCACTTCACGCCCGACCACTCCGGCCACCGGCGTGACACAGGCGCGCACCACATTGCCGTCCACCAGCACCGAGCAGGCGCCGCACTGTGCCAGGCCACAGCCGTACTTGGTGCCGGTCAGGCCGAGGTCGTCGCGGATCACCCACAGCAACGGCGTGTCGGCGTCGGCCTCGACCTGGTAGGTCTTCTGGTTGATTCGAAGTTCCATGGCTCACCTGCTGATCATCGGTTGTGATTATGTTGCCGTGCAGGGAATACGTTGTTCCCCAATCCGCAAACGCTAGCACAGCGGGGTGAGCGGCGGCCTGCCGTGTACGGCAGGTTCAGAGAATCAGGCAAGCAATCCGGCGAAATGCGCAATCAAGTGCCGCAGCGGTGGGCGGCACAGACAAACAGGACTTCCAGCCGAAAAAACCGGATAATGCCGGCCAATTTCGTTTTGCACGCTTAAATCACGGTGTTCCCGCATGGAAATCAAGGTCAACTTTCTCGACAATCTTCGTCTTGAAGCCAAATTCGACGACTTCACGGTGATCGCCGACCAGCCGATCCGCTACAAAGGCGATGGCTCGGCCCCGGGGCCGTTCGACTATTTCCTTGCCTCATCGGCCCTGTGCGCCGCCTATTTCGTCAAGTTGTACTGCCAGACCCGGGATATCCCTACCGAAAACATCCGCCTGTCGCAGAACAACATCGTCGACCCCGAGAACCGCTACAACCAGATCTTCAAGATCCAGGTCGAGCTGCCGGAAGACATCTCTGAGAAGGACCGGCAGGGCATCCTGCGCTCCATCGACCGCTGCACGGTCAAGAAAGTGGTACAGACCGGCCCCGAGTTCATCATCGAGCAGGTGGACAACCTCGATGCCGACGCCCAGGGCCTGCTCATGCCGGTGGCCGACACCACCACCTACATCGCCGGCAAGGACCTGCCGCTGGAGCAGACCATCGCCAACATGTCGGGCCTGCTCGCCGGGCTGGGCATGAAGATCGAGATCGCCTCGTGGCGCAACATCGTGCCCAACGTCTGGTCGCTGCACGTGCGCGATGCGCAGTCGCCGATGTGCTTCACCAACGGCAAGGGCTCGACCAAAGAGGCCGCGCTGGCCTCGGCGCTGGGTGAATTCATCGAGCGTTTGAACTGCAACTTCTTCTACAACGACCAGTTCTGGGGCGAGGACATCGCCAACGCGCCGTTCGTGCACTACCCCAACGAGCAGTGGTTCAAGCCGGGCCCCAAGGACGCGCTGCCAGCCGAGGTCCTCGACGAATACTGCCTGCAGATCTACAACCCGGACGGCGAGCTGCGTGGTTCGCACCTGTATGACACCAACTCGGGCAATACCGCGCGTGGCATCTGTTCGCTGCCGTTCGTGCGCCAGTCGGACGGGCAGGTGGTGTACTTCCCGTCCAACCTGATCGAAAACCTGTTCCTCAGCAACGGCATGAGCGCAGGCAATACCCTGGCCGAAGCGCAGGTGCAGTGCCTGTCGGAGATCTTCGAACGGGCCGTGAAGCGTGAAATCCTTGAGGGCGAGTTGTGCCTGCCGGATGTGCCGCAGGAGGTGCTGGCCAAGTACCCAGGCATCGTCGCAGGCATCCAGGGGCTGGAAGAGCAGGGCTTCCCGGTGCTGGTCAAGGACGCGTCGCTGGGCGGTGAATTCCCGGTCATGTGCGTGACCTTGATGAACCCGCGTACCGGCGGCGTGTTCGCCTCGTTCGGCGCGCACCCAAGCTTGGAGGTGGCGCTGGAACGCAGCCTTACCGAACTGCTGCAGGGCCGCAGTTTCGAGGGGCTCAACGACTTGCCGCAGCCGACCTTCGAAAGCCACGCGCTGACCGAGCCGAACAACTTCGTCGAGCACTTCATCGATTCCAGTGGTGTGGTGTCGTGGCGCTTCTTCAGCGCCAAGGCCGACTTCGAATTCGTCGAGTGGGACTTCTCCGGCCATGGCGAAGACTCCAACCTCCAGGAAGCCGCGACCCTGTTCGGCATCCTCGAGGGCATGGGCAAAGAGGTGTACATGGCTGTGTACGACAACCTCGGCGCCAACGCCTGCCGCATCCTGGTACCGGGTTACTCGGAGATCTACCCGGTCGAGGACCTGATCTGGGACAACACCAACCGTGCCCTGGGGTTCCGTGCCGACATCCTCAACCTGCACAGCCTGGACAACCGTGCATTGCGTGCGCTGCTCAAGCGCCTGGACAACTGTGAGGTGGACGACTACACCACCATCACCACGCTGATCGGTGTCGAGTTCGATGACAACACGGTGTGGGGCCAGTTGACCATCCTTGAGTTGAAACTGCTGATCTGCCTGGCGCTGAAGCGTTTCGAGGACGCCAAGGAGTTGGTCGAGGCGTTCCTGCAGTTCAACGACAACACTGTCGAGCGCGGTTTGTTCTACCAGGCCCTGAATGTGGTGTTGGAAGTGGTGTTGGATGATGAGCTTCAGATGGAGGACTACGAGGCCAATTTCCGCCGCATGTTCGGCAAGCCGCGCATGGATGCAGTGCTGGGTTCGGTGGACGGTAGCGTGCGCTTCCATGGCCTGACCCCGACCAGCATGAAGCTGGAGGGGCTGGACCGCCACCTGCGCCTGATCGAGAGCTACAAGAAACTGCATGCCGCCCGGGCCAAGGCGGTGTGACAAGGCTCGAGCCGCTCGACCTGCCTCTTCCCGATTACCCCGCACCGGGCCTGATTGGCGAGGCCCTGTACCTGCGCTACGCGGCCTTAATGGCGCAAGCGGCTAATAGGTCCGCGCCGCTGGCCGATGACGCAGTGCGTCATGAAGGCCGGCGCCTGGCCAGCGATCTGCTGGGCCAGGCAATCACCTTGGGCAGCAGCAAAGCCCACGAAGGTTCGGATGAGATCTACTGGTTGGTGCAGAGCGCTGCTATCGCCTCCTTGTTCGCCGATGGCGCCCAGTGCGCCGAATTTGCCCGGTACAGGCAGCACGTGGCCTATTACTCGGAAGGCTGCCGTACGGCGGGACAGGTCAATGCTTTCGACCGCTACGTGGCCGCCAATGGCCAGCCTGCAGTCGAAGACGAGGTGCAGTCCCGCTCAGCGGATGACCACTACCGGGTAATGGTGAGGCCATGGGAGGCTGGAAATACGCATTGGGTCTATTCCCCGCGTGTTCTCGATACCCACCAAGGCACTTGCCTGCTGAGCTTCCAGGATGCCTGTTGGTCAGCGGACGTCAGCACCTGGCATAGCGGCTCGACCGTCGAACTGGCATTGCGCAAGTACCCAAGCCACCGCGCGCGCGACGGCATACGCGTGATTATCGACTGTACAAAACGGTGTGCGCTGCTGGAGGCCGGCGGTGAAATCGAACTGGCGGATCTGGAAGCCGTGCTGGACGCCCGGCTTGAGGGGGCGGAACCCGGCAGCCGCTAGTTCTTGCACTTGGCCATGACCACCTGGCAGGTCCTGGGCGTTCCGCCGGACCGGCCGGCATAGCGGATGCAATTGTTCATCGACTTGTGGCGGGCCATGCTCAAGGTATCGCCCCACGCCAGGCCGCCTTCTCCCATAGTGGGCACGGCCTTGGCGAAACAGTTCGAGCCCAATGCCGCTGTCTGGTAGCGAGCCTGGCTGTGCTTGCTCGAACATCCGGCAGTCAGCGCCATGCTGAGGCCAAGCAGGGCATGTGCGGCCCACAACGCGTACGGTCGTGCTTTATCAGCGCTCATGCCATTTGCCTCGGGTGGAAAGGGGGTGAAGTCTTTCAGGATATTTCTATCAAGCCAAGCGGTGAACTAACCGGACGTCAAGGTGATCCTTTGCTAAGCGCACCCCGCGCACGCCTGACGGACCGGGCACTCGCGCCTGTCCGCCAGCCCCGGGTCACTGACTGAGTAAGGAGGCGCCGTGACCGCTACCGAGCAAACCCTCTACCGATGCACGCCCAGCCCGCTGCACGCAATCCTGCTGGCCGGCACGGTCCCGCTGTTTCTTGGCGCATTGCTGAGTGACATTGCCTACTTCAAGAGCTACCAGATCCAGTGGAGCAACTTCGCCTCCTGGTTGATTGCCGGCGGCCTGCTGTTCTGCGGGCTGACGTTGCTGTTCGCGCTGGCCAACCTGGTCCGCGCCGAGCGCAAGGGCGGGCGGCCGACGCTGTACTTTTTGCTGTTGCTGGTGACTTGGGTACTAGGGCTGGTCAATGCCTTCGAGCACGCCAAGGATGCCTGGGCAGTGATGCCAGCGGGCCTGGTGCTGTCTTTGATCGTGACCGTGCTGGCCTGCGTGGCGGCCTGGCTGGGTATGAGCAACCTGCGTTCGGGAGGTGCGGCATGAAACCTTTGCATGCATTGCCTGTATTGAGTGTAGCGCTGTTGTTGAGCGCCTGCGGTGGGGAAGGCGAGGCTACCCAGGCCCTGGGCCCCGACCCGAAATTGCCGGCCCCCGAGCGTGGCCTGTTGCCGAGCATGAAGATCGCCCAGCCCGCACACTGGGGCGAGCAGAAGCCAACCGTGCCTGAGGGTTACAGCATCACAGCCATTGCCACTGACCTGAAAATCCCGCGGCAGAGCCTGGTACTGCCCAACGGTGACATTCTGGTGGCCGAAGGCCGGGGCGGCAGTGCGGCCAAGCTCAAGCCCAAGGACGTCATCGCCAGCCAGATCAAGGCCAAGGGCAATACCCAAGTCAAGGGTGGCAACCGCCTGACACTGCTGCGCGACGCCGACGGCGATGGCACCTACGAGGTGCAGACGGTGTTTGCCGAAAACCTCAACGCGCCTTATGGCCTGGCCTTTGCCGATGGCAAGCTGTACGTGGCCAACCAGGACGCGCTGGTGCGTTTCGACTATCAGGAAGGCCAGACCCAGGCGGGCGGCCCGCCGACCAAAGTCACCGACCTGCCGGCCCAGATCAATCACCACTGGACCAAGGCGCTGACCATCAGCCCCGATGGCCGTTACCTGTATGTGGGTATCGGCTCGAACAGCAATATCACCGAGCGGGGCATGGAAGCCGAAGTCGATCGCGCCATGGTCTGGCAGGTCGACGCTGCCACCGGTGCGCACAAACCCTACGCCACCGGCTTGCGTAACCCGACGGCGCTGGCCATCCAGCCTGGCAGCGGGCAGCTGTGGACCGTGGTCAACGAGCGCGATGAACTGGGCCCGGACCTGGTGCCGGACTACCTCACTTCGGTGCGCGAAGGTGGCTTCTATGGCTGGCCCTACAGCTACTGGGGGCAGAATGTCGATGAGCGGGTGAAACCGCAGAACCCGGACAAGGTGGCCGCCGCAATCAAGCCCGATTACAGCCTCGGTTCGCATGTGGCCGCGCTGGGCGTGGACTTTTCCATACCGGCCATGGGCGAGCGCTTTGCCGACGGCGTGTTCGTCGGCGAGCACGGCAGCTGGAACCGGCCAAACCCTGTGGGCTACAAGGTGATCTTCGTGCCGTTCAGCAACGGCAAGCCTGCCGGTGAACCGATCGACTTCGCCACCGGCTTCCGGGCCGAGGATGGCCAGACTCGCGGCCGGCCGGTCGGTGTGACGGTTGACCCTCGGGGGGCACTGATCATCGCCGATGATTTGGCCAATACCGTATGGCGGGTCACGCGCAATCGGTAAGTCCAGCTATGGTGTAGGAGCGGCGCGTGAAGCGTTCACGCGCCTGTCCGGTCTTGAACACAGGGAAGCAGGCCTATGAATGCTCTTTGTACACTCGCTCGCGCTGTTGCGCTTGCCACGCTCGTCGGTACCGCCAGTTACACGGTGCAGGCTGCCGATATACCCATTGCCAGTGAAGCACTGGAAAGTCATGTGACCACACAGGTCACCGCCATCGACCAGGCCAACCGGCAGGTCACGGTCAAAGGCCCTGACGACAAGGACGTGACGTTCCAGCTCACGGAAAAGGCCAAGGCGCTGCCCAACCTCAAAGTCGGTGACCAGGTCGATATCTACGTGACCCGTGCGGTGGCCTATGTACTCAACACAGAGGTGGGCGGGGCGCCCAAAGCCAGCGATGAGTCTGGAACCATCCGCGCCACCAAGGACAACCCCAACCCGGGCGGTGAGGCATTCCGCCAGGTACGGGTAACGTCGCAGATCAAGAAGATCGACCTCAAGACCCATGAGGTGAGCCTGCTACCGCCGGAAGGCAAGTTGCAGGTGGTCAAGGTCGAGGACCCTGAACTGCAGGCCCGAATGAAAAACCTCAAGGTCGACCAGACGGTCGATGCGATCTACACCGAAGTACTGCGGATCGAGACATCCCGCTGACCTCTCGCCGGCCTTTTCGCGGGCGACCTCGCGAAAAGGCCGGCGTCATCGATCGGTATCCATCATCCATGTGGCGAATAATCTGAGTGCAGGATTTCGATTTCCATAACGCCCGTCGATTTTCAGATGATGTACCGACCCTGTCTTCAGATGAGTGCATCCATGCCTAACAAGGCCCTGCTTATTGCGTTTCTTCCCTTGGTTTTGGCGCTGCTCGCCGGAGTCGTGCTGCCCTACCAGGCCGCCAGCAACGCGGCCGTCGGTCGTGCGCTCGGGCACTGGCTTTGGGGCGCGTTCACATCATTGACGGTCAGTTCCATTGTGGTCATCGCAGCCTTGCTGGTTTTGCGGGTACCGCTGCCTGACCTGGGCAAAGCATTGCAAGGCCCATGGTGGCTGTGGATCGGCGGGGTGCTTGGCGCACTGTACGTCGCCGCTGCCGCCGCCTTGACCCCCAAGCTTGGCACTGCGGGCTTTCTGGTGCTGGTGGTGGCGGGGCAGATTCTGACGTCGGTGATTGTCGACCACTTCGGCCTGATGGGCGTTGCCAGCAAACCGGTGAGCCTGCCAAG
The DNA here is from genome assembly GCF_047456185.1 of Pseudomonas sp. BNK-30. NCBI lineage: Bacteria > Pseudomonadati > Pseudomonadota > Gammaproteobacteria > Pseudomonadales > Pseudomonadaceae > Pseudomonas > Pseudomonas sp. BNK-30. The sequence continues at coordinate 1,774,027 of NZ_CP179904.1, forward strand.
GCTTGCGGGGGTGGTTCTGATACTCGTTGGGGTGTTCCTGGTGCAGAGCACCTGGGCCGCAAGCCCGGCGGCTGCCAAGACGGCCATCGTCAAACAGCCCGAAGGCTGATCAGCGACCGGGCTGGCAACAGGCCCAGACCGTCTCCCGCAGCCAGCGATGCCCTGGATCACTGTCTTTTCTGGTGTGCCATGCCTGCTGATAGGCCAGGTTCGGAATTGGCAAGGGCGGAGCGAACTGGCGCAGGCCCTTGTGTGGCCGCATCGGGCCCACCGCGCGCTTGGCCACGGTAAGGATCAGGTCGGTGCCGCCGAGCACTTCGACGGCGGCGCTCCAGTGCGGCAGCGCCAGGGCAATGCGCCGGCGCAGGCCCCGTTCACCCAGCGCGCGCTCGATCTCGTCATGGGCGTCCGGGCGCATGGCCATGAGCACGTGCGGCCGTGCCAGCCAGTCATCCAGGGCAAGGCCACCTTTGGCCGGCAGCACCTGGCGGTCGGCGATGCTGACGAAGCTGTCCTCGAACAGTGTCTGTGCGGTAATGCCCTGCGGCAGCTCGGGGAAGATGCCCAAGGCGAGGTCAAGTTCGCCATCGAGCAACTGCGCCATCATCGCCTCGCGGCTGGCCTGGCTGATGGCAAGGTCTACGCCCGGTGCTGCCTGGCGCAGGTGACGGACCAGTGGCGGCAGGATGATCCGCGAGGCGTAATCGGACAACGACAGGCGGAACCTGCGCTGAGCCAGAGCGGGTTCGAAGCGTGGTGTGGCCAGCAGGCTGTTGAGGCTGCCCAGCGCGTCCTGCAAGGGTTTGATGAGGGACTGGGCGCGTGCGGTCAGGGCCATGTGGCCGTTCTGGCGGATCAGCAGCGGGTCGTCGAAATGTGCGCGCAGTTGCGCCAAGGCATGGCTGACTGCCGGTTGGCTGCGGTGCAGGCGGATGGCAGCGCGGGTCACGTGTTTTTCGCTGAGCAGTGCATGCAGGGCCAGCAGCAGGTTGAGGTCGATCTTGCGCAGTTCATCCATGGTGCGAATGGCCAGGTTGGCTTTTGGGGGCTTCGTATCAGCCTAACAGATGTGCGCACTGCCGAGCGCGCAGCCCCCCTGCCACAGATGAAAGCCACCCAAAGCAGCATTGATCGAACCCTGGCGCTATAATCGCCCCCCGTTTTACAGTAATCCGAGCATTCCGATGGGTCTTTCCGCAACCGCAACACCCGAATCGCGCCGCCTGGGCGCCCCCTTGATTGCCTTGGCCCTGCTGCTGGCTGGTGCCTGGTTCCTCAACCTCAATGCCGGGTTCAAGCAGGTACTGCTGCTGATCGTCGGCGCCGCCCTGGGGCTGACGCTCTACCACGCAGCGTTCGGTTTCACCTCGGCCTGGCGCGTATTCATCAACGAACGACGAGGCGCCGGCCTGCGTGCGCAGATGGTCATGCTGACCCTGGCCGTGCTGCTGTTCTTCCCGGCGTTGTCGGCTGGCAGCCTGTTTGGCAACCCGGTGACCGGGCTGGTGGCGCCAGCCGGGGTTTCTGTGGTGTTTGGCGCGTTCATCTTCGGTATCGGCATGCAACTGGGCGGCGGTTGTGCCTCGGGCACGCTGTTCACCGTCGGCGGAGGCAACGCCAGAATGCTGGTGACGCTGCTGTTCTTCATCATCGGCTCGGTCACTGCCACGCACCATGCTGACTGGTGGTTCGCCTTGCCATCGTTGCCGGCCACCTCGATCGTCCAGGCCTGGGGGGTAGCGCCGGCGCTGCTGGCCAGCGTGGCGGTGTTCGCGCTGATCGCCTTGGCCACGGTGGTACTGGAAAAGCGCCGCCATGGCGCCCTGGAAGCCCCCGTGAGCAGTGAACACCAGGGCCTGCGACGCTTCATGCGTGGCCCATGGCCGTTGCTGTGGGGCGCTATTGCCCTGGCCTTGCTGAACTACGCCACCCTGGCCCTGGCCGGGCGCCCGTGGGGCATTACCTCCGCATTTGCCCTGTGGGGCGCCAAGACCCTCTCCAGCCTGGGTGTGGACGTCGGCAGCTGGGTGTTCTGGCAGGCGCCGGCCAACGCCAAGGCGCTGGCAGCGCCGCTGTGGCAAGACGTGACCACCGTCATGGACCTTGGCATCGTGCTGGGTGCGCTGCTGGCGGCTGGCCTGGCGGGGCGTTTTGCCCCGAGCCTGAACATCCCGCTTCGCTCGCTGGTAGCCGCAGTGATCGGTGGCCTGCTGCTGGGCTACGGTTCGCGCCTGGCTTATGGCTGCAACATTGGCGCTTACTTCAGCGGCATCGCTTCGGGTAGCGTGCATGGCTGGCTGTGGCTGGTTGCGGCCTACACCGGGAACATCATTGGCGTGCGTCTGCGCCCATTGTTCTTTGCCGGTGAGCGCCGGCCAGCGGCACTGACGGGCTGCTGATAACATTTTGCTTCATCGGGTGCAGGAATCATCTGCACCCAACCTGATTGTTCGATTCCTGCCGACTAATTAGCCTGAGTCGGTCTTTCACTCCCTCAAGGAATCGAACATGGCGACCCGAATTGTGTTGAGCGCTACCGGCGCTACCGACGTCATGCGCCTGCAACCCCTGCAAATCCAACGACCAGGGCCTGGCGAGGTCTGGCTGGAGCAAACCGCCATAGGCGTCAATCCGCTGGATGTGCTGCAGCGCCAAGGCGGTGCGCCGCTGCTGCTGCCATCGGGGCTAGGCCTGGAAGGTGCCGGGCGCGTCGTCGCGATGGGTGAGGGTGTACACAATGTTCAGGTCGGCGACCGTGTCGGTTATGCCACAGGCCCTGTGGGCGGCTATGCGAGCGGCCGGTTGTATCCTGCCGAGCGTCTGGTGCATCTGCCGGACGAGGTAAGCGATGAAGCTGCCGCTGCCATCCTGTTCAAGGGTATCACCGCACAATACCTGCTCAAGACGACTTACCCGGTCGGGCCCGGCACCCAGATTCTGCTTTATGGCGCCGCCGGTGCGCTTGGCCAGTTGATGGTACCGTGGGCGCGGCACCTGGGCGCAACGGTGATTGGCGTGGTATCCCGAGCGCAAAGCATGGCGCGCGCGCAGGCAGCGGGTTGCCACCATGTGCTGGTATTCGATGCTGCGACGCTGGCTGGTCAGGTGCATGAACTCACCCGGGGCCAAGGCGTGGATGTGGTGTATGACAGTGTCGGCAAGGTCTCGCTGCAAGCGTCCCTGGACAGCCTGCGCCTGCGTGGGCTGCTGGTATCGTTCGGTGCGACCACGGGCACCCCGGCAGCGATCGAGGTTGGCACCCTCAACGCTAAAGGCTCGTTGTACGTGACCCGGCCATCGCTGGCCGCCCATACCCGCACAGTGGAGGAATACCAGCAGCGCGCAGGCGACGTGCTGTCGGCAGTCGCCGAAGGTATCATCCAGCCACGGGTATGGCGCCGCTACCCGTTGGCCGAAGCAGCCAGGGCCCACGAAGACCTGGAGCAGGGGCTGTCGGAAGGGGCGCTGATTCTCACCACCTGACTGACCCAGCCACAGAGCCTTGCCATGGACGCCTTTGACAGCCGCCGCGCCGATGAACTTGCCACCTTGCTGGCCCTGCACGAGCAGGGCTCTTTCTCGGCCGCCGGCCGGCAGTTGGCGCGCCACCCCACGGTATTGTCCAAACGCCTCAGCGCACTGGAACAGCGCCTTGGCATTCGCCTGGTGGAACGCACAACTCGGCAACTGCGCTTCACCGATGAGGGCGAACGCCTGGTGGTGCGAGTGCGCGAGGCCAGCCGGCTGATAACAGAGGCAGAGGAGGAGGCCACCGAGGGTGCGGCGTCGGTGCGCGGGCGCCTGCGCCTGGCCCTACCTGCGGCGATGGGACGGCGTTGGTTGAGCGGCATGCTGGCGGACTTTGTCCTGGCCCATCCGCAGGTGACCCTGGAAGCCGAGTATGCCGACCGCTTCGTCGACCTGGTTGGGGAAGGTTTTGATGCTGCGATACGCATCGGTGAACTGGCCGACAACCGCCTGGTGGCCACTAAGCTCTGTGATCACGTCCGCATCCTCTGCGCCTCACCGGACTACTTGTCGCGCCAGGGCGAACCGACAAAACCAGAAGATTTGTCAAAACACAATTGCTTGGGGTTCAGTGGCTTACGATCATTTCCTGAATGGCGGCTCACCCGTGGAAACCTTCAGGTGAGTGTGAAGATCAGTGGGTCATTGCGCGGCAACGACAACGAAGCCCTGTTAGAGGCGGCGCGTCGTGGCGTAGGCATACTCGCTGGCGGTGACTGGTTGATGGGCGAGGACCTGGCCGCCGGTCGCCTGGTGCGGGTACTTGCGCAATGGGAGTTGGATGCGGCGGCCGGGATCTATCTGGTGCGACCATCGGCACGCTTGAACACGGCCTCGTTGGGGGCGTTCAAGGCATGGGTCGCGGAGCAGTTCAAGGAGGGCCCGCCATGGCGGCGCTAGGGCTGACCTGCTCCAGATAAAGCATTAAATAAGCTATATAAATTACTGATATATATAGTTTTATCGCTTTGCAACTGCATGCTGTACGCACTGCTCGTAGTAGGTCTGCTTGATGGCTGCCGGCTTGAGCCGCGAGCGACTGTTGTACGTCTGTTCAGTGATGCCGAAGGCGGTCATGCGCATCCATGGTTTGGCGAACCGGCGTACTTGTAGTTTCTTGCGCGTGGCATACAAGGTCACACCGGAAAGCTTGGCCTGCTGGGCCTCGGCGGCTATCTGCGAACCCCAGCCACAAACATGGCGATCGTTCTGGCTCAGCGCTCTGGCCTGGGCGCCGAAGGCAGTCGTGGCCAGCAGGCAGCCGGCCACCGTTGCTAGAAATACTCGCATGTTGCTGTCCTAAGCATCTGAAGGAGAAGGGAGTTTGCCTTCGCTTCAAGTGCCCGGGGGCCAGCACGTTGCAGGTCACGTGGTGGCGATGCGCAGGCGATTTGCCAGCGTCGGCCGCAGGCAGTGCAGAGCAAGCCCGGCTACCCAAACCACCGAGACGGCATAGTTCAGGCGTTGGTAAAGGCCGAACAACTGACCGTTCTGCGCCGCCTGGGCCATCAGTGTGGCACTGGCTATCGCAGCCACCACACAAACTAGTGAAAATGCCCCCAAGGCGCGCGAGCCAGCCACGCCTTTGCCGGCCCATACCCAAAGCGCACTGGCCAGGGTCAACGAGAGAAACATCAGCAAGCCGGACACGTTGTGCAGTTGCTGGGACAGGGAGGGTTGCGCAGGCGCACAGCCTTGATCGCAGGGAAAAAAGCCGGTGCCCAGGCTGCCGAGCCCATGCAGCAGTACCAGTGCCGCGCTGGCAAGGGCGAGCTTCGAGCCCCGCCAGCGCCGGGCCAGACCCCAGGCGAACAGGGTAAACAGCACAGCGAGCGGGAAGTTGTTGAGCAGGGGTGACCAGCGTTGGGTTGGGGCGCCCACCGCGCCTAGCTGGCTCATGGCCTGCTGCAGATGATCGTAGCCCGGGTAGGCTTGGGCGGTGAACCAAACGCCAAGCAGCAGCCAGAGCGGGATGATCAGCCCGCAGCAGAGCAGGCAGCGGTCGAAGGTTTTCATCAGCGGTTTTCCTTCCATGGAGTGACCAATCGATGCGTATACAGTACCGAGATGGATGCCGTCTGTCCTGGCCTCTTCGCAGGCAGGTCCGCTGCCGCACTCCTTATTTCTGCCATCCCCCTATGCCGGGGACGTTGTGTTGATAAATACCGCGTCTGGTGTATGTGATCGTACAACTGCTTGCGCTATCATGACGGCTGTCTTTCAAGGTGAAAAACAGGGCATGACAGAGCAACAGGTACAGGCAAAGACCCGGCGCAAGCCGCGCAGTCTGGCCCAGGAACTGGTCACGGTGCTGACCGAGCGTATTCGCAGCGGCCAGCTCAAGCGCGGCGACAAGTTGCCGACCGAATCGCAGATCATGGCCGAGGAGGGCGTCAGCCGCACCGTAGTGCGTGAGGCCATCTCGAGGCTGCAGGCCGCCGGTCAGGTCGAGACCCGCCATGGCATCGGCACCTTTGTGCTGGACACGCCTGCCACGGGGGGCTTTCGCATCGACCCGGCCACCGTGGTCACGCTGCGTGAGGTGCTGGCGGTACTGGAGCTGCGCATCGCCCTGGAGATCGAGTCGGCAGGCCTTGCGGCGCAACGGCGCAGCGATGAAGAGCTGGCAGGCATGCGTGCGGCGCTGGACGAACTCAACGAGGGTGCCGCCCATGCCACGGATGCGGTGTCTGCGGACTTCCAGTTCCACCTGCGTATCGCCCAGGCCAGCGGCAACCACTACTTTGCCGACATCATCAACCACCTCGGTACCAGCATCATCCCGCGAACCCGGCTCAACTCGGCGCGTCTGGCGCATGATGACCAGGCGCACTACATGGGCCGATTGATGCATGAGCACGAGGCGATCTACGAAGCCATCGCCCGAAGCGACAGCGAAGGGGCCAAGATGGCCATGCGCATGCACCTGAGCAACAGCCGTGAGCGGTTGCGCCAGGCGCATGCGGAGGCTGAGGCGCAAGGGGTCTGAATTGACCGATGGCTTTGCTGGCCCTATCGCCGGCAAGCCGGCTCTCACTGGGTTTGCGCTGAGCTTGAGAACAGCGGGATACCTTTGTGAGCCGGCTTGCCGGCGATAGGGCCGGTAAATCCAATGCAAGACTCAAAAGAAAGCCCCGCAAATACGGGGCTTTTTATTGCATCAGGGCATTCAGATCGCCCCGTCACTCCACTGCCCATTCACCAGGCGGCGCAGGCCCAGCGGGTTGTTGTCACGCAGTGCCTCTGGCAGTAGCGACTGCGGGTAGTTCTGGTAGCACACCGGGCGCAGGAAGCGGTCGATGGCCAAGGTGCCCACGGATGTACCACGGGCATCGGAGGTGGCCGGGTAAGGCCCACCGTGGACCATGGCGTCGCACACTTCCACACCGGTCGGGTAGCCATTGATCAGGATGCGGCCAACCTTTTCCTCCAGCAGCGGTACCAGCCAGGCAAATGCTTCGAAGTCTTCAGGCTCACCGATCAGCGTGGCAGTCAGCTGACCACGCAGGCCGAGCAGGGCGGCGCGCAGCTGCGCGTTGTCCTGAGCTTCAACGGCAACGGTAGTCGGGCCGAACACTTCTTCCTGCAGCAGCGGGTCGGCGTCCACCAGCAAACGGGCATCAGCCTTGAACAGTTGTGCCCGCGCCTGGTTACCTTCCTGAGGCTGGCCTGCCAGGTGTTCGATGCCGGCGTGGGCCTGCAGGTGCTCCAGGCCGCCCACGTAGCTGCGCAGACCACCGGCGTTGAGCAGAGTCTGGCCGGCTTGCTGGTTCAGGTGCTGGCCGAGGTCGGCGAGCAACTGGCTGAACTGTGGCGATTGCAGGCCGATCACCAGGCCCGGGTTGGTACAGAACTGGCCAGCACCCAGGCACACGGAGCCGGCCAGTTCGCGGGCAATGGCGTCGCCACGCTTGGCCAGCGCGCCGGGCAGAATGATCACTGGGTTGATGCTGGACATCTCGGCGAATACCGGGATGGGTTGCGGGCGTTCGGCGGCCATGCGGCACAGTGCATCCCCGCCCTTGAGCGAGCCGGTGAAGCCGACCGCCTGGATGGCCGGATGCTTGACCAGCCACTCACCGACGCCACCACCAAACACCATGTTGAATACGCCCTTGGGCATACCGGTGCGTTCGGCAGCGCGGACGATGGCCGCACCGACCAGGTCGGCCGTGGCCATGTGGCCGCTGTGCGCCTTGAACACCACCGGGCAACCGGCGGCGAAGGCTGCAGCGGTATCACCGCCTGCGGTGGAGAAGGCCAGCGGGAAGTTGCTGGCGCCGAACACGGCGACCGGGCCCACGCCGATGCGCATCTGGCGCAGGTCGACGCGGGGCAACGGCTGGCGTTCGGGCAAGGCCAGGTCGATGCGTGCACCGAGGTAGTCGCCACGGCGCAGCACCTGGGCGAACAGGCGCATCTGACCGCTGGTGCGGCCTCGCTCACCTTGGATGCGCCCGGCGGGCAGGGCGGTTTCACGGCAGACCACGGCGACGAAGGCGTCGTCCAGCTCGTCCAGTTCCGCCGCAATGGCGTCGAGGAACTCGGCACGACGTGCCGGGGCCAGCTGGCGGAATTCGGCAAAGGCCGCTGCCGCCGCTTGAGCCGCCTGGTCCACCTCGGCCTCGGTGGCTTGGGCGAAGCTGTAGGGCAGGGCCTCGCCAGTGGTGGCGTCCAGGCTCTGCAGGCGTTGCTCGCCAGCGGCGCTGCGCTGGCCGGCGATGAAGTTGTGGCCAAGAATCTCAGGCATGGTGTGCTCCTGTGTGTGGAAGGGTTGATCAGTGGATGTCGCATGACCTGTGGAAGCTGGCAAGCCAGCTACTACAGGCGGGCGTGTGCCATTGAAATACCGGGCAAGGCCGAACCATCAGGTGATTGGCGCCGGATTGAACAGGGTGATGTCGTTGTGCAGCCGGTGTTGTTCTGCCCAGGTCTGCTTGCGGCCGCTGGCCACGTCCAGGTAGTAGTGGAACAACTCCCAGCCCAATTCCTCGATGCTTGAGCGGCCACTGGCAATGCGCCCGGCGTCGATGTCGATCAGGTCCGGCCAGCGTTGGGCCAGTTCGGTGCGGGTGCACACCTTGACGACCGGTGCCATGGCCAGGCCGTACGGGGTACCGCGGCCAGTGGTGAATACGTGCAAGTTCATCCCGGCCGCCAACTGCAGGGTGCCGCAGACAAAGTCGCTGGCGGGCGTTGCGCAGAAGATCAGGCCTTTGCGGTTTACCCGCTCGCCCGGCCCGAGCACGCCCTGGATGGCGCCACTGCCGGACTTGACGATCGAGCCCAGGGATTTTTCAACGATATTGGACAGGCCGCCTTTCTTGTTGCCTGGCGTGGTGTTGGCGCTGCGGTCGGCCGCACCTTGCTGCAGGTAGCGGTCGTACCAGTCCATTTCGCGCACCAGCGCATCCGCGACTGCCTGGTTTTCAGCGCGGGAGGTAAGCATGTAGATGGCGTCGCGCACCTCGGTCACTTCCGAGAACAGCACAGTAGCGCCGGCCCGCACCAGCAGGTCGGCGGCATAGCCCAGCGCCGGGTTGGCGGTGATGCCGGAGAATGCATCGCTGCCGCCACACTGCATGCCCAGGATCAGCTCACTGGCCGGTACGGTCTCGCGGCGGCGCTTGTCGAGCTTCTGCAAGCGCGTCTCGGCCAGGCCCATGATCTGCTCGATCATTTCAGTGAAACCAAGGCTGGCATCCTGCAGGCGATACAGCCAGGGCTCGCTGAGGTCTACCGAAGGGTCGTTGTCGTGCATCACCTGGCCGGCCTGCAGTTTCTCGCAGCCCAGGCTGATGACCAGCGCTTCGCCACCCAGGTTGGGGTTGCGTGCCAGGTTGCGCACGGTGCGGATCGGGATGTAGGCATCACGGGCGTTGATCGCCACGCCGCAGCCATAGCTGTGGGTGAGGGCGACCACGTCATCGACATTGGGGTATTTGGGCAGCAATTCGCTGCGGATGCGCTTGACTGCATGTTCCAGCACACCGGTCACACACTGAACGGTGGTGGTGATGCCCAGGATGTTGCGGGTACCGACGGTGCCGTCAGCATTGCGGTAGCCCTCGAAGGTGAAGCCATCCAGCGCAGGCAGGGGCGCAGGTACGGCATCGCAGCGCGGCAGGCTGTCCAGTTCCGGGGCAGACGGCATGGCCAGTTGGCTCTCCTGCACCCAGCTGCCCTGGCGCAGGTCTTCCAGGGCGTAACCGATGATCTGCCCATAGCGCCGCACCGGCTCGCCTTTGGCGATGAGGACGGTGGCCACTTTGTGGCTCTGCGGCACGCCTTCTACAAGGGTCAGCCCATCGGGGAAGCGCGCGCCTTCGCCCAGGCCGCCATCGTTGACCACTACCACGACGTTATCGTCGTCGTGCAGGCGGACGTAGCGGGGCGAGTCGGAATGTTCGATCAACTGCATGTTCGGGCCCTGTTTGTGATGGTCTCAGGCTTTGTACATCCGCCCGCACCGGGATTGCCGGCGCGGGCGTGTTCACTCAGTGACGTGCGCTGGCCAGTTCGCCCGGGGCGGCAGGCTCAGCGTCTGGCTTTGCATCCTCACGCAACTCGATACGTTTGATCGGCCCGACGATGACCAGGTAGCTGAACACCGCTACCAAGGCGTTGGCGCCCACGTACACCAGCGCCCACTTGAACGAGCCGGTTGCGCTGATGATGTAACCAATGACGATCGGGGTGGTGATCGAAGCAATGTTGCCGAAGGTGTTGAACAGGCCGCCGGACAGCCCTGCGATCTGCTTGGGCGAGGTATCGGCGACCACGGCCCAGCCCAGTGCGCCGATGCCCTTGCCGAAGAAGGCCAGGGTCATGAAGCCGACCACCATCCATTCCGCCTCGACATAGTTGCAGAAGACCATGGTGGTCGACAGCAGCAGGCCACAGACGATCGGCAGCTTGCGCGAGAAGGTCAGCGAATTGCCGCGGCGCAGCAGCCAGTCAGACAGTACCCCACCGAGCACTCCGCCGATGAAGCCGCAGATTGCCGGCAGCGAGGCGATGATGCCCGCCTTGAGGATGGTCATGCCGCGCTCCTGCACCAGGTACACCGGGAACCAGGTCAGGAAGAAGTAGGTGATGGCGTTGATGCAGTACTGGCCCAGGTACACGCCCAGCAGCATACGGCTGGTCAGCAGTTGCTTGATGTACCCCCATTTCGGGCCGTCGTTGCCGCGCTTCTGGTCCATGTCCACCAGGCCGCCGTTCTGCTCGATGTGCTCGAGTTCTTGCGGGCTGATGCGCGGGTGTTGGCGCGGGTTGTAGATGGTCTTCAGCCACACCATGGAGAACACGATACCCAGTGCACCCATCACCACGAATACGTGTTCCCAGCCGAAGCTGAACACGATCCAACCCATGATCGGGGCGAACAGTGCGGTGGCGAAATACTGCGCGGAGTTGAAGATCGCCGATGCTGTGCCGCGTTCTGCCGTGGGGAACCAGGCCGCAACGATGCGGGCGTTACCCGGGAACGATGGTGCTTCGGCAAAACCAACCAGAAAACGCAGGGTGAACAAGGTGACGACCGCCCAAGCCACTGGCAGGCCGCCGACAAAACCCTGCAGCAGGGTGAACAGCGACCAGGTGAAAATGCTGAAGGCGTAGACATTCTTGGAGCCGAAGCGGTCCAGCAGCCAGCCACCAGGAATCTGGCCGGCAACGTAAGCCCATCCAAAGGCGGAGAAGATATAACCGAGGGTTACGGCGTCAATGCCGAGGTCCTTCTGCAGGCTGGAGCCTGCAATGGCGATGGTGGCGCGGTCGGCATAGTTGATCGTGGTCACCAGGAACAGCATGAACAGGATCAGGTAGCGCACATGCGTCTTTTTAGTCGCTTGCATGCTGGTAATACTCCCACTAGTTATTTTTGTGCGGGCTCACGAGTTGTAGCCGGAGTGGGGTGGCCCACTCCGGGTGCGGCGATGGCAGGCCGCGGGGGCCGCTTATTGCGGGCCCATCTTGTCCATCAGGGCTGCGAGCATTTCGTATTCTTCGCCAGTCAGGTCGGTCAGCGGCGTGCGCACCGGGCCTGCGTCGTAACCGGCGATCTTCGCGCCTGCCTTGACGATGCTCACGGCATAACCGGCCTTGCGGTTGCGGATGTCCAGGTACGGCAGGAAGAAGTCGTCAATCAGCTTGCCAACGGTGGCGTGATCGTCGCGGGCGATGGCGTGGTAGAAGTCCATCGCGGTCTTCGGAATGAAGTTGAACACCGCCGAGGAGTACACCGGCACACCCAGGGCTTTGTAAGCGGCAGCATACACCTCGGCGGTCGGCAGGCCACCCAGGTAGCTGAAACGGTCACCCAGGCGGCGACGGATCGACACCATCAGTTCGATGTCACCCAGGCCGTCCTTGTAGCCGATCAGGTTAGGGCAGCGTTCGGCAAGCTTTTCCAGCAGGTCGGCGTTCAGGCGGCAAACGTTGCGGTTGTATACCACCACCCCGATGTTGACCGATTTGCACACCGCTTCGACGTGGGCGGCGACACCGTCCTGGCTGGCTTCGGTCAGGTAGTGCGGCAGCAACAGCAGGCCCTTGGCACCCAAGCGCTCGGCTTCCTGTGCGTATTCGATGGCCTGGCGGGTGGAGCCACCGACGCCGGCGAGGATCGGTACAGACGTGGCGCAGGTGTCGACGGCGGTCTTGATTACCTGGCTGTACTCGCTGGCGGCCAGGGAGAAGAACTCACCGGTGCCACCGGCGGCGAACAGGGCGCTGGCACCGTACGGGGCAAGCCATTCCAGGCGCTTGATGTAGCCAGCCTGGTTGAAGTCGCCCTGGGCATTGAAGTCGGTGACCGGGAAAGACAGCAGGCCGTGGGAGAGGATGGATTTCAGTTCTTGTGGATTCATTGTTGTTGGCATCCTGTGGCGCTTGGGTGAAGTGTGTTGTTTTGCGTTGGAGGTAAGTTATCGTACAACTAGCGTGATGACTAGTCCATCCGTGGAAAATTTTTGGGGCACGTGGCCAATCGGGGATTTGTGGTGGGGCGGAATCGCGCGCGGCTCGGGATTGTAGGGCGCGGCGTCGCGCGATATCCCAGGCGCAGAAAACCTGACGACAACCATCTAAACAGTCATCGTATCTCTCGGGAGGGGAAAAACGATCGCGGAGACAGGCGCAAGCCCGCCGCCCGCATCCACGGGAAGTGTTCTGGGACCAGCAGAGGGTGACCGGGGAAGCGGGGGGCGGCCTTGCGCCGCCCCGCGATCAAAACTGACGAAGCTGAGTGTCAGGCGGCCTGTTGGCGCTTGATCTGGGATTTGCGCACCTGGGCGCGGCAGGCATCGCCGAAGGCCTGGAAGATCTTGATCGAATCAGGGTTCTTGGCCGCTTGCCACTCCGGGTGCCACTGTACGGCGAACAGGAACGGCGAAATGCTCGGGGCGTGAATCGCTTCGACCAGGCCGTCTTCGGCGTGGGCGATCGGTTCGATGCCGGTACCCAGGTTACGCAGGCCTTGGCCATGCAGCGAGTTGACGCGGATCTCGTCGGTGCCAAGGGCGTCGTGAAGCCAGCTGCCCGCCTTGATCTTCACGCCATGCACCTGAGCGTATTGCACGTCGACCGGATCTTCCGGGTTTTCCCGGTGGTCGTTGTAGCCTGGTTCGGCGTAAACCTTCTGGTAGATATCGCCGCCCAGGGCGACGTTGATTTCCTGCATGCCGCGGCAGATGCCGAAGATGGGCAGGCCACGTTTAAGCGCGGCCTTGACCAGCGGAATATCGAACAGGTCGCGGTTGACGTCCTGGCCTTTGCCTGGTGTCTGGTTTTCCTGGCCATACAGGCTCGGCTCGATGTTGCTGCCGGCACCGGTCAGGTATACGCCGTCGGCCATGTCCAGATAGGTCTCGAGGTCTTCGGTGCCACAGCAGGTGGGCACAAGTACCGGGACGCAATCAGCGAAATCGACCAGCGGGGTGATGTATTTGTGGGTCATGACCTGGTAGTCATGGCCTTTGCGCTCTTGGCTGCCCATGGTCATCAGGACGACGGGTTTGCGCAGGGAAGGTTGCTTGTTGCCAATGTTGCTGTTGGACATATGTCACCTTATGGCAGGTTCGACCTGCCGTTGTTGTGCAGGTGCACGGCGCGGGGCCTGGTGTGCTACCTGAAGCCCCGAGCACTGCCGGCTCGTCAGAGGCGACGATGCCGGTCGGGGCTTGTAGATAGCTTGCCAGAGCCGTTCGATATGTCAAACGACTGAAATGGGCTGAAGCGCCTGAATTCGGGGGCTGAAACCCTTGCGAGCCTCAGGCGGCAAGGGTTTGACAGGGGGCGAGGTCAATTATATTTAACGACGCAGTTGGGTCATTGCAGCCGTGCAATGAAGGGGGCAGTGGCTTCAATGAAGGATCTGCGCCAGAAAACTTTTGGCACGTGCAGTGCGCGGCTGGTTGAAGAACACCTGCGGCGGGCTGTCTTCGATGATCTGCCCGCCTTCAAGGAACAGCACCCGCTCGGCAACCTGCCTGGCAAAGCCCATTTCATGGGTAACACAGAGCATGGTCATGCCGGTGCCCGCCAGTTGCACCAAAACATCCAGCACTTCAGCGACCATTTCCGGGTCCAGCGCCGAGGTCGGCTCGTCGAACAGCATGATCCGCGGCTTCATGCACAAGGCGCGGGCGATCGCCACCCGCTGCTGCTGGCCGCCAGAGAGCTGGCTGGGGTATTTGTGCGCCTGGCTTTCGATGCCGACCTTGCACAGGTACATCCGGGCACGCTCCTCAGCGTCCTTGCGGGACAGGCCGCGCACGCTGGTGGGAGCCAGCAGGCAGTTGTCGAGCACGCTCATGTGCGGGAACAGGTTGAAGTGCTGGAACACCATGCCGATGTCGCTGCGTACCTGGGCGGCCTGGCGTGTGCTGCTGGCCAGGTCGGTGCCGGCTACCTGGACGCTCCCTTGCTCGGCAATTTCCAGGCGGTTGATGCAACGGATCAAGGTGGACTTGCCTGAGCCGGAGGGGCCGCACAGCACGATGCGTTCACCTTCGCGCACCTGCAGGTCGATGTCGCGCAATACATGGAAAGCGCCATAGTGCTTGTTCAGGCCCTCGATGCGGATCAGCACCGGGCGTGGGTCGTTTTCAGGGGCAAGGCTGGCAACGCTCAAAGGGGCGGTCATGTTGTTGTTCTCCCGCGTGGTGTCAGTTGAAACGTGCCGCGCTGTAAGGCGCAGGGTCGGTGAAAGGGTGCTCGCCGGTGAGCAGTTCAGCCACCAGGCGACCGCTGACCGGGCCCAGCGTCAGGCCGTGGTGCGCGTGGCCGAAGTTGAACCACAGGCCCTTGTGCCGTGGCGCCGGGCCGATCACGGGGCGCATGTCCGGCAGGCAGGGGCGACGGCCCAGCCAGGGGGTGTCGTCCAGGCGCTCACCCAGTGCCGGGAACAATGTGCGCGCCAGCGCTTCGCAGCGCTTGAGCTGAATTTCGTTGCCTGGGGCGCTGCTGGCGGCGAACTCGATGCCGGTGGTAAGGCGTATGCCGGCGGCCATCGGCGCCAGTACGTAGCCGCCCTGGGTGTCGCAGATCGAGTGCTGCAACTGAGCGCCGTCACGGGTGGCGTAGTGCATGTGGTAGCCGCGCTTGATACCCAGCGGGATCGTGTAGCCCAGGCGCTCATAAAGGTCGGCCGACTGCGGCCCAAGGCACGCCACCACTTCGTCGGCGGTGACCGGCCCGCGCTGGCTTTCGACCCGCCATTGGCTGCCGACCTGGCGCAGGCTGCGCGCATCACCGTGCAGGAACTGCCCGCCGCGCTGGACGAACAGCGCAGCATAACCACGGGTGAGGGCGCCGGGGTCGTTCACGGTCTTGGGGTCGAGCCAATGGATGCCGCCGACTACGGTGCTGTCGAGCTGGTGCTCGCGTGCCTGCAGTTGCCCGCGTTCGAGCAGTTCGTAGTGCAGGCCATAGCGCGCAAGGCCCTTGACCTCGGCCTTGGCCTGCTCGAACAACGCCGGGTCGCGGTACACCTCGATCCAGCCCTTGGCCTGCACCAGCCCTTCGAGGCCGGCGGCGGCGATCAGGGCGTCGTGCTCTTCTACGCAGCGTTGTACCAGCGGCAGCATGTCGGCCGCGGCCCCGGCCAGCCGCCCCGGTGCCGACTGCCGCCAGTAGCGCAGCAACCAGGGCGCGGCCTTGGGCAAGTGCAGCAGGCTGTAGCGCACGTCCGGCTGGCGGTTGAGGCCATAGCGCAGCAGCTTGCCGAATTGGCGGGGGAACGCATAGGGGATGACACTGGAGCGTTCGATCAGCCCGGCGTTGCCATGGCTGGTGCCGCACCCGGGTTCATTTCGGTCGATCAGGATTACCTGGCGCCCGCGTGCCTGCAGATGCAGCGCGGTGCTGACGCCGACGATACCGGCGCCCAGGACAACGGTCTGGCAATGCATGATTGTATCCTTCGGTCAGTTCAGGTGGCGGCCCAGGCGGGCCTCCAGGTGTTTCAGCAGGCGCCGCACCAGTTCGACGATCACCAGGTAGAGGACGGCGGCCCACAGGTAGATCTGGAAGTCGAAGCTGCGCGAGAACGCCAATTTGGTCACGCCCATCAGGTCGTAGATGGTCACCAGCGAGGCGATGGCGCTGGCCTTGATCATCAGGATCAGTTCGTTGCCCAGCGGGCCGATGGCCACCAGCAACGATTGCGGCAAGATGACCTTGAAGAAGGTGGTGGAGCGTTTGAGGTTCAGAGCCCTGGCTGCTTCATACTGCCCTGGCGCCACGGCCATCAGGCTGCCGCGGAAGATTTCGGCCTGGTAGGCGGCCGTGTTCAGGGTGAAGGCCAGCAGGGTGCAGAGCCAGGCTTCGCGGAAGAACCACCAGAGGCCGACGTCCTGCCAGAACCCCTTCAACGACCCAAGCCCGTAGTACAGCAGGAACAGTTGTGCCAGCAGGGGGGAGCCACGGAAGAAATAGATGTAGCCGGCCGCCAGGCGCTGCAGCGGCAGGTTGCGCGACATCCGGGCCAGCGCCAGCAGCAGGCCGAGCATGGCGCCGAGGGTGAAGGAAATCGCTACCAGCTTGGCAGTTACCAGCAGCCCGTCGATGAACCGTGGCCCGTAGCGCTCCAGCAGGTCGGGGTCCAGTACCAGGCTCAGCCATTGTTCGGCACTCATGCGCGTGCTCCTTGCAGGTGGCGGTTGCTGCGCCGTTCGATGTAGGCGAACACCCGCCCCGATAGCGCCGAGAACAGCAGGTAACCCAGGCAGGCCACCCCGTAGAAGAACATCGGCTCTTTGGTCACGCTGACCGCAAGGTTGGTCTGGCGCATCAGGTCGACCAGCGAGATGGTCGATACCAGCGAGGTATCCTTGAGCAACGACAGCCAGTTGTTGGAGAGCCCCGGCAGGGCGATGCGCGTCAGTTGTGGCAGTACCACCTTGAAGAAGGCGGTGCGCTTGCCCAGGCCCAGTGCCGCACAGGCCTCCAGCTGGCCTTTGGGCAGGGTCTTGAAAGCAGCCAGCCAGATCTCGCTGGAAAAGGCGGCGAACACCAGGCTGAAAGCGATCATCGCCGCGAGGAACGTATTGATCAGGAACTCACCTTGATAGCCCATGGCGGCCAGCAGTTGCTGTGCGGCGATCTGGCAACCGTAATAGATGATCAGCAGGGTCAGCAGCTCGGGCAGGCCGCGGAACACGGTGGAAAATGTGGTTGACCAGGCACGCGGCAGGCGCTTGCGCGAGCGCGCCGCCAGGGCCACGACAAGGCCCAGTGGCAAGCCGATGGGCAGGCAGGCGAGGGCCAGTGACACGGTCACCAGCGCGCCTGCCAGCAGCGCCTGGCCCCAGCCACCACTGGCGAAGGACAGCAAGGACAATTGATCGAGCATGACATATCCCTAGAATTGACTGCTCCACGCGCGAGCGCTGTAGGAGCGGCCTTGCGTCGCGAAAGGGCTGCGCAGCAGCCCCACAGGTTCTGGTGGCGCTGCACAAGCCTGGGGCCGCTTTGCGGTCCTTTCGCGACACAAGGCCGCTCGGGAGAGCGCGTCGTTGCAGGCGGAATCAGTTGTAGATATCGAAGTCGAAGTACTTGCTGGCGATTTTCTGGTAGGTACCGTTGGCGACGATTTGCGCCAACGCGGTATTCAGCCGCTGGCGCAGTGCTTCATCGTCCTTGCGCACGGCGATGGCGGCATTAGCCTTGGTGCCGGCCACGTCACCCAGCACCTTGCAGCATTCCTGGCCGTTCTTGTTCATCCACTCGTGCAGCGGGAACTTGTCGGCGATCACCCCGTCCAGGCGGCCGGCGGCGAGGTCGGCATTGGCCTCGTCCATGGTCGGGTAGAGCTTCACGTCAGCGCCCGCCTTGGCATACACATCTTCGGCATAGATCGCCTGGGTCGAGGACGACTGGGCACCCACCGTGTAGCCTTCGAAGGTGTTCTGCGCATCACTGATCTTGCTGTCCTTGGCCACGGCGACGGTCAGCGGCGTGCGGTAGTAATGGTCGGTGAAGGCGATTTTCTTGCGGCGCTCCTCGGTATCGATCATCGAAGCCACCACCGCATCGTACTTGCGTGCCATCAAGGCCGGGATGATGCCTTCCCAGTCTTGCGCCACCAGGGTGCACTCGACTTTCATCTGCTCGCACAGGGCGTGGGTGATGTCGATGTCAAAACCGTGCAACTGGTTGTCGGCATCCACATAGTTGAAGGGCGGGTAGGCCCCTTCGGTGGCGAAGCGCAGGGTTTCGGCGCTGGCGTTAGCCGCCAGCAGCAGGGCACATGCACCCACCATAGCCATGGTCTTGTTCATCTCGCACCTCTTGCACTCTTGCTATTGTTGTTTTCCCGTCGTGTAGCCGACGAATTCGTTATGTAGAGCGGCAGTCGCTTCCAAGCGTTTTTCAACATCAGGCCCGAGCTTCTTGCAGACCTCGTTGACCATCAGGTGCACCCACGACAGCATTGCCGAGGTGGACTCCCAGAACAGATTGAATTCGGTGGGGATGCGGAACACCTCGTCGGCATTGGCATCGGCCCAGTCGCAGAAGGTGTCGGTCACCAGCGTGACCGGGATACCGGCCTGGCGTGCCTTCTGGCACAGCAGCAAGGCATGGCGGGAATAACGGCGTGCCTCGAACACCACCAGCGCGCTGTTTTCCGGGCGCCCGAGCAGCACCTCGCCGAAGTGCCCGGCACTGCCATCGACCACCTGGACGCCGTCGCGCAGGTAGTGCAGCAGGTGGGCCATGCACTGGGCCACACCACGCTCGGTCTGAAAACCGGCAATGAATACCCGCGGCCTGTCTGCCAGGCGCTGGGCGGCTATGTGCCAGGCCTCGCTGCGGCTGTATTCGTGCACCCGTACCAACGCGGCAATTTCCAGCTCAAGGCTGCCTGCGCGGGTGTTGTCGTCGTGCTGCTGGCGGTATTCCTGCAGGCGGTCTCCCACCAGCCATGGGCCATCACCCAGGTCGCTCTGAAGGTCTTGCTTGAGCGCCTTGAGATGGGCATAACCGAGTGAGCGGCAGAAACGCCCGACACTGGATTCGCTGACGCCGAGCTTGGCGGCAATGCTGGCTGAGGTCTGGAACGGCAATTCCTGGAGATTGGCGAGCATGTAGCTGGCGATCTTGTGGCCTGAAGCAGTCGCGGCTTGCAGGCTGTGTTCCAGGCGTTGTTTGATCGGTTGGCTCATGCTGTTGCTCCAGGCGAGGCGTGAATAGAAAATGAATGTTTTCTGTCATAGAGTCAACATTTGACAGATAGCTGTCACATGCGGGAAAGTTTTTGTCGCGGCCCACGCTGTTGCCATTCCAATTCCAAGAAAGGAGCTTCAGATGTCTGCACCTTCCACCCACCCCGTCGTGCGCATGCCTTTTGCCGAACTGCAGGGGTTGTTGCAATCGATCTTCCAGCGTCACGGCTGCAGTGCAGCGGTGGCCGGCGTGCTCGCCCACAATTGCGCCAGCGCTCAGCGCGATGGTGCCCATAGCCACGGGGTGTTTCGTATGCCTGGCTATGTCTCGACCCTGGCCAGCGGCTGGGTGAACGGTTGTGCCATACCGCAGGTGACTGACGTGGCGGCGGGCTTTGTTCGGGTAGACGCTGGCGGGGGCTTTGCCCAGCCGGCCCTGGCCGCGGCGCGTGCAATGCTGGTCGAGAAGGCCCGTAGTGCCGGCATCGCGGTACTGGCGATTCACAACTCCCACCATTTCGCAGCGCTGTGGCCCGATGTGGAGCCGTTTGCCGATGAGGGCCTGGTAGCCCTGAGCGTGGTCAACAGCATGACCTGTGTTGTGCCACACGGTGCGCGCAAGCCGTTGTTCGGCACCAACCCGATTGCCTTTGCCGCGCCGTGTGCGGGGCACGACCCTATCGTTTTTGACATGGCCACCAGCGCCATGGCCCATGGTGACGTGCAGATCGCTGCGCGGGCTGGACAGCAGCTGCCGGAGGGCATGGGCGTGGACGCCGATGGCCAGCCGACCACCGACCCCAAGGCCATCCTGGAAGGCGGTGCGCTGCTGCCCTTCGGCGGGCACAAGGGCTCGGCACTGTCGATGATGGTCGAGTTGCTGGCGGCGGCGCTGACCGGTGGGCATTTCTCTTGGGAATTCGACTGGGCGAGCCACCCTGGGGCGAAAACGCCGTGGACCGGGCAACTGATCATCGTCATCGACCCGAGCAAAGCCGAAGGCGACCGGTTTGCGCAGCGCAGCCGGGAGCTGGTCGAGCAGATGCAGGCGGTGGGGTTGTCGCGTATGCCGGGCGAGCGGCGCTACCGGGAGCGGGAAATTGCACAGCGTGAAGGGGTGGCGGTGACTGAGGTTGAGCTGCAGGAGCTCAAGGCGCTGGCCGGCTGACACGCTGCAAATGCCCGCTGTGCAATCTTGCATAGACAACCTTGCACAATAGGTGATGTTCCTGCCCGCCGAGTCCGGGTATCCTCACCTGAGCCTTTCCGAACTGTCCTGATCCAAGGAGCTGCACGCTGTGTTCAAACATGTCGATGCCTATGCCGGCGACCCGATCCTCTCGTTGATGGAAACCTTCAAGGCCGACCCGCGCGCCGACAAGGTCAACCTGAGTATCGGCCTTTATTACGATGAGGCCGGCGTGGTGCCGCAGCTCAAAGCGGTGGATGCGGTTGAAAAACGCATCGCCGGCGTGGCCCACGAGGCTTCGCTGTACCTGCCGATGGAAGGCCTGGCCAGCTACCGCCAGGCGATCCAGGCACTGCTGTTCGGTGCCGATCACCCAGCCGTCACCGGCAAGCGCGTGGCGACCGTGCAGACCGTCGGCGGCTCCGGCGCGCTCAAGGTCGGCGCCGATTTCCTCAAGCGTTACTTCCCTGCCTCCGAAGTCTGGGTCAGCAACCCGACCTGGGACAACCACCGCGCCATCTTCGAAGGTGCCGGGTTCAAGGTGCACAGCTATCCGTACTTCGACCAGGCCAGCCGTGGCGTGGACTTCGATGGCATGCTGGCGACTTTGCAGACCCTGCCGGCCAACAGCGTCGTGCTGCTGCATCCGTGCTGCCATAACCCCACCGGTGCCGACCTTACCCAGGAGCAGTGGCAGCACGTGGTGGAAGTGGTCAAGGCGCGCCAGTTGATCCCGTTCCTCGACATCGCCTACCAAGGCTTCGGCGAGGGCCTGGTGGAAGACGCCTACGCCATCCGCGAAATGGCCCGTGCCGGCGTACCGTGCCTGGTCAGCAACTCGTTCTCTAAGATCTTCTCGCTGTATGGCGAGCGGGTAGGGGGCCTGTCGGTGGTCTGCGACGATGAAGACACCACCCAAAGCGTGCTTGGCCAGCTCAAGGCGACTGTGCGCCGCAACTACTCCAGCCCGCCCAACTTCGGCGCACAGCTGGTAGCCGGTGTGCTCGGCGATGCTGCGCTGAATGCGCAGTGGGCCGCTGAAGTCGAGGTGATGCGCAAGCGCATTCTCGATATGCGCCAGGCCCTGGTCGATGCGCTGGCCGTGTTGCTGCCAGGCCAGGACTTCCAGTTCTTCCTGCGCCAGCGTGGCATGTTCAGCTACACAGGTTTCAGCGTCGAGCAGGTCCGCCGCCTGCGCGACGAGTTCGGTGTGTACCTGATCGACAGCGGCCGGGTGTGCATGTCCGGCCTGCGCCCGGCCAACCTGCAACGGGTTGCCGAAGCGTTCGCTGCCGTTCAGAAGTAACACCGCACAGTGCCGCTCCTGCAAGGCTTCGCGAACGTCTGAGCGGCCTTGCCGGGGCGCCGGACCGGTCGGAAAGGGCCGCAAGGCGGCCCCATAGTGCAACCCCGCTTGTAAAGACAAGTGCAACCGTCCCTCGGGCGGGGCTTCGCAACCGCCCACTTTCAGTGCACAATCGCGCCCCTCTTTTCTGGTTGGGGTGCTCGAAGCCTCTGTTTCGCCACTCCCAGCCCTGTTGCAGTCTTGCGAGTGGAGTTGCACCCGGAATGAACGAGCAGGCCCCAAGCGTTGAACAACGCTTCGAATCGACCCCGGCTGCCCTTGGCAGCTGGTCCCGTCATGACACTACCTGGATGCTGGGCCTGTTTGGCACCGCCATCGGTGCAGGTACCTTGTTCCTGCCGATCAACGCCGGCCTCGGTGGTTTTTGGCCGCTATTGATCCTCGCCGCGCTGGCCTTCCCGATGACCTACTTCGCCCACCGCGGCCTGACCCGGTTCGTCCTGTCCGGGCGCAGTGGCGGGGATATCACCGAGGTGGTGCAAGAACATTTCGGCATCAAGGCCGGTGCACTGATCACCGTGCTGTACTTCTTCGCCATCTTCCCGATCCTGCTCATTTACAGCGTGGCGCTGACCAACACGGTCACCAGCTTCATGGAACACCAGTTGCACATGACCCCGCCGCCGCGGGCGCTGTTGTCGTTCGTGCTGATCCTGGGCCTGCTGGCCATCGTGCGCTGCGGTGAGCAGGCCACGGTGAAGGTCATGAGCCTGCTGGTTTACCCGTTCATCGTCGCCTTGGCGCTGCTGGGCCTTTACCTGGTCCCGCACTGGACCGGGGGTATCCTCGACGGCGCTTCCCAACTGCCATCGGGTTCGGCCTTCCTGCACACCGTGTGGCTGGCGATCCCGGTGATGGTGTTCTCGTTCAACCACTCGCCGATCATCTCGGCCTTTGCCGTGGACCAGAAGCGCCGGTATGGCGAACACGCCGACGAGCGCAGCGGCCAGATCCTGGCACGCGCACACCTACTGATGGTGGCCATGGTGCTGTTCTTCGTCTTCAGCTGCGTACTGACCCTCGACAGCGCTCAATTGGCTGAGGCCAAGGCGCAGAACCTGTCGATCCTGTCGTACCTGGCCAACCACTTCAGCAACCCGACGATCGCTTTCGCCGCGCCGCTGATCGCCTTCATCGCCATCGCCAAGTCGTTCCTGGGCCATTACATCGGTGCCAGCGAAGGCCTGAAGGGCATCATCGCCAAAACCGGTGCACGCCCGGGCGCCAAGGCGCTGGACCGTGTGGTTGCCGCGCTGATGCTGGTGGTGTGCTGGATCGTCGCCACCCTGAACCCGAGCATCCTGGGTATGATCGAGTCGCTGGGTGGCCCGATCATCGCCGTGCTGCTGTTCCTGATGCCGATGTACGCCATCCGCCGCGTGCCGTCGATGCGCAAGTACAGTGGCGCGCTGTCCAACGTCTTTGTAGTGGTGGTTGGCCTGGTTGCGCTGACTTCTGTGGTGTACGGCCTGTTGGGCTGATCCATCGTTCGCTTTGAGAAATGTCCGGGCTGCTTGTAGCAACCCGGACATTTTTTTGTCCACAATAACTGTCAGGCAATAGAACAATTTCACTGAACCCCATAGGCACCCGGCCGCCTTCATGCTTAACTCAGTGTCCTTTTCAAACCCCGCATAAGGATTTCGTCCATGGCTCAAGTGACTCTCAAAGGCAACCCGGTTCAGGTCAACGGCGAGCTGCCAAAAGCCGGTGCCCAGGCTCCGGCCTTCTCCCTGGTAGGTGAAGGCCTGGCCGACAAGTCGCTGAAGGACTTCGCCGGCAAGCGCAAGGTGCTGAACATCTTCCCAAGCGTCGATACCCCGACCTGCGCTACCTCGGTGCGCAAGTTCAACGCCCAGGCCAACGATGTGGCCAATACCGTGGTGCTGTGCATCTCTGCCGACCTGCCGTTCGCCCAGGCGCGCTTCTGCGGCGCCGAAGGCCTGGAGAACGTGAAGAACCTGTCGACCCTGCGTGGTCGCGAGTTCCTCGAAAACTACGGTGTTGCCATTGCCGACGGCCCGCTGGCCGGCCTGGCTGCCCGCGCCGTGGTGGTGCTGGACGAAAACGACAAGGTGCTGCACAGCGAGCTGGTAGGTGAAATCGCTGAAGAGCCGAACTATGACGCGGCACTGGCGGTGTTGAAGTAAAGAATGGTGCAGGGCTGATGCCAGTCAGTTGGCCTTGTCGGGGCCGCAAAGCGGCCCTAAATCGCTTAGCTGGCTGGCATTGAGCGTAACGAAGGCCTTTATCGAAGGTTTCGGCCTCGGAACTCTTCAGTACGCTGCCTCTCCAAGCAACACCCTGTAACGGCCCGGAACGCTTTCCGGGCCGTTTTCATTTAAAGTTCAGCCTCTTGGCAACGTCAGGCAAAGGTAAACCTCTGGTAAAGGGCCTTTGCTAAAAGAGTGCCAGTGCTTATCGTTCACCTTCCCAAGTCGTCATTCCGAACAAGGTTCGTTCAACCCATGCGAGTTTCCGTCTCCCGATCCCCTCGTCGCTGGCTCGTTGGCCTGCTGATCCTGCTGCTGGTGGCCCTGCTGGCCTGGTGGTTGTGGCCCGCTGCAACGTCTGCCCCAAAAGAAGCGGGCGGGGGGCGCCCGGGCAAGGGCATGGGCATCGGTATGGGCCGTCCCGGCTTCGGCGGCTCCACCGAAGCGGTGCCAGTGCGTGTGGAACCTGCACGGGTGGGCGACTTTCCGCTCTACTACAAGGCGCTTGGCACGGTTACCGCGACCAATACCGTCAACGTGCGTAGCCGTGTTGCCGGTGAGCTGGTGAAAATCCACTTCAAGGAGGGCCAGCAGGTCAAGGCTGGCGACTTGCTCGCCGAGATCGACCCGCGCGCCTACCGCATCGCGCTGCAGCAGGCCGAAGGCACGCTGGCGCAAAACCGGGCGCAGCTCAAGAACGCTCAAGTCGACCTGGCGCGCTATAAAGGCCTGTACGCCGAAGACAGCATCGCCAAACAGACGCTCGATACCTCCGAAGCCCAGGTGGCGCAGTTCCAGGGGCTGGTGAAAACCAACCAGGCTCAGGTCAATGATGCCCGCCTGAACCTTGATTTCACCCAGATCCGCGCGCCGATCAGTGGCCGGGTGGGCCTGCGTCAGCTCGACCTGGGCAACCTGGTGGCGGCCAATGACACTACCGCCCTGGTGGTCATCACCCAGACCGAACCGATCAGCGTTGCCTTCACCTTGCCGGAAACCGAGCTGACTACCGTGCTGGAACGTTACCGCAGCGGTGCCAGCCTGCCGGTCGAGGCCTGGGACCGCGGCGACAGCAAGCTGCAGTCCACTGGCGTGCTGGCCAGCATCGACAACCAGATAGACATCACCACCGGTACCCTGAAGTTCAAAGGCCGCTTCGAGAACAAGGACATGGCCCTGTTCCCCAACCAGTTCGTCAACGTGCGCCTGTTGGCCGACACCCTCAAGCAGGTCGTCATGGCACCGGCGGCGGCCATCCAGTTCGGCAACGACGGCACCTTCGCCTATGTCGTCACTGCCGACAACACGGTCAATGTGCGCAAGCTCAAGGTGGGCCCCAGTGACGGTGAGAACAGTGTGATCCTCGAAGGCCTCAAGGCCGGTGACCGCCTGGTGCTCGAAGGCACCGACCGCCTGCGCGAAGGTTCCAAGGTCGAAGTGGTCGAAGACAGCTCGCAAGTACCGGCCACCCCCGGCCAGCACCTGCAGGGGCAGGACGGCAAAGGCTCGGCCCAGACCGGTGAAACGGCAGGCAAGGCGGGCGCATGAACCTGTCGCGCCTGTTCATCCTTCGCCCGGTCGCCACCACGCTGAGCATGCTGGCCATCGTGCTGGCCGGCCTGATCGCGTACAAGCTGCTGCCGGTTTCGGCCTTGCCGCAGGTCGATTACCCGACCATCAGGGTCATGACCCTGTATCCGGGCGCCAGCCCGCAGGTGATGACCAGCGCCGTGACCGCGCCGCTCGAGCGCCAGTTCGGCCAGATGCCGGGCCTGACCCAGATGGCATCGACCAGTTCTGGCGGTGCCTCGGTGCTGACCCTGCGCTTCAGCCTGGACATGAACATGGACGTTGCCGAGCAGCAGGTACAGGCCGCGATCAACGCCGCCAGCAACCTGCTGCCCAGCGACCTGCCGGCACCACCTGTGTACAACAAGGTCAACCCTGCCGATACCCCGGTGTTGACCCTGGCCATTTCCAGCAAGACCATGCCGCTGCCCAAGCTCAACGACCTGGTCGACACCCGCGTGGCGCAGAAGCTCGCGCAGATCGGCGGCGTGGGCATGGTCAGCATCGCCGGTGGCCAGCGCCAGGCTGTACGCATCAAGGTCAACGTCGATGCGTTGGCCGCCAATGGTCTGAACCTCGATGACGTGCGTACCCTGGTTGGCGCCTCCAACGTCAACCAGCCCAAGGGCAACTTCGATGGCCCGACCCGGGTGTCGATGCTCGATGCCAATGACCAGCTGCGTTCCCCCGAGGAGTACGCCAACCTGATCCTGGCGTACAACAACGGTGCGCCGCTGCGCCTGAAGGACGTCGCCGAAATCGTCGACGGAGCCGAGAACGAACGCCTCGCTGCCTGGGCCAACCAGAACCAGGCGGTACTGCTGAACATCCAGCGCCAGCCCGGTGCCAATGTCATCGAGGTGGTCGACCGCATCAAGGACCTGCTGCCGTCGATCACCGACAACCTGCCCGCCGGCCTCGAGGTGTCGGTGCTGACCGACCGCACCCAGACCATCCGCGCCGCGGTCAAGGATGTGCAGCACGAACTGCTGATCGCCATCGTCCTGGTGGTGATGGTGACCTTCGTCTTCCTGCGCCGCATCAGTGCCACCATCATCCCGTCGATTGCCGTGCCGCTGTCGCTGATCGGCACCTTCGGCGTGATGTACCTGGCCGGCTTCTCGATCAACAACCTGACTTTGATGGCCCTGACCATCGCCACCGGTTTTGTGGTCGATGACGCCATCGTCATGCTGGAGAACATCTCGCGGCACATCGAGGAGGGCGAAACGCCCATGCAGGCTGCGCTCAAGGGCGCGCGGCAGATCGGTTTCACCCTGATCTCCCTGACCTTCTCGCTGATTGCCGTGCTCATCCCGCTGCTGTTCATGGCCGATGTGGTGGGCCGGCTGTTCCGCGAATTCGCCATCACGCTGGCGGTGGCTATCCTGATTTCCCTGGTGGTCTCGCTGACCCTGACACCCATGATGTGCGCACGCCTGCTCAAGCGTGAACCCAAAGAAGAAGAGCAAGGCCGTTTTTACCGAGCCAGTGGTGCCTGGATCGACTGGCTGATCGATTACTACGGCCGTGGCCTGCAATGGGTGCTCCGGCACCAGCCGCTGACCTTGCTGGTGGCGGTCGCCAGCCTGGCACTGACCGTTTTCCTGTACATGGTGGTGCCCAAGGGCTTCTTCCCGGTGCAGGACACCGGGGTGATCCAGGGTATCTCCGAAGCCCCGCAGTCCACCTCGTTCGCCGCCATGAGCGAACGCCAGCAGTCGCTGAGCACGATCATCCTGCAGGATCCGGCCGTGCAGAGCCTGTCGTCCTACATCGGCGTGGACGGTGACAATGCCACGCTCAACAGTGGCCGTCTGCTGATCAACCTCAAACCCCACGGCGAGCGCGACGTGACGGCCGGCGAGGTGATCAGCCGCTTGCAGCCTCAGCTCGACAAGCTGGTCGGCATCCGCCTGTTCATGCAGCCGGTGCAAGACCTGAGCATCGAGGATCGGGTCAGCCGCACGCAGTACCAGTTCAGCCTGTCCTCGCCCGACGCCGACCTGCTCGCGCAGTGGAGCGGCAAGCTGGTCAATGCGCTGCAACAGCGGCCGGAACTGCAGGATGTGGCCAGCGACCTTCAAGACAAGGGGCTGCAGGTGTACCTGGTGATCGACCGTGACATGGCCAGCCGCCTGGGCATCGATGTGTCGCAAATCACCAACGCCCTGTATGACGCCTTCGGCCAGCGGCAGATCTCGACCATCTATACCCAGGCCAGCCAGTACCGGGTGGTGCTGCAGTCGCGCGATGCAGCAAGCATCGGCCCACAGGCGCTGGAGTCGATCCACGTCAAGGCCAGTGACGGTGGTCAGGTACGCCTGTCGGCACTGGCGCGCATCGAGCAGCGTCAGGCGCAGCTGGCGATTTCACACATCGGCCAGTTCCCCGCGGTGATGATGTCGTTCAACCTGGCGCATGGTGCGTCGCTGGGCGAAGCGGTCAAGGTGATCGAGCAGGTCCAGCAGGAAATCGGCATGCCCATCGGCGTGCAGACCCGCTTCCAGGGCGCTGCCGAGGCCTTCCAGGCGTCCCTGTCGAGCACCTTGCTGCTGATCCTTGCCGCCGTGGTGACCATGTACATCGTGCTCGGCGTGCTGTACGAGAGCTACATTCACCCGATCACCATCCTCTCGACCTTGCCGTCGGCGGCGGTCGGTGCCTTGCTGGCGTTGATCCTCAGCGGCAACGACCTGGGCATGATCGCCATCATTGGCATCATTCTGCTCATCGGCATCGTCAAGAAGAACGCGATCATGATGATCGACTTCGCCCTCGAGGCCGAGCGCAACCAAGGCATGAGCCCGCACGACGCGATCTACCAGGCGGCGCTGCTGCGCTTCCGGCCGATCCTGATGACCACCCTGGCTGCGCTGTTCGGCGCAGTACCGCTGATGCTGGCCACAGGTTCCGGTGCCGAGTTGCGCCAGCCGCTGGGGCTGGTCATGGTCGGCGGCTTGCTGGTAAGCCAGGTGCTGACCCTGTTCACAACGCCGGTCATCTACCTGTACTTCGACCGCTTGGCACGGCGCTGGCGCCCAGCCGCTGACACCACGCAGGCCGAGGCATGAACCTGTCCGGCCCTTTCATTCGCCGGCCTGTGGCGACCATGCTGCTGAGCCTGGCAATCATGCTGCTTGGTGGCGTCAGCTTCGGCCTGCTGCCGGTTTCGCCGTTGCCGCAGATGGACTTCCCGGTGATCGTGGTTCAAGCCAACCTGGCTGGCGCCAGCCCCGAGGTGATGGCCTCCACGGTAGCCACGCCGCTGGAACGCAAGCTTGGCAGTATCGCCGGTGTCACCACCCTGACCAGTAGCTCCAACCAGGGCTCGACCCGGGTAATCATCGGCTTCGAGCAAGGCCGGGACATCGACGGCGCCGCGCGCGAGGTGCAGGCGGCGATCAACGCCACCCGCAACCTGCTGCCCAGCGGCATGCGCAGCATGCCGACCTACAAGAAGCTCAACCCGTCGCAGGCGCCGATCATGGTGCTGTCGTTGACCTCTGATGTGCTGCAGAAAGGCCAGTTGTACGATCTGGCTGACACCATCCTGTCGCAGAGCCTGGCTCAGGTAAGTGGGGTAGGGGAAGTGCAGATCGGCGGCAGTTCGCTGCCGGCTGTGCGCATTTCCGTCGAGCCGCAACTGCTCAACCAGTACAGCCTGTCCCTGGACGAAGTGCGCACTGCGGTGGCCAACGCCAACCAGCGCCGGCCGATGGGTTTCGTCGAGGACAGCGAGCGCAACTGGCAGGTACGGGCCAACGACCAGCTGGAAAAAGCCAAGGATTACGAACCGATCGTGATCCGGCAGCAGAACGGTACGATACTGCGCCTGTCCGACGTGGCGACCATCACAGACAGCGTCGAGAACCGCTACAACAGCGGCTTTTTCAACGATCAGAGTGCCGTGCTGCTGGTGGTCAACCGTCAGATCGGCGCCAACATCATCGAGACCGTCGACCAGATCCACGCGCAGTTGCCGGCCCTGCAGTCGCTGCTGCCGGCCAGCGTGCAACTGAACGTGGCCATGGACCGTTCGCCGGTCATCAAGGCCACCCTCAAGGAAGCCGAGCACACACTGCTGATCGCCGTGGTGCTGGTGATCCTCGTGGTCTACCTGTTCCTCGGCAGCCTGCGCGCCTCGTTGATCCCCAGCCTGGCGGTACCGGTATCGCTGGTGGGGACCTTCGCGGTGATGTACCTGTGCGGTTTTTCGCTGAACAACCTGTCGCTGATGGCGTTGATCCTGGCCACAGGCCTGGTGGTGGACGATGCCATCGTGGTGCTGGAAAACATTTCGCGGCATATCGAGGACGGCCAGCCGCCGATGCGTGCGGCGTTCCTCGGCGCCAAGGAAGTCGGCTTCACCTTGCTGTCGATGAACGTCTCGCTGGTAGCGGTGTTCGTTTCGATCCTGTTCATGGGCGGCATCGTGCGCAACCTGTTCCAGGAGTTCTCGATTACCCTGGCGGCGGCGATCATCGTCTCGCTGGTGGTTTCGCTGACCCTCACCCCGATGCTCTGTGCCCGTTGGCTCAAGCCCCACCGCGCCGAACAGACGCGCCTGCAGCGCTGGAGCGACAATGTGCACAAGCGCATGGTCCAAGGTTACGATCGCAGCCTGAGTTGGGCCCTTCGCCACAAGCGCCTGACCTTGATCAGCCTGTTGGCGACCATCGGCCTGAACATCGTGCTGTATGTGGTCGTGCCGAAAACGCTGATCCCGCAGCAGGACACCGGCCAGCTGATGGGCTTCATCCGCGGTGACGACGGGCTGTCGTTCACCGTGATGCAGCCGAAGATGGAAATCTACCGCCGTGCCTTGCTGGCCGACCCGGCCGTGCAGAGTGTTGCCGGTTTCATTGGTGGCAACAGTGGTACCAACAACGCCATGGTGCTGGTGCGCCTGAAGCCGATCAGCGAGCGCAAGATCGATGCGCAGCAGGTCATCGAGCGTTTGCGCAAGGAAATGCCCAAGGTCCCTGGCGGACGGCTGTTCCTGATGGCTGACCAGGACCTGCAACTGGGCGGCGGTGGCCGTGACCAGACCTCGTCGCAGTACCTGTACACCCTGCAGAGCGGCGATCTGGCAGCGTTGCGCCAGTGGTTCCCCAAGGTGGTCGCAGCCATGCGCGCGCTGCCCGAGCTGACCGCCATCGATGCTCGCGACGGCTCCGGTACCCAGCAGGTGACACTGGTAGTCGATCGCGACCAGGCCAAGCGCCTGGGTATCGACATGGACATGGTCACCACCGTTCTGAACAACGCTTACAGTCAACGGCAGATCTCGACCATCTACGACAGCCTCAACCAGTACCAGGTGGTGCTGGAAATCAACCCAAAATACGCCTGGGACCCAAGCAGCCTGGAGCAGGTGCAGGTGATCACCAGTGACGGGGCGCGTGTGCCCTTGTCGACCATCGCCCATTACGAGAACAGCCTGGCAAACGACCGGGTCAGCCATGAGGGCCAGTTCGCTGCCGAAGACATCGCCTTCGACGTTGCCGAAGGCTACAGCCCCGACCAGGCCATGGCGGCGGTGGAGCGGGCGGTGGCCAAGCTGGGCCTGCCCGAGGAGGTGATTGCCAAGCTGGGCGGCACGGCAGACGCCTTCGCCAAGACCCAGCAGGGCCAGCCGTTCATGATTCTTGGCGCGTTGGTGCTGGTGTATCTGGTGCTGGGCATACTGTATGAAAGCTACATTCACCCGCTGACCATCCTTTCGACCTTGCCTTCGGCTGGCGTCGGTGCCTTGCTTGCGCTCTATGTCACCGGGGGCGAATTCAGCCTGATATCCCTGCTGGGCCTGTTCCTGCTGATTGGCGTGGTGAAGAAGAACGCCATCCTGATGATCGACCTGGCGCTGCAACTGGAGCGCCATCAGGGGCTGACACCGGAAGAGTCGATCCGCCGTGCCTGCCTGCTGCGCCTGCGGCCGATCCTGATGACCACGCTGGCGGCCATGCTCGGCGCCTTGCCACTGCTGCTCAGCCGCGCCGAGGGTGCGGAAATGCGCCAACCGCTGGGCCTGACCATCATTGGCGGCCTGGTCTTCAGCCAAGTCCTGACCCTGTATACGACGCCGGTGGTGTACCTGTACCTCGACCGCCTGCGCCACCGATTCAACCATTGGCGCGGCGTGCGCACCGATGCCGCTCTGGATACCCCGCTATGAATTTTGCCCAGTCCCCACTCCATCGCGCCCTGCAACTGCTGACCCGCGGGCGTGGCTCACGCCTGGTCGGTGCCGGTCTGTGTGCGGCGCTGCTAAGCGCCTGTACCCTGAGCCCGGACTACCATCGCCCGGAGCTGAGCACACCGGCGCAGTTCAAACAGGCCGAGGGCTGGACCCAGGCCAACCCGTCCGATGCCATCGCCCGTGGCGCCTGGTGGGAAATCTATGGTGACGCGGGGCTCAACGCTCTGGTCGAGGAGCTCAACCGCAGCAATCAGAGTGTGGCGCAGGCCGAAGCCCAGTACCGCCAGGCCCAAGCGCTGGTGCGCAGTAGCCGTGCGTCGTTGTTCCCAAGCCTGGACCTGACCACCAGCAAGAACCGCTCGGCCCAGGGCACAGGCAGTTCGAGCTCCAGCCTTTCCAACAACAGCAGCGGTATTCGCAACACTTACAACGCGCAGCTTGGCGTGAGCTGGGAAATCGACCTGTGGGGCAAGTTGCGCGAGACCATGAACGCCAACGAGGCCAGTGCTCAAGCGAGCTTCGCCGACCTCGCCGCGATCCGCCTCAGCCAGCAGTCTGAGCTGGTGCAGAATTACCTGCAGTTGCGCGTAATCGATGAGCAGAAGCGCCTGCTGGAAGCCACCGTCGCGACGTATGAACGTTCGTTGCGCATGACCCAGAACCAGTACCGTGCAGGCGTCTCGGGCCCCGACGCAGTGGCCCAGGCACGTACCCAGCTCAAGACTACCCAAGCCGACCTGATAGATCTGGTCTGGCAGCGTGCACAGTTCGAAAACGCCATTGCCGTGCTACTGGGCAAGGCACCCGCCGAGTTTGCCCTCGCCGACAGCAAAAGCATCCCGGCCTTGCCGCAGATTCCGGTAAGCCTGCCGTCGCAACTGCTGGAGCGCCGCCCGGACATCGCTTCGGCCGAGCGCAACGTGATGGCGGCCAACGCCAACATCGGCGTGGCACGGGCCGCCTATTTCCCTGACTTGAGCCTGAGCATGAGCGGTGGTTATTCCAGCAGTACCTTCAATGACTGGATTCAGTTGCCCAATCGTTACTGGTCGGTAGGGCCGCAACTGGCGCTGACACTCTTCGATGCCGGCAAGCGCAGCGCCGAGGTTGACCGCACTGTCGCGGTATACGACCAGACCGTGGCGCAGTACCGCCAGACCGTGCTCGACGGCTTCAAGGAGGTCGAGAATTACCTGGTGCAACTCAAGGTTTACGGCGAAGAGGCGCTCGTGCGCCAGGAAGCTCTGGATGCCGCGCGTGAGTCGTTGCGCCTGACCGACAACCAGTACAGGGCCGGGCTGATCGGCTATCTGGACGTGGTCAATGTACAGACCACGGCGCTGAGCAATGAGCGCAGTGTGTTGAACCTGTTACAGGGGCGTCTGGTGGCCAGTGTGCAGCTGATCGCTGCGTTGGGCGGCGGCTGGGATGCCGGGCAAGCGTTTGCCAGTCAGGAGTGAAGGCGCGGTCTAGTGTCGAAAAAATGCCCGCTCAGGCATGAGCCAACATCTTTTTTCACCTGCCCTTCAGGCGCGACAAAAGCCGACCAATGGCAATTTGATGTCAGTGGTTCGCCGGGGGGCTCTATCGCGGGGCTGGTGGACTCTCGCAGATAATTACAGATCCATTTGAGCGCTCAGAAATCCCGTGCGTTTCGCCAAAGCTTGAGTACAATCGTCGGCTTTTTCGGGCCCCTGTCCCGTCGCTGGAACTCTCAATGCTGACCGGTAGTTACTCTGCTTCGCTGGTGCTGATTTCACTGTGCGTGGCCATCCTAGCCTCCTATACCGCCCTCGACCTGACCGGCCGCATCGCTACCGCCCAGGGCAGGGCGGTGCACCTGTGGATGGGCGGTGGGGCGCTGGCGATGGGTACCGGCGTCTGGTCGATGCACTTCATCGGCATGCTCGCCTTCAGCCTGCCGGTCGAACTGGGCTATGACATTGGCCTGACCGCCTTCTCATTACTGATCGCCGTGCTGTCTTCGGGGTTTGCCCTATGGCTGGTTAGCCAACCGAGCCTGCCGTGGCTGCAACTGGCGTTTGGCGCACTTTTCATGGGGGCCGGCATCAGTTGCATGCATTACACCGGCATGGCGGCGTTGCGTATGCTGCCGGGCATTGACTACGACCCAACGCTGTTCGGTGCCTCGTTGGCGATCGCGGTGGGCGCTTCGGCGGCAGCGTTGTGGATAGCCTTCCTGCTGCGTCAGCATACCCCTTACGTTCGCCAGATCCGCGGACTGGCGGCTGTGCTGATGGGCGTCGCCATCGTCGGCATGCACTACACCGGCATGGCCGCAGCCAACTTCCCCCAAGGCAGTTTCTGCGGCGCGCTGGCAGGCGGGTTGCAAGGTGACGGGCTGGTCTATCTGGTTCTGATCACTACCCTGGCGGTGCTCGCAGTGGCCTTGCTGACCTCGGTGCTCGATGCTCGCCTGGAGGCACGCACTGCGGAGCTTGCGCGTTCGCTGACCCTCGCCAACCAGGAACTCACCCAGCTGGCGCTGCATGACACGCTGACCGGCCTGCCCAACCGCACGCTGCTTTCTGACCGTATCGAGCAGGCGATCGGCAAGGTGGCGGAGCAGGGCGGCTGTTTTGCGCTGATGTTCATCGACCTGGACGGCTTCAAACCGGTCAATGATGCGTTTGGTCACCATGTGGGCGACCTGCTGCTCAAGGCAGTGGCAACACGCTTGCGCGGCCACTTGCACAGCCAGGACACATTGGCGCGCATTGGCGGTGATGAGTTTGTGTTGCTGGTGGAACTGCAGGAGCCCGCGGATGCCATGGATGTGGCAGCCAAACAGGTCAACCTGGTGTCGCGGGCGTTCCGCGTGGCCGAGCATGACCTGCAATTGACGGCGAGTCTGGGCATTGTCCTGTACCCGGGTAATGGCCAAGACCAGCTGGAGTTGCTGCGCAACGCGGATGCTGCCATGTATCACGCCAAGAGCGCCGGCAAGAATGGCTACAGCTTCTTCGATGCTTCCATGAACAGCAACGCCCGCCAGCAGCTGCAGCTGCTGCAGGACCTGCGCATGGCCCTGGAGCAACGCCAGTTCCGCCTGCATTACCAGCCCAAGTTCGCCGCGCAGGCTTGCCAGCCGATCGGCGCTGAGGCCTTGTTGCGCTGGCAGCATCCGCAGCACGGGCTGCTGCTGCCGGACCGCTTCATTGGCCTGGCGGAAAAAACCGGCCTGATCATCCCGATTGGCGAATGGGTGCTGGACGAGGCCTGCCGGCAGATGCGCCAGTGGCTTGATCAGGGGTATGAAAACTGGCGCATGGCGGTCAACTTGTCCGCGATCCAGTTCTGCCATGCCGGCCTGGTTGACAGCGTTGCCCGCGCCCTGCGCGAGAACGGTTTGCCGGCCAACCGCCTGACGCTGGAAATCACCGAAACGACGGCAATGCACGATGCCGATGCCAGCCTGGCAGTCTTGCAGCGCCTGTCCGATATGGGCGTGGACCTGTCCATCGATGACTTTGGTACCGGCTACTCGAGCCTGATGTACCTCAAGCGCTTACCCGCCAATGAGCTGAAGATCGACCGAGGTTTCGTCCGTGACCTGGAGCAGGACAGCGACGATGCAGCCATTGTTTCGGCCATCGTTGCATTGGGCCAGGCGTTGGGCTTGCGTATTGTTGCCGAGGGCGTGGAGACCGGCGGGCAGCAGGATTTCCTGACCCGTCTGGGCTGTGATTCGCTACAGGGTTACCTGCTGGGCCAGCCGGTACCGGCCGAGCAGTTCATGGGGACATTGCAGGTATTGCGCAAAAGCCCCGAGGCGGTCGCCTAGCTGGCGTCACGCAGGGCGAGAACCGGTAAGAAAGCATCCATTTCAGCTTCTACCGCCTCAATGATACGTTCGACATCGGCTGCCGCCATTATCGCAGTGCAGGGGATGCCAGCGATCGCCAGCAAGGTTTCGCCCGTGGCACGGTCGAACAGGCGGGCGATCATGCTGCGTGGCGCATCCATGGTGGCCTCGAAGCCCAGCGGGTGGAAGTGCCAGCGCATCACCTGGCAGGCGTTGGGGAACGTCATCTTGTTCATGCCAGCCTCCTTGTCCGTACCCGGACGCGGTGAACGGGGCGCCGCGAGCGCGGCCGTCGGGAAACTAAAGATAGCATCCGTCAGGCTGGTGTTCTGCCGAAAAAACGATAAATGCACCTACGCTTGACCCCGGTCACAAACATGGCTCCTTCGCCGTTTGGCGGCAAATGGCCAAGCAAACGTTTTCGTTGGCGGGTGTTGCCAGAGCTGCAGAAGGGTTCTGCTATTTTTAACCTCATTCGGCGCACAGCGTTTTCAGACCAGCGGTGCGAGTTGGGCAGACAGGGAGACAGTCATGCGCTATTCCACGCTCACCCAACGCATTGCCGGTGATGGCGCTGCTGCCTGGGATATCCACTACCAGGCACAGGCCCTGCGTCGCGAAGGGCGCGAAATCTTCCTGCTGTCGGTGGGCGATCCTGACTTCGATACGCCAACGGCCGTTGTCGAAGCTGCGGTCTTCAGCCTTCGCCGCGGCGACACCCACTACAGTGATGTGCGTGGCAACCTTGCGCTGCGCCAGGCGATTGCACGCCGTGGTGGCCCTGAGGTCAGTGTCGAGCAGGTGATGGTGCTCGCTGGCGCACAGTGTGCGTTGTATGCGGTCTGCCAATGCCTGTTTGGAGCGGGGGACGAAGTGATCGTCGCCGAGCCCATGTATGTCACTTACCACGCTGTATTCGGCGCTTGCGGGGCGCAACCGGTACAGGTGGCGGTAAGCCCGGAGCAGGGCTTTCGGCTCGACCCGCAAGCCGTGGCGCAAGCAATAACCCCGCGTACCCGAGGGCTGCTGCTGAACACACCGCACAATCCGACCGGCAGCGCCATCTCCCCTGAGGACATGGTGCAACTCGCGCAGCTTTGTCGCGACCATGATCTTTGGCTGGTGTGCGACCAGGTCTACAGTGGCCTGCTGTACGACGGCCAAGCGGTTGCCCCGGCGCAAATGCCCGGCATGCGCGAGCGTTGCGTGATCATCGACAGTGTGTCCAAGTCGCATGCGATGAGCGGCTGGCGCGTGGGGTGGGTGGTCGGCCCCCCGGCGCTGATCGCGCACTTGGCCAATCTGGCAATGGCCATGCTGTTTGGCTTGCCGGAGTTTGTCATGCAGGGGGCCTGCGTAGCGCTGGAGCAGAACCTGCTTGCGGTACAACAGATGCGCGAGGCCTATCGTCAGCGGCGTGATCTGGTGTGCAGGGCCCTGCGCGATTGCCCCGGGGTGCGCCCTCACCGGCCGGCGGGCGGCATGTTCGTGATGCTTGATATCCGCGAAACCGGGCTGAGCGCCCAGGCTTTCGCCCAGCGGCTGTTGATTGAGGAGGGCGTTTCACTGCTGCCGGGCGATGCATTCGGGCCCAGCGCAACGGGACATGTGCGCATGGGGCTGGTGCTTGCGGTCGAACAGTTGGAAGAAGTGTGCTGCCGCATCGCTGCCTGCGCCAGGCGTGTACTGGCCGAGCAGGCCGCCAGGGATATCGAAGGTGAAGCCGAGGATTGCCGAGTTGGACACGAGGCCTACCAGTGATAGCCTATGTGCCCCCATTTCAGCTCATGTCAGTGGCCAAGATCCCTGATCTTCAAGGCAATGACGCAGGCCGCTTTACGCCTGGAGGGCCCGATGGCGCTCCGGGCTTCGCTACAGGATTCACGTTTTGTCCGACCTTTCGCAAAATCCGCTGCTGCAGTACCTCGCCAGGCTGGCGCCTTCCAGCCAGCAAACCATGCGCTACATCTTGCAAGACGCTGCCGACCGGCTGGGTTTCATTGATTGCAACCTCGCCGATGTGCCATGGCACAAGCTTGAGCCGGGACATGTGATCGGCCTGGTTGCAGCACTGCGCACCGATGGCTATGCGCCCAACAGTTCGTCGCTTTATGTCAACGCAATACGCGGCGTGATGAATGAAGCCTGGCGCCAGGGCCTGATCGATCATGAGCAGTTGCTGCGTATTCGTGAGGTCAAGCCGGCAACCGGCAGCCGCCTGCCGCCAGGGCGCAACCTGCGCCGTAGCCTGATTCGCGAATTGATGGATGTCTGCACCGCCGATCCGCGCCCGCAGGGTGTTCGTGATGCGGCGATCATCGCGCTGCTGTATGGCACCGGCATGCGCAAATCGGAGTCGGTGGACATCGACCTGGAGCAAGTCGACTTCCAGGCGCGCAGCCTGCAGGTGCTGGGCAAAGGCAACCGGCAACTGATCAAGTATGCGCCGCCCTGGGCCTTCGAAAAACTGCAGGCCTGGCTTGATCTGCGTCGACAATCACTGCCAGAGGGCACCTCGGACGACCCCTTCCTGTTCAACCGCATCCGCCGTGGCAACCACATTACCCGTGCGCGCATCACCAAACATGCGATTTACTACATCGCCCGTCAGCGCGGGGCGCAGGTGGGGGTGAAGATCATGCCGCATGATTTTCGCCGGGCGTTCATCACCCGGGTGATCGAAGAGCACGACCTGTCGATCGCGCAGAAGCTGGCGCATCACGCCAACATCCAGACCACTGCCAGCTACGATCGGCGCGATGACAATGAGCGGCGGCGGGCGGTGGACCGGTTCGACTATTGAGCGAGCGGGTTCACCCATCAGGCCAGCACCGTGTCAGATGGCACCAGCCGCGCCGTTGATCGTCGACAAGCCGGCCGTCAACGCGGTCGGTGACGGCTAGTGGATACTCGACGCCAGCTCGAAGATCGGCATGTACATCAGAATGACGATCACCCCGATCAGCAACCCGATGAAGGTCATCAGCAGCGGTTCAAACAGCTTCACGAACCACTCTACCCAGCGCCCTATTTCCTGGTCATGAAAGTCTGCGCAGCGTTCAAGCATCTCGCCCAGGTTCCCCGATTGCTCACCTGCCCGCAGCAAGCGCAGCGACACTGGCGTGACCAACTGCCCGGCTTCCAGCGCTTGCGACAACGGCAGGCCTTCACCCACCCCGCGACTGGCCTGCTCCAGGCCTTGTGCCGCAGCGCTTCCCAGCAGCCCGCGGGCCATGCCCATGGCCGTCAGGATGGGTATGCCGCCTTGCAGCAGAATGCCCAGCGAGCGATAGAAACGCGCCAGCTCATACATCATCAGGCGCTGATGCAAGGCTGGCATTCGCCGTATCTGGCGCGACACCCAACGCCGCAGAACGGGGTTACGCCGCAGCAGCACCAAGGCGCCGATGCCGCCTGCCGTTGCCAGGGCCAGGGGCAACTGTTGAGCATGCAGGAACAGGCCGATCTGCATCAGCATGCGCGAAAGCCAGGGCAGTTCGCTGCCCATGCCCTCGAACACCAGGCTGAAGCGTGGCACCACGTAGCCGAGCAGGAACAGCACGACGCCACCGCCCACCAGTAGCAGTAGCAGCGGGTAGACCGAAGCCCCCACCAGTTTTTGCCGGACCAGATCCAAGCGCTGCCGGTATCCGATATAGCGGTGCAGGGCGTCGCCAAGCGCCCCGGTACGCTCGCTGGACTGCACCAGGGCCACGTATAGCGGCGGGAATATCCGCGGCTGCTGGGCCAGGGCCTGGGACAGCGAGCGGCCTTCGTACAACTGGCCAACCAGCGCCGCCAGCACTTTACGGGTTGCCGCGGTCGGGGCTTTTTCCGCAAGGCTTTCCAGGGCATCGATCAAGGGTAGGCCGGCATGCAGCAGCGTGGTCAGTTCCTGACTGAAGAGCAACAGGTCAAAGGCGACCTGGCGTCGCCAGGGCACACCGACCAGAGTGCCGCCTTGGCTGCGTACGCTGACGACACGCAGGCCCTGGTCTTCCACTTTGCGCCGAGCCTGTTCGGCATCCTCGGCATCGATGTGCAATTGAACCACGCCCTCTCTACCCAGGGCCTTGAGGCTGTAGCGCATGGCCTTGCTCCTCATTGCCAACTGGTAATTTCGGCGTTTTCACCATCGCCACCGGGCTGGCCGTCCTTGCCCATGGACAGCAAGTCGTACTCGCCGCCGTTTTCACCTGGCTGGCGGTAGATGTAGGCACGGCCCCACGGGTCCTGTGGAATTGCTTTCTGCAGGTAAGGGCCTGACCAGCGGGCTTCGCCACTGGGGGCGGCAACCAGTGCCTGCAAGCCCTGCTCACTGTTGGGGTAGTGGCCGATTTCCAGGCGATAAAGGTCCAAGGCCTTGCCCAGCCCTTCGATCTGCGCCCGTGCCACCTTGGCCTCGGAACGGCCCAGCTGGCTGAAGTACTTGGGCGCGACGATACCGGCCAACAAGCCGAGCACCACCAGGACCACCAGAAGTTCGAGCAGGGTGAAGCCACATTGGCGATTGGGTTTGCGCTGCATGGTGAAGCCCTCCTGCATGGGGACATGCCTTTTCAGGTTTTCATCTGCCATGCAACAGCCGTGCACGTCTGCCTCGGGGCCTTGCGCCATGCGCCATGGCAAGCGGCACAGTGCTTGCGTCGTAGCAGAAAAGCCCGGGTTTTCCGGGGTATTTCCCCCATATCGGGGGCACGGCGGGGAGGCGACCGACATGCGTGGAATTATCCTGGGGCTGATCTGGCTGGCTGGGGCTACCGCCCAGGCTGATGTGTACATTGCCATCGATGACAAGGGCGGTTACGTGCTGACCAACGTCCACCGGCCCGGGCGCAACTATGAACGGGTCATTCGCGAACCGGTTGCGCAGGCTGGCCCGGCCAATGCGCAATTGATCACCGGGCGGCCCTACGCCGACCTGGTGGCAGCAGCGGCGCGCATGCACAACGTGCCGCAGGCATTGCTGCATGCGCTGATCAAGGCAGAATCGGGGTACAACCCAAAGGCCCGCTCGGCCGCCGGGGCGCTTGGGCTGATGCAACTGATGCCGGGTACGGCGAAGGAGATGGGTGTTGAGGATGTGCTTGATCCGGAGGACAACGTGCAGGGCGGGGCTCGCTACCTCAAACGCATGCTGAACCTGTTCGACAACGACATCACCCTGGCCGTGGCCGCCTACAATGCCGGCCCGGATGCTGTGCGCCGACGTGGCGCGGTGCCGCCCTTCGCCGAAACCCGACGGTATGTGCCCAATGTGCTGCGCGAATACCGCAAGTTACAGGGGCTGGCAGCGGACTCGCCGTTGTGATGGGCACCTGATGGCAGGCAGCCTTGCATCGGCCTTGCGAAAATCAATGCCATGGGTTCCCCAACTCTGGGCTATAACCTTTCAAAGGTGCTCAGCAGTGGTAGCCGCCATGGACATCGCCTCCCGTTCCGACCCACTCGAGTCACCCGCCAGCCCTGACGCTGGCACGTCGCGCAAGCCGTTCAACCTCCTGCGTTGGTACGCCTGGGTCAGCCTGGCCATCATCCTGTCGGTGGCCGCCGGCCTGGGGTTGATATCCAGCCGTTTCATCATCGACGAAAGCGTCGAGCGTGACGCGCTGCTTACCGCGCAGTTCATCACCTCGATCGCCGACGCTGAAGTACGACATGTGGCGATCCCCAATGTGCGCACCATGGGCGAACTGCTGGACCCGCGTACGGACCTTGATCCTTTGCCAGGCGTTGACCCTGTGGCGCGGCGCAAGGCCCGCGGCGAATTCCTTGACCACATCGCGCACTTGCCAGACATGCTGCTGGCCAACATCTATGCCCCGGACCGCACAGTGATCTGGTCGAGCAATCCGGCGCTGACGGGCAAGCTGATTCAGGGCGATGACGACCTGGATCGGGCGTTCGAGCACAAAATGCGGGTCTCGGCCAGTTACCACGGCTTCGAAGAGGCCCGCTCCGAGCAGAAGTTCGTGACGCCACCTGAGCAGTTGTTCATCGAGAACTACATTCCGCTGTTCGACGCAGATGGCGAACACGTCGTAGCGATGGTGGAGATATACAAGGAACCCCATGACCTGATCGTGCGCATCGAACATGGCCTGGTCCTCATCTGGCTGGCCACCACGGTGGGTGCCGGGGTGGTCTACATCGGCCTGTACGGCATCATGCGCCGCGCCGCCCGGGTGATGGCGGTGCAACAGAAGCGGCTGATCAGCAATGAAACCTACGTGGCCCTTGGCGAGGTGTCCTCGGCCGTGGCGCACAGCTTGCGCAATCCGTTGGCCAGTATCCGCTCCAGCGCCGAACTGGCTCAGGTGTACGACGAAGGGCCGGCGCAGCGCAATATCAACGAGATCATCAGCCAGGTCGACCGCATGTCGCAGTGGATCCGCCAGTTGCTGCAGTCGCTGCGGCCACTGGATGACAAGACGATACCGGTCGACCTTCCCCAAGTCCTGCAGGACAGCTTGCAGACCTTTGCCATAGCGCTGGCACGCAGTGGCGTGACTCTGGACCTGAAGCCGCTTCCGGCACTGCAGGTGATGGGACAGCCGGAATTGCTCGGGCAGATTTTCAACAGCCTGATCGCCAACGCTCTGGAGTCGATGGAGCAGGGTGGGCGGCTGCGTGTCGAGGTGGTGAAGCAGGACAGGCGCAGCGTCACCCTGCGCCTGACCGACACCGGAAAAGGCATGAATGAACAGCAGCAGCGCATGGCGTTCAAGCCCTTCTTCACAACCAAACAAGGTG
This sequence comes from Pseudomonas sp. BNK-30, assembly GCF_047456185.1. Classification (NCBI taxonomy): domain Bacteria; kingdom Pseudomonadati; phylum Pseudomonadota; class Gammaproteobacteria; order Pseudomonadales; family Pseudomonadaceae; genus Pseudomonas; species Pseudomonas sp. BNK-30. The sequence continues at coordinate 1,816,344 of NZ_CP179904.1, forward strand.
GGCTGGGGGTGGGGTTGGTACTGGTCAGACGGATCATGGAGCGTTTCGGTGGGTCGGTTCGGTTGAGTAGCCGCGAAGGCCTTGGCACTCAGGTTTCGCTCAACTTTCGGCTTGCGCGAGCTTCGTAGAAATCTAGAAGTAGACGCTAAGATATTGTTCTAAAAGAACATTTTATTATTGGGTACAAATTCCCCAAAACTGGGGGATCTATTCTAGATTAAGGATTAGATTCTGTTTCTAACCGATTGATTAGCTTCAAATTAGTTTCGAAATAAATCCGTGGCTGACTTTTTGCAAGAAGACATAGGTGATAAGTGGCGGCTGCGGCCGGCGTGGCGAAGTGCTATCGGTTAGCTACGCACGGCAATGAGTGGCAGCCTTCTGAACGGAATCCTTGCGCGGGAACCTCGCGATGCAGACGCTGGAAACCGATGTTCCCGACAAGCTCCTCGCCCAGCCCGGCAGTGGTCTGGCTACGCCCCTTCGCGAATTCAATCTGCTGCGCTGGTTTTCCGTGATCAGCTTGCTGATCATCACGTCGGTGGCAGGTGGTCTGGGCTATGTATCGACCCGCTTCGTGGTCCGCGATAGCGTGGAGCGAGACGCCATGCTCACCGCCCAATTCATCCAGGCCATGGCCCAGGCCGAAGTGCGCCATTCGCAATTGCCACCTGGCACCACCATGGGTGAGCTGCTCGATCCGCGCCTGGACCAGCAGCATCTGCAGGTGAGCCCGCAGCTGGCCATGGCGACTCGGGTCGAGTTCCTCGATCATGTCGAGCATCTTCCGGACACGCTGCTGGCCAATGTCTATGCCCGTGACCGCACCATCGTCTGGTCCACCAACCCCGATCTGGTTGGCAAGCGCATCGAGGCCGACGGCGACCTGGATCACGCCTTCCGCTCGCGCAAGGCGGTGTCCGCCAGCTACCACAAGGTCGAAGAGCACCGCGAGGAACAGAAGTTCGAGCGTGAGCCCAATTACCTGTTCATCGAAAACTACATTCCCCTGTTCGACAGCCAAGGTGAGCAGGTGCTGTCTATGGTCGAGATTTACAAAGAGCCACAGGACCTCATTCGACGCATTCAGCGCGGTTATGTGCTGATCTGGGCCTCGACCCTGGTGGGCGGGGCGCTGATCTACTTCGGCCTGTTCTGGATCGTGCGTCGCGCAGCGTCGATGCTGCACCAGCAACAGGATCGGCTGGTGGCGAGTGAAACCTATGTTGCCCTTGGTGAGATGTCCTCGGCGGTGGCCCACAGCCTGCGAAACCCATTGGCCAATATCCGCTCCAGCGCAGAGCTGGCACAGGAAATCGCCAATCCGCAGGCCCAGCAGAACATTGTCGACATCATTAGCCAGGTGGACCGCATGTCACGCTGGGTGCGCGAACTGCTGGTGTCACTGCGCCCGACCAGCGATATGCCCGAGGCTGTGGACCTGGTAGCCGCCATCAAGGATACCCGCCTGGCGTTTGCCCAGCAGATCGAGCGTAACGGCATCCGCTTTTCCTTCGACGGGCCCCAGACGCAGTGGGTAGCCAGCCAGCCTCTGCAGTTGACGCAGATCCTCAACAGCCTGTTTTCCAATGCCATCGAAGCCATGCCAATGGGTGGCGAGTTGCGTGCCATGGTCTGCATACAGGAAGGTCAGCGCGCTGCATTGCTGCTAAGTGACACAGGCAAGGGCATGACCAGGCAGCAGCAACGCATGGTCTTCAAACCGTTTTTCACCACCAAGCAGGGCGGCCTCGGTGTAGGCCTGGCGCTGGTTCAGCGCATCATGGAACGTTTTGGCGGCTCGGTCAGCCTGAGCAGCCGTGAAGAGGAAGGAACCCGCGTCAGCCTCACTTTCAATATCGCAGCGGGAGGGGAACATGGAGCACAGCATCCTGGTAGTCGAGGATGATGAAATCCTTGCCAACAACATTCGCACCTATTTGAACCTGAAGGGCTTTGAGGTGACGGTGTGTAACAGTGCGGAGCTTGCGCTTGAGCAGATCAAGCGGTTCCAGCCCGACGCGGTACTCACCGACAACTCGCTGCCCGGCATGAATGGGCATGACCTGCTGCGCACGCTGGTGGCGCAGATGCCGGAGCTCAAGGTAATCATGATGACCGGCTACGGTAACGTAGAGGATGCCGTACAAGCGATGAAAGAGGGGGCTTTCCATTACCTGACCAAGCCCGTGGTGCTGGCCGAGCTCAAACTGACACTGGAAAAGGCTTTGGCCACCGAGCGGATGGAGCGCACGCTGTCGTTCTACCAGGAGCGCGAGGCGCAGAAGTCCGGGCTGCAGGCGCTGATTGGCGACTCGCCGGTGATGCTCACCCTCAAGCACACGCTGCGCCAGGTGCTCGATGCTGAACGCCGCATGGCCAATGACGACCTGCCGCCGGTGCTGGTCGAAGGCGAGACGGGTACCGGCAAGGAACTGGTTGCGCGTGCCCTGCATTTCGATGGTTCGCGCAGCAAAGGCCCGTTCATCGAGTTCAACTGCGCCTCGATCCCGGCCAACCTGCTGGAGGCTGAGTTGTTTGGCCATGAGAAGGGGGCATTCACCGACGCCAAGGAACGTCGCGTGGGGCTGGTGGAGGCCGCGGACGGCGGCACCCTGTTCCTCGATGAGATCGGCGAAATGGACCTGGTGCTACAGGCCAAGCTGCTGAAACTGCTGGAGGATCGCAGTATCCGCCGCATAGGTGCGGTCAAGGAGCGCAAGGTTGACCTGCGGGTGATCAGCGCCACCAACTGCAATCTCGAACAGATGGTGCAGCAGGGCAAGTTTCGCCGGGACCTGTTCTTCCGGCTGCGCATCATCGCGCTGAAGGTACCGCGCTTGCACGCCCGCGGCCAGGACATCCTGCTGTTGGCGCGGCACTTCCTGGCCCATCACGGGCGTCGGTACGGTAAACCGAACCTGCGCTTCAGTACCGAGGCACAGAACTTGATGCTCAATTACAGCTGGCCTGGCAACGTGCGCGAGCTGCGCAACATGCTGGAACAGACGGTGTTGCTGGCACCTAATGAAGTGGTGCAGGCGCACCAGTTGAATCTGTGCCTGACCCTGGTCGATGAACCCCTCACGCAGCCGATGGCCACGGTGTACGAAATGCCGCGGCATGAGCCTGAGCCTGGGACCAGTTTGCCGGACATGGAACGGGATTTGGTGTGCAGGACGCTGGACCGTACTGATTGGAACGTGACCAAGTCGGCGCGGATGCTGGGGCTATCGCGCGATATGCTACGTTACAAGATAGAAAAGCTGGGGCTGACACGGCCTGAAAAGCGCCAGTGGTGAGCGGTTCGAAGCGGCTTTCCTGCGTTGGCAATTGCGCCCTCTTCACGGGGCTAGCCCGGGAAGAGGGCGGTACCGCTCAGCGCTGACCGCCGTCCGATCCGTTACCACCTTGGCCACCCGCGCCCTCCGACCCACTGCCTTCCATCCCAGGCAAATCACGATTGTCATTTTGCCTGGCGGGCGGGCTTTCAGGGTCGCTGCCCTGTATTCGCGGGTCGGTATCCCGTGGCATGGGCTCCTCGATCGGGTTGAGGGTGCTGTCCGCGCCCGGCTGGGGCGCCGGGCTGTGCGGATCATCCGGATGGGTCGGCCCGGTGCCGACCGCCAGGGCCAGGGGGGAGGCGAGCAGGGCAGCGAGTAACAGGCTTGTGCGTATCATGGGCAGGCTCCTTTGCGAAGGTAGGGCACGTACTTGCGTTGGGCCCTACTCAAAACGCCAAGGTGCCGTTACCCCGATAAGCGGTCACACCACCGTTGACAGCATCATGATGAAGATGATGCCGACCACCGACAGGATGGTCTCCATCATGCTCCAGGTCTTGAAGGTCTCGGCCACGGTCATGTTGAAGTACTGTTTGACCAGCCAGAAGCCGGCGTCGTTGACATGGGACAGAATGAGCGAACCGGCGCCGGTGGCCAGCACCAGCAGCTCACGGTTGACGCCGGGCACCAGGTCGATCACCGGGGCAACGATGCCTGCGCCGGTAATGGTGGCAACCGTCGCCGACCCCGTGGCGATGCGGATGACCGCAGCCACCAGCCAGGCCAGCATGATCGGTGAAATTTCTGCCTGTACCGCCATCTGGCCGATCACATTGCCGACACCGGTATCGACCAGCATCTGCTTGAAACCGCCGCCTGCACCGACGATCAGCACGATGGCAGCCGTCGGCGCCAGGCTCTGGTCGAGCATCTTCATGATCTGTTGGCGGTTGAAGCCGCGCGCCGAGCCGAAGGTGTAGAAGGCCAGCAGCAGGGCAGCGAGCAGGGCGGTAATCGGGTGGCCGATCAGGTCCATCCACTGGCGAACGATGTGCTCGGCCGGTAGCACGACGTCAGCGAACGTCTTGAGCAACATCAGCACCACCGGCAGCAGCACGGTGACCAGGGTGACGGTAAAGCTCGGCAGGTTACCCTGATCGGACTCCTTGGCGATCTGGTCCATCAGTTCCTGTGACGGATTACCCGGGATATAGCGGGAAATGAAGTTACCGTACAGCGGGCCGGCGATTATTGCAGTGGGCAGTGCCACCAGCAGGCCATAGAAGATGGTCTTGCCGATGTCGGCGTTGAAAATGCCGATCGCCAGCAGTGGGCCCGGATGCGGAGGCACCAGGCCGTGCACCACCGAAAGGCCCGCCAGCAGGGGGATACCGATCTTGATCAGCGATACACCCGAGCGCCTGGCGACGATGAACACCAGCGGAATCAGCAGTACGAAGCCGATTTCGAAGAACAGTGGGATGCCGACCAGGAACGCGGCAAACATCATGGCCCAATGCACGTTCTTCTTGCCGAAGGCGCGAATGAGGGTTTGCGCGATCTGGTCGGCGCCACCGGAGTCGGCCATCAGCTTGCCGAGCATGGTCCCCAGGGCGAGGACGATCCCGACAAAGCCCAGTACCCCACCGAAACCATCCTGGAATGACTTCATGACCTTGGCCACCGGCATACCGGAAGTCAGGCCGAGGAAACCGGCGGCGATGGTCAGGGCGACGAAGGGGTGGACTTTGAAATGGGTGATCAGCAGGATCAGCCCGATGATGGTCACCAGGGCGTCGAGCAGCAGGAAGGTATCTGTAGCCAGTCCGAACATGGTTTTAAGGCCTCGGTCTTATCGTTGTTTTTTGGCGTTGCTTGAAATTGAACTATCGGCGCTTTCAGGCGTCGGGACAGCGCTGTCTTTGGTGAGCCGGAAAAACCGCCAGGTTCATGCGGTCCGCGCCAGGTTCCGCTCACCGCAGGGCTTTAGCCAGGCGTCTACCGTCTCGGCCAGCGTGTCTATCGGCTGCGTGGCATCAAGGGGCAGGGTCAGAGGCTCGCCATGCGGGGGCTCGAGGGCGGCGAACTGACTGTCGATCAGGCTCGCCGGCATGAAATGCCCGGGGCGGGCGAGGACGCGCTTCTCGGCTTCGGCAGGGGTGAGTTCGAGAAACACGAATGCCAGCTCCGGCATGGCCTGGCGCAAGGTATCGCGGTAACGGCGCTTGAGTGCGGAGCAGGTGAGGATCGGGCGTTCGCCCGCCTGCACCGTGGCTTGCAACTCTTGGCCCAAGCGCACCAGCCAACCGGCTCGGTCGTCGTCGTTCAACGGCGTGCCCGCGCTCATCTTGCGGATGTTTTCGGCAGGGTGAAACGCGTCGCCTTCGATCAGGCGGCCGCCGCTTCTGGCGGCTATGGCAGCGCCGATGCAGCTTTTGCCGCAACCGGCCACGCCCATCACCACGATGGCGGACAGGGGAGAATTCATCAGTACCTCCTGCGGGGTGAGATAGCGCTGTCTCGTCGCTGACGAAACGCGAACTCCCCGGTGTTGTTGATCTTGTCGTTACGCAGTATGGACGCTCGGCAGAAGGCGCGTAGTGGCCACCACCAAAGATTACATTGCTTGCGTCCTGAGACAGCGCTACCTTAGTGGCCGTTCCCCTCCCTTGGCAAGTAGTAAAATTACAACACTCATGTCCCGCTCAGGCTCCCGCACTACCGGTCGACCCACCCTGGCAGAAGTGGCCAGGCTCTCCGGGGTTTCCCCGATTACCGCTTCCCGCGCCTTGCGCGGTGTCAGCACCGTGGCTCCGGCACTGGTGGAAAAGGTGGTGGCCGCGGCAGCGAGCCTTGGCTATATCGCCAACCCCGCTGCCCGGGCGTTGGCTTCTGCACGCAGCCAGTCGGTGGTTGTGCTGATTCCGTCGTTGTCCAACCAGCTGTTCATCGACACTCTGGAGGCCATCCACGAAGTGATGCGCCCCCGCGGGCTCGAGGTGCTGATCGGTAACTATCACTACGATATCGACGAAGAAGAGAATCTGATCCGCAATTACCTGGCGTACCAACCGTGCGGCATATTGCTCACCGGTTTCGAGCGTAGTGAGGCTTCTCGGCAGATGCTGGTGGCCAGCGGCGTGCCCTGCGTCCACATGATGGAGCTGGGTGGCACGCCTGGCATGTTGTCGGTAGGGTTTTCCCAGCAGCAGGCTGGTCGGGCTGCTGCCAGGCACCTGCTCGAGCGAGGCCGGCGGCGCCTGGCGTTCATCGCCGCGCAACTTGACCCACGGGTGATGCAGCGTGCCGAAGGGTTCCGCCAGGCGCTGGCTGAAGCCGGCATGCACGCTACCGAACTGGAGGTCCTGTCGCCGCAACCCTCGTCCATTGCACTGGGCAGTGAACTGTTCAGCCAATTGTTGGCGCAGGCACCGGATGTGGATGGCATTTTTTTCTGCAACGACGACCTTGCCCAAGGTGCTGTGCTGCAGGCCTTGCGCCAAGGTATCGAAGTTCCAGGGAGAGTAGCCATGGTCGGGTTCAATGACCTGCCGGCTTCGGCGCATATGGTTCCCCGTCTGACCTCCATTCGCACACCGCGTGCCGCCGTTGGTCGGGGCGCGGCACAGGCGCTGCTGGCGTTGCTCGATGGCAAGCGAGTGGCTACCGAGCAGCAGGATCTGGGGTTTGAGCTGATGGTGCGAGAAAGTTCCTGAGCCCGCACGCATGGGGCGGGGATGGGCCGCACGAATACACTAATCACTAAGTGATAGCAGTTTGCTTGCACGCTGTCGGCGCCGATCTATGCTCAGAAAACCCTGCGCATAAAGGACCCCGGCGCCATGTTCGATTTCCATCGCAAGTCAGATTTGCTCGAGATTCAGCGCGCTCGCCAGGCTCTGGCAGAAACCCAGGCAAAACTCGCGGCGATCAGCCGCTCAATGGCGATGATCGAGTTTGGCCCTGACGGCACCATTCTCGATGCCAATGCGCAGTTCTGCCTGGCAATGGGCTATGGCGTCGATGAGTTGCGGGGCAAGCACCACCGATTGTTCTGCGACCCCGACTACAGCAAAAGTGCCGAATATCAGCAGTTGTGGCGCGAGTTGGGCGAGGGCAAGCCAATCAGCGGCACGTTCGAGCGTATCGACAAGGCCGGCCGTGAAGTCTGGCTGGAGGCCAGCTACATGCCGGTGCTCGATGAGCGTCAGCAGGTCATCAGTGTGATCAAGGTGGCTTCCGATATCAGTCAGCGGATCAAGGATGAGCACGAGAGCGAAAGCCTGCTCAAGGCCATCGGTCGCTCCATGGCGGTGGTCGAGTTCACGCCGCAGGGGCGGGTGATCAAGGCTAACGAGAATTTCCTGACTACCATGGGCTATCGCCTGGAAGAGGTAGTGGGCCGCCACCACGGCTTGTTTTGTCTGGCCCATGAGCGGGAGTCGTCTGCATACCGCGATTTCTGGGCTTCGCTGAACCGTGGCGAGTATCACTCCCATCGTTTCGAACGGGTCAACAAGCAAGGCCAGACGGTATACCTCGAGGCCTCATACAATCCGATCTTCGACAGCAAGGGCCGGCTATACAAGGTGGTCAAGTTCGCCAGCGACATCACCGCGCAGGTCAGTACGCAGCAAAGCGCCGCTGAAGCGGCCCATGCCAGTTCGGTACAGACTGATGCATGCGCACGGAAGGGCACCGAAGTGGTACAGCAAACCGTGCAAGTCATCGAGCAGATTTCCCAGGAGCTCAATGACGCGGCGCGCAGCATCGATGCCGTCAGCAAACAATCGGACGTGATCGGGCAGATTGTCCTGACCATTCGCGGCATCGCCGATCAGACCAACTTGCTGGCCTTGAATGCCGCGATCGAAGCGGCACGTGCTGGTGAACATGGGCGCGGTTTCGCTGTGGTCGCCGACGAGGTGCGCAGCCTGGCCGCACGCACCAGCAAGGCGACCCTGGAGATCGTCGATGTGGTACGGCAGAACCATGATCTTTCGCTCACGGCAGTGGCCAGCATGCAATCGAGCCTGACACGCACGGGGCGAGGTGTTGCCCTGGCTAACGAGGCAGGGACTGTGATCATGGAGATCCAGCAGGGGTCACGCCACGTGGTTGACGCGATCAGCCAGATCAATTCTACGTTGCAATTGCACTGAGGGCGTCGGAGAGTTCGCGCTGCAGGGTCTGCAGGCTGGTTTCCAGTTGCAGGCGCAGGGCGTCGGTGGGCACGCCCCGCGCCTGGGCCTGTTCGATGGCTTCGCAATCCGTGACCACGCCGCGCACCTTGAGCATCTTGGCGCCGCCCTTTATACGGTGGGCGACGGCGCGCACCGCATCGCCGTCCGGTGTACTGCCCAGGCCGCGTAGCGCCGCAAGGTCTTCGCTGGCGCTTTGCGAAAGCTGTTCAAGCAGGCGGCGGACAAGCTGTTCATCGTCCTGGGTCAGGTGGCGCAACTCGTCGAGGTTGAAGCCGCTGGCCTTTGGCTGCGGCGCAATAGGAGTGGCTTGGTTCTGCGGCAAATGGGCTTTGAGGGCGCTGAGGCCGACAGGTTTGAACAGGCAGTCGTCCATGCCACTGGCCAGGCAACGCTCATGTTCTTGGGCCTGGGCGTTGGCGGTGATCCCGATGATCGTACAGGCTGACCTGGCCAATTCATGCTCCTGCAGACGAATGCTGCGGGCCAGTTGGTGGCCGTCCATCACTGGCATGCTGCAGTCGGTGATGACCAGGTCAAACTCTTCAGCCTGCCAGAGGGCCAGCGCCGTTTGGCCATTTTCGGCCAACGTCACTCGATGGCCCAAAGTATTGAGCTGTTTCTCCAGCAACAGCAGGTTGGCCGGGTAATCATCCACCACCAGGATGTTCAGGGGCCCGCTTTCACTACCTTGGCTGGGTACAGCGTGCTCGGCAGGCATCGGGGCTTTGCAGGTCGGCAGCTGCAGCTCGACCGATACCTTGGTGCCTACACCTTCGACGCTCTGCAGGTTAAGGGTGCCGCCCATCAGTTTGGCAAGGGTGCGGCTTATCACCAGACCCAGCCCTGCGCCCTGTCGCGCCCGTGGGCCATCAGCCTGGGCAAAAGCGCTGAAGAGACGAGCCTGGTCTGTCAAATCAATGCCAATACCGGTGTCGCGCACGCTCAGCTGCACTTGCACGCTGTTGCCGGCGGTTGTCGGCTCAAGTGCCAAGGTTGCGTGAACCTCGCCCCGATCGGTGAACTTGATTGCATTGCTCAGCAGGTTGGAGAGGATTTGCTTGATCCTCAGGGCGTCTGCCAACACCCAGACGGGCCCTTCTGGTAGTTCGCAGTGCAGGCGCAGGCCCTTGACTCGTGCATTGCCGTCGAAGACCCGCAGGGTGGTGCGGACCAGTTCGACCAGGTCGGTGGCTTCTGGCTGCAGGCTCATGTGGCCGGATTCGATCCGGGAAATATCGAGGATGTCGCCAATCAGCCCCAACAGTCCAATGGCCGAATCATGCGCGGTCTGCAGGACCTGAGTATCGCAACGGCCCTTACGGCTATCTTCCAGCGCCAGTTCGAGCAGGCCGATCACCGCATTCATGGGCGTGCGGATCTCGTGGCTCATGGTCGCCAAAAAGGTGCTTTTGGTATGGCTGGCCCGTTCAGCATCGTCCTTGGCCTGGCGCAGCTGTTCGAGCAGGCCGCGGCTCAGCGACAATTGTTCCTGCAAGGCGCGCTGCGCCTCGGTACGCTGGTTTATCAGTTTGCGCAGGTAGCTGTTCCAGAACACCACGCCGGCCAGCAACAGCGCAGAAAGCACCAGCACTTGCAATGCCAGTGTGCGGTAGTTGCGCCATGGGCTGTCGCTGACCACGGTGCTGATACGCCAGCGATTGATCAGTTGGTCGAGTTCTTCAGGAGGAATGCTCAACAGGGCTTTGTCGAGAATGGCCTGCAACTGCGGCTGGTCAGGGGCGACGGCGAATGCGGCAGTTGCCGGGTCATCACCGAGCACTGTGGCTATGCGTAGCTGGTCCTTGAAAACATGAGTGATGTAGTACTTCGCGTTTATATGACTGCTGTAGGCGACGTCAGCATTGCCGTTGGCGACTGCTTCCATCAAGCCTAGCGGATTGTTCACTTCTACCACTACCGCCTTGGGGTGCTGGCGTTGCACTTCTGCTCGCAGGGGTGAGCCCCGCAGCAGGGCGATACGTTTGCCCTCCAGCCCCCTGGACTTTGGCGGCCAGGGCGTCTGGCTGCGTGTGACCAGAACCCTCGGGCTGACGAGGTAGGGGCGGGTGTAGCGCAGTTGCGTCTGGCGCTTCGCACCATAACCCAGGGCCCCGATCATCTGCGCCTCGCCGCGTGCCACTTGTTCGATCATGGTCTGCACGGCGTTACGCTCGATGAGCTTGAATGTCAGCCCGGTGCGCAGGGTTATCTGCTTGAGCAGGTCGATGGTAATCCCGCTGGGCTGCTGCTGGGCATCGTTGAAGGTCAGCGGCGCAAGTGCGGCGTCGATCAGTACACTGACAGTAGGATTCTGGTCTATCCACGTCTGTTCTTCCGCGGTAAGTGCTGACAGATGGCGTTCGAGCAACAGGCTGGTGTTGCCACTTGTCCAACGGCGCAGGATGTTCAAACGCTCGCTTTCTGTGATCCTTGCCAGGGCCATGTCGATCAGGCGGCGCAGGCGCGGGTTGTCATTGGCCAGGGCGAAGGAAAAGGTGCCCGCTGGCCCACGGCAGAAATGGTCGATCTTCACCGTACCCTGGTAACTTTTGCCAATAAGAAAATCGGTGCTGATAGCGTCGCCCAGATAGGCGTCCACCTCTCCCATTTCCACCGCTGCCAGCCCTGCCAGCGTTGAGCGATGAAGGCTCAACTGTGCTTTGGGGTAGAGCGAGCGGACCGTTTCGCTCGGCAGGTAGTGATCGACCATGCCCAGGCGCACGTCTGTGAGGTCTGTGTTGTTTTTCAGGGTGCGCCCTTCGCGGGTGACGATGACTGGCAAATCGTCTGCGTAGGGCTGGCTCAGGTTCAGCTGGGCATCGGCCGCTTCGAAACTGTTGGAGCTGCCCAGCAAATCGATTTTGCCGTCGCGTAAGGCTGCGATCGCCGCATGGCGGCTGGGAAAGCGCCTGACCTCTATCGGTATCTCCAGAAGTTCGGATATTAGCCCGGCATAGTCTGCGCTCAGGCCCTCATAGTCGCTCGGGCTGATGTTGATCTCGAACGGGGGATAATCGGGACGCGAGCTGCCCAGCAACAGAACTTTGCGCTGCTGCAACCATTGGCGGTCCTGGGCATCGAGTTGCAGTGGTGAAGCGGTGCTGACAGCACGTGCCAACAAGCGCCGCGTTTCGACATCTGCCGGTGCGGCGAGCGCGGAGCCAGCCATGCCAATGGCCAGCAACAGCGCAACCAGTACGCACTTCATGCCGATCACGCGCCTAATTGACGTTATTGCGTTTGGCCAGATCAACCATTTCTACCAATGATTCAGTCTTGAGCTTGTCCATGATGCGGCCACGGTAGGTGCTGATGGTCTTGGCGCTGAGGTTCATGCAATGGCCTATGTTCTTGTTGTTTTCACCACGGGCCAGACGCCGAAGCACTTCCATCTCCCGATTTGACAGGCTGCCCAGGCGCCCGTGCTCGCTGTCCAGAGTGTTGCTGTTCACCGACATCTGCGGGAAGGTCGAGTACCCCTTGACCAAGGCTTTCATGGCAAAGACGACGGCATCGAGATCTTCATCTTTGGTTACAAATGCGCCTATACCGGCATCCAGGCAACGGCGGACGTACAACTCGGTGGCCTGTCCGGTCAATACCATGATCCTGGGGACCTGTTCGAGTTGCTGCAGGCGCTTGATGACTTCCATGCCGTCGAGGCCAGGAAGCCCGATATCCAGGATCACGACGTCGGGTCGCAGGTTGCGTGCTACCTGCGCCACTTCGCTACCGTTCTCGACTTCCCCCACAACTTTGAAGCGCTCGCGCTCAAGCAGCATGCGCAGCGCGAATCGAACGGTAGAGTGATCGTCAACGATCAGCACGGTTGTCATGAGGCTAACTCCTGTCGGAATGTGGTCCGTTTCCTAAGGCTAATCAGGAATACGTCTGCAAGGTCTTTCTGCAGCGCAGCACGATACGTCCATTCCGGTTCCTTGGTAATGGCGAGTATAGATCTGTTGAGTTAGGGGGACGACTTTGTTGAAAAATCCTACAAAATCGTCTGAGTACAAGCATCGCCAGGGTATTTTTTCGCCGATGCTTGTGGCTGCAAGTTGTTCAAGCACAGCGGGCGTGGGGCTTGAGCACGCGCTCAGTGGCAGGTGGGTTGTTGCTCAAGGCCGTACCAACCCGGGTGGGGCGTGCGACCAATTGACCTGAGCAGTTGGGGCAGCGGCCATTGAAGTGGGTTTCAGCACAGCTTTTGCAGAATGTGCATTCGAACGAGCAGATCAGCGCGTCAGGGCTGTCGCCCGGCAGATCGCTATTGCAGCATTCGCAATTGGGGCGTAGTTCCAGCATGGGCGCGACTCCGGTCCGCGGGATGGAGCCTGGAGTCTGCTACGGTCTGTATCAGCTTGGCAATGTTCAACTGCCCCGGCGATAAAGGTGCGCATGCCCGGCGCGGTACAGGGCTGACTCGGCGAACGGAGCATCGCCCAGTACGTGCCCGACGAGAATCAGCGCGGTGCGACGAAAACCCTTCGCGGCTGCCTTCTCGACGATATCCTCGAGGGTGCCCCGTGCCCAGTCCTGATCGGGCCAAGTGGCGCGGTGAACAACGGCCACCGGGCAGCCTGCGCCGTAATGGGGGACAAGCTCATCGACGATTCGAGCCAGGTGTTTCACGCCGAGGTGGATCGCCAAGGTGCAACCATGACGCGCCAGGTCGCCCAGTTGCTCGCCTGCTGGCATGGGTGAGCTGTCCCCGTAGCGGGTTAGAATGACCGTCTGCGCCACCTCAGGCAGCGTCAGCTCGCAGCCCAGCAACGCGGCACTGGCAGCGGTAGCGGTTACACCCGGAATGATCTGGTAATCGATACCCAGCTCGCGCAGATGGCGGATCTGCTCGCCGATTGCGCCGTACAAGCTGGGATCGCCACTGTGAACACGGGCGACATCCTGGCCTTTTTCATGGGCCGCGTGCATGGCCTCCACGATTTGCTCCAGGTGCAGTTCCGCGCTGTTTATCACGGTCTCGGCCTGGTGCCCGTCGAGCACTGCCGCGGGCACCAGGGAGCCGGCGTAGATGATCACTGGGCACTGACGGATCAGGCGTTGCCCTTTGACCGTGATCAATTCCGGGTCGCCGGGGCCGGCGCCGATGAAGTAGACCGTCATGGAAAATCCTTGCAGGTGAATGGGTGGGGCAATTATCCGCCGCAGGCAAGGGCCAGGGTAGCGGCGCCGAGCGTTTGCCGCGTCACCACAAGCGTGGCGTTGCCGCGTTCATGATGGGCCATTGCCAGGGCTGCGCTCTCCGCGACGCCCCAGCAACCGCTGTGGGCGAATGCCACCGCAGAGCGATGGCTCAGTTGTGGCTCGTAAGCCTGTAGTTGCGAGGCGTCGAACACCAGCAGGGGCAAATTGTGACGTTCGGCGAGTTGTCGCAGGCCAGGTTCGTCGGCTTTCGACGTGATGCTGGCGATGCCGCGCAACGCCGACAGCGTCAGCCCGTGGCCATGAAGTGCCTGGTGCAGCAGATCGTCCAGGACCTCAACCGGGCAGCCCCGGCGGCAACCAAAGCCGGCGTAAAGCGCCGGCAGCGGGTGGTGGCTTGCCATCAAGCCTGGCTGGAACGGCGGTACAGCCAGGCGCTGAGTAGGCCCAGAGCCAGCCAGAAGGCAGCGTTGGTTGCCCACGAAGCGATCTTGAACTGTGTTTCCAGGGCTTCTGGGGCCAGGCTTTCATGGACTTCGGGTTGCGGAGCGCCGATCAAATGCGGCACTACCAGCAATACTGCCCCGAGGGCCTTGAGCAGCCAATGACGAGCGAACACCAGCAATGCAAGCCCCAGCGCGGTGGCGGCGGCGGTGCCAATCCACCAGTTCTGGCGCTGGCCGAGGTCTGCGGCTGCGGTGCCTGGCAGCTCTGGCGGCAGGCCCAAGGTGGGTGCCAGGCAGAACACGGCGAACCCGGCCAAGCCCCATAATGCGCCGGTGGTGACGCGGTTGGGCTCACGCAGGCTGTACAGCGCGGCAAGGATCAGGGCGAAGCCGACGGCTACGACGAGGTTGCCACCGGTGGTGGCGAGGATGCGCTGCCAGCCGTCCTCCGGTGACCAGGCATCGGCACTGTGTTCGTGCGCCGCAGCATGTTCATGCCCAACGGTTGCCTGGATATCGTGGCTGTGGTGCTCGGTGGTGGGGGCTGCCGATTCATAGGTTTCCGCCTCAAGAATCAGCGGTGCGACCCAGAAGCTTTGCAGCAGGGTCAACAACAAGGCTGCGAGCAGCCCGCTGAACCCGGCGGTGCGGGCAATGCGCTTGATCATGGGGCGGTCTCAGTGGCAAGGGAACGCGGCGCTGTGGCGGGTGTCGTGGGCAGCGTTGTGCACGGCTTCGATGTGTGAGAAGCCGGCAAAGTAGATCAGGCACAGGCCCAACAGGCTGGCAGCGGCGGCGATGACCACGCGCTGGCTGAGGGTGACGGGGGTGGCGATACCGTGTTTGGCGCTGGTGACGGGCATGACGCGTTCCTCTGCTTTGTAGGGCATTGTGCCGATTGAGCAACAGGCAAGCGCGGCAACCCCGGGCTTGAATGGCCCAGGGAAATGCGACAGCGCCCGCCCACCGCGGGGTGTTGATGAACGCCAGGCCGGTCTCCGGGCTTGCGAGGAGGAGCAGGGCTCCTGGTAAAGCGTCACCTTCCCATGCCGTACGATGTGGCACAGTGGTTTAGACGCTTCGCTCGCTTACCGTTGCGGGGGCAGCACCGGGATTGTCCGGCCCTGATCGAGGGCCTGCGACGCACCGGTTTCCCGTTTCACCCCCAGAGGGGGCACCTGAACGCAAGGTGCAAGGAGAGCACGGGGCAGGGTTTGCGTCAATCGTAGGTCACGATTTGCTTGCCGTTGCCGTTGCCGTTGCCGTTGCCGTTGTTTGCTTTTGCTTTTGCTTTTCAGAGCGCGGTAGTACAGGCACCGCAGATTGCGACTTCAGGAGGCCGAGCGCAGGTCTTGCGAAGGGAGGTGACGGGCATGGATGCCCGTCAAGCGCTGCGGCCCATGGATGGGCCGTCAGCGCGGTCCTCCCGGGAGCAAGGCCGGAGCGAGGGAACCCCGGAGCGAAGCGTAGGGGCCGGATGATGGGAGCAGGCGGTTTTTGGTTCCTTTTTGCCAAGACAAAAAGGGACCCGCCGTAAGGGCGGAAAGGTGAGTGAGCGCCGCCACGGCAAATAGATATTCACGCTAGCTGAAAGCCAGAAGCCAGAAGCCAGAAGCCAGAAGCCAGAAGCCAGAAGCTCATGCGAGGGCTTTGATTCATGCGGGCATATCCATTTGCGGTGGCGGCGCTCACTCACCTTTCCGCCCTTACGGCGGGTCACTTTTTGGCAAACGCCCCAAAAAGTAACCAAAAAAGGCTGGCTCCTATCATCCGGCCCCTACGCTACGCTCCGGGGTTCCCTCGCTCCGGCCTTGCTCCCGGGAGGACCGCGCTGACGGCCCATCCATGGGCCGCAGCGCTTGACGGGCATCCATGCCCGTCACCTCCCTTCGCAAGACCTGCGCTCGGCCTCCTGAAGTCGCGATCTGTGGTGCCTGTACTTGCGCGCTAGAAAAGCAACAGCAACAGCAACAGCAAGAGCAACAGCAAGAGCAACAGCAAGAGCAACAGCAAGAGCAACAGCAAGAGCAACAGCAAGAGCAACAGCAAGAGCAACAGCAAGAGCAACAGCAAGAGCAACAGCAAGAGCAACAGCAAGAGCAACAGCAAGAGCAACAGCAAGAGCAACAGCAACAGCAACAGCAACAGCAACAGCAACAGCAACAGCAACAGCAAGAGCAGGGTTAATTGGAGAGGGGCGTGGGTGGTGCACGCCAACAGTTGACCACCTGCCACCCCCCGCGTAGCCTTGCCGCTTCGAGGTTCTTCGGCCAGGCCGAAGCTAAGACGGGAACGCGGTACAAGCCGCGGCTGCCCCCGCAACTGTAAGCACCGGTAACGGATCGACATAGCCACTGCGCCCAAGCGCGGGAAGGCGTCATCCCGCCAGCCCCGTGATCGAAAGGGCCGCAACGGTGCAAGCCAGGAGACCTGCCTCGCAACGTTTTCGACTATCAACCGGGCGGGGTGATCCGGTGGCGAACGAGCCCGGCCGACCTGGCCGCGGCTTTCGTCCCGCATGCCCGCGCCATCCTGCCAAGGGCAACGCGACATGAAAACACTGGCCAAACTCCCCGTCACCATCGTCACCGGCTTCCTCGGCTCGGGCAAAACCACCTTGCTCCGGCACATGCTCGACAACGCACAAGGCCGACGCATCGCAGTCATCGTCAATGAGTTCGGCGAACTCGGCATCGATGGTGAAATCCTCAAGCAGTGCAGCATCGGCTGCACCGAAGAAGAGGCCAGCGGCCGCGTCTACGAACTGGCCAATGGCTGCCTCTGCTGCACCGTGCAAGAAGAATTCTTCCCGGTCATGCGTGAACTGGTGGCGCGCCGTGGCGACCTCGACCACATCCTCATCGAAACCAGCGGCCTCGCACTGCCAAAACCGCTCGTGCAAGCCTTCCAGTGGCCGGAAATCCGCAACGCCTGCACCGTCGACGCGGTTATCACCGTGGTCGACAGCCCAGCTGTCGCCGCCGGTACCTTCGCCGCCTACCCGGACCAGGTCGACGCCCAACGCAAGCTCGACCCCAACCTGGACCATGAGTCGCCGCTGCACGAATTGTTCGCCGATCAACTGGCCAGTGCCGATCTGGTGGTACTGAACAAAGCTGACCTGATCGACGCCGAAGGCCTGGCCAAAGTGCGCGCCGAAGTGGCCGAAGAATTGCCGCCTGCGGTCAAGGTGATCGAGGCCAGCAGCGGCCGCCTGCCGCTGAACGTGCTGCTGGGCGTCGGGGCAGAGTCCGAGGCGCACATTGATGGGCGCCGCACTCACCATGATTCGCATCACGACGGTGAAGGCCACGATGATCACGATCACGATGCCTTCGACTCCATCTCCATCGACCTGCCAGAGGCCGACGAAGCGCTGCTGCTCGATGCCCTGACCCAACTGGTGGTGGAGTTCGGCATCCTCCGCGCCAAGGGCTTCGCGGCCATTCCCGGTAAGCCGATGCGCCTGCTGGTGCAGGGTGTAGGCACCCGTTTCGACAAGCACTTCGACCGCGCCTGGCGTGCCGATGAGCCGCGCATCACCCGCCTGGTGCTGATCGGCCAAGACCTTGATGCCGCGCACCTGCAAGCGCGTCTGCGCCAGGCACTGGGCGCCTGACCCATGCACCTGCTGCGGACCCAGCCCGGCGGCTTCGTGCCGGACGACAGCATCGCCGACCTCGGCCAGACACCCGCCGAGCTGGTGATCCTCTGCAGCGGCGACTCGCATTTGGCGTTGCTCGCCGAAACCGCCGAGCAACTGCCGGACGACTACCCCAGCCTGCGCCTGGCCAACCCCATGCAGGTGCAGAACCATGCCTCCGTCGACCTGTATGTCGACGAGGTGCTGCGCCACGCCAAGGTGATCCTGGTGTCGTTGCACGGTGGCGTCGGCTACTGGCGCTATGGGGTGGAACAACTGGTCGAACTGGCTTCACGCGGCGTGCAATTGATCCTGGTGCCCGGTGACGACCGCCCCGATCCCGAATTGACCGGGCTTGGCACCGTCACTGGAGAGCCAGCCGAGCGCCTTTGGCACTACCTGCGTCAGGGCGGCAAGGCCAACGCCGTCAATCTGTTCAAGTACCTGGCCAGCCAGTGGCTGGGCCGCGATTACAGCTGGGATGCACCGCAACCGTTGCCACGCACCTCGGTGTATCACCCGGGTACTCCCAATGCCACGCTCCAGGACTGGTACGCCCAGTGGCACCCGGAGCACCCGGTAGCGCCGCTACTGTTCTACCGCTCGCACCTGCAGGCAGCCAATACCGCGTTCATCGACGTGTTTTGCCAGCGCCTGCAGGCGGCCGGCCTCAATCCGCTGCCGATCGCCGTTGCCAGCCTCAAGGAAAGCGCCTGCCTGGAACAGGTCGAAAACTGGCTGGACGAAGCGGGCGCCGAGGTCCTGATCAATACCACGGGCTTTGCCATGTCCAGTCCGGAGCGTCCCAGCCTGCGGCCGTTTCGCCGGGACATACCGGTGCTGCAGGCCATCTGTGCGCAAGACAACCAACCCGGTTGGGAAGCCAGCGAGCAAGGCCTGGGCGCTCGCGATCTGGCCATGCACATTGCCTTGCCCGAGCTGGACGGGCGCATCATTACCCGGCCGGTGAGCTTCAAGGACATGGCTTGGCGCAGCGAGCGCAGCCAGTCTGACGTGGTGTGCTATCGCGCCCATCCGGAGCGTATGGATTTTGTCGCCGAGCTGGCCAGGCGCTGGGTGGCGCTGGCGCGCCTGCCCAATGGGCAAAAGCGCATTGCGCTGGTGCTGGCCAACTACCCGACCCGGGACGGGCGCATCGGCAATGGTGTTGGGCTCGATACCCCTGCGGCGGCGCTTAACATTCTCAAGGCGCTGCAGGCTGAAGGCTACCCGCTGGGCGAACTGCCGGACAGCGGCACCCAATTGATTCACCAGTTGCTCGGCGGCGTCACCAACGATCTCGATCACCTCGACCAGCGCCCCTGCGCCCAGAGCCTGAGCCTGGCAGATTACCAGGCCGCTTTCGAGCGCCTGCCCGAAGCCAACCGCAAGGCTGTGCTGGAACGCTGGGGGGCGCCCGAGCAGGACCCGATGTACCGCAGCGGCCGCCTGATGGTGGCCGGGCTGCGCTATGGCCTGACCTTCGTCGGCATCCAGCCGGCACGCGGTTACCAGGTCGACCCCAGTGCGGTGTACCACGACCCGGATCTGGTTCCGCCGCATGGCTACCTGGCATTCCATTTCTGGCTGCGCCACGCCTTTGCCGCCGATGCGGTCATCCATGTGGGCAAACATGGCAACCTGGAGTGGCTGCCCGGCAAAGGCGTCGGCCTGTCTGACCAGTGCTGGCCGGATGCGCTACTCGGCCCGCTGCCGAACATCTACCCATTTATCGTCAACGACCCGGGCGAGGGAGCCCAGGCCAAGCGCCGCACGCAGGCAGTGATCATCGACCACCTGATGCCACCGCTGACCCGAGCCGAAACGTACGGGCCGTTGCGCGAGCTTGAACAGCTGGCTGATGAGTTCTATGAAGCGCAGATGCTCGACCCGCGCCGCGCCCGTGAGCTGCAGCGCGACATTCTCGAGCTGGTCAAGGCCAACCACATCGACCGGGAGCTGCAACTGGAAGGGCAACTGGACGACGCCGCCGTATGGCTGCCACGCCTGGATACCTACCTGTGCGATCTCAAGGAGTCCCAGATCCGTGATGGCCTGCACGTATTTGGCCAGTCTCCGCAAGCCCGCCTGCGGATCGACACCTTGCTGGCTTTGCTTCGGGTCGAGCGCGGTGATGGTCGGGGTGGTAACGCCAGTTTGTTGCGCACACTCGCCAAGGCTTTGGTGCTGGGCTTCGACCCATTGGACTGTGACCTGGGGCAAAACTGGGCGGGACCGCGCCCGGCACTACTGCAGGCCGTAAGCGAAGCACCGTGGCGTACCTTTGGCGACAGCCGGGAACGCCTTGAACTGCTGGCACTGCAGGTGATCGAGCAAGCTTTGGGCGGCGCTCTGCAATTGCCCGACGAGGCGCAATGGCAGCCGGTACGTCAGGTGGTGCAGGCCTTACAGGAGCAGGTAGCTCCAGACCTGGATGCCTGCGGGCCGGCCGAGATCAATGGCCTTCTCGCAGCATTGGCGGGGCGCTTCGTACCAGCCGGCCCCAGCGGGGCACCCAGCCGCGGTCGCCTGGATGTACTGCCCACGGGCCGCAACTTCTATACGGTGGATGTACGCAACCTGCCCACCACGACTGCCTGGCGCCTGGGTTTCGCCTCAGCGAACCTGATCCTCGAGCGCCATTTGCAGGACCACGGCGACCATCTGCGCCAGCTTGGCCTTTCGGTGTGGGGCACGGCAACCATGCGCACCGGCGGTGACGATATTGCCCAGGCCATGGCGCTGATGGGCGTGCGCCCGGTATGGGCTACCGGTAGCCAGCGTGTCGACGATTTCGAGATCCTGCCGTTGAGCCTGCTCGATCGCCCACGGGTGGATGTGACCCTGCGTGTCTCGGGCTTTTTCCGCGATGCCTTCGGCAACCTGATCCGCCTGTTCGATGCCGCGGTACAGGCGGTAGCGGCGCTGGACGAACCGGATGACCTCAACCCCCTGGCGGCGCGGGTGCGTGCCGAGCGAGCGGCGCTGCAGGCTGAAGGGGTGGAGGCCGAACAGGCTGCACGCCAGGCCGGTTGGCGGGTATTCGGCGCCAAGCCCGGCGCCTACGGGGCCGGGGTGCAGAATGCAATCGATGGCCGCCTGTGGCATAGCCGGGACGATCTGGCCGAGGTGTACCTCAACCATGGCGGCTACGCTTACGGTGGCAGTGACGAAGGCACCCCGGCGCGTGTTCAGTTCGCCAGGCGGCTGGGCCAGGTCCAGGCGGTGCTGCAGAACCAGGACAACCATGAGCACGACCTGCTCGATTCCAACGACTATTACCAGTTTCAAGGTGGCATGCTGGCGGCGTCCGAAACCTTGTCCGGTGCGGTGGTGGCCAGTTATCACGGCGACCACAGCCAGGTCGATCGGCCGCGTATCCGCACCCTCAAAGAGGAACTGAACAGGGTCATTCGCGCCCGAGCCCTCAACCCCAAATGGATCGACGGGGCCAAGCGGCACGGCTACAAGGGGGCCTTCGAACTGGCGGCGACGGTCGACAACCTGTTCGCTTTCGATGCCACCACACACCTGATCGATGACCATCATTATCAGTCGCTGGCCGATGCCTATGTGCTTGACCCGGCGACCCGCGACTTCATGCGTGAGCATAACCCCGAGGCTTTGCGAGACCTCACCGAGCGATTGCTGGAGGCCCAGCAGCGCGGGCTCTGGGAAGCGCCTGGTGAATACCGCGAAGCCCTTGAGGAGCAGTTGCTCGACGGCGAGGAACAAGCTTGAAATGAGTGAACCCGTGCAATTTCCCCTGGCGGCCGTGGTCGGTGCAGACGACCTGAAGCTGGCGCTGTGCCTGACCGCAATCGACCCGAAAATCGGCGGCGTGCTGATCGAGGGCCCGCGTGGCATGGCCAAAAGTACCTTGGCTCGCGGCTTGGCCGACCTGCTCGGTGAGGGGCCGTTCGTCACCCTGCCGCTGGGCGCCAGTGAGGAACGGCTGGTCGGCACGCTCGACCTCGATGCGGCACTGGGGCAGGGCAAGGCGCAATTTTCGCCAGGGGTGCTGGCCCAGGCTGATGGCGGCGTGCTGTACGTCGATGAGGTGAACCTGCTACCCGACACCTTGGTCGATCTTCTGCTCGATGTGGCTGCCAGCGGCACCAACCGTATAGAGCGTGACGGCATTTCCCACCGCCACAGTGCCCGTTTCGTTCTGATTGGCACCATGAACCCCGAAGAAGGCGAGTTGCGTCCGCAACTGCTCGACCGCTTCGGTCTGAATGTGGTGCTCGATGGCTTGCCCGCGCCACAGGCGCGCCAGCAGATCATTCGTCGTCGCTTGGCATTCGACACCGACCCCCTGGCGTTCTGTGAACAGTGGGCCGCTGCTCAGGCACAGTTGCGCGAACGCTGTCATGCGGCGCGTCAGGGGCTGGCAGCGATAGCGCTGGACGATCAGGCCTTGGCCTGGATCACCGAGCGCTGTTTCGCCGCTGGGGTCGACGGCCTGCGTGCAGACCTGGTCTGGCTACGTGCCGCCCGCGCCCATTGTGCCTGGCGCGGTGGCGAGGCGATCGAGGAGCTTGATGTCGATGCGGTCGCGGAATTCGCATTGCGCCATCGACGCCGCGTACCGCCAGAGGTGGCACCACCTTCCAATCCCCCCGAGGCAGGCGGTCGCGATGGGCATAGCCAGGGCGGGCAGGGTGATTGGGGCGCGCTGCCTGCGCAGCCTGTGGCCAGCGGTGCCCGGCGTGAGGTGCCGAACTGGGCAAAAAAGCCCTGAGCATCCGCCCGCCAGGCACTAATGTGGCGGATGCCTTGCCCCGGGTCGGTAAGCTGAGCGGTGCCAGCCGTGGCCGCGTGCGTGCAGCGGGGAAGGGCCGCGTGGCCTGGCTGTCTACTTTGCTGAAAGGGCGACCACGCGTGCGCCAGGACCTTTGCTGGCAACAGCGCCAAGGCAGTGCTGCCCAGCTGTGGCTGGTGATCGTCGATGCTTCGGCCTCCACCCGCCGGCACAAGGCACTGGCACAGAGTAAAGGGCTGCTGGCAGAGTTGTTTGACCAGGCTTACCGCCAGCGTGCGCGACTAGCCTTGCTGACCGCCAGCGGCGGTGCACCGCAGTGGCAGCGTCATGGCCTGAAAGCCTCGGCGTCACTGCAACCCTGGTTGAACGCATTGGGTGCTGGCGGCGGTACGCCGCTGATCGCAGCCCTGGAGCAGGGCAGGCGCTGGCTGCAGGCAAGGCAAAAAGCCCACCCACAGGAGCAGCAGCGCTGCCTGGTATTCACCGATGGACGTCTGCAGCGCTCAAATGATCTGCAGCCGATGCCCTGTGCCACACTATTGGTGGACATGGAAATGGCGCCGGTTCGTCTGGGGCGGGCACAGCAACTTGCCATGCAATTGCAAGCACGCTATCAGCATATCGAGCAATTCAGGCTAAAAGAGTGATGCACTGCGCGAGGGTGGGGCGACACTTTGTCGCAGTTCTGCAAGTTGCCTGAGTGGCACTGGAAAGTTGCACAAGTGCGTGCCGAACACGCACTTGCACGCAAACTCTGATATTACTTCGGCATCGACCAGGGTTGCAGGGCATAGCCTTTCTGGCACAGTTCGGCGCGCACTTCTTCGATCAGGCTGGCCCACTGGGCCGGGTCGGAATAGATGCGCGAAGACACTTGCTTGCTGCCGATACGGGTGCTGGTCCGGTCGATCACTGCCAGGCTCAGCTCACCAGTACCGTTGGGTGCATCCCAGGCGACGCACTGGAAGGGTTCGAAGGCGTGGTCGGCGATCAGCAGTGCTTCGTTGACACGGAGCGGGGCATTCATGGTTCGGTCTCTCTATGGTCCCAAACATCGAAATTCAAGTCCGCGTAACTGCTATCGCTTCAGGTTGTCGCGATACGCAGCGCGGGGTTATTTGTACTGATGCTCCAAGTTAGGGGTGAAGTCACACAGTGGTTGTAAATTTTTTTACGACGCACACATTTTTTGTTTCCTGCGCCGCCTGTGACGCCGTTTATTACGAAAAATTCCCGAATGCCCGAAAACCGTCAGAAATGGGCGGACAGACGGTAGTGGGCAGCGTCAAGTTCGTTGCTACTGTTAAATGGGCGCCGCAACTTACTGTTTTCTCGTAAAAAACCATAATCTGGCGCCAAGGAACGGTCATGCACGAAACCGCATCCCTTCGTCGCTTGCTCATCGTCGACCCCTGCGACGATTGCCACCGCCTGTTGCCAGGCCTTGAAAACGCCGGTTGGGATGTTCACAGCTGTAGCCTTGACCTGGCGCTGGAGCACCGTTGCGATATTGGCCTGCTGCGCTTGCAGGATTCGCATTTGCGACACCCGGATGCAGTCAAGGACATGATCAAGCGCAGCAACACCGAATGGATCGCGGTGCTCAACGCCGAACAACTGCGAATTCAGAATGTGGGTGACTTCGTTTGCGAGTGGTTCTTCGACTTCCATACCTTGCCGTTCGATGTGTCTCGGGTTCTGGTGACCTTGGGGCGCGCGTTTGGCATGGCCCGCTTGCGGGGCAAGGGAAGCGTGCCGATCGATGGCCTCAAGGACGAGCTGCTCGGCGACAGCCGGCCGATTCTCGAATTGCGAAAACTGCTGGGCAAGCTGGCCCCAACCGAATCACCCGTGCTGATACGCGGGGAAAGCGGTACAGGCAAGGAACTGGTCGCTCGCACCCTGCATCGGCAGTCGCAGCGCTGCGAAATGCCGTTTATCGCCATCAATTGCGGTGCGATACCCGAGCACCTGATCCAGTCGGAGCTGTTCGGGCATGAGAAGGGCGCTTTTACTGGCGCCCACCAGCGCAAGGTCGGCCGTATCGAAGCAGCCCATGGCGGCACCTTGTTCCTCGACGAAATTGGCGACCTGCCGTTGGAATTACAGGCTAACCTGCTGCGGTTTTTGCAGGAAAAGCACATCGAGCGGGTAGGTGGAAGCCAGCCGATACCGGTCGATGTGCGGGTGCTGGCGGCGACGCACGTGGACCTGGAGCGTGCCATCGAACAAGGCCGCTTTCGCGAAGACCTGTACTACCGGCTCAATGTCTTGCAGGTAGTGACAGCACCTTTGCGAGACCGGCATGGTGACCTGTCGATGCTGGCCAACCATTTTTCCCATTTCTACAGCCTGGAAACAGGCCGCAGGCCGCGCACATTCAGTGACCACGCTTTGGCTGCAATGGGCCGCCATAATTGGCCGGGCAATGTGCGGGAGCTGGCCAACCGGGTGCGTCGGGGGCTGGTGCTGGCAGAAGGGCGACAGATCGAGGCTCAAGACCTTGGCCTGCATGTACTGGAACAGGAAGATCTGCCGTTGGGTACCCTGGAAGACTACAAGCATCGGGCAGAACGTCAGGCCTTGTGTGATGTGCTCAACAGGCACAGCAACAACCTGAGCTTTGCCGCAAAGGTGCTCGGAATATCACGGCCTACGTTCTATCGGCTATTGCACAAGCACCAGATTCGCTGAATTTTTTTGTAGCGGCGCCTACCTTGGGAGGCGCCTCCCACAGAGAGCCGATCAGCTCGACTGAGCGATATGCCCGTCCGAACCCTCTTCGGCCTTCTCCTCTTCGCCTGGCAGCGCCGTGATCACACTGAAATCGCTGACTTCGACTTCCCCTGCGCCATACCCCAGCAGGTGGAACGAAAACGCCTTGCGCTGCGTCGGGTTGTCGAAGCCGAACTCCATCTCCAGCGGCTCGGCGGCAGTCACACGAATTTCGTCAGGCAGCCCCAATGGCACATCCTGCTCCAGTTCCTTGGCCTTGAGTTGAATATAGGCGGCATGCTGTGGATCGAGTGCGCGTACCTTGACCCGTACTCGTGTGCGTGACCCCCCAGGCATCTCCAGGTACTGCGCGCCAATCAGGTTATCGGCCCAGTCATCGCGAATTCGCGCTTGCAACTGGATGGGCGAGGGGCCGCCGAACTGATAGCGCAGGTTGAGCGGCGTCTGCAGCAAGGACTGATCCAGCACGCCGGCCAGCGCGCCGAGTTGAGCACCGAGTCGGCTGTCACCAGCGCCGAGGTACTTGGCCTTTTCGGCAATGAAGCCCTCGCTGGCATAGCGGCGGCAGCGCTGCTGGAAGTCGCATTCGGTGAATACACCCCGGCCATCGTGGTAGCGCAACATGCCGTTGGTGTAGGAAATCATCTCGCGACCCGTATCGTAATCGCGGTAAAGCGAGCGGCCGCCCAAGGCGGCAGGTATTGGCAGGGCGAAATAATCGAGCAAGGACGTTGCCAGATCGATATGGCCATAGGTGCCATGTTTGATATGGGGTAGCTGCGCCTGCTCCGGGGCCAAGGTCAGGTTGAAGCCCCAGGAGGAGGCAAGGCGCACGCCGTCGATACCGTGGGACTCGTCGGAGGTTATTACGACCAGCGTATCTTTAAGCACGCCTTGGCGTTCGAGGTTGTCGAGGAATGCACCGATTGCGTCATCCAGATAAGCCACCGCAGCCTGCTTGGCTGTGTCATGCCGCTCCAGGTATTGAGCGGGCGCCGAGTATGGCTGGTGGGTACCCACGGTCAGCAGGGTAAGCATCCAGGGGCGGTCCTGTTGCCTGAGCTGGCCCACGTAGTCAAGCGCGCCCTCGAAGAACGCGCGGTCATCCTTGCCCCAGGGGAATTGCAGGTAGTTCTCGTTGCTGAACCATTCCAGGCCGTGCACCGAGTCGAAACCGATGTGCGGCATGATGCGGTCCTTGGCCATGAAGCGCAGGCCAGCGCCTTGCAGGTAATGCGTGGTGAAGCCGGCCTGGCGCAGCTGGGCTGGCAGGCAAGCCTGGTTGCGCTGATGCTGGGTGAGCAGTTCCATACCCTTTGGCGTACCGTTGGCCAGCTTGTCGTAATCACCGCAAAGCATCGCATACAGGCCACGAATGGTCTGGTGGGTATGCAATACGTAGTCTGGCGTGTTCATCCCACGCTCTGCCCAGCGGCTGAGGTTGGGCATCAGGTTTTCATCAAAACGGCTGTGCAGGGCCTGACGGTTGGGCCGCACGTAGGCGCCGGGGATGCCTTCGAGGGTGATCACCAGCAGGTTGCGGGCACGCCCGCTTGGCAACTTCTGGCCGTTCAGGTCTGACTGGGTCAGGCCGGCAGTGGGAAGGGGGGTGATCGGTTGCGTTTGCCCGGCCCAGCTCAGTGCCTTGTGCTGCAGCGTACCGACGCCGACGGAAAGGAGCTGATGGGGAAGGTTGTACTGGCGCCACTGATCGGCGTCGGACGGCGCCAGATGCTGAGCGCCCCAGTGCAAACCAAACAACGTCAACGGTATGGCCAGCGCCTTGGGGCCCAGCGGTGCGTCAGGCGTTGTGCGGCTGCGCCAGGCAGAGCGCGCCCAAACCAGCAAGCCAGCGCCCATGACCCACGGCAGCCAGGCATGGGCAAGCCCGCCGTCGGTGGAGTTTTCCATGAACTGTGTATCGAACAGGTAACTCAGGTCGGCACTGGTAGGCAGCCGGCCCACTGCACTGACCAGCTCTGCCGAAGCGACCCACAATGCAGCCCACGCCAGCAGCACGGGCGTGGCCAGCCACCAGGGCCTGCGGTACAACAGCAGCACCAGCAGGCTGCCCAAGGCAAGGTCCGAAAGATAGCCAAGCGGGTTGGACCAACCCAGCAGGGTGCGCGCAGCCAGGGGTATCACTATTACCAGGGTCGCAAGGGCTACGAGCCGGGTATGCGGATGGCCGTGCGGGTTTTTCACGAAAACTTTCCTTGATTGCCGTTAAAACGTCACAAATGTATGGGCAATCATAGCAGGGTGGGGTCATGAAAGCGGCTGACTTAAGGGTTGGTTACCAAAAGCCGGGCCCGCCGGGAGCCCGGTTACAGTGACGTCAGAAGTAGTAAGGGAACTTCAGGCTGAAGGAAAAGTCAGGGGCATCATCGGTCAGGCCGATGGCAAGGTTCGGGACGATGGTCAGGTTGTTGGAGGCCGCGAAGGTCATGCCGATGTTGAAGTTCGCCGCGTTGTAGTCGCTGTTGGTGATTGACTGCCAGTCACCGCCGTCGGGTTTGATCTTGCTCTTGCTCGAGAACTGATCGGTGACCGAGAACGACATGCTCATTTTTTCGTTCAAGGCAAACGCAATACCGCCGCCGATCTGCCAAGAGTCTCCGAGTTTCACGTCACCAGGCACCTTGGTGTTGACCGTGGGGCTGATGTCGCTGAACGAGTCCTCCATGTTGTAGGTGTAGGACAGGCTGGCGAACAGCACGGCCGGGTCGAAGGTCTTGACCAGCGAGATACCGGGCGTGATCGCCCAGACACCGTTGCCGGTCGGCAGGTCCTCAGGGACAGCCAGGTTGTCATTACCGGCAACCGGGATGAGTTTGATGCCATAGGGGTCGTCGCCGGTGGGCGCCTTGATGCGTAATGTGGCGACTGCGTCGGGCCAGTTCTCCGACTCATCCAGGAACTTGTAGGCCACGCCGACGTTGATATCACCGAGGGCGGGGTCGCGGGTAACGGTACCATCGGAGCTGACACCGGCAGCACCCCCCGCACCGCCGGAAGAGTAGGTCGATTCGCGGTAGACAATGGGAACGTTTATGTCGAACTGCCAGCGCTGATCGACGTTGTAGCGTGCCGTCAGGTCCAGCGTCCAGTTGTCTGCCTTGATGCGGTCGATGTTGATGTTGCCGAGGAAGATCGAATCGAGGGCGAGGAAGCCGTTAAGGGTCAAGGCGCGCGTGTCGTAGTGGGTGTAGGTCAGCCCGGTTTCGACACTGAACTTGCCGCCGCCGAAGAAACCGCTGGCTTCGTCGTACAGGTTGGACACACTTTGCGCAGGTTCCGAGTCGTCCTGCAGCGATTGGCCATAGGAACTGCCGGTGGTCCCGGGAGCGCCCGATGCCACGGTCTGCCCACCCTTGACGCCCTCGGCGGGGGACTTTGTCAGGCGTTTGGGCGCTGGCGCTCGCGGCGCCTCCTCCACCTGGCGCAGGCGTTGTTCCAGTACCATCAGTGCATTCTGTTGGGCTTCATAGCGCTCTTTGAGCGCCATCAGTTCCTGTTTGAGAGTTTCGACCTGTGGGTCGGTTGCCGCCTGTAGCAGAGTGGCCGGGGCCAAGGTTGTCAAACAAACGATAGCTCTGAACGTCAACAAACGGTGCATGGGTTAGCCGTCCCTTCTGACTACATACGATGAGACTGAGCGTAGATCAGTATCCGAGATTACGAAGGCCTTTGAGCTGATCAAGGTTTGGGGCCATCGATCCGGCTGTGGGCGCATCACGCAGCACCACATTGAGCGACGTCAGGTTGCTGACGCGGTTGCTGGTGCCGAGCAGGGTAGTGTTCTGCATAAGGCCACCCTGACCCAGGCGCTGCACGGTGTTGCCCTGGTTGTTGCTGGCGATGATGTTCAGCTGCACGCCGCGGCCACTGGAGGTAACGCTCAGCGAGCCTGCGCCATTGGCGCCGACCAGCGTGGTACCTGCGGCCAGGGCCTGGCCTTGGGGTTGTGTCGCTGACGCTTCGTTGGCCTTGGTGACATTGATGTCGACATTGTTATGGGCGGTGTTGTAATCGCCGGCAGCACGCACGACCTGGGTTACGCCTTCAGTGCTGTTCAGGCCACCGCCGCCGGTGACGGTACCGGTGCCGGCGCTGCCCGATTGCGGCCTGCCTGTACCTTTTTCATTGATCATCGACACATAGAACTGCGGCTTGATGGTCGACTGCTGGATCTGCATCGCGGAGGTTGCACCAATCACTTCACCGTTGGCGTTCTGCCAGGTACTGGTCATGACGATGCCAAAGCTGACGATGCGCCCAGGCATAACGTACCGCCCGCGCAGGTTGGCCAGTTCCTGATCCTTCAGCTCGATCGGTTTGAACGTTTCTGCCTGTGTCGGAAGGCTGGCGGCCAGGCAAATGGCGGCCAGCCAGATTGAAGTCTTCATGGGATGCTCCCGGAGCGTCTTGCCCATTGTCATTAGAAGAAATCGCTTTGGATGAAGCCGAAGTCCATCAGCTCGGCGTCCTGCACCGGGGTGAAGTTGCTGACACGGTTCTTGGCGCTCAGCGGCAGCGGCGGATCGAGCAGGATATTGTTCTTGTCGTACCCTTGGCCGATGACGGCGAAGATGATGCCGTTCCAGCCTTTGACGAAGTCATCGATCTTGAAGCGCTTGTGCCCTAGTACCGGGTCGCCGACGTATACCCAGCCTTTATCGACTTTTTGCATCACCACGAAGTGCTTGTAGCCGCGGATGTCCAGCAGCACGACTACCGGTATGCGGATACTGTGCAAGGTGTCCGGGGCTACCCGGTAGCCGCGGGCACGCATGCCCAGGCTTTCCACGTAGCGCTTCATGTCGAGCATCGAGAAGCCTTGGGTGCGGACCAGATCCTGGTCAGCGTGTGCCAGCATCCCCTCGATCACGTGTTGTTCGTCGACGTCAAGCCAGTAGGCCTGGCGCAGGATGGTTGCCAGAGATGCGGCGCCGCAACTGAAGTCGGTTTTCTGCTGTACCAGGTCAGCGAACTTGCGCTCGCGGATGCTCTGGATGGGTTTGTAGATCACCGCGCCACCCGGTAGCACGGACAATGGCATCTGGGCTGCTTCGCTGACACCGGCCATGCTCAGCAACATTGCCAAGGCGATCATGCGCATGTTCGACGCCCCCTGCTTTTTCTTGTTAGAAAGAGGCCCCCCGAAGGGGGCCTCCAGGCCGCAGTTGTTACATCGAGGTGTTGGAGATGGCCAGCGAGTTGCTTTGCTGGTTGCCCACACCTGCTGCCACGTTGACGCCCAGGTTGCCGCTGCCACCATTGACCGAACCACTCAGGGTCGCGGTGTTGGTCACAGGGTTGGCCCAGCCGGTCGGGGTCAGCACTTGGAACGACACGGTGTTGCTCAGCGCAAACTCGCTAGACTCGCTGAAGCTCTTCGAGATGCTGTCCGAAGATTCCGACGCTTTTTCGCCAGCTTTCTCGTAGGCCGAAGCGCTCGCTTTTTCCCATGCCGAATCGTGTGCCTTCTCGTAGGCGGTATCGCGAGACTTGTCATAGGACGAGTCACGGGTACGGTCATACGAAGAGTCATACGCCTTGTCGAAGGACGAGTTGTAGGACTTGTCGAACGACGAGTTGCTGGCCGAGTCATGCGACTTGTCCACCGAGGCGTCAAGCGATGCGTTGAGCGATGCATCGAAGTCGGAGCTGCGAGAACGCTCGAAGCGGCCAAACGTTTCGGAGGAAGAGGCGCTGCCCTCAATGCTGGCATCGAGCGAGGCGTTCAGCGAAGCGCTAGACGAAGAGCTGTGGTCCCGGCTGGCCGAACCACTGGCATCCCAACCGCTGGAGCCGCTGGCAGCCATGCTGTTGGTGCCACTGGCGCTGCTGCTGTTGGAGCCGCTGGCGCTCATGCTGCTAGAGCCGCTGGAGCTGCTGCTCTTCGAACCGCTGGCGCTGCTGCTGTTGGAGCCAGCCACGCTGAAGCTCGAGCTGGAGCTCTTGTCGACGCTCGCATCGAACGAGCCGCTACGCGAGGACGACCCGCTCTTGCTGGTGGTGAAGGTCAACGTATCGACGGTATAGGTACGGTCGGCGCGGTTGTTGACTTCCAGGCCAGGGCCATTCTGATCGGCCGAAGCGGTGGCGGTCGAGTTACCGATACCGGCACTGTTGTTGGCAATGGCCATGGTATTTTTCTGCTGGTTCAGGTCGCCGCCAGCCACGTTGATACCAATGTTGCCGCTGCTGCCATCGGCCGAGCCGCTCATGACCGCAGAGCTTTGGGTCGACCAGTTGTTGACGGTGTTATTGTTGCTGCGCTGGACAACATCGGCGGTTGCGGTGGCTGTGCCGAAGACGAAGCTGTTGTCGATGTCGGCATTGTCGGACGACGTGTTGGCGATGGCCGCGGCGTTGTCCTGCTGGTTGCCGTTACCGGCTGCCACGTTGACGCCCACGTTGCCACTTGCGCCAGTACCGGAGCTGCTCATCTCGGCTTCGTTGATGGTGCCTTCGTTGCGGATGCTGTTGTTAGTGCTTCTCTGAATGTCGGTCGCTTCAGCAGTGGCACTGGTGTACACGGCTTTTGCCGGTGGTGTGTAGTTGTGGTTGTGGCCGTTGCCACGCCTGTCGTTCTGATCCGCTTGTGCAGCAACAGCCATGACCGCAGCAATTGCGAAAACCAGAGGCTTGATTGCCATCGAGGGTTTCATGGTGTTTCTCCGTCTTTTTAGGTTAAGTGTTGTTCTCACCTGTTTGGGTCAGTTCGCGACCCGTACGCTCAGGGTGTTTGCCGTCTGGTTGCCCACCCCGGCGCTCTGATTCAGCTGGATGACCCCGCGACTACCGGTGAATGCCTGGTCACCGGTAGTGACCTGGCGATAGCCGGGTGAGGTATCAGTTGGATCGGAGCTGTTGATCAGCGCCACGTTCTGCTGCAACAGGACGCTGTCATCGATGCTTTGCGGTTGTGTACTGATGCTGATGCGCAGGGCATTGGCCTGCTGGGTGCTGGCGCCTGCGCTCTGGTTGACGCCAAGAGCGCCGCTGCCATGGCTGAAGGCGTCGCCCTGAATGCTGGCGGTGGCTCCCATGTTGGGGTCGACGATCGACTGCTGGCGTTGGCGAATCTGCGTGGTTGCATCTGCCCCGTGGCCCATCGCAAAAGCCCGGGCATTGGCCTGTTGCTGCCGGTCGCCGGCGGCCTGGTTTACGCTGAAGTTGCCTTGGTATTGCGCGCCGGAGCTGTCGATGGTGGCATGGTTGAGCACAGGAACGGGGGATTGGGCGAGGGCCGATGCACTGAACAACACGGCCATGATAGACAGCGTCTGCCTCATCTCATTTGCCTCCGGTAAGGATCTGCAGAGGGGCGAGGCCACGCTGAACACTTGAGTTGACCATGTTGGAAATACCGTTGCCCGAGCCTGTGCCACGGCCTGCTGCCAGGTTCGGTAGCTGGTTCTGGTTGCTGATGTTGCCGCCCAGGTTGTCGGTCTGCTGGGTGATCAGCGAAGAGATTCCCGTGCCACTGGTGATGTTGGCGAAGTCGCCATCGCTCAATTCGTTGCTCTGTTTGAGCACGTATGCGGATGGGTTGGCGTTGGCGGTAGTGGGGTTGGGGTCAGGCGCCAGTGGCGCACGTATCGCCATCCGAGGTTGTACATCGCGGGTGATGACGATGATGCCGTTGTCGGCCTGGACCGGCAGCGCCATGCCTGCCCCCAGTACGCAACCGACAAGCAGGAGGCGGGTAATGCCTTTATCCAGTGTGCTCACGACGGCGATTCCTTCTTCGAGCGCTGGCCTAGTTCAGCGTTGCGAGGAGGAGAGCAGGAGGCGTGCCGCTTTTGGAAAAGGCTTTGAATTCAGTGGTTTGCAGAATCTAGCTGGGAGCGGCTGGAAGTTGTTGTATCAGCGCTGAGACAGATTTGCCGCCGCTCGCCGTTTTGCCCGCTATGCACGTTGCCTGCAGCGCTCTTTTCAACAATGTCTCACCTGCTTGACACTCCCCCCGCAATTGGTGGGGAAGTGCGCAAATACGGGGGTCAACGCCCAGCGTGGTGTATCACCGGTTTAACACTCGGTGGGGCAGTGCGGCGCTGTGCCCAGCAGCAGCTGTTGCACGGCACGTAATGCTGAGGCGCTACGCTGGGGCCAGTGGCCATCAATGATTTGCAGCCTTTGCCGATGGCGTTGCAGCCATTGCAGGCTGTCATCGAAGAATGCCTGGCGGTCAGCCAGGTCGGGCTGGCTGCGCTGGCCATCGGCAACCCAGTCAACCCCTTGCGGACTGAGCAGCAGATGCAGGTCGTAGTGGCGTGCAAGCAATGCCTGTTCAAGCCAGGGTGGGCAATCCTGGAACAGCGCTTGGCTCCAGAGCATATTGCTGAGCAGGTGGGTATCGAGGATCAGCAACGGCGGCGCCATCTCCCGGGCCTGGTCTTCCCAGGCCAACTGGCCGCGGGCGATGGGGGTGATATCGGCGTAGCAGGTGTCGCGGCAGTGCTGGTCGATGAAATGCCGCACGTACTCGCTGACCACCACACCGCCAAAGTGCGCCTGGATTTCGCCGCTAAGCCAGCTTTTGCCGCTGGACTCCGGGCCGCACAGTACCAAGACCTTCATGGTTGCACCTTGCTTGGCTGCAACGCCGGATCACGGCCCCATTCCAGCCAGCCACGCACGGCGATGAGGGTCAGCACGGCGAAGAAGCCCGCCGTGAAATACAGTTGCTGGTGCAGGTACTGGCCAACATAGAACAGGTCGACCACCAACCAAAGTGGCCAGCACTGCAGGCGTTTTTGCGCCATCCACAGTTGCGCGACCAGGCTCAAGCCCGTCAGCGTAGCGTCCAGCCAAGGCAGAGCGGCGTCGGTCCAGTGGGCCATGGCTGCGCCAAGGGCAACGCTGAGCACCAGGCCCGCTGCCAGCCCTGTGAACACAGCCTTCACGGGCAGGCGCGACACTGCGCGTGCGTCCTCTACCCGGTCTGGTCGTTTCCATTGCCACCAGCCGTACAACTGCAAACCGGCGTAGGCCAGTTGCAGCAGCATCCCTGAGTACAGCTTCACCTCAAAGAACAGCCAGCCATAAATGAGCACCATCACCAGGCCGATAGGCCAGCACCAGGCGTTTTGTTTGACGGTGAGCCAGACGGCAGTGACGCCAAGCACGGCGGCGATGAGTTCGAGGCCGGACATCGGCGATCCTTGGAGAGGGTAAGGGGCGCGATTGTAGCGTGTGGGCGCAGGAAGGAGTAGAAGGCCAGCAGCACGTGCTGGCGCATGCCAGTGGGAACCGACGGGCCGGCTCCCACGAGTGTCCTCATACCCGGAACTGGCGCAGCAGTTGCTCCAACTCTTCGCTCAGGCGCCCCAGCGCCACGCCGGCATCACTGGACTGGCGCGCTGCATCGGCGGTCTGTTGCGACAACCCGGCGGTGTCCAGCACATTGCGATTGATCTCCTCAACCACATGCGACTGCTGCAAGGTCGCGCTGGCAATGGTGGCATTGAGCACGGTGAGGTTGTGCAGCGCCTGGCTGATGGCGTCCAGGCTGGAGCCGGCCTCCCGGGCTTGCTCGACTGTCTGGCGCGAAGCTTCGCTGCTGGTGTCGATGGCCTTGACCGCGGCGTCCGATTGACCTTGCAGGTGCTCGATCATGGTGTGTATCTCTGCCGTCGATTGCGCGCTGCGCTGGGCCAGCAGCCGCACCTCATCAGCCACCACCGCGAAGCCACGGCCCTGCTCGCCGGCGCGGGCCGCTTCGATGGCCGCATTGAGGGCCAGCAGGTTGGTCTGTTCGGCGATCGAGCGTATCACCTCCAGCACCCCGCCGATCTTCGTGCTGTGCCCGGCGAGGTCACGGATCACTTGTACCGCCTGCTCGATAGTTGCCGAAAGCCGGTCGATCTGCTGCAGGCTGCCATGGATCGCTTGCTGCCCGTGCTCCACCTGCTGCTGCGCTGCGCGCATTTCGCCTGCAGCCTGCTCCGCGGTCTTGGCCACGTCCTGCACCGCGTAGGTCACCTCGTTGACCGCTGTTGCCACCTGGTCCATCTGCATCGATTGCTGTGCGCTGCGTTGTTGCGCGGCACCGGCATTGTCACCGACATGCCCGGCGGACTGCGCCAACGAGTGCGCCGCGCCCTGCAGTTGGCCGACCACACGCTGCAACTTGCCGTTGAAACGGTTGAAGTGCTCGCCCAAGTGGGTGATTTCGTCACGGCCATGGGTATCCAGGCGTCGGGTCAGGTCGCTTTCGCCGCTGGCGATGTTGCCCATCGCCTGTACCGCTTCCTGCAACGGGCGCGCGATGCTGCGGGCGATGAGCATGACCACCAGAGCCATCAGCAGGGCGATACCCAGGCCCACCAGCGAGGCATGGCGCAACTGGCGGGCGAATTCAGCCTGCACATCATCGATGTACACGCCAGAGCCGATGATCCAGCCCCATGGCTTGAACAGCTGAATATAAGAAGTCTTGGCCACCGGTTCGCTGGCACCAGGCTTGGGCCAGCGGTAATTGACCGGGCCTGCGCCCTGGCTGCGGGCGAGGGCAGCCATTTCGTTGAATACGGCGAAACCGTCAGGATCGCGAATGGCGGAGAGGTCCTGGCCATCGAGCTTGGGGTTGGCCGGGTGCATGATCATTTTCGGCGCCAGGTCGTTGATCCAGAAGTAGTCGTTCTGGTCGTAGCGCAGCGCGCGCACCACCTGCAGGGCTTGTTGCTGGGCCGCATCGCGGCTGAGCGTGCCTGCGGCCTCCAGGCCTTGGTAATACGCCAGCACGCCCGCAGCGGTCTGCACCACATGGCGGGTTTTTTCCGCCTTGGCCTGGTACAGGTCGCCATGGATCTGACGCAGCATCAGCAGGCCGAGCATCACCAGCATTGCCACTGCAACCAGCAGTATCAGCCACAAACGGCGGCTGATCGACATTGACCTCAAGGTCTTCATGAACGGCACTCCCGCATTGTTCTTTTTATGAAGGTGCATCCAAGCATGCTTTGGCGCTTGGCCAAACCCGACTAATGGCTAAGTGCTAGTTAATGGCTGTGATGCCGCATGCCGGGCAAGCCTTTGCAAAGCCGCTCTGCTAGGATTTCGGCCGCGCGAGATGAAACCTTTAGGCCACGTGAACTTTTCTACTGGCACGGGTCCCAACTGACGCTGTAAAAAGGCCGCGCCGCATGCGGCAATCACAAGCAAATCAAGAACAAGGGGCCTGCAAGCAGCAGCGCTCCAACCGGGGGAATGATGGATTTTTGGACTGCCTTTCAGGCAATCATCTTGGGCGTGGTCGAAGGACTGACAGAATTTTTGCCGATCTCCAGTACCGGTCACCAGATCATCGTTGCTGACCTGATCGGCTTTGGTGGCGAACGGGCCATGGCCTTCAACATCATCATTCAGTTGGCGGCCATCCTGGCGGTGGTATGGGAGTTTCGGCGCAAGATCCTCGATGTGGTGTTCGGGCTGAAAAGCCAGCCGGCGGCGCGGCGTTTCACCGCCAACCTGCTGCTGGCGTTCATGCCGGCGGTGGTGCTGGGGGTGCTGTTCGCCGACCTGATCCATGAATATCTGTTCAACCCGATCACCGTGGCGACGGCGCTGGTGATCGGCGGTGTGATCATGCTCTGGGCCGAGCGCCGCACCCACAGCGTGGCGGTCGACCACGTCGATGACATGCGCTGGTCGCATGCCTTGAAGATCGGGTTCGTGCAGTGTCTGGCGATGATCCCGGGCACCTCGCGCTCCGGCTCGACCATCATCGGCGGCCTGCTGTTCGGCCTGTCGCGCAAGGCAGCCACCGAGTTCTCGTTTTTCCTGGCAATGCCGACCATGGTCGGTGCGGCAGTGTACTCGGGTTACAAATACCGTGACCTGTTCCAGCCGAGCGATCTGCCAGTGTTCGCGATTGGCTTCGTGACTTCGTTCATCTTCGCCATGATCGCAGTGCGCGGCCTGCTCAAGTTCATCGCCAACCACAGTTATGCGGCCTTCGCCTGGTACCGCATAGCCTTCGGTTTGCTGATCCTGGCCACCTGGCAGTTCGGCTGGGTCGACTGGTCGACGGCGCACGGCTGATATGGCTCGGACACAAACGGCAGAACGGCATGCTGCGCGCAAGGTAGAGGGCGTACGCAATGTACGCCTCAAGCTGCTGATGCTTGGGGTGCTGTGCCTGCTGCCGCTGGCGGGCGCGGCGCAGATGGCCTGGAGCGGGCAGTCATGGCTGCCGTTGGCGATTTATCCCGCTGTAAGCCTGGTTACAGTTCTGCTGTATTGGCAGGATAAGCAGCAGGCCCGTACCCAGGCCTGGCGCACGCCAGAGAAGGTACTGCATGCCAGTGAGCTACTGGGTGGCTGGCCAGGTGCGCTGATCGCCCAGCAGCTTTACCGGCACAAGACCCGCAAGGCTTCATACCAGATAGTGTTCTGGGCGATTGTATTGCTGCACCAGGTGTTCTGGGTTGATCACCTGTTTCTGGGTGGGCATGTACTGTCTCTGGGGTGATGGCCTCTTACTGCCCTTCGCGGGCCCTCACATCAGCAGGCCCACCTGCAAGCGCTTCGCCAGCCGCCGCACCACCAACTGGTGCGAGCGCTGCAGCAGGTCACACAATTCTTCCCGGCCCATGGGGTAGGGCGGCGCCATGCTGATCCACCGCGCCCGTGCCAGATACGGTGCCGGGCGCACGCCTGGCCTGTCGCAGTAGCCCAGAAACAGCTCATCGGCCACCTTGAACGACAAGCCAGCCCCCGCCAGGTCGAGTACTGCGAACATCTTGTTACCGGCAACCGAAAATACCCGGATTCCGCCCCACTTGTAGTCTTCCCGTGCGCCGGGCAGCGCCAGGCAGAACGCCGCCACCTGTTCCTCGGTCATGGTCTGTCTAGACATAACGGTCTCCACACGCTTCGAACGATGCTGCCAGATGATCAATCCATACCCGTACTGCAGGCAGCAACCCACGCCGATGCGGGTAAACCGCCTGCAGATAGCCCCCCGGCAGCGACCAGTCCGGCAGCAGCCGCACCAGCTCGCCGCGTTCGAGTTCATGCTCGCAGAACATGCTCGGCAACGCAGTAAATCCCAGCCCGGCACGTACGGCGGCATTGCGCACCACAAAATCATCGATGGCCAA
Organism: Pseudomonas sp. BNK-30; assembly: GCF_047456185.1. NCBI lineage: Bacteria > Pseudomonadati > Pseudomonadota > Gammaproteobacteria > Pseudomonadales > Pseudomonadaceae > Pseudomonas > Pseudomonas sp. BNK-30. The sequence goes on from NZ_CP179904.1 coordinate 1,854,703, forward strand.
CCGTGGCTCCAGGGCGATTTCCTGTTGGCGACCATTGGGCCCCAGCAGGCGCAAATGCACCAGCCTGTCTGCTTCAGCAGCGCCCAGTACCGGTAAGGAGGCCAGCTCGGACGGCTCACGGACATGATCGGCAAAGCCGGGCGCGGCCACCAGTTGCATCTGCGCCTGGCGCAGCCGGCGCGTGACCAGCGCCGGGTCTTCGTCGCCCAGCTCTCGCACGCGCAGGGCAACGTCGATGCCTTCGGAAATCAGGTCGACACGGCGATTGAGCAACACCATGTCCAGTTGCACCTGGGGGTACAGCTCCAGAAATCGGCTGATGACGTCCGGCAGGAACGCATGGGCCAACGCTACCGGGCAGGACACCCGCAAGCGCCCCCGCGGCTCGCTGCTCATGCTGGCCACCGCCTCGTCAGCGGCCTCGGCTTCCAGCAGCATGGCCTGGCAATGGTGCAGATAGCGTTCACCCACCGCGGTGAGCTTCAGTTGGCGCGTGGTGCGCTGCAGCAACCGCGTGCCCAACCGCTCTTCCAGTTCGGCGATGCGCCGCGACAGACGCGACTTGGGGATGCCCAGCTGGCGCCCGGCGGCGGCGAAGCCACCGGCTTCGACTACGCGAACGAAGTAGAAGAGATCGTTGAGGTCTTGCATGAGGGCTGTCTCACTGTTCTATCTGTGGGACAAACTAACGCATTTTTGCTGGCTTTTCAGCTATTCGACGGTCCGGTAGGATTCTCTCCATCGTGATCGCCCAATGCTGCGGTCTTCATTCACAGGAGAGTCCCATGAAACTGTTGCACATCGATTCGAGCATCCTGGGCGACAATTCCGCCTCGCGCCAACTGAGCCGTGAAGTGGTCCAGGCCTGGAAAGCCGCTGACCCGAGCATCGAAGTGGTCTATCGTGACCTCGCCGCCGACGCCATTGCCCACTTCTCTGCTGCCACCCTGGTTGCAGCCGGCACGCCGGAAGACGTTCGCGATGCAGCCCTTGCCTTCGAAGCCAAGCTCAGCGCCGAAACGCTGGACGAGTTTCTTGCCGCCGACGCCGTGGTGATTGGTGCGCCGATGTACAACTTCACTGTACCGACCCAGCTCAAGGCCTGGATCGACCGCGTTGCAGTGGCCGGCAAGACCTTCCGCTACACCGAGGCAGGCCCTGAAGGCCTGTGCGGTGACAAGAAAGTAGTACTGGTTTCCACCGCTGGCGGCCTGCACGCTGGCCAGCCGACCGGCGCGGGCCACGAAGACTTCCTCAAGGTGTTCCTGGGCTTCATCGGCATCACCGACCTGGAGATCGTTCGCGCCCACGGCCTGGCCTATGGCCCGGAGCACCGCAGCAAAGCCATCGATGCTGCTCAGGCGCAGATTGCCAGTGAGCTGTTCGCCACGGCATGAACAACTTGTATTAAACGAACGGCTGTCGCTTGCGCGGCGGCCGTTTTTCATGGGTAACGCTCAGCCGCGATGGCTGCGCCGCGCCAGCAACAACGTCAGGCCAACCCCGCTAAGGGCCAGCAGGGCCGCGACGCAGAATATCGACGCATAGCCAAGGTGTGCCGCCACTGCGCCCATGACCGGGCCGGCGATGGCCAATGCCATGTCGAAGAACACCGCATAGGCCCCCAGCCCGGCACCCCGGCTGCTGCTGGGCACCTGCTTGATGGCTTCAACGCCCAAGGCTGGGTACACCAGCGACAGGCCGAAACCGGTGAGGCCGGCCCCCACCAGCGCCCAGAGCGGGGAGGGCGCAAGCCACAACAGGCTCAGGCCGAGCACTTCTGTGGCCATGCAGGCAACCGCCACGTTGTAACCGCCAAAGCGGTTGACGGCGTTGACGAACAACAGCCGCGAAATGATGAAACACACACCGAAGGCACTCAGGCACAAAGCGGCGCCTGCCCATCCACGTTCCAGATAATAAAGCGTGACGAAGGTGGTCAGGGTGCCATAGCCGATCGAAGCCAGGGTCAGCCCAAGGCCGCAAGGCGCCACACGGCTGAACGCAGACCAGAACGGCAGGCGCTCACCGCGCACCACCACCACGTCCGGGCGTTTGCGCAGCACCAGCATTGCCAGGGCGGCGAGCAGTATCAAGGCTGGGCCGAGCACGCTGAAATTCAGGCTATCGACTGCGAGCACGCCAACGGGGGCCCCGATGGCGATGGCACCATATGACGCGATGCCGTTCCAGGATATGACCCTGGCTGTATGTTCAGGCCCCACCTGGCTGATACCCCAGCTAAGGGTGGCAACGCCAATCAGGCCCTGTGCAAGCCCGAGCAGCACGCGCCCGCCAAGCAGCAGCGCAAGGCTCAGCAAGGGCGCATTCAAGGTCCAGGCCGAGGCCAGCGTCAATATTCCACAGGCCGCGATGCCCAGCAAACCGTAGCGGATCGCTTGCTTGCCGCCCAGCGTATCGGCCACACGGCCTGCGAAAGGCCGGCTGAGCAGGGTAGCCAGGTACTGCAGGCCGATGGTTACCCCGGCAATCACCGCACCGAAGCCCAGTTGGTCGTGTACATAGCTGGGCAGCACCGCGATCGGCAGGCCGATGCAGAGGAACGCGATGAAGGTGTAGAAAACGATCGAGAGGATCTGCAGGGTGATGGAGGCGTTGCTGCTGGCGGGGGCGGGCTGTGGCGCGGTCATTGGCTCGTTCGCGGGCGGGCGGTGGGCGTGGCCCCATCATGGCCGTTGCGCGAAGGAAATGAAAGCAGGCTAACGAGTTATTCAAAGGGAAACAGCTCCACAGTTACTGCGTAGTACCTGTGGAGCGTGGTCGCCATATAAAGAGGTCGGCCTGGTCACCTCAAAGGGCCAGGCCGGCTAGCGACTTCAGACCAGCACGCCCTGGCTGCGCAGGTAGTCGTCATAGGTGCCGCTGAAGTCCACCACACCGTCCGGCGACAGTTCGATGATGCGGGTCGCCAACGACGACACGAATTCGCGGTCATGGCTGACGAACAGCAAAGTGCCTGGGTAGTTTTCCAGCGCCAGGTTCAGCGCCTCGATCGACTCCATGTCCAGGTGGTTGGTCGGTTCGTCCATTACCAGCACGTTCGGCTTCTGCAGGATCAGCTTGCCGAACAGCATGCGGCCCTGTTCACCACCGGAAATCACCTTGACCGACTTGAGGATCTCGTCGTTGGAGAACAGCATGCGCCCCAGGGTGCCGCGGATGATCTGCTCACCCGAGGTCCACTGGCCCATCCAGTCGAACAGGGTCATGTCGTCTTCGAAATCGTGCGCATGGTCCTGAGCGTAGTAGCCCACTTCGGCGCTGTCGGTCCACTTCACCGAGCCTGCATCCGGCGTCATCTCGCCGACCAGGGTGCGCAGCAGGGTGGTCTTGCCGATACCGTTGGGGCCGATGATCGCTACGCGCTCGCCGGCTTCGACAGTGATGTCGAAATTCTTGAACAGCACCTTGTCGTCGAAAGCCTTGGCCATTTTTTCCACGACCACCGCCTGGCGGTGCAGCTTCTTGGTCTGCTCGAAACGGATGAACGGGCTGACCCGGCTCGAAGGCTTGACCTCGGCCAGCTGGATCTTGTCGATCTGCTTGGCACGCGAGGTTGCCTGCTTGGCTTTGGAGGCGTTGGCCGAGAAGCGGCTGACAAAGGTCTGCAGTTCAGCGATCTGGGCTTTTTTCTTGGCGTTGTCCGACAGCAACTGCTCGCGCGACTGGGTGGCCGCGGTCATGTACTCGTCGTAGTTGCCCGGGAACAGGCGCAGCTCACCGTAGTCCAGGTCGGCCATGTGAGTGCACACGCTGTTCAGGAAGTGCCGGTCGTGGGAAATGATGATCATGGTGCTGTTACGCGCCGTCAGAATCGTTTCCAGCCAGCGGATGGTGTTGATGTCCAGGTGGTTGGTCGGTTCGTCGAGCAGCAGCACGTCCGGGTCGGAGAACAGCGCCTGGGCCAGCAGCACGCGCAGTTTCCAGCCCGGGGCCACTTCACTCATCGGGCCAAAGTGCTGTTCCAGCGGAATACCCAGGCCCAGCAGCAGTTCACCGGCGCGCGATTCGGCGGTGTAGCCGTCCATTTCGGCGAATTCGGTTTCCAGCTCGGCGACGGCCATGCCGTCTTCCTCGGTCATTTCCGGCAGCGAGTAGATACGGTCACGCTCGGCCTTGACCTTCCACAGCTGGGCGTGGCCCATGATCACCGTGTCGATAACGGTGAATTCCTCGTAGGCGAACTGGTCCTGACGCAGCTTGCCCAGGCGGGTGTTCGGCTCGAGCATGACCTGACCACCGGAAGGCTCCAGGTCGCCGCCGAGGATCTTCATGAAGGTCGACTTGCCACAACCGTTGGCGCCGATCAGGCCATAGCGGTTGCCGTTGTTGAATTTGACCGAGACGTTTTCGAACAGGGGCTTGGAGCCGAACTGCATGGTGATGTTAGCGGTGGAGATCAAGGAGCTTACCTATCAATAACTTACGTGGCTTCTTCGCAGCTGCGGACCAATTTTGGACCAATCTGGAGCGTTTCCCGCTCCTGCCAGTCGTTGGACGAGTTAATCCAGCGCGCATAAGTCGATGAGAGCATCTGCACGCCATGCCCGAGCTGTTGGGCGATAAATGTGGGGTTGAGACCAGACATTGAGCGTATTGTCGCATAGGTGCGGCGGCATTGGCGCATCGCGGGCGCCGTTTTATTCATCGCGGTCTTCTTTCTGGCCGCGCAGATCGACGCTTGGCTCACAGATAAAGCCGCTTTTGGCGATGTATTCGACGGCATCGTCTTAACGACGCTCGCCGGAGGGGTGTTCTACCTGGCAGGCAGAGGGTGACCCTGGCTGGCTGACTACCCTGCAGACACTTCAGGGCTTGTACTGAATGGTGTACGACGCATCCGTTTGAGGGTCAATGGTAATCGGCATGCCGAATAGCTTCCCTTTACATTCACTGACGACGCAGCGATAAACGGACCCCTGCCTGAGCTGTGCCCACAAGCCTTCGTCATGTATCACGATACACACGACGCGGTTTTCCGGATCCTCTCTGACCTGAGCGACGTGGTGGTCCAGGTCGCAACCGAAATCGGCAGTGGTAAACTCTGGATCGTAGCCGATCAGCACACCATGCCTTTTCAGATCGTCCCTGATACGCTCAATCACGTCGTCTGCTTCTTGTTTTAGCATGATCGTTATCTCACGGTGCTTGAACATATCAAAACTCTAGCTGACCCTGCCGGTCTTCGCTGTTTATCGGTGCAACCAACGATGCACCCTCATTCCTGACATTGCCCACCGCCTTGTCTACTGGAAACCAACGAAAGTCCGCTGCCGGCCTGCAGCCCTGTTCCACGATCGCCGAAGCCCGCTCTGGTGATGTGCTTGGGGCGATCCATTCCCGGGCAAGCTCAGGGGTCAACACCAAGGGCTTTCGGTCGTGGATGTCGATCAGGCCCTCGTCCGCAGTTGCGGTGATGATAACGAACCCATCGCGCTCATCCGGCTCAATGCTCTGATGCACCTCAGCGAGCGCTGCGAAGTAGAGTGGCCCTCCATCAGCGCTGGTAATGTAGTACGGCTGCTTGCGCTTCGGCTCCGCTGGATCGGGTATCCATTCGAACCAGCCTTTGGCCGGCGCCAAGGCTCTCCCCCCCGGCCAAAGTCCTTTGAAAAACGTGCCCGTCACCACTGTCTCGGCTCGACCACCTGCCTTGGAAAACCGATAGGGGTTCGATGCCCGGAACGTCCTGCACTCGCCTTGGACGTTAAGACGTCATGCTAATGGCACAGTGGCACAGTGGCACTGAAGTCGATGGAGCGCCAACTTTCCACTTTCACTGCAAGGCAATCGATAGGAAGGAGTCGATGACTCGACTGCTGCGACGCTCGGCTAAGTAATACAAATAGGTTTCAGTGAAAACTGCGTCGCCAGCGATGCGGATGACTTTCAGGCTCGGGTCGGCAATGTATTCCGCTTCCGACACTGCGCCGATGCCGAGCTTACGAATGACCGCTTCGCGTAATGCTTCGCGGCTGCCGATTTCCATGGCAATTCGTGGGCTGACGTCAGCCTCGGCCAGAGCCTGTTCCAGTGCCAATCGGGTGGTCGATCCTTGCTCGCGACGTAGAAGAGGCTGCCCCTGCAGGGCTTGCAGCGGCACCTCATCATGCCGGGCAAACGGGTGGTCGACATGGGCGAAGAGAATGACCGGATGACGCGCGTAGCGCTGGGCGACGAATGCAGGATCGTCCTGCAGCCCCGCCAGTACACCGATGTCGCTCACGTAGTTTTCCAGATCGGCCAGCACTGAGGCTGAGTTGCCGACACGAATAGAGACATCGATCTGCGGATACTGGGCCTGGTAACGGTCAACCATTTCGATCACATGGAACGGGCCGACCGCGCCGATGCGCAGTTGCCCGCGGTTGAGCTTGCCAGCATCGCGCAGCAGGTTGGCAGCTTCGGCTTCTAGCAGCGCCAGTTGACCGGCGATGGGCAGCAATGCACGGCCCACTGTGGTCAGTTCGATACGCCGTCCGCGCCGGTGGAACAGCTCGACGTTGAATTCGCGTTCCAGGGCCTGAACCTGATTGGTGGCTGTCGGCTGGCTCAGGCCGATGGCTCTCGCTCCAGCGCTGAAGCTGGCATGGCGGGCAACGGCAAGAAACGTACGCAGTCGGGCAGATGACATCTATAGATCCTTTGAATGGAAAGCGCTCGAAAACCATATTGAACTGATGCGTTGACTGTCACATGACAGCCCTAGCTTTGGCCTCACCAAAAACAACCCTGCGGTGACGCCATGATCTCTTTTGCCAGCCTGTGCCGTTCTGCCCGCTTTATCCTGCTGTCTCTGATGTTTACTTCAGCCGTACAGGCCCAGGAGATCCTGACCGTCGGCCTGATACCTTCCGAAGACTCTCAAGCGATGATCAAAAGCAGCCAGTTGGTGCTCGACCAGCTTGAGCAGCGCTTGGGCATGCCGGTCAAACCCTTCGTTGCCACAGACTACAACGGCGTGATCGAAGCCCTGCGTGCGGGCAAATTGGATGTTGCCTACCTGGGGCCGTTCTCTTATGTGCTGGCTAAGCAGATGGCTGATGCCGAGGCGTTTGCCGTGGCCGTGACCCGTAAAACCGGCAGCAGCGCCTATCACAGCCTGATCATCGCCCGTAACGACAGTGGCATCCGCAGCCTGCAAGACCTGCACGGCAAGACATTCGCCTTTGTCGACCCCAGCTCGGCTTCGGGGCACCTGTTTCCCAAGGCGGGCCTGGAGCAGGCTGGCCACGACCCTAAAACGCTTTTCTCACGGGTGATTTTCTCTGGATCCCACGACGCGAGCATCCTCGCGGTGGAAAACCGCAAAGTGGACGCCGCAGCGGTGGCCGATCGCATCCTCGCGAGCGCGGCGCACAACGGACAGGTCAAGCAGCAGGACTTCCACGTGGTGTGGACCTCGCCGGACATTCCCGAGTCGCCGATGGTCTGGCGCAAAGGCCTCGATCCTGAGTTGCAGGCCAAATTGCGCAATGCATTCGCCGCGATCAAGGATGTCCCATGGGGCGACCAGGGCATGCTCGACGGGTTTCAGCCCACCAGCGACGCGGCCTATGACGTGGTTCGTGATACCGCCAAGGTGCTCGACCTCGACTTGCGGAGGCTGAAATGATCCGCATCCAGCAATTGGTCAAGGGCTATGCCGACAATCCGGTATTACGCGGTATCGACCTGCAGGTCGCGGCAGGCGAGTTCGTGGTGATCCTCGGCCAATCCGGTGCCGGCAAGTCCACCTTGTTGCGCTGTATCAACCGTCTGGCTCACGCTGACAGTGGCGTGCTGGAAGTCGGCGGGGTGGACGCCATGCAAGCTTCACAGCAGCGCGAACTGCGCCGGCGCGTAGCGATGATCTTCCAGCACCACAACGTGGTGCCGCGCCTTTCAGTGTTGAAGAACGTGCTGACCGGACGCCTGGCCCACTGCAGCACACTGGCCTCGCTGCTGCAGCTCTTTCGTCGAGAGGACATAGAGCTGGCCCGTGATTGCCTGAGCCGCGTCGAACTGAGCGACAAGGCCGGTGCGCGCGCAGATTCGCTATCAGGCGGGCAACTGCAGCGCGTCGGCATCGCCCGGGCGCTGGCCCAGCGTCCGGAGGTGATCCTGGCTGACGAACCGGTGGCCAGCCTAGACCCAAACACGGCACACCTGGTCATGCGTTATCTGCGCGAGGCAACCCGCACACTTGGCATCACGGTGGTGTGCAATTTGCACCAAGTGGACTTGGCACGGGCATTCGGCGACCGCATCGTGGGCCTGGCCAGTGGCCGTCTGGTATTCGACGGCCCGGCGCAGACCCTGGATGACGCCGCACTGCAGCGCATCTACCACAGTGGCGGGCCTCGTCAGGCAGGCGATTCCCCAGTGGCTGAACATCCTGTCATCGCGGCTGGCACGAGGGCCTGAACATGAATCCACGAACTCACCAATGGCTGGTGCGTACGCCGACGACATCACGCGGGTGGCTGGTCAGCGCTGTATTGCTGGCAGTGGTCCTTTGCGTGCTGCATTGGAGCGCCGAAGGTGCGCAATTGAGCTGGGGCGAGCTGGCCAGCGGCCTGCCGCAGATTGGCGACTTTCTCGGCCGCTCGCTGCCGCCGGACCTGAGTATCCTCCCAAACCTCTGGCGTCCAGCGCTGGAAACCCTGCAGATCGCGCTCTGGGGCACCCTGCTGGGGATTATCGGTGCCATCCCGCTGGGCTTGCTTGCCGCGCGCAACCTTCACGACAAGCGTTGGCTGTATCAGGGCACCCGGCAACTGCTCAACGTGATTCGTAGCATTAACGAACTGATCCTGGCGCTTGTGTTCGTTTCCGCGGTGGGCCTAGGCCCGTTCCCTGGCGTGCTGGCCCTAGCGCTGCACGGTGTGGGCATGCTCGGTAAGTTCTTCGCGGAAAGTATCGAGGAAATCGACCACGGCCCGATCGAGGCATTGCAGGCAACGGGCGCTCGACCGCTGCAGGTGATTGTCTTCGGTGTATTACCGCAAGTGATTACAGCCTGGATTGCGGTGGTGCTGTACCGCTTCGAGGTCAACCTACGCTCGGCGACGGTGCTGGGCATGGTCGGCGCGGGTGGCGTCGGCTTTGAGCTGGTAAGCAGCCTGAAGCTGTTCAAGTACCAGGAAACCGCCACCTGTATTCTGCTGATTACCTTGATGGTGGTGCTCGCCGACCTGCTTTCCAGCCGCCTGCGCCAAGCCATCCAGGGCTCGGCTCGTCACTGATTTTTCCTCTCCCCACCAACAACAAGGAACTGCCTATGCGTGCCGGTTTCCACAATCCTGTCTCGACCGTATTCGGCGCTGGCACGCATCGCCGAGCTGTGCCCAAGCAAAGTCGCTTTAGTAACGTTTCCGGAAGCCGCGCAGCTAGGGCTGCACCATGTAATCGGTTGAGCCGATAGTGACCTTCAAACAATCGATTTGAGCTATATAACCGTGGCGCTGAATATGACCACACCTTCCAACAACAATAAAACCAAGGAGTCGTCATGACTGCTCGTTTCCACAACCCGGTCGATACGCGCTACGGCTACGGCAGCCTGAAGGAACTGGTTTCCCTCACAGACCATCAAAAAGTCGCGCTGGTCATTTTTCCGGAAGCTCGTAGCCTGGGTCTCTTGGAACGTATTCAGGGTCTGCTGGGCGATCGCTTGGTATACCTCATCGAAGATGTGCAGCCTAACCCAGATGTGGCTCAGTTGCGCGGCACTTATGAGCGCTTCTGGCGCGAGGCTGCAGACTGTGAAACCGTAATCGCCGTTGGTGGGGGTAGCGCCATTGACACTGCGAAAGCGTTGATCGTAGGCACCGAAAGCGGCACCTTTGATGAGTTGCTGCGATTGCTGGCAACAGGTAAGCCTTTCGTGCCTGCTTGGACTAAGGCACTTATCGCAGTACCTACTACCGCGGGAACTGGCAGTGAAGTAACCCCGTGGGCGACGATCTGGGATAACGCGAGCCAGAAGAAGTACTCGCTGCACCTGGACTGCACCTGGCCCAAGGTTGCTATCGTTGACCCAGAATTGATGTTGACCGTGCCGGCTGGCGTTACTGTCTCAACCGGCTTAGACGCGTTGTCTCATGCGCTGGAATCGATTTGGAATGTCAATGCCAATCCAGTCTCGGATAACTTCGCCATTTCCGCCATCCACGACATCCTTGAGTGCTTGCCGCAGCTCTATCGCGATCTCTCCAATAAGGAGTTGCGTTCGCGCATGGCGCTGGCTGCGCTTAAGGCTGGTATGGCTTTCTCTAATACCAAAACGGCACTTGCCCACTCCATTTCTTACGAAATGACCCTGCGTTATGGGCTACCTCATGGCATCGCCTGTTCCTTCACACTGCCGCTGGTCCTGGGCTTGGCCTGGGGCCGGGATGAAGCGCGCGACCGTACCCTGCAACAAGTATTTGGCAGCGACCTCAGTACCGCGCAGTCGCAACTGCGTGCGTTCCTTCACGCTTTGCAGGTAAAGACCGAGTTTACCGACTATGGCGTGTCGGCCAAGGAGGCGGAAGAAATTATCGCGTTTGCCATGCAAGGCGCGCGAGGCAAGAACTTCATCGGCGCTCAAGCCGCCTAGGGACGAATTTCCATTAGCTGCGGCGTTTGTTGCAGCGGTTTCCTGATGCACCAAAAAAGAGTGCCACCCCCGCCTGTTAACGGCTGGTGGGAACGAACAAAAAGGAAAACATCATGAATCGTGCCGACACCCTGTCCGCTCTTGCAGTGCCGACGTCATCCTTCCGCGTGGCTCAATGGCGCATGCTATTGGCTGCTATGTTGTGCTACCTATTCTTCTATACCGGGCGACAAACCTTCGGTTTTGCCATCCCCGGCATTCAGGCTGAGTTTGGTTTTACCAAAGAAACCCTGGGCTGGGCATCGGCCGTCATGCTGTGGGCGTATGCCATCGGTCAGGCCATTAATGGCAATCTCGCCGATAAGTTCGGCGGCCGGCGCATCATGAGTCTGGGCGCGGTACTGTCCTGTGGCGCCAACTGGGTAACCAGTTTCGCCGGCGGCCTCGCCAGCCTGATCCTGCCATGGGGTATCAACGGTTACTTCCAAGCTTTGGGCTGGGCGCCGGGTAGCCGCTTGCTGTCGAACTGGTGGAGCGCCGGCGAACGCGGCAAGGTCTATGGCTTCTATGTATTCGCCGCCGGCTGTGCATCGGTACTGTCGTACATCACCTCGATCGTTGTCCTGGAGGTCTTCCAGCTCGAGTGGCGGTGGATCTTCCGGCTGCCAGTATTGTTGATGCTGGCAGGTGGCATCCTGTTCTACCTGGTCGCTCGTGAACGTCCGCAGGACCTCGGCTTTGAACCACTTGCCGACACCGGTGTGGCCAATGCTGGCGATAAGGACCACGAAGTTGCCGACGGTGAAGTGGAAACTTCGGCGCAGCGTTACAAAGCTGTGCTGAAAAACTTCCGTCTGATTATTGCGGCTGTATCCCTTGGCTTCCAGAACGCCGCCCGCTATGGCTTGATCGTCTGGGTGCCGGTGCACTTCATGGGCGCTGACTGGAAACATGGTGACGGCTTCATCGACCCTAAATGGATCACCGTTGCATTGCCGGTAGGCATGGCAGTCGGTGCACTGAGCAATGGTTGGGTATCCGACAAGCTGTTTGGCTCCAAGCGTTATCTGGCGATCATGCTCTACATGTTCCTCGGCGCTGCAACCAGCCTGTGGATGTGGAGTCTGCCTTCCCACAGCGGTATTGGTCTGGTAGCCCTGTTCCTTTGCGGCTTCTTCGTCTACGGCCCTGCTTCCAGCTTCTGGGCACTGTGCCCTGATCTAGTCGGTGCCAAACGTGCTGGCACAGCCACCGGGATCATGAACTTTTCTTCCTACCTGTTCGCAGGCTTGGCAGAGCCGCTAATTGGTTCAATGCTCGACAGCACCGGTAACACTTCGCTGATCTTTATCGTAGTGACTGCGGCCTGTCTTTCCAGCGCAACCGTAGCCCTGTTCATCCGGCGCTGAAGCTTGCAACTTGTACGCTGACTCGCTTATCTAGGCGCCTCATATGTATCAACACAATGAGTGGTTCCGCTCCTTCCATACCGTGGCAAGTACGGGCAGTTTCGCCCTCGCCGCTGAGTACCTCAGCGTCGGTCGGCCGACTGTAAGCGAACAAGTCGGTGCTCTTGAGGAGAAATTCGCGGTGGAGCTTTTCCACCGCGACGGGCGCTGGTGTTGCGCGTATCACAATCGCGGACCCGGCAGCGGCTCGAAGACTATTGCCAGCAGCACGGTGTAACACTCAACTGCGTGATGCAATTGAACAGTCGTGAGGCGATAACTCACGCGATCATGCAAAACATTGGTATCGGTTTCGTCTCTGTTGTGGAATATATCGCGTTACCCGGAGCATGTCCGGTGAGCTTTATCGATGAGCCGCTACATATTGAGTACTACTTATGCTGTCTGCGCATTTGTCGTCAACGATCACTGATTGAAAACTTTTCAGTGATGCGAGTGCTGAACAGCTATTGCGTTAAAACCTGTATACAGCCCTGTAACATGGCTAATGATCTTCGGGGTTGATCATTAAAAACTAAGTGGAGTATCAATATGAACTACGAACAACCGAATCAACTTAAAGCTGTCGTTCTGGACTGGGCTGGCACTGTTGTAGATTTCGGCTCTTTCGCGCCGACTCAGATTTTTGTCGAAGCCTTTGGCGAGTTCGGTGTTGCAGTTACTCTTGAAGAAGCCCGTGGCCCAATGGGCATGGGCAAATGGGATCATATCCGTACTCTTTGCGATGTGCCGGAAATTGCCGAACGTTATCGCGCGGCCTTCGGACGTACTCCGACTGACGACGACGTGACCGCCATCTATGAGCGCTTCATGCCGCTGCAGATCGAAAAGATTGCGGTGCACTCGGCATTGATTCCAGGCGCTCTGGATGCCATCGCCACGCTGCGTAGCAAAGGTCTGAAAATCGGTTCGTGCTCCGGTTATCCCGCGGTGGTCATGCAGAAGGTCGTCGATCTGGCCCGTGAGAACGGCTATGTCACTGACCATGTGGTAGCTACCGACGAAGTGCCGAACGGTCGTCCTTATCCCGCACAAGCGCTGGCTAACGTGATCGCCTTAGGTATCGACGACGTCGCGGCCTGCGTGAAGGTTGACGACACCTGGCCAGGTATCCTCGAAGGTCGCAGCGCAGGCATGTGGACGGTGGCGCTGACCTGTTCGGGTAACGCTCTCGGCTTGACCTATGACCAATACAAATCCTTGTCTTTGGAGGTCCTGGCAGAAGAGCGCGCGCGTATTGTCAAGATGTTCGAAGGCTCGCGTCCGCACTACCTGATCGACACCATCGCCGACCTGCCGGCAGTGATCGAAGACATCAACAAGCGTCTGGAACGCGGTGAAATGCCACAATCGAGCTAAGTGTGAATTAGTTCGCAGGGCGCTGCCTGCTTCTGCTCCTGGCAGCAGCAGGCAGCATTTTACAGAAGGACATTCACATGACCAATGCTGTAAGTGTCAATGGAACCAAATATAGCTGGCCAAAGCGACCGATTGTCGTTATTTGCATCGATGGCAGCGATCAGAGTTACTTACAGCGTTGTCTCGGACAGGCCTCGATACCCGGCATTCAAAACTTTATCAAACAAGGCTTTTCCAGTGCGGTTAATGGTTTGATATCTTTATTCACCTGCACAAGCAACATGTCTATCATCACGGGGAGATCTCCGCCCAAACACGGCATTTCCGGTAACTACTATCTGGATATCGAGACGTGGCGACCTGTGGTGAAGGCCGGCCCGGAATTGCTGCGTTGCGACACCGTTCTTGCCGGCTTTGCTCACGCCGGCGCCACTGTGGTGTCCGTCAACGCCGAAGAAAAATGGCGTCGACAGCTGGGCAAAGGCCTAACTGCCGGCCCTGGCCAAATCAGTTTTTCCGCAGAAGCCGCACGCCCCTGCACCTTGCATGAAAAACCGAGTGCCGTGGCAACGCCAGTCCAGAAGCCATCATGGCAAGGATCGGCGCCATCGACGGGGTTGAACCAATCTTGAACAAATCTGGAGGGTTTGCATGGCACCGGTAATGTGCCCAGGGTGGATTGTCCGAAGCCACTTTCCCTGTGATTATCAATCGCCCGCTGAACAATAAAATACCGCATGCGTGCTGCGGCGCGTGTTCTAAATTATTATCACGTGTTTGACCTGGCTGTAGATGTAATGCAGCAACTAACATGCTTGTGAACGCCGAAAATCTTTATTTGCCTTACTCAACCGTTTGTTCGCCGAAACCTGATTGTATGGGCTGCCACCAGCGCACCCGTGTGCTTGGGTGTATTACTCAACGTAGAGATCAAACAATAATGAAAACAAGACCTCATCACTACCTGAAAACCGCAGCGTGCATAACCCTGGTGCCATGTGCATCTAGCGCCTTCGCGGACTTTATCGGTGACAGTAAAGGTTCACTGGAGCTGCGAAATTTTTATTACAGCCGCGACTTTCGCGATGGTGCCCCGAGTCAATCAAAGCGCGAGGAGTGGGCTCAAGGTTTTATCCTGAACCTACAGTCGGGTTTTACCGATGGTACGGTTGGTTTTGGTGTCGACGCGATCGGGATGCTCGGGTTGAAACTTGATTCCAGCCCAGCCCGCACCGGCACAGGTTTGCTGCCGCGTGGGTCCGAGAAACGCGCTGAAGATGATTATTCAAAGCTGGCAGTAACCGCCAAGGCACGCTTTGCGCAATCAGAGTTGCGTATTGGTGGGTTGAATCCGGTACTGCCACTGTTGTCGTCGAACAATAGCCGCTTGTTGCCCCAGGTATTTAATGGTGCCCATCTTGTCTCTAAGGACATTACCGGCCTGAACGTTACGGCGGGACAGGTCGACTCAGTTAAGCAGCGAGATTCATCCAGTTCCGATGATCTCACATTGACCTCCCAGTTTGGAGGTTACGCTGCAGTAACTGGTGACCACTATTCCTATGGTGGCCTGGACTATCAGGTGCTCCCCAACCTGACACTTTCTTATCATCTGAGTGAGCTTGATGATATTGTTCGCCGGGACTATCTGGGGATAAAGTTCCACACGCCGCTAGGCGCAGGTAAAGCCTTTGTCGAAGCCCGCTACTTTGACGCTCGTGAAACCGGACGCAAGCTTGTCGGCGAGGTGGAGAACCGCACATTCAGTAGCAACATGGGCTACACCATTGCTGGGCACACCCTGAGCGGTGGTTATCAAAAGAGCTCTGGCGATACTGCGTTTCCCTATATTTCCGGTACCGATACCTACCTGTTTGCCGAAATGCTAGTGAGCACCTTCTCGTTGGCCAATGAACAGGCTATCTACGCGGGGTACGGGTACGACTTCGCTGCACTGGGTATCCCTGGCCTGACGTTCAACTTGCGTTATGTCAAGGGTGACGACGTTGACCCGACCAACATCAAGACATCCAAGTCTGCCGCGTTGCGAGCCCTGGATGAAGAGGGGCATGAGTGGGAGCGCAGCACCGATATCATCTATGTTGTTCAATCCGGTCCACTGAAGAATTTTTCGCTTCGGTGGCGAAACGCGACCAATCGTTCAAACTATGCGGACAGTGGCGATGAAAACCGGGTGATCGCCAGTTATGTGATAAATTTCTAAATTATGGGCTGTCGATTCTGCTTTGCATGCATTGGCCGCGTGCTGTTGTAAAACAAACGTTTCCCTCTAGGTCGTCGACCCTTTGCGTGCCAATCCCCCCTCGTAGAAAATACGTGGATGGTCGGCGACCTCTTTTTAATCAGAAAAACGGTCTATGCTATAGGCAAGGACCCTATCATCTGGCCCTTGCGGGTATATGCCTTTTGGATTGACGATCAGATGCTCTAACAAAGAGATTAAACATGTATCAGTATCATAAATGGCTACGTTCGTTTCATGCTGTCGCACGTACAGGAAGTTTTACCCTGGCGTCGGAATACTTGAGCGTGGGCCAATCTACCATCAGTGAGCAAGTCAGCGCACTGGAGAAAAAATTTTCCGTAGAGCTGTTTCACCGGCGCGGCCGATATGTCGAGCTAAGTGCTTCCGGACATATGCTATACGATATAACGCAGGGCTTGTTTGGGCAGGAAGATGAAGCGATCCAGTTGTTGCAGAGTTTTCGTCAGCGCAAGCACGGGATGTTGCGGATTGGTGCCGTTTCACCGCCGATTGCCATGAGCCTCACCTATTCGCTGATGCAGAAGCATCCAGACGTAGAATTGGAAACTTCGTTCACAACGGAAACGGGAACGCTTGACCGGCTGTATAACTTTGATATTGATATTGCCATATTGGCGTTGTCCGAGTTTGACCCTCGCCTTAGTACCCAGTTGTATCGGACCTGTCCGATTCTGGCGGTAGTGCGAGATGACCACCCGTGGGCAAGCCAGGACGTAGTAAGTGTAAAAGATATTGTTGGCCAACCTGTAGTACTACGGGAGGAGGGTTCGCGCACAAGGCAATTAGTGGAGGAGGGCTGCGCGGCTCATGACGTAAAACTTAACTGCACGATGCAGCTAAACAGTCGAGAAGCCATTGTTCATGCGGTCGTTCATGGCATCGGGGTGGGATTCGTATCATCAGTGGAGTATGCAGATCGGCCCGGGACCAAGGCGATCGCCTTTGTCGAACAACCTTTTACCATCAGCTATTACCTCTGCTGCCTGCAAACCCGTCGCAACCGGCCGATGATTTCCGAACTGTTTGAGGAGAGCGCCCAGCCACCGGTCCAGTAGCTCGCACCCTTTTGCCGTCGTATCGCTCCAGCCGTTCAAGCCCTTCGAATAATCGATTTGAGCTTGAGCCAACACCTGATAACTCTATAGCGGCACCAACGCGATGGCGGTGGGCCACCCGCTAATCCAGGCGGAAGTTTTACCTGACACGCCCCGTCCCAGGCTCCTCCAGCTAAATACAATAACTAGGAAACAATAATGCGCTACGCACATCCCGGTACTGAAGGTTCCAAGGTTTCCTTCAAGCTTCGCTACGGCAACTTTATCAACGGCGAGTTCGTCGGTCCGATCAACGCTGAATATTTCACTACCACGTCTCCGGTCAATGGCCGGCCGATTGCCGAGTTTCCGCGCTCTGGCGCTGACGATGTCGAAAGCGCTCTGGATGCGGCGCATGCCGCTGCAGATGCTTGGGGGCGTGCGTCGGTTTTGACACGCTCGACCATACTGTTAAAAATTGCCGATCGCATCGAACAGAATCTTGAGCTGCTGGCCATTACTGAAACCTGGGACAATGGCAAGCCGATCCGCGAAACGCTCAACGCCGATATTCCGTTGGCCGCCGACCACTTCCGATACTTCGCCGGTTGCCTACGCGCCCAAGAGGGCAGTGCTGCTGAGATCGACGGTAACACCGTGGCTTACCACATTCACGAGCCGCTCGGAGTAGTCGGACAGATCATCCCGTGGAACTTCCCCATCCTGATGGCTGCCTGGAAACTGGCACCCGCCCTGGCTGCGGGTAACTGCATCGTGCTCAAGCCGGCGGAGCAAACGCCGCTGGGCATCACTGTCCTGCTAGAAGTGATTGGCGACCTACTGCCGCCTGGCGTGCTCAATATCGTGCATGGTTTCGGCCGTGAAGCCGGTGAGGCACTGGCCACCAGCAAGCGCATTGCCAAGATCGCTTTCACCGGTTCTACCCCAGTGGGCTCGCACATCATGAAATGTGCTGCCGAGAACATCATTCCTTCTACGGTAGAGCTGGGCGGCAAGTCGCCGAATATCTTCTTTGAAGACATCATGCAGGCTGAGCCCAGTTTTATTGAAAAAGCCGCCGAAGGCCTGGTGCTGGCATTCTTCAACCAGGGCGAGGTGTGCACCTGCCCATCGCGAGCTTTGGTTCAAGAGTCGATCTACCCGGCGTTCATGGCTGAAGTGTTGAAGAAGATCAACCAGATCAAGCGCGGCGATCCGCTGGACACCGACACCATGGTCGGCGCCCAAGCGTCCGAGCAGCAGTTCGACAAGATCCTTTCCTATTTGGAAATCGCCGAACAGGAAGGCGCTGAACTGCTTGCTGGCGGCACGGTGGAGAAGCTCGAGGGCAGCTTGTCGGCGGGTTATTACATCCAGCCGACCCTGCTCAAGGGCCACAACAAAATGCGTGTGTTCCAAGAGGAGATCTTTGGCCCGGTCGTCGGCGTCACTACCTTTAAGGACGAAGCGGAAGCCCTGGCGATTGCCAACGACACCGAGTTTGGCCTTGGTGCAGGCCTGTGGACCCGCGACATCAACCGCGCCTACCGCATGGGCCGGGGCATCAAAGCGGGCCGCGTATGGACCAACTGCTACCACCTGTACCCGGCTCACGCCGCGTTCGGTGGCTACAAAAAGTCTGGCGTCGGTCGCGAAACCCACAAAATGATGCTCGATCATTATCAGCAAACCAAGAACCTGCTGGTCAGCTACGACATCAATCCGCTCGGCTTCTTCTAATCCCTTGGTAAGCGCTCTCGGCAGCCATTTGCACGCGCTGCCGGGCGCGGGCAATGCGATCAGCCCGCCTCGTTGGAGTTCTTGATGAAGATCCGTTACAAGGTAAGTCTTGTGGCCGCCTGTGTGCTGTTCGTCACCACTGGCCTGTTGTCGCTGCTGCAGATTACTCAAGTGCGCGAACTGTTGCGCGAGCAGGTAGAGGCGAACATCGCGGAAACCAGCAATACCATGGCCAGGCAGATTGAGAACTGGCTCAATGGCAAATTGCTGTTGATTGATCTGGCTGGCCAGGCCATCAATAGCCAGTACAGTCCCGAGGCCACTCAACGCGTTCTCGACTCGCCGGTGCTCAACACAGAATTCAAAATTGTCTTCGGCGCCTACGATTCCACCGGAAAGCCGCTGATTACCAGCGCTTCCTGGAACCCCCAGGCTGATTATGATGGGCGTACGCGGCCATGGTATGGGGTGGGTAAAGCTGCCAATCATGCCGTGTTTACTGAGCCCTACCCCGATTCCACCACCGGCGAGATTCTGATATCTGCGGTGAGCAAGGTCAGTGATGTTGGCCAGACTATCGGCGTGTTCGGCGGGCAGATTCATTTGAAGGCGGTAGCAGACGCTATAAACACCCTAGACTTCGGTGGTGCCGGCTATGCCTTTCTGCTAAGCAAGGACGGCAACATTATTTCGCACCCGCAAACCAAACTGAATGGCAAGTCCTACGGTGAGGTTTTTGCCGGTGATCTTCCGCCTCTTGAGAGCAAGCTGCGCGAGATCAACCACGACGGCAAGACCCTTCTCGTCGCTTTCATTCCCCTTAGCCAACTCAAGGGCATGGACTGGTACATTGGCATCGTTCTGGATGAAGGGGTGGTGATGGCCGCTGCCCGTGTTCTGGGCTGGCGCGCGGTTGTCGGCACCGGCCTTGGCGTGTTGATCAGCCTATTGCTCCTCGGGGTCTGGGTGAAAATGTTGCTGCGTCCACTGGACCGCCTGAAAGACTCGTTGATAGACATCAATGACGGGCAAGGCGACCTAACCCGTGAGCTGCCCGTTACCGGCAACGATGAAATATCGCTGGTTTCGGCACAGTTCAACCGGTTTTTGCAAAATCTCCGGACGCTCATTGGCGATGTGGTGAGCAGTGCCCAGCACGTGCGTGAAAGCACGACGGTGGCCTCGGTGGAGGCCAGCCAGACGGCCGACCGCGTGCAGACGCAACTGCAGGAACTGGAGCAATTGGCCACGGCCATGCAGGAGATGGCTTCCACCGCGGAAGAGGTCGCCGGCAATGCGCAGGCGGCGGTGACCGCTGATGAGCAGACTGTCAACGGCGTTGCCCTTGTTTCGCGCTCGACCAACGCAATTCTGCGTCTGGCAGAGGAAATGGACGCTACCGGCTGTGCCATCAATGAGTTGTCCCTGCTCAGCCAGAACATTGAGTCGATTCTCTCGGTGATTACCAGCATCGCCGATCAAACCAATCTGCTCGCGCTCAACGCCGCCATCGAAGCGGCATGCGCGGGCGAATCCGGGCGCGGCTTTGCCGTGGTTGCCGATGAGGTGTGGTCGCTTGCGTCGAGAACCCAGCACTCCACTCAGGAGATACGCCAGATGATCGACCAGTTGCAGTCGGGCGTTAAACAAGCGCAATCACGTATGCAATTCAGCCGGGACACAGCCAGCAAAACGGCGCAAGACGCGATCGCTGCTAACGGGATGCTTGAACGCATACGGGAAGCGATCAACCGGATAAACGAGATGAACCTGCAGATCGCTGCGGCGGCTGAACAGCAGAGTGCTACGACCGAGGAAATAAACCGGAATACCACAACGATCCGCGATATCAGCGTTGAAGTTTCCGGTAGCGCGGAACAGCAGGCCAACCAGTGCTCGGCCATGGTCGAGCATGTCGGGGAGCAAGATAGGCTGCTGGGGCGATTCAGTATTTGATCGCTTTGCGTGAGCTCGTGTGCAGCTTCAGCTGATCCAACAAAAACAATTTTGACACCGAGGTAACACAGATGAGTGCGGCTCCACTGTATCCCGTTCGTCCCGAGGTTGCGGCCACCACCCTGACCGACGAGGCCACCTACAAGGCCATGTACCAGCAGTCGGTGATCAACCCGGACGGCTTCTGGCGTGAGCAGGCCCAGCGCATCCGCTGGATCAAGCCGTTCACCAAGGTCAAGCAGACCTCCTTCGACGACCATCACGTCGATATCAAATGGTTCGCCGACGGCACTCTGAACGTTTCCTCCAACTGCCTGGACCGCCACCTCGAAGAGCGCGGCGACCAGTTGGCCATCATCTGGGAAGGCGACGACCCTTCCGAGCACCGCAACATCACCTACCGCGAACTGCACGAGCAAGTCTGCAAGTTCGCCAACGCCCTGCGTGGCCAGGATGTGCACCGCGGTGACGTGGTCACCATCTATATGCCGATGATCCCCGAGGCCGTGGTCGCCATGCTCGCCTGTGCCCGTATCGGTGCGATCCATTCGGTAGTGTTCGGCGGTTTTTCACCCGAGGCGCTGGCCGGCCGTATCATCGACTGCAAGTCCAAGATCGTGATCACCGCCGACGAAGGCGTGCGCGGTGGCCGGCGTACCCCGCTCAAGGCCAACGTCGACCTGGCGCTGACCAACCCGGAAACCAGCAGCGTGCAGAAGATCATCGTGTGCAAGCGCACTGGTGGCGACATTGCCTGGCACCAGCACCGCGACATCTGGTACGAAGACCTGATGAAAGTGGCCTCCAGCCACTGTGCGCCGAAGGAAATGGGCGCCGAAGAGCCACTGTTCATCCTCTACACCTCCGGCTCCACCGGCAAGCCCAAGGGTGTGCTGCACACCACCGGCGGCTACCTGGTGTATGCCGCGCTGACCCATGAGCGGGTGTTCGACTACCGCCCGGGCGAAACCTACTGGTGCACCGCCGACGTCGGCTGGGTCACCGGCCACAGCTACATCGTCTACGGCCCGCTGGCCAACGGTGCGACCACCTTACTGTTCGAAGGCGTGCCGAACTACCCGGATATCACCCGGGTGTCGAAGATCGTCGACAAGCACAAGGTCAACATCCTCTACACCGCGCCGACCGCGATCCGCGCCATGATGGCCGAGGGCCAGGCCGCCGTGGCCGGTGCCGACGGTTCGAGCCTGCGCCTGCTGGGCTCGGTGGGCGAGCCGATCAACCCCGAGGCCTGGAACTGGTACTACCAGACTGTCGGCAAGCAGCGTTGCCCGATCGTCGACACCTGGTGGCAGACCGAGACCGGTGGTGTCCTGATCAGCCCGCTGCCCGGCGCCACGGCGCTCAAGCCGGGCTCGGCGACCCGTCCGTTCTTCGGTGTGGTGCCGGCACTGGTGGATAACCTGGGTAACCTGATCGAAGGTGCCGCCGAGGGCAACCTGGTAATCCTCGACTCGTGGCCGGGCCAGTCGCGTTCGCTGTATGGCGACCACGACCGTTTCGTCGACACCTACTTCAAGACCTTCCGTGGCATGTATTTCACCGGTGACGGTGCTCGCCGCGACGAGGACGGTTACTACTGGATCACCGGCCGGGTGGACGACGTACTCAACGTTTCCGGCCACCGCATGGGTACCGCCGAGATCGAGAGTGCCATGGTCGCGCACCCGAAAGTCGCCGAGGCGGCGGTAGTGGGCGTGCCGCACGACATCAAGGGGCAGGGCATCTACGTGTATGTCACCCTCAACGTTGGCGAGGTGCCGGACGAGGCGCTGCGCCTGGAGCTGAAGAACTGGGTGCGCAAGGAGATCGGCCCGATTGCCTCGCCGGACGTGATCCAGTGGGCGCCAGGGCTGCCCAAGACCCGCTCGGGAAAGATCATGCGGCGAATCCTGCGCAAGATCGCGGCTGCGGAGTATGAGGGGTTAGGAGACATCTCGACGCTTGCCGATCCAGGGGTTGTACTTCGTCTGATT
This sequence comes from Pseudomonas sp. BNK-30, assembly GCF_047456185.1. NCBI lineage: Bacteria > Pseudomonadati > Pseudomonadota > Gammaproteobacteria > Pseudomonadales > Pseudomonadaceae > Pseudomonas > Pseudomonas sp. BNK-30. Next base: position 1,877,151 of record NZ_CP179904.1, read on the forward strand.
GAAACACACCGAAGTATGGCCACTGCATGAGATAGTTATGCCCGCCCTCGCACCTGCCAGGACACGTTGGAGGCAATATTAATCTGACAAGCGGACGATGAAACCACCTTATCAATAGTCCAATGTGCCAGCAATACACCGAGGTGCTGGCCCAAAACTCCTGGTTAACTTTGTTTTTCGAGCGGTTCGCTGCACCGGGTTGTCTCAGATGATCATCGCAACTACCCACCTTGTGGAAAACCCTCAATAACCGCGGCCCAGGCCATTTCGAACCGTCGCCCTGGCTGCCCGTGCGCTGGACCGAACACCAGTTGAAGGAGTTCGACGCGGCGCCAGTGCTGGGCTACCTGCACCGTCCGATCAAGGTTTCCATGCAGGACGAGCACGGAAAGCGCCTCAAACCCGCATTGCAGGCCAAGGCCTTGCAGGCAGGTTGGCTCAAGGCCCTCGACACGCTGCCCGATGGGCAAAAACCGGTGCGCGTGTTCTATGACACCACTAACAACGCTGAAGCAGAAATCGCCCTGACCAACGCCTTGCACAGCCTCAATAGCGATGGCCAAGGCCTGGATGTGAGCAATGTCGACGAGGGCTATGACATCGGTCGACGCCTGGGCAATACCGGCGTCAGCAGCGCGCTGGTGGAAATCAACCTGGCCACCATCGCCAGCTACCACGACGGCGGTGCCAGTGCCGTGGTGTACGCCGGCAGCGACGGCAGCCTCACCGTGCAGATGATCAGCCCGCCAGATGAGGCACGCAAAGTGAAGAACCAGCGCAACCGTGGTGCTGACCCCTTCAAGTATGGCCTCCCAAGTGTCGGGCGACCCAAGGCATGAACCGTCCCATCTGCCTGGGCGACCCCACCAGCAGCGGGGGCAGCGTGCTGTCATGCCAACTGGCTGGCACCCACACCGTCAACGGTAAAACGCCAGCGGTGCTGGGCGACAAGGCCAGTTGCCCGCTTCACAAAGGGGTTTTTGCGTTTATCGAGGGGCATCCAAGCCGACGCATGAACGGTAAGCCGGTGGTGCTGCAAGGCCATCTGCCATTCACTCGGCATCTTCCACATGATCAATATGAGCGAAGCGCTCCACGAGAAAGTCGATAAGGCTGCGCAACCGCGCTGACAGGTGTAGCTGCTGAGGATAAACCGCATAGACATCTGCCCGGGTTGGTGTTTCGTCTTCCAGCACCAGGCGCAACCGGCCGCTGCGTACATAGCGGGCTATATCCCATTCGGCGCGCATCAGTATCCCGTAACCTTCCAACGCCCAGTTCAGGGCCACCTCCCCGTCATTGCAGCCCAGGGCACCGCGGACCTTGATGTTCTGCGTACGGCTGCCAGTGGTGAAACTCCATACGCCATAAGGCGTTTCGTTCTGCCGGATGAAGATGCAGTTGTGCTGTTGCAAATCAGACAGGCGCATCGGCGTGCCGTGCTTTTCCAGATAAAGCGGCGAGGCGCACACCAGTCGGCGATTGGAGGCGATCTTGCGGGCGTGGAATGCGGCATCCGGCAGTGTACCGAAGCGGATCCCGAGGTCAAAACCGTGGGTTGCCAGATCCAAGGGATGGTCGGTGATTTCCAGCTGAATTTCCACCTCCGGATAACGGCTGAAGAACGCTGCCAAGGCCGGCCCGATATGCCGTCGACCAAAGCCGAGGGAGGCGTTCACGCGGATAAGGCCTTTGGGCGTCGCGCGGCTACTGACGACCATCTGCTCTACCTCATTGATTTGCGTGAGGATGCGCGCAGCGTGAGAAAAGTAAAGCTCGCCCTCCGAGGTCAGGCTCATCGAGCGGGTGGTGCGGTTGACCAGGCGAACACCAAACCGTGCCTCCAGCGCTGCCAGGCGTTTGCTCACTGCCGGGGGGGTTACGCCGAGTTCGCGTGCCGTGGCCGCGAGGCTGCCCTGGGTGGCGAGCAGGTGGAAAAACGAAAGGTCAAATGTCTGATTCATGGCTGGCTCGAAGCGACGATGGGCTCGTACAGAATGTGCCCCATGATTGATAACCTCAAGTAACTTTTGAAGTTATTTTGAGTAGCTTATTTCCTTGGGATTTCTGCTTACACTCTGCTCACATCCTGTCGCCTTGGTGTGATCGGCAGGGAAAACAAGAATATCCAAATGAAGGTGTCTACTCATGCATGCGTACAACATTGCAGCTGTCCCAGGCGATGGAATTGGTATTGAGGTTATTGCCGCAGGCGTTGAAGTACTGAAAGCGCTGTCAAGAAAATGTGGGTTCGAAATCTCCTTCAAAGACTTCGATTGGAGCTCGGAGAGCTACCTGAAGAATGGCCATTACATCCCTGAGGGTGGGCTGGAGGAGTTGAAAACCTTCGACGCTATTTTCTTCGGTGCCGTGGGTGCCCTGAATGTACCGGACCATATTTCCCTATGGGGCCTGCGTCTGCCGATTTGCCAGGGTTTCGACCAGTTCGCCAACGTGCGTCCGGCTCGTGTACTGCCGGGCGTGAAAAGCCCGTTGCATAACGGCGACCAGATCGACTGGGTCGTCGTGCGTGAGAACTCAGAGGGTGAGTACTCCGGTAATGGTGGCCGCGTGCACCGCGGCCTGCCAGAAGAAGTGGCTACCGAGGTATCGGTATTTACCCGTGCCGGTGTCGAGCGCATTCACCGCTTTGCCTTCCAGCTGGCACAGAGTCGCCCACGCAAGCAACTGACCATGGTGACCAAGTCCAACGCTCAGCGTCATGGCATGGTGCTGTGGGACGAGATCTTCTACGAAGTCGCCAAGGACTTCCCGGATGTGAAGATCGACAAGGAACTGGTTGACGCAGTGACCACGCGCATGGTCCTAAAACCGTCCACACTGGACGTGATTGTCGCCACCAACCTGCACGCCGACATATTGTCCGACCTGGCCGCCGCGTTGTCTGGCAGCTTGGGCATCGCACCGACCGCCAACCTCAACCCGTCGCGTCAATTCCCTTCGATGTTCGAACCTATCCATGGTTCTGCCTTCGACATCACCGGCAAAGGCGTAGCCAACCCGATTGCGACCTTCTGGACTGCGGCATTGATGCTCGAGCACCTGGGTGAGGGGGCTGCCGCCAGGCAGTTGATGTCGGCCATTGAAGCAGTCACCGAAAGTGGCCTGCACACCCCTGATCTGGGCGGCACAGCGACTACTCGCCAGATCACCGATGCGGTCATCGCGCTGATTGATCGCTGATTGAACAGAACCGTAATTTAGACAATGCGCCGAGAGACGGGTCGTTGATCTGTCTTCTCGGTATTACCTGACAAGAATAAAAATTCAGGGGTCCTGTCATGAAAAGCATTCTGGGTAAGTTATATGTCCAAGTACTGATCGGGGTGGCCGCCGGTGTATTGCTAGGTGTTTTTTGGCCGGATATCGGCACTGACCTGAAACCGCTTGGCGATGCGTTCATCAAGCTGATCAAGATGGTATTCGCACCCATCATTTTCGTCACGGTGGTGTTGGGCATCGCCAAGATGGAGAACATGAAGGAGCTCGGCCGTGTGGGCGCTCGAGCGCTCATCTACTTTGAAGTGCTTTCTACATTCGCCCTGATCCTGGGCCTGCTGGTTGTCAACTTCGTCAAGCCAGGCGCCGGAATGAACATTGATGCGGCGCACCTCGACGCCTCCAGCATCGCTACCTACACCTCGGCTGCACAGGGTGGCGACGGTATCACTGAGTTCTTGATGAAAATCATCCCGGCCAGTATCACCGATGCGTTTGCACAGAATCAGATTTTACCGATTCTGCTGTTCTCTACCTTGTTCGGTATCGCGTTGGCGCATCTGGGGCCGCGTGGCAAACCCATGGTCGATGTGCTGGAGTCTTTCTCCCACGGCATGTTCTACATTGTCGGCATGATCATGCGGCTTGCACCGCTGGCGGCGTTTGGCGCCATGGCTTTCACCATTGGCAAGTACGGTCTGGGTTCGATCGTATCGCTTGGCAAGTTGGTGGCGACTATGTATGTCACCTGTTTCCTGTTTGTCGTGGTCGTGCTCGGTTTCATCGCTCGCTTGTCCGGCTTCAGCCTGTGGAAGTTTCTCAAGTACCTAAAGGAAGAACTGTTCACTGTCCTGGGTACCAGTTCTTCAGAGTCGGTCGTGCCGCAACTGATGAACAAACTTGAAAAGGCAGGGGTGTCCAAGCCGGTAGTCGGCCTGGTGATTCCGTCCGGGCTGACGTTCAACCCCGATGGTCAGTGCATCTACTACACCATGGCAGCCATCTTCATCGCCCAAGCTACCAACACGCCTCTGACCCTAATGGACCAATTGATCGTGCTGGGCGTGTTGTTGCTGACTTCCAAGGGCTCCGCGGGTGTCACCGGGTCCGGTTTCATCACACTGGCAGCCACCCTGGCGACGATGGACAAGATTCCGGTAGCCGGCATGGTGCTGCTGCTCGGGGTGGATCGTTTCATGTCCGAAGCCCGCGCTATCACCAATACGATCGGAAATGCAGTTGGCACCATGGCGATCGCCAAATGGGTCGGAGCACTCGATAAAAAGCAAATGGACCTGGCCCTGAATACTCAGCCAGCCGCGGCGCCAGACTCGACTGAGCAACAATCAGGTGCATCGAATCGAGCAGTGCAAACACCAATAGCTGGCCTTTTGAGCCCGCACGAATAGCCCAGTGATGCTGTGAGGAGAAAATGATGGATAAAGAGTCAGCTGTACTATCGCTTACCGAGACGATGGCGAAGTTTACCGCCTATATCGGCAAACGCCTGCCAACCGACGTGAAGAAAAAAACCGCGCAATTGCGGGCCGCGGAAACCAACCCGCTCGCCATTGCTGTCTATGACTCAATGGCTGAGAACCAGGACTACGCCGACAAACTCGACCGCCCGAGCTGCCAGGACACCGGCGTGATCCAGTACTTCATCTCGGCAGGCGCGAGCTTCCCCTTGCTCAGCGAGCTTGAGGGCATCCTCGAGAACGCCACCAAGGAAGCCACTATCAAGGGCCCGCTGCGTCACAACGCGGTAGAGACCTTTATCGAAAAGAATACGGGTACCAATACCGGTTCGAAAATTCCATGGCTGGATTGGGAGATCATCCCCAACGCCGATTATGCAATCGTGGACGTGTACATGGCCGGTGGCGGTTGCACGCTGCCTGGTTCGGCCAAAGTGTTGATGCCGGGTCAAGGATATGAAGGCGTCACCGAATTTGTCTTTGATGTGATCACCTCGCGGGGCATCAACGCGTGCCCGCCGTTGCTGGTTGGCGTCGGCGTGTCAACATCAGTGGAAACCGCTGCGCGTCTGTCCAAGCGGGCAATCCTGCGCCCGGTAGACTCCAGCCACCCCAATGAAAGTGCGGCTTTGATGGAGCAGTTGCTTGAAGAGGGCCTCAACGAGATTGGTATCGGTCCGCAAGGGTTGACCGGCAATAGCAGCGTCATGGGCGTGAACATCGAGTCGTCCGCTCGCCACCCATCAACCATTGGCGTGGCCGTGTCCACTGGTTGCTGGGCACACCGGCGCGGCAAGATCCGTATCAACGCCGACCTGTCTTACGACATTCTGTCCCACGAAGGAGTTGTTCTGTGAAAAAGATCCTCAGCACCCCGATCAAGGACGAAGATCTCGCAGACCTTAACGTTGGTGATGTGATTTACCTGACAGGGCAGTTGGTCACCTGTCGCGACGTGGCACACCGTCGCCTGATCGAGCTCAAGCGTGAACTGCCGGTCGACTTGCGCGGTGGGGCCATATTTCATGCTGGCCCGATCGTGCGCGAGAAAGACGATGGCACCTTCGAGATGGTTTCCATCGGCCCGACCACCAGCATGCGGATGGAAAAGTTCGAGAAGGAATTCATTGAGCAGACTGGCGTAAAGCTGATCGTCGGCAAGGGCGGCATGGGCCCCGAAACCACCACTGGGTGCCTGGAAAACAAGGCTGTGCATGCGGTGTTCCCCGGCGGTTGTGCAGTACTCGCCGCAACCCAGGTGGAAGAGATCGAGCGGGCTGAGTGGCAAGATTTGGGAATGCCCGAAACGCTTTGGGTCAATCGCGTGCGGGAGTTTGGCCCGTTGATCATCTCCATCGATACCAAGGGTAATAACCTGTTCGAGCAAAACAAGCTGCGCTTCAACGAGCGCAAAGGCTCGGTGATCGAAAAAATCAACTCACAGGTTCGCTTTATCAAATGATGGAGAAGGTTGGCCACGGCGCTTAGCTGTGGTCGTTCCTGTCCGTCGCAGCGAGCCACCAGAATTTTTCCCTGCAAAGCCCTCGGCGATCATCAAGCTGCCGCGCCCAGCCTGAAGTTGTACAAATCATTGATTTTGTAACGGTTATTTAACCGGTGGTCCGATTCAGCCCACAGTTGCGCGTGTACCGGTTGTGCGGTCGCACCGCTTCGCTATGGTGGTATTTGGCCATTCCAAATAGACATCAGTCGGAGGAGGCGGCATGCGAATTCGCGGAGAAACTTATTGGCTGTGGGCGGACCCGACCCTGCATCACCGGGAGCACGATGAGGCTCTTTATAACGGCACGGTTATCGATGTTCAGGTGAGGCTGTCGCGCACAGGCGCTACGCAGATGTTCATCGGCGTCTATGCGGCCGCTGGTACCGCGCTTCACGAGGAGGCTTTCGACTCGAGGCCCGGCGAGTCGATGACCAGAGCGCTGGCGTGGGGCGTGGGGCGTGCACGCCGAATTGCCACCGAGGGTCTGGTTGCTATGGGTAGGCCCGCAACCTGCTTAAAATAGTAAGGATTGCGCAGGAGTACAGATGTACTCTGACGTGCTGGTCCGGCTTCACCGGGGCAGGTAACTTGACGAGGACAACGGAACGCACGCGTGAACGCACCAGTCGTATTTGCAGCAAAGGTGCAATCAGGGCGCCCCGTTGGAGAATCAGATGAACCTTCAGTCCACCAGTCATGATCTTTATGTGCATTCGTACCTTGGTTACCAGGCATCCATTTACGTTCTGTGGGAGTCGTGCACTGACTCACCGACCGGAATGCTGGTGGAGGTCGGCCGGCCCGGCAGCGTCTCGAGAACGCTGCGAGTGAGTCGGGCATTTTCGTCCTCGACGGAGGCCATACTCGAAGGCAAAGTGATGGCTGAGCAGTATGTGCAGAGCCAGGCGGGCAGAGCATGATGCTCACCGCTCGATGCGAAAGCATTTCTGGCCGGCAATGGTCCGGTTCCAGGGCCTTCGTCTATCACTGTATATAAGGATTAACCGGATCAGGAGGTTTGAATGAAGAGGCGAGTGCTGGGCGTTGTTCTGATTTCTGTTGCAGGGATGGCCAACGCAGGCATCCCACTGGTGAATGCCACATGCCCGGGCGGAATCGAAGTGCACGCGGATGAAGGCGGCCCTGTCTACATAAATGCCAAGGAGGCAAAACTGAAGAAATTCAGTGACGCGTACTACGAAGCCAAGGGCGATGGGGTTACCGTCTCTATCATGGTCAACCCGGATGAGTCTGTGGGGGTCTCGTACACCGGCAAGGGGCGTGCAAATGGCGTTTGTGAAGTGGCCGAGCAAGATTGAGCGGTGCTAATGGCAAAGCGGCATGGCGTGTTCCCGTCAGCTTGCAAATAGGGTAGGGCGCTGCCACATCCCCTATAGCGAAGAAGAATATTGCTCGGTTATGACTGAGGGTTAATATGGGACTGGCCAAAAAAACGAAAAAGGGCGTTGCTCGTTAGCTATTTTCAAAGGGTTGTTGAAGGGGGCGCCGGAGTGTGTCGCGTGAAGAACTCTAGATCGCTCGCAAGCGCAATACTGATGTCAGCGTTGGCTGCAACTTTTATGACGGGGTGTGCACAGAACCCCGATGTCCGGGATGGGCATGATCATACCTCCGGTATCACCGAGAAGAGCCCGCCGGATTATCTAGGGTGCGTCAAGGAAGAGATGCATGGGAGTGCAACCACCTATGAGGTGGGTAGTGGTGATTCGGTGCGTCTGTTCGTCGACAGTACTGACCCCAACACAGCCAATGGCCTTGTAGAGTTGCGCAGCTACGGCACGCGTCAGCAGTTCATGGCCTATCAGCGCGATGCCTGGTATGACCACGGGCGGCTGCTCGATGCAGCCCTCATGTGTTCGAAGGCCTAGCTAGCCGGCTGCAAACCTGAGTACAAAAGCCCGCGCCCCAGATGCGCGGGCTTTTTGTCATGCAAAACCATGGTTAAAATGCATCCTGTCCACTTGAGTCAAATGCAAATGCCTAACTTTCGCATCTCTTTTTGCTACGCACTGGTCGTCACCCTGGCCGGTTGTGCAAACCCAGGAAAGCCAACAGCCAGCAAGCTGACCCGCAAATCGCCAGAAGTCTATGCCGCCTGTGTATTGCCCAAGTGGCAAGCGTTGGCGCCACTCACGACGCAAAAATCCATTTCACATGGCTACCGCCTGACCGCACCCAGCGCAGTGACCTCTGATGAAGTCCTGGAAGTGTTGGAGTCCGGTGAGGGCAGCCGGGCGACTTTCTACAAAGGCAGTTTCCTCTCGGGCAACAAGCTGCGGCTGGCGGCCCGGGAATGCCTGGATTGAGGTGATGCCTGCCCCCTGGCAGTCCCATGGCTTCTACGCTTTCAGGTTCATCTGACGGCATTGCACCTGCGCATCTTCTTTGCAGGAGTAACTGGGCTTGAGACGCTCCTTTGCTTGATTGTCGTAGATGTCGTAGCCGCCGCAGACGGTAGCTGCGTAATAGCGACCAGCGACGCGGAAGGATTCCCTTTCGATAGGCACTGCGGGAACGATAACGAATCTTGGTTGCATTGTTCGTGCCTCCCCAGGCAGAGAGTTAAGTATTAGTACCGCCAGGGGTAACCGGCAAGGCGACTCATGCATAAAAGAGAGTCGTCGCGTGAAACGAACGGCAAGACGTTGGTCAGATTGTGTAAGGGCTCTGTAAAAGGGATCGTTCGGTGTCCGAGGGGTATTGTGTTTTAGGTACTCCAAACCGATGATGGCGCGATGAATATATCTCCGTCACAGCTCGATGCCGAGCGCGGCGCGTTCTCAGGTTTCGAGGCGTGCCGAAACACCCAGAAAGGGCCGGTGGTGATTCTTGCGTCGGGCGCTTCTGCCAAACAGTTCCCCTTGCTTGAATTTTCACACCTCCCTGTGATTGCCATGAATGGTTCGGTTTCCCTCACCGCTGCGTGTGCCGTGAAGCCGTTCTTTTACATCTGCACCGACAAAAGCTTTCGCACACAGCAGCCAGAGCTGTTTGCCTTGGCGTTGCGCGATAGCCAGCGCTTGGCACTGTGGCCAGAGCAGTTCGTCGGCGCTGACATCCCGCCCGACACCGAGTGTTATCCGCTGCATAAAGCCGACAACCCCGGCATGCTCGACGGGTTGCGGGGGCACGGCGCAACCCATGTCTGCAGCAGGGCGTTGTGGAGCAAGCGGGCGCGGTCGATCGCCTTCAGCAAAGACCTCTCAAGCGGCTACTTCGATGCCCGGACAGTGGTTTATGTCGCCCTGCAACTGGCGTATCACCTGGGGTTCGAGCAGGTGTTGCTGGTGGGTGTTGACCTGGACCAGTCATTAGGGCGCTTTTACGAGAACGGTGAGGGGCAGCATTCCCCCTGTGGGCTCGACCAGCACTGGGAGAGCCGCATACTGCCGTCGCTGACGCTGATGGCCGAGCAGGTTGTCAGCGAGCGATTCCGGGTTTACAACCTGTCCGAGGTTTCTCGCATACCTGCGGCGTTGATCCCCAAAATCGACCTGGCCCAAGCCCGCCGCATCGCGAGCTGATTGATTGCCTGAGCAAGAAAGCGGATGCGCGAGGTGTGGGCCGGCGCTACAGTGCCCGGACCTAGCCCTGCAGTGAGAAACAAGCATGTCCAGCGCCTTCACCCTGATGCAGTCCCCGGTCGGCACCTTGACCCTGGTGGCCCGCGGCGAGCGCCTGGCCGCCGTGCTGTGGGAAGAGGAGCGGGAAAACCGCGTTCGCCTGGGTGAGGTGCATCGGGATGATGAGCAGCCAATACTGCGCGAAGCCGCTCGCCAGTTGGAAGAGTACTTTGCCGGCAAGCGCCAACGGTTCGAGTTGGCACTGGATTTTGCCGGCACCGCGTTTCAGCGCCAGGTGTGGGCGGCGTTGCTCACCATTCCGTTCGGCCAGACCCGAAGCTACAGCGATATCGCCCGGCAGATCGGTAACCCGAGCGCCGTACGCGCGGTCGGTGCGGCCAACGGCCGTAATCCGATCTCGATCATTGCCCCGTGCCACCGCGTGATTGGCGCATCCGGGAGCCTGACCGGCTTTGCCGGGGGGATGCCGGCCAAGCAGTACCTCTTGGCGCTTGAGGGGCAACAAAGCCTGACTTTGGACCTTTAGCCATGCATTGTCCGCAAGGTCGCGACTGAATCTGAAAACTCAACTGATCCAATACACGACCAGGCACGCCACCACCGCCAGCGTCGAGCCCGCCATCAGCGTGTACTGCCGATGCGCCCGGCGGGCCTGTGGCCTTACTTCGCGCAGGTACTGACCGGGCGGTGGCGCATCCGGGCGATGGCGCAACCCCTCGGCCAGCTCATTCAGCTGGCTGTTGATCAATAGCCCCACCAGATGATAGGTGCTGGCAAAGCTGGCCACTATCAAAAGCAGATACTTCATGCAGAAGGCATGCTCAGCGGTACGCCGATGGCGCTGGAGTTCGCGGTATCCAGCAAGATGATGCCTTCCTGGCGGCCGTCCAGCGCCGCCAGCAGGTTGCCCTGGCTGTCCCAGGCCGCCGAGCCGCCGGCACCCACGAAGTTGTCGGCCGGGCCCACACAGTTGGCCATCAATACCGGGATACCCAAAGTGCGAGCGACTTGCGGGTAGTGCTCATTGCCTTCACGGATGCCCTTCGCCGTCTTCGCCACGCTCACCAGGTACAACTCTGCGCCCCTGTCGCGGGCTTGTGCTGCATGCGCGATGAACATCGACTCGTAACAGATGGCGGGTGCTACCTGCAGTTGCCCTGCGGCGAAAACCAAGGGCTGGTCACCGGCCGAGAAAAACGCCAGTTCGTCCTCGTGCAGCCGTTGTTTGGCGTAGGCCAGCCGCGGCTGGCCGGGGCGCAGGATCGGCATTGCGATCTGAATGCCATCTGCGGTGGGCAGTGGCAGGCCCACGGCTACGCAGATTGCCAGGCGGTCGCAGATTCGCTGCAGCGGATCGAGCCGGGCAGAGGTGAGCGGCAAGGCCACCTGCCTTGCCAGGGTAGGCTCGTAACCGGTCAGCGACAGCTCGGGGAACACCACCAGTTCGGCGCCCAGGTCTGCGGCCTGCTCTATGCAGTGCAGGTGGCGGTCGAGATTGACTTGTAGTTCGCCTTTGACTGATGCCAGCTGTACGGCACAGAGTTTCATGGGTAATTCCCTTCCCTGGTACAGATCGAAAGGCCGAGCATACTATCGGCAGGATCACCTGTTCCAGTGAAGGGTATTTCAGGAGGCCGCGGGCGTGGCGAAACATTGGCGAAACCAGTTCGAACTGCGCAGGTGCTGTGCCTTGTGCCATGCTGTTGGTTGATAGGGCCATGAGCACGTCATGGACGAGAGCGGTACCCATCATCCGCTCCCCAACGTGCGGCAACAGAGGAACAATGCAATGAGCCGGTTTCGGCGGGTAGCCGCCAACAGCCACGGGCGTGACCTGGCTGTTGGCGATATTCACGGGCATTTTCGGCGCCTGGAGCAGTGCCTGGAGGCGGTAGGGTTCGACCCTGCGGTGGATCGGCTATTCAGTGTTGGTGATCTGGTCGACCGCGGGCCGCACAGTATCGAGGCCCTGACGTGGCTGACCAAGCCTTGGTTCCATGCCGTGCAGGGCAACCATGAGTCGCTGGCCATCACCTGCCTGTACGGTGGGCGGCTGGATCTGGACATGTATCGGGCAGCGGGCGGCGGCTGGTTTCTCGATCTGCCAAAGGATGAGCAGGCGGTTTTCGTCGAACAGTTCCTGCAGTTGCCGATAGCCATGGAAGTACAGACAGAGGCCGGGTTGATTGGCGTGCTGCATGCCGACAGCCCTTTTGCAGACTGGGCCGAGCTGCGCGCCAGTCTGCTGGAGGATGATGACCCGGGGGTGCGTGAAGTCTGCCAATGGTCGCGCCGGCGGCTCAAAGAAGGGGATACCGGCGCCGTCGAAGGCGTGCGTGCCCTGCTGGTGGGCCATACGCCGGTGCTCCAGGCCAAACGGTTGGGTAACGTCTGGCACCTGGACACCGGTGGTTGGGCAAGTGGCCATTTCAGCCTGATGGACTTGGCCAGCCTGGTGCTGCTCAACCCTGCACCAGGCTGAAAAGCAATGCACCTGCCAGTGCAATCAGCATCATCCCCGAGGCCCGCTCCAGCCAGGGCAGGGCATGAGAAAAGCGCCGTAGCAGGCGCTTGTTGCCGATGGCCGCTGCCACCAGCAAATCCCACAGCAGAACGATGGTGAACATCCAGGCGCCATAGGCCCACTTCCAGGCAGCACCGCTGTTGGCGACCATGCTGGCGAGGCTGGCGTAGAACAGTGCGTTCTTGGGGTTGAGACCGCCAGATACCAGGCCCATGCCCAGCCCTCGCCACCAGCCGCTCACTGCCCCTAGGGTATCCACCGCAGCCAGGCCGGACTGCCCGGCATGGCGCAGGAACAGCGCGCCTATATAAAGCAGGTAAACCGCGCCGGCCAACTGCAAGGCGATGAACACCGGGCTGCCTTCTTGCAGTACCGCCAGGCCCGCGAAGGCCAGGCTGATGAACAGGCCATTGGCCAGAGCGATGCCCAGGCAGGTGCCACTGGCGACGCGCCAACCGGCGCTGATCGAGGTACGAGCGACCAGAAAGAAGTCCGGGCCTGGGGAAAGCAGGGCCAGGAAGTGGGCGAGCGCGACGATCAGAAACTGCTCCATGGTGCGGGCTATCTCGAGTGATAAAGCCGCAGTGTGGAGGCGGGGCAGGACCAGGTATTGAAGATTATTGCGGGTTGCTTAGGGCCTCTGATCCAGACGCAGCCGATATTGCCCCGGCGTCACGCCCACATGCGCCTTGAATACCCGCTGAAAATGGCTCTGATCGGCAAACCCCAGTCGATAGGCCACCTCGGCCAGCGCCAGCCCGTCGCGCAGCAGCCGCCGGCCCCGGTTGATGCGGGCATTGATCAGGTAGGCATGCGGCGTCAGCCCGGTGGCCGCGCGGAACGCACGGATCAACTGATAACGGCCAAGCCCTGCTTGCCGGGCCAGCACTTCAAGACTCAAGCGGGCCGGGTCTTGAGCTTCGATGCACTCGATCAGGCCACGCAGGGCCGGCATGCCCAATGCTGGCGCTGGCGCAGCCGCCAGGTGAGGATGCTGGGCAAAATCATGATCACCCATGAAGGCGATCAGTGCGGCTTCCTTTTCGCCGCTGCTCGCACCCGAGAACAGCAATTCATTCAACCCGCAGAACGCGCGGTACAACGCAGGCAGCCGGCTGATGCGCGCCGGCGCCCCCGGCCCGGCCGCGTCGAGCCCCGACTCCAGGCGCAGCTGCGCAAGCCACTGGGCCTCGACATGCAGCATCTGGTAGCTCCATGCCTGGCCGGGCTCGGGGTTGCAGGCATGCACCCGCTGCGCCGGCACCAACACCAGCGTGCCTGGGGTCAGCCGCTGCTGCCCATCACCTGCGCCAGTGAAGACGCTGCACCCCGCATCCACCGCGCCGATGGAGAATGTCGGGTGGCTATGAGCCTTGTAACAGGCGCGGCTGTGGCAGGCCCGGCGGCTTTCCACCCAGGGCAGGGCCGGATCGCGCCAGAGTGAGGAGCGGGTAGGGTGCATGCTGGAGCCCTCGTTGAGGCTGGCAGCTTAACAGCGCCGAACGCGCTGCCGTACAGTTTTTCCCTGTGGCTGTACCTTGACCGGTACCGCTCAAGCATCGACATTGGCGGCAGATTTCCAGGAGAACGAAATGGACCTGTCGAGCCTGCTGTTATTCATCCCCGCCTGCTTCGCCCTGAACATGGCACCGGGGCCGAACAACCTGTTGTCGTTGCACAATGCCAGCCGCTATGGCCTGCGTACCGCATGCGTGGCAGGTGGCGGGCGCATTCTCGCCTTCAGCGGCATGATTGCCCTGGCGGCGATGGGCCTGGCGGTGGTGCTGCACACCAGTGAGTACCTGTTCCTGGTGATCAAGGTGGTGGGTGCGGCCTACCTGTTCTACATCGCCTGGCAGCTGTGGCGCGCTCCGGTGGGCGAGGCGCTGGTGGCGAGCGAGCAACCGCGTGGCGTTTGGCGCCTGGCGCGGCAGGAGTTCTGGGTGGCCGCAGGCAACCCGAAAGCGATCCTGATTTTTACCGCCTTCCTGCCGCAGTTCGTCTCGGTGGGCAGCCCCACCCCGGTCAGTGAGCAGTTCCTCTGGCTGGGGGTACTGTTCCTGCTCCTGGAGTGGGCGGCGATTGCCATCTATGCCGGCCTTGGCGCCTACCTGCAGCGCTGGTTCAGCCAGCCGGGGCCGCGCCGGCTGTTCAACCGGGTCAGCGCCTGCCTGCTCGGTTGCGCTGGCCTCGGTTTGCTGGCCGCACGCCGTTAACGGCGCTGTTCAGTCGCGGTAGAAGGTCTGCACCAGGTGATAGCCGAACTTGCTCTTTATCGGCCCGTGCACCACACGCAGGGGTTTCTTGAAAATCACCTGGTCGATCGCCCCCACCAGCTGCCCCGGGCGCACTTCGCCCAGGTCGCCGCCACGCTTGCCTGAAGGGCAGGTGGAAAACTTCTTGGCCAGCACGTCGAAGGCCTCGCCATTGGCGATGCGCTGTTTGAGCTTTTCGGCCTCCTCAGCGGTCTTGACCAGGATGTGGCGGGCTTGAGCTTTCATGGGACACCTGTGCTTCTGGGTGAAAAAAGGGCGCCATTATGCCTGAACGTGCAGCTCCGTGCGGTCACGAAAAAACTCAAGTGCTTCCGGGTTGGCCAGCGCGTCGGTATTTTTCACGGGTAACCCGTGCACCACATTACGCACCGCCAGCTCCACCAGCTTGCCGCTGATGGTACGTGGAATATCACTGACCTGCAGGATCACCGCCGGTACATGGCGCGGCGTGGTGTACTGGCGGATCACCTGGCGAATGCGCTGTTGCAACGGCTCATCGAGCGCCAGGCCATCACGCAGACGCACGAACAGCACGACGCGCACATCGCCTTTCCATTGCTGGCCGATGGCGACACTTTCCAGCACCTGCTCGACCTTTTCTACCTGCCGATAGATTTCCGCCGTGCCGATACGCACACCACCGGGGTTGAGCACGGCATCGGAACGCCCATGGATCACCATGCCGCCTGTGGTGAGCTGCTCGGCGTAGTCGCCCTGCGCCCAGACACCGGGAAACTGGCTGAAGTAGGCCTCGCGGTAGCGGCTGCCATCGTTGTCGTTCCAGAACCCCCGGGGCATCGACGGGAAGTGGCGGGTGCACACCAACTCGCCTTTTTCACCGGTCACCGGCTGGCCGTGCTCATTCCACACTTCTACCGCCATGCCCAGGCCCTTGCAGGCAATTTCGCCACGGCGTACCGGCAGCGTCGGGTTGCCCAGCACGAAGCAGGACACGATATCGGTACCACCGGACATGGACGCCAGGCACAGATCGGCCTTTATCTTGCGGTAAACGTAGTCGTAACTGTGCGGCGACAGCGGTGAGCCGGTGGAGAGGATCAGGCGCAGGCTGGCCAGTCGATGACTGCGTGCCGGCTCCAGGCCTTCCTGTTCAAGTGCGGCCAGGTACTTGGCGCTGGTACCGAAGGCCTGGATGCCTTCGGCGTCGATCAGGTCGAGCAGGCGCTCAGGCCCCGGGTGGAAGGGGGAGCCGTCATACAGCACCAGAGTGGCCCCTACTGCCAGGCCACTGGCCAGCCAGTTCCACATCATCCAGCCGCAGGTGGTGTAGTAGAACAGCACGTCATCGGCCTTGAGGTCATTGTGCAGGCCGTGTTCCTTGAGGTGTTGCAGCAGGACACCGCCGGCGCTGTGGACGATGCACTTGGGCACGCCCGTGGTGCCGCTGGAATAGAGGATGTACAGCGGGTGATCGAACGGTAAGGGGGTGAAGCCTGGCTCACCTCCTGCCTGGTAGAAGTCGCCCCACAGGCTGACCTTGGCAGGGGTAGTGAATTCGTCGGCCTGGGTGTCCGGCCGCGTGTAGGGCACCACGATCAGTTGCTGCAGCCCGGGCAACTGCGCGCAGACCTGGTTGATCTTGTCGACCTGGTCGATCTGCTTGCCGGCGTACTGGTAACCGGCACAGACGATCAGCAGCTTGGGCTCGATCTGGCCGAAACGGTCGATGATGCCGTGCAGGCCAAACTCCGGCGATGACGTCGACCAGACGGCGCCTAGGCTGGTGCAGGCGAGCATGGCCACGAGGGTTTCCCAGGTGTTGGGCATCACTGCGCCAATGCGGTCACCTGGCTCGATACCGGCATTTTTGAAGGCCTTCTGCAGCCCGGCTACCTCAGCGGCCAGTTGCGCGTGGCTCAGTGAGCGGCGCTCGCCGTCTTCGCGCACGGCCGTCACCGCAGTGTGATCGTCACGCCGGCGTAGCAGGTGTTCGGCGAAGTTGAGGGTGGCCTTGGCGAACCACCGAGCATCGGGCATCTGTGCACCTTCGCTCAGTACCTGGCTGGGTGGGCTATGCCACAACACCTGGAAATAGTCGGCAATGGATTCCCAAAAAGCGGCGCGCTGCTCGATGCTCCAGTTGTGCAGTGCTGCGTAATCATTGAGCTGCAGGTTGTAGCGCAGGTTGATCCAGCGGCGAAAGGCATCCATTCGGCTGGCCTCGATTTGCGCCGCAGCAGGACACCAAAGCACATCATTCATGCCATACCTCCCATTGCCAAGACGCGCTTGATCGCCAGCTTGCCGTCGATCAAGCACCGCTACGCTTCAATTTACTCCACCTTGGCCTGTTGCACGTCCTGCGATGCCGACCACACGCGGTAACGCACTTGCACGCCATCAGGCACATACACCACGACAGGCAACTTGCTGTTGTAGCGCAGCAGGAAGCCTTCACCGACCACCGGCACGAACGCCTCGGTCTTTTTGCCATCCGGGCAGGCCATCAGGGTACTGGCCGGCCCGCCGACCTTGTCCAGGCGGTAATAGCTGTAACCCCAGCCTTGGAGGGTGTGTTCCTCCAGGCTGCCGGCCAGGCGCTGGCGGTTACAGTCCACCTGCAGCGTCTTGCCAGCCAGAATTTCCAGCTTGTAGGCTTGCTCGTCGGGTTGTGCGGGCAGGTGGATGACCTGCCGGGTAAAGCCTTTTTCAGCCTCGGGGTAAGGCGCGATGTCCTTCAGGCTGGCGGCCGTCGCTGGGGCAGTGGCCGCCAGGGTCAGGGCCAGGATCGCGGACAGGGGGGTTGGGCGCATAGGGCCTCCTTGCAGTTGAACGATGGCAAGACCCGCACCAGGCCCAGGCCGCCCATCACTGGGCCAGCCAGCCACCATCGACATTCCAGGCGGCGCCGCGGACCTGGCTTGCGGCCTCGCTGCACAGGAATAGTACCAGCTCGCCCAGGTGTTCAGGAGTGACGAAGGCCAATGAAGGTTGCTTCTCGGCCAGCAAGTCCGCTTGGGCCTGCTGCGGGTCGACACCCTTGGCGGCGCGTTCGTCGATCTGCTTTTGCACCAGCGGGGTCAGCACCCAGCCCGGGCAGATGGCGTTGCAGGTGACATTGCCGGTAGCGGTTTCCAGCCCCACCACCTTGGTCAGGCCGACCACGCCGTGCTTGGCTGCCACATAGGCGGCTTTGCCGATGGAGCCGACCAACCCGTGCACCGAGGCGATATTGACGATTCGCCCCCAGTTACGCTCACGCATGCCCGGCAGCGCCAGTCGCGTGCCATGGAACACCGCCGACAGGTTCAGGGCGATGATCTTGTCCCAGCTTTCCAGCGGAAACTGCTCGACCGGCGCCACATGCTGGATGCCCGCATTATTGACCAGGATGTCGACGCCGCCGAAGGTCTGCTCGGCAAACGCGAACAATGCTTCTATCTGGGCCACCTCGCCAAGGTCGGCCGGATGGTGCGCAGCCTTCACCCCATGCTGCGTAACCTCGGCCAGAGCCGGTGCCGGGTCGCCGAAACCGTTGAGCAGGATGTTGGCGCCAGCGCGGGCCAGCACCTGGGCGATGCCCAGGCCGATGCCGCTGGTGGAACCGGTGACGAGTGCAGTCTTGCCTTTGAGGGTCATGCAAAAGCTCCTTAGACGATGCCGGTGGCGTAGAACGTGGCGATGACCACGAAGACCGCCAGGGTCTTGATCAGGGTAATACCGAAAATGTCCTTGTAGGCCTCGCGGTGGGTCAAGCCGGTGACGGCCAGTAAGGTGATCACCGCACCGTTGTGCGGCAGGGTGTCCATGCCGCCACTGGCCATCGCGGCCACCCGGTGCAGCACCTCGAGCGGGATGTTGGCGGCGTTTGCCGCAGCGATGAAGCTGTCGCCCATGGCCGCCAGGGCAATGCTCATGCCGCCAGAGGCGGACCCGGTGATGCCGGCCAGCAAGGTCACGGTGATCGCTTCATTGACCAGCGGGTTGGGGATGCCGCGCAGGGCGTCGGCCAGTACCAGAAAGCCGGGCAGCGAAGCGATCACAGCACCAAAACCGTACTCGGAGGCCGTGTTCATGGCGGCCAGCAAGGCGCCCCCGACGGCACTTTTGGTGCCTTCGGCCAGGCGCTCACGAATGGCGCCGAAGGCGCACACCAGCACCATCAGGATGCCCACCAGCAGCGCGGCCTGCACTGCCCAGATCGCCGTCAGCTTGGCCACGTCGCTGTTCACCGGCGCACTCATGCCCGGCAGTTGCAGGCTATGGCTGGCCCCATACCACTGCGGGATCCAGTGGGTGAACAGCAGGTTCATCACACCTACCAGTACCAGCGGCGAAAGCGCCAGCCATGGGTTGGGCAAGGTCAGATCGGCGGCGGTTTCCGGTTCGTTGCGCAGGTTGCTGCCATAGCCCTCGCCGGCGCGCTGGGCCTTGTTACGCTGGCGTTGCAGGTAAAGCATGCCGCTGCAGAACACGAACACCGTGCCAATCAGCCCCAACCAGGGCGCGGCCCAGGCGGTGGTGTTGAAGAAGGTGCTGGGGATGATGTTCTGGATCTGCGGGGTGCCGGGCAGGGCGTCCATGGTGAACGAGAAGGCGCCCAAGGCGATGGTTGCCGGGATCAGGCGCTTGGGAATATCACTTTGGCGGAACATTTCGGCGGCGAATGGGTACACCGCGAACACCACCACAAACAGCGATACCCCACCATAAGTGAGCAAAGCGCAAACGAGCACGATCACCAGCATGGCCTGGCGGGTGCCGAGCAGGCGGATGGCTGCGGCGACGATCGAGCGCGAGAAACCGGACAGTTCGATGAGCTTGCCGAACACCGCGCCAAGCAGGAACACCGGGAAGTACAGCTTGATGAAACCGACCATCTTTTCCATGAACACCCCGGTAAAGGCGGGCGCCACGGCGGCGGGGTCGGTCAGCAGCACCGCGCCGAGGGCGGCGATGGGAGCGAAGAGGATCACGCTGTAACCGCGGTAGGCGGCCAGCATCAGCAGGGCCAAAGCGGCGAGGGCGATGAGCACGGTCATCGGGTAGATCTCCTGGGTAGGTCTTTTTGTTATCGGTGACCGGGGATAGCGGGAATCGTGCCAACAGTTAACTTATTGATTCTTAAAGCATTTTGTTGAATTAAAGATTGCTGTGTCTCTTATTTGAGATTAGCTGCGGTAGCTATTGCTCCCAACTACGTTTCAGGGCAAAGCGCTCGCAGCAGTCTCTATTTTGAAACATCAGTCTCTAATAAGAGACTCATACTCCCAATGCCACTTTCTTCTTGTAGAACGTCGAACGCCCCAAACCCAATGCTTTGGCTGCTTCCACCACATTGCCGGCGTGTTCGGCCAACGTGTCGGCAATCAGTTTGCGCTCGAATTGCGCACAGGCATCGCGGTAGCTTTGCCTAACGGTAGTCGTGGCAAGCGGCGCCACCGGCCCTAGTGCCTCGCGCAAGTCCAAGGCGGTAAGGCGCGGCTGGTCTGCCAGCAGGGTTGCCCGTTCCAGCACGTTGCGCAGCTCACGGATGTTCCCTGGCCAGGCATGGCGTGCCAGCAATTGCAGCGCATCGGGCTCCAGCTCGAACTGGCTGCCCAGTTCGGCCAGGATCGCCTCGCATAACGCGGGCAGGTCTTCGAGGCGCTCGCGCAGCGGCGGTGCCTGGATTGGCAGTACATTCAGGCGGTAATACAGATCGGCGCGAAACGCCCCGCGGGCCATGGCCGCCTGCAAATCGATTGACGTGGCAGCGATGATGCGCACGTCGCTGCGCAGCATCTGGTTCGAGCCCACCGGTTCGTATTCCTTCTCCTGCAATACGCGCAGCAGTTTGCTTTGCAGGGCCAGGGGCATGTCGCCGATTTCGTCGAGGAACAAGGTGCCACCCTCGGCCAACTGCAACTTGCCGCTGCGCCCCTTACGGTCAGCGCCGGTAAAGGCGCCCGGGGCCGTGCCAAAGAACTCGGCTTCCAGCAGCGCCTCGGGGATCGCTGCACTGTTGATGCTGACAAAGGCTTTGTGCGCACGTGCCGAGGCTGCGTGAATGGCATGGGCCAGCAGCTCCTTGCCGGTACCGGTTTCGCCGAGCAACAACACCGGCGACTCGCTGGCCGCGCCACGCCTGGCACGGCGTTTGGCCTCAAGGCTCGCCGCGCTGCTGCCGACGAACTGGGCAAAACTGTATTTGGCTTGGCGCGCGCGCAGTTGCGAGCGTGTCGTGGCCAGTTCCTGCTGCATGCTCGAATAGCGCTTGAGCAGTGGCGACAGGCTGCGCAATTCGTCGAACAGGGCAAAGCCGATGGCACCGATAAGCGCCCCCTGGGCATCGTGGATCGGCAGGCGCATGACCACCAGTGGCTCCTTGGCGGTGTCGAGCATGTCCAGCAGGATCGGCCGGCCGTTACTCACCACCTCGCGCATCAGGCTGCCCGGTATCACCGTTTCGCATGGCTGGCCGATGGCACTGGCGGCATCGGCCAGGCCAAAACGGCGGGCATAGCGTTCGTTCATCCACACGATTCGCGCCTCGCGGTCGACGATCACCGTGCCCTCGCTGGACTGCTCGATGATTTCGAACAGCGAGCGGATCGCCAGTTGCCGTACCTGAGGATAGTCCTTGAGGGTATTGCTTTCTTGCATGGCAGTTCCCTGAAACCTGTGATGGCAGTACCAGCCTAAACTCTTGGGTCGAAGGCCTCGCGCAAGGCATCCCCGATAAACACCAGCAATGACAGCACCACCGCCAGCGCAAAGAACGCTGTGAAGCCCAGCCAAGGGGCCTCCAGGTGCTGCTTGCCCTGGGTGACCAGCTCACCCAGCGAAGCACTCCCGGCCGGCATGCCAAAGCCCAGAAAGTCCAGCGCGGTCAGTGTAGTGATGGCCCCGGTGAGCATGAACGGCACGTAGGTCAGCGTGGCGTTCATCGCATTGGGCAGGATGTGCCGCAGCATCACCTGGCTGTCAGGCAGGCCCAGCGCGCGGGCGGCTTTCACGTACTCCAGGTTGCGCCCGCGCAGGAACTCGGCCCGCACCACATCCACCAGGGTCAACCACGAGAACAGCGCCATGATCCCCAGCAGCCACCAGAAGTCCGGCTCGACGAAACCGCTGAGGATGATCAGCAGGTACAGCACCGGCAACCCCGACCACACCTCCAGCACGCGTTGCCCGAGCAGGTCCACCCAACCACCGTGGTAGCCCTGCAAGGCCCCGGCGATCACGCCGATCAGCACGCTGACCACCGTCAGGGCAAAGGCGAACAGCAGCGATACCCGGGTGCCGTACAACACCCGCGCGAGCACGTCGCGGCCTTGGTCGTCGGTACCCAGCCAGTTGCTGCTGCTCGGTGGGCTTGGGGTGGGTACCTGCAGGTCGTAGTTGGGTGTGTCGGCACTGAACGGAATTGGTGCGAACAGCATCCAGCCGCCCTGGCCCTCGATCAGCTGGCGGACATACGCGCTACGGTAGTCCGGCTGGAACGGCAGTTGGCCGCCGAACTGCTG
Organism: Pseudomonas sp. BNK-30; assembly: GCF_047456185.1. Classification (NCBI taxonomy): domain Bacteria; kingdom Pseudomonadati; phylum Pseudomonadota; class Gammaproteobacteria; order Pseudomonadales; family Pseudomonadaceae; genus Pseudomonas; species Pseudomonas sp. BNK-30. The sequence goes on from NZ_CP179904.1 coordinate 1,899,247, forward strand.
CTCGCTGTAGCGTTTGAGCGCAGGCATGTACAGCTCGCCCTTGTAGCCAAGCAGCAAGGGTTTGTCGTTGGCGACGAGCTCTGCACCAAGGCTGAGCAGCAGCAGGCCTGCGAACAGCCACAACGACACCCAGCCACGGCGGTTGCGGCGAAAGCGTTGCAGGCGGCGACGCGAAACCGGCGAGAGCATCAGTGCGCCCTCGCGTCAAAGTCGATGCGCGGATCGAGCAAGGTATACGACAAGTCGCCGATCAGGCGGATCAGCAGGCCGGCCAGGGTGAAGATGAACAGCGTGCCGAACACTACCGGGTAGTCACGCGACACCGCTGCCTCGTAGCTCATGCGCCCGAGGCCATCGAGTGAAAAAATCACCTCGATCAGCAGGGATCCTGCGAAGAACACCGTGATCAGCGCCTGCGGCAAGCCTGCCAGCACCACCAGCATGGCATTGCGTAGCACGTGGCCATACAGGACGCGACGCTCGCTCAGGCCCTTGGCGCGGGCCGTGACCACGTACTGACGGGAGATTTCATCGAGGAAGGCGTTCTTGGTCAGCAATGTCAGTGTGGCGAAGCCGCCGACCACCAGTGCCCCCACCGGCAGCACCAGGTGCCAGAAGTAGTCGGCGACCTTGCCCAGCAGGCTGAGCTGGTCGAAGTTCTCCGAGACCAGGCCGCGTACCGGGAACCAGTTCAGCGAGGTGCCACCGGCGAACAGCACGATCAGCAGCAAGGCGAACAGGAAGGAGGGCAGAGCGTAACCGATCACGATCAGCGCACTGCTCCAGGCATCGAAGCGGCTGCCGTGGCGCACCGCCTTGCGGATGCCCAGCGGGATCGACACCAGGTAGGTGATCAACGTGGCCCAGAATCCCAGTGAAAGGGTCACCGGCAGCTTGTCCAGAATCAGGTCGGTGACCTTGGCGCCGCGGAAGAAGCTCTGGCCGAAATCCAGCCGTGCATACTGGCAGAGCATCAGCCACAGGCGCTCAGGGGCCGACTTGTCGAAGCCGTACTGGCGCTTGATCTCCTCGATCAGTTTCGGGTCCAGGCCCCGGGTGGCGCGGGATTCGCCATGAACCACGTCGGCCCGGGCGCCCGGTGCCCCGCCGCCGATGCCCTGCAGCCTGGCCACCGCCTGCTCCACCGGGCCACCGGGGGCCGCCTGGACGATGGCGAAGTTGACCAGCAGGATCGCCAGCAGCGTGGGGATGATCAGCAGCAGGCGGCGCAGGATATAGGACGTCATGGCGCAGCCTTCTGGCGCTCGGCCATCTGCGCGCTGGTCAGGGCGTTCGGGCTGATTTCCCACCAGCTGTCCAGCCCTTCGTCATAAGCAGGCTGGACCTTGGGCAGGCCGAAGCGGTTCCACCACACGGTCGAACTGCCTGGCGGGTAGTAGTTGGGGATCCAGTAGTAGTTCCACTGCAGCACACGGTCCAGCGCATGGGCGTGGCGCAGCATGTCAGCCTGGGTGTCGGCGCGCACCAGCCCGTCGATCAGGCTGTCCACCGCAGGGTCCTTGAGCACCATCAGGTTGTTCGAGCCTGGGTCGTTGGCTGCTGCAGACCCGAAGTAATTGTAGAGTTCGGCACCCGGTGAGAGGGTGGCCGGGTAGCCGGTGACGAGCATGTCGTAGTCGCGGGCCATCAGACGATTGACGTACTGGGCCGAGTCGACATTGCGGATGCTCAGGGTAACGCCGATCTGTGCCAGGTTACGCTTCCACGGCAGCAGCAAACGCTCAAGGCCGGCCTGGCCGTTGAGGAAGGTAAATGTCAGCGGCTGGCCCTCGGCGTTGACCAGGTGATCACCCTTAGGGTGCCAACCCGCCTGCTGCAGCAGGGCCAGGGCCTGCAGTTGCTGCGTGCGGATAATCCCCGAACCGTCGGTTGTGGGGGCTGTGAACACCTGGCTGAAGACTTCGCCCGGTACCTTGCCGCGCAGCGGCTCAAGCAGTTTCAGTTCATCGGCATCCGGCAATTCGCGCGCCGCCAGCGGGGTGTTGGAAAAAATACTCTGCTGGCGGATGTACAGGTTGCGCATCATCTGGCGGTTGCTCCACTCGAAGTCCCATAGCATGGCCAGCGCCTGGCGCACGCGGCGGTCCTTGAACTGCGGCCGGTCGAGGTTGAACACGAACCCCTGGGCGGTCTGTGGCTTGGCCGGGCCCAGGTGGGCGCGTTGCAGGCGGCCGTCATCCAGTTGTGCACCGTTGTAGCCGAGGGTGAAGGCTGTGGCCGAGAACTCACGGTTGTAGTCGTAGCCACCGCCCTTGAGCACCTGGCGCGCCACCTCGGTATCACCAAAGTACTCGACGCGAATGCGCTCGAAGTTGAAACGGCCGCGGCTGACGGGCAAGTCCTTGGCCCACCAGTGCCGGTCACGCTCGAAGGTGACGCTGCGGCCATTGTCGATCCGCCCGATGCGGTAGGGGCCGCTGCCGACCGGTTTGTCGAAGCCGGCGCCGTTGGCGAAGTCGCGGCTGTTCCAGTCGTGTTCGGGCAGGACCGGCAAACTGGCAAGGTCCAGGGGCAGGGTGCGGCCGTGGGGTTGCTTGAAATCGAAACGCACGCGGTGCGGGCCTTCGACAGTGACACCCGCCACATCGGCGAACTGGGTCCGGTATTTGAGGCTGCCCTCGCTCATCAGCTTGTCGTAACTGAAGCGCACATCCTCGGCACGCACGGGTTTGCCATCGGCAAAGGTGGCCCTGGGGTCGATGTAAAAACGTAGCCAGGCGTCTTGCGGGCCGCGTTCCATGCGCCGGGCGATCAGGCCATAGACGGTGTAGGGCTCATCGAATGAACGCACGGCCAGAGGGGCGTACAGCCAGCCATCGACCTGGCTGACGCCGATACCTTTGTCGATGTACGGCAGGATGTGGTCGAACTGACCGATTTCGGTGGCCGAGCGGCGCAGGATACCGCCCTTGGGGGCATCGGGGTTGACGTAGTCGAAGTGGCGGAACGTTTGGGCGTAGCGCGGGGCTTCACCGTAAACGGTGAGGGCGTGGGTCGGTTCGGCGAGGGCGGTAAAACCCATGCAGGCCAGCACGATCCCCAGAAACATCTGTGGGAGCGGGCTTGCCCGCGAAGAGGCCCGGCCAGGCAACGGCGTTGCCTGCACGGGCGCATTCGCGGGCAAAGCCGCTCCCACAGAGGTGGTCATGGTCAGCGTGGACTTAGTCCTGGCGGCTGGTCACTTCCAGCAGGTGGTAGCCGAACTGGGTCTTGACCGGGCCCTGCACGGTGTTGATCGGGGCGCTGAACACAACGGTATCGAATTCCTTGACCATCTGGCCTGGGCCGAACGAGCCCAGGTCACCGCCCTGGCGGCTGGACGGGCAGGTGGAGTTGGCTTTGGCGATTTCAGCGAAGTCGGCACCGGCTTCGATCTGGGCTTTGAGTTCGTTGCACTTGTCTTCGCTGCTGACGAGGATGTGGCGGGCAGTGGCGCGTGCCATGGGTACTACTCCTTGGGTGAAAAGGGCAAGCCTAGCGCACTTGCTTGGGAAATGTCTCGCAAGGCTTGCTGTACGCTTCCTACATACGCGCTGCGGCCTCACGCAGCAGGGTTTGTGTCGCTTCCCAGCCCAGGCAGCCATCGGTGATCGACACGCCGTACTTCAGCGGGCCCTTGCCCAAGGCCTGGCAACCGTCGAACAGGTGGCCTTCAAGCATCACCCCGACAATCGATGTGTCGCCGGCCAGGCGCTGAGCCAGCACGTCCTCGAACACTGCGGGCTGCCGTGCCGGGTCCTTGCCGCTGTTGGCATGGCTGCAATCGACCATGATCCGCGCCTGCAGGCCCGCCTTGGCCAGCCCTTGGCGGGCTTGGGCAATGCTGGTGCTGTCGTGGTTCGGGCCCTTGTGGCCGCCGCGCAGCACCAGGTGGGTATCCGGGTTGCCCAAGGTCTCGATGATCGCCGGGTAGCCTTGCGCATCCATACCGAAGTGGCGGTGCGCGGCGGCAGCGCTGCGCATCGCGTCGCACGCGATGGCGACACCGCCATCGGTACCGTTCTTGAACCCGACCGGTAACTCCAGGCCGCTGACCATCTCACGGTGAACCTGCGATTCGGTGGTACGCGCGCCAATCGCCGCCCAGCCCAGCAGGTCATCGAAGTAACCGGCGACCATCGGCTGCAGCAGCTCTGTGGCGATCGGCAGGCCGCGTTCGATCATGTTCAGCATCAAGCCACGGGACAGGGCGATGCCGCCATGCATGTCGTCGCTGCCATCGAGGTGCGGATCGTATGCCAGGCCTTTCCAGCCCACCGTGGTGCGCGGTTTCTCCACGTAGGCGCGCATCACCAACAGCAACTTGTCGTCGACTTCGCGGCTCAGGGCCGCCAGGCGGTCGGCATATTCAAGGGCCGAGCGTGGGTCGTGGATCGAGCAGGGGCCGACGACCACCAGCAGGCGCGGATCGCGGCCTTCGAGGATGGCGCGAATGGCCTGGCGCTGGGCCTGGACTTGCTGGGCGTGTTCGATTGAAAGCGGCATCTGCTGCTTGAGCAGGTGCGGGCTGGGCAGGCGACGGCTGACAGTGGTGTTGGCAGCGTTTGGCTGGGTCAGGGGCAGAGCGAGGTTCGAGGCTTGCATGGCGTAGGTTCCCTGGGCGGACGGCGGGTTCTGACCCGCGCAGTCGGCCCCTATCGAGGTGTTCGACTGATCGTTGAATTCAGATTGGCTGCAGCATTGCCACCGTGGACGGACCGGTCGGAGGCGGCAGGCTGGCCCGAGCGGGATTGGCTAAATCGCCAGGCGTAGGTGCTTGCGTAGTAATAGGTGGCGTAGTTCATGAAAGTGTCCTCAGTGTGAATCGGGAATGTTCAAAGGCCTGAAAAGCAAAACCCCCGGTCGGGGAGCCGACCGGGGGTTTGAGTATTCTCATGTTCGGCGGCCCCTCGAAGGTGGGCGCCGTGTAGGTATCAGCGGCGCCTAGTGGCTAAACCAATACCCAAAATAAAAGCAGGCAGCAGCCTTGCAGCCGGCAACGGCCAGCACAGGGCGCAGGTTGCGACCGGTGTGGTTGGCGTGGTTGCGGGTGTGTTTCGGCATGTTGCTCTCCAGTTGATGAGCCCGAGCTTACTTTAGGTGGCAGGCACCGTTCAATGAATAATTTGCCATGCACCTGATCAATTTCTTTTGCCTTGCAGAAAACGGATAGCGCTTTGCACCCAGCGGATATTGCCGCCCGCCGGCACGCCCTAACCTGAGCCGGTCTGAACAATAACAATGGAGACCCTGGCCATGTCCCTGGGATTCGACTACCTCAATGCCATGCTCGAGGACGACCGTGAAAAGGGCATCTACCGCTGCAAGCGCGAGATGTTCACCGACCCACGCCTGTTCGACCTGGAGATGAAACACATCTTCGAGGGCAACTGGATCTACCTGGCCCACGAAAGCCAGATTCCCGAGAAAAACGACTTCCTCACCCTGACCATGGGGCGCCAGCCGATCTTCATCGCGCGCAACAAGGACGGTGAGCTCAATGCCTTCCTCAATGCCTGCAGCCACCGCGGCGCCATGCTCTGCCGGCACAAGCGCGGAAACCGCGCAAGCTATACCTGCCCGTTCCATGGCTGGACCTTCAACAACAGTGGCAAGCTGCTCAAGGTCAAAGATCCGGGCAACGCCGGCTACCCCGACAGTTTCAACTGCGACGGCTCCCATGACCTGACCAAGGTTGCCCGGTTCGAATCCTACCGCGGCTTCCTGTTCGGCAGCCTCAAAGCCGATGTCAAGCCGCTGGCCGAACACCTGGGCGAATCGGCCAAGATCATCGACATGATCGTTGACCAGTCCCCCGAGGGCCTGGAGGTACTGCGCGGGGCCAGTTCGTACATCTACGAAGGCAACTGGAAGCTGACCGCCGAGAACGGCGCCGACGGCTACCATGTCAGCTCCGTGCACTGGAACTACGCGGCCACCCAGAACCAGCGCAAGCAGCGTGAAGCGGGCGAAGAGATCAAGACCATGAGCGCTGGTGCATGGGCCAAGCAGGGGGGTGGTTTCTACTCCTTCGACCACGGCCACCTGCTGCTCTGGACCCGCTGGGCCAACCCCGAAGACCGCCCGGCCTTCGAATGCCGCGAACAACTCGCCGCAGACTTCGGCCAGGCTCGTGCCGACTGGATGATCGAGAACTCGCGCAACCTGTGCCTGTACCCCAACGTCTACCTGATGGACCAGTTCAGCTCGCAGATCCGCATCGCTCGGCCGATATCGGTGAACAAGACCGAGATCACCATCTACTGCATCGCGCCCAAGGGCGAGAGCGCCGAGGCCCGTGCCAGGCGCATTCGTCAGTACGAAGACTTCTTCAACGTCAGTGGCATGGCCACCCCCGACGATCTCGAGGAGTTTCGCTCCTGCCAGACCGGTTACGGCGGTGGTACCGGCTGGAACGACATGTCACGCGGCGCGGCGCACTGGGTCGAGGGGGCCGACGAAGCCGCTCGCGAAATCGAGCTCAGCCCGCTGCTGTCTGGCGTGCGCACTGAGGACGAGGGCCTGTTCGTGCTGCAGCACAAGTACTGGCAGGACACCATGCTCAAGGCCCTTGAGGACGAGCAGCAACTGATCCCTGTGGAGGCCGTGCAATGAGCCTTCATGAGACCGTGCGCGACTTCCTGTACCGCGAAGCGCGCTACCTGGACGATGCACAGTGGGACCAGTGGCTGGAAATGTATGCCAGCGATGCAAGCTTCTGGATGCCCGCGTGGGATGACGACGATTGCCTCACCACCGACCCGCAAAGCGAGATCTCGTTGATCTGGTACGGCAACCGTGGCGGCCTCGAGGACCGGGTGTTCCGCATAAAGACCGAGCGTTCCAGTGCGACCGTGCCCGACACCCGCACCTCGCACAACATCAGCAACATCGAGATCGTCGAGCAGGGTGAGGGCTACTGCCAGGTGCGCTTCAACTGGCACACGCTGAGTTTTCGCTACAAGACCACCGACAGCTACTTCGGTACGAGCTTCTACACCCTGGACCTGCGCGGCGAACAGCCGCTTATCAAGGCCAAGAAGGTGGTGCTGAAGAACGACTACGTGCGCCAGGTCATCGACATCTACCACATCTGAACCGAGGTTACGCGAACGGCCCGGTGTGCCCCAATGGCGCGCCGTGGCCAGGTTCGCCCGCGAGGTGCAACATGAGCTTCCAGATCGCGCTTAATTTCGAAGACGGGGTAACCCGCTTCATCGAGGCCAGCGGCCATGAAACCGTCGCCGACGCCGCCTACCGCCAGGGCATCAATATCCCGCTGGACTGCCGCGATGGCGCCTGCGGTACCTGCAAGTGCAAGGCCGAATCCGGCCGTTATGACCTGGGCGACAACTTCATCGAAGACGCCCTCAGTGAAGACGAAATCGCCGAAGGCTATGTACTGACCTGCCAGATGCGCGCCGAAAGCGACTGCGTGGTACGCATCCCGGCGTCTTCGCAACTGTGCAAGACCGAACAGGCCAGCTTCCAGGCCGCCATCAGTGATGTGCGCCAGTTGTCGGCCAGTACCATCGCCCTGTCGATCAAGGGTGAATCGCTGAACAGGCTGGCTTTCCTGCCGGGGCAGTACGTCAACCTCACGGTGCCCGGCAGCGACCAGAGCCGCGCCTACTCCTTCAGTTCGTTGCAGAAGGACGGTGAAGTCAGCTTCCTGATTCGCAACGTGCCGGGCGGGCTGATGAGCAGCTTCCTCACCAGCCTGGCCAAGGCCGGCGACAACATGAGCCTGGCCGGGCCCTTGGGCAGCTTCTACCTGCGCCCGATCCAGCGCCCTTTGCTGCTGCTGGCTGGTGGCACGGGCCTGGCCCCGTTCACGGCGATGCTGGAGAAGGTCGCCGAACAGGGTAGCGAGCACCCCCTGCACCTGATCTATGGGGTGACCAACGACTTCGACCTGGTCGAGCTGGACCGTTTGCACGCCCTGGCTGCGCGCATCCCCAACTTCACCTTCAGCGCCTGTGTGGCCAACCCCGAAAGCCTCTACCCGCAAAAGGGTTACGTCACCCAGCACATCGAGCCGCGCCACCTCAATGATGGCGATGTCGACGTGTACCTGTGCGGCCCGCCACCGATGGTCGAGGCGGTCAGCCAGTACATCCGCGAGCAGGGCATCACCCCGGCCAACTTCTACTACGAGAAGTTCGCGGCAGCGGCGGCCTGAGTTTCCTTGGGGCCGCCCCATCGTGCGGGTGAAGGTGGCCTCCTTTTCTTCCAAAGCCGGCAGTTGGGCCTGAGAGCACCGCTGTACCTGTGGAAGCCGGCTTGCCGGCGATGGGTCCAGTGCAGGCCAGGCAAGGTTGTGCCTGATAACAGGATAAGGAAGTAGCAGATGAACAACCGATTCCATAACAAAGTAGCCCTGGTCACCGGCGCCGCTCAAGGCATCGGCCGTGGTGTGTGCTGGCGGCTCAAGGCCGAAGGCGCGCAGGTGGTGGCCGTGGACCGCTCCGAACTGGTCCACGAACTGGCCGGGGAGGGCGTGCTGACGCTGATCGCCGACCTTGAGCAGTACACCGACTGTGCCCGCGTCATGGCCTCGGCGGTAGAAGCGTTCGGGCGCATCGACATTCTGGTCAACAACGTTGGCGGCACCATCTGGGCCAAGCCCTTCGAACACTATGAAGTGGCGCAGATCGAGGCCGAAGTTCGCCGCTCGCTGTTCCCCACCCTGTGGTGCTGCCACGCGGCGCTCCCGTACATGCTCGAACGCGGCAGCGGCGCCATCGTCAACGTCTCCTCGATTGCCACCCGCGGCGTCAACCGCGTGCCCTATGGCGCGGCCAAAGGCGGGGTCAATGCACTGACCGCGTGCCTTGCCTTCGAAACCGCCGGCCGCGGCATCCGGGTCAACGCTACCGCGCCCGGCGGCACCGAGGCACCACCCCGGCGGGTGCCACGCAATGAGGCCGAGCAGAGCGAACAAGACAAACGCTGGTATCAGCAGATCGTCGACCAGACCCTGGACAGCAGCCTGATGCACCGCTACGGCAGCATTGACGAACAGGTTGGCGCGATCCTTTTCCTGGCCAGCGACGAGGCGTCCTACATCACCGGCGTGACCCTGCCGGTGGGGGGCGGCGACCTCGGCTGAGCAGCACCCAAAGGCAGTTTTACTCCACAAAAAAAACAACAGAGACAGATGCCATGCGAACCCTTGACGTTCACCCGATCATCGACAACGCCCGTTTCACCGCCTTCCACTGGATGGTCATGGCCTGGTGCGGCCTGCTGCTGGTCTTTGACGGCTACGACCTGTTCATCTACGGCGTGGTACTGCCGGTGATCATGAAAGAATGGGGCCTGACCCCTTTGCAGGCCGGTGCCCTGGGCAGCTATGCGCTGTTCGGCATGATGTTCGGTGCCCTGGCTTTCGGCAGCCTGGCCGACCGGATCGGGCGCAAGAAAGGGATTGCCATCTGTTTCGCCCTGTTCTCGGGGGCGACCATCCTCAACGGCTTTGCCAGCAGCCCCAGCGAGTTCGGCATCTATCGCTTCATCGCCGGCCTTGGCTGCGGCGGTTTGATGCCCAATGCCGTGGCGCTGATGAACGAATACGCGCCCAAGCGCCTGCGCAGCACGCTGGTGGCAATCATGTTCAGCGGTTATTCGCTGGGCGGCATGCTTTCGGCGGGCGTGGGTATCTTCATGCTGCCACGCTTCGGTTGGGAGTCGATGTTCTTCGCCGCCGCAGTGCCGCTGCTGCTGTTGCCGGTGATCCTGTATTACCTGCCCGAGTCGATCGGCTTTCTGGTGCGCCAGGGCCGTACCGACGAGGCGCGCACGTTGCTCAAGCGCCTGGACCCGCACTGCGATGTGCAGGCTGACGACCAATTGCAGGCGACTGACCGCAAAGGTAACGGCGGTTCAGTGCTGGACCTGTTCCGCAATGGCCTGGCCACCCGCACCCTGGCCCTGTGGCTGGCGTTCTTCTGCTGCCTGTTGATGGTCTACGCGCTCAGCTCGTGGCTGCCGAAACTGATGGCCAACGCCGGCTACAGCCTGGGCTCGAGCCTGTCCTTCCTGCTGGCACTGAACTTCGGCGGCATGGCCGGGGCAATTCTGGGTGGCTGGCTGGGCGACCGCTACAACCTGGTGAAAGTGAAAGTCGCGTTCTTCCTGGCAGCTGCCGTGTCGATCAGCCTGCTCGGGGTCAACAGCCCGATGCCGGTGCTGTACCTGCTGATCTTCATCGCCGGCGCCACCACCATCGGCACGCAGATTCTGCTGTACGCCGGTGCTGCGCAGCTTTACGGCCTTGCGGTGCGCTCCACCGGCCTGGGCTGGGCCTCGGGCATCGGCCGCAACGGCGCCATCGTCGGGCCATTGCTCGGCGGTGCGCTGATGGGGATCAACCTGCCGCTGCAACTCAATTTCATCGCCTTCGCCATCCCTGGTGCAATCGCCGCGCTGGCCATGGCCGTGCACCTGGCCAGCAGCCGGCGTCACGCCCTGGCCGCGACGGCCTGACCTTACTACTGACTGAACGGGAGCTTTTCATGACAAGCCCAACCATTGAACGGCTGGAGGCGATCATCGTCGACCTGCCCACCATCCGCCCGCACAAGCTGGCCATGCACACCATGCAGCAGCAAACCCTGGTAGTCCTGCGCCTGCGTTGCAGCGACGGTGTGGAAGGTATCGGCGAGGCCACCACCATCGGCGGCCTGGCTTACGGCTACGAAAGCCCCGAGGGCATCAAGGCCAATATCGACGCGCATCTGGCGCCGGCGCTGGTGGGCATGGCTGCCGACAACATCAATGCCGCCATGCTCAAGCTCGACAAGCTGGCCAAGGGCAACACCTTCGCCAAATCCGGTATCGAGAGCGCCTTGCTCGATGCCCAGGGCAAACGCCTGGGGCTGCCGGTCAGTGAGCTGCTGGGCGGGCGCGTGCGCGACAGCCTTGAGGTGGCCTGGACCCTGGCCAGCGGGGACACGGCATGTGACATCGCCGAGGCCGAGCACATGCTGGAGGTTCGCCGCCACCGGGTGTTCAAGCTGAAGATCGGCGCCAACCCCCTGGCACAGGACCTGAAACATGTGGTGGCGATCAAGCGTGAGCTGGGCGAGCGCGCCAGTGTGCGGGTCGACGTCAACCAGTACTGGGACGAATCCCAGGCCATTCGCGCCTGCCAGGTGCTGGGTGACAACGGTATCGACCTCATCGAACAGCCGATCTCACGCATCAACCGCAGCGGCCAGGTGCGCCTGAACCAGCGCAGCCCTGCGCCGATCATGGCCGACGAGTCCATCGAAAGCGTGGAGGACGCGTTAAGCCTGGCTGCGGACGGTGCCGCCAGCATCTTCGCCCTGAAAATCGCCAAGAACGGCGGCCCGCGTGCCGTTCTGCGCACCGCACAGATTGCCGAAGCGGCCGGCATCGCCCTGTACGGCGGCACCATGCTCGAAGGCTCTATCGGCACCCTGGCTTCGGCACACGCCTTCCTCACCGTACGCCAGTTGACCTGGGGTACCGAGCTGTTCGGGCCGCTGCTGCTGACCGAAGAGATCGTCAACGAGCCGCCGCAGTACCACGACTTCCAGCTGCACGTGCCACGTACCCCAGGCCTGGGCCTGACCCTCGACGAACACCGCCTGGCGCGCTTCGCCCGCCGCTGACATCAAAGGAGAACCCCCATGCTGTTCCACGTGAAGATGACCGTGAAGCTGCCGGTCGACATGGACCCGGCCAAGGCCAGGCAACTGAAGGCCGACGAGAAGGAACTTGCCCAGCGCCTGCAGCGCGAGGGCACCTGGCGTCACCTGTGGCGCATCGCCGGGCACTACGCCAACTACAGCGTGTTCGACGTGCCCAGCGTCGAGGCGCTGCACGACACGCTGATGTTGCTGCCGCTGTTTCCGTACATGGATATCGAGGTCGACGGCCTGTGCCGTCACCCGTCATCGATCCACGCCGACGACCGCTGAAACACGCCTTTCGCACAAGAACAAGACGAGATAACCATCATGACCGTGAAAATTTCCCACACTGCCGACGCCCAGAAGTTTTTCGAAGAAGCAGCAGGCTTTGGTAACGACAACGGCAGCCCACGCCTTAAACGCATCGTTCAGCGTGTGCTGCAGGACACCGCCCGCCTGATCGAAGACCTGGAAATCAGCGAAGACGAGTTCTGGCTGGCTGTGGACTACCTCAACCGCCTCGGCGGCCGTGGCGAGGCCGGGCTGCTGGTAGCGGGGCTGGGGATCGAGCACTTCCTCGACCTGCTGCAGGATGCCAAGGATGCCGAGGCAGGCCTGAGCGGTGGCACCCCGCGCACCATCGAAGGCCCGCTGTACGTTGCCGGCGCGCCCATCGCCCAAGGCGAGGTGCGCATGGATGACGGCAGCGAGGAGGGCGTGGCCACGGTCATGTTCCTCGAAGGCCAGGTGCTCGACCCCCACGGCCAGCCGCTGGCCGGTGCCACCGTTGACCTGTGGCATGCCAACACCCGTGGTACCTACTCGTTCTTCGACTCGAGCCAGTCCGAGTACAACCTGCGCCGACGCATCGTCACCGACGCCGAAGGCCGCTACCGCGCGCGCTCCATCGTGCCCTCGGGCTATGGCTGCGACCCGCAGGGGCCGACCCAGGAATGCCTGGACCTGCTGGGCCGCCATGGCCAGCGCCCGGCGCATGTGCACTTCTTCATCTCGGCGCCGGGGCACCGGCACCTGACCACACAGATCAACCTGTCTGGCGACAAGTACCTGTGGGATGACTTTGCCTATGCCACGCGCGATGGGCTGGTCGGTGAGGTGGTGTTCCGTGAGGGGGCCGACGGGCGCTATGCCGAACTCAAGTTCGACTTCCAGTTGCAGAAGGCGCTGCAAGGCGCGGATGAGCAGCGCAGCGGGCGGCCTCGGGCCTTGCAGGAAGGCTAAGTCTGGATCGCGGGCACGCCGGCGCCTGCAGGAACAGCGCAGGCACTGAACTCAGCGGTGTCTGGGGAGCGGCTTGCCGGCGATCAAGCGCAAAGCCCTTGCAACCCACTACTGCAGCGAGAGGCCCATGAAAAACCTGATCAAGGACTGCTCCCTTTCCGCCATCGTCGCAGGGTGCCTTGCGACGATGATTTCCTACGCCGGCCCGCTGGTGATCATCTTTCACGCCGCCGAAGCCGCCGGCTTGGCCCCGGGCCTGCTGTCTTCCTGGGTTTGGTCCATCTCCATGGGCAGCGCTGTACTCGGCGGTTTGTTGAGCCTGTACTACCGGGTACCCATAGTGATCGTCTGGTCCATCCCGGGCTCGGCACTGTTGGTCACGGCCTTACCCCAACTGGGACTGGAGCAGGCAGTAGGGGCATATCTGGTGGCCAACCTGGTCCTGCTGCTGATCGGCATCAGCGGGGCCTTCGACCGCATCATCGCGCGCCTGCCGGGCTCGATCGCCGCCGGCATGCAGGCCGGCATTCTGTTCAGCTTCGGCACCGAGGTGTTCCGGGCATTGCCGGTGCAGCCGGGGCTGGTGCTGGCGATGTTCGTTGCCTATGTGTTGATGCGCAGGCTGCAACCGCGCTACGCCGTGGCCGCGGTGTTGTGTGTGGGTGCCGTTGTCACCTTTGCCAGTGGCGCACTGCGCAGCGAGGCACTGGTGCTGGAACTGGCCTCGGCGCAGTGGATCACCCCGCAGTTCAGCCTTGCGGCGCTGTTCAGCCTGGCACTGCCGATGGTGCTGGTGGCGCTGACCGGGCAATTCATGCCGGGCATGGCGGTGCTGCGCAACGCAGGCTATGCAACGCCCGCCAGCCCGTTGATCAGCGCCAGTGCCATCGGCGGAGCCTTGTTGGCGCCGTTCGGTTGCCATGGCCTGAACCTCGCTGCCGTCACCGCCAGCCTGTGCACGGGCCACGAGGCCCATGACAACCCGCGCCGGCGCTATGTCGCGGCGGTCGCCGGCAGTGCGCTGTACCTGTTGCTGGGCATCGCCGGGGCGACACTGATGTCGCTGTTCGCCGCCTTTCCTGCTGCTTTGATAGCCGCGCTGGCCGGGCTTGCGCTGTATGGCGCGATCAGCGACGCCTTGGCCCGCAGCCTGGCTGAGCCGCAAGAGCGCGACGCCGGCTTGTTCACCTTCCTGGTCACCGCTTCGGGGGTGTCTTTCCTTGGCCTTTCGGCAGCGTTCTGGGGGCTGCTGTTCGGCCTGCTGGCACACGTGCTGCTCAGGCTGCGTCGCCCGCATGCCCAGGAGGCCCTGCGCCGTTCACCTTGAAACTCGTATTACCAACGCTTTACCCATAACAACAAGATCAAGAGAGCTTCGGAATGAACCAAACCCCTTGCGTCGCCATCGGGCTGACCCTGCTCAGCCAACCGTTATCCGCCGCCGAAGGCGGTTTCTTCGAGGATGCCAAAGCCAGCCTCAGCGCCCGCAACTACTACTTCAGCCGTGACTTTTCCGACATCGTCGGCGCCAATCAGCAGTCCAAGGCCCAGGAGTGGGCGCAGGGCTTCATCCTTGACTTCAAGTCCGGCTACACGCAAGGCACCGTAGGCGTTGGGGTCGACGCGCTGGGCGTGCTGGGCATCAAGCTCGACAGCAGCCCTGACCGGGCCAATACAGGGCTGCTGCCAGTGCACGGTGATGGCAGGGCCGCCGACGAATACAGCCGCCTGGCACCTACGTTCAAGGCACGGGTATCCAAAACCGAATTGCGCGTCGGTGAACTGCAGCCCAACCTGCCGGTGCTGACTTTCAGCGATATCCGGCTGTTGCCGCCCACTTACCAGGGCGTGAGCCTCAGCACGTCCGAACTGGACGGCCTGACGGTGCAGGCCGGGCACCTCACCGGCTCGCACCTGCGTAACGAAGGCGGCGACGGCAAGATGAACGCCATGCTCGGCCATGTGCCCCAGCGCCAGGTCGAGAGCGACGCATTCAACTATGTCGGGGGCGACTACGCGTTCAACGGCAACCAGAGCAGCGCCAGCCTTTGGTACGGGCAACTGCAAGACGTTTACGCCCAGGGCTTTGTCGGGTTCAAGCACAGCAAGCCGCTAGGGGACTGGGTGCTCAGTGCCAACCTGGGCTATTTCACCGCCCGCGAGCAAGGTGATGCGTTGCTGGGCACCATCGACAACCAGGCATTCTTTTCGCTGCTCACTGCTAGGCGAGGGGGGCACAGCTTCCACGCGGGGTACCAGGCGATGTACGGCGACAGTCCGTTCCCTCGGGTGTTCGCCAACATTTCGCCGCTGGGCAATGAGGTGCCGACGTATGAGTTTGCCTACACCGATGAGCGCTCCTATCAGCTGCGCTATGACTACAACTTCGCAGCCATGGGCATCCCGGGGCTGACGGCGACGGTGCGCTACCTCACCGGTAACAACGTCGATACCGGCCAAGGGTACGAGGGCAAGGATCGCGAACGTGATATCGATCTGGGTTATGCGGTGCAGAGGGGTGTGCTCAAAGGGCTGGGAATACGGGTGAGGAATGCCATGGCGCGGTCCAATTACCGTAGCGATATCGATGAAAACCGGTTGATCCTGGTGTACACCTGGCAGCTGTTCTAAGCCCGTACCGGCCACGCGTTGTCACACAGCAGCAATTGCATCACCGGGGTTCGCAGGGTTAGGTTTCCTGTATTGCCCACTCAGGAAACCTTCCCTTGGACTCCATTACCCAAGCCGTACTCGGCGCCGCGCTGCAAGGCACAGTGCTTGGCCGTATCCAGGGCCGCCGCTCGTTGATCTACGGCGCCGCACTGGGCACCGTGCCGGACCTGGACGTGGTCATCCGCTACGCCGACCCGGTGTCGCAAATGACCTACCACCGCGGCTTCTCCCACTCGATCTTCGTGCTGACCGGCCTGGCCCTGTTGCTCGCCTGGCTGGTCAACCGGCTGGGCCGCACGCGCTGGCCTGACAAAGGCTACACCTTGCCCAGGTTGTTCCTGGCGTTCTGGCTGGTACTGGTGACCCACCCGATCCTCGATTCATTCACGGTATACGGCACGCAGCTGTTCTGGCCGTTGCAGTTCACCCCGCAAAGCTGGGCCAGCGTGTTCATCATTGACCCGGTCTACACCGTGCCGCTGCTGGCGGCCGTGCTCTACGCCGCTATCAGGGGCGTGAGCGGCAAGGCGTTGCGCCTGATGAGCCTGGCCCTGGTGTTCAGCACGGCTTACCTGGGGTTCGGCCTGGCCGGCCGCATGGCCGCCGAGCAGCGTTTCCAGGCTGCTCTCGAGCAGCAGGGGATTGTCGCAAACGAGGTGCGCGCGGTACCGATCGCGTTCAACAGCTTGGTCTGGCGCGTGCTGGCCAAGACCCCGGATGGCGATTATTACGAAGGCGTCAGCAGCGTATTCGACCGTGCGCCACCGGAAATGCAGCGACTGCCGCGTAACCTGCAGCTTGCAACTGCATTGGCCGATAACCCCCTGTTGCAGCGGCTGCGCTGGTTTACCGATGACTGGCTGCGCTACGACGAGGTGGGCGGTGCGCTGGTAGTCACGGACCTGCGCATGGGGATCCCGGGCAATTACACCTTCCGCTTCAACATGGGCCATCGCGATGCGAAGGGGCACTGGGTTGCCGACACGCCCACTGCGTGGCGCGGCAGCGGAGCAGGCTCGATGTTCAACCGCCACGACCTGGCGTTGATCTGGCGCCGTATCCTGGATCAGCAACCACCGTTGCCATTGGCCGCCTGGACCACCCAATACCTGCACCAGGCCGACGGCCCCGGGCGCTGAGGCGTGCGCTCAGCGGGGTTGGACCTGGTCAAGTGGACGGCCATCGTAACCATGGTTGCCGACCACGTACGTTTCCTCTGGCCGGCTGCCGAGGGGCTGTTCATTGTCGGTCGCCTGGCCTTCCCATTGTTCTGCCTGGCGATCGCAGTGAATGTCGGGCGCAGCACACCGGGCCGGCTGTTTACCCGTGCCAACCTGCGCTACCTGGGCTGGATGCTGGCTTTCATGGTGCTGTCTGAAGGGCCCTATCGTTGGCTGGACCCTGCTACCCAGACCTTCAGCGTGATCCCCACTCTGACCTTGGGGCTGCTGGTGGCCTGGGCTGTGCACCACCCCCCGGCGTCAGCGCGGCTAATCGGCCTTGGCGCCGTGCTGATTGCAACCGGGTGCAGCGCGCAACTGATGTACGGGTTGCCCGGCGTACTGCTGCCTGCGGCCTGGCTGATGGCTCGCAGCCGAGGGGGAGTGGCCTGGCTGCTGCCGTGCCTGTTGGCTGTGGCGGGCAACCTGACCAACAGCTGGTTGCTCGAACACCTGCTGGCACCGGTTCCCTTTCTGACCATGGCCGCTGCAGCCCTGGCCATACCTGTCGGGTGCATGCTGCTGCGCCACAACCACTGGCCTGTGCCTGCGGTGGGGCGCTGGGGGTATCTGTTCTACCCGTTGCACTTGCTGGTCATCAAGGCACTGCAGTGGATGCTGTAACGAGGCCCTTGCAATACTGCAATACGCACCCATTTAAGCGGGTCTTCAGTATCCGCAGGAACCTGACATGGAACCCAACCGCTTCGGCGACATCACCGCTTTCGTCAGTGCGGCGAAGGCGGGCAGTTTTACCGCTGCAGCGGCGAGCCTGGGGCTGACCCGTTCAGCCGTGGGCAAGAGCATCGCGCGCCTGGAGGCGCGTATGGCGGTACGCCTGCTCAACCGTACCACGCGCAAATTGAGCCTGACCGATGAGGGTTTGGTGGCGTATGAGCGCTGGCGGCAGATTCTCGATGACCTGGACGAGGTGGAAAGCACCATGGCCCAGCGGCGTGGCAAGCCCACCGGCACGCTGCGCCTGACCGGCCCGCTGTCGTTGGGCCAGCGGCATGTGTTGCCGGTCCTCGATGCTTACCTCAAGCAATGGCCGGAACTGCGCGCCGACATTCGTTTTACCGACCGTTTCGTCGATCTGGTCGAGGAGGGCGTGGACGTAGCCGTACGGATCGGCGCACCCAAGGAAGACTCACAGTTGCTCACTCGCACTGTGGCCTGGCAGCAGTTCGTTACCTGCGCTTCGCCGGAATATTTGCGCCAGCACGGGGTGCCGCAGGTGCCTGCAGACCTGTACGGGCATGACAAGATTGCCTTCCTGACAGGGGAAAAATCCATGCCCTGGCGCTTTCACACGCCAGAGGGCCTGCACCTGTGCGAGGAGCCCGGGCGGCTCAATATCGACAGCTCCGAAGCCATGCTCGATGGCGCACGGGCAGGGTTCGGGCTGATTCACCTGCCCACCTACATCACCGGGGAGGACCTGCGCGCGGGCACGCTGGTGGAGGTGTTGCACGCCTACAGGCCACCGGCCGACCCTATTCGCGTGGTGTACCCGAGCAAACGCCACCTGTCTCCGCGAGTACGGGGGTTCATCGACCTGCTGGTGGCGAGTTGGGAGCACGGAGTGCCCTGGGAGCAGTGATTGTGAATGTCAGGCCCCTGAAGCCGGGTTCAGCCCTGGCGCGCCTACAGCTTCGAGCCTGTAGGCGCGGGGCCCCTCATGCCATCAAGCCTGTTTCAGGAACGGGTAATCCGTATACCCCTCAGGCCCGTTTGCATAGTCGAACTGTGGCCGATGCTCATTCAGTGGCGCCTGAACCCGCAGGCGTTCCACCAGGTCCGGGTTGGCGATGAAGCTGCGCCCGAACGCCACGGCATCGATCAACCCACGCCCGATCAGGTCTTCGCCTTTCTCTGCGGTATAGGCACCTGCGGCAATGATTACCCCTGGGTAAGCTGCCCGAATAGCCTCACGGAACGTATCGCGCAGCGGCTTGCCACCAGCCCAGTCCGGCTCGGACAGGTGCAGGTAGGCCAGGTTGCGCTTGGCCAGTTCCTTGATCAGGTACAGCCCTGCTGCCTCTTGATCTTCGCCATTGTCCACGCCATTGAAACCGCCCAACGGGAAAATGCGGATACCCACGCGCTCGGCGCTCCAACCGGCAATGGCGGCATCCACCGCTTCGAGCACAATACGGGCGCGGTTCTCGACACTGCCGCCATAACGGTCCTCGCGCTGGTTGGCGCTGGGGGTGAGGAACTGGTGCAACAGATAGCCGTGAGCGGCATGCAATTCGATGAAGTCGAAGTCGGCCTCGCGAGCATTGACCGCTGCCTGGCCGAAATCGGCGACGATGTCGGCGATCTCTTCCTCGCTCAGGGCACGCGGTACGGAGGTCTCAGTGCGCAGCAGGTTGCCTTGCTCGTCACGCAACGTGGTACGGGCATTGGCAGGTAGGGCGCAGGGCGCCACTGGCGCCTGGCCACCAGGCTGCAAGGTCGTGTGCGAAACACGGCCGGTGTGCCAGACCTGCACCGCGCTGTGGCCGCCTGCAGCATGAATGCCTTCGTTTACCAGGCGCCACGCGGCAATCTGCTCGGCGGTGTGAATGCCTGGTGAACCCGAGTAGCCCTTGGCCTGGAAGGAAATTTGCGTAGCCTCGGTAATGATCAGGCCTGCACTGGCACGCTGGGCGTAGTACTCGGCCATCATCGGGGTGGGTACATCCCCGGGCTCCAGGCTGCGCAGGCGGGTGAGGGGCGCCATGAACACGCGGTTGGGCAACGTCAGTGGGCCGATCTGCAAGGGTTGGAAGAGTTTCATTGCCGCTCCGAAGGTGAAAGAACCAATGGCGCGCACGATACCGGGATGATTGGGGAATGGGGGGACCGGCACCCCGGCGGCAGGCTCCCCAATGGCTTTGATCACGCAGGTCAACACACTTTTCTGGGCCGAGGGAGCGGCTGGCACACCTGTGTCATGTCTGCAGCAGCTGTTTCATCGTTGCGCCAGGCCATGCTGCCTGGCGATTGCCGGCAGTGCAGCGTCGAACCGCTCTGGCATGGCGGTTTGGCAAGCTCATTGTGCCAATGGCACAGCCGTTGCTCTGTGTGTTACCGACGCCTGATGCGGTGTCCATAACAAGAACGGAGAACCGAGCATGAATCGAACAGGCCCGCACCGTCGGCCTCTGCCGCACTTGCTGAGCTGCCTGGCCTTGAGCCTGGCGTGCAGCGCACCTGCCTTCGCCGCCGAAGTCGACGGCCAGCGCATCATCGACGCCGACAAGGAACCCGGCAACTGGATGAGCCACGGCCGTACCTATGACGAGCAGCGCTACAGCCCGCTCAAGGCGATCAACCAGGGCAACGTCAACCAGCTCGGCCTTGCCTGGAGCTACAAGCTCGACCTTGACCGTGGCGTGGAGGCTACACCGATCGTGGTTGACGGCGTGATGTACACCACCGGGCCGTTTTCGGTGGTGTACGCCCTGGACGCGCGCAATGGCACGCTGCTGTGGAAGTACGATCCGCAGTCTGACCGCCACCGCGCCGGTGAGGCCTGTTGTGACGCGGTCAACCGAGGGGTGGCGGTGTGGCAGGGCAAGGTCTATGTGGGTGTGCTCGATGGCCGCCTGGAGGCGATCGATGCCAAGACTGGCAAGCGCGTGTGGTCGGTGGACACCCGCGATGACGACAAACGCAGCTATACCATCACCGGGGCGCCGCGGGTGGTCAACGGCAAGGTGATCATCGGCAATGGCGGTGCCGAATTCGGTGTGCGCGGCTACGTGACTGCGTATGACGCCGAAACCGGCAAACAGGCCTGGCGCTTCTTCACCGTGCCGGGCGACCCCAAGCTGCCGCCCGAGAACAAAGCCATGGAGATCGCCAGCAAAACCTGGCACGGCGACGCGTATGTCGAATGGGGTGGCGGCGGCACGGCCTGGGATTCGTTCGCCTACGACCCGGAACTCAACCTGTTGTATATCGGCGTGGGCAATGGCTCGATGTGGGACCCAAAATGGCGCAGCCAGGCCAAGGGCGACAACCTGTTCCTTTCCTCGATCGTCGCGGTCAATGCCGACACCGGCGAATACGCCTGGCACTACCAGACCACGCCAGGCGATGCCTGGGACTTCACCGCCACCCAGCACATGATCCTGGCCGAGCTGCCCATTGACGGCAAACCGCGCAAAGTGCTGATGCAGGCGCCGAAAAACGGCTTCTTCTATGTGCTGGACCGTGCCACCGGCGAGCTGCTGTCGGCGAAGAACATCGTGCCGGTGAACTGGGCCAAAGGCATCGACATGAAGACCGGGCGGCCGATCATCGACGATGAGGCGGCGGCCTACTGGAAGGACGGCAAGCGCAAGCTGGTGACCCCGGCTTTCTGGGGCGCCCATGATTGGCACCCAATGTCCTACAACCCCGACACGGGCCTGGTGTACATCCCGGCGCATATCATGTCGGCCTACTATGAGCACATCCCCGAGGCGCCCAAGCGCAACCCGTTCAAGAGCGTCTACCAGTTGGGGCTGCGCACCGGCATGATGCCTGAAGGCGCCGAAGGCCTGCTGGACATGGCCAAGAGCTGGTCGGGCAAGCTGATCGCCTGGGACCCGGTCAAGCAGGCGCCGGCGTGGGAGGTGCCGTACATCACCATCTTCAACGGCGGCACCCTGAGCACTGGCGGCAACCTGGTGTTCGAAGGCAGCGCCGATGGCCGGGTGATCGCCTATGCCGCCGATTCGGGCAAAAAGCTCTGGGAGTCGCCCGCCGCCAGCGGCGTGATGGCTGCCCCGATCACCTATTCGGTGGACGGCGAGCAGTACGTGACGTTCATGGCCGGCTGGGGCGGGGCGTTTTCCACCTTCGCCGGCGCGTTGTCGCTGCGCGCCGGGGTGCAGCCGTTCGCCCAGGTGCTGACCTACAAGATCGGCGGTACCGCCAAGTTGCGTGAGCCGGCGCCACCGGCCGACGCACCGGAGCCGCCCGCGTTGACCGCCGATGCGCAAACGGTCGCTGCCGGGGCCGCCCTGTATGACGGCAACTGCTCGCAATGCCACGGTATCCACGCCGTCAGTGGTGGTGTGCTGCCCGACCTGCGCAAGCTCACTGCCGAAAAGCACCAGATGTTCCTCGGCATCCTCTATGGCGGCAGGGTACCCGATGGCATGCCTTCGTTCGCCGACAACCTCAAACCCGAGCAGGTCGAGCAGGTGCACCAGTACCTGATCAAGCGCGCCCATGACTTGAAGGCCGAAGGCGATGCGTGGCAGCGGTTCAGCGCCAAGCCCGTCGCCCAGCCGCCCCTGGCCGACAACACACCACAGGAGTGACACGAGCATGACAGACACGACCTACCAAAACTTCATCGACAACGCGTTTGTACCCAGCGAGGCGCTAATCGAGGTCTACAACCCGGCCAACGCCCAGTTGCTGGGGCGGGTGCCAGAAACACCGGCCGAACAGGTGGAGCGCGCCATCGCAGCAGCACGCAAGGCGCAAAAGGGCTGGGCGGCGAAGACGGCCATTGAACGGGCAGGCTACCTGCGCCAGATCGCCGCCAAGGTGCGGGCCAATGCCGACCGCCTGGCGCGGATCATTACCCAGGAGGGCGGCAAGGTGCCGGCGCTGGCCCAGGTCGAGGTCAACTTTACCGCTGACTACCTTGACTATATGGCCGAATGGGCGCGCCGCCTGGAGGGCGAGGTACTCAGCAGCGACCGCGCCCACGAACACATCTTCCTGATGCGCAAGCCACTGGGCGTGGTGGCGGGGATTCTGCCGTGGAACTTCCCGTTCTTCCTCATCGCACGCAAGATGGCGCCGGCGCTGCTCACCGGCAATACCATCGTGATCAAGCCCAGTGAGGAAACCCCCATCAATTGCTACGCGTTCGCCCAGTTGGTGGCCGAGACAGACTTGCCCGCAGGCGTGTTCAACGTGGTGGGCGGCAAAGGGGCGAGCGTCGGTCACGGGCTGTCGAGCCATGCTGGTGTCGACCTGGTGAGCTTCACCGGCAGCGTGGCTACCGGCGCGCGGATCATGGCCGCGGCCGCACCGAACATTACCAAGCTCAACCTCGAACTGGGCGGCAAGGCCCCGGCGATCGTGCTGGCTGACGCCGACCTGGACCTTGCGGTGAAAGCCATCGTCGCCTCGCGCGTGATCAACACCGGCCAGGTCTGCAACTGTGCCGAACGGGTGTATGTGGAGCGCAAGGTGGCCGACGCCTTCGTCGACAAGGTAGGCCAGGCCATGGCGGCCATCCGCTATGGCGACCCCTCGCGCCAGGCCGATCTGGACATGGGGCCGCTGATCAACCAGGCCGGCCTCGACAAGGTGGCGCAGATGGTGCGCACGGCCGTAGGGCAGGGCGCCCAGTTGGTGACCGGGGGGCAGGTCGCCGACCTCGGCGCCGGGTTCCATTATCAGCCGACTGTGCTCGCCGGCTGTGCTGCGGACATGGAGATCATGCGCAAGGAGATCTTCGGACCGGTATTGCCGATCCAGGTGGTCGACGATCTGGACGAAGCGATTGCCTTGGCCAATGACAGTGAGTATGGGCTGACCTCATCGCTCTATACCCGTGACCTGAATGCAGCGCTGAAGGCTTGCCGCGAGATCGACTTTGGCGAGACCTACATCAACCGCGAGAACTTCGAAGCCATGCAGGGCTTCCACGCCGGTGCGCGCAAGTCCGGCATCGGCGGGGCGGATGGCAAGCACGGGCTGTATGAGTACACGCGCACCCAGGTGGTGTACATCCAGGGGTAAGTCTTCACCCCAGCGTCCCTGTCTTGCCGGCGATGCAGACGCTGGGGTGCATGGCACCGGCCTGCCGGCGATAGGGGCGCACCGGTCACCCCAACAGGTTTGGCTGCACGATCGCGTACCGCTTCATCTTGCGGTACAGCGTCGAGCGCGAAATGCCCAACGCCTGCGCCGCTGCGCTCATGTTCCAGTGCTCACGCTTCAAGACCTCCAGCAAATGCCGCGCCTGAAGGTCTTCCACCTGTTGCTCGAGCGCTGCAGGCTGGGCAGGCGCTGCACCGTCCAGCAACTCCTGGGGCAAGTCGGCCAGTTCGATCACACCGCCCTCGGCCAGCGCTACCGCCTGGCGCAGGGCGTTGAGCAGTTGGCGCACATTCCCCGGCCACGCATGGCCCAGCAGGCAACGATGCGCCTCGGCGCTCAAACGCAACCCCGACCCGGCCGACAAGCCAGAGAGCAGCGCATCGATCAGCTCGCGGCGGTCGCTGCGCTCACGCAGGGCCGGTAACCTCATGCGCATCCCGCACAGGCGATAGTAAAGGTCTTCGCGAAAACGCTTTTCGCCAATCATGGCCTGCAGGTCCTGGTGCGTCGCCGATATCACCTGGATATCAAGCGCCACTGGCGTTTCTGCACCCAGTGGCACCAGTTCACGTTCGGCCAGCACCCGTAGCAGGCGCGTTTGCAGGTGTGCAGGCATATCACCGATTTCATCGAGAAACAGTGTGCCGCCATTGGCGTGCTCCAGCTTGCCCTTCATGCCTTTGCGGCTGGCACCCGTGAAACTGCCGGCGCGGTAGCCGAACAGTTCGCTTTCGATCAATGACTCGGGTATCGCTGCGCAATTGAGCGCCACGAACGGCTTGGCATGGCGCTGGCTGGCCTGGTGCAGGGCGCGGGCGAAAGCTTCCTTGCCGGTACCGGTTTCGCCGTCGAGGAGGATGGCGATGTCCTTGTCCAGCACCTTGCGCAGCCGACGCACGCTTTGTTGCAGTTGCGCGTCCTGGCCTGCCAATTGTTCGAGGCCGGGGTGGCGAGCCCGTGCGGGCATCGGCGGTACAGCCGGCAGCGGGCGATAGCCGGCGGGGACGCGCAGGCCGACGTCCAGCAAAAGCGCTTGAGCATGGGCGCGCAACTGGGTACCGCGGGCGCCGCCACGGGTGAGGTCGAGCAGTTGGTCGATATCGGCGTGCAGCAGTTGCTCGACAGGCGCCCCCAGCAACTTGCCGCTGTGCGCAAGGAAGGCCGCCCGATTGGCACCGATCACCCGGCCACCTTCATCCAGCGCAAGCAACTGCTCGGCCGCCAGGTCCGAGAACTCGTCACGCGGTTTCAGCGCCAGGGTCAGGCGGTCGCGAAAGCGCTCGCGGAAATGGCTGTTCTCGATCAGCCGTGCGTACAGGGTCACCAACTGCAAGGTCAGGTGCTGTGCTTGCTTGGGACCGTCGTTGTACAGGCAGGTGGCATTCAGGCAACCGAGCAGTTGATTGTGGGCATCGAAGATCGGCGACACCGAGCAGCTCAGGCGGGCGTTGGCTGCCAGGAAGTGCTCCTGACGGTGGATGGTCAGGGCCTGCCGGCTAGCCAGAGCGGTACCGATGCCGTTGGTGCCGGCCACCGACTCGTCCCAGCGCGCGCCAACGATCAGCCCGGAACGGGTATAGCGTTGCGGGTCGGCCGGCAAGCGGGAATCGAGGGTAATACCCTCGGCGTCACTGAGCAGCACGGCGAAGCCTGCATCCACTACGCGCCGCGCCAGGCCGCTGACACCCTGGCTGGCGATGGCCAGGTAGGCCTCATGCTGGGCCTGGTGCTGGCGGATTTCGGCGGCGCTGAGGATATTGTCGACGTGGCGCAGTTCAGGGTCCAGGTGATGCTGGTTGATGCTGCGGTACCAGGATTCGGCGATCACAGGCTCGGGCATCAGGCCACGTTCGGCGAAATGGCAATCGACGAACGCGGCCAGCTCACTGGCTTGGGGTGAGGCGGTGTGCGCGGCCATGGGCGCTCCACGAAATTCTTGTTATTTGAGGTGGGAAAACCATAGCTGATTTTTGCATGATCGGCAGCCGGCCTGGTGCGGGGCGAATGCGTTCAGCCGATCAACTCAAGCGCCTGAGCCAGGCTCAGTGATCGCTTCATACGCTGCGACAACTGCGCCATGGCATCCGAATAGCCTCTGGCGATCACGGCCTCCACCCGCTCACCTGCACATTGCAAGGCAATGAAATCGCCTTGCTCCGGCGCCCCGACAAACTCGATGCGGTCCCAGCCGCGCGCATGCCCCAGTACTTCATAGGTACGCCCATGCTGATAAGTCCAGAAGAACGGCACGTCTTCATACCGGCGTTGCTCGCCCAGCATGTTGGCGGCAGCTATGACACCGTGTTGCTGGGCCAGGCGCCAGTGCTCGATGCGCACCGGGCGGCCGGTGAGGGGGAAGGTCGCGATATCACCGGCCGCCCACAGCCGGTCGGCGGCCTGCAGCTCGGCGTCGACTGCAATGGAGTGGTCCTCGGCCAATTGCACGCCCTGCACGAAGGCAGTGGCCGGCGTGACGCCGGTGCCGAGCAAGACCAGTGACGTGTCGATTTTCTCGCCATTGCTCAGCAGCACGGCTTCGACGTGTTGCGCACCGATGAACCGCTCGATGTCGGTCGGGCCATGGAACGCCACGCCCTTGCGCTCATGCAGCGCGCGAATCGAGCGGCCAATGCGTTCACCCAACTGCATGCGTAACGGAACCTCGTGGCGGGTCACCACGTGGACCTGTGCGCCGTACGTGTGCAATGCCGATGCGGCCTCCAGGCCGATGAACCCGTCACCGACGATCACCACGGGCTGACCGGGTTCGGCGGCATCGAGCAGGCGCGCCGCATCTTCGCGCGAGCGCAGCGTCACGATGCCCGCCAGGCTTGCACCGGGCAGGTCAGGGCGTTGCGGCTTGCCGCCAGTGGCCAATAAGGCAGCGTCATAATCGATACGCTGGCCGTCGGCGAGGGTGATCTGGCGCTTTTTGGCATCCAGCAGGCGCACCTTGCCCGAGCGCCGTTCCAGTTGGCCTGTGCGCAACTGGTCAGCGTCAAGCAGCGCTGGCACTTCATCAGGCGGCATTTCGCCGGCAATCACGAATTTGCTCAGCGCAGTACGGTCATACGCCGGTTGCCGCTCCTGGTCGAGCCACACCAGGCGACCGCCGAACCCATGGGCCAGCAGCGTGGCAACCGCCGCCGAGCCTGCGGCACCGGCGCCGATGACGACGAAGCAGCGCGCATCGCTGTGACGCGGTGGCTCGGGATGCGGCAGAGGCTGGTCATCGACCCAGATTTCGCCATCCTTGACCCATGCGCGGTAACGGCGCAGGTCTGCCAGGGCCGGCGGCTCGCAGACCACGCCTTCGTCAACGGCGAAAGCGGCCTTGTGCCAGGGGCAGACCAGCAGGCCGTTGCATACCACGCCCTCTTCCAGCGGCGCTCCGGCGTGCGGGCAATTGGCCTGATAGGCGCGTACCTGCCCGGCGCTGCGAATCAGGATCACTTCTTCGCTGCCGGCTTGTACGCGAAGGGGGCGCTTGGGGTCGAGTTGCTCGAGGCGAGCCACGGCGTGCTGAGTCATGAATATTCTCCAAAGGGGGCCTTGGAACCATTTGACGCCTGGGATGACAGGGTGATGCAGTGATCTGACGGCCGGAAGGAGCGCCATGCTTCATGAGGGGCGTGTTCGGCCTTGGTCAGCGATAGAGCCGTGTGCCATGATCGGGCTTCTTGCGCCAAGGTCGCCTGTGCCGCGCCTGCTCGCGACCAAAACCCAATACCCTCAAGGACCACCGAATGTTCGAACTGGACCATGACCTGGCGCAGGATATTGTCGATCGGGCAATGGCCATTCTGCCGTGCAATGTCAATGTCATGGACAGCCAGGGGCTGATCCTGGGCAGTGGTGAGCCAGGGCGCATCAACACCCGCCACGAAGGTGCGCAGCTGGTATTGGCCAATGGCCGGATCGTCGAGCTGGATGCAGACGCCGCCAAGTGCCTCAAAGGCGTGCAGCCGGGGGTCAACCTGCCGCTGATGCTCGATGGGCGGCTGATCGGCGTGCTGGGGCTGACGGGTGACCCACAGCAACTGCGCACCTACGGCGAACTGGTGCGCATGACCGCCGAAATGCTGCTGGCCCAGCGCCATTTGCAGGTTGAACAGCAATGGCGGCGCCAGCGTTGTGATGACCTGCTGGCGTTGCTGCTCGGTGGTACGGGCGACTCGCCGCGGCTGCTGGACGAAGCGCAGCAATTGGGCCTGAAGCCGCAGTTGCCACGGGTGCCGTGTTTGTTCGAACTGCGTGCCGGCCCGGCGGCCGAGGCCTTGGCTGCCTGGTTGATGAGCCGTTACCCGGACAGTTGGTGCGTGAGCCCGGCACGCGATTCCTTGCTGTGGTGCCGCCCGGCCGGGGTGGCGCTGGATGAGGTGCGCCTGCTCGAGCGCGTGCAGCGCAGCGGCTGGCAGATCCAGCGCATGGCGCTGGGTAGCCCGGCGCAGAGCCTTGAGCAGTTGCGCCGCGGTTACCGGCGGGTTCGTGACCTGCTCGCCTATGGCCGCGAAGTGTTGCCAGGCGAGCAGCTGTTGAGCCTTGCGCGTTACCGTCTGCCGGCGTTGTTGTGGCGCCACCGCAATGAAGATGCGCTGGATGAGCTGCTTGAGCCGCTGCACCGCGTGCGTGCCAAGGATGCCAGCGGGCAGTTGCTCGCCACCCTGCGTGCCTGGTGCGCGCATGATGGCCAGAGCCAGGCCTGCGCCGATACCCTGGGGATTCACCGCAACAGCCTGCGCTACCGCCTGGAGCGCATTGCCGAGCTGGGCGAGGTCGACCCGTTGCGCCTGGAGGGCATGTTGAGCCTGTATCTGGGGTTGCAGCTGTTGCCAGCGGATTGACCTGGGCAAAAAGGCATTTGCCCAAACAACCTGTCGGCCGGTTTGTGCATCCGACCGAGGCCCCGACGCCGGCCAACTGTCAGCATGCGGCCATCTGGACAGGAGAATCCCCATGAAAATCGTCATTGCCCCCGATTCGTTCAAGGACAGCCTTGATGCTGCCGGTGTCGCCCGTGCCATCGCCGCCGGTCTGGCCGAGGCGCTGCCGACCGCTGAGCTGCTCGAGTGCCCCATGGCCGATGGTGGCGAAGGCACCATGCAGGCGATTGTCGCTGCCAGCCACGGCGAACTGCGCCGGCAGACCGTTCGCGGGCCGCTGGGCCAGCGGGTGCGGGCCGGTTGGGGCTGGCTGGCCGACAGCCGCACAGCGATCATCGAGATGGCCCAGGCCAGTGGTATCCAACTGGTGCCAAGTGCGCAGCGTGATGCCTGCCGCAGCAGCACCTGGGGCACCGGCGAACTGATCGACGCCGCGCTCAGCGCAGGGGCACAGCGCATCGTCCTGGCAATCGGCGGCAGTGCTACCAACGATGGCGGCAGCGGCATGCTGCGTGCCCTTGGGCTGCGTTTGCTGGCCGCCGATGGCCAGCCACTGGAAGAGGGCGGCCTGGCCCTGGCCGGGCTGGCACGTATCGATGCCAGCGGCCTTGACCCGCGCCTGGCGCAGGTTCAGGTCGAAGTGGCGGCCGACGTCGACAATCCCCTGTGTGGGCCCAATGGTGCTTCGGCGATCTTCGGGCCACAAAAGGGTGCCAGCCCCGAGCAGGTCCAGGCCCTGGACAAAGCGCTGGGCCACTTTGCCGACCATTGTGCGCAGGTGCTGGGCCAAGATGTTCGGGAACAGCCAGGGTGTGGTGCGGCCGGCGGCATGGGGTTCGCGGCCAAAGCCTTCATGGGGGCGCAGTTCCGCCCGGGCGTGGAAGTGGTGGCGGAGTTGGCCGGCCTCGATGCGTTGGTGAAAGGTGCCGACCTTGTGATTACCGGTGAGGGCCGCTTCGATGCCCAGACCCTGCGGGGCAAGACGCCGATGGGTGTGGCGCGTGTCGCCAAGCGCCATGGGGTCCCGGTGGTGGTGCTGGCGGGCACCTTGGGTGAAGGCTATCAGCAGCTGTATGCGCACGGTATCGATGCGGCATTCGCCCTGGCCAGCGGGCCGATGACCCTGGAGCAGGCCTGCGCCGATGCCGCGCACTTGTTGCGGGCCCGGGCCAGTGATGTTGCGCGGGTATGGCGTTGCGCCCACGGGCGCTGAAGCGTCTGCGGCAAACCCATGGCGATGCGCCGCGTGTGCGGCGCTCGGTCTCAAGGTTGCTGAAAAAAGCCCGTGGCATGCCCCGGAAATACCCAAAACATCTTTGTCTGATATCCCACCGGATCCACGGCGCGAGGAATGAATAGCGCTCGGAAAAATCGCACTTACAGATCAGGTTTTACCCGCTGAAGTTGCTGAATAATACCTCGTGACTATCACCGGCGGTTTCAAATAAGTATTTTACTTGAGCCGGACGCTCGCCAATTCTCTGCGCTGTTTATTCGAGAGGGCGAGTCGATGTTAGTTCACAGCGACCAGGATTACGGCGTGCTGAAGGCCGCGGAACGCGAGCTTCAGCTGCAGGCGGGGCATGTCCCCGACGCCGCATTTTATGAACGCAAGTTGCAAGCAATTTGGACGCGAGCACAACACAGCGCCCATTACGCAAACATAGGTCCTTACAGTTTCCCGGCCTTCCAGCAGTTGCCTGTAACCGCCAAGGCATTGCTCAAAGGCCAGCCGCTCGAGTTCTGCACGGTGGAACTGGGCGAGGCGGCCAAGTATTACGCCACCACCGGCACGACTGGCGAGCCGACCCCGACCCCGCGTTTGAAAGAAGACATCATCTGGAATGCCGTCAGTGTCGCCAGCCATTGGCGGGCAGTGCTGCGCCCGGGTTCGCGGGTGGCCAACCTGATGCCATCGGACATCGTGCCGGTAGGTGACCTGATCGCCAATGTCTGCGAGTACCTGGACGTTTCCCACGTGCGCCTCTATCCCTTCACCACCGGTATTACCGACTGGGAGCGGGTGTGCAACACCTTCGACACGTATCGGCCTACGGTCCTGTTCATTGCCCCGGGTGTGCTGGTGCAACTGACCCGCTACCTGAAACAGCGCGAATTGCTGCACGCCTTCGCCAAGTCGGTGCGCTCGATCATGCTGCTTGGCGAGGTCAATACCCAGCCGTTGCGCGAACGCCTGGCGCGCTGGTGGCAATGCGATGTTTTCGATGCCAGCTACGGCAGTACCGAAACCGGCACGTTGGCCGCAGTGGGCCAGGACCTGCAGATGCGCCTGGCCACTGCCACCAACTATTTCGAACTGCTGTTGCCCGACGGCAAGCTGGTCACCCCGGCCGAGGGGCTCACGGGCCGCCTCGTCGTTACGCCGCTCAACCTGTATGCACGCCCGCTGTTGCGTCTGGACACCGGTGACAGCGTGACCATCACCTCGCCTTGGCAGCCAGGCCAGCTCAGCCCGGCCTTGCTGATCAATGGGCGTGACAGCGATAGCGTCCGCGTGGCTGGCGTAGGCCTTGAGATCCGCGCGGTCGAGGAGGTGGTGTACGGCAGTTGCGATGCAACAGGTTATGTCATCGAAGTGGACCGCCAGGCTGACAGCGCCGCGCTTATCCTCGAGCGTGACGTCGTCTGGGACAGCAGCCAGGAAGCGCGCCTGCAAGCGCATTTGCTGGAGCGCTGCGAGCAGCACATGGGGCTGCGCTGGAGCCGCGTACTGTTCGTCAACAACCTGTCGGCGCTGAACAAGAGTGGCGGGTCGCAAAAGAGCTGGAAGAAGACCAACCTGCGCTTTGTCGGTGGCCAGCAATGACGCCGCCACGATTCCCTCTGGGGCAGGGCCTGGGCAACGGCCAACCGGACTTGTGGTGCACCTATGCGGCCATACGCAGCCTGGCCTGGGTTGGGCGCCTTGAGCAGGTTGATGTACCGGTATTACAGGCCTACATCCTGTCTCGGCGCAACCGCGATGGCGGCTTTGCCTGGAGCAAGGGGATGCCCTCCGATGCCTGGGCCACGTTTTATTGCACCGAAACCCTGCACGACCTGGGCGTTGGCGTTGAACAGTGCGACGAAACAGCGGCCTGGATCGCTACGCTGTTCGATGGCGACGCCTATGCCATGTGCCCGGGCCAGACGGCGGACGTGTGGGCCAGCCACTATGCGCTGCGCACCTTGATCGAAGTGTGCCATGGCCAGGTGCGGGACACCGAGCCCCTGTATGCCTGGCTCGAGGGGTTGCAGTGTGCCAATGGTGGCCTGAGCTGGTCGGCGGATTTCGCCCGACGCAACCTGGCCGACACCCGTGCCTGCTTCTACGGCGTGATGGCTGCGCGAGCGCTGGCTCGCCAGGGCTTGCCGGCGCCGCAATGGAACCTGCCACGCCTGATCGGCTGGCTGCAGGCACAGCAGATGGATTGCGGTGGCTTCCGCTTCAGCGAAGCGGCGGCTGTGCCGTGCCTGTGGGCGACCTATCGCGCCACCGCAAGCCTTGCGGCATTGCAGGCGCAACCGCTGAGCCGTCAGCGCTGCGCTGAATGGATCGATGCCTTGCGCGGCCCGACCGGTGCCTTCGTGCGCTGGGCGGGTTATGACGGTGAGGATGTCTGGGCGGCGTTCTGCGCACTGGGTTCGCTAAAAGCACTGGGAGAGCCGGTGGCGCACCTGGCCGATGGCGTGGCAGCGTTCATCGCCACGTTGTCGATGCCCCAGGGCGGCTATTCGTATCGCCGGGCCGATACCGCCGCCGACGTGCTGACCACTGCGGCTGCCGTGCTGGGCGATAGCCTGGCGCAGCAGCCGCGCGATGCGGCCCTGCGCTGGATCGAAGGCTGCCAGATGCCCAACGAGCCTGGGATCATGTACATGCCAGGCCGTGGTGCCGAGGTGCGTTGCACCAATTGGGGCCTTGCAGCAGGTGCCTTCGCTGGCCAGCCAGGGCCCCGCCAGGCGATCGGCCGATGGCTGGCCTCGCTGCAGAACCCTGACGGCGGCTTCGGTTTCTGGGAGGGGCGCGGCTCTGACATGGTGTCCACCGCATCAGCCGTGTCGATCTTGCGGCAATTGGGCGATGACTTCGGCGTGGACTTGGCGGCCATCGAACGCTACGTCGCCAGCTGCCAGCAAGCTCATGGCTACGCAACGTTCCCCCGTGGCGAAGTGTCACTGCGCGCGGGGTTGCAGGCCCTGGGCTGCCTGGCCCATATCGGCAACGACGTCACTGAGGCTGCCGCCCGGTTACTGGCCGCGCACAAAGTGCGCCAGGGCGGCTTCGCCAACCAGGGGCAGCGCATTCCCGACCTGCTCAGCACCTACCAGGCCGTGGCACTGGCTGCCGACCTGGGCCTGCCTGTGGACCTTGCCCACCTGCGCTTTTTCCTCGACAAGGTGCGCGGCGCTGCCGGCCATGCCTGGTCACCCTTGTTCTTGCAAGGGGTTGATGCGTTGTCCACCTGCCTGGGCCGCCTGCTCGACGCCTTTGCCCAAGGCCAGCGTAAGCAGCTGCCCAGCTTGCAGTTGTCGTAAGGAGCCGCCATGCCCACCCTCACTGTTTGTTGTGCACCGCTGCAAGCGCTGGAGCGCAAGCGCCTGGCGCTGGCCTTTACCCGCCAGCTCAAGCAACTGGGCGCCGACACCGCCCATTGCATGGTGTTCTTTAACCCGTTACCTGAGGCCAGTGTGTTCAGCGCCGGCATGCCGATGCCCGTTGCCGACCGCGACGGTGCACCGGCGCAGTTCCATGTGCGCATCACCCTGTCACAGGCCCGCGACCGGCAGGCTCACCAGGCGCTGGCTGAAGGCCTGCACGGCTGCCTGCGCACGCATTACCCGAATGCCTTCATCTACCTGCACTTCGACCCGATCCTGCCCGAGCACGTGTTCTTCAGTGCCGGAGCGGAATTGACCAACGCTGCCCATCAACAAGGAAAGACCGGCTCGTGAACGACCTCAGCATTGAACAGCGTATCCGCCACACCCTCGGCCAGCTGCTTGGCGAGCACGTCGACGCCATCGATAAACGCGACAGTTTTCGTGACTTTCTCGGCGAACGCTTCGACAGCCTCATGGCTGTGGAAGTGATCACCGCCATCGAGGGCTGCTTCGACATCGAAGTGGACTACCTCAGCGATGATGTGCGCTTCTGGTTCGAAACCCTGGAAAAGATGGAGCAATTCGTCGGGCAAAAACTGGAAGATCAACTGACCCTGCAGGCCACCGAGTGAACGCCGAGCATCTGTTTACCACCTCCGGCTCAACCGGTGCGCCCCGGCAATGGCTGCGTAGCCAGGTGCAGATGGAGCACGAGGCGGCCCTGATTCTCGGCCGTTGGGCGCCCGATGCTCGGGAGATTTTCTCGTTCGCGCCGGTCAGCCACAGCTACGGCATGATCCTTGGCGAGGTCGGGTCGCGGGTTTTGAACGCCCAGTTGCACGCCTGCTCGCTGGAGCAGCAACGCATGCCAACGCTCGACGGGGACGGTCCGTGCGTGATTCTCGCCATTGCCAGTACCTGGCGCGTGCTGCCGGCGCTGCTGGCCCGGCTGAGCGCCCGGCGTGCGGTACTGGTGGTGCACAGCGCCTCGTTGCTGCCGCCGGGGGCTCTGGCCACGGTGCAGCGCCATGCCGGGCCACAGGTGCGTTTCGTCGAACTGCTCGGTTCCACCGAAACCGGGGCCATGGCTTACCGCGAGCTGGACGCTCACAGGGATGCAGAGCAGCCCTGGACCCTGCTGAGCGATGTGACCCTGCTCAGCCCCCCGGGCCAGCCCTGTGCGCTGCACGTGGCCAGCCCGCGCATCGCCCGCCAGCCGTGCCAGGCACACGCAGCAGCCACGCATTGCTGCGATGACCAGGTATTGGTGTTGGACGAACAGCGCTTCCAGTGGCTGGGGCGGGCCAGCAGCCTGATCAAGGTCAATGGGCTGCGCGTCGACCTGGCCCGTTTGGCAAGTGATCTAGCTCAACGCCTGGATTGCCCCAAGCTGGCCTGCGTTGCCGTGGCCGATGCGCTGCGCGGCGAAGCGTTCGAGGTGCTGTACAGCTGCGACACCCTCACCGAGCACGCGGTGTTGGAGGCATTTCGCCAACTACCGCCAGGCCATCCATGGCCGGTTGCGGTACGCCGTGTCACCGACCTGCCTTTGTCCGCCACCGGCAAGCCTCTGCCGTGGGCGGCTTCCACTTCTGTCAAGGAATACACCCCATGAACCACGTTGACACCCAAGATGCCATCGCCCACTACCTCAGCAACTGCGGCGCCGACGCCACCCACGGCCGCGAGCAGCCCGAATACCTCGGTCTGAGCCTGCGCAAACGCCATGAAATACTGCAGCGCAACCCCGCCATGGCCGCAGACTGGGCAGCGCAGTACGCACAATGGTCCGTGCATGCCGACAGCCACTACCGCTGCCTGACCAGCACCCGTGAGGTCGAGGCACCGTGGTACCGCCTGGGGGTGAAGGACACTGTCGACGTGCAAGGCTTGCCGACCCGCCTGGGCTTGCGCAGCTACCGCCACTACCCCCAGCGCAGCGCCGAGGCGCTGACCTTCCTCGACCCGCGCATCGCCCTGACCTGCAAGGTCGCCACTACCGAGCTGAACATTGCCTTTGGCGCCGGGTGCCGTAACCCGCGCTTCCCGAGCATCGATCCGTCTGGTTCCAGTACCGGTTCGGCGGTGTCGGTGGCGGCAGGGCTCTGCGATATCTCGTTGGGCACCGATGTACTCGGCTCGGTGCGCTGGCCGGCCTCGCACTGCGGCATGGTCGGCCTGCGCATGACCCAGAAGGCCGAGAGCCTGGCCGGGGTGTTTCCGCTGTCACCGCGCATGGACGCACTGGGCTGGGTCGCCCGCAGCGCCGATGACCTCGACCTGCTGTTCCCGTTGCTGGGCCTGGAGCCACTGCTCGGCCAGCAACAGCCACTCAAAGAGCGCTATCGGGTCGCCATGCTGGAGCACGCGCTGGACCCGGCGCTGACCAGTGCGGCCATGCTCGACATGCTGGGCCAGGCACGCAGCGCACTGGCAGACCTGGACATGGCGCCCGCCGAAGTCGCCATGCCGGACCTGTGGGCCTGCCGTGGCGACGCCTGGCAACTGTGCGCACGGGATGCGTGGCTGGCCTCGGCTGCCTGGGCACGGCGCTTTGACTGCGAGCTGCACTGGTCGACACTCAGCGCCCTTAAAGTGGGTGAGGGCGTCAGCGACGCTGACTACCGGCGCATCCACCAGCGTATGGACAACATCCGTTCGGGTATCGACGCCTGGTTCGACAACGCCCAAGTGGATTTCGTGGTGTTCCCCATGGACCCCAACCGGCCATTCGACCGGCGCAACCCGCAGCCAGGGGACTCGACCATCCCGTCCCCGGCAGACGAAGGCTATGAGCAGAAGATCAGCTTTACCCCGCTGGCCAGTTTCAGCGGCCTGCCGGCCATTACCGTGCCGATTTGCCTGAGCGCCGACGGCAAGGCGCCGCTTGCCGTGCAGATCATGGGCCGGCGTGACAGCGAGCGGCAGTTGCTGGATATCGCCAAGCGCCTGCAAGCCCTGACCGGTCTACTTCCAACCCGTCGTCTTCAGGTGTAAGGAGCACAGCATGTGCGGAATCACAGGCTGGGTGGACTACACCCGCAACCTGACCCAAGCTGGCGAGGTTATCCGCGCCATGACCGATACGCTGGCACTGCGCGGGCCGGATGCCAGTGGCAGCTGGCAGCATTGCAATGCCTTGCTGGGCCACCGGCGGCTGGCGATCATCGACCTCAGTGGTGGCGTTCAGCCGATGACTTACCGCTGCGCCAGCGGCGAGGAAGTCGCGCTGATCTATACCGGCGAGGTCTACAACCACGACGCACTGCGTGAGCGCCTGCGCAAGGCGGGCCACCAGTTCCATACCCGCAGCGACACCGAAGTGGTGCTGCACGCTTACCTGCAATGGGGCGAACAGTGCTGTGAGCACTTGAGCGGCATGTTCGCCTTCGCCGTGTTCGACGGGCGCGACGGCCACTTCCTGCTGGTGCGTGACCGGCTGGGGGTCAAGCCGCTGTACTACGCCCACCACCAGCAGGGGCTGCTGTTCGGTTCGGAAATCAAGGCAATCCTGGCGCACCCGGAGTTTGCCAGTGCGCTGGATGTAGTGGGGCTGGTGGATGCCCTGAGCCTGTCGCGCGGTACGGCGCGCACGGCCTTGCGCGGGGTCAGCGAACTGCCGCCGGGGCATCGCTTGTCCTGGCGCCCCAACGGGCGTCCCAAACTCAGCCGCTACTGGCAGCTGCAGCGGCGCGAGCACCAGGATGACCTGCCCGATACCGTGGCACGCACCCGAGCGCTGCTCGGCAAAGCGCTGGGCGAGCAGTTGCACGCCGACGTACCGGTCTGTTCGCTGCTCTCCGGCGGGCTGGACTCGACCATCCTCACGGCTATGGCGCAACAGCGCCTGACGGCAGAACAGGGGGGCAGGGTCAATTCGTTCTCGGTGGATTTCGTCGGCCAGGCCGAGCAGTTCCAGAGCGACACCTTCCGCCCGGAACGCGATCAGCCCTACGCGCTGGCAGCTGCCGAACACATTGGCAGCCAACACCAGACCATCCTCATCGACAACGGCGAACTGGTGGCCGACCCTGCGCGCAGCGCGGTGTACCGGGCCAACGATTCGGCGGCCACCTTCGGCGATGTGGACACCTCGTTGTACTTGCTGTTCAAGGCCATCGGCCGCCATTCAACAGTGGCCATTTCCGGCGAGGCAGCCGATGAAGTGTTTGGCGGCTACGCCTGGTTCCGCGACCCGCAGGCGCTGGCGGCGCAGCGTTTCCCGTGGCTTTCGCGCATGCAGTTGCTGCAGCCCGAGCTGATCAACCCGGACTTTAACAGGCTGTGCGACTTTGCCAGTTACCAGGACGGTTGCTATCACCAGGCGCTTGACAGCGTCGAGCATTTGCCGGGCGACAACCCGCAAGAGCGGCGCATGCGTGAGATCTGCCACATGCACCTGCAGCGCTGGCTGCCGATTCTGCTCGACCGCAAGGACCGCCTGAGCATGGCTGCCAGCCTGGAAGTACGCGTGCCGTTCACCGACCATGAGCTGGTCGAGTACGTGTACAACGTGCCGTGGTCGATCAAGGGCAAGGACGGTGTGGAGAAGTGGCTGCTCAAGCAGGCCTGCGCCGATATCCTGCCAGCGCCCGTACTGCAGCGACGCAAGAGCCCTTATCCGACTTCGGCGAACCTTGCCTATGAACGGTTCCTGCGTGAGCGGGCCCGGCACCTGGTGGAGCAGGCGGGCAGCCCGGTGTTCCAGGTGATCGACCGTGTGCGGCTGGGCGCTGAGCTGCGCCAGCCTGAAGGGTATTTCAATTCACAGCTGCGCCGTAACAACCTGGAGACCGCTCTGGCACTGGATGCCTGGCTGCGCGAATACCGCCTAGCGGTGTAGTTCGTGCTTGTCGCTGCCATCCAGAATCAACGGTTGCTGGATGGTATCGACAAACCGCCGTGGCGCCCCCAGGTCGAGCATGGATATGAAACTGCCCAGGGCTGGGGAGGCGTTCTGTATGTTCCAGTTCATGTACAGCCCCATGGTCGGCGTGGGCTGGTCCTTGATCGGCCGCAGAGGGCGAAACTGCACGCGCTCGCGCAGCGTCGAGTAGGCAATCGATTCAGGCACCAGGGCAACGCCGAAACCGCAGGCCACCAGCCCGATCAGGGTATGGATCTGCGCCGCTTCCTGCACCACCTTGGGGTAGAAGCCTGCCGATTCGCACAGCGCAATCAACTGGCTGTGGTAACCGCTGCCAAGCGCTTGCGGGGTGAAGACGAAGTCCTCTTCGGCAAAATCCCGCAGGTCGACCACAGGTTGATGCACCTTGGCGTGGCTGGCGGGCAGCGCCATGACGATCTGCTCGTTGAGCAGCAATCTCGATTCGATGGTGTCTGGGGGCATCGGCAGCTTGCGCATGAAACCGATGTCCGCTTCACCGGCCATCAATGCCTTGGCCTGGGAGGCCGAAGGCATTTCGCGGATGGTCAGCCGCACGTTCGGGTAGATTTCGCGGAATTTCTTCAGGGTATTGAGCAGCGACTCGTAGTAAGCGATGGAAATGGCGGTGATGGTCAGCTTGCCGCAGATGCCCTCGGACACATTGCGGGCGTATTCGATGCCTTGTTCCAGCTCCTTGAGGGTACGGTAGGCGGTTTCCAGGAAGGCCATGCCTGCGGCAGTGAGCTTGACCCCGCGCTTGTTGCGCAGGAACAGGCTGAAGCCCAGCTTCTCTTCGAGTCGGTTGATCGCCTGGCTCAGGGGCGGCTGTGCCATGTGCAGGCGGATGGCTGCCTTGTGAAAGTGCAGCTCCTCGGCCACGGCAATGAACTGCCTGAGCAAACGTGTCTCGATCATTCTACGTTCCTTCATCGAGTCGAACGGGGGCCGGGAAAGCGTTCTCCGGCGGCCGACCCTGCAAGGCGGCCATGATAGTGCGTGGCATCGCGGCGACAAAGCCTCTGCTGTAAACGGCTCATCCGGGCTTGACATTGCCGGTCGGGGTGCATCGGAAGGTGGCGGGTCTCAGGTGATATCCAGCAGATATCAAAGTTGCATGCTTTTAATATTAAGTCATTGATTTTTTTATTGTTATCGTAAAAAAGGAGAATCGGAAGGGCTCTACAATGCCAAGCACAGACCCATTCAAAGATAAAGTCGCCATCGTCACCGGTGCCGCCCAGGGCTTGGGCCTGGATTACGCCATGGCGCTGGCCGCGCGGGGAGCGCGGGTAGTCATCAGCGACCTGGGCACTGACCGCTCGGGCGAAGGTCAGAACCCGGCGGCGGTCAGCGTCGCACTCGAAACCCTGCGGGGCCAGGGTCTCGATGTGGTCGCTCATGTCGGCCACCTGGAAAACGAAGAAGAATGCCGCGAACTGGTGGAGCTGGCCATCGCGCATTTCGGCGCGCTGGATATTCTCATCCACAACGCCGGTTGGGTCGATTACCAAGGCATCGAGACACAGGAACAGGCGTTTCTCGATCGCGCACTGGGCATCAGCGTGCACGCCCCGGTGTGGCTCGCCAAGCATGCCTGGAAGCACCTCAAGCAAGCCGAGGCACCACGCATAGTCCTCACCACCTCGGACCGCGCCATGTATCAACGCTATGCCCAGCCAGGCCTGGTCGCCTACTCGGCGGGCAAGATGGCCCAGGTGGGCATCATGAACGCCTTGAGCATGGAAGGGCTGGAACACGGCATCCTGGTCAATGCGGTCTCGCCGGTGGCCAAAACCCGGATGTGGGGCGTGACCCAGCCGCCGGAAGAGCTCAAGCCGCAATGGGTGACACCGGGCGTTCTGTACCTGGCCAGCCCGCTTTGCCGGGATACCGGGTACATCCTGCGTGCCAGCAATGGCCAGTTCACCGCCACGCGTTTCAGCGAGAACAGCGGGGTGAGCTACCCGCGTGACCTGGCGCGGGTAGAGGCTTCCAGCCTGGGCGAAGTGGCCGAACGCTGGAGCCTCATCAAGGAATGTCACTACGTGCCGACCAAGGTCGCCAACACCCGTGCCGACCTGGGTGAAAGCCCTGTGTGGGACGCGCGCACGGGCGCGTTGTATTTCGTCGATATCACCGGCGGGCGGATTCACCGGCTGCTACCGGATGGCGAGGTCGAGAACCTCTATGAATCCGCTGCACGTATCGGTGCCTTGGCACTGACCGACCAGGGCAACCTGATCTTCACCGAAGATGCCAGCGTTGCCATTCTGGATATGTCGTCTTGCAAGGTGCGCCAGTACTCGGCGCCGGTGCATCACCGCCCGAGTTACCGCTTCAACGACGGTACCTGCGACCCGCAGGGGCGCTTCGTCACCGGGCTGATGGATGAGGGGCCAAGTGGCAAGACCGGTGCGCTGCTGCGCTTCGACGGCGAACTGCACGATGTGGTGATCCATGACGGCATGGCGCTGCCCAATGGCATTGCCTGGTCGGCCGATGGCCAGACCGTGTTCTTCGTCGACTCCGCTGCACGCTCGATCTACCGCGCCGAGTATCTGCCCGAAGGGCGCCTGGAGCAGGTCAGCCTGTTCGCCGAGACGCCTGCCGAACTGGGGCGCCCTGACGGTATCGCGCTGGATCGTGAAGGCGGGTTATGGGTGTGTCAGTTCAATGGCAGCTGCCTGCTGCGCTATGACCGCGACGGCCATTTGACCGAACAGGTAGTTATGCCGGTGCCGCGCCCGACCAGTTGCTGTTTCGGTGGCGATGGCATGAGTACGCTGTACATCACCACCGCACGGGTCGGCATGTCGCCGACTGAACTGCGCCACTACCCGGACGCTGGCGACCTGTATGCGATTCGCCCGGAAGTGGGCGGCATTCCCCGCTATGCGTTCAAGGAATGAGCACTTGCCCCTGGCTGGCCGGTAATACGGCCAGTTCGCCAAAACGCTGAGCCGAGTCGATATAGCGCAACGCCGATTTGGCATCCTTCCAGCCCACGTAACTCATCAGCGACTTCAACTCCCAGCCGTTGGCCGTGGCCCAGGTGGCAAAACCGCGGCGCAGGGAGTGGCCGGTGTACAGCGCCGCCGGCACGCCGGCCCGTTCGAGCATGCGCCGCAACAGGCCGACCAGGCTGTTGCTGTTGAGCGCTGTGTCGCTCAGGTTGCCCCAGCGGTCGAGCTTGCGAAACACCGGGCCGTGGGCAATGCCCGCCACTTCGAGCCACTGCAGGTAGGCTGCGACCGGGCACAGCGCCTTGAGTGCCGGGGTGCGGTGCTGTACGCCAAGCGCTTCACGGTCACCTTTGCTGCGTGGCAGGAACAGGCTGATACCCACGCCGGCTTCGGCCTGGATGTGTTCCACGCGCAG
The DNA here is from genome assembly GCF_047456185.1 of Pseudomonas sp. BNK-30. Classification (NCBI taxonomy): domain Bacteria; kingdom Pseudomonadati; phylum Pseudomonadota; class Gammaproteobacteria; order Pseudomonadales; family Pseudomonadaceae; genus Pseudomonas; species Pseudomonas sp. BNK-30. The sequence continues at coordinate 1,940,621 of NZ_CP179904.1, forward strand.
GCGCGCCAGTTCGTCACCGCGAAACCCACGCCAGAAGCCCAGCAGCAACAGTGCAGTGTCACGCCGGGCGCGGCGCAGTGCTGGCAGGTCATGCTGCTCGCGGGCCAGCCTGGCCTCTTCTTCAAAACGCTCGACAGCCGTCTGCAGGTGCTGCAACAGCAGCGGTGCGGCCTGTTTCGGCGGCGTCGGGTGCAAGGTGCGGATACCGCGCAGTACCTGGCGTACCAGCGGTGCCTTGGTCGGGTCGGGAAAACCTTGGCTGATGTGCCATTGGCTGAGGGCCGCAAGGCGCTGGCGCAGGGTGCTGACCGCATGCTGCCCGGCGTGATCGGCCAGGTAGCGGGCAATGCTGTCGGCAGTGGCGGGGAGAAAACCGCCCCAGTGGGCTTCGAAATGCTCGATGGCAGCCTGGTAACTGCGCCGGGTGTTGTCACGGGTGGCGGCGCGGACGTAGCGCTCGATGTCGGTCATGTGAGGGGGTGTCAGCGTGTGTTGCCGACACAATAAACCCTAATGACTGATCTGTCCTCTGACTCAGCGCGGTATCGCGGCATCCATCATCTGGCGCAGCGGCGCGTACTGGGCCTGGCTCACCGGCACCAGCCCACTGGCACCCTGGGCGGTAACGAAGGCCGCCAGGGCTTCGGGGTCATCCAGCATCGCCTTGCGGATTCGGCTTTTCAGGGCCGGGCACAGGCGGGCACTGAACACGTATGGGTCGTAGTAGATCGGCTGCGACCGCCACTGCACCGTGAGCCTGTCTGGTGCCAACCCATGCCGGGCCAGGTAGGCGTCGGCCCGCTCGCTTGCAACGAACGCGGCATCGACACGGCCCTGCAGCAACGCGTCCAGCGCTTTGTCATGAGTACCGGCATACACCAGCGAGCCAAAGAACTGTTGCAATGGCGCCCCCACCTGGCCTGCAAATTCGACGCTGGGCACCAGGCTGCCTGAGGTGCTGGCCGGGTCGCTGAGGGCCACGCGCTTGCCCCGCAAAGGCTCGACCCCCTCAAGGCTGCCGGCGCGGGTCAGCAGCAGTGCCTGGTAATGGCTGCCTGCAGCGGTGTAAGGCCCGCCACTCAAGGTGAAGGTGGCAAAGGGTTCTATACGTGGGTCGCGGCGTTGGGCAAGCAAATAGGACGCAGGGCCGAGGCGGGCGATGTCGGCACCGCCGGAAACGATGGCATCGACCACGCTTTCGTAGGACGCGGCGATCACCAGTTCCACCGGCACCCCCGCTGCGTGGCTCAGTCGTTGCAGCAACACTTGATGCTCGCGCATCATGTCTTCGCTGCTTTTGATCGGAATGACGGCCAGGCGCAAGCTGTGGGGCGTACAGTCGGCCAGCACGCTGGTTGCCAGCAACTGGGCAAACAACAGGCCGGCGAGGGCCGTCAGAGCACGCATGGCTTTTCCTCCCTGTTGTTGAAGGGTGGGTAGTCGCGCAGTTGGGCCGGCGACAACGGTCGGCTGAAGTGGTAGCCCTGGGCGATATCGCAGCCGGCGAGTTTCAGGCACACCACCTGTTCGCGGGTTTCTACGCCTTCTGCGACAACCTCCAGGCCCAAGCGCTTGGCCAGAATGATGGTTGATGAGACGAACGGGCTGTCGTCGTAGCTGTTGGACAACGGTGCGATCAGCGAGCGGTCTATCTTGAGCTTGCTCAGTGGCAGTGATTGCAGGTGAGCGAAGCCGGCGTAGCCGCGGCCAAAATCGTCAAGGCTGATGCCCAGACCTGCTGCGCGCAAACGGTGCAGGTGACCGACAGCCGTTCCTTCAGGGTCGAGAATGGTGGTCTCGGTTATCTCCAGCTCCAATTGTTGCGGGGCGATGCCGTAGAGCTGCAGCTTGGCCAGCAGGCGGGTACTGAAATCGGCTTGGCGCAACTGCAATGCCGACACATTCACCGCAAGGCGGTTATCGCGACCGTGAGCATCCCAGCGCGCCAGTTCTTCGCAGGCCAGGCGCAATACTTCCCAGCCCAGTTCGATGATGAAGCCACTGCGCTCGGCCAGGTCTATGAAACGGTCCGGGTAGAGCAGGCCGAATTCCGGGTGCTCCCAGCGTACCAAGGCTTCGTACCCCAGCACGCGCTGGGTATCCAGGCGAATCTGCGGCTGGTAGTGCAGCACGAACTGGCGCTCGGTCAAGGCGCAGCCAAAAGCCTGTTCCAGGGCAAAGGCCTGGATGTCGGAGAGGTTCAACGATGGGTCGAAGAAGCGGTACTGGGCGCGCCCGGCCTGCTTGGCCGAATACATGGCCGCATCGGCACAGCGGATCAGGCTGTCGATGTCCTGACCGTCGCGCGGGCAGATGCTGACGCCCACGCTGGGGCTGGTATTGACTTCCTGGCCATCGAGGGCGTAGGTAGCCGACAGTTTCAGCACCAGTTCGCGTACCCAAACATTGATCTGCTCCTCGCTGCGCTCACCGGCCAGCAGCACCACGAATTCGTCTCCCCCGAAGCGCGAGGCCTCATCACCAGGCTCAAGCAGGCGCTGGATGCGCCCGGCCACGGCCTGCAGCAGCAAGTCGCCGATCTTGTGGCCGAGCGAATCGTTGATCGACTTGAAACGGTCCATGTCGATGAACAGGATCGCCATCAGCCGGCGCTTGCCACGTTGGTGGGTCAGTGCAAGGCCTGCTATTTCGACGAACTGGCGGCGGTTATGCAACCCGCTGAGATGGTCGGTGGCGGCTGCATGGCTGCTACGCCGGTGTTCGTCTTCCAGGCGCCCGATCAGTTGCTGGTTGACCTGTTGTGCGTGCTCAAGGGCACTGAAGGCTTCCTGGCGCTTGCGCAGCAGGCGCAAGGTCCAGGCCAGGCTGGCAAGGATCATCAGGGTCATGCTCAGGTTCAGCCAGAACTGGCGCGAATACGCCAGGGCAGAGGCCGCGAGGATTTCGTCGATGCGCTGGCTGACGATGATGCTGAAACCGCGCTCGTCGATACGGCGGTAAAGGCTCTGATACGAGTGGCCTGCGGCAAATTGCACCAGCCGGCCCGTCTCGCTGCCCGGTGCTGGCAGGCCGGGTTCGAAATCGTCGCCGGCCACGACCACACCGCTGGTATCGATACGCAAGCGTTCCTGGCCATCGTCCTGCTGCAGGCGCATCAGCCCGGTATCGCCCAGGTCGATGTGCTGGAACAGCACGGCGAGATAGCCAATGTCGAGCTGCACTACCAGAATGTTGTCGATTTCTCGGCCTGGTACATTGGGCAGCGGCAAGAGGAAGGGCAGGCGCCAGCTCGGCATGGCGGGCGGGGTGAAGCCCGGTTCGACGCGTGGCAGGAAGGGTTTGAAGCCGTAATGCGCGACGTGCAGCTTCAGCTGCTGCAACCACTCTTCCGGCAGGTGGGGAGCTTCATCGGTATGGCTCGCCGACAACAATTGACCGTGCCTGTCATACAGGCTCATGCGTTTGAATACCGGGTCTTCGGCCAGCACCCGGGCCAGGCTCAGGCTGCCTTGGCGCATCATTTTCATGTCGTCCTGGGTGACACGGCCTACGGCCTGGGCACGATCGACCAGTTGGCGCAGGCTTTCAGCGACAATGTTGGCGAGGTTCTGGTGCTCGGCTGCCTTGGCCGTCAGCGCATCCTGGCGTGCGGCGGTCTTCTGGCTGAAGTGCAACCCCCAGAGAAAGGTCAGGGTGGCTGCGCAGAGCATCAGGATCAAAAGGCGCAGAAGGCCTGCTGACGAGAGAAAACGGCGTATCACGACTGGTATTCCCGACCCTGGGTGAAGCCCGAAAATACGACAGTAAAATGACAGGCTAATGACTGGTGGCTATTGGCCTCTATGATTTTCCCTGTTGCGCGTTGGCGTTTGCAGCCAAGCCATTCGGGCTGACTGTGCGAGCCAGAATGGCTCCAGCCCAGGCGTTTTGCTTCGTGACAATGCCCTTGAAGGTGCGGTATACCTGCTCACCACCAAGGGGAGCCCGGCAACGGGCTGAGAAACCGCTGGCATTGCAGCGCGGTGACCCTTAGAACCTGATCCGGATCATGCCGGCGAAGGGATGGGACTGCCGACCTGCCTTTTTGCCGGCCTCACTGCGAGGCCGCTCCATGCCCCACCGTAACGGCCTCGCTGTCACCCTATGGAGTGCAGCATCATGACCGAACGTTTTTCCCAAACCTTGCGCCGCCAGAACGAGGCGACCTGGTCGGCTGCAGTCGGCCACCGCTTCGTCACTGAACTGTGCAACGGCAGTGTGGCGGACCCGGTCATGGTCCGCTACCTGGTACAGGACCACCGTTTTCTCGACAGCTTCCTGACCTTGCTCGGCGCCGCCATCGCCACTGCCGATACCTTCGAGGCACGCCTGCGTTTCGGCCGTTTTGCCGGGATGATCAGTAGCGATGAAAACACCTATTTCCTGCGTGCCTTCCAGGCGCTGGATGTAAGCCCGCAGCAGCGCGCCGAACCCAAGGACACCGTGCCGACCGCAGGCTTCAAGGCCATCCTGCGCGAAGCCGCAGCGACCCGTTCCTATGCGGCGGCGCTGGCAGTGCTCAACGTTGCCGAAGGCCTGTATCTGGATTGGGCGCTGAAGGCACCAAAACCAATGCCGGACAACTTCGTCCACGCCGAGTGGATCACCCTGCATGACAACGCGGCATTCCAGGACTTCGTCGCCTTCCTCCAGGCCGAACTGGACCGCGTCGGCCCGCAGGAGCCGGCACTGGCCAGTGACTTCTACCAGCGCACCGTGGCGCTTGAGCTGGCCTTCTTCGACGCCATCTACGATCAAAAGGCCTGAGCATGGATATCTTCGAGCGCCTGAAGGCCGCCACTGCGCCCCAGTGGTCGAGCTATGTAGACCACGCCTTCGTTCGGCAGATGGGTGAGGGCACTTTGAGCGAAGACGCGTTCCGGACTTACCTGGTGCAGGACTACCTGTTCCTCATCCAGTTCGCCCGTGCCTGGGCGCTTGCCGCTTATAAAAGCAGGCTGCCGGCCGACATCCGCGCGGCTCAGGCTGGCCTGGCTGCCATCCTCGACGAAACCGAACTGCACCTGCGCCTGTGCGCCCGCTGGGGGTTGTCGCAGGCCGATATCGAGGCCGCGCCGGAGCACCAGGCCACGGTCGCCTACACCCGTTACGTGCTTGATTGCGGCGCCGCCGGTGACCTGCTCGAACTGCATGTGGCGTTGGCGCCCTGCGTGATCGGCTACGCCGAAATCGGCCGCACGCTGGCTGCGCACATCGGTGACCTGAGTGATCACCCTTACCGTGAGTGGATTGGCGAATACGCCGGCGAGGGTTACCAGAGCGTGGCATCCGCAGCACGCAAGCACCTTGATGAACTGGCAGCGCGCAGCATGACCGAGCAACGGTTCGTGGAACTGGCGGCAATTTTTGGCCAGGCTTCGCGGCTGGAGGCCGACTTCTGGCAGATGGGGCTGGATGGGGCTGCCTGAGCCAATTCAGGTTTTGTGCCGGTTCAATCGGGGCCGGCACAATGTGACCGGCAGGTCGTTCAGAGGATGTGCCAGGACGGTCCTGGAATAGGGGCTACTGTTTCGGTCACAGGATAATCACGGGGCCTTCAGCGCGGCCGCCCCGGTTATTGCGCAGGCATCGCTAGCAATTACAACAACAAAAGCCTGCAGCAAAAACTGAAAAGGGCCCATCGATGGCAACGCAAGAGAACGTTGAAACACCGCCGCTCGGCGTCACCGACCCGTCCAAGACTGCTGAGGCCAGGCAGGACCGCCACCTTGAAGGCAAGCTCGACTGGGCGGTGTTCGGCGTCACCAGCCTGCTGGCGATCGCCTTCATCACCTGGGGTGTTGTCAACCAAGCCAGCCTCGCCGCGAGCGCTACCTCTGCGCAATCCTGGGTCATCGTCAACTTCGGCTGGTTTTTCGTCCTGACCTCTACCGTGTTCGTCATCTTCGTGCTGTGGCTGGCTGCCAGCCGCTACGGCAGAATCCCGCTGGGGCGCGACGGCGAAGCACCGGAATTTCGCACGGTCTCCTGGGTTGCCATGATGTTCAGCGCGGGCATGGGCATCGGCCTGATGTTCTTCGGCGTCGCCGAACCGCTGTCGCACTACGTTTCACCACCGCCCGGCACTGCCGCTGGCCAATCTGACGAGGCACTGCAGGTGGCGATGGCGACCACGCTGTTCCACTGGTCGCTGCACCCTTGGGCGATGTACGCCATCGTCGGCCTGGCAATCGCTTATGGCACGTTCCGCCGTGGCCGCTCGCAGTTGATTTCCACCGCGTTCCGGCCCTTGATCGGCAAGCATGCCAACGGCCCTGTCGGGCGGGTGATCGACATGATGGCCATCTTCGCCACCCTGTTCGGTTCAGCGGCTTCGCTGGGGCTCGGCGCCCTGCAGATTGCGGGTGGGCTGGAATACAACGGCTGGATCGATCACCCGGGCAAGCTGTTCTACATCGCCATCATCACCTTGCTGACCATTGCCTTCGTCGCTTCGGCCGTGTCCGGCATCGGCAAAGGTATTCAGTGGCTGTCCAATACCAACATGGTGCTGGCGTTGGCACTGGCGCTGTTCGTCTTCCTGGTAGGGCCGACGCTGTTGATGCTCAACCTGTTGCCAACATCGATCGGGGTCTACATCAAGTTACTGCCCGAGATGATGGCGCGTACCAGCGCCAGTGGCGGTGATGCGATGGACAGCTGGCTGGCCGGCTGGACCGTGTTCTACTGGGCCTGGTGGATTTCCTGGACGCCCTTTGTCGGCATGTTCATCGCCCGTATCAGCCGCGGGCGCAGCATCCGCCAGTTCGTCAGCGGTGTGTTGCTGGTGCCAGGCCTGGTCAGCCTGGTGTGGTTCAGCGTTCTCGGCGGCGCCGGCATCGATGCACTGCGCGAAGGCAGCTTCGCTCTCATCGACGGTGCAGTGAACAGCAACCATGCCCTGTATCAGTTGCTCGACAGCTACCCCTGGGCTTGGGCCACTTCGGTGCTGGTCATGATCCTGGTGGCAATTTTCTTCGTCTCTGGGGCCGATGCAGCATCGCTGGTGATGGGTACCTTGTCCGAGCACGGCACCACGCAACCGTCCCGTGCGACAGTGATTTTCTGGGGGGCACTGACCGGCACCGTCGCGGCCATCATGCTCGCGCTGGGTGACCCAGGTAACCCCGGGGAGGCGCTTACAGGCCTGCAGAACCTGACCATCGTCGTGGCCTTGCCGTTTGTGGTGATCATGGTGCTGCTGTGCCTGGCGCTGTACCGTGACCTGCGCAAGGACCCTATGATGCTACGCCACCTGCGCGGCAGCGAGCTGATCGAAAAGGCGGTGCTGTATGGCGCAGTCAAGCACGGCGAGGAGTTCTACATCGTGGTGCAAGAGAAGAAATCCTCGCTCAAGCCGGCCTCCAGGAAGGCCCAGGTGACGGAGCCATGATTGACCGGGATCGGCTACGTACGTCAACCCGCGGTGAGGGACGCCAACACGCAGCTTGAGATCTGCGCGTCCTGCACGGCGACCCCGGTCAGGTCGGCCAGCGTGATCTGTTCGTCATGCTCACGGCCGGTGGCGCGGCCCTCAAGCAGGGCACCAAGCTCGGCCAGTTGCTGCTCCTTGATCAGGCCGGCCTTCAGCGCATGGGAGACTTCGCCGTACTGGCTGCACTGGTAGAGGGAGTCGACGATGATAAGGTCGGCCCGTGCAACCAGCGCGGGGTCGAGCTCCTGCTTGCCCGGCGCATCGGCGCCAACGGCGGTGATATGGGTGCCAGGTTGCAGCCATTCACGCTGCAACAGCGGCTCACGTGAAGGTGTTGCGCAGACGATCAGGTTGGCGGCGCGTGCAACCTCTTCGGCGTTACGCGTTACCCGCGCCTCATAACCCAGGCCGTTGGCGAAGGCTTTGTAGGCAGCCAGTTCAGCATCACCGCGCCCCCACACCACCACGCTGCGGCAGGGGGTGACTGCACCCAGTTGCTCCAGCTGCATGCGCGCCTGGGTGCCGGTGCCCAGAATACCAATCGCTTTCACGGTGGCAGGGGCCAGCAGGCGGGCGGCGATGCGCCCGGCCAGCGCAGTGCGGATGCAGGTCAGCCAGCCCTCATCCTGCAACAAGGCAAGGGGTTGCCCGGTACTGGCCGAGGCCACCAGCATCAAGCCATCGTTGCTTGGCAGCCCCTTTGATGGATTGTCGTAAAAGCCGGTCGACAGCTTCACCGTGAACGTGGCGCTACCCTCGACATGCGCTGACTTGATACAGCAGTCACCGTTGGCCTGGGGGAAAGCGAATGCCTGTACCGGTGGCACCTGGACCTTGCCTTGGGAGAACGCGATGAAACCTTGCTCCAGGCATTGCACTGCCAGCTCCATATCGAGCCGGGCGGTGATCTGTTGCTTGCTGAACACTTTCATTGAACAGCCTCGAGGAATTTATCGAGCACGATGTTGCGACCGCAAATGACGACCGCGACGCGCTTGCCGCGGTATGCCTTGGCCATCTTCTGCATGCCGGCCACCGCCACACCGGCAGCACCCTCGATGATCCAGCGCTCATGGTTGGCGACATCGCGCATCGCCGCCTTTATCTCTTCTTCGCTGACCAGCACGGTGCGCGACAGCAGCGTCTGGCAAAGGGGGAAGGTGATGCAGCCTGGCTCGACCCCACCGGCTGTACCGTCGGAGATCGTGTCTTGCTCTTGCATGTCGATGATTTCCCCGGCTTCGAGCGAGCGCTGCAGGGTAGGGGCATTCGCCGGCCAGCAGCCAATGATTTCGATGCCCGGGTTGAGAGCCCGCAGTGCCGCGCCGATACCCGAAACCATGCCGCCGCCGCCGACCGCCACGAACACTGCGTCCAGGTCCGGTGCCTGTTCAAAGAGCTCCATCCCGATGGTGCCTTGGCCGGCGATCACTTCAAGGTCGTTGTAAGGCGATACAAAAGGCTTGCCTTGGAGGGCAGCCTGACGCGCCGCTTCCAGTTCCACACCCAAAGGGTCCAGGTCGAGGCTTACCACTTCGGCGCCGAGCGCGCGAATTGCACCCAGCTTGTAGGCAGACGCCGAAGTGGTGGTGTAAACGGTGACTGGCACTCCCATCACCTTGCCAGCAAGCGCAAGCGCTTGCCCATGGTTGCCGGAGGAGGCCGTGATGACGCCCAGTTTGCGCTGCTCGGCTGGCAGCAGGCGAAGCTTGTTACTGGCACCGCGGAATTTGAACGAACCTGTGTGTTGCAGGTGCTCGCATTTCAGATACACGCTGCATTCGGTCATTGCCGAAAGCCCGACGCTGAAATTGAGCGGGGTGACATTCACCTCAGGGCGCAGTGCCTGGTGTGCATCAGCGATAGCTTGGTAGAGGGAAGACAGGTTCGTGGCATCGGCAGGCATCGTGGCAGTGTCCATTCGTGGATTTGCGTTCCACAATAGACTCAATATCCATAAGCGACAAGCGCTGACCATTCATTCAGGCGGGGTGGTCCCTCAGTTCCTTGAGGTACTTGTAAACAGTCGCTCGGCCCATGCTCAGCACATTGGCGACATAGTCCGCCCCGCTGCGCCCCTCGAATGCCCCTTCGGTATGCAGCGCCTCCACCAGCGCGCGCTTTTCTTTCATCTTCAACGTACGCAGTGACAAATTGCGCTCCTTGAGCCAGGCGTGCAGGAAGGTATTGATGCGTTCCTGCCAGTCATCCTTGAACAGCGCATCGGGCTGCGGCACCAGGCGGCTTATCTGGAAAAACGCATCCAGCGCCTCGCGTGCCTGTTCCAGTACCGAGAAATTCAGGTTGATGCAAAGCAGGTGTTCGGCTTCACCGTTCTGGTTGTAAAGCACCGTGGTAATGGAGCGGATCTTTTGGCCGTTCCAGTTGAGCTTTTCGTAAGGGCCGAGCTTGGCGGCGTTGCGAAAATCGCCCAGCTCCAGGTCCAGTGCCGAGTCATCGCCAATCTTGCGTTTGGAAAAATTATTGGCGATGTGCACGACCGTCTGACTTTGTACCTCGTGGACGATCACTTCGGCGTGGGGGAAGAGCAGCAGCGCGATGCTGTCGGCGATTGCCTTGTAGTTTTCGATGTTCATCTTGAGCCGGGCGTGGGTACTTGATTTGGCAGATAGCCGTTTTATCCATGGTGGACTCAAGCGCTATCCAACTTCAAGGCACCTTCAGGAATCACTTTTCAGCACCTTTCGTACTGCCAGTTCAGCGCCAGCCCACTTAAAACCCGCTTCGCACTCCCTCTCATGCGATAAGCCGTGATTATTACGCCTTAGAAATACCTTGAGTCAGCGTCTTAAAAAAGACAAAATTCATACGTAAATACATGGTACGTACCATGACACGAAATAGTAGGAGCAATCATGGCCCGGGGCGGCATAAACAAGGCGGTAGTGCAGCAGGCAAGGCAAGTGCTGATAGCCCGGGGCGAGTACCCCAGCATCGATGCTGTACGTATCGAGCTGGGCAATACGGGCTCGAAAACCACCATTCATCGTTACCTGAAAGAGCTGGAAGGCCAAAAGCCTGCGGCGCTTCAAGGCGCGCCGGCACTGAGCGATACACTGGCCAAGCTGGTCGCGCAGCTGGCAGAGCAGCTTCAGGAAGAGGCCGAGGCGCGTATCGAGCAAATTGAAGCGACCTTCAAAGAGCAACAGGAGCAGCTCCAGAGCCAGCTGCAATTGGCTCAGCAGGCGTTGGCCGCAGCGCATCAGCAACAGCAGATCCAGGCCGCAGCGCTGGCCGCCGAGTCGGAGCGGCTCAGTGCCACCCAGAGCACGCTGCAAGCCGAGCAATTGCGTGGCGCCAGCCTGAACCAGTCGCTGGGTGAACTGCAGCTGCGTTTGGCCGACAAGGACGAACAGGTGCGCTCGCTGGAAGAAAAACATCAGCATGCAAGGGATGCTCTGGAGCATTACCGAAGCGCCAGCCGCGAGCAGCGCGAGCAGGACCTGCGTCGCCATGAGGCACAGGTGCAACAGTTGCAGCTCGAACTGCGCCAGCTTCAACAAGGCATGATCGTCAAGCAGGATGAACTGACGCGCCTGCATCGGGACAACGAACGATTGCTTGGCGAGCACCGCCAGGCGAGCAGCGAGCGCAAGGCGCTGGACGAATTGCTGGAGCAGCGTGATACGCAGATCCAGGGCTTGCGCACGATCCTGGCGCAAGCGCAGGGGGCCAGTGACGAAATGCGCAGGCAATTGCAGGCGCAGGGCCAAAGCCTGGAAGACAAACGTGCGCTTTGTGCAGAGCAGGGCAGGCAATTGCAGTTTCTGGAAGAGGAACTGCTCAGGCGCGATGAAGCGCTGAAGGTGCTTCGGGAGGGTCAAACCACACGCTAAAAGAAGCGTTGCGGGTTTCGGCAAGCCGGCTCCCGCAACGCACGCTCAAAGGATCGAAAGATGGGGCGCTAGAGTTGGTTAGCCTTCCACCCGCTTGGCAGCCTCGACACCCGCAGCAGAAAGCTTGATCGGATAGCTGACGCTGAACTGCTGGTTACTGTCGACCGTTACGCTGCCATCGTGGATCAGGCCATGTTCCTGCAGCGTCTTGAGTGCATCGGCAACGGCATTTTCACCGCGGTAATTGTCCAGCACTTCCTTGCCCAAGCCCTGTGGGTGGGCGTGCAGCAGACGCGTCAGTATTTCGCTACGCAAAGTATCGTTAGTCATGTGTGTCCTCCGATCACTTGCCATGCTTGGCCTGGAGCGCTTTGGCCTGCTCCAGGTGCTTCTCGAGCGTTGGCAGGGTTTCACTGGCGAAAGCCTTCAGTTCCGGCTTGTCAGACGATGCGGCTTCCTTCTTGAACAGCTCCACGGTTTTTTCGTGGGCATCGACCTGGTTGTTGACATAGGACTTGTCGAACGACTCCTCGCGCCATTCGAGGATCATTTTCTTGACCTTGTCGGTCAGCGCCGCTTCATCGGGCACGCTGATGTCCAGCTTGCGGGCGATGTCGCCGAGTTGCTGGTTGGCTTTGGTGTGATCGGTGACCATATGCTGGGCGAAGGTCTTGATGTCGGCGTTCTGGCTCTTTTCCAGGGCCAGATTGCCGGTGACCACCTCGGCGATACCAGCCTCTGTGGCTGCATCGACGAAGTCATCGGAGGAAGCCGCCAGTGCCTGCAGCGATGCCATGCCCAGCACCAGCGACAGACCTGCGCGTTTTATGAACAGATTGCTCATGTTTCACTCCTTGCTATCGGTGGCGCGACCTCAGTGTCGCGTACGGTTGAGCCTGGGGCGTGGGTATAGGTTTAATTTTTTTCAGGCCTTTTTGTCAGGCAAGGTGGCCACCGCGACCCCAAGGTTGAACGATGCGCAGCAGTTGCGCTCACACATTCAAAGGTTGCCGCGAAGGAGCAGGGCATGAGCATCGAACGCAGCATTCCCGAACTTGAGGCCTGGTACGCGCAATATGACGATGGCAGCTACCGCCGCGAGTCCCCGGATGCCTATCATCACGAACTGCTGCGCACCGCCCAAGCGCTGCGCGATGACGGGGCCATCGACTGGGATGACTGGCTGGCCCTCAAGGCTCTGGCAGACGAGGCCCATGTGGGGGCGCTGCAGGAGGCGGTACAAAGCCATGTGGATGACCCTGGCACATGAAGCCATTGCGCATCGCCACGTTCAACATCAACGGCATCGGCAGCCGGCTGCCGGCGCTGCTCGCCTGGCTGGAGCGGGAAAAGCCCGATGTCGCCTGCCTTCAGGAGCTCAAGGCAGCCGACACGAAGTTTCCCCGTGAGGCCATCGAAGCGGCAGGCTATGGCTGCCTGTACATGGGGCAGCCCTCGTGGAACGGGGTGGCCATCCTGGCGCGCGGCTGCCAGCCGCTGGAAGTCCGGCGCGGCCTGCCAGGCATGGAAGGTGACAGCCAGAGCCGCTATCTGGAAGCCGCGGTACAAGGCGTGCTGGTAGGTTGCCTGTACCTGCCTAATGGCAACCCGCAACCGGGGCCGAAATTCGAGTACAAACTGCGCTGGTTCGAATGCCTGGTAGCGCATGCGCGCGACTTGCTGGGCCGTGGCCATCCTACTGTGCTGGCCGGTGATTTCAATGTCGTGCCGACTGACTTCGACATCTACAACCCCAAATCCTGGCTCAAGGATGCTTTGCTTCAACCCGAGTCCCGCAACTGCTACCAGGCCTTGCTCGAGCAGGGCTGGACCGATGCCATTCGCCAGCTGTATCCCGATGAGCGCATCTACACCTTTTGGGACTACTTCCGTAATCACTGGGCACGCAATGCCGGATTGCGTATCGACCACCTGTTGCTCAGCCCGGACATCGCTTCGCACCTCAAGGCCGGCGGCGTAGACGCGTGGGTGCGCAACGAGCCCAAGCCCAGCGACCATGCACCGGCATGGATCGAACTGGGTACGCGAAAGCAGCAGTGATCTATAGTGACAGGCGGCAAACGCTTGAGGGCAAGGACTTCCATGGGTGCGGCCGGTAAGCACGACGAAGACGGGCTATTCACCGTAACCGGTGAAGGGCGCGCCGTGGCGCTGTTTCGCCTGGTGCTGTCGTTCATGGCGGTTGTGCTGCTGACCTTCGTGTCTATCGAAGGGTGGCGGATCTGGCGCGACTACAGGCAAGCTTTCACCAATGCCGAAAACATGGTCAGCAACCTGGCCAGGGCTACGGCGCAGCACGCCGAAGATGCCATTCGCCAAGTGGACGCGATTACCGCTGTGCTGGCGGAGCGCCTTGAAGGCGATGGTTTCGATCATCTCGATCGCACACGCTTGCACGCCCTGTTGGCACAACAGAAAACGATCATGCCGCAACTGCACGGTTTGTTCGTGTACGGGCCCGATGGCAGCTGGATCGTCACCGACCAGGCTTCCATCCCGGCAAAGGCCAACAATGCCGACCGTGACTACTTCGCTTACCACCAGGCCCACACTGACCGTGAGGTGCGTATCGGTTCGGTGGTACGCAGCCGCTCCACCGGTGACCTGATCATTCCAATCTCGCGCAGGCTGGAGAATCGCGATGGCAGCTTTGCCGGGGTGTTGCTTGGCACCATCAAGGTGGACTGGTTCGTGCGCTATTACGGTGATTTCAAGATCGACGAGCGAGGCGCCCTGGTGCTGGCCAAGCGAGACGGCACCATCCTGGTACGCCGGCCGTTCGTGGAACACGTAGTCGGCCACAGCCTGGCAAACAGCGAAGTCTTCCGACATCACCTGCCTCATGCGAGCGAAGGGCTGGTTGAAGCGGTGGCGGTCGTTGATGGTACGCCCCGCCTGTACGCCTATCGCGCCCTGGCGCGATATCCATTGGTGGTAGAGGCGGGCTTGTCGCGTGAGTCGATCATTGCGCCCTGGCGGCACGATGTCATCAAGTCAGCCGCGATCCTGCTGCTTTTGCTGGTTGGATTGAGTGGCTTCGGCTGGGTGGTATTGCGCCAGTTGCGTGAGCGGATCGCTATCGAAAGGGCGTTGCACCAGGCCCACCAGACCCTCAGGTCGCTGGCCCTGACCGACAGCCTGACCGGGCTGGGCAACCGCCGCAGGCTGGATGCGGTGCTGGATGCGGAAATCCGCCGGGCCCGGCGACTGGGGCATGCGGTGGCGCTGGTGATGGTCGATCTTGATTTCTTCAAGCTGTACAACGACCGCTATGGCCACCCTGCGGGAGATCAATGCTTGCGCCGCTTTGCCGAATTGCTGCAGCAGGTGTTGAAGCGCCCGGCGGATCTGGCGGTGCGGTACGGTGGCGAGGAGTTCACGGTTTTACTTCCTGACACTGACGTACAGGGCGCCGAACAAGTGGTCGCAGAAATTCTGCAACTGTTGCGCCGCCTGATGATCGAGCATGCCGGCAGCCCGCTAGGCCGTGTATCTGCCAGTGCCGGGATTGCTGTGGGGCATCCGGCAGTGGACGCAAGCAGCCCCGAAAGCCTGATGTCTGCGGCTGACGGGGCGTTGTACCAGGCCAAGCGCCAAGGACGCGATGGCTATGCCGTTGCCGGTGGCATGGCGATGAGTGCCGGTAACTAAGCCAGGACGCGCTCAATCGGTGGCCATGACTTGTGCCTGTAGCTGCCAGCGTACCGAACTGACGCCTTTTTCCAGGCTTACCCGGCTGACCAGGCGCTCCAGTTGTGCCGGTGCCTGTGGGTTACCGAGCAACTCTGCACGTACTTCCAGGCGCGCGGGGTTGGGTAAATCTTCGCTGTGCAGCGACTGCAGGCGCAGTTCCGGATCGCCCAGGCTGTGCAGCATCAGGCTGCGTACCTGAATTTCATCTTCGGCACGGCAAACCACGCGCACCTCGAAGCGTTGTTCGGCCTCGCTGGCCGGCACCACGCCCTGGCGGTCCAGGCGTTGGGCGATGTCGCGCAGCAGTATGTTGGCACACAGCACCACCAGGCTACCCAGGGTGGCCTCCAGCAGCAGGCCGAGGCTGCACAGCACCCCGACAGCCGCCGTGCACCACAGTGTGGCTGCAGTGTTCAGGCCGCGCACCGTGAAACCGTCGCGCATGATCACACCGCCCCCCAGAAAGCCGATCCCCGAGACCACATAGGCGGCAACCCTTGAGGCATCAGTGGGGGCCATGCCCGGTACCGCCTGGGTCATCAGCACGAACAGGCAGGCGCCAGTGCTGACCAGCGCATTGGTGCGCAGCCCGGTCATGCGTTGGCGAAGCTGGCGCTCGGCACCGATCAGGGCGCCAAGCAGCAAGGCGATGCTGACACGCAGCAGAAATACTTTCCAATCCATAGCGAACCTCTTGCGCGGGCACATGCCCGCTCTGACGCCATCGAAAATGGCGCGGCTTAAAAACCAGAAATGCGCAGGACCACAAGAGGAGGAACGAGGAGGGCTCAAGCCGCAGGGGCTGAGAAATCCACCGTCTGGCCAATAGCGAGACAGTGGCAGGAAGCTGCCGGACTAGCTCGCCGTGTGGGCCTGTCGCAAGCGACTGGGGCTACTGTCCAATGCAGGACTCCTGTTCAGGGATGCGAAATTGCGGGTGGACCATACGCCGCAGCTTGTACAGGGTCAAGGGCGAAAACATGACAATGGCTTCATAAGGAAATGCCCTACAGCAAGTCACGGCCGCATGGCAAAAAACACCGGTACTCGTTACCCTTGCGCCACTCTTTGTCATCCCTCGGACCGTTACATGCTGCTCAATTTTGTTGTGCTGATCGGCACTCTGGTGGCCATGGAAGGTGTCGGCACGCTGGCACACAAGTACATCATGCATGGCTGGGGCTGGTGGCTGCACCGTTCGCACCATGAGCCTCAGCTGGGCATGCTGGAAACCAACGACCTCTATCTGCTGGCCCTGGGCATCATTGCTGCGGTACTGGTGGCCCTGGGCAAGGCCGGGCACGCACCGTTGCAGTGGGTGGGCGGCGGTGTGGCGAGTTACGGAATATTGTACGTGCTGGCCCACGACGGGTTTTTCCATCGGCATTGGCCGCGCAAGCCGCGGCCGATCAACCGCTACCTCAAGCACCTGCATCGTGCCCATCGCCTGCACCATGCGGTCAAGGGGCGCACGGGCAGCGTGTCGTTCGGCTTTTTCTACGCACCTCCCCTCAAGGTGCTCAAACGCCAGTTACAGGCCCGGCGCAATCGCCGCTGAAGGCGTCAATTCACAGTTTCGCCCTGCACTGTGCCATGGCCACGGCTGACCCACCAGCCAAACCCCGCCGCCGTGAAAAACATGATCAGACTATAGAGCGCCGCTGGCACCGCCATGGTGGCGTTGTTCAGCAGCGATGGGCTCAAGGCGACGGCGATCGCCAGTGTGCCATTGTGGATACCGATCTCCATGCCGATGGCAATGGCCTGGCGCTTGGGAATGCTCAACAGGCGCGGCACCCAGTAGCCGACGGCCAGGCTGATCACGTTGAACAGAAGTGCGGCCAGGCCAACCACGGGGGCGTACGCAACCACGGTCTGCCAATCCTTGGCCAGGGCCAGCACAATGGTGAATGCCAGAAACAGCGCCGCCACCAGTTTCATGGGCTTTTCCATGCGTGAGGCAAAGCCTGGCGCCCAGCGGCGGATCATCATGCCCAGGGCAACCGGCAGCAGGACGATGGCGAACACCTGCATGACCTTGGCAAATTGCAGCGGGATGGCCTGGTCTGACGCCATGAACCACATCAGCGACAGGTTGACCAGCAACGGCATGGTCAGGATGGCGATCAGGGAGTTGACCGCGGTGAGGGTAATATTCAAGGCCACGTCACCATGGGCCAGGTGGCTGAACAGGTTGGCGGTGGTGCCGCCCGGGGACGCGGCCAGCAGCATCAGGCCGACCGCCAGGGCCGCTTCCAGCCCAAGACCGTTGGCGATCAGGAAACACACCAGCGGCAGTAGAAGAATCTGGCAGGCCAGGCCGATGACCACCGGCTTTGGGTACTTCACCACGCGAGCGAAGTCGGCCAATGTGAGCGACAAACCCAGGCCAAGCATGATGATGCCCAGGGCCAAAGGCAGGAAGGCGGTAAGCAAGGGCGAGGCGGTCATGGCGGCTACTCGGGCAAGGGATCAAGCCAGTCTAGGCTCGGCCTGAACGATCGCTAATTGCAATGAGCCACCACTTGGTAACCTTTTGTTACGGCAGCGCCACGATGCCAGCTGGCAAAGTGACTGCATCGCGCGTTGCGACGGGCCGCTGCGCGCAGTAGCATTCGCGCTTTTACCGAGGATTCGCCTGTCATGCCGTTCCAGCAAGGTCTGCTTGCCACCCCGGTGCCGGCCCAAGCCCGCCACCTGTTCTTCACGCTACAATCGCCCGAGGCACTGCCAGCAGCCCTGGATGCGCTGCTGCCCCATGTGGATGGCCAGCGCCTGATCGTGGGTGTAGGCGCGCCTCTGGCAAAGGCCTTGGGCCGTGAAGTGCCTGGCCTGCGCGCATTCCCTCAGTTGGATGCAGCGGTGGAAAATCCGAGCACCCAGCATGCCTTGTGGCTGTGGCTGCGTGGCAACGAGCGTGGTGACCTGCTGCTGCAGGCCCAGGCGTTGGAGCAGGCCTTGGCACCGGCACTGCGCCTGGCCGACAGCATCGACGGCTTCCTGCACCGTGGCGGCCATGACCTGACTGGTTACGAGGACGGTACTGAAAACCCGGTTGATCAGGATGCCGTCGACGCGGCCATTGTCGCGGGCGAGCAGCCGGGCCTGGCAGGCTCCAGTTTTGCTGCTTTCCAGCTGTGGAAGCATGACCTGGAGTACTTCAAGTCGCTGCCCCAGACGGACCAGGACAACATCATTGGCCGGCGGCTGAGCGATAACGAGGAGCTCGACGATGCGCCGGAGTCGGCACACGTCAAGCGCACTGCCCAGGAAAGCTTCGCACCCGAGGCATTCATGGTTCGTCGCTCGGTGTCCTGGGCCGACCACCGTGGCGCAGGCCTGGCGTTTGTCGCTTTGGGCCGAAGCTTCGATGCCTTCGAAGTGCAACTGCGGCGTATGAGCGGGCTGGAAGACGGCATTATCGATGGCCTGTACCGCTTCAGCCGGCCGCTGACGGGTGGTTACTACTGGTGCCCACCGATGACCGACGTCGGCCTGGACCTGAGCCTTCTGCTGAAGGCCTGAACACTAAACATCCAGAAACAGAATCACCTGCAAGCGGGGGGTGGGGCGACTAGCCTTGGAAGTTTCCGACTTATGACGGGAGCTTTGCCATGTATGCACGTCGCGATGTCCTACGCGCCGGCGCGGCTTTGGGGCTGTTGGCCAGCAGCCCTTGGTTGCGGGCGGCGCCCAGCACCGGCTTGCTGACCCGCAAGGTGCCGTCCACAGGAGAGGCCTTGCCGGTCATTGGCGCAGGTACCTCCGGCAGTTTCGAAGTCGAGGCCGGCTCGGCCGATTACCAGCAGCTGAAGGCCGTACTGAAGGCGTTCTTCGAAGGCGGCGGCAAAGTCATCGACACCTCGCCCAACTATGGCGGGGCAGACCGTATTCTTGGCCAGTTGCTGGAGGAGGGAGGCTGGCACCAGCAGTGCTTCATCGCCACCAAAATCGCGGCCGACAGCCGGGCCGACGCCGAGGCACAATGGGCGGGTACCCTGAAAAGCCTGCGCACTGACAAGGTCGACCTGCTGCAGATCCACAACCTGCGAGACTGGAAGACACAGTTGCCCTATGCCCGCGAACTCAAGCAGCAGGGCAAGACCCGCTACATAGGCATTACCCATTACCTGAACAGCGGTCATGACGAAGTCGCCCGCCTGGTGCGCAGCGAACCGCTGGACTTCATCCAGATCAACTATTCGGTCAACGCGCCGCAAGCGGCAAGTGAGTTGTTGCCGTTGTGCCAGGACAAGGGCGTGGCGGTGCTGATCAACCGCGCATTCGATGACGGCCGTCTGTTCGCCAAGGTCAAGGACAAACCACTGCCTGCCTGGGCCGCAGAAGCGGGAGTCAGCAGTTGGGCCCAAGTGTTCCTCAAGTTCGCCTTCAGCCATCCGGCTGTTACAACGGTCATCCCGGCAACCGGCCGTCCTGACCGCCAACTCGATCAACTTAAGGCCGGCCACGAGCCTTTGTTCACCCAGGCGCAGCAGAAAGCGCTGATCGAGCAGTTCGCCTGACACCATGGCCAGCTGGCGCAAGGGGCTGGACCAAGGGCTGAACATCCAGCCCGGCGAGGGGCCGGCTGTGGTCGGCGGTCTGGCGTTGTTCTACCTGCTGTTCACCGGTTACTTCATGCTGCGCCCGGTGCGCGAGACCATGGGCGTGGCAGGGGGCGTGGACAACCTGCAATGGCTGTTCACCGGCACCTTCATCGCTACGCTGAGCTGCCTGCCGCTGTTCGGCTGGCTGGCCTCCAAGGTGCGCCGGCGGCATATCCTGCCTTGGACCTATGGTTTTTTTGCCAGCAACCTGCTGCTGTTTGCGCTGCTGTTTGCCAGCAAACCAGACGACTTGTGGAATGCGCGGGCGTTTTACATCTGGTTGTCGGTGTTCAACCTGCTGACCATCTCACTGGCCTGGAGCGTCCTGACCGACCTGTTCTCCACCGAGCAAGGCAAGCGCCTGTTCGGGCTGCTGGCAGCCGGGGCCAGCCTGGGCGGCTTGAGCGGGCCGTTACTGGGTACGCTGTTGGTCGCCCCGCTGGGGCACGCCGGGCTGGTTTCGCTGGCCGCCATGTTTTTACTGGGCAGCATTGCCGCTGCCGCGTACCTGCAGCGCTGGCGTGATTGCCACCCAATGCCTGCGCTGAGCGAGCAGCCAGCGTCGCGGCCATTGGGGGGTAACCCGTTCGCGGGCGCAACCGCTGTAATGCGTTCGCCGTACCTTTTGGGTATTGCCCTGTTCGTGGTGCTGTTGGCCAGTGTCAGTACCTTTCTGTATTTCGAGCAGGCGCGCATCGTCAGCGAAACGTTCAGCGACCGTACCCGTCAGACTCAGGTATTTGGCCTGATCGATACGGTCGTTCAGGCCCTGGCCATCCTCACCCAGGTGTTCATCACCGGTCGGCTGGCCAAACGCATGGGGGTAGGGGTGTTGCTGGTGGCAGTGCCGCTGGTGATGGCAGCAGGCTTCGTCTGGCTGGCCCTGGCCCCGGTATTTGCGGTGTTCGTGGTGGTGATGGTAGTGCGCCGCGCAGGCGAATATGCCTTGGTGCGGCCGGGTCGGGAAATGTTGTTCACCGTATTGCCCGCCGAAGACAAATACAAAGCCAAGAACTTCATCGATACCGTGGTTTACCGTGGCGGCGACGCCTTGAGCGGGTGGGTCAAAAGAGCCCTGGATGTGCTGGGTGACCATCCGCAACTGGCGATGTTGCTAGGGGCCGCGATCGCTCTGGGCTGGGCCCTGACGGGTGGTTGGCTGGGGCGGCGGCAGCGGCTGCTGGATAGCCGCGTCACGCAATCGGCTAGCGCACAAAATACATCGCCTCCGGTTATTTAACGCCGCCGGTCCGAACGCCTGGCGATAAAACGAATCCCTCGATATCACCGAACTCCGAACCTATGTACGGCGCTTGCCGTGCATCCAGCAGTCATATGAGGTTTCAGACCATGGCTAACAAAGATAACAGCCGCACCGGCAGCCAGGGCGGCCAGGGTGGCACCAAGAACCCCGGCAACTTCGCCAACGACCGGCAAAAAGCTTCCGAAGCTGGCCGCAAGGGCGGGCAGTCCTCTGGCGGCGGCATGGCTCAAGACCGTGAGTCGGGCCGCAAGGATGCCGATATGCACAAGGACCGCGAGTCGGGCCAGAAAGGCGGCCGCTCGTAACTGACGAGAACGCGGTGCCGGGTCCTTCGGCACCGCGATTACTAAGCGGGTAAAGAGGACGTCCCATGCGCACTACAGCCATCATCGTTCTGTTGAGCAGCCTGACGCTGCTCGGCGGTTGTTTCGATCGTGACGCCGAGCATCCGGCCAAGGATGCAGACCAGAGCAAACCTTCGCTGCAAATGCAGCAACCCGACGAAAAGCCTGCGCCACAGCCTGCACCTGACCCTGAGCCCATGCCACGGGAAGGCCAGAGCCAATAGTCAAGAGAGGAGCGAGGCATGACGGTTCTGATGCGCAACAACCCATCCAGGACGCCGGCGCCGACTGCGCATTGGCCATTGAGCAGCCGCTACCACGCGATGTTGTCCGGCGACTACACCACTGCGCGCCAGTGGCTCGCCGAGCAGTTCGCGAAGGCGAACGCCATGGCCGATGACCTGCCGGACACGCCTGGTCAACTACAGGACTGGAGTGCACGACACGCCGCACAGGTTGCCGCCGAGCACGCCGCCTATCTGGCCCAGCGCCGTCAAGGCGCGCCTCGCCGTTATTTTGCCAACCGCGCCCACGCCTTGTGGTTCCTGCAACAGGTGGCGCCGACCAAGGTCGTTGATGGTGCCTGGCTTCACGGTGCCCTGCGCCGCTGGCAAGACCCTCGCTACCACGGCCTGATCCGGACCTACCTTGAGGAGCTGGGTGACGGCGATCCGCATTGCAACCACGTGCTTATCTACCAGAGGTTGCTGGGCAGGCTGGGTTGTTTGGATTGCATGCCTCTGGATGATGAGCGCTACCTGCAAGGGGCAGTACAACTGGCGCTGGGCAGCTGCGCGGAGTGGTTTCTGCCTGAGGTCATTGGTTACAACCTGGGTTACGAGCAGCCACCGTTACACCTGCTGATCACCACCCACGAGCTGGCCGAGCTCGGCATCGACGGTCATTATTTCCAGCTTCACGTGACGATCGACAATGCTGCCAGCGGCCATGCCAGCAAGGCCATCCAGGCGGTGCAGCAACTGTGCCCGGCGCAGGACGCCGAGGTGTTCTACCGTCGGGTCAGGCATGGCTACCGCCTCAATGATTCTGGCATTGACACGCCCACGCTAATCGGCGGCTTCGACCTTGAGGCCCAATTGCTGGCTGCCCTGGAGCGCAAGCGCGTGTTCGGGCAGTTCATGCACGCTGACCGCTGCCGATTGCAGCAGCGCACGGTCAACCAATGGCTGTCCGAACCCGCTGCGCTACCGGCATTTTTGCAGGCGCTTGTGGCCCAGGGCTGGATCAAGCGCGGGCAGAATCCGGCCGACAGCCGCTGGTGGTCGCTGATCGATGGGCCTGGCGCCCCCATGTTCGGCGTCTTCAATGCCTACGAGAAGCAGCTGTGGCACGACTGGATCGCCGGCGACTGGCAGGGCGCAGTGCGTCGCGTGCCGCCAGGCAGTTGGGAAGCTGCCCTGCACCAGCAACCACGTATTGAAGAAAGCCATGAAAGCGCTGATATCGAAACGTTGATCGAGCGCATGGCGGGCAATCAGCACGCCTTGCCGCAGGGTTTGTCCGCCACTCGGGCGTACCTGCATGCCACAGGTCTTGGCGAGGAGGGGCCGCACTGATGATACTCAACCCGCAACGAACCCAGGCCGATGAAGCCTTGCTGCAACTTGGCCGGCGCCTGCGTGCTGACGGTTACCAGTTCACCTGCGTGACGCCCGCCACCCATGCACGCAACAACGCCCGCCAGGGTGCAGAGCGGGCCGGCAACCTGCGCGACGTATTCGGCTGGAGCCGCCCGTTCCCGGCGTCATTGATCAGCGCCGACGAACTGGACCAGCTCAGCACCGCGCAGGTGCTGTACGAGGACGGCGCACTGCTGCGCAGCCAGGTACGCTGGTCCAGCCTCGACGATTTGCTGCTGGTGCATTCCGCCTACCCGACCGAGGCTGCTGATGCGGTGTTCTTCGGCCCCGACAGCTATCGCTTTGCCCAGGTCATCCATGACCATCTACAACGCAGCCCGGTACGGGTCGAACACGCTGTGGACATTGGTTGCGGCAGCGGCGTCGGTGCCTTGCTGATCGCCCGCGCGGCGCAACATGCCCAGGTCAGCGCCGTGGACATCAACCCTCTGGCACTGCGCTATACCGCGATCAATGCTGCGCTGGCGGGGGTGAGCAATGTGTCCATTGCGCACAGTGACTTGCTTGCCGGGGTCAGTGGCAATTTCGACCTCATCGTGGCCAACCCACCCTACATGCTCGATCATGGCCAGCGCACGTATCGCCACGGTGGCGATACTTTGGGCGCCGATCTGTCGTTGCGCATCATCGAACAGGCGCGCGAGCGTCTGAGCCCAGGCGGGTCACTGCTGCTGTACACCGGCGTGGCGATTGTCGAAGGTCGTGATCCATTGCTCGAGGCCATTCGCCTGCGCCTGGCGGGGCCTGAATGGGCCTGGGTGTACCGCGAGGTCGACCCGGACGTATTCGGTGAACAATTGCTGCAGCCAGGTTATGAACAAGTCGAGCGTATTGCCGCAGTGGCGCTGACTGTCAACCGCAGTGCATGACGCGCTATTGCAACTTGCCACCACGGTGGGGCTTGCAATCAGTTAGCGTTCACCGACAATGGCAGCGCCCTTTGCAAGCCATTTGGAACGCCCTGCGCCATGATGCTGACCCAGCAATTCCCCGACATTACGCTGGCCGACACCCTGTTCGTATTCGCCCTCGAGGCTGAAGCCGGTACTGTGTTCGCTGATCTCAATACGGTTTTCACCGGCATCGGCAAAGTCAATGCTGCCATCGCCCTGACCAAGGCGGTTCAGCGCCAGCGCCCCAAACTGATCGTTAACCTCGGTTCGGCAGGCAGCCAGCGATACGGCAAGGGTGAGGTGGTGTGCTGCACGCGCTTCGTGCAACGCGACATGGATGTCACTGCGCTGGGCTTCGCCCGCTATGAGACGCCGCTGTCGGATATTCCGGTGTTGCTCGAGCATGGCCAGCCGATAGATGGGCTGCCGCTGGGCATCTGCGGCAGCGGCGACAGCTTTGAGGTCAGCCACGGCGATGCTCCATACGACATCGTCGACATGGAAGCGTACGTTCTGGCGCTGATCGCCCGTAATGAAGGTATTCCGTTCGTTTGCCTGAAATACATTTCCGATGATGCCGGCAGCGATGCGGCCCAGGACTGGTCTGTGCAGGTACATCTGGCCGCCGAGGCGTTCAAGCGCGTGCTTTTCGCCATCGAACCCTGATCAGCCATGACGATCAAGCCACTGTAGTTTCGACAGCCGTAGGGCATTTGGGCTAAACCTTCAGCGCGCCGTGCAGTCATTTCAGGTAAGCGCCCGATATTTCCGGGCCAAGGAGGTGGCTGATGACCTTTGTCTGTCTGCTGCGTGGCTGCCACTGGCGCGCCATGACCCAAACCGAAGTGCCCGGGCTGCAATGCCAGCTTTGCGAACGCTGTGGCGCCTTGCGCTACTGCCAGCCGGGCCATTCCCTGCAACCATAGGAGGCACGCCATGGCCAGGGCAATCTGGAAAGGCGCGATCAGTTTCGGCCTGGTGCATATCCCGGTCTCGCTCAACACGGCAGTGCGCACCGAGCGTGTGGATTTCGACTGGCTGGACAAACGCAGCATGGAGCCGGTGGGTTATAAACGGATCAACAAGGTGACCGGCAAGGAAATCGACAAGGACAACATCGTCAAAGGTGTGGAGCATGAGAAAGGTCGTTATGTGGTGATCAGCGAGGAAGAGATCCGCAAGGCCCGGCCCGAAGCGACCCAGACCATCGATATCTTCTCGTTCGTCGCTGCCAGCGAGATCCCCTTGCAGCACTTCGATACACCGTATTACCTGAGCCCGGATCGTCGCGGCGGCAAAGTTTATGCGTTGCTGCGTGAAACACTGGAGAGCACTGGCAAGGTGGCGTTGGCCACGGTGGTGCTGCATACACGCCAGCACCTGGCATTGTTGCGGCCGCTGGACGACGCGTTGGTGATGATCACCTTGCGCTGGCCGGAAGAGGTGCGCGGGCTGGAGACGCTTGAGCTGGACAAGAGCGTGACCGACACCAAGCTCGACAAGCGCGAACTGGACATGGCCAAGCGGCTGGTCGAAGACATGAGCGGCTCGTGGGCTCCGGATGAGTACCATGATGCGTTCCGCCAGACCATCATGGACCTGGTGGAAGAAAAGGCCAGCAAAGGCAAGATCAGCGTGGTGGACAAGGGCGAAGGGGGCGAAGCCGAAAAAAGCGCCGATATCATCGACCTCACCGAACTGCTCAAGCGCAGCCTGGGCGGCAAGGCTGCGAAGAAAGCGCCTGCCGAGAAGAAGCCTGGCAAGCGTACGCGTAAGGCTTCATGACTGTAGGGGGCGGGGCGCTTGCCTAGAATATTGTGGCGTCGTTGAGATCGAGCGCCGCCGGCGCGGTACTCGATCTCGATAACACTGATACACCATGCCATCACCCGTCCAGACGAACCTGCAGACCCGCCAGAAAATCCCCAAACCCTTCCCGAGCCCGGCTGTCGCGTCGACTGCTGGTTGCCACACTGTGTTTGGCTGTCCATACGATCTGTGCGCCGCTAGCCTCCAGGTCACGCACCAGTTGCACGTCCTCATGCGCCGCCAGCGGTTGAAAGCCCCCCACACGCTCATAAGCGCGGGCACAGACACCCAGGTTGGCACCATGAATATGCCGATGGCCCTCACATGTCTGATAACCGCTGCGGTACAGCTTGCGTAGCGCAGCGCGTTGCCAGGGCTGCCAGTGCTCGATATGCACCGTGCCACAGACCACCTCTGCACTGCAGGCCAGTTGCCAGAGCAGCCAGTGCGAGGGCACCTGGCTATCGGCATCGGTACAGGCCAGCCAGCGGGCGCCACGGTCCAGCATCAGCGCCGCGCCTAGGCGGCGGGCCATGCCGACACTGCCAGCCTCCACCGCCAGCGTGCGCACACCGAAACGCTTGGCCACAGCGGCACTGGCATCACGACAACGGTCCAGCACCACCAATACCTCGACCTGATGGCCTGCCTGCCTGGCCAAGGCCACCGCCGCTGCCATGGCCTTGAGGCAGCGGCCCAGGCGACGCGCTTCGTTATGGGCGGGAATGACGACAGCAATCATGGGCATGTCTCGTCCAGGTCGACCACGCTGGGCTGGCATGACCAGTATTCCAACAGGAAATCCGCCTCTTCATGGCGAAACACCGGGTATAACGGCACGTGCTTGGCCAACAACTGATGCACTTCACGTCCATCCTGTGGGCACCCAGCAATCGGGTGGCGCCAGTGGCAGGCCAACAGCCCGCCGTCATAGGTCAGGCTCGCTACCGACTGCTCGATCACCTGCAACCAGTCGGTAGCGTTCAGGTAGTAACCCACTTCACTGAGCACGATCAGGTCGAAGCTGCCACCAGGCCAGTCCGCCGGCAAGCGCCCAGCGACGACGGTAGCATTGGGCAACCCCGCCAGGCGCTGGCGAGCCAGTGCCACTGCCTTAGGGTCAAGGTCATGGCACAGCAACTCGGCACAGCGCTCCGCCAACGCGGCGCTCAGCTCGCCATTGGCGCAGGCGGGTTCGAACACCCGCTGGTAGCACTGGCGTGGCAGGCTGGCCATCAGCAGGTCGCGCTTGCGGCGCTCGTACCAACGGGTGCGAAACGCCCAGGGGTCGTCATTGTTGGCATACAGGTCGGCGAAATATTGCGCATCGGGGCTCATGACAACTCCTTTACAGGAACACCAGTTCGAAGGGTTGCAGCAGGCAATCGAGCAGGTCGGCGGGCAGTACCGGCGCACGCCCCTGGTCGGACTCCAGCTGGCTGTGATACGCCGCCAAGGCCTGACGCTTGCGCGCAACCCGTGCTTCATCCAGCGCAATGCGATGCGCCCGCGACCAAGGCAGGCGCGGGTCGTCAGGCTGAGCCCAATGCCAGGCCCACACGGGCACTTCCACCAATTGCACCTGGCGCGCCAGGGCGGCTTGCGCTGCCGCCCGGCCAAGCGCTTCGTGGTCGCAGTGGCCGTCGCCGCGCCAGGTCGTCATCAGCACGTCATCCGGCTCGAGCAGTTGGTTAAGGTGATTAACCAGAAACGCTTCGTCTCGTGGCAGCGCACCGTCTTTGAGGTGCAAGCGCCGCCAGTCCAGCCGGTTGAGGTCCAGGTCCAGCTGTTGCAGGGCGTGCCGGCTTTCAAGTGGCCGTTGGCGGCGCAGGCGGTGTTCGGTCCAGGTCGCGGAATCAGGGTGGCTCCCTTCACCGTCGGTGGCGGAGATCAGCAGCACGTCCTGCTCGCGGCCGTGCAGCCCTGCCAACAGTCCACCGGCCATGAGAATCTCGTCATCGGGGTGCGGCGCCAGCAGTACCAGGCGTCGACCTGCGGGTAGCAATTGGTCCGGGGTGATCCAAGTCGCCCGCGCCAAGTGTGCGGACTGCTGCCACGCAGCCCATGGCCTGCCTTCACTGGCCTCGATCAGGTTCTCGCTCATAGTTGCCAGGCTCCTGCCGGCACCTGGGCCAGCTGTTGGCCGAGTGCGGCCAGGTCGCGTTCGGCATGGCTCTGGCGCAGAAAGACCGGGAGGTCGGCGCTTAGCCGTGCAAAATGGCTGCTGCGGCAGAACGGCGTTGCACCCAACGCACGCCCCACATGGTGGATCACCTGCTCTACAGCGTGCTCTACCTGGGCACGCACGCGGCGTACCTCGAAGCTGGCGTCGGCGCTGGGCTGGCGATCTATCCACGCAGCACATTCACGCAGTGCTGCACGGGCACCGTACAACGCCGCATCCACTGCCCCCAGGTGCGCCTGGGCGTGCGGATCGGGGCGTGGTTTGCGGCAACGTTCACGCAAATAATCGGCCAGCGCCTCTGCGGCGCCGTACCAGCAGGCAGCGATCCCCGCACCGCCGTGCCAGAAACCGGGGCGTGAAAGGTACTGCCCTGGCTGGCCTACGGCGATCCCAGGCGAACCCTCAAAGGTGATTTCAATGCTGGCGGTCGTGGCCATACCCACTGCTTGCCAGTGATCGACCTGCAACCCCTGGGTGGGGTGGGCCAGTTCGATCGCCACCAGTTGCGGCTGGTCATCTTCAGCCCAGGCGGTGATCAGCGCACGGTCGATCTGCAAGGCACCTGAGCACCAGGCCTTGCTACCGGCAAGGCGCAACTTATCGCCGTCACGGGCAATGATCCGCGCCCGCGCTTCAGGGGGCTCTGCGGCCCACACGCCCCATACAGCATCCCCCACCAGGTGAGCAGCGCCGCATTCAGCCAGAATCGCCAGCGCGTCGGTATGGCCTTCGTACACTTTGGCCAGTGCCAGGTCGCAGCCGGCAATGCGCGCCAAGGTCTGCCAACGCTGCAAGGTATGCCCTTGGCCCGGCAGCGGGAGCAGGTCGAGATGGTCCGCCAACAGCGCCTGCATCAGTTGCGAAAGCTTGGTGTCCAAGCTCAAAGGCTGCGCGCGCTCGCTGAACGTACGCAGCAGGCTGTCGAGGGTGTTCAGGTCAAAATCCTGAATGATACTCATGTCATCCCCATCTGTTTGCGCATGCGCGCTGTGATCGACTGTCGGGTTTTGCCCATGTCCGCCCACGGGTCATCGACCTCGGCCAGGCGTTCGTGCAGGTTGCCGATGTGCCACTGGTTGGCGCCCTTGAGCTGGCCGAGTTCTTCGCGCCAGACCGGCACCGACACCGGCAGGCCTTCCCGGGCACGCAGGGAGTAAGCGCAGGCAGTGGTCGCACCTTTACCGTTTCGCAGGTAATCGATGAAGATCCGCCCAACCCGGTTCTTTGGCCCGGACACCGCGCTGAGCCGGTCGGGGAACAGCTTGGCCAGGTAATTGACTACGGCATGGCTGAAGTCTTTCACCTCGTCCCACCCCGCACGGCGGGTCAATGGCACCACCAGGTGCATGCCTTTGCCGCCGCTGGTCTTGAGGAACACTTTGAGGCCCAGTTCGTCGAGCAGCGTGAGGGCGAGCTGAGTGGCTTCGAGCATGGCCTTCCAGGGCAGTGCCGGGTCCGGGTCAAGGTCGAGCACAAAACGGTCGGGCTTGTCGAAGTCCTTGTCGGTGGCATTCCAGGTGTGCAGCTCGAGCATGTTCATCTGCACGGCACCGAGCAACGTGTCAGGGCGATTGATGACCATCGCCGCCTGACCGGCTTCGGCCTTGTCGTAACTGAGCACATTGGCGATATGCAACTGGCCGGCGTTCTTCTGGAAGAACAGCTCGCCATCGAGGCCCTCCGGCGCCCGTACCAGCGCCACCGGGCGGTCCTTGAGTTGCGGCAGGATCCACTGACTGACGCCTGCGTAGTATTCGGCAATCTGGCGCTTGGTGGCGCCAATGCTGGCGTCGATGATGCGCTCCGGATGCGTCAGGCGCAGGTCGCCCAGGCCTTCTGTCGCTTTGGCACGCTTGGCTTTGGGCACGGTCTTGGCAGGCATGGCACGCTCCAGGTCGATGGCGCTGGCAGGTTTATCGTCGCGCAGCCCATGGAAGACCGAATGGCGAACCACGCCGTCCCGGGTCATTTGCGCATACGCAACTTCTGCCATCAGTTTCGGCTTGAGCCAATGAACTCCTCGGGCTTCAGCTCCGGTGGGTGGCCGGGGCAGGGCGGGTTTGCCGATTTCCAGGGGTTTGAGGCGCGCATGGATACTGTCGAGTGTGGTGGCGCTGAAGCCGGTCCCGACCTTGCCGGCATAACGGAGCTCACCGGTGTCCGGGTCATGCAGGGCGAGCAACAGGGCACCGAAGCCGCTGCGGCTCCCCTTGGGGTCGGTGAACCCGACGATGACGAACTCCTGGCGCTGTTTGCACTTGAGCTTGATCCAGTCCGCGCTGCGCCGGCCCGTATAGGGACTACCGGCGCGCTTGCCGATCAACCCTTCGAGCTGCAGGCGGCAGGCGCTGTCGAGCAGCGACTCCACCGGTTGCTCGAAGTCGGCAGAAAACTCCAGAACCTCGGACTGGTCATGCTCAAGCAGTTCACCCAATGCTTTGCGCCGGTCTTCCAGGGGCCGCTCGCGCAGGTCCTGGCCACCCAGGAAAAGAAGGTCAAACAGGTAATAGACGATCCGCTCGTCGTGGGCGGTGTCGAAGGCATTCTGTAACGCCTGGAAGTCGGCCACCCCGTTCTCGCCGTTGACGACCATCTCGCCATCAAGCCAGGCGCTGTCCAGGCCTAAAGCGCGAAGCGCAGCCACTTGCCTTGGCATTTTGTGGCTCCAGTCATGGCCGTTGCGGGTGAACAGCCGCACGTCGTCGCCTTCAATACGAGCGAGCACGCGATAACCGTCGAACTTGACTTCATAGCGCCAGTCCCCAGCGGGGGGTGAATCGACCAGGGTCGCAAGCTGCGGTTGCAGTTGCCCGGGCAAGGTCGCTTTCTTGCCCGCGCCGGCCCGCTTGCGCTTGGGCGGTTGCACAGGTTTGGCGCTGGCACTGCTTCGCGGCACCAGCGTGCGATCGCTGATCACGCTGTCAGGCTGCGCTTCAACGATGCTGTAGTCGGCCTCGCTGCGTGCCTGAGCATCGTGGGACTTGACCAGCATCCACTGCTCTTTCTTGCCTGCCATGCGGGTGCGGAACAGGTTCCACACGCCGCTCAGCTTCTCTCCTTGCAAGCGAAAGCGCAGCTTGCCCTTGGCATAGGCCTGGTTTGCGTCACCCTCTGGCTCCCAGATGCCACGGTCCCAGACGATCACATCGCCGGCGCCATAGTGACCCTGCGGGATACTGCCTTCGAAATCGGCGTAGTCGAGCGGGTGATCCTCTACGTGCACCGCCAGGCGTCGCACCTTGGGGTCCAGGGAGGGCCCTTTGGGGATGGCCCAGCTTTTCAGCGTACCGTTCAGTTCCAGACGGAAGTCGTAATGCAGGTGGCTGGCGTCGTGCTTCTGAATGCAGAACTGCAGGGCATGGCTACGTTTGGCACGGCTGCGCTTGCCACTGGGCTCGGGTGTGGCATTGAAGTCGCGCTTGCGCTCATATTCCTGCAGGGGCTTGGCCATCATCTAAGGCTCCCGGGGGGCTCGGTCTCTCATTTGGGAGGCAGCAGGCCGGGCGGTAGTTCAAAAAAATCGATTGCATGCTGGGGGTAAAAAAACTCTGAATTTTCCAGGCCCACTCACAGTCGACCGGACACACCCCTGATGGAGAGCCCAAATGAGCCGACCCGATGATCGCCAGCCCTATACCCCCAGCGAAATCGATGACACCGAGGACCGCATGGGCAGCGTGCACGAGCTGGACTTCAACGACCGCCCCGAGGGGCGCATAGGGGATGAACGCCCGGCGGCTGAAGTAGCGAAGGAGTTCCCTGCGCGGCGCGTCGCAGAAGGCGGCATGACCGGCGGTGAGACACTGACGGACAGCGTGCAGGAAGACAACGTCACCGACGATGACCTGAGCCCCGGCACCCTGCTGGATGAAACTGGCGCGCGCGACCCTTACGAACCGGGCGATGACGACGGCCCAGCGGACGAGAGCCTGCGTGAGGTCGATGAGCAGGAGATCGGTGGTGGCATTGGCCTGGACGAAGCTGAGCTGGCACGGTCCGCTCCGCTGGACGGTGAACCCTGGACTGATGAAGTGGTTGATAACGAGCCGAGGAAATGACCATGAATGAGCGACGATGTGCGTGTGCGAACTGTTCTTGCACGGTGGACGAGAATGCCCGCATGCAGAATGACAAAGCCTATTGCTGTGAGGCTTGTGCATCAGGGCACCGCAATGGTGAGCCGTGCCGCATGACTGATTGCAAGTGCGGTGAAGCGGCTCAGCCCGATGAAAACAAGGTCGACAATGCCCTGGATGAAACCTTCCCGGCCAGCGACCCGATTTCCCCCTGACCCTTTGAACAGCTTGATATCTGCTGCAGCACGCGCCCCGGGAGCTGGCAATGCCGGCTCCCGGGGCGCGGCAGGCCTGGGCCTCAATGCGTCTGCCAGATCCCGTTATTGCGCTCGCAGTCGGTACGGGCCTGGCCGAGGCTGGGAGTGTCGTAGTAATACGTGATTACCTGAGCGTCCTTGGGCAGCGTCGGGCGTGTGGAGGGCTCGTCGCGCCCTGTCGATTTCGGGTTGGCAAGGGTCTCTTGGGTCAACGGCGCGATGCAGCTGCCCACACTGCCATCGGCGCAGCGCGGGACCTTGTGCTTCTCGGTGCTGAGCATCTCCTTGCTCTCATTGCTGCACGACCAATTGATCGCTTCAGCCGGCATGTTGCTGTAGCTGTAACAGGTCCGTCCTTCAACTGGCTTGACCGCTTCACTGGCGGAGCGGGTCATCACCTCGCACGCGTCGGCCAGTACCTGCGTGCTGGCCAGGCTGCCCAGCACCACCATCAGCAGAGATAAACGCATGTGCCACCTCCCGGGCCTTGGGCCCGTGTTCAGGTCTTGCGTAATGTCGCTTCACCGCGTTGGCGCATAGCGCGGGCGCGTTTTTCCAGTATCAGGTAGGTAATCACCGCCAGCAGCAACGGGATCAGGTAGTAAAGGGTGCGGTAGCCCAGCAGCGCCGCCACCAGGCTGCCCTGGCCCAGTTGGCCGTGCAGCAGCGCAAGAAACACGGCTTCGAGCACACCCAGCCCGGCGGGAATGTGGGCGACGACTCCAGCCACGCAACTGATCAGCAAGATGCCGAGAATAGAGGGGTAGAACAGGTCTCCGGGCAGCAGCCAGTAAATCAGTGCTGCCATCAATGCCCAGTTGCTGGCCCCCAGCGCCACCTGGCACAGCGCCAGGCGCAGCGAGGGCAGGGTGATTTCATGCTCGCGCACCCGCCATGTACGACGCTTGGCAAAACCGCAGGCCAGCAGATAGGCCAGTGCCACACCCAGCAGCAGAAAACCGATCATCTGCAGCCCGGTTACGCCCACTGCCCAGTTTTCCGGCAACTTGACCAGGCGCAGGGCGAACACCGTACCGGCAAGCAGCATGTAGCCCATCCAGTTGGTCAGCAGCCCCAGGGTCAGGATCTTGGTGATGGTCCCCGTGTCCAGGCCCAGCCGTCCGTATAACCGGTAACGCAAGGCAACGCCGCCGACCCAGGTGGTGAAATTCAGGTTGAAGGCATAGCAGACGAATGCCACCGGCAGCACTTGCCGCGCTGGCAGGTGGTGGCCGGTATAGGCCCGGGCCAGCAGGTCGTAGCCGGCGAATGTCAGGTAGCTGCACAGCGCCAGGCCCAAGCCGATGATCAGGGTGCTTGGCTTGTAGGCGACCAGTGACTGGCGTACCTCATTCCAGTCAAGGTTGCGCGCCAGCATGTACAGCAGCGCCGGTATCAGCACGATGAACAGCAGGGTCAGCAGGCGCTTGCCCCAGGTATGCCAGGCTTTGTGCTTCATCAGGTATTGCCCTCGTGAAGGTCGCCCTGGGCCTGCGCTTCAGGCTGGACAGATTTCAGGCGTTGGCGGTGCGCCGGGAACCAGCCGGCAATGCGCGGAAAGTAGCGGGTCAGGTGAAAGCCGATGAAAATCAGCGGCGCCCGCCACCAGTAGCCGCGGATCATCCGCTCCAGCGTCACCGCCTTGCATTGGTCACTGGCGAGCGAGGCCAAGTGTTGGTACAGGTGCTGGTTGAACGCCCGATCACGTATCAGCAGGTTGGCCTCAAGGTTGAACGACAGGCTCAGCGGGTCGAGGTTGCTGGAGCCCACTGTCGACCATTCATCGTCCACCAACGCCACTTTGCCGTGCAGAGGGCGCTGGCAGTATTCGTGAATATGCACGCCGTCGCGCAACAGGTAGTTGTACAACAGTCTGGACAGCGCACGTACCCAGCGCATGTCCGGCTGGCCCTGCAGGATCAGGGTTACCTGCACACCACGGCGCGCTGCATTGCGTAACTCGCGCAACAGGCGGTAACCGGGGAAGAAATAAGCATTGGCAACTACGATGCGCTGACGGGCAGCACGCACGGCCTGCAGGTAACAGGCCTCGATATCGCTACGGTGGCGCGTGTTGTCCCGCTCGACCAGCACGGCGCTTACTTGGCCTGCGGGCTGGGTGAGCGGCTGTACCTGACTGGGCGGTTCGAGGACCGGGGCCATCAGCCGTCGGCTGGAAGCGTGCACCTGCGCGACCACCGGGCCACGAACCTCCACCGCGTAGTCCTGCTTGGCCATCGGGCCATAATCGCCCAGGTGATCGGCGCTGTAGTTGATCCCGCCAACGAATGCCCGTTCGCCATCCACCACCACGATCTTGCGGTGCAGGCGGCGGAACAGGTTGGTCCGCATGCCGGCTACCCGTGGTTGCGGGTCGAAGGCGTGAAACCGCACACCCGCTTCGGTCATCGCCGAAATGAAGGCATCCGGCAGATCGGCTGTGCCGTAACCATCCACCGCCAGTTCCACCCGCACGCCGCGGCGCGCCGCATCGATCAGCACCCGTTGCAGCTGCTGGCCGACCTTGTCGTCGAAGATGATGAACGTTTCAAGCAGGATTTCTTCGCGCGCCTGAGCCATGGCCTCGAACACGCGGGGGTAAAAGCCTTCGCCATTGATCAACAGCTCGACACTGTTGCCATCCACCCAAGGTTTGTTCACAGGTTGATCTCCGCAGCCAATGGGGCATGGTCAGACAAATGCGACCAGGGATAATGGGACAACACTTGCGCCTTGCCCGGTTTGGCATTGCGCAAGTAGATACGGTCCAGCCGCAGCAGCGGCAGGCGCGCCGGGAAACTGCGGGCCGGGCTACCAAAGTGCTCACCGAACGCTTCTACCAGGCGTTGCGAGAGCACAGCGTCGGCCTTCAAGCGCCAGTCGTTGAAGTCCCCGGCGACAATCACCGGTGCATCGGCGGGCAAGCTGTCGAGCAAGTCGAACAGCAGGCTTACCTGGCGCTGCCGATGGGCTTCACGCAACCCTAGATGCACGCAGACTGCATGAACCGATTCGTGGCCAGGCACCTCCAGGCGACAGTGCAGCAAGCCGCGCTGTTCGTTGCCATGGATCGATACATCGAGGTTGCGGTGCTCGGCGATAGGGAATTTCGAGAGCAGCGCGTTGCCATGATCGCCATGCGGGTAAATGGCATTGCGGCCATAGGCGAACTGCGGCCACATGCTGTCGGCGAGAAATTCATACTGCGGGGTTTCGGGCCACGCGGGATGGCGCACGGCATGGTGCTCATGGCTGCCGTGCACCTCCTGCAGGAACACAAGATCGGCATCAGTGGCTCGAACCGCCTCGCGCAATTCGGGCAGGATGAAACGCCGGTTCAGCGCGGTGAAGCCTTTGTGCACGTTGATCGTCAATACATTGAGACGATGTACTGCGGTGGCCTGGTCGATGATGCTGGCGGGTGTTTGCAGTGTCTTGTTCACAATTGCACCTGCGGTGTCACACCCGGTTCTGTCACCAAGTGGCCGTTCAGATCCAGTTTGTCCAGAAGACGGCGCGCGTCGTAAGGTGCATGTACCTTCTGGTCGTTGTCGAAATAGCAATACACATCCCGTGACGCACGCCGGGGTGGCGGCTGATCGACTATCAGGTGGGCATCGTCCGGCTGGTCGCCGCGACTCCAGCATTCGATCCGCTGCTTCCAGCGGCGCAAGGCGCGGGCGGTATACCCGCTGCTGTAAAGCTCGACATCCCCGTGCAGACGCAGGTAGACGAAATCAGCGGTTACATCCTCGACAGAGGGCCACTTTCCCGCGCTGTCGGCGACTACTAGCGCCACCCGGTACTTGCGCAGCATGCGCACGAACGCCTCGCACATAAAGCTCTCATTACGAATCTCTACTGCGTGGCGCATACGTGCATTGCCGTCGATGGCAGTGCCGCCATTACCCCGTAAACGCTCAGCGCAGTTGCGGGCACAGGCGTGCGCCGCCTCGCGGTCGTGAGGTAATAGCGCGAGGAACCGCTCGAAACGATCCTCATCGAATTTCATGTTCGGCGGGAGCTGCCACAGAATCGGCCCCAGCTTGTCGCCCAGCAACAAAAGGCCCGATGCAAAGAAATTCGCCAGCGGCTCTTCGATGTCATTGAGGCGCCGGCCATGCGTGATATAGCGGGGCCCTTTGACTGAAAAGACGAAGTCTTCCGGCGTATCGTCCCGCCAGCGCTCATAGCGTTCCGGTGTCTGCAGGCTATAGAACGACCCGTTTATTTCTATGCTGTTGACGGCGCGCGAGGCAAATGCCAATTCATCGTCCTGCCGCAGGCCCTTGGGGTAGAAGTCCTTGCGCCAGGGGCCATAGCGCCATCCGGATATGCCGATGCGGATCTCGCTCACACTGTGGTCCTCATTGCTGTCCCTTCACTAGCGACCCGCAGCGACCACAAACGGTTCAGGATGGTTGACCAGTGGTGGCTGGCTCTGTCCTGGGAACTTTGCACCCGCGCACGTTTCCACCGAAAAGCAGACCTGACGAATACGTTGCGATGGCGCAATGGGAGGCTTGTTCGGCACACGGGAATGACCCGCTAACCTGGAGGCAAACATGGCCCGACACATCATTCACTTCACCGGCCCGATCAACTCATCCACCTGCGGCAACCTGATCAGTACCTGCTCCAAGGTGATGCAGCAGGGGGGCGATGTGCTTCAGTTGAACATCGCCACGATGGGCGGCGAATGCAGCTATGGGTTTACCTTGTACAACTTCCTGCGTGCCTTGCCTGTACCTGTGCACACGCACAACCTCGGCACCGTCGAATCGATGGGCAACATCCTGTTTCTGGCGGGCGAGCACCGTACCGCCTGCGCCATGAGCAAGTTCTTGTTTCACCCGTTTCACTGGACCCTGCATGGCGCAGTGGACCATGCGCGTATGGCCGAGTATGCGATGAGCCTGGATTATGATTTGCGGCTGTATGCCCAGATCGTCACTGAAAGAACTGCTGGCAGCGCCGAAGCACTGGACGTTCAACGCTACCTGATGGCTTATCCGCGAATACTGGATCCTCAGGAGGCACTGAAGAGCGGCCTGATCCATGCCATCGATGAAATGCCGATCGAGGCGCAAGTGACACAGTGGAGTGTGCATGCGTAAGGCTCGCAGCACCGGCAAGAAGGGAGCGCGCAAACATTTCTCCGGGCGGTGTTTCGTGCCACCGGTCGCCTGCCCGCGATTGAATTGAGCAATCCTGCGCATCGGCGGTTCGGAAAAAGGGCATGGCAAAGATTCATGCGTCCAACCATTCCATCGCAAGGAGAAACGACATGGCTCGTGATCAAGAGCGGACTGGACAACGTGGCGGCACCAAGGAAACCAACCCCGGCAATTTTGCCAATGACCGTGAACGGGCCTCCCGTGCAGGCCAGAAGGGCGGGCAGGCGTCGGGCGGCAACTTTGCCAATGATAGAGAGCGCGCCTCGCAAGCTGGCCGCAAGGGCGGGCAGAACAGCCATGGTGGAGGCCGCCAGCCGAATTGAACAGTCGCGTTAGCCGAGGCCTGTCGGCCTCGTCCGATGTCCTCTTAGGGAGACTCAAGCATGCGCGCATTGACCTATCACGGCGCTGGCGATGTCCGTGTTGACAACGTGCCAGAACCGGACCTGCAGGAAGATGACGATATCCTTCTGCGTGTGACCGCCACGGCCATCTGCGGCTCGGACTTGCACCTTTATCGTGGCAAGATCCCTTTGGTCGAGACGGGCGATATACTCGGCCACGAGTTCATGGGGATCGTCGAAGACGTTGGTAGCGCAGTGACAGCCGTACGCCCCGGTGACCGGGTGGTGATCCCGTTCGTGATCGCGTGCGGCGGCTGCTTCTTCTGCCAGCACCAGCTGTTCGCGGCCTGTGAAACCACCAATACGGGCCACGGGGCGATTCTCAACAAGAAAGTCATCCCGCCGGGTGCAGCCTTGTTCGGCTACAGCCACCTGTATGGTGGGGTGCCAGGTGGCCAGGCCGACTACGTACGCGTTCCCAAAGGCAACACCGGGCCGTTCAAGGTACCGGGGCACCTGGCCGATGATCAGCTGCTGTTCCTTTCCGATATCCTGCCCACCGCCTGGCAGGCGGTGCTCAACGCAGAGGTCGGACAGGGCGCTTCGCTGGCCATCTATGGCGCAGGGCCGGTCGGGCTGCTGTCGGCGGCCTGTGCAAGAATGCTGGGGGTAGAGCAGATTTTCATGGTCGATGAGTGCGGCTATCGCCTGGATTATGCTCATCAGGCCTACGGCGTAATTCCTATCGACTTTGCCCACGACGACGATCCTGCCGACACCATCATTCGCCAGACGCGCGGCATGCGGGGCGTCGATGCAGTGATCGATGCCGTGGGCTTCGAAGCCAAAGGCAGCACCACCGAAACCGTGCTGACGGCCCTGAAACTCGAAGGTAGCAGCGGCAAGGCGTTACGCCAGAGCATCGCTGCGGTTCGCCGTGGTGGCGTGGTAAGCGTGCCGGGGGTCTATGCCGGTTTCATTCACGGCTTCCTGTTCGGCGACGCCTTCGACAAGGGCCTGACTTTCCGCATGGGCCAGACGCATGTCCATCGCTACCTGCCGGAGTTGCTCGAACACATCGAGGCAGGCCGGCTCAACCCGCAAGCGATCATCACTCACCGGCTGGCGCTGGAAGATGCCGCGCGAGGCTACGAACTGTTCGATGAGCAGCAGGAGCGCTGCCGCAAGGTGATCCTGGTACCTGGCGCTGCACTCGAACCGTTGCCTTGAGGGGAGTGGTGTGGGGTGAATTGTTGGACAATTATTTTGAATCTTTCCTGGCGGGCATCACTCAATGAATGAGTCATCCATGGAGAAGAGGAGGGCCCCGTGATGCCTAACCCCCAGCTGTACATCATTGACTACCAACTGCGTGGCGAACCACGCAGTTTCATCATCCGCATGGAGCGGATGGACAACACCGAAGCCTGGCACTGGGCCAGTTGTGATGCGGGTATTGGCATCATTCCCAAGTTCGGTCGCGAAAAAATCAAGAAAGTCAGCAGGCCAATGGCTGAGCGCTATGGGATTACCGCAGTGAGTTGGCGGCTGTCCGGGGGAAAACCCAACCAGCCGGTCAGTGACTCTGCGATTAGCAGTTGAGGGAAAAGGAGCGGGCTTTTGCCCGCTCCCTAAGGTCAAGCGCCTGACTCGGGATCGCTTGCTGGTACGCCTGGACGATTTTCCTCATCGTCGGTGACATTCGGGTCAGCATCCGGGTCGTCCACCCGATCGTCAGGCTGGCCCGTATCCAGCTCAGGCCAGCCATCCTGGACGTTACCGCCACCCATTTTCATTAGTTGGTTCATCACGGTTCTCCTTGGCGTCAGATACAGTTTGGAGTGTGATCGAGCTACGGATGATCAGCCTGCGTCCTGAAAATACCGACCAATGGGTCATTGCCCATGGGCGCGACCTGGCTTGTTGGCTGCGGCGCAATTGCCGGTGCAATCAAAACCATGCTGTTGGGGGGATCGCGGCTTGAGGGCCAAAGGCGAGGAGGGCGCTTGAGCCTGCCGGACCAAGAGCGGCTGGCTGACTGCTGTGAAAGTCGGCCGGGCAACGGCCGTTAGTGAATGCCTTGATCTTCCAGTGCTTTGCGCAACGCATGGACGCCCACCGCAACGATTAATCCAGTCATTACGATGCCAGCCATTCCGATCACAACAGCCAGGCTACGAGCCAACCCATCTTTAGGTACCAAGTCACCATACCCAATCGTCAAACCTGTCACGAAGGAAAAATACAGGCCATCTCCCAAGGGCCAGCCTTCCCGCATCCCAACAACCCAGCCGAGCAGGGCCATGAATATCAGTAACAGCGAGACGATTGGCCAGACGATGGCCAGTCCGCGCCAGAACTCACGGACGAAGTTGCGCCTAAGGTCCTTCATTGCTCGCATGGCATAAGTTCCTTGGAGAGTGCAGGCGGATGCTTGACAGGGAGTTTGGCACAACTTTCATCGCGCACTGGAGCAAACAGGTCGGGCAGGCGCTTTACAATCCTCCCTCAGCCTCCCTTTATAACTAAACTAAATGAATATTTAGTGTAGTTATAACTTTAAAGAATATCGTAAAGGGTAGGCGCCGTGCAAATCAGGCCTGGCCACCACCTGATTAAGGTCAATCAGTTGGGCGATCTACTCCGACTATGCAATGATTGATGGTTATCACACACCCAAGGTAATTGAAACAACGCCCATTAGGTAAATGGAAGTTGATGGCCCGGGAAAGCGGCCACCTTATGGAGATCAAGGAATGAGCACCACCGCACATCGATTAACACACCTCGGGCAGCGTTGCCTGCTGGTGGCCGCTGGGATAGCTATCTGGTTGCCGCTCGGTGTAGCCAGCTTATTTACTATTTTGCTGGGCCACGAAAAATCGTTATCAGCGGGTATGGCGTTTGCGAATGTATGGTTCATGACTGCGCAAGCTGAACTGATCGCGATCGTCCTTTTGCTGGTTTATGCCGGATGGGCCAGGCCGTGGAAATCCAAGGGGCCTACATACGACACCTTCATTGTGCATAGCTGCGCTGCGGGGCTGATTGTGTTGGGCGGATCTATTTTCTTTCTATCATTGATTGGTGGTGGTAGATAACGCCGTGACGTGCACGATCAGTTGAAGCGCTTCATGCCGTGCCGCACGGATGTTGCAAACATTGGTCGTGGATTTCGTCCAGGTTTACGGGAATTTGGTTACCAGCGGCGAGCCGGGGCCGTGCACCTGGCTACAATTCTGGCCACCACGGGCCCGGAAGCTCCATACGAAGATGCGCATAATGCATATTATGTTAAATCGTGTATGTTCGCTCTTCGCTTGCTGACCCCTCACCGGAAGTTTTCATTACCACTCACGGTGCACACCCGCTTAGCATTGGCGCGGACAGCAGATGCTCACCGCAAGATCGATGAAGAAGACTTCGCCTGCTCCTCCTCTTCACTGCACAGCCAACTCCTTGAACAGCCATTGCTTGAACTGAGTCACTGCATGCGGTTGTCGATGCCGCCGAGGGTGCACGAGATAGTGGCCAACGTAGCGGACACTGTTGCTGACATGACGAAGCGGGCTGACCAGCTGACCGCTGGCCAGCTCCTGCTCAGCTAACAAGTCAGATTCGAGCACCACCCCCAGGCCGCCAGCCGCTGCTGAAATACTCATGGAGCTTCGATCGAACGCCAAGCCGTAGCTTTTCGGTGGCTGCATGCCGTTGGCCGCGAACCAGCCTTTCCACTGCACTGACTGCCCGTCGCTCTGGATCAGGAACAGCGAATACAAGTCCTGCGGTGAACGAAGATGCCTGGCAACCTCAGGGCTGCACAGCGGCGTCAGCTCTTCGATCCGCAGTGGGGTCTTTTCGTGTGACGAAGGCCTGGGCTCGCCGTAAACGATGTCCAGGTCGAAATCATCGTTGTCGAACCGCGCGTAGTCAGTACTGGCGGAGATGCGCAGGTCGATGCCGGGATGACCGTGCAGGAAGCCCGCCAGGCGAGGCACCAACCACTGACTGGCGAACGTCGGGGCAACGTGAAGGCGCAGCGGCACTGCGGGCTCATTGGTCGCAATCGCCAACCCACGGCTCATCTCCTCGAAGCCCCGTTGAACATGATCCAGCAGCATGGAGCCCTCAGACGTCAGCGCCGTGTGACGCGTACTGCGGGTGAACAGCGATACCCCTGCTGCAACTTCCAGTTTGCGTATTGCATGGCTGACTGCGCTTGAGGAGAGATCCAGCTCTTTCGCTGCCTCCACGAAAGAGCAGGTACGCCCCGCCGCTTCGAAAACCCTCAGGGTAGAAAGAGGTACCTTTTTAAAGATCTTCATTAATGAATCCAATTCATTGACTGGCGAATTTAAACCTTTTGTCGAGCCTGTATTTTTACATGATCATCTCGGGGTAACTCAATTCGGCTGGTTACTGATGAATTCGCTGCGTCAGTAACCCCGGATCGCTGGTCACCAATGGAGAATAATATGACCGAGAGTCGCAATGAGCACTTTGCCCGGATGTCGACCCATGCCTGGCGAATCCGACGTTTCGCCCTGCGCATGGGTGAAGTACAGGGCCAAGGTTATGTCGGCCAGGCGCTGGGCTGGGCCGACGTACTGGCTGTCGCCTACTGCCACGCCATGAACATCCGCGCAGATCAACCTGAATGGGAAGGCCGTGACCGTTTCCTGCTTTCCCATGGGCACTACGCGATCGCGCTGTATGCCGCCCTGCTGGAAGCCGGGGTTCTGCCGGAAGATGAGCTGGAAACCTATGGCTGCGACGACAGCCGCTTGCCAATGTCCGGCATGGCCACCTACACACCCGGCATGGAAATTTCTGGCGGCTCCCTCGGCCAGGGGTTGGCCATTGCCGTCGGCCAGGCGCTGGGCCTGCGCTTAAAGGGCAACGCTGCGTTCGTCTACAACTCGATGTCCGATGGCGAACTGGACGAGGGTGCGGTATGGGAGGCAGCCATGTCGGCCTCGCATCACAAGCTGGGTAACCTCATCAACCTGGTGGACATCAACCGCCAGCAAGCGGACGGCCCGTCCCACGACATCCTCCAGTTCGAGCCGCTTATCGACAAATGGGCGGCGTTCGGTTGGCACGTGCAACGTGTCG
Source organism: Pseudomonas sp. BNK-30 (assembly GCF_047456185.1). Lineage (NCBI taxonomy): Bacteria > Pseudomonadati > Pseudomonadota > Gammaproteobacteria > Pseudomonadales > Pseudomonadaceae > Pseudomonas > Pseudomonas sp. BNK-30. The sequence continues at coordinate 1,983,359 of NZ_CP179904.1, forward strand.
ACGGTAATGACTTGCGGGCCGTGATCTCTGCCTTCGATATCGCACGGGCGGTACCCGGTGATAAACCTCGGGTGATTCTCTTCGACACCCTGATGGGTAAGGGCGTGCCCTTCCTGGAGCAGCGTGACAAGAACCACTTCATCCGGGTCGAGCCCGAAGAGTGGCAGCAAGCACTTGCCAACCTCGACGAGATCTACGCGACCCGGAGCCCACAATGACCAACGCTTGCGCTGCAAAACCGAAACTCACCACCTCGTCCATGATCGCCTCCATCGCCACTGAAGGGCAGCGTACTACCCCTGCCCCGTTCGGCCATGCTTTGGTGAAGGCAGGCCAGAAGAATCCACGCGTCGTGGGCATGACAGCAGATCTTGCCAAATACACTGACATGCATATCTTTGCACAGCGCTACCCGGAGCGCTTCCTGCAGATGGGTATGGCTGAACAGTTGCTCATGGCTGCTGCGGGCGGTATGGCCAAGGAGGGCTTTGTACCCTTCGCCACCACTTATGCGGTGTTTGCCACCCGTCGCGCCTATGACTTCATCCACCAGGTGATCGCAGAAGAAAATCTGAACGTGAAGATCTGCGCGGCCCTGCCGGGGCTCACGACTGGTTATGGCCCAAGTCACCAGGCCACGGAAGACCTGGCGATGATGCGAGCCATTCCTCAGATGATGGTCATTGACCCATGTGATGCGCTGGAAACTGAACAGTGCGTTGCCGCAATAGCCGAGCACGATGGCCCTGTCTACATGCGCCTCCCCCGCGGGCGCGTACCGCTGATACTCGACGAATACGACTACAAATTTGAGCTCGGCAAAGCCCGCTTGCTACGAGACGGTAATGATGTGCTGATCATTTCCTCGGGCCTTATGACCATGCGTGCCCTGGAAGTCGCTGATGAACTGATCAAGAGCAAGATCGGCACAGCTGTCCTGCACGTGCCGACAATCAAGCCACTCGATGTCCAGGCCATCATTGAACAATGCCGTCGTGAAGGCAGGTTGGTGGTGATTGCGGAAAACCACACGCAGATTGGCGGCCTGGGTGAAGCCATCGCCATGACCTTGCTGCAAGCCCGTGTGCAACCGGAAGTTCGCCATGTGGCGCTGCCAGATCAGTTCCTCGATGCCGGGGCGTTGCCGACGCTGCATGACCGCTACGGCATATCCAAAGACGTCATGGTTGCAAACATTCAGCGTTGGCTGGCCTGACGGCACGCTCGTGTAGTGCGACCCCCGCTCACTTCGCGATAGACGCTGCCCGAGTGAAGTGAGTGGCCCTTCGAGCTGGAAACCACTCTTTTCTTCCCTGGATCGTCCCAATAACTACAAGGTGATGGCGATGCAAAAAGACAACCATTTTCTTAAGAAAAAACGCGTATGGATCTACGCGTTTCTCTTCACTTTGACATTGATCAACTATGTCGACCGCGTTTCGCTCTCGGTGGCGTCCAAAGTTCTCAAGGAAGAATTCGATATCTCGCCGGTCGCAATGGGCTATCTGTTCTCGTCCTTCGTCTGGCTGTACTTTCTTGCACTCATTCCCATGGGGTATCTCGTAGGCAGGTTCGGCCCGAAAAAGGTCAATGGCTACGGCATCGGCGTCTGGTCGGTGGCCACAGCCTGCACGGCATTGTCGACGGGTTTCATCTCGTTACTCAGTTGCCGGCTCATCATGGGTATGGGCGAAGCGACTACCTACCCCGCTGGCGCCCGGGTCATTCGTGAATGGATGCCGCTCAATGAACGTGGTTTGGCCACCGCTGTATTCCATAGCGGTAGCCTGGTCGGCCCTGCCATCGGCGCCATCGGTTTTGGCTGGTTGATCAGCGCCTTCGGATGGCGCATCGCCTTCGTCGTTGCCGGTGCATTGGGCTTTATCTGGTTGGCGGCTTGGTTGAAATGGTACAGCCACCCGTCAAAAGCGCCTTGGTTGGACGATGTCGAGCGCGCTGAAATCGCCGAGGGTGGCACGTCATCGGTTGATGGTCCGGAAAAATCGGTATCGCTGGGCCTCAAGGGCTTAGCCCGTTCGAGCAGCATGTGGGCAATCGCGCTCTCGCACGGCTGTGCCGTCTACGCGACCTACTTCTTTCTCACCTGGCTGCCGAGCTACCTGCAGGCCGAGAAAGGCCTGACGGTTATGTCGAGTGGCCTTTATACCGCCATCCCATACCTGGGCGCGGCCATCCTTGCCATCGTCATTGGCCGCCTGAGTGACAAGGCCATGCGCCCCGGCGCTGCCGAGACGGGCCAACGCCGCCTGGTAGTGGCCAGCGTGTTGCTCGCATCCTCGGTGATCTTCCTGGTACCGGCGATCGACAGCACCTGGGCCATTCTTTTTGTGATCACGCTGTCATTGGCGACGTGCGCATCGGCGATCTCGTTGAACCTCTCACTGGTGAACGATCTGGTGCGCTCGGAAGACGATGTTGGCACCGCCGCGGGCTTCATCACTGCCGTCGGCAATCTCTTTGGCCTGCTGGCTCCGATCGTGACCGGCTACGTGGTGGCGGGTTCGGGGAGCTTTGCCCTGGCTTTCGTAGTGGTAGGCGCGCTGTTGGTTGTTGGCGCCGTCCTGTCGATGTTCTGTACCCGTCGCCCGATCGGGATAGCCACGCCTGGTCGACAGGCCATGGCTTGAATTACTTGTAAATGAAGGAAGCAGTAGCGTCATGAATCAACGTAGTAGCGTGTCCCCCAGCAAGCTCCAGGCGCAGCCTGACTTACGTACCGGCAGTAATAAATGGCGCCTGGCAATTGCTCTGCTGGCGTTGACCCTTGGAGTATTTGGCCTGGCTCTGTTCGGGGGTGGGGTCTGGCTGATCACGCTAGGTGGCAGCTGGTATTACGGCCTGACAGGTGCAGGTTGTGTACTGAGCGCCATCCTTATATGGCGTCAACGCCGCAGCGCCCTTTACCTGTTTGCTCTCATATGGGTATTGACGGTGATCTGGGCGCTTTGGGAAGTCGGCCTCAACTGGTGGGGCCTGGTGCCACGCCTAGTGGCCATGACCGTCATCCTGTTTTTGATCCTGATCGTATCTCCGGCGCTACGCCGCACTACCCGCACTGCTGCGTAACGAGGTTAGTAATGTTCACATCCGTCAAATACGGGGGCGCCCTCGCCCTCGCGATTTCTTGCGCGCTCCAGATGCAGTTCGCGAAGGCTCAGGAAATCCCCCAGGTAGGTAGCGACTGGCCATTCTACGGGGGCGATCATAACGCCCAGCGCTTCAGCCCCCTCAAGCAGATCACTCCAGAGAACGTCGGTCGCCTGGAGCGTGCGTTCGTGTACCACACCCGGGATCTACCGAACCCTGGGAGTCGTTATTCTCCGGAGACCACGCCAGTTAAGGTCGGCAACGATCTGCTGATGTGCTCTGCCAAAAACATCCTGATTTCGATCAATGCGGCAACTGGCAAAGAGAATTGGCGTCACGATCCGGGCGTACCGGATCAGGCCATTCCTCACGCGGCAGCCTGCCGGGGGGTGGCGGTGTATACCGCACCGCAGCTACCCGAAACGGCTCAGTGCCGCAGCCGAGTGGTTGAGGCCACCCTGGATGCCCGGCTGGTAGCAGTCGACCTCGGCACCGGTGAGCCCTGCAAGGACTTTGGCCAGAACGGCACTGTCGATCTCTGGGAAGGTTTGGGCAAAAAGGTTCCTGGCTGGTACGCGGTGACCGCGCCGCCGACCATCGTGAACGGTGTCGTAGTCACCGGCGCGCAGATCCGTGATGGTCAGGATGAGGATGCTCCATCGGGCGTGATTCGTGGCTACGATGCGCTCACCGGCAAAATGGCTTGGGCGTGGGACCTGGGTAACCCGGACAATGTCCATGGCCCTGCCGAAGGCAGCACTTACACCCGCGGCACGCCGAACATGTGGACGGCGGCGGTGGGCGATGAGCAGCTCGGTTATGTCTATCTGCCGATCAGCAACTCCTCGATCGATTATTACGGCTCCAACCGCAGTGAGGCCGAAAACAAATATTCGACCTCGCTGGTGGCCGTGGACGTGAAGACCGGCAAGGACGTCTGGCACTTCCAGACCATCCGGCACGATGTGTGGGATTACGATCTGGGCAGCCAGCCGACGATGCTTGATTACCCAGGCAAAGACGGTAAGCCGGTACCCGCGGTGTTGCTGCCGACCAAGCAAGGTGACATCTACATCCTGGATCGTGCCACCGGCGAGCCGCTGATTCCGATCGGTGAGGTCAAGGCGCCTAAAGGGGGATCGGTGGAGCCGGCGTTTTTGGCTGATACCCAGCCTACCTCCGAATGGCACACCCTGCGCAAGGCACCGAAAACAGAAGCGGACATGTGGGGCTTCTCGCCGCTTGACCAACTGATGTGCCGTATCCAGTTCCGTCAGGCCAACTACGAGGGCTACCTGACCCCACCGTCAGTGGATCGTCCCTGGATTCAGTACCCCGGCTACAACGGGGGGTCGGATTGGGGGTCGGTAGCCATAGACCCGGTACGCCGACTGCTGATTGCCAACTACAACGACATTCCTAACCTGAACCAGCTGATACCGCGCGAGCAGGCCGACAAGATGGGGCTCAAACCCATCTACGCGCCGAAGCCCGATGAAACCGCCTTGAACAAAGCAGGCAGCAAGTCGGGCAAAGGTGAAGGCGGTGCTTCGACCTACCCGCAAGTCAACGCCCCATACGCGATCAGCGTGAATGCGGGTTGGCGCAACTGGGGTACCGGCGTCCCATGCTCGGCACCGCCCTATGGTGGAATCCGCGCAATCAGCCTCGACACAGGCAAGACCGTTTGGGACGAGCCGCTGGGTACCGCGCGCCGCAACGGGCCATTCGGCATCCCATCGCATTTGCCGCTGAACATCGGCTTGCCGAACAACGGCGGAACTGTGGTGACTGCGGGTGGATTGACGTTCGTCGGGGCGGCAACCGATAACCTGTTCCGTGCCATTGATACTACGACCGGTGAGGTGCTGTGGGAGGACGTGCTGACGGTGGGTGCCCAGGCAAACCCGATTTCCTATGAAGTCGACGGTGAGCAGTATGTCCTTGTCTCTGCTTCCGGGCATGCCTTCATGGAAACCGGAACCAGCGACGAAATCATCGCATACAAGCTGCGCAAGTAATCGCCATGGCGGGGCCTGTTCAGGCCCCGCTTCGCCAAAATCGTTAAAGGAGATTGAACATGGATTTAGGCTTGCAGGGTAAGCGGGTGCTGGTCAGCGGCGCCTCCCGAGGCATTGGCCGAGCTATCGTGCAGTTGTTTCTCGAGGAAGGCGCCCAAGTGGCATTCTGTGCTCGGGGGCAAACAGGCGTTCAGAGCGCGCAGCTCGAGTTTGGCGAGCGCGCTTGGGGCACTGCGGTGGATGTTACCCAGCCCGAGCATGTTCGGGCCTGGGTCAATGAAGCAGCGCAGCATATGGGCGGGCTGGATATCGTCGTGCCCAACGTCAGTGCTTTGGCTGGGGGTGATGACCTGGAGACCTGGCGGCGAGCCTTCGACACCGACCTGTTGGGCAGTGCAACGATGGTCAAAGCCGCCCTGCCCGCTCTTCGTCAATCACAAGCGGCAGCGGTCGTGCTCATCTCGAGCGTCTCGGGCCGCGAGGTCGATATGTTCGCAGAACCCTATGGCGTTCTGAAGGCAGCCTTGCTTCACTACGGCAAGACCCTCTCGGTGCGCCATGCCCATGAGGGCATCCGCGTTAACTCCGTTTCTCCAGGCAATGTGTATTTCCCGGAAGGCGTGTGGGGAGATATCGAACGAGAACAACCCGATACCTTCGCCAAATGCCTGGCCGAAAACCCGATGGGGCGTATGGCTACTCCGGAAGAGGTCGCTAAAGCGGTGGTGTTCCTGGCCAGTCCCGCGGCAAGTTTCACAACCGGTACCAACCTTCTGGTCGATGGTGGCCTGACGCGCTCAGTGCAGTTCTGAGTGCCCGCCTCGGTATTGGCTCTAGGAGCGAGGATCGACGTGATGAAACTTTATATCTACGAACACTGCCCCTTCTGTACGCGCGCCCGCATGATCGTTGGGTTCAAGCGTCTTCCGGTAAGGCTTGAAGTCATCATGGAGGGTGATGCTGAGACACCTACCCGCCTGATCGGCAAGAAAGCCGTGCCGATCCTGCAGAAGGAGGATGGCAGTCACATCGGCGAGAGCCTGGACATTGTTCGGTATCTGGACGGCATCGGCCGACCCGCCCTGGTCGCACCCCAAGATCGCGCACTCGACGCATGGGTCAAGGAAGCTTGGCCGACAGCGCTCAAACTTTTTATTCCACGGTTCGTAAACGGGCAGTTTGCGGAGATCGCCACGCCAACCGCGAGGGAGGCTTACCGCCGGCGGGAAGAGCAAGCCTTCGGTGACTTGGAGGTGCTACGGGAGCAAACGCCGAAACTGGCCGCTGAAATGCAACCCCTGCTTGATGCCCTGGCGCCATTGGTAGCAAATAGAGCGACACTTGGAATCAACGACATTACCCTCTGGCCTGTGTTGCGATCGCTGTCCATCGTCCAACAGATAGCATTTCCGGCACAGGTGCTCGGTTACATGCAGCGGCTGAGTGCGTCATGTAATGTTCCCCTGCTGTTCGGACAAGAAGCGTGATTTGCCGATGGTCTGCCAATCTTTACGGCGCCAGCTAAGATGCTGACGGTGGACGTCAGCCGCCGTGTGGTGAGCTTCAATCAGCTTCACTTCCCCGTCAAAGCTACGCCCAGCCGGATTTTGACATTGCTTTTGCGCAACCAAGGGCATGTCGTGAGCAGACCGACGATTTACAGAGAAATCTGGGGGTACCAGTTCGATCCTGGTACCAAGATCATCGACGTGCAGATTTGTTATCTGAGAAAGCTTCTGAAGACATTGGACGCGCCGGTCGAGATCAAAACCTTTCGGGGCAAAGGCCTTTGCCTGCAGTTGACTGTAAGAAGAGCAGCGTGACAGTGGTGTTTGGCGTGCCGGATGAGGTTTTCAGTGATTTGATCGCCTCACCCATCAGCTGCCCTGCGAACCGAACCGTTGTTTATCGGGCATCACATTGCGGGGACTTTTCTTTCACTTAATTTTCACGGGGCTTGAGCGAGCCTGAAGCTACCCCTACGTGTGATAGACCTTGCCCGCCTAGCAGCGGGCTTTCTTTTGTGCGCAAATTACCACTCGCTCAAGCCATTCTTCCACTGAACTGCCTGCATCTTACGAAGGCCGTCTTGAGTAGCTCTAAGCGCTCGGCAGTTTTTACCCAGCGGGTAATGAAATGCGAGTGCAGTTCGTTACGTGAAAAATCCAAGTACCTGGATGAGTTTGGAATGCTTGGTGCTATCCCTTGCTATGTTCAGGTGAGGACGGCCCCGTACCGCGCTTGATGCCCCGGGGCCCAAGTACACCCCAGATAGCCAGGCCGATAATTGGCAGCGCCAGCAGCAGCAACGCCCACATTGCCTTCGTCACATCGGGCTTGTCGCTACGAAACACGCTGACGATCGCCCATAGATCAACCAGCAGGATGATCGCCGCCACCGCAATCCAGAAATATGTCACAGGCTCGGTCATGATCGCCTCTCCTCTGCTTGGGGAACAGGCCGCACCGTCTTCGCGTACATCACGGCCCTTACTCAAAAGAAGTCATCGCGCGTGGCAAAGTTCAGACGATGTTGAGCGGTCGGGATAAGCGGAGGCCATCGGCAATGAACCAACATCGCATCCAGCACGTCCACCGAAAAACCGCAACGAGAGCTGCGCAATGGCTACCGCTCCCCTGTCCGAAACGCTTGAATACCTCAAGTCGCACAAATTGCTGCTGACTACCGCCGAATCCTGTACGGCTGGCACGATGATCGCCCTGCTGGCCACGTTACCGGGGACCGGAGAGGTGCTGGAAAGCGGCTATGTAGTCTACTCACCCAGTGCCAAGCAGCGCCTGCTCGGCGTGAGCCCGAAAACCATCGAGCGCTACGGATTGACCAGCGAAGCGGTCGCTCGGGAAATGGCCTTGGGCGCACTCGGGCACAGCGACGCGACCGTTGCTATCGCCACCACCGGCATCAGCGGGCCGGAACCTCATGACGGTATCGCGCCTGGCACCCTTTGTTTCGCCTGGGCATTTGCGGGTGAGCCATTGGCGGTGTTCACCCGCAGCCAACGGTTTTTTGGTGAACGCGCCGATGTCATGCGTGAGGGGGCGCTCTACGGGCTGACGCGTCTGGCGCATTATCACCAGCGCTGGCTTCGCGGTGAGCGCGCGTGAGGGCACCACCATGAACGACGATGAGCGCGTTTCCAGGCGTCATCCTGTCGAGGAAGACATGCCTATGCAGCAACGCGTGTGGCGCTTCGAACGGGTCGGCTGGTATGCGCTGGTGTTGATCGTGCTGATGGCGCTTGCGGGGCTGTTCGGCAATGGCCCGCTCAGTGATGCCCAACTCGTGAGTACAGATGGGCGAGTGGCAGTGGCGTATCAGCGGCTCAGCCGCAGCGGTACATCTGAAAACGTGCGCATCACTGTTCACGGGATTGCCGGGCAGCCGGTGATGATACTGCTCGGGGGCGACTTGCTGCGCGAAGCGAGTATCGAAATGCTGCAACCACAACCGCAGAAGTCGCTCTCGCACGGCGAGTCGCTGCTGCTGCAGTTGGGCACCAGCAAGGATGGAGTGGCCACGCTCTACCTCACCTTGCGCAGCGAACACGTCGGCCCCCTTGAAGGGATCGTCAGCGCCGGCCCGCAAAGCGCGGTGCATTTCTCTACCTTCCTTTATCCGTAGGAGCGACCATGGACTCCATTCTTCGCGCGGCAGGCATGTACCTCGCTCTGATGTTGCTGTTTCGCGTGGCTGGCCGGCGTTCACTGGCGGACTTGACCACTTTTGACTTCGTGTTGCTGCTGATAATTGGCGAAGCGACTCAGCAGGCTTTACTGGGCGATGACTTCTCCTTCACCAACGCCATGCTGGTCATCGCCACCTTGATCGCGCTAGAAGTCGGCTTGTCGCTGGCCAAGCTCAATTCCAAACGGCTGGCGCGACTGCTAGACGGGCACGCTACGCTGGTGGTCGAACAAGGACGCTTTCTTCATCACCGCATGCGTAAAGCGCGGCTGACAGAAGACGACATACTTGAGTCTGCTCGCGACAGCCAGGGCATAGAAACTGTAGCCAAGATCAAATTTGCCATCGTCGAACGCAACGGCAAGATTTCGATAATCCCTCAGGACTGATCGGGCCGCAGCAGATACTCCAGCAGGCGTGCTGGTGCACGCGCTGATGCCTGGGCCTGCTGCGGGAAGCTGGTTCGGTTCAAGGCTGTTGGTAATGGCCCGGCGACGTGCCGGGCTCATGGTCATGCTCCAGGCGCTGTACCTGCACATCAGAGAACGAAGACGCTTCGTTGCGATGAAGCCCCTGCAGGTACTCACGGGCGGCCTCCCTGCTCAGGTCTTCTTCGTCGCTGCGACACTCGCAAGTGCCAGGCTGGTTGTCGAGGATATAGCTGATCAAATAAAGGTACTTGGCCATCGCTTCAATTCTCCGAGGTTACGGGTGAAGAAGGAGTGGGTATCTAAGCATTTGATTGACTTGCAACCATGAGCCGCACCAGCACTTCGTGGTCGACCGGTCTGCTGAGCAAGAAACCTTGCACTTCATGGCACCGGTCATCACTGAGCAGCGCCAGTTGCTCAGCGGTCTCAACGCCCTCGGCGGTGACCGTCATGCCCATCGCATTGCCCAGGTTGATGATCGCCTGAACCACACTGCGGTCACTTGCGCTCTTGCCCAAAGATTGAACGAAACGTTTGTCTATCTTGATGCTGTCGAACGGATAAGTTCGCAGGTAGCCCAAGGAAGAATAACCGGTACCAAAGTCATCCATGTTCAAGCGAACCCCCAGTTCCTTTAACGCGTTCATGGTCTGCAGGGCACCTTCGACGTCATTGAGCATCACATTTTCGGTGATCTCCAATTCCAGGCGATGGGCAGGTAACCCTGTATGTCGCAACGCCTCGGCAACATCACGCACTACGTCACTGCGGCTGAACTGGGCCGGCGACATGTTGACCGAGACCATGATCTCCATTGGCCACGTCTTGGCCTTGGCACATGCTTCGTGGAGGACCCAGTTACCCAACTGCACGATCAGATCGGATTCCTCGGCCAAGGCAATGAATCGATCCGGGCGCAGCAAGCCCTTGCGCGGATGCTGCCAACGCACCAGCGCTTCCGCCGAGGCAACCGTCGTACCGTCGACCTTGTAGCGCGGCTGGAAATGCAGCACGAGCTCGTCACGGCCGATGCCTTCGCGCAGCTCCCGTTCGAGCATGCGTTTCTCCAGCAGCGCTTCGTTCATCTGCGCAGAAAAGTAGCGCCAGGTATGCTTGCCAGCAGACTTTGCGCCGTATAGCGCGATGTCTGCATATCGGATCAAGTCACTTGCAGTGCCAGGATAGTCAGCTGAAAGAGCTACGCCGAGGCTGACACCGACCTGAACGCAATGGCCCTCCGCCAGAATAGGTCGTTGCAGTGACTCCACCACTCGGGCACAGAAGCCATCCACTTCTGTTCGCTGTCCGGGACGTGAGAGCACGATGATGAATTCGTCCCCTCCAAGACGGGCCACCAGGTCACTTTCTCGCGTTATTTCATCAAGGCGCCTCGCCACCTCAATGAGCACCGCGTCGCCGGTCGGGTGGCCAAGGCTGTCATTGATGGGCTTGAAGTTATCAAGGTCCAGCAAAATCAGCGCTACGGCCTGTGGCGAAGCGCCCTGTGCAGCCTGTTCCAGAAATCGGAAAAGTTTGTTGCGGTTGGGCAGCCCTGTAAGGGCGTCGTGCAGCGACAGGTGCTGGATCTGGGCATGAGCGGCGACTTCGTCGGTGATATCGCTGCAGGTTCCACGAAACCCTTTACAGTGGCCATGATCGATACTTGCCCGTGCCGCAATGCGACAAATACGCTGCTGCCCGAGGTGGTCATGGTATTGGCAGCGCAAGCTGCCCGTAGCGTGGCTGGCGGCCAAGCCGTGCAGCCAATGTTCCAGGTGCGCGGTATCGCAATCGAGCAGTTCGGTAATCGGTCGATGCAGCCAAGCGCCTGCCGGGTGCCCGGTTAGCTCGGCAAATCGAGCCGACAGGTAGATCAGATGCAAATCGGCATCGGTCTCCCATATCCAGTCGGATGAAGCTTCGGCCACAGCCCTGAACCGCTCCTCGCTGGTTTCCAGCGCCGCTTTGGAGGCGGCAAGCTGCTGGTGGCTGCGGTCGATACCCGTGCTGGCGCGCATGGCATAACGGGCGAACAGCGTCACCAATACGCCAATGAGCACGACTGCTAACGCTAGCGCTGGCACCACCGTAGAAATCAGCTCACTGCCCGGCCGTACGATGTTCCACGTCAGAATATGAGCGCTGCCTTCCAGTGGCAGGGCTCCCCTCGCCTCGTCACCGGTGTTCAGATCGGTGACGGCGAGGCCAGACAGCCCAGCAGCACGGCCCAAAGGTTCGAGCACGCTGGCATCGAGCACCCTGACAAACACCATAACTGCGCTGGGAGCGGGTAGATGATGCGGCATAGAAGGCGGCTGAATGACCGCAGCGGCGAAAATCGCTGGTTGCTCACCGAACCGGAAGTAACCTGAGGCGGCTTGTTGCTTGGCAGCAACCTGCCGCGCCTGGCTGATGATCCTGTCTGCCTGAAGGCTGTAGCGAGCGAAGCCTTCACCGCTCAATTGGCCATTGACCATGGCATAAGGGGTGCCATTGCCATCTAATACGAACACGGCCGTATAACCATCCGCGGTATACAGCGTGGGGCCCACGTTGTCCTCATCAAAAGCCCACTGCACATCGGCTTCGCGACCCAGGTGATCAAATGCCGATTGCCAGATCGCATGGGTAAGTACATAGCTGCGCTCATTTTTTTGTAGCTGGTTCATTGCAGATTCAGCATGAAAACGGCTTTGCGCCCTTTCGCGATGATCCAGTGACCCCGCGATTCGATAGAGGGACACCAACCCTACGATCAGCACCAGCATCAGCAGCCCGGAAAACACCAGTATCAACTGTCGAACCACATCGCTGCGCGTCGACAGATCATTGCTATTGCTATTGATTGCGTCCATTCAGTCACCGAATGCCTGGGATTTTTACGATTGACTGAACCGACACCGGAAATGATCGCTAAAAGTGACAACCGGTGGCCTGCGCGTCGGGGGCCCTGGATCTGCCGGCAATCAAATGGAACAGGCCTGGGGTATCGCTGCCTAACCAGAGGCAACCCCACCGCGCAGGAGCCACGACATGGCAGCTTCCAACCAACCCGACCCGTATGTCGATGAAGTCCCTCAGAACCCGGGGGAGCCAGCTCCCAAGCCTGGCCCGGACGATGAGGCGCCTGATTGGCCTGATGATCAGGTACCACCTGAAGAGCAGTCTGATGGCTGATCACCTGCCCCCTGGGAAATGTTCCATGCGCGCACTCAGAGTCTTTTACGCTGTGTTACCTGTTGCTTGCGGCCTTGGTCTATGGGGCTGCAGCGCTGCCACTACCAAATCCCCCGTAGAGGCACCTGGTAGGCCTACAACGACGGGCACTCAATTGCTCGAAGCAGGCGCTGCGGTGCTTCAGGCCAAGCCCCCGATTGATGCGCTCAACGCCTACCTCAACGGGTTTCATTTTTATAACGGTCAGCCGGACGCCCAAATGGAGGCTCATCACTACTGCGCGATTCTCAACGAAGACGTCATTCAATGCGTGATTTACGACGGCAATACCCAGGCTGCCAAGATCATGGGCGTCGAGTACATCATTGACGCCAGCCTGTTCGCCAAACTGCCTGCCGCTGAAAAGCCCATGTGGCACAGCCATGGCTATGAGGTATCCTCCGGCCAGTTGAGCGCACCGGCGATACCCGCGAGCGCCGAGCATGCCTTGATGAAGCGCTTGGCCCATACCTATGGCAAGACGTGGCATACCTGGCACACCGATCAGGGCAAGCGGCTGCCCCTTGGTGTGCCGCAGTTGATGATGGGGTTCACTGCAGATGGGCAGGCCGACCCCGCCATGGTTCGCCAACGCAGTCAACGATTGCAGCTGGATATGCGCAAAAGCAAGGCCCTACGCGCCGACATCCCCATCCCTCCAGCCGACCCCGCAGCGGATGGCTGGCAGCATGGCAATATCATCCAGATCACCGACCCGACCGGCCAGCACGATCATGCCCCGGCTGCCCTCCCGACAACCAACGATTCGAACAGTCGTTCAAGCCCATGAATCGGGTCAGGCGATCAAGGCCGGAAGCTGGCGTGCAAGCAGTTCGGCAGCTGAAGGCTTGAGGCGGGACGGTGCCAACTTGTCGCGCGGCACCCACTTGCACGCCACGATTTCGTTTCCCGGCACAGGGTGGTCTTGTTCATCGATCTGCAATGTGAAGATGTGATGGACAATACGACCCGCACGGACAGTGCACAGTGCTACCAGACGCCGGCGGCGAATACCTGTTTCCTCCTGGAGTTCGCGTATGGCCGCATTGTGAGGAGGCTCGTGCGGTTTGACGCCGCCCCCCGGGAAATTCCATTTGCGCGATTTGCGGCGCACCAGCAATAGCCTGCCGCTGCGAAAGCAAAGCACTGTAGCTCTTGCTCGAAGCTCGCCTTGTTTAGGCATGGTCACCTCCTTTACCCATTCTTGAGTAACGGTGGACTACCTGAATATTCGGTACGTTCAAAACTCTGTCCGTATCATGGCCGGCACTACAGTCAGACCTGCAAAAGGAAATCGCGCGCCAGCAATTGAATCGACAATCCCGCGCGTGGATTGGCAGCGCGTAGTTCATCTTCCACTCGCCGAAGCTGACTCAGGTTTGAGGAGCGATGGTTCGCAAGCAAATTTGCGGGCACGTCCCACACCCCAGGCCAATGCCCGGGTCATCGACTCTCCAGGCCGAGAGTCGAAAGCTTCTTCGTGCAGCGCGGCCCCAGAGGGTGCGTAGACGCCTATGAACATCTGCGTGTTTCCGGTGCGGGATAACCGGACTTGCACGTCGATGTGAGTTCCATCGTCAAGAATTTCGTCATGGCTGCGATTGTGAAGACTGGGGTCTGCCCAGTCCCAGTACACATGTCCTCGAGTTCTCATAAAGCCTCCCTCGGTGTTCGGCCTGCCCTTCTTACTAGATACTTAAAATAGCGAACCTGTTCAGGCAGACAATCGAAAGTCCGTGAATTGAGAACTGAATCTGACTATCGGCAGAAAAACTATACAATCTCAATACTTTGTATAGTTTTCCGAAAGTTCTACAGTTCTTCGCTGGAACCCCGGTGGGGATCTTGATCCTCATTGAAGTGTCTCAGGTAGGGATGGGTGATGATGCCCTTACCGTAAACCTTTGACCCACCAGCCTGCAGGAAAGGAACTCGAATGGTACCGTTCGACCTTCAACGGATGCTCCTCGGCGAGCTGCCTCTCGCCTTTCTTCTCGAAGTCGCCTTCAGGGTCTTGGCGGCTTTTACGGCCGTATTCTTCTTTCTCAAATTCAGTGGCCGACGCGGGATCAAACAGCTCTCCCGCTTCGAGCTGGTCGTCATTCTGACCCTTGGCTCCGCTGCCGGCGATGTGACCTTCTACGAGGATGTTCCCCTGCTCCCGGTGGGACTGGTGTTCCTGACGCTCCTGCTGCTGTATCGGGGTATCGTCTTCCTCATGAAACGAAGCAAGGCTTGCGAAGCCTTGATTGATGGATTGCCAATAACAGTAGTGAAGGACGGCATGTACGAAATCCACTCGCTGCGCAATATGAACATTTCGTCGAACGAGCTCTTCATGGAGCTACGCCAGCGAGGTGTCGAGCACTTGGGCCAGGTACGTTTAGGTCTGCTGGAAACCGACGGAGAACTCAGCGTGTATTTCTATGGGCCGGAGGACACCAGGGCCGGCCTGTCAGTACTTCCATTCGAGCATCGGCCGGAATACACAACACCGCCCCAGGCTGGCCTCTATTGTTGTGTGGGCTGTGGCTTTCCTGCCTACCATCAGTCGCACGATTCGATCGCGTGTGAACGCTGCGGCCATGCTGTCTGGTCTCCAGCACTGCATACGATGCGCAACCGTTAGCTGATACCGCCTGCCCTCTCCTCTGAACTTTGCTGCATCTCCAGCATTCAGCTGCTTAGGCACACAGCATATTGCAGGCATTCATGCGAAGGGGTTTGTACCATGATCGATCAAGCGACAGGCATGAAACCAGGCGAACGTTACTGCGTGGAGAACGTCGAACGCGCTCATCAGTTCCCTGGTTTTTTTCAGGACGGCAAGTATTACCTTGGCCCCGAGCTGCTCACGGCAGTCGGCTGGCTCGAAGGGACGAAGTTCATCTATGACAGTCTGGATGCGCAAGGTGAACCGGTCTTCCCGGAGCGGGTGGCGGGCACCATTGAGGGCATGAAGCTGGTGCTGGTCGACGGCACTGCACTGCAGCTCTCGAAGATAGCAGCCAGTGATACCCTCCTACCTACGGCTGGCAACATCGAGCAAGCCTCACAACCTGACGAACCTGAAGCTCCAGCACCGGTAAAGGGCCCGTTGCGCGGCAAGGTCGTGGTCATCACTGGCGCATCGAGTGGTATAGGCAGGGCTGCCGCGCATGCCTTCGCTTGCAAAGGCGCGCGGCTGGTGCTCGCCGCACGCGATGAGCAGGCGTTGTTCGACGTGCTGGACGAATGCACCGACTGTGGAACAGACGCCGTGGCAATCATTACCGACGTCACCCGTAGCGACCAGGTGCAAGCGCTGGCCACCCAGGCGGCCGAATTTGGCCATGGCCGGATCGATATCTGGGTCAATAACGCAGGCGTTGGCGCGGTGGGCAACTTCGAGCAAACGCCCCTGGAGGCACATGAACAGGTCATTCAGACCGACCTGATCGGTTACCTGCGCGGGGCCCACGTGGCCCTTCCCTATTTCAAGGCCCAACGCAGCGGCATCCTCATCAACACACTGTCACTGGGCAGCTGGGTTGCCCAGCCCTACGCGGCGGCCTATTCGGCAAGCAAATTCGGCCTGCGCGGCCTGACCGAAGCGCTGCGCGGAGAATTGACGGAGTTCCCCGACATCCACGTCTGCGACATTTATCCAGCGGTCATGGACACCCCAGGCTTCAGGGATGGCGGCAATTACACCGGCCATGCGCTCACGCCACCCGGGCCGATCTACGATCCGGAGCGGGTAGCCAAGGCCATGGTAGCTACCGCCATCTCCCCACGCGCCAACACCACGGTGGGCGCTGCCGCTCGCCTTGCTCATCTGGCGAGCTACGTCGTTCCGCGCCTGGCGCTGGTTTCAGGGTGGCTGACACGCAGGGCCTTGAACCGCAGCCCCAATGTAGAGGTTTCTTCCGGCAACCTGTTCGAGCCACCGAGTGGCCGGCGCAGCGTGGATGGTGGTTGGAAATCCAGCAACGACAACATGCCGTTGTGGGTCGTGGCGGCAGCCCTCGGGGTCATCGCCGGGCTGGCCGTCACCCGCTCGCAACGCAGGCGCCGTTAAGCGCACCACCGAGCAACGAGCAGGAACTTTGCTCGCCATTGCGGGCCCCTATTTAAGGTCTATCGGTAAAGGAGATGAATGATGAGTGCACAACTGAACGGTAAGCGCGTGGCCTTTCTGGTCACCGACGGCTTCGAGCAGGTGGAACTGACCGGCCCTCGTGAGGCGTTGGAAAACAGCGGCGCGGTGGTCGACATCCTGGGGGAAAAGGAAGGTACGGTCCGTGGCTGGAACCATGACAAGCCCGCCGACGAATTCGCCGTGGACGCGACTTTCGAGGGTGCCCATCTCGATCTTTACGATGCCCTGGTGCTGCCCGGCGGCGTTCAGAACTCCGACACGATTCGCTTGATTCCCGGCGCGCAAAAGCTGGTTAAAAGCCACGACGCAGCAGGCAGACCGCTGGCTGTCATCTGCCACGGTGCCTGGCTGCTGGTATCGAGCGGGTTGGCCAAAGGCAAGCGGATGACCAGCTACAAGACCTTGCAGGATGATATTCGCAACGCCGGCGGCACGTGGGTGGATGAACAGGTAGTGGTGGATGGCAACCTGATCAGCAGCCGCCAGCCGGACGATATTCCCGCCTTCAATGAACAGTTGATCAAAGCGTTGGCAGGCTGAGTTTCGCGTACCTGCGCAGAGTGTGAACAGCAGCGAAACGATTGGGATTGTGCCTGATGGAAGACTGGATCGATTTGTTGGAATGGCCTGCCATGGCTGTCACGGTATTGGCAGCCTGGTGTATAGGCTCGCGCCGTCCCGGCCGGCGTAAAGTGGGGTTCTGCTGCTTCATCGCCAGCAACCTGCTGTGGTCGGTCTGGGGCTTGCACGCTCAAGCGTGGGCTTTGATCGTGCTGCAGGTCGTGCTGTGCCTCATGAACCTTAGGGGCTGGCGGAAGAACAAAATTGCGTCAAAGAGGACGCAGGGAGCCCACTCTCGGCCTGCTTGATCAGCTGACAGGGTTTACCCAATGCACATGCCGTCTGCCGGGGGGCGTCTCACTGGCTTGTGCCATTGGGTATACGGCTTGTACCAGGCAACGCTCGATTAGTAACAGCACTTAGCGCGGTTGCCGCCAGCAAAAATACACCGCTGGCCAGGAATGTGGCTTGATGGCCGAATCCGTCGTACAGCACCCCGCCCGCAGTTGCGCCCGCCGTGATGGCCAACTGAATCACGGCGACCATCAAGCCACCTCCAGCCTCTGCCTGGTGCGGCAATGCCTTGGCCAACCAGGTGAACCAGCCCACGGGAGCGCAGGTCGAGACCAGCCCCCAGATACCGAGCAAAACAGCGACTGGAACGACCCAGCTACCGACCGTGATCACGGCGAAAGCGATGGCAGTCATGATCAACGGTACTCCCAGAAGAACGCGGTTCAGGTGTCGACCAACGAGCGTGCCAACTACCATCGTACCGACCAGCCCTGCGGCGCCGATTATCAGCAGCAGAAGCGAGAGCGTCGGCACGTCCACATGCGTGACCGTTTCCAGGAAGGGCCGCAGATAGGTGAACAGTGTGAACTGCCCCATGAACAGGAATGCAACTGCCGCCATGCCGAGGGCGACCCTGGAGTCTGCCAGCAAACGCAGGGATCCGGTTGCTGACGCCGCGTTGCGCTCGCTTGGCATCGCTGGCAGCGTGAAGGCTTGCCACATCAACGCCAAGGCGGCCAACGGCAGAACGCAAAAGAACGCCCCTCTCCAGCCAATCATGCCGCCCAGGTAGCTTCCGACCGGCGCCGCGACTGCCGTAGCCAACGCGGTACCGCCCTGCATCAGGGCAATAGCCTTGGGAACGAGCGGTTCGGGGGCGATGCGCATCATCACCGCGGTGGACATCGACCAGTAGCCACCGATGGCGACTCCTAGCACGGCGCGCCCCACCATCAATGTCAGGTAGTTCGGGGCGAATGCCACCATCCCCCCGGAAATCAGCATCAGCGCGGTTGTGGCCAGCAGGACAGGCTTGCGGTCGATCCCCTGGGTCATGGGGGCCAGCATCAGGCTAGTGATGACGGCAAAGAAACCCGAGATGGATATGGCCTGCCCAGCCTGGCCTTCAGTCAGTGACAAATCGGACGCTATCGGAGTGAGCAAGCTCACTGGCAGGAACTCCGAAGCCACCAGGGCGAAGGCACAGAGCGACATCGCCAGGACAGCGCTCCAGACCTGACGGCTTGTATGTTGAAGGTGTATTGCAGGGCTGCTCATAACGGATCTCGGTTTAACAATTTCAAAGACGCAGGTGCCCAGGCCCAGGGCAGAGGCTGGGCCTGGCGATGGCGTCAGTTACTTGAGGTGTTCGCCAAAGAACGACGTCAGCTTGCCGAAGGGAATCAATGCGACGCGGTCATAGAGATCGACGTGGCCAGCGCCCGGTACGATCACCAGTTCCTTGGGTTCGCCGGCAAGGCGATACGCCTCTTCACTGAACTCACGGGAGTGTGCGTCTTCTCCCGCGATGAACAGCATTGGGCGTGGCGAGATCGTCTCGATGTCATTGAACGGGTAGAAGTTCATGAAACGGACATTACTGGTCAGCGTGGGATGCGTCGTCAGAAGCGGCGACAACCCTTTGGGGGTGAACTCCCCCCGGGGCGTGCGGTAGAAGTCGTAAAACTCGCGTTCGATGGCATTGGCGTGCTCGGTCAGCTTGTCGACCGTGCCACTGGTGTACAGGGTGTCACCGCCGGCAAACTCGACATCACGCTGAGCTGCTGCTTCAGCTAAGGCCTTCTTGCGTTGCTCGACCGTGACCGCGTGCTTGAGGCCGTTGCGATTGGCGGCGCCCATGTCGTACATGCTGACCGTGGCAATGGCTTTCATTCGCGGATCAATCTTCGCCGCACTGATGGCAAAGCTGCCACTGCCGCAGATGCCCAGCACGCCGATCCGGTTGCGATCAACGAAACCCTGAGCGCCGAGATAGTCGACCGCCGCACTGAAGTCTTCGGCATAGATGTCCGGCGATACCAGGTTACGCGGACGCCCGTCACTTTCCCCCCAGAACGATAGATCGATGGCCAGGGTGACGAAGCCCTGCTCTGCCAGCTTCTGGGCATAGAGATTCGCGCTTTGTTCCTTAACCGCCCCCATCGGATGGCCGACGATGATGGCAGGGTAACGGATATTGGGTTTCAGGTTTTCAGGAACGAACAGGTTCCCGACCGTATTCATCTGAAACTGGTTTTTGAAGGAAACCCGTTCGAGTGATACCTGGTCACTCTTATAGAAATTGTCGGCTCCATGGGACATATCGGCGGCTCCTGCAGTGAGTGAACAGGCCATCAAGGCAAACGCTACGAACAAAGACTTCATGCACTCATTCCTGTCTGCTCGAAATGGAAATGGTGCGAGGGGCAGGCTCTGCTGAGCACCCTGGCCACCTCGCCTATAGCCATCTTCGTCGCACAAACCGCTTCATCAGTAGAGCAAACGGGTAGTTTTATTGCCTAAATCTCCAGTTCGTACCGGCTGGGCATGGACAGATGACGCAACGCGACCGTAATGTTTTCCACAAGATGATCGGAAGCTTCCTATGCCTGCCACCACACAACCGCGCCCCCCTGCGAACCCGCTGGCCACGCTGTGCGAGGTAATAGGCGCACACGCGCCCACAGCTGGCGACTTCACGACACACATCGCAGATCTCAGCGTCTACCGACGTAACGCACCGGCCCCACCGATTACCTGTATCGTCGAGCCGAGTGTCGTGCTGGTGGTACAGGGCGCCAAGGAAATGGTCATCGGTAGCGAGGTCTTCCCCTACGACACGAGCCGCTTTCTGGTCACCTCGCTGAACATCCCCGCTAACTCGGCGGTGACGATGGCCAGCGAGCAAGCCCCTTGCCTCGGCTTGGTGTTCAAGCTCGACCTGCGCACACTGGCGGAACTGATCGCACAAGATGGTCGTCTTGCGGTGAGTGGTCAGACCTTTCACACCAGCGCTGGGGTGGGTGAATTGAGCCCGAAGTTACTGGAGAGCTTCAGCCGCCTGATCGAGCTGCTCGAGGAGCCCGACGCGATACCTGTGCTCTGGCCGCTCATTCAGCGGGAAATCCACTACCGTTTGCTGCTGAGTGACCAGGCCCCCCTCCTGCGCCACATCGCCTCCGTGGGCAGCAAGGGCCACCGAATCGCCAAGGCCATCGACTGGATGAAGCTGAACTACGCCGCGCCGCTGCGGGTGGACGAGCTGGCGTCCCAGGTGCAGATGGGACTCTCGACCTTCCACCAGCATTTTCGTCAGCTGACCGCTATGAGCCCTCTGCAGTACCAGAAGTGGCTGAGGTTGAACGAAGCGAAACGGCTGATGCTAAACGAGCATCTGGATGCCGCCACCGCGGCCTTCAAGGTCGGCTATGAAAGCCCCTCGCAGTTCAGCCGCGAGTACGGGCGCCAGTTCGGCACACCGCCAAAGCGCGATATCGCAGAACTGCGCCTGAGCGCGGAAAGATCAGCTGCCTCCACACCCAGCGTGCCCTGAGCCCAGCGCTCAGGAAACCGTCCACTACGCGATGCAAACAACCGCTCGTAGATCGCACAATAGTTCGATAATCGCACACCATCCGCTTCCCCCTCTCTACTTGTGCCCGATCTTGCGGCACGCTTAGCACAGTCAGCAAACATTTCCCAAGCGCTGACTGGCCCCCATGTCAAAGGGCGCGCCAGGCAGGCCCACAACCCATACTCCAGGAACAACCAGGAGCTCGCTTTGATCAATAAAACCTATGAGTCCATCGCCAGCGCGGTGGAAGGCATCACCGACGGGTCGACCATCATGGTCGGTGGTTTTGGCACTGCCGGCATGCCGTCCGAGCTGATCGATGCTCTGATCGATACCGGTACCCGCGACCTGACCATCATCAGCAACAACGCTGGCAATGGCGAGATTGGCCTGGCCGCCCTGCTCAAGGCAGGCAGCGTGCGCAAGGTGGTCTGCTCCTTCCCGCGCCAGTCCGACTCCTACGTCTTCGACGAACTGTACCGGGCCGGCAAAATCGAGCTGGAAGTGGTGCCGCAAGGCAACCTGGCCGAACGCATCCGCGCAGCGGGCTCGGGTATCGGTGCATTCTTCTCGCCGACCGGCTACGGCACTCTGCTCTCCGAAGGCAAGGAAACCCGTGAGATCGATGGCCGCCAGTACGTGCTGGAAATGCCGCTGCACGCCGACTTCGCCCTGATCAAGGCGTACAAGGGTGACCGCTGGGGCAACCTGATCTACCGCAAGGCCGCCCGTAACTTCGGCCCGATCATGGCCATGGCTGCCAAGACCGCCATCGCTCAGGTCGACCAGATCGTCGAACTCGGCGAACTGGACCCGGAACACATCATCACCCCGGGCATCTTCGTGCAGCGCGTGGTCGCCGTTACCGGCGCTGCTGCTTCTTCGATCGCCAACGCTGTCTGAGGCCTGCCATGACCATTACCACAAAACTTTCCCGCACCCAGATGGCCCAGCGCGTGGCCGCAGACATCCAGGAAGGCGCATACGTGAACCTGGGCATCGGCGCGCCTACGTTGGTGGCCAATTTCCTGGGTGACAAGGAAGTGTTTCTGCACAGCGAAAACGGCTTGCTGGGCATGGGCCCGAGCCCCGCGCCGGGCGAGGAAGACGATGACCTGATCAACGCCGGCAAGCAGCACGTGACGCTGCTCACCGGTGGTGCTTTCTTCCACCACGCCGACTCCTTCTCGATGATGCGTGGCGGCCACCTGGACATCGCCGTACTGGGCGCCTTCCAGGTGTCGGTCAAGGGCGACCTCGCCAACTGGCACACCGGCGCCGAAGGTTCGATCCCGGCCGTAGGCGGCGCGATGGACCTGGCCACCGGCGCGCGCCAGGTGTTCGTGATGATGGACCACCTGACCAAGTCCGGCGAAAGCAAGATCGTGCCTGAGTGCACCTACCCGCTGACCGGCATCGGCTGCGTCAGCCGCATCTATACCGACCTGGCCGTGCTGGAAGTGACGTCCGACGGCCTGAAAGTGGTAGAGATCTGCGCTGACATCGACTTCGACGAGTTGCAAAAGCTCAGTGGTGTGCCGCTGATCAAGTAAGCCACGCAAACTGTCTGCATCCGCCTGGCGGCGAAGGGGCCGAAAATGCCCATGGCCGCCAAAGCGGTTTCCTACTGCGCTATTCCAGCGACCCTTTTCAACCGCTTCAAACCCTTGCCGGGCGTTGGTCTCGTCACGCTTGCTGAGGCGGTCCTCAACCACTGCCACGTCCAGTCACAACTGCTCGGAAATCTCGATCAGGTTGAGATCCGGGTCGCGTACGTACACGGAACGGATAGGGCCTGTCGCACCGGTTCGCTGAATCGGGCCCTCAATAATTGGCCAATGCTGACCCTCAAGGTGCTCGATAACCTCTTCGAGGCTGACACTGGCGATGAAGCACAAATCCAATGCTCCAGGAACAGGCAGATGGGCTTTTGGCTCGAACTCATGGCCCCGCACATGAACATTGATCTTCTGATTGCCGTAACAGAACGCGAGACGTCCTTGGCCGAAGGTCTCCAGGCGCATGCCCAGCACGCGGATATAGAAGTCTTTACAAGCGTCGACATCGACAGTGGTCAGCACCAGGTGGTCCAGATGGTCAATCACTTCGCGATCTCCGATTCTGTAGGGGCTTGGGGACGTGCAAGGCGTTCGCTGACAACCTTTGAAGACCCCGCCCTGTTTTAGTTGCCCCCGGAATGAACGTTTTACCCACTTGACCACTCCATGTACCGCGCCATCATTGCCGGCCGACTCAAAAGCGCGATGAAGGATCCTGCGCGTGTTCCATGGAGAGGAAGATCATGAGTGTCACCCTGAAATGCCTCGAGTGCGATGGGCAAGATCTGGTAAAGCCGGGCAGGCTCCACAGAAAGTCGATTATCACCTGCAGGGAGTGCAATGCCATCGCCCAGTATGGTGACCTGTTGGAAGCAGCGGGTCGACGGTTGCTGGCCGAGCTACAGCAGCAGCTGGCCGGGTTGAAGGCAGGCTGACCACCCTGCTCTCCCGTAACCCGCTCACAAGGCCTACTTGCCAGGATGTACTTCGACCTTGGTAATTTCCAGCGCCTTGGCCTGCTGCAGAATCTCCGTCGGGGAGGCGTGCGCGGCAGGCATCACGAGGCTATTCTCACCATCCCCGTAATGCAGCACGATCAAGTGCAACGCTGCTTCGTGAACGGGGAGCCCGCTCTGCTTGAGCTCGAGCGAGTGGTTACGCGGTTCGCCCTTGAAAAGGTACGTCAGGTTGTACGTGTGCATGCTGACCTCAATGATGCTGGATAGGTAAGCATCCTGACCAGAGGGTCAGCATATGGTTCGACTCAGGCCGACATCATTGCGCAGTAGTCACAGCCGAAACCGCTTCATCATCCCGTTCAAGCCAATCGACAAGCTGGCCAACTCCTGGCTCGCCGTGCTGATCTGGCCCGCACCCTCGGAGGTCTGCACCGCAAGATCCCGAATATTCAACAGGTTACGATCGACTTCTCGAGCCACTTGTGCCTGTTCTTCAGTGGCACTGGCCACCACCAGGTTGCGCTCGTGAATCGTTGTCGCACCATCGGTGATCTCATCCAGTGCCTGCCCGGCCAACTCAGCTACCTGCAGGGTATGCCCCACCTGCTGGCTATTGCTGTGCATCGACTCCACCACCCGCGCCGTACCGCTGCGAATGGCATTGATCATTTCCTCGATCTCCAGCGTCGAGCTCTGGGTACGCGCCGCCAGCGCGCGGACTTCATCCGCCACCACAGCAAAGCCGCGGCCCGCTTCACCTGCCCTCGCCGCCTCGATCGCTGCGTTGAGCGCCAGCAGGTTGGTCTGCCCGGCAATTGCACCGATCACATCCAGCACCTTACCCACTTCCTGGGACTGCACCGACAGCGCTTCGATCTGCCGCGACGCCTCATGTACATCGTGGCTCATCTTGCCGATCGAACTGATCGCCTCACCCACCCGCTGACGGCCGCGACGCGCCGCGTCTTCGGACTGACGCGAGATTTCGGAGGTGCTGACGGTGTTGCGCGCCACCTCTTCTACCGCGACGCTCATCTGCGTGACGGCGGTAGCGGCTTGCTGGATCTCGTCGTTCTGGCGGTTGAGGTCGCGGGAGGTTTGCTGGGTAATCGCCGACATCTGCTCGCTGGCCGCGGCCAGCTGATGAGAAGAATCGCCGATCAGCCGCAGGGCATCCTTCAGGCTGGCCTGCATGGCCGCCAGGGCATGCATCAACTGGGTCGCCTCGTCGCGGCCGGTGGCATTTACGGTATGGGATAGATCGCCGTCGGCAATGTTCTGCGCCACTCCAATGGCTTCACGCAGCGGGCTGACGATGCTGCGGGTCAGCAACCAGGCAAGGCCGATGGTCAGCACCAGCACCAGGCCGATCACACTGAAGGTCAGGTACAGGGCACGCTGGTACTCGGCGCGGGCATGGGCGGTGTGCTGTTCGGCGGTGTCGCTGCTGAACTTGACCAGGTTGTCGTACAGCTCGCCGATGCGGTTGGAAATGTCCTGCATGGCGCCGCTGAGCATCGCCTGCATCTGCGGTACCTGGTTTTGCTCGGACAACCCCTTGTACTGGTCGAGCAGCACACGGTACTGGTCGATCAACCGCTGCATCTCGGCAAAGGCCGGCTTGCCCGCCGCCGGCACTACCGCACCGTAGCCCTCGACGCCCTTGTCGAGCAGACCTTTGAGCACCTCCAGGCGCGCCAGGGTCGGCGTCAGCTGCGCGGGCTCGCGGGCAATGGCCATGCGCAGGGTGATGATGCGCAGGCCCAGCATGTGGCTGCGGACTTCACCCAGGTAGCGGGTGCCGACGTTGGTCACCTGCTCGGTGTACACCACGGCTTCGCGCATGCTGGAGATCTTGTTGATGGAAAACAGCCCGAGCACCACGACCAGGGCGGCGATCAGGCTGAAACTCAGGTAAGAGCGGGTAGCGATGTTGAGATGGCGCAAGCGCATGAGGACATATCCGGGTGGCAGTGGGATGTACTACCCATTACGTTCGGCATGCAGAGGCCAATGTTGAGTGCTCGAAGGGAGTTAGCGCCCGATAATCGAACATTATTGGTTTTGCGGTGGCAGGCATCGAGCGCCGCACGGACGACGCTCGATCTTCATATCCTATAAAAACATGGAGATACAGTAATATTCTGATGTAATTGCTTAGAAATGCGCCTTGACCAACACACTCACCGCATTCTGATCCGTCGGGAATCCGTGGCTATCCTCGATCCCGTACTTGTCCGACCAATAATCCCACTCCAGCCCCGCATAAAGCCGCTTCGGCGTGTGCCCGAGGGCCTTGCCCACGTCGTACTTGAACTGCGGATTGAAGTGGAAACTCTTGGCCACGTAATCCGACGTGCCCTTGCTGCCAACGTCATTCACATACCACTCCAGGTACCCGTCAAACAGGATGTCCGATCGCCCTAGCGGTAGGGTCATTGCCCAGGTCGGGTTGATCTGCCATTGCCCCGATGCCTTGCCGGTAATCCCGTCAGGCTTGCGGTAATAGGTATTGAGCGAGAAGCGATCGAACCCCGGGATAGTCAAGTCCACGGCAGGCCCCAACAGGTATCTGCGAGTGCGCCCCTCGCCGCGCTCGTAGGTAGCGGCAATCAGTACATCCTTGACGATGCCAAAGCGCAGGTTCTGCCCGCTGACCTTACCCAGCGACAACCGCGGGGAGAACTCACCGTAGTAGCTGTGCCCGTCATTGCCCGACAAGCCGTTGGACCACTTGTTGTCGACGAACAGAAATACATCCCCCCAAGTCCAGCCGCTGGCGTGTTCGAAGGTGACGGTTTGCTGAATGTCGTTGCCGGTGCCGTCGACTTTGTAGTTGTGGCCGTACAGGTAGCTCAGGCTGTTGTCGTACCACATCAGCGGGCCGGCCTGCGCGCCGGAACTGGCCAGGGCGCAGAGGGGCAGGAAGCAGTAGCTTAGGCAGGCAAGAGGGTTGAGTTTCATGTGCATCCCTTGGGTCGAGGTCGGTGAGGTTCACCAGCAAGGGATTCAGCGGACAGACCTCTCCTCTGGCCACGTTGCAAACCGTGGCGCCACCCTTGCCGGGTGTGCGGCGTGATGCCGCCAGAGCAATGTCCCATGCCATTTCGGCACTGACCGCTTCTACTCGACTGTGCCCTAGCAGGGGGCGTGCCAACTGATCGAATACAGTCTAGCTCAGTGATTGTGGCCAATTTAATGAATTAGTGAGCACCAAGCCGGCTCAGCATTGCGCACTTTAATGGCGCCGAGCGCTCCTGCCTTGCACCTTCCCGGATCACTGCTCTGCCCTTGCAATACCCGCCCGGCCCTGAACAGCCCGGCTTTGGCGGTTTGCGTACATTGGCACGCTTCTCGCTTCATCTGCCTTCGAGTAGAAGCGGTCAGTGCCAGAAATGGCATGGGGCATTGCTCTTGCGCCTTGAATTGGGCGTACATCCGAGCGGATGATTTGCGCGCGGCCTCACGGCCTTGGGCAAGTAGAGAAATGTCGGCCGTGGCTGCTGCATGCTGTGTGCACCCTCCTCTTGCTGCGTTCTCTCTCCGCTCGGTTTTCGCTGGCGTGTTCCCCAACACCTGGCGCATTTCGAATCGAGGTGGAGAACAATCATGAAAAACCGCTTTGCTTTGACTTACCCGCTTCGCTCGCTGCTTGGCGCAGCAGTGTTGAGCAGCGCCTCCCTGGCCATGGCCAACGACAAAGTCGTGTTGCTCACCTCCTGGTACGCCCAGGCAGAACAGGGCGGCTTTTACCAGGCCGTGGCCGATGGCTTGTATGAGAAAGAAGGCCTGGATGTGTCCATCCGCATGGGCGGCCCGCAGGTCAATGGCATGCAGTTGCTGGTCAGCAAGCAAGCCGACTTCATCGTCAACTACGACCTGCAGATCCTCAAGAGCGTGGAGCAAGGGCTGCCGGTGGTCGCGGTGGCTGCGCCCTTCCAGGGCGACCCGCAGGGCTTGATGACGCACGCCGATGTCAACGGCCTGGACGGCCTGCAAAACAAGCAGGTGCTGGTGTCCACGTCCGGCCAGCAAACCTGGTGGCCCTGGCTCAAAGGCAAGTACCAGCTTCAGGACAGCCAGGCACGGCCTTACACCTTCAACCTGCAGCCCTTCCTCGCCGGCGCCGACACCACCCAGCAAGCCTACGCCAGTTCGGAACTGTTCCAGGCCATCAAGGCAGGCCAGAAACCCAACTTCTTCCTGTTCGCCGATGCAGGTTACCCGCCCTACGGTTCCACCGTGGTCACCCGCCAGGACATCATCGACCAGCATCCCGAGCGCGTCGCCGGGTTTGTCCGCGCCTCGCTCGAGGGCTGGAAACGCTACCTGGACAACCCCGCAGCGGGCAATGCGCTGATCAAGCGCGACAACCCCAACATGAGCGATGAGCTGCTGGCTTGGGGCGTATCGACGCTCAAGCAATACCAGCTGGTCACAGGGGGCGACGCTGCCAGCCACGGCATCGGCACGATGAACGACGCCCGCTGGCAGGCCACCCGCGACTTCATGGTCCAGGCCGGCCTGCTCGGCGCCGCCGCCCCTTGGCAAAAGGCCTATACCACCCGCTTCGTGCAAGGCCTGAACGTGCAGCCCGACACCGTCCAGGCCGCCAGCCGCTGAGCCTTATAACAACACTTAATACCGTGAGGAAACTGGATCATGCTGGTCACCAAACAACCTGTATTGCGACGCTTCTGGTACGCCCTGCTGCCCATGACAGCCCTGGACGACGGGCCAAAACCCTTCACCTTGCTCGGTGAAGCCCTGGTCCTTTGGAAGCGCCCCGATGGCACCCCGGTAGCGATGCGCGACCGTTGCTGCCACCGCACCGCCAAATTGTCCAAGGGCTTTGTCAGCGAAGACGGCAATATCGCCTGCGGCTACCACGGCTGGGAATACGACTGCAGCGGCACCTGCGTGAAGATCCCGCAGAACCCGACGGGGGCGATACCGCCGGGCGCGGCCGTCAAGGCCTACCATTGCCAGGAAAAGTATGGCTATGCCTGGGTCGCGCTGGACGATCCGCTGCAGCCGATCCCCGACTTCCCGGAAGACGGCGCCCCCGGCTACCGGCGCATCTTCCAGTTCTACGAAGAGTGGAAAACCAGCCCGCTGCGGGTGATGGAAAACTCTTTCGACAACTCGCATTTCTCCTTCGTGCACAAGGCCAACTTCGGCCTGTTCGACCAGCCGCAACCGGCCAGCTATGAGTTTCGCGAAACCGATTACGGCTTTGAAGCCGAAACCCGCGTGCCTATCCGCAACCCCGAAGAAAGCTTTGCCATTACCGGCACCCGTGCGCCGACCACCGAGCGTCACCTGGTCAATCGCTACTACCTGCCGTTCTCCCGACGCTTTGGCTGCATGTACCCGGACAGCGGTATCCACCACATCATCTACAACTGCGCTACACCGATCGATGACGGCCGACTGATGCTGGTGCAGTGGCTCTATCGCAACGACAGCGAGGCTGACTGCCCGACCCAGGCACTGATCGACTGGGACGCGGCGATCACCGCCGAAGACCGTGACATCCTCGAGGCCACCGACCCGGACGCCTGCGTCGATACCCGGCGGCGTGTCGAGCTGCACATGCCCTCGGACAAGCCAGGCCTGGTGATCCGCCGGCAACTGCTGGGCCTGCTCGAAGCCCATGGCGAAAGCGAAGTGTTCGCCAGCCACTGACCGCCTGTTCGGCGCCCCGGTGTACCGGGGCATACACAACCGCTCATGACCTTTGGGGAGAGCGCCATGTTGATGCAGACCCTGTCCGAAACCTGCGCCCAGCTGCAGGCACCACCCAACGCCGACGCCTTGGGTAGCGACACGCCACTGTTCGCCAACCAGGTCGAGAAGACCTACAGCAACGGCACCGTCGCCTTGCACCGCGTCAAGCTGGCGATCCAGCGCGGCGAGTTCGTGTCGTTGCTGGGCCCCTCCGGCTGCGGCAAAAGCACCTTGTTGAAAATGTTCGCCGGCCTCGAACAACCCTCGGCCGGCCATGTGCGCTGGTGGGGCAAGGATGCCCCAGGCAGCGATCCACAGGCCAGCGGTGCTGGCCGCAGCCTGGCGATGGTGTTCCAGGAGGCGACCTTGATGCCCTGGGCCAGGGTGCAGGACAACGTGCGCCTGCCGCTGGACCTGGCGGGCACGCCCAAAGCCCACAGCCAGCCCAAGGTACAGGCTGCGCTGGAACTGGTAGGCCTGGGCGCGTTCGGCCGGGCCTACCCGCGCGAGTTGTCTGGCGGCATGCAGATGCGCGCATCGATCGCCCGGGCGTTGGCCACCGAACCTAACCTGCTGCTGATGGACGAGCCGTTCGGCGCCCTGGACGAGTTCACCCGCAACAAGCTCGACAGCGACCTGCGCCAGCTCTGGGCCCAACGCGACCTGACCGTGGTGTTCGTCACCCACAGCATCTTCGAGGCGGTGTATCTGTCGTCGCGGGTGGTGGTGATGGGCGCGCGGCCCGGGCGGGTGATCGCCGATGTGCCCATCGACGGCCCGCTGGAGCGGGACGAGGCCTACCGCACCTCCCCGGCCTTCATCGCGCAGTGCGCCCACCTGTCCCGGCTGCTGGCCCAGGCCAACGGCGAACCTGCTTGAGCGCCCAACTTCAGAGCACAACCTGAGAGCCCTGACATGAGTCGACCTTCTACCCCCTGGCTACACAACCCCACGGTACTGCGCATCGCTTCGCCGCTGCTGGTCGGCGCGGTGCTGCTGGGCCTCTGGCAGCTGGCCTGCATCGCCTGGCAAGTACCGGTCTACCTGGTGCCGTCACCCGCCGACATTGGCCGCACGCTGATCAGCGACGGCCCCATGTTGCTCGGTGCACTGTGGATGACCCTGAAGATCACCTTCCTCTCGTTCGCCCTCGCAGTCGTCATCGGCACACTGGCCGCATTCGTGTTCGTGCAGAGCCGGCTGGTGGAAGCCAGCCTGTTCCCCTACGCGATACTGCTGCAGGTGACGCCCGTGGTGGCGATCGCACCGCTGATCATCATCTGGTGCAGCGACACCACCCTGGCGCTGGTGATCTGCGCCACCCTGGTCGCGGTATTTCCGATCATCGCCAACACCGTGCTGGGCCTGCGCAGCGTCAACCCGGGGCTGCTCAACCTGTTCCGCCTCAATCGCGCAAGCCGCTGGCAGGTACTGCTGCGCCTGCGTATTCCCAGTGCCTTGCCGTGCTTCTTCGCCGGCCTGCGGATCGCCAGTGGCCTGGCCTTGATCGGCGCCGTGGTGGCCGAGTTCGTGGCCGGCACCGGGGGCACCGGCGCCGGGCTGGCGTACCAGATCCTGCAAGCGGGCTTTCAGCTCAACATTCCGCGGCTGTTCGCCGCCCTGGTGCTGATCGCCCTGACCGGCGTCGCATTGTTCAGCCTGATGGCCCTGCTGGCTCGCTTGAGCCTGCGCCACTGGCACGAAAGTGAACTGGGTTAAGCCCTTGGAGCCCCCTATGAAGCATTCCGACAGCTGGCTGATCCGCAATGCCAGTGCCATCCTCACCGGCCTGCGCGGGGCAGCCGCCCGCCACGCCGGGCCGGACATCCGTATCAGCCACGGGCGCATCGCTGCCCTCGGTGCCCTGCAACCGCTGGCGGGTGAGCAGGTGCTCGATGCCACCGACTGCGTGGTCTACCCAGGTTGGGTGAATACTCACCACCACCTGTTCCAGTCGCTGCTCAAGGGGGTCCCGGCGGGCATCGATCAAAGCCTTGGGGCGTGGTTGGGCGCGGTACCCTATCGCTACCGTGGCCTGTTCGATGAGCGCAGTTTCCGCCTGGCCGCGCGTATCGGCCTGGTAGAGCTTGCCCGCTCCGGCTGCAGCACGGTCGCCGACCACCATTACCTGTACCTGCCAGGCATGGCCTTCGACAGTGCGCAGATTCTGTTCGAGGAGGCAGAACGGCTGGGCCTGCGCTTCGTGCTGTGCCGGGGCGGCGCAACCCAGGTGCGCCAGGCCGAAGGCGCCGCCAGTGCCGGCCCAGAAACCCTCGAACAATACCTTGATGACGTCGGGCGGCTGGTGCGCAGTTACCACGACCCCGCCCCCGACGCCTGGCGCCGGGTGGTGATGGCGCCCACCAGCCCGCCTTACTCGATGCCGCCAGAGCACCTGCGCGAAACCGCCCGCGCCGCACGCAAGCTGGGCATCCGCCTGCACAGCCACCTGAGCGAAACGGTGGAGTACCAGAACGAAATCCAGCGCCGCTACAACCTGTCACCCGTGGCGTTCTGCGCGGAGCACGAGTGGCTCGGCGCAGACGTGTGGTTCGCCCATCTGGTCAAGCTCAGCCCCGAGGAAATCCGGCTACTGGGCGCCACCGGTACCGGCATTGCCCACTGCCCGCAGAGCAACGGGCGCTTGGGCAGCGGCATTGCCGATATCCTTGCCATGGAAGCGGCAGGCATGCCGATTTCGATCGGTGTGGACGGCGCAGCCTCCAACGAAGCCTGCGACATGATCAGCGAAACCCACGCCGCCTGGCTGATGCAACGGGCCAAGGCCGGCGAGCGGGCTTTGCCCGACTATGCAGGCGGCGAACTGGAAGGCGGCGCCCATGCCGCCAGCGTGGAAGACGTGGTGCGTTGGGGAACCGCCGGTGGCGCGCAGGTGCTGGGGCTGAACGCGCTTGGCACGCTGGAGGTTGGCATGGCAGCGGACCTGGCAGTGTACCGCCTGGACCAGCCCCGCTACTTCGGCTTGCACGACCTGGGAGTTGCGCCAGTGGTGGGCGGTGGCCGGCCGACCTTGCGCGCCTTGTTGGTAGGTGGGCGCCTGAGCGTGGACAACGACACGATCCCTGGCCTGGACCTCGCCGAACTGGGTAGCCAAGCCCGTGAGGCCGTGCTGCGCCTGCAGCGGGCTGCGGGGGTGCGCGCATGAGCTGGACCTCGTTGCAGGTACGCGCCTTGCGCCTGGAAGCTGACGACGTGCTGGGTGTCGAACTCGGCACTCCGGGCGGCGCACCGCTGCCGCTGAGCTGGGCGGCCGGCGCCCATGTCGACCTGCGCCTGGGCAACGGCCTGGTCCGCCAATACTCCGTGGTCAGCCTGCCCGAAGAGGGCCATCTGTACCTGGGCATCAAGCGTGAGCCTGCCTCGCGCGGCGGTTCACAGTGGTTGCACGAGCACCTGCGTCTGGGCGCACGGATCGAGGTCGGCACCCCGCGCAACCTGTTTGCCCTGCAACCGGGGGCGGGCCCAGTGACATTGCTGGCTGCCGGGATCGGCATCACGCCCCTGCTGCCGATGTACCGCCAATGCCTGGCGCAAGGGCGGGCGGTGCGCCTGCTGTATTTCACCAAGGACGCGCGACAGCTGCCGCTGGTCCAGCGCCAGGACCTGCCCATCGAAGTCTTCAGCGGCTTGCGCGCTGCGCAGATCAAGCAAGCCTTGAGCGAGCTATTGCCCGTTTGGGAGCCCCACGCCAGCTTGTATTGCTGCGGGCCCGCAGGGTTCATGGACAGTGTGGAGCAGGCCGCTCTTACCCACGGCTGGCCAGCGTCGGCCCTGTACCGCGAGCACTTCAAGCCTGCCGAACCCGCAGCCCAGGCCGACTCCAGCTGCACACTGGTGTTGCAGCGCAGCGGGCGGGAAGTCCAGGTACAAGCGGGCGAAAGCCTGCTGCAGGCCGCTGCGCGGGTCGGGGTGGACCTGCCCATCTCGTGCGGCATGGGCATTTGCGGTGCGTGCATGTGCCGGGTTATCGAGGGCGAGCCAGAGCACCGTGACGAGTGTCTGACTGAAGCTCAACGCAGCAGCGGGGAATGGATCACGCCGTGCGTCTCGGCGTCGCGCAGTGCGCGCCTGGTGCTGGACGCCTGAAAGCAGGCCCGCTCTAAGGGCATCGAAGCACGCGTTGAATCGCTGAAACCACCTGCAGCGTAGCGTCTTCGATCGTCCCTTCATTGCGGCACATCAGCCAGCCGTTCTCTGCAACGGCTTGCTCGAAGGCCCGGGTACAGGCCACATGCTCTTCGAACCTGTGCATCACCGTGCTGCTCAACCCGCGCGTGCGTGCCGTCGCCCTCGCCCATGAAATATCCGGGGCGGTGACTACCCCCACACTCAGGTCGGGTACACGCACATTACTGGCGATGTTCAGGCGCAGGATCTCAGGGAACGGGATCAGCCGGCGAAACGCGGCTTCCGACGGGTACCAGCGGTCGATCAGGATGATGCTGCCCGGCGGTTGTCTGGGCAGCACGTGCTGGGATATCCAGGCACGGCTCTGGGCAAAGCGCTCACAAACCGCCAGCTCAAGGTCCGGGCTGGGGCTTCTGACGAACTGGTTGACCAGGGCCATGGTTTGCGCCCTGAAGGGATCGCTCTTGCGCTCACAGATACGGATGACTTTCAGGCCGTCAGCCCGTAGTGCTTGGGTGACGGCCTCCAACAGTGTGGTTTTGCCGGTGCCCTTGGGGCCGTCCATGGAAATGAACAGCGAGCGGCTCATGCTTCGCACAACGCGTGACAAGCAGCGCTTGCAGGGGGCATATCGTGCAACGGCATCTTGATTCCTTCACGTAAGACAGTGATGAACATTCTATAGCGTGGTGACGTCCGCATCAGTCAATAAAACCGCCCCTTTGCAACACCACTGAAGGTTGCGCGAATCCGACTATGCTGGAAGCAATTCGCACGCGGGCGCCGGGAGTGGAGCATGGGGATCAAGCGTTGTTCAGGATGGTCGGCTTGGCTGATTCTGGGGTTGCACATGATAGTCTCTCCCCTCCTCCATGCGGACAGCGCTCAGCCCGCCACAGGCGTCGAGGGCGTCATCGCCGAACCAGCCGCACTCACGGTCATCAACCGCACTGTGTTCGTCTTTCGGTCTACCTTGCTGGGTGAAACTCCCAAGGCACGCGCCCAGCGCGCAAAGAGCCTGATCGAAGAAACCCTGCAGGAGAACGACGATCTCAAGGTCAGGACCGACCCTATCCTGAACAGCTACCTGGTGCTGCTGGGCGGCCGTCGGGCATTCATCGTTACTCCGCTCGATGCCGCTGCCGACGACATCACGCCAAGGGAGGCTGCCGAACGTGCTGCCGAGAACCTGCGCCTGGTGGTCGAGGAAACGCGCCAGGCACGCAGCCTCAGGTTTCTGTTGACGGCCCTTGGCTACTCGGCGGCCGCCACCCTGGTGTTTTTCCTGTTGCTCAAGGCCGCAGGGCTCAGCCGCCGCAAGCTTCTGGGGCTGTTGCCCAAGCTGATGGGCAAGCACTCCGAACGCCTCAAGGTCGGCCATACCCAGCTGTTCGACATGCAGAATCTCTACTACCTGATCGACCGCTCACTGTGGCTGTTGTACTGGTTGGTCGTGCTGTTGCTCTGCTACCAGTGGCTGGGTTTCGTGCTGTCGCAGTTCCCGTACACCCGTTCCTGGGGCGAAAGCCTCAATGTCCATTTGATGGAGCTGTTCAATTATCTGGTCAGCGGCATTCTGCGCGCCATGCCGGGCCTTGCCGTGGCCGTCTCGATCTTCTTCATCGCCCGCGGCATCAGCGCCTTCTCCAAGCGCGTACTACGGCGCATGGCCCGCCCGGGTACCTTGTCGTGGCTCACAGCCGAAACTCTACAACCCACCATGCGCCTGACCTCGCTGGCGATCTGGCTGTTCGCGCTGGTGATGGCCTACCCGTATTTGCCCGGCTCGGGCACCGATGCCTTCAAAGGGCTGTCTGTGTTGATCGGTTTGATGATTTCACTGGGTGCAACCAGCGTCATCGGCCAGGGTGCAGCCGGTTTGATCCTTACCTACACCCGTACGCTTCGGGTCGGCGAGTTCGTCCGGGTGGGCGAATACGAAGGGACAGTGACCGAAGTGGGGATGTTCACCACAACGATCAGAACCGGGCTTGGTGAGGTCCTGACGCTGCCCAATTCCATGATTACTGGGGCGGTGACCAAGAACTACTCGCGTATCGTGCAAGGGCAAGGTTATGTCGTGGACACGGTTGTCACCATCGGCTACGACACGCCTTGGCGCCAAGTAGAAGCCATGCTGCTGGAAGCCGCACGGCGCACCGAAGGCGTACTACAGGAGCCCAAACCACAGGTGTTCCAGACGGCCCTGTCGGATTTTTACCCCGAGTACCGCCTGGTCGCGCAGGCCATTCCCTCTGAACCCCGGCCACGCGCCCTGTTGCTGAGCCTGTTGCACGCCAACATCCAGGACGTGTTCAACGAATATGGCGTGCAGATCATGTCGCCGCATTACCTGGGCGACCCGGAACAGGCCAAATGGGTACCCAAAGAGCAGTGGCATACCGCCCCGGCCAATCCCCAAATCCCTGGGCAAGGCCCGGTCAGCTGACCGTCAGCGCAATGATTACCGGCCCGCAGACCGCGAGCAACACATTGGAAATGGCATAGCACACAGTAAACCCGATGACGGGTGTGTTGCTGCCAGACTGCTCAAGGATCTTGTTCATCGACGCCGCTTCGGTTTGCGCCCCGGCCAAGGCCCCAAACAGGATCAGCGGGTGCAAACGAAGCACGTAATAACCGAAGTACAAGGTCACCAGGGGCGGGATCAAGGTTACTGCCGCGCCCGAAACCAGCAACGCAAGGCCTTGCGTTTCGATCGCGGCCAGTGCGGCCGGGCCGGCCAGCAACCCTACCACAGCGCCAAACGCGGTAAGGCCGAACTCCGAAAATGCCCATTGCGCCGCCGGCGGTAACGCACCGAAGTCAGGGTGGCGCGAGTTGTACCAGCCGATCAGCAGGCCAACCAGCAATACCCCGCCACCCACACCGAGTTCGACAGGGATGATACCGATGTGCGTGGACAGCATGCCGAGCAATGACCCCACGACCAGACCAAGCGCATGAATGGCGATATCGCTCTTGTAAAGGTTCTGGCGCACCCGGCCTACCTGCCCCGCCAGGGCCTCGACACTGCTCGTGCGCCCGGTCAGGGTAATCACATCGCCACGGCGCAGCACCGTCTCGGGCAACAGCGGCAGCTCCAGGCCCTGGCGCGTGATGTCGACGATGTAACAGCCCATTCGCGTGGCGCCGACCAGTTCTTGCTTGATCTGGCGGAGGGTTTTGCCGGCAAAGGTGCGCGAAGTGAGCACAATCTGCGCCGTACGGGTAGCGAAGGACATCGATAGCGGGTCATCCACCTCCGGGCCTATCCACTGACTGAGCGCTGGCACGGCTTCACGTAATGCATAAACGCCCAGCACATCGCCACGCTGCAGGCGCACGTGTGCTTCGCGCTCAAGCACCCGACCGTCGCGCACCACCCGCTCGACACTGAGGTTGCGGTGCAAGGCCTCGATATCGGCAATGCTCATGCCCTCCGCCTCAGCCACCGCCAGTTTGTGGGCCCGCACCACGATCCGCGTGTAGGGCACGCCCAAAGCAGCGTCCTCCTGTTCGATACCCAGCGAGCGCTCAAGCTCACGGGCAGAGGCGGCAAGGTCTACGCGAAGCAGGCGCGGTGCGATGCTGCCCACGAATACCACCAACCCAATCGTGCCGAATACATAGGTGATGGCATACGCCACCGCCATGTGGCTGTTCAGTTGTGCCTTGGCGGCTTCGTCGAGCGCGAGCTGGGCAATGGCGCTGCTGGCCGTGCCCATGATCGCCGTGTCGGTCAGCGCGCCAGCGCCAAGCCCGGCAGTAAAGCCGGCATCGAAACCATAAAGACTGTGCGCAGCAAGGATGGTGGCCAACGCCGTGCCGCACAACACCACAGACAGCAGCACCAGCTTCAAGGTGCCGCGGTTGAGGCTGCCGAAGAATTCCGGGCCGCTCTTGAAACCCACCGCGTAGATGAACAACGCAAAGAATACCGATTTGAGCTCATGCGGAACGTCCAGTCCGATCTGCCCAATGGCCAGGCCCATGAGCAAAGCGCCGGCCACCGAGCCCAGGTGGAAGCTGCCAAGGCGTATCCGGCCTATCAGCACACCCAGTGCAATGGCCAGGAACACGGCAATTTCCGGGTTTGCACGCAAGGCGTGAAGTATGAATTCGATCATTGCCGCACCTCCCTGGAAGCGCAAAGGCCTGCACTCCAACACCCATTGACGGCGTCCAAGTACAGGCCTGGGTACACTGCAAACAGCGGGCTATTTGGCCTTGGCTTTCATCTGCAGATAGTACTGATGGACGTCGGATGCCCAGCTGTCCAGCACTTTCTTGGCATCCGAGGCCTGCATGACCTGGCTGCTGTTGTCCAGTTGCTGCCCAGCCCCCTTGCGCACCCCTTGGGCGATGACCTTGTTGGTCTGGGCGTCAATGAAAGCCACCTCCGTGGCAATGGTCGTGTCCTGGTCGCGAATACCGGTAGCGGCGCTGACCCCCGCCGCCACAAGGGCGATCGGAATCACTTCGTAAGGCCGCAAACCCTTGGTCTTGCTGCTTACCCCGGTAATGGCCGGGCGCACGATAATGGTGCCGGCACCCGGGGAGGTGGCCAGCGGCAATGACTTGCCCAGTTCACGTTTGAGCGCCGTGTCGTAGTAGCTGGTGATGCCTTGCAGCGTGCTCTGGGGGATTTTCTCGGTTGGTTGCGGTTTGGGATACAGCTGGCTGGGCTCGACATAGAAGGCGGTGTACTTGTTGATATCAAGCTGGGGATCGACCCAGCGCATCACCGGCGCGCCTGAAGGTGATTCGGCTTCTTTCAAGCGACTGTAGTCCTTTAGAAAACCTGAATATTCATCCGGCTGGGTCAACTTGCTGGTGCACCCCACAAGCGTAAGCGAAGCGACACACAGCGTACTTGCCAAAAACGCTAATCTCATTCCCGAAACTCCTGTATGGCCGCACGTACGCAAGCCGTGACAGACATGAAAATGTAACGTGGCACTGGCCACTTCCTACCACTGATGCAGTGCAATCAGGCAAGGGTAGTTATAGACCCGGCGCAATGAACTGGCCGACAGATTTACAGATTGTTAGCTGAACATTTGCCTAATACAGGAGCGCTTCTATATTCACAAAGGCCTGATTTCAAGTTGACCAGAGCGTCTTGATGCCCCCACCAGAGCAATTGATCATCTGCGAGCACTGCGATTGTGTGTATGAGAAAGCCTTGCTCGCCAAGCATCAGAAGACCTTGTGTTCGCGCTGTGGCGGTGTGCTGCAGCGGCACAACGGCCTGACGGTGGAGCAACGCCTGGCGCTCACGCTCACGGCCGCAGTGCTGTGGCTGTTCGCCAACTTCTACCCAGTGATGAGCATCAGCCTGAAAGGGCTGAAGAACAGCGCCACGTTGTGGGATTCGGTATTGGCACTGAGCCAGGGGCCGATCACGTTCATGGCAATGGTCGCGGCCATCTCGATCATCATCGCCCCGGCTTTCCAAGTGCTTTTGCTTATCTGGGTCCTGGGTTACGCCCTCACCGCCCGCCGTTCACCGGCCTTCAAGCTGTGCATGCGCTGGCTGGAAACGCTGCGCCCCTGGAGCATGCTGGAAGTTTGCCTGCTCGGCGCGATGGTGGCCGTGTTCAAGCTCGCCGGCATGCTCGATGTGCTGCCGGGTATCGGCCTGCTTGCACTGGCCGCACTGAGCCTGCTGATGATCCGCATTGCCGGGCGTGACATTCGCGACCTGTGGGACATGCCATGAACCGGCCGCCAACCGCTACCGAGCTCAACCTGTGCCTGTGTCACAGCTGCGGGCTGGCCTGCGACATGCGCGACGAACCGCATCAGTGCCCACGCTGCGAAGCCCCGTTGCATCGGCGCAAGACCAACTCCCTGGGCCGTACCTGGGCCTACCTGTTTGCTGCGCTGGCCTTCTACATACCGGCCAACGTGCTGCCGGTGATGAACACCACGATGCTCGGCAGCGGTGCCGACAGCACCATCATGAGCGGCGTGATCGAGTTCTGGGAGCACGGCGCCTGGGATATCGCGCTGATCATTTTCATCGCCAGTATCGCCGTGCCAGGCGTGAAGTTCATGGCATTGACGATGTTGTTGATCACGGTCCAGCGTGGCAGCACCTGGGCGCAACAGCAGCGCTCCAAGCTCTACCGGTTCGTTGAACTGATCGGCTATTGGTCGATGCTCGATGTGCTGGTGGTTGCACTGGTTGCGGCGCTGGTGAAGTTCCAGGCGCTTGGTGACATCGAGCCGCGCCCCGGCATTCTGTTCTTTGGCCTGGTGGTGGTGTTCACCATGCTTTCTGCGATGAGTTTCGACCCCCGCCTGATCTGGGATACGCCACCTGACAAGGAGCTCATGGATGAATCCATCCAGCAATGACAGCCCAGCAGTGCCGGGCAAGGCACCTGTTAAAACCCGTCGGTTCAGCTTCTCACTGGTGTGGATCGTGCCGATCGTGGCGGTACTTGTCGGCCTCTCGCTGGTGGTGCACAACCTTATGCAGGAAGGCCCGACCATCACCCTCACCTTCAAGACCGGTGCCGGGCTTGCAGCCAACAAAACCGAAGTGCGCTATCGCAACGTCGTGATCGGCCATGTTACCGAGGTGGCGCTCAGTAACGACCAGAAGAACGTCAACGCCACCGTCAAACTCGACAAGCAGGCTGAAGGCTTTACCCGTGAGGACTCGAAGTTCTGGGTGGTCCGGCCGCGCATCGGTGCCGGTGGTGTGTCGGGCATAGACACCCTGCTCTCGGGCGATTACATCGGTGCCGACATTGGCCAGTCGAACACGCGCGTCAAACATTTCACCGGGCTTGAAAACCCACCCGCCATCACCTACGGCGAGCCCGGCAAGCATTTCACCCTGCACACCCAGGACCTGGGCTCGCTGGACATCGGCTCCCCTGTGTATTTCCGCAAGATCCCGGTCGGCCAGGTGGTCGCCTACGCCCTGGACAAGGATGGCAGAGGGGTTGATGTAGAGGTCTTCATCCACGCACCCAACGATGCCTTCGTGACTGCCAACACCCGCTTCTGGAACGCAAGTGGCATTGACGTAGAGGTCGGCGCCAATGGCTTCGCGCTCAAGACCGAATCGCTGTCTTCCATTCTGGTCGGCGGCATCGCCTTCCGTGCACCGGACTTCAACCCCAACGACACCGTCGCCAGCGAAGACCAGCGCTTCGAGCTGTTCGCCGACCAGAGCAGTGCGCTGGCACCGCCTGCTGGCAAGGCGCAGTACCTGGCACTGCGTTTCGACCAGGCGATGCGCGGCCTGAAAGTGGATGCACCGGTAGAATTTTTGGGCGTGGAGATTGGCCGCGTAGTCTCAGTGAACCTGGACTTCGATGAGAAACAGCGCAGTTTCCCGGTCAATGTCGGCATCGTGATCTACCCCCAGCGCCTGGGCCGTGCGCACGAGAAGATGCTCAAGGCCCTGCAGCACGATCCTGATGACGAAGCGTCCTCCGCCAAACTGATGGGGACGTTCATCGACAACGGCCTGCGCGCCCAGGCACGCAGTGGCAACCTGCTCACGGGCCAGCTGTACATCGCCCTGGACTTCTTCCCCAAAGCGGAGAAAGTGGCCTTCGACCCGACTGCCCGACCTGTGATGATCCCTACCGTTCCAGGCAGCCTGGAGCTGCTGCAGGAGCAGTTGCAGACCATGGTCGACAAGGTCAACCGGCTGCCATTGGAACGTATCGCCAGCAACCTGGACGCCAACCTGGTCGAGCTGCGCAAGAGCCTTACACAGTTCAATGGCAAGACATTGCCGGGGGTACAGAGCACCTTGGCCGAAGTCAGCACTACCCTCAAATCGGCCAACTCGACCCTGGCCGAAGATTCGCCGCAACGGGAGCAACTGACGCAAACCCTCGACGAGCTCGGCCGTATGTCGCGCTCGCTGCGCGAACTCGCCGACTACCTGGGCCGCAACCCCGAGTCGCTGATCCGTGGCCGCCCGGACAACGCCGCGCCAATGGACCTGCAAGGGCCGCCACGCAAATGACCACAGGAGTGTTGAGCATGACCCCGTTGCCAAGGATTACCCTGCTGGTCGCGCTGATGGCGCTGGGCGCCTGCCGCAGTGACCCTATCCAGTTCCACACCCTCACGCCGGCACAGCCGGCACCCTCCTCTCACACGGCCCCAGACGAGATCCTCATCGAAGGTGTCAGCGTACCGCCGCAGGTTGACCGGCCCCAACTGGTCATCCGTCAAGGCGACAGCAGCCTGGCCATTCTGGAAACCCAATGGTGGGGCGCCACCCTGGTGGATGAGTTGCGCAGCGCCCTGGTCGACCAGCTGAGCACTGTGCGCGCCGCACATAAGCTGTCCTTGCGCGTGGATGTACAGCGCTTCGATTCGGTGCCTGGGCAGTATGCGCTGCTGGACGCCCGGTGGCGCCTGCGGGCCCGGGAGGCCAATATCCAGCTGACCTGTCGCAGCACCCTGCAAACCGCATCTGGTGGCAGCATCGATGAGGTGGTGATCGCCCAGCAAGCCAACGTGAAGCGCTTGGTGGCCATGATCAGCCAGGCGGCCATGTCGCCAAACGCTGGCTGCCCCGCCTCACGCTGATAGCCATTGAGTCAAAGGCGGTGCGTTAACGCTCACCGCCGGTGAACCAGCGCATGTAGGGGTTCTGCGCGGTCATCGGCGCCAATGCCCGCGCCTCACGCATCCAGGCCTGGCGGTTACCGTTATAGGCCAGCAATGACAAGCCGTAGAACCGCCGAAGCAGCTGCCACTCATCTTCCACCGCCCCCTGCTGGGCGCGGCCGGCATTTTCCAAAGGCGGCGGTACGCGCAGTGCAAGCAACGCCGGGAGCACCCGCGTGATCTCCCGCGGACGGACCCACGGTGCATATTCGATGCGCGGCCGGTCATCGGTAACCGGCTGGGCATCACCCGCGTAGCGTTCCAGGCCCTCTCGGTTGGTCACCCAGGTGGCCAGCAACGCATCGACCGACCCCACGCCAACCTGCGCCAGTGCAGCGGCAACTTCAGGCTGTTCGAAACGCTGGCGGATGCGCGGCACATCCAGTGCCATCGGCGATGCCGAGCCGATCAGCAGCATTTCGTGAAACTCGGTGGTCCACAACGACGCATGGGGGAACACATCAAGGAAGCTGCGCACCAGCGAGCGGCTATCCTCATCGTTCTGGGTAGGCAACGGCAACCATTGGGCGACCAGGCCGTACTGCTCCAGGCGCGAGGCCGCCAACTGATAGAAGTCACGCGAGTACAGGTTCACCACCCCGGCTGCGGACGGCGGTGGCGGCTCCAGGGTGATCAGGTCGTAGCGC
This sequence comes from Pseudomonas sp. BNK-30, assembly GCF_047456185.1. Lineage (NCBI taxonomy): Bacteria > Pseudomonadati > Pseudomonadota > Gammaproteobacteria > Pseudomonadales > Pseudomonadaceae > Pseudomonas > Pseudomonas sp. BNK-30. Next base: position 2,026,110 of record NZ_CP179904.1, read on the forward strand.
TGCGCGCTGCGCAGCAGTTCGCGGCGCCCATCGCGCAGGCGGATATCCAGGCGCGGGTCGTTGACCGCATCGTAATTGCCGGAAAACAACGGCGCCGCTGCCAGCACCTGCGGCAACAGTTCGGCCACCACCGGGTGCTCCAGGCCCGGGTAGCGCAGCATTGCCCCGGCAGTGATGCCAGTGCCAAAACCGATCACCAGCGCCGAGCGGGGTTCGCCGCGGTGTATCAGCAGCGGCAGCAATGCCTGCAGGCGCATGTAGCGCAGTGAAGGCATGGCATCACCGGTATTGGATACCCCCTGGATGTACAAACGGTTGAAGGCCTGGCCCTGGCGCTGCTGGTTGACCACCGCCACCGTGCCTCCCCGGCCCTCTTCGTAGAACACCAACTCGCCACTGCGGGCTCCGGGCAACAGGTGCGCCAAACGCTGGGGCGGGGTCAGCACGCCAGTGAGCACGGTTGCTGCACCGACCACCAGCACCGCTACCCGCATTCCCTTGCCCACGGCCTGGCCACGCCACACCGCCACCATACCGACGGCTGCGGCCACGACGGCGAGCACGAACAGCGTGCGTACCAGCCCAACTTCAGGCACCAGTACAAAGCCGGTGAGCATGACCCCGGCGATACCGCCCAGCGTGTTAAGCGCCACGACCGCCCCCACGTCTCGGCCCACTTGGCCACTGTCCACGGCCAGGCGCAAGGCCAGGGGGAATGCCGCACCAAGCAGCGTGGTAGGCACGAACACCACACACAGAGCCGCCGCGGCGAAGCGCGCGCACATGCCTGCCAGTTGATTGCCAGTCAGTTGCACGACCTGTGCTTCCAGGGTGGTCTGCAGCACGATCAGCCAACGCCCGAGCCCGGCGATCTGCAGCAACGCCAGCAGGCCTGCGGCGGCGATCAGCAGCCCGAACAACCCCCAAGGGTCGCGAATACGGTCCGCTCGCCGGGCGTACACGGCGCTTCCCAGTACCAGCCCGGTCAGGTAGGTGGCCAGCACCACGGAAAATGCAAAAGCGCGGGTACTCATGAACTGCACGATCGATTGTGTCCACACCACCTCGTACCCCAGCGCCACGCCGCCTGCCACGCAATACAGGGCGATGGCCAGCCTGGCCTTGGGCGTGCGCGGTTGCAATGCCGCTGCGCCAGGGGCCAGGTCACGCTCATCCTTCGCCCGCCCAAGCCAGGCGCCCAGTGCGGCCAACAGGTTCAGCACGGCGGCCACGCACGCGGCCCCGGTAACCCCCAGCAGCGGCAGCAGGACGAACGCTGCTAACAAGGTGCCGCAGATTGCCCCGGCGGTATTGGCGGCGTACAGCCAACCGCCCGCCTCGCCCATCTGCCCCTCGGTGGGCGTCAGCGCACGCACCAGCACCGGCAAGGTGCCGCCCATCAAGAAGGCCGGCAGCCCTACCAAGGTGAAGGGCAACAACCAGGCCAGCAGGCCTGCGCTTGCCTCCAGGCGGGCAAACGTCGCGGCGCTGTGCGCCAGGGCCAGGGTTGCCCCTACCCCCAGCACTGCCACCGCCAATTCAAGGCCAGCATAGAGTTTGACCGGGCGACGCAGCCGGTCGGCCCAGCGCCCGAACACCAGGCCGCCCAGCGCCAGACCGGCGAAAAATGCACTGATACCAGCGGTGATGGCATACACCTCAACCCCCACCACCAGTGACAGCTGCTTGACCCACAGTACCTGGTAGATAAGCGCCGCGCCGCCAGAGACGAACAACAGCGCCGCTGGCAGCATCAGCTGTAGCGGCGTCTGTTTTACCGTGGTTTCAGGGGCATGAGCGCGAGCGGAGTTCACAGCTGCTGGCATCGATAAGCCTTAGCGGACCTGAAACCCGGTCCGCAATGGATAGGAAAGAATGCGCCCGCCAAGGGCGGGCGCGGGGCATTGCCGTTACTTCTTCATCTTCTCTTCGATTTTCTTGTCCACGTCAGCGCGGATCTGGTCGATGCTGAAGCTCGCCGGACGCTGGCTAGGCGGGTATTCCACGAACGTCTGCAGGAACGCTGCAGCCTTGCGGGTACCTTGGAAGATCAGATAGTCGTTCTTGGTCAGCCAATCGTAGTACTGGTCCGAGACGATATCAGCACGCTCGTAAGGGTCCATACGCAGGTTGAACATCTTGGGCACACGCAGGCAGGTGAACGGTTCGCTCCAGACCTGCAGCCCACCGGGTGCCCGCTGCTCGCAGAACACCAGTTTCCAGTCTGCAAAGCGCATGGAAACCAGTACACCGTCATCGTTGAAGTAGTAGAACTCTTTACGCGCGCTCTTGTCGGTTTTGCCCGTCAGGTAATCGAGCTGGTTGTAGCCGTCGAGGTGAACCTTGAAGTTCTTGCCTCCCACATCGGTGCCCTTGAGCAGGCGGTCCTTGATGCCTGTATCGCCTGCTGCTGCCAGCAGTGTCGGGAACCAGTCCAGCCCGGAGAACATCTGGGTGGAGATCGTCCCGGGTTGGACCTTGCCTGGCCAGCGAATCATCGCCGGCACGCGATAGGCGCCCTCCCAGTTGGAGTTCTTCTCGTTGCGGAACGGCGTGGTTGCCGCGTCCGGCCACGACCACTGGTTTGGCCCGTTGTCGGTGGTGTAGACCACGATGGTGTTGTCGGTAACCTTCAGGTCGTCCAGGGTCTTCAACAGTTTGCCCACATCGCCATCGTGCTCGAGCATGCCGTCGGCGTATTCATTGCCGATCATCCCGCTCTGGCCTTTCATCGATTCACGCACATGGGTGAAGGCATGCATGCGTGTGGTGTTCATCCAGACAAAGAACGGTTTGTCGGCCTTGACCTGCTTGTCGATGAAATTGATCGCCGCCTGGGTGGTTTCATCGTCGATGGTCTCCATGCGTTTGCGGGTCAAGGCACCGGTGTCCTCGATCTTGCCGTCCGCACTGGACTTGATCACCCCACGTGGTGAGGCGGCCTTGACGAAGTCCGGGTCATCCTTGGGCCAGAATGGCCGCTCTGGCTCCTCTTCGGCATTGAGGTGGTAGAGGTTGCCGAAAAACTCATCGAAACCGTGGTTGGTAGGCAAGTATTCGTCGCGGTCACCCAGGTGGTTCTTGCCGAACTGGCCGGTGGCATAACCTTGCGCCTTCAACGCCTGAGCGATAGTCACATCACGGTCCTGCAGGCCCACCGGCACGCCCGGCATGCCCACCTTGGACAGCCCGGTGCGCAAAGGCGTCTGGCCGGTAATGAAGCTCGACCGGCCGGCGGTGCAGCTGTTCTCTGCGTAATAGTCGGTAAACATCATGCCTTCTTTACCGATGCGGTCGATGTTCGGCGTCTGGTAACCGACTACCCCTTTGCCATAGGCGCTGATGTTGGTCTGGCCGATGTCGTCACCGAATATCACCAGGATGTTGGGTTTTTCCGCGGCATTGGCCGTACACACGCCCATCGCCGCTGTGGCGGCTAGTGCGAATGTGGTTATCCATCTTCTGCTGGACTTCATTAGGCGATCTCTCCGTATCACGTTTGCTGGCATGTGCCACGACTACGTGCACGTTCGACCTACTGCTCGGCTGGTCCCTGTGCCCCTGCGGTTTCTTTGTCACTGAGCCTGGTTGCTATCGAATGGGTAAATGCGCTGCCATTCCCGGGCCATGTCGACCACGGTCCAGTTACCGGCCCTGGCAGCGTCAAGGGCCTTGTCCAGGCGCCCTATCTGGCTGTCACGGTCATAGGCCCATTCGCGTGTTGCGTCGGTGTGGTGAACCAGGCCGGCAAAGCGCTTGCCGTCACCGGCCATGGTCCACTGCAGCATCTGCAGGTCGCCGTCGGAATTGCCGAAGGCAAATATCGGGCGGCGACCGATGCGGGCGTCGATGCTCACCGGTTTGCCCGGGCCATCGTCGTTGTGCAGCAGCTTGGGCAGCCGTTCAATGGACAGCTTGCCGTTGTCATCGATGAAGCGGGCATCGAGTGTGGTGCCGATCACCTGCTCGGGCGGCACGCCGTAGACCTCTTGAGCGAAAGCACGCATGAAGGCCACTTCACCGCCCGACACGATATACGTCCTGAAGCCATTCGCCCGCAGGTACTGCAGAAGTTCGAGCATGGGCTGGAAGACCATTTCGGTGTACGGCTTGTGGCTGCGAGGGTGCACGGCCGTTGCCAGCCAACGCCGGGAGTTGGCGATGAAGTCTTCGGTACTGACCCCGGCATGGGTAGCAGCAACGATCTTCAGAATGCCATCCATACCGCTGTCAGTGAGGGCCTTCTGGTCGCCCTCCAGCACCGCCTTGAACGGTTGTTGGGTGGCCCACTCCGGGTGTTGCGGGGCTAGCCTTTTGACCTCATCGAGGGCGAACAGCACTTCGAAATACAGCGGCTGTTCGCTCCACAGGGTGCCGTCATTGTCGAAGACGGCAATGCGCTCGGCCTCAGGCACATAATCCTTGCTGCCCTCGGTGGTCACGGCGGTGACGAAGGCTTCGATGGCCTGGCGTGAAGTGCCTTCGCGCCAGGAGGGCAACGGGTTCGCGGCCTGCACCGCCAAGGGCAGCAGGAGCAACAGCGTAATCCACCAGCGTGTGCGTTGCAGGTCGAGCATGAAGTATCCCTCCTCGGTGCTGCCTACCCTGTTCAGCCCAAATGCTCATGGGTTGAGTGGTTTCAAACCCTTGCGATGACGGACTTGCTGTTCACTCACGACCACGCGCCGCAGCGCTGGCAGAGCCGGGCTCAGCAATGGCGTGGCCTGGTGGCCTTCACTGACCTTGCCGTAGCGGTTCTGGAGCCAGTCTAGTAGACGTATTCGCATTGAGGACGGCAAAATTGAGGAAAATTCTGACATCGTGCGCTGCCCCGTAACACGCCGAACCCACAAGTACAGGCCACCCAGTTGAGGTGGGTCTTCTGCAAGCTGATCGCGGGCCAGTTGCCAGGCGTAATCCGCCGACTGCAACCGCGCCTCGCGCCGCGCGGCTTGCCAGCCCTTGAAATGCCGCCATGCCACCTGCAGCCAAGGCCGTGCGAAATAGCTCAGGCCCACGCCAAGTACCAGCAAACCCACTGCCCACAGCCAGTGGCCGGGCAGGCGCAACTGTGCCTCGCGGCCGAGCGCGCGCAGGTCCTGATCGATGGAAAACGGTGCTTTGTAGCCGCCGTCAATGACGGTGACATCGATCGCGGGCAGCGTCGCTCGCCTGGGCTCACCGGTCGCAGCGTCCCACCACTGCAGCTCGATCGCGGGCAGCTGGTAGTCACCTGCGGCGGCTACCACATAGCTCACACTGTCTTCACGCTGGCCACCGTTCGAGCCCCCTCTGCCATCACTGATCGGCGCAATACGGGGGGTTTGCACGTAGCGTTTGAGGCCCTCGATCTCCACCAATGGCGGCGGCGGTATCAGCATCGCCTGGGCGCCCTCGGCACGCGTCAGCACTCGGCGGGTAATGCTGTCACCTGCACGCAACGGTGAATGCGACAGCTGCGTCTGTTGCTCAAGGCTGACCTTGCGCGCGACAAGGCGGTGCACGGTAGCGTCACCGGACAAGGCCTTGGCAACGAATGCCAGCGGCTCGCTGGTGAGCGTGACCGGCGTGTCCGACTGGCCCGGGAATACCTGAAAAGTTTGAGCAGGCAGCGTGAAGGCTTGTGCCGTTTGCGGGGTGATCTGGTAGGTATAACGCAGGCCGAAGAAGGTCTTGCCATCGAGTTGCTCGTTCAAATGCTGCGCTTCGCCGCCAGGCGCGCTCACTGCGGCACCCGGCAACCCAATGGCCGGCAGCACCGCCGGCTGGGTGAACCAGGTGTCGACCAGCAGGTCGACCTGCAACTCGAGCGTGGCGCCCACCACCGTGTCGCCGGCCGGCACCAGGCGAGCCTGCACCCGCGCCTCGGGTGCTGCCACCGCGAGCAATGGCAGGCAGAGTGGGAGCAGCAACAGCAAGCGCCTCATGGTGTGCCCTCCGCGGTTTGCCGTGAAGCATCCTGAAGCAGGAACTTGCGTCGCAGGAACTGTGCCGGCGAGGTGGTCAGGTTATTAAGCCAAACCTGATCTGACGCCGCCTGCGGGGTAAGTTGCTGCTTCTGCTTGGCGCCTGTGGAGGGTGTCTGGTCCTCCACCACCTTGTCGGCTTTTTCGTCCGGCGTGCCCGCCTTTTGCTGATCTTCGTAGTCCTTGAGCAGCGCCTGTGCCAACGCAAGATTGGCACTGGCCTCGGCAAACGTCGGCTGCCGTTTCAATGCCTGCTCATACGCCTGGACCGCCTGGGGAAACTTGAACTGGCGCACGTAGATGTTGCCCCGGTAGAAAAACGCCTGTGCGGTGTCGAGCTTGCCCAGGCTGGCCAAGGCAACGTCATAGTCGGCGGCGCTGTAGGCGGCCAGGCCTTTCCAGTAAGGGTCGCTGAAGTGCGCGGCAGCCTGCGGGTAATGACCATGCTCAAAGGCCCAGCGCCCCTGCTGGTCAGGGGTGAAGAACGCATCGGCAACAGGCCCGGCCCGCGCCGTTTGCGGCTGAGTGCCCAACAGCAGCACCAGCAGCACAGTGGCCATCCAGTGCACGTGCCAGCCACGGCGCAGGCACAACAGTGCAATCAGTGCAAGTGGCCAGCACAGCCAGTACCCGGCGTCCTTCCAGTGCACCTGCTGCGGGTCGCCCTGGGCCGCCTGAAAATGCTGCTGCGCATGCAGTTCGATCCAGTCCAGGTCATCGTCATTCAAGGTCAGGCTACCCAACGGGGCGCTGACAGCCTTGGCTAACTGGCGCAAGCCATCCTGGTCGAAATCGGCCTGCAGCGGGCGCCCGTCGGCGGCAATTCGGGCACGGCCCTGGGCGTCGTGCAACACACCGCTGTCGTGGCTGCCGACTGCCAGCACCATCACCTGCAGATCGCTGCCCTTGAGCGCGTCCGCAAGCACTGGCAATTGCCCTGCATCAGCGCCATCGGTGAGCAATACCAGCGTGCCGGGTACCTGCTCGGCCGCCAGCAAGCGTTTGGCTACCTCGATCACCCCCGCCACGTCCTTGCCGGGCTTGGCAATCAAATCAGTGCTCAGCGCCTGCAAGAACGTGTCGAGCAAGTGCGGGTCTTCGGTAGCCGGCAGTACCAGGTGCGCGCTGCCGGCATAGGCGATCAGCGCCGTGCGCGCACCCGCCCTGCGCATCACCAGGTCGTGCAGGGTGTGCTTGGCCGCTTGCAGACGGCTCGGCGGGACATCGTCGGCGTCCATCGACGGCGACAGGTCCAGCGCAAGAATCAACGGCGCACGGTTGTCGACGAACGCCGGGATATCCCGCTGCCATGTCGGCCCGGCAGCGGCCAAGGCGCCCAGGCCAAGCAGTGTTGCCAGCAAATGCACAGGCCGCACGCGCTGGCGTTGTTCAGGCGTGATGATCAAATGCTGCACCAGGTGCGGGGCGATGACGCCTTGCAATTGCCGTTTCAGGTCATGGCGCCGCTGCCAGGCCCAAGGCAACAGCGCCGCCGGAATCCACAGCAATAACCAGTATGGCCGCAGCAGATGCAATGCACTGAGGTCGATGTCCATGTCACAGCCTCCCCTGCGCAGGCCGCGCCCGCACAGTGCTGGCTATCGCAGCCAGGCTGTGGCTCAGGGCCAGCAACAGCAGGGCGGCGCCCAGCGGCCACCAGAACAGGTCACGCTTGGGCTGATGGCTGAAGGTCTTGACCGTGTGCGGGGTTATCCGGTCGAGCGTGGCATATACCTGGGCCAGCGCGCCCCGGTCATCGGCACGGAAGAACCTGCCACCGGTGGTGCGCGCGATGCCTTCAAGCGCCTGCAGGTCGACTTTGTCTTCACCGCTGGCCTGCGGATCGCCGATACCGATGGTATGTACCACGATATCCCGTTCTCGGGCCAAGGCCGCCGCGTGCTCGGGCGTGATCGCGCTGCCGGTGTCATTGCCATCGCTGAGCAGCACCATCACCTTTTCCTGCTCCTTGGCCTGGTCCAGCAGCTTGATGGCAAGGCCAATGGCATCACCGATCGCGGTATTCGGCCCGGCCATACCGACCCCGACCTCATCCAGCAGCAGCGACAGGCTGGCGTGGTCCAGGGTCAAGGGTGCCTGCGGGTAGGCACCGGTGCCAAAGACGATCAGGCCAATGCGGTCTTGCTTGCGCTGCGCGATGAAGTCGCGCACCACCGCTTTGACTGCCGTCAACCGGTCCACCTGCCGGCCATTGGCATCGGTGAAGTCCTTGGCCTGCATGGATTGAGAAATATCGATCGCCAGCAGCATGTCGCGGATCGGCTGATTATGCTCGATAGCCTTCTCCACCAGCACCGGCCGCGCGCAGGCCGCCACCAGAAGGCCCCATACCAGCAGGTTCATGAGCGCCTGCCAGCGCCCGCCCGACCTTCGCGAGGTGCCCGGCAACTGGTTCACGGCACGGCTCATGGCGAAGAAAAACGGCACCCGCAGTGCGCTGTGCGCTTCGCGATAAGGCCGCATGAAACGGTAGGCCAGCCAGGGCAAGGGCAGCAGCAAAAACACCCAGAGGTAGTCAAACTGCCACATGATGCACCTCGATCCAGCGCCTGCAGGTGTGCACCAAGGTGCTGAGTTCTTGATCGTCAATCGCTTGCACCTGCAGGTCAGGTGCATAGGCCAAGGTGTGCAGTTGCGCGGCAAACTGCACCGGCAAGGCAAAACGTGCCCTGTGCTGAAGAAAGCCCTGCCAATGCTGGCCTGACAGGCTTTGCACCGGCGGCGCATCAGGCATGGAAAGCGCAACCCGCTTGAGCAGTTCCGGCAATTCACGCAGGGCCGGCAAGCGCTGTTCGGGGGTGTTGAGTGCCGCCACGAGCGCGTCCAGCCGCAGCAACGCTTCACGCCGATAACGGTTGCGCTGCCAGCGTCGCCAGGCATAGACGGCACAGGCCAGCCCGGCCACCAACACGATCGCCAGCACTACCGCCCAGCCCCAGGTTTGCGGGGTATAACTGAACGGTGGCACCGGCAGTGGCAGCTCCTTGAGCTGGTCGATGGCGGGAGGCGGCGGCCGGACACTCATCGGGCACCTCCGGACAGCCGCCCCAGTTCGCGTCGCACCTGGCCCAGCACCTCTTCGCCGGTACTGATCATCATCAGGGGGATCTGGCTGCGGCGCAGCAGCTGGGCCACTGCCTGCAGGCGCCCGGAGAGGAAATCGCCCAATGGCCGGTGCACCTGGCGGCGCCCGACTTCAAGCTCGACTTGCATTTCACCCTGGGTCACGCTCAACCGCCCTTTGTCCGGCACGTCGAGCGCGATAGGGTCGTACACCTGCATGGCGATCACATCATTGTGCGCACTCAACTGTCGCAGCAGCTTCAAGGTCTGCTCCGACACCCCGGCAAAGTCACTGATGATGCAGACCAGGGCATCATGCCCAGCGATGCCGATGGCCGTGCGTAGCATGTTGTCAAGTTGCCCCTCATGCTCGCTGTCCGGGCCATCTGCGCTAAGGCGGTTGTTGCTGCGCACCACGGCCGCGCAAAGTGCTTGTACCCGTGCGCGGCTGCGCAACGGCTTGATGTGCACCACCTGCTGATCATCGAACACCAGCCCGCCTACCCGGTCACCGGCCTGCAGGGCAATCCATGCCGACAACGCCGCAAGCTCTGCGGCGGTGACCGACTTGAAGCTGCGCTGTGAACCGAAATACATGCTCATGCGTTGATCGACCAGCAGCAGCGTTGGCCGATCGCGCTCTTCGGTGAAGGTGCGCACGAACGGCTTGCCGTAACGCAACGACGCACGCCAGTCCAGATGGCGCAGGTCGTCACCCGGGATATACCGGCGCAGCTCGTCGAAGCTCAAGCCCCGGCCACGCAGGCGCGAAGCATGGTTGCCCGCCAGGATGCTTGCCAGCGGTTGGCGGGCAACGAAACTCAAGCCGCGTGCGTGGTGTTCGAACGCCATCAACTGGCTGAGCGAGGCATGGACGAAGCCGTCCTGGGTCGGTTGCATCGGCTTGCTCCGTTCAGGCCGGGATCGCCACTGTGTCCAGCAACCGGTCGATCACCTGGTCGGGGCCAATACCATCGGCCACCGCGTCGTAAGAAAGTTGCAGGCGGTGGCGCAACACCGGGTGCACCACCGCACGCACGTCATCAGGGGTGACGAAGTCTTGCCCTGCCAGCCAGGCATGGGCCCGGGCCACCCGGTCCAGGCTGATGCCGCCACGCGGGCTGGCGCCGATCTTGATCCAGCGCGCCAGGTCCGGGTCATGCTCAGCGGGGTGGCGTGTAGCATTGATCAGGTCAATCAGGTAACGGTCGAGCGCAGGAGCGACCTGTATGCCAGCAATAGCGCTGCGCGCCGCGAACACCACCTCCTGGGCCAGGCGCTCAGGCGCCTGATGCGGGCGGCCGGCCTGCTGTTCCTCGTTGCGCACCAGGCGCAGCACCTGGGTCTCGTCCTCGACTTTGGGATAGTCCAGCTGCAGTTTCATCAGAAACCGGTCCATCTGCGCCTCGGGCAACGGGTACGTGCCCTCCTGCTCGATCGGGTTCTGGGTTGCCAGCACCATGAACAGCCCGGACATCGGGTAGCTCTGCCCGGCCACGGTGATCTGGCGTTCTTCCATGGCCTCCAGCAATGCAGCCTGGACCTTGGCCGGTGCGCGGTTGATTTCGTCGGCAAGAATCACGTTGCCGAACAACGGCCCGGGCTGAAACTTGATTTCGTTGCCCTGCGCGGTCTGCTGCAGAATCTCGCCACCGGTGATGTCCGATGGCAGCAGGTCGGGGGTGAACTGGATGCGCCGCATGCTGGCTTCCAGATGCGTGGCCAAGGCCTTGACCGTGCGCGTCTTGGCCAGCCCCGGCAGGCTCTCCAGCAATACGTGACCGTTGGCCAGCAAGCCGAGGATCACATGGCGGATGGTATCTGCCTGGCCCAGTACGCTTTGCGCCACACTGGTTTCAAGCGCTGCTATCTGCTCACGTATATCCACTGATCCGATCCTAGTCAGTCGGGGCCTCGGCAGGAGGCCCCTGGATGTTTGCAACTGCTGCAGGTGACGAGGTAAAGCTAGACGCTTGCGGCGCCCGCGCCAGTTCAGTTGGTACTTTCATATTTTTGCCAATAGGGCTCGATGCCTTGCAGGCGCGGATCATCAGGGGCCACTTTGCGCATGCGCTGCACATAGGCGTAGGCCTCACTGCGCTCACCGGCCAACGCATGCAGATAGATCAACGAGTACAGCAGGTCGGCGTTGTCCGGTGCCTGCTCAAGGCCCCGTTCCAAGGCCACCAACGCTTCATCCCGACGGTTCATGCGTGACAGCAACAGGCCTTGGTTGTAGCGAATGCGCGTGTTGCCCGGCAGCGCGACAGCCGCGGTTTCCATCCAGCCCAGCGCCTCTTCGGGCTGGCGTCGCTCCACCAGCAGCAAGGCCAGCATGTAAGCCAGGTTGCCCCGATCGGTGGCCGGCATCTTGTCCAGTGCCACGCCTGCGCGCAGGACCTTTTCCGCTTCATCCAGCTGATTTTCGCCCGTTGCAAGGTTGGCCAGGTTGACGCGCGCAGGCACAAAGTACGGGTCCAGCCTCAAAGCCTGCCGGTATTGGTCCATGGCTTCGCCCAGCCGCCCCTGCCTGCTCAGCAGCACCGCCAGGTTCAAGCGCCCGCCGGGCAGGTCCGCATTGCCACGCAGGCGCGTCTCATAGTCGGCCAGAGCAGTGCTGAACGCGTCCAGAGACTGGGCAGGCACCTGCGCCTTAGGCACATCGGCCAACGCCCGGACGGCCTCATCGCGTACCGCCAGGGCGGGGTCTTCAAGCAATGGCAACAGCGGCTTGAGGCGCTGCTGCGCAGGCACGCTGACAAACCCCGACACCGCGTAGGCACGCACCAGCGGGCTCGGGTCTTTCAACGCCCAGCCCAGACTGATTAGAGCCTGTGGGCCGAGGTCGGCCATCTGTTCGGCAGCAGTGGCGCGCACGATGGCTGGCTTGCCCTTGTCGGCCAGCACCGTGCCCAACAGGCTCAACGGGATGCCGTCGCCATTACGTACCGCCTGGAAAGCCTCGCCAAACAGCACCGGCCGACGCGGCTCGCCAAACCACCCCTCGATGGCCTTGGCCGCCCAGGCCGGTTGCTGGTCCGTGTGGCAGGCGGTGCAGGCATCGGGGCTGTCGACCTTGCTTGCCAGGTCCGGCCGCGGGATGCGCAGGCTGTGGTCGCGCCGTGGGTCGACCACCATGTAGGTCTTGGTCGGCATGTGGCAGCTCACGCACTGTGCGCCAGGGCTGCCTGGCGCGTGATGATGGTGAGCCGGCGTGTCGTAGTCCTTGGCTTGCAGGGAGGCGAAGCGCGCCACCGGTGGATTGCCGTTGTGGCATTGCAGGCACAGGCCGTTGCCTTCGACCTTCACCTTGTTGGTGTGCGGGTTGTGGCAATCGGTGCACCCCACCCCGGCGGCGTACATCTTGCTTTGGGTGAACGAGCCGAACTCGTATACCTCACCGTCAATCTGCCCATCGGCATGATAGAGGCCGGTGCGCAAGGTGGCCGGCAAACTCTGGTCAAGCTGCGGGTGGCCGGGCAGCTGGCCAACGCCCAGCGTTTGCCGGCGGCTATGGCAGAATGCGCACTGTTCGACCTGGCCCTGGCTGCCCAATGCCTTGTAGTCCACCGCAAGGCCCATGTCCTTGGCCGACGCTTGGGCATGGTCGCCCGGCGCGGCCTGCTTCGCCCAGTCGACATGCGCCTGCCCAGGCCCGTGACAGCTCTGGCAGCCGACATTCTGCTCTTTCCAGGTGCTGGCAAAGCTGTCCTGCCGATCATCGTAGTTTTTCAGCAACTGCGTGGAGTGGCAGTCAGCGCACATACCGTTCCAGTTCTGATAGCGGCCGGTCCAGTGCAAGGGGTCGTCGGGGGCAAAACGTTGCCCTGGATACAGTGAGAACCAGCGCTGCCCGCCCTCGCCCTGTGCCCGGCTATCCCAGGCGATGGTCAGAGCCTGCAGGCGCCCTCTGGGCAGCGCCACAAGGTACTGTTGCAACGGGTAGTGGCCGAAGGTGTAGAGGATCTGGAAGTCTGCCGGCTGCCCATCCTCACCCTCGGTATTGACGAAAAAACCGTCTGCCTTGCGAAAGAAGCGGGCCTTTACCCCAGCCTCATCGAAGGCGGCGTCCTTGAAGTTGCCCAGCACGTTGGTCTCGGTAGCCTCGCGCATGGCCCAGCCGTGGTCCGAATCTTTCCAGGCCTGGGCCTGCGTGGTGTGGCAGCCAAGGCATGTAGCGGTCGCCACATAGCCTTCGGTTTCCTTTGCAAGCCCCGGTAACTGGCCAGGGCCTTCAGCCGCAACCGCTATCGCGTTCGGGCCGAGCAACAGCGTGATCACAACAGCCAAACACCAGCCAATACCAAAATACCAAAACGCGCCTTTCCCTTCGTTGCAACGCCCCATCCTTAAGCTCCACGGTCAATGCTCAAAACGGCCCGTTGGGCGCAATGCCAGTCAGTCAGGGTTATCAGGGCTGCTACGCAGCCCATCGCTGGCAAGCCAGCTCCCACCCGGAGCGCGCAGTTCTTGAGGTCTGCGTTATACATGTAGGAGCTGGCTTGCCGGCGATGGGCCGCAGAGCGGCCCCAAATCGTTTGGCTGACTGGTGTTACCCCTTGAACTCTTGTGACATCCCATTCACCTACATCTGCGTGATCAGACTAGCGCACAACCCGGGCAAGAAAAGTCGGCATGGGAAAATAACTCAGCCTGGTTTGCCCGAGTGCAGAACTACCGGCCTGTCTGTTTCAGCAAAACATTCACGTTCAGTGTCAGCGCGTCGAGCGCGAACGGTTTTGTGAGCACTGCCGTATTCGCCTCCATCGGCGTGTCGCTCAGCACATTCGGCTGCGCATACCCGGTCATGAACAACACCGGCAACCCAGGCCTGCAAAGGCGGCCGGTCTGCGCCATCTGCCGACCGTCAATACCGCCCGGCAAGCCAATGTCCGTAACCAAAAGGTCGATACGGGTATCCGAGCGCAGCAGTTGCAGGCCCGCCAAGCTGTCAGCGGCTTCAATCACTACGTAACCACAGCTGCCCAGGGTTTCGCTGACAAACATGCGCACCGAGGGCTCGTCGTCGACCACCAATACCGTTTCACCGGACAACGCTGTTGGCACCTTGACCGGTGTTTGCTCACACACCTCCCTGTCGACCTGGGCGGCGTGGCTGGGTAACTGAAGGAAGACGCGTGTGCCGGCGCCCTCCTGCGATTCAATCTTGACCTGGCCCCCGGACTGCTTGGCGAACCCATAGATCATCGACAAGCCCAGCCCGGTGCCTGCGCCAACTGGTTTGGTCGTGAAAAAGGGCTCGAATGCGCGGCTGAGTGTCTCGGCATTCATGCCGATACCATCGTCGGCCACGCAAATGGTCAGGAACATTCCGGCGTTGAGCTCTGGATCCAGCCCAGGCCCCTGCGGCAGAAACTGGTTTGAAGTAGTGACGGCTATCTCGCTGCCACCGGCATCACGGGCATTGATACAAAGATTGAGCAGCGCATTTTCGACTTGCGCCGGGTCAACCAGGCAGGTGCTTGCCTGGGCACCCAATTCCACCTGAAGGTGAATCGAAGGGCCGACCGTCCGACGAATCAGCTCTTCCATGTCGCTGATCAACGTATTCACATCTGTATGCTCGGGCAGCAACGTCTGCCGACGAGAGAAGGCCAGCAACCTGTGCGTGAGCGAGGCAGCCCGCTGCGCCGCCCCCTGCGCCACCGACAAGTAGCGCTCCACATCGGCGACTCGACCCTGTTTCAGGCGCAGCTTGATCAGGTCGAGGCTGCCGGTGATACCTGCCAGGAGGTTGTTGAAGTCGTGGGCAATCCCCCCGGTCAGCTGGCCGACCGCTTCCATCTTTTGTGACTGACGAAGTGCCGCCTGCGCCGCTTCACGTTCGGCAACGGCTTGCTCGATGCGTGCTTCCAGCGTGCGGTTGAGCTCAAGTAACTTGGATTCAGCATTTTTCCGGGCCGTTACATCGATAGAGGACCCGATCAGCCCCATGACTTCTCCGGTGTCGCTCAACAGCGGGGCCTTGATGGAAAGCCAGTAAGTTGCCGAGCCATCGGGCATGTCCACCTGCTCTTCGATCTGCTCGGCTACCCCACCATGCATGATGCGCTGATCTGTTTCCATCACCTGGCGAGCCTGGGCTTTGTCCTCCAGGAACTCGATATCGGTCTTTCCCAGGTAGAACGCCGGCGGCTTGCCGATCAGTTGCGTGGCACCATGATTGGCCACCAGCATGCGTCCTGCCAGGTCCTTGGCATAGACAACCCCTGGCACCGCTGCCGTGAATGTTCGCAGCAGGGCCGACATCCTGTCGCGCTCAGCCTCTGCCGAGCGGCGCGATTCGATATCCATGAGTATGCCAGGGAACCTCACTGCCACACCTTGTGGGTCGAGCTGTGCACGGCCATTGGCCTCGACCCATCGATAGCCGCCATCATCGTGTCTAACCCGGTATTCGCACCTGAACGCACCACCGCGGCCCATCGCTTGCTGGATGTCGGCCCAGACACGCTCTTGGTCGTGCGGGTGAATCGAGGCAAACGCTTCTTCGATCGGTATGCCCGCCATGCACCTGTCGGCGGGCAGCCCGAAGGATCGGGAGAAGCGTTCATCGGCTGTGACCTGGTTATTGGGGATATCCCATAACCAGGTGCCGATGATCGCGCCTGCATCGAGCGCCAGCTGCAATCGCTCGGCAGTATTGGTTGGAAACGCATGTTCCTGGCTCTGCGCTGCAGATGCGCCAGTAGGGCTGTAAATGCCAGGACGTTCGCGATCCATAACCTGTCTCTTAATGGCAACTGTCGGCCATGGTCGCATACCTGCGCCAAGCGCCGGAAGGCTCACCATACTTAGGCTCAAGATTAAGCTGCGATTAAGTCTGGCACCTTAACCTGTCCCCAGCAAAGGCGCTTTCCCCCGCCTTTTTGGGCTTACAAGGAGTTCTGCCATGACCCATGCACTGGATATGAAATGGAAATGCCTGGCCAGGACGGTGACATACGTCGGCTGGTCGCTGCTCTGGTTATTGCTGTGGGACGTAGTTGTTACGTTTGATGCCATGCTGGTCACAGGCTACGGGCTTGAGCTGCCCCTGATGCCCCTGACGCTCTTGTGTTCCGCGCTGGTGGTGCTTATCAGCTTTCGCAACTCCAGTGCGTACAATCGCTGGTGGGAGGCCAGGACACTGTGGGGCTCGATGGTCAACAGCTCCCGCAGCCTGGGCAGGCAGGTACTTACCCTCATCGACGATACCCATGACCTGAACCCGGTAAAAGCCCAACTCATGCGGCGGCATGTGGCTTACCTGCATGCCCTGCGCATGCACCTGGGCGGTGACAAGAACCCTGAAGCGCTGGCCGCTTTGCTCACTGAAAGTGAACGGGCCCGCCTGGCGGGAACCAGCAATTTGCCCAACGACATTCTCAGCGGTTCGGCAGAACTGATCACGCGCGAGTTCAACGAAGGCCGGCTGGACAGCATCAGGCTGGCGCGCATCGAGTCGACGCTGGTGGACCTTTCGAACTGGCAAGGTGGCATGGAGCGTATCGCCAATACACCGCTGCCCTACCCTTATGTGTATTTCCCAAGGCTGTTTGGCACGCTGTTCTGCATCATCATGCCGCTGAGCCTAGTCCCGTCCCTGGGCTGGTTCACACCGGTCGTGTCGACAGTCGTGGGCTGCATGCTGCTGGCCATGGAGCGCATCGGCACGGACCTTCAGGCGCCTTTCGGCAACAGCCAGCACCGCATCCGCACCGAAGACTTTTGCCGCAATATCGAAAGCAACCTCAAGTCGATGTTCAACTCGCCAGAACGAGGGGTGCTGTCGGTATGCGGTGAGCTTACGCCAGCGCTCAAGAGGCTTTGACCGCGCTGATCGAAACATGCAGGCATCGCCGGATTTTCACTGAAAAAGTGAAAGTCTTATCTCACTCCCCCTGTTTTTGACTTAACGCAATGCAGGTAGCCTGACCAGCACTCCCCCTTATCGAGGTAATGGCAATGAAGGCCATTGTATTCAACCAGCCCGGCTTGCCCATTGAAGACCCGCAATCGCTGTATGAGGCAGACCTGCCCAAGCCAACCCCGGGTGCCCGTGATCTGTTGGTCGAAATCAAGGCCATTGCGGTAAACCCGGTCGATACCAAAGTGCGCGCGTCACGCAGCGCCGACCAACCCCAGGTGCTGGGCTGGGATGCGGTAGGTATCGTGCGCGAGGTGGGCAACGCCGTGACACTGTTCCAGCCCGGTGACGAGGTGTTCTATGCCGGCGCCATCGACCGCCCTGGCAGCTACAGCGAGTTCCACCTGGTGGATGAACGCATCGTCGGGCGCAAACCCCGCAGCCTGGACAATGCCAGCGCTGCAGCCTTGCCGCTGACGTCCATCACCGCCTGGGAGTTGCTGTTCGACCGGCTGAGCGTCGAGCAGCACGGTGGCAAGGGGCAAAGCCTGCTGATCATTGGCGCCGCTGGCGGCGTCGGCTCGATCCTGGTGCAACTGGCCAGGCAGCTCACCCAACTGACCGTGATCGGCACGGCCTCCCGCCCGCAAACCCAGCAATGGGTCAGCGAACTGGGCGCCCACCACGTCATCGATCACACGGTTTCGATTCCACAACAACTGGCGGAACTCAAGCTGGAGCCAGTGGATTACGTGATCAGCCTGACGCACACCGACACTTACCTGGCGCAACTGGTGGAAGTGCTGCGGCCGCAAGGCAAGCTTGCGCTGATCGATGACCCCGCACAACTGGACGTCGTGCCGCTCAAACGCAAGTCACTGTCCCTGCACTGGGAGCTGATGTTCACGCGTTCGCTTTACACCACCGAAGACATGATCAAGCAGCATCAGTTGCTCGAGCGCGTATCGACCCTGGTCGACGAGGGTGTGCTCAAAACCACCGTAGGCGAGCACTTCGGCGCGATCAACGCTGACAACCTCAGGCGCGCCCATGCCCTGCTCGAAAGCGGTAAGGCCCGCGGAAAGATCGTGCTGGAAGGTTTCTGAACCAAAGGTTCATGGCAAAACTGCAGCACCCGGTGATGATGTGCATCGGCGTGTTGGCCACCCGGATACCGGATCACATGGGAGCATCACTGCTGTGCCCCGAAGGCGCTTGTTCTGCCAAAGCAGGCGCAAGGAGTGCCACAGCAGCCAGGCCAGGCTGCATCCTTGAGCCTTGGGCGCTATGGTACGGGGCATTGCGCAACCAAACTGCCAAGGAGGTGGCCATGGCGCTGTTCTGTAGGCTGAGTTTGTTGACCCTGCTCGCTGGCATGCTGCTGGGTGACATCGTGATCGCCACGGTAGGCCTGGTCGGCGTGTGCGCAGCTGCCGTATATCTCGACATCCGCCAGGATGCACACAATGATGCGCCCAACGAACCGCACTTTCTGGCATAAGTAGGCCCGCCCCGGCGTCCTTGGCTCAAGCCTGCACATCCACGCCAATACACCGGTGCCCACTGATGGCCATTTGGGCAAAAGCTCGCGAAACCTCTACGACGCCAAGGTGACTAAGCCATAGGCGCAGGCTAGACTCGCCCATGAATACGACTGTAAACACTGCGTTTGCTTGAACATGCTCGGCGGTCACACAGGCAGCCGGCCTATGCACTGCCGGCGGGAACCCATGACCTTGCAACCTCACGTCAACTTGACCAATTGTGATCGCGAGCCGATCCAGATACCGGGCAGCATTCAGCCACACGGCTGTCTGCTCGCTTGCGACGCCTCTGCCAGCCTGGTCCTGCGCCACTCCGCAAATACCCCCCAAATGCTTAGCGTGGCCGGCGGCGTCAATGGTCAACGACTGGAGGCGATCATCGGTGTAGAGGCAGCCCACACGGTTCGCAACTCCCTGGCACGTGTGAAGGAAGCTTCCAGGCCAGCGCTGTCGTTCGGCGTGCCGCTGGCTTCAGGCCAGGCGTTCGATGTGTCTGCCCACCTGTTCAAGGGCACTGTCATCCTCGAGTTCGAGCCCGCCAGCCAGAGCATCGCCGAACCGATCGAACTGGTGCGCACGGTCATCGCCCAGTTGCGCGAGATCGACCGCTCCGACAGGCTTGTGGCCGATACCGCCAAGCGTGTTCGTGCACTGCTGGGTTACGACCGCGTGATGATCTATCAGCTCGGCGCCGACGGCGCGGGCAAGGTTGTAGCCGAAGCCCGGCGTAGTGGGCTTGAAAGCTTTCTGGGGCAATACTTTCCGGCATCGGATATTCCCCAGCAGGCCCGTGCACTGTATTTGCGCAACCCTGTGAGGGTGATTGCCGACGCCAACTTCAAGACCGTGCCGCTCGAGCCGGTGCTGGATTTGTCTGGCGAGCCGCTCGACCTGTCCTACGCGCACCTGCGCAGCGTTTCACCGATTCACTGCGAATACCTGAACAACATGGGCGTGGGCGCATCCATGTCCATTTCAGTGATCGTCGACGGTGCCCTTTGGGGGCTGATCGCCTGCCACCATTACGCACCACGCACGCTGAGCATGGGCCAACGGGTGGCCGCAGAAATGTTCGGCGAGTTCTTTTCCCTGCATATCCAGACACTGCAGGCCAGGCAAACCCTGGAGGCCGCTGCCCACGCCCGGCAGGTGCTGGACAACCTGCTGCACGATGCTCACCGCACAACGGCCATCGATGAACTGCTGCGCGCTCGCCTGAGCGACTTCCAGGCCCTCATCCCCTGCGATGGCATTGGCATGTCGTTGCAAGGCCAATGGACCGTAGCCGGGCTGACGCCGCCAAGGCAGGCGGTGCCCGGGCTGCTCAGCTTCGCCGAGGGTGTCGCCGAAGGCCGCACCTGGGCGTCGAACTGCCTGTCGCTGGCGCACCCTGCAGCCCAGGACTATGCAATGGAGGTCTCGGGGGTACTGATCATCCCGATGTCGCAGCACCCACGGGACTACCTCATGCTGTTTCGCAAGGAGGTGATCGAAACCCTGGATTGGGCCGGCGACCCCAACAAGACCTACGAGAACGGCCCCCTGGGTGACCGCCTCACCCCCCGCAAGAGCTTCGCCGTGTGGAAGCAGACAGTCCACCACCACTGCCTGCCCTGGTCCGAGCAAGACCGCCAGTTTGGCGAAGCCATCCGTGCGGCGGTGGTCGAGGTCGCGCTGCATAACAGTGAGCTGCTGGCCGATGAGCGTTCCAGGGCGGATGTTCGCCAGCGGATGCTCAACGAGGAGCTCAACCACCGGGTGAAGAACATTCTTGCGCTCATCGGTGCGCTGGTCGCCCACCCCACCTCGGAAAACCAGACGCTCAGTGGTTATGTGGCGACGCTCAAGGGGCGTATCCAGGCGTTGTCCCTGGCACATGATCAGGTGGTCCGGGGTGACGGTGGCGGCCGTTTTGCCAGCTTGCTGGAGGCCGAGCTGTCGCCGTACCGCACCAGCGCCGATGCACTGGTGCTCAAGGGCCCGGGGCTGCTGCTCGATGCCCGCGCCTATTCGGTGATGGCTCTGGTGCTTCATGAGCTGGCGACCAATGCGGCAAAGTACGGCGCCCTGTCCAGGGCGGGCGGCAAGTTGACCGTCAACTGGGTTGTCGACACGGGCGGGGCCTGCGACATCACATGGCGCGAAAGCGGCGGGCCAACCGTACGGGCACCGACGCGCAGCGGCTTCGGCTCGGTTCTGATCGAACGAAGCATCCCGTTCGACCTCGGTGGCAGCAGCACCCTTGAATACCGACCAGAGGGCCTGCAAGGGTTCTTCCGGATTCCGGCAAAGCACCTGACGCTGGCCGAAGAGCTCGCCAGCGATACCCCGGCGGTTGCACAGCAGCCACAGGTAGACTGCAGCAGCCTGGTCAATGCGCGTGTGCTCATACTCGAAGACCAGTTGGTGATTGCGGTTGGCCTTGAGCAGATTCTGGCCGATGCGCAGGTGCAGGATGTGCTCACCGCAAGCTCTGAAGCCGAAGCCCTGAAGCTGATTGCCAGCCACACGCCGGATGTCGCAGTACTGGACATCAACCTGGGCACCGGCACCTCCATTGCCGTGGCCGAAGCCCTCACAAGCCTGGGTATCCCCTTCCTGTTCGCCACCGGCTATGGCGACAGCATGAACATCCCTGACCATTTGAAGCATGTGCCGGTGGTGCGCAAGCCCTACGACGCAGCCTCGATCCTGCACAACCTGGAAAGCCTGCTGGCCTAGCGCGTCACCTGCGTGTGGGTACCGTACAGGCTCCCCCCAAAGGGTGATTTCGGGTGCGCCGCGAGTGTGGGAGCATTCCCACGTCCCACCTCAAGCTCTGCCCCTGATCCAACGCCATCAACAGTATCGAGCCTGCTCGCATATTGCGGCGTCCTGCATCCAGAACCAGGAGTCAGCAATGCATACAACAACAAATACAGCCCATCCGCCCCACCCTGCGTCGCACCCCACCGCTTCAGGCCGCTTCAGAAAATCCATGGGCATGACCGCGCTGGTGCTGTTCGGCCTCGCCTACATGGTCCCCCTGGCCGTATTCACCACCTACGGGCTGGTCACCCAGATGACCAAAGGGCACCTGCCCACCGCGTACCTGCTGACCCTCGCCGCCATGTTGCTCACCGCCTACAGTTACGGCCGCATGGTCCAGGCCCACCCCTACTCCGGCTCGGTCTACACCTACACCCGCAAAGCCTTCGGCAGCCACTTTGGTTTCATCGCCGGCTGGACCCTGCTGCTCGACTACATCTTCCTGCCCTTGCTCAGCTACCTGCTGATCGGCATCTACATGTCCGAGTACTTCCCGGCGGTGCCTGCCTGGGTGTGGGTGCTCGGCTCGATCGCCCTGGTCACCTTCCTCAACCTGATAGGCATCGAATCGATCACACGGGTCAACTGGATACTGGTGGTAGCGCAACTGGTGTTCATCGTCGTCTTCGTCGCGCTGTCGGTGCGCAACCTCAGCGACCAGAGCGCGCCGGTGTCATTGCTGGCACCGTTCCACCATGAGGGCTTCAGCGTTGCGCTGGTCATGGCCGGCGCTGCGGTGCTGTGCCTGTCGTTTCTGGGTTTCGACGCAGTGTCGACCATGGCCGAGGAAACCAGCGACCCGACCCGGCGTATCCCGCAGGCCATCATGGCAGTGTCGGTGATCGGTGGCCTGCTGTTTCTGCTGGTGTCGTACTGCGCCCAGATGGTCTTCCCCGATTGGACATCTTTCGCTGACCCGGACTCCGCCTCGGTGGATGTGATGCGCCATGTCGGTGGCGAACTGCTGGTGACCGGCTTTACCGCCACCTACGTGGCCGGCTGCTTCGCCTCGGCCATGGTGTCCCAGGCCAGCGTGTCCCGCGTGCTGTTCGCCATGGGCCGCGACGGTGCATTGCCGCGGGCCTTTGGCCGCCTGGTGACGAAAAAGCGCGTGCCGGCCACGGCAATCATGCTGGTCAGCACCTTGTCGCTGGTCGCCCTGTTCATCACCCTGGACACCGTCGCCAACATGATCAGCTTCGGCGCGCTGTTCGCCTTCTCTGCAGTCAACCTGGCGGTGGTCAAGCATTACCTGGTCGACCAGAAGCTGCGTGGCACACGCAACTGCCTGCTATATGGCGCGCTGCCGGCGCTGGGCTTTTTGAGCACACTGTGGCTGTGGAGCAGCCTGTCGAGCATGTCGTTCACCATCGGCCTGTGCTGGATGGCCGCAGGCTTCGTCTGCCTGCTGGGGCTGACCCGCGCCTTCCGGGTGAAGCTGCCCGACCTGCAGATGACGGACTGATCCGGCAAGCCGTCATCCTCGACGCTCAGGGCGCGAATTGACTATGATCCCGACTTGAACGTTTCAGCATGTTTCAATAGGGACTCAAATGTCTGTTCAGGAAATACCGCCGCTCGCCCTCTCCAAAGGCGAAATCGGCAAGATGGAAGCCGCCATGGCCTTGGGCAGTTTTGCCATTGGCACCGGCGAATTCGCGATCATGGGGCTGATGCCGGACATCGCCGGCAACCTGCAACTGAGCGAACCGCAGGTAGGCCATGCGATCAGCGCCTACGCGCTGGGCGTGGTGGTGGGTGCACCGGCGCTGGCCATTCTCGGCGCCAAGCTGCTGCGCAAGCACATGCTGCTTTTGTTGATGGCGCTGTATGCCGTCGGCAACCTGGCTACCGCGTTCGCCCCGTCATTCGCAGGCCTGGTGGCCTTCCGCTTCATCAGCGGCTTGCCCCATGGGGCGTACTTCGGCATCGCCGCGGTGGTTGCCTCGAGCATGGTGCCGAGCAACCAGCGCGCCGGTGCCGTGGCCCGGGTAATGATGGGCCTCACGCTGGCCATGTTGCTGGGCAACCCTGTGGCGACCTTGCTGGGGCAGTACTTCGGCTGGCGCTCGGCGTTTTTGCTGGTGGGCCTGATCGCTGTGTGCACCATCGCGCTGGTCTGGCAGTACGTGCCGCAGCGGCGCGATGAAACACGCAGCGACCCACGCAAGGAGCTGCAAGCGTTCACCCTGCCGCAGGTGTGGATGGCGCTGGCCATCGCCTCGATCGGTTTTGCCGGCATGTTCTGTGTGTTCAGCTACCTCGCGCCGACCATGCTGGAGGTGACTCAGGTCGCTCCCCAGTGGATCCCCTTTGGCCTGGCCGCCTTCGGTATTGGCGGCATCATCGGCAACATTGCCGGCGGCAAGCTGTTCGACCGGCTGCAGTTCCGCGCCGTGGGCATCGTGCTGGTGTGGTCGACCGCCGTGCTGTTGTTCTTCACCATCGCTGCCCATTCGCTGTGGACACTGCTGCTGGGCATCGGCCTGGTCGGCACCATGATCGCCCTGGCCGCCCCCTTGCAGATCCGCCTGATGGACATTGCCCACGAAGCCCCGAGCCTGGCAGCGGCTTCCAACCATGCAGCCTTCAACCTGGCCAATGCCCTGGGGCCTTGGTTTGGCGGCATGGCCATCAGTGCCGGGCTGGGCTGGACCAGCACCGGCTATATCGGCGCCGCTGCGGCGCTGGTCGGGCTAGGGATTTACCTGCTAGCACGGCGCATGAAGGGCGGCCACTAAGCCCCTTGGTCGCAGCCCCCGCCAAACCGGGCTACTGGCGCGCAATGCCCGGTAGCCCTTGGTAATGCCCCCTTCCCAACAAGCCTTCGGCAGCACTGCCGACGACCGGTGCTTGCCAACCGCCCCGCTCGGCTAGACTCCAAATCTCAAGTGAAAGGCCTCCCCCGGGCAGCACTTGCGGGCCCAGGATGCAGCCCCCGAAAACAAGACAAGGAATGTTGCCATGAACCGTACCGACTGTGATTCGGCCATAGCCTGCATCGAAAACGTTTTCATCGACCAGGTGCAGAAAAAACGCATCGCTGCCGGCCAGTGCCCGGCACGCCGCCCCGTCTTCCTTCGGCTGCATGGCGTGGCGCATGCCACGCTTGAAGTGTTGCCTACCCCTGCAGGCGTGACGCCCGCAGGGCTGTTCGCCAGGCCCGCCAGCTACCCGGCATGGGTGCGTTTCTCCAGTGATATCCCTGATGACCGCCCCGACCTCAAAAGCACCGTAGGCGTCTCGTTCAAGCTGTTCGACGTGCCCGGTGAAAAAAGCCTCGAACCCGACGGTCAGGCACCGACACTGGACTTTCTGTTCCAGAATTTCCCGGTGTTCTTCGTCGATGACGCCGCCGGTTTCTGCAGTTTCCTGCAAGACTCCGAGGCCTACATCGCCAAACATCCGCTGACCGGCCAACTGCTAGACGAGATGGAAAAGACCGTCCCCACCGCCCTGGGCGAAAAAGTCTGGAGCGTGATTCCCTTCAAGTACAGCGATACCTGGTGCAAATACATCCTTGAACCGGAGCAGGCGCCCACACCCGGCAACCCCGACTACAACGACCCCAACTACCTGGCCAAGGACCTTGAGCAACGCCTCGCCGCTCAGCCGTTCCGCTACCGGCTGCTCATGCAACGCCGCGTGGGCGGCGATGACATGCCGCTGGACCGCGCCACCGCACGTTGGGACGAGCAGCTTTCCGTGCCCTTGCACGTGGCTACCCTGGTGATTCCAGCCCAGGACATCACCACCCATACCCAGGCCGATTACGGTGAAGCACTGGCGTTCAACCCGGCCCGCACGCTCAAAGGGTTTGAAGCAGTGGGCAGCATCGCTGAAGCACGCCGGCACATCTACCGCGTCTCGGCGGACCTGCGCCGCAACGTCAACGGCCAGACTGTCGGCGAGCCTCAGGTCCCGCGCCCTACCGAACTACCGGTCACCCCCCCTGTGCCGAGCGCACGCTGACACCCACCCACCGCAAGGAGCGCACACATGACCGACACCTACCACGCTGCCGCCCTCGACAGCATCGTGCGAGCCGCCATTCACCCGGCCATCGGCATCGCCCGGTTGGGCAACAGCCAACGCCCCGACGGCTATTTCATCGGCCCCGAAACCACCGGGCCCACAGCCATCGACGCGCAGTCGATGCGCGACCAAAACGGTGCTATCAAGCGCCAGGCCGCACGTTTCAGGGTGTATGGCTACAATGCCGCAGGCGAGGTGGTGGCCGAACTCACGGCAGAAAACGCCACCATCAAGTGGAATGTGCATCTGGCCAACCGCAAGGCGCAGTGGTACGCCTTCGTGCTGGCCCTGGACGTGCCCGCCGCCCGCGACCTGCAAGTGCCCTTGCGCAACCCGCAAGTGCTCGGCGAACAGCGCGAGCAACTCGCCATCGACCCCGGCCCGCGCAGTATCAGCGGTTTCGAGCAGCAGGGTGAACAGTACCACTTCGACTCCGGGCGGTTCCTCGGCACCCCCGTGCCGCTCGGTGAACTGCGCACCGACGAAGCCGGGCGCCTGCTGGTGCTGGGCGGCTTTGGCAGCTCAGGGTCGCCGCAAGGTACGCCCATCTTCGACCCGGCAAACCCCTCGACCTTTGCCAACGCGCCGGGCTGGCACGACGACACAGCGGACGGTCCGGTGACCGCAACGGTCAGCATCAATGGCAGCGAGCTGCAAGTCGAAGGCGCCTGGGTGGTCTGCGCGCAGCCCAACTACTCGCCCAACACCCTTAGCTGGCGGACCATGTACGACCTGCTGTTCGATACCTATGTGCAGTACGGCTGGCTCCAGGCACCGGAACAGGTGTCGTTCCGCAAGCACGTGCTGCCTGTATTACTGCGCATGAGTGGCCTGCAGTGGGTCAACAAGGGCTTCGCGGCGATGTTCGGCAGTGGCGGCCCTTTCGATTTCAACGACCCGGCGTTGCTCGGCAAACTGGCCGCCGTCCCCGACAGTGAAACCCAGGATGCCTACGGGCAACTGCGCCGTACGGTGTACAACGCCTTTCGTGCCAGCGACAACCCTGTGTACGACCCGCGTACCTGGCCATGGATCTACGGCGACACCTTTGGCGAGGAGGTCCCTTCGCCCACCGATATGCTCAGCGCTTCCGGCGTGCGCGACCAGGTGCTCGCGCGCTGGGTGGCAGGCGATTTCGTCGACGACTGGGACCGCAAGCTGCCCTCGCACCTGCCGTTCGATAAGGTAAAGGTCAGCGAGCAGCCCGCGATGCTCGACCAGGCTGCGCTGGACCATTGTGTGGCCGATGCCTTCCACCCGGGTATCGAGATGAGCTGGCCCATGCGCAACCTGTCGTTGTACAGCGCGCCCTGGCGGATCAAGCATGACGATGGGGAGGCTGGCGAACCCGATTACGGCCCGCACCTGTCCCAGGCCCAGGTGCTTTCCCCTACGGGGCCGCTGAACGGCCAGCGCCCTGGCGGCATCAGCCGCTGGATGGCATTGCCGTGGCAGGTCGATGCCGCCGGTTGCCGGTCGGGCTACGACCATCAGTACGACCCTTACCTACCAACGTTCTGGCCAGCGCGGGTACCGAACCAGGTGCTGACCGAAGAGGACTATCGTATCGCCATCGACAGCAGCCAGCCCCGCGAAGAACGGCTGGCCGCATTCAACCGCCGCGCGCATTGGGACCGCAACCTCGCAGGCGATACCTTTGCCGACAAGGCCCAGTGCATGGCCGAGCATTTCGGCGACATCGGCATTGTCGGCGAGCGTCCCGGCGTACTCGACGACCCTGAACTGCCCGCGCTGATGCAAGTGGAAACCCGCAACGCGGCATTGACCCGCACCCCGCGCCTGCGCGCAGCGGTTTCCACCGGCAACCCGGCGCTGGACCGCTCGCTGCGCGAAGCAGGCTGGGAAAGCCTGGAGCACTATCGCCAGGCCCTGAGCCGGTTCCGGCATTGAGGGTCGATGTGCTGGTGATCGGCGCCGGTACTGCCGGCGCCGTCATCGCGCGGCAACTGCACCGCGCCGGCCTGGCTACGCTGCTGGTGGGCCGACCAGGGGCAGGCTTGCGGCCTGGCGAAAGCCTGCCTGGCGCGGCCCGCCCGCTGTTGCGCGACCTGGGCCTGCTGAGCGTCCTGGACCACAGCGCACCGCTGCCCAATCTGGGCAACCTGGTGAGCTGGGACAACGACACCCTGCAGCCCACCGATTTCATTCAAGACCCCCACGGCCTGGGTTGGCACCTGGACCGGCCACGTTTCGACGCCTGTTTGCTTGAGGCGGCGCGCAGTGATGGCGTGCTGCATATAGACGCCCAGGTCAACCGCGTGCAGCGTCTGCCCGAAGGCTGGCGCGTTGGCACTCAAGCGGGCGACTTCAGCGCAGGCTTCGTCGTCGATGCCAGTGGCCGACACGGTGTATTGCGTCGCCGGCTGGGGCTTGCACGCATCTGCGATACGCCGCTGGTGGCGGTGTATGCCAGCGCGCGCGACGCCCATGAGGATCACCGTACGGTATTGGAAGCCACGCCCGAGGGCTGGTGGTACAGCGCCTGCCTGCCTGGCGGCCGGCGTATTGCCGTGTTGCATACCGATGCCGGGAACGCCTCGCGACTGATTCACACGCCGTCGCTATGGCATCAGGGGCTTGCCGGTACCCGGTACCTGCAGCACTGGTGCCGGGCCAGCGAGGGCTGGAGCCCGCTGAGCGCTACCGGTGCAGGCGGTGGCGCATTGTGCACGGCGCAAGGCTCTGACTGGCTGGCGGTGGGCGATGCGGCGCTGGCCTTCGACCCGCTGTCTTCGCAGGGCATTTTCAACGCGCTGTACACAGCGCTGCGCGGTGCGCAAGCCGTGGTGGCTCACCATCGCGGCGATCAACTGGGCGCGCAAGCGTATTCTGGCCAACTGCACCAGGTGCGCGAGCATTACCTGCGCCGTGTGCGTTACTACTACCAGGCCCAGACACGCTGGCCGCAGGCGCACTTCTGGCGCCTGCGTCGCAATGAGGCACTGCGCGCCTGACCTGGGGCGTTGCAGTGCACGGCACCGGCCTTGCCGCTGCCCCGTTGCTACAGCGTTTGCGTCAGGGTTGCGACCTAGAGGGGCTTGGCGCTCGCCACGCGCCCTCATTCACCAGGTTCGCCGGCCGCTCGCCCGCCAACGCGCTCAACAGATTCTCTACCGCACAGCGCGCCATGGCCTCACGGGTTTCGTGGGTCGCCGAGCCGATGTGCGGCGTGGCCACCACGTTGTCCAGTTGCAACAGCGGCGAATGGGCCGGAAGTGGTTCCTGTACGAACACATCCAGCCCGGCGCCGCGGATGCGCTTGGCCTGCAACGCCGCAAGCAGTGCCTGTTCTTCCACCACACGCCCGCGGGCAATGTTCACCAGGATCGCCTCGGGCTTCATCAGCGAAAGCTCCCGTGCGCCGATCAGGCCTTCGGTGCTGGCGCTCAAGGGCACCGTCAAACAGACAAAATCCGCCTCGCTCAGCAGCTCGTCCAGGGTGCGATACCGGGCACCATAGCGGGCGTCCACCTCTGGCTTGGCTCGCGAACTGTGGTACAGCACGCGCATGCCGAACCCGGCCGCACCACGGCGGGCCAAGGCCTCACCAATGCGCCCCATGCCGACGATGCCCAAGGTCTTGCCATGCACATCACTGCCAAAATGCGCCGGCCCAAGGTTGGCCTGCCAGTGGCCGTCACGTACCCAGCCGGCCAGCTCCACCACCCGCCGGGCAGTGGCCAGGATCAAGGCAAAGCCGGTGTCGGCGGTGGTCTCGGTCAATACATCAGGGGTGTTGGTCAGCATCACGCCACGGCGGGTCAGCTCGGCAATGTCGTAGTTGTCGACGCCAACCGACACACTGGCCACCACTTCAAGCTGTGGCGCCAGGTCCAGCAGGCTGCTGTCCAGCCGCAAACTGGCGCCCAGCAGGCCATGGGCACCGGGCAAGGCATCGCGCAGCCGGGCCAGGCCATCACTGCCGGAGGTATCCACCCAGGTCACCTCGACCTGCTGTTGCAGGCGCGCCAGCAGGGCCTCGGGCAGGCGCTTGTAAAGGACGATTCGCTTTTTCATAGCCGTTTCCTATTGGCTCATTGCCAGGCGCTGGCTGCGGGGCTTGGCCTGGCCGGAGGTTTGTGATGTTTTCAGCGCAGCCGTGAGCGCCACTGCCGTCAGCAGCGCACCGCACATGAACAGGTAAGAAGCGCCAGGGCCACCGGTGGCGCCATTGAGATAGCCGACCAGCCACGAGCCACCGAACGAACCCAGCGCGCCCATGCTGTTGATCAGGGCCATGGCCCCACCGGCCACGTTGCTGGGCAGGATCTCCGGCACGATGGCGAAGAACGGGCCATAGGGGGCGTACATGCAAGCCCCGGCAAGCACCAGCAGCGCATAGGACGCCCAGAAATGCTCGGTGCCCAAGGCGTAGGAGCCATAGAAGGCCAACGCGGCGATCAGCAAGGGTGGCCAGACGAAACGCTTGCGCTTCTGCAGTTTGTCAGAGGCCCACGACACCCCGACCATGGCCACGACCGCCGCCAGGTAGGGCACCGAGGCCAGCCAACCGGCCTCGACGATGTCGACGTTCGCCGACTGCTTGAGGATCGAGGGCAGCCACAGCACGAAGCCGTACACCCCGATGCTCCAGCAGAAGTACTGCAGTGACAGCACGATGACCTGCGGCGAGCGAAACGCCTCGCGGTAGTTCTTAACCGGTTTGATGCCTTGCTGTTCAGCGGCCAGGGCCTGTTCGAGCGCCGCTTTTTCCTGCTCGCTCAGCCAGCCCACCTGGGCTGGCCGGTCGTCCACCAGGCGCCACCAGATGAACGCCCAGAGCACCGCTGGCAGGCCCTCGATGATGAACATCCAGCGCCAGTCGAAATGCTTGATCAGGTACCCCGAGACCACCGACATCCACAGGATGGTCACCGGGTTGCCCAGCATCAGGAAGGTATTGGCGCGCGAGCGTTCGGCGCGGGTGAACCAGTGGCACAGGTACACCAGCATCGCCGGCATCACCGCCGCCTCGACCACCCCGAGCAGGAAGCGGATGCCGATCAGCAGGTAGACATTGCTGACCATGCCGGTCAGGGTCGCCAGGCTGCCCCAGAGGATCAGGCTGACGAAAATCAGCTTTTTGACGCTGCGTTTTTGCGCGTAGATGGCACCAGGCACCTGGAAGAAGAAGTACCCGAGGAAAAACAGCGCCCCCAGCAGGGACGACAGCGCCGGGGTGATCTTCAGGTCATCGGCCATGCCCGAGGCGGCGGCGAAGCCGTAGTTGGCGCGGTCGAGGTAGGCCAGGCTGTAAGTGACGAAGACGATCGGGATGATGTACCACCAACGGCGTGGGGCGAGGCTTGTCGATTGCATGATGCGGCTCCTGAGCTTGTTGTTTTTGTAGCAACCGGCCGGCGTACCGGCGATCAAAGTTTCAGGCACTCTTGGGTAATGCGTACGCTTCCAGCTCCCGGCGCAGTGGCAAGCCTTCCATGTCGCCGCGCGATTGCACGGCGCGGCTGCCGCACCAGTTGCCGCGAGCCACCGCCTCGGCGAGCGGGCGGCCTTCGAGCAGGCCGCTGACCACGCCAACGGCAAAGGCGTCGCCGGCACCGACGGTGTCCACCACCTTGGCCACCGGCACAGGGGCGACCTGCCCTTGGCACTGGGCATTGCGGTAGTAGGCACCCTCACCGCCCAACTTGATGACTACGTGCTCGACGCCACGGTCGAGGTAGAACGCGGCGATGTCCGCCGGGGTTTGCAGGCCGGTCAACAACCGCCCTTCCTCGAGCCCTGGCAGCAGCCAGTGCGCCTTTATCGCCAGCGCGTTGACTTCACGGACCATGCTGGCGCGGTCAGGCCACAGCGACGGGCGCAGGTTGGGGTCGAAGGAAATGCTGCGCCCCTCGCTGCGCATGCGCTCGACCAGCTCATGGGCCAGCGCCCTGCAGCCGGCCGACAGCGCCAGCGGAATACCGGTGGCGTGCAGGTGGCGGGCCTGCAGCAACGCCGGGCTGAACTGCGCCAGCGATAGGTGGCTGGCCGCGGAGTTGCGGCGAAAATACTCCACCACAGGGTCGCTGCCATCGTCGCAACGGCCCTTGAGCTGGAAGCCTGTCGGGTGGTGGTCATCGACCTCCACGTGGCTGCAGTCCAGGCCCTCCTGCTGCAGGGTGTCGAGCACGAAGCGGCCCAGCGAGTCGTTGCCCACCCGGCTCAGCCAGCGCACCCGGAAACCCAACCGGGCCAGGCCGATGGCCACATTGCTGTCGGCGCCGGCAATGCGCTTGGTAAACGCCCCCACAGCCGCCAGGTCACCGGCCTGCTCGGCAACGAACATGGCCATGGTTTCGCCAAAACACAGCACGTCATGCTCAGGCATGGCTCACCTCCTCGCTCATGCCGATGCGGGCCAGGTTGTTGACCTGGGCGCGGGTCAAAGCCAGTAAGTCAGCGCCGGCCAGCGGGTACTCCACGGCGCGCATCAGCCCGGGGGTGAACTCGGCGAACATTGCCTCCCAGGCCATCAGGTCCCGGGCCTGCGGCACAACGGCCACCAGGCGCCCGCTGGCCTCGCGCTGCACTGCCTTGCAATGCACGTAACGCACCCAGCGGCCGAGCAACCGCGCTGCCTGCGCGGCGGATTCGCCCTGCCATTGCCAGTTACCGATATCGAAGGTCATGCCCAGCGCCAGCCCCTGGGCCTCGCAGCGCTCAAAGAACTGCAGCAGCGGCGCGATGCGCCCGCCCTGCGTGGTCTGGTCGTTCTCCACCAGCAACAGTGGGTCACCAGGGCGCAGTTGCGCTTGCAAGGCCGCCAGGTCGCATGCGCAAGCGTAATGCCCCAACGACACCTTCAGCGCCACGGCGCCGAGTGCGCGGGCCAGCGCCAGCTTGGCAGGCAAGCGCGCGTCCAGCTGCCCTTCAGGGGTCCACAGTTCCAGTGGCGAGGAATACAGGCACTGCAACTGCAGCGCGTTGATTGCCGCCGACAGCGCGGCGGCATCCGGGGCCGCGTCGAACAACTCTTCGCGCAGTTCGACACGTGTCACGCCGGCAGCGGCCAGCAGTTCAAGGAAACTCTCCTGCCCACGCTCCCGGACCAAGCTGGCACCGTAGCTGGAGAGGCTGATGGAAACGGGGTTCTCGTGCATTGTTCTTGTCCTTATGAAACCGGTTTCATTTTTTGGCTGCAGCAATGGCCGGCGTCGTTGCCAGCCGTTTCTTCATTCGCGTAGTTGAGTGGAACCTCGGACGATCAACTCTGCCTTGAAGTCCAGGCGCCGTGGCGCCCCGCTCTCGCCGCGCAGGCGGTCGTGCAGGCAGTCGAAGGCGGCCACACCGATGCGTTCGGTGGGTTGGGCGAGCGCGGTAATGCCGCTACCGACCAGCGGGTACCAGTCCAGTTCGTCCAGCGCAATCAGGCCGACGTCCTGGAACAGGTTGCAACCCGCGTCGTGCAATACACGGGTCACCGTCAGGGTGGCCACGCCGTTGAAGGTAAAAATAGCCTGGGGCCCGTGCCCATTACTGCCGAGGAAGGCATCAAGCCGGGCGTGCAGGTTGCTGTCGATCTCCACCAGTTGCTGACGCATGCCGGCGCGACGGCTGATCGAGGCGGTGAACGCCAGCGTGCGTTCGAGCCGGGAGCTGGTGCCGTCCAGTGGTTCGGTGACCGCCAGGATGTCGCGGTAGCCACGCGCCTGCAGGTGGTCCAGGGCCTGCTCGATGGCCTGGGCGTTATCCAGCCCTACCAGGTCCACGTTCAGCTCCGGCAGTTGCCGGTCTACCAGGACCATGGGCATGTCGCGCTGCAGGTTGAGAAGTTCGCCGGGGTGATGGCCAAGGGTATTCACGATCAGGCCCTCGACGTTGTAAGACTGCAGGGCCGCCAGGTGATGGCGCTCCTGCTCGTCGTCGCGGTTGGTGTTGCATACCACAAGGCTGTAGCCGTGCTGACGGCAGGCGGTTTCGACGCCGTGCATCACCGCGACTGAATAGGGGTTGAGGATGTCTGCTACCAGCATGCCGATCAAACGCGTCTGGCCACGCTTGAGGCCGCGGGCCATCTGGTTGGGCCGGTAGCCCAGGCGCTCGATGACTTCTTCAAGGCGCTTGGCGGTAGCTTCGGCCAGCAGTTGGCGATCGCCGCCAATGTAGCGCGACACGGTGGCCTTGGAGACGCCGGCAACGCGTGCGACCTCACTGATGGTCACGCGTTCGCGGGAATGGGCAGGCAAGTCGGTCATTTCGGTCCCTTGTGATTATTGTCGGTGACGGTGACTGAAACCGGTTTCAATACATCAAAACCGCGCGGTTTCGTCACCTACCGTTCGTCGGGATTCTACCTTTTCCGGCGCACTGCCCCACCGAATTTCTACAGCCGACGCCAATCCTGTAGGAGCCGGCTTGCCGGCGATCACCGGCAAAGCCGGTGCCCTAGACCGCAGCGCCTGCATCGCCGGCAAGCCCCTCAAGGTATGACGCCGGGCGCCGGCCTTAGCGGATGGCTTTCACATCACTGGCCGAAACAGCACTGCCTTGGTTACCCCAACTGGTCCGGATGAAATTCACCACCTCAGCCACTTCCTGGTCGCTCAAGCGCCAGCCGAACGCTGGCATGGTGAGGTTCGACGGCGCCGTATGCGTCGCCGGCACCGTGCCGCCATCCAGCACCACATGGATCAACGAGGTGGCATCGGCCGTCTGCACCACCGGGTTGCCGGCAAGCGCCGGGAACACGCGGGTATACCCCTGGCCGTCGGTACGATGGCAGGCAGCGCAGTTGTCGATGTACACCGCCGCACCCGGCTTGCTGTCATCACCGTTCCACAAAGCCTGTGCCACGTGCTTGTCGTACACATGCGGCTGGTCGTGCGGGTCGCTTGCCGGTAGCGTCTTGAGGTAGCGGGCAATGGCCGTCAGGTCGGTATCGCTCAAGTGCTGCATGCTGTGTTCGACCACATCGCTCATGCCGCCGAACACGGCACTGCGGTCACTGCGCCCGGTTTTCAGGAACTGCACCAGCTGCTCTTCGCTCCAGCTGCCCAGGCCGTCCTTGTGGTCACCGCGCAGGTTCTTGGCGATCCAGCCTTCCAACGGCGCACTGCCGGCCAGGAACTGCTTGCCATCCGCGGGGCTCAGGGCCTCTTCCTGCATGGTCAGGGCGCGCGGGGTATGGCACGCGCCACAATGGCCCAAACCCTCCACCAGGTAGGCGCCGCGGCTGACCACCGGGTCGGCACCGGCCGGCGCTTGCCAGGCTTTCACCTCTGGTGCGAACACGCCACGCCAGATCGCCAGCGGCCAACGCATGCTCAGGGGCCAAGGGATGTCGGTGGCCTTGTTAGGCTGCGCCACCGGTTGCACGCCTTGCATGAAGTAGGCGTACAAGGCGCGCATGTCCTCGTCCTTGACCCGCGCATAGGACGGGTACGGCATGGCCGGGTACAGCGTGCTGCCGTCCTTGGCCACACCTTTGCGCACGGCCAGGTCGAAGTCTTCGAAACTGTACTGGCCGATGCCGGTGGCATCCGGGGTGATGTTGGTGGAGTACACGGTGCCGATGGGGGTTTCCATCGGCAGCCCACCGGCAAAGGGCTTGCCGCCCTTGGCGGTATGGCAGGCCACGCAGTCACCGGCACGGGCCAGGTACTCGCCCTTCTTCACCAGCGCATCGGTAGCTTCATCAGCCTGGGCAGCCAGGCCCGTGCCCAGCAGCAGGGTCGCGATCAACAGTTTTTTCATGCCATCGCTCCTCAAGCCTGAACCAGCGGGCCGGGGTTTTTCAGGTACTGCTCCCGGATGGCCCGCGCCGACCAGTAGGTCAGCGCAGCCACCAGGCCGGTGGGGTTGTAACCCAGGCCCTGGGGGAACGCCGATGCGCCCGGGACGAACACGTTGTGCACGTCCCAGCTTTGCAGGTAGCGGTTCAAGGCACTGGTTTTGGGGTCGGAGCCCATGATCGCGCCGCCGTTGAGGTGGGTGGTCTGGTAGCTGGCGGTGTTGAAGTGCTCCTGGACCTTCTTGCCTAGCACAGCGATGGCCTTGGGGTTCATCGCCTGGGCGATCTTGCTCAGCTTGTCGACCATGAACTGGTTCATCTTGATGTCGTTTTCCTGCCAGTCGAAGGTCATGCGCAGCAGCGGCTGGCCGTAGGCATCCCGGTAGGTCGGGTCGAGGTCCAGGTAGTTGCCGCGGTACGACTGGTGCGCGCCGTGGGCGTCCATCGACAGCTGGTGGGTGTAGTAATCGGCCGTGGCCTTCTTCCAGGCACTGCCCCAGGCGGGCGTGCCGGGCGGGTTGGCAATACCGGCAATCGGCCGGCTGCCAGCCTGGTTGACCCACATCGGCGAGCCGCCGACGAAACCGTGCGGCCCATGGTCGAAGTTGTCGGCGTTGAAGTCGTCGATCGCCACCCCGTTGCCGCCGGCGCCGATGAAGTTGTTGGTGTAGGTGTCCTTGTCGAAGAACGCTTTCACCGTGCCCATGTTCTGGTAGGCGAAGTTGCGCCCCACAACCCCTTCGTTCTTGATCGGGTCATAGGGTTTGCCGATGCCCGACAGCAGCATCAGGCGCACGTTGTTGAACTGGAACGCGGCAAGGATGACGATGTCTGCCGGCTGCTCCACTTCCCGCCCCTGGGCATCGATGTAGGTCACCCCGGTAGCCTTGCGCTTGCTGTCGTCCAGGTTCACCCGCAGCACATGGGCATTGGCCCGCAGCTCGAAATGGGGTACCTGGCGCAGCGCCGGCAGGATGTTCACGTTGGGCGACGCCTTGGAGTACATGTAGCACACGTACCCGCTGCAGAAGCCACAGAAGTTGCACGGCCCCATCTGCGCCCCATAGGGGTTGGTGTAAGGCCCCGATGTGTTGGCCGAAGGCAGGTTGTAGGGCTTGTAGCCCAGGCTGGCGGTTGCCTTCTGGAACAGCTGCGCCGACACCACGTTCTTCTGCGACACCAGCGGGAAGGGGTTGGAGCGGTCCGGTGCATAAGGGTTGCCACCCTTCCCTTCGCCGACCACCTTGCCGTTCACGGTCCAGGCCTGGCCCGAGGTGCCGAAGACCTTCTCGGCGAAGTCGAAGCAGGGTTCTAGCTCCTCGTAGCTCACGCCAAAGTCCTGGATCGTCATGTGTTCAGGGATGAAGCGTTTGCCGTAGCGCTCTTCGTAGTGGCTGCGCATGCGCAGCTCCATCGGGTCTACACGAAAATGCACGCCGGACCAGTGCAGGCCTGCGCCGCCCACGCCCTTGCCGGGCAGGAAGGCACCGAGCTGGCGGTTGGGCAGCGCGACATCGTTGACGCTGTGGCGGATGGTGACGGTTTCTTTGGAGACATCCACGAACAGCTTCTTGCGCACGCTGTAGGTCAGCTCATCGATGACCTGCGGGTAGCTGCCCTCGGGGTAGGTGTCCTGCATCGGCCCGCGCTCCAGCGCGACCACCTGCAACCCGGCCTCGGTCAGCTCCTTGGCCATGATGGCGCCCGCCCAGCCGAAACCGACGATCACCGCATCGACCTTCTTCATTGCATTGGCCATGCCTTACGCCCTCTCGCCACGAATCGATACTGCCGGAAACGGGTAAGGCTCGTTGCGCTCGACCCAGTCCATGAAGTCTGCACGGGCGCCGGGGAAGCCGATTTGCGTCCAGCCGACCATACCCTTGTTGCCACCGTGAATCGGGTCGCAGAAGAACCCCTCGCGGGTGTTCTGCACCAGCAGGCTGAAAAACACCTTGGCAGGCAGCTGTTCGAAAACGATCTCACCGGCTTCGATCTTGCCGAGAACCTTGTCTCGGGTAGCGCTATCTTGCTCGGCAAAGGTTTTACCGCTGGCGTTTTTGCACCATGCATCCGCAGCGGCGATGCCCAGGCGGTAGATCTGCTGGGGGCTCAGTTGCAGCTGGTAGCCAAGCTCTGGCGCAGCGTCGGCCTTGAACGGGCCCTGCATGTACCACTGGGCACCTGTGGCATAGGGGGTGTTCATCTGGCGATCGATAAACTCGGCGGCGCCTGCTTCGAGCGCGCCGGGGCCCAGCTCGTCAGCGGGGATGATGCGCGACACCGCCGCCTGCACGAAGGCCCATTCTTCGGCGGTGAAGAAAGTCGGCTGGTAATGGCCAGCGGGCGGTGTAGCGGGCACCTTGGGTTCGCGGGCCGGCTGGGCCAGCAGCTGGCCGGCGCCAAGGCCTGTGCTGGTAGCCACGGTGACCACGGGAATAAGGGTCAACGTTTTGCGCAGGAAGTCCCGGCGCGGGTTGTCGGGGGCATGCTCAGGCATTGCAAGTCCTCATCAGCATTGGGGCGGCCTTGGGTTGCGCCGTCTGGGTTTAGATCAGGGAGAGGCCCTGAGAAAGCCGCGTAATCTAGCTGGTTCGGAAACATTTTGAAACCGGTTTCATAGAGGGCGTTAGGCCCTCCCAACGCCGTTAACTTGATGACATGCGCCCAGAACGGCCCCTTCCAACACACCCGATATCAACCTAAGAGCACATTTGTACTCCAACGCTCAAAACTCGACCGTGTACCCCACGATCACCCGATTTTCATCCGCCGCATCGGCAAAATTGGAGCGCATGGTCGCATTGCGCCAACGCAGCGACAGGTTCCTGAACACCCCCGACTGCACGACATAGCTGATGTCGGTGGTCCGCTCCCACTCCTCACCTTCGCCACCTCGCGCGGCCAGCGCCCGGCCTTTGCTGCTGGCAATCCGCTGTGGGTCGACCTGGTCACCCTTGACGTAGCGCACATTGAACGTCAGCCCCGGGATGCCCAATGCTGCAAAGTTGTAGTCGTAACGCAGCATCCATGCACGCTCGTTGGCCAGGGCAAACGTGCTCACCTGCTGCTCGCTGAACAGGTAGGTATCGGTCCCGCCAACGTACGCATAGGCGGTATTTCCACTGGCCTTCTGGTAACCACCGCTGAAGGTATGCCCGTGCAGGCCATAGCCGATGTTGGTGCTCAAGGTCCGGTTATCCACCTCGCCCAGCAACGCCCTGCCCTGGTCGTGCGCGTTGAACCAGCGCCATTCGGTGAATGCCTCCCCCGGCCCAAGGCCGGCCCTGTACTTGAACCCCGCAAATTCCCGCTGGAACAGGTCTTCAAGCTGACTGGTATGCACGCTGAGGGTCAGGCTCTTCGCCGGCTGATAATCGACACCCGCGTAGTACAGGCGGTCGCTGGTCACCGTTGCCGAATAGGCGCCCTGTTGCGCCATGGCGGTCAGGCTTTCAAAGTCGGTGGAGTCGCGCAGCTTGGTGGCATCGACCTGCAGCAAGGTAAAGGTGAAACGGTCCAAGTCCTTGCTGACCAACTGCGTACCCTTGAACCACTGCGGGAACAACCGGCTGTAGTTCGACACCAGCAATGGTAACTGGGGGCTCAAACCACCCAGCTGCAGGTGGGTCTGCGAAAGCTTCGCCTTGACGGTGGCAACTGCCTTGCCATAGCCATCCACCGCGCGCCTGTCGCTGCCGCGGGGCAACAGCCCGCTGCCGCTGCGGTCCGGGGACGAATCGAGCTTGACGCCGAGCATCCCTGCCGCGTCCAGGCCAAACCCGACGACACCTTCGGTGTAGCCCGATTGCCACTTGAGCAAAGAGCCCTGGGCCCACTCACCGCGCCTGGACTGGCTGGCAGCAGCACCGTGAAAGTCACGATCAAAGTAAAAATTGCGCAGCTCCAGGCTGCCTTTGCCGTCAGCGACAAAGGCAGCCTGGGCCGATTGCCACGCACAGCACAACACCGCGAGCATCAGTGATGCCCGCCGTGAGACGGAAGTGTTCATGGGTTATGCCTTGTTATTGTTCTTGTTGTTCAGCGTCAAGGGCGAGCCAGGTTCAGACCTTGGGGTTTCTGACGTAGCGCATCACCACCAGGCAGGCAAGCAGGATGAGCGGTGCAATCGAGAGCATGCCCATGTACGTGCTGCCTGTGATGTCGTTGATCTGCCCCACCATCACCGGTGCCACGATGCCGCTGAGCTGGCCCACGGAGTTGATTGCTGCAGTGCCGGTTGCAATCGCCAACCCGGAGAAGGTCGACTGCGGGATAGTCCAGAAGATCGGAATGGCAATGAACGTACCCGCTGTCGCCATTACCAGCGCCGCCATCATCGCCCACGACGAGCCCGAGAACAGGCACGCGAGCAAGTAACCAACGGCTGCGGCCAGCAGGCAGTACACCAGGTAGCGCTTGCGCTCGCCGGTGCGGTCCGAGCGCCGGGTGAGCAGCACCATGCCGACGCACGCCACCGCATAAGGCAGCGCAGACAACACACCGACCCACAGCATGTCCTGTACCCCTGATGACTTGATCAGGTGCGGCATCCAGAAATTCAGGCCATAGGACGCGCTTTTGATCACGTAGTAGATGAACGCCATGATCGCCACTTCTCGGGTCAGCAGCACCCGCCACAGCGAACCCAGCACCGGTTTGTCCGCGCGTTTGTCCTGGGCAAGGTTTTCCTGCAACAGGGCTTTCTCTTCAAGGGTCAGCCACTTGGCCGACGCAATGTCGCGATCGAGCTTGCACAGCACCAGCACGCCCAGCACCACGCACGGCAGGCCCGACATCAGAAACAGCCAGTGCCAGCCGGCAAGGCCCAGCACACCGTCCATGGTCCCTAGCAAAAAGCCCGCCGCAGGGCCGCCAACCGCGCCAGCCAAGGGCACGGCCAGGAACCACAGCCCGTTCATCTTCGCCAGGTGCTTGCGGGGGAACCAGCAGGCCAGATAGAACAGGATGGCCGGCCCGAAACCGGCCTCCATCACACCGATCAGAAAACGCAGGAAGTACAGGGTGTAATGGGTATAGGCAAATACCAGAGCCGCAGTGGCCAGCCCCCAGGACACCATGATCCGGCATATCCACGCCGGCGCGCCGTAGCGCTTCAGGCCCAGGCTGCTCGGCACCTCGAACAGCACGTAGCCAATGAAGAACATGCTCGCGGCCAGCCCGTAGGCCGCGTCGCTCAGGCCAAGCTCGGCCTGCATCTGGGTCTTGGCGAAGCTGATGTTGATGCGGTCGAAATAGGAGAACAGGAAACAGATGATGGCCAGTGGCATGATGCGCCAGGCCACCCGCCGGTACAGCAGCAGTTCATTGATGTGACGCTCATTGCGCTCACGCGCCAGAACACCGGTCAAGGCAACCATGGTGGATCTCCGTTCTTGTAATTATTGGAGAGCGGCGGCGCCCTTCAGGGCGCCACTGAAGGGGGTTAGCCGATACGCACGAGCTTTTCCTTGCAGGCTTGGCCTTTGCGCACGTAGTCGGCGGCATTGGCGTGCATGTGCGCGATGGCCTCAGGCGATAGCTCACGCACCACTTTGGCAGGTGCACCGAGGATCAGTGAATTGTCGGGGAAGACCTTGCCTTCGGTGACGATGGCACCCGCCCCCACCAGGCAATTGCGGCCGATGACCGCGCCGTTGAGTACCACCGCCTGTATACCGATCAGTGCACCATCGCCAATCGTGCAGCCATGCAGCATCGCCTGGTGGCCGATGGTCACGCCACTGCCCACGGTCAGGGCGAAACCAGGGTCGGCATGCAGCACCGCGCCCTCCTGCACATTGCTGTGCTGGCCAATGTGGATCGGTTCATTGTCGCCGCGCAGCACCGCTTGCGGCCACACACTAACGCCTTGCGCCAGCGTGACATCGCCGATCACCGTAGCTTGCTCGGCAACGAAGGTTTCCGGGTGCAGGTTCGGGACAAGCGTGTCGTATCGGTAGATGGCCATTTTCAGCGCTCCTGCTCGTCAGTCTTGAGCACGCCTGCGGCGCACAGCTCGGCAATGTGCGCATCGCTGTAACCAAGCTCGCGCATGACTTTCTGGGTGTGCTCGCCGATACGCGGGATCGGCCGGCGCGGTTGCAGGCGCTGGCCATCGAGCGCCAGCGGCAGCAGTGGCATCGGCGTGCTGCTGCCGTCCTCCAGGGTGAGGTCAGCCATGCCCCCGCTTTGCATCAGGTGCGGGTCATCGAACAGCTCCTCCGGGCGACGGATCGGCGCGAACGGGATGCCATTGGCCTCAAGCTCGACCGCCAGTTGCTGCGCATCGAGTGTGGCGAACACCTCGGCCAGGTGCGCCAGCAAACGCGGCCGCTGCAACACCCGGTCGTTGTTGCTGGCCAGGGTGGGGTCGTCGCGCAATGCCGCCTGGCCAAGCACGGTGCACAGCGCCTGCCACTGGCCCTCCCCTGTGGCGGCGACAAACATCTGCTCCCCCCCGGCAAAGGTGAACACGTCATAAATGGCCCAGGCACTGATGCGGTTGGGCATTGGCGCTGCCGCCTCCCCCGTGACCGCAAACTGCTGCATGTGCTGGGCGGCCAGCAGCACGCAGTTCTCGTACAGTGCGCTCTGCACCTCGCGGCCAACGCCGGTGCTGTTGCGCTCGTTGAGCGCGGCCAGCACACCAATGGCCCCGAACATGCCGCCCATGATGTCGTTCACCGAACTGCCCGCACGCAGCGGCCGCCCCACCGGCCCGGTCATGTAGGCCAGGCCCGCCATCATCTGCACCACTTCATCCAGTGCCAGCCGATTGTCGTAAGGGCCGTTGAGAAAGCCCTTGTGCGAGGCGTAAATCAACCGCCGGTTGCGCTCGCGTAGCGCGGCGTAGTCAAAGCCGAGCGTATGCATGCGCCCTGGCTTGAAGTTCTCGATGAACACATCGGCCGTGTCGATCAGCGCGAGCACGGCATCCCGGCCCTGGGGCGTTTGCACATCCACGGCGATGCATTGCTTGTTGCGGTTGAAGGTGCGGAAAAACCCGGCGCCTGCGCCGAGCAAGCGCCGTGTGCCATCGCCACGGGTGGGCTCGATCTTGATCACTTCAGCGCCAAGATCACCGAGGATCATGCCGCAGGTGGGGCCCATGACCATGTGCGAAATCTCAACGACACGAATGCCGTCCAAGGGGAGTCTGGACATGCGGGTAGCCCTTAGTAGTTGAGCGGCAGGCCGGCGCGGGCGAGCGCGCCGTACAGGGGTTCATCGGGCAAGGCATCACGCAGCACCTGGCGTGAGTCGATCAATGCCTGCAGGTCGATGCCGGTGTCGTAACCCATGCTTTGCAGCATGAACACCAGGTCTTCGGTCACGGTATTGCCGGAGGCACCTGGCGCGAACGGGCAACCGCCAAGGCCGGCCAGCGAGGCGTCCAGCTCGCGGATACCTTGCTGCACGGCGACCAGGCTGTTGGCCAGCGCCAGGCCACGGGTGTCGTGGAAGTGCGCGGCGCGCAGGCGCTCCCCGGCAATGGCCCGCACCGCCGGGATCACCATGGCTACCTGCCCGGGGTTGGCGTAGCCGGTGGTGTCGGCCAGCGAAACCAGGTCGCAACCCGCCTCGATCACCTGGCGTGTCAATGCGCACAGGTCACCCAGCGGCACATCACCCTGACGGGTGCAGCCGAAGGCCACTGACATGCCGGCGATCATCTGCACGTCATGCCGGCCCATCTCGCTGCGCAGCTGGCACATGCGCCCCAGCTCCTCAACCATTTCCTGCGGCGTGCGGCGTACGTTGGCCATGCTGTGGGCGTTGCTTACCGACACCGGGGCGACGACGCGTTGCGCACCAGACTCCAGTGCATCCTGGGCACCGCGCAGGTTGGGGGCCAATACCGTAACCAGCAGGCCTGGGTAGGTCAGCGCGTGGGCGACCACCTGTTTGGCGTCGGCCATCTGCGGCAACAGCCTGGCCGGCACGAACGAGGCAACTTCCATGTGGCGCACGCCAGCGGCATACGCGCTGTCGATCCAGCGCAGCTTGGCGGCAGTCGGCATGACCGTCTGCAGGCTCTGCAGGCCATCGCGCAGGCCGACTTCATTGATTGTTATTGTTGTCATCAGGGGGCTCTCTGTCTGAAGCGTGTGGCCAGACTAAGAGCCGCATGGCGGGCAGAAAAGACGTCTTTCACGGGCTGATCCATCGTCAGCCGCGATGGATATCAGGGCATAACCTGCCAGGCCGGCGCGCGCAGCAGCAAGTGGTCCAGCAGGCGCCGCGCCGACAGCGACAGCGCGTGCCGGTCACGCATGCAGATGACGAACTCACCCAACGCCCAGTCATCGGTCAGCGGGATCACCCGCAAGTCGAACAGTGGCGCATAACGCGCCACCGCCTCCTGCGGGAACACCGCCAGGCCCAGGCCGAACTGCAGCAGCCGGTAGGCCGCATCGAACGACGACACGTACGAGCGAAAACGCAGTTCCTTGCCAACTGCCTCGGCGCTCTTGCACATGAAACTGTTCAACGTGGCGAACGCCGACAGCCCGAGGTGCTCGTAGCCAAGCGTTTCGGCAAAGGTAATGCTGGTGCGCGCTGCCAGCGGGTGGCTGGCACCGACCACCACCGCCAGGTGGTCTTGCCGATAAGGCACGAACTCAAGGCCGCCGACTGCGGTGGGCTTCCTGCAGATACCCAGGTCGGCATTGCCCTCCGCCACGCCACGGACCACATCGGGGCTGAAGCGCTCTTCGATATCGGCCTGGATCAACGGGTTTTCCAGCATGAAGGCCGACAGTTCCTCGGGCAGAAACTCCATGATCGACGAGACATTGGCCAGCACCCGCACATGCCCCCGTGCGCCCTCGGCGTATTCGCTCAGCTCACTGTCGAGGCGCTCCATGGCCCGGGTCAGGCCGCGGGCATGGCGCAACAGGGCAAGCCCTGCCGGGGTGGGTTCGACCCCGCGCTTGCTGCGCTTGAACAGCGTGGTGCCAAAGCGCGCTTCGATGTCCGAGATACGTTTGCTGACAGCCGAAGGCGCCATGAACGCCCGCTCACCGGCGCGGGCGATGGTGCCCTCTTCGCAGACCACGATGAACAGGTGCAAGGACAGGTGGTCGAGGGGCTGCATGGCGGTATCCGGGTAAGGAGAGGCAGCCATCCTAGCATCAGTTATTTGTGTTGCCCCATCGCCGGCAAGCCGGCCCTGGCAGCGATGGCGGTGCTTTTGAAATTGACGCGAAACGTGTGTGCCGGCGTTGGGGCCGGTTCAGGTCGTGGGAATCGCCAGGAGGCTTTATCATGGCCCTCCACCACAGAGGCCCGCCATGTTCGATTGGGAAGACCTGCGCCATTTCTGCGCCTTCATCAGCACCGGCTCCCTGTCGGCCGCAGCCAAGCAGCTGGGCGTCGACCACGCCACCGTGGCCCGGCGCATCGCCGCATTGGAAGCTGCGCTCAACCTCAAGCTGGTCGACCGCCGCCCCAGGGCTTACGTGCTGACCGAGCAAGGCCGCCGGGTGGGCGATTACGCCGAGCAGATGACCCAGGCCTCCTTCGCCCTGGAACACTTCGCCAGCGCAGGCCAGCAGCAGGTTGAAGGCCAGGTGGTACTGGCCGCCCCGCCCGCCTTGCTCGGCAGCCTCATTGCGCGGCGCCTGGCCACGCTGTGCAACCGCTACCCGCAGCTGCACCTGAAACTGGTCGGCAGCAAGTCGCGCGCCTCGCTGGCACGCCGCGAGGCCGATATCAGCGTGGCCCTGGCCAGGCCCAGCGAGCCCACCCTGGTGGCCAGCCTGCTGGGTTACCTGGATTACCGCCTGTACGCCGCCCCCGGCTACCTGCGCAGCACCAGCACGCCGCGCTATATCGGCTACGACCAGTCCCAGGCCAAGTCGGCGCAGCAACAGTGGCTGCT
This sequence comes from Pseudomonas sp. BNK-30, assembly GCF_047456185.1. Lineage (NCBI taxonomy): Bacteria > Pseudomonadati > Pseudomonadota > Gammaproteobacteria > Pseudomonadales > Pseudomonadaceae > Pseudomonas > Pseudomonas sp. BNK-30. The sequence goes on from NZ_CP179904.1 coordinate 2,071,057, forward strand.
CGCCCAGACCCACCACCAGCCCTTTGTAGTGCAAAGCAACGATTTGCGCATCCAGGCCCAGGCCGCTGCCGGCGGCATCGGCATTGCCTGCCTGCCGGCATTCATGGCCCAGGAGCATGGCCTGCAGGCCATCGGGGACGAAACACAGACCATGAGCATCGAACTATGGCTGGCCGTGCATGAAGACGTGCGCAACACACCGCGCATCAAGGCTGTAACCGATTTTTTGCAGCAACAGGTCAAGCCACTGCTGCGCTTGTGAATTTCTGCAGAGCTCGCCTGCACCGATACGGGATTTCCGCACGCCCACAGCCCCGCTAAGCTTCCCCCATCGCAAACGACCACCGAGGAGAAGCAGATGCAGTACGTCAAGTTGGGCAACACCGGCCTGGATGTTTCGAAACTGTGCCTGGGCTGCATGACCTTCGGCGAGCCGGGCGCCGGCACCCACCCCTGGACCCTCGGCGAAGCCGACAGCCGCCCGATCATCCGCCACGCCGTGGAGCAAGGCATCAACTTCTTCGACACCGCCAACAGCTACTCGGCCGGCACCTCGGAGCTGATCCTGGGCAAGCTGCTGAAGGCGTTCACCCGCCGCGAAGAAACCGTGATCGCCACCAAGGTGTTCTTCCCGGCCAACATGTGGGAAGGCAGCACCCGGCCCAACGAACAGGGCCTGTCACGCAAGGCGATCATGGCCAACATCGACGCCAGCCTCACCCGCCTTGGGACCGACTATGTCGACCTGTACCAGATCCACCGCTGGGACTACCACACCCCGATCGAGGAGACCATGGAGGCGCTGCACGATGTGGTCAAAGCCGGCAAGGCGCGCTACATCGGCGCATCCTCGATGTATGCCTGGCAGTTCGCCAAAGCCCAGCAGGTGGCGGCCAGCAACGGCTGGAGCCGCTTCGTGTCGATGCAGAACTACCTCAACCTGATCTACCGCGAGGAAGAGCGCGAAATGATCCCGCTGTGCCTGGACCAGGGCGTGGGCCTGATGCCCTGGAGCCCGATGGCCCGCGGCCGGCTGACCCGCCCGCATGGCCAGCAGACTGAACGTACCCGCACCGACATTTCCGGCCGGTCGTTCTATGAAAAAACCGAAGTGGAAGACGGCCGGGTGATCGATGTGGTCGAACAGATAGCCCGCGAGCGTGGCGTGCCCATGGCGCAGGTGGCGCTGGCCTGGGTACTGGGCAAGCGAGGGGTTTCGGCGCCGATCGTGGGCGCGTCGAAGGTGGCGCAGCTCGATGATGCGATTGGCGCGTTGCAGTTCGAGCTCAGCGCCGAAGAAGTGGAGCGCCTGCAAGCGCCCTACGTGCCGCATGCCGTGACGGGCTTCAAGTAGGCCTGCCCGGGCCTCACCAGCGGCATACCGATGCCCGCACAGGTACTGCACCCAGGCAGGTGCAGTACCTCAATAGCCCGTCATTTCCAGATACCCACGCCCCTGCTCACCCACACGCACCGGGCCTTCCCAGTAAGGGAAGCGCGTGCCCATCCAGGCCTTGGGCTCCAGCGCATCAACCTCGACATCCACCTGTACCGCTGGCACCTTGACCCGCCAACGGGTGGGCACCTTTTTGCCATTGTCCTGCCGCGTCCAGGCAAGCGGTGTCAGCTCGATTTGCCCGCCCTGCAGCGCACGCGCCTGCCCCTGGGCATCGACCCAGGTGCCCGCGCGGTAAGGCGGCCCGTGATCCTCGCGCACCTGGAACAGCATCAGCTTGGCGCCCGTGCCCAGGTGCAGCGAAAACCAGTCCCAGCCACTTTGCCCGGCGGCCAACGGCTGGCTGCTCCATTCCCGGTCAAGCCAGGCCTGCCCTGTGACGGCGACCCGCTGCCCCTCGCGCTCGACCTCGCCACTAACCGTGTAGAACGGCTGGCTGTAGTAGTACGACGCCTGGCCCTTGCCGGATTTTTCGCTGTAACCCTGCACACCGTGCAGCAGCAGCGGCTGATCACTGGTGAGGGCAAGGTCATAACCAAACCCTTGGCCCCTGGCCCGCATCTGCAGGCGGTCGACTCCGGGTTTGCCCTGCAGCGACCAGTCGTTGATCCACGCCCGGAACGGTTGTGCCTCGACGCCCGCCTGGCCAACCCCACCGCGCGCGAGCGTTTCACTGACCTGGTGGCCGCCCGGGCCGGTCAGCGCGGCGTGGCCCATCCACAGGTTGGGGCTGTTCCAGTTCCAGGTCTCAGGCCCAGGCCGCAAGGCCGAGCGGAACAACGTCCATTGCACACCCCAGTCACGGCCCTGGGCATCGCGCAGGTTGGCGGTGACGTACCACCATTCGATACGAAAGCCCCCATGCGCGCCATGGTCACGTGGAAATTCCAGCGCATGCCCTGGTATCACCTGCCTGAACGCCGCCGCATCGTCACCCAGGCCCGCATAACTCTTGGGTTCTGGCGCAGGCGGGTCGCACCCTGCCAGCAGCAGGCAAGCCATCAATAGCAAGGTTTCAGCTCTCATCGGCAAATTGCCTCAACAGCGCGCCTGGCTGGCTGCGTGCCAGTTGCCACAACGGCCAGGCACTGGCCAGCAGGCTGGTCAACAGGCCCAGCACGGCCAGCTGCACCAGTTGCCCGGTAAATACATGCCAAGGCAGACGCCAGCCGAACGCCTGCACATTCACCACCGCCACCAGGCACCAGGCCAGCAGCAGGCCCAAGGGGATCGCCAGCAGCACGGTGAAGCAGCTGAGCATCAGCGTTTGCCCCAGGCTCAGCCAGGCCAGCCAGCGCCGTGGTACACCCAAGGCCCACAACGGCGCCAACTGCCCCAGGCGGCGCTGGCTCAAGGTCAGCTGGCTGATGAACAACGCCACGCCGGCAACCCCCAGGGTCAGGCTGTTCAATGCCGCCGTGACCGCAAAGGTGCGGCTGAACACCTCGCTGGACCAGGCTTTGAGGCGGGCCTGCTCCACCACCTGATTGTCATCCAGGGCATAGCGCCGTTGCAGTTCATCCTTCAGCGCAGCCACCCGTTCAGGCGGCACTAGCAGGCTGAAACCCGCGAGGCTGGCCGCTGGTGCATGGCTACCCAACCAACCGGCGTTGACCAGCACATGGCCCTTGGGGTTGCCATAGTCGGCATAAACGCCCACCACGGTCATGGCCTGGGGCGGCTCGCCAGGCAACTGCAGCGTCTGCCCTACAGCCAGGCCAAGGCGCCGGGCAAGTTGCTCGCTGAGCATTGCACCACGGCCGGCGGCCAGCGCCTGCCAGGCGCCCGGTGCCTGCTGCAGCAGTGGCCAGTGCTGGCGGTAGAACGGGTGATCATCCACCCCCTGTACCTGCACCGGCCACTGCTGCAGGCGCCAGTCCACCCGCCAGCTGGGCAGCACCGCGCTGACGGTACGGTCTGCCAGCAAGCGCGCGTAGATCTGCTGCGCCTGCGCGCTGTCGCGGGGCGTGACGTACACATCGGCGGCCAGGCGCTGGTCCAGCCAGCCGATGAAGGTGCGGCGAAAGCCTTCGGTCATGCCGCCAACCCCGACACTGGCGGCCAAGGCCAGCAACAGCGCCATCAACGCCAGGCTCAAGGCCGGCAGTTGCTGGCGGCTGTCGGCAACGAACCACTGCGCCAGCGGGCGCTTGCACACCCGCGCCAGGCCGCCGAGCAAGAGCGCCAGCAACCCCGGCAACACCAGCGCCGCCGCCAGCAGCAAAGCCGCCAGCATGCCGAATGCACTGGGCAGCCCATTGCCCAGGTAGCCGCAGCCCGCCGCCACCATCAGCAGCACAGCGCCGGCGACACCCTGGCGCCGCAACCACGGCACTTGCGCCAGGCGCCAGGCCTGGGGCTGCGCCAAGGCCAGCAATGGCAGGCGCGCGGCACGCAGCAGGCTGTCGAGCCCCGCCAGCAGCGCGCCCAACAGGCTGACGGCAATGCCTGCCAGCCACCACGTGGCCGGCAAGTGCAACTCCCCCGCCACCTGGGCGCCATAAAGCCCGCGCAAGCTGGAGGCGAAATCAGGCAGCATCAGTGCGGCCAGCAGGTAACCTGCAGCCACGCCTGCCACGCCGCCCAGCACGGCAAACAACCCCAGCTCCAGGGCAAGGGCTGCCAGCAGCACCTGCAAGCTCACGCCGCAAGCGCGCAAGGTGCGGATCAACCCGCGCCGCTGTTCCAGCGCCAGGCCAATGGCCGCATGGGCAATGAACAGCCCCACCACGAAGGCCAGCAGGCCGAGGGCGGTGAGGTTCAGGTGAAAGCTGGCGGTCAGCCGCTGCAGGTCGGCATCATCCCCGGGCGGCTGCAGCTTCAGCCTCGCCGCAATGTCGCTCGGCAGTGGCTGGTCACTGTCGCTGAGCAGCCACGACAATTGCCCGGGGGCATTGAGCAAGGCCTGCGCCTGGCCGATGTCGACCACCACCACACCCGGTGCCAGCTGCGCATGCAGGGTAAGCGGCGGCAATACTTGCCCGTCCACCGTGGTCAGCTGCTCGCCGGGTTGGCGCCCCAGCTGGCGCAGCGTGTCCGGGCCCACCCACGCTTGCCCCGGCGTACCCACGAACGCCTGCAGGTCAAAACCCTGCACATTGGCACCGGCAACGGCCATGCCCGGCAACAGGCCAAGCGGCTCGATCCCGACCAGGCGCAGCGCAACCTGCGGCGCTGCAGCCAGGCGCAAGCGCCCTTCCAGCACCGGTGTTACCGGCCAGCCCAGCCTGCGCAATTGCACATACAGCGCCTGGTCGAAGCGCTGCCCCGAACGTGCCACCAGTTGCGGGCGGGCAGGCCCGGCGAGCACCGCACTGGCTTGTGCATAGTCGTTGCGCGCCTGGGTGTTGAGCGCCTGAACGCCGGCCCACAGGGCCGTGGCCAGCCACAAACCGGTGAAGATGCTGATGCACTGCAGCCGGTGACGCCACCAATGGCTGCACAGGGCCTGCACGGTGATCCGTAAGCTGTTCATCACCCCTGCACCCGGCCCATCTGCAGCACGCAGCGGCGCTGCAGCATGGCGGCCAGGCGCTGGCTGTGGGTCACCATCAGCACGCTGCTACCCGCCTCGTGCACCAGCTGCAGCAGCAGCGCCAACACCTCGTCGCTGCTGGCCTCGTCAAGGCTGCCGGTGGGTTCGTCGGCCAGCAGCAGCAAGGGCCTGCTGGCCAGCGCGCGGCCGATGGCAACGCGCTGCTGCTGCCCGCCAGACAGTTGCTCCGGGTAGCGTTGCAGCAACGGGGCCAGCCCCAACCGGGTGGCCAGGTGCGTTACCCAGGCCGGGTCATGGCGCCCCGCCAGGCGCGCCTGGAAGGCCAGGTTGGCGGCCACGTCCAGGCTGCTGATGAGGTTGTACTGCTGGAACACCAGGCCGATGCCCTCGCGCCGCCAACGTGCCAAGGCAGCTTCGCCGCGGTTGTCCAGGGGTTGGCCATCGATCAGGATGCGCCCGCTGTCAGCGCGGTCCAGGCCGGCCAGCAGGTGCAGCAAGGTGCTCTTGCCGCTGCCGGATTCGCCCATCAGGGCCAGGCTGCTGCCGCGTGCCAGCGTCAGGTCCACCCCGCGCAGCACCTGCAGCGGGCCTTGGGCGGTGGCGAACGACTTGCACAGGTTCTCGACGACCAACATTGGGGGGGCCTTATTTGCCGGGTCAGACTGTAGGCATAGCTGCAAACGCCGCTTTGGGGCAAATGGCTTGTGCTGTTTTCACTGGCCTCATCGCCGGCAAGCCGGCTCCTACAGACCGCTATCGAGTGCAGTGGGCTCCCGGTGGGAGCCGGCTTGCCGGCGATGAGGCCGGTACAGCCGCCTCAGTTCACCAATGCGTGCTGCACCTGCCCCACCGTCGCCGCCAAGCTGTTCAGGTGCAAGCTCAGCACCCGCTCCACCGGTGCCTGGTCCAGCGGCCAGTGCAGCGCAATGCTGCCCGCCAGCCGCCCCTCCACCCGCACCGGTAAGGCAATCGCCCGGATCAGGAAAGGCAAGCGCACGGGGTATTCCCAAAACCCTTCGGTGCGCTGGCCAAAGCCTTTGTGCCCATCGGCCTCGATATCGCGCAACAGTGCTTCATCGCCCACCCGCTCATGCGTCGCCAGGCGCTGCACCTCAGCCGGCGCCAGCTCCTTCAGGCACGCCCGGCCCATGGCCGAGTGAAACAAGCTGGCATGCTGCCCGACGAGCTGGCAGTTGTGCGGGTAGCGCTTGCGCAGCACCTGCGGAATGGCGCTTTCCATCACCTCCAGCCGCTCGCCGTCGAAAGAAGAAAGGTCCGCCACCAACCCGGTGCGCTCGCAAAGCTCCAGCAGCAGCGGCGCCGCGCGTTCCACCAGTTGGCGCTTCAAGCGCAGCTGGCGGTCGCCAAACAGGCGCCGGGCACACAAGCGGTAACGGCGGTCGCTCAGGCCACGGTAAACCCAACCCTGTTCCTGCAAGGTGGCAAGCATGCGCGATACCGTGGCCTTGGGCAGTGCCGTCAGGTAGTGCAGCTCTTCGAGCCCCAGCGCCTGGTGCTCGCCAAGCAGTTCAACGATCGCCAGTGCCCGCTCCACCGAGCGCACGCCACCGCTGTCTGCGGTAATACCCATGGGTTCGACCTCCCTGTCTGTGCGTGGTTGGTCATCATGCCCAGCAAGATACGGGCCTGCCCAGGGCTTTCAGCGCGCCTGCAAACACCCAGGCGGCCGCCGCGCTACCCAGCGCGTCAGTTGTTCATGGGCATAGGCCAGTTGCAGCACGGCGTGATCGGCCTGGGCCGGGCCTATGATCTGCAGGCCCATCGGCAGCCCGGCGGCGTTGAAACCCACCGGCACGCTCATGCTCGGCAGGCCGGCCAAGGTCGGGCCAATCACCACCTCCATCCAGCGGTGGTAGGTGTCCATGGCCTGCCCGCCAACCACCTTCGGCCATGGCTCGGCTGCGTCGAATGGGAACACCTGGGCAGCCGGCAACAGCAAATAATCGTAACGCTCGAACAATTTACCCAGCGCCTGGTACCACGCGCTGCGGTCCAGCGAGGCCTGGTAAACGTCCGCCGCGGTCAGGCGCAGGCCGCCCTCCACTTCCCACTGCGCCTCAGGCTTGAGCATTGCGCGTTTGCCCGGGTCGGCATACGCCGCGCCCAGGTTGCCGTGCACCAGGAAGTGGCGATGGGTGAGCCAGCATTGCCATAAACGCCCCAGGTCGAACCCAGGCTGGCACGCCTCGACCTCGCAGCCCAGCTCGGCGAAGTCTGCCAGCGCCGCCTGGCACAGGCCCATCACCCCCTCGTCCATCGGCAGGTAGCCGTCAAAGTTGCCCAGCCAGCCAAGCCGTACACCCTTGAAATCGCGCTGCAACCCGGCGGCAAAGTCACGTGGGCCGTCACTGAGCGACAGGGGCGCGCGCGGGTCGTGCCCGGCCTGCACCGACAGCAACCGCGCCACGTCCGTCACCGTGCGCCCCATCGGCCCCTCGGTGGCCAGCTGCTGCACGAACAGCTCCGGCGTTGGCCCGTACGGCACCCGCCCTTGCGAGGGGCGCAGGCCGAACACGTTGTTGAACGCTGCCGGGTTACGCAGCGAGCCCATCATGTCGCTGCCATCGGCCACCGGCAGCAGGCGCATGGCCAGCGCCGCTGCGGCGCCGCCACTGCTGCCGCCTGCCACACGGCGGTGGTCGTAGGCATTGGTGGTGGTGCCGAACAGCGTGTTGTAGCTCTGCGAGCCCAAGCCGAATTCCGGCACATTGCTTTTGCCGACAATGATCGCCCCGCTCGCCCGCACCCGCGCCACGCTGATGGCGTCATGCACCGGCACCTGCTCGGCAAACAGCGGCGAGCCCAGCGTCGTGCGCAGCCCCGCCGTGGCCGCCAGGTCTTTGACTGCCTGCGGCATGCCATGCATCCAGCCACGCGACTGGCCGGCGGCCAGCTCGCGGTCGCGCACCTCAGCCTCGGCCAGCAGCACCGCGCCCTCGCGCAGCGACACCAGCGCATTGACCTGCGGGTTGAAGCGCTCGATATGGCCCAGGTAGGCCTGCATCACTTCACGGCACGACAACTGGCGCGCGTGGATCGCCTCGGACAGCGCCTGGGCATCGAGGGCGACGATCGGGTCGATGGCTAACGGGTTCACGGTTTAACTCCAAGGTTGAAAGCGACAGCCTTGCCAGCGCGGGGTGCTTCTTTCAGGCAATAGGTGCCCAGCAGCGTCAACAGGCAGGCGAACAGCACATAGAACGACGGCGCCACCGGGGTGCCGAGCACCTTGCTCAGCCAAGTGACAATCAACGGAGCAAAGCCGCCGAACACCATCACCGCCACGTTATAAGCCACCGACACCCCGGTGGAGCGCACCTCGATCGGGAACTGCTCGGCCAAGGCGGTTGGCGCCGGGCCGAAGAAGCCGCCAATGGCGGTGCACAGCAGCAGTTGCATCACCAGCAGGCGCTCGATCGACGGCGCTGCGGCCACCCACACGTACAGCGGGTACACCATCACGAAAAATGCCAGGGTAAAGGCCATCAGCACCGGCCGCCGGCCAAGCCGGTCCGACAGCGCTCCGGCCAGGGGGATGACCACGGTCATCAGGCCCACGGCCAGCATCTGCACCAGCAGCACCTGGTCCAGTGGCAGGCCAAGGTTTTTGTGGGCGAAGGTGGGCATGTTCACCAGCACTACGTAAAACGACACCGTCGCACCACAGGCCAGGCCCATCGAGACCAAAAGGCTGCGCCGATGCTCCCGCAGCACCTGCCACAGGCCGGGCGCCTGGCCCTTGGCCTGCTTGCGCGCCTCCAGGAATTCCTCGGGTTCTTCCATGTGCTTGCGAATCCACAGCCCCACCGGGCCGATCAGCAAACCGATCACGAACGGAATCCGCCAGCCCCAGCTGTCCAGCGCCTCAGGCGTGCACAGGTGGGTCACCAGCGCGACCATCCCCGCCCCGCTGAACACCGCCAGGCACTGCCCCACCAGCTGCCACGAGCCGTATAGCCCCTTGCGGTGGGCCGGTGCGCTTTCCACCAGAAACGCCGTTGCACTGGCGTACTCACCGCCCGTGGCAAAGCCCTGCAGCATGCGCGCCACCACGATCAACAGCGGCGCGCCCATGCCAATGGCCAGGTAGCTGGGGGCAAAGGCGATCATGGCGATGGACACCGTCATCAGGCGGATGATCAGTTGCATCGCCGCCTTGCGCCCCTTGCGATCGGAATAGATACCCAGCAGCACCCCGCCCACCGGCCGCATGAAAAAGCCCACGCCGAAGGTGGCCAAGGCCATCAGCAGCGAGGCGTACTCGTCGTCGGAGGGGAAGAACTGGCGGGCGATGATGCTGGCCAGAAAGCCGTACACGATAAAGTCATACCATTCCAGGGCATTACCGATGACCGCCGCGACCACTTGCCGGGTACGCGACGCGCCTGTGTGTGAAGTCTGCATGCGGAACACTCCATCAATCTGTTGGCCAGAAACGGCGGCGGGCTGCAGCTTGAAGCTTCCCTAGTTGAGCCAGCGCTCGGTCAGGGCGCCCCAGTAGGCGGCGCCGGTCAGCAGGATGTCGTCGTTGAAGTCGTAGGCAGGGTTGTGCACCATCGGCCGCTGCACGCCGTTGCCGATGAACAGGTAGGCCCCGGGGCAGCGCTGTAGCATCCAGGCGAAGTCTTCGCTGCCCATCAGCTTGCGGGTGTTGCCGTCCACCGCCTCGGCGCCGAGCAGCTCGACGCCGACCTGGTGGGCAAAGGCGTTTTCGTCGGCGTGGTTGACCAGCACCGGGTACGCCGGGCGGTGTTCGATGCTGGCGGTGCAGCCGTAACTTTGGGCCTGGCTGAGGATGATCGCCTGCACCCGCTCCAGGGTCTGCGCGCGCACCTCGGCGTTCAGCGCACGCAAGCTCAAACGCAGCAACGCCTGCTGCGGGATCACGTTGGCCGCCTCGCCTGCCTGCAGTGCGCCCACCGTTACCACGGCCGCCTCCTGCGCATCGATATTGCGCGCCACCACGGTTTGCAGGGCCATCACCACACTGGCTGCGGCCACCAACGGGTCGACCGTCAGGTGCGGCATGGAGCCATGCCCGCCGACGCCTTCGATGGTCACGGTGAGCAGGTCCTGCGAAGCCATCATCGGCCCTTCTCGAAAGCCCAGGTGCCCCGCCGGCAACCCCGGCATGTTGTGCATGCCGAACAGGGCGTCACACGGGAAGCGCTCCAGCAGCCCATCGGCGAGCATCGCCTCGGCGCCGCCCTGGCCTTCCTCGGCCGGCTGGAAGATCAGCGTCAGCGTGCCATCGAACTGGCGCGTGGCCGCCAAGTAGCGTGCCGCGCCCAGCAGCATGGTGGTGTGCCCGTCGTGGCCGCAGGCGTGCATGCAGCCCTGATGGCGGCTGGTGTATTCAGCGCCGGTGGCTTCTACGATGGGCAGCGCGTCCATGTCGGCACGCAGGCCCAGTTTGCGTGGGCTGCTGCCATTGCGCAGCACGCCGACCACACCGGTTTTGCCGATGCCGGTGTGCACTTCGTAGCCCCAGTCTTTGAGCAGTTGCGCGACCAGGGCCGCGGTGCGGCTTTCTTCGAAACCGAGTTCGGGGTGGGCGTGGATATCGTGGCGGATGGCGTGCAGGTCGCTGGCCACGTCGTTGAGCCAGGCCAGGATGTGCTGGTGTTGCTGCATGTGGAATCTCCTCGCGCGGGTGGGTCCCGTTCTTGTTGTTCGCTTTGAGATCACGACGGTTTGGGCAGGTCGTGGTTGCGGACAGATAAGCGCGAGTGGGGCGGGAGCACAATTGAATGTGGTTTCACGTGGTGGAACATCACATGGGCGGGGATGTTTTCCTACAGAAAACGGCTGAAAAAATCAGATTAATTCCCTTTCTTGTAGTCCGTTTCCCAAAGATACTGCCGACGCCTGTTTTTCGTTGCACGCGCTAAACGTGGGCCATAGTCTCGGCCGGTCGCTGCCAATTCAGCGACCGGCTTTGACAGGCCGTCGATTGTTGTCCGTGTGCATACGCTTATGGCGGCTGTACGTGCGGGCACCTTCGTGTGCGCCGAGTGCCAACAATCTCGGTCTGTCAACCCGCGTACAGCTGCCTCCCTCTTGTTTGACAGCAAGGCGGCTTGCAGCTCAACCATTGTTGGAGCGTAAGCATGCTGAAGATAGTCCCCGATCCACCCCACACTTCCCACTCCCTGGAAGACACACTCATGATGGCTGCGGACTACGCACTTTGCGCAGAAGCCGTTGCCCAGCAGGCGATGATGATGCAACCCAAATCGCCCTCCTCCTTGTTGATCATGACCTCCATGCACGAGCTCGAAACCTTGCGCAAATTGCTTGAGGTGGCCTTGGCGCAAGTGCAAATGCCGACAGAGCCGAGAACGCTGCACTAAGTCGCATCATGTCAGGCCTGGCCTGGCTCTTTCAAAGGCTAACCACTCGCACGGCGCCGCCCCTGAGGTTGTAGACGACCCTTAGGCGCTCGGTGAACCCGTGTGGGCCCGGCTTGCCAGCGAAAGGGCCAGCCCAGGCACCCGCATTTTCAGGGAGCCAACCAATGCCAAAAGACGGCACAAACGAATACACCACACCCGGCAAAACCATGTTCTACCAGGCAGAGGGCAAAACCCAACCCCTGTTCTGCATCGCCCCAGGCATCCCCTGCCAAGATGCCCGGGAGCAAGCCTCGGAGCTGATGGGGTGTGTGCGCGACCTGACCATCACCGGGCTGATGGAAGAAAACCCGCAACTGATCTGGGCGTCCTATTACCTGAGCGCGCTGGCCAAGGCGCTGCTGGATGATGCCGAGTTGGGGATGCAGCGGTAGGTATCCAATCTTCAGTCTGGCCTCTCGTGTGACAGGTTGTGCTGGGCCAGCTCTGTGTGTGTTCAGGTGCAATGGCATAAGTGATGAAAGGTGAGGCCGAGGGCACTCCAGGCAGCGTACCGGGTTTGTTCACTTTCTAGGCGGTTGCGTTGCTTGAGTATGTTGCAGGGTACTTGAGCGGATGCTTTGCCATCACGTCGTCGGCTGAGCTGAAGCTGCGCACGGTGTCGCCGTTGCGGTTGATCACCGTGCTGAGCTGGCCGTGTTCGTCGTAGCGGTATTGAGCCAGGGTTTCGACCGCTTCGTTATTCACCACCCGTTTGATGTCGGTCAGCCGGCCCAGCGGATGTTAGTAATGCAGGTGCACGCGGGTGCCGCCGGTGGCGCTGATGTCGGTCAGCGTGCCTTCGGCGGTGGGGTGAAGTGCAGGAAGTGGCCGAGGGCGTTTTCGATGCGTTGCAGCGGCACGTCTCACAATGAGATTTCAGTGACATGCTATTACACCTGAGCCCTAACAAAATAAACAAAAAAGGGACCATTAGAGCCCCTTCTAATTTCAATAACCCCATTTATTAAAGATCATATCGCAACACCAGACCATTTAATCAAGAACTTTTCGACACCTAAGCCAGCCATACCGGAGGCACAGATCACGGCCGATCAGCCATAAACATTTTCCTCTTGTGCTTTTTCAATGAAAATATCTTGCAAATCACCTTGAATCTCTTCACTATCGCAAATCAATACAAAGTCCTCTACCAGATTATCTAGATAATGAACCCCATCTAAGGTTCCGAGAATGACGGAGGCACTATCTGCAATGACTAGCTTGAGAAAACCAATAACATCTTGCTTTTGAGTGTTGTCAAGTAGTGACAAAGCATTTCGTGCACGCGCATATGCATCATCATCCTTGTTGACTGGCTTTAGGAGCGCCTCTTTGTATTGTTCAAAGTTTTTGTAAAAAAGCTCGCCAAACACTGCCTCTACAAACTGTTTGTCTTTCATGCCACACAACCCTTTATTTACGCACCCCAGGATACATTAATTTATTTAGAGCTATCAGCTCATGAAATTCTGAATTGGTGACATCCGAATAAACGCGCCATAGCGCCTAAGACCCCGCACCACAAAATCTATCCTCGTTGTGCTAATTTTCAGCATTAAGCACCAGAAAAAAACAACGCTGGCCCTGCCACTGGCTAGGCCGCACCAACGCAGCTGCATATTTTTAAGGATCTGGCGTAACGAACAACAATAGAAAATACCTTACTCCTTGCAAAACACACTCAAAACCTTCAAATATCTCTCAACTCAGTCCATGCATCATACGAGTAAGTATCATCAACTATTTCAAACGAAACACCCTTCAAGCCAGTTGCCGCTGACTTAAAGCTCTCACTACAAAATAGTTCTAAGGTTTCCTGGCATCTAAAAATTTCCGACTGCAGCTCCGAGGAAACTACAAACTTACTTATAGCATCAATATTCACAGCCCCAGGATATATATGACTTTCAATTTCGAGGCCGGTTTCTAGGTCCTTGGATGCCTCGAACAACGACTCAGCCTTATCCAGAGCCGCCAAACTTTCACCAGGAAGGAAAATAAAAAAATCTCCTTTTCTAGACTGTTCCTTATAGGTTATTTCCAAAGGAATAGCCTTGTACTCTCCCCCGACCTTATCGCAAGCCTCTAAAAACCTTTTAGAAACATAGGTATCACCTATGCTATAGTAATCAAACTCCAACTCAGATAACTCCATTTCCAATCCGGACAGCTTTAAAACATATTTCTTTTCTACACTCAACCCCATAGGGTTTGGTTCAAGTGGATCCCATTCAAATTCAGTAAAATTAAAGAAGCCCGACAGCACGACTGGACAGCCACTATCTTTCGGATTATAGCGCAAAACGTAATAATTAGAACTACTCACAAAAGCCTCTCAGTGATCGTATCCACTACAAATGTATTATTTGTAAGGTTTTCTCTCGCGAAACTTTGAATTTTACCTATACCTAAGACCAATTGCGCATCAGAAATCTTACCAGCCCTAAAGGCGTCATTCAAAGCAGAAACCTTAGTCTCCACGATCTTAGTATATTTAGCATGATTTGACCAATGCCCAGGCAAATCTATATTTTGCGTTAACTTCTTACTACCCGGTAAAAATACACCATTGGAAGCACCATCATCATTAAAACCCATTGATCGAAGTTTGCTAAACATTTTCGCGTAACGAGGCTTTTTCATGATTTCTTCGGGGGATTAAATGATGATTAGCCATTCCATCGCCCTTTCTGGCCCCCATGTTATTGCCCAGTTTCGTAGAGCACCACCCCAGGGGATCGATTTCTTGAATAGGATTTTCAGCGTACGAATATATATTCAAGCCGCCTGCCAAACCTATAGGATCCTGCGTCAAAAATCGGCCAACATTAGGATCATAGAACCTGAAAGTGTTGTAATGCAGCCCCGTTTCGCTATCAAAGTACTGGCCCTGGAACCGCAGATTCTGCTCGACCTCACTGATCTTCAGCTGCTCAATCGCCCCCCAAGACCGATACGTCGCCTGCCAGACAATCTCGCCCTGACTATCAGTCAGCTCCAGCGGCGTACCGATCTGATCGGTATGGAAGTAATAGACCTTCTGCCCTTCCCCTTCCGCCTGATCCACCCGCGCCAACGGCGCATAGCTACCCGGCTCATAGAGATACAGAATGCTCTGCCCCGGCGTCTCCTCACGCAACATCCTCAGCCCTTGCCAGAGGAAATGCTTCTGCTCCGTCGCGCCTTCGATTTCAGCGGTTTTGGCAATCCGCCGCCCCAGGCTGTCATAGCGATAAGTGCCCGAACTTTCCAGCTTGCCGTTGACCAGCGTTTCGGCACGCACCAGCCGGTTCTCACAGTCATAGGCAAAACTCTGAAGCTTGCTATGCCCCGAGCGCTTCTCGATCAGGTTGCCCCACGGGTCGTAGCGATACTATTGTTTTCGCCAGCGGTTGATACAGTTGATCTTGTCTAACTTCCGCTAACACTGCAGGTTTGCGATCGACTGCCTTAAATACATCTAAGACCAATCGGACGCCAAAAAACAATAAACAGCATTCGCACTTAGGTCTTTCCACTCCTCTGCTACATGATGAGCCTTACATGGCTAGGCGGTCTCAGTGACCAAGTGCAACACCCGAGGTAAGGTGCTGCATGACTACTCACTACACCCACTTGACCATCGAAGAGCGCGTAACGCTAATGATCATGCGTATGCAAGGCGCCTCGCTGCGAGCCATCGCCCAAGTTCTTGGGCGCCAACCCAGCACGCTGAGTCGAGAGGTGCGGCGCCAGTCGCAGCCTGGGCACTATGACGCCAGCACTGCCGGTGCTCGAGCCCGTGCCCACAGACACGTCCCGAGGCGCAGCAAGATTCTTGCCCCTGGTTCTGAACTGTTCCAGGTCGTACACAGCATGTTGGCCAAGGGCTGGTCTCCTCAGCAAATTGCCGCCAGACTCAAGGACTACTGGCCTGATAATCCTGAGCGGCATGTGAGTCACGAAACGATCTACCTGACAATCTATGCATACCCACGCGGCGAGCTTAAGCGTCAACTCATTGGTTACCTGCGCCAGGGCGACAGCAAGCGGCGTACTCGCAGCACTGCGCCAGCTCGGCGCGAGCGCTATCCAGCTGAACAGAATATTCGCTACCGGCCTGAAGAGGTCGAAGGTCGACAAGTGCCAGGTCATTGGGAAAGCGACCTGATCATGGGCGCGAACAATCGCTCGGCAGTAGCGACGATGGTCGAGCGCACGAGCCGTTTCGTGATCCTGGCCAAGTTGGATGCGCCCACCGCAGACGCCGCGCTAGAGGGGATGACGCGAGAACTTTCGCGGATGGCACCGGCGCTGCTGAAAACCATGACCCATGACCAAGGCAGCGAGATGGCCAAGCATCAAGAGCTGACAGCTCGTACGGGAATGAAGATCTACTTCGCTGACCCGCACAGCCCTTGGCAAAGAGGCAGCAACGAGAACACGAACGGCCTGCTCCGGCAGTACTTACCCAAGGGCACCGATTTGTCGCTGGTTAGCCAGGAGCGGCTGGACGAGATTGCCGACTTGCTCAACACCCGACCTCGTCAGACATTGGGCTGGAAATTCCCTGTTGAAGTGTTGACGGATCATCTGCAACTGCTGGCAACCAATCGGCTCAACATTATCAACTGACTGTTGCACTTGGAACCTGAGGCCGCCTACTTGGACTTGTACGTCGCATCGATGATGGTATGCGGCAAACCATCTTCGCCATTGAGGTATTCGGTCAGGTGGCCAAGGGCATCGGTTTCGGCGAGCAGGTTACCCTTCTCGTCGTAGCGCGCCTGCCAGGTGCTGCCGTCCGGGTAGGTGACCTTGGTTACCAGGGTGGTCAGGTGGAGGTATTCGTAGGCGATGGTGCGGCCCAGCGGGTCGGTCTCTTCGAGCAGGCGGGCGTATTCGTCGTACTTGAAGCCCAACTGGTTGCCGTCCGGCAGGGTCAGGCCGACCATGTTGCCGAAATCGTCCAGGTCGATGGCGTAGCGTTAGCCCCTGTAGTCAATAGGCCATGTATTAAGGGGGCCACATGCCCCCATAAAATACTCAATGTTAAAGAACATTAGGTTTAAACCTAACCACGGATCGTAGCGGTACTCCCGATCCGACCACCGCTTAATCCGGTTGTCCTTGACCTTGTATCCATCACATCCCACAAGAAACTAGTTGGCATTGGTGTGTTCGGCTCCGCATGCCATCATATTCTCGGCCGGAGGTTTAGTTAGAGACAGATAATCGCTAGCGCCACTAGAACCACCACTTAATGGGTCTCATCAGCCGAACAACAACCGCTGCAATCTTTAAGCTGGTTTAAAATATGCGTCTTCAAAGAGTCAGATCGGCTTATTTTACCTCAGCACTTACCACCAACAGCCCACGGACGTACTGCAGGATTTCTGGCTTCAACTTAACGACTTTACTCTATCGAACCCACTCAACTCCGACCAACATCAGTAGCATAAGAAGAAAGTGAAGAATGCAAGCCCGAGATTCGCTTTCGCATTAGGAACTTTTGAAGGTCAGATCTAAACAAGAAAAGCGCGAGCAGGTGCCGTTTAGGGGTAACTAATCCGAGTCAGCGTTATTGGAGCAATAATCGTAATTATCGCTTTTCACTAGATCGATCATACCTAGCCCTCTCTAACACCGTCGATTTATGCAACCAACATAGATCAGATGAAGTTCCCTGCACAGAGCCAGTTCAGTAGATCCAATCCAGACCTTTTCTGCCTCCTGAGAGCCAATTTATCTATAATAGATGACGCAACTGCTACCTCTCCAGTTAACGCAGCAGACTCATCATAATTAGGATCGATATTATAGTTGATTACATCTATATTTTCCATAGCCATGGAAATAGCGCTTTCGAAAGCTTCTACCCCCCCCTCAAAGACAAACTCCAATAGATACTTCAATGCAATAAATAGATTCTGGGCGTATGCCCCTTCTTCCTCCGGAAACTCGTCAGTGTCCGGAATCTTCGACTCAACGCGCTCCACCAGTTGTACTGCTGCTAAATTGGTATTGGCACAAGCGACCACCCCCTCCTTGAACACCTGAGTCAAATCTTCGTCATAACAAGCATCGAACTGCTCGATCAGCCGCAACTGCCTATATAAATAAGCAGCTCCAACTATAGCCTTCTCATTATCAGACAAGCCAGAAAATCTCTGTAGAATACTGGCACTTCCAAAAATCACACCCCACTGCATGTCGAGCCTCCAATACGCTTCCTACTTTTCCTACCTGTTGTATGGGTATTGGTCTTTACATTATGCTCTTTCATTAAATGCTCGCAATCCAAACACACGCCTCGTGATGCGTCAATAGTCGTTGCCCCCTTGCCTGCCTTGATAATAGTTTCTTCAGCGTGCCCGACCCCGCTCACCACTGATATCCCACGTTGCTGGGCCCACTCCCTTTGTATTCTTGGCACAGTTTTATCACTTGAGGAGATAAACATGCCACCATCTTTATCAAGCCCTATAGCGGTTGTCTTAAATTTCTGGGCAGTCTTATCTAGTAGATCATGGGCTTCTCTAACCAGTGCTAAAAGCTCAGACAAGCCCAAAGGATCTATCCACCCAACAGGGTTTACAGCATACGCATAAAAGTTAACACTACCAATTAAGCCTATGGGATCTTGTGTAACAAATCGTCCAGTGTCAGGTGAGTAGTACCGGAACGTGTTGTAGTGTAGCCCTGTTTCTGAGTCCGAATATTGCCCTTGAAGCCTTAGATTTTGTTCGATTTCATTGACCGTCATCTGCTCGATCGCACCCCAAGACCGATAACTCGCCTGCCAGACAATTTGGCCCTGGCTATCGGTCAACTCCATCGGCGTACCAATCTGGTCAGTATGGAAGTAATAGACCTTCTGCTCGTCCCCTTCCGCCTGGTCAGCCCGTGCCAACGGCGCATAGCTACCCGGCTCATAGAGATACAGAATGCTCTGCCCCGGCGTCTCCTCGCGCAGCATCCTCAGCCCTTGCCAGAGGAAGTGCTTTTGTTCCGAGGTGCCGCCGATTTCAGCGGTTTTGGCAATCCGCCGCCCCAGGCTGTCATAGCGATAAGCGCCCGTACTTTCCAGCTTGCCGTTGACCAGCGTCTCCGCCCGAACCAGCCGGTTCTCACAGTCATAGCTAAAGCTCTGCAGCTTGCTGTGCCCCGAACGCTTCTCGATCAGATTCCCCCAAGGGTCGTAGCGGTACTCCTGATCCCGCCAACGCTTGATACGGTTGTCCTTGACCTTCTCCAACTGCCGCGCATTGAAGTCCAGGCGGTTGGCGGCCGGGTCATAGCGGAACTCTTCGCTGCCCACCAATGATCCGGTGCCCGCTGCCGTAATACAGGTGGTTGACCTTGCGCCCGTCCGGCAAAGTCAGGGTGGTCAGGTTGCTTAGCGGGTCGTATTCGTAGCCGAGCACGCCCTGTGGGGTGATTTCCTGGGTCAGTCGGCCCAGCAGGTCATAGGCGTATTCGAGTTTTTCTTCGGTGATGCCGAGTTGTTTGCCGATGCCGCTGGGTTGCCGCTGAATGCTCAACAACCGGTCGACTTCGTCGTATGCATAATCCTGACGGGCATCACGGTTGAGCTTGACCATCAGCCGGCCAATGGGGTCGCGTTCGAACAGCGTTTCGCGTTGTGGCTGTTCACCGTTCTCGCCGTAACCAATTTCATCCAGCCGGGTAAGATGGCCGCCGTCGTTGTAGGTGAAGCGCCGCGTCAGGTTGTCCACCCGCACTTCTTCCACCAGCCGGTCCGACGCATCGTAAGCAAAGCTGTACGTCGCGTTGTTCTCGTTAACCAGCGCGGTAAGGCGTATGGCCTTGTCGTACTCGTAGCGAATCCGCTGACCTTTGGCATCCTGGCGGCTGCTCGGCAGGCCTCGGGCTGTGCGCAGCAAACGCGTGGTCTGGCCCTTGCCATCGGTATGGGTCAGCACCTGGCCGTACGGGTTGTAGGTAAAGGTCTCTGCCGTACCGTCCGGGTGGTTGACCTTGACCACCTCCCCGTCCGGTTTGCGTTCCAGCGTGGTGGTCTGGTTCAGCGCATCGGTCACGGCCACCAGGTGCTGGCGGTCGTCGTAGCGGTAATAGGTGTTTTTACCCGAACAGTCCTGATACCGCTCGACCTGGGCAAGGGTGTTCCACCACAGGTACTTGGACTTGTACGTCGCATCGATGATGGTGTGCGGCAAACCATCTTCGCCATTGAGGTACTCGGTCAGGTGGCCAAGGGCATCGGTTTCGGCGAGCAGGTTGCCCTTGTCGTCGTAGCGCGCCTGCCAGGTGCTGCCGTCCGGGTAGGTGACCTTGGTTACCAGGGTGGTCAGGTGATGGTATTCGTAGGCGATCGTGCGGCCCAGCGGGTCGGTTTCTTCGAGCAGGCGGGCGAATTTAAGATGGGCTGGGACCTACGCCCCAGCCTTTTTACGCTCATTTTTAAAGAACCACTTTCTACAGCAGTAAACTTAGGAGCAAAAAAATGCAGAGCGACACACACTTCTTATTGCAAATTTCAAATATTCAAGCCAAAGCACTGCCAGACTTGTCTAGCCTCTCAAAAAAAGATCAGCATTATTCAATTACATCCACCATTTTGGGTCATTAGCAATTCAACCAAGCCGGATTGAATCTGAAAAATTGTTACGATGACTATCAGCACATGCAAAGGATAACTTAATTACCCCGCATTCAGCAGCGTATGACATTTGATAATTACCTGGAGCAAGATCAATAAAAGCCCCCTGTATAGCATCAGAAATATCAGGTTCTAAATCTCCTCCCGTGGTATCCTCGCCCGCGCCTATAAATACACGCCCGGAGGGGACTGACAAGAAGAGGCTACCCAGTGCACCAGGCAAGTCATCAAGAACTTTTACTACGTACTTTCCATCCTCAACGAGATTTAAAAAGGCTATATTACCTTCATTCATCTCATAAATCTCATCGCGTTGGATACTCCACCAATCAAACGTATCGCTCATACGGTGGCGAATTGCGCCAAGATCAAATATCGCCAATGTTGCAGTATCTGTAATCACCGAGAACTCAGTAGTCATAGTTACTCCCAAATAATCTCACTAATAATGTCACCAGGCTTAAGGCCAGCCCGCCTCCCAGCACCTTTCAATGAACTTCCAACACTTTTATTAATCGTTTCATTGAGCATTTGCAGCCGTTGGGTTGCAGATCCGCCAACAATCAAATCAACAGGATGATCAGCATTGAATTTAGTTAAGTCAGGTGCTTTACCAAACATTCGCTCGTATCGATCACTCACCGCCTTGCGATACGAACCTTGCAGAGAAGAAATCCTGACATCGTGTGTGCCTGGGGACCAAACAAGCTCTCCCCTTTTCACAGCTCTGTTAAGCGCATTTTTCTTTTTCATAAACTGTTTTTCAAAAAACGTCCTTTCCACGCTAGAAAGCTCGGAGTTAGACAACGCTTTAGGTTTATTTACGGTTAGAGCAGTGGAGCATGTCAGCCCCAGCGGGTCAACCCAATTCTGAGCATTGGGACCGTATTGGTAAAGATTGAGACTCCCCGCTAAGCCAATAGGATCTTGAGTTACAAACCTTCCGGCTACGGAATCGTAATATCGAAAAGTGTTGTAATACAGCCCCGTTTCGCTGTCGGAATATTGCCCTTGAAATCTCAGATTCTGCTCGATTTCAGTGACCGTCAGCTGCTCAATCGCTCCCCAAGAGCGATACGTCGCCTGCCAAACAATCTCACCTTCGCTGTTACTTAACTCTAATGGCGTCCCGATCTGGTCCGTATGGAAGTAGTAGACCTTAGGATCTTGTCCCTCCGCCTGATCAACACGAGCCAGCGGCGCATAACTGCCTGGCTCGTACAGGTACAAGATGTTCTGCCCCGGCGTCTCCTCACGCAGCATCCTCAGTCCTTGCCAGAGGAAGCGCTTCTGCTCCGTGATGCCGTTGATTTCCGACTGCTTGGCTACCCGTCGACCCAGGCTGTCATAGCGATACGAGCCGGTGCTTTCCAGCTTGCCGTTGACCAGCGTTTCGGCACGCACCAGCCGGTTCTCACAGTCATAGGCAAAACTCTGAAGCTTGCTATGCCCCGAGCGCTTCTCGATCAGGTTGCCCCACGGATCGTAGCGGTACTCCTGATCCCGCCAACGCTTAATGCGGTTGTCCTTGACCTTCTCCAACTGCCGCGCATTGAAGTCCAGGCGGTTGGCAGCCGGGTCATAGCGGAACTCTTCGCTGCCTACGAGGGAACCAGTATCGCGGCTGTGCAACTGGCCGTTGGCTTCGTATTCGTACTTAATTTCGCCACGCAATTTGTCGAGGGTGCGTACCAGTTCACCTGCCGGATCGTACTGGTAGCGACGGTGAATCGGGTTGTAGGCGTGCTCCACCAGCAGTGAGGTGTTGATGCCGGGGTTCTGCACTTTCGACAGCTTTTCTGCAGGCAGGGTCGACGCAAACTGCCACGCCTTGCGCCCCATAGCGTCGTAGCCAAAGCAACTGGTGAGCTTGCCCTGCGTGCGATACACCTCGCGGTGTTTACCCGAACAGTCGTCGAAGCGCTCGACCTGAGCGCAGGCATTCCACCACAAATACTTGGACTTGAGTTTGCATCGAAGATTGGGGCGGCAGGGGGAACTGGCTGTTACAATACGTGATCAACGCACCCAAGTCGTCAACTTCGCGGCAGCATCCGGACGGATACTGCCGATCATTAAAAATTTGTAGTGGCTGAACGCTCAGCCACTACCTGCATAAGCTCTTAAAGAGCAACCTACAGGCTCAAAATAATACGCGACCAAGCAAGAAGTCAACCAATGCTATCAGCAATTACTTACCCATAAAAATAGTCTATAAAACGAGCAGCATTATCCTCACCTAGAATAGGAGCAACTTCATCATTCAGCATCGTGAGAAATATGCTACTAACGCCCTCATCATCAGAAAGATCAAATATGTTGAACCGACCATAAACTATATCTACCAATCTCGAAAGCGCCAATATAAAGTCGGCCAAAGAGTCAGCAACCTGGAAAGATTCTACGACATCATAACTTGCGAAAACCGGAGTTTTTTCAACATCAGTGACAGCGATGATTGGCTTGCCGCCGCCACTATCATCCATTATGACCAGATCTTGATGTGACCAGTCATCGCTCAAGACCACACCCTCGGCGGTATTGACCCAACGATAGCCAAGCTGCGCTTTCTTTAATGAAGCTATATCAAACATCTTAAGAGGAGTAAGTCCCGTCTCAATCCGCACACCACAAGGCTCATATTCATCATAGAAAATGTCAGTTTCAATAGAACGAGGAAGCTCAGAAGGCCAATTAGACCCAGCGGCATGTGACGCTCGATAACCACCATCAATCTGGTATTTATCATGCACCAAGCTCAATTCCTTCAGCGCATCTCTGATATCACTCATTGCAGCCTCCAATAGTTACCCGCAAGACCCCTTTGTTGCACTTCTAAGGCGGTCGATCAGGCGCCCTTTTCCGGGATTCTTGTAGTTTCCGCGATGCCCCTGACCGGCATTCAAGTGCTCATCTATTCCGCTTGGATGGTTGGCATTCTGAAGGAATACAATATTCCTTGGATCACCTTTCCATGCTTCACCTAACCGACCATTACCTTCAACACTATTCCTCGAGCATTAGTCGTGAGCTTCGCTGTAATGCCGCCAGTGCCTCGCCCTATTCTGCCAGCCAGGCTCAGCAACAGATGCGCCTGCGCCGCAAGGCGTGCCGACCTGCGCGCAAGCTTGAACCAGGTGGCGAACTGTTCGATCTGGTGGCCTACCTGCTGCGACAGCGCTTTTCTCCTCAGCAAATTGCCGGCAAACTCCGACGCATGGAATTCCCAAAGCTTGAAGACGCTTACGTCTGCCGCGAAACGATCTACAACGCCATCTATGCATTGCCGGTGGGTGAGCTTCGCAAGGAGCTGATCATTTGCTTGCGGCAAGGTAAAACCAGTCGTCGCCCCCGCACTGGCGGGGTAGACCGCCGTGGCCAAATCCCTGATCTCGTCAGCATCCATGTTCGTCCGCCTGAGGCCGAAGATCGTCTGACGCCCGGCCACTGGGAGGGCGATTTGATCAAGGGCAAAGCCAATGCTTCTGCGGTCGGTACGTTGGTAGAGCGCAGCACGGGCTACCTGATGCTGATCAAGATGCATGACGCCACAGCGACTTCGGCGGTCGAAGGTTTCAGTGCCGCCTTGAACCGCATGCCTCTGGCAGCGCGTAAAACGTTGACCTATGACCAGGGCCGGGAAATGGTGCGTCACGCCGAGATCACCCAGCGTACCGGAGTGGCTGTTTACTTCTGCGACCCGCATAGCCCCTGGCAGCGCGGCAGCAATGAAAACATACGGCCTGATTAGGCAGTACCTGACCAAGGGCACCGACTTGTCTGGGCATAGCCAGGAGCAGCTGGATGCCATTGCGTATGAACTGAATATTCGGCCGCGCCAGCGTTTTGATTACCAATGCCCAATCGAGATATGACGCAGATGATGGCTCGGCATCATGAGAGCCCATCCTTAATTCAATGAAGCCCGGTGTTGCACTCAGCCTTTGAAATCGCCCCTTTGGCATTCTGGCGGCTGCTGGGCAAACCGCGGGAGATAAGATGCAGGGGGCTGCCCAATTGCGGTACTGCGCAGCAGCAAACACTCGCTACTTAGTTCAAAGGCGGCTTATATAGCAGTAATCAAAACTTACAATTTTAAAGAATACGCCTCATGAAAAACAACCACCTCCACAAGACTTCCCAACACGCCACGCTTTCCAGAGCTCAAAATTTCTTCACGCATCAGCCACTAAACATAAGTTCTTTGCCATCTCCGACCATCTTGCAGATCTCTTCTGCTAACCTTACATTCATTACCCTCCATAGTGAGAGTCAATTTAAAGGAAGCGCGCAACCCTGTTTTTTTTCTGACAATGACTGAGACCGAATTCCCATTATCTTCACACACCTCAATTTCATCACTTCCAAGATCATACTCAGGAAATCTGCCGCAAACCGTATTTTCTACCCGATCATAGTTCCTACCTTCCTCTACAACATATTTATTAAAAATCAGCAAAAGATCATTTTTCATACTCTGCTCCAGACCCTCGCCTAAGGAATCATCCGAAAAAGCCGCCAAACTTTTTGTGTATCCGGATGACTCCCACTCATACATAGCGCGCATGAATCCCACCAGTGCATCTCGATATTCATATCGCAAGTTAGTTACTGAATATTTTTCCATCTAGCAGCTCACCATTTCTGAACACGTTATAGAGGACCTTAGTAGGCCTTGTGCCTCCGGCACCATATTTAAATATCAATTCAACATCAACCGGGCCATTATCAAATACATCTTTTGCAATTTGCTTTTCAAAATCTCGGAACAACCCACGGTTCACCTTTGAGAGCTGAGGGAACACACCGCCCTTGCCTCCAGAACCGCCCAAAAGCTTCCCAATGATGTGGCCTGCATCGTCGTCTGAATTACCCAGCATACGCGCCCAAGCACGTGATGATTGGTTAGTTGCAGTACCAGTTTTTAGGTCTCCTTTGGTGATCCTAGCTGTGGCTTTAAGCGGCTGACCTGCTACTCCACGGGTTACATTCGTTGATACGCACCATCCTAAAGGATCAAGCCAGCCGCCAGGATTAGGAGCAAAACTATAAAGGTTGTCTCCCCCTGCTAGCCCTATTGGGTCTTGAGTTAAAAAGCGAGCCACCTCCGGATCATAGAAGCGGAATGTGTTGTAGTGCAGATGAGTCTCTTCGTCAAAATATTGCCCTTGAAAACGCAGGTTCTGCACGATTTCATCGACAGTCAGATGTTCAATCGCCCCCCACGAACGATATATGGCCTGCCAAACGACCTTACCTTCGCTGTTGCTCATTTCTAGGGGCGTGCCGATCTGATCGGTGTGGAAGTAGTAGATCTTCTGCTCTTGTCCCTCCGCCTGATCAACACGAGCCAACGGTGCATAGCTGCCCGGCTCATAGAAATACAGAATACTCTGCCCAGGCGTCTCCTCACGCAGCATCCTCAGCCCTTGCCAGAGGAAGCGCTTCTGCTCCGTGATGCCGTTGATCTCCGATTGCTTGGCTACCCGCCGCCCCAGGCTGTCATAGCGATACGTGCCGGTGCTTTCCAACTTGCCATTGACCAGCGTCTCCGCCCGAACCAGCCGGTTCTCGCAGTCATAGCTAAAGCTCTGCAGCTTGCTATGCCCCGAGCGCTTCTCGATCAGGTTGCCCCACGGGTCGTACCTGTACTCCTGATCCCGCCAACGCTTGATGCGGTTGTCTTGGACCTTCTCAAACTGCCGCGCATTGAAGTCCAGCCTGTTGGCGGCCGGGTCGTAGCGGAACTCTTCACTACCTACGAGGGAACCGCTATCACGGCTGTGCAACTGGCCGTTGGCTTCGTACTCGTATTTGATTTCGCCACGCAATTTGTCGAGGGTGCGTACCAACTCCCCAGCCGGGTCGTACTATTAACGGCGGTGAATCGGGTTGTACGCATGCTCCACCAGCAACGACGTATTGATGCCGGGATTGTGCACTTGCGACAGCTTTTCCGCTGGCAAGGTCGACGCAAACTGCCACGCCTTGCGCCCCATGGCGTCGTAGCCAAAGCAACTGGTTAGCTTGCCCTGCGTGCGATACACCTCGCGATGCAGGTCATCGCGTTCCATATCGCTGATGACCTGGCCGTCCAGGTTCAGCTGGTGCAGGTGACCGCTGCCGTAGTACAGGTGGTTGACCTTGCGCCCGTCTGGCAGGGTCAGCGTGGTCAGGTTGCTGAGCGGGTCGTACTCGTAGCCCAGCTTGCCGTTGGAGGTTATCTCCTGCGTCAGCCGGCCGAGCAAGTCGTAAGCATATTCCAGCTTTTCCTCGGTGACCCCGAGCTGCTTGCCGGCACCCGTCGGGTGGCGTTGAATGCTCAGCAGCCGGTCGGCTTCGTCGTACTCGAAGGTTTGGCGTGCATCGCGGTTGACCTTGGCCAGCAAGCGGCCAATCGCATCGCGCTCAAATACGGTATCGCGCTCCGGGCGCTCGCCGTTTTCGCCATAGCCGATTTCGTCCAGGCGAACCAGATTGCCGCCAGCGTCATAACTGAAGCGCCGGGTCAGGTTGTCCACCCGCACTTCTTCACTCAGGCGGTCCGAGGCGTCATAGGCAAAGCGGTAGGCTGCGCTGTTCTCGTTGACCAGGGCGGTCAGGCGCAGCGCTTTGTCGTACTCGTAGCGAACCCACTGCCCTTTGGCATCCTGGCGGCTGCTGGGCAAACCGCGCGACGTACGCTGCAGCCGTGTGGTCTGGCCTTTGCCGTCGGTGTGGGTGAGCACTTGGCCAAGGGTGTTGTAGGTGAAGCTCTCTGCTGTGCCGTCCGGGTGGTGGATGCACAGCACTTCTCCATCCGGCTTGCGCTCCAGCGTGGTGGTCTGGTTCAGCGCGTCGGTGACGGCTATCAGGTGCTGACGCTCGTCATAGCGGTAGTACGTGCTCTTGCCCGAGCAGTCTTCAAAGCGCTCGACCTGGGCGAAGGTGTTCCACCACAGGTACTTGGACTTGAAGTTCGCATCGATGATCGTGTGCGGCAGGCCATCCTCACCGTTGAGGTACTCGGTCTTGTGGCCAAGTGGGTCGATCTCGGCAATCAGATTGCCCTTGCCGTCGTAACGAGACTTCCAGATGCTGCCATCGGGGAAGCGGGTTTCAGTTACCAGTGGCGTGGCGAGGTGGTGTTTGTAGCTGATCTTGCGGCCCAGTGGATCGGTTTCCTCGACGAGCCTGCCAAAGTCATCGTACTTGAGCCCAAGGCGATTGCCGTCCGGCAAGGTGAAGCCGATGATGTTGCCGGACGCATCGAAGTCCATGCCGTAGCGCTCGCCGCCAAAGTCGCGGCTGGCGACGACGCGGTTGTCTTCGTTACAGCGGAGACCTGGTACCCAGAGCATATTTCAACTCAGTTACTCCATCATCAAATACGCGCTCACTACATGCTAAAGGTTCCACGCTCGCGATGATTTTCATTTCCAATTAATCTATATAGCTCCTCATGTAACGGTAGTGGGTGCTTCTGCCCGTGCGGTCTTAGAAGTGCTTGACCTTGCGAAATCAACCCCACGGAGCATATACAAATCCCTCATCAATTTTCTCAAAATAGAGCCCTATGAAACTATTTTTTAAGTATGCCTCTCTAAACACAGAAGAACAGACCATTTGTTTCAATTCTTCACAGTAGAATAAATCATACTCTACATCTGATCTCGGGGAAAACCTATCTATTCGAGCATATAATGGCAACATATGTTGGCGCTCGCTTTCTGGGCGCAAAAGTCCGTCACCCACCAATTCAAAAGTAGATCGATCAACATCTAGCAATGAACATCTACTAAGGACGCAGAAAAATCTATAATCCTTTTTAGGCTTCGCAGAGCCGCGAAGCGAAATCATCACAGGAATGCTCAGAAACTTACAATGAAAATTTTCGCACATTCGAATGAATTCCGATGACGCGAGATACTGCTCAAATATCACATCGACGTGAAGATTATTCAAGTCGGCTTTCATTTCATAGGAGCTTGAAAAATCCAATACGTCAGGATTCGCAATTACTTGATTGAACTCCGGCAATTCCGGGATCCACTTCTCATCAAAGAAAAGCGGAACATCGTCGCCTTCCGCAGCACTGAGCAGATAAAATTCTTTCATAAGAACTCACAGCAACCTAAAAGAGATGGATCGGTCTTAAACAGCCCGTTTTGAAGCCCGGAGCTCGCCCAGCTTTGAATATTTTTAACACCCAAAACCAGGGGCCGTCGAGGGTTTACCAGCGTTAATGGCAGGTCAGGCCCAGGGCATTACTGTGGCTTGCCATTACGCCGTCTGCGTAGCTGAAGCTGCGCACGGTGTCGCCGTTGCGGTTGATCACCGTGCTGAGCTGTCCGTGTTCGTCGTAGCGGTATTGAGCCAGGGTTTCCACGGCCTGCTTGTTGACCACCCGTTAGACCGGTCAGACGGCCCTCAAGAAAAATGGAAGCGAATGAAACAAAGTCGGCACCCGCCTCCGGTTCAACAATTTTAAAGATCGTCACTCAAGTATTTAATCAGCAGCTGAGCATCACTCTAAATCGACACCGAGACTCAAAGACTTACAGGAAGTGAAGAAAATAAAAACTTATACCATCGCAACTCATTTACCAGACCATCATCATCAAGCTACAGACAGGGCCAATACTGCATTCGAGTTTAAATTTCGCCCATGAAATAATTCAAAACGCCACGCCAACAATATAATTCAACTCACCTCAAAAAGCTCCTTAACATCTTCGTCGCCCATCTGCTCATAAGGAGGCAGGCCTAAAGAATCATTCTCTGATATTTTTTTCTCATCCTCATTTACATCAATACTTTTCAAGTCGAATGGTGGAGTACCAAACACAAACCTCAACCCATCTACTTTATCATCATTTTCTCCTTTCGCATTGCCGATCACAGACCATTCCCCCTCTCCCATTTCCAACAAGGAGAAAGTATCTAATATAACCGGGAATTTTTTTATTTTTTTTATGACAGATAACCCCTCACTGGGCGACGCAGCAGTCTCACAATAAATTTCAGAGACATAACCCAGCTCTATCTTTCTTATCAGCCTCGCAAACCCATACTCATTCTCATCAATCTTAAAAGCAAGGATATCGCCCGAAGTATATTTGATGGTTTTATTTTTGCGCACTAAAGCATCCTCACATTTATCTGAGCCAGTTTCCATATCATCAAACAAGCCGGGGCCATTAACCTTGAGAGATAACTCAATCATATAACGTACTTCACCAAGCGCAGGACGTCTACCCAAGGATTCGAGATAAAGCTCCTGAAGCTCCTCCATCAGCTTCCCAATTCGGTCTAAAGGAATATCTCCGACAACTAATTCGTTATTTCCGGGCACATTCCACCATCCCATCATTAACCTCCTCAACAGGCAACGGCGCTCGACGTTGACTTCTTACCACCGAGACTAGATGTCTTTTCATTGTAGCTATTTTCGAAATATTGCTGTCGACTCGCTGATCTTGTTTTGCTTTGATGATCATAAGAGTTGATTTTGTTGCCTCTATTGCTATCCGATATTGCCTCACCTACAACACCAGTTTTAGTTCCATGATGCTCAATATAGGCTTGCTCATAGCCACGCGCCTGCCCGTAGGTTACATTACGATCAAGAACCTTCATCTTTCCGCCATTCAATCTGCCGCTGACAGCATGTTCACCACGGCGTCTCGTTACGTTATCAGTAATCCCAATATAGTAGGGATCTTTAACGCCTTTATCATACAAAGCGTAAACAAAATAACCAGGTGCAGTTTCCGCTACCCACCCTAATGGATCGACCCACGCTACAGCGTTGGGAGCATAGAAGTAAAGATTGGATCCACCATCAATTCCAATGGGATCTTGAGTGGTAAATCTACCTACTTCCGGATCGTAATATCGGAAAGTGTTGTAATTTTGACCATTTTCGCTATCAAAGTACTGGCCCTGGAAGCGCAGATTCTGCTCCACCTCATTAATCGTCACCTGCTCGATCGCGCCCCAAGAACGATACGTCGCCTGCCAAACAATCCCGCCCTGACTATCAGTCAGCTCCAGCGGCGTACCAATCTGATCGGTATGGAAGTAATAGATCTTCTGCTCTTCCCCTTCCGCCTGGTCAACCCGCGCTAACGGTGCATAGCTACCTGGCTCATAGAGATACAGAATGCTCTGCCCCGGCGTCTCCTCACGCAACATCCTTAGCCCTTGCCAGAGGTTCTCACAGTCATAGGCAAAACTCTGAAGCTTGCTATGTCCCGAGCGCTTCTCGATCAGGTTGCCCCACGGGTCGTAGCGGTACTCCTGATCACGCCAACGCTTGATACGGTTGTCCTTGACCTTCTCCAACTGCCGCGCATTGAAGTCCAGGCGATTGGCGGCCGGGTCGTAGCGGAACTCTTCGCTGCCAACCAGTGACCCGGTATCCCGGCTGTGCAACTGGCCGTTGGCTTCGTATTCGTACTTGATCTCGCCGCGCAGCTTGTCCAGCGTGCGTACCAATTCGCCCGCCGGGTCGTACTGGTAGCGACGGTGAATCGGGTTGTAAGCGTGCTCCACCAGCAGTGAGGTGTTGATGCCGGGGTTCTGCACTTGCGACAGCTTCTCTGCAGGCAGCGTCGAAGCAAACTGCCACGCCTTGCGCCCCATGGCGTCGTAGCCAAAGCAACTGGTGAGCTTGCCCTGCGTGCGATACACCTCGCGATGCAGATCATCGCGTTCCATGTCGCTGATGACCTGGCCGTCCAGGTTCAGCTGGTGCAGGTGCCCGCTGCCGTAGTACAGGTGGTTGACCTTGCGCCCGTCTGGCAAGGTCAGCGTGGTCAGGTTGCTCAGTGGGTCGTATTCGTAGCCGAGTACGCCTTGTGGGGTGATTTCCTGGGTCAGTCGCCCCAGCAGGTCATAGGCGTATTCGAGTTTTTCTTCGGTGATGCCGAGTTGTTTGCCGATACCGCTGGGTTGCCGCTGAATGCTCAGCAACCGGTCAACATCGTCATAGGCATAGTCTTGTCGCGCATCACGGTTGAGCTTGGCAATCAGCCGGCCAATGGGGTCGCGCTCGAACAGCGTTTCGCGTTGTGGCTGTTCACCGTTCTCACCGTAGCCAATTTCGTCCAGCCTGGTCAGATGGCCGCCGTCGTTGTAGGTGAAGCGCCGCGTCAGGTTGTCCACCCGCACTTCTTCCACCAGCCGGTCCGACGCATCGTAAGCAAAGCTGTACGTCGCGTTGTTCTCGTTAACCAGCGCGGTAAGGCGTATGGCCTTGTCGTACTCGTAGCGAATCCGCTGCCCTTTGGCATCCTGGCGGCTGCTCGGCAGTCCGCGTGCCGTGCGCAGCAGGCGCGTGGTCTGGCCTTTGCCATCGGTGTGGGTCAGCACCTGGCCGTACGGGTTGTAGGTAAAGGTCTCTGAGGTGCCGTCCGGATGGGTGACCTTGATCACCTCTCCGTCCGGTTTGCGCTCCAGCATGGTGGTTTGGTGCAGCGCATCCGTCACGGCCACCAGGTGCTGGCGGTCGTCGTAGCGGTAATAGGTGTTTTTACCCGAACAGTCCTGATACCGCTCGACCTGGGCAAGGGTGTTCCACCACAGGTACTTGGACTTGTACGTCGCATCGATGATGGTATGCGGCAAACCATCTTCGCCATTGAGGTATTCGGTCAGGTGGCCAAGGGCATCGGTTTCGGCGAGCAGGTTGCCCTTGTCGTCGTAGCGCGCCTGCCAGGTGCTGCCGTCCGGGTAAGTGACCTTGGTTACCAGGGTGGTCAGGTGATGGTATTCGTAGGCGATGGTGCGGCCCAGCGGGTCGGTCTCTTCAAGCAGGCGGGCGTATTCGTCGTACTTGAAGTGCAACTGGTTGCCGTCCGGCAGGGTCAGGCCGACCATGTTGCCGTAGTCGTCCAGCGCGATGGCGTAGCGCTCGCCGCCGTAGTCGCGGCTGGCGAACACGCGGTGGTCGGCGTTGTACTGCACCTCCAGCTCGCGGCCGAGTACGTCCGTGGCCCAGCTGATGCGCAGGGCGAAGTCGTAGCGGAAATGGAAGTGTTCGCCGTCGCTGGTCCAGTGCTCGACCACGCGGGGCTGGCCGTCGAGGGTTTCCCAGCGGTAATGGCAGGTCAGGCCCAGGGCATTACTGTGGCTTGCCATTACGCCGTCGGCGTAGCTGAAGCTGCGCACGGTGTCGCCGTTGCGGTTGATCACCGTGCTGAGCTGGCCGTGTTCGTCGTAGCGGTATTGAGCCAGGGTTTCGACCGCTTCGTTGTTCGTATCCGCTCCATGAAGCCCACATTCCAAGCGACTACCTGATGCCCGATGCTGCGCTCCCGATTTCTTTCTGGAGCCCGCCCGCCATGATGCGACCCGACAGCAAAGTCGAAAAGGTTTACCTCTATCCCAAGCCCGTAGACTTCCGAAAGTCCATCGACGGCCTCACCGCGCTGGTCGAGTTGGATATCAAGGTCGCCGTGTTCGACCCCGTACTGTTCGTTTTCCTCAATAAAGCTCGCAATCGCATCAAGGTGTTGTATTGGGAGCGCAACGGCTTCTGTCTTTGGCTCAAACGCCTCGAAGCCGAACGTTTCAAAACCTCCCCCGACGCCAGCGACGAAGCGATTGTCCTGACCGTCCAAGAACTGAACTGGCTACTCGACGGTTTCGACCTCTGGCGCAACCGTCCGCATCAGGTTCTGACGCCCCGTTTCGTCGCCTGACCCGGTATAATCCGGGCCATGATTTCAGTGCCCGACAACCTCCCGGATGACCCTGTTCTGCTCAAGCAAATGCTGCTTGAGAGTTACGCTGCTCGTGCGTGTGAGCAATCGGCTGCCCGTGTGCGCGAGCAGGAGGTCAAGGAGGCTTATACGACACACATCGACGACCTGAAAGAGCAGATCAAGTTATGGCGTGACCGTTTCTTTGGCCGTAAGTCTGAGCAAACTGTCGATCCCAACACGCCGCAACTGGCGATGTTCAACGAACCCGAAAGCGACCCGCTACTGGCGGTGGTTGACGATGCCGACGAAGAAGTCGTTGCGCCTGCCAAACGTCGCGGCAAACGCAAACCACTGTCGGCCGATCTGCCTCGGGTCGAAGTCATCCACGACCTGCCCGAGCACGAACTGACCTGCGCCTGTGGTTGCCGCAAGCATGTCATTGGCGAGGAAACCAGCGAGCAGCTCGACATCGTGCCGATGCAGATCCGCGTACTCAAACACGTGCGCAAGGTTTACGGGTGCCGGGGCTGCGAAACCGCGCCGGTTACCGCTGACAAGCCAGCCCAGTTGATCGAAAAGAGCATGGCCAGCCCCAGCGTGCTGGCCATGCTGCTGACCACCAAGTATGTCGATGGTCTGCCGCTACACCGTTTTGAAAGCGTACTGTCCCGGCATGGCATCGAAATCCCCCGGCAAACCTTGGCCCGCTGGGTAATCCAGTGCAGCGAACACTTCCAGCCGCTGCTGAATCTGATGCGTGAGCGGTTGTTGGAAAGCCCGGTGATTCACTGCGATGAAACGCGGGTGCAGGTGCTCAAGGAACCGGATCGCGACCCGACCAGCCAGTCCTGGATGTGGGTGCAGGCCAGCGGGCCACCTGATCGACAAGTCGTGTTGTTCGACTACACCACCAGCCGTGCGCAGGAGATACCGTTGCGCCTGCTGGAGGGCTATCGCGGTTATGTCATGACCGATGATTACGCCGGTTACAACGCGTTGGCATTACAGCCCGGTGTCGAACGGTTGGCGTGCATGGTTCATGCACGCCGCAAGTTTGTCGAGGCGCAAAAGATGCAGCCCAAAGGCAAGACGGGACGTGCCGATGTGGCGCTGGCGATGATCAACAAGCTGTATGGCATCGAGCGTGAACTCAAGGATGTCAGCGATGAGCAGCGGTTCATCGGTCGCCAGGAACGAAGCCTGCCGATCCTCGGCCAATTGAAAAGCTGGCTGGACAAGACGTACTCCCAGGTCACACCGCAAAGTGTGCTGGGCAAGGCCGTGCACTATCTGGCTAACAACTGGAGTCGGTTGGAACGCTATGTCGAGGCCGGCCATTTGCCGATCGACAACAACCTTGCGGAGCGTGCGATCAAGCCATTTGTCATCGGGCGCAAGGCTTGGCTGTTCAGCGACACCGTGAACGGCGCCAGTGCCAGCGCAAAGATCTACAGCTTGGTTGAGACCGCCAAGGTCAACGGCCAGGAGCCCTATACGTGGCTGCGCCACGTACTTGAGCACCTGCCGTATGCATCGTCGGTGGCCGACTACGAAGCTCTTCTGCCGTGGAACTGCTCGCCAGAGATGCCACGGTAACCTGCTGCCCCATCATGTGATAGGAGGGGTTCATGGATCGCACTCCGTTGTTCACCACCCGTTTGATGTCGGTCAGCCGGCCCAGCGGGTGGTCGTAGTGCAGGTGCACGCGGGTGCCGCCGGTGGCGCTGATGTCGGTCAGCGTGCCTTCGGCGGTGCGAGTGAAGTGCAGGAAGTGGCCGAGGGCGTTTTCGATGCGTTGCAGCGGCACGTCGGTGTCGGTGTCTGGCACTTCACCGAAGTAGAAGAACAGGTTGTCCAGCGTCTGCAGAATGTAGTGGCCGCCCTCGGTGCACACCAGGTACACCTGCTCGTGCGGGTTGTAGATGCGTTCGCCCGGCTGCAGCGAGACGAACGGGACTTCGCGGCCTTGGTTGTCGGTGAGGTAGATGAAGCTGCCCCTGCGGCGCAGGCTTTGTTCCCACGGCAGTACCCAGCCGCGGCCGAGCACGCTGTCGACTGTCAGGTCGCTGGCGTAAAAGCGCGACCACTCGATGGGCATCAGGCCGGGCAGGCTGAAGTCGATTTCGTCGGGGATGAGTTTGCGGCCCGTGGTCTGGTTTACCGGGCTACTGGTTCGACCACGTAGCGGCTGGCGCCTCCGCCAGCGACAGGGCAGCCCTGTCAAAAACATGCAAAAAAACTAATTAACCTCATGCAACATCACGGCCAGCCATACAAATCTAGCAGCATATATAAAGTTGGAAGCGTAATGAGACAAAGTTGGCATCCACTTCCAAACCAGCTATTTTAAAGATCATTTTGTGGTTGGCGACCTTGAGCATCCCTTACAAATAAACTTGATCGACCCCCATACTTAGCATATCAACGTGTAAAAATACCCGCCAAGCCAATTACTCAACCGAGAGCAACAAACCTTATAGCGAGCTTCTTGCTTTCGACCTTACTGACAAAAACCTCCGACACGATCGGATCAATCCAAATGACGCCACCCAAAAATAAGAAATGAGAACCATCTGCTTTTGATTCATCAACACACAGCTTTGTTACACCTCGGGCCATGTACTCAGCATCCAACTCACCCGACTTAAATTTTTTTAAAATCATAGCTTTACCAGAGTAATCTGAACGTTCATAGTCGAAGCATTTGATCTTATGATTCAAATGTATTAAAAAGTAATCTTTTTCTACAGGCCTGCCGTCAAAATATTTCACCTCAGCCTTTACAAATTCAGCGTTAGAACCTAACTCTTCAAATACAACTCTTAATTCCCTCGACCCAAAAAATGCACCGCATGCAGTTAAGAAAAAATCAGATTTCAGGCTGCGAATCTTTTTATCCAGCACTACAGTAATTGATAGACCTTCTAACGAAATGCATTTTCCTACTTGATAGTAATCATTGAGCTCCGGTGAGAATGAAACCTCGCCATCCGTATACCCCCCTTCAACTACTTCATGCAACATTGTAAAATAATTCATAATTTCCCTCCTAACATGTCGACCTAGTGCCTTTCGGCCTAGGGTCCGTATTTTGTAAGCGCAAGGTGTCTGAACCAAGACTCATCCTCATACTGCGTTCGACAGCGCCGATCTTTTTAAGAAGGGTCTTATCAGATGCAGTTGCCACATTGCCAATCTTCTGCTCCGCTATCAATAAACGGTTCCTTGCTGCGTCATAGTAAGAACCCAAATGACCACCACTATGCAGTGGTTTACCTGAGGCTAGGGATTCCGCAGATGTGGTAGGGAGTGGTGATCCATTGCTAGCGCCATTCGGATTATATATACCTCGCTTCATTGCCTCTTGAATAAGATTGGACTTATTTACAACATTAGTAGGAATTAAATGGTGAGCGGCATATCCCGAGGGAACTGTATTTCCAGCCTTTGCCATGGCTGCAGCAAGAAGCTTGCTAGGTGATAATCCTGCAGGGTCTACCCAAGAAACTGGATTAGGAGCATATGTATACAGATTTTCCCCACCCAAGACCCCTATTGGATCCTGTGTAATAAAGCGACCTATTTCAGGATCGTAATACCTGTAAAGATTATAATGAAGCACTGCTTCCTCATCAAAATACTGACCTTGGAAGCGCAAGTTTTGCTCAACTTTTCTAACAGAAAATTCGTCAACTACCCCCCAAGACCTATAGCGCACCTGCCAGACAACTTCGCCATCGCTATTCGTCAGTTCTAACGGTGTTCCCATTTGGTCGTTATGAAAGTAATAAATCTGCTGCATTTCACCTTCAACGGTATCAATGCGTGCTAAAGGAATGTATCCTGCTGGCTCATACAAGTAGAGCGTAGTACGCCCCGGCGCCACCTCCTGCAGCATCTTGAAAGCCTGCCAGACAAAGCGCTTTTGCTCTATCACACCGTTAAATTCAGATTGCTTGGCAATCCGCCGCCCCAGGCTGTCATAGCGATAAGCACCCGTACTTTCCAGCTTGCCGTTGACCACTGTCTCAGCACGCACCAGCCGGTTCTCGCAGTCATAGGCAAAACTCTGAAGCTTGCTATGCCCCGAGCGCTTCTCAATCAGGTTGCCCCACGGGTCGTAGCGGTACTCCTGATCCCGCCAGCGCTTGATGCGGTTGTCCTTGACCTTCTCCAGCTGCCGCGCATTGAAGTCCAGGCGGTTGGCGGCCGGGTCGTAGCGGAACTCTTCGCTACCTATAAGCGAGCCGGTATCGCGGCTGTGCAACTGGCCGTTGGCTTCGTACTCGTACTTGATCTCGCCGCGCAGCTTGTCCAGCGTGCGTACCAATTCGCCCGCCGGATCGTACTGGTAGCGACGGTGAATCGGGTTGTAGGCGTGCTCCACCAGCAGCGAGGTGTTGATGCCCGAGTTCTGCACTTGCGACAGCTTTTCTGCAGGCAGGGTAGACGCAAACTGCCAAGCCTTGCGCCCCATGGCGTCGTAGCCAAAGCAACTGGTGAGCTTGCCCTGCGTGCGATACACCTCGCGGTGCAGGTCATCGCGCTCCATGTCGCTGATGACCTGGCCGTCCAGGTTCAGCTGGTGCAGGTGCCCGCTGCCGTAGTACAGGTGGTTGACCTTGCGCCCGTCCGGCAAGGTCAGCGTGGTCAGGTTGCTCAGTGGGTCGTATTCGTAGCCGAGTACGCCTTGCGGTGTGATTTCCTGAGTCAGTCGGCCCAGCAGGTCATAGCTGTACTCCAGCTTTTCTTCGCTCACTCCCAGTTGCTTGCCGATGCTGGTTGGGTGTCGCTCAATGCTCAGCAACCGGTCGACTTCGTCGTATACATAATCCTGACGGGCATCACGGTTGAGCTTGGCCATCAGCCGGCCAATGGGGTCGCGCTCGAACAGCGTTTCACGTTGTGGCTGTTCACCGTTCTCACCGTAGCCAATTTCGGCCAGCCGGGTCAGATGGCCGCCGTCGTTGTAGGTGAAGCGCCGCGTCAGGTTGTCCACCCGCACTTCTTCCACCAGCCGGTCCGACGCATCGTAAGCAAAGCTGTACGTCGCGTTGTTCTCGTTAACCAGCGCGGTAAGGCGTATCGCCTTGTCGTACTCGTAGCGAATCCGCTGCCCTTTGGCATCCTGCCGGCTGCTCGGCAGTCCGCGTGCCGTGCGCAGCAGGCGCGTGGTCTGGCCTTTACCGTCGGTGTGGGTCAGCACCTGGCCGTACGGGTTGTAGGTAAAGGTCTCTGAGGTGCCATCCGGATGGCTGACCTTGACCACCTCCCCGTCCGGTTTGCGTTCCAGCGTGGTGGTTTGGTGCAGCGCATCCGTCACGGCCACCAGGTGCTGGCGGTCGTCGTAGCGGTAATAGGTGTTTTTACCCGAACAGTCCTGATACCGCTCGACCTGGGCAAGGGTGTTCCACCACAGGTACTTGGACTTGTACGTCGCATCGATGATGGTATGCGGCAAACCATCTTCGCCGTTGAGGTACTCGGTCATCTGGCCCAGCGCATCGGTTTCGGCGAGCAGGTTACCCTTGTCGTCGTAGCGCGCCTGCCAGGTGCTGCCGTCCGGGTAGGTGACCTTGGTTACCAGGGTGGTCAGGTGGTGGTATTCGTAGGCGATGGTGCGGCCCAGCGGGTCGGTCTCTTCGAGCAGGCGGGCGTATTCGTCGTACTTGAAGTGCAGCTGGTTGCCGTCCGGCAGGGTCAGGCCGACCATGTTGCCGTAGTCGTCCAGCGCGATGGCGTAACGCTCACCGCCGTAGTCGCGGCTGGCGAACACGCGGTGGTCGGCGTTGTACTGCACCTCCAGCTCGCGGCCGAGTACGTCCGTGGCCCAGCTGATGCGCTGGGCGAAGTCGTAGCGGAAATGGAAGTGTTCGCCGTCGCTGGTCCAGTGCTCGACCACGCGGGGCTGGCCGTCGAGGGTTTCCCAACGGTAATGGCAGGTCAGGCCCAGGGCATTGCTGTGGCTTGCCATTACGCCGTCGGCGTAGCTGAAGCTGCGCACGGTGTCGCCGTTGCGGTTGATCACCGTGCTGAGCTGTCCGTGTTCGTCGTAGCGGTATTGAGCCAGGGTTTCGACCGCTTCGTTGTTCACCACCCGCTTGATGTCGGTCAGCCGGCCCAGCGGGTTGTCGTAATGCAGGTGCACGCGGGTGCCACCGGTGGCGCTGATGTCGGTCAGCGTGCCTTCGGCGGTGCGGGTGAAGTGCAGGAAGTGGCCGAGGGCGTTTTCGATGCGCTGCAGCGGCACGTCGGTGTCGGTGTCTGGCACTTCGCCGAAGTAGAAGAACAGGTTGTCCAGTGTCTGCAGAATGTAGTGGCCGCCCTCGGTGCACACCAGGTACACCTGCTCGTGCGGGTTGTAGATGCGTTCGCCCGGCTGCAGCGAGACGAACGGGACTTCGCGGCCCTGGTTGTCGGTGAGGTAGATGAAGCTGCCCTTGCGGCGCAGGCTTTGTTCCCACGGCAGTACCCAGCCGCGGCCGAGCACGCTGTCGACCGTCAGGTCGCTGGCGTAGAAGCGCGACCACTCGATGGGCATCAGGCCGGGCAGGCTGAAGTCGATTTCGTCGGGGATGAGTTTGCGGCCGGTGGTCAGGTCTACCGGGTTACCGGTCAGGGCGCCCATGGCCCGCTGCGCTACCGGTTCAACTACGTAGCGGCTGGCGACTTCGCCGGCTACAAAGCCTGCGGTGAACTTCAGGGCGCAGGGCATGACGGCTTTCATGCCGGCCTGGGTGCCGGCCTTGATCAGCTGGGCGATACCGCCGGCGGCACCGGCAACGGCCATCAGCACGTCTACGGTCGTGCGCAGCCATTTGGGGATTTCGTCGTCCACCGGCAGATAGCGGAATGTACCCCCGCCGATGATGACGTTGTCCGAGCCGCCGGAGATGGTCGCCCCGCAGGTCAACTTGTCGCCCTTGCGGGCCGCCGCCACGCTGTTGATGAAGACGTTGGTCGAGCCTTCGGCGATCTGTACGGGCCCTGGGTGCTTGTCACAGGCACCGATGCTTTTCTCGACCCGCGCGGCCTTGCGGCTGTTGATGAAGACGTTGGGTGAGGCAGTGGTTATCGTCCCTGAGGGGGATGAGAACATACTGCCTATCGCCTCCCCGGCCGCGGTCAGCAAGCTGCCTCCGATACCGGCCGCCATGCCGGCGAGCAAGGCCACGCCGAACCCGCAGGTGAAGGTGGCGATGGCCACCGTGGCCACCAGCGCGATGCCCAGGGCAGCCCCGATCAGGAAGCCCCCCAGAGCGCTAGTGTGCGAAATATCGTCGCCGAACCTGGCCGCTTCGAACATGAGGGGTTACTCCTGCTCGCCGGGCTCGGCGCTGGTCACGACGGGGTTGCGCGGGGTGAAGCTGGCCAGCAGGTTTGCCCAGTCCTCGTTCTGCTGAGGGCTGAAATCTGCCTGTGCGGTGGTCGAGAAGATCAGCGCACGCCCGGGGCTGATCAGGAAGGCTGCCTGGCGCTGATACAGCGGGCGGCCCTGGTTCATGTAGTAAGCGTCGATCTGGATGCCTGGGATAGGTGCGGTGGTCGACAGCGCAACGGCTTTGTTGCCCATGCGCGTGTATCCGCGCAGCTTGGACGTGAGCATCTTGATCTGTCGATCGACGTAAGCCTGCAGTGCTTCGTCGGGCAACAGCGTGTCGCGCGAAATGGTGATGCTCAAGGGCGCTGGCACACTGGCACCGAGAACGAACATGTTTACAGTGCGGTCATCAAACCCGTCCGGCAGCGAGATCCCGCCTTCTTGCAACTCATAGTCCATGCGATAAAAATTCCTGATAGCAAAATTGGGGATGGGTCAGCGCAGTGCCAGGCCATCGAGCATGCGGTCAAAGTCGGCGAGCCACAGGCTCAGGCCAGGCTTGGTCGGGTCGATCACGCAAGAAATGTCCAGCCATTGCAGATTGTCGCTGCCGGTAACAGGTACCAGCGCCCCCACCAGGCGACCGTGCCGGGTTTCGTGCCCAGCGTTGAAATGAAAGTCCACGGCCTTGGCCGGGTTACCCGCGACGCGGCAATCTTGCTGGCGAATCACCCGCAACTGCGGGTTCATTTCGCGCAAGGCCTGGATCGCGGCGTCGAACAGTTGCTCCAAGGTTTGCCTGGCGCGCACATCACGGCGGCGAATGTTGAGCGTGACCGGTTCACCTTCATGCTCGAGGGTGGTCTGGATATCACGGAATCGATAAGCCGTCGGGAACGCCAGATTGAAGCCACCGAAGGTGAAGCTGCTGGTAACGTCCTGCAAGGCGACAGGCACCGGTTCGGGCTCTGGCACTGGCTCAGGGTTGGCCGCAAGCTCGGCCAGCTCGGCGAGGCGCGCGGCCTCTTGCTGCGCTTCACGCTTGGCAGAAATGCGGTCGTAGATGGAGGGTTTGTACATCGGCCTGCCCTCAGTCGTTGATCCGCACTGCCGCGCCGGTGATCTGCGTGGTATCGGTACTGGTCGTGGTAATGACCTTGCCTTTGATTTCTATGCCTTCCGGCGTCAACTTGATGCTGCTTTCCCCTACCTGGAGGATGATGTGCTGCTTGGCGCCCACCTGAATGAACTGGTTATCTACCTGCAGGGTGTATGACCCTTCCTTGACGTTGACCACCGTGTTGTCCTTGATGGTCTCAGTGTGCGCGCCGCCCACCGTGATCGTCCGGTTGTTCCCCACATCATGGGTCTCATCCAGTTCGATCTCGGTGTCCATGTTGCGCTCGGCGTGCATGATGATCTGCTCGGCGCCGGCCTTGTCTTCGAAGCGGAAGAAGTTCGCGGTACCGCCGTCGCCTTTCATCGAGCGGGTCAGGAAGCCACTCTGGGTCTTGTTCGCCGGCAACGACCAGGGCGGGGTGTTGCTGCTGTTGTACAGGCTACCCATGATCAGCGGGCGGTCGGGATTGCCGTCGAGGAACACCACCACCACTTCGTCGCCGACGCGGGGGATCAAAATGCTGCCGAAGCCGCCGCTGGCACCGGACTGGGCGACGCGTACCCAGCAGGAACTCTGGTCGTTGAACTCGCCGTTGCGGTCCCAGTGGAACTGCAGCTTCACACGCCCCAGTTCGTCGGTA
The DNA here is from genome assembly GCF_047456185.1 of Pseudomonas sp. BNK-30. Classification (NCBI taxonomy): domain Bacteria; kingdom Pseudomonadati; phylum Pseudomonadota; class Gammaproteobacteria; order Pseudomonadales; family Pseudomonadaceae; genus Pseudomonas; species Pseudomonas sp. BNK-30. Next base: position 2,112,818 of record NZ_CP179904.1, read on the forward strand.
TAGATCTCTTCGCCGGGCGGGCCGACGACAATGGCTGTTTGGGGCCCGGAGATGCCTGCCCTAGGCGTGCTCAATGAGGGGCGGAACGGAATTTTGCGACGGATACAGGTAAAGCTGTTCCCATACCCTGCTTCACCGTCATTGGCGTAATTGTTACGCCCCCAGTGAGTGACGGACAGCAGAAGAAACTGGCGATCGTCCGGAGTGTCGTTGTCGTGATCGTAATGCTGGCTAAGCTCGAAGTAACGACCCGGCTCCATGGCGCGGCAATTGCTCTTGCCATGGAATGTCTTGCCGTCCACCTCTATTGCCTCCAGCCGACGCCGAGCCTTGCGCAGGCCCTCGTCTGAATCGGCGTAACCGTAAAGGCCTTCGTATTCGAAGACTTCGTACTGGCCGACCTCGCCCTGCTGGTTGACGGAATTGAGCTGTACCAAATGCGGGTTGGCAGGCTGCTTGTAGTCGAACGACTTTAGAGCCAAGCGCGTTGGCTGCATCCGCCGCGCCGAAGACCAGGCGGTGATCGAATCTGCAGTTTCGGTAACCGAAGCACTGTGGTAACGGATCAGCGGCTGACGCTCCAGCTGCGGAAGAATGCTGCTGTCATCGCTGATAATCATGCGATGACCTTCCTTAGAATGCTCGAAGGTGAAGAACAGCCCTTCCTGCTCAAGCATACGCAGCACGAAATTCAGGTCAGATTCCTGATACTGCGTACAGTAGCTGATCGGTTTGAGCGGTTGGCTCAGGCGGAATTCGTGGTCGGCCAAGGTCAGGTAGTAATCGAAGACTTCCTTGACGATCTGCTCGGTGGTCTTGTCTTGGAAGATGCGCGAATCACGGCGACGGCTGAGAATCCAGATCCACGGCACGAGCTCTGCGCTGTAGTTAGCAACGCCCCCATCGGCACCGGTATGCACGAAGTCAGAAACATGCGCACTGAGGTATCTGGTGCTCCCATCGGCAAGCGCGATGCCTACAGTTACCTTCTTGCCAATGAGTTTCTTGAGCTCGATCCGAGCATCTTGGGAGATGAGTTCTGCCTGGAAGCTGAACAGTTCCGAAATCGCCTCGCGGCCGCTGAAGCTAAGCAGTTGAAGCTCTTGTTCGGGAGGCAAAGGTGAGTCGAAAGTGAACAGGCGTTTATTCTGCGTGAGCATCGACTCGAGGGCGTCCGTAATCATTTCAATGCATCCTGCATCAAGCTGGAAATCTACCAATGAAAACGTGGTTCGCTGGTGCTGTCAAATGATGCCATTAAGCCACCTCCCTTTCGCCAAAGCTGAAACCACATGAGATCATGACCATCAGTTTGCTCTCGCTCACGTCTGGGGTGTAGGCTCCCTGCGCTTAGCCATGAGGCAGCACATAGCGAATTTTTCAGGGAGAACCGCGATGAGCGTGAGTGAAAGCCAACTCAGCCAACTTGACCGGGAGATGGATTCTAACCACATGGAAGTGGTGATGATGCCGATAGAAGCTTTCCAGGCTCAGGCCCGCTCCACACAACAAGCACACGCCGTGACACAGCCTCCGCAGGTATGCACTCGCACACAGGGCGACCTGCTGAGCGGCATCGGGCAAAGCGTCAAGTCAGCCTACAACGGGCTGCCTCACACGTTTGTCAATACCACATGGGGCGTTCCCGCAGCCATGGCCGCCTGGGATGCACGCAATGCGGCTTCTTTCGTTAGAGATATGGGTGGCTTACTCACCAAGGTGCGCCACACCGTGTACAAGGGTAAGCAGTACGTGATCATCACGGGTTACCCTGGATTGCGCAAAACGCTCAATGCGCCGCGCTATGGTATTCAGAACGCGAAACTGATCAGCATGGGCATCGGCAAATACGGTGTTCGCGGTTCCTCCCTCAAGGCGCTCAGGCTCTCCTGCTATGTTGCCGTCGGTATCGAAGTGGCGGAGTGGGTGTTTGGCGACGAGCACGTGATGAGTGACTTGTTTGGTGGTATCGGGGTGGAGTTGGTCAAAGCAGGGATCGCAACAGCAGTGGGATATGCCGTTGGACTGGCCCTTGGCACAATGGCCACTTTCGCCGCCGCACCGGTGATCGCGGGTGCGGCTGTGGTGTTCGCAGTGGGCTGGGGGCTTAACGTACTCGACACCGAATACGGGATAAAAAATTCTGTTAAAGCCGGCCTCCGCTACGCCGTGGATAATATTCAATATTTACAGCAGCAGGCCAGCCGCATCAGCGTTGAGGACATGCAAAAATACGCAGAGGAAACCGTCACCAACATTGTTGGTGAGATTGCGGAGAACCTCTATAGCGAGGCCAAGCGCTGGGCACTTCGAAAATTGCAACCTGGAGACCTCAATTTACCGGGGTGGCCGTCTTTGCCTGAGCTACCGTCCATGCCCTCCCTCCCGACTTTCAATCTACCAAAGTTCTAACAATGACCACACATCGCCCCTATGAATTTCACGAGCGCTCACCCTATATTTTCCGCCTCGTGGCTTTTATTACCTGCCTATTGACTGCCGCTTTAGGCTTCCTTTCGGCCCGCTGGCTTGCAAGCGACATACTGCCGTTATTCGGCAGTCTATTTACAGATACACCCATTGTAGTCACGCCTTATTTGGGGTTTATGCTCATTGCCATGTGCACTGTTAGCCCAATACTTATCATAACCTCCGCTTACGCATGCTGGCGCGCCAAAAAATTTGACCCACCCATCAACTCTCGCCTTTACCGATTCCAGTATCAATCTTATAAATTGACACTATGGTCAATGATTTGTATAGCGCCGGCACTGGCGATACTTGTAACACTAGGTTTATGGGCGAAGGGATACACGCCATGTCAAAAGTTGCTGATCTCCGGGTCGGCGTGGAAAGTGTATTGGGTGAACGATGCGCGGTACTGCTTCAAACCTGACTCCTACACTGACGACAACCAACCATGTAAGCGTATCGGGGATAAAAATGTATGCGTACAGTTTGAGGGTCGGTAACTAATTCTTGAGATGGGCTACGAAGCTCCGGAGGGCGTATCTCAAGATATAATCCATGGAAAGTACCCGCCTATTTAAGGTCCTGCAGGAAGCCGAGGGAAATTCATGTTGGCGGCCCGAGCATCAATAATGCTCTGTGCAAGAACAGTTCGCGCACCGCATAATCGGGCCTGTACTCGTCATCGCAGGTCGCTGCCAAGCAAAGCGCCGTACTCGTATAGTCGACCCACTCGCCTAGCTTCAGGCGCAATGGCCAAGCGCTGACTCTCGCTGATCTGACCATGATCCTTCCCAAGCTCTGAGCATTGGAAATGAATTCTAACAGCCCGGCATTTGCCTCTCTTAAATTCAGACTGCTCGCTGCCTTGACACTTTTGCTCTGTGCGACAGTAGGGGTATTCGCTACGTACTGGTTGATTGCACATGCCCTGCCAATATATGGACAAATGTGGCGTCGCGCCTCGGCCATCGAGGTCCCATACATGGCTTTCGGCCTCATCATGGCACCACCCGTTATGCTTGCCTGTACAGTAGCCAGCGCATTCGCCATATGGACAGGCAAACGATTTGATCCACCGGAAAAATCCGCGCTTGCGAAACTTCAGACAGGCCTGATGAAGGCCTCAGTCTATTCACTCATAGGCCTTGCACCACTCACTGCTATCAGCACGACAATTGCACTCAACGCATTAGACTATACAACCTGCCCGCAACTCAGAAAATCGGGATCGGCATGGCAGACGTACTGGGTAAACCATCCCGGCTTTTGTTTTAAACCGGACAGCTATACCGAAAATCGATGGCGCTGCAAAAATATAGACGGCAAAAAACTTTGCATTAACATGGACGAGTAGCGAAAGCCTGAGGCCCCTCGGGCACGATTGCCTGGATGCAGGGCCCGCACTTGCTCTTGGCTTGGCTACCACCGCGCTGGCGTTGGTGGCGTACGGATTGGCATATTACCGGCCTGGCAAAAGTAGCATGCTGCAATTCATGGGGGTTTCAAACAAAAGTTCCCACCAACTCGGACGCACTCCTGGCGGGTGGAATACGTGGCCGCTAGTGTTCACTGCGATAAGCACAGTTTATGCACCACAATGTCATCGCTATCATCACACCGACGGCCGGTATAGCGAAAAATTTGGAGTCACACCGATCATAAGCACGGCGACTATCACGGTCAGCATCCAGACCGACCAAATTTTTGCAAAAAATCTATCCGTGGTAAACATAAGACTATTTCTAAAGTATTTTGCCTGATCATCAACAGCGGGGTTGCAAATGACACTCCTATCCGGGTGTTGAGCAACACCCCGAAGCCCCCTTGTCCAAAGCAGCAAACCTGGTAGTGATTCGTACCTCAACGTGGTGACGCGAGATCCCGTGCCGCCAGCCGTTCACCATAGGAAGGCTTGAACATTAGTTGTCGTCATACACCAACTCATCGAGTTCGTCAGTTGCCGGCGAATGCTCAAACAAGTGCCTTGCCAAGTGACATATACGCTGCGACCAGGCCACCTTGGCTACCCACTCGGGCGGCATTCCCGATACCCCGTACAAGGCACCCGCCAACTGCCCCGCCGTGGCGGCCACGCTGTCGGCATCGTCGGCAAGGTTGGCCGCGAGCAGAATCGCATCCTTGAAATTGTCGGTGTGCCAAACCGCCCAGAGCGCTGCTTCGAGGGTGTCGACCACATAGCCGGAAGAGCGAATCTGCTCTCGTGACTTGAGCTTGTATTCGCCGGCATTGATGATCCGCGGCCGAGACTTCAGCGGGCGCACTTTGGCTGCCAACGCCTCGTGTTTGTCGGCGCCATTGAGGGCCAGATGCAACTGCGCGCCGAACAGGCTACAGCACTGCAGCACTTCGGGCGCGCTGTGCGTGACCGTGCTCTGCGTGACACTTTCTCCCCAAGTCGCCGAGAGCGAGTGGCGCCGAAAAATGGCAGTGGGCGCAAGCCTGATCAACGAACCGTTGCCAGCAGCCGAGGGCTCGGCATTCCCTTGCCAAGCAAGCCCTTCAGTTTCCCACCCTTCGAGCGCGCGCCGAGTGACATTGCCGATGTCGAAACAGCGCCCATTGACGCTGTTCTCGCCCTGGCGATACCAACGCACCAGTGCGTCTGCAAAAGTCGCGAAATCGAACCTGCCCTTGGCCTCGTAAGTATCGGCCAGGCACAGCGCCATGCTGGTATCGTCGGTCCACTGGCCGGGCGCCAGACGGAATGGGCCACCACCGACCATGTCTGTAACTTGGCCCTGACCGCGGCGCTGAAACTCCAGTGTGGTCCCCACCGCATCACCGATTGCCAGGCCCAGCAGTGCGCCCTGTGCGCGGTCGAGTGCTTGTTCGCGTGAAAGCGTGCAAGGCCTGTCGCTAAGCCAGACTGGCTTGATGCGTGGCAATATGGGCGCGTCTGGATCGTATATGTACTCCATGCGCTGCTGTAACTGGGGGGATACGTCGGGGACCAGGTCGATGTAGCGCTGGGCGTATTCGCTCAGGACTGCGTCCGGACTTCTCAGGTCGATCATGCTGGCTCCTTGCAAAGGCTTGCTCTCATCCATCGGCCCATTTTGCTGACCTGGCCAGCCCCTGACAACAGCTCCAGACAGGAGCTGGCATAATCAACGATCAAGCACAGCAAGGAACGCTGACGTCATCATGAAATCTCATCCCGAACTCCATGTCAGATCCCCGCTGCTCTTTCGCTGCGTGGCCATCGGCTTTGCGCTGTGCATGCTAGCGGTGTGCGCACTTGCGTTCTACGTACTGTGGGCCGAACTGCTGCCGCTGTATGGCCGCCTCTACAGAAATGCACCCGTTGTGGAAACGCCGCTCATGAGTTTTTTCGTACTCGCGGCGATTCCGGGGACGCCCTACTCGCTCGTTGTCTGCGCCTTCGCGGCATGGACCGGTCAGAAATTCGACCCGCCCAAAAAGTCCAGGCTTCACACGTTCGAAATCCGGTCGTTGCAGTTGATGTTCGCGATAATGTGCTGCGCCGCCCCGGCCATGATCATTGCGACCACGGCCACACTCTCTGCGAAGGGCTACTGGTCTTGCCCAAAGCTCCGTATTTCAGGCTCCGCATGGCAGATGTTCTGGGTGAACGATGAGCGCATATGCTTTACGCCCGATTCCTACATCAACGACCATTGGCCATGCAAAGTTGTCGGGAACAAGACTATTTGCGTCCAGGTGGACGGTAGGTAGCAACGCCCCAACCTGCCGCCGAACGACACGATCGAGGGGGGATGGCACCGGCTTTGCCGGTGATCGCCGGCAAGCCGGCTCCCACAGGGGTGTGGACTGCCCTTGGATAAATCTCATCAATACTGGAAAAGCGCCAGGCAAGCGGTGCCACAATCGTCGGCGCTGATGACGCACAAGCGGTTGCGACCAGCGTGCCAATAGCGGCCTGAGTCAAATATCCAAAGCCTACACCCCCTCCCCGTGGCCGGCTTGCCGGCGATCACGGGCGCAGCCCGTGCCAGTCATCCTGTCGAACACGCAGCTCAAAGATGCCGGCTCTTGGATCATAAAAACCTCGCCACCGCCTGCTACATGCGGCGTATTCCGTCGCATTGCCATCATTGAAAGGCCCGCCGTAAAGCCCTTGCTTCACCGCCCGACCCAACCAGAAATGCGACCTGCTTCACCTTTTGAAAAATATTTTCCAATCTCTTTTTCAGCTGTTTTCCCTCACCCAAAACCCCTTCCCCACGGGCCCAAGCCCAGATTTTACGCCCCCAAAACCCCTGGCCAATATCAATACGACATCATTGCGCCGCGTCACAAACAGGGAAAAAATCGCTGCCCCGGCGGGAACTTCTCCTACAGCAGGGTGCCCTACACGGCATTACTGGCAACACGATATTCATGTGCCAGTACCGAGTTTCCAGTCCACGCCAGCGGCGTATCAGGACGATTAAAAAGGCTCATGGACGATGTACCGATGACACAGACGTTTGATGTCGAAGCACTGATCAAGCTGCGTAGCCAAACGCGGGCAATCTCCGATGCGCTCAAGGCGCAGGCGGCCGATTACCTCGCCACCGCGGCGCCGCTGATCCGTCCGCAAACGCTGTTCGGTGAATACCTGCAGGGGGCGCAACGCAGCAGCGGGCGCGAAACCCAGGGCCACTTCCAGTCGCTTATCGAACTCTACGAGCGCATCGGCTCGGCCGCGCCCTTCCAGCTGGTCAGCGAGCTGGAAGTGCCGCTCAACCTCATCAGCACCACCCCCGAACTGTTCCCCCTGGAATACGACAAGGCCCTGGTCCCCAGCGGCCAGGTCATCCGCATCACCAGCCCCGTGCGCTGGGTCGTGGGTTTTCAGGGCTTTGAGCTGGCGCGCTTTCGCAATGTCATCCACGACCCCAACCGCAGCAGAGCCGAGCTGTACCGCTTCGTGGTGCACTACCTGGTGCTGTTCTACTGCCTGAGCAAGTCGCCTGGCCTTGGCCGCCTGTTCGAAGGCCTGCGCTTTGGCTTGAGCTTCGAACGCCTCAAGGGCATGGGTGACCTGCCCTTCTGCGTCATCAGCTCGCCGGTGCGTTCGGAACTTCCCGACGATTCGGTCATCCGTAGCAGCACGCAAATTGCCGGCAACACCAGTTTCGAAGAGCTGGTGGGCCGCGACAACATTCTGGAAATGAACGACGAAATCCGTCAGCGCCTGCTGCTGACGATCGAAGGACTGTAACGCGCAGGCCCCCGCCGGGCCGCGCCATGATTCGCAGCGAATTGCTCGCACTGGAGAACACGATGGCGAAGAAGGAAAGTACCCAGCACAAACTCGACCGCGTTCGCGCGCCGCGGGTTCACATCACTTACGACGTGGACATCGGTGATGCGATCGAGAAAAAGGAGCTGCCCTTTGTCGTTGGCGTGCTGGGCGATTTTTCCGGCAACCCGCTGGAGCCCTTGCCCAAGCTCAAGGACCGCAAGTTCGTCTTCATCGACCGCGACAATTTCAACGGCGTGCTCAAAGGCATCAAGCCGCGCCTGACCTACCGCGTCGACAACACCCTGGCCAAAAACGGCACCCAGCTGGGCGTGGAGCTGAACTTCAACAGCATGGAAGACTTCGAGCCACAGAACGTGGTGAAGCAAGTCGAGCCGCTGCGCAAGCTCTTGGAAGTGCGCAACAAGCTGGCCGACCTGCGTAACAAGATGGGCGGCAACGACAAGCTCGAAGAGCTGCTGATGGACGTGCTGCAGAACACCGAGAAGCTGAAAACCCTGGGCAAGGAATTCGGTCGCGAAGCCGCCGTACCCGCCGCCGATGGCAAAGAGTAAGCAGGAGCCAGACGATGACCGACAAGCAAACACTGCCACAACAGGACACCGACCTGGTCGAGGTGGAAACCTTCGCCCCGCAGGCCTCGCTGCTCGACAGCATCATTTCGCAAAGCCGTGTGGCCCGCTCCGACACCGAGCGCAACCGCACCCGTGACCTGATCGGAGAGCTGGTCAACCAGGTGCTCGAGGGCGAGATGACCCCGAGCAAGGACCTGATCGCCGTGCTCGACGCGCGCATCGCCGAGATCGACTCGATGCTCTCCGAGCAGATGAACGAGATCATGCACGCCCGCGAATTCCAGCAGCTGGAAGCCTCGTGGCGCGGCCTGAAGTACCAGGTCGACCAGACCGAAACCAGCACCACGCTGAAGATCCACCTGCTCAACGCCTCGAAGAAGGACTTGGTGCGCGACCTCAAGGCCGCCAGCGAATTCGACCAGAGCGCGCTGTTCAAGAAGGTATACGAAGAAGAGTACGGCACCTTCGGTGGCGCCCCGTTCGGCATGCTGATCGGTGACTACGAATTCAACCGCAACCCCGAAGACATGTACCTGCTCGAAGAGATCTCGCACGTGGCCGCCGCGGCCCATGCGCCATTCATTTCGGCCGCATCGCCCGAGCTGTTTGGCTGGGACTCGTTCACCGACATGTCCGGCCCGCGTGACCTGGCGAAAATCTTCGACACGGTCGAATACGCCAAGTGGAAGTCGTTCCGCGCCTCGGAGGACTCGCGCTATGTCGGCCTGACCCTGCCGCACGTGCTCGGCCGCCTGCCATATGGCCCTGATACCACCCCGGTGGAAGAATTCAACTTCGTCGAAAGCGTCGACGGCCGTGACCACAACAAGTACCTGTGGATGAACGCCGCCTACGCCCTGGGCACCCGCGTCACCGATGCCTTCTCGCGTTACGGCTGGTGCGTGGCCATCCGCGGTGTCGAAGGTGGCGGCCTGGTAGAAGGCCTGCCAACCCACACCTTCAAGACCGATGACGGCGAAATTGCCCTCAAATGCCCAACTGAGATCGCCATCACCGACCGCCGTGAAAAAGAGCTGTCGGACCTTGGCTTCATCCCGCTGGTGCACTGCAAAGGCACCGACTACGCCGCGTTCTTCGGCACCCAGTCGGCGCAGAAGCAGAAGCAGTACAACACCGACATCGCCAATGCCAACGCACGCCTGTCGGCGCAGCTGCAGTACATCTTCGCCACCTCGCGCATTGCCCACTACATGAAGGCGATCATGCGCGACAAGATTGGCAGCTTCGCCTCGCGCATGGACGTCGAGCGTTTCCTCAACCAGTGGCTGGCCAGCTATGTACTGCTTGACGACACCGCCAGCCAGGAAGCCAAGGCCAAGTTCCCGCTGCGCGAAGCCCGTGCCGAAGTGTTCGAGGTGCCAGGCAAGCCAGGTGTGTACAAGGCCGTGACCTACCTGCGCCCGCACTACCAGCTCGACGAACTGACCGCTTCGCTGCGCCTGGTCGCAGAGCTGCCGCAAGGCGCTCGCGGCTGACCGGCCTGCGTGTTCAAGGATGACACATGAGTAATCAGGCCCGCCTGCTGCCCTCGCTGCTCGACCGGCTGCTGGACGACCGTCCGTTTCAGTCGGCCGAGCCGGCTGTGCAGCGCACCTGCTCGCTGGCCGAATACAAGGCCAGCATCGTGCGCGACCTGGAGGTGCTGGTGAATACCCGCCAGTCCCTGGTCGCCGAGCAGATCGAAGGTTTCAGCCAGCTCGGTGGCTCCATCCTTGAATACGGCATGCCCGACTTCATCAGCCGCAGCGTGCTCGACCCGCACGACCGGCGGCTGATCCAGCAACAGCTGGAGCGCGCGATCAGTACCGGCGACCGGCGTTTTCGCCGGGTGCGCGTACAGCTGCTGGCCCAGCAGAACGGCCATCGCATGTTGACCTTCCGCGTGGACGCCGTGTTGCGTCTGCAGGACATCAGCCGCCAGGTGTCGTTTGACGCCGTGCTGCAGGTCAACACCCAAGAATACAAAGTGCAGAACCTCAACTGATGCTCGACGAACTGCTGCCCTACTACGAAAAGGAACTGTCGCACCTGCGCTTCCTCGGCCAGGAGTTTGCTGCGCAGTACCCGAAAATCGCCTCGCGGCTGCTGATCGAGGGCGACAACTGTGAGGACCCGCATACCGAGCGCCTGATCGAGGCGTTCTCGTTCCTCTCGGCGCGGGTGCACAAAAAGCTCGATGACGAGTTCCCTGAGATTGTCGAGTCGTTCCTTGAGGTGCTGTACCCGCACTACCTGCGCCCTACCCCCTCGATGTCGATCGCCGAGCTTAGCCTTGGCAAGCAGGAGAAGGTCACCGAAGCCTACCGCGTGGCGCGGCACACCGAGATGCATGCCAATGCCGTTGAAGGCGTGGTTTGCAAGTTCCGCACCTGCTACCCGGTGGAGCTGTGGCCGGTTGCCGTGCAGCAGGCATCATTCACCGAGATGGAACGCTCGGCCTTCAACGGCCACAGCGCCGATCTGGTGGCGCGCTTGCGCATCCGCCTGCAAGCCACCGGCGACGCCTTGTTCGGCCAGATGGAGCTTGACCGCCTGCGCTTCTTCCTCGACGGCGAAGCAACGCTGATGCACCAGCTCTACGAGCTGCTGTTCAACAACCTCGCCAAGGCCACACTCAGCTTCCAGGACGAAGGCCGCAGCCGTGAAGTCGCACTGCCCGCCGATGCCCTGAAAGCGGTGGGTTATGCCCGCGACGAAGGTCTGGTGGATTACTCCGAGCGCTCGTTCCTCGGTTACCGCCTGCTGCACGAGTACTTCACGTTCCCCGACAAATTCATGTTCTTCGACCTCTCAGGTTTTGCCCGCATCCTGCAGGGCAAGGCCATCGAGCAGGTCGAGATCAACTTCTATTTCAACGATTACGACCTCAGCGAGCGCCTGGCGCGGCTGGCCCAGAACATCGGGCGCAACAATTTCAAGCTCAACTGCACGCCGATCATCAACCTGTTCCGCCAGCAGGCCGAGCCGATCAAGCTCACCCACACCCAGCACGAATACCCGGTCACCCCGGACATTCGCCTGCACAACGCGGCGGAAGTGGTATCGATCGACCGAGTGCGGCGCGTACGCAAGCTCGGTGGCATCGACCACGTCGGCACCTGCCAGCCGTTCTTCGAGCCGCGTGGCGAGCAAGACCCGCACAACAGCTTCTGGATTGCCCGCCGGCGCAACCAGGGCGATGCCACGGCGATGAGCATCCGCGTGGTCGACCGCGACCTGGAGCTGATCGACGGCACCAGCGATACCCTGAGCATCAGCCTGACCTGCAGCAACCGTGATATACCCCTGCTGCTGCCGTTCGGTGGCGAGCGCGGTGATTTCAACATCCCGGCCAACTCGGTGATCAAAGACATCCGCTGCCTGCGCAAGCCCACCGCCACGGTGCGCGTCCCGCTGGGCAAAGGCCTGATCTGGCGGCTGATCGCGCACCTGTCGCTCAACCACCTGTCGCTGGTGAGCCAGGGCCGCGAAGTGCTGCTCGAGCTGCTGTCGCTTTACAACTACCGCAACGTCTCGGCCATCCGCAAACAGATCAATGGCATCAAGGCAATCAGCAGCGAGCCGGTGGTAGCGCGCATCGGCCACCCGCGGCCGAATTTCGTGCGCGGCGTGGGCATCACCCTGACCTTCGACGAAAGCCAGTTCACCGGTAGCGGCGTGTTCCTGTTCGCCATGGTGCTAGACCACTTCTTTGGCCAGTACTGCTCGATGAACAGCTTCACCCAACTGACCCTGCGTACCCAACAACGAGAAAAGAGAGTCGTCCAATGGCCAGCACGTACTGGCGATCAGCCCCTGGTCTGATCGATCAAGCCAGAGCCGAGCCGCACCGATTCGAATTCTTTCAATTGGTGCGCCTGCTTCGCCTGCACTACAGCCGCACCGGGCGCATGGACCTGGCAACCCGGCCGCACGAAGACCCGCTGCGTTTCCGCACTCAGCTGTCGCTGGCGTTTCCGGCCAGCGAGGTCAGCGACCTGCAGTTCGAGCGTGAGGGCAAGGTGTCGACGGCCGGCCTGCCGCTGTCGGAAGTCCAGGTCACTTTCATGGGCCTGGTAGGCCCGTCGGGCGTATTGCCTCGCCCGTACACCGAGCTGCTGCTCGAGCGCCACGTGCAGTACCGCGACGATGCCGCCCATGCGTTTCTCGACATCTTCTCGCACCGCATGACCACGCTGTTCTACGAAGCCTGGCAGAAGTACAAATTCCATATCGAGCACGAGCGCAACGGTACCTCGGGCTTCGATGGCTACCTGCTCAACCTGGTCGGCCTGGGCCCGCGCGCCCAGCAGCTGAAGTTCGAACGCCAGCAACCGGTGCTGCGCCGCGAGCTGTTCAGCTACTTTGCCGGGCTGCTCAGCCAGAAGCCACGCAACGCGCTGAACCTGGAGCGGATGCTCGGCTTCTATTTCGCCCTGCCGATCAAGGTCAGGCAGTTCGCCGGCCGTTGGTTGAACCTGCAGCCCAAACAGTGCACCCAGCTTGGCCGCAAGAACGCCCAGCTCGGCCTCAGCGCCGTGGCCGGCAACCGCGTGTGGGACTACCAGTCGTGCATCCGTATCGAGCTCGGCCCCTTGGCGTTGGCCGATTACCGGCGGTTCCAGCCTGGCACCGACGACTACCGCAAGCTGGTCGAGCTGGTGCGCTTCTATGTAGGCGCCGAGCTCGATTTCGAAATCGCCCCGCTGCTCAAACGCGAGGCCGTGCCCCGTGCCCAACTGGGCCGCAGCGGCAATGTCGCGCTGGGCTGGCTGGGCTGGCTCAAACGCCCTGGCCGTGACGCGGAGCCTTCGCGTTGCGCCGTCTTCCACATTCCTTACGATGGGGTCGCCTTGTGAACCTGAAGTCTCTGTTCGCCAAGCTTAACGAAACCAGCCGCACGGCCACTGAAAGCGCGGCGGCCCTGTGCCTGTCGGAGCACCACTACGACGTCGAGGTGGAACACCTGCTGCTGCAGTTGCTGGACAACAGCGACAGTGACCTGCCGCTGATCCTGCGCCACTACGACGTGGTCGCCGAGCGCCTGCAGGCGCAACTGGTGACCGCCCTGGGTACCTTCAAGAAGGGCAACACCCGCACCCCGGCGCTGTCCCCGCACATCACCCGCATGATCGAGCAGGCCTGGGTACTGGCCTCGATCGAGTATGGTGTGGGCCAGGTGCGCAGTGCGCACCTGTTGCAAGCATTGCTCGACGACGTCGAACTGCGCCGGGTGGTCATCGCCTCAGCACCGGAGCTTGAGAAGATCAACGCCGACGACCTGCGCCTGAACCTCAGCGCACTGGTCGAAGGCAGTGCCGAATCCCGGCTCGCCAGCCCTTTGGCCAGCCCCTCGGCGCCAGTGGCAGGCACCGGCAAGGTTGGCGGCAAGACCCCGGCCCTGGACCAGTACACCGTCAACCTCACCCAAAGCGCCCGGGACGGCCGGATCGACCCGGTGCTTGGCCGCGAGTTCGAAGTGCGGCAGATGGTCGACATCCTCACCCGTCGCCGCCAGAACAACCCGATCCTCACCGGCGAAGCCGGCGTCGGCAAGACCGCAGTGGTCGAAGGCCTGGCCTTGCGCATCGCCCAGGGCGATGTGCCGGCCCCACTCAAGGACGTCGCCGTGCACACCCTCGACCTGGGCCTGCTGCAGGCCGGTGCCGGGGTCAAGGGCGAGTTCGAAAACCGCCTCAAAGCGGTGATCGAAGAGGTCAAGCGCAGCCTGCACCCGATCATCCTGTTCATCGACGAAGCCCACACCCTGATCGGCTCTGGTGGCCAGGCCGGGCAGAACGATGCCGCCAACCTGCTCAAGCCAGCCCTGGCCCGTGGCGAGCTGCGCACCATCGCTGCCACCACCTGGGCCGAATACAAGAAGTACTTCGAAAAAGACGCCGCCCTCGCCCGTCGCTTCCAGGTAGTCAAGGTCGAGGAGCCTGACGAAGACAAGGCCATCCACATGCTGCGCGGCCTGCTCGGCAAGATGCGCGAGCACCACAAGGTGGCGGTGATGGACGAAGCACTGGTACAGGCCGTGCGCCTGTCCAACCGCTACATCACCGGCCGCCAGCTGCCCGACAAGGCGGTCAGCGTGCTCGATACCGCCTGCGCACGCATCGCCCTGGCGCAGTCGTCGCAACCCGGCGCGCTGGAAGACTGCCGCCGCCATATCGACAACCTGCAGGCCGAAATCGCCGTGCTCGACCACGAAGCCGGCAAGGGCCACGACCATGCCCGGCGCCTGGCCGAGCTGCAGGCCGCCCTGCAGGCCGAGCAGGAGCACGAACAGCGCCTGAGCGCCCAGTGGCAGCAGGAGCTGGGCCTGGTCGAGCAACTCAAAGCCCTGGACAGCGCCAAGGACACCGACGCCGTCCAGCTCAACGCCCTGCGCGCCGAGCTGAGCAATGTGCAGGGCGACCAGCCCTTGGTCCACGCCTTGGTCGATGCCGGCGCCATCGCCCAGGTGATCAGCGGCTGGACCGGTATCCCGCTGGGCAAGATGCTGCGTGACGAGATCGACACCGTGCAGCGCCTGCCTGCGCTGCTCGGTGAACGCGTGCTGGGCCAGGACCACGCGTTGCACGAAATCGGCAAGCGCATCAAGATTTCCCGCGCCCGCATGGAAGACCCGAACAAACCGATCGGCGTGTTCCTGCTGCTGGGCCCCAGCGGCGTCGGCAAGACCGAAACCGCGCTGGCGTTGGCCGACACCCTGTACGGCGGTGAGCGCAACCTGATCACCATCAACATGTCCGAGTACCAGGAGGCCCACACCGTGTCGAGCCTCAAAGGCTCGCCACCCGGCTACGTCGGTTACGGCGAAGGCGGCGTGCTGACCGAGGCCGTGCGCCGCAAGCCCTACAGCGTGGTGCTGCTCGACGAGGTGGAGAAGGCCCACCCCGACGTGCTCGAGCTGTTCTTCCAGGTGTTCGACAAAGGCGTGCTGGACGACGGCGAAGGCCGCGAGATCAACTTCCGCAACACGGTGATCATCCTCACGTCCAACACCGGCACCGAGCGCATCATGCAGACCTGCCTGAATGCCCAGACGCTGCCCACCCCCGAGGCCATCGTCGAAGGCCTGCGCGACGAGCTGAACCACGTCTTCAAACCGGCCTTCCTCGGCCGCCTGAACATCGTGCCGTTCTACCCGGTGCAGGACCAGATCCTCGAGCGCATCGTTGCCCTCAAGCTCGAGCGTATCGCCAAACGTTTCGCCCGCAACCACCAGGCTGAGCTGAGCTACGACGACTCCCTGGTCAAGGCCATCGCGGCACGTTGCACCGAGGTCGACAGCGGCGCACGCAACATCGACAACATCCTGTCCCGCACCCTGATGCCCGAGCTTGCCCAGCACGTTCTCGAGCGCATGGCCCAGGACGCGCCGATCGAGCGCTTGACGATCGAGCTGGGCAGCGATGGCGATTTCGCCTATCGCCTGGCCTGAACGAGTACCCGGAGGTTTAGCCGTCATGTACCACACACACACCGCCCTGAAGCGCCTGACCGTCGCAGCCCTGCTGCTGGCACTGGCCGGTTGCGGGGTCACCGACCGTATCGGCAAGCGCATGGAAGACAGCTGGGCGGCCGACATGCTGGCCGACAGCGAGAAGGTCATCCTGACCTCCGACGGCGGTAACCAGCTCAACCCCGACGCCGAGGGCAAGCCGTTGTCGGTGGTGATGCGCGTGTACCAGCTGACCGACCTCGAGCGCTTTGCAGCCACCGACGCCGAGACGCTTTGGGACACACCGGAAAAAGCCCTGGGCAACACGCTGGTCGAAGCCCGCGAGCTCACCCTGCTGCCGGGTATCGGCCAGACCGACCAGTGGCCGCTGGCCAAGACCGCCCGCTATGTCGGCGTGGCAGCGTTCTTCCGCAATGAGCAGGATGCCCGCTGGAAGGTCGCATTCGATGCCGAGTCGCTGCGCAAGGACGGTATCTGGTTCTCGTCCGATGGCCTGCGGGTACTGGTGGACAACACCGAAATCAGCGCCCTGCGTGGCGTCGATGTGCTGAACAAGCCGCCCACCGCCGACCAGTTGGCTGCTGCGCAAAAGGCCGACGATACGCCGTCTGCCCTCACCGACAAAGTGCAGGACGCCGTGATCGAAAAGGCCACCGACGCTGCCGGTAAATCGGCCAGCAACGCCATGGATTCAACCTTCAACTCTTTAGTGGATAGCGTCAAATGAGTAAGCAGAGCCGGGTGATGTGGTCGGAAGGCATGTTCCTGCTGCCCCAGCACTTCCAATACCAGGATGAGTTCCACCAGCACCAGCTGGCCGAGGCCACCCTGCGCGGCACCCCGTTCCATTGGGGCGTGCAGGCGCTGCAGGTGGACGAAGATGCCCTGGCCAACGGTTCGCTGCAGCTCAAGCGCCTGAAACTGGTGTTTCCGGACGGCAGCCTGTACGACGCCCCGCAGCACGACCCGTTGCCGGCCGCACGCGACCTCAAGGACCTGCTCAAGGCCAACGACCTGAAGGTTTACGCCGCACTCAAGCTGCCCGAGCCCTTCGGCCTGAACTATGTCGAAGATGGCCAGGAGCACAAGGCGGCGCGGCGCTTTCGCAAGCAGTTCGACACCCTGCCGGACCTTAACGAAGGTGAACTGGAAAACGAAATCACCAGCCTGCGCCTGAATGTGGTGCTGCTGGTCGATGGCGACAGCCTCGATGGCTACAGCCATTGCCCGTTGGCCAAACTCACCCGCAACAGCATGGGCGGCTTCAACCTGGACCCGCACTTCGTCCACCCCACCCTGCACCTGGGCAGCCACGAGACCCTGGCCGGCATCGGCAAGCGCCTGCTCGGTGCCCTGCAGGCCAAGAGCAAGGCGTTGTCGGGCCGGCGCCGTGAGCGCGCCGACCAGATCGCCGAATTCGGCTCCAGCGACGTCACACTGTTCTGGTTGCTGAACACGGTCAACCGTGCGCACCCTCAACTGGCCCACCTGCTGGCCCACCCGCGGCTGCACCCCGAGCGCCTGTACCTGTTCCTGGCCGACCTTGCCGGCGGGCTGTTGACGTTCACCCTCGACACCCAGCTTAGTGATATCCCCGAATACGATCACCACGACCCGGCGGCATCACTGGTCAAACTGGACGAGATGATCCGGGTGATGCTCGACAATGTCGTGCCCAACCAGTGCATCGTCATCAACCTCACCCAGACCAAGCCGTCGTACTGGCAGGGGCAACTGCGCGACCCGCGCCTGGCCGAGGCCGACTTCTATATCTCGGTACACGCCGACATGCCCGGTGCCAGCCTGCTGGAGCTGGTGCCACGGGCGTTCAAGGTGGGCTCGCCGGAAGACATCGAAGTGGTGGTCAACAGCGCCATGCCCGGCGTCACCCTCAACCATGCTGCGCGGTTGCCCAACGCCATTCCGGTACGCCTGGACAACCAGTACTTCGCCATCGAGCCGCATGGCCATGTCTACGAGCGAATGATGAACGCCCAGACCATCTGCTTCTATGCGCCCAGCGCCTTTACCAACCTCAAGCTTGAACTGATGGCGGTGCTCAAATGACCGAAGCCGTATTGCAACAGGGCGCCGTTGCGCCCGCCAGCGACAAACCGACCCTCAAGGGCCTGGTACAGGACTTCATCAGCATGGCGCTGATTGTCCGCCGTGGCCGCCAGGTCACGTCGGTACAAGCCTTCGAAGCCAGCGTCGACCGCTTCTTCGCCAACCTGGAGCGCGATGCCCGCGCCGCCAACTACAGCGTCGAGCAGGTCAAGGACACCCAATACGCCCTGTGCGCGTTCCTCGACGAAAGCGTGCTGCGCTCCGGCGACAACGAACTGCGCGGGCACTTCGAGCTGCAACCGCTGCAGTTCCGCTACTTTGGCGTGCACCTGGCCGGTGAAGGCTTCTTCGAGAAGGTCGAAGCGTTGCGCGCCGACGTCAAACAGAACCTCGATGTGCTTGAGGTCTACCACCTGTGCCTGGCGCTGGGTTTCGAGGGCAAGTTCAGCCTCGGCCAGAAAGACCAGCTGCGCTACCTGGCCAACGCCCTGGGCCAAGACATCGCGCGCTACCGCAAACCACCCAAAACCCTCTCGCCGGACTGGGCCCTGCCCGACCAGGTGTCGCAGATGCTGCGCCACGAAGTGCCGCTGTGGGTGTACCTGGTGTTGATTGCGCTGGTCTGTGTCGCGGTGTACCTGACGCTCGACTGGTTGCTGGACAAGGATGTCGCCGCCCTTTCCGAACAAATCCGCCAGCTGTTCAGTGCCTGAGCACACCTCAGGTAGCCGAGTCAGGAAGACATGAAAACATTACTGCGTCTGTTGAAGAGTTTCTGGATTCTCCTGCCACTGCTGTGGTTGGTGACCCTGTTGATCTGCTGGCTGGTGGCACCGATGGTGCCCTGGCTGCGCCACCATGTGCCCGAAGCGTTGGCCATCATCAGCGCCTGCTTCCTGCTGGTGATCGTGCTGCGCCAGTACCAGCGCATCCGCGCCGAGCATAACCTGGAGAACCTGCTGCAGATCGAGGTCGATCGCTCGTGGAACGCCACCGGTGAATTCCGCGACCAGCAAGTGCTGCGCGAGCGCCTCAAGCATGCCATCGCCATGCTGCGCACCGACCGCTCCGCCGGTGGCGGTGGCAAGGCGGCCCTGTCCGACCTGCCCTGGTACCTGGTGATCGGCATGTCGGCTGCAGGCAAAACCTCGCTGTTGACCCACTCGGGCCTCTCGGCCAGCATCGCCACCGCCAATGACAGCGAAAGTGGCACCCAGCACTGTGACTGGTATTTCAGCCCCGACGCAGTGATGATCGACACCGCAGGCCGTTACCTGCGCGACGATCAGTCTGCCAGCGAGTTTTCAGCCTTCCTGCGCATGCTACGCAAGCAACGCGGCAAGGCAGCGATCAACGGCCTGGTGCTGGTGGTCAGCCTGCCTGAACTGTTGGCGGCCAACAGCGACGGGCGTAACGCGCTTGCCGCGCAGTTGGTGGCGCGCGTGGAGGAATACGCCGAGTGCCTGGGCACCAACCCGCCTGTGTACCTGATGCTGAGCAAGACCGACCAGTTGCCCGGCTTCAACCAGGCCTTCGAAGGCCTGGACCTGCACCAGCGCCAGCAGCCGCTGGGCATGACTTTTGGCCTGTCGGAAATCCGCAACAACGGTTTGCAGGCAGTGCTCAACACTCGCCTGAAAAACCTGCAAAGCCACATCCGCCGCCACGTCGATGCGCAGATGATCAGCCTCGGCGCAGATGCCGACAGCACACTGCTCAACTTCCCCCAGTACTTCGCAGAACTCAATGGCGTGCTGGAGCAGTTCCTTGAGCACTTCACCCGCGGCCAGGGTGGCGGTGCCCCGCTGCTGTTGCGCGGCTTGTACTTCACCAGTGCGCTGCAGACCGAGCAGCAACTGGGCCAGGTGTACGAAGACGTCATCGCCGACGACTTTGCCCTGCAAGCGGCCCACGACGAAGGCCCTCAGCCGGCCAGCCACACGCAGGGCAACCGCAGCTACTTCATCACCGACACATTCCGCCAGGTGATTTTCCCCGACCGCGACCTGACCCTGTACCAGTCGCGCCTGGGCCGCAAGGCAGGCTTCAGCCCCATGTTGCTGGGCCTGGCCGCTGCCGCCGGGGTGGCCTTTATCGGCTGGCAGGCGCTATCGTTCGCCAACAACCGCCAGTGGCTGGACAGCCTGCGTGGCCAACTGGCCGAGATCGAACGCGCCGATGACCGCGCACAGCTGTTGGCTGCCGGTAAAGGCCTGGAAGTGCTGCGCGGGCAGATGGCGACGGTCGAGGCCCATCGCCAGCAGGGTGTACCGCTGCAATTGAGCGCCGGCCTGTACCACGGCGAGGCGATTCACCAGGTGGCCCGCGACGCCTACCTGGCGCAACTGCGCAGCCAGGCACTGGAGCCGATTGCCCGCAGCCTGCAGGTGCAGACGCGTGCGTTCAACACCTTTGCCAGCGGCATCAACCAGGAGCTGGAGTTCACCCCGGCGCCGAAAAGCCGCAATGGCAAACCGTTGACGCCTCGCCTGGCGGCCAAGGCCCAGGCGGCCCTGACCAAAACCCGTGCCGGCGCCTACGCCGCCAAGGTCAACCTGGCCACGGCCAGCGACGCGGCCGAGTTGTCCGCCACCACCGGCGGCCTGTCACTGTCAGAAGAGATGCTCGGACGCCTGGACGAACAGCAAGTGGCGTCGATCATCGAGGCCTACAACACCCTCAAGCTGTACCTGCTGTTGACGGAGCCACAAGCCCACCCGGACCCAGCCTTCGTCGCCGCCAGCCTGCCGCAGGCCTGGGCAGGCGCCGCAACCCAAGGTTCCCCCACCGACGCTGCGGTCATCAGCGAAAACGCCCCTCTGTACGTTCAATTGCTGGAGCAAGGCCAGGCGCCGTCGCTGCCACGTAACCAACAACTGATCGACGAAACCCGGCAGAACCTCAAGGCATTCATGATTTCCAGCTCGCTGGTGGATCGCGAATACCTGCGCCTGCAACTGGAGTCCAGCCGCCAGTTCCCGGCGCTGAGCCTCAACGACCTGGTGCCAACGCCTGGCCGTAACCTGTTGTACAGCTCTGCCGGCGTGCCGGCGATCTATACCCGCCAGGGCTGGGACACCTTCGTCAAGCCCGAGCTGATCAAGCTGGTGTCGGGCAACCTGCGCAACGAGTCGGACTGGGTGCTCGACGGCGAAGGCGGCGATGCCATCGTGCAGAAAGCCAACTTCGTGCGCGAGTTCATGGCCCGCTACAAACGCGATTACACCCAGGCCTGGTACAAGATGGTCAGCAGCGTGGGCGTGCGCCACTTCGCCGACCTGGCCTCGGCCACAGAACACCTCGGGCTGCTCAGCGATGTGCAGAACTCGCCGGTGAAGAACCTGCTGGCAGCGGTCAACGACAACACCCAGTGGGACTTGCCGGTCAAGCGCGACGCCACGCCCACGGGCAATGCCCGCGCGGACGGCTTCTGGAGCAAGGTCACCGGCCTGATCGACGAAGCCAAGGACGCAGCGCCTGACGCCATGGCCCCTAGCCTGCCGGCCGTGGACGACGGCAGCCTGGCCAAGCGTTTCGAGCCGGTCGCCCGGGTGTTCGCGGCCAACAACGCCGAAGGCGCCGACAGCACCATCATGGACCGCTACCTGGCCGCGCTGCGCAAGCTCAAGGTGCGCATGAACAACATCCAGCGCTCGCAGGATGTCGGTAAAAGCAGCAAGCAGCTGATCAGCGAAACCCTGGAAGGCCAGCCGAGCGAGGTGACCACCGTGCGCAACTACGTGGAAACCAGCGTCGACACCAGCCAGGACGGCCTGTCGCGTTCGCTGCAGGGCCTGTTCAGCCTGCCGATCCAGTACGCCTGGGAAACCCTGCGCGACCCGGCCGGCCAACAGATCGCCAAAGCCTGGAAGCAGCAGATCGCCAAGCCCTGGGAGCAGGTCATGGCGCACCGTTACCCGATCGCCACCGGCAGCCGCAACGAAGCTTCGGTCAAGGACCTGCAGCGTTTCGTCGACCCCGAAAGCGGCCTGCTGCCGACCTTCAAGCGCAACGAAATCGGCAACCTGTCCGGCGGTGAAGGCCTGGGCCTGAGCAACGGCAAGGCGCCGGCGCTGGTCAACCCGGGGATGCTCAACAGCATCGACAAGGCCAGCAACGTGGGTCAGGTGATCGCCAGCCTGTCGGACCGCGACAACGGCTTCGAGATCATGCTTGAGCCGTCGGCCAACTTTACCGACATCGTGTTCACCCTTGATGGCCAGGAGCAGCACTACCGCAACGGCCGCAGCAGCTGGAGCCGCTTTGCCTGGCCAGGCACCAACAGCGCACCGGGCGCACGCCTGGACGTGGTCACCCTCAGCGGTGCACGCATCACCGTGTTCGACTTCCCGGGGCGCTGGGGCCTGCTGCGCATGAACGAAAGCGCCCGGGTCGATGACCTGGACGGCATCCAGCAGCGCTTCAGCTGGAACACGGCCAACGGCCGGGTCAGCCTGGTGGTGCGCAACTTCGGCGGGGTCAAACTCACCGACCTGGGCGACGTCAAGGCGCTGAGCGCCCTCAACGACGCTGGCAGGGGCGCACAATGATCGGCTGCTTCGGCAAGCTGCCGTCGAGCGCAGACTTCGTCAGCCTGCATGGCGCGGCGGAGGAAGTCTGCGAGTTCGACGCCTGGCTACAGGCCTCGTTGGCGGCAATGCGCCACCGCGAGGACTGGCAGGCGTTGTTCGATGCACTGCCGATGTGCTTCTTCTGCTACCGCGCGCGTAATGGCAACTGGCTGCTGGGCGGCCTGCTCAGCTCCCGTGATGCCAGTGCCCGACGCTACCCGTTCTTCATCTTCCAGCTACTCAAGGGCCAAGAAGGTGAAACGCTGCTCAACCCGTTCACCCTCGGCGAGCTGTTCAGTGCGCAGATCAAGCCTTTGCTGCATCAGGCCGTGCAAGGCGCCGAGCGCGCCAGCCTGTTCGAACGCATCAAGGCCCTGCGCCCGCTGCAGGCTCAGGACCTGGACCTGTTCCGGCGTGTGCACGGCAAGTTCCTGCATGATTTCAGCTTCAGCGACATCGCCCGTGCGCTGCAGGGCTCCTGGCCGGCCTTCGACGGTGCTACCGCGCTGGCACGCTTGCGGGCTACGCAATTGGCGCTGCACGGCGACTTCGACGGCGGTATCGAGCTGCCGTTGCCGGCCGAGCGTGGCCTGAAAAACCCCACCGCCGACCTGTGGCTGACCTGGCTGACGCGCATTGCCAGGCGCCATGACGTACCGGCGGTAACCTTGCTGGCCGACGATTTCATGCACCCGCGGCTGTACTGCTTCCCGTCGCGCCATACCGGCACAGCGTATCGCCTGCTCAGCGGCACGGCCGCAGCCGGCCAACGCTTGGATCTGCTCAACCCGTTGCCGCCACAAACGCCCGTGCACGACTACGACCGACCTCTAGAACACGTCATCGACCGCTTTGTCGATGCGTTGGATGCGACGCCTGTATGAACAAGATCAAGTACTACTGCCTGCGCTATCAACCTTACCTGCTGGGGCTGGCCTTCTTCCTGGCGATCTTCGTGGTGTGGGCCCTGGGCCGTGCCCTGGGTTTTGCCTCACTGCACAGCCTGCTCGCGGGCATTGGCGTGTTCCTGCTGCTGTCGGCGGGCTATGTACTGCTGCTTTACCGTGGCGCAGGCCAGCACCACAACCTTGAGGCGCTGCTGCGTGATGACGCAGACCAGGCGGTACTCAACGCCACCCCGGCCGACCGCGAAGAAATCAGCCTGCTGCGCGAGCGCCTGCTGCAGAGCATCGAGCGCCTGCACAGCAACAAACCACGCGCCACCCCTGCAAAGGACGCCTTGTACGCCCTGCCCTGGTACCTGGTGATCGGCCAACCGGCCGCCGGCAAAAGCACCATGATCCTGCAGTCCGGGCTCAATTTCCCTTACGCCGAGCGCGAAGGTGCGCGGGTTGCAGGCCTGGGCGGCACGCGCAACTGCGACTGGTTCTTCAGCTCCGAAGCGGTGCTGCTGGACACCGCCGGCCGCTACATGAACAGCCCCGAGGAAGCCGGCAAGTGGCGTGGTTTTCTGCAGCTGCTACGCCAGCACCGCCAGCGCCGGCCACTCAACGGGCTGATCGTCAGCGTCAGCATCGCCGATATCCTGCATGGCTCGGCCGAAGACCAGGAGCGTGTGGCCAAGCGCCTGCGCGAGCGTATCCAGGAAAGCTGCGCCCTGCTGGAAGTACGCCTGCCCATCTACCTGGTGTTCACCAAATGCGACCTGATCCCAGGCTTCACACCCTTCTACCGCCAGCTGGATGACGCAGCGCGCGGTGAGGTGATGGGCAAGACGTTCTCGCACAAAGGCTATGAACAAGCCGACTGGGGCCAGCGCTTCGGCAAGGCCATGGACGAGCTGACCGGCTATTGGGAGCAGGTGGCGAGCCAGCAACTGATGCAGCAGGATATTCAGGTAACCCGCCAGAACAATGCCGCCTACCGCTTCCCGCTCGAGCTGGCTGCGCTCAAGCCACGCTTGCAGCAATTCGTCGACAGCCTGCTGCGGGCCAACCCGTACCAGAACGCCGAACTGCTGCGTGGTTTCTATTTCACCGCAGCGCTGGAAGCCGACGACGCCCTGTGGGGCAGCCATGGCCAGCACGTCGCCGAGCGTTTCGCCCTGGCGCACGGCCAGGACCTTAGCGGGGGTAACAGCCAGCCGGCACCGCTGTTCATCAACAGCCTGTTCCGCAAAGTGATCATCCCCGACCAGCACTTGGTGGCGGTGTACACCAGCAACCGCCGTGAACGCCAGCGCAAGGCCGCCTGGGTGGGTGCCGCCAGCCTGGCGGGATTGCTGCTGTGCAGCCTGTGGGGCTGGTCGTACATGAACAACCGCAACACCCTCGACACCATGGCCGCCGAACTGGCCCAGGCCAAGCGCGAAGACCAGGCCAACCCTGGCCAGTACGCCCCTTGGCACAGCCTCGACCGCCTGCGTTTCTGGGCCGCACACTACTACCAGCAGCACCACGAGCACGCCGTGCCGCTGGGCATGCGCCTGGGCTTGTACCAGGGCCATGCGGTCGAGCCGGTAGTGCGTGCGCGCTACTTCGCCACCCTGCAGAACGTGATGCTCAAGCCCACGGCAGACAACCTGACACGCACCCTGTACCTGCTGACTACACTGAAGGTCTACCAGCGCAATACCCGTGAGTTGCAGCCGGTGACCGGTGTCGACAGTGTCGAGCCAGAAGCCCTGCCCCATGACAACCGTGCCCAGTCGATCGCCGACTTCGGCAAGGCAGCGCTGGACACCTACGTGATGCTGTCACCTGCCCAGCGGGAAAAGGCCGACCCGGCATTCCTCAAGGCCAGGTTACCGGACTACTGGTACCCGGCCATCGCCCGCCACACCGGCAAGCGCATGGCCGCCGCCGGCAGCGAAAGCCCTGCCAACCAGGACTACCTGTACGCCAGCCGCCAGATCGTGTTCTACAGCGACCAGATCCGTGAACCCGATGTACCGCGCATCCTCGACAACGCGTTCCTGATGTCCAGTTCGCGCAACTACATCAACAGCCTGCTGACCCAGTCGTTGCGCTCGATCGAAACCATCACGCTGGAGTCCGACACCCTGTTCGCCTTTGCCCGCGCCGACTTCCAGAGCCTCAAGAGCGAAGGCCAGAACCAGCTGAGCGCTATCGCCAGCAAACTGCTGAACACCCCGAACATCGGCAAGATCATCATCTCGGGCCACGCCGACCAGCTCGGCGATGCCCAAGGCAACCTGCAGGTTTCCCGGCAACGGGCGCAAACGATCCGCACCTACCTGGTCGGCAAGGGCGTACCCGCCGAGCTGGTAAGTGCACAGGGCGAAGGCAGCCGCAAACCGCTGGTCAACTGCGACATGCAACAACCGCGGGCGCAACTGATCAAGTGCCTGGAGCCCAACCGGCGGGTGGAAATCGAAGTGCGCGGGCTCAACTGAGGCCGCGCTGCAAGAACCGGCCACCCGGGCCTCACAGGAGGAGGCCCGGGTGGCGGCAAGCTACCTCTGCTGACAGGTTCGGCGAGGTCAACACGAAGGGGCGCATGAGCGGCCTTTAATTGATGTTAATGGAGAGTTTTACAATGGCATTTGACGCGTATATCCAAATCGACGGCATCCCGGGCGAAGTTCTGGATGAAAAACACAAGGACTGGATCGAAGTGCTGGGCTACGAGTACGGCGCCACCCAGGCCACTTCGGCCACTGCCAGCTCCTCGGGCGGTGCATCCTCCGAGCGCGTGTCGCTGACCGACTTCAAGATCCGCAAGGCAGTCGACAAGGCCTCGGCCAAACTGTTCGAGCACTGCTGCACCGGCAAGCACATCGCCAAGCTGAAGCTGAACGTCAACCGTGCCGGTGGTGACAAGGTCACCTACCTGACCATCGACATGGAAGAAGTGGTGGTGTCCTCGGTCAAGTTCGTCGCCGGTGGCAACCAGGGCGGCGAAGACAAGGCGGTAAGCGACCTGCCGATTGAAGAAATCAGCTTCAACTTCGCCCGCATCAAAACCACCTACACCCAGCAGAACCGTACCGACGGCCAGGCTGGCGGCAACATCGTCGGTGGCTGGGACCGCACCGCGAACAAAGTGTTTGCCTAAGCACTTGTTTGGCCTGGGCCGCGCAAGCGGCCCATACCCTGCGGCGTGCCGGGCCTCCCGGCACGTTGCTCTTTACCCCTGATCAGAGTGTTTTATGCCTGAATTCCTCAACGGCCTTTCGCTGGCCGAGCTGGCCGCGCCGATCGACGGTGGCAGCGGCGAAGACTTGAGCTTCTCTGCCTTGTTCGACCAGATCAAGGAGGCACGCCGGGCAGACCCTGACTACCTGACCCAGGGCGACTGGCAGACCGACCTGAAAACCGCCGACTGGGAAAAGGTCATCAACCTGTCGGCCCAAGGGCTTGCGCAGCAGAGCAAGGACCTGATGCTGGTCGCCTGGCTCAACGAAGGCTTGGCCCAGCGCGATCACTTCCAAGGCATCACCTTCGGCCTGACCCTGTGCGAACGCATCCTGGAAACATTCTGGGAGAGTGCCTACCCGTCACTCGAAGACGGCCTGGACGAGCGCGCTGCGCGGCTGTCCTGGCTCAAGACCACCCTCACCGACATTGTCGGTGGCTTGCCCATTACCCAAGGGCAGAATTTCGGCGTGCTGCGTTACGACGAATCACGCCATGTAGAAAACCTTGCCTTGCAGAACCCAAAGGCGATGCAAACCGCGCTCAATGAGGGCAAGATCAACGCCGAGATCTTCCAGCGCTCGGTGGTGCTCAGCGACACCGAGCACCTGCAGGCCAAAGCGGTGCAGATTGCCGCCAGCCTGCAGGCCTGCCAACGCCTGCAAGCGACGACCGACCGCCTGTTCGGTACCGAAGCGCCAAGTTTTGCCAGCCTCGCCGACATGCTGTCGCGGGCCAGCCAACTGGCAGAGAAACTGCTCAAGGACCGCGGCGTCGAACTGCACCCTGTCGCCGCAGAGCCAGAGCCTGCCGTCACCCTCAGCGCAGCCAGCGAGCCAGGTGAACCTATGAATACGCCCGTTCAGGCCGCAGCGCCTGCGCCCATGCGCACCACGCCACTGACCCGCGACGAAGCCTTCACGATGCTCGCCGGCATTGCCCAGTTCTTCAAACAGACCGAGCCGCAAAGCCCGGTACCGTATCTGATAGAGCGCGCCATCAAGTGGGGCAACATGCCGCTCGAGGGCTGGCTGAGCGATGTGATCAAGGACAGTAATGTGGTGGACAACATCCGCGACGTGCTGGGGACACGTGAGCAGCGCTCCTGAGGCCTGCACTACCCGCACAAATGGTGCAAACTTGAGGCTTGCCCCCCGCGAAGGAAAGCCCCATGCCACCACGCCACCCCACCCCGCCAGGCTTCATCCGCGTACGTGGCGCCCGTGAGCATAACCTCAAGAACATCGACGTCGACATCCCCCGCGACGCCTTGGTGGTATTCACCGGCGTCTCTGGCTCAGGCAAGTCCTCGCTGGCCTTCTCCACCCTCTACGCCGAAGCCCAGCGCCGCTACTTCGAATCGGTCGCGCCCTATGCCCGGCGCCTGATCGACCAGGTCGGCGTGCCGGATGTCGACGCCATCGAGGGCCTGCCGCCAGCCGTGGCCCTGCAGCAGCAACGCGGCACCCCTAGTGCACGCTCGTCGGTGGGTAGCGTCACCACCCTTGCCAGTTCGATCCGCATGCTCTACTCCCGCGCCGGCAGCTACCCGGCGGGCCAGCCGATGCTGTATGCAGAGGACTTTTCGCCCAACACGCCCCAGGGCGCCTGCCCCGAATGCCATGGCCTGGGCCGGGTCTATGAGGTGACCGAGGCGACCATGGTCCCCGACCCGTCGCTAACCATACGTGAAAGGGCGGTGGCAGCCTGGCCAATGGCCTGGCAGGGGCAGAACCTGCGCGACATTCTCGTGACCCTGGGCTACGACGTCGACATCCCCTGGCGTGAATTGCCCCAAGAGCAACGCGACTGGATCCTCTACACCGACGAGACACCCACCGTACCGGTGTACGCCGGCCTCACCCCGGCGCAGACCCGCACCGCGCTCAAGCGCAAGCTCGAACCCAGCTACCAGGGCACCTTCAGCGGTGCCCGGCGCTATGTGATGCACACGTTCATGCATTCGCAGAGTGCGCAGATGCGCAAACGCGTCTCCCAGTTCATGCGCCCCAGCCCTTGCCCGCTGTGCCAGGGCAAACGCCTGAAGCGTGAAGCGCTGGCAGTCACCTTCGCCGGCCGCGACATCGGCGAGCTGTCGCGCCTGCCGCTGCAGGCACTGGCCGAGGTGTTGCGCACAGTGGCGGCACCCGGTTACCTGGAGCAGCATGAAGACACCCTGACGCTGGAAAAACGCCTGGCCGCACAGCGCATCGCCCACGAGTTGCTGGAGCGCATCGCGCCGCTGATCGACCTGGGGCTCGGCTACCTGGCCCTGGAGCGCAGCACACCGACGCTTTCTTCCGGCGAACTGCAGCGCCTGCGCCTGGCCACGCAGCTCAACTCGCAGCTGTTTGGCGTCATCTATGTGCTCGACGAGCCGTCGGCCGGGCTGCATCCGGCCGACAGCGAGGCGCTGTTCGAGGCGCTGCAGCGGCTAAAACAGGCGGGCAACTCGGTGTATGTGGTGGAGCACGACCTGGACACCATGCGCAGGGCCGACTGGCTGATAGATGTCGGCCCTGCGGCGGGTGAACACGGCGGGCAAGTGCTTTACAGCGGCCCGCCACCGGGCCTTGCACAGGTTGCGGCGTCGCGCACCGGCGCCTACCTGTTCGCCGGGCAACAGCCGGCCAGCCGCACACCACGCCCGGCGCAAGCCTGGTTGCGGCTTGAAGGCATTACCCGCAACAACCTGCGTGAGCTCAGTGCGCAGTTTCCGCTGGGCTGCTTCACCGCGGTCACTGGCGTTTCCGGCTCGGGCAAGTCGAGCCTGGTCAGCCAGGCCTTGCTGGAGCTGGTGAGTGCACACCTGGGCCATGCCGCACAGCCGGCCGAGCCCGAGGAACAGAGCCTTGAAGACGCGCCCGAGCAGCCCAGCAGCGGGCGCGTGAGTGCGGGGCTGGAGCGCATCAAGCGGCTGGTGCAGGTCGACCAGAAACCCATCGGCCGCACGCCACGTTCCAACCTGGCCACCTACACCGGGCTGTTCGACCATGTGCGCAAACTGTTCGCCGCTACCGAACAGGCCAAGGCCCTTGGCTTCGATGCCGGGCGCTTCTCGTTCAACGTCGCCAAGGGCCGCTGCGCGGCCTGCGAGGGCGAAGGCTTCGTCAGTGTCGAACTGCTGTTCATGCCCAGCGTCTATGCGCCCTGCCCGACCTGCCACGGCGCACGCTACAACCCCCAGACGCTGGCCGTGACATGGCAAGGCATGACCATCGCCCAGGTACTGCAATTGACCGTCGACCAGGCGCTTGAAGTGTTTGCCGAACAGCCCTCGGCCCGGCGCTGCCTGCAGGTGCTGCAGGACATCGGCCTGGGCTACCTGCGCCTGGGCCAGCCGGCCACCGAGCTGTCCGGCGGCGAGGCGCAGCGGATCAAGCTGGCCACCGAACTGCAGCGCACCGCCCGCGGCGCCACGCTGTATGTGCTGGATGAACCCACCAACGGGCTGCACCCGCAGGACATCGACCGCTTGCTGGTGCAGCTCAACCGCCTGGTCGACGGCGGGCACAGTGTGGTGGTGGTCGAGCATGACATGCGCGTAGTAGCGCAGAGCGACTGGGTGATCGACATTGGGCCGGGGGCTGGGGATGCGGGGGGCACGGTGGTGGTGAGTGGTACGCCTCGGGATGTTGCGGGGTGCGGTGAAAGCCGCACAGCCGAGTTTCTGGCCAGAGCCCTATAGCGCCTGTACTGGCCCTATCGCCGGCAAGCCGGCCCACAAGTACCCCGCTGCTCTCAAGCTCAGCGCAAACCCAGTGAGCCGGCTTGCTGGCCGTAGGGCCTGTGGGTACAGTCTGCGCCATGGATAAATACACCCCTCACCAGTGGCTCCCGCACGAAAAGCCGAGCCTGCCCGGTTCCCCTTCCACGCCCTTGCATACCCCGGCCAAACGCCTGGCCTTCGGTGTGGTCGGCCTGCTGGTGGCGATCACCGGCGGCCTGGGCAATGCGCTGGTCACCGCCAACCTGATGTTTCTGCAGGGTGCCTTGGGCGCAACCACCGCAGAAATGGCCTGGCTGCCTGCCGCCTACGTGATGACCAACGTGTCGATCAACCTGCTGCTGGTCAAGTTTCGCCAGCAGTTCGGCCTGCGCGCCTTCACCGAAGTGTTTCTGGTGCTCTACGCACTGGTCACCTTCGCCCACCTGTTCGTCAACGACCTCAACTCGGCCATCGCCGTGCGGGCCGCCCACGGCATGGTGGGTGCCGCGCTGAGTTCGCTGGGCCTGTACTACATGATCCAGGCGTTCCCGGCGCAGTGGCGCCTCAAGGCCATGGTGCTGGGCCTGGGCGCCTCGCAGCTGGCCCTGCCGCTGGCACGGATTTTCTCCGAAGACCTGCTGCAAATCGCTGAGTGGCGCGGCCTGTACCTGTTCGAACTGGGCCTGGCGCTGGCCGCGCTGGGTTGCGTTCTGCTGCTCAAGCTGCCCCCGGGCGACCGCTTCAAAACCTTCGAGCCGCTGGACTTTCTGACCTTCACCCTGATGGCCGGCGGCACCGCCCTGCTCTGCGCCGCCCTGTCGCTGGGGCGCATCGAGTGGTGGCTGGAGGCGCCATGGATCGGGGTCGCCCTGGCAGCGTCGATCGCCCTGGTGTTCAGTGGCCTGGCCATCGAGCACAACCGCCAGAACCCGCTGCTGATGACGCGGTGGCTGGGCAGCGGCGCCATCATCCGCCTGGGCTTGTGCGTGATCCTGATCCGCATGGTCACCTCCGAGCAGTCCACCGGCGCCGTGGGTTTTCTGCAAGTGCTGAACATGGGCAGCGAGCAGATGCGCACGCTGTACTGGGTGATGCTGCTCGGCGCGGTGGCGGGCCTGGCCAGCAGCGCGCTGACCATCAGCCCCAACCACCTGGTCATCCCGCTGTTCATCTCGTTGCTGGCCATGGCCACCGGGGCGTTCATGGACAGCAGCTCAAGCAACCTCACGCGGCCGGCGCAGATGTACCTGAGCCAGTTCCTGCTGGCCTTTGGCAGCACCTTCTTCCTCGGCCCGTCCATGGCCCTGGGCATCAGCCACGTGCGCGCCAACCCGCGCAACCTGGTGAGCTTCTCGGTGCTGTTCGGCATCTGCAACAACCTCGGTGGCCTGATCGGCGCCGCGCTGCTGGGTACCTTCCAGACCTGGCGCGAAAAATTCCATTCCAGCCACCTGGTCGACCGCCTCAGCTACCTCGAGCCGCTGGTCAACGCCCGCGTGCAAAGCGGTGGCGGTGGTTATGCCGGCATCCTCGCCGACCCGGCCCTGCGCAGCGAGGCCGGGCTGCGCGTATTGGCCAACGCGGCCACGCGTGAGGCCAACGTCATGGCCTACAACGATGTGTTCATGCTGATCGGCAGCATCGCTATCCTCACCATGATCTGGATTTGCATCCGCGGTTCCTGGCTGTGGTACACAGCCCGCCAGGCCGCTTCACCCGACTCCACCAGCGGTACTGCCAACCGATGACCGACCAAACCCGCACAACCACCACCACTGCCCTTGCCGAAACCCCGGAAGGCGCCGCACCGCCCAGCGAACCGACCAGCCCGGTACGCACGCGACGGGTGCGCATCCTGTCTTCGGTCATGTTCGCCTGCGTGGCTCTGGCCGGCATCCTGCTGGTGCTCTATGCCTGGCGCCTGCCGCCGTTCGGCAGTGCCATAGAAAGTACCGAAAACGCCATGGTACGCGGCCAGGTCACCATCATCGGGCCGCAACTGAGCGGCTATGTGGTCGATGTACCTGTGCATGACTTCCAGTTCGTCAAGGCCGGCGACTTGCTGGTGCAACTGGACGACCGCATCTACAAACAGCGCCTGGCCCAGGCCATCGCCCAACTGCAACAGGAGCAGGCGGCGCTGGCCAACAACCTGCAGCAGCGCAATAGCGCCGAAGCCACCATCGCCCAGCGTCAGGCCGCCATTGGCGATGCCAAGGCCCAGGCGGAAAAGGCCCGCGCCGACCTCAGCCGCAACCAGGCGCTGGTCAGCGATGGCTCGGTGTCGCGCCGCGACCTGGACGTTACCCGCGCCAGCCAGGCTGCCGCCGTCGCCACCCTGGCCCAGGCCAAGGCCGCGCTGGCCATCGCCCGCCAGGACCGCGAGACGGTCATCGTCAACCGCGCCGCGCTGGAGGCCTCGGTTGAAAACGCCAAGGCGGCCGTGGAGCTGGCCCGCATCGACCTCGACAACACCCGGGTCACTGCGCCGCGTGATGGCCAGCTGGGGCAGATCGGCACCCGCCTGGGCGCCTACGTCAACTCCGGCGCACAACTGATGGCGCTGGTGCCCGATACCGTGTGGGTGATTGCCAACATGAAGGAAACCCAAATGGCCAATGTGCGCATCGGCCAGCCGGTGACCTTCACCGTGGACGCCCTCAACCACCTGAAGCTGCGGGGCCATGTGCAGCAGATTTCACCGGCCACAGGCTCCGAGTTCGCCTTGCTGCAGGCCGACAACGCCACCGGCAACTTCGTCAAGATCGCCCAGCGGATACCCGTGCGGATCACTGTCGATGCCGACCAGCCAGCGGCGAGGCGCCTGAGCCCAGGGATGTCGGTGGTGGTGAGTATCGATACCCGTGATGAAAAATGACTGGCCCCGCGCGGGGTGAATCTGAGAACCGCGTCGAGATGCCGTCCTGCCACGATTGCGCCGCTCTAGCCCGTGGGTTCTAATTCTGACCCACCGGTTTTATCTTCGCCATCCAAGGACGCTTGATCATGTACAGGAAGCTCGTACCGCTGGCGCTACTGGCCACTCTGGCCGGCTGCTCGGACACCACGGACACCAGCGAAACCCATTTCCAGAAAGCAGCGCAGGCCTACCTCGACACCCAGTACCCCCATTGCTTCGTGGTCACATCTTTCCCCGCCAAGACCCAGGACTTCGATACCAACGGCACCAACAAGGCGCTGCATGCGCTGGCGCAAGTCGGCGTGGTCAGCGAGAAGGAAATCTCCCGCACCGAAGTGCCGGAACGCCTGTGGCAGCCGGCACGCACCGACATCTATTACGCCTACGACCTTACCGCTGAAGGCCGCAAGTACTACAAGGCCGATGCGCAGAAGATGCTCAACGGCAGCACCCGCGGCGGGCTGTGTTTCGGCAAGGCGCAGGTCACTGCGATCGAGCGTTTCACCGAGCCGGGTGAAGTGATGGGCCAGACGATTTCCAACGTCACCTATGCCTACACGATCACCGGCCTGCCGGCCTGGGCGGCTAACAACGAAGTGCAAGCGAACATCCCCCCGCTGCGTGAGGCCGTGGCCACCAACCAGACCCCGGCCAAGGAGACACGGGCGATGGTGCTGACCAACAAGGGCTGGGTGCACGAGCGCCTGTTTGATAAATGAGGGTGCCTACCGGCCCTTTCGCGGGGCCGGTCCCGTCACAGCCACCAGGCCAGCACCAGCGGTAACCAGGCAAACGACAGCACTGTCGAGCACATCACCAGGTTGGCTACCTGCTCCGGCTCCCGGTTGGCGCGCACTGCCATCAGGTAGTTGAACACCGCCACCGGCATCGCCGACTGCAGCATCAGCACCGCGCGCTCCAACTGCTCCAGCCCCAGTGCCATGCCCACTGCCCAACCCACCGCCGCCCCCAGCACGATGCGCAGGCCGCCCAGCACCAGGCCGCTGCCGATGTGCTGCGCGCGGATGCTCGCCAGCGATACACCCAGGGTCAGCAGCATCAGCGGGATCGACATGCCACCAAGCAGGTCTGCCGTGTTGGCCAGCCAGCGCGGCAGCTCGAAGTCCAGGAAGATGATTGGCATGGCCCCAGCCAGGCTGATGACGATGGGGTTGCGCAGCAGCGCCTTGAACGAGGCCGCCGTACCGGCGATGGCCATGCCGAGGGTGAACTGCACGATCGACAGGGTAAGGAAGAACGCTACCGCCAACGCCAGCCCATGCTCGCCGAAGGCGTACAGGCTGATGGGCAGGCCCATGTTGCCGGTATTGGGGAACATGAACGCTGGCATCAGCACGCGCCAGTGCTGGCCCGAGGCGCGACACACCAGCCAGCCGCCCAACGCCATCGCCAGCGTGCACAGCAGGCAGGCGATTGCCATGCTGGTGAAGGCTGCCGGGTCCAGCTCGGTGCGGCTGAGGGTCGACAGCACCAGCGAAGGGGTGCCCACCGTCATGACCATGCGGGCGACGAACGCGGTGGGGTAGTCCAGGCCCTTGCGGGCCCAGGCGTAGCCGATGCCGGCGACGATCAAGACCGGGGCCAGAACGGCGAACAGTGAAGCGAGCATGGGGTAGGCCTTCCTTGGAGCGTTTGGGCGACAGTATGCCGCAGCCTTCAACATCGCGGGGTTACTTTGCAGCCCTATCGCCGGCAAGCCGGCACACAGGGACAGCAGTATGCTTGGGATCACGCTGTCGGGGTGGGAGCTGGCTTGCCAGCGATTGGGCTGCAAAGCAGCCCCACACAATGTCGGCTCCAGACACAAAGCCGAAGTATTCCGACCTGCGGCGTCCTGTCGCACTCTACACCCCCTTGGGCAAACCCCTCGCAGGCCGTAGAATCGCGCCTCCTTTTCGCCCGTCGCCTTGAACGGTGGCAACCGGCAGCAACGACAGAGTCCGTGCCTGACCACATGCCCGTCCATGTGAAATAGGCTCAACCGACCCCGCCCGGCCCAGCTCTTTGTGCGGCCAGCGGTTGAGTCTTGCCCAGGTCGCATCCAGCCCAGGCACACCCGTGCAGCCTTGCGGCCCTCATTGGGCCTGTTTGGCGTGCGCGTTCGAAAAGGCGCTCCCAACCGCCACTCCAACTTGAGGTTTGTATGTCTGCGCGTTTGCTGGCCATGGCGCTGGCGCCCCTGCTCGGGCTGTTCATCATTGCCCTGGGCAACGGTTTCATGTCTTCCCTGACGACCCTGCGCCTTGGCGCTGCCGGTGAATCGGCATTGATGATCGGTATCGTCTCGTCGAGCTACTTCCTGGGCCTGACCCTGGGCGCAATCTTCAACGACCGGCTGATCCTGCGCATCGGCCATATCCGCGCCTACTCAAGCTTCGCCGCGCTGATCGCCGCGACCATCCTGCTGCAGGGCCTTTTCTACGACACCACCTGGTGGTCGATCCTGCGCCTGATCAACGGCTGGGCGGCGGTCGGTGTGTTCCTGGTGATCGAGAGCTGGCTGCTGCTGGCCGGCGACGCGAAAATCCGCGGCCGGTTGCTGGCGCTGTACATGATTGCCTTCTACGGCGCCGGGGTGATTGCCCAGGCCGGTTTGGGCGAAATCACTCACCTGGGTGATAGCGCTCCGTTCATGCTGGCCGGGATGCTCGCCGCGTTGTCGGTGCTGCCGATCGTGATCCTGCCGCGGGTATCGCCGCTGCTGGACCAGGTCGAACCGTTGAAGCCGCGCCAGTTGCTCGGTGTGGCGCCGTCCGGGCTGGTCGGCTGCTTCGGCTCGGGCGTGGCCATTGCCGGGATCTACGCCTTGCTGCCGCTGTACCTGCAGCGCATCGGCCTGGACGTGGGCGAAGTCGGCAACATGATGGCCTGGGTAATCCTCGGCGCCATGCTGTTGCAGTATCCGGTGGGGCGCTGGTCCGACCGCAAGGACCGCCAGGATGTGCTGATCGCGCTGGCAGCGCTTTGCGTGGTGCTGTCGCTGATCACCGTGTTCCTGCCGTCGCAGTCATCGTTGCTGCCGGTGATGCTGTTCCTGCTCGGTGGTGGGGTGTTCACGCTGTACCCGGTGGCGGTCAGCCATGCGGCCGACCGGGCCCCGTCCGATGCGCTGGTGCCGATGATCCAGGGCCTGCTGCTGATCAACTCGCTGGGTTCGGCCATGGCCCCGCTGGCGATTTCGCCGGCCATGACCGAGTTTGGCGAGGCGGGGCTGTTCTGGGCCTTTGCAGTGGTCAACCTGGGCATGGTGTGCTTTTTCCTGTGGCGCCGGGGCAAACGCCCGGCGGCGGAGCACCCGGCACCGTTCACCGCCTCGACCACGTTCTCGCCGACTGGCGCCGAATTACGGGTGACCGAAGACCTGAAGCAGGCGGCGCAGGAGCACCCGCCGCTGGAGCCGGCAGAGGCGCAGGCGCCAAGCGTCAACGCACACTGAACCCAGGGGGCTGCCGGGCAGCCCTCTATGGTGACCGCCCGTCGCCCCAAGGGCACCCCGCAATCACCGGCCAGCCAAACGAATGACAGATCATCCGCACAGGAGATTCGCCATGATCCGCATTCGTCCCCTCCCCCTGCTCCTCACGCTCGCCCTGGGCCTGGGCTCGGCAACCAGTTTCGCTGCTTCCGATACCTCGAACACCAATACCGACACCTACCCGAAAACCGACCAGCAAGGCGGCAAGACTGCCGGTGAGGGCAGCAGCGTCAACAGCCCCGGCAGCAGCCAGGACAACGACAGCGCCGACACCGGCGGCGATGCGGCCGATGGCGCCGCAGGCGGCTCCAACAGCACTGGCGAAGCAACGGGGTCTGGCGCCGGGCATACCGGTGGCACTGCCGAGGACCAGGACAGCCGCTGAAGGCAGCCTGGGCTACACTGCGGCGAATCGCCCTGCCAAGGAATCGCCATGAACCTCAAACCCTGGCTGTTCGCCGCGCTGCTGCCTTGCACTGTACTGGCCGCGGGCAGCGGCTCCGGTGCACTGTCGATCAGCTCGTCATCCTTCACCGATGGTGGTGTCATCGCCCTGCAGCAGGTCGGGCCCGACCCGGCCTGCGGTGCTGGCGAGCAGCGTTCCCCGCAGTTGAGCTGGACGAACTTGCCTGCCGGCACGCGCTCGCTGGCCTTGGTGATGTTCGACCCGGACGGCGGCAAGGGTATCGGGGTGGTGCATTGGGTCGCTTATAACATCGACCCTGAACTGGGTAGCCTGGAAGAAGGCAAGTACGCCTTGACCACCAAGGGTGTGACCGTGGGCCGCAATTCGCGCGGCACCCTCACCTACCGTGGGCCGTGCCCGCCAGCCGGGGATAACCCGCACCACTATGCGTTGACACTGATAGCCACTGACATACCCATCGGCGTATTGCCCGATGGGCTGGACCGCAATGGTCTGATGGAGTTGCTGCAAGGGCATGCGTTAGGTGCGCAGAGCCTTGTTGGCAAGTATGGACATTGAGGTGGTAAGCACCGGTCTTTTCGCAGGCAAACCCGGAGGCCACCATGCCCTCACCTGAAACAGCCCTGCGCCTCAGCTGGCAGCAAAACGCCAAAAGCTGGATCGAAGCCGTGCGCAGCGGCGCCATCGAAAGCCGCCGGCAAGTCACCGATCAAGCCATCCTTGTGGCCATACTCGGCCGCCAGCCCGAACATGTTCTCGACCTGGGCTGTGGTGAAGGGTGGCTGCTGCGCGCCTTGGCCGAGCGTGGCATCGACGCCACCGGGGTGGATGGCGATGCTTCGCTGGTCGAGGCGGCACGGGTAGCCGGCTCGCCACAGGTGCACCTGGCAAGCTATGAGCAGCTGTGCAATCGCGCGGTGGAGATTGGCAGCGGTTACGACCTGATCTGCAGCAACTTCGCCTTGTTGCAACAAGACATCATCCCCCTGCTGGCGGCGCTTGGCGCACTGCTGGCACCCGGCGGTGCGCTGGTGATCCAGACACTGCACCCCTGGAGTGAGGCGCACGGTGATTACCAGGATGGCTGGCGCGAGGAATCGTTTGCCGGTGTTGCCGGCAAGTGGCAGCCGATGCCCTGGTACTTCCGCACCCTGGCCAGCTGGTTGAACGCGCTGGAAATGGCAGGTTTCAGGTTGGCGAGCCTGCAGGAGCCGCAACACCCACAGAGTACAGGGCCGCAGTCATTGCTACTGGTGGCTGAGCGGGTTGATTGACTGTGCCGACAGCCCGGGGGAAACCCTGGGCAAGGGCAAGCACAGCGTAGCGGCCTGGCATTCAGCAACCAAATACCGAGCATTCCAACATTTAATTTGTGGATGTGTGGGGCTGGCCCCTATGCTGTCAGTGCATCCCCTGCACGCACCGGCCGGTGTGGTCCAAGGCATGGGGAGAGAACAACAAGTCGAGATCGTTCATGTCGAATCACTCCTACTTCGCCCCCCACGGTGGGCACCCGGCTCAAACCGAGCTGCTGACTGACCGTGCAATGTTCACCGAAGCCTATGCCGTCATTCCCAAAGGCGTGATGCGTGACATCGTCACCAGCCACCTGCCGTTCTGGGACAAGATGCGCATGTGGGTCATCGCCCGCCCACTCACCGGCTTTGCCGAAACCTTCGCCCAGTACATCGTCGAAGTGGCCCCGGAAGGCGGCAGCGAGCGTCCTGAACTGGACCCCAATGCCGAAGCCGTCGTATTCGTCGTCGAAGGCGAAATCGACATCACCGTCGAAGGCAAGCACCACACCCTGGGCCAGGGCGGTTACGCATTCCTTGCCCCGGGCGCCGAGTGGAGCCTGCGCAACAACAGCAAGTCCAACGTCACCTTCCACTGGCTGCGCAAGCACTACCAGAAGGTTGAAGGCCTGGATATCCCTGAGTCGTTCGTTACCCACCGCGACAACGCCACCGTCATCGAAATGCCGGGTACCGAAGGCCGCTGGGTCACCACCCGCTTCGTCGACATGGCCGACATGCGCCACGACATGCACGTCAACATCGTGACCTTCCAGCCGGGCGGTGTGATTCCGTTCGCTGAAACCCACGTCATGGAGCACGGCCTGTACGTGCTGGAAGGCAAGGCGGTCTATCGCTTGAACCAGGACTGGGTTGAAGTGGAAGCGGGCGACTTCATGTGGCTGCGCGCATTCTGCCCGCAAGCCTGCTACGCCGGCGGCCCAGGCAAGTTCAGCTACCTGCTGTACAAAGACGTGAACCGTCACGTGCACCTGACGCTGAACCCGCAGCGTTAAGGCCTGAATGCTGTAGCAGAGCCCGCCACCTGGCGGGCTTTGTGTTTGCCGCACATACTCAAGGGCCTACCCACTTCGCGGTGCACGCCATGAACCGCAGTACCCTGTTTGCTGCCCTGTTGGCCTTCACCTGCGTGCAAGCTGCTGATGACTGGAGCCTGGCTTACGACCGCGAAGGCATTCGCGTGTACCTGCGCGGCGTGACCGGCTCACCCTATCAGCAGTTCCGCGGGGTCAGCACCATGCAGGCCAGCGTGCGCACCCTCACCGACCTGCAGGAAAATCTACGTGTCGCCTGTAAATGGCTGTATGCCTGCGCGCAGATGCGCCTGCTGGAAGTCGCGGGCGACAGCACCTGGGTCTACCTGACCACCGACTTGCCATGGCCTACCCTGCCGCGCGACGTCATTCTCAAAGTCACCAGCGAACGGCTCGACGACGGCACCCTGGTACGCCATTTGAGTGCCGAGCCGAACAAGTTGCCGGAGCAGCCGGGGCTGATCCGTGTGCAGCACCTCAGTGGCGAGTGGGTCATGAAGCCGCTGGGCGAGCGCACGACCGAGGTCACTTATCAGCTACAGGCCGATCCGGCCGGGGATGTGCCAGGCTGGCTGGCCAACCGCTTCGTGGTGGATGCGCCGGTAGTGACGCTGCGCACTCTTCGG
Organism: Pseudomonas sp. BNK-30; assembly: GCF_047456185.1. Lineage (NCBI taxonomy): Bacteria > Pseudomonadati > Pseudomonadota > Gammaproteobacteria > Pseudomonadales > Pseudomonadaceae > Pseudomonas > Pseudomonas sp. BNK-30. Next base: position 2,152,874 of record NZ_CP179904.1, read on the forward strand.
GCTGTGGCCGAGCGCCAGCCTTGAGGCAGCCTACTGAACCACCCCGCAAGCGACCCGTGCACCGCCGCCACCGAGCTTCTCGGGGTGGTCACTGTGGTTGTCGCCCCCTGCATGCACCATCAGCGCGTGCCCTTTGAAGTCCGAAGCCTTCAGGCGTGGCGCCAGTACCGGGTAGGTGGCCTTGCCATCTGCGCCCACATACAGCGCCGGCAGGTCGCCGCGGTGGCCGCTATCGTCGTAAGGGCCCTTGTGTGCATTGGTCGAGTCCGGATCCCAGTGGCCGCCCGCTGCACCTGCAGGCACAGGTTTGCCATTTTCCTCGGCAGGTGCGCAAGAAGGCTTCTGGTGCAGGTGGAAGCCGTGCACACCCGGTGGCAAGTCTTTGAGGTCCGGGGTGAGCACGGCGCCGTACTTGCTCTGCTCGATGCTGACGGTGCCGATCACTTTGCCCGGGCCGTCCGCGGCGGCCAGCTTCAGTTCCACGGTCTGCGCTGCCTGGGCGAGGCCGGCCGAGGCCAGCAAGGCGCTGAATACCAGTGCTTTCATGATGTATCTCCATGGTTTGAGGTGAGCGGGTGTCATACCCACATAACAGGTGGGACTGCACAGGTTGGCAGGCATTCAATCCAGCCACAGAATGAAATACTTCCTACCAGAACCGGTCAGCGTATTCTGCAAAGCCCAAATAAGCGTTTTTACCAACCCACCAGCCGCGCTAACCTGTGGCCGTTACCCGGCCACGGACCCCGCCCATGCTCCACCTCCTGCTGACCACGCTGGCTCCCATCATCCTGCTGATCGCCCTGGGCACATTTTTGCGCGTACGCGGTTTTCTGGCTGAAACCTTCTGGCCTGGTGCCGAGCGCCTGAGCTACTACGTGCTGCTGCCATCGCTGTTCCTTCATGGCCTGGCCACCGCCAACCTGGACGGGGTGCCGGTGCTGGGCATGGTCGGCGTGCTGATGCTCTCTACCTTGCTCGGCGCCGCGCTGCTGGTGCTGTATCAAGGTGCGGTGAACCACGATGGCGCAGACTTCACCTCGGTGTTCCAGGGTGGCGTGCGGTTCAACAACTATATTGGCGCCACCCTGGCCGCCGGGCTCTACGGCAGTGCGGGCATTGCCCTGGCTGCGGTGGCGAACGCCGCCATCGTGCCATTGGTGAACCTGCTTTGCGTGCTGGTGTTCGCCCGTTTCAGTGCACGCCACAGTTCCCCGGTCACCGTGCTGCGGGCGATCTTCGCCAACCCGTTGATCGTGGGGTGTGCTGGCGGGCTGCTGCTGCGCGTCACCGGGTTGGGGCTCCCTGCCGGCATCGAGCCAACAGTCAAGGCGCTGGGCCAGGCCGCCCTGCCCTTGGGCCTTTTGTGTGTCGGCGCAGCACTGGGCGGCGCCAGCGTCGGCCAACAGGTACGCCCGCTGCTGGCAGCTTCGACGTTCAAGTTCCTGGTCATGCCGCTGACCACCTGGGGCCTGTGCCGCCTGCTCGGCCTGAGCGGCCAGGCGGCGGTGGTGGCGGTGCTGTTCCAGGCATTGCCTACAGCATCGTCGTCCTATGTCATGGCGCGGCAAATGGGCGGCAACGCACCGTTGATGGCGACCATCATCGCCTTGCAGACCGTGGCCGCCGCGGTGACCCTACCCTTGATGTTAATGCTTTCGCTCAATTGAAAACGCTTGGCTAGACTGAGGATCAGCAAACACTTCGGAACCTGGACCATGCGCCTATCGTGGATGGTGATCGGCTTCACCTCGGCCCTGCTCGCAGGCCCATTGAATGCCGCCGACACTGCCAAGGCCACTGTTGCCGAGGAAAAGGCCGAGGTGCTTGAAGAGAAGGTGGCCGACGATGCGCCAGCACCGAAAAAAGCCGAAACCCTGACGCCCAGTGAAGTCAAGGCAGTCGACCCCGCAGGCCAGGCGCCGCTGGACGACAGCATCACCTGCCTGGCACGCACGATCTACTGGGAAGCCAAAGGTGCCGATGAAAAAGACATGAGCGCTGTGGCCAGCGTGGTGCTCAACCGCCTTGGCAAGGACGGTTTCCCCGACACCATCTGTGGTGTGGTCAAGCAAGGGGTTGAAAGCAAGTCCTGCCAGTTTTCCTGGTGGTGTGACGGGCGCTCCGACCAGGTCGAGGAGCCGCAGCGCTACGACATCGCCAAGGAGATCGCGCGCAAGGCGCTCAACCAGCAGCTCAAAGACACCACCGGCGGCGCGCTTTACTTCCATGACCGCACAGTGCGCCCCGACTGGGCCAAAGCCTACCGCAGGACCGCCCAGACAAGGCTCTTTCTGTTCTACAAACCCAACCCGGCGTTGGCGCGCTGAGCCGGGTGACTGTTGCGCAGCCCCTGACACCGGCGAACGTTTGCACACAGCGCGCAGTCAAACTCAAGCCCCGACAATGATGGGCAACGCATCGCACTTTTCAGGCAACCCGCGGTCTACCACCTCTTTTGTCGCCTGCAAGCCATTGCTGGTGTTTTGTTTTCATTGCTTTGCACGACACCGGGCCAAAAGCCTTGGGCTTGTGTAGGATGAGCAGCGCATACCAAGACGCTGCCAGTCACAGGGAGATCCACATGCGCGTCCTGTCATCCGTTGCCGCCTTGTCGTTAAGCCTGGCCGTTTCGACTTCGAGCCTGGCTGCCAACGGCGAAGAGGCGCAACTGATCGATTCGATCAATGCCTACCGCAGCCAGGCCCAACCCTGCGGCGATGGAGCATCGCTCGAGCTGCCGCCGCTCAACAGCGACACCCGCCTGGCGCTGTCGCCCGAAGGTACGCGCGACCTGCAGCAGGCCATGACCCGCGCGGCATACCCCATGGTCAACGTACAGGCGATCAGCCTGTCCGGCCCGCGCGACGCCCGCGCCGCGATGCATGCCATCCAGGAAAGCTTCTGCCAGGTGGTGCTCGACCCCCAGTTCGTCGACATTGGCGTCAGCCAGGAAGGCCGCGACTGGCGCATCGTACTGGCGCGCCCATTGCTCAGCGGGCGCCTGGGCGACTGGCAGGCAGAGGGGCAAAATGTGCTGCAGGCGATCAACGCTGCGCGCAAGGCCCCACGACAATGCGGCGGCCAACCCTTTGCCGCAGCACCCGCGCTTGGCTGGAGCACCGTGCTGGCGGGGGTGGCGGCCAACCATACAAGGGCCATGGCCAACCAGAATTTCTTCGACCACATCGACCGCGACGGCCGCACGCCGGGTGACCGTGCCGAACTGGCCGGCTACCTGTACCAGCAGATTGGCGAGAACATCGCAGCCGGGCGTGACTCGGCACAAAAGGTGGTAGATGGCTGGCTGGCCAGCCCTGGGCATTGCGCAACCTTGATGAACCCAGACTTCCGCGAAATGGGGGCTGCCTATGCAGTGGACCCCAAGAGCGATGCGGGCATCTATTGGACGGCGTTGTTCGGCACACCGCAATGAGCCGCCTTGCGCAGCGCCTGCGCGGTGCAACCAAAGCGCTGTCGCACGCGCCTGCCCAGGTAACTGGCATCTCCAAGCCCTACTTCCTCGGCAATCTGTGCCAGACCATGGCTGGAGTTGCACAGCCGCCAGCGGGCCTGTTGCAGGCGCATTTCCAGCCACCAGGCCTTGGCGCTCATGCCGTGGCTGGCCTGGAACTGGCGGTCCAGTTGCCGCCGGCTGATCCCCAGCTCTGCCGCCAATCGCTCGATGGACAGGCGCGCCCCCATATGGTGGCGCATCAACGCCAGCGCACGCTGCACCTGGCGCCCCTGCCCTGCGCCGGCCTCCAGCGAGCGCAGGGCATGGCGGCTGTCACGGGTCTCATCCACCAGCATGTCGGCCAACCCCTTGAGCGCGCGAGCGCGGCCACAGGCCTCTGACAACAGCGCCACCGCCAGGTCGATGGCTGCCGTGCCACCGGCGCATGTAATACGGGCCCCGTCGATGCAGTACAGCTGCTCGCGCAGTACCTGAAGGTGCGGGAACAATGCGCGGAACTCGGTTTCGTGACGCCAGTGCACAACCACCCTGTGCGCCTCCAGCAAACCACAGGCCGCCAGCAGGAAAACCGCGTTGTCGACGCCGACCAATTTCACCCCAGCCCTGGCTGCGCGCTTGAGCAGGCTCTTGTAGCGAGGAGCCAACCCGGCAGTTGCCTGCGCGTTGCGGCTGCCGAACAGCACCAGGTAATCGAAACCCTCCAGCGCCAGCGAATCGGTAATCGCCGCCACTTGCACCACCGCGCCGCTGCTGGAAACCACAGGCTCCCCGGTCAGCCCGCCGAGTGTCCAGCTGCAGTAGCGCTGGCGGCTGTAATCTTCGTCATCGGCGCTGAAACGCAGCTTGTCCAGAAATGCGCCAAAGGGCAGCAATGCGAAATCCGGCAAGGGCAGGATCAGCAGGCGAATATCGGGGGCCATGCGAGGATGTCCAGAAAGTACCTTCGAATGTCCAGATCATACCCTGCCCCAGCCACGCCGTCGCTTAGACTGGACACCTGAACACTGATCGAAAAAGGCGCGTTGCATGGCTCTGGATACCTGGCTCATTTACCTGCTGGCAAGCATCGGCCTGTCGCTGACCCCAGGGCCGAACAGCTTACTGGCGTTGACCCATGGCGCGCTGTATGGCGCTCACCGTACCTTGTTCACCATCGTTGGCGGTGTGTTCGGCTTCAGCGCGCTGATCGCCCTGGCCATGTTCGGCCTGACGGCCCTGCTGCAAACGTCAGCGGCATTGCTGACGGTATTGAAGTGGGTAGGTGGCGCCTACCTGGTGTGGTTGGGCATTGCGCTCTGGCGCAGCCCGCCCTTGCACCTTGAAATGAACACGCGCCCCGCAAAGCTGAGCAATGCCGGTCTGTTCCGCCAGGGCCTGCTGTCGGCCATGGCCAACCCCAAGGTGCTGCTGTTCTATGGCGCATTCCTGCCACAGTTCATCGACCCGCAGCGCGGCTTGCTCACGCAGTTTGTGATCATGGCCGCCACCTTCGCCAGCGTGGAGTTCGTGGTCGAATACCTGCTGGCTCGGTTGGCGTTCCGTATCAGGCCTTGGCTGGCCAAAGGTGGCAAGGGTTTCAATCGGTGCTGCGGGGGCTTGTTCGCGTTGATCGGAGTGGCGTTGCCGTTCGGCCGATAAATCTCAGAAAATCCCTACATTCGAGATAGGTGGTCAAGAAGCGCGCGACCTTTCGATCCAGTCCATAGTGAAATACCTCCCATACAGCGAGATGCGCTATGACACCTGCCAACGTGCTGACCACCCTCCCACCATGTGACCCTGCCACACCGGAACGGGTCGATGACCTCCTGCAACGCCCGGGCCTGCGTATCGAGCGCATTGTTTCAAGCGGCCAGTGCAGCCCTCCCGGCTTCTGGTACGACCAGCCCGAAGGCGAATGGATCGTGCTGCTGAGCGGCAGTGCCGGCCTGCGCCTCGAGCATGAGGCCTACACACGGCTGCTGGCGCCGGGTGATTGCCTGGACATCCCGGCCCATTGCCGCCATCGCGTGGAATGGACCGCACAAGGCACCCATACCGTGTGGCTCGCCGTGTTCTATAGCAGTGAAAAACCCTGGCCTGCCTGCTGAGCGGGTTAGAATGGCCACACACATCCCTCGACATCACGACCATGATCCAGTCCGATCTCGACCTGTTCGGCCCCCAGCCACAACGGCTGGCCAGCCACACCGTGCTGTTGCCCGGCTTCGCCCTTGCGCAAGTCGAGCGGCTGCTCGACGCTCTGCGCCCTGTGCTTCGCGCAGCCCCCTTCCGGCACATGCGTACGCCTGGCGGGCTGCACATGGCGGTGGCCTTGACCAACTGCGGTTCGCTGGGTTGGGTCAGCGACGCCAAGGGCTACCGATACAGCCCGACCGACCCAGCCAACGGCGAACCTTGGCCAGCCCTGCCTGAAGCCCTGCTTGACCTGGCCGGGCGTGCTGCGGCCGCGGCAGGCTTCGACGCGTTCATACCTGATGCCTGCCTGGTCAACCACTATCTGCCCGGTACCCGCCTGAGCCTGCACCAGGATCGCGACGAAGCGGACTTCGGCCAGCCGATCGTGTCGGTATCTCTGGGGTTGCCGGCGGTGTTCCTGCTGGGTGGTTTCCAGCGCTCGGACAAGACCCGGCGAATAGCGTTGAGCCATGGCGATGTGCTGGTCTGGGGAGGTGAGGACCGGTTGCGCTTTCATGGCGTACTGCCGATCAAGCCGGGCGTGCATCCGCGGATGGGTGAGCGGCGGATCAACCTGACTTTGCGCAAGGCGGGGTGATGCAGTCAAATAGCCACCCGACATTTTTGCCAGTAGACGCGCGCCCTCCTGTTCCCGGTTAATTGGGCTGACGCCGCCACTACCAGAGCGGCCTCGTTCAAGGGAGTGAACCCATGCGCATGTTGATCACAATCCTGCTAGTGCTGACCCTCTTCGGGGCAAGCCGCGTCATGGCGCTCGATGCCAATGAAGAGGCCTATGCCGATGCGCCGCCCGCCAAGTACCTGGTCTACTCCGTCACTTGGCAACCCACGTTCTGCATCATGCGGCCCTCAACGCCAGGCTGTGACCAGGCACCGCAACGCTTTCTCACCCACGGTGTCTGGCCCTACAGCGAAAGCATTGGCAACCTCACCAATCGTCACCCCCAGTACTGCACCAAGTCCCCTGACTGCACCAACGGCGAAGCCTGTGCAATGAGGGCCGATGAGATGAGTGCAGTGCTTGCCAACAAAGCCCTGCGGGACATCGTTACCCGCGAGCCCAAGGGTATGTTGGCGCATGAATGGCAAAAACACGGCACCTGCTCGGGCAAGGATATGCAGGCGTACTTTCAGGACTTCGTCGACTTGAGAAAGGTGGTCAGTTTTGACAATGACGCGTTCCAGGCGATGGTAGGGCACGCTACCGAGTTTTCGAAGATTCGCGAGGTCTTCCCTGAGAACACGGCGTTCAGATGTTACCGGGATAAGCAGGGTAAGCAGTACCTGCATGAGGTGTTCTACCTGATCGACGAAAAAGGGAACCCGTATAGGGACGAAACCAACCTGCAGATCGGCGTTCAGTGTGAAGCGCAGAAAACATGGATCCCGGAGCCTGCCAAGGCGACGTCCTGAAGGCAGGCTGTACGTGGACAAGGATGGCACCTCGAGGTACAGCGCGCTCGGACGCCGCTGTACCGGCGAGGGACGATCTCGTCTCCATGGTCATTGCGCCTGAGACTGGCTCAGGTACTTGTCCACCCCAGCCTTGCCATCCCCTGCATCCCCCGCCACCTGCCACAACCGCCGCTCGATCCCCTGTGCCAGCAAATGCCCTACCGCCGACTCGATAGCCGACAGCACGCACAACTGCGCGGGTTCGTTGGTGGTGTAGCCCACTTCTGCTTCGAGCAGCTTCTTGAACTCGATGAACTTGAACACCCCGGCGCTACGCCCCACCGAGTAGATGGTCTTGCTGGTCATCACGTTGGCCAGTACCTGCCCGGTGCGTACGTCCACCGCCCGCAGGTTGACCGTGACCTGATCGACCCGGTACTCGCGGGAGATGTCGATGCCCAGGTAGCGTGCCCCTTCCCCGCCGCTGCGCACATTGGTGTCGTAGGCGATGATGCCGCCTTCGAGCATCAGGTTGGCCGCTTGCAGCGGCGGCAGCTCGGTCTGGATGTTCTCCGGTACGTCGGCCTTTTTCTGCGAGGCGCGGATGATCTTGCGTTCGGTCAGCAGGTTCTGCAGGCCTTCACGCTCCAGCACCACGAACCAGCCGCTGGCATTGAGGGCATCCATCAGCATGCTCGCCGCCCCTTGGGTGACACTGGTGGAAAACGAGCTGGCCGGGGTCGGCTTGTACTGCCCGGTCTGGTCGCGGAAGCCATACACCACCGCCATCAGCCGGCCCTTGGGCCGTGGCATGTTGATCAGGTCGTAGTAAGTCGACGCGCGCGGGGTCAGGGTCGGGCTTTCCGAGTCCTGTTCGGCCGACATCGGTTCGCGCAGGCCGCAACCTTGGAGGCCTTGCAGGGCGGCGAGGATCAGCAAAGTGCTCAGCAGACGTTTCATGGTGTTCTCTCCCCAGATAACAACCCGTCCCTCTCAGGGGTTCAGGCCGCTGACCTCAATGATCGAAATTTCTCCTGTGACGCGGTCGGTGACCTTGATGCTCAGGGCACCGGAGTCATCGATCACATCGATCAGGAAGGCATCGGTGGCCATGCTGCCGGTTTGGCCATTGCTGATGTTGTCCAGCAACTGCGACAACATCCGCGACTCCAGCTGGTTGCTGAAGCGTTCCAGGGCCGAGGTACCGCCAAAGGCGGAGGTGCGGTCCTTGAGGTCGGGGTCGTCATAGTCGTTCTGCGCCTGGGCATTGTTCAGCAACCAGGTGCCGTTGAGCGGGTTGCCACCGAACGCCGGGTTGACCGGGGTGTACACCAGCTCCGTGGCCTGGGCGGTAACGGCGCAGGCCACGAGACAGGCGGCGATGCAGTGGGGTATACGCGTGTTCATAGCTCGTCCCTCTCCAGATCAGTGGTGTCTTGCAGCAGGCGTTGCAGCTTGCGTTGAATCACCTCCTGCTTGACCAGGTCGGCGGCCGCAACGGCCTCTTCTTTCAGTTGGGTGACGTTGGGTGGCAGAAAGCGGCGGTACAACACGTCGCGCTCGAACTCCACCGTGATCAGGCTGCCCCAGCGGGCATCCGGGCGTTCGCGCACCACCAGGTTGAAATCCAAGCGGCTGGTGGCGCGCAGGCGGTCGGCAAAGTAGTAGTAAAAGTCGTGGCCGATGTGCGAGATGGTGTTGTCGACGATAAAGCCCTTCATCTCGTCTTCGGCATCGGCCTGCGCCACATCGGATACCCCGGCGGCCAGCAGCAGGCCAAGGCTCAGGCAAAACACGTTCAGGCGTTTCATGGCGCGTCCCCCGGGCTGCTGTGGGTCTGTGCGCCACTGGCGCTTTCGTTGAAAGCCTGCTCGGCGACGAACTGCCAGTCGCTGTAGTGCTCGAGGCCTTCGAAGCCGGACCACTGCGTGTCGAAGCCGCTGCGTTTGAACGGGGTGGCGTCGGAGCGGCTGTGCACCCCGGTGATACGCCCGTCGATCGAACGCAACAGCCCCCATTCATCACTGCCGGTGACTGGGTCCGGGTACAACCGGCGGATGTGCCGTTTCGGCTCGGGAAAACGGTTGTCCTCAAGCAGGTCGGCCAGCGCCTGCGGGTACTGCGCCAGGCCTGGCGAAGCGCGGTAATAGCTGCGCAGTGCCTGGGCATACTGGCCACCCACCCACAGCAACTGACGCTCCTTTTCGCGCTGCGCCGCGCTGGACCACAGCGTGCCGCTGGACGCCAGGGCCACGCTGCTGGCTGCGATCAGCAGCAATACACCCAGGTAGGTGAAGCCGTTGCAGGCCTTACCATTGTGCGAAGTGGCTGCCATCACGTGCCCTCCCTGTCGCACCGCTCTTGATGTCGGCCACGCCTCCGGCCACCCCTTCTGGCGGCGGCACCAGTTGCCAGGCATCACCGCGTTCGGTAATCGGGTCGATCGGGGTGTTGCGCAGGTAGCGCTGCTCGACCAGTTGTTCCAGCGAGTCGGGGTAGCGGCCGGTGTCGCCGTAGTAGTGGTCCAGCGCCTCACGCAGCACCGCCAGGCTCTGGCGCAGGGCAGCCTCACGGGAGCTTTCCAGGCTGTTGAAGTAACGTGGCATGGCAATGGTCATCAGCGTGGCGATGATCGCCATCACCACCAGCAGTTCGATCAGGGTGAAACCTCGGCTGCGTTTCATGGCCGTCACCATTGCCCGTAGGGGATGTTGTTGAGGCCTTTGCCGCGGGCCTTGGAGTACACGTCGTAAACGTCTTCGCCGTCACGCGGGTTGTCCGGCCCGCTGTCATAGGCGCGCAAGCCCCAGCCACCGCCGTCATCGTCTTTTGCCGCTACCAGCGGGTCGTGCGGGATGCGCCGCAGGAAGTAGAACTTGTTGCCCTTGGCGCTGCGTACATCGCGCACCCCGTCGACCAGTACCTGCAGGTTTGGCGGGTAGCCACTGGCATCCAGGCCTTTTTCGATGAAACCTGCGTCGAAGGCCCGTTTGTAGGCATCGATGGCATCGCGGATCTGGTACAGCGCCTGACGCAATTGCTGCTCCTTGGTGCGGCGCACCACGGTTTCGGTCAGCGGTGCAGCCATGCTGGCGAGCAGCCCGAGCAATGCCAGGGTCAGCACCACCTCGATCAGGCTGAAGCCTTGCACGCGGCGTTTCATGGCCGTGGGCCCTTGCCGGCAGGTACCACCGCCATCTGGCTGTCGACAACCGGTGCATCGCCAGGCGCCTGGCCCGGCTCATCGGCCGGCAGCGCGCCGGCTGGCAAAGGCAGGGCCAGTTGGCGCACCTGCATGCTCGATTCGGTACCGGTGGCGAACTCCATGTCCGAGGGGCTCTGGTAAGGCAGGTTGCGTACGATCCGCGGGGTGATCGCCAGTACCAGTTCGGACTTGCTCATGTCATCGCGGTTGCTGCCGAACAGCCGGCCCAGGCCAGGGATGTCGCCCAGGCCCGGGATCTTGTTGCCGCTGGAGGTCTTGTCGTTGCGCACCAGCCCCGCCAGCACCTGGGTTTCGCCGTCGTGCAGGCGCAGGCTGGTCTGGGCGTTGCGGGTGTCGACCTGGACCGGGATGGTGCCCTGGCGGGTCGGCTCCAGCGGGGTGGCGTTGCTGACCTCGAGCGCCACCTTGATCGCCACCTCGTTGTTCAGGTGCACGGTAGGCTGCACTTCAAGCTTCAGACCGACATCCAGGTAGGTGACGCTTTCGGTGATCACCGGCCCTTGGGTGGAAGGTACCGAGGTGGCGCTGATGATCGGCACACGCTGGCCGATGTGGATGCGCGCCTGCTCGCGGTTGCTGACGCGGATCACCGGGCTGGCCAACGTGTTGATGTCCTTGTCCTGGGCGTTGATCTTGGCCTGGGGCGCCGGCGAGATGCTGATACGCCCGGAGTTGATGCCGCGCAACTGGTCCAGCACGCTGACCGGGTTGCCCTCATCGCTCAGCACCCCGAAGGTATTGGGCCATTGCAGGCCAAGGTCGAGGATGCGCGAGCGGGCCACCTCCATCACCTCCACTTCCAGCACCACTTCAGGGTTGGACTGGTCCTGCGACTGCAGCAGCTTCTCGGCCATGCGCACGGCGTCGGGGGTGTCGCGCATGGTCAGGGTATTGAGGCGCTCATCAACGAATACATCGCGGGTCTTGAGCATGGTCTTGACCATGTTCAGTGCGGTGTTGGCATCGATGCTGGTCAGGTAGAACGTGCGCATGACCAGTTCCTGGTAGTCCTTGGTCTTCTGCGGCGAGTCGGGGTAGACCAGCAAGGTGTTGTCGTTGACGATCTTCTGGCGCAGCTGGTTCTGTTCCAGCAACAGGGCTATGGCATCCTCGATGCGCACCTCGCGTACGAAGATGGTGGCCTTCATGTCCGGGCGCAGGTCCTTGTCGAAAATGAAGTTGATGCCGGCCACCTGGGACAGCACTTCGAAAATGACCTTGAGCTCGGCATCGCGAAACTCCAGGGTCACCGGGCGTTCCAGCTTGCTGCGCAGTTGCGGGAAGGGCTGCGCCGTGCGGGCCTGGACGTTCTCGATATCGCTGCGCAGCATGATGCCCTTCTGGTTTTGCGGGTCCAGGCGCAGCACCTCACGCATGTAACGCTCGGCACCGAACAGGTCGCCCTGGCGCAGCGCAGCCTGGCCCAGCGCAACACGGTCATCGAGGGTGCGCATCAGTTCCAGCTGGCGGATGCCCTCATGCGCGCGGCGGTTGTTCGGTTCCAGGGTGAGCACGCGGCCATAACCAAGGCGCGCGCCGGCGAAGTCGTGGCGGATGCGGTCGCTGTCGGCCTGGCCAAGCAGCGCCTCGACCGCGTGCTGGCGGCCTTGGGCCAGGGCAATGTTCAGGTCGGTGTCACGCGGGTCGTCGCGCAGCGCCTCTTCCAGGCGAGCGATACCGGCCTCGTACTGGCCTTCTTTCATCAGCGCCTGGCTGTCTTTGCGCACCGCGCTCGAACCGCAGCCGGCAATGGCCACGCAGAGCGCCAGCAGCATGAACGGAGCAGGCTTGCACAACTTCGATGGCTTCATGGTGCGCTCCCGACAGACAGAGTCTGTGACTGGTGCAAAGGCAGGTAGACCAGGCCCAGCTCATTGGCCGAAACCCGATCGAGACGGTAGGTGTCGTCAATCACGTCGCCCTGACGCACGACGTAGAGTTTTTCGCCGCTGCGCAGGAAGACCTGCAGGTCATCGCGATCGCCCAGGCGGCCGACGAACTGGAAAGGCAGCGCCGGGGCTGCGGGGGCAGCGGCTACCACCGAGGTGGCGACCACAGGTTGTTCGGTGACCGTGGCCAGGGCCTTGGGTTTAGTCCATTGCTGGCGGGGGAACAGGTCGCGCGTGGCCTGTTCTGGCTTCATCACCGGTACGCCGGCACTCTCAGAAACCGCTTGTGTGGGCGCCGGCTTGCCGGCGATCAGGGCCTCCTCGCTGCCCTCGCCGAACCAGTGCCCAGGCGCCCAGGCCAACGCCCCGGCAAGCCCCAGAAACCCCGCCCACACCACTGCACGCTGAGTGTTCATGACGACCTCGACAGGTAAAGGGTCATGCGCAGGCGGCCATTGAGTTCACTGTCGCCAATGCGCTTGCGCTGCAGCTCCAGGTCTTCCAGCACCAGGGTCGGCAACTGGCCCAGCAGGCCGCGCACAAAGCCGCGGATCTGCGGATAGCTGCCACGTACCGGCAGGACGATCTGGTAACGCGCCAGCTGGGTCTTGGGGTCGACACCCAGGGCGTACTCACCACGGGCCAGGCTGATTCGTTGGGCGCTGGCCAGGTGGTACAGGCGCTCGATCAGCTCGCTGGCTTCAGGTTGCCCTGGCAGTTGCTGGCGCAGGCTGTCCAGCGCTTGCTGTTCAGGCTTGACGGCGACTTTAAGTTCGCCGCGCCTGACCCGCTCGACCTGGGCGCTGGCATCGGCCTCGCTGGCGCGCAGCTCGCGCAGGGCCTGCCACTGCGGCAGCACCCCGGCCAGCGCTACAGCGACTGCCAGGACGGCCATTGCGGCGCCGGCCAGGCCGACCGGGCCGATACGGCGCAACTGCTCCTGAAGGATCAGGCTGTTTATCGAGTCAGGGGCGCGCATGGCCGGTCTCCCAGGTGGCGGTAAGGGTGAAGCGCACCGGGTGCTCGGGTTGGCCCGCCACCACCTCATGGTTGAGCAGCGATACATCGCTGAGCTCGGTGCTCTGTTCCAGGCGGTGGTGGTACTGCAGCATCGCTTCCAGGTTGCGGGCCTCGGCGGCAATGCGCACCTGGCCCTTGCGGGCATCAGGCGTCAGGCTGAGCAGGGCCACGTCTTCCTGGGGTTGCGCTTCAAGCATGGCGAACAGTTGCTGCCAGGGCCGTTGCAGTTGCTGGGAAACGCTGCGCATCTGCGCCAGGCGTTCGGCCTGCTCGCGGCTGGCGGCGCTGTTCTGCGGGGCGACCGTGGCCGGGCGGCGGCCCAGTTGCAGCTCCAGGCTGTGCAGCCGGGCCTCAAGGTGAACCTGCTCGGCTTGCAGGTGCTGTTGCAGCAGTACCAGCACGGCCACCACCGCGCCGCCCAGGGCCAGCAGCGACCAGGCCAGCGGGCTGCTGCGCCGGGGCTGGAATTCCAGGTCGAGGCGGCGCATGTCAGGCCACCGCCCGCCACATGGCGCACAGCGGGTCGGCTTCGCTGGCCGGCTGGCACAGCTGCACCGCCGCCAGTTGCGGCACGTCGCCCCGGCCCGGGGCATGCAGGTAGACCTGCGGCATGTGCTCGCCATACAGCTCACAGGTCCGTTCGATCAGCGCCTGCAGGGCTTGGTCGCTGTCGGCGCAACCCTGCGTCAGCACCTGCTGCCAGGCGCCACCGGCGGCCAGCAGCAGCACGCTGCGCCGTGGCTCGGCGAGGACAAACAGGAAATCGCCCGCCTGCAGCTGCGATGAGCAGCGGTTGTAGGCAGCCATCAAGTACGGCTGCACCGAACGCAGGCGCAAGCGATTTTCCCGGGCCAGTGCCTGCAGCCCCTGCAGCAGTGCCTCAGGCAGCGCTGTGGCGATACGCGCAGCGCCGGCCGGCTCTGGCGAAAGGGCGATGCGCCAGTCGTCGAGCGGCTGGGCATAGAGGTTCTCGAAGCAGGCCCGGGCGTAGGCCTCAAGCTCGCGTGGATGGCTGATGGCAGCGCTCCAAGGCACCAGGCAGAACCGGCTGTAGCGCGCCGACAGCAGCACCTGGCACTGGCCACCGCGCACGGCATGCTCGCCCAGCAGCGCGGCCAGGGCCTGCAGGGCTGCATCCCAGGCCGGTTGCCCGGCGTCACCGGTGAAGGCGCGGCTGCCCAGCCATTGGTGCTGGTTGCCGTGCCAGCGGCCCAGGCCGACGCCTTCGGCGCCGAGCACGGCGCAGTAACGGGTAGAGGCATGATCACGCAATGAATGTGACACGGTTGATCTCCTCAAGCGTGGTACGGCCCTCGCGGACCAGGTCCAGGGCGGATGCGCGCAGCAGACGCAGGCCGCGCTGGCAAGCCAGCGCCTTGATCTGCGCCAGCGGGCGACGTTCAACGATCATCTGCCGCAGGTCGTCGTCCAGGTGCAGCAGTTCGGCGATGGCGCTGCGGCCGCGGTAGCCACTGCCGCGGCACTGGCCACAGCCCTGGGCGCGGACGAACGTCCAGCCCTGCACGGCGTCACGGGTAAGGCCGGAGGCGGCCAGGGTTTCGTCATCGGCCTCGCACGGCGTGCAGCAATGCGGGCAGGCCAGGCGGATCAGGCGTTGGGCCAGCACAGCGTTGAGGGCGGAGACGAAGCTGTAGGGGTCGACCTGCATCTGGCTGAAGCGGCCGATCACATCGAAAACGTTGTTGGCGTGGATGGTGGTGAACACCAGGTGGCCGGTAAGTGCCGACTGCACGGCGATCTGCGCGGTGTCGGGGTCGCGGATTTCGCCGACCAGGATCTTGTCCGGGTCGTGGCGCAGGATCGAGCGCAGGCCACGGGCGAAGGTCAAACCCTTCTTCTCGTTGACCGGGATCTGCAGCACGCCGGGCAACTGGTACTCGACCGGGTCTTCGATGGTGATGATCTTGTCCACACCGTGGTTGATCTCGCTGATCATGGCGTACAGCGTGGTGGTCTTGCCGCTGCCGGTGGGGCCGGTGACCAGGATCATGCCGTAGGGCTCGGCGGCCAGGCGGCGCAAGGCACGCAGGGTTTCATCGGCAAAGCCCAGGGCCTGCAGCTGCACGCCGCTGACTCGGTCGGACAGGTCCTGTTTGTCGAGCACCCGCAGCACCGCGTCTTCACCGAAGATGCTGGGCATGATCGACACCCGGAAGTCGATCTGGCGCTCGCCTACGGCAACCTTGAAGCGGCCATCCTGGGGCACGCGCTTTTCACCGATATCCAGCTCGGCCATGACCTTGATGCGCGAAATCACCTGGTCGGCGAAGGCGCTGCCACTGGCCTTGCCGGCCGCGTTGAGCACGCCGTCGATGCGGTATTTGATGGTCAGGCCCTGGCCGGTCATGCCCAGGTGAATATCGCTGGCGTGCTGCTTGAGGGCGTCGTAAAGGGTTGAGTTGACCAGCTTGACCACCTTGCTCTGGTCTTCGCTGATGCTGGTCAGCGACAGGCGTTGCAGCGGGTCGCTTTCGCTGCTGGCTTCGGCATCGTGATCGAGGGCATCGACGGCGTGAAAGCTTTCTTCGTGGCGGGCCAGGAAGGTGGCAAGGTCAGCGGCGTGGGCCAGGTACAAAGGCGCGCCTTGCAGCACATCGTCGATCCAGGCCAGGCGGGCGTGGTCGAAGGGGTCGGCGAACACACCCAGCAGTTCACCGCCCTGCTCTATCAGCACGAACTCGCGCTTCAGGCATTGGGCCAGGCTGATCTTGTCGAAACGAGGGGTGCTGGCCAACAGGCTCTGGCTGTCCAGTACCGGGTAATGCAGGGTGCTGCCCAGGCGGCGGATGAAGGTGTCGGGGGTGTCGCAGGCGAGGCGTTCGAGGCAGTTGAGCAGGCGCTCGCCGCTGGCTTGCAGGCGGGCCTGGGCCATGAGATCGCGGGGGTAGCTTGAGGCTGGCGGAGCCTGTACTGGCGATGAGGCCGAAACGCTGTGGTCGAATACATCGGACATGGCCTGCGACTCCGCTCAGGGGGCGCGTCGCAGGCTCGGTGAGGGCTGCGGGCGCCGCTATTCCCCAGTGAGCAGTTGGTCGTCGTCGGGTCCAGGGGGCTTGGCGCCATTACGGCGGCGGTCGGCCAGTACCCAGCTACCATCGTACAACTGCAAGGGGAACGATTCGTTCCTGTTCTGGCGTCGTTCGACGAACCCTTCTGCCGGGTTGTCCGTGGCCCTGCGCCGGCGCTCGATGCCCATCAGGTCGAAGATCGGGCGCGCCAGTTCCGACAGCGGGAACGGCTTGAACAGGACATGGGTCACGCCAAGTTCGGCGGCTCGCTCACGGACCTCGGCGGTCGGGTGGGCGGTGATCAGCACGAAGTGGCACTGCCTGTTCTTGCGCACGGTCTCCAGGACCTGAAAACCCTCCATATCGGGCAAGCGGTAATCCAGCACGATCACATCCGGTGCCAGGCACTCAGCCAGGCCGATACCACTGGCACCGTCGTGGGCAACATGGACTTCCAGGCCTTGCGCCTGCAGGTACGCTTGCAGGTTTTGCGCAAGGGTCTGTTCGTCATCGACTACCAATACTCTGTTCACCAAGGTCGACTCCCAAGAACTGCCCGGTTCCCCGGTCTGCGAAGTGCGGCCTTGGTAAGGCTTGAGCAGGCTTCGTGCCAGGCATGAATAGTCATGTTGCACCACGTCAAGTTATTGATTTTGCTGGCACCTTTGATAGCGCTACGAACAGGCTCAGGCTCGCTGCCCCACATCCGGGGCACCTGATGGCACTTTGCCAAGCCGTTATTCCCCAGCTTTGGGGAAACGCCATCGCAGGCTTCAGTCAGCGATTTCCACTTTAGCGGATTCGCGCAAACGTTGGCGCGCCGCTTGCCGGGACTGTGCCTGCAATTGGCTGATGAGCGAGGCCCTGGCCAGCACCAGGCCCTGTTCGCGTATGACCGAAGAATTATCACTTTGGTTCTGCGCTCCTTGCAGTCTCTGTTGGTTGGCCTGATAAAACGCTTCCACCTCGGCCTGGGTGGGTTCGGCTACCGCGCTGAGCTGGGCATACACCTGTTGCGCTGCCAGCTCCCGGTGCAGGTAGTCAGCGTATGCTGCGCGGTCGAACCCTGCCTCTGCAAGCCGTCTTTCAAACAGCGCCGGGCTTGCGAATGCCGCCTCGACTTCACCTAGCTGCGCAGACACCTGTTCATCACTGATGGCGATGCCGCGGCGCTGGGCTTCTTGCCACAGCAACTCCTTGTCGATCAGTTCGTCCAGGGCCTGGCTGCGCAGACGTTTGTACAGCGCAGGGTTGCGGATACTGGTCACCGCCCGCCCCTGTGCCTGCAGATACTCGCTGAAATAGCGCTCCAGGCGCAGCAGCCCGATGTCCACACCATTGACCCGCGCCGCCGGGCTATCGGCCCAGCCCGCCTTGGCGACCAGCAGCAACAGGCACAGCAACAGAATACGCATGGCAACCTCCACTCAAGGGCTGACCGGTACAGGCCGATACGGGGCGACAGCTGTAAAGCGTGGCCCAGGCAGCGCCACCGCGACCACATGGGCGCCGGCCAGGCCCTGGCGCTGGCCCGGCCCGAAGCCCAGCGGCGGGGTCAGGCCGGTATCGACGCCATGCAGGCCCTCCAGCGCCGCAACCAGGCGCTCGCGGCTGGCGTCACGGCCGATCTGTTTGAGGGCTTCGCCAAGCAGGCGCAGGGCACATAGGGTGTTGACTTGCAGCGAGGCCTGACGCGTGTCGAGGCCTTGACGCTGCTGCAGGCCGGCCAAGGTCGCCATGCCCTGTTCGGTCCAGTCGGCGGGCACGAACGGATAGGCCAGGAACACCCGCTGCGACCACTGGGCCGGTAGCGAGGCCACGGCACCGGCCACCTGGCTGGAGGTGGCGAACAGATAGGGGGCACGGCCTGCCGCCTGCAACGCCGTGGCCAGCTCGGCAAAGGCCTGGGCGCGGCCTAGAAAAACAATGCCCTGCCCCTGCACCGGCTGGCCTTTGAAGGCCTCGACCGGTGCTGGCGCCCAACCCAGCTGCTGCAGGCGCTCGCGCACCTGTTCGGCTTGCGCCGCCTGGTCATCGCCGGCATACACCACACGCAAGCCATCTGGCGCCAGGCCCAAGGTATCGCGGGCATGCACGGCCAGGCTCAGCAATTGCGTGGCGATACCTGGCATGGGGTCGAATATCTGCGCACTGCCGCCACCGCGCGGTGTACTGCCAACCAGTGGCACGCCGTGCTGTTCGAGCAGCAGGGCCAGGCGCGGGTCGAGCATCGGTGCCAGCGGGCTGATCAGCGCAAATACCCGCTGCTGCTCGAGCAACTGCTGCAGCGCATGCTCGGCACTGGCCAGGTCGCTGCCGGGGTCGATCACCACCAGTTCCAGGCGCCGGCCATGAACGCCGCCCTGCTGATTGAGCTGGGCCACCCCGTCCTCGAGCACCGCGCGCACCACCTGCCCGGCCTCGGCCAACGGCCCGCTGGCGGGCAACAGGGTACCCAGGCGTAGCACCCCTTCTTCCACGCCAGGGTCGCGCTCATCAGCCAGGCGTTTGAGGTAGGCGGTGAGGTTGCGCTGGTCGGCCAGGGTCAGTTCAAAGCGAGGCATGGCCGGGTCCAGGCGGTTGCCGGCCGGGTCCAGGCCGTGCTGGATGGCGCGGGCCAGGCTGTTGTCGGTGTAAGCCGGGTAGCTGCGCCCGTTGCTCTGGCGTGCGCCCTGGCCCTGGGCCAGGCGCTGCCAGTCGAGGCTGGGCGGGCGCACCCCGCCTTCGGCGCGGCCACGGCCATCATTGCCGTGGCAACTGGCGCAGGGCAACACGCTGGCGGGCACGCGCATGTCGCTGGCACCTACGCGGGCCAGCAATTGCGCGTCGCTGCTGGATAGGCCTTGGCGGTACAGGCGTTTACCGGCTTGCTCGTGGGCGGTGAGGTCAAGGGCAAGCGCCTGAGCGCAGCAGGTCAGGCCCAGCGCCAAGCAAAGCAATCTCGCTGTGTTCATTCTGGCCTCATCGCCGGCAAGCCGGCTCCCACTGTGTTCTGCGCCGCTGCGCAGATCCTGTCAGTGCTGCCACTGTGTTCTGCGCAGCTGCGCAGATCCTGTGAGTGCATTTATCGTCCGGCCAACGGCTGGGTCAGCAACTGCATGCGCTGGGCAATGGCCGCTGGCGGTGCATCGGGGCGGATCTTGCTCCAGCGCTTGCCCGCCACGTCACCGGCTATCAGCTGGGTCGAGTGCTGCTCGGGGCTGGGCAGGAACTGGCCGATACGCCCCAGCACCAGATCGACGCTGGCCTTGTCGCCGGTCAGGAACAGCCAGTTGGCGCTGTCCACCCCCTGTTTTTCAGCAAAGGCCTTGAGCGCTGCCGGGGTGTCGTTGAGCGGATCGCTGCTGATGGACACGAAGGTCACCTGGCTGGCCAGCTCCGGGCCCATGGCCTCGCGCACCTCACGCAGCTTGCGGGTGATCAGCGGGCAGGCATCGGTGCAGTGGGTAAAGATGACGTTGAGCATCACCACCTTGTCTTTGAGCACATCACTGTAAAAGCGCAGCGCGCGGCCATTCTGGTCCTGGAGCACGGTGTCGGTGAACCAGGTGTGCGCATCGCGGGTGCCTTCGCCACTGGCCATCACCGGGGGCGAAGGCTGCGGGCTGGGAGCGCTCGGTGCATGGCCTTCGTGGGCCATGGCGACCGACGCGAAGATCCACAGGCAACCGGCCAGGGCCAGCCAGTCGAAGCTGCGCATGCCGACGCGACAGGACGCTTGGCTGCTCATGGTTGCACCTCCTGGTGCTCGGCTATGGCCGTACTCTTGGCATGCACCCGACGGGCGCTGAGGCGGTTGATCTCGTCGATCAGCACGGCCGGGTCGGTGAAGCCGTAATAACGCGTCCAGTGGCCGCTGTGCCCGTCACCCACCATGATCATCGGGGGGTGCTGGCTGAGGTCGGCACTGAAGCTGCCCAGGCCTTTGAGGGTCTCGGTGATGGCATAGGGCGAGCCGGTCAGCCAGCTCCAGCCGGGGCCATGCTGGAAGGCCTTGGCGTAACTCTGCAAGCGTTTGGAGTCGTCACGCTGCGGATCCACGCTGATCGACACCAGGCGGACTTCCTCGCCTACCCGGCCACCCAGTTGCCGCTGGACCTTGCCCATGATCGAAGACACTACCGGGCACACCGTGGTGCAACTGGTGTAAATGAAGCCCATCACCACCAGATGATCGCCGACCAGGTCCTTTTCCAGGCGCACCGGCATGCCATCCTGATCGAGCAGTGAAACATCGGCAAAGCGCACACTGGCTTTCTCCTGATGTGCCGCTGGCGGCTGCGGAGCATGCCCACTGTGGTCATGGCCCGCGTGGGCCAGGGCGAGCTGGCTGGCCATGGCCATGGAAAGTGCGAGCAGCTTGCAAGAATGTCTGGCGTTCATTGCACATTCCTCACTTCAGTCTGGGAAGCAGTAGACGCTGCAGCCGGCAGGACACGCAGGCTGGTGTAGTTTTCTTCGGCGAACTTGTGCCCCAGCGACGGCGACTGCACATGCAGGTACCACGCGCCGGCTTCAGGCAGCATCAGTGCAGCCTGGTAAATACCCTCGCCCACCTCTTCCAGGCGCAGGTTGCGCGGCATCGATGACGGCGCCAGGAAGTAGCGCAGGGTCAGGTCGTCCAGGCCAAGGCGCGGGCGGCCGTCGTCACCGAGGATGCGCACTTTGGCGGTGATGGCGCGGTGCTGTGGCAAGGGCTGGTCCAGGCCGATGAACTCGGCATGCGCGCCCTTGCGCTTGACCGCATCCGGGGCGGCAGCCACGTCGGTGCTGAAACAGTGGATGATCTGCGGCTGGTTGAGCAGGAACGCCACGTCGAACTTGCCCGACGCCGGCATTTTCACCGTCGAGCCATACACCCCCGGGGCCAGTTCGCGCAGGCTGCGGTCGATGACGATGGCGGCGCGGGCCTGGTGGCCGCGGTTGTTGTAACCCGACATCGGGGCATTCATGCCTTCGGTATAGAAGTACGTGGTGTTGTCCACCGGATTGACCACGAATACCGAATTGTCGTCCCGTGACACCGACAACCCCTGGGCCAATGGCAGGTCCCCGGCCTGGCGCGGCGCGGCGGGGCCGGCATCGAAGCCCTGGATGATCGGCTGGCGGCCTTCGCCCAGGCTGCTGAGGTTGATCATGCTGACCTTCGAAGACGCCAGGCCGCGCACGTAGGCATAACCTTTGGTGAACGTCAGTTGGTACGGCTCGGCCGCCACCGGGATGCGGTGGATCAACCTGTCGGTACTGGCATCGATCACCAGCGCCTGGTTTTCCAGGGTGTTGAGGACGATGCCGTAACGGCCATCGCTGCTAAAGCGCATCGGCCCCAGGCCCTGCTCGGCCTGGACGGTATGGCGCAACTGATGGCTGCGGGCATCGTACACCCGCACCGTGCCCTCTGAACCGTCGCTCACGTACACCGCCTGGGATAGCGCCGAGTAGGCCACTGCCAACGGATGCGGGCCAACGTCGAGTGTTTTCACCAGGCGCATCTCGGGGATGTCGATGATGCTCAAGGTGCCGCCGTCGCGGTTGCTGACGAAGGCGTAGCGCGAATCGGCACTGAAGGCGATTTCGTGATGCCCGGAGCCGGTGGCGAAGCTTTTCAGCGTGCTGCGGCTGTGCACATCGATCACCGTCACCCCGCCCTTGGCCGGGTCATCGCTGTTGTTGCCAACCCACAAGCGGCGCTGGTCCGGCTGCAGGGCCACGCGCAACGGCATCTCGCCGGCCTCCAGGGTGGCCACGCGGGTAAAAGTTTCGGTGTCGATCACCGCGACCTCGCCGCGCTCGGGTATCGACACGAATACCTGCTTGTCATCGCCGGTAGCCACCCAGTCCATGGGCCGACCCGGCAAATCGATGCGTGCCAGGGTGCTGGTAACACCGCCCACCGAGACTGTCGGGTCGATCACGGTCAGGCTGGCATCCTTGTTCAGCACCAAAAGGAAGTAGCTGTTCAGGTCCAGTAGCGGCCTGGCACCGATGCTGCTCTTGAGAAACAGCGCCACCCGGGCCTTGCAGCTCTGGTCACGGCTGCTTTCCAGCGGGGCCGATTGCGCCGGGTCGATCCACGCCCCTGGCGCCATCCCCGACAGCGGTTGGCCGCTGTTCTGGTCGGTGACCTTGAAGCGGATATTGGCGAAGGCGCCTTCGCGCAGCTCGCTGCCGGCCAGGGGCCGGGCTTCGAACTCCACGGTCACCCCATCCCGGCTGAGCCGGTGCAGCGCCTGCGGGTCGGCAGGCTCCTGCAGCAGCTCGCGCGGGTCGCACCAGAGCTCCTCGTAGGCCACGCCCAGGCCGATCAACGCCGTGCCCAGCAATACCCCCAGCACGGCGGGGCGGATTTTCCTGTTATGCATATTGGTGCGCCCCTTTTCTTATTGTGCCGGCGCCGTTGCCGGCGGTACGTCGTCGGTAACCCGCAGAATCCCCCACAGCCCCGAGGTATTGCCGTATGCGGCGTAGTCTCGGAACAGATAGTCGCCCGGCACCGCGTTGGCGCCCCCGGCGCTGGGCAACATGAAGCTGAAGTGCGCGGCGGGCAGCACGCTCTCCTGGGCACCGATGTACATCGACATCGGGTTGTAGCCAAAGCGCACCGAACCGATACCAGGCTGCTTCATCGGGTAGCCGTCGAGGTCGTTTTTCTCGGCCTGGTAGGCATGCAGTGGCCACAGGTGCCCGTCAAGCTGGTAGGTGATGCCACGGCTGCCGCCGCTGGGCATCACCACATGGTTGCGCACGGGTTGACCGGGTTTGGCATACAGCACCGGAGTTTGCGGGTCGCTGCCCACCAGGGCATTGCTGTAGGCCATGTGCGCGTTGGGTACATCAGCGAAGCCAAAGCCATCGGCACGGCCAAACGGAGCGTCCGGTGCCAGGCCGAAGCGCAACCACAGCGGCTCGGTCTTGTAGTTGATGGCCATGTTGCCGTTGTCTTTCGGGTCACCTGGCACACCGTTGCCTTCGGTGGCGATCCCCTCCACCGGGCGGCCGTCGGCCCAACGCATGTTCAGCGCACGCTGCCAGACGGTGACGAAGTCGCGGTAGTCGGGCTGGCCACTGACCTTGACCGTGGCCTGGGTCCGGCTGGCCACGTCCTCGGTAAAGGTCGCGGTCTGCGGCAGGATGCTCATGGCACCGACCAGGCCTTTCTGCGGTTGCTTGATGACATCCGCCGGGGTGAGGTTGAGGGCGCCGAACTCGATTGCCGTGGTGCGGATGTTGTCCACCGTGCGGCCCAGTTGCAGCACCGGCTTGCCTTCGCGTTCCAGGTGCCCGGCATAGTACTGGTACACCCTGGTCGGGTAGGCACCACTGTTACCACTGCGCGGCGGTACGGTCTGCTCCGGGTTGAGGCCGACGTTGACGCCATCGGACTTGGTGATGTCATAGGCCAGCAGCTGTGCGTGCAGGCCAACGTGGCTGGAGGGCCGTATCAGGTTGTTGTTGAAGGCGGTGGCGCCTTCGCTGTCGTTGCGATCGCGCTTGACCACGTTCTGCATCACCGCCGTGCTGGGCAGGTCCGGCATCACCAGCGGCAGGCGGTTCTCCAGGGTGATGCTTATGCAGTCGCCGGCATTGGCGCGCAGCACCAGAGGCTCGACCGGCACCCCGGCCTTGAGCTTGCCGGTGCTGGTATCCAGGTCGGCCTTGCGCACGTACAGCACTGCGGTCGGGTCGTGCAGTGGCGCGCTGTGCCCGCCAACGGTGAAGGTGGTGCCATCCTCCTCGTCGGTCACCGTCACCTGCGGGATGCTGGTGGTACGGCTGTTGAACACCAGGGTGCCGCCATTGGCCTTCAGCGGGCCGCCGACGTGCTGGCCGATACCGGCCGGATCGTTGATGCTGACACCGTTGCGGTTTTCGAGGATGTCGTTGGCCAGCGCGGCAACGATTTCGTAGTTGCGCTTGACCGTTGGCCGGCTGCCGACGCCGCTGGGATTGGCCGTGGTTCTCGGGCAGATGCCATCGAAGTTGATGGTGTTGCGCATGGCCACCGGCTGCGGGTTGTTCGGCAGCGCGAACAGGTCGGCACGTTGCGTGGTGTAGTTGCGCATGACGCCCCAGATACCGTTCCAGTAGCCTTCCAGGGCCGCGTCCAGCGAATACAGGTAGTCGCCATTGGTGGCCGCGGAGCTGGAGATCATCGACACCGGCGCCAGGAAGCCCAGCTGCTCGGATATGCCGATCATCTGCGAGGCCTTCCACCCCGAGTTGGAGCTACTGCCGTAGCCGGTACCGTTCTGCAGCCATTTGACGCCGTGCATCGTGACGTTGTGCTCCTCCTCGTAGCCGCCAGCGTGCATACGCAACCGCACGTTGTCGCCAGAGTAGGTGCGCAGCATCGGGGTGAACGGGTCGCCTGGCTCGCTGCCTGCCGTGTTGATGTGCGGCGGGAACAAGGTGGTGCCACCCGTAGGGCCGACCGCAGAGTTGATCGCCGAGGGCGCCAGGTTCATGGCCGGGATGGCACGGTCGGTCCGGCTCTGCAGGGCATATCCCAGGTCGCCACCGAGGCCGTCGGCCTGCATGCCGCGTTTGCCGTCCGGCGCGACCTTGTTCGGGTCGAACACGCGCAAGGCCAACGGCTCGTTGCGGTAGTTGACGACGAACATGCCCGGATCATCCACGGAGATCGCCTGTGGGCATGGCCGGGTCGGGCAACCGGGATTGAGGCCACCGCGCGATTCGACGATCGACTCCAGCAGGTTCGAGGCCTTCTGCCGCACGGGTGGGTTGATGGCGTAGCGGAAGCTGTCGGCCGTGGCTGGATAGGCCTGGGCGTTGGGCACCCCATCGGGACCGGCGCCCACATACACGCCGGCTTCATAGGCATGCTGGAAGTCGCTGTACTCAAGGAAGAACTCGCGATAGCTGTCGTTCTTGCCATCACCGTCGTTGTCGCCGGTACTGATCACCGCCTGCCACGAGGTCGGGCCACCGTCCTGGCGCAGTGCAGGGTTGTACAGCTGCTCGCCGGTTTCGGCGTGGTGCCAGGTGGAGCCGGCAGGCTCGGCCAGTACAGTGGCATACAGGCCCAACTGCTGGTGGGTCGATGGGCCGAAGTGGTCATGGGTGAAGATGGTGCCGAGGCCGCGGTCGACGTTGTGCACGTTGACCAGCGGGTCGGCGAACCAGCGCTGCATGGCTGTGCGCGCGCCCACCCAGTCGGCCCGGCCAAAGCGGCCGAAGTACGGGTGCAGCTTGGCCGTCGGGCAGGCGGCAGTGCCGTCGCGGCTGTCGCCCTGTGAACAGCCATTGAAAGCACGGATTGCGTTCACACGTTCCACCACGCTGCCGGGCGAGAGGACACCGTCCTCGTAGTTCCAGCCGTTGGCCGAACCGTCGGCTGCGGTCAGGTCCCACTTGGGCAGGTGGATGTGCTGGCCGATCACATCGGTCGGTGTACGCACCTGGTAGTCGTCCATTTCGTAGAACGCCGGGATCAGGTTGGTCTGCTGGTACATGGTGCAGTCGAAGGTGTTCATGCGCATCACCAGCGGCTCTGGTGGGCGCTGCTTGGTGATCACCGGCCATGCGTCTTCCCACAGCGCAAGGATGCGCGCCTGTGGGAAGTGATAGCCGACCTTGTTGTACACCGCGTCGAACTGGATGTTGGCCGCCTTGTAGATACGAGGCCGGTCGGCAGTGAACGTGGAGGCACCACGGAAGTTGATACCGCCCAGGCTCTCGCCGCTGAAGTATTCGCCCGTGGACGAGGCCTGGGTAAGGCGTTTGCCGCGGTCATCCATGCAGGGTTCGAAGAAGGGGGCGCCGGCGGTTGGCAGTGCGCCATTGGTGCGAAACGCCTTGGCCACCGGTTGGCTGCCAGGGATCAGGGCAAAGCTTGGGTGCTCGGCCTTGGCGTGGAACTGCATGGCGGCCTGCTCGACGTCGGTGCCCTCCTCGGGCAGGTAGATCGGCTTGGCCTTTTCTACCACCTTGGAGAAATCCAGCTTGGTGGTGGTGGTCACGGCTTCACCCCCAGCGGACACACCATCGAGCGCATGACGGCCCAGGCCGCCGTCCCAACCGTCGACCTGGTTGCCATCGAGGTTGGCCCACAGTGCTGCGCCGCTGTCCTTGAGCTGGCGCGCCATGGCCGGGTCGAGCATGTCCAGCGGCGGGGTCGGCGGACGCTGGCCGACGCTGCTTTCCATACCACCGATCCAGAAGGGGTAACCTGGGTTTTTCAGGGTGCCATCAGCGTTGCGGTTGGTTTCGCTGCGGTCGATTAGCGCCAGCGAGCCTACAGCCTTGGCTGCGCCTGGCGCGTCGCTGTGATCGGCATCGCCGTGCTCTGGGTCTTCGTGATCATCGTCATCTTCGGCGATCAGCTCTTGCGCCAGTTTCGGCACGACCACGACCTTGCCCGGCATCGGCGCCATGGCTTTGCCTGGCAGCGGCACGATCGCCGGGATCGGCGTACCTGCGATGATTTCGCCGTCCGGCAGCGCCCGTGCGCCGGCCGCCGGCTTGCCGCTGCGCAAGGCGAATGGCGTGTCATGGAAGCCATTCTCACCCTGCCCGCTGACTTCCAGGCGGGTGCCCTCTTCGAACACATCGTGCACCCGCCACATGGCCCACATGCCTTGGGCGAAGTGCGGATAGAAGTGGCAATGGTAGATGGCATCACCCGCCACACGGTTACGGTTACCCGAGCCACCATTGGCGATCTCGTAGGTGTACCCCACACCTGGGCCTATGCCCTGGGCGTCGATGTAGTCGGAGTTGTCGTCATTGGGGTTGAACAGCCACTGGTGGCCGTGCAGGTGGAAAATGTGTTGCTCATGGCCGTTGTGGGTGTTGCGGAACTTGGTGAAGTCGCCAATGTAGCTGTGGTGCACGTTGGCAGGCTCCGACGGGTACAGGGCCATGCTGGCCTTGACGCCAATGGCGTTTGCCGGTGGGGTTTCGCCTGGGCGAATGTGTTCCAGGCCGATGTTGGCCGGCACATCCACCAGGGTGCCGATATCACCCACGGTGTGCGCGCTGAGGAAGAACTCTTCATAGGCGCAGGACAGGCAATCATGCATCGGCCCGACCCCCAGGCGGTTTGCCACGACTTCCGCGCCCATGCCCCCCGAGCCGTAGTTGATCATGAACGCGTCGCGCGCAGGCTCCAGCACATGCCCCATCACCGGGTCGGCCCAGTAGCCGGGGAAGGCCTGGGTGGCCGCCACTTCATCAGCGAACTGGGAGGCGAAATCGCGGAACGCTTCCAAGCGGTTGGGCAAGGCCGGGTTGCGCTTGTTGATGCTTTCCAGTGGGTAGGTGGAACGCGGGAAGCTGCCGTCCGGGTTGGGCCCCATGACAATGGCGTCGGTTTCACTGCTGAGGATTTCGTTGCCGTCGACCATCGCGATGATCGGCTTGCCGGCCTTGCCTTCGGCTATCCACGGCTCAACTTGTGGGTAGCGGGCCTCGTAGTCGACCACGGGCTGGCCGGTGGCGGCACGGCCGGTACTGGCCAGGCGCATTTCCTCTTCGGTCAGGGTGTTTCGATAGGTGCGCCCACCTTTGGGCACCACCACCACCTGGCCAAAAAGGCCATTGGCTACGTTGCCGGCGTTGCCCTGGCCGCCGAACGTGGCACCCTGGCTGGTGGCGGCAAAGGCGCCTTCGCGCTCGGCGTAGAGGGTGTAGCTGCGGGTAGCGCCCGGTGCGATCAGGAAGTTGCCATTGCGGCCGGTGTTGGCGGCAATGTCGCCGATGCTGTTGACGGCCTGAAGGCCGTTGACCTGAAAGCCGATGTGGCGATCAGTGACCTGCTCGTCGGCGACGAAGTTCTCGCCCCCGTCATTTTCCACTTCTGCAGCTTCTTCGGCTTCTTCGCCTTCTTCTCCCTCTACACCTTCAACCTCGTTTTCATCATGGTCGATACCGTGTTTGTTGGGATTGGCCTGGTAAGCCAACAGGTTGGTCAGGTTGACCGTCAGGCAATCACCGACGGCAACCCGCAGCACGATGGGACGTGGGCGTTTGTCCGGGCGCAGGGTCACCTTGCCCGGCACTGCGGCGCCCCCCTTGCTCAAGGGTACCAAGTGCTCGTCCACCACATCCTGACGCAGGGCGAACATCATGCCGTTGGCGTTTTGCGCGCCAAGGCGGTTGAACATCAGGGGCTGGTCCAGGGCGATCACGTTGGCCACCAAGGTGCGCTGGCATTGCACAGCCGCCTCGCTGGTCGCTGTCCAGCCCAGCAGGGCCAGTACAAGTGATGTGAGGACGGGGCCTTTGTTGGGGGTCGACATGCTGCACCTCCGGGACACAGGAACTGTGCAAGAGGGTCAGCAAGGTGTATGCCAGAAGCAAATATCCTTTTTATTCAATGGCTTGGACGATCAATCGAACCGGATTGGGGTGGATTCCCCGCTGCGCCCCCCACATCAGGGGATGGTATTCGTTGTCATTGCGGGGGGTGTGGGTCACCAGAAAATGGGGTACTCATGGTTTGCCGCAGGGGTGGGTAAACGACCTGTAAACAGGCCCCATAAAAAGTTGAACGTCCGCACTCAGTTGCTTTCCACATGCTGATCGACGTCAACTTCCAGGAGCCCCGCAACGATGAAGATGCCCGGCCGTGCCCCCAACGCCAACGTGCAACTGGACTATGTGCGCGACACGCTGTTCGGCCCGATTGCCATGAGCGTTGAATGCCAGTGCCAACTCGCTGCACTGAACGTGCAGGGGCGCCCTGCCCTGCGCCTGCACATCTGCCCGCCGCTTCCGGACAAAGTCGAGCGGGCGCACAGCGTGGCCTTCGTGTGGGATGGCCGCAGTTACCATGGTGTGGTCCGTGACCAAGGCAAGTGTGGTGATGGCGGGCTGAACCTGCTGCTGGAGCTGCAATGAGCCGATCAACGACGGCGAGGTGGGCTGACGGCAGAATATGGCGCCCGGCCAGCTTCGGCTGACCGGTGCCCCTGGGTGGTCAGGCGATCGCCTTCAGCGACGCTGGCTGGCTGTCACGCAGCGCATGCAACTGGTCAACCAGTTTCACCACGTCACGGCAACTGTTCAGGTTCTGCAATGGAACGCCTGTAAGCGTCACACCCTGCTCCATGTTTGGCCCCTGACCCAAGCGAATGGTCAGGCTTGTGCCATCCAGGCAACTCACTTCACAAAGATCAGGCAGGCAGGCCTGTTCGATCAGTTGGCGCATTTCCAGCATCGAAACACCTATCAACGACATGTTAAGACCCTCTCTTGAGTGGATGGCCTGTTTATCGGAGTACGCCTTTGGCAGGCAGGGTGCCAATTGATAATACCCATGCCCGGGCGGCCGTCCATGCGCCGGGGCAATTGATGATGCGCAAGATCAACTAGCACCTTAGTGGAAGAACCGGCAAGCCCTCTTACCGTTCGATCCAATCGAGGCACTTCACGACAGGCGGTCAGCGCTGGCGACCGCGGGGCGGGTAGCGCATAAACAGTGCCAATGACGTCGAGCGCCCCCGCCCATGTGATCGTTGCTCAGCCTTTGAGGTGCTCCAGTACCTGTTGCGCCGCCGCGGCCGGATCCTCCTGCATGAAGCAGTGACCTCCGGCGACCTGACGAGCCTGGACCTTGGGGTTGATCGCGGCCAGCCGCTGCACCGAATGCGGCACGAAAGGATAGGTCTGTTCGCCATACAACACACAGGTCGGAACCTGGATGGCGGCGAGATGCGCCCACATGCGCGCAGGGAAGGAGCTGAAAATTTCCACTTCACGGCTGGGCCGGCACTTGAGCACCACGCCCTCACCGCAATCGCCGATTGCGTGTTCGATGTAGGCCTGCAGCGCTGCATCGCTCCAGCCCTTGAAGATGCCCCGCCCCTGCAGCGAAGCCGTTGCCGCTTCGCGGTCGGGCCAATGGCTGCGGCGGTTGGCGGCCTTGCGCGCCAGGGCATGCCGGCGGTGCAGGCCCACCAGCGCAGCAGCCCCCATGACCCCGATCATGCGCCGGCTGAACAATACCGGGTCAAGCAATACGGCGCGCTCGAACAACCCAGGCCTGCTGGCCAGGATCAGCCCGGTGAGCACGCCACCAAAACTGTGCCCCAGTGCATAGCGAGGTACGTCGCCATACTCGCCACGGCCCGCTTCGAACGCCTCCACTGCCAACTCAGCCGTGCGGTTCCAGCCCCGGAACACCCCGCCATGGTCACTGTCGCCGTGCCCCTGAACATCACTGAGCCACAGGTCGAACTGCTCGCCGAGGCGCGCCAGCATCGGCTGGTAGGCCAGGCAGCAAAAGCCATTGCCGTGCAAAAAATGCAGCAGCGGCTTGCCGCTGGCCGGCGAGCGCCAGCCGCGCAGGGTGAAACCTTCGGAGCATTGGTGAGACCAGGGGATCAACTGCATGGGTTTGCCGTACTCGACGCGTTACGAAAACGCCGATTCTACAAACAGCAGCGGGTAAAGCGATATCACCAGCAGCAAGGCCATCAGGACATTGAACAGCATCAGCCAGCGCGGTTTCTGCAGCAGGTTGCGCAGCGCACTGCCAAACATCACCCACACGCCGACGCTGGGCAGGTTGACCAGGGCGAACACGGCCGCGATGACGATCACGTTCAGCACATAGCCCTGGGCCGGTGTGTAGGTGGTGATCGCCCCTACCGCCATCACCCACGCTTTGGGGTTGACCCACTGGAACGCTGCTGCCCCCCAGAAGCCCAGCGGCTTGCGGGCATTGTACGAATCGGCGCTCAACGGGCCGGAGGTGGCGATCTTCCAGGCCAGGTAGAGCAAATAGGCAGCGCCCACGTAACGCAGCACGGTGTACAACGCAGGCCAGGCCTTGAACACCTCGCCAAGGCCCAGACCAACGGCCAGCACCAGGACCATGAAACCGATGCTGATGCCCAGGGCGTGAGGGATGGAGCGACGCACGCCAAAGTTCACCCCAGAGGCCAGCAGCATGGTGTTGTTGGGGCCTGGGGTTATCGAGGAAACGAAGGCAAACAGCACAAAGGCCATCAGCAGGTCGAAAGAGGCAAGCATGGCAGGCATTCCAGAATGGTAATGAGTGCTGTCACACTACGGCAGTCGCCTTCCGTACAACCGGTACAGTTACCTTAAATTACGCAGATACACATGACTGTATCGATACGACGCATTGCTTATCAAGGAAGCCCAGCATGAGCCTTACCATTCGCCCCGCAGTACGCACTGACGCCGCACAGATTCTTGCATTCATCACCGAACTGGCCGAGTACGAGCGTGCGCGCCATGAAGTGGTCGCCACCCTTGCCGATATCGAGCACAGCCTGTTCGATGAGGGCAGCACGGTGCACAGCCTGATCTGCGAACGCGATGGCCAGGCAGTGGGGTTTGCCGTGTATTTCTACAGCTATTCGACGTGGCTGGGGCGCAACGGTATTTACCTGGAAGACCTGTATATCACGCCTGAACAGCGCGGCGGTGGCGCGGGCCGCGACCTGCTGCGGCACATTGCCCGCGAAGCCGTAGAGAACCGCTGCGGGCGGTTGGAATGGAGTGTGCTGGACTGGAATGAACCGGCGATCGGGTTCTACAAATCGCTGGGGGCCGAGCCGCAGGATGAGTGGGTGCGGTACCGGCTGGATGGGGACAGGCTGCTGCAGTTTGCCCGCGGTTGATCGGTAACCTGTGTGGGCTTGCCGGCGATGCAGGCGCTGCGGCGCAGGGCACCGGCTTTGCCGGTGATCGCCGGCAAGCCGGCTCCTACAGGTACCCCGCTGCTCTCAAGCTCAGCGCTAACCCAGTGGGAGCCGGCCGTCACGCGCCGCTGCGCACACGATGCATCACCACCCCCACCAGCACCACATTGACCAGCGCCAACAGGCACAAGGTCACCAGCACCCCCATCGCGCCAAAGTGCTCGAACAGGTAGCCCCCCACCACCGGCGTCAACGCTTGGCCGATCAGCGACGGCCGCGACATGCGCCCCATCAACAGCACGTATTGCGCAGGCGGCATCATCGCCAAGGGCAACAGCCCGCGCACGATCGCCCGCAAGCCATTACCACAACCGAACACCAGCAGGCCCACGGCCGTGGCCGCCGGCACCAGCGTGACCAGCAGCAGACCGACCAGCACCAGGCTGACCCAAGCCAAGGCCGTCCAGATCGGATGGCGCTGGCCGGCCAGAATCTGCAACACCCTGGAGGCCACCTGGCTGGGACCGAGCATCGCCGCCAGGCCAATTGCCACCGGCAGCGAGTGCCCAAGGCCCTGGAGCACGGCTACCAGTTGCACGGCAATTGCCGTCATGATGATCGCGCCAATAGCGAACATGCTGGTCAACAGCAGGTAAAGCTGGCGGTCGACCCCGGTCGCGGTGCCTTGATCCTGTGCCTTGCGTACCTCAACCCGCCCTCCGGCCGGCAACACGCGCCAATACAGAGGCGCCACCACCAACAGCAACACGAGCGCATAGCAGCCGCAAGTGGTGCGCCAGCCCAGGTGTTCGATGGCCAAGGCCACGGTCGGCCAAGACAGGGTCGAGGCGAAACCGGCGATCAGGGTGATACCCGTAATGGCTTTGCCCGCACCCTCGCCATACAACCCGCCAAGGGTGGCGAACAGTGCCTCGTACAGCCCCATCGCCATGCCGACCCCGATCACCACCCAAGCCAGCAAAAACAGCCCCAGGCCCTGGCTGGCTGCCATGATCAGCAAGCCCACCGCAACCACGGCGCCACTGGCTGCCATCTGCGGACGGCCACCGTAGCGTGCAACAAGGCGGCTGGACAGCGGGGCAAGCAGCGCCGAGACCATCAAGCTCAGCGATAGCGCACCGTACACCCACTGGCTGGGCCATCCAGTGTCGCGGCTGATGGGCTCGGCCATCACAGCCATGAGGAAGAACGAACCGCCCCAGACCAGTATTTGCAGGATGCCTAGGCAGACGATGCCAAAGGGCCCGGGGAGTTGAGGGGAGCTGTTCACTATCGGGCCTTGGGTCACATGCGCGGGAGGATCAAAGCTGGCACCCTACCATGCCCGCCATCGATGAAATATCCCGACATATCATTGCGCGTGATAATAACCTTCGCTGCGTTCGATTCGTGCGTCACGCGCAAGGCACTCACACTCCGCCCACTACTAATACTTTGGCGGAGTTCTCCATGGACCACTCACTCAAACCCTTGCGCTTCCCCCTCGCTGCCCTGGCAGTGGTGGTGCTCAGCGCTTGTGGCCGCACCCCAGATGCCGTGCAGGCTCCCGCCGCGCCCAAGGTCACCGTCGCCAAGGTGATCGAGCAGCCGATCAACGAATGGGACGAATTCACTGGCCGCCTCGAGGCCCCGGAAACCGTCGAAGTGCGCCCGCGCGTGTCCGGCCAGATCGACCTGGTGGGCTTCACCGAAGGCGCCCAGGTCAAGAAAGGCGACCTGCTGTTCCAGATCGATCCACGCCCGTTCCAGGCTGAAGTGCGCCGCCTCGAAGCCCAGTTGCAACAGGCCAAGGCCACCGCCATCCGCAGCGCCAATGAAGCTCGCCGTGGCGAGCGTCTGCGTGACAGCAACGCCATCTCCGCCGAGCTTGCCGAGTCGCGCAGCAGCGCTGCCGCCGAGGCCCGCGCCGGGGTCGATGCGATCCAGGCCGAGCTTGACCTGGCCCGCCTGAACCTCAGCTTCACCCGCGTCACCGCGCCGATCAGCGGCCGTGTCAGCCGCGCCCAGTACACCGCCGGCAACATCGTCACTGCCGATGTCACGCCACTGACCAGCGTGGTCTCCACCGACAAGGTCTATGCCTACTTCGATACCGACGAGCGCGTGTACCTCAAGTACACCCAGCTGGCGCGTGAAGGCCAGCGCGGCCAGGCCACCCCGGTCTACCTGGGCCTGACCAACGAAACCGGCAACCCGCATCTGGGCCACATGAACTTCGTCGACAACCAGGTCAACCCGCGCACCGGCACCATCCGTGGCCGCGCCGTGTTCGACAACCGCGACGGCCAGTTCACCCCTGGCCTGTATGCCCGCCTGAAACTGGTGGGCAGCGCCCAGTACGACGCGGTACTGATCAACGATGAAGCCGTGGGCACTGACCTTGGCAAGAAGTTCGTACTGGTCATGGACAAGGACAACAAGGCGACCTACCGCACCGTGGAACTGGGGCCCAAGCTCGAAGGCCTGCGCATCGTACGCAGCGGCCTGGGCAAGGATGACCGCATCGTGGTCAAGGGCCTGCAGCGGGTACGCCCTGGCTCGCCAGTCACCCCGCAAGAAACGCCCATGGCCAGCGAGCAGACCCTCGCCGCCCTCGCCCAGCAGCGCCAGGCTCTGGAAGCCAGCAACCCGGCGCCGAAGGTTGCCGGCACCCATGCAAAAGTCGCCGGCGCCCAAGCGCCGCGCGGTTAAGGGACAACACCGATGAACTTTTCGAAATTCTTCATTACCCGGCCGATCTTCGCCGCGGTGCTGTCGCTGGTGCTGCTGATCGCGGGTTCCATCTCGCTGTTCCAGTTGCCGATCAGTGAATACCCGGAAGTGGTGCCGCCTACCGTGGTGGTGCGCGCCAACTTCCCGGGCGCCAACCCCAAGGTGATCGGCGAAACCGTCGCCGCACCGCTGGAGCAGGCCATCACCGGTGTCGAGAACATGTTGTACATGTCCTCGCAATCCACCGCCGACGGCAAGCTCACCCTGACCATCACCTTCGCCCTGGGCACCGACCTGGACAACGCGCAGGTGCAGGTACAGAACCGCGTCACACGCACCCAGCCCAAGCTGCCGGAAGAAGTGACCCGTATCGGTATCACCGTCGACAAGGCTTCGCCCGACCTGACCATGGTGGTGCACCTGACTTCGCCGGACAACCGCTACGACATGCTCTACCTGTCCAACTACGCCATCCTCAACATCAAGGATGAACTGGCGCGCCTGGGCGGCGTGGGCGATGTGCAACTGTTCGGCATGGGCGACTACTCGCTGCGGGTGTGGCTCGACCCGAACAAGACCGCTTCGCGCAACCTGACCGCCGGTGACGTGGTCGCGGCCATCCGCGAACAGAACCGCCAGGTTGCCGCGGGCCAGCTGGGTGCACCGCCCGCCCCCGGTTCGACCAGCTTCCAGCTGTCGATCAACACCCAGGGCCGGCTGGTGAACGAGGAAGAGTTCGAGAACATCATCATCCGCGCCGGTGCCGATGGCGAAATCACTCGCCTGAAGGACATCGCCCGGGTCGAGCTGGGCTCCAGCCAGTACGCCCTGCGCTCGCTGCTGAACAACCAGCCGGCGGTGGCCATTCCGATCTTCCAGCGCCCGGGCTCAAATGCCATCGAGATCTCCGACGAAGTACGGGCGAAGATGGCCGAGCTGAAGAAAGATTTCCCTGAAGGCATGGACTACAGCATCGTCTATGACCCGACCATCTTCGTGCGTGGCTCCATCGAAGCGGTGGTGCACACCCTGTTCGAAGCGCTGGTGCTGGTGGTGCTGGTGGTGATCCTGTTCCTGCAGACCTGGCGCGCCTCGATCATCCCGCTGCTGGCTGTACCGGTGTCGCTGATCGGGACCTTCGCGGTGATGCACCTGTTCGGCTTCTCGCTCAACGCCCTGTCGCTGTTCGGGCTGGTATTGGCCATCGGTATCGTGGTGGACGACGCCATCGTCGTGGTGGAAAACGTCGAACGCAACATCGGGCTGGGCCTCAAACCGCTGGAGGCCACGCAAAAGGCAATGGGCGAAGTGACCGGGCCGATCATCGCCACCGCCCTGGTGCTGTGCGCAGTGTTCGTGCCCGCCGCGTTCATCTCCGGGCTTACCGGGCAGTTCTACAAACAGTTCGCCCTGACCATCGCCATCTCGACGGTGATTTCGGCGTTCAACTCGCTGACCCTGTCGCCGGCCCTGGCCGCCGTGCTGCTCAAGGACCACCACGCACCTAAGGATCGCTTCTCGCGGCTGCTGGAAAAACTGCTGGGCAGCTGGCTGTTCGCCCCGTTCAACCGCTTCTTCGACCGCGCCAGCCACAGTTACGTCGGTGGCGTGCGCCGGGTCATCCGCTCCAGCGGCATCGCCCTGTTCGTCTATGCCGGTCTGATGGGCCTGACCTACCTGGGTTTCTCGTCCACCCCGACCGGTTTCGTGCCAGCGCAGGACAAGCAGTACCTGGTGGCGTTCGCCCAGTTGCCTGACGCCGCCAGCCTCGACCGCACCGAGGCGGTGATCAAGCGCATGAGCGAAATCGCCCTGAAGCAACCCGGCGTGGCCGACTCGGTAGCCTTCCCGGGCCTGTCGATCAACGGTTTCACCAACAGCCCCAACAGCGGCATCGTGTTCACCCCGCTCAAGCCGTTCGATGAGCGCAAGGACCCGAGCCAGTCGGCAGCGGCCATCGCTGCGGCGTTGAACGCCCAGTTCGCCGACATCCAGGATGCCTACATCGCGATCTTCCCCCCACCGCCAGTACAAGGCCTGGGCACCATCGGCGGCTTCCGCCTGCAGATCGAAGACCGTGGCAACCTGGGCTACGAAGCGCTGTACAAGGAAACCCAGAACATCATCGCCAAGAGCCACAACGTGCCGGAGCTGGCTGGCCTGTTCACCAGTTACCAGGTGAACGTGCCGCAGGTCGATGCGGCCATCGACCGGGAAAAGGCCAAGACCCACGGCGTGGCGATCACCGACATCTTCGACACCCTGCAGGTTTACCTGGGCTCGCTGTACACCAACGACTTCAACCGCTTCGGCCGCACCTACCAGGTCAACGTCCAGGCTGAGCAGCAGTTCCGCCTCGATGCCGAGCAGATCGGCCAGTTGAAGGTGCGCAACAACCTGGGCGAGATGATCCCGCTGGCGACCTTCCTGAAGGTCAGCGACACCTCCGGGCCTGATCGCGTGATGCACTACAACGGCTTCATCACTGCGGAAATCAACGGCGCGGCTGCCCCGGGCTACAGTTCCGGCCAGGCCGAAGCGGCCATCGAGAAACTGCTGAACGAGGAACTGCCCAACGGCATGACCTTCGAGTGGACAGACCTGACCTACCAGCAGATCCTCTCCGGCAACACCGCGCTGCTGGTGTTCCCGCTGTGCGTGCTGCTGGCGTTCCTGGTGCTGGCGGCCCAATACGAAAGCTGGAGCCTGCCGCTGGCGGTGATCCTGATCGTGCCGATGACCTTGCTGTCGGCGATTACCGGAGTGATCGTCTCCGGTGGCGACAACAACATCTTCACCCAGATCGGTTTGATCGTACTGGTGGGCCTGGCGTGCAAGAACGCCATCCTTATCGTCGAGTTCGCCAAGGACGAACAGGCCAAGGGCCTCGACCCGCTGGCTGCGGTGCTGGAAGCCTGCCGCCTGCGCCTGCGGCCGATCCTGATGACCTCGATTGCGTTCATCATGGGCGTGGTGCCGCTAGTGTTCTCCTCCGGTGCCGGCTCGGAAATGCGCCATGCGATGGGCGTCGCGGTGTTCTCGGGGATGATCGGCGTGACCGTGTTCGGCCTGTTCCTGACACCGGTGTTCTTCTTCCTGATTCGCCGTTTCGTCGAACGTCGCCAGGCCCGCAAGGCCGAACGCGTTCAATCGCTGGAGAACCACGCATGAAGCTGCTCAAACCCCTGACCCCGAGCCTGCTGGCCCTGGCCCTGGCGGCCTGCGCGGTAGGCCCGGACTACAAAGCGCCGGACACTGAGCCTGCGCGTTTGGCCAGCGACGTGCAGGCCAAGGCCTTCGACCGTAGCCGCTTCGAAAGCGTGTGGTGGAAGCAGTTCGATGACCCGGTACTCAACCAGTTGGTGCAGGCTTCGCTGGACGGCAACCGCGACCTGCGCGTGGCCTTTGCACGGCTCAAGTCGGCGCGGGCGATCCGCGATGATGCCGCCAATGACCAGTTGCCGGTGGTCACCAGCCGCGCCAGCAGTGAGATCGGCAAGGGCCAGGTACCCGGCCAGACCGATCAACGGGTCAACAGCGAGCGTTACGACCTGGGCCTGGACATGGCCTGGGAGCTCGACCTGTTCGGCCGTATCCAGCGCCAGATCGAGGCCAGCGACGCTCAGGCAGCGGCCGCCCAGGCCGACCTGCAACAGCTGCAGGTCAGCCTGATCGCCGAACTGGTCGATGCCTATGGCCAACTGCGGGGTGCACAACTGCGCGAGAAGATCGCCGTGGCCAACCTCAAGACCCAGCAGGAGTCGCGCAGCATCACGGTGACCCTGCGCGACGCCGGGGTCGGCAACGAGCTCGATGTGGTGCGCGCCGACGCCCGCCTGGCCGGGGTCGAAGCCACCGTGCCACAACTGCAGGCCGAGCAGGCACGGGCTCGCCACCGGATTGCCACCCTGCTCGGCCAGCGCCCGGATGCCCTGAGCGTGGACCTCTCGCCCAAGGCCTTGCCGGCTATCGCCAAGGCCCTGCCGGTGGGCGATCCGGGTGAGCTGCTGCGCCGCCGCCCGGATATCCGTAGTGCCGAGCGCCAACTGGCCGCAGCCACCGCCAATGTGGGCGTGGCGACTGCCGACCTGTTCCCGCGGGTGAGCCTGAGCGGCTTTTTAGGCTTTACCGCCGCGCGCGGTTCGCAGATCGGTTCGTCGGCAGCCAACGCCTGGGGGCTGGGGCCAAGCATCACTTGGGCTGCGTTCGATCTGGGCAGCGTGCGGGCCCGACTGCGCGGTGCCAAAGCCGATGCCGAAGGGGCCTTGGCCAACTATGAGCAACAGGTACTGCTGGCCTTGGAAGAGTCGGCCAACGCCTTCAGCGACTATGACAAGACCCAGCAGCGGCTGCTGTCGCTGATGCGCCAGAGCGAGGCCAGCCGCAAGGCGGCTGACCTGGCTTCGGTGCGTTACCGCGAAGGTACGGTGGATTATCTGGTGCTGCTCGATGCCGAGCGTGAGCGGCTGAGCGCCGAAGATGCACAGGCGCAGGGCGAGGTTGACCTGTATCGCGGCATTGTCTCGATCTACAAGGCGCTGGGCGGCGGCTGGCAGCCGGACTCGGTGGCCAGCGTGCGCTGATTTCCCACTTTTTAAACGACTCCTTTGGTTGGCTCCTCCCCCAACCGTTTGCCCCGCTGGCCTTGGCTTGCGGGGCTTTTTTTGGTTTGTTTACAGGTCGCTGATGGTGCGGCCGGGCGCATGCCTTGATTGCTGTACTGCCCTTGCAGCCCACGCCAATCTGCCCCAAGCTTCCACTTCCCCTGCCATGGCCCCCTCCGATGCCCACACGCCACCGCTACCTGATCGCTGCTTTACTGCTGATTCTGGTATCAGTCGGCATCGCCTACCTGCGCCGCGATACCCCGCCAGCACAACCGACACTACCCCCGCACAGCTACGCCAAAGCCCTGCGCCAGGCGCATGAAGGCCAACCGGGCGCTGCGCGGGTGCTCTACCAGCAACTGCAACGCAACGACCTGGCGCCGATCCGCCGCGCAGCCCTGTACGCAGAGCTGCCCAACTACCCCTCGCCACAAGCGCTGAAACTGGCCCGCATGGACCTGGAAAACGATGAGCCCTTGGTCCGTCGCGCGGCCATCGCCAGCATCCGCCGCCTGCTGCCCGCCGCACAACGCAGCCTGGTTCTTGGCCCCCTGCTCGATGATGACGAGCAAAGTGTACGCTTTGCCGCCGTCGATGCCTTGCTTGGCCTGGACCCCGACGCCATTGGTCTGTACTTCGGCCCACTGCAGGCGGCACTGGAGCAATACCAGCAAACGCTGGAAAAACAACCTGAGGATGCGGCGGCCCAGGTGCACCTGGCACGCCTGTATCTGCATGAGAATGACTACACCGAGGCCGCAGCCGCCCTGCACCGCAGCCTTGCATCAAATCCGGACAACCTCGACGCCCTGGCGACCCAGGTACGCTTGCTCGAACGTCAAGGCCATCACGACCAGTCCCGGCAGGTACTGGCCCAGGCACTGGCGCTGCGACCGGATTCGGCCTTCCTGCAACACGAACTGGGGCGCTGGCTGATCCGCCATGGCCAGCGCGAATTCGCCCTGCTCGCGTTGTCCCGCGCGGTCGAGCTGGAGCCGGACAATGCCGACTATCGCTATAACCTGGCAGTGACCCTGCACGACCTGGAACAGTCCGATGCAGCGCAAAAGCAGCTTGAAACCCTGCTCAGCCGGCAACCGGCCAACCGGCGGGCACGGGTGTTGCTGATTCGATACTGGAAAGAAACAGGTCAATTGCAGAACGTTCAGGTGCTGCTTGCCGAACTGGAGCGGCAAAACCCGGATGACCCATTTCTGCAGCAAGGACTTTAGATACGTTGAACCCTGGGGGTTTGCCTGCGGTCCAGTGGGTAACGGACCACTCACGGCTTGGCCAGGCATGGCAGCCCTTAAGGAGAATCACATTGGCCAGCTCGCTGTCGCTGGACGAACGTGCCTTGATTCTGGCACCCAGGCAACTTGCCACGCACACCTCGACGTTTCTGACGAGCGCTGGCATCGATTGCGTGTGTTCGCGCGACATCACCCATCTGCGGGACGGGCTGGACAGAGGCGCAGGCTTGCTGGTCGTCGACGAACACACGCTCAACAGCAGCCAAAATGAACTGCTGCAGGCTTTTATCGACCAGCAACCGCCCTGGTCGGACCTCCCCATCGTGCTGCTCACGCAAACCCCACAAGCCTCAGCCAGCCCCTGTACGCCCGCCGACCATCCACTGGGTAACCTGACACTGCTGGCTATTCCGTTCGAAGATGAACAGTTGCTTGAACTGATCAAGTTGGCGCTGCGTCAACGTCGCCGGCAATACCTGGCTCGCGACCAGTTAGTCGATCTGCAGCAACGCCTGGATGGACACAGCGAGGCACAGCACAGCACCGAGCAGGCTATGCACCAGACCCGCAAGATGGACGCCATCGGGCAATTGGCCGGGGGGGTGGCTCACGATTTCAATAATCTGCTGACCAGTATCGGGGGGAGCTTCGAACTGATCGACAGGCGGTTGAAACAAGGCAGCACCAAGGGGCTGGAAGGCCTGCTCAGCAGGGGGCAGGAAGCCGTTTCGCGTGCAGCGCGCCTCACCCATCGGCTGTTGGCGTTTTCGTCCCGACAATCGCTGCACAGCCGTCGCATCGACTTACGGGCGCTGCTGCAGCCACAACGGCTGGAGGCCGTACTGCAGCATGGCGTATTACTGCAACTGCAAATACCTGAACACACCTGGCCAGTGGCCGGCGACGACACACAATTGCAAGAAGCCGTGGACAACCTGCTGCTCAATGCCTGCGAAGCCATGCCCAACGGTGGCAAGGTGCGTGTAGAAGCCAGCAATCGAGAGGTAGCAGCGACGCAGTTCGCCGATGGCAGCCTGGCGGTGGGCGACTATACGTGCCTGAGCGTCACTGACGAAGGCCAAGGCATGTCGCAGAGCACGCTCGAACATGCCTTCGAGCCGTTCTTCAGCACCAAGCCGGTGGGCCAAGGTATCGGCCTGGGCCTTTCGATGGTCTACGGCTTCAGCAAACAGTCCCAGGGGCATGTGGTACTGCATAGCCAGATAGGCCAAGGTACCCGCGTGGACCTTTACCTGCCGCGCCACCTGGAGCAGGAGCAAACCCAGGTGCAAGCAGCCCCACCACGTTCACAGGGTGGCGGCCGCACGGTACTGGTGGTCGAGGATGATCCGGATGTGCGCCAGTTGTTGTGCCAGACCCTGCAGGAGCAGGGTTTCCCGTGTTGCAGTGCCTGCAATGCCAGTGAGGCCCTGCAGGTATTGCGCTCATCCAAGGCAATCGACCTGCTGGTCAGTGACGTTGGCCTGCCGGGGATGAACGGGCGGC
Source organism: Pseudomonas sp. BNK-30 (assembly GCF_047456185.1). Taxonomy (NCBI): domain Bacteria; kingdom Pseudomonadati; phylum Pseudomonadota; class Gammaproteobacteria; order Pseudomonadales; family Pseudomonadaceae; genus Pseudomonas; species Pseudomonas sp. BNK-30. Next base: position 2,194,844 of record NZ_CP179904.1, read on the forward strand.
AACTGGCAGAGATCGCCCGTACCTTGCACCCTCACCTGCCCATATTGTTCATCACTGGCTACACCGAAACGGCAATGGCCCGGGAGGGTTTTCTCGGTGCCGGCATGCAACTGATGTGCAAACCATTCGAACTGGCGCAATTTCATGCCCGAGTAATGCAGATTCTCGGTGAGACCTGACGGGCTCAGTCGTCCAGCAACAGCAGTGCCTGGTTGGCCAAGGTCGACAATTCAAAGGGTTTGATCAGCAGCGCCGTGCCTGGCACTTGCAACAGGCCAGGTTCCAGCGGTTGATCGGTATAGCCGGTGATGAACAGCATCTTCTGGCAAGGGTTGACCGTACGCATGACCTTGGCCAATTGCTGCCCACTGAAGCCTTCAGGTAGCCCGATGTCGGTGATGACCAGATCGTACGGGCCATCGTGACGAAAGCGCTCCATCGCGGTATTGGCGTCGGCCACATCACTCACCGTAAAACCTCGCTCGCGCAGATACTCGCCCATGACCGTGCGCAGGTTATGCTCGTCGTCGATCAACAACACACGCCGCCCACTGGCCAGGGAAACCTGGGGCATCGCCGCAGCAGGCGTTTGCGGTATCGCTTCCAGGCATCGGGGGAAGAGCATGCAGACCTTCGTACCTTGGCCCGGTGACGACTCGATCCATACGTAACCGCCAGATTGGCCGACGAAGCCATGCACCATCGCCAGCCCCATCCCTGAGCCGCGCCCAGTGGGCTTGGTGGTAAAAAATGGCTCGAAGGCCTTGGCCACATCCTTGGCCGGCATGCCATGGCCATCGTCCATGATCTGCAAGCCAAGATAGTCACCTGGCGCCAGACCGCCCTCTTCAGGGAAGGCCGAGGCCAGCCTGGTGTTGATCGTGCGAATCGCAACGTTGCCGCGGCCCAGGCAGGCTTCTCGCGCATTGGCGCACAGGTTGATCAGGCTGCTTTCCAATTGGCCGACATCCAGACACACGGTCCATGGGTCGACATCCAGTTCCCAGGACAAACTCATTTCAGTGCCAACTGCATGGCGCAACATCGGTTCCATGGCAGCCAGGTGGCGGTTCATGTCCAGCGGTGCCGGGGCCAAAGGCTGATGGCGGGAGAAAACCAACAGGCGGTGGGTCAGGTTCATGGCCCGCTGCACCGAGTCGCGCGCCAACGCCACGTAACTGTCAATACGCTCCATGCGCCCCTGGCTCAAACGCCGCTGCAACAATTCAAGGCTGCCGCCAATACCCGACAACAGGTTGTTCATCTCATGGGCCATGCCCCCGGCCAGATGACCGACCACCTCCAGCCTCTGGGTGTTGCGCAGCAGGACCTGAGACTGACGCATGGCCGCCTCACGGTCGCCTGTAATGTCTCGCCCAACGGCAGTCAGCACCGAGCCGTCGAAGCTGCCACTCCAGTGGAACCAGCGGTAATGCCCGTCGACATGGCGCACACGTGTTTCGAGCTCTGCAGGCCCTCTGTCGTTGACGAAATCGATTGCAGCCGCTTCAACTTCATCCCTGTCGGCCGGATGAACCAGTTCCAGGATCGACATGCCCCGCACCTCAACCTCGCTCCAGCCCAGGGCGCGATGCCAGGCCGGGTTGGCTGCCAGCATCTTCAGGTCCAGGCTCACGGTGATCATGGCATCGCGCGACAGGCGCCACATGTAGTCGCGGTCAGCCATGTATCGCGCTATCTGACGCTCGAATGTCTGCGCCTGCTCGCGCCACTTGCCATGTGCGGTCACACCGGCGGAGCTCTGGATCACGGTGTGAAGCATACCTACAACTTCATGGTGCTCGTCACGGATTGGCGCATAACTGAAGACGTACCACGCCTGCCCCCCCGTCTTTGCGCACTTGATCTCATAAGGCTGATCATCGACAAAACTGGTACCACCCTGCAGTGCCTTGAACACCCATGGACCGATATCGTCCCAAACGTTGCTCCACAACGAATCGAAGCGCCTGCCCAGTGCCTGATCCAGGCCACCCAGCAGCGCCACATAGGAATCGTTGTGAACAACGGTCATATTGGGCCCCCAGACCACGGCACTGGGGAAAGAGGAAAGGAGCATCATGTCGATCGCAATGCGCAACGAAGGCTCCCAGTGCGGCAAGGGCCCAAGGTCCGTATGCCGCCAGTCGAACTGCACGATCCTCTCCCTCATGCCACCAGCCGACTCTTTTGTAGGGGTCAGTAATACGCCGTTCGGCGAGGGATCGTAAGGTGTGCTGTTAGCGACCAAGGTGATGGTTCCACTGTTGCTCAAGACTGACGAAGTGATCCTGCATCATCGGCTCCCCGGTTAACTGCTGCAATAGGCCTTTGGCACCACGCCTGCACTCTGGCACCCAAGAGCGGGCAGTGCAAACAACATCGGCCAGCGCAGGAAGCAGCACAAGGCCACTCCCCATACGCTTGCCCGCAAACGCCAGCTATGCTCTATAGGCTTTGCGTGCCATGAGCTGACTTCCCGTTTGATTACAGGCAGGAGTGTAGTAATGAGCAAGAAAATTCTGGTGGTGCTGACCAATACCGCCAAATATCCGACCCTGAGCAGGGCAACCGGTTTATGGCTGGGTGAAGCCGTGCATTTTGTCGATGTGGTTCAGCAGGCAGGTTTTACGGTCGACTACGTCAGCCCCGGCGGCGGCTACGTGCCAATCGATCCGCACAGCCTGCAGATGGCCCCCGAGTTGGATTGGAGCTATTACAACGACAAGGCCTTCATGAACCGGCTGGGCGCCTCGCTAAGCCCCGGCCAGGTCACAGCAGACGAATACTGTGCCATCTATTACACCGGTGGCCATGGCGTTATGTGGGACTTCCCTGACAACCCGCAATTGCAGGAGCTGGCGCGCAAGATATACGAAAAGAATGGCGTTGTGGCCGCTGTCTGCCACGGGGTGGCAGGCCTGCTGAACATCAAGCTCAGCGATAACAAGTTGCTGCTCAAGGACAGCCAGGTCACCGGTTTTTCCAATACTGAAGAAAAGCTTGCCGAACTCGAGGAGGTGGTGCCGTTTCTCACCGAGAACGAACTGGGAGCACGAGGGGGTATTTACAGCAAGCATGATGATCCCTGGAAGCCTTTTGTAGTCTGTGACGGCCGCCTGATCACGGGACAAAACCCCGCCTCTACGCGTTTACTGGCAGAGAAGGTAATTCAGACGCTCAATGGGTAATCCTTCTTACGTCTCGACAATGCAAATCCTCAGTCAGACACGGTTGCGGATTACAGTAGGGGCACCCCTGAATACATAGGCTCTTCGGTCAACTGTCCATCCCGGACAACTCGGATCAGGAGGGCTGCAGTCCCATGTCAAAATTCAGGGTTCTCGGTCGCAGCATGATGGCACTGCTGCTGACACTGGCGATCAGTTTGATACCTGTTGCGTCAGGCTTGATGGTGATGGTCTATCAGCATGACAACAAGCTCAAAGAGACGGCTCGCGTATCGTTGAAGGAAGCCATCTTTTCCATTGATATGTCCCTTAACCGCTTGCACGACGCTGCTTTGGTGGCAATGCCGCTGGCTGGCAGCGCTTGCGAGACAGCCAAGGCGCACCTGTTGAAACAGGTTCAAGACGTCCGTTACCTGCGAGCGCTGGCATTGACCACCGATGCCCGTATCTACTGTGACACCCTGGTTCCTCCCCGTGCGAAAAACAGGTTTGCGACTGGCTCCGAGGCACCGGTACAACTGATCTTCGATTCTCCTGCAGCGCCCAATGCAGTGCTTGTCGCCTACCAGCTTCGCCGCGAAAATCTGGGTGTGATAGCGTCAACCTACGGCATGGAGCTGCGCAACGAACTGCGTGCATTTCAAACCGGGCTGGTGTTGCTGCTGGAGTTCCAAGATTTTTACATCTGGGCAGATGGCGACAGCCGAGACCCTGCCCGCCCCTCTCAATCCGAGTTCTTCATGAGCGGGAAATCGGACAAGTACGGCTACACCGTGAAGGTCGGCTATCCCGACGGCTTTGCCGCTGATGAAAGGCGCCAGATGCTGATGCAGATCCTGCCGTCACTTGCGTTGATCGGCATCATCACAGGTTCGATCTTCTACTGGGGGCTGTTCAGGCAATGGGGTAAGCGTGACTGTACCGCCGCCCGAAAAGCATGACGGCGGTACACTTCACTTATTGAACGTCGAGCACGCCTCGGCGAACCTGGTCGCGTTCGATCGACTCGAACAGCGCCTTGAAGTTGCCTTCGCCAAAGCCGTCATCGCCTTTGCGCTGGATGAACTCGAAGAATACCGGCCCGAGCAGGGTTTCAGAGAAAATCTGCAGCAGCAGGCGCTTGTCGCCTGCCTCGGAAGCGCCGTCCAGGAGAATGCCGCGAGCCTGCAATTGGTCGACCGGTTCACCGTGCCCTGGCAGGCGCTCTTCGAGCATTTCGTAATAGGTCTGCGGCGGCGCAGTCATGAAGCGCATGCCGTAGCCCTTGAGCGCATCCCAGGTCTTGAGCAGGTCATCGGTGAGGAAGGCCACATGCTGGATGCCCTCACCGTTGAACTGCATCAGGAATTCTTCGATCTGCCCCGCCCCTTTGGACGATTCTTCATTGAGCGGGATGCGGATCATGCCATCCGGAGCGGTCATGGCCTTGGAGGTCAGGCCGGTGTACTCGCCCTTGATGTCGAAGTAACGAATCTCGCGGAAGTTGAAGAGTTTTTCGTAGAAGCCGGCCCAGTAAGCCATACGGCCGCGATACACGTTGTGGGTCAGGTGATCGATGATCTTCAGGCCTGCGCCCGCCGGGTGGCGGTCGACGCCTTCGATGAAGTTGAAATCGATGTCGTAGATCGAGCTGCCTTCTTCGAAGCGGTCGATCAGGTACAGCGGAGCGCCGCCGATGCCCTTGATCGCCGGCAGGCGCAGTTCCATCGGGCCGGTTTCGATCTCGACTGGCTGGGCGCCCAACTCCAGGGCACGGGCATAGGCTTCATGAGCGTTGCGTACCCGGAACGCCATACCGCACACCGACGGACCATGCTCGGCTGCAAAGTAGGAGGCGATGCTTTTCGGCTCGTTATTGAGAATAAGGTTGATGCCACCTTGACGATAAAGGTGCACGTCCTTGGAGCGGTGTGTCGCCACCTTGGTGAAACCGAGCATCTGGAACACCGGCTCCAGAACGCCAGGGGTTGGCGAAGCCAGTTCAATGAATTCAAAGCCCATCAGGCCCATAGGATTGTCGAAGATATCAGCCATGTTCGTGTCCTCATCTGCAGCGAAAATTATTGAGTGCGTGGGATGTGGTACGAAAATGGCGGCGAGCAGGGGATGCCGCGCACGCTTCTGGCGAGGAAGTCACCAATGATCAGCTTGAACCCTTGGTTTGTCATATAGTCCCATTCTCGGTGGGGTTGATCCTTCAATGAAGAAAGACCTTATTGTTGTAATCGTAAACCGATTCTACAGTGCGTAAATTTCTTTGTCGCGCATTAGTTCTCCGCCCGCGCCGACAAACGGCTATCCTCAGTCATTTCATGTAAAGATTACGCCAACATGCCCCTGCGCAGTAAAAGTCCCGCCCGCTGGAGCTGGCGCACCCTTCTCCCCTGGGGCGTTGGCATCTTGCCTCTGGCGTTCGGCCTGATCGTGATGAACTGGCAAATCGAGCGCGAACTGCGCGCCAGCAGCCAGGCCACCACGCGGCAAGTGGTCGAACAGGTCGAGCATATTCTCGACAGCCTTTCCGGTGCCGCTCAGGCCTTGCTGCCGTTGGCTGGCAGCCCGTGCGGGCAAGTCGAACTGGCCTTGCGTGGGCAAGTGACGCGCAACGCCTTTGTGCGTTCGACCAACCTGTTCCGGCAAGACACGCTGTACTGCACCTCTCTGTTCGGCGAGTTCGACGAGCCGGTAGACGCCCGCGACTACACCGATGGCAAGCTGTGGCTGATGGACGGCAATTCGGTGACACCCGGGCACCCGTTGCTGGTGTATCGGGCCAGTGACGGCGACCGAGGCGCCATCACCACCGTGGATGGCGACCATCTGCTGACCGCACTGCGCCTTATCGGCCCCAGCGAGGCGCTGCAATTGCGTGTCGGCACGGCGTGGATGGGCAAGGATGGCGTGGTGCATCAAGGCCTACCGCCCACCGCAGCCATTGGCGACGTGACGCTCGGATCGACGCACTACCCTTTCAGCGTTCACGGCGGTTATGCCGCCGACAAGCGAGGCGAAGTGCTGCGCAGCCGCTACCCGGCACTGCTCAGCTTGCTGCTGTTGCTCGGCATGGCGGCAGGTTGCGCATGCCGCTGGCAGATCCGCCGCGCCAACTCACCACGCGCCGAACTGCGCCGTGCGCTGGAAGCTGACGAGTTCCTGCCGTACTTCCAGCCGGTGGTGCGCAAAGGCGATTATCGCTGGGCTGGCGCCGAAGTGCTGATGCGCTGGAACCACCCGCACGAGGGCCTGGTGCGCCCCGACCTGTTCATTCCCTATGCCGAACACAGTGGCCAGATCGTCGACATGACCCGTGCGCTGATGCAGCACACGGCGCACAGCCTGGCGCCTTACGCTGCGTTGCTGGAAGACGGCTTCCATATCGGCATCAACATTACGGCCGATCACTGCCGTGACCTCGCCCTGATCGACGACTGCCGCTCATTCCTCGAGCACTTCCCCCCCGGGCGCGTGGTGCTGACGCTGGAGCTGACTGAACGCAAACTGATCGAGGCCACCGGGGTAACCCTCGAACTGTTCGAAAAACTCCACGAAATGGGCGTGATGATCGCACTGGATGACTTCGGCACCGGCCAGTCCAGCCTCAGTTATCTGCGCCAGTTCAAGGTCGACTACCTGAAAATCGACCAGAGCTTCGTGGCAATGATCGGAGGTGATGCACTGTCGCAACACATCCTTGACAGCATCATCGAGCTGTCGGCGAAGCTAGGCCTGGGCATCGTCGCCGAAGGCGTGGAAAGCGAAGTGCAGCGCGACTATCTGGCCCGGTATGGCGTGGACTTTCAGCAAGGCTATCTGTTCGCCAGGCCAATGCCGGCCGCGCAATTTCTTCAGGCACTGGCCACGCGCCCCGGCGCGAGACAGTTGCCGCATGACGCGGCCCCTGAGATCATGCGCGGCTGATCCAGCCGCCCATCCCGCTATTCGAGGCATTCGTGTCAAAAGGCATTCTCTGTTCGGTCATGGCCTCCTGCCTGTTCGCCGTGATGTACTTCTATACCTCCCTGCTAACCCCGCTCGATGGCGAAGAGATCTTCGGCTGGCGCACGCTGCTGACGCTGCCCTGCCTGACGCTGTTCATGCTGGCCAGCAAAGACTGGAAACGGGTCGGTGACTTGCTGGCGCGCGTGCGCCAGACCCCAGTGCTGCTGCTGGGCATGGTCGGCACCTCTTGGCTGATGGGCGTGCAACTGTGGCTGTTCCTCTGGGCGCCCCTGCACGGGCGCAGCCTCGAGGTCTCGATGGGCTACTTCCTGCTGCCGCTGGCGATGGTGCTGACGGGCCGCCTGGTTTACGGCGAACGCCTGTCACGCCTGCAAAAAGTGGCAGTGGCCTGCGCTGCGCTGGGCGTGGCGCATGAGCTTTACCAGCACGGCAGCTTTGCCTGGGAAACCATGCTGGTGATGGTCGGCTACCCCGTCTACTTCGTGCTGCGCCGACGCTGCCGCACCGACCACCTGGGCGGTTTGTGGTGCGACATGTGCCTGTTGCTGCCCTGGGCCCTGTACTTCGTCATCCAGGGGCCGTTGTCCAGCGCTGACCTGCTCACGCACCCAGGCCTTTACGGCCTGATTCCGCTGCTGGGTGCGATCAGCGCGTCAGCCCTGATCGCCTACGTGCTGGCCAGCCGACTGCTGCCGTTCAGCCTGTTCGGCCTGCTCAGCTATGTCGAACCGGTGCTGCTGGTGGGCGTGGCGCTGCTGCTGGGCGAAACCATCGGCCCGGATCAGTGGCTGACTTACCTGCCGATCTGGGCCGCGGTCCTGGTGCTGGTGCTTGAGGGTTTCAGGCACCTGCTGCGCCAACGTCGCCGTTCGGTTTGAGCCGCACCTGGCGCACCCGCCGCTCCTCCACCGCCACCACAGTCATGCTCCAGCCGTTCCAGGCCAGGTGGTCACCGACCACCGGCAGGCGGTCGAGCAGGCTCATCACCAGGCCTGCAAGGGTCTGATAGTCTTCGGTGGCACGCGCGCTGAAGCCGGTGCGCGCCTGCACCTGGCTGAGGTTCAGCGCACCGCTGACGACGAAGCCGTCACCGTCCTCGATGATCGCCGGGCCTTCCACCTCGCTGGCATCAGGCAGCTCACCGGCGATCGACTCGAGGATATCGGTCATGGTCAGCAGGCCGGTGAAGTCACCGAACTCGTTCACCACGAAGGCGATGTGCGTCGACTGCCCGCGCATCTGCTCCAGCGCATTGAGAATGCTGAAGCTCTCCAGCAGGTTCAGCGGTGCCCGGGCCATGCGTTCCAGGTCCGGCTGGTTGCCCGAGAGCAGCTCTTTGAGCAGCTCCTTCTTGTGCACGAAGCCCAGCGGCTCATCGATGCGGCCGTCACGAATCAGCGGCAGGCGCGAGTAAGGTGAGTTGGCCAACGCCTCGGTAATGGTTGCAGCAGGCTGCGCCAGGTCGAGGACGTCGACTTCGGTACGGGCAGTCATTACCGTGCGGATCGGCCGCTCGGCCAGGTTCAGCACCCCACTGATCATCACCCGTTCGCGGCGGTCGAACAGCACATGTTCTTCACCACCGGCGACCAGGTCAGCGATCTCCTCGCCGACCTCGTCAGCCTCCACCCTGCGCCCGCCGAGCAAGCGCAGCACGGCGTGCGCGGTACGCTCACGCAATGGCCGATGCTGCTGCAGGCTTTGCTTGCGGCGGGCACGGGCGAGCTGGTTGAACAGCTCGATGAGGATCGAGAAACCTATGGCCGCATACAGATAGCCTTTGGGGATATGGAAGCCCAAGCCTTCGGCGGTCAGGCTGAAGCCGATCATCATCAAAAAGCCCAGGCACAGCATGATGACCGTCGGGTGGGCATTGACGAAGCGGGTCAGCGGCTTGCTGGCGACGATCATGATACCGATCGAGAAGATCACTGCGATCATCATCACCGACAGGTGTTCGACCATGCCGACTGCGGTAATCACCGCATCCAGCGAGAATACGGCGTCGAGCACCACGATCTGCGCCACGATGGGCCAGAACGCGGCATGGCGCACCGCGCCACTGGCCTGCGTGACATGGCCTTCGAGGCGTTCATGCAATTCCATGGTGGCCTTGAACAGCAGGAACACACCGCCGAACAGCATGATCAGGTCACGGCCGGAGAAGCTCTTGCCGAACACCTCGAACAACGGCGCGGTCAGGGTGACCATCCACGAGATACTGGCCAGCAAGCCCAGGCGCATGATCAGCGCCAGGCTCAGACCGATCACCCGCGCCCGATCGCGCTGATGCGGCGGCAGTTTGTCGGCCAGGATGGCGATGAACACCAGGTTGTCGATACCCAGCACCAGCTCGAGGACGATAAGCGTCAACAGGCCCAGCCAGGCCGTGGGGTCGGCTAGCCATTCCATTAGCGGGTACTCACGAAGGAAGCGTCACGGAGACGGGGAAAGGATGGCCAGGACGGCCGAAAACTGGGGGGTTCCGCGAAGGTGCTCATGGGGACCTGGATAGAAAATAGGGAAAATGATCCTACAAGAGCAGAACATTATTCTGATAGCGCCAAACTATTACAAAACCTGTACGCAGTTTTGGGGGACTTTTCTTCAATATCTTGGTTTGGCTTCTGGGCAGCATGGCAAACACCCCTTCACACGGACATTCCCGATGAGCCTGTACCTTTCAATGGCTGCGTTTGCGCTGGCAGCATCGATATCCCCCGGCCCTGTAAACATCGTCGCCCTTGGCAGCGGCGCACGTCACGGCCTGCGCGCCAGCCTCGCGCATGTTGCCGGGGCGACCCTGGGCTTTTGCCTGCTGCTGGTGCTGGTGGGCCTGGGCTTGCACGCCCTGTTGTTGCGCTGGCCGTTGCTGGGCGTGGCGCTGCACTGGGGCGGCGTGGCGTTTCTGCTGTACCTGGCGTGGAAGCTGGCCAGTGATGACGGCCAGTTGGGTGGTGAGCAGCAGCAACGTGCACCTTCGGCCTGGGAGGGCGCAGCCATGCAGTGGCTGAACCCCAAGGCCTGGCTGGCGGCGGTGGCGGGCGTGGCTGCCTATACCGGTGGCGAGCAGCAAATGCTGTGGCTGTTCACCTGGATCTATGGGCCGATCTGTTTTGTTTCGGTGGCCAGCTGGGCTTGGGCAGGCAGCATGATTCAGCAGTACTTGCGCAAGCCGCGCTACCTGCAGATGTTCAACCGAGGCTTGGCGTTACTGCTGGTGATCAGTGCGCTGTATCTGCTCGCTTGATGCTCGCTGAGCCGGGCCTTCAGGCCTTGCGATAATGCCCGGGTGTCGCCGCCAGATGTTGCTTGAACGCACGCTGCAGATGCGCCTGGTCGGCAAACCCTGCCTCCAGTGCCACCTCGGCAATCGCCCGCCCCGTGCGCAGTTGCGCGCGGGCATACTGCACGCGCTGATCCAGCAGGTAGCCATGCGGCGTCAAGCCGAAACGCTGGGCAAAGGCACGGATCAGATAAGAGCGGGACAACCCGCTGGCAGCACAGATGTCTTGCAGCGTCAGCGGGTCGGTGCGGTGGGCCCGGATGAACGCAGCTGCCGCCTCCAGCTGCGGGTGATGGGCTTGCGTTTTGCCGGTAGCAGCCTGCAGGTAGTCTGGCAGTGCATTGAAAAAACACGCAAGCCGGGCCTCTCGGTCATCCAGGTTGCCGTCGAACAGGTCGGCAAACACTTGCAGCACGGCACTGTACAGTGCCGGCGAGGTACTGCAGGTTTGCGCCGGCAAGTTGAAACCCAGCGCCTTCAGCCACGGCATGTCGACGAACAGCATCAGGTACGACCACCCCTGCCCTGCAATCGGATTGCACGTGTGGACCACACCGGGGTTCATGAGCACCGTGGTACCAGCGCCCACTTCGACTTGGCTGGTCCCACTCAGGTAGGTGCTGCGCCCCCCGGTGATCACGCCGAGCGAAAAGCTCTCATGGGAATGGGCGGCATAGCACACCTGACGCCCATCCCCAACGCGCCTTGCTTCTACAAAAGGCAACGCCGAATCCCGCCAGAACCCCGACACCTCGATCATCGCCCTGCCCTCACCTGCTGCTGTAGCCGGGCCTGTGCTCAGACGCTAACGCCTGCGCGACAAGAGCCACGCTTCGTGCCCGGCTCGCCATGATACACACCCGTAAAAGGTGTGTTCAGCCGCGCCTTCTATGAAAGTTCAGCTCAAGGCATCACCGGCGGCACGTACTGCAAAGTCGTACCCAACGCCCACAGCAGCACCAGCACCAGCGGCACATGCACCAGCAGTTGCACGAACGAAAAGCCGATCAGGTCACGCGCCTTCAGGCCCAGCACCCCCAGCAGCGGCAGCATGTAGAACGGGTTGATCAGGTTCGGCAGCGCTTCGGCGGCGTTGTAGATCTGCACTGCCCAGCCCAGGTGGTACTGCAGGTCGTTGGCCACCAGCATCACGTAGGGCGCCTCGATGATCCACTTGCCACCGCCCGAGGGGATGAAGAACCCCAGCACCGCCGAGTACACGCCCATGAGCACGGCATAGGTGTCATGGGTGGCGATCTGGGTGAAGAAAAGCGAGATGTGGTGGGCCAGGGTCTGCTCGTCGACCCCCTTCACCTGGGTGAGGATGGCGGCGATCGAGCCATACAGCGGGAACTGGATCAACACCCCGGTGGTGGTCGGCACCGCACGCGCCACGGCATCGAGGAAGCTGCGTGGGCGCCAGTGCAGCAAGGCACCGAGCATGATGAACAGCAAGTTGTAGGTATTGAGCCCGGAGATTGCAGTAATGGCCGGTTTGGTGGCGAACTCCTGGTACAGCCAGCCGCCGGCCAGTGCCACCATCAGCAGGATCAGGATCGGGCTGTATTCCAGCCATTCACCCGGGCGAGTGCGCTGGGGTGCGGGCGGCGCGGTAAAGCTGGGGTCGACGCCGCAGTCTTCGGCACTGCGCGCACTGTTCGGGCCGGGTGCGGTCGCGTAGGCGATCACCAGCGAGACGATGACCAGCGCGGCCAGCAACACCCCGGACTGCCAGAGGAAGATGGTCTCGGTGAACGGGATCACGCCGGTTATCGACAGAATGGACGGCGGCAGGCTGGCCGGGTTGGCCTGCAACTGCGCCGCTGAAGACGACAGGCCCAAGGCCCAGACCGCACCCAGGCCCAGGTAAGCAGCGGCACCGGCGGCGCGGTAGTCCATCTTCAGGTCACTGCGCCGTGCCAGCGCGCGCACCAGCAGGCCACCGAACACCAAGGACAGGCCCCAGTTGAGCAAGGATGCCAGCATCGAGATCAGCGCCACCCAGCACACCGCCGAACGGCCGTTCTTCGGCACCCGCGCCAGGCGGTCGATCAACCGTGCGGCAGGGGGTGAGCTGGCCACCACGTAGCCGCCGATGACCACGAAGGCCATTTGCATGGTGAAAGGGATCAGGCTCCAGAAGCCATCGCCAAAGGCCTTGGCGGTATCGGTAGGTTTGGCGCCCATGGCCATGGCGCCGAGGCATACCAGCACCACTGCCAGGGCAGCGAACACCCAGGAATCAGGGAACCAGCGCTCGGCCCAGTTGGAGCAACGCAGGGCAAAGCGGGCGGAGCGGCTGTCTTGGATTTCAGCGGCCACGGTAACTTCCTTTTATTGGTTTTATGGGGGGCTACGTTTCAAGCACAACGCACAAAACCCTGTGGCAACGACGGCTCCGGCGAAAGCGTTGGTGCATTGACCATCGCATTCGCAGCTGCCGCCGCTGCCACAGGGCTGGGGGGGTGTATCAGAAGGTCATTTCCTTCACATCATCCGGCACGATCAGCTTGCCGGCGGTTTTCGCGATGATTTCTTCAACACTCACCCCGGGCGCGGTTTCGCGCAGGATGAAGGCGCCGTTGTCGATTTCCAGGTAGGCCAGGTCGGTGAGCACCTTGCGGATGCAGCCGGCACCGGTCAGCGGCAGGCTGCAGCGCGGCAGCAACTTGGACTCGCCATCCTTAGAGGCGTGGGTCATGGTGACGATGATGTTCTCGGCCCCGGCTACCAGGTCCATGGCGCCGCCCATGCCCTTGACCAGCTTGCCCGGGATCATCCACGAGGCGATGTTGCCCTCGACGTCCACTTCGAAGGCCCCGAGCACGGTGAGGTCGACATGGCCGCCACGGATCATGGCGAACGATTGTGCCGAATCGAAGATCGAGGCGCCGCGGCGGGCGGTGACGGTCTGCTTGCCGGCGTTGATCATGTCGGCGTCGATCGTGCTCTCGGTGGGGAATTCGCCCATGCCCAGCAGGCCATTTTCCGACTGCAGCATCACATCCATGTCAGCAGGGACGTAGTTGGCCACCAGGGTGGGGATGCCGATGCCGAGGTTGACGTAAAAGCCGTCCTTCAGTTCACGTGCGACGCGTTGTGCCATCTGTTCGCGGGTCAGTGCCATGGTGAGAATCTCTTTGTTGTTCTGGAGGACGGCGCTCAGGCCTTGACGGTGCGCTTTTCGATGCGTTTTTCGAAGGTGCCCACAATGACCCGGTCGACGAAGATGCCGGGGGTGTGGATCTCGCTGGGCAGCAGCACGCCTGGCTCGACGATCTCTTCCACTTCGACCACGGTGATCTTGCCGGCGGTGGCAGCCAGCGGGTTGAAGTTTTGAGCAGTGTTGCGGTAAACCACGTTGCCGTAGTGGTCAGCCTTCCAGCCTTTGACGATGGCGAAGTCACCGGTGATCGATTCTTCCAGGATGTATTTGCGGCCCTTGAACTCGCGCACTTCCTTGCCTTCGGCAACTGGCGTGCCATAGCCGGTGGCGGTATAGAAGGCCGGAATGCCGGCGCCGCCGGCGCGCATTTTTTCGGCAAGGGTGCCTTGCGGGGTCAGTTCCACTTCCAGCTCGCCACTGAGCAACTGGCGCTCGAACTCGGCATTCTCGCCTACGTAGGAGGCAATCATCTTGCGGATCTGCCGCTCTTCCAGCAGTACGCCCAGGCCGAAGCCATCGACGCCGCAGTTGTTGGAAACCACGGTGAGGCCCTTGACGCCACGGCGCTTGATTTCGGCGATGAGGTTTTCCGGGATGCCGCACAGGCCGAAGCCGCCGGCCAGTACCGTCATGTTGTCGGTCAGGCCTTCAAGGGCCTGTTCATAGGTTGCTACGCGCTTGTCCAGTCCGGCCATGCTGATCCGCCTTTTGTAGTTGTTGACCGACGAGGCTGTCGGTGAGCGTGTGCAGGCATCTTCACCGCTGGCGACTGATTTGTTAATTTTGTTTTCGTCATCGATTGATAACTTTTTCAAAACAACCTGTGAGCCCGCCATGAACGTCAAGCAACTACGCGCCTTCGTCGCCGTGGCCAAGTACCAGAGTTTTGCCCAGGCCGGCGAACACCTGCATGTCTCGCAACCGGCATTGAGCCTTACCATCAAGGCGCTGGAGGACAACCTTGGCGGCGCCCTGCTCACCCGTACCACGCGCAGCGTCAGCCTGACGGCCGAAGGTGAGGTACTGCTGCCACTGGCCCGGCGCCTGCTGGCCGACTGGGACGACACCGAGGAGATGCTGCGCCAGCGTTTCACCCTGCAATTGGGGCGGGTGTCGGTGGCGGCCATGCCGGCTTTTGCCGGCAACCTGCTGCCCCACTCACTCAAGGTGTTTCGCCAACGTTACCCGAAGGTCAACGTCACGGTGCACGACGTGATCAACGAGCAGGTACTGGAACTGGTGCGCCACCGCCGCGTCGAACTGGGCATCGGCTTCGAACCGGAAAACACAGACGGCCTGAGCTTCCACCCGCTGTACCTGGACCGTTTCGTTGCCGTGGTGCCCACCGACTCCCCGTTGGCCGAGCTGGCCGAAGTCAGCTGGGCGCAGTTGCTGGCCGAGGATTTCATCGCCCTGCAGCGCCCTTCGGCCGTGCGCCTGCTGCTGGAGCAGAACGTGGCGGCACTGCACGGCAAGCTGGCGGTGGCGTTCGAAAGCCACCAGCTCTCGACCATTGGCCGCATGGTCGCCAGTGGGCTGGGCGTGAGTGCGGTGCCGGCGCTGTGCATCAACCAGATGCAGGAGCTTGGCGCGCGTTGCATTACCCTGGTAGCGCCCACCGTAGAACGGCGGATCGGCGTAATTGCCTTGAGCGACCATAAACTTTCCACTGCAGCGCAGGCGCTGCTCGAGGTACTGCTTTCCCACACACAGACTCCGGAGGTGACATGCGTTACATGAAACTGGCAGGTTGCAATGTGCCGACCATTGGCCAAGGCACCTGGTACATGGGCGAAGACCCGGCACGCAGGGCTGACGAGGTGGCCGCCCTGCAACAAGGCATCGACCTGGGCATGAACCTGATCGATACGGCCGAGATGTATGCCGAAGGTGGCGCCGAGGAAGTGGTCGGGCAGGCCATTGCCGGGCGGCGCGATCAGGTCTTTCTGGTCAGCAAGGTGTACCCGCACAATGCCAGCCGGCGCGGCGTACCCGCTGCCTGTGACCGCAGCCTCACTCGCTTGGGCACCGATGTCATCGACTTGTACCTGCTGCACTGGCGTGGCCAATACCCGCTGGAAGAAACCGTCGAGGCGTTCGAGCGCTTGCGCGAACAGGGCAAGATTCGCCACTGGGGTGTTTCCAACTTCGATGTCGACGACCTGCGCGAGCTGGACAACCCTGATTGCGCCACCAACCAGGTGCTGTACAACCCGATGCAGCGTGGCATCGAGTTCGACCTGCTGCCCTGGAGCCGGCAACGCGGGCTGCCGACCATGGCTTATTGCCCGTTGGCCCAGGCCGGGCAGCTGCTGCAGCATCCGCTATTGCACGAGATTGCAGAGCGCCATGGGGCCACCCCGGCGCAGGTCTGCCTGGCCTGGGTGACGCGCGAAGACGGGGTCATAGCGATTCCCAAGGCGGTGGCGCCGGAGCACGTACGGTTGAATGCGGCCGCCGCAGGCTTGACTTTGACCAGTGAGGACTTGCGGGCCATTGACAGGGCATTCCCGGCGCCAACACGCAAACAGCACCTGGCAATGGTCTGACAACTCGGCCAACAACGGCGACTGCGGCTGCTTTGCAGCCCGTTCGCCGGCCAAATCAATGGAAGTCCCGGCTCCTCACATCCAGCCCCTGCAGCAACACACTGACATCCTCCAACCGCCGTGCAATCAGGTGCCGCACCCCGTTCGCCTGTTCCAGGCGGCCACTCACCTTGAGCAATTGAGACCCCACCAGCGCGCGCCGCTGCCGCTCGGCCAGCTCGCGCCAAACCACCACATTGACCATGCCGAATTCATCCTCAAGGGTCACGAACGTCACCCCGCTGGCGGTCTGTGGCCGTTGCCGCCCCACCACCAGCCCAGCCACGGCGACTGCATCGCCATGCTCAACGCCCGCCAGTTCCTGCGAGCTGCGACAGCCCAGCACCCGAAGGCGCTGGCGCAGCAACGTCAGCGGGTGGGGCCCCAGCGTGGTGCCCAAGGTGGCGTAGTCGGCCACCAGGTCTTCGCCGACAGTAGGCACAGGCAATGCCACCGCGGCTTCGGGCGTTGCCTGCAGTTCGGCGAACAGGGGCAGTTGCGGCTGCACCGCCGCGACCTGCCAGCGTGCCTGGTGGCGGTCATGTGCCAGGGCGCGCAACGCACCGGCATCGGCCAGCCGGGCGCGGGCTTTGCTGTCGAGGCCGGCACGCAAGCACAGGTCCTCGACATCGCGCCACGGCCTGACCGCCCTCGCCGCTTCGAGCCGCCGAGCATCGGCTTCGGCGAAACCGCGGATCTGCCGCAACCCCAGGCGGATGGCCAAGGCACCCTCGGCGACTGGCTCCAGTGTGCAATCCCACTGGCTGTGGCCTACATCCACCGGCCGTACCTCGATCCCTTGGCGGCGTGCCTCCTGCAACAGTTGGTCGGGGCTGTAGAAGCCCATCGGCCAGCTATTGACCAGCGCACAGGTGAAAATCGCCGGCTCATGGCATTTGAGCCAACTGCTGGCATAGCACAGCAAGGCGAAACTGGCCGCGTGCGATTCCGGGAAGCCATAACTGCCAAAACCCTTGATCTGCTCGAATATGCGCTCGGCAAACGCAAGGTCGTAGCCGTTGCGCAGCATGCCCTGCACCAGCCGTTCGCGGTGTGGCTCCAGGCCGCCATGGCGCTTCCAGGCGGCCATGCTGCGGCGTAACTGGTCAGCCTCGCCGGGGCTGTAGTCTGCCGCCACCATGGCCAGTTCCATGACCTGCTCCTGGAACAGCGGCACGCCCAAGGTGCGCTCGAAGACTTCCTTGAGCTTGAGCGATGGGTAGGTCACCGGCTCCTGCTTCAAGCGCCTGCGCAAGTAGGGGTGGACCATGTCGCCCTGAATCGGCCCCGGGCGCACGATGGCGACTTCGATTACCAGGTCATAGAAGGTGGTGGGCTTGAGCCGCGGCAGCATGGCCATCTGAGCGCGTGATTCGATCTGGAACACGCCCATGGTCTCAGCGCGGCTGATCATCGCGTAGGTGGCCGGGTCTTCGGGGGGATCGTCGCCAGGGTCAGGTGCCGACCCCGGTGCTGCTGCAACAGGTCGAAACAGCGGCGCAAGGCACTGAGCATGCCCAGGGCGAGCACATCGACCTTGAGCAGGCCGACCATGTCCAGGTCGTCCTTGTCCCACTGGATGACCGTGCGTTCAGCCATGGCGGCGTTTTCGACCGGCACCATGTGGTCCAGCGGTTGCTCGGAAATGACGAAGCCGCCTGGGTGCTGAGACAGATGACGTGGAAAACCTATCAGCTGCGCGGCCAGCACCAGAATGCGGCGCAACGAAGGGCTGCCGGGCTCGAAGCCGGCCTCGGCCAGGCGTTGCTCGTCCGGGATGCGATCGCTCCAGCGGCCACAGCACTTGGCCAGGGCATCGACCTGATCGGCAGGCAAACCCAGCACACGGGCGACATCACGCACCGCGCCAGCGGCGTGATAGGTGTTGACCACTGCGGTGAGCGCTGCGCGGTGCCGGCCATAACGCCGGAACACGTACTGGATCACTTCTTCGCGACGATCGTGCTCGAAGTCGACGTCGATGTCCGGTGGCTCGTTGCGCTCGCGTGACAGAAAACGCTCGAACAGCAGACGATGCTTCATCGGGTCGAGCTCGGTGATACCCAGCACGAAACACACCACCGAGTTGGCTGCCGAACCGCGGCCCTGGCAAAGGATGTGCTGGCTGCGGGCAAAGGCGACGATATCGTGCACGGTCAAAAAGTAGCTTTCGTAGCCAAGCTCTGCGATCAAGGCCAGCTCCTTGGCCAGCACCTCGCGCACCTTGTCGCTCGGCCCCGACGGCCAGCGTTGCGCCAGGCCACGCTCGCACAGCTGGCGCAACCAACTGGCCGGGGTTTGCCCCTCGGGCACCAGTTCACGCGGATACTGGTAGCGCAATTCACCGAGGTCGAACTGACAGCGTTCGGCAATGCAGAGTGTTTCGCTCAGCAGGTCGGGCGGATAAAGCTCGGCCAGTTGCTCCAGCGTACGCAGGTGACGCTCGCCATTGGCGAAGAGAAACCGACCTGCCTCGGCGACGCTGCAATGCTGGCCGATAGCGGTCATGCAATCCTGCAAGGCCCGCCGGCCGCGTATGTGCATGTGTACATCACCGCAGGCCACGGCGCGAATGCCCAGTTGCCCAGCCAGGCCGCGCAGCCGGGCCAGGCGGGCCTGGTCATCGCTGCCCCGATGCAGGTGCACACCCAGCCACAAGCGTTCGCCGAACAGGGCATGCAGCCACTGGCCGGTGACCAGGTCGCTGGAGTCCTCGGCAAGCCATAACGCCAGCAGCCCTTGGTGCAGTTCGCGCAGGTCGTCACGGAACAATTGGTAGCTGCCCTTCTCCGCTCGCCGACGGGCGCGGGTAATCAAGGCGCACAGGTTCTGGTAACCACTAAGGTCCTGTACCAGCAACACAAGCTTCGGGCCGTCGTGCAGGCGCACTTCACTGCCGACGATCAAGCGTATCTGCTGCGCTTTGGCAGCCTGCCAGGCACGCACGATGCCGGCCAGGGTGCACTCATCGGTAATCGCCAGGGCTCGGTAACCCTGTTCCCGAGCCCGGCGCAGCAGCTCTTCGGCGCTGGATGCACCGCGCTGGAAGCTGAAGTTGGACAGGCAATGCAGTTCGGCGTAGCCCGGTGCGCTCATGCGAACCAGCCCTGCAGCCACAAGGGGCCGGGCTGGGCCAGGTCGCGATAGGCCCAGCCGCGCAGGCCTTCTCGGGTTTCGATGCGGTAATAGTCGCGGCGCACATCACCGCCATCCCACCAGCCCGACTCGATACGCTCGGCCTGGCCCAGCACCCTGTGAACGCTGGCGTCCAGTGCCATTGGCTGGGGCAACAGCCAGCCTGGGCGGCTCCCAGGCAAGGCGGGCAGGCTGCCCTGCCCGCCTTGCTCGGCGGACTGCCAGGCACATTCGGGGCGGTGGTCGGCTTCAGCGCGCAGGCCCTTGACCGCGTCGTCGCCAAGCCGGGCACGCAAGCGCTCACGCAGTTGCTCCCAGGGTTGGGCCTGCTGGGCGCGTGGGTCGAACAGCGCGTGGTGCTGGGGCACGAAAGCCGGCAAGTCATCGGCCACCAGGCGCAGTTTACGCACCGGTGCCGGAATGCGCAGAGGCTCCAGGCGCCCGCGCGCCAGCTCGAAGAGCATTGCCGCATCACGTTCTGCAGCCAGTAAGCCGACCTGCAGTTGCGTGTCCGGCCCCTCGGCGTGCTCCAGGTACAGGCAAAACCGCTGTACACCGCAGTCTCGCCCGGCGAGGAAAGCGGCCAGGTCGTTGAGCATGCGCCGCAACGGGAACAGCAACGCCTGGTGCGATTCGACGTCGAAGTTGAGCTCCAGTCGCGTTTCGAAACGGTCCGGCGGCTGATAGAAACCCAAGCCAAGCGTACGCAGGCCCAGCAACTGGTCCAGGTGCAACTGGACCTGGGCACTGAAGCGCCTGGCCAATGCATCACGCGGCAAGGCCAGTACCTGGCCGAGCTGATGCAGCCCCATGCGGGCGAACGCTTCGGCGGCGTCCTGCGGTAAACCCACCCGCGCAATGGGCATGCGCGCAAGCGCCGCCCGGGTTTCTTGCGGGCAGCTCAATGCCAGCCCGTCATGGCCGTTGGCAAGCATGCGCGCCGCCACCGGGTTGGTGGCCAGGACAATCCGCTGACGCAGCCCCAGGGCTGCGAGTTCCCCGCGCAGGCGCGCCTCGAATACCGGCCAGGGGCCGAACAGTTGCAGGCTGGAGCCCACTTCCAGCAACAAGGCACGCGGGTAGTGCAGGCTGACCTGGGCACTGAAGCGGTAGGCCCAGGCCGCCAGCAATTGCTGCAGTTGCTCGATGCGCGCCGGGTCTGCTTCAACACAGGTGAAACCGTCGGCCAAGGCGCGGGCGGCCGTCAGGGTTAGCCCAGCGCGCAGACCGAGCGCCGCCGCAGCGGGGTTTACGGCTTGCACCACACGCCGCTGCACAGGCCCGCCAATCAGCACCAGTGGCGCATCGGCGTCATCGCGTTCACGCAGGATCGAGTCCAGCGCCAACTGTGGCAATAAGATGCAGGCCCAGAGCATGTTGCATCAACCCTGCCCGGCACAGGCTATGGCTGCAGCCGGCGGTAAACCGCCCCGGCACTTGAGCACACGCCATTGTGCGGGCCGCGCGTCGATGGCGATGCGCACCGCGGCCGGTGATGGATTGTACGCGGCCTGTTGCGGCCTGCAGGCAAAAGCCAGCGCCTGCCCGGTTTCTGCCGCCACCTGCAAGCGCCGCAGCGCACGGTCATCGGCACGCTCCGGCCAGCACAGCACGGCGGCGCAACTGCCAGAGCGCAGGCACTGCTCGGCAGCCCAGAGCGCGTCGGCCTGTTCGGCATCGACCTGGACCAGCCAGCGCAAGTCCACCCCGGCCGCTTGCCAGGCCGGTGCGTAGGGAATGAAAGGGGGCGCCACCAGCACCACTCGCCCGCTATCGGCGGTCAGCCGGGCCAACGAGGGCCACAGCAGTTGCAGTTCGCCACACCCGGGGCTGGCCAGCAGCAACTCGCTCAGCGCAGCCGCGGGCCAGCCACCCTCCGGCAACCGTTGATCAAGCGCCGCATGGCCAGTGGGCTGCAACCCGGTCGGCCGTACCCGGGCCTGCCGGCCGCGCCAGACCTGGCGCTGGTCCAGCAACCGGTCAAGATCGACCACCGCGCCCATCAGTCGCGCCTCAACAGGCCGCAGAACACGCCTTCGATGAAGAATTCGCGCTCAGGCCCCACATCGATCGGCGCATAGGCAGGGTTGCGTGGCAGCAGCCGGTAGCCGCCCGCTTGGCGTTGCAGACGTTTGATGGTGACCTCACCGTCGAGGCGGGCGACCACGATCTGGCCATCACGGGCCTCGCCTTGCTGGCGGATGCCCACCAGGTCACCGTCGAAGATACCGTCATCGATCATGGAGTCGCCGCGCACCTTGAGCAGGTAGTCCGGTGTGCGTCGGAACAGGCTGGGGTCAATCAGCAACTGCTCGTGAATGCCAAGGTCGGGGCCAATCGGCGCGCCTGCAGCCACCTGGCCCAACACGGGCACTTCGAGAATTTCCGGGCGGCGCAAGGGTGCGGCCAGGCGGATGCCCCGTGCCTGGTTGGGCGTGACGTCGATGTAGCCGGCCTGACACAGGGCAGTGATGTGCTTGCGCGCAACGCTGCGTGAGGCAAAGCCGAAGCGGATGGCGATGTCGGCAAGGCTCGGCGGCTGGCCATGATCGGTGATGCGTTCACGGATGAAGTCGAGGATTGCGCGGCGTTTGGGGGTGAGATTGTCCATGGAGCACATTTGTACTCTTTTCGTCGAAGGCTGAACAGCCCCCTTCGTCGCCAGGTTTGGTTATCATCCCCTGACATGAGTTTTCTACTGCCTGGATGCCTGATGCTGACTGCACTGCTGTTCGATCTCGACGGGACCCTTACCGACACCGACACCCTGCATTTGCAGGCCTTCCGTCAGTTGTTGCGCGACCATGACGGCCGTGAACTGACCCAGGCCCAGTTCGATTCGCAGATCAGTGGCCGGGCCAATGGGCCATTGTTTGCCGAGCTGTTTCCAAACGCCGGCGCGCATGAATGCCTGGCGCTGGCTGATCGCAAGGAAGCACTGTTCCGCGAGCTGGCCCCTGCCCTTGAACCCATGCCGGGCTTGCTGCGCCTGCTGGACTATGCCCAGGCGAGCCGTATCGACATGTGCGTGGTGACCAATGCACCCCGGCTCAATGCCGAGCACATGCTCAATGCAATGGGCCTTGGCGCACACTTCGAGCATGTACTGGTGGCCGAAGAGCTGGAACGGCCCAAGCCTGACCCGCTGCCGTACCTGACCGGCCTGCAGCGCCTGGGGGCAACGGCCGAGCAAGCGCTGGCGTTCGAGGATTCGTTGCCGGGCGTGAACGCGGCGAGCGGTGCCGGGATCTTCACCGTGGGGGTGGCGACTACACAGACGGCAGAACGGCTGATGGCTGCGGGGGCCAGGCTGGTGGTGGATGATTTTGACGATCCACGGTTGTGGGAGGTCATTGAAGCGATGCAGTGTGGCGATTGAGCCTCATGGTGTGACTGGGGTGGCGCGGCGCACAACCATTCGTCGCAGCAACTGGGCCTGATGTCGATCTCACCCCGCCCCGCTCGACCACACTTGAACCCCCGTGCGGAGTCACCCTCATGAACCCTCAAAAGCCCGATATCGTCTCGCGCAGCCAATGGCTGGCCGCCCGCCGTCAGCTATGGCTGCATGAAAAGGCCTTCACCCACCAGCGCGACGAGCTGGCCGCCGCCCGCCGCGCCCTGCCCTGGGTCAAGCTGGAACAGCCCTACCGTTTTCAAGGCCCGGACGGCCAGCTGAGCCTCGCCGACCTGTTCGCCGGGCGCAGTCAATTGCTGGTCTACCACTTCATGTTCGCCGAAGGCTGGAGCGAAGGTTGCCCGGGCTGCTCGTTCCTCGCCGACCATTTCGACGGTGCCAACCTGCACCTGGCGCATCACGATGTTTCGCTGGTCGCCGTTTCGCGCGCACCCCACGCTGAGCTCCAGGCATTTCGCCAGCGCATGGGCTGGCGCTTTCCCTGGTACTCGTCAAACGGCAGCAGTTTCAATGAAGATTTCGGCGTCAGTGTCGCCACTGGAGGCAACAGCCAATACAACTACGAACCCTATACCGGCAACGAAAGCGAGCTGCCTGGGTTGAGCGCCTTCTACCGGGAGCCGGACGGCACAATATTTCATACCTACTCCACCTATGCCCGCGGGCTCGACATCCTGGTCAATACCTACAATTTCCTCGACATCGCGCCATTGGGGCGCAACGAGGCTGGTACCATGGATTGGGTGCGGCATCACGATCGCTACGAAGGCCAACCCGGCAAACCTCATTGCTGCCATGACTGAACACGCCACCGTGCCGCCTGCGCCATGGCTGAGCAGCCCGGGCGGCACAATGGCTGCAGTTCGGCAGAATACGGCCATACTTGAGCCCGTCGCCCTTGCATTACAGGCCCCCCATGCTCAAGCGCTTGCCCATGTTCCACCTACGAACCCTGGTCGTCGGCATTGTCGTGCTGGCGTGCCTGGCAACCCTGTGCAACACCCTCGCTGTCGCCTACCGGGTACAGCACCACGCCTTGGTAGACCTTGAGCTGAAGGCCAACCAAGCCTATGCGAGCAAACTGGCATCGGATATCAACGAGTTCCTGCGCTCTGCACACAACCACCTGTCCTACACCGCCGGGCAACTGGACGGTGGCCTGGACGACATGACCATGCTGAAAAAGGAAGCCAAGCGCCTGCAGGTGCAGGACAAGGACTTCAACTCCATCGTCATCGTCAACGCCCAAGGTCAGGTGCTGGTGGCTTATCCGAACATTGAACAGGTCACCAGCCACCACCAGCACTCCGGTGAAATCCGCCAAGCCGTGCAAGCCCGTCAGCCGTGGGTCAGTTCCGCCTACACCTCGCGGGGGGGCGAACTGGTGATATTCGTTTCGCAGCCGGTCTTTGCCGCCGATGGCCGTTACCTGGGCATTGTCGGCGGTTCGGTGTTCCTCAAGAAAGAAAGCGCACTGCATACGTTGATTGGCCTGCACTACCAGCAGGACGGTACCTTCGCTTTCGTCGCCGACGCCAATCGACGCCTGCTGCACCACCCCGACCATGCGCGCATTGGCACCCAGGTCAGCAGCAGCCCGACGATCAGCGCGGCCTTGCGTGGCGAGGCAGGCACCCTTGAAGTGCCCAACTATATCGGCGTTCCCATGCTCGCAGGCTTTGCCCCGGTGCCTGAAGCGCACTGGGCAGTGGTGGTCCAGACACCGCGGGATCTGGCCTTGGCACCACTGGGCGAAATGACCCGCAAGGTGCTGCTTTATATCCTGCCGGTCAGCATTATCGGCTTGCTGTTGATGCTATGGATGACCTACCGCCTGACCTTGCCGTTACGCCAACTGGCACACAGCGCCAGTCACCTGTCCGCCACCCAGACCGGCGAACAGCTGCGCCGTATCGACGCGTGGTACGTAGAGGTCGCAGCCATCCGCCGCGCCTTGCTGACTGGGGAGCAATTGCTGCAGGAAAAATTCGGCAAGCTGCGCCAGCAGGCTCAGAGTGATGCCCTCACCGGCCTTGCCAACCGGCGTGCCATGCAGCTGGCGCTGGATGCCTTGATGCAAAGCTCTAGAGCATTCGCCGTGCTGGCCCTGGACATCGACCACTTCAAACGGGTCAACGACACCTTTGGCCACGATGCCGGCGACGAGGTGCTCAAGCACCTCGCCGAGCTGCTGCGTCACAATTCACGCCAGGATGATCTGCCCTGCCGGGTCGGCGGCGAGGAATTCACCATGCTGCTGCCGGACACTGGCCTGGCCGATGCCCGGCGCATTGCCGAACGGATACGCAGCGCAGTCGAACAGGCTGACTCACCCCATGTGGGCAAGCTTAGCGTGTCGATTGGCGTAGCCTGCCGCCGGCCCGATACACAACAGGCCGACAGCGTGCTCAAGCAAGCCGACGAGCAGCTATACAAGGCCAAGCACAGCGGCCGCAACCGCGTCGAAGTGCTTGACCTCAGCCCCTCACCCCCAGCATCCCCCGCTCCACGATGAAATCGATCACCGCCTGCAGGCCCTCGCCTTTCTTCAGGTTGCTGAAAGTCCAAGGGCGCTCCGGGCGCATACGCTGTGTATCGCGCTCCATCACCTCCAGCGAGGCGCCGACGTAGGGCGCAAGGTCGGTCTTGTTGATCACCAGGAAATCGGACTTGGTGATGCCGGGGCCGCCCTTGCGCGGGATCTTCTCGCCTTCGGCGACATCGATCACGTAGATGGTCAGGTCGGCCAGCTCCGGGCTGAAGGTAGCACTAAGGTTATCGCCACCGCTTTCCACGAAGATCACTTCAAGGTTGCCGAACTTTCTCGCCAGCGCCTCCACTGCTGCAAGGTTCATCGAGGCATCCTCGCGGATGGCGGTGTGCGGGCAGCCACCGGTTTCGACGCCAACGATGCGCTCGGGCTCCAGGGCGCCAGCCTCGGTGAGGATGCGCTGGTCTTCCTTGGTGTAGATGTCGTTGGTGACCACGGCGATCTGGTAGTGATCACGCATGGCTTTGCACAGGCATTCGAGCAGCGCGGTCTTGCCGGAGCCGACCGGGCCGCCGACGCCGACGCGCAGGGGTTGCTGATAGCTTTGCATTAAGGCAGTCCTCAGGAACGGAACAAACGGGTGTATTGGGTTTCGTGACGCGATGATGCAATGGCCAATAGCGGCAGGCCGCCACCGAGCTGGTCGTCGCCAAGCGCCAGGGCCTGGTCGATGACGCCGGGCAGTATCTCGCCCAGGTCGCGCAGCAGGGTCTGGGCCGCCTGCTGGCCGAAGGGCACCAGTTTGACCCCAGCCATGACCGCGCCCTCCAGCCAGGCGAAGGCATGCCCGAGGGCAAGCTGGCGCAACGGGATCGACCAGTGCACGGCCAGCCAGGCCATGCCGCCCAACTGGCTGAGCTCAAGGCTTGGGCGCCAGGCCGGGGCCTGGCCCAGCTGCCAGCCATCGAGCAAGCGTGCCAGGGCCGCGCCACGCTGCTGCTCTTCCAGGCGCAGCTCGGCGGTTTCGCGGTTGGCCAGCAGAAAGCGGCTCCAGCGCGCAAACGCGTCGGCATCATCGGCCTTGCACGCGTGGTACAGGCGCGCCAGCACCGGCCAGTCCAGGTAAGCGAGGGTGTCGTGCATCTGCTCGCGCTGCCAGGCACTGAAGCTTTTGATGTCACGCACCCAGCCCGCCTCGACGGCCCATTCAAGGCCTTGCGAGTAGGTAAAGCCACCCACCGGCAAGCCGGGGCTGGCCAGCTGCAACAAGCGCAGCAGTGCCAGATCGCTGTTCATCAACCGGCCAGCACAACAGCGGCGCCGGCAAGCATGCCGCCGCCAAAGGCTTTCTGCAGGGCGCTATGGCGGCGCAGCAGGCAACCGACAGCGAAGCCCACTACCAGCAGCAAGCCGCTCACGGTGACGAAACCGGCGCTGAACAGCCAGAAGGCGCTGGGTGTGGCTTCCACGCCGTGGGCCCAGCCATGGAACAGGGCAAACACCGGCATGGCCAGCGCCAGCAGCAACTGCCGGCTAGGCAGCAGTACGGCAACGCCAGCCACCAGCACCGACACGGCGATCATGGTTTCCATGCCCAGCACATCACCGAACAGGTGGCCGCATAGCGCACCAGCGAACATTGCTGCCAGGGTTGCCAGCGGCAAGGCCAGGTTGCGCCGGGTCAAGGCCGCCAGCACGCCAGTCCCCAACAGCATCAACAAGTGGTCAAGGCCGGTCAGCGGATGCAGCAGGCCATCGTGCAGCGGGTTGCTGTCATGGCCCGGGTGGGCGAAGGCCGGCAGCGCAACCAGCAGCAGGGCAAGGGCGAGCGTTTTTTTCATTGTGGGCTCCAAGGGGCAGTTCAGGAGTGGGCTGGCAGGCGCACGAAGGGGTGATCATGCGCATGGCTGTGGCTGTGGCTATGCGGTGCGCTCTGGTAGGCACCGGCTTCCGGCTCGAACGGCGCCTGCTCGGCCTCGACCGTCAGGCCCAGGCCGCGCAGCATGTCGTCGAGTACGTGGTCGTGCTGGTAACGCAGCAGGCCCGGCTCGATCTGCAGGGGGACGTGGCGGTTGCCCAGATGGTACGCGGCACGCGCCAGCAGGTGCGGGTCGCTGCAACGCACGGTCGATACTGCCTCGGGCGCTGCGAGTACGCGCACCACCTGGCTGCCGGCGGCGTCGGCCAGCAGTTCGCCACCGCGCAGCAGGTGGCCGCGTTCGAGCATCAGGCCGGCCTCGCGGCCATCGTCGAGGGTTACGCGCAGGCGGCTCTTGATACGGCTGTCGACGTCCAGGGTAACGGTGCCGGTGATAGTGTCGGATGCATCGATCCGGCGGTTCAGGACAATCATCTTCGCTCCTTCAGAACAGGAAATAACGCTGGGCCAGCGGCAGTTCGCTGGCCGGCTCGCAAACCAGCAGTTCGCCGTCGGCGCGCACCTGGTAGGTCTGCGAATCGACTTCGATCACCGGTTGCAAGGTGTTGTGGACCATGTCGGCCTTGCGCACCCGGCGGCAGCCGTGGGCCACACCGATCAGGCTCTGCAAACCCAGTTCCTGGGCCAGGCCACGGTCCATGGCGGCCTGGGGCAGGAAGGTCATGCGCGTGGCATGGCGGGCCGCACCGAGCGCGCCGAACATAGGCCGGTAATGCACTGGTTGTGGCGTCGGAATCGAGCCATTGATGTCGCCCATGGGCGCTGTGACGATCATCCCGCCCTTGATGACCAGCGCCGGCTTGACCGCGAAGAAAGCCGGCGACCACAGCACCAGGTCAGCCAGCTTGCCCACCTCCACCGAACCCACCTCATGGGCGATACCATGGGTGAGCGCAGGGTTGAGGGTGTATTTGGCGATGTAGCGCTTGACCCGGAAGTTGTCGCTGTAGCTGCTGTCCGGCGCCAGCGGGCCGCGGCGCACTTTCATCTGGTGGGCGACTTGCCAGGTGCGCAGCACCACCTCGCCGACGCGGCCCATGGCTTGGGAGTCGGACGAGGTCATGGCGAAGGCGCCCATGTCGTGCAGGATGTCCTCGGCGGCGATGGTTTCACGGCGGATGCGCGATTCGGCGAACGCCACGTCCTCGGCGATGCTCGGGTCCAGGTGGTGGCAGACCATCAGCATGTCGAGGTGTTCATCGACGGTGTTGACCGTATAGGGCAGGGTCGGGTTGGTCGAGGACGGCAGCACGTTAGCCTGCCCCGCCGCGCGAATGATGTCGGGTGCATGGCCGCCGCCGGCCCCTTCGGTGTGGAAGGTATGGATGGTGCGATCACCGATGGCGGCCAGGGTGTCTTCAATGCAACCGGATTCGTTGAGGGTATCGGTGTGGATCGCCACCTGGATGTCCATTTCCTCGGCGACGCTCAGGCAGCAGTCGATGGCTGCCGGGGTAGACCCCCAATCCTCGTGCAGCTTCAGGCCCACCGCGCCTGCAGCGATCTGCTCGCGCAGCGCTTCAGGTCGCGAAGCATTGCCCTTGCCCAGCAGGCCGATGTTGATCGGCAGGCTGTCGGCCGCCTGGAGCATGCGCGCAAGGTACCAGGGCCCCGGGGTGCAGGTGGTGGCGTTGGTACCGGTGGCCGGCCCGGTGCCGCCGCCGATGAACGTGGTGACGCCACTGGTCAGCGCCTCTTCCACCTGCTGCGGGCAGATGAAGTGAATGTGCGAATCGATGCCCCCGGCGGTGACGATCTTGCCTTCGGCCGCGATCACTTCGGTGCCCGGGCCGACCGGCACGGTGACGCCCGGTTGCACGTCAGGGTTGCCGGCCTTGCCGATGGCAGCGATGCGCCCGTGCTTGACGCCGATATCGGCTTTCACGATGCCCCAGTGGTCGATGATCAGGGCGTTGGTCAGCACCAGGTCCATGGCCTGGGCTGCAAGCATCTGGCCCTGCCCCATGCCGTCGCGGATGACCTTGCCGCCGCCGAACTTGACCTCTTCGCCGTAAACCGTGAAGTCCTTCTCGACCTCCACCCACAGGGCAGTGTCGGCCAGGCGCACGCGGTCGCCGACGGTAGGGCCGAACATGTCGGCATAGGCCCGACGCGAAATGCGGCTCATGCCTGGCCCTCCAGTGCGCCCATCACTTTGCCCTGAAAGCCATACACCTCGCGCTTGCCGGCGTAGGCTACCAATTGCACGGTACGCGCCTGGCCCGGCTCGAAGCGCACGGCAGTGCCGGCCGGGATGTCGAGGCGAAAGCCGCGGCTAGGCTCGCGGTCGAACACCAGCGCCTCGTTGACCTCGTAAAAATGGTAATGCGAGCCCACCTGCACCGGCCGGTCGCCATGATTGGCCACTTTGACACTGACCGTTGCACGGCCGACGTTGAGTTCGATGTCGCCGGCGGCGACCTGGATTTCACCTGGGATCATGCTGGGCTCCTCGGCCAGGTCAGACGATGGGGTCATGTACGGTCACCAGCTTGGTGCCGTCAGGGAAGGTGGCTTCGACCTGCACGTCATGGAGCATCTCGGGAACACCGTCCATGACCTGATCGCGGCCGATCACTTCGCGGCCCAGGCTCATCAGCTCGGCTACCGTGCGGCCATCACGGGCGCCTTCGAGCACGGCGGCACTGATCAGCGCCACCGCCTCCGGGTAGTTGAGCTTCAGGCCACGGGCCAGGCGCCGTTCCGCCAACAGTGCGGCGGTGAACAGCAGCAGTTTGTCTTTCTCTCTCGGGGTCAGCTCCATGGCGCTCTCTCAGGTGGCCCAGATGCGCGGCGGGCACGCCGGCAGGCCGAGAACGGCCGGCCGCAGCACGTGCCAGAGGCGCTGCAGGGTGTGTTGCAGATGTTGGTTGTCGTGGTCCAGCAGGCGAATCACCAGCAGCGAACCCAGCAAGGTGGCGCCGGCGGGCGTTTTCAGTTCCTCGAGCAGAGGCCGCACCCTTTCCAGCACGGATGGGTCTGCCGGGGACGCACAGAAGGTAGCGAGCAACGGGTGGCCGCCGAGCTTGTCGAGCTGGCCACCGGTGATGCGCAGGCGTTCGCACAAGCCAGGGTCATCGGGCAACTCGATGCTCAGACGGCTGTCCAGCGCGCCCTGATCGAATCGTTCGCCCATCACCGGGCGGCCCAGGCACAGCGTTTCCCAAGCCAGCAGGCGGGCACCGGGCTCAAGGGTGAAGCGGCTGTCGAGGCTGGCGCGAGCACCGGAAAAGAAAATGCTGTCCTGGGGCAGCCACTCCAGGGTGCTGCCCGCTTGCAGATGGAAACGTTGGGTCAGCCACGCGGTTGGGCCGATACTTCGATAAAACTTGCTGGCGCCGGGCATGGTCAGCAATGCATGGCTGCCAGGCTCTAGCTGAATATCCAGCTCCAGGCGGTCACCGGCAACGATGCCCCCTGGCGGGTGCAGCACATAGACGTGGCACGGCGCACCTTCCGGGTAGAACGGTCGCTGCACCAAAAGCGGGCCGAAATGGCGGCGCGCACCAAGACGAGTCACACCACCACGCTCGACAAAGCGCAACTGCAGGTGGGCACTCCAGCCTGCATCCTGTTCAGATTGTTCGACGCGCTCGGCCAGCAACATCCTATAGCCCCTGATATCCACGGCCTGGCGGCCGTTAAAAGGATCACCGCCGCGCACTGACGTGCTGCAGGCTTGACCACTCGATCAAATTCGATTGGCTGGGATATAGCAGTTTGCGGGCCAACTACGCAGGTGAAGCCACATGAAACATATTGCGCGAGGCTCTGGCGTGGGGCATGCCGGGTCATGACGCACGACACGAGGGCACTCACCAGCCCTGTTTCGGTGCTCGAATTAGCCAGGGTATTGCGCCGCGAACAAGACAGTCCGCCGTGACAATCAGTAGACTGGCAATCCACTTGAGTACCGCCCACGGCCAAGGAACAGCCATGCCTCTCGCCCCAGCCATCCCCATCCTGCGCATTTTCTCGGTCGAAAAGGCCAAGGAGTTCTACCTCGATTTCCTCGGCTTCACCCTGGACTGGGAGCACCGCTTCAGCCCGGACCTGCCTTGGTATGCGCAAATCCACCGCGACGGCCTGGTCCTGCACTTGAGCGAGCATCACGGCGACGCCTGCCCAGGTTCGACGGTGTTTGCCCGTACCGATGAACTGCTGGCGCTGGAACGTGAACTGCTGGACAAACAGTACAGCTACGCCCGCCCTCAGGCCGAGCGTGTCGACTGGGGCCTGCAGATGCAGATACGTGACCCGTTCGGTAACCTGTTGCGTTTCTGCCAGCAGATCGATGACGAGGCCGCGCAATGAAAGCATTGGGCAAACGCGAATTGGCGCGCCTTGAGCGTGAACTGGTGGCGTGCCTGACCGACGCCTGCGAAACGGCCAAGGCGCAAATCGTCGGGTTCAGCTGGCTGACACATCGCCTGGACCCTGATCAGTTCCCTGCCAGCTTGCGCATTACCTGGGTATTCGAGCGCGAGGTCGACAAGGCCGCAGCGCTGGCGGGTGATGCGAAGGTACGCATGCTCAAGCTGACGGCCCAGGCGCTGGACGAGGCAGGTATAAGGCTGGATCACCCAGCATGGCATGTGCGCTTCGACAGTGAAGAAGCCTGCGAACGAAGCCACGCAGGCGACTGGAACAAGCGCTTGCAGGGGCGTTGAGGCCAACCGGCGAGCGGTGATTTACCTCCCCTCGCCTTTGCGCTAGGCTCTTGCATCTCACTACAGGAGGTATTCGTCCAATGCGCCATTGATGCCGCCGTCCCTTCGACGGCCAGCCTTCAGCCTCTGGTTTGCTCCGGAGATGTCGCGGCATGAGTGGAGTTGTGCATGACGAATACGTCGTTCCTGACGCTGGACAGCGTCTCCCTGGTTTTGCCCAATGGCAAGCCACTGTTTACCAACCTCAACGCGTGCTTTGACCAACGCCCGACCGGCATGGTCGGGCGTAATGGCGTGGGCAAAAGCCTGCTCGGGCAGATACTCGCCGGCCAGCGTTTGCCCAGCAGCGGCCGTTGCTCGCGCCATGGCAGGGTTCATCACCTGGGCCAGCAAGTGATCCGGCACAGTACCACCGTCGCCGATCTAGCCCAGGTCGGGCAGGTGATCGCTGCGTTGCAAAGTATCGAAAAAGGCAGCATCGACCTTTACGATTTCGACACTGTGGGCGATCAATGGGACATTCGTGAGCGGCTGCACATCCTGCTGGATCGCCACGGCCTGGGTCACCTCACCCCCGATTACCCCGCTGCCGAGCTCAGCGGCGGCCAGGCTATGCGCGTCGCCCTGCTCGGTGCCTGGCTCAGCGATAGCGATTACCTGATCCTGGATGAGCCCAGCAACCACCTGGACAGCGAAGGCCGCGCTCAGCTCCTGGCCATGATCACGGCTTGGGACCGGGGCTTGCTGGTTATCAGCCATGACCGTAGCTTGCTCGAACACATGTCGCGCATCGTCGAACTGTCGAGCCTTGGCTTGCAGGCATTCGGGGGGCCTTACAGCTTCTATGCCCAGCGCAAGGCCGAACAGCGCGAACAGGCTCAGCAACAACTGGTCCGCGCAAAGCATGAGCGCCAACTCACCGCCAAAACGTTGCACGAACAACGGGAGCGCCTTGAACGCCACCAGTCACGTGCCAGCCACCACGCCAAGCACGCCAACCAGGCCAAGATACTCATCGACCGCCAGCAGCAACGTAGCCAGGCCACGGCTGGCAAACAGCGTCGCAATCACAACGATGCCCTGCAGGCCCTGCAAACGCAGGTGCAGGAAGCGGCGCGCCAGGTAGAGCGCGACAGCGCGATCATTCTTCATGCGCCAACACCTCAATCGCACCCTGGTCGTGAAGTGCTGGCACTGCAGGGGCTTGTGCTGCCTCGCGGCAGTACCGAACCGATCGACCTGCACCTTTGCCTGGGCCAACGGCTCGGACTGGTCGGTCCCAACGGCAGTGGTAAGTCAACACTCCTTCAGGTGCTGTGCGAAGCGCTGCCCATCCAGGCCGGCAGCGCTCGGATGAGCGGCGAAGTCGCGATGCTCGACCAGCACTGCAGTTCATTACCTGGGCAGCAGACCGTTCTGGCACACCTGCGCGAGGCTAACCCGACACTGCCATCCGGCGTTCTGCGCATACGGCTGGCTCAACTAGGCCTCGATGCCGCACGCATCGAGCTGCCGAGCAGTTTGCTCAGCGGCGGTGAGCGGCTCAAGGCAGCGCTGGCTGGCGTGCTTTATCGCAAACGCGGCGTGGACCTGCTGTTGCTCGATGAGCCCGGCAACCATCTGGACCTGCCGTCGCTGGAAGCGCTGGAGGCCATGCTACGGCAGTTTCAGGGGGCGATGCTGGTGGCTTCCCATGATTCAGTGTTTCTCCAGCAACTGGCGCTGGACGCTTACCTGCACCTGCCATCGGCGTCACCATGACCCAGATAGCCGCCAATTCGTGACTGGCCGTTCCCGATCCGCAGCGGATGTATTATCGTGGCGAGGTGCGCATATAACAGCAGCCCGAGCGATCGGGCACTTGCAAGACAATCGAGGGTGTCATGAGTAACGAAAGCATTAACTGGGACAAGCTGGGTTTCGACTACATCAAGACCGACAAGCGCTACCTGTCCGTATGGCGCAATGGTGAGTGGGACAAAGGCACCCTGACTGAAGACAACGTGCTGCACATCAGTGAAGGCTCCACTGCCCTGCACTATGGCCAGCAGTGTTTCGAAGGCCTCAAGGCCTACCGCTGCAAGGACGGTTCGATCAACCTGTTCCGCCCTGACCAGAACGCCGCCCGCATGCAGCGCAGCTGCGCTCGCCTGCTGATGCCGCACGTGCCGACCGATGTGTTCATCGAGGCCTGCAAGCAAGTGGTCAAGGCCAACGAGAAATTCGTCCCGCCACACGGCAAGGGTGCCCTGTACCTGCGCCCGTTCGTGATCGGCACCGGCGACAACATCGGCGTGCGCACCGCCCCGGAGTTCATTTTTTCGGTATTCGCCATCCCGGTTGGCTCCTACTTCAAAGGCGGCATGAAGCCGCACAACTTCCAGATTTCCAGCTTCGACCGCGCAGCGCCGCAAGGCACCGGCGCGGCCAAGGTCGGCGGCAACTATGCGGCCAGCCTGCAGCCAGGTGCTGAAGCCAAGAAAGCCAACTTCGCCGACGCCATCTACCTCGATCCGCTGACGCACACCAAGATCGAGGAAGTCGGTTCGGCCAACTTCTTCGGCATCACCGCCAACAACGAATTCATCACCCCGAAATCAGCTTCGGTACTGCCAGGCATCACCCGCCTGTCGCTGATGGAACTGGCGTCCTCGCGCCTGGGCCTGACCGTGATCGAAGGCGACGTTGAAATCAACAAGCTCGACCGCTTCATCGAAGCCGGTGCCTGCGGTACCGCCGCGGTGATCACCCCGATCGGTGGCATCGAGTACAACGGCAAGCTGCACGTGTTCCATGACCTGGAAAAGGTTGGCCCGGTCACCCAGAAGCTCTACAACGAGCTGACCGGTATCCAGAGCGGCGACGTCGAAGCGCCGGCGGGCTGGATCGTCAAGGTCGCCTGAGCCATCGCGCCACGCTGAACCACGGGGCATGCCAGACGCTGGCATGCCCCTTTTTTTGGCTGAGCGTTACGGCCCCATCGCCGACAAGCCCGCTACCACAGGGATTGCGTCATCTTTAGACATTGAGCAAGCGAGTTTGCCCCGCAACAAAGAAACTGCAGCCAGATGAATTTTTCTTAAATTCCCGGCAGTCTATTCTTTGGCACAATCAAGCCTCCACTAGACGCCCAGGAACCAGCATGCCACGCGTACTGACCATCGAAGACGACGCCGTCACCGGCCAGGAAATCGTCGCCGAACTCACCAGCCACGGTCTGGAAGTGGATTGGGCTGACAATGGCCGTGAAGGCCTGGCCAAGGCCATCGGCGGCGGCTACGACCTGATCACCCTGGACCGCATGCTGCCAGAGGTCGATGGCCTGACCATCGTCACCACCCTGCGCAACCTGAAAATCGCAACGCCCATCCTGATGATCAGCGCGCTGTCCGACGTCGATGAGCGTGTGCGAGGCCTGCGTGCCGGTGGCGACGACTACCTGACCAAGCCGTTCGCCTCCGACGAGATGGCCGCACGGGTGGAAGTGCTGTTGCGGCGCAATAGCGTGCCGATGACCCAGACCCGACTGCAGGTCGCCGACCTGCAACTGGACCTGATCAGCCATGAGGCCCGCCGCGGCGAACAGACGCTCAACCTGCTGCCCACCGAGTACAAGCTGCTGGAGTACCTGATGCGCCATAGCGGCCAGGTGATCACGCGGATGATGATCTTCGAGGAAGTCTGGGGCTACCACTTCGACCCTGGCACCAACCTGATCGATGTGCATATCGGCCGCCTGCGCAAGAAGATCGATGCCCCCGGGCAGTCGCCGCTGATCCGTACCGTACGGGGCTCCGGCTATGCCATTGCTGAACCCGTCTAAGGGCTGGAGCTCCTCGACCAGCCGCCTGCTGGCGCTGTACAGCTTCCTCTTCGTGGCCTGGAGCAGCATCCTCATGGGGGTGCTGTACTTCGAGGTGTCCAGCTACCTGAACAAGCTGACCCGCCACTCCATGCTGCAGCGCCAGCACCTGTTCGCGCACATGAGCGGCAAGCAGCTGGACGACGCGCTGATCGCCAGCCAGGCGTTCGAGGAGCGCGCCTTTGATGCCTACGGCCTGTTCGACGCCCAGCTCAACCCGATCGGCGGGCGTATCCGTGCAATTCCGCCGGAACTCGGCCTGGACGGCAAGGTGCATGAACTCGAGCGGTGCCTGGACGCCGATGACCCGCACATGCCGCGTGACAGCTGCGACGCGGTGGCAATCAAGGTTCAGGACGGCCGCTGGCTGGTACTGCTGCGCGACAACGGCTCGTTGTTCGTGGTGACACGCATCATCCTGCACGCCTTGCTATGGGGCATCTCGCTGACCCTGATCCCAGGCTTCGCCGGCTGGTACCTGCTGCGCCGCAGGCCTTTGAAACGCATTCGGGCCATACAGGCGCAGGCAGAGCTGATCGTCGCCGGCGACCTCACCCACCGCCTGCCGCTGTCGGCCCGGCGCGACGAGCTGGACATGCTGGCCGCCATCGTCAACGCCATGCTTGACCGGATAGAACGGCTGATGAATGAGGTCAAGGGCGTGTGCGACAACATTGCCCACGACCTGCGCACACCACTCACTCGCCTGCGTGCACAGCTGTACCGCATCCGCCAGCAGACCGGGCTGGACTCGGCACAAGCCGAGGCACTGGACCAGGCCATCGGCGAAACCGATACCCTGATGGCACGTTTTCGCGGCCTGTTGCGCATCAGTGAACTGGAGGATCGCCAGCGCCGCGCTGGCTTCGTTCAGCTGGCCCCGCGTGAGCTGCTGGTGGAGTTGCATGATTTCTACCTGCCCCTGGCCGAAGATGGCGGTATTCGCCTGCACCTGCAACAGCCTGAGCACTTGCCGGCGCTGCATGGGGACCGTGAATTGCTGTTCGAAGCGCTGGCCAACCTGGTGGGCAATGCCATCAAGTTCACGCCAGAAGGTGGCCAGGTGGCCATTACGGCTACGCAGGACGAAGCAGGCGTGCATATCGCTATCGAGGACAGTGGGCCTGGGATTGCGGAAGAAGAGCGCACTGCCGTGCTGAAGCGCTTTTATCGCAGCGAGGAAGGCCACCGCCACCCGGGGTTCGGGCTGGGTTTGTCGATCGTTGCGGCGATCGTCGACCTGCATGGGTTTGGGCTGGAGGTGGGTGACAGTGAGCTGGGTGGGGCTAAGCTGGTGTTGCATTGCCCGTTGCCGGGGTTGCCCAGGTAAAAGCGGGGGCTGCTATGCAGCCCATCGCCGGCAAGCCGGCTCCCACCACGACAGCACAACCTTCAAGCCCTGCGCAATACCTGTCGCCGGCTTGCCGGCTCTCACTACGACCGCGCAACCTTCAAGCCCTGTACAATACCTGTGGGAGCCGGCTTGCCGGCGATGGGGCCGCAAAGCGGCCCCTTCACATCATCAGTCAGCCAGACGCCAGGTAGTCGCGCCCTTGCTGTCCTCCAGCACCACGCCCATGGCGGTCAGCTGGTCGCGGATACGGTCGGATTCTGCCCAGTTCTTGTCGGCACGCGCCTGCAGGCGCGCCTGGATCAGTGCTTCCACTTCAGCCGCATCGACCTTGCCCTCGGCCCCTGCACGCAGGAAGTCATCGGCCTCCAGCTGCAGTACACCCAGCACATCACCCAGCTCACGCAGGCGACCGGCCAGGCCGGCAGCCGCATCCGGGTCGCTGTCGCGCAGGCGGTTGATTTCGCGCACCAGGTCGAACAGCACGGCGCAGGCTTCGGGGGTGCCGAAGTCGTCGTTCATCGCCACGCTGAAGCGCTCGACGAATGCCTCACCACCCTTGGCCGCCACACGTGGCAAGCCACGCAGCGCGTGATAGAAGCGCTCCAGGGCGCCCTTGGCATCACGCAGGCTGTCTTCGGAGTAGTTGATGGCACTGCGGTAGTGGCTGGCCACCAGCAGGTAGCGCACCACCTCCGGGTGATACACATCGAGCACGTCACGGATGGTGAAGAAGTTGTTCAATGACTTGGACATCTTCTCGCCATTGATGCGGATCATGCCGCAGTGCATCCAGGCGTTGGCGTACTGCTTGCCGGTCGCCGCTTCGCTCTGGGCGATTTCGTTCTCGTGGTGCGGGAACTCCAGGTCGCTGCCGCCACCGTGGATGTCGAAGCTCTCGCCCAGGCAGCAGGTGGACATCACCGAGCACTCGATGTGCCAGCCCGGACGGCCTGGGCCCCAGGGCGAATCCCAGTACGGTTCGCCCGGCTTGACGCCCTTCCACAGCACGAAGTCGAGCGGGTCCTGCTTGGCCTCGTCGACCTCGATGCGGGCACCGATGCGCAGGTCCTCGATCTTCTTGCGCGACAGCTTGCCATAGCCGACGAACTTGCCGACCCGGTAGTACACGTCGCCATTGCCCGGCGCGTAGGCGTAGCCCTTGTCGATCAGGGTCTGGATCATCGCGTGCATGCCGGCGATATGGTCGGTGGCACGCGGTTCCTGGTCCGGTTTGAGGATGTTCAGGCGCCGTTCGTCCTCATGCATCGCATCGATCATGCGGGCCGTCAGCGCGTCGAACGTTTCGCCGTTCTCGTTGGCCCGGTTGATGATCTTGTCGTCGATGTCGGTGATATTGCGCACGTAGGTCAGCTCATAGCCGCTCTTGCGCAGCCAGCGGGTGACCAGGTCGAAGGCCACCATGCTGCGGCCATGGCCCAGGTGGCAATAGTCGTACACGGTCATGCCGCACACATACATGCGCACCTTGTTGCCATCGAGCGGCTTGAAGACTTCCTTGGTTTTGCTCAGCGTGTTGTAAATGGTAAGCACGGTGGTTCCTTAGCTGCCCCAGGAGTCACGCAGGGTGACGGTGCGGTTGAACACCGGGCGGCCCGGCTGGCTGTCCTTGAGGTCGGCGCAGAAGTAGCCTTCGCGCTCGAACTGGAAGCGGTCTTCAGGCTGCGCCTGGCCCAGCGACGGCTCGGCACGGCAGCCGGTCAGCACTTGCAGCGAGTCCGGGTTGATGTTGTCGAGGAAGCTGGCGCCCTCCTCGGCCTTTTCCGGGTTCGGCGAGCGGAACAGGCGATCGTACAGGCGCACTTCGCATTCGACACTGGCGTCTGCCGGCACCCAGTGGATCACGCCCTTGACCTTGCGGCCCTCGGGGTTCTTGCCCAGTGTGTCCGGGTCGTAGGAGCAGCGCAGCTCGACGATGTTGCCCTCGGCGTCCTTGACCGCTTCGTCGGCGCGGATCACGTAGCTGCCGCGCAGGCGCACTTCACCGGCCGGTTCCAGGCGCTTGTAGCCCTTTGGCGGCTCTTCCATGAAATCGTCGCGGTCGATGTACAGCTCGCGGGCGAAGGGCAGCACGCGCACGCCCATGTCTTCCTTGGGGTGGCGCGGCAGCTCGAGCTGCTCGACCTGGCCTTCAGGGTAGTTGGTAATGACCACCTTCAGCGGGCGCAGCACGCACATGGCGCGCGGCGCGGTGCGGTCGAGGTCGTCACGGATGCTGAATTCGAGCATCGACATGTCGACCACACCGTCGGAGCGGTTGGTACCGACCATCTCGCAGAAGTTGCGGATCGAGGCCGGGGTGTAGCCGCGACGGCGGAAGCCCGAGAGGGTCGACATGCGCGGGTCGTCCCAGGCGCTGACGTGCTTCTCGTCGACCAGCTGCTTGAGCTTGCGCTTGGAGGTGATGGTGTAGTTCAGGTTCAGGCGGCTGAACTCGTACTGACGCGGATGCGCCGGTACCGGCAGGTTGTCCAGGAACCAGTCGTACAGCGGCCGATGGCCTTCGAACTCCAAGGTGCAGATCGAGTGGGTGATGCCTTCGATGGCATCGGACTGACCATGGGTGAAGTCGTAGTTGGGGTAGATGCACCACTTGTCACCGGTCTGGTGGTGGTGGGCATGACGGATGCGGTACAGGATCGGGTCGCGCAGGTTCATGTTCGGCGAGGCCATGTCGATCTTGGCGCGCAGCACGCGCTCGCCATCCTTGAACTCGCCGGCCTTCATGCGCGCGAACAGGTCGAGGTTCTCTTCGACGCTGCGCTCACGGAACGGGCTGTTCTTGCCTGGCTCGGTCAGGCTGCCACGGTAGGCCTTGGCCTGATCAGGGGTCAGGTCACAGACATAGGCCTTGCCACGCTTGATCAGTTCAACGGCCCAGTCGTGCAACTGGTCGAAGTAGTTCGAGGCATAACGCACGTCGCCGGCCCAGTCGAAGCCCAGCCATTTGACGTCGCGCTGAATGGCATCGATGTACTCCTGGTCTTCCTTGGCCGGGTTGGTGTCGTCGAAGCGCAGGTGACAGACGCCGCCGAACTCCTTGGCCAGGCCGAAGTTGACGCAGATCGACTTGGCATGGCCGATGTGCAGGTAGCCATTGGGCTCCGGCGGAAAACGAGTGACGATGCTGCTGTGCTTGCCCGAGTCCAGGTCGGCCTGGATGATCGGCCGCAGGAAGTTCGCAGGGACGGCGGGGGCGCCTTTGGCAGCGGCGTTGGGCGCGTTGTCGGCAGTGGGCTTGCTCATAGGATCCTTGAATGCACGTGTCCGGCCTGGGTAGGCCGATTGAATCAAAGGGCCTATCATAGCCGAAGCAGTCAAGCTGCTGACAGCCAGGCTCGGACAAACTGCCGTGATTTTATCGCAGCTTTTTGTCGCGGCCTGGCAAAATGGCCAGTGCGCGCCATGTGTCGCGGTCGCCCGATCCTGCGTCAGGTGACTACAGGCGCACTGCGCACCCTAATTCCCGAATGCCTTGAAAGAGCGAATTCCAGCATGTCCAAAGTCAAACTGACCACCAACCACGGCGTTATCGTCCTGCAACTGGACGCCGAGAAAGCGCCGCTCACCACGGAAAACTTCGTTCAGTACGTCAAGGACGGTCACTACGATGGCACCGTGTTCCACCGTGTGATCAAGGGTTTCATGATCCAGGGCGGCGGCTTCGAGCCGGGCATGAGCCAGAAGAAAACCCGCGCCAGCATCCAGAACGAAGCTGACAACGGCCTGAAGAACACCAAGTACAGCATTGCCATGGCCCGCACCATGGAGCCGCACTCCGCCTCGGCCCAGTTCTTCATCAACGCCTCCGACAACGACTTCCTCAACCACAGCGGCAAGAACACCCAGGGCTGGGGCTACGCGGTATTCGGCGAAGTGACCGAAGGCCGTGAAATCGTCGACGCCATCGAAAAGGTCGCCACCGGTTCCAAGGCTGGCCACCAGGACGTACCAAAAGACGACGTGATCATCGAGAAAGCCGAGATCGTTGAGTGATACTGCTGATCTCTGATCTGCATCTGCAAGAAGAACGCCCGGACATTACCCGGGCGTTTCTTGATCTGCTCGACGGCCGCGCACGCCATGCCAAGGCGCTGTACATCCTCGGCGACTTCTTCGAAGCCTGGATCGGCGACGATGCCATGACGCCGTTCCAGCAGTCGATCTGCCAGGCCGTGCGCCAGCTGAGCGACAGCGGCACCGCCGTGTACCTGATGCACGGCAACCGTGACTTCCTGATTGGCGAGGCTTTCTGCAAGGCCGCCGGCTGCACCCTGCTGGCCGACCCCAGCGTGATCAGCCTGGGCGGCGAGCAGGTTTTGCTGATGCATGGCGACACCCTGTGCACCCGCGACATCGGTTACATGAAAATGCGCCGTTATCTGCGCAACCCGTTGAGCCTGTGGATTCTGCGGCACTTGCCGCTTGCCACCCGGCAAAAGCTGGCGCGCAAGCTGCGTAACGAAAGCCGTGCACAAACGCGCATGAAGGCCACCGAAATTGTCGATGTCACACCAGAAGAAGTACCAGCGGTGATGGCGGCACATGGCGTGAAAACGCTGGTGCATGGCCACACTCACCGGCCGGCGATCCACAAGCTGGTGGTGAACGGGGAGCCTGCCCGGCGCATCGTGCTGGGCGATTGGGACCGTCGCGGCTGGACCCTGCAGGTGGATGCGCAGGGCTTTCAGCTGGAGCCGTTCGAGTTTTCCTGAAACTGATAGCTTCGCCATACCGGCCTCATCGCCGGCAAGCCGGCGCCTACAGGTACGCCACTATCCTTGATACCTGTGGGCCGGTTTGCCGGCGATGAGGCCGGTACAGGTTTGTAACTTAAGGCTGGCTCGCCACTGCCCCCTTGTCCCGCTCACTGATCACATACTGCCGATACTCGGGGTCAGCCTTGATTTGCGCCTCGGTGAACGGGATGTGCGCCAACTGCTTGGCCGAGAACGCTTTGGTCTGGTCGCTCGCATGCGCCGATGCGGCTTCGCTGGACTGCGAGAAGGCCAACAACCCGCGCGCCTGGGGCCCCTTATCGGTGAAGCTGACCAGTTGCAAGTAACTGGTGCCACTGACCACCAGCCGCTTGCCCGGCCCATGCGGGACGCTGTAGATCGCGTTATACACCCCCAAGCCCTGCGGGCCGCCCGGCACCGGTGTGCCATCGGCCGCCTGCTGGATCTGCCCCCAACGGCTGTCTTCAGCAACGCCGGCTTTGGCTACCTGCTGCAGTGAGGCCAGCGCCGCTTCGCGCAGCAACTTGCGCACCGCCGCCTGCTCCACTGCCAACCCACGCGGCGTGTGTTGCGGGTCTGCCGGGTCGAAGGCCACACGCCAGCTTTGCGGATACCTGGCCAAGGCGTCGACGATGTTCTGGAAGTGCACCAGGCCAATGCCGCTGTTCAGGTCAGCCTTGCCATCCCAGCTCGCCAGGCTCGTACACAGTGCCTGCAAATCGGCCTCAGCGCCTTTGCACCATTGCAACAAGTCTGGAAGCACCAGGCTGGCCAGGTAGACCTCGTCATCCATCACCATACGCTGCAGGTCCTCCATGCCCAGCTTGGCCTTGCCTTGCAGGCGCTCCAGCGCGAAGCGCCCGCGCATGCCCAAGGGCTGGTCGCTGCGGCTGATCAGCGGCGAGTACCCCGTCAAAGGCTGGGCGGGGTTGGTCATCCATGCCGGATCGTTGGAGCTTTGCACGAAATCGTTGCGCGCAAGGCTGGGCAACAGATGCGCCGGGAAGATGCCAGGCTGCGCTGCCTGTGCATCGACCTTCCACTGGCAGGCGCTGCGCGAACCGTCGAGCACCACCAGCGGCCCTTGCGCCGCCGGGTTGCTGCACTGGCTCAGCATCTGCTGGTCCACATAAGGCACCACCGACTGGTTAAGGTACAACGCTTGGCCACCGGCATCGACGGCCAAGGTATTGACCCAGGGGATGCCCTGCAACTGCTCGACCGAGCCCTTCAGTGCCGCCAGGCTATCGGCCCGGTTGATGCGATACCACTGCTGCAGCACGCGGGTATTTTCCAGATTGGCGTCGCGCAGGCTGTAGGCCGCTTTGCTGTCCCAGTCCAGGCGCCCTGGCCACTGCACCACGGGCCCGAAGCTCGAACTATAGACCTGGCGCTGCACCTGGCTCAGCGTGCCATCCTCAGCCTTGACCGTGACACTCACAGCCTGGCGCGTCAGCGGCAGGGACTTGCCATCGAGCAGGTAGCGGGTCGGATCCTTGGGGTCCAGTTGCAGTCGATAGAGGGTGAAGTGTTTGGACGTATCGACCGTGTGGGTCCAGGCCAGGTGACGGTTGAAACCGATGTTCACTACCGGCAAGCCAGGCAGTGCGGCGCCCATGACGTCCAGTCGGCCAGGGATGGTCAGTTGCATCTGGTAGAAGCGCATCCCGCCCATCCAGGGGAAATGCGGGTTGGCCAGCAACAGCCCGCGGCCGTTGGCCGAACGCTCCGCACCCACTGCAACGGCGTTGCTGCCGCGCTCCGAAGCGAAGCGCTGCTGCTGGGCAAGTGCCTCGCCAAACGTGGGCGCTGCCTGCTGGCTCGCCAACTGCGGCGGCCGGGCAGCCGCCAGCGCTTCGGCGAACTGGCCCAACCCACCCTCAGCCAGCAGACGGCGGGTCAGCTTGACCAGGTCCAGGCTGGTGATCGGCCGCAACCACTGACCATCCCCGCACTCTGCCGGCAGCCCTTGGCTACGACGCTCGGCCAAGGCGCGGTTGAAACCACTGGCATAGCCCTCCAGCAAATCACGCACCTGAGCAGGTTGGGCCTGCAGGAAGCTGTTGACCGCAGTCGGCGTATTGAACCAGGTGAAGAACAGGTCGCTGGTCAGGTTATCGCGCTGCTCGAGGGTTTTGCCCTGCGCGCCAAAAAAGCGCGAACGTTCACCGTTGACCGTCAGCACTTCATTGGCCAGCAGG
Source organism: Pseudomonas sp. BNK-30 (assembly GCF_047456185.1). Lineage (NCBI taxonomy): Bacteria > Pseudomonadati > Pseudomonadota > Gammaproteobacteria > Pseudomonadales > Pseudomonadaceae > Pseudomonas > Pseudomonas sp. BNK-30. The sequence goes on from NZ_CP179904.1 coordinate 2,238,862, forward strand.
CACAGATTGTCTTGGCCATAGGCATAACCGATGCCGTAACCCAGGCCGCGCTCATCCTTGGCCACGATATGCGGCACGCCGAAACTGGTACGGCGAATTTGCGCAGTGGCATCAGACTTGGGTTCCAACGCCTGCGCGGCCATGCTGGAGACAACCAGCGCGGCCGCAAGGCCAGCGCAGGTCATGGGACGTGAAATTGAGAGCACGGGCACTCCTCGGCTTCTGGGATCATTCCCAATCAGACGAACGCCCACATGAAAATTTTACGCACAAGGAGAAACAGATTCGTCTTCATGAGACCGGCAGAGAATCTTTTTTTTGCGCAAAGGCTGCAGATTCTCCGTTCTCATTCGTCCTAGTAAGTGAGGCACCCATATTTCGGGAAAGTCCACGAAAAGGAGCATTCACATGTACAACCCGCAATCCTCACTTCAGACCGGGCGAACCCCGGCCAAAGCGGCCAATGGACAGGACGCCTGCGGGGAAGAGCGTGTCGGCAACGAACAGATCCGCGAGTTGCTGCGCACCTATGGGCTGCGTACCAGCCTGATTCGTCTCAAAGTGATCGACGCCCTGCACAGCGCCGGCCGCTCCGGCCGCAGCATTGGCGTGCGCGGTGTGCACGCGCATCTGGAACAACTGGATATTCCGCTGTCGTTTCTCAGTGTGCGGGAGGTGCTCAAGCGGCTGTGCGCAGAGGGCGTGATCAACCTGGGCAACGACAAGTGCTACAGCCTCAACCCGCAAGCGCGCGCCGTGCTCGAGCAACCCTCTGCACGCTGAGCGCATGGCCGGCCATACCTGGCCGGCCGGTACGGGTCAGGGCTTGACCTTGCGCCGCAGGATCCCGTTGATCACGACCACCACTACCGCAATGGCGATGGCCAGCAGCTGGAAAGTCTGTTCACTGATGGTGCCCTGTTTTTGCAGATGTGACAGGCCCAGCATGAGGCCCAGCACCACCAGGATGATAAGAATCGAATATTTGAGGCGCTGCACGTGTGTCATCGATAGTTCCTTGCAACATCGGGGGCAAATGGCTCGCAACGAGCCGGGCCAATGATACAACGCCCATGGCTTTCGGCGCTGCATTTCCTGCTTAGCGTGGCACCTCAAGCCTGAAAGCATTGGCCTCCCTACCGCCCATGCTGGAGGCTCCATGCTCAAGCCCGCCCTGCTCATTCTGTTGTTACTGCCCTCTCTCCCCACCCACGCCCTGGATATCCGCCAGATACCACCTGAGCAATTGCTCAAAATGGGCCGCGAACTGGCGGACTACGCCGGCAGCAACCAATGGCAACAGTTATGGCATCGAACAAGGGCAGCCGGGCACCTGCTCGCAAGGCCCGGCCACGCCCATTTCACAATCGAGCAGCCGCAGTTGCCAAGGCTCGCCTACGAAACCTTGGCCAACGCCGGACAAGTCGAAGCAGTGGGCAAGACCCTTGCGCTCTATCGCCGATCCTTCCCCGGTAAAGTGCTGGGCCGGCACGATAAGCAATCTCTCAGTGCCCTCTGCCTCGTGGTCGACTGGCGCAGTCTGCCTCAAACAATGGCCGATTGGCCCCACGCCTACCTGCGCAACGTGAGCTTGATGCATGTTTACCCCTGCGGTTGAGGGTACTGGCACCCAGTTGCCTCACGGAAAAGTGCCCCCCTGAGTATCAACGGCTGTAGGGCAACGCCAGAGCGATGTCCTACAACACGCGAAATCGTTGCCTTCAAATCTTGCTCCCCGAGGCTACAACAGCTGGACCACTTGGCGCCTAGCGACGTTATTCGTCACTCACTGACAATCCTCTCACGCCAACGACAGAACGCCGATGGTAATCGCTGACCCGCCATTGCGGCTCATCAAAGCATCGCGCCCCATCTACCGCGAGGGAGCACCACATGGAATTGCCAGATCTCACAGCCATCGACATCAGCCTTCTGCCGCACTCGTTGCAGTCACTGATCGAATGTATCGGCATAGAAAACGCCTACCAACTGACCTGCGCCTTCGGCGGAAGGCCCAAATACATCCCCAAGCATCGTGAGCGCACCAAGCTCGCCGACGTGCTCCCTGGCGAAGCTCTGGACGCCCTGATCAAGCGGTTTGCCGGTGTAGCACTGGAAATCCCCAAGCCAGACCACTTCCTGCGGCAGTTGCGCAACCTGCAAATCCAGAAAGAAAGCGCTGAAGGGCTGTCACGCAGCCTGCTGGCCGACAAGTACGGCCTGAGCCTGCGCCAGATCGGCAATATCCGTCGCCAGGAGCCTTGCACGCGCTGACGACCCCCACCCGGCCGCATTGACGGCCGTATTTGCATCATCCAACAGAGAAAGAGAATCCAGCAATGTCCCTAGACAACAGCCTTATCGGATCGGTCATCAACGCCTTGCCCATGGACCGTATGATCGCCGGGCCGCTACAAGCCATGGTTCAGGCTCAGGTCACTGCGAGCAAATCCTATGCGGACTTCCTCATGCAGGTCTGCGTACAGGATGGCAAAGCGGTTGCCATCCAGTTCGACTATGACGAGACCATCGTCAACGAACAGGGCGAATACAAAGGCGTCGTCAGCAAGTCCATGAAGGTCCCGCTGCTGGCGGCCATTACCCACCCGAACATTGTCATTGAAGAAGGCAAGGTCGAGTTCGAACTGACCATCAGCCAAGCGGCCGAGGATTTCAGTGAGTCCAGCAAAGGTGGTGACATGGCCGCCTCGCTGGGCTGGGGCCCTTTCAAGCTGGACATGAAGGGCAGTATCAGCCACAAGTCCACGCAGACCCGCAAGTCCGATACCCGTGCCCGCTATGCATTCAACACCACCTTGCGCCGCCAGGATCCACCAGAGGCGGTGATGAGGGTCATCGATTTCCTCACCGATGCTGCCACCAAACCGACGGTGGTACCCAACTCGACCCTGATAAGCACGGATGCGATTTCCGATGCTGACGTACTGAAGGACGATACAGCGAGCACCGCCTCTGCAGGTGCCACCACTCCCTGATCCTTCGCCCTGTCTCAAAATGTCCGCCTCGCTGAACACAGCGGGGCTCCCCGTGTACCAAGGAGACAAGTGAGTGGACAACCACCCTGCCCCCATGACCGCGATTGACCTGCGGGATATCACCCGTGGCCTGCAGGAAGCCGCTGCGGCAACCAATAGCCTGATTGCCCAGCAGTACATCAATCTGTTCGATCACTTTTTCGACATCGATCCGCAGGCGCTCGGGGCTCCTATGAAAGCCAAGATGGTCGAGGTCGCCATGGACGACAAGCATGTGATACGCGTGCCGTTGTTCGCCCTGGTTTCACCCAAGGGGCTGGCTCTGGAGCGCATGCAGGTCGACCTCTCTGTGCGGGTCAATGGCACGGAGGCGCTGCGTGCGATGCAGGCGAATGAGGAGGCCGGCGGCGCTGCGGCCTTCAAGGTCACCATTGGCGCCCAGGGCCGCCAGGGGGAAACGCGAGACCCGGACGAGGTACAGATCCGCATGCAGTTTCAAGCCAGCGAGCCACCCGAGGCGCTCAACCGGCTGATCGAGGAATATACCAAGCTGATCAACCCCACCCGCAAGCCGCCCACTGCGCCTGCCCCTGAAACCAATGAGTTCATCGAGGCCGCCACCGTGCGGTGATGGCGCCCCTTCAGAAGTCGCGCTTGTAGAAAATATCCAGCGAACTGGCCAGGCCACTCGCCGCCTCAAGGTAGACCTTCTTGCTCAGCTTGTAGCGCAACGCAATGGTATTGGCCGGCTCGAACACCCCTACCCCATATCGCAAGCTCAGTTTCTCGGTCAGGTTACCGCTAGCCACCACACTGGTGGAGTTGCCCGAGCCCTCAGTGTCCAACTGGAAATCGTCAATACCCAGGCTTGACGCGAGGCTGCCGGTGATTCCTGCGCTGCCAGCCAGGCCCAGGCCCAGGGCCGCCTCGGCAAGCATGTTGTTGTCCTCGCCCGAAGTGCCCAGCGGTCGGCCCAGCACCAGGTAGGACAGCGCCTGTTCCTGGCTCATCGCCGGCTCCGAAAACACCTTGGTAGTAGGCTGCTCGGCACTGCCGCTCAGGCGAATACCGGCGATCACGTCATCAACTTGCCGAATGGCTTCGATGTCCAGGTAAGGCTGGTCGATGGGCCCGGCGAACAGCAAGCGCGCACGGCGAATGGTCAGGCGCTGACCGTAGGCGCGGTAGCGTCCGTCAGCCAGGCTCAACTCACCACGGGTGTCCATGTTGTCGCCGATGTGTACATGACCGAGCAAGTTGGCGGTAAGCCCAAAACCGCTGAACGACAGTTTGTCTTGCCCAACCTCTACATCAATGTCCATGGCCATCGCCATGGGCGTTTTGCCTTCTTCGGTCTGGTGGCCGACGATGACGGTGTCGTCCGATACTTTCACGGTCGACGGCGGCAGTTCGCGCACCGTGATCTTGCCTTTGGGCACCAGCACCTTGCCGGTCACCGCCAGTTTGTCGTCGATCAGGCGCAGGCTCAGGTCCGGCGCTACCTCAAGTGTTGCGTAGGGTTCGACGGTAACCGGCAACTGCTGGCCCTGCAGGCGCAGGTTCATGCCCAGGGCCTGGCCCCAGGTCAGGTCTCCGCTCAGCCGGCCACGGCCCGCCTCGCCACTGCGCCAACCACCGTTGAGCTGAACCTGCTCGCCAGCGATCAAGGCCTGCAGCGACAGGTCCTGCAAACTGACGGGCAGCTCAGCACCACTGACCTCGCCACCCCTGAGCATCAGGTTGCCGTTGACCTTTGGCGCCAGCAAGGTGCCGGACAATCGGCCACTGCCATTCAATTGGCCTGCCAGGCGCTCGACCATCGGTACGAAAGGCCGGGCAACCGACAGGTCCAGACCGGCGAGGCGGAAGTCACCCGACAGCGGCTTGTCTTTCCCCAGCGGGTCGAGACGGGCGTTCAGGCTCAACTCGCCGAGGCGCTCGCCACGGAAATTCAGCCGTGTATCGATGCGGCGAGGCGCCAGGGTGCTGTCCAGGCGCAGCGCCTGGTAAGGGAAATCGATCCAGCGCCCATTGTCCCGCACCCTCAGGGTGCCGCCACTGGCATCGATACGCACGACACCCTTGGGGCCGCTGGCTGGAATGTCCAGATTGACGTCAGCATTGAGCAGCCCCTGCCAGGCGAAATCCTTCGGCAGCCATTGGGCCAGGCTGTCCAGCGGGAACTGTTTGAGGTGATAACGCAGGCGTGGCTCTGGTGCCAGGCGTTGATCCTCGCCACACAGGCTGGCCTGACCGGAGCGCCAGCAGTGGGCACCGAAGTCCAGTTGGCCGCTGGCCAGGCGCTGCAGGCGGGCCGGCGCCTGCAACTGCCAGTCCTGGCCACCGGCCTGGACTCTGCCGCTGGCCAGCCGGCCACGCCAATCCCCCTTGTTCAACTGGCCGTCGAGCCCCAGGTCAAGCTTCAACTGCGGGCCATCGAGGCCCAGGGTCAGGGCTTGCTGGCGGATATCGCCCTTGCCGTTGGCCTGCAAGGTGCCCAACGCGGTATCGCCCAGGCGAATACCATTGGCCTTGAGGTTGATCACGCCACGCTGGGCGTTGTCCAGGCGTGCATTGAGGTCAAGCCGCTGGATACGGTTCTGCTCCTGCGCCAACTGCTGGCCTTGCAGGGTGAGGGTACCCTGGGGAGCGCTCAGCGTGCCGCTGACATCCAGCCGCCCTTTGGCCTGGCCTCGCAGCCCGGGCCACAGTTGCCCGAGCCGGGGCAGGTCGAGGTCGACACGCCCGGCCAGGCGCTGCTGCAGGCTGCCACTGCCGTTGATGCGGTTGTCACCCAACTGCACGGCCAGCGCACCGAGGGTCCAGTTCTGCCCGGCGCCTTCGGCCTGTACCTTGAGCATCGCAGGCTGGCCGCGCAGGCGGCCCTTTAGATCAAGCTGGGCATCGAGGGTGAGCTGCTCACCCTTCATTTCACCTTTGCTGCGCAACGGACCGGCCAGGGTACCGGGCAGTTCGGCGAGCCAGTAGGCGGGGTCGAGTGCCGACAACTGCAGGTCGACATCCCAGGCCAGGGTATCGGCAAAGCGCACCGCGACACTGCCGGCTGCCTTGCCTTGCCCGGCGGTCAGGGCCAATTGCGGCAGGCGCACCTGGCCAAGGTCACCCTCGAAAGGGCTGGCCAACGTAAAGGCTCCGGCTGGGCCGTCGAGGTCGCCATTGAAAGTACCCTGGTAACTGCCATCGCGGTATTGCACCTGCGCGTTGAAGCGCTTGAGCGTGACATCTGGCGGCGCGTCCAACGGGTACAGACGTAGCCACGGGAAATCCTGCCAGTCGAGCTGAGCATCGGCCACCAGGCCTTGCTGCCAGTCGGCGCTGGCCTGCAGCTTCACGTGCTGAGCGTCGCTGGCAGAAAGGTCCAACGCCTGAACGTTCGCCCCTTTGGCATCTACCTTGCCCTTGAGCAGCAGGGCGATCGGTGCCTGTTCTGCCGGCAGGCTGGCGCTACCAGACAACTGATAACCTTTGAGCAAATCGCCCTCGGCGTCGAGCTTGAGCTGATTGAGCTGCAGCGTGTCCGGCAGCGTTTGCGCGGGTTTGAAGGCATCGGAGCGCAGCTGCAACCTGGCTGGCAAGTGCTCGGCCAGTGCCTGCAACTCACCGGTCAGACGCGCGTTGAGATAACCGCTGCTGGTCGCATCCAGTTCAAGGGTTTTCTGCAACTCGCCTTTGGCGGTCAGTGCCAGTTGCCAGGCCTGCCCTTGCACCGCAGGCAGGTGCACCTGCCCCTGCAGTTGCACCGGCCAGTCACCCTCGGGTTGCAGATCGCCCTGCACATTCAATTGCAGGTCATCGCGCTGCAGTTGCAGGCTGTCGATCTGCAGCCCTGTGGCAGTCCAGTGCGCCGCCAGGTGAAGATCGCCGAGCAGGTCGCTGCCATCGAGGCGCACCTGGCCAACCTTGACGTCACCCAGCTCGATGGCCACCGGCAGCCGCAAAACCGGTAACTGCAGCGGCCCGCTGTCGGCAGGTTGTTCGCTCGGCGCGAACAGCATGTCGATACGCTGGGCATGCAGTTGATCGATGCACAGCGTTGCCCGCAATAAACAGCCAGGTGTCCAGTTCAGCAGCGGAGCCAGCACTTCGGCGCGGTTGCCGCCGTCAGCCCAGGTCAATTGGCTCGCCTGCCACCTGCCCGCAAGGCGCCCTTGAAAGTTATCGACCTGCAGGCCTGGCACGCGCCCAAGTACCCAACGGCTGCCGCTTTCGGTACCAAGTAACGCTGCCAGCGCCAGAACAACCAGTAACACACTGCCAAGCAGGCCCAGCAGAATGAATTTGAACACACGTATCACAGCTCAGGCCCCATGGAGAAGTGCAGGCGGATACCACCGTCGTCATCAAGGGCCTTGGCCAGGTCAAGGCGCAATGGCCCGACCGGCGAAACCCAGCGCACGCCGATACCGACCCCGGTCTTGAGGCTCGGCAGCTCCAGCGTGTTGAACGAATTGCCCTGGTCGACGAATGTCGCCACACGCCACTTCTCGGTCAGCGAATACTGGTATTCGACGCTGCCTGCCACCAAGTAGCGGCCACCGATACGGTCGCCGTCGCTGTTCTTTGGCGACAGCGTCTGATAGTCGTAGCCGCGCACGCTCTGGTCACCACCGGCGAAGAAACGCAGCGATGGCGGGATGTTGTTCTTGTAACCGTTGGTGGCGCTGCCACCGAACTGCACCCTGCCGAGCAAGCGGTGGTTGTGCCCGAGCGTGGTCAGGCCCTTGAGCAGCACGTTGCCATGCAACAGGTTGGTGTCGGACACCAGCCCTTCCTTGGCCACCTGGGTATCGAACTGCAGGCGGTAGCCATTGTGCGGGTCGATGCGGTTGTCGCTGCGCAGGTAGGAGAAACTTACGCCCGGCATAAGCAGGTTGCTCAGGCCCGAATCGTCGCCAAGGCGATACTCTTCACGCTGGTACTTGAGCGAGATCACCCGTTGCCAGCCACTGGGCAGCTTGCTGTGCCATTCCGGCCCCACGGTCAGCAGCTTGCTGAGTGTGTCTGTACCGGCGATCTCTTCATTCTGATAGCCGCCAGCGAAACGCAACTTGTCGGTCAGGGGCGGGTCAAGGGGCACGTCGTACCACAGCCCCACGTTTTGCCGTGGGGCTGAAAGTTCTGTTTCCCAGCCGTAGCTGTGACCTTGGGGGTTGACCCAGTGGCGTGTCCAATTGGCTTTGCCGCGCGGCCCGACATCCGTCGAGTAACCCAGGCCAAGCCCCATTGTCCGCGGCTTGCGGGTATCGAGGCGCACGTCCACGGGGATTTGCTCAGCCACTGCGGCAGTGGGCGCAGCATCGACCCGCACACCCTCGAAATAGCCGCTGGACTGCAGGTCGTTGTTCAGCTCAGCGATCAGTTCGGAGTCGTATGGCGTGCCCGGTTCGAACGAGACCATGCGCTGCAGCAGTTCTTCGTCCAGCGGCGTGTCGCCACTGAACCTGACCGCACCCAAGCGATAGCGTGGGCCGCTCTGATACACCAGTTCGATATCGGCCACCCCGGCCTGCGGGTCGACGGCAAGGCGCTGGCGGCTGAAATGCCCACTGAAGAAGCCGTAGCGCGACGCCTGGTTCTGGATCAACCGTTTGGCGTCCTCGTACAGCCCATGGTTGAGTTGCTCACCGGCGCGCAGGGCTTTGCTGTCGGGTACGCGAAACGCTTTCATCTCGCTGGCAGGCCCTTCGATGCGCACGGTTACGTTGCGCAAGCGCACAGGCTCACCCGGGTCGATATGAAGGATCAGCTTCGCCGGTTGGTCGGCCTTGGCAGGCGGCCTGACCTCGCTATCGATCTGCGCCTGATAGTAGCCAAGCGCTTGCGCCGCTTTTCGCGCCTGCTCCTGCGCCCCGCGGCTGAAGCGCAAAAGCGCCTCTTCATCGCGGTCACCCAGGGTACCTATGTAGCCTTCGACATTGGCTTTGAGCGCTTTGTTGGCAGGGTTTACCTGCACAAGCAATTCGCTCTGCCCCCATGCTGTGAAACTGGCGGCCCAGAAAACCAGGCCCCAAGTCAGTCTTCCTGAATACGTCATGCGGCGCATGCTACCAGAGCCAGGCGCTCAAGGGAGCCGCCTGGCGGGCTTTCATGCTGTCGGGGGAATTGAAGATACCGGACAGGGATGAAAAAACACTCTTTCTCGGATTGGCCCTACAGCCACCTCGCCAATCTCCTCATACCCCTGGCGCTCATAGAACGGGAGGTAATGCTCGTTGCCCGAATCCAGCACCACGCCTTGTGTGTTGGGGTCTTCTGCGCACCAGTCGTGCACGGCCTGTAACAATTGTTCGCCATAGTGCTGACCGCGAAATGCTGGGTGCACACCCAGGAGCGGCAACATGTGGACCTGTTCTGTCGGCAGGCAACCGACCAGCGCCGCCTGATAATCCATGTAGCGTCGGGTGCAGCGTTGCCCGGTGCCCAGCAGCATGCGCAGGCGCCAGGCCCAGCTGTCGGCCACGCCCAACCGGCGCTGCGGCGGTACGATCAGCGCCAACGCTATCAGGCGGTCATCCAGCAACAGGCCAATGGCCGGCAACTGCAGGTAGAAATGCTGTCGTACCCACTCGCGCACCATCACGCGCAAGCGTCGTTCATAGCCAGGGCGCTGGGCCTCGAAGATGTAGGCAAAGGTGGGCTCTTTCAGGTAGGCGTTGTACAGCAGTGAGCGTGCCTCACGGCTGTAGCCATCATCGAGTGTGCAGATGCGAGCCTGGGCGGCAGTGGCTTCGGGCATTGCGGGCAGTCCTCCTGGAATGGGCATACAGTGCCTTGGAGGAGCCCCACGGCGCATCGTTCCCCCCTTGAGTGCACGTTAGCAGCGCCTTCGCGAAGCCGCCACGCTGGTGATCAGGGACGATGTCGGCTAGCATCCGGCCTTTTACCGGGATTGTCTTTCCATGAAGATCGTCTGTTTCAACATCAATGGCCTGCGGGCCCGCCCGCACCAGCTGGCGGCGCTGATCGAAAAGCACCAGCCGGACGTGATCGGCCTGCAGGAAACCAAGGTCAGCGACGATCAGTTCCCCTTGGCCGACGTTCAGGCCCTGGGCTACCACGTGCACTACCATGGCCAGAAAGGCCACTACGGCGTCGCCCTGCTCTCGCGCCAGGCGCCGCTGAGCCTGTTCAAAGGCTTTGCCACAGACGAAGAAGACGCCCAGCGCCGTTTCATCTGGGGCACGTTCGCTGATGCCAATGGCACGCCGATCACCATCATGAATGGTTACTTCCCGCAGGGCGAAAGCCGCGACCACCCCACCAAGTTTCCGGCCAAGCAGCGTTTCTACAGCGACCTGCAGGCGTTGCTGGAGGGGCAGTTCAAGCAGGACCAACCGGTGCTGGTAATGGGCGACATGAACATCTCGCCCCAGGACTGCGACATCGGTATCGGTCCGGACAACGCCAAACGCTGGCTGAGGACAGGCAAATGCAGCTTCCTCCCCGAGGAACGCGAGTGGATGGAGCGCCTCAAGGGCTGGGGGCTGGTGGACAGTTTCCGCCACCTGCATCCAGAAGTAACGGACCGCTTCAGTTGGTTCGACTACCGCAGCCGCGGCTTCGAGGACGAGCCCAAGCGTGGCCTGCGCATCGACCTGATCATGGCTTCGCAGCACCTGGTGCCGCGGATCAAGGCCGCAGGTGTGGACTATGAGCTGCGCGCAATGGAAAAACCCTCGGACCACGCGCCGATCTGGCTTGAATTGAGCTGACAGGCTCCGGCGCCTTCACGAGTGAGGCAGCCCAACGCTTGTCGTGTGAACCGGCTCGCAGCGATGCAGGCACTGCGGTGCATGGCACCGGCTTTGCCGGTGATCGCCGGCAAGCCGGCCCCCACAGCGGACGCGTCGCGACGGGGGGGCTGACCGACACTAAAGGCCCAACCGCAAGGCCTCCCCCACACCCGCCCCGCGCACATCATCCGCCGCACTGACCAGGGCAAAGTTATAGGCCCCATGCGACCAATACCTCGCCTCCAGCTGGCCATCGACACGCTGCCCTTGCGGCATGCGCTCGAAACGCTCCCCAGGTGAGCGCAGGAACAGGCTGATGCGCTGCCCTTGGCGGTCCTGGAACACCAGCAACGCCGCTGGCCCTTGCTCATTGCTCAACAATCGTGCGCCCACAGGCTGGAACCCGTAGCCGGTGAGGTCAGGCAGCTGCCCCACCCTGCTGAAATGCCTGCCCAGCCAGTCGCGCAACTGCGTCGGGTCACTGGCCTGGATATCCAGCGCCTCGCTGCCGGCGAACAAGCGGTGCGCCTGAACGGCGTCAGCCATGGGCAACTCGTTCCCTGCCAGCGTGACCTGCCGGGCCTGCCAACCACCCACCCCGCCTATGCCCAGTGCCAGCAGCAAAACCGCAGCCGAAGCCAGGCGGCGTTGGCGCCGTTGACGCACACGCCGCTGCAACTGGCCCCGATCCAACTGCGCCGCCCTAGGTTGATCGCCAAACCCGGCCAGGGCCGTGCGCAAGCGTCGAGCATCGTTGCGCCAGGCCTCGATACGTGCAGCTTGCTCAGGGTTGGCCGTCAGCCAGGCCTGCACCTCGGCACGCCGCGTCGGCTCGAGTCGATCGTCAACATAGGCATGCAGTTCGTCTTCGCTGGGTATCAGGCGCGTCATTTCAGTCTCCGCAAGGCCGGGGGCTGGGGGTTGCCCTCAGTCAGTTCACGCAAGGCGGCACGGGCACGTGACAGGCGCGACATCACTGTGCCGATGGGGATGCCCAGTGCCTGGGCCGCCTCCTTGTAGCTCAGCCCTTCGACACTCACCAACAGCAACAAGGCACGCTGTTCGGTCGATAGCCGGGCAAAGGCCTGCAGGTCGGCCTGGGCCAGAACGATGCTCTCGATGTTACCGCCGAGCGCTTCGCTTTCCTGCTCCGCGCGGCCGAACCACGATAGCCAGCGGTTATGCAGGCGCTCACGGCGTTTACCGTCGAGAAACAGCCGGTAAAGAATGGTGAACAACCAGGCACGCAGCGCATCGGCATCACGTTGCTGGCTGCTGCGGCTGAGGGCACGTTCTACAGTGCCCTGCACCAGGTCGTCGGCGCTGCCCGGTTCGCGGCTCAGCCACAAGGCAAAGCGGCGCAGGCGCTGCAGCAACTCGCGCCACTGCTGTTCGTCCAGGTCGTGCATGGCAAGGTACCGGCTCGGGGGTTGTCAGTGTAGGGGGCAGACGCGCCGCCACAAAATTTATTCCCATCGATGGAATAAATAGTTCCCTGCCCCGTCGTACCGGCATCTTCACTGAACCGGATGAACACCATGAACTCACCCTTGCACGGCCCGGACAAGGCCCTGCGCCTGGCCGGCATTGGCGCCGTGATGCTGGCTTTGGGCGCAGGCTTTGCCTACGCCGCAGGCTGGATCGGCGGGCCGCAGCTGACTCCGCAACGCATCATCGACACCTTCGAAGCCCAGGCCGGCCACTACCCGGGCTATCGCAAGAACCACGCGAAAGGCCTGTGCGTCAGCGGCTACTTCCAGCCCAGCGGCCAGGCCGCCACGCTGTCGACAGCACGCGCGTTCACCCAGGATCGGGTACCGGTAATCGGCCGCTTCGCCATCGGTGGCGCCAACCCGTTCGCCCCCGATACGGGCATACCGGTGCGCAGCCTGGCAATTGAGCTGAGCACCGACGACGGCCAAGTCTGGCGCACCGGGATGAACAACCCCCCTGTGCTGGCGATCAGCACACCACAAGGGTTTTACGACCAGGTGCTGGCCAACGCGCCAGACCCTGCCACCGGCAAGCCGGACCCGGCAAAGCAGCAGGCCTTCTTTGCCGCCCACCCGGAAAGCGCTGCCTTCCGCCAATGGGCCGCAAGCTACAAACCCAGCGACAGTTTCGCCAACACCCAGTACCACAGCATCAATGCCTTCCGCCTGATCGACGCCAGTGGCACTGCGCACCCGGTGCGTTGGCAGCTCGAGCCACAAACGCCTTTCGCTGCCCTGCCCGGCAAGGTCGACGACAAACAGTTCCTGCAGCATGACCTGCAGCAACGCCTGACCCAGGGGCCGTTGCGCTGGACCTTGCGGCTTGTACTGGCCAACCCCGGCGATGCACAGGACAACCCGGCCCAGCCCTGGCCCGCCGAACGGCGCAGCGTAGATGCCGGCACCCTGGTCATCGAACAGGTGGATGCACCGGAGCAAGGCGCTTGCCGTGACCTGAATTTCGACCCGTTGATCCTGCCCAGCGGCATCCAGCCTTCCAATGACCCGATTCTCGCTGCCCGTTCGGCGGCCTACTCGGAGTCCTTCAACCGCCGCAGCCGCGAATCCCTCGGCGCAGGAGCCCGCCCATGAAACCCGAAGCCTTCCACCCCCTTGCCCGCTTGGTGCATTGGCTGATGGCGATTCTGATCATCGCCATGCTGTTCATTGGCGTGAGCATGGTTGGCGACCTGTCGCTGCGCCACCCGGTGCTGGTAGGGTTGCACAAGGCCACGGGCCTGGCGCTGCTGCTTCTGGTGATCGTGCGTATCGGTCTGCGCCTGAGCCTTCCTCACCCCCCTCTGCCACAAGACCTGCCCGCGCTGCAGCGGCTCGCCGCAGGCGCATCGCACCTGTTGCTCTACGCGTTGATGCTGGCAATGCCGCTATTGGGCTGGGCCATGCTGTCGGCAGGCGGGTATCCGCGCCCGCTGCAACTGCCCGCGATCGCCCCGCACGACCTGCAACTGTACGCAATGTTGCGCCAGGCGCATGGCTGGGCCGGCTACCTGTTGTTCGCTACGGTACTGGTGCACCTGGGCGCGGCGCTGATGCATGCACTGGTGCGCCGGGACGGGGTATTGCGTAGCATGTGGCCAGGGCCGCTGCGCCGCAGTGACTGACGGCATGCGGTGCATGGGCTGGCCCGCAACGCTGAATGTCTCATCGATCTGCACGCCGTCTGTTCAACTGCCCTGGACTGCCCAATGAATGTCGCAAAGGACCCTGCCCCCTTGACCACCGCCAGTACACTGGACACGCGCCCGTTGCTGCTGGCCAACATGGCCTGCACCATGGCGATGATGGCATTCGTCGCCTTGATCGGGCCCATCGCCCGACTGCTCGGCATGGCCACCTGGCAAGCTGGCGCTGCGGTGACTGTGTCAGGTGTGGTCTGGGTGCTGCTGGCCCGCCCCTGGGGCCGCGCAGCCGACCGCCTGGGCCGCCGACGCATCCTGTTGCTGGGCAGTGCCGGCTTCACGGTGGCGTATTGGCTGCTGTGCCTGTTCGTCGAAGGCGCATTGCGCTGGCTGCCCGGGGCTACCTTGGCGTTCGTCGGCCTGATGCTCGCGCGCGGCTGCATCGGTGCCTTCTACGCGGCCATCCCGGTGGGCTGCAATGCGCTGATCGCCGATCATGTCGGGCCACAACAGCGCGCCCGTGCCATGGCATCGCTGGGTGCAGCGAATGCCGTGGGCCTGGTACTCGGGCCGGCGCTGGCGGCATTGCTGGCACGGTACAGCTTGAGCCTGCCCTTCCATGTGATGTCGCTGCTGCCTGCCAGCGCGTTTCTGGTCCTGCTGTTCAAACTCAAGCCACAACCCCTGGCCCATCGCCATGCGCCCAGCCCGGTGCACTTGAGCGACCCGCGCCTGCGCCGGCCGCTGCTGGTGGCATTCAGCGCGATGCTCAGCGTGACGGTGTCGCAGATCATCGTCGGCTTCTTCGCCCTTGACCGCCTGCAGCTGGGGCCGGCAGAGGCCGCCCAGGCTGCCGGCATCGCCCTGACCACCGTCGGGGTGGCACTGATCCTGTCACAAGTCATCCTGCGCCAGCTGGAATGGCCACCGCTGAAGATGATCCGCGTTGGCGCCAGCGTTTCGGCACTGGGCTTTGCCGCCGGTTCGCTGGCTACCAGCGCGCCGTGGCTGTGGGGGTGCTATTTTGTCGCTGCCGCCGGCATGGGCTTTGTCTTCCCGGCGTTCTCGGCACTCGCCGCCAATGCCATGCACGCTTCAGAACAGGGCGCCACCGCCGGCTCCATCGGCGCAGCTCAAGGTATGGGCGCGGTGATCGGCCCGCTGGCCGGGACACTGATCTACGCCCTCGACCCACGCCTGCCATTCCTGGTGGTGGCTGTGCTGTTGCTGCTGGTCGGGCTGTGGCCTATGCCGCGCTCACGCGCCTGACAAGCACAGCGCGCGAGCGTGCAGAGTGTGTTTTAATGCGCCCATTATTTTTAACACCTCTGATTACAAGGCGGCTATGGACACGGGGACACGACTCAAACTGGTGCGTGAACGCAACAACCTTTCCCAACGCGAACTGGCCCGCCGCAGCGGGCTCACCAACTCGACCATTTCGCAAATCGAGCAGAACCGCGTCAGCCCATCGGTAAGCTCCCTGAAAAAACTGCTCGAAGGCATCCCGATGACCTTGGCAGAGTTCTTCAGCTTCGACGAGCCGGTACGGGAAGAGCGCTTCGTGTTCCGCGCCAGCGAGCAGCCCGACCTGGGCCGCAATGGCCTGCGCATGCTGCTGGTCGGTGCCAGCGTCGAGGCACGGCAGATGCGCATGCTGCGTGAACTGTATGCACCGGGTGCCGATTCGGGTGAGCCGATCGTGCATGCCGAAGGCGAAGAATGCGGACTGGTCACACGGGGCACCGTGGAACTGTGGGTCGATGGCCAGGTCAGCGTTCTGAACTCCGGCGATGGTTACTACATCCCCACTACCCTGCCGCACAGCTTCAAGAACATTGGTCAGGACGAGGCGGAGATCATCAGCGCCAACACGCCGGCCAATTTCTGATTCAAGGCCCAATGGGCCGGGCTGATCGCGGCCAGCACCGCGAACAGCCCGCAGCGCTCAAAGCTTCAGTGCATCCGCCACGAAGTCCAGACGATCCTGGCCAAAGTACATCTGGCCATCGACAAAACAGGTCGGCGCACCAAACACCCCGCGCTCCACAGCCTCTTCTGTCGCCTGTTTCAATGCCGCCTTCACCTCTTCGTCGCCAGTCAGCAGCTGAAATTCAGCGGCGGTAAAACCGGCTTCAGCGAGCACCTGCTCCAATACGGTGACATCACCAAGGTTGCGCCGTTGTACCCATAACCCGTTGAACAGCGCCGCGAGCAAAGCGTCGAAGCGTTCCGGCGCGCGCAACTGCGTGCCCACCAGGCCACGCATCAAGGCCAAGGTGTTGATGGGAAAGCCAGGCGGCAGCCCGAACGGCACGCCATAGCGCGCGGCAAACCGCGCCAGGTCGGTGAACATGTAGCGCCCCTTGGCGGGGATCATCACTGGCGACGCGTTGCCTGTGGCCTGAAACACGCCGCCAAGCAACATCGGCCGGTAACGCAATGCTGCGCCATGGCGGGCGCACAGCGCCGGTAGCTGGGTCCAGGCCAGATAACTGGCGGGGCTACCCAGGTCGAAGAAGAACTCCACGGTCTTGCTCATGCAACGCACTCCTTTAAGGGTAGGGCTTACCAGCGCTCCATCCACGGGCGCAGGTCGAGTTCAAAGGTCCAGGCGTCGCGTGGCTGTGCGTGCAGGAACCAGTAGCTGTCGGCGATGTGCGCCGGATCCAGAATGCCGTCCTGATCCTTGAGGGCGTAGCGTTCGGGGAAACTGTCACGGATGAATGCGGTGTCGATGGCGCCATCCACCACCACATGGGCAACGTGGATATTGCGCGGCCCCAACTCACGCGCCATGCTTTGCGCCAAAGCCCGCAGGCCATGCTTGGCTCCGGCGAAGGCCGCAAACCCGGCTGCGCCACGGGTGCCCGCGGTGGCACCGGTAAACAGGATTGTGCCGCGCTCACGCACGACCATGCGCCGTGCCACCGCCTGGGCGGTGAGAAAGCCTGCGAAGCAGGCCATTTCCCAGATCTTGAAGTACTTGCGCGGGGTTTCCTCAAGGATGCTACAGGGGACATTGGCGCCAATATTGAAAACGAAGGCTTCGATCGGCCCGATATCGCGCTCGATGGTTTCGACAAGCTCGGCGACTTCATCTTCCTTGCGTGCATCGGAGGCGAAACCGTGTGCCTGCCCGCCGGCAGCACGGATCTCTTCCACCAAGGGTTGCAGTTTCTCGACCTGACGCCGTGTGACGCAGGCGATGTACCCCTCACGGGCAAAGCGCTTGGCGATTTCGCCGCCAGTGGCATCTCCCGCACCGATCACCAGCACCACTTTTTGTTGTTCTGTCATGCGCGCCTCAATTGATGAACGATCGTTTAGTAAACGAACGCTATGTTACGATCACCGGCATCGTCAAGCCCGCCCGCGAGGTTTTTCAGGTGCGCTACTCAACTGAACACAAGCAACAAACCCGTGACAAGCTGCTAGCCAGCAGCGGTGCGCTGGCCAAGCGCGGCGGTTTTGCCAGCACCGGCGTGGCCGGGCTGATGAAAGCCATCGGCCTGACCGGCGGCGCCTTCTACAACCACTTCCCGTCCAAGGACGACCTGTTTACCGAAGTGGTCCGCCAAGAGCTGTGCAACAGCCCGCTGGCACGCCTGGCCAATCAGGGCGCCAGCCGCGAACGCCTGGTGCGCTGCCTGCAGCAGTACCTGAGCCTGGCGCACCTGCACAATCCCGAAGGCGGTTGCCCGCTGCCGCCACTGGGCGTGGAGATCGCCCGCGCCGAACGGCCGGTGCGTGAAGAAGCCGAGCACTGGCTGGTGAGCCTGCACAGTGCGTGGAGCCAGACGCTGGAGGATGAAGCCCTGGCCTGGGTGCTGATCAGCCAGTGTGTCGGGGCGCTGGTGATCGGGCGCATGCTGGCCAGCGAGTCGGTCCAGACCCAGCTTCTGCAAGCCAATCGAAGTTGCGTCGAAAGGGCTCTGAATGAGAGCTGCTAGCCTGCTGTGTGCAATGTTGCTGAGCACTACGGCCTCGGCCGAGCCGGCCTGCCCACCAGGGCAGTATCAGGTCTGCCTGATGGGTTGCTTCTGCGCGCCGATCGACCTTGGCCAGGCCGGCCAGGTGCTCAAGGACGTCGAGGTCATGGCCTCCAGCAGCCTGGCCTTCGCCTTGCGCCAGGCCCGCGATGAAGCTACCGCCAACGGCAGTGAACCGATCCCCTTGCACATCCGAGCCCAGCTTGAGGGCTGGTATGACTTTGCCGTGCTCGATGCAGCGCGCTATCGGGTTGGGGACGAGCAGCAGATCAGCGCCGCCAATGCCCTGCTGCAGAACCCGGATGTGAATGCGGTGACGCTGATCGACACGATCATCTTCCGCCATGCCAGTGATGCAGAGGACAACGTGGCACTGTGGGCGCATGAGCTCAAGCATGTGCAGCAGTATCAGGAACTGGGGGTAGAGGAATTCGCCCGTCGCTATACGCGCAATTACGAGGCGCTCGAAGAGCCGGCCTACAAGATCGAGGCCGAGGTCGGCAAGGCCTTGCGCCAGCGCAGTTCGGGGCAGGCTCGTTAGCCTTCACCGGCCTCATCAGGAGGAAGCAGTAGCCCCCTCACCCTCTTCCACCCTGCTGGCATACCGCTGCGCCAGCACCGCACACACCATCAACTGGATTTGATGGAACAGCATGAGCGGCAAGATCATGGCGCCGATGCCACTGCCCACGAACAACACTTGCGCCATTGGCACACCTGTGGCCAGGCTCTTCTTGGAGCCGGCAAACAGGATGGTGATGCGGTCTTCCAGGCTGAAGCCCAACACCTTGCCCAGCAAGCGGGTACCGTACAGCACTACAGCCAGCAGAATCCCGCATACGGCGAACAAGCCCGCCAGGTGCTGCGGCGATACCGTGTGCCACAAGCCCGTCACTACCGCCTCGCTGAACGCGGTGTAGACCACCAGCAGGATCGAGCCCTGATCCACCACTTTGAGCCAGCGCGCATTGCGCTTGACCCATGCGCCAATCCAGCGCCGCGCAATCTGCCCGGCGATGAAGGGCACCAACAGCTGCAGGGTGATTTTCAGCACTGCATCCAGGCCCGACCCGGTATCGCCCCCAGCCCCCAACAGCAGCATCACCAGCAGCGGCGTCAGGAAGATCCCGATCAGGCTGGACGCCGCTGCACTGCAAATGGCAGCTGGCACGTTGCCGCGGGCCAACGATGTGAAGGCGATGGCCGACTGCACAGTGGCCGGCAAAGCGCACAGGTAGAGGACGCCCAGATACAACTCGTTGCCCACCAGCGGCACGAACAGTGGCTTGAAGGCAAGGCCGAGCAACGGGAACAGCACGAAGGTGCAGGAGAACACCAGCAAGTGCAGGCGCCAGTGCCCGGCACCGGCGATGATCGCCTCGCGCGACAGCTTGGCACCGTGCAGGAAGAACAGCAGACCGATGGCCAGGTTGGTCAACCAGCCGAAATACACCGCGCCATTACCAGAGCAGGGCAACACGGTGGCGATCAGCACTACCCCGAGCAAGGCCAGGGTGAAGTTGTCGAACAACATGCGCAAATACTTCATAACAGTTTCCGTCTTGTCGTTGTGCAATGACAGACGATAAGGTCTTGGGCTTTTTCCCGCTAACGCTGGAACCCCCACCGGTGTCGCTCAACGGACACAGACTGAAAAGGATCGTTGCATGCACTTCGCTCCCCTCACTGCAGCTACCGCGCTGGCGTTGATCGCCGCCACGGCAAACGCAGCCGCCCCCCTGCAGGCCCAGGTCGACGAGATCATTCGCCCACTGATGCATGACCAGGACATCGCCGGCATGGCCGTAGGCCTGTACGTAAACGGCCAGGCGCACTACTTCAGCTACGGCGTGGCCAGCAAGGCCGACAACAAACCCGTCACCGCCGATACGCTGTTCGAGATCGGTTCATTGAGCAAAACCTACACCGCTACCCTTGCCGCGCTGGCCAGCGCCGAAGGCAAGCTTGATCTCGACGCACCGGCCCAACGCTACCAGCCAGCCCTTGCCGGCACGTCGCTGGGTAAAGCCAGTGTGCTCGAACTGGGGGCGTACAGCGCCGACTGCCTGCCCCTGCAGTTCCCTGACGCTGTCCAGACTGACGAGCAAGCGCTGGAGTTCTTCCGAACCTGGAAGCCCCGTGCTGAACATGGTACCCAGCGCTGCTATTCGAACCCAAGCCTGGGGCTGTTCGGCGACTTGGCAGCACGCGCGCAGCAGCAGCCATTCGCAGAACTGATGACCAAAAGCCTGTTGCCACAAATGGGCCTGAAACACACCTACCTGCAGGTACCTGCCAGCGCGCAGGGCCTCTATGCCCAAGGGTATGACGCACAAAACCGGCCGGTGCACGTCAGCCCGGGCCCATATGCCGATGAGGCCTACGCAATCAAGACCAGCGCCAGCGACCTGCTGCGCTACGTGCGCCTGCACATGCAGCCAGCCGAGCTGTCGCCTGCGTTGAGAAAGGCGGCCGCCATTACCCAGGCGGGCTATTTCCAGGTCGGTGCAATGACCCAAGGCCTGGGATGGGAACGCTACCCCTACCCCGCAGCGCTCGATACGCTGGTCGATGGCAACGGTTCACGGATGGTTCGGGAGCCTCAGGCCACCCAGCGTCTGAACCCGACACGCCCCGCCCTGCCCCAGGCCTGGTACAACAAGACCGGCGCCACGGGCGGCTTTGGCGCCTATGCCGCGTTCATTCCGGCCGAAGGCAAGGCCATCGTTCTTCTGGCAAACCGCAATTATCCCAACGAAGAACGCGTGCGTGCGGCCTACCGGATCCTCTCCGGCATTGACCGCTGAAAGGCACCCCGAGCAGGATTGTCCGACAAGATGTAGTGGAAAAAAATATTCACTACAAAACGGTTGACGCCATTCATCGCGCTTGGGCATGATGAAGCCGTCTCCCTGATCGGGAGCGGTGGCAAGGGTGTTCCAGATGGCCTGCGCGGTAACGCAGGCCGTCCGTGGAGAGGGAACTGTCCAAAAGGCAGCGTGAGAAAGCCCCTGTTGCGATGCTGCTGTAGCAGCCTTGGTAGTGCGCTACATGCTGTAGCGCCAACTGTGAAAATCACCAACAAAAATGGGTAATGGGGGCTTTATGATGAACTTGAACAACAATCCCACAATTGACCAACTGGCCCAGCTGTTTGCCATGCGCAAGGACAGCCTCGACGACCACCTGCTGTGGGTCAGCCAAACCGGCGAAGTGCGCCTCGACCGCCTGCCGCCGAACACCATCGAAGATGAATTCGAAGAGCACCTGCCCAGCATGCGTGCCCGCTTCAAGGTCTACCGCCGTGGCCAGGGCTACGTCGGTAAGAAGGCCGCCGCCGACACCGAGTTCGTTGGCCGCGTGCTGCAGACCCTGCAACAAGAATGGCCCGCCGCCCGTGAGCGGCAGGCAGTCAAGGTGATCGAGCCGCTCAACTGACCCTTCATTGAGCTGCCACACCACTTCCTGAGCCCGGCCCGCATAGGCCGGGCTTTTTCATGCCTGGCGACGCTGTCGCTGCGGCAATGCCAATGCGCCGGTCGCCAGCGCCCTGGCCCAAAGCACGTGTCATGGTCTCACCCGGGCGTGCCGGGTAATACTCTTCCAGCAACGCCTTGCCGTCCTGGCCGTATAGCCCAAGGAACAGTTGCGTGGCGCCCAGCCGTGACAGGCGCACCTGTACATCGATGGTGGTGCCATCGCTCAGTGCTTCATCGTGGCTGCGGCAGTGCAATTGCGCATCGGCCCACTGCCAGTAAGCCTCTTCCCTGACCCGCATGCAAACAGTGCTCCTTTCCTGAGATCCCCAGGCAGAAGACCACAGCTGCATCGATTCGGCGAGCACAACCCAGCGTTACCATGAGCAAGATCAAACAAGGAACAAAAAAACCCCGCGAAGGGTGCGGGGTTATGTGAACGGGGTCACTTTCTCGGCGCAACCCTCGGCGTGAAGCGGCCCTTTTTGCTGCGTTGCAGATGTGCCGGTTGCAGCTGCTGCGAATCATCCAGCGTCATGTGGGCAAAGCCCAGGCGAAACGCTGCCTGACCGCAGCGCACCTGGCTGTTGATAGGGAACGCATCATTCATGTCTTCGAAAAAGGACTCACTCATGCCCTGTCTCCATTTCAGTGGCGACCGCGCCGGCAAGTGAAGGGTTTTGCCTGGAAAAACGCAGCCTGTGAAAGTGAGACTAGCCGGTCATTTACGGACTGCTCGGGCAAACCACCCGGAGCCGACAAGTGGCACAATGCCTTTATTTCAGGCGCACAGCGGTGCCCGTGGCGAACACTACAACCATGCCGCCTTGCACTGAGGGCATGCTGATTTCGAAATCCACACCCACCACTGCATCGGCTTGCAACTGCCGTGCCCGTGCTTTCAGTTCCTCGGTTGCCTGCTCGCGGGCGAGGCGTAGTGCGCCCTCCAGCGTCTGTGAGCGGCCGCCGAAGAAGTCGCGAAAGCGTGCAAAGAAATCGCGCACGAAGTTGATGCCTTGCACCGATTCGGAGCTGACTACGCCAAGGTATTCAGCAATCGGCCGGCCTTCGAGCTGGCTGGTGGTGGATATGATCATCGCAGGCTCCGGTGGCGTGACAAAAGAGCCCGAGTCTAACAAAGCATCGGCCCTTCGGGTTTACCCGGGAGAGGGCCGAACGGCTCTACACAACCATTATTGAGCGCTCGCAGCCCGTAACCGCTGGCCAAGCTTGGGTCCGAACACATTGACCAGCAGCCCGAGCATCACCAACAGCGCCCCCCACCCCTGCACTGCCGTCAGCCGCTCACCCAGCAACCAGGCGGAAGAGCTCAAGCCAATCACCGGCACCAGCAACGAAAACGGCGCGACCTTACCCGCCGGGTGCCGCGACAGCAGCGTGCTCCACAAGCTGTAGCCGAGCATGGTGGCTACGAACGCCAGGTAGATCAGCGCCAGCACCGAGCTCCAGCTGATATTGGCCAGCGCATGGCCGATACGCTCGGGCCCTTCCAGCCACCAAGACAGGGCCAAAAACGGCAGCGGCGGGATCAGCCCGCCCCAGATCACCAGCGCCACCAGGTCGACCGAGCCAAACCGCCGTGTGATGATATTGCCCATGCCCCACATTGCGCCTGCGCACAAGGTCAGCAGTAGCGCCACCATCGGCACGTGGCCACTGTCCTCGCTGCCGATCAGCGCCAGCCCGCTGGCTGCAACCAGCAAACCCAGCAGGCTCGCCAGGCGCAAGCGCTCACCCAGAAACAGCGCAGCGAACCCGAGGGTGAAGAAAGCCTGGGATTGCAACACCAGTGACGCCAGGCCTGGCGGCATGCCGCTATACATGGCCTGGAACAGGAAGGCGAACTGCCCCAGGGAAATCGTGGCGCCATAGGCGATCAGCCAGCGCCACGGCAGTTTCGGCCGCTTGACCAGCAAGATCGCCGGGAACGCAACCAGCAAGAAGCGCAACGCCCCCAACAGCATCGGCGGCAGGCCATCGAGGCCCACCTTGATGACCACGAAATTGACTCCCCAGGCGACGATCACCACCAGGGCAATCAGCAGGTCCTTGAGCGGCATTGCAGCTTCCTTCTTCAGGCGTTCTAGACATATTTCGTTACAGCATAAAGCCATTTGCACATGCTGGACCGGCACAGTTAGGCTTCGGCCTTGCGCAACAGTACAGATATTCTGGAACGGGCTCGGGCGTTCACCCTGACTCAACCTCCCTGTAACGTTGCACAGCGCGACCAACTCATACCTTGGGGCGCCCGGTGACCCAATAGTCAAGCGCCACTTTTCGTTTCAATCAGGCCACACCATGACCGATATCGCAGGGCAACTCGACCCTCCCCTGTTACCCGTCGACCAGCCTCGGGTGGTGGTCTTCGTTGCCTACCCCGCCATGGGCCTGCTCGACCTCAGCGGCGCGCAGACCGTGTTCTGGGCAGCCACCAAGGCCATGGCCGAGCGCGGCCTGCCCGGCTACCGCCTGCATACTGCCAGCCTCGACGGTGGCCTGCAGCCAACCGCCGAAGGCCTGGTGGTGGCCACCGAGCGCCTGGATGATGCCATGGCCCAGGCCGTCGACACGTTGATCGTACCCGGCGCGCCGGACATCATCCGCAGCCTTCCCGAGCACGGTCCGCTGGTGGCCTGGCTGCGCCGCGCCAGCCAGCACGCCAGGCGCACGGCATCGGTCTGCAGCGGCACGTTCCTGCTGGCCAGTGCCGGCCTGCTCGACGGCCGTCGTGCTGCCACCCACTGGGCCATGTGCGAGGTGTTGCGGCGCGACTTCCCGGCCGTGCAGGTCGACCACGAATCGATCTTCGTTCAGCAAGGTACCCTGTGGACCTCGGCGGGTGTGAGTGCAGGGATCGACCTGGCACTGGCGCTGGTCGAGCTGGACTGCGGCCGCGACGTCGCGATGCAGGTGGCGCGCGAACTGGTGGTGTTTCTCAAGCGCCCGGGCGGCCAGGCGCAGTTCAGCGAACTGCTCAAGCTGCAAGGCCAGGACTGCGCGGAGTTCGAAGCCCTGCACCTGTGGCTCAATGAGAACCTGGGCGACCCACGCTTGAGCGTGGAGTGCCTGGCCGAACAGGCGCACATGAGCCTGCGCAATTTCACCCGGGTGTACAAACTGAAGACCGGCCGCACACCGGCCAAGGCGATCGAGGTGTTCCGCCTGGAGGCGGCCCGGCGCCAGCTGGAAAACACCGACAGCCACATCGAGCAGGTCGCCCGCCTGTGCGGCTTCGGTAGCGAAGAACGCATGCGCCTTGCCTTCCAGCGCCACCTGGCCGTCACCCCGCGCGACTACCGTGCGCGCTTCGCCCGCAGCGTGCCGCTGGCCGAAATTCAGGGTTCTTTGGCCTAGGGCCCGCGCTTCGTCGCCCGTAGCATCGTTGATCGCAAACAAGGGCTACCTTGTTCTATCCGGACCTTCCAGGAGCACAACGATGAAAAACATCCTGATCATTGGCGCAGGTTTCGCCGGCCTGTGGAGCGCCCTGAGCGCTGTCCGCCAACTGGACCTGCATGGCCGTACGGATATCGAGGTGACGCTGCTCGCGCCTCAGCCCGAATTGCATGTGCGCCCACGGTTCTACGAGCCCGACGTGCACACCATGGCTGCGCCGTTGCAGGCGTTGTTCGAGGCGGTGAGCGTGCGTTTCGTGCAGGGCACGGCGTTCCACATCGACGAAGCCGGCAAGCGTGTGAGCTACCGCACCCAAAGCGGCACCGAGTGCAGCCTGCCCTACGACCGCCTGATCATGGCCTGCGGCAGCGTTCTCAACCGCCCGGACATGGTCGGCATCGAACATGTCTTCGATGTCGACAAGATCGACAGTGCCGCACGCCTTGAGGCCCACCTCAAGTCCTTGGCCAACCTGCCCGACACCCCTGCACGCAATACCGTGGTAGTGGCGGGCGGCGGCTTCACCGGCATCGAGACCGCGACCGAGCTGCCATCGCGCTTGCGCAATATCCTTGGCGAGCAGGCACGGCTGCGCGTGGTGGTGGTCGACCGCGGCGTGAAAATCGGTGCAGCTTTGGGCGACGGCATTCGCCCCTCTATCGAGCAGGCCTGCGAGTCACTGGGTATCGAATGGATCTGCGCGGCCAGCGTGGCCTCGGTCGACCCCGAAGGCGTACTGCTTGACAACGGCCAGCGCATCGAGGCCGGTACAGTGATCTGGACCGTGGGCTTCAAGGCCAACCCGTTGACCGAGCAGATCAGCGGCGAACGCGACCGCCAAGGCCGCCTGCACGTGGATGGCAACCTCAAGGTCAAGGGCAATGATGCGGTGTATGCCGCCGGTGACGTGGCCTACGCAGCCTGCGATGAGGCGGGCAACTACGCGGTGATGTCCTGCCAGCATGCCATCCCGCTCGGGCGTTACGCGGGCAACAACGCTGTGGCCGAACTCATTGGCGTGGCGCCCATGCCCTACAGCCAGCCCAAGTATGTGACCTGCCTCGACCTGGGTGCCTGGGGCGCGGTATACACCGAAGGCTGGGAACGCACGGTTTCCCCGCCCACGGACAAGGCCGAAGCGAAGGTGCTGAAGTCGCAGATCAACTCGATCTGGATTTATCCGCCGGCGGCCACGGACCGTCAGGCAGCATTGGCGGCGGCGGACCCGACCATACCAGTGGCCTGACCCAGCATCCATGGCCCACGCTTGGCAGCGCGGCAACACCTGCGCCGCGCAAGCAGTTCAATCCCGCTCGAAGAAGCTTGGGCCCTTTTCCTTCAGCAGCGCTACCAGCGCCCCGGCTGCCGGCGACAGGTAGCCGTCGGTGCGCACGGACACCGCCACGGTCCGGCGCATGGTGGTTTGCTGCAGAGGCACCTCGCGCAACCACGTCATCCCCAACCCGTGTTCCAGCGTTTCCCGTGCGACAAAGCTGAGCAGTCGCGTTCGGGCGATCAGCCGTGGCAACAGTGAAATCGCGTTGGTTTCCACCTGCACTTGCGGCGCCGGCAACTGGTGGCTGATGAATACATTGTCGATCCAGCGCCGCGCTGTAACGGTCGGCCCTGCCAGCACCCAGCGGTACTGGCAGAGGTCCTTTAGCTCGATGGGCCCGCAGAACACCGGATGCTCGGCGCTGGCCACCACGATCGCCTCATCTTCAAGGATGGCATGCGTGGTGAACTGCGGGTCATCGGCAAGCTGCGGCGAAATGATCACATCCAGGCGCCCCGCCCGTAGCGACTCCTTGAGTACATCGTCCTGCGCGATAGACAGCTTCAGGGTTACCTCAGGCGCCCGTTCGAGCAAGGCGGCGGTCAGGTGGGGCAGCAAGTGGTCGGCCATGCTCGCCGCGCAGCCCAGGCGAATGTTACCCACCAGCCCATTGGCAAAATCGCGCACCTCACGCTCGGTTTCGGCGATGTTCAGCTGCAGTTGCCTGCCCCGTGCCAGCAACAGCTTGCCGACATCGGTGAGTTTGATGCGGCGGCCGTCGCGCTGAAACAACCGGGTGCCCAGCGACTCTTCAAGCCGTTGAATGCTCTTGGTCAGTGCCGGCTGGCTGCGGTTGAGCTTTTCTGCGGCTCGGCCCAGATGGCCGAGTTCGGCGATGGTTTCGAAGTAGGTGAGATCGCGCAGGCCCATGATTCATGAATTTCAGTTATGGATTCATCAAAAGTAGAAAATAGACTTGATCGATTACGCAGTCGATAATTTTCTGCGCTGGCGTTGCCAGCCCGCGTTGTCGCTACGCAAGGAGTATCCCCGTTGCAGACTGCCCTCCCAGGCTCTTCCAGAACCCCCATCCTGTGGCTAGCCCTGCTGACCTGCGCCGGTGCCTGCGGCCAGCTGCTGCATGCCATGGCCGTACCGGCCGGCTTGTTCCTCGGCCCCATGCTGGTAGCCATTGCGTTTGGCGTATCCGGAGCACGCTTGAGCATGCACCGCCAGGTGTTCCGCTTCGGCCAAGGCTGTGTTGGCCTGCTGGTCGCACACTCGGTGACCTGGGCTGTGCTGGTCTGCATGGCGCACTCCTGGCACATGATGCTGGTGGCCACCTTCATCACCGTTGCCCTGAGCGCTCTGGTCGGGCTCGGTACCGTGCGTTTCGGTGGCATACCTGGCAGCACGGCTGCGTGGGGAACCGCGCCCGGTGCGGCCTCGGCCATGGTATCGATGGCCGAAGAAAACGGCGCCGACGCCCGGGTGGTGGCGACCATGCAATATGTGCGGGTGGTGTGCGTGGTGATGATCGGTGCGCTGGTCAGCCACCTGCTGGGCGCTACGCCGGGCAACGGCGCCGTGGCCAGTTCACCGGCGGTGATGCAAAGCCCGAACCTGTTCGACACGGCACTCAGCGTTGGCGTGGTGCTGTTCGGTATGCTGGTGGGTAGCCGCATGCCGGCCGGCGCCCTGCTGATGCCGCTGTTGCTCGGCGGTGCGCTGCAACTGGGCGGCGTGCTGACGATCACACTGCCCGCACCGCTGCTGGCCTTCGCCTATGGCGCCATCGGTTGCTACATAGGCCTGCGCTTTGACCGGCAGACCGTGCGCTATGTGTGGAAGCGCTTGCCGACGATGATTGCAGGCGCCATGGCCTTGATCATCCTGTGTGCCGCCTGTGCCTGGGTACTGGCAATGGCCATGGATACCGACTTTCTGTCGATGTACCTGGCCACCAGCCCCGGGGGGCTGGATGCCATGGCGATCATCGCGGTCGAGACGCATGCCGACGTCGGGTTGGTGCTGGCGATGCAGACCTTGCGCTTGTTTGGCGTGATTCTTACCGGGGCCTTCTGTGCTCGGCAGATCATTCGAATGACACAGGCATGACCTGATCGCGCCTTGCGCTGACGGTCAGCCGCGCAACGCCGCCTCGATTGCGGCCACATCGATCTTGCCCATGTCCAGCATCGCCTCGAACGCCCGCTTTGCCGCCGCCCGGTCCGGGTTGCCGATGGCTTCGATCAGGATCCTTGGGCAGATCTGCCAGGATATTCCCCACTTGTCCTTGCACCAGCCGCAGACGCTTTCTTGTCCGCCATTGCTGACGATGGCGTGCCACAGTCGGTCGGTCTCGGCCTGGTCCTCAGTGCTGACCTGAAACGAAAATGCCTCGCAGTGGCTGAACGCCTTGCCGCCATTGAGCCCCACGCAAGGGATGCCCATGACGGTGAATTCGACCGTGATCACATCACCCGCCTTGCCTGAGGGGTAATCACTCGGTGCCTGATGCACCGCGATCACCTTGCTGTCGGGGAAAGTGCTGGCGTAGAAGTTCGCAGCGTCTTGCGCGTCGTGGTCGAACCACAGGCAAATCGTGTTCTTGGCAGTCATGGCAAGGCTCCAGGGAGAGGCCGGGACCTTTCAGTCTAGCCCCTGGGCACGGCACGGCGATGGGCGGGGCGCACGCTTGATCGGAGTGCGTCAAGCGCAGTGATTGCCGATGCCTGGCCAAATCAGAAAATCCCTACACGCAGCGGAGAATTATCGAGTCTTCGCACGCTTCACTTATCCATCCGGCAAGCACGATCATCTCCAAAGCGGCCTATAACCGACTTTTTTCAGGGAGATTCAGGTTTGTCGGACTTCCAAGCAAAGCTGCAGCACCTTACCGCTGAACAGGTCGAGGCGCTGTACAGCGAATACATCAGCGGTGAAAAGATTGCACACCTGCTCAAGCGCTACGCCATTGACGTGGCACCCAGCAGCCTGATCAAGGCGTTCCCGCCCCTGCCCTGCGCTGCCCTGCGTTGCCCCTACTGCAAAACCAGCCTGTTCGAGCGGCGCAAAAGCCGCACAGCTTCGAGCTGCCACGAAAACATGGCCTTCTGCAAAACCTGCGAGCATCGCCATTACTTCCCCGGGCGTACCCAGTGGCGCCGCGATTGCGCGTGCCAACCGTGCCTGGCGGCGCGCCAACAGGCCAGGCTGGAGCTGCAAGCACAACAGCGCCAACGCATAAGGGAGCACTGGTCACTGGCCAGACGCCGGCCGATACCTCTGCGCAGCCTTTCGATAACCCGCAAGCTGCAACTGCTGGCCCTGCTCGAGGTGCGAATGGACAAACAGCTTGACCGCCTGCTCCCGGCAGAGCATCCCACTGGCGATGAATGTCTCAGCCCGTCCAAGACCATGGATGCAAACCTGCTGCAGGCTTTGCAAGAAGACCTGATCCTGCTGGTCGACCCTGATTCGCCGCCGGTATGTTTCAGCAATGACCCAACGCCCAAGGCATGGCGTGACAAAGTGTACTGGGTGGTCAATGTAAGCCTGCACGGGCACCAACGTGCCCGCCTGACGCCGCTGCATCGCGCGCTGCTTGAGCTGCTGGGCGCAGGCCCCCGGCCCGAGTGGCGCGAAGAGCTCAGCGAGGCAATCACAACCTTGGCGATTGAAGAGGTGTTTGCCTGCATTGCTTCGCGCTGCGCTGCGCATGGCCTGCCGTTCGAAGCTAGCGCAAAGGCCGAGCGGGTTGTCGCGCAACTGCTCGGTATGCTGCCAGTAGCGTCTGCCTGGTCGCTTGTCGACGGCGCGGTGCACGGCGCGCTTGCCTACAGGGCGCGCAGCCATGTCACGCCGCTTCATGCCAGCAGCACCATTCCCGCCAACATGCTGGCGGCGGCTGAACGGGCCGTGAGGGAGCAGTGGCAGTTCAGCCCGTGCAGCTACGCCAGCAACGCAGTGCTCAACCACTACAGCCGTGTGCTGTTCGATGTACTCCTGCGACAGGCGGATCACGGCCTGCGGCGCAGGATTGCCGAGTACATCGAGCAGCTTCCCTGTCGTGGCGCATAACGGCAATCACTTCAGGGTTTTTTCCAGGCCCTTGACGATCCCGCGAACAGGCCGCTTCCGACACGCGAAGCAGCCTGTTCGCCGAGGCGCTCTAGCCCGCCCTTTGCAACATCCTGCAGACAATTCCTACCCCCAGCAGTGAACCTGCTTGCAAAAATGCGGTCTTTCGCTGACGGTCAATCCACCGACCGGTTCGCCGGCCCAGCCAACGTTCCAGCGTCACCGGGCCTATTTTTCCTGATGCAGCGAAGACCCAACATGCCTGAATCCCGCCCAGCCTCCCTCGCCCTCCCTGCCCTGCGCGGCACCCTGATCGCCGCTCTGGTGGCTCTCGCCGCCCCCGTGCATGCCCAAGAGCCGGCCAGCGATGCGCGCTGGGTCAGTGACAGCCTGAGCACCTATGTACGCAGCGGCCCTACCGACGGCCATCGCATCGTCGGCACACTCAAATCCGGACAGAAGCTGACCCTCATCGGCAGTCAGGGCAACTACAGCCAGGTGCGCGGGCAGAACGGTGACCTGGTGTGGATCCTCTCCAGCGACCTGCAATCGGTCCCGGGCCAGGGTGAGCGCTTGCCTGAACTTGACGCACAGGTAGCGCAGTTGTCCGGGCAGCTGAAAACCATCGACGACAGCTGGAAGAACCGCGTGCAGGGCATGCAGGAAACCCTCGACTCGCGCAAAAAGCTGGTCGACGAACTGCAAGCACGCAACCAGGCATTGAACGAACAGCTTGATCAGACCCAGTCGAACCTGCGCGACGCTCAGGCACGCCTAGGCGATGAGAACAAACAGGTAATGATGCGTTACATGGTCTACGGCGGCAGCATTGCCGGCGCGGGCCTGCTGGCGGGGCTGATCCTGCCGGCGCTGACCCGTGGTCGCAAGAAGAACGACCGCTGGTTCTGAGGCTTGTCCGGCCAGGCAACGGGTTGCCAGTACCGGCCTGATCGCCGGCGAGCCGGCTCCATAAGCCCCAGAACGAGGTTCCTGAACGGCGGGCTTGCCCGCGCCATTTACTGCCGCAACCGCTCCAGCGCCTGCAGTACGAACCTCGTCGCCCGTTCGGTCTCGCCTTCCCGGCAGGCAATCCCCAGTTGCCGCCACAAGCCAGGGCGCAGCGGCCGGCGCGCAATGCGCCGGTCCAGTTCGGCCATCTCGCCTTCCTGGGGCAGCAAGGTAGCGCCATAACCGGCACCCACCAGGCTCTTGATCGCGTCGTTGTAGTTCAACTCGATCCGCGGCTCAGGATACAACCCGGCGGCAGCGAACCACTCTGCGGTCACCCGCGACAGTTGGGTGCTGCTGTCATTGAGAATCAGCGCTCGCTGCCCCAGCCAGGCCGGTGTAACCCTGGCCGGCGGCTGCCAGTCGGCCGGCACGTAGGCCAGGATCGGGTCGCGCCGCCAGGCGGTGACCTTGATGCCCTTGCCCGCCACCTGCGGCAAAGCCACCAGGCCGATATCCAGGGCGCCTTCGCGCAGCCGCAGCAGGGAAGCCTGGGAGGTCAGCACCTGCACCTGCACATCGATGCCTGGATGTGCCACCCGCAAGTGCTCCAATGCCTGGGGCAACAGGTGGGCAATGGCGCCGGTCGAGGCGCCCAGGCGCACCCGACCGGTCAGGCCTTCGACCTGGCGCCGCACTTCATCCAAGGCAAGGTCGGCATCGGCCAACAGCCGGCGGGCACGTACCAACAGGGTTTCGCCGATGGCGGTGGGGCGCACCTGGTTGCGGTTGCGGGTCAACAGCGGCGCACCGACCCTCGCCTCGAGCTCGGCCACGTGCAGGCTGATGGTAGGCGGCGCCAGGTTGAGCTGGCGCGCAGCCTCGGCGAATGACCCCAGGTCGGTAATGACCACAAGGGTGCGGAGGCGATCGAGGCTGATTTCACGCATGGGGGTGGGCCGGTTCAGGGTACATTTCGTTCAGAAAATATGAACGTCTGCATCATGATATTCAAATTTTATTTACCAAGACGACAGGCGAGCATAGGCCATCTTCCTTTTGAACGGACCCGACCATGCGCACCCCTATTGTCTTCATCGACGGCGACCAAGGCACCACCGGCCTGCAGATCCATGCCCGCCTGCAAGGGCGCACCGATTTGCAACTGCTGACCCTGCCCGAGGCCGAACGCAAGGACCCGCAACGGCGCAGCGACGCTATCAACAGCGCTGACATCGCCCTGCTCTGCCTGCCCGACGCCGCCGCGCGCGAGGCCGTGGCGGCCATCCGCAACCCGGCGGTGCGGGTGATCGATGCGAGCTCCGCGCATCGCACCACCCCCGGCTGGGTCTACGGCCTGCCTGAACTGGACCCGCGGCAGGCCGAGCGCATTGCTTTGGCCAAGCGGGTCAGCAACCCCGGCTGCTACCCCACTGGCGCCATCGCCCTGCTGCGCCCGCTGGTGCAGGCTGGCCTGTTGCCCGCCGACTACCCGCTGAGCATCCATGCCATCTCCGGCTATTCCGGCGGTGGCCGTGCGGCGGTCGAGCGCCATGAGCAGCCCGGGGCGCAGCGGGCGCCCACCCTGCAGATGTACGGCCTGGAGCTGGCGCACAAGCATGTACCGGAAATCCAGCTGCATGCCGGCCTGGCAGCCCGGCCGATGTTCCTGCCTGGTTATGCGGCCTATCGTCAGGGCATCGTCCTGAGCATCCCGCTGCAATTGCGCCTGCTGCCAGGCCAGATCCGCGCCGAGCAATTGCAGGCATGCCTTGAACGGCACTACCAGGGCGCACGCCACGTGATGGTGTCCCCACTGCACCAGCAGGGGGCGGCCTCGCCGCTGGATCCTGAGGCATTGAACGACAGCAACGACCTGCGCCTGGCCCTGTACGCCAACCCCGAACACGGCCAGGTACTGCTCACGGCAGTATTCGACAACCTGGGCAAGGGCGCTTCGGGCGCGGCGGTGCAAAACCTCGAGCTGATGGTCGCAGCACCGCAGGCACACGGCTGACAGGTAAAAAGGGGTAGACTGTGCGCCCCGCATCAACCGGTGCGGGGCGATACAACAGCCGCCGGAGCCCGTCCACCGATGTTCATTCTGAGCCGCCTCGACAGCGTGCCGCCCGAATCCTTCCAGAACCAGATCCGTGAACTGGTGATCCACCATGTCGGCGAACTGAGCAGCGTCGCCATTCGTGCCGACAACCCGTTGTACCCTCTGTACCAATACGGCGTCGGCATGGAGGTGCATCAGTACCTGCAGGCCATGGACGGTACTCGCGGCCTTGCCGTGGAGCTGACCCTGGCACTGGACGCCGAAGCGCCGGACCAGATGCTCGGTTTCGCCCTTACATTACCGGCCCAGGACAATGCGCAGGCCTGTGCACTGGCCTTTCTCGCCGTGGTGCCCGGGCATCGCCGGCAAGGTATCGGCCGCGCCTTGCTGGCCGATGTGCAGGCACGCTTTGCCAGCGTCGAACTGAACGCCTTTGCCAACCAGGTGCCATGGTTCGAAGCGAGGGGCATGCAGGTGGTGGCCGCCAGTGGGCCGCAAGTGTTGATGAGCAGCACCGGCCAAGCCAGCGGCGCGCTGATCGGCCGCCTGGATATCGCGCCGATTTACCAGGCCACTGAAGTGCACCAGATTCATACCTACCTGCTCAATCAGCAGGGTGAAGATGCGATGATCGAAGCCGAGCAGCAGCGCGATGAGTGGCTGGATGAGCTGACGGAGCAGGCCCGCGCCTGTGTGAGGCAACGCAAGACGGTGCATTGACCGTGGGGGCCTGATCGCGGGCGCCCCCGCGATCAGGCCTGAACAAGCACTTGAGCTAGACCTGACTCACCGGAATATCTCCCCCACCCTTGCCATCGCGCCGCTCCCCAATCCAGTCACTGACCTGCTGGCCGAACTGCGCCGGTGCCTTGCGCCCGAAGCGCCGTGCCAGGTCGAGGATAGTCTGCTGCGCCAGGGCCTCTTCCATCCGCTTTTGCGCCCCCAGCATTACTGCATGGATCGCACAGGTGCCCTCGGTGGCCCAACCGGGCGGT
The DNA here is from genome assembly GCF_047456185.1 of Pseudomonas sp. BNK-30. Lineage (NCBI taxonomy): Bacteria > Pseudomonadati > Pseudomonadota > Gammaproteobacteria > Pseudomonadales > Pseudomonadaceae > Pseudomonas > Pseudomonas sp. BNK-30. Next base: position 2,272,997 of record NZ_CP179904.1, read on the forward strand.
GAGCCTTCGAACAGCGTGCAACGCTCGCGGATCTCGCGGCAGTCGAAGATCTTCTTCGGCCCGTCAATGGCATTGACGATGTCCAGCACGGTGATCTCGTCCGACGGCCGGGCCAGTCGAAAGCCCCCCCGCACGCCTTCGGTCGCTGCCACCAAATTGGCCCGGGCCAATTTGGTGAATACCTTGGCCAGGTATTCCTGCGGCACCCCCTGCAACTGCGCCAGGTCGCGAACACTCGACTCGCGGGTGTCACCGCGCTCGTCCACCAGGTACAGCAGGCAATGGATGCCGTATTCAACGCCAGCACTGTAGAGCGACATATAAATCTCCGACCAAACTTGTCGCCAATATTACGCTTACCGGCGTGCAATGGCAAAGCCATGAAATGCCATTGGTCGCTAGTCGTGCTCCCTGAGAATACCTATCCAACCCTTTATTCATAAGTCTTTCAGCGCTCAGGGCGACTTCTCGGCCAAGGCTCGGCTGGAAAAAAGAGTTGCACGATAGAACTACGATCAATACAGTCGTAGTTGTTTCGCACAGACACACACCCGTCGAAGCCCCCCTTACCCACGGAGCATCCTCATGAAATCTAACGTTTTGATCATCGGTGCCGGCTTTGCCGGTGTATGGAGCGCTTTGAGCGCCGCCCGCCTGCTCGACCAGGCCCGGCGCGACGACCTGAGCATCAGCGTGCTGGCGCCCCAGCCTGAACTGCGTATCCGGCCACGCTTCTACGAAGCCGACGTGCATGGCATGAAGGCGCCAGTGGGTGAGCTGTTCGAAGCCGTGGGTGTGCAGTTCCTCGCAGGCCATGTGCAGACCATCGACGCCCAAGGGCGCAGCGTGAGCTACACCGACGCAAGCGGCCTGCCCCAGCAGATCGCCTATGACCGCCTGATCCTGGCAGCCGGCAGCCAGGTGGCACGCCCGGCGATAGCAGGCGTGGCCGAACACACCTTTGACGTCGACCAGATGGAGTCGGCCGTGCGTCTCGAGCAGCACCTGGCGGGCCTGGCCGCCCTGCCCGCCTCACCGGCACGCAACACCGTGGTGGTTTGCGGCGGTGGTTTCACGGGCATCGAGACCGCTACTGAAATGCCTGCCCGCCTGCGTGCCGTACTCGGTGACGCTGCGGTGCGCGTGCTGGTGGTCGATCGAGGTGCCCAGGTTGGCGCCGCGCTGGGTAAGGGCATCACGCCGTCGATTGTCGCGGCTTGCGAACAGGCGGGCGTCGAGTGGTTGGCCGGCACCTCGGTGGTTGCCGTCGATGCCGGTGGCGTCACCTTGGACAACGGCGAGTATATCGCCAGCAAGACCATAATCTGGACCGTGGGCGTCAAGGCAAGCCCGCTGACCACCCAGGTAGCGGGCGAGCGCGACACCTTCGGCCGTCTGAAGGTAGACGACCACCTCAAGGTGGTTGGCCAGGCACACATCTACGCCACGGGTGACACCGCCTGGGCAGCCGTCGACGAACTGGGCAACCATGCGCTGATGACCTGCCAGCACGCCATCCCCATGGGCCGCTACGCAGGCAACAATGCCATGGCCGACCTGCTCGGCGAACAGCCGGTGGTGTATCGCCAACCCAAGTACGTCACCTGCCTGGACTTGGGCGGCTGGGGCGCGGCGTTCAGTGAAGGCTGGGAGCGCGAACTTAAATTGCAGGGCCAGGAAGGCAAGGCCCTCAAGCGCCAGATCAACAGCGTATGGATCTACCCGCCAGCCGCTGACCGTGCCTTGGCCCTGGCGGCCGCCGACCCATTGATTCCGATCGTTTGACGTAACTTCCTGACAGATCCGTCAATAAATGACGGATTTGTCAGCAGATGACGCTGCATTGAATGTCTGGTCAACAATGATGGCAATATGGCACTATTCTGAAAAACAATAATCAGAGGTGAGGCACATAACTATATTGCAGCACATTGAGCGCTTGGCATCGCCCCGGTGAACCGGGTGTGTGCCCATTTGCTTGATTGCGCACCACCGTCAAGGAACATTCCATGCAGTTACGGAATATGAAGATCGGCATTCGCGCTGCCAGCGTATTTGCCCTGTTGGGCGCCCTGGTCCTGGTCATGGGCCTTATCGCACTCTATGAAACCCGGCAGATGGACAAGGCCACGGACGAAATCCGGGTCACCTGGATGCCCGCCGTGGTCGCCCTCGGTGACATCAGTACCAACCTCGGCCGCGCCCGCGCCATCACCCTGCGCGCCGCGCTGGATGACAGCCCCACCGAGCGCATGCGCAACATCGAGTTGTTCAAAGGCATCAATGAACAACTCAACAACGGCCTGAAGGACTATGAAGCCACCATCATCGCCGCCGATGACCGTGCCCTGTTCAACACATTGATCGCCGCCCATCGACAGTACTTCGGCCTGCAGTCACAGGTACTCAAAGACATTGCCGCCGGCCGCATGGCCGAGGCCAAGCAGCAGATCAGCGGCCCGCTCACCCAGTACGCCGACACCATGATGAAAGCCCTGTCGGCCTTGATCACTTACAACAGCAACGGTGCCGAACAAGCCTCGCAGCGCAGCAGTGACGTGGCCGACGAAGCCTTCGCAGCCATTATCGGCTCTCTGCTGGTGATCATGATCGCCCTGGTGGCCATTGCCACCGTGCTTACCCGCAGCATCGTCGTGCCATTGGCAGATGCCGTGGCCGTGGCCGAACGTGTCGCCACCGGCGACCTGACCCAGGACATCACGGTTACCGGCCGCGATGAGCCGGCTTTGCTGCTGCGTGCCCTGAGCCGCATGCAGGCAAGCCTGCGCGATACCATTCGCAAAATTGCGGCCTCATCCGACCAGCTGGCCTCGGCTTCGGAAGAGCTGCACACGGTTACCGAAGATACCAGCCGTGGCCTGCACCAGCAGAGCGCGGAGATCGACCAGGCGGCCACGGCCGTCAACCAGATGACCGCCGCCGTAGAAGAAGTGGCGAACAACGCGGTGAGCACCGCCGATGCGTCCCAGGGCGCCGACCGCACCACACGCGATGGCCGCGAGCAGGTCAACCAGGCGCTGGCCTCGATCCAGCACCTGGTCGATGACGTTACCGGCACCTCTGCCGAAATCGAGCAGTTGGCCAGCAATGCCAACGAGATCAGCCGCGTGCTCGATGTGATTGGCGCGATTGCCGGCCAGACCAACCTGCTGGCCCTCAACGCGGCCATCGAAGCCGCACGTGCCGGTGAGGCGGGCCGTGGTTTTGCCGTGGTCGCCGATGAAGTGCGCGCCCTTGCTCACCGCACCCAACAGTCCACCGCAGAGATCGAACAGATGATCGCGGGGATTCAGAACGGTACCGAGCGGGCAGTGACGGCCATGCACAGCAGCCAAGGGCGTGCCACCGGTACGCTGGAAGTGGCACAGGGTGCCGGGCAGGCGCTGGAAGTGATTGCCGAGGCGATCGCTTCGATCAACCAGCGCAACCTGGTGATCGCCAGTGCTTCGGAAGAACAGGCACAAGTGGCGCGGGAGGTGGACCGCAACCTGGTCAACATCCGCGACCTGGCGATGCAGACCTCGGCGGGCGCCAACCAGACCAGTGCGGCGGCGCAGGATTTGTCGCGCCTGGCGGTTGATTTGAACGGCATGGTCGCGCAGTTCAAAGTCTGAGCTGAAACTGCTGGGGCCGCGTTGCGGCCCTTTCGCGACACAAGGCCGCTCCTACGCAAACGTTTGAGCTTTTGTGTTGCGAAAGGGCTGCAACGCAGCCCCGGGGCACCTACCCCTTGGCGCTGACAGCCCGCACAACCTTCTCGGCCTTGCCCCGCGTAGCCAGGCAGTAATACAACGGCACCGTCACGATCAAGCCGAACAGCCAGGACAAGTCCGCGCCCTCGACAATGTTCGAATAGGGCCCTACATAAAGCGACGTGTTGGCAAACGGCAACTGCACCAGAATCCCGCACGCATAGGCAATGATCGCGTGGGGGTTGAAGCGCCCGTAAATTCCGCCGTCAGCGCGGAAGATCGAAGCAATGTCGTATTCACCCTTCTTGATCAGGTAAAAGTCGATCAGGTTGATCGAAGCCCACGGCACCAGCACCAGCAACAGCGCCAGGATCAGCCCGATAAAGTGGCCGATGAAGTCCGCCGAGGCATTCAGCGCAACCATCCCGCACGCCACCAGGATCACTGCAGCCAGCATTACCCGCACCTTGATGCTGGGCGTCCATTGGGCGAAGAAGGTCTGGATGGCGGTGACGATCGACAGCACCGCGCCGTAGAGATTGAGGGCGTTGTGGCTGATGATGTTGAGCAGGAACAGCACCATCAGGATCGGGCCCAGCCAGCCGGTGGCCTGCTTGACCGCATCCATCGCGTCGGTGCCTTGGGGCACGCACAGCACCGCCACCGCACCAAAGCTGAAGCACAGGATGGTGCCCAGGGTGGCGCCGAAGTACGTGGCCCAGAACGGCTTGGCAATACCGACTTCCTTGGGCAGGTAGCGCGAGTAGTCGGAGGTGTACGGGGAGAAGCTGATCTGCCAGATGGTGCCCAGCGATACGGTGGCAATGAAGCCGGACAGGTTGAACGCGCCTCGGCTGAAGAAGTCGGCGGGCAGTTCCTGGGTAAACATCATGATGAAACCGGCCAGCAATGCCGACCCCATCACCCAGGTGCCAATGCGGTTCAGGCTATGAATGAAGCGGTAGCCGATAACACCGATCGCCGTCGCGCTCAGGGCCCCGATGACGATCGCCGTGGGCATCGGCACGCTTGGGGCAATGCCGTGGATCGACTTGCCTGCCAGCACGATGTTGGAAATGAAGAAACCAACATAGATCAACGCCGTGAAGAACACGATCAGCAGGGCACCGTACCGGCCGAACTGGCCGCGGCTCTGCACCATCTGTGGGATGCCCAGTTGCGGTCCCTGTGCAGAGGCCAGGGCGATGACCACGCCCCCGATCAGATGGCCCAGCACGATGGCGATCAGGCCCCACAGCAGGTTCAGGTTAAATACCTGGACCACCATGGCGCCGGTGACGATAGGCAGTGGCGCGATGTTGGTACTGAACCAGAGGGTGAACAGGTCGCGCGCCTTCCCATGGCGCTCGGCAGGTGGAACGTAATCGACCGTGTGATTCTCGACAAACTGGTGTTGCGATGACGGTTGGGACATGGTTTTCAGCTCGAAAGGTCGTTTTTATCTTTGTAAGGAAACCGCGTCTAGGCGGCCTCTCAGCTGCGGACCATATTATGGTATTCCAAGCTTTTGACAACACTGATTCGGTTTTAAAAACCCTTACTGATCCGGTTCAGCAGCCGAGGCCACGCCCTGATTATTTCAGCAAAGCCCCATTTCATGCGGCCTTGAGCCATTCATCATGTTTTTTACAGCACTAAAAATTCCGCTTGCAAAACGAGTATTACGGTATACCATCAGACACATCAACGATAAAAAGCGGCCCACCGCTACCCCCTTCGAGGTACACGCCATGATCGACGCAACCGTTTACAAGAACGTCTTGGGCTCCTTCCCCTCAGGCGTCACCGTCATCACCACCCTGGACGACGACGGCTCGATCGTCGGCCTTACCGCCAGCGCCTTTTCTTCCCTGTCGATGGACCCGCCGCTGGTGCTGTTCTGCCCCAACTACAGTTCCGATTCCTACCCTGTGCTGATCAAGAACAAGCGCTTTGCCATTCACCTGCTCTCCGGTGAACAGCAGGCTGAAGCCTACGCCTTCGCCAAAAAGGGCAAGGACAAGGCCGCCGGCATCGAGTGGACCCTGAGTGAACTGGGCAACCCGGTGCTGGCGGGGGCCACTGCGGTGATCGAATGCGAGTTGTGGCGTGAATATGAAGGTGGCGACCACGCGATAATGGTCGGCAAGGTGCACAACCTGATCGTTCCCGAGCAGGCCCCACGGCCGATGGTCTACTGCCGCGGCAAAATGGCCAGCCTGCCCGCCTTCGCCTGAGACGCCTAACGTTATTACTGACGCCTGGCACGCCAGGCGAGACTTTCAAGCTGCGAGGAATGCCCCATGAAATTTTCGTTGTTCGTACACATGGAACGTTGGGATGAACAGGTCAGCCACCGCCAGCTGTTCGAAGACCTCACCGAACTGACCCTGATGGCCGAAAACGGCGGTTTCAGCACCGTGTGGATCGGCGAACACCACGCCATGGAATACACCATTTCGCCAAGCCCGATGCCGCTGCTGGCCTACCTGGCCGCCCGCACCGAAAAGATCCGTCTGGGCGCCGGCACCATCATTGCACCGTTCTGGAACCCGATCCGCGTGGCCGGCGAGTGCGCCCTGCTCGACGTGATCAGCAACGGCCGCATGGAAGTGGGCCTGGCCCGTGGCGCCTACCAGTTCGAGTTCGACCGCATGGCCAATGGCATGCCAGCCACCGACGGCGGCAAGGCCCTGCGCGAAATGGTCCCAGCGGTACGCAAGCTGTGGGAAGGCGACTACGCCCATGAAGGCGAAGTCTACAATTTCCCCACCTCCACCAGTGTGCCCAAGCCGGTGCAGCAGGGCATGCCGCCGATGTGGATCGCTGCGCGCGACCCGGACTCACACAACTTTGCGGTGAAAAACGGTTGCAACGTGATGGTCACCCCGTTGATGAAGGGTGATGAAGAAGTACTGGACCTGAAAAACAAGTTCCAGGCTGCGCTGGACAACAACCCCGAGGTGCCGCGCCCGCAACTGATGGTGCTGCGCCACACCCACGTGCACAACCCGTCGGAGCCCGATGGCTGGAAAGTCGGCGCCCAGGCCATTTCGCGGTTCTACCGCACCTTCGATGCCTGGTTCGGCAACAAGACGGTCCCGGTCAACGGCTTCCTGGAGCCAAGCCCCGAATCGAAGTTCGCCGAGGTGCCGGCCTTCGCGCTGGAGAACATCCGTAAGAACACCATGATCGGCACCCCGGAAGAAATCATCGCGCGCATCAAGTACTACCAGGAACTGGGCGTCGACGAGTTCAGCTTCTGGTGCGACAACAGCCTGCCCCACGCCGAGAAGAAGAAGTCGCTCGAGCTGTTCATCAAGGAAGTGGTGCCGGCGTTCGCCTGAATTCCCATTGCCTGAAAGCGTTGCGGGATCAGCCCGCTCCCGGGGGCCGTCATGGCCCTCGCGAGCGGGCGTTTTTTTAGCTGCAAGCTGCAAGCAAGGGCGTACGTGCTCGTCCGCGTGCTTGTGGCTTGGAGCTTGCCGCTTGTGGCTCGAGGCCTGCTCACGCCGCCTTTCGTCTCCTCATCAGAGAAATTTCCAGCGGCCTCTTGCACAACAAATATTATGGTATACCATCAGACAACAAGAGCTGATAACCCTCACCAGGAGCCCCTCATGAGTTTCGAAATCCGCAAGATCGTCACCTACTCCGAAGAGACCCGCATCGAAGGCGGCAAGGCCACCGACAAGCCGGTGACCATGGTCGGCCTGGCCGTGGTGATCAAGAACCCATGGGCCGGCCGCGGCTTCGTTGAAGACCTCAAGCCGGAAATCCGCGCCAACTGCTCCGAGCTGGGTGCGCTGATGGTCGAGCGCCTGACAGCTGCCAGCGGTGGCGCCGACAAGATCGAAGCCTACGGTAAAGCTGCCGTGGTCGGCGCCGATGGCGAGATCGAGCACGCTTCGGCGGTGATCCACACCCTGCGCTTCGGCAACCATTACCGCGAAGCCGTACAAGCCAAGAGCTACCTGAGCTTCACCAACAAGCGCGGCGGCCCGGGCACCTCGATCCAGATCCCGATGATGCAGAAGGACGACGAAGGCCTGCGCTCGCACTACATCACCCTGGAAATGCAGATCGAAGACGCCCCGCGTGCCGACGAAATCGTCGTGGTACTGGGCGCTGCCGACGGCGGCCGCCTGCACCCGCGCATCGGCAACCGTTATATCGACCTGGAAGAACTGGCTGCCGAAAAAGCCAACGCTCAATAACAACAACCAAGACGGGCCGGGGCGTGGCGTGCTTACCCGCCGCGCCCGACCTTCAAGGAGCGCCCTCCATGATTCAGCCTGTCGCTGAACGTACACCGGCCGGGACCAGTTACCTGGCCCAAGGCCAGGGCCAACCCGTGGTGCTGATCCACGGCGTGGGCCTGAACAAGGAAATGTGGGGCGGGCAGTTCGTGGGCCTTGCCAACGACTACCGCGTCATTGCCTACGACATGCTCGGCCATGGCCAGAGCGCACTGCCTGCCGCCGACACCGGCCTGGAAGGCTACGCCGCCCAGCTGGCAGAACTGCTCGACCACCTGCAGATCGCCCAGGCGACCGTGATCGGCTTCTCCATGGGTGGCCTGGTCGCACGCGCCTTTGCCCTGAACTACCCGCAGCGTTTGTCTGCGCTGGTGGTACTCAACAGCGTGTTCAACCGCAGCCCGGAACAGAGCGCCGGCGTCATCGCACGCGCGGCCCAGGCTGCCCAGCAAGGCCCCGACGCCAACGTCGACGCCGCGCTCGACCGCTGGTTCAGCCGGGAATACAAGGCAGCCAACCCGGCGCAGGTCGCCGCGATTCGCCAGGTGCTGGCGAGCAACGACCCGCAGGGTTACCACACCACTTACTCGCTGTTCGCCACCCAGGACATGTACCGCGCTGGTGACCTGGGCAGCATTCAGGTGCCGACACTGATCGCCACCGGCGAACTCGACTCGGGCTCCACCCCGGCCATGACCCGCCAGCTCGCTGCCAGCATTCCTGGCGCGCAAAGTGTGGTCCTCGCCGAGCAACGGCATATGATGCCGGTGGAGGCACCCCGTGAAGTCAACAAGATGCTTCTGGATTTCCTCAGCCAAGCCCGCACCCTCACCGAATCCGCCAAGGGGATTGTTGCATGACCCTCGTTCGTTTCCAGATGTGCATCGACGGCCAATGGCTCGATGCCCAGAGCGGCAAGACCTTCGACAGCCTCAACCCGGCCACCGCCCAGGCCTGGGCGCAACTGCCCGACGCTGATGAAGCCGATGTGGAGCTGGCCGTCCAGGCCGCCCAGCGTGCGTTCGACAGCAAAGCCTGGCGCAGCATCACCGCCACTGCGCGGGGCAAACTGCTGCGCAAGCTGGGTGACCTGATTGCCGAGAACAAAGAACATTTGGCTCAGCTGGAAAGCCGTGACAACGGTAAGCTGATCCGCGAAACCCGTGGCCAGGTCGGTTACCTGCCGGAGTTCTTCCATTACACCGCGGGCCTGGCCGACAAACTCGAAGGCGGCACCCTGCCGCTGGACAAGCCGGACCTGTTCGCCTACACCGTGCACGAACCAATCGGCGTGGTGGCCGGGATCATCCCGTGGAACAGCCCGCTGTACCTCACCGCGATCAAGCTGGCGCCAGCCCTGGCCGCCGGCAACACCATCGTGCTCAAGCCTTCCGAGCATGCCTCGGCGACCATCCTCGAGCTGGCCCGCCTGGCCCTGGAAGCTGGCTTCCCGCCGGGCGTGGTCAACGTGGTCACCGGCTACGGCCCCAGCACCGGCGCTGCGCTGACCCGCCACCCGCTGGTGCGCAAGATCGCCTTCACCGGCGGCGCCGCCACCGCTCGCCACGTGGTGCGCAGCAGTGCCGAAAACTTCGCCAAACTGTCGCTGGAGCTGGGCGGCAAGTCGCCGAACATCATTTTCGCCGACGCCGACCTGGACAGTGCCATCAACGGCGCTGTGGCCGGCATCTATGCCGCCTCCGGGCAAAGCTGCGTGGCAGGTTCACGTTTGCTGGTACAGGACGAGATCTTCGACGCGTTCGTTGCCCGCCTGATCGAGCGGGCCAAGCGCATCCGCATCGGCAACCCCCAGGACGAAGCCAGCGAAATGGGCCCGATGGCCACCGCCCAGCAGTTGGCCGTGGTCGAAGGCCTGGTTGCTGCGGCCAAGGCTGAAGGCGCCAAGTTGCACATGGGTGGCAAGCGTGCCGAAGTCGAGGGCGAAGGCTGGTACTACGAGCCGACGCTGTTCGAGTGCGACAGCAACTCGATGACCATCATGCAGGAAGAAGTGTTCGGCCCGGTCGCTGCGGTCATCCGCTTCAAGACCGAGGAACAGGCCCTGGCCATTGCCAACGACTCGCAGTTCGGCCTCGCTGCCGGCATCTGGACCCGCGACCTGGGCCGTGCCCACCGCCTGGCCCGTGACGTGCGTTCGGGGATCATCTGGGTCAACACATACCGCGCAGTGTCGGCCATGGCACCGATCGGCGGCTTCAAGAACAGCGGCTACGGCCGTGAAAGCGGCATCGATTCGGTGCTGGCCTATACCGAGCTGAAGACCGTGTGGATCAACCTGTCCACCGCGCCGATGCCCGACCCGTTTGTGATGCGCTAAGAGGTAATACACGATGATCGAACCAGGCATCTACAAAGACGTGATGGGCTCCTTCCCGTCCGGGGTCACGGTGGTCACCACCCTGGACGCCGACGGCGCCATTGTCGGCATCACCGCCAGCGCGTTCAGTGCGCTGTCGATAGACCCGGCGCTGGTGTTGTTCTGCCCCAACTACGCCTCTGATACTTACCCGATCCTGCGGGACAGCAAGCAGTTCGCGATCCACCTGCTGTCCGCCGAGCAGACCGCCGAGGCCTATGCCTTCGCTGGCAAAGGCAAGGACAAGGCCAAGGGCATCGAGTGGCACCTGAGCGAGCTGGGCAACCCGCTGCTGGCCAAGGCCACGGCGATCATCGAGTGCGAGTTGTGGCGCGAATACGACGGCGGTGATCACGCGATCATCGTCGGCGCGGTGAAAAACCTGGTGCTGCCCGCTGACCCGGTGACCCCGATGGTCTATCACAGAGGCAAACTGGGCGCCCTGCCGCCGCTGGGCTGATGCCCTTGGGGCTGCTGCGCAGCCCGATCGCCGGCAAGCCCGCTCCCACAGGATCTCCACTGTGATGAAAGCCTGTGCTGTACCTGTGGGAGCCGGCTTGCCGGCGATTGGGCCGCAAAGCGGCCCCGATACTTCTTTTTCAGGGGCCGCGCGACCCTCTCACCCTTGGTTGCGGCCCCTCTTTTGATTCGGAGCTAGGCAATGAGCAACGAAAAGTACGAAAAAGGCCTGCAGATCCGTACGCAGGTGCTGGGCGAGGACTACGTCAACCGCTCGATCCAGAACGCCGACGACTTCACCAAGCCTTTGCAGGAGCTGGTTACCGAGTACTGCTGGGGCCATGTCTGGGGCCGCGATGGCTTGTCGCTCAAAGAGCGCAGCATGATAAACTTGGCCATGATTTCCGCGCTCAACCGGCCCCACGAGCTCAAGCTGCATATTCGCGGCGCCTTGCGTAATGGCCTGAGCCGTGAACAGATTCGCGAGATCCTGCTCCAGGTCGGCATTTATTGCGGCGTGCCCGCGGCGGTGGACAGTTTCCGCCTGGCCCGCGAGGCGTTCGCCGAAGCCGATGCGGAGTCAACCCGTTAACAACGGGCTGTTCGAACCACTGCAGGGAGCACCTCGGTTCGGGGTGTTCCGCGATGTTGGCGAAACAGCCTCATAAAGAGCGCACCTGATGAAACGCCAGCCACTCGACGACAGCTTCAAGGTCAACCGCAACCCCGTAACACTGCGTGAAATCGTGCTCGACAAACTGCGCGGCGCGATCATGAATTTCCACCTGCTCCCGGGCGATCGCCTGGTCGAGCGCGACCTCTGCGACCGCCTCGGCGTCAGCCGTACCTCGGTGCGTGAAGCCCTGCGCCACCTGGAGTCCGAAGGCCTGGTGGAATTCGCCGATGCCAAGGGCCCACGCGTGGCCATCATCACCCTGGAAGACGCCCGCGATATCTACGAGCTGCGCTGTGTACTCGAAGGCCTGATCGTGCAGTTGTTCACCCTCAATGCCAAAGCCAAGGACATCCGGGCCCTGGAGCGGGCGCTGGAGGTCAACCGCGAGGCTCTCGAGGAAGGCGAGTTGCAACAGGTGCTGGACTCGGTGCAAGGCTTTTACGAAGTGCTGCTCGAAGGCTCCGGCAACCAGGTCGCAGCGCAACAGCTGCGCCAGCTGCAGGCCCGCATCAGCTACCTGCGCGCCACCTCGGTGTCGCAGCAAAACCGCCGTGGCGCCAGCAACCTTGAAATGGAAAAAATCGTCGACGCCATCAAGAGTGGCGACCCGCTGGTCGCCCACCAGGCCTCGGTCGATCATGTGCGGGCCGCCGCCAAGGTGGCGCTGGACTACCTGCGCCAGAAGCAGGACGACAACACCAAGGTGCGCGACATGGTCGAGCCTTTGGCCCTCAAGGAACCCCGTATAGAACCCCGCATAGGCCGCTGACCATGCCCAACGCCCCGCGCTACTGCCCGCACTGCACCACAGAACTGGCCCGGGGCGTTCCCGACGGCGACACCCACGAGCGCCTGCACTGTACCGGGTGCGGCTATGTCCACTACATCAACCCGAAGATCATCGCCGGCTGCATCATCGAGCGCGATGGCAAGTACCTGCTGTGCCAGCGGGCGATCCCGCCCCGCCCAGGCACCTGGACATTGCCGGCCGGGTTCATGGAGGCCGGCGAAACCACCGAGCAGGCAGCGCTGCGTGAGGTGTGGGAGGAAAGCGGTGTGCGTGCCGAAATCGTCTCGCCCTACTCGATCTTCAGCGTGCCGAAAATCAGCGAGGTGTACATCATCTTTCGCGCCATCGCTACCGAGGAAACCGGGCAGTACGGGCCCGAGACGCTGACCTACACGTTCTTCGAACCCGACCAGATCCCTTGGGAAGAGATCTACTACCCGGCGATACGGCAGATTCTCGAGCGTTACATCCTCGAGCGGCAGGCTGGGGTGTACGGGATCTACATGGGCAATGACGACACCGGCAAGGTGCACTTCATTCGTTGAGCCTGCTGCGGCCTCATCACCGGTGCAGGCTGCATAAAGCCCTCGCCAATCCGCTATTCTCGGTGCACCCTTATCATCCCCGGCAGAAGGATGGGCAGAGCACACATGGCTAAATGGCTGGACGGCGGCGGGCTGATGGCCGAACGCATTCGCAATCACGACTGGAGCACCACCTCCCTGGGCCCGATCGAGACCTGGCCTGACGTACTCAAGACCACCGTGGCCCTGTGCCTGGCCTCGCGCTTTCCTCAGGCAATTCTCTGGGGGCAAGACCTGCTCACCCTGCACAACGACGCATTTCTGCCAATTCTTGGCAAAAAACCGCAAGCGTTGGGCAAGCCGTTTCGCGAAGTATGGCAGGAAGCCTGGGCCGACATCGAGGCCATGGCCGAACGCGCCTTGGGCGGTGAAGCCGTCTATATCGAGGACTTCCCGCTGACCATCGACCGCAACGGTGGCCCGGAGTGCGCTTACTTCACCTTTTGCTACAGCCCTATCCGCGACCAGAACGGCGAAGTGGTGGGCATGCTCGACACAGTCACCGAAACGACCGCCAGCGTGGTCACCAACCAGCGGCTGGCGTTTCTGGACGACCTGGGCCGGGCGGTGGCCAATGCCACCGACTCGGACCGGGTAATGACCATCACCACCGGCATGCTGGTGGAGCACCTGCAGCTGTCCAGCTGTGCGTACGCCGTGATGGATGCAGACCAAGATGGCTTCACCATCTGCGGCGACTCTGTAGCACCCGGCTCGCCACGGTTGGTGGGCCACTACCGCCTGGGCGACTTTGGCCGCCTGGCGGTCAGCCGGCTGCGCAATGGCCTGCCGCTGGTTATAACCGACAACCTGAGCGAACTGCCCAGTGAGGAAGCCGCCACCTTTCAGGCCATTGGCATTACCGCAACCATCTGCATGCCATTGATCAAGGCAGGCAGACTCACCGCGCTGATGGCCATCCACGACAAGGCGCCACGGCGGTGGTCGCCTTACGAGCAGGCGCTGATCGGAGAAGTGACGGAACGTTGCTGGGCGCATATTCAGCGGGTCCAGGCCCATGCCGAAGTGCGCGAGGCGCTGGCCGCACTGGAATCGCTCAACGCCAGCCTGGAACACCGGGTCGAAGAACGCACCGCTCAGCTGTTGCATACCGAAGCGGTACTGCGACAGGCACAGAAGCTCGAAGCCATCGGCCAACTGACCGGTGGCGTGGCCCATGACTTCAACAATCTGCTGACGATCATTCGCTCGTCACTGCACTTCCTGCAGCGGCCGAACCTCGACGAAAGCCGTCGCGAACGCTATCTCAAGACCATGACCGACACGGTCGACCGCGGCGCCAAGCTGACCGGCCAGCTGCTGGCCTTCGCCCGTCGTCAGGCATTGAGCCCCCAAGTACTCGAAGCCGGATCGCGCCTGCAGGCCATGGCCGACATGCTTGATGCCGCTACGGGCGCGCGGGTCCAGGTAAAACTGGAGTTGCCATCGACGCCATGCCACATCCGCGCCGACCTCAGCCAACTGGAAACCGCAGTGATCAACCTGATGCTCAACGGCCGTGATGCCATGGCTGGCGAAGGCACCTTGCACCTGCGCCTGCTGCCCAACCAAAGCATGTCTGGCCTGCGCGATCATCAAGAGCACCCAGGGCCGTTTGCCGCCATCTCGGTGGTGGACAGCGGTGTCGGCATCGCCGCCGAGTTGCTCGACCGTATCTTCGACCCGTTCTTCACCACCAAGGCGCCCGGCGAAGGCACAGGGCTTGGACTGTCGCAGGTGTTCGGCTTCGCCAAGCAATCAGGGGGCGATGTAGAGGTAGCCAGCATCCAGGGCCAAGGGACCACCTTTACGCTGTACCTACCACAAGTGGAACAGCCTGCCGAGCAGGCCAATGCGGCCGCAGAGGCCAGCCAACCGCTGGTGAGTGGCGCGCGGCGAAGAATATTGGTGGTGGAGGACGACCCGGACCTGGGCACTTTCACCGCACAGATCCTCGAAGACCACGGCTACCGGATCAGCTGGGTGAACTCTGCGGAAGAGGCCTTGAGGGAATTGGACGGCGCGGCGGAAGATTTCGATGCGGTATTTTCCGATGTGATGATGCCCGGCATGGGCGGCTTGGCCCTGGCCCGCGAGCTACGCCGCCAGCGCCCGCAATTGCCTGTGATCCTCACCTCCGGCTACAGCGACGCGATTGCCGAAGGCGGCCATGAGGGGTTCACATTCCTGGCAAAGCCCTATTCGGCAGAGCAGGTATGCCTGCTGCTTGGGAAGGTGCTGGGGCCCTGATGGCTGTCAAGGCTTGCCGGTAAGCAAGCGCGCCACACTCTGCGCCAGTTCTGCGCGCCGGTACGGCTTGCGCAACACCTCGAAGCCCTTGAGTTCGCGCGGTGTCAGGTTGGCGTAGCCGGTAATGATCAGCACTGGCAGGTCAGCCTGACGCTCGCGCATCCGTTGAGCGAACCGCACCCCGGTCATATCAGCCATGACATGATCGGTCACCAGAACATCCGGCCACCAGCCCTTCTCCACCAGCTGCAACGCTGCAGCGGCACTGGCGGCTTCGGTCACCTGATAACCCAGTTCACGCAACTGCAGCGCTGTGGCATGGCGCACGATCTCCTCGTCGTCCACCAGCAGCACCCGAAGTGCACCGTCGGCAAGCGGCACCTCGGCCATTTCACTGTCACGACACACCGCAGCCACATCGCTGCTCGGCAGCCATAACGTGGCAACGGTACCCTCCCCTTGCTGCGAGCGTATCTGGAAGCCGCCACCAGACTGTACGGCCAGCCCCTGGACCATCGGCAGGCCAAGACCAGTGCCCTTTCCCACGCCTTTGGTGGAATAGAACGGTTCGACGCAGCGGCGCAACTGATCTTCGTCCATGCCACTGCCACTGTCGCGAACCTGCAGCCACACCAGCGTCCCTTCAGTGAGGCCCGCAGGCCTTGGGGGCCCGTCGGCCTCAAGCCCTGCGCAGATCCTCAAGGTGCCACCGTCGCCCATGGCGTCGCGGGCGTTGACCGCAAGGTTGAGCAGCGCCAGTTCCAGTTGATGGGGGTCTACGAGGACTGCAGGCAGGGCTGGGTCAATCTGTACCTGCACGGCAACTGTCGGCCCCAGTGATCGGGCCAGCAGCTCGTGCATGTCCTCTACCAGAGCGGCCAACGACACGGCCTGTGGCTTGAGCGTTTGTCGGCGGGCAAAGCTGAGCAACCGCCCGACCAGATTGCGCGCACGCTCGGCAGCCTGCAGCCCCCCGTCGATCAGGCGCGGGGCACGTTCGGAGTGCGGCTGCCGGCGCAGCAGCTCGAAAGAGGCGATGATAGGCGTGAGCATGTTGTTCAAGTCATGGGCGATGCCGCCAGTCAACTGCCCGATCATTTCCAGCTTGTGCGCTTCGTGCAACTGCAGCATCGCAGCCTCACGCTGGGCGAGTGCCGCCGTGACGCGCTCCTCCAGGCTGTCGTTGAGCAGGTGCAGGGCGCGTTCTGCGCGGGCATGGGTAATGGCCGCCCAGCCTTGCTTGGCGGTTTCCGCCACCAACTGGCATTCCTCTTCAAGGCACTGGCGCGGGCTATGAAAGTGCACGCCAAGCATGGCCTCCAGGCGACCGCCACGCAGCACCGGTACATGCAGCGTGGAACATAGGCCGCTCAGGGGTGACGTTGCGCTGTCATGCGCTTGCTGCACCACCTGCCCTGCCGCCAACTGCTCATGCAGCGATGCGCCGTAAGTCGCATAGTGGTGTTGGCCGACGAGCGATGGCACGCCCTCAGCCCAATCGTGCGCGACCTTGAAACCTGCGCCATCGCCCTGATCTTCGCCAAAACAGACTTGCGCCGCCCCCAGGTGCTCGGCCAGGCGGCTCACCACATAGGCTTCGATGCGGTCTGCTTCGCCCAGCCCGGGCAACGTGCGGCCCAACTCCAGCAAGAACGCCTGGTTCTGCTGGAGGCGCACCCGCTCGGTGGTCTCGGTGACCAGGCACAACACGCCGCCGACAGTACCATCGGCCTCACGCACCGCGGAATAAGACACATCGAAGTACACCGTCTCGCCCAATCCGTGGCGTTCTATATAAAAGGGGCGATCCTTAGCCGCGAAGGTCTGGCCAGTCTCACGCACACCGCGCAGCAACGGCTCGAGGTCATGCCACAGTTCGCGCCAGTACTCCTTGCCTGGACGCCCCAGTGCGTGGGGATGCTTGCTGCCAATGGTCGGCGCATAGGCGTCATTGTAAAGCGCAGCAAAGGCCTCACCCCAGAACAGCACGAACTGCGCCTGGGCCGGCAGTAATGTGGCCATCACCGCCTGCAAGTGGGGCGACCATGCTTCAGGCGGGCCGAGCGGCGAGTCGCTCCAGTCCATCGTCTGCAGCAGTGTGCCGATGGCACCGCCATTGAGCAGGAAGTGTGGTAGCGGATTGGGGGTTTCGTGTCGTTGAAGCGGTTTCATGTCTGGGAAGTCCCGGGCATATTGCCATCCATCTGATGATAAGAGATGTGCAATAAACAGTTCGTTCCCAGGGATTGGCCGTTAATTACTCCCCCGCTCAGGCGAGCATGCGCAGCATCAGCCGAGTTGCCCGATCATCAACCCCAGCGCCACCAGGATCATCGCCGTTCCCGATAACCGCCCGACCCACTTCGCCGCCTCCGGCCGGGTACTCAGGACGGCTTTGGCGCCATAGCCGACCAGCAGATAGATCACCAGCGAACTACACAGGTGGACCAGGCCGAGCAGCAGGATCTGCACAGGCACCGGCCAGCTCGACTGTGGGTCGGTGAATTGCGGCAGCAAGGCCAGGAAAAGCAGGAACACCTTGGGGTTGAGCCCGCTCACGCAGAAACCCTTGAGCGCCCAGCGCGAGCCGCTATCGCCTGCATCACCCTGCCCTCCTTGCGGTACCGCCGGGCTCAGTAACAGGTTGCCGCCCAGCCAGAGCAGATAGGTGCAGCCAGCCAAGGTCAGCAACAATAAGGCCAGCGGATGCCCGGCAACCAGGCTACCCACGCCAGCTGCAACGATCAGGGTTGCCAGAAAATGCCCGGACAGCATGCCGGCCACCGCAGGCATCACCCAGCGCCCGCGCATGCCGGCCGAGATGGCGTAAGCCCAGTCTGCACCGGGGGTGATCACGAACAGCAATGACACGGCCCAGAACGCCGTCAGCACACTGATTGCCACTTGAATCTTCCTTCAGTGGATTTGGAGTGAGGAAAGCGTACGGATTCCATCAAGGAATTATCTTTCGTATATTTCCCTTTCAAGCCTTATTGATGGAAGATTCTTCTCCGTGGACAGGACAGACCGCAAGATACTTGCCGAACTGCAAAAAGATGGTCGTTTGTCGGTTACCGAACTGGCTGATCGCGTGGGGCTGAGCCTGTCGCCTTGCCATCGGCGGCTAAAGGCACTGGAAGAATCGGGAGCCATCCTCGGTTACCACGCTCGCCTGGCACCAAGCGCCCTGGGGCTGAACTTCGCCGCGCTGGTGTTCGTCACGTTGCGCGAAGTCACCCGCCAGCCGGTCGCGGATTTCGAGGCGGCACTGGGCGAAATACCGCAGATCGTCGAGGCGCAGCGGCTTTTCGGCGACCCGGATTACCTGCTGCATGTCGTGGCAAAAGACCTGCCGGCGTTTCAGAAACTGTATGACGAACAGCTGACCAGCATTCCCAACGTCAAGCGCTTGAGCTCGACCCTGGTGATGAAAGAGGTGATTCAGGACCGGATGCTGCCGATGTAACTGCATGCACTTCAATCGGGCAGCTCGCACCAACACCACACACCCGTTTGAACCCGTACCAGCCCAAACCTGCCAAACCCGGGCCTCCCAGCCCGGTGGCCCGCTCCTTGCAACCACTGGCCCCTTAACCTTTTGTCAGCCTTAGGTTTTTTAAGGTTTATGGGCACATATTTACTAATTTCTCCTTCCCCCCGCACCCCGCATCATCGCTCCAACAAGAACGCGTCGCCCTTCGCCGGCACGCACCCGGGCAGCACCCGATGCCCAACCTTGCCTTGGAGTCAGTCATGACCAGTGCAGCCAATTCGGCACCCCTCATAGAAAAACACACGATCGGCTACGTGCCCCCGCAAGACCGCCATGGAAAGGTAAGGGATCTGTTCACGCTGTGGTTCGGCGGCAACATCGCGCCGCTGCCCATCGTCACCGGCGCGCTCGGCGTGCAGCTGTTTCACCTGAACCTGCTGTGGGGCATCGTCGCCATTCTGGTTGGCCACCTGGTCGGCGGAGTGCTGATGGCGCTGCACTCGGCCCAGGGCCCGCAAATGGGCATCCCGCAGATGATCCAGAGCCGCGCCCAGTTCGGCTCGCTCGGGGCACTCCTCGTGGTGGTGATCGCCGGCGTGATGTACATCGGCTTTTTCGCCTCCAACATCGTCCTGGCCGGCAAATCGCTGCATGGCGTGGTAGACAGCGTGCCGGTACCGGTAGGTATCGTCATCGGCGCGCTGGGCTCGGGGATCATCGGCATCATCGGCTATCGCTTCATCCACGTGCTCAACCGCATCGGCACCTGGGTACTGGGCATCGGCATCGTGATCGGTTTCGGCTACATCTTCACCCACGTGCAGAGCGACGATTTCCTCACCCGCGGGGGCTTCAACTTGGCCGGCTGGCTGGCCACCGTGTCGCTGGCGGCGCTGTGGCAGATCGCCTTTGCTCCCTACGTGTCGGACTATTCGCGTTACCTGCCGGCTGACGTGAAGGTCTCATCGACCTTCTGGACCACCTACCTTGGGTCGGCACTGGGCTCGAGCCTGTCGTTCATCTTTGGCGCCGTGGCGGTGCTGGCGATCCCCGCCGGCATGGACACCATGGACGCGGTCAAACTCGCCACCGGCACCCTCGGCCCGATCATGCTGGTGCTTTTCCTGCTCAGCGTGATCAGCCACAACGCCCTCAACCTCTATGGCGCAGTGCTGTCGATCATCACCCTGATCCAGACCTTCGCCTACCGCTGGATCCCCACAGCCAAGAGCCGTGCGGTACTGTCGCTGATCGTGCTGGCGGCCTGCTGCGTGGTGGCGGTGTTCGCCTCGGCGGACTTCATCGGCCACTTCGTCGACATGGTGCTGGTGTTGCTGGTGGTGCTGGTGCCGTGGACCGCGATCAACCTGATCGACTTCTACGTGATTCACAAGGGCGACTACGACATCCAGTCGATCTTCAAGGTCGATGGCGGTATCTACGGGCGCTACAACCCGCAGGCGCTGACCGCCTATGCAGTGGGTATCGTGGTGCAGATTCCGTTCATGAACACGCCGCTGTACGTGGGGCCGATCTCCGAGCACATCAACGGTGCCGACCTGTCCTGGCTGGTGGGCCTGCTGATCACTTCGCCGCTGTACTGGTGGCTGGCGAGCCGCGACAGTGCCTATCGCCGTCGCCAGACCAGCGCCAAGCTCGCGGCCGCAAGCTGATCAGGCAGATGCGCCAGGGCCTGGCGCAATGACAATCGCCTGGAAACGGGCGGTTGTGACAGCTCAGGGCGCCGCCAGCCACGGCTCAGTGATGCTGTCGTAGCTTCCGCTGGCTACGCTCAGGTGCAACCACTGATCGACGTAGGCCTTCCAGGCCACATCATCACGAGGCAGCAGGAAGGCCTTTTCGCTGTACTGCATGGCGCGTTCCGGGTTGACCGCACACAGCCCGGGTTTGAGCTTTTGCTGATAACGCGCTTCGCTGGCGTCGGTAATCATTACATCGGCCTTGCCAGACAGCAGCTCGTCAAAAATCGTCACGTTATCGTGCAGACGTATGCGCGCCTGGCCAAGATGCGCGCGTGCGAACGCCTCGTTGGTGCCGCCGGCGGGTTCGATCACCCTGACCTGGGGCTGGTTGATTTGCGCCACCGTCTGATAAAGCCGCACATCGGCGCAGCGTACCAGCGGGATCTTGCCGTCGACGCCCAGTGACTCACTGAAAAATGCCTTCCTCTGCCGTTCCAGTGACACTGAAATGCCGCCGACCGCAATGTCACAGCGTTGGCTCAGAAAGTCCGGCATCAGGGTTTTCCAAGTAGTGGGCACCCAATGGATGTTCACCTCGAGGCTCTTGGCCAGAGACTGAGCCATGGCAATGTCGATACCTTCATAGCTGCCATCCGCGCGCAGGGACGAATAAGGCTTGTAGTCTCCAGTCGTACAGACCCTGAGCGTACCGCGCTGAAGGACCTCATCGAGGCGCGAAGCGGTGGGCGCGGCAATTGCGTTACCGGTCATGGCTGCCAATAGGCAGAAGGTCAAAGGAGCTTTCATGCGGTCGGGTCCTTGTGAGCATGGTCGCTGCCGCCATTGGTCTGGGCAGAGCGAGGGTGGGGAACGTCAATGAAAATTAGGGCCACCAGCCCTCTACTTTCCTGCTGCTGCTCCAGTAACCATATTCTGAATTCGATAACTCCACAGCCAGCTCGATAACATCTGAAGCACTTGCTTCTAGCGGATTATGCGAAAAATCCTATTAAAAATACATTTTTTAAGGGGAGCCTGCGCATTACATTGAACGAGAGTCAATGGATGTCCGCTCGCTTGGCTTGCTCAACCATCAGCACCCACCAAGCTGCGCTCGAAGTTAACCTCTCCGGCTCGCTGCTGAACAAAGCCACTGTTTGGGCAGAGCCTGTTGCTTACAGTATCTCGGCGGGTACTCTGGCTAGCGCCATTGAAAAATTCGCCGCTGCCAGTGACGTTGTTATCAGCTTCAGTGGTGAGGCGGTCACCGAAGGAAGGGCCGACTCGGCAGAGCCAGCCCTTTTCGTTACTTTAGAAGTTAAAGGTGTAACGCATGATCAATCGATTTTCATTAGCGCTATCCGCATAGGTCGATCGGTTCGTAGAGTTACGCCATTGGAACGAAACGCCCTTTGCAGGCCCACTCTGGATGACATAAGAGATGTCAGTGACCCGCTCCCATTCTTTGCCCTCGTCCCCGTTTAGACGCAGAGAAGCGGCTTGGCGGCTTGTCAGCAGAGTAGGATCAACATCATCCCCTTTCATGTACCTGGTGGTAAACAGCAAGCCAGGCACACCCAAAGCAGCGAAGTCAAAGTCATACCTCGCGAACCAGACGCGCTCGTTGGGGGCAGTGAATGTGCTGACCAGCGATTCGCCGAATAGGTAGCTATCTGTGCCGTTTACAAACGCAAATGGCGTGTCGCCCCAAGCCTTCTGGTAACCGCCACCGATGGTGTGCCCTTTAATGCTGTAGGCGAAATAGCTACTCAGCGTTCGGTTGTCCACCTCACCTAATTTTTTGGAGCCGGTTTCGCTAGCATCGAACAGGCGAACATCCGCGATCACATTGCCTTCCGAAACCGGCTGGATAACTTTAATCCCCGCGAAGTAGGATTTGTAGAGGTCTTCAAGCTCGGCGGCGTGCAAGCTGAATGTCATGTCCTTTGCTGGCTTGAAGTCCAATGCCATGTAGTTATAGTGATCAGCCTCAACCGGAGCATAGCCAGTAGCTGTGAGGGATTCGAAATCGGTGGAATTACGCTGCTTCACGGCGTTTACCCTGATAGCCGTTACCGTCAATTTATCGATATCGTTGACGGTCAAAGACCCCCCGCGAAAAACCTGAGGCAGTAGGCGACTATTATTGCTCCAGAGGAGAGGCATTAGAGGATTCACCCCTCCTACCCTCAACTCAGTCTTGCCTACCCTCGCTTTAGCGGTAGCCACAAATTTTCCGTACTCGTCTTCCACATTCCTGCCGGAATCGTAGGCAAGCAGCCCAGACCCCGTTCTGTCAGGGCTAGAGTCAAGCTTAACCCCCAACAAGCCCATGGCATCGATACCGAAACCCACCGGCCCTTCTGTGAAGCCAGACTGCAGGTTCAGAATAAAGCCTTGTGCCCACTCATCGCGCTTGGACTGCACAGCTCCATCATTGCGAAAATCGCGATTGTAATAGAAATTTCGAAGCTCGAAATTGCCTTTGAAGTCGTCCACGAACGCGGCAGAAGCATAAGGCGCGACTAACAGTACTACCGAACAAACCAACGATTTTTGAGAAAAAACAGACATCACAGGCACCTTGTTATTGTTTTGTGCTTGAGCATGGATCATCGATAAACGACCCAAACAATTCCAACCCTACATAGAGTTATACCCGCCGACAGCTTGCTCATTAGAAGCCAATAGAGCAATTTCATCTCGGCTTCCAGCTATCCCCGGGAGAGTAACCCTTAAAACAATATCGTCTGCAGTTATTAGTAGATCCTCAGGAACCAGCCCGCAAGGACACTTGAATCGCACAAATCACACCTGACAAAGCTCGATCATGGCGAGTCCCGAGGATCGAATCTAGCCTACCTCCAGTACCGATATTTGTCCTTTCTGCTCAGGCCTAGCCCGCACATCCTTCCATGATGTAAAGGTGTGCTACTGAAGCGTCAAACCGGAGCTGAATGATGGATTGGTATTCTTCTGAGTAGTAAAAGTCTCGAGCCTTTTTCAAAGTTGAAAACTCAAGTAGAATCACCCTGGGCACTAAACGCTTGCCCTCGATGACTTCAGGAGAGTTAGTCGATATGAGGAAGTTGGCTTCCCAGCTTTCTAGGATCGGACGCACCTTCTCCATATACTCATGGTAAAAGACTTCATGGTCGTGAACGGTGAGCTCCGCAAAAAGGTAGCCCTTAGCACCCATACTAAAAACCTCGGGTATTTAGCAATCATAATTAAAAGTTTCTAAGCGGGGCAGTCCCTACCTATTTCGCCCCGCTTTGAACTCCTTATACCTAGACGCCTTCAGCAGCACCCTTTGGCAGGTGGGCCGGCGGGTCGCAAGCTACAGTGCCCATCTTGGCCGGCACAGACATTTCAAAAAGCTCCAAATCAGGCGAAATCGCTGTCTCGTTGTGCTTGAGCCCTGGTGGAATGAACAGTGACTCACCTGTGTTCACCCGGATGGTACGCCCGTCTTCGAACTGTAGATCGATCCATCCGCGCAGCGCATAGACAAAATGCACATCGCAGATGTGATAGTGCCAACCAGTCTCCTCCATCACATCCGTCGCACAAGTAACCTGAGCACGCGCCAATCCTCCAGTAGCATCAGTCAGCCCCAAGTCTCGGTATTTGAAAAAATGCCGACGTCCTGCGACAAATGGTGCATTCTCGGGAGTAGCGTGGGTAAGCTTCTGCAGCAGCTCGGCAACCTCATCAGGAATTCCTACCTGAGGAATTGAACTCGGATCAATATTGCTCATTACTTTCTCCTCACCTTTGACAGCCAGGGCTAACGCCCAATCATTTAAAAGATCCCCTGAACTAGAGCACTCACACCAGACCAAAACCGTAATAGAGAGCGATCACAAAAAACACAGCCAGCGTTTTGATAATTGTTATGCCGAAAATTTCGTGATACGACTGCTTGTGGGTCAATCCGGTAACAGCCAGCAAGGTGATAACCGCGCCATTATGGGGTAATGTGTCCATACCACCACTGGCCATAGATACTATTCGATGCATAACTTCTAAGGGTATAGCGGCGGCATTTGCAGCATTGGTTAACTGATCGCCCATCGCCGCGAGGGCGATACTTAAGCCTCCAGACGCAGAGCCAGTAATCCCAGCTAGTGTGCTTACAGAAACTGCGGCTTTGATCAACGGATCAGTGAGGTATTGCAAAGCACCACTCACAGCAACGAAGCCAGGCAAAATAGCAATGACACTGCCAAAGCCATATTCGGAGGCTGTGTTCAGTGCCGCCAAGGAAGCGCCAGATACCGCCTGCTTTGTGCTTGCGGCGAAGCGAGTGCTGACCTGTCTGAAAGCAACGATGCAGACGAACAAAATTCCACAGAGCAAAGCTCCCGCTACCGCCCAGATGGCCGCAACACTCGAAGTTTTCCCGGCTATCGTGCCTGTAGCGCCAGGGAACAGGCTGCTCTCCACTGTGAATGACGACTCAAACCAATGCGGTATGTAGGTGGACAACAGATAGTTGGTAACACCCACGATCAGCAGCGCGATGATGGCCAATGCAGGGCTTGGAAGGGATGCCAACTGAGTCCGTTCAGGCTCATTTATGTGTCCCTCGCCATAACCTTCACCTGTCTTCGTAACCGACTTGCGACGATACTCAAGGTAAAGGAGACCTATAGTGACAACGAACAGTGATCCGCATATACCTAGGATCGGTGCCGCCCACGAGGTTGTATTGAAGAATGTGGTTGGGATGATGTTTTGGATCTGTGGAGTACCTGGCATCGCATCCATGGTGAATGAGAATGAGCCAAGCGCAAGCGCTCCTGGCAGCAGCCGCTTAGGAATATTATTCTGCTTGTATAGCTCCGCTGCAAATGGGTATACGGCAAAAACGACCACGAAGACAGAAACACCTCCATAGGTCATCAAGCCGCATACAGCGACAATCACCAAATTCGCCTTTGACTTACCAAAATGACGAATAGCGGAGGAAACGATGGCCTCCGAGAAGCCGGAAATTTCGACTACCTTCCCGAAAACAGCACCCAGCAAGAAAATAGGGAGATACAACTTAACAAACGTAGCAACCTTCTCCACAAATACACCGGAGAAGACTGGCGCCACAGAAGATGGGTCAACCAGAAATACTGCTCCCATTGCTGCAACAGGAGCTACGAGTATTACACTGTAGCCTCGGTAGGCCATAACCATTAAGAACACTAAGGCAGCCAGTGCTATAAAAACGGACATTCAGTACCTCACTGCATTATTTTTATTGTACGGGTCACACTAGGCTTAAACGCCTAGGGGGATGCTCATCCCCCTAGCGTGCAGGGACTACCCCAGCTTGCCGGTTTTGGCAACACCGCTTGCGAGATAACCACCATCAACAGGAAGCAGAACACCGTTAATATAAGCTGCTGCATCAGATGCAAGGTACAAGACTGCTGAGGTCATTTCTTCCAGCATTCCAAGTCGTCCAGCTGGAATCATTGAGCTGTAAGCCTGGATGGTTTCAGGTGTATAGCTTTCCTGAGTGAGAGGCGTAAGCACCGGCCCGGGAGCAATGGCATTGCTGGAAATGCCGTGCGGCCCCAGCTCCATTGCGAGTTGACGGGTAAGGCCAGCCATGGCTGCCTTGGACGTCCCGTAAGCCGTTCGGCCAATACCTGCTCGCTCAGCACCTATCGACGCGATGTTGATGATTCTGCCGCAGCCGAGTGCGACCATGCTTTTTGCCGCTCGTTGTGCGCAAAGAAATGCCCCAGTGACGTTTACTGCCAAAACCTTTACGAACAGGTCAGCGGGGTAGTCAATGAAGCTGTGAAGACCTAATATGCCAGCACTGTTGACAAGAATATTCGTGCTTTCTCCGTACCAAGATTCCGCTAAGAAAAATGCTTTCTCTACAGATTCTGGATTAGATACATCAACGGAGATTGCCTTTGCTTGGTAGCCGCTATTACGAATAGCAGAAGCTACCTTTTCAGCGTTTTCCAGATTTACATCAGCAACTGCGATCTTAGCGCCTGCAGCAGCGAGCGCTACAGCCACAGACTCACCAATGCCAGACCCGGCGCCGGTAACAAACGCAGTTTTATTTTCAAAACCCATGACAGTCTCCTCAAATTACTCTTCAATTTACAGCCACGGGTGAGCTTTGCCCGTGCGAACATAAAACAACTACACCATGCATTCCGAATGCTACACCCTAACCAGAGATACCTTGTCCACGCAGCAAAACGTGCGCTTGCTGGCTCGGCTCTGACTGCGCAACAGCTTTGTCACCTACAAAATCACTCTTTCGCAAGAACAACAACGCGGCGACTGAAGCAATACCTGTGGATACGTAGAAGTACCATGGGGACGAAAGATCGCCTGTCGACTGAATCAACCACGTAGAGATCAAGGGCGCGCTTCCGCCGAACATTGCTACCGGTAGGTTGTAAGCGATAGCTATACCGGTTGAGCGTACCTTTGTCGGCAGTAACTCACTCATTGTGGCATAGGTCGATGAGGCATAAAGCCCGAACAAAATCGCTACGGCCATTAGTGGTACAAGGAAGGTGAGCGGGGTCGCACCTTTAGCAGAATGGAACAGCCAATACATTGCCAAGGTTGCAAGAACAGCCACAACCAAGAGAAAGCCTTTCCGACCATAGCGATCAGTAAACATACCGCCTAGAGGCATCACAGCAGCCGAAGTGATACTAGCGCTGAAAACGTAAAGAAGCGTCACCCCACTACTGAAACCCAGAATTTTCGACATATACGTCGAGGCAAACGTGAGTACCAAGTAAAAAATCGAACTGTGAAGGGAGATAATGAAGAAAACCAACGCGATCGAGCGCTTCCACTGCCACACATCCCGCAGCGGTGCTTTGGACGTTCCACCAGAGTGAAGTAGAGCCAGGAATTCAGGGCTGTCTTCCAGCTTTAGCCGAATATACATCGATACCAAACCCATAGGGCCGGCAAGCAGGAATGGGATCCGCCATCCCCCGTTCTGCATCGACTCCGCACCAACGAGGTAGGTCATGCCGTTGGCTACGACTCCGCCCAACACCAAGCCCAATACAGCAGTTACCATCAACCAGGAAGTTGAGAACCCCCTACGGCCAGGCCCAGCGTATTCGGAGATGAAGCTCGTAATCGTGCCGATTTCTCCACCCGCTGAAAAACCTTGAATGCAGCGAATCAGTATTAGCAAGATGGGTGCAGCGATACCCACTGATTCGTAGGTTGGAGCAAGACCGATCAGGAAGGTGGATCCGGACATCATTACCAAGACCGTGATCAAGGTACGCCGCCGTCCGATTTTGTCCGCGAGCGGCCCGAAAAAGAGACCGCCCAGTGGCCGAATGAAAAAGCTCAATGCGAAGGCTGCGAAGCTGCTCAGCAAGCTTGTTGTTGGATCATCTGATACGAAGAAAGCTTGGCCGATGTAAACAGCCAGGAAGCCATAGACACCGTAGTCATACCACTCGATGAGGTGCCCCGAGGTAGCACCGATGAAAGCACGCCTACGTTGTCGAACTACACCTTCAGATCCATCACTCATCGTTGTATCCTCTTTTATTTTTATTCATGGACTACACACGTAAATTATTTTCTGAGAGGCCTGCTATCGGCCGGCGGCCTCTTGCAGCCTTAACTTCCTTCTCCTCTGAAATGGGGCGGCGTCCTCTCGGCCGACCTGATTCATGCAGATAACCGACGATGGCACCGGTCATTTTTCAAGTCCGAGAGCTGGCTTTAGACTGCATCACCCACCAGGACACCGCTATTCGTGCAACTACGTACACGTACGAGTAGCGCCATGCGTGTTACGATGTGGGTTCGCCCTAAGCGTTTAGAAGGCCCCCGATGAGTGATCACTTACTTCAGCCACAAGATCTTGAACGGATTGGTTTTCAAGTCTCTCCGGCCCCACAGGTGATCACATCGAATCGCCGCATCCTGGAGGTGAACCAGGCTTTCGGCAGCCTTTTTGGCTTTGAGCGGATGGAACTCATCGGAGAGCTCCTGCTCAAGCTCTATCCTTCGCAGACCGATTTCCGCGATATAGGGGAGCGGAGCTTGAACTGGCTGAGGCACGCGAAGAACGGCGCTTACTCAGATGAGCGCTTCATGCAACACCGCAACGGGGAAGTGTTCTGGGCCCGGGCAAGCGGTTTCACGTTGACACCGGAGGATCCATTCCAACTGATGGTCTGGCACTTCGAGCGGGTTGATCGTGCTATCCGCACGGCTGTAAACCTCACGCCCCGAGAGCGTGAGATTTCGGTAGACATTGTGAACGGGCTTACGTGCAAAGAGATTGGCCGCAGACTGAATATCTCTCATCGCACTGTAGAGGTTCACCGTGCTCGCCTGATGAAAAAGCTCAAGGCCAAGAACAGCGCGGAACTTGTCTCCAAAATTATCGTACTGGACTGACACTGCAAATTTCCAAAACTGTTATTTGCATCAAGGAAAAGCTGTATTACAGTAAGCCGCAAGGGAAACGTCAGATGAAACTCGGATTTGCAATAATTACCTGAGCGGCAGCATGCATCTCCGCTTGCAATAAGCCTAGCTTTCTTACTTCACCAATGGTATAGCCGGGACTGGAAAATTGGACAGCAATTTTCCCGCCAAGCTTGAGAACAGTTATGCGCAGTATCAAAGCCTGAAAGGAAATGGTTTAAGTGTAATGGCACGCCGAAAACAGGCAGATCACGGCGAGATGCTGTACAAGGGAGATGGCTACATGACCGCTTGGTTCAGGTATTTACTAACCCAAGACAGTGAAGCAGCGCGAGCTTTTGTATAGCGCTACAATTCTTCTTGCAGGAAAGCCAGGCAAGCCTGGCTTGAGATACCTATCAAACGCGTTCTAGCGCAAGCGCCAAGCCTTGGCCTACTCCAACGCACATTGTCGCCAAGCCACGCCGTCCACCCTGTTTTTCTAAGGCATGCACCGCCGTCATCACCAGGCGAGCACCACTCATGCCAAGTGGATGACCAAGGGCGATGGCGCCGCCATTAGGATTTAGCTGCTTGGCATCATCTGCGATGTCCAACGCCCTGGCCACGGCAAGACTTTGACTGGCAAAGGCCTCGTTGAGCTCAATGACATCAAAGTCGCTGATTTCAAGATTGATTCTGGCAAGCAACTTCTGAACAGCTGGCACTGGCCCAATACCCATCACCCGTGGAGCGACCCCTGCGCTAGCCATACCCAGTACACGTGCGCGAGCGATGAGGCCATGGCGCTCGACCGCAGCAGCGCTTGCGAGGAACATGGCGGCTGCACCATCGTTGACTCCCGACGCATTGCCTGCGGTAACAGTGTTGCCAGGGCCGTTAACCGGCTTTAACGCTGATAATGTTTGGATGGTGGTCTCTGGACGCGGATGTTCGTCCTGGTCAACGATCCGCTCGCCCTTCCGGTGACGGACTACTACAGGGACGATTTCTTCAGAGAAGAACCCACTGCGATGAGCCTCCGCCGCGCGTGCCTGACTACGGCTAGAAAATGCATCCTGTTCTTCACGGGAAACGCCATATTGCGCAGCGACGTTGTCAGCTGTCTGCGGCATGCTATCGACGCCATAATGCTCGGCCATCGCAGGGTTGACGAAGCGCCAACCAATCGTTGTGTCCTCAATACTCATGGCACGAGAAAAAGCTGTCTCAGCCTTCCCCATCACGAATGGAGCTCTGGACATCGACTCGACGCCACCCGCAATAGCCAGCTCCATCTCGCCGCAAGCAATAGCTCGGTATGCAGTGCCAACAGCATCAAGTCCTGAAGCACACAGCCGGTTCAGCGTCACCCCGGCCACACTCTCAGGCAGCCCGGCCAGGAGCGCCGCCATGCGCGCAACATTGCGATTGTCCTCGCCGGCTTGATTTGCACAACCCAAGAACACTTCCTCGATAGCGTTCAGATCTACTCCAGGGTTGCGCTCAATCAAGGCTTTGAGAGGAACAGCTGCCAAGTCATCCGCTCGCACTCCCGCTAAGGCCCCACCAAAACGCCCGATTGGGGTACGAACGGCATCGCATATGAAAACATCATGCATGTGGATGGTTCCTGTTCAAGTCTCGAATCGAATCAGTTGGCTTTGGTGACTGGCCTACCAGCTTCAGCCGGAGTACCCAACACGATTGTTGCGGCGCCTGTGAGCATCAGAACGCCATAAGCAGCCTGCGACGCGGCCATGCTGCCAGTGAGGTCAATCAATGCACCTACAATGGCTGGCATAAATACGTTACCAACACCTGCCAAAGTGGTTACCAAGGCGATGCTGCCTGCTGCTGCCTTGCCAGTAAGCAGGCTGCCGGGGAGTGTCCAGAACGGGCCGGTCGCGCCAAGAACGGATGCTGTGGCGATTACCAGAAGAATTACCGAGGCTGTGGTATTGGGTTGGAGAATGGCCAGCGTCAACCAACCAATCGCCGAGACACTCAAGCAAATCGCTACATGCCAGCGGCGCTCCATCACTTTGTCCGAATGCTTACCTACCAAATACTGAGTGATCATGCCGACCATGAAGGGAAGCGCAGACAGCAGACCGACATGGAACAGATCAGTTACGCCAGTCTTGCGAATGATTGTTGGCACCCAGAATGCAGCGGCAACCGCGCCACTGAAAACCGCCAACGCGGTGAACGCCAGTACATAGACACGCTTGTCTTTGAACGCCCCCCAGAGTGAATGGTGTTCATTGGCGTTGCTGGTGTCATCTGCAGCCAACTCATCAAGAATGACTTTGCGCTCTTGATCAGAAAGCCACTTGGCTTCTTTGGGCGAGTTATCGAGCAACAGGTAGGTGACGACACCCATGACGCAGGCAGGCAGGCCGGCTACCAGAAACAGGATCTGCCAACCCTTGAGGCCGAACAAACCATCCAGATGCTGCATGATGCCGCCCGCCAATGGGCCACCGATCATTCCCGAGATAGGGATTGCAGCCATGAACATTGCAGTGACACTGGCTCGGCGGTTGCGCGGAACCCAAAGTGTCAGGAACAACAACACACCGGGGAAGAAGCCTGCCTCAGCCACACCCAGCGCGAAGCGCAGAATGTAGAACAGCATCTCGTTTTGCATCATTGAGAACGCCGCGCAGGCGATTCCCCACATGATCATGATGCGGAGTACCGTCTTGCGGAAACCGATGCGCTGGAGCATCAGGTTGCTCGGAATTTCAAAAAGGATGTATCCGACGAAGAAGATTCCGGCACCAATGCCGAACACCATCTCGCCGAAACCAAGGTCAGTCATGAAGCCGAGCTTGGCGAAGCCGATGACATTCCGGTCAATCAGTGCCAAGACGTAGCAGATCATGAGCAGTGGCAGGATCTTCCATTTCACTCGTGCGAACGTCCGCTGAGCGAACTGTTCGTCGGTGAACGCCTGGACGGCATCTGCACTATTGCGCGCTGTGATCATTGTGGGTTGCCCTGTTGTTGTTATCAGTTTTGCCATCACATGAGCGTGCCAGCTCAGTGTACGGCTATCAGCCAAGCCTTGGGCGCTTGCTGTGTTGCATGAGACCCCCGCAACGCCTAAAAGTCAATAGGTCATTCCTATAGCCTATTGACTTTTTGGTCGTCCTCGCCGGTAATTGTCGAGAGCTGACTCAACGTCAGCTGACAGAAACGCCCCCACATAGGACAGGTAACAATGACAACAAACCTGAACCGGCAGCTGCTGACGCTGACCACGCTCACCTTGGCCGCATCCTCAGGCGTACAAGCCGCGTTTCTCGAGGACAGCAAAACCTCGATCGACTCAAAAACGTTCTACTTTCAAAATGATTACCGCGATGGAACCGGGCAAAACCGCGTAGAAGAAGCCGCACAGGGTCTGACCTTTCGGTTCCAGTCTGGATATACGGATGGAGATATTGGCCTGGGGCTGGATGCTGCCCTGATGGCGGGGTTCAAGCTCGACTCAAGTCCTGAGCGAAGCGGCTCCGGACTGCTGCCGCGTAACGCCGAAAGCCGCCCTGGAGGCCCCAGCTATGCTCGAGAGTCCCAAGACGAGTACAGCAAACTCGCGCTGACAGCGAAGCTCAGGCTCTACAGAGATACTGAAGTGCTGTTCGGCACTATCAACCCCAACCTGGGAGTGCTGCAACCAAGCACCACGCGGCTGTTCCCTCAAGATTTTCAGGGTACCCAAGTAACAAATACCTCGATATCTGGCCTGACGCTCAGAGCCGGTAAGCTTGATCGAGCTCGTCATCGCGACTCGACCGATTACCAGGGAATCGGTATTGCCTACGCAAATGGACAGTACCCACGCACCGATGACGGTGACTTCAAATATGCAGCTGCAGACTACGCAGTCAGCAAGGATGTGGTGCTCAGCTACAACATCGGAGAGCTGCAGGACGTTTATCGCCAACACTTCATCGGAATCAAAGGCAAATTGCCGGCAGGGCCAGGACGCATTGTCAGTGACATAAGGTTGTTTGCCTCTGAAGAAGCTGGCTCCGGCGACGCAGGGTCTATCGACAACTGGATCTACAGTGGGCTGTTTGGGTACGAGTGGAATGGCCACACGCTGCAAGCCGGGTATCAGAAGGTAGATGGCAAGGGCGCATACCCTCAGCTCGAAAGTACCGCGACCTATCTGCATACAGAAATGATGATCACCAATTTCGCAAAGCAGAACCAAGCTTCGTGGCTAGCTCGATATGACTACAACTTTGCTGCCGCAGGCATCCCAGGGCTGATGCTAACCGTGCGTTATGTGAAGAGCGATGACGCAGAAGTGGTGGGTTTCCAGCAAGAAGGTCGCGAGCGTGAGCTCGATACCGATATTGGATATGTGGTGCAAAGCGGAACATTCAGAGACCTCGGCGTGCGTTGGCGCCATGGCGTGATGCGTAGCAATTACCAGCGAAACAGCGACCAGGATCGGCTGATCGTCGACTACAGCTTCAAGTTCTAAGCACTCGGCACTCGGCCCCCTCCCCCATCCTGACCACCTAGTGTCGGGATGGGAGCGCTCGTGCCCCGTTACCATACGAAGGTGTAACAATGAAACTGTCGAAATCAGTCGCATCACTAAGCTCTATCTGGGCCATTGCGCTCATACCAATTGCCTGGTCGCAGGATAATCTCCAACACCGTTCAATCCAGAATGCAGACGCCACGATCGCTTACTCAGTACAAGGCGAAGGCCCGCTGGTCATGATCCTGGCATCCACCGGACGGGGCAGCGCCGAATTTGCTCCATTAGCCAAGCAACTGGTGAGACGGGGTTATCGAGTCGTTTTGCCTGAACCTAGGGGTATCGCAGGCAGTAGTGGGCCGATGAAAAACGTGACTTTTCACGACTTTGGCAATGACTTTGCCAAAGTCATTGCCGCCGAGGGAGGCCCTGCAATTGTTGCAGGGCATGCGTACGGACAATGGATAGCTAAAACCGTCGCGAGCGACCACCCAGGGGATGTTCGCGGGATCGTGCTGCTCGCTGGTGGCGCTCGTCAGTGGCCGAGTGAGCTTTCAGAGGCAGTTACCCGGATAAATTCTGAGGAAACATCCCGTGATGAAAAGCTCGCTGCTTTGCGCTTGGCGTTCTTCGCCGAAGGCAATGATCCCGGCCACTGGCTTACCGGCTGGCATCCAGAAGTCACTTGGAGCCAGCGTGAAGCGCGAGCCAACACACCTAAAGAAAGCTATTGGGCGGGAGGTAGCGCCCCGATTCTGGACTTACAGGCTGGCTCGGATCCGTTTCGTCCCGAGAGCTCCCGCATGGAAACCAAAGATGAGTTTGGAGATCGTGTGACCGTCAAGGTCATTCCAAATGCGAGCCATGCGTTACCGGCAGAGAAGCCCTTGGAAACAGCCGATGCTATTGCTGATTGGGCTGATGGGTTACCTAAGTAGCGTTGATAAAAAAGGGAGATCATTGCTGATCTCCCTTTTTTACGCAGTGCAATCAGCGCCCGACAAATACCGGCGCTCGCTTCTCCACTACTGCCCGTGTAGCTTCACGAGCATCCTCGGTCGCCATCAGGCGTGTACTGTAGCTCTGCTCTACCTGGTATCCATCTTCCACTTGCATGAACTCGATCTCGTTCAGTGAAGCCTTGCCCATACGCAGGCCCAGTGGGCTCTTGCTTGCGATCAATCGAGCCAGTTCCAGCGCACGCGACAACAATTCCTCATGAGGTAGAACTTCCTCTACCAGGCCAATGCGCAGTGCCTCAGCCGCATCAATTGGCAGTCCAGTGAAGAACATTTTGCGTAGGTTACCCTGACCGATCAAACGCCCGAGGTGCGCGCCGCCGCCACAGCGCCCAACGTTGATCTCCGGCATGCTGAACTTGGCTCGTTCCGATGCCAGGCGGATATCACATACGGCAGCAAGTACCGTTCCTGCTCCCAGCGCTGGGCCATTCACTGCAGCAATCACCGGCACCGCGCACTGCCGCACAGCAGCAAAGCATTGCCGGACTACAGCGGCACGAGCAGGATCCTCATCAACGGTGGCAGCAAGGAACTCATGCAAATCCAGGCCAGCACAAAATGCACGATCGCCGGCAGCAGTAAAGATCACGCAGTTGACTGACGGATCGTCACCCAGCTGGGTGAACAGTTCCCCGATGGCTTGGTAGTGGGCCAGGGTGATTGCATTCACCGGCGCGCGATCCAAAGTGACTACGGCAACGCCATCGTTGATCTCAAGCTTCAAGTCTTGCATCACTCTCTTCCCTCAATATCGAAACCGAAAAGATGGGCAGGGTTATCTACCAGAATCTGACGAATGATTGCTTCATCTCCTACCCAATTCATGAAGACATCCAGCAACTGTCCAACATCCGGCGATGCATCAGCCATGCGAACAAATGGCCAATCAGATCCCCACAGCAGTCTGTCGGGACGTTTGCTCACCAAGGCCCGATGAAACGGCTCTAGCTCGGCATATACAGGGGACTGCCGAGACACACGACACAGCGACAGCTTTGTCCAAACTTGTCCACTTTCGAGCAGGCCCAGGAAGCGCTGGAAAGCGGCCCCATCGACCCCAGTCGTTACGTCAAATTGCCCCATGTGATCGAACACGATCGGCATATCGAGATCTTTGACTGATTCGTAGACATCTGGACAGTCCTGAGCCTTGGCCCAGATATGTGCGTGCCAGCCGCGTTCGCGCATGCGTGGAGCCAGTTGGCGCAGAGTATCTACGCCAATGCTGCCTGCGTAGCGCTTCCCACTACTGGGGTCGAGCATCTCGATGAAGCGCAATCCGCGCACCCCAGCACGATGCAGAACATCCAGGGAGGCATCACTGATACCTGAATCAGCTACAGCGATGCCTCGCGCACGGCCACGCAGCGCATCAAGTGCATTAACCAAGGCGCGAGTATCGGTTCCGTAAGGCGCCGGCTGAACAAGGACGCCCCTGTCCAACCCGACGCTGTCCAGCATCTGTCGATAGACCGACGGCGTCGCCAACGGGATCGCATAGGTCGCCGCACCAGTTGGAAAGCGTTCGAGAGGGCCAAAAACATGACTGTGAACGTCACACGCACCAGCGGGCACTACTCGAGATGTACGGGCCGGCATGCGCGGCTCAATCGTATCCATCAGCACTCCCCCGTCGCGGGCTGCGCGCAATCCTGGAATCTGGCCGGCGCAGGCGCTGTCAGACTGGGCAATCCGCAGTGGGTATCGGTTGGCACATCCAAGGGGGCTTTGACGCCATCAGGTAGCGGAATGCGGTGGACGTTCAGGGTCATGGCTACCAGCGTGTAGTAGCCAATCACCGATGACAACTCGACCACCCCAACCGTCCCCCAGCGCTCATGTATGCGCTCGTACACATCTTCCTGCACATCGCCGTGAAGCTGCATCTGTCGAGCGAATGTATAGATGTCCCAAGCCTCCGAGTCTTCGAAGACTGGAGCATCACCCGCAGCGATTGCTTCAATGATCGGACTCTCCAAACCGGCAGTGGCAGCATCACCGGCGTGGATATGCCATTCCAGCTGCCCGTTCCAGCGGCGGGCAGTCACCAAGATAGCCAGCTCACTGAGGCGCTTCGGGAGAACAGTGTCGTAACGCAACACTTCACCCAAGCGCTGCCAGCGGTCAGCCAAAACTGGGTTATGCATAGCTGCCCGCAAAGGCCCTACGAGTCGCCCGCGAGGGCCACGTACAACGGCTTCATAAACCTCAGCCTGCGCCTCAGACATGGTGCGAGCATCAAACAACGGAATTCTGGCCATGACTCACTCCTGCGAGACGGCGGATGGGACATCTATCTTGATTCCCAGCTCACTCAACACCTCAACCGTGTGCTCGCCCAACAATGGCGGAGCACGGTTGAAATCCAAGGTGGAGTTGCGCATGCGAATCGGACTGACCACTTGAGGTACGACACCTGCCAGTGGGTGGGGAAGTTCCCGTAGCATTTCTCGTGATTTGACCTGTTCGTCAGCGAAAACCATCGGCACAGTATTGATGGGGCCACACGGCACCTTTGCCGCTTCCAAAGCGAGCAGCCACTCCTGCAGTGGACGCTCAGCAAGCCGTTTAGAAATGATGCGGAGCAACGAAGGCAAATTGTCGACCCGAGCCTGGTTGGTAGCGTACAGCGGGTCATCGGCCAACGTTGGTTCTGAAATGACTTCGCAGAACCGACGGAATTGACCGTCGTTACCTACCGCCAGAACGATATGGCCATCAGCGCACTTGAAAACATCTTGTGGTTGGATGTTCGGATGGCGATTGCCTGCACGCTGCGGCGTCTTACCCGATACCAGGTGATTCATGGCCTGGTTGGCCAGTACAGCTGTTTGCACATCCAACATGGCCAAGTCGATGTACTCACCTTCACCTGTGCGATCGCGGTGAGCGAGTGCGGCCAGAACCGATACGGTGGCATACATGCCGGTCATGATATCGACAATCGGAATACCGACTTTTTGCGGGCCGCCGCCAGGAAGATCATCTCGCTCCCCTGTCACGCTCATCAAACCGCCCATGGCCTGAATCATGAAATCGTATGCGGCATTGTCACGCTTCGGGCCTGTTTGACCGAAACCGGTGATGGAGCAGTAAATGATATCGGGTTTGACGGCCTTGAGGTCTTCATAACCAAGGCCGTAACGGCTTAACGTACCTACCTTGAAATTCTCCAATACGATGTCCGAAGCTGCGGCAAGCTGCCTCACGACTTCTTGTCCAGCCGGGTCAGCCAAATCGACGGTGACGGAGCGTTTACCACGGTTGACCGAAAGGTAGTAACCCGCCTCTTTCGTCGCTTTGCCTTCTTTGTCTGTCAAGAAAGGAGGCCCCCAGGTACGGGTATCATCACCGACGTCGGGACGCTCGACTTTGATTACATCTGCGCCAAGGTCAGCCAAAACCTGCCCTGACCAAGGGCCTGCCATGATTCGGCTCAGATCGAGTACACGGATATGTGAAAGTGGGCCTGCCATGTTATGGACTCCAGAGTTAGGGCGCGCTGGGCGCGTTGTCGTCACGAATCATGGTCGCAATGACGGAGGGTCGAGATTGATAGCGCTGATACCACTGCGCGAGGGCTGGGTGGTCGGAGCGCCAATCAATGAAGGCCCATCGAAAATCGAGTTGGCCAAGAGCACATCCGATAGAGATATGGCCAAGCCCGAATGGCGCGGCCTCAAGCTCTGCTGCCTGGGCTTCCAACGCAGCTAGCACCGCAATGCATTTCAGGTTGAACGCATTGAGGAAGGGATCGTCTGTACAGTCGTATGACAAGCCACGGTCGATATACCAATTGCGCCACAACAACAGCGCATCGATAAAACCGTCGCCCAACGCTTGCCAGGTCATAGCTTGTATATACCGAGCGCGATCTGCGGGTATTAACTTGGCTCCGCCGTGAAGCTCGTCCAGAAAATCACAGATGACACGAGAGTCGTACAGCTTTCGGCCATCCTCCAGAACCAATGTCGGGATCTTGTTCAGGGGGTTGTCGTGCATGACCTGCTCGTTGAGCTGACTCATACCGACCACATTCCGCACGCAGGTGACGCGGTCGAGAAGACCCGTTTCGTGAAGTACGATCATCACCTTACGTACGAACGGAGAGCGAGGTGACCAGTGAAGAGTCATAACCTGGCTTGCGCTGCTTGAAGAGGGGGCAAAGGTCACTTTTGATCCTATGTGCTATCTTTATGACCTTTTCAGTATAGACTCATCTGAAAAGAGCTTACCATCCCTAATTCATCGATTTTTTTCAGGGTTGAAGAGGTGCAGTCAAACGACTGGAATCGCGCGCCTCAAAGCGTTGCTGCCAGTGGGCCAGGAGAAGGTATTTGTCGCGCCACACCAGGTCGTCAAACCGAACTGCAAGGTAGCCCAGGGCGCATCCGATTGCGATATGTCCGATACCGTAACGAGCAGCGTCCAGCTGTTCGACCTCCTTCTCCAGCATCTGCAAAGTTGACGAGAGCTTAAGTGCGGAGGCTTTCAGAAAGTCCTGTTGTTGCTGAGAGTCAGGTCGGTCACGCTCATGTCGCCAAAGGATCAGCGTGTCACACAAACCGTCCCCCAACGCCTGCCAGCGCAGCGCCTGCCAGCGCGCATCGGACGAGTATGGGTAAAGCCGTGGGCCATGCCCCAGGGTATCCAGGTATTCACAGATCACTACCGAGTCAAACAAGGCCATGCCATCGCTCAGCTCCAACGTTGGAATGCGCAACAACGGGTTGATCGTCGTCAGTGAGTCATTGGGTGTGTGCCGCGAGACCTTGGTGCGCACGCAGCGCACCTCGTCCTGCAACTGATG
Organism: Pseudomonas sp. BNK-30; assembly: GCF_047456185.1. Classification (NCBI taxonomy): domain Bacteria; kingdom Pseudomonadati; phylum Pseudomonadota; class Gammaproteobacteria; order Pseudomonadales; family Pseudomonadaceae; genus Pseudomonas; species Pseudomonas sp. BNK-30. The sequence goes on from NZ_CP179904.1 coordinate 2,312,070, forward strand.
CTCATGGATCACGCACATAACCTTCCGGACGAAAGGCGAAAGTGGCGACCAATGAAGGGTCATCAAGGCAGTCATACGCTAACCTTGACGTCGAGCCTGACCACGTCACCCCGATAGACCCCATCCCCAACGAAGACCAGACGACCCTGATCATCTATGGCAGACCGGTAGCAGTAGGCGACAGGCGCATTGAGTGGGATCTCTAGAGCTTCTGCAGTTGCCAAATCAGCAGTGCCAATGGTGATGGTCTGGTGCACTTCTTTGAGCGTAAGGCCCGGCAGATCTTTGAGGATCCGCAAGGTAGTGTGGGTTTCGAGCAGCTTCGCTGGGATCTTGCGCACCAGCCGCGAATCAATGAAAGCGTTCCCAATGTAGTACGGCTTGCCGTCTCGCAGATGACGGCGTCTCCAGCACCTGTATTCCGGCGCCATTTCACCGATTTTGTGCTGCACATTAACGGGTTGAGCCTTGACGTCGAAGGACAGCACCTCAGTCGTAACCCCTTCGGGAGAGAGCAGAAGCCCCGACCAGTCAGTGGGGACTTCACACCACATTTGCTCTTGTGGCTGCTGGATAACAAAGGTTCCTTTCGCACGGAAGCGACGTATCAGCTTGTCCTCTTCGAGGATGTCCAATGCCTGCCTTACCGTAGCGCGTGCGACGCTACATTCCGCTGCAAGGTCATCGACGGTGGGAATCTGATCTCCCACCGGCCACAAACCTTGCTCGATTCTACGCCGGAATAATGTGGCCAGCTGGATGTAACGAGCAACCCCACTTCGGCTGAAATCAATGCCTGACTTGCCAGCCAATGCATCCATGTCTTTCATCAATTCGTCTCACCTGTGAGCCCCTCAGGGCATGCGTCAATCGCGTCAGGGCAGTATCGCATAAACCATAGAGTTACATTATTAGCCTTTTCAACCTAAGCCCCTATAATTCCATAGGTCATCCTATTGACCTTTATGGCGCCATGTCCGTACAGTGACGCAACACTCACACTGTCAAACGGATATCAGTCATGAGCACCGCACTGAGTACATCAGCCAGCATTGGCATCATAGGGGCAGGCACTATGGGTGCGGGCATCGTCGCGGTGGCGTTACGAGCGGGACATCCAGTTTACCTGCACGATACTCGCCAACAAGCGTTAACCAAGGGGGCCGAGACGGTGACATCATCGCTTGATCGCTGGGTCAAACGTGGGCACCTAACTGCTGATCAACGCGACGCATGCCTAGGACGCCTGACCCTTGCAACCAGCTTGACCGAGCTTGCTTCATGTTCGTTAGTGGTTGAAGCCATTGTTGAAAACCTTGAAATCAAGCAAGAGCTTTTCCGAGCGCTTGAGGGAATCGTTGGAGAGGGTGCGATCCTGGCCAGCAACACCTCATCAATCTCGATCACAGCGATCGCGGCTACGTTGCAAAAGCCGGAGCGGATGATCGGCATGCATTTCTTCAACCCAGCAACAGTGCTACCGCTGGTAGAGGTGGTTAAAGGCGAAGCCACATGTGCCACAGTGGTAGCCCAGATCAGCGAGCTCGCAGTGAAATGGGGCAAAAGCCCTGTTGAGTGCAAATCAACTCCAGGCTTCATCGTTAACCGCGTCGCCCGCCCGTTCTACGCTGAAGCCCTCCTCGCCTTGCAGGACAATGTCGCTTCCATTGGTGTCATTGATGCCGCTTTGCGCGATGCGGGTGGTTTTCGCATGGGGCCGTTGGAACTGATGGATCTTATTGGTCACGACACCAATTTCGCAGTGACCCAAAGCATCTACGATGCCTTCTTCCAAGACCCTCGCTACCGCCCTTCACTTATCCAGAAAGCACTGGTAGACGCGGGATGGCTCGGTCGGAAAAGTGGACGGGGATTCTACCGATACGACGAATCGACCAGCCAGAATGAGATCGTATTCGAACCTACCTGCTCTTCGCCAAACCTGGTGCAGCAATTTGGCGATTTCCCTGGTGCTCAAATTTTGGGGCGCCTGGCTGAGAGGCATGGTTGCCGCATCGAAACACACAATGGTGAAGGCTATCTAATCGTCGATGGCGTCCAGATACGACCTTGCCTCGGATTGACCGCAACCGAAATAGCCCTCAGCCAAAACCTGGATCAAGTCGTATTGTTCGACGCCTCCACCGGTCACGAAGCTGCATCCCTCGTCGTTCTCAGCAAAGCAGAAACATGTGAGCGAGCTTCCTTGGATAGCGCGATTGGCTTTTTCCAAGCGCTAGGTAAGCAGGTTGTAGTGATTGACGACGCTGCGGGGATGCTCGTCACTCGAACACTTTGCATGCTTGCGAACGAGGCTGCGGAAGCCGTTAGTCATGGCATTGCCTCTTCGCAGGATGTCGACCTCGCCATGCTCAAAGGCGTCAACTACCCAGTCGGCCCACTGTGCTGGGCGGACGGTTTTGGCAATCAGAATGTGGTCACAGTTTTAGACAACTTGGCACGCGCTTACCCAGATGGACGTTATCGCGCCAGTGCACTACTCCGCCGCAAGGCGCAGACAAACACTTTCTGGAAACAACTCTGAATTGAGGCCCCACATGACTTCCTCAAACCCAGTTCGACAGCAAATTCACGAGGATGGCTACGCCATCATCACCCTAGACCGACCAGTGCGTCGAAATGCTCTGAACCTGGAAATCAAACAACTACTAGCACTAGCTGTAGAGACACTCGCAGCCGACTCTCGCGTTCATGCTTTGGTAATAACGGGAGCCGGGGGGTATTTTGTTGCTGGGACAGATATCGCCGAGATGCGAGACATGACCCCGACTCAACACATTGAACTGAAAACTGGGCGACTATTCGAAGTCGTGGACTACTGCAAAAAGCCTGTTATAGCCGCGATCGAGGGGTATGCGCTTGGTGGCGGATGCGAGCTCGCTTTAGCATGCGATATCATTATCGCCTCGAGAACAGCGCGCCTGGGTCAGCCAGAGATTAACGTAGGCATCATGCCGGGAGCAGGTGGCACACAGCGATTGCTCCGGACAATTGGTAAATACCGTACAGCGTTGCTTACCCTCACAGGTGATCCACTGACTGCCGAGCAGGCGTTCAGTGCCGGAATGATTTCAGAATTGTGTGAAGAAGGGGCTGCGCTAGAACGGGCATGTTCTATCGCTGCCCGAATAGCACTTCAACCTCCGCTTGCAGTGCTCGCTATTAAGGAATTACTCGCAACAGGTGAGGATGCACCACTCCATAGCATGTTAAAGCGGGAGCGGAGTGCATTCGTGCAATTATTCGACAGCAACGACCAAAAGGAAGGAATGGCTGCATTCATGGAAAAGCGGAAACCGGTATATCAAGGACGCTGACTTGATCACTTCGATCTCTTCCTTGCCCCTGGAAATGATAGGTAAAGTGCATCTTTTTACGACTACCTCCCTCGCTGCGTTGAGCAAGCAGGCTGCTGCAGGAATGAATGAGGGTAGCCTCACCTGGTACGAAATTCCTCGAAACCAAGGCCTGCTCAACGCCATCATTACGCGCGCCTCAAGAGAACTGTTCAATCAGAACTGTGATCTGCTAACCATCAATGTCTTCCTCGCTGACCACAAAGCAGACACCCTCACCCGCGTGGTGAATACAGTTGAGACTTTCGCAGCAGCGAACAACAGCGAAACCCTTCAGTTCATGTCCGCAGCAGGTAATGCCGGGATTGAGGCCGCAACCAACATCGTCGTGAAGAAGGCAAATGTGCAGATGTTGATGATCAAACCTACGCAATGGTGAGACGCTATCGCGCGCCTATTACCATGCCTTGTTGTCGACTGGAAAGGTCGTGATCCTGACCGGCGTCACGCTGGGAATTGCGGTGGCTACCTGGGCACTCTCGCCCATCAAATTTCAAGCGGACATGGGCATACTGCTGGCCTTCATGTTCATCTGGAACATGCTGGGCGCTCTTATCCTGACTCCAGCTCTGGCAAGGCTATTCCTAACAAATCACCACCTTGGTGCTCATTCAAAAACTGGACAGGTGCTGCTTTGATCACCACCGACCCGTGTCACAGCGGGTCGGTATCTCAAGACCGCCCAACGGACAGCTGAGTTGCTCGGCTACCGATAGAATCAACCGGCAGCGATAGAGAATGGAACTACTTTATTTACCGCTTGCTTCTGATTCAGGTATCGGGTGCAGCTTACCCGCAGGAAGGATGCAAAATTCACTACCTCTCCGCGATAATCCATGACTTCCTCGTACAGCTTTGCGATGAGCTGGTTGGTGCTGACACCATCCGTTTCAGCAATCTCAGTCAGGATGTCCCAGAACTGGTTTTCCAGACGCAAGGTGGTGACTACGCCCCGAATACGCAAGGAGCGCGAGCGCGACTCATAGAGAATCGGGTCTGCCTTCACATACAGCTCACACATAACGCCTCCGCTGGATCTACCTGGTTAAGTCGCAATCGAGGGAATAGGCCCAAGCCTGAAGGTACCTCCCCAAAGCAGCACGCGGGTAATAAACCGCTATTACACGCGCCCATTTTGCTGCCGGGGGGGCTACGTAATAGCCACTTATTACCCGCCAGATTTTCATGCTGCCATCCTGAGTGCATAACAACACCACAGGAAAGCCTGATCATGCCGAAATTCCTCCATACCATGATCCGCGTAGGTGACCTGGATGCCTCCATGCGTTTCTACGGACAAGCATTCGACCTGCAGGAATCCCATCGCCTCGAGTTCGACGACTTTTCCCTCGTCTACCTGCGCGATCAGCAGAGCGGCACCGAAATAGAACTGACCTGGAACAAGGGCCAGGACGGCTACACCCACGGTAGCGGATATGGCCATGTGGCCTTCGCAGTAGATGACCTCGATCAGCATCACACTCGGTTGAACGAAATGGGACTTTCCCCTGCCCCCATCAAGGAATTCAAGCGCGGTGAAGAGATGCTCGCTCGCTTCTTTTTCATTCAAGACCCTGATGGCTACAAGATCGAAGTGTTGCAGCGCGCCGGCCACTATGAATAGCCCAATCTCGAGCATCTGACGTTCAGATGTAGTCGATCAATACCGTCTGAAAAACGCGCCCCCCTCTCACGCAGCACCCGTGATGTCAGGCTCCTAATAAGAACAAAAAGGAGAACCGCATGAACGATCTACAAGCCAGCCGCCGTGGCTTCCTCAAAGGCAGCGGCGGAATTCTTTTGGGTACACTGCTTTTCACGTCCGGCCCCATAGCTCTCCTTGCTCCCAGTACAACCTGGGCGCTCGAAATGAAAATGCTGAACAACACTGTGGCCGCGCGACTAATCGTTATGGTACGCCGCATCTATCCTCACGATCGGATGGAAGATGCTGTGTACGCTTTCGCGATCAAGGCGCTGGACGACCGCGCCATGACTGACCCCTCCATTCTTCCCCTGCTTGAGCAAGGCCTGAGCGAGCTAGACAAATCAGCAGGTGGCGCCTGGCTGGATCTGGATGAGGGGCGCCAATTGGCCGCGCTTGAGTCCATCCAGAACACCCCTTTTTTCACTTTGGTCAGATCAGTGTCGGTCAATGCCCTTTATAGCAACGAACTCGCCTACCAGCACTTTGGCTACGAGGGAGCCTCCTTCCCCAAAGGTGGCTACTTGATGCGCGGCTTCAACGATCTGAAATGGCTGCCTGCAGCCCCTACCGAAGCCAGCCCCCCCGCGTTTTCCTGAGGATCCGCACATGACTACATTCAGCTTTGACGACGACTCGGTAGTGGTGATCATCGGTTCTGGCGCGGGTGGCGGGACTCTGGCCAATGAGTTGTGTCAGAAGGGAATCCCGGTCGTTTTACTAGAAGCCGGCCAGCGGCAATCCTCAGCAACCTTCATCAATGACGAATGGCCTTCGTTCGAGCAATTGTCCTGGAGCGATACACGGACGACTTCGGGTTCATGGCAAATCGCCAAGGACTTTCCAAACCTTCCAGCTTGGATCTGCAAGACCGTGGGCGGAACGACTACCCACTGGGCAGGTGCCAGCCTGCGATTCCAAGAACACGAATTTCGAGCGCGCCAAACCTATGGTGACATCAAAGACGCGAACCTGCTCGACTGGCCACTGACGCTCGCAGACCTAGAACCCTTCTATGCAAGGGCAGAAGACAAGATGGGCGTGACGCGCACCAACGAGATTCCAGGCCTGCCGGGGAACAACAATTTTCAGGTGATGTATAACGGTGCTCGCAAGCTTGGCTACAAGAAATGCAGTACCGGCCACATGGCGATCAACAGCCGCGCCCGCGCAGGGCGTGCTCAATGCATGCAACTCGGCTTCTGCTTCCAAGGCTGCAAAATGGGGGCAAAATGGTCAACACTCTACACCGAAATTCCGGCGGCCGAGGCCACTGGCAAGCTTGAGCTTCGCACACAGGCTCACGCGGTGAAAATCGAACATGATGCAAAGGGTCGCGCGACTGGTGTGGTCTACGCAGATGCGCAAGGGCGACTGCAACGCCAAAAAGCGCGCCTTGTAGCAGTAGCAGGTAACGCCATCGAAACTCCCCGCTTGCTGCTCAATTCGACCAGCACATTGTTCCCTCATGGCCTTGGCAACGGTTCCGGAATGGTCGGCAAACATTACATGCGCCACACCACCGGTTCAGTATTCGCGGAATTCAAAGATCCGGTGCATTTCTACCGGGGCACCATCATGGCCGGGCTTATAGGTGACGAGGTGCACTTCAATCCCGACAGAGGTTTTGTCGGTGGCTACGAAATGGAAACCATCTCGCTCGGCCCCTCCTTCATGGCAGCGTTCTTCAACCCTGGTGCCTGGGGGCGCGACTTTACCCGAGTTATGGACAACTACACGCATCTGGCTGGCATGTGGCTGGTCGGTGAGGACATGCCCCGGGAAAGCAATCGCATCACCCTAAGCGATACCGTCAAAGACCGTTTCGGCATTCCAGTAGCAAACGTGCACTACGACGACCACCCCAACGATATCGCAATGCGAGAGCACGCCTATCGGCAAGGTAGCGCCGTATATGAAGCTGTCGGCGCACTGAAGACTCACCGCGTCCCCCCCTACCCCTCGACTCATAACATGGGCACTTGTCGCATGAGCCACAAGGAAGCCGATGGCGTCTGCAACAAATACGGGCAAAGCCATGAAGTCCCGAATCTGTTCATTTCGGATGGCAGTCAGTTCACCACCAGCGCAGCCGAGAACCCTACTCTGACAATCGTTAGCCTTGCGATTCGTCAGGCTGAGTACATTGCCGATGCTTTGAGGACGCATGCGGCATGACTACTTCCGCCAAGCGCCTCGAGATTTACGCTCTCCCAGCATTTACCGACAACTACATCTGGCTTCTGGCCGATCACTCAAGCCAGGCCTGTGCAGTTGTAGATCCAGGCGATGCCGGACCCGTTCAAGCTTGGCTGGAAGAACATCCCGGTTGGGCGCTCACCGATGTACTGATCACTCACCATCACAGCGACCATGTGGGTGGTGTGAAAAAACTGAAGTCTGCATTCGATCTTCGCGTCCATGGCCCCGAGAACGAGCCGATCCCTTACAGGGATCGGCCACTCAAGGACAGCGATCTGATTCAGGTATTAGGACGAACCATCAATGTGATCGCAGTGCCTGGCCATACTTCAGGGCACGTGGCCTATCACCTGGTTGATGAGAAAGCGCTGTTCAGCGGCGACACGCTGTTTAGCGCCGGCTGTGGCCGCCTGTTCGAGGGTACGCCTATGCAGATGCTGACGTCGCTCGAATGTCTCGCAGCGCTACCGGAGGAGACGCAGGTATATTGCGCACACGAGTACACCCTCTCCAACCTGCGTTTTGCTTTGGCTGTAGACCCAGACAATCACCAAATCGCCGAGCTCTTGGCTGAAGCCTGCGAAGTCCGAGGCCGTGGACAGTGCACCTTACCTACCCGAATTGGCGTTGAGCGCGCATCTAACCCGTTCTTGCGTGTGCGGGAAGCGGGAATCGTTGAGGCTGTCCAACGCTACGCGGGACTGAAGATCACATCTGCCGAGGAATGCTTTGCAGCCTTACGCAAGTGGAAAGACAATTTCTGAACAACAAGAAGAAGATCACCTATGAAAAAAACACTGCTGATTACCCTGACAGCCTTCATGATTGCTACTGCCCAAGCGGCTCAAGAGCCTGAGGTCGTATTCGCAAAATCCTGCGCCATGTGCCACAACGGACAACTCCCAAACGCGCCCAAAAAAGGTGATACCACTGCATGGAAACCCCGCCTTGCTCAAGGGCAAGACGTACTGCTCAAAAATGTGGTGAAAGGATTGAGTGTCATGCCACCACGTGGACTCTGCAGTGACTGCAGCGACGAAGACCTCATGGCAACGATAGGCTGGATGTCTCGCTGAGGACTGAAAGGAGCTGTGCTTTGAAAAGAGTCATTTCTGTAGGCAACGCTGAAGTAGAGCACCCAAAGCATCTATCGAGCATCACTTGGGCAAAGGGTGCCTTCCCCCGCAATTCCCAGCGTTGGTGTTCCGGTGACTTATCGTCCCAAAGCCTCTACGGGACGAACGCCTCGCCGCTTGAGAAATAACTGATATGCAGCTTCTCCTTGATGGCGTTCTCCATGAAGCGCCTGCACCTCGCTTTTCACGAGCCGCTGGATCAATTCCACAGGAGGGAACGAAGCCTTCGCCTGGGGATGATGTGGAAAGGGCCGATTAGCAGGTTCGGCCCGTTACACCACTTTAGAAGTTAAAGGTATAACGCATGATCAATCGATTTTCATTAGCGCTATCCGCATAGGTCGATCGGTTCGTAGAGTTACGCCATTGGAACGAAACGCCCTTTGCAGGCCCACTCTGGATGACATAAGAGATGTCAGTGACCCGCTCCCATTCTTTGCCATCGTCCCCGTTTAGACGCAGAGAAGCGGCTTGGCGGCTTGTCAGCAGAGTAGGATCAACATCATCCCCTTTCATGTACCTGGTGGTAAACAGCAAGCCAGGCACACCCAAAGCAGCGAAGTCAAAGTCATACCTCGCGAACCAGACGCGCTCGTTGGGGGCAGTGAATGTGCTGACCAGCGATTCGCCGAATAGGTAGCTATCTGTGCCGTTTACAAACGCAAATGGCGTGTCGCCCCAAGCCTTTTGGTAACCGCCGCCGATGGTGTGCCCTTTAATGCTGTAGGCGAAATAGCTACTCAGCGTCCGGTTGTCCACCTCACCTAATTTTTTGGAGCCGGTTTCGCTAGCATCGAACAGGCGAACATCCGCGATCACATTGCCTTCCGAAACTGGCTGGATAACTTTAATCCCCGCGAAGTAGGATTTGTAGAGGTCTTCAAGCTCGGCGGCGTGCAAGCTGAATGTCATGTCCTTTGCTGGCTTGAAGTCCAATGCCATGTAGTTATAGTGATCAGCCTCAACCGGAGCATAGCCAGTAGCTGTGAGGGATTCGAAATCGGTGGAATTACGCTGCTTCACGGCGTTTACCCTGATAGCCGTTACCGTCAATTTATCGATATCGTTGACGGTCAAAGACCCCCCGCGAAAAACCTGAGGCAGTAGGCGACTATTATTGCTCCAGAGGAGAGGCATTAGAGGATTCACCCCTCCTACCCTCAACTCAGTCTTGCCTACCCTCGCTTTAGCGGTAGCCACAAATTTTCCGTACTCGTCTTCCACATTCCTGCCGGAATCGTAGGCAAGCAGCCCAGACCCCGTTCTGTCAGGGCTAAAGTCAAGCTTAACCCCCAACAAGCCCATGGCATCGATACCGAAACCCACTGGCCCTTCTGTGAAGCCAGACTGCAGGTTCAGAATAAAGCCTTGTGCCCACTCATCGCGCTTGGACTGCGCAGCTCCATCATTGCGAAAATCGCGATTGTAATAGAAATTCCGAAGCTCGAAATTGCCTTTGAAGTCGTCCACGAACGCGGCAGAAGCATAAGGCGCGACTAACAGTACTACCGAACAAACCAACGATTTTTGAGAAAAAATAGACATCACAGGCACCTTGTTCTTGTTGTGTGCTTGAGCATGAGCCGCCCACCAGCGCCTCATGTAGATTCTGCCCTTGGATAGGATCAAAGCGCTGCTGACGAATTAACCATTTATCACCAATCCAGTGATTGCATCCCGACTTCCGGCCAACTCTCGAAGCATGCATTTCTGAACCTTGCCAGTTGCAGTTTTTAGAAGCTCTTGGACAATCACTCGACGAGGACACTTAAACCGCGCGAATCGCTCCTGACAGAACTCAATGATTGCACGCTCCGAGGGTTGGACATGGCCCGGCTTTAATTAAACGAGAAACGATAATTCCGGCCATGCAGCTCATGCAATCCTTTGCTTATCGCTTCGACTGCTCCCCAACAGGCTGTAGAGCCGTCTCGTCCGAACCTACCGATGATTGGCACAAGCGATGAGTAAGCATTTGAACCTGTCTCTCAGATTTACGGTTAGGTCAGATCGTGTGAAACAGTGGCCTTCTTCCTCACCACAGCGGAGTCCGCGCGAGATTGGTTGATCATGGTCACAGCAACAGCACCTATCAGTCCGGCGAGACCGATTGCCATGAAGTTCTGCTCCAGAGGCAAGGCCATCGATACGAGTGCACCAATCAAAACAGGCGCGACAATCGCCCCGATGCGACCGACGCCCGACGCAAAGCCGACCCCAGTGGAGCGGATGGTGGAGGGATAGAAATCTCCGGCGTATGCATAGGCCAGAAGCTGGGTACCGAGCGTCGAGGCACCCACGATGAACACTACGACGAAGAGCAGTTCAGTAGAGCGCGTATAACCCAGTAGCGTGAGTGCAACCGCGCCCACTACGTAGAACACCACCAAGACGTGCTTGATGCTGAATTTATCGCTGAGCCAGCCACCGAAAATTGCACCGAAGATCGAACCGAGATTGAACACGATAACAAAATTCAGGGCGGAGCCGAGGCTGAAGCCCGCCATGGCCATCAGCTTGGTGAGCCATGAGTTGAGCGCGTACACCATGAAAAGCCCGGTCATGAATGCCATCCAAATCATGACGGTGCTGTATCCACGCCCTTCCTGGAAAAGGCTTCGTACAGGCTTCTCTTGGGCAGAGACAATTTGAGGGTTGCCGACGAGCTGAGTGTCATCCTTGATCATAAGGTCAGGACGGAGGCGACGGGCAATGACTTTCAACTCGTCATCCCGACCTTGTTTCAACATGAAGCCGATAGAGTCGGGCATGGTCTTCAGTATAAAGGGAATCAAAACTACTGGTAGGGCTGCCACGTAGAACACATATTGCCAACCGTAGCTTTCGATCAGTTGCTTACCAGTGAGCGCTACCAAAATTCCTCCCACCGAATAGCCCGCGAAAACGATGGTCACCAGGCGGGTGCGAACTTTCAAGGGCGAGAACTCTCCCATCTGCGCCGTGCAGATAGGCAGCACGCCGCCGATCCCCAGGCCGGCGATGAAGCGCATGATACTGAAGGTCAGCGGGTTGTCAGTGAAACCTGCTGCAGCGGTGAATATGCTGAAGAGAGCTACACAGATTGCGATCATCTTTGGCCGACCAATACGGTCTGCCAGAGTGCCCAAGAAAATTGCCCCCAGCATTGTGCCAAACAGTGCTGAGCCAGCCATCACGCCGGCACTGGTTGCGTCAATTTGCATGTCAGCCATGATGGCTGGGATCGTGTCCCAGGAAGTGGTGTAACTCATCATGGCTCTGGCCATTGAGTTCGCCGTTTAGTTGATCACAGCTGACAGCTTGGCTTGTGGATTATCGCTGACCGCTTCGAAGGCCTCCAACTGCATGTAACGTCTTTGCAGGCACCACTCGTCGTTCTGCTCCAGCAGCATCGCGCCTACCAGCCGTGTGATGGCCGGATCGTTGGGGAAAATCCCCACGACATCGGTGCGGCGTTTGATTTCAGCGTTGAGCCGTTCAAGCGGGTTGGTGCTGTGTAACTGCTGCCGGTGTGCCTTGGGAAACGCCATGTGAGCCAGCACTTCATCCTCACAGCCGTCCATGAGCGTCGCGATCTTCGGGTACTTTTCGCGCAGTTGATCGGCGACCAACCGCCATTGCTGATGGCATTCGGCACGGCTGTCCTGGGCGAAGACCGTGCGCAGCAGCGCCGCTACCATGGTGCGGTGACCTTTGCCGACGTGGGCCATGGCATTGCCCATGAAATGCACACGGCAGCGCTGCCTGGTCGCGTTGAATACCTTGGAAACAGCCGCCTTGAGCCCTTCGTGGGCGTCATAGCGGGCTTGGTCATCGTGGTTCTCTTGGTTAAGGTAAAGTCCGCAAACTCAACGTTAGCCACGAACCACGATGACCATTCTCTATCGCCCGCAGGGCGCCTTCGGTTGGTTCAGTTACACCACTTCCCGGGTCATGACCGCCCAAAATGGGCTCAAGGCGTCAGGGCTGGTGAATCTTCTGATTGGTGGTGCATACCATCGATGGCCATTGCCCAACGGATAGAAACCGCTCGCGGGATCAAGCTTCTGCCCAACGAACCCTATCATCGGCGCCCGTTGGACAATAGCGGAAGAGCCATAAGGCGAGTAGGTTATCTTGCAAGTCTCGCCGCCATCCGATGCCAGCGTCTGTTTTCGATCAAGGTCGTTCACTCTGGCGTCAGACTGTGCAGAGTTATTCAAGCTACTCCGAAGTTCAACGAACTGCCCACTGGCAGTTTTATCAGGTCGCTCTTCCCGTCCGCCATAAGTGAGCCAAGTTCACAATCACAGAACGGTCCAGGCCATCAGGCACCTTCCGGCAGTAAGCTACGGTCGAACATGAACGGCCGATCTCCCTGCGGCGTATATTGATACAACTGCTGGGGCCTGCCGAGCCGCGGCTGATTCTTCTCCCCCGTATCGCGCACCCAACCCAGCTCACGCAGGCGCTCCAGGCGCTTGCGCAGCGAGGTGCTGTTCACGGCCTGGCCCAGGCACGCTTGCACCGCCCCCAATGCATCGAGCACCGTGAACTTCTCGGCCAGCAGGTTCAGCGGCAGGCTGCTGTACACCGTCTTGCTCGCCAACCGTTCGCGGGCGCGCTCCACCAGCAGGTTGTGATCGAACGGCAGCAGCACCTTGCGGCCCAACACACTGTCCAGGTCAAAAAAGGCCAACTGGTCACCTTCGACCTGCTGCCGAGGGTCAAGCAAGGCCAGGTAATAGGTGCTCAACGACCAACCGCGCGGGTCGCGGAAGGCATTGCCTTCGGTGCCTACCTGCTCCAGGTAACGCGGCAGCACCCGGGCCTTCTCGCCCAGCGCGCGCTCGGCGGCGGCCTCCAGGCTGGTGTCCGGGGTGCGGCCATTGACGAGCACGCCGGGCAGAGCCCACTGAGCGGCATGGGGCTCGCGCTCGCGGCGATGCAACAACACTTGCAGATGCTGGGCTTCGGGGGCCAGGCGCAGCGCGACGATATCGACGCTGGCCAGGACTTCGGCTGTACTCACTAAAAGGCTCCACTGCTCAATGACGCAATATTCCACCAGAGCGCTTAACTGGGGCAAGCATCGATAACTGCAGGACGTGTGCTTGACACACTTATATCACCAGGTGAATTATATAACCAGCCCAGCGAGGAGAGCCCCATGAAAATCGCCAGTTTCGATGTCGACGCGCAAAACGGCTTCACCGCCAATGCCCCACAGGAATTGCCGGTGCCCGAAGGCAATGAAATCGCCGCCGACCTCAACACCATGGCCCTGCGCGCCGACCTGCGCCTGGGCAGCAAGGACGCGCACCCGGCCAATGCCGCGTGGGTGGTCACAGAACCTGGGCAAATGCTGCAACCGCTGACGCTGGCCAATGCCGACCTGACCTGGGTCAGCCACTGCGTGCCAGGTACGCCGGGCTTCGAACTGCTGCCAGGCCTGCCCGCCCCCATCGATTACGACTACTTCGTGTGGAAAGGCGTCGAACCCGACCTGCACCCTTACGGTGCCTGCTACCACGACCTGGCCGAGCGCCGCTCAACGGGCGTCATCGAATACCTCAAGGTGCAGCAGGTGGGCGCGGTGATCGTCGGTGGCCTGGCCCTGGACTACTGCGTCAAGACCACCGCCCGGCAGCTGCGCCAGGCGGGCTTCCAGGTACTCCTGTACTTGCCTGCCTGCCGCGCCCTGACCCAGGAAGGCGCCATCAGCGCGTGCGGCGCACTGGCAGCCGAGGGCGTCATCCTCTGCGGCGACGAGGCCGCGCTCGACCACCAGCTCTCTCTGATCAAGGAAGACCGCCCATGAGCGAAAGCGTTTTCGGCCCACGCATCGTCCAGAACCTGCTGGACACCGACTTCTACAAGATCACCATGATGCAGGCGGTGCTGCACAACTACCCCAACGCAGAAGTGGAATGGGAGTTTCGCTGCCGTAACGGCGAGGACCTCTCGCCTTACCTGGCTGAAATTCGCTATCAGGTGGAGCAACTGGCAGACGTCACAGTCACCCACGACCAACTGGCGTATCTGGAGAAAATCCCGTTCATCAAGCCGGACTTCATCCGCTTCCTCAGCCTGTTCCGCTTCAACCTGCGCTATGTCCAGGTCGGCCTGGATGACGCCGGGCAACTGGCGATCCGCGTGCGCGGGCCGTGGCTGCATGTAATTCTCTACGAGATCCCGCTGCTGGCGATCATCAGCGAGGTACGCAACCGCTACCGCTATCGCGAAGTGGTGATGGAACAGGTGGGCGAGCGGCTGACCAGAAACTGGACTGGCTCAAGGCCCATGCCAGTGCCGATGAGCTGGCGGGCTTGCAGCTAGCCGATTTCGGCACCCGGCGGCGCTTCTCGTACCGTGTACAGGAAACCGTGGTACATACCCTCAAACGCGATTTCCCGGGGCGCTTCGTCGGCACCAGCAACGTGCACCTGGCCCGCGAATACGAGCTCAAGCCCATCGGCACCATGGCCCACGAATGGTTCATGGCCCACCAGCAACTCGGCCCGCGCCTGGTCGACAGCCAGGCTGCCGCGCTTGAGTGCTGGGTACGCGAATACCGTGGGTTGCTGGGCATCGCGCTGACCGACTGCATCACCATGGACGCGTTCATGGTCGATTTCGACCTGTACTTTGCCAAGCTGTTCGATGGCCTGCGCCACGACTCGGGCGACCCGCTGGCCTGGGCCGAAAAGGCCATCGCCCACTACCAGAAACTGGGCATCGACCCGCAAAGCAAGACGCTGATATTTTCCGACGGGCTGGATTTCGCCAAGACGCTTGGGCTGTACCGCGCCTTGCACGGGCGCATCAATGTGAGTTTTGGCATCGGCACCAACCTGACCTGCGATATCCCCGGCGTCAAGCCAATGAACATGGTGATCAAGATGACGGCCTGCAACGGCGCGCCGGTAGCCAAGATCAGTGACAGCCCAGGCAAGACCCAATGCCGCGATGAGAACTTCGTGGCGTACCTTAAACATGTCTTCAAAGTGGCTTGAGCACTGTCATATATCATGAGTGTCACGTACACAGCGCCATGAACCGTGCCGCCGCCCGCGAGGGCGTGGCCGCATGCGGCAGCAGGATGGAAAAGTGCCTGACCAACGGCTGCGGGGCGATGTGCAATCGCTGCAGTGCGCCCCCCTCATGCCTGATCGACATCGCCGAAACGAAGCCGATGCCCATCCCCGCCCGTACGGCCTCCTTCACCCCTTCGACGCCGGCAATTTCCAAGGCTACGCGCATGGCCACGCCACTGCGCGCAAACGCCCGTTCAACGATCTGCCGAACCCCGGAGCCGCTTTCACGCAGCACCAAGGGGTAGCTGCCCAAGGCTTCCAGCGTCTGGCCCGCCTGATTGGCCAACGGGTGAGCGCTTGGCACGATGGCGACGATTTCGTCCTCACGCCACGGCGTGACACCCGTGCCCAGCGGCAGTTCCTGCCCGGGCGGGCCTTCGATCAGGGCAATGTCCACACTACCCAGCGCCGAGACGATCTCTGCGGTATTGCCGTGCAAGGTGCTCACCTGCACCTCGGGGTATTGCGCATGGAAGTCGGCGATCAGGTAAGGCAGCAGGTAGCTGGCGGGCGTAGTGCTGGCACCGATGCGCAAGGTGCCGCGCTCCAGAGCGCGCAGGGCGTCGCGCAGTGCCTGGGCCTGGCGAAAGGTTTCGCGCAGGCGTTCGGCATGGGCCAGCAGCTGCTCGCCGGCCGCAGTAAGCCGCACGCCGCGGCCGGCACGCTGGTACAGAGGCTCGCCGAATGCGTCCTGCAGCAGCTTGAGCTGGCCAGAGACAGCCGGCTGCGACAGATGCAAGGCCAACGCCGCATGGCTGATGTTGCCATGCTCGGCAACGGTGGCAAACGTTATCAGCTGTTCCGGGGTCATGAATGCAAAATATCAGCTAAACGGATATTTTCCATCCTGAATTACGATTTTTTATAAGCTTATAACCAAATTAAAGTAGGCCCTGTCGATTCACCGTCCGGAGGACTCACATGGCCACGGTACCGTCCAACCCTGCCTTTGCCCCTACCCTCTCTACCCGAGGGCGGCTCAACGGCATCCTGTTCGTCGCGTTGTTCGCGTTCGCCGTCACCCAACTGGCGGCCATGCCCGTTATCGCCAACCTGGGCATCAGCCCGCTGATCGTCGGCATCGTCGCCGGTGCCCTTTACGGCAACGCCCTGCGTGATGGCGTACCGGCCAGTTGGGCGGCGGGCATCAATTTCTCTGCCCGCGGGCTACTGCGCATCGCGGTGGCCTTCTTCGGCCTGCGTGTCAGCCTGCAGGAAATCGCCGAGGTCGGCTGGTCAGGCCTTGCGGTCTCGCTGCTGGTGGTGGTCAGCACTCTGCTGATCGGCCTGTGGTGCGGCATGAAGCTGCTCAAACTGGACCGCGATACCGCCTTGTTGACCGCCGCCGGTAGCGCCATTTGCGGCGCCGCAGCAGTGCTGGCCTTCGAATCGGCGCTGCGCAGCGCACCGCACAAGAGTGCCATGGCAGTGGGCAGCGTGGTGCTGTTCGGCACCCTGTCGATGTTCCTGTACCCGCTACTGATCAACAGCGGCTGGTTGCCGCTCGATACCCTGGGTGCCGGCCTGTTCCTGGGCGGCACCGTTCATGAAGTCGCGCAGGTGGTGGGCGCGGCAAGCAATGTCAGCCCCGAGGCCACGCACATCGCTACCATCGTCAAGATGACCCGGGTGATGCTGTTGGTGCCGGTACTGCTGGTGGTGGGTGTCTGGATCAGCCGTACCCGGCTGCCGGGCCAGGCACAAGGCAACGGCCGCATCGCCATGCCCTGGTTCGCTTTCGGCTTCCTCGCGCTGGTGTTGGTGAACTCGCTGCAGGTATTGCCAGGCAGCGTGACCCAAGCGGTCAACAGCCTGGACACCTTCGCCCTGACCATGGCCATGACCGCACTGGGCATGGAGACACGCTTGAGCCAGATCCGCCAGGCCGGCCCGCGGGCGCTGGTGACCGGGGCGATTCTCAACCTGTGGCTGCTCGGCGGCGGGCTGGCGATTACGCTGGGTGTGCAAAAGCTCTTCGCATGACTTATGGTGTTGTCAAAGAAGGATGTTTTACCTGCACAGGAAAGACTTAGATGCCCCAACGCCATGTCATCAATGCATCCGTCAGCCCCAAAGGCAGCCTGGAGACGCTGTCGCAACGTGAAGTCCAGCAACTGAGTGAAGCCGGCACCGGTAGCCTCTACACCCTGTTCCGCCAGTGCGCCCTGGCCATCCTCAACACCGGCGCCCATGTCGACAATGCCAAGACCATCCTCGAGGCCTACAAGGACTTCGAGGTACGCATCCACCAGCAAGACCGCGGCGTGCGCCTGGAGCTGCTCAATGCACCCGCCGATGCCTTCGTCGATGGCGAAATGATCGCCAGCACCCGCGAGATGCTGTTCAGCGCCCTGCGCGATATCGTCTATACCGAAAGCGAGCTGGCCAGCCAGCGCATCGACCTGGAAAGCTCCCAGGGCATCACCGACTACGTCTTCCACCTGCTGCGCAACGCACGCACCCTGCGCCCGGGCGTGGAGCCGAAAATGGTGGTGTGCTGGGGCGGCCATTCGATCAGCAGCGAGGAATACCAGTACACCAAGAAGGTCGGCCACGAACTGGGCCTGCGCAAGCTGGACATCTGCACCGGGTGCGGCCCGGGCGTGATGAAGGGGCCGATGAAAGGCGCCACCATCGCCCATGCCAAGCAACGCATGCACGGCAGCCGTTACCTGGGGCTGACCGAACCGGGCATCATTGCCGCCGAGGCGCCCAACCCGATCGTCAACGAACTGGTGATCCTGCCGGACATCGAGAAGCGTCTGGAAGCCTTCGTACGGGTCGGCCACGGCATCATCATCTTCCCAGGGGGCGCCGGTACTGCCGAGGAATTCCTCTACCTGCTGGGCATTCTGATGCACCCGGACAACCAGGACCTGCCCTTCCCGGTGGTGCTGACCGGGCCGCGCAGCGCCGAGCCGTTCCTGCTGCAGCTACATGCCTTCGTTGGTGCCACCCTGGGTGAGGCCGCCCAGCGCCACTACCAGATCATCATCGATGACCCGGCCGAGGTCGCGCGGCAGATGGTCGAAGGGCTCAAGGAGGTCAAGCAGTTCCGCCGTGAGCGCAACGACGCGTTCCACTTCAACTGGCTGCTGAAGATCGACGGCGGCTTCCAGCACCCGTTCGACCCGACCCACGCCAACATGGCGGAACTTGCCCTGCGCCGCGACCTGCCGCCGCATGAACTGGCCGCCAACCTGCGTCGGGCGTTTTCCGGCATCGTTGCCGGTAACGTCAAGGACAAGGGCATCCGCCTGATCGAGGAGCACGGGCCCTATCAGATCCGCGGGGAAAGTGCGGTACTGGAGCCGCTGGGGCGCCTGTTGCAGGCGTTTGTCGACCAGCACCGGATGAAGCTGCCGGGTGGCGCGGAGTATGTGCCTTGCTATCAGGTTGTGACCTGAAGACAACAGGGCCGCACTGCGGCCCATCGCCGGCAAGCCGGCCCCCACTGGGTTTGCGCTGAGCTTGAGAGCAGCGGGGTACCTGTGAGGGCCGGTTGAAACGCTACCTGACCGGGTTCATCTCGCTGCGGTCAACCAGGCGAATACTGTTACGCCCGCCACGCTTGGACTGATACAGCGCCACATCACCCTGCTCGATCAACGCCGCCAGGCTCGCCGGCGGATGGTCGAACAGGTTGGCGCCAATACTCAGGGTCACGGCCTGCGGGGTCGGCATTGCCTGCTCGGCAAATTGCTGGAACTGGCTACGCAAAACACCGCCCAGCTCCACCACCCGCTCACTGCTGGCATCGCTGAGCAGAATGACGAACTCATCCCCGCCCAGCCGCGCCGCCAGTGACCGCTCCGGCAACACCGCACGGATCATCTCGCTGAGCGTGACCAGCAGCCGGTCGCCCGCCGCGTGGCCATGCAGGTCATTGACCAGCTTGAAATTGTCGATGTCTATCAGCAGCAGCGCCCCAGGCCGGGCCGGGCTCACGTCCTTGAACAGGTGCGTGGCGCGGACTTCCAGCGCCCGGCGGTTGTACAACGCCGTCAACGGATCGCGGGCAGCCAGCCGGGCGATCCGCTCTTCACGGCGATAACGCACAGTACCGGTCATCGACAGGGCGATCAGCATGATCGCCATGGCCCCCTCGACCAGCGACACCTGAATGATCAGGCCACCGAAGGTTGCCAGGTCGATCAGCGTGCCAGGCGTCACCGCGATGACCGCCTTGACCACATAGAACAGGCCATGGATGAGCAGCACATAACGCAACTGCACCGCCCCCACGCTCAACGACTTGCCGTGCGGGCGCAACAGCAGGCTGGCCTTGAGCGTGAGCAGCGCCACCAGCAGCGAATTGACCATCAGCATGACCTTCGACCACTGAGGCCCCACGGGCAGCAGCAGCAAGGCAAACCAGGCGACGACGATCAGCAGCCAGCCCCATGACAGGCGGGCCTGGGTAAAGCGCAGCACCCCCAGCAGGAAGAACGCATGCGCCACCACCAGCAAACCGTTGGCGAACCAGATACCGATCAACAGCAGGCCGATCCCGCGCAGCAGGGCCAGGGTGGAGCCGATGGTGATGGTAGCGAAACCCGCGCTCCAGAACAGCAGCGAGGGTTCGCGGACGCTGCGCCACTCGATCGCCAGGTACAAGGCTGCGGCGGCAGCCAGGGCGATGGTGATGGTCAGCATCGTGGGTGGATCAAGCGCCATGAAAGTGTTGGCCTGTCTGGTTAACGTGGAAAACGGCTGATTGTATTCGTTTGCCATGACTTTTCAGAGAGGTAAAAACGGCTCACAACACCCGCTTGATCAACGGCTCCAGGCGACTGAAACGCAAGCGGCGCAAGAACCTGCGCACTTCTTTGGGGTGCTCTGCCTTGACGCCCAATTCATGCGCCGAGCCGATCTTCGGTGCAAACCGGCGAATGCCCTCCAGTTCCACTTCCCGCGGCACCGTCCATTCGCCCTGCGGGTCGTCGATCAGCAGCCCGTTCTCCAAGTCCAGGTTGAACCCGCGCGGGTTGAGGTTGTTGCCTGTCAGCAACGAGTAACGCTGGTCGACCCAGACGCCTTTGGCATGAAAGGTATGCCCAGGGTCGTTCCAGATCCGAACCACCAGTTGGCCGCTGACGATGCCAGCGTGGCGCCGCCGGACAAAGGCCCGCAAGTTATCCTCATACAGATAGGGCAACGCGCCACTGGCGCTGAATGGCTCGCCGGGTGCGATATAAAAATCATTGGCCGTACGGTGGCCGACAATCAGTTCCACCCGCACGCCGCGATCCAGGGCGTGGTCGATCTCGCGCATCACCACCCGGGGCGGGTTGAAATAAGGCGTGCTGATGATGATCTGTGACCGCGCCGCAGCCAGCAGCGCGCACACCGCGCGGTTAAGCGGGTTGCCACGGCCAACGCCGAGCAATGGCACCACCCGCAGGCCCTGCCCTGCAACGGCAGCCGGTGCGTCATACGCCATGCGCCGCAGCCGCGCACGCAGGCGGCGAATATCGCCGCGCAGGCTGCGGTTGGTCGGTGGCGCCGGCAGGTCCAGGCGCGGTGTAGCAGTGTGGTGCAACAGGCGCCGTACCAGGCCGACCATGGCATCGGCCAGCGCAGGCGACTGGAACAGGTGGTAACGGTCCAGGCGGTAACGGTCGAAACGGTGCAGGTAGACGTTGTTCAAACTGGCGCCGGTATAGATCACACAGTCATCGATCACGCTGCCCTTGAGGTGCAGCACGCCGAACAACTCCCGGGTTTGCACCGGTACGCCATGAATCACCACGTCCAACCCACGCAGCTCCCGCTGGGCCTGGTACCAGGCGGCATTGCCCGGCTGGCGCCCGGCGCCCAGCAGGCCACGGCGGGCGCGAAACCAGTCGACCACGATGACGATCTCCAGGCCCGGCCGCGCCGCCTTGGCCTGGTACAGGGCATCCAGCACTTCCTGCCCGGCCTCGTCCTCCTGCAAGTACAAGGCGACAATGACAATGCGCCGGGTCGCAGCGCCGATGCGCTCGAGCAAGCAGGCGCGATAGGCCGCGGCATCGGGCAACACCTGGATGGCCTGCGGCGCGATGGCGAAACCTGGCAGCGCCGCCAGCATGGATTCGGGGTTCAAATAGCTTCACCTTCTGTCTGCATTCAGGTCCATTCCTGGCCATCACGCCGGGGTGTAAGATCGACCGGGCAACGACCCATAACAACAAGAAACATGCGAGGCCTGTTTTCCACTGCCCCCGACGAATCACGCCTCAGCTTGCACAGGAAGATCGCAATGGTCCACCCCGTTTCTGCAATCGTCTCGCCTTGCCCAGCCAAGACCTTCGGTTTTCTGGTGCTGCCCAACTTCACCACCATCGGCCTGGCGTCGGCGGTGGAAACCCTGCGCATGGCCAACCTGGCCGCCCGCCGCCCCCTCTACCGCACCGTATTGCTCGCTGCCAACGAGGCGCCGGTGATGGCCAGCAATGGCATGCGCATCCTGCCTGACCATGCCATCGCCGACGCCCCGCCGCTGGATGCCCTGTTCGTGGTCGGGGCCAACCCGATCGACCGCAGCCGAGGTAACCGGCCCCTGATCGACTGGTTGCGCCAACTGGCCCGCCAGCACGTACCGCTAGGGGGCATCTGTACCGGCAGCTACCTGCTGGCCAAAGCCGACCTGCTCAAAGGCTATCGCTGCACCATCCACTGGGAGGACATCGAGGCCCTGCAGACGCATTTCCCCGGGATCGTCATATCCAGCCAACTGTTCGAACTGGACCGCGACCGTTACACCTGCTCCGGTGGCGTTGCGGCCATGGACATGATGCTGCAACTGGTCGCCCGCGAAGCCGGCGGCCAGGACATCGCCGCCAAGGCGGCCGAGTTGCTGCTGTGCGACCGTGTGCGCGGCGAGCGCGAACGGCAGCGCGTACCGTTGCGCACCTTGCTGGGCAGTGCCCAGCCCAAGCTTAGCCAAGTGGTGGCGATCATGGAGGCCAATCTGGAGGAGCCGCTGGCGCTGGAGGAACTGGCCAGCCTCAACGAGGTGACCGTGCGCCAGCTAGAGCGGCTGTTCCACAAGTATTTGCAGCGCACGCCCAGCCAGTATTACCTGGAGTTGCGGCTGTCGCGGGCGCGGGAATTGCTGTTGCGCAGCGACGTGCAAGTGCGGGAGGTGGCGCTGGCATGCGGGTTCAGTTCGCCGGCGCATTTTTCCAAGAGCTACAGCCGCTTCTTTGGCCTGTCGCCGCTGGGGGAACGGCGGCAGGCATCGTTGCACTGATACCTCAGTCTTTCAGTTCGTCATGGGCCGTTTCCCGGCACATCAACATGGCCACCAGCGCCACCAGCGCCGCCGCCAGCAGGTACCCGGCCGGCGCCAGTTTGCTACCGGTTACATGAATCAACCAGGTGGCGATGAACGGTGCCGTCCCGCCAAACAAGGCGTTGGCCAGGTTGAAGCTCAAGGCAAAGCCACTGAAACGGACGCGGGTGGGGAAGATTTCCGCAAGCAGGCACGGCAAGGTGCCGTCGTTCATCGCCAGCATCGCCCCGAAGAAGATCTGGATCGCCAGGACCACCAGCAGGGGCTGGCCATCGAGCAGCTTGAACAGCGGCACGGTCAACCCCAGGAACAGCAGTGAAGCAACTACCAGCATGGTCTTGCGGCCAAAGTGGTCAGACAGGCGTCCCATCAGGAAGATCAGGCCGATGTAGGTGGCCAGGGAAACCGTCGAGGCGATGAACGAGTCACGCTCGCTCATGCCCATTTCATTCGACAGGTAAGTGGGCATGTAGCTGAGCAGCAGGTAGAACGCCACAGCATTGAGGCAGGTAACCCCGATACCGATGGCCAGGCTGCGGCGGTGCCGGCTCAGCAGTTCGCGGATCGGCGCCGGGGTCATGCAGGCCTTGCTTTCCAGCCGCTGTTCCATCTCCAGGAACTTGGGTGTGTCCTGCAGGCTCATGCGGATATAACGCCCCACCAGGCCGAACGGCGCCGCCAGCAAAAATGGCAGGCGCCAGCCCCAGCTGTGCAAGTCTTCAGTGCTGAGCAGCTCATGCAAGGCCGCGACGAATGCCGCACCGAACAACAGCCCGGCTGCGGTGCTGGCCGGCACGATGCTGGTGTACAGCCCCCGTCGGCCAGGCGGTGCGTATTCGGCGAGAAACGCCGCAGCGCCGGCATACTCGCCCGAAGCGGAAAAACCTTGCACCAGGCGGATCAGCAATAGCAGGCACGGTGCCCACAGGCCGATCTGCGCATACCCCGGCAGCAGGCCGATGCAGAAGGTCGAGATCGACATGATCAGGATCGACAGTGACAGCGCGTTGCGCCGCCCATGGCGATCGCCAAAATGGCCCCACACCACCCCGCCCAGCGGGCGTACGAGGAAGGACAGGGCGAATACCGCGAACGTCGCCAGCAGGCCGCTGGTCTTGTCGGTTTGCGGAAAGAAGGTGGCGGCGATGATGGTCGCCAGGTAGCCGTAGGCCGCGTAATCGAACCATTCGACGAAGTTGCCCATGAAACTGGCACGGGCGGCCTTGCGCAGGGCCTGGCGTTCGGCGCCTTGGTTGGCACCGGCGAGGGTGGGAGCATTCAGGGTGGTGCTGGACATGACGGATACCCTCTGGTTCTTCTAATTGGAGGCAGGGTCTGAAGGTCATACAGTTAGTTGTTATTGTGTTGTTTGTGCCGGCCTCTTCATTCGCGCAGAGGCCGGCACCTGTCATCATTTGCGAATGATGTTGCGCTCCGGTCCATACGGGAACTTGGTGATGTTCTCGGCACCCGTTTCATTGACGATCAGGATGTCATGCTCGCGGTAGCCCCCTGCCCCCGGCAGCCCTTCGGGCAGCATGATCATCGGCTCGATCGATACCACCATGCCCGGTTCCAGCACCGTATCGATATCCTCGCGCAGCTCCAGCCCTGCCTCACGGCCGTAGTAGTGGCTAAGGGTGCCGAATGAGTGGCCATAGCCGAAGGTGCGGTACTGCAGCAGGTCATGGCGCAGGAAGATCTCGTTCAGCTCGCGGGCGATATCGCAGCAGCGCATGCCCGGGCGCACCAGCTTGAGCCCTGCCTCGTGCACTTCGACGTTGGCTTGCCACAGGCGCAAATGCTCGTCCGGGCAGTGGCCCAGGAACAACGTACGCTCCAGTGCGGTGTAGTAGCCGGCGATCATCGGGAAGCAGTTGAGGCTGAGAATGTCGCCCGGGTTTACCTTGCGGCTGGTCACCGGGTTGTGCGCACCGTCAGTGTTGAGCCCGGACTGGAACCAGGTCCAGGTGTCCATCAACTCGCTGTCGGGGAAACTGCGGGCGATCTCGCGGATCATCGCCTGGGTGGCATGCAGTGCCACTTCATATTCCGGCACCTGGTCCTGCAGCGCCTCGACCACCGCCGCACCGCCAATGTCGGCCACCCGCGCACCATGGCGAATGAGCGCCTGTTCTTCGGCGGACTTGATCATGCGCATGCGCATGCAGGGCGCACCGATGTCCAGCAGCTCGGCCCTTGGGTAGCAGGCAGCGAGCTTGGCATGGTTCTGCAGGTTGAGGTGGTCGTACTCCACGCCGATACGCGACGCCAGCGGTAGCGCCTGCTGGATGGCCACAAAATAGTTGTCGCGCTGCCAGTCGGTATAGACGATGTTGTCGGTACCGACCGTGCGACGCCAAGGTTGGCCACCGTCGATGTTGGCGCTGATCGACACCACCTTGTCGTGGGTCACCACCAGTGCATAAGGGCGGCCAAACGAACAGTAGAGGAAGTCGCTGTAGTAGTTGACGTTGTGGTACGAGGTGAAGATCGCCGCCTCGATATCCTGCTCGGCCATGTAGGCCCGCAGCCGGGCATGGCGGGCGGCGTATTCCTGTGCGGAAAAGGTCGGTTTAGCCTTGTTGCCGTTGCGGATCTTCAGGGTCTGGGGCATTTGCATGGTCGGTGTTCCTTGTCGTTGTGAGCACGCTGTTTCAGGCCGGCCGCCTGAGATGCATTGCAGCAGAACGAACGAGGACGCTTTTGTACCTATCCGACCTGGAATTGGCGCGATGGCCACTGCCCCATTGCAAACAAGCCGGCCCCCACAAGCACTCCACCGCCTTCAGGCTTTGTGGTGTAACTGTGGGGGCCGGCTTGCCGGCGATTGGGCTGCAAAGCAGCCCCAGTCATCGCGTTTATTTCAAATCAAAACGATCCAGCTCCATCACCTTCACCCAAGCCGCAACGAAGTCCTTGACGAACTTGTCCTTGCCATCGCTGCTGCCATACACCTCGCTCAGCGCCCGCAACTGCGCATGCGAGCCGAACACCAAGTCCACACGGGTGCCTGTCCACTTCACCTGCCCGGTCTTGCGGTCGCGGCCTTCGAAGCTTTCGTTGTCGCCCGAGGTGGCCTTCCACTCCACACCCATGTCCAGCAGGTTGCGGAAGAAGTCATTGCTCAGGGTGCCAGGCTGGTCGGTGAACACGCCGTCCTTGCTGCCGCCATGGTTGGCACCGAGCACCCGCAGGCCGCCGATCAGCACGGTCAGTTCCGGCGCGGTGAGGGTCAGCAACTGGGCTTTATCCAGCAGCAGTTTCTCGGCCTTGACGCTGTAACGCGCCTTGGTGAAATTGCGGAAGCCGTCAGCCAGTGGCTCGAGCACAGCAAACGACTCGACATCGGTCTGTTCCTGGGAGGCGTCGACACGGCCCGGGCGGAATTGCACGTTGCCAGCGTAGCCGGCATCTTTGGCGGCCTTTTCCACAGCGGCGGTACCGGCCAGCACAATCAGGTCGGCCAGAGAGATGTGCTTGCCACCGTTGTTGAATTCACCCTGGATCTGCTCCAGTGCCGCCAGCACTTTGCCCGTGCCCTGGTTGGCTGGCCAGTCCTTCTGCGGCGCCAGGCGCAGGCGCGCACCGTTGGCGCCACCGCGCTTGTCGGAACCACGGAACGTCGAGGCGGCCGCCCAGGCGGTGGATACCAGCTCACCGACGCTCAATCCCGACGCCAGTATCTTGCTCTTGAGCGCGGCAATGTCCTGCTCACTGGGTAACGCTTGATCGGCCTTGGGCAGCGGGTCTTGCCAGAGCAGTTCCTCGTTGGGCATTTCCGGCCCGAGGTAACGTGCCAGCGGGCCCATGTCGCGGTGGATAAGCTTGTACCAGGCACGGGCGAAGGCGTCTGCCAGCTGGTCGGGGTTGTCCTTGAAGCGCCGGGCAATCGGCTCGTAGATCGGGTCGAAGCGCAGGGCCAGGTCAGAAGTGAGCATGGACGGTGCGTGGCGTTTGCCTGGGTCATGGGCATCCGGCACGGTGCCAGCGCCTTTGCCCTCCTTGGGCTGCCACTGATGGGCACCGGCCGGGCTCTTGGTCAGTTCCCACTCGAAGTTGAACAGGTTGTTCAAGTACTCGTTGCTCCAACGCGTTGGCGTAGAGGTCCAGGTCACTTCCAGGCCGCTGGTGATGGTGTCGCCACCCTTGCCGGTGCCAAATTTGTTGGCCCAGCCCAGGCCTTGCAGTTCAAGGCCGGCGGCCTCCGGTTCGGGGCCGACGTTATCAGCAGGGCCTGCGCCATGGGTTTTGCCGAAGGCATGGCCACCGGCGATCAGGGCCACGGTTTCTTCATCGTTCATGGCCATGCGGCCGAAGGTTTCGCGGATATCCTTGCCCGAAGCCACCGGGTCGGGGTTGCCTTCCGGGCCTTCCGGGTTGACGTAGATCAGGCCCATCTGCACGGCGGCCAGCGGGTTTTCCAGGTTGCGCTCGGCCGACAGGTCGCGGTTCTGTTCTTCACCATGCTTGGCGGGTTCGGCCACCAGGTCCCCCTGCCCGGGCGCCTGGGCCTTGACCTGGTCCTTGCCATAGCGGGTGTCGCCGCCCAGCCAGACCTTTTCCGAACCCCAGTACACGTCTTCGTCCGGCTCCCACACATCCGCCCGGCCGCCGGAGAAACCGAAGGTCTTGAACCCCATCGATTCCAGGGCGACGTTGCCGGTGAGCACGATCAGGTCGGCCCAGGAGATCTTGTTGCCGTACTTCTGCTTGATCGGCCACAGCAGGCGCCGCGCCTTGTCCAGGCTGACGTTGTCGGGCCAGCTGTTGAGCGGCGCGAAACGCTGCTGACCAGAGCCGGCGCCGCCACGGCCGTCACCGATGCGGTAGGTGCCGGCGCTGTGCCAGGCCATGCGGATGAACAACGGGCCATAGTGGCCAAAGTCGGCCGGCCACCAGTCCTGGGAGTCGGTCATCAAGGCGGTCAGGTCTTGCTTGAGCGCCTGGAAGTCGAGGCTCTTGAACGCCTTGGCGTAGTCGAAGTCCGGGTCCATCGGGTCGGACTTGGCGCCATGTTGGTGGAGAATCCTGAGGTTGAGCTGGTCAGGCCACCAGTCTCGGTTGGTGGTGCCGCCACCTGCGGTTTGATGGAACGGGCATTTCGATTCGTTCGACATCTGCGGTTACCTTTGGGTCGGTTATCCAGATTTCCGGTCTATGCCAGGTGTTCTTTGAGCCGAGCACATGGGCTCATGCCTACCCCTCATCAGGTCAGGTCGGTCACGTTCCGACAGGGGCTTGCGAAGCTGTCACGGCGTGGCGGCAGGGTCTTGCACCCAGGTGCTCTGACGCCGCCCGCAGGGGAATTCGCAGGGCCACGATCAAGACTAGTCGAGCTTGGGCAGACTTCTAATAGAGTGGCTATTGGAGGGTGATAGGTAGGCTCTGTCAGGATTGCCGGGCAGGCGACAGCGCCCCCTGCCACCGGCTCACTTCCTGCGTTGCATCCAGGCAGCCCCAAGCCCACTCAGGCAGATGATGGCGAT
Source organism: Pseudomonas sp. BNK-30 (assembly GCF_047456185.1). Taxonomy (NCBI): domain Bacteria; kingdom Pseudomonadati; phylum Pseudomonadota; class Gammaproteobacteria; order Pseudomonadales; family Pseudomonadaceae; genus Pseudomonas; species Pseudomonas sp. BNK-30. Next base: position 2,340,334 of record NZ_CP179904.1, read on the forward strand.
ACCCAGCAAGGTGGTACTATCGGGCACCTGCCCGTAGATCAGCAACCCCAGCAAGCCGGCAAACACGATCTGGCAATAACTGAACGGCGCCAGCAGAGCCGGCGCGGCGTGGCGGAAGGCCTGGGTCAGCAGCAGGTGCGCACTCATGCCGAAACCGCCCAATGCCAGCATCAGCAGCGCGTGGTCCCAGCGCGGCAGCTCCCAGAAAAACGGCACCAACGCACTCATCACCAGCGTGTTGCACAGCCCGGCGTAGAAGTTGCTGGTGGTGGGGCTGTCATGGGCGGCGAGTATGCGCGTGAGCAACTGGTAGAAGCAAAAGCCTAGCGCCGAGCCGAAGGGGTACAGGATTGCCGGGGTGAACATCGCGCCACCGGGGTGCACCACCACCAGCACGCCGATGAAGCCCAGCACCACCGCAACCCATTGCCCTGGCGTGACCCGCTCCTTGAGCAGCGGCGCCGACAGCGCAGTGACCAGCACCGGGGCCAGGAAGTTGACCGAGGTCGCCTCGGCCAGCGGCAGGTACTGCAAGCCGGTGGTGAACAGCAGGCTGGTGCTTAGCAAGCTTAACGCGCGCAACGTCTGTAGCACCGGGCGCCGGGTGCGCAGCACATTCAGGCCGGATTTGGGCAGGAATATGCCGGCCATCAGTAGCGTGTGCACCAGGTAGCGGGCCCACACCACCATGATGATCGGGTATAGCCCACCGAGGAATTTGGACAAGGCATCGTGGCTGGCGAACAGGAACGTGGCCACCACCACCAGGGCGATACCGCGCAGGGGGTGGTTGACTCCGGACAGCGGTGTGCTGGAACTCATGGCGTTCTCGATGGCGGCGCTGCGGCATGCAGCGCCAGGTGAAGGCAGTGCGACAACAGGGATTCTAGAAGAGATACGACGACTTAAGGAAGGTCAATTGACACGCCGGTTCAAGCCAATGTGTTTTCCGTTCGCTGATCGACCACTTTCAGCTCCCTACTCGTGGTCCCTGACAGGCGAAACGCGCACCATCGAACGTGGCCCTCGAACCCGAACAAGGAGTTTTCATGCATAGGCTCACCACCCGCAACGGCCTCGACCTACCCAGCATCGGCCTGGGCACCTGGCCGATGACCGGCGCCGAGTGCACGCGTGCAGTTCACCAGGCACTGGAGCTGGGTTACCGGCACATCGATACCGCCACCGCCTACGACAACGAAGCTGCTGTTGGCCAGGCGTTGCGCGACAGCAGCGTGCCACGCGAACAGATCCACCTGACCACCAAGGTCTGGTGGGACCGCCTGGCGCCCGAGGCCATGCGCCAATCCCTGGAGAACAGCCTGCGCGCCCTGGGCACCGAGCAGGTCGACCTGTTCCATATTCACTGGCCCGGCAAGGACTGGGACCTGGCCCGCAGCATCGAGACGCTGGTGGCCCTGCGTGACGAGGGCAAGGTACGCAGCATCGGCGTGGCCAACTTCCCCCTCGGCCTGCTGCGCCAAGTGATCGAAACGCTGGGCGCGCCGCTGGCGGCGATCCAGGTGGAATACCACGTGCTGCTCAGCCAGCAACCGCTGCTCGACTACGCCCGCCAGCACGACCTGCTGCTAACGGCGTATACCCCGCTGGCCCGCGGGCGGGCGGCGGCGCAGCCGGTGATCCAGGACATCGCCCGCAAGCATGGTGTGTTGCCGAGCCAAGTGGCGCTCAAGTGGTTGCTGGACCAGGACGGCGTGGCGGTGATCCCCAAGGCCAGCAGCCGCGAGAACCAGCTGAGCAACCTGGCGGCGCTGGATGTGCGCCTGGATGATCAGGATCGGGCGCTGATTGCCGGGTTGCCAAAGGATCAGCGGGTGGTGAACCCAGACTTTGCGCCGGACTGGAACAGCTGAATGCCAGGGGCCGCTTTGCGGCCCCTTCAACCCACCGCCACAGCCACCTGCTTCAACCGCTCCCCCGCCGGCACCGGCCGCCCATACAGATAACCCTGAAAGTGCGAGCACCCCTCCGCCGCCAGGCGCTGCATCTGCTCCTCGGACTCCACACCCTCAGCCGTGGTCTTGATCATCAGGCTGTTGGACAGTTCGGTGATCGCCCGGACGATGGACATCGCCTCGCGGCTGTCGCACATGTCATGCACGAACGACTTGTCGATCTTGATCCGGTCGAACGGGAACGAGCGCAGGTAACCGAGCGACGAATACCCGGTGCCGAAGTCATCCAGCGAAATCGACACCCCCAGGTCTTTCAGCGCGCGCAAGGTACGCACGTTCTCCTCGCTGTTGCCCAGCAGTACCGATTCGGTGATTTCCAGCTCCAGGCGCTGGGGCGCCAGGCCCGAGTCGGCCAGGGCCAGCGCCACGGTATGGACCAGGTTGGCGTTCTTGAACTGCACCGGTGACAGGTTGACCGACACCGTCTGCTCACTGTCCCAACTGGCCGCCTCCTGGCACGCCAGGTTCAGCGCACGGGTGCCGAGTTCGTGGATCAGCCCGGTCTCCTCGGCAATGGGAATGAAGTCCATGGGCATGACCATGCCACGGGTCGGGTGCTCCCAGCGCAACAGCGCCTCGTAGCCAGTCACGCTGCTGGTCTGCTGGTCCACTATCGGCTGGTAATGCAGGTGCAACTGCCCAAGGTGCAGCGCAGTGCGCAGGTCGGTCTCGACCAGGCGGCGCTGGCGGGCGGCGACATCCAGTTCGACGTGGAAGCACTCAAAGCGGTTACGGCCATTGCGCTTGGCTTCGTAGAGGGCCATGTCGGCGTAACCGAGCAGCTGTTCGGCCTGTTCATTGTCATCGGGGGCGATGGCGATGCCGATGCTCACACCCACCGTGAACTGGTGGCCTTCGATCTGGAACGGCGGGCAAATCGCGTCAATCAGGCGCTTCGCCGTATTGCAGGCAGCCTCGCGGCCGTCCAGGCCAGTCAGCACCACGGCGAACTCGTCGCCGCCCAAACGGGCCAGGGTGTCTTGCTCGCGCAGCTCGCGGCGCAGGCGCTTGCCCAGGGCGCGCAGCAGCTTGTCGCCGAAAGCATGGCCGAGGGAGTCGTTGATGTTCTTGAAGTTGTCCAGGTCCAGACACAGCGCTGCGGTCAGCTTTTCGCTCTGCTGGCCGCGCACCAGTGCCTGCTTGAGCCGCTCGTTGAACAGTGTGCGGTTGGGCAAACCGGTCAGCGCGTCGTGGTGCGCCATGTGATGGATCTGGGCGTGGGCGGCCAGTTCCTCGGTGGCGTCTTCTGCCACGAACAACACATAGTCGGCCTGGCCCTCGCGGTTCTGGCTGAGCAGTGCGCGGCTGCGCAAGGTACGCGGGCCACAGGCGGTATCGACCCGGGTTTCAGCAGCATAACCCTTGGGGTTGCGCGCGCCACGGGCGAGCTGCTGTTCCAGGTAGTCAGCCGCAGCCGGTGCCAGGCACTCACCCGGCAACTGGCCGATCATGCTGCTGCCGCGACCACCGAACAGGCGTTCGGCCTGCTGGTTGGCCAACAGGATGCGCTGGCTTTCCAGGTCCTGGACGATAACGCTGGCGGGAATGTTGGCGATCACCGAATCAAGGAACTGCGAGAGCTTGGTCATCTCCTGGCTGTACTGTTCAGCCAGCTCCTTGGCCTGCAACAGCTCCAGTTCCTGCTGGCGCCGCTCGGAAATGTCGCGGGTGACCTTGGCGAAGCCAATCAGATGGCCGTTGTCATCGCGCACCGCCTCGATCACCACGTGGGCATGAAAGGTCGAGCCGTCCTTGCGCAGGCGTGCGCCGGTTTCTTCGAAGCGGCCCGTGTCGCGCGCCTGCGCAAGGTTCTGCTCGGGCAGGCCGGCGACGCGCTCGGCTTCGCTGTAGAACAGCGAGTAGTGCTTGCCGACGATTTCGTCGGCAAGGTAACCCTTGGCCCGCTGGGCGCCCGGGTTCCAGTTGGCGACGATACCGTCGGGGGTGAGCAGGTAGATGGCATAGTCCACCACGCTCTGGATCAACAGCCGATACATGATGTCGGGGCTTGCGACTAGCGACATGAAAATTTCCCTGAACCTGCAACGCGCACGAAAAGGAACCCCAGGCCAGAGCGACCGGGTCTTGAATACGAGGTAATGGCATTATGCCGCTTGAATGGATTTTGTGAAGCGGTTCACAGTTTTTTGCCAGCGCCGCTCAGTGGTAAGCGGACGTAACCTTGTAGGTGAGCAGGTCCGGGTCATCACCCAGCACGATTTGCTGCACCGGCCGCGGCAAGTCGGCCACGACGGCTTTGCAGAAGGCAACGGCTGTGGGGTCCGGCGCATAGCAGCGCAGGAGCCAGTCTCCGGCACCGCTGAGCAACTGCAGCGCGACCGCACGGCCAATACCCTGCCGGCGGTAGCGCTTGAGGATGAACAGGTCGGCCAGCTCACTGGCATTGATGCCAGGCAGCTCGCTGCGCTCGACCAGCACGAAACCGGCAATGAAACCATCCACCAGTACCAGGTTTGCGCTCCAACCGTTTGCAAGCCAATAGCGCTGCAGGTGCTCTTCGTGAATGTAGAAGCGCCCGTCTACCTCGACGTCTTCCTGCTCCCAGTCAGAGGACTCGTAGGCATAGAACTGATAGAGATTACGGATCAGGTCGGCCTGGTCGCGGGTAGTGGTGAGCAATTCGATGGGCAGCATGGGGGGGCTCGGGCACTGGGGTGGTTGAAAGGCTTTCATGTTGAAAGTACCGGCCCCCAGATTATGGCTCAACTCAGCGCCATGAACGGCATCAGGCGCCCCGCACCTGATGCCGTGCCCCTCACTTTTCTTGCAGTACCGCCCTGCCCTTCACTGCCCGCGGCCCGCGCCAGGCCCAGAACAGCAACCCGGGGAACGGGGCGTAGACGACGAAGACGATCCATAGCATCTTGCGCTCCGCGCGCCGTTCGCTGCCGATGATGTGCCAGATGGCGAAGATCTCCAGCAAGATGACCAAGGCCGCGACAATGATCCAGATCGTTCCGATTTCCATGAGCACTCTCCCGTTGGCATGTAAAGGGTTGGGTTACTGCCAGCGGCAAGGGTTCATTCGGATTTACTTGCCTGGGCCTTCTCCAGTGCAGCCTTCAAAGCCTTCGCATCAGCGAACTCCTGCTGGCTGACCAACGCACCCTGCTCAAGCTGCAACCACAGCACCTTGCCTTCCTGCCCAGGATAGCGGCTGGCCACCTGCCCTTCACGATCAAGCATAACCCGGTAGTTGTAATCACGCATGGCCGGGATGGCGAACAGCTTGCTGATCAGCGCCGGCATGCGCTGGATATCCGCCACAAACACCGCATCGCGCGACTCCAGGTAGCCCTTGGGCTGTTCAGCCAGGGCCGCCTTCACCAGCTTGGCGCCGTCCATGTCGCGGGCCACCAGCAGCACATGCGTGCCGGCGTCCAGGGTATAGGGCTGGTCATGCTGGTCGAGCAGCGTCCACGGTGCGAGCTTTTCCCCGGTTTGCAGGGCGTTTGCCACCAGTGGCAGCAGGCTGAACAACAGGGCGACGGCGTATTTCATCGAGGTTCTCCAGGTGGGAGGCGCCAGCATAGCCCAGTTGCCTCAATACGACCTCCAATACCACAGGCCCACCCAGGCGATTGTCTTTCCCCTGGCTACCGGCCACACTCGCCAGGCCATCCAGGAAGCGGAGTCCAGAGTGCCCACCCCACGCCAGTTCAGCAAGAAGACCAGCACCACCAACATGCTGCGGCTCAAGGCCACCGCGGGCAGCCCCCAGGCGCCCTACCGCGTCGACTTCGTCCTGCTCAAACACTTCTCCATGGCCAGTTTCACCGTGGCCATGGACGTGCTGGTCACCGCCAACCTGCTGCGCGCCGACAGCTTCAGCTTCACCCCACTGTCGCTGGACGGCGACCGGGTACTGAGCGACCTGGGCCTGGAACTGGTGGCCACTGACCTTGTTGCCAGCGAACTGAAAGCACTTGACCTGCTGATCATCTGCGGAGGCTTGCGCACACCGCTGAAGTACCCCGAACTGGACCGCCTGCTGGATGACTGCGCCGCCCACGGCAAGGCCCTGGGCGGGCTATGGAACGGCGCCTGGTTTCTTGGCCGCGCCGGGGTACTGGATGACTATGGCTGCAGTATCCACCCCGAGCAGCGCGCCAGCCTGTCCGAGCGCAGCCCGCAGACACGCATCACCCCGGCCAGCTTCACCCTGGACCGTGACCGGCTCAGCGCCGCCAGCCCCAATGGCGCCATGGAACTGATGCTCGGCCTGGTCCGCCGCCTTTACGGTGACGGCCTGGCAGAAGGCGTCGAAGAAATCCTGTCGTTCTCTGGCGCCCGCTACCGGCAGGTCGGCCCGGGGGCGAAAAAGTCGATGAGCCTGCACCTCCGCACCATCGTCGAGCTGATGGAGAACAACCTCGAGGAAACCCTCAGCCTCGACCAGTTGGCGGCCTACAGCGGCCGCTCGCGGCGGCAGATCGACCGCCTGTTCCAGGCCCAGCTGGGCACCTCGCCGCGGCGCTACTACATGGAACTGCGCATCACCAAGAGCCGCCGCCTGCTGCAGTACTCCGACCTGTCGGTGATGGAGGTTGCGGTGGCCTGTGGCTTTGTTTCGGTGTCGCACTTCAGCAAGTGCTACGCGGCCTACTTCGGCTACCCGCCGTCACGTGAGCAACGGCTGGGCGAGTGAACGGCACTCAGGCCTGGATGTAACGCATCACTGCTTCGCAGATCATGGCCTTGTGGCGCAGTTTGACCTGCTCATCCAGCAGGTCGATCTGGAAGATATCGCCGAAAGTATGGCGGTTCGAGACCCGATAGAAGCAGAACGCGCTCATCAGCATGTGCAGGTCGATGACCTCGATGCCTGGGCGGAACACCCCCTCTTGCACGCCCCGCTCCAGCGTGCGGCCCAGCGCCTGCAGCACCAGGCTGCTCATCTCGCGGATGGCCGGGGTTTTCTTCACGTACTCGCCGTAGTGGATGTTTTCGGTGCAGACCATGCGCACGAAATCGACGTTGCGGTCGTGATGGTCGAAGGTGAACTCGGTCAGGCGCTGGATGGCCTGCTCGGCCGGCAGCGACTCCAGGTCCAGGCGGTGCTCGGTCTTGCGGATGTCGCCGTACAGCTTGACCAGGCACTCGACGTACAGCTGCTCCTTGCTGCCGAAGTAGTAGTAGATCATGCGCTTGGAGGTGGCTGTGCGCTCGGCGATGGCATCCACCCGCGCGCCCGCCAGGCCTTGCTGGACGAACTCGTTGATGGCGGCCTGGAGGATGTCCTCGCGGGTTTTTTCAGGGTTGTTCTTGCGCGACTTGCGTGTCCCTTCGATCTCGGGCTGGCCGAGGGGGGCAACGGGATTGCTCATAGCTGCTCACGGGGTATTTATTGGGATTTGGACGGGATTATCCGTGAGTGGAGGGTTGGAAGGAAGCGCGCTGTTGATCGGGTGGGCAGGATTGGCGGGGGCCCAGCCTGAGCCCCTTGATCAAGCGCTGCACAGGCAGCGCCCGATCTCACAGGCCGTGAACCCTTGGGCCGTTACAGCACCGGCTTGCGCGCCGCTCCGCTGCGCCGCTTGGCCATTGCCGCCAACCGCACAGGAACGTTGGCCGCACCGTACCCGGCATACCCCCCCTTGCGCTGGATGATTTCAAAGAAGAACCGGTCCTCGAACGCCTCGGTGTACACGTGGAACAGCTCGCCGCCCTGGGCATCGCGGTCATACAGCACGTTGTAGTACGCCAGCTCGCTGAGAAACTCGTCGTCGAAATCGAAACGCGCCGCCAGATCGTCGTAGTAATTGAGCGGAATTTCCAGCAACGGCACACCGGCTTCCTTCGCCCGCGCCACTTCCTTGAAGATGTCGGCACAATCGAAGGCGATATGGTGAACGCCCGACCCGCGATAGCTCGACAGCGCATGAGCGATGGCGGTGTTGCGGTTCTCCGAGATGTTCAGCGGCAGGCGCAGGCTGCCGCACTGGCTGCGCAGGGCGCGGCTTTTGACCAGGCCGTACGGGTCGGGCAACACCACTTCATCATCTGCGGCAAAGTCGAACAGGCTCTTGTAGAACAGCACCCAGCTGTCCAGCGACTCGGCCGGCAAGGCCAGGGCCATGTGGTCGATGCGCTGCAGGCCACCGGTGCTGCTGGCGCTCTGGTCCAGGCGGAAGTCGGTGTCGTACAGCGACGGGCCTTCCTTGCCCTGCTCCACCAGGTAGATCAGGCTGCCATCCGGGGCGCGTACTGCAGGCACCTCACATTCGTTGGGGCCGACCAGCCCACGGAACGGCTGGCCGCGGAAGTCGGTGGCGCGTTGCAGCGCCGCGTGCTCGTCCTTGACCCGCAGCGCGGTGGCGCACAACGATGGGCCGTGGGCCTCGAAGAAGTTGTGGCCAAAGGAGTAGGGCTCGGCATTGAGCACGATGTTGATGTCGTTCTGGCGCAGCAGGCGTACGTCCTTGCTGCGGTGCTTGCCGGCGTCGGCAAAACCCAGGCGCTTGAGCCAGCTGCCCAGACGCGCGCCGACCGCTTCGTCCACGGCAAATTCGAGGAATTCCACGCCGTCGTAGGTACTGGCGGCGGGCGGTGCGAACAGCACACCCGGCTCGATCGCGGTGCCCTCCTGCTGCAGGCGCAGGCGGGTCTGTTCCTCCAGGTACAACAGCGAACGCAGGCCATCGGCGGCGTTCTGGCGCGGTGGTGCGGCGCGGAAGCCGTCGTTGAAGATTTCCAGCGACAGCGGGCCGCGATAACCGGTGGCCAGGATCGGCGCGAGGAAACCGGCCAGGTCCATTTCGCCCTGCCCCGGGAAGCAGCGGAAGTGGCGGCTCCACTCCAGCACATCCATGGCCAGGATCGGCGCGTCGGCCATCTGCACGAAAAAGATCTTGTCGCCGGGGATATCGCGGATCGCGGCAGGGTCGCCCTTGAGCGACAGGGTGTGGAAGCTGTCGAGGATCACGCCCAGCGCCGGGTGGTCGGCCTGGCGCACCAGGTTCCACACTTGCTGGTAGGTGTTGACGTGACGGCCCCAAGCCAGGGCTTCGTAGCCGATGCGCATGCCGCGTTGGCCGGCGTGCTCGGCGAGCAGGCGCAGGTCGTCCACCAGCAGTTGTTCTTCGCCCAGGGCGTCGGCCTGCACGTTGCTGCACACCAGCACCAGGTCGGTGCCCAGCTCTTGCATCAGGTCGAACTTGCGCTCGGCGCGGTCGATGTTCTTCTGCAGGCGGTCGCGGCGGCAGCCTTCAAAATCGCGGAACGGCTGGAACAGGGTGATGGCGATGCCGAGGTCGGCGCACATCTGGCGCACCTCGCGCGGGCTGCCGGCATAGTAGAGAAGATCATTTTCGAAGATCTCGACGCCGTCGAACCCGGCGGCGGCGATGGCTTCGAGCTTTTCCGGCAGTGTGCCGCTCAAGGACACGGTGGCTATCGAACGCTGCATGGTGGAATTCCTTGTTATGGGGCTACTGGGCTGGAAGCTGGGGCTAAGCAACACACCATCAGACTTCTTGGCATGATGAATTATTCGCAGGTAAAGTCATGGCAGCAATCACTTTGTACGGAACGGTTAGTTTTGCGTTCGATTACCGCACAAAACCCGTTTTGGCGAATTGATTCACTGCCACCCCTGCGCAACCATGAGACCAGACGCAGGCACACCGACCACCACTTTCTGCCCAGTGGCCGTTCGGCACAACCTGCGCTCACAAGCCCAGCGCCACGACATAATAAGTTCAATAAAACGGGTACAGACCTATGCAAACATCCCTCGCCTTGCAACCCGCACCTGCTCGATCGTTGTCTTCAAACAGACTTGGCTCGCGATCGTCGGCCCTTTAAGCACCCACATACTCCCGATAGCGATCGCACACCCACTGGCTTGCCGCCTGACGGCACCGGCTGTGCGGCGACCAACAAAAACAACGGAGACAACGATGGCTAACTCCAGCTCTCAAGCCAAGAAAGCGACCGCCAGCGGATGGATAGGCTCGGCACTCGAGTACTACGACTTTTTCATCTATGCCCAGGCTGCGGCACTGATCTTCCCGCAGATCTTCTTCCCCAACACCGACCCCAAGATGGCGATCATCGCCTCGCTGGCCACCTACGGCGTGGGTTACCTGGCCCGTCCGGTCGGCGCCTTCGTGCTCGGCCACTGGGGTGATACCCGCGGGCGCAAGAACGTGCTGCTGCTGTGCATGTTCCTGATGGGCATTTCGACCATGGCCGTGGGCCTGCTGCCTACCTACCACGATATCGGCATGCTCGCCCCGGCCTTGCTGGTGCTGCTGCGCCTGGTCCAGGGCTTTGCCGTGGCCGGCGAAATCTCCGGGGCCAGTTCGATGATCATGGAGCACGCACCGTTCGGGCGGCGCGGCTACTTCGCCAGCTTTACCTTGCAGGGCGTGCAGGCCGGCCAGGTAATGGCGGCGGCGGTGTTCCTGCCACTGGCCTACTTCATGCCCAGCGAGGCGTTCAATGACTGGGGCTGGCGCATTCCGTTCCTGATGAGCGCCATCGTGCTGATCGCAGGCTTCATCATCCGTAAGGAAGTGCACGAAACTCCGGCCTTCGTGAAGGAAGAGAAGCAGGACAAGGTTGCCAAGTCGCCAATCAGCGAGGCCTTCCGCCACAGCTGGAAGCACATGGTGCTGGTGATGTTCATGGCCTTGATGAACGTGATCCCGGTAGTTGCCACCATCTTCGGCGCGGCCTACGCGGTACAGCCGGCCTACGGCATCGGCTTCGACAAGAGCGTGTACCTGTGGATCCCAGTGGTGGGCAACATCGTTGCAGTGCTGGTTATCCCGTTCGTGGGCAATCTTTCCGACAAGATCGGCCGTCGCCCGACCATGATCGCCGGTTGCCTGGGCTCGGGCCTGCTGGCCTTCGTTTACCTGTATGCAATCAGCATCCAGAACGTGCCGCTGGCCTTCGCTACCTCGATCCTGATGTGGGGCATGGTTTACCAAGGCTACAACGCGGTGTTCCCAAGCTTCTTCCCTGAGCTGTTCAACACCCGCTACCGCGTGTCGGCCATGGCCATTGCCCAGAACATCGGCACCATGCTGACTGCGATGCTGCCGGCGTTGTTCGCCCTGGTAGCGCCACCAGGCTCGGATAACATTCCGCTGGTGGTTGGCGGCCTGGCGTTCTTCATCACCTGCGTATGTGCCCTGGCAGCGTATGTCGCGCCGGAAACCCATCGCCTGGCGATGGAAGACCTGGGCAACCCGCAGGCCAAGCCGATGGACAAGGAAGCCTATGAGGCCAGCCGCAAGGGTAGCCTTCAGACAGTGAGCCACTGACAGACGCAAGGGGCCGCACTGCGGCCCCAAGCATTTTAGCCGTTGACCACTGCCTGCAAGCGCTGCCACAACCGCTCGACATGCTCGCGTTCAGTGGGCAGCGCCCCCACCGAAACCCGCACCATCCAGCGCCCGTTCAAGGTCGCCGGCGTGACATAAGCCTCACCGGAGGCATTGAGCCGCTCAGCCCATGCCTTGGTATGCGCATCCAGCGCCTCCCCTTCCAGCCCCCCAGGCCGATGCACAATGCACAAGGTCTGCAACTGTACCGGCGCCAACAACGCCCACTCCCCTGCCGCCTCAACCTGTTCGGCCAGCCAACGGGCATTGTCCAGGTCGCGCCGCAAGCGCTGCTGCAACGCCTCGACCCCCTCGCTGCGCAACATGAACCACAGCTTCAGCGCGCGGAAGCGACGCCCCAGCGGGATGCCCCAGTCACGCAGGTTCTTCACCTCACCATCGACCGCCGACTGCAGGTAGCTGGGGTTGGTGCTCATCACCCGGATCAGGTGCTGCGGGTCACGCACGTAGTAGATAGAACAGTCGAACGCCACCCCCAACCATTTGTGCGCGTTGACTACCACAGAGTCGGCCAGCTCGATGCCGTCCCACATCCAGCGGCATTCGGGCAGGATCATCGCTGAGCCGGCCATGGCTGAATCAACGTGCAGCCACAGCCCCTGGGCCTGGGCGATTTCGCCAATCTGGCGCAAGGGGTCCAGCGCCGTAGTGGTGGTCGTGCCGGTGGTAGCGACCACTGCGCAGGGCTGGTTGCCTTCAGCCAGGTCCTGTTCGATGGCCGCCAACAAGGCATCGGGGCGCATGGCGAACTGCTCGTCGGTGGCGATCAGGCGGATGTTGGTGCGGCCGAAACCGGCCAGCAGCGCGGCCTTGTCCACCGAACTGTGGGCGTGGGCGCTGACATACACGATCAGCGGTTTGGCTTCGGCTTGCAGGCCGCCACGCACCAGGGCGTAGTCGGTGGCACGTTCACGGGCACAGATCAGCGCGACCAAGGTGCTGGTAGACGCTGTGTCCTGAATCACGCCGCTCCACTGCCCCGACAGGCCCAGCAACTGGCGTACCCAGTCCAGAGTGGTCTCCTCCAGCTCGCTCAGCGCAGGGCTCGATTGCCATGACAGGCCCAGCACACCCAGGCCCGTGCTGAGAAAATCGCCGAGCACCGAGGACAAGGTGCCGTTGGACGGGAAGTAGCCATAGAAATCGGGGTGTTGCCAATGCGACAGGCCTGGCATCACCAGCGTGTTGACGTCATCGAGGATCGCTTCGAACGGCTCGCCCTGTTGCGGGGCGCCGGCAGGCAAGGCAGCTTTAAGGTAGCCGGGCTCGACCTGGGCCATCACCGGGCGGTCACCGACCGTCTGGCGGTAATCGGCGATCAGGTCGATCAATTGATGGCCGTACTGGCGGAATTGTTCTGGGGTCACGCGCGGTCTCCTGTGGGTTGTCCGCTGTCAGGCCCGCCCCCATCGCCGGCAAGCCGGCTTCCACAGGTACTGCACTGGGCTTGAAGGCTCTGGGCACCTGTGGGAGCCGGCTTGCCGGCGATGGGGGCATCACCAACAGCACAAGGGCCCCAGTCTAGGCGCCTGCCGCCACGCCAATAACCCCGCTTGGCGCATACCTGCTATGGCAAAGCCGCATGCCCACCCTGCACGCCGAACTGTGACTGGCGCCACAGCTCGAACACCCGGTTGCGCAACCAGCGGTGCTCGGCCGACGCCTGCAGGCGCTGGTGCCACACCACCCAGTAGCGCTGGGTATGCTCCACAAATCCCAGCGGCCGCCAGGCCAGGCCATGCAGCCGGCACAGTTGGCGGGCAATATGCTCGGGCACCGTCGCCAGCGCCTGGCTGTTGCCAATGACCTGCACGGTGGCCGAGAAGAACGGCACTTCCAGGCTGATGCGCCGCTGCAGCCCCTGGGTGCGCAGGTGGCGGTCGATGAAGCTGTCCTTGTCGCCACCGCCGGAGATGCGCACGTGCTTGAAGGCCAGGTAGTCGTCCTGGCTCAGCACTTCGCAGGCCACCAGCGGATGGTCCCGGCGCATCAGGCACACCGCACGGTCCTCGCCAAGCAGGCGACCGTGCAGGTTGGCCGGCGATTCGTCGAACAGCGTGGTCGCAAGGTCGATCTCGCCGCTGGCGAGCAAAGCGTATTGCCCGGCCTGCCAGGTGCGGTAGTCGATGCTCACGCCCGGTGCTTCCTGCTCCAGCGCCGCCACCAGCAGCGGCAGCATGTGCTCTGCAACATAGTCGGACGCGGCCAGGCAGAAGCGCCGCTCGCAACGGGCCGGATCGAACGCGGCCGGCTGGCGCAGGGCCTGAAGCTCTTCAAGCACCTGGCGCAGCGGCTCGACCAGGGCTTGGGCGTACTCACTGAGCACGTAGCCACGGCCCTGGCGCACCAGCAATGGGTCGTCGAAGGCTTCGCGCAGGTGTGCCAGCTGGCGGCTCAACGCCGACTGGCTGACGCCCAGGCGCTCGGCGGCGTGGCTGAGGTTTTTCAGCTGCAGGAGACAGTCGAGGGTACGCAGGTGGGCGAGGCTGAGGGAGGCGAAGGTTGGGTTCATACAGGCTTCCCCAGGCTGAACACAGGCCCAATCGCCGGCAAGCCGGCCCCCACAAGTACCGCGCAGAACCTGAGCTTTGCACTGTACCTGTGGGAGCCGGCTTGCCGGCGATTGGGCCGCAAAGCGGCCCCGGCTTTTACTCGGTCAGGCCAACGTAGACGTTCTGTACGTCGTCGTTCTCGTCGATCGCTTCGAGGAACGCCTCGACTTCAGCCAGTGCCTCGGCACTGAGGCTGGCAGCGCTCACCGGGTTCTTCGGGGTGTAGCCGATCTTGGCCGAAGAGACGGTGAAACCATGCTCGGGCAGGGCTTTCTGCACTGCATCCAGGTCGGTGGTGTCCGTGATGAACAGGGTCGAGCCCTCTTCTTCACCTTCTTCAAAGTCCTGGGCACCGGCTTCGATGGCGGCCATTTCCGGGTCGGCATCGCCGTCGGGCATGGCTTCGATCAGGCCCACATGGTTGAAGTCCCAGGCCACCGAACCGCTGGCACCCAGCTGGCCCTTGCGGAACAGCACGCGAATCTGCGCGACGGTGCGGTTGACGTTGTCGGTCAGGCACTCGACGATCAGCGGCACCTGGTGCGGCGCGAAACCTTCGTAAGTCACCGCCTGGTACTGCACGGCATCACCGTCCAGGCCCGCGCCCTTGCGGATTGCCCGGTCCAGGGTCTCGCGGGTCATGGAAGCCTTCTTGGCTTGCACGATGGCCAGGCGCAGGCGTGGGTTCATGTCGGGGTCGGCGCCCGACCTGGCTGCGATCTGGATTTCCTTGGACAGCTTGCCCATGATCTTGCCCTTGGCATTGGCAGCTGTTTCTCTATGCTTGGCTTTCCACTGTGCGCCCATGTCGACTCTCTTGTTTCAGCGGCCGGTTCAGGAAGCGACCGGCCAAAAAGTGGGAGCAGTTTATACGCCCTCGGGCCAGTGTTCGACAAGAAATCTCACGCTTTGTCGGCCTTGCCCGCCGCCGCTGCGAACCGGGCCAGCCGCACGTCCAGGTGGCGTGGCCGCAGCCCCCGGTCTTCGGCGCGCTCCTTGCGCCGGATTGCATTGCGCACCATCAGCGACCCCAGGTAACGGATCGGCTCCGGCGGGAACAGCCCCAACGGGCCCTTGACCAGTGGCGAGCGGGTCCACGGGTTGTCCAGCCCCAGCGCCAGCGACGAGAGGATCTGCCCGCCCATGTGGCACGGCCCTACCCCGCTGCCAGAGTAGCCGAAGCCATAAAACACGTTGCCCTGCCCGTCCAACCGCCCGAAGAACGGCAGCCCGGTCACCGAGCGGTCGGAGGGGCCGTTCCAGCTGGCCGCCAGCGGTACCTGGGCCAAGGCAGGGAAGAAATCGGCCAGGCTCTCACGCAGCAGCGGCCGGTATGGCGAGGGTTGATCGAACACCGGCAGCATGCGCCCGCCATAGGCGAAGGTGTTGCCACCCTTGCCGAGCATCAGGCGACCATCGGAGGTGTTGTGGTAGTAATGCACGAAGATCCGTGAGTCCAGCACGCTGATGCCGTTGTTCAGGCCGATCTCGTGCAGCAGCTCGGGGCACGGTTCGGTGATCACCATGTCACTGGAGACGATCGCCACGCTGCGCTCGAACTGCGGGAAGGCACGCGCCATCCAGGCATTGAGGCCGAGCACCACGCGGTCGGCACGCACCGTGCCGTGGGCCGTGCGCACCAGCGCCGGAGCGCCGTGCTCCAGGCCGGTCATGGCCGTGCCTTCATGAATGCGCACGCCGCGCTGCAATGCCACACGCCGCAGGCCGCGTACCAACCGGCCAGGCTGGACGGTGGCGGCGGCCGGCGAAAACCAGCCCTCCAGGTGCCGCGCCGAGCCGGCCAGGCGCTGCACCTCATCCAGCGGCAAACGCTCGAATGAATTGATCCCCTTGTGCTCCAGCGCAGCGATCACCGCATCGGTTGCACCCACCTGGGCCTGGTTGGTGGCGGTGTACAGTGTGCCGTCCAGGCGGTAGTCGCACTCGATGCCATTGGCCGCGCAAAACGCGCCAATGGCACCGATGCTGCGCTCTGACTCGCTTACCAGGCGCACCGCTTCGGCCACCCCGAACAGACGCTCGAGGGTGAAGTACTTGGCCGACCAGGACAACGCGCAACCACCGTTGCGCCCACTGGCGCCCGCACCGCAGATGTCAGCCTCGATCAGCAGCACGTCCAGCGCCGGCACCGCCTCCTTGAGCATCAGCGCGGTCCAGAGGCCCGTGTAGCCGCCGCCGACGATGCACACGTCGCAGCGG
The DNA here is from genome assembly GCF_047456185.1 of Pseudomonas sp. BNK-30. Lineage (NCBI taxonomy): Bacteria > Pseudomonadati > Pseudomonadota > Gammaproteobacteria > Pseudomonadales > Pseudomonadaceae > Pseudomonas > Pseudomonas sp. BNK-30. The sequence goes on from NZ_CP179904.1 coordinate 2,356,459, forward strand.
GCATCGCCTTGCAGTGGCGGGCATACCGCGTCCTGTTCACAATCCAGGGCCTGTTGCAGCCAGAAGGGTCTCATTCGCTCGCTTTCCTTTAGGTACGCAGTGGCTTGATCGCCATGCTGGTGTTGGGCGCCACATCATTGGCCTGGGCTGCGCTGGCCGGGCGGCTGTTCCAGTGCGGCAGCAGCACCAGAGCCGAGAACAGTGCGCAGCCAGCGAACACGATGAACACCGTGACGCTGTCGAAGTAACCGGGCAACAGGCCGCCGAGCACCGCGCCCACCGAACCGCAGCCATTGACGAAACCGGCTGCCGTGGCACCGGCCTTGGCGGTGCCGAAGTCGATGGCCGCCGCGCCGCTGATCATCGAGTCCGGCCCGTACAGGGTCAGGCCCATGAAGAACAGCAGGCCAACCACCATGGCGATGCTGCCGCTGTGCATGGCTGCCATGAACGCCGCCAGGGCCACGGTCAGCAGCACCAGGCTGATCACACAGGCCGGCATGCGCCGGGCGCCGAACAGCTTGTCCGATGCCAGGCCGATGATGATGGGGCCCAGCAGCCCGGCCAGTTCAAAGGCCGTGGGGATGATCGCAGCACCTACCTTGCCGACGGTGGGCATCTGCTCGAAGACGATCACCGGCCCCCATAGCAAGATCGCGTAACGCGCCGGTTTTAGAAGAAAGTACGCCAGGCCCAGGGTCAGTACCGTGCGGTTGCGCAAGATCTCGCGCAGCGGCGTCCACACACTGCACAGGCTGCCGGCCGGGGCCATGCTCTGCGGCTCGGGCTCGACCGCCGGCAAGCCCACATCCTCGGGTTTGTTGCGCTGCAGGAAGAAGAACAGCACCGCCACCGCCGCCACCACCGCGGCACTGGAGAAGAATGCCGCATGCCAGCTGCCGATCAGGGTATAGGCCCACCAGCCGGCGAACGGCGAGGCGACCAGGCCGCCAAATGCATAGCACGAGCTCCACAACCCCAGTACCCGGCCGCGCTGAACGGCAGGGAAGAAGCTGCCGATGTTCTTGCACAGCCCGGCCCAGCCGGTGGACTGCGCCAGGCCCTGGATCAGCATGCAGGTGGCGAAGATCGGGAAGGTCGCGTAACTGCCCATCACCACTGCTGCTGCCGCCGAGATCAACAAGCCACCGAGCACCACCACACGCGGGCCGAAGCGGTCCGCCAGCATGCCCCAGGTGAACTGGCCCACGGCATAGGCGGCCAGGTAGATGGCGTCGAGGTTGGCCATGGAGGCCTTGTCGAGCATGAATGCCGGGTCTTCACCAATGCCGAGCTTGGCCACCGAGAAAGCCTTGCGGGTGAAGTAGAAGGCGGCGTAGGCCAGCCAGGTGATAGCGAATATCTGAATGCGCCAGCGTTTCAGCGCGGCTAGGGAGTGATTCATGTGCGTCTGACCTCTTGCTCAAGTGTGCCGGCAGAATGTGAATAAACGCCTGTCTTGTTTTTGTGTTGCGCACTGCATGACGTGGCTCGTCATCTGGTCAGATGGCGCAGGGGTGCGCGCCATGCCCGGCGGCCGCTTGTGGCAGCGCTGGGTTGGTCAGTATGGAAACAGGTGGTGACTGATAAATAAAATCGATTTATCGTATTTCACACATAAGCTCAGCTTGTTACTGGAGTCCACATGTCGGTGTCCCACGCTCAACTCAGGGCTTTCCACGCAGTGGCCGTGCACGGCAGCTTCACCCGGGCGGCAGAAAAGCTGTTTTTGACCCAGCCGGCCGTGTCCGACCAGGTGCGCAAGCTCGAAGAGCGCTTCGGGGTGCTGCTGTTCCACCGCAACAAGCGTTCGGTGCAGTTGACCGACCTGGGCGAACGCCTGCTGGGCATCAGCAAGCGCCTGTTCGCCTGTGAGGCCGAAGCCCACGAACTGCTGCAGGACTCCCGCGCCCTGCACACCGGCAGCCTGGTGCTGGCGGTGGATGCGCCGGTGCATGTGCTGCCGCAGATCGCACGCTTCTGCCAGCGCTACCCGGGCATCCAGGTCAAGGTCGAGACCGGCAACACCGACGAGTCCCTGGCCCGGCTGTTCAGCTATCAGGCTGACCTGGCACTGTTAGGGCGCGATGTCGACGATGAGCGACTGCACTGCATGCCGCTGCGCCGCGACCCGATGGTGGCGTTCGTCTCGCACAACCACCCCTGGGCCAGCCGTGGCTCGATCAGCCTGGCGGACCTGGACGACACGCCGCTGGTGCTGCGCGAGCCTGGCTCGGTGACCCGGCAGACACTGGAGGAAGAAATGCAACGCGCCGGGTTGCGAATACGCGCGGCAATCCAGGTCGAAGGCCGCGAGGCCGCGCGCGAGGCGGTGGTGGTGGGGATTGGCGTGGGGGTGGTGTCGGCCGCCGAGTTCGGCGCCGATGCGCGGGTGTGCGCGCTGCCCATTGTCGATTGCCAGCGGCACCTCACCGAGACACTGGTGTGTTTGAGCGAGCAGCGTACGCGGCGGGTGGTCGCGACGTTCCTGCAGGTGGTGCAGGAGAGCTTGTAGGGGCCTTCCCGGCCCTATCGCCGGCAAGCCAGCTCCCACTGGTTTTGCGCTGAGCCTTCATAACTATGCTGGGTATACATTCCTCTCTAATGTGCATCCCATGTTTTTCCGTCTAGCCGCCGACACGCTGGTGCTGCTGCACCTGGCCTTCATCCTGCTGGTGCTGTTCGGCGGCCTGCTGACGCTCAGATGGCGCCCCGCCCTGCTCATCCACCTGCCCGCCCTGGCCTGGGGCCTGGCGGTTGAGGGCCTGCACCTGGAGTGCCCGTTGACCGGCTGGGAGAACCGCATGCGTTTCGCCGCAGGCGATGCCGGCTACCACGGCGGCTTCGTCGAGCACTACATCTGGCCGCTGATCTACCCCGCCGGGTTGACGCCGCAGATCCAGTGGCTGCTGGGCGGCGTCGTGCTGCTGGTCAACCTCGGCATCTATAGCTACGTGATCTGGCGCTGGCGCCATTCACCTACCGCGTAGCAATCACAAACAGCCGCGGGAACGGCAGCAGCACCTTGCCGTCGGTGGCCGCCGGGTAGTCGTGCTGCATGGCCTGCAAGTACATCTGCAGGAAGCTCGCCTGCTCCTGCTCGTCCAGCCTTGCCAGATAAGGCCGCAGGGCCGAGCCCTTGAACCACTCCACCACGGCCTCGGCGCCACCGGTCAACGGGTGATGGTAGGTCGTGCGCCACACATCCACCCGCGTACACAGCGGGCTGAGCAGGTCGTAGTAGAACGCTGCGCTATGCCGGGGCGGCAAGCTCAGGTCGGCGAATTTTTCGGCCCAGGGGCCGCGGCCGGCAATCTCGCGCAACTGGCGGTGGGCCGGCTCGTCGAGGTTGTCCGGGGTTTGCACGGCCAGGCTTGCACCTTCACTCAGCTGGCGCACCAGGTGCGGGTAGAGCGAACCGTGGTCGGGCACCCATTGCAGCGAAGCGTTGGCCAGGATCAGGTCCTGCGGTTCGGGGGCGGTCCAGTGGGCGATATCGGCAATTTCGCAACGCACCCTGGGGATGCGCAGGCGCTGGCGTGCGCGCGCCTTGTCGATCATGTCCGGGTCGCTGTCCAGGGCAGTCACCTGGGCATCGGGGTGGCGCTGCAGCAGTATTTCGGTGGAATTACCAGGGCCGCAACCCAGGTCGGTAGCGTGGCGCACCGGGCGGGGAGGCACCGCGGCAAGCAGGTCGCGCACCGCACGGGTGCGTTCGTCTTCGAACAGGGAATACTGGGTGGCGGACCAGGCCATGAGGGGCTCCTTTTGGCGGGCAATGTGCTCAGCATAAGCCATCTGTCGCCTGTACGGGCCCTGTCGCGGGAACTGTTAGCTCATCCTTGAAGTCAGCCCCTTATGCGCATGCCCATGAAACCATTCCTCGCCCTGGCCCTACTGGCCCTGATCAGCGCCGCCGCCCTCCTCGGCTCACCGTGGATGAACGGGCGCTTTCACATGCCAGCGGACAAAACTCCCGCCCATCAACGCGAAACGGCCGGGTCCACGAGGGAGCCGGCCGCTTCGGGCAACCACTAGCGCTTAGTGCTTGCGGGCGCTGCGCATCTGGTGCACCACACCCATGGCCACCACGACGGCGGCAGCAATGCCGGTGGAGATCACCAGGATCTGGTAGTCAGGCATGAAGGCCATGGTCACCAGTGCGGCGACGATGAAGGCGATCACCAGGTAGGTCAGCCACGGGAACAGCCACATCTTCAGGCGTACTTCCTTGCCCTCGGCGATCAGCTTGCGGCGCATGCGCAGCTGCGAGAAGGCAATCACCAGGTACACCAGCAAAGCGATCATGCCGGTGGTGTTCATCAGTGTATCGAGCACGTCTTTCGGGCGCAGGGTCTCGCTGAAGTTGATCAGCGCACACACCACGGCCACGGCGCACGAACCGATAATCGCGTTCACCGGTACGCCGGTACCGGCGCGGGTTGTCTTGAAGAACGACGGCGCATCGCCACGCTGTGCCAGCGAGAACAGCATGCGCGAAGCGGTGTAGTGGCCCGAGATCAGGCAGCTGCTCACCGACGTCAGTACCACGAAGTTCATCAACAGCTCGGCATACGGCACACCCAGCAGTTCCAAGGTGCGGCGGTAGGCGCCATAACCGGAAACGCCCAGGTGCGGGTCGTTCCACGGCACCAGGCAGACGATCAGGAAGATCGAGCCGACGTAGAACAGGCATACACGCCACACCACCGAGTTGGTGGCCTTGACGATCTGGGTGGCCGGGTCCTTGGCTTCGGATGCGGCGATGGTGACGATTTCGGCACCGAGGAAGGCGAACATCACGCCAAGCAACGCACCGATCACCGTGGTGATGCCATTGGGCATGAAGCCTTCGGCGGTCAGGTGGGTGATGCCGCGCACTTCACCGAACTGCCAGATGTTCATCACCGCTGCGGTACACACGATCAGGAAGCAGACGATCGCGATCACCTTGATCAACGCGAACCAGAACTCGAACTCGCCGTAGTGCTTGACGTTGAAGAAGTTGACGGTGATCAGCACCAGGGTCGTGGCCAGCACGAACACGTTGACGCTTACATCAGGGAAGAAACCATGCAGGATCTTGCCTGCCACATAAGCTTCCCAGGCCATGAGGATGACCCAGTACCACCAGTACAGCCAGCCGATGGTGAAACCGGCCCAACGGCCAATGGCGCGGTCGGCGTAGGTGGAAAACGAACCGGTGTCGGGCGACGAAGTCGCCATTTCACCCAGCATGCGCATGATCAGTACCACCAGGATGCCGCCTGCCAGGTAGGCCAGGACAGCAGCCGGGCCGGCGCTGTGGATCACGCTGCCGGAGCCGACGAACAAGGCGCCGCCGATAACCCCGGCGATCGACATCATCGTCAGGTGGCGCGACTTGAGCGAGGCACTGAGTTTGCTCTCGTGCCCGCTGTTCGCGGTGGTGGTTGTGGATGTTGCGTCCATCAGTTGTGTACCCCGTGCTTCTTTTTATCCAAGGAAAACTGTAAGACCGCGATGGTCATCGGCCTCACCTGTACATCAGTGCTAATGCGGGCAGGAGGTGTGCTGTTACACACGCAGGCCTTCCATGGCGGCCTGCTGACGCGCCCCTGGGTTTGCCCCTGGAGCGAACTGAACATGCTTTATGTGGCGCTATCTGACACCTAATGTAAAAATGTCCGACACATAGAGCCATGCACAGTGGCATGAAAGTCGCACTGCACTGTACAGGTCGCCGATGCAATACACCCTGCAGGCGCCTGCCGTTACGCACCCTCAAGGCCCCCGAATGCTTGAATTACACCCAGACTCCTCGACGCCGTTGGTCAACCAGATCATCGACGGGCTGCGTGAGCTGATCGACAACCAGACCCTCAAGCCAGGTGCCAAGGTCCCGTCGATCCGCGCGTTTGCCGCGACCTATTCGGTGAGCACCTTCACCGTGGTCGAGGCTTACGACCGCCTGGTCGCCCAGGGGCTGCTGGTGAGCAAGGGCAATGCCGGGTTCTTCGTCAACCGCGCGGCGGCCGAATTGCTGGACAACCACAGCGCCGAGGCCGACGCCAGTCGACCATCGTTCAACTCCGAATGGTACCTGCAGCAGATCTTCGAGACCCGTCAGTTGCCATTCAAACCGGGCTGCGGCTGGCTGCCCAACGACTGGATGTACGAAGAAGGCCTGCGCCGCGGCCTGCGCCAGGTTGCCGGCAGCCCGCTGGAGCTGTCCGGCTATGGCGACCCGATGGGCCTGCCGGAATTGCGCGCGCTGACCGCGCAGAACCTGCAGCAGGAACTGTCGATCGTCGCCAACACCGCCCAGCTGATGCTCACCCACGGTGCCAGCCAGGCTCTGGACCTGGCCGTGCGCACGCTTGTGCGCCCCGGTGACGTGGTGCTGGTGGACGACCCCGGCTACCCCAACCTGATGAGCATCCTGCGCACCCAGGGCGCCACCTTGATCGGCGTGCCGCGCACCCCCAACGGCTACGACCTCAACCACCTCGAGCAGCTGTTGGCGCACCACCGCCCGACGGCTTTCTTCACTCAGCCGCACCTGCACAGCCCGACCTGCTCGCGCACCCCGCTGGCGCAGCTGCACCGCTTGCTGCAACTGGCCAGCCAGCACGGCTTTCGCCTGGTGGAAAACAACCTGTACGCCGACATGGTCGCCGAGCCGCAGCCGTGCCTGGCCAGCCTCGACCACCTGCAGCAGGTGGTGTACGTGGGCAGCTACTCCAAGAGCATTTCGCCCAACGTGCGGGTCGGCTACCTGTTGGCCAACCCGGAACTGGCGCAGAAGCTGCTGCACCTGAAGATGCGCTCGGGCCTGACCACCTCGCAGGTGATGGAGCGTGTGGTGTATGCCGCGATCATCGACGGCCGCTGGCGCAAGCACCTCAAGCGCCTGCGCCAGCGCCTGGCCGAGGCCCACCAGGAAGTTGGCCGGCACCTGCACCGGCTGGGTTTCGAGCTGTTCATCGAGTCGGATGAAGGCATGTATATCTGGACCCGCCACCCGGCCATCCCGGACAGCGCAGCGCTACTGGATGATGCGCTGGAGAAAGGCATCATGCTCGGGCCCGGGCAGTTGTTCATGGTCGATGCCAAGCCGACCGGGTGGATGCGGTTCAACGTGGCGTTCAGTACCGACCCTGCGATGTGGGAGTTGTTGGAGAAGGTGTTGGTGAAGCACGTGCGCCGGGCGGGGATTTAGGGCTCAGGGATTGTGCTGTGGGGCTGCTCGCCGCGGCATTTCCAGCGTCTGCGACAGCGAGCGCCGCGCGCGGCGCTCTATCCGCAGGGTGCTATGAGCAGGCACATCGTGTGTTCACACAATACCTCTGCGTAGGTAAACACCGGGGCCGATAACCACAGCCCTGCTCATGCCTCGCTGCCCAGTCTTCGAACGCACCCTCAGTCGCTGCGGCGCCACTCCCAATGCCTGGGCGAATAAAGTCAGGGCCATGAAAGTGGCCTAAGAACCAATTCCATCTTAGTCTTGGGTGACAACAGTCACATCATATTTCTCTCCAAACCTGCATCACAGGAAAGAGAAATGACTGCCCGCAGAACCATAACAAACCCTGAACTTGACGAAATATACTCCTCCGCGCCTTTTGATTATGACTTCGGAACCTTGCTCTCATGGAAACAGCCTTTCACAATACCAATAACGCCGCCAGACATAACAGCGCTTACTGACAATGCGCTTTTGGAGAGTGCTGAAAGTATTGCGCAGAATGTGATCAACAGCATTGAAACGTCTTCCTGCGGGGGAACCCGGTCTTGCAACCTACTTGGAAAAGCAGTATCTAGACATTGACCAGACTCACAGCGAAACCGCCGGCAAGCTCTTTGCAAAAAAGGCACTGCTCCTGCTTCTTTACAGCGAAATTCGTCGTCAGGCAGGCCAGCACACAGACCTCTACAACGGCATTCATGTTTACGCCCCAAACGACCAGACCTTGGCCCAGTTTTTCGAGGTCACGGCATACGTATACATCGAAGAAGAAAGCGAATTCTTCATAATTGAAGAGGCATTGTACAAACTCGCAATCAGCCTCACTGCCGCCCAAATCGAAATTGTGCTGAAGCGTTGCCTGAAGAAGGTTTTGAGAGAGCTGGAAAAAACTCACCATACAGCAACATCAGTTCTACAAAACAGAAACCAGGAGCGCCCTCACAGCAACACCATCATCCTGACGACGAACCCAACAATTCAATTAGGCACAACCCAAGGCCCCATAGCAATAAGTCGATACATTGAATTCGGACTGAAGTATGCAGGACGTAGACTGATTAACATGGCCGAAGCTGCAGCATTGCGAATTTTCAGACTGGGTATCGGCGGTGTCCTTTACTCCCCCGAACTAGGGAACTCTGACCTGTACCATGATTCGGCCTTGAGCATCCCGGCAGAGCTGCTGATCCCTGACCTACCCGAGAACCTTAATGAGCTTGCTACAACCGAAGGTCTCCTTGAGTCCCCGCTTCGAATCCACACTGACCTCGACACCTACATCCTTACGAGGCATCTGAATACAGCAGATGCAGCGCACCAGATACCCGTGCGCGCCCTCATATTCGATGAAGCGAGTAACAGTTACGTCTCGGCCCCATCAAGGGACTTCCCGATACGACTTACATTCCCCATTCATGTCGCTGGTGGCTCTTCGACCACATCTCCAGGCATACCCGTCAAGCCCAACCCCTATAAGGGTGTAAATCTCGAAACGGCCAGCAGCGCGGCGACGCCCTTCCCCGCAAATGAACCCCAAAATCCCAGAGATTGCATTTACTGCTTCCCGGTAGAGTCTGGCCTGCCGCCGTTATATATCGTATTCAATTCGCCGTATCCCGGCGCTACAACTATAGGCACATACAGCGGCAGGGCCTACAATCCAGACAAAGCAGGCGGGCCTATCGAACGCCTGGACTGGCGAGAAGCCACCTTCACCCAAGCGGGAGTCGACCTTGTAAAATTACACATAAGTCGCTTCGATCCATCTGAAGCTAATGTCGTCATGATAGATAGGCTTGAAAAAATCTTACACGGCAAGATAGCACCTATCTGACACAGACAAGCGATTTGTCACCCATGAACTGAGGGAGCTTGAGCGCTTCCGCGCCCTCGGTATCGCTGATAGAATTCTGCCAAACGATCATGGAGAGGCGTGGAACAACACTCACGCCGCCACTCTAGAAGACTACCAACTTAGCTCAGAAGCCGAACTACTATATACACCAGAGGCTTTGGAAGCAGACCGAAAACAACTTCAAAGAGATTACTAATGAACACCATAGACGACATAGTACAAAACGAAGCACCTAGGGACGTCATTTTATTCCTCACTCGAGGAAACAGCATTTCCCACCCGCAAATAGACAGATTATACGAGCGTAACAACTGGGTTTCTCTTGGCAACTGCCTCGGCCTGATCGATCTAATAAAAAAGATGCACTCCGATGGATTAATAGTACAAAAAGGCGGCGGGTACTCGAAAGGCCCCAAATGGACCCCTCCCCAATTTTTCCTAGAGAAAAAATACAAATTCACTCAGCCTTGAGCACGAGGTCGATGAATGCGACTGCCCTCTAATTAAAAATAGCAACTCTAACAAGTTGAACTGGGCAGCTTGACGTCACAACACGGCGCCGGCTGCCAAATTAGAGCGCGACAACACCGGCACCTTGGCGCCAAAGTCCTTCCCCGCATCCAGCACAACCTCAAGCTGAATAGTGCGCTGCATGGTGATCGCCGGCTTTGGCAGCGGCTGCCTGCCTGCCTGCCTGCCTGCCTGCCTGAGCATGGGGTGGCGCCGAATCGTGAAACAAGTGCACAGGCCACTCATCCTGCTGAACTTGGATCCTATTCACTGAACGGGTATGCTCGCGGCAATAGCCAATTGCCATCATTCAGGCATGCACCACGCCTGAACTTCAAGGACGAGCCCTTTGCCCAGCAACTCTACCCGCCACACGATCGCCCGCCAGTGGCAACTGCTCAAATTGCTGCCCGACCGCCATCCGGGCATGAGCTCCACACAGTTGCAGGCCGCGTTGGCCAAGGTCGGCTACAAGACCAGCAAACGCACGGTGGAACGTGACCTCAATGAGCTTGCGTCGCTGTTCCATTTACGCTGCAACAACAAGGGCATGCCCTACGGCTGGTACTGGCAGCCAGGCCGCAACCTGGGTGAGGCTCAACTGCTGCAGCCGGATGCGCTCTGCCCTGCCCGGCAGATCGAATTGCGCGCCTGGGTGGATGACGCCCTCGCGCGGCGCCTGGAAGACCAGCCCTTGTCAGATGACATGCGCCTGGCCCCGCACGGCAACGGCGGGGCGACCCTGGATGCCACTGTCGACGACAGCCGCGCGTTGATGGGCTGGCTGCTGTCCCAGGCGGGCTCCATACGTGTACAGGCGCCAGAGGCATTGCGCACAGCCGTGATCGAGCAGTTGCGCCAAAGCCTGGCCCTGCACGACGGCGGCCACTAAGCGCCAGGTGACGCCATCAGGAGGGCAATATAGGCTTGCGTGACCGCGCGAGGCAGGCGTAGCCCAGGCCCAGCACACTGAGCCCCAGCACACCAAGCAGCACCATCAGCTCCCGGCTGTAGCGCGCCACCAACGCCGGGAAACCGATGAATTCTCGATACACCTGCACATCCGCCACACCGTCGGCATGGCTGATGCTGATACCCCCCTGGCGGATCTGCGTGTAGTCGGCATCGAAATACACCCACACCTTGCACGCCCGGCCTTGCTCGATGACCGGGATCTCGACCATGGGCGTGGGGGCCTCGTAGAGGGTGTCGTTGCCTGAGCCGTCGCGCACTTGCACCAAACCCTTGGCCGGCAGGCGCACCTTGACCTCGCGCACCTCGGTGTGACCGGTGTTGCGCAGCTCTATGAGCAAGCCGGTACGGTGGTCCACCAACCCGGCCTCGAACGGTTTGGCGAACAGTTGGGCGTAGGGTGCCTGGGCCAGGTCGATCAGCCTGTCGACCTGATCCTGGCTCAGCGCCCCCTGGCCAATGCCGGCGATGCGAGGCTGCAGCCGCTCGTACTTGAGCTGTTCGTTGGTCTTGCTGATGCGCTCGCTGAACTGGCTTGGGTAGGTGAGGTAGGAATAGGTCAGGGAAGCTTCGAGGCGGGCGTTGTCCTTGAGCACCACGTAGGCCACCAGCCAGACCATCAGGCCAAGCAACAGGGCTACGAGCAGTTTCCCGATTTTGTCCCAACTCAACGGTAGGTTTCCTTCTGTCACGGCATGGACGGTTCGGCGGCCACAAAGGGTGCCAAGTTCAGCGTCGCCAGGCAAGCACTCAGTGGCCCCTTCCCGCTTCAGGCGAACCGTTCGACCTGCGCCTGTGTACGGCGCATCAGCACCTTGCCGTGGCGCACCGACACCAGCGCATGGCCCTGGCTGCGCACCATCTCATAGTCGTCCGGCGCCGACAGCAACAAAAGGTTCGCCGGGCGCCCCACCTCGATGCCGTAGCGCTCGCCAAGGTTGAGCGTGCGCGCACTGTTGTCGGTGATCAGGTCCAGGCAACGTTGCAGGTCTTCGTAGCCCAGCATGTGGCAGATGTGCAGCCCTGCCTCGAGTATGCGCAGGATGTTGCCGTTGCCCAGCGGGTACCAGGGGTCGACGATCGAATCCTGGCCGAAGCACACGTTCATGCCTGCCCGGTCGATCTCGGCCACACGCGTCAGCCCGCGGCGTTTGGGGTAGCTGTCGAAGCGCCCCTGCAAGTGGATGCTCTCGGTCGGGCACGAAACGAAATTGATGCCCGACATTTTCAACAGGCGGAACAGTTTGGAGCAGTAGGCATTGTCATAGGAACCCATGGCCGTGGTGTGGCTTGCGGTCACCCGTGCCCCCATCCCGCGCACCCGCGCTTCTTCGGCCAGCACCTCGAGGAAGCGCGACTGCGGGTCGTCGGTCTCGTCGCAATGCACGTCCACCAGGCAGCCCGTACGCTCGGCCAGCTCCATGAGGAATTTCACTGACGACACGCCCTGGTCGCGGGTGTTCTCGAAATGGGGAATGCCGCCGACCACGTCGGCGCCCATCGCTACCGCCTCGGTCATCAACGCACGGCCGTTGGCGTACGACTCGATGCCTTCCTGCGGGAACGCGACGATCTGCAGGTCGATCAGCTCGCGCACCTCCTCACGCACCTCGACCATCGCCTTGAGCGCCGTGAGCTTGGGGTCGGTCACATCCACATGGGTACGCACATGCTGGATGCCATGGTCCACGAGCATGCCGATGGTCTTCTTGGCGCGGGTCTTGATGTCGTCGTGGGTGGTGATTGCCTTGCGCTCGGCCCAGCGCTCGATCCCCTCGAACAGCGTGCCGCTCATGTTCCAGTTCGGCTCACCGGCGGTCAAAGTGGCATCGAGGTGAATGTGCGGCTCGACGAAGGGGGGCACCACCAGGTTCTGTTGGGCGTCCAGGTCGTCGGGGCTGGCGGGCATGACGGCATTGGCCTGGGGCACAATGGCGGCGATACGCTCGCCGTCCAGTTCGATGCGCATCAGGCCGGGCTTACCGCGCAGTCGTGCGTTGATGATGTTCATGGAGTTACTCCTTGCCTTGGGCTTCGGTCATGCGCCATATCAGCATAGCGACCGCAGCGTTCATACGGAAAAGCGGGTCGTCCAGGGACTGCCCGCTCAGTTGCTCGATGCGTTGCATCCGTTGGTTGATGGTGTTGCGGTGCAAACCCAGGCGCTGCCCGGCCTTGAGACCGTTGCCGTTTTCCTTGAGCAGCGCGTCGAGGGTGTGCAGCAGTGCGTTGGGCTGTTTACGCCCGGGGGCGCGCAGCGGGCCGAGGGTCTGGGCGACGAAGTCATCGATCAGCGAACGGTCGACGATGCCCTGCAGCAGGCGCAATACACCGAGCTCGCTGAAGTCGCACAAGCCGGTGGCCGGGCGCAGGTTTTGCGCAACCTCCAGGGCCTGACGCGCCTGGTTGAGGGCTTGGCGGTAATGGCCACAGTCCTCGGCGAGGCTCGACAGGCCCATGAACAGCCCCATCTCACCTGCCTGCGCGGCCAACTGCCGGTGCAGGCCGGCCAAGGCTGCACGCAAGTCCGGGGTATCGGGCAGCAGCAACACGAACAGGTCACCGGCCAGTTGCGCGGTGACCGCGCCGGCCCGGGCCCGGCACCAGGCTTCAAGCCGGTCTTCCAGGGTTTGGCGGGTGTCCTGCCACAGGCGTTCGCCTTTGGCCAGGCCATGCCGCTCGAACAGCCCGTCGACCGCCGACAAGCGCAACGCCACCAAACGCCGCGGCCCGTCCAGGTCGAGCTGCAGGTGCGCGGCCCGCTGGCGGGCGATGGCCAGGCTTGGATAGTCACCGGTCAGCAGTTGCCCGAGGATGTCGTTGCGCGAGCGGCGCACCTGGGCCATCTGTACCAGTGCGGTACCGATCAGGTGGGTGACCACCACCATCTTCAGGGCATAGGGCTGCTCGATCAGTGGCAGCCCCAACTGCTCGGCGCGCTCGATTACCGCGGCCGGAATACACTGGATGAAGGTACCGCCCGTGAGGATCACCATGCCGGCGATACCCACCGCATCGCCGTCTTCGACCAGGCTCAGCAGGTTGCCCTCGCCACGAGGGTGGTTGATGCCGGTGACGAACACCAGCTCACCGCCCATCACCCATTCGGCGATGCCCTCGTTCTCCGCCACGTAGGGCCAGCGCACCCGGCGCTGCAGGTTGCGTGCACCAGCCCGCACGCTCATCTCGTGCAGGCCGGGCAGGTGCAGGATCTCTTCCAGGGCCAGGCTCACGGCTCGGCCCGCGCCTGGCCCAGTGCCCGGCGTCGGCCGCCAAGTTCAAGCAGCACGATGTAGCACAGCGCCGAGGCGCCGATACCCACCAATGGCGCCACCCAGGGCGAGGCATAGGCCGCCAGCGCACCGACCCCATAGGCGAACAGCCCCAGCAGGTTATAGCGCGGCAGGCTGACCGTGGCCAGGGCCGGATACTTGCCACGGTGGCGGTACCAGAAGTCGGCCATGATCACCCCACCCACCGGCGGGATGATCGAACCCAGCAATACCAGGAAGGGAATCAGCAACTCGTACATGCCACCGATCGCCAACACGATGCCCACCCCTGCCGCCACCAGCGTTGCCGTGCGCCGGCGTTCGCTACGCACCAGGTGACACGCTGCGGCGGCAACGTTGTAGATGGTCGGCCCCTGGATGGTCCACAGGTTGAGGCAGAGCATGACCACCGCTGCGAACGACAGCCCCTGCAGCATCATCACCTCGACGATGTCGGCCTGCTGGTAGACCATCGCGCACCATGCGCCGGCCACGACCATCAGCCCGTTGCCGAGCAAAAATGCCACCACACTGGCCGTCACCGCCACCCGCCCGCTGCGCGACAGGCGCGTCCAGTTGGTGGCTTGGGTGGCGCCGCTGGCAAAGGTGCCGAAGACCATGGTCACCGCTGCCGAGAAGGTCATGGTCTCATGCGGCACCAGCGCCGCCAGTTGCTGCAGGCCACCCACGTCGCGGGTGGCGATTACCATGGAGACGATCAACAGGGCGAACATCAGCGGTACCGATACCCGCGACAACAGGTCCAGCCCCTTGAAACCGACCAATGCCGTGATGCTGAAGCCCAACCCGAACAGCACCATCAACGGCACGGTGAAGCCCTCGGCCAGCCCAAGCAGCTTTACCAGCACGATCGCCACAGTGGCCGTGCCCCACGCATACCAGCCCAGTTCGGCGAAACCGAGCAGGAAGTCCGACAGCCGGCTGCCGGCCTCGCCGAAGCAGAAGCGGCCCATCAGTACAGTGTTGAGCCCGCTGCGCGAAGCGATGAACGCCAGCGCGGCGGCGTAAAGGGCCAGCAGCGTGTTGCCGAGGGTGGCGATCCAGAGCATGTCGATGAACCCGAAGGCCATGCCCAGCTTGCCCCCGGCGAACATCGTGCCGGTGAAGAAGGTGAAACTGAACAGGACCATGGCGATTGGCAAAAGGCCCTTGCGGGCGTGCTGCGGCGCCTCGCAAAGCGGGAATTCGGAGGGGGAACTCATTGTCAGGTGCTCCGGGTTTAGGTTGGAGCAGCTAGAGCAATATACGGGCCGCTTTTTGCTGGCCGATGTACGGCGAAATAGCAGGCGCACGGCATGACAAATAGTGTGCAGGTTGCACAGAATGGTCCGTTCTTGATGGTTTTTTATGTGCCTGTTGACTCAATTTGAGGCCGCCGCGCACCAAAGCAGGACGCGGCTGGGTAGTTTTCACCCGGCCGCCCTCAAGTACGACGCGGCCGATCAGACCGGCGCTGTGCGTGGCATCAGTTCATAGGGATGCTTCCAGCCCGGCAGCGCCTGGATACGCGCTTTCCACGCTTCAATATGGGTGAACTGTGCCAACGGGATGCCGGTATCTTCCGGCATGAACACATAGCCCGCCAGCGACAGGTCGGCGATGGTCAGGCGCCCATCGACCATATAGGGCGTTTTCGCCAGGTGCGCATCGACCACCCGGTAAGCAGCCGTGGCGCGCTCGCGAAGAAACTGGGTTACCGGTGTTTCGCCAGCGTTCTTCAGGCAGAAAATGAACCGCAGCGCCGCGTAATAGGCAGTGAACTTGTGGTTGTCGAACAGCATCCAGCGCCAGATTTCGCGCTTTTCGTTGTCATCGCGCGGGCCGAACTGGCCGGTGCGTTCGGCGAGGTATTCAAGGATCAGCGCCGACTGGGTGATCTTCTGGCCCGCATGCTCCAGCACCGGCACCTCGCCCTGCTCGTTGACCTCATCACGCCAGCTTTGCTCACGAGTCTGGCCGTTGAAGAAATCGACGAACACCGGCTGCCAGGCCTGGCCGGTGAGTTCGAGCATGAGGGCAGCTTTATAAGCATTACCGGATTCGGCGAAGCAGTGCAGTTTGTAGTCGGGCATGGTGGTCCTTCATTTTCCCAGGGTCGATGGCGCTGTTGGTGGGGATCGCAAATGGGTCGTCAAGCCGAGCAGACCACGCCCGCTCGACACGGTCAATGCAATACGCGCAAAGTAGAGTGATACCCCCTCATGCCAGGATGGCCCGTATGCCCTACCCCACACTCCCTTGCTCCCTGAGCACCCCGCGCACCCGCCTGGTGCGCCCCGACCCGGCCCTTGCAGCGCAACTGCGCCAGGCCCTGCTCGAAAGCTACACCCTGCACCAACCCTTCCTGGCCTGGGCCAAACCTGACTGGACGCTGCAGGAAGTACGCGAGAGCCTGCAACTGAGTGCCGGTGAATTTCTCGACCCCGCAGCCGAAAAGCGGTACTTCGTGCTGCACGCGGACAGTGACGCAGTCATCGGCTGCATCGGTCTGCGCCCGGGCAACGCAGAGTACGAGGTAGGTTACTGGGCCAGCCAGGCGTTCAGTGGCAAGGGGCTGATGCGCGAAGCATTGACCGGCCTGCTCGATGCCATCGCAACGCCGGTGTGGCTGACCACCGATATCGACAACCAGGCCAGCCAGCGCCTGGCAGAGCGCGCCGGTTTCGTCATAGCCGGCTCCAGGCTCACCGAACTCGATCCGAGCATGCCACGCCCGCTGTATCGACGCTCACCAGCATAAGGGCTGGAAGCTTTGTCAATCCGCGCTCGACGGTAATGTTCCACCAAGGGAACTACCACCCCAGTTGCGCCATCTTACTCACTGAGTGGTATTTCCCTTGGGCTTCACGCTATTGGAGAACACGCTATGCGCCACCTATTCCTCGCACCTGCATTGCTGCTCCTGCTGCCTGCCGGTGCTGCCATGGCCCGCGTCGATGCGGGCGACGTCGCTACCTCGGCCGGTGTATCCGCCTCGCTGTATTCGACTTTCAAGGATGACAAACGGATCATCCCCGCCCGTGACGAGTTGTCTGCATTCGTCGCCAGCGGTGGTGCTATTCGAGGCGCCTACGTGGAATCGGCGCTGGAACAGGCACGCAAGGACAATCCTGGCTTGCAGGCCAGCGATGAAGAGCTGGCTCGAGCCATATTGTCCCAAGACGACCCAATGGCTCACCACTGAGGCCTGTATGACTTTCTCGCGGGCCGCCCCCCGGGGCGTGCCCGCGAAAAGGCTGCATTTGCCCGGGCAGGTACACGCTTGAGGGGCTAGGCTCAACGGTCCACCACGACAAGGAAGAACCGATGCCTTTGCCCCGCCCTCCCCACGCCATCGCCCTGGCGCTTTTGATCGCCTGTACCCAGGCAACCGCTGCCCAACCTTCTCCCCAGGACCTGCTCAAGCAAGCCCAAGGCGAACAGGCAGCCTACCTTGAAACCCTCAAGAGCCTGGTTTCGGTCGACACCGGTACCGGCACCGAGCCCGGCCTTGAACAAGTCAGCGCCGCGCTGGTCCAGCGCCTCGAGGCATTGGGTGCCCAGGTGCAAACCCACTCCGCCAAACCGTCAGTGGGCGACAACATCGTCGGCACCTTCAAAGGTACCGGCAGCAAAGATTTCCTGCTCATGGTCCACTACGACACCGTCTTCGTCCCTGGCACCGTGGCCAAGCGCCCGTTCCGCGTGGATGGCCCACGCGCCTACGGCCCGGGCGTTGCCGACGCCAAGGGTGGCGTGGCGATGATCCTGCATGCACTCAAACTGCTGCAACAGCAAGAGTTCAAGGGTTACCGCACGCTCACCGTGCTGTTCAACCCGGACGAGGAAATGGGTTCGGCCGGGTCGAAACAGATCATCGCCGAACTGGCGCGCAAGCATGACTACGTGTTCTCTTACGAGCCACCGGACAAGGACGCCGTGACGGTCGCCACCAATGGCATCAACCGCCTCAGGCTCGAGGTCAAGGGCCGTGCCTCGCACGCAGGCTCGGCCCCCGAAGAGGGGCGCAACGCGTTGACCGAACTGGCCCACCAGTTGCTCCAGCTCAAAGACCTGGGTGATGCCAGCAAAGGCACCACGGTGAACTGGACCCTGGCCAAAGCCGGCGAAAAGGCCAACATCATCCCGGCATTGGCCACTGCCGAAGCGGACATGCGCTACTCGGACCTGAGCGAGACCGACCGGGTGCAGAGCGACGCTCAGCGCATCGTGAAAAAACTGCTGGTCGCCGATACCCAAGCGACCGTCACCGTCGAAAAAGGCCGCCCACCCCTGGCACGCAATGACGCATCGGCGAAGCTGGCCCAGACTGCCCAGCAGCTGTACGCCAAAGTCGGCCACAAGATTGAGCCGATTGCCATGCGCTTCGGCACCGATGCCGGCTATGCCTACGTACCGGGCAGCGACAAGCCTGCGGTGCTGGAAACCCTGGGCGTGGTCGGCGCGGGGCTGCATGGGGACGATGAGTACATCGAGCTGAACAGTGTGGCGCCGCGCTTGTACTTGACGGTCGCGATGATCCGGCATCTGGCGCAATAAAGGTATTTCTGTCACGACCCTGAGGGCGCCGGCAAACCGGCGCCCTCAGGGTCACTTCACCCCCACCCGTCCATGCGCATGGTCGCCCGCACCAGCCGCTGCTCCTCCTGCTCGATCTCGCGCAAACTGTCGCGAATCCCGTTGATGTGCTCTCGCGCCGCCCGCTGCGCCTGCTCCGGCAATTGCTCCATCACTGCGTGATACAACCGCGCGTGCTGGCGGTCGATCTGGCGCTTCTGCGCGGGGCGGCAATACAGGTTGTTGACCGATGCGAACACCGTGCTCAAGGTCAGGTCGCTGAGCGACTGCAGGGTGTGCACCAGCACCGGGTTGTGCGAGGCCTCGCTGATTGCCCGGTGGAATGCATGGTCGCGGTGGGCGTGCTCACGCGCATCCAGCCCTTCGGGCGCTGCGTGGGCGGCGAGCATGTCTTCGTAGCGACGGCGGATCAGCAGGCGATCAACATCGGTGGCACGCAACGCTGCCAGGCGTGCGGACTCGGCCTCGAGCAGCGCGCGCACTTCCAACAGGTCGAACAAGGTGCGCGGTTGCGAGCTGAACAGGTGCATCAGCGGGGTGACGCCCACCTGCTGCCCGGTCAGGTCGGCGACGAACGAACCGCGCCCCTGCTCGGTGTCGATGATGCCGCGCCCGCGCAGGATGCGCAGGCCTTCACGCAGTGCCGAGCGTGAACAGCCGAGCTTTTCCACCAGGCGTCGCTCCGAAGGCAAGGCCTGCCCCACCTTGAGCACACCCTCGACGATCAACCGTTCGACCCGCTCGGCAACCTGGTCGGCGACCTTGGCCTTGCCTTCAGCAACCATGTGCACCCCCTCAACTGGTAGGACCACTTCCATAGCCTGCGCCAATCTACGCATCCCAACCGGTAAATAACCAGCACCTGCCGGAAAAACTGGTAGGACCAGTGCGCTGCAGGCTCGACCTGAGGCAACGGGGCGCGCAGGCTGCGGGGGTGAACGGTTTACCCACAACAACAAAAACTGCCGTTGAGTGAGCCTGATGAACATTCTCTACGACGAACGGGTCGATGGCGCGCTGCCTGCCGTGGACCAGCCGGCCCTGCTGCAGGCCTTGCGTGAAGCGCTGCCCGACCTTGAGATCCTGCATCGGGGCGAAGACCTCACACCTTACGAATGCGACGGCCTCTCTGCTTACCGCACCGTGCCCCTGATGGTGGTGCTGCCCGAGCGTCTGGAGCAGGTGCAGACGCTGCTCAGGCTCTGCCACCTACGCGGCGTGCCCGTCGTGGCGCGTGGTGCCGGCACGGGCTTGTCAGGCGGCGCATTGCCACTGGCCAAGGGCATCCTGCTGGTCAT
The DNA here is from genome assembly GCF_047456185.1 of Pseudomonas sp. BNK-30. Lineage (NCBI taxonomy): Bacteria > Pseudomonadati > Pseudomonadota > Gammaproteobacteria > Pseudomonadales > Pseudomonadaceae > Pseudomonas > Pseudomonas sp. BNK-30. The sequence goes on from NZ_CP179904.1 coordinate 2,376,193, forward strand.
GGCACGCTTCAACCGCATTCTTGAAGTCAACCCGCAAGGCCGTTTCGCCCGGGTTCAGCCGGGGGTGCGCAACCTGGCCATTTCCCAGGCAGCGGCGCCCTATGGCCTTTACTACGCGCCAGACCCCTCTTCGCAAATCGCCTGCTCCATCGGCGGCAATGTCGCTGAAAACGCCGGAGGCGTGCACTGCCTGAAGTACGGTTTGACCGTACACAACCTGCTCAAGGTGGAGATCCTCACCGTCGAAGGCGAACGCCTGACCTTGGGCAGCGATGCCCTCGACAGCCCAGGCTTCGACCTGCTGGCACTGTTCACCGGTTCCGAAGGCATGCTCGGGATCGTCACCGAAGTGACCGTCAAACTGCTGCCCAAGCCCCAGGTCGCCCGGGTCCTGCTGGCCAGTTTCGACAGCGTGGAAGACGCCGGCCGGGCCGTGGCCGAAATCATTGCTGCCGGGATCATCCCCGGTGGCCTGGAAATGATGGACAACCTGGCGATCCGCGCCGCCGAAGACTTCATCCACGCTGGTTACCCGGTCGAGGCTGCGGCGATCCTTTTGTGCGAACTCGATGGTGTCGAGGCCGACGTGCAGGACGACTGCGAGCGTGTGGCAGCGGTACTGCAGCAGGCCGGCGCACGCGAGGTGCGCCTGGCCTGCGACGAGGCCGAGCGCGTGCGCTTCTGGGCAGGCCGCAAGAACGCATTCCCTGCGGTGGGGCGCATCTCGCCGGACTACTACTGCATGGACGGGACCATCCCGCGCCGCGAACTGCCGCGCGTGCTCAAGGGCATCAGCGAACTGTCCGCGCAGTACGGCCTGCGCGTTGCCAACGTGTTCCACGCCGGCGACGGCAACATGCACCCACTGATCCTGTTCGATGCCAACCTGCCCGGCGAACTGGAACGCGCCGAAGCCATCGGCGGACGCATCCTTGAACTGTGCGTGGCAGTGGGCGGCAGCATCACCGGCGAGCATGGCGTGGGCCGCGAGAAAATCAACCAGATGTGCGCGCAGTTCAACAGCGACGAAATCACCCTGTTCCATGCCGTGAAGGCAGCGTTCGATCCCAAAGGGCTGCTCAACCCGGGCAAGAACATCCCCACCCTGCACCGCTGCGCCGAGTTCGGTGCCATGCATGTGCATCACGGCCAACTGCCCTTCCCTGACCTGGAGCGCTTCTGATGAGCCTGGACCGCGATATGAGCCAGGACCTGCTCGAACAGGTCAACCAGGCCTTGAACCTGAACACCCCGCTGCGCATTCAGGGCAGCAACAGCAAAGCCATGCTGGGGCGCCCGGTGGTCGGGGAGCTCGTCGATACCCGCGGCCACCGCGGCATCGTCAGTTACGACCCGACCGAGCTGGTGCTCACCGCTCGCGCCGGTACGCCACTGCAAGAGATCGAGGCGGCGCTGTTCGAGGCCGGGCAGATGCTGCCATGCGAACCGCCCCACCTCGGCGCCGGGGCGACCCTGGGCGGCATGGTAGCAGCGGGGCTGTCCGGGCCCCGTCGGCCCTGGGCCGGGTCGGTACGCGACTATGTACTCGGCACGCGGGTCATTACCGGCCACGGCAAGCTGCTGCGCTTTGGCGGTGAGGTGATGAAAAACGTCGCCGGTTACGACGTCTCGCGGCTGATGGCCGGCAGCTTCGGCTGCCTGGGCCTGCTGACCGAAGTGTCGCTGAAGGTGCTGCCACGGCCCCGGCAATGCCTGAGCCTGCGCCTGCCGATGGACCGCCATCAGGCCCTGGCCGAACTGGCCGAATGGGGTCAGCAGCCGTTGCCGATCAGCGCAGCCTGCCACGACGGTGAAGCACTGTACCTGCGCCTGGAAGGCGGTGAGGGCTCGGTGCAATCGGCCCGCCAGCGCCTGGGCGGCGACGTGCTCGACAGCCCGTTCTGGAGTGACCTGCGCGAGCAGCGCCTGGCCTTCTTCGAGGGCCCCGAACCGCTGTGGCGCCTATCGGTGCCCATTGCCACCGCCGAACTGGACCTGCCGGGGCGCCAGCTGATCGACTGGGGCGGCGCGCAGCGCTGGCTGAAGTCCAACGCCCCCGCAGCGGCGATCCGCGAGCAGGTGACCAAGGCCGGCGGCCACGCCACCGGCTATGCCCAAGGCGAGCACAGCAGTGCACCACTGCCGGCCGCGCTGATGCGTTATCACCACGCCCTCAAGCGCCAACTCGACCCCCAGGGCTTGTTCAACCCTGGCCGCCTGTACCCGGACCTGTGAGGCCACGCCATGCAAACCAACCTGAGCGACACCGCCAAGCGCCTGGCCCGCGCCGAAGAGGCCGAGAGCATCCTGCGCGCATGCGTGCACTGTGGCTTCTGCACGGCCACCTGCCCCACCTACCAGTTGCTCGGCGATGAACTGGACGGACCGCGCGGGCGCATCTACCTGATCAAGCAAGTGCTCGAAGGTGCGCCGGTCACCGCCAGTACCCAACTGCACCTGGACCGCTGCCTGACCTGCCGCAACTGTGAGACCACCTGCCCGTCAGGGGTCAAATACCATGACCTGCTGGACATCGGCCGCGCCGTGGTCGAGCAGCAAGTGCCCCGCCCGGTCGGCCAGCGCCTGCTGCGCCTAGGTTTGCGCGCAGTGGTGCCGCGCCCGGCGCTGTTCAAGGCGCTGACCCGCGCAGGCCAAACCCTGCGCCCAGTGATGCCGGGCGCACTCAAGAGCAAGTTGCCCGCCCAGGTGGCCTCCCCTGGCAAGCGCCCGGCGGTGCGCCACGCGCGCCGCGTGCTGCTGCTTGAAGGCTGCGTACAGCCGGCCCTGTCACCCAACACCAACGCCGCCACCGCGCGGTTGCTGGACCGCCTGGGCATCAGCGTCGAGCCAGCACGCCAAGCTGGCTGCTGTGGCGCAGTGGATTACCACCTCAGTGCCCAGGAGCAAGGCCTGCAGCGTGCCCGGCGCAACATCGATGCCTGGTGGCCCGCCATCGAAGCGGGTGCCGAAGCCATCGTGCAGACCGCCAGCGGCTGCGGCGCCTTCGTGCGTGACTACGGCCACCTGCTGGAGAAGGATCCGCTTTACGCGGCCAAGGCTGCGCGGGTCAGCGCGCTATCGCGCGACCTGGTGGAAGTGCTGCGCAACGAGCCGGTCGAGCAACTGGGCGTGTGCGCCGAACAACGCCTGGCCTTTCATTGCCCGTGCACCCTGCAGCACGCCCTCAAGCTCGGCGGCCAGGTGGAGAGCCTGCTGGCCCGGCTTGGCTTCACCCTCACCGCAGTGCCCGACGGCCATTTGTGCTGCGGCTCTGCCGGGACCTACTCGCTGACCCAGCCCGAACTGTCGCGGCAACTGCGCGACAACCGACTCAACGCGCTGGAAAGCGGCAAGCCGCAACTCATCGCCACCGCCAACATCGGTTGCCAGACCCACCTCGACGGTGCCGGACGCACACCGGTACGGCACTGGATCGAAATCGTCGAAGCAGCCCTGAACCAGGAGAACAGCCATGCATAGCAAGTCCGTGATCGGCCAGGTCGAAGTTGCCCGCCTGCTTGCAGCCGCCCGCCAGGAGGCCCTGGCGCACCAGTGGAAGGTCACCATCGCGGTGGTCGACGACGGCGGCCATCCGCTTGGCCTGGAGCGCATGGACGGCTGCGCGGCAGCCAGCGCCTACATCGCCGTTGAAAAGGCTCGCAGCTCGGCCTTGGGCCGCAAGGAAACGCGCGATTACGAACAGATGGTCAACGGCGGGCGCACCGCGTTCGTCACCGCGCCGCTGCTGACCAGCCTGGAGGGCGGCGTGCCGTTGCGGGTGGATGGCCAGGTGGTCGGCGCCATCGGTGTATCCGGGGTCAAGCCTGAACAGGATGCCCAGGTGGCCAAGGCCGGGGCGGCGGCCATCACGTAATCCGCGCCTTGACAGCTCCCCGCCAACAGAAGAGCCGGGCCGCGGTTGGCTTTTGCAGGTCGACCGCTTGCAAGCCACCCGACCCCTCTCTACACGTTCAGAAAATTCCTACCCAACCTCTCGGAAGCGTCCTACTTGCCGCGCACCACCATGGAAAACATGATCGGCACTTGTGTCCCAGAGGAAGCTGCGCATGCATCCACACACCCGCACCACTGCCGAGTTGCGCAGCGCCCTGCGCGAGCTGCTGGCCCATGATGTCAGCAACCCTGACGACGACCCGCACTGGTCGGGAGTACTGTTCTTTTGTGCCACCGACGAGCGCACGCGGGGGCTGATCGAACGCATCGAGTTGCTGGCCAGCGAGTTGTTTTTCGACGCATGTGGCCGCCTCATCGCGCACCGCATCCGTGCCATTGGTGTCGAGGGCGTTTGCATCAAGCAAAAGCGCAAGGCGCCAGCCGATGAGACGGTGATCCGCATTGCGCTGCTGGACAAGGGCTATATCACGGTGAGTACCGCACGATTCTGAAGCCAGCAGGCGACTGGGACGCTGCTGCGGTGCCGTTGATTCATGTTTGCCTTGCTTTGTTTTTCTTTTGCTTTTGCTTCTAAGTGCGCGGTATGCCAGGCACCGCCGATTGCGACTTCAGGAGGCCGAGCGCAGGTCTTGCGCAGGGAGGTGACGGGCATGGATGCCCGTCAAGCGCTTCGGCCCATGGCTGGGCCGTGCAGGCGCTGAGGCCGGCCAGGCTGGGCCAACGCTACTGCCCAACCAACCTAGCCCGATATCTCCCCGGGCTTTGCCCCGTCCACTTCTTGAACGCCCGATGAAACGCACTGGGCTCCTGAAACCCCGCCTGCTCGGCGATTTCAGCAATGCTCATCACCCCCTCACGCAAACGCTCGAACGCCATGGCGCGACGCACCTCATCCTTGATCTGCTGATACGAACGCCCTTCGCGCTCCAACTGGCGGCGGAAAGTGCTGGCACTGATCCCCTGCTGCTCAGCCAGGGCCGCCAGGGTCGGCCATTGCCCGTAGCGCCGGGCGCGCAGGTGGCGGTATACCTGGGCCACCAACCCATTCTGGTTGCGAAAGCGGATCACCAGGCCCTGGGGCGCACTACGCAGGAAAGTTTTAAGGCCGGCCAAGTCTTGGACCACCGGCAGACGCAGGTAGGCGCTGTCGAACTCAACCTCGGTGCGCCCGCTACCCAGGCGTAAGTCCGGCCCCCACAGCAGCAGGTCGTCGTCCTGGGCCGGACGCGCCACTGCAAGCTCGGTGCGGTCAATGGCCAGACGGCGCCCGGCCAGCCAGCACAGCAGGCCAACCACCAGCACCAGATAGGTTTCTTCGGCATAAACCCGGGTCAACGGGTCGGCAATGTCCGAGTGCACGCTGATCACCGCGCGCCCGGCGCGCACCGTCAGGCTGCCGCGCAGGTCATGCAGGAACAGGCTGAAATTGCCCAAGCATTGGCGCAGTGCCTTGTCCAGGTTCGGCTCCTGGATAAGGCCGCGGCAGATCAGGGCAAAGCTCCCCAGCGGCATGCCATGGCTGTCGAGGCGAAAGAACTCATCGTCCAGCAGCTGGATCTGCGTCAGCCATAGTTGGGCGAACGCCTTGGCCGGTACGCGGGCCTGTGGCTGATCGAGCAGCGCCGGGTCGATGCCCACCGCACGCAGATGGGCGTCACGCACCAAGGGCTGGTCGCGCAGGGCATGAAACATGGCATTGAGAAAGTACACGGCGACCGAATCGCTATCGCGCATGGCGTTATTCGCTGTCTATGCTGAGTGGCAAAAAGTGCCAGGTTGACTGAACAGATCCGGCATAGGCTGGAACAGGGCCTTTGCCTAGACTCGGACTCAACGAGGGAGCGCCGGCCATTCTCGCAGAGCCTGGCCCGCTCCCGCCATGCCTTCGCAATCGGAGCCTCTATGAGCAGCGCAGAAATCTACGTCGTCAGTGCCGTCCGTTCCGCCATCGGTGGTTTTGGTGGCTCGCTCAAGGACCTGCCGCTGGCAGACCTCGCCACCGCCATCAGCCGCGCCGCCCTCGAGCGCTCGGGCGTAGCCCCAGAGCAGGTCGGCCATGTGGTCATGGGTAATGTCATCCCCACCGAACCACGCGACGCCTACCTGTCGCGGGTCGCCGCGATGAACGCTGGTATCCCTAAGGAAACCCCGGCGTTCAATGTCAACCGCCTGTGCGGTTCGGGCCTTCAGGCCATCGTTTCCGCTACGCAGTGCCTGCTGCTGGGTGATGCCGATGTAGCCCTGGCCGCCGGTGCCGAGTCCATGAGCCGTGGCCCTTACTTGCTGCCACAGGCCCGCTGGGGTGCACGCATGGGCGACCTGCAAGGCATCGACTACACCGTCGGCGTTCTGCAGGACCCGTTCGAACACTTCCACATGGGCATCACGGCGGAAAATGTCGCCGCCAAGCACGGCATCACCCGCCAGATGCAGGATGAACTGGCCATGACCAGCCAGCGCCGCGCCGCCCGTGCCATCGCTGAAGGCCGCTTCGCTAGCCAGATCGTGCCGCTGGAACTGAAAACCCGCAAAGGCACCGTCGAGTTTGCCGTTGACGAACACGTACGCGGCGATGTGACCGCCGAACAGTTGGCCGGCATGAAGACCGTCTTCAAGAAAGACGGCACCGTTACCGCCGGCAACGCCAGCGGCATCAACGACGGCGCTGCCGGCCTGGTGCTGGCGACCGGTGACGCCGTACGCCGCCTGGGCCTCAAGCCGCTGGCGCGCCTGGTAGCCTATGCCCATGCCGGCGTCGAGCCCGAGCTGATGGGCCTGGGGCCTATCCCGGCAACACGCAAAGCGCTGGAAAAGGCCGGCCTGAACATCAGCGACCTGGACGTGATCGAGTCCAATGAAGCCTTCGCCGCCCAAGCCTGTGCCGTAGCCCGCGCGCTGGACTTCGACCCGGAGAAGGTCAACCCGAACGGGTCCGGCATTTCCCTGGGCCACCCGGTGGGTGCCACCGGGGCGATCATCGCCACCAAGGCCATCCATGAACTGCAGCGTGTCCAGGGCCGTTACGCGCTGGCCACCATGTGCATTGGCGGCGGCCAGGGCATCGCCGTCGTCTTCGAGCGCGTCTGAGGGAACTTGCAACATGAGCATTGAACAGATCGCCGTGATCGGCGCCGGCACCATGGGCAACGGCATCGCGCAAGTCTGCGCGGTGGCCGGCTATCAGGTGCTGCTGGTGGATGTCGCCGAGGCCGCACTAGAGCGCGGCGTAGCCACCCTGAGCAAAAACCTGGAGCGCCAGGTCAACAAGGGTACCCTCGATGCCGAGCGTGCCAGCGCAGCCAAAGCGCGCATCCGCACCAGCACCGATTACGCGCAATTGAGCACTACGCAACTGGTGATCGAGGCGGCGACCGAAAACCTGCAGCTCAAGCAACGCATCCTCCAGCAAGTGGCTGCCAACGTGGCGCCCGATTGCCTGATTGCCACCAACACCTCGTCACTGTCGGTGACCCAGCTGGCGGCCAGTATCGAGCACCCTGCGCGGTTCATCGGCGTGCACTTCTTCAACCCGGTGCCGATGATGGCCCTGGTCGAGATCATCCGTGGCCTGCAAACCAGCGACAGCACCTATGCCCAGGCGCTGCTGGTCACCGAGAAGCTCGGCAAGACACCGATCACTGCCGGGAACCGCCCGGGCTTCGTGGTCAACCGCATCCTGGTGCCGATGATCAACGAAGCGATCTTCGTGCGCCAGGAGGGCCTGGCCAGTGCCGAGGACATCGACACCGGCATGCGCCTGGGTTGCAACCAGCCGATCGGCCCGCTGGCGCTGGCCGACCTGATTGGCCTGGACACCTTGCTGGCGATCATGGAAGCCTTCCATGAGGGTTTCAACGACAGCAAGTACCGCCCTGCCCCACTGCTAAAGGAAATGGTCGCGGCCGGCTGGCTGGGGCGCAAGAGCGGCCGCGGCTTCTTCACCTACTGAGGAGCTAACAGCATGCCCCCGGTCAATGCCGCGATGCGCTGTGCCAATTTTGAAGAGCGACGTGACCGGGCCATGGCGCTGTTCGCCGAGAAGGGCTTCGGCCAGGTGAGCATGCGCGAACTGGCGGCACATCTGGGCGTGACCGCAGGTTCGCTGTATCACCACTTCCCGAGCAAGCAGGACTTGCTGTACGACCTGATCGAAGAGTTGTACGAGGAGCTGCAGGCAACCCTGGAGCCTGGCCGCCGCGCTATGGCGCGCGGGGGTTCGGCGTTGGCTTGCCTGATTGCAGCGCACTGGCAACTGCATGCCGAACGGCCCCTGCAGTTTCGCCTGGCCGCCCGGGATTTCTGCTGCCTGAGCGAAGCGCAGCAAACGCGCCTGGCGTTGTTGCGCAAACGTTACGAGACAGGGTTGCTGCGGTTGATCGCACCACAGGCGAAACTGCCCGACGCAGCATTGGCGGCGACGGCGCAGGTGGTGGCGACGTTGCTCAACCAGTTGCCTGGGATGCTGAAGGCTTTGCCTGAGGAACAAGGGTTGGGGTTGATGGAAAGCCTGCTGGTTGGGGGAATTGAGCGAACATTGCGCTAGCCCACCGTATCGCTCGATCAGCCAGGCTCTACATCTTCACCACCTCAACAAACGCGGGCCAAGCACTGCTCCCATCAACGTGGGCACCGACATTCCCAGCACGTACCAGATCCCCCAGAACGGCACCTGCATTTCCGGGCAGTGCAGGCAGTAAACCAAGGTTGCGGTCGCACCGGCGAGCAGGCCCGCGGCTGCGCCAGCCTGGCGCAGCCGCGTCGGTGCCAGGCCACGCAATGCCCAGAACAGGGTGATGAACACCGGCACGCACAGCAGCGTGATGTTCAACGCACAGGTGCGCCAGGTACGCCCAAAGATCAAATCGGCACGGGCTTCGACCGGAGCCCCGAACAGGCTGATCGCTGCTCCCAACCAGACCAGCAGCAACGGTAGCCCGAGCAGTTGCCACACCACTGCGCCGCGTACACCGGGCCTGGCCAGGCGCTGCGTCAACCACAGCCCTAGCAGCGCCAAGCTGGCGGGCAAGGCCAGCTTGGCCCAGAACAGCGGCGTACGCGCCACTTCGGCAAGGTCACTGCGCACGCCATAGACGGCCACCGTCATCAGCACTGCAGCCAGTGTGCCTGCTAGCAACGCCAGCGCCAGGCGCCGTGCCAGCGCATGACGGCCCACCGGCGCTTCACCAGCAGCCAGCAGGGTAATCAGTTCATCAGTCTTCATGCTCTTCACTGCCTCGAATCAGCTTGGCCAGCGCCTTGAGCCCCCGGTGTATCCCCACCTTGACCGCCGAACAGGAAAGCCCGGTGATACGCGCAGTCTCCTCCACCGACAGCCCCTCCAGCTTGACGTGGACAATGGGCAAGCGTTGGCGCGCCGGCAACCGCCCCAACAGCTTGCCCAGATCGCGGCTGGCCTGGGCAGGCGCTTCATCACTGGTGGCGAACAAGTCACTGTCGTCTTCCAGCACCTCGTGCAACGCGTCGTGGTGCGCATAGCGGCGCAGGTAATCTGCCAGCTTGTAACGGGCAATCGCCTGTACCCACGCCGTCAACGGCTGTTGCGGCTGGTAGGTATGACGTGCGTTATGCACGGCCAGCAACACTTCCTGCAGCAAGTCTTCGATTTCGGCCGGGCGCCGCTGCAGCCGCCGCCGCAGAAACCCACGCACATGCAGCGCCAGCGCCGCAAGGAATTCGCGGTAGGCCCGTGCATCGCCCGCCAGCCCGCGCAGCAGCAAGCCCTGCAACTGCGACTCGCGTGCGCCGAGGTGGTCCTGAGAGTTAGTTCGCTGCATGGGGGGCCAAGGTTACACCGTCTGTAGTTTTTTCTTTTATCGAACCTTAGCCGCTGCTGCGCTTTTCAGCGCATGAGTCAGGTGAAATGCAGCAACCTGAAAATATTTTCGCGGGCCTGTAACCGCAGCAGCGGCCACCGCGAACTAGTCCATGAGCCTTCGGTACATCACCACGGCCCCATTCTCTGGAGACACCCCCATGAATACCCTCGCCCTTACCACTGCCGCCCTGGCCCTTGCTTCCATGGCCAGCGTCGCCACCGCCGCCGATACCACCAGCAACGGTGCAGCCATGGAAAAATGCTACGGCGTCGCCATGGCCGGCAAGAACGACTGCAAAGCCGGTGCCGGCACCAGCTGCGCAGGCAGCTCCAAAAAAGACTACGACGGCATGGCCTGGAAAAACGTCCCGGCCGGCACCTGCACCTCGATCAAGACGCCCAATGGCATGGGTTCACTGACCCCGATCAAGTCTTGAGCAGAGGCCGCCGACCATGAACCGAACTGCCCCTCTGGGCGCCGGGCTCGGGCTCAAGGCTGAACACTTTGCCCAGGCCTTGGCCTGCGATGCAGAAGGCCTGTGGTATGAGGTGCATCCAGAGAACTACATGGTCGGCGGGCCGCGCCTGGCGTGGCTGCAGCGCATGGCCGAACGCCATGCGCTGTCGCTGCACGGCGTTGCGCTGTCACTGGCAGCGGACGCCGAACCGGACATCACCCACCTGCGCCGGTTGCGCGTGCTGATCGACCAGGTAAACCCGGTGCTGGTGTCGGAGCACCTGGCTTGGTCCACCTGGCGTGACCAGTATCACCCCGACCTGCTGCCGTTCCCCCGCAGCCACGAAGCCTTGGCACGCATCAGTGACAATATCCTGCGCACCCAGGATGCCCTGGGGCGCTGCATCGCCATCGAAAACCCCAGCCACTACCTGCAGCTGCAAGGGCACGACCTGGACGAAATCGAGTTCCTCGGCGAGCTGGTGCGCCGCACCGGCTGCACGCTGTTGCTGGACATCAACAATGTTCATGTCAGCGCCCACAACCTGGGTTTCAACGCCCAGGGCTACCTCGACCGCTTCCCGGCCCATGCCATCAGCGAAGTGCACCTGGCCGGCCACAGCCACGACGACCAAGGCGCACTGCTCATCGACTCGCACGATACAGCCATTGCCGAACCGGTCTGGGCCTTGTACCGCCGGCTGATCGCGCGCATCGGCGCGCGCCCGACACTGATCGAACGCGACGGCAACCTCCCCGCCTTCGATGAACTGCTTGCCGAACGGGCGATTGCCCAGTCGACCCTCGACCACGCAGGAGCCTTGCCATGAACCTGCCACTTGGCCAGTTCCAGGATGCCTTCATCGACGCACTCTACCTGCGCCCTGCTCCGCTGCTGCACAACCTGACACGCCAGCCGGCGTTCGCGGTCTACCGCAATACCGTGATGGCCGGCTGCGTGGACGCACTGCGCGCCAACTTCCCCAGTGTCGAAACTCTGGTCGGCGCCGGCTGGATGCAGCAAGCCGCTGCCGCCTACGCACAACACACCCCACCTGACGACGCACGGCTGATCCGCTACGGTGCGACGTTCGCGGCGTTTCTGCAAGACAGCCAGGCCAGCCACGGCCTGCCCTACCTGGCCGATGTCGCACGCCTGGACTGGTATTGGTGCGAAGTGTTCGCCGCCGCCGAGCAACCTTGCCTGGCCCTGTCCGACCTGGCAGGCATGACGGCCAGTGACCTGGGTCGCAGCCACCTGCGGCCGCGCCAGAACGTGCGCTGGCAGTGGTTCGCCGCTAACCCGGCCCTTAGCCTGTGGCGCTGCAGCCGCGAAGGCCTGCCATGGCCACAGTCGCAACCCTGGGTGGCAGAAGGCGCACTGTTGAGCGCCGACCAGGACGGCGTGAACCATCAGCCACTCGAGGCCGGTGGCTGCACGTTCCTGGATGCCTGCGCAGCCGGTCACACACTGGAAGGCGCCTCGCAACTTGCCCTGCAACGCCAGCCTGGCCTCGACTTCACCAGCCTGCTCGGTCGCCTGATGCAGGCCCGGGTCTTTCTCCCGCTTTCATTCGATTGAAGGAACGGCCATGGACACCCTGCGCCCCCCAGCTCCACCCATTGGCCTGCGCCAACGCTGGAACGGCCTTGCCGACTGCCTGCAACGGCTGCTCAACGACAGTGCGTTGTGCCTGGTCGCGCGGCTGGGCATCGCCTCGATATTCTTCCTGTCAGGCCGCACCAAGGTCGAGGGTCTGCTGAGCATCACGCCCAGTACCTACGAGCTGTTCCAGAGCGAGTATGCCTTGCCGCTGCTTTCGCCCTGGCTCGCAGCCCACCTGGCAACCTACGCCGAGCACCTGTTCCCACTGCTACTGGTGCTGGGCCTGTTCACCCGGCTTTCAGCGCTTGCCCTGCTCGGCATGACAGCGGTCATCCAGATATTCGTCTACCCGGACGCCTGGCCTACCCACCTGTCGTGGGCTGGCCTGCTGCTGTTGCTGATAGGCCGGGGTGCCGGCGCTCTGTCACTGGACCGGTTGCTACGGCTGCATTGAGCCCAACCGGCCAGCTACCACTTGGCAGTTGCAGCGTGTCGGCTGAAGAACACTCACGCGGCTTTTCCATTAAACTCTTCGCAGCCCACGTTGTCTTGGTACCGCACTGTTGCACCCACCCTAGCGGTCCCCCCCAAGATGAAGCACCCCGCCACATTCACCCAAGGTTCATTGACCCACCACGTACGGGTAATGGCGTTTACCAGTGCGCTGAGCCTGCTGGCGATTTTCCTGACCGACATTCTCACGCTCACGTATGTCGCCCTGCTGCATGACGAAGTACTCATTGCTGCGGTAGGCATCGCCAAGACCCTGGCCTTTTTCAATTCAAGCCTGGTGGCAGGCATTGTCGTCGCTGCAGGCACCATGATCTCCCGCAGGGTCGGCCAGGGTTCGAGCGCCTCGGTGCCTGTGCTGACCAGCCACATGCTGATCCTCGCCGCGCTGGTCTCGGCCAGTGTGTCTGCACTGCAGTGGTACAACCTGGACTTCTTCGCCGGCCTGGTGGGGGCCGATGCGCCCGCCTCACCGCTTGCCCGGCAATTCATTGCCATGACGCTGGTGGCGTCGGTGCTGATGGCACTCACTCAGGCCACGGCCCAAGTGCTCCGGGCGCAAGGTTTGAGCGGGCGCGCGCTGGCAGTGGTGCTGGCCAGTGCCGCCTGCCTGGCCATCGTCGACCCGATACTGATCTTTGGTCTGGACCTGAAACTGTTGGGCGCCGGCCTTTCCTGCCTGGTGGCCGCCACAGCAGGCAGCCTGACGGGCCTGTACCTGGTCAGGGCCCATGTCGGCCTTGCCACGCGCATACGCCTACGCCTGCTGCGGCTGTATGGCGCACGCATCATGCGCATTGCCTTGCCTTACACCCTCGCTAATCTGGCGATGCCCGTTGCCCTGACCTACACCATGGCGCAACTGGCGCTGTTCGGGGTCTCGGTCATGGCCGGCATGGCGGTGATGGACAGAGTGCTGCAGATTACCTACTGCCTGTACTTCGCCTTGCCGGGCGCGCTGGTGCCGATCCTGGCACAGAACCTGGGCGCGCACCGGCATGCGCGTTCACAGGCAGCCTTGCACAGCGCCGCCAGGCTGGTGGTGGTGTACGGCCTGGTCGCCTGGGCAGTGCTGGCAAGCGCCGCGCCGTGGCTTGGCCATGCCTTCGCGCTGTCAGGCCCGGGGCAGGCGCTGATCGAGGACCTGTGCCGGTACGGGCCGGGGCTGTGGGTCATCATGGGCCTGGACTTCATCGCCATTTCGCTGTTCATCTGCCGTGGCCAGGCAGGGTGGGTGGCCTTCTACGCCTGGCTTCGCGCCACCTTGGGCACCCTGCCCTTCGTCACCGCAGGCGCAGCGCTGCAGGGTGCCAGCGGCGTCATGCTCGGGCTGTGGGTCGGCAATGCCCTGGTCGCACTGGCCAGCGTCGCCACGGCCATCCTGATCAACCGCCCAGGCGCATACCGGGCGCACGAACCCTAGAACTTTTGCCATAATCGCCCTCGCCGCTTCAGCGGAACCGGCACACCACCCACCACAGCTTGAAGTTGGTTTATGTCAGGTCAGGATCACGAAAGCGAAGCGTCCAGCACACCGGTCACCAAACGCCGCCGCGCCCCTAAGGGCGAGATGCGCCGCGCCGCCCTGCTGGATGCGGCCACCGCCGTGTTCGCCAAAGACGGTTATGCGGCGGCCTCCATGCGCGATGTGGCCGAAATCGCCGGCATCACCACGGTCGGGCTGTTGCACCACTTCCCCAACAAGGTGTCGTTGCTGCAGGCCTTGCTCGATCGGCGCGATCGGCGAGTGACGGAGAAGTTTGCCGAGCTGGAGATGGCGCCGACGCTTGCGAACTTCCTGGCCTTCGTGCGCATGAGTATGAATTTCAGCGTGCAGAACCTGCTTGAATGCCAGGCTTCGATGATGATCAGCGTCGAAAGCCTGTCCGAGCAGCACCCGGCCTGGCCCTGGTACAAGGAGAAATTCGCGCTGACCCACGCCCACGCCCAGGCGCACCTGGCGGCGCTGGTCGAGCATGGCGAAGTGCGCAAGGACATTGATGCGAAGGCGTTGGCGACCGAGATCTTCGCCGTGATGGATGGCCTGCAGATCCAGTGGCTGCGCGCCCCGGACCAGGTCGACGTCGAAGCGGTCTTCGACGCCTACCTGCTACGCCTTGCCTCTTGCATCAAGGCCTAGTGCGACGGTCAGTAAGCCTGGCTGTCGCTGACCTGCACCGCCGCTTGCAGCGGTGCCGGTAGTGGGTTGCTGTCACGCGTGGTCAAGTGTTGCGGCATGAGCGTGACCAGCGTGCGCTGCAGCGTGAGGTTTTCCGAGTCCGGGCCGACCCACACCTTGAACTTGCCGGCATCGACGTCCCAACTGTCGGTGTTCTGCACGAAGTACGCCAGCGAGCGCGAGTCGATCGGCAAGCTCACGGTCTTGCTCTGGCCCGGCTCCAGGTACACCTTGGTAAAGCCCTTGAGCTCCTTCTTCGGGCGGTCGACTTGCGGGTCGATCGGCTGAATGTACAGCTGCGCGACCTCAAAGCCCGCCTTGTCACCCGTGTTGGTCAGGGTGAACGTGGCGTTCACGGTGTTGCCTGGGGTCATCACATTGGTCGAGAGCTTCAAGTCCGAATAGCCGAACGTGGTGTACGACAAGCCGAAGCCGAACGGGTACAGCGGTTTGGCGTGCTTCTTGTCATAGCCGCGGTACCCCATGTAAAGCCCCTCGCTGTAGTCGATCTCGGTCAGCGGGTTGTCGCCACGGTAGGCGGCCGGGTCCGGGTAGGACGCGTAACTTGGGTTGTCTTCGATCTTCTTGTCGATGGTCACCGGCAGCTTGCCCGACGGGTTCACCTTGCCATACAGGATTTCAGCCAGTGCCTGGCCACCCTGTTGCCCCGGGAACCAGGCATGCAACGCTGCGCCAACCTTCTTGGCCCACGGCTGCATGTCGGCCACGCCGCCGCCATGGGTGACGACGATGGTGTTCGGGTTGGCCTTGGTGACGAATTTGATCAACTCGGCCTGCTGGTCCGGCAGCGCGTAGTCGTGGTCGGAGCCTTCACCCTCGTTCTCGTAGTTGGTGCCTGCGGCGATCACCACGGCGTCGTAGCTGGCGATATCCTTCGGCGGTCGCAGGGACGCCCAGCTCATCTGAACGCCTGCCAGGCCGCCCAGTGCCGGCGTGAAGTTGCCTTGCACACGGCGGTACTCAAGCTTGACGTTGTAGGACTTGCCCGCCACCAGGGCAGCGCTCTTGCCCGAGGTGGTCAGCGCGTTGACCACATCAGAGGAGTACGGCACGCCGTCGCTCTGCACCACCAGCTTGCCATCGACCCAAAGCTTGTAAGGGCCGTCGGCGCGCACCTTGAACACATGCGCACCCGAGACGGTCGGCTTGATCGTCGCACTGAAGCGTGCGGAGAACGCCCCCGCCGTCGGGCTGAAGCCGGACACGGCAGTGGTGCCGGTGCTGGTTTCATTGGTGCTGGTGGTCCAGTTGAGGTTCACGCCCGGCTCGATGCGGGTCAGTACCGGGTTGCCGCTGAGGCTGGTGTTGCTGAAGTATTCGGCCTTCACCCCGGCATTGCTGACGCCGCTGCCGGACGAGGTCGGCTGGTACCAGACTGCCGCCTTGGGGTTCAGGCTCAACGCCGACAGGTAAGTGACATTGGCGCTGTTCGACGCCAGTTGCTGCAGCCCGCTGAGTTCGGTCACGTAGCTGTTGGGTGGCGAGTTGGCGGTACCGAACGGCGAGGCAGGCGCCTGGTTGGCCCAGTCGCCGATCACTGCGATTCTGGCGGTACGCGCCAGCGGCAGCAGCGGCTTGCCAGCAGCGGTATCGGCGTTGCGCAGCAGCACGATGCCTTCACGTGCAGCGTTCAGCGAGGCGCGCTGGCCATACTCGGTGTGCTCCAGCGTCTTTGCCGTGTTGAGGTTTTCCTGGAAGTCGTAGCTGACCACGGCGCGCAGGTTGCGCTTGACCTTGTCGTCGATGACGTTCTGGGTCAGCTGGCCGCTCCACAGGTACGGCAGCAGGTTGGCCTCGGTGAACTGCAGGCCCGAAGGCATGTCCAGGTCGGTGCCGGCCCATGCGCCCTTGAACGGGTCGTGAATGGCATTGAAGTCACTGATAACGGTGCCCTGATAACCCCACTCGCCTTTGAGCACCTCGGTGATCAGGTGGTGGTTTTCGCAGGCGTAGTCGCCGTTGACCTTGTTGAACCCGCACATGATCGACGCCACGTTGGCGTTCTTGACCATCGACTCGAAGCCGGGCAAGTACAGCTCACGCAGCGTGCGCTCATCGGCCACGACATTGACCGCCTGGCGATTGGCCTCCTGCTCGTTGGCCAGGTAGTGCTTGCCACTGGCCTGGATCCCTTGGGCCTGGATGCCGTTGACGATGGCCGGCGCCAGCACCGCGCCAAGGAACGGATCCTCGCCACTGACGTATTCGGCCGAACGCCCGTTGTAGGGCGTGCGGTACAGGTTCACCCCGGGCGAGAGCATCTGCTGGCCGCCGGAAATACGCGTTTCATAGGCAATGGCCAGGCCGAACTCTTTGGCCCGGTTGATGCTCCAGGTGGCGGCCAGGGCCGACTGCGAAGGGTACTGTGCGCCAAAGGTGGCGTTATTCACGTGCACGCCCATGGACGAGTCGTACGCCACCGTGCCCTGGATCCCCCACTTGAGCAGCGACGGGATCATGTGGCCGTCGTTGACCCGGGTGAAGTTGATCTTCTCGGCCTGGTTCATGTTGTCCAGGATGGAGCTGACCCGGGCCTCCACCTCGTTGCCGGTGGCCGGCCCGGCCGCCAAAGCGCCCGAGGCCTGCATGACGCCGAGCGCCATCAGGCTCACGGCCTGTTTGAAATGTTTCACGGGTTGAATCCTCAAGAACAGAATGGGAGCAGGCAAACCTGCGGCCTTACGGCTGGCTGACCAGCGCCGGCGCATCAGCGGTGTCTACCGGCGCGTCGACAAAGGCATTGGCATCAGTGGCGCCCTTTGCAACATCGCTGACACCGGACAGTTGCTCGCGCTGGCTGTCCAGTTGTTCACGGGCTTCATAAGCCGCTGTACCAGAAGTGGCGCCGTTTGTATCTGCGAAGGCATTTGGCACAGTGGCCAGCAGTGCCGAACAGGCGAACGGCAGCAGTAGTCTATTCATCGAATAGTTCTCAAAAAAGAATGCAGGGATTAGCGGGCCGCAAACAGCGCCCGGCCGGCGCGTAAGTCTGGGCAGTTAAGTGAAAAGTTCAAGCGCTCATGAAGTGCACAGTGGGCAACGCATCAAAAAACCAAAAAAACCACGCCAAATAACATCGAAATATAAAGAATAGAATTACATTAAACACATGCTAAGAGCACAAATGTATTCGTAGATTCCAATATTTATTGTTATCGTGGTTTTTTCATGCTTTTTTTGAGAATTTACAGCAAGAATCAACCTTCTATTAAACCTAGTTGCAATTAGGTTTAGCGGGGTGATATGCTTCCGAGACCGTTGAAAACAGCCAGCTAATTCATACTGAACAAACCAAAAATATAGGCTGTTGCAACGGTTAAAATTCCAAAGTATTCTCCGGGCCACCTCAGGCCTGACAAGTAGTAAAGTGCCGCTATATAGCCAGCACTTGCACTAAGCCATCATGATGAAATCAACTATCCCCTCTGCTGACGATATATGTGAGTGGCTGCTCAATGCTGGCGCATTGCAACCGGCTGATATGAATCGTGCCGCACGCCTGGGCGTGGCGCAGGCAATGGGCGAACATGAAAAACTGCGCACCTTGCTGCGCCTGGGTGCAGTAAGAGAGCAGCAAATGGCCGCGGCCTACGCCGAGTTGCTGGGCGTGCCCAGGCTGGACAGGCAGCGTGTCGACTCACCGCCTGTGGCCACTGAACGCTTTGCCCGCCACTACGGCGTGGTCACCCTCAGCGAAAGCAGCAGCCACTTGCAGGTCGCCGCCGCCGTGCCGCTTTCGGCCTACGCGCTGAACGCACTCGGTTACCAGGCGGCAAAACAGGTAGAGCTGGTGGTAGGGACCAGCGACGAGATCACCGCCCTGATCGAACAGGCCTACGGCGAAGGCCGCTCGGCCATGGGCGCGCTGATCCAGACCCTGGACGACGACAGCATCGACGAAGGCGACATCGAACAGCTCAAGGACATGGCCTCCGAGGCGCCAGTGATCCGCCTGGTCAACCTGATGCTGCAACACGCCGTCGACCGTCGCGCTTCGGATATCCACGTAGAACCTTTCGAAACCCAGCTGAAAGTGCGCTACCGGGTCGACGGTGTACTGGTCGAAGGCGAAGCACCACCGGCCGGCTACGCCGCGGCGGTCATCTCGCGGCTGAAGATCATGGCCCGGCTGGACATCGCCGAGCGCCGCCTGCCGCAGGATGGGCGGATCATGCTGCGCATTCAGGGCCGCGAACTGGACTTGCGGGTCTCGACCGTGCCGACCAGTTTCGGCGAGTCGGTGGTGATGCGCCTGCTGGACCGGCAAACCGTGAGTTTCGACTTCGCCAGCCTGGGCATCCGTGGCCCCACCCTGCACAGCATCGAGCATCTGCTGGCGCGCCCCCATGGCATCTTCCTGGTCACAGGGCCCACCGGTTCGGGCAAGACCACCACCCTTTACACCGCGTTGTCGGGCCTGAACACCGCCGAGCGCAAGATCATCACCGTGGAAGACCCGGTCGAATACCAGCTCACCGGCATCAACCAGATCCAGGTCAAGCCTGCCATCGGCCTGGGGTTTGCCACGGCATTGCGCTCGATCGTGCGCCAGGACCCGGACGTGATCATGATCGGTGAAATGCGCGACCTGGAAACCTGCCGCATCGCCATCCAGTCATCGCTGACCGGGCACCTGGTACTGTCGACCCTGCACACCAACAGCGCCGCCGCCAGCATCACCCGCCTACTGGACATGGGCGTCGAAGGCTACCTGCTCGCCTCCACCCTGCAGGGCATCCTTGCCCAGCGCCTGGTGCGCCGCCTCGACCCGGCCACCCGTATCGCCTTCCAGGCACCGGCCGAACTGGTCGAACGCCACCAACTGGCCCGCTATACGCAACAGCGTCCGATCATGCTGTACCGCCCAGACGAGCAGGCGCCGGGCGGCGGTTACCATGGGCGCAGCGCGATCACCGAACTGCTGGTCATGGACGAAGACCTGCGCGGCATGCTCATGCGCCAGACCGATGCCGCCACACTGGAGGCCCACGCCCGTCGCAACGGGCTGGTGACCCTCTATGAGGACGGCCTGCGCCAGGCCCTGGCCGGCGTCACCTCGCTTGAAGAAGTGCTGCGCGTCACGGGTGGTGATTGAGGTGCCGACCTTTTCCTATACCGCGCTCGACAGCGAAGGCCGCAAGCAGCAAGGCGAACTGGACGCCAGTGACCGTGACCACGCCGCTCGCCAGTTGCAACGGCGCGGCCTGCTCATCCTGCAGCTCAGGCAGGGCAGCCGCCTGCTGCGTTCGGGCAAGGCGCGCAGCGTGTTCCAGCCGGTGGAACTGATCACCATCACCCAGCAGCTCACTACCCTGCTCAGCGCCGGGCAACCCCTGGACCGGGCGCTGCGCACCGTACTGAAGAACGTGCGCAGGCCCGCCGCCCAGGCCGTGCTGGAGCGGGTGCGCGAGCAGGTCAAAGCCGGCTTGCCGCTGTCCCAGGCGCTTGAAGAACACCCCGGCAGTTTCTCACCGTTCTACACCAGCCTGGTGCGGGCCGGCGAGGCCGGCGGTGTACTCGAAGTGACCCTGGCCCAGCTTGCCGGCTACCTGGAACAAAGCCACAAACTGCGTGGCGAAGTGATCAACGCGCTGATCTACCCGGCTTTCCTGGTGATCGGTGTGGTCGGCTCGCTGGCGCTGCTGCTGGCCTATGTGGTGCCGCAATTCGTACCGATCTTCCAGGACCTGGGCGTGCCCATCCCGCTGGTGACCCGCGCCGTGCTGGCCATGGGCGAATTCGTCAATGCCTGGGGGCTGACCTGCCTGCTGACGCTGCTCGGCGCCGGATGGCTTGGCCTGGCCGCACGGCGTGACCCGCGCAGGCGCATCGCCCAGGACCTGCGCCTGTGGCGCAACCGCCTGTTCGGCCCGCTGCTGCAGCGCCTGGAAACCGCACGCCTGGCGCGCACCTTGGGCACCTTGTTGAGCAACAGCGTCACCCTGCTCGGTTCACTGGCGATCGGCCGCGAAGTCAGTGCCAACCATGCACTGCGCGAGCATGTGGAGCGCACCACCGACCAGGTCAGGCAAGGCAGCAGCCTGAGCCTTGCGCTATCGGCAGAGGCCCTGCTGCCGGAGCTTGCCTTGCAGATGATCGAAGTCGGTGAGCAGTCGGGCACCCTCGGCGCGATGCTGCTCAAAGTCGCTGATGTCTATGACCTTGAAGCCAAACGCACCATCGACCGCCTGCTCGCGGCGCTGGTGCCCACCCTGACCATCGTCATGGCGGTGATGGTGGCGGCAATCATGCTCGCCATCATGCTGCCGCTGATGAGCCTTACCAGCAATATCTAGGAAACCGCCCATGCCCTCCAAGCAACGCTTCAACGCCCGCCAAGCGGGCTTCACCCTGCTCGAAATGCTTGCCGTGATCGTGCTGCTGGGCATTGTCGCGACCATCGTGGTGCGCCAGGTCGGCGGTAATGTCGACAAGGGCAAGTACGGTGCCGGCAAGGCGCAGTTGGCCAGCCTGAGCATGAAGGTCGAAAGCTATGCCCTGGATGTCGGGGCGCCGCCGGCAACCCTTGAACAACTGCTCAAAAAGCCGGCCAACGCCAGCCGCTGGGCCGGGCCGTATGCCAAGCCCTCGGACCTGGTCGACCCCTTTGGCCATGGTTTCGCTTACCACTTCCCCGGTAGCCACGCCAGCTTCGACCTGATCTTCCTCGGCCAGGATGGCGCGGTCGGTGGCGAAGGCTACAAGGCCGACGTGGGCAACTGGGAATAACCATGGCAGCCCGCCCGCCCCGCGAACGCGGTTTTACCCTGTTCGAACTGCTGATCGTCATCGTCCTGGTCGGCGTTGCCACGTCGATCCTGGCCGTTGGCATTGGCCGGGGCATGCTGGTGGCCCATGAGCGCAGTGCATTGGCAAACATGGTGTCGGCGCTGCGTAGCGCCCGTGTGCAAGCCATCGCCAGCGGGCAACCGGTGCGCGCGAGCTTCGATCTGCAGCGCAGGCAGGTGCAGGCACCCGGGCGCACGCCCCAGGGCTGGCCCGAAGACTTCACCGTGCGCCTGCAGACGGCCCGCGGCCTGGGGGCGGGCTTTGAGTTCTACCCCGATGGCGCGGCCAGCGGCGGCAACATCCTGATCAGCCGCGGCCAGGCGCGTTGGCGCATCGACGTCAGCTGGCTCACCGGCAGTGTGCAAGTGCGGGAGTTGCCATGAACCGTCAGCGCGGTTTCACCCTGCTGGAGATGCTGGCAGCAATTGCCCTGCTGGTGGTGGCCTCGAGCATCCTGCTGGGCGCATTCGCCCAGAGCAGCCGCTCACTGGCGCAGGTAGAGCGCAGTGACCGCCACAATGCGGCGGCGCGTTCGCTGCTGGACGACTTCGACTTGGGCCCGCTTGCCGTAGGCCAGCAACGGGGTAGCTGGCAGGGCATCGACTGGGTGCTGGACGTCACCCTGGAACAGGCAGTGCCCACACGCCTCGAACTGTACCGGCTGGACCTGACCCTGATCGACAGCGGGCACACCTGGCGCTACAGCACCCTGCGCGCACGCGCGCCAGGCAGTGGAACATGAAGCGCCAGGCAGGCTTTACCCTGCTGGAGATCCTGGTGGTCATCAGCCTGCTGGGGTTGCTGCTGGGCCTGGTCGGTAGCGCCCTGGTGGCGGCCCACCGCTCAGTGGCAAAGGCCGAGCGCTACAGCGCCCGGCTCGATGAACTGCGTGCAACCCAGCGGTT
This sequence comes from Pseudomonas sp. BNK-30, assembly GCF_047456185.1. Lineage (NCBI taxonomy): Bacteria > Pseudomonadati > Pseudomonadota > Gammaproteobacteria > Pseudomonadales > Pseudomonadaceae > Pseudomonas > Pseudomonas sp. BNK-30. The sequence continues at coordinate 2,398,411 of NZ_CP179904.1, forward strand.
CCTGCGCCAGGCACTGGGCCAGGTGTTGCCATTGACCGCAGCGACCGGCCAGGGCGCCCACACCGCAACATTCGATGGGCAAAACGACACGGTAGTGTTTTTCGCCCCGCTGCCAAGCTCTGTAGGCGGGGGGATCTACCGCCAGCGTCTGCAACTGCGTCAAGGGCGCCTGGAGATCCGGTTGGCCAGGCTGCAAGGTCAACGCCTGCAGGCCTGGGGCGAACCCCAGCGCTTGCTGGAGGGGGTCAAAGGGCTGCACCTGAATTACCGCGGCTACTCCCCGCTGGGCAAAGCCACCGGCTGGATGCCCCAGTGGCCGTGGCCAGAGCGCCTGCCCCAGGCAGTGCGCGTGGCGGTGCAACTGCAAGGCACTCAGGCCTGGCCACTGCTGCAGGTCAACCTGCTGCTTGACCTGTCCGGCGACGGTGGCCGGCCATGAGCCGCCAGCGCGGCGCGGCCCTGTTGCTGGTGCTCTGGGTCGTCGGTTTGCTGAGCGTGCTGCTCGGCGGTTTGGCGGTATCGGTCCAACTGCAGCAGCGCCAGGCCCGCTGGCAAGGCAACCAGACCCAGGCCGGGCTCGCCGCCCAGGCAGGCTTCAACCTGGCCGTGGCCAACCTGCTGCGCGACGGCCAGGCGCGCTGGCTCGCCGATGGCCAAGTCCACGTGGCCCACTTTGCAGGCAGCACGCTGCACATCAGTGTGGTCAGCGAACGGGGCAAGCTGGACCTCAACGCAACACCTTCAACGAGCCTGGCAAAACTGCTGCGTGCCAGTGGCGCCACCGCCGAACGCTCGAAAATCATCACTCAGGCTTTAAGGACGAGGCGCAACCAGGTACCCCTGCGAATGCTCGAAGAATTTCGCGAACTGCCCGGCATGAGCTACGCCGTCTATGACCGTGCCCTGCCCTTCATCACCGTCTGGTCGGGCAATACCCAGCCCGACCCCAGCCTGGCATCACCCACACTGGCCAGTGTGCTGGGCCTGCCCCACTATCACGGCCCCGCGCCGGATGGCGGGCCGATCCTCACCGTCACCAGCGAGGCCACCTTGCCCGGCGGCTTTCAGTCACGCCTGAAGGCAACCTTCGTGCTGCTGCCGGCCTACGCCGGTGGCAAGCCTTACCGGGTATTGAGGTGGCAGGATTGATCCGCCTGGCAAAACACTGTGCGGCACGCTGGGGCAGCCAACAGCAGCTTTACCAGGCACGCTGGCGGGCCAGCCGTGCCCGGCACTGGCTCAGCGCATGGCGGGCCGAGCTGCTGGGCATGCTCCCGCAGGCGGTCGCCGCGCGCCTTGGCAACGGTAATACGCCGCAGGTGCTGCCATGGCCGTTGCCTGCCGACTGCCAGCACGGTCAGCCTGCCGTTCTGCTGCTGCCTGCCTCGCACGTGCTGACGCAGCACATCGAGCTGCCCGTTGCCGCCACGCGCAACCTGATGCAGGTGCTGGCCTACGAAATCGATCGCTACACGCCGTATACCGCCGACCAGGTCCATTTTGTCGCCCGCGTGGCGCAGCGCCGCGCACCACAGGCCCAGGTTGAACTGGTGGCCATCGCACGCAGTACCCTGGACACCCTGCTGGTTGCCTGTGGCGAACAGGGTGTGCACCTGGTCGGCATCGATGCACTGGACGCCCGCGGCGAACGCCTGATGATCGACTTGCTGCCGGCCGAAAGCGCCCGCACGCGGTCACGCCCAGGCCAGCTGGGCCGGTGGCTGTGGCTTGGCTGCGCAGCCTGTTGCGTAATGCTTGGCGCAGCCTGGCTGGAGCGCCGCCAAGGCGAGGTCCAGGCCATGCAGCGCGAAGTGGCGGCACAACGCGAGGCCGCCCAGCAGGTGCAGCACTTGCGCCAGGCCCTGGACACCACGCTGGGCGCCTCGACTTACCTGGCCAGCCTCAAGGCACAACGCCCCACTGTCACGGCGCTGCTGGCCGACCTCACCGCCTGCGTGGGCGACGACACCTGGATAGAGCAGCTGGAAGTGAGCGATGGCACGCAGGTGACGTTCACTGGCCAAAGCGAACGCACCAGTGCCTTGCTGGCGCAGGTAAAGACCTGCACCACGCTTGAGCACGCGCAGTTCAAAGGCATCATCCAGGCAGACAAAACCACGGGCCGCGAGCGCTTTTCCATCACCGCCCAGCTCAGCCAGGAGGTGCCGCATGCGCCCGCTCACTAGCAGAGAACGCAAGCTCTGCGCCTTGGGCGTGCTCGCGCTGTTGCTTTGGCTGGCCTGGTACCTGGTGTTCGAATGCCTGCTGCTCGCCCCCCTGCGCAGCCTGGACGCGCAAGCCCAGACGTTGCGCGAGCAGCAACGGCGCTATGCCAGCCTAATGCTTCAGCAACCTGAACTGCAGGCCCAGTTGCAGCGCAGCCGCAACGACCCCGCCCAACGCAACAGCCTGCTGCCGGGCGAAGACCCCAACGCCGTAGCCGCCGACCTGATGCAGCGTGCCGTCGATCAGGTGAAGGCGCAGGCGCACGTCGGCCCCGGCTGCGACATCACCCAGCGCATGCCCATCGCCCCCGCCGAGCAGGGCCAGGCCGAGCCTTATCGCCCGGTCAAGGTCAGCCTGACGCTGGCCTGCGCCATCGAACCGCTGGCGGCCCTGCTGCATGCACTGGAGTACGGCCAGCCCAGCCTGTTCATCGACCAGCTGAGCATACGCCGCAGTGCTGCGGCGCCAGCCAAGGGGCCTGCCGGGCGCCTGGAAGTTCACCTGCTGATACGCGGTTACCTGCACGCGCAGCCAGCAGAAGGAAGCGACTCATGATGCGTGCCGCTCATCTGGTGCTGCTGGCTGCCAATGTCAGTGCCCTCGCCGTGGTCGCCTGGATGCTTGTCGCGCCAAACCCACCGCAGTGGCTGCCGGCGCAAAAGCCGTCAGCACCCCCCACCCACCAGCCACCCGCGCCACTGGTCGAGCTTGCCCAGCCAGTGCGTGCCGCCACCTGGGCGCACCCAATCTTCAGCGTTGACCGTCAGCCCGACCCACAGCAGCAAGGCCAGCACAGCCCTGCATTGGCCAACCTGACGCTGACCGGCGTGGTACTCGACGGGCAGTCGCGCTGGGCCTACCTGCGCGAAGGCCGCAAACCAGCCAGCAAGGTTGCGCTGGGCAGCACGCTGGCAAGCGGCTGGACCCTCACCCGGCTGACCGCGCTGAGCGCAACCTTCACCCGTGCCGGGCAACAGCACACCCTGAGCATGCCACTGCTGCGCCTGCCGCCGCCGTCCAAGGCCTCCGCCATCACTCTTCCGCGTATTGAAACCCCATGACCATGCAAGCTCCTTCACGCCACCCATTCCCTACTCTGCGTGCGCCATTGCTCGGCCTGAGTGTCGCCGTCGCCCTGGCCGGTTGCGCCACCACGCAACGTGACCTGCACACCGACCCGGCGCTGCTGCAGCAAGCCTTCAACGGCGCCGACGCCCCAGCACCTGTGGTCACCAGCCTCGAGCCCGCTGCCCCGCCCGCTGCTACGGCCCCGCGCACCGCGCCTGGCCGGCAGATCATCACCGGCAACCAGCGTTTCATCCGCAAGGCCTCGGCAACGCCCCCCGCCGCGAAGGATGAGCAAGGCGATATCGTGTTCAACTTCACCGACCAGCCCATCGAGGCGGTGATCAACAGCGTCATGGGCGACCTGCTGCATGAAAACTACAGCATCAGCCAAGGTGTCAAAGGCAGCGTCAGTTTCTCCACCTCCAAGCCGGTCACCAAGCAGCAGGCACTGTCGATTCTGGAAACGCTGCTGTCGTGGACCGATAACGCCATGATCCGCCAGGGCGAGCGCTATGTGATCCTGCCGGCCGACAAGGCCGTCGCCGGCAAACTGGTGCCACAGGTGCCGGTCGCCCAGCCTGCCACGGGCCTCGCCGCCCGGCTCTACCCGCTGCGCTACATCGGTGCCAGCGAGATGCAGAAGCTGCTCAAGCCCTTCGTGCGTGAAAATGCCTTCCTGCTGGTCGACCCGGCCCGCAACGTGATCAGCCTGGCGGGCACCCCCGATGAACTGGCCAACTACCAGGACACCATCGACACCTTCGACGTCGACTGGCTCAAGGGCATGTCGATTGGCGTTTACGGCCTGCAACGCGCTTCGGTGGCCGAGCTCATGCCGCAGCTGCAGAAGCTGTTCGGGCCCGACAGCGGCATGCCACTGTCGGACATGGTCAGGTTCATGCCCAACGAACGCACCAACTCGATCGTCGCCATCTCTGCGCAACCGGAGTACTTGCAGGAAGTCGGCGACTGGATCCGCACCATCGATGAAGGCGGTGGCAACGAGCCACAGCTGTTCGTGTACGACGTACGCAACATGAAAGCAACTGACCTTGCCCGTTATCTGCGCCAGATCTATGGCTCGGGGCAGATAACCGACGACAAGGCGGCCAGCGTCGCGCCAGGGCTCAAGACCACCAGCCTGACCTCGCTCAACGGCACCGGCGGCCAGTCGGCCCAAGGCCTGGGCGGCACTGGCATGAGCACCCGGGCCAGTATCGGCCAGGCGCCATCGGAGGATGACTACGAGGACACTGAGCAAACCCAGGCCAGCAGCGCCGAGCCGGGCGACGGCTCGGCCAAGAGCCTTGAAGAGTCGGTGCGCATCACCGCGCAGAAAAGCAGCAACCAGCTGCTGGTACGCACGCGGCCAGCCCAGTGGAAAGAGATCGAATCGGCCATCAAGCGCCTGGACAGCCCGCCGCTGCAGGTGCAGATCGAAACACGCATCCTCGAAGTCAAGCTCACCGGCGATCTGGACCTGGGCGTGCAGTGGTACCTGGGCCGCCTGGCGGGCAATTCGTCCAGCACCACCGTCGCCAACGAAAGCGGCAGCCAAGGTGCACTGGGTGCCGGTGGCGTCGCGCTGGGCAGCGCCTCGATGTTCTACTCCTTCGTCAGCAGCAACCTGCAGGTGGCCCTGCGCGCGCTGGAAACACGCGGCCTGACACAGGTGCTTTCGGCCCCCTCGCTGGTGGTGCTGAACAACCAGCAGGCGCAGATCCAGGTCGGCGACAACATTCCGATCAGCCAGACCACCGTCAACACCAGCGACTCCGATGCCACCCTGAGCAGTGTCGAATACGTGCAGACCGGTGTCATTCTCGATGTCGTGCCCCGGATCAACCCCGGTGGCCTGGTGTACATGGACATTCAACAGCAAGTGAGCGACGCCGACGACAGCGCCGTCACCACCACCCAGCCCAACCCGCGCATTTCCAGCCGTGCGGTATCGACCCAAGTGGCAGTGCAAAGCGGCCAGACGGTACTGCTGGGGGGCCTGATCAAGCAGGACAACGGCCAATCCGATACCCGTGTGCCGGGCCTGTCGAGCATACCCGGGCTGGGCTGGCTGTTCGGCAGCACCTCCAAAAGCCGTGACCGTACCGAGTTGATCGTGCTGATCACGCCAAGGGTCGTGAACAACCCTGAACAGGCGCGCCAGGTCACCGCAGATTATCGCCAGCAGATGCAGGTGCTCAGGGAGCAAGCAGCGCTGAACAAGTAAAGAACAAAGCGTGCATGGCACCCTGCTCCGCCCTTGCCGGTTGCATGTGACTGCGCATCCGTGCAAGGGTAAAAAAGGAATCCCAGTTACAAACAAAGGAAGCGAAGTACCCCATGCCAGGAATCACACGTATCCATCGCTATTTGCGCTCACTGTCTGCAAACCGATCTGCAGCCAGTGGGCGTGAAGTCAAACAAGGCGCCCGAGCTGCCTCGAAGCTCGCAGACATCCTCTGCACTCCCCGCTCTGTCCCCCCTTATTTCTACGTCGCGCCGGTGCGCGGCCCTGTCGATCGCATGCCCCCTACCTGACAGCTCAAGCAGCGGTTTTTTTCGCAATGCTCGCTTGTACCCGTCTGCAAGCCGAGATGAATCACGATTCACCAAGGGGCAATACCGAATGATCTTTTTTCAGGGCAAACGCATTTTCAGCGCCATCTTCGATATGGATGGCACCATGTTCGATACCGAGCGCCTGCGCTTCAAGACGTTGAAACAAGCGTCGCTGGAAATTGCCGGCAAGGCGCTGAGCGAGCAAACATTGATCGGCTCGCTGGGCCTGAGCGCGAAGAAAGCCGAGGCCCTCGCCAAGGCCCACAACGGTGACGGCTTCCCGTACGCCCAGATCCGCCAGCGCGCCGATGAGCTTGAGCTGGAGTACGTGCGCAATCACGGCGTACCGATCAAGGCCGGCTTGCTGGAAGTGCTGGAGCGGCTACGCAAGTCTGGCTTGACCATGGCGGTCGCCACCTCCAGCCGCCGCGCCATCGCCGAGGAGTACCTGATCAATGCCAATGTACTCAAGTATTTCGACATCACCGTGTGTGGCGACGAAGTCAGCCAAGGCAAGCCCCACCCCGAAATCTTCCTGCGCGCCGCCACCGCACTCAATTGCGAGCCGAGCCAGTGCTTCATGGTCGAAGACTCGGAAAACGGCATGCTTTCGGCCATCCGTGCCGAAGGCCAGGCGATCCTGATCGAAGACATCAAGCCGCCGGCCGCTGAAGTCAAAGCGGGCGCGCTGAAAGCCTACCGCAGCATGAATGAATTCCTCGCCGACTTGAGCGAGTGCGTGCCTGACCTGGGCATGCCGCAGCTTGAAGAGCCCTTTCCAGCGTCGCTGAACCAGTTCCGTGTCGGCATTCACGGGTTCGGCGCCATCGGCGGCGGTTACCTGACCCAGGTATTTTCCCATTGGGACGGCTACACCCGGCCATGTGAAATCATCGCCGCCACCCGTTCGCGCATGCTGCGCGAGACCGTTTCTGCGTTTGGCCGTTACAGCGTGCGTTACGGCGCCACCTCGTTCGACCAGACCATCGAAAATGTGCGCATGATCGACATGGACGATGCCGAGGCGGTGATCGACATGTACAACGCGGCAGAAATCATCGGCCTGAGCCTGCCGGAGCAGGCCATCCGCAAACAGGCCAAGGTGATTGCCCAAGGCTTGCTGCGACGCTTCGAGCGCCGGGGCCGTGACCTGACCATCCTGATCGTGCTGAACAAGATCGGTGGCGCCGCGTTCGTGCGCCTGCACGTGCAGGCGGAGCTGGAGTTGCTGTGCACGCCGGACATCACTCAACAGATCCTGCAAAAGACCCATTTCGCTGAAACGGTGGTCAGCCGCATCGTGTCCAAGCTCAGCAACGAGGCGTTGGTCCGCCAGTTGCGCATCAAGTCGCAAATGTTCCAGAACAGCCTCGACGACGAGCCTGCACCGGCCAGCAAACCATCCGCGCCGGTACCTGAATACGAGCGCCTGATCTGTCGATTCCGGCCTTTCGCGCAGTCCAGCAACGCGATGAGCCAGCTGCACCTGATCCTGTTCAACAGCGAGCCGGACATGCCGTTGTATGTGGAGCGCGGCAGTGACCTGCTGGAGCGTCTGCGCCAGGTGAAAACGGTCGCCGACATCGCCCAGATCCAGGTCATCAAGAACCGCTTGTGGAACGGCCCTCACGCCATCATTGCCTGGTATGCAAGCCTGCTGGGCTATGACTGGGTTGGCCAGGCCATGGGCGACGACCGGGTCAGTGAACTGGCCGAGCGCCTGATCGGCCAGGAAGTCGCGCCAGCACTGGTGGCTGAGAATGCCGACATGGCAGAGGCGGTGCGCGATTTTGCCAGCACCTTCCTGGAGCGCTGCAAAACGTCGTTCAAAGACCCTTGCGCCCGTGTGGGGCGCGACCCACTGCGCAAGCTTCAGCGCAACGAGCGCATCCTGAGCAGCATCGACCTTGCCCACAAGCACGGCATCGAAACCCCCGGCCTGGCATTCGGGGCAGCACTTGGCATTCACTATGCGTTGCGCTGCAAAGACAGCAAAGACCTGGAAGCGCAGACCATCAAGCGGCTTTACCAGGACAATGGCGAAAGCGTCGAGGCTGTGCTTACCCACAAGGGCGATTACAACGGCAAGCCTTACCCGGGGTTGGACCCGGTTGGCGACGCGGCGCTGATCGAGGCCATTGCAGGGAATTTCAGGCAGTTGCAGCAGGAGCAGGATTCAGTGATGTACGCGGCGCAGTGAGGCCTGGTTCGTCGTGATAGGCAGACGCCCTTGAGAGCGAGCGCCGCCCGCGCGGCGCTCGCTCTCAAGGGCGTCGAAGCGCTCAAGGCATGCAAAGGCCGAGAAAAACCCAAAATCCGATCGACCTCTCACGCCCTGTCGGCGTCCGATGAACTGCACGTGCGAATTCACTCAAGGGCAACCAGGAGGCCAATCGCTCATGAACGATCGCATCATCGAATTTTTCACCGACACCACCGTGTTCGGTATTTCCATCCTCAACCTGCTGCTGGCACTGGCTGTCGCCGCCCTGACCTTCCTGGCCACCCGGGCGGCCATCAGTTTTTTGCTCAGGCGGGTGCAACGCTGGTCCGAGCATGACGGCGCACTGAGCCAGGTAATGGCCAAAGTGCTGTCCGGCACCAGCAACTTCCTGCTGTTCCTTGCCTCTGTTCTGGTAGGCCTGAGCATGCTCGACCTGCCCGAGCGCTGGCTGAGCCGGGTGGGCAGCCTCTGGTTCGTGGTGGCGGCGCTGCAGATCGGCTTGTGGGTCAACCGCGCCATCGGCCTGGGCCTTAACCGTTACTTCGCCCGGCACAGCACCGCGGGCCTGAATCAGGGCAGCGCCCTGGCCACCCTGGCGGGGTGGGGCGCACGGGTGCTGCTGTGGTCGGTGGTACTGCTGGCCATGCTGTCGAACCTGGGCGTGAACATCACCGCCTTCGTCGCAAGCCTGGGCGTGGGCGGCATTGCCGTTGCGCTTGCCGTGCAGAACATCCTCGGCGACCTGTTCGCCTCGCTGGCGATTGCCGTGGACAAGCCGTTCGAGGTGGGCGACTTCATCGTCATCGGCGCACTGGCCGGCACCGTCGAACAGGTCGGGCTGAAGACCACGCGCATCCGCAGCCTGGGCGGTGAGCAGATCGTCATGGCCAACGCCAGCATGATCAGCAGCACCATCCAGAACTACAAGCGCCTGCAGGAGCGGCGCATCGTCTTTGAGTTCGGCCTGTCTTACGACACCCCGACCGAGGCCGTGAAAAAAGCCCCGGCCATTGTCGAGGAAGCGATCAAGGCACAAGAGCAGGCGCGTTTCGACCGCGCCCACTTGCGCGGTTTCGGCAAGGAGGCGCTGGAGTTCGAATGCGTCTACATCGTCAAGGACCCAGGCTACAACCTCTACATGGACATCCAGCAGGCCATCAACTTCCGCCTGCTCGAACGGTTCTCCAGAATCGGCGCAACATTCGCGGTACCGGTGCGGGCGATCAAGGTCACAGCGCTGCCGCAAGGGGCCGATGCCCTGGGCCAGGGCATCGAGGGGCGGGGCTTCAAGGAGGCCTGAGCGGCACTTGGGCTCTGGCCGCTTTCAACCGTGCCTGCGCAGGGCTTCGACCAATTGGGCCTTGGTCATGCTGGAGCGGCCCTTGATGTCCTTGCTGCGGGCCTCCTTCATCAGGCTTTCCTTGGTCTGGGTCTCCAGGGACGAGCCTGATGCGCGGGCATGGCCCTGACGGGTTTTGGCCGCACGCCTGGCGGAATCAGAACGCGCGGTGCTCTTTTCGCCGGGCGTGGTCTTCTTGCCTGAGCCCCCAGCTTTCTCGCCACCTCCAGACTGCTTGTTGACGGTAGCCCATGCGCGAGCCTCGGCCTCATCCTTGGAGACCCCCTTATGCTCATAGCTTTCTTCTATGTGCTCAGCCTTGCGCTTTTGCTTTTCGGTGTATTTGTCCTTGTCTCCACGTGGCATGACATTTACTCCTCTGTGGATGGAATACCGGGCTGCAGGCACAACCTTGAGACCCTGTGATTTTGAGGGCGTGGGGCCGTGAATGTTCACCGTGGCATGCCAAACTGGGCTGATGGCCTGCCCCGAGCGAAACGAATCAAACTTTTATCCGCCTATGGGCTCTTCTGAAAGACGCTGACCCAACAGCCCTGCCCCGTCAGCCAACAGGACGTGCCATGACGACCCACGCCTTGCAGCAACCAGCCGGCGCTTCTGCGCAGGAGCGCTTCTACAGCACCGACATTCCGGCCCGCCTCGACCGGCTGCCGTGGACGCGTTTTCACACCTTGCTGGTCATGGCGCTGGGCATCACCTGGCTGCTCGACGGCCTTGAGGTGACATTGGCCGGCTCGGTGTCGGGCGCCCTCAAGGCCAGCCCGACGCTGGCAATGACCAATATCCAGATCGGCCTGGCAGGCGCAGCCTACATCGCCGGAGCCGTACTGGGTGCATTGCTGTTCGGCTGGCTAACCGACCGCCTGGGGCGGCGCAAGCTGTTCTTCATCACGCTGGTGCTGTACATCGGCGCAACGGCTGCCACGGCGTTCGCCTGGGACCTGTGGAGCTTTCTGCTGTTTCGCTTGCTCACCGGGGCCGGCATCGGCGGTGAGTACACCGCCATCAATTCGACCATCCAGGAATTCACCCCGGCGCGCTATCGCGGCTGGGTCGACCTGACCATCAACGGCACGTTCTGGATCGGTGCAGCGTTGGGTGCGGTGGGCGCAGTAATTTTGCTCGACCCGGCGGTGCTGGGCGGCGAACTGGGCTGGCGGCTGTGTTTCGGCATCGGCGCGGTACTCGGTTTGCTGATCCTGCTGATGCGCCTGTGGATACCGGAAAGCCCACGCTGGTTGATGATTCACAATCAGCCGGAAGAGGCCGAACGCATCGTCGCCGCCATCGAGCGCCATTACCACCAGCGCGGCATCGCCATTCCCCCGCTGCAAAGCCCGGCCCTGCGCCTGCGCGCACGCGATCACACGCCCCTGCGCGAGGTGTTCCACAGCCTCTTCGTGGTGCACCGGCGGCGGGCACTGGTCGGGCTGACACTGCTGACCGCCCAGGCCTTTTTCTACAACGCGATCTTCTTCACCTATGCCCTGGTGCTGACCGACTTCTACAACGTGCCGGCTGCCCAGGTGGGCTGGTACATCCTGCCGTTCGCTCTGGGCAATTTCTGCGGGCCGTTGCTGCTGGGCCGGCTGTTCGACGTGGTCGGGCGGCGCATCATGATCAGCTCGACCTATCTGCTTTCCGGGGTATTGTTGGCCGGCAGCGGTTACTTGTTCCAGCAGCAACTGATCGATGTGACCGAGCAGACGATTGCCTGGATGGTGATTTTCTTTTTTGCCTCGGCAGCCGCCAGTTCGGCCTACCTTACCGTGGCAGAAACCTTCCCCCTGGAAATCCGCGCGCTGGCCATTGCCGTATTCTATGCATTCGGCACAGGGCTTGGCGGCCTGATCGGCCCGACCCTGTTCGGCGCGCTGATCGAGACCGGTGAGCGCCTGAATGTCCTGTACGGCTACCTGATCGGCGCAGCGTTGATGATCATCGCGGCACTGGCCCAGGCGCTGTGGGGCGTGGCGGCAGAACAACGGCCACTTGAACACGTGGCCAGACCCCTGTCGCAAGTGAGCGACACCTGACCCATTCGGAGACTTTATGCTGCGCGCCTTTGAACGACGGCTCGACCCTTTCCCACCCGACGAGGCTCCACCACCCCCGGTTGGCCTGCTGCGCTTCCTGTGGGCCTGCACGCGAGGCGCGCGTGGCTATGTGCTTGCGCTTGCGCTGCTAAGCGCCGGGGTGTCGATCTATGAAGCCTGGCTGTTTTCCTTCCTGGGGCAGGTCGTCGACCTGCTTTCGGCCTGGCAGGCGGGCGGCGCAGCCGATGGGCAGGAAACCCGGGTGTTGTGGGGCATCGCCATCGTATTGCTGACCAGCATAGGCCTGGTGGCGCTGCGCACGATGGTGCAGCACCAGGTACTGGCAATCAACCTGCCGCTGCGGCTGCGGTGGGACTTCCATCGGCTGATGCTGCGTCAGAGCCTGTCGTTCTTCTCTGACGAGTTTTCCGGCCGGGTCACCACCAAAGTGATGCAGACGGCCCTGGCGGTGCGCGAGGTGCTGTTCACCATCATCGAGATCGCACCGGGCATCGGCGTGTATTTCATCGCGATCATCGCCCTGGCCGGCGGCTTCGACCTCAAGCTGATGCTGCCTTTCATTGCCTGGGTCGCGTTGTTCGGGCTGGCCATGCTGTACTTCGTGCCGCGCCTGGGGCAAGTGGGGCAGGAGCAGGCCCACGCGCGTTCGTCGATGACCGGGCGAGTGTCGGACGCCTACACCAACATCACTACGGTGAAGCTGTTCTCGCACTCCAAGCGTGAAGCGCACTTTGCGCGGGCGGCAATGGAAGACTTCAAGCTCACCGGTTTTCGCCAGATGCGCCTGGTCAGCCAGTTCGAGATCGTCAACCAGGCGCTGGTGGTCGGCCTGATCGCTGGCGCTGGCGGCTATGCCCTGTGGCTCTGGCACCAGGGCGAAGTGGGCACGGGCGCCGTTGCGGCGATTACCGCCATGGCACTGCGGGTCAACGGCATGTCGCACTGGATCATGTGGCAGATGACTTCGCTGTTCGAGAACATCGGCACCGTGCAGGATGGCATGGAAACCCTCACGCGCGGCCCGAAGGTGCAGGATGCACCGAACGCCGGGGTGCTCAAGACCACTGGCGGTGCGGTGGACTTCGACAATGTCAGCTTCAACTACAACGGCGAACGTCAGGTACTCGATGGCCTGACGCTGCACATTCGCCCAGGCGAAAAGGTCGGCCTGGTGGGCCGTTCCGGTGCGGGCAAGTCCACGCTGATCAACCTGCTGCTGCGTTTTTACGACGTCGACAGCGGCGAAATCCGTATCGATGGGCAGAACATTGCCAAGGTCACCCAGGACAGCCTGCGCAGCGCCATTGGCATGGTCACCCAGGACACCTCCCTGCTGCACCGTTCCATCCGCGACAACATCGCCTACGGCCGCCCAGATGCGACCGAGCAACAGATCCGCCGCGCCGCAGCCAACGCCCAGGCCGACGCATTCATCGAGCAGCTCAGCGACCGGCAAGGCCACAGCGGCTATGACACCTTGGTGGGTGAACGCGGCATCAAGCTTTCAGGCGGGCAGCGCCAACGCATCGCCATCGCCCGGGTCATGCTCAAGAACGCCCCGATCCTGCTGCTCGATGAAGCCACCAGCGCGCTGGATTCGGAAGTCGAGGTCGCCATCCAGGAAAGCCTCAATGAAATGATGGAAGGCAAGACGGTTATCGCCATCGCCCACCGGCTGTCGACGATCGCCGCCATGGACCGGCTTATCGTCATGGACGAGGGGCGCATCATAGAACAGGGAACCCACAGCGAACTGCTCGCCAGGAACGGCACCTATGCCAGGCTGTGGCAGCACCAGAGCGGTGGTTTCCTGGGTGAGGATCAGGGCGTGGCCGAGGCCATGGAGTAAGCCATGGGCCATTCACGGATTGCCCTTGCCCTGGCGCTGGCTGTCAGCACCGCTGCGCTCGCCGAGCAGCCGTTGCGCCTGCAACAGCTCAAACGCTGCGGCGACTTGATGGACAACCAGCAGCAAACCTGGTGCCTGCGCGTGCAAGGGCTTGGCCAGGCCACGCCGCAGCTGCTGCTCAGCGGCAAGGCAGTGGCCCCGGAGCGTGTCCAGCGCCAGGGGGATACCTTGCGCCTGCAACTGGACGGCACGGCCGTGCAAAGCGGCCCGCTGTGGTTGCAGGACGGCCCGCGTGCCAGCAATGCCGCCTGGCTTACCCTGCACAACAACCATGTGCTGGCCGCAGGGCCCAAGGAAGTGGCCAGGAACATGGATGGCCTGACCACCTATGTCGATCTGGTCAGCGTGCTGATAGAAGAGGACCACGACGGCCGCCAGGAAGCCGAACGTTTGGCGCGCAAATACGGGGCCAAGGTGGTGGGCAGCATCGCTCCTCTGAACCTGTATCAGTTGCGCCTGCCCGCCCAGGACCTGGTGCAGCGTGACGCGCTGGTATTGCGCCTGGGCGGTGAAACCAGCGTGGATGCGGTGGTGGTGGAGGAATCGGCGGCCGAAGAGGCAGAACACGCCGCCCCCAAGGCACCGGGGGCCAGCAAGCCTGCGCAAGGCTCGGACGAATGGGCTGCCAACCGCTTCCTCGATGCGGTGCACTACTATCAGCGGCGCATCCCGGGCCGCCAGGTGCCGGTGCTGCCCACCCCGGTTCGGGTCGGGGTGATCGAACGCAATGTCGACTTCGATACCGCAGATTTCGCCGACTACCTGGGCGCCTGCGAGGGGCACCGCACCTGCGTGTATGCCCAGGATGCCAGCAAACCGGACAACCACGGCACAACCGTCGCCGGCATTCTTGCCGCCGGCTGGGATGACGGGGGCAACACCGGCTTCCTGCGGGGGCTGGACAAGGCGGCAGGTGGTTTCGAGGTGATTGTCGAACGCAACTCCGATGCCGGCATCACCGCCAACATCGCCGCATCGGTGAACCTGGTCGAGGACGGCGTGCGCGTACTCAACTGGAGCTGGGGCATTCACCGCGTCGGTGCGCGCAACGTGCAAGGCGATGAGGTGGATTCCCTGCTGCGCTCCGGGATTGCCATGGGCGGCTATGAAGAGCTGCTCGAGGAGTTCTTTCTCTGGCTGCGCAAGGCCCATCCGGATGTGGTCGTGGTCAACTCGGCCGGCAACGGCGCCTCGTTCTCGGGCACCGACGAGTATCGCCTGCCCTCCTCCTTCATCACCGAACAATTGCTCGTGGTGGGCGGCCATCAACGTAGCGGGCAGGCTTCTGCCCCTGTCGAGTCACCGAACTACGCCGTCAAGCGCAGCACCTCGAATGTAGACATGCGCGTCGACATCACCGCCGCAGCCTGCGCCCACGCCTCGACCCGCCAGGCAGGCCAGCCCGGCGCGGTGCATTGCGGCACGTCCTATGCCACCCCGATGGTCACAGGCCTTGTGGCCGCGATGCTGTCGATCAACCCGCAGTTGCAGCCCGAGCAGCTGCGCATGCTGCTGCGCCGTAGCGCCATGACCATTGGCGGCAATCACGACTTCGAGCGAGAGGACGCCGAAGACCTCACCGCACCGATCCTGCCCTCCGAGCGCAACTTTCAGTTGCATGACCGGGACGTGGGGCGTTCTGCGCGGCTGGACATGCAAAAAGCCCTGGAGCTTTCGGTACAAAGCCGTGAGCGGGTGCGCTGAGCATCACCCAGCACATCCGCGCTCACGGCCTCGATCATGTTGCCTTTTTCTCCACATCCCTGGGCGGCTTGGCCGGCCCTTGGGGATCGACCTGCGGGTCGTCCAGATCCGGTGAGTCCGGGTCAAAGCCCAGGTCATCCTCGGTGTCGGCGTGTTCGGACGAGTGCGGCCCCTTGCCTCGCGCGGTTTGCTGCGCGGTGGAATCATGCGCCGTACCGCTTGAGCCGTCTGGCCGACGGGCATCGTTGTCCCGCTCTACTTCACCTTGGCCCTTTGCCTGGCCTGCTTTTTCAGGCGCTAGCGTGCTTTGCGTCTTCATTGCCCCTCCTCAACCTTTGGCGTGATGCAGCGCTGGCTGCCCCACCGGGGCAACCGCTGCTGTAACAGAGGAAGCCTGGACGCCCGATAAAGTTCACCTCGCCATCGTTGTGCCGGGATGGGCGGCCAGCTCGGCGGCTGGCCGCCAGCCTTGCTAATCGAAGATGGCCACTGCTCGAACGAACCCGGCGGATGCCTGGCGGATCTTGTAGGGGAAGCAACTGACCATGAAGCCATAGGCCGGAAGCTGCTCCAGGTTGGCCAGTTTCTCCATCTGCCCATACCCGATGTCGCGGCCAGCCTTGTGGCCTTCCCAGATGATCGACGCATCGCCCGTGGCGCTGAAACGTTCACGGGTGTACTTGAACGGTGCATCCCAGCTCCAGGCATCGGTGCCGACCACCCTTACCCCCCGCTCCAACAGGTAAAGCGTCGCTTCGCGGCCCATGCCAACCCCGGCTTCGAGGTAGCCGGGCTGGCCAAACAGGCTGCCTGCGCGGGTATTGACCAGCACGATGTCCAGCGGCTGCAGTTGATGGCCGATGCGAGCCAGTTCGGCCTCCACCTGCGCCGCCGTCACCACGTGGCCGTCCGGCAAGTGGCGAAAATCCAGCTTCACACCCGGCTGCAGGCACCACTCCAAAGGCAGCTCATCGATGCCGAACGCCCGCTCGCCGCCATTGGTGGTGGACGCATAATGCCAGGGCGCATCCATGTGCGTACCGCTGTGGGTGGTGATCTGCAGCCGTTCAGCTGCCCACGACTCATCGCCCGGCAGGTCTTCCTTGCGCAGGCCAGGGAACATCGCGGCCATTTCCGGCCAGCCCTGCTGGTGGTCCATGTAGTCGATCTTTGGCAGCAAAGGCGGTGGGTCAGTGTAAGGGTTGTTGTCCAGGGTTACAGAAAGGTCCAGCAAGCGACGCTTGTTCACGTTCATGCACACATTCCTTTACGGGTTGCCGCAATGCTGCGGCGCGGTGGCAGATCAAGGGCGTTGCGCAGCAGGCCAAGCACTGAGCCGTCATGGCAGAAGCCCAGCTTGCGGGCCTGGGTTGTGCGCAAGGGTGGATAACGACCGAACAGCGCTTCGAGGTGTGGCTCGGGAGCGAAGCTGATGCATGCATGGTTCTCGTCGCCAAGGCAGGCCTGCAGCCCGGCAAGCACCTGGGCGATCGACAAGTGCAGCACGGGCAACTGCCAGATCCGCCCGTAGCCCGGGTCTTGCAGTTCGGCGGCATGCAGCAGGTTGTCCACGCAACAGCGCGCCGACATCCACCAGGCGCTTGCTTGAGCCGAGACCGGGCAGGTATAGGGTTCGCCAGCCGCATAGGCGTGCAACAAGTCGCTCATGAACGCCGAGCGCAGGCCGTTCGGCTCGCGCGGCCGGGCGACGATGCCGGGCAGGCGCAGCGCGCGGCCATCCACCTCGCCGCGCCGCGCCAGGTCCTGCAGTGCGATTTCCACCATGCGTTTGTGGGCCGCATAGGACAGTTGCGGCGAGGCCGGCTGGTCTTCATCCATGCGCTGGGGTAGATCGCCGCCATACACCGCAACGCTGCTGGCGTACACCAGCACTGGCGGTCGCCGGGCATTGCGCAACTGGTCGAGCAGCTCCAGGCTGCCCTGCAGATTCACCTGGTAACCCAGCTCGTACTGCGCCTCTGCGGCGCCCCCGGGCAGACTGGCCAGGTGGAACACCACATCCACACCATCGGCCAGCGCCCGGCGCAACAAGGCAGGGTCGGTGACACTGCCATAATGGCGCCGTAGCCGCGCATCGTCGGGTAACCCGTCCAGTTGCTGGTCCAGCACCAGCAACGCCTGGATACGCTGCCCGCGCAGCGTCCCCGCCTCCAGCAGGCGCCCTACCAGCTGGCGACCGAGGAAGCCATTGGCCCCGCTGACCATCACGCGCATTGCCAACCTCCCGGCACCACACGCTGCTCGATGGCGCCGAACAGCACCTCGCCTGAGGTGTCCCGTGCCTCCATCCGCACGCGGTCGCCGAAGCGCATGAAGGCCGTGCGCGGTGCACCGTGGGCGATGGTTTCAATGGCACGGCGCTCAGCGATGCACGCCGACCCTACGGAACGGTCCGCGTTGGACACGGTACCCGAGCCGATCAAGGTCCCGGCGCTAAGGCGCCGGGTCAGCGCCGCGTGAGCGATCAGTTGGTGGAACCCGAAATGCATGGCTCCGCCATGGGGGTGGCCGAACCACTCGCCGTTCCACTCCACGTTCAGCGGCAGGTGCACACGACCGTCGCGCCAGGCGTCGCCGAGTTCGTCGGGGGTAACCGCCACCGGAGCAAAGCTGCTGGCGGGCTTGGCCTGGACAAAACCGAAGCCGGTCTTCATTTCCCTGGGCGCCAGTGCACGCAAGCTGACGTCGTTGAGTTGCAGCACCAGACGCACATGCTGCAAGGCCCGGTCCGGCGGGCAGCCCATGGGCACGTCGTCGACCAGCACCGCGAACTCGCCCTCGAAATCGATGCCGTGGGCCTCGCTGGGCAAGGGAATGTCGGCCCGCGGCCCAAGAAAGTCGTCGCCGGCCCCCTGATAGATCAACGGTATGTGCTCGACGCCATCGATGGGGTCCAGGTTGAAGGCCTTCTGCATCAGCTCGCCGTGGCTGAGGAAGGATGAAGCGTCCAGCCACTGCCTGGCCTGGGGCAGCGGCGCGGCGAGCAGTGCCAGGTCAAGGTCGAACGCACCCGGGGCCTGCCCGGCGTTGAGCTGCTCATACAATTGCTGCAGGTCGCCCTCGACCTGCGCCCAGTCGTCCAGGGCAGCCTGCAGCGTAGCGGCGATGCTGCTGGCCTCCACCGCCCGCTCCAGGTTGCGGGCAACCACCAGCAGGCGGCCAGCGCGGCTACCGTCATTGAGTGTGGCGAGCTTCATGGCAGCACCTCCTTGAGCTGCTCGGCGTAACGACCGTCAAGCAGGATGAATACCATGCGGGCCATCTGCGCGGTGCGGTTGCTCCAGGCATGATTGGTGCCGCGCTGCACGACGATGTCACCCCGCTTGAGGTGTACCTCGTCGCCGTCCAGCACCAGCCACACCTCACCTTCAGTGACGATCCCGTAATCCAGGGTTTCTGTGCGGTGCATCAGTTTGTGCTTTGAATCAGCGTTGCCGGTGCCGGCATGCGCTTCGCCGATTTCGGCGAAGGCGGCCGCCGCCTGCTCAGCGCTGACCTGGTTCTGCAGGCTGTCCGGCGGGATATCCACCACGCGGATCACACTGCCCAACGGGCCGGGGCTCAATTGCAGGGGCCGGGCGGTCGGGTCGTCGCCGTTATCCAGCAGCGCCGGGCTGCCGGCACTGTTCCACACTTCGTAGAACACCGTGCCAGGCACCGCCTTGAGCGCAAAGTCATGCGCCGTAGGGCCACAACTGGCCACTACCGCCTGCCCTTGGGAGTCGTGGCCGGTGACGACGCGTTTGAAGGTTGCAAGTGACTGCATGCTGTCTCCTGTCAATTACCGTGGCCGGTGCCAGGGGCGGCACCTGGGCCTGTGTTGTAAAGCTGATCGTTCACAGCGCCCCCACTGCGCCCGCCGCGCGGGCGCGACGCAACAGCAGCAGGCACAGCGGCGCCAGGATCAGTTGGCTGAGGGCAACCAGTAGCAGCGCCTGGGGCAGATGCGGCGCCGCGCCGCCGGTCAGCGCAAGCACCAGCAAAGGGCTGATGAATTCACCGGCAAAAATCGCTGCGGTGAAGCCGCCCGTGGCCCGGCCGCGCTGGTCGAAACCGACGTGCTGCATGACCTGGCTGATCAGGGTGGGCAGCAACAGGCCCACGCCCAGGCCATTGCCCAGTACGGCCAACACCACCATTGCGTGGCTGGTGGAAAGCGCCATCAGCCCGCCGCCAAGCCCCGCCGTGGCAAACCCCAGCGCCAGCAGGCGGCCAGCAGGCTGGCGGGCCAGCAAACGGAAGGCCAGTGCGCCGGCCAGCACGCCGAGCTGGTTGGCGCCCATGGTCATGCCCACCTGCTGGGGCGCATCCACCTGCAGCAGTTGCAGCAGGTAACCAACCTGCACCGGTACGATGAACAGGCTCACACCCGCCAGGCCGGTCAGCAGGTAGATCGGCGCCAAGGCGGCCCAGGGAAAGCGTGAAGCCTGGGCGTGTTGAGGTTCGACACGGCGGGCCTTAGGTTCCCACAACAGCAAGGCCATTAGCGGCAGGCACAGCACGCCGACTGCATACAGCGCGAACGGCGTACGCCAGCTGTTCTCGCCCAGTGCCCCGCCCAGCCCCATGAACAGGGCCGCTGACAGCGAGGTGGCGACCATTTGCAGGGCAAACAGTCGCTCCCGGCGCTGGCCATCGAAGTAGTCACCCATCAATGTGGTGCAGCAGGTCATGATCCCGGCTTCGGCCAGGCCAATGCCGGCGCGGCTGGCGATGATCAGGCCAAGTGAATCCAGCCACAGCGGCAGCACCCCGCAGACGCTGTAAAGCAGCATGCTGGCGAGCAGCAAAGCCCGTCGGCCGACACGGTCCGCCAGCATCCCGGCCCATGGTGCCGCCAACGCAATCACCAGCGCAGGCAGCGTCAGCACGACCGGTACCAGCACCGCGACGCCGGGCGTCTCGGTGAAATGCATCTGCATGCGTGGCAGCACAGGCGCGATCAGCACTGCCCCCAGCACCGGCAGGCAGCTGCCGAACAGCAATAGCAGCGCCTGAACACTGCCGGCGATACGTTCAGCGGCCATGGCTCACCTCCTCCAGCGAATGAAGCTTCGCCTGGCGCGGGGTGAGTTCAGCGCCTGCCAGGCACTGTTGCGACAAAGGCTCACGAGCAGGCAACACCGGATCCGCCTGCGAACGCACCTGGCCTTGCGGCAGCAGGAAGTAGGCCAGTGCCGGCAGCAGGACCAGTGCCCCGACCATGTTCCACACGAACATGAAGGCCAGCAGCACGCCCATGTCTGCCTGGAACTTGATCGGCGAGAAGATCCAGGTGCCCACCGCAATGGCCAGGGTCACGCCAGTCAGCATCACCACCTTGCCGGTGAACAGCAGCGCGCGGTAATACGCCTGGGAAAGGCTCGCCCCCTGTCGCAGCTGGGCCAGCACGATGCTCATCACATAGAGCGCGTAGTCCACTCCGATGCCGACGCCGAGCGCGATCACAGGCAAGGTCGCCACCTTCACGCCGATGCCCAACGCCACCATCAACGCTTCGCAAAGGATCGAGGTGAGCACCAGCGGCAACACCGCGCAAAGCACCGCACGCCAGGAGCGGAAGGTCACCAGGCAAAGCAGGATGACGGCCCCGTAAACCCACCAGAGCATGTCGCGGTTGGCCTGTTTCACCACCTGGTTGGTGGCGGCCTCGATGCCGGCGCTGCCGGCAGCGAGCAGGAAGGTGGCCTGTTCGCTGTCGTTGTCGCGGGCAAAGGTCTGCACGCTGTCCACCACCCGCGCAAGCGTGTCGGCCTTGTGGTCAGTGAGGTAGGCATAGAGCGTGAGCAGGCTGCAGTCATCGTTGTACAGCCCGCGCGGGGCGTTGGCGGTGACCATGTTCAGGGTCGCCTGGTTGTTCACCAGCTCGTACCACTTCGGGCTGCCTTCAGACAGGCCAACCAGTACCCTGCGGTTGAGCAGCGCCAGTGAGTTGGTCGAGTCCACGCCCGGCAGGCCGCGCAACTGCCAGTCAAGGTCGTCCACACGCTTGAGGGTATCGTAGGCCGAGCAGCCGCCGGCTGGCGTGCGCACCATCACCGCAAACACGTCACTGCTGGCACCGTAATGCTCGGTGATGAAGGCGTTGTCGCGGTTGTAACGCGAGTCCGCACGCAGCTCGGGGGCGCCAGCATCCAGGTCACCGACCTTCAGGTGCAGGCTCACGGCGAATCCGCCAGCGGCCATCAGTACCGCCAGTGCAATGCACCACGCCGCCCAGCGGCGCCGGGTGAAGTGGTCCAGCAGGCGCCACATCGCGTGCTTCTGCGCCCCGCTCGCCTCCGCTTCTTCGGCGCGCAGGCTACGGCGCGCACCTCGGGCGCTGACGCCGACATAGGAAAGCAGCACCGGCAGCAGGATCAGGTTGGTGAAGATCAGCACCGCCACGCCGAGGCTGGCGATGACGGCAAGGTCCTGGATCACCTGGATACGGATGATCATCAGCACCGCAAAACCCACTGCATCACACAACAGCGCAGTGAGCCCGGCCAGGAACAGCCGGCGGAAGGTGAAGCGCGCCGCCACCAGGCGGTGCATGCCGCGGCCGATGTCCTGCATGATGCCGTTCATCTTCTGTGCGCCATGGCTCATGCCGATGGCGAACACCAGAAACGGAACCAGCACCGAGTACGGGTCCAGTTCGTATCCCAGCACCGGCAGCAGGCCCATTTGCCAGATCACTGCCACCAGTGAGCAGGTCACCACCAGCGCCGTACTGCGCGCACATCGGGTGTACCAATAGAGCACGACAGCCGTGATGGCGATGGCGGCGGCGAAGAACAGCAGGATCTGCCTCAGCCCATCGATCAGATCGCCCACCACCTTGGCGAAGCCGGTGATGTGAATCTGCACACCCTGCTGCTGGAAGCGTTCACGCAGGGTTTCCAGTTCGCTGGCGAAGGCGGTGTAGTCAAGCGCCTTGCCGTCCGGCGTCGTTTCCAGCAGCGGCACGTAGACGATGCTCGAACGCTGGTCGAAGGCCACCAACTGGCCGATCTCGTTGGAGCGTTCGACGTTGCGCTTGAGCGCTTCGAGGCTCGCGAGGCCGCCGTCGTAGCCGTCGGGGATCACCGGGCCGCCTTCCAGGCCCTCCTCGGTCACCCCGGCCCAGCGGGTTGAGGGGGTCCAAAGCGACTTCATCGCCGCACGGTCGACGCCCGGCAGCAGGTACACCGCGTCGTTGAGCTGCTGCAGGCTGTGCAGATAGTCCTTGTCGTAGATGCTGCCACTGGGGTTGGCCACGGCGATGCGCACCGCGTTGCCCAGGCCGGCAAGTTCCTGGCGGTGTTCCAGGTAGTTGTGGACGAATGGGTGATCGCGCGCAATCGTCTTCTCGAAACTGGCGTTGAGCGTCAGGCGCGTGGCCTGCCAGCCAAGCAGCAAGGTCGCGGCCAGGCACAACAGCAGGACCAGCGCCCGGTGGTTGAACAGCGCACGCTCCAGCAGCGACCCGGACATGTTGTCGAAGTCATCGAGACGGCCGCTGCAAGGCGCGGGCGGATTCATGGCATGCATGGCTCAGTCCTTCGTGGAAGAGGAAGAAGAAGGTGCCAGGCGGCGTGCACCGGCCATGCCGACGGCGACGATGGAACCGTCGGCGGCAGTGGTGGCGGCAGTCAGTGGCAGGCCATCGGAGACCGGCAAGGGATGCGCGGCAAAGTCGCTGAGGCTGCTGCGCAGCAGCATCCCGGCCTGGTTGGCCAGCAACACTTGATCACCGGCGACGCGGATGCCGTTGAGCGAAGCAGGAATCGGGTTGGCCAACGCCTGGAAACTGGCACCGCCGTCATCGGAGGCAAACAACGAACCGCGCAACCCGCCGACCAGCAGCCGCCCGTTGGGCAGCACGCTGGCAGCGAAGTAGCTCCCGTCATAAGGGCCTTGCAAAGCCTCGAAATGAGCACCGGCATCGCGCGAACGCAGCAGCAGGCCCTGTTCGCCGGCGACATACACGTCAGCGCCCTGACGTGCCAAGGCATACAGGTGCAGGCCGCGGCGGTTGGGCAACAGGCCCATGCCGGACTGCCAGCTGCGCCCGCCGTCGGCCGTGATCATGGCCAGGCCGTAGGCGCCCACGACCAGGCCGTGCTGCGCATCGGCAAAGCTCAGCGCCAGCAACGGCTTGTCGGCACCGTCGGCCAGCAGCCGTTGTGCCGCGGCCAAACGGCGCTCATCAGCAGATGCCTCGGCTGCCTGCAACTCCAGCGCAGCGGCGCGCTTGCCGTCGAGCTGCAAAGTCCAGTGCTCGCCGCCATCCTCGCTGCGCAGCACTACGCCGGCGTGGCCAACCGCCCAGCCGTTGCGCTCGTCGACGAACTGCACCGCGGTCAGGCTGACACTCACCGGCACGGTCTTGGCCTGGCGCCAGGCCTTGCCGTTGTCATCCGAGAGCAGCACCACGCCACGCTCGCCCACCGACACCAGGCGCGTGCCGGCACGGGCCACATCCTGCAACACCGCTCGCAAGGCCTGGGGGCCCTGCACTGCGGGCTGCGAGAGCACATCCACGCTACCGCCGGCGTAGGCCGGGGGCAGCGCGCAACAGGCGGCCAGCAGCCAGCCATGGAGCATCTTGTTCATCGCACGCAACCTTTTGTTCTTGTAGTCGATACAGCCCAGGTGCAATGCGCCTGCTCAGCGCACGCCCTCACCCGCCATGGCATCGGCGGTGAATACCGAGTCCTTGTAGGGCGGCACGATGCGGTACTGCTCCTGCTTGCCGGCAAACAGATCGCCGGCAAACCACGCGCCGGACAGCAGGTCATAGAAGCCGTTGGTCAGGGTCACCACGCCAGGCAGGTCAGGCAGTACCACCGGCGAGGTCCAGACCACTTTGGCCAACTGGTTGCGTGCGTCGTATCGCTCACCCAGCACCGCCGCCCAGGTGTCTTCATCGAGGTAGTAGGTGCTCTTGGGCATCACGTGACGCTGGCCCTCCTTGAGCGTCGCCTCCACCACCCACACCCGATGCAGTTCCCAGCGGATGGCTTGTGGCTTGAGGTGATGCGGGTCGAGCAGCGCTTCGGCGTTGGCGGCGGTAAACACCTTGTTGGCGTTGTAGGGGATGTACATCTCTTTCTTGCCCACCAGCTTCCAGTCGAAGCGGTCCAGGCGGCCGTTGAACACGTACAGTTCGTCGAAACTCATCACCCCCGCTGTAGCTGGGGTCGGCGTGTCGCAGCAGGCATTGGGCAGGCGGCGCACGCGGCGCTGACCAGGCAGGTAGGTCCACACCGCCGCTTTATCGGCATTGAGGTTTTCAAGGCCGGTGATGGCCTCGCCCGCCCGCAATGGCGGCCCATCGTTGGTCATGCGGATGGACCAGAACACACCTTTGTCACCACTGCCCCCAGGCAGATACCAGGGCATCTGCAAATCGGCGCGCGAATCGTTGGTCAGCACGTGCTTGCCGTCGGCGGTGGTCAGGTACTGGTTGAAGCTGGCGTGCCACGAGGCCCCGCGCCAGCGCAGCAGGTGGTTCCACATGGCTTCTACGCCATTGCCCGGGATCGGGAACGGAATGCCCCCGGAGGCGCCTTCGGGCATGGCGCCGGCAGGGCCGTCCACCAACTTGCCGCTGGTGGCGTTGGCAAAGGTTGCGTCATACACCGATTGCGGTGCGGCAGCGCTGCGGTGGGTCGGGTACACGTCCAACCGGTAGCTGTCGGGGTACTTCTTGAGCATCGCCTGGATGCCTGGGGTCAGCTTGTCAGCGTACTGCGTCATGTTCTGCGCAGTGATTGTCAGCAGCGGCTTGTCAGCGGCGAACGGGTCGCCACGCTTGCCGCCGTCCTTGTAAGCGGCGTCGACCTGGGTGTAACCGCCGGTCCAGGCGGGGATACTGCCGTCGGCATTGCCGGCACGCTCGCCGCCCAATGGGGTCAGTGTGGTCTTGAGCGTTGCCGCCTGCTCGGGGGACACCGCGGCAAAAGCGCCGTGGGCGAGCAGCAGCGAGGCACTCAGGGCAGTGAACAGGGAAACGACTTTATTGTTGTGTTTCATCGGGTAGTCCTCGGTCAGAAGGTACGGCTGACGGTGAAGGCGATGAAGTCGCGGTCTTTGAGCGACTGTTCGAAGGTGTAGTTGTTGTCGGCATCGAGGAAGGTGTTTTCGGGGCCGTAGTAGTGCGTGTAGGTCAGGCCAAGGCTCCAGGTATTGAGATAGTTGCCCTTCAGGCCGATGTTCAGGTCGCCGCCATGGTCGGTGCCAAAGCCGGTACCCAAGGCCATGGAGGCACCGTTGGTGTAGCTCGCCCCGATCGGCACCGAGAGGTCCAGGCCTGGGTAGATCTGCCGGTACATCGGTTCGAAGACCAGGCGCAGGCTGGTGGCGTCACGGTCGGCGTTGGGGTCGACGGCGTCGGCGTTCTTGCTCACGCTCATCACCCGGTTCCAGGCAATCTCGCCCAGGAAAGTAGACTCGGCGGCAATGAAGTTAGGCTCCAGGCTCGCCAGCCAGGAGACGTTGGCATGCAGCGTGCGGCCGGTGGCGTAGACCGGGTTGTCGTCGTTGTCGATCACCTCGCCCGTCGCCAGTGCATGCTGGTTGGTCGAGGCCAGTGGCTGGTTCCAACGGGTGGAAAGCTCGCCCGCGACGTTGAAGTTGCCCAGGGTGGTGGAAAAACTGGCGCCCAGTGCCTCGATGCCCTCGGGGTACACCCAGTAGAACTCGCCGGCCTTGCCACTGACCGGGTCGAGGTTGGCGAAGTCGGGGCGTACGTTGAGCTGCGGTGACTTGTCGTGGAAGCGAATGGCATAGAGCCCCCAGTCCACGGTCTCGGTGCGCCAACGCAACTGCACACCGCCCTGCCCCGAGTCTTTGGCTTCCTTGTCGTTGCCATGATAGAAGGCCAGTGGCTGGCCACCAGGGAACACCGGCGCGCCAACGAACATGCGCTCTGCGCCGTCCCCAAAGAAGTCGTCGTTGGAGAAATAGCTACCGGCTGCCGGCAGGCGGTTGGCCTCCCACTCGAACTGGTAGTAGGCGCCCAGGGAAACATCCGGCGTCAGCTGCAACTGCCCGGAAATCTGCTGCACCGGGCGGATCAGCTCCTTGAACTGGGTGTTGGGCACCGACAGGCCCTTGACCACATCCACCGGCGCCATGCCCCCGGCGATGCCGTTCATGCCGTAGAACAGGCTCTCGCCCCACTGCATGGCGTAACGGCCCAGGCGGCCAGACACCGGCAGCTCACCGATCTCGGCCTTGCCAAAGATGAACGCATCGAGCAGCTCGCCCTTGCGCCCGTGCAAGGTACGGGTGTCATCGGTGAACTCGTCGAAATCTACCGAATAGCTGTTGGCGCGGCTGGGGTCGCCATTGTCGGTACCTTGGTTGTAGACATCGTCATACCAGGCCGCGCCACTGACCCGGGCGCCGACGTTGCCGTAGGTCACATCCAGCTCTGACAGCAGGTCCAGCCGGTTGGAAATCAGGCCTTTGTCGAAGTTGCGGTCACCATCATCCAGGTTCAGTGCCGTCTGCCCCTCGGTGAGTTTGCTGCTGGCATCCTGGGTGCGCCAGGCGGCGCTGTACTTGAGGGTATTGTCCCAGCGTACCCTCAGGTCCGGGTTGCCAGTATCGAATTGCAGCGCCTGGGCCTGGCTGGCCGCCAGCGCGAAAATCGCCAGGGTGAGGGGTTTGAGCGGCGGCAACGGCCGGGCGGTTGCACCTTTACGAGTCAACATCGTGGTTTCCTCTTTCTTGTTCTTGTGTCGGTGTTGGCATGCGTCGCGGCGCGCCAGCAAGGCAGGGTGCGCCGGGCACAGGTATCAGATCGGCCGGGCCGTGACCTCCAGCATCTGCTTGACCAGGCCGATGCGGTCAAAGGACGGGTCACGCTGGACCTCTTTCTCGCCCGCCAGCAGCGACATGTCGCTGATGAACTTGCAGCGCTCGAAACGGCGGCCCATGAAGCACTGCAACTGCTCGTCCAGGCTGCCGCCGGCGGTCAGCGCTTCGGCCAGCACCACGGCATCTTCGATGGCCATGCCCGCACCCTGCCCCAGGTGCGGTGTGGTGGCATGGGCCGCATCGCCAATCAGCAGCACGCGGCCGCGGTACCAGGGCTCGTCGACGAACACCGCCTCCAGTGGCTTGTAGACGACCTCTGCGCTGTCACGGATCTGTTCGCGCAGCTCACCGATCAACCCGCCAAACCCCGCCAGGCGCTGGCGCAGGCCAGCAGCAAGCCCGGCCGGGTCCATCCACGGGTTGCCCGGTTCGTGGGAAGTGGTGAACAGGTACATCAGGTTGTCGGCCAGCGGCACCAGCCCAGCATTGCCCGAGGGGCCCTGGTAATTGGCCAGGTGGTCGATACCGGCTGCGCGCGGGAAGTTGTGACGCCATACCGACTGGCCGGTGAATTGCGGCTGGTAGGCATCACCGAACAGCAAACCACGGATCTTCGAGTACAGGCCATCGGCACCGACCACCAACGCATAGCGCCCCTGGCGGCCATCGCTGAACAGCACGTCCACGCCAGTGGCATCCTGCTCGAAGCTCTCCACAGAGGTGCCCAGGCGCACTTGGGTACCGAGTTCGATGGCGGTTTCGCTCAGCACCTTGTGCAAGGCACGGCGGGAGATACCGACGTTGGCCGGGTACTGCGGGCCGGCCAGGCGCTGCCCCGGAATACGCGCCAGCTGGTGGCCTTCAGTGGTGTAGATGGCTACGTCCTCGAAGGCGTAGGCCGCGCTCAGGTAGGCATCGAGCACCCCCAGGCGGTGCATCTCGCGCACCACGTTGCTCTGCTGGATGATGCCGACGCCGTAGACGGTCCACTCGGTCTTGAGTTCGACCAGGTCGACCGCCATCCCCTTGCGGCGCAGCGCGATGGCGGCGCACAGCCCGCCAATCCCGCCGCCCACGATCAGTACGTTGCTCACAGTATTCATGGCATCCCTCACGTCTTGTTCTTGTTGTTCGCCGCAGCGTGGGCGGCGGGCATTTCCTGTGCCTTGGGCACAGCTTCCCGGCAGCGCCGGGCTTTGACCAATCGAGTCCTGGGATGCGACCTATCACGCGGCGCGATACCTCAGGGGTGCAACTGTTGCAGCGGCACTACCAGCCAGCCGTCCACCTCGCGGTGATCAAGCGCCTGCAGCGCATCGCCACGGCAAGGGCCGTGAACGCAGGTGCCATCGTCAGGCCGAAAGCGTGCGCCATGGGCGTAGCAGACCACCCACTGGCCATCGGCACTGAGGAAGCGGTCCTTGCGGTACTCCAGCGGTACCAGCAGGTGCGGACACAGGTTGCGGTAAACACGCACAACGCCGCGGTGCCGCAGGGCGAACAGGCTGTCTGCCCCCCTGCCCTGCGGGTCGAAGCCGCGTGCCTTGCCCTCGCTCAGTTCCGCGAGCGGGCACAGCGCCACGCAAGGCACAGCTCAGGGCTGCTTTGGCGGTGGGCCACCGGGCGCCCACTTCTCCCGCGAAGCGAAAAGGAACAGCTGCGAGTTGTCGGCCGACATCGGTGCCTGGCGCGCCGCCCACTCATCGTCATGCTTGTCCATGTCGGCGTCGTACTCGATGTGGCAGCCCAGCGGGCTGTTGAAGTACCAGAACCAGTTCGAGCCCAGCAGGTGACGGCCCGGGCCCCAGAAACTGGTCCAGCCCTTTTGCTGGAAGCGATTGCCGGCCAGCAGCACTTCCGTGCCGCTGCCCATATGGAAGGTGAAATGCTCGCAGCCCTGCATGTGTGGCGGCGTCTGGATCATGAACAGGCAGTGGTGATCGTCCATGCCAGCGGTGCGCATGAACGGGCCGACGCCGATGAAGCTGTCAGTGGTGACGAAGCCCAGGCGGTCGCGATAGAAGGCTTCGCCTTTGGCCGCATCGGGCACGAAGTACACCACATGAGACAAGGTGCGCGGCTGCGCTGGCATGTCCAGCGTGATGCCCAACTGGTTGAGGGGGCGCTGCGGCGCGCTACCGGGAGCGTTGGTGAGGTCGGCCGGCGCCTGGAAGCTGCGTCTGCAGGAGACCTGGAAGGCGATGGCAAAGCCCAGGTCGTCGACACTGTGCAGCACACCCTGCTCGTCACGGCGCACCTCGCGGTCGCGCCCCAGCTCGTCGGCGATGGCCTCAAGGTCCTGCGTCGCTGCCACGCCGTAAACGGTTTCACGCAGCGATGGGGTCGGGCCCAGCGCCGGCGGCAGGTGGGGGTCATCGCCGTGACGGATGATGATCGCAGTGCCGTCGAGTGCTTCGAAACGGCCACCGTCGGCATCCAGTTGTACGGCTGTGAGGCCGTAATCACGCAGGCAATCGGCGCAGGCCTGGATATCGTCGACGCCGAATACCAGTGCGTCGAGTCCAAGAATGTTCATGGCTACCACTCCATTGAAATTGTTGTTCGGTGCCAGCCAGGGTCACCGGTAGCAGGTCGGCGCGGCGGGCAGGCCGCTCGACTGGAGGGCAGATTGCTGGCTGATCGGCCAGGCTGACCAATCGCGAGTCAGGATGCGAGGCATCGGTAATCGCGATACCTGTGCGCAAGCCCATGGCGCCTGGCGTTGGCTCGGGTGGACAGCGGATTGGCCTTGACGTATCGGCAATGCGGCGGGAAGGTATCGCGAAAATAACTACAAGAACCGTGAGCTATCACCATGCGCTTTCACCACCTGGATCTGAACCTGCTGGTCGCACTGGATGTCCTGCTCGAAGAGCAGAACATCACCCGTGCCGCTGAACGCCTGCACATGACGCAATCGGCCACCAGCGGGGTGCTGGGCCGCTTGAGAACGTTTTTCGAGGACGAACTGCTGGTGCAGGTCGGCCGCAAGATGCAGCCCACACCCTATGCACTGGAGCTGGCCCAGCCGGTGCGCGAGGTGCTGCTGACCATCCGCTCCTCGATTACCGCCAAGCCGGTGTTCGACCCCTCGAGCAGCAAACGGCACCTGCGCCTGGTGACCTCGGACTACCTGATCAGCGTGCTGTTTGCCCAGGTCATCCAGAAAATCCACCTTCAGGCGCCGCACATCACCTTTGAAATGATCAGCCCCGGTGACAACAGCGCCGAGCTTTTGATGCGCGGCGAAGTCGACATGATGATCGTGCCCGAGCGTTACCTCATCGATGGCCACCCGTCGCAGTTGTTGTTCGAGGAAGACCACGTGTGCGTGGTCTGGCGCGACAATCCGCAGGTCGGCGAGAGCCTGACGCTGGAGCAGTACATGCAGATGGGGCATATCTCGGTGGGCTTTGGCCGTAACCGGCACCTGAGCATCGAGGACTGGTTCATGAACCAGTACGGCTTCAACCGCCGCCTGGAAGTGATTACCAACGACTTCAACACCCTGCCGCAGCTGCTGGTAGGCACCCCCCGCGTGGCCACCATGCACCGACGCCTGGCGCAGCTGTATGCCCGCTACCTGCCCCTGCGCATCCTGCCGCCACCGGTGAAGATCCCGGTGATGCGCGAATTCATGCTCTGGCACCGCAGCATGGAGGGCGACCCCATGCACCGCTGGTTGCGTGAACGCATCAGCGACTTCATTCAGCATGTCGACCAGCAACCCGACGCCCTGCTCGCCAGCGCCTGACCGGCAGCCATCGCCCCGGCCGGCGCAACGTCGCCGGGGCATCGCGTTTGGCGATACCTCGCATCCCTGTTCACGATTGGCCCCACCTCGCCGTGTCTGCGTACCTTGCCTTCGGACAGCGCCTTGCGTACCTGTCGCAATTGTCAGGCGCCGGACTCAACGACCGCAGAAGGACAACAACAATGTTCCGTTACTTCCCCACCAACTATGTCTGGAATCTCTCGGTGGACCTGGCCATCGAAATGGGCGCCCGCCTGGGCGAGATCGAAGCGATGTGCGCGCCGCTGCAGGAGGCGGCCCTGCAACCCGACGCAGCCGGCACCCAGGCGTTTC
Organism: Pseudomonas sp. BNK-30; assembly: GCF_047456185.1. Classification (NCBI taxonomy): domain Bacteria; kingdom Pseudomonadati; phylum Pseudomonadota; class Gammaproteobacteria; order Pseudomonadales; family Pseudomonadaceae; genus Pseudomonas; species Pseudomonas sp. BNK-30. The sequence goes on from NZ_CP179904.1 coordinate 2,429,419, forward strand.
GCGAAACCTGGTCGAAGATGGCCGACAAGCTCTGCGCCCTGGCTGAAGAAGACGAGGCCGCAGGCCGATGCCTGTCCGCTGGCGAAAAATACAACCGCGCCGCCACTTACTACCTGACCTGCGAACGCCTGCAGGCGCATGGTGCGCCAGGGCGCGAGGCCTTGTACCAGCGTTTTCTCGAGACCTTCGCCCGCGGCATCGACCTGTCCAGGGAAAACTGCGAGCGGGTGGAAATCCCCTACGAAGGCCAGCATCTGAGCGGGCTGCTCGTGCGCGCCGAAGGCACGACCGGCCCGGCACCACTGCTGGTGCAGGTCAACGGGCTGGATTCGACCAAAGAGATGAAGTACCGCGTCGGTCTGCCAGCGTGGCTGGCCAAACGTGGCGTGTCCTCGCTGATCATCGACCAACCCGGCACGGGCGAGGCGTTGCGCCTGCAAGGCCTGACCGCGCGTTACGACAGCGAGCATTGGGCCAGCCGCGTAGTGGACTGGCTGGAAACCCGCCCGGAAGTCGACCCCAAGCGCATCGGTATGGAAGGGGTATCGCTGGGGGGTTACTACTGCCCACGTGCGGTGGCCTTCGAACCGCGCTTCGCCTGCGGTGTGGTGTGGGGCGCCAACCACGACTGGCGGGATGTACAGAAGCGTCGCCTGGAGAAGGAAGGCGACTTGCCGGTGCCGCATTACTGGGCGCACGTGTGCTGGGTCTGGGGCGCCAAGGATATGGACGAATTCATGACCATTGCCGAAAACGTGCACCTTGATGGCGTGCTCGACCGCATTCGCGTCCCCTTCCTTGTGACCCACGGCGAAAAGGACTCGCAGATCCCGCTCAAGTGGGCCCATCGCACCTACGAGCAGCTGGTCAACAGCCCCAAGCGCGAATTGAAGGTCTTCACTGAGCGCGAAGGCGGCGTGCAGCATTCAAGCTTCGACAACAGCATCAATGCCGGCCAGTTCATCGCCGACTGGGTTGCCCAAACGCTCGGCGGGCATACCGCCTGAACCCTTGCTGGTGAAGGTGCCGGGGCAGCCTTTATGGCGACTGCCCCGGTGCCTGTCAGCGGTTCATGCCGTCATCAGGCCGGTGCCCGCGTACCGTGGAATGATGCGATCCGCCACCCCTTCTCCCGTTTGACCCAAAGCTGCGTGGCGAAACCTTCGGCGCGCACCGGTTCGCCGCCGCCGCGTTTTTGCAGCAGGTTGCATTGCACCCCGCTCATCAGCGCCAGCCCGTCGGCAAACACCCGCACCGTCAGCTCACCGCGATCCACGGCCAGGTAGCGCACGGCATTGCGGGCATAATCCAGGTACTGTCCTTTGTCCTGCACCAGCCCCGTGGTGTGGACATAAAGCAGATCATCGTCGAACAGCACCTCGAGCTGCTCATGGTCCTCGTGGACCAAGGCGCGCTGGCGTTCGGCTTCAAGGCTCAGCAACTCATCACGAATAGCCTTCATGGTACTTCCTTCAGGATTGATTGAGCGGCACATCCTCACCTCACCCCCAGCACAAGGAACAATCGTGGATATCCATGCCTGCCATCGACACTGACGATACCTGGCCATTGCCCCCTGCCGGCCCGGGCAACCCGGCAGCCACAGGGGTTGCGGCAGGTATCGATGCCATCGATGGGTGGCCAACGACAGGATCTGATGGTGCCTGCCGCCGCAGGCACATAGCCTGCCGGAAACAACAAGACGAGTAGAACCCGACCATGAGCGCCCTGCACCTTCACTGCGCCACCCTGTTCGATGGCGCCAGCCTTCAGGCACGCCAGCAACAGACGCTGATCATCGAAAACGGCCTGATACGCCATGTTGGCGCGACGGCCCAGGCGCCACGCCCATTGCCCGGTGACCGCGAAGTGCGCGGCGACTTCGTCATGCCGGGGCTGGTAGACGTGCACACCCACCTGGCGTTCGGCAACGCCCAGAGCGAGGAAGACATCGACATCTGGACCAGCGACGAATTCCGCGCCTTGCGCGGCATGTTCTTCGCCCAGCACGTGCTGGCTGCCGGGGTCACCTCGATGGTCTGCCCGGGTGACAGCGGCCAGCTCAGCATCGCCGTGCGCAACACGGTCAACGCCGGGCTCTTCGAAGGCCCGCGCATCGCGGCAAGCAGCCGCGTGATCACCAACCGGCAAAGCCTCAACGACTGGTTTCCCAGCCGCGTCGGCGCACCGGAATACTTCACCGCTGCGCTGGTCACCAGCCGTACCGAAGCCATCGCGCAGATCCGCAAACAGGCCAAGGATGGCGTCGACCTGATCAAGATCGCCATGGACGGTACGCACCGCCGCCCCAACGGTGAAATCATCGCCGCCTTCACAGCCGATGAAACCCGCGAAATGGTCGACGAAGCGCACCGCCTCGGCTGCCGGGTAGCGACGCATGCCTACGGCCGCGAAGCCGTGATGTACGCGGCCAAGGCAGGCGTCGATCTGGTCTTTCATGCCTTCTACATGGACGACGCCTGCATCGAAGCACTTCTGGAGGCAGGCAGCGTGCTGGCGCCCACCATGACCTTCCCACAGAACACCGTAGATTTCTGCCAGCCCCACGACCCGGCGGTGACCACAGGCTACGCCGGCTACTGTGCCCGCACGCTGGAACTGGGCACGCCGGTGCTCAAGCGCGCCAAGGCGGCCGGTATTCCGTTCGCCTGCGGCAGCGACAGCGGTTTTGCCGTTACCCCTTACGGTGAGTGGCATGCGCGTGAACTGGAGTTGCTGGTCACGCGCCTGGGCTTCACCCCGGCACAAGCGCTGCACGCTGCGACCAATGTCGGCGCACGCCTGATGCCACGCGGTGAAACGCTCGGCACCCTGGAGCCAGGCAAACAGGCCGACCTGTTGATCCTCGACGGCTCGCCGCTTGACGACATCCGCATCCTGCAAGACCGCAACCGCCTGCAGGCGGTGTACAAGGCAGGCCAGCCGGTGCGCCTGCAACGCACGCCCTACAACCCTAAGCAGGTCTCGGACTTCAACTCCCTGAAATGGACCGAACTCTACACCCGCGACCGTGTAGCCGAACTTGGCAAATGGAGCCAGTGACCATGCAGACACTCGATTTCGAAACCGCCGCGCGGCTTGCCGCGTCTACGCTGCGACACGCCCGGGCCTTGGGCGTGCGGCCTTTGGCAGCCGCCGTGCTCGATGCTGCAGGCCACCCGCTGGCGCTGTTGCGCGATGAGCAGGCCAGCGCCTTGCGCCCACAGATCGCCACCGCAAAAGCCAGCGGCTGCCTGGGTATGGGCTTCGGTGGCCGGGAGCTGGCAAGGCGCGCTCAGGTGATGCCAGCATTCTTCGACGCGATCAACAGCCTGACCCAAGGCCACGTGATCCCAGTACCCGGCGGTGTTCTGCTGCGCGACACCGAGGGGCACCTGCTGGGGGCAATCGGCGTCAGCGGTGACACCTCGGACAACGATGAGCGTTGCGCCTTGCTGGCCATCGAAGAGTTGGGCCTTGTCGGTGACACGGGCGACCTTCAGGCGTGATCTACCCCGGCCGCCTGCTCGGTCAGCACCTGTCGCAGCCAGCTCAGGGCCGGGTCGGATGCTTGTTGCGGGTGCCATTGCACCACTTGCACAGCCACCGGGAAGGCGATGGGCGATGGCAGTACCCGTAGCTGATGATGACGCGCCAGCCCTTGGGCCTGGCGCCGAAACAACGTAGCGATGCGCGGCGTACCGGCGACGAAGTCGCCCATCAGCGCGAAACTCTGCACCGCCACGGCCACACGCCGCTCGATGCCGATTTCACGCAGGTGCTGGGTGTCGAGCGAGAGGTTCTGGCCATCGGTGAACTCGCGCACGACATGCGCGGCTGCACAGAACTCAGCCAGGTCAAGGCCCGCCTGGTAAGCCACTGCATGCGCGCAAACAACGCAGCACAGCTCATCCTCGAGCAACACTGAGTGGGGGTAGCGCGGGTTTATGCGCCGCTGGGGCACGACCACCAGGTCGCTGCGGCGATAGTCCAGTGCCTCGGCAACCACGTCACCGTCACGCGACAGCGGCAGGTCGCGAACCGTCAGCGATATGCCGGGCGCCAGGCGCGCCAGTACACGGCTGAGCGCAGGCATGACAGTGGCCGCCACATAGTCCGACGCCACCAGGGTAAAGCGCCGCTCACAGCGGCCGGGGTCGAAGTCCAGGGACGTCTGCACCACCTCCCCGACCAGGCTTAGTGCCTTTCGCACTCTGGGTGCCAGCTGCCGCGCCAAGGCACTGGGCTCAAGGCCGCGCCCGAGCGGGATCAGCAGGGGGTCCTGAAAATGTTCGCGCAGGCGCCCCAGCGCAGCGCTGGTGGCAGACTGGCCAAGGTTGAGGCGCTGCGCCGCCCGGCTGACGCTGCACTCCTCGAGCAGCACATCCAGGGCGACCAGCAGGTTGAGATCAAGACGTCGATAGCGCATGGGCAACTTATACCCGACAGGGGTGCGCTCACGATGCGGTTTTCGCACTACCAGGTATCGCCCTGCGCGATACATCGGGCTGCATCGCAGCAGTAGCCGCGCTCAAGCCTTGCCAATCTCCGGCACCAGCATCCACTCCGCGCTGTCGTTCCACACATCCATGCGCACGATCTTGCCCGCCTTCACTTCGAAGCGGTCCAGGTAACGGTTGCCGGAAAAGCTGCGGCCATCCGGCCACTGCCCGTACAGCGTGCCATTGGAATACACCACGGTGTGGTCCTCGCGCTCGCACCAGTCGAACTGCCCCAGCTGCTTCTTCACCCAGGTGTAACGCGCGCCGTTGAACGCGGTGATGTCGGTGGGGGTGGGCATGGCGCGGCCGCCGGTAAAGGTGATGCGCACGTCGTCGCTCATGAACGTGGCGGCGCGCACCGGGTCGGGGGCCATGGAGGCGGCGAGGAAGTCGCGCACGATCTGTACGGCGCTGTTGCTTTCGGTCATTGCAAGTCTCCGAGGGTGTCCAGAACGGGGCGTCGGCCCCGAACGATGCCTTGATGCAGTGCACGCGAGGGCGCTGAAGCCAAGGCGCAAGCCCCAAAACACGGGGTGCCCGAAGTATTTTCCAAATGGCACCTGTTTTGCTAGCACATTTTTATAAATTGCTAGCAATCAGGAGTTCGAACCATGTTCAGCCGTTCCTTGCTACGTCGCTGGCTGCCCTGCGCAGCCTTTTCCCTGGCCTGCTGCACAGGCTGGGTACAGGCTGCCGAGCCGATCAAGGTGGGCCTGGTGGCCGCGTTGTCGGGGCAGTCGGCCAAGTCCGGCGAGGCCCTTACCCGGGGCCTCACCCTGGCCATCGACGAAATCAATGCCAAAGGCGGGCTGCTGGGCCGCCCGGTGGAGCTGGTGCGCCGCGATGACGAAAGCAACCCGGCCAAGGGCATGCTGGCGGCGCGCGAGCTGATCCAGCGGGAGAAGGTCAGCGTGCTGTTCGGCGGCCTCGACACCCCGGTGTCGCTGGCCATCGTACCGTTGGCCAACCAACTGAAAACGCCGTTCATGGGCATCTGGGCGGCAGGCACCAAGATCACCGAGAACGGCGCGAAGGACAACTACGTGTTCCGCGTGTCGGCGGTGGATGAACAGGTGGATGAAGCGCTGGTCGCCTATGGCCTGCGCCAGGGCATGAAACGACCGGGTTTGATCCTGGCCAACAACCCTTGGGGCGAGTCGAACCTGGCAGGGCTCAACGCGGCCCTGGCCCGCCGCGACATGGCCCAGGCGCCGGCCGAGCGCTTTGAAGACAGCGACCTGGACATGGTGCCGCAACTCATCCGCCTGAAAAGCGCAGGTGTCGACACCCTGCTGCTGGTCGGCAACGTCGGCCCGTCGGCGCAGGTGGTCAAGTCGCTCCAGCAGATGGGCTGGAACGTGCCGGTGGTGTCGCACTGGGGCCCGGCCGGCGGCCGCTTTGGCGAGCTGGCCGGGCCAGACGCCGGGCGCGTGCACTTCATCCAGACCTTTGTCTTCAGCGCCCACAACAGCGCCCGCGGCGATGCCTTGCTGGCCGCACTCAAGCAGCGCTACCCACAGGTCAAGACCCTGGCCGACGTGACCCCGGCCGTGGGCATCGCCAACGCCTACGACGCCATGCACCTGGTGGGCCTGGCGATCGACAAGGCCCAGGACACCCAAGGCACGAAGGTGCGTGACGGCTTCTATGCCATCAGCGACTACGACGGGCTGATCAAACACTACCAGCAGCCGTTCAGCGTTGACCGCCACGATGCCCTGGGCCCTGACGACTACATCTTCAGCCGCTTCGATGGCGACACCATCGTGCCCGTGACGCCCTGAGCGGAGGCCCTCGACATGATCACCACCGCACTGGTCAGCGGCCTGGGCCTGGGCAGCATGTATGCGCTGCTGGCTTTGGGCTTTCACCTCACCTATGCCGTGTCGCGCACGGTCAACTTTGCCCAGGGCAGCGCGATGATGGTCGGCGCCGTGCTGGGCTACAGCCTGGCGGTGACCTGGGGCTGGCCGCTGTGGCTGGCACTGCCCACTACCCTGCTGCTGTGCGCGGTGCTGGGCCTGGCCATCGAGCGCTTTCTGGTGCGGCCGTTCCATGCCCGTGGCTCGGACGCCTGGCTGATGGCGACGGTGGCGGGCGGGCTGCTGCTGGACAACCTGGCGATGTTCACCTTCGGCAAGGAGCCGCGGCAGTTCGGCAGTGCCCTGACCAGCCTGCGCCTGGACTTGGGCGACAGCAGCCTGAATGCCGTGCAACTGGCCATCCCGCTGGCCGGTGCGGCGGTGGCGGCCACGCTTTACTGGGTGCGCAGACGCACGCAACTGGGCTTGCGCCTGGAAGCCTGCGTGCAGAACCCACGGGCAGCGCGGTTGATGGGCATCGAAGTGAACCGCGTGGTGGCGGCGGCCTTTGCCCTGTCGACCGTGTTCGCGGCGCTGGCGGGCCTGCTGATCGCACCGCTGTACAGCGTGCACGCGGACATGGGCACGCTGTTCGGTCTGAAGGCTTTCGCCGTGGCCATTCTGGGCGGCATCGCCAGTGCCGGTGGGGTGTTTGCCGCAGGCCTGCTGTTTGGCCTGCTCGAGGCGGTGGTCACGCTGTATTTCGGCTCTGCGTTCACGCAATTGCTGTGCTTTGCACTGGTGATCGTGGTGCTCGCGGCACGTCCTGACGGCCTGTTCGGCCGCAAACTCTGGGTAAAGGTATGACCATGCGCGAGCGACTCGCCCCCCTCGGCCTGGCCCTGTTCGGGGTCGCCTGCCTTGGCCTGGCACTGGGCCTGGACAGCTACTGGCTGTTGATCCTGACCTTGTACGCGCTGGCGGTCACCGTCGGCGTGGGCCTGAACATCCTGATAGGTCTGTCCGGGCAGATGTCCTTCGGGCACATCGCCTTCTATGCCATCGGTGCCTACCTGTCGGCACTGCTGACGCTGGCCGGCCTGCCGCTTTCGGCCGCCCTGCCCCTGGCCGGCCTCGGCTGCGCGGTGCTGGGTGGCTTGCTGGCGATCCCGGCGCTACGGGTCAGCGGGCCTTACCTTGCGATGATCACCATTGCCTTTGCGCTGGTGGTGCACAACGGCCTGATCGAGTGGCGCAGCGTCACCGGAGGGGCCAATGGCCTGATGGGCATCCCGCTGCCTGAACTCGGCACGCTGGACCCGGCACTACTGCTGGCACTGGCTTCGGTGCTGCTGATGCTGGCCGCACTGGTCTTCTATTGGAGCCTGCAACGCAGCGGCTGGGGCCTGGCAATGCGTGCGGTCAAGGCTTCGGAGATCGCCGCGCGTTCACTGGGGATCAACCCGGTGCAGACGCGGACCCTGGCCTTTGCCCTGTCGGCAGGCCTGGCGGGGGCGGCCGGGGCACTGGTAGCGCCGGTGCTGATGTTCATCAACCCCGCGGCGTTCCCGTTCTCGCAGTCGATCCTGTTCGTCCTGGCGGTGATCGTGGGTGGCGCCGGCATGCTGTTCGGGCCAGTGCTCGGTGCACTGGTGATCGTGCTGCTGCCCGAATTGCTGGCCGACTTTGCCGAGTACCGCTTGCTGGCATTTTCGGTTTTGCTGCTGGCAGTACTGTGGGCTGCACCACGCGGTGTGCTGGGCAGCCTGGCCAAGCGCTTCTGGCGGCCGCGACACGAGCCGGTCACGGCACAGCCCGACACGGCGGCGCTGCGGGCGTTCTTCGCCGGTGGTGCGCGGCATGGGCTTAAGGTCGAGGGCATCGGCATCCGTTTCGGGGGGGTGCAGGCCGCACAGCAAGTCAGCCTGCAGGCCTTGCCTGGCAACATCACCAGCCTGATCGGGCCCAATGGTGCGGGCAAATCCACGGTGCTCAACCTGATCAGTGGTTTCTACCGCACCGACACCGGGTCGATCCACCTGGGCGGGGAGCTGGCCGGGCAAGCGGCCTGGCGCATCGCCCGCGCCGGTATCGCCCGTACGTATCAGACCACCCAACTGTTCGGTGAGCTGAGCGTGCTTGAAAACCTGCTGCTGGCCTTCCAGCAAGGGGCCATCGAACGGCCCTGGCCATGCCAGCAAGCCACACGCAAAGGCATGGCCATTGAGTTGCTGGCACTGGTCGGCTACCGCGGCAACCTGCACGTCGCCGCCGATGACCTGCCCCATGTCGACCGCCGCCTGGTCGAGATTGCCCGGGCCCTGGCCAGCCGGCCGCAGGTGCTGCTGCTCGACGAGCCTGCCGCCGGCCTCGGCCGACAGGACACCGACCGCCTGGCCACGCTGCTGCAACGCCTGGCCGCCTTCAACCTGGCGATCATCCTGGTCGAGCACGACATGCCGCTGGTGATGGCAGTGTCGCAAAAGCTACTGGTGCTCGACGCCGGCAAACCGATCGCCTGGGGCACGCCTGAACAGGTGCGCGCTGACCCACGGGTGATTGCCGCGTACCTGGGTGGCACCGAGTACCAGGCCCAGCCGCGCGCGCAGGCCTGGGCAGGCTCGCGTGATGCCGTGCTGCACGTGCGCGACCTGTGCATCGACTATGGCGCGGCGCCAGTGGTCGAAGGCGTCGACCTGGTGGTCAACCCGGGCGAGCTGATCGCCATTCTGGGCGCCAATGGCGCCGGCAAATCGAGCATCCTGCAGGCCCTTGCCGGCCTGCACAGGCCGCGTGGCGGCAGCATCGTGCTGGACAACCGCAGCATCGAAAGCCTGGATGCCAGCCAGATCGCCCGCCTTGGCCTGGCCCTGGTCCCTGAAGGCCGGCAGCTGTTCGGCCAGTTGAGCGTGCGTGAGAACCTGCTGCTGGGGGCCAATGTGCGCCAGGATGCCGTCGATGCCGACGCCGAGATTGCCGCGATCCTCAAACGCTTCCCCCGCCTGCGCGAGCGTATCGACAGCCCGGCCGGGCTGCTCTCGGGCGGTGAGCAGCAGATGGTCGCGATCGGCCGCGGGCTGATGGCCAAGCCGCGCATCCTGCTGCTCGACGAACCGTCCCTGGGCCTCTCCCCGGCGATGATCGGCGAGCTGTACGACGCCCTCGCCGCCCTGCGCGACGAAGGGGTGACGTTACTGCTGGTCGATCAGATGGCCAACCTGGCACTGCAGGTGGCCGACCGTGCCTACGTGCTGGAAACAGGCCGTATCGTCAAACAGGGCAGCGCCGAGCACCTGCGCGGCGACCCACAACTGGAAGCCGCCTACCTGGGCGCAGGAGCCGCCGCATGAACCACCTGGAACTGATCAATGTGCGCCTGGGCGACGGCCCGGCACTGAGCCGCCTGCTGATCGAAGACGGCCGGTTCGTGGCCCGGCTGAGCCGGCCGGCGCCCAAACTCGACCTCGGCGGCCGGCTGGTGTTGCCCGGCCTGATCGAAACCCATATCCACCTGGACAAGGCCTGCATCCTTTCGCGCTGCCAGCTGCGCGAAGGCACGCTGGCCGAAGCCATCGCCCAGACCCGCCTGGCCAAAGCCGATTTCACCGAGGCCGATGTGTACGCGCGCGGCGCGGCAGTGCTGGAGCAAGCCATCGTGCAAGGCACCACGCACATGCGTACCCATGTCGAGATCGACCCCGGCATCGGCCTGACCGGCCTGCGCGCCATCCGCAGGCTGCAGGCTGATTACGCCTGGGCCGTGACCCTGGAGATCTGCGTGTTCCCGCAGGAAGGCATGCTCGACAACCCCGGGACCGAAGCCCTGTTGTGCCAGGCCCTGGACGAAGGCGCCGAAGTGCTGGGCGGCTGCCCTTACACCGACGCCGACCCGCCTGCACAGATCCGCCGGCTGTTCGAACTGGCGGTGGCCTACGATCGCGACCTGGACCTGCACCTGGACTTCGACCTGCAGGTCGCCGGCATGACCCTGGGCGAGGTGATCCGCTGCACCCACCAGCATGGCTGGCAGGGCCGGGTCACCGTTGGCCATGTGACCAAGCTCTCGGCACTGCCGCAGGCCGAACTGATGCGTATGGGCCACGCCTTGGCCGAAGCCGGCGTGCAGGTCACCTGCCTGCCGGCCACCGACCTGTTCCTCACCGGCCGTGACCGCTTCCATGACAAGCCCCGGGGGCTGGCACCGCTGGCGCAGTTGCATCAGTGCGGGGTGACCTGTTCGTTGTCGAGCAACAACATCGGCAACCCCTTCACGCCCTACGGCGATGCCTCTCTGGTGCGTCAGGCCAACCTGTACGCCAACGTCGCCCAACTGGGCACGCCGCAGGAACTACTGCTGTGCCTGGGCTGGATCTCACGCCAGTCGGCGCGCCTGCTGCGCCTTGCCGACTATGGCCTGGAACCGGGTTGCCGAGCCGACTTCGTGGTGTTCGATGCACCCTCGCCGGCCGAGGTGATCGGCCGTATCGCCGCGCCGCTGATGGGTTTCAAACAGGGCCGGCAGACCTTCAGCCGGCCACCCGCCGAGCTGTTCCCGGCACAGCTCACAGCCCTGACAGTGCCTGACGCAGGTTGACCTCAGGCGCAGCTACATCCTCGAGGGCCAACTGGCCCTCGAGTTCGTCCAGGTGCGCGATCATTTCGTCCACGGCCGCCTGGGTATTACCGGCGCGCAACGCATCGATGATCGCCTGGTGCTCGTCCGAGGCACAGGGCGGGCTGTCACCACGCTGGTACAGGGCGACGATCAGCGAGCTGCGCACCATCAGGTTACCGAGGATATCGGCCAGCACCTGGTTACCGCTTACCTCCCCCAGCAACAGGTGAAACTCGCTGAGTTCGCGGACGATGGCGCGGCGATCGGTGCTGGCTGTGGCGGCGCGCTCGTTGTGCATGTGCTGTTCGATGCGCACCTGATGCTCGGCGACATGGGCCGGGGTGATGGCCTCGACGATCGCCCGCTCCACGGCGCGGCGTGCGGCGAAGATTTCCCGTGCTTCGCGGGCACTGGGCTGGGCCACGGTGGCGCCGCGGTTGGGCTCGATGTCGACGATGCGCTGCATGGCCAGGCGTTGCAGCGCAGCCTGCACGTGGTTGCGGTTGGCCTGCAGGGTTTCGACGATGTGCGCCTCCACCAGCCGCACGCCAGGGCGCAGGCGATGCTGGGCAATGGCCTTGGCGAGCATCTCGGCGATGCGCTGGACTTCTTGTTGCTTGCTACTGACCGTCTTGCCTTTCATCGAGACCTCTAAACCCTCAAACGCATTGGGCCGGCATTATCCGCCGGGCCAGGCATTGCGGCAATCGGCGCGGTTCAGTCCTGCTGGCCAAGGGCGCTGCCCTGGCTGCGCGGGTCGTAGGCAGCAGTGCGCTGGCCGTCAGGGCCGATGGCGATCACGCCGGCCAGGCCCATCAACGGGCTGAGCGCAGGCGTGGTCTCGACCTGATGGCCCCGGTCGACCAGCCCCTGTACCACCGATTCGCCGATATCGGCCTCCAGCTTGAGGTTGTCGGTGCTGTCGAAGAAGCTGCGCCCAAGCAGAAACCGCGGTGCACGCAACGCCACCTCGGCAGGCTGCTGATAGTCGATCAACTGGGTGGCAAGCACCATCTGCGTCTGAGGTTGGCCGTCACCCCCTTGGGTGCCGAAGAACCAGCGGCGCCCATCATCGGCCAGGTAGGCCGACGGGTTGAGTGTGTGCGCCGGCCGCTTGCCGGGCGCCCAGGCATTGCGGTGCCCCGGCTGGGCGCTGAAACCTGCCGCGCGGTTGTGCCAAAGGATGCCGGTATCGCCCAGGATGCAACCGGAACCGAAATCATGGAACAGGCTTTGGATCAGGCAGGCGCTGCGCCCGGCGCGGTCGGTGGCGGCCATCCACACAGTGTCGGCAGGTTGCCCAGGCTCGCCCCAAAGCGTCGCACGCTGCTCGTCAAGGGTCGCGGCAGGCTGAGCAAGCGCGTGCTCGAAGTCCCAGCCGCTGGCGAGCGGGTCATGCAGTTGAGCGTTGCGCTGCAGCAGGCCCTGCTTGATGGCTTCGACCAACAGGTGGTAGTAGCGCGGCGTGCCGTTTTCGCCCAGGTTCACAGCCTGCAGGGCAGCCATGGCGCGCAGCGTGTACAGGCCTTGGGTGGGTGGCGCGACGTTGTACAGCCGGCCATTGCGATAGCGTATGGAGATAGGCGCCGCCAGGCAGGCCCGGGTGGCGCGCAAGTCTTCGACGCTCAGGCCGCAGCCCAGCGCGTCGAACGCCACACCAAAGGCTTCTGCCAGTTCCCCATGATAGAAGTCGCCTGGGCCACGCCGCGCCAGGTGCTCCAGGCTGTTGGCCAGCGCGGGTTGGCGCAGACGGCCACCCTGGGGCGTACACAATGGCTGCAGGCTGGGCAGTGTCTTGATCAGGCTGGCGCGCTGCCCTTGCCAGAACAGTTGCGAGGGGGATACCTCAACCCCGTCGCGGGCCAACCCTGCGGCGCCAGTCAGCAGGTCGGCCCAGCCCAGCCGCGACCCCCACTGCTCGCTGATTGCCTTGGCCTGCGCCCAACTGGCCATGGCCCCGGCCGTGGTCCCGACGGAGCCAGGCCCGCGCAGGCTGATCGCGCCTGCTGCGGGCAAGCGCATCCCGGCCTGGCCGATCCCGATGATGGTGCGTACCTGATCGTCATGGAGCAACCACAGTGCATCACCGCCCAGGCCCGTCATGTGTGGGTACACCGCCGCCAGCACGGCACTGGCGGTGAGCATTGCATCGATTGCGCTCCCCCCGCCGTCGAGCACCTCCAGGCCCGCCGCGCTTGCCAAGGGGTGCGGGGTGCACAGCACGCCACCGCGGGAGTGGGCGACCAGGGACTCGTTCATTGCTAGCTCCTTTTCTGATATTGCTAGCAATCAGCAAGGATCGTTCCCATTTGCCAAAACCGCTTTGAACTAATCCCCACCCCCCGCTCCCTAACCTTGTGCGTTCCCATTGCCACTCACTAGGAAGGTTTGATCACTATGAAAAGCGAACAAGTTGAAGGTGTTGCACAGAAAGTCGCTGGCAAGGCGCAGAGCGCAGTGGGCCGGCTGTTCGAGGACCCGGCCCTGGAGGCAGAGGGTGATGGCCGCCAGGTCGCAGGCCAACTGACCAAAACCTATGGTGACGCACTGAACAACGTCTCCACCTTCGTTAAAGAGAAGCCCATCACCGCCCTGGCAATCGGCGCCGCGCTCACCCTGGTGGTGAGCCGCCTGCTGCGTCGCTGATAAGCAAAAGGTCGGTCCAAGGGCTTCGAGGCATCTGAAGCCCTTTGGCATCAAGCAGCCTCGGCAAGCGCGAGAGCAGACTGTACCGAGGCGAATCAATGGGTGAACAGCCGTCGTTCGCGCGCCCAGACAATGGCTTCACTGCGGCTGTGAACATCGAGCTTGGAGTACACCGTTGCCACATGGTTGCGCACGGTATTGAGCGCCAGGTTAAGCCGCGTTGCGATTTCCTTGTCGGCAAGGCCTTCACAGATCAGCGCCAGCACATCGCGCTCACGGCGGGTCAGGTCGGTAAACGATGCATCTGGTAAACGCCCTGTGTTGATGCGCTTGGCATTGGCCAGTTTCTCGATCAAGGTCTGGCTGAACCATGACGCATCCTGCATCACCGTTTCTATCGCCTCGACCAACTCCAGCTCAGAACGCTTGCGCTCGGTAATGTCCATCAGTACCAACAGGTAGCACGGGGTGTCCTGCAAGCTGACGGTGTCCGCCTGCAGTACACAGTCGAGCCGGTCATTGCCTTTTTTTCGCAGCTTAAGGTCCAGCCCTTCGATGCGCCCGGTCTTTTCCAGCGCATCGAACACCTGGGTAGCCACACGCCGATCATCCATGAAGTCGATTTCGGCCACTGTCTTGCCTATCAGCTCCTGGGCGGCGTAACCCAAGGTGTCCAGAAAGGCTTCATTGGCATCGATCAGTTGCTGCCTGTCGGCGCTGCACAGCAGGGTGGGCACAGGGCTCAGGCGAAAGGCCTTGGCAAAGCGCTCCTCACTCTGGCGCAGGGCATTTTCCGCCTTGCGCCGGGGCTCCAGGTCGGTGAATGAAAACAGCATGCAATCTTCTTCATGCATGTCCAGCGGTTGCCCGGCAACGATCACCAGTTTGCTGCCACCATCGGGCAAGCGCAGTTCAGCCTGCATCTGCGGGATGGTCGCCCCTTCCATCAGGCGTTCGATAGCCAACTCCTTGCGTTCGGCGTTTTCCAGCACATCCACTTCGTAGACCGAACGGCCAATGACGTTCTCCCGCATATGGCCGGTCATTTCCAGAAAGCCCTGGTTGACCTTGATGAAGCGCAGGTCGCTGAGCCTGCAGATGACTGCAGGGGCCGGGTTGGCATTGAAGGTTTTTTCGAAGCGCTGCTCGGCGCTGGCCCACTCGGTGGCATCGGCCAGGATCAGCACCAGCGATTCGGCCTCGCCCTTGCTGTCTTCCAGCACCATGCTGCGCACGCGGTGCACGCGGCTGCGCGCTTCATCGTCGCCAACAGCAAGCACCTCTACCATCACGTCGCTGAACACCTCCCCCGCAGCCACGCGGGCGATAGGGTACTGCTCGGCTTCAAGGGGGTGATTGTTGCGGTAGCGCAGGGCAAAGCGTTCGCGATAACCCTCAGCGTTGCTGCCCAGTTGCTCCAGGCTGTCGACCCCGTGCATGCGCAAAGCCGCTTCGTTGGCCCAGATGATGGATTGGTCGACCTCCAGCAGGATCACACCATCGGACAGCCCGGCGATGATTTGCTGAAGCTGGCGGCGGTTGGTCTCGCGGGCAAGCACGGCGTCGCTCATAGAGTGTCTCCAATCGGTAGTTCTGCATGGCCTGGAGCTTAAACGCTGCAGGCGGGCCAGGGTTGGTGCGAATGCACTAATCGATCAGGTGCGGATGCGCCAATACAGCCTTGCATGTGACCTGCAAACTGGCCCTGACGTTGCACCTGGCCTGTGTTGCCGGTGCTGCCGGAACTTACCCACGAGGATGCATAGATGACTGAATCGTATGTGACCACCCCAACCAACGCTGTCAGCCCGCTACGGGTATCGTGGAGCGCCGTGTTTGCAGGCGGCGCCATCGCCCTGGCCAGCTACCTGGTACTCAGCGTACTGGGCACGGCCATTGGCGCCGGAGCCATGAACCCGATGGCCGACGGCAATCCGCTGCAGGGCTTTGGGACCGGCGCTGGGGTGTGGCTGTTCATCAGCACCCTGCTCTCGGTCGCAGCCGGTGCCTGGGTCGCCGGGCGTACCGCGCCCACCCGCGGCGGCCTGCATGGCCTGTTGAGCTGGACGGTGACCACCCTGCTGGCTACCTGGTTGCTGGCTTCGTTGGCCGGCACCGTGGTTGGCACTGCCGGCAATATCGCTGGCAAAGGCCTGTCGCTGGCAGCTGACGGTGTCGCCGCCGCCGCACCCAGTGTGAGCCAGGGCATCAAGGAGCAACTGAACAAGAATGGCATCTCGCTGGACTGGGACAACCTGGAAGCGGAGTTGAACAAAACCTTGGCGCAGTCCGGCAAGGCTGAACTGGCCCCTTCGTCCCTGGAGCAGCAGGCCGATCAGGCCCAGGCTCAGGGAGAGTCGGCAGGGCGCGTCGCGGCCGAGGACCCGACCCAGGCCGTCGACCAGCTCAAGCAGTGGTTCGAGCGGGTGCGCAAGGCCGGTGAACCTGCCCTGAGCGCGGCAGACAAGCAAGCTTTGGTCAACATCGTCGCTACGCGCACCGGCAAGAGCCAGCAGGAGGCCCAGCAGGTGGTCGATAACTACGCCCGTGCCTACCAACAGGCCGCCGAGCAAGTGAAAGTGCTCAAAGAGCAGGCCGAGCAACAGGCTCGCGAAGCCGCCCAGGTAGCCGCCAGCAACGTATCGAAAGCCGCCTGGGGCACCTTGGTAACCCTGCTGATCGGTGCCGCCTTGAGTTTTGGCGTAGGCCGCTTCGCGCTGACGTCTCGCAAGACCCGCGTCGCCACGGTGTGAGTCGCAACGCAAACGCTGTATGAACGCTTCACCCAACCCACGTTTCACTGATGTCTGTTGAAGGAGAACGACCATGAGCAGCACTTCGGACAAAGTAAAAGGCTTGGCCAACGAAGCCGTCGGCAAGGTTAAACAAGCCGTAGGCAAAGCCACTGGCAACACGGAGCTGGAGGTCAAAGGCAAGGTGCAGGAGAAAAAAGGCGAAGCTCAGCAGGTAGTCGCTGATGTCAAGGACGCGGTCAGCAAGGATTGACCATTGCGCTTGAGCCTATACAAACGGTCGCCTGAGGGCGGCCGTTTGCTATTTGGCGGCATACCCTTCTCGGCCAACGGCCGAGCCATGACGCGAGCACTCCATTGCGCACAGCGATCGACCGACCAAATGCTTCCCGTGCAAGTATCATCAGCTACTTGTCTGTTTGTATAACGATCAGCATGCAGGCCGCACTCTCGCCCAAGGAGCAATGATGAACCGCTTCAACCCTGGCAAATTGAAACTCTCGAAATGGACAGCGCGACACCCTGAGAACCGCGAAAAGCACTTTCTGGTGACCGACCTGGAGCTGGATGAAGAGGGGCATGTGCTGCGTGTGGAACTGGAAGCGGTACACAGCAAGCGCAGCCAGTGGCTGGACTGGCGGGTACTGCGCGACCCCGAGGTATGGCTGATGGGCTGGCAGTGAAAACGGCCTGATCCGCTGCGGCCCCGATCGTGCTCAACACACGCTCCCCGGTGAGCCAAATACCGGTTTCAGCAAGGCCTGCGCCTCATAGAGCGGTGGCAGGTAACGCAGCCGTATCTCATCCATGCTCAGCCGCGATGCATGGGTAGTGATGGTCAGTGTCGCCTTGAGCTGCCCCGCCCGGTCCAGTAACGGCACGCCGATTACGCGCATGCCGACTTCGAACTCCTGATCGACGATGCAGTAGCCCTGCTCGCTCACCTGCTGCAACGTCGCGTCCAGCAGCGCCCTGTCGGTCTGGGTGTAGGGCGTCAGCGGGTGTAGCGGGTTACGGGCGAAATAGTCATCGCGCTGCGCTTGGTCCAAAGCCGCCAGCCAGACCCTCCCGCCGGCAGTGCAGTACATCGGCACCCGCGAGCCGGGCCGTATCGACAGTGATGCGATGTGGCTGTAGCGGCTGCGCACCAAGTGGATGATTTCATCATCGTCGCGTGTGCCCACCGAGACATGCTCCTGGGTCTGGCGCGCCACTTGCTCGACGATCGGGCGCAGCATGCGTGGCAACTGCGCCGAGTCCACATAGGCCTGGCCGATACGCAGGGCCTTGGGGGTCAGCCAGTAGTGACGGTTGTCGGTTTCGGCGAAGCCTTCATGCACCAGGGTCAGCAGAAAACGGCGCGCTGCGCTGGGCGTAAGGCCTGCTTGCCTGGCGGCCTGGGGCACTGTCAGGCGTGGCTGCTCGGCGTTGAACAGCTGCATGAGCGCCAGGCCTTTCTGTAAACCGGCAATCAGGTCGCGGGGGTGAGTCTGGGGTTTGTCCATTGGCTGCACTCGTGAGTGGGGAGAATCGTGCCGCTGAGCAGTGCTAAACAGCGCCTATGCTGCGAATATCGCTTTATCAATGCGATTATCGCATCAAACCGTTGGCAAGCGCATTGTGACAACGCCGCTGCCGCATCACCCTGACTTCCATAACAACACCCCAAACGGAAGTCACCATGATCAAAGGTTCGACAGCGCTGGTCGCCATCGTCGGTTCGCCCATCGCCCAGGTGAAATCGCCTGAAAACTTCAACACCTGGTTCAGCAACAATGGCCTTGACCTGGCCATGCTGCCCATCGACTTGCAGCACGCCGCGCTGGACGCTTTTATCGACACCCTGCGCGGCTGGCGCAACCTGCGCGGTTGCGTGGTGACCGTGCCCTACAAGCAGGCATTTGCCACCCGCCTGGACGGCCTGAGCGAACGTGCAGCAGCCCTGGGCTCGGTGAACGTGGTACGGCGCGAAAACGATGGCCGCCTGTATGGCGACAACGTAGACGGCGCAGGTTTTTTGGGCGCAGCACGCAAGCACGGCTTCGACCCTGCGGGCAAGCGAGTGCTGGTCATTGGTTGCGGCGGCGTCGGCAGTGCCATTGCCTACGCACTGGGTGAGGCCGGGGTCGCCCAGGTCACCCTAAGCGACCCGGAAACGTCGCGCGCTGCAGCACTTGCCGAGCTGCTGGGCAAGGCCTTCCCTGGCGTCGGCATCACCACTGCATACAGCGCGCTGGACGCCTTCGACCTGGTGGTCAACGCTTCGCCCGTGGGCATGGGCGGCACGGGCGAGCTGCCGCTGCCCGCTGCCCTGCTGGGCACGCTCAAACCCGCCACTCTGGTGGCCGACGTTGTTACTTCGCCAGAAATCACCCCGCTGCTGGAACAGGCGCGCGAACGCGGCTGCGCAGTCCAGACTGGCGCGCAAATGGCCTTTGCGCAGCTTGGCCACCTGGGCGCCTTCATGGGCGTCACGCCACTGGAGATCTGAGACCATGCCCCCTATCGAAAACGCGCAACCGGTGTACGACCTGGTCGTGCTCGGCAGCGGCGCCGGTGGCCTGGCTGCCGCCGCCACGGCATCACGCCTGGGCCTGAAGGTCCTGGTGGTGGAAAAGGCCGAACACTTTGGCGGTACCTCGGCGATCTCCGGCGGAGCAGCATGGTTGTATGGCTCCGATCAGGCGCGCGCCGCCGGTGCCCAGGATTCGCCCGAGGCCGTCAGGACCTACCTGAAAACCATCATCGGTACCGGCTACAACGCCGAACTGGTGGACGCCTTCATCGCGCGCGGGCACCAGGCGCTGCGCTGGCTGGAGCACAACACCGAACTGCGCTACGCACTGCGCCCGCACTCCCCGGACTATTACCCGGACGCACCCGGCGCCACGGCGTTCGGCCGGGCGCTGGAAATGGTCGAGTATGACGGCCGCCGCCTCGGCGCGCGCTTCAAGGACTTGAAGATGCCACCACCGGGCATGCTGTTGTTCGGCGCAATGATGGTCAACCGCGAGGACATTCAGCACTTCCTGAGCCTACGCCGCTCACCCCGGTCACTGTGGCATTGCCTGAAACTGATGGCGCGCTACGCACTGGACCGTGTTCGCCACCACCGTGGCACGCGCCTGACCACGGGGAACGCGCTGGTCGCCCGCCTGGCCAGCACAGCCTTTGCCCACGGCGCGCACCTGTGGTTGCGCAGCGAAGCGCAGGCACTGATCGTCGAGCACGGCACGGTCACCGGCGTGGAAGTACAGCATGAGGGCCGCCGCACCCAGGTCCATGCCCGCGGCGGTGTGGTCTGCGCCATGGGCGGGTTTGCTGCGGGTGCGCTGGCTGCGGCCTACCGGCCGGCCCCTGACGCGCCACACCTCAGCATGTCCCCGCCCAGCAACGACGGTGCTGCTCTGCGCCTTGCCCAGGCGGTGGATGCAGCCCAGGGCGAGGGCCTGGTCGCCAACTTCTTCTGGGCGCCGGTTTCCGAGCGGCGCCATGCCAGTGGTGAGCGCGAGCGCTTCCCGCACCTGGTCACCGACCGCGCCAAGCCAGGGGTCATTGCGCTCGACCCGGCCGGGCGGCGCTTCGTCAACGAATCCAACTCCTATCACCACTTCGTCCAGGCCATGTTCGCCAACGGCATCAGCACCTGCTGGCTGGTCTGTGACGCCCAGGCCATGAACCGTTACGGCCTGGGCCTGGCACGGCCCAAACCGGTGGACAACACGGCCCTGATCGAAGCCGGCTACCTGCACCGCGCCGGCTCAGTGCAAGAGCTGGCCCGGGCCATGGGCGTGGCCACGCAGGTGCTGCAGGAAACACTGGAGCGCTTCAACGCCGACGCCCGCAGCGGCATCGACCGGCAATTTGACAAGGGCGGCAACAGCTACAACCGCTACATGGGCGACCCGCAGCACAAGCCCAACCCGTGCCTGGCGCCACTGGCCAAGGCCCCGTTCTACGCCATCCGTATTCACACCGGCGACCTTGGCTCCGCGCGCGGCCTGGTGACCGACGCCAACGCCAATGTACTCAACCGCGCCGGTGCGCCGATCGTAGGCTTGTATGCCGCCGGCAACGACATGAACGCGTTGATGAATGGCACCTATCCAGGCCCAGGGATCACCCTCGGCCCTGCCCTCACCTTCGGCTGGATCGCTGCCAGCCATATCGCTGAACGCCTGCAAGCCCACAGCCCTGAAATGGAGACGCTCCCATGTACTACGAAATGAGAACCTACACCCTCGACCCACTGAAAATGGCTGACTGGCTGGCTCTCTACCAAAGCCACGCACTGGCGGTGCAGTGCGAACACCTGGGCAACCTGGTCGGCTTCTTCACCAGCGAATTCGGTGAGGTGAACCAGGTGGTGCACATCTGGGGTTATGCCAGCCTGGACCAACGCAGCGAACGCCGTGCGGCGATGGCCGCAGACCCGCGCTGGGCGGAGTTTTCACGGCGCAACCGTGAACTGGGCGCCGTACTGCGGCTGCAATCACGCCTGCTGCGGCCTACAGGCTTCTCGCCGCTGCAGTGAAAACGGAACCGGAGTGCACCCATGCAACCCCTTGAGTGTGACGTACTTGTCATCGGCTCCGGTGCCAGCGGCCTGGCTGCGGCGGTTACCGCCGCGCACCACGGCCTGAAGGTGATCGTGGCGGAAAAAGCCCCCCGGCTTGGCGGCACCAGCGCCTGGTCGGGCGGATGGCTATGGATACCGCGCAACCCGCTGGCCGTGGCCGAAGGCCTGGTCGAAACCGACGATGCACCAGAGCGCTACCTGCGTGCCCAGACCCGCGTCGCTGAACTGGACGCACGCCAACTGGCGTTCCTGCGCCATGGCCCCGCAATGGTGGCGTTCTTCCAGCAGCACACCCGCGTGAAGTTCCAGTGCGGTACGAAGCTCCCCGACATGCGTGAAGGCGACGGCAGCGCCCACGGCGGGCGAGCACTGTGTGCACTGCCCTATGACGGCCGCCTGCTCGGGCCCTGGATACACAGGCTGCGGCCACCGCTGGACATCGTCAGCCTGGCCGGCATGGGCATCGCCGGTGGCACGGACATGGCGGCTTTCTTCAATGCTCGCCAATCGCCCAGGGCGGCTTGGCATGTGGCCAAACGCCTGTTGCGTCACGGGCGCGACCTGTTGCGGCACCGGCGCGGTCTGCAACTGGTCAACGGCAACGCGCTGGTGGCCGGCCTGCTACGCAGTGCCCTGGACCTGGGCGTCACGCTGCTGACCGACAAAGCGGCCATTGCCTTGCTGGGAGGGGCACGCATCAGCGGCGCGCAGTGTGCCGATGGCCAGCTGATCCAGGCGCGGCGTGGCGTAGTGCTGGCCTGTGGCGGCTTTGCCCATGACCGCCAGCGCATCGCGCAACTGATGCCGCACGCGCCCGACGGGGTTGGCCATTACTCTGCCGCGCCGCCGGAAAACAGCGGCGATGGCCTGCGCCTGGGAGAGCAGGCTGGCGCCCAGGTCGCTACCACCTTGGCCCATGCCGGTGCCTGGGCGCCGGTATCGCAGGTGCCGCGCGGCGATGGCCGCGCTGGGCATTTCCCGCACCTGATCGACCGCGCCAAGCCTGGTTTCATTGCAGTGCGCAGTGACGGCCGACGCTTTGTCAACGAGGCGGACTGCTACCACGACTTCATGAATGCGCTGTTCGCCGCTACGCCAGAGGGCGAGCCTTATGAGGCCTGGTTGATCTGCGACCACGCCGCGCAGCGTCGCTATGGCATCGGCTGGGCCAAACCGTTTCCCTTCCCTGCCCGCTTCTATGAACGGCGTGGCTACCTGTTGCGCGGCAACGACCTGGCGCAACTGGCCGCGCGTTGTGGCATAGATGGCCAGCAATTGCAGGGCACTGTGGCGCGTTTCAATCAGCATGCGGCGCAGGGCGTGGACCCTGACTTTGGCCGCGGCGCCTCGGCGTACAACCGGGCGCAGGGTGAGCCTGAACAGGCGCCGAACCCTTCGCTGCGGCCCCTGCTGCGCGGCCCTTTTTATGCAGTGAAGTTGCTGCCGGGCAGCCTCGGCACCTTTGCCGGGCTGGGCACCGATGCTTCGGCGAGGGTGCTCGATGGTGCAGGGCAAGCCATACCGGGGCTGTTTGCCGTGGGCAATGACATGCACAGCGTTATGGGCGGGCACTACCCCAGTGGCGGTATCACACTGGGGCCCGGGATGACCTTTGGGTACCTCGCGGGCCTGGCGCTGTGCGGATCACCGCAGCCCGGACAGGCCTGATCAGCTCCTGCCGGAACCGCGCAGTTCTTGAGGTCTGCGCTTTACCTGTGGGAGTCGGCTTGCCGGCGATGGGCCGCAAAGCGGCCCCTTGGCTCAAATCAATGCCAATACCGCCCGGGCCTTTTCCAGTGCCATACGCGCACGCTGTTCGCCACTGACGCCCTGCTCCAGCAGTTGCCGCGTGGGGATCTCCAGGCTTAACGGAACACTCGCTGGCAACCCGCGCAACAGGCCCGCCAGGTCGGCATCACCCTCCCCCGGAAAACGCCGCTCGTTACGGGCCTGGCGCAGGATTTCATCCATGTCAGCCGGTACCGGCCCAGCCACGTCACACAATTGGGCGTAGCGCATGCGCTGCGGGGCCAGGCGCGCCAGGTCGTCGAGCGACGACCCGGAGCGGTTGAAATGAAAGGCATCCACCAGTACGCAAGCGTTCGGGCGGTCTGCGTTGGCAACGATGCGCATGGCCTGTTGCAGGTCACGGACGTCGGTCCAGGGCATGAACTCCAGATGCGGGTGAATACCGTAGCCGGCAGCCAGGTCGCACAATTGAGCGAAGCGCTCGGTGAGGCGCGCCTCGCTCGGGTCGTTGCCGGCAACCAGCAGTTCGCTGCCGCCAAGCTCGGCACCGACCGCCAGCATCGGCTCGAAATCGGCCACGCAGGTGTCGGGTTTGAGACGCAGGATTTCCAGGTCCAGGACTTTGATGCCAGTGTCGCGCAGGCGCGCCTGGGTCTGGCGGCGCAGCTCGGCATCGGTAACCAGCGGGAAGTGCTGCTCTTCGCTGGTCGCTGGCAGCAAGCGCAGGCCAACGTGGCTGTAACCGGCACGGGCGGCGGCTTCGACCATTGCCGGGGGTGACAGCTCCAGTACGGTGAGCGCGGCCAGGGAAAAGATTCGATCAGTCATGCGGGTTACCTGCGGGCAAATGGGTACGGGGCGAAAGAACGCTCACGCGGCTCACACGATTGTCTCTGGCGCGCAAGCCCGGCCGGTGGCGGCCGCCTGGCGGATCGCCTCGATCAACGCCAAGGTGCGGCCACCGTCAGCGGCATCGGTCAGTGGCGCTTCCTGCCCACGGGCAACACGGACAAAGTGCTGCAACTGCAGGGTCAATGCCTCCCCCGCCGGGATGCCCGCCTCGCTCTGCAGCAACGGTGTATGCCAACCCGAGTTTGCCTCGGCGTACTGCCAGTGCTTGAGCTGCGGGATGCTCAGCGCTCCCCGGGTGCCGGCCAGCAGGTAGCAGGGTTGGTCCGCCTGGCGCGGATAGACCGGGCTTTCTCCCGAGCTCAGCTCCCAGCTCCACGGCGCTGCCACCGCATCGGAGCCGGTCAGGCTACCCAGCGCGCCGTTGGCGAACTCCAGCAACACTGCCGCGCTGTCCTCGTTGGCAAAGCCGCGCACCTGGTTACGGGTGAACGCCTGCACCTGTACCACCTCACCGCACAGGTAACGCAGCAGGTCGAGGTCGTGGATCAGGTTGGTCAGCAGGAAACCGGCGCCGGGCTCGCGGCGCCACGGTGTGTCGAAATAGCTGTCGGGCTTTTGCAACTGCCACAGCGCGGTGACGTTGACCAACCGGCCCAAGGCCCCTTCGGCGATCACGCCGCGCGCGCTGGCGATCAGCGGGTTGTGCCGCCGGTGGTGGCCGACCAGCACCGGCACGCCGCAGCGGCGCGACGCCTCCACCAGCGCCCGCACTTCATCCAGGTGCACTCCCACCGGTTTTTCTACCAATACCGGCACGCCGGCTTCGACACAATCGAGGGCGGTGGCCACGTGCAGGTTGTTCGGATTGGCCACGATCACGGCCTCGGGGCGCACAACCTCCAGCATCTGCCGGTGATCGGCGAAATACGCCACCCCGCACTCGGCGGCGAAGGCTTCAGCCTGGGGGCCGGGGTCGGCCACCGCGCACAACTGCGCTTGCGGCACCTGGCTCAGATGCTGGTAATGCTGGCGGCCCATGATGCCGGCGCCAATAAGGGCGATGCGAAGGGGTGCGTTCAACGGGCGGTCCTCTTTTCATTGTTGTTCTGGCAACTTCGGAACCCAGTTCCAAAATCAGCTATCGCTAATTTAGAACTGCGGTCCGCTTTGCAAAAGGACGCTGGGCATAGAGTGGGCGGTAATCGACCGGAAAGTTCAGAGGCAGGCCCGTGCTGCCGTGCATGTCAGGCAAACAACTCACTCGCCTGACTGGCTGCCGACAACTCCTCCACCGCCGCCAACAACAACGGCGCCAGCTCCGGCAGGCGTGCTTGCGAAAGGCGCGCACTGGGCCCGGCAATGCTCAGCACGCCAATGACCTCATTACCCTGCGGCCGACGCACCACCGCAGCCAGGGCCGAGGTACCGACTGCCGAAGTTTGCTCGACCCAGGCATAACCCCGCTCACGGGCGCCCGCCAGGTAGCTCAGCAACTGTTCAGTGGAGCGCGGCGCGTTGGGGCCGAATTGCTCGGGGTCGGCAATGCCCTGGCGCAGGACCATCTGCAGCGCCTCGTCATCGCTCAGGCTGGCCAGCCAGGCATGCCCGGAGGCGGTATAGAACAGGGGCGCATCGCGGCCCATGTCCGGGTCGTAACGCAAACCGGACCGCGCGCCCTGGGATTTGGCGATCCAGGTCTGGCGGGCACCGTCGATCACGCCCAGGCGTACCAGCTCGCCGCTTTCCTGGGCCAGGCGGTCGAGTATCGGCTGAATGATGTCGGCGCCGCTGCTGGACAGATAGCGAAAGCCCAGCGCCACCAGCTTGGCGGACAACTGGTAGCGGCTGTTGTCACGGTTCTGGCGTACGTAGCCCAGGCGCGCGAGTTCAGCGAGCATGCGATGGGCTGCGCTCTTGGGGATCTGAAGCTGGTCAGCCAGGGTTTGCAGGCCCAGGCCCTGGGGCTCGGCGGCAAGGCTTTCTACAAGACTGAAGGCGCGTTCGATCTGACTACCGGCCATGACAGGGTTTCCTGATAAAGAAGGCAAATTCTGGAAGATGATTCCATATCTCGTTGGCCACCGCAGCTGACCAGCGCTGAAGTGTCCGTTTATCGACCACTACTTGCTGGCGTCACTTGCATCCCGGCGGGTCAACCAAGAAGAATATGGAACCTTGTTCCAATAATAATACCGGAGACCCCGCAATGCCCACCGACACCTTGCAAGCCGAATGCGATGTACTGGTCATTGGCTCCGGCGCCGCCGGGCTGGCTGCTGCGGTCACGGCTGCCTGGCATGGGCAGCGGGTTACCCTTGTGGAAAAAGACCCGGTGTTCGGCGGCGCCACGGCCTGGTCCGGCGGCTGGGCCTGGGTGCCGCGCAACCCGCTGGCGCGCCGCGCCGGTATCGAAGAAGACATCGAGCAGCCACGCACGTACCTGCGCAACGAACTGGGCGCGCATTACGATGCGCAGCGCATCGACGCCTTTCTCGAAGCCTGCCCGCACATGGTCGCCTTTTTCGAGAAACACACGGCCCTGCAGTTCGCTGAGGGCAACGCCATCCCCGACATGCACGGCGACACTCCTGGCGCCGCCACCGGTGGGCACCAGGTCATCGCCGCCCCTTATGACGCCCGCGAACTCGGTGCGCTGTTGCCACGCTTGCGCAGGACACTGCGCGAAACCTCGTTCATGGGCATGCCGATCATGGCTGGCGCCGACCTTGCGGCCTTTCTCAACATGACCCGCTCGCCCCGCGCCTTCTGGCATGTGTGCAAGCGCTTCAGTCGCCACCTGTACCACCTTGCCCGCCATGGCCGGGCCATGCACCTGGTCAACGGTGTGGCACTGGTGGCGCGCCTGGCCAAGTCGGCCGAAGACCTGGGCGTGCGCCTGCTTGAGTCTGCGCCAGCCAAACGCCTGCTGATGGAGGACGGCCAGGTGCGTGGCGCGGTGATCGGTACAGCGCAGGGCGACATTACGCTTCGCGCCAAAGCCGTGGTGCTGGCCGCTGGTGGCTTTGCTCACGACCCCGTGCGGCGCCGGCAATTGTTCCCGCGCGATGCCAGTGGCCACGACAACCTCGCACTGCCGCCGCCGTCGTGCTCCGGCGACGGCCTGCGCCTGGGCGAATCAGCCGGCGGCGTGGTAGCCACCGACCTGAAGTCGGCGGTCGCCTGGGCCCCGGTGTCCAAGGTAGCGCACCGTGATGGCAGCGTCGGCCACTTCCCGCACATCATCGAACGCGGCAAGCCGGGCATCATCGGTGTGCTGGCCAACGGCAAGCGCTTCGTCAACGAGGCGCACGGCTACTACGACTATGTCGCCGCCATGCTCGACGCCGTACCGCAAGACGAGCAAGCTTGCTCCTGGCTGATCTGTGACCACCGCTTCCTGCGCCGGTATGGCCTTGGCCACGCCCGCCCCGCCCCGCTGCCGGTGTGGCCACACCTGCGCAGCGGCTACCTCAAGCGCGGTGCCAGCCTGGAACTGCTGGCCCGCGCCTGCGGCATCGACCCTGCGGGGCTGAGTGCCACGGTGGCCGAGTACAACCGCCACGCGCGCCAAGGCCAGGACCCTGAGTTCGGGCGCGGCAGCACCCCGTTCAACCGCAAACAGGGCGACCCCCAACACAAGGGGCCCAACCCCTGCGTCGCGCCGATCGAGCAAGGCCCGTTCTACGCGGTCAAGGTGCAGCCCGGCTGCTTCGGCACCTTCGCCGGCCTGCGCACCGACGGCCACGCACGTGTGCTGGATGAACACGGCCAGCCCATCGGCGGCCTGTATGCAGCGGGCACCGACATGGCCAGCGTGTTCGGCGGCTGGTACCCGTCCGGGGGTATCAACCTGGGCCCGGCGCTGACGTTCGGTTATGTGGCCGGTCGGCATATCGCCGGGGCCCAGGCGCAGGAGTAAGCCAGCCCGGGGTCAGAACAGCTTTACCGTATAACTGAGGATCAACCGGTTCTCGTCAATGTCCGTGCGGTAGTTCGAGCGGGCCGTCACGTTGCGAACCCGCACCCCCAGCCCGGCCAGGGGGCCGCTCTGCACCACATAGGCAAGGTCCAGATCGCGCTCCCGGTCACGCCCCTCGAAGCCCAGGCCGGTCTCCACGTCACGCCCCTTTACATAGCGCAGCGTCGAGGTCAGCCCGGGTATCCCCAGCGCAACGAAGTTGTAATCGTGACGAACCTGCCACGAACGCTCACCGGGCGCTGCGAACTCATAGGTGGGCAGGGTATTGCCCATCGGGTTGGTGTTGGCGCCAACCTGGATGAACCCGTCGTCCCCGCCGATCTGCTGGTACCCCACATAGAAGGTATGCCCACCCGTTTTGGCCGAGAACAGGCTGAACAGTGCATGGTTGTCGTAACGGCCTGCGATCTGCCGGCCATCCTCCTGGGCATCGAAGTAGCCGGCATTCACCCCCAGGGTCCAGTCACCCAAAGGTTCGGCGTGTTTGAGGCTGTAGAAACGCTGCTGGTAGATGTCTTCCAGTTGCGCTTGCCACACGCCGACCTGGGTACGGTTGTCGTTGAACGCATAGTCCGCGCCGACATAGTTGAAACGATCACTGGTGAATCGCGCCAACCGTGAAGGGTTGATCGGGTCATTGACCAGGGCATACATCTTCTGGCTGTTGGAGGAGTCGCGCAGGCTGGTGGAGCGAAACTGCCCGGCGCTCAAGGTCAACCCGGCAAACTCGCGGGACTCGAGCATGGCGCCCTGGTAGGTCGGCGGCAGCAGGCGCAGGTCGCTGAACAGCAGCACCGGCAGGTTGGGCATCAATTCGCCCACCTTCAGTTCGGTGCGCGACACCTTGAATTTCACCGCCGCGCCAAGGCGGCTGTAATCGTCTGCCGACTGGCCGCTGTCAAGGCTGGGCAACAGCCCTGACCTGGCATGCGCGGGGCTGCTGTCGAGCTTGAGGCCCAGTAGCCCGGTGACGTCCATGCCAACGCCGATGGGGCCTTGGGTGTAGCCAGAGGTGGCATTGAGGATGAAGCCCTGGGCCCACTCCTGGGTGCGCGACTGGGTGCTCGCGCCTTTGATATCGGCATAATCGCGGCTGAAGAAATAATTGCGCGCTTGCAGCGTAGCACTGGCGCCCTCGATGAAACCGGCCTCTTCGGCCGTCGCTTCAGCACAGAGGGCTGCGGCGATACAGCCGCCAGCCAGGCGCGCGGTCGGGGAATGACGCTGTGGCATGTTAACGGGCATTTGAAACGACTCCTGGATTCGGGCAACAGCTCCCCGCCGCAGTGGCCTTGAGGCCACCCGCGCGGAGTGTTTTTGGAAGGGTCTTCAAGCGGGCTGGCTGGCCCGCTTGCACTGCCGTGACGCGAAGGGTCAGGCCGTTATCGGTTGACCAGCTTGGCCGGCAAGGCGATGACCAGGAAGCAGCTGAGCAGCAAGCAGAGGGCGAACACCCACAGCGCCGCATGGGAGGTGCCGGTCAGGTCGGTGACCATCCCCATCAGCGAGTTGCTCACCAGCCCCGCGATGTTGGCCAGCGAACACGCCAGGGCGAAACCGGTCGCCGCAGCGGTGCCTTTGAGGAAGGTCGCCGGCAGGCTGAAGAACACCGGCACCGCACCGATGATGGCTGCCGAGGCGATGGCGAACAGCAGCACGGTCATCACCAGGTTCTGGCTGAACAGGGTGCTGCTGGCCATGGCAATTGCACCGATGATGAAGGGCACGATGATGTGCCAGCGGCGTTCGCGATGACGGTCGGAACTGGCACCGATCATCAACATGCCAAGCAATGCCGCCAGGCTCGGGATCGCCGTGAGCAGGCCGATATGGAAGGTATCGCTGACACCGGCGTCGCGGATGAAGGTGGGCATCCAGAAGCCCATGGCGTAGGCGCTCAGCAGGATCGAGAAATCGATGCCACCGAGCATCCACACTTTCAGGTTGAAGAAACCGTCGCGGAAGCTGTGCTTGCTGCCCTTGCCTTCGGCATCGTCGGCGGCAAGGTCGGCGGCCAGTTGTGCCTTGTCGTCTGCGGACAGCCACTTGGCCTGCTGGAAGTTGTTCGGCAATGCCCAGAACGTCAGGACACCCAGCAGCACACTGGGGATCGCCTCCAGCAGGAACAGCCATTGCCAGCCCTGCAGGCCATGCACCTGGTCGAAGTGACCCATGATCCAGCCCGAGATCGGCCCGCCGATCACACTCGACAGCGGCAGCCCGATCATGAACAGCGCGATGATGCGCCCGCGCCGATAGGTCGGGTACCACATGGTCAGGTAGAACAGCACCCCCGGCAGGAAGCCCGCTTCGGCCGCCCCAAGCAGAAAGCGCAGGACGTAGAACTGCGTGGTGGTGGTGACGAACATGGTGCAGGCCGAGAGCAGGCCCCAGGTGATCATGATGCGGGCGATCCACAGCTTGGCACCGACGCGCTGCAGGACCAGGTTGCTTGGCACCTCGAAGATGATGTAGCCGACGAAGAACAGGCCCGCCCCCAAGCCATAGGCTGCGGTGCTGAACTGCAGGTCTTCGAGCATCTGCAGCTTGGCGAAGCCGACGTTGATGCGGTCCAGGTAGGCCGCAAGGTAGCAGAAGCACAGGAACGGTATGAGCCTCCAGGTGATCCTGCGGTAAAGCGCTTGAGTCGATTGGTCGATGTCGCTGTGGACCGCTGTTGCATTCGCAATTGGCATTTCCTGTCTCCTGGCGGGTGACTTTGTGGTTTTGTTTTCAGGCCAGCAGTTTTCGACGCTCCGGGCGCGCCGCGCACTATACGCGGCGTTTGAGGATGGCGTCACAAGACCCCGGGTGCTCCTGCGGGGTGGCCGCCCGCACAGCGGACGGTCATGCAACGGGCTTCCCGCGCCGTTACTTGATTGTTATGGGTGCAAGGTGTGCGGTTTCAGCTGGCCAGGCGCTGGAGTTGCGCCATGGCTTCCTGCAGGCTGACGACATCGCCGTACTTACTGTCGATGTCGAACAGGTTTGCTTCGTGCGGCGCGGGGTGGCGATCACCGACGCACTCACGCACCACGATGGTTCGCAAGCCGTGCTGCAGCGCATCCACCGCACTGGCGCGGATGCAGCCACTGGTGGAGCAGCCGGCCAGCACCACGGTGTCGATCCCTTGTGCATGCAGCAGCGGTGCCAGGCTGGTGCCGAAGAACGCGCTGGCGTACTGCTTGGTGAGCACCGGCTCATCAGCCCGTGGCACGACGGCCTCGCAGAACGCCGCCAGCGGGTTGCCTTCGACCATGTCCTTCATTACCGGCGCCTTGCGTACCCACACGCCGCCGTCGGCAAAATGCGGGGCCTGGTAGCGGATATTGGTATGGACCACCAGCGTACCGCAGTCCCGGGCCAATGCCAGCAGCACGGCAGCCTGCTCGACCGCCGTCACCACGCCGGGGGCGTAGAGCGGCGCACCGGGGGTGGTGTAGCCCTGCATGAAGTCGATCATCAGCAGGGCTGCCTTGCGCCCGAAGCCGATACGCTGACCCCATACGCCCTGGTAGTTGTCGCTGGCGCTTTGTGCGTCGCTCATGTTCGTCTCCCGATTCAGTAGGCGCCCGACAGCAAGGCGCCAGCGCCCGGAACCACCGGTTCCAGGTCCAGCGCCTTGAGCATGGCGTAGGTGGTGGCGATGGCAGCGGTGACCACCGGTTTGCCGGTTTGCGCCTCGACCTTGGCGACTGCCGGCAGCGACTGCATCTGCACGCAGGCTGAAAGCACCACCACATCGACGCCCTCAAGGTTCATGCCGGCGACGATGCCCGGCAGGTTGGCCGGGTCGTGACGGGCCACGGCGAGGTTGTCGGGGATTTCCAGCGCGCGCCAGTCCTGCACCTCGAAGCCTTCCTCACGGATGTAGTTGACCACCAGTTCGGTCAACGGCTTCATGTAGGGCGCGACGATGGCGATGCGCTTGGCCTTCATCACGTGCAGGGCTTCCACCAGCGCACCGGCACTGGTGATGACCGGCGCCAGTGCGTCGTTGTCGGCAGTGGCTTTTTGCAACCGCTTCTCTGACTGGCGGTGGTACCCCAGCCCCATGGCCATGATCGCCACCAGGCAGGCATAGCCGAGCACGTCCACCTTGGCGTCTGACAGTTCCACTGCGCAGCGGTCGGACTCGCCGTCCATCGCCGCCAGTTCTTCCTTCTTCACCTGCTTCATGCGCATGCGGCTGGAGTGGAAGGTGAAGCGCTCCGGGCGGATCGCCTGGCGGGCCAGGAGCATCGCCGGGATCTCGGTTTCCATGGTGGTGTTCGAACTCGGCACGATCTGGCCGATACGGTAGGGCTTGGTCATGTCGCGTGCTCCTTCAGACAAGGGGGTGGCCCAGGAAATCACCGAAGGCGGCAAAGAAGCCTTCGAGGTCATCCCAGGGAATCATGTGGCCGGCGTTGTCGACGTGAGCGACCTGGATGTCCGGCTTGAGCTCACGGATCTCGGCGATGTCCTGGGGCTGGATCACCCCGCCTCGCCCCGCCACCATCAGCAATGCCGGTTGGCGCACGTGGGGCAAGTCCTGGTGGATGTCCACCTGGTGGAAATCGTTGAAGGCACGCACGATCGCAGGCTCGTGGCAGGTGTGCAGCCACTCGGCGCGCAGCGCCAGCTGCTCGTCGGTCCAGGTTGCACAGAAGGCGCGCATGTCGTCACCGCTCATGCCACTGCAGGCCTGCCGGATAGAGTCGACGTACCACGGCAGCTTGCTCGGGTATTCGCGCCGACCCGGCCCGGATACCGGCGGGTCGACCAGCACCAGGCGCTGCAGCCCGGGCGCCCCTTGCGCGGCGGCGCGGATGGCGAAACGCGCGCCCATCGAATGGCCGACCAGGTGATAGCTGGCCAGGCCCAGCGCCACTGCGAACGCCGGAATGTCCGCAGCGCAGGCATCGGTGCCATAGTCCAGTGCAGGCCCGCTCGCGGACAGGCCGCGGCCGCGTACATCCAGCACATAGGTGTCGAACTGCTGCCCAAGGCGCTCGGCGACGAAGCCCCAGGTGATCGCCGGGCTGGTGATGCCCGGCACCAGGATCAGTGCAGGGCCCTTGCCGCCGTAACGCAGGTAATGCTGACGGATGCCGTTGGCGTTGACGTTGCCGCCGGCGACGAAGGTGCTCATGCTGCCTCCCCGCTCTTGAGCGCCTGGCCGTAGAGGTCGTAGCCATAGACCCATGCCGGGTCTTCCTGGGTGTAGAGGAAGGTGTTGGCGTTGGAGACCGCCTGCACCCGCGAAGCGCGTTCCTTGCGGTTAGCCTCGTACAGAGCGAAGGCGGTGCGGTGGTCGGACAGCCCGGTCTCTTCCAGGCAACGGGTGAGCATCGCCGCATCCTCGATGGCCATGCACGCGCCTTGCGCCATGTGCGGCTTCATCGGGTGGCAGGCATCCCCCAGCAGCACCAGGCGGCCACGGCTCCACAGCGGCAGCGGGTTGCGGTTGCGCAACGGCCACTTGGTGATCGATTCGGTGGCGTCGATCAGCTTTTGCACCGTGGGGTGGTAGCCCTGGAACGCAGCACGCATTTCTTCCTGGCTGCTGTCCACGAACGGGCCCTGGAAGTCCCACGCTTCGTGCGGGACGCCGGTGACGAAGTAGTACTCGTCGCGCTTGCCGGTGGTGTAATAGACCATCATGTGGCGGTCTTCGGTCCACCATTTCACGCAGTCCTCGAACACGTCGGCATGTTGCGCCAGATGCTCGCCGCGGATCAGTGCGCGGTGAGCCACCCAGCCGCTGTAGATCGGCGCCTCGACACCCAGCAGCGCTTCACGGATGCGCGAATGGATGCCGTCGGCACCGATGACGATGTCGGCCACGGTGTGGGTGCCGTCGGCGAAGTCCAGGCGTACCTGATCGCCGTCGTCCAGGATCTTCTCCAGCCGCTTGCCGAAGTGCACGGTGCCCGGCTTGATCGCATCGATCTGCAGGGCGTGCAGGTCGCCACGGTGAATGGTGATGTACGAGGCACCGTATTCACGGCGGGCGTAATCACCCAGCGGGATGCGCGCCAGGTAGTCACCGGTGTTGCCGTCGCGGCTGAACCAGAAATCCGGGTGCGACCCCATCAGCTCCAGCTTCTGCTCCAACCCCATGCGGCGGAATATCTTCATCACGTTAGGGCCGATGTGAATACCCGCGCCAAGGCGGGTGAACTCCGGTGCCTGCTCGTACACGTCGACCTCAAAGCCGGCCTGCTGCAACAAAGTGGCGGCGGCTGCCCCGCCCAATCCTGCACCGACGATTGCGATTTTCTGCCTGCCCCGCATAGGTATGTCCCCTCTTGTTCTGTGATGTGGTCAGCCGAACCGCCTGACGAATTAGAGTGTATACGCTGTATTTTTTTATTGGGAAGGGGAATATTCAAAAAAATTCAAACGGGTGATCGAAATCGGCAAGTCGGCTAGATGTCACCGCATTATCTAGGCTATGTGTGGATTCGTAACGTTTCAACGCACCACTTGCGCTTGCAGGCCGGATACGCTTTCATCAATGCATATAGGGCGTACACACTATTAATTCGCACCGAGATAAAGCGCCCCGCACCACTGCGGTGCGGCATTTCGGTTTCATCGAGGCCTGCCAGGAGAAAGCTGATGCCGGTTAGCAACGCAGAACTGACCCAGATGTTCGAACACGTACTCAAACTGTCCCGGGTGGACGAAACGCAGAGCGTCGCCGTGCTCAAGAGCCACTACTCCGACCCGCGTACGGTCAGTGCCGCGATGGAAGCGGCGCAGCGGCTCAAGGCGAAGGTCTACGCCGTGGAATTGCCCGCGTTCAACCACCCCACGGCCATGGGCAACGACATGACCGCCTACTGCGGCGACACCGCCCTGACCGGCAACCTGGCAGCCCAGCGGGCGCTGGAAGCCGCCGACCTGGTCGTCGACACCATGATGCTGCTGCACTCACCCGAGCAGGAGCAGATCCTGAAGACCGGAACGCGCATACTGCTGGCGGTCGAACCCCCGGAAGTCCTGGCGCGCATGCTGCCCAGCGAAGACGACAAGCGCCGCGTGCTGGCCGCCGAAACCCAGCTCAAGCAAGCCCGCACGATGCAGGTGCGTTCCAGGGCCGGCAGTGATTTCCACGCCCCACTGGGCCAATACCCGGCCGTTACCGAATACGGCTATGCCGACGAGCCCGGCCGCTGGGACCACTGGCCAAGCGGCTTTTTGTTCACCTGGCCGAACGAGGACAGCGCCGAAGGCACGCTGGTACTGGATGTTGGCGACATCATCCTGCCGTTCAAGAACTACTGCCGCGAGCGCATCACCCTGGAGATCGAGAAAGGCTTCATTACCGGCATCCATGGCGGCTTCGAGGCCGAGTACCTGCGCGACTACATGAAGTACTTCAACGACCCCGAGGTCTACGGCATCTCCCATATCGGCTGGGGCCTGCAGCCGCGTGCCCAGTGGACCGCCATGGGGCTGCACGACCGCAACGACGGCATGTGCATGGATGCCCGCGCGTTCTATGGCAACTTCCTGTTCTCCACCGGCCCCAACACCGAAGTCGGGGGCAAGCGCAAGACCCCCTGCCATCTGGATATTCCGCTGCGCAACTGCGATATCTACCTGGATGACCAGGCCGTGGTGCTGGCCGGTGATGTGGTCGCGCCTGAGGAGTCCAAGGCGCGATAGTGGTTATACTGGCCCGGCGCCCCGTTCCGGGGGGCCGGCCAGCCAACCCACACAGCCCAAGCCAACCCATGTCGAATAAAAACACCCCCGCTCCCGCTGCACCCGACACTACCCCCTACGACGTGACCGAACAGGTCGGCCACCTTTTACGCAAGGCCTACCAACGGCACACCGCGATTTTCCAGCAACAGGCGTGCGACCCGCAGTTGACCTCGATCCAGTTCGTCACCCTGTGCGCCCTGCGCGACCACGGCCCCAGCTCCCAAGCCGAACTGATCAAGGCCACCGCCGTCGATCAGGCGACCATCCGCGGCATTGTCGAACGCCTCAAGGCACGCGGGCTGATCGAGCTGTCACCAGACCCGGATGACCGGCGCAAGGTCATTGTCGGGCTCACCGACAGTGGCGCAGCCTTGCTCGATGCGATGATCCCCTGCGCCCGGCAAATCAGTGAACTGAGCATGGGCTGCCTGAACGCCGCAGAGCGGGTGGCGATCCTGTTTCTGCTGCGCAAGATGATCGACGGGGACGATCAGGCGGGCTGAGCGCGCCCAATACCCCGAGCAACCCCTACGGAATCGTCCCTGGCCTGCTTCTTGCCTGAACATTTCATGTAGTGAGTACTTACCTAAACAAGCGCACCACTTGAGTGGTTTGGTAGCGCAGGTACTCGCTTTTGAACGGCATGCAAACTTCCAGAGATGAGCCAACCATGCAAATCACCCTCCCCCTGCGGGTCAACGGCCAGGATGTCGAAGTCAGCGCCATGGCCGACACGCCCTTGCTCCTGGTCCTGCGCAACGACCTGCGCCTGAACGGCCCCAAGTACGGCTGCGGCCTGGGCGAGTGCGGGGCGTGCACGGTGATCATCGACGGCGTGGCCGCACGCGCCTGCGTGATCCCGCTGTCCGGCGCCGCCAACCGCGACATCACCACCCTCGAAGGCCTGGGCAGCAAGGCCGCGCCACACCCGGTGCAACAGGCGTTCATCGATGAGCAGGCCGCCCAGTGCGGCTACTGCATGAACGGCATGATCATGACCGCCAAGGCCCTGCTCGACCGCATCCCCGACGCCAGTGACGAACAGATCCGCAACGAACTGTCAGGCAACCTGTGCCGTTGTGGCACCCATGTCGAAATCCTGCGCGCAGTGCGCCGCGCTGCCGGCCGCCAGGCCTGAGACCCGGAGCAGAACATGAACCACTCCCAACACGTTCCCACCCGCGACCAGCTCATGAGCAAAACCGGCGTTCTGCTGATCGTCGACCAGATCACGCCGCCCTCGGGCCCTGTGGCCAAGGGTGTGACACCCACGGTCAAGGCGCGTGAGCTGGCGCTGTTTCTTGCCGTAAGCGATGACGGCATGGTCTACGCCTTCAATGGCCACGTTGACCTGGGCACCGGCATCCGCACTTCGCTGGCTCAGATCGTTGCCGAAGAACTCGACCTGCGCATGGACCAGGTGCACATGGTGCTGGGTGATACCGAGCGGGCGCCGAACCAGGGCGCCACCATCGCCAGCGCGACCCTGCAGATTTCCGCCGTGCCGCTGCGCAAGGCCGCAGCAACGGCGCGGCGCTTCCTGCTGGAACAGGCCAGCCTGCGCCTGGGCTGCCCGGTGCAGGCGTTGCGCATGGAGGCCGGCATGCTGATTACCGAAGATGGCCGCACCCTGAGCTTTGCCGACCTGGTCGGCGGGCAGCGCCATCAACTGCACATTGCCGACGATGCGCCGCTCAAGGCCATCGAGGATTACCGCCTGGTGGGTCGCAGCGCGGCACGGGTGGACATCCCTGGCAAGGCGACCGGCGAGCTGACCTACGTCCACGACATGCGCCTGCCCGACATGCTGCATGGCCGGGTGATCCGCCCGCCCTATGCAGGCCACGACAGTGGCGAGTTCGTCGGCAACAGCCTGCTGGCAGTGGACGAATCGTCTATTGCCCATGTGCCGGGGGTGGTCGCGGTGGTGGTCATCCGTGACTTCGTCGGTGTGGTTGCCGAGCGTGAGGAGCAGGCGATCCGCGCCGCCCACGACTTGAAGCTCAGCTGGAAGCCGCTCACCGGCAAATTGCCCGACCTCAGCGATGTCGCTCAAGCAATCCGCGACAACCCCCGTGTGCAACGCACCGTGCTGGACCAGGGCGATGTCGACGCCGGCATCGCCAACGCCAGCCAGCGCCTGAGCCGCAGCTATCTCTGGCCCTACCAGTTGCATGGCTCGATTGGCCCCTCCTGCGCGCTCGCCGACTACACCGACGGGCAGATCCGCGTCTGGTCGGGCACCCAGAACCCGCACCTGCTGCGCGCAGACTTGGCCTGGCTGCTGGACTGTGCCGAACAACGCATCGAGATCATACGCATGGAAGCGGCCGGCTGCTATGGCCGAAACTGCGCGGACGACGTCTGCGCCGATGCAGTGCTGCTGTCGCGTGCAGTCGGCCGCCCGGTGCGGGTGCAGCTGACCCGCGAGCAGGAGCATGCCTGGGAACCCAAGGGTACCGCGCAACTGATGGAAATCGATGGCGGCCTGAATGCCGACGGCACGGTCGCCGCCTACGACTTCCAGACCAGCTACCCCTCCAACGGTGCACCTACACTCGCCCTGCTGCTCACAGGCGCCGTGGAGCCGGTACCGGCACTGTTCGAAATGGGCGACCGCACCTCCATCCCACCCTATGACTACGAACACATGCGCGTCACCATCAATGACATGACGCCCTTGGTGCGCGCCTCGTGGATGCGTGGTGTGTCGGCCATGCCCAACAGCTTCGCCCATGAGTCCTACATCGACGAACTGGCCTTTGCAGCAGGCGTCGACCCGGTCGAGTACCGCCTCAAGCACCTCAGCGATCCGCGCGCCATCGACCTGGTCAAAGCCACGGCCGAGCGCGCCGGCTGGCAGCCGCGCACCGAGCCCATGCAGACACCCGCCAAAGGTGATGTGTTGCGCGGACGCGGTTTCGCCTATGCACGCTACATCCACAGCAAGTTCCCGGGCTTCGGGGCTGCGTGGGCGGCCTGGGTCGCCGATGTTGCAGTGGACCGGCGCACCGGCGAGGTCGCCGTGACACGTGTGGTCATCGGCCATGACGCCGGCATGATGGTCAACCCCGACGGGGTGCGGCACCAGATACACGGCAATGTGATTCAGTCCACCAGCCGCGTGCTCAAGGAGCAGGTGAGCTTCGAAGAATCGACGGTGGCGAGCAAGGAATGGGGCGGATACCCGATCCTGACATTCCCCGAGGTGCCGGCCATCGATGTAATGATGCTGCCGCGCCAACACGAGCCGCCGATGGGCAGCGGTGAATCAGCCTCGGTACCCAGTGCAGCAGCCATCGCCAACGCCGTGTTCGATGCCACCGGCATTCGTTTCCGCGAGCTGCCGATCACGGCTGAGCGGGTGCGCGAGGCACTGAGTGGCGATGGCCAGGGCTCCGACGGGCCGGCGCCGGCACAGCCCGCGCCGAAGCGCTCGAAATGGTGGTTCGGCTCGATCGCCGGAGTGTTCGGCGCCGCGTTGGGCATGGCCGCTACCGCCCTGCCCTGGCGCGCTGAAATCGCCCCGGTGACACCACCTGCTGCTGGCAGCTGGTCGGCCTCGATGCTCGAGCGCGGGCGCCAAGTGGCTGCTGCCGGCGACTGTGCTGTCTGCCATACGGTACAAGGCGGCAAGGTCAATGTCGGTGGCCTGGCGATGGAGACTCCGTTCGGTACGCTCTACAGCACCAATATCACTCCCGATCCGGATACCGGTATCGGCCGGTGGTCGTTCGCCGCCTTCGAGCGGGCCATGCGCGAAGGCATCAGCCGCGACGGCCGGCACCTGTACCCGGCCTTCCCCTACACCTCATTTCGCAACATCACTGACGCCGACATGCAGGCCCTGTACGCCTACCTGATGTCGCAAACGCCTGTATACCAGGCGCCCTCGGCCAATCAGATGCGCTTCCCGTTCAACCAGCGCCCCCTGATGGCCGGCTGGAACGCGCTGTTTCTCAAGCGCGGCGAATACCAGCCCGACCCGCAGCGCAGCGAGCAATGGAACCGCGGCGCCTACCTGGTCGACGGGCTCGGCCACTGCGCGGCGTGCCACTCGCCACGCAACCTGATGGGCGCGGAGAAAAGCGGCAACAGCTACCTTGCCGGCGGCATGGTCGATGGCTGGGAAGCGCCTGCACTCAATGCCCTGGGCAAGTCATCGACACCCTGGAGCGAGAATGAACTGTTCACCTACCTGAGCACCGGTTTTTCCGACAAGCATGGCGTGGCTGCCGGCCCCATGGGGCCGGTGGTCAGCGAACTGGCGACTTTGCCGCAAAGCGATGTACGCGCCATTGCCCATTACCTGGCCTCACTGGACGGCACGCCGCAAGCGGTCGCAGCCAAGGCGCCAGCGCAAGTCGACACCCAGGTGTCCCTGAGCAATGGCGAGCGGGTGTTCAAGGGCGCGTGCATGGCCTGCCACAGCGACGGGCTGGGGCCGAAGCTGTTCGGGGTCAGCCCGTCCATGGCTGTGAACAGCAATGTTCACAGCGACCTGCCGGACAACCTGCTGCGCGTGATACTGCACGGCATACCGGCGCCGGCGACACGTGAGCTGGGCTACATGCCAGGGTTCAAGGACAGTTTGTCGAACCGCCAGGTGGCGGACCTTGCCGCTTACCTGCGCCAGCGCTTCGCGGCCCAAAAGCCGGCCTGGGAGGGGCTGGTGGCCAAGAGCGCTCAGGTGCGCGCCAACCCCGGCAGCCATTGACCCGTGCGCTTGCCCGTCAGCAGCGCAGCCCGCGCAAGGCCAGGTCGCTGATGAACGCCAGCCAGTCGGACTTGGCCTGTTTATCGGCCAGGTCCACGCCAAGAAACGAACTGAGCGTGTAGCGGTTGGAGTTATAGAAATAGCAGAGCGAGGCAATCATCAGGTAGGTGTGCCTGATGTCGATATCCGTGCGGAACACGCCCTTGGCCTGGCCCGCCTCGACGATCGGCCGCAGTACGCCGACCGCCTCGCCGGACAGCCCCTTCAGGTTTTGCGACTGCCTGACGTGCTTGCCCTGATGGAGGTTCTCCGTGGCCAGAAGGGTGACGAATTCGGGATGGCGCACGTAGTAGTCCCAGATGAACGCCACCAGCTCGCGCAGTGCCGCCTCGGGGTCGGAAAGGTCCAGTCGCAGCTTGGCTTCAGCTTGGTTGAAGCTTGCGTAGATGTGCTCCAGCACGCTGATGAACAGCTTTTCCTTGTTGCCGAAGTAGTAGTAGATCATCCGGTCATTGGAGTTTGCCAGTGAGGAGATCTGCTCGATGCGCCCGCCAGTGAAGCCTTCCTTGCTGAAGACCTTCA
Organism: Pseudomonas sp. BNK-30; assembly: GCF_047456185.1. NCBI lineage: Bacteria > Pseudomonadati > Pseudomonadota > Gammaproteobacteria > Pseudomonadales > Pseudomonadaceae > Pseudomonas > Pseudomonas sp. BNK-30. The sequence continues at coordinate 2,469,896 of NZ_CP179904.1, forward strand.
CCGCCGCCTGAAGAATGTTGTGCCTGGTGCGGTCTGCCTGCTGGGCGCGAACACCGGTTTTGCGAGTTTGCATGTGGAACCACTGTAGGGCTGGCCAGATGCCTAACACTGCCACAGACGTTGGGCCTTTGCGCGGCTTTTTCAGGTGCAGCGCCAACCATCGACAGCACTGCGCCCGGACGCATCATCACGATGCCGGCTGCTCGCCTACGTGCCGCGTGCGCCCGCCGCCGTTTGGCGCACGGTGCAGGCGCCCTCGTGAAAACAGGCTAAGCTCGGGTTTCCGAGGCCACACCAGTGCCCGGCAAAGCATCGCAGGTCCATCGTCGCTCGGGCGATCCACACCGACGGGCCGTTAACGGCTCAAAGAGGGTGCAGCAATGGCGACAATCGAGACAACAGCGCTCGCTCAGGGGCTGCAGCAGGTGGAAAACAGCTGGCAGGCTTATCTTGCCTCGCAAAAGCACGCACAGGGGCTGACCGGCGAGCAGCTCAGCTCAGCGCTCAAGGCCTGTAGCCGCGATTACATCAGGTTCCAGAACCAGAGCCAGCAGTTCTACGCTGAAGTACGCAAGCGCGTGGGGGATGCTGAAAAGCTGGAACTTGACCGGGTGCTTTACCCTCACCACTTCACCGACAAGCACTGAGACACCTGCAGACCAGTGGCTTGCTCGAGCAGGCAGGCGCTGATGCACCGGTGTGAACCCATCGGGTATACAGAGGCCCAGGGCGCCTGACCCTGGGCCGGGGCCATCACGGCTTGATTTTTTGCCAAGGCTGATAGCTGTACCGTTCAGCCTCAGAAGCCCTGGACGGGTCCGGCCGACCCGAACCTCTTTCGCCTTCCGTGCGCGCCTTCTCATCCCTATGGTCATCAGAAGCCTGTGCTTTGGAGCGCTCGTCCTGCTCACTGTCCTCGTCGTCTTCCCCGGTTGGCCAGTCTGCGTCCTCATGGGGTTTGGCACCTGGGGCATCGTTATCCGTGAAGCGCTTGCCAGTGGTCATACGCACCTCTCAACGCCCAGAAGTCCTGGGCTGTTTCGAGTGTGCGCCTTCCCATCCGGCAACAGGGTTATATCGGACCGACTGCGTGGCCATGCCCTGCCTGCCGGGTATTGCCCTGCTCAACTATGAACTGTGTTCACACCCGGTGTGACGCCTGGCCGGCTAATCCCACACACGTTTGCCGCTTAAGGTGACCCTGCACGGCCGTTGCGCAGACGGCCCATGACAACAACAAGCGAGCAACCGAGGTGCAAGCCGATGCGTGGCGATCAAGGCAATACAAACAACAAGCTGGGGACGGGCTTGAAAGGCAGGCAGGTCACGATGATCTCGATCGGCGGGGTAATTGGCGCCGGCCTGTTCGTGGGCTCCAGCAACGCCATCGTCACCGCCGGGCCGGCGGTACTGGTGGCGTACCTGATTGCCGCAGCGATCGTGGTGCTGGTCATGCAGATGCTCGGCGAGATGGCCACGGCGCGGCCAGACACCGGCTCGTTTTCCTCCTACGCCGACCAGGCCATCGGGCGCTGGGCCGGGTTTTCGATTGGCTGGCTGTACTGGTGGTTCTACGTGCTGGTGATCGCCATCGAGGCCATCGTTGCCGGCAACATCCTGGGTGACTGGCTGGGCTTGCCGCACTGGCTCACCGCCTTTGCCATGACCTTGGTACTGGTCTTGTGCAACAGCCTCAGTGTCGGTTCGTTCGGTACGCTGGAGTACTGGCTGTCGTTGTTCAAGGTAGTGTCGATCGTCAGCTTCATCGGGCTCGGCGTGCTGGCGATCCTGGGCCTGATGCCCGGCTCGGCCACCAGCGGCATCAGCAACCTGTACGCCAACGGCGGCTTCGCCCCCAACGGCAACGTGGCCATCGTCGCTGCGCTGCTGACCGCGATGTTCAGCTTCCAGGGCAGCGAGGTGGTGACCATCGCCGCCGCCGAATCACCCGACCCCAAAGCCAACATCAAAAAGGCCATCCGGGCCGTGGTGTGGCGCCTGGGCCTGTTCTACCTCGGCTCGATGTTCGTGGTGGTGTGCCTGATCCCGTGGAACGCCCCGGGCCTGGCCCAGGGCTCGTACCAGGCGGTGCTGAACGCGATGAACATCCCTTGGGCGCCGGGCATCATGAGCATCGTGGTGCTGGTTTCCGTCACCAGCTGCCTGAACTCGGCCATCTACACGGCGTCGCGAATGGTCTATTCACTGGCGCGCCGCGGCGATGCGCCCGACGCTGTTTCCCGCACCACCGCCCAGGGCGTGCCGCTACTGGCTGTGGCCCTGACCTCGGCGGCCGCACTGGCGGCGCTGGCCGCCAACTATCTGCTGCCGGCCCAGGTGTTCCAGTTCCTGCTGGCCACCAGCGGTGCACTGGCCCTGCTGATGTACCTGGTGATCGCCATCACCCAACTGTGCATGCGCCGCAAGCTGGTTGCCCTGGGCAGGCCACTGGCGGTGCGCATGTGGCTGTTCCCTTGGCTGACCCTGTTCACCATCGCCTTGATCGTCAGCGTGTTCGCCATCATGGCGGCGTTCCCCGGCCAGCGGGCCGAGTTGCTCAGCACCCTGGGGCTGACGGCCGTGCTGGTGGCCATCGGCGTCTACCTGCAAAAGCGCCAGCCGGCGCTGTCGGCCCAGCGCAGCGCCTTGCAGTTCGAGGCCTGCCAGCCGTGACCCCGCGTCACAGCAGCTGTGCCGAGCAAGCCCTTTTTCGCCCTGCAGCGCATCCCTAAGCTGCCTGCAACCCCGGCCCTGAACGGGCCGGGGATTCAAGAAACTCAACTGTGGAAGCCCTCATGAGCATTGCCCCCAAACCCGACGAACTGGCCATCCCCTATCAACTGCCGCAAGTACCGTTCATGTCCCCCGACATGGTCCACCCCGGTGTACTCGGCAAGTGGCTCGAAGACGACCAACTGTGGGTCCCGGTGACCGCTTCGGTATCGTTCAAGCCCTTGCTGCTGAGCGTCTCTGGCGGCTATTACATCAACCTGCTGCGGGTGCGCCAGAGCGGTGTGCTGTCGCGTCACCGCCACACCGGCGGCGTGCACGCACTGGTGCTCAAGGGCCGCTGGTACTACCTGGAGCACGACTGGGTCGCCGAGGAAGGCTCGTTCGCCTTCGAGCCACCAGGCGAAACGCACACCCTGTTCGTGCCGCAGGACGTCGAAGAGATGATCACCTGGTTCCACGTGCAAGGCGGTTACACCTATGTCGACCCACAAGGGGTCGCCGTGGGGTACGAGGACGTGTTCACCAAGCTTGAGGCCGCCCGCGCCCACTACAAGGCGCTCGGCCTGCCGGACGATTACATCGAGCAGTTCATTCGCTGAACGGCCACCACGCCACCCGACCCGCGTATCCCGATGCACGCGGGTTGCCACCCCGACGCGGCGCTGCCAGCATTCTGCTGATCACCGGAGGCAGAACATGGACAACTACTCACAACTGCTGGCCTTCCTCGGCGCTGCCGAACACGGCAACTTTTCTGCTGCGGCGCGTGCTTGCGGCATGACCCCGTCGGCCATCAGCAAGCTGATCTCGCGCCTGGAAGACCGCCTGCAGGTGCGCCTGTTTCAGCGTGGCACCCGCAGCCTGACGCTGACCGAGGAAGGTGCCGCCTACCTGGTCAGCGCCCGGGCAGTCAGCAATGCCATGGCCGAAGCCGACTCGCTGGCCGAAGCCTTTCCCACCCGCGTCAGTGGCACGTTGCGGGTCCACACCATGACCACCTTCGCCAAGCACCAGATCATCCCCTGGCTGCCGGAGTTCCTTGCCGCCTACCCGGGGCTGACCGTGGATATCCAGGTTGGCGCGCAGTTCAGCGACCAGTTCGACCAAGGGCTGGACGTGGCGATCCACAGTGGCGTGCTGCCCGACTCCTCGCGCATCGCCCGCAAGATCGGCCAGAGCCGTTGGATCCTCTGTGCATCGCCCGCCTACCTGGCCGCGCACGGCACACCTGCACACCCTGGGCAGCTGTTGCAGCACACTTGTTTTTCCTTTGGTTTCAGCAGCGTGTGGAACACCTGGGGGTTCGTGGTCGATGGCCAGGCCATCACCGTACCGGTGGTTCCCAAGGCCACGTTCGCCCAGGGCGACCTGCTGCGCGACCTGGCGCTGGGCGGCGCCGGCATCGTGCGCCTGGCGGAGTTTCATATTGGCCAGGACATCCAGGAGGGCCGCCTGGTCCCTCTGCTGCAGGCATACGCCCAGGACAGCGTCGAACCGCTCTACATGATCTACACCAATCGCAAACACCTCAGCCCGCGAATCCGCGTGTTCCGCGACTTTCTCGAACAGAAGCTCGCCAGCAGCCCGTGGAACACCCGCTGAGGGGACGAAATCCTGCCAGCAGAACCTGACCCGCCGTCAGCCCTGCTGCGCACCATTACACAGAGGTACTCATGCGCAATCTCGTAGGCGATGTTTCCAGCGCCGCCCGTATCCTGCCGGCACTCGACGGTCAGGCCCTGTTCATCCGCAACGGCAAAGGCCCGTACCTGTGGGATGACCAGGGCCAGCGCTACATCGATACCGCACTGGGCTTCGGCGCCGTACTGCTCGGCCATGCCGATGACAGCGTCAATGCGCAGGTGGCCCAGGCCCTGGGCGACTCCGCATCGCCCTCTTGGGCCCACGTGCGCGAACATGCTGCTGCCAGTGCGCTGGCAGCGCACACCGGCGCACTCAGCCGCGTGATCTTCACCAACTCCGGCAGCGAGGCCGTGCACCTGGCCTGCCGCGCTGCCCGCGCTTACACCGGGCGCGGGCGAATCGCCAAGATGGCAGCCGGTTTCGACGGCTGGTTCGACGATGTCAGTTTCGGCAACGTCGGCTCGCCCGAAGCCGCGTTCGCAAATGGCGAGCGCCCCTCGACAGGCCGTACCACACTGCTGCGTTTCAACGACTTCGACGATGTGGAGCGGTTGTTCGCGCAGGACCAGGACATCGCTGCCGTGCTGCTGGAGCCGATGCTCGCCAATGCCGGCTGCATCATGCCGGCGCCAGGTTACCTGCAGCATGTGCAGGCCGTGGCTCATCGCCATGGCGCACTGGTGATCAGCGACGAAGTGCTGATGGGCTTTCGCCTGCATGCCGGCCTGGCCAGCTTGCAGGCAGGCCTTGACCCGGACATCGCCAGCGTCGGCAAAGCCATCGGCAACGGCGTGCCGGTATCGGCCATCGTCGGCAAACCGCACATTCTGGCGGGCTTCGAAGAGGGCAAGGTGCTGCGCGGCGGAACCTTCAGCGGCAACCCGATGGCCTGCGCAGCGGTGCTCGCCACGCTGGCAACACTGGACAGCGCCGCTTACCCACAACTGATCGAGCGTGGCGAGAAGCTGCGCCACGCCGTGCAGGCGATCTTCAAGGCCCAGGGCATCACCATCAGCACCAGTGGCTACGGCAACGTGTTCGCCATCTGGCCATGCGAACGCGCGCCCTCCGATTATGAAGAAGCCGCCGCGTTCGCCGACGCCGCGTTCAGCCAGGCGCTGCACCTGGCGCTACGTGCCGAGGGCGTGCTGGTGATGCCCTCGCCGTATGGCCGTATCTACCTGTCGTTCGAGCACAGCGATGAAGTCGTCGAACAGATGAAGCACGCGTTCGAAGCGGCGGCAGCTCGCCTGGCTCCACGTTTTGCAAAGGGTGGCGTCAACACCCGATGACGTGAGGGTGCAGCACACAAGCAATCAGAAAGGCGCCTGCATGGGCGCCTTATCAATCGCACTGATGATCACTATCGAAAGACCCGCCTGTCGGCCTGGCAGACAGGCCCCGTATACTCCTCCCCGAATTCTCCCCGCTCCACGCGCCTGCTCAAGGCGACACTCCCCTTCTGGAACCCCGCACCATGTCAAATACCAGCCCGGCCCCAAGTGGCCTCCCCGAACACAGTCAGCAAAGCGTCAAACAGCAGTGGCTGGCGATACTCTCGGTCGCCGTGGGTGCCTTCGCTTTGGTAACCAGCGAGTTTCTGCCGGTAGGCGTATTGAACGATGTCGCCAGTGACCTGGGCATAAGTGCAGGCCACGCCGGCCTGATGGTCACCCTGCCCGGCATCATGGCCGCCCTCGCCGCGCCCTTGCTGTCGGTGGGCATCGGTGCACTGGACCGGCGCTATCTGCTGATCGGCCTGACGCTGATCATGATCATTGCCAATGCGGTGGTGGCCTACGCCAGCGACTTCAACCTGCTGCTGTTCGGCCGCGTTTTGCTGGGCATCAGCATCGGCGGTTTCTGGGCTACCGCCATTGCCCTGAGCGGCCGCCTGGCACCCAAGGGGGTGGGCGTTGCCCAGGCCACCTCGATCATCATGGTCGGTGTGACCCTGGCCACTGTGCTGGGCGTGCCGGTAGGCACCTGGCTCAGTGGCCTGCTGGGCTGGCGCATGACTTTTCTGGTCACCGCCCTGGTAGGCGTACCGGTGCTGCTGGCGCAGATCCTGCTGCTGCCGCGGCTCAACCCGGACAAGGCCATCCGCATCAGTGACCTGCCGGCGCTGTTCATCAACCCACAAGCCCGGGTGGGCCTGATTGCGGTATTGCTGATCGGCCTGGCGCATTTTGCCGCGTACACCTACGTCGCGCCCTTCTTCAAACAGAATTCCGGTTTCGATGGGCCGACCATCGGTTCGCTGTTGCTGCTGTTTGGCGTGGCCGGGGTGATGGGCAATATCTTTGCCGGTTTCGCCGCCAACCAAAGCGTGCGTCACACCCTGTTGCTGGTCGCGTTGATGATCGGCATCAGCACCGCCCTGTTCCCCCACTTCGCCACTGGCATGACTGGCGCGGCGATGCTGATCGCGCTCTGGGGCTTCGCCTTCGGCGCCTTCCCGGCCTGTGCCAGCATCTGGATGTTTGTCGTTGCACCCAAGGATGTCGAACGCGGCATGCCACTGTTCGTCGCCATGTTCCAGGTGATCATCGCGCTGGGCTCGTTCTTCGGCGGGCAGATCGTCGACCAGTTGGGCAGCTCGGTGCTGCTGAGTCTGGCCACGGCGCTGGTGGGCTGCGGGTTCGTCACGGTGCTGGTGCTGGGGCGCAGCGTCAGCAATAGCGCTGTGGCCGAGGCTTGCTGACAGGCAGGGTGCAATCACCACGAATTCAACGACATACACCTGGCATCCCGCGTTACCATTGACCCCTACCCGAAGCATGGAGCTACGCGATGACCCTGCATATCCACACCCCTCTGATCGAATCCCGCCCGCTGTCACTGGCCGCTGGCCGCTCGATCTGGCTGAAGCTCGACGCGCTTCAGCCCTGTGGCTCGTTCAAGCTGCGCGGGGTGGGCCATGCCTGCGAAGTGCACCATGCCCGGGGCGCCCGCCACTTCGTGTCCTCGTCCGGTGGCAATGCCGGCCTGGCGGTAGCCTACGCCGGGCGCCAGCTGGGTGTGCCGGTCACGGTGGTAGTGCCTGAGACCACCACCGAACGCGCCAAGGAACTGTTGCACCAGGAGGGTGCCAAGGTGGTGGTGCATGGCAGCTCGTGGCAGGAGGCCAACGCGTTGGCGCAAACCCTGGTCGGGCCGGACGATGCCTTCATTCACCCCTTCGATGACCCGCTGCTGTGGGCCGGGCATGCCAGCCTGGTGGATGAAGTTGCGGCAACCGGGTACAAGCCCGATGCGGTGGTGCTGTCGGTGGGCGGCGGCGGCCTGCTCAGTGGCGTGGTCGAAGGGCTCAGGCGCAACGGCTGGAACGATGTCCCTGTGCTGGCGGTGGAAACCGACGGGGCGGCCTCGCTGCACGCGGCGGTACAGGCAGGTCACCCGGTAGAGCTGGAGCGCCTCACATCGGTGGCGACCTCGCTGGGCGCCAAGCGTGTTGCCGACCAGGCCCTGGCGTGCGTGCAGGAGCACCCGGTGCACAGCGTTCTGGTCAGTGATCGCGCGGCGCTTGAAGCATGCGAACGGTTTCTGGCGGACCATCGGGTGCTGGTGGAGCCTGCCTGCGGGGCGGCATTGGCGTTGGCTTATGAGGCCGCGAAGCTGGACGGTTACCAGAATGTGCTGGTGGTCGTTTGTGGGGGGGCTACGGCCACGCTGAAACAGATTCAGGACTGGTTGAAGCAGGTCGCCTGAGGTTGCCTTCACGGCCCTGATCGCCGGCAGGCTAGCGATCAGGGCAGAGCATCACCCAAGCAATTGAATGATGCGCGGCGCCAGGTGCTCGCCCTCGATGTCAATGACCGCCACCGTGACCGGCAACTTGAACCGCCGCGGCCCGGCACTCCCGGGGTTCAGGTACAAGCGCCCTTGCCGCCAGTCGATCAATGGCTTGTGCGAATGCCCAGTGATCACCACGCGCACCGCCTCATCCAGTTCGGCCGGTACATCGGCAATGTCGTGCACCAGCAGTGTCTGCCACCCCTGCATGTCGAAGTATCGCTGATCGGCCAATCGAGCTGCCCAGGGCAGCGTCAGGTCGTTGTTGCCGCGCACCACCTGCACGGGCGCCAACGCCTGGAGTGCCTCAATGATTTCAGGCTTGCCGATATCACCGGCATGCACGATCAGTTCGCAACCGGCCAGCGCATCAAGCGCCTCGGGCCGCAGCAAGCCGTGGGTGTCGGAGATGACGCCAGTTTTCATTCATGGCTCCTGTGCGGGTCTGCTGCGTTGCAGCTACTCATCGGATTCTCCTTCAAATGCGCAGCCGGTGATTAGGATGGTCATACTGGCCTGTTCCAATGAGCTCGCCGCAATCGGAAAAATTCCGGCCTGTCGGCAACGACCTCGACGAAATGCATATCTCGCCCTTTCGGTATGCAGCAAGTGAAGGCACAATGCGTGTCCTTTTTTTGGCCGGCCTGGCCGGGGGCCTTTAAATGATCAAGACGCCGTATTACCTCATCGATAAAACCAAGCTGCTGAGCAACATGGAGAAGATCGCCTACGTGCGCGAACACTCCGGTGCCAAGGCTCTGCTTGCCCTCAAGTGCTTCGCCACCTGGTCGGTCTTCGACCTGATGCAGCAGTACATGGACGGCACCACGTCCTCGTCGCTGTACGAGCTCAAGCTCGGCCGCCAGAAGTTCGCCGGCGAGACCCACGCCTACAGCGTGGCCTGGGCCGACGACGAGGTCGAGGAAATGCTCGAGAACTGCGACAAGATCATCTTCAACTCGATCGGCCAGCTGCAGCGCTTCGCCGAGCAGTCCGAAGGCAAGGTCCGCGGCCTGCGCGTCAACCCGCAGGTCAGCAGCTCCGACTACCTGCTGGCCGACCCGGCCCGCCCGTTCAGCCGCCTCGGTGAGTGGGACCCGGAGAAGATCGAGAAGGTCATCTCGCAGATTTCCGGCTTCATGTTCCACAACAACTGCGAGAACGGTGACTTCGGCCTGTTCGACAAGATGCTGACGCACATCGAAGAGCGCTTCGGCCACCTGCTGCACAAGGTCGAGTGGGTCAGCCTGGGTGGCGGCATTCACTTCACCGGTGAAGACTATGCCGTCGATGCGTTCTGCGCGCGCCTGAAAGCCTTCTCGCAGACGTATGGCGTGCAGGTCTACCTGGAGCCGGGCGAAGCGGCCATCACCAACAGCGCCTCGCTGGAAGTGACCGTGCTCGACACCCTGTACAACGGCAAACACCTGGCGGTGGTCGACAGCTCGATCGAAGCACACCTGCTCGACCTGCTGATCTACCGGCTGAACGCCAAGATGGCCCCCAACGATGGCGAGCACACCTACATGGTCTGCGGCAAATCGTGCCTGGCCGGCGACATCTTCGGCGAGTACCAATTCGATCGTCCGCTGGCCATCGGCGATCGCCTGTCGTTCATCGACACGGCGGGTTACACCATGGTCAAGAAAAACTGGTTCAACGGTTTGAAGATGCCATCCATCGCGGTCAAGCAGCTCGACGGCAGCGTCGAAGTGGTGCGCGAGTTCGGTTTCGAAGACTACGTTTCCAGCCTGTCGTAAGACCGGCTATCAAGTAAGGAGCAAGGGATAAATTGAAGAAGAACGTTCTTATCATTGGTGCAGGAGGTGTCGCCAAGGTGGTGGCCCACAAGTGCGCGCAGCATAACGACGAACTCGGTCGTATTGCCATTGCGTCGCGGAACATCTCCAAATGCCAGGCCATCATCGACAGCGTCAAGGCCAAGGGTAGCCTCAAGGTACCCGCCGACATCCAGGCCTTCTCGCTCAACGCCCTCGATGTCGAGGCAACCAAGGCACTGATCCGCGAGACCGAATCGCAGATCGTGATCAACGTGGGCTCCGCCTTCCTCAACATGTCGGTGCTGCGTGCCTGCATCGATACCGGTGTCGCCTACCTGGACACCGCGATCCACGAAGAACCGGGCAAGATCTGCGAGACGCCGCCCTGGTACGGCAACTACGAGTGGAAACACCTCGAAGAATGCCAAGAGAAGAACATCACCGCCATTCTCGGCGTCGGTTTCGACCCGGGTGTGGTGAACAGCTACGCAAAACTGGCGCAGCAACAGTATTTCGACAGCATTGATTCGATCGATATTCTCGACGTCAATGCCGGGTCCCACGGCAAGTACTTCGCCACCAACTTCGACCCGGAAATCAACTTCCGCGAGTTCACCGGGCAAGTATGGAGCTGGCAGAACAGCCAGTGGACCAGCAACACCATGTTCGAGGTCAAGCGTACCGACGACCTGCCGGTCGTGGGTTCGCAGAACCTGTACCTGACCGGTCACGACGAGGTCCACTCGATCTCGAAGAACCTGAACGTGCCGAACGTGCGCTTCTGGATGAGCTTCGGCGAGCACTACATCAATGTGTTCACCGTGCTGAAGAACCTTGGCCTGCTTTCCGAGCAACCGGTCAAGACCGCTGAAGGCTTGGAAGTGGTGCCGCTGAAAGTGGTCAAGGCCGTGCTGCCTGACCCGGCTTCGCTGGCCCCGGGCTACACCGGCAAGACCTGCATCGGTGACCTGGTCAAGGGCACCAAGGATGGTCAGCCGCGTGAAGTGTTCATCTACAACGTGGCCGACCATGAAGAGGCCTACGCCGAGACTGACAGCCAGGGTATCTCCTACACCGCCGGTGTACCGCCAGTGGCTGCAGCCCTGCTGGTTGCCCGTGGCGAGTGGGATGCCAAGCGCATGGTCAACGTCGAGGAGCTGCCAGCCGAGCCGTTCCTCAAGGCGCTGGACGTCATGGGCCTGCCGACCCGCGTGAAAGATGAAAAAGGCGATCGTCCTTGGGACGCTGAAGCCTAAGCAGCAAGAGAAGGGGCGCCAACAGGGCGCCCCTTCTTTTTGTCTGCACCGGCCTCATCGCCGGCAAGCCGGCACACAGGAACACCACTGGCCTTCAGAGCAGTGGTTAGCCAGTGGGAGCCGGCTTGCCGGCGATGAGGCCAGCATTGATCTACGCCTACTTCCTGGCTTCCAGTATCAGGTTGAACGGTGTCTGTGTCGCCCGCCGGAACTGCGTGAACCCCGCCTCCTCGAACACCGCCCGCAAGCGCGCCTCCCCGGCCTGTGCACCCAGCCCCAGCCCAACCTCCTGGGACAACGAATTCGGTGTACAGATGAACGTCGACGCGGCATAGAACAGGCGACCGACCGGCGTCAGGTTGCCGTCCAGCGTGTCCTCGGCATAGGGTTCCACCAGCATCACCGTGCCGCCGGGCTTCAACGCCTGGTAGGCATGCCGTGCAGCGCCAACGGGGTCGCCCATGTCGTGTAGGCAATCGAAGAAGCACACCAGATCATGATCGCTGCCCGGGTAATCCTTGGCCGACGCCTGTTGGAAACTCACCCGCTGGGTCAAGCTGGCCTCACTGGCGCGTTCGCGGGCCGTGCTGATGGACGGCGCATGGTAGTCATAGCCGATGAAGGTCGATGCCGGAAACGCCTGAGCCATGACCAGCGTCGAAGCGCCATGCCCGCAACCGACATCCGCGACCTTGGCGCCGGCCTGCAGCTTGGCCACCACTCCGTCAAGCGCCGGCAGCCAGTCGGCCACCAGGAAGGTGCGATAGCCGGGCCGGAAGAAACGCTCGGTACCGCTGAACATGCAGGGGTGATGGTCGCCCCAGGCCAGCCCGCCATCACCGCGCATGGCAGCCACCAGCTTGTCCTTGTCGTGGAACAGCGCGGCCACCACCGCCGCGCCACCCGCCATATAGGCCGGTGAGTCCTCCAGCGCCAGTGCCATGGCCTGTTCCTCGGGCAGCACGAAACTGCCCTGGTCATGGACCATATAGCCGGACGCGGCCTGGGCGTTGAGCCATTCGCGCACCAGCCGTGGGTGGCAGCCGGTCCGGGCCGCCAGCACCTCGGGGGTGACCGGCTGACTATCAGCCATGGCCCGGTACAACCCCAGTTCGTCGCCGAGTATCACATTGGCCAGGGTCGCCGCAGCGCCCATGTCTCCCACCAGCTTGCCCATGAAATCCTGAAGCTTTGCCTCGTCCATGACCTGCCCTCCTCTGCAAGAAGGCCACCGTCAGCGAGGGATGTCTGATCCGGGGTCGCGGTGGTCGGATTAAGGTGTGAGAGCCCGCCGTTATGGAAACCGCAGCGGGCTGTTTGTAAGTTTAGATGTCCTGACTGAGCGGGTCGGAACGTTTGATAGGGCTGCTGCGCCACTTGCATTCAGTCCATTCTCAAAATACTGTATGAATATTCAGTATCACGAGACACCCCCATGCAGCTCATTGCCAAGCTTGGCATCCTCGCCGATGCCGCCAAGTACGACGCGTCCTGTGCCAGCAGTGGCGCGCCCAAACGCAGCTCGCGCGGCAGCGAGGGCCTGGGCGCCACCAATGGCATGGGCATCTGCCACAGCTATACACCGGACGGGCGCTGCGTTTCGCTGCTCAAGGTGCTGTTGACCAACTTCTGCCTGTACGACTGCCAATACTGCGTCAATCGCCGCTCCAGCAACGTGCCGCGGGCACGTTTCACGCCCGAGGAGGTGGTGCGTCTGACCCTGGATTTCTACCGGCGCAACTGCATCAGCGGCCTGTTCCTGAGCTCCGGCATCATCCGCTCGGCCGACTACACCATGGAACAGTTGATCCGCGTGGCGCGCCTGCTGCGTGAGGAGCACAACTTCCGGGGTTACATCCACCTCAAGACCATCCCCGACGCCGACCCACTGCTGATCGAGGAAGCCGGGCGCCTGGCCGACCGCCTCAGCGTCAATATCGAACTGCCCACCGATGCCAGCCTCAAGCGCCTGGCACCGGAAAAACACGCTCACACCATTCGCCAGGCCATGGGCGTGATCCACCAGGGGCAGCAAGCCGTGGCGGGCGAACCGAAGGCACCGCGTTTCACCCCGGCCGGGCAAAGCACCCAGGTCATCGTCGGCGCCGACGCCACTGACGACAGCACACTGCTGCGCAACGCCGAGTCGCTGTACCAGGGTTACGGCCTCAAGCGCGTGTATTACTCAGCCTTCAGCCCGATACCCGACAGCCCCGGCAGCGTGCCGCTGGCAGCCCCACCGCTGCTGCGCGAGCACCGCCTGTACCAGGCAGACTTCCTGTTGCGCGGCTATGGCTACAAAGCGGGTGAGTTGCTTGGCCAGGAGGGTAACCTGGCGCTGGACATAGACCCCAAGCTTGCCTGGGCGCTGGCCAACCGTGAGGTGTTTCCGCTGGATGTGAACCGTGCCGAGCCCGCACTGTTGGCACGCATCCCCGGCATCGGCCTGCGCAGTGTGCAGCGGCTGGTGGCGCTGCGCCGTGAACGGCGCGTGCGCTACGACGACCTGATCCAGCTGCGCTGCGTGCTCGACAAGGCCCGGCCATTCATCATCACCAGCGACTACCGCCCAGGCCAGGCGGAGCTGCGCAGCGGCCTGCTGCGCGAGCGCCTGCGTGAACCACAGGCGCCGGTGCAGATGGGGTTGTGGGGGTGATCGCGCTCGACTGTGACGAGCACTTCAGCACCTGGCGCGACCAGGCCCGCACGCTGCTCGGGCACGGCATCGACCCGGCGCAAGTGACCTGGTCGCAAGGGCCGATCGACGACCTGCTGGCGGTGCCTGCCCCCCTGCCAGACGGGCCCGGCCCGTTCCGCGCCAAGGTACCGGCAGCGCTGTTGAGCCTTTTGGAACAGGCATCGCGCTACCGGGGCGAGCAACGCTGGAACCTGCTGTACGAAGTGCTCTGGCGCGTGGCCCACGGTGACCGCACGGCAATGCTTGCGGGCGACCGCCTGGGCAGTGAACTGCACCGGCGTATCAAGCAGGTCAGCCGTGAAGCACATCACCTGCATGCATTCGTGCGTTTCGTACCCTTGCCGCCAGCACTTGCCGAGCAGCTGCAATTGGACCTGGTGGCCTATCACGAGCCGGCCCATGACATTCTGCCCAGTGCCAGCGCGCACTTCGCCGACCGCCTGGGGCGCCAGCGCTGGTTGATCGCCACACCGCAGGACGGTATTCGCTTCGACGGCCAGGGTTTCGATTACCAGCGGCACTGCCCGGACGCCTGGCGGCAGTGGGCGCGCAATGCCGATGACCCGGGTGCCGAGCTGTGGCGGACCTACTACCGCCATACCTTCAACCCCGCCCGCCTCAACCCGGATGCCTTGCGCCTGCACATGCCGGGGCGTTTCTGGCGACATTTGCCCGAAGGCATGCTGATCCCGCAACTGGAAGGGTTGGCGCGCCAAGGCAAGCAACGTGATGGCCAGGCTGCGGAAGTGGCTGTGCAGCAGGGCAAGACGATAAACCGCACTGAACCCTGATCCCCTCTGCACGAAGCCGCCCGGCCACCGCCACAAATGTGAAAAAAAGGTAAAAATTCCTGCATCCCAATCTTTCAAGGGCAGGCAAATCCTGACAAACTTATTGTTAATCGTTCTCATACACACTTTCAATAACGTTTAACAATGTACAGGAACCCACCCCCAATGCCGTCGCCACTCGCGCCCTCGCGCCATCTCCCTGCCCGCAACCTGCTCGCCATGGCCGTGTGCATGGCCATCGTCACACCGGCCTTGGCCGAAGACGACCAGCCCACCACGCTGGTGTTGGGCGCCACCGAGATCAGCTCCGATCGGCTGGGCAGCACCACCGAGGGTTCGCAGTCCTACACCACAGGTTCCATGGCCACCGCCACCAAGCTGCCATTGAGCCTGCGTGAAACACCGCAGGCGGTGACCGTGATTACCCGTCAGCGCATGGACGACCAGGCGATGACCAGCATCAACGACGTGGTCAAGGCCACGCCAGGGCTGTTCCTTGACTATTCCGGCGGTCCAGGTCGGCAAAACTACATCTCGCGTGGCTTTGACATCGACAACCTGATGTACGACGGCATTCCGAGCGGTTACAAGCCGTATACCGTAGGCGCCCAGCCTAACCTGGCCATGTTCGACCGCGTCGAGATCGTCCGCGGCGCGACCGGCCTGATCACCGGCTCCGGCAACCCTTCGGCGGCCATCAACCTGGTACGCAAGCGTCCGCTGGCCGAACAGAAGGTCACCCTGACCGGCGCCGCTGGCAGCTGGGACGACTACCGCGGCGAAATCGATGCCTCCAGCCCGCTCAACGACAGTGGCACACTGCGCGGCCGCGTGGTGACGTCATACCGGGGGGCCAACAGCTACATCGATGACGTCGAACAAGACCACGGCCTGTTCTATGCAATCACCGAGGCGGACCTGTCCGAAGACACCACACTGACCCTCGGCTTCTCTCACCAGAAAGACCAGACCAACAACTTCTGGGGCGCCATGCCAACCGCCCTGAACGGCCACCACATGGACTTCTCGCGTTCCTACAACCCAGGCAGTGACTGGGAAAACAAGGATCAGGAGATCAACACCGTATTCGCCGAAGTGCAGCAGCGCCTGGCCAATGACTGGAAACTTCAGGTCAACGCCAACTATTCCCAGCAAGACGGCACCTTCACCGGCTCCTACCAGTCGCGCTGGGCCGGGCTCAATAAGCCGTTGTCCCGCACCGCTTACCAGTCCAAGCACCAGGAAAACCAGGCCGGCCTTGACGGCTTCGTCAGCGGCCCGTTCGAAGCGTTTGGCCGCACCCACGAGCTGGTGGTGGGCGCCAGCAAGCGCATCTACGACATGGACACACGCAACTACAGCCCGTACGACACCAACTGGCCGATCGATGGCGGCAAGCCGAACTTCGTGCACACCAACAACGTACGCGAAGTCACCACCCAGGAAGGCGTGTACATGACCACCCGGCTGAGCCTGGCCGATCCGCTGAAGCTGATCCTGGGCGGCCGCCTGGACTGGTATGACTATGACAACAAGGAAAGTGCCAGCGCCGATTACAAAGTCACGCGCAACGTCACTCGCTACGCGGGCCTGATCTACGACCTGGACGATCATCACTCGGTGTATGTCAGCTACAGCGACATCTTCAACCCGCAGGAGTACAAGGACGCTTCCGGCAGCCCGCTCAAGCCGGTCGAGGGCAAGAACTATGAAATCGGCGTCAAGGGCGAGTACTTCGATGGCGCCCTCAATGCCAGCGTGGCGCTGTTCCGTATCGACCAGGAAAACCGTGGCGTTTCGCAGACCGACCTGGCCGGCTGCAGCGACCCGACCAACTGCTACGTCGCCTCTGGCGAGGTACGCAGCCAAGGTATCGACATGGAGCTGCAAGGTGCGCTGACCCGCAACTGGCAGGTCGGTGCCGGCTACACTTATGCCCGCGTCCACACCCTCAAGGACGCCGCCAACCCAGGCAACGTCAACCAGCGCTTCGACACCGATACCCCCGAGCACCTGTTCAAGCTGACCACCACCTACCGCTTCGAGGGCCCGCTTGAGAAGCTGCGCATCGGTGGCAACATCTCCTGGCAGAGCCGCATCTACAACGACTTCACCGTTGCCGATGGCAGCGAGTACCGCCTGGTCCAGGGGTCGTACGCGGTCACCGACCTGATGGCCGGCTACCAGGTCAACAAGCACCTCGACCTGCAACTCAACGCCAACAACGTGTTCGATCGCAAGTACTACTCGGCTGTGGCCAACTCGGTCAACTATGCCGGCGACACCTGGGGCGCGCCGCGCAACATGATGCTGACGGCCAAGTACAGCTTCTGACCTGACGGGTTGCCAGCCTGTACCGGACGCTTCGCAGCACAACCCGCGAAGACGCCGGTACAGGCACCCCACGAATCAGCCGAACAATTTGCTCAGATACCCCAGCCTCTTCTTGTAAGACCGCCGCGCCTCAAGCGCATCCTCCATGCTCACCGGCAAGAACCGCGCCTGCTGGTTCGGCTGCATCTGCCCGATCAGGTCCAGGTCGGCGCTGATCACCGTGCCGATCATGGCGTACCCACCGCCAGACACCGCATCGCGGTGCAAAATGATCGGTTCCAGCCCGGCTGGCACCTGTATCGAACCGATCGGGTAGCAGCTGTCGACGATATTGGACGGGTCCGATCCTGCGCCGAATGGCTGCTCTCGCGGCTGGAAACTCAGCGCGTTGCCGCCCTTGTAGCGGTAGCCGATGCGGTCGGCCTCTGAGCCCACCGTCCAGGCATCGGTGAAAAAGCTTTTCGCCGCAGCATCAGTCAGGCGGTGGAAGTACAGCCCCGGCACCACGCGCAATACCACTTCCCCACCCAGTGCCTGGCGCAGCGCCATTGGCAAACTGGCTCCTGCACGGGCTTTGGCGCTGGGTACACCGACCGGCAATACATCGCCTGCCAGCAGCTTACGGCCGTGAAAACCGCCCAGCGCGCCCAGGGCGTAAGTGGACCGGCTACCCAGCACTTCTGGCACATCGATGCCGCCCGCAACTGCAAGGTAAGCACGTGCCCCGGCTGTGGGGAAGGCGAAGCGCAGCACCTGGCCTGCCCTGACTGCAAACGAAGTGTCAGGGCGCTGTTCGCGGCCATCGAGCAGCACCGGCATCTGTGCGCCACACACCGCCACTACGGCATCCTGCAGAAACTCCAGCTCCGGCCCCACCAGCGCACATTCAAGGCCAGCAGTACCCGCCGGGTTGCCGACCAGCTGATTGGCGGCGCGCAACGCATATTGATCAAGCGCACCGGAGGGCGGGATACCCAGGTGGTAATAGCCTTCCCGGCCCAGGTCCTGCACCGAGGTTGCCAGGCCAGGTTTGAGTACCTTGATCATGCCAGCACCTCCTGCAACGACTTGGGATAGCCGACCGGGTCGGCCAGGAAAGCATCGAGGGAAAACTCTACCGGGCGAATGCGCAGGTCGAAACGGCCGTCCTCGACATCCGCCACCGCCTGGTCGTAGGCCTGACGGTCGATGGGTTTGAACTGCACGATGTCCCCTGGGCGGAAGAACACCATGTGCTCCTTCAGGTAGTTCAGGCCCTGCTGCGGGTCGTAGATCGGCGCCGGGGTAACGCCGAACATCTGGTAGCCCCCTGCCCCGCGCACCGAATAGATGCAACCGAAACAACCGCCGTGGCCCAAGGTCAGCTTTGGCGTGTCGGTGCGTGGGCGCAGGTACTTGGGCACCTGCAACTGGCGCTCGCGCTCGACCATCTGGAACATGAACGGCAGGCCGGCGACGAAGCCGACCATCGACACGAACCAAGGCGCGCCACTGTGCGCGGCGATGAACGCATCGACATCGGTCAGGCCATTGATGCGCGCCGCGTATTCGAGGTCGGTACTGTTCGGGTCCTGGTGGCGGTCGCGAAAGCGCATGAGGGTTTCATGGGTCCAGGGGTCGTTGTACAGCACCGGGATCTCGATGATCCGGGTGTGCAACGCGCGTTCGGCAACCGCCTCGGCCTCTGCACCGCGCACCGCTGCAAGCAGCACATCGGGGGCGATGCGGTCGGGGTCGAAGCGGATCTGGAACGAGGCGTTGGCCAGGCAAATGTCCAGCACGCCCTCCAGCGCCAGGCGCTCCACCGCCCGGGTGACGGCCATGCCTTTGAAGAAGGCCTGGAGCGACATGCTGTCGCTGACCTCGGCAAACAGGTGCTCGTCGGCACCAAAGCTGTAGCGGATCGGGGTACTGGCAAGCGGCTCGGCCATGTCTGCTCCTTTTTTGGAATCTTTATCGTAAGGCAGGCAAAAACAATGCAGTGCAGCGGCACCGGTGTCTGGGCACCGGGTGCCTTGAACCTCAACGGGGCGTGCGCACCTCGATGCCGGCGGCGTCAAGCGCTGCGCGTGTGGCTTCGACCAGGTCGAGCGCGCCGGGAGTATCACTGTGCAGGCAGATCGAGTCGAATTCGATGGCCAGGTCCTGGCCCTCGACCGTGCGTACCACGCCCTCGCGGCAAGCCCGCAGCACGCGCTCGGCGACCGCCTGCGGCTCATGGCCACGCACATTGCGGGTAAACACGATGGAGCCGCTCAGGTCGTACTCGCGGTCAGCATAGAACTCACGCACCACCGGCTGGCCGAGCGCCTGCGCAACCCGGCAGATCACCGAGCCAGGCATGCAGTACAGCAACAGCTGCGGCTCGATCACCTGCAGGTTCTGCACCAGCAACCGGGCGGCTTCCTCATCACGGGCCAGGTGCATGTACAGGGCACCATGGGGCTTGATGTGTTGCAGTTTCACGCCCTGCGCACGGGCGATTTCACGCAGCGCGCCCAACTGGTAGAGCATGTCGTCGACCAGTTCCTGGGCCGGCGCGTTGATGTGCCGGCGGCCGAACCCGACCAGGTCACGAAACCCCGGGTGAGCGCCTACCGCCACGCCCAGCGCCTTGGCCCGCTCGACGGTGCGACGCATGGTGCCAGGGTCGCCGGCATGAAAGCCGGTGGCGATGTTGGCCGAACTGATGAAGGCCATCAGTTCGTTGTCGACGCCGTCGCCGATGGTCCACGGGCCGAAACCCTCGCCCATGTCAGAATTGAAGTCTACTGCCTGCATGCCTACGCTCCCGGTGCTTGTGACGGTGTGAAGGTCACGTTAGATTCTCCACAACCCCCTTGGGAAGATCTATAAACAGATAAGGTGTCTTCTGAAAAACAGATACCCAGGAGTCTCCCGTGTCACTGACCTTGCGCCAGGTTCGCTACTTCGTCGCCACCGCCGAGATCGGCCAGATCTCCCAGGCCGCCATCCACCTCAACATTTCCCAATCAGCGGTCACTACCGCGATCAAGGAACTGGAGGCAATGCTCGGGGTGTTGTTGTTCCAGCGCTCGGCGCAAGGCATGAGCCTGACCGATGCGGGCCGGCATTTTCTCAACCGCGCCTATGTGATCCTGCGCAGTGTCGATGACGCACTCAACAGCCCGCTGCCGGACGTGCGCGCCAGTGGCTTGCTGCGCCTGGCGGCGAGCTACACGGTGATCGGCTATTTCCTGCCGCACCACTTGCAACGCCTGGAACACTGGCACCCGGACGTAAACCTGCAGGTACACGAGCAGGAGCGCAGCGCCATCGAGCAAGGCCTGCTGGAAGGCCGCTTCGACATGGCGGTGGTGCTCACCGCCAACCTCACCCACCCGGATATCGTGTCCGAAACCCTGTTCAACTCCGAGCGCCGGCTGTGGCTGCCCAGCCACCATCCATTGTGCGAGCGCTCTACGGTCAGCCTGGCCGATGTTGCGCGTGAGCCGTTCATCCTGCTGACCGTGGACGAAGCCGAGCAGAGCGCCATGCGTTACTGGGAGCTGGCCGGCCAGCGGCCCAGCGTGCGGGTGCGCACCAGTTCGGTCGAGGCGGTGCGCAGCATGGTCGCCAATGGCAGCGGCGTGGCGATCCTGTCGGACCTGGTGCACCGGCCCTGGTCGCTCGAAGGCAAGCGCATCGAGACCGTGACCATCAGCGACCCGGTAACGCCCATGAGCGTGGGCCTGGCCTGGCACCGCGAGCGGGCATTCAGCCCGGCGATGCAGGCCTTGCGCGACTACTTCCATGGTGCTTTCCTGGCGCCGCAACAGTTGTCGGCTCGGCGCTGAATGGCCAGGGCCTTGAGACCTGAGCCGAACGTTCCGGCGCCGTCGTCGTCATAACTTGGCCGGTGCCGCCACGCAGAGAGGACGCGAAATGACTCAACCAGACCCGTCATACGTCAAATGGCTCGAAGAGCGTTCCATGCTCAAGGCCTCGCAGGAGCGGGCCCGACTGTATTCCGGGCAATCGCGCCTGTGGATGAACCCCTACGCCGAAACGCAGCCACGCCGCGCCACCGACATTGCGTCGGTATGGCTCACCGTCTACCCCGACGCGATCATCGCGCCTGAAGGCTGCTCGGTGCTCGGCGCGCTGGGCCACGAAGCCTTGTGGAAGCGCCTGTCGGAAATTGGCGTGCAGGGCATTCATACCGGCCCCATCAAACAGTCCGGCGGTGTCAGCGGGCGCGATTTCACCCCCAGCGTGGACGGCAACTTCGACCGCATCAGCTTCGACATCGACCCGCTCTACGGCAGTGAACAAGAGCTGGTGCAGATGAGCCGCATGGCGGCGGCGCACAATGCCGTGACCATCGATGACCTGATCCCCTCGCACACCGGCAAGGGCGCCGATTTCCGCCTGGCCGAGCTGGCCCACGGCGCCTATCCAGGGCTGTACCACATGGTCGAGATCCGCGAGGAAGACTGGCCGCTGCTGCCAGACGTGCCCCCTGGCCGCGACTCGGTCAACCTGCTGCCCGCACAGTGCGACGAACTCAAGGCACACCACTACATCGTCGGCCAGCTGCAACGGGTGATCTTCTTCGAGCCTGGCGTGAAGGAGACCGACTGGAGCGCAACGCCACCGATCACCGGTGTCGATGGCAAGACGCGGCGCTGGGTCTACCTGCACTACTTCAAGGATGGCCAGCCGTCGCTGAACTGGCTGGACCCAAGCTTTGCCGCCCAGCAAATGATCATCGGCGACGCCCTGCACGCGCTGGATTGCCTGGGCGCGCGCGGCCTACGCCTGGATGCCAACGGTTTTCTCGGGGTCGAGACCTGCGCCAGTGGTACCGCCTGGTCAGAAAGCCACCCGCTGTCGATCGTCGGTAACCAACTGATCGGTGGCATGATCCGCAAGGCCGGCGGGTTCAGCTTCCAGGAGCTGAACCTGACCCTGGACGACATCGCGCAGATGTCCAAGGGCGGCGCCGACCTGTCCTATGACTTCATCACCCGCCCGGCTTACCAGCATGCGCTGCTGACCGGCGATACCGAGTTCCTGCGCCTGATGCTCAAGGAAATGCACGGCTTCGGCATCGACCCGGCGTCGTTGATTCACGCCCTGCAGAACCACGACGAACTCACCGTCGAGCTGGTGCACTTCTGGACCCTGCACGCCCATGACATGTACCTGTACCGGGGCCAGACCCTGCCCGGCAACATCCTGCGCGAACATATCCGCGAGGAAATCTACGAACGCCTCTCGGGCGAACACGCCCCTTACAACTTGCGCTTTGTCACCAACGGCATCTCCTGCACCACCGCCAGCCTGATCACGGCGGCGCTGGGCATCCGTGACCTGGACCAGATTGGCCCGGCGGATGTCGAGCTGATCCAGAAGGTGCACCTGTTGCTGGTGATGTACAACGCCATGCAGCCCGGTGTGGTCGCACTGTCGGGCTGGGACCTGGTCGGCGCCCTGCCGCTGCCGGCCGAGGCGGTGGCGCAAAAGATGGCCGATGGCGATACCCGCTGGATCCACCGTGGCGGCTACGACCTGGCCGGGCTCGATGCGCAGGCCGAGGCATCGGTGCGTGGCATGCCGCGCGCACGCGCACTGTACGGCAGCCTCGACCAGCAGCTGGAAAGCAGCGATTCGTTCGCCAGCAAAGTTAAAAAACTGCTCGCCGTGCGCCAGGCCTACGGTATTGCCAGCAGCCGCCAGGTACTGGTGCCCGAGGTCAGCAGCCCGGGGTTGCTGGTGATGGTGCACGAGCTGCCGGCCGGGCGTGGCATCCAGATCAGTGCGCTGAACTTCGGGCAGGAGGTGATCGCTGAAGAGCTGCTGCTGACCGGCTTCACGCCCGGGACGGTGGTGGACATGATCAACGAGACGGTCGAAGGCGACCTGACCGAGGATGGGCGGCTGATGATCAACCTGGACCCGTATGAAGCCTTGTGCTTGAGAATCGTCAACAGCAGTGGGCACGTCTGAGGCTGTATCAGCTACACCTGTGGGCGCCGGGTTGCCGGCGCTCACGGTCCGCCCGGCTTGCTTTTAAAGCTCCAGGGGCATAGTTTCCGGGCATCATTTACCGCGCCCAGGAGCAAATTCCATGTACACCGGCATCGTCCAGGCCGTCCGCCCCCTGCTTGCTGTGACCACCTACCCGGGCCACAACGAGTTCACCATCGACCTTACCCCGGAACTGCTCGACGACCTGAAGATCGGCGCCAGCGTGAGTGTCGAGGGCACCTGCCTGTCGGTCACCGAAATTGACGGCACCCACGTGAAGTTCGACGCCATGACTGCCACCCTGGAGCGCACCAACCTGCGCTGCTTCAAGGCAGGCCAAGGCGTGAACATCGAGCGCTCGGCGAAAATGAACGCCGAAGTCGGCGGCCACCTGATGGCCGGCCACGTCGCCACCACCGCCGAGATCGTCGAGCTGTCGATCAAGGAAACCGGCGCCTTCATCACCTTCCGCATGCCGCCGCAGTGGGCCAGATACGTGTTCCCACGCGGGTTTCTCGGGGTCAACGGCTGCAGCCTGACCGTCGCCGACGTGGACGACACCTTGGTCACCATCAACCTGATCCCGGAAACCCTGCGCCAGACCACTTTCGCCAACTACCAGGCCGGTGAACTGATCAACATCGAAGTGGACCACCAGACCATGGTCCTGGTCGATGTGGTGGAGCGCACACTCAAAGCCACGCTGGCCCGTGCCTGATCAGATGCTGCGGGTAATACCGCCATCGACCCTGATGTTCTGCCCGGTGATGTACGCCGCGCCATCGCTGGCCAGGAAGGCCACGGTGGCGGCGATTTCCTCGCTGCTGCCATAGCGCTTGAGCGGCACGCTGCCACGACGCTGGTCTGTGGCCGGCAGGCTGTCGATCCAGCCCGGCAGTACGTTGTTGATGCGGATGTTGTCCGCAGCATAGGTGTCGGCGAAGATCTTGCTGAACGCCGCCAGGCCCGCGCGGAATACGGCCGAGGTGGGGAACATTTCACTCGGCTCGAAGGCCCAGGCGGTGGAAATGTTGATCACTACCCCACCCTGCTGGCGCTGCATGATTGGCGTGACCAGCCGCGTCGGGCGGATGACATTGAGCAGGTAGGTCTCCATGCCCTGGTGCCAGTCTGCATCGCTGATTTCAAGGATCGGCGCGCGCGGGCCGTGGCCTGCACTGTTGACCAGCACATCGATACGGCCCCATTTGGCGACTACGGCATCGACCAGGCGCTTGATGTCGTCGTTGCACTGGTTGCTGCCGGTCACGCCAATCCCGCCCAGCGTCTCGGCCAACGCCTCGCCTTTGCCAGACGACGACAGGATACCGATCTTGAAGCCGTCGGCAGCCAGGCGCCTGGCTGCCGCGGCGCCCATACCGCTGCCGCCGGCGATCACGATTGCTACTTTTTCGTTGGACATGAAGCCTCCGGGTCAACCCTGCGGTGTGCATGGGTAATGGGCCCAGACTAGCACCAGGCCTGCGTTGCCAGAGAGCCAGAAAAGCTTCGACTAAACGATAGATTTTCTACTGTATTAAAGCATCGCCTGCGCCAGCAGCCATGCCCGCACCGTTGCCAGTGCCGGCGGTTGGTGGGCATTACGCGGCCACACCAGGTAAAACGCCCGTTGCAAGTCCAACACTTGGTCAAAGGCAAGGGCCAGGCGCCCGGCGCGCAGGTCGCTGTGGACGAAAAACTCGCTGGCCAGGGCAAGGCCCTGCCCGGCAATCGCTGCATCGATGGCCAGTGACGTCTGGTTGAACCGCACATTCTTCGCACCCGGCGGCAAATGCCGGTGGAATACCTCGGCGATGAAGTCCGGCCAGAAGTTGTGGGCATCATGCAGCAACGGGTAACGCTGTAACTGCTCCAGATCCTCGGGCTTGCCCAGTTGCTCGAGCAGCGCCGGGCTGGCGACAGCTACCACGCGCTGGGCCAGAAAAAGCTCGGTATGCAGTGCCGGCCCGAACGGTGGCACGCCGTAACGTACGGCAATATCCACGCCCTCTGGACGGAACTGGCAAAGCCGGTCGGTGGCCAGCACCTGCAGATCGATGTCCGGGTGCTGCTGCGCAAAAGACGACAACCTGGGGATCAGCCACTTTGCCGCGAAGGTCGGTGTGACACTCACCGTCAGGTGCGACGCATCCGGGCGCAACGCCTGGGTGGCGCTGCCGATCAAGGCAAAGGCGCTGCGGATATCGACACTGTAACGCTGGCCGGCGCCTGTCAGGCTCAGGCCCCTGGGCAAGCGCTCGAACAGCTTGATCCCCAGGTTCGCTTCAAGCCCGCGGATCTGCTGCGCCACGGCGGCCTGAGTTACACCAAGTTCGTCGGCTGCCAGGCGGAAATTGAGGTGGCGCGCCACCACCTCGAAAACACGTAGCCCATTGAGCGGCGGCAGCGCGGAAAACCCTTCGGCCATACAGTTTATCTACTGGGAGAACTGGCCTTGTACCTTACTCGATGCGCGGGTGTTGCTGCACCAGCGACTTGCGCTTGGCCTCAAGCTCGGCAATCTGTTCGTCGATGTCTTCGATCTTCTGCTCGATGTTGTCGTGGTGCTCCTGCAGCAGCTCACGCGCTTCATCGATATCCGATGCCGCCGGGGCGGCGCCACGCAGTGGCTTGTTGGCGGTTTCTTTCATGGTCAGGCCGGTAATCAGGCCGATGGCGGCAACCACCATCAGGTAGTAGGCCGGCATGTAGAGGTCGCCGGTGCTCTCTACCAGCCAGGCAGCCAGGGTTGGGGTCAGACCGGCGATCAGCACCGAAATGTTGAAGGCGCTGGCCAGGGCGCTGTAACGAATGTGGGTGGGGAACATCGCTGGGAGGGTCGAAGCCATCACGCCGATGAAGAAGTTGAGCAACACGGCGATGATCAGCAAGCCGGCGAAGATCACCCCGAGCACACCGCTGTTGATCAGCATGAAGGCCGGGATGGCCAGGGCGAACAGACCGACACTGCCGACGATGATGAACGGGCGGCGGCCCCACTTGTCGCTGAGCAGGCCGATGATCGGCTGCACGAACAGCATGCCGACCATGATCGCGATGATGATCAGCACACCGTGGTCTTCGCTGTAGTGCAGGTTGTGCGACAGGTAGCTGGGCATGTAGGTGAGCAGCATGTAGTACGTGACGTTGGTGGCGATCACCACGCCAATGCACGTCACCAGGCTGCGCCAATGTTTAGTGGCGACTTCCTTGAACGACACCTTGGGCCCCGATGCCAGGCCTTCGCGGTCACCCTGTTCAAGTTTTTCGACATGCTGCTGGAACGCCGGGGTCTCTTCCAGCGCATGGCGCAGGTAGAGGCCGATGATGCCCAGCGGCAAGGCCAGGAAGAACGGCAGACGCCAGCCCCATTCAAGGAATTTTTCCTCGCCCAGGAAGGTCGAAATCAGCACCACCACGCCCGCGCCAAGGACGAAGCCGGCGATCGAGCCAAAGTCCAGCCAGCTGCCGAGGAAGCCGCGCTTGCGGTCGGGTGCGTATTCGGCGACGAAGATCGAGGCGCCGGTGTATTCACCACCCACCGAGAAGCCCTGGGCCATTTTCGCCAGCAGCAGCAGGATCGGCGCCCAGATGCCGATAGAGGCGTAGGACGGTATCAAGCCGATGGCGAAGGTACTGAGCGACATGATCACAATGGTCGCGGCGAGGATTTTCTGTCGGCCGAACTTGTCGCCCAGGGCACCGAAGAACAGCCCGCCCAGCGGGCGAATCAGGAACGGAACCGAGAAGGTGGCCAAGGCCGCGATCATCTGTACGCTGGGGTCGGCGTTGGGGAAAAACACCTTGCCCAGGGCGTAAGCGACAAAGCCGTAAACGCCGAAGTCGAACCACTCCATGGCGTTGCCCAGTGCAGCGGCAGTGATCGCCTTGCGCATCTTGGCGTCGTCGACGATGGTGATGTCTTTCAAGCCGATCGGCTTGACGGTTTTCTTGCGTGATTTCATCCCTGTGTCCCTGTCACTGAGGCTCTTTGGCATCAGATACACAGGGACACAAAATAATTCCACACTCAGCGATTTCTCGCGTGTATTGGCCTCAGATGCCTTCGCGGGCCAGGTCCATGGCGAAGTAGGTCAGGATCAGGTCGGCACCGGCACGCTTGATCGCGCCGATGCTCTCGCGCACCACTCGCCCTTCGTCGATGGCGCCGGCCAAGCCGCCGAACTTGATCATCGCGTACTCACCGCTGACCTGGTAAGCCGCCAGCGGCAAACGCGACGCAGCGCGAATGTCGGCGATCACGTCCAGGTAGGCACCCGCCGGTTTGACCATCAGCACATCGGCGCCTTCCTGCTCGTCGAGCAGCGACTCGCGCACCGCTTCGCGGCGGTTCATCGGGTTCATCTGGTAGCTCTTGCGGTCGCCCTTGAGCGTGGTGCCACCGGCTTCACGGAACGGGCCATAGAGCGACGAGGCGAACTTGGTGGAGTAGGCCATGATCGCGGTGTCGTGAAAGCCCGCGGCATCCAGCGCACCACGGATGGCCTGAACCTGACCGTCCATCGCCGCCGACGGTGCGATGAAATCGGCACCGGCCGCGGCAGCGACCACCGCCTGCCTGCCCAGGTTGGCCAGGGTGGCGTCGTTGTCCACACCATGGTCGTGCAGCACGCCGCAATGGCCGTGGCTGGTGTACTCACAGAAACAGGTGTCGGACATCACCACCATTTCCGGCACGCTGTCCTTGCAGATGCGTGCCATGCGCGCCACCAGGCCGTTCTCGTTCCAGGTATCGCTACCGGTGGCATCGAGGTTGTGCGAAACGCCGAAGGTCATCACCGACTTGATGCCGGCGCGGGCGTAGCGTTCGATTTCCTGGGCCAGCAGTTTTTCGGGAATACGGTTGACCCCCGGCATGCTGCTGATCGGTACGAAGTCGTCGATGCCTTCCTCGACGAAGATCGGCAGGATCAGGTCTTCGAGGCGGAATTCCGTCTCCTGGAAAATCGTGCGCAGCGACTCGTTCTGGCGCAGGCGGCGGGGGCGAACGGAAGGAAAAAGATTGGACATGACAGCTCCAGGGAATATGGACGGCGTACACCATATGCCTGTTGAGCTTCAGTGAAAAGGCTCAATGACGAGATTGTGCCTTGCATCAGGGGCAATAGCCGGGGCGGTCAGCCCCGGTACACGGCCTCAGCGCAACAGGTCCTGGATCTGCTTGTGCAAGGTATCCAGGTCAAACGGTTTGGCCAGGATCGGCGCCTTGCGGGCGATGGGGCTGCCCGACTCGAGAATCTCCGCCGGGTAGCCGCTGATGAAGATCACCTTCAGGTCCGGTCGCAGTTTCACCGCAGGCTCGGCGATCTCGACGCCGGAAATGCCGCCGGGCAAGCGGAAGTCGGTGACCATCAGGTCCAGGTGCGGCTTGCTCGCCAGGATGGCGAACGCCTGTTCACCGTCCTCGGCCACCAGTACGTGATAGCCCTCGCCTGCCAGGTAGTCACGCAGGATCATCCGGATTGCCGGTTCATCCTCGACCACCAAAACCACATCTTGTGCATCTTCACTCATGACAACAGCGCCTTGAAATTCATACAGTTGGCCATCGGACCCCAGGCTCAGGCAGAGGTTGCCCGCACCTGGTCGTTTTGTTCGGTCAGCCGCGTCAGCGGCAATTGCAGGCTGAAGGTGGCGCCCTTGCCTTCCTCGCTCTGCACCTGGATCTGCCCGCCATGGGCCTGGACGATCTGCTCCGAGATATACAACCCCAACCCCAGCCCGGCGCTGGCCTGCTGAGTGGCCACGCGCTCGAACTGCTGGAAGATCCGTTGCTGGTTCACGCCACTGATGCCAATGCCGTGATCCTGCACTTGCACGCAGGCCATGCCCGCCTGCTCGAATACCCGAACCTCGACCGGCTGGCGTTCGCCATAACGCAAGGCATTGGACAACAGGTTGGCCAGTACTTGTTCAATCCGGAATTCGTCCCACTCACCCTGCAGGCCATCGCAGCGCTGCAGATCGATATGCGTGCCCAGCGCGGTGGCCTGGGCGGTGAAGTTTTCTACCAGGCCACGCACCAGCTGGCCGAGGTCGAACAGCTTTGGCCGCAGCGACAGCTTGCCGGTGCGGATGCGCGACACATCGAGCATGTCTTCGATCAGACGGATCAGGCTATTGATCTGCCGTTCGTCGCGCTCGACCATGGCCTGCAGCTTGTCGGCGCTGAACGCCTCCAGGCTGCCGCGGGCCAAGTGCATCTTGCGCAGCTGGGTCTCGAGGATAAGGCCATTGAGCGGCGTGCGCACCTCGTGCGCTACGATCGACATGAAGTCGTCGCGCATGCGTACCGCATGCTCCAGCTCACTGCGCGCCACCTGCAACTGCGTCAGCAGCAGCTCCTGCTCCTGGCGGCTGCGCTCAAGGGCCTGCAACTGCCTGTCGAGCACTTTGCGCTGGCGGTAAAGGTCGACAAACACCGTGACCTTGTTTTTCACCGCCAGGGTATCTAGCGGCTTGTACAGGAAGTCCACCGCGCCGCTTTCGTAGCCCTTGAAGGCGTAATTCATCTCGCGCCCGGCAGCGGTGACGAAGACGATCGGGATATTGCGAGTCTTTTCCGTGCCGCGCATCAGTTCGGCCAGTTCAAAGCCGTTCATGCCCGGCATCTGCACGTCGAGAATGGCCAGGGCAAACTCGTGCTCCAGCAGCAACGACAAGGCGGCTTCCGCAGACTGGGCCTGGTGCACCTCACGGTCTTGGCCCTGAATCAGGGCGTCCAGGGCCAGGAGGTTTTCCGGCAGATCGTCGACGATCAGCAGTTTGGCGGGGATGTGGCTTAGCATGCGCTGGATTCCAGGTTGGCGAGCAATTGCCCGATGCCGCTCAAAGAAAGAATAAGGTCGGGCTGGTGGAGCGCCAATGCGGCCTCCGGCATCAGCGCCACCTGGGCGTCGCGGGGGTCCTGGACCACGGTCCGGCCGCCGCTGTTCTTGATGTAGGCAAGGCCTTTGGCACCGTCCTCGTTGGCGCCTGTGAGCAATACACCCAGCAGGCCCGCGCCATAGGCATCGGCAGCCGAGATGAACAGGAAGTCAATGGCCGGGCGCGAGAAATGCACCGGCTCCTCCTGGCTCAGCGACAGGCTCAAATCCTGCTCGACCGACAGGTGATAACCAGGCGTCGCCACGTAGATCTGGCCAGGGGCGATGGCCTCTTTGTCCCGAGCCTCACGTACCGGCCTGTGCAGGCGCCGCTGCAGCACTTCGGCCAGATGGCTGTGGCGGTCATCGGGCAGGTGCAGCACGCACAGCACAGGCGTCACGAATGCCGGCGGCAGGCCGCCGAGCACCTGAAACAGCGCCTGCACGCCGCCCGCCGAGGCACCGATCACCACCGCGCTCACGCCCTTCATGATTTCCGGAAGATCCGTTCGGGCTTGACCAGCGGCTCGAAGCGGTCGCTGTAAGCGGAGAAATCCACCGATTCCTTGCTGCCCAGCACCAGAAAGCCACGGTGACACAAGGACTCATGGAACAGCCCCAGGGCGCGGTCCTGCAGCTCCTTGTTGAAGTAGATCAGCACATTGCGGCAGGACACCAGCTGGGTTTCGGAGAACACACTGTCTGTGGCCAGGCTATGGTCGGCGAAGGTCACGTTGTCGCGCAGGCTGCTGTCCATGATGGCGTTACCGTAGGCGCTGGTGAAGTACTCGGCAAAATCGCGCCGCCCGCCGGCCAGGCGGTAGTTTGCTTCGTACTCGCGCATGCTCTGCATCGAGTAGATGCCCTGCTTGGCCCGGTCCAGGGAACGCGGGTTGATATCGGTGGCATACAGGATGGTGCGCTCGAGCAGCCCTTCCTCGCGCAGCAGGATGGCCATCGAGTACACCTCCTCGCCGGTGCTGCAGCCGGCGATCCAGATCTTGATCGACGGCCAGGTGCGCAACAGCGGCACCACTTCGTTGCGCAGGGCAAGGAAGTGGCTAGGGTCGCGGAACATCTCGCTGACCGGGATCGTCAGGAACTGCAGCAACTGCATGAACATGCCCGGGTCGTGCAGCACCCGCTCCTGCAGGGCCGACACCGTCAGGCAATCGAACTGGCGCAGGGCATGGAGGATCCGGCGCTTGATCGAAGCGCCGGAGTAGTTGCGAAAATCGTAGCTGTACTTGAGGTAGATCGCCTCGATCAGCAGCCTGATCTCGATGTCGGTGTTGCGCTCGCTAATCAAATTCGCTCCAGTTGCGGCAGCCACACACGGATCAACGAGAACAGGCGGTCCAGGTCGATCGGTTTGGCCAGGTAATCATTGGCGCCAGCCTGCAGGCAGCGCTGCTGGTCATCCTTCATCGCCTTGGCGGTCACGGCGATGATCGGCAACTTGCGCCAGCGCGGCTGCTGGCGGATCAGGCGGGTAGCCTCGAAGCCGTCCATTTCCGGCATCATCACATCCATCAGCACCAGGTCGATATCGTCATGCTGCTCCAGGCGTTCGATGGCCTCACGCCCGTTGCGGCCGATCTCGACGATGGCGCCCTTGTGCTCCAGGGCACTGGTGAGGGCGAAGATGTTACGCACATCGTCGTCCACCAGCAGCACCTTGCGGCCTTCGAACACCTTGTCACGGCTGCGCGCGGTCTTGAGCATGCGCTGGCGTTCATGGGACAGCTGCGATTCGACTTTGTGCAGGAACAACGTCACTTCGTCGAGCAAACGCTCTGGCGAGCGGGCCCCCTTGATGATGATCGAGCGTGAATACTTGAGCAGCTCGGCTTCTTCTTCGCGGGTGAGGTTGCGCCCGGTATAGACGATCACCGGTGGGAAGGAGCGGATATCTTCTGCAGTCATGCGCTTGAGCAGCTCATTACCGAGCATGTCGGGCAGCTTGAGGTCGATGATCATACAGTCGTAGATGTTCTCGCGCAGCAACGCCAGGGCGTCCTGGGCCAGGGCCACGGCGGTGATCTCGATATCGTCGTCGCCGATCAGGCGGGCGATGCTCTCACGCTGCAGGTCGTCATCCTCCACCAGCAGGATGTGCTTGAGCTTCTGCGTGAGCTTGGCTTCCAGGCGAGCGAACACTTCCTTGAGCTCTTCGCGGCTGGTCGGTTTGACCGCGTAACCCACAGCGCCCATGTGCATGGCCGCCTCGACGCGGTCTTCCACCGATATGATGTGCACCGGGATGTGCCGGGTGGCAGCCAGCTCCTTCAGGCGCTGCAACACGGTGAGGCCGGAGTGGTCGGGCAGGCGCATGTCCAGCAGGATCGCATCGGGAATGTACTGGGCGGCCAGCGCGAAGCCCTCGTCGGCGCCCTGGGCCACCAGGCAGCTGTAGCCCAGTTCGTGAGCCAGGTCGAAGAGGATACGGGCGAAGTTCGGCTCGTCCTCGATCACCAGGATGCAGCGGTTGCCGAACGGGGCGTGCTCGCGGTCATCGGCGAAGGTCGGTGCAGGCAGTTTCGGCGATGCTGCCGTGGCGACCTTGGGCGCCGGCGGCAAGGTGTCGACTGCCGGGCGCAGGCTGTGGGCCTCGACCTCCTCGACCTCGGCTTCGTAGCGCTCCGGCATGGTCAGGCTGAACACACTACCCTGGCCAGGGTTGCTGTCGACGCTGATCTGTCCACCCAGCAAATGCGCCAGGTCGCGGGAAATCGACAGGCCCAGCCCGGTGCCGCCGTATCGGCGGTTGCTGCTGCCATCGACTTGGTGGAAGGCACCGAAGATCGCCTGCTGCTGGTCGGCGGCGATACCGATGCCGGAATCGCGCACGGCGAAGACAATGCCGGTGCCTGCCTGGTGGCTGATGGTCAGGCTGACCTGGCCGTGGTCGGTGAACTTGATCGCATTGGACAGCAGGTTCTTGAGTATCTGCTCCAGGCGCTGGCGGTCGGTGAACAGTGTCACCGGTACATGGGGCTCGACGTTGACCTCGAAAGCCAGGCCCTTGTGCTCGGCCAGCGGCAGGAACATGCCGCGCAGGCCCTCGACCAGGCGCTCCAGCTGAGTGGTCTCGGGGCGCACTTCAAGCTTGCCGGCCTCGACTTTGGCGATGTCGAGAATGTCGTTGATCAGGTTGAGCAGGTCATTGCCGGCCGAATAGATGGACTCGGCGAACTTGACCTGTTCGGCGCTGAGGTTGCCCTCGCCGTTCTCCGCCAGCAGCTTGGCCAGGATCAGCGAGCTGTTGAGCGGCGTGCGCAACTCGTGGGACATGTTGGCGAGGAACTCGGACTTGTACTTGCTCGAACGCTGCAGCTCATCGGCGCGGGCCTGCAACTCTTGCTGGGCCTGCATCAGCTCGTCGTTCTTGCGGTCCAGGGCATCGGTACGCTCGGACAGTTGCTCGTTGGTCTGCTCAAGCTCGGCTTGCTGGGTCTCCAGGTGGGCCTGGGACTCCTTGAGCACGCGGGACTGCTCTTCAAGCTCCTCGTTGGCAGTCTTGAGTTCTTCCTGCTGCACCTGCAATTCTTCGTTGAGCTGCTGAGTCTCGGCCAGCACTTCCTGGAGGCGCTGGCGGTAACGGGCGCTTTCGATTGACATGCCGAGGTTGCCACCAACCCGCTCCATCAGCTCATCGTCCCGCTCCTGCAGTGGGCGCAGGAAGCCCAGTTCGATCACACCGTTGATCTGGCCATCGTCGATGGCCGGCATCAGCAAGGCACTGCGCGGCAAGCCGCTCCCCAGGCCGGAACTGAGGCGGTAGTAGTCCTCGGGCAGGTCATCCAGGCGCAGCAGGCGGCCTTCGCGCACTGCCTGAGACAGCAGGCCATCGTGGGCGGCCAGCACCTGTTCGCGGCCCTGCTCCTCGGCGTCCAGGCCATAGCTGGCGACGCGCACCAGGCGCCCATGGCCGTCGCGCACGTACAGCGCACCCACCACGCTGCCCAGGTAGCTGGCGAAGAAGCGCAGGATGTTTTCGCCAAGCATCGGCAGGGTCAGCTGCCCCAGCACCTGTTCGGCCAGCTGGGTTTGACCGTTGCGCAACCAGGCCTGGTGTTCCAGGCGCTCGGCCGAGCGCTGCTGGGCCTTGAGGTTGTCATCGTAGCTGGTCGACAGCGCCATCAGGTCGCGGCGGCCCAGGTAAGCCAACAAGGCGCTCAGGCCAACGATCAACAGCACGAACGCTGAAATGGCGGTCACTGTAACGTTGCTGACCTTCTCGTTGCGGGCCATGCGCAGCTGCTGTTCAGTGCCGATCAGGTCGTCGAATTCCTTGCGGATCTCGTCGGTGATGCGCTTGCCGCGGCCGTTGATGACCGACTGTCGGTAATCCCCGCCATCGCGGCGCTGGTTGATCATCTCGCCGCCAAACTCATTCCAGGCATGCTGCAGGGCGATCAAGCGGTCGATGCGGTCGACCTGCTGAGGGTTGTCCTCGACCATACCGCGCAGGCTGTTGAGGCTACCCTGAATCTTCGGTTTGGCGACCTCGTAAGGGTCCAGGAAGCGCTCGTCACCGGTGATCAGAAACCCGCGCATGCCGGTTTCCATGTCGATCGACAGCTTGACCGCTTCGTTGGCATTGCCGATCACCCGATCGGTGTGCTCGACCCACTGCATGGCCGACAGCAGGTAGTTGATCACCGCGACGAAAGCCACGGCACCGAGCAGGCCCACCCCCAGGGGCAAGCCAATGTTGCGGCTCAACAGCTTGCGGAAGCTTTGCTGGTCCATCGAGGCTGCTTGAATCATTTGAAAACGCCCGAGCGAAAAAGTCCATTGAACGGTGTGGCGGATAAAGCCTGTTCTTGTATGCCGCCGCGCTCACCGGTTAACAGCGAGTCTAACCAGCTTTGCTGGCCGCGACAGGGCATTTAGCCAGTATTTGAAGGTTACCTTCAGCAATCGTTCCATCCAATCGCAACGATCGGTATCCTCACGGAACTTCTGACGCTGGCCGGCGCACAGAATAAAGACATTCTTCTGGTACAGGATCACAAAATGCACCTCTTGGTAGTCGAAGATGACGACATCGTCCGTATGTTGATGGTCGATGTGCTCGACGAACTGGGCTATGAGACCCTCGAGGCGGACTGCGCCAGTGCCGCGCTAAAGATCCTTCAAGACCCAGACAAGGCGCTGGCCCTGCTGATGACCGATGTAGGCCTGCCGGACATGCGCGGCGAAGAACTGGCGAAACAGGCCCGCGCCATCCGGCCAGCGCTGCCAGTGCTGTTTGCCAGCGGCTACGCCGAAAGCCTCGATGTGCCCGAAGGGATGCACATGATTGGCAAGCCGTTCAGCATCGAGCAGTTGCGCGATAAAGTGGTGGGGATTTTGGGTACGCCGTGACATCGGTGGCGCCTCTTCGCGGTTTTACCCGTGAAGAGGCCGGCTCAAGTCCATGACTCGCGCCGCAACAGATAGGTATCCATGATCCACCCCTTGCGCGCCCTCGCCTCCTCGCGCACCTGCAGAATCCGCCCCTTCACCGCCTGCAAAGGCCCGGCGATCAGCACTTCGTCCTCCGTTCCCAGGTAAGCCCCCCAGTAGATGAGCAGCCCAGGGTCGTCGACCTGGGCAAATGCGCATTGCCCGTCGAGCATCACCACCACGTTGTCAATCTGCCCCTGTTGCGCCAGGCGCCGCCCCGGTAAAACCACCAATGGCTCGCCTATACGGTTCAGCGGCACCTGATGCCGCGCCGCCAGCGCCTGCACACTGCTGATGCCTGGGATGACCTGCAGGCGCAGTGCCACACCACGCTCGCGAACCAACTGCAGAATGCGCAGGGTGCTGTCATACAAGCCAGGCTCGCCCCACAGCAAAAAGGCGCCGATATCCTCACTGCACATTTCATCGGTTATCAGCCGGGCATACAGCGCCGCGCGCTGGCGATGCCAGTCCTGGACCGCAGCCACATAGTCGGCCGCTTCAGCATCGCGTTGCGGGTCCGCCACCTGTACCAGGCGGTAGCCGCCCTGCGGCCTGTAGCGTTCAACAATGGCCTTGCGCAGGCTAACCAGCTCGTCTTTGTCCGATCCCTTGTCCAGTACGAAGAAGACGGTGGCGCGACGCAACGCCTCGACAGCCTCGTAGGTCACCTGGCGCGGGTCGCCTGGGCCGATACCAATCAACAACAGGTCTCTCATGGCTTGGCCCTGAACAAAAACCAGCAGCCATTGTCGGCCGACCGCCGGTGTTTGGCAAAGCGCACTCAGAAGAGCGAGAAGTTGTAGCTGACGATGACCCGTGTTTCGTCCATGTCACGCGCCCACTTTTCGTAGTTGCTGCGGTAGGTAGAATTGCGCAGGCGCACGCTGACATCTTTGAAGGTACCACTCTGTACCTGGTACTTGAGCTCGGTGTCGCGCTCCCACTCCTTGCCTTGGGCGTCACTGCCTGGGACCTTGATGTGGTCGCCATTGATATAGCGGGTGAAGAACGTCAGGCCCGGCACGCCCAGGGCCTTGAAGTCGTAGTCGTAACGCAACTGCCATGAGCGCTCCTGCGCGGCGGCGAAGTCGTTGACCTGCGCATAGTTGACCAGGTACGGGTTGCTGCCATCGAGGTACGGCATGGCGTTTTCGCCATACATGCGCTGCCAGCCTGCACTGACCTTGTGGCCGCCAAGGCTATAGCCGAGCATGCCACTGAAGGCGCGATGGTCGATTTGGCCTGCTCGGGCGTTACCGATGTCATCGCTCTTGATCAGGCGCAGGTCGGCCGACAGGCTGCCCAGCGCAAGCGGCTGGCTGGCGATCAGGCCGAGAAAGTGCTGACGGTAGATGTTTTCCAGCCTGGCCACTTGGTATTGAGCACTGAACCGGTCATTGAACCGGTAATCCAGCCCTGCCAGGTCGAAGTGGTCGGCTTGGGTATCGCAGGCATAGCGCTTGTTCTTGCAATGCACGCGAATGTCCTGGCGGTCGGTGGAGTCGCGCGCGGTGTACTTGTTCAGGCGGGCCAGTGTGAACTTCAGGTCGTGCACTTCTTCTGAAGTGAGCATGGCGCCGTGGAACAGGGTGGGCAACAGGCGACCGTCGTTGTATTTCAACAACGGTACATCCGGCATCATCGAGCCGTATTTGAGCACGGTATTGGACACCTTGGCCTTGGCAGCCAGGCCCATCTTCGCGTATTGGTCGGCAGCGCGCCTGGGGTCATGGCCGGAAGAAGGCAACAAACCGCTGTTACTGTCCGCCGGGCTGGAGTCCAGCTTGATACCGAACATGCCCACAGCATCCACACCAACGCCTACCGGGCCTTGGGTATAACCCGACTGCACATTGAGAATGAAGCCTTGTGCCCACTCTTCGCGCTTGGACGCACCTTGGCTGGAAGTGCTGTGGCCGTCACGAAAGTCCCGGTTGAAATAAACAGTGCGTGCTTCGACCTTGGCACGGCTGTCTTCAAGAAAACCGGCGGCCTGGGCGTGCGTGCCGGCACACATCAGCAACAGGCCGGCAACTCGGCGCCCGGGGGCGAGAGGAAAAGAGGCAAACATGCGAGGGAACATCCAGAGAAAGACAGAAACAATGCACGGCGAACGCACGCGGCGCAGACCAGACGCGGCCGAACAATGCTCGGCCATCATCAGAAATAATCGCGAAAAGGCTCTGGCGCGCACCATTGGACCATGGTCTAGATGCGCCGGGCCGACGGCCTGTACCCACCGGAATTATGCGCCCGGAAAACTTGTAAAGTTCCCGTCTTATTTGGAAAAGTTTGCGGTTTACCCAATTGTCACAAGTGTCTACACTCGTCATCAGCGAACAGTTTAACCCACCCGCGTGGCCGGCGTTATTTCTCTTCAATGTTCGTCACGCCCCGCCACAGATGACGTACAGGAGTGATTACAGTGTCCAGACTTGCAGAGTTTCGTGCTGCCGAAAAAGCGCTCCAGGAACAGATGGCTCAACTGGAGGCGCTGAAAAAGGATACCGGCCTAAAACGTGAAATCGAATTCGAGCAGAAACTAGTCGGCCTGATGAAAAGCTATGACAAAAGTCTGCGCGATATCATCGCCATCCTCGACCCCAAGGCCGTCACCCGGGGCGCAACCAATGCGCCAAAGCAACAACGCCGCCCACGCGTGGTGAAAGTGTATGAAAACCCGCACACCGGCGAGCTGATCGAGACCAAAGGTGGTAACCATCGCGGGCTGAAGGCGTGGAAAGAACAGTACGGGGCCGGCACGGTGGAAAGTTGGCTGCGCTGATGAAACGTCAACGCTTGCTTCACACTTTTTTCACAAGGGCTGGCTCAATATCGAGACAGCTAAAGGACTAGCGACCCCATCACGCGCCCGCACACGCGGGCCTCTAATTCCAGCGCCCTGCACTCGTGCAGGGCGCTTTCATTTGCGCAATCGGTTCACTGCCGTATCATGGCCCTCCTGTCTGTTCCGCTGGCCCCGGTGCCAGCCTCGTCTCTGGAGTACCCATGAGCCTGCACGATCTGCAAAACCTGCCTGGCGTCACCGCACAGCCCGACGCCGCCACTGCCCAATTCGTCTTCAACCACACCATGCTGCGGGTCAAGGACATCGAGAAGTCGCTGGACT
This sequence comes from Pseudomonas sp. BNK-30, assembly GCF_047456185.1. Lineage (NCBI taxonomy): Bacteria > Pseudomonadati > Pseudomonadota > Gammaproteobacteria > Pseudomonadales > Pseudomonadaceae > Pseudomonas > Pseudomonas sp. BNK-30. The sequence goes on from NZ_CP179904.1 coordinate 2,508,396, forward strand.
TCTACACCCGTGTGCTGGGCTTTCGCCTGGTCGACAAGCGCGACTTCCCGGAAGCGGAATTCAGCCTGTACTTCCTGGCCCTGGTAGACCCGGCGCAGATTCCAGCCGACGACGCCGAGCGCCATCAGTGGATGAAATCGATCCCCGGCGTGCTTGAGCTGACCCACAACCACGGTACAGAGAACGACCCCGCGTTCGCCTATCACAACGGCAACACCGACCCACGTGGTTTCGGCCACATCTGCATTTCGGTGCCGGACGTGCGTGTTGCCTGCGCCCGCTTCGAAGAGCTGAACGTGCCGTTCCAGAAACGCCTGGCAGACGGGCGCATGAACCATCTGGCCTTCGTCAAGGACCCGGACGGTTACTGGGTCGAAGTGATTCAGCCCTCTGAGCTCAAGGGCTGATCCGAAAGTGTGAGCTTCGTCGGCTCGCGCTCGTCAGGCCGGGAACTCCCGGCCCCTCGCTGTGGTATATGGAAGTAACAGCTTCACTAGCCACAGCGAGGTAAGGACGATGCAATCTCTTCACTGTGAATACCGCGACCACACCATCACCGCCAGCGTGATGCCTCACCCCGACTCCCCTCTGCCCTATTCTGCGGGCTGCCTGATCACCGATCCGCAAGGCCATACCAGCAAGCGTTTATCCATGCCGATGAAGTTCTTCTCTGACCTTGAAAACGCTCAGCATGTGTCGCTGGCCCATGGCCGGGCCCTGGTGGACGAGCAGCTGGACAAGGGGCACAAGGCGTTCTGATTTTGCGCACAGACGGCCTTCTCGCCGGGTTGCCCGCGAGGAGGCCGCAGAAGAGGATCTAGACGTCCCGGGCGTACGCCACTGCAGCCTCGACCTGCTCTCGGGCAGGTCGCACGCCGGTATACAGCACGAACTGCTCCAGTGCCTGCAACGCGATCACCTCCAGGCCGGTAATCACCGGCTTGCCAAGCGCCTGCGCCCGCTGGATCAAGGGCGTCTGCGCCGGCATCGCCACCACATCGAAGACCCGCTGCGCCGCAGCAATGGCGTTCTCGCTGAACGCCAGCTCATGGGCCTCCTGCCCGCCCGCCATGCCGATCGGCGTCACGTTCACCAGCATCGGCGGGCACCGGTCACCCAGCTCAGCGACCCAGCGATAGCCACAAACGTCGGCCAACTGGCGCCCCGCCTGCTCGTTGCGGGCGACGATGATGCCCTCCTTGAACCCGGCATCGCGCAGCGCACTGGCCACCGCCTTGGCCATGCCACCACTACCGCGCAGGGCAAAGGCTGTAGACGGGTCGACACGATGCTGTTCGAGCAACTGCCGTACTGCCAGGTAGTCGGTGTTGTAGGCTTTCAGATGACCAGCCGTGTTGACCACGGTGTTGACCGACTCGATGGCTGCCGCTGACGGGTCAACCTCATCGACCAAGGCCATGCAGGCCTCCTTGTACGGCATGGAAACACCACAGCCGCGGATGCCCAGCGCGCGGATACCCGCCACAGCGGCCGGCAAGTCATCGGTGCTCATCGCCTTGTAGTAGTAATCCAGGCCCAACTGCCGGTACAGGTGGTTATGAAAGCGAACGCCAAAGTGACCTGGCCGGCCGGCCAGGGAAATGCACAGCACGGTGTCCCTGCTGGGAGTTGCCGTCATGACCTGCTCCTTGTTCGTAACTGAAACGTTTGTTCAGCGTAACAGACCCACCCGTTCATCGTCCCTTACACAACCTTTACCGTTTCCCTGCGCTCAGCTGACAGAGGCAAGAGCCATAGTAGTGAACAGTTGATAAAGCTGATGAGCACTATTGAGCGAGTCGATTTCAAACCGAGCCGGCCACTGCGTAAGGTAGCGGCATGTTTTACAGGAGGTCCACATGGCCACTATCCAGATCATGTCCGTCGTCGGCAGCGCCGTTCCCTCTACTCTGCGTGAGCAGGGCCTGCTGGCATGCTGGTACCTGGTGCGTAACGGTGAAGCGGTGAGCGGACCGTTGGCCACCCGTGCATCAGCCCAGGCCCTTGCCGATCGACTGAAGGACGATTGCCTGCTCGCTTGAAACGAATGTGTTGTGCGTTGCTCTTTGCCCTGTTCTGGCCCGCCTTTGGCGGGTCTTTTTTTGCCGGCGCGAAACCGACGAACGGAGGCAGAATAACCGTTACAGCATGAAGGTTTTTTCATTTCGACCGGGTGGCTCCACGAGCATTCGACAGCCGCTGAGCCATACTCCAGAATGCGAGCGGTTTTTGGGGGAAACCCTTGCACAGCCAACGACATACCAACTTTTAGTGAGCCTGAACGTGAAAACATCCCTGTCCATCCTCAGCCTGCTGCTGTTGCTCACAGGTACCGCGACCCTACCGTCGACCGCTGCTGCACAACCCCCAGCCCAGATTCAACGCGACCCTTCAAAGCTGCATCTGGCTTCCGGCAGCGCCCTGCTGATCGACCTCAATACCAACAAGGAACTGTATTCGAGCCACGCCGACCGCGTGGTGCCGATTGCCTCGGTGACCAAACTGATGACCGCGATGGTGGTGCTGGACGCCAAGCTGCCCATGGATGAGATGCTCACCATGACCATCGCCAACAACCCGGACATGAAAGGGGTGTACTCGCGCGTGCGCCTGGGCAGCCAACTCAACCGCCGCGAAACCCTGCTCATTACCCTGATGTCGTCGGAAAACCGCGCCGCCACCTCCCTGGCCAACCACTATCCAGGGGGCTATCCGGCTTTCATCAAGGCAATGAACGCCAAAGCCCGCAGCCTGGGCATGGCGCACACCCGCTATGTCGAGCCGACCGGCCTGTCGACGCAGAACGTCTCCAGCGCCCGCGACCTGGCCAAGCTGCTGATGGCGTCGCGCAAATACCCGATGCTCAGCGAGCTGTCGACCACCCGCGAAAAAACCGTGGCCTTCCGCAAACCCAACTACACACTGGGCTTTCGCAATACCGACCACCTGGTCAACAAGAGCAACTGGGACATCAAGCTGACCAAGACCGGCTTCACCAATGAGGCCGGGCATTGCCTGGTGCTGCTGACGCGCATGGACAACCGCCCGGTGGCCATGGTGATCCTCGATGCGTTCGGCAAGTACACCCACTTTGCCGATGCAAGCCGCATGCGCCAGTGGCTGGAGACCGGCACAGCCAAGCCGGCACCGGCAGTGGCGATGCAGTACAAGTCGGACCGGCAGAACAAGAGCCGCCTGGCCGCAGAGTAACGCCTCAAGGGGCTGGCCCGTTTGCGGCGTTATCCGCAGGCGGGCCGGCTCACATAGGCTCAGGCCTGAGTGCTGACGACCGTACCCGCAGTGCTGCCACCCGTCTCCTGCAACGCTTCGAGCAGTTGCGACGTGGCGGTCATGATCTGGCCATTGAGCGTGGTAATGCTCGCCTGCCTGGCACTCACGGCAGCGGTCTTGGCTGTCTCTTCCATTTTCTGCGCCATCAGGTTGGCCAACTGCTTCTGCTCTTCGGCCAACTGCTTTTGCAGCTGCTTGATCATCTCGCGCAATTGCTTGATGTGCGCAGGCTCCGAGCTCTCATCGCTTTGCTGCGCACCTTGCGCACCGCCGCCACCCTGAGCCTTGGGCGTTTCTGCCGACGCGGCCGACGCTCCACTTTTCTGTGCGTCTTCGCTTTTTACCGTTTCAGCACTGCCGGCGGCCTGCGCCGAAACGTTGTTGATGGTGATTGCCGCGATACCTGCCATGTTCCGGTCCCTGCCTTGAAATAGGTCCTTGCGTTGACCTGCCTATCGGCCACGCGGCGCACTTCTTTAGCCCGGCTGCACGAGCTGTGCGCAATGCCCCCAGTAAATTCCCCGGTACATGGCTCGTTCCAACCAATGTACTCACGCAGGCGCCGGAGCCCCGGCGGGCGCACACATTCGACCATTATGGGATCGCAGCCATGAGCCAGTCTTCAAACCCGGAAACCATCAAGGATCTGATCGGCGTGGGCTTTGGCCCTTCCAACCTGGCCTTGGCCATCGCCCTGGAGGAACTCGCCCACACCCAAGGCCGCGCCCTCGACGCGCTGTTCATCGACAAGCAGAAGCAATACCGCTGGCATGGTGAAACGCTGGCGACCCAGAGCGAACTGCAGATATCCTTCCTCAAGGATCTGGTCTCGCTGCGCAACCCCACCAGCCCCTACAGTTTCGTCAACTACTTGCACCAGAAGCAGCGCCTGGCCGATTTCATCAACCTGGGCACCTTCTACCCCTGCCGCCTGGAGTACAACGATTACCTGCGCTGGGCAGCCGAGCATTTCGCCACTCAAGCCGTCTATGGCGAGCAAGTGCTGCGCATCGAGCCGGAAGTGAAGGCTGGCCGTGTCGAGCATTTGCGCCTGGTCTCTCAAGATGCGCAAGGCCGTGAATACACCCGGCGTACCCGTTCGGTCGTGGTCGGCACGGGTGGTACGCCGAAAATCCCGGAAAAATTCGGCGCCTTCAAGGACGACCCGCGCGTCTTCCACCACTCCCAGTACCTGAGCAGCCTGCAAAAGTTGCCATGCGCCGAGGGCAAACCGATGCGCATCGCGGTAATCGGCTCTGGCCAGAGCGCCGCAGAAGCATTCATCGACCTCAATGACAGCTACCCGTCGGTCAAGGTCGACATGATACTGCGCGGTTCAGCGCTCAAGCCTGCGGACGACAGCCCGTTCGTCAACGAGATCTTCTCGCCGGACTACACCGACCTGGTCTACAACGAGCCGGCCGAGCAGCGCGCCAAGCTGCTGGGTGAATACCACAACACCAACTACTCAGTGGTCGACCTCGACCTGATCGAGCGCATCTACGGCATCCTCTACCGCCAGAAGGTTTCGCATCAGGTGCGCCACAACGTGCTGTGCCGTCGCCAGGTGGAAGCGGTTGTCGCCACCCGCGACGGCATCGAACTCACCCTGCGCGACCTGGCCACCGACCAGCATCAGACCCACCGTTACGATGCTGTCATCCTGGCCACCGGCTACGAGCGCCGCTCGCATCGCGACCTGCTGGCACCGCTGGCCGGTTACCTCAAGGATTTCAACGTCGACCGCAACTACCGGGTACTGTCCAGCCCGGACCTCGAAGCGTCGGTTTACTTGCAAGGTTTCTGCGAGGGCAGCCATGGCCTGAGCGACACCCTGCTGTCGGTACTGCCGTCCCGTGCCGCCGAAATCGGCCAGGCGCTGTACCAGGACCTCGCCCGCCGACACGGCAAAGCGCAACCGCCGGTCGCCCTCACCAGCGCCTGACCCTCTGCGGCCTTCAAGCCGACACGGCGCCCCGCGCCCTGTCGGCTTTTGCTTTTCTGAAACATTTGCTTGCATTTAAATAGGCAGGATTTCCATTCTCATTCGTCTTTATAGATGCAGCCCCTGTGGTTGGGCATATGCTCGACCCTCATTTTCAGAAGACCGACCGATGGCCAAATCAACCAAAAAATCCAAGTCCAAGCTGTGGTTCCTGGTCCATAGCTGGCTCGCCCTGCCGATCTGGTTCTTCGTGCTGATCGTCTGCTTCACCGGCATGCTTGCCGTGGTCAGCCAGGAAATCGTCTGGCTGGCCAACGCCGATGTGCGCGCCAACAAGCCCGACGACAGCGCCGAACGCCTGAGTTTCCAGCAAGTGCTCGACGCCCTGCACAAGGCCGAACCGGATATGGTGGTGCGCACACTGAGGCAGCCGGACGGTTCGCACTTTGCGCTCAACGCCGGGGTTACCCTGCCCGACGGCAGCAGCCCGACGCTGTACGTCAACCCCTACACCGGGGCCATCCAGGGCAAGGTCCCGGACTTCAACTTCGAGGCGTTCACCCGTGCCCTGCACGGCTGGTGGCTGGTGCCCTTCACCAACGGTTTCAGTTGGGGCTGGTACCTGGTCTCGCTGCTGGGCCTGCCGATGCTCGCTTCGCTGGTGACTGGCCTGGTGGTGTACAAGAAGTTCTGGAAAGGCTTCTTCAAGCCCATTCGCACCGGCCACGGCTCGCGCATTTTCTGGGGCGACCTGCATCGCCTGGCCGGGGTCTGGTCGATCTGGTTCATCGCGGTCATTGCCATCACCGGCACCTGGTTCCTGATCCAGGCGATCCTGTTCGATAACCACATCACGATCTCCAGCCAACCGATCACACCTGTGATCGCCCGGGAAGATGTACCGCAAACCGCCGATGGCAGCCCTGCCCCACGGATCGACCTGGACGAAGCGGCGCGCATCGCCGGCCTGGCCATTCCGGGCCTTGAAATCAACGCCATCTCGCTGCCCGCCACGGCCTACAGCCATATCACCCTGAACGGCCCGGGCTGGTACCCGCTGATGTTCCAGAGTGCCAACATCAACCCCTATACGCGCAACGTCGACAGCCAGTTCCTGATCAGCGACCGCTCCGCCCTGGAGTTCGTCACCGAATCCATGCGCCCACTGCACACCGGCGACTTTGGCGGCCTGCCGGTCAAACTGATCTGGTTCTTCTTCGGCCTGGTCCTGACGCTGATGGTGTTCAGCGGCCTGCTGATCTGGACCAAACGTACCGCCCAGGCGACTGCCGCCGCCCTCAAGCGCAGCGAGCGTGCGCCCCGCGCCACCGCCAGCGACACCCCCGTGGAGATCCGCCCATGAGCCAGGCCCAGGCCCTGCCCACCCGCCCACTCAAGCAGTGGTGGCTGAAGTGGCGCTTTCACTTGAACATTCTGCTGATTCTCATCCCGCTGGGCTTCATGCCCAAGTATTTCGCCGACGCCAAGCTGTTTCGCGGTGATGCCGGCTTGGGCGTGAACCAGATCAGCGATATTCAGGTCGGCCCTTACAGCCTGGACTTGGCCGAACTGCGCAGCGAAGCGCCCCGCGCCGACGGCCCGGCGGGCTACTTCAAGCCCTTCAACGCCGCGCTTTGCAAAGCCTGCATCAACGACGTCAAAGCCGTGTACCTGCGCATCGGCAAACCCCGCAGCCTGCGCGCCGCCGGCACCATCTTCTTCGGCGCGCCCTACCGCATGGGTACCAACCTGCCGATCCCTGCGCGCACCAAGCCCGACGCGCAGATCTGGATCACCCTCGAAGGCTGGGACGGCAGCATGCATCAGGCATCGGTCCCGCTGAGCAAGGCTTCGCCAGCCACCGTGGCCTGGCTCGAAAAACAAGGAGGCAAGAAATGAAGCACATGATGCGCAGGCTCGCCCTGCCCCTGCTGGTGCTGGCCGCAGGCCCGGCCCTGGCCCACAACCCGATGTGCGAGTGCGAAGAGCTCGATGGCGGCCAGGTCAAATGCACCGGTGGCTTCTCGGACGGCAGCGGCGCCCCGGGCGTGACCCTGGACGTGATCGGCTATGACGAACAGGTACTGGTCGGCGGCAAGCTGGGCGATGACTCGACGCTTACCTTCAAGCGCCCCGACGGCGAGTTCTACGTGCTGTTCGATGCCGGCCCCGGCCACGTGGTGGAAGTCGACTACGCCGACATCACGCAACCATGAGCGGCCCTACCCTGAGCCGTACCCAGGTGGTGCGCCCCGCCGGCGCCGGGCACGAAACCCTCTACGTGCTGCTGGTCAGCCTGCTGATCGTCATCGTCGCCGCCTGCGTGGTGCTGCTGCGCGGTGAACGCGAAGACGAGCAGGCCATCGCCAGCCACCAGATCGACGCCCGCCGCGACCTGACGCCCGCCGAACAAGGCATCTATACCGACCTTCGCGTCGCATTCGACGAGGTTCAGTTGCTGCGCGAAGAAACCGCCGCCGTACCCAGTGTGGCGTCGTTGGCCGAGGAAGGCTTGCCACCGTTCGTGGTAGACGCCGGCAGCCAGAGCCGTGGCAGCCACCAATGGCAGTGGCTGGAGGCTGGCGCCTATCTGGGTCGCAGCCAGGCCCCGCAGGTCGCCGGCAGCTTTTTGCTGATCGTGCCGCACGAGCACAGCGCCCAGCCTGACGTCTGGCTGCGCCGCGACAGCGCCGCGGTGATGCCGGACGACCTTGGCCAGGCAGCCCTGATCGCCGCTGGCTGGCAGCAAGTGGCTAGCCATTACGACGCCGGGGTCACCCGCGAACACCGTCACTGAACCCAAGGAATTCCCCATGTTGCGCTCCGCCCTCACCCTGCTCCTGGCCCTCGCGTTACCGGCCCTGGCCCTGGCCGACACCGGCAAGCCCTTGCGCATCGGCATTACCCTGCACCCGTACTACAGCTATGTGAGCAATATCGTCGGCGACAAGGCCGAAGTGGTACCGCTGATTCCCGCAGGCTTCAACCCGCACGCCTACGAGCCACGCGCCGAGGACATCAAGCGTATCGGCAGCCTGGACGTGGTGGTGCTCAACGGCGTCGGCCATGACGATTTCGCCGACCGCATGATCGCTGCCAGTGAAAAGCCCGACATCAAGACCATCGAAGCCAACCAGAACGTGCCGCTGCTGGCGGCCACCGGCATCGCCGCCCGCGGTGCCGGCAAAGTGGTCAACCCGCACACCTTCCTGTCGATCAGCACCACCATTGCCCAGGTCAACAACATCGCCCGTGAACTGGGCAAGCTCGACCCGGACAACGCCAGGTTCTACACCCAGAACGCCCGCGCCTATGCCAAGCGCCTGCGCGGCTTGCGCGCCGAGGCGCTGGCCAAGGTCACCGAGGCACCCGGCGCCAACTTCCGTGTGGCCACCATTCATGCAGCCTACGACTACCTGGTGCGCGATTTCGGCCTGGAGGTCACGGCAGTGGTGGAGCCGGCCCACGGCATCGAACCGAGCCCGGCACAGCTTAAGAAAACCATCGACCAGCTCAAGGCGCTGGACGTCAAGGTGATCTTCTCGGAGATGGACTTCCCGTCGGCCTATGTCGAGACCATCCAGCGTGAGTCCGGTGTGCGCCTGTATCCGCTGACGCACATTTCCTACGGCGAGTACACCAAGGACAAATACGAAGTAGAGATGAAGCGCAACCTCGACACCGTGGTCCGCGCCATTCAGGAGAACCGCGCATGACCGCGGCCGCCAACCTCATGGTGCGCGGCGGGCCCGGCATCGAATTCGCTGGCATAGACCTGACGCTTGGCCGCACGCGCATCCTGGAACAGGTCCAGTTCAGCGTCGCCGCCGGCAGCGTACATGCCATCGTCGGGCCCAACGGCGGCGGTAAAAGCTCGCTGATCAAGACCCTGCTCGGGCAGATGCCACACCAGGGCCAACTGACCCTGCACTGGCCGGGCGAGCAGCAGGTGATCGGTTACGTCCCCCAGGCGCTGGAGTTCGACCGTGGCCTGCCGATGACCGTGGACGACTTCATGGCCGCAATGTGCCAACGCCGCCCAGCCTTTCTCGGCCTTTCGCGCCGCGTGCAACCGGCCATCGACGCAGCGCTGGCGCAGGTCGGCATGCTCGACAAACGCAAGCGGCGCATGGGCGCTTTGTCGGGCGGCGAACGCCAGCGCGTGCTGCTGGCCCAGGGTTTGATCCCTGAGCCGCAGTTGCTGGTGCTCGACGAGCCCATGTCGGCGCTCGATGAAGCCGGCATCCGGGTGTTCGAGCACTTGCTGCAGGGCTGGCGCCAGGCCGGCACCACCGTGCTGTGGATCGAACACGACCTGCAAGCGGTGCTGCGCCTGGCCGACCGGGTCACCGGGCTGAGCCGCCAGGTACTGTTCGACGCCCCACCTGCCCAAGCCCTTACCCCGGAGCGCCTGCTGAGCCTGTTCTCCGTCCACCCGCGCAGCGAGGGCCGCACCTGATGAGCTACGAAGCATTCCGCCAACTGGTCCAGGAATGGGCCGGCGCTGGCTACCTGCCCGAGGCACTGGCCTACGGTTTCGTGATCAACGCACTGCTCGCCGGCCTGATGATCGGCCCGGTACTGGGCGGCCTGGGCACCCTGGTGGTGGTCAAGCGCTTTGCCTTCTTCTCCGAAGCGGTCGGGCATGCCGCCCTGACCGGGGTGGCCATCGGCATCCTGCTCGGCGAACCCTATACCGGGCCTTACGGCAGCCTGTTCGGCTACTGCCTGCTGTTCGGCATCCTGCTCAACTTCCTGCGCAACCGCACCGGGCTGTCGCCGGACACGCTGATCGGGGTGTTCCTTTCGGTGTCGCTGGCACTCGGGGCAAGCCTGCTGCTGATGCTGGCCGGCAAGATCAACGTGCACATCCTCGAGAACGTGCTGTTCGGCTCGGTACTGACGGTCAGCGCGCAGGACCTGGTGGTGCTGGGCATCGTCGCTGCCCTGGTGCTGGCGCTGGCCCTGCCGCTGTACAACCGCATCATCCTGGCCAGCTTCAACCCGCAACTGGCAGCCGTACGCGGGGTGGCAGTGAAGACCCTGGACTACCTGTTCGTGGTGCTGGTGACGCTGGTAACGGTGGCGTCGGTGAAGGTGATCGGGGCAATCCTGGTCGGTGCGTTGCTGGTGATTCCGGCCGCTGCCGCACGCCTGGTCAGCCAGTCGCTCAAAGGCTTTTTCTTCATCTCGGTTCTGATCGCCACCCTGAGCACGCTGCTGGGCATCCTGATGCCGATCGTCTTTGACCTGCCGGTACCGTCGGGTGCCGCGATCATCCTGGTTGCCGGCATTTGCTTCGCCCTCGCGGCTCTGGCCCGCGCCCTCGTCCCACGCCTGCAAGGAAACCCGGCATGAACCTGAAACAGCTCACCCTGGCGCTGGCCCTCACCGGCCTGCCCTCGTTCGCCCTCGCCACCGAGGTGCTGACCACCCTGCCGGTGACCCACAGCCTGGCTGCGGCCTTGCTCGACGGCACCGCCGTGCAGCTCAAGCGCGCCGCGCCGGCCAACCTGCCGGCCAGCCGCCAGCCTTCGTACTTCAGCAGCCGTGGCGGCGCGAGCCTTGCCAAAGCGGCGCAGCAGGCCGATGCGGTGATTGGCCTGCGCTCGATCTGGCGTGACGACCCGCTGTACCCCATGGCCCGGCGCAGCAATATCCGCATCGTCGAAATCGATGCAGCGCGGCCGGTGGACGGTGCCCTGCCGGGCATCGCGGTCAGTGGCGATGACGCCTACAACGCCTACCCCTGGCTGAACCCGACCAACCTTGGGCGCATGGCCGACGTGCTGGCCAACGACCTGGAACGCCTGGCGCCCGCCGACAAGGCGAAGATCCAGGGCAACCTGGCGGGGCTCAAGCGCCAGTTGCTGGAATTGACCGCCAGCAGCCAGACCAAGCTTGCCCAAATCGACAACCTCAGCGTGGTCAGCCTGTCCGAGCGCCTGGGCTACCTGGCCAGCGGCCTGAACCTGGATGTGGTGGAACAGGCACTGCCGGCCGAGGGCAAGTGGGACGACGCCGCGCTCAAGGCACTGGGCGAGAACCTCAAGAACCAGGATGTGGCGCTGGTGCTGGACCATCGGCAGCCGGATGCGGCAGTGGCCGAGGTGATCAAGGCCTCGGGGGCCACGTTGCTCGTGGTGGAAAGTGACCCGCAAGACGCCGTGGCCGGGCTCAAGGCCAGTGTCGATCAGGTGGTCGGGGCGCTGAGCAAAGGGTGATGCAGCCTGTACCTGCCCGATCGCCGGTTTGCCGGCGATCGGGCCAGGGCAGACAGCCCTAGCGTTTCATGCACCGCTGATACCGCTCATCCACCCTCCCCGCAAACCACGCCGTGGTCAGCTTGCGGGTGATTTTCGGGCTTTTCAGTTCGATCCCCGGCAACTTGGCGCGCGGCACCGGTTTGCCTGCGGCTGCGTCAGCCAGGGCGAACACCCCGCTGTACAGCTTGCTGTCCTCGAAGGCCAGGCTGTCACCCAGTTCCAGCTGGCTGCGGATCTGCGGGTTACGCAGCCCCAGCTTCACACCCAGCTTGCGCGCCGCCTGCTCGGTGCTGCCGGGCATGATCGCGCCGGGGGCGATCAGGTCACCATCCAGGGCCAAGGGCACGCCCGTCACCTTGCTCAGGGCCGCCTGAAACGCGGCATTACGGCTGGCGTACCAGCCCGCGTTGAAGTCGGCGAAGCGATAGAGCTGGCGCTCATAGTGCGCGGGGTAACCCAGCAAATGGCCGATACCGAAATACATGCCGCCACGACGGCTGAAGACCTCCTGGCGTATGGTGCCGTCGTAGGTGTAGGGGTAATCCTTGGCATGCTGCTCGGCAAACTCGACGCTAACCTGCATCGGCCCACCGGTGTGCACCGGGTTCAGCCCGCCCAGCAAGGTCCGGCCCAGCGGCAGGCCGGTAATGAATTCGTCGTACAGCGCACTCAGTTGCTTCTCACTGCGCACCGCAAGCAGCCGCTGCTGATACGTCTGGCCATTGCCAGAAGCCGTATTCAGTGCACCGTCCACCAGCAACCGCGGGATATGCAGGCTCGCCGCGCGGCGGTCGACCTCGGCACGGGCAATGCGCCCAAGGTTGGGGACCTGCGGGTCGGCATTGAAGGTCGATTCCTGCTCGGTCACCGCCAGCACCGCACACAGGTTGCTCTTGCTCGGGGCTATGCGCTGGGCTTCGAACGCCACCTGGATATCCCTGGCCCAGCCCTCGCGGTCCCTGGCCTGGGCTGGCAACAAGCGCACCAGTTGGGCACGCACCTTGGCAGGGTCGGCCTCAGGCTCTTCCTCACGACGCCCGGCGCAGCCCTGCAGCAGCGCCAGGGCCATCAACCCGGCAGCCAGCAGCCGGCCGTTCAGGGCTGCTCCCCGACCAGATAGGTCTTGCTGATGTGGCGAAATTGCGGGTGGCTGGCGTTGCCCATGAGCTCGAACAGCACCATTTCGCGGGTGACTACCTGCGCCCCGGCGTGCCGCATCCGCGCAAGCCCTGCAGCCTTGTTGGCCAAGGTACGGCTGTCGCAGGCATCCTCGACCAGGAACACCTGCTTGCCCAGGCCCAGCAGGCCGAGCACGGTCTGCAGCACGCAGACGTGGGTTTCCATGCCGCACACGATTACTTGCTCGCGCGCCAACAGGCTGGCTGGCAGGCACTGGGCCGCAACGCAGGAAAAATGGGTCTTTTCCACGATTTCAGCTGCAGGGGCGGCGGCGAGAAGCTCGGGCAGGGTGTGCCCCAGGCCTTTGGGATATTGCTCGCTGATGACGATCGGCAGTGCGAGATCGGCGCATGCTGCCAGCAGCCAGCGTGCCCGGGCGCGGGTGCCCTCGGCGTCGCTCATCGCGCCAATGAGCTTTTCCTGGATGTCGACGACCAGCAACGTGGCCTGGTTAGGATCGATCAGCATTGTCTGCCTCTTGCCTGGGAAAACGCCTAGCATCCCCAAGGCAAGCGGCAACGTCAATCAGGCGCAAAGCCGATGGGGCTCCAATGCTGCAGCCAGCGCCGTGAGCACACGGTCCTCCTGCTCATGGATGAAGAAGTGGCTGCCCGGAAACATCTGCAAGGTGAATGCACCCTGGGTTTCCTGGCCCCAGGCCCGCAGTTGCTCTTCACTGGCGCGGTCGTCTTGCCCGCCCAGCACATGCAGCGGGCACGCCAAGGCAGGCCTTGGTCGGTAGCTGTAACGGCCACAGAGCAGGAAATCCGCCCGCAGGATCGGCAACGTCAGGCTCATCAGCTCGGCATTGGCCAGCACCTCCTCCGGCGTGCCATTGAGTTCCCGCAGTTCATTGCGCAGCTCGTCATCGGTCTTGGGCTCACGCCAGTTCTTGCCGTCATAGTCCTCACGCCGGGTGGGCGCCGCAGTACCGCAAGCGAACAGCGCCACCGGTAGCGGGCACCCCAGCGCCTGCAGCTCGTGGGCCAGCTCGAAGGCCAGCAGCGCCCCCAGGCTATGGCCAAGCAGCGCATACGGCGCAGCAGCGGCCTGGCGCTGTTCGGCTGCCAGTTGCCGGGCCAAGGCCTGCATGTCGGTGTGCAGCGGCTCGCCCATGCGCGCACCGCGCCCGGGCAACTCGACCGGGCGTACCTGCAGCCAGGCTGGCAGCTTGCGCCGCCAACGGCTGTAGACCATGGCGCTGGCCCCGGAATAAGGCAGGCACAGCAGGTTGAGCGCGGTCACTGTGCGGCAGCGTCCGCCATCTTCTGGCGCAGGCTCAGCGGGCGCATATCGGTCCAGACTTCGTCGATGTAGGCCAGGCAGTCCTTTTTCAGCCCGCTCTTGCCCACAGCGCGCCAGCCGTTGGGGATCGCCTTGTAGTCGGGCCAGATGGAATATTGCTCTTCGTGGTTGACCACTACCTGGAACTGGATATCGTCGCGGTCGAAAACGGAAGTCATTGCCTGTCTCCTTGAGTGATGGATGCCGGTACGCGCTTGGCGTAGGGCGGCTCTCTGGTAGACGTAGGAAACATCCGAAAAATTAGCGTTTGGGCATGACAACTTCTGGGCCTCAAGCATCCCTAAGCAAGTCATGGGTATCCAGCAAGCGATAAGCCACCTGCGGATTGCGCTCCAACCCGCGCCGTATAGCCGCCGGAATCGACTGGCGGGTCTTGCGGCATAACCCAGGCTGGTCATCGAGTTCGATGACTATCCCGCGCATGGTACGCACCTCGTTGTAACCGGGCGCGATATGCAGCCGAATGCCCAGGTTCTCGTACAGCCTGGCCTGCAAGCGCTGCAGGTCTTCAAGGTCCTTGAGGTTTTCCAGCCGCTCGATCAGGCGCTTCTCCTCCTGGCGGGTGAGCAGGAGGATGCGCTGGGCCGCAGGCGGCTGCGCGGCCAGGTGCTCGCGGCCGCAGTCACAGGCGCCAGGTGGGCAAGGTTGGCGTAAGGCAAGTGCTGTGCTCATGGGCCAAGCATAGCGCGTCGCGGCGAAAGAGCGTGCGCCAACCGCTTGCGCAAAATTGAGCGCCGCCCCCAAAACCGCGCCTGCTCAATGCCCCGCTGAAGCCGGCCCCGCCTTGGCAGCAAACGGCGGCTTGGCCAACCACACCAATAGAATCAACCCGGCAAACACCCAGCCCATCAAGGTGAAGTAATCCACCGTCGACATCATGTAGGCCTGCCCGTTGAGTATCTGCTCCAGCTGCGCATAGCTTTGCGGGTTTGCCCCGCCCAGTTGCTCCAGCGTGTGCCGCGTCGCCGGGTCGAACTGGCTGATGTTCTCGCTCAGGTAGGCATGATGCTGGTCCGCCCGGCGGATCCAGATCCACGTGGTCAACGACGCCGCAAAACTGCCGCCCAACGTGCGCAGGAACGTCGCCAGGCCAGACCCGTCGGCGATCTGATGCGGCGGCAGGTCCGACAGCAGAATGCTCAAGGTCGGCATGAAGAACAGCGCCACACCAATCCCCATGAACAGCTGCACCAGGGCAATGTGCTGGAAGTCCACCTCGTTGGTGAAGCCCGCGCGCATGAAGCAGCTGGCACCGATGGCCAGGAACGCCAACCCCGCCAGCACCCGCAAGTCGAAACGCTGCGCGTACTTGCCCACGAACGGCGACATGATCACCGGCAGCAGGCCGATCGGTGCCACTGCCAGGCCTGCCCAGGTGGCGGTGTAGCCCATCTGCGTCTGCAGCCACTGGGGCAGGATCAGGTTGATGCCGAAAAAGCCTGCATAGCCCCCCACCAGCACAATGGTACCGATGCGGAAATTACGGTGCGCGAACAGCCGCAGGTTGACCACCGGGTGGCGGTCCGTCAGCTCCCAGATGATGAATATCGCCAGGAACACGACCGAAATCAGGCTGCCGATGATGATGAACGACGACTCGAACCAGTCCAGGTCATTGCCCTTGTCGAGCACCACCTGCAATGCGCCCACACCGACAATCAAGGTCAGCAGGCCGATGTAGTCCATGGGCTGGCGGCTGGTCACCACCGGCCGTGCTCGCATCTGCTGACGCACCACTGCGGCCGCGAACAAGCCGATCGGCACGTTGATGAAGAAGATCCACGGCCAGCTGTAGCTGTCGGTTATCCACCCGCCCAGGATCGGCCCGGCAATCGGCGCCACCACCGTGACCATCGCCAGCAACGCCAGTGCCATCCCCCGTTTGGCTGGCGGATAGACGGCAATCAGCAAGGTCTGGGTCATCGGGTAAAGCGGCCCGGCCACCACCCCCTGCAGCACACGAAAGCCCACCAGCTCCGGCATCGACTGCGAGATACCGCAGAGGAAAGACGCCAGTACGAACAGCAGCGTGGCCCAGATGAACAGCTTGACCTCACCGAAGCGCCGGCTGAGCCAACCGGTCAGCGGCAATGCGATGGCATTGCTCACCGCAAACGAGGTGATCACCCAGGTGCCCTGCTCGGAACTCACCCCCAGGTTGCCGGAAATGGTCGGCAAGGCCACGTTGGCGATGGTGGTGTCGAGCACCTGCATGAACGTCGCCAGCGACAGGCCTATGGTGGTCAGCAGCAGGCTCGGCGGGGTGAACTGCGCCGCAGCGTTGTTGCTCATCGTTGCGCCGTCTTGCCAGGGGCGCTGTTGTCGTGGATCAGCCGAGCGATCAGATGGTCAGCTTCGTCCAACTGACGGTCGTACACCTGGGTGGTGTAGCTGGCCTGCTGCGGCGGCTGTTGGGCCAGGGCCGGGCCGCTCTGATCGTGCAAGTCGACCTCGACCACGGTGGACAGGCCGATGCGCAGCGGGTGGGCCTTGAGCTGGTCCGGGCTGAGGTGAATGCGCACCGGTACACGCTGGACGATCTTGATCCAGTTGCCGGTGGCGTTCTGTGCCGGCAGCAAGGCGAACGCGCTGCCGGTGCCGGCGCCCAGGCTGTCGACGGTGCCGCTGTATTTCACGTCGCTGCCGTACAGGTCGGCGCTGATTTCCACGGGTTGGCCGATACGCATGTCGCGCAGCTGGGTTTCCTTGAAGTTGGCGTCGATCCACACCTCGTCCAGCGGGATGACTGCCATGGTCGCGGTGCCCGGCTGCAAACGCTGGCCGAGCTGCACGGTACGTTTGGCGACGTAACCGGTGACTGGCGCCACCAGCGTGGTGCGTGCGTGGTCCAGGTAAGCCTGGCGCAGGTCGGCGGCGGCGGCCATGACCTCGGGGTGCGAAGACACCACCGTGTCGTCCACCAGCGCCGTGCTGGTATTGAGCTGCTGGCGCGCGCTGTTGACGGCGGCCTGGGCCACGGTCAGGTCATCGCGGGCATGGGAGATTTCTTCAGCAGCGATCGCACCGCTGTCAGCCAGCACCTTGCGCCGGTTGTAGTTCTGCCGGGCCTTCTGCAGCTCGGCCTGGCGTGTCTGCAACTGGGCCTTGAGGGAATCGACGTTGCTGTACAGGCCACGCACCTGGCGCACCGTACGGGCCAAATTGGCTTGCGCGGCCTGCAGGGCCACCTCGCTGTCGGCCGGGTCGAACTGCAACAGCACCTGGCCAGCATGCACCAGGTCGCCGTCATCGGCGCCGATGCTGGTGACGGTGCCGGTGACCAGCGGGGTGATCTCCACCACATTGCCGTTGACGTAGGCGTCGTCGGTGCTTTCGTGCCAGCGCCCGATCAGGCTGTACCAGGCCCAGGCGCCAGCGCCGGCAAGCAGCACCACCAGCAACAGGCCAAGCAGCCAGACTTTGCGCTTGCGCGACGGTTCGGGTGCGGCGGAGGGAGTTGAGGTGTCTGCGTTATTGGCCATGACAATACCTTGGAATATGAAACAGGAATCAACGATCGCCGAAGCGGCGGATCGTCAGAGGGTCGCCGGCACCGAGCAGGACCTTGGCCAGCAGGCCTTCAAGGGTCTTGAGTTCGTCAGGCTGCAGCACGCCGACCAGTTCGTTCATCGCCGCCGCGCCGATCTCGGGCAAGCGGTCGGCCAGGCGTTGGCCTTCGGCGGTCAGGGCCAGGCGTACCTGGCGACGGTCGTCGGCGCAGCGGTTGCGCAAGATCAGGCCCTTGTGCTCGAGGCGGTCGAGCATGCGGGTCATCGAGCCGCTGTCCAGGCCCAGGTAGCGGCACAGCTCGGCCGGCGTATCCACCTGGTACTGGGTGACGATGATCAACACTTTGAACTGCGCGGCGGTAACGCCTTCTGATTCGAGGTGCCAGTCGAGAATGCGGTCCTTGAGGATCGCCGCACGGCCCAGCAGCATGCCGATGGCGCAGGACTGGAAGTTTTGCGGGGTGAAATGGGACATCGGCAGCAGCTCGGGCAATTGTGTAAAAATATTACTGCCTAGGCAGCAAATGTCAAAGCTTTCATTAGGGGGCTATGGAAATAGCCCAGGACCATACGCCTGGTGGGTGCCGGGAAGGGTTCTCAAACGCTGGAAAATCCTGGCGAAACCGATCAAAATACACATAACTGATAGTCATTCGCCATTACCTTGGTTCTCGGGAGGCCCCTCGCAGGGGTAGAATGCGCAAAACCCGGAGCCGCAATGAACCAAGACCGCCTCAGTCCCAGCCCAGACGATGCCATCACCGACGCCGCCGCGCAGTGGTGCATGCGCCTGCACGCCGACGATTGCACCCAGGCCGAGCGTGAAACATTCGCACGCTGGTTGGCAGCGGACCCGCGCCACGCTGATGAATACCAGGCGATGCTGGAAATCTGGCAGACCGCCGACCTGCTGCCGCGCAACGCCACGGTCATCGATTTCAACCCACCTGTACGCACTATGGCGCGGCAACGCCGCCACTGGCGGCCCATGGCCTCGGCAGCAGCCATCGCCCTGCTGGTGTTGCCGCTGGCGGGCTGGGTTGGCTGGGAGCAGGGCTGGCTACCCAACCACTACCAGCACGTTGAAGCAGGCGACCAGGCGCGGACCGTGCAACTGAGCGACGGCAGCACGGTGGAGCTCAACCTCAACACCGAACTGACCTACTTCAACTACAAGGACCAGCGTCAGGTCACGCTCAAGCGAGGCGAGGCGTTCTTCAAGGTGCAGCATGACAGCACCCACCCCTTCATCGTCCGTGCCGGCCACGGCCAGACCCGGGTCACTGGCACCCAGTTCAACGTGTGGAAGTATCAGGACCAGGTCAAGGTCACCCTGGTACAGGGTTCGGTGCTGGTCAGCAGCGACGGCAGCACCGGCGGCTACCGCCTTGGCCCAGGCATGCAGGCCAGTTATCGCACCGGCGACTTCGAGCCGCAGTTGGCCCAGAGCGAAGACTATGGCAACAGCCTGGCCTGGCGCAGCGGCAAGCTGGTGCTCGACAACCTCAGCCTCGAACAGGCACTGCCAGTGATCAACCGCTACCTCGATGCGCCCCTGCTGCTGGCCGATGCCAGCACCGGCCGCATCCGCATCAGCGGCATCTACAACACCCGTGAAGTCAAGCGCCTGGTGGACAACCTGCCCAAGGTGCTGCCGGTGTACCTGACCCGCAGCAAGGACGGCAGCACCGTCCTCAACCGCATTTCCCCGCCGCCCGACAAGGGCTGATGCGCTAGAGCGTCATCGCCGCCAGCCAGCCAAACGCCATCAGTGGCAGGTTGTAGTGGATGAACGTCGGTACCACGGTGTCCCAGATATGGTGATGCTGGCCATCGACGTTGAGCCCCGAGGTTGGCCCAAGGGTCGAGTCCGATGCCGGCGAGCCTGCATCGCCCAGAGCACCGGCGGTGCCGACGATGCACACCGTGGCCAGCGGGTCGAAGCCCAGCTGCACGCACAGGGGCACGAAGATCGCCGCCAGAATCGGCACCGTCGAGAACGACGAACCGATGCCCATGGTCACCAGCAACCCCACCAACAGCATCAGCAAGGCACCCACGCCCTTGCTGTGGTCGATCCATTGCGCCGAGGTTTGTACCAGGCCGTTGACCTCGCCAGTAGCTTTGAGCACCTCGGCGAACCCCGAAGCTGCGATCATGATGAACCCGATCATGGCCATCATCTTCATGCCTTCGGTGAACAGGCCGTCGGTGTCTTTCCAGCGCACGATGCCCGACAGCGAGAAGATCAGGAAACCGACCATGGCGCCTATGATCATCGAGTCCAGCCACAGCTGGACGATGAACGCCGCAGCGATCGCCAGCCCCGCCACCAGCAGGGTCAGCGGGTTGTACTGCACGCTGGCCTGCTCGACCTGCTCGATGCGCGCCAGGTCATAGTCACGCTTCTTGCGGTAGCTGAAGAACACCGCCAGCAGCAAGCCGGCCAGCATGCCCGCCGCCGGAATGGCCATGGCATGGGTGACGTTGACACCGCTCACGTCCACGCCTGCGCGGGCAACGTTGGCCAGCAGGATCTCGTTGAGGAAGATGTTGCCAAACCCTACCGGCAGGAACATGTACGGCGTGATCAGGCCAAAGGTGATCACGCAGGCGATCAGCCGGCGGTCGATGCGCAGACGGGTCAGCACGTACAGCAGCGGCGGCACCAGCAGCGGGATGAAGGCGATGTGGATGGGCAGGATGTTCTGCGACGACACCGCCACCACCAGCATCAGGCCGATCAGCAGCCACTTGACCTTGCCGCCGCTGGCATGGCCCTGGCGGTCGATCATCGCCAGCGCACGGTCGGCCAGGGCGTGGGCCAGACCGGACTTGGCAATCGCCACGGCAAAGGCGCCGAGCAAGGCGTAGGACAACGCCACCGTGGCGCCACCGCCCAGGCCGCCGTTGAAGGCCTTGAGCGTGCCCTCGATGCCCAGGCCACCGACCAGGCCACCGGCCAGGGCGCCGATGATCAAGGCGATGACCACGTGCACGCGCGACAGGCTGAGTATCAGCATGATGCCTACCGCGGCAATCACTGCATTCATGGTTTGGCTTTCCTCGTAGCTGCAGACAAAAAGCGCGCACTCTGCAGCACTGGCGCACAGATGTCAAAAGCGCCAGGCGGCGGCGTATTACGCGGGCCGGCAAATTTAAATTGAATGTTTGAATAAAGAAAAAACCGGGGCCGCCGATATAGCAGAGGGATTGAGCCCCACCCAAGATCCAAAGCCAAACCCTTACCCTCAAAAAAGGGACGCCCCATGCCTTTGCGACAACTTTCCATCCAGTGGAAGATCACCCTGCTTGCCGGCCTGTGCCTGGCCAGCATCGTCACACTGCTCGTCGGCCTTTCGCTGTACCGCATGGACCACAGCTCGGACCTGGTCAAAGCCAGCAGCGAGAAGATGCTCAGTGAGGCAGCGCAGGCGCGCATCGAGTCGCAAGGCGAGGTCCAGGCCTTGAACATCAGCCGCCAGTTCATGGATGCCTACCAGTACGGCGCCGGGTTCGCCCGCCAGGTGCTGTTCCTGCGTGAACAGGCGGAAAAGCGCTTCCTGGATGCCTACGACCTGCGCGAAGACATGACCCGCCAGGTTCGTGCAGCCCTGCAGGCCAACCCCGACCTGCTGGGCCTGTCACTGGTGTTCGAACCCAATGCCCTGGACGGCAAGGACAGCCTCTTCACCGGCCAAGCCGAGCTTGGCAGCAACGAGACCGGCCGCTTCGCCCTGTACTGGTCGCAGCCGCGCGTGGGCCAGCTGACCGCCATGGCCCTGCCCGAGCACGACATGGCCAACACCGAGATCGGCCCCAGCGGCCAGCCCGCCAACACTTGGTGGGTGTGCCCGCGCAGCAGCGGCAAGGTCTGCGTGGTGGAGCCGTACTTCTACGACATCGACGGCCACCGCGTGCTGATGACCAGCATCGTGTTCCCGCTGGCGGTCAACGGCAAGGTGATCGCCACCTTGTCCATCGACATCAACCTCAACAGCCTGCAGGCCCTGAGCCAGGAAGCCAGCCGCAGCCTGTACGAGGGCCGCACCACGGTCGGCATTCTCAGCCCCGTGGGCCTGCTGGCCGGCTACAGTGCCGATGCCAGCAAGCTGGCCCAGCGTTTCGACCAGGTCGACACCAGCAAAGGCGCCGAACTGGTACGCAAGCTGGCCGAAGGTAAATTGAGCGTCCACCACGACCAGCAACGCCTCAAGGTACTCGCGGCGTTCCAGCCGATCCCTGGCGCCCAGCCATGGGGTGTGCTGCTGGATGTGCCGGAAAACGCCCTGACCGGGCCGGCCGAGGCGCTGAAACAAGAGCTCGACGCCCTGAACACCAGCGGCACCCTGTTGGAGCTGGGCCTTGGCCTGGGCGCTGCGATTGCCGGCCTGCTGCTGGTGTGGCTGATGGCCCGTGGCGTGACCCGGCCGATCCTCGGGGTGGCGGCCATGCTCAAGGACATCGCCAGTGGTGAAGGCGACCTCACCCGCCGCCTGACCTATGACAAACAGGACGAGCTCGGCGAACTGGCCGGCTGGTTCAACCGCTTCCTGGACAAACTGCAGCCGACCATCGCCGAGGTCAAACGCTCGGTGCAGGCGGCCCGCAGCACCGCCGACCAGTCCTCGGCGATTGCCACGCAAACCAGCGCCGGCATGGAACAGCAATACCGCCAGGTCGACCAGGCGGCCACCGCCTCGCACGAAATGAGCGCCACGGCCCAGGATGTCGCCCGCAGCGCCGCACAGGCTGCACAGGCCGCCCGTGAAGCAGACCAGGCGACCCGCGAAGGCCTGGCGGTGATCGACCGCACCACCCGCAGCATCGACACACTGGCAGCAGACATGAGCCATGCGATGGCCGAGGTCGAAGGGCTGGCCCACAACAGCGAGAAGATCGGCTCGGTGCTGGAGGTGATCCGCTCGATCGCCGAGCAGACCAACCTGCTGGCACTCAATGCCGCCATCGAAGCCGCCCGTGCCGGTGAGGCCGGCCGTGGCTTCGCCGTGGTCGCCGATGAAGTGCGCAACCTGGCCCAGCGCACCCAGGAGTCGGTGGAAGAAACCCGCCAGGTCATCGAAGCCCTGCAGGCCGGCACCCGCGAGGTGGTCGGCGCCATGGACAACAGCCACCGCCAGGCCCAGGGCGGTGTGGAGCAGGTCGGCCAGGCCGTCACCGCGCTGCAGCGCATCGGCCAGGCCGTGACCGTGATCACCGACATGAACCTGCAGATCGCCTCCGCCGCCGAAGAACAGAGCGCAGTGGCCGAAGAGATCAACAGCAATGTCGCGACCATCCGCGATGTCACCGAGTCGTTGTCCGGGCAGGCCAACGAGTCGGCGCGGGTCAGCCAGTCGCTCAACAGCCTGGCCAACCAGCAGCAGGGGTTGATGGACCAGTTCCGCGTCTGACGGGTGCTTCTCATCACTGGCATGGCTACGCAAACATTCCAGCGATGAGGCCTGCAACAGCTGACATGCAGCGGGGTGCCTGTGGCCGGGTTGCCGGCGACAGGATCGGGCTGCATGAGGTGAGTGAATGTCAGGTCCGATCACCTCCATGATCATCCCCGACATCATGATTGACCCCATCATCAGCACCATGCCCTACGCCGTGGGCCTCACCCACACCATGACTGGCTTCGTGATTCGCTTCATGGTTGGCCCCATCATCCGCCCCGTTGCGGCCACTTTCACCGCGACCTGAGCTAGCATGACCGCCGCCATCACCGCTGTGGCCGCTACCGCCGTGGCCTGCGCCACTGCCACCGCTGCCGCCTCCATGCCCCCCACCGCCGTGACCGCCGCCTCCGTGACCTCCCCCACCGCCGTGGCCACCACCACCGCTACCCCCACCGTGGCCGCCACCACCGCCACCACCACCACCACCACCACCACCACCATCCTTCGCATACGCATTCGAAGTATTGCCGATAGTGTCAGGCACCAATACCGCCGAAGCCGACAACACAGCCCCGATGGCCAAAGCCAACAAGCATTTCCTGAGCATGATGATCCTCCGCTTGGAGTTGCACAGATTGCTTGCGGCAACCTGTGTTTTGCGGCCCCCCATGGGGCGACCTGCCAAACCAGCGCGACCATCCATCAGCAGCGGTGAACGTGATCCTTCAGGGCCTGCTGGCCTAATGTTGCAGAATGTTTCTCAAGTAGTGAGCGTAGCCGGCTGCCGGGTTTCTTGCCCGCGATCCATCCAAATGCTAAACGCCAGAATGGGCGTAACACCAAGGCTGCAAGGCCTCGGTAACGGCCGTCTCGCCGGGGACCGAATCGGTGCCTAGGTGGGGGTGCATGGCCGCTACTGCCCATTGCGCTTTACGCTTGACCGAAGAAGTGCCGTGGTTGACGATCGGCTCTTCCCGGAAAAGGACTACAGCATGCTACGGATATTGGGCAGGGATTCTTCCATCAACGTGCGCAAGGTCCTCTGGGCCTGCATCGAGTTCGATATTCCCTTCGAGCGCGAAGACTGGGGCGCAGGCTTCCAGCCCACCGACACGCCCGCCTTCCTGGCCCTGAACCCCAACGCCATGGTCCCGGTGATTCAGGACGGCGACTTCACGCTGTGGGAGTCCAACACCATCATCCGCTACCTGGCCACGCGTTATGGCGATGCGCCGGTGTACCCCACCGAGGCCACGGTCAGGGCCAGGGTGGATCAATGGATCGACTGGCAGGCCTCGGACCTGAACCGCTCGTGGAGCTATGCGTTCATGTCGCTGGTGCGTCACTCACCCGCGCACCAGGATGCCCAGGCGCTGGCCGCCGGGTGCGCAGACTGGTCGCGCCATATGCGAATCCTCGAGCAGCAGTTGGCTGCGACCGGTGCTTATGTGGCCGGTGACAGCTTTACGCTGGCCGATATCCCCATCGGGCTTTCGGTCAATCGCTGGTTCGAAACGCCCTTCGAGCACCCTCACCTGCCGGCGGTGCGGGATTACTACCAACGGTTGAGCGAGCGTGCAGGCTTCCTGGCCCATGGGCGCAACGGGATGGCGTAGGGGTAGCGTCAACCACGAGGGCCAGGCCGGCGTAACGGCTGAAGCTCGACAGGCACCGGCTTCGCCGGTGAGCGCCGGCAAGCCGGCACACACACGAGGTACGGCGCCGGCCATAAGGCATGGCATCCAACCCGTTTCACCACCTTGCGGGGCACTGGCTTATCCAATTTCTACAGCTGACGCCACTCCTGTAGGAGCCGGCTTGCCGGCGATCACCGGCAAAGCCGGTGCCATACACCGCAGCGCCTGCATCACCAGCAAGGGCGATGCTGCATTCTGCCGCAGGATATCGGACATACTTGCTTTGCCAGGCCGTGGTATGGCCGCAGACTGCGCGAAGCTGACAACACAGGATGCTGCTGCGCAGGGAACGTCTGCCCTGCTGCGCCCTCCCACAGTAATGCAGGGCGAACGGCGCGCTGCCCATTCATGTTTGGAGAACAGGCTCAGATGAAAAAGATCCTGATGGTGCTGACATCCCACGATCAGTTGGGCGATACCGGCAAAAAAACCGGCTTCTGGCTGGAGGAGTTCGCCGCACCTTACTACGTGTTCATCGACGCCAACGCAGACGTCACGCTCGCCTCGCCCAAAGGCGGGCAGCCGCCGCTGGACCCCAAGAGCGACGAGGACGATGCGCAAACCGATGCGACCCGGCGTTTTCGCAGTGACACCGAGGGGCAGATGGCATTGGCCGACACAGTACCGCTGAGCGAAATCGACCCTTACGACTTCGACGCCGTGTTTTATCCCGGTGGCCATGGGCCGCTGTGGGACCTGGCCGAGGACAAGGACTCCAAGACGCTGCTCGAAGCCTTCTATGCGTCCAACAAACCGATTGCCGCCGTGTGCCATGCGCCGGGTGTGTTCAAGAACGTCAACGCGCCAGACGGCCATCCTGTGGTCAAGGGCAAGAAAGTGACCGGGTTCGCCAACAGCGAGGAAGACGCGGTCGGGCTGACCGATGTAGTGCCATTTCTGGTCGAGGACATGCTCAAGCGCAATGGCGGTGAGTATTCCAAGGGCCCGGACTGGGCAAGCCATGTGGTCGAGGACGGGCACCTGATCACCGGGCAGAACCCGGCATCGTCCGAGGCGGTGGCCACGGCGCTGCTCAAGCGCCTGGCAAGCGAATAGGGCCGCTGCACCATGACGCTGAACGCACTCATCTGCGGCGCCAGCCAGGGCATCGGCCTGGCGCTTTGTAAACAGCTGCTGGCACGCGATGACATGGCGCGGGTGTGGGCGGTGTCGCGCCAGGCCAGGGGCAGCGAAGCCCTGGCCGCGCTCGCCGCTGCACATGGCGAGCGCCTGGTGTGCATCGATTGCGACGCCCGCAACGAACAGTCCCTTGAAGCACTGGCCCGTGAGGTCGGCCGCACCTGCACGCACCTTGATCTGGTCATAAGCACCTTGGGCATTCTGCAGCGCGACGGTGCCAAGGCGGAAAAGGCCCTGGCCCAACTCGACCTGGCTGGCCTGCAGGCCAGCTTCGCGACCAACGCGTTCGCGCCGGTGCTGCTGCTCAAGCACCTGCTGGCGCTGCTGCGCAAGCAGCCCTGCACCTTTGCCGCGCTGTCGGCCAGGGTCGGGTCCATCGGCGACAATCGCCTGGGCGGCTGGTACAGCTACCGCGCCAGCAAGGCCGCGTTGAACCAGTTGCTGCATACGGCAAGCATCGAACTCAAACGCATCAACCCAGCTTCCACGGTGCTGGTGCTGCACCCCGGCACCACCGATACGCAGCTTTCCCAACCGTTTCAGGCCAATGTGCCCGCCGAGCAATTGTTTGAACCTGCGTTCGCGGCGCAGTGCATCCTGGAGCAGATTGGCCGGCTTGGGCCGGCGGACAGTGGCAGCTTCTGGGCGTGGGACGGTCAGCCGATCACCTGGTGATGTTGCCAAGGTTGAAGACAGTGACGGGTGCATGGCTCGGGTGTTCTGGCGCTCGATCCAGACAGCGCTGAAAACCCCGCCCCATGCACCTGACAGGGCACTGCTCAATCCGCGAAGTTGATCACCATCCGACCCTTGATCTTACCTGCCAGCATCTCTTCGAAAATGTCGTTGATGTCTTCGATCGGCCGCAGCGTCACCTTCGGCACCACCTTGCCTTGCGCGGCAAATTCAAAGGCTTCAGCCAGGTCCTGGCGGGTACCGACCAGTGACCCGACCACTTCGATGCCATCGAGCACCAACCGCGGAATATCCAGGCTCATGGCCTCCGGCGGCAGCCCGACAGCCACCAGCCGGCCACCGGCACGCAGCGCATCGACTGCAGAGTTGAACGCGCTTTTCGACACCGCCGTCACCACGGCCGCATGCGCGCCACCGGTTTGCGCCTGGATGACTTTGGCTACATCCTCACGGCGCGCATTGACCACCAGGTCGGCGCCCATTTCACGGGCGAACGCCAGTTGCTCATCATTCACATCGATCGCGATGACCCGGGCGTTGAAGACATTCTTCGCATACTGCAGGGCCAGGTTGCCCAGCCCACCGAGGCCGTAAACCGCAATCCACTGCCCGGGGCGGATGTTGGACGATTTCACCGCTTTGTAGGTGGTCACACCGGCGCAGGTGATGCTGCTGGCGGCAGCCGAGTCGAGCCCCTCGGGCACCTTTACCGCGTAGTCGGCCACCACGATGCACGCCTCTGCCATGCCGCCGTCGACGGTATAGCCCGAGTTCTTCACCTCACGGCACAGCGTTTCGTTACCGCTGTTGCAGTACTCGCAGTGCCCACAGCCCTGGAAGAACCACGCCACGCTGGCCCGGTCGCCCGGCTTGAGCGAAGTGACGCCCGGCCCTACCTCCACCACCACGCCAATCCCTTCGTGGCCGAGGATCACACCGGTCTTGTCACCGAAATCGCCATTCTTGACGTGCAGGTCGGTGTGGCACACGCCACAGCACTGCATCTTCAGCAACGCTTCACCGTGCGCAAGCGGGCGCAGGGTTTTTTCCACCACGTCCACACGGCGCCCTTTTGCAACAACTGCAGCTTTCATGAATGCCTCCTTGATTACTTGAGTGAGCTTGAGTTGAAGGGTTCAGCATAGTGGTGGTTTGGCCGCAGGACTTGCTGCAGGTCAGGGTCTGAGACGGTAGGTGCCCGGGTTTGCTAGGATTCGAGCCTAGCCTGCTGACAAGGCGCCCCTGCACCATCACCAGGAAGCCCGCCATGCCCTACCCCATCGAACAGAAACTCGTCGTCGGCGTCGCCTCAAGTGCACTGTTCGACCTGACCGTCTCGGACGATATCTACCAGACAGATGGCGTGGAAGCCTACCGCCTACACCAGGAAGCCAACCTCGACGTGCCCTTCCCCAAAGGTGTGGCATTCCCCTTCATCCGCCGCTTCCTGAGCATCAACAAGGCCTTCCCGGAGCAGTTGCCGGTAGAAGTGGTGCTGCTGTCGCGCAACTCACCCGAAACCGGCCTGCGGGTGTTCCGCTCCATCGCCCATTACGGCCTGGATATCACCCGTGCCGCATTCATGTCCGGCCGCTCGCCCTACGAATACATCCCCGCCTTCAACGCCTCGCTGTTTCTCAGCGCCCACGAAGGCGACGTGCAGCGTGCCATCGACGCCGACTACCCCGCCGGCCTGGTGCTGCCGAGCAAGATCTATGATGACGAGATCGACACCGAATTGCGGGTGGCCTTCGACTTCGATGGGGTGATTGCCGATGACGAAGCGGAGAGCGTGTACAAAGAGCGCCAGGACCTGAATGAATTCCAGGCCCATGAACATGCGCACAAGGCCATTCCGCACCAGCCGGGGCCGTTGGCGGACCTGTATCGCAAGCTTTCGCTGATTCGCACGCTCGAAGATCAGAAGCTGGTGCAGGACCCGGCATACAAACGCATCCTGCGTATCGCCATCGTCACCGCGCGCAATGCCCCGTCACATGAACGGGTGGTGACGACCTTGAAGGACTGGGGTGTTTCACCGGATGAATCGTTCTTTCTTGGGGGAATGGAGAAGAGCCGCGTGCTGTCGATTCTCAAACCACACATGTTCTTCGATGACCAGCGCAGCCATCTGATGTCGGCGGCAGGGGATTTGCCGATGGTGCATGTGCCGTTTGGGGTAGCCAACAAAACGCTAGAGCGGCGCCCGAGCGAGGTGGTCAACACGACCACGGCACGCTTGAAGATGGGTTGAAAGCGCCGCTTCAGCCACTTCAATCGAACGCCCCGTTCACCACCTCATAAATGATCCCCGTGGCGACAGCTACCAGGATCAGGTCAACCCCGGCCTGCATCCACTCGTATCCGTCGTAATGAGGCAACTGCCCAAGCAGCCGGCCATCGAGCTTCTTGGCGATACCAGGCGGCAGTGGCTTGCCGCGCGCCAGGTTTTTCTGGATGCCCGGCGGTAATGCTGGGCCCGGGCTCCAATAGCTGCGGTGGCCACCCAGAATGCCCAGCACATCCCCCCGGTCGATCGACGGCCCGCCATGCCAGTCATCGCTACCCGAGCCACCCTTTTTGCCGCCAGCGTTGCCTTGCCCTTGGGCATGCGGGGCCTGCCCCTTGCCTTGCCCATGCCCCTTATCGTTGCCATTACCGTTGCCTTTGCCGTTACCCGGGTCGGCGAGCGCAGCGCCCGACGCCGCGAGCAATGCCACTGACGTTACAGCGGCAATCAGAGCGTTCAACTTGGCCATGAGAGCATCCTTTGCGGTGTAGAGGTTTGTTGAAATGTAGACGACATTGCAATCATCGATAGCAGGCCAGCGCGCCTGGGAAGCTCAGCACATGGCGCCTACAACGTGGTAGGCATGCCGCGCCGGTCCAGCTCGAACACCTTGGTGCGCTGCAGGCAATCGCGCAACCACAGGGCAGCCCTGCCCGGCCGGCGCTGCTGATGCCAAAGCAGGTCGACGCCGACCAACCAGTCGGTGTGCGGATAGGCCTGCAGCTGCAACTCGATCAGCTCACCGGCACCCAGCTCCCGCTGCACCAACTGCCGTGGCAGGGTCGCCCAACCCAGGCCACCGCGCACCATTTCCACCAGCGCCAGGTAGCTCTCGGCCTGCCAGAGCTGCGCGGTACGCAAGTATTCGCTGCTGGGCAGCTTTTGCGCGTGGGCGAAGAAGGCCAGGCGGCGGTGGGCGTGCAGGTCGGCGAAGGTGCAGGTTTGCAGTTGCGCCAGCGGGTGGGTGGCGTGGCAGACATGAGCCATGATCAGTTTGCCCAGCTGCTGGAAGGCCAATGCAGGCGGGTAGCCCGGCTGGGAAAAAGCGATGCCAAGGTCTGCCTCACCCTTAAGCACCATTTCGCTGACATCGCCGTGCACCGGGTGGCGAATCAGCAAGTCGACGAAGGGGAACGCCTGATCGAACGCTTTGAACACCGGGATCAGTGACCCATACGGCACCTCGATGGCGAGCGTGAGCGCAGGCTCGGCCTGCTGCGCCAGGTTGTCGGCGCTGCCCTCCAGGGCATAGCAACGCTCAAGGATGCCCTCGGCCCGCAGCAGCAGTTTATGCCCGGCGGCGGTCAATGCCGGAATGCGGCTGCTGCGGTCGAACAACTCCACGCCCAGGTCGGTTTCCAGGTTGCTGATTGCAGCGCTGACGGTGGACTGGGTACGCCCCAGGCGCCGCGCCGCTGCCGAAAACGAGCCCGCCTGTACTGCGGCGACGAACACCTGCAATTGCTCCAGCGAAAAGCGCATCCCAACCCCCTGCCCTGCCACATGATCCATCGATGCTAACGATGGTTATTCATTTGTTCCATCGTTCATTTCGCCGGATCATCGGCCTCGACCACGCTTGCAGCTGCCCTGTTCGAACCCTGCGCTGCGTGTCACTCCAGGCGCCGAAAACAACGAAAAGAGCCGCACCTTCAGGAGATTCACGCCATGAGCCCAAGCAAGGTCCACGCTGTAGACGAAGTATTACCGCTGCGGCAACTGTTCACCTTTGGCCTGCAGCACGTGCTGGTGATGTATGCCGGCGCGGTCGCGGTGCCTCTCATCCTCGGCAGCGCACTGGGCCTGACCCAGGCGCAGGTCGTGACGCTGATCAACGCCAACCTGTTCACCTCGGGCATCGCCACACTGATCCAGACCCTAGGTTTCTGGCGCTTCGGGGCGCGCCTGCCGTTGATCCAAGGCTGCTCGTTCATCGCGCTGGCACCGATGATCATGATCGGCAAGCAGTTCGGCCTTCAGGAGGTGTTTGGCGCCGTGATTGCCGCCGGCGCCATCACCATCGGCCTCGCGCCGCTGTTCAGCCGACTGCTGCGCTTCTTCCCACCGGTGGTGATCGGCAGCCTGATCACCATCATCGGTATCTCGCTGATGCCCGCAGCGGCCATCTGGCTGGGTGGCGGCGACCCGGGGGCGCCGGACTTCGGCAACCCCGCCAACCTGCTGCTGGGCATGGCGACGGTCGCCATCACGCTGCTGGTGTATGCGCGCTTTTCGGGCTTTATCGGCAACCTCAGCGTGCTGATCGGCCTGCTGTGCGGCAGCCTGCTGGCCGCAGCCTTTGGCATGACGCACTTCGGCAAGGTCAGCGAAGCCGCCTGGTTCGAGCTGAGCCCACCCATGGCCTTCGGTGCGCCGCAGTTCTCCACTACGCCAATCCTCATCATGGTGCTGGCGATGCTGGTGATCATGGCCGAAACCACGGGTAACTGCCTGGCCATCGGCAAACTGGTCGGCAAGCCCACAGATACCAGCACACTAGGCAACGCTTTCCGGGCAGACGGCCTGTCGACGATGCTCGGCGGGCTGTTCAACAGTTTCCCGTACAACGCCTTCACCCAGAACACCGGGCTGATCGCGCTTTCCAACGTCAAGAGCCGCTTCGTGGTCGCCGCTGCCGGCGCAATCATGGTGCTGATGGGGCTGTTTCCTAAACTGGGCGCGCTGATCGCCGCCGTGCCCACGCCGGTGCTGGGCGGGTGCGCCATCGTCATGTTCGGCATGACCACGGTGGCCGGTATCCAGGCGCTTTCACGCGTGCCTTTCGAAGGTACCCGCAACGGCATCATCGTCGCCGTTTCGATCAGCGTCGGCGTGTTGCCAATGTCGTTCCCGGCGCTTTTCCATCACCTGAGCGGCCCGCTCAAGCTGGTGCTGGAGAGCGGCATTTTCCTCGGCGCGATCACGGCGATCACGCTCAACCTGCTGCTCAATGACGACAAGACCACAGACCCGGACCGCGCCGATGCCAGCGTGGCCAAGTGAGCCCTTTTACCCCTGCCTATCCCCAGGAGCATCCATGACCACTCCCTACACGCCAGTTGCCACCGACCTGTCCGCCCTCGACCTGGACCTGCTACGCCAGTCGATGCGCCTGGCAGAGCAGTCCAAAGCTCGCGGTCGCCACCCCTTCGCGGCCATCGTCGCCGATGCCGAAGGCCGGGTGATCGCCAGCGCTGGCAACAACTCCATGCCGCCCGAAGGCGACCCCACCCAACACGCCGAACTGGTCGCTGCGGCCCTGGCAGCCAAGGCCCTGCCGCCCGAAGCACTGGCCAACTGCACGCTCTACACCAGCGCCGAACCCTGCTGCATGTGCGCCGGTGCCGTGTACTGGACCGGTATTGGCCGGGTGGTGTATGCGCTGTCGGAACATACGCTGCTCGGGCTGACCGGGGACCACCCGGAAAATCCGACGTTTTCCTTGCCGTGCCGTGAGGTGTTCGCCCGTGGTCAGCGTGATGTGATCGTGCACGGCCCGCTGTTGGAGGACGAAGCAGCGGCTGCGCACAAGGGGTTCTGGAAATGAGCATGGCCGCACACTGAGCCCAAGAAGTGCCAGGCAGGGTCACCGAACTGCCTGGCACCTTGAACCGCCTGCAGGCAGCTTACTGCGGTTGGCGGTTACGTTTGGCCAGCAATGCCCGTGCGGCCACAGCAGCCACCACCAGGCCTGGTGAAGCCGCCAGTAGCACCCCGCCTACGCCCGTCCCTGCGGCCAGGATCTGCCCCGCCGCCAACGGCCCGGCCATCGAACCCAAGCGCCCGATGGCAACCGAAGCGCCCACCCCAGTGGCCCGCACCTGGGTCGAATACAGGGTCGGCGCCAGTGCGTACAGCACCAGTTGGCCGCCGATGGCGCAGTAGCCGGCAATGAACCCGGCCACCAGCATGAAGGCAAAGCTCGTCGACAGGCCCAACCCCGCCAGCGCCGCCAGCATGCCGATGTACGCAATGAACACTGCGCGGCGGGCGTGGCCCTTGTCCATCATCCGCCCGGTCAGGAACGAGCCCGCCGCACCGCCGAGGTTGAACAGGATCTGCACCGTGCCTGCCTGTGGGCGGCTGAAACCTTGCCCGATCAACAACGACGGCAACCAGTTGAGCAGCATGTACAACACGGTCAGGGTAAAGAAGCACGCCACCCACAGCAGCAGGGTGCGGCTTGCATGCCCCGGCCCGAACAGCTGGGCCAGCATGCCTTGGCCGGCAACCTTCTCACCGGTTTGAGCACGAAACGCCTGGGACTCTTTCAGCCATACCACCAGCACCAGAGCGATGACGATCGGTGCGATACCACCCACGTAGAACACCACACGCCAGTCTTCGCCCAACGGCGCCATGCCGATGATCGAAGCGATGGCGCCGCCCAGGGGCACGCCACAATACGTGATGCTCACCGCGGTGCTGCGCAGCCGCTCGGGCGCCGCTTCACTGGCCAGGGCGATCAGGATGGGCAACGCGGCACCCAGGCCCAGGCCCGTCATCAGTCGAGCGACCAGCAGCGAGGCGTAGCTGTCGGCCAGGGCGGTACCGAGCGAAAAGCCGCCGAACAACAGCACCGCCACGATGAGGATGTTCTTGCGGCCCAGCCGGTCGGCAAGCCAACCGCCGATGAATGCACCGGGCAGCAACCCCAGCAGCCCTGCACTGAACACCCAGCCAAGCATCGCCGGCGTCAGCGCGAACGCCTTGGCCATGTGCGGTGCGGCGATGCCGGTAGCCTGAAGGTCGAGGCCTTCGAGCAATGCCACGAGAAAACACAGGCCGATGGTAAGCACCGGCTTGCTTGAAGAAGGGGATGAATCACGCATGGGTAAGCCCTTTTGTTGTTATGCGTTGGGTTAGGATCAAAGCCTGAACGTGGCACGTAACGAGATGAACGAAGAATCTTCCCCTCCGGCGTCCTTGATGGCGGAACTGACGTCGTAGTACTTCAGGTCGACGTCCAGGGTCAGGTTGGGTGTTGCCAGCCAACGGGTGTTGGCACGGTAGATGGTGCCCACATGGCGCCCGGTGCCACGGGTATTGGCCAACATACTCATGCCGGGCATGTACACACCGTCTTCTGCACGCTGCTTCCACACTTCGAAGACGCCCGGTTCGAAGCGCAAGGTACGCCAAGGTGAAAAGCCGAACGTCGGCCCCACCACGATGATGTTGCTCAAGGTGGTCAGGCTGGCCTCACCATAAACGCCGTTGCGCGGGAACAGCGGGTCGAAGGTGTTGACCTTGCCATCGCCCAGCTCGCGGTCCCCGCTGGCGGCGTCGATGCGCATGCCCAGCCGGGGCTGCCAGGCGTGCGCGAAGGTGTAGCCGGTATCGCTGGACAGCGCCCAGGCACGAATCGAGGCATTGCCCAGGTGCCCGGTCTGCCCGGCCAGGTTCCAGCTCCAGTCCAGCGCCTGCTGGCGGCCAAACACCCGCGTGCCAAAGGTATAGCGTTGCTCGTCGCCCGCTTCACCGGCCAGGCTGCGGTCATCGGTTTCAAGGCCGAAGGCGAACAGGTCGATGTTCCAGGCCGCCGTCAGCGGCAAGGTGCCATACAGGCCATAGAACTTGACTGCATTGTTGCTGCCATCGTCCCAGCTGTCCTCGCCGGTCTTGAGCGGCCGAAACGCGAAGGCGTCGAGCTTGCGGCCGTCCTTGAGGTTGAGGCTGGCGCGCACGCCGTCGAAGCTCAAGCGGATGTTGGGCGAGTCCCGGTAGGTGACCCAAGCCTGGTCGCCAAGCCCCATCTCCTGGCGGCCGATGCGGGTGGTGTAACGCCCCTGGGCAAAATCATGGTTGAAATCGACGAAGGCCTGGCGCACTTCATTGCGGCTTTCATCATTTGGGGAGTACAGGTCCTTGCCGAACGCCCGGGTGTTCTCCACCTGGACGAAGGTGCGCACAGCATCATCGAACAGATGCAGGTCGGCGTGCGCCTGCAAGCGCTGCATCAAATAGGAGTCGTCGTTCAACCCGCGCAAGCCGAAAAAAGGCTTGTTGAATACATCGGCCCGGTAACGGGCTTCGGCCCCCAGCTGCAGCCAGGCCGACTCGGACAAGCGATGGTAGCGCACCCCATCGAATGGGTCGCTGGCCTTGGCCGGGGCATCCAGGAACCGATAGTCCTCAACCCAGCGAGGCGCGCCGGGCCGGCCTGGCCGGCTCTGTTCAAGCGGACTGGCCGCCTGCACGCATTGGCCTATCGAAAGCAGTACAACGGGCACCCACCACCGGTTCAACGGCCTGGTCATCAGAATTTCCCTTTACTTGTTTTTATGAAATTGGATAACTCTGTTAACGATTATTTTTGTTAACCATCTTGCCGTCAATAGGGTGATTGAAACTACCTGATATCAGGCAGATCCAGCGTTCGTTTATCGAACGTTTTTTTCACAGGCGCCTGCGCAGCCGTAGAAATGGCCGTTACCATGGACGTTGCGGGCTCTCTACCTTGCGGGCACGCCGCCACGACTCTAATCAAAACAAAAAGAGCATCCCCATGAACTGCCTCAAACCTCTTGCCGCTCTCGGCTTGCTCATGCTCGGCGCAAGCCAGGCCATGGCCACGCCAACCGTTAAACAACCAAACATTCTGCTGATCGTCGCCGATGACCTCGGCTTCTCGGACCTGTCGGCCCTGGGCAGCGAAATCCAGACGCCCAACCTGGACAAACTGCTGACCGACGGCCGCCTGATGCTGGACTTCCATGCCGCGCCAAGCTGCTCCCCTACCCGCGCCATGCTGATGTCTGGCAACGACCCGCACCTGGCCGGGCTGGGCATGATGGCCGAAGCACGCAAACGCTTGCCGGCCGGCGCTCAGGTGCGCGCCGGTTACGAAGGGGTCCTGGGCAGCAATGTCGCCACCCTGGCAGAACTGCTGCACGATGCTGGCTACCGCACCTACATCTCCGGCAAATGGCACCTGGGCATGCAGCCCGCGCAGCAGCCCCAGAACCGTGGTTTCGACCAGGCCTACGTGCTGCTCGAAGGGGGCGCCGCGCATTTCAAGCAGGCCAACATGGCGCTGCAGCCCAACTACAGCTCGACCTTCCGCCACAATGGCGAGCCCATCGAACTGCCCGACGACTTCTACTCCACGACCTGGTTCACCGACCGCCTCATCGCCGCCATCGACGACGGCAAGGCCAGCAACAAACCCTTCTTTGCCTTTGCCGCCTACACCGCGCCGCACTGGCCCTTGCAGGCACCGGATGAATACCTGGCGCAATACCGCGGCCGCTACGACCAAGGTTATGAGGTGATTGCCCGCGAGCGCCTGGCGCGTCAGCGCAAGGCCGGGCTGGTGCCAGCGGACTTCCCGCTGGAGCCGCAACTGGAGGGCGTACCGGGCTGGGCATCACTGACAAAACAGCAGCAACAGCAATCGGCGCGCACCATGGAGGTCTACGCGGCCATGGTGGCGGCCCTGGATGCCGAGGTCGGGCGCCTGGTCGACCACCTGCGCAAAACCGGTGAACTGGACAACACACTGGTGCTGTTCATGTCCGACAACGGGCCGGAAAATGCCACCCGCGTCGACCCCAACTGGATCAAGGAAAACTTCGATACCCGCCTGGCCAACTACGGGCGGCGTGATTCGTTCCTGATGATCGGCTCGGCCTGGGCCCAGGTCAGCGCCCTGCCCAGCCGCCGCTACAAGATGACCACCTACCAGGGCGGCATCCGCGTGCCCGCCTTCGTTTACCACCCGGCCACCATCAAGGCCGGGCGCAGCGATGAACTGGCCAGTGTCAGGGACATCATGCCGACGCTGCTGCAACTGGCCGGCGCGCCGATGCCCGGCATCAACTACCGCGACCGCGCCATCGTTCCGCCGCAGGGCACCTCGGCGCTGGACTACCTGCAAGGCAAGGACACCCGGATCCACGCCCATGACGAGGCCCTGGGCTGGGAAATCAACGGCAGCGCCTCGTTGCGCAAAGGGCCGATGAAACTGCTGTGGGATGCCACCGATGGCACCCCGGCCTGGCACCTGTACGACCTGAGCAACGACCCTGGCGAGCACCATGACATCGCAGCCGCACACCCCCGGCAGGTGAGCGACCTGCTGCGCGACTGGAAGGCCTATGCCCAACGCAGCAATATCGCCATCGACGCTGACGGGCGCCCGGCAAGCCCCGCCATGCCCCTGGCCAGCAAGCCATGATTGCGCGGGTAGCCGGTTGCGCGTTGGTCGCCGCCGGCTTACTCGCCGTGGCCTACGGCGCCTGGCCACAAGCCCCGGCGCCGGTACTGCTGTGCGAGGGCTACAGCGGCTTGCCCGCCAGGCACGATGGCATGGTGCACGTGCCGGGCGGCGCGTTCATCTTCGGTTCCGA
This sequence comes from Pseudomonas sp. BNK-30, assembly GCF_047456185.1. Classification (NCBI taxonomy): domain Bacteria; kingdom Pseudomonadati; phylum Pseudomonadota; class Gammaproteobacteria; order Pseudomonadales; family Pseudomonadaceae; genus Pseudomonas; species Pseudomonas sp. BNK-30. Next base: position 2,545,470 of record NZ_CP179904.1, read on the forward strand.
CCGTTTCTACGATGAAGAAGGCCCGCCACACGCGGCAAAGGTGTCGGGCTTCTGGGTCGACAGGCACCCGGTCACCAACGCCCAGTTCGCCCGGTTCGTGGCAGTTACCGGTTACCTTACACAGGCCGAACGGGGCATCAGCGCCGAGGTGGACCCCACCCTGCCCGACACGCTGCGCGTGCCGGGCGCAATGGTGTTCCAGCAGGGGCCGAAGGTGCTCAACCCGGGCTGGCAGTTTGTGCCAGGGGCCAGCTGGCGACACCCGCAGGGCCCTGGCAGTGACCTGGCAGGGCTTGAAAACCACCCGGTGGTGCAAGTGACACTGGAAGATGCACAAGCCTACGCGCGCTGGGCTGGCCGTGCCCTGCCCAGCGAAGCGCAACTGGAATACGCCATGCGTGGCGGGCTGGAAGATGCCGACTTCAGTTGGGGCAAGACTGAGCTGCCCAAGGGCAAGCTGATGGCCAACACCTGGCAGGGCCAGTTCCCCTACAACAACACGGCCGCTGACGGCTTCACCGGTACCTCACCGGTGGGCTGCTTCCCGGCCAACCGGTTCGGCGTGTTCGATGCGGGGGGCAATGTCTGGGAGCTGACCCGCACCGGTTATCGCCCGGGCCACGATGCGCAACGCGACGCGGCCTTGGACCCGCCCGGCCCCGCCTTGAGCGAAAGCTACGACCCCGCCGAGCCGGGCATACCGGTGGCGGTGATCAAAGGCGGCTCGCACCTGTGCTCGGCAGACCTGTGCATGCGTTACCGGCCCTCGGCGCGCCAGCCTCAGCCGGCCTTTATCGCGACCTCGCACGTGGGGTTCAGAACGGTTCGCCAATGAACGGCAATGGGCAGGCGGCCGCCTCGACGGCTGCCACCTGCCGGTCGAAGTCTGGCAGCAGATAGTTGAAAAAGAAGGTGGCGCTTTCGTGCTTCTCGCGCCGTAGCGACGCATCGGCCGGCAACGCCTCGAGGCAGCGAACGGTGCGGGCCCAGGCAAAGGCCTGCAGTGCCGTGGCGCACAACTGCAGGAACGCCCCGGCCGCGCGGTAGGGGTATTCCGGGCCGTGCGCAGCACTACGCTCGACCTCGGCAACCACCCCTTGCAACCGGTCGCAGACCATACCGAGCGCCTCGGCAGCGCCGCCCTGGCCGGCCCCGGCCTCGGCACGCAGCTCGCCCAGCAGCAGCGCAAAGCCTTCACCACTATCGCCCAGCACTTTGCGCAACAACAGGTCGTTGGCCTGAATTTCGTTGGTGCCTTCGTAGATCATCGCAATCCGGCTGTCGCGCAGCACCTGCTCGATGGGGAATTCGCAGGTGTAGCCATAGCCGCCAAACACCTGCAGCGCTTTGCTCGACAGGCTGAAACCATAGTCGGTGAACGCCGCCTTGATGATCGGCGTCAGCAACGCCGCCAGGGTCGACGCTTTGGCACGCTGGGCAGGGTCATTAGAGGCGTCGGCCACATCCAGCCAGTGCGCCGTCCAGTATCCCAGGCTGCGCATGCCTTCGGTGCGCACCCGCAACTCCAGTAGCGTCAGGCGCATGGCGGGGTGCAGGTGGATGGGGTCGGCAGCGGCGCCCGGCGAATGCCCGGGGGCGCGCATCTGGCGACGCTCCAGTGCGTAGTCACGGGCCAGTTGCCAAGCCGCTTCGGCGTGCCCCAACCCTTGCAGGCCGACGTGCAACCTGGCGGAATTCATCATCACGAACATGGCCGCCAGGCCACCGTGCGCCTGCCCCACCAGCCAGCCCTTGGCCCCCTCGAAGCGCAGCGCACAGGTGGCGCTGCCGCGAATGCCCAGTTTGTGCTCAAGGCCATCGCACTGCACCCCGTTGCCCACACCGCCCTCCAACCCGTTGGGCACCAGCAGCAATGACAGCCCACGGCTGCCTGCCGGTGCATCGGGCAAACGCGCCAGCACCAGGTGCAGGATGTCGCGGGTCAGGTCGTGGTCGCCCCCGGAAATGAACAGCTTGTTGCCGGTGACCGCGTAGCTGCCGTCGCCCAGCGGTTCGGCACGACAGCGCAGCAAGGCAAGGTCACTGCCGGCCTGCGGCTCGGTCAGGCACATGGTGGGCAGGCTTGCGCCGCTGACGATGCCGGGCAGGTAACGCGCCTGCAATTGGTCGCTGCCATGGGCCTTAAGGCACAGGTAGGCGCCATGGGCGATGCCGGTGTACATGGCCCAGCCATGGTTGCTGGCAAAGAGCATCTCCTGAACCGCCGCATCCAGCACCAACGGCAAGCCCTGGCCGCCGAACCGGGGCTCACAGGCCAGCGCCGGCCAGCCGCCGTCCACGTAAGCCCGATAGGCCGCCGCAAAGCCGTCCGGTGTGCGCACCCTGCCCTGCTCCAGGCGGCAGCCCTGGCGGTCGCCCGGTGCATTCAACGGCGCCAGTGCCTGTTCGCTGAAGCGGGCGGCCTCCTGCAGCACTTGCAGGGCCAGCTCGAGATCGACGTCGGCGTAGGCTGGCAGGTGCTGCCACTCCTGTTCGGCCCTAAGCCAATGCTCCAGCACGAATTGCATGTCCTGCAGGGGAGCCTTCCAAGCCATGGGAGTCCTCGGATTCAAGCCGCGAAGTGGGGGTTTTCGATCAGCACCGCCATGCCTTGGCCGCCGCCGATGCAGGCCGCAGCGATGCCATAACGCAGGTTGCCCTGGCGCAACTGACGGGCCAGGGTGTGCACCAGGCGCAGGCCGGTGGCAGCCAAGGGGTGGCCCAGGGCGATGGCACCGCCATGCACGTTGAGTTTTTCCACATCCAGTTGCAGCGCTTGGGCCACTGCCAGTACCTGGGCGGCTTGCGCTTCGTTGATTTCGAAGCGGTCGATCTGCTCCAGGCGCAGGCCACTGCGTTCGAGCAGCAAGGCAATGGCCGGGGCCGGCCCAATGCCCATGGTGCTGGGGGGCACGCCCACGGCCGTGGCCATCAGCAAGCGTGCCAACGGTGGCTGGGTGCACGCGGAAAAACGCGTCACCAACGCCGCCGCCGCGCCATCGACCACTGCACAACTGTTGCCGGCGGTTTGCACGCCACCGGCGTGCACCGCACGCAGGCGGGCCAGCGCTGTGGCATCGGTCGGCCGCGGGTGGCTGTCGTGGCTGACGTGGGCCACGCCGCGTGGCAGTTCGATGCCACGTGGCAGGCAGCCTTCAGCACTGAAAGCCTCTGCCGTGACCTCGACGATTTCCTCGTCGAACCAGCCCTGCTGCTGGGCTTGCAGCGCACGCTGATGGCTGCGCAGCGCCCAAGCATCCACGGTCTCTCGGCCAAGGCCATGCGCGCGTGCCAGGTTTTCTGCGGTACCGATCATGTCCACCCCGGCAGCCGGGTCGTACAGCGCCTCCCAGAGAAAATCCTTGAACCCTACCGGCGCGCCAAGGCGAAAGCCGCCACGGTGTTCATACGCCGCGATCGGGTTGCGCGACATCGACTCGGCGCCCACGCACAGCACCTGCTGCACACCACTGCGCAACTGCTCCCCGGCCTGGCGCAGCAGCTCGAGACCGGTGCCGCAGATGCGCTGCACTGCCAGCGCGGGCACGGCTTGCGGCACCCCGCAGTACAGCCCGACATGGCGCGGCAGCAGGTACGCATCGAAACTGGCCTGGGCCATGCTGCCGGCCAGCACGCTGTCCACCGCCTGCGGGCTGATGCCGGCGCGCGCCAGCACCGCCCGCCCGGCCTTGATGCCCAGGTCGATCGGTGAAACCGCGGCGAGCGCACCGCCGAGGTCGACCCACGGCGTGCGCACCATCTGCACGATGGCCACATCGTCGAACACAGTGCACAGCCCGGCGCTGCTCACGGGCGCGCCTGCGCGGGCAGCACGGTTGGGTCTTCGCCACGGTACAGCGCCTCTACCTTGTCAGCCCGGCGCTGCAACACCGCACGCTGGTTGATCGAGCCTTTGTCGGTGATCTCCCCGGCGTCGATCGATGGCGGCTCTACCAGCAGTGACAACCATTCGATCCGGCTGGCGTTGCCCTGGGCGTCACGGTTCAGGCGCTCCAGCCAAGCGGCGAACCAGCTGCGCACCGCGCCGCTGCCGAGCACTTCGGCATCGCTGGCCGCAGCCGGTAGCCCGGCCAGTTGCCGGCATTCGGGCAGACGCGGGAACACCAGGATGCCCAGGCATTCGCGGTCCGGCGCAGCCACCACGATGTCCTGCACATAGGGTGAGCCTTCGAGCACCGCACGGTTACGCAGCGGCCCGACACTGACGAACACCCCCGACGACAACTTGAAGTCTTCGGCAATACGCCCATCGAACATCAGGCCCTGTTCGGGCTGCTGCGCATCGGCGAGCTTCAAGGCATCGCCCGAGCAGTAAAAGCCCTCGTCATCGAACGCCTCGGCCGTTTGCTGCGGCGAACGCCAGTAGCCGGGCATGATGTGCGGGCCGCGAAAGCGCGCCTCCAGCTTGCCGTCCAGCGGCACCAGCTTCACTTCGCACCCCGGTGCCGGCAAGCCCACGTAGCCTGCCAGCGACAATGGCCCGGTGGTGAACGTGCAGGATGGCGCCGCTTCGGTCATGCCAAGGCCAGCCATCATGCGGATACGCTCGCCACAGTGCTGCTCGGCAATGCGGTCCAGGCGGTCCCACACGCTTTGTGAAAGCCCGGCTGCGGCGAAGAAGAACAGCTTCATGCGGGCAAAGAACACTTCACGCAACTGTGCGTCCTGCTCCAGCGCCTTGACCAGTTCTTCCCAGCCCTTGGGCACGGTCAGGTAGGCTGTGGGGGAAATCTCGCGCAGGTTGCGCAAGGTTTCGCCGAAGCCTTGCGGGGTGGGCTTGCCGGCGTCCAGGTAGAAGCTGCCGCCGTTGTACAGCACGATGCCCAGGTTGTGGCTGCCGCCGAAGGTGTGGTTCCACGGCAGCCAGTCCACCAGCACCGGCGGCTCTTCTGCGAACACCGGGAAGGTCTGCAACAGCATCTGCTGGTTGGCGCACAGCATGCGTTGGGTGGTGACGACCGCCTTGGGCAGCTTGGTGGAGCCGGAGGTGAAGAGGAACTTGGCGATGGTGTCGGGCCCGGTGGCGGCAAACGCCGCATCGGCTGGTGCAAGGTCGCCCGGCTGCAGCAGGCTGTCGAAGCTCAGGTGCCGGCGGCCGGCGGCCTGGCCGCGCACGCTCACCACCGCCACCGATGGGTCCAGCACGGCGTCGAAGGCACGCTGGAACGGCTGGGTGTCGGTGGCGAACACCAACCCCGGCGTCAGTACCTCGCACACATGCCGCAGCTTGGCAAAGTCCTGGGACAGTAGCGCGTAGGCCGGCGACACCGGGCAATACGGGATGCCGGCGTACATGGCGCCCAAGGCGATCTGCAGGTGCTCGATATCGTTGCCGGAAAAAAGCGCCAGCGGCCGCTCGGCGCTCAGGCCAAAGCCCAGCAGGTTGGCGGCGATGGTACGTACCTGCACGAGCATCTGCGCGTAGGTGATTGTGCGCCAGGCACCGTCGGGCTGACGCGCGGCAATGAAGGTGGTGTCCGGGCGCTGTGCGGCCCAGTGCAGCAGCCGGTCAAGCAGGCGCGCCGGCAGCGGCGCCAGGGGCTCGACGGCCTGCATGCGCAGGATGCCGTCGGCCTCGCTGAACTGCACCTGGGGATGCCCGATGGACACCTGCCGGTAGCGCGGGCTTTGACCAGGGGCGGTCGCCCCTGTGCGGGCTTGGTTATTCACGCAGGTTGCTCCTTGTTATTGTTGTACAGCCTGCCGCCGCCCGGCGGTGCGGGCGGCGGCCGATGGTGCGCGTTGCCTAGATGGGGTAATGCCTGGGGCCATGCTGGAGGGTGACCCAGCGCAGCTGGGTGAATTGATCGATGGCGGTGCGGCTGCCGAAGCTGCCGTAGCCGCTGGCCTTGACCCCACCGAAGGGCATCTGCGCCTCGTCATGCACGGTCGGGCCGTTGATGTGGCAGATACCCGACTCCACACGCTGGGCCAAGGCCAGCGCACGGCTGGTGTCGCGGCTGAAGATGGCCGACGACAAACCGAACTCGGAGTCGTTGGCCAGCGTCAGCAAGGCTTCATCGCCCTCGGCGCGCAGCACCACTGCCACCGGCCCGAAGGACTCTTCGTGGTACAGGCGCATGCTTGCGTCGACGTTGTCCAACAGGGTGGGCTGCAAAATGCTGCCGTCCAGCTGGCCGCCGCATACCAGGCGTGCGCCCTTGGCCACGGCATCGTCGATCAGCGCCTTGATGCGCTCGCCGGCCGCACCGCTGACCAGCGAACCGAGCACCGACGTGCTCACCTGCGGGTCACCTGCGCGCAGCCCGCCGACCTTGGCCGCCAGCTTGTCGACGAAGGTGTCGGCGATGCGGTTGTCGACCACCAGGCGCTCGGTGGACATGCAGATCTGGCCCTGGTTGAAGTAGGCCCCAAACGCTGCAGCTTCGACGGCGGCGTCCAGGTCGGCGTCATCGAGCACCAACAGCGGCGCCTTGCCGCCCAGTTCGAGCAAGGCAGGTTTCAGGTGCCGTGCAGCCAGCTCGCCGACAATGCGCCCCACCTGGGTGGAGCCGGTGAAATTGACGCGGCGCACCGCAGGGTTGGCGATCAGCCGCTCGACGATGGCGGGCGCATCGGCCGGGTCATTGCTGATCACATTGACCACGCCATCGCCCAAGCCTGCATCGTGGAGCACCTGGCCGATCAATCGGTGCACCGCCGGGCTGACCTCGGAGGCCTTGAGCACTACGGTGTTGCCACAGGCCAGCGGCATGGCGATGGCCCGCGTGGCGAGGATCACCGGGGCGTTCCACGGCGCGATGCCCAGCACCACACCGCACGGGGCGCGCAGGGCCATGGCGAAGCTGCCGGGCACATCCGAGGGGATGACCTCACCGGTAATCTGCGTGGTCATGGCCGCAGCTTCGCGCAGCATGTTGGCGGCCAGCTTCACGTTGAAGCCATACCAGTTGGCCATGGCCCCGGTTTCGCCGGCCGCGGCGATGAACTCGGCAGCCCGCGCCTGCAGCAGGTCGGCGCCGGCCAGCAAGCGGCTGCGCCGCTCACCGGGCGCCAGCGCGGCCCAGGCCGGGAACGCTGCGCTGGCGGCGGCCACCGCGGCATCGGCATCGGCCAGCGTGGCGGCAGCGGCTTGCGACACCACCTCACCGGTGACCGGGTTGCAACGCTGGAAGGTTCGTCCATCGCTGGCGGGGCGCGACTGCCCGCCAATCAGCAAAGGCACCTGCAACATGCTCATCCCTCTTGTTGTGGTTGTAGAGAAATATCCGCAGGCTGTGGCCAGTGGCGGCACAGCCCGCCCCGGCCCTCAGCGTTTGTAAGCCTGCAGGCCCGGCTTGATGGACTTGTCGTCGAGGAACTGCTTCATGCCCTGCTCGCGACCGCCCTCGGTGTCCAGCAGGCGGGACTGGTCGAGTTTGGCGTAGAGGTAGTCTTCGTTCTGCTCCCAGGTCAGTTCGCGGCAACGCTTGAAGCCGTTCTTGGCTGCACGCAGCACCACTGGGTTCTTCTCCAGCAGGTTCAGCGCCAGCTCGCGGGTCGTCTCGCGCAGCTGGGCCAGCGGTACGCTCTCGTTGACCAGGCCCATCTCGGCGGCTTTGGTACCGCCGAAGGTCTTGCCGGTCATGATGTAGTACAGCGACTGGCGATGGCCAACGGTATCGGCCATCGCCTTGCTGACCAGGTTGCCGGGCGGGATGCCCCAGTTGATTTCCGACAGGCCGAAGGTGGCCTCGTCGGCGCAGATGGCCAGGTCGCAGGCCACCAGCGGGCTGAAACCGCCGCCGAAGCACCAGCCGTTGACCATGGCGATGGTCGGCTTGGCGTACATGCGCAGCAGCTTCCATTGCCATTGCGAGGCTTCACGGCGGATTTTTTCCTGAAGGATTTCGGGGCCGGCGTCGACCTCGCGGAAGTATTCCTTGAGGTCCATACCTGCAGTCCACGACTCACCGGCCCCGGTCAGCACCAGCACGCCGGCGTCGGCGTCCTGCTCCAGGGTTTCCAGCACGTCGACCATTTCCCGGTTCAGGGTGGGGCTCATGGCATTGCGTTTTTCCGGGCGGTTGAGGGTTACCCAGGCGATGCCCGACTCCAGTTCGACCTTCACGGTGGTCCAGCGGCCTTCGTATTTGCTCATGGTTCTGCACTCTTGTTGTTCGAGGTGGTGACCATCAAACTAATCCGGCAAATTAGTTATGTCAATTAACTATTATGAAAATTATCTTTGCCTTCCAGCCGGTTGAGAAGCTTTTTAGCCTGAGCTTCACTAGCCGGATTGAGCCAGCGCAGGCAAACTGGGTAACTTTCTTACTCATGACACAGGAGCATGCAATCCGATGGCAAGGTCTGCCCGAACCGACGACACCGCTTCCCTGCCCACGCCCCCTGGCGACACGGTCCTTGAGGACCTGCTCGGTTACGCGTTGCGCCGCGCCCAGCTGAAGCTGTTCCAGCACCTGATCAGCCGGCTGGCGGCCTACGACCTGCGCCCGGCGCAGTTCTCTGCGCTGGCGATCATCGAGCAGAACCCGGGCCTGATGCAGGCGGACCTGGCGCGCGCCTTGGCGATCGAGCCGCCGCAGGTGGTGCCGCTGCTGAACAAACTGGAAGAGCGTGCGCTGGCCGTGCGAGTGCGGTGCAAGCCGGACAAGCGCTCTTACGGGATTTTCTTGAGCAAGTCGGGCGAAGCGATGCTCAAGGAGCTCAAACAGATCGCCAGCGACAGCGATCGGGAGGCTACTGGCAGCCTTGAAGAAGCCGAGCGCACAGAACTGCTGCGGCTGCTGACGAAAATTTACAAGGAATAGGGCCATTCATCCCCAATCCGCCAAATGGATCCATTAAGCGTACGATAATCGCACAGCCTCCAATTTTTGTTGGGATTAACCATTGACCAGCCTTTCAGCTCAGGCCTTAATGGATCCATTAAATAACAACAACAATTGGAGGTCCTTCATGTACCCGAAAAACACCTGGTACGTCGCCTGCACCCCTGACGAAATCGCCGAGAAGCCCTTGGGCCGGCAGATTTGCGGGGAGAAGATCGTGTTCTACCGTGGTAACGAAAACCGCGTCGCCGCCGTAGAAGACTTTTGCCCGCACCGCGGCGCGCCCTTGTCGCTGGGCTTTGTCGAAAACGGCAACCTGGTGTGCGGCTACCACGGGCTGGTCATGGGCTGTGATGGCAAAGCCGTCGCCATGCCTGGCCAACGGGTGCGGGGCTTCCCCTGCAACAAGGCCTTCGCCGTGGTCGAGCGCCATGGCTTCATCTGGGTCTGGCCCGGTGACCAAACCCAGGCTGACCCGGCCCTGATCCCGCACCTGCCGTGGGCGGCCAGCGACGAATGGGCCTATGGCGGCGGGTTGTTCCACATCGGTTGCGATTACCGCCTGATGATCGACAACCTCATGGACCTCACCCATGAAACCTATGTGCACGCCTCCAGCATCGGCCAGAAGGAAATCGACGAGGCGCCCCCGGCCACCACGGTGAGCGGCGACGAAGTGGTCACCGCCCGGCACATGGAAAACATCATGCCGCCGCCCTTCTGGCGCATGGCCCTGCGCGGCAACGGCCTGGCCGATGACGTGCCGGTGGACCGCTGGCAGATCTGCCGCTTCACCCCGCCCAGCCATGTACTGATCGAGGTGGGCGTGGCCCATGCAGGCCACGGCGGCTACCACGCCCCGGCCGAGCACAAGGCCTCGAGCATCGTGGTCGATTTCATCACCCCCGAGAGCGACACCTCGATCTGGTACTTCTGGGGCATGGCGCGCAATTTTGCCGCCCACGATCAGGCCCTGACCGCGAGCATCCGCGAAGGCCAGGGCAAGATTTTCAGCGAAGACCTGGAAATGCTCGAACGCCAGCAGCAGAACCTGCTCGCCTACCCCGAGCGCAACCTGCTCAAGCTCAACATCGACGCCGGCGGCGTACAGGCGCGCAAGGTGCTGGAGCGGCTGATCGCCAAAGAGCACGCGCCCAAACCGCACGTGATCGCCACCCACACCACCCCCGCCTGAGGAGCCCGCGCCATGATCGATGCCGTAGTGGTATCCCGCAACGACGAAGCCCAGGGCATCTGCAGCTTCGAGCTGGCGGCCGCCGATGGCAGCCCACTGCCGCCCTTCAGCGCCGGCGCGCACATCGATGTGCACCTGCCGGACGGGCTGGTGCGCCAGTATTCCCTGTGCAACCACCCAGCAGAACGCCACCGCTACCTGATCGGCGTGCTCAACGACCCCGCCTCACGCGGCGGTTCGCGCAGCCTTCACGAGCAGGTGCAGGCTGGCCACCGCCTGCGCATCAGCGCCCCACGCAACCTGTTCCCGCTGGCCCAGGGCGCCCGGCGCAGCCTGCTGTTCGCCGGTGGCATCGGCATAACGCCCCTGCTGTGCATGGCGGAGCAACTGGCCTGCAACGGCGACGATTTCGAATTGCACTACTGTGCACGCTCCAGCGACCGCGCAGCCTTTGTCGAGCGCCTGAGCGCCGCACCCTTCGCTGACCGCCTGTTCGTACATTTTGACGAGCAGCCGGAGACCGCCCTGGACATCGCCCAAGTGCTGGGCAGCCCGCAGGGCGATGTGCACCTTTACGTGTGCGGGCCTGGCGGCTTCATGCAGCACGTGCTGGACACTGCCAAGCAGTTGGGGTGGCAGCAGGCCAACCTGCACCGCGAGTACTTCGCCGCAGCGCCGGTTGCAAACAGCGACGACGGCAGCTTCTCGGTGCAGGTAGGCAGCACCGGCCAAGTGTTCGAGGTGCCGGCCGACCAGAGCGTGGTGCAGGTGCTGGAACGCCACGGCATCGAGATCGCCGTCTCCTGTGAACAGGGTATTTGCGGCACCTGCCTGACGCGTGTGCTGCAGGGCACGCCAGAGCACCGCGACCTGTTCCTCACCGAGCAGGAACAGGCCCTGAACGACCAATTCACGCCGTGCTGTTCGCGGGCGAAGACGCCCCTGCTGGTACTGGACCTGTAAAACGCCTCAGGACGGGGGCAGGATCACCTTCATGCCCTCGTCCGCCGTGGCCGCGCCAAAGGTTTCGGCATAGCGCAACGTGGCATTGGCATGTTCGCGCATGATCGCCTCGGCGCGGGCACCCTGGCCGTGGGTGAGCGCATCGAACACCGCATGGTGCTGCATGTGCGCGAAGTTGAAGCGCCGGAATTCACGGGCGAGGTCGTGACGGTCCACCGCCAGCGCAGTGACCGAAGCGAACGGCAAGTGGTCGTTGCGCGCCAGGGCATCGGCGATGGCCGGGTTGTGGCTGGCCTCGACGATCACCTGGTGAAAGCGCATGTTCAGGTCGTGATAGGCGTGCAAGTCCTCTTCGGTCACATACCCCTTGTCGAACAACAGGTCGCCTTCGACCAGGCAGCGCTGCAGCGCCTCGCGCGCCGCGGGCAGCAGGCCGCGCTCAGCGGCCTGGCGGGCAGCCAGGCCTTCGAGCACACCGCGCACCTCCACCGCGCCGGCAATGTCGTCGGCGCTGACCGAACGCACCTGGAAGCCACGGCCGCCGCAACGCACCAGCAAGCCCTCCTGCTCCAGGGTACGAAACGCCATGCGTACGGGCATGCGTGAGACGCCGAACCGTTCGGCGGTAGGCACTTCCATCAGCCGCGCGCCAGCCGCCAGTTCGCCCGAGGCGATCATCTTGCGCAACGCGATCAGCACCATTTGACCGGGCTTGCTCATCCAGGGAGGTTCCAGAGACAGAAGCGTGCATCTTACCGCAAGCGCGGGCGCGCTTGGCGCTCTGTGACACCTGCCCTGTTCAGGCTACGATGATACTTCGTCCTTCGGAGCCCAGCAGCGCCATGCCCAGAACGAGCAAAGTCAGCGACCCGTCCTACGAGTTGATGGACGATCACGAGGGCGACTCTCTGATCTACCGCCAGCATGGCTTTCCCAGCCCGCTGGTGCGCTGGCATTTCCACAAGGAATACGAACTGCACCTGATCGTGGCCAGCGCCGGCAAAGTGTTCATCGGCGACTACATCGGCAGCTTCGCGCCGAACACGCTTTTCCTCACAGGGCCCAACCTGCCGCACAACTGGATCAGCCAGGCCGGCCCTGGGGAGGTATTCAGCCAGCGCGACATGCTGGTCAATTTCACGGACGAGGTGCTGCACAGCGGCAGCCGGGCATTTTCTGAACTGCACCAGCTCAGCCCGTTGCTGGCCCGCGCACACTACGGCATCGAGTTCCGTGACCCCGCGCTGATCGCCGAGAGCCGCCGATTGTTGCAACGCATCGCGCACAGCCGCGGCATGACCCGCCTTGGATACTTTTTTATCCTCATGGAACAGCTGGCCGGCTGCGAGGACTACCAGTTGTTGTCCACGGTCACCTCCTCGCACCTGGCTGACGAGCACAACGTCGAGCGCATCAACCGGGCGGTGAACTACATCTTCCAGCACTACGCCCAGGACTTGACCCAGAACGAAGTGGCCGAGCACCTGGGCATGACCCCCACCTACTTCTCACGCTTCTTCAAACAGGCGGCCGGGCGCGGTTTTGTCGAGTTCGTCAACCGCCTGCGGGTCAGCAAGGCCTGCGAACTGCTGGCCAAAAGCGACCTGCCGGTGACCGGGGTGTGCTTCGAATCAGGCTTCAGCAACCTGTCCAATTTCAACCGGCGCTTTCAACAGCTCAAAGGCATGACCCCCTCCGACTATCGCAGCCTGGTGATCCAGCGGCTGACCGAGCAGAACCATCACTGAGCGCAACAACTGCAAAAAAGTATCAGCCAGCGTGCAGCCCAAGCTTTGTGGGCTGCGCCACGCGGGGGTGTAATCAGCGCCAGCGACACAAAAATAATAATGTCTTCCGTGCCGTCAGCCGGCCCGGTAAGGGAGTTCATAGATGAACGACGCGATCAAGGCCTGCCTGGCCGCTGCCTGCCTCAGCCTGCCGCTAATGGCCCAGGGCGCCGAAACGCTGACCATCGCCACGGTCAACAACAACGACATGATCCGCATGCAGCGCCTGGCCAAGGTGTTCGAAGAGCAGCACCCGGACATCAGGCTCAAGTGGGTCGTGCTTGAAGAGAACGTGCTGCGCCAGCGCCTGACTACCGACATCGCCACCCAAGGCGGGCAGTTCGACGTACTGACCATCGGCATGTACGAAGCCGCACTGTGGGGCGCCAAAGGCTGGCTGGAGCCGATGAAGGACCTGCCGGCCGATTACAACCTCGACGACGTGTTCCCGTCTGTGCGCAATGGCTTGTCGGCCAACGGCACGCTGTACGCCCTGCCCTTCTACGCCGAGGCCTCGATCACCTACTACCGCAAGGACCTGTTCCAGAACGCTGGGCTGAGCATGCCCGAGCAACCGACCTGGACCCAGCTGGGTGAATTTGCCGCCAAACTCCACCACCCCGACCAGGGCCAGTACGGCATCTGCCTGCGCGGCAAGGCCGGCTGGGGCGAGAACATGGCGCTGATCGGCACCGTGGCCAATGCCTTTGGCGCACGCTGGTTCAACGAACAGTGGCAGCCGGAATTCACCGGCAGCGCGTGGAAGAACGCGCTGAACTTCTACGTCGACACCCTGAAGCAGTACGGCCCGCCAGGCGCGTCGAGCAACGGCTTCAACGAAAACCTGGCACTGTTCAACAGCGGCAAGTGCGCGATGTGGGTCGATGCCAGCGTTGCCGGCTCGTTCGTCACCGACAAGACCCAGAGCAAGGTCGCCGACCAGGTCGGCTTCACCTTTGCGCCAAAAGAGGTCACCGACAAGGGCGCCTCGTGGCTGTATTCCTGGGCGCTGGCCATCCCCAGCAGCTCCAAGGCCAAGGACGCGGCGAAGGCCTTCAGCACCTGGGCCACGTCTGAAGCCTACGGCAAACTGGTGGCCGACAAGGAAGGCGTGGCCAACGTGCCACCAGGCACCCGCGCCTCTACCTACAGCGACGCCTACCTGGCCGCAGCGCCGTTCGCCAAGGTGACGCTGGAGTCGCTCAAGCGCGTTGACCCCAACCACCCCACGCTCAAGCCCGTGCCGTACGTGGGTATTCAGTTGGTGACCATTCCCGAGTTCCAGGCCATTGGGACGCAGGTCGGCAAGCTGTTCTCCGCCGCCCTGACCGGGCAGATGAAGGTCGACCAGGTGCTTGCCGCCGCCCAGCAGTCCACCGAACGCGAGATGAAGCGCGCCGGTTATCCCAAGTAGCCCACCCGTGGCCTGAGCCGCGCCAACGCCTGGCGCGGTGACGGCTGCCGTCCGCCCTTTTCGCTGCACACGGAGTCGCCATGGACACTTCGGCCCTCGATACCCCGACCCTCGCCACCGCACGCCCCGGCAAACGCCGCGTCGGGCCGGGCTGGTTCCTGGTCAGCCCTTCGGTGGCGCTGCTGCTGTTGTGGATGGTCGTACCCTTGGGCATGACCCTGTATTTTTCGCTGATCCGCTACAACCTGCTGTACCCGGGCGAAAATGCGTACGTAGGCCTGGAGAACTTCGCGTACTTCGTCACCGACCCAGGCTTCATGCCCGGCGCCCTGAACACCCTGACCCTGGTCGGCAGCGTGCTGGCGATCAGCGTGGTGTTCGGCGTGCTCATCGCGGCGCTGCTGGAGGCCGGCGAGTTCTGGGGGCGCGGCGTGGTGCGGGTGCTGCTGATTTCACCGTTCTTCATCATGCCCACGGTCAGCGCGCTGCTGTGGAAGAACCTGATATTGCACCCGGTGTCGGGCATTCTCGCGGCCGTGTGGCGGCTGTTCGGCGCGCAGCCGGTGGACTGGCTGGCGCACTACCCGCTGCTCTCGATCATCCTGATCGTCTCCTGGCAGTGGCTGCCGTTCGCCATCCTGATCCTGATGACCGCCATGCAGTCGCAGGACCTGGAACAGAAAGAAGCCGCGCGCCTGGACGGCGCCGGTCCGCTGGCGATCTTCTGGCACCTGACCCTGCCGCACCTGGCCCGCCCGATTGCCGTGGTGGTGATGATCGAGACCATCTTCCTGCTGTCGGTGTTCGCCGAAATCTTCACCACCACCAGCGGCGGCCCGGGCTATGCGTCCACCAACCTCGCCTACCTGATCTACAACCAGGCGCTGCTGCAGTTCGACGTCGGCATGGCCTCGGCCGGCGGCCTGATCGCCGTGCTGATCGCCAACATCGCCGCCATCGTGCTGATACGGATGATCGGCAAGAACCTGACCGAGCGCCGCTGAGGAGCCCGCCATGCTGCCACTCAAGCAAACCCGCCGCCTGCGCGACGCATTGATCGGCCTGCTGTGCTGGGGCATCGCCCTGGTGATCTTCTTCCCGATCTTCTGGATGCTGCTGACCAGCTTCAAGACCGAGCTCGACGCCTTCGCCACACCGCCACAGTTCATCTTCGCGCCAACGCTGGAGAACTACCTGCACATCAACGAGCGCAGCGACTACTTCGCCTACGCCTGGAATTCGGTGCTGATCGCCTTCTCGGCGACCGCGCTGTGCATGCTTGTCGCTGTGCCGGCGGCCTACTCCATGGCCTTTTTCGAAACCCGCCATACCAAGCGCACGCTGCTGTGGATGCTGTCGACCAAGATGTTGCCACCGGTGGGCGTGCTGATGCCGATCTACCTGCTGGCCAAACAGTTCGGCCTGCTCGACTCGCGCCTGGCGCTGATCATCGTCTACACCCTGATCAACCTGCCGATCGTGGTGTGGATGGTGTACACCTACTTCAAGGACATCCCGGTGGACATCCTTGAAGCCGCGCGCCTGGACGGTGCCGGCACCTGGCAGGAAATCGTCCGCGTGTTGCTGCCGATCGCTCGCGGCGGGCTGGCCTCGACCGTGCTGCTGTCGTTGATCCTGTGCTGGAACGAGGCGTTCTGGTCGCTCAACCTGACCTCTTCGGCTGCCGCCCCACTGACCGCGCTGGTGGCCTCCTACTCAAGCCCGGAGGGGCTGTTCTGGGCCAAGCTCTCGGCCGTCTCGACCCTGGCCTGCGCGCCCATCCTGATTTTCGGCTGGATCAGCCAGAAGCAGCTGGTGCGCGGCCTTTCGTTCGGCGCCGTGAAATGAACCGCCCCCCACACGACACCTGCTCAATCACCCCTATTGCGGGCCGCCGCAGAGGACATTCGCCATGGCTGACCTGAAGATCCGCAACCTGCACAAAGGCTTCGATGGCCACGCCATCATCAAGGGCATCGACCTGGAGGTGCGCGACCGTGAGTTCGTGGTGTTCGTCGGCCCGTCCGGGTGTGGCAAGTCGACACTGCTGCGGCTGATCGCCGGCCTTGAGGAGGTCAGCGGCGGCCACATCACCCTGGACGGCGTCGACATCACTGACACCGCCCCGGCCAAACGCGACCTGGCCATGGTGTTCCAGACCTACGCGCTCTACCCGCACATGACCGTACGCAAGAACCTGTCGTTCGCCCTGGACCTGGCCGGCGTGGACAAGCGTGAGGTGCAGGCCAAAGTCGACAACGCCGCGCGCATCCTAGAACTGCAACCGCTGCTTGAACGCAAACCCCGCCAACTGTCTGGCGGCCAGCGCCAGCGGGTGGCGATCGGCCGGGCGATCGTGCGCAACCCAAAGATTTTCCTGTTCGACGAGCCGCTGTCTAACCTTGACGCCGCCCTGCGCGTGCAGATGCGCCTGGAGCTTGCGCGCCTGCACCAGGAGCTGGCTGCAACCATGATCTACGTGACCCACGACCAGGTCGAAGCGATGACCCTGGCCGACAAGGTGGTGGTGCTCAACGGCGGGCGCATCGAGCAGGTCGGCTCGCCGCTGGAGCTGTACCACCACCCGGCCAACCTGTTCGTCGCAGGCTTTCTCGGCACCCCGAAAATGGGCTTTTTGCGCGGCCACGTGAGCCACAGCCAGGGCACCTCGTGCGAGGTCACCCTTGAATGCGGCGCCCGTGTCAGCCTGGCACTGTGCACAGACGGCCTGCCCGCTGGCAGCCCCGTGACGCTGGGCATCCGCCCGGAGCACCTGAACATCGCCAGCGCCGGGCACGGCACACCCGGCTTGCTGCAGGTGACCGCCGACGTCAGTGAGCGCCTGGGCAGTGACAGCTACTGCCATGTACGTGCCGGCTCCGGGGAAATGCTCACCGTACGGGTGCGCGGCGACTTTGCGCCGGCCTTCGGCGAGCCCCTGGAACTGGCCTTCGACCCAGGCCACTGCCACCTGTTCGACAGCAACGGCCAAGCCCTGGACAAACGCCTGCAGCAAGCGGCCTGAGGACGTACACGATGAAACTCGACCCGCACCACCTCGACCTGCTGGCGCCCACGGTCGCCCGCCCTTCCTACGCGCCCTCGCAGCTGCGCCAGGGCATCGTGCACATTGGCGTAGGTGGGTTTCACCGTGCCCATCAGGCGGCCTACACCGACGCCCTGATGAACCGCGGCGAAGGCCTGGACTGGGCCATCTGCGGCGCCGGCCTGCGCAGCGAAGACCGCGCCATGCGCGACGCCCTGGCGGCGCAGGGCTACCTGTACACCCTGTTCGTGCTGGACGACCGACCCGACACCGAAGTGCGGGTGATCGGTGCCCTCAATGACATGCTCTTGGCCGAGGACGATGCCCAAGCGCTGCTGGCCAAACTGGCCGAGCCCGGCGTCCGCATCGTCTCGCTGACCATCACCGAAGGCGGCTACTGCATCGACGACAGCACCGGCGAGTTTCGCGCCGACCTGGCGCAGGTCCGGCACGATCTGGCCAACCCGCAGGCCCCGCAAGGCGTGTTCGGCTTTCTCTGCGAAGCCCTGCGGCGGCGCCGCGAGGCCGGCGTGGGGCCGTTCACGGTGATGTCCTGCGACAACCTTCCGCACAATGGCGCGGTCGCGCGCAAGGCCCTGCTGGCCTTTGCCCGGCTGCTCGACCCGGACCTGGCCCACTGGATAGGCGAGCACGTGAGCTTCCCCAACGCCATGGTCGACCGCATCACGCCAATGACCAGCAGCGACCACCGCCAACGACTGTTCGAGCGCCACGGCGTCGAGGATGCCTGGCCGGTGGTGTGCGAGCCGTTCCTGCAGTGGGTGGTGGAAGACAAATTCGTAGCCGGGCGCCCGGCGTGGGAAAAGGTCGGTGTGCAGTTCACCGACGACGTCACGCCCTATGAAGAAATGAAAATCAAGCTGCTCAACGGCAGCCACCTGGCACTGACCTACCTGGGCTTCCTGCAGGGCTACCGCCTGGTCCACGAAACCCTTGCCGACCCACTGCTGCGCCGCTACATGCGCACGTTCATGGACCTGGACGTGACCCCGCAACTTGCCCCGGCGCCGGGCATCGACCTGGAACGCTACAAGGACAGCCTCACCGAGCGCTTCGCCAACCGCGCCATCGCCGACCAGCTGGAGCGGGTGTGCTCGGACGGCTCATCGAAGTTTCCCAAGTACATCGTCCCCACCGCCAACCAGCTGATTGCCGAGGGCCAGCCGCTGGACCGCGTGGCCCTGGTGGCAGCGGCCTGGGCCCTGTACCTGGGTGGGGTAGACGAACAGGGCAGCGCCTATGCCATCCCCGACCCACGCGCGGGCCAGTGCCAGGCACGGGTGGTGCAGCGTGACGGGCTGGCTGCCCGGGTGCTGGGCGACGAAACGATATTTGGCACGGTCATCCCCGCCTCCGGTGCCTTCGTCAGCGCTTTCGAGCGCCTGTATGACAGCCTGTGTGAGGTTGGCGTGAGCGAGACGCTGCGCCGAGTGCTTGGCGACTGACCTGGAGCACACGCAATGGACGGACTGTTTCTCGGCATTGATTGCGGTACCCAAGGTACCAAGGCGCTGGTGCTGGACGCCGGCAGTGGCCGGGTGCTGGGCCTTGGTAGTGCCGCGCACGCGCCTGCACGGGGCCGCGACGGGCGCCGCGAGCAGGACCCGGCCGACTGGCTCGCCGCCCTGCACACGGCAGTCGCTGGCGCGCTGCATGAGGCCGGCGTCGATGGCCAGGCCATCCGTGCGCTGGCGGTATCCGGCCAGCAGCATGGCCTGGTGATGCTGGACGCCCAAGGCCAGGTACTGCGCCCGGCCAAGCTCTGGTGCGACACCGAAACCACGGCAGAAAACCAGGCACTGCTGAACGCGCTCGGCGGCCCGCAAGGCTCGATCGAACGCCTGGGGCTGGTGATTGCGCCGGGCTATACCGTATCCAAGCTGCTGTGGAGCAAACGGCACTTCCCCGACCTGTTCGCCCGCCTGGCCCATGTGCTGCTGCCCCACGATTACCTCAATTACTGGCTGACAGGCCGCGCCTGCAGCGAGCCGGGCGATGCGTCTGGCACCGGTTACTACAACGTGCACCACAACAGCTGGGCAACCGATGTGCTGCAACACATCGAACCGGGCGAGCGCCTGCTGGCGGCACTGCCCGAGCTGCTCGCCCCTGGCGACTGCGTCGGCCCGCTGCGCGAGCAGGCCGCCGCAGGCCTGGGGCTGAACCCTCACGCCTGGGTGGCCACCGGCGGCGGCGACAACATGCTCAGCGCCATCGGTACCGGCAATATCAGCCCTGGCATGATCACCCTCAGCCTGGGCACCTCGGGTACCCTGGCAGCTTACGCCGACCATGCCCAGTTCAACCCCAAGGGTGAGGTGGCGAACTTCTGCGCCTCCAGCGGTGGCTGGCTGCCCTTGGTCTGCACGATGAACCTGACCAACGCCTGCGCGCTGGTACGTGACCTGCTGGAGCTGGACCTCACCCGCTTCACGGCCCTCGCCGCCCAAGCCCCGGTCGGTGCCGAAGGCCTGTTGATGCTGCCATTCTTCGATGGCGAACGGGTACCCGCGCTGCCCACTGCCAGCGCCAGCCTGCATGGCATGACCAGCGCCAACCTGACACGCGCCAACCTGTGCCGGGCCGTGCTCGAAGGCACTTGCTTCAGCCTGCGCTATGGCCTGGACCTGCTGCACGCCAGCGGCCTGCAGGGCAGCGAAATCCGCCTGGTGGGCGGAGCGGCAAAAAGCGAGCTGTGGCGCCAGGTACTGGCCAATCTGCTCGGCCTGCCGGTGGTGTGCCCGCGCCAGACCGAAGCCGCCGCGCTGGGGGCGGCAATTCAGGCTGCCTGGAGCCTTGGCCGCCAACTGGGCCACGGCGACAGCCTGCAGGCCCTGTGCGAACGCTGCGTCGAGCTGGACGAAAGCACCCGCACCCTGCCACGTCTGGCGCAGCAGGCCGCCTATGGTGTGGCCTACAGACGCTACCTGGATCACCTGCCTGCGCATTGATCGCGGTACTGTCCTTACGCTTTTCTGTTTGGGAGAACTTCATGTATTTGGTATGTGGCGAGGCATTGTTCGATGTGTTCAGCCTGGAAAACAGCACGCGCAGCGCAGAACTGGGCTTTACCGCGATTGCCGGCGGTTCGCCGTTCAACGTCGCCGTCGGCCTGCGCAGGCTGGGCGTTGCCGCAGGGTTGTTCGGCGGGCTGTCCAGCGACCACCTCGGCGCACGGCTGCGCCGGGTACTGGAGGAAGAAGGCGTAAATTGCCAGCACCTGGTGACCAGCGATGCACCCACCACCCTGGCCATGGTCGGCCTGGATGCCAACGGCTCGGCGCAGTACCAGTTCCGCGGCGAAGGCTGCGCCGACCGGCAGGTGCGGCTTGAGCATCTGCCGGTACTGGATGAGCGCGTGCGCGGGCTGCACGTGGGATCGTACACACTGGTGGTGACACCCGTGGCCGACACGTTGCTGGCACTGGTGGAACGCGAACGCGACCAGCGGCTGATCAGCCTGGACCCGAACGTACGCCTGAATCCGCAGCCTGATGTGGCGCTGTGGCGCAGGCGCGTTGAAGCGTTTGCTGCGCATGCACATTTGATCAAGGCCAGCGAGGAAGACCTGCAGGTGCTGTACCCGGGGCGCGACGCTGGCGAGGTAGCCCGTGGCTGGTTGAACGAGCGCTGCCGGCTGGTGTTCGTGACCCACGGGGCTGAGGGTGCCAGCGTGCATTGTGCGCACGGGTCGTGGCACCGGCCGGCGGACAGCTCACTGCCGGTTCGCGACACCGTGGGGGCCGGGGATACGTTCCAGGCGGCCGTGCTGGCCTGCCTGGCTCGGCTGGGTGCGGACAGCCCGATGGGTGTGGCGATGCTGGCGCGCGAGACGGTCGATGCGATGCTGGCCTACGCCATTGGGGCGGCGGCGGTGACCTGTTCCAGGGCCGGGCCGGACCTGCCGTTTGCAGGCGAGCTTTCGTGCATGCCACAGGCCAGCGGTACATCGGGCTGATTGCGGATCAGGGTTTGTGCTGCTTCATCGTTTGCCGATGCAGGGCAATGAACGGCGCCTCCGCCGGGTCGATGCGGTCCATTTTCGCGGCGATGCGATGCCAGTACGGATACTGCGGCGCGATCCGCGTCACCCGCTCGATCTGTTCAAGGTCTTGGCCTGTCAGCACCAGCTCCACCGCCTGCAGGTTGTCGTGCAACTGCTCGGCCGTGCGCCCGGCCGTGATGACACTGGTGATGCCTGGTCGGTCCTTGAGCCAGGCCAGGCACACCCGCGCCGGTGAGCAGCCATGCCGGCGCCCCACCTCGATCAGCGCCTCGATGATGTCGTAGGCCCGCTCCTTGTCATGCACGTAGGGTTCCGGCCAATCGTTGCCTTGGCGGGTACCGGCCGGCGTCTGTTGCCCGCGCCGCACCTTGCCGGTCAGCAAGCCCTCCCCCAGCGGCCCCCACACCAGCGTGGCAAGGCCCTGGTCGAGTGCCATCGGCAGCAGTTCGTACTCCGCTTCACGGGCTTCGGGGGTGTAGTAGATCTGCTGGGAAACCGGCTGCTGCCAGCCGTTGAGCCGAGCACTGCCGAGGGTTTTCATCATCTGCCAGGCGGTGTAGTTGGACGTGCCGAAGTAACGCACCTTGCCGCTTTGCACCAAGTGCTCAAGGGCGGCCAAGGTCTCTTCCACAGGCGTGATGCCGTCCCAGTTGTGGATCTGATAGAGGTCGATATGGTCGGTGCCCAAGCGCTTGAGGCTGGCCTCGCAGGCACGGATCAGGTGATAGCGCGAGGCGCCGCTGTCGTTGGGGTTGTCCCCCATCGGGCTGCGCGCCTTGGTGGCGAGGATGACCGACTGGCGCCGCTCACCCAGCGCCTGGCCGACGATTTCTTCGGCCAGGCCGTGGGAGTACAGGTCTGCCGTGTCGACCAGGTTGACCCCGGCGTCGAAGGCCATGTCGAACATGCGCCGGGCCAGTGCCACGTCCACGCTGCCGGTTTTCTCGAATGCGCCACGCCCGCCGAACGGGACCGTGCCGACCACCAGTTCAGAAACCAGCAGGCCAGTGTTGCCGAGTGCGCGGTACTTCATGGGTAGTGCCTCCAAATGCGAACGACTTGGAAGTACCGACGGGATGGATTGCTGAAACGTTCAATCTGATTGGTTACCCTTAAGCGTTTCAGGGCTGCTACGCAGCCCATCGCCGGCAAGCCGGCTCCTACACGGACCGCGCAGTTCAGGAGGCCTGCGCTGGACTGTGGGAGCTGGCTTGCCGGCGATGGGCCGCAAAGCGGGCCCAAATCGCTTAACGTCCAGGATTCACTCAGCGCCAGACGGGATACCGGGGCCGACGTACCGTCAGCTCTCATCTAGCAAAAAAGGCATAAAAAGCTGCATTGAAATTGCCAATCGTGCTGATGCGCAGGATCAATTTAGGAGGGCATCCCACGCTCATTATCCTCTGCGGGCGCATTCAAAAACGCCCGATTGAGCCTATGGAGCTTCTCGATGACCCCTGTGCTAAAGCATTTCCAACCCGGCCGCCTGCTGGTTGCAGCAAGCCTGGCCGCCAGCCTGCTGACGATGTCCGTCCAGGCCGCGACCCTGACCCGCGACAGCGGTGCACCGGTTGGTGACAACCAGAATTCGCAAACGGCCGGCGCCAACGGCGCGGTGCTGCTGCAAGACGCCAACCTGCTGCAGAAGCTGCAGCGCTTCGACCGCGAACGCATTCCAGAGCGGGTGGTGCACGCCCGTGGTACCGGGGTGCACGGTGAGTTCACCGCCAGCGCCGACATCAGCGACCTGAGCATCGCCAAAGTCTTCCGCCCAGGTGAGAAAACGCCGGTGTTCGTGCGCTTTTCTGCCGTGGTGCACGGCAACCACTCGCCCGAAACCCTGCGTGACCCACGCGGCTTCGCCACCAAGTTCTACACCGCAGACGGCAACTGGGACCTGGTAGGCAACAACTTCCCGACCTTCTTCATCCGCGACGCCATCAAGTTCCCGGACATGGTGCACGCGTTCAAGCCTGACCCACGCACCAACCTCGATGACGACTCCCGCCGCTTCGACTTCTTCTCCCACGTACCAGAAGCCACCCGCACCTTGACGCTGCTGTACTCCAACGAGGGTACCCCGGCCAGCTACCGCGAAATGGACGGCAACAGCGTGCACGCCTACAAGCTGGTCAACAGCGAAGGCCAAGTGCACTACGTGAAGTTCCACTGGAAGAGCCTGCAAGGCCAGAAAAACCTTGACCCCAAACAAGTCGAGCAGGTCCAGGGCCGTGATTACAGCCACATGACCAACGACCTGGTCAGCGCGATCAAGGACGGCAAGTTCCCCAAATGGGACCTGTACATCCAGGTGCTCAAGCCCGAAGACCTGGCCACGTTCGACTTCGACCCGCTCGATGCCACCAAGATCTGGCCGAACGTGCCAGAGCGCAAGATCGGCCAGATGGTGCTGAACCGCAACGTCGACAACTTCTTCCAGGAAACCGAGCAGGTCGCCATGGCGCCGTCCAACCTGGTGCCAGGTATCGAACCGTCTGAAGACCGCCTGCTGCAAGGACGCCTGTTCGCCTATGCCGACACCCAGATGTACCGCATTGGCGCCAACGGCCTGAGCTTGCCGGTCAACCAGCCGCGCATCCCGGTCAATAACGTCAACCAGGATGGCCAGGCCAACGCGGGCCACACCACCACGGGGGTCAACTACCAGCCAAGCCGC
Organism: Pseudomonas sp. BNK-30; assembly: GCF_047456185.1. Classification (NCBI taxonomy): domain Bacteria; kingdom Pseudomonadati; phylum Pseudomonadota; class Gammaproteobacteria; order Pseudomonadales; family Pseudomonadaceae; genus Pseudomonas; species Pseudomonas sp. BNK-30. The sequence goes on from NZ_CP179904.1 coordinate 2,569,392, forward strand.
CTGCAGCCGCGTGAAGAACAGACCAGCGCCCGCTATGTGCCGACCGCGCTGGTGGGCAGCACCCAGCAGGCGAAGATCCAGCGCGAGCAGAACTTCAAGCAGACCGGCGAGCTGTTCCGCTCCTACAACAAGAAGGAACAGACCGACCTGATCAACAGCCTGGGCCAGGCCCTGGCAGTGACTGACGAGGAAAGCCGCTACATCATGCTGTCGTTCTTCTACAAGGCCGATAGCGACTACGGTGCAGGCCTGGCCAAAGTGGCCAAGGCAGACCTCAAGCGCGTTCAGCAGCTGGCAGCGAAGCTGCAGGACTGAGTGCCATGACTGAGCGGGCCGACGGCCCGCTCTTCGTTTATACGCAGGTAAACACCATGCACAAATGGATGATGGCAGCCGTGTGTGGCTTGCTGATTCTCACCGCCCAGGCACAAGAGCCGCTGCCGCCCCAAGGGCAAGACACCAACACCGAGCAGCGGTTGCGCGACTACTTCTTCGGGGCCGCACGCCGCGGGGATGAAGCAATGCTCAAGACATTCATCCAGGCGGGCTACAACCTGGATACCCCTGATGAAAAGGGCTACACCGGCCTTATTCTGGCGGCCTACCACGGCCAGCAAGCAGCCGTGGAACAACTGCTGGCGGCCGGCGCCGACCCATGCGCCCAGGACAAGCGGGGCAACACCGCACTGATGGGGGCGATATTCAAAGGCGAGGTGCGCATTGCCAGGCGGCTGATCGACGCCACGTGCAACCCTGACCAGCGCAATGGCGCGGGACAGACGGCCGCCATGTATGCGGCCATGTTTCAGCGCAAGGAATTGCTCGACGCGCTGACCACCCATGGCGCCGATATCGAAGCAACAGATGCACTGGGCAACAGCGTGCAAAGCCTGCAACAGGGTGAGCTCAACGGCGTATCGGCGCAACGCTGAGGGCTGCGCATTCTGCAATGCCACCTGCCAGCACACCGCCAGGGAGCTGCGATAAGAAAATTGGATATTGCGTAAGATAATTCCGCTACTCGGTCGCCGGGAAAGCGCCAAACTGACCGACGTCGCCCGTTGAGCGCGCTCCAGGCCCCCAGTCCGGCTCAGGCATGCTAGGTGATCACCTGGCGGATACAAGCCATCAGCGCGGCCGCCGCCGGTGACTGCAGGCAGCCACTGCGCTGCATGAGGCCGATGGCGCGGGCAGTACCGGGCAGTGCCAGCGGCAGGCGTTGCAGCTCGCCGCTGGCAATCTCGTAAGCCAACTGGTGCGCAGACACCGCCGCCAGCATGTCTGAACGCACCAGCAGGCCACGGATAACCGCCAGATCAGCACTTTCCACCACCGGCCACGGTGCTGCCAGGCCTGCAGCGGCGAAGCAGTTGTCGAGCAGCCCGCGCGCCGGCGAACCGGCCCGCGGCAACACCCAGCGCGCCTGGTGCACGCCCTTGAGCGTCAGGTGTGTGTGCAGCAACGGGTGCCCCCGGCGGGCCAGCAGCACCATTTCCTCTTTGATGAGCGGCTCGCCCACCAGGTCGCTGGCATAGTCGTGAGGCCGCAAGGCGCCCAGCACGAAGTCCACATCCCCCACCCGCAATTCGGTTGCCAGCAGGTCGAACGGGCTTTCGTTGGTCACCACCCGGACCTGTGGATGCTGGGCGGTAAAACGCAAAATGGCCTCCGGCAGAATGCGCGAGCGGCCCAACGGCAACGCGCCGACATGCACCACCCCGCGCAGGGTGCCTTGCATCGCACTCAGGTCACTGTCCATGTGGCGCAACTCGTTCAGCGCCCGGCGGATGGGGAAAAGAATGTCCCGGCTGGCCACAGTGGGCTGCAGGCCGCGCGACGTGCGCACGAACAAGGGCTGCCCGCACCCGCCTTCGAGCACTTTCAACGCAGCACTGACGGCCGGCTGGCTAAGGCCGAAGTGCCGCGCCACGGTTTGCATGTGCCGTGTTTCACAGAGTTTCACGAACACCTGCAGGCGCCGCGCCTGAAACAGATACAGGGGCTCGCCCTGCGCGGTGCCCAGCAACCCCGGCACACCGTCCAGTTCCGCCAGCACCCGCTGTGCACGCGGCAGCAGGCATTCGCCATAGTCGGTCAGGCGCATGCCATTGGCATGGCGCTCGAACAGCGGGACAGCCAACCGCGCCTCCAGCTCGGCGATGGCGCGGGTGACCACGGACTGAGCACGGAACAACACCTGCGTTGCCCGCGAAACGCTGCCCAACTCGGCGACCCGGATGAACGCACGTACTTGCATCAGGTTGGGCAGTTCGACGTCGATCATAAGGCTTCCCCGGCGCTCGGCTCGTGACTGGGGCGACTATGCCCCTACCCCGCTTGCCAGGCAATAAATAAAACGCATAGCCGTTGCAAGTGAACGCATTAGTGCAGTGCGCAGGCCGATGACATCCTGCGTCAACCCCCACTGCAGGAGCCTACGAACAATGAATACCCCACAAAAAGCCGCCCTGGTGGTCAGTGCACATTCGGCCGACTTTGTCTGGCGTGCCGGTGGCGCCATTGCGCTGCACGCTGAGCAAGGCTATGCCATGCACGTGGTTTGCCTGTCGTTCGGTGAGCGTGGCGAGTCTGCCAAACTGTGGCGCAAGGGTGAAATGACCGAAGCCAAGGTCAAGGACGCACGCCGTGAGGAAGCCATGGCGGCGGCCGAAATCCTCGGCGCCAGCGTGGAGTTCTTCGATATCGGTGACTACCCGATGCGCGCCGACAAGGACACCCTGTTCCGCCTGGCCGATGTGTATCGCCGGGTACAACCGGAGTTCGTGCTCAGCCATTCGTTGAAAGACCCCTACAACTACGACCACCCGCTGGCCATGAACCTGGCCCAGGAAGCCCGCATCATCGCCCAGGCCGAAGGCTACAAGCCGGGCGAGAAGATCGTTGGTGCACCGACCGTGTACGCCTTTGAGCCGCACCAGCCCGAGCAGTGCGAATGGCGCCCGGACACCTTCCTGGACATCACCCCGGTGTGGGACAAAAAGTTTGCCGCCATCCAGTGCATGGCCGGCCAGGAACACCTCTGGGAGTACTACACCCGCGTGGCCCTGCAGCGCGGCGTGCAGGCCAAGCGTAACGTGGGCATCACCAGCGCACGCAACATCGTCTACGCCGAAGGCCTGCAGAGCGTGTTCCCACGGGTGACGGAGAACCTGGCATGAGCGGGCTGATCGGAAAGACCGGCATCGTGGTACGTAATATCCCGCGCGTCGAGCAGGAACTGATCGATGCCTTGGGCCGGCTGGGCGTGGCCACGGTGCATGAGGCCCAAGGTCGCAAAGGGCTGCTCAGTACCGCCGTGCGCCCCATCCAGCAAGGTGTGGCAGTGGCCGGCAGCGCGGTTACGGTGCTGGTGGCCCCTGGCGACAACTGGATGTTCCATGTGGCCGTGGAGCAGTGCCGGCCGGGCGATGTACTGGTGGTGGCGCCCAGCTCGCCGTGCAGCGATGGCTATTTCGGCGACCTGCTGGCGACCTCGCTGCAGGCCCGCGGCGTGCGCGGCCTGGTGATCGACGCGGGCGTGCGCGACAGCCAGACCCTGCGCGACATGGGCTTTGCCGTGTGGTCGCGCGCCATCAACGCCCAAGGCACGGTGAAGGAAGTGCTGGGTTCGGTGAACCTGCCGCTGCTGTGCGCCGGGCAGCTCGTCAATGCCGGCGACATCGTGGTTGCCGATGACGACGGCGTCGTGGTGGTGCGCCATGGCGAAGCCCAGGGGGTACTCGAAGCCGCCACCCAACGCGCCGACCTGGAAGAACGCAAACGCCTGCGCTTGGCCGCCGGCGAGCTTGGCCTGGACATTTACGAGATGCGCCCGCGCCTGGCAGCCAAGGGCCTGCGTTATGTCGAGCACCTCACTGACCTGGAAGGCTGAACATGGGCCAGACCCGCATACCTTGCCTGCTGATGCGTGGCGGCACCTCCAAGGGTGCCTATTTTCTGCATGACGACCTGCCCGCCCCTGGCCCGCTGCGTGACCGCGTGCTGTTGGCGGTGATGGGCTCGCCCGATGCCCGGCAGATCGACGGGATTGGCGGCGCCGACTCGCTCACCAGCAAAGTCGCCATCATCCGCGCCTCGCAGCGCGAGGACGTCGACGTCGACTACCTGTTCGCGCAGGTGGTAGTGGACGAAGCGCGGGTGGACTACGGGCAGAACTGCGGCAACATCCTGGCCGGCGTCGGGCCCTTCGCCATCGAGCGCGGCCTAGTGGCCGCCAGCGGCGCGAGCACACCGGTGCGTATATTCATGGAAAACACCGGGCAGCTCGCCGTGGCCCAGGTGCCGACCACCGATGGCCAGGTGGAGTATGCCGGCGATACCCGTATCGATGGCGTGCCGGGCCGGGCGGCGGCGCTGGTGGTGACGTTTGCCGACGTGGCCGGCGCCAGCTGTGGAGCCCTGCTGCCGACCAGCAGCAGCCGCGACCGGGTCGATGGCGTGGAAGTGACCTGCATCGACAACGGCATGCCGGTGGTGCTGCTGCGTGCCGAAGACCTTGGCGTGACCGGCTACGAGCCGTGCGAAACGCTGGATGCCGACAGTGCACTGAAAACGCGCCTTGAAGCCATCCGCCTGCAGCTGGGCCCACGCATGAACCTGGGTGATGTCAGCCAGCGCAATGTGCCAAAGATGTGCCTGCTGTCGGCACCGCGCAACGGCGGCACGGTCAACACCCGCTCGTTCATTCCGCACCGTTGCCATGCGTCCATCGGGGTGTTTGGCGCGGTGAGTGTCGCCACGGCCTGTTTGATCGAAGGGTCGGTTGCACAGGGGCTTGCCAGCACGTGCGGCGGTGATATCCAGCGTTTGGCGGTGGAGCATCCTAGCGGCGAATTTACAGTGGAGATCAGCTTGGAACGTGGCGTGATCACGGGGTGCGGGTTGGTGAGGACGGCGCGTTTGCTGTTTGATGGGGTTGTGTGTGTTGGTCGGGATGTATGGGGTGGGCCGCAGCAGTGATTGCCACAGTTTCTTCAGCACCCTTGAGGTCGAGCGCCGCCCGCGCGGCGCATCAAAAACTCAAGAAAAAAACTGCTTCGGTTGCATAACTGAAGATTTTTGCATCCTCGGCAAGAAAATTTCGCCACACTGGTCAGAACTGAAGAAAAACCCAAGCACAGATTTCGAACGTTGCGAGCCCACCTCACATGCCCTGTGGAAAGTGAAGAAAAAAACGGCATAATCGCGAAATCTGAAGATTTTGTGAGCTGACTTAAAAAAAACACAGCGCTCACGCCCAAACTGAAGGAAAGGTACATGCGGGCAGCGGGATATTCGCTACTACTCGATAGGCTGCAGATCTCTGCGGTCGCACTCAAGCGCCCTGCGATCGTACAACCGGTCACCCGGATTGAGAAAATCGGGAACACGCTCGCGGTGCCCCATCGAATGGCGCCCTCAGAGGACGACCTGCTTGGGAATGTGCTTTTTGCGCTCAAGCACGAAGGTATCAACCTTTCAATTCTCGCCCAGGCTCTGCCACAGATCCCAGCTGAACGTTTTTCGCAAGCGCTGGAAGCATCACCCAATGGCGTTTATATCCGTAAGGCCTGCTATCTCCGGGAAGCCTTCACCGGTGAAGACATTGAGCAGCCTTCACCTGTACGCGGCGGCTTCGCTCAGCTATTCGACCCAGAACAGTACATTACGCGACCAGGTGAGCGAAATTCGAAGTGGCGGGTGGAGTTCAACGGGCTCGGAGATCTGACTTACTGCGCGACCGTAGAGCGCACTGCGCAAGTTACAGAGCTTCTCGAGCATGACATTCTCGGCAAGGCGAAGAACTTCATCGGTTCACTCCCTCCGCTGATGATGGACAGGGCTATCAACTGGGCGTATCTGCACGAGACCCAGGACTCGTTTGCAATCGAGAAGGAAGCCCCAACCGAAGATAAATCCCGCCGCTTCATCAAGCTCTTGCGCCAGGCCCATGAGCGCCACCCACTGACTGAGGATTATCTGGTTACTTTACAGAACGCCACTGTGGCAAACCCTCTGGACCTTGCGGCGGCATTTCGACACGAGCAGAACCACCTTAGCAATGGCATGCATGGAGCAGCCGGGGTGACCTATGTACCCCCTCCCCCGGGCCTGTGCCGCGAGTTGATGGAAAGCCTGATGCGCTTCGCTAATGAAGGCCCTACCCAAATCGATCCGCTTGTGGCGGCAAGCATCATTTCATTTGGGTTCGTGTTCCTCCACCCGTTCATGGATGGAAACGGGCGCTTGTCGCGCTTTTTGATCCACCAGGCTCTTTGCCATTCCGGGGCGCTTGAAAACGGCCTGTTGCTCCCAGTTTCGGTTGCGATGAAACGCGAAGAGCGCCTGTATCTGGAGACACTTCAAGGATACTCCGGGCCCGTGCGTGAATACTGGCAAGTGCACTGGATCGATCACGAGCAGTTTACATTTGAGTTCATCGGCGCTGACGCGATCTATCGATTCTGGGATGCAACGCAGTGCGTTGTATTCACCTGCCTGATGGCAAAGCGGGCGCTAGAGGTCGAGCTGCGCGATGAGACGGCCTTTCTGGAAAACTATGACGCCGTCTACAGGGCCGTAGATGAGCGATTCGATGTTCGCGGCAGCGACCTCGCAAACCTGGTGATGATGTGCCTGAGCAATGGCGGGAGCGTGTCGAACAATCGGCGTAAGCAGTACCTGTACAGGGTCCCCGAGGCAGTGTTCGACTATATCGAGCTGACGGCGCAACAGGTGCTTGCCGCCCAACGCTCAGCCGCTCAGCCGCAACAGGGCGCAGAGCCACAGACGGATGCATAGTGTTGGGTCGCAGAGCGTCTATTCATGGAACGAAAAGCAAGCCACGCAGCCACCCCCGTCTGGGTCATCCGTAGCGCTCACCCTGGCAGTGTGGAACGGATCGAAGCGTGGTTCGGTAGCCACGGCTACGACCCTCACCGTCACGACACATACTCGATCGGCCGCACCCTCGCCGGCGTGCAGAGCTTTCACTACAAAGGGGCGCTGTGCCACGGCCTACCGGGTAATACGCTGGTCCTGCACCCTGACGAGGTGCACGATGGCATGGCCGGGACTGAAGCGGGTTTTCGCTACCGTATGGCCTACATCGACCCCGCGCTGATCCAGAACGTGCTCGGCGGTGAGCCGTTGCCCTTCATTGCTGGCGGGCTGTCCAGCGACCCGCGCCTGTACCGCGCCAGTGAAGCCTTCGTGCAGGCACTGGACCACCCGCTGGATACGCTGGAGGAGCAGGACGCCGTGTACGACCTGGCGATGGCGTTGCGTGCGGTGGGCGGTAAGCCACGCGGCCGCAAACGCCTGGATTACCGCGCGGCCGAGCGCGCCAGGGCATTCATCATGGAGCACCTCCACCTGGGCATCACCCTGCAGATGCTGGAGCAGGCAAGCGGCCGCGAACAATGGAGCCTGTCCCGCGACTTTCGCGCCCTCTACGGCACCAGCCCCTACCGCTTTGTGACCCTGCGGCGCCTGGACACTGTGCGCAGGCTGATGCTCGATGGCTTCACCTTGGTTGATGCAGCCCTGGCGGCAGGCTTTCACGACCAGAGCCACATGACACGCCACTTCACACGTAGCTATGGCGTGCCACCGTTGCGCTGGCTGGAGCGCTTGCGACCTGCCCGCTGACGTGCAGGATCGTACAAGAACGCCTGGTGTAGGTTCGATAGGCTGGCCACTTCAACCCATGAGGATCCGCCATGTCCAACTCCAACCCGCAACTTGCAACATGCCCTGTAAACCTTGCCCAGAAAGCTTCGCTGATCGACCAGCAGTGGAGCCCGAGAGTGGTCGCCGAAATGAACGACTACCAGTTCAAGGTTGTGCGAATAGAAGGTGAATTCATCTGGCATTCACACCCGGAAACCGACGAAGCGTTTCTTGTGCTCGAAGGCACCTTGCGCATCGATTTACCGGAGGGCTGCGTTTATGTGAACCCAGGCGAGTTGTATGTGGTGCCCCGTGGGGTGGAGCACAGGACAGCGGCGCAGGGAGAAGCAAAACTGATGATGATCGAGCCGCGAGGCGTTCTGAATACCGGCCATGAAGGTGGGGAGCGCACCGCTGTGAACGACGTCTGGATATGAGCGCTGGAAATCACTCATCAAGGAGTGCTTCTGGTTTCAAAAATCCATTGCTATCGCAAGTGCACTGAGCAGCAAACAGAGGCTTGCGACCGCCGTCAAATGGACTCGCATCGGCATGAACCACCCAGGCACAGCTTGCGCCAGTTGGCGATCCTGCCAAAGATGCCCGATAAAACCAAAGGTCAACACCAAACAACCCAATGGCACAGGTAGCAGCGTGCCAACCCAACCGATCAGGGCCGGTATGACGCTCCACACGAGCCGCTCGCGACGCTGCTTCGCGGGCAAACCCTCTAACGTCATGGCGAAACCCCAGTGCAGAGCGCCAACGAAGCTCAATATCACAGCGCCATAGCTGACCAGCATGATCGAGGCAAAACCTCGGTATTCAGCAAAAAAAACGATGAGCAGCGTCAAACCAACAAACGGCAGCAAGCCACCGTAACCCAGCACTGCAAAGCGGCTTGAAGGTAAAGCAGCAGTAACTGAACTCATTTGGACACCCCTTGGCGACGGCTCAGCATCGCGTGTCAATTGTGTCGGCCAATGAGGTTGAGGAATTCGTGGCGAGTCGAAGCGGAGTCGCGAAACTCACCCAACATCACCGATGAAATCATCACCGAGTTCTGCTTCTCTACACCGCGCATCATCATGCACATGTGCTTGGCTTCAATCACGACTGCAACCCCTGCGGCATCCGTGACTTCCTGAATGGCATAGGCAATTTGCCGCGTCAGGTTTTCCTGTATCTGTAAACGACGGGCAAACATGTCAACAACGCGCGCGACCTTGGAAAGCCCCAATACGCGCCCTGTTGGCAGGTACGCGACATGAGCTTTGCCAATGAAGGGCAACATGTGGTGTTCGCATAACGAGTAGAGTTCTATGTCACGAACGACAATCATTTCATCGTTTTGACTCTCGAACAAAGCGCCGTTCACGACCTCTTGAAGATTCTGGCCATACCCGTTGCACAAGTACTGCATCGCTTTGGCCGCACGCTTGGGCGTTTCCAGGAGCCCTTCGCGCTGCGGGTTTTCACCAACGCCGACGAGGATTTCATGATAGTGCTCGGCTAACGAATGTGACATTTGGACTCCTCACCGCTACAGCGGTGCCCGCCATCGGGATGTGGTAGCCAGGCCAGATGTGGCCTCAAACGGCAGAACAGCCTGTAGAAAACTGAAAACAGGGGGCGTAACGTGCGCCAGGACAGTGGCGCGACCCACCCTCCCACATCGGCAGCCCGCCAACTCCACAAGGTGGCGTCCAAGCCTGTGACCCAGTGCCCGTTCACGAACCTTGCATGCAGGCATGACCTCAGTTGCTCAACCGTCAAGCTCAATGCCTCTGCATCGAAATCACCAGCACTGATGTCAACCAGAATGAGCTTTGCCTCGGTCGATTTCCTGCGCAGGAACGCGATCTCTCTGGCGCACAAAGGGCAGGCGCCATCGAAGTACAGCGTCAGGGGCCACTGATAATACATGTACAACCTCTCATCTTTGTACAGGTTTTTGTATAAGTTAGCCGAAACCAGGAAAATCGCAATACAGCCGTACACCTGGCTGTCGCGCGCCGCTGTCACTGACCTTTACTCAGGTGATCACTTCACCTTCACCACGACCTTACCTTTGGCTCTACCTTCGGCCACGTATGCCAGTGCATCAGCTGTCGAGCCCAACGCGAAGGCGCGATCCATCACGGGCTTGATGACCCCGGCTTCAACCAGCCTGGCCAGCTCAGCCAGTTGCGCACCACTCGCCCTCATGAACAGAAACTTGTAGTTGACGCCCTTGTGCTCCGATTTTTTCCTGATCCCTCGGCTGATCAAACGAACGACCTGCCTGAACAGCCAGGAAAGGCGAAGCTGTTCTGCGAACTCGGGGGTGGGTGGGCCTGAGATGGAAATCAACAAACCACCCGGCTTCAATACATGGAGAGATTTTTCGAGAACGTCACCGCCCAGTCCGCTGAGCACGACATCGTAATCACTCAGCTGCGACTCGAAGCGCTGCGTCTTGTAATCGATCACCACGTCCGCACCCAGCGCCTTGACCCACGACACGTTGCCGGTACTCGTGGTTGTGGCAACGAATGCTCCCAGGTGCTTGGCGACCTGAATGGCGATGCTACCGACGCCACCGGAGCCGGCCTGGATCAGAACCTTCTGGCCCGGTTGAACCTTGGCCATTTCCGCCAACGCCTGCCAGGCCGTGAGAGCCACCAATGGCAGCGAGGCCGCTTCTTCCATGTTCAGGTTGGCAGGCTTGAGTGAAACAGCAGATTCGCTGACCGCCACGAACTCGGCGAAGCCACCCATACGCGCCTGGTCTACCCGTGCGTAGACTTCGTCCCCTACCCGGAAACGACTGACTTTCCCTCCGACACGTTTCACAGTGCCAGCAACATCGTTACCCAGGATCAGAGGCATCTTGAACGGCAGGATCAGCTTGAACTCGCCCTTCCTGATTTTGATATCGAGGACGTTCACGCTTGCGGCATGAACCTCAACCAGAACGTCGAAATCATCCACCTGGGGCTCTGGAACTTCAGTGATATCACCAACGACGTCTTTGCCGTAGCGATCGATCAGAAACGCTTTCATGTTCTTAAAATTCCAAAAATATAGACGTGCCCGATGGGCTGGGTCATCGGGCAAGGCGCTGCCTTACTCTTCCAGGAACTGAAGGGCGTGTTTCAGGAAGCGCTCAGGGAACTGGAAGTGCGCGGCGTGACCGGAGTCGGGGTAGATCAGCAACTGGGCATCTGGAATGTTCTGTACCAGGTGCCACGAATTGATCGAAGGGATCATGACGTCGTCGACGCCATTGACCACCAAGGTAGGCTGCTTGATTTCGCTGAGGTAAGAAAAGCGGTTCTCACCCTGTGCCGACTGGACATAGGCTGCAAATGCAGCGCCCTGAGCCATTGCGAGCTCAACCGAGCTTGGGGTGTCCTGATCGGCACGCTGGTTGCGCCGTTCCCAGAACGCCAGGCCCGCTTTCCTGGCAGCTTCCGAGCGACCGAAGAAGAGGAACAGGAAGTTCTCGATGGTGGGGACGGGGTTCGAAGCGGCCTCTCTCACACCCTCTGCCATGCTCGGATCACCACCGCGCAGACCGGTGCCGAGCAGCACAAGCTTGCGCACCAACCCAGGGTGACGCAGTGCCACTTCCTGAACCTGCAAGCCACCGATGGAGAAACCGAGCAGGTCGACCTGCGTCAGCCCCAAGGCCTTGATGGCTGCTGCAATGTCATCCGCCATTTGCTCAATGGTGGTGGCCGGAGTGCCCGACGATGAAGCCACACCTCTACCGTTCAGCAGGATCACTTCGCGCCCCGCCGCCAGACCATCAGTGATGATCGGATCCCAGTGGTCGAGCCCGCCACGGAAATGGGCGATGAAGACCAGCGGCACACCAGAAGGGTTGCCCCAGCGGCGGTAGGTGAACGTGTCGCCGCCTATTTCAACTGTGCGGGTCGGAACGGTGAGATGGGTATGGCTCATGACGGTTTGCTCTTTCAGTGGAAGATACGACCTAATGATGATGATCGTAATCGAAACCGTCAACGCCTTTGATGATGAACATCATCAATGTATGCTATTGGTTGGCTTGATAGCAGAGAGAGCAACGAAATGAAGGTCACAAAGGCCCAGGCACAAGCTAACCGAGCGCATATCGTGGAAACGTCTTCCAGGCTGTTTCGCGAGCGCGGCTATGACGGCGTCGGTGTTGCAGACCTCATGGCTGCCGCCGGCTTCACCCATGGCGGGTTTTACAAGCACTTCAAGTCCAAGGCAGATTTGATGGGCGAAGCAGCCACTTGCGGGATCAACAAGACGGTCGAGCAGATGCAGGGCATCCAGCTGGCCGACTTCGTCAATTTCTACCTGTCCCGCGAGCACCGCGATGAGAAAGGCAAAGGTTGCACGCTAGCGGCGCTGGGCGCAGACGCTGCACGCCAGCCCAATGAGATCAAAGCTGCTTACGGCGCTGGGATCGAAGAATTGCTGGAGGTTTTACAAGGCAAAAATGAAGAGCCTGGCGCAAGCCGTGCTGAAATCATCGATACCTTCGCACATGCCCTCGGCGCCTTGGTTCTGTCTCGCGCCTGCCCGGACGACTCTCCACTGGCTGATGAGGTGCTCAGCGTTTGTCGTGAGAAGATTCTGGGCAAGCTGGGGTCCTGAGGCTGTTGCGGACTCCATGCCATTTCGATCCGATTGTTCACCACCCTCTGGCTGGCGACGGGCGTCGAGCGATTGCCGTAGCGGTCTCCAAGGCCGCCCCTGAGGTTGCAAGGCACCTCAGGTACTAGGTGAACCTGGGGCGGCTCACGCCTCCTCAGGCGAGACAATCAGCTTCAGGCACTTCAGGAACAGCGGCCGGTATTCATCAGGCAACCGTTCCAGCAATTTCCTTTCCACTTCAGCATCACGCGGCAGTACGCGCTCCAGCAGTTCAGCGCCTTCATTGCCCAAATACAACTGGTACGCACGCTGGTCGCTCTTGGCGCTGGTGCGCACCAGCATGCCGCTGGCGCACAGCCTCTTGACCATTTCGGCAACAGTGTTGCGATCCATGAACAAATGGCCGGCCAGTGCGTTCTGGGTCAGGCCGGGGTGCTGCGACACCACAATCAATGCGGCTTTCTGTCTGGGGGTGATCGACTCTCCGGCGAACGCTGTGTTGAACCGTTCCTCCGCCATGAAGTGAGCCCGCCGCAGCAGGTGGGAAACGATGTCTTCAAGGTGAAATTGATCGACAAGCGCCTGGCTTTGCGGGGAGAGTTTTGCGGGAGAAGGCGTGCGTATGGGCGGCATTGGTTGTCCGGTCATTCCTTGCGGGTTGCGATCCTTGGGATCGATGACTGTGTACGTGCACGTACTATTTATCTGGCAAATCAGCCAGTTAAGTATTGGCGCTTCGCCAGGAGGATTCAAGCCTGAGCAAAATGCCAGTGCACGTACGATTTTAGCCGAGGAATTGTCCTACAAATCGATTGACAGCATCTCTTTCCAGCCATAGGATTTATCTCGTTTAGGACGTATACGTACTTAAAGAGAACAAAAAATGTCTTCCTCGACCTCTGCGGCAACACATAGCGCGTGGACCCCCCTGATCAGCCGGACGCTACCCGCACCGCATTTTGCTTACAGCCCCGTGGTATCGGCAGGTGGCTTCATCCACGTTTCTGGCATGGTTGGGCTCGACCCAGCCCATGGCGGCCTGGTGGTTGGCGGCATGGCCGCAGAAGTTAGGCAGATCCTGGCCAACCTCAAAGGCCTGTGCAATGAATTGGGAATAGCCCTGGAGCAATTGATGCTGGCGCGGATCTACTGCGCCGACTTTGGCCAATTCGGCCTGATCAATCAGCACTGGGAGGCGTTTTTCCAGGGTGCGACCCCTCCTGCACGTACCAGTGTAGGGGTAACGGCGCTTCCGCTGGGTGCGCTGGTCGAGATGGAATTCCAATTCGCGGTCGATCCTTCACTGCCCTGATACAAACAATAAAACCAGGAGAAGCCACATGGCAAACGGTGAAATTATCAGCGGGTTTCTGGCCCCCCACCCACCCCATATCCTCTATGCAGAAAACCCTGTGCAGAACGAGCCGCGTGCCAAGGGGGGCTGGGAACAATTGCGCTGGGCCTACGAACGGGCGCGCGCGAGTGTCGAGGCGCTCAAGCCGGATGTGCTGTTGGTGCATTCGCCACACTGGATTACCTCTGTGGGACACCACTTCATTGGGGTCGAGCACCTGGCCGGCCGCTCGGTCGACCCCATATTCCCCAACCTGTTCCGCTTCGACTACTCGATAAAGTTCGATGTGGAACTGGCCGAGGCTTGCTGCGAAGAAGGACGCAAGGTGGGCCTGCAGACCAAGATGATGCGCAACCCGCGATTTCGCGTCGACTACGGCACTATCACCACGCTGCACATGATCCGCCCGCAGTGGGACATCCCGGTGGTATCGGTTTCGGCCAACAACACGCCGTATTACCTGAGCATGGAAGAAGGCCAGGTGGAGATGGATCTACTGGGCAAGGCCACCCGCGAAGCAATCATCAAGTCTGGCAAACGCGCGGTGCTGCTGGCCTCCAATACCCTGTCGCATTGGCACTTCCACCAAGAGCCAGAGCCACCGGAAGACATGACCAAGGAGCATCCGCAGAGCCAGCTGGGTTACCAGTGGGACATGCGCATGATTGACCTCATGCGCCGCGGGGAGATGAAAGAAGTGTTCCGCCTGCTGCCGCAGTTCATTGACGAGGCCTTCGCCGAACTGAAGTCCGGCGCGTTCACCTGGATGCACGCAGCCATGCAGTACCCGGAATTGGCGGCGCAACTGCACGGCTACGGGACGGTGATCGGCACCGGCAACGCGGTGATGGAGTGGAACCTCGTCAAGGCCGGCCTCGCTCGTGCCGCGACCCAAGCCATCTGAACGCTTCAATCCCGTCTTATTTCTCAGGTGAAACGACCATGACTGTTGTATCGGCCTTCCTGGTTCCTGGCAGCCCACTGCCCCAGCTGTGCCCCGACGTGCCCAACTGGCAGCGTTTTCAGCGTGCAATGCAACAGGCAGGTGTCGCGTTGAAGGCCTCTGAGCCGGACGTGGTGCTTGTCTACTCCACCCAGTGGTTCGCAGTGCTGGATGAAATCTGGCTGACCCGTCGACGCAGCCAAGACATTCACGTCGACGAAAACTGGCACGAATTCGGTGAGCTGCCCTATGACCTTTACAGCGATGTGACGCTGGCCAACGCCTGCATCGAAGCATGCCGTGCCCAAGGCGTGAATGCCCGTGGCGCTGACTACCAAGGCTTCCCGATTGACACTGGCACGATCGTCGCTAGCACCGCACTGTGTGTGGGCACTGAAGGGCTGCCACTGGTGGTGGCGTCCAACAATCTCTATGACAACGCCCAAGCCACCGAAAAACTGGCGGCGATCGCCGTGGCCTGCGCTGCCGAGCAGGACAAGCGTGTGGCAGTGGTGGGGGTTGGCGGCTTGTCCGGCAGCCTGTTCACCAAGCCAATCGAACCCTGCGACGACCGCATCGTACACACCGAGGAAGATGCCTGGAATCGTCAGGTGCTGGCGCTGATTGAGACCGGTGACGTCGATGGGCTGCGGGAGGCGCTGCCCACCTACGCTGCACAGGCCCGAGTCGATATGGGCTTCAAGCATTTCCATTGGCTGCTCGGTGCGCTAGGCGGGCGCTTCCAGGGAGCCAAGGTTCATCACTACGGCGCGTTGTATGGCAGTGGTGCCGCCGTGGTGCAGTTTTACCCCTGTTGACTTGTATGCAGCAGCGCAGCCGCTAGCGCTGCCCTGCCAAGTGCGCCGACCCGGCGGTAGCCACGGCCGTCAAGCGTACTGATCGAACCATTCACCCAGGACCGTTTGCGTTGCCCGAGCAACGCAAGCAGCGCTCGCCTGCGCCCGCGATTCGCCGGGCCAGGCCTGCAGCAATCACGCGAGCCCGCCACAGCTCGCTGTCAGCCGTGTCATCGAGGTCAGTCATGAAACACTATCGCAATTACGTAAATGGTCGTTGGGTCGAGAGCCCAAATACCTTCGAAGATATCAGCCCGGTCGACGGCTCCCTGGTAGCCCTGGTCCATGAGGCTGACGGGGACCTTGTAGACGAAGCGGTCAAAGCCGGGCATCGTGCCGTTGCCGGCGCCTGGGGCCGTACCACTGCGGCCGACCGTGTGGCCGTGCTGCGCAAAATTGCGGACGAAATGGAACGCCGCCAGGCGGACTTCCTTGCCGCCGAGATGGCCGACACTGGTAAGCCGTTGTCCATGGCCTCCGTGATCGACGTGCCGCGTGGCATCGCCAACTTCCGCACCTTCGCAGACATACTCGCTACCGCACCGCTGGACAGCCATCGCCTGGACCTGCCAGATGGCGCCTACGCGCTCAACTACGCAGCCCGCAAGCCCTTGGGTGTGGTCGGGGTGATCTCGCCCTGGAACCTGCCGCTGCTGTTGCTGACGTGGAAGGTTGCGCCCGCACTGGCCTGTGGCAACGCCGTGGTGGTCAAACCTTCGGAAGACACCCCTGGCACCGCAACACTACTGGCCGAGGTGATGCAAGCCGCCGGCGTACCGGATGGTGTGTTCAACCTGGTACATGGCTTCGGCCCGAATTCGGCGGGCGAATTCATTTCGCGCCATCCGGACATCAGCGCCATCACCTTCACCGGCGAATCGCGTACCGGCACCACCATCATGCGCGCCGCCGCCGAAGGGGTTAAGCCGGTGTCGTTCGAGCTCGGTGGCAAGAACGCGGCGATCATCTTCGCCGACTGCGACTTCGACAAGATGATCGACGGCATGATGCGCGCGCTGTTCCTCAACAGCGGGCAGGTCTGCCTGTGCTCTGAGCGGGTGTATGTCGAACGCCCGCTGTTCGAGCGCTTCTGCACTGCCCTTGCAGAGCGCATCAAGACAATGAAGGTTGACTGGCCTCACGAAGCCGCGACCCAGATGGGGCCGCTGATCTCGTCCAAACACCGCGACAAGGTGCTGAGCTACTTCGAACTGGCCCGCCAGGAAGGCGCGACCTTCATTGCCGGTGGCGGCGTGCCACGCTTTGGTGACGCGCGCGACAACGGCGCATGGGTCGAGCCGACGGTAATTACGGGCCTGCCGGATGATGCGCGCTGCGTGCGCGAGGAGATCTTCGGGCCCATCTGCCACATTTCCCCGTTCGACAGCGAGCGCGAAGTCATCGCCCGCGCCAACGACACCCGCTACGGCCTGGCCGCGACGGTATGGACCAGCAACCTGAGCCGCGCGCACCGCGTCAGCGAAGCCATGCGGGTGGGCATCAGCTGGGTGAACACCTGGTTCCTGCGCGACCTGCGCACGCCGTTCGGTGGCGCCGGCTTGTCCGGTATCGGCCGCGAGGGCGGCATGCATTCGCTGAATTTCTATTCGGAACTGACCAACGTCTGCGTGCGCATTGACCAGGAGAGCGAACAATGACCGAACGACATCAACAGGTGGCCGACCTGCTCGACCAAGCGGCAAGAAGTGGTGAACCGGTGTCGCCGGTGCGCGATCAGCTTGATGCCATCGCCGACGCCTACAAGGTGCAGCAGCTCAATACCCAACGCCAGGTGAGTGCCGGGCGACGTATCACCGGGCGCAAGATCGGTCTGACCTCGCACTCGGTGCAGCAGCAGCTGGGTGTGAATCAGCCTGACTTCGGCACACTGCTCGATAGCATGGAAGTCAGCGACGGCGAGACGATCGCCTGGCCCCGCCTCATGCAGGCCAAATGTGAGGCTGAGGTGGCGCTGGTACTGGAACACGACCTGGACCGCGAGCAGATCGTGCTCAGCGACCTGCTGGCGGCTACCGCCTATGTGTTGCCGGCCATAGAAGTGGTCGGCAGCCGCATCGCCGACTGGAACATCAGCATCCTCGACACCATCGCCGATAACGCCTCGGCAGGGCTGTACGTGCTCGGCCAGCGGCCAGTGAAGCTCGGTGATCTGGACCTGCGCCTGGCCGGCATGGTCATGGAGCGCCGAGGCGAGCCGGTTTCATTCGGCGTAGGGGCCGCGTGCCTTGGCCACCCGCTCAATGCTGCACTCTGGCTGGCCCGTACCCTGGTCGAGGCGGGCACCCCGCTGCGGGCCGGCGACGTGGTGCTCAGCGGTGCATTGGGGCCAATGGTAAGCGTTGCGCCCGGTGATGTTTTCGAGGCACGTATCCAAGGTTTGGGCAGTGTCCGGGCCTGTTTCGATTCCGCTAGCTGAGGTGATCTGCATGAAAATTGAACGTATTGCCAAGCGCCTCGACGATGCCGCCCTGTACGCCCAGGCCACGTTGCAATTAGGCGGCGAAGATACCGTGACCCTGGAAGAGGCTTATGCGGTTCAACGCCTGCTGATCGAGAAGCGCCTGGCCCGTGGGGCGCGCCAGGTGGGCGTCAAAATGGGCTTTACCAGCCGCGCCAAGATGGCGCAGATGGGCGTGTCCGACCTGATCTGGGGGCGGCTGACCTCAGATATGTGGATCGAGGAAGGGGGCAGCATCGACCTGTCTCGCTACGTGCACCCGCGCGTCGAACCAGAGGTGTGTTTCTTGCTGGGCAAGCGCCTTGAAGGGCACGTTACGCCGCTGCAGGCCCTGGCCGCTGTGGAAGCGGTGGCGCCGGCACTGGAGGTGATCGACTCGCGCTATTGCAACTTCAAGTTCTCGCTGCCCGCCGTGGTGGCCGACAACGCCTCATCGTCCGGCTTCGTGGTCGGCGGCTGGCAGCGCCCGGACACTGACCTGGGCAACCTGGGGCTTGTGATGAGTTTCGATGGCCGCGCGGTGGAGATGGGCAGCACGGCGGCGATCCTCGGCGCGCCGGTACGCGCACTGGTAGCAGCAGCGCGCCTGGCGGCGCAACAAGGCGAGGCGCTCGAGCCCGGCAGCCTGGTACTGGCCGGTGCGGCGACGGCGGCCGTGGCGCTTCGCCCAGGCGTAGCGGTGCGCTGCGAATTTCAGGACTTGGGAAGCGTAGCGTTTGAAACGCTGCGCGAGGAATAAGCCATGAGCGACAAATCGCAGACCCACGCCCGGGTAGTAGACGGCAAAGCCACACCGCTTGGGGCCTTCCCCCACGTCAAGCGTGCCGGTGACTTCCTGTTCGTCTCTGGCACCAGCTCGCGGCGCCCGGACAACAGCATCGCCGGTGCAGAGCCGGACGCCTCTGGGCGCATACGCCCATGCATCGAAGCACAGACCCGCGAGGTGCTGAACAACATCCGCGACATCCTGCGCAGTGTCGGTGCCGACCTGGAGGACGTAGTGGAAGTGTGCAGTTATCTGGTCAACATGAACGACTTCTCCCAATACAACCAAGTGTACGGGCAGTTTTTCGATGCCGACGGTCCGACCCGCACCACCGTCGCCGTGCACCAGCTGCCGCACCCGCATCTGGTCATCGAAATCAAGGCTGTGGCCTACAAGCCGCTGCGCTGAACCAACTCGTAGATGTGCAGATATCACCCGATACGGTTGTCTGCACTGCAAAGGAGAAGAACAGATGTCATCTGCTCGCATACCGGTAGCGATCATCGGCTCTGGCAACATTGGCACCGACCTGATGATCAAGATCCTTCGCTGCTCCGATACGCTTGAGGTGGGAGCCATGGTGGGTATCGACCCGGCCTCAGACGGTTTGGCCCGCGCTGAGCGCCTCGGTGTACCCACCACCGCAGGCGGGATCGACGGGCTGCTCGCGCTGCCCAATTTCAAGGAAATCCGCATCGCCTTCGATGCCACCTCCGCTGGGGCGCACAAGGTGCATGACAGCAAGCTGCGTGCCCATGGGGTACGCATCATCGACCTCACCCCTGCAGCCGTCGGCCCGTATGTCGTCCCGGTGGTGAACTTCGCCGAGCATGCCCACGAGCCGAACCTGAACATGGTCACCTGCGGCGGCCAGGCGACCATCCCGATCGTGCATGCGGTGGCGGGCGTGGCGCCGGTGCATTATGCCGAGATCGTCGCGGCAATCTCCAGTAAGTCGGCCGGCCCCGGCACCCGTGCCAACATCGACGAATTCACCGAGACCACCTCACGCGCCATCGTCGAGGTCGGCGGCGCGGCGCGCGGCAAGGCGATCATCGTGCTCAACCCGGCCGAGCCGCCATTGATCATGCGCGACACGGTGTATTGCTTCGTGCCGTTGGACGCCGACACCCAAGCCATCGTAGACGCGGTCGAGCAGCGCGTGGCCGAGGTTAACCGCTACGTGCCGGGTTACCGCCTCAAACAACACGTTCAGTTCGAGCACTTCACCGAGAACAACCGGCAGAACATCCCTGGCCTTGGCTGGAGCACCGGCATCAAAGTCGCGGTGTATCTCGAAGTGGAAGGTGCCGGGCACTACCTGCCGGCCTACGCCGGCAATCTGGACATCATGACCAGCGCGGCGCTGACCGTCGCTGAACGTATCGCCCAGGCGCAGTTCACTGATCAGGGGTTGTGAAGATGATCGACACGAACAAAAAGATCCATATCTCAGACGTGACCCTGCGCGACGGTATGCATGCCGTGCGTCACCGCTACAGCCTGGAACAGGTCGCGTGCATCGCTCAGGCCCTGGACCAAGCCGGCGTCGACAGCATTGAGGTCGCCCATGGCGATGGCCTGCAGGGTTCGAGCTTCAATTACGGCTTCGGTGCCCATACCGACCTTGAGTGGATCGCCGCGGTAGCCGCAGTGGTGCAGCGCGCCCGCATCGCCACGTTGCTGCTACCGGGCATTGGCACTGTGCACGACCTCAAGGCCGCCTACGATGCTGGCGCGCGGATCGTGCGCGTGGCCACCCACTGCACCGAGGCCGATGTCTCGCGCCAACACATCGAATACGCCCGGTCCCTGGGCATGGACACCGTGGGCTTCTTGATGATGAGCCACATGCAGACCCCGGCTGGCCTCGCCAGGCAGGGCAAACTGATGGAAAGCTACGGTGCACAATGCATCTACGTTGTGGATTCCGGTGGCGCGATGAACATGTGGGACATCGCCGAGCGCTTCAAGGCCTTGAAGGACGTGCTTGACCCAGCGACGCAGACCGGCATGCACGCCCACCACAACCTCAGCCTGGGCGTGGCTAACAGCCTGGTCGCCCTGGAGCACGGCTGCGATCGCGTCGATGCCAGCCTGACCGGCATGGGCGCCGGGGCCGGCAACGCACCGCTCGAGGTATTCGCCGCCGCCGCCGAGCGCATGGGCCTGAACCACGGCTGCGACGTGAAAAAGCTGATCGATGCCGCTGAAGACATTGTCCGTCCCCTGCAGGAACGGGTGGTGCGGGTAGACCGGGAAACGCTGGCCTTGGGTTATGCAGGGGTCTATTCAAGTTTCCTGCGCCATGCCGAGGCGGCCGCGGCCAAATACGGCCTGTCGACTTTCGACATTCTGGTTGAACTGGGCAAGCGCCGCATGATCGGTGGCCAGGAAGACATGATCGTCGATGTCGCCCTGGATTTGCTCAATCAAGGATGAACACTGCCACTTGGCAAAAATTCAATGAACTTGTGAACATCAATGCGCATGACAGGAAAGGCTTATAATGATTAACAAGACCGCTATTTCTTTGTTGCTGGCTTCTGTCGCCATGAATATCAGCGCGGCAGAACATAATATTGTTTGTAAAAGCCCACTGCCTGTACCTGCCCCGCAGGAGGAATGGTCGCTGTTCCAAGATACGGTAAAGCGTGCACCTGCGGTGATGGGTGACGTCCACCGTGAGTTTTATGGAAAAGGCTTGGACAACTTTGGGGACCTTCGTTTGCCGCAGGGCGAAGGGCCCTTCCCCGTGGTGATTGTTATCCATGGCGGGCGTTGGAGCGCTGATGTAGGCCTGGATTACATGGCGCCAGTCGCTGATATGCTGACCAAGGCGGGTTTTGCAACGTGGAACATCGAATACAGCCGGGTAGGCAGCTATGGCGAATGGCCCAACTCCTTCAAATCCGTTGCGGGGGCTGCTGATCATTTACGCGAACTGGCCAAAAAATACCCCTTGAATCTCAGAAGAACCGTGACACTCGGCCATTCTTCGGGGGGGCATTACGCTTTATGGTTGGCTGGGCGAAATCTGTTAAAGGCGCAGTCTGAGCTCTATGTGAAAAACCCTTTGTCGATCAGCGGCGTGCTGGTGCTGGACGGGGTTGTTGACCTGGCATGGCATGCTCAACTCCCTCGCGGCAAAGACATACAGCCGAAAGTGCTAGGCCACGTTCAGGGAAAGGAGTTGCAGGCGCGACTTCAGGAAGTATCGCCCACCCAGATGCCAATCATAAAGGTACCGCAGGTTTTCATTACAAACCAAAGCGACCGCTTCCCGTCCGTTCTTGATTACGTGAAGCGTGCCACCGCCGCTGGAGCCAACTCGAAGTATGATGCCCTGTGTTCTTCCAATCATTTTGTGCCCGTAGACACATCCAATGGCGAAGTGACAAAAAAGATCATCGAATACACGACCGAACTCGCCCAATAAAAAAAGCATTAGCCCGGCGCAATCGCACGCCGGGATAACCACCTCCCCTGCCTTTCCAAACAATAACAATCGAGGGCTACCTCTATGTCTGTCCGCATAAAAAACGTGGTCGCCATGTCATGCTTTTTACCTGGAGTGGTTTGTTGCTTTGAAGCACTGGCCGAGGCGAAAAGCGGTTTCTTCGAGGGAAGCTCTCTTACACTTGATACCCGCCAGTGGTATTCCAAGGAAATCGGGAGACGCAACACCGTATATCGGTATAAAACGGACGAAGGCCCGCAGGCTTCGCATGACCGAGTGGCCTGGCAGCAAGGTTTCAAATTGGGATTCGAGTCCGGCTACACCTCGTGGCCCGTGGGGGTAGGACTGGATCTTGCTGCCTATTCTGTCGTCGCGTTAGAACGCGACACGGGTGACGCTGCGGGGGGCAGTAACAGAATGCTGGTGAACAGCGATGGTGATGTACAACCTACATGGAGTCGCTTGGGCGTTGCCGCAGTCAAGTTGCGAGCCGCCGAGACCGACGTAAAAATCGGCCGTCACCAGGTGGCCACGCCTGTCATGAATTTTTCGGATACTCGTACTGTTCCTGCCTCTTTCGACGGGCTGTCGGTTGAAAACTCATCCTTTGATGGCCTGGTGTTAAAGTCTGGTTACTTCTCAAAAATGGCGCCACGTTATGCTGCAGGCACCGAAGACATCGGACTGCAATACGCCATGCGCCCGGTCACCAGTGATTGGACCGCTTATTTTGGCGGGGACCACACTAGCGCGAACGGCCTGAAAACCAGTGTTTATATTTCGCGCATTCAGGATATTTGGGACAGGCAATATTTTGGCCTGGCACAGACATTCCAATCGAAAGGGCTCACCACATCGGTGAAGCTATCGATGTACAATACAAAATCAAGCGGGAAGGAAGAAGCTGGCCCTATCGATCAGCAGGCATTTGGTCTGGCCATCACCCCGCGCTTCAAGAACCACTCAGTGGAATTCGGCCTTCAGAAAATTGTGGGTGATGAATTCTTTGACTTCGTGAAAGAGTCAAATGCCATTGAGCTACCGAACACCATGGTTTCTTACTTTAACGGCCCGAACGAAACCTCCTTTCAGGTCAAATATATAAATGACTGGGCTGCTTACGGCGTTCCTGGATTTAAAAGCATACTCTGGCACACCCGGGGCTGGGGTATTGATGGAACGGGCTATGACGGGGGCCCAAAGGGGGTTTACACGGCTTCGCTGCTTCAGGACAACGAACGCCATAACGAAACCGGCCTTTTAGGGAGTTACACATTTCAATCTGGCGAATTAAAGGGTGGAAGTATTCTTGCAGGTTACGCTTGGCACCGCGCAAGCAGCCACCAGGCCGAGGGTAACTTTGATGAGCTGAGGGTTATTCTCAGAATGCCCTTTTCTATTTTCTAAGTGATAACGCTGCCCTATTGCTCGCTGGCGTTATCTTGCGCAGGGCCTGTACGCGCCTAAAGCGGCGCGTACAGGCTCAAGCGGGTATTTCCGTGACCCTGGCGGGCCCATTACCAAGGGGCTGGCCTCCGAGAGTTCGTGCCTGGAGCATGCCTGCATGACAACCTTTCTTTACAACGACTTCACCACCACCGCCCAACTCGACGAGCAATACGACATCGAGGCCTCGGTGACGGATTTCGACGGCTATGTGCGGGAGTTCATCGCGCAAAGCCAGGCCGTGCGCGCCGAACTGCCCAACCAGTTGGACGTGCCCTACGGCCCGACCCTGGACGAGACTTTCGATGTGTTCTTCCCGCCACAGGACGTCAACGAGGCCCTGCGCCCGGCGGTCTTCTTTGTCCATGGCGGCTACTGGCGAGCGACCACCAGCAAGGAGTGGAGCTACGTCGCCAAGGGCCTGGCCGCGCAAGGCGTGGTCACGGTTGTGGAGAATTACACCTTGGCGCCGAAGGTCGCCATCGCCGAGATCGTGCGCCAGCACCGCGCGGCGTTCAGCTTCATGTGGCGCAACGCCGAACGGTTCGGCATCGACCGTGAGCGCATCGTCGTGGTCGGCCATTCGGCAGGCGCCCATGGTGTCGTCGAGCTGCTGGCCACCGACTGGGTCGGCGACTATGGCTTGCCCGCACAGCCCTACTTGGGCGCCATCGCGGTCAGCGGGGTGTATGACCTGCGCCCACTGCCGCACACCTTTCTGGCCAAGACGCTGGATTTTACCTGGCAGTCGGCCGAGGCTCTGAGCCCGATCCTGCACATTCCCCGGAAACTGGCACCTCTGATGCTGCCCTACGGGCTTCGTGAGACCGCCGAGTTCCGTCGCCAGACCATCGACTATGCCCAGGCCTGCATCGAGGGAGGCGTGCCGGTGGAGCTGCTGGCCCTGGATCTGGACCATTTCAATATCCTCGACGATCTGGCAGCAGGAAGCGGACCAATGTTTCAGCGGATCATTCGATGGCTGGGTTTGTAGGCAGTACTCAGCTTGGTGAACCCTGCGGGATTCGGCTTTCCGGCGATAGGGCCAGCATTGGCGCCCGTACTTCCAGGAAGCCAATCCACGTCAAAAGACACCACAACAGAAAGCCCGCCGCGGTGGTCATTTTTCACGCTGCACAGCCGTGAATTTTGACTGCCACCGCGTTACAAGCTGTTACATCGAACGGCCGAAAAAATCAGATTTAACCCCTTTCCTGTAGGGCATTTCCCAAAAATACTGTCGCCGCCCATTTTTCGTTGCACATGGCCAACGTGGATTCTAGTCTCGGCCGGTCGCTGCCAATTCAGCGACCGGTTTTGACAAATCGTCTTCGTTGTCCACATGTGCACACTAGTCATGGTGGCTGTACGTGCGGGCACCCTCTGGTGCGCCGAGTGCCAACGTCTCGGTCCGTCAACCCGCGTACAGCTGCCACCCCAATTGCTTGACGGCATTGCCGTGATAGCTCCAGCGTTCGACGTTGGAGTTCGATCATGCTCAAGATCGTTCCCGATCCGCCTCACAATCCGCACTCCCTCGAAGACACGCTGATGATGGCCACCGAAGAAACCGTATTCACCGTGGGCAAAACCACCTTCTAGGTAGAACCTGGAGGCGGCTCCCAGAGCGTCAGCGTTGGCCAAACATCCAACCAGCTTTTGGACTTGACGCGGTCTTGATAGATAGCTGCTTTATCCGTGGCGAACCTCCCTACTGGCCGGATGGTCAAGTCAAAAAGATCGTCGAGCCCCAGCGGCGCAGCGATTTCGAATGTTCCGTCCTCTCGTAGTCTTACCGCTACCGCCGTGGCGGTTTCTGGCCAGTAACGCATTGCATCGGTCGCCGATTGATAGGGCTCGTCGTCGTTCTGAACATGCATTCTCGCCTGGTTTTTCACAGACCACTGTACGTTCAAGTATTGGCCTCTGAGGATTGCTTCCAAAGCATCATCTTGTTCGGGGGTGCAGTTCATGCCGTCAAACCAGATAACGTCAACGTCTGTTGAAACCGGAGATGCTGCGTTACCGTGCAAATGATCCCAAACCGCGTTTCGAACGAAACCTGCTCCTATCCAGCAGTCGGGCAAGTTTAAGGAGCGTACAATTTCGAGCAACCTTCGCCGAACAGGGTCATCCGAAATAACTGCTTGGATTGTTGAAATATAGTCCACCTTGAAATCACCTTATCGAAGCTAGGTCGGCATCCACAGATGCGGTAGCAACTCCCCGATCCCACTTGCCCTCTGTGTCGGTAAGCGCGTCAACACGCGCTTCAGGTAAGAATTTAAGCGTCCTTCCAACCGTCCTGGATCACTAAGCCGGGGCGTCAAAGCCCCAGCTCTCAATCCCCCCGACAATCCGTGAAAAACCTTTTTCAACCCGAATAAGATGCCGTTCTTCTGGCCAGGCTGGTGCGATTGAGTTCGATCTCGTCATTCACGTCGACACCTCGATAAACCATTGAAGTCTCGTGACGGACGTAATCCCCTTCACGCTGAGCACTCAGCCAGTTGAATGAACCGACACACAAAAGACTCTGATCGGCCATGACGATCTTGCTGTGTACCTTATTGACGATACGAACAGGAATACCCTGGGTTTTCAACTCCGCCAAGGTAGCGTTGAACGCCGCGACCTTTTGCGGCTCACCCTGAGGTTTTCGGGTTGAAATTTCAGTATTGAGCTGCAGGTCGGTGAACACCTCGACCTTGACGCCGCGATCCACCGTTGCACGCATTTGCTCAAGCGCCCCTGTAGTGAACAGGCAATCCAACTTGACCCACGGCGTGATGATCTGAACCTGGTGGCTGGCCGTTTGCAGTGTGTCTTTCAAGAACTGGTCATGCTGCCACCAGTCGTGCAAATGACTTAATCCCGTGCTCGCGGTGTGCAAGTCTTGCCTGGGCTGATGCTCGAACTGCAACTCACTGGCAGGGTCGGCCAGCAGGTACTTCGCCAGTAGCCCGCGCGGTTTGCTGACAGGCACCTGACCCATCAGATCCATGTCACCAAACACCAGGAAGCTGTCCTTGGCCCGGGACACTGCCACATTGAGCATACCGTCGCGACGATCAATGAAACCGCCATCGGCATGCTTGGAATATACCGCCGAGAAAATCACTACCGGCCGCTCTGCGCCCTGGAACGAATGCACTGTACCGACAGTGATCTGGTCTGCCCCTTTTCCAGCGTTCAGGCCCAATGCCTGGCATGCCTCGGCGATGGCGCGGCTTTGGGCCCCGAATGGCGTTATCACCCCAACGATCTCGTGAAGCGATTTTTGCGGGTAGCACTGCTTCAGCTCATCTGCATGGGCGTGAAGCCACGCAGCAATGGTCTGCGCCTCGAACAGGTTTTGGCGGCTGCCATGGCTGTTTTGCTCACACAAGCCGTCGATATGGAGGTAGCCAAGGCCCGGTAAGCCTTCCTGCGCTGCCCGCCCCCGGCGAGGCAGCAGTTTGCCCTTGTAGCAAAGGGTATTGCAGAAGGCGATGATCGAGTCATAGCAGCGGCGATGCTCGTACAGGTACATACCCCGGGCAAGGTCGGGATCGTAGTGATAACGGCTGGTAGACTGAGCGATGGCCATCACGCTGCCACTTGCGGCACTGCGCCCGGCTTTGCAGAAGGCCTCGTAGTCCTCCTCGGCATGGGTGTGCGAAACCAGCCCAGCACTGGTGAGGTTGCCGATATCCACCTTGGCCGGGATCGACCAGATTGGCTCGATCTGTTGGGTGTCGCCGATGACCAGCGCCTGGCGAGCAAGGGCAAACGACGGCGCGGCGACCTCCGGCAACACCTGCCCAGCTTCGTCGACGATCAGCAAGTCGATGAAGTTGACCAGATAGTCGTCGATGTAATCACCGTCGTCGTAGCGCTTGCACGACAGCTCCTTGGGTAGCCTGAAAAAGGTCGAGACCACACAAGGCGTGAGCTTCATCCAACGGCGCCAGTTCTTGATCAGCGTCTTGGCACCGGTTTTCTTGCGGCTGTCGAGTATCTCCTGCAGCTCCTCGCTGACTTCCAATAGCCAACGCCCTTCCCAATAGTGGGTAGTCAGCAGGAATATTTCGAAACGCAGTGACGTATCGGCCCAGCGGTCGCAGTCCTCCAGAGTGGCCTGGGCAGCAGGCTGGCCGGCCGCATCAGCCAGCGAGCTGATCGCGCCATGCCAACCGTGCAGCCGCTGTTGTTCAGCCTCGAACAGTTGCTGAGCGGTTTGCAGCAGTTGGGTGAGCCGCTGATGCTCCTGGCCCGCTTGGGCCTGCGCAGCTTCAAGCCGCGTTTCGATTTCGCCCAAAGTCGCAGCGTTCTGCAGCTCGGCATCGGCGCCATCGAGCTGCAATTTGGCCAGGCGAAGGCGCTTGGCGGCAATGGGGCGAATCCAGCTGAACAGGCTGTAGAACAGTGACTCATGTGCCAGGTAATGCTTGAAATCTTTGAGCCGCTTCTGTGCAGTGCCCAGTTGCTGCAGCTGGTCGAGCTGAGCGGTTTGTCGGGCCTGCAGAGTGGCCTGTGGGTCATCCCCCAACGCAACGCGAAGCGCCTCCCGAGCGCGGACGAGCGCCGCCCACGCCTGCTCGATATCGGCAAGTTGCTGCTGGCGCGCCTTGATTTGCTGTTGCAGTAACCCGACCGTACGCTCGACATCGAGGTCTTGAACACCCGGGAAAGCCGCTGCCGCCTGTACCAAGTAGGCGTGCTTGGCCTTGTCCAGATAGGCGCAAGACTCCAACTCATGAAAGAAGCTCTTGGTCTGGTAGACACCGGAAAGCTCCGCTTCGGCCGATGCCTTCGGGAAGTAGGCGCCAAAGCTATTGATGCCAGGCAACCAACGGCCCGCCAACGGTCCGGTGCCCTCGGCAAAGTCTTTGCCGAAAGCCGCGATGATATTGGTCACCGCCTGGTTGTTGGTGGAACTGGCGACAATCACCGGAGGCTCGCCACCTGCCACAGCGGCCTTCGCCCAAAGCGAGGCGACCACCGACAGCACGAGTGTGGTTTTGCCCGTGCCCGGTGGACCATTGACTGCCAGCACATCGCCCGCCTGCCCGGCCACCAGATGCGCCAAGGCATCACGCTGGGCAGGGGCCAGTGCGTATTCGTCACCAGCGTGGCCCAAGCGCGCGGCAAAAAGGCTACCAGCGGGCAAGCAAGGCTCGTCCGGGCTTGGGTGACGTTGGGCGAAGCGCTCGAACAACGGGGCATCGGGCTTATGCTGACGCAGGTAGTCGTAGAGGTTGACGATGTTCTTGCTGAAGCCGTCAGGTTTGTCTTCTTTGAACAGCAAGCTGTACTTGGCCGGCTTCATGCCGTCTTCGGCCGCATCCCACCCCTTACCGACCTCACGGGCCATCCGCAGGCAGAACGCGTAAAACTTACGCCACTGTTCAAGATGCTGCTCAATGTCGATTATTTCCCCCTCACCCGGCGGTGTGAAAGCGGGCACCTCTTCGACCGACAAAAAGTCATCCAGCGCAGACTGTGCCCCGATGAAGAAAGTGTCCTTGTCCAGCGGCTCAAGAATGTCACGCGGCACTAAAGCTTGTGTGGTCGGGTAAAGGCGCCCATCACGGCACACCAATACGGTACAGATCAGCGGGGTGACCGCTGCAGGCAAGCCCGTCCGAACCTTGCCGTGCTCGCGCTGTGACAGATAAACCCAAGGGCGCAGCGTGACTTTTATGGTCGAAGCGTCTGGCGCCTCATCGGCAAACAGCTTGGCTGCAAGTTCTTCTGGCAAACCACCCTTCTGCACATGCTCCATCCCGACCGGGGTGAGCGCTTCGGCTTGCCTGGAGTTGAGCGCGCCATTGCCGTTTTCAGCGTCGGCGAGGGAGGTGCGCCAGTAATTGGCGAGTTTTAGGGCGTAGTCGTTCATCGTCCTGATCTGTTACGGACCGGCACTCAATGTTGCGGTCGAAAGCGGATGGGGTAACGCTGCACATTGGTGAAGCGCGCCTGGATCCGGATGGTCTTTAGCGAATGGAAGGCTGTCAATGGCTGATTGCCATCCATTAGCCTTGGGGTTGCTCAACCACCGCCATACAATCGTTCTTTTGCCTACGACAGGAAGTCACCATGCAACGAATCGTCATTCTGGGCAACGGCGGCAGCGGCAAGTCCACCCTTGCCCGCGCCTTGGGAGAACACCTGGAGCTTTCCGTCGTTCACTTGGACAAACTCTTCTGGGAGCCCGGCTGGGCGGAACCTGACGCCGAACAGTTCCGTGACCGTGTACGCGATGCCGTTGCTGGTGACGCCTGGGTGTGTGAAGGCAACTATGCGCGCCGTACCTTCGACCTGCGTTTGCCGCGAGCGGACCTGATCATCTGGCTCGACACGCCCAAGCTCACCTGTTTCATTCGGGTGCTGTTACGCCTGCTTCGCATCCAGCCACGGCCTGATCGTGCGGAAGGTTGTGAGGAAAGGTTCGACCTGGAATTTCTCAAGTTCGTGTGGACGTTCGACCGGAATTACCGACCTGGTATCGAAGCAGTTCGCCTTAAGCTCGGGGCACAGGTGCCTACAATTCACTTGCGAGGGAAGCGAGGAATCAGGGCGTTTCTCGATAGGCTGCCAGCAGCCCGGCGCGAACCTGGCTCGATGATCAGTGGAGTTTAAGTCGCCTACCCCATACTCGATGGATATCACATACGCAGAGCCGTAGCGCTTGGTGATCGTGCGTGCGGCCTGTCAAACCCCACACTTTGATTTTGTAGCGCGTGCCCCTATGCTCCCCGCTCAATGTGGCTACCCGGACGCAGCTGCCGTAATCACTCAAGGACTGGCATGACCAAGCTCACCAAACTTCGAATTTTTCTGACACTGGGCGCGCTCATTGGCATCGCGCCGGTCACCTACTCCTTCATCGGGGCCACGCTGTTTTTGGCAGTAATGCTCTTCAAGGTGCCGGAGTTTGTGGTACCCGTCTTCTTGATTTCCACGTTCGGTCTGTGGGGGTGCTGGAAGGCCTATGCGGCAGCCATGGTTCGCGAGCCGAAACTACCCAAGGACAGGCGAGTTATGGCTGCAGTCATCATTGCGCTGGTCTGGGGGCTGATCTTGGCAGGGGGCTTGGGCTGGGTCAGCGAATTGAATGAACTGGAGTGGTATTCAGTTTTTGTGTTGTTCTACCCAATGCCTGGTTTGACTGCGGTGGTCATGCTCCTTGTGACTCACCGAAGAGCGCGCCAGGCTTCAGAAGAGGGTATTGTGGCAGCAGCTGAATGAGGCCTCTTCAGTTTTCTCGGGGCACGGGTGGAAAAAGAGAAATGAGCGCTGACTGGCATGCCGCCCACTCTGCCCAGCCCTGAATTTTGACTGCCACCGCGTTACAAGCTGTTACATCGAACAGCCGGAAAAATCAGATTTAACCCCTTTCCTGTAGGGCATTTCCCAAAGATACTGCCGCCGCCCATTTTTCGTTGCACATGGCCAATGTGGATTCTAGTCTCGGCCGGTCGCTGCCAATTCAGCGACCGGTTTTGACAGACCGTCTTCGTTGTCCACATGTGCACACTGTTATGGTGGCTGTACGTGCGGGCACCCTCTGGTGCGCCGAGTGCCAACGTCTCGGTCTGTCAACCCGCGTACAGCTGCCACCTCATTGTTTGACAGCAAGGCCGTGGTAGCTCCACCGTTCGACGTTGGAGTTTCATCATGCTCAAGATCGTTCCCGATCCGCCTCACAATCCCCACTCCCTCGAAGACACACTGATGATGGCTGCCGACTACGCGCTCTGCGCCGAAGTCGTTGCCCAACACGCGATGTTGATGCAGCCGAAATCACCCGTGTCCGTGATGATCATGACCTCGATGCACGAGCTCGATGCCCTGCGCAAATTGCTCGAGTCAGCACTGGCCCAAATACAAAAGCCAGCCGACCCGCAGACGCTGCATTAATCCTCATCATGATCTGCCTGGCCTGGCTCTTTCACGGGCTAGCTCTCTCGCACAGCACCGCCCCTGAGGTTGTAGACGCCCCTCAGACGCCCGGTGAAACCTGTGGGAGTCCGGCTTGCCGGCGATGGGGCCAGCCCAGGCAGCTACACCTTCAGGGAGATCAAAAAATGGCCACCGAAGAAACCGCATTCACCGCCGGCAAAACCACCTTCTACCAAGGTGAAAACCAGACCCACCCCCTGTTCCGCATCGAGCCCGGCATCCCTTGCCAAAGCGCCCGCGAACAGGCCTCGGAACTGATGGGCTATGCCCGCGACCTGACCATCGACGGCCTGATGGAAGACAAGCCCCAGCTGCTGTGGGCCTCGCACTACCTCTGCGCCCTGGCCAAGGCCCTGCTCGATGATGCCGAACTGGGCATGATGAAAACCCCGTGAACACACCCCTACCTGCAGGCCCACGCCGCCCTCCCGAAACCGTGCTGAACGGTAGTAAGGCACGTGCAGTTCGCCCACAATCAGGCACTGAGTTAAACCTGGGACGCACCGCATGCTCACCACCCTCGCCATCGGCAACTACCGCTCCATCAACCACCTTGTGTTGCCTTTAAGCCAACTCAACCTGGTGACCGGCGCCAACGGCAGCGGCAAATCCAATCTGTACAAAGCCCTGCGCCTGCTCGCCGAGACCGCCCAGGGCGGCGTGATCGAAGCGCTTGCCCGCGAAGGCGGGCTGGATTCGACCTGGTGGGCTGGGCCAGAGATGAGTGCGCGCATGAAGCGCGGTGAAGTGCCCATCCAAGGCCAGCATCCGAGCGAGGCCAAACGCCTGCGCCTGGGCTTCGCCACCGAGGATTTCGGCTTTGCCATCTCGCTGGGCTTGCCGATACCCCTGCCCTATCCCACCGCATTCATGCTCGACCCCGAGATCAAGTGCGAAGCCATCTGGGGCGCTGGGGCTTATCGCCCATCGTCCTTATTGGTTGAGCGCAAGAACGCCATGGTTCGTGCGCGGGAAGGCAATAGTTGGACGGTGCTCGATCAACATGCCGACAGCTGCGAGAGCTTTTTCAACATCGTGGGCCGGCCACGGCAGGCGCCGGAGATTGGTGAGCTGCGGGCGTTCATCAACAGCTGGCGCTTCTACGATCACTTCCGCATCGACCGCGACGCACCCTGCCGCCAACCGCAGCTGGGGACGCGCTCGCCGGTGCTGCATCATGACGGGCGTAACCTTGCCTCGGCGTTGCAGACCATCATCGAGATTGGCGAGGTTGAAGACCTGATAGCGGCACTGGATGACGCGTTTCCCGGTAGCCGCTTGGAGATTGATGCGCCGCCGGGTGGGCTGTTCAGCGTGCGGCTGCATCAGCATGGGCTGTTGCGCCCGCTGGGTGGGGGTGAATTGTCGGATGGTACGTTGCGTTATCTGTTGTTGATGGCTGCGTTGCTGACGCCACGGCCGCCGTCACTGATGGTGCTTAACGAGCCGGAAACCAGCTTGCATGCCGACCTGCTGCCTGCGCTGGCGCGGTTGATCATTCGCGCTTCGAGGCGGAGCCAGGTTTGGGTGGTGTCGCACAGTGCGCCGCTGATTGAGGCGCTGTCGGCGTGTGACGGGTGCAATGTGCTGGAGCTGGAGAAGGTTCAGGGGCAGACACAGCTACGCGGGGTTGGGTTGCTGGATGAACCGCTGTGGCGGTGGGTTGACTGACCACGACGGCACCCAGCCTCAAGCCCCGAATGCCAAGGCGTGCAACGCAGGAGCTGGCCGCTCCTGCGCGCTCCCTATCGCACTGGATGCCTTGGTGCCCTACCTTCGAGCACCGCCGCCAGTTCGGCCGCTGCGGTACGCGCCATCAACGCACGTGCCTCGACGGTGGCGGAACCAATGTGCGGCAAGGCAACCACCTGGGGCAAGGCCAGCAATGGCGAACTCGCGGGCAACGGCTCTAGCTCGAACACATCCAGCCCAGCCGCGCGGATCTGCCCTTCGGCCAGCGCCTTTAGCAGCGCGCGCTCGTCGACCACCGCGCCACGGGCAATGTTGACGAACACGGCATCGGCGCGCATAGCGGCGAACTGCGCGCGGCCGAACAGGTGATGGGTGGCCGCACTCAGCGGCACGCAGACGCAGACGAAGTCCGCCTCGCCCAGCAACTGCATCAGCGGCACACGCCTTGCCGCAAACTCCGCTTCATACTCGGGCTTGGCGCTGTTGCCGCTGTACAGCACCGGCATGCCAAAACCAAAGTGCGCGCGCCTGGCCACGGCCGCACCAATCCGGCCAAGGCCGACGATGCCCAAGGTCTTGCCGTGTACATCCATGCCGAAGCGCGAGGCATCGATGCCCTGAGTCCAGCCGCCGTCACGCACCAGTTGCGCCAGCTCGCATGCGCGTCGCGCGGCCATCATCAGCAGCATGAACCCGGTATCGGCGGTGGTTTCGGTCACCGCATCGGGGGTATTGGTCAAACAGATGCCGCGGTCGCGCAGATAGCCCAAGGGGTAGTTGTCGAAGCCAGCAGACACGCTGGCAATCACCTTGAGCGAAGGCGCGTGGTCGAGCAGCTCAGCATCCAGCGGTAATGTACTGCCGATCAGTCCGTCGGCAGTGGCCAAGGCCGCAAGGAAGCCGTCGCGGTCAGCCAACGGCTGGTCGAAACGCCGGAAGTGGTAACGCTGTTCGAGGTCGGCCAGCACCTCGGCGCTGGAAATAGGCCCGAAAGAAACGACACGTTGCATGCAACCTCCTCAGTGGGTGCGCGATTCAGGTTGAACCGCATACAAGCGGCGTGGCACGGCCCAGACAATCAGCACCACCGCCAGCAGGCTGACCGCCGTCAGCAGCCACAATGCGGGCGTCGCCGAGCCGCTGACATCGCGGACCTTGCCCACCATGTAAGGCGCAATGATGCCGCCGAGCTGGCCGATCGAGTTGATCAACGCGATACCCGCCGCTGCGGCCAACCCGGCCAGGTATTTCGGCGGTAAGGTCCAGAAGATCGGCATCCAGGCGATGATCCCGGTCATGACAAGGCTCATGCCCAGCATCAGTACCAACAGCTGGGCGTTGAAACCGGCACACAAGGCATAGCCAACGGTAGTCATGGCTGCGCAACCCGCCATGTGCCAGCGGCGCTCGCCGCGCAGGTCGGAGCTGCGGCCGATCAGCAGGTTGCCCACCACTGCCAACAGGTACGGGATCATGGTCAGCAGGCCGATATCCAGTGCATCGTCCACCCCAGCGTTGCGAATCAACTGGGGCATCCAGAACAGTAACCCGGTCAGCGCCATGACCAGGCACAGATAGATCGCCGACAGCGCCAGCGAAGCGGGCTCACGCAGAATCGCCCTGATCGAGCTGCCACCGCTGGGCTTGGGCTCGGCGTCCAGACGCTCTCGCAGGTAGCGTTTCTCTTCGCCGTCAAGCCACCGGGCATCTTCGATGCGATCAGTGACCAGCCACAGTACCAGTAGGCCGAGCAGCACCGATGGCAGGCCTTCGAGTAGGAACAGCCACTGCCACCCGGCCAGGCCGTTTACCCCGTCGAAGTGGCCGAGGATAAACCCGGCCAACGGACCGCCAACGATGCCGCATAGGCAGATCGAGCTCTTGAAATAGGCGTTGATGCGCGCACGGCGGTCGCTGGGGTACCACTGGGTGAAGAAGTACAGCACGCCGGGCACGAAGCCGGCTTCCATGACACCGATCAGAAAACGCAGTACGTAGAACCAGGTTTCGCTGGTGACGAACATCATTGCCGCCGAGGTCAAACCCCAACTGATCATGATGCGGGCAATCCAGATACGTGCGCCGATGCGGTGCAGCAGCACGTTGCTCGGTACCTCGAACAGGAAGTAGCCGACGAAGAACAGGCTCGCACCCAACCCGTACACAGCGTCACTGAAACCCAGCGCGCTTTGCATCTGCAGCTTGGCGAAGCTGATATTGACCCGGTCTAGGTAGGCGAACAGGAAACACACGATGAACAACGGCACAATGCGCCAGCTGATCTTGCGAAACAGACGACTATCCAGTGACTCCCACGCGACCTGGTCGGCGGGCAGGGAACGACTCGGCATGGCTGCAACCTCTTTTTGTTGTTTTACGGTGTCGGTCGAAAGCCCGCCGGGGCATAGCCCGGCGGGTATACAGCGCTAGCACCCTGCCTCAGCTCAGCGCATCACGGCTGTGCTGGCCGTCGACCAGGCGTTGCAGGCCCAGTGGATTGGCGTTTTTCAGGGCGTCAGGCAGCAGCGCATCCGGGTAGTCCTGGTAGCACACCGGGCGCAGGAAGCGGTCGATGGCCAGGGTGCCGACCGAGGTACCACGGGCATCGGAGGTGGCCGGGTAAGGCCCGCCATGCACCATTGCATCGCACACCTCGACGCCAGTCGGGTAGCCGTTGACCAGCAGGCGGCCGGCCTTGCGCTGCAGCAGCGGCACCAGCGCGGCAAAGCGCTGGAAGTCCTCCGGTTCGGCGATCAGGGTGGCGGTCAGTTGCCCATGCAGGGCTTGCAGGGCGCGGCGCAGTTCGGCTTCGTCGGCCACTTCGACCACCACCGTGGCTGGCCCGAAAACCTCCTCCTGCAGCAGCTCGTCGCCGTTGAGCAGCAAGCTCACATCAGCCTGGAACAGCTGTGCCCGGGCCTGGTCGCCAACCTGCTCGGCACCGGCCAGATGGCGCACGCCCGGGTGTTGCTGCAGGCGCTGTACGCCGCTGGCATAGCTGCGCAAGGTACCGGCATTGAGCATGGTCTGCGCTGGCTGGTCGGCCATTTGCGCAGCCAGTGCCGCGACGAAGGTGCCGAACGCTTCACCGGCAATGCCAATGACCAACCCGGGGTTGGTGCAGAATTGCCCGCAACCCAGTACCACCGATGCGGCGAGTTCCTTGGCCACCTGCTCGCCGCGGGCCTGCAGCGCCGCAGGCAACACCAGCACCGGGTTGATGCTGCTCATTTCGGCGAACACCGGGATCGGCTGCGGGCGCGCTGCGGCCAGGTCGCACAGGGCACGGCCGCCCTTGAGCGAACCGGTGAAACCGACCGCCTGGATCGCCGGGTGGCGCACCAACGCTTCACCGACACCGGCGCCATAGATCATGTTGAACACGCCAGCGGGCATGCCGGTAGCCACCGCCGCACGCTCGATGGCTTCAGCCACCAGCTCGGCAGTGGCCATATGGCCGCTGTGGGCCTTGACCACTACCGGGCAGCCGGCAGCCAGTGCTGCGGCGGTGTCGCCGCCGGCCGTGGAGAACGCCAACGGGAAGTTGCTGGCGCCGAACACGGCCACCGGGCCAAGGCCGGTGCGGTACTGGCGCAGGTCAGGGCGTGGCAGTGGCTGGCGCTGTGGCTGCGCGCGGTCGATGCGCGCCCCCAGGTAGTCGCCACGGCGCAGTACCTTGGCGAACAGGCGCATCTGGTTGCTGGTGCGGCCACGCTCGCCCTGGATGCGTGCAGCCGGCAGCGCAGTTTCGCGGCACACCGTGGCGACGAAGCTATCGTCCAGCGCGTCCAGCTGGTCGGCAATGGCCTCCAGAAACTGCGCGCGGCGCTCTGGCGCCAGGGCGTTGTATTCGGCAAATGCTGCTTCGGCGGCCTGGGCGGCGGCGGCCACCTCCTCAGGGGTGGCCTGGGTGAAGACCACCGGCAATGCTTCGCCGGTGCGTGCATCCAGGCTTTGCAGGCGTACGCTGCCGGCAGCGCTGCGCTGGCCGCCAATGAAGTTGCTTCCAGACATGGTTGACTCCTGTAACAAAGAAAGAGGGCTCAGTGGCGCATGGCGGTCAGTCAGGGCAGAGGGGGCCGCGCAAAATCTTGAGGTTTGCGCGGTACCTGTGGGAGCTGGCTTGCCGGCGATGGACCGCACAGCCGTCCCGACTTCATCGACTGACCGGCAACACGCTCAAAGGCTTTTCACTACACCTGGGCGACGCTGCCCGGACGCTGCGCCAATACCATTGCGCAGCGGCTGGCCAAAGGCATCGAGGCTGACCTCGAAGGTATCGCCCGGGCGCGCCTGAACGCCGTCGGCAAACGACAGCGTGGCGGTGCCGAAATAGTGCACATGGATATCGCCAGCACGCAGGAACTGGTCGTACTTGAAGTGGTGGAACTCGAGGTTCTCGAAGCTGTGGCACATGTTCTGCTCACCCGACAGGAACGGCTTGCTCCACAGCACCTGGCCATCGCGCAGGATGCGGCTGGTACCTTCCAGGTGAGCCGGCAATGCCCCAAGGCGCAGCTCCGGGCCGAAGCTGCAGGCGCGCAGCTTGGAATGCGCCAGGTACAGGTAGTTGCGCCGCTCCATCACATGGTCGGAAAACTCGTTGCCCAAGGCGTAGCCGAGGCGGTATGGCGTGCCGTCGCTACCGATCAGGTACAGCCCGACCAGCTCCGGCTCTTCGCCGGCATCTTCGGCAAAGGCCGGCAGCGGCAGGTCGGCGCCGGGGCGCACGACGATGCCGCCGTCGCCCTTGTAGAACCACTCCGGCTGCGCGCCCTCCTCGCCCGCTGGCGGCCGACCGCCCTCCAGGCCCCACTGGAACATGCGCATGCTGTCAGTGACGGCGCCTTCGGCTTGCTGCTGGTGCATCTTGTCGCGGGTGGCGGCGCTGCCCAGGTGAGTCAGGCCGGTACCGGTCACCAGGCAGTGGGCAGAGTCCGGGTGGTCCAGCGGTGGCAGTACGCGACCTTCGGCCAGCAGGGCCAGGTAGTCATGGCGCTCGCCCAGCCCGGCGGCCTGCACTTCGCAGGCCAGGTCACGGCCAGCGGCTATGGCCTGCAGGGCCAGCTCACGGGTGCTGGCGGCGCCCAGTACTTCAAGGGCGTACTCGCCTTCCACCACGCCCACGCGGCGCGCGCCGGCGGCGGTTTCGAATTGGATCAGTCGCATGCTTGTGCTCGCTTGTCGGTTGCAAAGGTTAGCGGGAGGCTTCGGCCGCCCGCGTGGAAGCCAGGCGCTGGCGGCGCTCCAGGCGGTTGTAGACCACGCCCGTGAGCAGCACCCCGCACAGCATCACCAGCGCCAGGAAATACAGGCCCGACGACAGCTGCCCGGTGTACTCCTTCAGCGCGCCGATGCCGAACGGGCCCAGGTAACCGCCGAGGTTGCCGATCGAGTTGATCAAGGCGATGCCCGCAGCAGCGCTGGCACC
Organism: Pseudomonas sp. BNK-30; assembly: GCF_047456185.1. NCBI lineage: Bacteria > Pseudomonadati > Pseudomonadota > Gammaproteobacteria > Pseudomonadales > Pseudomonadaceae > Pseudomonas > Pseudomonas sp. BNK-30. The sequence continues at coordinate 2,608,070 of NZ_CP179904.1, forward strand.
GGAGAAGAACCGCCCCGGCAGCGTCCAGAAGATGGCCGTGCAGGAGAACAGCGCGAACGCCACCAGGCACAGCGCGGCCAACTGCAGCACCGGTACCGTCAGCCAGGCGCTGAAGAACAGGCCGACGGCACCCAGTGCGTACAGCAGGCCCAGATGGCCATAGCGGTCGTTCAGGCGGTCGGAGCTTCGCGGCACGATCAGCAGGCCGATGATGCCGAACAGGTAGGGCACCGCCGAGACAAAACCGGTGACCAGGTCACTGCCGCCAAACTGGTGGATCAGCGTTGGCAGCCACAGGCCCAAGCCATAGATGCTCAGGGTCATCGGCAAGTAGAACAGCGCCAGCAACAGCACCCGGCCATCTTTAAGGGCATGCAGCGGGTTGCCATGGCGGGTCTGGCCGAACTCGCGCAGGTCGTTGGCCAACTGCTCCTGCAGCCAGTTGCGTTGCTCGTCGCTGAGCCAGCGCACCTTGGCAGGGCCGTCCGGCAGCAGGCACAAGGTGGGCCAGGCCAACAGCACTGCCGGGGTACCGATACAGATGAACAACCACTGCCAGCCATGCAGGCCGTAGATGCCCTCAAGCCCCAGCAGCGCACCCGAAAGCGGCCCGGTGATCAGCATGGCCAGCGGCTGCGAGAGAATGAAAAAACCGAGGATCTTGCCGCGATGGCGCACCGGGTACCACTGGGTGATGTAGTACAGCACCCCCGGGAAGAAGCCCGCCTCAGCGGCCCCCAGCAAGAAACGCATCACATAAAAGCCGTTGGGCCCGGTGACAAACGCCATGCCGACAGTGATCGCGCCCCAGGTCAGCAAAATGCGGGCGAACCAGCGACGTGCACCGAAGCGGTCGAGCAACAGGTTGCTCGGCACTTCGAAAAGAAAATAACCGATGAAGAACAGCCCGGCGCCAAGGCCATATGCCGCGTCACCCAGGCCTATGTCGGCGCCCATGTGCAGCTTGGCAAAGCCCACCGCCGAACGATCGACATAGGCCACAAGGTAAAGCAGAACCAGAAAAGGGATGAGTTTCAGTGTGATCAGGCGGACGAGCCGCTGCTCCTGAATCATGGCGATGTCTCCAATTGTTCTTGTAATGGGCACAGCACCTGGCCGGGGCTTTTTGGCAGACCGCTAACCTGGCGAATCGATCATATAGTATTACTATTTAAAACAACAACCCTTCACAGATGCCTTTTTAGCCGCTAGAGTCAGCCTCATAACGACAAATAGTAATACTAATTAGGTGCCCCGCTTATGTCTGATAACAAACGCCCCCTGCGCTCCGCCCAATGGTTTGGTACCGCCGACAAGAACGGCTTCATGTACCGCAGCTGGATGAAGAACCAAGGCATCCCCGACCACGAATTCCAGGGCAAGCCGATCATCGGCATCTGCAACACCTGGTCGGAGCTGACCCCGTGCAACGCCCACTTCCGCAAGATTGCCGAGCACGTCAAAAAAGGCGTGCTGGAGGCTGGTGGCTTCCCGGTGGAGTTCCCGGTGTTTTCCAGTGGCGAGTCCAACCTGCGCCCTACCGCCATGCTCACCCGCAACCTGGCGAGCATGGATGTGGAAGAAGCGATCCGTGGCAACCCGGTGGACGCCGTGGTGCTGCTGACCGGCTGCGACAAGACCACCCCGGCGCTGCTGATGGGCGCCGCCAGCTGCGACGTGCCGGCGATCGTGGTCACTGGTGGGCCGATGCTCAACGGCAAGCACAAAGGCAAGGACATTGGCGCCGGCACCATCGTCTGGCAGATGCACGAGGCCTATAAGGCCGGCCAGATCGACCTCAACGAGTTCCTCTCGGCCGAGGCCGGCATGTCGCGCTCGGCGGGCACCTGCAACACCATGGGCACCGCCTCGACCATGGCCTGCATGGCCGAAGCGCTGGGTACCTCGCTGCCGCACAACGCCGCCATCCCGGCGGTGGATGCCCGCCGCTACGTACTCGCCCATCTGTCAGGCATGCGCATTGTCGACATGGTGCGCGAAGACCTGCGCCTGTCGAAGATCCTCACCCGCGAAGCCTTCGAGAACGCCATCCGCGTCAACGCCGCCATCGGTGGTTCGACCAACGCAGTGATCCACCTCAAGGCGATTGCCGGGCGCATTGGCGTAGACCTGCAACTGGAAGACTGGACCCGCGTCGGCCGCGGCACACCGACCTTGGTCGACTTGCAGCCATCGGGCCGCTTCCTGATGGAAGAGTTCTACTACGCCGGCGGCCTGCCCGCAGTCATCCGCCGCCTGGGCGAGCATGGCCTGCTGCCCAACCCCACCGCACTGACCGCCAACGGCAAGAGCCTGTGGGACAACTGCCAGGCCGCGCCGCTGTATGACGAAGAAGTCATCCGCCCGCTCGACAAACCGCTGGTGGCCGATGGCGGCATCTGCATCCTGCGCGGCAACCTGGCGCCCAAAGGCGCGGTGCTCAAGCCGTCGGCGGCCACCCCAGCGCTGATGCAGCACCGCGGCCGCGCCGTAGTGTTCGAAAACTTCGAGGACTACAAAGCGCGCATCAACGACCCTGAGCTGGACGTGGACGCCAATTCGGTGCTGGTGATGAAATACTGCGGGCCCAAGGGCTACCCGGGCATGGCCGAGGTCGGCAACATGGGCCTGCCCGCCAAGCTGCTGGCCCAGGGCGTGACCGACATGGTGCGCATCTCCGACGCCCGCATGAGCGGTACTGCCTACGGCACCGTAGTGCTGCACGTGGCACCCGAGGCTGCTGCGGGCGGCCCATTGGCAGCCGTGCGCGAAGGTGACTGGATCGAGCTGGACTGCAAGGAAGGCCGGCTGCACCTGGACATTTCTGCCGAGGAACTGGCTGGCCGCCTGGCCGACCTGCAAGCACCGCCACAGTTGATCAGTGGCGGTTATGCGAAGCTGTATCTGGACCATGTGATGCAGGCTGACGAAGGTTGCGATTTCGACTTCCTGGTTGGCTGCCGTGGCGCGGCGGTGCCCAAGCATTCGCACTAACCAACTCTCAACACCTCCCCCCGGTAGGAGCGGCCTTGTGTCGCGAAAGGGGTGCGCAGCGCCCCCACAATTCATGCATCAGGCTGATATTGCCGGGGGCGCTGCGCACCCCTTTCGCGACACAAGGCCGCTCCTACACATCCCACGCATACCTTGAAGCAGTGCAAACCGATGGCTGCAACTGCCTGCATGACACCTGCCCCACAGGCCCCCCGCCACCCACTAATGCTATGATGCCCACCTCGCTCGAAGGACCTCCCGCGCCCCCCATGAACTACCGCCAGCCCACCACGCGCAAAAGCATGCACGCCACCCTGGTCCAGGACCTCGGCCTGCAAATCGTATCCGGCCAACTCGCACCCGGGCAAAAGCTGCCCTCCGAGGCCAGCCTGTGCGAAAGCTACGCGATCAGCCGGCCGGTGTTCCGCGAAGCGATGCGCGCCCTGACCGCAAAGGGCCTGGTCGAAGCCCGCCCACGGGTCGGCACATTGGTAAGGCCCCGCCATGACTGGCACATGCTCGACCCCGACGTGCTGCACTGGCTGATGCAGGCCACCCCGCAAAAGGACTTCTTCAACACCCTGTCCAGCGTGCGCTGGGTTATCGAACCCGCCGCCGCCGCGCTGGCCGCCACCAACGCCACCCCCGAGGATGTCGAGTCGATCGCCGAGGCCTACCAGCGCATGGAAGCCGCGCGCACCCATGAAGAGCGCCTGCAACCCGACCTGGACTTCCACGCCCGCATCGCCGACGCCACCCACAACGACCTGTTGGCCTACCTGTGCAACATGCTCTCGATGGCCCTGCGCGAATCGGTGCGCTATTCCAACCAGCGGCCGAACTTCAACCAACTCGCCCTGCCCCGGCACAAGGCGATTCTCACGGCTATCCAGAACGGCGACGCGCTGGGTGCACGGCATGCTTCGCTGGTGCAGCTTGAAGATGCGCGTGTGGCGTTGAGCAAGGTGTTGGGGCAAGACCCGACTAGCTGAAGCAAAGCTGCTGATTGCTGGCGCTGGTTACCCAGTACAAGGGGCGGTGGAGTCAGTTGCAGGCAAGGAACTCCCATCGTGCGCATTTCTCACTAGGCACAACCCTGAATTTCGGCTGCCTGCACTTACAAGCTGTTACAGCGAGCACCTGAAAAGATCAGATTTAACCCCTTTCCTGTAGGGTATTTCCCAAAGATACTGCCGCCGCCTGTTTTTCGTTGCGGTCGTTTTATCAGCATCTTAGTCTCGGCCAGTCGTTGCATATCAACGACTAGCTTTGACAGGCTGATGACGACCAAACACGCAGCGATGCCTATGGCGGCTGTGTGTGGGGCACCCCGTGTGCGCCGGTTTGGTCTTCACCGGTCTGTCAACCCATACACAGCTGCCTCCACTTGTTTGACAGCAAGCGCTGGTCGCTTCATTGAGGACCAAATAATGCTGAAGATAGTGCCCGATCCACCCCACAGTCTCCACGCCCTCGAAGATACGCTGATGCTGGCTGCAGATTACGCACTTTGCGCCGAAGCCGTGGCCCAGCAGGCGATGATGATGCAACCCAAGTCGCCCTCCTCCTTGTTGATCATGACCTCCATGCACGAGCTCGAAACCTTGCGCAAATTGCTTGAGGTCGCGTTGGCGCAAGTGCAAATGCCGACAGAGCAAGGAACGCTGCACTAAGCCGCATCACGTTAAGTCTGGCCTGGTTCTTTCGAAGGCTAGCGCCCCCACACGGCACCGCCCCTGAGGTTGTAGACGACCCTCAGGGGCCCGGTGAACTTGTGGGAGCCCGGCTTGCCGGCGATAGGGCCAGCCCAGGCACCCGTATTTTCAGGGAACCAACTCATGCCGAAAGACAGCACAACCGAAAAAACCACACCCGGCAAAACCATGTTCTATCAGGCAGAAGGCCAAACTCAGCCGCTGTTCTGCATCGCACCTGGTATCCCCTGCCAGAATGCCAGGGAGCAAGCCTCAGAGTTGATGGGCTGTGTGCGTGACCTGACCATAACCGGCTTGATGGAAGACAGCCCGCAATTGATCTGGGCATCCTACTACCTAAGTGCTCTGGCAAAGGCGCTGCTCGATGATGCCGAGCTGGGGATGCAGCAGTAGATATTCGAGTGCCGCTACTGGCCTCTTGGAAGGGGCCAGTTCAAGTCGAAACGATTGCGGAAAATCACTCATGACGGCAGCTAAACACAAAGGCGACCAGATCGGCACGCCGCGTCGCAACATGTTCACCATCGCACCGGGAATACCGCCCAGCTACGCCATCGAGCAAGCAACCAAGTTGATGGACTGTGCACGGCATTTGAATATCACCGGCGTGATGATTGGCAACCGACAGATGATCTGGGCTTCGTATCACCTGAGTGCGATGGTCAGGGCGCTGTTGGAAAAGATTGAGCTGAACCTGAAGAGGTGAATGGGAACGATCGCTTGAAGCTGAAACTAAACTATCTCGAAAGTTGAGCCAAAATTCACGCATAAAAAAATCCAGTTACTAGATAGTAACTGGATTTTTGGGGATTTTTGGTCGGGACGGAGTGATTCGAACACTCGACCCCTTGCACCCCATGCAAGTGCGCTACCGGGCTGCGCTACGCCCCGACTACATTCTCATAACATCTGAGAACGATGAGAAATCTACCCTAACCTTTTGATAAATGGAAGCTTTTTTTCAAAAAATTCCATTCATCGGCTCTAGCTCACTTCTTCAACACCACCAGCACATCCTCCAACTCAACAATCATCTGCCGAATCAGCTGCTTGTACTGGCTTGACTCATCCTTCACCTCATCACTGGAGAGCCGCAACCGCGCCCCGCCAATGGTGAACCCCTGGTCATAAAGCAGCGCGCGAATCTGGCGGATCATCAGCACGTCTTGGCGCTGGTAATACCGCCGATTGCCCCGCCGCTTCACGGGGTTGAGCTGAGGGAACTCCTGCTCCCAATACCGCAGCACGTGTGGCTTTACGGCACACAACTCGCTGACTTCACCAATGGTGAAGTAGCGTTTGCCCGGTATGGGGGGCAGTTCGTCGTTATGGCTTGGTTCCAGCATAGGCCTCAACCCGGGCCTTCAACTTCTGCCCTGGACGAAAGGTGACGACGCGCCGTGCGGTGATCGGGATCTCTTCCCCTGTTTTGGGGTTGCGGCCCGGCCGCTGGCGTTTGTCGCGAAGGTCGAAGTTGCCGAAACCGGACAACTTGACCTGCTCGTTCTCTTCAAGTGCGTGCCGAATTTCTTCAAAAAACAGCTCGACCAACTCCTTGGCCTCACGCTTGTTAAGCCCCAGCTCCTCGTACAGCCTTTCGGCCATCTCAGCTTTCGTCAGAGCACCCATGCCGTTATTTCCTTAACGTGGTGTTCAACCTTTGTTCAAGCGAGGTGAGGATGTTTTGCAGGGTAGTGTTCACCTCATCGTCGTTAAGAGTGCGCGATGGATGCTGCCAGGTCAAGCCGACGGCCAGGCTTTTTCTATCAGGATCAATACCTTTACCCTGGTAGACGTCAAACAGCCTGAGGTCTGTAAGCCATTCGCCTGCATTGTCACGAATTACTTCAAGCACGGCGCTGGCGGCCACGTCACGGCCAGCGATCAGGGCCAGGTCGCGACGGGTTTCCGGGAACTTGGAGAGTTCGCTGAATTTCGGCAAGCGGCCTTCGACCACATCACCCAACACCAGCTCGAAGACGTACACCGGGCGGTCCAGGCCCAGGGCCTTGGCAACTTCCGGGTGCAGGGCGCCGAGGTAGCCGACTTCCTTGCCGTCGCGCTGGATGACAGCGGTCTGGCCTGGGTGCAGGGCGGGGTGTTTGCCGGCGGCGAAGGTGAAGTCGCTCAGGGCGCCCGAGTAGCCCAGCAGGGCTTCGACGTCTGCTTTCACATCGAAGAAGTCGATGCTGTCACGGCCGTTGGCCCAGCCTTCTGGCAGGCGGCTGCCGGTGACAACGCCGGCGATCATGGGCTGCTGCTCCAGGTCACCCAGCTGGCCGACGAAGCGCAGGCCGCTTTCGAACAGGCGCACGCGGTCTTGCTGGCGGTTGAGGTTGTGCTGCATGGCTTTGACCAAGCCCGGCCACAGCGAGGCGCGCATGGCGGCCATGTCGCTGGAGATGGGGTTGGCCAGCAGCAGCAGCGGCTCTACGCCTGGGGTGAACAGCTCGAACAGCTTCGGGTCGATGAAGCTGTAGGTGATGGCTTCCTGGTAGCCGCGGGCGACCAGCAGGCGGCGCAGGTTGGGCAGCTCACCGCGGGTTTCCGGGTTGGCCTTGGGCGCCAGGCGCGCTTGCGGGTAACGCACAGGCAGGCTGTTGTAGCCGTACAGGCGGGCCAGCTCTTCGATCAGGTCGACTTCCAGGCTGATGTCGAAGCGGTGGCTTGGCACCTTGACGGTCCACTCCCCTGCCCCGTTGGCCGTGGTGGTCAGCTCCAGGGCGTTGAGCATCTGCTCGACCTGGGCGGCCTGCAGCTCCATGCCGAGCATCTGGGTGATGCGTTCGGCGCGCAGGGTCACCGGGGCGACTTGCGGCAGGTGCTGTTCGCTGACGGCTTCGATGATGGGGCCGGCTTCGCCGCCGACAATCTCCAGCACCAGTGCGGTAGCGCGCTCCATGGCTTCGCGGGCCAGTTGCGAGTCGACGCCGCGCTCGTAGCGGTGCGAGGCGTCGGTGTGCAGGCCGTAGGAACGGGCCTTGCCGGCAACGGCGATCGGCTCGAAGAAGGCGCTTTCGAGGAACAGGTCGCGGGTTTTTTCGGTGTTGACGCCGCTGTGCTCGCCACCCATCACGCCGGCAATGGCCAGGGCGCGGGTGTGGTCGGCGATGACCAGGGTGTCGGCGCGCAGGGCGACTTCCTGGCCGTCGAGCAGCACCAGCTTCTCGCCCTCTTCGGCCATGCGTACGCGGATGCCGCCGTTGATTTCGGCGAGATCGAAGGCGTGCATCGGTTGGCCGAGCTCGAGCATCACGTAGTTGGTGATGTCAACGGCGGCGTCGATGCTGCGCACGTCGCTGCGGCGCAGGCGTTCAACCATCCACAGCGGGGTGGGCTTGCTGAGGTCGACGTTGCGGATGACGCGACCCAAGTAGCGTGGGCACACGGCCGGGGCGCTGACTTCGACCGGGCGCACTTCGTCGTGGGCAGCCGGTACGGCCGGCACCACCGGGCGGGTGACCGGGACGTTGTACAGGGCGCTGACGTCGCGGGCCAGGCCAGCCAGCGACAGGCAGTCACCGCGGTTGGGGGTCAGGCCGATTTCGATGCTGGCGTCGTCCAGGTTCAGGTACTGACGAATGTCTTCGCCTACCGGGGCGTCGGCAGCCAGTTCGAGCAGGCCGTCGTTTTCTTCGCTGATCTGCAGCTCTGCTGCCGAGCACAGCATGCCGAACGACTCGACGCCGCGCAGCTTGGCCTTCTTGATCTTGAAGTCGCCCGGCAGTTCGGCGCCGATCATGGCGAACGGGATTTTGATGCCCGGGCGCGCATTGGGGGCGCCGCAGACGACCTGGAAGGTTTCCTGGCCGTTGCTGACCTGGCAGACGCGCAGTTTATCGGCGTCGGGGTGTTGTTCGGTGGCGAGGATTTCGCCCACGACGATGCCACTGAACTGGCCGGCAGCGGGGGTTACGCTGTCGACTTCAAGGCCGGCCATGGAAAGGCGGGCGACCAGTTCGTCACGGGAGACTTGCGGGTTTACCCAACCGCGCAGCCACTGTTCACTGAATTTCATGCTGTTCTCCTGAAAGTTGCGTCGATTGGGCCTAGCGGAATTGGGCTAAGAACCGCAGGTCGTTGTCGAAGAACAGACGCAAATCGTTGACGCCGTAGCGCAGCATGGCCAGGCGCTCGGCGCCCATGCCGAAGGCGAAGCCCTGGAATTCTTCAGGGTCGATGCCGGACATGCGCAGCACGTCCGGGTGCACCATGCCGCAGCCCAGCACTTCCAGCCAGCCGGTTTGCTTGCACACGCGGCAGCCTTGGCCGGAACACATCACGCACTGGATATCGACTTCGGCGGACGGCTCGGTGAAGGGGAAGAACGACGGGCGGAAGCGCACGGCCAGTTCTTTTTCGAAGAACACGCGCAGGAACTCTTCGATGGTGCCCTTGAGGTCGGCAAAGTTGATGTCGCGATCGATCAGCAGGCCTTCGACCTGGTGGAACATCGGCGAGTGGGTGATATCCGAGTCGCAGCGGTAAACGCGGCCCGGGCACACAATGCGGATTGGCGGCTGGGTGGACTCCATGGTCCGCACCTGCACCGGCGAGGTGTGGGTGCGCAGCAGCATGTTGGCATTGAAGTAGAAGGTGTCGTGCATCGCCCGGGCCGGGTGGTGGCCGGGGATGTTGAGCGCTTCGAAGTTGTGGTAGTCGTCTTCGACCTCGGGGCCTTCGGCGATGCCGTAGCCGATGTGGGTGAAGAACTGCTCGATGCGTTCGAGGGTACGGGTGATCGGGTGCAGGCCACCGGTGGCCTGGCCACGGCCTGGCAGGGTCACATCAATGCATTCGGCGGCCAGGCGAGCGCTGAGTTCGGCTTCTTCAAAGGCTGCCTTGCGTGCGTTGAGCACTTCGGTGACGCGCTCTTTGGCGTCATTGATCAGCGCGCCGACTTTCGGGCGCTCTTCGGCTGGCAGGTTGCCCAGGGTCTTCATCACCTGGGTCAGTTCGCCTTTTTTGCCAAGATACTGAACCCGGATCTGTTCCAGGGCATTGATGTCTTCAGCGCGCTCCACGGCCTCAAGGGCTTGGGAGACCAGCGCGTCCAGGTTTTCCATGTACAGACTCCAGATACGAAAATAGGGGAAGAGCTTTGAAGGCTCTTCCCCTATCGATGACGTTTTACACCCGACAGCGCAGAACGCTGCCGGATGATTGTCGTGGGTACTTAAGCCAGAACGGCTTTAGCTTTCTCGACAATTGCAGCAAACGCCGCTTTTTCGTTCACTGCCAGGTCAGCCAGAACCTTACGGTCGATTTCGATCGACGCCTTTTTCAGGCCAGCAATCAGACGGCTGTAAGACAGACCGTTGGTGCGGGCACCGGCGTTGATACGAGCGATCCACAGTGCGCGGAACTGACGCTTCTTCTGGCGACGGTCGCGGTAGGCGTATTGGCCTGCCTTGATGACTGCCTGCTTGGCTACGCGGAATACGCGCGAGCGTGCACCGTAGTAACCTTTAGCCAGCTTCAGAATTTTTTTGTGACGCTTACGAGCGATAACGCCGCGCTTTACACGAGCCATGAGTAACTTCCTCTATCTTTGACCAGAATTAACGAACGCGCAGCATGCGCGCGACTTTCGCGACGTCAGACGGGTGCAGCAAGCTGCTACCACGCAGTTGACGCTTACGCTTGGTCGACATTTTGGTCAGGATGTGGCTCTTGAAAGCGTGCTTGTGCTTGAAGCCGGTAGCGGTCTTCAGGAAGCGCTTTGCAGCACCGCTCTTGGTTTTCATTTTTGGCATGTTGGAACTCCGCATTCGATAAAATTACACATAATCATCAGGCCTGCCGTGCCCGGGAGATTACTTCTTTTTCTTGGGGGCGATGACCATCATAAGCTGGCGTCCTTCCATCTTCGGATGCTGCTCAACGGTGCCGTATTCGGCGAGGTCAGCTTCAACCCGCTTCAACAGCTCCATGCCCAGCTCCTGGTGGGCCATCTCACGACCACGGAATCTCAGAGAGATCTTGGCCTTGTCCCCATCGGTAAGGAAACGTACCAGGTTGCGTAGTTTTACCTGGTAATCCCCATCCTCCGTCCCTGGACGAAACTTGATTTCTTTGATCTGGATCTGCTTCTGGTTTTTCTTGGCTTCGTTAGCCTGCTTCTTCTTTTCGAAGAGGTGCTTGCCGTAGTCCATGACCTTGCAGACAGGCGGTAACGCGTCTGCAGAGATTTCAACCAGGTCCAGCTTCGCTTCATCAGCGATACGCAGCGCTTCATCAATCGAGACGATGCCAACCTGCTCGCCGTCTGCGCCAATTAACCGAACCTCGCGGGCCGAGATATTCTCGTTGATCGGGGCCTTCGGTGCAGCACGTTTATCGTTTCTCATTTCACGCTTAATAGTCATTACTCCGATTCTTGGCGACCACGCCGGGAAACCGCATGTGTCAGAAGCTCAACGAACTGGGCGACGGGCATGGAGCCCAGGTCTGCACCTTCGCGAGTACGCACAGCGACGGTTTGCGTTTCGACTTCGCGGTCCCCTATAACCAAAAGGTACGGGACCTTGAGCAAAGTATGCTCGCGGATTTTAAAGCCGATCTTCTCATTTCTCAAGTCCGACTTGGCACGGAAACCGCTACCGTTCAGAGATTTCTCAACCTGAAGGGCGAAATCGGCCTGTTTGTCGGTGATGTTCATGATCACGGCCTGGGTCGGTGCCAGCCACGCCGGGAACACGCCGGCATAGTGCTCGATGAGCATGCCGATGAAGCGCTCGAACGAGCCGAGGATGGCGCGGTGCAGCATCACCGGGCGCTTGCGCGCGTTGTCTTCGGCGATGTAGCTGGCGTCCAGGCGCTCTGGCAGGTTCGGATCGTACTGCAGGGTACCACACTGCCAGTTACGGCCCAGGCAGTCGCGCAGGGTGAATTCGATTTTAGGGCCGTAGAAGGCACCTTCACCTGGCTGGTATTCCCATTCCAGGCCGGATTCGTTCAGGGCGTCGGCCAGTGCACCTTCGGCGCGGTCCCACAGCTCTTCGGAACCCACGCGCTTGGCGGGGCGGGTGGAGAGCTTCATGGCGACGTCGGTGAAACCGAAGTCCTTGTACACGTCCAGGGTCAGCTTGATGAAGTCGGCGGCTTCTTTCTTCACCTGGTCTTCGGTACAGAAGATGTGCGCGTCGTCCTGCACGAAGCCACGTACGCGCATGATGCCGTGCAGGGCGCCGGAAGGCTCGTTACGGTGGCAGGCACCGAATTCGGCCAGGCGCAGCGGCAGGTCGCGGTACGACTTCAGGCCCTGGTTGAACACCTGCACGTGGCACGGGCAGTTCATCGGCTTGACCGCGTAATCACGGCTTTCCGACGAGGTGGTGAACATGTTTTCGGCGTAGTTGGACCAGTGGCCGGAACGCTCCCAGAGGATGCGGTCGACGACTTGCGGGGTCTTGATTTCCGAGTAGCCGTTTTCGCGCTGGACCTGGCGCATGTACTGCTCGAGCACCTGGTAGACGGTCCAGCCGTTGGCGTGCCAGAACACCATGCCTGGCGCTTCTTCCTGCAGGTGGAACAGGTCGAGCTGCTTGCCGATCTTGCGGTGGTCGCGTTTTTCGGCTTCTTCGATGCGCTGGATGTAGGCAGCCAGCTGCTTCTTGTCAGCCCAGGCGGTACCGTACACGCGCTGCAGCTGCTCGTTCTTGGCATCGCCACGCCAGTAGGCGCCGGACAGCTTGGTCAGCTTGAATGCCTTGAGGAAACGGGTGTTCGGCACGTGCGGGCCACGGCACATGTCGACGTATTCTTCGTGGTAGTACAGGCCCATGGCCTGCTCGTCGGGCATGTCCTCGACCAGGCGCAGCTTGTAGTCTTCGCCACGGGCCTTGAACACGTCGATGACTTCGGCGCGCGGGGTCATCTTCTTGATGACGTCGTAGTCTTTTTCGATCAGCTGCTGCATGCGCTTTTCGATGGCGACCAAGTCTTCAGGGGTGAAGGGGCGCTCGTAGGCGATGTCGTAATAGAAGCCTTCGTCGATGACCGGGCCGATGACCATCTTGGCGGTCGGGTACAGCTGTTTCACTGCGTGGCCTACCAGGTGGGCGCACGAGTGACGGATGATCTCCAGTCCCTCTTCATCTTTAGGGGTGATGATCTGCAGGGTGGCGTCGTGGGTGATCAGCTCGCAGGCGTCGACCAGCTTGCCGTCGACTTTGCCCGCAACGGTGGCCTTGGCCAGGCCGGCACCGATCGAAGCGGCGACATCGGCTACGGATACCGCGTGATCGAACGCGCGTTGACTGCCATCGGGAAGAGTAATAGTGGGCATGGCGCCTCCTCTCCTAGTGGTGACCCCTACCAAAGGTCACATGGGTTGGGATGAGCCAGTACAAGATCCGACCTGCCTTCCTTGAAGGAAGCCTGCCTCACAGTGGCAGGAGCCTTTCGGCTTGCCAGGGGGACCTGAGTGACTGGAAAGTAAAAAGATAGTTGCACGCTGCACGTGTGCAGGTGCAAGCCGGGCATGCTAGCACGGGGGTTGCATGGCAGCGCAGAAATATTTGGAAATTACGCGGTAGCGGTGAACTTACACGGAAAATTTCCTATCAGACTTTGGGAAGCAACCTACTCTTGATGAGACCTTAACCCAAGGAGTGTCTGGTTATGCGAGTTCCGTCTCTTCTGGCCCTGGCGGCCGCTGGCGCCCTGCTGCTGCCCATGGCAGCCACCGCTGGCAACTTCCCTGCCGGCAAGGAGGGTGCCTACATGACGCAATGCAAACAGGTGGCGCAAGGTCAAGGTGTCGACGCTGCAACTGCAGACAAGCATTGTTCGTGCGGCGCGCAAGCCATCAAAGATAATTTCACTGATAAGGAGATCGAAGACCTGGACAGCAATGACGGCGTTGACGCCAAGCTGATGCAGAAGGCACAGACCGTCGTGCAAGCGGCCTGCAAGCCGAAATGAGCCATGCGCAGAGGGCTTTCCGGGCTTTATTTGCCCTGGATCAGCATCCTGCGAAGGTAAAAGACGCTACAGGCGCAGAATTAGACTATTATGGTGTCCGTGCTCCGTAGCCTCGGCCACATTGCACCACTGAAAATTAAATGTTCTGGAGATTCACCCATGTCCAATCGCCAACAAGGCACCGTCAAATGGTTCAATGATGAGAAAGGCTACGGCTTCATCACCCCAGCAGGCGGCGGCGACGACCTGTTCGTTCACTTCAAAGCCATCGAATCCGACGGCTTCAAGAGCCTGAAAGAAGGCCAGACTGTTTCCTTCGTTGCCGAAAAAGGCCAGAAGGGTATGCAGGCTGCGCAGGTTCGTCCGGAGTAATTCGGATAGCTGTAAAAAAACCCGCCCTTGTGGCGGGTTTTTTTATGGGCGTTTGCCAGGGCAGCATACGCCTGCCCTTCGTAGGAGCGGCCTTGTGTCGCGAAAGGGCCGCAAAGCGGCCCCGGCATTTCAAGCGGCGGAGCTAGAAACCTGGGGCCGCTTCGCAGCCCTTTCGCGACACAAGGCCGCTCCTACGGGGGGCGTGCCGTATTTGGAGCTGCATTATCGCCGACAGATGAGAAGGCTGAGGCTTCATCAATAGATGCATGGGCATTAACCAGGGCAGCACACGCCTGCACCTCGTAGGGGCTGCATCAACCGCAGTTGACGCGGGTCACCTTGCCCTGCTCGTCCACATTCAGGTTGAGGCGCTCGGAGCGGTACTCCAGGGTCACCATGTCATGTGGCTTGAGAATACGGGCAATCTGTGAGCCACTGGCCTTGCGCGCCTGCTCGAGCAGGTCGGCACTGCCTTGCTTGCCAATGGCGAAATCGGCACCGCTGGCCTCGCAGCGCCCGTCGTTGCCTGCAGCTGCAGCCGGGGCGCTGCCGCCGTCAGAGTTGCCACCAGTGCTGCAACCAGCCAGCACAGCAGCGACCAGCAAGGTTGCCAGGGAAGCACGGGTACGGAACATGAATCCTCCTAAATAGATCTGGGAACTGCCTGTTCCGACAGTTCCACCCTGAATTCGTTGCAAAACCGCACAAGTCTGCCCGAACTCACCGCGCATGGCGAAAGGCAATCGTGACCGGATTTTGCACCACGCAGTTGGTTTGCTTGGGCAGGCTTTTTATTCTTAAGTCGAAGAGCCATTGACGCAAAGTGATGATTTACTTTAAGAAGTGCAGGCACAGTGCCTGCTGCGAACACCAGGGTCAGGTGTTCGCCCCTCCGCCACAGGCCCAAACGAGAGCCTTTCATGAGCCACCACAGCATCGACGCCGACATCAAGGTCAAATGGGCGGAGGGCCAGAGCGCCTACAGCCCCAGCACGCCAGAAGAGCTGGTATTGATCGCCCTGGACCTGCTTGTGCGCGACCTGGGCAGCGAGGCGGCGCGCAACTTCATCGACCAGGTGTTCGAGCGCTACGCACCGCACGCCGCTATTGCAATCGAGCCAGGCGCGCGCTGAGCAGGTCGAAAAAGCCCTGGGCATCGCCCTCGCCCACCCACATCACGTTGGCCGGCTGCTTGAGCACGCCGTACCAGTCGGCGACGGTCTGGCCGAAGGTCGGGCCCTCGCGGCTGTCGACGCTCATGTGGATGCGCCGCCCGCCGAACAGCTCGGGCTTGAGCAGATAAGCAATGACGCTGGCGTCATGCACCGGGCCGCCGGGCATGCCGTACAAGTCCATGTCGTGCTTGATGTACGCATTGAGGATGTCCACCACGCGCTTGCTGGCCTGGTTGTTCACGGCTGCCAGCTGCTTGAGGCGGGCGTCACTGGTGAGCAGTTTGTGGGTGACGTCCAGTGGCAGGTAGGTCAGTGGCACGCCACTGGCCAGCACCACCTCGGCAGCGTGCGGGTCGGCGTAGAGGTTGAATTCTGCCGCCGGGGTGATGTTGCCGCCGTTGAAGTGGGCGCCGCCCATCACCACCACCTCTTTGATGCCTTTGGCGATGTCCGGGCGCTGGATCAGAGCCAGGGCCAGGTTGGTCTGTGGGCCGAGCATGGCCACGGTGATGCTGCGGGGTTCGGCAGCGCCGAGCGTATCGACCAGGTACTGCACGGCATTGCCCGGGGCCAGGGGCTTTTTCGGTTCATGCACCGGGACACCGGTCAGGCCTTCTTCGCCATGCACTTCGGCAGCGTAGATGGGCGTGCGCACCAGCGGGCGCCCTGCCCCGGCGTACACCGGGATGTCTTCGCGGCCGGCCCACTCGCGGGCCAGGCGGGCGTTGCGCGAGGTTTTGTCGAGGCGCACGTTGCCGGCGACGGTGGTGATGGCGCGGATATTGAGTTCGTCCGGCGAGGCCATGGCCAGGAACAGTGCGACCACATCGTCGGCGCCGGGGTCGGTGTCGATGATCAGGTCGCGGGGTGCGGCCTGGAGCGTGGTGGTGGCGGCTGCGGCCATGAGGGCGAGTCCTTGTAGCAGAGGTTTGAGCATGGGGCACTCCTGTTGCCTTGGTGGTGAAGCGGTCGGGGCCGCTTGGCGGCCCATCGCCGGCAAGCCGCCCCCCACAGACTGGACTGGGAACTAGAAGGTTACGCCAGCTATGAGGGCGATGTTGCTGTAGGGCTGGCACTCGCCGGTACGCACCACGGCGCGCGCACTGCGCGACAACACCTTGAATTGCTCATGGCTCAGCCATTCACGCTTGCCGAGCTTGCCGCGCAGACGCTCGATCTCGACCAGGCCGGGCGGCACGACCTTCTGCATCTCTTCGGCCAGCACATGGCGCTCCACCTGCATCTCGCTGAGCACAGCGCGCAGCACGCTGGCGAAGTCGGGAATGCCCGGCGTCAAGGCCAGGTCGATCAGTTCGACCCCCGGCGGCACGGGCAACCCGGCATCGCCGATCACTAGGATATCGCCATGGCCCAGCCCGGCAATGGTGCGCGACAGGGCAATATTGAGCAGCGCGGTCTTTTTCATGGGGCCACCTCCGCCAGGGTCGGGATCGAAGGCTGTGCACCGGCGCGGGTGACGGACAGCGCCGCAGCGCGCTGGCCGAAGGTGATCGCTTCGCCCTCCTCCAGGCCGCGCACCAGCGCGGCTGCAAAACCGCCGACAAAGGTGTCGCCCGCTGCCGTGGTGTCGAGCGCTTTGACCTGCGGCGCCGGGAAGTGCCGGCTGCCATCTCGACTGACCAACACCGCGCCCTGCGCACCAAGGGTGACGATGACCTTGCCGGCGCCCAGTTGCAGTAGGCGCTCGCCGGCACGGCGGGCGCTGGCCAGGTCGTTGACCGGCTCACCGGCCAGCGCCTCGGCCTCGCTTTCGTTGGGGATGAGGTAATCGATATGGGCGAACCACTGCGCGGGCAACGGGCCGGTGGCCGGGGCCGGGTTGAGGATCACCGTCTTGCCCAGCTCACGCCCCCTCGCCAAGGCCCAGGCCACGGTGTCGGCAGGCACTTCGAGCTGGCAGATGATCACCTCGGCAGCCTGCAGCAGCGCGTCGAAACGCTGCACGCTTGCCGGGGTAAGCTGGCCGTTGCCGCCGGGGATGATGACGATGCAGTTCTGGCTGGCGGCATCCACGGTAATCAGCGCCACCCCACTGGAGACGCCTGGGCACTCGCTCACCGCCTGGCAATCGATACCCTCCACTTCCAGGGCCTGGCGCAACTGCTGGCCGTAGGCGTCAGCGCCGACGTTGCCGATCATGGCCACGCTTGCGCCCAGGCGTGCTGCGGCCACCGCCTGGTTGGCGCCCTTGCCCCCCGGCACGGTGAAAAAGCTTTCGCCGGCCAATGTTTCGCCTGCACGTGGCAGCCGCTCGGCGCGGGCCACCAGGTCCATGTTGAGGCTACCGACCACCACTACCTTGGCACTCATGGGCATTCCTTAGCGGTAATCATTGAACAGGTCCGGGCGCGGCCCGGTGGACTCGCGCAGCACGATGCGCGGGGCGACGATGCGTTGCTCTGCGCCATCGCGGCGGGGCGTAGCGATACGTGACAGCAACAGCGCCGCTGCACTTTCGCCGAGCTCGCGGATCGACTGGCCGACGGTGGTCAGCGGTGGGTACACGTAGCGGCTCAGCTCGATGTCGTCGAAGCCGATCACCGACAGCTCGCCCGGCACGTTGATGTTGCGCTCGGCAGCCGCACGCAGCACACCGAAGCCGATCATGTCGTTGCCGGCGAAAATCGCCGTGGGCCGCTGGCCGTCGAGCAGCTGCCCGGCCGCCGCATGGCCGCCTGGGCTGGTGAAGTCGCATTGCAGGATGTGCGCCCCCTGCACGGCTACCTGCGCCTCGGCCATGGCGCGGTGGAAGCCGGCCAGGCGCAGCTGGCTGACCCCGGTCGCAGCCGGGCCGCCGATATAGGCGATGTCGCGATGGCCAAGCTCCAGCAGGTGCTGGGTGGCCAGGTACGCGCCCTGCTCATGATCGATGCGCACCAGGTCGGCGTCCACGCCTTCCAGCGCGCGGTCGACGATGACCATCGGGGTACGCACGCAGGCCAGGCTCTGCAGCAGGTCGCTGTCCTCGCCCACCGACGCCACCACCAGGCCGTCGATGCGTTTTTCCAGCAGCACGCGCAGGTAGCTGCGTTGCTTCTGCGGGTTGTCATCGGAGTTGCACAGGATCACGCAATAGCCGTTGCGCTCGCAGGCATCTTCAATGCCGCGCGCCAGCTCGGCGAAGTAAGGGTTGACGCTGTTGGGCACCAGCAGCCCGATGGTGGCCGTCGTGCGTGCCTTGAGCGAACGCGCCACGGCGCTGGGCACGTAGTCGAGCTCGACGATGGCCGCTTCGACCTTCAGCCGCACCTGTTCGCTGACCGGGCGGGTCTTGTTCAGTACATGGGACACTGTGGTGTAGGAAATGCCCGCGAGTGCCGCGACGTCTTTGATGGTTGCCATGTTTTCAGTTCCGCCGGCCTGCTCGCCGGCTACGGTAGGTGTCGAGCACCACGGCGATGACGATGACCGCCCCGGTGATGATGCGTTTGGTGGGTTCTGAGGCGCCGATCTGTGCAAGGCCTGCGGCCAGCACCGAGATGATCAACACACCGAAGAAAGTACTGATGACCGAGCCGCGCCCACCCATCAGGCTGGTGCCGCCGATCACCACGGCGGCGATCACCTGCAGTTCCAAGCCGGCGCCGGCATTGGGGTCGGCGGCTTCCAGGCGGGAAATCTGGAACAGCGCGGCCAAGCCTGCCAGCAGGCCCATCAGGGCAAACACCAGCACCTTGTAGGGGCGCGGATCGATGCCGGCCAGGCGCACGGCCTCTTCGTTGGTGCCGATGCCGATCAGGTGGCGGCCGAACACGGTGCGGGTCAGCACCAGCTGGGCGAGGATGATCACCAGCAAGGCAATGATGAAGGCCGGCGAGATACCGTAGGCGATCGGGTTGGAGAACCAGGCGTAGGCATCGCCGATGTAGGCGGTGCGCGAGTCGGTGAACTGGTAGGCCAAGCCGCGGGCCATTTCCAGCACGCCCAGCGAGACGATGAACGACGGGATGCGCCAGGCCACCGTGACTGCACCGGTGATGCTGCCGGCAAGTGCGGCGACAGCCATGCCGAGCAAGGCGGCCGGCAGCACGCTCCAACCCCAGCCGAGGATGGCCACGCTGACTGCCGATGCCGCCAGCGCCAGCACCGACCCCACAGACAGGTCGATGCCGCCGATGATCAGCACGAAGGTCATGCCCACGGCCAGCACCATCAGGTCGGGGATCTGGTTGGCGAGGGTGCTGAAGGTGGCGTACGACCAGAAGTGGCTGCTGAGCAACGAGAACAGCACGATCATGGCCAGCAAGGCGCCCGCCAGGCCCAGGTAGGTGCCGAGGCCGAAGTAGGTGCCGCTGCGGCGCGCGGGGGCGCCGGCCTGTGTGTCGAGAGGTGTGGTTTTCATGCATCCATCCTGGGCGCTGCGTCGTGCAGCAGGGCGTCACGTTTCTGGTAGCCGGCGAAAGCGGCGGCAAGGAGCTGGTCCTGGCTCCAGTGGTCGCGCTCGAAGGTGTCGATCAGGCGGCCGGCCGACAGCACGGCAATACGGTCGCAGATCAGCATCAGCTCGCGCAGGTCGCTGGACACCACCACCAGGGCCTTGCCCTGGCGTGCCAGCTCGGCCAGCAAGCCATAGATGTCGAACTTGGCGCCCACGTCGATGCCGCGGGTGGGTTCGTCGAACAGCAACACTTGGCAGTCACGCTCCAGCCAGCGGCCGATCACCACCTTTTGCTGGTTGCCACCGGACAGTTCGCCGACCGCCTGGGCGGCATTGGCGCTGCGAATGCGCATGGCATTGATCTGGCGCTCGGCCAGGGCCTTTTCGGCGTCGCCGTCGACCACCCCGGCGCGGGACAGCGCGGCGAGGTTGCCCAAGGCGATGTTGGCGCTGATCGATTGCGTCAGCAGCAGGCCTTCGCCCTTCCGGTCTTCGGTGATCAGGGCGATACCGGCCTTGACCGCCGCCTTGGGCGAGTCGATGTTCACCGCCGTGAGTGGCTGGCCGATTTCGATGCTGCCGCTGTCGGCGCGGTCGGCGCCGAAGATCAGGCGAAGCAGCTCGGTGCGCCCGGCACCAATCAGCCCGGAGATACCGAAGATCTCCCCTGCCCTGACCTGCAGCGACACGTCACGCACCTTGTCGCCGCGGCACAGCCGGTCGACCTTGAGCAACGGCGCGCCGATCTGCCGGCGGCCCAGGTCGATGTGTTCGCCCAGCTCGCGGCCGACCATCAGGTTGACCAGCTCGGCGCTGCTGTAGCGCTGGATCGGCTCGTCGCACACCAGCTTGCCGTCGCGCAGCACCACGATGCGCTGCGCCACACGCTGGAGTTCTTCAAGGCGGTGGGAGATGTAGACGATGGCCACGCCGCGCTGGCGCAGGCGCTCGATCTGGGTGAACAGCAGCTCCACCTCGCGGGCGGTGAGCATGGCGGTGGGTTCGTCGAAGATCAGCACATGGCAGTCACCGATCAGGTTGCGGGCGATCTCCACCATCTGCTGGTGGCCGATGCCCAGTTCGCCCACCGGGGTGTCCGGGTCGATGGCGTCCAGGCCAACCTGTGCCATGGCGGCCGTGGCCAGTTGGCGCAGGCGCTTCTGGCTGATCCAGCCGAAGCGGCTGGGCAGGTTGTCGAGGAACAGGTTTTCGGCCACGGTCAGGGTCGGCAGCAGGTTGAGCTCCTGCATGACCATGCGCACGCCAAGGCGCTCGGCGGCGCTGCGGCTGCCAGGCGCATAGGCCTGGCCGCGGAAAGTCATATGCCCGGTGGTGGGCGTTTCCAGGCCGCTGATGAGCTTGGACAGGGTGCTCTTGCCAGCGCCGTTCTCGCCGGTCAGGGCCAGTACTTCGCCGGCGCGCAGGGCCAGGCTGACGTCGCCCAGCACCGGTTGCGCGTAGCTCTTGCCCAAGCCGCTGGCAGTGAGCAGCACTTCATTGGCCGTTACAGGCATGGCCATGTCTCCTGGCCGTCAAGGCTTGGTGATGAGTTCGACCGGGGTCTGGATGACGTTGTCGGCGTCCACGTTCGGCTTCTGGCCCTGGAGCATCTGCAATGCCGCCTGAATGCCGTACACCGCCTGCTGGCTGGCCGCCTGGTCGAGGGTGGCAAGCACGCGGCCATCCTTGAGCATGGGCTTGATGGCGTTGATGTTGTCGTAGCCCACCACTTGCACCTGGCCGGTCTTGCCGGCGGCGCGCACCGCCGAGACAGCGCCCAGGGCCATGCTGTCGTTGCCGGCCAGCAGCGCCTTGAGGTCGGGGTACTCGTTGAGCATGGCGGCGGCGACGGCGTTGCCTTTGTCGATTTCCCAGTTGCCCGATTGCACCGAGACGATCTTCATCTGCGCCGCCTCCATGGCGTCCTTGAAGCCGGCGGTGCGCTGCTGGGCATTGGTGGTGGTCGGCACGCCTTCGATGATGCCGACCTGGTCACCGGCCTTGAGCTTTTCCTTGGCCAGGTAGTCACCCACCAGACGGGCGCCCTTGCGGTTGTCGGGGCCGACAAAGGGTACGCTGAGGTTCTTGCTCTTGAGTACGTCGGGGTCCAGGCGGTTGTCGATGTTGACCACCGTGATGCCGGCGTCCATGGCCTTCTTGATCACTGGCACCAGGGCTTTGGAGTCGGCCGGTGCGATGACCAGCGCCTTGGCGCCGGTGGCGATCATCTGCTCGACGATGCGGATCTGGTTGCCGGTGTCGGTCTCGTCCTTGATGCCATTGGCCACCAGGTCGAATTCGTTGGCGTGGTCTTTCTGGTAGGCCTTGGCGCCGTCCTCCATGGTGCGGAAGAATTCGTTGGCCAGCGACTTCATCACCAGGGCGACCTTGGGTTTGTCTTCGGCATGGGCGGCGGACAGAGGCAGGGCAAGCGACAGCGATGAAATGACGGCGAGCGCCAGCAGACGACCGGGGAACGGCAGTTTCATGGGAGATGACTCCGAATCTTGTGGTTTTTATCGGATCGCAAACGTTTGCGTTGGCTAACTATGGAAACAGGATGAGGTTTTGTCAAATCCGTTTCGCTGCCGGGGGCTGCGTTGCTTCTGGCGCAGATTATCTTGGATTCTTCCGAAAAACCGAACAGGTTTTCCTATGTTTGTTCGGATTGCCGAATTCGAGGGGCCGCCTGCACGCTCTTCATGTCAAGCCCGGCCCACAGCCACAGCGGCATACAGGAAATTACAGCGCCCTACCAAGGATGGTACGAAAACTGCCTTGCACCCTGTGCGACACAGCAAAATCTCCTTTAGGAAGAGAGAACAATAATATGAATGCTGCACTGAAGACCTTCGCACCCAGCGCCCTGGCGTTGCTGCTTATCCTGCCAACCGCTGCTTCGGCGAAAGAAGCCCAAACCCAACAGAAGCTGGCCAACGTGGTCATCCTCGCAACCGGCGGCACCATTGCCGGCGCCGGTGCAAGTGCTGCCAACAGTGCCACGTACCAAGCGGCCAAGCTGGGCATCGACAAGTTGATCGCCGGCGTGCCGGAGCTTGCCGGCATTGCCAACGTGCGCGGCGAGCAAGTGATGCAGATCGCCTCCGAAAGCATCAGCAATGACGACCTGCTCAAGCTGGGCAAGCGCGTCGCCGAACTTGCCGAAAGCAAGGACGTCGACGGCATCGTCATCACCCACGGCACCGACACCCTGGAAGAAACCGCCTACTTCCTCAACCTGGTAGAGAAGACCGACAAGCCGATCGTGGTGGTGGGCTCCATGCGCCCGGGCACCGCCATGTCGGCCGATGGCATGCTCAACCTGTACAACGCCGTGGCCGTGGCCAGCGACAAGCAGTCCCGCGGCAAGGGCGTACTGGTGACCATGAACGACGAGATCCAGTCAGGCCGCGACGTGAGCAAGGCGGTCAACATCAAGACCGAAGCGTTCAAGAGCGCCTGGGGCCCGATGGGCATGGTGGTGGAAGGCAAATCGTACTGGTTCCGCCTGCCGGCCAAGCGTCACACCGTCAACTCGGAATTCGACATCAAGCAGATCAGCAGCCTGCCGCAGGTCGACATCGCCTACGGCTATGGCAACGTGACCGACACGGCCTACAAGGCACTGGCACAGAACGGCGCGAAAGCGCTGATTCATGCCGGTACCGGCAACGGATCGGTGTCGTCGCGCGTGGTGCCGGCACTGCAGGAGCTGCGCAAGGATGGCGTGCAGATCATCCGCTCGTCGCACGTCAACCAGGGCGGTTTCGTGCTGCGCAACGCCGAGCAGCCGGATGACAAGAACGATTGGGTTGTGGCGCACGACCTGAACCCACAGAAGGCGCGGATCCTGGCAATGGTGGCAATGACCAAGACCCAGGACAGCAAAGAGCTGCAGCGGATTTTCTGGGAATACTGATTGCTGCATGACAAGGGGCTGGTGTGCTGGCTACACCGGCCCTTTTTCGCGGTTTAACTCGCCACGGATCGGCCACCCACAGCCCTCCGCTTTTTTACCTTACACGCAGTTGCGAAATACCTGACAGTGAAATACTGTACGCGCATACAGCAAAACAAGGAAAAGCCCCGTGGCCAGTACCGCCCCTGCAACGCCGAGCAGTTATGAACAACTGGGTACGCGTATCCAGAAAATCATCAACAGCCCCATCGCTCAACGTAGCCGCGCCGCCCTGATCTTCCGCCTGGAACAGGAGTCGCCCGACGACTGGGAAACCCTGCTCGAGGAGATCGCCGAGAACGACAACGTCACCCTCGCCCACCGCGACGATGGCGGTGTGCAGATTTTCTGGACGGTGCCGAAGGACGATTGACCGCGCAAGGGGCCTAGGCCAGTGCCTGCAGGTAGGCGCTGGCCTGCCGATAACGGGCCAGCCGTGCCAGGTCGGCCGGGCCTGGGCAGGCGATGCGTGAAAGGTCGCTATTGTCGGCCAGGTCGGCCATTTTGACGGTACGCGCCAGCGGGTCGCAGCCAAGGCGCACGACGAAATCCTCGTAGCTTTCGCCATCACGCCGGCTCAAGGCCAGCAAGGCGGCCAGGATCTTTAGCGTGAAGCCCTCGCGGGCAAGATCGGAAAGTGTCAGCGGCGTGTCTTCGATCACGTCGTGAAGCACGGCGACGATGCGCTGTTCGGGCGTGGACACCTGCATCATCACCCGCAGGGGGTGCAGGATATACGCCGCACCGCCTTTGTCGTATTGCCCTTCATGCGCTCTGGTGGCTACCACGATGGCCCGCTCCAGTGTAGACATGAGGCCCTCCCCGTTTCAGCCGTCTCACAGAGCAAGCATAGACGGGTCGGGTTACAGATGACAGGCGTCTGTTCCGGCGCTTTCACAGCCAGCGGGAAAAGGCGGCTCGCCTCTATGCAGGCACCTCAGTGCATGGCATCGGCTGCGCCGGTGATCGCCGGCAAGCCGACTCCCACACTAGAGGCCATGCTACAAAGTCAGCGCTGCGCACCGTGCTGAATGACAACCGAATCCGTGCCCAGCTTGGCCATGACCTCTGCCTTGCGTGCCTCGGCCTCCTCCTTGGTAGGGAACGGCCCCAGCAGCACCACCGGCTTGCCATTGCGATATTCGACCGAGGACGGGATGCCCTTCTCGATCAGGCGGGCGGTCATGTCGCTCAATGCACCCATGTTGGCGCCCTGGATCACCTCGACATCCCAGCCTTGGGGGGCAGGCTGATCGGCCAAGGCCTCGGCGCGGCGCTGTAACTCGGCGCCGCCGCAGATTTCGCGGATGCGCAGGTTGTTGCCATTGTCGTCGACAATAATGTCGTACTGGCCACCCTCACCCTTGACGGCGACGTAGCTGCGGTAGGCTTCGTACTGCCCGGCATCGTCCTTGCCACGCACCTGACCGCAAATGGTGCCTTTGGTGTCGATCCGCACGTTGCCGAACTTGGCGGTCTTGGGGTTGTGCAGGTGCTCAGCCACCTGCTTGTGCACACCTTCGACCTCGTTCTCACAGCCCACCAGGGCCAGCACTGCCATTACCACTGCCAGTTTGCGCACGCGTGTACCTCCCGTTTCGAAGCGGCGGATTCTAGCATGGCGGCCCATGGCCCGGACCGCGACCATACGTTACACCTTGCTACATACCGGCCACCCACCGGACGCGCACAATGCAAAAAGGGCGACCCTTTCGGATCGCCCTCTCTGATGTTTGGTAGGCACAATTGGACTCGAACCAACGACCCCCACCATGTCAAGGTGGTGCTCTAACCAACTGAGCTATGTGCCTGTCGTGTGGTGCGCATATTAGTCACCGCATGCGTACCTGTAAAGCGTTTTTTTCAAAAAAATCAAAAACTTTCAGAAGCCTGCCCCACCTGTGGCGCGCGGCCTTCTTTAGAAGCCACAAACAAAAAAAGCGACCCTTTCGGATCGCCCTTTCTGAGATTTGGTAGGCACAATTGGACTCGAACCAACGACCCCCACCATGTCAAGGTGGTGCTCTAACCAACTGAGCTATGTGCCTGTCGTGTGGTGCGCATTCTACGCAATCCAAAACCGCTGTCAACACTTTTTTTCGAGCTAACCTACTGAATCTTAACCTCTTTATAGAGAAGCGCCGGCCAAGGAGCAGTAAAGGATTTTCAACGGACGACTAGCGGGTGTTTATTATTATTGATAGCATCGGTACATTCGTTAAAAATATAAAACACGAGGTTTCTCGAGCATGGCCAATACCCCCTACCCCCAGTCCTACTACGCCGCCTCGGCCAACCCGGTGCCGCCACGTCCGGCGCTGCAGGGTGAGGTGGAAACCGATGTGTGCATCATCGGTGCAGGCTACACCGGCCTGTCCAGCGCCCTGTTCCTGCTGGAAAACGGCTTCAAGGTGAGCATCGTCGAAGCGGCCAAGGTCGGCTTCGGCGCATCGGGCCGCAACGGCGGCCAGATCGTCAACAGCTACAGCCGTGACATCGACGTCATCGAACGCACAGTCGGCCCCAAGCAGGCACAGCTGCTGGGCCACATGGCCTTCGAAGGCGGCCGCATCATCCGTGAGCGTGTAGCCAAGTACAACATCCAGTGCGACCTGAAGGATGGCGGCGTGTTCGCTGCGCTGACTTCCAAGCAGATGGGCCACCTGGAATCGCAAAAGCGCCTGTGGGAACGTTTCGGCCACAATCAGCTGGAGCTGATGGACCAGAAGCGCATCCGTGAAGTGGTCGCCTGCGACAGCTATATCGGCGGCATGCTGGACATGAGCGGCGGCCACATCCACCCGCTGAACCTAGCCCTGGGCGAAGCTGCCGCGGTCGAGTCGCTGGGCGGCATCATTTATGAGCAGACCCCGGCCATCCGCATCGAGCGTGGCGCCAACCCGGTTGTGCACACCCCGCAGGGCAAGGTGCGCGCCAAGTTCATCATCGTCGCCGGCAACGCCTACCTGGGCAACCTGGTGCCGGAACTGGCGGCCAAATCGATGCCATGCGGGACTCAAGTGATCACCACCGAGCCCTTGGGCGAGGAACTGGCCCGCACCCTGCTGCCGCAAGACTACTGCGTCGAGGACTGCAACTACCTGCTCGACTACTACCGCCTGACCAGCGACAAGCGCCTGATCTTCGGCGGTGGTGTGGTTTACGGTGCACGCGACCCGGCCAACATCGAAGCGATCATCCGCCCGAAGATGCTCAAGGCCTTCCCGCAGCTCAAGAACGTCAAGATCGACTACGCCTGGACCGGCAACTTCCTGCTGACCCTGTCACGTCTGCCACAGGTTGGCCGTATCGGCGACAACATCTATTACTCGCAGGGTTGCTCGGGCCACGGCGTCACCTACACCCACCTGGCGGGCAAGGTGCTGGCCGAGGCATTGCGCGGCCAGGCCGAGCGCTTCGACGCGTTCGCCGGCCTGCCGCACTACCCGTTCCCGGGTGGCCAGATGCTGCGCGTACCGTTCAGCGCCCTGGGTGCGTGGTACTACAGCTTGCGCGACCGTCTGGGCTTCTGATGATGTTGCCAGCACTGGCCTGATCGCCTGCTTGCCGCGGATCAGGCCAGTACGGGTGGCTTACCTTTCCAGGCTGTCCACGGCCTGCTTAGCCGCCAATTCCTGGCCCGCACGGGCCAACTCGTCGGCAGCCTGCAGCCAGCGCTGCCGGTCCACCTGGGCCGGCAGTTGCCGTGGCGGCTGTACCAGTATCGCCCAGCTCCCCTCTTGCGCCCACGCCGAGGTGAAATCATCGAAGGGCATCATCTGCCGCCGGTGCATCCCTGAACGCAGCAGCACCCGCTGCTTGTAACGGTCAAAACCGATCAGCACCGCATAGCGCGGCTCGCTCCACCACGCCGAACCTTCCTGAAAACGCACCAGCACCGGGTTGCCTGCAGCGACTTGGGTCAACAGGGCGTCCAGCTGTTTGTCCAGCGGGTATACGACCCTGCCGTAATCGCGCGCCACGCGCGGGATGCCGGTGCCCAGCGACTCGGCGCCCTGCGGCAGGTTCAGTGGCTTGTCCAGCAGCCCTGGGGTGATCGGCGCGCCCTGCTGCGAGAGCAACGCCGCCAGCGCCATGGCCCCACTGTGGTTGGCGTTGCCTCGGTAGAACGGCACGCTGCTGATCTCGACCCGCTGCGCAACGCCCTTGACGGCGGCCGGTGGCGCGCTGGCACAGCCTGAGAGGCTCGCGGCCAGCAGGCAGGCCACCATCAGGCGGCGTGGCTCGAAAACCCGGGACTTGAAGGAAATTTGCACCATGGACACTCGCTTGTTCTGGCGCCAGGCTGGCAACGCCCGGCCTTGACCCACGATCATAGGGCGCCAGGCGACGTGGGTATAGCCCGGTGCGGGCTTGGAACCAAACGAACCAAGCAATAGACCTGCGATAGATGGAACGTCACGCGGGGGGAGCTAGACTAAGCAATATCTGGAGGGTGAGCCGAAAGCTGGCCCAAGAGAAGGAGGTAGACATGAGCCTGACCATGGCAATCCTCATGCTGGTAGGTATGTGGCTTAGCGTCGCTGCCGCCATGCTCTGGGGTGTACTACGCATCGTGCGGCGTCATGCACAGCACCATCACCACCTGCCACCGCAGGTTCCGGCCAAGCAGCAGCCGGTCAATCGGGTGCGCCGTCACGCGCAGGCGCATTGATCTTCGCAATTTCCGAGGCCCAATCGCCGGCTTGCCGGCGATTGGGCTGCATAGCAGCCCTGCTAACGCTAACTGACCGGTATTAACCTGCAGGCCTCTTTTTTGATCGCAAGCGCTCTAAATGCACTGCCCCTAAACCACATCCTCGAACGGCAACCCCACATAGTTCTCGGCAATGTTCACCAGCCCCGCAGGTGAGGACAGGAAATACTCACGGTCCGCCTCCTGCATCTTCTGCTCCCAGGCATCCTTGTGCTCACCAAAGTCATGGAGCAACTGGGTCATGAACCAGCTGAAGCGCTCGCCTTTCCACACGCGGCGCAGCGCCAAGGGCGAGTACTGCTGCAGCAGGTCGGTGCGCCCTTCGCGGTAGACCTTGACCAGGATGCGGTACAGATAATTCACGTCCGAAGCCGCCAGGTTGAGGCCTTTGGCCCCGGTGGGCGGGACGATGTGTGCGGCGTCACCGACCAGGAACAGGTGCCCATATTGCATGGGTTCGACCACCAGGCTGCGCAAGGGAGCAATGCTCTTTTCCAGCGCCGGGCCGGTGACCAGGCGCGCTGCCACGTCTTCAGGCAAACGGGCCTTGAGTTCGGTCCAGAAACGCTCGTCGGACCAGTCCTCCACGCGTTCATCCAGCGGTACTTGCAGGTAGTAGCGGCTGCGTGTCTGCGAACGCTGACTGCACAGCGAAAAGCCACGCTCGTGATGGGCGTAGATCAGTTCGTGGTTCACTGGCGGCGTATCGGACAGCATTCCTAGCCAGCCGAACGGGTAAACACATTCGTAGTGCTTGAGTACACCTTCGGGGATGCTCTGGCGGGAAACACCATGGAAGCCGTCGCAGCCGGCGATGTAGTCGCAGTCCAGGCGATGGGTCTGGCCGTCCTTCTCGTAGGTTACGTACGGCCGTTCGCCCTTGAGCTCGTGGGGCCGGACATTGCTGGCCGAATAGATGATCGGCGCACCGCTGGCTTCGCGCGCCTGCATCAGGTCTCGAGTCACTTCGGTCTGGCCATAGACCATGACCGTCTTGCCTCCGGTCAGGCCCTTGAGGTCCAGGCGTTGGCGGCGGCCACTTACAAGCAGCTCGACACCTTCGTGCACCAACCCTTCGCGGTCCATGCGCTCGGCAACACCTGCCTCACGCAGCAGGTCGACGGTACCCTGTTCGAGCACACCGGCACGGATGCGGCCAAGTACATAGTCAGGCGTCTGACGTTCAAGAATGACGGTGTCGATCCCGGCCTTGTACAACAGTTGACCAAGCAGAAGCCCAGACGGACCTGCACCGATGATTGCAACCTGAGTTTTCATTGTTGTTCTCTCGTGTTATTAGATTTCTAGCTGCATTTTTACGGGCAGCACAGGCGCAATAGCTGTGCTATCCGATGCAAAACCTGCACTTTTATAAAAAGCGTTCGATTAACGGACAGGCCAGCCGCTCATGAAATCGTCACTCCCCGGCGTCCCGCTGTTTCAGCTGTATGGCGAAAACCAGGCATGGCCCGGTACGGACCTGCTGCATTGCGAGTCGATCCCGGCCCGCAGCCGCCTGCACCACTGGGAAATCAAACCGCACCAGCACGCCGAACTGTTTCAGTTGCTGTATGTGCAACGTGGCCAGGCTCAGGTAGAGATCGAGGGCGTGCGCAGTGCCATTGGCGAAGCGGCAATCCAGGTGGTGCCACCGCTGACCGTGCACGGTTTTCGCTTCAGTGCCGATATCCAGGGGCATGTGCTGACCTTCGGCACCGCGCTGGTAGCCAACCTCGAGCAACGCCTGGGTGCACCGCTGGGGGTGCTGGCCAAGCCTGCCTGTTACCCGTTGGGCAAGGACCGTGTGCATCTGCGCAGCCTGATCGACACGCTGCAGCAGGAATACCAGGGCCATGCTCCGGCACGCGCGCCCCTGCTCGAAGCCCTGGTGACCGCACTGATGGTGTGGATCAGCCGTCGCCAGCAACTGGGCCAGGCGCCGCGCAACCGCGACGAACGTGACCGTCAGTTGCTGGGGCAATACCTGCGCCTGGTCGAAGCGCACTACCGTGAGCACCTGTCGGTGGAGGACTTTGCCGCGCGGTTGAAGATCCCGAGCCTGCAGCTCAACCAGCTGTGCCGGGCATTGAGCGGGCAGAGCGCACTGCAACTGGTGCACCAGCGGCTGCTGCTGGAGGCACAGCGAAACCTGATCTACACACGCATGAGCATCGGGCAGTTGTCGGACAGCCTGGGGTTCAGTGATCCGACCTACTTTGCACGGTTCTTCAAGCGCTTGAGTGGGCGGACACCCAATGGTTATCGTCGCTCGGTGCAGCCTGATTGATTGGCAATGCCTGTACTGGACAGCAAAGAGCGACACACCCGCAACACCCTGCTTGACGTATACGTCAACCTGCATTCAGGATACCGCCATACTCCACGCCGAGCCCACGCATGAGCAGCCAGACCTACAGCATTTCCGACCTCTCCCGCGAGCTGGACATCACCACCCGCGCCATACGTTTCTATGAGGAACAGGGCCTGCTCAGCCCCGAGCGCCGCGGCCTGGAACGCATCTATTCGGCACGCGACAAGGTCAGCCTGAAACTGATACTGCGCGGCAAGCGCATCGGTTTCTCGCTGGCCGAATGCCGTGAACTGATCGAGCTCTACGACCCCAGCAGCGGTAACCTCAAGCAACTCAACAGCATGCTGGCAAAGATCGCCGAGCGCCGCGCCCAGCTTGAGCAACAGATGCTCGATATTCACCAGATGCAACTGGAGCTGGACACCGCCCAGGAACGTTGCGAACAGGCCCTGGCCGCAACATTGAACAATAACGACAACCGCTGACCCGCCACAGGAACCCCACCATGCCTTTGCCCGAAAAAGTCCGCCTGGTCGAAGTCGGCCCTCGCGACGGCCTGCAGAACGAAGCCCAGCCCATCAGTGTCGCGGACAAGGTGCGCCTGGTCGACGACCTTACCGACGCCGGGCTGGCCTACATTGAAGTCGGCAGTTTCGTTTCGCCCAAATGGGTGCCGCAGATGGCCGGCTCTGCCGACGTGTTTGCCGCTATCGAGCAACGCGCGGGTGTTACCTATGCGGCCCTGGCGCCCAACCTGCGGGGTTTCGAAGACGCCCTGGCGGCCGGGGTGAAGGAAGTGGCAGTGTTCGCCGCCGCCTCCGAAGCGTTCTCCCAGCGCAACATCAATTGTTCGATCAGTGAGAGCCTCCAGCGTTTCGAGCCGATCATGCAGGCGGCGCGCAGCCACGGTGTGCGGGTGCGCGGTTACGTTTCCTGCGTGCTCGGCTGCCCGTATGAAGGCAGGGTCAGTGCCGAACAGGTCGCCCCTGTGGCCAAGGCCCTGCATGACATGGGCTGCTACGAAGTCTCTCTGGGCGACACCATCGGTACTGGCACCGCAGGCGATACACGCAGGCTGTTCGAGGTAGTTTCGGCGCACGTGCCGCGCGAGCAACTGGCCGGCCACTTCCACGATACCTACGGCCAGGCGCTGGCCAACGTGTATGCCAGCCTGCTCGAAGGCATCAGCGTGTTCGACAGCTCGGTGGCCGGCCTTGGGGGTTGCCCCTATGCCAAGGGCGCAACGGGCAATATCGCCAGCGAGGATGTGGTGTACCTGCTGCAAGGGCTTGGGATTGAAACCGGCATCGACCTGGGCCGCTTGATCGCCGCCGGGCAGCGGATCAGCAAGGTGCTGGGCCGGGCCAACGGCTCTCGTGTGGCGCGGGCACGCAGCGCACAGTGATTCACACGGTTGTCACGTATGTGTGGGTGAGTGTTACCGCCCCCACAGCCGTCAGCAAAAAATCGGGTAACAGGGAAACAATTCGACAGAATTTCACGGCACCCAAATCATGCGAATCAGGCCAAACCATTGATTTTCAAGGGTTTTAAAAAGTTGGCACGGCACCTGCTATATCTTTGGTACAACAACAACAAAAAATGCGATACCCAATAAAAACAACATGTAACGGCTCTGACATAACAAGAACAACACGGCAGAGGCGCAGCAAGCAGATTTTTTTGGAGTAGACACGCTTTTCAGGGGTTCGCCCCGCGGTCTGGCACAGAACAATAAAACTACCTCAAGGTAGCGGCAGTCAGCATCGGATCCCCAGGATGAAAGCAGGTCAGCGCTCAAAAAAATACGTTTGCTCTTGACCCCGGTTGGGGGTCACCCGCAACACCAAGGCAGGCCTACAAAAACAACAAAAGGCCGGCCTCAATAATAAGAAAAGAGCAGGCAACAACGCTTTGAGGGGAGCTTCGGCTCCCCTCAGTGCTTCCTGCCCTCCTCCTGCTGTTTCTCCTCGTCCTGCCCCTCGACCTTCTCCACCACTATCGGCATCGTGGCCAGCACCAGCAGCGCAAGCACTGTGCTGATCAGCGCCGTCGCCTCACGCCCCATGCCTGCAGCGGTACCGATTGCCGCCGTCATCCACAGGCCGGCGGCCGTGGTCAGGCCTTTGACGTGGCTGGTATCGCGGCCATTACCTTTGAGGATGGTGCCGGCACCGAGGAAACCGATACCGGCGACGATACCCTGGATCACCCGGCTCAAGGCCTGCTCATCGGCACCGGCCATGCTTGGCGCCAGCACGAATAATGCAGCGCCCATCGACACCAGCATATGTGTACGCACACCAGCGGACTTGCCTTTGTGCTCGCGCTCGAAGCCCAGAACGGCCCCCAGAATGGCTGCCATCAAAAGGCGCAGGATGATACGGGTGACGTCGCGCACTTCGGTGATGTCGGCGAATTCTGCTTGAATGGTTTGCCAGATGAGGTCCATGGGTCGTTTCTCAGACGCAAGCTGTGTGCTGCCCCCACCTTCCATTCACGAGCAATGCAGGCGAAAAGGCCGGCAGAGGCGCCTTTGTGGGTTGACCCGTGCACACCCGATAAAGTGCCGTGCAGCAGCTTGATGCAGCAACCTGCTACCGCTCGCGGTCACACCTGTA
This sequence comes from Pseudomonas sp. BNK-30, assembly GCF_047456185.1. Lineage (NCBI taxonomy): Bacteria > Pseudomonadati > Pseudomonadota > Gammaproteobacteria > Pseudomonadales > Pseudomonadaceae > Pseudomonas > Pseudomonas sp. BNK-30. The sequence goes on from NZ_CP179904.1 coordinate 2,641,260, forward strand.
ACCGCAACCCGGAGGACCATCCCATGCCCGTCGAAATCGAAGAAAGCACCCGCCGCTGCACCCTCATAGGCGAAGACCTGCGCATCGAAGGCGATGGCCCGGACATCGAGATCGTTACAGATGAGCAGTTGCACATGTCTGTGGCACTGCTCGCAGGCCAGCGTGTCCCGATCACCGAAGCCGAAGCCGACGCGCTGACCGTCGCCGGTGCCGTGGACAGCCGAAAGCATTTGAAGGCGAGCGTTCCTGGCTCGGTAATCTAGCGCGGCAGAAGCACTGCCCGGCAACTGATCCGGTTTTTGGTGCATGGCCTGAGCCTGTACTGAAAACCGCTTCGGGGCCATAGTGTGGGTGAATTGCCTGTTCACCCTGCTTGCCGAGCCCTCATGAAACGCTACGAACGATTTGCCGATGACATTGCCGAACTGATCCGCTCCGGCGTGCTCGGCCCCGGCCAGCGCGTGCCTTCGGTGCGCTACGCCAGTCAGACGCACGGGGTCAGCCCGTCGACCGTGTTCCAGGCTTACTACCTGCTTGAACGCCGCGGGCTGATCCGCGCACGGCCGCGTTCAGGCTATTTCGTCACTGCCCATGCACCGCGTCAGTTCAGCGAGCCACAGCCAATGGAGCCGTTGAGCGAATCGACTGACGTGGATGTCAGCGCCTTGGTGTTCTCGATACTCGAGTCGATCAAGGACCCGAACACCGTGCCGTTCGGGTCGGCATTCCCCAGCCCGGAACTGTTCCCGCTGCAGCGCCTGTCGCGCTCGCTGGCCAGCGCCAGCCGGGCCATGGACCCGCGCATGGTGGTCACCGACCTGTCACCGGGCAACCCGCAACTGCGCCGGCAGATCGCCCTGCGCTACATGGTCGGCGGGCTGATGCTGCCCATGGAGGAATTGCTGATCACCAACGGCGCGCTGGAAGCACTGAACCTGTGCCTGCAGGCGGTCACCGAGCCGGGTGACCTGGTGGCGGTCGAAGCACCGGCCTTCTACGCCTGCCTCCAGGTGCTGGAACGGCTCAAGCTCAAGGCAGTGGAGATACCCGTGCAGCCGCGCGAAGGCATGGACCTGGCCGCGCTCGCCCAGACCTTGGAAAAGCACCCGGTCAAAGCCGTGTGGTGCATGACCAACTTCCAGAACCCGGTGGGCGCGAGCATGCCCGAGGCGAAGAAACAGGCATTGGTGGCGTTGCTGCAGCGCCATCAGGTGCCGCTGATCGAGGACGACGTCTACGCCGAGCTGTATTACTCGCAGCAGGCGCCCAAGCCCGCCAAGGCCTTCGACACGCAAGGCCTGGTGATGCACTGCGGCTCGTTCGCCAAGAGCCTGGCGCCCGGTTACCGCATTGGCTGGGTAGCCGCCGGGCGCTTTGCCCAGAAGATCGAACGGCTCAAGCTGATGACCTCGCTGTGCGCCTCGATGCCGGCCCAGGCCGCCATTGCCGACTACCTGGAACACGGCGGCTATGACCGCCACTTGCGCAAACTGCGCTATGCCCTGGAGGGCCAGCAAGCCAACATGCTCGCCGCCATCTCGCGGTATTTTCCGCCGCAGACGCGAGTCAGCCAGCCTTCTGGCGGCTACTTTCTGTGGCTGGAACTGCCCGAACGGATAGATGCACTCAAACTGTTCCACATGGCCTTGGCCCAAGGCATCAGCATCGCTCCGGGCCCTATATTTTCGCCCACCCGCCGCTTTGGCAACTGCATCCGCCTGAACTACGGCACCCCTTGGGGCGACACCGCCGAACGGGCCATGGAAACCCTGGGCCGCATCATCCGCTCATTCTGACGGCAAACTGCCCACTCGTGCGCAATCTGGCGAGATGGCGGCTAGGCGTACCAGAGCCGTCGCGTTAAAGTCTGGCCACGCACCGCTGCCGGACGTCGCCAATGCCTCTGAACGAGATGCTCGCCCTGCGCGAGGAAATCGCAACCCTGCGCCGCCGTAACGCGCAGCTTGAAGCCGAACTGCAGCAACACCCGCATCTGGGCCTCGATGTCTACCGCTTTCTGTTCGAGAGCATGGATGAAGGCTTCTGCATCATCGAATTCATTGACGGCCCGCATGGCCCGCTGAGTGATTACGTGCACGTGCTCGTCAACCCGGCCTATGCCAGGCATGCCGGCATCGCTGACGTGACCGGCCAGAAAATGCGCGACATATTGCCTGATGAAGCCGACGCCTGGGTTGCCCGCTACGGTCCAGTGCTGCATACAGGCACCCCCCTGCAATTCGAGCAGGAATTGCGAGCCAGCGGCCGCGTTTTGTCAGTGAGCAGCTTTCGCGTCGAGCCGGCGCAGCGCCGGCAGGTTGCGGTTCTGTTCAAGGATGTCACCGAGCGACGCAAGACCGAGCAGGCCCTCGAGCAGCTCAATGCGCACCTGGAGCAAAGGGTCAGCGAAGCCCTGGCACAGCGCAGCCTGTTCGCAGAGCTTATCGACCAGAGCGCAGCCAACGTGCATGTGCTCGATAGCGGCATGCACTGGCTGGCCGTCAATCGCAAGGCCAGGGAGGACTTCCGGTTCCTGTATGGTCAGACACCGGTAGTCGGCGCCTGCATGCCCCCCCTGATGGGTGACAATGCCGCAGACCGGGATGCGATCCTGCCCTTGTGGCGACGGGCACTGCAGGGCGAGCAGTTCACCGCAACCGGTGCATTCGGCCAGCCGCCGGACCAGCGCCATTATGAACTGCGCTTCAATGCCCTGCGCGATGCTGCAGGTACCCCGATGGGTGCTTACCTGTTCGCCTACGACATCAGCGAGCGGGTACAGCAGCAGCAACGCCTTGCCAACGCAGAGCAGGCCCTGCGTCAGGCGCAAAAAATGGAGGCCGTCGGGCAGCTTAGCGGCGGCATCGCACATGACTTCAACAACTTGCTGGGCAGCATCCTCAATACCCAGGAACTGATCCAGCTGCGCCTGCGACAACAGCGCTATACCGGGCTTGAAAACTTACTCGAACTGTCCAACAGTACGGCCAAACGCGCCTCGTCGCTGGTGCACCGACTGCTGGCATTTTCGCGCCAGCAAACCCTGCAACCACGTTCCACCGAGGTGGCGGCGCTGCTGGGCGACATGCAAGAGCTGGTGCGCCGAACGATCGGCCCTTCCATTTCCCTGCACAGCCGGTTCGCGCCTGAACTCTGGCCAACCTTTATCGACCCGCCACAATTGGAAAGCGCATTGCTCAACCTGTGCATCAATGCCCGCGACGCGCTGCCTGACGGTGGTGTCATCAGCATTCATGGCGACAATGTGGCGCTCGACAGCGATCAGGCACGCCCTTTAGGGTTGCCCTGCGGCGACTACGTGCGCCTCAGCGTTGTCGACAACGGCTGCGGTATGAGCGAGGAAGTGGTTGCACGCGCCTTCGACCCGTTCTTCTCCACTAAACCCATCGGCCGGGGCACCGGCCTTGGGTTGTCGATGACCTACGGTTTCGTGCGCCAGTCTGGCGGGCAGTTACGCTTGCTTTCTCAACCCGGCAAGGGCACACGCGTTGAACTGTACCTTCCGCGCCATCACGCACAGCCCGTGCAGCAGGCCCTGCCCTCCAAGACCGGCTCACTGGATAGGCACCGTGCGGGCGGGCAGCGCATCGTGCTGGTGGAAGACCAGCTAGCTCTGCGCTTGGTGATCCGCGAGGTGCTGGAAGAACAGGGTTATCAGGTCGAAGCCTTCGAGACTGGCGCTGCCGCCCTGGCACACTTGCAAGGCAGCGAGCGGCCGGACCTGCTGTTAAGCGACATCGGCCTGCCCGACGGCCCCAACGGTCGCCAGGTGGCTGAGCGCTACCGGCAACAGTATCCCGGCCTTGAACTGCTGTTCATCACCGGCTATGACAACAGTGTGGCGCTGGGAGACGATCAGTTGCTGCAAGGCAGCCATGTACTGGGCAAACCGTTCGAGCTGGATGCGCTGGCCGAGTGCGTCCATCAACTGCTGGCGGCCAGGCAGCCGTGAGCGGTGGCGCTCAGCGCCCGCCGCCCAGGTCGAGAAAACTGCCAGTGGAATAAGACGCCTTGTCTGACAGCAGCCAGAGAATCGCCTCGGCCACTTCTTCCGGGCGGCCGCCGCGTCCCATGGGCAAGCCAGGCTCGAGCTTGGCGACACGGTCGGGGTCGCCGGACAGGGCGTGGAAGGCGGTATGAATGTAGCCTGGGCGCACGCCATTGACCCGCACCCCCTCACCTGCCACCTCCTTGGCCAAGCCGATGGTGAAGGTATCGAGGGCACCTTTGGAGGCGGCGTAGTCGACGTATTCGTTGGGTGAGCCCAGGCGCGCAGCGACCGATGACACATTGACGATGGCCCCGCCTTGGCCGCCGTGGCGGCGTGCCATGCGCAGCAATGCGTGCTTGGCGCAAAGCATCGGCCCGACCACATTGGTTTTCATCACCTTGAGCAGGCGGAACTCCGACATGCCTTCGACACGGCTTTGCTGGCCGATGGTGCCGGCGTTGTTCACCAGTGCGGTGACGGGGCCTAGCTCTTCATCGACGCGATGAAACAGCTGGATCACCTCGTCCTCGACACTGGCGTCTGCACGCACACAGATGGCCTGGGCGCCGAGTGCGCGCACCTGGGCAAGAATGCCTTGCGCGGCCTGGTCATCGGCGTGGTAGTTGATGCAGATGCGGTAACCCTCGCGGGCGGCCTGCATGGCGGTGGCGGCGCCGATGCCACGGCTGGCGCCGGTGATGACAATGACTTTCTCCATGGCCCTGCCAAATCGCTTGGAAAGATAGCGTCGACAATAGGGGAAAAGCCAGCCGCTGGGAATGACCCAGCACAACAGGTCAGGCGATATCAGCCCGAGCTCAGGGCTCGAACCCTTCCACGATGATCACCTCTGCCTTGGCCACCCCTTGGCGATGGCTGCACGCTTGCTGATACAACTCGGATCGATAGCAGGCCAGCGCCTGCTCGTAGGTCTGGAACTCGATCACCACACTGCGCTGGGGGGTTGGCCGCCCTTCCAGCGCCTCGCTGCGCCCGCCCCGGGCGAGGAACCGCCCGCCGAATGCGGCAAAGGCGGCGGGCGCACGTTGGGTGTACTGCTGATACTGCTCCGGGTCGGTCACGTCCACGTGGGCAATCCAATACGCTTTCATCCGCTACTCTCCTGTTGCAAAACTATTTGTGTATGATGGTATACCATAATAATCACCCATTCACAGTGAGCGTGCAGCATGGCTTTCAACACGATCGAAGAACTCCTCGAGGACTACCGCCAAGGCAAGATGGTGCTGCTGGTTGACGACGAGGATCGGGAGAACGAAGGCGACCTGCTGATCGCCGCCGAGCGCTGCGACGCTCAGGCCATCAACTTCATGGCCCGCGAAGCGCGGGGCCTGATCTGCCTGACACTGACCGACGAGCATTGTCAGCGCTTGGGGCTTGAGCAGATGGTACCGGCCAACGGCAGTGCGTTCAGCACCGCCTTCACCGTATCGATCGAGGCCGCTACGGGGGTTACCACGGGTATTTCTGCGGCCGACCGGGCACGCACGGTGGCTGCAGCCATGGCCGCCGATGCCCGCCCGGAGGATCTGGTGCAGCCCGGCCACATCTTCCCGCTACGCGCCCGCGAAGGCGGTGTGCTGAACCGCGCCGGCCATACCGAAGCGGGTTGCGACCTGGCACGCCTGGCCGGTTTTGCCCCGGCGTCGGTGATCGTGGAGGTGCTCAACGACGACGGCACCATGGCCCGTCGACCGGACCTGGAAGTGTTCGCCGCCCGGCATGGCATCAAGATCGGCACCATCGCCGACCTGATCCACTACCGCCTGAGCACCGAGCAGACCATCAAGCGCATTGGTGAACGCGAACTGCCGACCGTGCACGGCACCTTCCGCCTGGTGACCTATGAAGACCGTATCGAAGGCGGTGTGCACATGGCCATGGTGATGGGCGATATCCACCGCGAACAGCCGACCCTGGTGCGCGTGCACGTAATCGACCCGCTGCGCGACCTGGTCGGTGCCGAATATGCCGGGCCGGCCAACTGGACCTTGTGGGCTGCGCTGCAGAAGGTCGCTGAGGAAGGTGCCGGGGTGGTGGTGATCCTGGCCAACCATGAATCGTCGCAGGCGCTGCTTGAGCGCATACCGCAACTGACCCAGCCGTTGCGCCCCTACCAGCGTGGGCAATCGAAGGTGTACTCGGAAGTCGGCACCGGCGCGCAGATTCTCCAGGACCTGGGCGTTGGCAAGCTGTGCCACCTGGGCCCACCGCTCAAGTATGCGGGCTTGGCCGGGTATGAGCTGGAAGTGGTGCAGAGCATACCTTTCGAGCCCCAGGGCTGAAAGCTGCAAGTTAAAGCGGATCTGCGGCGCAACGCGATCTGCTTTGACCTGAAGCTCGCAGCTTGAGGCTTGCAGCTTCGAGGCGAGAAAGAGTGATGGCCGGTAGCCTCCCGCTCTTGCCAAAATCTTGGAATACCATAATATGATATCCCGTAGACCTTGAAATCACAGGCCGCCACCTACACTCACCAAACGGCCACCGACACATTGTTTTAGCTGCTCCCCGAATACTGTTGGCGGGCGCACTACCAGCCCGCCTCGAATAACAAAAAGCAACGAGGGCGTAACCATGCTGTTGAGCAAACGTGTAACCGCAGTGCTGTCCGCCAGCCTGCTGACCCTGGCATGTCAGGCCACCCAGGCCGCCGACAGCCTCAACTTCGTCAGCTGGGGCGGTACCACCCAGGACGCCCAGAAAGAAGCATGGGCCGTACCTTTCAGCAAATCGACCAACATCAAAGTGGTGCAGGACGGCCCGACCGACTACGGCAAGCTCAAGGCCATGGTCGAGAGCGGCAACGTGCAGTGGGACGTGGTCGACGTGGAAGCCGACTTTGCCCTGCGTGCCGCCAGTGAAGGCCTGCTCGAACCCCTCGATTTCAACACCATCGCGCGCGACAAGATCGACCCACGCTTCGTCTCCGACCATGGCGTCGGTTCGTTCTTCTTCTCGTTCGTGCTCGGCTACAACGAAGGCAAGCTCGGCGCCAACAAGCCGGTGGACTGGACCGCGCTGTTCGACACCAAGACCTACCCCGGCAAACGCGCCCTGTACAAGTGGCCGAGCCCCGGCGTACTGGAACTGGCCCTGCTGGCCGACGGCGTGCCAGCCGACAAGCTCTACCCGCTGGACCTGGACCGCGCCTTCAAGAAACTCGACACCATCAAGAAAGACATCGTCTGGTGGGGCGGTGGTGCCCAGTCGCAGCAGCTGCTGGCCTCCGGTGAAGCCTCGCTCGGCCAGTTCTGGAACGGCCGCGTCTACGCCCTGCAGCAAGATGGAGCGCCGGTGGGCGTGAGCTGGAAGCAGAACCTGGTCATGGCCGATTTCCTGGTCATCCCCAAGGGCGCCAAGAACAAGGACGCGGCCATGAAGTTCCTGGCCCAGGCCAGCAGCGCCGAAGGCCAGGCCGAGTTCGCCAACAAGACCGCCTACGCGCCGGTGAACCTGGACAGCGTGGCCAAACTCGACAAAGACCTCGCGCAGAACCTGCCGACCGCCTACGCCCAGGACCAGGTCACCCTGGACTTCGCCTACTGGGCCAAGAACGGCCAGGCCATCGCCGCGCGCTGGAATGAGTGGTTGGTGAAATGAAAGTCGCCATCAATGCCCTGCAAAACGCGCAAGGTGCCCCCACGGGCACCGGCGCTCCGGGGACGGCCCCGCGCCGCGTGAGCCTCGGCCAGCGCTGGAAAGGCAGCCGCAACCTGTTGCCCGCCCTGCTGTTCCTTGGCCTGTTCTTCTTCGCCCCGCTGATCGGCCTGTTGCTGCGCGGCGTGCTGGAGCCGGTGCCGGGGCTGGGCAACTACGAGCAGCTGTTCGCCAACTCGGCGTATGCGCGGGTACTGTTCAACACCTTTTCGGTGGCCGGCGTCGTCACCCTGATCAGCGTGTTGCTGGGCTTCCCGCTGGCCTGGGCAATCACCCTGGTGCCCAACGGCTGGGGCCGCTGGTTGCTGAACATCGTGCTGTTGTCGATGTGGACCAGCCTGCTGGCGCGTACCTATTCGTGGCTGGTGCTGCTGCAGGGCTCGGGGGTGATCAACAAGGCGTTGATGGCGCTGGGCATCATCGATGCCCCGCTGGAAATGGTGCACAACCTGACCGGCGTGGTGATCGGCATGAGCTACATCATGATCCCGTTCATCGTGCTGCCGCTGCAGGCGACCATGCACGCCATCGACCCGATGGTCCTGCAGGCCGGCTCCATCTGCGGCGCAAGCCCCTGGACCAACTTCTGGAAGGTGTTCCTGCCACTGTGCCGCTCGGGGCTGTTCTCCGGTGCGCTGATGGTGTTCGTCATGTCGCTGGGCTACTACGTCACCCCGGCACTGCTTGGTGGCGCGCAAAACATGATGCTGCCCGAATTCATCATCCAGCAGGTGCAATCGTTCCTTAACTGGGGCATGGCCAGCGCCGCCGCCGCACTGCTGGTGGTCATCACCCTGGTGCTCTTCTACCTGTACCTGAAGCTGCAACCGGAATCACCGGTCGGCAACGCGAGGTAAACCGCCATGCTTCTGTCTCCCAATGCCATGGGGCGCCCGCTGCGCACGGGCCTGTACCTGACCACCGGCGTGATTGCTGCGTTCCTGCTGCTGCCGGTAGTGTTCATCATCCTGCTGTCGTTCGGCTCATCGCAGTGGCTGGTCTTCCCGCCACCAGGCTGGACCTTCAAGTGGTATGCGCAGTTCTTCGCCAACCCGGAGTGGATGGACGCCGCCCTGGCCAGCTTCAAGGTCGCCGTGCTGACCACCATCGCCGCCGTGCTGCTGGGCCTGCCTACTGCATTCGCCCTGGTGCGTGGCCGCTTCCCCGGCCGCGAAATGCTCTACGGGCTGTTCACCATGCCGATGATCGTGCCGCTGGTGATCATTGCCGTGGCGGTGTATGCACTGTTTCTGAAGCTCGGCTATACCGGCACGCTGTTCGCCTTCGTGGTCAGCCACGTGATCGTCGCCCTGCCCTTCACCATCATTTCGATCATCAACTCGCTCAAGCTGTTCGACCAGTCGATCGAGGATGCCGCGGTGATCTGCGGCGCCTCACGCCTGCAAGCGATCTTCAAGGTGACCTTCCCGGCCATTCGCCCGGGGATGATCGCCGGCGGCCTGTTTGCCTTCCTGGTCTCGTGGGACGAGGTGGTACTGAGCGTGATGATGGCCAGCCCCGACCTGCAAACCTTGCCCGTGAAGATGTGGACCACCCTGCGCCAGGACCTGAGCCCGGTGATCGCCGTCGCCTCGACGCTGCTGATCGGCCTGTCGCTGATGGTCATGGTCATTGCCGCCGCCTTGCGCCGGCGCACCGAAACGAACGCCTGAGCGCCCGGAGAAAACAACAATGAGTGCAGTGATCAAAGACAACGCGCACAACAAGACCCTGGTCAGCCTGCGCGGCCTGAACAAGCATTACGGTGACTTCACCGCCGTGGATAATCTCGACCTGGAAATCCAGGACGGCGAGTTTCTCACCTTCCTCGGCTCCAGCGGCTCGGGCAAGTCCACCACCCTGTCGATGCTGGCCGGGTTCGAGACGCCCAGCAGCGGCGAGATTCTGGTCGAGGGCCAGTCGCTGGTGAATGTGCCACCGCACAAGCGCGACATCGGCATGGTGTTCCAGCGTTACTCGCTGTTCCCGCACCTGAATGTGCGTGACAACATCGCCTTCCCCTTGGCCATCCGCAAGCTCGGCGCGGCAGAAACCAAGAAGCGGGTCGACGCCATGCTCAAGCTGGTACAACTGGAGGCGTTCGCCCATCGCAAACCCTCGCAGATGTCGGGCGGCCAGCAACAGCGTGTGGCGATTGCCCGCGCCCTGGTGTACGAACCACGCATCCTGCTGATGGACGAGCCACTCGGCGCGCTGGACAAGAAACTGCGCGAAGACCTGCAGGATGAACTGCGCCAGTTGCACCGCCGGCTGGGCATCACCATCGTCTACGTCACCCACGACCAGGAAGAAGCCATGCGCCTGTCCCAGCGCATCGCCATCTTCAGCCACGGCAAGATCGTCGGCCTGGGCACCGGCTATGACCTCTACCAGAACCCGCCCAACGCCTTTGTCGCCTCGTTCCTGGGCAACTCCAACTTCCTGCGCATCACGGCCAGCAGCAACGGTGCCGGCAGTTTCGAAGGCCAGCCAGTAGCGATCCGCCTGACGCCTGGCCTGGCGGCGGGCCAGGATGCGCTGATCATGGTACGCCCGGAAAAGGCCCTGGCACTCACCGCCGACCAGGCTGCACGCGAGCCGTTGCCCGCGGGCTGGAACGAAGTGCTTGCCAAGGTCGGCGAGGTGCTGTTCCTCGGCGAAAGCCAGACCTGCCATGTAATGACCCCGGGCGGTACTGAACTGACCGTGAAAGCACTGTCGGCTGCGGGTATGTCCATGCAGCCCGGAGACACCGTGAAGGTCCGCTGGGCGGTTGCAGATGCCTGCATCTACACCGAATGGGCGCAAAGCGACCTGAGCAAGTCGGCCGGCGCGCACTGAGCATCAGCAGCAGGTAAATGATTGACGCGCATCCCGCCCAATAGTCATACGCGCGCCAGTTTCAGGCATCCTGCGCCGCCGCGCGCGGGGTGAAACGGGAGCCGGTGCGTCGGGGGCCACGACAAGTCCGGCGCTGCCCTCTCAAGCCCGTGGTGTTTGTACCTGGAGGCGACTGCGTGCCGCAGTCGCACTTGGCGACGGTGGCTTACAGCTTCAGATTTGAGCTGACTGTATCGGCCTCATCGCCGGCAAGCCGGCCACACAGGGACCCCGCTGCTCTCGAGCTCAGCGCAAACCCAGTAGGAGCTGGCTTGCCGGCGATGACGGCTGAACCGCCACTGCAAAAACCACTACCCGGCACAAATGAAATAGTTATAAGATAACGTTTCATTTGACATCCATTCCTGCCTGCGACCCCTCCATGACAAGTGCCGCCGCCACCCCCACTCAGCTCACCCAACGCCTGCAGAGCATCGATGCCCTGCGCGGCCTGGTGATCCTGTTCATGCTGCTCGACCACGTCCGCGAGACATTTTTCCTGCACCGCCAAGTCAGCGACCCGATGAGCATCGACGCCACCGACCCGTCCCTGTTCTTCAGCCGCACCCTGGCCCACCTATGTGCACCAGTGTTCGTACTGCTCACTGGCCTGTCAGCGTGGCTGTACGGCGAGAAGTATCAGGGCCGCAGCGATGTCTCGGCGTTCCTGTTCAAGCGCGGCCTGTTCCTGGTAGTGCTGGAGTTCACCCTGGTGAATTTCGCCTGGACCTTCCAGCTGCCGCCCAGTGTCATCTACCTGCAGGTGATCTGGGCCATCGGGGTCAGCATGATCGCCCTGTCGCTGCTGGTATGGCTGCCGCGCCCGGCGCTGGTTGTGCTGGGCGCAGTGATCATCGCCGGGCACAACCTGCTCGACAGCCTGCACTTTGGCGCTGAGTCGGCGATGCATGTGCCGTGGGCGATCCTGCATGACCGTGGCTGGCTGGAGCTCTCTGAAAGCCTGCGCCTGCGCACCTCCTACCCGGTACTGCCGTGGATCGGCGTCATTGCCTTGGGCTATGGCCTGGGCCCTTGGTTCGCCCGTGGCAGCGATGCCGGCCAGCGTCAGTACCGCCTGCTGCTGGCAGGGGTCATCGCCCTGCTCGGCTTCATGGCGCTGCGCATGCTCAATGGCTACGGCGAAGCGCCGTGGAGCGGCTACCCGACGCTTACCCAGACCGTGATGAGTTTCTTCAACATCACCAAATACCCGCCTTCGTTGTTGTTCCTGGCCCTGACCCTGGGCTGCGGCCTGCTGTTGCTGCGCGCCTTTGAGCGCGCAGGGCAAGCCCGCTGGATCGGTGCCCTGGCGGTGTTTGGCGCGGCACCGATGTTCTTCTATCTGCTGCACCTGTACGTGTTGAAACTGATGTACCTGGCCAGCGTCGCCCTGTTCGGCCGCAATCACGGCGACTACTTCGGTTTTGACGGCATTGGCGCGGTGTGGCTGGGTGCTGTGCTGCTGGCCATGGCGCTGTACCTGCCGGTGCGCTGGTTCGCCAGGCTCAAGGCGCGCCGACGCGACATCACCTGGCTCAAGTACTTCTGATTTAGCGTTTTCACCGGCTGCCTGATGGTCTACCATGCGGGCCGCCGGTTTCCACCACGGAAATAATAGGGAATCCCAGGCCGCCCAGGCGCGCCAAACGGAACTGCCCCCGCAACTGTAGGTGCCGAGCCCGCTCCATCGATGCCACTGGATCAGCCGATCCGGGAAGGCCGGAGCCGGGTGATGACGCACCAGTCAGGAGACCTGCCGGCTTACATTCACCAACCGGCGGGGTGTCCGGGATTGGCCATCAGAGTTGCCCCTGTCGCCTGCAGGGGCGCGGCGATGCCTGTCCGTGCGTTCCTTCCGTGAACTGTCCGATAGGAGATCGCCCCGCATGCTGTCCCGTTTCGCCACCCTGCTCGCCGGCTTGAGCCTCACCGGCGCTGCCCAGGCCGCCGCCACGCACTACCCGCTGACCGTGGACAACTGCGGCATGCCGCAGACCTTCACCCACGCCCCCGAGCGCGCAGTCACCATCGGCCAGGCCGGCACCGAAATCCTCTACGCGCTGGGGTTGGGCGACAAACTGGCCGGCACATCGCTGTGGTTCAACAACGTCTTGCCCGAATACAAGGCGCAGAACGACAAGGTGCCGCGCCTGGCCGACAACGACCCGAGCTTCGAAGCAGTGGTGGGCAAGCGACCAGAGTTGGTGGCGGTGCAGTTCGAGTGGATGGTCGGCGCCCAGGGCGTGGTCGCGACCCGTGAGCAGTTCAACGAACTGAAGGTCCCCACCTATCTGCTGCCCTCAGACTGCGAAGGCAAGGACAACCTGGTGGGGGCCGATGGCACGCGACTACAGGCGTTTCAGGTCCAGAGCATCTACAAGAGCGTCAGCCAGCTGGCGGAAATCTTCGACGTCCAGGACCGCGGCGCGGCACTGAACAGCGACCTCAAGGCGCGCCTGGACAGCGCCAGGCAACAACTGGCCGGCAAAGACCTGAGCCAGACTTCGGCACTGTTCTGGTTCTCCAGCGCCGACCTCGACATCGACCCCTACGTTGCGGGCCGCCAGGGCGTGGCGGACTTCATGCTGCGCACCCTGGGTGTACGCAACGTGGTCGAGTCCACCGAAGAGTGGCCCACGGTGGGCTGGGAAACCATCGCCAAGGCCAACCCTACGTGGCTGATCATCGCCCGCATGGATCGCCGCCGCTTTCCGGCCGACGACTACCAGAAGAAGCTCGAATTCCTGCGCAGCGACCCGGTAACCCAGCACATGGATGCCGTGAAGAACAACCGCATCATCATCCTCGACGCCGATGCCATGCAGGCCGGTATCCGCCTGTTCCGGGGCCTGCAGACCCTGTCGGCAGCCTTCGCCAGCGGTAAAGCGGCGCCGTGATGAACCGTAAGCTGCCCTGCTGCGCCCTGGCCCTGGTTGCCCTGCTCGGCGCGCTGCTTGCCGGCACCGCCATTGGCGAGACCACCGTGTCACCCAGCGTGGTGTACCAGGTACTGGCCAACCACCTGTGGCAGGCCGGTTACCCGGTCGACCCGATCGACGCCGGTATCGTCTGGAACTACCGCCTGACCCGCACGCTGGTCGCCGCAGCCTGTGGCGCAGGGCTGGCGACCTGTGGGGTGATCCTGCAGGCGCTGCTGCGCAACCCGCTGGCCGAACCCTATTTGCTGGGCCTGTCGGCCGGGGCTTCGACCGGCGCCGTGCTGGTAGGCCTGCTGGGCCTGGGCAGTGTTGCCCTGAGCATGTCGGGCGGCGCCTTTGTCGGCGCCGTCGCGGCCTTCGCCCTGGTCCTGGTGCTGGCCCGCGCAGCCGGCCCGAGCAGCAACAACGCCCAAGTGATCCTGGCAGGGATTGCCGGCTCGCAACTGTTCAACGCCCTGACGGCGTTTCTGATCACCAAATCGGCCACGGCCGAACAGGCTCGCGGCATCCTGTTCTGGCTGCTGGGCAACCTCAGTGGCGTGCGCTGGCCGTCAGTATGGCTGGCGCTGCCGGTGGCGCTGTTCGGGCTGGTGGTGTGCCTGTGGCACCGGCGCACACTGGACGCTTTCACCTTCGGTACCGATTCGGCGGCGTCGCTGGGCATTGCAGTGCGGCGCAGCCAGTTGCTGCTGATCAGTTGCGCGGCGCTGGTGACGGCGGTGATGGTGTCCATCGTCGGCGCCATCGGTTTTGTCGGGCTGGTCATCCCGCATGCCCTGCGCCTGATGCTCGGCCCAGGCCACAGCCGCCTGCTGCCGGCCAGCGCCCTGGGCGGTGCGCTGTTCCTGATCGCTGCGGACATGCTTTCACGCACGCTGATCCCCGGCCAGGTGATTCCAGTGGGCGTGGTCACAGCGCTGATCGGCGCACCTGTGTTTGCGTTGATCCTGGTCAGCCGCAGGGGGCGCGCATGACGGCCATGACACCCCCAAAGGTCGCCCCGCTCGCCTGCCAGGGCTTGGGTTTGCAACTGTCGGGCACCCCCGTGCTGCGCGATATCAACCTGACGATCGCCGCAGGTGAAACCCTTGGTATCGTTGGCCCGAATGGCTCCGGCAAATCCTCCCTGCTCAAACTGCTGGCCGGGCTGCGCACGCCGCATAGCGGCAGCGTGCAATTGCTCGGCGAGCCGCTTGCGCGCCTGCCGCGCAGGCGCATCGCCCAGGCCCTGGCGCTGGTCGAGCAACAGGCCGACACCCTCGACGCCATCAGCGTGTTCGACGCCGTGGCGCTAGGGCGTACCCCTTGGTTGTCCGCCCTGGCGCCGTTTTCCCAGGAGGATCGCGCGGTCGTCGAGCAGGCCCTGGCCGACCTCGATGCCTCGCACCTGCGCACGCGCATCTGGAGCTCGCTGTCCGGTGGCGAACGCCAGCGCGTACACATTGCCCGCGCTCTTGCCCAGCGCCCGCAGGTATTGCTGCTCGATGAGCCGACCAACCACCTCGACATCCAGCACCAGCTGAGCCTATTGCAACAGGTACAGGCGCTGCCGGTAACCACCCTGGTGGCCCTGCACGACCTGAACCAGGCGCTGACCTGCGACCGCGTGGCGGTGCTCGAACACGGCCGTCTGGTGGCCCTCGGCAAGCCGCTGGAGGTACTGACCCCCGAGCGTTTGCTGAGCACCTTCGGCGTACATGCCCACTACCTCACCGACCCCTTCGACGGCGCGCGCATCCTGCGCTTTCGCGCCCCCTGAACCAGGAAGCTCCCGCATGCTGTTGCGCACTACCGTCCTGCTGCTCGCCAACGCTCTGCTACCTCACGCTGCGCTGGCCGACGTGCACGAAGTGAAGATGCTCACCCGCGGCGCGGCCGGTGCCATGGTCTACGAGCCCGACCACCTGCGTATCGCACCGGGTGATACGGTACGTTTCGTGCCGACCCAGAGCGGCCACAACGCGGCCAGCCTGCCCAGGTTGCTGCCGGTAGGCGCCGAGGCTTTCAAGAGCAAGCTGAACCAGCCCTTCGAGCAGACCTTTACGGTGCCAGGGGTGTACGGCGTCCAGTGCATCCCACACCTGGCCATGGGTATGGTGATGCTGATCCAGGTGGGCGATACCGGCTTGACCGAATTGCCAGCGGATTTGCCTGCGCGGGCACGTACGCGCCTGGCAGCCCAACTGCAGCAGTTGGAGGCCGGCCAATGAACCGTTTGCTTCTGGCCCTGCCACTGCTGGGCCTGGCGCCCTTGGCGCTGGCTGAATCCGCACAGTCGCAGAGCAACGGCTTGGTCGAAGACAGCAGCTGGAGCATCCTCAACCGCACGGTCTACGACCAGCGTGACTACAAGCATGGCGGGCGCAACAGTGCCGCCCGCAATGCCTACAAACCCCGCAGTGAACGCAATGGCCTGGCCGAGGAATGGGCCTACGGTTTGATGGGTACATTCCAGTCCGGTTTTACCCAGGGCCTGATCGGTGTTGGCGTCGATGCCCATGCCTACCTTGGCGTACAACTCGACAGCGGTGGAGGTCGAACCGGCAAGGCTCGCCTACTCGGTGTGGACAACGATGGCCACCCTAAAAACGAATACAGCCGCGGCGGTGCCGCTCTGAAGCTTCGCCTGTCCGACACAGTGCTTTCCTATGGTGAGCAGCGAGTGAAAACGCCGGTATTCAGCTCTTCCGACAGCCGTTTGCTACCCGAAACCGCCACCGGTTTTTTCCTCACCAGCAATGAAATCGACAAGGTCAAGCTGGTTGCCGGGCACTTCAACGAAAGCACCGACCGCAATGCTTCAAGCCATGACCAGGGCTTCGTGGTGAACTACTCCAACGCCCGCCAGGGCAACAGCTTCGACCTCGCCGGTGCGGTGTGGAACCCCAGCGCTGCCTTGAGCGCCAGCCTGTACACCTCCCGCTATGAAGACACCTGGAACCAGCACTACCTGGGCAGCACCCTCACCCATGCACTGGATGACCGGCGCAGCCTGAGCCTGGACCTCAACCTGTACCGCACCACCGACACCGGCAAAGCGCTGTCCGGGCGCATCGACAACACCACCTGGAGCCTGGTCTCGCGCTATAGCCAAGGCCCCCATGCTTTCAGCCTGGGCTGGCAGCAGGTGGATGGCAACACGCCGTTCGACTACGTGACCCGCGGTGCAATCTATATTGCCAACGCCGTGCAGATGTCTGACTTCAACGCACCCAACGAAAAGTCCTGGCAAGCGCGCTATGACCTGAACATGGGCGCTTATGGGGTGCCGGGGTTGAACCTGACGGCGCTGTATGTGCGCGGGTTCGATATCGATGGCACGCACGTGGACCCCAACGGCGGGTATGCGTACCTGGGCTATGGCAAGGGTGGCAAACACTGGGAGAGGGACCTTGAGGCGCGGTATGTGGTACAGAGTGGCAAGGCCAAGGGCACGGCGTTTTCACTGAGGCACAATGTGCACCGCGGGGATACGGCGCAGGCGGAACTGGACGGCAACCAGATCCGCCTGGCCGTGGAGTGGCCGTTGTCGGGCGGGCTCTGAGTGGTTTCATCCTCCTTGTGCGCCGGTTTGATGAGGCCCTTGGCGTTGCGGGTATCCACCCTCGTCACTGCAAAGCAGGAAAGTTCCTAAATGACCTGGTACTGCTCCATGTGCGTAGTCCGCCACACCGGGTCATCCTCTACGTTGATCACCGTGAAGCCCTGCCGCTCCCAGAACCGGATCGCCCCTGCCAGAAACGGATGGGTGTGCAGGTACAGACACTCAACGCCTGCCTCGACGGCGTGCTCACGCAAGGCCTGGAACAATGCCGCGGCCAGGCCGTTGCGCCGGTATTCGGGGAGCACGAACAGGCGCACGATTTCGACGACGCGTTTGCCGTGGTAGTCGAGCTGGTGGAAGCGATGGTCATAGGGCAGGTAGCCAATGACTGCGATCAACGTGCCACGATCACGGGCTTCCAGAAAGTGCCCGTCGCCATCCAGGTAAGTCGCCTCGAAATGGGCCAGGTCTTTGGGCAAAGGCGAATGGGCGAGCATGGGGAACAGCTCGCGTCGGGCACTGTCGACGAAGGCAACGACTTCATCGATGGCGTCACGGCCGGGTGATTGCAAGGTCCAGTCGGGCATGGGGTTGAAGCGATGGCCTGGGGAACGTGTTTCTACCCTACAGCATCGGACGGCGCAATGCATGGTCGGCCCGACCTCGCTATAATCCCCGGCCTGAAACGCGCCCAAGGCCAGCCCATGCCCCGCCTCTGCAAGTTGTTGCTGCCCCTGCTGTTCGCCGCTGCCCTCACCGCCTGCGACCAGAAACCGACTCGAGAAGAGCAGATCGTGGCCAGCCTGCCCTTGCAGGAGGCCTATGAGCACAACATCGACCGCATGGCGTTGCTGCTGACCCGCAGCCACCCGCAACTCGACGAAGAAACAATCCGCAGCGTGCTGCGCAAGCACCTCACGGTCGAGGATCAGCGCCAGGACCTGTTCAAGCTCTACAGCGAAAAGAACTTCAGTGACGCCGAGTTCGCCACTATCGTCGAGGTGACTCGGGACCCGGCAAAGGCCAAGGCCTTGGAGCAGACCGAGGACGGCCAGCAACTGAGCGCGAAACTTACCCGGCTGATGCGCGAGACAGCACGCGATGAAAAGGCCCAGGCACTCGCAGCGCAGCGCCTGCAACGGGTGCAGGACGAGCTGGACGCATTGGAAAACGCCGGTTCCTGAACGATTGCGACAGCCCCACATCCCTCCCGTAGCGGTGCAAGCCCATAACGAGTAAGGTTATTTCTTTTGCGTCAGTGAGGTCTGGATTGCCACACGCCAAGCATGGACTGCGCCTGGACTTGCGCACGCTGATCCTCAGCCTTTGCACACTCACAGCCCTGGTGATGCTCTGTGCCAGCTACTTCGCCAGCTACCGGGTGCAGCGCCAGTTGCTGATCGATAACGCCCTGGAGGCCAACCGGGTATATGCGGCGAAGCTGGCGGCAATCACCGAAACCTTCATCGCCACTGCCTTGCAACAGCTGTCATTCAGCGCCAGTGTGCAGGGGCGGCAACTGGCCGACGGCGCTGCGCTGGAAGCAGAAACCACACGGTTGCTGCGCCAGAGCATGGCCTTCAACTCCACCTTCGTGGTCGATGCCGAAGGTATCGTGAGGGCGATTTCACCCGCTGCGCTGCGCCATTACCTTGGCCGCAAGGTACAGACGCCCGGTACTGAAGAGGCATTGCGCGAGCGCCGGCCCCTGGTGTCGACGCCCTACCTGTCGGCGGCCAACAACCTGGTGGTGGCGCTGTCGCAGCCGATCTTCGATGCCAACGGCCGCTACCTGGGCTATGTCGGCGGCAGCCTGTACCTGCGCGAACGCAACATACTCAACAGCCTGCTGGGCGAGCATTTCTACAAGGACGGCTCCTACCTCTATGTGGTCGATCGCAACCGCCGCCTGCTCTATCACCCCAATGCCGAACGGGTAGGCAGCGTGGTCGAAGGCAATACCCTGATCGACCAGCTGACCGAACTGCAGCACGGCACGCGGCAGGTCATCAATAGCCAAGGGGTAGCCATGCTGGCGGGCTTCGCCACAGTGCCCAGTACCGGTTGGGGCGTGGTGGCGCAACAACCGCTGGCGCAAACGGTGGCGCCGTTGAGTCATCTGATTCTCACTGTCATGGGCATCTCGGCCCCCCTGGCACTGGTGGGCAGCCTGCTGCTGTGGTGGCTGGCGTTGACCATCGCCAGGCCACTTTGGCAACTGGCCGCCGGCGCCCGCACCATGGACCGCACCGGCAACGCCGAACGGCTGCACAGGGTACATGCCTGGTACTTCGAGGCTGCGGAACTAAAGCGGGCCATGCTGTTCGGCCTGAACCTCTTGCAAGAGCGCATCGGCCGGCTCAACCGCGATGCCCAGACCGATCCGCTGACCGGCCTGGGCAACCGCCGCAGCCTGGAGTTCAAGCTGTCGCTGCTGGAGGCCGAAGGCCGCGCGTTTTCGGTCATCGTGCTGGATATCGACCACTTCAAACGGATCAACGATGGGCATGGGCATGATGTCGGGGACCAGGTACTACAGCGCCTGGCCGCAATCATGCGCGGCTGTTGCCGTGAAGGTGACCTACTGTGCCGGACCGGTGGGGAGGAGTTCCTGATGCTGCTGCCGGGGGCCGGCCTGGTAGTCGCGACAACGGTGGCGCAGCGACTGCGCGTGATGGTGCAGGACACCGCGATAGAACCGGTAGGCGCTGTGACCATCTCACTGGGGGTGGCGCATTGGCACGCCAAGCAGGATCGCGAGCCGGGTGCAGCGCTCAGCCAGGCGGATAGCGCGTTGTACCGGGCCAAGCGCGGAGGGCGAAATCAGGTGTGCAGCGAAGCTGGCGGGCACTGAAGGAAAGATGTAACAAGTATTGTCATAAAACTGTCGTGTATTGGTCATAGGATTGACCCCAACCTGACATTTCCCTTCTTCATGGATGAGCGTCTCATGCGTCGTGTGGTTTTCAATCAGAAAGGTGGCGTGGGCAAGTCAAGCATCGCCTGCAACCTTGCCGCCGCCAGTGCCGCGGAGGGTTATCGCACGTTGCTGGTCGACCTCGACCCACAGGCCAACGCCACCTACTACCTCACTGGCCTCACCAACGACGCCATCCCCGCCGGCATCGCCGACTTTTTTCGCCAGACGCTGTCGCCCGTCACCGCTGCTGGCAAGAAGCACCGGGTGGCCATCACCGAAACCCGCTACCGCAACCTGCACATGGTGACCGCCAGCCCCGACCTCAGCGACTTGCAGAGCAAGCTTGAGAGCAAGTTCAAGATCAACAAGCTGCGCAAGCTGTTGCTGGAGCTGGACGAGGACTACGAACGGATCTACATCGACACCCCACCTGCGCTCAACTTCTATACCTTCAGCGCCTTGGTGGCGGCTGAGCGCCTGTTGATCCCGTTCGACTGCGACAGCTTCTCGCGCCAGGCGCTGCACAGTGTCATGGCCGAGGTCGAGGAGCTGCGCCTGGACCACAACCCGGCGCTGCAAGTGGAAGGCGTCGTGGTCAACCAGTTCGCCGGCCGCACCGCGTTGCACAAGACGTTGGTTGACCAACTGCGCAGCGAGGGCATGCCCGTGCTGCCGGTGTACTTGAGCAGCTCGATCAAGATGCGAGAGTCGCACCTGGCGTCGGTACCGCTGGTACACTTGGCGCCACGGCACAAACTGGCGATGGAGTTCGTCGACCTGCTCGATGCGCTGGAGCGGGCTGCCTGAGCTGCACCGACCGAGAAAGGCTCAGGCCGATACCACTGAGCCTATGAAATTGGCCAGTTCGGCCGTTTTCGGTGCAGCAAACACCTCACGCGGGTTACCCACTTCATGCACCTTGCCATGGTGCATGAACACCAGTTTATCGCCCACTTCGCGGGCAAAGCGCATTTCATGGGTGACCATGATCAGGGTCATGCCTTCACTGGCCAGCTGGCGCACCACGCCCAACACCTCGTTGACCAGTTCGGGGTCGAGCGCCGAGGTGATCTCGTCGCACAGCAGCACCTTGGGCGACATGGCCAGCGCCCTCGCGATCGCCACCCGCTGTTGCTGGCCACCGGAAAGCCGGTCGGGGTAGGCATCGAACTTTTCCGCCAGGCCCACCCGCGCCAGCATCTGTTCAGCCAGTTTCCGCGCCTGGGCCCTGCTGGCCTTCTTCACCACCTGGGGCGCGAGCATCACGTTCTCGCCCACGCTCAGGTGTGGGAACAGGTTGAACTGCTGGAACACCATGCCCACTTTCTGGCGCAGCGCGCGCAAGTCGGCGCGGCCGGCATCGAGGTATTCACCGTCCACTTCGATCACGCCATCGCTGATCGACTCAAGGCCATTGAGCGTGCGCAACAAGGTACTTTTGCCCGAACCGCTGCGGCCGATGATCGCTACCACCTCGCCCTCTTCGATGCTCAGGTCAACGCCTTTGAGTACATGGTTGTCGCCGTAGTATTTGTGCAGCGCGGACACTCTAAGCAGGGGCATGCAGCCTCCTTTCCAGATAACGGGCGCTCAGCGAGAGCGGGTAACAGAGGATGAAATAGCCCAGCGCAACCAGGCCGTAGACCATGAACGGCTCGAAGGTGGCGTTGGCCAGCATGCCGCCGGTCTTGGTCAACTCGGTGAAACCGATGATCGAGGTGACCGCCGTGCCTTTGACCACCTGCACCGAAAAGCCCACGGTCGGTGCCACGGCAATGCGCAACGCCTGTGGCAGGATCACGTGGCGCAGCTGCTCCATGCGGCTCAGCGCCAGGCTGCCGGACGCTTCCCACTGGCCGTTTGGAATGGACTCGACGCAGCCGCGCCAGATCTCTGCGAGAAACGCACTGGTGAACAGGGTCAGGGCGATGGCAGCCGCCATCCAGGCAGACACATCCAGGCCGAACAAGGCAATGCCGAAAAACACCATGAACAGTTGCATCAGCAATGGCGTGCCCTGAAACAGCTCGATGTAGCCCCGCGCCAGGCCACGCAGCCACGGCCATTGAGAAATGCGTGCGACCAGCACCAGCAGCCCGGCCAGGCCACCGAAGAAGAAGGCCACCAGCGACAACAGCAAGGTCCATTGCAGGCCGATCAGCAGGTTGCGCAGGATGTCCCAGAAGGTGAAGTCCATTCAGCGTCTCCCCATCAGCAGACGTTGCCCAACCCATGCCAGCAACTGGCGCAAGGCGATGGCCATGATCAGGTACAGCACGGTGGTCAGCAGGTAGGTTTCAAATGCACGGAAATTGCGCGACTGGATGAAGTTGGCGGCGAACGACAGCTCCTCGGTGGCGATTTGCGAACACACCGCCGAGCCGAGCATGACGATCACGATCTGGCTCGTCAGTGCCGGCCATACCTTGGCCAGGGCAGGCTGCAACACCACATGGCGAAACGCCTCGAAGCGGCTCATGGCCAAGGCTGCTGCCGCTTCCAGCTGGCCTTTGGGAATGGCCTGGATGCCCGCCCTGATGATCTCGGTGGAGTAGGCACCCAGGTTGATCACCATCGCCAGCACCGCCGCCTGCCACTCGGTCAGGCGAATGCCCAGCGCCGGCAGGCCGAAGAAGATGAAGAACAGCTGGACGATGAAGGGCGTGTTACGGATCAGTTCCACGTACAGGCCAAACAGCATGTCGAAGGGGCGCACACGCCAGGCGCGAACCCCCGCGCCGAGCACGCCGATGGCCACGCCCAGCAAGGTGCCGACCACCGTCAGCTGCAGGGTGAACCAGGCGCCCTTGAGCAACAGGGGGGCCTGGGCCAGCACGGGGGCGAAGTCGAATTCATAGGCCATGGTGGCAAACTCCGGGTACAGCTCAGAGGTCGGCCGGCAGCGGCTGCTTCAGCCATTTTTCGGCATTGCGGTTGAGGCTGCCGTCGGCCTTGGCGGCTTCGAGCGTGGCATTGACTTTGTCCAGCAGCGCCGGCTCGTTCTTGGCCAGGCCCACATAAACCGGCGAGTCCTTGAGCTTGACCTTGACCACCGGCACCTTGGCCGGGTTCTTCTGGGCAATGGCGGCCATTACCACGCTACCGCTGGCGATCAGTTCGACCTGGCCAGAGAGGTAGGCGGCGATGGTCGAGTTGTTGTCTTCAAAGCGCTTGATCACCGCCCCCTTTGGCGCTACGGCGCTCAGTTCCATGTCCTCGATCGAGCCGCGGGTGACGCTGATGGTCTTGCCAGCGACGGCGTCGATGCCCGCGATGTCCACCTCGGCCGGGCCGAATACGGCCAGGTAGAACGGCGCATAGGGCCGGGAGAAATCGATCACTGCCGCACGCTCCGGGTTCTTGCCGAGGCTGGAAATCACCAGGTCGACCTTGCCTGTGGTGAGGAACGGTATGCGGTTGGTGCTGTTTACCGGGGTCAGGGCCAGCTTCACACCCAGCTTGTCTGCCAGCAGTTGTGCAGTGTCGATGTCCAGGCCACGGGGTTTGAGGTCTGGCCCGACCGAGCCGAAAGGCGGGAAGTCCTGGGGCACTGCCACCTTGAGCACGCCACGGGCGCTGATGTCGGCCAGGGCATCAGCCTGGGCGGTTGGCAGCACAAGGGCGCTGCTGCAGAACAGGCTGGCCAGGAACAAGGTGCGGAATGTCTTCATGGTGTGGCCTCGCAGGTAACCAGGGAAAAGAGTGCTGGCTGGCCAGTGCACGGGCCATGCCAACGTCCGTGCTGGCACCGGCTTGACGTGCGCAAGCCCTGAGCTGAACGGTCTTACTGGTCTGAACAGTTGCTTGCCTGCCCGCTTACCCCGCCGCCGTCACGCCCCGCTTTTGTGCAAGGCCGCATTTGCCTGCATCAGCGCGGAGCAATGCTTGCAAGCGCCTGACAATGGCCGTAAAAAGCCAAGGTCATCGCCCTCCGACCGGTCTGAACAGCATGCTCGACACCCTACCCCGCGCCGTCCCCGAACAGGCCCTGCAAGGCATCCGCAAATTGATCGAAGACGGCGGCTATCAGCCCGGCGATGCCCTGCCCTCGCAGCGCGACCTTGCCGAGCAGTTGGGGGTCAGCAGGGCCTCTCTGCGAGAAGCGCTGTCCTCCCTCAGCGCTCTGGGGTTGGTGAGCGTGCAGCCGGGCAAGGGTGTGTTCGTGCAGGCGCCAGCGCCTTCGGCATTTGCCTGGCCGTATGCCGAACAGGTCTCTGCAAGCGACACCTTCCAGCTGCGTTACGCCTTGGAAGGTTTCGCTGCCGGGCAGGCGGCACTGGCACTGACTGCGGACGACATCGATCGCCTGGAAGTCAATGTAGAGGCGATGCATCAGGAATTGCGCGCGGGCCGCTTCGAAGCCGCCGCACGGCTGGATTTCGCCTTTCACCAGCAGTTGCTGCAAGCCTGCGGCAACCACGCCATGCTGCAGGCGATCACCGCCAGCCAGGAGATTTTCCTGGAAAGCCAGAAGCTGCCCTTCATCCGCCCGGAACGGGCGATGGAAACCTGGCAGGAGCACCGCAAGATCCTGCGCGCCCTGGCTCGCCGTTCACAGGCGGCGGCGCAGAAGGCGATGCAGGAGCATATTCGCAACGCGGCTTCGCGTACCGGGGTGGTGTTTTCGGTATAACACCCACTCATTGCCGGGCTGACCGCGGCTTGGCCACGAATGGGCGCACGCGGTCAAAACAGATATCTGGGCGTCGCCCTCGAAGAAGCGCCCTCGCGCCCGCGCCGGTTTACTGCCTGCAACAACAACGACGAAGCGGCCAGACCGCTTCGCTAATCCGCCAGGCTGCCTTTGAAACCGGAGCGTTTCCCTATGTCCGCATCTCACGAGGTATCCCCCGCCACTCTGCGCCGGGTCATCGCCGCCTCGGCCATCGGCAACTTCGTCGAATGGTTCGACTTTGCCGTCTACGGCTTTCTCGCAACGATCATCGCCAGCCAGTTCTTCGCCAGCGGCGATGCCAGCGTGGCCTTGCTGAAGACCTTTGCCGTTTTCGCCGTGGCCTTCGCCTTGCGGCCACTGGGCGGGATCGTGTTCGGGGCGCTGGGTGACCGGCTGGGACGCAAACGCATCCTGTCACTGACCATCCTGCTGATGGCCGGCTCCACCACACTGATCGGCCTGCTGCCGACCTACGCCAGCATCGGCCTTGCCGCCCCCGCGCTACTGACCCTTGCGCGCTGCCTGCAGGGGTTCTCCGCAGGCGGTGAGTATGCAGGTGCCTGTGCGTACCTGATGGAGCACGCACCGCAAAACAAGCGGGCCTTCTATGGCAGCTTCGTGCCCGTGTCGACCTTCTCTGCCTTCGCCTGTGCGGCGGTGATCGCCTACGGCCTTGAGGCAAGCCTGTCGGCCGAAGCGATGGCGGCCTGGGGCTGGCGCATACCGTTCCTGGTGGCGGCGCCGCTGGGCCTGGTGGGCCTTTACCTGCGCTGGCGCATGGAGGAAACCCCGGCATTTCGCGAGGCCATCGCTCAAGGCAAGACCCATGAGCATTCGCCGCTCAAGGACACGTTGCGTAACCACGGCCGGGCCATCCGCAATCTGGGTGCCTTCATCTCGCTTACAGCGTTGTCGTTCTACATGTTCACTACCTACTTCGCCACCTACCTGCAAATGGTCGGCAACCTGACACGCGCCCAGTCGCTGTTGGTGACAACGGTAGCGCTGGTGTTCGCCGCCATCGGTTGTCCGCTGGCCGGCGCGTTCTCGGACCGGGTCGGGCGGCGCAAGACCATTGGTTTCACCTGCCTGTGGGTAATGGTCTGTGTATTCCCGGCTTATTGGCTGGCAAGTTCCGGGTCGGTGACGGCTGCGCTGGTGGGGGTCATCCTGTTGGCGGTAGGCGCACTTTGCAGTGGTGTGGTGACCGCCGCGTTGCTCTCGGAGAGTTTCCCGACCCGTACGCGCTACACCGCATCGGCGATTACCTACAACGTGGCCTATACGCTGTTTGGCGGCACCGCACCGCTGGTGGCGACCTGGCTGATCGGACAGACCGGCAGCAGCCTGGCGCCAGCGTTCTACCTGGTGGTCATCGCGCTGGTGGCGCTGGTGGGTGGGCTGGCGCTGCCAGAAACCTCGCGAATATCGTTGCATGAAGAAACAGCCGGGGATGAAGTGGGTCGCGCGGCCGCCAGCACCGTTTGAGAGTGGGGCTGCATTGCAGCCCTTTCGCAACAAAAGGCGCTTCAAAGGGCATACCCGCGTTGAGAACGCGATACTCCGGGTCCGATAATCGCCCACTTTCCACGATGCGACAGCCAACCCAATTGACGAAACTAACCAGGTGGTACAAACATACGGGCATTCAACAACAACAAAGTGATGCCCGCCATGAAGCCCCTTATCCTCGTGCTCAACGGCCCCAACTTGAACATGCTGGGTACCCGCGAGCCTGCCCAGTACGGCCGTGAAACCCTTGCTGACCTGGCTCAGAGCTGCGCAGACACCGCGCAGGCCCACGGCCTGGAAATCGAATTCCGCCAGACCAATCACGAAGGCGATCTGATCGACTGGATCCACGCTGCCCGTGGTCGCTGCGCCGGTATCGTGATCAACCCCGGTGCCTGGACCCACACCTCGGTGGCCATCCGCGACGCGCTGGTCGCCAGCGAGGTGCCAGTGATCGAAGTGCACCTCTCCAACGTGCACAAGCGCGAGCCGTTCCGCCACCTGTCGTTCGTCTCGTCGATCGCGGTTGGTGTGATCTGCGGCCTGGGCAGCCACGGCTACCGCATGGCTCTGGCGCACTTCGCCGAAATGCTCCAGGAGCAGGCAGCATGACTCAGCCGGCCATCCTTGCCGGCCTGATCGGCCGTGGTATTCAACTGTCGCGCACCCCTGCCCTGCATGAACATGAAGGCGATGCGCAGGACTTACGCTACCTCTACCGCCTGATAGACGCCGACCAGTTGCAACTGGAAGACAGCGCCTTGGCGCAATTGCTCGAAGCGGCCCAGCACACAGGCTTCACCGGGCTCAATATCACCTACCCGTTCAAGCAGGCGATCCTGCCGCTGCTCGACGAGCTGTCCGATGAGGCCAGGGGTATCGGTGCGGTCAACACCGTGGTCCTCAAGGACGGCAAGCGTGTAGGCCATAACACCGACTGCCTGGGCTTCGCCGAGGGCTTGCGCCGCGGCCTGCCCGACGTCGCGCGCCGGCAGGTGGTGCAGATGGGTGCCGGCGGTGCTGGCTCGGCAGTGGCCCATGCATTACTGGGCGAAGGGGTCGAGCGGCTGGTGCTGTTCGAAGTCGATGCAGCGCGTGCCCAGGCGCTGGTCGACAACCTCAACGGCCATTTCGGCGCAGGCAGAGCCATTGTGGGCACGGACCTCGCGGCTGAGATTGCCGAAGCGGACGGGCTGGTCAACACCACGCCGGTCGGCATGGCCAAACTGCCGGGCACACCGCTGCCGGTCGAGCTGCTGCATGCCCGGCTGTGGGTGGCGGAGATCATCTATTTCCCGCTGGAAACCGAGCTGCTGCGCGCCGCACGGGCACTGGGCTGCCGGACCCTGGATGGCAGCAACATGGCTGTGTTCCAGGCGGTGAAAGCGTTCGAACTGTTCAGTGGCCGCCAGGCCAATGCCGAGCGCATGCAGGCACATTTCGCCAGCTTCGGTTGAGCCCGTGCCGTTCCTTTCGCGGGTTTACTCGCGAAAGGAACGGTAAACACCTCAGCCTTTTTCATCCAGCAACGCCTTTATCACCTTCTCCTGCCCGTCGTAGTCACCTTCACCAAAGTGCACATGCCGCACTTGGCCCTGGCGATCGACAAAGTAATGCGCAGGCCAGAACTGATTACCCCAGGCATTCCACACCCGATAATCGTTGTCCGCCGCCACCGGGTAAGCGATCCCCAGGCTGGCCACCTTGCGTTTCAACTGGCTGACATCATGCTCGTAGTCGTACTCCGGCGTGTGCACGCCCACCACCACCAGCCCCTGATCGGCGTACCGCCGGGCCCAGTCGTTGACGTGCGGCAGGCTGCGCTGGCAGTTGATGCAGTCCCACGTCCAGAAGTCCACCAGCACTACCTTGCCCTTTAGCCCCTTGGTATCCAGCGCTGGCGAGTTGATCCACTCACTGGCCCCGGACAGCGATGGCATCGCGCCGTAACTGTCGCGGGCTGCCAGGTGGCCGGCAAGGCCCAGGCCCAAGAGCGCCAAGGCGACGCCGCCCACTTTCAACAACGAGCGGCGCTCAGTTGTCATGGCAACCGCTCGTGGCATAGGTGCGGTACTGCACACTCTGGCGCTGGCCTTGGGAGTTGATGTAATCCATACGGGTGTTGACCAGGCCACAGGCATCGCTTTGATCATCCTTCACCGACAGCACTTTCTGTATATCCAGCCGGTCGCCGTAGCGGTATTGCATGACGCTGGCATCCTCCATCGGCTGCGTGGATGCCTGGGCAGCCAGGGTGCCGAGGCTGAGCACGGCGAACAGGCTGGCGCTGGCGAGGGTTTTCATGTTCATGGCATCTCTCCTGTGGATCTTCTGAGGGTGGGGAGTTGTGTTCCCCGGTGAGAGCCATTTCACGCTCGCCAGGTATCGGGCATGTGTCGCCTGACCCTGCGCCCTGCCTCCTGCTGTATCTGATGCGCCACCAGATACACTGCAATACAAACCTCTGCAGGCAAGCTCATACCTGCTCGGTACACTGCGCCCATTCCCCTTGCACAGGACCCCACCGATGGAACATGTCGATCACATCCTGATCGTCGACGACGACCGCGAAATCCGCGAACTGGTCGGCAATTACCTGAAGAAGAACGGCCTGCGCACCAGCATCGTCGCCGACGGCCGGCAGATGCGCGCCTTCCTCGAAGCCAACAGCGTCGACCTGATCGTCCTCGACATCATGATGCCGGGCGATGACGGCCTGCTGCTGTGCCGCGAACTGCGCGCCGGCAAGCACCGCAATACGCCTGTGCTGATGCTGACCGCGCGCAACGACGAGACCGACCGCATCATCGGCCTGGAGATGGGCGCCGATGACTACCTGACCAAGCCATTCTCAGCCCGTGAACTGCTGGCTCGCATCAATGCCGTGCTGCGCCGCACACGCATGCTGCCGCCCAACCTGACCATCAGCGAAAGCGGCCGCCTGATCCGTTTCGGCCAGTGGCGTCTGGATACCACCGCGCGCCACCTGCTCGACAGCGAAGGCACGCTGGTGGCCCTCAGTGGCGCCGAATACCGCCTGTTGCGCGTGTTCCTCGACCACCCACAACGGGTGCTCAGCCGCGAACAGTTGCTCAACCTGACCCAGGGCCGCGAGGCCGATATCTTCGATCGTTCCATTGACCTGCTGGTCAGCCGCCTGCGCCAGCGCTTGGGCGACGACGCGCGCGAGCCCAGCTGCATCAAGACGGTGCGCAGCGAAGGTTATGTGTTCTCGCTGCCAGTGCAACTGCTCGAGTCGCCATCATGAAGTGGCCGCGCACCCTCGCCTCGCGCCTGGCACTGATCTTCATCACCGGGCTGGTGCTGGCCTACGGGCTGTCGTTCAGCCTGCAGGCCTATGAGCGCTATATCAGCAGCCGCTCGATGATGCTCAGCAATCTGGAACAGGACGTCGCCACTTCGGTGGCCATCCTCGACCGCCTGCCCGCCGCTGAACGCCCGGCCTGGCTGCCCCGCCTGGAGCGGCGCACCTACCGCTATCGGCTTGACGCTGGCGTAACGGGTGCGGCGATGCCAAGCGACGACCCGCCCATGGCCGCCGACTCGATCGTCAAGGCCATCGGTAGCCAGTATCGCCTGACCTTCCAGGAGATACCTGGCCCGAACGCACACTTCCAGGCCCACCTGCGTCTGGCTGACGGCGCCCCGCTGACCATCGATGTCACCCCGGCCCCCGTGCCGATCGCCACTTGGCTGCCGCTGGTGCTGCTCATTCAGCTTGCCGTGCTGCTGTTCTGTACCTGGCTGGCCGTGCGCCTGGCCATCGGCCCGCTGACACGCCTGGTCAAGGCGCTTGACGACCTCGACCCGGACAAGCCCGGCATGTTGCTGGACGAAAGCGGCCCGCGCGAAGTGAAATTCGCCGCCGTCGCCTTCAACGCCTTGCAGGCGCGCATCGCTGCCTACCTCAAGGAACGCATGCAGTTGCTGGCAGCGATTTCCCATGACCTGCAAACCCCGATCACGCGTATGAAACTCCGGGTCGAGGTAATGGACGAGGGAGTCGAGAAGGACAAGTTGTGGCATGACCTGGATGCCATGGAGCACTTGGTCCGCGAAGGCGTAGCCTATGCCCGCAGCATGGATATCAACACCGAGCCGCCCTGCCGCATCAACCTCGACGCGTTCCTCGACAGCGTGGTGTTCGATTACCAGGACAGCGGCGCGCAGGTCGAGCGCCACGGCAGTACCGGCAGTTTGCTGGAAACGCGCCCGCATGCGCTGCGCAGGGTGTTGGTCAACCTGCTGGACAATGCCCTGAAGTTCGCCGGCAAGGCGCAACTGGAGGTCAGCCGTGAGCAGGGACGTATCGTGATACGCGTGCTGGACGAAGGCCCTGGCATCCCCCAGCAAGAGCTCGGCGAAGTGCTCAAACCCTTCTATCGGGTGGAAAGCTCGCGCAACCGCAGTACCGGGGGCACCGGCCTGGGCCTGGCAATCGCCCACCAACTGATGCAGGCCATGGGCGGGCAATTGGTCCTCAGCAATCGCCAGGGCGGAGGCCTGTGCGCACAAATCGAGCTGAAGTGAAACGCTGCCGTCCTTGACGCGGTGCTGCGCGCCGCGCCTGCACGGGTGAAATTGGCCTACACCACCTGTCACTACATTCCGATACACAATACAGCCTGCGCCGACACACTGCAGATACGCCGTACCGCCACACTCCCGGTCACACTTTGACACACCGGGAGCCTCTTCGATGAGAGCCATCGCCCTTCCCTCCGGCTGGAAGCTGTTCACCGTCCTGGCCGGCCTTACTCTGCTCATGACCGCCGTGGTCCTGGCCAGCCACCCGCTCGGTTCCGATGGCCTGCGCAGCGCTATCCGCGCTACCGCACGCAGTTCCTTCGCCCTGTTCCTGATGACGTTCCTGGCCTCGACGCTGGTGGCCTTGCTGCCCGGCCCAAGCAGCCGTCGCGTTTTGCGCGAGCGGCGCTTCCTGGGGCTGGCTTTTGCCTTTTCGCACACCGTGCACGGCCTGCTGATCTACCGCTACGCCCAGCACTTTCCCGAGTTGTTCTGGGCCGGCCGCACCGCTACCTCCAGCCTGCCAGGCAGCATCGGCTACCTGTTCCTGCTGTTGCTGGCCCTTACCTCCTTCAAGCCGAGCATGCGCCTGCTCGGCGGCCGTGCCTGGAAAGCCTTGCACAGCACCGGCATGTGGGTGTTGGCCGGCGTGTTCTGCCTGTCGTTCTACAACCGCATTCCCATGGGTGGCTGGTATCCGCTGGCCTTTGCCCTGATGTTCACCGCCATCGCCCTCAAGCTCACCGCCAAGCTGGCGCTGTACAAGCGTCGTAACGCCACGGCCCTTTCCTGAAGAAGAGAACAGACCATGACCACGCTGACTCGCACCCTGACTCCCCTCGACCGTCTCGCAGATTGGGGCGCTGATTTGCCATTGCGGATGTTTCTGGCCTGGGAGTTCTTCGAATCCGGCCTGGAGAAATTCAACGGCAGCAACTGGTTCGGCGATATACAGGGGAGCTTCCCACTGCCCTTCAGCCTGCTGCCAGCGGAGTTGAACTGGCAACTGTCGATGTGGGCTGAACTGGTCCTGCCGCTGCTACTGCTACTGGGCCTTGGCACACGGCTGGCGGCGGCGGGGCTGGCGGTGGTAACCGTCGTAGCGATCGCAGCGGTGCACTGGCCTGCGCACTGGTCGGACCTGGCAGAATTGGCGAAGGGTTACGCCATCACCGATCTAGGGTTCGGCAACTACAAGCTGCCCCTGATCTACCTGGTTGCACTGCTGCCATTGCTGCTCAAAGGTGCCGGGAAGCTAAGCATTGATCACTGGATCAAACGGCAGATCACGGTCCAGGCCCGAACAGCATGAAATGCAAAGGGCCCGGAGCGTACAGCCCACGAGCCCTTTGCTGTCCTACCAGGGGTGATACGCGTAGCTGACGTCAGTCTTCCAGTGGCTTGGGCGGCGCTGCCGGCTTGGCCGGTTTGGCGGGTTTGCTGTCCTTGGCCTTGGGCTCTGCTGCCGCAGCGACAGGCTCCGGTGCAGTCACGGCCTTTTCGCTGGCCGGCAGCTCATCGACGGCTTTGATGATGGCCTGCGGGTCGATCTTTTCACCTGTTTCGTCATCCTTGAGCATGTGCCGCTCACCGTCTTTACCCACCAGGATGACCTTGGTGCCCTTGCTGGCGCCAAGCTTGAGCTCACGTATCAGCGCCATGGTGGTCTGCTGCTCGAGGTTCTTGTCCTCCCGCTTGCCCATCATGTTGGCGACGCTGTAGATCACCAGGCCACGCTCCTTGAACGCAGCCTGGGTGGCAGGGTCTTTCAAGGCATCGTTCAACCCCCGCAAGGTCGGGTCGGCGGAACTGGGGGCAATGATCACCAATGGTCGTGCCTTGCCCAGTTCCTTGGCCAGCGGAGCGTCGCTGTCGGCGGCGAACAGAGGGCCAGTGACGGCGAGCAGGGTGGCGAGGGTCAGTGACCGGACGAGCATACGCATCTCCTTATTGTCTCGATAAAACAGTGACTACAGATCACGGAGAAAAATCCGACCCGGAGCCTAAACCACTTCGAACATCAGAGGGCCAGGGAAAAGTAACTGGCGGTTTCCAATGGTGACCGATACCAGGATGGCAGCCTTTTCGGAAACGGCCGATACCCAAACTCAGCATAGCCCAAAGCCACTAACGGCAACCTGCGCTCCTTCTCGCTCGCCTGAAGGGGGCGCTTGAGCCGGCACTCAGAACAGCAACAGCTGACGGTCGGTCAACGCCGCAAAGTCATCACCGACAAAGGGCAGGATGGCATCGGCCACAGGCTGTAACTGGCGGCTGAGGTAGTGGTCGTAGTCGATCGGCGACTGCAGGTTTTCCATGGGCTCAGGGCCGGCTGTGGTGATCACGTAACTGATCCAGCCGCCATTCTGATATTGCCGGGCACGCCCCAGGCGGCTGTTGTACTCATCGGCCAGGCGTGCTGCGCGTACATGCGGCGGGACATTGCGCAGGTAGTCGGCCAACGGGCGGCGCAGGCGTTTGCGGTAGATCAGCAGCTCATCCAGCTCACCGGCCAGGGTCTGCTGGACGAACCCGCGTACATAGTCACGGTACGGCTCGCCACGGAAGATTCGCCCATATAACGCCTGCTGGAACTGCCTGGCCAAGGGCGACCAATCGGTGCGCACCGACTCCAGGCCTTTGTACACAATGTCCTCGCTGCCGTCGGCGCGCTGAACCAGGCCGGCGTACCGCTTCTTGCTGCCCTCGTCGGCGCCGCGGATGGTCGGCATCAGAAACCGCCGATAATGGGTCTCGAACTGCAACTCCAGCGCGCTTTCCAGGCCCCAGGTTTCACGCAGGTGCTGCTGCCACCACAGGTTGACCTCGGCCACCAGCGCGTGGCCGGTGCGCGCCGCCGCCTCTTCACCCTGTGCACCCTTGAGCCAGACGAAGGTGGAATCGGTGTCGCCGTAGATAACGTCGTAACCTCGTGCCTCGATCAGCGCGCGGGTCTGGCGCATGATCTGGTGCCCGCGCATCGTGATCGAAGACGCCAGGCGCGGGTCGAAGAAGCGGCAACCGCTTGAGCCGAGCACCCCGTAAAACGCATTCATGATGATCTTGAGTGCCTGCGATAGCGGCGCGTTGCCTTCACGCTTGGCCTCCTCCCTGCCCTGCCAGACCCGTTCGACGATCGCGGGCAGGCAATGCCGGCTGCGCGAGAAACGCCCGCCGCGAAAGCCTTCGACGGAGTGCGTGTCATCCGGCTGGCGCAGGCCTTCGACCAGGCCTACCGGGTCGATCAGGAAAGTACGGATGATCGAGGGGTACAGGCTTTTGTAGTCGAGCACCAGCACCGAGTCATAGAGCCCCGGGCGCGAGTCCATGACAAAACCACCCGGGCTGGCTTCATCCGGGCGACTGCCCAGATTGGGCGCGACGAAGCCCAGCCGATGCATCTGCGGGATATACAGGTGACAGAACGCTGCCACCGAGCCACCGCTGCGGTCTACCGCCAGCCCGGTCACCGATGAGCGCTCCAGCAGAAACTCCAGCAGCCGGGTATGCGCAAAAATACGCGTCACCAGCTCGCAGTCCTTGAGGTTGTAACGCGCCAACGACGGCTTGTCCTCGGCGAACATGCGGTTGATCTCGTCCATGCGCTGGTAAGGCGTGTCGATCGCCTTGCCTTCCCCCAGCAATGCCTGAGCGACGTTTTCCAGGCTGAACGAAGGGAAGCTCCAAGTGGCCGAGCGCAGCGCTTCGATGCCGTCGATCAACAAGCGGCCGGGCGCATCGGCGAACACATGGCTACGGTTGGCGTGGGCGCGCACAGTCATGGGCGCACCGTTACGCCCCAGGTTCAACGGCACCTGAAGCAGCTTGGCGTGCTCATGCAACAGGCGCAGGTCAAATTGCACCAGGTTCCAGCCGATGATCGCATCCGGATCATGCCTGGCCATCCACTGGTTCAGGCAGTCGAGCAGTGCCGCCCGGTCGTTGCAGTAGTGCAGGTCGAAATCCACGGCGTCGGGCTGGCCATTGGCGGGCCCTAGCATGAACACCTGCCGCTGGCCGCAGCCTTCCAGCGCAATGCTGTACAACTCGCCGCGCTCGCTGGTCTCGATGTCCAGCGATACCAGGCGCAGCGGCGGGCGGTAGTGCGCCAAGGGTTTGAGCTGAGCCTCGCAGATGACACCCTGGGCATCAGGCTGGCCGGTAAACTGCACGGCGGCGGTGATGAAGCGCTCCATCAGGTAGCGTTCGGGGGGTCGGATATCAGCTTCGAACACCTCGACGCCGGCACCGCGCAAGCGCTGTTCCAGTTGCATGAGTTGCCGGTGCTGACGGCAATACACGCCCAGCACCGGACGATGTTGGAAATCCTGCAGGCGCAGGGGCCTGATTTCGACACCGGCCTCGCCCGCCAGCAACAGCCGCGCATGCTCGACCTGCGCCTGCAGGATGAACGCCACCGACTCCTGCGGGGCCAGGCGCAACAGCCGCGGCCCCTGGTCGGTGGCCAGCCAGAACTCCACGCAGGTGCCTTGGGGCGTGTCATGCCAATGCCGGGTCAGGACAAAGCCCTGCTGCAACTCCACTGCGTTGTCCTCGGTGCGACGGATAGGTCGGATGCGACGATTCTACCCTTGCGCGGGGGGCCTGTGCGGGCAATCAGCCATACAGGTAGTTGATGTCCTTGTAGGCCAATGGCGGCACCTGCCCCAGCAGAAAATCGCGCAGCTTGTGCATCTGCCGCGCCTTGGGGCTGGACTTGAGCCAGGTCATGTAATACCCGTCTCCGGTCGCCACTGCATGCTTGAACGGGGTGACCAGGCGCCCTGCGGTCAGGTCGGCACTGGCCAGCACCAGGTCGACCACGGAAATCCCCAAGCCCTGCTGGGCCGCAGAAATGCCCTGATCGAGGGTGTCGAACACCTGGCCCTGATCGATGCTGATGTCCAGGGCATCCATGCGCGCCAGCCAGCGCCGCCAGTCGCGCCGATCCGACGAAGGATGCAGCAGTTCACACTGGCGCAGGTCACCCAGTGCCGGCTGCTCATGCGCCATGTAGTCCGGGTGGCACACCGGAATCAGCCATTCGTCGAACAGCTTGAAACTCTCGATGTCGGCGGCAAACCGGCCGTTGGACAAGAGGAAGGCGCAATCGTAGGGCTCGGAGTAAAAGTCCACCGTGTCGATGTCCATCCAGACGCTCGACAATTGCACGCTGCAGCTGTCATCGACTTTCTTGAAGGCATCCAGCGCCCGCAACAACCAGCGAACTGTCAGCGTCGAGGGCGCCTTCAAGCGCAGGCCGTAGCGGTCCTGGCGCAGCAGTGCACAGGCGTTTTCGATGATCTTGAAGCCGACCTTGAGCTCCTGGGCCAGCAGGCGCCCATGTTCGGTGAGGCTCAACTTGGGCCCACGTCGCTCGAACAGGTCGCAGCCGAACAGGCCCTCGAGGGTCTTGATGTGGTGGCTGACGGCGCCTTGGGTCAGTGCCAGCTCTTCGGCCGCACGGGTGAACGACCCGTAACGTGAGGCGACCTCGAAGGCACGCAGAGCGTGCAACGCCTGGATCCGTTCCGACATGATTCCCCCGAAGCATGAGTGAGACTAATAGTAGGTCATAGTACCACGCGTTTTACAACGTAAGGTACGCCTCAGAAAATGCAGGTAAACAACCAAGATAAGCCAATAACCTGCCTGCATGTGTCTTGAACTTTCTGCTAATTCACGCCTGGGGAAATCATGTTTACGGGTTATGGAAACTGCTATCGCCTGGATGCGCTAGAGCTGGCCGCTGAACATGTCCGGAACACGCATCACTGGACGCACAAAACCATACAGCATTTTCGCAACATCCTCGCAAACCCTGACTTTCCGTGCCTGTTCGGGCGCAAGGCGGTGGCCGGTGAATCCTGCCACATCCTTTTCGCCCGCGCCGAACAGCTCGCCGATGACATCGCACAAGGCTTGGCCGAATACGTGCGCACCATAGCAACGGTGCCGGTCAAGCAACGCATTGGCAGCCCACTGGTGGTGTTCCTCGAAACGGCCGCCGACAGCAGCCTGGCCGAACAGCAGGCGCTGGCCTGGAAGGTGCTGCGCGGCGTCCATGCCCGTGACCCGCACCCATGGCCGCAAGCGATCCCGGCCGACCCACACGACAGTGGCTGGTCGTTCTGCTACGCCGGCATGGCACTGTTCATCAACATGAACTTTCCCGGCCACCATCAAATGAAAAGTCGCAACCTGGGCAATCACATCACCTTCGTCATCAACCCGCGGGAAAACTTCGACGAAGTGGCCAATGCCGGCACCGAGAGCGGCAAGCGCATCCGTGCACGCATCCGCGAACGCGTGCAGCACTACAACGACGGCGTGATGCCCGACAGCCTGGGCTTCTTCGGCCAGGCCGACAACTTCGAATGGAAGCAATACCAACTGCAGGAAGCAGGCTCGCTCAACCCGTCGCGCTGCCCCTTTCATGCCCACGTCCACGCAACAACCGACACCCAGATCGAGAACTGACCGTGAATACCGCACTGACCGCTACCTACGCCCTGACCGTACTGCTGCTGATCGCCACACCAGGCCCGGTGGTGGCATTGATCGTCAACACCGCCGCAGCCTCTGGCTCGCGCAAGGCCATGTTCACCGCCGTGGGCACCAACTGGGCTTCCCTGGTACTGATCGGCGCCGCGGCCTGGGTCATCCTCACCAGTGCAGCCATCGACAAGGCCTGGCTCAGCGGCATGAGCCTGCTCGGCTGCCTGTTCATCGGCTACATCGCCGTAGGCACCCTGCGCGAATGCCTGCAGGCGCCTGCCTGCGAGACGCTGGCGCAAACGCCCAAAGCCGGGCGTGGCGGTTTGTGGCAAGGCTTCATGGTCGGTATTTCCAACCCCAAGGACATCATCTTCTTCATCGCCTTCTTCCCACAGTTCATCCAGATCACCGAATCGTTCGGCAAAAGCATGATGGTGCTGTCCCTGCTGTGGGTAGCCATCGACTTCGCCGTGCTCAGCCTTTACATCTTTGCCATCGGCAAGATCGCCTCGCAGCGTAGCAACCGGATGATTTCGCTGGCCTCGGGGGTTGCCCTGTTGCTGATCGCCGTCGGCGGCCTGGCCTACAACATCAAAGAGCTGGCGGGCTGACGCCTCGGTGCGAGACGCCACGCCGGACAACAAGGAGCGCCCATGAGCCCGTCCAATACCGCAACATTCGGCCCGGGCCTCCCTGCGCCACTGTCGCTCGACTACCAGCGCTTCCTGCAACTGGGCAGCCGCCGTGCCCCGCACACCCTGCACGTGCACGAAAGCGGCTACCGTTCCGGCACCATCAACACCGATGCGCTCGGTTTGCGCTACAGCCATTGCGCCGGCAAGCGATTCTCGGCCGCCGAGTATGGCAGCACCGGCCGTGTCAACTTGCTCGTCGGCGGTTCGACCGCATTGGGCATCGGTGCCAGTTCCGATGAGAATACGGTGGCATCACAGCTGTCGATGCTCACCGGGGAAGTGTGGTTGAGCCTGGCTGGCTGTGGGCTCAATGCCAGCCAGGAACTGCTGCTGTTTCTCACCCATCAGCACCGTTTTGGCGAAGTCGGCCACGTGGTGGTGCTCAGCGGGATCAACACCTTGGCCCACGAGGGCCTGGGTGAGGTGCTGGGCGGCCCACACGCTGCACTGCACGCCAAGGCCTATCAGCAATACCTCAACAGTTTCAACGAAGGCATGCTGCCTACCGGCCCGGCACGCCGGGACTCGCTGTGGCAACGCCTCGGCCAGGCCCTTGCCCCGCGCCGGCCCACGCCGGTGCCCGCCTGGCCCTTGTCCGCCCCGCAGAAGCGCCTGGCGCATGCTGCCGACAGCATTGGCCGCACCTTGCGCCAGTGGGAACGCATGCTTGCCGACAGCCACGCCACCCTTACCTTCATTCTTCAACCGCTGCTGCCATGGTGCCGTGAAACGCTGCCTGCCGGAGAGCGAGCCATGCTGTCGGCATTGGAACAGCAACCGACCAACTTCGACCGACTGCTTGAAGGCGCCTTCGACAGTCAACTGCACATGGCCTTCTTCAGGCGCATCAAGAGCCAGGCAGATCCGGTGCCGTGTTACGACATGAACAGCATGCTCAGCAGCTCCCCTGTATTCGGGGCCGAGCTGTTCATTGATCGCTTGCACCTGAACGATTTGGGCAACAATGCGCTGGCCAAGGTGATCACCGCCAAACTGGGCCTGGCCCAGGAAAAACATGCTCAACGCAAGGTCACACCGATCAAGCTCGTCTGACAAATGTGCGTTGCCCTTTCGGTCGGGGCTTCCGGTTGGCTAGAATAGGCCGTCGTTCCGATACGCCAGAGGCGAACGTGTACTTGTCATGAACACCCGAGCCGTCTACCAGTACCTTTCCACTTATCCGGGCTGTGGTGCCAGTGAGGCCTGCCTGTGAGTGGTTTCGCCCGCGTGCCCGCACTACTCATCTCGCTGATGCCGTTTGCCGCACAAGCGCTCGACGTGCGTATCGACCCGCATGCCGACCTGCTTTATCGCCAAGCCCTGCCATTGCTGGAGCAGGCCGATAACCAGGACGATAACGCCAACACGCTGCGCACTGCCATTGGCGGCGATCCGGAACTCAAACGCCAGGGCCAGGCCATGGCCCGTACGCTTCCAACTGCGGTAGCCCTGCTTGAAAAGTCAGTGGAACTCGGCCATCCCGTGGCCCAATACCGCCTGGCGCTGTACTACACGACCTACCTGCCAGCGGCGCAAATCCCTGATGCTGCATGCCCCTTGCTCGAGGCCAGCCTACAACAGGGCTTTGCCCCACCCGCGACGGCGATCGCCACCTGGTGCCCACCGTATAACGCCAGCCCCCGTTACCGCAAAGCGCTCGAAGCGATCCCGGGCATGGCCACGCTGTATGCGCCCTACTACCCGCAACCGGCCACTCGGCTGGCTTGCAGCCGCAGCCAGCCACAAGGGCTGGAAATGCAGTGGGGGCGTCAACGCGACTATCAGGCCGAGGTGTATCGGTTGCTGGGCGACCTCGATCCGCAGCACCGCCGGGACTTGCTGCAAAAGGCGGTGGAAATCAATGGTTGCGCAGCAGCACAACGGCGGTTGACCAGCCAGCGTTGAACGTTGTTCTGGCAGTGGCAAACCAGCAAGATCGTTCAAGCCACCTGCCCCGCCCTCTGGCATGCTGCGCTGCCGAACAACAGTGTTGCAGCCATCATGCAAAGCAGTCCGCCTATTGCCCGCCAAGCTTTTCTGCACGGCGCCATCGCCATTGTTCCGTTATCGCTGGCCGTTGCCCCTTGGGGCCTGCTTGCTGGCTCGATGGCCATCGAGGCCAACCTCAGTGCCTGGGAGGGTCAGGGCTTGTCGGCGATCGTGTTCGCTGGCGCCGCGCAACTGGTAGCCATCGGCATGCTCAAGGGCGGCGCCAACCTGCTGTCGATTTTGCTGACCACACTGCTGCTCACCTCGCAGCATCTGCTTTACGGCTTGTCGATGCGCCCGGTGCTGTCGAACCAGCCGCTGCGCTGGCGCCTGGGCCTGGGTTTCCTGTTGACCGATGAGTTCTTCGCGTTGACCAGCCACTATGACCAACAGCAATTCAACCGCTGGTACGCGCTAGGTGTCGGCCTGACCTTCTACGTGGCCTGGAACCTGTTCACCCTGGCCGGGATCGTGCTGGGCCAGAACATCCCGCATCTGGACCAGCTGGGTCTGGATTTTTCCATTGTCGCCACCTTTGTCGCCCTGATCGCCCCACTGGTGCGCAACCTCGCCACGGTAGTGTGCGTGGCGGTGTCGCTGTTCTGTTCAGTGCTTTTCAGCTACTGGCACTGGGAAACCGCGTTGGTAGCCGCTGGCCTGCTGGGCATGGCTGCCGGATTTGTCTGCCAGAAATTTTCCGGAGGCCGCGCATGACCTGGCTACTGATCTTTGCCATGGGCGCCGTAGTGTTCCTCAATCGCTACGCTTTCCTGGAACCGCGCCTACCGCTGCGCCTGAGCTCCAATGCCCGGCAGTTTCTGGGTTTTGCCGTGCCGGGCATGCTCACCGCCATTTGCGGGCCTATCGTCTTCCTGCCCGGCCACCAGCTGGACCTGAGCCCGCTCAACCCCTACCTGCTGGGGGCTGTAGTGGCCATCGTTCTGGTGTTGTTGACCCGCAGTGTATTGCTGAGCATGCTGGTGAGCATGTTGATCTTCTTCCTGCTGCGCAGCTGGCTGACATGAGCACGCCCCTGCGCGAACAAACCCACCTTTGGCAGGCGCCCGCGCTGGGCGATGTCGAGATGCTGCATGCGCGCTACATTCAGCAACGCTTCGCCCCACATGTTCACGAGGGTTACGTGTTCACCGTGATCGAGTCGGGTGCCCAGCGCTTCTGGCACCGCGGCAGCGAGCACCTGGCGCCCGTGGGCAGCATGGTGCTGATCAACCCTGACGAACTGCATACCGGCGCCACAGCCCATGAGGCTGGCTGGCGCTACCGCGGGTTTTATCCGGAGCATGAACGGGTGACCGGCGTGCTCGACGAGCTGGAACTGGGCCGCCACGGCATGCCCTGCTTCAAGGACAGCGTGATCCAGGACCCGGCCCTGGCCATGGCCTTCAGCAAGCTGCATCAGCTGTCCGAAGCCAGCGCCAGTGCCCTGCAGCAACAGACCGCCTGGCGCCAGGCGGTTCTGGCCCTGGTACAACGACACGGGCAATGCGCTGAACCCGCTCCCCCTGGCCACGAACCACTGGCCGTAGCCCGCGCCCGCGAGCTGCTGGAGAGCCAACTGGCAGAACCGCCATCGCTCGAAGCACTGGCGGGCGCGGTTAATCTATCGCCGTTCCATTTCGCCCGGGTGTTCCGCCAGGCCACCGGCCTGCCACCGCATGCCTGGCTGAAGCAACGGCGCCTGGCCCGTGCCCGGGAAATGCTCAAGAGCGGCGTGGCTGCGACCCACGTGGCTTTCAACCTGGGCTTCGCTGACCAGAGCCACTTAAGCCGGCAATTCAAACAGGCCTATGGCGTGACGCCAGGGGCCTATCGCACCGCCTGCCTGCAAAGGTAACTGCTGCTACACTGACATGGCTGAATTGGAGGATCCTGCCATGTCCGAAAGAGAGCTCACCACCCTCATATCGTTGATGAACCAGCGCCAGGCCTGCCTGAGCAGTGCCTGCAAAGAGATCGCCGACTGGATCGACCGGCAGGGTGACGTGCCCGCCGCTGGCAAGATCCGCGCAAGCCTCAAGGCCCTGGAGGCCGACGAAGCCCAGGTCCGCAAGACCTTGACCTCGCTGACCCTGGAAAGGCCGCTGCCGCGTTTTCGCAGCTGAATGAAGTGGGGCCGCTTAGCGGCCCCGGGTCAATCAGTGCTTCATGTGCATGTGGTCGTGCCCACCGCCCATCTCGGCGTTGAGCGCCCGTACCTCTGCCTGCACTTCCAAGGTTTCCTTGCCACCCTTGGCATCTTCCACGGTCAGGGTCAGCGGGACTTTGTCACCCTCCTTCACCTGCTGCGTCAGGCCCATCAACATCACGTGATAGCCATTGGGGTCCAGGCTTACCGGCTTGCCGGCTGGCAGCTGCACGGCCTCGACCTGTTTCATGCCCATCACATCACCGTTCATGGTCATCTCATGCACTTGCACAGTCTTGGCCACAGGCGATGCCACCCCTATCAGCTTGCTGTCGCTGCTGGCAGTCAGGGTCATGAACGCACCGGTGGACTGCTGGTGCGGTACGCTGGCACGTACCCAGGCATCACTGACGGTGGTCTGGGCCAAAGCCGGCAGCGCCAGGCCCAGCAGCGCAATAGCGGCCAGGCCGCGCTTGAACGGGTGCAGTGAAACAGCCATTAGCAGATCTCCATCAGGGTGACCAGGTCCTCGGCGCATTCCTTGGCGTTCAGGGAATGGCCCAGGCTCAGGCGCAGGGTGCCACGCGTGTCGTAGACGTAGCTGGTGGACGAATGTGAGATGGTGTAAGTATCACCGGCCGGGACCTTCTCGTAGAACACCTTGAACTCCTTGGCCACCTCGGCGATTTCCTCCGGGGTGCCAGTCAGGGCCATGAACGAGGGGTCGAAGGCCTTGACGTAGGCGTCGAGCACTTCGGGGGTGTCGCGCTCAGGGTCCAGGGTGATGAACACCACCTGGAACAGATCGCGGTCGCGGCCCCGGAGCTGCTTGCGGATTTGCGCCGCTCGCGCCAGGGTGGTCGGGCAGACTGCCGGGCACTGGGTGAACCCGAAGAAGATCATCGGCATGCTGCCGTAGAAGCTCGACAGGGTGACGTCGTTGCCCTTGGTATCCTTGAGACGGAACTTGCGCCCCAGGATTTCGTTGCTCATGTTCTTGCCGTACTTGAACTCGAGCCCTCGGGCCGGGTTGCAGCCTGCCAGCAGGCCGAGCCCGAGAACGCCCATCCCGGCGACGACTGCGCGCCGGGTCAACAGATCATTCATGGAACCATCCTTTAAAGGGAAGGTGCCGACCCTCGGGACGGGCCGGCCGAAAAACCGGGGCATTCTGGCATGACGCCCCAAGCGCTTCTACCCGACCAAGGCGGTGATGGCTTGCAGCCCTTTAAACACGGGCTGCGGCCTGTTGTCGCAGGGGTTGAATCCGTAACAGTTTGTTGCTAGGAGCTTGTGGCCAGCCGGTCGCCGAACTACCGATCAGTAGTACGCGTTTTCTTTCTGGGTGTGGTCAGTCACATCCCGCACGCCCTTGAGCTCCGGAATGCGTTCGAGCAGGGTCCGCTCGATGCCGTCCTTCAGGGTTACGTCGGCCTGACCGCAGCCTTGGCAACCACCACCGAACTGCAACACGGCAATGCCGTCGTCGACCACATCCACCAGGCTGACCTGGCCACCGTGGCTGGCCAGACCTGGGTTGATCTCGGTCTGCAGGTAGTAGTTGATACGCTCGTTGATCGGGCTGTCTTCGTTGACCATCGGTACTTTGGCGTTCGGCGCCTTGATGGTCAGCTGGCCGCCCATGCGGTCGGTGGCGTAGTCGACCAGCGCGTCTTCCAGAAACGGCACGCTGACGGCATCCAGGTAGGCAGTGAAGCTCTTCAGACCCACGGCGGTGTCGTCAGGCTTTTCTTCGCCCGGCTTGCAGTAGGCAATGCAGGTTTCGGCGTACTGGGTGCCCGGCTGGGTGATGAAAACGCGGATGCCGATGCCAGGCGTGTTCTGCTTGGAAAGCAGATCGGCCAGGTAATCATGGGCGGCGTCGGTAATGGTTATAGCGCTCATGGAAGTTCCTCACAGACTTGCGGCCAAGTGTACGCCAAGCTGGCCTTCGAACAAAGTCCTAGCATTTGACTCGGGAAAGAGCAAACGCCGGCGTTTGCTCCCGCGGTGCCGCCAGCCACGCCTGCATCCGCCGGTACAGGCCCCGCTCCAGCCACTGGTAGCTGAACCACGACATTAGTCCAATGGACGGCACGCACAGCGCAAAGACCAGGTAGGGGTTCAAGTGCAGGCGCTGGCTGGCGAACCAGCCCGCGTACAGCACCAGTACGTGGATCAGGTACACCGAGTACGAGCAGTCCCCCAATGCCTTGAGCAGCCGGTTGCCCTGGAAGTACGGCTCAAGCGCTACAAATGCCAGCACTATCAGTGCACCGGGAAGGCCCCAATGCAAGAGCCGTTGGGACGCGTCCAGGTGGTAGATCGCGTAGCCCGCCACGCCCAGCACCGCCAGCGGCAACCACAACCCCTCGCGCACCAGGCCGCGGCGATAAAGCACACCGATGCCGATACCGAGCAGAAACTCGTAGATGATGCCGTTGTTGTAGAAGCGGCTGAGCACGCCAAGGCGGCCCAGCACTTCGCTGACCAGCAGCAGTGCAGCGGTCACCAGCAGCAACTGGTGGCGCTGCCGGACAAGGAATGCCAGGCCAAACAAAAGGTAGAAGAACATCTCGAAGTTCAGCGTCCAGCCAACGTTCAAGGTCGGGTACAGGCCGTAGCCACCGGGGTTCTCTGCCGGAATGAACAGCATCGAGAGCAGCAGGTGATGCCAGGTGAATGCCTGGTGTGGCATCCATTGGCTGAAGGCCAGCAGCAGTAGCGCCATCAACAGGGTGTAGAACCAGTAGGCAGGGACGATGCGCAACGCGCGGTTGAGCAGGAACCGACGCGGCT
The DNA here is from genome assembly GCF_047456185.1 of Pseudomonas sp. BNK-30. NCBI lineage: Bacteria > Pseudomonadati > Pseudomonadota > Gammaproteobacteria > Pseudomonadales > Pseudomonadaceae > Pseudomonas > Pseudomonas sp. BNK-30. The sequence goes on from NZ_CP179904.1 coordinate 2,686,095, forward strand.
CAACGGGCTTGTCTCGGGTCGAAAGGTAGATTACCAGCCCGCTGATGACGAAGAAGATGTCGACGCCCACGGCGCCGCGGTCAGTGAGCAGTTGGCCGATGGGGCCAGTGGCATGGAAGTCGAAAAAGATCTGCATGAAATGGTGGCAGACCACCACCCAGGCGGCGAACGCCCGCAGTGCCTGAAGCGAATACAGCATGGATCACCCTGCGATTGCCTTGGTGCATTGAGGCCACAGTGGGGGCTGCCTGGCAGCCCCGGACCACCCAACCTTTCCGACCGCAGGTGTGCCGGAAAGGTCAGCGCAACCGATCAGAGGTTCTCGTAGCGGTTCATGTCCAGCACCCCGGACTCCAACGGCTGGGTTTCCTTGATATAGGTGCTCAGGTCGTGGAAGTAACGCCAGAACTGCGGGTGGCTGCGGCGCACGCCCCAGCGCATGACGATACGTTCAAACCTGGCGGCATCGTCGCGCGCGTATTCCATGTCTTCGACGAACTCCGGCACATCCGCCGCCGGGATGTTGAAGATGAAGTTCGGGTAACTGCTGAGCACCCCGGGGTACAAGGTCAGGGTATCGAGCCCCGGCTGGTAGCGCGCGGCCTCGCCCAGCAGGAACGCGACATTGCTGTGTGCACGGTTGCGCAGCAGGCTGTAGACCTGACGCTGGCCGCCTTGCCCTTCGATGCGCAGCAGGGTGGCTTCAGGCAACTGGTTGATCACCTTAAGGCCTGCGGCCGGGCGTGATACGAGACGGCTGAGCGACTGCTCGACGTTACGGAATTCTTCATTCATCTGCGGCCGCGAGCAGTAAGCACCCTGGCAGCGGTTGATCGGGTCGGGCGCAGCGTTCAGGCTGCCGGTGCGCTGCAGCAGCTTGAGGCCGAAGTCGCGCTTGGGGTCGCGTGGGTCGAGCCTGATGCCGCTCGGCGTGTCAGTGTCGATGTCTTCATAGTCGAGCCACATCTTCACTTTGCCGCTGTTCTGGTACCAGTCGCTGAGAATTGCACCACGCTGGTCCGCTGGCATCAGGCGCAGGAAGTTGACCTCGGCACCATTGCGGATCAGGTCGAAGTACAGCCGCGTCTGCAACTGGTGCGAGACATTGCCGAATACATCGAAGTTGACCGCCAGCTGGTAATAGGTGCGTTCGAATAGCGGGTAGTCGAACAGCCACACCGTCAGCGGCACATCGCCGACCAGGCCCTTGGTCACCGAAGCGCTGTCGAAGTGGCGGAAGATGCTGAGCAGCGCATTGTCGTTGCCGGCCCACAGGGTCGACCAGCCCGGCGCCGGCATTTCGGCGTAGGCCTCGCGACGCAGTTTTTCATACTCGTTGCGCTTGTCACGGTAGGCATGCCAGAGGTTGAGCACACTGCCCACGTCATCGATCTGGCCCGGCATGGCGAGCAACGGTGTGGCCTGGCCACGGTACGCCGCATCGGTGACGTAGCGGTCGTGCGCCGGTTCCTGGAACAGCGCCCAGAAGTTATCGCGGATCACATCGGTAGCGATCTGCCCACGGCACACCGGCCCGCGGATGAAGGTGCGGACGAAGTACTCGGCGTTGTCCAGCATGAACTGGTAGCGCGCCACCGCCGGGATCGCCTCGAAGGTCTCGAACGGGTTGGCCCGGTGGCGCGGCCCATACCCCGGCAGCGCGCTGGCGTGCCAGTCACCGGCATAGAACAGCTGCTTCACGCGCTTGAGCTTTTGCGGCCCCATCGGGTAGGTGATGTGGGTTTTATGCACGATCACACCCTGCACCGGAATCAACCGGTAATAAAAGTCGGTACCCGGCGGGTCGTTGGGGCGGCGCGTGGCAATCAGGTCGACCGGCTGGCCGCTGGGCGTGCGCGAGCGCACCCATTGGAAGAAGTGGCCCTGCTCGCCGCCGACGAAATGGATGTGCGCCAGGAACAGATGCTCGTACAGCCAGCGCCCGACCAAGGCCTCGGTAGAGCCCGGTCGATTGAGCAGTTCTTCCCAGTCGGCAATCTGTTTGGCCTCGGCCGCGCTGGGTTGAATGGGCTCATACTCGACCGGCGCACCTGCAGCCAGCCAACCCTGCAGGGTCTGGTATTCCTTATCGGTCAGGCCAGTGACCGCCAGCGGCATACCCTCTTTGGGGTGGGCGCCGGCATAGGCATCGAACTCATGGGGCAACGGGCACATGTTGTTGCGCGCGAGCCCCAGGACGATATCGTCGGGCAGCTTGGCGTTGGGGGTAAGCGGCGCCTTGTGCCCCAGCTCCAGCATGCGTGCCATCAATGCGGCCTGGCTGCCCTGGCCGTCTAGCACGGAATAGAAGCCCTTCTTGCGCCACTGCTCTTCGCTGTGCGCATCGTAGAACAGCCGCGTGGTCGGGACTGCCTTGCTCCTTTCACCTTGGTACACCGGTACCTTGGTTGCACCACGCACTGCGCCTTCGGGGCTCTCCAGCTTCAGCTGGCAGGCGGCGTCGTTGCAGGCATGGCAGGCCACGCACTTCTCGGTGAAAATCGGTTGAATGTCCCGGGTGTAGGAAATTACCGCGCTCGATTGGGGGGCTTGTGCGAGCGCGACGCTGCTGAGCAGCAGCGCGAAAGCGCCGACAAGAAAACGATGCACCATGTGCCGAAAGTCCTGGGTTCTAGAAAAGCCATCACGTTTGCCTGGTCGACCATGGGTGCTTCACGGCGCAACATGAACGAAATTCATGCGAATGGCCAATGCGCCTAAAAACCGCGCAGCTTTGTTATGATTCCGCACCTTCTGATATTCGCCCGACCAGGTAGTTCCTATGTCCGACCGCAGCGCTCGTCTCCAAGCACTCCAGCACGCACTCAATGAGCGCATTCTGATCCTCGACGGCGGCATGGGTACTATGATCCAGAGTTACCGCCTCGAGGAACACGACTATCGTGGCACGCGCTTCGCCGATTGGCCAAGCGATGTAAAAGGTAACAACGACCTGCTGCTGCTCAGCCGCCCCGATGTCATCGCTGCCATCGAGAAGGCGTACCTGGACGCTGGCGCCGACATTCTCGAAACCAACACCTTCAACGCCACGCAGATTTCCCAGGCCGACTACGGCATGGAGTCGCTGGTCTACGAGCTGAACGTCCAGGGCGCACGCATCGCCCGCCAGGTGGCGGACGCCAAGACCCTGGAAACGCCGGACAAGCCACGCTTCGTTGCCGGCGTGCTCGGCCCGACCAGCCGCACCTGCTCGATTTCCCCGGACGTAAACGACCCCGGCTACCGCAACGTCACCTTCGACGAACTGGTGGAAAACTACATCGAGGCGACCCGCGGGCTGATCGAGGGTGGCGCCGACCTGATCCTCATCGAGACCATCTTCGACACGCTCAACGCCAAGGCAGCGATCTTCGCCGTGCAGCAGGTGTTCGAAGATGACGGCATCGAACTGCCGATCATGATCTCCGGCACCATCACCGATGCCTCGGGCCGTACCTTGTCCGGCCAGACTACCGAAGCGTTCTGGAACTCGGTACGCCATGCCAAGCCGATTTCCGTCGGCCTGAACTGCGCGCTGGGCGCGAAGGACCTGCGCCCTTACCTTGAAGAGCTGTCGACCAAGGCCGACACCCACGTTTCCGCCCACCCCAATGCCGGCCTGCCGAACGCCTTCGGCGAGTACGACGAAACCCCGGCCGAGATGGCTGCCGTGGTCGAAGAGTTCGCGGCCAGTGGTTTCCTCAACATCATCGGCGGTTGCTGCGGTACCACGCCCGGGCACATCCAGGCCATCGCCGAGGCAGTGGCCAAATACAAGCCGCGCCAGATCCCGGAAATCGCCAAGGCCTGCCGGCTGTCGGGCCTGGAACCGTTCACCATCGACCGCCAGTCGCTGTTCGTCAACGTCGGTGAGCGCACCAACATCACCGGCTCCGCCAAGTTCGCCCGGCTGATCCGCGAAGAGAATTACACCGAAGCGCTGGAGGTCGCCCTGCAGCAGGTAGAGGCCGGTGCTCAGGTAATCGACATCAACATGGACGAAGGGATGCTCGACTCCCAGGCCGCCATGGTCCGTTTCCTCAACATGATTGCAGGCGAGCCGGACATCTCTCGCGTGCCGATCATGATCGACTCGTCGAAATGGGAAGTGATCGAAGCAGGCCTCAAATGCATTCAGGGCAAGGGCATCGTCAACTCGATCTCCATGAAAGAAGGCGTCGAGCAATTCAAGCACCACGCCCGCCTGTGCAAACGCTACGGCGCGGCCGTGGTGGTGATGGCCTTCGACGAGGTCGGCCAGGCCGACACCGCCGCGCGCAAGAAGGAAATCTGCCAGCGCAGCTACGACATCCTGGTCAATGAAGTCGGCTTCCCGCCGGAAGACATCATTTTCGACCCGAACATCTTCGCCGTCGCTACCGGCATCGAAGAGCACAACAACTATGCCGTGGACTTCATCGAGGCCTGCGCCTACATCCGTGACCACCTGCCACATGCGCTGAGCTCGGGCGGCGTGTCCAACGTGTCGTTCTCGTTCCGCGGCAACAACCCGGTGCGCGAGGCGATCCACTCGGTGTTCCTGTTCCACGCCATCCGCAACGGGCTGACGATGGGTATCGTCAACGCCGGCCAGCTGGAAATCTACGACGAGATCCCGGCCGAGCTGCGCGAGCGGGTCGAGGACGTGGTGCTCAACCGCACCCCCGAAGGTACCGATGCATTGCTGGCCATCGCCGACGACTACAAAGGCGGCGGCGCCACCAAGGAAGTAGAGAACGAAGCCTGGCGCTCACTGCCGGTCGGCAAGCGCCTGGAACATGCGCTGGTCAAAGGCATCACCGCACACATCGTCGAAGACACCGAGGAGTGCCGCCAGCAATGTGCGCGCCCGATCGAAGTCATCGAAGGGCCGCTGATGAGCGGCATGAACGTGGTTGGCGACCTGTTCGGCGCCGGCAAGATGTTCCTGCCGCAGGTGGTCAAGTCGGCGCGGGTGATGAAGCAGGCCGTGGCCCACCTGATCCCGTTCATCGAGGCCGAAAAAGGCGACAAGCCCGAAGCCAAGGGCAAGATTCTCATGGCGACGGTCAAGGGCGACGTGCACGACATCGGCAAGAACATTGTCGGCGTGGTCCTGGGCTGCAACGGCTATGACATCGTCGACCTCGGCGTGATGGTACCGGCAGAGAAGATCCTGCAGACCGCCCGCGACGAGAAGTGCGACATCATCGGTTTGTCCGGCCTGATCACCCCGTCGCTGGACGAGATGGTTCATGTTGCCCGGGAAATGCAGCGCCAGGGCTTCGAGCTGCCGTTGATGATCGGCGGCGCCACCACGTCCAAGGCCCATACCGCAGTCAAGATCGAGCCCAAGTACAGCAACGATGCGGTGATCTATGTGACCGACGCCTCCCGCGCGGTAGGTGTGGCCACCCAGTTGCTGTCCAAGGAACTCAAGCCCGACTTTGTTGAAAAAACCCGCCTGGACTACATCGAAGTGCGTGAACGCACTGCCAACCGCAGTGCCCGCACCGAGCGCCTGAGCTACGCGCAGGCCGTGGCGGCCAAGCCGAAATACGACTGGGCCGCTTATCAGCCGGCGGTCCCTGCCTTCACAGGCGTCAAGGTGCTGGACAACATCGACCTGCGCACCCTGGCCGAGTACATCGACTGGACGCCGTTCTTCATTTCCTGGGACCTGGCCGGCAAGTTCCCACGCATCCTCACCGATGAAGTGGTGGGTGAAGCGGCAACCTCGCTGTACAAGGATGCCCGCGAGATGCTCGACAAACTGATCGACGAGAAGCTGATCAGTGCGCGCGCCGTGTTCGGCTTCTGGCCAGCCAACCAGGTTGCCGATGACGACATTCAGGTCTACGACGACAACGGTCAGCCCCTGGCCACCTTGCACCACCTGCGCCAGCAGACCATCAAGCCCGATGGCAAGCCGAACTTCTCCCTGGCCGACTTTGTCGCGCCCAAAGACAGCGGCGTCACCGACTACATGGGTGGCTTCATCACCACCGCCGGCATTGGTGCCGAGGAAGTGGCCAAGGCTTACCAGGACAAGGGCGACGACTACAGCTCGATCATGGTCAAGGCCCTCGCCGACCGCCTGGCCGAGGCCTGCGCCGAGTGGCTGCACGAGCAGGTGCGTAAAGAGCACTGGGGTTATGCGCGCGACGAGCACCTGGACAACGAGGCACTGATCAAGGAACAGTACAGCGGCATCCGCCCTGCCCCAGGCTACCCGGCCTGCCCGGACCATACCGAAAAAGAAACGCTGTTCCGCCTGCTCGACGGCACAGCCATTGGTGAAACCGGCCCCAGCGGCGTGTTCCTCACCGAGCACTTCGCCATGTTCCCGGCTGCGGCGGTCAGCGGCTGGTACTTTGCTCACCCGAAAGCGCAGTACTTTGCCGTGGGCAAGGTCGACAAGGACCAGATCGACAGCTACAGCGCACGCAAGGGCCAGGATGTCAGCGTCAGCGAGCGCTGGCTGGCACCGAACCTGGGGTACGACAGCTGACGTTCGTGGGGCCGCTTTGCGGCCCCATTTGCCATCTACACTGTCCCTGATTGCCTCTGAATATCCAAGGAGCCAGCATGGACGATTCCAGTCAAGGCAAACCCCCTACCTTCTGGCAGATGCTGCACAGCATCCTGGCCGCCGCGCTGGGTGTGCAGAGCGGCAAGAACCGCGCGCGCGACTTTACCCATGGCAAGGCCAGCCACTTCATCGCGCTGGGCGCACTGTTCACCTTGGTGTTCATCCTGATCCTGATCGGCCTGGTACGACTGGCGCTGCACCTGACCGCCCACTGAAACGCAACCCGCCCGCGTAATTCCCTTGCGCGGGCGGCTCAAGTTGCATCACGGCCTGGAGCTGAGGCTATTGGTGGCTGACCCAGTACACGGCAGTGACCACCACCAGGACGATCAGGCAGAGGATCGCCCAGGCATCGACGCTGCTGTCAGCTTTGCGGACCTTGGTTGTATTTCCCATTGCATTGCCTCTTGTAGTGGTTATGGGAATGCACTTCACAACCAGCAGTTAAGACGAGCAATGCCCTTCTCTCAAGCAGGGTTTTTCAGTAGTCGACAGGTGACGTCAGGAAGGGATACCGGTAAGTCGGCGGGCGTCCTTGGGCGCTGAAACGCTGGAAGTCGACACCATAGTCGTCCTGTTCCGCCAGCTTGAGCCAACGCTTTGCCTTGTCTGGATCGATCGACTGCAAAACCGGCATCACATGGTCGCGCTGACCATCCCGTGCGATATCCACACCATAGGCATCGTCATGCAGCATGACCATGGCCCAGCCGCCGAGACTGAAATGCCCACCCATCAGCACCCCCAGGCGCCCTTCGATACGCGCTCTCAAGGCCTCGGGGGAGCTGTTGACGGCGCTGAACACTACATCTTGCCCAGGCTTGCGCCCCGCAGCCTCGAACGCGCGCATGGCGCCAAAGGCCATTTCGTCGTTGGCCGACCACACCAGCTTGATATCCGGGTAGCGCTGCTGCAACTGCTGCGCCTGTTCAAAGGCGCGCTGGCGGTTCCAGCCACCGTAAACCACCTGCCGCAGGCGCACCTGAGGGAAGTCGGCCAAAGCGCGACGCATGCCTTCTTCACGCAACTGCGAGGCGGGCGTGGTCTTGAGCCCGGCGAAAGCCACCAGGTCCACCGGCTCGTTACTGGGCGGCAGCAAAGCGACCATCTGGTGCAGCATCTGGTAACCGGCCTGCTCGTCATTGGCCGTCAAGGCCCCTAACAAAGCGCCGTACTTTGCGGGCTGGGCTTGAATGCTGCTCGCCTGGCTGGCGGTCAGCCCGTTGTTGACCAGTAACAGCTTGACCCCGCTACCTTGCGCCAGGCGAATGATCTGCGGCGCAACGTACCGCTCGTTGACCAGCACGAGGTATTCCGGGCGCTGCGGGCCCTTGAGCACCGCCCGGGCCTGGCTCAGGGCGCGCTCGGGATTACGGGCGCTGTATTGCACCTGCAGCGCCATGCCCAGGTCATCAGCCGCCGCTTGCATGAAGCGCGAGTAACTGACCCAGAACGTCTCTGCGGGTAGGCCCGGATTGAGGAAAACCACCGAAGCGGCCTGAACGCTGGCTGCCAGCGGCAGGCTCAGGCACAAGCTGTAGCACAATGCCTTGAGCATGCGGTTACATCCTTACCAACAAACCCGCGAGTATAAACCTGCGGCGCTGAGTGACGGATAAACGCCAGTCAATCTCACTTAGTTCGTTTGGTTCTTTTCATATGCAAAAACATCACTTTAGCGCATAAACGCAACCTGATATCGTTTCCCCGCTCCGAACCGGAGTGCGCGGCCGTGCGCGCGAATAGCTGCATGCAGCCTGAGACAGGACTTTTATGTACGTATACGACGAGTACGATCAGCGGATCATCGAGGACCGCGTCAAGCAGTTCCGTGATCAGACCCGCCGCTACCTGGCCGGTGAGCTGAGCGAAGAAGAATTCCGCCCTCTGCGCCTGCAGAACGGCCTCTATATCCAGCGTTTCGCCCCGATGCTGCGCGTCGCCGTGCCCTACGGCCAGCTGAACGCCCGCCAGGTTCGCACACTGGCCAAGATCGCCCGCGATTACGACAAGGGCTATGCCCACATCTCCACCCGCCAGAACGTGCAGTACAACTGGCCGGCACTTGAAGACATCCCGGACATCCTTGCCGAACTGGCCACCGTGCAGATGCACGCGATCCAGACCAGCGGCAACTGCCTGCGCAACACCACCACCGACCAGTTCGCCGGTGTTGCCGCAGACGAAATCATCGACCCGCGCCCCTGGTGCGAGATCGTCCGCCAGTGGACCACCTTCCACCCGGAATTCGCCTACCTGCCGCGCAAGTTCAAGATCGCGATCAACGGCTCGAAAGAAGACCGCGCGGCCATCGAAGTGCACGACATCGGCCTGGAGCCGGTGCGCAACGCTGCCGGTGAGCTGGGCTTCCGCGTGCTGGTCGGTGGCGGCCTGGGCCGTACCCCGGTGGTCGGTTCATTCATCAACGAATTCCTGCCGTGGCAAGACCTGATCAGCTATCTGGACGCCATCCTGCGTGTGTACAACCGTTACGGCCGTCGTGACAACAAGTACAAGGCGCGGATCAAGATCCTGGTCAAGGCCCTGACCCCGGAAGTGTTCGCCGAGAAGGTCGAGGCCGAAATGGCCCACCTGCGTGGCGGCAGCACCACCCTGACCGAAGAAGAAGTACAGCGTGTTTCGCGCCACTTCATCGACCCGGACTACCTGGCCCTGGACAACGTCGACTACAGCGCCCAGGACGCCGAATACCCAGGCTTCGCCCGCTGGCGCTCGCGCAACACCCGCGCCCACAAGCGCCCTGGCTACGTGGCCGTGACCCTGTCGCTCAAGCCCACCGGCGTTGCCCCGGGCGACCTGACCGACAAGCAGCTGGACGCCGTGGCGGACCTGGCAGAGCGCTACAGCTTCGGCTTCCTGCGCACCTCGCACGAGCAGAACATCATCCTCGCCGACGTCGAGCAGCGTCAGCTGCACGCCCTGTGGCTGGAGCTGCGCGAAGGAGGTTTCGCCACGCCGAACATCGGCCTGCTGACCGATATCATCTGCTGCCCTGGCGGTGACTACTGCTCGCTGGCCAACGCCAAGTCGATCCCGATCGCCGAATCCATCCAGCGCCGCTTCGACGACCTGGACTACCTGTTCGACATCGGCGAGATCGACCTGAACATCTCCGGCTGCATGAATGCCTGCGGCCACCACCACGTCGGCCACATCGGCATCCTCGGCGTGGACAAGAAGGGCGAGGAGTTCTACCAGGTGTCCCTGGGCGGCAACGCCGCGCGCGACGCGAGCCTGGGCAAGATCCTTGGCCCGTCCTTCGCCCAGGACGACATGGCCGACGTGATCGAGAAGCTGATCGCCGTGTACGTGGAGCAACGTACCGAGGAAGAGCGCTTCATCGACACCTACCAGCGTATCGGCATCGACCCTTTCAAGGAACGCGTCTATGCAGCGAATCATTAAGAACAACCAGATCGTCGACGAAACCTGGCACCTGCTGCCCAAGGAAACCACGATCGACGAACTGACCAACTGCGACGACTACATCGTCCCGCTGCAACTGTGGCGTGACCATGCCCATATGCTCAAGGCTCGCGACGGTGGCCTGGGCGTGTGGCTGGACAGCGATGAACAAGCGGAAGAGATCGGTGATGACGTGCAGTACTTTCAGGTCATCGCCCTGAACTTCCCGGCCTTCACCGATGGGCGCAACTACTCCAATGCGCGCCTGCTGCGCGACCGCTACCAGTTCAAGGGCGAGCTGCGCGCCATTGGCGACGTACTGCGTGACCAGTTGTTCTACCTGGCCCGCTGCGGTTTCGATGCCTTCGCCATCCGTGCCGACAAGGACCCGGAAGATGCCCTGCAAGGGCTGAAGGACTTCTCGGTGACCTACCAGGCCGCCACCGACGAGCCGCTACCGCTGTTCCGCCGCCGTTGATCGTCTCCCGGCATGGCCCACCGCACGGTGGGCCATGCTCCAGTTCATGCAGCCACCTCGCTGCACGGCTTTTCAACCCCTGCGGTCAATGGGCCTTCTGCTTACCCCCCAGGGATCCAGTTCTGCAGCCCCGTCCCGTTCTGCCCGCAGCCGAGCCATTGCTTCACGCACGCGCTCCATGACCGCCTCACTCAGCTGGTTCTGTTCGAGGTTGACCGTGTGCGGGTGCGCTTCGACCCAGCTCAACGCCTCCTCGCTCAATGTCACGATCCGGTTGCCACGCAAGTCTACGACCAGGTTTGGCTGGCGCTGCAGCAACGCCAGAGGAAAACTGCGAAGGCCCGTGGCACGCAACGACACGTACTGCAGGTGAACGTTGTAGCGCAACTGTGGCGCTACCCCTAATGGGTTAGCGTCAAGGTTTAGCACCTCCAGCCTGGAGAACCATTCCAGCCGCAACTGGCTTTGCGCGTCGAGTGTTATGAGATTGTTCTGCATGAAGAGCTGGGTCAACCTGCCCAGAAGATTCAACTGTGCCGGGACAGTGAGCAAGCGGTTCGCTGCGACATCGAGAGTGCTCAGTTGCACAAGGTTGCCAATACTGTCCGGCAACGCACTCAGGAGATTACCGCTCAATTGCAAGCTTTCAAGGCTTGCCAGTTGCCCAATCCGCCCATCAAGCGCAGCGATCTGGTTGAAGGAGAGGTCCAGATGGGTCAGTTCGGTCAACTGCTCGATGCCAGCCGGTAGATCGGCAAGTTGATTGCCACTGAGGTCCAGAGCGTTCAATTCGCTCAAGTACTGCAACCCCGGCACCGTTTCGAGCATGTTGCCGCCAAGGTTCAATGTGCGCACCCGCGGCAAGTGCTCAAGTCCATCAAGCGTTCGCAAGCAATTGCCAGAGAAGTCGACTGTTTCCAGATTGGGAAAACGACGCAGGAAATCAGCCTCGATAACCGTAATCTGATGGTTGCACACTGACAGGTCACGTATTTGTTCAAACATGATGCCTGGGGGCAGCACGGGTAAAGAACTGACGGTCCACCCTTCGCTGCTCGAACGCCGGGGCGGGACATCATTGCTGTAATCCGACTGCCAGAAATGGCGCAGGACACCCGCCAGATAGGACCGCGCCAGATATTCCGGGTCGCCAGGCTCCCCGCACCACATCGCCAGGCTACTGTCCAGACGCCTCGACAGATGGGCAAACGCGCGCGAGCCAGGACCATGAGGTAGCTCGAGTCGATACCACGTCCGGTAGTTGCCGCGGGCCAGCGCCAGCGTCAACGCGACCTCCTCCTGCGTGCGCTGCTCTGCAATTCCAGCGCCTGCATTGCTCGGTGCCTGCTCTTGCTCGCCATTGGCCGCTAGTGCGGCTTGCCGTTCTGTGTAGGCTTGCCGTATGGCCGCGAACTGATCGGCGTACGCGAGCCGTACATGATCCTGCCAGAATGCCTGCTGAGCCAGGAACTGGCTCAGCGCCTCAGCTGTTTCGGCCTCGTACACCGCGGCCTCGGCTGCGACCAGTTGGTCCGGCGCCACGTTGGCGACATGCTTGAAACTCAGATAGGTCGGTTGGCCGTAGATACCCAGCGACTCTGCAAGCTGTACCCGGAAGGCCAGGTAAATCTCACTTGGCTTGAAGGGCACCGAGCGCTGGCTCAGGCTTTCGATGTACCGCTCAGCGAAGCGGTTCACCTGATCAAGCCTGAACAACTCACGGCCCAGGCTGCGCAGCGCTTGCTCGACTTGCCTACCGCGCACGCCATCGGTGCGCAACGCCACCTGCAGGTGGACGATCAAGGCATCGAGGTCGGCGCCTGCGCCTGGTACCGCTGCCTGATGGAATACCGCCCGTCGAATATGAGCATGGTTGTACATGGCATAAAGCAGCTCACCCACACGACGCCGCATGTCTTCGGTTTCAAGAGCAAATTTTTCGGTCTGCAGCAACGCTGTGAGAAAAGCAAAGAACTCTTCGCAGCCTGGCTCTTGCGCCAGCGCCTGCCAGTACCTGCGACGCGGCGCAGCCTCGCGCTCGGTCAGCCCTTCGAGCCACGGGGCAATGCCCTCTGCGCCCTGCTGGCCGATCGCTTCAGGCTCGATCGCCAGCCGCTCGAGTGCAACCGGTGATAGCGGATTGCCCTGCAAGCTTGCGCAGCCGGGGTTGGCGCGTAACCAGCCGGCCTGCGCTTCACTGATGTCGACGATGCGATTGTTACGCAAATCGAGCTGTTCCAGCTGTGCCAGTGCACTGGTATCCGGTATCGAGGTCAGCCGGTTGGAAGACAAGTCCAGGCGCCGTACATTGGGAAAGCGGGCGAGCAAGCCCTCGCTGAGCGCCGTCAGATCAAGATTGCGCAGTACCAGGGAAGTCACATGGTCGAAGTGAACGCGCTCCGGCAGTTCGGGCAGACTACCCAGGCGTGAACCCTCCAGAATCAACGCAGGATGGCCGTCAGTGTCGTGAGTGCGACGTTGCCAGGCGTGACGAATCCGCCGTGCCATGCGCGCCCGCCGGATCAACTGAATCGGCCCCGACGATTGCCGACGCCACAGCCCCAACGCCTGATCAAGCGTTCGCAGCTCTTCACACAGGCGCAGGTAGTGATTCCAAGGTGTCAGCCCAAGCGTGCGGGCGTTCTGCTCAAACTGCTCCATCGCGCTTTCGTCGAAATCGGGGAACAGCCGTTGAATACCCCGACGCAATGCGCGATTGCTGCTTTCGCCACGGCCACTCAAGGGGTAACCCAGGCGCCCGTCGCCCAGCCGTACCGGCGGCCTGAAACCAAGGCCGACTGGCGCCATGCGCAACAGTGAAGCGGCGAGCTCGCGTTCTTCGCTGGCCCATTGCGACATGGCCTGGGCCAGTGTTTCGGGGGCGTCGCTGGCATCGCCCAACATTCGTTTCTGCCAGGGATCGAGCTGCAGCAACAGGGCCTGGAACAGGCTGTCGTCAGCTCTGGCCAATGGCAACGGGTTTGCACGCGCATCCAGCGCCTGATACCCCTGGGCCGTTCGAAGCACGGTGCGTACCTCGCTGGCCGCTTGCGCTCCGGCCGACGCAGTCATTTCACCCGACAGCGTGTCACCGCGCAGCTCGATGCGCACTCCTCGCCACGGTGCGCGCTCGGCGATCATGCCCAATGCCAGTTGCTCGGTATCACGATTGATTGCTGCGGTTTGAAGCAGGCCCGCACAAGCGCGGTCCAGGCGCGTATCGCGCACGTACCAGCGCGCCTGCTCGGCCAAGGCCAACGGCACACGCTGGTGCGCGAGCATATGCTCCACCTGGTCCTCGGGCGCATGTTCGATGATCTCACGCGCACCCATTACCGACAGGCCGGGAAAGTCCCGGCGAAGCAGGGTTTCGGCTTCGCCGGGCATGGGCTGCTGAGCCTGCAGCTGCCGCTCGAAGGCCTCCCCGTTCAGCTCTGGCCGCTGAGCGTGCAACTGCTGCCTCTGCACCGCATCGTGCAAGCGCGCCGGCGCCTGTGCCTGTTCCACATGCAAACGGCGCAGTTGGTCCTGGTTGAACCCCGTTGCCCGCATCACCGCGTGTATGGCCTGCTCATCGAGGTGCCCCCAGCCCGCGTCGAGGTCCTGAAACAGCTCAGCGCTGGCGTGCCATTCCTGGGGCGTCTCCAGTTCATGCTGCCAGCAAGCGCCCTCGTTGCCCTCGAGCAGCGGCGCATAAGCATTGGGACGCACGGGATGGCGGATGCGACGCTGCTGCGTTTGAGCTTCCAGGTAGGTCAAATGGCTGGCCAAGGGTGTACGCACATACTCTGCACCTTGCAGACTGATCAACTCACCGACTGCTCCTCGGTCTCGGACGGCATAGCCTGGCAGCCTGGGGTCACTCAACTTCAATGTATGTTCATCCGTGTAGACCGGCACTAGATCTGCGACGCGAGCATCCTCCACCAGGCGGTGCGAAGCCGCGCCTGCGCCGGCATTGACTGCTGTCATAGCCACGGTTTGCGCTACGCAATACAAGTGCTCCAGCGCGCTCTGGCGGTCCCCCAAGCGCCAATCGGCATAGCCCTCGTACACGTCGTCAGCCACCTGCAACGCGGTGATCCCCAGCAATGGCAAAGCCAGTGCAGGTAGCGCGAAGCTCGCCAGGCCCAACGCATCGATGGCAAAGCTCAGGTAGAAATGCAGGCGCCTGTCGCGCTGCTGCGCGTCCACTTCGGCAGTGGGTATGGCGTGCACTTTGGCATTGTCCAAAAGGGTGTCGATCAGTTGGCGGCGCAGGTATTCGAACAACGGCTGCTCGATAGGCTCGTAACGACCATCGAGCTGGACCGGCACATTCTCGGCAGTATCACTCAGCGCCTGGGTCAAGGCACGGGTGTAGGCACTCCGGTCACGCTCACCGATAAAGCGTTCGAAGAATTCGACGTAACCGGGCAAACGGAACTGTTTACCCAACGTCATGAACAGCGATGCCCAAGAGGTATACCAGGTCAGCGGGCCTTGAGGATCATCAGGGATCCAGCACAATATGCCCTCGAACTCGTCACCGGTCGCGCGCTGATGGGTTATCTCGAACGCCACCGCGCCCCGCACCAGCCGGCCGAACACACGCAGTTGCATGGGCCGCAGCCCAGAGATGGAGGGGGGTGTAGCTGAGATCAAGTCAATCAGCGGGGCACAGTGTTCATAGGCATGCCTTGCTATTTCACCATTGACCAGTGCCAGCCTCAGCGCCGCCTCGAGACTCGTGCGATAACCTGCCTCGATCAGCGTGCTCAGTTGTTTCCCCGCTTCACCACCGGGCGTCAACTGCGCGCGCAGGTACGCCTGGTAACGCCCCCCCAGGTCGAGCGAGCGGCACAGGGCAAAGAATGCTTTGGGCGAGAGCGCGCAAGCATTCCCTGATGCATCCAGCACCGCAGTGCCCTGCATGATGCTGGTGGCGAACGTTTCACCTTCGGTAAAGTTATGCAACGCCGATTGCAGCAGGCTGTGCTGGTAGATCTGCTCTTTGACCCCATCCGGCACTTGCGCAACATGCGAGGGATATCGCTGCAGGGTTCTGCGCCGCAGCGTGGCCCGACGCACATCGACACCAAGTTGATGTTCCGCCTGCAGAGCTTCTCGCAGCAGCGGCTCGGCAAATGCATCGAGTGGGGTGATCCGCGCCAGCCATTCGTGCAACTGATGCTGTAGCTGCTGTTGTCGCTGCTGGCTCTGGAGCAAGCTGTTGAGGGTGTCGGACGCAAGTTCGGTCAGCCAGGCGGGCAAGCGACTGGCAATCAAGGCATTGGTGGAGTCATCAGTGAACGGCTGACTGGGCATCGCGGGCTCCTAGGGCGCAAAACAGCGATTGCACCACCGCGTGACGAGGCTTTTGCGTTAACTATTGCAACCTGCCTACGTGACAGACGTTCACGTTTGCACAAGCCCTGCCGATAACAGTTACAACTGCTGACCAGAAAGGAAGCTGGCGATGAACCCGATCACCTCAGTGGTGCGCCTGACCCCTGTCGCCCACATCACCCACCGTGCACCTCAGGTACCAGCCACCCTGCCGACAGAAGCGCCGATGACATCCCCGAGCACGGCGGTAAGCCTTGGCCAGCAAGAAAGCCGCGTCGACACCCAGACCTACACGGCCAAAGGTACCCTCGGTAAAGCGCAGACACAGTATGTGTGGGAGCAGGACGGCATCGACAAACTCAGCATGTACATGCTGAGCGCCATTCAGGCTTCCTCCCCAGCAGCGCGCTTCCAAGGGCTTGGCGCTGCCCTGTTGGAGCAACTGGCGGCCAGCGGTGGCCAGCGTATCTCGCAATCCGGGCTGGCGATCGATGATGGCGCGACAACCGACCCGTTGCTGCTGGCCATGCAGCAGGCCAGGTTGCGCGAACACGCCACCAGCAGCGTCAGCTTCAACCTCACTACCGGCTCAGGCGCCACCGTGACGGTGGGGCTCTACAGCAGCACCAACGGCCTGGCCGTGGATGCCGACGTGCAAGGCGGTACGTTGACCACTGACGAGCTCAAAGGCTTGGCAGCGCTTGCGAACAGCTTCCAGGCTGCCCTCAACGGGCTGACCCAGGAACCACCCAGCCTGCAGCTGGGCGCACTGGTCAAGCTCGACCCGGCGCTGTTCACCGGCTTGCAGTTGAATGCCAAATTGCAGAATGCCGGCGGCGACCAGCAAACCTTCGACCTGCAACTGAACGAAGATTCCCGCAACCTCACACTGCAAGGCGCCAACGGCACGGTCAGGATGAACCTCGACACCCAGGGCGGCGCGCTGCTGGGCAGCCAGGCTCAGCGTCAGGCAGCTGTGGCCAATTACCTGACCCAGTTCGACGCAGCACAAAAGCGCGGCCATGGTGACGCGCAACTGATGGCACTGTTCAAGGATGCCTTCAGCCAGCTCAACAGCGTGGACGATACCAGCAAGCGCCCTGCAGGCCATGACCTGGCGCAGAACACGGCCAGCCGCCTGCTGTTGAGCGGCCTGGCCGACTTCGATGCCGCGATCACGCAGACCGAACAGAAGATCAATCCGATGCGGCCTGAAGAAGTGGACCACTTCGACTACAAGGTTTCGCAATCGACCACTCTGCAAGGCCCGGCAGCGAACCTGGCCGTGGAGCAGGCGCAACAGGCAAGCATGAAAGCCGCCTGGCATGAAGGCTTGAACCCGCTCGTCGGCCTGACCCTGACCCGCGACAACAAAACGCAGAACTACAGCTATCACACGATTGACGACCAATCCCGCAGCAGCACTCGCCTGGCGTTCGCCGACAACGCCCTGGTCGAGGCGACCGCGACTCAAGAGGCCAGCCAGAAAGAGCGCGTGCGCACCTATCAGGAGGGCGTGCTGCAGGACGATACGACCCATAGCGCAGCGGCAGCCCAGTCTCGTGAACTGCTGGACATGCTTGACGAGATGCTCAGCCAGGATCGGGCTGCACGGCGTGCAGGGCTGGCCTCTACGCTGCAAGAGCAAGTGGCTGGCATGGGCCATCTGTGGCGACTGCAGTCGGCTCCTGGGCAGATCACCACGTGAGTCGAGACTGACAGGGCTTATTCACGGCGTTCGAATCACGAGCCCAGGGATGACTCGTGATTTCTGGTCAAAAGACCTTGGCGTTGTGCCGTCTTAATCAAGCCCTGCAAAACTTGCACACTGCTCCCCATTCGAACGAGGTCGGCAGCAGGGCGCCCAAGCTCTGGTTCAACCTCAATCACTCAGCAGGAGCAGCCCCATGAGCATTCCATCCTTCGGCCTTGGCACCTACCGCCTCACCGGCCAGGCCGTCATCGACTCGGTAAAGTCCGCCCTGGCGCTGGGCTACCGCGCCATCGACACCGCGCAGATCTACAAGAACGAAGCCGACGTAGGCCAGGCCATTGCCGAAAGCGGCGTACCGCGCAGCGAGCTGTTCATCACCACCAAGATCTGGGTCGACAACCATGGCGCATACAAGCTTGCCCAAAGCTTGCGCGAGAGCCTTGCCAAGCTGCGTACCGACTACGTCGACCTGCTGCTGATCCACTGGCCAGCCCCAGGCAAGGGCATCGAACTGGCCGAGTACATGACAGCTTTGGCCGAAGCCAAAAAACTCGGCCTGACCCGTCAGATCGGCGTGTCAAACTTCAATATCGAACTCACCCGCCAAGCCATCGAGGTGGTCGGCAAAGACGAAATCGCCACCAACCAGGTCGAGCTCAGCCCCTACCTGCAAAACGCCAAACTGGCTGCCTACCTCAAGGATCAGGGCATCACCCTCACCTCGTACATGACCCTGGCCTACGGCAAAGTGCTGAAGGACCCGGTGCTGGCCGAGATCGCCGCCAAGCACAAGGCCACGGTCGCCCAGGTGGCCCTGGCCTGGGCCATGCAGCAGGGATACGCAGTGATCCCCTCCTCCACCAAGCGCGAGAACCTGGCCAGCAACCTGCTCGCCTGCAGCCTGAGACTGGATGCCGACGACATGGCGCGCATCGCCTCGCTCGAGCGCAATGGCCGTGAAGTCAGCCCGGATGGCCTGGCGCCCGCCTGGGACTGATTACCCGCTGCATGTCGGTACCGGCCTGTTCCTGGCCGGTACCACTGCTCATTGACCTTTGAACCGGAGCTCCTGATGAGCACGCTTTCCCCAAAACGGGTTTTGTTTGCCCTGGCTATCGGCGCCTTCGGCATCGGTACCACCGAATTCACGCCCATGGGCCTGCTGCCGGTAATCGCGCAAGGCGTCGATGTGAGCATCCCCAGCGCGGGCATGCTGATTACCGCCTATGCCATCGGCGTGATGGTCGGTGCGCCGATCATGACCCTGCTGTTCAGCCGCTTTGGCAAACGCGCCGCACTGATGGCGCTGATGGCCATCTTCACCCTCGGCAACCTGCTCTCGGCACTCTCCCCGGACTACTACACCTTGCTCGCCTCGCGGCTGGTCACCAGCCTCAACCACGGTGCCTTCTTCGGCCTGGGCGCAGTGGTCGCCGCCAGCGTGGTCCCCAAGGACAAACAGGCCAGTGCCGTGGCAACGATGTTCATGGGCCTGACCATCGCCAATATCGGCGGCGTACCTGCGGCGACCTGGGTCGGCCAGCAGGTCGGCTGGCGCATGGCCTTTGCCGGTACTGCAGTACTCGGCCTGTTGGCCATGGCCGCCCTGTGGTACGCGCTGCCCAAAGGTGAGCGTGGCAGCGTGCCCCACGTGCGCAAAGAGCTGGCGGTCATCGCCCGCCCCAGCGTGCTGCTGGCGATGGCTACCACCGTGCTTGGCGCCGGTGCCATGTTCACCCTGTACACCTACGTAGCGCCGGTGCTGGCGGAACTGACCGGCGCTTCAAACAGCTTCATCACCCTCGGCTTGGTGCTGATCGGTGTCGGTTTCACCTTGGGCAACAGCCTGGGTGGGCGCCTGGCCGACTGGTCGCTGGACGGCGCTGCGCGCATCTTCCTCGGTGCTCTGGCGCTGATCATGTTGCTGATGCCGCTGCTACTGGGCAGCCACATTGGTGCGGCCGTCGCGCTGCTGGTCTGGGGCGTGTTCACCTTCGCCGTGGTGCCGCCCTTGCAGATGCGCGTCATGACTGCCGCCATCGAGGCACCAGGGCTTGCATCGTCAATCAACGTCGGCGCATTCAACCTTGGCAATGCCGTTGGCGCGGCACTGGGTGGCACGGTGATCAGCCTGGACCTGGGCTATGCCGCAGTGCCCATGGCCGGCGGCGTGCTGGCGGCGGCGGCCCTGGTGCTGGTATGGCTGGGCGGGCGCGGCAAGGCTGTCGACAAGGCCTTGGGCGCCGCGGTTTAGCCGCTGGCGCAAGCGCTGCACTCTTGCAACGGGCGCAATTATGAAGTGCCCGTTGCAGCCATTCCCCCCAATGCCGCTACAGCAGTACTCTCCTCTACGCCAACCACCGCCAAGGAGCCCCCCCATGTCCCGCCCTCCATTGCCTCCCTTTACCCGCGAAAGCGCCATCGAAAAAGTCCGCCTGGCCGAGGATGGCTGGAACAGCCGTGACGCGGCCAAGGTATCGCTGGCATACACCCCCGATACCGTATGGCGTAACCGTGTCGAGTTCCCGCGGGGCCGTGCCGAGGTCCAAGCCTTTCTGGCCCGCAAGTGGAACCATGAACTGGAGTACCGACTGATCAAGGAGTTGTGGGCATTCACCGACAACTGCATTGCGGTGCGCTATGCCTACGAATACCACGACGACAGCGGTCAGTGGTTCCGTGCCTATGGCAACGAAAACTGGGAATTCGCCGCCGATGGCCTGATGCACAATCGCCACTCGAGCATCAACGAGCAGCCTATCGCCGAAGCGGACCGCAAGTTCCGCTGGCCCTTGGGACGTCGCCCGGACGACCATCCGGGGCTCAGCGAACTGGGGCTCTGACCGCCTTGGGGGCAGAGGGTCGATGCGCCTGCTGGCAATGACATCAGGTCGTCCGCGTGTGGATCATGTCGAACGGCTACTGCCAAAAATGCCAGTTTCCGGCTTCTCTCCCTCCCATTACGCTTTTCTGCGCAACGTTCCCACTCCCACAAGGACAGTGCCCATGGAAAAGCGAGCAATTATCATGCTGGTTGCCGGCCTCGCCGGCGCAGCGCCCCACGCACCGGCAGCTGAACTGCCAGGACGCATTGCAACCGTCGAACATCACACTGCAGCGTGTTTTACCCCTGAAACCTCCGTCAACTGTGAAGTATCGGCAGTGGTTGAGAGCAATGGAAAACTGCTCTTGGCCAACGACAAACGCTTGCCTGCCACGGGGGGGCCGGCCCTGTTCACGCTTGACCTTGAGCAGGGCAAAATCAGTGGTGAGCCTGCGGTGCTGCCTGGGGATGCGTTAAAAGAAGCCGATAAATACGAGGCGCTGACGAAGACGCTGGATGGCCGATACATCATCGCCAGCACCGCCTTCAACAAAGCCGGTACCCAACAAGATCCACGTGCTGACACACTCAGCACCCTCTTGTACTGGCCCGTGGACGATCCTGAAGCTGCAAAACCCTTGTCGCCCTCATCACGAGGCGGGGTAACAAGCTCAATTAGACTGCGCAAACAGATCAGCGAAGCCATTGGTGCGCCTTACTTTCAAATCGAAGGCATTACCATGGCGCCGAGCGAACCGGCGCACGAAAAAGCGGCAGATGGCCAACTGATCATCGGCATTCGCAAACAGGGAAACAGCAGTGCTGACTCGTATTTCGGCTTTCTACTTATTTCAGCGCATGTGAAGTTCAATAATGGAACCATGGAGCTTGTGGAGGCGTTCAAAACCATCCAGAACTTCAACCTCCAGGCGCAAGGCAAGACACTCGGGCTATCAGGTATCGAGTATGACCGGTTCAACAAAGACAGACTCTACGCGGTGACCAGCTTCGAGCAGCAATCCGTTGATGCTGCGGGCAAAAAATCCACTGAAATAGGTGGTTTTCTATGGGCCGTACCGTTCACAGCGGGGAAGCCGGGCACGCCCAAACTTCTGACACGCGAAGACGGCAGTGCGCTGGTGTTCAGCAACAAGCCCGAAGGTGTAGAGGTCCTGGATGCGCACCAGATCATCGTTGTTCACGACGATGACCGCGTTGAGGTGACAACCTCCGAGGCAGGCATCAAACGGGGTGATAATGAGTTTGCCTACAGCAAGATCATTTTCCCGTAAACCCACCCTTGGCCTACCCTGACGCCGGGAGGCCTTTTTTGAGGTTTTCACGCCCTTGACGATGTGGGCGGGCGCCGCATTCCATTCGCTATGCCTCCAACGGCGCCCTCAAGCGCCAAAGGCATCAGCACAAACCGCAAAATAAGGTCTACGCTTGCGACAGCGCAGCAGTACGCCTGGCCATCAGTGCCATGCGCTGACGCGCCCTGGCGTGTGGCAGGCTGCCTGCACCCGGCGCCTGCCTCCTGGTACTGTCGAGCCGCCTGCCCCACCCGCTCATCAGCCGGTCATCGCTAAATCGATAAAGTATTGACCCAGAGCGGCACAAGCCGCACCGCAAGCTGCTAGAACACGAGCCTTTCGCATTTGCAAGCAGAGGGAAATTGCCAGACGAGCTTTACAAGCCACGGAACAGTCAATCAAAAGCACCAGAACAAATGCTATTAATTATCATTACTAAAGTTGCACTTCGTTACTCTTTGCAAGAAACATAATTGGCAAAAACGCACGCAATGCCCGAATTTCAAGGCTTTCAGCCAGTTACGAGCGGATTTTGTTCTTAATCCTACGAATAAATTTGCGACAGAAATTTTACTTGCACCGGGTTTACCCATAAAATCAGCGCGATTGATTCAGCTGCGACATTTGGTCACTGCACCTGCGACACCACGTCGCCGCTCTACTTATTTCAGACTGCAGAGCTGGGTCTCTGTATAAGGATCTCTAGCATGTCCGATTCGGCAGGACTCATCGCCCACAACTGGGGCTTTGCCATCTTCCTCCTGGGTGTCGTCGGCCTGTGCGCCTTCATGCTCGGCCTGTCCAGCCTGCTCGGTAGCAAGGCCTGGGGCCGCGCCAAGAACGAACCCTTCGAATCCGGCATGCTGCCCGTCGGCAGCGCCCGCCTGCGCCTTTCCGCCAAATTCTATCTGGTCGCGATGCTGTTCGTGATCTTCGATATCGAAGCCCTCTTTCTCTTTGCATGGTCTGTGTCCGTCCGCGAAAGCGGCTGGACCGGATTCGTCGAAGCGCTCGTTTTCATAGCAATTCTGTTGGCAGGTCTTGTCTACCTTTGGCGCGTCGGGGCACTTGATTGGGCTCCCGAAGGTCGCCGCAAGCGGCAAGCGAAGCTGAAACAATGAGGCTTTGGCAATGCAATACAATCTCACCAGAATCGATCCGGATGCGCCCAACGAGCAGTACCCGGTCGGCGAACGGGAAACCGTTACCGACCAGCTGCTAGAGGACCAGGTCCACAAGAACATCTACATGGGGAAACTCGAAGATGTGCTGCGTGGCGCGGTCAACTGGGGGCGCAAGAACTCCCTCTGGCCGTACAACTTCGGCCTGTCCTGCTGTTACGTGGAAATGACCACGGCCTTCACGGCGCCCCACGACATCGCCCGCTTCGGCGCCGAAGTCATCCGGGCCTCGCCGCGTCAGGCCGACTTCATGGTCATCGCCGGTACCTGCTTCATCAAGATGGCGCCGATCATCCAGCGCCTGTATGAGCAGATGCTCGAACCCAAATGGGTCATCTCCATGGGCTCGTGCGCCAACTCCGGCGGCATGTACGACATCTACTCGGTCGTTCAGGGGGTCGACAAGTTCCTCCCTGTGGACGTCTATGTGCCTGGCTGCCCGCCACGCCCTGAAGCTTTCCTGCAAGGCTTGATGCTGCTGCAGGAGTCGATCGGCCAAGAACGACGCCCGCTTTCCTGGGTCGTTGGTGATCAAGGTATTTACCGTGCCGAGATGCCAGCCCAGAAAGACCTGCGTCGTGAGCAGCGCATTGCCGTAACCAACCTGCGCAGCCCCGACGAAGTCTGATCCAGCGACCTGCCGCCCGCTCCCGAAGGAGCCGGCGGCCTGGCTTCATTCTTAACGTTGACCCAAAGCGACCGAGACCATGACAGCGGACAACGCTATTTTCATTCCGCCTTACAAGGCTGACGACCAGGATGTGGTCGTCGAACTGCACAACCGTTTTGGCGCCGAAGCATTCGTCGCCCAGGAAACCCGCACCGGCATGCCCGTGCTGTGGGTCAAGCGCGCCCAGCTCAAAGAGGTGCTCAGCTTCCTGCGCGGCGTCACCAAGCCATACAGCATGCTGTACGACCTGCACGGTGTCGACGAACGCCTGCGCACACAGCGTCGCGGCCTGCCTGCCGCCGATTTCAGTGTGTTCTACCACCTGATGTCGGTCGAGCGTAACAGCGACGTGATGATCAAGGTGTCGCTCAGCGAAGGCGACCTGAACCTGCCGACCGTGACCGGCATCTGGCCAAACGCCAACTGGTACGAGCGCGAAGTCTGGGACATGTTCGGCATCGACTTTGCCGGCCACCCACACCTGAGCCGCATCATGATGCCGCCGACCTGGGAAGGCCACCCGCTGCGCAAGGACTACCCGGCCCGCGCCACCGAGTTCGACCCCTACAGCCTGACCCTGGCCAAGCAGCAGCTTGAAGAGGAATCGGCACGCTTCAACCCGGAAGCCTGGGGCATGAAGCGTCAGGGCGCCAACGAGGACTACATGTTCCTCAACCTGGGCCCCAACCACCCGTCTGCCCACGGTGCGTTCCGTATCGTCCTGCAGCTGGACGGCGAAGAGATCGTCGACTGCGTACCGGACATCGGCTACCACCACCGTGGTGCCGAGAAGATGGCCGAGCGCCAGTCCTGGCACAGCTTCATCCCCTACACCGACCGTATCGACTACCTGGGCGGGGTGATGAACAACCTGCCGTACGTAATGGCGGTAGAAAAGCTGGCAGGTATTCAGGTGCCGCAGAAGGTCGACGTGATTCGCATCATGCTCGCCGAGTTCTTCCGCATTACCAGCCACCTGCTGTTCCTGGGTACCTACATCCAGGACGTCGGCGCCATGACTCCGGTGTTCTTCACCTTCACCGACCGCCAGCGCGCCTACACCGTGATCGAAGCGATCACCGGTTTCCGCCTGCACCCGGCCTGGTACCGCATCGGCGGCGTCGCTCACGACCTGCCGCGTGGCTGGGACAAGCTGGTCAAGGACTTCGTCGACTGGCTGCCCAAGCGCCTGGACGAAT
Organism: Pseudomonas sp. BNK-30; assembly: GCF_047456185.1. Taxonomy (NCBI): domain Bacteria; kingdom Pseudomonadati; phylum Pseudomonadota; class Gammaproteobacteria; order Pseudomonadales; family Pseudomonadaceae; genus Pseudomonas; species Pseudomonas sp. BNK-30. Next base: position 2,710,799 of record NZ_CP179904.1, read on the forward strand.
ACACCAAGGCTGCCCTGCAGAACAGCATCCTCAAGGGCCGTACCATTGGCGTTGCCGCGTACAACACCAAAGAAGCGCTGGAATGGGGCACCACCGGTGCCGGCCTGCGCGCCACCGGCTGCGACTTCGACCTGCGCAAAGCGCGCCCGTACTCCGGCTACGAGAACTTCGAGTTCGAAGTGCCGCTGGCCCACAACGGCGATGCCTACGATCGCTGCATGGTCCGTGTCGAGGAGATGCGCCAGAGTATCCGCATCATCGACCAGTGCCTGCGCAACATGCCGGAAGGCCCGTACAAGGCGGATCACCCGCTGACCACGCCGCCGCCGAAAGAGCGCACCCTGCAGCACATCGAAACCTTGATCACGCACTTCCTGCAAGTCTCGTGGGGCCCGGTCATGCCGGCCAACGAGTCGTTCCAGATGATCGAAGCGACCAAGGGCATCAACAGTTACTACCTGACGAGCGATGGCGGCACCATGAGCTACCGCACCCGGATCCGCACCCCGAGCTACCCGCACCTGCAGCAGATCCCTTCGGTGATCAAAGGCAGCATGGTCGCGGACCTCATCGCGTACCTGGGCAGTATCGACTTCGTTATGGCTGACGTGGACCGCTAAGCATGAACAGCACGCTTATCCAGACAGACCGTTTCGCCCTGAGCGAAACCGAGCGCTCGGCCATCGAGCACGAGATGCACCACTACGAGGACCCGCGCGCGGCGTCCATCGAAGCCCTGAAGATCGTCCAGAAGGAACGCGGCTGGGTGCCGGACGGCGCCATCTACGCCATCGGCGAAGTGCTCGGCATCCCTGCCAGCGACGTCGAGGGCGTGGCCACCTTCTACAGCCAGATTTTCCGCCAGCCTGTCGGCCGCCACATCATTCGTGTGTGCGACAGCATGGTCTGCTACATCGGCGGCCACGAGTCGGTGGTCAGCCAGATCCAGAGCGAACTGGGCATCGGCCTGGGCCAGACCACCGCGGACGGTCGCTTCACCCTGCTGCCGGTGTGCTGCCTGGGCAACTGCGACAAGGCCCCGGCGCTGATGATCGATGACGATACCTTTGGCGACGTGCAGCCTGCTGGCGTTTCCAAGCTGCTGGAGGGTTACGTATGACCATCACTTCCTTCGGCCCGGCCAACCGCATCGCGCGTTCGGCCGAAACTCACCCGCTGACCTGGCGCCTGCGTGACGACGGCGAGCCGGTATGGCTCGACGAGTACCAGGCCAAGAACGGCTACGCTGCCGCCCGCAAGGCACTGGCAGAAATGTCCGCCGACGACATCGTGCAGAGCGTCAAGGACTCCGGCCTCAAGGGCCGTGGCGGCGCGGGCTTCCCCACTGGCGTGAAGTGGGGCCTGATGCCCAAAGACGAATCCATGAACATCCGCTACCTGCTGTGCAACGCGGACGAAATGGAGCCCAACACCTGGAAAGACCGCATGCTGATGGAGCAACAGCCCCATCTGCTGGTCGAGGGCATGCTGATCAGCGCCCGCGCCCTGAAGGCCTACCGCGGCTACATCTTCCTGCGTGGCGAGTACACCACTGCGGCGAAGAACCTCAACCGCGCCATCGATGAAGCCAAGGCTGCCGGCCTGCTGGGCAAGAACATCCTCGGCTCGGGCTTCGACTTCGAGCTGTTCGTGCACACCGGTGCCGGGCGCTACATCTGCGGTGAAGAAACCGCACTGATCAACTCGCTGGAAGGCCGCCGCGCCAACCCGCGCTCCAAGCCGCCCTTCCCTGCCGCCGTGGGTGTGTGGGGCAAGCCGACGTGCGTGAACAACGTCGAGACCCTGTGCAACGTGCCGGCCATCGTCGCCAACGGCAACGACTGGTACAAGTCGCTGGCCCGCGAAGGCAGCGAGGACCACGGCACCAAGCTGATGGGCTTCTCCGGCAAGGTGAAGAACCCGGGGCTGTGGGAGCTGCCGTTCGGCGTGACCGCCCGTGAGCTGTTCGAAGACTACGCCGGCGGCATGCGCGACGGCTTCAAGCTCAAGTGCTGGCAGCCAGGCGGCGCCGGTACCGGTTTCCTGCTGCCCGAGCACCTCGACGCGCAGATGTACGCCGGCGGCATCGCCAAGGTCGGCACCCGCATGGGTACGGGCCTTGCCATGGCGGTCGACGACAGCGTCAACATGGTTTCGCTGCTGCGCAACATGGAAGAGTTCTTCGCCCGCGAATCGTGCGGCTGGTGCACCCCCTGCCGGGACGGCCTGCCGTGGAGCGTGAAAATGTTGCGTTCCCTGGAAAATGGCCAGGGCCGTGCCGAAGACATCGAGACCCTGCTGGGTCTGGTGAACTTCCTCGGCCCAGGCCGTACCTTCTGCGCTCACGCACCCGGTGCCGTCGAGCCGCTGGGCAGTGCCATCAAATATTTCCGCTCGGAGTTCGAGGCCGGTGTGGCGCCTGAAAGCGCTGGCACCCTGCGCCCGAACCTGGCAAAGCCGATTGTAGTCGGCGCATAAAAAGATAGAACGCGGGTGGTCCGTGCCACCCGCCAGCCTGCAGGCCGGCCCGAACGATTCGCGGCAGGCCGCAGGCTTACAGATTTCCATTAGCCACGCCCGCTCACGCGGGCCAACGAAGAACTTTGAACAATGGCCACTATCCACGTAGACGGCAAAGCGCTCGAAGTCAACGGTGCAGACAACCTGTTACAGGCGTGTCTGTCGCTCGGCCTCGACATCCCCTATTTCTGCTGGCACCCGGCGCTTGGAAGCGTTGGCGCCTGTCGGCAGTGTGCGGTCAAGCAGTACACCGACGAGAACGACACCCGTGGTCGTATCGTCATGTCCTGCATGACCCCTGCCTCCGACGGCACCTGGATTTCCATCGACGATGACGAATCCAAGGCATTTCGCGCCAGCGTCGTCGAATGGCTGATGACCAACCACCCGCACGACTGCCCGGTGTGCGAGGAAGGCGGCCACTGCCACCTGCAGGACATGACGGTAATGACCGGCCACAACGAGCGCCGCTACCGTTTCACCAAGCGTACCCACCAGAACCAGGACCTCGGCCCGTTCATCGCTCACGAGATGAACCGCTGCATCGCCTGCTACCGCTGCGTGCGCTACTACAAGGACTACGCAGGCGGCACCGACCTGGGTGTCTATGGCGCCCACGACAACGTGTACTTCGGCCGCGTTGAAGACGGCGTGCTGGAAAGCGAATTCTCCGGCAACCTGACCGAGGTCTGCCCGACCGGCGTGTTCACCGACAAGACCCACTCCGAGCGCTACAACCGTAAGTGGGACATGCAGTTTGCCCCGAGCATCTGCCACGGCTGCTCCAGCGGCTGCAACATCAGCCCGGGCGAGCGCTACGGCGAGCTGCGCCGGATCGAAAACCGTTTCAACGGTTCGGTCAACCAGTACTTCCTGTGCGACCGTGGCCGCTTCGGTTACGGCTACGTCAACCGCACCGACCGCCCACGCCAGCCACGCCTGGCCGATGGCACCAAACTGGGCCTGGACGCCGCCCTGGACAAGGCCGCCGACCTGCTGCGCGGCCGTACCATCGTAGGTATCGGCTCGCCCCGCGCCAGCCTGGAAAGCAACTACGGCCTGCGCGAGCTGGTCGGTGCCGACTACTTTTACTCGGGTATGGAAGCCGGTGAGCTGGCCCGCGTACGTCTGGCCCTGGACGTGCTGAACAACAGCCCGCTGCCAGTGCCGACTCTGCGCGACATCGAAGACCACGACGCGGTGTTCGTGCTCGGCGAAGACCTGACCCAGACCGCCGCCCGCGTTGCCCTGGCCGTGCGCCAGGCCACCAAAGGCAAGGCTGAAGCCATGGCCGAGGCCATGAAAGTGCAGCCCTGGCTCGACGCCGCGGTGAAGAACATCGGCCAGCACGCGCTGTACCCGCTGTTCATCGCCAGCCTGGCTGAAACCAAGCTGGACGACGTTGCCGAAGAATGCGTGCACGCCGCCCCCGCCGACCTGGCCCGCATCGGTTTCGCTGTGGCCCACGCCATCGACCCGAGTGCCCCGGCCGTTGCAGGCCTGGACGACGAAGCCCTGGCCCTGGCCAAGCGCATCGCCGACGCCCTGGTCGCCGCCAAGCGTCCGCTGGTGGTTGCCGGTACTTCGCTGGCCGACCCGGCGCTGATCGAGGCTGCCGCCAACATCGCCAAGGCCCTGAAGCTGCGCGAGAAAAACGGCTCGCTGAGCCTGGTGGTACCTGAGGCCAACAGCCTCGGCCTGGCCATGCTCGGTGGCGAGTCCGCCGATGCCGCGCTGGATGCGGTCATCAGCGGCAAGGCCGACGCCATCGTGGTGCTGGAAAACGACCTGTACACCCGCGTACCGGCCGCCAAGGTCGATGCCGCCCTGGCAGCTGCGAAGGTCGTGATCGTCGCCGACCACTCCAACACAGCCACCCTGGAGCGCGCCCACCTGGTGCTGCCGGCGGCCTCCTTCGCCGAAGGCGACGGTACCCTGGTCAGCCAGGAAGGCCGTGCCCAGCGCTTCTTCCAGGTGTTCGACCCGCAGTACCTGGACAGCAGCATCCTGGTCCACGAAGGCTGGCGCTGGATGCACGCCCTGCGTGCCACCCTGCTGAACAAGCCGGTCGACTGGACCCAGCTGGACCACGTCACCAGCGCCTGCGCCGAAGCTGCCCCGCAACTGGCCGGCATCGTCAACGCGGCGCCTTCTGCGGCGTTCCGCATCAAGGGCATGAAGCTGGCCCGTGAGCCGCTGCGCTACTCCGGCCGTACCGCGATGCGCGCCAACATCAGCGTGCACGAGCCACGCACCCCGCAGGACAAGGACACCGCGTTCGCCTTCTCCATGGAAGGCTACTCGGGCTCCGCCGAACCGCGCCAGCAGGTGCCGTTCGCCTGGTCGCCGGGCTGGAACTCGCCGCAAGCCTGGAACAAGTTCCAGGACGAGGTCGGTGGCCACCTGCGTGCCGGTGACCCGGGCGTGCGCCTGATCGAATCGCAAGGCGATCGCCTGACCTGGTTCAACACCATTCCGGGCGCCTTCAACCCGGCCCGTGGCACCTGGACCGCAGTACCGTTCTTCCATCTGTTCGGCAGCGAAGAAAGCTCTTCGCGCGCTGCACCGGTTCAAGAGCGCATCCCTGCCGCCTACGTGGCACTGGCCAAGTCCGAGGCCGACCGCCTGGGCGTCAACGAAGGCGCGCTGCTGAGCCTGAACGTGGCCGGTGTGGCCCTGCGCCTGCCGCTGCGCATCAATGAAGAACTGGGCGCTGGCCTGGTCGCGCTGCCCAAAGGCCTGGCCGGCATCCCGCCGGCCATCTTCGGTGCATCCGTCGAAGGTCTGCAGGAGGCAGCACAATGAGCTGGTTCACCCCCGAAGTGATCGATGTGATCATCCAGGTCGTCAAGGCTATCGTGGTGCTGCTGGCCGTAGTGGTCTGCGGCGCCCTGCTCAGCTTCGTCGAGCGCCGCCTGCTGGGCTGGTGGCAGGACCGCTACGGTCCTAACCGCGTCGGCCCGTTCGGCATGTTCCAGATCGCCGCCGACATGCTGAAGATGTTCTTCAAGGAAGACTGGAACCCGCCCTTCGTCGACAAGATGATTTTCACCCTGGCGCCGGTCGTGGCCATGAGCGCGCTGCTGATCGGCTTCTCGATCATCCCGATCACGCCGGGCTGGGGCGTTGCCGACCTGAACATCGGCCTGCTGTTCTTCTTCGCCATGGCCGGCCTGTCGGTCTACGCCGTGCTGTTTGCCGGCTGGTCGTCGAACAACAAGTATGCCCTGCTGGGCAGCTTGCGCGCCTCGGCACAGACCGTGTCGTACGAAGTGTTCCTGGGCCTGGCGCTGATGGGCGTGGTGGTACAGGTGGGCTCGTTCAACATGCGTGACATCGTTGAATACCAGGCCCAGAACCTGTGGTTCATCATTCCGCAGTTCTTCGGCTTCTGCACCTTCTTCATCGCCGGCGTTGCCGTGACTCACCGTCACCCCTTCGACCAGCCAGAAGCGGAACAGGAACTGGCCGACGGCTACCACATCGAGTATGCCGGCATGAAATGGGGCATGTTCTTCGTCGGTGAGTACATCGGCATCATCCTCATCTCGGCGCTGCTGGTGACCCTGTTCTTCGGTGGCTGGCACGGCCCGTTCGGCATCCTGCCGCAAGTGCCGTTCCTGTGGTTCGCGCTGAAAACCGCGTTCTTCATCATGCTGTTCATCTTGCTGCGCGCTTCGATCCCGCGCCCACGCTATGACCAGGTGATGGACTTCAGCTGGAAGTTCTGCCTGCCGCTGACCCTGATCAATTTGCTGGTGACCGCTGCGATCGTGCTTTACAACACGCCAGCCGTCGCGGCCCAGTGAGGATTTGACCCATGTTCAAATATATCGGCGACATCGTTAAGGGCACCGGCACTCAGCTGCGCAGCCTGGCAATGGTGTTCTCCCACGGGTTCCGCAAGCGCGACACCCTGCAGTACCCCGAAGAACCCGTGTACCTGCCGCCGCGCTACCGCGGCCGTATCGTCCTCACTCGCGACCCCGACGGCGAGGAGCGCTGCGTAGCGTGCAACCTCTGCGCGGTGGCCTGCCCGGTCGGCTGCATCTCGCTGCAGAAGGCCGAGACCGAGGACGGCCGCTGGTACCCGGAGTTCTTCCGCATCAACTTCTCGCGCTGCATTTTCTGCGGCCTGTGCGAGGAGGCGTGCCCGACCACCGCAATCCAGCTGACTCCGGATTTCGAAATGGCCGAGTTCAAGCGTCAGGACCTGGTGTACGAAAAAGAAGATCTGCTGATCTCCGGCCCCGGCAAGAACCCTGACTACAACTTCTACCGTGTTGCGGGTATGGCGATCGCTGGCAAGCCGAAAGGCTCTGCACAGAACGAAGCCGAGCCGATCAACGTGAAGAGCTTGCTCCCATAAGGACAGAAAGATGGAATTCGCTTTCTACTTCGCATCCGGGATCGCCGTGGTCTCCACCCTTCGGGTGGTCACTGGCACCAACCCCGTGCACGCCCTGCTCTACCTGATCATTTCGCTGATTTCCGTGGCAATGATCTTCTTCGCCCTGGGTGCGCCGTTCGCCGGCGCCCTGGAAGTGATCGCCTACGCCGGCGCCATCATGGTGCTGTTCGTCTTCGTGGTGATGATGCTCAACCTCGGGCCGGCCTCGGTCGCCCAGGAACGCGGCTGGCTCAAGCCCGGCATATGGGCAGGGCCGGTGATACTCGGCACCCTGCTGCTGCTTGAGCTGCTGTACGTGCTGTTCGTCACCCCGAGCGGGGCCGGCATCAGCGGCACCACCGTGGGCCCGAAAGAAGTGGGCATCAGCCTGTTCGGCCCGTACCTGCTGGTGGTCGAACTGGCCTCGATGCTGCTGCTCGCCGCAGCCGTCACCGCCTTCCACCTGGGCCGCAACGAGGCGAAGGAGTAAATCATGGGTGCTATCCCTCTCGAGCATGGTCTGGCGGTCGCCGGCATCCTGTTCTGCTTAGGTCTGGTTGGCCTGATGGTCCGCCGCAACATCCTCTTCGTGCTCATGAGCCTGGAAGTCATGATGAACGCCTCTGCCCTGGCGTTCGTCGTCGCCGGTGCCCGTTGGGTCCAGCCCGACGGCCAGGTGATGTTCATTCTGGTGATCAGCCTGGCAGCCGCCGAGGCCAGTATCGGCCTGGCGATCCTGCTGCAGCTGTATCGCCGCTTCCACACTCTCGACATCGATGCTGCCAGTGAGATGCGCGGATGAACCTTCTCTTCCTGACTTTCGTCTTCCCCCTGATCGGCTTTTTGCTGCTGTCGTTCTCGCGCGGGCGGTTCTCGGAGAACCTGTCCGCCCTGATCGGCGTCGGCTCGGTCGGCCTCTCGGCCGCCGTGGCGGCCTACGTCATCTGGCAATTCAATGTCGCCCCGCCTGAAGGCGGCGCGTACAGCCAGCTGTTGTGGCAGTGGATGTCGGTGGACGGCTTCGCGCCGAACTTCACCCTGTACCTGGACGGCCTGTCGGTCACCATGCTTGGCGTGGTCACCGGCGTAGGCTTCCTGATCCATCTGTTCGCCTCCTGGTACATGCGTGGCGAAGCCGGTTACTCGCGCTTCTTCTCGTACACCAACCTGTTCATCGCCAGCATGCTGTTCCTGATCCTGGGCGATAACCTGCTGTTCATCTACTTCGGCTGGGAAGGGGTGGGCCTGTGCTCTTACCTGTTGATCGGTTTCTACTACAGCAACCGCAACAACGGTAATGCAGCACTCAAGGCTTTCATTGTCACCCGTATCGGCGACGTGTTCCTGGCCATCGGCCTGTTCATCCTGTTCGTCCAGCTCGGCACCCTGAACGTGCAGGAGCTGCTGGTGCTGGCACCGCAGAAATTCCAGGCGGGCGACACCTGGATGGTCCTGGCAACCCTGATGCTGCTGGGTGGCGCGGTCGGTAAATCGGCCCAGCTGCCGCTGCAGACCTGGCTGGCCGATGCGATGGCAGGCCCTACCCCGGTTTCGGCACTGATCCACGCCGCCACCATGGTGACCGCAGGCGTGTACCTGATCGCCCGTACCAACGGCCTGTTCCTGCTGGCCCCGGACATCCTGCACCTGGTCGGTGTGGTCGGTGGCGTGACCCTGGTGCTGGCCGGTTTCGCCGCGCTGGTGCAGACCGACATCAAGCGTATCCTCGCCTACTCGACCATGAGCCAGATCGGCTACATGTTCCTGGCGCTGGGCGTGGGTGCCTGGGACGCGGCAATCTTCCACCTGATGACCCACGCCTTCTTCAAGGCCCTGCTGTTCCTTGCTTCGGGTGCGGTGATCGTTGCCTGCCACCACGAGCAGAACATCTTCAAGATGGGCGGCCTGTGGAAGAAACTGCCGCTGGCCTACGCCAGCTTCGTGGTCGGTGGTGCCGCCCTGGCCGCCCTGCCGATCCTGACCGTAGGCTTCTACTCCAAGGACGAGATCCTCTGGGAAGCCTTCGCCAGCGGCAATACCGGCCTGCTGTACGCCGGCCTGGTCGGTGCGTTCATGACCTCGCTGTACACCTTCCGCCTGATCTTCATCGCCTTCCACGGCGAAGCCAAGACCCAAGCCCACGCCGGCCACGGCATCAGCCACTGGCTGCCGCTGGGCGTGCTGATCGTGCTGTCGACCTTCGTCGGCGCCTGGATCCACCCACCGCTGGCAGGCGTGCTGCCTGAAAGCGCCGGCCATGCCGGCGGTGAAGCCAAGCACTCGCTGGAGATCGCCTCGGGCGCCATCGCCATCGCCGGTATCCTGCTGTCGGCCCTGCTGTTCCTGGGCAAGCGCCGCTTCGCCAGCGCCGTCGCCAACAGCAGCATCGGCCGCGTCCTTTCGGCCTGGTGGTTCGCCGCCTGGGGCTTCGACTGGATCTACGACAAGCTCTTCGTCAAACCTTACCTGCTGATCAGCCACATCCTGCGCAAGGACCCGGTTGACCGCAGCATCGGCCTGATCCCTCGGATGGCCCGTGGCGGCCACGTCGCCATGAGCAAGACCGAGACCGGCCAGCTGCGCTGGTACACCGCCTCGATCGCCGTCGGCGCCGTGCTGGTACTCGGCGCTGTGGTAGTGGCTGCGGTATGACTATGAATCTTGCGACTTTGCCAAAGGAAACCAACCCGTCATGATTTTGCCTTGGCTGATCCTGATCCCTTTCATCGGCGGCTTCCTGTGCTGGCTGGGTGAGCGCTTCGGCTCCACCCTGCCGCGCTGGATCGCGCTGCTGACCATGTCCCTGCTGCTCGGCATCGGCCTGTGGCTGTGGGGCACCGGCGACTACACCCTGGCCCCTGCACCGGGCGCCGAACCTGCCTGGGCACTCGAATACAAAGTCGAGTGGATCAAGCGCTTCGGCATCAGCATCCACCTGGCCCTCGATGGCCTGTCGCTGCTGATGATCCTGCTCACCGGCCTGCTCGGTGTGCTCTCGGTGCTGTGCTCCTGGAAAGAAATCCAGCGCCACGTCGGCTTCTTCCACCTCAACCTGATGTGGATCCTGGGCGGCGTGGTCGGTGTATTCCTGGCCCTGGACCTGTTCCTGTTCTTCTTCTTCTGGGAAATGATGCTGGTGCCGATGTATTTCCTCATCGCGCTCTGGGGTCACAGCTCGGCAGACGGCAAGAAGACCCGGATCTACGCCGCCACCAAGTTCTTCATCTTCACCCAGGCCAGCGGCCTGATCATGCTGGTGGCGATCCTTGGCCTGGTGCTGGTCAACTACAACACCACCGGCGTGCTCACCTTCAACTACAGCGACCTGCTCAAGGCCGAACTGCCGGCTGGCGTCGAATACCTGCTGATGCTGGGCTTCTTCATCGCCTTCGCGGTGAAGCTGCCGGTGGTGCCGTTCCACTCCTGGCTGCCTGATGCGCACGCCCAGGCACCGACCGCAGGTTCCGTGGACCTGGCGGGCATCTTGCTGAAAACCGCGGCCTATGGCCTGCTGCGCTTCGCCCTGCCGCTGTTCCCGAACGCCTCGGCCGAGTTTGCCCCGATCGCCATGACCCTGGGCCTGATCGGTATCTTCTACGGTGCCTTCCTGGCCTTCGCGCAAACCGACATCAAGCGCCTGATCGCCTTCTCCAGCGTCTCGCACATGGGCTTCGTGCTGATCGGCATCTACTCCGGCAGCCAGCAGGCCCTGCAAGGCGCGGTGATCCAGATGCTGGCCCACGGCCTGTCGGCTGCCGCGCTGTTCATCCTGTCCGGCCAGTTGTACGAGCGCCTGCACACCCGTGACATGCGTCAGATGGGTGGTCTGTGGCACCGCATTGCCTACCTGCCCGCCATCAGCCTGTTCTTCGCCGCTGCATCGCTGGGCCTGCCAGGCACCGGCAACTTCGTCGGCGAGTTCCTGATCCTGATCGGCAGCTTCGCCAGCGTGCCATGGATCACCGTGATCGCAACCACCGGCCTGGTCTTCGGCTCGGTCTACTCGCTGATCATGATCCACCGTGCCTACTTCGGTCCAAGCAAGAGCGACACCGTGCTGGCCGGTATGGACGGCCGCGAGCTGATCATGGTGCTGGGCCTTGCGGTGCTGCTGATCGTGCTTGGTGTGTACCCGCAGCCGTTCCTCGACACTTCTGCCGCCACCATGAGCGGTGTGCAGCAGTGGCTTGGCTCCGCTTTCACTCAACTCGCTTCGGCCCGGTAAGAGCGCTATGGAATTCACCACTCAACACTTCATCGCATTGGCGCCGATGCTGATCACCACCATCACCACGGTGGTGGTGATGCTGGCGATCGCCTGGAAGCGCAACCACTCGCAGACCTTCCTGTTGTCCACCGTGGGCCTGAACCTGGCCCTGCTGTCGATCCTGCCGGCGCTGAAGGTCGCGCCGCTGGCGGTCACTTCGCTAATCACCATCGACAAGTTCGCCTGCCTGTACATGGCCATCGTACTGGTGGCCACGCTGGCCTGCGTCACACTGGCTCACGCCTATCTCGGTGAAGGCTCCAAGGGCTTCCCCGGCAACCGTGAAGAACTCTACCTGCTGCTGTTGATGTCGGCCCTCGGTGGCCTGGTGCTGGTCAGTGCCAACCACCTGGCCGGCCTGTTCATCGGCCTGGAGCTGCTGTCGGTGCCGGTCTACGGCCTGGTGGCGTACGCCTTCTTCAACAAGCGTTCGCTGGAAGCCGGTATCAAGTACATGGTGCTGTCGGCCGCAGGCTCGGCCTTCCTGCTGTTCGGCATGGCGCTGTTGTATGCCGATGCCGGTAGCCTGAGCTTCGACCAGATCGGCAAAGCCCTGGCCGCCACCAGCATGCCAAGCCTGGTGGCTCAGCTGGGCCTGGGCATGATGCTGGTCGGCCTGGCCTTCAAGCTGTCGCTGGTACCTTTCCACCTGTGGACCCCGGACGTGTACGAAGGCGCCCCGGCGCCAGTCGCCGCGTTCCTGGCCACCGCGAGCAAGGTCGCGGTGTTCGCCGTGGTCGTACGCCTGTTCATGCTCTCCCCTGCTGCCAGCAGCGGCGTGCTGAGCACCGTTCTGGCGGTGATCGCAGTCGCCTCGATCCTGGTCGGTAACCTGCTGGCGCTGACCCAGAGCAACCTCAAGCGTCTGCTCGGTTACTCGTCCATCGCCCACTTCGGCTACCTGCTCATCGCCCTGATCGCCAGCAAGGGCCTGGCCATGGAAGCGATGGGCGTATACCTGGTCACCTACGTGATCACCAGCCTGGGTGCGTTCGGTGTCATCACCCTGATGTCCTCGCCTTACGGCGGCCGTGACGCCGATGCCCTGTACGAGTACCGCGGCCTGTTCTGGCGCCGCCCGTACCTGACGGCAGTGCTGACCGTGATGATGTTGTCGCTGGCCGGTATCCCGCTGACCGCTGGCTTCATCGGCAAGTTCTACATCATCGCCACTGGCGTCGAGTCGCACCTGTGGTGGCTGGTCGGTGCCCTGGTGATCGGTAGCGCCATCGGCGTTTACTACTACCTGCGTGTGATGGTCACCCTGTACCTGGTCGAGCCGAACCTGCGCCGCCACGATGCGCCGCTGAAGTGGGAACAGCGCACTGGCGGCGTCATGCTGCTGGCGATCGCCATTCTCGCCTTCGTACTGGGTGTCTACCCGCAGCCGTTGCTGGAAATGGTCCAGCAGGCTGGCCTGCAACTGATCGGCTGATCGAACAGGCAATAGCAAACACCCCGCTCATGCGGGGTGTTTTTTTATCTGCGCTGCAAACCGTGCCGGCTACGCTACCGTTCCGCTTGCCTGCCTGACGCAACATCGTCACTGCGGCGCAGTGCCGTCCTGCGTAAATCACTGCTGGCCGATGGCAAGTACACATCCGGATTAGGCATTCCACTGGGTGACAGTTCATGGGTCATTTCGAACTCGGCCCTCACCGACCAGCCACACGCCTCCGTGGTGCATTGCAAATAGGCCACTCTAAGGAAAATATGGCGACCTTCGCTGGTGCGTATGCGCATCCGGCTATGGCAGTGAGGGCAGACCAGTTTGTAAGTACTCACGGTAGATACCTGTTAAGGCCGAGCAATGGCAGAAGCTGTAAGGTTGATCGTCCATTTGTGTCAGTATTGCCTACTGTATAAGAAAGGCTTTTCATCAAACTGCTGTTCATGCCGATAAAGTTCCTCATATTGCAGGGTTATTATTCATAACGAGTAGTTTAAGCCCAGGGAATGTCATTAAACCAGCAATGGATATCTGTTATGAGTAGCCGTTTTTTCGCCTCGGTGCTGGCCCGCCTCAAGCAACTTACCCAGTCCGAAAGCGACGCTCAGCTGGCCCGAGCGCTTGGTATAAGCCCGCAGACACTGAGCAGCTGGAAGGTACGCGAGAGCATTCCATACTCATTATGCGTAGATATGGCCCGGCAGCATGCCTGCTCGCTGGACTGGCTGCTGATGGGTGAGCGCGAGCGTACCTTGCACACAGGTGAAAGCTGGGAAGATGACATCCTCGAACGTTTGCGCAGCCTTTCATTCGCCGACCGCGAGGCCACGCTGCTGTACATCAAGGACAAACAGCGCATCCAGGAGCTGGAGAAGAAACTGGATGCACTTGCCTACCGTGTGCCGGATACCTCCGAAGGCTAACTGCGCCGGCGCCAACGCTGCACGATTTCCCGAAGGTCCACCGAGTCCAGCCACACCATGACCTTGAGGCTGATCGGGACCACCACGACCGCCGCCACGAAAGCAGCCATGCCCCGCGAAAGCATGGGGGCCAAAGCTTGCAACAGCGGCTCGAACAGGTAGCCCACGCCAACGGTGAGAAGGGCCAGCAAGGCTTGCTTGCCCAACGTAAGCCGCTTGCGCGAAACGATGACCAGCCGATCACGTGCCGCGCTGACCAGTAAAGCGCCCAACACTGCACCGAAAAGCACCCGCCCGTCGCGCTCGAGCCACTCCACAACGCAGGACAGGGCACCATCAATCAATGCGACTTCACTCATGAGTGCCTCACTGCTCTGCAAGCATGCCGTAGCGAATGGCCTTGATCACGGCGGCGACCCGCGTGGATACATCGAATTTGCGCATGATGTTGCCCACATGGAAATTTACCGTCGACTCCTGGCACTGCAGGATCCGACCGATTTCCCACGAACTCTTGCCATAGGCACACCACAGCAATACCTGCTGCTCTCTGGGGGTCAGGCGAATAGGCGTATCCGCATGGCTATCTTCGATCTGTTGCGTGTTGGCACTCATCACCGAACTCCAAAAAATCATCGCCAGTTCACGTCAGCTATCAGGCTGACGCGGTAGGACTCCACCTTACGAATCCCAAAACACGTGTTCCATTCATACGGTTTGTAAATCGCCGTCCTACACACCCGTCCTCAAATGGCTGCTTTCAATTAAGTGAAACTCTCCGTGCTCTGCACGGCGTTTCGCTCGTCACAACGCCGTTGCCTGCCCTTTTCACCTGGAGTTGTACGATGCGCCCCGTGTTGCCCCCCTCACCTTGCCTTGGCCTTGTGGCCCTTTTCACAGTCGCCCAGCACGCGTCAGCTGCACCTGCGGTCGAACTGGGCGAAGTGCTGATCAGTGACGAAGCACATAGCGAACTGGAAGACGCCCGCGCGCGCCTGCAGGCAGTACCCGGCGCCAGCAACCTGGTGGACATGCAGCGTGTGGGGCTAGGACGGGTGGCCAGCAACCAGGACGTGCTGGCCTACCAGCCTGGGGTGTTCGCACAGTCTGCAGGTAACGATGGCATCAAGCTGTCCATCCGCGGGTCAGGCATCAACCGTGCGCCCGGAGCCCACGGTTCAGGGGTGTACACGATGTTCGACGGCCTGCCGCTGACCGGCCCGGGCGGTACACCTTACGAGCTGTTCGAGCCGCTGTGGCTGAGCCGCGCCGAAGTGCTGAGAGGGGCCAACGGTTTCGATCAGGGCGCGCTGGCACTGGGTGGCGCAATCAACTATGTGACGCCTACCGGTTACGACGCCGCGCCATTGCAGGTGCGGTACGAGGCCGGCAGCCGCGGCTATCAGCACAGGCACGTCAGCTCGGGTCAGGTATTGGGCAACCTCGACTACTACGTGGCCCTCACCGATTCGGAATACGACGGCTACCAGGCGCACAGCAGCGGCAGCGCCAAAGGCATCGCCGCCAACGTGGGTTATCGTTTCAACCCCAACCTGGAAACGCGCTTCTACCTGCGCTACCGGGAAACCGAGAATGAGTTGGCCGGGCGCCTGACCAAGGACCAGATCAAGCACGACCCGCGTGCCGCAAACGCCGCCTACCTGGCGCGCGACGACAGCCGGCCGCAACCGGGCAGTACCTGGGTGGCCAACAAGACCACCTTCTACCTTGAGGACGATGCCCGGGTGGAAGCCGGGCTGGTGTACCACGACTTCCCCATGGACCTGCGCGAAGGCCCGATGCGCCTGAAGGTCGCCTACACCGATGTCAGCGGCACCCTGAACTACATGCGCCGCGACACCTTGCTGGGCCATCAGAGCAACACCACCGTGGGCTGGCGAACCACCAAGCACCTGCCCAA
This sequence comes from Pseudomonas sp. BNK-30, assembly GCF_047456185.1. Taxonomy (NCBI): domain Bacteria; kingdom Pseudomonadati; phylum Pseudomonadota; class Gammaproteobacteria; order Pseudomonadales; family Pseudomonadaceae; genus Pseudomonas; species Pseudomonas sp. BNK-30. The sequence continues at coordinate 2,726,270 of NZ_CP179904.1, forward strand.
CAGCGGCGCCTCGCAATTTGCCCGTACCACTGGCGACAACTTCGGCGCACGCAGCCGCGACTTCAGCTATCAGGGGTCGGATACTGTCCTGCATGTCGGCAACGATCTGGAGCTGATCCCAGACCTGTGGCTGACCACTGGCCTGGCGATGATCTATACCCGCCGTGAAAGCGCAGTCACCTATCCACAGAACGGTGGCAAGGTCAGCCAGCATGACTGGGACTACGCACCGCGCCTGGGCCTGCGCTACGACATCAACCCGCAACTGCAGGTGTATGGCAACCTGAGCCGGTCCGTCGAGCCACCCCACCCATGGTCACTGATCTGGAGCTCCACGGTCGCCACGCAGCCGATCGAACTGCAAAACCAGACAGCCACCACGCTGGAACTGGGCGCGCGCGGCGATTCGGCCCTGGGCCGCTGGGACCTGGCCTGGTACTACTCGCAAGTGCGCCATGAACTGTTGGCCGTTGAAATCGAGGCAGGCCTCCCGGCCAAGGAGGTCAATGCCAGCGCCACCGTGCACCAGGGCGTCGAAGCCGGCCTGGACAGCACCCTCTGGGAGCACCCTGGCACTGGCAAGCTCAGCTTGCGCCAGGCCTACACGTTCAGTGATTTCCACTACCGGGACGATGACACCTTCGGCGACAACCGCCTGCCTGGCATTCCCATGCATTACTACCAGGCCGAACTGCGCTACGACTGGCCAAGCGGCTTCCATGCCGGGGTCAACACGCAGATGGCGTCCAAGGTGCAAGTCGATTACGCCAACAGTTACCACGCCGACGCCTACGCCCTGCTCGGTGCGCGCCTGGGCTGGGACTCGCCGAAACAGGACTGGCAGACCTGGCTGGACCTGCGCAACCTGACCAACAAGCGCTATGCGGCGACGGTAACGCCGGGGTACGACGATGCAGGGCAAGACATTGCCCGGTCGACGCCAGGGGAAGGGTTTGGCGTATACGCCGGGGTTTCGTACAGCTTGCGTTGAAACGCTGCAAGGGCTGCGTGGCAGCCCCTATTGAGGCAACTGCACCTGCGGCTTGGTCGCGGCGAAAATCCCCCAGCTCGACATGAACAGCGCCGCGATCAGCGGCCCGATCACAAACCCGTTGAGCCCGAATACGGCCAACCCACCCAAGGTGGACACCAGGATCAGGTAGTCGGGCATACGCGTATCCTTGCCCACCAGGATCGGCCGCAGCAGGTTGTCCACCAGGCCAATCACCAGCACGCCAAACGCGGTCAGGATCACCCCTTGCAAGATCGCCCCGGTCAACAGGAAATACGCCGCCACCGGCGCCCAGACGATCCCCGCGCCCACTGCCGGCAGCAGTGACAGAAACGCCATCATCACCGCCCAGACCAGCGCGCTGGGAATATCCAGCACCCAGAAGATGAAACCACCCAAGGCGCCTTGGGTGATCGCCACCAGCACATTGCCCTTCACCGTGGCGCGCACCACACGGTTGAACTTCAACTGCAGGCGGCGCTTCTGGTGCTCTGGCAGCGGCACGGCCAGGCGTACCCGCCGCGCCACGTCCGCGCCCTCACGCAGAAAGAAGAACAACAGGTAAAGCATGATGCCGAAACTGATCAGAAACTCGAAGGTGCCCTGGCCGAAACTGAAGGCCTGGGTGGCCAGCATCTCGCTGCCCTGGGTGGCCCATTTGGTGATCTTGTCGCGCAGCCCCTCCAGGTTGCCCATGCCCATGCTGTCCAGGCTGTGCTGCATGAAAGGCGGCAGCATGTTCATGCCGCGCTCGACATAGCCGGCGATATCCAGCTGCCCGCTCTCGATCCGCTGGTAAAGGGTGGCGCCCTCCTGCACCAGCAAGGCGCTGGTGATGATCACTGGCAAAATGGCCACCAACAGGCAAATCAGCAAGGTGGTCGCCGCCGCCAGGTTACGCCGCCTGCCAAAGCGCATCAGCAGGTTTCGCTGCAGCGGCGCGAACAGGATGCCGAGGATCACCGCCCAGAAGATGGCGCCATAGTACGGCAGCAGGATCCAGCCGAAGGCAATGGTCACCAGCGCCAGCAATACTGCCAGGGCCTTGTTCTGCAAAGCGGTTTGGTTCATGGCGGTTCCTCGTGAGTGCTGAACATTAGTGCACACCACTTTGGTAAAAGTGCCATGCCCACCTTGATTCAAATCAATACGCGCAACGCAGGCCGGCCTTAGCATCCGCGCCTTTGCCCGGTGCGCACATGAACATCCCCGCCAAGCCTGAACTGCTGGCCCCTGCCGGCACCCTCAAGACCATGCGCTATGCATTCGCCTACGGCGCCGACGCGGTCTACGCCGGCCAGCCCCGCTACAGCCTGCGGGTGCGCAACAACGAATTCGACCATGCCAACCTGGCGCTGGGCATCCAGGAGGCCCATGCACAGGGCAAGCGCTTTTACGTGGTGGTGAACATCGCGCCGCACAACGCCAAGCTCAAGACCTTTCTCAAGGACCTGGCGCCGGTGATCGACATGGCGCCCGATGCGCTGATCATGTCCGATCCCGGCCTGATCATGCTGGTGCGCCAGCACTTCCCGCAGATGCCAGTGCACCTCTCAGTACAGGCCAATACGGTCAACTGGGCCAGCGTGCAGTTCTGGCAGCAACTTGGCCTGAGCCGGGTGATCCTGTCGCGGGAACTGTCGCTCGAAGAGATCGGCGAAATCCGCCAGCACGTGCCTGACATGGAACTGGAAGTGTTCGTCCATGGCGCCCTGTGCATGGCGTACTCTGGGCGCTGCCTGCTGTCGGGTTACCTCAACAAGCGTGATGCCAACCAGGGCACCTGTACCAACGCCTGCCGCTGGAAGTACAACGCGACTCCCGCTACCGAAAACGCTGCCGGCGACATCGTGCGCGAGGTCGAGCCGACGCTGGGCCTGGGCGCACCGACCGATCAGGTGTTCCTGCTGCACGAAAGCAATCGCCCCGGTACAGAAATGCCCGCCTTCGAAGATGAACACGGCACTTACATCATGAATGCCAAGGACCTTCGCGCCATCCAGCACGTCGAGCGGCTGGCTGCCATGGGTGTGCACTCCCTCAAGATCGAGGGCCGCACCAAGTCGCACTTCTACTGCGCCCGTGCGGTGCAGTCGTACCGCCAGGCCATTGACGATGCCGCTGCCGGGCGCCCCTTCGACAGGGCCCTGATGGACAACCTCGAATCGCTGGCCCAACGTGGCTACACCGAGGGTTTCCTGCGCCGCCATGTGCATGACGAGTACCAGAACTACCAGCGGGGCAATTCGCTGTCCGAGCGCCAGCAGTTCGTCGGCGAACTGACCGGTGCACGGGTGGACGGCCTGGCCGAGGTCAAGGTGAAGAACCGCTTCGCAGTAGGCGATCATCTGGAGCTGATGACCCCGCGCGGCAACTATCATTTCGACCTGCACAACCTGTACGGTCGTCAGCAGCAGGCCATCGACGTGGCGCCCGGGGACGGCCATGTGGTCTACCTGCCGATCCCGGAGCAGGTAGCGCTGGAATACGGCTTGCTGATGCGCGACCTGTGCCAGGACGAACTGGCTGACAAAGGTGTAATGTCCAGTTCAGCCAGCTGACAGTTGCTGGCCGATAGCATGCCAGCGCACATCGCGCCTGCAAGCCGCCTGCGCTATCCTGCAGCTCATTTGCATGGCGGGCGGGGCGCCTGCCTACCCATAGGAGTCGTTCGACCATGCTGCATAAACACCTGATCGCACTCGGCCTGCTGGCCATCACCGGCCTGGCACAGGCTGGCGAGACCATCGACGTCTACCGCGACCCCAACTGTGGCTGCTGCAAGGCCTGGATCAGCCACCTTCGTGACAATGGCTTTACCGTCAACGACCACGTCGAGCCGAACATGAGCGCCGTCAAGCAGCGGCTCGGCGTGGCGCCGCGGCTGGCTTCATGCCACACCGGGGTGATCGACGGCAAGTTCGTCGAAGGCCACGTCCCGGCCGAGCAGGTGCGCCTGCTGGCCAAGCGCAACGACCTCAAGGGCCTGGCCGTGCCTGGCATGCCGGTGGGTTCGCCAGGCATGGAAATGGGTGATCGCAAGGACGCCTATCAAGTCATCGGGGTAACCCGGGATGGCCAGGACACCGTAGTCGCCAACTACTGATGCTGAGCCTCTGGGCGCTGTTTCTCAGCGCCTTTGGCGCCGCCACATTGCTGCCGCTGCAATCGGAGGCGGTACTGGTGGGCCTGCTGCTGCGTCAACCCGACGCCTGGCTGACCCTGTTGCTGGTCGCCACCCTGGGCAACGTGCTCGGTTCGGTGGTCAACTGGTTGCTGGGCCGGGCCATCGAACACCTGCGCGACAAGCGCTGGTTCCCGTTCAGCGCCCGTCAACTCGAACGCGCCCAGCAACGCTATCAGCGCTGGGGGCAATGGTCGTTGCTGCTGAGCTGGATGCCAGTGATCGGCGACCCGTTGACCCTGATTGCCGGGATCATGCGTGAGCCGTTCTGGCGTTTCGTGCTGCTGGTCACGCTGGCAAAGGGCGGGCGTTACATGGTCGTAGCCGTGATTACCCTGGGTTGGTTTCATGCCTGGTAACACCTTTAACGTTTAAGGTGCCTGTGCGGCTGCTAAAGTCGCCAATTCCTACATGGTCCTACACGGAGTGCCCCCATGCTACGCGCAACCGCCCTGGCCTTTGCCTGCCTCATCGGCGCCCCCGCCATCGCCGCCGAATCACCCACCTACGGCAAGCAGCTCGAAGGCTTCAGCTACCCGCACCCCCTCAAGCATTTCGACTTCCAGTCCCAGGGGCAGAGCCTGCAGATGGGATACATGGACGTGCCTGCCAAAGGCCAGGCCAACGGCCATAGCGTGGTGCTGATGCATGGCAAGAACTTCTGCGCCGCCACCTGGGAAACCACCATCGATGCGTTGAGCCAGGCCGGCTACCGGGTCATCGCGCCCGACCAGGTCGGCTTCTGCACTTCAAGCAAGCCAGGGTATTACCAATACAGCTTCCAGCAATTGGCCAGCAACACCCATGCCCTGCTGGAGCAGTTGGGCGTCAAGCAAGCGATCATCCTCGGCCATTCCACCGGCGGCATGCTCGCCACCCGTTACGCGTTGATGTACCCACAACAGGTCGAGCGCCTGGCCATGGTCAACCCGATCGGCCTGGAAGACTGGAAGGCCCTCGGCGTGCCCTACCGCACGGTGGACCAGTGGTATGCCCGCGAACTCAAGCTCGATGCCGACGGCGTGCGTGAATACGAGCGCAAGACCTATTACGCCGGGCGCTGGAAACCTGAGTACGAGCGTTGGGTACAGATGCTGGCGGGGCTGAACAAGGGCCCTGGGCATGAAGCCGTGGCGTGGAACTCGGCACTGATCTACGACATGATCTTCACCCAGCCGGTGTACCACGAGTTCAAAGACTTGAAGATGCCAACCCTGCTGCTGATCGGCGACCAGGACAGCACGGCCATTGGCAGTGACATCGCACCGCCCGAGGTCAAGGCGCGGCTGGGCAAGTACAAGGAGCTGGGGCCGCACGTGGCCAAGCTGATTCCACAAGGCGAACTGGTGACCTTCGAGGGCATGGGGCACGCGCCGCAGATCGAGGAGCCACGGCGCTTCAACAACACCCTGATCGAGTGGCTTGGGCGCTGAGGATATGATGGGGCGCATTGGGTGTCGGGGGCTGCCGGGGGCATGCCACGGGCATTTGCTGCGCCCTTTGGATTGAACGCAGCCGTCGCGGCGCATCGCGGGCACCCCCGCGCATTTGTTGCAGCGCGCCACTGATGATAGGCGATGGTTACCATGCCTTGCCTGGTGGGTGCGATTCATCGACTGGCGCAATGAAAATTCCCTGCTAAATTTTCATGAAAATAATCATAAAAAATTTCATGAGGCCAAGGCATGTTCAGGCAATCCGCCCAGCACGTCGCCAGTTATTACGCCCGCACCTACCCTGCCAGCATTCCCCTGCGCCCTACCCTGCAAGGCCGGCACGACACCGACGTGATCATCATCGGCGCCGGCTTCAGCGGCCTGCACACTGCCCTGCGCCTGGCCCTGGCGGGTAAGCGTGTGACCCTGCTGGAAGCCAGCCGGGTGGCCTGGGCCGCATCCGGTCGCAACGGTGGCCAGGCGCTGCTGGGCTGGTCGTGCGACATGCCGCCCATCGAGAAAGCCTTGGGCGTGGAACGCAGCCGACGCCTGTGGGACAGCATGTGCTGGGCTGCCGACGAAATGCGTGAACTGCCGCAGCGGCACGGCTTCGATATCGATTACCGGGCCGGTAGCCTCTGGACCTCGGTGCTGCCACGCCGGGTGAAAATGCTGGAACAAGCCCTGCTTGATGCCGAACAGAAATGGGGCTACCAGGCCCTGCGCCTTATCGGCCGTGACGAGTTGCCCCAGTGGATCGACAGCCCGCGCTACCAGGCTGCCCTGTACGACGCCAAGGGCGCGCACCTCAACCCGCTGAAACTGGCCCAAGGCCTGGCCAGCGCGATCGAGGCTGCCGGCGGGCAGATCTTCGAGCAAAGCCAGGTACTCGACTACCAGCAGAGCGCCAATGGCTATATCGCCCGCACCGACCATGGCGAAGTGCACGGCGAGGTGCTGGTGCTGGCCTGCAACGCCTACATCGACCGCCTTGACCGCAACCTGTCGCGCCGGCTGCTGCCGGTGGGCTCCTATCAAGTGGCCACCACGCCACTGGACGCGGATTTCGCCCGGTCGCTGCTACCACGCAACAGTTGCGTGATCGACAACCAGTTCGTACCGGACTATTTCCGCCTCACCCCGGACCACCGCCTGCTGTTCGGCGGCGGCTGCACCTACCTGGGCGGCATTCCCAAGGACGTGGCCAGCGCCACCCGCCCCTACCTTGAGCGTGTGTTCCCACAACTGGCGGGCGTTGCCATCGACTATGCCTGGGGCGGGCATATCGACTGCAGCATCCAGCGCACCCCGGACATCGGCCGCGACGGCCAGCGCTACTGGCTGCAGGGCTTTTCCGGCCATGGCGTGCTGCCAACCCTGGCAGCGGCGCGCGCGGTCAGCGACGCGATCCTGGGCGACGACGACCTGCTGGCGTTGTACCAGGGCATCGACAATGGCCGTTTCCCGGGCGGTGACCTGTTGGCTGCCCCGCTGGAGGCCGCAGCCAAGGCCTGGTACCGGATGCGCGATCATGTCTGAAGACGCCCAGGGCCTGGCCCTGCTGATTCGTGGCCTGCGCAAGCACCGCGGGCTGACCCTCGGCGAGTTGGCGATCAAGGTCAAGCGCTCGCTGGGCTTTCTGTCCCAGGTCGAGCGCGGCCTGTCGCAGCCGACCGTGGCCGACCTCACTGCGATCAGCGAAGCGCTGCACGTGCCCACCACCTATTTCTACCAGGCCAGCCAACCGCGCGAACTCGACTGGGTCACCCGCCCCGGTGAACGGCGCACGATCTACTACGCCGAAGGCATCAGCGATGTGCTGGTCTCGCCGACCCTCAACGGCAGCTTTGCGATGCTCGAAAGCCACCTGGCACCCGGCGCCAGCAGTGGCGAGGGGCACCTGGACGACAGCGCCGAGCAAGGCGGTTTCGTTCTCGAAGGCGCACTGACCCTGTGGCTGGATGGCCACCCGGACGCCGTCACACTCGGCCCCAACGACAGCTTCCAGCTCCCTGCGCACAGCCATTTCCGCTACGCCAACCTGACTGACCAGACGACCCGTGTCCTCTGGGTCTTCCGATGAGAGCACAGCATGACAACAACGACAGGCTTTGCCGATCTGCTCAGCGAAGTACGTGCCTTCCGCGCCCGTTACCCCGAAGTACGCCACGTCGACCTGCTGAGCCTGGACATCCCCGGGCATTTCTACGGCAAGCGCTACCCCATCGACATGCTCGAAAAGGTTGCCGCCGGCTGCCCGCTGAAACTGCCGCAGAACTGCGTGCTGCTGGGCGTGCAAGGCGGGCTGTTCCCGATTGGCGACTACTGCTTCAACGACGGCGACCCGGACGCCCTGCGGCGCCTGGTGCCCGGCACACTCAAGCCGGTCAGTTGGGAGCGCGAACCGCTGGGCCAGATGCTGATCAGCTCCGACGGCACCGCCTCACCCATCGAGTTCGAGCCCAGGGAGGTGCTCGCCCGTGTGCTGCAGCGCCTGGAACGGCGCGGCATTCGCCCGGTGGTGGCGTTCGAGCTGGAGTTCTACCTGTTCGACCGGGCACTCAAGCAGGGGCTGCCGCAGTTCCCCCGCGACCCGTTCAGCGATGACGCGGACGACCAGCCCAACATGCACATCGAACGGCTGTCGCGGTTCAGCGACGTGCTGCGCGACATGGTCGAAACCGCCAACGCGCAAGGGGTCGACGCCAACGTCATCACCGCCGAGCTCGGCCCTGGCCAGTTCGAGATCAACTTCGGCCACTGCGACGACGGCCTGCGTGCCGCCGACTGGGCCGCCCTGTTCTGCCGCAGCACGCGTGGCGTGGCGCTCAAGCACGGGCTGCGCGCCTCGTTCATGAGCAAACCCTACCTGCAGGCGCCAGGCAGCGGTATGCACGTGCATGTCAGCCTGTACGACAAGGCCGGCAACAACCTGCTGGCGGCCGACCAGCAGCGCCCGCTACGCCATGCAGTGGCCGGTTGCCTGGCCTTGCTGCCGCACTGCATGCCGATATTCGCCGCCAACCACAATGCGTTTCGCCGGTACGGCGCCATGGTCAATGCCGCCAGCCGCGCCAGCTGGGGCTTCGAGGACCGTGATGCGTGCCTGCGCATCCCCGAGTCGGATGCTTGCAATGTGCGTATCGAGCACCGCCTGGCGGGGGCAGATGCCAACCCGTATCTGGTGCTGGCGGCCATCTTGTGCGGTATGGAGCATGGGCTGGATGCCGCGCTGGAGCCAATTGCGCCGCTCAATGACGATCGCGCCAGCGGGGTCGACTTTCCCAAGGACATGCCCAGCGCAGTCGCAGCCATGCGTGGGCACCCGGCCGTAAATGAAGGGCTGGGGGAAGAGTTCGTGATGGTGTATTGCGAGAACAAGCGCCAGGACCACCTGGCGTTCATGCAGGAGGTGAGTGCCCGCGAGTACCGGTGGTTCCTTTGAGACAGATACTGGCCTCATCGCCGGCTTGTCGGCGAAGAGGCCGGTACTGACAAGACAGAAAACTCTCCTATTCTGAATAGCTCACTCGGCAATCCCCCTGCACAGAGGAGACACGACCATGAGCTACGTGACCACGAAGGATGGCGTTCAGATCTTCTACAAGGACTGGGGCCCGCGCGATGCGCCGGTCATCCACTTCCACCATGGCTGGCCGCTCAGCGCAGACGACTGGGACACGCAGCTGTTGTTCTTCCTTGGCCAAGGTTTTCGAGTGGTCGCCCACGACCGCCGTGGCCACGGCCGCTCCAGCCAGGTATGGGACGGCCATGACATGGACCACTACGCCGATGACGTGGCCGCCGTGGTCGAGCACCTGGGTATTCAGGGTGCGGTGCATGTCGGTCACTCCACCGGAGGCGGCGAAGTGGTGCGCTACATGGCCCGCTACCCAGGCGACAAGGTGGCCAAAGCGGTGCTGATCGCCGCCGTACCGCCCTTGATGGTGCAAACGCCAGACAACCCTGGCGGCTTGCCCAAGTCGGTTTTCGACGGGTTCCAGGCACAGGTGGCGAGTAACCGGGCACAGTTCTACCGCGATGTGCCGACCGGCCCGTTCTATGGCTATAACCGGCCCGGTGCCGAGCCGGCCGAAGGGGTCATTGCCAATTGGTGGCGCCAAGGCATGATCGGCAGCGCCAAAGCGCACTACGACGGGATCGTGGCGTTTTCCCAGACTGACTTCACCGAAGACCTGAAGAAGATCCAGCAGCCCGTGCTGGTGATGCATGGTGATGATGACCAGATCGTTCCCTATGAAAATTCCGGCCCGCTGTCGGCCAAGCTGCTGCCCAACGGCACATTGAAGACCTACAAGGGCTTCCCGCACGGTATGCCGACAACCCATGCCGATGTGATCAATGCGGACTTGCTGGCCTTTATCCGAAGCTGACGTGATCTTCCGCGCTGGCCTCATCGCCGGCAAGACAGTTGCTCCCTCAGGACTATCACCGGTCTTGAGTACTGTGCAAAACCTGTGAGGGCGGGCTTGCCAAGCGAAGAGGCCGGCACTGGCAACGCATCCCGCCCGGGATTACCATGGTGCCCTTCTAGCGCGGCAGTTTGCCGCACCCTGCCTGCCTCCTGCCTGCCAGACACCCATGCCCTTCGAACTCACCGTAGAACCACTCACCCTGCTGATCCTCGCCCTGGTCGCCTTCGTCGCCGGGTTCATCGACGCCATCGCTGGCGGCGGTGGCCTGCTCACCACCCCGGCACTGCTCACCGCCGGGATGCCGCCACACCTGGTGCTGGGCACCAACAAGCTCAGCTCGACCTTCGGCTCGGCCACCGCCGGTTTCACCTACTACAAACGCAAGCTGTTCCACCCGGCGCAATGGCGCCCGGCCTTGTTCGCCACCCTGGTCGGCGCGCTGATCGGCGCGGTCGTCGCCCACTACATGCCGGCCGAATGGCTGAACAAGATGCTGCCGGTGATCGTCTTCGCCTGCGGCATCTACCTGCTGTTCGGGGGTACGCCCAAAGCGCCGCTGGATGCCGATGCCCCGATCAAGAAGAAGTGGCAGTTCCCGCAGGGCTTCACCCTGGGCTTCTACGATGGCGTGGCCGGGCCCGGCACCGGTGCTTTCTGGACCGTGAGCACGCTGCTGCTCTACCCCATCGACCTGGTCCGCGCCAGCGGCGTGGCGCGCAGCATGAACTTCGTCAGCAACATCGCGGCGCTGACGGTGTTCATCATTTCCGGGCAGGTGGATTACGTCGTCGGCCTGTGCATGGGCCTTTCGGTGATGGTGGGTGCGTTCTTCGGCGCACGCACGGCGATCAGCGGCGGCAGCAAGTTCATCCGCCCGGTGTTCATCACCGTGGTGCTGGCGCTGACCGTGCGCCTAGCGTGGCAACACTGGTTCGGGCAGGCCTGAACGCCTGGCGACATACAGATCGATCAGGTACCGGGCGATGGAGCGCCCGGCTGGCAGCGGTGGAAGGTCGTGCACGTTGAACCACCTGGCGTCTTCGATCTCGTCCGGCTGCATGACGATCTCGCCGCCGGCATACTCGGCGTGGAAGCCCAGCATCATCGAATGCGGGAACGGCCAGCACTGGCTGCCGACGTACTGGATGTTGCGCACCTCCACCGCCACTTCTTCGCGCACTTCGCGCACCAGGCAGTCCTCGGCCGATTCGCCTGGTTCGGCAAAGCCTGCAAGGGTGCTGTAAACGCCAGTGACGAAGCGCGGCGACCGGGCCAGCAGGATTTCGTCGCCACGGGTCACCAGCACGATCATGCTCGGCGAAATGCGTGGGTAGCTGCGCAGGTCGCAGGGCTGGCAGTACATCGCCCGCTCCCAGCGGATCTGCATCATCGGTTGGCCGCAGCTGCCACAGAAACGGTGCTCACGCGCCCAGGTGCCGATCTGCGCGGCGTAGCCAAGCACTTTATAAAGATCGAAATCACCTTCGAGCATGAATGCCCGCAAGCCGCGCCAGCCGCAACCGGGCACCTCGGCGGCGCTGCGCAGCTCCAGCAGGAACACCGGCTCGCCGTCGAAATGGCCGATGCCGTGCTCGGCCAGCACATCCAGGTCCTGGCGCTTGAGCCAGTCGCGGGGGAACAGCGCGCCATTGGCGTCCACCAAAAACCCTTCCGGGCTGCGGGCGACAGCCCAGCCCCCGGTGATCTGCGGGTCGAGTACTGCGCTAGTCCAGCGTGCTGACATGTCGGGGTTCCTTTACTGCGTCCCCCGGCCCGGTCAGTCGGCGAACGTCGGTTTCTGTTTGCTCATGTGCGCCGCCACAGCCACGCGCAAATCTTCGGACTGCAGCATGGCGGCGTTCCAGGTGGCGATGTACTCCAGGCCATCATCGATGCGATGGTCACGCATGTAGCTGAGCATCTCCTTGGTGCCCGCTACAGCGATCGGTGATTTTGCGGCAATCTCGCGGGCAATGGCAAAGACCCCGTCGAGCAATGCAGCATGATCATCATAGACCCGGTTGACCAGGCCGATGCGCAGCGCCTCGTCGGCCGCAACGTTACGCCCGGTGAAGGCCAGCTCGCGCATGATGCCGTCGCCGATGATACGTGGCAAACGTTGCAGGGTGCCGACGTCTGCGGCCATGCCCATGTCGATTTCCTTGATCGAGAACTGCGCGTCCGTGCTGCAATAGCGCATGTCGCAGGCCGACACCAGGTCGATGGCACCGCCAATGCAGTAGCCCTGGATGGCCGCCAGCACGGGCTTGCGGCAGTTGTCCACGGCATTGAAGGAGGCCTGCAGGCGCAGGATGGTACGGCGCAGCAGGCGCGCGTTGCGGCCAACGTCCTTGCCCATCTGGCCGGCCAGCGAGGCCAGCATCATCAAGTCGATACCCGAGGAAAAATGCTTGCCCGCGCCGCTGATGACCACGGCGCGCACCGCATCGGTGTCGTCGACCCACTGGAAGATATCGACGATCTCTTCCCAGAAGGCAGCATTCATGGCGTTGATCTTCTCAGGGCGGTTGATCTGCACATGGGCGATGTTGTCGGTCAGTTCGACCTTGAATGCGCTGTACTCGGTCACGGGCTGCACTCCTGCGGGGATAAAGGTTCACTGCGCGGATGTTAACCCAGCCTGGTTGCCGTACTTGTGCCAAAAGCGGGACTTGCCCGGGTTGCTCAGGCGCCTGCGACAGAGGTTTGCCCTGCACAAAAAAACCCATACAACTTTTGCCCCGCACACGCATCGAAACACAGGTAAGCTCTTCATCCCTTCCCAAGAGGTTTGCCATGGCGATGCGTACAGCCCTGATTGTTTCCTGCATGACACTGGCCCTGGCGGGCTGCGCCGGTTCGAGCGATGAGCATCGTGCGCCACCGGCCACACAGCAGGTCGACCTGCAGCGCTACCAGGGCACCTGGTACGAGCAGGCGCGCTTGCCGATGTTCTTCCAGCGCAACTGCGTGCAGTCCGAAGCCAACTATGGCTTGCGCGAAGACGGTCGCATCGATGTGACCAACCGCTGCAAGGAAAAGGACGGCCAATGGAACGAGGCCAAGGGCATCGCCGAGGCGCAGCAGCCGGGCAAGACCGACAAGCTGTGGGTCACCTTCGACAACTGGTTCAGCCGCCTGGCGCCAGGCTTGACCAAGGGTGAATACTGGGTGCTGTATCACGACAAGGACTATCGCGTAGCGCTGGTCGGGCACCCCAACCGCGAATACCTGTGGCTGCTGTCACGCACCCCGGTCATCAACGACCAGACCCGCGAACAGATGCTGGCCATTGCCCAGAAACAGGGTTATGACACCAGCGAGCTGATCTGGCGGCAGGGCGATGATGCAGTAAAACCCTGATTCATCGACGCCCTGGTTCGCTCGGGCCAGGGTGAGCGCCTAATCAAACTTGGAGTCAGTCATTGGACCTGCTGTTTCTGGGCACCTCGGCCGGGGTGCCCACCAAGGCGCGCAACGTCAGCGCCACCGCCGTGATCGAAGCCAGCGGCAGCCACTGGTACCTGGTCGATTGCGGCGAAGGTACCCAGCATCAACTGCTGCATACCTCATTGTCGGTCCGCGACCTGCGCGCCATCTTCATTACCCATGTGCACGGCGACCATTGCTTCGGCCTGCCAGGCCTGCTGGCCAGCGCCGGCATGAGCGGGCGCACGGCGCCGCTGGACCTGGTGCTGCCGGCCGCCTTGCACGACTGGGTGCGCCTGAGCCTGGCTGCCAGTGATACCTTCCTGGCGTTCGAACTGCGGTTGCTGGCGGTCGAGCAACTGGGCGAATGGCGCAGCGATACCCTTGCCGTCAGCACCGTACAGCTATCGCACCGGGTGCCCAGCGTCGCTTTCGTGTTCACCGAGCTCAACCCCGAGCCGCGCCTTGACGTGCAGCGCCTGGCTGCCGAAGGTATCCCGCGCGGCCCGCTGTGGGGCGACCTTGCCAAGGGCCTCACGGTGGAGCATGCCGGGCACGTGCTGCATGGCCGCGACTACCTGCGCGCCTCGCGGCCGGCACGGCGGGTGATCGTCTGCGGCGACAATGACAACCCCGACCTCTTGGCCGAGGCGGCAAAAGACGTTGATGTACTGGTGCACGAAGCGACATTCACACAACCGATCATCGCCCGCACAGGTGTCAGCTTCGGCCACAGCAGTGCGGCAGCGGTGGCGCGCTTCGCCGAAACGGCCGGTGTGCGCAACCTGGTGCTGACGCACTTCAGTGCCCGCTATCAGCCGGACCCTCGGCGCAGCCCATGCATCGACGAGGTAAGGGAAGAGGCGCAGGCCCATTACAGCGGCAACCTGACCCTGGCCCAGGACCTGCAGCGTTACCATATCGGGCGCGATGGGTGCCTGGGCCGCGTCACGGGTACCTAGCAAATCCCAAGCGACATGATCGCGCTGTTCTCCATCGGTTTTGTGATCTGCGGGCCGGCGATGGGACGCTCAGGCATCAAGCCGCCAGCCGCCCGCTGGCGATCGCCTCCGACGCCGCCAGCATGGCCCGCAGCAACACCGCACAGCCCGCTGCCAGGTCTTGCGGGGTGGCGTTCTCGATTTCGTTGTGGCTGATGCCGTTTTCACAAGGCACGAAGATCATCCCCGCCGGCCCCAACTCGGCCAGGAAGATCGCGTCATGCCCTGCCCCGCTGACGATATCCATGTGCGGCAGGCCCAAGGTCTGCGCAGCATCGCGCACGGCATCCACGCAACTGCGGTCAAAGTACAGCGCTGGGAAGTCGGCCGTGGGGACCAGTTCATGGCTCAGCCCGTGCTTGTCACAGGTGGCTTCAATCACTGCCCGCACGTCGGCGATCATCGCGTCCAGCCGCTCACCTTCGAGGTGACGAAAGTCCAGGGTCATGCGCACTTCGCCCGGGATCACGTTGCGTGAACCCGGGTAGGCCTGCAGGCAACCGACCGTGCCACAGGCATGCGGTTGATGGCCCAGCGCCGCCCGGTTGACCGCCTCCACCACCGCCGCAGCGCCGACCAGTGCATCCTTGCGCAGGTGCATCGGCGTAGGGCCGGCATGGGCTTCAACGCCGCGCAAGGTCAGGTCGAACCACTTCTGCCCCAGCGCCCCAAGCACCACACCGATGGTCTTGGCCTGGTCTTCAAGGATCGGTCCCTGCTCGATATGGGCTTCGAAATACGCGCCTACCGGGTGGCCAAGCACTGCCCGCTGGCCGGCGTAGCCGATGGCAGTCAACGCCTCGCCCATGCTCACGCCCTGGGCGTCACGCTTGGCCAGGGTTTCCTCCAGGGTGAATTTGCCGGCAAACACCCCCGAGCCCATCATGCAGGGCGCAAAGCGCGAGCCTTCCTCGTTGGTCCATACCACCACTTCCAGCGGTGCTTCGGTCTCGATGCCCAGGTCATTGAGGGTGCGTATCACCTCAAGGCCCGCCATCACCCCGAAACAGCCATCGAACTTGCCCCCGGTGGGCTGGGTGTCGATGTGGCTGCCGGTCATCACCGGTGGCAGCTTGGGATTGCGCCCAGGGCGGCGGGCAAAGATGTTGCCGACGGCATCGACACTGACGCTGCAACCGGCCGCCTCGCACCACTCGACGAACAGGTCGCGGGCCTGGCGGTCGAGGTCGGTCAGCGCCAGGCGGCAGACACCACCCTTGGGTGTGGCCCCGAGGCGGGCGAGGTCCATCAGCGATTGCCACAGGCGGTCACTGTTAACGTGGCGTTCAGTCGATAGCAGGGCTTGTTGGGCTGCGGTCATGGGTCAGGCCTCCTCAGGCGTTTTTGTTGTCTGCATTGATCACAGGCTGCACTGGCCCACGCACCGCCAAGCCGCCCAGGGCGTAGTACAACGCCCCGCCAAGCAGCGACCCGGTGAACCAGCCATAGTCGTAGAACCAGCTGAAACTGCTGTTACCAATGGCCATCACGGTCAGTGCCACAGGTAGCGCAAAGGCAGCAAACCCTGCCCAGTTCCAGGCCGGGTAAACGTCATCACGGTACAGGCCGGCCAGATCCAGCTTCTGCCGACGGATCAGGAAGTAGTCCACCACCATGATCCCGGCAATCGGCCCAAGCAGGCTGGAGTACCCCAGCAGCCAGTTGGAATAGACACTCTCCAGGCTGATGTCGGAAACGATCCAGCCGAGTTTTTTCAGCAGCTCGTGGCTCATCAGCGCCAGGCCGATGAAACCTGTCAGCCACACGGCACGTGTACGCCCGATCAGGCGCGGGGCAATGTTCTGAAAGTCGTTGGTCGGCGAGACGATGTTGGCCGCGGTGTTGGTCGACAGCGTAGCGATGACGATCAGCGCCATGGCCAGTGCCACCCAGCCCGGGCTCTGGATCTTGCCGATCAGGCTCACCGGGTCGGACACCGTTTCACCCACCAGCGACGCCGAGGCGGCGGTCATCACCACGCCCAGGGAGGCGAACAGGAACATGGTCAGTGGCAGGCCGAAGATCTGCCCGAGGATCTGGTCTTTCTGGCTCTTGGCGTAGCGGCTGAAATCCGGAATGTTCAGCGATAAAGTGGCCCAGAAACCGACCATCGCGGTAAGCCCGGCGCAGAAATAGCTCACTACGCTCGCCCCTTCCGGGCGCTTGGGCGGCTGGGCCAGCAGCTCGGTCATCGACATGTGCGGCAACGCCCAGAACAGCAGGCCGAAGCCGACCGCCACCAACAGCGGCGCCGACAGGGTTTCGAGCCATTTGATCGATTCGGCGCCGCGCAACACCACCCACAGGTTGAGGGCCCAGAACACCATGAAGCCGATCACTTCACCGGTGCCACCGAGCGCTTTCCAGTCATCGAAGATCGAGCCCAGGAACAGGTGAATGGCCAAGCCGCCGAACATCGTCTGGATGCCGAACCAGCCACAGGCAACCACCGCGCGTATCAGGCACGGTACGTTGGAGCCGAAGATACCGAACGATGAACGCAGCAACACAGGGAAGGGAATGCCGTACTTGGTGCCGGGGAAGGCGTTGAGGGTGAGCGGGATCAGCACGATGAGGTTGGCCAGCAGGATCGCCAGCAACGCCTCGCCCACGCTCAGGCCAAAGTAGGCCGTGAGCACGCCGCCCAGGGTGTAGGTGGGCACGCAGATGGACATGCCCACCCACAATGCGGTGATGTGCCATGTGTTCCAGGTGCGCTGGTGCACTTTTGTGGGCGCGATGTCGTGGTTGTAGCGCGGGCTGTCGAGTACGTCACTGCCTGCGGACAGCTCGAACAGGCCATCCTGCTCGATCACTTGCGATCTGCTCTGTTGCATGGGGCCTTCTCCAGATTTTTCTAATTGTCTGCTCATCGGGCTAACGCGATGGCCGGAGTACATACACCACCAGTACTGCTCCTGCGGTCCGGCCTGGCGGTTGTGGCCGTACTCAAAATACGTGCCGGGCTGGCCTTCGGCTGCCCGGCCGGCCGCCGCCGACCGCAGGTAATCAAC
Organism: Pseudomonas sp. BNK-30; assembly: GCF_047456185.1. Taxonomy (NCBI): domain Bacteria; kingdom Pseudomonadati; phylum Pseudomonadota; class Gammaproteobacteria; order Pseudomonadales; family Pseudomonadaceae; genus Pseudomonas; species Pseudomonas sp. BNK-30. The sequence goes on from NZ_CP179904.1 coordinate 2,743,782, forward strand.
TGATCTGCAAGGCATTGATCCGCTTGCCGCGATGGCACGGTCATGCCTTCGCCTGCCGCTGTCAGCGCCATGGGCCGGCCCTGGCCCCTGCATCAGGTTTCAAACTGGTGCAGCCTGGTTTTTCAGTGGCGCGCCTTGCGCCTCCCGGCCAGGTTTCAAGCAGCTGATTTTGCATGGAAAATCTTGACCAATTTGGCTTCTTGTCAAGTGCGTCAAAATGGTGAAAGGCCTCACCATTTTGGTGATTATTGAAATTAATCGTTAAAAAACAATTAGTTATAGAAGTTATAAGCTCATAAATTATTTTCTTGAACAATCCACAATGAGCATCTAAATTCCATTCTTGTCAGGCCTGACAGGATTGAAATTCATCCTCCAGCCACTGGCGCATAACAATTGAAGAACCGGCACAGACCGGTCAGCCTGCGAGGAAGACGGCATGTCCCTGTTGATCCGTGGCGCCACCGTGGTCACCCACGAAGAGAGCTACCCCGCTGATGTCCTGTGTGTCGATGGCCAGATCCGCGCCATTGGCAAAGACCTGCAAGCCCCTACCGACTGCGAGATCCTTGACGGCAGCGGCCAGTACCTGATGCCCGGCGGCATCGACCCGCACACCCACATGCAGTTGCCCTTCATGGGTACAGTGGCCAGCGAGGACTTCTTCAGCGGCACTGCCGCCGGGCTGGCCGGCGGCACCACTTCGATCATCGACTTCGTTATCCCCAACCCGCAGCAATCGCTGCTGGAGGCCTTTCACACCTGGCGCGGCTGGGCGCAAAAGAGCGCGTCCGATTACGGCTTTCACGTTGCCATCACCTGGTGGAGTGAGCAGGTCGCCGAAGAAATGGGCGAGCTGGTCACCCAACATGGCGTGAACAGCTTCAAGCACTTCATGGCCTACAAGAATGCGATCATGGCGGCCGACGACACCCTGGTCGCCAGCTTCGAGCGCTGCCTGCAACTGGGCGCGGTACCCACCGTGCACGCCGAGAACGGCGAGCTGGTCTACCACCTGCAGCAAAAACTGCTCGCCCAAGGCCTGACCGGCCCCGAAGCGCACCCGCTGTCGCGCCCTTCGCAAGTCGAAGGCGAGGCTGCCAGCCGTGCCATCCGCATCGCCGAAACCATTGGTACGCCGTTGTACGTGGTACACATCTCCAGCCGTGAAGCGCTGGACGAAATCACCTATGCCCGGGCCAAGGGCCAGCCGGTCTACGGTGAAGTGCTGCCCGGGCACCTGCTGATCGACGACAGCGTCTACCGCGACCCGGACTGGGCCACCGCCGCAGGCTATGTCATGAGCCCACCGTTCCGCCCGCGCGAGCATCAAGAAGCCCTGTGGCGCGGCCTGCAATCGGGCAACCTGCACACCACGGCCACCGACCACTGCTGCTTCTGCGCCGAGCAGAAAGCCATGGGCCGCAACGACTTCAGCCGCATCCCCAACGGCACCGCCGGCATCGAAGACCGCATGGCGGTGTTGTGGGACGCTGGCGTCAACAGCGGGCGGCTGTCGATGCATGAATTCGTCGCGCTGACCTCCACCAACACCGCGAAGATCTTCAACCTGTTCCCGCGCAAGGGCGCCATCCGCGTCGGCGCCGATGCCGACCTGGTGCTGTGGGACCCACAGGGCACGCGCACCATCAGCGCGCAAACCCACCACCAGCGTGTTGACTTCAACATCTTCGAAGGCCGCACCGTGCGCGGTATTCCCAGCCACACCATCAGCCAGGGCCGCGTGGTCTGGGCCGATGGCGACCTGCGTGCCGAACCTGGCGCGGGGCGTTACGTGGAGCGCCCGGCGTATCCCTCGGTGTACGAGGTCCTGGGCCGCCGCGCCGAGCAGCAGCGCCCGATACCCGTCCAGCGCTGAAGCTGTTGGGGCTGCTGCGCAGCCCATCGCCGGCAAGCCAGCTCCTACAGGGGCGGCATCACTCCCAGGGACATCACTGTACCTGTGGGAGCCGGCTTGCCGGCGATTGGGGCGCATGGCGCCCCCCCGCCCAAGCCCTAAAAAAAAGAGAGGCTACAACCGTGATCGATGCCCTGAACCACTTGCCGCGCCCCCGGGCCGGCGCCGACCAGCTGGCCGAGCAATTCAGTGACCTCGCGCCACCCCTCACCGCCCGCCAGGCCGCAGTGGAAAGCGCCCGCTGCCTGTATTGCTACGACGCGCCCTGCGTGAACGCATGCCCGAGCGAAATTGACATCCCCTCGTTCATTCACCGTATCAGCGACGAGAACCTGCAAGGTGCCGCCGAGCGCATCCTTTCGGCCAACATCCTGGGCGGCAGCTGCGCCCGCGTGTGCCCCACCGAGATCCTTTGCCAGCAGGCCTGCGTGCGCAACAACGCCCAGGAATGCGCACCGGTACTGATTGGCCAGCTACAGCGCTATGCCCTGGACAATGCCGGTTTCACCGAGCACCCGTTCAAACGCTCGCCAGCCACCGGCAAACGCATCGCCGTGGTCGGCGCAGGCCCCGCCGGGTTGTCCTGCGCACATCGCCTGGCCATGCATGGCCACGAGGTGGTGGTGTTCGAGGCCTGCGACAAGGCCGGCGGCCTGAACGAGTACGGCATCGCCCGCTACAAGCTGGTGGACGACTATGCCCAGCGCGAAGTGGAATTCCTGCTCGGGATCGGCGGTATCGAAATGCGCCACGGCCACCGCCTGGGCGACAACCTGAGCCTGGCAGAGCTGCGTGATCAGTACGACGCGGTATTCCTCGGCCTTGGCCTGAACGCCATACGCCAGCTCGGCCTGCCTGGCGAAGAGGCGCCCGGCATGCTCGCCGCCACCGACTACATCCGTGAGCTACGCCAGGCGGATGATCTTTCGCAACTGCCGTTGGCAGAGCGTTGCCTGGTGATCGGCGCAGGCAACACCGCCATCGACATGGCCGTACAGATGAGCCGCCTGGGTGCCCGCGATGTCAACCTGGTATACCGCCGCGGCTACGCCGACATGGGCGCCACCGGCCACGAGCAGGACATCGCCAAGGCCAACCAGGTGCGTCTGCACACCTGGGCGCGCCCCGACGCCGTGCTGCTGGACGACGACAACCGCGTGCGGGGCATGCGCTTCGCCCGCACCGAACTGGCCGATGGCCGCCTGCGCGACACCGGTGAGACCTTCGAGCTGGCCGCCGATGCCATCTTCAAAGCCATCGGCCAACGCTTCGACGAACAAAGCCTTAACGACCCGCTGGCTGCGCAACTGGCCCGCGACGGCGAGCGCATTCGCGTCGACGAGGGCATGCGCACCAGCCTGCCGGGCGTCTACGCCGGTGGCGACTGTACCGCCCTGGGCCAGGACCTCACCGTCCAGGCCGTGCAACATGGCAAGCTGGCCGCCGAAGCTATCCATGCCCAACTCATGCTCAATGTGGAGGCTGCATAAATGGCCGACTTGTCTATCGTGTTCGCCGGCATCAAGGCGCCCAACCCCTTCTGGCTGGCCTCCGCACCGCCAACCGACAAAGCCTACAACGTGGTCCGCGCCTTCGAAGCCGGCTGGGGCGGCGTGGTCTGGAAGACCCTGGGCGAGGACCCGGCAGCGGTCAACGTGTCGTCGCGCTACTCGGCGCATTACGGCGCCAACCGGCTGGTGCAGGGCATCAACAACATCGAGCTGATCACCGACCGTTCGCTGGAAATCAACCTGCGCGAAATCACCCAGGTGAAGAAGGACTGGCCAGACCGTGCGCTGATCGTATCGCTGATGGTGCCGTGCATCGAAGAATCATGGAAATTCATCCTGCCGCTGGTGGAAGCCACCGGTGCCGACGGTATCGAACTGAACTTCGGCTGCCCGCATGGCATGCCCGAGCGCGGCATGGGCGCGGCGGTCGGCCAGGTGCCGGAGTATGTGGAAATGGTCACCCGCTGGTGCAAGACGCACTGCGCGTTGCCGGTGATCGTCAAGCTCACGCCCAACATCACCGACATCCGCCAGTCGGCGCGTGCGGCACATCGCGGTGGCGCCGATGCCGTGTCGCTGATCAACACCATCAACTCCATCACCAGCGTCGACCTGGACCGCATGGTCGCCCACCCGATCGTCGGCGATCAGAGCACCCACGGTGGCTACTGCGGCTCGGCGGTCAAACCCATCGCCCTGAACATGGTCGCCGAGATTGCCCGCGACCCGCAAACGCGCGGGCTACCGATCTGTGGCATCGGGGGTATCGGCAACTGGCGTGATGCGGCCGAATTCATTGCCTTGGGCAGTGGCGCGGTGCAGGTGTGCACTGCGGCGATGCTGCACGGTTTTCGTATTGTCGAGGACATGAAGGACGGTTTGGCGCGCTGGATGGACCAGCACGGGCACCACAACCTTGAAGCATTCTGCGGCCAGGCCGTGGCGCACACCACCGACTGGAAGTACCTGGACATCAACTACAAATCGGTGGCGCACATCGACCAGGATGCCTGCATCGGTTGCGGGCGCTGCCATATCGCCTGTGAGGACACCTCGCACCAGGCCATTGCCAGTACGCTGAAGGCTGACGGAACCCACGCCTACAGCGTGATCGAAGACGAATGTGTGGGCTGCAACCTGTGCCAGATCACCTGCCCGGTGGAAGATTGCATCGAGATGGTGGCGCAGGATACCGGCAAGCCATACCTGAACTGGACGCAGGACCCGCGCAACCCCTACCGCGAAGCGAGCTGACGCCTGGGAATCGCCGGGGCCGCTTTGCGGCCCTTTCGCGACACAAGGCCGCTCCTACACGACCCGCGATGCACTTATCAAGGCTCCAGGCCGATACCGCGCAGGATCACACTCGTCACCGTCTGTACCGCACTCTCGAACGCCAGGTCCGACAGCGGTTCTCCGCCATTGAGCACCGCCACCTGGTAGCCGAAGTCGGCATAGTGCTGGGTCGAAGCCCAGATCATGTACAGCAGCGCCGAAGGCTCCACCGGCAGGATGCGCCCCTCCTCCACCCAGCGGCGAATCTTGTCTACCTTCAGCTTCGCCCAGGGCACCAGGCTGTCATCCAGGCTCACCCCAAGCAGCGGCGCGCCATGCAGCATCTCTTCGGCCCAGATCTTCGAGCCCAGCGGCCGTGAGCGCGAATGGCCCATCTTGGCGCGAATGTAGCTGGTCAGCACCACCCGGGGGTCGTCGAAGTTCTCGAAGCACAGTGCGTCCTGCTTCCACACATCCAGCAGGTCCTGCAGCACTGCGCGGAACAGCTCATCCTTGGTGCTGAAGTAGTAATGCAGGTTGGAGCGCGGCAGCTCGGCCTGTTCGGCGATATCACCCATGGACGTTGCGCCGTAGCCCTTCTCGGCGAACACTTTTTCTGCGGCCACGAGGATCTTCTCGATATTGCGACGGCGAATTTCGATCTTGTGGTTGGCCATCAGAATTGCGATGCCCTGGCTGCCAGCTCATGGCGACGAACGCTCATGCGTATTCCTTGTCGATTGCTCTTGGCACTAGTCTACTCCGGTCATTTCGCTGAATACGAGTAGCCATGCCCTTCAACCACACTGGGCCCGATCCCTTGCCGGGCACTGCGCCCGGTGCAGGTTCAGCGCCGTGTTGATGATGCCGATGTGGCTGAACGCCTGGGGGAAGTTGCCCAGCATGCGCTTGCCTGCCGGGTCGTACTGCTCGGCCAGCAAACCCACGTCATTGCACAGCCCGGTCAGCTTCTCGTACAGCGCCTGCGCCTCGCCCTGGCGCCCCAACAGCACATACACATCGGCCAACCAGAACGAACAGACCAGGAACGTCCCTTCACCCGGCGTCAGGCCGTCACTGCAGCGGTCACTGTCATAGCGCATCAGCAAACCGTTTTTCAGCAGGCGCTGCTCGATCTGTTCGAGCGTGCGCAGAAACCGCTCATCCTGGGCCGGCAGGAACCCGGTGAGGGCGATCTGCAGCAGGCTGGCGTCCATTTCGCTCGAGCCATAGGCCTGGACGAAATGCAGGCCTTTGGCATCGAGCCCCTGCTCACACACCTCGCGGCGGATTTCATCTGCCACCTGCCGGTAATACTGCCCGCGCTCGCTGCCCTCCTCGGTGGTCTCAGCCAACCCTGCCGCGCGGTCGAATGCGACCCAGGCCATGACCTTGGAATGCACGAAGTGCTGCCTGCCACCACGCACCTCCCAGATGCCTTCGTCCGGCTCACGCCAGATGCGCTCCAGGTAGGGCATGATCAGGCGGGAAATCGCCGCACTGCGTGGGTGCCTGGGCAACCCGCCCTTTATCGCCTGGGCCATGGCGTCGGCGACCTCGCCGTAGATGTCCAGCTGCCGCTGTTGAGCGGCAGCGTTGCCCACCCGCACCGGCTGCGAGTGCTCATACCCGGCCAGCCACGGCAGGGTGTATTCCTGCAGGTCTCGCTCCCCTGCCAGGCCGTACATGATCTGCATCTGCTCCGGGTTGCCGGCCACCGAACGCAGCAGCCACTCACGCCAGGCCTGCGCTTCGTCGAAGTAACCCAGGTTCATGAACGCCAGCAGGGTCATGGTGGCATCGCGCAGCCAGCAGAAGCGATAGTCCCAGTTGCGCTCGTGGCCGATGCTTTCGGGCAGCGAGGTGGTGACGGCCGCAACGATGCCGCCGGTAGGGGCATACGTCATGGCCTTGAGGGTGAGCAATGAACGGCGCACGCTCGCGCTGTAAGGGCCGACATCCGGGCAGCGGGCGGCAAAGGCCTGCCACTGGCTGACGGTATGCGCCAGGGCATGTTCGATATCGCAGTCGGGCTGTACCGGCAGGTGCGAAGGTTGATGGCGCAGGCTGAACACCTGGCGCTCACCGGCGCACACCCGAAAGCGCGCGACAGTGTGGTGGTCGCGGGCGTGCGAGGCCACCGTGCTGCACAGGATCAGCCGGTCGGGGCCGGCGACGGCGCTCAGGGTCAGCGGGTCGAGCTTTTCCACCCAGGGTACGCTGCGCCCGTAGTCGAAGCGCATCACCAGGTCCATTTCAAAGTTGGTTTCGCCGGCAATGCCATCGACGATGCGCACGACCGAATTGACGTCGTCCAGCGGCATGAAGTCCAGCACACGGGCGCGGCCGCTGGCAGTCACCCAGGTGGTTTCCAGCACCAGGGTATCTTGCTGGTAGCGCCGGCTGACATGCTCGATGGAGTCGCTGGGGGCCAGGCGCCAGCGACCGTTTTCTTCATTGCCCAGCAGCGCCGCGAACACGGCGGGGGCATCGAAGCGTGGCAGGCACAGCCAGTCGATGGAACCGTCACGGCTGACCAGGGCGGCGCTGCGGCAGTTGCCGAGCAGCGCATAGTCTTCGATGTGGGCAGGCATTGGATCTCCTTAATGCAACTGTCTGGCCCACACAGTGGGCCGTGCGATCATCCCAACCGGTGCCACTCGCGCTTGTCACGGGCCAGCAACTCATTGCCGGCCGCTGGCCCATCCTCGCCCGCCGGGTACTCATGCACCTCGCCGTCCTGCGCCCAGGCATCCAGAAACGGCTGCACCGCACGCCAGCCGTTCTCGATGTTGTCGGCACGCTGGAACAAGGTCTGGTCGCCGGTCAGGCAGTCGTAGATCAAGGTCTCGTACCCCGTGGCCGGGGTCATCTTGAAGAAGTCCTTGTAGGCGAACCCCAGCTCGACGTTTTCCATCACCAGTTCCGGGCCCGGGCGCTTGGCTTGCAGGTCGAACCACATGCCTTCGTTGGGCTGGATCTGGATCTTCAGGTAGTTGGGCTTGGGCCGCTCCAGCTCCGATTCGCGAAACTGCGCGTAGGGCGCAGGCTTGAAGCAGATGGCAATTTCGGTGTCGCGCACGCTCATGCGTTTGCCGGTACGCAGGTAGAACGGCACGCCGGCCCAGCGCCAGTTGTCGATCATCACCTTCAGGGCCACGTAGGTTTCGGTCTGGCTGTCGGCCGCCACCCTGTCCTCCTGGCGATACCCGGCCAGGCGCTTGCGGCCCTGCTTGCCCGCGGTGTACTGGCCGCGCACGGAGTTCTTCAGGGCCATCTTCGTCGACCAGGGACGGATAGCGCCGATCACCTTGGCTTTTTCGCCGCGCACGGCATCTGCGCCAAAGGCTGCAGGCGGTTCCATGGCAACCATCGCCAGCAACTGGAACAGGTGGTTGGGCACCATGTCGCGCAAGGCACCGGTGTGGTCATAGAACCCACCGCGAGTCTCGACGCCCACCGTTTCGGCGGCCGTGATCTGCACATGGTCGATGTAGTGGTTGTTCCAGAACGACTCGAACAAGCCATTGGAAAAACGGCTGACCAGGATGTTCTGCACCGTCTCCTTGCCCAGATAATGGTCGATGCGGTAAATCTGCCGCTCGCTCATCACTTTGAGCAGGCAGGCATTGAGCGCCTCGGCACTGGCCAGGTCGGTGCCGAAGGGTTTTTCCACCACGACCCGGCGGTAGCCACCACCAGACTCGTCGAGCAAGCCGGCATCCCCCAGGCGTTGGGCAACCTCGGGGAAAAAGCGTGGCGAGGTGGCCAGGTAGAAAATGGCGTTGCCATGGCTGGTCTTGTCGATGCGCTTGGCCAGCGCGGTATAGGTGGCCGGGTCCAGGAAGTCGCCGGTCTGGTAGTCCAGGCGCTTGGCCAGGCGCGCCCAAAGTTTTTCGTCCAGGCACTTGGCCGCGCCCTCGCCGCCCTTGTCGCGTTCACGCATGAACGCGTGCAGGCGTTCGGCGAATTCATCGGCAGTGGCGGCATTATGGTCCACACCAACGATGCGCAGGTTGCGGTCGAGCAGGCCGTCCCGGCCCAGGTTGTACAGCGCCGGCATCAGCAGGCGCTTGACCAGGTCACCGTTGGCACCGAACAGGAACAAGGTACAAGGGCCGGCTGCAGGAGTGGTCTGTCGGGTCATTGGCCTTTCTTCTCGACGTGGCCACCGAAGCCCAGGCGCATGGCCGAGAGGACCTTGTCGCCGTAGGTGCCCTGCTGCTGGCGTGAGCGGAACCGGGCGAACAACGCACTGGACAGGACAGGTACCGGCACGGCCTGCTCGACTGCTGCGTCGATCGTCCAGCGGCCTTCGCCACTGTCCGATACCGAGCCGCTGAACTGCGCCAGGTGCGGGTCGGCCACCAGGGCATCGGCGGTGAGGTCGAGCAGCCAGGAGGTGACCACGCTGCCACGGCGCCATACCTCGGCAATTTCGGCGACGTTCAGGTCGAAGCGCTGTTCTTGCGGTAGCTCATCGCCGCCTTTGCTGCGCAGCAGGTCAAAGCCTTCCGCGTAGGCCTGCATCAACCCGTATTCGATGCCGTTGTGCACCATCTTCACGTAGTGCCCGGCGCCGGGCGGGCCTGCATGGATGTAGCCATGTTCGGCGCGGTCGTGCTCACCTTCGCGCCCCTGGGTGCGCGGAATGTCGCCAACGCCCGGGGCCAGCGCCTTGAACAAAGGCTCTAGGCGCTCGAACACGTCCTTCTCACCGCCGATCATCATGCAGTAGCCACGGTCCAGGCCCCACACACCGCCAGAGGTACCGACGTCCAGGTAATGCAGCCCGCGCTTGGCCAGCTCGGCGGCGCGGCGCATGTCGTCCTTGTAGAAGGTGTTGCCACCGTCGATGATCGCATCGCCCGGTTCCAGCAGTTCGGCCAGCTGCGCGATGGTCTGCTCGGTAGGTTCGCCCGCCGGCAGCATTACCCATACCGCCCGCGGCGCCTTGAGCTTCTGCACCAGCGCGCCAAGGTCGTGAGCCCCTTGGGCGCCCTCGCCTTCCAGCCCGACGACTGCATCACGGTTACGGTCGTGCACGACCGTGCGGTGCCCGGCGCGCATCAGCCGCCTTGCAATATTGCCGCCCATGCGGCCCAGCCCGACGATTCCCAGTTGCATGAGCCGATGCTCCCCTTGAAAAATGAATGACAACACAGTCCAGCGTTTCAGATTAGTCCAGCACACCGCCCGAGGGTTCAGCGACGAACGGCGAGACAACGTTAAACAAAAAAGTTCCAATGAGCAGTGAAAGAATTCAGAATGCCCGCCGCGTGAAGCGACTACGCTTTGATTGTCACCAGCCAAAACCGCGAGGTGTTTACATGGGTACCTTGATGCCTGCCACTCCAACCCAGACCCTCTATGTCTCCGTGCGCCGTGATGAGCTGCGTAAATTGAAGGACGAACGCGACCAACTGCGCCAGCAAGTCGCTCAGTTGCACATGCAGCTGGAGCGGGCGCGCTCCGGCGATGAACCTGTAAGCCTCTGATTCATTCTCCCCCTGGTGGGAGCGTTAACGCTCCCACACTGCTGGCCCCCACAGAAAAAAGTTTGAATTGGGAACGATTCGCGTTTATCGTGCGCGCTTTCTCCATTCACCTGGCCCGGGGCGTTGCATGGCAGTGCATGAAACGGATGCGATCATTCCGCTTGAGGTCCTGTACGACACCCAGCGCGGCTGGCTGCACAGCTGGCTGAAGCGTTCGCTGGGCTGCTCGCAACAGGCCGCAGACCTGGCCCAGGACACGTTCGTACGCCTGTTGGTGCGCAACCAGCCGATCAGTACCCAGGCGCCCCGCGCTCTGCTGGTACGCATCGCCCGCGGCCTTGTGGTCGACCATTGGCGGCGCGATGCACTGCAGCGCGCCTACCTGCAAACCTTGGCGCAGTTGCCCGAGGCCAGCTACCCGTCCCCGCACGTGCGCCACGAGGCCATGCAGTGCCTTGAGCGCATCGCGCAATTGCTCGATGGCCTCAAACCCACCGTGCGCGACGCCTTCCTGCTGTACCAGCTGGGCGGCCTGACCCATGCGCAAATAGCCGAACGGCTGGGGGTTTCCAGCCGCACGGTAGAGCGCCACGTGGCCAACGCGTTGCTGCACTGCTACCGGCTGTGCTTCGAGTGACCGCCGCGCCAGAGCGGCTGCCTGAAGCCATCGTGCGTACGGCCATCGAGTGGCAGATGCGCTTGCGGGCCAGCCCGGGCAATGTCGAGGTGTTCAGCCAGTTCAATGCCTGGCGGCTGCGTGATACACGGCATGACCTGGCCTGGCAGCGCATGCAGCAGGTCAGCGGGCACTTCCACAACGGGCACCTGCCCGATGCCACTTGCACGGCTGCCGTGCTGCGCCAGGCCGACGTCGACCTGAGCCGCCGCCGCACCCTCAAGCTGCTGGGCCTGGGCCTGACAGCGGGCGGCGCCACGCTGCTGATCGGCACTGCGCCCCCCGCGTGGCGCAGTGACTTCACCACCGGTGTCGGCGAACAGCGGCAGTTGCGCCTGAACGGCGACCTCGAGTTGCAATTGAACACTGACAGCGCCGTTGACCTGCATGGCAGGGAAATCCGCCTGCGCAGTGGCGAAATGCTGGTCGATGGCGCCGACTGGCGCGTGCGCTGCCAGCAGGGCGTTTGCCAAGGCCACCAGGCGCGCGCCGTGCTGCGCGAGCGCGTTGGTTACAGCGAGTTGCACGTCGAACGCGGTGAAGTGCTGGTGACTGCCGCTGCGGGCTCGCAGCGGGTGCAGGCTGGCAGCGGCCTTGCGCTCTACCCCTCGCGACTGGCGCCTCTGGGCGGCGGCGCCCTGGATCCGTTCGCCTGGAGCCGCGGCCTGCTGATCGTCAACGATATACCCCTGGCCGACTTCCTCGCCGAGGCCGCTCGCTACCGCCGTGGCTGGCTGCGCTGCGACCCGGCAGTGGCCGACCTGCGCCTGTCGGGCGTGTTCCACCTCGACCAGCCGGGGGCACTGCTGGACAACATCGCCCACCTGCTGCCTGTGCGTATCGACCAACGCACACGCTGGTGGGTGCGTATTTCATCCCAGGCATGAAAAAACTGTCGGACTTCACGCGCTCATCCGGTTAGGGATGATCACCCCCTCGAATGGATCGCTTCATGCTGCCTGCCCGACCGCCCCGCTGCTCCCGAACCTTGTCACGTGCCGTGTACCTTGCGTTGGCCCTGCACGCCGGCGCTGCGCTGGCCGCTACAGCGACCGCGCCGAGCATCCCGGCAGGCCCCTTGGGGCAGGCGCTGAGCACCTTCGCTGAACGTGCCGGGATCACCCTGTCCTTCTCGCCGGAGGCCGTGCGCGGCCTGAACAGCCCAGGGCTGGCCGGTGGCGGCCCGCTGGAAGACGGGCTGAACCAACTGCTCAGTGGCAGTGGCCTGCAACTGCACAAGTCCAGCGCCGGCTATGTCGTGCTGCCAGGCCAGGGCGACGCCAGCCTGCAACTGGAGCCGATAAGCATCGACGCAACCGCCTCGCAAAGCGCCTTCGCGCCCGTCGAGGGCTACTTCGCCAGCAACGCCAGCAGCGCCACCAAGACCGACCGGCCCATCTTGGAAACCGCGCAGAGCATCAGCGTGGTCACCGCCGAGCAGATCGCCGACCGCAAGGTCGACCGCGTCGAGGATGCCGTGGCCTACACTGCCGGTGTACGGGTAGGCGCATCAGGCCTGGACCCACGTTTCGACATGATCAGCATCCGTGGCTTCGAAACCACCATGGGCGCGGACTTTCTCGATGGCCTGCGCCAACCCGGCAGCGGCTGGTTGTCGCTGTACCAGACCGAAGCCTACAACCTGGAGCGCATCGAAGTGCTCAAAGGCCCGTCGTCGGTGATGTACGGGCAGATCAGCCCCGGCGGCATGGTCAACCGGGTCAGCAAACGCCCTGGCCTGCAGGCAAAAAACGAAGTGCAGATCCAGTCGGGCAACTACAACCACCAACAAGGGCAATTCGACCTGGGTGGCAAGCTGAACGAGTCCGGCGACCTGCTATACCGCGTTGTGGGTGTGTACCGCGATGCCGAAAACTATATCGAGCAGTTGAACAACGACGTGCGCCTGATCGCACCCTCGCTGACCTGGCAGATCGACCCAGACACCAGCCTGACACTGCTGGCGCAATACCAGGAACGCGAGACAGCCGCCTCACCGATGCTCTACCAGCAGGGCGATCACCTGACCGATTTCTGGCAGGGTGACGAGTACTTCGACAAGCTGCAACAGCGCCAATGGACCTTCGGCTACGAATTCGAGCACACCTTCAACGACACCTTCAGCTTCCAGCAGAACCTGCGTTACGGCCAGGTCGATACCACCAACCAGTACCTGCAACCCTATCAGGAGCGCGAGGGGCACATCCTCGATCGCGATGCCATCGGTGTGTACGAAGACATGTCGAGTGTCTCGGCCGACACGCGCCTGGTCAGCCGCTTTGCAACAGGTACCCTGCACCACACCTTGCTGACCGGCGTGGACTACGGCTGGATCGACACCTCATTGTCGTATGCCAGCGGCCCGGCGCCGTCGATCGACCGCTTCGCGCCCGACTACCACCAACCGGTGGCCAAACCGGGTACGCCGCTGGCGGACGAAGATGGCCTGGAGCAACGCACCGGCCTGTACCTGCAGGACCAGATCGACCTCGACCGCTGGCGGCTTTCGGCCGGCTTGCGCCGCGACTTCGTGCACGTGCGGCGCAGCGACAACCTCAGCGGCATCAACCGCAAGACCAGTGACTCAGCCACCACTGGCTCGGTCGGCGCGCTCTACCTGTTCGACAACGGCCTGGCACCCTACGCCAGCTACGCCACCTCGTTCCAGCCACAGAGTGGCAGCGGTGCCTACAAACCCACCGAAGGCGAACAATACGAAGTGGGCTTGAAGTACCAGCCACCAGGCAGCGCAACGATGCTCACCGCCTCGCTGTACCACCTGACCCAGAAGAACGTGCTGACCCGCGACCTGGCCAACCCGATCAACAGTATCGCCACTGGCGAGCAGGTCTCCAAGGGCTTGGAACTGGAAGCCGTTTCCGACCTCAGCGACCGGCTGAAGATGACCGCCAGCTACAGCTTCAACGACCCCGAAGTGACTGAAAGCAACGATGGCAATGAAGGCAAGCAGCCACTGGACGTTCCCCGCCATCTTGCTTCTGTCTGGCTCGACTACCGCCTGCCGATGGGCGTAGGCGTCTCTGGCGGTGCCCGCTACACCGGCAGCAACTACGGCGATGCACAGAACACCGTGAAGAACGAAGGCTACACACTGGTCGATGCCGGCGTGCACTACGACTTCGGCGGCGGCCTGGACGGCGTTCGCCTGGCGCTCAATGCGCGCAACCTGTTCGACAAACGCTATATCAACTGCCAGCAGGGCTACTGCTACCGGGGTGAAGCGCGCAGCGTGGTCACCAGCCTGAGTTATCGCTGGTAAAGGGGGGATGAAAATGCGCACATTGATGATCTGGCTGGGCACTGCGCTGCTTGCCAGCCTGGCCCACGCCGCGCCGGTGACGCTGGACGGTACCGAGCAATGGTCGATGAAAAGTGCCGAGGGCCGCGAATACCGGATCATGATCAGCCTGCCGGAGGGCGATGTGCCCTGGACCGGCGGCTACCCGGTGATCTACCTGCTTGACGGCAACGCCTACTTCCCGGCGTTTCATGCCGCCAAGCGCGCTCAAGACCGGCTGCGCGGCGCGATACTGGTCGCCATCGGCTACCCCAGCGACACCCCACTGGACTTCGAACGCCGCGCCTTCGACCTGTCGCCACCGCAACCTGCCGAGCGCAACAAACCACCCCAAGGTGGCCAGGACCTGTTCCTGGACTTCATCGAAAAACGCCTGATGCCAAAGGTCAATGCCCGTTTCAAGGTCGATCAGGACCAGCGCAGCCTGGTCGGGCATTCGTTCGGTGGCATGTTCGGCGTGTATGCGCTGTTTACCCGACCGCAACTGTTCCAGCACGTGATCGCCATCAGCCCGAGCCTGTGGTGGCGTGACCGCTACCTGATGGCCCATGAGCGGACATTCATGCAGCGTGCCCACGCCGGGCAACTGGACCTGACCCATAGCAGCCTTACGCTATTGATCGGTGACCGCGAGATGCCCCAGGAGATTCAGGATGCCCGGGCCCTGCAATTGCGCCTGGAGGCACTGTCGCAGTACGGGCTGCGCAGTGATTTCCAGCTCGAGGCTGGGGAAGATCACATGTCGGTGCCGTTCAGGGTGCCGACACGGGTCCTGGATGAATTGATCAGTACCCGCAGGTTCTAGCTGCAGGTGTCGGCCTTTTCGCAGATCGACCTGCGAGAAGGCCAAAATGGGTAAGCCCCACCGTGCACCCTAACGGTGCATACACCCTTTTTCGCCACAAAATGGCCCCCCGAATTTTGCCTGCGCCCTCTCTTGGAACACCCCTTCTCAAAGCGATGACACACGCCAACGTTTGCGTCTATCTCGCGTCATAACGAAAGTGACCAGTGGGTCACCTTTTTTACTTCCGGTCTCCTACACTCAGCTTTCGGCCCGCGATTTGCTCAGGGAAGAGGCGACATGAAAAAAGTCGAACTTTTGCAAAAGGCGACGGGTCAGGAACTTTAAGTAGGCCAAAGCAATGGGATACCCCTCGCTGCAGCCCGCTCACTCCTTCCAGACCAAACGCTTTCGGCGGGAATGCCGATCGCGCCGTGCCTGCGCGCACGACCTTGGGGCAAGGACCGCACTACGAAGACACGAAACAGAGATAACCAGCACGAAATAAAGCAAACGGGTGCCAGCACTCGGCCACACCATAGGGACGGAGAGAAGTATGATCAGTGCCGCTGTCGAACCTCACGTAGATTCATTCAAACCGGAAAACCGCGAACCGCTCACCCCGGATTTCGCCACGACAGTCAAGGCACCCGGCGCCCAGCGCCAGCACAACCCCAACAAACGCAAGATCCTGTTCGTCACCTCCGAAATTGCCGACCTGATCAAGACCGGCGGCCTGGGTGACGTTTCGGCAGCACTGCCGCGGGCATTGGCGCACCTGCACGATGTCCGTGTGCTGATCCCCGGCTACAGCCAGGTGATGGAAAGCGACAACCCCATTCATATCGTCGGCGAACTCGGCGGCCATGCGGCCCTGCCGCCGTGCAAGATCGGCCGCATGGACATGGCTGACGGCCTGGTCATCTACGTGCTGATCTGCCCTGAACTGTACCAGCGCGACGGCACACCCTATGGTGCCAACAACGGTCGCGACTGGCCCGACAACCACATCCGCTTCGCCCGCCTTGGCCTTGCCGCGGCCGAGATTGCCGCCGGTGAAGGCAAGATCCACTGGAAGCCCGAAGTGGTGCACGCCCATGACTGGCCCGCAGGCCTGGCCCCGGCCTACATGCACTGGCGCGGCCTGAGCACCCCGACCTTGTTCACCATTCACAACCTGGCCTACCAAGGTGTGTACAGCCGCGCCTGCAGCCCGGAGCTGGCGATCCCTGACCATGCCATGCAGCAGGAAGGCATGGAGTTCTACGGCAAGCTGTCCTTCCTCAAGGCCGGCCTGGCCTACTCCAGCCACATCACCACCGTCAGTGCCACTTACGCCCGCGAAATCACCACGCCGGAATTCGGCTGCGGCCTGGATGGCTTCCTCGCCAGCAAGGCCCAGCAAGGCCTGCTCGGCGGCATCCCCAATGGCATCGACGAAAGCTGGGATTCGGCCACCGACCAGCATCTGCAGCACAACTTCAGCATCAACGACTGGGATGGCAAGGCGCGCAATGCCGAAGCAGTCCGCCGCCTGTTCGAACTCGAGCCAAGCGAAGGGCCACTGTTCGCCGTAGTCTCGCGGCTGGTGTTCCAGAAAGGCCTGGACCTGACCTTGGGCGTGGCCGACTACATCGTCGAACAGGGCGGGCAGATCGCGATCATCGGCCGTGGCGAGCCTGAAGAAGAGCAGGCCATGCGCGAGCTGGCCCTGCGCCATCCCGGCCGCATCGGCGTGCGTATCGGCTTCAACGAAACCGATGCGCGGCGGATGTTCGCCGGCAGCGACTTCCTGCTGATGCCATCACGCTACGAGCCCTGCGGCCTGAGCCAGATGTATGCGCAGCGTTTTGGCTCACTGCCCGTAGCGCGCAACACCGGAGGCCTGGCCGACACGATCGAGAATGGCGTCACCGGTTTCCTGTTCGATGAGTCGACCGTGGAGAGTTACCGCGAAGCGCTGAGCCGTGCCTTCTATGTCTACGGCAAGAAAAACCTGCTCAACGCCATGCGCTGCCTGTCGATGACCCAGCCGTTCAACTGGTGCCAGGCGGTCGAACCCTACGCCCGCCTCTACGAGGACCTGGTCAAACAGGCACAGTTGAGCCACTACTGAGCGGGGAATCGAAGATGCACAGGCATGGCGCACACCTACTGGACGCCACGTCGGCGCGCTTCGCCCTATGGGCGCCGGATGCGCGCAGCGTGAGCTTGGAACTGGAGCAGCAGCCGCCGATCGAGCTGCTGCCCGACGCAGATGGCTGGTATACCGGCGTTGCCCCGTGCCAGGCCGGTGACCGTTACCACTATCGCATCGACGGCGAGCTGCGGGTGGCCGACCCGGCTTCGCGCTACCAGCCCGAAGGCGTGCAGGGCCCGAGCCAGGTGGTCGATACCCAGGCTTACGCCTGGCAACACCCCTGGCGAGGCCGCCCTTGGCACGAAGCGGTGATTCAGGAACTGCACGTCGGCGTGCTCGAGGGCTACCCTGGGGTCGCCCGGCATCTGCCGCGCCTGGCAGAGCTTGGCATCAGCGCCATCGAGCTGATGCCGCTGGGGCAGTTCCCTGGCGAGCGTAACTGGGGCTACGACGGCGTGCTGCCATTCGCGCCGCAACACAGCTATGGCAGCCCTGAGCAATTGTGCGCGCTGGTCGATAACGCCCACGGCCAGGGCCTGATGGTAGTGGTGGACGTGGTCTACAACCACTTTGGGCCGCACGGCAACTACCTGCACCAGTACGCCAGCCCGTTCTTCCGTGAGGACCGGCAGACGCCCTGGGGCGCAGCCATCGACTTCCGCCGGCCAGAGGTGCGTGAGTTCTTCATCCAGAACGCTCTGATGTGGCTGTGCGACTACCGCTGCGACGGCCTGCGCCTGGATGCAGTGCATGCCATCGACCAGCCCGACTTCCTGGTCGAGCTGGCGCAACGGGTACGCGCTGCGGTGGAGCCTGGCCGCCAGGTGTGGCTGATGCTGGAGAATGAGCACAATCAGGCGTTCCTGCTGGAACAGGGCTTCGACGCCCAGTGGAACGACGATGGCCACAATGCACTGCACGTGCTACTCACGGGTGAAACCGAAGGGTACTACGCCGACTACCAGGACCTGCCGATCAACAAGCTGGCCCGCTGCCTGTCCGAAGGGTTCGTGTTCCAGGGCCAGGCCAACCGCCATGGCCAGCCGCGCGGCGAACCAAGTGGCCACCTTGAGCCCAGCTCGTTCGTATTGTTTCTGCAAAACCACGACCAGATCGGCAACCGCGCCCTGGGCGAACGCCTGACACGCCTGTGCCCGGTCCCTGCCCTGCGCGCCGCTACCGGCCTGTTGCTGCTGTCGCCGATGATCCCGCTGTTGTTCATGGGTGACGAGGATGGCAGTTGCCGGCCGTTTCTGTTCTTCACCGACTTCCATGACGAGCTGGCCGATGCCGTGCGCGAAGGTCGGCGTGGCGAATTCGCCCACTTCACCGCGTTTGCCGATCCCGAGCAGCGCGAGCGCATCCCCGACCCCAATGCCGAGCAGACATTCCAGGCCTCACGGCCACAGCGTCAGGAAGTGATCGCCGGCTGGCACGGCCTTTATCAGCAACTGCTCGAACTGCGCCGGCGCCATGTCATACCGTACCTGCCTGGCAGCCGTGCGCTGGGCACCGACGTGCTGGGCGACAAGGCACTGACCGCACGCTGGCGCCTGGGCAATGGCAACACCCTGCGCATCGACCTGAACCTGGCCGCCACGCCACAGCCGGTCGAACTGCCCGCAGCCGAACACCGCCTGTTCGACAGTAGCGATACCACGCACCCCGACACCGCACTGTCTGCGTACAGCTGCGTGGTCAGCCTGCTTGCACCTGGCCAGGAGCGCCCATGAGTGAAACTGCATTACACCGCCTGGCCGCCCGCGTAGGGCTGGCCCGCGACTGGATCGACGCCAACAACAGGCCACAACAGGTCAGCGACGACGTGCTGCGCAAGGTCCTTGAAGCGCTTGGCCACCCGGCCAGTGACGACCGCGCCCTCCAGGACAGCCTGCGCGCCGTGGACGCCGCCGAAGACAGCGAACACTTACCGCCGCTATTGACTGCCGACCTGGGCCGGCCACTGGCACTGGCGCGCTACTTCAGCGCAGGCAGCGCCGCCCGCTGCACCCTGGAAGACCACAGCCAGCTCGACCTGACCCTCGACAACCAGGCACAACTGCCTGGCGCATTGCCCTTGGGCTATCACCGCGTCGATATCGATGGCCGTACTTTCACAGTGGCCGTGGCGCCGCTGCGTTGCCACAGCCTGGAGGACGCTGTCGAACAGCCGCCACCGCGCTGCTGGGGCATTGCGGTGCAGCTTTACAGCCTGCGCCGCCCAGGTGATGGCGGCTACGGCGACTGCCTGGCCCTGGAGCAACTGGCGCGCAGCGCCGCAGAGCGTGGTGCCGACGCCCTCGCCATCAGCCCGATCCACGCCCTGTCGGCGTTCGACCAGCAACACTACAGCCCCTACTCACCCTCCAGCCGCCTGCTGCTCAACCCCTTGTATGCCAGCCCCGCTGCCGTGCTCGGTGAACGTGCCGTGCGCATGGCCGTCGTGGCCTGTGGCCTGGAGCAAACCCTGGAAGACCTCGAGCAACGCCCGCTGGTCGACTGGCCACGCGCCGCCGACGCCCGCCTGCGCCTGCTCGACGCCCTGTACCAGAATTTCATCCAGGCTGATCACCCCCTGCGCAAAGACTTCGAGAGCTTCCGCGAGGCCGGTGGCCAGGCGCTGGAGCACCACTGCCGCTTTGAAGTGCTGCAGGCACAAGCCGTGGACGACGGCCTGGGCGCCGACTGGCGCAACTGGCCGAGCGCCTGGCACGACCCCTATCACCCAGAAGTGGAGGCCTTCGCCAGCGCGTATCCCGCCAAGGTCGAGTTCCATGCGTTCTGCCAGTGGCTGACCGAGCGCAGCCTGCAGCGCGCGCAGGAAGCCGCCCGTGGCAACGGCATGGCGGTCGGCCTGATCGCCGACCTGGCGGTGGGCGCCGACGGTGCCGGCAGCCAGGCCTGGAGCCGCCAGGACGAGTTGCTGGCCAACCTGAAGGTTGGCGCCCCGCCGGACATCCTCAACCGCAGCGGACAGGACTGGGGCATCTGCGCGTTCTCGCCCGAAGGCCTCAAACGCAATGGCTACCGCGCCTTCATCGAAATGCTGCGGGCCAACCTGGCCCATGCCGGCGGCCTGCGCATCGACCATGTGATGGGCCTGCGCCGCCTGTGGCTGATCCCCCGTGGCTGCAAGCCCGACGAAGGGGCCTACCTGCAGTATCCGCTGGAGGACCTGCTGCGCCTGCTGGCCCTGGAGTCGGTGCGGCACCAGGCAATCATCCTTGGTGAAGACCTGGGCACCGTGCCTGAAGGCCTGCGCGAACAACTGGCGGACAAGGCCGTGCTGGGCATGCGCGTGCTGCCTTTCGAGCAGGCCCAGCCCGGCCACTTCACGCCGATTCTCGACTGGCCGGACAAAGCCTTGGCCACCACCGGCACCCACGACCTGGCGCCCTTGGCCGGCTGGCTGCAAAGCCGCGACATCGACTGGAGCCAGCGCCTGCAACTGATCGATGACGCCACCGAGCTGCACTGGCGCCAGGCGCGACAGAAAGAGCGTGACGGCCTGCGCCGCACCCTGCAAGCCAATTACGGCCCACTAAAGGACAACGACCACTTGATCGATGCTGCCATCCGTTACGTTGGTCACACCCGCGCACCGCTGGTGCTGATCCCGCTCGAAGACCTGCTCGGCAGTGAAGAGCAACCCAACCTCCCTGGCACGACCGAAGGCCACCCCAACTGGCGCCGGCGGTTCGCGCCCCCGGTGCGCGAACTGCTCGACGATGAAGATGCCGCGCGCCGCCTGGAGCTGTTGGCCCAGGCCCGCGAACAAGCCTGGGAGCGTGACCGATGAAGCCGTTGTCCGCCACCCTGCGTCTGCAGTTGCACAGCGATTTCACCCTCGACCATGCACTGCCGCTGGTGCCCTACTTTGCCCAGCTGGGCATCAGCCACCTGTATGCCTCGCCGATCCTCAAGGCCCGCGCCGGCTCGCGCCACGGTTACGATGTGGTCGACCCGACCCAGGTCAACCCGGAGCTCGGTGGCGAGGCCGCCCTGGAGCGACTGGTGGCCGCCTTGCGCCAGCACGGCATGGGCCTGATCCTGGACACCGTCTCCAACCACATGGCCGTCGGCGGCGCCGACAACCCCTGGTGGCAGAGCTTGCTGGCGTGGGGCCGGCGCAGCCCCTACGCCGAGTTCTTCGATATCCAGTGGCACTCCAGCGACCCCCTGCTGGCCGGCCAGCTATTGCTGCCGTTTTTGGGCTGTGACTATGGCGCGGCGCTGAAAAATGGCGAAATTCCGCTGGAGTTCGACGAGCAACACGGCGTGCTGCAGGTGGCCCATTACGAGCACCGCTTCCCGATCTGCCCGGTTGACTATGGCTGGATTCTTTCCCTGAGCCCCGAGCCTGCCCTGCAGCGCCTGGCCGAGCACTTCACCGCACTGAACGATGCAGCCGACCCGCTGGCAGCGGCTTTGCCGGTGCAAGCCGAACTGGCCCGCCTGGTGCGCGAGGGCGCCGACCTGCAGTCTGCACTGCTCGCCTTCGACAGCCGCACCGAAAGCGGCTTCAAACGCCTGCACCTGCTGCTGGAACGCCAAACCTACCGCCTGGCCAGCTGGCGCACTGCCGCCGACGACATCAACTGGCGGCGTTTCTTCGACATCAACGAGCTGGGCGGTCTGCGCGTAGAGCGCTCGGTGGTATTCGAGGCGACCCATGCCAAGCTGTTCGAGCTGATTGAGCGAGGGTTGGTCGATGGCCTGCGTATCGATCATATCGACGGCCTGGCCGACCCACGCGGCTATTGCCGCAAGCTGCGCCGGCGGGTCGACGGTCTGCTTGCCAGGCGCCCCCTCAATGCGGCGCTTGAGCATTTCCCGATCTACGTCGAGAAGATTCTCGGCACCGATGAACACCTGCATCGCGACTGGCTCACCGACGGTACCACCGGCTACGAGTTCATGAACCAGGTCTCGCTGCTGCAGCACGACCCCGCCGGCGAAGCGCCGTTGACCGAGCTGTGGGCCACTGTCAGCGAGCGCCCGGACTTTCCGGAGGAAGTCCGCCAGGCCCGGCATCTGGTGCTCAATGCCAGCCTGGCCGGCGACTGCGAGTCGGTGGCCCAGGCGCTGCTGCACGTCGCGCGCGACGACTTGATGACCCGCGACCTGACCCTTGGGGCGATCCGCCGCGCGTTGCAGGCGCTGGTTGCCCACTACCCGGTGTACCGCACGTATTTCAATGCCTGCGGCCGCCCGGCCGAAGACGAGAAATTCTTCCAGCAGGCCTTGGCCAATGCCCGCCACGACCTCAGCGAAGCCGATTGGCCGCTGCTCGAGCAGCTTGAACAATGGCTCGGCGGCCAGGCATGGCGCGCACTGCCCCCCGGCCGGCCGCGCAAGCACCTGCGCCATGCCTGCGTGCGCTTTCAACAGCTCACCGCGCCCAGCGCCGCCAAAGCCGTGGAGGACACCACCTTCTATCGCTCGGCCCGCCTGCTGTCGCGCAATGACGTAGGCTTCGAGGCCGAGCGCTTCAGTGCCGGCCCCGAACACTTCCACAACGAGGCCCAGCGCCGCCTGCGCGACTTCCCCGACAACCTGCTGGCCACCGCCACCCATGACCACAAACGCGGCGAAGACACCCGCGCGCGGCTGGCCGTGCTGAGCGAACGCGGCCCCTGGTTCGCCAGCCGCGTGGAGCACTGGCGCGAGCTGGCTGCTCCGCTGCGTGAACAGCTGGACGACGGCGTTGCGCCGAGCCCGGGCGACGAGTTGCTGCTGTTGCAGACGCTGTTGGGCAGTTGGCCCCTGGACCTTGACCTGCACGACGATAACGCCCTGCAGCACTATGCCGGGCGCATCCGCCAATGGCAGCAGAAGGCGCTGCGCGAAGCCAAGCTGCGTAGCAGCTGGAACGCGCCGAACGAAGCCTACGAGGCCGCCTGCGCCGCCTATGTCGATGGCCTGTTACTCGGCCGCGAGAACCAGCAGTTACGCCAGTCCCTGGCCGACGCGGCGCAGTCGATCGCCACCCCCGGCGCCCTCAATGGCCTGGTCCAGGCCTTGCTGCGCAGCACCGTGCCCGGCGTGCCAGACCTTTACCAGGGCAATGAGTACTGGGATTTCAGCCTGGTCGACCCCGACAACCGCCGCCCCGTGGACTACGCTTGCAGGCGTCGCACGCTGGACGACGCCCTGCCCGTGGCAGAGCTGCTGGCGCACTGGCGCGACGGCCGCATCAAGCAGGCGCTGCTGGCGCGGCTGCTGGATTGCCGGCAGGCCCACGCCGAGCTGTTCCGCCGCGGTGCCTACCTGCCGCTGAACGTGCAGGGCCGCCATGCCGACAAGGTCGTGGCCTTTGCCCGGCTGGGTGAGGAACACCGCGCCATCGTCGTCGCCCCGCGCCTGGCCAGCGGCCTGTTGGGCGGCGCTGCTACACCGTTGATCCCGGCACAGAACTGGGACGACACCCGGGTGATTCTGCCGTTTGCCTTGTCGCCTGCCAACTCGATGGGACTTTTCCCAAGTGCGGTGGTCAGCCCTTCAAAGGAGCTGATGTTGAGCGCCGTGCTGTCGGAATTTCCGGTCAATGTGTTGATACAACAATCTTGAGCATCAGGAGCGTCATGATGAGTGTCGATGAAAAACGTATTCGCGAATTTGCCTACCAGATCTGGGAGTCTGAAGGTAAGCCTGTAGGCGAGGAAGAGCGCCACTGGGACATGGCCCGCAAGCTGGCCGAGGCCGAGGCACTGGCGCCCAAGGCTGCGCCGCGCAAGAAGGCCGCCGCCAAGCCCAAGGTCGCGGCGGCGCCAAAAGCACCTGCCGAGCCCAAGGCTGCGGCGCTGCCAGGGGTGAAACCGGCCGCTGCGAAAAAGCCCAAGACGGTGAAGAAGCCGGCTGCTGGCTAAGCCGGTCCCGGCCCTATCGCCGGCAAGCCGGCTCCCACAAAGATCTCAAAGACCCTGGGATTGCGGTGAGAGCCGGCTTGCCGGCGATGGGGCCGCGACTGAAGGACCATCCGTCCCCTTCCCTACGGCCATCCGAGGACCGCCATGAGCCCCCGCATTCCCAAGAAAACCCGCTCCATCGCACCATCCCGCCTGCGCGAGGGCATGCCCTTCCCGCTCGGCGCCACCTGGGATGGGCTGGGGGTCAACTTCGCCCTGTTCTCAGCCAACGCCACCAAAGTCGAGCTGTGCCTGTTCGACTCCACAGGCGAGCAGGAACTCGAGCGCATCGAGCTGCCGGAGTACACCGACGAGATCTACCACGGCTACCTGCCTGACGCCCACCCAGGCCTGGTATACGGCTACCGTGTCTACGGCCCCTACGAGCCAGAGAACGGCCACCGCTTCAACCCCAACAAACTGCTGATCGACCCCTACGCCAAGCAACTGGTCGGCAGCCTGAAATGGTCCGAGGCACTGTTCGGCTACACCATCGGCCATCCCGACGGCGACCTGTCGTTCGACGAGCGCGACAGCGCGCCCTTCGTACCCAAATGCAAAGTCATCGACCCGGCCTTCACCTGGGGCCGCGACCAGCGCGTACAGATCCCCTGGGAGCGCACCATCCTCTATGAAGCGCATGCCCGCGGCATCAGCATGCGCCACCCTGCCGTGCCGGAAAAACTGCGCGGCACGTTCGCCGGCCTTGCCAACGACGAGTTGCTCAAGCACATCAAGGACCTTGGCGTTTCAAGCATCGAACTGTTGCCGATCCACGCTTTCGTCAATGACCAGCACCTGCTGGACAAAGGCCTGAACAACTACTGGGGCTACAACAGCATCGCCTTCTTCGCCCCGCACCCGCGTTACCTGGCCAGCGGCAAGATCGCCGAGTTCAAGGAAATGGTCGCGCACCTGCACGACGCCGGCCTCGAAGTGATCCTCGATGTGGTCTACAACCACACCGCCGAGGGCAACGAGCGTGGCCCGACGCTGTCCATGCGCGGTATCGACAATGCCTCGTACTACCGGCTGATGCCCGATGACAAACGCTATTACATCAACGATTCCGGCACCGGCAACACCCTGGACCTCAGCCACCCGTGCGTGCTGCAACTGGTGACCGACTCGCTGCGCTACTGGGCTGGCGAGATGCACGTGGACGGCTTCCGCTTCGACCTGGCGACCATCCTGGGCCGTTACCACGACGGCTACAGCGAACGCCACGGGTTCCTCGTCGCCTGTCGTCAGGACCCGATGCTCAGCCAGGTCAAGCTGATCGCCGAGCCATGGGACTGCGGCCCAGGCGGCTATCAGGTGGGCAACTTCGCACCGGGCTGGGCGGAATGGAACGACCGCTTCCGCGACACCGTGCGCGCCTTCTGGAAAGGCGACGAAGGCCAGCTGGCCGACTTCGCCTCGCGCATGACCGCCTCGGGCGACATGTTCAACAACCGCGGCCGGCGCCCTTATGCCTCGGTCAACTTCGTCACTGCCCACGACGGTTTCACCCTGCGCGACCTGGTGTCGTACAACGGCAAACACAACGAAGACAACGACGAGAACAACCAGGACGGTACCGACAACAACCTGTCGTGGAACTGCGGCGCGGAAGGGCCCACCGACGACCCTGAAATCAATGCCCTGCGCATGCGCCAGATGCGCAACTTCTTCGCCACCCTGCTGCTGGCCCAAGGCACCCCTATGATCGTCGCTGGCGACGAGTTCAGCCGCACCCAGCACGGCAACAACAATGCCTACTGCCAGGACAGCGAGATCGGCTGGGTCAACTGGGACCTGGACGAAGAAGGCAAAGGCCTGCTGGCCTTCGTCAAGCGCCTGACCCGCCTGCGCCTGGCCTACCCGGTGCTGCGCCGCTCACGCTTTCTGGTCGGCGACTACAACGAGGCGATCGGGGTCAAGGACGTGACCTGGCTGGCGCCCGACGGCAGCGAGATGAGTGTGGAGCAGTGGGAAGACCCGCATGGGCGCTGCCTGGGCATGCTGATCGACGGCCGCGCCCAGGTCAGCGGCATCGCCCGGCCGGGTTCGGAGGCGACGGTGCTGCTGATCGTCAATGCGCACCACGATGTGGTGCCGTTCCTGCTGCCGACGGTACCGGACGGTGACTACTGGAGCTGCCTGGTGGACACCGACCGGCCGGAACTGCGCAAAGGGCAACACTTGCCATTCGACAGCACGTTCCAGGTCCAGGGGCGCTCGTTGCTGCTGATGGTGCTGCAGCGCGAGGAGGACTGAACCGGGGTTGGCTCAACCGGCCCTGGACCGAACGGATCTCAGGGCCGGCTGCGCCTGGCCACCTTGGACGCACGGCTCGCACCCGGCGTAACAGCGGCGCTAGCAATGTTTCGGCATAGCCAGGGTGCAGGAAATAGCGAACGCCGCTATGCGCGTAGTGTTTTCGCCAGAAATCATGATGTTAACTCTGCGCCCTGAAGCTCCCCGCCTGTTTAACACTTTCTTGACGCAAGCCCTTACCTCTCCTTAGCTAAAGATTATCTAGTCGTAAAAAAATTGCGCCGGGCCTTTAGCTCGCGCCTTCGTGCGTGCTTGAGAAAGCTGGCGTACTGGTTTGGGTCGCCCTGTGTTTAGCCGTACAGCTCGTGACAACAGGCCAGGTCCTTGGGCTGTACAACAAAAACACAGGAGATCCGCCATGAAAAGCACCTCGAACCCGTTGCGCTTCGACCGTATTTTCTACGCGGTTTCCACGTCGATGCTTCTGGCAACCCCGGTGGAAACCTTCGCCTCCCCATTGCTGGACGACCCCAGCTCCCCCCTGTTCCTGCAGCAGCCGGCAATGGCTCAGCTGTCGCTTGACCCCGTCAGCGCCAGCGGCCTGAGCCTGGGTACACTGACAGCCTTCAGCAACAAGATGGCCGAACGCCATGGCCCGCTGGCGCCCGACCTGATAGCCAGCCAATGGGCGCAGTTTTTCCCGGGCACACCTCGCCCGGGTGCGCAGGCCCCCGAGCAGCTGGAAGCACCCAGCCAGCAACTGACGATTGGCCCGGACCTGTTCGTGCGTGAAACCAGCGGCGGCAATGTGCACCGCGCGGGCATTTTCGTGGGGCATAACAATCTGCAAAGCAGCTTGAAGGGCAGCCGTGTGATGCTCGGCGACAAGCAGCGCAATGCAGTGAACCTCAGCGGCGAGAGCCTGGGGGTGTACTGGAGCATGACCCATGATCAGGGCTGGCACGTGGACGCTGTAGCCATGGGCACGCGCATCGATGTGCTGGGCCGGGGCGAGACGGGCCAGCGGGTGAACGACAGCGGCCATGCGATGACGTTTTCCGTGGAGGGGGGGTACCCGATCCGCCTGGGTGGCAGTTGGGTGATCGAACCCCAGGCACAGTTGATCAACCAGCAGTTCTTCCCTGGCAACCAGGTGCAGGAAGAGACGCTGCAGGCGTTCGACAGCCAGCCAACCTGGAGCGGCCGGGTCGGTGCCAAGTTGTCCGGGCGCTACGAAGTGCGGGGAATGCCCATCGAACCGTATGTGCGGACCAACGTCTGGTATGACTTCAGCGATGCCGACGAGGTCAAGCTGGACCAGGTCGACAAGATATCCGGCTCGCGCTATTCGACCACGGTGGAACTGGGGTTGGGCCTGGTGGCGCGGGTGACACCTTCCATGGCGTTGTTTGTCAGTGCCGATTACAGCAGTGATGTGGATGACAACGATCTGAATGGGTTGATCGGCAGCCTGGGGGTCAGGATGCGCTGGTGATCAGTGTGGCCTCTTCGCGGGACAAGCCCGCCAAGAGGCCAACTCAGGCCCAAGGATCAGGCGGGTTTCATCACCAGTACACCCAGCGGCGGCAGGTTCAGGGCCAGCGAAAGCGGTTGCCCGTGGCTGGCGACCTCGTCACTCTCCACCGCGCCAAGGTTGCCCACATTCGACCCGGCATACAACTCGGCGTCGCTGTTGAGCAGCTCTTGCCAGCGCTCACCGAACGGCACACCAATCCGATACCCCTCGCGCGGTACCGGGGTGAAGTTGGCCACCACCAGCAATGGCTCACCGTTGCTGCTCCAGCGCAGCCAGGCATACACACAGTTTTGCGCGTCATCACCGATCAGCCACTGGAAACCTTGCGGCTGGCAATCTTGCTCATGCAATGCCGGCAGGTCACGGTACAGCCGGTTCAGGTCACCCACCAGGCGTTGCACGCCCTGGTGCTCGGGGTACTGCAGCAGGTACCAGTCCAACTGGTGGTCATGGTTCCATTCCCGCCATTGGCCGAACTCACAGCCCATGAACAACAGCTTCTTGCCCGGGTGAGTCCACATGAAGGTCAGGTAAGCCCGTAGGTTGGCGAACTTCTGCCAACGATCACCGGGCATCTTGTCGATCAGCGAATGCTTGCCGTGCACCACTTCATCGTGGGAAATGGGCAGGATGAAATGTTCGGAATAGGCATAGATCAGGCCGAAGCTCATCTCGTTGTGGTGATAGCTGCGGTGCACCGGGTCGTTCTGGATGTAGTGCAGGGTGTCGTGCATCCAGCCCATGTTCCACTTGTAGGCGAAGCCCAGGCCACCTTGCTGGGTGGGCTGGCTGACACCCGGCCAGGCAGTGGATTCTTCGGCGATGATCAGCGCGCCCGGCGCTTCATGGGCGGCCACACCGTTGAGGTGGCGGATGAAATCGATGGCCTCCAGGTTCTCGCGCCCACCATGGCGGTTGGGCACCCATTCGCCAGCCTTGCGCGAATAGTCGCGGTACAGCATCGAGGCCACCGCATCGACCCGCAAGCCATCGATATGGAAGTGCTTGAGCCAGTGCAGTGCCGAAGCCAGCATGAAACCGCGTACTTCGTTGCGGCCCAGGTTGTAGATCAACGTGTTCCAGTCCTGGTGGAAGCCCTCCAGGGGGTTGTCGTACTCGTAAAGAGCGGTGCCGTCGAAGCGCGCCAGGCCATGCTCGTCCGTAGGGAAATGCGCCGGCACCCAGTCGAGAATCACACCGATACCGCCCTGGTGGCAGGCGTCGATGAACGCGGCAAAGTCTTCTGGCGTGCCGTAGCGCGAGGTCGGCGCGAACATCGACAAGGGCTGGTAGCCCCAGGAGCCACCGAACGGATGCTCCATGATCGGCAGCAACTCGATGTGGGTGAAGTTGAGCTTCTGCACATAGGGCACCAGGCGCTCGGCCAGTTCGCGCCAATTGTAGAAGCGTGACACTTCACCCAGGTCATCCAGCTCGCACTGCCAGGAGCCTGGGTGCAGTTCATAGATCGACAGCGGCGCACTGTAGGCATGGCGCTGGGCGCGGTGTTCCATCCACTCCTGGTCTTGCCATGAATGGCTGAGTTCGCCGGCCACCTTCGATGCGGTGCTGGGCGGCAGCTCAGTGGCGCGGGCAAGCGGGTCGGCCTTCAGCGGCAGCACGCCCTCCTTGCCCAGCACCTCGAATTTGTAGGTTTCGCCTACGCCCAGGCGCGGCACGAACAGTTCCCACACCCCGGCACTGTGCCGTAGGCGCATCGGGTGACGACGGCCGTCCCAATTGTTGAAGTCGCCCACCACCGACACG
Organism: Pseudomonas sp. BNK-30; assembly: GCF_047456185.1. Taxonomy (NCBI): domain Bacteria; kingdom Pseudomonadati; phylum Pseudomonadota; class Gammaproteobacteria; order Pseudomonadales; family Pseudomonadaceae; genus Pseudomonas; species Pseudomonas sp. BNK-30. The sequence continues at coordinate 2,773,374 of NZ_CP179904.1, forward strand.
CGCCGCGCATTGGGCGCCCATACCGAAAAGCACACGCCATGGACGCCGTCGACCTCAATGGGCTGGGCGCCGAAGCGCCCGGACAGGTCGCGGTGGTTGCCCTCGGCAAACAGGTGGAGGTCCATGTCGCCCAATTGCGGGCCGAAGCTATACGGGTCTTCGGTCACTTGCTCGCCACCGGCCCAGACGATCTGCAGCAGGTACGGCTGTGCATCATCCAGGTGCGCGGTGAACAGCCCGGGCAAGCTGCCCTGCTGCATTTCGGCAAGCACACGCCCGTCATCGCGGGCCAGCACCCGGGCGCTCAGGGCAGTTGGCAGGTAGGCGCGGACCCACAGCCCGCCCGCGCCATCGCCATGGGGGCCAAGTACTGCAAAAGGATCGGCGTGCTCGGCGCGGGCAAGGGCATCGAGCTCCCGCTGCCGAAGGCCACCGTTATCACGCGTGGTTGCATTCATCTATGACTCTCCCCAGGTACTGATCAATCCATGCAAGCCATGCAAAGGCACGGCCAGCCAACTTGGCCGGTTTTCGGCTTCATAAGTAATCTCGTAGGCGGCCTTTTCCAGGCAGAACAGTTCCAGTGCGGCGCGTTCGCCCTCGGCCTGTTGCCAGGCGTGAGGCATGGCGGCGGTGGCCAGGCCATAGGCTTCGACGAAGGCATGGCGCGACTGGTGCAGGTACTGCCGGGCGACCCGCTGACGAGCCTGCCGTGCCGCCTCGGAAGCGTCTACCGCCGAGGCGCTGCGCAGGATCATCGCAGCAGCATAGTCGAAGGATCGCAACACGCCGCTGACATCCTTGTACGGGCTGTGCTTGGCCCGCCGCTCTTGCAGCGCACGCGAAGGCTCGCCTTCGAAATCGATGAGGTAGGCATCCCCTTGCACCACCAGCACCTGACCCAGGTGCAGGTCGCCGTGAACCCGCATCAGCAGGCCACCCTGGGCCTGCCTGGCCAGGTTTGCGATGTGCTGGGCAAGGCCTTCCCGTTGCTGTTGCAGGTCGTCGACCAACGCCTGGCTGTCGTTGTCCAGGTTGTCGCGGTGCTGCGCCAGCAAGTCCAGGGCATGGCAGAGCTCGCTGCTGATCTGTTGTGCCCAGCGCTCGCTGTCTTCGCCATCGCTGCTGCGCGGCCGGAAGGCGGGGTCGTCGGTCGGGGCGGCCAGCAACAGATGCATCTCGCCCAGACGCTGGCCAAGCAAGGCAGCAAAACCGTTGAGCTCGGCCAGTGCGTCGGTATGCGCTTCACCATCGTTGCTGGATGGCTCCATCTCGTCGCGGATGGCCCGCTCCAGCGTGTTCTGGGTCCAGGCCCAGGCGTCGCCCTGGTTACTCAGATAACCCTGGGCGATCATCAGCAGGTGCGGTGCGTCCATTTCATCCACCCGGCTGACCCAGGCCAGCAGTGGCGAGATATTGGCGAACCCGGCGGCGGTGAGGTAGGCGCTCATTTCCAGCTCCGGGTGAACCCCCGGGTTGACCCGGCGGATCAGCTTGAGCACCACGCGATCGCCCACCACTACCGAACTGTTGGACTGCTCGGCGCTCAGGTAGCGCACAGCGCTGTCTTCATCGAGGCCCAGGCTGGCCAGCGGTTCGGTGCAGTGGAAGCGCAGCTCGCCCTGGCCATTGCCACAGGGCAGGCGCAGGCCGTCCTGGCAGGCGCGCAGCACAGCGCGAATGAAGGGTTCGAGCACAAAGGCATCGGTGATCAGGCCCACCTGACGGCCACGGCGTACCCGCGACAGCGCCAGTTGTTGCGGCAACGCGCTGCTGATCTGGTCTTCAGGCAGCAGCCCGAACGGCAACTGGTAACGGTTGGCCACGCCATCGCCCAGCACTTCGATTTCGCTGAGCAGCACGGGTGTCGTGGCGGTGCCCAAGCGCACGCCGTAACACAGGCGCACCTGGTCGACAGGCCCTTCCTTGCCGGCGAACCAGCGCCGTTTGGGCAGGTATTGCGGCAGAATCGCGCCTTGCAATGTATCGCTCGAAGGCGTTTCGAGCAGCTCTTCCATGCGTTTGCGCAGCACTAGCGTAGTCAATTCCGGCAACCCCTCGGTAGCTTGAACATGCCAGCTGGGCATGCGGTCGTGCGCTGCCAGCAAGAACCAGTAGAAGGCATAAGGCGGCAACGTCAGCAGGAACGGCAGCTGGCCGATCGGCGGGAAGGCGCTGCCGCCGAGCATCTCCACTGGCACCTTGTCGGCGTACTGGGACAATTCAAGTTCTGCGGCCTGCGCCGCACGCGACACATTGGCAACACACAGAATGACTTCGCTGTTGCCCTCGGCATCGGTGTACTCGCGGATGTACGCCAGGATGCGGCGATTGCTCGGGGTGAGCGTACGCAAGGTGCCGCGGCCGAAGGCTTTCTGCTGGTTGCGCACCGCCAGCAGGCGGCGGTTCCAGTTGAGCAGCGAATGCGGGTCGTGGGCCTGCGCCTCGACGTTGACAGTCTGGTAGCCGTACAGCGGGTCCATGATCGGCGGCAGTACCAGGCGCTGCGGGTCGGCCTTGGAGAAACCGCCGTTGCGGTCCGGCGACCACTGCATGGGGGTACGCACACCGTCACGGTCGCCCAGGTAGATGTTGTCGCCCATGCCCAGTTCGTCACCGTAGTACAGGGTCGGCGTGCCGGGCATCGACAGCAGCAGGCTGGTGAGCAGCTCGATGCGCCGGCGGTCGCGTTGCAGCAACGGCGCCAGGCGGCGGCGAATACCCAGGTTGATGCGCGCGCGACGGTCTTGGGCGTAGTAGTTCCACAGGTAGTCGCGCTCGCGGTCGGTGACCATCTCCAGGGTCAGCTCATCGTGGTTGCGCAGGAAGATGGCCCACTGGCAATTGGCCGGGATTTCCGGGGTCTGGCGCAGGATGTCGGTGATTGGGAAGCGGTCTTCCATGGCCAAGGCCATGTACATGCGCGGCATCAGCGGGAAGTGGAAGGCCATGTGGCACTCGTCGCCATCGCCTTCGCCAAAGTACGGGCGCGTGTCCTCGGGCCACTGATTGGCCTCGGCGAGCAGCATGCGGTCGGGGTAATTGGCATCGATCTCGGCACGAATCGCCTTGAGCACCTTGTGGGTCTCGGGGAGGTTCTCGTTGTTGGTACCATCGCGCTCGATGAGGTAGGGGATGGCGTCCAGGCGCAAGCCGTCGACGCCCAGGTCCAGCCAGAAGCGCATCACCCCGATCACGGCCTTGAGCACTTGCGGGTTGTCGAAATTCAGGTCCGGCTGGTGCGAGTAGAAGCGGTGCCAGAAGTACTGGCCGGCCACCGGGTCCCAGGTCCAGTTGGACTTCTCGGTGTCGAGGAAGATGATCCGCGTACCGTCGTATTGCTGGTCGTCATCCGACCACACGTAGAAGTCGCGGGCCTTGCTGCCGCGCTTGGCATGGCGGGCGCGCTGGAACCAGGGGTGCTGGTCGCTGGTGTGGTTGATGACCAGCTCGGTAATCACCCGCAACCCGCGCTTGTGCGCCTCGGCGATGAAACGCTTGGCATCGGCCATGCTGCCGTAGTCGGGATGTACGGCTTTGTATTCAGCGATGTCATAACCGTCGTCGCGCCGTGGCGAGGGGTAGAACGGCAACAGCCAGAGGGTGTTGACGCCAAGATCGGCGATGTAGTCGAGCTTGCTGATCAGGCCGGCGAAGTCACCTATACCGTCGTTGTTGGCATCGAAGAACGACTTGATGTGCAGCTGGTAGATCACGGCGTCCTTGTACCACAGCGGGTCGTCGAGGAAGGCTGCCGGGCGGGAACGCTTGGCCATGTGCGACTCCTTTCAATTGCGGGTTCAGCGCCGCCCAGGGGCTTATCGGGCCTTTTCTATGCGCCAGATACCAAATGGCTGATGCCACGGTTCGATACGCATCCATTGGGTCTTGCCATGCCAGGTCCAGCGGTGGCCGTTCATCAGGTCTTCGCCCAGGGTGTCGGCGTCATCGTCCAGCCCCAGCTCCCACAGCGGCAGTTCGAAGCTGGCCTCCTGGGCGTTGTGCGGGTCGAGGCTGACCGCTATCAGGATGTAGTTGTCGCGCTCGGGCGTGCGCTTGGCGAAATACAGGATGTTGTCGTTCCAGCAGTTGAAGAACGCCACGCCCAGGTGCGTCTGCAGGGCGCGGTTCTGCCGGCGGATGCGATTGAGTTGGGCGATTTCGGCAATGATGTTGCCGGGCTGGGTAAAATCGCGCGGGCGGATCTCGTACTTCTCCGAATCCAGGTACTCTTCCTTGCCCGGCAGGGGTGTGCCTTCGCACAGCTCGAAGCCCGAGTACATGCCCCACAGCCCCGACCCCATGGTCGCCAGCGCGGCGCGGATCAGAAACCCCGCACGGCCGCTGGTGTGCAGGAAGAACGGGTTGATGTCCGGCGTGTTGACGAAGAAGTTGGGCCGGTAGCACAGGCTCCAGGGCGGCTGATTGAGCTGCTCGAAATACTCGCGCAGTTCCTGTTTGGTATTGCGCCAGGTGAAATAGGTGTAGCTCTGGGCGTAACCCACCTTGCCCAGGCGCGCCATCATCGCCGGTTTGGTGAAGGCTTCAGCCAGGAAGATCACGTCCGGGTACTGGCTGCGCACATTGGCGATCAACCATTGCCAGAACGGCAGCGGTTTGGTGTGCGGGTTGTCGACGCGGAAGGTCTTTACCCCCTCCTCGACCCAGCCCACCACCACATCGCGCAGGGCCAGCCACAGCGACGGCACGGCGTCAGCGGCGTAGAAATCGACGTTGACGATGTCCTGGTACTTCTTCGGCGGGTTTTCGGCATAGCGGATGGTGCCGTCGGGGCGCCAGCTGAACCAGCCGGGATGTTCCTTGAGCCACGGGTGGTCCTGGGAGCACTGGATGGCGAAGTCCAGGGCGATCTCCAGCCCGTGCTCGGCGGCGGCGGCCACTAGGCGGCGGAAGTCCTCCCGGGTGCCCAGCTGCGGGTGTATGGCATCGTGCCCGCCCTCGGGGCTGCCGATGGCGTAGGGGCTGCCCGGGTCGTTGGGCTCAGCACGCAAGGCATTGTTGCGGCCCTTGCGGTGCTGCTTGCCGATCGGATGAATGGGCGGGAAATACAGCACGTCAAAGCCCATGTCACGAATCATCGGCAAACGCTCGTGAACGTCGTTGAAGGTACCGTGGCGCTCAGGGCTGTCGGTGATCGAACGCGGGAACAGCTCGTACCAGCTGGCGAACTGCGCGGCCGGGCGGTCGACATCGACCGGGAATTCGCGGCTGCAGGTGAGGTAGCTGCGGTGCTCGGCCTCGGTCATCAGGCGCGACGCCTGCGCATCCAGCAGCAGCGCCACCTGGTCAGCCTGGGCCAACGTGGGCAACTGAGCCTGCAGTGCCTCGATCTGCTTGCGCAGTTCGCCCTCGCTGCGCTCTGCGCCTTTGCCGAGCAGCTGGCGGCCCTCTTCCAGTTCCAGCTTCACGTCGACGCCGGCGTGGAACTTCTTCTCCAGGTCGTGGCAATAAGTGGCGAACGGATCGATCCAGGCCTCGATACTGAACAGGTGCGGGCCGAGTTCGGTGGGGGTGAATTCGGCCAGCCACAGGTCGTTGCCCGGCGAATGCATGGGCACGCAGTGCCAGCGCCGGCCATGGGCCTGCCGCCATTTGAGCATCACAGCCAGGCGATCGTGGCCATCGCTGTAGACCTTGCTGCTGACTGCAACCGGCAGGCCGCTGATGGCCTTGACGGCGAAACCGCCACCGTCAAGTGCGGGCTGGGTATCCTCGATCACGATGCGCGGCGCCAGCAGCGCCTGGGACAGGCTGATGGCCTGGTCGGGGTGATCGTTCGCCATTGGTACGCTTTCGAAGGGCTCGTTGCGCGACATCGGTCCTGGCTCCCTGTTGGCATTGGCGGTAAGGGTTCAGAGCCATCGTCCACGCAGGGGGTTCAAAAAAATTGAGCAAACGGCGCAGCCACGTATCAAAGCCTGCACCACCCTCTCATTCACCCTGCGAGGTCAGGCCATGAACATTCCCATTCCACCAGAGACACCCGACCCCAACATCGACGACCCGAGCCTGCCGCCGCCCGTGCCGGAAGAGGACCCGGACGAGCTGCCGATCAAGCCGACCGAGCCGCCGACGGTCGGCGACCCGCCGAGCCAGGAGCCACCGGTGAAGGCTTAAGGATAGACGAGGGAAAGCGATGCACCTGCAACGGTGCTGCCGGCCGTGCACGGGTATCACTCGGCGCGGCCAGCGCCCTGGCTGAATTACCCAGCCGGTACTGCTGAAAGCGAGGCCGCGCTGATTTCGCGCATCTTGAACTTCTGCACCTTGCCGGTCACCGTCATGGGAAACTCGTCAACGAAACAGAAGTGCCGTGGCACCTTGTAGTGCGCGATGCGCGCCTTGCACCAGCCCTGCAACTCTTCAGCCGTTGCGCTGTGGCCGGGATGCAACTTGATCCAGGCCACCACTTCCTCGCCATACCTATCGCACGGGATGCCGATCACCTGGGCGTCCGCCACTGCAGGGTGGGTATAGAAGAACTCCTCGAGCTCGCGCGGATAAATGTTTTCGCCACCGCGAATGATCATGTCCTTGTTGCGCCCGACGATGCGCACATGGCCATCTTCATCCATCACCGCCAGGTCGCCCGAGTGCATCCACCCTGCAGGATCGATGGCATCCGCCGTGGCCTGCGGGTTATCCCAGTAACCGAGCATCACGCTGTAGCCACGGGTGCACAATTCGCCGATCTCGCCCCTGGGCACGATGCAGCCGTCGGCATCCACCAGTTTGGTCTCCAGCTGGGGCTGGGTGCGGCCAACCGTGGTCACGCGCAGCTCCAGGTCATCGTCGGGGCCGGTCTGCAGGGACACCGGGCTGGTTTCGGTCATGCCATAGGCAATTTGCACCTGGGCCATGTGCAGTTGGTCGATGACCCGGCGCATGACCTCGATCGGGCAGGTGGCACCGGCCATGATGCCGCTGCGCAGGGTCGAAAGGTCCAGGTGCTGGCGCGACGGGTGGTCGAGCATGGCGATGAACATGGTCGGCACGCCATAGAGGATGCTGGCGCGCTCTTCGGCGACCGCACGCAGAGTGAGCTCGGCATCGAAGGCGTCGCTGGGGTAGATCATGGTGCTGCCATGGGTGATGCAACCAAGGTTGGCCATGACCATGCCAAAGCAGTGGTACAGCGGTACCGGGATCACCATGCGGTCGGTGCTGGTCAGGCCCAGACTTTCGCCAACCATGAAACCGTTGTTGAGGATGTTGTAATGACTGAGCGTCGCCCCCTTGGGCGCGCCAGTGGTGCCGGAGGTGTACTGGATGTTCACCGGCTGATCGAACTGCAGGCTGCGCTGGCGAGCCTGATAAGCCTCAACAGCCGTCTCCCCTGCCCGCTCGCCCAGCGCATGCCACGCCAGAAAACCTGGGGGCGGGTTGCCGGCCAGGCTGATCACCCCGCGCAGCTCGGGCAGGCGCTCGCTGGCCAAGTCACCGGGCAGCACTGCAGCCAGCCCCGGTATCAGCTCCTTGACCATGGCATGGTAATCGGACGTCTTGAAGGCATCGGCGCACACCAGCCAGCGGCAGCCGGACTGGCGCAACACGTACTCCAGCTCGCCCACCCGGTAGGCCGGGTTGATATTGACCAGAATCGCACCGACCTTGGCGCTGGCCAGCTGCAGGATGCACCACTGGGCGCAGTTGGGTGACCAGATGCCGACCCGGTCCCCCCTGTCGACACCCAGGGCCATCAACGCCCGGGCATGGACATCGACCTGTTCGGCCAACTGCTGCCAGGTGAAACGCAGGCCCTGCTGGCGCACCACCAACGCTTCGCCATCGGCGTAACGGGCCACGGTCGCATCGAAGGCCTGGCCAATGGTCAGGGTCAGCAAGGGTAGGTCCTGACGACCTTGGGTGTAGCTGGGTTGACTCATGGGTGTCCCTTCTTGTGGTTGTTCTGGGCACGGCTCAAGCAAGCGACAAATACTGTGGCGCAGATTTACGTTTACGTAAAGGTGATGACCGGATTGACACCGACGGATCGCAGGTTTACGTTAACGTAAAGGTGAAAACGACATAGCGCTCATAGCCAATGGCTACCGCTTGCTGAGCTACGGTGTTTCCTAATTTCAAGAACAAGAAGGTGCCCCATGCATTACCCCTCCCTGAACTTCGCCCTGGGCGAAACCATCGACATGCTCCGTGACCAGGTGCGCACCTTCGTCGCCGCCGAGCTGGCGCCACGCGCCGCACAGATCGACCACGACAACCTGTTCCCTGCCGACATGTGGCGCAAGTTTGGCGACATGGGCCTGCTGGGCATCACGGTACCGGAAGAATACGGCGGCGCCGGCCTGGGCTACCTGGCCCACGTGGTGTCGATGGAAGAAATCAGCCGTGGCTCAGCCTCGGTGGCGCTGTCCTACGGCGCCCACTCCAACCTGTGCGTCAACCAGATCAACCGCAACGGCACCCATGAGCAGAAGCTCAAGTACCTGCCAAAGCTGATCAGCGGTGAACACATCGGCGCGCTGGCCATGAGCGAGCCAAACGCCGGCTCCGACGTGGTGTCGATGAAACTGCGCGCCGAAAAGCGCGGCGACCGCTACGTGCTCAACGGCAGCAAGACCTGGATCACCAACGGCCCGGATGCCAACACCTACGTGATCTACGCCAAGACCGACCTGGACAAGGGCGCCCACGGCATCACAGCGTTCATTGTCGAGCGCGACTGGCAAGGCTTCAGCCGCAGCAACAAGTTCGACAAGCTGGGCATGCGCGGCTCCAACACCTGCGAGCTGTTTTTCGATGACGTCGAAGTGCCGGAAGAAAACATCCTCGGCCAGCTCAACGGCGGCGTGCGCGTACTGATGAGCGGCCTGGACTACGAGCGCGTGGTGCTCTCCGGTGGCCCCACCGGCATCATGCAAAGCTGCATGGACCTGGTGGTCCCGTACATCCACGACCGCAAGCAGTTCGGCCAGAGCATCGGCGAGTTCCAGTTGATACAGGGCAAGATCGCCGACATGTACACCCAACTGAACGCCAGCCGCGCCTACCTGTACGCCGTGGCCCAGGCCTGCGACCGTGGCGAGACCACACGCAAGGACGCCGCCGGGGTGATCCTGTACACGGCGGAGCGCGCCACGCAGATGGCCCTGGAAGCGATCCAGATTCTCGGCGGCAACGGCTACATCAATGAATTCCCGGCGGGCCGCTTGCTGCGCGACGCCAAGCTGTACGAGATCGGCGCCGGCACCAGCGAAATCCGCCGGATGCTGATCGGCCGCGAACTGTTCAACGAAACCCGCTGAGCACAAGGGACGGGCGCACATGGCTACCTTGCACACCCAGATCAACCCGCGTTCGGCGGAATTCGCCGGCAACAGCGCGGCCATGCTCGAACAGGTCCAGGCCCTGCGCGGCCTGCTCGCCCACATTGCCCAAGGCGGCGGGCCCAAGGCCCAAGAACGGCACACCTCCAGGGGCAAACTGCTACCGCGTGAGCGTATCGATCGCCTGCTGGACCCGGGCTCGCCATTTCTCGAAATCGGCCAGCTGGCCGCCCATGAGGTGTACGGCGAAGACGTGCCCGCTGCCGGCGTCATCGCGGGCATCGGCCGTGTCGAAGGCGTGGAATGCATGATCGTGGCCAACGACGCCACCGTAAAAGGCGGTTCGTACTACCCGCTGACGGTCAAAAAGCACCTGCGTGCGCAAACCATCGCCCAGCAGAACCGTCTGCCATGCATCTACCTGGTGGACTCCGGCGGCGCCAACCTGCCGCGCCAGGATGAAGTGTTCCCCGACCGCGAACATTTCGGGCGGATCTTCTTCAACCAGGCCAACATGAGCGCGCTGGGCATCCCGCAGATCGCCGTGGTCATGGGCTCGTGCACCGCAGGCGGCGCCTATGTGCCGGCCATGGCCGACGAAGCGATCATGGTCCGCCAGCAGGCGACCATCTTCCTGGCGGGCCCGCCACTGGTGAAAGCCGCCACAGGTGAGGTGGTGAGCGCCGAAGACCTCGGCGGTGCCGATGTGCACTGCCGCACCAGCGGCGTGGCCGACCATTATGCCGACAATGACGAGCACGCCCTGGCCATCGCCCGGCGCAGCGTGGCCAACCTCAACTGGCACAAGCTGGGCAAGCTGCAGTGCCTGGCCCCGGTGGCGCCACTGTATGCCGCCGACGAGTTGTATGGCGTGGTACCGGCGGATGCCAAGCAACCGTTCGACGTACGCGAGGTCATTGCGCGGCTGGTCGATGGCTCGGTGTTCGATGAATTCAAGGCACTGTTCGGCACCACACTGGTGTGCGGCTTTGCCCACCTGCACGGCTACCCGGTGGCGATACTGGCCAACAACGGCATCCTGTTCGCCGAAGCCGCGCAAAAAGGCGCGCACTTCATCGAACTGGCCTGCCAACGCGGCATCCCGCTGCTGTTCCTGCAAAACATCACCGGCTTCATGGTCGGCAAGAAGTACGAAGAAGGCGGCATCGCCAAGCACGGCGCCAAGCTGGTCACCGCCGTGGCCTGCGCCCAGGTGCCGAAGTTCACGGTGATCATCGGTGGCAGCTTTGGCGCTGGCAACTACGGCATGTGTGGCCGCGCCTATGATCCGCGCTTCCTGTGGATGTGGCCCAATGCGCGGATTGGCGTGATGGGGGCCGAACAGGCCGCCGGGGTGCTGGCCCAGGTCAAGCGCGAGCAGAGCGAACGCAGCGGCCAGGCCTTCAGCGCCGAGGATGAGGCCAGGCTCAAGCAGCCGATTCTCGACCAGTACGAACACCAGGGTCACCCCTACTACTCCAGCGCCCGGCTATGGGACGACGGCGTCATCGACCCGGCGCAGACCCGTGACGTGCTTGGCCTGGCGTTGTCCGCCGCGCTGAACGCACCGATCGAACAGAGCCGCTTCGGCATTTTCCGGATGTGACCCATGAGCGATTTCAGCACCCTCGAAGTGATCCGTGACCCGCGCGGCTTCGCCACCCTGTGGCTGAGCCGCGAGGACAAGAACAACGCATTCAATGCACAGATGATCCGCGAGCTGATCGTCGCCCTCGGGCAACTGGCCGACGACGCCAGCCTGCGCTTCATGCTGCTGCGCTGCCGTGGCCGCCATTTCAGCGCTGGCGCAGACCTGGCGTGGATGCAGCAATCGGCACAACTGGACTTCAACACCAACCTGGATGACGCCCGTGAACTGGGCGAACTGATGTACGCCCTGCATCGCCTGAAGGTACCCACCCTGGCCGTTGTCCAGGGGGCGGCCTTTGGCGGCGCCTTGGGGTTGATCAGTTGCTGCGACATGGCCATCGGCGCCGAGGATGCGCAGCTGTGCCTGTCCGAAGTGCGCATCGGCCTGGCCCCGGCGGTGATCAGCCCGTTCGTGGTCAAGGCCATCGGTGAGCGTACCGCGCGCCGTTATGCCCTGACCGCCGAACGCTTCAGCGGCGTACGGGCCCGGGAACTGGGCCTGTTGGCAGAGGTGTACCCGGCCAGTGAGCTGGAAGTGCAGGTACAGGCCTGGGTAGACAACCTCTTGCAAAACAGCCCGCAGGCACTGCGCGCCACCAAGGACCTGCTGCGCGAAGTCGATGACGGTGAGCTCAGCCCTGCCCTGCGCCGCTACTGTGAAAACGCCATTGCTCGTATCCGTGTCAGCGCCGAAGGCCAGGAGGGCCTGCGCGCCTTCCTGGAAAAACGTCGCCCCGCCTGGCAAACCGAGCCCAACAAGGAGCCGCGCCCATGAGCCGCACGCCATTGACCACCCTGCTGGTCGCCAACCGTGGGGAAATCGCCTGCCGGGTGATGCGCACCGCCAAGGCCATGGGCCTGACCACCGTGGCCGTGCACAGCGCCACCGACCGCGACGCCCGCCACAGCCGCGAGGCGGATATCCGTGTCGACCTGGGCTGCAGCAAGGCCGCTGACAGTTACCTGGTGATCGACAAGCTGCTCGCAGCGGCCAAAGCCAGCGGCGCCCAGGCCATTCACCCAGGCTACGGCTTTCTTTCGGAGAACGCAGGGTTTGCCCGTGCCATCGAGGACGCCGGGCTGATCTTCCTTGGCCCGCCGGCCAGCGCCATTGATGCAATGGGCAGCAAATCGGCAGCCAAGGCGCTGATGGAAGCGGCCGGCGTACCGCTGGTGCCGGGTTATCACGGCGACGCCCAAGACCTGGAAACCTTCCGCGCCGCCGCAGAGCGCATCGGCTACCCGGTGCTGCTCAAGGCCAGCGCCGGGGGTGGTGGCAAGGGCATGAAAGTGGTGGAGGAAGAAAGCCAGCTGGCCGACGCCCTCGCCTCGGCCCAGCGTGAAGCGCAGTCGTCGTTCGGCGATGCGCGCATGCTGGTGGAAAAGTACGTGCTCAAGCCCCGCCACGTCGAGATCCAGGTGTTCGCCGATCAGCACGGCAACTGCCTGTACCTTAATGAGCGCGACTGCTCGATCCAGCGCCGCCATCAGAAAGTAGTCGAGGAAGCGCCTGCGCCGGGGCTCTCCCCTGAATTGCGGCGGGCCATGGGCGAAGCGGCGGTGCGCGCCGCCCAGGCCATCGGTTATGTCGGTGCCGGCACCGTGGAGTTTCTGCTCGATGCCCGTGGCGAGTTCTTCTTCATGGAGATGAATACCCGCCTGCAGGTAGAGCACCCGGTGACCGAAGCTATCACCGGCCTGGACCTGGTGGCCTGGCAGATCCGCGTCGCCTGCGGCGAGCCGCTGCCGATTACCCAGGCGCAGGTGCCGCTGATCGGCCATGCTATCGAGGTGCGCCTGTATGCCGAAGACCCGGCCAATGAGTTTCTGCCGGCTACAGGCACCCTGACGCTGTACCGCGAGTCGGCACCTGGCGAAGGTCGCCGGGTGGACAGCGGGGTAAGCGAGGGAGACCAAGTCTCATCCTTTTATGACCCCATGCTGGGCAAGCTGATCGCCTGGGGCGAAAACCGTGAACAGGCACGCCTGCGCTTGCTGGCGATGCTGGACGAGTTCGCCATCGGCGGGCTGAAGACCAACATTGCCTTCCTGCGCCGCATCCTCGCCCATCCCGCATTCGCGGCGGCCGAGCTGGATACAGGCTTTATTCCACGTCATCAGGAGGTACTGCTGCCGGTACCGCAGCCATTGCCCGCAGGCTTCTGGCAAGCCGCAGGAGAAGCCTGGCTGCAGGGCCAGGCGCCGCATCAGCGTGACGACGATAACCGCTCCCCCTGGGCTGGGCGCACGGGTTTGCGCCTGGGCCTGCCAGCGCACAGCAGCCTGCATTTGCGCAGCGGCGGCGAAAGCCAGGCAGTTACCCTTGAGCACGGCGCTACTTTGGCCTGGCAGCTGGACGGCGAACAGCTCGGGCATGATCAAGGCGGCGTGCGCAGGCGTTACCTGGCAGTGCGCCGCGGTGGCACGCTATACCTGCGCTGGGATGGTGAAATGCATGCCATCGAGGCCTTCGACCCGATCGCCGAGGCCGAAGCCAGCCACAGCCATCAGGGCGGGCTGGGCGCGCCCATGAATGGCAGCATCGTGCGGGTACTGGTGGAGCCGGGCCAGGCGGTGGAAGCAGGGACTGCGCTGGTGGTGCTGGAGGCGATGAAAATGGAACACAGCATCCGCGCTCCGCAGGGTGGGACGGTGAAGGCGTTGTTTTGCCAGGAAGGGGATATGGTCAGCGAAGGGACGGTGCTGGTCGAACTGGTGGAGTGATGCAAGCAAGGGCCGCTTTGCGGCCCCGGCAATCTAGAAGGAGCCGTGCACCCGCACAACCACCCCGAGAAACTCACACCCTGGCTCACACAAAACCGTCGGATAACGGGTATTCAGGGGCTTGAGCATCCGCTCCCCACCCTCTTCGATCAATTGCCGCAAGACCGCCAAGCGCCCCGGCTGCCTGGCAATCACCAACTTGCCCGGCTGCGCCTCGAGCCCCGTATCGATCAGGATACGCATACCTTCCGGCACGCTCTTGCCACTGGCGGCGTTCATCGAGTCGTTTTCCACTGCCAGCCAAAATGCATTACCCGCCGGCATATAGTCAGTCTGTTCGTGCAGGTCGCTCTTTTCAGGTAAAGGCCCCTGCAGATCAGCCCAGCTCAGCACAGGGAAACGGAAGCTTGCATAACGCAGCGCCTCAACCGACAAAGGCCGTGCGGGGCCGTAGGTGCCCCTGGATTCACGCGTGAGGTCATTGACCTCACGTTCAACCACCATGACCTGGGCCTCCAGGTACACCAACCCGAGCTTTTCCAGTTTCTCGTTGATGGTGATCAGCGTTGGCCGCCGCGTCCCACGCAGCCAATGGCCCACGCCGCCCTGAGTCATGCCCAGACGTTCGGCCAGCTTGAGCTGGCTGAGATTATGTTCGCGCTTGTAGCGCTTGAGAAATGCGTTCCAGTTTTCCATGAGCGGCAACAATACGGACTGTATTAGCCGCTTCAATACACACTCTGAATTATTTGTGACAGGATTAATAGTACAGATTGACCTATGCTCTGATTTCATTGTGTTTGAAGGGAAATCAGAAGGTATCGCGATGAAACCACCGAAAAACGACGAAACAGAACTCGACAGCGAAGCAGCCCGCCGCGCCCTCGACTACTACCTCAACCCCAACCCGCCGCGCCCCAGCATCGACAACAAGATCTGGACACTCCACGAAGGCGTCACCGCAGACCAGGCCCAGGAGCACGCCATCGCGCTGCTGCGCTGCGCGGCCGCCACCGCCCATGAAACCGCCACCCATCAGGAAGGCAGCCACCGCGAGCTGACCTTTGCACTGATGCACATGATGGACATGGCCAGGGCGCTGCTGGAGCACAAGCGGACCGTGCAGAGCGGTCTTTAGACTGGAACTGGAATAGGGAGAGACGTGGTGGCCAGGTAACGGCAAGGGGCCCCGATTGCCGGGACAAGGGAGTGCTCCAGCAAAAGTTTTTACCGGATAGGTGAAAAATCATTTGACTGGCAAATGATAACGATTATTATTGCACTCAGCTGATCGCGAGATCTGCTGGATAACCTGGAGCTTAGGTCGCTCTCAGATTATCTCCTCATCAGGCTAATCACGGTTTTTGACCCGGCTTTTTGCCGGGTCTTTTTTTTGGCTCTTCAGGCTAATGAAGATCTTTGATGGCCGCGATGATAGCAAAAGTGTGTCAGGGCGTGAACGCTCATTACAAAACTTTGCGGAATCAGCACTTGAGAATCAATCTCGTTTCTACTAAGCTGGTTTCGCATCACGGAAGATGCCCCCACCCCTACTCTTGAGCAAGGAGCTGACCATGAGCCGCCTGCTGCTGCCTTTTGAGCACCCAACGCCCGCTACCGGCCACGACGCCGAGGATGCCCTGCTGCACGGGCTCAAGCGCTTGCCACGCCGCGTTCAGCAAGTGTTCCTGCTCAATCGCCTGGACCAGCTGGACTTCGCCGTTATCGCCAGGCGCCTCGACTTGCCCTTGCTGAGCATCGAACGGCACATGAACCAGGCCCTGCAAACGGCCCGCCCGCACGGTGATGCTGTGGCCAGCGCTGCCAGCCAATGGTATGTACGGTTGCAGAGCCCTGAGGTCACCACCTGCGAGCGCATTGATTTTCGGCGCTGGCTGGACGCCGATGCAGCGCACCTGCAAGCCTTCCATGACACCGAACTGCGCTGGCGCAGCCTGCTCGCCCCAGCGAGGGAGCTGGGGCACGATGGCTGGTATCGGCAAGGGCGAGCGGCGATTTCGTTGGGTGGGTGTTCGATTGCAGTAGGGCTGGGCGTGGCGGCGCTGGTGCTGTTTGGCTACTGGGCGTAAGCCGTCAGGGTCGGCAGGATGCAAAGCCAGTACCCCTGCCAAATCAAGGCTTATGTCCGAATAGCCCGGACACGCAGGCAAGGAGCAACCAGCCTGATAGGCAAGAGGCTATAAAACTCACTGCCAGATGCATTGCCAAACTCACCTCTCCTGATGAAGCCACCAGCAGGCTAACGCCCCCACCGCACGCATAGAGCAATGTGTTGCTGACCGATGCAGCAGCCCCTGCGCGATCGGGATGCCGACTGAGTGCGTACGTGGTTGCAGCCGGGCGGACGATCGTCGTGCCGATTGTGCATAAGGTTAATGGCAATACAAGATCGATGAGCACCAGTTCACCGCTTGAAATGGCAAGATGCAGGGCTACGCCAGCGGTGCCTATCAGTGCAAATCCACAACCAATCTGCGCCTGTGTACTCATACTTCGATTCAGCGAATTGGCAACTACACCGCCGACCATGTAGGCCAACCCATACAAGAGGAACACCATGGAGAAGGCGAACTCCGTCAACCCTAGCGGCCCCATCAGCAACAAGGGGGATACGACAACAAATGAAAAGTGACAGGCAAATGCCAAACAGGAGAAGATCGAATACACAAGAAACTTTCTGTCCTTCAGAATCTGGCAATAGCCAGGCAAAAAACCTCCCCGATAGCGAGAGGCTCTATCTTCACCCAATAACATCAAACAAAGTAACAGCACCAATACTGCCAGCATGACAAATACCTGAAAACTCCCCTGCCACCCCCAATATTGCTGAAGCACGCTGCCTGCTAACGGCGACAACGCGATAAAGACGCCGCTTGCACTGGTCAGCAGAATTCGCATCGCATTGCGCTGCTGGCCACTGTAACTATCCTGCACCAGCGCTTGGCTTAGTACGAAACAGCCACAGCCCATGGCCTGCAACAGGCGAAACACCATGAAGGTCTCATAGTGAGTGGTGCGTATGCAGCCGATTGCCCCTGCGATGCCTACCAAGAGCCCAGCGATCAGCAAGCGTTTTCTTCCCACACAATCGGAAAGCGGGCCGATCACCGCTTGGGATAGAGCCACACCCAGCGCAAATAAACTCACTGAATAGGCAATGCGCTTTGTATCGACTGCAAAATACTCAGCCATCTGCGGAACAGAAGGCAAAATGACGTCGAGTGGGAATACACCCAGCAGACTGATAAGAATGAGCAAAATCGACAGGAAAGAAGTTTTTGCAGGCACGCCACCCACTCCGGTTACTGACGACAGGGCGCTGGCCAACACGCCTAACCGTTCCACTATTTTTTCAATGCATATACGAACCCACACAGGCAATACACACAAGCGGGATTACTGAATGAAATACCCTAAAAACGTGTAGGATTCTTGAACCCAACATCGTACTAGTCCGTCCTGACCCGCCCATTCCAGTTCGATCTATCAACTGCTTAATCAGCCTGCAATTAACTTCCCAACAATAGGAAATCATTGAGGGTGCTGTTTTTTGTACACAGCCTCCCCCACGAGGGGTGTACAGTACCCCCACAACAAAGCCCAAGGAGCCACGCCAATGACCGTGACGCTGTCCCCTCTGCAGATCGACTGCGCTTTCGATTCCGGCAACATCCAGGTACTGGATGCCAGTAACCCTGCCCAGGTCCACCTGGCCATTCGCCCGGACACCCACAGCGGCCACTTCCAGTGGTTCCACTTCAAGGTCAGCGGCCTCACGCCCGGTCAGGCCCATCGCTTCAGCCTGGACAACGCCAGCGAGTCTTCCTACAAGAACGCCTGGGCCGGCTACAACGCCGTGGCTTCCTACGACCAGCAAACCTGGTTCCGTGTGCCCAGCCAGTTCGATGGCAAGGCACTGGCCTTCGAAGTGAAAGCCGAGCAGGAGCAGATCTGGTTCGCCTACTTCGAGCCCTACCCGCGTGCGCGCCACAACCAGTTGATCGAGCGTGCCCAGCAGATTCCCGGTGTCGAACTGCTGGCCCATGGCCGCAGCGTACAGGGCCGCGACATTCCGCTGTTGCGCGCAGGCGACGGAGCCGCAGGCAAACGCAAGCTATGGCTGATCGCCCAGCAGCACCCGGGCGAGCACATGGCCGAGTGGTTCATGGAGGGGGTGATCGACCGTCTTCAAGCCAATGACGCCGTCGTCCAGCAACTGCTGGCCAAGGCTGACCTGTACCTGATCGCAAACATGAACCCGGATGGCGCCTTCCTCGGCCACCTACGCACCAACTTCAAAGGCCAGGACCTCAACCGGGCCTGGCAGGACGCCAGCGTCGAGGCTAGCCCGGAGGTGTTCTTTGCCCAGGCGCAGATGAAGCAGTACGGGGTGGATGCGTTCATCGATGTGCATGGGGATGAAGAAATCCCGCACGTGTTCACCGCAGCGTGTGAGGGTAACCCGGGGTACACGCCACGCCTGGCCAAGCTTGAGGAGCAGTTCCGCAGCACCTTGTGCAGCGTTACGCCTGACTTCCAGACCAAGTATGGCTATACCCGCGATGAGCCTGGGCAGGCCAATACGACACTGGCGTGCAATGCGGTGGGCATGGCGTACGACTGCCTGTCGCTGACCCTTGAGATGCCGTTCAAGGACCATGACGATGCGCCCAACCCGGTGACCGGCTGGTCGGGAGAGCGGTCCAAGGCATTGGCAGGGGCGGTGCTGGAGACCTTGCTGAAGATGGCTGACGATTTGCGCTGATCAGTGCCGGCCTTTTCGCGGGGCAAGCCCGCGAAGAGGCCGGCGCAGACATACCCGGTCAAAACTGCACATCGAGTATCACATTGTCGGTATAGGTCGCCGCCGGCGGTGTCGCCTGGTCGGTATAGACCTTGGCGTTGTAGTTGAACACCTGGCTACCGGTGCCAGTCCCCACCCCAGGGTTGACGTTGGCATCGCTGCTGGAACGCCGCGCGCCACCCACTGCTCCCCAACGTACCGCGCCCGCGCTCTTGAAGATGTCGTAGGCCAGGTAGTCGTTGGCAGCAGACTTCATCCTCCGACGCCCGCCAGATGCGTTCTGCCCGTCATCCAGCCCGACCGTGTAGCTACTGCCCTTGGTGCAGGAAAGGTTCACGCTCTGGTTAACCGTGCCGAACCCCGCCACTACCGGTGCGCTGCCAAAGCTGATGGTCGGCGTTGTGATCTGGCAATCATTACTTACCGTCAGGGTCACCGTGAGGGTCTGGTTCCCCGCGCCCGTGTCGCGCCCCAGGCAGAGATTGCCCAGGCCAATGCCCGAGCAATAGTTCCAGACCCAGGCAAGGTTCAGCGTCTCGGTATAGACGCCGGCGGCCACGTTGGCGCCAACCGTAGTCTTCAGATACAGCGGCACAGACTTAGGGGAATTGCCATTGAGCAGGCCCAGGGCGTCGATCAGGCCATTGCGTGCGAAGTCGAACTGCGCGCTGCGGGTGATGGGGTAGCTGGTCGTATTATTGGCATAGATCGTATACGGGATGACATCCCCGGTCGGCCCCACCAGCCCGCTGGTAGCTGATGTAATGGTGAGGTAGAAGTGGTCACTGCTCACTAGCAGGGACAACAACGACCCGGTGCACTGCAAACCCGCATTGATGGTGGAAGCACTCTGGATGGCAGTGCGCACCAGCGTTGAGTTGAGGGTGCCGAACGCCGCTGGCGCGGTCGCGACGGACGAGCATAGCGCCCAGACCGAACCCGCCGGCAGCCATAGCATTGCGATCACCAGGCCGAGCAACCCCCTCCTCATCGGCATACCAACGGGCCGATCAACGGGATGGAGCCTTCTGCCTGCGGCAAGTCGAACTCGACCTGGCACTGCCCTCCTCCCTCCAGCCCAACCTGCAGGTGGTTGTGCGCTGAGAGGTTCTCCAGATACACCAGTCCGTCCCAGCCCACCACCGCCTGGCTGCCACTTTCACGATGGCTGACCGTACTGCCCAGCTTGAGCGGCTGCTGGTTGCCATCGACCAGCTCGACGCTCGCCGCCAGCACGCGCTTGAGCGGGAATTCCAGCAAGTAGCCGCTGCCACGGCGTACCGCGACCCGCTGCTCCACCTGCGCCGCGAGCACATCGGGTGGCAGGTCCATGGGGTCGATCTCGTACTTGCCGCGGTAGTAGCCGCTGCTGTACGGCACCAGCAGGTGGCCGTTGCGGTCGGTGCGGCCGATCTCCTGGTTTTCGTAACGCACGGGCACATCGGCATAGCCGCCGGTGCTGACCACCACAAAGGCATCGTCGATACGGTTGGCGGCGAACACCCCGGCGTCCATCCACACCAGCGAGCCGCTGGCGTCGGCCCAGCGGGTCATCTCGCCGCTGCTGCCGTACACGCCGGCCTGCAATTGCACCGACTGCAAGCGCCAGGTGGCGTCGGCCTGGCGGTAGGCATCGCGATCACCCCCAGTGGCGTAGCCAAGGTTGTAGCCAACACCACCGCCCACCGGCACCGCGCGGCTGTAGTTGACCCGCTGCAAATCCTCGCCTTCCTTGCTGCGCTCCATGCTCACGGCCAGGGTGCCGCTGAAGTCGATCGGGATCACCCATTGCGCCTGCACCGCCCATTGGCTGTCGCCGACCTCACGGTTGGCCGAGAGGTAGACACTGCTATTGCCCCAAAGCGGTTTGCTCCAGCTCAGGTTGATCAGCCGGGTGCGCGAGCCGTCACCGGCGCGCACATCGAAGTAGCCCGCGCCGAGGCTGCCGAAGCGGTCGAGGTTCAGGCTCAGGGTGACCTGCTCGCTGCGCTGGCTCAATTGCATGTCCAGGCTGTCGACCCGGCTCAGGTCGGCGTAATCACCATGACGCTGCAAGCGCTGATAGCTGAAACCCAGGCGCTGGCTGTTGTACTGATAGCCGAGGGCGACCTGGTGGCCCTTTTCGCCATCGTACTGGCTCTGCGCCGTCGCAGCGTTCAGTACACCGAACGTGCCCAGGCGCACATTCGCGCCCACACCGCCAAGCAGCAACGACTCTGCGGTTTCGACATGGCTTTCGAGGGTAAAGAAATCGCTGACGCCATGGCGCAGGCTGGCCGAGGCGACGCCGGGCCCGTAGCTGAAGTCGCGCACTGCATAGTCTCGGCGCAGGCTGCCGGCGGCCATCGAGAAATCCGACAGACTTTTTTGCAGCAGGCTGCTGGTGACGTAGAACGGCAACGTGGTGGAAACCTGGCGCCCAAGTGCGTCGGTGGTAACCACCACGGCCTCGCCGGCACCGTTGATGAACGGCACGTTGGTCAGGGTGTAGGGGCCTGGCTGCAACTCGGCGGTGCTGGACTTGTAGCCGTTGATGAACAGATCCAGTGAGGTCGGCACCGCCGCCTCTCCCGCGAAAGCAGGCAACGGATAAGTGACCAGGTCAGGGCGGGCGGCAAAGTCACGCGACAACTGCAGGCCGCCTACCCGCACCGAACTGGTCCAGGGCAACGCACCGGTGACGAAGTCGCCCGCTTCGTAAGTCAGCAGGCGCTGCTCGTCGGTGAAGCGCCAGGTGGTGTCGTAGCGCAGGAAACCCTGGCGGCTGTCGTCGGCCGCGGCGCCGTTGAACGACTGCCGCCACTGGCCGGTGCTGGCAAAGGTGCCCCAGCTGTCGAACAGGCGCAGCTCATTCCACGCAGCCAGGTAAGTGCCACCCTCGTCGGTGTCGTTGAGGTACAGGTCGTAGTTGAACAACGCGCCGAAACTGCTGCGCGCATCGCTGGCCGGGTACAGGTTACGGTCGCCGACTTGCTGGTCCGGGAGCCAGGCCGGTGGCACTTGCAGCAGCAGGCGCTGGTTCTGGCTGTCGTAGTCGCTGTGCAGGCCCGCGACGGTATCCAGGGCCACCTCGCCTTGCGGATTGCCCGGCAGGGCGATGCCGGCAGCGCGCAGCACCTGGCTGTCGAGGAACAGCCCGCCGGCGCGCTGCTGCACCGGCACCAGCTCAGCCCTGGGCACCTGGTTCACCAGCAGGTCCAGATACAGTGTGGCGTCGGCAATGGCGGCGGCCTCGGTGGGCGGCGGCGGCAGCTCGTCGGCCACCACCAGGCCGGGGCCGATTACCGCGAGCCCCAGGCACCAGCGGCGCATCGCCTGCGACAGCCATTTCACACACGCATTCCGACCATCGCCGGGTCCTCCCTGGCCCCTGACATTCATTCAATAGTGGTTTCATTGCCCTTGGCGGATCGCTTCGGCCACCTCCTGACCGTTCACCCTGCCCTTGAGTACGCCACTGCTGTTCGGTGCAACCGGTGCCGGCCAGCGCATGCTGGCCCCGGGCAATACATACCCAAGCAGCCCCTCGGCCAGTGGCCTTGCCTGGCCGCCCTGCTGCACCACCACATCGGTCAGCCGGGCATGCACCGGGCCGGTGTTGCGCAGTTCTACATAGGGTTTGCCCTGCACCGTCACCGGCCGCCAGCTCAGTTGCGGCTTGCCTACGCCGCTGGCGCTGCGCTTGCCCTCCGGGTCCGGCTTGCCCCACAAGCCTTCGCCATAGACGAACAACGGTACCGAGTAGCGCATCTGCAGGCGGATGGCTGCGGTAGCGCCCTGACTGGCGTTGTCCGAGGGCAGTGGCGAGGGAATTTCGTCGATGATGATGCGGTAAGCCTGCTCCTGGCCGGCCGGTGAGCTGCCAGTGCGGGTCAGGCGGATCAGTTGTTTCTGGCCGGGGGCGATGGTGGCTACCGGCGGGCTGCCGATGATCTCCCGCTGGGCCTGGAACTGCTCCTGCATGTCGCCCTGACGCCAGGCGAAAACCCGCACCTGTAGGCTCGCCGGAGCGCTGCCACGGTTCTCCAGCCACAGCGCGCCGGCCTTCTGGTCAGCCTCCAGCACCGGGTCTATCGGCCAGATCAGCACCGAGGTGGCAGCCCCCGCCGGCAAGCTCGCCAGCAGCAATGACCCGATCAAACCCCGCGCCCACTTCGCGCTTGCCCGCATACCGCTCTCCTTGATTTATTTTATTGTCAGGGGCCCCGGTGTTTCACCAGGTCACCGTCACTTGCACGACGTCGGTGTAAGTCCCGGCCGGCACAAGGCCGGTGAGCTGCGTGCGGCCATACACCGACAGCTTGATCGTCGTCGGGTCGCTGTTGTTCAGCGTCACGCTCTGGCCCACTGCGATGCTCTGGCTGTAGGCCGCGTCCTGGTACAGTTGGTAGGCCAGCAGCTGCGTGCCGCCGCTGCGTTTGAGGAAGCGCGTGCCGGTCACCACGTTCTGGCCACCGTCCAGGCTCATGCTCAGGCTCACGCCGGGCGTGCACTGGAAGGTCACTGTGGCGCCCCCCAATGAGGTACTGAGGACCCCGGTCGACAAGGCCGACTGCGTCCCGTAGTCGAGCACGCCATACTGGGTGACGCCGCCCACCACCAGGCAGCCTGCGGTGATCGTCGCCGTGACCTGGAAGGTGCTGCTGGTTGCGGCATTCAGTGGCGTCGCCAGCAGCGCACCCAGGCCTGCAAGGCAGCCACCCAGCCAATAGCGCATGGCCGCGGCTCAGAACGACAGCTCGACGGCCACCGTATCGGTGTATACCCCTGCCGGCAGCCCCGCCTTGCCGCGTGCCTGACCGTAGAGGTTGACGGTCTGAGCAACCCCGGTGCTGGTCGGCAGCGTGATGGTGCCGTCGATGTCCAACAGTTGGGTGCGCCCGGTGTCGGTATAGAAGTCGTAAGGCACGAAGTTGCCGTTGCCGTCTGCCAGCGCCCGGGTGCCGCCATCCGATGCACCGTCGTTGGCCCCCGCTCGCACGCGAATGGCTGGCACCGTACCTGCGGAGCAGAGGATGCTCATCGCACCGCCGCCGCCACCGAGCACCTCACCGTTGGCGGTGGTGAACAGCGCCTCTTGGGTGCCGAAGCTGAGGGTACCGAAGTTCAACCCCGAGGTGCCTGTGGTGCCATTGACCTGGCACGCCGACGTCAATGTCAGGGTGGAGCTGATGGTCCCGGTCACCGTAGCGGCCTGGGCGTGGCATGCCATCGCCAGGCCAAGGCCAGCGAGCATCCAGTGGGTGAGGTTCGTTCGCATCGGGGTCTCCTTGCGTGAATTACCAGTCCAGAGTCACTCTAAGCGTGTCGCGGTACAGCCCGGCCGGCAGCGCACGCGGTTGCGCTACCACTACGCCGAAGATGGGAATCGGAATCTGTTCGGTGCTGCTGATCGTGAAGGCACGCGCCTGGCCGATGCCATAACGGCTGTTACCGCCTGGGTCGAGCGCCAGTTGATAGGGGATCATTTCACGGCCATTGCTGAGCCGCCGTACGCCATCGCTGCCATTGAGGCCGCCGTCGATGCGCACATTGAAGGCCCTGACCTGGGGCGTGCAGCTGATCTGCAAGCTGCCCTCGCCGCCTGCCTCGTCAACCCGGCTGCGCAGCGGCTGGTCCCAGTTCGGACCACGCTCGCCGAAGTCCATCAGCCCCGGGTTGCCGAGTGTGGCCGGGGGCTGGTCGCCACTGCTGATCTGGCACGCTGCGCTGATCACCAGACGCGCCTGGATAAAGCCGGTGGTCGTGCCATGTGCTGCACCACTGGGCAACAGCAACGGGCCCAGGCTGAGCAACAGGATGGATGTACGGTTCATGGCGTGACGTCCTTGTGCATAGTGGCCCGCTACCAGGTGACCGTGACTTTGAGCAGGTCGGCGTACACACCGGCGTGCGGCACCCAGGCCAGTTTGTCGATCCGGGCGTACAGTGGCAGTTCGACCGTACCGCTGTCCGGCACACGTGCGGCGTGGGGCTGGCCCACGACCACAGGCTCGCGCCAGGCCGCGTCGCGGTACAGGCGATAGGGAATCGGCCGGGCCCTGGCGTCGCTACTGGCCAAGAAGCGCAGTTCACCGGCACCACCGTGCTGGCCACCGTCGACACGTACCTGGTAGGGCGTGTCGGGGTTGCATTCCAGTCGCGGTGGGCGCTGGTTTAGCAGCACCCCGCTCAAGGGCATATCAGGCCCGTCCAGGCGTGCGGCAACGCCCAGGTCGATCCGGCCAAGGGCCTGCGCCCCCGCCTCACGCTGCTGGTTGACCAGCATGCAGCCCCGTTGCACCTGCACCCGCACCTCCACGAGGAAGTCCGCTGCCATGGCACTGCCACTCAACAACAGGCCCCACAGTACGGCCACAAAGCGTCCCTTCACTGACACGTCCCTAGTTTTTCCGTCCTGAGTCTGAGCGTAGCAGCCGGTGGCCTGCCTGTGCCCACTCCACGCCATTCTTTGGTAGTAACAACAAAGGGTTAGACCGTTAGCCGGTCACAGCAAAGAAATTTTCGGCTGGCATCGAACCCAAGCGCCTCCAGTACCTCCAATGGCCATAGGCCGGCAAAGCAGTGCGCATTCTGTTACGGTGCGCAGCAGCCACCGAGCCCGCATCAGACGCATGCGCGCCATGCATGGACGAACATGACAGGAGCGTATCCATTGACGACCACCGACATCGCACTCGCCGAAGCCGTGGAACGCTGCGCCCAGGAGCCGATCCAGGTACCCGGCAGCATCCAGCCACATGGT
Source organism: Pseudomonas sp. BNK-30 (assembly GCF_047456185.1). Taxonomy (NCBI): domain Bacteria; kingdom Pseudomonadati; phylum Pseudomonadota; class Gammaproteobacteria; order Pseudomonadales; family Pseudomonadaceae; genus Pseudomonas; species Pseudomonas sp. BNK-30. Next base: position 2,798,626 of record NZ_CP179904.1, read on the forward strand.
TTTCTGCTGGTGCTGGATGAACAGGACCTGCGTATCCTCCAGGCCAGCGACAATGTCGAACGCTGGCTCGGTGTGCCCGCCCTTGAGCTGGTGGGATGCACCTTCGCCGACGTGGTCAGCGACAGTTTCGATCTGCGTTCCCATCTTGAGCGCCTGCCCGGCGACGATGTATTCCCCTTCCACATCGGCGATGTGCTCCTGCGCAATGGGGCACCCTGCAACGACCGGCTGCGCCTGCTGACCCATCGCCATGATCAGGTACTGATCGCTGAGTTCGAGCCCGTTCGTCAGCCTGTCGGCCCGGTCGACCAAGGCGATTATTACCCCCTGGTGCGGGGTTTCGTCAGTAGCCTGAACAACGCCGCAACCCTGGAAGCGTTGCTGCAGCAGACTGTATTGCAGATAAAGCGAATCACCGGTTTTGGCCGGGTAAAGGCCTACAGCTTCGATAAAGAGGGCAATGGCCAGGTGCTCGCTGAAGTGGCTGATGCCGGCTATCCACGCTACTTGGGTTTGTGCTTCCCCGCGTCGGACATTCCCCGCCAGGCCCGCGAGCTCTATCGGGTCAACCGCATTCGCGTGATCGAAGATGCCGACTACCAGGCCTCACCGCTGGTGCCGGCGGCCAACCCGCGCACCGGCAAACCGCTGGACATGAGCTTCGCCGCGTTGCGCAGCGTATCGCCGGTGCACCTGCAGTACATGCGCAACATGGGCACCCTGGCGTCGATGTCACTGTCGATCGTGGTCGATGGGCAACTGTGGGGGCTGGTGTCGTGCCACCACGAGCAACCTCGACCGGTCGACCTGCGCACCCGCACAGCCTGCGAGCTGCTGGCCAGTGTGCTGTCGCTGCAGATCGAGTCGCGTGAGGCCCACGCCAATACCCGGAAGCTGCTCGACCTGCGCCAGCACATCGTACGCATGATCTCCTCGATGGCCGACCATGACAGTGTCAGCGAGGGCCTGCGCGCCCTGCCCGAGGTGCTGCTGGCCTTCGCCGGGGCGAGCGGCGCGGCGGTCATTTCCGCCGAGCGCTGCGACCTGATTGGCCAGACGCCGCCGGCAGCACAGGTCACTGCGCTGGTGCACTGGCTGGCCCAGCGTGATGATGAGACGGTGTTCCACAGTGACAATGTGCGCCGCGACATCGACGAACTGCCCGAGCTGGCCGAGCATGCCGGTGGCGTGCTGGCAGTGGCCATTTCCCAGATCCACTCGCACTACCTGCTGTGGTTCCGGCCCGAACAGGTACGCATAGTCAACTGGGCCGGGCGGCCCGACAAACAGATAGGCCCGCAGGGGGCGTTAAACCCGCGGCACAGCTTCGAACACTGGCAGGAACAGCTGGGCGGTTACTGCGAGCCGTGGGACCCGCTGACGATCGAAGGCGTGGTCGAACTGCGCACCGCCGTGCTCGGCATTGTCCTGCGCAAGGCCGAAGAGCTGGCGCAACTGGCCAACGAGCTGCGCCGTTCGAACAAGGAGCTCGAAGCCTTCAGCTACAGCGTGTCCCACGACCTGCGCGCACCGTTGCGGCATATCGCCGGTTACACCGAACTGCTAGGCGAGATCGAAGGCCAGGGCCTGAGTGAACGCGGCCGGCGCTTTCTCAAGCACATCGAGGAAGCTGCGCAGTTCGCCGGCAGCCTGGTGGATAACCTGCTCAACTTCTCGCAGATGGGCCGCTCGGCCCTACGCCTGTCGGATGTTGACCTCAATGCGCTTGTAGAAGCCATCCGCCAGGAACTGGCGCCCGATTATGAAGGGCGCGAGATCGTCTGGGACGTCGCACCGCTGCCCAAGGTGATCGGTGACCCGGCGTTCATCAACCTGGCGCTGCATAATCTGATCGCCAACGCTATCAAGTACACCCGTGGCCGCGAACCTGCGCGCATCGAAATCGGCGCACACCAGCACGCGGAGGAAATCGAAGTCTATATTCGCGATAATGGCGTGGGCTTCGACATGGCCTATGCCAACAAACTCTTCGGGGTGTTCCAGCGGCTGCACCGCATGGAGGACTTCGAGGGCACCGGGATCGGCCTGGCCAGCGTGCGGCGGATCATCGAACGTCATGATGGACGAGTCTGGGCCCAAGGCCAGGTCGACCAGGGCGCCAGCTTCCATTTCACTCTTCCACGTCATCCAGAAACAAACTGAGGCACCGGTTCAATCATGCTCAAACCTATCCTGCTGGTAGAAGACAACCCCCGGGACCTGGAGCTGACGCTCCTGGCCCTGGAGCGTAGCCAGTTGGCCAACGAGGTCATCGTTCTGCGCGACGGCGCTGATGCCCTCGACTATCTGCTACGGCGTAACGCCTATGCCGCGCGCGACGACGGCAACCCCGCCGTGTTGCTACTGGACCTGAAACTGCCCAAGGTCGATGGCCTGGAAGTGCTAAGGGAGGTGCGTGCCACCCCCGAGCTGCGCAGCATCCCGACGGTGATGCTGACCTCGTCGCGGGAAGAGCCCGACTTGCTGCGGGCTTATGAACTGGGGGTCAACGCCTACGTGGTCAAGCCCGTGGAGTTCAAGGAGTTCGTCGCGGCGATTTCCGACCTCGGCGTGTTCTGGGCCGTGCTCAACGAACCACCACCTGGCTCGCTACGCCTTAACCGGCGTGGCAGCAACTGAGGCCCGCCGCGAACATGCTGCCAACGCCGCTCAAATTACTGATGGTCGAAGACAGCTCGCTGGATGCCGAGCTGACCTTGCTGAGCCTGGAGCGCAGCGGACTGCAGCTGCAGTCGCAGCTGGTATTCGATCATGTTGCCGCCGAGCATGCCCTGCACGAAGCCAGCTATGACCTGATCCTTTGCGACTGCGTGCTGCCCGGCTCGTCCGGTACCGACGTGCTGGCCATCGCCCAGCGCCTGGCGCCGGATACGCCGTTCATCTTCCTGTCGGGCATATACGGTGAGGAGCACGCGGTGGAAATGATCCGCCTGGGTGCCACCGACTATGTACTGAAGAAAAACCTGTCGTTGCTGCCCAAGGCAGTGCGCAGGGCGCTTACCGAAGTGCAGGAACGTCAGCGTCGGCGCCGTGCCGAAGAAGCCCTTGCGGACCTTGAGGCACGCGCCCGGATTGCCATCGATGCAGCCGGCATGGGTACCTGGGACTTTCGCCCGGAAGAAGGGCTGCTGATCTGGGACGACCGCTGCAAGACGCTGTTCGGTCTGCCGGTAGACACCGAGATGAGCCTTGACGTTTTCTATGCCGGCATCTATCCAGAAGACGTGCAACGGGTGCGCGAAACGGTGGAATACGCCATGCGCCCGGACAGCGACGGGCTTTACCGGGCCGAATTTCGCATTGCCCAACCCAACGGCCTGGAACCGCGCTGGCTGCTCAGCAGCGGTCAGAGCCAGTTTGTCGATGGCCGCTGCACACGCTTTTCGGGCGTATTGCAGGACATCCACGCCCAGCGCCTGGCGACCCAGGCGCTCAAACAGCTCAACGAAATGCTCGGCGAGCGGGTCGAGCGCCGTACCCGCGAGCGTGACCGGGCCTGGGAGCTTTCCCAGGACTTGCTCGCGGTGCTCAACAAAGACCTCACACCGGTCGCACTGAACCCTGCCTGGGAGGCCAGCCTGGGTTTCTCGCGCGAACGCCTGAGCCAGACCTCGTTATTGCAGTTGCTGCCCGAACCGGACCAAGAAGCGCTGCTGACCGAACTCGCCGCCCTCGCCCATGGCCGCACCAGCGCGCGCTTCGTCGGCCGTATCCAGCATGCAGGCGGCCAGTTGCGCTGGCTGTCATGGGTGGTGGTACCGGAAGACACGCTGCTCTATGTGGTAGCCCGCGACATCACCAGCGAGCGCGAAGCAGCCATGGGCCTGGCCGACGCCAACGACCGCCTGCGCGAACAGATCACCGAGCGCGAGCGCATAGAGGCAGCGTTGCAGCAGATGCAACGGCTGGAGGCGGTCGGCCAGCTCACGGCGGGTGTTGCACACGACTTCAATAATCTGCTGACAGTCATCCTTACCGGCTCAAGCTTCCTTGAGCGCGACCTGGACAAAGGTGACCTGGAAAAAGCGCGCAAACGCCTGACGCATATCCGCGAGGCGGGTGAACGCGGCGCCAAGCTGACCTCACAGCTGCTCGCCTTCTCCCGCCGCCAGCGCCTGGAACCGGTACCGCTGAACCTCAACCGCACCTTGGGCGGCCTGGAGGAATTGCTGCGCCGCACCTTGGGCGGGAGCATTTCTGTGCGCCTGGACCTGGACCACAGCCTGTGGCAAGCGCTGACCGACCCGACCCAGACCGAAATGATCATTCTCAACCTGGCGATCAACGCCCGCGACGCCATGCCCGACGGTGGCCAGTTGACGCTGGCCACACGCAATACCCGGATCAAGGCCCGCCCGCAGCGGCCGGAAGACCCGGAGCCGGGCGAGTACGTGATGCTGAGCATCCGCGACACCGGCTGCGGCATGAGCGAAGAGGTGGTGGCCAAGGTGTTCGAACCCTTCTTCACCACCAAGGACATCGGCAAAGGCTCGGGCCTGGGGCTGGCCCAGGTGTTCGGCTTTGCCAAGCAGTCTGGTGGCGGTGTGCGCATCGACACCGCGCCTGGGCATGGCACCCAGGTTGCCGTTTACCTGCCCGCAGTGAAGCATGAGCTGGCGGCGGACCCGGTGATCCCGGCTGCGTCGCAGTCCATCAGCGACAGTGGCCGCGACCGCACGGTGCTGCTGGTGGATGACGACCACCTGGTGCGCGACATGCTCGGCGATGTGTTGCGCCAGTACGGCTATCAGGTACGCCAGGCACACAGCGGCGAACAGGCATTGGCCCAGCTGGACGACGAGATCGACTTGTTGCTGACCGACTTTGCCATGCCCGAATTCAACGGTGCCCAACTGGCTTTGGCCGCACGTGAACGGCATCCGCGCTTGCCGGTGGTGTTTCTGACCGGGTATGCCGAGCTGGAAGGGCTGGATTTGCCGGACAGCCTGGTGATGCAGAAGCCGGTGCAGGCTGAGGAACTGGCCCGCGTGCTGGATGAACTGCTGCGGGTGAACAGGTAATCGCGCTGTAGCTGACAGGGCCCATTGTCGTCAGTCGACGATGGGCCTGCGCAAACGCCAGAAACGAAAAAACCCAGCGCCGATATCATCTGCACTGAATCAGGAATGGATGTTTAACGAGAAAATGGCAGGGGCGGCTGGATTCGAACCAACGCATGGCAGGATCAAAACCTGCTGCCTTACCGCTTGGCGACGCCCCTGTATCGGATGCAGCGTTAGCTGCTCTGACCATTCCAACTGAGTGACAACTGGGTTGTTGTCTTGGAATGCGCGGCACTTTAACAACATTCTTTGCACCTGGGAAGCCCCTTGCGCAAAAAAAATGCTTTAAAACAGCAGGTTAGTGTTTTGCGGGCCGTTCACACGCCGCAAAACGACCATCCGTCGCATTTAATCCGCTTGGCTTCAACACAATCGCATCGCGCCCTTCCAATCAGATAAGCCATTTGCATTGACCAAGGAGGATGCCATGCCCGTTTCCCACGACCTGTACCAGGACCTGCACTACCCCCGCGAGATCGTCCAGCAGCGCCGTCAACAGGACAAGACCCTTGACCGAATGCTCGACGAGTACGTCGACATCGACAACCAGGTACTGGCTGCCGAGGCGATTTCAGCAGGTAACTTTCAGGACGACGACCTGCGCCACCTCAAGGAGCGTCGGCTGGCCATCAAGTACATGATCGAGCGTCAACTGGAACGCAAGGTTTGAGTTATCCGGCCAACTGATAGAAGCCCCGCACTTTTTCTATTGGTTAAAAGGGCCGACCTGGGGCAAGCTGCGCACTGACCTTCCTGTGCCCAAGGAACTTAGCTTTTGTCTGCCTGGATCCCCTCCCCCCTGCGCCAACTGGGCCAACGCCTGCGACCCGCCACCTCCAGCCAGAGCGATCTGCTCGCATGGTTCGAAGACAAGGCGCGCAGCCGTGGCTACCAGCTCAGCGCGGGCCAGCGCCGGGTCATCCAGGCCATGGCCGAGCAGCTTGCCCGCTTGCCAGGCGAACCACGCAGCCTTTACTTGTACGGGTCGGTTGGCCGCGGCAAGAGCTGGCTGCTGGACGGTTTCTTCCAGGCAGTGCCGATCGAGGCGAAAAAACGCCTGCACTTCCATGATTTTTTTGCCCGCCTGCACCAGGGCATGCACCGTCACAGGCTGCTGGACGATGCCCTGGGCGCCACGCTGGACGCATTGCTGGGCGACTGCAAGGTGCTGTGTTTCGACGAATTCCATGTGCATGACATCGGTGATGCCATGCTGCTCACCCGCCTGTTCAATGCCTTGTTCGCGCGTGGCATCTTCGTGCTGGTGACTTCGAACTACGCCCCCGAGGGCCTGCTGCCCAACCCGCTGTATCACGAGCGATTCCTGCCGGTGATCCGCCTGATCCATGGCCGCATGGAGGTCCTTGAAGTGGGCGGCGACACAGACTTTCGCAGCCTGCCGGCCAACCGCGAACACCAGCGCTTTACCCAGGGCCACTATGTATGGCCGGGCGATGCGGCCCAGCGCCTTGCGCTGAAGGTGCCGCCCGCGCACCCGCTCACGCTTGAGGTGAACAAACGCAACCTTCGCGCGCTCGCCAGTCACGGCAGGCTGGTGATGTTCGCCTTTGACGACCTGTGCGAGCAGCCCACAGCAGTGATCGATTATCTGCAGCTTGCCCAGCAATATGATGCCTGGATCATCGACGGGCTGGATGACCTCTCGGAGTGCTCATTGGCAGCGCAGCAGCGCTTCGTCAACCTGGTGGATGTGCTGTACGATCAGGACTGCCAGGTGACGGTGATCGGGCAGCGGCGGCTGGAAGAGAGCCTTGGCGGCACCATTGCCGACCTGATGCGCACCCGCAGCCGGCTGGGGCAGTTGCATCAGGTGGGGCCGGAGGACTTCATCGGCTGAACCCTCGCATTCACGCGCTAGCCAGGCCAACCGGTCAGCCTGCCCTGGGCAGATCCGCCAGCACCGCTTCGATCTCTCTGAGCACCGCCGGATCATCCAGTGTCGAGGGCGGCACATACGCCTGGCCATCGGCAATTTTGCGCAGCACCGCCCGCAGGATCTTGCCCGAGCGGGTCTTGGGCAGCCGTTTCACCAAGCGCACCCGGTTGAAGCAGGCCAACGCGCCGATCGCTTCACGCACCCTGCCCACCAAGTCCACCAACAGTTGCGCCTCGGTAATGCCCTCCCCGTCCTTGAGCACTACCAGCGCCAAGGGCACCTGGCCCTTGATCTCGTCATGCACACCGATTACCGCGCATTCGGCCACCGCAGGGTGGCACGCCACCAGGTCCTCCATCTCGCCGGTGGAAAGGCGATGGCCGGAGACGTTGATCACATCATCGGTTCGACCCATGATGTAGACGAAGCCATCGTCATCCAGGTAGCCACCATCACCGGTGTGGTAGTAACCCGGGTAAGTCTGCAGATAAGCCTGCAGGTAGCGCTCATGATCGCCCCACAAGGTCTGGCTGCAACCGGGCGGCAGCGGCAGAGCGATGACGATGGCGCCCTGATGGTTCGGGCCCAGCAAGTGCCCATCGTCATCCAGCACACGCACGTGATAACCCGGCACCGCGCGGTTGCTCGAACCCGGACGCGCCGCGCTGCCCTCCAGCCCCACGCATGGCGCGGTGACTGGCCAGCCGGTCTCGGTCTGCCACCAATGGTCGTGCACCGGCTTGCCGGTAACCCGTTCCAGCCATTGGTGGGTACTGGAATCGAGCTTTTCCCCGGCCAGGAACAACTGGCGCAGCGTACTCAAGTCATGCCGGCGGATCAGCTCGCCATCCGGGTCCTCCTTGCGGATCGCCCGCATGGCGGTCGGTGCACAGAACAAGGCATTGACCCCATACTGCTCGACCACGCGCCAATAGGCCGACGCATCCGGGGTGCGGATCGGCTTGCCTTCGTAGAACACCGTGGTGCAGCCGCTCATCAGTGGCCCATAGACGATCAGCGAATGGCCGACCACCCAGCCCACATCGGAAATACCCCACCACACATCACCGGCCTGCATGCCGTAGATGTGGCGCATGGCATAACAGAGGGCGACCGCGTTGCCACCGTTCTCACGGACGATGCCCTTGGGTTTGCCCGTGGTACCGGAGGTGTACATGATGTAAAGCGGGTCTGCCGACTCCAGCTCGACCGCAGGCACCGGCTCGGCATTTACCAGCGCTTGCTGCCAGTCAAGGTCGCGGTTTGGCTGCAACCGGGCGCTGGCCTGGGGCCGCTGCAGCACCAGCACGTGGCGCGGCTGATGGTGAGCCAGTTGCAGCGCGCGGTCGACCAGCGGCTTGTACTCGATCACCCGGTCGAATTCCAGGCCGCAGGACGCCGTCAGCAGCAGCGTTGGCCGCGCATCATCGATACGCAGGGCCAGCTCGTTGGCTGCAAAGCCACCGAACACCACCGAGTGCACCGCACCGATACGCGCGCAGGCGAGCATGGCCATGGCCGCCTGCGGCACCATCGGCATGTAGATGATCACCCCATCGCCTTTGCCCACCCCCAGCTGGCGTAGCAACCCGGCCAGGCGCGCCACCTCGTCACGCAGCTGGTTGTAGGTGAACGCCTGCTGCACACCGGTCACGGGGGAGTCGTAGATCAACGCCATCTGCTCGCCACGGCCCAGCTCGATTTGCCGATCGAGGGCCAGGTAGCAGCTGTTCAGGCGGCCGTCGGCGAACCAGCGATGGGTGCCGTCCGGGTTTTCCTGCAGCGTCAGGGTGGGTTTGCGGTACCAGGCCAGATGTTCGGCCTGTTCGGCCCAGAAGGCAGCAGGGTCGGCAATGGAATGGGCGTAGCTGTGCTGGTAGGTCATGTTGATGGCAACCCGGTACTTGTTGTTATTGAAGGGCGAGCCTTGAGTATGGACCGCCACGCACCGGCCGCCATGGGACTAAAGTCACAACGCATATGCAGATTTGCAGCGCTGGCGAAAGCGCCCCATAACGGTGCAAAGCCTCTAGAATAGGCAACCCTTCCCGCCACAGAGCAGCCCATGGATATCGAGCAGGCCCGAACGTTTCTGGAAGTCGTACGGTGCGGCAGCCTCGTCGCCGCCGCCGAGCGCCTGTTCGTGTCACAGACCGCCATCACCGCACGCGTGCAGCGCCTCGAGCAGCAACTGGGCTGCCAGCTGTTCGTGCGTAGCCGCAACGGCGCCAGCCTGACCAGTGATGGCGAAGCCTTCGTCAGCTATGCCAACCAGCTGGTGCAGACGTGGGAGGCGGCGCGCCGTGACCTGCCGCTGCCCGAGGGCTGCCAGCAAGTGCTGCACGTAGGGGCAGAAGTGAGCCTGGGCAACCCGATGCTGCTCGACTGGGTCAGCGCCTTGCACTGCGCATTACCCAGCCACGCCATCCGCAGCGAGGTCAGCGACGGTGAGTCCTTGCTGCGCAAGGTAGAGATGGGCCTGCTGGACGCCGCACTGGTCTATCAGCCCACCTACGGCCCGGGCCTGCAGGTAGAGCAGTTGATGGAAGAGAAGCTGATCCGCATACGCCGGGTCGAGCAACCCGACCCGTACATCTACATCGACTGGGGCGAGGCCTTCCGCCGCCAGCACGACGCCGCCCTGCCCGACTGCGCGCGACCGGCGCTGAGCTTCAACCTCGGGCCGCTGGCCCTGCAGTTCATTCTCGACAAAGGCGGCAGCGGCTATTTCCGTACCCGCGTGGTGCAGGCGTATCTGGACAGCGGGGTATTCGAGCGGGTACCGCAAGCCCCGGAGTTCACCTACCCGACCTTCCTTGTCTACCCGCGCAAACGCGACAGCGAGGCCCTGCAACAGGCCTTCGCGGTGCTGCGCCGGCTGGTGGCCTCCGGCGCCAGCGATTGGTCACAACGCTGGGACCCGCTGATCTGAAACGCTGCCAGCGCCACTGAGCAGCTGGCGCTTGAGGCCGGCGATCAGGTCGGTCTGGGTGATCACACCGACCAACTGGTCGCCATCGATCACCGGCAGGCAGTGCAGCCCTTGCTCGCACAGCAGGGGCAGCAGGCGTTGCAATGGGTGCTGGCTGCTGACACTGATGACCTGCCGGCTCATCACCTGCTCCATACGCACGGCCTTGCCCGCGAAAAGCCCCCGCCAACTGAACCGGCCACGTTGCATGGCCGGACCGAGCAGATCGCTAAGGCTGACGATACCCACCAGCTTGCCCTCTTGCAGCACCGGCAGGGTTTTCAGGTGATGACTGGCGAGCATCTTCCAGGCCTGTTCCAGGGTGGTGTCGGGGGCGGCGAACTGCACATCGCGGGACATCACCGAAGCTGCGGTGATCCCGCCGAGGCTGCGCTGCAGGGCATGCTGCTCGGTGGCCAGGATGATGCGCTCCAGTTCATCGCGGGTGACGTCGACGAACTCACCCAACTCTTCCAACGCCTGATCCAGGTCCGCACCACTGACCCCGACCCGTTCGCTGGGCAACGGGTCGTGGGTGTGGTGCTGGTCCTTGCGTGGCGCAGCGCCCTTGGGGTAATGCACGCCGGTCAAACGGTTGTAGACCACTGCCACCGTCACCAGAATCAGCGCGTTGAGCAACACGGGCTCCAGCAGGTGGTCGCCCAGCGCCGTCAGCCCTGAATCGGCCAGCACCGCGCTCACCGCAACACCGCCACCCGGCGGGTGCAGGCAGCGCAACAGGCACATCAGCAAAAGCGAGATGCCCAAGGCAGCCGCCGCAACCCACAGGTGGGGGCCGAACCCCTCGCGCATGGCAAGGCCCACTGCGCCCGCCAGCGCATAGCTGCCCAGCACTGGCCAGGGCTGGGCCAACGGCCCGGAATGCACGGCGAACACCAGCACTGCCGAAGCCGCAAGAGGGCCCAGCAGGTGCAAGGCGATACCAGGCCCGTAGGCCATACCGGTCAACCAGCCGGCGAGGAACAAACCGAGCAGCGCGCCGATGCCGGCACGCAGCCATTGTTTTGGAGGAATATTCAGGGGCGACGGCAACAGCCGCTGCAGGCGACTTTCGGAACGCAAGGCAGTCATTCAAGTAATCGTGTTTGTGGTTCTGATCAAAAGAAAGCCCAGCCGAACTGGCCTGGGCCCTAGGGGCTCCGTCCGTGGAGAGATGGAAACCGCAGGGTTTCGTCAGGGGATTGTGCCGCCCAGTGTCGGGCTTGGGCCAATTCAAAAAAATGCGGCTGTACTGCAGTTTTTTTGCAGTGCTGCTGCCGGCGACAGGGCCAGAGAGGGTCAGCGCACCTTGCGCGGTAAATCGATACTCACCCGCAACCCGCCCAAAGGGCTCTGGAGCAAGGCCAAAGACCCACCCCAGGCATCGACGATATCCCGCACGATCCCCAGCCCCAGGCCATGCCCATCCACTTGCTCATCCAGCCGCGAACCGCGCTCCAGCACCTGCAGGCGCTGGCTTTCAGGTATGCCCGGACCGTCATCGTCGACCCACACCTGATAGCCTTCGGTGGTCGGGGCTATGCCCAGGCGCACTTCGCTGTCAGCCCATTTGCAGGCGTTATCCAACAGGTTGCCAAGCAGCTCCAGGAAGTCCTCCCGGTCCCAAGGCAGCAGTAACCCTGGCGGTACATCGCGCTCGAGCAGCAAGCCTTCGCCATGGATCATTCCCAAGGTGGCGAGCAACCCCGGAAGCTCGGTATCGCAGTCGAATTGAGCGCCAGGCAGCGCATCCCCGGCCAGGCGCGCCCGGTTCAGTTCGCGTGCCAGGCGCTGCTGGATCTGCTCCAGTTGCTCGCGCAGTTGCGCACGCACTTCGGGCAAGCCATTCAGGCGCTCGCTGGACGCCAGGCTCAGCAGCACCGCCAATGGCGTCTTCAATGCATGACCCAGGTTGCCCAACGCGTTGCGCGAACGGCGCAGGCTGTCTTCGGTATGGCTGAGCAGATGATTGATCTGACCTACCAGCGGTGCCAGTTCGCTGGGCACTTGGGCATCGAGCTGCGAGCGCTGGCCTTGCTGCAACTGAGCAATCTGCTGACGCGCCCGCTCCAGCGGGCGCAACGAACGGGTGACGGTGATGCGCTGCAGCACCAGCACCAGGATCAGCGCCACCAGGCCCATCCCCAGGCCGATCTGCTGCAGGCGCCGGAACCCCTCGCGCACAGGCGAGTAATCCTGGGCGACGCTGATCGAAATGTCCTGGCCCAGCCGCCGGTAATCGGCACGCAGCGCAAGCAACTGCTGGCCTTCCGGGCCCAGCTCGTGGCTATCGGAGAGACCGGGCGCGGCCGGTTTCGGCATGTCCAGGTCCCATAAAGAGCGCGAGCGCCAGGTGCCCTTGTCGAAATCGATGCGGAAGTAGTAACCGGAAAACGGCCGTTGATAGGCGGCGGAAATGCGCCGCTCATCCAACTGCAACCCCGAAGGCCCGCGCACCAGCGCCACCAGCAGGTTCTCGCTTTCCTTGCGCAGGCCGTTTTCCAGATAGCGCTGCAAACCGGCCTCGAACAACCACAAGGTAAGCTGCGCAAGCACCACCCCGACCACCACCAATACGGCTACAAGGCCCAGGCTCAAGCGTGCCTGAATCGATTTCACCCGGTGCTCCCGGCGTAGATGTAGCCTTGCCCGCGGCGGGTCTCGATGACACTGCGGCCCAGCTTGCGGCGCAAATGGTTGACGTGCACTTCGAGCACGTTGGAGTCACGCTCGGTTTCACCGTCGTACAAGTGCTCGGCCAGGTGGCTCTTGGAGAGGATCTGTTGAGGGTGCAGCATGAAGTAACGCAACAGGCGGAACTCCGCAGCGGTCAGCTGGATGTCCACCCCCTCGCGGCTCACGCACTGGCGGCTTTCGTCCAGGTGCAACCCGGCGGCTTCAAGACGGGGCTGGTTGGCAAGGCCCTTCGCCCGGCGCAGCAGCGCCTGAATGCGCAACTGCAGCTCTTCAGGGTGGAAGGGCTTGCTCATGTAGTCGTCGGCGCCAGCCTTCAACCCCTCGATGCGCTCGGCCCATGACCCCCGTGCGGTCAGAATCAGCACCGGCGTGGCCAGACCTGCTGCACGCCACTGCGCCAGCACGTCCAGCCCCGGCAACCCCGGCAGGCCGAGGTCCAGAATGATCAAGTCGTAGGGTTCGCTCTGGCCCTGGTATACCGCGTCCCGGCCGTCGGCCAGCCAGTCCACGGCGTAGCCCTGGCGCTGCAGGCCGGCAATCAACTCGTCAGCCAGGGGAACGTTGTCCTCGACAAGCAACAGGCGCATTCAGTCGTCTTCCTCGTCTTTGAGCAGGGCACCGGTGCTGGCATCGAGTTTGATCTCGCGCACCACGCCTTCGGTGGTCAGCAGCTCGACTTCGTATTCGTAGCGATCATCGTCTTCTTCCAGCTCCGCCTCCAGCAACCGCGCCCCGGGGTGGCGCCCCAGGGCGGTCTCGAGCAATTGCTCGAGCGGCAGAATCACGCCTTTCTGGCGCAACTGCAGGGCCTCATCCTGATCCAGGTCGCGAGCAACGGCCAAGGAGCAGACGGCCAGCAGCGAGAGCGCCAGGTAGCGCGCCCACCGGGTCAAGTGGATCATCAGCGGTCCTGTTCGTCCTTCAGCACTTCACCGGTCTTGGCGTCCAGGTCAACGTCCCATTCGACGTTCTGGGTGTCACGCATCTCGACCTTGTAGATGTAGCGACCGTATTCGTTTTCCAGCTCCGAATCGGTGACGGTGGCGCCCGGGTGCTTGGCAACGGCAGTGGCCTTGAGCTCATCCAGCGACTTGATGGTCTTGGCATTCACCAGCTTGACCACTTCGTCAGGCTGGACGTCCTTGGCCAGGGCGACGTTGGCACCGAAAGCAAGCGCAGCGGCAGTGAACAAGGCAGTCAGGGTTTTCATCAGGTTCTCTCCATCGAGGTGTGCAATTTGTCTACGGAGTTAAGATTATCCACCGGTCCTTAACTCAACCTGAAAACAGCTGGCGCCATGATAGCGCAGCGCATCCACCATGCGATTCCCTATAATGGCCCACCTGTGAATTGCGAGGCCGCCCATGAGCGCCATCCATATCAAGTACCCGGCTCTGACCTTCAAGGCCGGCAAACGTGCCCTGCAGCAGATCCGTGAACGCGGGCTGCAGGCAGCGGATGTCGGTGTGGTACCGGGTGCCGCTGGCGGGCCCAAACCACTGGGGATTCAGGGGCTGGACCTGGCGCTGTTCGGCGAGTGGCTGCCATCGGCGCCCCGCCAACGGGCATTGATCGGTGCATCGATCGGCTCCTGGCGCTTCGCCAGCGCCTGCCTCGATGACCCGATCGCTGGCATCCGCCGCCTCGGTGAACTGTATACCGAACAGGACTTCGCCAAAGGTGTGACCGCAGCCCAGATCAGCCGCAGCTGCCAGCAAATGCTCGACGACCTGCTGCAAGGGCGCGATGGGCAGATCCTGGCAAACCCGCACTACCGCCTGAACATCCTGGTGGTGAAGAGCCACGGCCATCTTGCCCACGACCACCGCGGCCGGTTGGGGATGGGGCTGGGCTCGGTGATCGCCAGCAATCTGCTGGGGCGCTCACGCCTGGGCCGGCATTTCGAACGGGTCATCCTGCACGATGAGCGTGCCGCCCCGCCGCTGGATCAACTCACAGACTTTCCCTCACGCTACCTGCCACTGGGCCAGGGCAACCTGCGCCACGCCCTGCTCGCGTCCGGCTCGATCCCGATGGTCATGGAAGGCGTGCGCGACATCCCCGGTGCGGGTGCGGGCACCTACCGCGACGGCGGTTTGCTCGACTATCACCTCGACCTGCCATACCGCGGCGACGACCTGGTGCTTTACCCGCATTTCACCGACAAGGTCGTGCCTGGCTGGTTCGACAAGGCGCTGCCATGGCGCAAGGGCGATGCCACGCGCCTGCGCAATGTGCTGTTGGTGACGCCGTCACCGCAGTACCTGGCCGCACTGCCCTTCGGCAAGCTGCCCGACCGCAACGACTTCAAGCGTTTCATGGGCGATGCACCCAGCCGCAAACGCTACTGGTACCAGGCCATTGCCGAAAGCCAGCGGCTGGGTGACGAACTGCTGGAGCTGATCGCCACCGGGCGGCTGCACGAACGCCTGCAAGCCTTGTAGCGACCATGCTGGTAGACTGCGCGCATCTTCGATACACACAGAGTTCTGACCGTGGAAATCTTTAAGGAATTTACCTTCGAATCGGCCCACCGCCTGCCTAACGTCCCGGCCGGGCACAAATGCGGCCGCCTGCATGGCCACTCGTTCAAGGTCGGCCTGCATCTGACCGGCCCGCTTGACCCGCATACCGGCTGGATCCGCGACTTTTCCGAGATCAAGGCGATCTTCAAGCCGATCTACGAGCAGTTGGATCACAACTACCTCAACGATATTCCAGGCCTGGAAAACCCCACCAGCGAGGTCATCGCCAAGTGGATCTGGGAGCAGGTCAAGCCGCTGCTGCCGGAGCTGTCCAAGGTGCGTATTCATGAAACCTGCACCAGCGGCTGCGAATACAGCGGCGATTGACTGGCGCTGCGCTACACGAGCACGGGGTCAAGCCTTGGCAACGAGCGGACGAGGGTGAGGCGGCACACAAGGGTTAGACACCTGCAGGCTGAACTGGCCACGCTCGCCTCGACGGTTGTTGAGGTATGCAACCCGCTCCACCCGTCGCCTCACTTGCCGACCGTCTGCGCTATACAGCTTCAGGTTCAACAGCACTTGCCCTTCTTGCAACTCCTGTGGATCCAGGCCAGGGATGTGCCACAGTGGCGTTCGCCGCCCGGCGGTCAGCTTGTACAGTGCCGTCTCCAGATCGACAGGCGGGTCGGCGGGTAGCACCACGGATGTCCCGAAGGGGTCTCGCAACGCCAGACTGGCGGGGTCGTCCTTGCACACACCGGCATCCGAACGCGCCGGGTAAAAGCCCAGATAACCGTTCCGACTGACGTCGAGCCAGTATTCCAGTGAAGGCCAACGGTCGACGTTATTGCCCTCATATGCCGGGCGGATCTCGTAAACGAAGCCTGTTGCAAGTCGATAGACACCAAACCAGAAAGCGTCACAAAACGCACGCTTACGAGCCTCGCGCCCCCATAGCGAGTCAATCAGGAGCGATTGCAACATTTCCTCGCCGTAGTCCAGGCTGGTCATCAGCCAACCATCGTCACCGTTCCAGTCATCGAATTCGACCCAGAACGGCCGGGTGATTTCATCATCGTCAATCTGGGCGGCCCGCAACGGTGCATCCAGCAATTGCCAGCGGCATGTCGCGGTAAAACTCAGCAGCGGCTCAAAACAAAGCTCCGCCATCATCCATACTCCCTACGCTCGATAAAAAACGCACAGTGGCGCCTTTTCAAGGCAGGGGGCAGGAAGAAGGCTTACCTCAGTTCGGTACGCAGGAACCCCGGCGCGATATAGCGCTGGTAATGCGCCTCGGACAATAAAAAGAATTCGCGGTCGATGGCATCGCGCAACTGCGGCAGCTCCCAGTCCCGAAACTCGGGCAGCAACGCCATCCCGTACGCTTCCAGGTCGCGAATCAGGCGGGCACCGCGTGCAATCAGCTGATACGCCCAACAATACTCAGACTGCTGCTCGACAAAGCGGATGGAGCGCTGCTGCAGCTGCTGACGCAGCAGGTTCGTATCGAACACTTCCAGCTTGGCCATCATCACCTGCACCAGCAACTGTTCCAGGCGCAGCAAAACGGCACGCTTGTGATCGTCGTCGTAAGCGTTCCAGTGGATGACTTCGTGATGGAAACGCTTGCAGCCACGGCACACCGTGTCTCCATACACCGTGGAGCAAAGGCCGACGCAAGGGGTCTTGATGGACTGGTTGGGCATGGAAAAACAACGGCTTGGCGGTGGAACACAGGCCCATGTTAGCCCTTTGTCTAACCAGGGTCACTCGTTAAAGTCATGTTCGCCGCCTTACCTTCTGCGACAATTTGCCGTAGAATCATCCCGCCTTTTCAAGGCAACAATGTCCGTTGGAAGCTGTTTTCAAAGCGTCACGAGCACAGTTGATCCGGTAGAACGGCGTTGGCCCGGGCCATGCACCCCTCGCATGCCCGCGCCAGCCCTCATCAGCCCCCGTTCTGCAGGCGTAAAACTTTGAAAGCAGCTTCTGTAAGGATTCTCTGCGACCCTGGCTGGGCGGCCCAAGAAGCCGTGATGGCGCATGGGTGCAGAGAATGCTGGATGAGCGTCCCGGACTCCCTTTAGGGACCACTGATGAGGGTAATAACTGTGCTTGAAGCCTACCGCAAACACATCGAAGAGCGTGCCGCCCTGGGTATCGTGCCCCAGCCGCTGAACGCCGAACAAACCGCAGGCCTGGTCGAGCTGCTGAAAAACCCGCCGGCCGGCGAAGAAGCCTTCCTCGTAGACCTGATCACCCACCGCGTTCCACCAGGAGTCGACGAAGCTGCCTACGTCAAGGCCGCTTTCCTGTCTGCCGTGGCCAAGGGTGAAGCCAACTCGCCACTGATCGACCGCAAGCACGCCACCGAGCTGCTGGGTACCATGCAGGGCGGCTACAACATCGAAACGCTGGTCGCGCTGCTGGATGACGCCGAACTGGGCGCCGTCGCGGCCGAAAAGCTCAAGCACACCCTGCTGATGTTCGATGCTTTCCACGACGTGGCCGAAAAAGCCAAGGCGGGCAATGCTCACGCCAAGGCCGTGCTGGAATCCTGGGCTGCCGGCGAGTGGTTCACCTCGCGTCCGGCCATCGCCGACAAGTACACCCTGACCGTGTTCAAGGTGCCCGGCGAAACCAACACTGACGACCTGTCCCCTGCCCCGGACGCCTGGTCGCGCCCTGACATCCCGCTGCACGCCCTGGCCATGCTGAAAATGGCCCGCGACGGCATCGAGCCGCAGCAGCCGGGCTCGGTCGGCCCGCTGGCGCAGATCGAAGCGGTCAAGGCCAAAGGCTTCCCGGTCGCCTATGTCGGTGACGTGGTCGGTACCGGTTCTTCGCGCAAATCCGCCACCAACTCGGTGCTGTGGTTCTTCGGCGACGACATCCCGTACGTGCCGAACAAGCGCGCCGGTGGCTTCTGCTTCGGCACCAAGATCGCCCCGATCTTCTACAACACCATGGAAGACGCCGGTGCCCTGCCGATCGAATGCGACTGCACCAACCTGGGCATGGGCGACGTCATCGACGTTTACCCATACAAAGGTGAAGTACGCCGTCACGACAGCGACGAGCTGGTCACCAGCTTCGAGCTGAAAACCGAAGTACTGCTGGATGAAGTCCGCGCTGGCGGCCGTATCCCGCTGATCGTCGGCCGTGGCCTGACCGAAAAAGCCCGTACCGAGCTGGGCCTGGGTGCATCCGACCTGTTCAAGAAGCCAGAGCAGCCTGCCGATTCCGGCAAGGGCTTCACCCTGGCTCAGAAAATGGTCGGCCGTGCCTGCGGCCTGCCCGAAGGCCAGGGCGTGCGCCCAGGTGCTTACTGCGAGCCGAAGATGACCACCGTCGGCTCCCAGGACACCACTGGCCCGATGACCCGCGATGAGCTCAAAGACCTGGCGTGCCTGGGCTTCTCCGCTGACCTGGTGATGCAGTCGTTCTGCCACACCGCGGCCTATCCGAAGCCGATCGACGTCACTACCCACCACACCCTGCCAGACTTCATCCGCACCCGTGGCGGCGTGTCGCTGCGCCCAGGCGACGGCATCATCCACAGCTGGCTGAACCGTATGCTGATGCCTGACACCGTCGGTACCGGTGGTGACTCGCACACCCGTTTCCCGATCGGCATCTCGTTCCCGGCCGGTTCCGGCCTGGTGGCCTTCGCCGCCGCCACCGGCGTCATGCCGCTGGACATGCCAGAGTCGATCCTGGTGCGCTTCAAGGGCAAACTGCAGCCAGGCATCACCCTGCGTGACCTGGTGCATGCCATCCCTTACTACGCCATCCAGCAGGGCCTGCTGACCGTCGAGAAGAAAGGCAAGAAAAACGCCTTCTCCGGCCGCATCCTGGAAATCGAAGGCCTGGACGAACTGACCGTCGAGCAAGCGTTCGAACTGTCCGACGCCTCGGCCGAGCGTTCCGCTGCCGGCTGCACCATCAAGCTGCCGGAAAAGGCCATCGCCGAGTACCTGAAGTCGAACATCACCCTGCTGCGCTGGATGATCGGCGAAGGCTACGGCGATGCCCGCACCCTGGAGCGTCGCGCCCAGGCCATGGAAGCCTGGCTGGCCAAGCCTGAGCTGCTGTCGGCTGACGCCGATGCCGAATACGCCGAAATCATCGAAATCGACCTGGCCGACGTCAAGGAGCCTGTGCTCTGCGCGCCGAACGACCCGGACGACGCCCGCCTGCTGTCGTCGGTACAGGGCGAGAAGATCGACGAAGTGTTCATCGGTTCGTGCATGACCAACATTGGTCACTTCCGCGCTGCCGGCAAGCTGCTGGAGAAGGTCAAGGGCGGTATTCCGACTCGTCTGTGGCTGGCTCCGCCAACCAAGATGGACGCCCACCAGCTGACCGAAGAAGGCTACTACGGCATCTACGGCAAGGCCGGTGCGCGCATGGAAATGCCAGGCTGCTCGCTGTGCATGGGTAACCAGGCACGTGTGCAGACCGGTTCGACCGTGGTCTCCACGTCGACCCGTAACTTCCCGAACCGCCTGGGCGACGCCACCAACGTCTACCTGGCATCGGCCGAGCTGGCTGCTGTCGCATCGATCATCGGCAAGCTGCCGACCGTCGAGGAGTACATGCAGTACGCGAAAGACATCGACAGCATGGCTGCCGACGTTTACCGCTATCTGAGCTTCGACCAGATCGCCGAGTTCCGCGAAGCTGCGGCCAACGCCAAGATCCCGGTTGTTCAAGCGTAATCAGCGGTACGCTACAAGAAAAAACCCCGGCATCAATGCCGGGGTTTTTTGCTTTTGCTCGCCTCAGATCACGAACAAATCCACAAACCGGTGCACCGCCGCACCCTCCAGCCGCTGCTGATCCTCGCACAGCTCGAAAATCTCCAGGCAACGCTGAGGCGCAAACCGCGTCGCCAGGTTGTCCCTGAACTTGGCCTCCAGCAAAGGGATGCCCTCGCCGCGCCGGCGCCGGTGCCCGACCGGGTACTCCACCACCACCTGTTCGGTACTGCTGCCATCCTTGAAGAACACCTGCAAGCCATTGGCGATCGAGCGCTTGTCCGGCTCCAGGTATTCACGGCTGAAACGAGGGTCCTCGACCACCTCCATCTTTTCGCGCAGACGGTCGATGCTCGGGTGGGCGGCGTGGAAGGCATCTTCGTAATGCTCGGCCACCAGATGGCCGAATATAAGCGGCACCGCCACCATGTACTGCAGGCAGTGGTCGCGATCGGCAGCATTGGCCAGCGGGCCGACCTTGGAGATGATGCGAATGGCCGATTCCTGGGTGGTGATGACGATACGGTCGACTTCGTGCAGGCGGTTGCGCACTTGCGGGTGCAGGCTGACCGCGGCTTCGCAGGCGGTCTGGGCGTGGAACTCGGCCGGGAAACTGACCTTGAACAACACGTTCTCCATCACGTAGCTGGCCAACGCCTGCGGTACCCGCAGCGTCTGCTGGGCAGACGGCTTGAGCGCCAGGTCCTTGTTGGTATGGCTGAACGACACGTCATAAAAGCCCCACTGCGGCGCGGTCAGCACCCCGGGTACCCCCATCTCGCCACGCAGCGCGATATCGGCCAGGCGCACACCACGGCTCGAAGCATCGCCGGCGGCCCACGACTTGCGCGAGCCAGCGTTGGGTGCATGGCGGTAGGTGCGTAGCGCCTGGCCATCGACAAAGGCATGGGACAGGGCCGACAGCAGTTGTTCACGATTGGCCCCCATCAGCTTGGCGCACACGGCCGTGGAGGCCACCTTGACCAACAGCACGTGGTCGAGGCCGACACGATTGAAGGCGTTTTCCAGCGCCAGCACACCCTGGATCTCATGGGCCATGACCATCGCCTCGAGCACTTCACGCATGAGCAACGGGCCTTCACCCTTGGCCACCCGTTTTTGCGACAGGTGATCGGCCACCGCGAGGATCCCCCCAAGGTTATCGGAAGGGTGGGCCCACTCGGCGGCAAGCCAGGTGTCGTTGTAATCCAGCCAACGCACGGTGCAGCCGATATCCCAGGCGGCCTTGACCGGGTCGAGCCGGTAGCTGGTGCCGGGCACCCGGGCGCCATTGGGCACCACTGTTCCCTCCACCAGCGGGCCGAGGTGCTTGGTGCACTCTGGAAAGCGCAGGGCCAACAGGCCGCAGCCCAGGGTGTCCATCAGGCAATTGCGCGCGGTGTCCAGCGCCTCGAGGGATTCGACGCGGTAGGTGAGAACGTAATCGGCAAGGGTTTGCAGCACCCCGTCGTAGTCAGGACGCTCGTTCAGGTCCACGTTGGCGCTCATTTGCAGCTCCTTTGATTGGGGCTGCTACGCAGCCCATCGCCGGTGAACCGGCTCCCACACGGTCAATGCAGGAACCGGATTGCCAGCGACGGGCCGCGCAGCGGCCCTGCTGATTCAAAGCCAAGCGCCAATGGTGCGTCAGAAGCTGTCGCCAGGCACCCTTACCCAGCCTTCCATCAACACCCGGGCACTACGACTCATGATTGCCTTGGTGACCGTCCACTCACCATCCACCTGGCTGGCCTGAGCCCCGACCCGCAAAGTGCCGGAGGGATGGCCGAAGCGCACGGCACTGCGCTCGCCCCCGCCAGCAGCGAGGTTGACCAACGTACCTGGAATGGCAGCAGCGGTACCGATGGCCACCGCAGCAGTACCCATCATCGCGTGGTGCAACTTGCCCATGGAAAGTGCACGCACCAGCAGGTCGATGTCAGCCGCCTCGACAGCCTTGCCACTGGACGCAGTGTAGGTGCTTGGCGGCGCAACGAAAGCCACCTTCGGCGTGTGCTGACGCCCGGCCGCCTGGTCGACATGCTCGATCAGCCCCATGCGCACGGCGCCATGGGCACGGATCGCCTCGAAACGCGTCAGCGCCTGGGCATCGCCGTTGATCGCATCCTGCAGCTCGGTACCGGCATAACCGATATCGGTGGCATTGACGAAAATGGTCGGGATCCCCGCGTTGATCAAAGTGGCTTTGAAGGTACCGACACCGGGCACCTCCAGGTCATCCACCAGGTTGCCGGTAGGGAACATCGCCCCGCCGCCTTCGCCCTCATCGGCCGCCGGATCAAGGAACTCCAGTTGCACCTCAGCCGCCGGGAACGTCACACCGTCGAGTTCGAAGTCGCCGGTTTCCTGCACTTCGCCCTCGGTGATCGGCACATGAGCGATGATGGTCTTGCCGATATTGACCTGCCAGATACGCACGGTGGCAACGCCATTACGCGGGATGCGCGACGGCTCGACCAAGCCACTGCTGATGGCGAACGAACCGACAGCAGCAGACAGGTTGCCGCAGTTGCCGCTCCAGTCGACGAAGGCCTTGTCGATGGCTACCTGGCCGAACAGGTAGTCGACGTCGTGGTCGGGCTTGGCGCTTTGCGACAGGATCACGGTTTTGCTGGTGCTTGAGGTGGCGCCGCCCATGCCGTCGATCTGCTTGGCGTAGGGGTCGGGGCTACCGATGACCCGCAGGAGCAGTGCGTCACGGGCCGGCCCTGGGACTTGGGCTCGTTCAGGGAGGTCTTGCAGGCGGAAGAACACGCCTTTGCTGGTGCCGCCGCGGATGTAGGTGGCGGGGATCTTGATTTGTGGTGCGTGTGCCATGGTTGTGCTGTCCTGATAGTCCGGCGAAATACCCTTGGGGCTGCTTTGCAGCCCTTCGCGACGCAAGGCCGCTCCTACAACCCCGGTTGGAGCGGCCTTGCGTCGCGAAAGGGCCGCAACGCGGCCCCGCTTTTCAAGCTCAGGCGGTGGCTTCGAGGAAATCCTGGGCAAAGCGCTGCAATACCCCGCCCGCCTCGTAGATCGACACCTCTTCGGCGGTATCGAGCCGGCAGGTCACCGGTACCTCGACCCGTTCGCCATTGCTGCGCGTGACCACCAGCGTCAGGGTTGCACGCGGCTTGCGCTCACCTGCCACGTCATAGGTCTCGCTGCCATCCAGGCCCAGGGTCTTGCGGTCGGTGCCCGGCAGGAATTCGAGCGGCAACACGCCCATGCCCACCAGGTTGGTGCGGTGAATGCGCTCGAAGCCTTCGGCCACGATCGCCTCGACGCCCGCCAGCCGCACGCCCTTGGCCGCCCAGTCGCGGGACGAGCCTTGCCCATAGTCGGCACCGGCAACGATGATCAGCGGCTGCTTGCGCTGCATGTAGGTTTCGATGGCTTCCCACATCCGGGTCACCTTGCCCTCCGGCTCCAGGCGCGCCAGCGAACCCTGCTGCACGCTGCCATCGGGTTTGCGCACCATCTCGTTGAACAGCTTGGGGTTGGCAAAGGTGGCACGCTGCGCCGTCAGGTGGTCGCCGCGGTGCGTGGCGTAGGAGTTGAAGTCCTCCTCCGGCAGGCCCATCTTGGCCAGGTATTCACCCGCCGCGCTGTCGAGCAGGATGGCATTGGAAGGTGACAGGTGGTCGGTGGTGATGTTGTCGGGCAGCACCGCCAACGGACGCATGCCGCGCAACGTGCGCTCACCGGCCAGGGCGCCTTCCCAGTAGGGCGGGCGGCGGATATAGGTACTCATCGGGCGCCACTCGTAAAGCGGCGCCACTTTCGGCCCACGGTCTTGCTCGATAGCGAACATCGGGATGTAGACCTTGCGGAACTGCTCCGGCTTGACCGCAGCGCGCACCACCGCGTCGATCTCTTCGTCGCTTGGCCAGATGTCCTTGAGGCGGATTTGCTGACCATCGACTACGCCCAGTACATCCTTCTCGATGTCGAAGCGGATGGTGCCGGCAATGGCATAGGCCACCACCAGCGGCGGCGAAGCGAGAAATGCCTGCTTGGCGTACGGGTGGATGCGCCCATCGAAGTTGCGGTTGCCCGAGAGCACCGCCGTCGCGTAGAGGTCACGGTCGATGATTTCCTGCTGGATCACCGGGTCCAAAGCACCGGACATGCCGTTGCAGGTGGTGCAGGCGAAGGCGACGATACCGAAGCCCAGTTGCTCCAGCTCCTTCTCCAGCCCCGCTTCCTCCAGGTACAGCTGCACGGCCTTGGAGCCGGGCGCGAGCGACGACTTGACCCACGGCTTGCGCGCCAGGCCGAGCTTGTTGGCATTGCGCGCCAGCAGGCCAGCGGCGATCACGTTGCGCGGGTTGCTGGTGTTGGTGCAACTGGTAATCGCAGCGATGATCACTGCGCCGTCAGGCATCTGCCCCGGTATCTCGTCCCAGGCACCAGCGATGCCCTTGGCTGCCAGCTCACTGGTGGCAACACGGGCATGCGGGTTGGACGGCCCGGCCATGTTGCGCACCACGCTCGACAGGTCGAAGTTCAGCACGCGTTCGTATTCGGCCGTGGCCAACGCGTCAGCCCACAAGCCCGTGGCCTTGGCGTAGGTTTCCACCAGCTTCACCTGCTGATCTTCACGGCCGGTCAGTTTCAGGTAGTCGATGGTTTGCTGGTCGATGGCGAACATTGCAGCGGTTGCACCATATTCCGGTGCCATGTTGGAGATGGTCGCACGGTCGCCGAGGGTCAGGGCGCGTGCACCTTCGCCGTAGAACTCAAGGTAGGCGCCAACCACCTTCTGCTTGCGCAGGAACTCGGTCAAGGCCAGCACCAGGTCGGTGGCGGTGATGTTGGGCGCCAGCTTGCCGCGCAGCTCCACGCCGACGATTTCCGGCAGGCGCATCCACGAGGCCCGGCCCAGCATGACGTTTTCAGCTTCCAGGCCGCCGACGCCGATGGCGATCACGCCCAGCGCGTCGACATGCGGGGTATGGCTGTCGGTGCCCACGCAGGTGTCCGGGTAGGCCACACCGCGATCGCTGTGGATCACCGGCGACATTTTCTCCAGATTGATCTGGTGCATGATGCCGTTACCGGGCTGGATCACATCGACGTTCTTGAACGCCTTCTTGGTCCAGTTGATGAAATGGAAGCGGTCTTCGTTGCGACGGTCTTCAATGGCGCGGTTCTTGTCAAAGGCCTGCGGGTCGAAGCCACCGCACTCGACGGCCAGCGAGTGATCGACGATCAGTTGCACCGGCACGACCGGGTTGACTGCCGCCGGGTCGCCACCTTTCTCGGCGATGGCGTCACGCAGGCCGGCGAGGTCGACCAGCGCGGTCTGGCCGAGGATGTCGTGGCACACCACGCGAGCCGGGAACCACGGGAAGTCGAGGTCGCGCTTGCGTTCGATCAGCTGGCCGAGCGAGGCGTTCAGGGTTGCAGGGTCGCAGCGGCGCACCAGGTTTTCGGCGAGCACGCGCGAGGTATAAGGCAGGTTGTCGTAGGCACCGGGCTTGATGGCCTCGACCGCGGCACGGGCATCGAAATAGTCCAGGTCAGTACCTGGCAGGGCTTTGCGGTATGCAGTGTTCATAAAATTATCGGCTCGGTCACGGTACGGTCGTGGATGAACGCACAGGCCCTGCAATCACTGTGGGAGCCAGCTCCCACAGGGTCGCTATAGGGCCTGTTGTTTCAGCGCTGCTCGATTGGCACGAACTGGCGCTGCTCGACGCCGACATACTCGGCGCTCGGGCGGATGATGCGGTTGTTGGCGCGCTGTTCGAACACGTGCGCTGCCCAGCCGGTCAGGCGCGAGCAGACAAAGATCGGGGTGAACAGCTTGGTCGGGATGCCCATGAAGTGATACGCCGAGGCATGGTAGAAATCGGCGTTGGGGAACAGACGCTTCTGCTCCCACATGGTCTTGTCGATGGCTTCTGAGACCGGGAACAGCACCTTGTCACCGACTGCGTCGGCCAGCTGCTTCGACCAATCCTTGATCACCTCGTTGCGCGGATCGGACTCTTTGTAGATGGCATGGCCAAAGCCCATGATCTTGTCCTTGCGCTCGAGCATGCGCAGCAACTCTGCGGTGGCTTCCTGCGGGTTCTGGAAGCGCTCGATCAGCTCCATCGCCGCCTCGTTGGCACCGCCGTGCAGTGGGCCGCGCAACGAGCCGATGGCCGCGGTGATGCAGGAGTACAGGTCCGATAGCGTCGAGGCGCAGACCCGGGCGGTGAAGGTCGATGCGTTGAACTCGTGCTCTGCATACAGGATCAGCGAAACGTTCATTACCTTGACATGCAACTCGCTCGGCTTCTTGCCGTGCAGCAGGTGCAGGAAATGCCCGCCCAGGGTGTCTTCATCGCTGGTGCAGTCGATACGTACGCCATGGTGGGTGAAGCGGTACCAATAGCACATCACCGCCGGGAACAGCGCCAGCAGGCGGTCGGTCTTGTCGTGCTGGGCGTCGAAGGTCAACTCCGGCTCCAGCGTACCCAGCACCGAGCAGCCGGTGCGCATGACGTCCATCGGGTGCGCGTCGCGCGGGATGCGCTCGAGCACTTCCTTCAGCGCCTGCGGCAGGTCGCGCAGGCCCTTGAGCTTGTGTTTGTAATCGGCAAGTTCTGCCTTGCTGGGCAACTCGCCGTATAGCAGCAGGTAGGCCACTTCTTCGAATTCGGCGCCTGCTGCCAGGTCGCGCACATCATAACCCCGGTAAGTCAGGCCGGCGCCGGCCTGGCCGACGGTCGACAGAGCGGTCTGGCCGGCCACCTGGCCACGCAGGCCTGCGCCACTGAGTACTTTTGCTTCGGCCATGGTGTTTCTCCTTTCTTGAATTTGTTATGGATATCGTTCTGGCTAAATCAGGGTGCCTGTACCGGCCCTATCGCCGGCATTGGCTCAACCTTTTTTCTGCGCAAACAAGGCATCGAGGCTCTGCTCGAATGCGTGGTAGCCAATGGCATCGTAGAGCTCCATGCGGGTCTGCATGGTGTCGATCACATTCTTCTGCGTGCCGTCGCGACGCAGCGCGGTGTAGACATTCTCGGCCGCCTTGTTCATGGCGCGGAACGCCGACAGCGGGTAGAGCACCAACGACACGTCCACGCCAGCCAGCTCTTGGGTGGTGAACAGCGGCGTGGCACCGAACTCGGTGATGTTGGCCAGGATCGGCGCCTTCACCCGGTCGGCGAAGGTCTTGTACATCTGCAGTTCGGTAATGGCCTCAGGGAAAATCATGTCGGCGCCGGCCTCGATGCAGGCGGCGGCGCGGTCGAGCGCTGCGTTCAGGCCTTCCACGGCCAGGGCATCGGTACGTGCCATGATCACGAAGCTGTCATCGGTACGGGCATCGACCGCAGCCTTGATGCGGTCGACCATCTCCTGCTGGGAGACGATTTCCTTGTTCGGCCGGTGGCCGCAGCGCTTGGCGCCTACCTGGTCTTCGATATGGATGGCGGCGGCACCGAACTTGCTCATCGAACGCACCGTGCGCGCAACGTTGAAGGCCGAGGCACCGAAGCCGGTGTCGACATCTACCAGCAATGGCAGGTCGCAGACGTCGGTGATGCGCCGCACATCGGTCAGCACGTCATCAAGACCGGTGATGCCCAGGTCCGGCAAGCCCAGCGAACCGGCGGCGACACCGCCACCGGACAGGTAGATGGCCTTGAAGCCGGCGCGCTTGGCCAGCAGCGCATGGTTGGCGTTGATGGCGCCGACCACCTGCAGTGGATGTTCGGCGGCAACGGCATCGCGAAAACGCTGACCGGGGGTGCTCTTCACAGTCATTTCTCACCTCAAAGGCTATTATTGTTGGCGTCCAGGTAGTGACGCTCGATGTTGCGCTTGGACGCACCGATGTGGCGGCGCATCAGGAGTTCGGCCAGCTCGCCGTCACGATCGGCGATGGCATCGAGAATGCGGTGGTGTTCGGCGAAGGCCTGGCGCGGGCGGTTGGGCGTGGCGGAAAACTGGATGCGGTACATGCGCACCAGCTGGTACAGCTCGCCGCAGAGCATCTTGACCAGGGTCTGGTTGCCGCTGCCCTGGATGATCCGGTAATGGAAGTCGTAATCGCCTTCCTGCTGGTAGTAACCCACCCCCGCCTGGAACGCCGCGTCGCGTTCGTGGGTGTCCAGCACCCGGCGCAACTCGTCGATATCGCCTTGGCTCATGCGCTCGGCCGCCAGGCGGCAAGCCATGCCCTCCAGCGACTCACGGATTTCGTACAGCTCGATCAGCTCGGCATGGTTGAGCGACACCACGCGCGCACCTACATGTGGCACACGCACCAGCAGGCGCTGGCCCTCCAGACGATGGATGGCCTCACGCAGCGGGCCACGGCTGATGCCATAGGTGCGCGCCAGCTCCGGCTCGGAGATTTTGCTGCCCGGGGCTATTTCCCCCTTGACGATCGCGGCCTGGATGCGCCGGAAGACATGCTCGGACAAGGTTTCCGTTTCATCCGGCGCTGAAGGGCTGGGGGTAATGAGGTCCAGCATATTGTTGACACCTTGATAAGCCATTGAGGAGAAACTAGCGAAACAAGCCCATTCAGTCAAAGAGAAAATGAACATTGTCGACAATTGTCTGAGCGCGAACTTAGTGAGTGATGGCGTTGTCAGATCGCGACGCGCTGGCGCCAAGGCATCGGCGTGATAGAATGCCGCGCCTCCAACGGAGTATGGATAGCGTTTCTGTCATCCATTCATGTTGTTGACAGACGAACCGAGGAAGCTTGCGCAGTACCTGCCAGTCGCCTTGCCCCGAACCTTGCACAGCACCGCGCCAGGACTATGAGACTTACACCCGTTTTATTGCTGTCATGCCTCACCCTGCTGCCGGCCCTTGGCCAGGCGGCGGGCAAGACCGTGTACGGTCTTAACGAATACGCCCGCCTCGGGGACCTCGACCTGGAAGTGGCCGCCAAACTCGACACCGGCGCCAAGACCGCATCCCTGAGTGCCCGCGACATCAAGCGCTTCAAGCGCGACGGCGAGAGCTGGGTGCGTTTCTACCTGGCGATAGATGCCGCCCATTCGCACCCCATCGAACGCCCGTTGGCGCGGGTCAGCAAGATCAAGCGCCGCGCAGGCGACTATGATGCCGAATCGGGCAAGGCCTATACCGCCCGCCCGGTCATCGAACTCGAAATCTGCATGGGCCAGGCCCTGCGCACCATCGAAGTCAACCTCACCGACCGCAGCGCGTTCCAGTTCCCGCTGCTGATCGGTTCCGAGGCGCTCAAGCACTTCGACGCGCTGGTCGACCCAAGCCTTAAATACGCGGCCGGCAAACCTGCCTGTGCCACCGACGCTCCCAAAGCAGAGTAATCCCGATGCGCTCTCTTACCCTCCATCTGAAAGTCCTGATCACCGTACTGGTGCTGTTGGGCGTGGCGGTCACGGCCTATCAGATCTTCTTCCTCGGCATCCCGGTGACCGAAGACGAAACCGACGACCTTTGGAACATCGACGCCAAGGTCGAGTTCGTCGCCAGCAGCAAGGACCCGGTCAAGGTACAAATGTTCGTACCGCCGCTGAACCGCGACTATGTCAGCCTCAACGAGAGCTTCATCTCCAACAACTACGGGGTCAGCGTCAACCGCGCCGATGGCAACCGCAAGGTAACCTGGTCGGCCCGCCGCGCCAGCGGCAACCAGACCCTCTACTACCGCCTGGTGCTGACCAAGCGCTACAGCAGCGAAAAGGCCGCCATCAAAGGCCCGACCTTCCGTGACAGCCTTGCCGTAGAAGGCCCCGAGAAGATCGCCGCCGAAGCCCTGATGGCGCCGATCCGCCAGCACTCGGCCGACGTCGAGACCTTCGTCAGCGAAACCATCAAGCGGGTGAACAACCTCAACGACGACAACGTCAAGCTGCTGCTGGCCGGCGATACCTCGCCCATGAAGAAGGCCCAGGTCATCGACCTGCTGCTGTCGATCGCGCATGTACCGATGGAAAAGGTCCATACCATCCGCCTGGTGGCCGATACGCCGCAGTCCCCCGAGCTCTGGCTGCGCAGCTTCAACGGCAGCGACTGGCTGTACTTCAACCCGGACACCGGTGAGCAGGGCCTGCCCAGCGACCGCCTGCTGTGGTGGACCGGTGATGACAACCTGGTCACCGTCGATGGCGGCAAGAAAGCCAACGTCACTTTCAGCATGAACAACAGCGAGATGAACGCCATCCGCCTGGCCAAGCTGACCGACGAGAACACCGACGCCGACTTCCTCGAGTACTCGCTGTACGGCCTGCCGCTGCAGACCCAGCAGACCTTCATGATCATGGTGATGATCCCGATCGGCGTGCTGGTGATCCTGGTCCTGCGCAACCTGATCGGCATCCAGACCCTGGGCACGTTCACACCGGTACTGATCGCCCTGGCGTTCCGCGAGACCCAGCTGGGCTTCGGCATCGTGCTGTTCACCGTGATCACCGCATTGGGCCTGTCGCTGCGCTCCTACCTGGAGCACCTCAAGCTGCAGATGCTGCCGCGCCTCTCGGTGGTACTGACCTTCGTCGTGGTATTGATTGCCGCCATCAGCCTGTTCAGCCACAAGCTGGGGCTGGAACGCGGCCTGTCGGTAGCGCTGTTCCCGATGGTGATCCTGACCATGACCATCGAGCGCCTGTCGATCACCTGGGAAGAACGTGGCGGCGGTCATGCCATGAAAGTGGCGATCGGCACCCTGTTCGCAGCGTCGCTTGCCCACCTGCTGATGATGGTGCCGGAGCTGGTGTACTTCGTCTTCACCTTCCCGGCGGTACTGCTGATCCTGGTGGGCTTCATGCTGGCGATGGGTCGCTACCGCGGCTACCGCCTGACCGAGCTGGTGCGCTTCAAGGCATTCCTGAAGAAGGCTGACGCCTGATGTTTGGCCTGATCAAGACGTGGAAAGCCCTGGAGGCCCGGGGCATCATGGGTATCAACCGGCGCAATGCCGACTATGTGCTCAAGTACAACAAGCGCAACCTGTACCCGATCGTCGACGACAAGATCATCACCAAGGAGCGTGCGCTGGCAGCGGGCATTCACGTGCCTGAAATGTACGGCATCATCGAGACCGAGAAGCAGATCGACAAGCTTCACGAGATCATCGGCGGGCGCAACGACTTCGTCATCAAGCCGGCCCAGGGGGCCGGCGGTGACGGCATCCTGGTGATTGCCGACCGCTTCGAGGACCGCTACCGCACCGTTTCCGGCAAAATCATCAGCCATGAAGAGATCGAGCATCAGGTCTCCAGCATCCTGACCGGCCTGTACTCACTCGGCGGGCACCGCGACCGCGCGCTGATCGAGTACCGGGTAACCCCCGACCAGATCTTCAAGAGCATCAGTTACGAAGGTGTGCCGGACATCCGCATCATCGTGCTGATGGGCTACCCGGTAATGGCCATGCTGCGCCTGCCGACCCGCCAGTCCGGCGGCAAGGCCAACCTGCACCAGGGCGCCATCGGCGTAGGTGTGGACCTGGCCACCGGAGTGACCCTGCGCGGTACCTGGCTGAACAACATCATCAGCAAGCACCCGGACACCACCAATGCGGTGGATGGCGTACAGCTGCCGAACTGGGACGGCTTCATGAAGCTGGCAGCCGGCTGCTATGAGCTGTGCGGCCTGGGCTACATCGGTGTGGACATGGTGCTGGACCAGGACAAGGGGCCGTTGATTCTCGAACTCAATGCCCGCCCTGGCCTGAACATCCAGATCGCCAACGACACCGGGCTGACCCAACGCACCCATGCCATCGAGGCGCACATCGAGGCGCTGGCCAAGGACGGCGTGACCGAGGATGCCGAACAGCGTGTCCGGGTCGCGCAAAGCCTGTTCGGGCACGTGCATCCGGGCTGATAGCTCTGCCCCCATCGCCGGCAAGCCGGCGATGGCTTCAACCCACTGCCTGAAAGTCACACTGGCGCTAGGCGCATTTCCTGCGCAGGTCTACAATCGCCCTCCTCGCTTTTACATCGCCGTCCACACTGATGCCGACCTGTACGCTCTACCCCCTGCCCTATCAGCCCGACCCCGCCGCGTACTTCGCCCGCCTGCGCCAGGCGCCCGGGGCGATCCTGCTCGACAGCGCCCGCCCAGGCGCCGAGCGCGGCCGCTTCGACCTGCTCAGCGCCTGGCCGCTGCAACACTTGCAGGTGCTGCCCGACGAAGATGGCCGGGCCTTCCTGCAACGGCTGCGCGCCAGCCTGAAACAACTGGGCCCTGCGCAGTTGCCCGGTGGTGTCGAGCTGCCATTTGCCGGCGGCCTGATCGGCTACCTCAGCTACGACTTCGGCCGACGCCTGGAGCACCTGCCCTGCCTCGCCACGGATGACCTCGGCCTGCCCGACGCCCAGCTTGGGTTGTATGGCTGGGCGCTGGTGACCGACCACCAGCATGGCACCAGCCAACTGGTGTTCCACCCCCAGCTGGCTGATGACGAGCGCGAGCGCCTCATCGCCTTGTTTGAAGACACCGACAACGCTGCAAGCGGCGATTTCCGCCTGCTCGCCGCCATGACGGGTGATTTGCAGCCAGGGCAATACGAGGCAGCATTCGATCAGGTACAGCGCTACATTCAGGCCGGCGATTGCTACCAGATCAACCTGACCCAACGCTTCCGCGCACCTTGCCAGGGCGACCCCTGGCGCGCCTACCAGGCCTTGCGCAAGGCCTGCCCGACGCCGTTCTCTGGCTACCAGCAACTGGCCGACGGCAGCGCACTGCTGAGCTTTTCTCCAGAACGCTTCATCCGCGTCAGCCAGGGGCAAGTGGAGACCCGCCCGATCAAGGGCACCCGCCCGCGCTCTGCCGACCCGGCAGAAGACGCCCGCAATGCCGAGGCGCTGCGCCACAGCCCCAAGGACCGCTCGGAAAACCTGATGATCGTGGACCTGCTGCGTAACGACCTGGGCCGCACTTGCCAGATCGGTTCGGTGAAGGTGCCAGAGCTGTTCAGCCTGGAAAGCTACCCCAACGTGCACCATCTGGTCAGCAGCGTCACCGGGCAACTGGCCACCGACAAGGACGCCCTGGACCTGATCGGCGACAGCTTCCCAGGCGGTTCGATCACCGGCGCCCCCAAGATTCGCGCCATGCAGATCATCGACGAGCTGGAGCCCAGCCGCCGCGCGCTGTATTGCGGGTCCTTGCTGTACGTGGATGTGCGCGGTGAAATGGACAGTTCCATCGCCATTCGCAGCCTGCTGGTCAAGGATGGGCAGGTCAGCTGCTGGGGCGGCGGCGCGGTGGTGGCGGACTCCGACTGGCAATCGGAATACGAAGAATCGATCGCCAAGGTACGGGTATTGATGGAGACCTTGCAAAGCCTGTGACCCAGCGTTTGCCTGCGCCGGCCCAGGGCCGGTGCAGGCACAGCGTCTAGCCTGCCATTTTTTGTTACCATCACCTCATTACGAGCGCACAGCGCCACAGCCAAGATGGAAACCGCCTGATGAGCCAACCCTTCGACGTCGCCGCCCTGGCCGCGACCTACGCCAGCAAATCCCCGCAGGACATTCTCAAGCTCGCCTTCGAGCACTTCGGCGACGACCTGTGGATTTCTTTCAGCGGTGCCGAGGACGTGGTGCTGGTCGACATGGCCTGGAAGCTGAACAAGCAGGTCAAGGTGTTCAGCCTCGACACCGGCCGCCTGCACCCTGAGACTTACCGGTTCATCGACCAGGTGCGTGAGCAGTACAGTCTGCCAATCGAGATCCTCAGCCCGGACCGTGCCAAACTCGACCCGTTCGTTCAGGAAAAGGGCCTGTTCAGTTTCTACAAGGACGGCCATGGCGAGTGCTGTGGCATCCGCAAGATCGAGCCACTGCGGCGCAAGCTCGCCACTGTCAGCGCCTGGGCCACCGGCCAGCGCCGCGACCAGAGCCCAGGCACCCGCAGCCAGGTGGCAGCACTGGAAATCGACAGCGCGTTCTCCACAGCGGAACGCACCCTGTACAAATTCAACCCGCTGGCGCAGATGACCAGCGCGGAAGTCTGGGGCTACATCCGGATGCTCGAGCTACCGTACAACAGCCTCCACGAACGCGGCTTCATCAGCATTGGTTGCGAGCCCTGCACCCGCCCGGTACTGCCGAACCAGCACGAACGTGAAGGCCGCTGGTGGTGGGAAGAGTCGACCCAGAAGGAATGCGGGCTGCACGCCGGCAACCTGATCAGCAAGGCCTGAAGGCAGCTGCAAGCCTCAAGCTATAATCTGCAAGTCCCAAGAAGAAAGAGCAGCCCACATGGGCTGCTCTTTCTGCTCTTTCTTGAAGCTTGAAGCTACTTTTTCAGTGCACCGGCAACTCGACACCGGCAAACAGCTCTTCGAGCTCCTGCTTGTTGTGGCACTGGATCGCCTTGGCCATCACTTCACGCGTCAGGTGCGGCGCAAATTTCTCAATGAAATCGCACATGAAACCGCGCAGGAAGGTGCCGCGGCGGAAGCCGATCTTGGTGATACTGGCCTCGAACAGCTCACTGGCATCAAGCGCCACCAGGTCGCTGTCCAGCTTGCTGTCCACCGCCATCTTGGCCACGATGCCCACGCCCAGCCCCAAGCGCACGTAAGTCTTGATCACGTCGGCGTCAGCAGCAGTGAACACCACCTTCGGCGTCAGGCCGCGGTGATTGAAGGCCTCATCCAGCTTGGAGCGGCCAGTGAACCCGAATACATAGGTGACGATCGGGTATTCGGCTACAGCTTCCAGCGTCAGCTTCGGCAATTTGGCCAGCGGGTGACCCTGCGGCACCACCACGCAGCGGTTCCACTTGTAGCACGGCATCATGATCAGGTCGCCGAACAGCTCCAGCGCCTCGGTGGCAATGGCAAAGTCGACGGTACCGTCCGCAGCCATCTCGGCAATCTGCATGGGTGAACCCTGATGCATATGCAGGGCGACTTCCGGGTACTGCTTGATGAAGCTACTGATGATCGGCGGCAGCGCATAGCGAGCCTGGGTATGGGTGGTAGCGATGGACAGCGTACCCTTCTTCTCGTTGGAGAATTCCTGGGCGATCTGCTTGATGCTTTCGACCTTGCGCAGGATTTCACCAGCGGTGTTGATGATGCGCTCACCTGCCGGAGTGACACGGGTCAGATGCTTGCCGCTGCGGGCAAAGACTTCAACACCCAGTTCATCCTCGAGCAGGCGGATTTGTTTGCTGATCCCCGGCTGAGAGGTGTACAGACTCTGCGCCGTCGCGGAGACGTTGAGGTCGTGGTGCGCCACTTCCCAGATGTAGCGCAGTTGTTGAAGCTTCATAGGTTTCCCTCGAATCAGCGGTAAGTCAGCGGCAGCAGGCAGCGACGGGATATAACTATATTAGTGGTTCTCGAAATAAAACTAGAACTATTTTGTTACATGCCGCTCCGAAACTGCCCACCATCAGCTTCACGTTTTCCTACGGCCGAGATGCTGCGAAAGCGGCACCATGTACACCGGCACCGCAGACAACTGCAGCAAGCGCACAGCCGTTCGGCCAATCGGCACATCTACCCCAGCACCGGCGCTGTGGCTGCCGAAAATCAGCAAGTCCACGCTCAAACGTTGCGCCTGTTCCAGGATGACCTGCGCCGGATCACCCTGGCGCACCCGGACCGCCTTGATCACCGCCAGGTCCGCGTCCTCGCCCAGCTCCTCGCGAAAGTTCTCCAGCACACGCTGCTCGATGTTGGCCATCACCGTATTGACGCCCTCGCTATGCAACGCATCGAGCGTCTGCTCATCGAGGTAGCTTTGCAGGAGGGATTCGGCGAACTGCCCCATGGGTTCTACGGCATGAATCACATACAGTTCCGCGCCGAACGTGCGGGCCAGGGCCAAGGCATGCTGCATGACAAAAGGGGCGTAGACACCGAGGTCGGTGGCGTACAGCATGGAGCGGATCATTCGACCTCCTCGACTGCCGTGGCGGCAGAGCAAGCTTCAGCTTAGCAGCGCGCCGGGCGCTCGCTCGGCCGCCCGGCGCACTGCCAATGCGGGCTGTAGAGGTTTCAGCCGGCGCGATTGGCGCGATCGACGAAGGCCAGTGCCTGGTAGAGCATCTGCATGCGCGGCACGCTGCACCCCGCAGCGCGCGCCCGGGCCAGAGGCTCGGCATAGATAGCCTGAAGCTCCAGCGGTCGCTGCTGGACGTGATCGTGGTACATGCTCGGCCAGTAGTCGGGCATCTGCTCGGTGACCCGGAACAAGTGCTCGGCATAACCGGCAGGCAACTCGTGACCACAGGCGGCGGCCGCTTGGACCACCTCAGCCATCAACGCCCGAACCAGCTCACGGCTGTCGGCATCTGCCATCAGCGGTAAGGTACTGGCACCAAGCAACACCGAAAGGCCGTTGTAGGGGACATTCCACACTAGCTTCTGCCAGCGAGCCTGACCGAGGTCGTCCATGGCCTGGGAGTCGATACCCGCGGCGCGGAACAGCCTGGCGCCCTCCTCTACGATGCTCAGCCCCCCGTCGCTGGCGGGCCCGCTGTGATAGCCCAGGTTGACCGCACCCAGCGCCTGATGGCGTATCACACCAGGGCTCACCCGGTTGACACAGATAAAGCACAAGCCACCGAGCAGGTGCAGATTGCCGGGCAACGCTGGCCGCAACTGCTCCTCGACACCCAACCCGTTCTGCAGCAGCACCACCTTGGCATCGGGTGCCGATGCCTGCGCAATCAGCGCCGCCAATTCGCCATTGCTGGTCGCCTTTGCACCCACCAGCAACCAATCGCACGGCGGCATGTCGGCAGCGCTGGCATAAGCCTGCACCGGCATGCGCCAGTCGCCGTGCACGGCGCTTTCCAGCCTCAGGCCATGCTCCCGAACCTGCGCAAATTCACTGCGCAGCAAAAAATGCACGTCAAACCCGGCCCGCGCCAGCATCAGGCCATAAAAGCCGCCGATGGCACCACTGCCAATAATGCCAATGCGTGGTTTGCGAGGGTCCATGCTGATCTCCTGATAAATGTCGGTGTGCTTTTCTACACCTGTTGAGGCATTTTGCGCACCCAAATAGCAGGACAAGCCTGTTGCACCAGGGAAAAACCCTGCACAGGCGCACTGCAGCCCATTGTCGCGCCCCCAGTAACGCGCTAAGGTTCGGCTCCCCGCTGCGAACATTCTTGCTGCTGGGCCGCACGGGGATTGCTGGCGGCCGGCACCGTGACCTGACGAGTAACACGATGGCTGATTTACCGATCGACGACCTTAACGTTGCCTCCAACGAGACCTTGATCACTCCCGATCAGCTCAAGAAGGAAATCCCCCTCAGCGCCAAAGCCTTGCAGACCGTTACTGCCGGCCGCGAAGTGGTGCGCAATATCCTCGACGGGAAAGACCATCGCCTGTTCGTAGTGGTCGGCCCGTGCTCGATCCACGACATCAAGGCCGCTCACGAATACGCTGAGCGCCTCAAGGTGCTGGCTGAGGAAGTTTCCGACACGCTGTATCTGGTAATGCGTGTTTACTTCGAGAAGCCGCGCACCACGGTCGGCTGGAAAGGCCTGATCAACGACCCTTATCTGGATGACTCGTTCAAGATCCAGGACGGCCTGCACATCGGCCGCCAACTGCTGCTGGATCTGGCCGAAATGGGCTTGCCAACCGCCACCGAAGCGCTCGACCCGATCTCGCCGCAGTACCTGCAAGACCTGATCAGTTGGTCGGCCATTGGCGCGCGCACCACCGAATCCCAGACCCACCGTGAAATGGCCTCGGGCCTGTCCTCGGCGGTCGGCTTCAAGAACGGCACCGATGGCGGCCTGACCGTGGCCATCAACGCCCTTCAGTCGGTATCCAAGCCGCACCGTTTCCTGGGCATCAACCAGGAAGGCGGCGTATCCATCGTCACTACCAAGGGCAACCCCTACGGCCACGTAGTGCTGCGTGGCGGCAACGGCAAGCCGAACTACGATTCGGTAAGTGTCGCCCTGTGCGAACAGGACCTGGCCAAGGCAAAGATCAAGGCCAACATCATGGTCGACTGCAGCCACGCCAACTCCAACAAGGACCCGGCCTTGCAGCCGCTGGTCATGGAGAACGTCGCCAACCAGATCCTCGAAGGCAACCAGTCGATCATTGGCTTGATGGTCGAAAGCCACCTGAACTGGGGCGCCCAGTCGATCCCGAAGAACCTGGAAGATCTGCAGTACGGCGTATCGGTCACCGACGCCTGCATCGACTGGTCTGCCACAGAGAACACCCTGCGCAGCATGCACGCCAAGCTCAAGGATGTACTGCCCAAGCGCAAGCGCGGCTGAACGTGGCCACAAAATGAAACGCCGGGCTTAGCCCGGCGTTTTCGCATGTGCAGTCAGCAGGTTCAGGCTTTACTCGAATGACGCTGCTTGCGCTCCATGTAGCGTTCGACGTACGAGCAGGAAGGAATCACCGTGTAGCCCATCTGGTCCGCATACTCCAAGGCCCTTTCGGTCAGTGCTGCAGCGATGCCGCGGCCGCGCAAGGCGTTGGGGACGAAAGTGCGATAGATATCCAGCGTCTGCTTGCCCAGATCCATGTACGTCAGGTAGGCACGATGACCGTCCACGTTGGTCTCGAACTGATGACCGGCCTGGTCATGGTGGATGGTCAGCGCTTCACTCATCACTACTCCTCGCAGGCCTTTTGGGCAGACCTTTACCTTAATCGATGGTGATGTATCCGGCAGAGGAACCAATGCGTGCAGCGCCTATGCCACCTCTTGCCCCTTGGACCGCAGGCCGATTGCAATGGTTCTGCCGGACCGGGCCATCAAATAGTAGGCGCGACACCCCGGATTGCTCAAGGTGGCATCGGTTAAAAGTCACGGCAATGAGCTCGAACCCCTGTACGAACTGACCTGCAAACTCAGCCGGACACTCTTGGGCTTTAGACGTACAACGACCCTTAAAGTCACCGTTAGTTCAACAAAAAAGTTCCCATACAACAATCGCTTGCGCCGCCTGCACAGCGTGCTCACAAAAAGCCTGAAAATCTCGTCAAGCACCCTTGGGCAACATTTTTTTTACCGTTCTTGCGCTGAGTCAGTTTACTTACTACAAGTAATGGGTACTATGTACGCCGGCCAGTTTCTCTTTCCTGAGAGATGGCTATTTAATAGAAAGTCCTTGAAGGGGAACACGATGAACAACGTTCTGAAATTCTCTGCTCTGGCTCTGGCCGCAGTTCTGGCTACCGGTTGCAGCAGCGTATCCAAAGAAACCGAAGCTCGTCTGACTGCGACTGAAGACGCAGCAGCTCGCGCTCAGGCCCGTGCTGACGAAGCCTACCGTAAGGCTGACGATGCAATGGCAGCCGCTCAGAAGGCTCAGCAGACCGCTGACGAAGCCAATGAGCGCGCTCTGCGTATGCTGGACAAAGCCAGCCGCAAGTAATAGTCCTCACGGATTGTTAAGAAGCCGACCCACTTGTGGGGTCGGCTTTTTTATTGCCGCTACAAAAGCAAACAGCACAAATGAAAAAGCCTGCCCAGGCGTTTGACCTGGGCAGGCTTCAGCCCTATCGCTCAAGGGCTTACTGCAGTTCTGGAGGAATACTCGACACCATGGGAGCTGCACCCTGGTTATCGACGGGCACGGCAATTTCCACCGGCATGCCATCTTCGGCAGCGACCACGTCGCGGACCATGTCCCAGTTCATGCGCACATTGTTGGCCAGGTCTTCGCGCTTGAGCAGCGCGTTGATGACAGCAGTGTGCTTATCGACCACCGAAGGGTCGCCGTGATCGTCCAGCGGTGTGTGCGCCTCGAGGTATACCTTGCCACCACTGATTCCGAACTTGTACGGCTCGTTGATGATGCGCACCGGCGTACCGACCGGGACCATCTTCGACAGCTCCAGCACATTATTGTTGAACATGCGGAAGCAACCATGGCTGGTGCGCATGCCAATGCCGAACTTCTTGTTCGAACCGTGAATCAGATAACCCGGCACGCCCAGAGTGAACTTGTAAGGCCCCAGCGGGTTGTCTGGCCCGGCCGGCACCACGGTTGGCAGGATGTCACCGTCGGCGGCGTGCTCAGCACGGATCGAAGCCGGTGGCGTCCAGGTCGGGTTTGGGGTTTTGGCAATGATCTTGGTGTTGGCGATGGGGGAACCCCAGCCTTCACGACCGATCCCCAGCGGGAAGGTGTACACCACGCTCTGCCCTTTCGGGAAGTAGTACAACCGGTATTCAGCAAGGTTGATGACAACGCCCTCGCGGGGGCCCGGCGGAAGCACGTA
The DNA here is from genome assembly GCF_047456185.1 of Pseudomonas sp. BNK-30. NCBI lineage: Bacteria > Pseudomonadati > Pseudomonadota > Gammaproteobacteria > Pseudomonadales > Pseudomonadaceae > Pseudomonas > Pseudomonas sp. BNK-30. Next base: position 2,838,700 of record NZ_CP179904.1, read on the forward strand.
GCGGGTCGGCAGGATGATCTCGGTACCGGCGCCCGGCAGCCATGGGTCGACACCCGGGTTGGCGGCGATCATCTCCAGGTAGCCGAGGTCGTTGGCAGTGCCGATGTCGGCAAAGGTGTCCTCATACTTGGCCTTGATCACCTGTACCTGGCCAACGACGTCTTCTCCCGGAGGCGGCAGCGGCAGCTCCAGTGCAACGGCGGGGCCTGCTGCCAGCAGGCCGGCCAGGGTCAGGCAGCGGGTGACGGCGGGAAAGCGCGGCAACATCCGGTAAATCCTTCGAAAGGTGGGTCAAGAGAATCGATTGTACACCCGCACCGTGCCAAGCGGGAGCCACTGGCGGTTTCCATGCGTTTCAGATGATGAAAGGCGCTCGGAGTTTCAGGCCCAGGGCCGTGTCAAAGCTGTGGCCATACCGGACGCATGCCGCGGCGCTGGGCGTCGAGAATCGCCCGGCAGAGGTCGCACAGGCGGCCGTCACGATAGATCGAACGCGGCACGCCGGACCACCGTGGCTGTGCAGGCAGCAAGCCCCCACAAAGGGTTCGGTCGACCGGCACACCCAGTTCGAGCTGGCGGGCGACAAGGTGGACGCGGATTTCCTGGCAGGCGAACAGATCGAGCTGCTCATCGGGCTCGATCAGTTGGTAGGCATACAAGGACCAGGCAGGGCGCGGCATTGGGGGCTCTCGAAACGGGGGGCGCAACATTAGCCGAAAGCCGGCCCCGTTTAAAGCGTCACAGCAAGGGTTTTATCGCCGGCCAGGCATTTTCCAGCAACCGCTGCTGGGCACCCTGCGCCGGATGGATGCCATCGGCCTGCATCATCTCCGGCACACCCCCTACGCCCTCGAGGAAAAACGGCACCAGTGCCACCTGTTTCTGCGCTGCCAACTGCTCATAAACCTTGGCGAACGCCGTGGTGTAGCGCACCCCGTAATTGGGCGGCAGGCGCATGCCCAACAGCACCACTTTGGCCCCGGACTCGCGTGACCGCTCGATCATCGAGGCAAGATTTTGTTGCAATTGCTCTGGAGGCTGCCCGCGCAGCCCGTCGTTGCCGCCCAATTCCAGCACCACCAGGCTGGGCTTGTGCGCTGCAAGCAGCGCCGGCAGCCGCGCCTGGCCCCCTGCACTGGTGTCGCCGCTGATCGACGCATTGACCACCCGATCATCGAAACCTTCGTCCCTGAGCCGGGTCTGCAACAAAGAGACCCACCCCTGGCGGGTATCCAGGCCAAAACCGGCGCTGATACTATCGCCGACAACCAGCAACGTTCCCGCCGCCGCGCTCTGGGTCAGGCAATACAGGGCCAGACCGGCACTCAACCACCACACTCGCATTGGATTCTCCATGGGCCCCAGCATTCTCGTTGCGCAGAACCTTAGCAAAGTGGTCCCCAGTGCGGAAGGTGATCTGACCATCCTGCACGCACTGTCCCTGGACCTCGCCCAAGGCGACAGCCTGGCCATCGTCGGCGCCTCGGGCTCAGGCAAATCCACCCTGCTCGGGCTGCTGGCCGGCCTGGACCGCCCCAGCGCCGGCAAGGTGATACTCGCCGGACACGACCTGGGCCCACTGGACGAAGACCAACGCGCCAGGGTGCGCGCCGAACATGTCGGCTTTGTGTTCCAGTCGTTCCAGCTGCTCGACAGCCTCAATGCACTGGAAAACGTCATGTTGCCACTGGAGCTGGACGGCCGTCGCGATGCTCGCGAACAAGCCCGCACCTTGCTTGAACGGGTCGGTCTGGGCAAGCGCCTGACCCACACGCCACGCCAGCTGTCCGGTGGCGAGCAGCAACGGGTGGCGATCGCCCGCGCCTTCGCCGCCCAACCGGCGGTGCTGTTCGCTGACGAACCTACCGGCAACCTCGACAGCCATACCGGTGAGCGCATTAGCGACCTGCTGTTTGACCTGAACAAGGAGCGCGGCACCACCCTGGTTCTGGTTACCCATGACGAACGCCTGGCCAGCCGTTGCCGGCGCCTGATACGACTCGAAGCAGGCCGCCTGGTGGCGCCGGTGGAGGCCTGATGAAGCACATGCCGCTTTCCCGCCTGTGCGGCCTGGCGCTGCGCCAGTTGTTGCGCGACATCCGCGCCAGCGAAGTGCGCGTGCTGTTCTTCGCCCTGCTGGTGGCTGTTGCCGCCAGCACCGCCATCGGCTATTTCGGTGCCCGCCTCAACGGCGCCATGCAGTTGCGCGCCAGCGAGTTCCTTGGCGCCGACCTGGTATTGCAAGGCAGTGCGCCGGCGCGTCAGGAACAGGTAGACGCCGGCACCGCCCTGGGCCTGCGCCACGCCCGGGTGGTGGAGTTCACCAGCGTGGTCGGTGGTGATGCCGGCATCCAGCTGTCGAGCATCAAGGCCGCCGATGGCGCCTACCCCCTGCGTGGCCAGGTACGCAGTGCACCGGCGCCGTATGCCATGGAAACACCCGGTGGCGGCCCGCCGCCGGGCGAGGCCTGGGTCGAACCGCGCCTGCTGGCTGCCCTTGGCCTGAGCATCGGCGACAGCATCGACGTCGGCATGAAGACCCTGCGCATGAGCCGCGTACTGACCTACGAACCGGACCGTGCCAACAACTTCTATAGCCTCACCCCGCGGGTGATGATGAACCTCGCCGACCTGGAGGCCACAGGGGTCATTCAGCCCGGCAGCCGGGTCAGCTACCGTGAGCTGTGGCGCGGCGATGCACAGGCCCTGGCGCAGTACCGCCAGGGGCTGGAGAAGAACCTGGCGGCGAACCAGCGCCTGCTCGACACCCGCGATGGCAACCGGCAGATCGGGGGTGCCCTGGGCAAGGCCGAACGCTACCTGAACATGGCCAGCCTGGTAGCGGTGCTGCTGGCAGGCGTCGCCGTGGCACTGTCGGCCAGCCGCTATGCGGCGCGGCGCCTGGACGCCAGCGCACTGTTGCGCTGCCTGGGGCTGTCCCGCCACCAAGCGCTGGGCCTGTACTGCCTGCAACTGGCCATGCTCGGCCTGCTGGCCGCGCTGGTCGGTGCCCTGCTCGGCTGGCTGGCGCAACTGGGCCTGTTCCACCTGTTGCACGGCCTGCTGCCGAGCGTGGTGCCGCCTGGCGGCATCCTCCCGGCATTGGCCGGCATCGCCACCGGGCTGGTCGCACTGGCCGGTTTCGCCCTGCCCCCGCTCGCCGCCCTGGGCAAGGTGCCGCCACTGCGTGTACTGCGCCGCGACCTGCTGCCCGTGCCACCCAGCAGCTGGCTGGTCTACGGCGCCGCCCTGTTCGCCCTGGGCCTGATCATGTGGCGCCTGAGCCTCGACCTGCTGCTGACCTTCGCCCTGCTAGGCGGCGGGTTGCTTGCCGCGCTGGCACTGGGCGGCCTGCTGCTGCTTGGGCTACGTAGCCTGCGGCAACTGCTGGCAGGCGCCCCGCTGCCCTGGCGCCTGGGCTTGGGCCAGTTGCTGCGCCACCCCATGGCTGCCGCGGGCCAGGCACTGGCGTTTGGCCTGATCCTGCTGGCCATGGCCCTGGTCGCCTTGCTGCGCGCCGAGCTGCTCGACACCTGGCAGGCACAACTGCCCAAGGACGCACCCAACCATTTCGCCCTGAACATCCTGCCCGACGACCGTGAGCCTTTCGCCCAGCGCCTGCACGAGGTGAACGCAGCCTCCGCACCGCTGTACCCGGTGACGCCTGGCCGGCTGATCCAGATCAACGAGCAACCCGTGCAACAGATCGTCAGCAAGGATTCCGCCGGCGAGCGCGCCGTTCAGCGCGACCTCAGCTTGACTTGGGCCGCCGACCTGCCCGCAGGCAATGCCTTGACCGCCGGCAACTGGTGGCGGGCGCTACCGGCTGGTGATGAAATCCCCGGCGTTTCGGTCGAGGCGGAACTTGCCGCCAGCCTGAAGGTGCAACTGGGCGACCTGCTGACCTTCGACATTGGCGGCGAACAACGCCAGGCGCGAGTGAGCAGCTTGCGCAGCGTGCACTGGGACAGCTTCCAGCCGAACTTCTACATGATTTTCCAGCCCGGCACCCTGCAGGGGCTGCCGACCACCTACCTGACCAGCTTCTACCTCGCGCCGGGTCATGACCTGGATGTGGTGGCCCTGTCGCGGGCGTTCCCGGCGGTGACCATCCTGCAAGTCGATGCCTTGCTGGAGCAGCTGCGCAGCATCCTCGCCCAGGTTACCCTGGCGGTGGAATATGTATTGCTGTTCGTCCTGGCAGCGGGGTTGGCCGTGCTGTTCGCAGGTTTGCAGGCAACGCTGGATGAACGCATTCGCCAAGGCGCATTGCTGCGCGCGCTTGGCGCTGCTCGACCGTTGCTGGTGAAAGCGCGGCGTATCGAGTTCGGGCTGCTGGGTGCGGCCAGTGGCGCCCTGGCAGCGCTAGGCTGTGAGTTGATTACCCTGGTGCTTTACCGCTATGCGTTCGACCTGCAGTGGGGCCCGCATCCGTGGCTGCTGATACTGCCGCTAGCGGGCGCGCTACTGGTAGGAGGGGCTGGTGTGTTGGGGACTCGGCGGGCGCTTAATGCCAGCCCGTTGGCGGTGCTGCGGGAGGGATAGCCTTAAGCTGCAAGCTGCAAGCATGAGCAGATACGCCTCGGCTTGCAGCTGAACGCTTACTGCTCGTAACTTATGCTGCTTACATACCAGGTCGCTTCGCCAGTAGGTGTATGCACCAGCACCTCATCACCCTCCTCTTTCTTGAGCAGGGCCCGCGCCATGGGCGAATCGATCGAGATATAGTCATTGCGTCCATAGATCTCGTCGTACCCGACGATGCGAAACTTCAGGGCTTCGCCGTCATCGTTTTCGATCTCCACCCAGGCACCGAAGAAGACCTTGCCCTCCTGCTGCGGCGAATAGGCAACCACCTTGACGTCTTCGAGGCGCTTGCGCAGGTATCGGACCCGACGGTCGATCTCACGCAGCAACTTCTTGTTGTACTGGTAGTCGGCATTCTCGCTGCGATCCCCCAGCGAGGCAGCCCAAGCCACCTTCTGGGTGATTTCCGGGCGATACACCCGCCACAGATGGTCCAGCTCTTTCTTCAGAGCTTCATGGCCTTCTGTCGTGATGATATTGGTACTCAACAGCGGGTTCCTCAGCGTCGGGTAATCAGGCCCTGGCGTGCGATGCGGGTGAGGTGGCCGATCACTTCGGCAGCGTCTTGCGCGGCAGGTGCCTGGATCACCGCCAGATCGAAGCGGTCGTTGCCAAACTGCTCCAGCCGGCACGCGGTTTCGGCAAACTGGATGAGGAAGGCGCGGGCCTGGCCTTTGCGACGGGACAAGCCTTCGAGATGACGCAAAAGAGTAGGCTGATGCTGGCCACCGAGCAGAATGCGCGGTGTGCGGGTGGCCTGGCTGGCAGGCAGTGGGCTCAAGCAGACACTGGTACGTGGGCAACTCATGGAGTGTTTCTCCGCCTCGCAAATCCCGCTGGGCAGCGGTGGGAGGCGTCACCGAACCAGCGCTTTAGCGGTATTTCGGATGACCCGGGGCTGGGTTTTCCTGCGCCCCGCAAGTAGCTGTTTAAATCGGCGCAAGCGGTATGCTAGAGCTACACGCGGCAAGCTGCAAGCCCCAAGCTGAAAGTCATCAACTTGAGGCCTGCAGCATGAGCTGTCAGCGGGCGATCAATCGGTCTACGGAGAAGCGACCAGCGCCTTCGATCAGTACCGCGACGGTACCCGCCAGCAACGCCAGGGCGAACTCATAGCCATTGTTGGACATGAACAGGCCGTTACCGATGTGTACCGAGAAAATTGCCACCACCAGGGTTACGCTCAGTGCCAGCGCCGCCGGGCGAGCCAGCAGGCCGATCACCAGGGCCAGGCCGCCGAAGAACTCGGCGCTGCCGGACAGCAGGGCCATCAGGTAGCCGGGGGCCAGGCCGATGCTCTCCATCCACTGGCCGGTGCCCTCCAACCCGTAGCCGCCGAACAGGCCGAAGAGTTTCTGCGCACCGTGCGCCATGAAGATGATGCCGACCAGGATGCGAACCACGCTCAGGCCCAGGCCAGCGTGGGTGGAGAGCAGTTTAATGATTGCGTTGTTCATTGGGTGACTTCCTTGAAAGCTGGGATGTTGTGTTGGGATGGGCGCCATAATAATCGACATGAGAGATATATAAATCGCAAAAAACCCAGCATACCAATCAAATAAATCGATTTATCAGCGATTCCCCCTCCGCTCCAGCACCGCACGCTCACGGTTGAACGCCAGGAAGTACTTGTTCACGCTGTTGACGAAGTTCACCGGCCCCATGCCCACCTGCTCCATCGCGACCCGTTCAGTCTGAAAGAACCATTGATTGCCATTGAGGCCACGCTTGCGAGCCTCGACACGCATGGCCTGGACCCGCTCGGGCCCAAGGTTGTAGGCGGCCAGCACAAAGGCCATGCGCTCACGCTCGTTGATCTTCGGGCTGGCAAAGAACTTGCGGCGGATCAACGCCAGGTAACGGGCGCTGGCCTGGACATTGCCATCCACCGTTGCGGTATTGCTGACCCCGACCCGTTGGGCAGCTGCAGGAGTGATCTGCATCAGGCCATGCGCCCCGCCACTGCCGCGCGCCGCCGGGTTGAGGGTCGACTCCTTGAAGGCCAACGCAGCAAGGTTCAGCCAGTCGATCTGTTGCGCCTGGCCATGTTTCTGCAGCACCGCGCGCACAGAAGCCAGGCGCTGACGGTCCTTGCGCGCAAGCGGGTTGTGCACGCGGTACTGGCGCCGGTAGATGCGCTCGAAGGCAGCGTCCTGGTTCTCCGGCGCGCGGTAGCCCTGCAGAAAACGATCGACCGTGGCCTGCAGCAGCGTCGCATCTCGGCGCACATACCAGCGCATGGCTTGCGGCGGGCCCAGTTGCAGTCGGCTATCCAGGCGCAGGCGTGGCATTACCCGGGCCCAGCGCAGCGCGATCGGCCGCTCCACCACGGTCAGGTGATAGATGCCGGCCTGGACCATCTCCAGCACGTCCTCCACCGCCAGGGTCGAATCGACCCACTCGATCTTGACGGGCGGGCGCTTGCGCAGCGCCAGGTGCTGGTTGATCTGCTGGATCAGCGCGCCGGCGGCACTGGCACTGGTCAACGCCACGGTGCGCCCGGACAACTGCTCGACGCGGGTGAAACTGCGCTCGCCCTTGCGCCCGACCAGCCACAACGGCACCTGGTCCAGGACCGGAGCACTGCTGTTCACGCCACCGACCAGGCTCGGGTCGAGCAATTCGCCCGGGGCGGCAAGGTCGCCCTCACCGCGCTGCAGGGCCCCGAGTAGTTGCTCTTTGGCTCTGGGGATGAGTTTGAGCCGCACCTGTTGCCCGTCGCCGGCCCGGGCGTTGAGGTAATGCTCAAGCGCACGCAAGCGGTAGTACTCGATGCCGACGGGCTCGCCCTTGACCTCACCGGAACTGTTGCGGCTTTGGTTGACCAGTACCCGCAGCACCTTGCTGCTGCGGATCTGTTCAAGGTCACGGGCCTTGCTCACCGGCACGTTCTGCTGCGGCCCCGGCAGGCGTGCGTAGGCGGGACCGACGCTCATCAGGCCAAGCGCCAGCAGCAGGGCGAGCAGGTATCGCAGCATGCGAAGACGTATCCGAGGTCGGTGGGCAGCATCCATGTGTGCGAGCAACTCGTGATAAATGACGGCAAAAGACCATCGCAAAAGCCTGAAGTTCTTGGCTTTTTCCCGGAAATCGCGCTTTTTGCTATGCTGGCCGTCCCGCGGCACGAGGTAGCACCATGCAACTGATCGATATCGGCGTCAACCTGACCAATAGCAGTTTCCACAACCAGCAGGCCGCCATCGTCGAGCGCGCCATCGAAGCCGGCGTAGTGCAGATGATCCTTACCGGCACCAGCCTCGCGGTCAGCGAGCAGGCGCTAGAGCTGTGCCAGCAGCTGGACCCCGCAAGCGAGCACCTGTTCGCCACAGCCGGCGTACACCCGCACGACGCCAAAGCGTGGGACGCCAACAGCGACCAACGACTGCGCCAGTTACTGAATGAAGCGCGTGTGCGCGCCGTAGGCGAATGCGGGCTGGACTTCAACCGCGACTTCTCCCCTCGCCCACTCCAGGAAAAAGCCTTGGAAGCTCAATTGGCGCTGGCCGCCGAGTTGCGCCTGCCTGTGTTCCTGCATGAGCGTGATGCCAGCGAGCGCTTGCTGGCGATTGTGAAGGACTACCGCGACCACCTGCCAGCCGCCGTGGTGCATTGCTTCACCGGCGAGCGCGACGCACTGTTCGCCTACCTGGACATGGACCTGCACATCGGCATCACCGGGTGGATTTGTGACGAACGCCGCGGCACGCACCTGCATCCGCTGGTGGGCAATATCCCACAAGGGCGCCTGATGCTGGAGAGTGATGCCCCGTATCTGCTGCCGCGCAGTCTGCGACCGAAACCGAAGAGCGGGCGCAACGAGCCGGCTTTTTTGCCAGAGGTGCTGCGGGAGGTAGCGTTGCACCGGGGTGAACGTGTTGAAGATACCGCGGCGCACACCACTGCAACGGCTCGGGCATTTTTCCAGCTGACCTGAGCTTGATCGGGCATAAACGGTTTGTTGATACACGTCAAAACCTCCCAGGCGTGAGCGGGCACAATGATGGCACCTTGCCAATAATGTTTCCGCTCAACTCAGAGAAGACCTACCCATGGGTGCCTGGCTTAGCAATATTTCCCTGAAGTACAAGTTCTGGGCCGTCAACGCAGTGGCCTTTGTCACCACCTTGATGCTGGTGCTTTATGCCGTGCACCTGGAGCAGCGAGCCCGCGCCGAAGCTGTGCAGATCCAGGCGCAATCCCAGGCACAGCTGCTGGCCGCCTGGCCGCAAGGGCTTGCCCTGCCCCGCCAGGCCAACGTGATCACCTGGCAACCCGGCCAAACCCCGACCTTTGCCGGCCAAAGCCTGGATGCACTGCGTAATGCACAAGGCTGGGTAGCACTCCCGGCCGCCTGGCTCTTCGGTAACAACCCGCTGCGGGGTGCTCAGGTACTGCGCCATGGCGACGAGCAGGTGGCGGTACTGGCCCAGGCACCGAGCGTGCGCCAGGTGTTCTTCGAGCGTTTTGCCAACTACGCGGTTTGTGTGCTGATCCTGATGCTGGCCATGCTCTGCGCCTCGCAACTTTTGATCCGCTTCCTGCTGAGCCAACTCAACACCCTCAAGGACGTCATGCTGCACGTGGAAAAAACCGGTGACCTGTCGGCCCGCGTGCCTCTGGCTTGCGGAGACGAAGTGGGCCAGATGGCAGGCGCGTTCAACGCCATGCAGTCGACCTACCACCGCGTGGTCAGCACCGTGGCACGCACAGCCGCGCAACTCGATTCGGGCGCCGCGCGCCTGGCCACGAGCATGAACGAAGTTCGCCACGGCATGCTCGGCCAGCAAAGCGAGACCGACCAGGCAGCCACGGCGATCAACGAGATGTCCGCCACCGTGCACCATATCGCCCAGCATGCCGGTGCCACCCGCGACCTGTCGCAGACCGCCGACACCCTCGCTGGTAGCGGCAAGAATGTGGTCAACCGGGTGCAGGATTCGATTGCCGGGCTATCCAGCGGTGTGCAGCAGACCGCCGAAATGATCCGCCAACTGGCCGAGGACAGCCAGAAGATCAATGGCGTGGTCAACGTCATCCACAGTATTGCCGAACAGACCAACCTGCTGGCGCTCAATGCCGCCATCGAAGCAGCGCGCGCCGGCGAAATGGGCCGTGGCTTTGCGGTGGTCGCCGATGAAGTGCGCAGCCTGGCCAAACGCGTGCAAACCTCCACCGACGAGATCACCGGCATGGTGGCAGACCTGCAGGCCGGTACCCGCGATGCGGTGGAGTTCATGCAGGAAAGCTCTTACAAAGCTGACGACTGCGTGCGCCAGGCCAAGGAAGCCGGCGCAGCGCTCGCCGAAATTACCGGCGCCGTGGCGCAGATGCGCGAGAGCAACACCCAGATAGCCGTCGCCGCCGAGCAGCAGAGCCAGGTGGCGGAAGAAATGAACCGGGCAGTAGTCAGCATCCGTGACGTCACGGAGGAAACCGTGCAGCAGACTGTCGATTCGGCCACCACCAGCAGCGAACTGGCGACCCTGGCCGGCGAGCTGAACAAGGCCATCGGCCAGCTCAAACTATAGTCACCATAGCCAGCCTCGATTGGCTGTGAACACAGGGCCGCACTAAGCTTTGGGCATGACCGCGAGGAACTGCCCATGAGCAAACGACTGCCCAACTTGCCCGCCTGGCAATGGCGCGGCTATCACCACAACCACCGCCACCCGACCAACCTGGTGCTGCACCTGATTGCCGTGCCGCTGTTCATCCTTGGCGCTCTACTGGTGCTGTCAGGCTTGTTCGCCCTGGACCTTGGCCAGATTGCTGTCGGCATCATTTCCCTGATCGCCGGCCTGGGCCTGCAGCGTCAGGGCCACCGCCTGGAGGCCGAGCAGCCAGAACCGTTCGCCAACCGCAAGGACGCCGTGCAGCGCCTGCTGACCGAGCAATTCATCACCTTCCCCCGTTTTGTGCTCAGTGGTGCCTGGTGGCGCGCCTGGCGCGAACGGCACAAACATCGGCGTTGAATCTCAAGCGAACACTGTGACCGTCTGCCGGCTCAATGCCAGCAACTCACCTTCAGCCGTCCACAGGGCAGCTGCGGCATGCCCGTAACCATCGCGGGCGTGTTCCGTCTCGACGCAGTAGCGGCACCAGTCCAACGTCGACAGCCTGGCTACCGGCTGGATGAATTCGATGGTCCAGGTCAGCGTACTGCCTGCTGCGGGCTGCTTCAGGTAAGGCATGAGGCTGGGCGGCCAGGCATCGACCAGCGCTAACAGGTGGGCCTCGTTGACCTGCTCCTGGGCAACATCCCGCAAGCGCACCCAGCCGCCCATGTGCCGTGACTGATTGCCACTGAACGGCAACCCACCAACCGCCCAGCGCAGGGCAACATGGCGCATGAACTCAGGTGTGACGCCTTTGATGTAAGGAAGCTCAGGAGCGGCATCCTCAAGCGCCTTCATCTCCATGGCCGGCACTGCAGGAACATTCACCACCGATGCCCGCCCGGCGCCGAAATTGCCCTGTACCAAGGTCACCACTTGGCCATCCTGAATCGCTCGACCAAGCAGGGTGCTGACGGCTTTGCCCTCGCGCAGCACTTCGACTTCAAAACGGGTTGGCACGTCGGGAGCGGCGGGGGCGACGAAACTGATGGCCAGGGAACGCACCGGGCGGCTATCGGCGAGCTTCAGGCGCATGGCCTCATACACCATCGCGGCCATCAGGCCACCGAATGCGGCACGCCCTTGGGCCCAGTTGGGCGGAACACTGACGCCGTCGGGGTGTGCTCGCACGGCGTCGAGCAGTTGGTTGAAATTCATGGGCCGGCTCCTGCAGCAGCGAAAGGTGTCAGCCAATACTAGCGAGCAACCTTGCGTCGAACAGCCCGCATATCGGTCATTTGCCGGGCTTGCGCCGCTGCAGCGCTGCCTGCAAGGCATCCAGTGTCACGTCGGACTGGCGTTCGGCGTCATCCAGCTCCTGCTCCCAATCGACCTTGCAGGGCGCGAGATCCGCATGCGATTGAGCCTGCAACAGCCATTGCAAGCGATCATGCCAGTTACCCAAATCGCCCTGGGCTTGTTTTAGCATGCGCTGCAGCGGCTTGCCGGCATGATCGAGTTGCGGATAGGCCTGGTCGCCATAGCGCACACGTTTGATCAACAGGCGCAGGCGGTGGCGGTCGTGGGCCGGGTCCTGCAAGGCTTCCTGCAGCTTGCGCCATTGCTTGACCAGGCGTTTGTCGACACGCTTGCGCAGTGACTTGGCCAACCCTTCACGGCCCGCTGCGCGCAGAAATAGCGGGAAGGCATCGAGGATTGCCAGTACCCGGCTCAGTTGCGGGCTGGTGGCCACGCCGGCAAAGGTAGCAGTGCGCCCTTGCAGACGCCGCTGCCCCGCTTGGGCAACGCCGCGCTTGATCAACTCGGCCGCCAGTACCTCACGGTCACGTAGCGGTGTGGTCAAGGTACCAAGGGCTTTCGCAGCGTCCTCCAACTGCTCGACCCCCGGCAAGCCCCTCAGCGGTCGCAACAGGCTGCGCAAACGCCTCAGGCCTATGCGCAGATCGTGCAAGGCTTCGCTGTCGGTATCGGCAGCGAGGCGCTCGCGACAAGCCAGCAGGCGCACCTGCAAGGCCACTACCTGGGCAACCACATGGTCGAGCATGCTGGACATACAGCGCTCCTCGGTCAGCGCCCGGCGCGCGACTCACGAATGTAGAAACGCGCCTTTTCGGCTTTATTGGTGCAACCTTCGAAGCCTTCGAACTGCTGCTGGGTCTTGGCCCCGGTCAAAAGCGACAAAGCCTTGGAATAGCTGACAGTACCGGCAAAGCCTTCAGCCTTGGCCAGGTCAAGCTCCTTCCAGGCGGCATCGAGCTGCGACGCGCAGCTGTCACGGTAAGCCGTCTTGCCCGCACAGCCGGCAAGGGCCAGGGCAATCAGAGGAAGGCAGATCCAGGCTTTCATCGGTAATACCTCAGAGGTTCAAATAGAGTGGCTGTTCGACGCGTGGGCACCTGAAAAGTGCCGCGCCCGGCACGTTTTGCCTAGAGTCTACATTGAAGCACAGGCAACGCTCGGTGCATTGTAGGACCATGGATGCAAAAGCCGGGGATGATCATGAGCAAACGTGTAGCACTGGTATTGGGATCGGGGGGCGCTCGGGGCTACGCCCATATCGGCGTGATCGAGGAAATCGAACGGCGCGGCTACGAGATCGCCTGCATTGCCGGTTGCTCGATGGGCGCGGTGGTCGGGGGCATATACGCGGCGGGCAAACTCGATGAATACCGCAACTGGATCGAAAGCCTGGATTACCTGGACGTACTGCGTCTGGTCGATGTCAGCTTCCGCCTTGGTGCCATTCGCGGCGACAAGGTGTTTGGGCAAATCCGCAAGATCGTTGGCGAAATCAATATCGAGCAATTACGCATCCCCTACACGGCAGTGGCCACCGACCTGACCCACCAGCAGGAGATCTGGTTCCAGGAAGGCTGCCTGCACCAGGCAATGCGCGCTTCGGCGGCAATTCCAAGCCTGTTCACGCCAGTAATGCAAGGCAACCGCATGCTGGTCGACGGCGGCATCCTCAACCCGCTACCGATCGTGCCGGTGGTGTCCAGCCACTGCGACATGATCATTGCGGTGAACCTCAACTCCACCAACCAGAAGCAATACCAGTTGCCTGTCATCGAGCGGCCGGCAGCATTCAGGATGCGCTTTGACGCGCTGATCAATTCGCTGGGGTCGCGCATGCCGTTTCGGCGCAAGCCCGTCGAGGAACTGATGCGCATCGAGCAGGAGATCACCGGCGAGGGCCTGATTCCACCCAACCCCTGGCTGACCGATGCGGCCGACCCCGAAGCGCAGCAACCGGCGGCGGCACCGCAGAGCGAGGGCGCCCCAAAATCAGCCACAGGGTCGATCATCGTCGACAACGTGGGGCCAGCTTCGCTGCTGGACCTGATCAACCAGAGTTTCGAGGTGATGCAGACGTCGTTGGCGCAATACAAGATCGCGGGGTATCCACCGGACGTGCTGATCAACGTGCCCAAGCGGGTATGCCGCTTCTTCGAGTTCTACAAGGCGCCGGAGCTGATTGCCTTGGGCCGGGAGATTGCGCGGGATACGCTGGATAACTATGAGGGGGAAAAGCGCTGAGGCGAACCCGGCGCTTACGCCCGTGCCACAGAAACGAAACAGGCCGCATCATGCGGCCTGTTTCATTACCAGACAGTCACTCAGTAGCGAGTGATGTCCGCACTGCCTTCGAGCTGCTTGCGGTATGCCGCAAAGTCCTGCTGGCCCGCACGCGAAGCGAGATAGCGGCGGATCTGCTGCTTCTCTTCAGCGCTGGCGGCGGCACCTTCGTTGACACCTTTGAGCTGCAGCACGACCAGGCTGCCATCGGCCAGAACCACGCTGCCATATACCGGCTTGCCCTTGGCTTGCGGCTTGGCCAGGCGGAACAGTGCCTGCAACTCGGCCGGGTCGATACCGTCCTGGCTGCGGGTGACTGCTTCGTAGGCCTTCCAGCTCTGGCCTTCCTGGGCAGTATCGGTAGCGACCGAGCCGTCACGCAGGCCGGCGATCAGCTTGTCCGCCTTGGCCTTGAGCTCGGCGGTTGCCTTCTCCTTGGCCAGGTGTTCGCTGATTTTCTTGGCCACGGCTTCGAGCGGCATCTGCTCCGGCTTGCGGTGCTCCTTGACGCGCAATACCACCGTGGTTTCCGGGTCCAGCTCGATGGCGGTGCTGTTGGCAGCCTCCTCCAGCACTTCCTCGGAAAACGCAGCCTGGACCACGGCACGGTTGGCCGTGATGCCTTCACCGCCCTCACGGCCGAATGGCGCCGACGTATGCACCTTGAGGTTCAGGTCCTGGGCGGGCTGGGCCAGGTCGGCAGCCTCGTAGGCAGCATCCTGCAACTGCTTGCTGGCATCGACATAGCGCTGCTCGACCAGCGGAGTCTTCAGGTCTCGCGTGAGCTTGTCCTTCAGGCTGGCAAAACTCGGGACTTCCGGCGCCTGCTTGCCCAGCAGCTTGATCAGGTGATAACCGAACTGGGTACGCACCGGTGCAGACACCTGGCCATCGTCGAGCTTGTACAGCGCGTCCTCGAAGACCGGGTCATACACACCCGGGCCGGCGAAGCCAAGGTCGCCACCACTGTTGGCCGAACCCGGGTCCTGGGAGAACTCCTTGGCCAGTTTGGCGAAGTCTTCACCTTTGGCCAGGCGTTGCTCGACCTCTTCGATGCGGGCCTTGGCCTGGGCATCGGTGACCTTGTCATTGACCTCGACAAGGATGTGCGCAGCGTGGCGCTGTTCGGCCAGGTTGGCGATTTCCTTCTCGTACTGGGCCTTGAGCTCGTCGTCGGTAACCTTCACCTGATCGAAGAATGCCGACTTCTTCAGCTCGACATAGTCGATGACCACTTGATCCGGCGTCATGAACTCCTTGGCGTGCTGTTCATAATGGGCCTTGACCTCGTCATCGCTGACCTTGACCGCAGCCGGGTTGGCCTTGAAGGTCAACGAAGCGAAGTCGCGGGTCTGGTTTTCCAGGCGAGCGAAGGCGTCGACCTGCTGGTCGGTCACGAAGCTGCTGCCGGCAATACCCGTGCGTACCTGGCCGATCAGCATTTCTTCGGCGAGCATCTGGCGGAACTGCAAGCGGCCATAGCCCATCTGGCGGATGACCTGATCGAAACGGTCAGCGTTGAACTTGCCATCAACCTGGAATTCCGGCGTCTGCAGGATCACTTGATCCAGCGCGGCCTCACTGAAGGCGAACTTGGCATCTTCGGCACCCTGCAGTAGCAGCTTGCGTTCGATAAGCCCTTTGAGCGCGGCATCGCGCAGCAATTTCTCGTCCAGCAGTGCCGGGTCGAAATCCTTGCCCAGCTGTTGCATCAGCTGGCGGCGCTGCATGTCGGCCGCCTGGCTCAGCTCGTTCTGGCTGATGGTCTGGCCGTTCACCTTGGCGGCGTCCTGACTATGGCTGGCGGCCTGGAAAATGGCCTCGAAGCCCGTCAACGCCATCAGCACGACGATGAGGCCGATGATGGTCTTGGCAATCCAACCTTGTGAATTGTCCCTGATATTTTGCAGCATGCGTCCCCCAGAAACGGCTGTACCACTGCGTCGACAACCGCGGAGCGTGGGTAGAATCCTGATAAAAGAAAGGCGCATCCGAGGATGCGCCTTTTCTTAGCAAACGTGTCAGGCGGGAACGTTTGCGACCCGCCTTCAGCGTGCTCGGACCTGGCCAGGCCGGGTCCGGCTGAAAGAGACGACTTAGTTGACGGCGTCTTTCAGGCCTTTGCCAGCCTTGAAGCCTGGAACCTTGGCAGCAGCGATCTTGATGGTCTTGCCAGTTTGCGGGTTACGGCCATCGCGCTCTGCGCGCTCTTTGACCGAGAAGGTACCGAAGCCAACCAGAACGACGTCGTCGCCTGCTTTCAGGGCACCAGTCACGGAGTCAATTACTGCATCCAGCGCGCGGCCGGCTACAGCTTTCGGGATGTCAGCAGATGCGGCGATAGCGTCAATCAGTTCCGACTTGTTCACTCTAAGTCCCCTTATTTCTCTATTGAGTTTGTTTCTAAGTATGTAATGAAAAGCTTATGAAACGTGCGCTGGGTGGCCTGGTGACAATAGCGTGCCGCTTTATAGCAAGGCCCCGAAAATACTGTCAAGGAAAGCCCCCCAGCCAAAAACTACTAATGCGTGCTAA
Organism: Pseudomonas sp. BNK-30; assembly: GCF_047456185.1. Classification (NCBI taxonomy): domain Bacteria; kingdom Pseudomonadati; phylum Pseudomonadota; class Gammaproteobacteria; order Pseudomonadales; family Pseudomonadaceae; genus Pseudomonas; species Pseudomonas sp. BNK-30. The sequence goes on from NZ_CP179904.1 coordinate 2,854,977, forward strand.
TTCGTTCCTTAGCATCGCCGTCGCGCTTTTCATCTTTCGCGACAATCTCAGGAGCCACATCTGGCAAGGGCTCCGGGGCGTATTGCAGCGCAATTTGCAGGACTTCGTCAATCCATTTGACCGGTTTGATCTGCAGATCCTGTTTGATATTTTCCGGAATCTCCTTCAGATCGCGAACATTCTCCTCTGGAATGATCACCGTCTTGATCCCGCCACGGTGTGCCGCCAGCAGTTTTTCCTTCAACCCGCCAATGGCCAATACCTGCCCACGCAAGGTGATTTCACCGGTCATGGCAACATCTGCACGCACTGGAATCTGCGTCAGCGCCGACACCAGCGCGGTGCACATGCCGATACCAGCGCTCGGGCCATCCTTGGGCGTAGCACCCTCGGGCATGTGGATGTGCACGTCGTGCTTCTCATGGAAGTCGGCGGCAATCCCCAGGCTGCGGGCGCGGCTGCGGACTACGGTTTGCGCTGCGGTGATCGACTCGACCATGACGTCGCCGAGCGAACCGGTCTTGATCAGCTGGCCCTTGCCAGGGATGACCACCGACTCGATGGTCAGCAATTCGCCACCCACCTGGGTCCAGGCAAGGCCGGTCACCTGGCCGATCTGGTCCTGCTGCTCGGCCAGGCCGTAGCGGAACTTGCGCACACCCAACAGGTGCTCGAGCTGCTCACTGGTGACCTTGACCTTGACCTGCTTCTGGCCGGTATGTTCCTTGACGACCTTGCGGCAAACCTTGGCAATTTGCCGCTCAAGGCCACGTACGCCGGCTTCGCGGGTGTAGTAACGGATGATGTCGCGGATCGCCGAGGTGTCGATCTCGAGCTCTTCCTTCTTCAAACCGTTGGCCTTGACCTGCTTGGGTGTCAGGTATTTGACCGCGATGTTGATCTTCTCGTCCTCGGTGTAACCCGGCAGGCGAATGACTTCCATGCGGTCAAGCAGCGCCGGCGGGATGTTCATCGAGTTCGAGGTGCACAGGAACATCACGTCAGAGAGGTCGTAATCGACCTCCAGATAGTGGTCGTTGAAGTTGTGGTTCTGCTCAGGGTCGAGCACTTCCAGCAGCGCCGAGGCCGGGTCGCCACGCATGTCGCTGCCCATCTTGTCGATCTCGTCGAGCAGGAACAGCGGGTTGCGCACACCCACCTTGGTCATCTTCTGGATCAAGCGGCCTGGCATCGAACCGATGTATGTCCGACGGTGGCCGCGAATCTCGGCCTCGTCACGCACGCCACCCAAGGCCATGCGCACGAACTTGCGGTTGGTCGCAGCGGCGATCGACTCGGCCAGCGAGGTCTTGCCCACGCCTGGCGGGCCAACCAGGCACAGCACCGGGCCGCGAATTTTCTTCACGCGCTTCTGCACGGCGAGGTATTCGAGGATGCGTTCCTTGACCTCTTCAAGGCCATAATGGTCCGCATCGAGAATTTCCTCAGCCTTGGACAGGTCCAGTCGAACCTTGCTCTGGGCCTTCCACGGCACCTGCACGAGCCAGTCGAGGTAGGTCCGCACCACGGTGGCCTCGGCCGACATCGGCGACATCTGCTTGAGTTTGTTAAGCTCCGCCTGAGCCTTGGCCAGGGCATCTTTCGGCAGGCCAGCGGCTTCAATGCGCTTTTTCAGCTCTTCGACTTCGTTGTGGCCTTCGTCGCCATCGCCGAGCTCTTTCTGAATGGCCTTCATCTGCTCATTCAGGTAGTACTCGCGCTGGCTGCGCTCCATCTGTTTCTTGACCCGGCCACGGATACGCTTCTCGACCTGCAGCAGGTCGATTTCAGCATCCAGCATCGCAAGCACATGCTCGACACGGGTGGACAGATCGACGATCTCGAGAATTTCCTGCTTCTGCTCGATCTTCAGGGCCATGTGTGCGGCCATGGTATCGACCAGGCGCCCAGGCTCCTCGATGCTGTTCAGCGACGACAGCACTTCGGCAGGGACTTTCTTGCCCAACTGCACGTACTGCTCGAACTGCGACAGCAGCGTGCGCACAAAGACTTCCGACTCGCGCTCGGCGGCGTCGGTTTCGTCGATCAGGGAAACTTCGGCACGGATGTGCCCTTCAACTTCGGTAAAGCGCTCGACTGCACCCCGCTGCTCGCCCTCGACCAGCACCTTGACGGTGCCATCAGGCAGCTTCAGCAGTTGCAGCACGGTAGCGACGGTACCGACGCGATACAGGGCGTCTTCGCCCGGATCATCGTCGGCGGGGTTCTTCTGGGCCAGCAGAAGGATCTGCTTCTCGCCAGTCATCGCAGCCTCAAGGGCCTCGATGGACTTCTCACGCCCCACGAACAGTGGGATGACCATGTGCGGATAAACAACGACATCGCGCAATGGCAAAAGAGGCAAGTCGAGGGTGGTCTTCATGATTTCGCCTCTACAGCGGCCTTATGGCCGGAAACCGGTGAAAATGATGCTTGGACCTAATGTGGGGGCACGCCTGGGAAATTACAAGCGCTTGCACAGGAAAAGCAGAAAGGGGCCCGCATGGGCCCCTTTCTTGCTTGCTGCCACCTGACCGACTCAGGCGTCGGGTGCGGCCTTGGCTTGCGGCTCGCTGTTCTCGTAGATCAGCAACGGCTGCGAAGTGCCTTCGATGACGCTCTCGTCGATCACCACTTTGCTGACTTCCTTCTGCGAAGGAATTTCATACATGGTGTCGAGCAGAACGCCCTCGAGGATCGAACGCAGGCCGCGGGCGCCAGTCTTGCGCTCCAGGGCCTTGCGTGCGACGGCCTTGAGCGCATCACTGCGGAACTCAAGGTCAACGCTTTCCATCTCGAACAGCCTGGCGTACTGCTTGGTCAGGGCGTTCTTCGGCTCAGTGAGGATCTGCATCAGCGCAGCCTCGTCCAGCTCGTCGAGGGTTGCCAGAACCGGCAGACGGCCGACGAACTCGGGGATCAGGCCAAACTTGACCAGGTCATCCGGCTCGACTTCACGCAGCGACTCGCCAACCTTCTTGCCCTCTTCCTTGCTGCGTACTTCAGCGCCAAAACCGATGCCACCCTTGGTGGAGCGGTTCTGGATGACCTTTTCCAGGCCTGAGAAGGCGCCACCGCAAATGAACAGGATGTTGCGGGTATCCACCTGCAGGAATTCCTGTTGCGGGTGCTTGCGCCCCCCTTGCGGCGGAACGGAAGCAACGGTGCCTTCGATCAGCTTGAGCAGTGCCTGCTGCACGCCTTCACCCGAAACGTCACGGGTGATCGACGGGTTGTCCGACTTGCGCGAAATCTTGTCGATCTCGTCGATGTAAACAATGCCCATCTGGGCCTTTTCCACATCGTAGTCGCACTTCTGCAGCAGTTTCTGAATGATGTTCTCGACGTCCTCACCCACGTAACCGGCTTCGGTCAGGGTGGTGGCGTCAGCAATGGTGAACGGCACGTTCAACAGGCGAGCCAGGGTTTCGGCGAGCAGGGTCTTGCCCGAGCCTGTAGGCCCGATGAGCAGGATGTTGCTCTTGCCGAGTTCAACCTCGTCACCTTTCTTGTCACGCTGGTTCAGGCGCTTGTAGTGGTTGTACACCGCTACCGAAAGCACCTTCTTGGCGCGCTCCTGACCAATCACATACTGGTCCAGGATGCCGCTGATTTCTTTCGGCGAAGGCAATTTGTGCGCGCTGCTTTCGGCCTGGGCTTCCTGCACCTCCTCTCGGATGATGTCGTTGCACAGGTCGACGCACTCGTCGCAGATAAATACCGAGGGCCCGGCAATCAGTTTGCGCACTTCGTGCTGGCTTTTGCCGCAGAAGGAGCAATAAAGCAATTTGCCGCTGTCCTCGCCGTTACGGGTGTCAGTCATTCGATCGATCCAATCCGGTAGGCTTGCAACACAAGATGAAGGCAATTGCGGGCTTTTTCAAGTCCGCAGGTAGGCGCTTTGGGCGCCTGCCTGCTCTGGCACCTGGGTTCAGGAGGCCAGTTGCCGCTTGTCGTATACCGAGTCGATCAGGCCGTACTCGGCCGCGCGCGAGGCGCTCATGAAATTGTCACGTTCGGTGTCGCGCTTGATGGTCTCCAGATCCTGGCCGGTGTGGTAGGCCAGCAGCTCGTTCAGACGCGCCTTGATGTTGAGGATTTCCTGGGCATGGATCTCGATATCGGTCGCCTGGCCCTGGAAGCCGCCGAGCGGCTGGTGAATCATCACCCGCGAGTTAGGCAGGCAGTGACGCTTGCCCTTGGCACCGGCGGCCAACAGGAAGGCACCCATGCTGCAGGCTTGACCGATGCAGATGGTCGAGACGTCCGGCTTGATGAATTGCATGGTGTCGTAGATCGACATGCCAGCCGTTACCGAGCCGCCTGGGGAGTTGATGTAAAGATGGATATCCTTGTCCGGGTTTTCCGCCTCAAGGAACAGCATCTGCGCCACTACCAGGTTGGCCATGTAGTCCTCTACCGGGCCGACCAGGAAGATCACTCGCTCCTTCAAAAGGCGCGAGTAGATGTCATAGGCACGTTCGCCACGGGCGGACTGCTCGATAACCATCGGGACCAGGCCGCCTGCGGCCTGGATGTCAGAGCTCTGCTGAATATAAGAATTGCGGGACATGTCCTGCGCTCACTCCCAAATAGTCATGGCTTGAATACGCACAAGCCAGCGCGAAGGCTGGCTTGTGGGGGTTTCCTACGAGAGGGCCGCCTTACTCAGCTTCGGCAGGAGCCTGCGCTGGTTTTACGGCTTCTTCGTACGAGACCGATTTGTCGGTCACAGTCGCTTTCTGCAGAACAGTATCTACAACTTGTTCTTCCAGTACAACCGAACGTACCTCGTTCATCTGCTGGTCGTTTTTGTAGTACCAAGCGATGACCTGCTCAGGCTCCTGGTAAGCCGAAGCCATTTCTTCGATCATTTCGCGAACCTTGCCTTCGTCCGGCTTCAGTTCGAACTGCTTGACCACTTCGGCGACGATCAGGCCCAGCACCACACGGCGCTTGGCTTGCTCTTCGAACAGCTCGGCCGGCAGCTGCTCAGGCTTGATGTTGCCACCGAACTGCTGAACAGCCTGGACGCGCAGGCGGTTGACTTCATTTTCCAGCAGAGCCTTCGGCACTTCGATCGGGTTGGCGGCCAGCAGACCGTCCATGACCTGGTTCTTCACCTTGGTCTTGATCGCCTGACGCAGTTCACGCTCCATGTTCTTGCGAACTTCGGCGCGGAAGCCTTCCAGGGTCGATTCCTTGATGCCGAACTGGGCGAAGAACTCTTCGTTCAGTTCTGGCAGCTGAGGTGCCGAAACGCTGTTGACGGTGATGGTGAACTCGGCAGCTTTGCCAGCCAGGTCCAGGTTCTGGTAATCCTCAGGGAAGGTCACGTTGACAACGCGCTCTTCGCCAGCCTTGGCGCCAACCAGGCCGTCTTCGAAGCCTGGGATCATGCGGCCGGAGCCCAGTACCAGCTGGGTACCCTTGGCCGAACCACCGGCGAAGGCTTCACCGTCGATCTTGCCGACGAAGTCGATGTTGACCTGGTCGTCTTTCTCGGCAGCGCGCTCGACGGCCTCGAAGCGCACGTTCTGCTTGCGCAGCACTTCCAGCATGTTGTCCAGGTCGGCATCAGCCACTTCGGCGCTCAGGCGCTCGACGCTGATCGACTCCAGGCCGGCAACGGCGAACTCTGGGAACACTTCGAAGATGGCGACGAACTCCAGGTCCTTGCCCTTTTCGAAGGACTTCGGCTCTACAGCAGGCGCGCCAGCCGGGTTCAGCTTCTGCTCGACGATGGCTTCGTAGAAGGAAGCCTGGACCAGGTCACCGAAAGCCTCTTGACGGGCATCGGCTTCGAAACGCTGGCGGATCACGCTCATCGGCACTTTGCCTGGGCGGAAGCCCGCGACCTTGGCGCGCTTGGCAGTCTGCTGCAGACGCTTGTTGACTTCGTTCTCGACGCGCTCGGCCGGAACGGCGATGGTCATGCGGCGCTCGAGAGCGGAAGTGTTTTCAACAGAAACTTGCATGGATATTCCTCGTTGCACAGACGTTAGCCGGCGTTAGCCCGACTCCAGAATCAAGGGCAAGCATTCTAGTGAGTCACGCACCAGAAGTCACCCCACCCGGGACGACGGGAAACCACGCCGGTCGATTAGCTTGCAAGGCCCGCACGGCGTATCGCCGGGCCTCTATATATATGCAGGCTGCGCAACGCCGTCGGCGGCACGCAACCGTAATACTTTGTCAAACAACTACAGCCCGCAAAAACGCCCTTATTCAGGGTCGATTTCATTGAACTGGCAGTACTCTTCCCAAGCCATACCCAGCGCTTGGGCCACTTCGCGATGGGTCTCCAGGCGCATGGCCTGCAGTTGCTCGGGGCTTTCGGCGATCAACTGCAGCGCCAGCTCCCAAGGCTGGATGCCCTGCTGGTCGGCGGCATCCTCGAACGCCCATTCGATCTGCTGGGCCTGTTCGCGCGCATCCAGCCCACGGATTTCCTCGAGCAGTTGCGGATTGGCCTCGGCGAAGCGCTGAAGCGCCAGCGCCTGACGGGCTTCTTTTGCAATCATTGGATTAATCCTTTGCTGGCCTAATCCAGCCGGTATTTCAACCGACTGAAATCTATCAGCTTTTATTGGGGTGTCGCCAGAGGATTGCAAGGGCTGTCAGAGGTATTGCGCAGGCCTCAAGAACTGCGCGCCCCTGCAGGAGTCGGCTTGCCGACGAGGCTGCATAGTTACACGCTCGTACGCATAACGCAGAAACAACAAAGGCGCCTGATCATACAATCAAGGCGCCTTCGAAAATATGGGGTGGACGATGGGAATCGAACCCACGACAACCGGAATCACAATCCGGCGCTCTACCAACTGAGCTACGCCCACCATATTGCGGTGTTACGGTACAACCTTACATAAACATGGTGCGGACGAAGAGACTCGAACTCTTACAGCTTGCGCCGCTGGAACCTAAATCCAGTGTGTCTACCAATTTCACCACGTCCGCATAACGCTTAAAACAAAGGCGCCAGATCTACAATCAAGGCGCCTCTGAAGAATATGGGGTGGACGATGGGAATCGAACCCACGACAACCGGAATCACAATCCGGCGCTCTACCAACTGAGCTACGCCCACCATATCGCTTTACTGCCTCACTTGCTTGCCCAAGCTGCCTAATGGCGCACCCGGCAGGACTCGAACCTGCGACCATCCGCTTAGAAGGCGGATGCTCTATCCAGCTGAGCTACGGGCGCATAAGCGTAAAGCCTAACCGAACGAGCAATACTAAAACCACTCATTCTGCCCGACTTCGCCAACCAGTGCTAGGCTGTGCCCGACAAGTGCGGCGAATCTTATAGGCGACCCGTATAAGCGTCAACACCTTTCTATAAAAAATTTAAATTATTTAAGGGGTTAGGGCATTTGCCCGACCACCCGCCTTTGCCCTCGGGCCGTGTCGTGCGAGAATGCGCCCTCTTTATTGTTCCTTTCTCGATGGTTAATCACGCGTCTATGACTGCACACCTAATCGATGGCAAGGCGATCGCCGCCAACCTGCGCAAGCAGATCGCTCAACGTGTCGAGGAGCGTCGCCAGCAAGGCCTGCGCACGCCGGGCCTGGCGGTGATCCTGGTCGGCACCGACCCCGCCTCCCAAGTCTATGTCTCGCACAAGCGCAAGGACTGCGAAGAGGTCGGTTTCATTTCGCAGGCCTTCGATCTGCCCAGCGAAACCACGCAGCAAGCCCTGACCGAGCTGATCGACCGCCTCAACGACGACCCGGCAGTGGACGGCATCCTGCTGCAACTGCCGCTGCCTGCACACCTGGATGCATCGCTGCTGCTCGAGCGCATCCGTCCGGACAAGGACGTCGATGGCTTCCACCCGTATAACATCGGTCGCCTGGCCCAGCGTATTCCGCTGCTGCGCCCGTGCACCCCTAAAGGCATCATGACCCTGCTCGAAAGCACCGGTCAGGACCTGTATGGCATGGACGCCGTGATCGTCGGCGCTTCCAACATCGTTGGCCGCCCGATGGCCATGGAGCTGCTGCTGGCCGGCTGCACCGTGACCGTCTGCCACCGCTTCACCAAGGACCTGGCCGGTCATGTCGGCCGTGCCGACCTGGTGGTCGTGGCTGCCGGCAAGCCGGGGCTGGTCAAGGGTGAGTGGGTCAAGGAAGGCGCCATCGTCATCGACGTGGGCATCAACCGCCAGGAAGACGGCAAGCTGGTCGGCGATGTGGTCTACGAGACCGCCCTGCCCCGCGCGGGCTGGATCACGCCGGTGCCGGGCGGCGTAGGGCCGATGACCCGGGCCTGCCTGCTGGAAAACACGCTGTATGCGGCAGAAGAGCTGCATAAGTAAGCTTGCGTGAAATGAAAACGGCACCTCTGGCAGGTGCCGTTTTTTTGCCTTGGATTCAGCAGCTTGCCGACGATGAACCCATTTGGGTCCCTAGCCGGTCACTTGCGCGCCGCCTCCCACGATTTCAGCAGCTCGTCATAGCTGACCGTCTCGCCCTTGGGCTTCTCGTTGGCCAGTTTCGGTTTTGGCGCCCCCGGCTGGTCGAACCAGTACTGTGCGTCTTTTTCAGGGTTCAGCTTAGGCGCGCAGGTGGCCTGGGCATTGGAGCGCTGCAACCGCTCCATCATGCGGTCCTGATCCCGGGCCAAGCCATCCAGCGCTTCTTGCGGCGTTTTCTCGCCACTGGCCACTTCGGCGATATGGCTCCACCACAGTTGTGCCAGGCGAGGATAGTCCGGCACGTTGGTCCCGGTCGGGGTCCATTGCACCCGTGCCGGGCTACGATAGAACTCCACCAGCCCGCCAAGCTTGGGCGCCAGGTCGGTCATGGCCTGGGAGTTGATGTCCGACTCGCGGATCGGCGTCAGGCCAACGATGGTCTTTTTCAACGACACGGTCTTGGAGGTGACGAACTGGGCGTATAGCCAAGCGGCCAGGCGCTGCTTCTCGGGGGTGGACTTGAAGAAGGTCCAGGAGCCGGTGTCCTGATAGCCCAGCTTCATCCCCTCCTCCCAGTATGGCCCCTTGGGCGAGGGCGCCATGCGCCACTTCGGCGTGCCGTCAGCGTTGACCACCGGCAGCCCCGGCTTGGTCATGTCGGCGGTAAAGGCGGTGTACCAGAAGATCTGCTGGGCGATGTTGCCTTGCGCAGGCACCGGGCCGGCCTCGGAGAAGGTCATGCCTTGCGCTTCCTTGGGCGCATAGGCGCGCATCCAGTCGACGTACTTCTGCGTGGCATAGACGGCCGCCGGGCCATTGGTGTCGCCGCCGCGGGTCACGCTGGACCCTACCGGGTGGCAATCCTCCACGCGGATGCCCCACTCGTCCACTGGCAAGCCATTGGGCAGCCCTTTGTCGCCACCACCGGCCATGGAGAACCAGGCATCGGTGAAGCGCCACCCCAGCGAAGGGTCCTTCTTGCCATAGTCCATGTGGCCATAGACGCGCTTGCCATCGATTTCCTTGACGTCTTCGGTGAAGAATTTGGCGATGTCCTCATAGGCGGACCAGTTCACCGGCACGCCCAGCTCGTAACCGTACTTTTCCTTGAACCTGGCCTTGAGCTCGGGCCGCTCGAACCAGTCGGCGCGGAACCAGTACAGGTTGGCGAACTGCTGGTCGGGCAACTGATAAACCTTGCCATCCGGCGCGGTGGTGAACGAAATGCCAATGAAGTCCTTCAGGTCCAGGGTCGGCGAGGTGTAGTCCTTGCCTTCGTTGGCCATCAGATCAGTGATCGACTCCACCTTGCCGTAGCGAAAGTGCGTACCGATCAGGTCGGAGTCGTTGACCCAGCCGTCGTAGATGTTCTTGTCCGACTGCATCTGCGTCTGCAGCTTCTCCACCACGTCGCCTTCCTGCAGCAGGTCGTGGGTCAGCTGGATCCCGGTGATCTCGCTGAAGGCCTTGGCCAGCACCTTGGACTCGTACTCATGGGTGGTGATGGTTTCCGACACCACATTGATCTTCATCCCGCGAAACGGCTCGGCGGCCTTGATGAACCACTTGAGTTCGGCCAACTGCTGCTCCGGCGTCAGGGTCGACGGTTTGAACTCGCTGGTGATCCATTTCGACGCCGCATCCTCGTACTGGTCGGCCCACGCCGCACCGTGTACGCCCGCCAGTACCAGCATCGCGGCCAGGGTCAAATGTCGCCGGTTGTGTTTGTTATGGAACATTGTGCTCTCCCGTTTGAGTTATTCCCCGGAGCCGTCGCTCAGCCCCAGCGCAGCACCACCACGAGCCAGCCCAGCGACAGCAGCGAGGCCACCCATAAAGGCCAGTCGCTGACCCCGACTACCAGCAAGTGCAGGTAGGCGCTGACCAACAGGCCGATGAACAACCGGTCGCCACGGCTGGTGACGATCGGCAGAAAGCCACGCCGCTCCACACAGGGGCGGTGCAGTTCGAACAGGGTCATGCACAGCAGCAGTACGCCGACGGCGGCGAAGAACAGCGCCGTGGGCAAGGTCCAGGCCATCCACTCCATGCGTTGCCCTCCTCACACCCGGCCCAGGGCAAAGCCCTTGGCCACATGGTTGCGAACGAACCAGATCACCAGCATGCCTGGCAGGATGGTCAACACCCCTGCCGCCGCCAGCACGCCCCAGTCGATGCCCGAAGCAGACACCGTGCGGGTCATCACGGCGGCAATCGGCTTGGCGTTCACCGAAGTCAGGGTGCGCGCCAGCAACAGTTCGACCCAGGAAAACATGAAGCAGAAAAACGCCGTCACGCCGATGCCGGAGCCGATCAGCGGAATGAAAATCTTCACGAAGAAACGCGGGAAGCTGTAACCATCGATGTAGGCGGTTTCATCAATCTCCTTCGGCACGCCCGACATGAACCCCTCGAGAATCCACACTGCCAGCGGCACGTTGAACAGGCAGTGGGCCAGGGCAACGGCAATGTGCGTATCGAACAGGCCGATGGACGAATAGAGCTGAAAGAACGGCAGCAGAAACACCGCAGGCGGCGCCATGCGGTTGGTCAGCAACCAGAAGAACAGGTGGCGGTCACCGAGGAAGCGGTAGCGCGAGAAGGCATAGGCCGCCGGCAGCGCCACCAGCAGTGAAATCAGCGTGTTCAGGCACACGTAGTACAGCGAGTTGATGTAGCCGCTGTACCAGCTGGCATCGGTGAAGATCACCCGGTAGTTGTCGAGGGTGAACGCCTGCGGCCACAGGGTGAGGCCACCGAGTATCTCGGTGTTGCTCTTGAACGACATGTTCAGCAGCCAGTAGATCGGCACCAGCAGGAAGAAGAAGTACAGCAGCAGGGCCAGCGTCTTGCGTGTACTCATGGCCTAGTCCTTGTCGGCGTGGGTCATGGCGGTATAGAACAGCCACGACACCAGCAGAATGATCAGGAAATACACCAGCGAGAACGCCGCCGCCGGGCCCAGGTCGAACTGCCCGACCGCCATGCGGGTCAGGGTCTGACTGAGGAAGGTGGTGGCGTTACCCGGCCCGCCTCCGGTGAGCACGAACGGCTCGGTGTAGATCATGAAGCTGTCCATGAAGCGCAGCATCACCGCGATCAGCAGCACGTTCTTGAGCTTGGGCAACTGGATATGCCGGAACACCGCCCAGCCCGATGCCCGGTCGATGCGCGCGGCCTGGTAGTACACGTCGGGGATGGCGCGCAGGCCCGAGTAGCACAGCAGCGCCACCAGTGATGTCCAGTGCCAGACGTCCATCACCAGCACGGTGAGCCAGGCGTCGAACGGGTCGCCGGCATAGTTGTAGCTGACGCCAAGCTTGGCCAGCGTGGCACCGAGCAGGCCGATATCGGCGCGGCCAAAGATCTGCCAGATGGTGCCGACCACATTCCACGGGATCAGCAGCGGGATGGCCATGACGATCAGGCATACCGAAGCCAGCCGCCCCTTGGTCGGCATGGTCAGGGCGATGCCGATGCCCAGCGGAATTTCGATCAGCAGCACGCAGGCGGAATAGATGAATTGGCGCAGCAAGGCATCGTGCAATGCCGGGTCGCGCAACACCTGGCGGTACCAGTCGGCGCCGACGAAGTAGCGGCTGGACTGGTCGAAAATGTCCTGCACCGAATAGTTGACCACCGTCATCATCGGCATCACGGCACTGAACGCCACCAGCAGGAACACCGGCAGCACCAGCCACCAGGCCTTGTTGTTCGGCACCTTGTTCATGGCATGGCCTCCAGCAGCAGATCGTCGACGTACAGCAGCAGCCACTGCGTCGGCAGGCTGACCCAGGCATGTGCCACCGGCACCGGGCGATCTTCTGCCAGGCGCGCCTTGAGCGCCACGCCGCCAAGCACCAGGGTGACGATGCGATAGGTGCCCAGGTCCTCGACGTCCAGCACTCGCGCAGGCAAGGCGCCCTCGAATGGGCTGTCCCACAGTTGCACGAACTCCGGGCGAATGCCCACTTGCAGGCGCCCGCCGCGCGTGCCCGCCAAGCGTTCGCGCAGGCCGTCGGGCAGTATCAGGTGCACATCGCCGAACGCGACCCCCGCCGCGTCGGCGCGCACGTCGATCAGGTTCATCCCCGGGCTGCCGATGAAGTAGCCGACAAAGGTATGCCGTGGCCGCTCGAACAGCTCACGCGGGGTGCCGAACTGGACGATGCGCCCGCCATGCATCACCGCGATCTTGTCGGCGAAGGTCGAAGCCTCCAGTTGATCGTGGGTCACGTAGATCATGGTGATGTTGAACTGCTCATGGATCTGCTTGAGCTTGCGCCGCAACTTCCATTTCAGGTGCGGGTCGATCACCGTCAACGGCTCGTCGAAAAGGATGGCCGAGACGTCATCGCGCACCAGGCCACGGCCCATGGACACTTTCTGCTTTTCGTCGGCGCTGAGGTTGCGCGCCTTTTTCTTCAGCACTGCGCCCAGGTCGAGCACTTCGGCGATTTCCTCGACCCGCGTGCGCACCCTGGCTTCGTCCAGGCCCTGGTTGCGCAAAGGGAACGCCAGGTTGTCGAACACCGTCATGGTGTCGTACACCACCGGGAACTGAAACACCTGGGCAATGTTGCGCTGCTGCGGCGAAAGGTCATTGACCGGCTTGCCGTCGAACAGCACCTGGCCATGGGAGGGCGTGAGCAGCCCCGAGATGATGTTCAGCAAGGTCGACTTGCCACACCCGGAAGGCCCGAGCAACGCATAAGCGCCGCCCTGCTCCCACACGTGCTCCAGTTGATGCAGTGCGTAGTCGCCCTCGGTGGCGGGTTGTCGGCTATAGCTGTGCGCCAGTTGGCGCAGGCGGATTTCGGCCATCAGGCGCTCCTTGCCTGGCGCAGGCCCGGTGCCTGTACCAGTGCCCCGGCGCTGTCGAAGACGAACAGCTTGTGGGTGGGTATGAAGACACGGATCGGCGTATCCACCTGATACTCGTGCACCCCCGGCAGGTGCAGGACCATCGGCCAGTGCTCGTTACGCACATGCAGAAATGTCTCGGAACCGCTGATCTCGGCCAGTTCCACCCGCACCGCCAGTTCCAGGTCGTCATCGTGCGCCGGCACCAGGGTGAGGTGGCTGGGGCGCACGCCAAAGCGGTAATCGCCGTCGCCCAGGCGGTGCAGGTCGACATTGCGGGCGAAGTGCACCGCCTGGGCCAGGCTCACCTCATTGCCACTGATACGCCCCGGTATCAGGTTGATCGGCGGCTCGCTGAACAACTCGGCGGCCAGCACGCTGCCGGGCCGCTGGTAGACCTCGGCCGTCGGCCCGCTCTGGACGATTCGCCCCTCGTGCACCAGGGTGGTGGTGCCGCCCAGTGCCAGCGCTTCGTTGGGCTCGGTGGTGGCATACACGGCAATGCAGTTGCGCGCGGCGAACAACTCGCGCAGCTCCTGGCGCAGCCCTTCGCGCAGCTTGTAGTCGAGGTTGACCAGCGGCTCATCGAACAGGATCAACCCGGCATCCTTGACCAGCGCCCTGGCCATCGCCGTGCGCTGCTGCTGGCCGCCAGACAGCTCCAGCGGCAAGCGTTGCAGGTAGGGTTCGATACGCAGCATTTCGGCAGTTTCCTGCACGCGCCGACGGATGTCCGGCTCGGCCAGGCGCGCCTGGCGCAGGGGTGAGGCGATGTTCTCGTACACGCTCAGGGTCGGGTAATTGATGAACTGCTGATACACCATCGACACATTGCGCCGGCGCACCGGCACACCAGTGACATCTTCACCCGCCATCAGCACGCGGCCACGGTCGGGGTGGTCGAGCCCGGCCATCAGGCGCATGAGGCTGGTTTTGCCGGCCAGGGTCCGGCCAAGCAGCACGTTGAACGAGCCAGGCTCGAACTGCAGGGACGCGTCGATGATCCAGGGCTGGTTATCGACGCTGCGGCTGACCTGTTCCAGCACCAGAGACATGGCAGGACCTTGTTATTGTGGTTGTCCGGCACAGACAGCCAGTTCCGTGCCAGTTCCACTCTGGCCCTCTGGCCTGCGGCTTTGACGGTGCCGACAGGCCAGCAGCGATTCACAACTGAACACTTTCGCTGAACACCTGAACAGTGGCGGGTTTGACAATGAACAACGGTGGACGACACTCAACAGCGGTCGGCTGATAACAACAATCACACAGGACAGGCCCATGGCCACCGCCACTTCGACCCATGCCCAACTGATCCAGGCCTCCTGGGCGCGCTGCCGCGATCACGGCCTGCAGCCACAGAGCGCCCCCGACTTCGATTGCCTGACCAAGGCCGAACTCAGCGCCCTGCTGGAGCGGCGCCAGGCACTGTTGCAACACACCCGCGATGGCGTGCTGCCGCAGTACGCGCACCTGCTGGGCAATGCCAGCTACCTGGTGATGCTCGCCGACGCCAACGGCTGCCTGCTCGAGACCTGGGGTTCGCGACGCTTCGTCTGCCCCCAGCACCAGCACGGTTTCAGTGCCGGTGCCCACTGGCACGAACGGGGCGTGGGCACCAATGCGCTGGGTACCGCGCTGGTCTGCGCCGAGCCCGTCCATGTTGGCCAGGACGAACACTTCCTGCGCCAGAACCGCTACATGTCCAGCGCCGCAGCCCCGCTGTACGATGCCCAGCGGCAACTGGTCGGGGTACTCGACGTGGCCAGCGACGGCTACCTGCCAGCCACCCAGACCCTCGGCCTGGTACGCATGATGGGCCAAAGCCTGGAGAATCGCCTGATCCTTGCGCAGCATGCCGAGCAGCACGCGCAGTTGCTGTTCAACAGCGCTTGCGACAACCTCGACAGCCCTTGGGCCGGGCTGCTGGTATTCGATGAGCGTGGCCAGGTACTCGCCGCCAATCATCGAGCCGACAGCCTGCTGGGCGGCAACCCGCTGCAACAAAACGTCGAGCAACTGTTCCAGATCCCCTTGTGCCAGTTGCTTGCCCACCCCCAGCAGCAACCCTTCGCTTTGCAGGCAGCCGGGCGCAACCGCTTCCACTGCCAGTGGCAAGCACCCCGGCAAAGCCCCCCACGCTCAACACTTCACAGTGGCGATCCACGCATGGAAAAGGCCTTGGCCCAGGCCAGCTTGATGCTGGAAAAAGACATCCCGCTGCTGGTCCAGGGTGAAACCGGCGTCGGCAAAGAAGTCTTCGTCCAGACCCTGCACCGCGCCAGCAGCCGTGCCCGCCAGCCGTTGATCGCGGTCAACTGTGCGGCGATTCCTGCAGAACTGGTGGAATCGGAGTTGTTCGGTTATGACAAGGGCGCCTTCACCGGTGCTCATCACAAGGGCAACCCCGGGCTGATCCGCAAGGCCGACAAGGGCGTCCTGTTCCTCGACGAAATCGGCGACATGCCGCTGCCGACCCAGGCCCGCCTGCTGCGCGTGCTGCAATCGCGCAGCATTCAGCCACTGGGCAGCGGCGAACCGGTAGCGGTGGATATCCGCGTGGTCTCGGCAAGCAATCGGGACCTGACCGAAGAGGTGCGTGCGGGGCGCTTTCGCCAAGACCTCTACTACCGCATCGCGGCAATGGCGGTCGTGTTGCCGGCGCTGCGCGAGCGCACTGACCGGCGAGCATTGATCGAGCGCATCCACGCACGTTATCGCGACCCTCACCAACCCCAGCGCTTGGGGCAGCCTATCCTTGAGCTGCTTGATCGCCACCCCTGGCCGGGCAATGTGCGCGAGCTGGTGAGTGTGATGCAGGTGGCCCTGGCGTTGGCAGGCGATAGGCCGGTCGGCGTCGAACATCTGCCCGCCGGCTTTCTGGCTGAAGCACAAGGATGCGCGGTGGCGAGCGACTGCAGTGACGATGAGGCGGACCTGCAAAGCCTGCTGAAACGGGCCAATGGCAACCTCTCGGCCGTGGCCCGGAGCCTGGGGATCAGCCGAACGACACTGTATAAACGCCTTCGCGAGCAATGACCGGGGGCCGACAGCCGATTCGGCTGCCCGGGCCCTGAAGTCAGCCGGACCCGCTGCCCGCACCGCCTTTTTCGGCCGGCATTCCCGCCCTGATCGCCCGACAATATCCCTACAGCCCAACCCGCAAGTTGCAGGGAGATGCCATGACCCGCTTCATCGATGTGCAAGACCTCGCCCGCCTGGTCAACCGCAAAGGCTTGGCCAGCTGCCTGGTGGAGATGGCCGAGTACATTCGTCAGGACTACCTGCGCTGGCACGATTTCCAGAAGTGCCCGCGCCTGGCCAATCATTCGGCGGACGGCGTGATCGAACTAATGCCGGTTTCCGACTCCAGCCGGTATGCCTTCAAGTATGTCAACGGCCACCCGAAGAACACCCGCCTCGGCCTGCCCACGGTGATGGCCTTCGGCGCCTTGAGCGACGTCGGCTCCGGCGCGCCGCTGCTGCTCAGCGAGATGACCCTGACCACAGCGATGCGTACCGCCGCCACCTCGGCACTCGCCGCCCGCTACCTGGCGCGTGAAGACAGCCGCAGCATGGCGCTGATCGGCAACGGCTCGCAAAGCGAATTCCAGGCCATCGCCTTCAAGACCCTGCTGGGCATCGACGAGATCCGCCTGTTCGACATCGACCCTGCAGCCACGGCGAAGCTGGTGGCCAACCTGACGGGCCGCCCAGGGCTCAAGGTGATCGTCGCCCACAGCGTCGCCGATGCCGTGCGCGGTGCCGATATCGTCACCACGGTCACGGCGGACAAGACGTACGCGACCATCCTCACGCCGGACATGATCGAACCGGGCGTGCACCTGAACGCCGTGGGCGGCGACTGCCCGGGCAAGACCGAGCTGCACCGCGACATCGTCGAGCGGGCCCGGGTGATCGTTGAGTACGAGCCGCAAAGCCGGGTCGAAGGCGAAATCCAGCAAATGCCGGCCGATTCGCCAGTCTTCGCTTTCTGGCAGGTGGTCGCAGGCCTTGTTCAGGGCCGTGAGAATGCCGATCAGGTGACCCTGTTCGATTCGGTAGGTTTTGCGTTGGAAGATTATTCGGCGCTGCGCTATGTGCTCGATACAGCGCTCACGTTAGGGATCGGCCAGGATATCGGGCTGGTGCCGGTTCTGGAAAACCCCAAGGACTTGTATGCACTGCTGCAACCGCGGGTGGTGGCGGTTCGTTCAGTGCACCGGGCCGACAGCGCCTGCGCCTGACGGACCTTGGGCTGCTGCGCAGCCCAATCGCCGGCGCGTGAGGACGATCACCCGATAACCGCCTAACCTGTCCATGCCCCGCCTTGAAAAAAGAAGCACCGCGCATGGACACCAAGGACGCCACCTCTGCCCCGCTGGACCGCATCGACCAAGCCATCATCGACATACTGCGCGTCGATGGCCGCATCACCTTCGAAAAGCTCTCGACCCTGGTGCATCTTACTCCGCGCCCCTGCCTGGAACGCGTACGCAAGCTGGAACGGCGCGGCGTGATCCGCGGTTATGGCGCAATCATCGACCCGCAGAAGCTCGCACCAGGGCTGTCACTGCTGGTACTCGTAGCCCTTTCCAACCTGCGCGGGCGGTCCGCACAAAAGGCGTTCGAGGCAACCATGCTGGCCTGCCCTGACGTTCATGAATGCCAACTGATCAGTGGCCATTTCGACTACAGCTTGCGCGTGCGCTGTCGCGACATGGAGCACTATCGGGTGCTGAGCGAAAGCTGGATGAACGACGACGCCCTGCACATCGACAAGCTGGTGGCCCACCCTGAACTGGCTTCGGTCAAGAGCATCGCCCCGCCGCCCTGATCGGGCAAGAAGTTGGCAGGCAGATTGCTAACACCCTGCAGGTATTGGCAAATGCCGGCCAACGGCGCATCACCTCAATCTGCAGCACGCACCGAACTAGAGCCTGGCAAGCCGAAATGCCCCACAACTGGTCAGACCGGTAAGGCCAAAAAACCTTGCATATTCGGATTTTTCGCGCTTTTATGACTTCGCGCTGAACAAACCGGTAAGACCACAAAAATAAATAAGTCCTGCGCTCTTTCGCCCCGTGCGGCACCGAAGCAAGGACACCGATCAGAGATCACTCCCATGCTCAAATGGTGCTCGCGTTCGATCTTCCTGCAAGTTGTGCTCGGCCTTGCCCTCGGCATCGCCTGCGGCCTCAGTTTTCCCGACCTTTCCCTGCAGCTCAAACCCCTCGGCGACGGCTTCATCAAGCTGATCAAGATGCTTATCGGCCTGATCGTCTTCTGCGTGGTGGTCAGCGGCATTTCCGGTGCCGGCGATCTGAAGAAAGTCGGGCGCATCGGCCTGAAATCGGTGATCTACTTTGAAGTGTTGACCACCATCGCCCTGGTGATCGGCCTGGTGTTCGCCTTTACCAGTGGCATCGGCAGCGGCGCCAACATCCACCTGGATCAGCTTTCTGCTGCCGACGCCAGCGGCCTGGCCGAGCGCGGCCAGCATATCCATGGCGCCACCGCGTTCTTCATGGACCTGATCCCCACCTCCGTGGTGGGCGCCTTCGCCGACAACAACATCCTTCAAGTCTTGCTGTTCTCGGTGCTGTTCGGCAGCGCGCTGAACCTGGTGGGTGACTCGGCCGCCGGTATTTCGCGGTTGATCAACGAACTCAGCCACGTGATTTTCCGCATCATGGGCATGATCGTGCGCCTGGCGCCGATCGGCGTCTTCGGCGCCATCGCCTTCACCACCAGCAAATATGGCCTGGAGTCGCTGCAGCACCTGGGTGGCCTGGTAGCGTTGTTCTACCTGACCTGTGCGGGCTTCGTGCTGATCATCCTGGGCACCGTGATGCGCGTGTCGGGGCTCAAGTTGCTGCCTTTCATCAAGTACCTGCGCGAAGAGTTGACCATCGTCCTGGGCACCGCTTCCTCCGATGCCGTATTGCCGCAGATCATGCGCAAGCTCGAGCACCTGGGCATTGGCAGCTCCACCGTTGGCCTGGTGATCCCGACCGGCTACTCGTTCAACCTTGACGGCTTCTCCATCTACCTGACCCTGGCCATCGTGTTCATCGCCAACGCCACCGGTACGCCGCTGGCGATGACCGACCTGCTGACCATCCTGCTGGTGTCACTGGTGACGTCCAAAGGCGCTCACGGCATCCCAGGCTCGGCACTGGTGATCCTCGCCGCCACCCTCACCGCCGTGCCGGCGATCCCGGTGGTAGGCCTGGTGCTGGTGCTGGCAGTGGACTGGTTCATGGGCATCGGCCGGGCGCTGACCAACCTGATCGGCAACTGCGTGGCTACCGTGGCCATTGCCCGCTGGGAAAAAGACATCGATCTGGAGCGTGCGCAGAACGTGCTCGATGGCAAACCCGGCTTTGCCCATGCACCTCGCAAGCAGCCCAACGCCCATCAACAGGAATTCTGAGCCCACGTGGCCGGCGCTGACGCCGGCCCTTTCAGGAGAAAACCGTGATCAGCTCATCGACCGTCGTCAACTCAGTGGTGGAAAAACTGCGCCAGGCCCTGGCCCGCGGCCAGTGGCGCTCCGGCGACATGCTGCCTGGCCAGCGCGAGCTGGCCGAACAATTGGGCATCAGCCGCCCCAGCCTGCGCGAAGCCGTGACCGTGCTGGAGACCCTCGGCCTGGTGCGCTCCATGCCGGGCAAGGGCGTGCTGGTGCTGGATGCCGAAACGGCCGTGCTGGAGCCAGGCGTCGACAGCAGCGCTGCGGCGAGCCTGGCCGATGTCCTGGAGCTGCGCTACACCCTCGAACCGTTCATCGTCGGCCTGGTGGCGCAATCGGCCAACAGCCAGGACATCGGCCAGCTACGCCTGACCCTGATGGACATGCGCGAAGCGCTGGATGCCGATGACAGCGATGCCGGGGCCAAGGCCTACATCGCCTTCCACGAGGCGCTGTTCGCGCTGACCACCAACCCGATTTTCCAGAGCGTGGTACAGCAGACCGGCAATGCCCTCAAGCAAAGCGCCAACATGCTGCGCAACTCACCCGAACACCTTGCTGCTCGGCTCAAGGAAAACGAAGCCGTGGTACGCGCCATTCGCGACCGCAACAGCGCCCAGGCCAGCGCCCAGATGCGCCAGCACATCCTTGCCGAAGGGCAGCGGATGGGCATCGAACTGAACATCCCGGATGACCATCCGCGCCAATGACCCCAGGAGAGCGACCATGACCGCCTGCGCCCACGCCGCCCCCCACCTGCCTGCCCTGCTCGGGGCCGGCGAAACCCGCCTGTCGGCCGAGCAGATCTACCCCCGCCTGTTCGACGCGATTCTCGAGCAGCGCTTGCCACCCGGCAGCCTGCTGCCCGAGCAGGCACTGGGCAACGCCTTCGGCGTCAGCCGCACGGTGATCCGCCGGGTACTCGGGCGCCTCTCGGACCAGCAAGTGGTGGTACAGCGCCCCAGCCACACCGCGCACCTGGCCGCCCCTGATCCACAACAGGCGCGCCAGGTGCTGAGCGCCCGGCGCCTGGCCGAAACCACCCTGATCAGCCTGGCAGCGCAACGCGCGCGGCCGGCGCAGATCCGCCAACTGCGTTCGCTGGTGGAGCGCGAGCGCCAGCACCACGAGCGGGGCGAACGTTGCGCGGCAATCCGCCTGGGCGGCGAATTCCACCTCAAGCTTGCCCAGGTGGCCGCCAATGCACCGCTGGCACGTTTTCTCAACGGTCTGGTGCCGATGACCTCACTGATCATCGCCCGCTATGAATCGCCCTGCTGCGACCACTGTGCCTGGCAAGAGCACGCGGCGATCATCGATGCCGTGGAGGCTGGTGACGCGGCAGCCGCGCTTGCACTGATGGATGAGCACCTGGACCGCCTGGAAGAAAAACTCGACCTCGCCTGACAGGGCGCATGCGCAGCCGATCACCGGCCCTATACTCGGTTAACCACCCAGCCTCGAAACCCGGGAGGCGGTCGTGTGAACCCACGCATCCTCGTGCTGCTCTGCCTTCTGCTGGCCCTCGGCGGCTGCGCCGGCAAGCGCCCGCCTGCCCCGCCACCGCCCGCCGTGCTGACCCCCGCCGCCTGGCAACGCATCGACCAGGAACTGATCGATGCATCGGTAGGCGCCGCAGGCTCGGCCAACGACTATGCGCGGCGCTCGATGCGGGTATGGAAAGAACAGGTACAGCAACGTACCGAAAGCGACTTCATTCCCTGGTTCACCGGTTACTGGACCCAGCAATGGCTGACCCTCAAGGTCGCCTGGTACAAGCTCAACAGCGGTGAGGGCCGCGAGCCTGCGGAAAAACGCCTGGCCCTGTACCTGCAGGAACAGTACCAGAACCGGGTGATCGAGCCGGTGGCCGAGCAGATCAACCCCGAAGTCATCCGCGACCGCGCCTGCGAGTTGTACCTGCAACTCTTTGGCCAGCAACTGCCGGCCATCATCCAGCGCTACAACGCCCCACCCGATCAGCTCAGCCAGCGCCTGAACCGGGTCCCGGCCATTGCCCTGGGGCCGCCGCCGGCGCGCAACGCCAGCCTCTATCAATTGCTCAAAGCCAAGCCGCTCGATCAGCAACCCGCCTGGCTCGCCCTGCGCGACCACCTGCACCGGCAAGCGGCCAAGGGCCCCGGGCAGACCGACGTAGGCCTGTCGTCGGTGGCCACCCGCGCCAGCGAGAAGCTTGGCGCCACCCTGGCCCCTCGCGGCATTGCCAGCGCAGTGGCCAGTGCGGTAGGCAAGGTGGCCGGGGCAATGATCTCGGTGGCGGCGGCAGGCTACGGCATGATCACTCATGATCGCGATCACCCGGAGATGGTCGAGCAATTGCGGGTGATCCTCAACGTGGCGCTCAATCAGGAATGGCAAGAATTGATGGAGAACCGCCAGAGCGGCGCCATGGCGGGGGTGTACTACCTGTCAGGGCAGGTCGAGGACAGTTTGCTGGCCAGTGCGCCGCGGCCAGTGGACCAGGCAGTGCAACCGGAACAACCTGCGCGGCAGGAACCCTTGTTGATTCGCCTGCCGCCATAGCGGTACCGACACCCTCAGGCGGTGGCCATGGCCGATGCCGGCAACCCGAATATCCGGTCAAACGCCCAGTTGTAGGCAAAGGTGTAGCAAGGCACCAGGATGATAAAGGCAAGGTCCACCAGAAACGCCTCGACCAGGCTCATGCCCAGCCACCAGGCAATCAGCGGGATCAGGTACACCACCAGGGTCAGCTGGAAACCGACAGCATGCACCACCCGCCGCGCCACGCTGCGGCCGCGCTTGGCTTGGCGGCTCTCCCAGTACTCGAACAAGCTGTTGTAAATCAGGTTCCAGAGCATGGCGATGGTGGTGATCATCACCGCCAGCGGTCCAGTATGCGAAGCCTGAGTATCGGACAAGTAAGCCAGCCCCAGCGTCGACATACACAAGCCAATCAGCTCGTAGAAAGTCACGTAGACCAGTTTGCGTTTCAGTCCCTGCACGGGTTTACCTCATGTGGAATCAAGCGAAGGGCGAAAGGATGCTTCAAATTTATTGACAGACAAAGTCGGTAGCTTTCAGATTCACTGATAGGAGGCCGACATGAACTTTTCCAGCGACAACATCCAGCTGTTCCTCGCCGTGCTCGACCGGGGTTCGTTTTCCGCTGCGGCACGCACCCTTGGCCGGGTACCATCCGCTGTCAGCATGGCCATCGGCAACCTTGAAGCCGAACTGGGCTACCCCCTGTTCGAGCGCGGCCCGCGCGAGGTTCACGCTACCGCCCAGGCTTTGGCCCTAGAGCCACACGCCAGGCTGATCGCCGAGCAACTGGGGCTTCTGCAAGTGCACGCACTGGAGCTGTCGCAAGGGCTGGAAAGCAGCCTGACCCTCGCCGTGGTCCCGGATATCGATCAGCGCCCGCTGTTTGCCGCCATCGCCAGCCTGGGCGAGCGCTACCCGCTGCTGGACATCCAGCTGCTCAGCGCCCCGCAGGAAGACGCATTGCAGTTGCTCGACAGCGGCCGTGCCGACCTGTGCCTGGCCTTCGCCGGCCTGCATGTCGATGCCCGCCGGGGGTTCCAGCACATTGGTACAGAATCGCTGGTTGCCACCCTGTCACCGGCGCACCCGGCACTGCGCGACGGGCGCATCCGCTACCTGGAAGACCTGATCAACGTGCGCCAGATCCTGGTGCGCAGCCGCGACCTGCCGCTGGCCGACCCGCGCGCGCTGATCGGCGCCACGCACTGGTCCACCGACAGCTTCGACTTCGCCGTGCAAATGGTCGAAGCAGGCCTTGGCTGGGGCGATTTGCCATTGGCCAGGGTGGCGCCGCTGATCGAGGCAGGGCGCCTGGTGCGCCTGCGTTTTGGCAATACCCGCAACGAACTTCAGTTGCCGATTCACGCCTTCTGGCGCAGGCAGCAACCGCTGCGCCAAGCGGCGCGTCTGCTGATCGAACAGCTAGCCAACTGCTAGCGCACCGTCCGTCGAAATCGCCTCAGCCTGATGACGTAAGTGCTTCAATTTTTTAAGAGATTTGCCGATATCAGAGTGGACAGGCCCATCGCGCCACAAGCGCGCAGTGCCCTTCCCTCCATGGCTCAAGGTCTCGAAACATGAACCTGAAATTTCGCCACAAAATCCTCCTCAGCGCGTGCGGCGTGGTGGTACTGGCTTTTGCCCTGTTCACGCTCTACAACGATTACCTGCAACGCAACACCATCGCCCAGAACATCGAGTCGTCGGTGCAGCAGTCCGGTGCGCTGACTGCCAGCAGCGTGCAGAACTGGATGAGCGGGCGCATCCTGGTGCTGGAGAACCTGGCACAGGACATTGCTGAACAAGGGACGGGCGATACCCTGGCCGGGCTGATCGAGCAGCCTTCCTACACGCAAAATTTCCTGTTCACCTACCTGGGCCAGGCCAATGGTGTGTTCACCCAGCGCCCCAATGCCCAGATGCCGGCCGGTTACGACCCACGCCAGCGCCCGTGGTACGGCGCCGCCGCAAACGCCGGGCAGACCGTGCTAACAGCCCCTTACCAGGGCGCCGTCGGTGGCCTGATGGTGACCATCGCCACGCCGGTGAAGCGTGACGGCGAAATGCTCGGAGTGGTCGGCGGCGACCTGACCCTCGATACCTTGGTGCAGATCATCAACTCGGTCGACTTCGGCGGCATCGGCCACGCCTTCCTCGCCGACAGCAGCGGCCAAGTGATCGTCAGCCCCGACAAAGACCAGGTGATGAAGAACCTCAAGGACATCTACCCAGGCGCTGGCTTGCGCGTGGAGCCCGGCATGCAGGATGTCACCCTCGATGGCCAACAGCGGTTGATCTCCTTTGCCCCGGTGGCCGGCTTGCCGTCTGCCCAGTGGTATATCGGCCTGTCGATCGACAAGGACAAGGCCTACGCCGCATTGGGCCAGTTCCGTACCTCGGCGATCATCGCCATGGTCATTGCCGTGGCGGCCATCGCCGGGCTGCTGGGCTTGCTGATCCCGGTGCTGATGCGCCCGCTGACCACCATGGGC
Organism: Pseudomonas sp. BNK-30; assembly: GCF_047456185.1. Taxonomy (NCBI): domain Bacteria; kingdom Pseudomonadati; phylum Pseudomonadota; class Gammaproteobacteria; order Pseudomonadales; family Pseudomonadaceae; genus Pseudomonas; species Pseudomonas sp. BNK-30. The sequence continues at coordinate 2,879,755 of NZ_CP179904.1, forward strand.
CGCGCCATGCGCGACATCGCCGAAGGTGAAGGCGACCTGACCCGCCGCCTTGACGTGCAGCGCAAGGACGAGTTCGGCGAGCTGGCCACCTCGTTCAACCACTTTGTAGAACGCATTCACACCTCGATCAGCGAAGTTTCGTCGGCCACGCGGCTGGTGCACGACCTGTCGGAAAAGGTGGTCAACGCCTCCAATGCCTCGATCATCGGTTCCGAAGAGCAGAGCATGCGCACCAACAGTGTCGCTGCGGCCATCAACCAGCTGGGTGCCGCCACTCAGGAAATCGCACGCAACGCTGCCGACGCTTCGCAGCACGCCAGCGGCGCCAGCGAGCAGGCCAATGGCGGGCGCGAAGTGGTGGAAGAAGCGATCAACGCCATGACCGCCCTGTCGCAGCGCATCAGCGAATCCTGCGAACAGATCGAAACGCTCAATGCCAGCACCGACGAAATCGGCAAGATCCTCGACGTGATCAAGGGCATCTCCCAGCAGACCAACCTGCTGGCGCTCAACGCCGCGATCGAAGCGGCCCGTGCTGGTGAAGCCGGGCGCGGGTTTGCCGTGGTCGCCGACGAGGTTCGCAACCTGGCGCACCGCACCCAGGAATCGGCGGAAGAGATCCACCGCATGATCACCAGCCTGCAGGTCGGCTCGCGTGAGGCGGTGCACACCATGAACACCAGCCAGGTGTCCAGCGAACAGACCGTGCAGGTCGCCAACCAGGCCGGTGTTCGCCTGGCCAGCGTGACCCAGCGCATCGGCGAGATCGACGGCATGAACCAGTCGGTGGCCACCGCTACCGAAGAGCAGACCGCCGTGGTCGAGAGCCTGAACCTGGACATCACCCAGATCAATGCGCTCAACCAGCAAGGGGTAGAGAACCTCAACCAGACACTGCAGCATTGCGATGCGCTGGCGCAGCAGGCCGGGCGTTTGAAGCAACTGGTGGGCAGCTTCCGCATCTGAGGGGATGTGCCGGCACGCTCGCCTTCTGCAGGGGATGAGCGTGCCGGCGCTGAAGCTCAGGCAGTTATAACCTAATAACGAACAAGTCTATTTGGCTATATAAACTACCTATATGCTGGCACCCATCCGATCACGGGCAAAGCTGGGCAGTCGAGTAGCGTATGGATGTAGGTTCTTTCGGTTTCACCATAGCCGGGCTGGTTGTGGGGTTCATCGTCGGCATGACCGGCGTCGGTGGCGGTTCGCTGATGACGCCGATCCTGCTGTGGTTTGGCATCAGCCCGGCCACCGCTGTCGGCACCGACCTGCTCTACGCCGCCATCACCAAGGCCAGTGGCGTGTGGGTGCACAGCCGCAACAAGAACATCGACTGGAGAATCACCGGCCTGCTCAGCCTGGGCAGCGTCCCGGCAGCAGCGCTGACCCTGTGGTTCCTGAGCACCCTGCACACCGACACCTCGGCGCTCAATGGCATCATCAAGCAGGGCCTGGCGGTGGTATTGATCCTCACTGCACTGGCAATCCTGTTCAAGTCGCGGCTGCAAGCGTTCGCCAACCGCCATGCCGGTGACCATTACCAACTCAGCGACCGTAGCCTAAACATCCTTACCGTACTCACCGGCGTGGTGCTGGGTGTCATGGTCACCCTCACCTCGATCGGTGCCGGCGCCCTGGGCACCGTGGCGCTGTTTTTGCTTTACCCGTTCCTGGTCACCCGGCGCCTGGTGGGCACCGAGATCGCCCACGCGGTGCCGTTGACCCTGGTCGCAGGCCTGGGCCACGCCGGCATGGGCAACATGGACTGGTCGCTGCTGGGCTACCTGCTGCTCGGCTCGTTGCCCGGCATCTACCTGGGCAGCCACCTCACCGGGCGGATCTCCGACCGCGTGCTGCGGCCCTGCCTGGCGGGGATGCTGTTGCTGATCGGGTACAAGCTGGCGTTTTGAGGAAAGGGTTTGGCGTGAGACGGGTTAGCCGGCCCTCACGCCATCACAAGCCACACCTCACCCGAGCCGCAAGCGCCATCGCCCGGTAAAGCTCAACTGCACACGTGACAAAGGCAGCACATCAATCTGCCGATGGGCAGCCAGGGGGCAACCAAGCACCTGCACCAGCACCGCGCGAATCACCATGGGATGGGTCACCGCCACCCACTCGCCCGGTTTATCGAATGCCGCCAGCCACCCCGCCATGCGCTGGCACAGCTCGGCAAACGACTCACCACCATGCGGCGCACTGTGCGGGTCGTCCAGCCACAACGCCAGCGCCTGCGGTTGCTCAGCCTGCAATTGTTTCAATGCCAGCCCGTGCCAGCACCCCAGGTCGCAATCGGCCAACGCTGGCTCGACCTGCACCGGCATCGAAAAACCTGCCGCCGTTGCCCTCGCACGCTGCTCCGGCGCGGTCAGCATGCGCGTTTCAGGCGCCACGGCGAACGGCTGGGCGTGCAGCGGCAAGATGCTGTCGTCAGGGCGGTGCAAGCGCCCGGTCTTCTGGGCCGTTGTCAGGGCATGACAGATCAAGGTCAGGTGTACGGCTTTCACCAGGCGGCTTCTTCGCAGGGGACGGCCGACTGGTTTAGCACGCCGAGGTTATTTTTTCCGCAACAATGTCGCAGCCCTGGAGGAACACTGCGTTACGATGGCCAGTCCAAATTAGGCGAAATGCCACTAGAGCCGACCCGAATGCCAGCCAGCTCCTCCTCTCCCAGCCCGTTGCTGCTAGCCCTGCGCGAGGGCACACGCGACTGCCACAAGTCGCTCGAAGCACGCCTGCCATTTTTTGCAGCGAACTTCGATGCCGCTGCCTACAGCCGGCTACTGCAAGCCTACTACGGGTTCCACGCCCCTCTCGAAGCGCGGCTGGGCGATTATCAGGAACCCGTGAGGGCCAAGACACCGGCTCTCACCCTGGACCTGCAAGCCTTGCACCTGAGCGCCGCCGACATCGATGCCCTGCCCCTGTGCCAGGCGCTGCCTGCCATCAAAGATGAGGCAAGCGCGCTGGGTGTGATGTACGTAATGGAAGGCTCGACCCTGGGCGGCCAGGTACTCAAAAAGGCAATGTCCGAACGCCTGGGTCTCGACCCGGCCAGCGGCACAGGTTTTTTAGATGTATACGGTGCGCGGACCGGCAACTACTGGCGCAGCTTCCTCGACCGCCTTGGCCAGGCCTCGACAGCACCTGCAGCGCAGGCCGCCACCGTGCAGGCGGCCATCGAAACATTCCAGTGCTTCGAGCGCTGGCTTGGGCAACGCAACGTGCTGAACCAAAAACCCGGCTAAAGAGGCCTGCTCGCTCTGACCCTGTCGCCGGCAAGCCGGCGATGGGGCCCGCTCAGGCAAACAGCTGCAGCAGCACCCACCCCGGCACCAACCCCGCCAGCCCGACCGCCAGCCGCGGCCAATACGGCAACAGCACGACCAGCAGCATTGCCCCCAGCGACATCATCGCCAACCAGGCCACCGGCGCCATGGCCCAGCCCCAGGCCTGGGCACAGAGCAACAGGCTGATCATCAGTGCCAGCCAGCCAGCGCCACGCAGCACCACGCGCAATGGCCGCGGGCAAGCCCGCTGCCATACCTGCTTGTAGTGCCGCTCCAGGCCTTGGCAAAGGCCAAGCATGCCGGCATAGGCGAACAGCGTGCCGCCCGCGATCAGCATCATCATGCGCCTGCCTCCACGCTGCGCCCTGCCTTGCGTGCAAGCGGCGCCGGCTCGGCATTCTGCACGCGCCACGCCACCACACCGAGCAATACCCCCAGCACCAGTGCGCAAGCTGCCACGCCCAGGCGCAAGGCATCCGCCAGCCCACCGAACAGCCCAAGGCCCATGCACAGCAGTGCCGTCAGTCCCAACTGCTCCACCCACGCCCGGCGCGCAGGCCTGATACCCGCATGCAACAGCGCCAGCAGCCATACACCAAAGAACGCCCGCACCTCCCAGGCTTCGCGCTGTACCAGCTCGACCGGCAGCAGGCGGCTGGCCCAGAGCAAGCCGGCACAGGCCAGCAGCAAACCGGCAACGAAACCGACATTGCACACCTCGGCCACCCGGTACCAACGCCGCGCCGACAACTGCGCGCTGGCGTACTTGCGCCCACGCTTCACGCAAAACAGCACCAGGCCACTGGCGATCATCACGCAGCTGATGACGCCACAAACGAAGTACAACCAACGCATCGGGTACCCGCCAAACTGGGCAAAATGCAGGCCGACCATGACCCGCTGGGTCAAGGGGGGCGCACGCCACTCAGTCACATCGCTGAGCAACTGGCCGCTGACACCATCGAATACCATGGCCTGCCCCTTGGACAGGGCGATGCGATTACCCAGTTCAGGGCGGACCTCGATCCGTGCCCCGGCAGTGTTGGGATTGCGGATATTGAAACCGGCTATGGGCCCCAAGCGTGCCTGCGCCTGGGCCAGTAGCGGTACCACATCGGCCAGCTCCGCGGGCTGCCTGGCCATGCCCCTTGGCTGCTCCAGGCGGGCGTTGCCCTGGGCCTTGAAGTAGGCCCGGTTGTCCCCGGCGAACAGCGCATCGACACCTGCAGGAATGTAGATGAGCATGAAGATCACCAGCCCGGTGTAGGTGATCATCAGGTGGAATGGCAGCAACAGCACTGCACTGGCGTTGTGAAAGTCCAGCCAGGAGCGCTGGCCCTTGTTCGGCCGGAAAGTGAAGAACTCCTTGAAGATCTTCTTGTGGATGACAATGCCGGTGACAAGCGCCGCCAGCATCACCAGCGCCAGTGCACCGACCACGAAAATGCCCCAGTTGCGCGGCAGGTCGAGGGTGAAATGGAAGCGGAAAAAGAAATTGCCGCCGACACTGTCGCGTACCTCGATGGCCTCGCCCGTCTGCGGGTCGAGCTGTACGCCGCCGCCATGGCGCCGCTCACCGGTAGACACCCGCAGCCCGGGCGAACGATCGGTGGGCAGGCTGACGCCCCAGTTGCCGGCCTGCGGCTCATGGGCTTGCAGGTAGGCAATGGCGCGCCGCGCGGCATCGGCCTGGGTCACTTCACTGGCCGGGATTTCCGGCTGCATCCAGTGGTTCAGTTCTTTGTCGAACACCGCCAGGGTGCCGGTGACGAAGATGGCGAACAGCAGCCAGCCGAAGATCAGCCCGCCCCAGGTGTGCAGCCAGGCCATCGATTGAGTGAAGGTGTTCTTCATGCCAGCCACTCCAGCGCCTGGGGCCAGAAGCCGATCAACGCCAGGGGCGCAGCCAGGGCCAGCGGTAGCCAGGCGCGCACCGCGTCACGGCTGGCAAAGGCCCAGAGGATGGCTGCGGTGTAGAAAATGAAGGCCGGCAGGGTCGCGACGATGACCGCATCGGCAGGTGACAGGGGCAGCAGCCGCGCCAGGCAGGCGGTGGCGGCATAGGTAAGCGCGTAGCCGCCCAACAGCGCGGCGCTGCTGCGCGAGAGGATCTGCAACCAGGCGGTCTTAGTGTTCATTGGGGTATTTCCTGGTAGTCACATCGAGGCAAGCCCGCTCCCCAGGTACACCACTGCGCTTGCGCCCGTGGGGTATCTGCAGGAGCGGGCTTGCCCCGCGAATGGGCCGCAGCGCGGCCCCTGCATCAGAACGAGATATTCAAGGAAGCAAACACCGCACGTCCCGGCTGGTTGTAGGTGTTGGCACCCGAGCTGCTGGCATTGCCACCGCGATAGATCTGCTTGTCGAACACGTTGTTCACGCCCACCCGCACGTCATAGTTGGCGTTGAACTTGTACCCGGTGCTGACATCCACCAGCCCGTAAGCCTCGACATCCTGCTGCGCCTCGGCGTCGTAGTCTTCCTGGGTGCGGTAGTTGTAGGTCGGCGACTTCTGCTTGCCGTAGTAGGTCCCGGCCACCTGGAACGAAAGCTTGTCGGTGGCGCGCCAGTCCAGGGTGCTGTTGACCGTGTATTCGGGGATCACCGACAGCGGCTCGCCCGTCTCGCGGTTGTCGTTGTCGAGCATCCAGGTCAGGTTGGTGTTCCAGTCCAGTACCGGGGTCAGTTCGACGAACAGGTTGCCCTCGATGCCTTCCACACGTGCCTCGCCGGCGTTCTCCCACTGGGTCACGCGGCGGCCGCTGTTGATGGTGTAAAGCACATCGGTGTCACCGATGATCTTGTTCTTGTAATCGTTGCGGAAGTACGTCGCGCTGGTACGCCAGGTGCCGCGGTCGTACAACAGGCCGATTTCCTTGTTGACGCTGATTTCCGGCTTGAGGTCGGCATTGCCCTGCAGGTAGCAGCCCCCGGAGTTGCTCTGCTGCACACTGCAACCGTTGCCACGGCTGTAGAGCAGGTAGTTGGGGTTGGACTGATACAGGTTCGGCACCTTGTAGGCCCGGGCGATACCGCCCTTGACCGACAGCGCATCGGTCAGCTTGTGCGACAGGTTGAGGCTGGGGCTGAAGTTGTCGCCAAAGGTTTCGTGGTGGTCGAAGCGCAGGCCCGGGGTGACGGTGGTGTCGCCCAGCACAATGTTGTCCTCGACGAACAACGCGTAGCTCTTGGCGGTCATCTTCGAGTTGCTGCGGTCGAAGCCACTGATGACGTCACTGCCACCGCCGCTGGGGTCGAAGCTCTGGGGGCGGAACGAGCCCTGGTCGTTGAGCGATTCGTACAGGTACTCGCCGCCCAGGGTCAGCACATGTTCAGTACTGCCCATGGCAAACGGCAGGTTCACCTCGCTGCTCAGGCGAGTGTTGCGCAGCCGCGACATGGCTGCACCGCTGTCGTTGATCGCACCTTCCGGGCCACCGGCCAGGCCTTCGTTGAGACGCCAGTTGCGTACGTATTCGTAAGCCAGGCTGGTCTTGCTGGTGCCCCAGCTGAAATCGCCAAGGTGGGTCAGGTCATAGGTGTTGCGCTGCATGACATTGGTCTCGTGGCCATACAGGCTGGAGATCAGGTCGACATTGCTGCCGCCGTTGCTGTTCATGGTATCGCCGGCATAGAGGTTGCCCTGGCGGCTGTAACCGGCGCTGGCTTCAAGGCGGTGCTCGTCGTTGAGCCGCCAGCTCAGCAGGCCGTTGATGTCCTTGTTGCGCACGCCCTCACGGCCGGCGACCAGCGCGCTGTTGGCGTGGTCGGCGTTGATGTCCAGGTCGTCGGCGTCGGTCTTGGCCAGGCCACCGTACATACGGAAACCGAGGTTGTCGGTAAGCCCACCGCTGAGGTTGAAGTTGGCACGACGGCTGACACCCTCGGCACTGTCTTGCGGCATTTGCGTGAACAGGTTGAGGCTGCCCTTGAACGCCTCGGAGGGCCGCTTGGTGATGATGTTCACCACCCCGCCCATGGCGCCCGAACCGTAGCGCGCCGCCGCGGGGCCGCGCAGGATTTCGATGCGCTCGACCGCCTCGGCCGGCACCCAGTTGGTTTCGCCGCGGGTGTCGCGGTCGCCGTTCCAGCCGTAGCGCACGGCGTTGCGCGCGCTGGACGGTTTGCCGTCGATGAGGATCAGGGTGTTCTCCGGGCCCATGCCGCGCAGGTCGATCTGCCGGTTGTTGCCACGCGCACCACTGGCGCTGTTGCCAGTCAGGTTGACCCCCGGCTCCCGACGGATGATGTCGGACAGGTCGTTGGCCGGCGGGCGACGCTTGATGTCTTCTTCAGTGATGATCGACGAACCCAGCGCCTGACGTGCCTCGCGCTCTGCAGTGACCAGGGTGTCCTGGATCACCAGTGCGTCGTCGGCCACCGGCATTTCCAGCACCTCACCAGGGCTGCGCTCCACTGTTTCAGCGGCGGTCGCCATCATGGCCGGTGACGCCAACGCGACAAACGCCAGGGCCAGGCTGTTGGGTGAAGTTCTGCACTGCATTGACACATCTCCTGCGATGGGTAAGCGAAGGGCACATCCCTGCCAGGAAGCCGGAAGGCCCGCGCCCACCGGCCTCGCAAACACTATTCGGGGGCCAACAGGGTTGGTAAATATAGTTATTCTCAAATGGGTTTAAATCTTATTTACGAAACTTACATGTTTGCACCGGAACTTTTCCGACGCGTAGCCAGCCCGTGTACAGTCACTTTTGCCCCTCTCCCCTGAGATGAGACAGCGTTTCCATGCTCCCAGCCGCTCTGATCTTCCTGTTCACCCTGACCCTGGTCATCTGGCAGCCCAAAGGCCTCGGCGTTGGCTGGAGCGCCACACTCGGCGCCGTGCTGGCCCTGGTGTTCGGCGTGGTATCGCTGCATGACATCCCCACGGTATGGGCCATCATCTGGAACGCCACCGCCACCTTCATCGCCCTGATCGTCATCAGCCTGCTGCTGGACGAAGCGGGCTTTTTCGAATGGGCGGCGCTGCATGTGGCGCGCTGGGCACGAGGGGATGGGCGCCGCCTGTTCGCCTTCATGGTGCTGCTGGGCGCGGCGGTGTCGGCGCTGTTCGCCAATGACGGCGCGGCGCTGATCCTCACCCCGATCGTCATGTCGATGCTGCTGGCGCTGCGCGTCTCCCCGGCGGCGACCCTGGCCTTCGTCATGGGTGCAGGCTTCATCGCCGACACCGCCAGCCTGCCACTGGTGGTATCCAACCTGGTGAACATCGTCTCGGCGGACTACTTCGATCTGGGGTTCAACGCCTATGCCGCGGTGATGGTGCCGGTGAACCTGGTAGCAGTGGCAGCCACGCTGCTGGTGCTGTGGCTGTATTTTCGCCGCGACATTGCGCTGCGCTATGCCACCGAGGACCTCAAGGTGCCGGCAATGGCCGTGCGCGACCGCGCAACGTTCCGTGTCGGCTGGGCGGTGCTGCTGGCATTGCTGGCCAGCCTGTTCGTGCTCGAGCCCATGGGCATCCCGGTCAGTGCCGTGGCCGCAACCTGCGCGGCGGTACTGTTCGCCGTTGCCGCCCGGGGCCATGTGATCTCCACCCGCCGCGTGCTGCGCGAGGCACCGTGGCAGATCGTGGTGTTTTCGTTGGGGATGTACCTGGTGGTCTACGGCTTGCGCAATGCCGGCCTCACCGACTCGCTCGGCAATGTGCTGAGCTGGCTGGCCGGGCACGGGCTATGGGCAGCCTCGCTGGGTACCGGCCTGATCGCGGCGCTGCTGTCGTCGGTCATGAACAACATGCCCAGCGTGCTGATCGGGGCGCTGTCGATTCATGCCAGCGAGGCGCAGGGTGTGGTGCGCGAAGCGATGATCTATGCCAACGTGATCGGCTGCGACCTGGGGCCGAAGATCACCCCGATCGGCAGCCTGGCCACGCTGTTGTGGCTGCATGTGCTGGCGCGCAAGGGCGTGACCATCGGCTGGGGGTATTACTTCAAGGTTGGGGTGTTGTTGACGGTGCCGGTGTTGCTGGTGACCTTGGCAGCGTTGGCGGTGCGCCTGAGCCTTTGAAAACGCCGCAGGCCACTGCCCTGTATTCGACCGTGAGGTGAGTGACCTCATGTACAGGCGTCAACGCAGCCCGAACGTCATCGGCAGAGAGCACCTCTGGGCCATGCACACTGACGATGGCAGCATGCGCTTGAGGCCCCACTTTCCAGACATGCAGGTCGGTGATCTGCAAATCGCCGGCTTGGCCAAGCAACTCCCTGATTTCTTCGGCGACAGGGTTATCGGTCTTATCAAGCAATACGGCCGCAGTATCCTTCATCAGCAACCACGCCCAGCGTGCAATCACAACAGCGCCAATGATCCCCATGACCGGGTCGAGCCATATCCAGCCAAGGTATCTACCGGCCAGCAGCGCGACGATCGCCATGACCGACGTGACCGCATCGGCGAGCACATGGACGTAAGCCGACCGCAAGTTGTTATCTCCATGCGAATGGGTGTGATGCCCATGCGAATGGCTGTGATCATGACCGCCGCCGGCCAGAAGAAGGGCGCTGATGATATTGACCAGCAAACCAACGATCGCAATCAGGGTCGCCATCCCGAACTGCACTTGGGTAGGCTGAAATAGTCGCAGAACCGACTCGATACCGATGCCTAACGAGACAAAACCAAGAATCAACGCAGAAGCGAACCCTCCAAGGTCACCCACTTTACCGGTGCCAAAGCTGTAGGCAGCACTTGCCGAATGCTTGCGGGCGTAAGCATAGGCCGCAGCGGCAATTCCCAGCGCGCCCGCATGGGTTGCCATATGGAAACCATCTGCCAAAAGCGCCATCGATCCCGTGACATAGCCTGCGGCAATCTCACCGACCATCATCACCACGGTGAGCATCACTACCCACAATGTTCGTTTGGCATTGTCATCGTGGGCGGTGCCCAAGAAGTTGTGGCTATGTTCGAAATCAGTCGTGCTCATGGCCTGCTCACTTTGAATACCGCCGAATCGGCATCGAATGGGTCTTCAACGTTTTGTGCGCGCTCCAGTTAGGTCAGACCTTTCCCCCCTTGGTTGCCCTTCAGTGTGCAACAAGAATGGCACTCAACCAGAAGCTGACGGAAAAGTAATGTCGGGCTCAGCTTGCTGACAGCGCCCGGTAGCTAGCCTGAACCCGAGACCAGCGCCTATCAGGCGGAGTGAGAGCTCAATTGAAACGGGATGGTTGCCCAAGTCGCAGCCTGGATATCAGTGATCTACCTGACTGGACGCAACGGCATGCAAAGCAAAACCACGAGACGCTCATTCGTCACGGGCCTCGCTGCTACCGGACTACTGGGTGGGCTGGGCATGTGGCGCACGCCGGTCTGGGCCGTGACCAGCCCTGGCCAACCCAACGTACTGACCGGCACCGATTTTGACCTGTACATCGGGGAGCTCCCGGTGAACATTACCGGCGCAGCGCGTACGGCAATGGCCATCAACGGCTCGCTGCCGGGACCGATTCTTCGCTGGCGAGAGGGCGACACGGTCACGCTGCGCGTGCGCAATCGCTTGAAACAGGATACGTCCATCCACTGGCACGGGATCATTCTGCCGGCAAACATGGACGGCGTACCGGGCCTGAGCTTCCATGGCATCGCCCCGGATGGCATGTATGAATACAGGTTCAAGGTTCACCAGAACGGCACCTACTGGTACCACAGCCACTCGGGCTTGCAGGAGCAGATCGGTGTTTACGGTGCGCTAGTGATCGATGCGAAGGATCCAGAGCCTTTCACCTACGACCGTGACTACGTCGTCATGCTCAGCGACTGGACCGACGCAGATCCGGCGCAGGTCCTGTCCAAGCTCAAAAAACAGTCGGACTACTACAACTTCCACAAGCGGACGGTTGGCGATTTCGTCGATGACGTGAGTGAGAAAGGCTGGTCTGGCGCTGTAGCCGATCGGAAGATGTGGGCTGAGATGAAGATGAGCCCAACCGATCTTGCTGACGTGAGTGGGTATACCTACACCTACCTCATGAACGGCAAGGCGCCCAATGACAATTGGACTGGAATATTCAAGCCAGGCGAGAAAATCCGGCTGCGCTTTATCAACGGCTCCGCCATGACCTATTTCGACGTGCGTATACCCGGCTTGAAGATGACGGTTGTCGCAGCCGACGGGCAGTACGTCAAGCCTGTGTCGATCGATGAATTCCGCATCGCGGTTGCCGAAACCTACGATGTCATTGTCGAGCCTGAAAACGAGCAGGCTTACACCCTCTTTGCCCAATCCATGGATCGCACTGGCTATTCCAGAGGCACCCTGGCTGTTCGCGAGGGCATGCAAGGCCCGGTGCCTGCTTTAGACCCAAGGCCTTTGATCTCCATGAGCGACATGGGGATGGACCACGGCAACATGGCCGGCATGGAGCACAACAATATGGCGGGTATGGACCATGACAGCATGGCCGGCATGAATCACGGCAGCATGACGACTGGCAGTGCCATGCAAAGCCATCCCGCCTCGGAAACAAACAACCCGCTGGTCGACATGCAGACCATGACCCCGACGCCCAAGCTGAACGACCCAGGAATCGGGCTTCGTGACAATGGCCGTCGTGTGCTCACTTATTCGGATTTGCGAAGCACCTTCATCGACCCGGATGGCCGTGAACCGGGCCGGACTATCGAACTGCACCTCACCGGCCATATGGAAAAGTTCGCCTGGTCGTTCGACGGCATCAAGTTCTCTGATGCCCAGCCGCTGCGGCTCAAATACGGCGAGCGCCTGCGCATCACCTTGGTCAACGACACCATGATGACTCACCCCATCCACCTGCACGGCATGTGGAGCGACCTGGAGGATGAGAATGGCAACTTCATGGTCCGAAAGCACACGATCGATATGCCTCCCGGCGCGAAACGAAGCTATCGGGTAACCGCCGATGCGCTAGGGCGTTGGGCCTATCACTGCCACCTCATGTACCACATGGAAACGGGCATGTTCCGAGAAGTGCGCGTAGACGAATGAACAGGAGAGACGAGATGAGCAAACCAATGAAGCGAAGCGCCTTTTCCCTGAACCATGAAGGCATCAATCCCAGCATGATGCTGGAATCACAGGGTAGCGACATAGCTGAGGCAGGGAAAAATGGCCGATAGCTTTGCACGACCATCGTTGCTGGCACTGACCGTTTCTCTTGGCGTGCTGGCCGTTTCGCCCTGCATCGCCGCTGAAATGGATCATTCCGGGATGGATCACTCGGCAATGGGTCACAGCCAGCCCAAAGCCACCCCCGCCTCGACCGCCCGCACGCCGATCCCAGTGCTGACCGACGCCGACCGCCAGGCTGCCTTTCCCCCGCTTGACGGGCACAAAATGGATGACAGCGGGATCAACGGGTTTTTCTTGCTGGACCAGCTGGAATACCAGAACGCCGATGAAGGCAGCACGCTTGCCTGGGATGCATCAGGATGGGTGGGCGGCGACGTCAACCGGCTCTGGATTCGCGCGGAGGGCGAGCGCACCAACGGGGTAACTGAAGATGCGCAGCTGCAGCTCCTGTACGGCCGCTCGATCAGCCCATGGTGGGACGTAGTCGCCGGTCTGCGGCAGGACTTCGAGCCGGAATCGCCCCAGACCTGGGCAGCCTTCGGTATTCAGGGCATGGCGCTGTACGACTTCGAAGCGCAAGCGACGGCTTTCATAGGTGAGAACGGTCAGACTGCCGTCCGCCTGGAGGGTGAGTACGACATACTGCTGACCAATCGCTTGATCCTTCAGCCAACCGCTGAGGCCAACTTCTATGGCAAGAACGATCCGCAACGCGCGGTCGGCACTGGTCTGGCCAACACGGAAGCCGGACTGCGCTTACGCTACGAAATTGTCCGCCAGTTTGCACCCTACATAGGCGTTACCTGGAGTCGTTCCTACGGCAAAACCGCCGACTTCATCCGTGATGAAGGCGGGGACGTGGACGAAGCGCGCTTCGTTGCCGGCATTCGCATGTGGTTCTGAGAACTCGACATACAAAGAACAACTCCAACGCTGGTGTCGGCGGGGGCTTTAGGTAAAGCGGCAGTTCTGGGCGCGCCCTACATCGGCCTGGTGAACTGGTCGGTATTTGAAGATGCCGGCACCCTTCATGCTGTCGCCGTCTATCCTGACCAAGTACCTGTGCAGCGCACGCAGGTTGAACAACGCAACCAGCGAGATGGAATGCTCCTTGTGATCAGCGGCCGACGGCGGGCATTTGTATGAATGAACAGATAACACTGGGGCCGTTGTAGGGTCGATCGGGCGTAAGACATTTCGACGAGTGGGGGACATGCCATGTGCGGACGCTTCGCCCAGTATCAGGGCCAGGCCGATTACCTGCGTGAACTGGACGCCGGGCAGGACGTGATCAGCGGTTACGACAACGTGCCCATTGGCCGTTACAACGTGGCCCCTGGCAGCGGCGTACAGGTTTTGCACAACACCGCCGATGGCCTGCGCATCGACCCCTGCCATTGGGGTTGGGCACCGTTCTGGGCCAAGGGCCCGAGGCCTGCGCCGATCAACGCACGGGTGGAAACCGTGACCGCCGGCAATTTCTTCAAGGCACTCTGGCCTCAAGGCCGGGCCCTGGTCATGGCAGACGGCTGGTACGAATGGGTGAGCGACCCGCACGACCCCAGGCGCAAGCAGCCCTACTTCATCCGCCTGAAAAGCCAGGCACCGATGTTCATGGCCGCGCTGGCTCAGGTACGTTCAGGGCTGGAGCCGAACGAAGGGGATGGGTTCGTGATCATTACCGCAGCGAGTGATGCAGGAATGGTCGATATCCATGACCGCCGGCCACTGGTACTGGGGCCGGCGGATGCGCGGGCGTGGATCGACCTGGAAGTGCCTGCCGAGGAGGCCGAGCGGTTGGCACGCGAGCGGTGCCTTCCGGTAGAAGCCTTTGAATGGTTTGCGGTGGGCGAGGCCGTAGGGAATGTCCGTAATGAAGGCGCGCAGTTGATCGTGATGCAGCCCTGAACAGGGTACAGGCCTCCTAGACCTGCAACGCTACCTCCGGCTTTTGCTCCAGCAGCGACCAACCACCCTGCCCGTCCACTTCCAGCCGGTGGGTATGGAACCCGGCCAACGTACTGCGATGGCCGACACTCACCAGCAAGGTTTGCGGCATTTCATTGCGCAGCAGCGAATACAACGCATGCTCCAGGCCTTCATCCATCGCCGAGGTGGACTCGTCGAGGAACACCACCTGCGGCCGGTTGAACAGCACCCGGGCAAACGCCAGCCGCTGCTGCTCACCGACCGAGAGGATATGCGACCAGTCGCAACTGACCGCCAGCCGCTCAGCCAGGTGGGCCAGGTTGACCTGGCGCAGCGCCTGCTGCATGCGCGCCTCGTCCTCCGGCTTGCTGTCAGCCGGGTAGGCGATGGCGGTTCGCAGGTCCCCCAGGGGCAGGTACGGGCGCTGCGAGAGGAACAGCGCCTCGGTGCCGGTGGGCCGCCTGACCTCACCCTCGGCGTAAGGCCACAGCCCCGCCAGGGCGCGCAACAAGGTGGTCTTGCCACTGCCCGACGGGCCCTTGATCAGCAGCGCCTGGCCGGCCTGCAAGCGCAAGTCGAGGTCGGCGATCAACGCGTGGCCGTCGGGGCGCATCACCTGCAAACCCGAGATATCCAGGGCCTGCGCCTGTTCCTGGGTGCTGACCCGCGGCAAGGTGCTGGCCTGCTGGTTGGCATCGAGAAACCCGGTCAGACGGTCGAGCGTGGCGCGGTACTGGGCAAAGGTGTCGTAGGACTCGCGGAAGAACGACAACGCATCCTGCACCTGGCCAAACGCTTGGGAGGTCTGCATGACATCGCCCAGCTTGATCGCGCCACTGAAGAAGCGCGGCGCCTGGAGGATGAACGGGAACACCACTGCCACCTGGCTGACGCCCAGGTTGAAACCGCTGAACTTCAGGTTGCGGAACACCAGTGCCCAGACATTGACGATCAATGCACCGAAGCGGCCCAGCAAGGTCCCCCGCTCCACTTGCGCGCCCTGGTAGAACGCGATGTTCTCAGCGTTCTCACGCAGGCGCATCAGCGCATAACGGAAGTTGGCGGTGAGTTTTTCGTTGAGGAAGTTCAGGCGGATCAACGGCTGCCCGAGCCGGAAGGCGATCCAGGTGGCGATCAGCACATACACATACACGGCAAACACCATGGCCCGGGGGATTTCCACACCTGCTACCGCCAGCGGCGCCGACAGCCCCCAGAGGATGGCGGTGAACGCCACCAGCGACACCAGCGCGCTGACCGCGCCCAGCGCCAGGGTTACCGAATTGGTGACGAAGGCGTTGACGTCCAGTTCGATTCGCTGGTCGGGGTTGTCTACAGGCTCGGCGAGGAACTGGCCGCGGTAATAGGCGTCACCGTGGAGCCAGTCGTTGGTCAGGCGCTCGGTCAGCCAGACCCGCCAGCGGATGCTGAAGGCCTCGGTCACGTAGAAGGTGAACAGCGAACGCAGCACATGAAGGGTGGCCAATACCGCGAACACGCCCAGCAAGTACCAGAAGGCGGTTTGGTCGAGGGCCTGCAGGGCGCTGTAGAAGCCGTTGTACCAGAACGAGAACAGCACGTTCATGCGTACCGAAAACAGGGTCAGCACCAGCAGTGCGGCAAACACCAGCAGCGGTCGCCAGCTGCGCCTGAAGGAGAAATAGGGCCCGGCAAGCTGCCAGAACTGGCTACCCCAGCGAGTGTAGCGCACAGCCAGCGCAGCGGCGGCAGTGAAGCCGATCAGGGTGATGAACGAAGCGATTGCAAGCCAGCTCAGGCTCTCTTGCAGGGCCTGGTGCCAGTTCATGTCCATGGTGGGTATCCGTGACGAGTGTTTACGCGAGCGTAGCATTGCGCCGGCTTTGGTCAGGCATTCATGACGGACATTTCATTTTGTCGGCACCGCCCCTATCGCCGGCAAGCCGGCCCCACAGGAATTGCACTCGATTCGAGGGCAGTCCCGGAGTCCCACCGCTTGCTGGCGACGGGGGCAGCGCAGACAAACGCTAAGCCAAGGCCTCCACCACCTTGGGGTCCAAACCCTCCCCTGCATGGGCCTGGGCCCATTCCCCCAACTGCCTGCGCATCGCCGGGGTCCAGAAGTTCTGCAAATGCTGCTGCACCCCTTTCACCGCCAACGCATGATCAGGCTCGCTGTCGAAGTAATGGGCAATCTGGTTGGCCATCTTGACCAGGTTTTCGATGCTCATCGGCGTACCTCGGCCTGCTCGGGCTTGTCGGCCGTGCGGCGCTCCTTGAGCAGGCGCCGCTGTTCATCGCTGAAGTCCTGGTAGCGCTTTTGCCACTGCGACGGGTGGAACACCTTGACCACCTCCACCGCCGTGACCTTGTACTCCGGACAGTTGGTGGCCCAGTCGGAATTGTCGGTAGTGATCACGTTGGCGCCGGACTCGGGGAAGTGGAAGGTGGTGTACACCACCCCCGGCGCCACGCGCTCACTCACCTTGGCACGCAGGACCGTCTGCCCGGCGCGGCTGCCGATGCCGACCCAGTCGCCGTCATGGATGCCGCGGCTTTCGGCGTCGGTGGGGTGCAGCTCCAGGCAGTCGGCAGCATGCCAGGCGACGTTCGCGGTGCGCCGGGTCTGGGCACCGACGTTGTACTGGCTGAGAATGCGCCCGGTGGTCAGCAGCAGTGGGTAGCGGCTGTTGACCTTCTCGTCGGTGGGCACATAGCCGGTGAGCATGAAGCGCCCTTTGCCCCGCACGAACTGATCGATGTGCATGGTCGGCGTGCCGTCGGGCGCTGCGTCGTTGCACGGCCACTGCAGGCTGCCATGGCGGTCGAGTTCGGCGTAGCTGACGCGGTGAAAGGTTGGTGTCAGGCGGGCGATTTCGTCCATGATCTCGGACGGGTGGCGGTAGCTCATCGGGTAGCCCAGGGCATTGGCCAAGGCCACGGTGGCCTCCCAGTCAGCCTTGCCGGCCAGCGGCTGCATCACCTTGCGTACCCGCGAAATACGGCGCTCGGCGTTGGTGAAGGTGCCGTCCTTTTCCAGGAACGAGCTACCCGGCAAGAACACATGGGCGAACTTGGCCGTCTCGTTGAGGAAGATGTCCTGCACCACCACGCATTCCATGGCCCGCAGCGCGGCAGTGACGTGCTGGGTGTTGGGGTCGCTCTGGGCGATGTCCTCACCCTGGCAGTACAGCGCCTTGAAGCTGCCGTCCAGCGCCGCTTCGAACATGTTGGGGATGCGCAGGCCCGGGTCGGGCTGCAGAGTCACACCCCAGGCCTGCTCGAACTCGGCACGCACGGCCTCGTTGGAGATATGCCGGTAGCCTGGCAACTCATGCGGGAACGACCCCATGTCGCACGAGCCCTGCACATTGTTCTGCCCACGCAGGGGGTTTACCCCTACCCCTTCGCGGCCAATATTGCCGGTGGCCATGGCCAGGTTGGCGATGCCCATCACCGCCGTGCTGCCCTGGCTGTGTTCAGTCACGCCCAAACCGTAGTAGATCGCCGCGTTGCCGCCTGTGGCATACAGGCGGGCGGCGGCGCGGATCTGCTCGGCGGGCACGCCGCACACGGGGCCCTGCACTTCAGGGGCGTTTTGCGCGAGGCTGACGAAGTCGCGCCAGCGGGCGAAGGCCTCGCTCTCGCAGCGCTCGTCAATGAAGCGCTGGGCCAGCAGCCCCTCGCTAACGATCACATGGGCCAAGGCGTTGAGCATGGCCACGTTGGTACCAGGGCGCAGTTGCAAGTGCAACTCGGCACGGGCGTGGGGCGAATCCACCAGGTCGATGCGCCGCGGGTCGATGACGATCAGCCGCGCCCCCTGGCGCAGGCGGCGTTTGAGCTGCGAGCCAAACACCGGGTGGGCATCGGTAGGGTTGGCACCGATCACCAGGATCACGTCGGCCTGCATCACCGAATCGAAACTCTGGGTACCCGCCGACTCGCCGAGGGTCTGTTTGAGGCCATAGCCGGTGGGCGAATGGCAAACCCGCGCGCAGGTGTCGACGTTATTGTTGCCAAACGCCGTGCGCACCAACTTTTGCACCAGGTAGGCTTCTTCGTTGGTGCAACGGCTGGAGGTGATGCCACCGATGGAGTCGCGCCCGTACTTGAGCTGGATGCGCCGGAACTCGCTGGCCGCGTAGGTGACGGCCTCGTCCCAGCTGACTTCCTGCCACGGGTCATCCACATGCTTGCGGATCATCGGTCTGGTGATGCGATCAGGGTGGGTGGCATAGCCCCAGGCGAAGCGGCCCTTGACGCAGGCATGGCCGTGGTTGGCGCCGCCGTTCTTGTCCGGGACCATGCGTACCAACTGGTCACCCTTCATTTCCGCACGGAACGAGCAACCCACGCCGCAGTAGGCGCAGGTGGTGATCACCGCTCGTTCCGGCTGGCCGCTCTGCACCAGGCTTTTTTCGGTCAGGGTAGCCGTCGGGCAGGCCTGCACGCAGGCGCCGCACGACACGCATTCGGAGGTGAGGAAGTTGTCACCACCGGCTGCCGCCACCCGCGACTCGAAGCCGCGCCCGGTGATGGTCAGGGCGAAGGTGCCCTGGATGTCCTCACAGGCACGCACGCAGCGGCTGCAGACGATGCACTTGCTGGGCTCGTAATCGAAGTACGGGTTGGACACGTCCTTCTGCTCAGCCAGATGATTAGCGCCGTCATAGCCGTAGCGCACCTCGCGCAGGCCGACCTGGCCGGCGACCGTCTGCAGTTCGCAGTTGCCATTGGCCGAGCAGGTCAGGCAGTCGAGCGGGTGGTCGGAAATGTACAGCTCCATGACATTGCGACGCAGGTCGGCCAGGCGTGGTGTCTGCGTGCGCACCACCATGCCTTCGCTGACAGGCGTGGTGCAGGACGCCGGGTATCCGCGCATGCCGTCGATTTCGACCATGCACATGCGGCAGGAGCCAAAGGCCTCCAGGCTGTCGGTGGCGCACAGCTTGGGGATGCTGGTACCCAGCAGGGCGGCGGCGCGCATCACTGAGGTGCCCGCCGGCACGCTCACGCTGCGCCCGTCGATGTTCAGGCTGATCTGCACATCGCCGTAGCGTTCAGGGGTGCCCAGATCGGTCTCGGGGTCGAAGTAATTGATCACTGCGCGGCCTCCGTGGTGGTCAGCCCGAAATCGGCCGGGAAGTACTTCAGGGCGCTGGCCACCGGGTAGGCGGTCATGCCGCCCATGGCGCATAGCGAGCCGTATTGCATCGTGTCGCACAGGTCGCGCAGCAGCAGGGCCTGGTCATGGCGGTCGGTGAGGTCGCTGCTGGCGATCAGGCGGTCGACCACCTCCATGCCGCGGATAGAACCGATGCGGCAAGGCGTGCATTTGCCGCACGACTCTTCGGCGCAGAACTGCAGGGCAAAACGCGCCATGCTGGCCATGTTCAGGGTGTCGTCAGCCACCACCACGCCGCCGTGGCCCAGCATCGCGCCCATGGCAGCGAAGGCCTCGTAGTCCAGTGGGGTATCGAAGTGACTGGGCGGCACCCAGGCACCCAGCGGGCCACCGACCTGGGCAGCCTTGAGCGGCCGGCCGCTGGCGGTGCCGCCCCCGTAGCCTTCCACCAGCTCGCGCAGGGTCAGGCCGAAGGCACGTTCTACCAGGCCGCCATGGCGGATGTTGCCGGCCAGCTGGAACGGCATGGTGCCAAGCGAACGGCCCATACCGAAGTCGCGGTAGAACGCTGCGCCCTTGGCCAGGATGGTGGGCACCGAGGCCAGGGTGAGTACGTTGTGCACCAGCGTCGGCAGGCCGAACAGGCCCTGCAGGGCCGGTAGCGGTGGCTTGGCACGGACGATGCCGCGCTTGCCCTCGATGGATTCGAGCAGCGCGGTTTCCTCACCGCAGATATAGGCACCCGCGCCCACGCGTACTTCCAGGTCGAAGGCCTGACCGCTACCGGCCACGTCGAAACCCAGATAACCGGCGTCGCGGGCGATGACGATGGCCTCATCGAGCACGCGGATGGCGTCGGGGTATTCCGAGCGCACGTAGATAAAGCCCTTGTCGGCACCCACCGCGAGGCCGGCGATGATCATGCCTTCGATCAGCAAGAAGGGGTCCCCTTCCATCAGCATGCGGTCGGCGAAGGTACCCGAGTCGCCTTCGTCGGCGTTGCACACCACATACTTCTGCCCTGCCCCGGCGTCACGCACGGTGCGCCATTTGATACCTGCCGGGAACGCTGCGCCGCCGCGGCCGCGCAGGCCAGAATCGAGCACGGCGGCGACCACTTCGGCGCCGCCCAGCGCAACGGCTTGCGCAAGGCCGGCAAAGCCGCCGTGGGCGCGATAGTCCTCCAGCGACAATGGCCGGGTGATGCCGGCGCGGGCGAACAGCAGACGTTGCTGGGTCTTGAGGTAAGGGAGCGCTTCCACCGGCCCGAGCGCCAATGGATGGCTGCCGGGTTCTGCCGCCAATGCATCGAGCAGCGCAGGCACATCCTCAGGGGTGACCGGGCCGAAGCCTTGCCGCCCTCCAGCGCGCTCGCACTCTACCAGTGGTTCGAGCCAATACAGGCCACGCGAACTGGTGCGCTGGATGTCCAGCGCCAACTGGCGCTGCTCGGCCTCGCGCTGCAACGCCTCGACAACCTGATCTGCGCCCACGGCGCGGGCCACCGAGTCGCAGGGGATGAACAGCTTCAGCATGCTGTGTCCTCCAGGCAACCGTTGACCAGCGAGCGCAGGCGCTCAGGGGTCAGGCGCGCATGCACCTGGCCATCGAGTTCAAGTGCCGGCGAGCAGGCGCACGCGCCCAGGCAGTACACCGGGCGCAGGCTGATGGCGCCATCGGCGCTGGTGCCATGGTCATCCAGCGCCAACTGTTCGCGCAGCTGCGCGGCCAGTGCTTCACTGCCACGGCTCTGGCACGACTCGGCGCGGCACAGGCGCAGGGTATGGCGGGCCGGCGGCGCGGTGCGGAAATCGTGGTAGAAGCTGATTACCCCGCGCACCTCGGCCAGGCTGAGGTTGAGGGCATGGGCAATGTCAGCGACGGCGGCATCGGGGATGAAACCAATGCTTTCCTGCACGGCATGCAGGATCGGCAAGAGCGCGCCGGGGGTGTCCTGGTGGCGACTCAGGATACTGTGGATCACGGGCAGGTGGGGCAATTGATCAGGCATACAGCGGACCTCGGCATCACGGCCCCCGCCTGTTGTTGTAGTGGGCAGGTGACCGGCGTGTTCTGCTGCGGCACACCGCCCACGTCACGGTTGCGTGGTTGTCGGTGGCCTCCTTGCCGGTGGCCGTGCGTCTGCGCGCACTGGGCTCAGGGGCATTCCACAAGCATGGCACTTGTGGCGCCGAAGGGATGCACGCGAACGACCAGGCGCATCCTGAAACCGACCAGAGGGCCGGTCAGCCCAATACCACATGCGGCAAGAAGCGCGAGCTGTCCTTGGTGATCAGCGAATCATCTTCACGAATGCCAAGCCCCGAGGCCTTGTCGCCAATCACCCACGAACCAATCAGCGTGTAACTGTCAGCGAACTTCGGCAAAGGTGCAAAAGCCTGCAGAATATAGGGCGCATCGTCATAAGGCCCGTCTTCAAAAACCCGCCGGCCATCCTCGGTGCGGATATCCACGTTGGCGCCCTCACGGGAGAAGTACGGCTTGCGCACCCAGCCTTTGGGCACCGGGGCCTGCGGGTTGTCGTCGACGAAGGCCGGCAGCAGGTTCGGATGCCCCTCGAACCACTCCCACAACAACGGCAGGATGCCTTTGTTGGAGATCAGTGCCTTCCACGGCGGCTCGACGAACTGCGTGTCGCAGCCGGTGATCGCCTGGCCGAAGTCCTCATGAAAGATATGCTCCCAGGCATGCAACTTGAACAGGCGCTGGATGGGCTGGCCCTGCAGGTCGACGAACCGGCCGTTGTCGTGCAGGCCGATGTCTTCCAGGTCGATATGCCGTGTGCGAACACCCGCATGCTCGGCCATCCTGCGCAGGAAATCCGTGGTGCCACGGTCTTCCAGCGAGCCTGAGATGGTCGAAAAATAGAACGCGCCCTGCCCCGGCATAGCGGCAAACGCCTGCACCAGGTCTTCAGCCAGGGTATTGAACTGGCTGGCGTGTGCAGGCAGCAGCCCACGCGCTATCTGCTCCTCCAGCCAGATCAGCTGGAAAGCGGCCGCCTCGTAAAGTGAGGTTGGCGTATCGTAATTGGCTTCGATGAGTTTCGCCGGGCCATTGCCGTCGTAACTGAAGTCGAAGCGCCCGTACAGGTGGGGCTGTGCCTGCTTCCAAGACCTGCGCACCAGGTCGAAGAAGGCCGGCGGGATGGCCAGGCGGGCCATCAGCGCTTCGCTGTCGACAATGCGCCCGACCGCCTCCAGGCACATGGCGTGCAGCGCTTCGGTCGGTGCTTGCAGGTCGCGCACCACCTGGGCTTCGCTGAATTGGTAGTAACCGCGCTCGTCCCAGTAACGCTCGCCATCGATGGTGTGGAAGGCGAACCCCTCACGCTCGGCAGTCGCGCGCCAGTCGGGGCGCTCTGCCAGCTCGACCTTGCGCATGCTCACCCCCCGAAAAAGCTGCCGGACTTGCCACCCCAGCCGCTACGGGCTGTGGCCTGGCTGCCAAAACCACCACGGGTGATCGATGCCGACGAGGCTGGATGAGATTCCTTGCGGCTCCATCTGCCGCCACCGCCGCCACCGCCGGACGAACCTCCACTGCTGTTTTGTTCATCCTCCCTGGCTCGCTGGATTCCACCCAAGGCCCCATTGTGCGGCCCAAGGCGCGTTCCACTGCGGTTGGCATACAAAGGCTGTGCGCGAAAACGACGGTCGCTGTTGCTGACCACCTGCCCGAGCAGGATACCGGCCACCGCTGCGCTGGCCACATGCCCATAGCCCCCGCCCTGAGCGTAGCCAGCGTCAAGTTGTGACTGGGTCACCTCAGCGGCACTTTCCAACTCGAACCCATTCATGAGCGGCATGTATCGCCCACCGACGGTGGCCTGGCAATTGCCTGCACCGAACTGCGCCTCACACTCGCTCTGGAACGCGAACGTTGGCGCCTGGCGTTGATAGTCGCTCTGCGCCTGCTGGTAGGCATCGGTGCAGATAGCGTTCGGCACTCTGTCATCTACACAGGCAGCGACGGTGTCGTAATTGACCTTTTGGCTGACCGTATACAGTTGTTCCTGCGGACCACAGGCCGTCAGCGCCAGTGGTAACGAACCGGCCAGTACCAGCTTGAAGGAGCTACGTTTCATCGGCGATTTCATTGGCATCCTCCCGCTCAGGCCGAAGGCGTCATGCAGGCCGAGTTCAGAAAGCCCACGCTGATCGCCACGCTGGCGGCGTAGATGGCAGCTGCCATCTCGCCCTGGGCGATGCGCCGTGACAGGCCACGCAGCACTAGGCTGGTGAGGCCGAAGGCAATCAACTGCACCACAGCTGCGATCACCACCCAGGCGACAAAATCGAGAATGCTGACGCTGTAGGCGATGATGTTGCTGGCCGGCAGCGAAAACCCGATCAGCGAACCACCCAGCGCAATAGCGGCCGCCGGGTTGTTTTCGCGGATCAGGGCGAACTCGCGGTGCGGCGTGAGGCGGGTATAGATGAACTGGAACAGCCAGAACATCAGCAGGGCCACACTGATATAGAGGATGAAGCCCGTCACCGCCGAGGCGTTGAGGGACAGGCGCAAAGCGTCGAGCATGGGAGATCCTTGTCAGGTTACGTGAAAGTCCGTGGGGAACAGGGTGATACCCAGCGAGGTGGTGTAGGTAAGCGCTCCGTGCTCATCTTCTTCGACCGAGAGCAGCAGAAATTCGCGCCGGCCTGGCAAACCGGTGTCACGGGCATACAGCATGGACCGGTGCTGGATGCGGTAGCGTGCCTCGGGGCTGGTAACCGCTTCGCATAGCGCAACCCATTCGGCGAGCCCCGCTTCGCGGCCCCATTGCCGGGAGTACAAACTGCCTTCGTGCTCGAAGATCGGCATTCCGGCCTTGGGCACGCTGCCGGTCAGGCGTTGCAGGTGCGCCTGGTCATGGACGGGTACTGCGCTGTGGTAGCCGAACAGCACGATATCGCCCGGTACGGCGCCGTTCATCAGCACCTGCAACCAGTAGTCTTCGTTGTCCAGGTAGAAACGCAACAGGCGCACCGATTGGCCGAGGTCGACCTCGCCAATGGCCCAGACCGCTTCCGGGCCAGGCACCTGAAGCTCAGAGATGCCGTCCAGCAACGGTTTCAGTGAATGGGCAGGCGTGAAGTTGCTGCCACTGCGCAGGCCAAATGGCAGGCTGGCCTGGTGTAAAAGCGACATCGAATACTCCTTGGGGTCGCGGCTTTCCTTGCTGGGGGGCGACATATTAGCGAGTTTTTCGAGACTGCAGGCACGGCCGCTGTTTTTTGCAGCGGCCCGGCGAGACTAGGGGGCTGGGTTTCCCATCGCAATGGCTTAAGGGCGAGGAAAGGGTGATTCAGAAAAGAACTACAAGCCAAAGGTAAAAATCTGATGCCTTTTGTAGGGCCAACAAAAACCCGCCACACCTAAGTACGCGGGTTTATTGACCTGAACAGGCAGCTTTGAAACATGGCCCAAACGAGGCGCTGCCCTTGCCTGATTTTAGGCGATACGTTTAAAAGGAACCCCATTGGGCTTGAGCCTGAGCCCTTCATGAAGGTGCTTCCAGGGCAAATCCGCGGGGTCCGCGTTCATCGGTCCAGGCGCCTTGGCGACGAGGATTCTCGCTGCGATGGGGCTAAAATCCGCTCGAAAATGAACAGAGCTCTTGTTGATGACAATGGCCATGTCTTCTGGCTGTATGCCAGCGACCCGAAACAAATTCCGATCGAGCATCTGGCTTTTGCTCGAGCTAACCGCAATGAGCACATCCTCTACCTTCAGACAGGCGACCGGGCCAACGTCAGCCAACATCCCATTCATCATCGGCCCATCAAAGCGGCAGCGGCCATCAGACAAATGCACCACTTCGAACTCAGCTTCGAGCGGTGAATCGCCAGGCACGCCCGATTGACCGCCAAGCGAGATCTCAATGTGACCACCAATGCCGGCTGCCATTGCGGCCTGCACGGCAGCAGGATCGAACATAAGCCCAACAGCCGCACGCTTTGCGCCATTGCGTAGTAGCGCTTTGATCATTCCGGTAGTGTTCGAATCGCCCCCGGCGCCAGGGTTGTCCTGAGTGTCGGCAATCACGACTGGCTTGCTAGCAGTCTTGGCAATCGACATGGCTAACTGCACCGCCTCATCCGGAGAGAGGAATGAGACCTCCCAGAGAGATTCCTCCTGAACAATCTTTTGGCATAGCGCCTCGACTGCTTTTAGCAACGCACCTTCATCAGTACCGTACCCCCAAATGACCGGGCCACACTCGCCGAAATCTGCAGCGGGGAAACCTGGAGCGAATGACAGGTGCGTCGCATCACTCTCATGACTGGCCAATTCCTCATAGAAACTCAACGCGGGCTCGACCATGGTACACATGCCATTGATCGGAATCAGAAATGGCAGGCGTCGACTCACGCGATGAAGGGCTCCTACCTCAAAACGTTTCTTCAGCAGCCGTGCTGCACGAGCCCCTGTTTCAGCCATGTCAATGTGGGGGTATGTGCGATACGCCGTTAAAGCATCAGCATTGCTGAGCATGCGCTCTGTGACATTCGCATGAAGATCCAGGGACGCGACGATCGGTGTGCTGTCCCCCACGACGGCGCGCAACCGTTCGAGTAATGTTCCCTCACCGTCATCTGTATTTTCGGCAACCATTGCACCGTGCAAATCCAGGTAAATGCCATCGGGTTTGGCCGCTGCCGCCGCTTGAACAATTTCACCTGCGATGCGCTCGTAAGCATCTTCAGTAACGTGGGCTGACGGGCTGGCGCCTGCCCAGACGACGGGAATGATTTCGAAGCCCAAGCGCTCAGCTTCCAGCAAAAAGCCACCCGCCGGGATGTTTACATTTTTCAGTTCAAACAGCTCGACGTCGCGAGCCATCTGAGGGAACCCCTCCCCTCGAACAAAGTTCTCGTAAGCAGCCTTTGTAGGCGCAAATGTATTTGTTTCGTGCTGGAAGCCAGCGACCAATATACGTAGAGCCATGCTAGTTTCAATCTCCTATTCTTGAGCCGCAGCCGCATTGGAATTGGCGGGTCGTGTTGTGCTCGGAGGCCGGTTCGCAGCCAGTAGCAAGGCCCCGACAGCAACCAGGAGGACCATTGCGAAGATCCCCGCCTCCGTAGTACCTGTGAGCGATTTGAGGTAGCCAATCAAGGTAGGGCTGACGAATCCCCCCATCAGGCCGATCGTATTGATAACCGCAATACCACCTGCCGCAGCGGTGCCCTTCAGGTACTGAGGGGGGATAGCCCAGAACACCGTGTAGGCAGCCCACATAAGTGCGGTGCCGAATGACAGGCAGGTAAGGGCGGCGGCCAGGTTATCTTTGAAAACCGTCGAGCCAGCCAAGCACGCAGCAGCGAGGATTGCCGGAATCGCGGTGTGCCATCTGCGCTCATTCCTGCGGTCGGAACTACGACTCAGAATCTGCATGAGGATGATCGCCCCGACGTAGGGGATCGCCGCCAAAAACCCAATCGTCATCAGGTCATCTACCCCACTGTCACGGATGATCGATGGGAGCCAGAAGCTCATCGCGTAAATTCCGCTGATCAGGCAGAAATAGCCCGCTGCCATCAGATAGATCCGAGGATCTTTGAGGGCCGTTCTGAGCGATGAATGATCACTCGCTTCAGTTTGGACGAGCGTCGAGTGCAGCGTCTTCTCCGCGTCCGTCAGCCAAGGAGCAGCGGCTGGTGTATCACTAAGCACCTTAAGCGCAACCACGCCCAGCACAACCGCAGGGAGGCCTTCGAGCAGGAACATCCACTGCCAGCCCCTCAAGCCTCCCACGCTCTCGAATTCGGCCATGATCCACGTACTGAGCGGCGAGCCGATGATGCTGCCGATAGGACCCGCCAACATCACTACCGCCATAACCCGCGCCAAGCGTTCACGCCCGTACCAAAGGGTCAAGTAGTAAATCATCCCAGGTGCAAAGCCTGCTTCGAATACACCGAGCAAGAATCTCAATACATAGAATGACGTCTCGCTATTCACGAAGAGCATGCAGGAAGAGGTGCCCCCCCAGAGCACCATCACCCGACTGAGTGTTTTGCGGGCACCAATCTTAGTCAGCAGCAAATTACTGGGGGTCTCAAAAATTGCATAACCGATGAAAAAAATCCCTGCCCCTAGACCATAGGCTGCGTCCGAGAGGCCAAGGTCACTTTGCATGTGCAACTTCGCAAAACCGACATTGACACGATCGAGGTACGCAACCAGATAGCACAAGAGCAAGAAAGGTAGAACTCTTAGATCAATCTTTTTATAGATAGCGGAAACATCATGTGTTCGAACGTTTGTTTTTTTCATCGCGCCGACACCACGGTCTGTTGTTTTTTTCGATTCTGAAGCAACCAGCCAGAGCAGCAAGAGCAACTTTTTTACTGTATCGTTGCCTTTTGGGCAACAGCACCATTCGGGAGCATCCCAGCACCATGAGAGAGCTGAATCAGCGGCGCGTCAGGTATTTCTACGAGGTGCTCACCCAAGGCTCCGTACGCGGCGCCGCAGAGAGCCTGAACACCTCCCCCTCCGTCATCACCAGGCAAGTCAAACTACTCGAGGATGAGATAGGCTCGATTCTCTTCGAGCGTCAAGCGCGGGGGGTCAAGCCAACCGAAGCCGCTCACTTGCTGCTGGACTTCTGGAGAGGATGCCAGGCTCAACAGCAGCAGCTTGAGGAGCGCTTGGGCGCACTGAAAGGTCTTCAGGAAGGCGATGTGCGGGTTGTACTGAGCGAGGGGTTCGTTGACGTGCTGATTGACGAGGTGCTCGGTGACTTCTGCAGCGCATACCCTGGTATCAGAATGACGCTCGACGTGCTTCCGGTCAGCGCGGTGCTAGAGGAGGTAGCGAGTGGTAAAGCGCACCTGGGGATAGCCTACAACCCTCCTGCTCATGCAGACATAAAATACATTGCCTCGGCTCAGCAGCCGCTGCGCTTGCTTATAAGGTCAGATCATCCTCTGACCAACCTGAGGGAGCCCATTGAACTGGTCGACTTGATGCAGTACCCGTTGGCGATAATGCCGCTGCAGTTCGGAATTGGACAAGCCCTCCAACATATCGCTCATTTGGAAAACCTGGTGATAGCCCCTGCCCTGGTTACCAACTCCCTGATTGCGCTGCGTCGCTTTGTCATCAACAGTGATGCCGTCACTTTTATGGGGGAGTTCTCAGCACTGAATGATACTCGCTTGGGTGATCTGGCCACGCTGAAGCTAAAACATGAACTTTTCAACAATATCAGCGCCAGGCTACTTGTAAAAAAAGACGGCATTCTATCGTTAGGGGCTGAAGAATTCATAAAATGGATCAAGAACAGGATTTCAATATTCCGCACATGAACACGCGACCCCGCAACCTAAGCAAATGAATGAAACAAGCTGGCCGCACGCCAACTCGTCGTCGCTGGCAACACAGTTCGTTGAGCGTGTACTCGGTCGAAGTCGGCTCATCCAGCCCGCGAGCCCAGAGATGAGGCTTTATCGCTGCAGCGGGTAAGTAAAACCACAGCAGTTTCTACCCGCCGGCCCCTTCGTCCCTGCACCTTGCCCCAAACGTCCTTTGGGCGGGCGAACATCCAGCACTCTTGGTAAACTAGGCCATCCTTTTTCTGAGGCTGATTGTGACGGTGAAGCCCACCGCACCATCGGCCTTGTTCTTTGCTTGTATGACTCGCCATTTTTTCAGCGTTACACACGTGAGCAAGCGGTACATCGGCTCCCACGTCACACCAAAAGCCTGAAATGATTGGTACCAAAATGCGTAGACCTGAATGCCCCTAGATATCGCAACCCCACAAACCACGCGCCCTGAGCCATCCCGCCGCTTCAGCGTTGCCCCCATGATGGACTGGACCGACCGCCACTGCCGGTTCTTCCTGCGCCTGCTCTCCAGGCACACCCTGCTCTACACCGAAATGGTCACCACTGGCGCCCTGCTGCACAACGACGCGCACCGTTTCCTGCGCCACGATGTGTCCGAGCATCCGCTTGCCCTGCAGCTGGGCGGTAGTGTGCCGGCCGACCTGGCAGCCTGTGCGCGCCTGGCCGAACAAGCGGGCTATGACGAGGTCAACCTCAACGTCGGCTGCCCGAGCGACCGGGTGCAGAACAACATGATCGGCGCTTGCCTGATGGCCCACCCGGCGCTGGTGGCCGATTGCGTCAAGGCCATGCGTGATGCGGTGTCGACGCCGGTGACGGTCAAGCACCGCATTGGTATCAATGGCCGTGACAGCTATGCCGAGCTGTGCGACTTCGTCGGGCAGGTACGTGACGCCGGGTGCCGCAGTTTCACCGTGCATGCGCGCATCGCGATTCTGGAGGGGTTGTCGCCGAAGGAGAACCGTGAGATTCCGCCGCTGCGTTACGACGTGGCCGCGCAGTTGAAAGCGGACTTCCCGGACCTTGAGATTGTGCTCAACGGTGGCATCAAGACCGTGGCCGAGTGCCAGATGCACTTGGAGACGTTCGATGGGGTGATGATGGGGCGCGAGGCGTACCACAACTCGTATGTGCTGGCTGAGGTGGATCAGCTGCTGTTTGGCAGTGATGCGCCGGTGGTCAGCCGTAGCGAGGCGATGGCGCAGTTGCGGCCCTATATCGTGGCGCATATGGAAAGTGGCGGTGCGATGCATCACGTCACCCGGCATATTCTAGGGTTGGGCCAGGGCTTCAAAGGGGCGCGGCGGTTCCGGCAGTTGCTGTCGGCGGATATTCACAAGGCGCCGGAGCCGCTGGTGGTGTTTGACCAAGCGGCGGAGTTGTTGCAGGGGCGGTAAGGTGGTCTGGCGGGCCCTATCGCCGGCAAGCCGGCTGCCACAGGGGCCGCACTGCTCTTGTGGCGTCTGCTTCGCGGGTGAACCCGCTCCCACAGAGGGTGGGGGAAGCTTTCAAGGGCGGTGGGGAACCTCGTGCTGGCTGGTGACTCGAATCATCACCCCAGACAATTCGCCACCGCCCCACTGGCCCCTTGAGCGGCCGTCGGGGCTCGGGTAATGTCGAAACATCGCACAGGACAGAGCACGCCATGACTTCCAAGCTGGAACAACTCAAGCAGTTCACCACCGTGGTCGCCGACACCGGGGACCTGGACGCCATCACCCGCCTCAAGCCGGTCGATGCCACCACCAACCCCTCGTTGCTGCTAAAAGCTGCCGCCATCCCAGGTTATGCCGACCTGCTAAAGCAGGTAAAAAGCGATGCCAAGGGCAATGTCGACCTGGCGTGCGACAAGTTCGCCGTGGCGGTGGGCGCAGGCATTCTGAAAGTGATCCCTGGGCGCATCTCCACCGAAGTGGATGCGCGTTTGTCGTTCGACGAACCGGCACTGCTAAGCAAGGCACGCCAACTGATCGAGCTTTACCAGGCCGCCGGCATTTCCAAAGACCGCGTGCTGATCAAGCTGGCCTCCACCTGGGAAGGCATCCGCGCCGCCGAGCAGTTGGAGAAGGAAGGCATCCAGACCAACCTGACCCTGCTGTTCTCCTTCGCCCAGGCCCAGGCCTGCGCCGATGCCGGTGTATTCCTGATTTCGCCGTTCGTGGGCCGTATCTACGACTGGTACAAGAAAAGCACCGGTCAGGAGTACGTGGGTGCCGAAGACCCGGGCGTACAGTCGGTCACGCGCATCTACAACTACTACAAGGCCAACGGCTACAACACCGTGGTCATGGGCGCCAGCTTCCGTAATATCGGCCAGATCGAACAACTGGCAGGCTGCGATCGCCTGACCATCAGCCCGGAGCTGCTGCAGCAGCTGAGCGATGACCAGGGCGAGCTGCCGCAGGTGCTCAAGCCGGGCAATGCCGGCGAGGCCAAGCAGGTGCTCAGCGAAAGCCAGTTCCGCTGGGCCATGAACGAAGACGCCATGGGTACCGAGAAGCTGGCCGAGGGCATTCGCCAGTTCGCCCGTGACCAGGAGAAGCTGGAAAAGCTGATGGCTGACAAAGCCTGATACATATCCGGTTTGCCAGGCGGGCGGTGAATGTTCAGCATTTTCCGCCCGCTTTGCTTTAGCCGTTCAAAAAGCGTCTTGAATTCAAGGGCCTGTTCGCGACGGTTCGACGCGAATGGGCCGATTAGCCACCAGAGCTGTCCATGACTTCCTCCCCTTTGCCCCTTGTTCTCGCCGGCCCTGTACTGCGCCGCCTGGAGCCTCAGCGCCTGGCCATCTGGCTGGTCGGCAGCCAACCCTTGCAGCCCGAGTTCACCTTGGACGGCGCGGCCAAGGTGGATTGCCAGGTCGTACCGATCGGCCAGCACGCCTTCATCCACCTGCTGGACATCCACTTTGCCCAGCCGCTGCCCAGCAACGTCGAACTCGAATACGACCTGCTGATCAATGGCCAAGGTATCGCTGGCTGGGCGCCGCACCTGCTCTACCCAGGCCGCCGGCGCCCGAGCCTGGTGCTGCGCGACCGCCTGGACCAGTTGCTGCACGGCTCTTGCCGCAAGCCGCACCACCCCGCTGCCGATGGCCTACTTTGCGCCGACCGGCTGCTGCAGGCCTGTACGCGCCCCGAAGAGCGCCCGGCCGTGCTGTTGATGACCGGCGACCAAGTCTATGCCGATGATGTCGCAGGGCCGATGTTGCGGGCGATTCATTCGCTGATCGAGCGCCTTGGCCTGTTCGATGAACACTTGGACGGCGCGGTCGTGGCCGACAGCAGGTCGCTCTATGACCACCCGGCCAGCTATTACCACCGCGCCGACTTGCTGCCTGCCCAGGAACGTAATGAAACCCTGCGTGAGCGATTCTTCGGCGGCAAGCGCAAACCGATCTTCTCCTCAAGCAATGCCGACAACCATCTGGTGACCTTCGCCGAGATCATGGCCATGTACCTGCTGGTCTGGTCACCAACACCTTGGCAACTGGTCGCACTCGACATGCCTGCGGGCCTTGCCGACCCGCACCAGGCGCGCTACCGCAAGGAACTGCCGCTGATTCAGGCGTTCGCCGACGACTTGGGCCAGGTGGCGCGGGTAATGGCGCATTTGCCTTGCCTGATGATCTTCGACGACCACGACATCACCGATGACTGGAACCTCTCGGCGCAGTGGGAAGAAACAGCCTACGGCCATCCATTCTCGCGACGAATCATCGGCAATGCCCTGCTTGGCTACCTGCTGTGCCAGGCCTGGGGCAACGACCCGCAAGGCTGCAAGGCTATGGTCGGGCAGTGCCAGGCGCTGGCCAGCCCACAACTGGACAGCGAGCAACAGGACCATCTGATCGGTGAACTGCTGCGCTTTCAGGGCTGGCAGTTCAGCCTGCCCAGCAACCCGCCCCTGCTGGTGCTGGACACCCGCACACGCCGCTGGCGCAGCGAAAGCGACCTGGCCAAGCCTTCCGGCCTGCTCGACTGGGAGGCGTTGTGCGAACTGCAGCAAGCGTTGCTGGACCACCCTTCGGCGATCATCGTGTCACCGGCGCCGATCTTCGGGGTAAAGCTGATCGAGACGGTGCAGAAAGTGTTCAGCTGGCTGGGCCACCCGCTGCTGGTGGATGCCGAGAACTGGATGGCACACCGCGGTGCCGCCCGGGTGATCCTGAATATCTTCCGCCACTCGCGCACGCCGGGGCATTACGTGATCCTGTCAGGGGACGTGCATTATTCGTTCGTGTACGAGGTGCTGATCCGCCATCGCCAGCGCAGCCCGCACCTGTGGCAGATAACCAGCAGCGGGATCAAGAACGAGTTTCCCCGCCGCTTGCTGGACGTGCTGGACCGGCTCAACCGTTGGCTTTACTCACCGCGCTCGCCGCTGAACTGGTTTACCCGGCGGCGGGAGATGGAAGTGGTGCCGCGTACGCCCAGCCACAGCAAGGCCGGGGAACGTCTGTGGAATGGGGCGGGGCTGGGGCAAGTGTTTTTCGATGAGCAGGGGCGGCCGGCACGAGTGCTTCAGTTGGATGCCCGGGGGGGTGAAGCTACGGAGTTTGCGCGGCCGGATTAATCGATAGGGTTGCCGTTGCGGGCCGCTTCGCGGGTTTAACCGCCAAGAGGCCCAGGGAGGCGGTAGATCAGGACCGCTCCAGCGCGTTCACCAGGTCATGGAACGCTTCACGGTTGGAGTCATTCAGGCCCATGAGGATCTTGTGCGCCTCCAGCACCTTGGAGCGCACCACCTCTTCGTTCTGGTCCTGGGATGGCAGGTCGGTCAGGCATTCCGGGCACGGCACCGGGCGATCGACGATGTTGAACACCTGATCGAAGCCCATCGATTGCAGCAGGCGCGAAATATCCGGGTTGGTGGTGACCACGGTCGGCAGCAGGCCGACCTTTTGCCGCGACAGGATCGACAGCTTGGCCAGCAGGCCCAGGGTGGTGCTATCGATGCTCTCGGTTTCGGTGAGGTCGATGACGATGGCCGAGAAATTCAGCGCAGTGAAGATTTTCTCGATCGTCGCATCCAGCGCCGAACACAAGGTCAGGCGCACTTCACCGACGAATTTCAGCACGAAGGTACCACTTTGCTCGGCGAACTGGATTCTACCGGTACTCATTGAAGGTTCCTGCTTAACACCAATAGGGCGATATCATCCGGCATCTCCCCAAGCGTAGCCAATCCAAATCGTTGGCGCAGCCCATCCAGGCTACCACCCGCTGCCTTGACGATGTCCGGCAAGGCGGCCTCTTTATCTTTGAGCGTGTCCCCTGGCAAAAGATCCAGGATACCGTCTGACATCAGGGTCAGGCTGAACTGCGGTGGCAGTTCCATCACCAGGTCCTGGTAGGTTGCCTCATCGAACAGGCCCACCGGAAGGCCGCGGCCTTCCAGGTAGCGGGCCTGGCCTGGGGTATACAGCACCGGCAGTGGCAAGTGGCCGCCCACGGCATAGGTCAGCAGGCCGGTTTCTTCATCGATCACACCACCGACCATGGTCACGTGTTTGCCCAGCTTGCAGTTGATCAGGCCACGGTTGATGTGGCTGAGCACTTCCGAAGGCTTGAATTCGCGCAGCTTGCTGCTGCGCTTGAATTCGAACATCAGCCGGGTGGTCATGAACTTCAGCAGCACGGTGACGAAAGCCGACGACGCGCCATGCCCGGAGACGTCGGCAAGGTAGAAGGCAATGCGCCGCTCATCCACGCGGAAATAGTCGGCGAAGTCGCCCGACAGGTACAGCGACGGGATGATCTGGTGCTCGAAGGCAAACTCCCCGGCAACCCAGGGGCTCTCTGGCAGCATGTTCATCTGCACCTGGCGACCGGCAGTCTGGTCCTCCTGCAACAGGTGCAGGCTGGCCTCCAGTTCCCGGTTGGCTGCCTCGAGCTTGTCGCGGTAACGCTGGTTTTCCACCACCAGGCGCGAACGGTCAAGCGCACGGCGCACCGAATGTTCGAGCACGGCAAGGTCTTCCAGCGGCTTGATCAGGTAGTCGGCGGCGCCCAGGCGCAAGGCCTCGACTGCATCGCTCATCACGCCGGCACCCGATACCACGATCACCGGCAACTGCGGCGCGCGCTCACTGACCTGGCGGATCAATTCCAGGCCGCCCATCTGCGGCATACGCAGATCGCAGATCACGAGGTCGGGCTGGTGTTCTTCAAAGACCTGGAGCCCCTGCTGGCCATTACCGGCCTGGAGGACGCTGAAGCCACTGTCTTCCAGATAGGCGGCGAGGCTCGCACGGACCACGTCGTCATCATCGATGATCAGCAGCGTTGCACTGATTTTCTGCATGTGGGCGAACGGCGCCGATTTGGGTTGGTGCAGGGGCGTCTGCAAGGCTGACATCCAACTGCTGGAATACTCTGTGGTAACACTCTACTTGAGTTGTAGGCCAAGAACACGGCCCAGGCAACCGGCAGAGGTACTGTGTAAGGCGCAGACGGTACTCCCATCCGCCAGGCGTTTCAAGCATGCATGGGTCGAGTCTGGTGCTCTTTACAGGCTAAATCACCGAGAGTTATAAGAATGCGACCTGTGCAACCCGATGAGAAGGATGCAGCATGCCAAACACGCCCTCCAACCACAGTGAGAAACGCGACTTCATTCGCATGCGCATCGACACCGACGTCAGCCTGCTGCATGCCGGCCAGGTGATCGCAGCGGTATGCCTGGACCTGTCCAGTAGCGGCATGCAGGTGCAGGCGCCGCAGCGCTTTCAGGTAGGCGACACCTTGGAGGTACGGATCGACTCCGACCACCCTGCCCTCAAAGGCCTGCATGCCAGCACCGAAGTAGTCTGGATCGCCGACCAACCCGGCGGGCAGCAGAAATTTGGCCTGCGCATCCTGGCCATGCATTGATCTGTTACGAAAAAGGCGACCCGAAGGTCGCCTTTTTCGTGCACGCATGAATCAGAAGTCGTCTTCGACCTCGCCATCCTTGACCTTGAACTCGCGGTTCTGCAGGTAGGCGTTGCGAATGAAGATGTACTTGTCACCCTGAATCAGCTTTTCTGCCGACAACAGGCTGGCACGGGTATCGACCACATCCAGGGCGAAGATAGAGTTGCGGGTCGGCACATGGTCGATGTAGCGGTACGGCTTGGTGTAGCCGTCCGGGTACTTCGCCAGGCCGTCGCGCACGGTGCTCGGGCCCAGCAGCGGAATGACTACGTACGGGCCGCTGGGCAAGCCCCAGTAACCGAGCGTCTGGCCGAAGTCTTCGTCGCTGCGCTGCAGGCCCATCTTGGTGCCCACATCGAAGAAGCCGCCCAGGCCGAAGGTGGTATTGACGATCAGCCGCGCCGTATCAACACCCGCCGCATGCGGCTTGAGCTGCAGCACATTGTTGGCCAGGTTGGTGACATCGCCCAGGTTACGGAAGATATTGTGAATACCGTCTTCGAGGAACTGGGGCGTGACAGCCTGATAGCCCTGGGCCAAAGGCTTGAGGGCATAGGTGTCGAGGACATCGTTGAAGCGGAAGATCGGCCGGTTGACCGCCTCCCAGGGATCATCCTCGGTGGCAGCCTGGGTAGCCGCCACAGGTGCCAGCAGCAAGCTGGCACAGACACAGGCCTGGGTGACTCGCTCGATCACACCGGCACCGATCCTACGCATAGATGTTTCTCCATCGAATTTCTCGGCCGCTGGCGCAACGCATGCGCCGCAGGTAAGGCGGCAGTATAGAGGCTTGCGAGCTGATAAACACCTTTACACATTTTTCCTAAATATTTGTGAGCAGCTATTACAAGTCACAGAGACGTAACAATCGCCCAATAGCCTGCGGTGTATTTAGGGACGCTGCCATGCATGATGCACCTGCCTTCACCGCTGTGCTGTTCGGCCTGCGCGGTTGCCTGGTCCAGGCTGCCAACGGCAGCCCCTTGCCCGCCCCCGGCGCCCTCGAAACCCTGGCCGGCCTGCGCCGCCGACAGGTGCCATGTATCTGGCTCGATGACCTTAGCAGCCCCCAGGGCAAACGCCTGGCCAGCGTGCTGCCGGAGTGGTTGCCGGGGCACACCGCCAATGGCGTGCGATTGCCCGCGCCCAACGCCTGCTGGCAGGCACTGATGGCGCTGGACAGCCAACGCCTGGACGGCTGCGTGCTGGTCAGCGGCGAGCCGCGGCTGTTGCAATCAGGCCTCAACGCCGGGCTATGGACCATCGGCCTGGCCGCCTGCAGCCCGTCCTGCGACCTCGGCTCACAGCAATGGCAAGCCATGACCCCGCAGGAGCAGGAGCTGGCACGGGGCAAGGCCACGCTGGACCTGTTTCGCCTGGGCGTGCACTCGGTGATCGACCACCTCGAAGCGCTGGACACCTGCCTGACCGACATCGCCCTGCGCCGGCGCAAAGGCGAAAAACCCTGACACAGCAGCGTTGATACGGATCATGCAAAGCAACGGCGAGTGGATTACGCTAGAAGACAGGTGCGAACCTTTGCCGCTTCGCTGAGGTCCATGCCTTGCCAAGCCATTGATGGAGAACAGCCAATGCCTGCCCGCGAATTGCAAGAGCGCCTGAACAGCTTGCGCGAGCAACTGGATCGAAACATACCGCTTACGGATGAGGAGCTGGCCGCGCTGCATGAGGAAGCCAGACAGATCGAGGCGCAACTGAAGCTTGAGGAAGCTACGCCAGACAACAACCTGGTCGATGGTGTGAACCTGGCCATAGAGCGTTTCGAGGCCGACCATCCCGACCTCACCGCCACTCTGCGCAGCATTGCCAACTCGCTGCACAGTATGGGTATTTAGTAATAGCTGGGGCCGCTTCGCGCCCCTTTCGCTACACAAGGCCGCTCCTACAGAAGCGGACTTGTGTCGCGAAAGGGGCGCGAAGCGGCCCCAATCACTCGAACCTTACTGACGCACCAGCCGCACGTTTTCAGGGCTGATCGCCCCAGTACTACGGTACGGATTGATATCCAGCCCACCCCGGCGCACATAACGCGCGTACACGGTCAGATGCTCCGGCTGCAGCAGGCTCTTCAAATCCAGGTAGATCCGCTCCACGCACTGCTCATGAAAGTCCGCATGCTGGCGGAAGCTGATCAGGTAGGTCAGCAGGCTGGCATGGTCCAACGCCCTACCCTTGTACTCAACCACAACACTGCCCCAGTCCGGCTGGCCGGTCACCGGGCAGTTCGACTTGAGCAGGTGACTGTGCAGGGTTTCCTCCACCACCCGCTCGGGGTTGCAGCGCAGCAACTCTGGCTGCGGCTGCTCGTAGTTGCTGATGGTCACATCCAATGCATCAATGCACTGGCCCGGCAGCGCAACCACACCTTGCGCCTCCACTTCTGCCAACGTGCGCACCTGCACGCTCACAGGCTTGCCAGCGGCAGCCGACAGGTCTTTCTCAAGGCATGCCTGCAACTCGCAGATGGTGGCGAACACCGTCTGGTTCAGTGAGTTCAGGTAGAGCTTGAACGACTTCGACTCGATGATGTTCGGCGAATCGGCAGGGATGGCGAACTCCCCTATCGCCACCACAGGTTTGCCGGACGGCAACAGCCAGGACAGCTCGAAGCAGTTCCAGTAATCCACGCCGTACCAAGGCAGGGTCTGGGCGGTCACACCCAGTTCGGCCCACTTGGCCGTGCGCGGGATGGGGAATAGCAACGAAGGCGTGTAGGTGGCAATGTATTCGCTGGATTTGCCCAGCGGGGAATGTTCGGCGGCGGGATGCATGGAAACTGACCTGAAGGTTCGGAAATACCCTTAGTCTACCGGTTTTACATCCCGCCTTGGAGCGCCAGTCACTCGATGGTCAATGCCCCGACCATGCCAGCCTGGTAGTGCCCAGGTACGTTGCAGGCGAATTCGATGGGCGCCGACTGGCGGAAGGTCCAGGTCAGCTCGGCGCGCTGGCCGGGCTGCAACAGCACCGTATTGCCAGCATCATGGCCATGGGCACCGTGGTCCATCTGGCCATGGCCCATACCCTCGTGGCTCATGCCGGCGGTGAACAGCTTGCCTTGCATGGCGATCATTTCTTTCTGGTGCTGGGCGTGCATGGCCTTGTCACCCAGGTTGAACTCATGGGGCAGCTTGCCTTCGTTGATCAGGACAAACCGTACGGTCTCGCCCGCCTTGACCTGCAGGTTCCCGGGCTCGAAGGCGATGTCCTTGAGCACGACCTCGACAGTGCGCGTGGCCTTGGCCGCCGGGGCCGGCTCGCCGAAAGCGAAGCTTTTGCCGGTGCCCGCGAGGGTGGGCAGGCTCAACAGGGCAAGCGTAGCGGCGACGAACAGGTGTTTCATGATGACTCCAGTACTTGCAACGGATATGAGGCCACTTTAGAAAGGGCTGACTGGCAGCTACCTGACGGCAAGATTACAACTTTGTCAGCTTGGGTGGAGGCCGGGATAGTCACGTATCATTTCAGCCATTACAGCGCCCATTCTGGACACCGCATGAAACTGCTGATCGTCGAAGACCAGGCCCGCACCGGCCAGTACCTGAGCCAGGGCCTCAGCGAGGCCGGCTTCGCCACTGAGCTGGTCGCTGATGGCGAAACCGGCCAGCACCTGGCCCTGAGCGGCGATCACGACCTGCTGATCCTTGATGTGATGCTCCCAGGCCGCGACGGCTGGCAGATCCTCCAGGCGGTGCGCCAGGCCGGCCTGGACACGCCGGTGCTGTTCCTCACTGCTCGCGATGCAGTGGAGGACCGCGTGCGCGGCCTGGAATTGGGTGCCGACGATTACCTGGTCAAGCCTTTCGCCTTTTCCGAACTGCTGGCCCGGGTGCGCAGCCTGCTACGCCGCGGTGCCAGCCCCAGCCAGGAGACGCAGCTGACCTTGGCCGACCTGCGCCTGGACTTGTTCCGTCGCCGGGCAGAGCGTGCAGGCCAACGCATCGACCTGACCGCCAAGGAGTTCGCCCTGCTTGAATTGCTGCTGCGCCGCCAAGGCGAAGTGTTGCCCAAATCGTTGATCGCCTCGCAGGTTTGGGACATGAATTTCGACAGCGACACCAACGTCATCGAGGTCGCCATCCGCCGCCTGCGCCTGAAAATCGACGACCCGCACCGCAACAAGCTGATTCACACCGTGCGCGGCATGGGCTATGTGCTCGAGGAGCGCCACGACTGATGCGCAGGCTTTCCCTTGGCAGCCGCCTGGCCCTGTTGTTCGCCGCATGTACCGCTGCCGTTTCGCTGGGGGCGGGCCTGCTGTTCAACCGCGCCAGCGAGCAACATTTCGTCGAGCTGGACCAGCAACTGCTCGAATCACGCGTGTCGCTTTTACGCACCCGGCTTTCCGGCCTGCAACGCCCTGCCGACCTGCAAGCACAGCTGGCAGCCCTGCGCAACGAGCTCAGCCACCAGGCCGACCTGGCCTTGCGCATCAATGGCAGCGATGGCAGCCCTTGGTACGCCAGCCGCTACGCGCTGCCAGACGCGCCGGCCGGCCCAGGACTGGCAACGGTGCATGCCGACGGTGTCGATTACCGCAGCCTGGCCGTGCAACTGAACGACAGCGCCCGACTGACGCTGTTTCTCGACATCACCCATCACCAGCACTTTCTGCAGGGCATGCAACGCCTCATCTGGCTCACCGTCGGCCTGTCCGCGCTGGCCACGGCACTGCTCGGCGCCTGGGCCGCGCGCCGTGGGCTAAAGCCGTTACGGCAGATGGGCCAGGTGGCCGCCAGCGTGTCGGCGCGCTCGCTGACCACCCGCCTGCCGGTGGCGCAGCTGCCGGAAGAACTGGCGGAACTGGGCAGCACCGTGAACGCCATGCTGCAGCGCCTGGACGACGCCTTCCAGCGCCTGTCGGCGTTCTCGGCCGATATCGCCCACGAGCTGCGCACGCCGCTGTCAAACCTGCTGACCCACACCCAGGTCACCCTCACCCGCCCCCGTAGCCTCGAGGAATACCGCGAAGCACTGCACGGCAACCTTGAGGAGCTGCAGTGGATGGCACAGATGATCAACGACATGCTTTTCCTGGCCAAGGCCGACCATGGGCTGCTGGCACCAGGGCAGGCGATGCTGGCGTTGCATGAAGAGGTGGACGCGCTGCTGGAGTATTACGCCCCCCTCGCCGAGGACAACGAAGTGCAGCTGCTGCGTGAGGGTGAGGCGACATTGAAGGGCGACCGGCATATGCTGCGCCGGGCACTGTCCAACCTGCTCGACAATGCACTGCGGTTTACGCCGGCAGGCGGGCAAATACGCGTGACGCTGGAGCCTGGGGGGAAGGTTTGCGTGGCCAATACCGGCAAGCCGATCGAAGCTGCTTCATTGCCTAGGCTGTTTGACCGGTTTTATCGGGTGGACCCGGCGCGGCGCGAGGGCAGTAGCGAACATGCGGGGCTGGGCCTGGCAATCACCCGGTCGATCATCCAGGCCCATGGCGGGAGCATCCGGGCACAGTGCAAGGACGGCTGGACGCGGTTTGTAATCGAGTTCAGCGAGCCGCTTTAGATCGCGTGGGCTGATTTGCAGCCCCTTCGCGACACAAGGCCACTCACAAAGCTGACGTGATCGCGGTAGGAGCGGCCTTGTGTCGCGAAAGGGGCGCAAAGCGCCCCACAGTGCAATCAACCAGCCAGCCCGATCGCCGGCTGCACCTGCGAAGCGCGGTATGCCGGGTAGATGGTCGCCAGGAAGCTCATCACCAGCCCGGCGGTGCAGATGATCGCCACATCGCCCCACTGCAGCTCGGACGGCAAACTGCTGATGAAGTACACATCCGAGGTAAAGATGTGCTGCCCGCTCGCCCGCTCCAGCCAGCCGACGATCTGGCTGACATTGAACGCAGCAATCACACCGAGCACGCCACCGATCAATGTGCCGACGATACCGATCAGGCTGCCCTGGACCATGAAGGTGCCCATGATCTGTGCCGGGGTGGCGCCCAGGGTACGCAGGATGGCGATGTCCGGCCCCTTGTCGTTCACCACCATCACCAGGGTGGCGATGATGTTGAACGCCGCCACGGCGATGATCATCAGCAGCAGCAGGCCGATCATGGTCTTTTCCATCTTCATGGCACTGAACAGGCTGCCCTGGGTGTGCGACCAGTCATCGGCGCGGTAGGCATCGCCCAGGCTGGCAGCAATGGCCTTGGACACCTGCGGTGCGGCATACAGGTCGTGCAGTTTCAGGCGCACGCCCTGCACCTGGCCTGGCGCCCAGCGCTGCATCTCGCCGGCATCGGCCACGTGCATGTAAGCCTGCGAACCGTCCAGCTCGGCACCCACCTTGAAGATGCCGACCACCGTCAGGCGCTGCATGCGCGGGGTGATGCCGCCCGGCTCCTTGCTGATTTCCGGCACGATCAGGGTCAGTTTGTCGCCGGTATTGAGGCGGAACCGGCGCGCAGTCAGCTCGCCGATCACCACCCCATACTCACCCGGCTGCAGGGCCTGCAGGCGCCCCTGCACGATGTGCTGGCCGACGATCGAGACCCTGCCCTCTTCGGCCGGGTCGATACCGCTGACCTGGATGGGCTGCATCGCACCTTTGTAGGAGAGCATGCCCTCCATCTCGGTGATCGGCGCAGCGGCCATCACTGCCGGGTTCTGTAGCGCCGCGTCGGCAGCCTTGCGCCAGTCGTCCAGCGGCTGCACACCGAGGATGCTGGCGTGTGGCACCAGGCCGAGGATGCGCGAGCTCATTTCGCGCTGGAAGCCATTCATCACCGACAGCACCACGATCATCGCCAGCACACCCAGGGACAGGCCGATCATCGAAGTCATCGAGATGAACGAGATGAAATGGTTGCGGCGCTTGGCACGGGTGTAGCGCGCACCGATGAACAAGGGCAAGGGTCTGAACATGTAAAACACCCACTGAAAAAGTTGCGGGGCGGCTCAGGCCACCCCGTGCAAGCGGCTCAGATCGCCACCAGATGACCGTCGTCGAGTTTCAGCACGCGGTCCATCTGGCGCGCCAGGTTGAGGTCGTGGGTCACCACCAGGAATGCCGTGCGCGATGCGCTGGACAGTTCCTGCATCAATTCCTGGATGCCTTGGGCGGTGTGGTGGTCGAGGTTGCCGGTCGGCTCATCGAGCATCACCAGGCCCGGCCGGTTTACCAGCGCCCGGGCAATGGCCACCCGCTGACGCTCACCACCGGACAGCTCGGCCGGCTTGTGGTGCAGGCGGTGGCCCAGGCCGACACGCTTGAGCAGTGCCTCGGCGCGCTCACGCGCCTCGGGGATCGCGGTGCGGCCGATCAGCAGCGGCATGCACACGTTCTCCATGGCGGTGAACTCGGGCAGCAGGTGGTGGAACTGATAGACAAAGCCCAGCTCGCGATTGCGCAGCAGGCCGCGGGCGCGCTCGCCAAGCGCCGACAGCTCTTCGCCGGCCAGCCAGACGCTGCCCTGGGTCGGCCGATCGAGGCCGCCCAGCAGGTTGAGCAAGGTGCTCTTGCCCGAACCCGAACTGCCGACAATGGCCACCCGCTCCCCGGCGTGCAGTTCGAGGTTGAGCCCGGCCAACACTTGTACCGACTCCGGGCCCTCGTCGTAGGACTTGCCCAGGTTGCGGCAACTCAGAACGGCTTTATCACTCATGCGCGACTCACTCATAACGTAGCGCCTCTGCAGGCTGGGTGCGGGCCGCACGCCAGGCCGGGTACAGGGTGGCGAAGAAACTCAGGACCAGCGCCGCACCGCAGACCATGTACACGTCCTGGGCCTGGATCTGCGAGGGCAGGTAATCGATGAAATACACGTCAGCGTTGAGGAACTTGTGCCCGATCAGTTTCTCGATGCCGGCGATCGCCGCGCTGACGTTGAGCGCAGCGAGGATACCGACCACTGCACCGATCAGGGTGCCAATCACCCCGATCACAGTACCCTGGACCATGAAAATGGCCATGATCTGCCCGGGCGTGGCGCCCAGGGTACGGAGGATGGCGATGTCACCGCGCTTGTCGTTGACCACCATCACCAGGGTGGAAATGATGTTGAACGCCGCCACCGCAACGATCAGCAACAGCAGCAGGCCGATCATGGCTTTTTCCATGCGGATCGCCTGGTACAGGTTGCCGTGGGTACGGGTCCAGTCGCGGCTGTAGTACTCCTGCTCACCCAAATGCTGGGCGATGCTCCAGGCCACGCGTGGTGCCTGGAACAGGTCGTCGAACTTCAGGCGCAGGCCCTGCACCTGGTCCGGCTTCCAGCGGTGCAGGCGTGACAGGTCAGCGATGTTGGTCAGGCCCAGGTAACCGTCGATCTCGCCGGCACCGACGTGGAAGGTGCCGACCACGGTGAAGCGCTTCATGCGCGGGAACATGCCGGCCGGCGTCACGCTGACCTCAGGGGCGACGAAGGTCAGCTTGTCGCCGATGGCCACCCCTAGCTTGGCGGCCGCCTTGTCACCGATCATGATGCCCCACTCGCCCGGCGCCAGCTGGTCGAGGCGGCCTTGCTGAATGAAGTTGTCGATGATCGA
This sequence comes from Pseudomonas sp. BNK-30, assembly GCF_047456185.1. NCBI lineage: Bacteria > Pseudomonadati > Pseudomonadota > Gammaproteobacteria > Pseudomonadales > Pseudomonadaceae > Pseudomonas > Pseudomonas sp. BNK-30. The sequence goes on from NZ_CP179904.1 coordinate 2,923,973, forward strand.
CACCTCACGCTCGCGGCCTGGGTCGATACCGTTGAGCAACACCTTCTGCACCTTGCCATCATGGGTCAGCAGGCCCTGCATCTGGGTATAGGGCGCAACGGCCAGCACCTGCGGATTCTGCTTTACTTGTTGGGCAAGGGCAGGCCAGTCGTTGATCGGCTGGCCGCTCTCGAGCGTGGCGTGAGGGACCATGCCCAGCACGCGGGTACGCATCTCGTGGTCGAAACCGTTCATTACCGAGAGCACCACGATCATCACTACCACGCCCAGGGCGAGGCCGATCATCGAGGTCAGGGAAATGAACGAGACGAAGTGATTACGGCGCTTGGCACGGGTGTAGCGCGTACCAATGAATGCGAAAAGAGGTCTGAACATGTCGGGGCTTGTTCGGATGAAAGGGAACGTCCTTGTGGCGAGGCGCCTGCGGCGGCTTTACACTCGGACCACCGCCGCTACCATGGGTTCGCCATGACGACATTAGACGAAGAAGATCGCCGCGAATACTACCGCATCGAAGATCGGATCGCACTGGAAATCAGCCCCCTGAGCGCGGCCGAAGCCCTTGAGCCAGAACTGTTGCAGGATGATTCACCACTGTTCAACCTGCTCAGCGAGCTGCACCTGTCCGACTTCGAGTCCCAGCACCTGTTGCGTCAGCTAAGCGAAAAGGACCGCACCCTGGCGGCGTTCCTGCGGGCGCAGAACAAGCGCCTGGACCTGCTCAGCGCGGTGGTCGCGCAAACCCTGATCGGCGAGATCGGCCAGCCCCAGCGGGTGATCATCTCCGAAGGCGGCATCGAATTCGCACAAGCCCAGCAAATCGCCCCGGGCACCCGGGTCAAAGTGAAGATGGTGTTGATGCCCCGCGCCCACGGCCTGCTGCTGCGCGGCAAGGTTACCCACTGCGACCCGCGCGCCGATGGCAGCTTCGAACTCGGCACCGAATTCACCGACATGACCGATGCCCAGCGCCAGTTGCTGGCCCGCTACATCCTGCAGCGCCAACAGCAGCAACGGCGCCAGCAGCTGGAACAGGGCGACCCTGCCTCCTGAGCCTTTTCATTTTTGACCTGAAGGAACGAACGTGACCCTCATCTATGGCCACCGCGGCGCCAAGGGCGAAGCGCCCGAGAACACTCTGCACAGCTTCCGTCAGTGCCTGTCCCACGGCGTGACCCGCTGCGAACTGGACCTGCACCTGTCGGCCGACAATGAGCTGATGGTCATCCACGACCCTACCCTCAAGCGCACCACCGGCCGGCGCGGCAAGGTGGTCGAACACCCGGCAGCCGACCTGGTCACCTACGACGCACGCAAGGGCGGCCCGGGCCATGTGCAGCCCTGCCCTATCCCACGGCTGGAAGAACTGTTCGAAAAATGCCCCTTCGAGCACTGGCAACTGGAGGTCAAGAGCGCCTCGCGGACCCGTGCCGCCACCACGGTGCTGGCGATTCGGGAACTGGCACAGCAGTACGGCCTGCTGGACAAGGTGACCATCACCTCAAGCTCGCGGGAAGTACTGGGTGCTGCGCTGGAACTGGTGCCTGACGTGAAGCGCGGCCTGGTCGCCGAGTACGCCTGGCTCGACCCGCTGAAGGTCGCGCAGAACTATGGCTGCGATCTGCTGGCCTTGAACTGGACATTGTGCACTCCCGAGCGCCTGCTCAAAGCACAGGGCCAGGGTTTGCATGTGTCGGTGTGGACGGTCAACGAGCCGGCACTGATGCGCCGGCTCGCTGATTTTGGCGTGGACAGCCTGATTACAGACTTTCCCGGTTTGGCCAAGACCACCCTCGGGTAGGGCTGAAATCGGTCTCCCCGACCGGCTCAGGCCACCGGCCGGAGCCGCTCAAAAAAGCCGGTTCAGGCCGTCATAGGCAGCTACCCGATAGGCTTCGGCCATGGTCGGGTAGTTGAACGTGGTGTTGACGAAGTACTTCAGGTTATTCAGTTCGCCCGGCTGGTTCATCACCGCCTGGCCGATGTGGACGATTTCCGAAGCCTGGTAGCCGAAGCAATGCACGCCGAGGATTTCCAGGGTCTCGCGGTGGAACAGGATCTTCAGCATGCCTTGCGGCTCGCCGGCGATCTGTGCACGCGCCATGCTCTTGAAGAATGCCTTGCCCACTTCGTACGGCACCTTGGCCTGGGTCAGCTCCTGCTCGTTCTTGCCGATCGAGCTGATCTCCGGAATGGTGTAGATGCCGGTCGGCACGTCGTTGACGAAACGCCAGCTGCCGTTGTCGACGATACTGCCTGCCGCCGAGCGGCCCTGGTCATGGGCGGCACTGGCCAGGCTCGGCCAGCCGATCACGTCACCGGCACCGTAGATGTTCGGCACGCTGGTGCGGTAAGCCTCGTCGACTTCGATCTGGCCACGGCTGTTGACCTTGATGCCGATGTTCTCAAGGCCCAGCTTGTCGGTATTGCCGGTGCGGCCGTTGCACCACAGCAAGGCGTCGGCCTTGATCTTCTTGCCAGACTTCAGGTGCAGGATCACACCATTGTCCAGGCCCTCGACCCGCTCGTAGTCTTCGTTGTGGCGCACGGTGATGTTGTTGTTGCTGAAGTGGTAGCTCAGCGCCTGGGAAATTTCCGAATCCAGGAAGCTCAGCAACTGGCCGCGGTTGTCGACCAGTTCGACCAGCACGCCCAGGCCACTGAAGATCGAGGCGTATTCGCAGCCAATTACGCCGGCGCCGTAAACGATGAGTTTGCGCGGGGTGTGGCTGAGGCTCAGGATGGTGTCACTGTCATAGACACGCGGGTGATGGAAGTCGATGTCGGCCGGGCGATACGGACGCGAGCCGGTGGCGATGATGATGTGCTTGGCGTTGAGCTTTTCCACCACGCCATTGGGGCAGACCACTTCGACGGTCTGCTCATCGGCGAAGCTGCCGGTACCGAAGAACAGGTCGACGCGGTTGCGGGCGTAGTAGCCGGTACGCGAAGCGACCTGCTTGGAAATCACCTTCTCGGCGCTCTTGAGCACGTCCGGGAAGGAGAACCAGCGCGGCTCACCGATGGCTCGGAACATCGGGTTGGTGTTGAACTGCATGATCTGCCGCACCGAGTGACGCAGTGCCTTGGACGGGATGGTGCCCAGGTGGGTGCAGTTGCCACCGACCTGGCGACGGCTGTCGACCATCGCCACCTTGCGCCCTGCTTTGGCGGCGTTCATTGCCGCACCTTCTCCGGCCGGGCCGGAACCCAACACCACTACGTCGTAGTTGTAGACAGCCATGCGTACTCCTTCAGAACTGGCCCGCTGGCCACGGTCGCCGCGGGACTCGATCATGCCGCCGGGGCGCCATGAGAAAATTCGGGTGCAGTCTAATCAAGCGTGAACGCCGCGCACATTAACCCTTGGTCGCGTCGTAGGCCAATTTTGCCTGCACTACATGTGCATCCACCGATTCCCTGGCAGCTACCGTCCCTGCTTTCGCTTTCACCTGCCTTTGAGCGCCCGCTCGAAAGCGGGCGTAGCTCGGGAGACGAAGCCACCCTCTGCCCGAGTCACCAATACCGCCGCCAGGTCATGAGCGATGGCAAAATCCCAGCCGCGCTCGGGCCCGAGGATCAGCAACAGGGTCGAGTAGCCGTCGGCCTGCAGCGCCGAGGCATCAAGCACGGTGACGGCAGCCAGGTCATGATCGACCGGGCGCCCAAGGCGAGCATCGAAGGTGTGCGAATAGCGCCGGCCATTCTGCTCGAAATAGTGCCGATAGTCACCCGAGGTCGATACACCCAGGCCGTTGACCGGTATTACCTGGCGGGCGATCTGACGGTCTTCGCGGGGCAATTCCAGGGCGATGCGCCATGGGCTGCCATCGGGTTTGCCGCCCACCGCCTTGAGCTCGCCGGTAACTTCGGCAATGAAGCTGGCGATACCCATGGCACGCAGGCGTGCAGCAATCAGGTCCACGGCGTGGCCAGCGGCGATGCTGTTGAAGTCCAGTTGCACCGGGGCGTCCTTGCACAATGCCTGGCCCTCGATGCGCAAGTGCTGGTAGCCCACACGCAGGCGGGCATTGGCCAGCGCCTGCGGTTCTGGCACCTGCTCATGGCGGGCCTGGGGGCCGAAACCCCAGAGGTCGAGCAGCGGCTCGACAGTGAGGTCAAAGGCACCATCGCTCTGTTCGGACAAGTGCTGGCCGAAGGTGACCAGTTCGAGCATGTCTGACGGCAAAGCCAGGCACTGGTTGCCGGGGAGCTGATTGAACTGGCTCACCGCAGAGTCGCCGCGGTAGGTCGAGTAGTGCTGATCTATGCCCTGCAGGATCGTTTCGACCGCCGCCTGTACCTGGACAGGCGCCGGCCCGCCTGGCTCGCGGACGTACTGGATGCTGTAGCTGCTACCCATGGCAGGGCCACCGAGGCGCTCCAGGGTGGGGCCTTGGTTGCAGGCGGTCAGCAGCATGAGGATGAACAGGAGGGCTGTGCGCAAAAGTTGAGTTCTCGGTTGCCAGCACCGGCGCGACCTTGTAGGAGCGGCCTTGTGTCGCGAAAGGGCTGCGCAGCAGCCCCAGCAATTTGTGTTGCTCAGCTGAGACCTGGGGCCGCTTTGCGGTCCTTTCGCGACACAAGGCCGCTCCTACAAATTGCTGGCCGGTGCAGCCATAAAAAACGGGAACCCGAAGGTTCCCGTTTTTTCATTGCCTTACAAGCGAATTAGCGTGGAAACGCTGGCGGGTTCACACCAGCCATGTCTTCCATCACGCGAACCACCTGGCAGCTGTAACCGAATTCGTTGTCGTACCAGACGTACAGGACAACGCGGTTATCGTTGGCGATGGTCGCTTCGGCGTCAACCACACCCGCGTGGCGCGAGCCTACGAAGTCGGTGGAAACCACTTCCTGCGAGCTGACGTAATCGATCTGCTTGTGCAGCTCCGAGTGCATGGCGGTCTGGCGCAGGTACTCGTTGATTTCTTCGCGGTTGGTGGCCTTTTCCAGGTTCAGGTTCAGGATGGCCATCGACACGTTCGGCGTCGGTACGCGAATGGCGTTGCCGGTCAGCTTGCCCTTGAGCACCGGCAGCGCCTTGGCGGCAGCAGTGGCAGCACCGGTTTCGGTGATGACCATGTTCAGCGGCGCGGCGCGACCACGACGGCTGCCCTTGTGGAAGTTGTCGATCAGGTTCTGGTCGTTGGTGAACGAGTGAACGGTTTCGACGTGACCATTGACGATGCCGTACTGGTCGTTGATGGCCTTGAGCACCGGCACGATGGCGTTGGTGGTGCACGAAGCTGCCGAGATGATCTTGTCCTCGGCGGTGATGTCACCGTGGTTGATGCCGTGCACGATGTTCTTCAGCGCGCCCTTGCCAGGTGCGGTGAGGATCACGCGGGCAGCGCCCGGGCAGGCCAGGTGCTGGCCCAGGCCGTCGGCATCACGCCATACGCCGGTGTTGTCGACGATCAGGGCGTTGTCGATGCCGTACTGGGTGTAGTCGACTTCGCTCGGGCTCTTGGCGTAGATGATCTGGATCAGGTTGCCGTTGGCAGTGATGGTGTTGTTGGCTTCGTCGATGGTGATGGTGCCATCGAACGGGCCGTGCACCGAGTCACGGCGCAGCAGGCTGGCGCGCTTGACCAGGTCGTTTTCGGCACCCTTGCGCACAACGATTGCACGCAGGCGCAGGCCGTCGCCACCACCGGTCTTCTCGATCAGGATGCGCGCCAGCAGGCGGCCGATGCGGCCGAAACCGTACAGGACAACGTCGGTGCCCTTGCGCGCCGAAGCGTTCTGCTGGCCAACCACGTCGGCCAGTTCTTCACGCACGAACTGCTCGGCGGTCTTGCCGTTGCCTTCCTGCTTGAACTTGTTGGCCAGCTTGCCCAGGTCGACCGAAGCGGCGCCCAGTTTCAGCTCGCTCATGGCTTTGAGCAGGGGGAATGTCTCGTGGACGGACAGTTCGGTTTCGTCGGTCTGACGGTGACGCGCAAAGCGGTGGGCCTTGAGGATCGAGATAACCGAACGGTTGATCAGGCTGCGGCCATAGATCGAGCTCACCACGTTGTTGTTGCGGTAGAGCTGACCGATAAGCGGGATCATCGCTTCAGCCAGAGCTTCACGATCGATCCACTCACCAAGACACTGGTCGGGCTTCTGAGTCACGGGAACCTTCCACATGTAGGGGGAGAAAAAAGGGGCTACATTATGACGCCCCAACGCGTAACCGGCAATGAGCGCCTGTCGTGGGAGCCAAAGCCCGTGCTCATGCCCTTTCCGAGCCTGACAGCACGCACCGGCACCGGTACAATCGGTCTCTTTGCCGCAACGCTTGGAGTGCAATCTCCCGTGTCAGTTCTGCGCCTACCGCAAATGTCGGCCACGGCCGGCAAACAAACCTGGGGCAACCTGCCCGGTGCCGCCCTCAGCCTTGCCATCGCCGAGGCCGCCAGCAGTGCTGGCCGCTTCACCCTGCTGCTGACCGCCGACAGCCAGGCTGCCGACCGTCTGGAGCAGGAGCTGCGCTTCTTCGCCCCCGGCCTTCCGGTGCTGCCGTTCCCAGACTGGGAAACCTTGCCCTACGACCTGTTCTCGCCACACCAGGACATCATTTCCCAGCGCATCGCCAGTCTCTACCGGCTGCCGGAGTTGAGCCACGGCATCCTCGTGGTACCGATCACCACGGCCCTGCACCGCCTGGCCCCCACGCGCTTCCTGCTCGGCAGCAGCCTGGTGCTGGACGTCGGCCAGACCATCGATGTAGAGCAGATGCGCTCACGCCTGGAGGCCACTGGCTACCGCTGCGTCGACACGGTCTACGAACATGGCGAGTTCGCCGTACGCGGCGCGCTGATCGACCTGTTCCCGATGGGCAGCAAGCTGCCCTACCGCATCGACCTGTTCGACGACGAGATCGAGACCCTGCGCACCTTCGACCCGGAGACCCAGCGCTCGATCGACAAGGTCGACTCGATCCGCCTGCTGCCGGCACGCGAATTCCCCATGCAGAAAGAGGAAGTGACGCGCTTCAAGGCACGCTTCCGTGAGCGTTTCGATGTCGACTTCCGCCGCAGCGCGATCTTCCAGGACCTGGCCAGCGGCATCATCCCCGCCGGCATCGAGTACTACCTGCCGCTGTTCTTCGAAGAAACCTCGACCCTGTTCGACTACCTGCCAAGCGACACCCAGGTGTTCTCGCTGCCGGGCGTCGAGCAGGCTGCCGAGCACTTCTGGAACGACGTGCGCGGGCGCTACGAAGACCGCCGCGGCGACTTGAGCCGCCCATTGCTGCCGCCTTCTGAACTGTTCCTGCCGGTGGAAGACTGCTTCGCCCAGCTCAAGCAGTGGCCGCGCGTGGTGGTCAGTGCCGATGATGTCGAGCCTGGTACCGGCCGTGAGCGCTTCCCCGCCCGCACCCTGCCCAACCTGGCCATCGAAGCCAAGGCCAACCAGCCGCTGGCGGCATTGTCCGACTTCCTCGACCAGTTCAGCGGCCGGGTGTTGTTCACCGCCGAATCGGCGGGCCGTCGCGAGGTGCTGCTGGAGCTGCTCGAGCGCCTCAAGCTGAGGCCGCAGACAGTCGAGGGCTGGGCTGACTTCATCACCGGCAGCCAGCGCCTTGCGATCACCATCGCCCCGCTGGACGAAGGCCTGCTGCTCGAAGACCCTGCCATCGCCCTGGTCGCCGAAAGCCCACTGTTCGGCCAGCGCGTGATGCAGCGCCGGCGCCGCGACAAGCGCGGCGAGGCCGCCAATGATGCAGTGATCAAGAACCTTACCGAGCTGCGCGAAGGCGCCCCGGTGGTGCACATCGACCATGGCGTGGGCCGCTACCTGGGCCTGGCCACGCTGGAGATCGACGGCCAGGCCGCCGAGTTCCTGACCCTGGAGTACGCCGAGGGCGCCAAGCTCTACGTCCCAGTGGCCAACCTGCACCTGATTGCCCGCTACACCGGCAGCGATGACGCCCTGGCGCCGCTGCACCGGCTGGGCTCGGAAGCCTGGCAGAAGGCCAAGCGCAAAGCCGCCGAACAGGTCCGCGACGTGGCCGCCGAGCTGCTCGACATCTACGCCCGCCGCGCCGCGCGCAAGGGTTACGCATTCGCCGACCCGGCTGCCGACTATGCCACCTTCAGCGCAGGTTTCCCTTTCGAAGAAACCCCCGACCAGCAGAATGCCATCGAAGCGGTACGCGCCGACATGCTCGCCGCCAAGCCGATGGACCGCCTGGTGTGCGGCGACGTAGGCTTCGGCAAGACCGAGGTCGCCATGCGCGCGGCTTTCATCGCCGTGCACAGCGGCCGCCAGGTAGCGGTGTTGGTGCCTACCACCCTGCTTGCACAGCAGCACTACAACAGCTTCCGCGACCGCTTCGCAGACTGGCCGGTGACGGTCGAGGTGATGAGCCGTTTCAAATCGGCCAAGGAAGTGGCCAGCGCTGCAGCGGACCTGGCCGAAGGCAAGATCGACATTCTGATCGGCACGCACAAGCTGCTGCAGGACGATGTGCGCTTCAAGGACCTGGGCCTGGTAGTGATCGACGAAGAGCACCGCTTTGGCGTACGCCAGAAGGAACAGCTCAAGGCCCTGCGCAGCGAGGTGGACATCCTCACCCTGACCGCGACACCGATTCCGCGAACACTGAACATGGCCGTGGCCGGCATGCGCGACCTGTCCATCATCGCCACGCCGCCGGCCCGGCGCCTGTCGGTGCGCACCTTCGTCATGGAGCACAACAACAGCACGGTGAAAGAAGCGCTGCTGCGTGAACTGCTGCGCGGCGGCCAGGTGTACTACCTGCACAACGATGTGAAAACCATCGAAAAATGCGCCGCCGACCTTGCCGAACTGGTCCCCGAAGCGCGTATCGGCATCGGCCATGGGCAGATGCGCGAGCGCGAGCTGGAACAGGTGATGAGCGACTTCTACCACAAGCGCTTCAACGTGCTGATCGCCTCGACCATCATCGAGACCGGCATCGACGTGCCCAGCGCCAACACCATCGTCATCGAGCGCGCCGACAAGTTCGGCCTGGCCCAGTTGCACCAGTTGCGTGGCCGGGTCGGCCGCAGCCACCACCAGGCCTACGCCTACCTGCTGACACCGGCGCGGCAAAAAGTGAGCGCCGACGCCGAGAAACGCCTGGAAGCCATTGCCAACACCCAGGACCTGGGCGCCGGCTTCGTGCTGGCCACCAACGACCTGGAAATCCGCGGCGCCGGCGAGCTGCTGGGCGAAGGCCAGAGCGGGCAGATCCAGGCCGTGGGCTTTACCCTTTACATGGAAATGCTCGAACGGGCGGTCAAGGCCATTCGCAAGGGCACCCAGCCGAACCTGGAACAGCCGCTGGGCGGCGGCCCGGAAGTCAACCTGCGCCTGCCGGCACTGATCCCCGAGGACTACCTGCCCGACGTGCATGCGCGGCTTATCCTCTACAAGCGCATCGCCTCGGCGACTGACGAAGAGGGCCTCAAGGACCTGCAGGTGGAGATGATCGACCGCTTCGGCCTGCTGCCCGAGCCGACCAAGAACCTGATGCGCCTGACCCAGCTCAAGCTGCAGGCGGAAAAGCTCGGCATCAAGAAAGTCGATGCCGGCCCGAACGGCGGCAAGCTCGAGTTCGAGGCCGAAACCCCAGTCGACCCGCTGACCCTGATCAAGCTGATCCAGGGCCAGCCAAAACGCTACAAGTTCGAAGGCGCAACCCAGTTCCGCTTCCTGGTACCGATGGAACGGCCCGACGAACGCTTCAACACTCTGGAGGCGCTGTTCGAGCGCCTGACCCCACAGACAGCCTAAGGAAGATCCATGCGTGCCATCCGTTGCCTGACCTTGTTGCTTGCGCTGTTCGCGCCGGCCGCCTTCGCTGAAGGTCTTTATCAGGTGGAAATGATCCTTGTGCGGCAAAACAGCGTGCCGGCCTTCACCAGCCCGTACGCCCCTGAGGACTGGAGCGCCGGCGCCCTGCGCCTGGAAAAGAGCGCCGAACGCCCACTGGCGCTGGAAGATGAAGCCACCCGCCTGCAAGCCACGGCCGACTACACCGTGCTGCTGCACAAGGCCTGGCAGCAGCAGGTCGGCGACACGCCAAGCCGCATCGCCCTGGGTGATGGCCAAGAGCAGTTCGGCCACTTCCCGATCGAAGGCAACCTGAGCATCACCGAAGGGCGCTTCATCGCCGTGGAGGCCAATTTCTGGGTCAACCAGCTCGACAGCAACGGCAATGTGCTCAAGAGCGAGCAGTTCAAACAGAGCAACAGCACCATCAAGGGCGGCCAGCTGACCTTCCTCGATGGCGGCCACCTGGCGGTGCTGCTGAAGGTCACCCCGCCAGGTACACGGAAGATGCCGGTGATGGACCCGGAGATGATGGAGCAGTGATGTGACTGAGGGCGACGCACGGCAACTGCTCAGAGCCCATCCGGACTGGGTCGATTTTATCGACGCGGGCGCACTGGCCCGAGGCCGTAAATATGCAGCGCAGGAACGAACGCGAATCCTTTCGCTGCAGGGCCATTCCATCGAGGCGAGGTGCGAGGGCTCGGCGGGCCAGATTTACCATCAGGATATCAAGCTGGTGTTGAATTACGGCGACCTGCGCGTCTTTGGGAGCTGCTCCTGCCCGGTAGGATTGAATTGCAAGCACTGCGTCGCTGCGTTGCTGCAACTGGAGCTCGAAGGTGGAAACCTTGAGGCAGCCGCAACTCAGGAGCAAGCCGCGCTGTCGCTGCCGCCCGACCTGAACCTGTGGGTGCAGGGGCTCGAATCGCCCTCCAAGGCTGCAGCCAGTAGCGAACCGGCACGCAAAGGTCCGGCCATCTACTACCGCATTCACAGCGATAGCGAACACTTTCAGCTCGAGCCGATCAAGGGCACGCTACAAACCGACGGTACGCTGAAAATCGGCCGCATCACCTCAATGCCGGAGATGATCTACTACACACCCCGTTACGTTACGGAAGATGACGCTCGGCTGTTGCGCCTGATCGATGCCCGCAGCAAAACGCTGACGCCCCTGGCGCAACTGGAAGGCAAGCAAGGGGCGGAGCTTTTGAGCTACGCCTTGGCGACCGGGCGCCTGCTGTATGAAGACGACCCCACGCCTTTGCATGCCGGGCCGCAACTGCATGCCGAGTTCCGCTGGGTCAGGCTGGACAACGGCAGCTACAGGGGCGCCTGGCACCATGACCAGCACCTGCAGCTGCAGGTACTGCCCATCGAGCCTTTGCACTACATCGACCGGCATTCGCATCAGACCGGCGAGCTGCAGCATGATCTCGACCCCTTCATCGCCAGCCAGCTCGCACGCGCGCCAACCGTACCTGAACACCTGGTAGTACCTTTGAGTCATCGACTGAACGCCTTGAACCGGCAAGTCCCGACCCCCACCGCCGTGGTCACCGAGCAGATCGAAAACATCCAGCCCAAGGGCCGGCTGACCCTTGGCAGTCTCGAATTCAGCGCCTACATGCCCAAGACCGGGCGTATGCAGCGCCAGATGCAACACCGCGCCGCCCTTTCCTTCGACTACGATGGGCTGCGCGCCAGTGGCAGCGACGACAAACCATTGACCCGACTGGTGGATACCACCAGCCAGCGCATCCGCCGCCAGCCCCCGGCCGAGCAGGCACTGCGCAAGGCACTGCGCGAGCTGGGCTTCAAGCCCGCCACCCGGCAAAGCAAGGCGCTGCCAGACAGCGCGGGCGAGATGCTTCAGCTGCCCGACGACGAAGCCTGGCTACGTTTCGCCCGCGACGGCCTGCCGCGCCTGCGCGAGGCAGGCTGGGAAGTCGACATCCACCGCGACTTCGCCTTCAACCTGCATGAGGTGGACGACTGGTACGCCAGCATCGAGGAAGCACCAGGCCATGAATGGTTCGACCTGGAGCTGGGCATCGTCGTCGAAGGCCAGCGCCACAGCCTGCTGCCCATCGTGCTGCAGCTGCTGCGCAGCAACCCCGAGCTGCTGCGGCCCAGCGAGCTGGCCCGGCGCAGCGACGACGAACACCTGCTGATCGACCTCAACCGCGGCCGGCTGGACGCCCCCGCGCTGCGCGTCGCCCTGCCCTACGGGCGAATCAAGTCGGTCATGGGCACCCTGGGTGAACTGTACCTGCACGAGGACAACGTCGGCCCCACCCTGCGCATGGACCGCGCCGACGCGGCACGCCTGAACGACATCGAACATTTGCCCCTGCACTGGGAAGGTGGCGCCCATGTGCGCGACCTGGGCCGGCGCCTGCGCGATGCACGCGACCTGCAGGTCGCGCCGCCCGCAGCGCTCAACGCCACCCTGCGCCCCTATCAGCAGCAGGGCCTGAACTGGTTGCAGGCCCTGCGCGAAATGGGCACCGGCGGCATCCTTGGCGACGACATGGGCCTGGGCAAGACCTTGCAGGCCCTGGCCCACCTGCTGCTGGAAAAGCAGAACGGGCGCCTCGCCCACCCTGCCCTGGCAGTGATGCCGACCAGCCTGGTGCCAAACTGGCTCGACGAAGCCCAACGCTTCGCCCCCGACCTGCGCGTCCTGGCCCTGCACGGCCCCGGCCGCAGCAAGCATTTCGCCAAGCTGCACGAATACGACCTGGTACTGACCACCTACGCCCTGGTGCCGCGCGACCTCGAGCACCTGCGCGCGCAGCAGTGGAGCGTACTGGTGCTGGACGAGGCGCAGAACATCAAGAGCAGCACCAGCAAGGCCGCCCAGGCTGTCTGCGAGCTGCAGGCCAACCAGCGTCTGTGCCTGACCGGCACGCCAATGGAGAACAACCTGGGCGAGCTGTGGTCGATCTTCCACTTTCTCATGCCCGGCTGGCTGGGCGAGCTCAAACGCTTCAATCAGGATTACCGTACGCCTATCGAACGCCATGGCGACGCGGAACGTCTGGCGCACCTGGTCACCCGCATCCGCCCGTTCCTGCTGCGCCGCACCAAGGAGCAGGTAGCGACCGAATTGCCTCCCAAGACCGAAATGGTCCATTGGGTCGAGCTCAGCGACGCCCAGCGTGATACCTACGAGGCCGTACGCGTGGCGATGGACAAGAAAGTGCGCGACGAAATCGCGCGCAATGGCGCGGCACGCAGCCAGATCGTGATCCTCGATGCCCTGCTCAAGCTGCGCCAGGTATGTTGCGATTTACGCCTGGTCAAAGGGGTCGAGACCAAGGGCAATCAGGCTGACAAGGGCAAGCTCGGCGCGCTGCTGGACATGCTCGAAGAACTGCTCAGCGAAGGGCGCCGGGTGCTGTTGTTCTCGCAGTTCACCTCGATGCTGGCACTGATCGAACAAGAGCTGGAAAAGCGCAAGATCCGCTACAGCCTGCTCACCGGCGACACCCGTGACCGGCGCACACCGGTGCAGCAGTTCCAGCAGGGCGAGAGCGAAGTGTTTCTGATCAGCCTCAAGGCCGGCGGCGTGGGGCTGAACCTGACGGCTGCCGACACCGTGATTCACTTCGACCCGTGGTGGAACCCGGCCAGCGAGAACCAGGCCACCGACCGCGCGTACCGCATCGGCCAGGACAAGCCGGTGTTCGTGTTCAAGCTGATCACGCGCGGTACCGTTGAAGAGAAGATTCAGCAGCTGCAGCAGGAAAAAGCAGCGCTGGCAGCAAGCTTGCTCGACGGGGCAGAGGCTGGGCAGTGGCGTCTGGGGGATGAGGAAATCGAAGCGTTGTTTGCTCCGCTACCCGGAAAGCGGGCGCGCTAGCAGTCAGTCCCGGCTACTTCGCTGGCAAGCCCCCACAGGACTTTCACTGCCTTGGACAGCAGCGAGATACCTGTGGGGGCCGGCACAGTCAATCGACCAATTGCGCCTCGCGCAACGCCCCTAGCGCCTCCAGCCAACGCGGCTGCTGGCGATAATCGGTCCGCGCAAAACCCTGCCCGCGCATGCGTGCAATCCGCGGCGATGGCTTTACCTTCAGCCGCTGCGCCGCGCTCAAAGCCAGCTCTGCTGCCGCCCGGTCATTGCACACCAGGCCCATGTCACAACCCGCACTCAGCGCCGCCTCGATCCGATTGGCCGCATCGCCGACCACATGCGCACCGGCCATCGACAGGTCGTCACTGAAGATCACCCCGTCAAAGCCCAGTTCGCCACGCAGGATGTCCTGCAACCAACGGCGCGAGAACCCGGCCGGCTGGTTGTCTACCTGCGGATAGATGACATGCGCCGGCATCACTGCCGCCAGCTGCCCGCTGAGGCGGGAGAACGGCACCAGATCTGCCTGGCGCAGTTGCTCGAGGCTGCGCTCGTCCGTCGGAATGGCCACGTGGGAGTCCGCCTCCGCCCAGCCATGCCCGGGGAAATGCTTGCCACAGGCAGCCATGCCCGCTGCATTCATCCCGCGGATGAAGGCGCCGGCCAGCTGCGTGGCACGTTGCGGGTCGCCTTCGAACGCGCGGCTGCCGACCACAGCGCTACGCTGGTGATCCAGGTCGAGCACAGGGGCGAAGCTCAGGTCCAGGCCAACCGCCAGCACCTCAGTGGCCATCAACCAACCGCACTGCTCGGCGAGGTACTCGGCATTGGCGTTATCGGCGATCGCGCGCATGGCTGGCAGGCGCACGAAGCCCTGACGCAAACGCTGCACACGCCCACCTTCCTGGTCGACGGCCAGAATCAGATCGGGACGAATGGCGCGAATGGACGCGCACAGTTCACGCACCTGGCGCGGGCTGTCGATGTTGCGGGCAAAGATGATCAGGCCAGCCACTTCCGGCTGGCGCAGGAGCTGGCGGTCTTCGGCGGTCAGCCATTTACCGGCGATATCCACCATCAGGGAGCCTTGCAGGCTGACGGTCATAGGCAATCCTTCATTACAGACTTAAAGAAGCCCACTGGGGGCATGCGGCCTCCTCGATACGCACCGGGCAATGCGCCGGTACGCGCTCGAACAGGCCAAGCAGATCGGTGTTGCGCAGGCGAATGCAGCCATGGGACAGCGGTATGCCCAAGGGTTCCGTGTCGGGCGTGCCATGCAGATAGATATAGCGACGGAACGTGTCCACGGCGCCCAGACGGTTGACCCCGGCCTCGCAACCGCTGAGCCAGAGGATGCGGGTAAGCACCCAGTCACGCCCGGGATGCTGTGCGTGCAACGCCGGCGACCAGACCTCACCGGTCCAGCGCCGCCCACGCAGCACGGCATTGAGCGGCAAGCCCGCCCCGATCCTCGCTCGCACCTGGTGCAGGCCGCGTGGCGTGCAGCCGGAGCCATTGCGCTCACCGGCGCCATTGCGTGCGGTCGACACCGCCAGGCGCACGCACAACTGCCCATTGGCAAAGCCATAGAGGCGCTGGTCAGCGAGGGAAATGTGCAGGAGATCGAGGTCGGGCATGGGCGCTAGCTTAGCCCAAGCGCCCTGCCCCGCCCAGCCTTCAGGCCTTGGCGGTGGTGCTGGCGGTTTTACTGCGCGGGCGCAACTGTGCGGTGGCCATCGCCTCGTCGGTGACACCGCTGTCGGCGCGCATGCCAGCGGCCAGGAACGGCACCATCAGGCGCATGACCTGCTCTATGGAGGTGTTGATACCAAAGTCGGTTTCGGCAATGGCGCGCAATGCCTTGATGCCGGACATGCTGAACGCCGCGGCACCGAGCATGAAGTGCACGCGCCAGAACAGTTCGAGCGCAGGGATGCGTGGCGCGGCTTCATTGACCAGCAACATGTAGCGGCGGAACACCTTGCCATACATGTCTTCCAGGTAGCGCCGCAGGTGCCCCTGGCTCTGGCTGAAGGCCAGGCCCAGCAGGCGCATGAAGATCGACAGGTCGTTGTTGCTGCGTGGCTGCACCACCAGTGCCTGCTCCACGAGCATTTCCAGCAGTTCTTCGAGGCTGGGCTTTTGTTCCGGCTTGGCCTGGCGACGCTCCAGCTCACGTTCGAGGCTGGCGCAGAACGGCCCGAGGAAACGGGAAAAGACCGCCTGGATCAGCGCCTTCTTGGAGCCGAAATGGTAATTGACCGCCGCCAGGTTGACCCCGGCCTTGCTGGTAATCAGCCGCAACGAGGTTTCCGCGAACCCCCTTTCCGCGAACAATTGCTCGGCAGCATCGAGAATGCGTTCAACGGTTTCCGATTGGGCCATGACTACTCCGCCAGACAGACAAACAGGTGTTTGAAACATACGTTTCAGGCCTACGGATGTCAAGGCTCGGTGACTGTGCGGTCGCCATTAGAAAGCCCAGAGCTGCAAGCTGCAAGCCGCAAGAGGTGTGCGCGCCGCTTTTTCTTGTCGCGTGGAGCTTGCAGCTCATCCAGTACTGTATATAATCCCAGTCACTGTATAAAAAGACAGAGCGCCCGCCATGTTGAAACTGACGCCCCGCCAAGCCGAAATCCTGGCATTCATCAAACGCTGCCTTGAAGACAACGGCTTCCCGCCGACGCGCGCAGAGATCGCTCAGGAGCTGGGCTTCAAGTCGCCCAACGCCGCCGAGGAGCACCTCAAGGCCCTCGCGCGCAAAGGCGCGATCGAGATGACCCCAGGCGCATCCCGCGGCATCCGCATCCCCGGTTTTGAAGCCAAGGCCGAAGAAAACGGCCTGCCGATCATCGGCCGGGTAGCAGCCGGTGCACCGATCCTTGCCGAGCAGCACATCGAACAATCTTGCAACATCAATCCATCCTTCTTCCACCCCCGCGCCGACTACCTGCTGCGCGTACACGGCATGAGCATGAAGGACGTCGGCATCTTCGACGGCGACCTGCTGGCCGTGCACACCTGCCGCGAGGCCCGTAACGGGCAGATCGTCGTCGCCCGTATCGGCGACGAAGTGACCGTCAAACGTTTCAAACGCGAAGGCAGCAAGGTCTGGCTGATCGCCGAAAACCCCGATTTCGCCCCCATCGAAGTCGACCTGAAAGAGCAGGAAATGGTGATCGAAGGTTTGAGTGTCGGCGTAATTCGCCGCTGAACCAGGAGGCGTCATGCAACAGTTCGTCCAAGCACAACAGCAGGTACAGCTTCCTTTGTTCGAAGCCTTCCTCGCCCAACCGGTACTGCCAGGCCTGAAGGCCAGCGAGCAGGCGCGCAAGAACAGCGAACCGGACCTGTTCAGTGAACTGTCCCTGCGTGGCGCACCCGAACATTGCCAGACCTTGCTGGCACCGGTGCTACGCGAACTGAGCGAAGAGCAAGAGGCCCGCTGGCTGACGCTTATCGCACCGCCGGGCAGCCTGACCCAGGCCTGGTTGCGCGATGCCGGCCTCAACCGCGAGCGCATTCTGCTGCTGCAGCCGCGCGGCAATCAGAGCGCACTGCAACTGGCCTGTGACGCCCTGCGCCTTGGCCGTAGCCACACGGTTGTCAGCTGGCTTGGCAGCGTAAATGCCACCGCGCGACAGCAACTGTTGCGTGCAGCCAGTGCCGGAAACGCACAAAGCCTGAACATCCGCCTCGGCTGATGTTCAGGCTTTGCCTGTAACCCGAAACAACCTGGGTGTCAGTGAAGTACGCGCGGCCCTTCGTCGCGCTCGAGTTCGCCATCCATGAGGCGCCCCGCCATCTGCACGCCCACGCTCAGCATGGCCTTGGCAACCTCAACGTGTTGCCCCTGCAGGAATACCTTGGCGTCTTCCGAGAAATCCAGGGTTACCAGGGAGCCTTCGTCCTCGGCACGACGCAGTTCGATTCGGCCATCAGGCAACTCGACAATTTCTAGAAAAGACGTAGACATAAAGGGCTGTTCTCCGCGAAAGGCCAGTATTGTACCAGCCAAGGCGAATATCAGCACTCACTCAACGCGTCACGGAATCGTCTCACCAGGCCTTTGAGGTTGTTGCGCCAGCTTTCCAGCTCTTCACGCGACAGCGCAGCCTGCTCGGGTTCGTCGAGGTTGACGGCCTGGATGAGTGGCTGAGTGACATCGGTTTTCGCGGTTTTTTTCGCGACCGGTGGTCGGAACAAATCGGCATAAGCGGTGAGCAATTGTGCCAGCCAGGTTTCCCGCTGCCTGGCCAGTTCCAGCAACTCAGCCACCTCGGGAATGGCGATGTCATTCAGGGCGTCATCGGCGAGCAATTGCTCGACACTGGGCGCGGCCGGCAGGCGGTAAAAGCCGCCAATCTCGTGACACAAGCCCAGTAGCGCGCCATACAGGTGGAACAGCGCAGATTCGCGCTCGGCCTGCACCAGGCCTTGTGCATTCATGGCCTGGCTGTCGACAGCCTTGGCCATGGACTCAAGGGCAAGGCCGGCGAAGAAGAGCTTCTGGTTGGTGCGGGTGTAGAGTTCCTGGGCCATCTTGAGTGACCTCCCTAAGGCTGCAAGGCGAATACCTGCAGTTTCAGGGATCGGCGTGTACTTGTCACCAATGAATTGGGGCCGCTAAGCGGCCCCAATTACATCACTGACACGATCAGCGCTTGTCTTCAACCTTCCAGGCATTACCGTCGTAGAACGCCTTCCACCCGGTAGGCTTGCCATCGACCTCGGACTGCACGTATTGCTCTTTGGTCTTGCGGCTGTAGCGGATCACTGCCGGGCGACCCTCGGGGTCTTTCTGCGGCGCATCGCACAGGAAGTGGTACTTGGGGTCGATCTCATGCTTGTGCGGCACGATCTCCAGCACCAGCGGCGCACGGGTCTCGCGATTCTTGGGGAACTGGCTGGCTGCCAGGAACAACCCAGAAGCACCGTCACGCAGCACGTAGGTGTCGTCGACCTTCTCGCACTTGAGCTCTGGCATGTCCACCTTGTCCATCTTCGGTGGTGCCGCCTCGCCACTCTTGAGCAGCTTGCGGGTGTTCTTGCACGCAGGGTTGGTGCAACCGAAGAACTTGCCGAACCGGCCGGTCTTGAGCTGCATCTCGCTGCCGCACTTGTCACACTCCAGGCTCGGCCCTTCGTAACCCTTGATGCGGTAACTGCCCTCTTCGATCTCGTAGCCGACGCAATCAGGGTTGTTACCGCAGATATGCAGCTTGTGCTTCTCGTCGAGCAGGTAGGCATCCATGGCCGTGGCGCAGATCGGGCAGCGGTGCTTGCCCAACAGCACGCGCGACTCCGATTCACCTTCGTCGTCCGCAGCGATTTCATCGCCCGGCACCAGGTTGACCGTGGCCTTGCAGCGCTCTTTGGGCGGCAGGCTGTAACCCGAGCAACCCAGGAACACGCCAGTGGAGGCCGTCCGGATCATCATCGGCCGCCCACATTCCTTGCACGGAATGTTGGTCATGGTCGGTTGGTTGGCACGCATGCCGCCTTCGGCTGATTCTGCCGTCAGCAGTTTCTTGCTGAAGTCGCCGTAGAACTCGTCCAGAACGTTCTTCCAGTCACGCTCGCCCTGCGCCACGTCATCCAGGCTCTCCTCCATGACGGCGGTGAAACCGTAGTCCATCAGGTTGGCGAAGCTTTCCGACAAGCGCTCGGTAACGATGTCGCCCATCTTCTCGGAGTAGAAGCGGCGATTGTGCAGTGTTACGTAACCGCGATCCTGGATGGTGGAAATGATGGCTGCGTAGGTCGACGGGCGGCCAATACCGCGCTTTTCCATTTCCTTGACCAGGCTGGCTTCGGTAAAGCGCGCAGGTGGCTTGGTGAAGTGCTGACTGGGGTCGATCTGGATCAGCTTGAGCGCTTCACCCTGGACCATCTCGGGCAACACGTCATCTTCGCCCGGCTTGCTCTGCTGAGGCAGCACACGGGTATAACCGTCGAACTTGAGGATGCGACCTTTGGCACGCAGCTCGAAATCACCGGCAGCCACGGTCACACTGGTGGACAGGTACTGCGCAGGCGGCATCTGGCAGGCGAGGAACTGGCGCCAGATCAGCTCGTACAGGCGCTCGGCGTCACGCTCCATGCCGCTGAGCTTGGTTGGGTGCGTATTGACGTCGGAAGGACGAATCGCTTCGTGGGCCTCCTGAGCGCCTTCTTTGCTGCCGTACACCAGCGGTGCTTCGGGCAGGTACTGCTTGCCGAACTCACGCTCGATGTAGCTGCGCGCCATGTCCAGCGCGTCGACCGACAGGTTGGTCGAGTCGGTACGCATGTAGGTGATGTAGCCCGCTTCGTATAGCCGCTGAGCCATCATCATGGTCTTCTTCACGCCGAAGCCCAGGCGGTTGCTTGCAGCCTGTTGCAGGGTGGAGGTGATGAACGGTGCCGACGGCTTGCTGCTGGTCGGGCGGTCTTCACGCTTGAGCACGCTGTAGCTGGACGCCTTGAGCTTGCTCAGTGCAGCCATGGCCTGCGCTTCGTTCAGCGGCTTGAAGGCCTCGCCTTTCTCGCGGGTCACCTCGAAACGCACCTTGGCGTCCTTGGCAGTGCCAAGGTCGGCGTGCACCTCCCAGTACTCTTCGGGGATGAAGGCACGGATCTCGCGCTCACGCTCGACCACCAGTTTCACGGCCACCGACTGAACACGCCCGGCCGACAGGCCACGGGCGATCTTGGCCCACAGCAGTGGCGAGACCATGTAGCCCACCACGCGATCAAGGAAACGGCGCGCCTGCTGGGCATTGACACGATCGATATCCAGCTCGCCGGGCTTCGAGAACGCATCCTGGATGGCTTTTTTGGTGATTTCGTTGAACACCACACGCTTGTAGCGGGTGTCGTCGCCACCGATGGCCTCGCGCAGGTGCCAGGCGATGGCTTCCCCTTCGCGGTCCAAGTCGGTCGCGAGATAGATGGTGTCAGCATCCTTGGCCAGGCGGCGCAACTCTTCGATCACCTTTTCCTTGCCAGGCAGGATCTCGTACTTGGCCTTCCAGCCGTGCTCGGGGTCGACGCCCATGCGCGCCACCAGCTGGCGACGGGCCTTCTCTTTCGGCGACAGGGCCGGCGCCTCACCCGCAGCCTTGCCACGCTTGGCGGCCGGCTCTTTGCTGGCGCTGGCCGAACCGCTGGTGGGGAGGTCACGGATGTGGCCGATACTCGACTTCACCACGTACTGGTTGCCCAGGTACTTGTTGATGGTCTTGGCCTTGGCCGGGGATTCCACAATGACCAGCGATTTGCCCATGGATCGGAGTATTCCTGAATCTGAAGATGAAAAACGCGTCAGGTGCCGGACGCGGCACCGCTATATATAGTGGCAATAGAGTGAGGTCAAGCGCGGTCGTTCACTCGTGCGCCTTGCCAAGCCGTTCAGGCAACCCTTCTTCGGCCTTGACCAAAGCAAAGCGTGGCACCTGCTCGCCGTCAACCTCGACCGACTCCTGGAACATCGAAAGTGGTCGTACCCAGAAGCTGTGGTCACCATACAGGCATTGGTAGAAAACCATCCACTCTTCGCTTTCGGAGTGCCGTGCGACACTGAAGACACGGTACTCAGGCCCTTTGTAATGCCGGTATACGCCTGGTTGTATCTGCATGTCGCCTTCCCTCTTGAAACAAATTCTGTAAAAAAACAAAAGCCGGGGCACAAGGCCCCGGCTGCTGTCCCGCTACGCGATCAGACGCGTTCGAAGACAGTGGTGATGCCCTGACCGAGGCCGACGCACATGGTGGCCACGCCCAACGTACCGCCATTTTGCTTCATGACGTTGAGCAGGGTGCCGGAAATGCGTGCCCCGGAGCAACCGAACGGGTGGCCCAAGGCAATGGCGCCGCCGTGCAGGTTAACCTTCTCATCCATCTTGTCGAGCACTTTCAAATCTTTGAGCACTGGCAGGGCCTGTGCAGCAAAGGCTTCATTGAGCTCGATGAAGTCGATATCGGCCATGGTCAGCCCGGCACGCTTCAGGGCTTTCTGGGTCGACGGCACAGGGCCGTAGCCCATGATCGCCGGGTCCACACCAGCCACTGCCATGGAGCGGATCACCGCCAACGGCTGGATACCGAGGTCCATCGCACGCTGGCCAGACATGACGATCATGCACGAAGCGCCATCGGTAATCTGCGACGAAGTACCGGCTGTGACCGTACCACCTTTGGGGTTGAACGCAGGCTTGAGCGATGCCAGGCCTTCAAGGGTGGTTTCCGGGCGAAAGGTCTCGTCGAAGTCGAAGACCTTCAGGAAACCGTTCTCGTCATAGCCCTGCATCGGGATGATCTCGTCCTTGAACTTGCCTTCGACCGTCGCCTTGTGTGCGAGCTGGTGCGAACGCAGGCCGAACAGGTCCTGTTGCTCACGGGTGATGCCGTGCATCTTGCCGAGCATCTCGGCAGTCAGGCCCATCATCCCGGAAGCCTTGGCAGCGTGCAAGGACAGGTGCGGGTTGGGGTCCACGCCATGCATCATGCTGACGTGCCCCATGTGCTCGACACCACCGACCACGAACACGTCGCCGTTGCCGGTCATGATCGCCTGGGCGGCGGTGTGCAGCGCGCTCATCGACGAGCCGCACAGGCGGCTGACGGTCTGGGCGGCCGAGGTGTGCGGGATCTGGGTCATCAGCGACGCCATGCGGGCGATGTTCCAGCCCTGCTCCAGGGTCTGGTTGACGCAGCCCCAGATCACGTCCTCGACTTCTTTGGGGTCGACCTTGCCGTTGCGCTCCAGCAGCTTGCTGATCAGGTGCGCAGACATGTCTTCAGCACGGGTGTTGCGGTGCATGCCACCCTTGGAGCGGCCCATCGGGGTGCGACCGAAGTCGACAATCACCACGTCTCTTGGATTGAGGCTCATATCAATAATCTCGCTCTACTCTCTCAAAGGCGTTGGCTGCTCAGCTGAAGAAGCGCTGGCCGTTCTTGGCCATTTCGCGCAGCTTCGCGGTCGGGTGGTACAGCGGCCCCAGATCGGCGTACCGATCAGCCAGGGCAACGAATTCGGCCACACCGATCGAATCGATGTAACGCAGCGCACCACCACGGAACGGAGGGAAACCAATGCCGTATACCAGGCCCATGTCCGCTTCGGCAGCGGTTTCGACGATGCCGTCTTCCAGGCAGCGCACGGTCTCCAGGCACAGCGGGACCATCATCCAGTTGATGATGTCTTCGTCGGTGACTTCACGCTGCTCGAAGACGATCGGCTTGAGCACATCGAGCACGGTGGCGTCGAAGACCTTCTTCGGCTTGCCACGCTTGTCGGTTTCGTAGGCATAGAAACCCTTGCCGTTCTTCTGGCCCAGGCGATTGGCCTCATACAGGGCGTCGACGGCCGAGCGGCGCTCGTCCTTCATGCGGTCCGGGAAGCCTTCGGCCATCACATCGCGGCCGTGGTGGCCGGTGTCGATGCCGACCACGTCCATCAGGTAGGCCGGGCCCATCGGCCAGCCGAACTTCTCCATGACCTTGTCGATGCGCACGAAGTCGACACCAGCGCTGACCAGCTTGGCGAAGCCGCCGAAGTACGGGAACAGCACGCGGTTGACCAAGAAGCCCGGGCAATCGTTGACCACGATCGGGTTCTTGCCCATCTTCTTGGCGTAGGCCACGGTGGTGGCGACCGCCACTTCACTGGACTTCTCGCCACGGATGACTTCGACCAGCGGCATCATGTGCACCGGGTTGAAGAAGTGCATGCCGACGAAGTTCTCGGGGCGCTTGAGCGCCTTGGCCAGCAGGTTGATGGAGATGGTCGAGGTGTTGGACGCAAGGATCGCATCTTCTTTCACCTGGCCTTCCACTTCAGCCAGCACTGCCTGCTTGACCTTCGGGTTCTCGACCACGGCTTCGACGACGATGTCGACGTTGGCGAAATCACCGTAGGACAGTGTCGGGCGAATGGCATTGAGTGCCTCGGCCATCTTCGCCGGAGTCAGGCGGCCTTTTTCGACGCGGTTGCCGAGCAGCTTGGACGCCTCGTTCAGGCCCAGCTGGATGGCTTCCTCGCGGATGTCCTTCATCAGGATCGGGGTGCCCTTGACCGCCGACTGGTAAGCGATGCCGCCACCCATGATGCCGGCGCCGAGCACGGCAGCCTGCTTCACATCGTGAGCGATTTCGTCATGGGCCTTGGCTTTGCGCTTGAGCTCCTGATCATTCAGGAACAGGCCGATCAGGCTTTGGGCAACCGAAGTCTTGGCCAGCTTGGCAAAGCCTGCTGCCTCGACTTCCAGCGCCTTGTCGCGACCGAAGTTGGCGGCCTTCTGGATCGACTTGATGGCTTCGACCGGCGCCGGATAGTTCGGGCCGGCCTGGCCAGCGACGAAGCCCTTGGCAGTCTCGAAGGCCATCATCTGCTCGATGGCATTGAGCTTGAGCTTTTCCAGCTTGGGCTGGCGCTTGGCCTTGTAGTCCAGCTCACCGCTGATGGCGCGCTTGACCAGGTCGAGGGCACCGGCCTGCAGCAGTTCAGGGGCGACGACGGCGTCGACCGCACCGACTTTCAGGGCGTCTTCAGCGCGGTTTTCCTTGCCGGCGGCAATCCACTCGATGGCGTTGTCCGAGCCGATCAGACGCGGCAGGCGCACGGTACCGCCGAAGCCAGGGTAGATACCCAGCTTGACTTCCGGCAGGCCGATCTTGGCAGAGGTGGACATGACCCGATAGTCGGCCGCCAGGCACATTTCCAGGCCGCCGCCCAGGGCGATGCCGTTGATCGCGGCAACGGTCGGCACGTCGAGGTCTTCGAACGCGTTGAAGATGCGGTTGGCTTCCAGATTGCCGGCAACCAGTTCGGCCTCGGGCAGCTTGAAGTTGTCGACGAACTCGGTGATGTCGGCGCCGACGATGAACACGTCCTTGCCACTGCTGACGATCACGCCCTTCACCGAGGCGTCGGCCTTTATGGCATCGACGGCCTGGCGCAGCTCGTCCAGGGTCAGGCGATTGAACTTGTTGACGGACTCACCCTTGAGGTCGAACTTCAGTTCGACGATGCCGCTTTCAAGAGCCTTAACCGTGATGGCTTTACCTTCGTAAATCATCAACTGATCTCCACGATATGGAAGCTGAACTGTACACGCCGATCGCTGGTGGAAAAGCAGCGCTTCGCTGCTCTTGCCCAGGCACACCCGTCAGCGCGCTAGTCGGGATTCTGGATGAGCGCTGTGACATACAAACGCTCAATTCATACGCCCGTTTGATTTGGGTATGCACACATTCTCCGAAAAGGTCGGCGTTGTCAAATGCTCACAGGCATGGTGGAAACGCGACTTTCCGGTCATTTTCTAGCGTCTGGGTATAAATCATGATGACAGTGATTGCTGATCATTCATGTCAGCGATTGACCACAAGAAGTACACCGCAGCATTTTTCGATGCACACCGCTGCAGGTTGGCTACACTGCGACTGGCTTCAAGAATTTCCCGGCCTGCCTGGCCTTTTCTGCTCTGCAGAAACGATGTCAGGCGAGGGTTTCGAAGGCGTAGGCAATATCCTGCAACACAGATTTGTCACCCCGCTCGCTCCAGTACAGCGCGAGCATGCGCTTGTCGGCTTCGACCTTGTAAACAGTCCCCGGCAGCCGTGAGAAAACATCATTCAGGCGCGGTTCCTCACACACTTCACGCCATTGGTTCCACCACACACCAGGGCTGACCTGCCAGTAGCACCAGCTGTCTTCACGCCCACGCCGGCGCGCCCGGTGATACTGCGGGCAGGGGCTGGGCGGCTCTTTTTCCAGCCAGTGCGGCCACTGCTGCGGTGCCAGTTGCATGGCCAGTCCCATGCGCCGCGCCTCCAGGCGCAGGCTCATCTGCTCGCCTTGCTTGCGCGACTGGCGCAGCCAGGCAAACGGGCTGAGAATCAGCGCAAGGATTGACACCACCAGCAATACCGTCATATCTGTAGATCCCATAAAGCGTTGCAAATGAGCGGGTTACTCGGTTTCACGCAAGACCCGCCCGAAGCGACCATACTTCTACTATCGCGATTGTCAGGAGTACAGCTCATGCCTTACGAACATCTTCTGGTCGCCGTCGACCTCACCGAAGAGTGCGACCCGGTGATCAAGCGAGCCATGAAGCTCGCCGAGCCCACAGGCGCCAAGGTCTCGCTGGTGCATATCGTCGAACCCATGGCCATGGCCTTTGGCGGTGACGTGCCAATGGACCTGTCGCAGCTGCAACAGCAACAGTTCGACCAGGCCAAGGAGCGCATGGAACGCCTGTTCAACAAATACCCCGAGATCAACCGCGGTGATTCTCACCTGACCTATGGCCAACCGCGCCAAGAAATTCATCAGCTGGCCAAGGAGCAGAACTGCGACCTGATCGTGGTTGGCAGCCATGGCCGCCATGGCCTGGCGTTGCTGCTGGGTTCAACGGCCAATGACGTGTTGCATGGCGCGCCGTGCGATGTACTGGCGGTGCGGTTGCAGAAGAAGGAATGATCCAGGCTGCCCGGCCTCGTCGCCGGCAAGTCGGCTCCCACAGAGATCCTGGGGGAGCCGGCTTGCCGGCGATGAGGCCAGGACTGACTTAGCCTTCCAGCTCGGCCCAGCGCTCTACCAAGGCATCCAGCTCGCCCTGCATCTGCTCCAGCTTGGCCAGCACCGCCGAGGTCTCTTCGATCGGCCGCTGATAGAAGCCCGGCGCGTTGACCTCTTCCTGGGCCGCCGCCATACGCTGCTCGACCGCATCGATCTGCCCAGGCAGCATCTCCAGCTCGCGCTGCAGTTTGTAGCTGAGCTTCTTCTTCGAGGCATCCGCTGCGGCTGCGGCTGGCGCCGGAGCCACCTGCTCGTCCTGCTTCTCCACCACCGCACTGTTGAGCTCGGATTTGCCACCCTTGCTCTCGGTCACGCCCAACAGCTTCGGCGAACCGCCCTGGCGGATCCAGTCCTCGTAGCCGCCAACATATTCACGCACCTTGCCCTCGCCCTCGAACACCAGCGTGCTGGTGACAACGTTGTCGAGGAAGGCCCGGTCGTGGCTGACCATCAGCACGGTGCCCTTGTAATTGCACAGCACCTCTTCAAGCAGCTCGAGGGTTTCGACGTCCAGGTCGTTGGTCGGTTCGTCCAGCACCAGCAGGTTGGCCGGTTTGCTGAACAGCTTGGCCAGCAGCAGGCGCGCACGCTCACCGCCCGACAACGCCTTGACCGGCGTGCGCGCACGCTGGGGGCTGAACAGGAAATCGCCCAGGTAGCTGAGCACGTGACGGTTCTGGCCGTCGATTTCAATGAAATCGCGGCCCTCGGCCAGGTTGTCGATCACGGTTTTTTCCAGATCGAGCTGGTGGCGCATCTGATCGAAATAGGCGACTTCCAGTTTGGTGCCGCGCTCGACCTTGCCCGAGGTAGGCTCCAGGTCACCGAGCATCAGCTTGAGCAGCGTGGTCTTGCCGGTACCGTTGGCGCCCAGCAGGCCGATGCGGTCCTGGCGCTGCAGGACCATGGAGAAGTCCTTGACCAGCATCGGCCCTCCAGCGTGGTGGAAGCTGACATTCTCCAGCACCATCACCTGCTTGCCGGATTTCTCGGCGGCCTCGATCTGGATGTTCGCCTTGCCCTGGCGATCCCGCCGCTCGCTGCGCTCGACACGCAAGGCCTTGAGTGCGCGCACGCGGCCTTCGTTACGGGTACGGCGGGCCTTGATGCCCTGGCGAATCCACACTTCTTCCTGGGCAAGACGCTTGTCAAACAGCGCGTTGGCCGTCTCTTCGGCGGCCAGCGCCGCTTCCTTGTGCACCAGGAAACTGGCGTAGTCACCGTTCCAGTCGATCAGCCCGCCGCGATCCAGTTCAAGGATGCGGGTTGCCAGGTTCTGCAGGAAGGAACGGTCGTGGGTAATGAACAGCACCGCCCCGTTGAAACCGCGCAGGGCCTCTTCGAGCCAGGCGATGGCACCGATGTCCAGGTGGTTGGTCGGCTCGTCGAGCAGCAGCAGATCGGGTTCTGACACCAGCGCCTGCGCCAGCAGCACGCGGCGGCGCCAGCCACCGGACAGCTCGGCCAGGGTTTTGTCGGCAGGCAGTTGCAGGCGGCTCAAGGTGCTCTCCACCACCTGCTGCAGGCGCCAGCCGTCACGGGCTTCGAGCTCGTGCTGAACATGCATGAGTTTTTCCAGGTCATCGTCGCCCTGGATGTTCTGGCTCAGGTGGTGGAATTGGGCAAGCAGTTCGCCAACGCCATCCAGGCCTGCGGCCACCACGTCGAACACTGTCCGCTCGTCAGCCACTGGCAGTTCTTGCGGCAGTTCGCCGATCTTCAGGCCAGGTGCGCGCCAGATCTCTCCGTCGTCGCCCTTCTGCTCGCCCTTGACCAGGCGCAGCATGCTCGACTTGCCGGTGCCGTTACGGCCGATGATGCACACCCGCTCGCCACGGGCGATCTGCCAGGACACTTTGTCCAGCAGCGGCATCGCGCCGAATGCGAGGGACACATCGCTGAATTTGAGCAGGGTCATGTTCGTCTCCAGAAAGCGGGCGCGCATTCTACCTGAGTTGGCCCGTTCCGGCATTAAGTTGACCGCGCTGCCAGGGCATTGCGACATCCGGTCGAACTTAATGCCTTGATACAAGCACAGCGCTTTCACCCGCTGCCGGCAAACAGCTAAGCTAGAACAATAGCTTCCAACAGTGCTGGCTCCGCCGTCACTTTCCCATGGTTCAACTGCCCGGACGTATCATGCGCAGCCGCCTGTTACAGATTGCTTCCTGCCTGCTGCTTACCGCCGCCACCGCCAGCGCGGCACAGGCCATCGACCTCTCCCAGCAACGTCAGTACTACGACGAGGCCAAGCGTGCATTGGCCAAGGGCGACAAGGGCCCGTACCTGCGCTATGCCCAGGCCCTGCGCGACTACCCGCTGACGCCCTACCTGGCCTACGACGAACTGACCGCTCGGCTGAAAAGCGCCAGCAACCAGGAAATAGAAGCGTTCCTGGCCAAACATGGCGACCTTCCCCAGGCCAACTGGATGAAACTGCGCTGGCTGCGCTGGCTGGCCGAACGCGGCGAGTGGAACACCTTCGTCAAATACTATGACCCCAAGCTCAACTTCACCGAACTGGACTGCCTCAACGGCCAGTACCAGCTGAGCCATGGCCTGCGCGCCGAAGGTTATGCCAGCGCCGAAAAGCTGTGGAACGTGGGCAAGTCGCAACCGGCCGCCTGCGACACCCTGTTCGGCATGTGGGCCGCCGAAGGTCAGCTGACCGAGGCCAAGCGCTGGAACCGCGCCAAACTGGCAGCGCAGGCGCGTAACTACTCCCTGGCCAACAGCCTGGTCAAATCGCTGACCACGCTTGGCCCGCAAGGCCGCCTGTTAATCGATGTGGCGCAAAAGCCCGAACTGCTCAACCAGCCATCGCGCTTCACACCGGTCAACGAGGCCATGTCCGATGTCGTCAGCCTGGGCCTGCGCCGCCTGGCTCGCCAGGACCCGCAGCGTGCCATGGCGCTGCTCGACGACTATGCACAGCGCATGCACTTTTCCTCGGACGAAAAAGTCGCGATCGCCCGCGAAATCGGTTTGACACTGGCACGCCGCTACGACCCGCGTGCCCTTGACCTGATGACGCGCTACGACCCGCAGTTGCGGGACAATACGGTCAGCGAATGGCGTCTGCGCCTGCTGCTGCGCCTGGGCCGCTGGGAAGATGCCTACGAACTGACCAAGCGCCTGCCGCAGGACCTGGCCAGTACCAGCCGCTGGCAATACTGGCAAGCACGCAGCCTGGAACTGGCCCAGCCAAACAACCCGCAAAGCCTTCTGCTGTACAGGAACGTGGCACGCGAACGGGACTTCTATGGCTTTCTCGCCGCCGACCGGGCGCAAACGCCCTACCAGCTCAACAACCGGCCACTGGTGCTGAGCCCGCAACTGGTCAGCAAGGTGCGTAACACTCCTGGAATCCAGCGTGCCCTGGAATTCCATGCCCGCGGCCAGATCGTCGACGGTCGCCGCGAGTGGTATCACGTCAGCCGACACTTCAGCCGCGACGAAATGGTTGCCCAGGCGCGCCTGGCCTATGACCTGCGCTGGTATTTCCCGGCCATTCGCACCATCAGCCTGGCCAAGTACTGGGACGACCTCGATATCCGCTTCCCGATGGCCCACCGCGATACGCTGGTGCGTGAAGCCAAGGTGCGCGGGTTGCACTCAAGCTGGGTGTTCGCAATCACACGCCAGGAGAGTGCCTTCATGGAGGATGCGCGCTCCAGTGTAGGTGCCAGCGGCCTCATGCAGTTGATGCCGGCCACAGCCAAGGAAACCGCGCGCAAGTTCAGCATTCCGCTGGCGTCACCGCGCCAGGTGCTCAACCCGGACACGAACATTCGGCTGGGCGCAGCCTATCTGAGCCAGGTACACGGCCAGTTCAACGGCAATCGGGTGCTGGCGTCGGCGGCGTACAACGCCGGCCCCGGGCGCGTGCGCCAATGGCTCAAAGGTGCCAAGCACCTAAGCTTTGACGTGTGGGTGGAGTCGATTCCGTTCGACGAGACGCGTCAGTATGTACAGAACGTGCTGTCTTACTCGGTGATCTACGGGCAGAAGCTCAATGCACCCCAGCCGTTGGTAGATTGGCACGAGCGGTATTTCGACGACATGTGAAGCAATGCCGCCTCTTCGCGGGCCAGCTCGCGAAGAGGCAGGTACTTGCTACCACTACTCCAGCACTTCGACTTCCATCCCCACCTCAAGCCGACCACGGCCATCCACCGCCAGGTTCTGCCCGAACAGGATGTCACCTTCGCGCTCGCGAAAGGTCTTGAGCGTGGCCAACGGCTCCCGGTCCGGGCTGCGCTCTCCGGTTTCAGGGTCCAGCGTGGTGAAGATGCACCGCACGCTCGGCTTGAGCACGCGTAACTCAAGCCCGCCAATACGAATGCGCTTCCAGCCATCTTCGGCAAACGGCTCTGCACCCTGCACCACCAGGTTCGGTCGAAAACGCAGCATCTCCATGGGCCGGCCAATGCGCCGGTTCAACTCCTGCAGCGACCCCTGGCCAATCAGCAATAACGGGAAACCATCGGGGAAAGCCGCCCTGTCGCTGTTCAAGCCATAACCGCTGGGCAGGTAGCGCGCCCGATGCTCGGGGCAGTGGACCAGTCGCACTGGCTTGCCGAGCAATTGCGATAGCCAGGCTGCGGCCTCATCGCCGGCATCCGGCACACGCAACGTGTCACGCCAGATGGTCACACCGCGCAGGCCGTCATCTGCAGGCGGCACCGCCACCTGCAGAGCTGGCAGGCCCGGGGCCTCCAGCAGCAGCGTACCTGCCGCCCCTTCGCCAGCCTTGAGCTGGCTGAGCTGCGGCCAGGCGCGCTGGGTGAGAAAGCGTCCGTTGTCTTGCTCGACCACCAGCCAGCGCCGGTCACCCGACAAACCCAGATTATCGACCAGTGAAGACTGCAGACATTGCGCCTGCCCCGACTTCACCGGATACCGATACAGCTCGCTCAGAAACATCCCTGCCTGCCTCGTGCCATGCCAAATGCCAGATTATACCCGGCAGCCGCAAGGATCACGCAGTGGTCGAATCCAGTAGCAAACGCTGCTTGACCACTTCGACCAAACGATCAGGCTGGAACTTGGAAAGGAAATTGTCGCAGCCGACTTTCTTGACCATGGATTCGTTGAAGCTGCCTGACAGCGAGGTGTGCAACACCACGTACAGCTTGCGTAGGCGCGCATCACTGCGGATTTCGGTGGTCAGCCGATAACCGTCCATTTCAGGCATTTCCGCGTCAGTGAACACCATCAGCAGTTTTTCGCACACATCTTCGCCTGCATCGGCCCAGCCCTTGAGCATGCGCAAGGCCTTCAGGCCGTCGCTGGCAACATGCAGTTTCATCCCCAGTTGCGAAAGGGTGTCACGCAGCTGCGCCAGCGCCACGCTGGAATCATCCACCAGTAGCACTTCGCGGCCACGGGCGCGAGCCAATATCGGGTCAGCGAGCTTGTCGTTGGAGACCTTCGCGTTGTAAGGCACGATCTCGGCCAGCACCTTCTCGACGTCAATGACCTCCACCAGCTTTTCGTCCACCTTGGTGATTGCCGTCAGGTAATGCTGACGGCCGGCACTGGAAGGCGGCGGCATGATGGCTTCCCAGTTCATATTGACGATGCGATCGACCCCACCTACCAGGAACGCCTGCACCGAGCGGTTGTACTCGGTGACGATGATGGTGCTGTCTGGCCCCGGCTGCAGCGGGCGCATGCCGATTGCCTGGGACAGGTCGATGACCGGCAAGGTCTGCCCACGCAGGTTGACCACGCCACAGACAAACGCGTGGCGCTGCGGCATCAAGGTCAACTTGGGCAACTGCAGCACTTCCTGCACCTTGAACACGTTGATGGCGAACAACTGGCGCCCGGCCAGGCGGAACATCAGGATTTCCAGGCGGTTCTCACCCACCAGTTGCGTTCGTTGGTCTACCGTGTCGAGAATGCCAGCCATTGGAAAACCCCCAGGCTCAAGTCGGAATAATGTGAGTTCATCCACCCTATATCGGCGGTTGCGTACGCAGCTTGACCCTTGAGCGAAAATGCTTCGCGGGCCAATTGATATCACATTAACATCATGCTTTACTGCAGCCAGTCAACCTTGGGCCCATTGCCTGGAGCAGCTGTCGCCCCCCTAGAGCAATATCAGGGAAACCCTTAGCGTCAACCGGGTGCAACCTGATGTTCGCGCTATCCTTTAGCCATTAATGTGACGCCATTCTCACTGCATGAATGGAGTCAGGCTTTTGCTAGCGAACGACACGGCTTGGCCATCACCCGCTCCCGCGCTGCGGCCCGGGGCCTCATGATGGACAGTTCAGCTTTCGACAGCAGCGCCCTGCAGGACTTTCTGCTGGATGCGCAAGTGTTGCTGACCCAGTCCCAGGAGTGCCTTCAGCACCTGGAACTGATCGCCAATGACCCCGACGCCTGCCATTGCCTCATCAACACCCTCGATACTCTTGCCCGGCGCGCCAGCGGCCTGGGGCTGCTTGAAGTCGCCCAATACGCCTCTGCCTTGCAGCAACTGCTCGCTCCAGCCTGCAGGCAGTTGCACCTGCACAATCATGCTTTGCCTGCATTGGCGGCCTGCCTGACCCTGCTGGCCTGGCAACTGGAGCTTGTCGATGCGCACACCGGGCGGCTCGCCCTTGATGCCAGCGAACAAACCAACTTGCTTGCCGAACTGGCAAAAGCACTGGACCAGCCATTGCCGCAAACGTGTGCGCCTTGACAGGAAACCCGTAGCGAATGTGCTGGCACGCACCAGGCCGGCCCCATGGCCAGTCGCCCAACTTGCGCAGATAAACGCACTAGCAGTCATTGACGGTTTGCAACTAAGGCGACGGTGCTTTACCGAATCAGGATCCAACTTGTGAAGGGCTGAAAGTTGCCACACCCTGTTCTACCGGGATTCGCGCAAGTTGAACCGAGCAGGCCAATCGATGGTGGCTATTTGCTGCTCAAATCAGGCATCGCTCCCCCCTGATCGCCCCGCAAACCTTGAGGTTTCAAAGCATTCCCCGCTCGCGACCAAACCGGCCTGAAGTGATACCATGCGCACTAACAAATACCGGTCACCCGTATATGGATCGCCTCAACGCGCACTTGGCAAATATTGAAAGCACCACGCCAAAGCCTGCGGCAAGACATGCGCAAGGCCTCCATCAGCAAGGTTACAGTGGCTTCCCCTCTATGCTCCCACGCTTGAAGAATGCTCTGCGTTGCCGCTCCCTCGCCACTGTGCTGCGCTGGGCGACTGCATTGCTGTGCGTGGCGTCGCTGTTTGCCAACCTGCTGCTGTTCACCGGCGGCCATGCCATACCGGCCAGCCTGATGCTGTTGCATCTGATAGCAATGTTCGGGGTCGGCTGGCACCTGAGCCAGGGTGCCAGGTCTATCAGCTTGCGCCCGGCAGAACTGGCCGATCGCATGCTCAAAGTCCAGGAAAGCGAACGCCAGCACCTTAGCCGCGAACTGCATGACGACATCGGCCAACTGCTGACCGCTGCCAAATTGCAGCTGGAGTGGTTGCAGCGGCGGCTGCCAAGCGATTTGCAGACGCAATGCGGCGCCCTGCACAGCACACTCGATGACACCCTGAGCAAGGTGCGTGACGTCTCTGCCATCCTCAATCCCCGGCAGTTGGTCAGCCTTGGCCTGGAAGCCAGCCTGCGTGCCCATCTGGTGCGCACGCTAGGCAGCACCGACATGCATTGGAGCCTGGAATGCCATCAAAGGCTGGGTGGCATT
This sequence comes from Pseudomonas sp. BNK-30, assembly GCF_047456185.1. Classification (NCBI taxonomy): domain Bacteria; kingdom Pseudomonadati; phylum Pseudomonadota; class Gammaproteobacteria; order Pseudomonadales; family Pseudomonadaceae; genus Pseudomonas; species Pseudomonas sp. BNK-30. The sequence goes on from NZ_CP179904.1 coordinate 2,957,917, forward strand.
TGCGAGGAGGTGACCATGGCTGCTTTTCGCATCGCGCAAGAGGCGGTCACCAACATATTGCGCCATGCCAAGGCGCGCAACCTGACCATCCGCCTGCAGCGCAGCCCCACCGGCCTGAGCTTGTCGATAGAGGACGATGGCCAAGGCTTCATCCCCGCCGCCAATCCGGCTGAGGCAGGCCAGCGCGGCATGGCTGGCATGCAGGAGCGTGCCACAGCGCTCCAGGGCACACTGAAAATTACCAGCCAGCTTGGCCTCGGCACCCGGATCGAGGTCTTGTTCCCATGGCCACCACGCACCCATGAACGCGCCAGGACACCTGCTATCCGATGACCTGTAGACTGCTGCTGGTCGATGACCATTCGCTGATTCGAGCCGGGGTCCGTGCCCTGGTGTCTGACATACCCGGCTACACCGTGGTCGGCGAAGCCGACGATGGCGGCCAACTGCTCGAGCAAGCCCAGCAACTGGCGCCCGACATCGTGCTGCTCGACATTTCCATGCGCTCGACCAGCGGCCTCGATGCCCTCACCCTGCTGCGCGCCTCTGGCAGCACCTGCAAAGTACTGATCCTGTCCATGCACACCGACCCGGACCTGATCATGCGCGCCCTGGAAAGCGGCGCCCACGGCTACCTGCTCAAAGACGCCACCGCAAAGGAGCTGGAGCAGGCACTGGCCGCACTACGCAGTGGCGAGCGCTACCTCAGCCCGGCCATCGCCCACACGGTGATCAACCAGGCGCTGATGCGTGCGCAGCAGGGCAAGCAGCCAAACATCGACCGCCATAACCTCACTGCACGGCAACTGGAAATCCTGCGCCTGATCGTACGGGGCAAATCCACTCGCGAAATCGCTGCCGGGCTTGCCCTTTCGATCAAAACGGTGGAAACCCATCGCTCGCAGATCATGAAACGCCTGCAGATCTACGATGTCGCCGGGCTGGTACTGTTTGCCGTGCGCGAGAAAATCATCAGCCTGGATGACTGAGCAGCGGCGAGTTTGGCGGCAGATGCAGGCGCAGCGCCGCAGGCAGGGCCTCGAAGCGCAGGCTGTCAGCCTGTAACGGCTCACCATCGAGGTTGATGTCCAGGCCTTGGGAGCTCTTGATCTCTACCCAGGGCAAGCGCGCACGAACGAACAGCCCTTCGCCGGCCAGCAGCTCACGCAGCGCCCCCACCACTTCTTGCGGTGCCGGCAGGATAGCGATGTCGAGCAGGCCGTCATCCACCAGGGCATCGGCGCACAATACCTGACCGCCACCTGCCTGGCGGCCATTGCCGATGCCCAGCGCCAGCAAGTCACCCTGCCAGTGGAAGTCCGGGCCTTTCAGCTCCACCGACGCGGCCTGCAACTCACTGAAGCGCGACAGCCCGGTGAACAGGTAGGCCGCTGCGCCCAGCACTTTTTTGAGGTCCTCGGAGGTGTTTGCCGTGACCTGACTGCCAAACCCGCCCGTGGCCATGTTCAGAAACATCTGGTCGCCAACCTTGCCCAAGTCGATTGGCCGTGCCGGCATATCCAGCAGCGCCAGCGCCTCAGCCGGCTGCAATGACACACCAGCGGCTTTGGCGAAATCATTGGCGGTACCCAAAGGCAGCAATGCCAGGCTGGCCTGAGTATTTGCCTGCCCCATGGCTTCGGCCACATCGCGCAAAGTACCGTCGCCGCCTCCTGCGACCACATGGGTGTAGCCAGCCGCCAGCGCCTCGGCAACCAGCCGCTGGGCATCACCTGCTTCCCAGGTCACCCGCACATCCAGCGTCCAGCCCCGCTCACGCTGGGCGAGGACGGCCTTGCGCACATCTTCGTTCATCGCCTGCTTGCCGTGCAGGATCACCATTGCCTTACCCATCACGCTTCTCCCAAGGGACCGCTCATTGCAGATCTCGACCACAGGCGCAGGCAGATTGCTGCATGCACCGGCTGATCATGCGCCAACGCCAGACACCCATGTGAACAAAAACCGGTCAGGCCCACATCAACAGGATTGAAAGCTTCGGCCATCAGGCGCATGATCGACAAATATTTGGCCAAAACCGATAAGGCACAATAAACAAGTCGGTTTTTTGACTTTTTGCCGCCAGAGCCTTGGCAGTTCGCAAGCTGCCCATTAGCGCTACGTGCAGCGCCCGAGTCGAGACTGTGAAATGAGCGTTCTCATCCCCTGCATGATCGACACAAGCGAGTACCTGGGCGAAGACGATAGCGTGGGCTTTACTCAAATGTATGGACGCGTCCCGGTTGTAGCCATTGGCTGACTGCCCACGGGCGCGTTTTTTGTCTGCAGCCTTTAGCGAGGATTGTGGTTCATGCGCATACTCTGGACGCTGCCCTACCTACCCTGGCCAACCACCAGCGGCAGCAAGACCCGGCAATACCACCTGCTGCGCGCCCTTGCGCAGCACGGGCACCGGATCACCTTGCTGGTGCAGTCGAAAGTCCCGCTGAACGATGCCACCCGCGAAACGCTGGAGCCACTGGTCGAGCGGCTGATCGTGCTACCCCGCCGGGCGCTGCACAGCCCGCTCAACCTGCTGGCCTCACCGATCATCGACTACCCCATGCGGGCAATCATCAATGGCTTGGCGCCCTGCCTGCGCCACCGCTTCGAGCAGTTGCTGGACGAGCCCTGGGATGTCATCCAGATCGAGCACAGCTACGGCTTCCAACCCTTCGAAAAAGCCCTGCAGGCCCGCGGCCTGCCCTACATGCTCAGCGAACACACACTCGAATCGGTGATGGGCGCCGCCTGCCATGATCGCCTGCCACTTTGGCTGCGCCCGCTCAATGCGTTCGACCGTTGGCGCTATCGTCGCTGGGAGCAACGCGTACTCTGCCAGCCCACCGAAGTGGTTGCGGTGAGCACCCATGACGCCGAACTGATAAGCCAGATCAGCGGGCGCCCAGTGAACGTAGTGGTCAACGGTGTGGATTGCGAGTATTACCAACAGGTATGTCCCGCACTGCACAGTCAGCGACTGCTGTTCGTCGGCAACTTCGAATACGGTGCGAACCTTGAGGCCATCGAATGGGCGCTGGAAGAAATCCTGCCGCAGGTGTGGATGAGCAACCCTGCGGTGCGCCTGGCCATAGCCGGGCATGCCATGCCGGCCTCATGGAAGCTGCACTGGAACGATCCCCGCATCGAATGGCTGGGTTATCGCCCTGACCTTCGCGAACTGCAGCGGCGCTCGGCGCTGTTCTTCGCCCCTCTGCGATACGCCGGCGGCTCCAAAGTCAAGATTCTCGAAGCCATGGCTGCCGGGCTGCCGGTGATCACCACCAGCAAGGGCGTTTCAGGCCTTGCCGTGAACAACGGCGAGCATTACCTGGGCAGCGATGACGGTGACCAGTTGGCACTGCTGATTACCCAACTGCTCAACCAACCCTGGCGCATGTGCCAACTGAGCGAGGCCGGCCGCCAGTTTGCCCGGCATCGTCATGACTGGAGCGTGGCGGCGCAGCAACTGGAGAACGTGCACATGCGCCTGACCCAGTCAGCGCCTGCCACCGCCCCGCAACCTATAGACCCGTGGCTAGGGCGATCAACCAAGTAGTTCGCTCAACGGTATGAACGGTACGCTGTCACCCTGCTGCGGCGTGCTGCCTTCGCGCACCTCCACCAAGCCCTCAGCCCAGGCGGCGCTGCGCAACACGCCTGAGCTCTGGTTCTTGTAGATGCGCACCCGGCCGTTGTCGATCCGCGCCCGCAGGTATTCGCGACGGGTTCCGGCCTTGGGCCAATCGAAACCCGCAGGCACGTCGAAACGTAGCGGAGTGACTTCGGCAACCCCTTGGCGGCGCAGCAAGTAAGGGCGCGTGAGCAGGCCGAAGGTCACCAGCGTCGACGCAGGGTTGCCTGGCAGGCCGATCACCGGCACACCTTGATAATGCCCGAATGTCAGCGGCTTGCCTGGCTTGATCGCCAGCTTCCACAAGGCCAGCTCGCCCGCCTCACGCAGCGCCGCGCCCAGGTAATCGGCCTCGCCCACGGAAACTCCCCCGGTGGACAGGATCAGGTCGACATCACCCAGGCTGGCCAGGCACTGGCGAGTCCGCACCAGGTCATCAGGCAGGATGCCCATGTCGCGCACTTCACAGCCCAGGCGTTGCAACCAACTGACCAGCAGGCGGCGGTTGCTGTTGTAGATCTGCCCTGGGCCCAGTGGCAAACCTGGCTCGACCAGCTCGTCGCCGGTGGACAACACTGCCACCCGTACCCGACGCACCACCTGCAGTTGAGCATGCCCCAAGGTTGCGGCCAACCCCAGTTCGATCGGGCCCAGGCGCGTTCCTGCGACCATCACCTGTTCGCCCTGGCGTGTTTCCTGGCCTTGGGGACGGACATTCTGCTCAGGCTTGATCGGTTCGAGGAAACGCACCCGGCCATCCTCCAGCACCTCGGTGTTTTCCTGCATCTCGACGCAGTCGGCACCGGCCGGCAGCGGGGCGCCGGTGAAGATCCGCGCGCACGTGCCGGGCTGCAACGGCTCGGGCGCGTGCCCGGCAAAAATGCGCTGGCTGACGGGCAACGGCTGGCCTTGGCAATCGGCCAGGCGCAGTGCGTAGCCATCCATGGCACTGTTGGGCCAGGGCGGCAGGTCGAGCGAGGCAACCAGGTCGGTCGCCAGCACCCGGCCTTCGGCCTCGGCCAGCGGGACGGTTTCGGTGTCCTTGATCGGCGCGGCCTCGGCCAAGGCCAGCAGGCGCTCCAGCGCTTCTTCCACCGGCATCAATGGCCGGGCCTGCGGCGCCTCAGCCACGGCTTTCACAAGCCGCTGCCTGCTTCAGGTGCGCAACGAAATTGCACGGGCGATGGCGGGCATCGAGCTGCTCGGCAAGGATACCGTCCCAGCCAGTGCGCACAGCATTGGTCGAGCCCGGCAGGCAGCACACCAGCGTGCCGTTGGCCAGGCCGGCCAAGGCGCGCGACTGAACGGTCGACGTGCCGATGTCGGCAACGGAGATCTGCCGGAACAGCTCGCCGAAGCCTTCCACTTGCTTGTCCAGCAGGCAGGCCACGGCCTCAGGCGTACTGTCGCGCCCCGTGAAGCCGGTGCCACCGGTAATCAACACGACCTGCACGCGGTCATCGGCGATCCAGGTGGCAACCTGGGCGCGGATCTTGTAGAGGTCGTCCTTGAGCAGCTTACGCTCAGCCAGCTGGTGGCCCGCCGCAGTCAGGCGGTCGACGAACATCTGCCCGGAGGTGTCGGTTTCAAAGGTACGGGTGTCGCTGACCGTCAGCACGGCAATATTCAGGGCCACGAAGGGGGTATCTGCCTTGGCTTTCATGAGTGTTCATCGCAGGGGAAAGGGATGGCCGCATTTATATCACAGGCTGCCCTGCGGCAACCTTGACAGACCCAGGTCAATACTCAGCGATTGGCGCTATGCTGCACTCTAGAAGGAACTTGCGCAGACGCCTTGCGTCTTAACGTCATCTAGCACCATCGCACTGGAGAAACACGATGATTAAACGGACCCTTCCCGCCTTTCTGCTCGCCCTGGGCCTGGGCGCCCTCGCTGGCTGCGCCTCGCCAACCGTGATCACCCTGAACGACGGTCGTGAGATCCAGGCTGTGGACACTCCGTCCTTTGACGAGGACTCTGGCTTCTACGAGTTCGAGCAACTTGATGGCAAGCGTACGCGCCTGAACAAAGACCAGGTTCGTACCGTCAAGGAGCTCTGATCGAGCGCCCTGTTTTGAGCCTAAGCCCTTTTAACAACAAGGGCTTGCGTTCGAAAAAACCATGCAGTAGGATTTCGTTCATCGGAGTGTAGCGCAGCCAGGTAGCGCGTCTCGTTCGGGACGAGAAGGCCGCAGGTTCGAATCCTGTCTCTCCGACCAAATCCTTCAAAAAGCCCGCCATTGTGCGGGCTTTTTGTCATGCGCGATAAGCACTACGCGGTAAGCCGCGAAGTGACCTCACCCAACTGCCCCGACAGCCCATGCAGGCGCTGGCCTGCCTGCTCGGTGTGCTGCACTGCCTCCTGGTTGGCTGTGGCGATGCGGGTAATCTCGACCAGGTTGCGCGAGATGTCCTCGGCCACGCTGGTCTGCTCTTCAGCGGCCGTGGCGATCTGCCGGTTCATGTCACGGATGGCCTCAACCGCCGTGGTGATGCGCTGCAGCATCTGCCCAGCCTGCTGCACCTGCTCGGCCCCCTCCTCGCTGCGCTGCTGCCCGCTTTCGATGGCCTTGACCGCGTCCAAGGCACCAGACTGTACCGCCTCGATGATCTGATGGATTTCGGCGATCGACGCCGCCGTGCGCTGAGCCAGGCTGCGCACCTCGTCGGCGACCACCGCAAAGCCGCGCCCGGCCTCACCCGCACGGGCTGCTTCAATGGCCGCATTGAGCGCCAGCAGGTTGGTCTGCTCGGCGATACCACGGATCACTTCCAGCACCTTGCCGATGCGCGAACTGTCAGTTTCAAGATCGCGGATTACCGCCGCAGTACCTGCGATCTCCCGGTTGACCACGCCAATGATGTCGATGGTCTGCTGCATTACCCGCTCGCCAGCCTGGGCACTGTGGTCGGCTTCATCGGCCGCGCGCGCGGCTTCGGCGGCGTGACGGGCAACCTCTTGGGCAGTGGCGGACATCTCGTGCATCGCCGTGGCCACCTGATCGGTGCGCTGGAACTGGTCATGGGTACCGCGCGCCATGTCACCGGCGATGCTGCGCAGCTGGCCACTGGCGCCTTCGAGCTCTTGGGCATTGTCCTTGAGCCGGCCAACGGTTTCGGCAAGGAAATCACGCAAGGTATTGGCCGCCCGCGCAAGGCGGCCCAGTTCATCCTCGCGACGGCTGTCGACCCGAGCGCCAAAGCGGCCCTGGCTCAATTGCGCTACGTACTCGATCAACTGGCTGATCGGCTCGATCAGGCTACGGTTGACCCGCCACAGGCTGAGCAAACCGACCAGCAGTGCCGACCCGAGCATCACCAGCATACCCAGCCATACCGTGCGCTCGGCCCTGGCATTGATGCTGTCGGCGCGTTCACGGGCGTCGGCGCGCAACTGCTCGACCAACGCGCTCATCTGCTCGCTGGCAGCACGGTCGACACCTTTGACAGCCAGATCGCCGGCGACCGGGTCACCACCTGCGGCCAGAAACGCCTGGCGCCCCTGCGCGTAGGCCACACCCAATTGCCGATGGCTGTCACGCAGTTGCTGCAAAGGCTCCTTGAGCTTCTGATCACTGCTGTCGATCAGTTGCCCAAGCAACTGCTGAACCTGCTGCTCCCGGGCCTGGAACTGCTGCCAGTACTTTTCCAGCTCAGCCGGCTGGCGGCCGCGCAGCAGCACGTTTTTCCACTCCTGCACCTGGATCTTGAACTGCAGGTTGGCTTCGTCGATCGATTGCGAGGCCTGCAGTGGTCCATCGACCAGCGTGGCATAACTGCGCACGCTGGAGGACAGAAACTGGAAGCACACCAAGGCAATCAGCAGCATCGCCGCCAGGCTGCCGCCGAGCAGGGTAAGAATTTGTACTCTGAGGGATTTACGCAACATCGCAGATCTCGGGAACAAGGATTTAGGAAACAGCGTGCCGCTGGCAGCGCCGCCACAGACATCCATGTCCTCGTTCGCAGGCCAAAAAAAGCTGCCATCAATCGATAGCAGCCAGGTCGAGCACTTACGCAACAGTTGAAGGGATAGTCTCAAGCAATTGCTACAAAAATGTTACAAGCCTTCGATGCGTCAACCTGCGTTGAACTGCAGCGAGGCCAGCCTGGCGTACAGCGGGCTCTTTTCGATCAGTTCACGGTGGGTGCCCACCGCCACCAGGCGCCCCTTGTCGATGACCGCGATGCGGTCGGCATGCTGCACCGTGGCCAGGCGATGGGCGATGACCAGCGTAGTGCGGCCCGCCATCAGGCTCGGCAGCGCCTGCTGGATCAAGTGCTCGCTCTGCGCATCGAGGGCGCTGGTGGCTTCGTCGAGCAGCAGGATCGGCGCATCCACCAGCAACGCCCGCGCAATCGCCAGACGTTGCCGCTGCCCGCCCGACAGGCCAATACCACCCTCGCCCAGCGGTGTCTGGTAACCCTGCGGCAGTTGCCGGATGAACTCATCGGCATGTGCGCCACGCGCCGCCGCTTCGACCTCGGCCAGGCTCGCCTGCGGGCGCCCATAGCGGATATTGGCCTCGACCGTACCGCGGAACAGTGAGGGGTTCTGCGCTACCAGGGCGAACTGGCGGCGTAGTTCGCCCAACGCCAGGCTGGTGATTGGCTGGTTATCCAGAAGGATGCCCCCCTGCTGGGGGTCGTAGAAGCGCAGCAGCAAGTCGAACAATGTCGATTTGCCCGCGCCGGATGGCCCCACCAGCGCCACGGTCTGGCCTGGCTCGATGACCAGGCTCAGGTTGTCGATGGCGGCAACCGATGGCCTGGAAGGGTAAGCAAATACCAGGTTCTTGAGCTCGATACGCCCACCAGCGCGCTGGCGATGCAGCGCAAACGGCTGCTCGGCCTCTAGAATGCTGCTACGCGCCGCCAGCAGTTCGGCGATACGCTCGGCCGCGCCGGCGGCGCGCTGTAGTTCGCCGATGACTTCGCTCAAAGTACCGAAGGCACTACCGACGATCAGGCTGTAGAACACGAAGGCTGCCAGTTCGCCTGCGGAGATGCGCCCGGCGATCACATCCATGCCGCCGACCCACAACATCACCCCCACCGCGCCCAGCACCAGCACGATGACCAGAGTGATCAACCAGGCCCGCTGCGCGATACGCTGGCGCGCCACGGCGAAGGCCGCCTCTACCGTTCCAGCGAACAGTTGGCGGTCTAATGCCTGGTGGTTGTAGGCCTGCACGGTCTTGATCTGCCCCAGCGTCTCGGCCACATAGCTGCCCACATCCGCCACCCGGTCCTGGCTCTGGCGCGACAGGCTGCGCACGCGCCGGCCAAACAGCAGGATCGGCGCCAGTACCAAAGGCAGGGCCACCACGACGATACTGGTGAGTTTGGGGTTGGTGATGAAAAGCAGCACGACACCGCCGATCACCATCAGGGCGTTGCGCAGGAACATCGACAGTGATGAGCCGATGACCGCCTGCAGCAATGTGGTATCGGCGGTCAGCCGGGACTGGATTTCCGAGCTGCGGTTGTCTTCGAAAAAGCCAGGGTGCAGCCCTATCAGGTGATCGAATACGGCGCGGCGAATATCGGCCACGCACCGCTCACCGATCCAGGAAACCAGATAGAAGCGGCTGAATGTCCCTATCGCCAACGCCAGCACCAACAGCAGGAACAGGCCGATGGTCTGATTGAGCTGGTGAGCCGAACGGGTCATGAACCCCTGGTCCACCAACAGGCGAATGCCTTGCCCCATGGACAGTGTAATGCCGGCGGTCACTACCAGAGCCAGCAACGCCAACAGCGCTTGGCGACGGTATGGGCGCATGAATTGCCAGCAGAGAAACAAGGCGCGACGCTGACGTGAAGAAACCGGTTCGGGCATGGCGATGGACCACAATGACAGTGAAACAGCAGCCTACCATTCATCCAGCATGGCAGTGCCTATAGCCCATCGTTCTAAAACGCCTCTGGAGGTTTGCCGCACTTTCTGGTGGACTGTAGCTGTCGTGACCTCCAAGAGCCGCTGTCACAGGCCAGTCACGGCACAGGTTTACCTTGATATTGGACCTGATGAGGAGACTGTAGATGAGCTTGCAGCATGGCAGCGACACCCAGAAGCCCCAGAGCACCCCACAACCGAAGGTCTGCGGATCGATCATCGATGCCCAGGGCCGTGAAGTACCGATCACCGAGCAAATGATCCAGCAGGCCTGCAAGGACCTCGAGGAAAGCCGGGTGAAGAAGGTGCGCAAGGGCTGAATGAAGAATTGCTTGAAACCCGGCGCTGGCGCCGGGTTTTTATTTGCCCGGAATGTTCTGCCTGCTCGTCAAACGACCACTGCACCCAAGGCATTGACCATCTGCACCAACTGCGGAGCCTCGCCCCGCAACCGCACCGCTAACCCTTCGATTTCACGGCGTGGCGGATACTGTTTGCGCAACAGGTCGAACGCCGCGCGCTGCTCGGCCGCATCGTCGCTCAGGCTGCGACGGAAATCGGCATCGTCGCGGCGCGGGTCGTACACCGCCCGGCACAACGTCGCCAAGGCCCAGCCAAGGTCAGCTTCGCCATCGAACTCGATCTGCGCCAGTGGCGGTTTGGGCAGAAGATCCTGCAACTGCACGCGCTCGGCCTCACCCAGGAAGCGGCACAACGCCTGGTAGATCTGCGCCGTGCCGCGCTGGCGGCCATCCAGGCTGTAGCCGGCGATGTGCGGCGTAGCCAGGGTGCAGAGGTCGGCCAGTTGCAGGTCGACCTGCGGCTCGCCCTCCCATACATCGAGCACAGCGTGCACGTCTTCACGGTCCAACAGCAACTCACGGAGGGCGACGTTATCCACCACCGGCCCACGGCTGGCGTTGATCAGCCATGCGCCAGGGCGCAGCTGTGCGAGCTGCGCTTGGCCCAGCAGGTGCCAGGTCGGGTGCTCGCCGCCACGCTGCAATGGGGTATGCAGGCTGATCACATCGCATTGTTCGAGCACAGTTTGCAGGCTGACGAAATCGCCCCCCTCAGCCGCCTGGCGCAACGGGTCGCAGACCAGCACCTTCCAGCCCATGCCGTGCAACACGCGCACCAGCCGGCCACCGACCTCCCCTGCACCCACCACGCCGTAGGTGCGCTGGGGCAGCGCTGCACCGTCCAGGTCGGCGAGGGTCAGCAGGCTGCCCAGCACGTAGTCGACCACACCGCGGGCGTTGCAGCCCGGCGCGCTGCTCCAGTGGATGCCGGCTTCGGCAAAGTAATCCAGGTCCAGGTGATCGGTGCCGATGGTGCAGGTGCCGACAAAGCGCACCTTGCTGCCTTCGAGCAATTGCCGGTCGACCTTGGTCACCGAGCGCACCAGCAGCACATCAGCCTCTTTGACGCTGGCGGCGTCCATGCTCCTGCCAGGGTAACGGCGGATCTCGCCGAAACCTTCGAAGAAGGCATCGAGCAGCGGGATATTCTCGTCGGCAACTATCAGCATGGCGCTCTCCTGTCTGGGGAACGCAGTGTAGGTGCTATGCCCGGCACGATCCAGCGTGGATCAGTCGGCTTTCTTGCGAATCCAGTACAGGTAGGTACCGGCCTCTTCCTGCTGCTGCAGCAGTTCGTGGCCGAGGAAGCTGCAGAACTTGGGAATGTCGCGCCGGGTCGAGGGATCCGTAGCGATGACCTTGAGCAGGCCGCCGGCGGCCAGATTGCGCACGTGGGTGTGCAGCATCATCACCGGTTCTGGGCAGTTCAGGCCGGTGGCATCAAGGATGGCGTCGGGGGTGAAGTCAGTCATGGGGTGCTCCGCAAATGATCGCTATTGTGGCGCATAGCGTGGCGCGGACCAATAGTCACCTGCACGCCCTGCGCCGCAAGCACAGCTTGCTTTACCTTTGCCTTTGCCTTTGCCTTTGCTTTTGCTTTTGCTTCTAAGTGCGCGGTATGCCAGGCACCGCCGATTGCGACTTCAGGAGGCCGAGCGCAGGTCTTGCGGAGGGAGGTGACGGGCATGGATGCCCGTCAAGCGCTGCGGCCCATGGATGGGCCGTCAGCGCGGTCCTCCCGGGAGCAAGGCCGGAGCGAGGGAACCCCGAAGCGTAGCGTAGGGGCCGGATGATAGGAGCCAGCCTTTTTTGGTTACTTTTTGGGGCGTTTGCCAAAAAGTGACCCGCCGTAAGGGCGGAAAGGTGGGTGAGCGTCGCTACAGCAAATGGATATGCCCGGATGAATGAACCCCCCCGCATGAGCTTTGGCTTCTGGCTTCTGGCTTCTGGCTTCTGGCTTCTGGCTTCTGGCTTCTGGCTTCTGGCTTCTGGCTTCTGGCTTTCAGCTAGCGTGAATATCCATTTGCCGTGGCGGCGCTCACTCACCTTTCCGCCCTTACGGCGGGTCCCTTTTTGTCTTGGCAAAAAGGAACCAAAAACCGCCCGCTCCCATCATCCGGCCCCTACGCTACGCTCCGGGGTTCCCTCGCTCCGGCCTTGCTCCCGGGAGGACCGCGCTGACGGCCCATCCATGGGCCGCAGCGCTTGACGGGCATCCATGCCCGTCACCTCCCTTCGCAAGACCTGCGCTCGGCCTCCTGAAGTCGCAATCTGCGGCGTCTGAACTATCGCGCGCTTAAAAGCAAAAGCAAGGCAACGGCAACGGCAACGGCAACGGCTTACTTTCGTGGTTTCAGGTCCAGCCTGCGCAGATGGCACGTCACTTCCTCGCGGTCGTGATACAGCTGCTTGCAGGCAATCGACACCTTGACCTTGCGCGCCTTGAAGGTCGCCTCCATGCGGTCCAGCAAGCGACGCACCTCGGCATATCGCTGCTTCATCGGCAACTTAAGGTTGACCACCGCCTCCCGGCACAAGCCCTCCCCCAACCAAGTCTCGATCAACGAAGTGGTGCGCGCCGGCTTCTCGACGATATCGCAGACCATCCAGTCCACCGGTTGCTTGGGCTGCCAAGTGAAGCCGTCGGCCATCAGGTGCTGAACCAGCCCGGTGTCCATCAAACTCTCTGCCATCGGCCCATTGTCGATAGCAGTGACCAGCATGCCACGGCGCACCAGTTGGTAAGTCCAGCCACCCGGCGATGCCCCAAGGTCCACCCCGGTCATGTCATCGCCCAGCCGCTGCTCCCACTGCTCCCGTGGAATGAACTGGTGCCAGGCCTCTTCAAGCTTCAAGGTCGAGCGGCTCGGCGCTTCACGCGGGAATTTCAAGCGAGGAATTCCCATCGGCCACAGCGCACTGTTGTTCGCCTCGGCAACGCCAACGAATACCCGACGACCACTGATGAAGGTCAGCAACAGGCGAGGCAGGCTGGCGTTATCGACCAAGCGGCCGGCTTTTTCCAAAGCCTTGCGCAGCGGCACCTCGAACTTGCGACAGAACGTCGACAGCTCCTTACCGTCGTTGCTGTCCAGCACCTCCAGCCACAGGCTGCCAAACACCGGCAGTGTTGCCAGATGCTCGAGCAACACGCTGATCCGATCGGTCTCAGGCAGTTCGATGTAGCCGCCACGCGCCCACTGGCGCGGGAAGATCAGTTGGGCAAAGCGCAGCTGCGCCATCAACCGTTCGGCACCTTCGGCTTCGGCGCAGACAAACTCGGCGCAGGCGCTCTGCGGCTTGCCTTTGGCATAACCGGCAACCCCCAGGCGGGCAGCGTGTTCGCTGATCTCGGCGCAGACCTCGCCCTCGAACCCGGGCCGGCAATGCATGAACAGGGTATTCATCTCTCACTCCACTACGGCTGGCGCACCACAGGCGCCGGCAGGGCGGCGATGATAAAGGAAGATCGGAACCTGCGACATGCCCCGCCGGTCCAGAATAGGGTCAGGGCAGACAAACCGGTCTAACCTGACTCTTCAGCCAGGTCCGTACCGTGCGGGCCGAAACAGAGCGGTGACACCGGCATCATCCAGCCAATGCCGGGCACCGGTGCATAAGGAGTTGGCAATGCCCTCGCTCGATAGCCTGAAAACCCTCAAGACCCTCAAGGTGGCCGACCAGACCTACCATTACTTCAGCCTTACCGAGGCTGCACGACAACTAGGCGACCTGCAGCGCCTGCCCATGTCGCTCAAGGTACTGCTGGAAAACCTGCTGCGCTGGGAAGATGGCGAGACGGTCAGCAGCGACGACCTGCGCGCCCTCGCCGACTGGCTGCAAGACCGTCGTTCCGATCGCGAGATCCAATACCGCCCGGCGCGGGTATTGATGCAGGATTTCACCGGCGTACCGGCGGTAGTCGACCTGGCGGCCATGCGCGCTGCCATGGCCAAGGCCGGGGGCGACCCGCAGCGGATCAACCCGCTGTCGCCCGTGGACCTGGTGATCGACCACTCGGTGATGGTCGACCGCTACGCCACCCCCCAGGCGTTCGGTGAAAACGTCGACATCGAAATGCAGCGTAATGGCGAACGATATGCCTTCCTGCGCTGGGGCCAGAGCGCGTTCGACAACTTCCGCGTAGTGCCGCCGGGCACCGGCATCTGCCACCAGGTCAACCTGGAGTACCTGGGCCGCACGGTATGGACCCGTGAGGCCGATGGGCGCACCTATGCGTTCCCCGACACCTTGGTCGGCACCGATTCGCACACCACCATGATCAACGGCCTGGGCGTGCTCGGCTGGGGCGTTGGCGGGATCGAAGCGGAAGCTGCCATGCTCGGCCAGCCGGTGTCGATGCTGATCCCGGAAGTGATCGGCTTCAAGCTTACCGGCAAGCTGCGCGAAGGCATCACCGCCACCGACCTGGTGCTGACCGTGACACAGATGCTGCGCAAGAAAGGCGTGGTCGGCAAGTTCGTCGAGTTCTATGGTGACGGCCTGGCCGACCTGCCCTTGGCCGACCGTGCCACCATTGCCAACATGGCACCGGAATACGGCGCGACCTGTGGCTTCTTCCCGGTCGATGAGGTCACCTTGGACTACTTGCGCCTTTCGGGCAGACCGCAGCAGACGGTGCAACTGGTCGAACAGTACTGCAAGGCACAGGGCCTGTGGCGCCTGCCGGGGCAGGAACCGCTGTTCAGCGATACCCTGGCCTTGGACATGGGCGAAGTCGAAGCTAGCCTGGCCGGGCCAAAACGCCCCCAGGACCGCGTTGCGCTCGGCCAAGTCAGCCAGGCGTTCGACCACTTCATCGAACTGCAGCCCAAACCCCTGGCCAAAGAGGTCGGCCGCCTGGAAAGCGAAGGCGGTGGTGGTGTGGCAGTGGGCAATGCCGACCAGGCCGGCGAGATCGACTACAGCCACCAAGGCCAGACCTATACCCTGCGCGATGGTGCCGTGGTAATCGCCGCAATTACCTCCTGCACCAACACCTCCAACCCCAGTGTGATGATGGCGGCCGGCCTGGTGGCGAAAAAGGCCCTGGAGAAAGGGCTGCAGCGCAAGCCATGGGTAAAAAGCTCGCTGGCGCCCGGCTCCAAAGTGGTCACCGATTATTACAATGCCGCCGGGCTCACTCCTTACCTCGACCAACTGGGTTTCGACCTGGTCGGCTACGGCTGTACCACCTGCATCGGCAACTCCGGTCCACTGGACGAAGCCATCGAGACCGCCATCGGCAGCGCCGACCTGACCGTCGCCTCGGTACTGTCAGGCAACCGCAACTTCGAAGGCCGGGTGCACCCGCTGGTCAAGACCAACTGGCTGGCCTCGCCGCCACTGGTGGTGGCCTACGCCCTGGCCGGCAGCGTTCGCCTGGACCTTACCCGTGACCCGCTGGGCACCGGCAAGGACGGGCAGCCGGTGTACCTGCGTGACATCTGGCCCAGCCAGCAGGAAATCGCCGACGCCGTGGCCAAGGTCGACACGGCGATGTTCCACAAGGAGTACGCCGAGGTATTCGCCGGTGACGCCCAGTGGCAAGCCATCGAAGTGCCGCAGGCGGCCACTTACGTGTGGCAGGACGACTCCACCTACATCCAGCACCCTCCCTTCTTCGACGGCATTGGCGGCCCATTGCCGGTGATCGAGAACATCCAGGGTGCGCGCATTCTCGCCCTGCTTGGCGATTCGGTGACTACCGACCACATTTCCCCGGCCGGCAACATCAAGGCCGACAGCCCGGCCGGGCGCTACCTGCGCGAAAAAGGCGTCGAACCTCACGACTTCAACTCATACGGTTCACGGCGGGGCAACCATGAGGTGATGATGCGTGGCACCTTCGCCAACATCCGCATCCGCAACGAGATGCTCGCCGGTGAAGAAGGCGGCAACACGTTGTACGTGCCCACTGGGGAAAAGCTCTCGATCTACGACGCGGCCATGCGCTACCAGGCTGAAGGCACGCCGCTGGTGGTGATCGCCGGCCAGGAATATGGCACCGGCTCCAGCCGCGACTGGGCAGCCAAAGGCACCAACCTGCTGGGGGTCAAGGCGGTACTGGCGGAGAGTTTCGAGCGCATCCACCGCTCCAACCTGGTCGGCATGGGCGTACTGCCGTTGCAGTTCAAAGCCGGGCACGATCGCAAGCAACTGGGGCTCACCGGCAAAGAGCGAATCGACGTACTGGGGTTGGCCGGGGTTCAGTTGAAGCCAGGCATGAGCCTGCAACTGCGCATCACCCGTGAGGACGGGCAGCAGCAAGACATTGAGGTACTGTGCCGGATCGATACGGTCAATGAAGTGGAATACTTCAAAGCCGGCGGGATTTTGCACTATGTGTTGAGGCAGTTGATCGCCAGCTGAAAGCCAGCTGACCGGGGCGCAAAAGCGCCCCTTTTTTGTGCCGGAGGCTGGCTCTTGGCCAGCCAATGAGTCATGATTTGACCTGCACGTCACTCCCTGCAATAAACCTGCAATAGTGACGCCATCTTTCGCGAACGTGCGGGCCTGCTAGCGTAATCCCCGCAGTCCGTTCCTGCGCCAGATCAACGAAGTTAAATATCCATTCAATAAAAGTACTGGCTTGCCGATATCTGTCGAAAGCCTTGCGGATTACTCAGCCCATGCGGAACAACCAGCCGATTACCCAACGGGAAAGGACTTTCCCTGCCCAACAACGCTTGATCTCGACCACCAATGCCAAGGGTGTGATCACCTATTGCAACGATGCGTTCGTCGAGATCAGCGGCTTCACGCGCGAGGAGCTGATCGGCGCACCGCACAACCTGGTACGCCACCCTGATGTGCCGCCTGCGGTGTTCGCTCACATGTGGCAGACCCTCAAGCAAGGCCAGCCCTGGATGGGCATCGTCAAGAACCGCTGCAAGTCGGGTGACCATTACTGGGTCAACGCCTACGTCACGCCGATCTTCGACAACAACCAGGTGAGCGGTTTCGAGTCGGTGCGGGTCAAGCCCACCGCCGAGCAGATCCGCCGCGCCGAAGCCCTGTACCAGCGCCTGAATCAGGGCAAGCCCGCCGTTCCGCGCCGTGACAAGTGGCTGCCAGTGCTGCAGGACTGGCTGCCCTTCATCCTGGTCAGCCAGATCGGTTTCCTGATCGGCAACTGGCTCGGGCATTCCTGGGGCTTCGCCCTGGCCGCCGGCCTGTCGGTGCCGCTCGGCCTGCTCGGCCTTAGCTGGCAACAACGCGGCCTCAAGCGCCTGCTGCGCCTGGCCGAACAGACCACTTCCGACCCACTGATCGCGCAGATGTACACCGACAGCCGAGGCGTGCAGGCACGCCTGGAAATGGCCCTGCTCAGCCAGGATGCGCGCATGAAAACCTGCCTGACCCGCCTGCAGGACAGCGCCGAACACCTCAGCGACCAGGCACGCCAGTCCGACGTCCTGGCCCACCAGAGCTCTTCGGGGCTGGAGCGCCAACGGGTCGAGACCGAGCAGGTTGCCGCCGCCGTCAACCAGATGGCCGCCACGACCCAGGAAGTGGCCAACCATGTACAGCGCACCGCCGATGCCACACAGGAAGCCAATCGCCTGACCAGCCAGGGCCGGCAGATCGCCGGTGAAACCCGCGACGCCATCGAGCGCCTGTCGGCGGCCGTGGGTGAAACCGGCGAGACCGTGACGCAACTGGCCAAGGACAGCGACGAAATCGGTGGCGTGGTCGATGTGATCAAGGGCATTGCAGACCAGACCAACCTGCTGGCCCTGAACGCCGCCATTGAAGCAGCCCGCGCTGGCGAAATGGGCCGTGGCTTTGCCGTGGTGGCCGACGAAGTGCGCCAGCTGGCCCAGCGTACCGCTGAGTCCACAGGGCAGATCCATGGCCTGATTGCCAAGCTGCAACAGACAGCCAACAACGCCGTGCTCACCATGGAATCTGGCCATCGCCAGGCTCAGGAAGGTGTAGAACGAGTGATGCAGGCTGACCAGGCATTGATGGGGATCAGCGAGGCGGTGGCCAACATTACCGACATGGCGACCCAGATCGCTGCCGCCACTGAAGAGCAGACTGCCGTGGCTGACGAGATCAGCCGCAACATCAGCACGATCGCCGAACTGGCCGACCAGACAGCCGAGCAGGCGCAGCATTCGGCGCTGCTCAGCGAAGCATTGACCACCACCGCCGGTGGCCAGTACTCACTGGTGGAGCGGTTCAACCGCTGACAACCCAGCGCCCCTTCGCGACCTTGCCCGCGAAGGGGCACTACCAACCGAGGGTCAGACGACTCTCGAAATAGCGCTCCTCCCCCGTCAACGGGTCGGCAAAGCGCAAGCTGTGTGCCAGCAGCTTCAATGGCCGCTGGTAATCATCTTCTACCTTGAGCAACTCAGGATAGAACGGGTCGTTACAGATCCCTGCCCCCAGTGCCGCCATGTGCACCCGCAGTTGATGCGTCTTGCCGGTCACCGGCGAAAGGCCGTAGCGCCATAGCTCACCCTGCTTCTCCAGCACCTCGGCCAGGGTTTCGCTGTTATCGTCGCCCGGTACCTCATGCATGCGGAAAAACGGCTCGCCATGCACCAGACGGCTTTTATGCACCAGCGGAAAATCACGCTGGGGCAAGGCCGGGGCGATGGCGTGGTAGCGTTTGTCGATGCGGCGCTCGGGGAACAGCCTTTGGTACGCGCTGCGGGTTTGCGGGTTGGCCGAGAACAACACCAGCCCTGCGGTATGCCGGTCGATGCGGTGCAACGGCACCAGGTGCGGGTTATCCAGGCGCCGGATCAAACGGCGCAGCAACGTCTGTTCGACATACTCGCCGGTTGGCGTAACCGGCAGAAAATGCGGTTTGTCGGCCACCACCAGATGCTCATCCACATGCAGGATGGCTTCCTCTACCGGGATCGGCCGCTCGTTGGGCACCTCACGAAAATAGTGCAGGCGCATGCCGCGACGGTAAGGCAGGTCGGCAGCGATCGCCTGGCCTTCGGCGTTGAGCACCCGGCCACGAGCAAAGCGGTCAAGCCACTGCGCACGCTCGATTGCCTTGAAATGGTCGCACAGGCAATCAAGTACCGTCGCCCAGTTGCCAGGTGGCAGGCAGACCGTGCTGGCTTGCTGGCGGGCGGGGTCGAAAGGCGTGGTCATGGCGAGACTCGGGGCAGGCAGGGCCGGGCATTATCCCCCAACCCCGCCAGCTCAACCAGCCTGGACCATGGCCTCGCTGCGCGCCTTCAGCCAGCGCAGAACCTGCACGGGCTCCCAGCGGCCGGGATCATAGAGCGCATACAGCAAGCCCTGGTAACCCACCACATCCAACCCTCGATGGTAGCCGGCCCGCTGGAACAGCGCCTCGATCTCGGCGAAGCAGGTATTGAAATGAACCTTGCCGAACGGCGTACGGTCATCGGTGACCAAGCCTTCGAGGCGCAGTTCCAGCACGGCGTCACATACCCGCTCCACCGGCATGCGGTTGACGCTGTACTTGAGTTGCTCGACATTGAGCATGGGCTTACCTCGATACTGTATTTATATACAGCATACGAACTTGCATACCCCGCCGTCAATTCACCCCCTGCTCACTGCAAACCTGGCAGGTAGCCTGTACCCCTGCGGATGGTCAGCACTTGACGGCGCGGGACGCTCGGCGTTACCGACAGGTGGACCCAACTGTCGAACTCCAGAATCATCTGGTCGAAATTCACTGCGCTTGCGCTCACCCGGCGGACCACTTCCCGGTTACTGATGCCGAATATCTCGAAGTCCGCGGCCAAGCCGTGCAGGTGCTGGCTGCGCGGGGAGCCGCCTATACGCTTGTTCAACGCGGGGGACCGGTAGCCACTGCTGATGATTACCGGCAGGCCAAACAGGGCCCGCACCCGCTCAAGGGCTTCACACAGCAGGTGCAGGTTGCTGATGACTTGCTGCGAGGGCGTATTATCCAGCCCTTCCCGAGCGGCGACCTGCGAGACAATCATCTCTTCCAGGGTAAAATTTGGTGTGATGAACATGACTGCATTCTCGACGATGATGAGGTTCCGGCGTGTGTCGCCGGCACGGCATCTTCGGGTAACAGTTCAGCTCATGCAGGCAGGCGATGCTTCCCCTGCCGCTGTCATTGCGCGAGAAAGGCTACAACCTGTTCAGGATCGAACGGCCAGTGCAGTTCGGCCGAGGTATCGCAACGACGCAGCACGGGAATGATAAGCCCGTAACGCTCGAACAGCGCCTCGCTCTCGGCGATATCGACCAGTTCTACCAGCAGGCCATGATCGACGAAAGGCATGAGAACGGCTTCGGCCACTTCACACAAGTGGCACCCGACGGTGCCGAAGAGTTGGCATTCAGGCAGCATGGGGCGGGACCCGGTTTGGCATGGATGAGAAGCCTATTCTAGGTCGCTACCGCCCCATGTGCACCTGACCTGGTTCAATCCTGGCTGGTGGCACCGATGCGGTGCAGCGACAAGTCGGCGCCCTGAAACTCCTGTTCATGGCTCAGGCGCAGGCCGAGTACCGCGCGGATCAGCCCGTACACGACAAAGCCCCCAAGCAGCGCGATCAGCACCCCTGCCAGGCTCCCGATCAACTGGCTGGTCAGGCTGACGCCCCCCATACCGCCAAGGCTTGCCTGGCCGAAGATGCCACAGGCTATCCCGCCCCATACGCCGCATAGCCCATGCAATGGCCACACGCCCAGCACATCGTCGATCTTCCAGCGGTTTTGCGCGGCGGTGAAGCTCCACACGAACAGAACACCGGCCACCAGGCCAGTAGCCAGTGCACCGATCGGATGCATCAGGTCCGAACCTGCACAGATCGCCACCAGGCCCGCCAGCGGCCCGTTGTGCAAAAATCCAGGGTCGTTACGCCCGGCCAACAACGCTGCCAGGGTGCCGCCTACCATGGCCAGCAGCGAATTGATCGCCACCAGGCCACTGACGCCTTGCAAGGTCTGCGCGCTCATGACATTGAAGCCGAACCAGCCGATGATCAGGATCCACGAGCCCAGTGCCAGGAACGGAATGCTCGACGGAGCGAAGGCCACCAGCCGACCATCACGGTACCGCCCACGCCGTGCACCCAGCAGCAGCACTGCCACCAGTGCCAGCCAGCCGCCCATCGCATGCACCACCACAGACCCTGCAAAGTCATGGAAAGGCGCACCAAAACGCGCCTGCAGCCATGCCTGTGCGCCGAAGTTGCCATTCCATACGACGCCCTCGAAGAACGGATAAATGAAGGCTACGATCAACGCTGTGGCGCACAGCTGAGGCACGAACCGCGCACGCTCGGCGATACCCCCGGAGATGATTGCCGGTATCGCTGCCGCGAACGTCAACAGGAAAAAGCATTTGACCAGGGCATAGCCGTGGTCGGCGGCCAGCTGGGATGCCGGGTGCAGAAAACTCACACCATAGGCAACCCAGTAACCGATGAAGAAGTACACCAGCGCCGAGATGGCGAAATCGCTGAGTATCTTCGACAAGGCATTGACCTGGTTCTTGTGGCGCACGGTGCCCACTTCGAGAAACGCGAAGCCCGCGTGCATGGCAAGCACCAGAATGGCGCCCATGAGGATGAAGAGCGTGTTGGAACCGTGGACCAGGGAGTCCATGGCGCTGTGCATGTTGTCCATGAAAAGGCAGACCTACTGAAAAAAGGCACCAGGACAGTTCAAGAACCTGCATCCATGCACCGGATCGGTGCCAGCCCATTGCCCGGGTACGGTGGACCGAGCGAAGCCTGCGTGGTTTTTTCTTGGGTTTGTCGTGGATTGGGTTAAGGTTTATCGGTATCTGCCGGGGTCGACGCCCTGTATCGGCGCATCGCTCCGGTCTACGCCCCGCGTTGTGGCAATCTTCATTAGCAAGGCCCATACCAGCGACGAAGTGAACCTTCAGCGCACAGCGAAACTCGAATTACCTACACACCTACACAGGGAGAGCACCATGGCCAGCAAATCGGCAAAGACTGCACAAGAGATATTGATGGCGGACTTCCAGGCTTTGGTCCGTGACACCGAGAAGCTTCTGGCCGACACCGCCAATCTGGCGGGCGACCAGGCCGATGAGCTGCGTGAGCAGATCCACGAGCGCCTCACGCAGGCCCGCGAAACCTTGCAACTGACTCAGGAATCGGTGCGTGAGCGTGGCCAGGCGGCCTTGGGTAGTGCCGAGCACTACGTTCAGGAAAACCCTTGGCAGGCCATCGGCATAGCCGCAGGTGTCGGCCTGCTGATCGGCCTGTTGGCCAATCGGCGCTAAGGAGCCTCCATGGAGAATGACGCCATTGGCACCGGTGCCTCGGGCAGGCGCCTGGGCGCCGCGATACTGGGGCTGCTGCACAGCCATATCGAACTGTTCGGTATCGAACTGCAGGAGCAGAAAGGACGCACCCTGAGCCTTTTGCTGTTCGCTGGCCTGGCGCTGGTGTTCGCACTGCTGCTGCTGACAGCCTTGTCGGGCCTGCTGCTGGTGTTGCTGTGGGACAGCTACCGCCTGGCAGGGATCATCGGCCTGTGTGTGTTTTATGGTGTGGCTGCGCTGTATTGCGGCCTACGGCTGAGGGCGGCGGTATTCGACGAGTCCTCGCCGTTTGGCGCCACCCTCGAAGAACTTGCCAAGGACCGGGAGCGCCTGCTGCCATGAGCCTGCCTGAACTACCCAATACGCGTAACCCTCGGGAGCTGCGCAAAGCCCTGCTGCGCCTGCGCATGGAAATGCATCGCCAGCAGATCCGCCAGGAGTCCGGGCAAATGCTGCAGCCACTGCACCGCCTGCGTGGCATGGGCGGCTCATTGCAAGATGGCCTGGGCATCAAACACGCTCCCCTATGGGGCATTGGTGCGGTGGTTGCGCTGGGCTTTCTGACCGGCAAGGGGGTGCGCAGCGGCAACCTGTCACGCCTGGTGCGCCTGGGCACTACGCTGCTGCCGCTGTTGAAGGTGTATCTGCAAGGCTCGCGGCGCTCCTGAGCCACCTCCAGAGTCTTCACTCGCAGGTGACCCACGCGTTTCAAGCGTGGCAAGCACCTGTGAGAGACGGCTTGCCGACGATCAGGCCGGTATCGATTTTCCGCTTGCATAGCCCTGCGCGACACCGGAAGCTACGCCATTCGACCTACAGGAGAGCGAGCCTTGGACTGGCACACCCTGCTCACCCGCGAGCGCCTGGGCAAAGCCCTGTACAGCCCCGATGAACTGGGGCGCAGCCCCTTCCACAAAGACCACGACCGGATCATCTTCTCAGGCGCGTTCCGCCGCCTGGGGCGCAAGACCCAGGTCCACCCCGTCTCCAGCAACGATCATATTCACACGCGCCTGACCCATTCCCTCGAGGTAAGTTGCGTAGGGCGCTCATTGGGCATGCGCGTCGGCGAAACGCTGCGCGACAGCCTGCCAGACTGGTGTGAACCCAGTGATCTGGGCATGATCGTGCAGTCCGCCTGCCTGGCCCACGACATCGGCAACCCGCCGTTCGGCCACTCAGGCGAAGATGCCATCCGCCACTGGTTCCAGCAGGCTGCAGGGCGCGGCTGGCTGGATGACATGACGGATGACGAGCGCGGCGACTTCCTCAACTTCGAAGGCAACGCCCAAGGGTTTCGCGTGCTCACCCAGCTTGAGTATCACCAGTTCGACGGCGGTACCCGGCTGACCTACGCGACCCTCGGTACTTATCTCAAATACCCTTGGACCGCCCGGCACGCTGATGCCCTGGGGTACAAGAAGCATAAGTTCGGCTGCTACCAGAGCGAGTTGCCGCTGCTCGAACAGATCGCGCACAAGCTCGGCCTGCCGTTACTTGAGGAGCAGCGCTGGGCGCGCCATCCACTGGTCTACCTGATGGAGGCAGCCGATGACATCTGCTACGGCCTGATCGACCTGGAAGACGGCCTGGAGATGGAGTTGCTGCAGTACGCCGAAGTGGAGGCGCTGCTGCTCGACCTGGTGGGCGATGACTTGCCAGAAACGTATCGCCAGCTTGGCCCTGCAGATTCGCGGCGACGCAAGCTGGCCATCTTGCGTGGCAAAGCCATCGAGCACCTGACCAACGCCGCCGCGAGCGCCTTCGTCGAGCAACAGCAGGCATTGCTTGCCGGGCAGTTGAGTGGCGACCTGGTCGAGCACATGCACGGCCCGGCCAAGCGCTGCGTGCTTCAGGCCAAGGACATGGCACGCAACAAGATATTCCAGGACAAGCGCAAGACGCTGCACGAAATCGGTGCCTACACCACCCTGGAAATCCTCCTCAACACGTTCTGTGCTGCGGCCCTTGAGCAGCATGGCGGGCGCACCCCCTCCTTCAAGAGCCGCCGCGTACTCGATCTGATTGGTAACAACGCCCCACACCCGCATGATTCTTTGCACAAAGCCTACCTGCGCATGATCGATTTCATCGCCGGCATGACCGACAGCTATGCCAGCGAAATGGCCCGCGAGATGACCGGGCGATCCAGCCCGACCTGAACCTGGGTACTGCCGCATGCCTTTGCGCATGCGGCCCATTATATTGAGGGATATTTCCTACAACTGCCGCCACTTGTTAAACAGAACGAATATTTACAAAACAAAAAGTTACCAAGAGTCCTTTGACACTGATTCAGATCATTACACTTCGTAGCTCTAATTGCTTTCTGCTGTAAGCCATTTCCCATATACGTTTAATCGCCACACTTCACACCCCATGTCAGATGCAACTGGGTTAATGTGCCCCCTGCCTCGTCATCCGCCGCAGGGAAGTTGAACATGCACTCCGTATTTATTGTCGATGACCACCCGGTCATCCGCCTGGCTGTCCGTATGCTGCTTGAAAACCAGAACTACAAAGTCGTAGGCGAATCGGACAATGGCGTGGACGCCATGCAGATGATCCGCGAAACAATGCCCGACCTCGTGATTCTGGATATCAGCATCCCCAAGCTTGATGGCCTCGAGGTCCTCTCGCGCTTTCAGACCATGGCCTTGCCGCTGAAGGTACTGATCCTGACCGCGCAATCGCCTGCGCTGTTCGCCGTGCGCTGCATGCACTCAGGTGCGGCAGGCTATGTATGCAAACAGGAAGACCTGAGCGAACTGCTCAGCGCTATCAAGGCGGTACTGGCCGGATACAACTACTTTCCCAGCCAGGCCATCCACACGGGCCACGAAACAGCAGACACCGATCTCAGGCTTTTCCGGCAGGTCAACGATCGCGAACTCATGGTGCTGCAACTTTTCGCCCAAGGGCGCAGCAACAAGGAAATTGCCAAAGGCATGTTTCTCAGCAACAAAACCGTCAGCACTTACAAGAAGCGCCTGATGCAGAAACTCCAGGTCGACACCTTGGTCGACCTTATCGAGATGGCCAAACGCAACGCGCTGGTCTGAGGTGTCAAATGGCGCAACTCCTTGCCTGGCTGGCCCTTGCACTGTCATTGGCCTGCTGCGCAGCGCAGGCTTCTCAGCTTGAGGCGGTACCGTATTCCCTTCTTGCCCGCTCTTCTGCCTCACCGGTAACGCCGCCACTGACCGCGCCACAGAGGGAATGGCTGATGGGCCGGCAATACCTGAAGCTGGGCACGTCAGCACCGGATTACCCGCCCTTCGACATAACCAGTGGCGGGCGCGACTATCAAGGACTCACCGCCGAATATGCCAGCCTGATCGGCAAGGTACTGCAAGTGCCGATTCGAGTGTTGCGCTATCCCAATCGGCAAGCCGCAGTAGAGGCGCTCAAGAAGGGGGATATCGACTTGCTCGGCAGCGCCAATGGCTATGAAGCAGCGAGCGAAGGCCTGGCGCTTTCGCACCCTTATGCCGTCGACCAGCCGGTGCTGGTGACCCGCGAAGACGAACGCCGCACGCTCAATCGCGGCATGGACGGCATGCGTCTGGGCATGTTGTATCACTACCTGCCCCGAGAAGAAGTCAGCACTTTATATCCCCAAGCCGAACTGCTGGCCTTCGGCTCGTCTTCCCAAGCCCTCAATGCCGTCGCGTTCGGGCAGGCTGACGTATTCATCGGCGATACCATATCCACTCACTATCAGCTCAACCGCGGTCACCTGCCGCGCCTGCGCATGGCAAGCTTCGGCAAACATGAGAGCGTCGGTTTCAGTTTTGCAATGCGCGCCCAGGATACCCATCTCAAGGACCTGGTGAACCTGGCCCTGGAGCGCCAGCCAGCCGCCGTGCGCGCCAGCATCTTCAAACGCTGGAGCGCCGGCAGCGACCTACTGTTGAGCGACCGGAAGCTGCAGCTCACGACCGAAGAGGAGCAGTGGTTGCGCCGCCATCCTGTGATGCAGGTGGCTATCGACGAGACGGCCGCACCGCTGTCCTATTTCGACGGCAATGGCCATTTTCGCGGGATTACCGCCGACCTGCTGGATCTGATCCGCCTGCGCACAGGGCTGCGCTTCGACGTTCAGCGTGCCAACGGCATTGCCGAGATGATCGCCCGGCTTGAGGACGGGCGCGTGAACATGATCGCAGCGCTTGCCGTGGATGACATGAGCGAGGAGCACTTGCAACTCAGCCGACCTTACCTGGAAAGCACCTATGTGCTGGTCACGCGCACCGAAACGCCCCAGTACACTTCACTGGAACAACTGCAGGGCCGCCGCATCGCCATTACCCGCTACAGCGAGATGTCCGAACTGCTGGCGACCCGGTATCCGCAAACCGGCTGGATCGAGACCGAAAGCCCCTACTATTCCATGGCACTGTTGAGCAGTGGCGCAGTCGATGCCGTCATCACGACCTTGATCGATGCCAACCACGCCATAGCAGGTAACGCCAAACTGGTCATCCGCAGCACGGTAGGTACCGATCCTGCGAGCTTCGCCATGGCCACCTCGGCACAGGCAACAGAGTTGGCATCGATTCTGGACAAGGCCCTGCTGAGCATTTCGCCGGAAGAACTGGGGGTGATCAACAACCGCTGGAGTGGTTACAGCCAGCATGATGACAGCAATTGGCTAGGCTTCAGGCGCCTTGCCTTGAAAGTGTTGCTGGGGACCGCTTTGCTCCTGCTGGCGGCGCTGCTGTGGAACGCCCGGTTGCGCCGCCAGATCAAACAGCGCCAGCACGCCGAGCGCGCCCTGAACGATCAGCTGGAGTTCATGGGCGCACTGCTCAATGGCACGCCGCACCCCATGTACGTGCGGGACAGGGCGGGCTGCCTGCAAAGCTGCAATGCCAGTTATCTGGAAGCGGTGCAGGCGACCCACGACGAGGTCATAGGCAGGCGCCTGGAAGACAGTCTGTTCGCGGGTTCGGAAAGTACCCGGCAGATCCATGCCGATTATCTGCAGGTGATGGCGGCCGGGGTTCCGCTGATCATCGACCGCCCCTTGCGGCTCAAGGATCGCGAAATCACGATCTACCACTGGATACTGCCGTACCGTGATTCACTCGGTGAAGTCCAGGGCATCATCGGTGGCTGGATCGACATCAGCGAGCGGCGCAAGCTGGTGCAGGAGCTGCGCGAGGCCAAGCAACTGGCTGATGATGCCAACCGCGCCAAGAGTACCTTCCTGGCGACCATCAGCCATGAGATTCGCACCCCGATGAACGCGGTCATCGGCATGCTCGAACTGGCGGTCAAGCGTGCCCATCAAGGGCAGATCGATCGCACCTCGCTGGAAGTCGCCCACCATTCGGCAAAGGACCTGCTGGGCCTGATCGGTGACATCCTGGATATCGTGCGTATCGAGTCCGGCCACCTGTCCCTTGCGCCCGAGCCTGTCGACCTTGCGGCGCTGGTCGAATCGGTGAGCCGCGTGTTCGATGGCCAGGCACGGCAAAAAGGCCTGGCCTTCGACGTCGTCATCGACTCCAGCGCACGCTGCCACGTCCTGCTCGACCCACTGCGTTTCAAGCAGATCCTGTCCAACCTGATCAGCAATGCCATCAAGTTCACCGGGCAGGGCCAGGTGCGCATCAGCCTCAGCCTGCGCGAAGAAGCCCCGTCAGCGCCCCCAAGCCTTGACCTGGAAGTGCGTGACACCGGCATTGGCATTCACGACGATGACCTGCAACGCCTGTTCAACCCCTTCGTTCAGGCCAACCCGCATAGCCAGGGGGCTCGCGCAGGCACGGGCCTGGGCTTGGCCATCTGCCGTAGCCTGTGCGAAATGATGGGCGCAAGCCTGAGTATCAAGAGCGTGCCGGATTTCGGCACGCAGGTTCGCTTCAGCGTACCGCTGCAACGTGTCGACGCACTGCCGCCGCAGGTGCTGGAAGCCGATGACATGGATGTACCCGATGCCCGGTTGAAGGTGCTGGTGATCGACGACCACCCGGCCAACCTGATGCTGATGGCGCAACAGCTGGGGTACCTGGGCCTGAGCCAGGCCACTGCCAGCGATGGCCGCGAAGGCCTGGAAAAATGGCGTGAAGGGCAATTCGACGTGATCGTCCTCGATTGCAACATGCCGCACATGAACGGCTATCAGCTCGCGGCCGCCGTGCGCGCCGAAGAACGCCAAAACGGGCGCCCTCACTGCGTGATCCTGGGCTATACCGCCAACGCCCAGCCCGAAGTCAGGCAAAAATGCCTCAGTGTCGGCATGGACGACTGCCTGCTCAAACCCATCAGCCTGCGCACACTCAGCCAACGCCTGGCGAATATCGCTCCCAAACGGGAGCAGGCCGCAACGAAGGTACCATTCAATATCAAAGGTCTGAACAGTATCGTTGGCGACAACCCCAACGACCGTGAACTGTTTCTCAAGGCCTTGCTGATGAGCCTGCAGCAGGACCTGACAAAACTCATGGCCCTGGACCCTGACCTCGAGGCTGAGGCCGTCGGCGAGCAGGCACACAAGATCCTCAGCGCGGCGCGGATGCTGGAAGCGCAGCACTTGATGGCGGCCTGTGAGGCCCTTGAACAAAGCGGGTTGCCCGCATCACAGCTGAAACTGCGGCGACAGGCTTTGGCACGGCACATGCGCCGCGTAGAGAAAGCCTTGGCCAGAGAACTGACCAAGCCTTGATGAAGCGGCCGCCCGAGCGGGCGCCGCTTCAGCCATGCATCAGGAAGCCGGGTTGATCGGCTTTTCCGGATACCAGGCGTCCAAGAGCGGGCTGACTTCGATGGAGGTCAGTTCGCTACGGCCTTTGAGCCAGGCTTCGACAGTGGCGCGTTGCTCTTCGCTGACCGAGCCACGCTCTGCCAGGCAGACCAGGCCGAAATCATCACCACCGACGTAGTCCAGGCCGTTGGCGTCCATGGCTTCAGCCAGGAAGGCGTCGAGGAAGGCATCGATGGCTTCGTCGGACAGGTCTTCCTTGAAACCCAGGTTCAATTCAAAACCCAGCTCCTGGAATTCATCAACGCACAGCTTCTTGCGCAGACGACGGGAACGGTTGGTAGCCATGAAACAATCCTCTTGAGTAATAACGCGCGGCACTTTAACAGTTTCCGCAGTACAACGGCGCTTTTCCGTCGAACGTGGCGCATGAGCGCGGCGCTTGGGGCATAATGCGCACTATATTTCGTAGAGGGGCGATCATCTCATACAGCCCCTATGTCTTTTTCCCTCGTCCGCAGGGTATGAATCTCATATGATCAAATCGCTCCGCCCCCTCGTTCTCGCCGGCATGCTCCTGCCGTTCGCCCTGCCCATCCAGGCCGCAGCCGTCAACACCACGCTGCCCCCCAAGGTTCAGCAGGCGCTCAAAGCCAGCAAACTGCAGGACACAGCGCTGTCGCTGGTGATGCTGCCGCTCAATGGCCCCGGCACGCCGACCGTGTTCAACGCTGATGTCTCGGTCAACCCGGCCTCGACCATGAAGCTGGTCACCACCTATGCAGCCCTCGAACTGCTCGGCCCGACTTTCCAGTGGAAGACCGAGTTCTACACCGATGGCACCCTGAGCAACGGCGTGCTCAACGGCAACCTGTACCTCAAGGGCGGCGGTGACCCGAAGCTGAACATGGAGAAGCTATGGCTGCTGATGCGTGACCTGCGCGCCAACGGCGTTCGCACCATTACCGGTGACCTGGTGCTGGACCGCAGCCACTTCGTACAGCCCAACCTGCCGCACTTCAATGATGACGGCGGTGACGTGAACAAGCCCTTCCTGGTCAAGCCCGACTCCTTGCTGGTCAACCTCAAGGCCCTGCGCTTCGTCGCCCGCAACGATGGCGGCAAGGTGACCGTCGCCGTCGAGCCACCCATTGCGAGCATTCGCATCGACAATCAGGTCAAGGCAGTTGCCTCCAGAAAATGCACTGGCGATGTACGCTACAACCCGGTGCCTCAAGCCGATGGCATGAATGTCGTGGTCAGCGGCCAGCTGGGCGATGGCTGCAACTCGCAGACGTACCTCGCGCTGCTCGATCACCCCACCTACGCCGCCGGTGCCGTGCGCGCGATCTGGAACGAACTGGGGGGCAGCATTCAGGGCCGTGACCGCATCGAAAACGTACCCAAGGGCGCTCGCCTGCTGGCACGGGCCTTCTCGCCCGACCTGGTGGAGGTGATCCGTGACATCAACAAATACAGCAACAACACGATGGCCCAGCAGCTGTTCCTGAGCCTCGGCGCACAGTTCCGTACCGATGCCGATGGCGACGATGCCCGCGCAGCCCAGCGCGTGGTTCGCCAGTGGATGGCCAAGAAAGGTATCACCGCGCCCCACCTGGTGATGGAAAACGGCTCTGGCCTGTCGCGCGCTGAACGGGTAAGCACGCGCGAAATGGCCGCACTGCTGCAGGCGGCGTGGAATAGCCCCTACTCCGCCGAATTCATCAGTTCAATGCCGTTGGTGGGCATGGACGGCACCATGCGCAAGCGCCTCAAGCGTACCGCCTTGGCCGGTGAAGGCCACATCAAGACCGGCACCCTGAATACCGTGCGCGCCATTGCCGGCTTCAGCCGTGACAGCAACGGCAATACCTGGGCAGTGGCGGCGATTCTCAACGACCCGAAACCCTGGGGGGCATCGCAGGTACTCGACCAGGTACTGCTGGACCTGTATCGCCAGCCCAAAGCCGCTAACCGGACGGTAGGCGTCAACCCATGATCTGACTTGGGCAAATACCAACTTCATCGCCGGCAAGCCGGCGATGAGGCCCGCACTGCCCGCTCAGCTCAACTCTGCCTCGACACGGTCCCTGCCTGCCTGCTTGGCCGCATAGACGCCGGCATCAGCCCGCAGTAACAAGGCATCGGCCCCCTCCCCCGGGCGCCATCCGGCCACGCCAAAACTTGCAGTCACTTTGCCAACCCCGTCGACAGGCACATTGCGCACCCCTTGCCACAGTTCCATCGCCAGGAGCCGCGCCTGCTCAGCATTGCTACCAGGGCAAAGCACCATGAACTCTTCACCGCCAAGCCGGCAGAATACGTCCGTACGCCGCAGACGCTGGCCGATACGCTGGCAGAGGCTGCGCAATACATGATCCCCCACGGCATGACCGTACTGGTCGTTGATCCTCTTGAAATGGTCGATGTCGAGCATGATCACTGCCAGTTCCTGATCATCACGCTGGGCGCGGTCCAGTTCGGCCTTCAGCCGCTCCTGGAAGTAGCGGCGGTTGTGGATACCGGTCAGGGCATCGGTCACCGATAAGGTCCGCAAGTCCTCCTCCACGCCCTTGAGGTCGGAAATATCGGTCAGGTAGCCATGCCAAAGCGTGCAACCGTCTTCACCGACTTCCGGCGTCGCCTCCCCGCGCACCCAGCGCAACCCGGCCCTGGGCAGGCACACACGGTACTCTTCACGCCAAGGGGACAGGTGTTCGGCCGAGTAGCGCACGGAGCGCTGAACGCGCTCCAGGTCATCGGCATGGATGCGCTCGAACACCACTGTGGCGTCCTCGCGCAGCAACTGCAGGTCGACCTCGTAGATATCGAACAGGCCCTGACTGGCATAGGGGAAACACGAATTGCCATTAGCGTCGAGGCGATACTGATAAATGCCGCCCGGCACCTCGGCACTGAGCTTCTCCAGCAGCCGATCACGCATTGCCAACGCCTCGTGCACTCGACGGCGCTCGGTGACATCGATGCAAATCGCCAGGTAACCTACCCATAGCCCCTGCTCGTCAAGCACCGCGGTCACCAGCATGTTGGCCAACAACTGGCTGCCATCCTTGCGCACCAAAGTCCACTCGCCTGGCTGCGCGCCACCCTCTTGTATGGTCTCGGCGAACATCGCCTGGCCACCATCGATGTGGCGCCCGTAGCGCAGGCCCAAGGCATGGGCGCGAAGGCTGAGCTCCTCTGGCAGAAGCAAGTCTTCCAGTTGCAGTTTCCCGACCGCTTCGCTGGCCGCGTAGCCAAGCATGCGCTCGGCACCGGCATTGAAAGTACTGACCACACCCTTCAGGCTGGTCGCGATGATAGCGACCTGGGTAGCGGCATCGAGCACACTGCGCAGCTGATTATGCGTCTCGCGCAACGACTGCTCACTGACGCGCAACTCAGCGGTGCGCTGCTCCACCAGCTTGAGCGCACGTTGCCGCTGGCTGAACAGGTTGTACAGCAAGGCACTGAGCAACAGGCTTAGCAGGCCACCGAGCAAGCCCACCGCCAGCGCCGCAGAGGAGCGGTTGGCCTGCATGAACACCTGGCTTGGGCGGATATCAAGCTGGAAATGATGGTCGGCCAGGTGCAACAGCTGCGTGCTGACCAACGCCAACGGCGCGGCCGGGTTCTGCGAGTCGAACAACAGCTCATGGCCATTGCGCCCACTTGGATCGACGATCCGCACCACCAGATTGTCCTGGGCAATGGCCGGCAAGCCGTCCGTGATCAGTTGCCGCACGTTCAGCAGCGCCATGACATACCCTGCGGGGTTGCCGGCCTGCGCGCTGTAGAATACCGGCGCCACCATCAACAGCCCGCGGGCGTAGCCCGGTGCCACACTTATCATGTCCAGCGGCGCGGACACTGCCATGCTGCCGGGTTCCAAGGCACGCATCAGGGCCTGGTCACGTACCGCCTGGCCGCGCAGGTCCAGCCCGTAGGGTTGCCCCTGCATCTGGGTTGCCTGGGTGTAAAGCACCGGGAAGTAGTGATCGCGCGGCGGCGCCGGGTGCCAATTACCGCGCTCGTCCAGGTCACGGATTAGGTAGGCCTGCCCCAAGGCGGCACTGGCCTTGCGCTCGAAGTCGCGCCGCTGCGCGCCCTCGACCCGCGGCGCCCAGGAGTAAGCCTGGGTGCGCCGCAGCAGGGGGCGGGCGAAGCCGTCGAATTCACGTGGAGTGATGTCGTTGGAGAAGCTGAAAAAGCGCCGCAAGCTGTCCAGGCGCTGTTCCTGGTCGTCGAAGCGCTCGGCGATACGGCTATAGCGCTCGCTGGCCAGCAGCTCGAAGCGCTGGCGCAGCTGCTGCTTGTAAAACGCATGCGTGGCCAGCGCCAGGGCAATCGACAGCAAGCTGCCGGCCACCAACGCCACCAATGCCACTGCCCAGGCAGCCATCGCCTCGCTGCACAGGCCCAGCACCTTCGCACGCACGCCATACTTCGACATAGATCGATCTCGTCACGTCAGCGTCCTGCGAAAATCATGGCCCTGTGCTGAGTTATAGCTATTGGCCATTAGCGACGCAATGTTGCCTGTCGCTTTAGCGCAATTGCAGGCGCCAGGCGCGGTGGATACGGTTGTTGCGGGCGAAGTCCGGGTCCAGTGTCTGCGCAGTGATTTCCTCTACCACGTAGCGCGCAGCCAGATGCTCGTCGAGCTGGAACTTGCGGAAGTTGTTGGAGAAGTACAACACACCACCGGGCGCCAGGCGCGCCATGGCCAGGTCGAGCAGTTGCACGTGGTCACGCTGCACGTCGAACACGCCTTCCATACGTTTGGAGTTGGAGAAGGTCGGCGGGTCGATGAAGATCAGGTCGTAAGTGTCGCGATTGGCTTCCAGCCAGGCCATGACATCACCCTGCTCCAGGCGGTTGCGCTCGGAGAAGCCGTTCAGCGACAGGTTACGCCGCGCCCAGTCCAGGTAGGTCTTGGACAGGTCGACGCTGGTGGTACTGCGCGCACCGCCCTTGGCGGCATGCACGCTGGCCGTAGCGGTGTAACAGAACAGGTTGAGGAAGCGCTTGTCGGCGGCCTCGCGCTGAATGCGCATGCGCATTGGGCGGTGGTCGAGGAACAGGCCAGTGTCGAGGTAGTCGGTGAGGTTGACCAGCAGCTTGACGCCGCCTTCACTGACCTCATGGAAGCGCCCTTCGGTGGCCTGGCGCTCATACTGGCGGGTGCCGCTCTGCCGCTCACGGCGCTTGAGCACCACGCGCTGCGGGTCGACGCCCAGCGCCTGGGGGATCGCCGACAAGGCATCGAGCAGGCGCGCCTGGGCCTTTTCCGGGTCGATCGAGCGCGGCGCAGCGTACTCCTGTACGTGTACCCAATCCTGATAGAGGTCGACCGCCAAGGCATATTCAGGCATATCGGCATCGTATACGCGGTAGCAGCCGATCTGTTCCTTGCGGGCCCACTTGCCCAGTTGCTTGAGGTTCTTGTGCAGGCGGTTGGCGAACATCTGAGCGCCTTCGGACAGGCGTGCAGGCTCACTGGCTACCGGCAGCGGTCGGCGGGTATCACCGCTATCGGCCTGGGCCTCGCGACGTTCACCGGTAACGAACTGGTCAGGCTGCACCTTGAACAGCAGCAGCTTGCACGGCAGCGCGCCGTTCCAGAACGCATATTGCTTGTGGCTACGGATGCCCATGCGCTTGCCCAGCTCCGGCGCACCGGTGAACACTGCAGCTTCCCAGCCCATGCACGCCTGGCGCAGGCGCTCGCCGAGGTTCTGGTAGAGGTACAGCAAGCTGGCTTCGTCACCCAGGCGTTCGCCGTAGGGCGGGTTGCTGATGACCAGGCCCTTCTGGTTCTGATCCGGGCGCGGCTCGAAGCTGGCGACTTCTCCCTGATAGATCTTGACCCACTCACTCAGGCCTGCGCGTTCGACGTTGTTGCGCCCCGGCTGGATCAGCCGCGGGTCTGCCTCGTAGCCGCGAATCCACAGCGGCGGTTTGGCCAGGCCGGCCTGTGCACGGGCCTGAGCCTCTTCGTGAACCTTGCGCCAGGTGGCCGGCACATGGCCAAGCCAGGCGCTGAAGCCCCAGCGCTCGCGCTTGAGGTTAGGTGCCATATCGGCGGCGATCATCGCCGCTTCGACCAGGAAGGTGCCTACACCGCACATCGGGTCGGCCAGGGCGCCACCCTCGGCGGCGATGCGTGGCCAGCCGGCACGGATCAGCACCGCCGCGGCCAGGTTTTCCTTGAGCGGCGCAGCACCTTGCTGCAGGCGATAGCCGCGCTGGTGCAGGCTGTGGCCGGAGAGGTCGAGCGAAAGAATCGCCTCGCCCCGGTCCAGACGCAGGTGAACACGCACGTCCGGGTCGACTTTTTCTACCGATGGGCGCAGACCTTCACGATTGCGCAGTTTGTCGACGATGGCATCCTTGACCTTCAGCGCGCCAAAGTGGGTGTTGTCGATGCCCGAGCCATGGCCGCTGAACTCGACCGCCAGGGTACCGTCGGCCGCCAGGTGATCGGCCCAGTCGACAGCGTTCACGCCATCGTAAAGGTCGTCGGCATTTTTCATGTTGAAGCGCTTGAGCACCAGCAGCACGCGGTTGGCCAGACGCGACCAGAGGCACAGGCGGTAGGCGGTTTCCATGTCGGCCGCGCCGCGGATGGCCGAGGTGTGCTCGCGCACATCGTCAAGGCCCAGGCCCTTGGCCTCTTCGGCAAGCAGGCCTTCCAGGCCTTTGGGGCAGGTGAGATAAAGTTCGAAACGGTCCGACATGTGTATTCCAGAGCCTTGGGCTATTTGAGTGACGAAGCGACGCATCGCCCCGCCGATGTTTGCCCGAACGCCCTTCCAGCAAGCGTCCGAGTGGCCTTGATCTGCGCAGTATGCAGCAGCTGAAGGGCCGGGCCGCCTGATCGATCTGCTCTCGCCAGTGGCAGAGACAGCTTAGATCATCAGGCAGTACAAAAAATTTCTGTCGACTTCAGGGTCGATGTGACCCTTCGTCGCATTACCAAATATTTCTTTCATCGCAGCGCAACGCTGGCGAAATGACGTCAAGGTTCAGCAAACCCCGGCCATAGCGGGCTCAACGCCAAACAAGGTTGAGTCGCATTTATTTACTTATCCCTTCACCCTTGGAAACGTTACGTGCTTATGACAAATCGATCATTCCCTCGGTGACTCGCATTCGTTAGAACTGGTCTCAGGCCGCTTCGCAACGAAGTGGCACTTTCAGCCCGCCACGCCGGCAGCGGGCGCAAACCGGCAGAAAGACTCTGCCCGGCCTCGGAGAGGCCGACGGGACATTACAGTCAACAAGTGAGGGCAACACCCTATGAGAAGACTTAAGCGTGATCCGTTGGAAAGAGCATATTCACGTGGCTACCAATATGGGGTCACCGGCAAATCCCGCGAACTTTGCCCCTTCAATCTTCCTTCTGTTCGCCAAGCCTGGATCAACGGCTGGCGTGAAGGTCGCGGTGATAACTGGGACGGAATGACTGGCACCGCTGGCATCCATAGACTCAACGAAAATCACGCCGTTGGCTGAACGAGGACACTGAATTCGAGTCACCATGCACGCCCCATCCGGGCGGCGGGCTAAGGCCCAGGGGCCCCTTGACGGGGCCCTTTTTTATGCCTGCGTGATCATGCCCGCGGCATTGCGGCGATCGCATCCACTGCCTCACGGATCAGCGCCGGCCCTTTATAGATGAAGCCTGAGTAGATCTGCACCAGGCTCGCGCCAGCGGCAATCTTCTCTGCGGCATGCCGGCCTTCGGTGATACCCCCAGCAGCAATAATCGGCATCTTGCCGCCCAGCTCGGCCGACAGCACCTTGACGATATGGGTGCTCTTTGCAAGTACCGGTGCACCGGAAAGGCCGCCCGCCTCCCCGCCATACGGCAGGTTTTCCACACCTTCACGGCCCATGGTGGTGTTGGTAGCGATCACCGCATCCATGCCCGATTCCATCAGCGTTGCCGCCACCAGCGCAGTTTCTTCATCACTCATGTCCGGCGCGATCTTGATCGCCAGCGGCACACGCTTGCCATGCTCGCCGGCCAGTTGTTCGCGGCGCTCGGCCAGGGCATCGAGCAGCTGCTTGAGCGAATCGCCGAACTGCAGGCTGCGAAGGCCTGGGGTATTGGGCGAGCTGATGTTCACGGTGATGTAGCTGGCGTGGCCATAGACCTTGTTCAGGCAGATCAGGTAATCGTCGACCGCGCGCTCTACCGGGGTGTCGAAGTTCTTGCCGATGTTGATGCCCAGCACACCGTCATAACGCGCGGCGCGCACCCGCTCGAGCAAGTGATCGACGCCCAGGTTGTTGAAGCCCATGCGGTTGATGATTGCCGTGGCCTCTGGCAGGCGGAACAAGCGCGGCTTCGGGTTGCCCGGCTGCGCTCGCGGGGTCACGGTGCCGATCTCGACAAAACCGAAGCCCAGCTGGGCAAAGCCATCGATGGCCGCGCCATTCTTGTCCAGGCCTGCCGCCAGGCCGACCGGATTGGCGAAGTTCAAGCCCATCACCGACACCGGCAATGCCGCCGGCTGCTTGCACAGCGCGCCGTTGAGCCCGAGGCGGCCACCGGCGCCGATCAGGTCCAGGGACAGGTCATGGGAGGTTTCCGGGGAAAGCTTGAACAGCAGCTGGCGGGCCAGGGTATACATGGGCGGGCAAGGCTCAGGGGTGAGTGAGGTTGCGATTATAGCCAGCGTGCGGCCGGCATGACAGCGCCTTGGCACATGCGTTGCTACATCGCCTGCACACAGCCTATTCAGTACAGGCGAGGATCTACGTGAATACATCACCCCTGGCATGGGTCAACGGCAGCGATGCGCCAGAAAAACCCAGCCTCGATATCGGTTTCATGGCCCTGACCGATTGTGCTTCGGTTGTGGTAGCGGCCACCCAGGGCTTCGCCCAGCAACACGGCCTGACACTCAACCTCAAACGCCAGGGCTCATGGGCCGGCCTGCGCGACAAACTGGCCAGCGGTGAACTGGATGCCGCTCATTGCCTCTATGGCCTGGTCTATGCCGTGCACCTGGGCATCGGCGGGGTGCCGGCCAGCGACATGGCGGTGCTCATGGGGCTGAACCAGAATGCCCAGGCCATCAACCTCTCCCCCGCCCTTCAGCGCAAGGCTGTGACCACACCTGAAGCACTGGCACGTCACGTGCACCAGCAGGGTGCAAAACTGACCTTCGCCCAGACATTCCCCACTGGCACCCATGCCATGTGGCTGTATTACTGGCTGGCGAGCCAAGGCATTCACCCCCTGCACGACGTCAATAGCGTGGTGGTGCCACCGGCGCAAATGATGGCGCACATCCAGGCTGGCCGGATCGATGGCTTCTGCGTCGGCGAACCCTGGGCAGGCGCCGCCGTAGCGCAGGGCCAGGGCTTTACCTTGGCTACCAGCCAGTCGATCTGGCCCGACCACCCGGAAAAGGTCCTGGCCTGCGCCCGCACCTTTGCCGAGCAGTACCCAAACAGCGCCCGGGCGCTGGTCAAAGCGATCCTCGCCGCCAGCCGCTTCATCGAACAAAGCCAGGAAAATCGCCACGGCACCGCGCAACTGCTCAGCGGCAGCGCCTACCTGGATACGCCCATTGAAAACATCGAACCGCGGCTGCTCGGGGTGTATCAGGACGGCCTTGGCAACCACTGGCAGGACCATCATGCCCTGCGCCTGTTCGATCAGGGGCGGGCCAATGTGCCTTACCTGTCCGACGGCATGTGGTTCATGACCCAGTTCCGTCGCTGGGGGCTGCTGCGCGATGATCCCGACTACCTCGGCGTGGCGCGCCAGGTCCAGCAGCTGGCGCTTTACCAAGAAGCCGCCGAGGCGCTGGGCGTGGCTTGCCCTGGCACGCCCATGCGCAGCAGCCTGCTGATCGACGGTATCCGCTGGGATGGCAGCGACCCATACGGCTACGCCCGCAGCTTCAGCCTGCACGCCTTGGGCGATACGCCCGATGCCCGTATCGGTCTGTGAGGGTCACCAACATGCTGCGCATCCTGCTGATCGACGATACCCAGAACAAGCTCGGCCGCCTCAAGGCTGCACTGCGCGAAGCCGGCTTCGAGGTGATCGAGGCGCCAGACCTGACCATCGACCTGCCCGCCTGCGTCGAGATGGTGCACCCGGACGTGGTGTTGATCGATACCGACTCACCCGACCGTGACGTGATGGAACAGGTGGTGATGGTGAGCCGCGACCAGCCGCGGCCGATCGTGCTGTTCACCGACGAGCATGACCCCGGGGTGATGCGCCAGGCGATCCAGGCCGGGGTCAGCGCGTACATCGTCGAGGGCATCCACGCCGCCCGCTTGCAGCCAATCCTGGACGTGGCCATGGCCCGCTTCGAGAGCGACCAGGCGCTCAAGGCCCAGCTGCAGGCCCGCGACCAGCAACTGGCCGAGCGCAAGCGCATCGAGCAGGCCAAAGGCCTGCTGATGAAAATGAAAGACTGCAACGAAGAACAGGCGTACACCCTGATGCGCCGGCAGGCCATGAGCCGCCAGCAGAAGCTGATCCAGGTGGCTGAGCAGATCATCGCCATGCACGAGATGCTGGGGTAAGCAGGCGACCGTACAATGTTGGCCCAGCTCTTGCTGAAGATATCGCACCGGTAGCCAACGGCGGTTGCCCACAAACCCCGACAAAGACGTCGCTCACCCCTCCATGCCAGTGGACCGGGTAGCGGCGTCTTTTCGTTTCCGTTGCATTGCCGAGTGAGGTGTTCGATGAGTACCAGCTTCTGGAAATCCGGGCATGTGCCCACGCTGTTCGCTGCGTTCCTGTATTTCGACCTGAGCTTCATGGTGTGGTACCTGCTCGGCCCGCTGGCCGTACAGATCGCCACCGACCTGCAACTGAGTGCACAGCAACGGGGCCTGATGGTCGCAACACCCATCCTCGCCGGTGCCGTGCTGCGTTTTGTCATGGGCCTGCTGGTCGACCGCCTCTCACCGAAAACCGCCGGGCTGATCGGCCAGGTCATCGTGATTGTCGCCCTGGCCTGTGCCTGGTACCTGGGCGTGCACACCTACGAGCAAGCCCTGCTGCTCGGTGTGTTTCTCGGTGTTGCCGGCGCCTCGTTCGCCGTGTCGCTGCCGCTGGCCTCGCAATGGTATCCGCCGCAACACCAGGGCAAGGCGATGGGCATCGCTGGCGCGGGCAACTCCGGCACCGTCTTCGCCGCGTTGCTGGCCCCGGTGCTGGCCGCAGGCTTTGGCTGGAACAACGTGTTCGGTTTCGCCGTGATCCCGCTGCTGGTGACGGTCGTGGTGTTCGCCCTGCTCGCGCGCAATGCACCACAACGGCCCAAGCCAAAGGCCATGGCCGACTACCTCAAGGCGCTGGGTGATCGTGACAGCTGGTGGTTCATGTTCTTCTACAGCGTCACCTTCGGCGGCTTCATCGGCCTGGCCAGCGCCCTGCCCGGCTATTTCAGCGACCAGTACGGCCTCAGCCCGATCACGGCAGGCTACTACACCGCCGCCTGCGTGTTCGCCGGCAGCCTGATGCGCCCGCTGGGCGGCG
The DNA here is from genome assembly GCF_047456185.1 of Pseudomonas sp. BNK-30. Lineage (NCBI taxonomy): Bacteria > Pseudomonadati > Pseudomonadota > Gammaproteobacteria > Pseudomonadales > Pseudomonadaceae > Pseudomonas > Pseudomonas sp. BNK-30. The sequence continues at coordinate 2,998,329 of NZ_CP179904.1, forward strand.
CCCTGGCCGACCGTTTCGGCGGTATCCGCACCCTGCTTGGCATGTACAGCGTGGCCGCCATCTGCATCGCTGCCGTCGGCTTCAACCTGCCCAGCGCCACAGCGGCCCTGGCGTTGTTCGTCAGCGCCATGCTCGGCCTGGGCGCGGGCAACGGTGCGGTGTTCCAGCTGGTCCCCCAACGCTTCCGCCAGGAGATCGGCGTGATGACCGGGCTGATCGGCATGGCCGGCGGCATCGGCGGCTTCCTGCTGGCAGCCGGGCTCGGCACCATCAAGCAGCACACCGGTGACTACCAGATGGGCCTGTGGCTGTTTGCCAGCCTGGGCCTGCTGGCCTGGTTCGGACTGCACGGGGTCAAGCAGCGCTGGCGCACCACCTGGGGTTCTGCAGCGGTCACCGCGGCGCGGGTCTGAGGCGAACCGATGAGCCTGCAACTGAGTTTCGCCCAGGCCAGCGCCACGGGGCCGCGCGAGGAGAACCAGGACGCCTTGCGCCTGGTCACCCCGGCGCCGGAGCTTGCCGCCAGCAAGGGTTACCTGTTCGCCCTTGCCGACGGCGTCAGCCAATGTGCTGACGGCGGCCTTGCAGCACGTGCCAGCTTGCAGGCCCTGGCCATGGATTACTACGCCACCCCCGCCACCTGGGGCGTGGCGCAGGCACTGGACCGCCTGCTGTCGGCACAGAACCGCTGGCTGCGCGCTCAGGGCAGCCAGCCGCTCCTGACCACGCTCAGCGCGCTGGTGCTGCGCGGACGCCGCTTCACCCTGGCACACGTCGGCGACTGCCGCGCCTATCGCTGGCACGACGGCCGCCTGCAGTGCCTGAGTGAAGACCATGTGTGGGACCAACCCGGCATGCAGCATGTGCTCAAACGCGCACTGGGCCTGGACCAGCACCTGCTGGTGGACTACCTGGACGGTGAGCTGCAGCCCGGCGAGTGCTACCTGTTGCTCAGTGACGGCGTCTGGGCCAGCCTGGGTGACCAGCACATCCAGGCCGTACTGCGCGAGCAGCCCGACCTGCAACTGGCCGCCGATACACTGGTCGCCAGCGCCCACCACAATGGCAGCCAGGACAATGCCAGCGCCCTGCTGGTACGGGTCGAGCGCGTGGGCACGGCCAACCTTGGCGATACCCTGGTTCAACTGCAGCAATGGCCCTTACCCCGCGAACTGCGCGAAGGCCAGGCAATCGATGGCTGGCAGATCGAGGCGCGCCTGGCACAAAGCCGCCAATCGCTGTTGTACCGCGTGCGCGACAGCCAGGGCCAGCCGTGGCTACTGAAAACCTTGCCCGCGGAACGCGAACAAGAGCCGGGCGCTGCCCAGGCGCTGTTGCTTGAGGAATGGTTCCTGCGCCGCGTAGCCGGCCGCCATTTCCCCGAACTGCACGCCGCCAGCCAGCGCCAGCACCTGTATTACGTGATGCGCGAGCACAGCGGCCGAACCCTGGCCGCCCAGCTGGCCGAGCAGGGCCCGTTGCCACTGGCACAGTGGCTGGAAGTGGCCCGCCAGTTACTGCAGGCCGTTGGTGTGCTGCACCGACGCAACCTGCTGCACCGTGACATCAAGCCCGACAACCTGCACCTGGGCGAAGACGGCCAACTGCGCCTGCTGGACTTCGGCCTGGCGTACTGCCCAGGGCTGTCCGAGGACCCGCGCCACGAACTCCCCGGCACGCCTTCGTACATCGCCCCGGAAGCCTTCGACGGCCAGCCGCCGAGCCCGCGCCAAGACCTCTACGCAGTGGGTGTGACGCTCTACCACCTGTTGACCGGGCATTACCCCTATGGCGAGGTCGAAGCTTTCCAGCGCCCGCGCTTTGGCCAATCGGTCAATGCCGCGCGCTATCGCCCCGACTTGCCGGAATGGCTGCAGCACAACCTGCAGCAAGCCGTGGCCACGGACCCGGCGCAGCGCTTCGAAACCGCTGAACAGTGGTTGCTGCTGCTCGAACGGGGTGACCGCCAGGCGCTCAACAGCCATCCACGCCCACTGCTTGAACGGGAGCCACTGAAGGTCTGGCGCACCCTGGCCCTGCTGTCCCTGCTGCTCAACCTGATACTGCTGCTCAGCCTGTTCAAGGGCTGAGCACGCCTTGCCGATGAGGAAACCCTGATGAATGCGAAAGTCTGGCTGGTCGGTGCCGGCCCTGGTGACCCCGAACTGCTCACCCTGAAAGCCGTGCGTGCGCTGCAACAGGCCCATGTAGTGATGATCGACGACCTGGTCAACCCGGCCGTGCTGGAACACTGCCCGCAGGCACGGGTGATCGCCGTGGGCAAACGGGGTGGCTGCCGCTCCACGCCCCAGGCGTTCATTCAGCGCCTGATGCTGCGCCACGCACGGCAGGGCCGCTGCGTTGTGCGGCTCAAAGGCGGCGACCCGTGCATTTTTGGCCGTGGCGGTGAGGAGGCCTTGTGGCTGCAAGGGCATGGCATCGAGGTGGAGGTGGTAAACGGTATTACTGCAGGCCTGGCAGGCGCGACCCAGTGTGGCATTTCGCTTACCTCACGCGGGATCAGCCGTGGCGTGACACTGGTGACCGCGCACACCCAGGATGACAGCGAGCTGAACTGGACGGCGCTGGCACAGGGTGGCACGACCCTGGTGGTGTACATGGGGGTAGCGAGGCTGGAGCAGATTCGCCAGGGCTTGCTGGACGGCGGCATGGCGCCGGGGATGCCGGTGGCGATGATCGAGAATGCGTCACTGCCCGGGCAACGCGAGTGCCGCAGCGACTTGCGGGGGATGCTGGAGGATGCGCGGGCGTTCAGCTTGCGCAGCCCGGCAATCCTGGTGATTGGCGAGGTGGCAGGGAACCTGGAGGTCCATCAGCGGATGGCGGCAGCCGGATGACGCGGTGTTCATCGGCTTAATGCCTTGCCTGGAAACTACATGCTCCAGACACGAAAAACCCGGCCGAGGCCGGGTTTTTCAGTGAAGCTTCAACCAATTACTTGGCTTGGGCTTCTACCTGAGCTTCAACGCGACGGTTGACAGCACGGCCTTCTTCGGTGGCGTTGTCGGCAACCGGACGGGTTTCGCCGTAGCCAACCGAGTCAACACGAGTCGACTCAACACCGTACTGCTGGGTCAGCACGTCTTTGACGGCGTTGGCACGACGCTCGGACAGCTTCTGGTTGTAAGCGTCTGGGCCCACGGAGTCAGTGTGACCTTCAACCACGGTGGTGGTCTGTGGGTACTGCTTCATGAAGTCAGCCAGGTTCTTGATGTCGCCGTAGCTGTTAGGCTTGACGACCGACTTGTCGAAGTCGAACTTGACGTCCAGCTCAACGCGAACGACTTCGGCAACAGCCGGGCAGCCATCAGCGTCAACGGTAACGTTGGCTGGGGTGTCTGGGCACTTGTCGACGTTGTCGCAAACGCCATCGTTGTCGCTGTCGGAGCAGACTTCAGCAACTGGAGCAGGAGCCGGGGCAACTTTGCCACCGCTGCCACCGAAGTTCAGACCCACACCAACGGTCGGGCCCCACTCGGTGTTGCCGTTGTCGATGTTGTACATGGCTTCTACGCCGGCACGGGCGAAGAACATGTCGGTGATGTACCACTTGGCGCCAGCGCCAACGTTGGCGAAGGTGGAGTGGTCACGGCCGCTACGAGTGGCCTGGCCCAGGCTCTCGTGAGCGAAACCAGCGGAAACGTACGGACGCAGCGCGTCGCCTACGGTACCGAAGTGGTAGGTAGCGTCGAGCTTGGCTTTGGAACCTTTGATGTCTTTGTTGAAGACTTCGCCACGAGCGTTGTGGGTCTCGTTGTAGCCCAGGTCCAGGGAGACGTCGTCGGTCAGGAAGTAACCGAGGCGAACACCAGGGTTGGTGCCGTCGTTCTGGAAGTTACGCTCGCTGTCGTAGTACTGCTTGGTCACGTTGCCTTCGATTTCGACAGCGCCTTGGCCTTGTGCCAGAACGCCGAACGAAGTAGCAGCAACGAGCGAGCCAATGGCCAAGCCCAAGGTGTTTTTCAATTTCATCCGTTAAATCCCCATCTGGTGATAGTTAAGCAGTCCCACCAAAATCCGGCGGACAACTCGACGGCAAGTCTAGCAGAACTTGCCGATTCGTTAGAGATATTCGCAAGGGGCTAAGTTTCATCCATACCTGCAAATTTCTCTCTAAGCTTGTCCAGCGCGCGCTTGTAGCGCATTTTCGTTGCGCTCAGACCCATGTGCATGATATCCGCGATCTCCTGAAATTCCAGTTCCGCAACAAATCGCAGCACCAGAATTTCCCGGTCGATCGGGTTCACATACACAAGCCACTTGTCCAGGCCACCCTTTTCTTCGGGTTTGGGTGCCTTGTCTTCAGACGCCTCTTCAACAGGGTCAAGACTCAAGGCATCCATCAACCGACGTTTGCGGCGCTCCTTGCGGTACTGGGTAATGCACTCGTTATAGGTAATGCTGTAGAGCCAGGTCTTGAACTTGGATTTACCCTCGAAGTTCTTCAGACCGTAAAGCACCTTGAGCATCACCTCCTGACAGACATCGTCAGCATCCCGGTCGTTCCCCAGATAACGCGCGCACACGTTGAACAGGGTCCGCTGGTAGCGCCGCATGAGCTCTTCATAGGCGCGGGTAACGTGATACAGCTCCTCATGCGAACGCGCCACCAACTCCTCGTCGGTGAGCTCGCGCGGGTCGTAACGCATGGGCGGCGAATGAACTTTATTCAAAACGGATCTGGCCGACAGTCAGGTCAATGTCGCCGCTCGGCCACGTGGGCGGATTTCTGCGGCGGCATACATTAACAGCTTTTGGACAATTAGCGGCTATTGACGCGTTGCTCGAGCAGCACACGATTAGACAACGACACCAGTTCGCCATCATCGGTCAGCAACGTCGTCTTTACCGTGCCGATCTCCTCGATCTGCCCCTCGACCTCTCCAATCCGCACCTGCTGGCCGACCTGGTAAAGCTCACGCACATAGATACCGGCCAGAATCTGCCCAGCGATTTCCCGACTGCCGAGCCCCATCGCAAGCGCAACGGCCAGACCAACGGTAATCAGCCCGATCACGATCACGTGGTTGAGCAGGTCGGTCTTGACCTCGAGCTGGCTGATCGCCACCGAAATACTGATGATGATCACCAGGCCTTGGGTAATGCGCCCAAGGCCTGCGGAATACTCAAGGCCGATACCTTCGGCAGCGCCACGCACCAGGCCGTTGGCCACTTGCGCCAGCAGCACGCCAACCAGCAACACCAAGGCCGCACCAAATACCTTTGGCAGGTAGAGGGCAAGCATGTCGAGGGTTGCGGAGACGCGCTCGAGGCCTAGCGATTCGGCAGCAGAGACCAGGAAAATCAGCAGTACGAACCAGTAGACGATCTTGCCGATCAAGGTCGAGATCGGCACCTGAATGCCGCCACGGCTGAGCATTTTGGTCAAGCCGGTACCGGCCATCAGGCGATCCAGACCAAACTTGGCCAGCAGCTTGGACAACAGCGTATCGAGCAGCTTGGCCACCACGAAACCGAGCAGCACCACGACCAGCGCGCCGAACAGGTTGGGGATGAAGTTCGCCACCTTGGTCCATAGGGCGGTCATGGCAGTGACCAGGCTCTGGGTCCAGAGATCGAGTTCCATATTCAATCGGCCTTATCAGCTTTGCTGCCGTCGGCAGCGTTACGGGCAGAAGTGCGGCGCACCGGCGCGACATGCGCCGAGCCATTGTTCACGGCGATCAGCAGCGCCTGGCTCCAGCGGCCAAGCAGGCTGAACAGGTCACCGGCGCCAACCTGGCGGTTGGCGGTTTTCAGCACGCGACCCAGGCACGCAGCGTCGTCACGGTCCTCACCGGACGGCGACGCGTTGAGCAGGTCACGCAGGGATTGTTCAAACGGATCGTGCATGTGCACCTCGCGCAATGTCAGTCAGAGACGAGAGCGACAGACACCGGGTCACACTTCGGCTCATGTTGCGGCCGGCTTGCCAGCGACAGGGCCGGTGAATTCCAATAAGCATTCAAACCCACCGCAGCCGTCGGAACAGCCACCACTGCCCCACCGCAAGCCCGAGCACGACGATACAGGCAAACAGGAAACCATAGGGGTTTTCCGCCCCCGGAATGCCGCCGACATTGATCCCCAGCAACCCGGTGACGAAGCTCATGGGCAGGAAAATGCAGGTGATGATGCCGAAGCGGTACATGGTCCGGTTCATCCGCTCGCTGCGCCGCCGGTCCTCGCTTTCCAGCACCAGCGCGGCCCGCTCACGGGCCAGCTCCAGCTCTTCCAGGTAGCGGATCAGGCTGTTGTTCAGCTCGTTCCAGTAGTCTGCGTCCGCATCGGCGAACCAGCTCCAGCGGCTGCGCGACAGCTGGGCATAGATCTCCCGCTGCGGGGCGAGAAAACGCCGCAGGCCGGCGGCTCGGCGACGAATCTGCTGCAAGCTGCCGTGCTCAGGGCTGTACCGTTCGTCGGATTCAACCTTTTCTTCCTCCAGATCGACCAGCTCCGACAGATCGTTGACCAAACCCTGCACTTTCTCGGTGAGCAATTCGCCCATCAGCAGCAGCAACTCGGACGCCGATCTGGGCCCCCTGCCCTCGTCCAGCAGACGGAGAATTTCGTCACTGGCGCGCAAAGGCCGCAAGCGCAGCGAAATGACCCGCCGCGCCTGGGCGAAAATACGTACCGATACCATGTCTTCAGGCTCGGCGCCCGGGTTGAGGTTCACCCCACGCAAGAACAACAGCAGCTGTTCATCGGCCAGCGGCAACAGGCGCGGACGGGTGTTTTCCTCCAGCAGCAGGTCGCAGGCGAACTCACTCAGGCCGCTCTCTTGCTGCAGCCAGGTACGGGTCTGGGGATGACTGCGATCCCAGTGCAGCCACAGGCTTTGCTGTGGCTGCAACTGCAGATCGTCCAGCTCGGTCCGGGGGATCGAGCGCGCACCGCCTTTACCATCGAGCACCAGGGCGTGCACCAGCCCCCACTGCGCGTTGTCTTCCTCGAACATCAAAGCTCCATCAGCGCGTGCGGCGCATCACTGCGGCATTTCCAGCGGGCTTGGCGAGACGATCACACCATTGTTGTCGGCATACACATACTCGCCAGGGCGGAACGTCACGCCGGCGAAGGTCACAGCCACATTGAGGTCGCCGATACCGCGCTTGTCGGTCTTCATCGGATGGCTGGCCAGCGCCTGCACACCGACGCTGGTCTGGATCAGCACATCGACGTCACGCACGCAGCCATAGATCACCAGGCCTTCCCAGCCGTTCTTGGCAGCCTTTTCGGCAAGCATGTCACCGAGCAATGCACAGCGCAGCGAACCACCGCCATCGACCACCAGAACCTTGCCCTTGCCGTCGAGCTCAACCTGCTCTTTGACCCGCGAGTTGTCCTCGAAGCACTTGATGGTAACGATCTGGCCACCAAATGAATCGCGGCCACCGAAGTTGCTGAACATCGGTTCCAGCACCTGGACCAGGTCCGGGTAGGCGTCGCACAGGTCGGGCGTTACGTAATGCTGCATGGGAAGCTCCTGTCAGTCACAACGAAAGCGGGTGTCTGCCAAGGCTACACCGGGGAGGCAGTCGCAGTCATCCGGGACTGCTCGGTCATCTGTATTTCGCCTGTCGTAGCCCAAGCGGGCCACGACACCCAGCAGAAAATCAGCTGACCGTGACTGGCTCCGCAACCACGGTCGCCCCATGCACCGGCAGCAACGGCTGGCGCAACCAGCGTTGCACCAATGGCCACACCTGCGCCTGCGCCGCCTTGCTCACCAGCATGTCGACATGCCCGAACGCCTCGAAGCCTTCCTCGCGTCCCAGCCTGAGGAACTGCTTGCGCTCGCCACCCAACTGATCGAACAGCTTGCGACAAGCCCACACCGGGTCCTGGAAGTCTCCCGCGCCAGCCACTGCCAGCACCGGCACATCCACCTCGGCAAGCCCCGCCCACCAGTCACTGTCCTCGTCACCAAAACGGCCAAACAGGCCATGCCAACGCATGCTTTCCAGCGCCAGGCCTATCGGCTCGTCCTCAGGCCCGCGCTTGAAGCGCGGGCCGGAAATCTGCCCCCAACGCCTGAGCAGCAGCTTTGCGCCCCAGGTCAGGGGTGGCACCTTCAACGGCCAGTACACCCGGCTGATCTGGGTACCGAAAAACGCGGCACTGGCGACCTGCCCGGACTGCAGAAAACCACCGCCAAGCGCTGCCGCCAAGGTGGTACCGCCAAGCGAATGGCCTATCCAGTGGGGGGCTGAACCGGACTGTTCTTCAACGAAGGCCGCGATCAGCGGCAAGTCATAGCGGGCATAGTCAGCGACCCGGTTGTGCCGCCACTTGTGGTTGCGCGGCGACAACCCGTGGCCACGCATTTCCGGGATCCAGACATCGAAGCCCGCACGTGCCAGGTAAGCCCCCAGGCCAATGCCCTTGGGCGAATACCAGAAACGCCGATTGGAGAAACTGCCATGCAGGAGAATAACCGGCACGCCTTGGGCGCCACCCTGGTCGGCCAGCCCCAGGCGGGTCACGGCCAGTTCGACGCTGGGGTCAGGGCTGTTGCCGGCCTTGATCCGGTAGACGTCTTCACTGAGATCACCGCGGCGCTCGGCACTGAGCAAGGCCACTGGGAATAGAACACTGCTGCTTTGCATAAGGTTGCTTGATGCACAAAAAAGGGCGGGATCCATCACTGGAACTCGCCCTGGAAAAAACCAGGCGGGGGCACGCCAGACGCGCCCCCGCATTTCATCTATCAGACCGCGCCCTGGCCCTCGGCCAGGAAGAACCAGGTCTCGAGTACCGAGTCGGGGTTCAGCGACACGCTTTCGATGCCTTGCTCCATCAGCCACTTGGCGAGGTCCGGGTGGTCCGACGGGCCCTGGCCGCAAATACCGATGTACTTGCCAGCCTTGTTGCACGCCTGGATGGCATTGGCCAACAGCTTCTTCACCGCCGGGTTACGCTCGTCGAACAGGTGGGCGATGATACCCGAGTCGCGATCCAGGCCCAGGGTCAGCTGGGTGAGGTCGTTGGAACCGATGGAGAAGCCGTCGAAGTACTCGAGGAATTCTTCAGCCAGGATGGCGTTGGACGGCAGCTCGCACATCATGATCACGCGCAGGCCATTGTCGCCACGGGCCAGGCCGTTTTCGGCCAGCAGGTCGACCACCTGGCTGGCTTCGCCCAAGGTGCGCACGAACGGCACCATGATCTCGACGTTGGTCAGGCCCATCTCGTTACGCACGCGCTTCAGTGCACGGCATTCGAGCTCGAAGCAGTCACGGAACGACTCGCTGATATAGCGCGAAGCACCGCGGAAGCCCAGCATCGGGTTTTCTTCTTCCGGCTCGTACAGTTTGCCGCCGATCAGGTTGGCGTACTCGTTGGACTTGAAGTCCGACAGGCGCACGATGACCTTTTTCGGGTAGAAGGCCGCCGCCAGGGTGCTGATGCCCTCGACCAGCTTCTCGACATAGAAGCCGACCGGGTCGTTGTAACCGGCGATGCGCTTGTCGACGCTTTCTTTGAGCTCCGGCGGCAGGCCGGCGTAGTTCAGCAGCGCCTTGGGGTGCACGCCGATCATGCGGTTGATGATGAACTCAAGGCGCGCCAGGCCGACACCGGCGTTGGGCAACTGGGCGAAATCGAAGGCGCGGTCCGGGTTGCCGACGTTCATCATGATCTTGAACGGCAGGTCGGGCATGGCATCGACCGAGTTCTGCTTGACGTCAAAGCCCAGTTCACCTTCAAAAATGAAGCCGGTATCGCCTTCGGCGCAGGACACGGTCACGCCCTGGCCATCCTTGAGCAGCTGGGTGGCGTTGCCACAACCTACCACTGCCGGAATACCCAGCTCGCGGGCGATGATCGCCGCGTGGCAGGTACGCCCACCGCGGTTGGTGACGATGGCGCTGGCGCGCTTCATCACCGGCTCCCAGTCCGGGTCTGTCATGTCGGAGACCAGCACGTCGCCCGGCTGCACCTTGTCCATCTCGGACACGTCCTTGATCACGCGGACCTTGCCCGCGCCGATGCGCTGGCCGATCGCACGGCCTTCAACCAGTACGGTGCCCTTCTCCTTGAGCAGGTAACGCTCCATGACATTGGCGCTGGCGCGGCTTTTCACGGTTTCAGGGCGGGCCTGCACGATGTAGAGCTTGCCGTCGTCACCGTCCTTGGCCCATTCGATGTCCATCGGGCGCTGGTAGTGCTGCTCGATGATCATGGCCTGCTTGGCCAGCTCGCTGACCTCGGCGTCGGTCAGGCAGAAGCGCGCACGTTCGGCACGGTCGACTTCGACGGTCTTGACCGAGCGACCGGCCTTGGCCTCGTCGCCGTAGATCATCTTGATCGCCTTGCTGCCCAGGTTGCGGCGCAGGATGGCCGGGCGGCCGGCCTGCAGGGTGTTTTTGTGTACGTAGAACTCGTCAGGGTTGACCGCACCCTGCACCACGGTTTCGCCCAGGCCGTAGGCGCCGGTAATGAATACCACATCGCGGAAACCCGACTCGGTGTCGAGGGTGAACATGACACCGGCGGTGCCGGTTTCAGAGCGGACCATGCGCTGCACGCCGGCCGACAGGGCCACCAGCTTGTGGTCGAAGCCCTGGTGCACGCGGTAGGCGATGGCGCGGTCGTTGAACAGCGAGGCGAACACTTCCTTGGCCGCGCGGATCACGTTATCGACGCCACGGATGTTGAGGAAGGTTTCCTGCTGGCCGGCAAAAGAGGCATCCGGCAGGTCTTCAGCGGTGGCCGAGGAACGCACGGCGACGGCCATGTTGTCGTTGCCAGCGGCCATCTCGGCGAAGGCCGTACGGATTTCCGAATCCAGTCGAGCCGGGAACTCGGCCTCCATGACCCACTGGCGAATCTGCGCGCCGGTCTTGGTCAGGGCATTGATGTCATCGACATCCAGCGCGTCGAGCGCGGCGTGAATGCGGTCGTTCAGCCCGCTTTGCTCGAGAAAATCACGGTACGCCTGAGCCGTAGTGGCAAAGCCGCCCGGCACCGACACGCCGGCACCGGCGAGGTTACTGATCATCTCGCCCAGGGATGCGTTCTTGCCCCCCACATGCTCCACATCATGGACGCCGAGCTTATCGAGGGAAACTACGTACTCTACCAAGGTGATCTCTCCACTAACTGTATTGGAAAAGCTCAAGGGCGCCCGCCTGCCTTTTGACTGGGCCGGACGCTTGTGGCCTGTACCTGGAAAATAAGTGAGAATGCCGACAGCCGCATTCGGCAAACCGAACTTATCATATCCAAGAAACGTCATCAGCTTAAGGCCCAGATCGCAAATGAAACGAACCGCGTTCTTCATCTCCGATGGCACCGGCATCACTGCCGAAACCCTGGGCCAAAGCCTGCTCGCGCAATTCGATAGCATTCCATTCAACAAATTCACCCGTCCGTACATCGACACGCCGGACAAGGCGCGCACGATGGTGCAGCAAATCAATGCCGCCGCCGAGCGCGACGGCATGCGCCCGATCATCTTCGACACCATCGTCAATCAGGACATCCGCGAGATCCTGGCGACGTCGAACGGCTTCATGATCGACATCTTTTCGACGTTTTTATCCCCGCTCGAGCAGGAATTGACTGCCCATTCGTCGTATTCCGTCGGCAAGTCCCACTCCATTGGCGGTAATTCCAACTACATGGAGCGCATCGAGGCGGTGAATTTCGCGCTCGACAACGACGACGGCGCGCGCACCCATTATTACGACAAGGCCGACCTGATCCTGGTCGGCGTATCGCGTTGCGGCAAGACCCCGACCTGCCTGTACATGGCGATGCAGTTCGGCATTCGCGCGGCCAACTACCCGCTCACCGAAGACGACATGGAGCGCCTGCAGCTGCCGGCGGTGCTCAAGAAGCATCACAACAAGCTGTTCGGCCTGACCATCGACCCCGACCGCCTGACCGCCATCCGCCACGAGCGCAAGCCCAACAGCCGGTATTCGAGTTTTGCCCAGTGCGAGTTCGAGGTACGCGAGGTCGAGAGCCTGTTCCGGCGGGAGAACATCCCCAACATCAACTCCACGCATTTTTCGGTGGAGGAGATATCGGCAAAAATCCTGGTGGAAAAAGGCGTGGAGCGGCGGTTCAAATAACACGCGGCCCCGTAGGAGCGGCCTTGTGTCGCGAAAGGGGTGCGCAGCGCCCCCGCAATTCATGCATCAGGCTGATATTGCCGGGGCCGCTACGCGACCCTTTCGCGACACAAGGCTGCTCCTACCTGGGGGCCGATCATCCGTAAGGCGGGCGCCAGCATGAAAAAGCCCCGGCATCACTGCCGGGGCTTTTTCATTTCAGCTGTCCGATCAGGACGGCACCGCCACCGCCTGCCCGCTCATCGCCAGGTCGACCAGCTCGCGGTTGGCCACCGCGTACATCGCATAGTCGGTACCCGTCGCATTGCGCAGGTCGTCGAGCATGGCACGCCAGCGCTCGACCATTACCCGATGTTGCTCGGCCCACAGCGCCACGCGGGCATCCATGTCTTGCGGGGCATCGACCATCTGCAGCACCGAGATGGTGATGGCCCGTTGCTGCAGGTCGATATCGTCGCGGAACGCCTCGCGGGCCAGGGCCTGCCAGTTGTTCTCCACCGGCAGGTTGCTGATTTCCTGCAAGTACCAGGTCAAGTCCAGCGCACTGCCCACGGCGAAGAACGCCTTGGCCACCTGGGCCGGCTCATGCCCGGTCACGTCTGCCGCCTCGATGATCGGCAGCAACGTGTACAGGTGGCTGGTGCCTGCCACCATGCGTGCGAGCAACTCCGGCACGCCGGCATCGACGAAGCTCTGATAGCGGACCATCCAGCGTTCGCGGGTCGGGCCCTCCAGCAGTTCGTCGAGCTTGAGCCCCAACTGGGCGATTTTCGGCCCGAAGTGCGCGGTGTCGCGCCCGGCATCCTGCTCGTTGCGCCGGCTGCGCAGGAACCAGCGGGTCGCGCGGCGCCCCAGACGCATCAGCTCGTCCATCAGGGTCAGCTGGATTTCCGCCGGCACCTGGTAGTCCAACGCCTCTATCTGGCGGAACCAGTGCGGCAGATGGAAGATGTCACGCACGATCACATAGGCCCCGGCAACATTGGCCGGGCTCATGCCGGTCGACTCTTTCAGCCGCTGGACGAAGGTGATGCCCATGTTGTTGACCAGGTCGTTGGCGATCTGGGTACTGACGATCTCGCGCTTGAGGCGGTGGCGGCGCATGGCTTCGCCGAACTTGCTGACCAGCGACGGCGGGAAGGCGGTTTCCATGTCGCGGGTCAGGTAGTCATCGTCCGGCACCAGCGACTTGAGCAACTGCTCCTTGAGGTCGATCTTGCTGTAGGAAATCAGCACTGACAGCTCGGCACGGGTCAGGCCCTGGCCGGCCGCCAGGCGATCGGCCAACTGCTCCTCGGTCGGCAGGAACTCGATGGCACGGTCCAGCTTGCCACGGCTCTCGAGGTCGGCCATCAGGCGCTTGTACTCGGCGATCCGCTCGCGGGCGCGACGCGCCGCCAACGAAAGCGCCTGGGTCTGCTTGTAGTTGTTGCCAAGCACCAGCCCGCCCACTTCATCGGTCATGCTGCCAAGCAGCTGGTTGCGCTGCTTCTCGGTCATGTCGCCACCCTGCACCACTTCGTTGAGCAGGATCTTGATGTTGACCTCGTGGTCGGAGCAGTCCACCCCACCGGCGTTGTCGATGAAGTCGGTATTGGTGGCACCGCCGTTGAGGCCGAACTCGACACGGCCGAGCTGGGTCATGCCGAGGTTGCCGCCCTCGCCCACCACCTTGCAGCGCAGTTCGTTGCCGTTGACCCGCAACGCGTCATTGGCCTTGTCGCCGACATCGGCGTGGCTTTCGCTGCTGGCCTTGACGTAGGTACCGATGCCCCCGTTCCACAGCAGGTCTACCGGTGCCTTGAGCAATGCATGCAGCAGCTCGGTCGGTGTCAGCCGGTCGGCCTCGATGGCGAAGCGTTCCTTCATTTGCGGCGTGATGGCGATGCTCTTGGCACTGCGCGGGAAGATCCCGCCGCCTTCGGACATGATGCTGGTGTCGTAATCGCTCCAGGCCGAACGCGGCAAGTCGAACAGCCGCTGGCGCTCGGCGAAGCTGCTGGCCGGGTCCGGGTTCGGGTCGATGAAGATGTGCAGGTGGTTGAACGCCGCTACCAGTTGCAGCTTGTCGGACATCAGCAGGCCGTTGCCGAACACGTCACCGGCCATGTCACCGACGCCGATGACGGTGATCGGGTCCTGCTGCACATTGATGCCGCGCTCGCGGAAGTGGCGCTGCACGCCCACCCAGGCACCACGGGCGGTAATGCCCATCTTCTTGTGGTCGTAGCCGGCAGAGCCACCCGAGGCGAAGGCATCGCCCAGCCAGAAGCCGTAATCGATGGCGATGCCGTTGGCGATGTCGGAGAAGGTCGCGGTGCCCTTGTCGGCCGCCACCACCAGGTACGGGTCATCGTCATCGTGACGCACCACGTTGGCCGGTGGCACCACGCCGCCGTCCTTGAGGTTGTCGGTAATGTCGAGCAGGCCCGAGATGAATATGCGGTAGCAGGCCACGCCTTCGGCGGCGATTTCGTCACGCGTGCCGCCCAGCGGCAAACGCCGTGGCAGGAAGCCGCCCTTGGCACCGACGGGCACGATCACCGAGTTCTTCACCTGCTGGGCTTTGACCAGCCCAAGCACCTCGGTACGGAAGTCCTCTTCACGGTCCGACCAGCGCAGGCCACCGCGTGCCACATTGCCGAAGCGCAGGTGCACACCCTCGACCCTTGGCGAATAGACGAAGATCTCGAACTTGGGTACCGGTTTGGGCAGCTCGGGGATCAGCTTGGGGTTGAACTTGAAGCTGAAGTACGACTTGCTCTGGCCGTTGGCATCAGGCTGGTAGAAGTTGGTGCGCAGGGTGGCCTTGATCAGGTCCAGGTAGCGGCGCAGGATGCGGTCCTCGTTGAGCACTTGGACATCGTCCAGGGCGCTGAGGATGGCTTGTTCCAGGCGTTGCTGCTTGTCGTCCAGGTCATCGGCAGTGAGCTTGCGCGCCAGGTAGAAGCGGGTCTTGAACAACCGGGTCAGCTCACGGGCGATGTCGGTGTGGTTGTTCAGCGTGCTGGCGATGTAGCCAAGGTCGAAGCCCAGGCGGATCTGCTTGAGGTAGCGGGCATAGGCGCGCAGCAGCGCCACGTCGCGCCATGGCAGGCCGGCGGTGAGCACCAGGCGGTTGAACGCGTCATTCTCGGCATCGCCCTGGACGATATGGATGAACGCGTCCTGGAGCACGTCGTTGAGTTGCTGGATGTCCAGGCTCAAGCCTTCGCTGTAAGTGAAGGCGAAATCGTGGATCCAGTATTCACGACCACTGGCGTGGCGCAAGCGATAGGGGAACTCGCCCAGCACACGCAGGCCAAGGTTTTCCAGGATCGGCAGCACGTCCGACAACGCCAATGGCGTGTCCGCGTGGTACAGCTTGCAGTGCAGCAAGCGTTCGCCCAGACGCGTCAGCGGCTGGTAGAAGCTCATCGCCAGCGGCTTGCTTTCGGACAGGGCCAGCACATGTTGCAGGTCGACCACCGCAGAATGGGCGGCAAAGCGCTCACGGTAGCCGGCCGGGAAACCTTTGGGGAAATCGGCGAGAATATTGGTGCCCTGGGCTTCACCGAAGTTCTCCACCACCAGCGCGGCGTAGTCGTCATGCCACGAGCGGCAGGCCTGGATCACTTCGTTTTCCAGTTGCTGCGGGTCGATGGCGATACGGTTCTTCGGATCGACGCGCAAAATCAGCTGCACGCGTGCCAGCACCGATTCGGAGAAGAACGTCCAGAACTCGCAGTCGCTGGCCTTCAGGCGCTCCATCAGCACCTGCTGGATCTTCTGCCGCACTTCGGTGGAGTAGATTTCCCGTGGCACGTAGGCCAGGCAGTAGCAGAAGCGCCCGTACGGGTCCTTGCGCAGGAACACACGGATCTTGTTGCGCTCCTGGATCTGCACGATCGACATCACCGTGCTGAACAGCTCGTCGACCGGGGTCTGGAACAGATCGTCGCGTGGCAGCACTTCGAGTACCTGGGCCAGTTCCTTGCCCAGGTGTGCCTTGGCGTCGAAGCCGGAGCGGCGCTCGACCTCGGCGACCTTGACCCGGATGTATGGAATGGCGTGCACGCTCTCGCCGTACACCGACGAGGTGTAAAGGCCCATGAAGCGGTGTTCCTTGAGCACCTTGCCATCGGCGTCCAGCTGGCGGATCGAGACGTAATCCGGGTAGGCCGGGCGGTGGACCCGGCTGGGCAGTGCAGCCTTGGCGAACGACAACAGCAGCGGCTCTGCAAGGTAAGCCACCGCGTAGTCTTCGATACGCAGCTCTTCAGGCGTCAGGCCCACACGCAAGCGGCGCGGCAAGCCCAGGAACGACTGCTCGTCGTAGACCATCTGGCCGCCGGCGCTGTCGGCCTGCACGGTGAATTCTTCATAACCGAGGAAGGTGAAGTGGTTGTCCAGCAGCCACTCGAGGAACGCCTTGACCTCACCCTTTTCGTGGTGCGCTGGCGCAAACGCGGTTTGCTCCACCTGCGCCATGACTTCCTGCAGCTTGGCTTTCATCGGCTCGAAATCGGCCACCGCCACCCGCACCTCGGCCAGCACCTGCTCGATTTCGCGGGTGAGCACCGTCAATTCGGCAGCGTTGGCGCAGCGGTCGAT
Organism: Pseudomonas sp. BNK-30; assembly: GCF_047456185.1. Taxonomy (NCBI): domain Bacteria; kingdom Pseudomonadati; phylum Pseudomonadota; class Gammaproteobacteria; order Pseudomonadales; family Pseudomonadaceae; genus Pseudomonas; species Pseudomonas sp. BNK-30. The sequence goes on from NZ_CP179904.1 coordinate 3,015,026, forward strand.
CTCCAGGTACATCAGCGATTCATGGCACACACCCTCGCCCTGGGTACCCTTGGGCAACAGTTCGAGCAGATTGCCCTTGGCGTCACGACGCACGCTCAGCACCGTGGTCTGCAGCGTGTGAATGCTATAGCCGCGGCGGTTGAGCTCGGTACGTACCGAATCCACCAAGAACGGCAGGTCATCGTGCAGCACCTCGACCACGGTGTGGGTCGACTGCCAGCCATTGCGCTCGTAATCGGGGTTGTACACCCGCACCTGCGGATGCGCGGGGTCGAAGCGCTCGATGATGCGCCAGGCGGAAAGGGTACAGCCGGCCAGGTCCGACAGCCTGCGCTGGGTGAGCTCGTCCATGGAAATGATGCCGAAGAACTGTTCGGCGAACAGCGCCACTTGTGGCAGTGACTGCTCGCTGATGTGCTGCGCCAGGGCCGCTTGCAGTTGATGCTGGAAGTCGGCTTTGCTGGCTGCGGTGAAGAACGCCATCTGTGGTACTCCGCTTGGGCTTTGTAATAATTGAAGCGTCGCGTACATCCGACGATCACGGATCAACGATAGCCAACCCGTGGCAAGCCGGACGGTAATGTTCAGGGCTCGCGGAAGCTTAACGACTGATCGGTCATTACCGCTTGCAGCGCTGCGACAATTTCGGTCAAGGGGGGAAACTTTACGTTTATCGATGCCCCCAAGGCTGTCAGAATTCACTTTCGTTTCCATTGACCCGAGCCGCCTTCATGCAAATCAACACCGCCCTGCTGTTCGCCACCCCTTGCGATGACGAGGAAGACAACATGGCGACCTTGTGCTGCCACAGCGACAAGGGGCAGATGTTCCTGCTCACCCGCTACCCGGATGAGGACACCGTGGACCTGACCCTGGACGATGAACCGTCGACGCTCGATGGCCTGAAGGTGACCCTGAGCGCAAAGCGCCTGCTGATCGAAGTGGCGGCCGGGGATCGAGATGCGTTGAAGGGTGACGAAACGCTGGAGATCGTGCTGACATCGGCAGGGACTGACCTGGAAGAGGTCGAACTGACCTTGCGCAACATTCTGGAGGGGACAGGGACCTTCGTCAGCGAGCTCTGAAAGCCTGCCTGACGCGGCCGTCCAACCGCGGAGCGGTGGCTTCTCTGCGCGAGACGGCTCACCGGTGCGAGGGCCATGCCTGGCAACGCACACCTGATCGAAACGATTGACATCCCATACCCGCTACAGGCATTGTCTGACAACCTGACCACTAGGCAATCGCTTCCATGCTAGAACTCCAGCGCCCCGACACTCTGGTCGAACGGGTTGTCAGCGCCATCCGTGCAGAAATCGATTCCGGTCGCCTGGCCGCCGAAGCGCGCCTGCCCACTGAACAGCAACTGGCTGAACAACTGAACGTCAGCCGCTCGGTAGTGCGCGAAGCGGTAGCGCAGCTCAAGGCCGATGGCGTGCTGATCGCCCGCCGCGGGCTTGGCTCCTATATCTCGAAAACCCCCGGGGGCACGGTGTTCCGCTTCCCCGGCAGTACCGGTCGCAAACCCGACCTGGTGCAGATGTTCGAAATGCGCCTGTGGATCGAAACCCAGGCAGCGGCCATCGCCGCGCGCCGACGTGACGAACACGATCTGGCGAACATGGCCCAGGCCCTGCAGGAGATGCTCGACAAACGCAGCGACTTCGCCACTGCCTCGGCAGCTGATGTGGCCTTCCACAGGGCCATCGCCGAAGCCAGCAAGAACGATTACTTCGTGGCCTTCCATGACTTTCTCGGCGGCCAGTTGGCCAATGCACGGCGCACCGCCTGGGAAAACTCCGCAGCCCATTCGGTGGGCGGCTCGGCCGAAGCCAATCGCGAACACCAAGCGCTTTATCAGGCCATCGCCGACGGTGACCGCCAAAGGGCTGCGGCGTGTGCCGAAGCGCATCTGCGCGCCTCTGCCAAACGCCTGAAAATAGAACTACCTGCACTCGACTGATACCCAGAGCTTGCTGCGACCCGGCAAGCTCTTTTTTTACGCATCCATTAGTCTGACAACCTGATAAGCAGATCCACCGACAAGAATCCCAAGGTACCCCTGCATGACATACGACTACTGCATCATCGGCGGCGGCATCGTCGGCCTGGCCACCGCGATGGCCCTGCTCCAACAACGCCCCGGGGCGTCATTGCTGATACTGGAAAAGGAGTCCAGCCTCGGCCGCCACCAGACGGGCCACAACAGTGGGGTGATCCATGCGGGCATTTACTATGCCCCGGGTAGCCTCAAGGCCGAGTTGTGCAAGCGTGGAGCCCTGGCGACCAAGGATTTTTGCCGCGAGCACGGCATTGCCTTCGATGTCTGCGGCAAACTGCTGGTGGCGTCCAACCCGCTGGAAATGCAGCGCATGCAGGCGCTGTACGAGCGTTCACAGCTCAACGGGCTGAAGGTCGAGCGGTTGGACGCCAGTGAACTCAGGCGCCGCGAACCCAATATCGCAGGCCTTGGTGCGCTGTTCGTCGATGCCACCGGCATCGTCGACTACAAGCAGGTGTGCGATGCCATGGCCAAGGTCATCGAGCAGGCCGGCGGCGAAGTGCGCCTGGCCACCACCGTGCAGGCCATCCGCGAGTTTGGCGATCATGTCGAAGTGTGCGATCACAGCCAGACCTGGCATGCCCGCCAGCTGGTCGCCTGCGCCGGCCTGCAATCCGACCGCCTGGCGCGCCTGGCCGGGGTAAAGATCGACCACCAGATAATCCCATTCCGCGGTGAGTACTATCGCCTGCCAGCCAGCAAGAACCAGATCGTCAACCACCTTATCTACCCGATTCCTGACCCACAGCTACCGTTCCTCGGTGTACACCTGACGCGCATGATCGACGGCAGTGTCACCGTCGGCCCCAACGCCGTGCTGGGTTTTGGCCGGGAAAACTACCGCAAGTTCGCGGTGAACTGGCGCGATGTGGCCGAGTACGTGCGCTTCCCTGGGTTCTGGAAAACGATCTGGAACAACCTCGGCTCCGGCACCACCGAGATGAAGAACTCGCTGTTCAAGCACGGCTACCTGGAGCAGTGCCGCAAGTACTGCCCGTCGCTGCAGGCCGGCGACCTGCTGCCCTTCGAGGCAGGCATCCGTGCCCAGGCCGTGATGCGCGACGGCACCTTGGTCCACGATTTTCTGTTCGCCGAGACCCCGCGCATGGTGCATGTCTGCAATGCACCGTCACCGGCTGCCACCTCGGCGATCCCCATCGGCCAGATGATCGCTGAAAAGATCCTCAAGGCCAGCTGAACCCTGCTGCACACCCCAACTACAAAGACAATAAGGAACATCAGATGTCGGTACACGAGGCGGCCCCGGCCGCGAGCGAGACACCAGCACAGAAACGCAAGCGCCTGCGCAAGGTGGCGGCGGCAACCATCTTCGGTTCGATGCTGGAGTGGTATGACTTCTACCTCTACGCGACCATGGCGGCGATCGTGTTCTCGAAGATTTTCTTCGATGCCAGCAACCCGGCAGTGGCTTCACTGCTGGCGTTCTCCACGTTTGCCATCGGTTTTGTCGCGCGCCCATTCGGCGGGGTTCTGTTTGGCTACCTGGGCGACCGCTTCGGCCGCAAGCATGTACTGGTTATCACGTTCTGCATGATGGGTGTGTGCACCGCGCTGATCGGTCTGATCCCCAGCTACGCCTCGATCGGTATCTGGGCACCGATTCTGCTGGTAGTGATCCGCATCATCCAGGGCCTGGGCGCCGGTGCAGAGCTGTCCGGGGCGGCCGTCACCTCCTACGAACATGCCAGCGAAGGCAAGCGCGGCAGCCAGGGCGCTTGGCCAGCACTGGGGCTCAACCTGGGCTTGCTGCTGTCGTCGCTGACCGTTTACCTGCTGACCATGAACGGCAACGAGTTTCTCCTCGCCGGTGGCTGGCGCATTCCGTTCATCGCCAGCATCGCCCTGGTGGCGATCGGCCTTTGGGTGCGTAAGAGCATTCCTGAGACACCGGACTTCAAAGAACTCGACAAGGCCGATGCCAAACCGCAGGAGTCACCGCTGAAACTGCTGTTCAGGAACGATCTCAAAGGCTTGGCCGTGGTGTTTTTCGTGGCCATCGGCTACAACGCTCTGAGCTACATATTCAAGACGTTCTCGCTGGCATACCTGACTCAGTTCAAAGGTGTCGAGGCACATGTCACCTCCCTGTCGGTGACCATCGCCAGCCTGGTGGCGATCTTTGCCGTACCGTTCTTCGGCTGGCTGTGCGACCGCTGGAGCAGCAAGACCGTGTTGATGCTCGGCGGCGTGCTGTCGGCGCTGTTTGCTTATCCATTCTTGCAGTTGCTGAGCAGCGGTGAGCCAACACTGATCTATGTGGCCATTGCCATCGGCACCGGCCTCCTCGCGCCAATGATGTTCGCCCCCCAGGGCTCGTTCCTTAGCCGGCAGTTCCCGACCCAGACGCGCTCTTCCGGTTTCGGCACCGGGCGCGAGATTGGCACTGCAGTGGCCGGCGGCCTGGCGCCCCTGGGCGGCCTTGCCTTGGTGGCGAACTCGGCGACCCACTCCACCGACGGCGTGGCTTTGATCCTGGCGGTTTCCGGTGTGCTGGTGGTGGTGTTTGCCTTGTGTGACCAAGGCCGCAAGCACTCCAGTTCGAAAAACTGACCCGGGCCGGCCTGCACATCGATAATGGTGGGCAGGCCGGCACCCGCATCAGCCAACCGGGTTCTTGTGCAGCACCCTGCCCGCCTTGCCCGGCCGGTCGATGTAAAACGCGTCCAGCGCACTGTTATCCAGCCCTTTCACTGCGTTCCAGTGCGCCGATGTGTGCACATACTTTGCCTGCAGCAACGCTCGTTCCTGGGGCGTCAGGCGCAGTTGCGCACATTGCCCGAGGGCAAACTCATGCAGTTTGCGGCTGACAGGCAGCAACTCTGCCGGCAGGTGATGCGCATCGTCACTGCCCAAGGGAGCGAACGGTACGCCACCGCGCACGGCCAGTTCACGCATGATGCTGAGGTAGACACGTGACAGGTGGCCACTGACTTCACGTTCTCGGTACACAGCGGCATACACCTGCTTTTCCGGGTCATCACGCCTGGCTCGGCTGCCTTCGATCGGCACCTCCCAGCTGAGCAGCGTTGGCCGCGGATCGACCAGGCCGGCAAAAGTCGAGGTCAGCAGCCCATTGACCGCCGCATGGGCGCTTGTGCATTCGGCCGGCGTCGTCCGCGCGACCCGGCTCGACTGCGGTTTGCACAAAAGAACCTGCTCACGCATGTGCTCACGATAACCGCCACCGATATTCGAGTGCACACCCGGCACGACTATGTCGTTGTCGCTGCGCACCAGCGGGAAGTTGTGGCGCTGCTCATCGCCGGCCACCAGTTGCACCACCTGCCGGGCGACAAGTGTGTCCAGCCCGAGACGCAAACCGCCGTATTGATCGCTGGCAGGGTCGAAGCTGCCTTGCAAAGGTGCAACGATTGCCGCCACCGTATCGAACAGACCAATGAAATTGATCGCCCGGGGCCCGTGCAGCTCAGCCGGCAAGCCCGCCTCCTCCTTGCCCAGCCGATTGGCCAGATGCCTGGCCGCCGCAGCACCTCGACTGAAACCGAACAGGTCGAATTCGATGCACTTGGGTACAACCTGCGGATGCTCAGCCCGATAATCGCGCAGCTGCCTGCCAACCTCCACCAGCGCCTGATCTACCCGGGCCGCCACCCCCGCGCTTCCACGCCCCGTCGCCTGGGCGAAGGACGAGTCAGGCGCACCGTGTGTTGTACCGATACCTTCCACATAAACGCTGAAATGAACCTGACCTTGCACAGGCCCGGAGGGATAAAGCGCGTGCAGCAGGGCAATGTTACTGCGGGCATTGGCGTAACTACCCCCTGCGCAAGCGCGGCCGGTGGAAGCCAAGGGTGCAGCGTTGCCCTGATTGTTGCCAGTGCCATCGAAAAAAACGCCCACCCGCAGGGTGACCGGGGCAGGTATACCGTACTGCTTGCTCATCATCATGCTCCTTCATGATTCGAAGAGCACAAGCAAGCGACAGATCACCGCCACCGGGAATCGGAGAACACCTGAAACGCACGCGGATATTCCACCGCTTCAATGCGCATAAAAAACCGGGGCGTAATTGGTCGCCACCCCCCGGATAGATTAAAGTATCCACCCCTGCCAGGTCCGTCGCGCTCCGCGCCCGCCCTGGCCCAATCCCAGGAACCGCCGCCGATGGAACACCGTGAAGCGCTGATCGCGCTACGCACCTTTCTTTCCTCCCAGATCCTAGGCCAGGAAAAACTGGTCGAGCGGCTGTTGATCGTGCTGCTGGCCGACGGCCACATGCTGGTCGAGGGCGCCCCGGGCCTGGCCAAGACCAAGGCCATCAAAGAGCTGGCCGAAGGTGTCGAAGCGCAGTTCCATCGCATCCAGTTCACCCCTGATCTGCTCCCGGCCGACATTACCGGCACAGAAATCTACCGCCCGGAAACCGGCAGCTTCGTGTTCCAGCAGGGGCCGATCTTCCACAACCTGGTGCTGGCTGACGAAATCAACCGGGCACCGGCCAAGGTGCAGTCGGCGTTGCTCGAGGCGATGGCCGAACGCCAGGTCAGTGTCGGGCGCAGTACCTATGACCTGTCGCCGCTGTTTCTGGTCATGGCCACGCAAAACCCGATCGAGCAGGAAGGAACCTACCCGCTGCCGGAGGCCCAGCTCGACCGTTTCCTGATGCACGTGAAGATCGGCTTCCCCGATGCGGCGGTGGAGCGACGCATTCTGGCCCAGGCCCGCGGTGAAGCGCTGGGTGGCGAAGTCAAGCCTGAACGGCGGGTCAGCCAGCAGGCCATCTTTGCCGCACGCAAGGAAATCCTTGGCCTGTACATGGCCGACGCGGTGGAGGAATACCTCGTGCAACTGGTCATGGCAACGCGCACACCGGCCAAGTTCGATACCGAGCTGGCCGACTGGATCGCCTACGGCGCCAGCCCGCGCGGTTCCATCGCTCTGGATCGTTGTGCGCGGGCGCATGCCTGGCTGGCCGGGCGCGACTTCGTCAGCCCCGAGGATATCCAGGCCGTGCTGTTCGACGTGCTGCGCCACCGCATCATCCTCTCCTTCGAAGCCGAAGCGGCAGGGGTCGACCAGGACCGCGTGGTCCAGCGCATCCTTGACGTCGTCGCCGTTGCCTGAGCCCATGCCCACCGCTCAGCAGGCCGAACCCGGCATCCGCATCGGCCTCGCCGAGCTGATCGACATGCGCCACCGGGTGCGCGAGATCCAGTTGTTCTCACGGCCTGGCCAGCGCAGCCCGCTGGTCGGCCTGCACCACTCCAAGCTGCGCGGGCGCGGCGTGGACTTCGACCAGGTGCGCGTCTACCAGGCCGGTGACGACGTACGCAACATCGACTGGCGGGTCACCGCACGCACCCAAGAGCCGCATACCAAGCTGTTCCATGAAGAACGCGAGCGGCCGATCTTCATCCTCGTCGAGCAAAGCCAACGCCTGTTCTTCGGCTCGGGGCTGATGTTCAAGTCAGTGCTCGCGGCCCAGGCTGCGGCGCTGTTCGGTTGGGCTGCGCTGGGCCACAACGACCGTATCGGCGGGTTGGTGTTCGGCGATGATGAGCACCACGAAATCAAGCCGCGGCGCAGCAAGCAAAGCCTGCTGCAGTTGCTCAACCGTATGGCGAAGGTCAACCAGGCGCTGCACACCGAAGCCGCGCCCCACGCTGACAGCCTGGGCCTGGCTTTGCGCCGCGCACGTGAAGTACTGCGCCCAGGCAGCCTGGCCATCGTCATTTGCGACGAGCGCTCGCTCAGCGCCCAGGCTGAACAGCACCTGGCGATGCTCTCGCGCCATTGCGACCTGCTGCTGATACCGGTCTCCGACCCGCTCGACCACGCCTTGCCTGCTGCTGGCCTGCTGCGTTTTTCCCAGCGCGGTGCGCAGCTGGAGCTAGACACGCTGGACACCAACCTGCGCCAGGCCTACCGTCAGCAGGCCGAAGCGCGTATCGAACGCTGGGACTTGATGGCGCAAAAGCTGCGCGTGGTGCTGATGCCACTGAGCACCCAAAGCGAAATGATCGAGCAGTTGCGCGAATACCTCAATGCCCAGCGCCCTGGGAGCAGTAAATGAATCCGCTGGATCAGCTGCAGCCGCTGATCGCACCCTCGGCGATTGGCCTGTGGCCACCGGCACCAGGCTGGTGGCTGCTGCTCGCCTTGCTGCCACTGCTGGCCTGGGGCCTGTGGCGGCTGCGGCGCTGGCGCCCGGGCAAGCGCCGGGTGGTGCGTGCCGAACAGCCGCTCGACCCGGTGCGCCTAGAGGCGCTGGCCGAACTTGCCCGCCTACCCCGCCCCTACGACGGCGCGCCGGCCGGGGCCTGGTTGCAGCAGATCAACGCCTTGCTCAAACGCCTGTGCCGCAACCATTACCCCGGGGCCAACAGCCATACGCTCAACGGCCGCCAGTGGCTGGCGTTCCTCGACAACCGCTGCCCGGCCGCCGGCCTGACCCGCTGGATGGTATTGGTCGAGGGCGCGTACAAGCCCGAGTGCAAGCTCGACGACAAGGCCATCGTCGGGCTCAGCCAGGCCGTCGAAACCTGGATTCGCAAACATGTTTGAACTGGCCTGGCCGTGGATCTTCGTGCTGCTGCCGCTGCCGTGGCTGGCGCGCCTGGTGCTGCCCGCCGCTGACAGCGGCGAGCCGGTGCTCAAGGTGGGCTTTCTCCACGAGCTGGAAGGCCTGGCCGGCCGGCGTGCGCGCCTGAACCTGCCAACCTGGCGCCAGCAGGCGCCGTTCGTGGTGATCTGGCTGCTGCTGTTGCTCGCCGCTGCCCGCCCGCAATGGCTGGGCGACCCGTTACCGGTGGCCGCCAGTGGCCGTGACCTGATGGTTGCAGTGGATGTGTCCGGCTCCATGGACTTCCCCGACATGCAGTGGAAGGACGACGAAGTCAGCCGCCTCGACCTGGTCAAGGCATTGATGGGCGACTTCCTGCAGGACCGCGAAGGCGACCGCGTCGGCCTGATTCTGTTTGGCAGCCAGGCCTACCTGCAGGCACCGCTGACCTTTGACCGGCGCACTGTGCGTACCTTCCTCGACGAAGCGCAAATCGGCATAGCTGGCAAAAACACCGCCATCGGTGACGCCATTGGCCTTGCGGTCAAACGCCTGCGCCAGCGCCCTGCGCAAAGCCGCGTGCTGGTGCTGATTACCGACGGCGCCAACAATGGCGGGCAGATCCACCCATTGACCGCCGCCCGCCTGGCCGCCCAGGAAGGCGTGCGCATCTACACCATCGGCATCGGCGCCAACCCCGAGGCCAGCGGTACACCTGGCCTGCTCGGGCTCAACCCAAGCCTGGACCTGGACGAAGCCTCGCTCAAGGAAATCGCCGAGCTGACCCGCGGCGCGTACTTCCGCGCCCACGACGGTGCCGAACTGGACGCCATCGGCGATACCCTGGATCAGCTAGAACCCGTCGCCCAGCAGCCGACCCAGGCGCGCACGGCCAAGGCCCTGTATGCCTGGCCATTGGCCCTGGCCTTACTGCTCAGCGTGCTGCTGGTGGTGGCGGTGCAATGGCCAAACAACCTGCTGCAACGGGGCCTGCGCAAACCGCGCTTCCTGCAGCCCCACCCGCAATGGCGTGAGCGCCTTAAACGGCTGCGCTTGAGGAAGCGGCGATGATCGATCTGTGGCCGCAATGGTTGCGCCCCCTGTGGCTGCTGGTAGTGCCGCTGCTCGCCTGGCTGCTGTTCAAGCTGTGGCACCGGCGCAAGCGCGCCGGGCGCTGGCAGATGATCCTGCCCAAGGCATTCCACCCGGTGCTGCTCGGTGGCGGCAGTGGCAGCAACAGCAAACTGCCCTGGGTGGCCCTCGGCCTTGCCTGGTTGCTGGTCGTTCTGGCGCTGCTCGGGCCGAGCTGGCAGCGCGTGGAGGAATCCCGCCAACGCCCGGCCGACCCGCTAGTGATCCTGCTCGAACTGACGCCGCAGATGCTTGCCGAGGACACCCCGCCCAACCGGCTGCAGCAGGCTCGGCGCAAGGTCCTGGACCTGCTCGAACACCGCCGCGACAGCCAGACCGCCCTGATCGTCTACGCAGGCAGCGCACACACCTTGGTGCCGCTGTCCGACGACCTGAGCACCACGCGCAACCTGCTCGAGGCCATCGACCCTTCGATCATGCCGCAGCCCGGCCAACGCGCCGACCTGGCCGTGCAAAAAGGCCTGGCCCTGCTGGCGCAGAGCGGCCTGGGCCAAGGCCGCCTGTTGCTGATCGGTTCGGCATTGAGCGGCCCGGAACGCCAAGGCATCGTCCAGGCCCTGGGCCGCCAGGGCCCGAGCCTGTTGATGCTCGGAGTCGGCACCAGCGACGGGGCTCCGGTGCGCCAGGCCAACGGCGAGTTCCTCAAGGACGAGCAAGGTGCCATTCTGGTACCGCGCCTGGACAGCGGCGGCCTCAGGGCGTTTATCAACAGCACCGGCGGACGCTACCGTCATGCCCGCATCGACGACCTCGACCTGCGTGGCCTGGGCCTGTACGACAACCCGCGCATCCTGCGCAATGACGGCCAGAACGTGCAACTCGACAGCTGGGCCGACCAAGGCTACTGGCTGTTGATCCCCCTGTTACTGCTGGCCGCCTGCGCGGGTCGGCGCGGCTGGCTGTTCTGCCTGCCGCTGCTGCTGGCCCTGCCGCAGCCAAGCCAGGCCTTGGAGTTCAATGACCTGTGGTTGCGCCCCGACCAGCAGGGCCAGCGCCTGCTTGAACAGAACCGCCCGGCGGACGCCGCCCGGCACTTCCAGGACCCGCAATGGCGCGGCATGGCGCTGTACCAGGCCGGCGACTACGCCGCGGCCGCCAAGGCCTTTGCCCAAGGCAATACGACAGCGGCCCACTACAATCGAGGCAATGCCCTGGCCCGCAGCGGCGAGTTGGAAGCCGCCCTGGATGCCTATGAGCAAGCCCTCGAACGCCAGCCCGATTTCAAGCCGGCGCTGGATAACCAGGCACTGATCCAGCAGCTGTTGCAGCAACGCGAAGCACAGGCCGAGGAACAACCGGCCAAAGACGATGCCCAAGGCACGCCCGGCAGCGAGACCGAGGGCAACAGCAGCTCGGCCAGCAGCCCGGCGCAGGGCACGCCCGGCAACAATGAACCGGCCAACGCCGAACAGCCCGGCCAAGACAGCAACAACAGCCAGGCCACTCCCGGAAACCAGGGTGGCGACGATGACAGCATCACCCAGCCGCCCAAGCGGCCGGTTTCCACCAGCCTGGACGCCGAGCAACGCCAGGCCCTGGAACAATGGCTGCGGGAAATCCCCGACAACCCGGCGCAGCTGCTACGCCGCAAATTCTGGTATGAACAGCAATTGCATCAGGAAACCCCACGATGAGTCGCCTCGGCGTCTTTCTCTTCAGCCTCTTCTGGGCCCTTCTGGCCCAGGCCGAGCCGACCCTGCAGGCCAGCGTCGATCGCACTCGCCTGGGCGCCGGCGAAACTTTGGAACTGACCCTCGAAAGCCAGGATGTGACCCAGTTCGGCAAGCCCGACCTGCGCGCCCTGGACGGCGACTTCGAAGTGCGCGGCACGCGCCAGTTGAACAGCCTGCATACCCTCGACGGCGAGACCCGCGCCAGCACCCGCTGGATCATTACCCTGCTGCCAAGGCGTAGCGGCAGCCTGCGTATTCCTGAGCTGCAACTGGGCCAGTCACACAGCCAGGCCATCGATCTGCAGGTGCTGCAGGCCGACGCCAGCCGCCCGGATACTGCGTCCCAGATATTCGTCGAAGCCACGCTGGACAGCAACGAGGTCTATGTCCAGGCCCAGGCCGTGCTGACCCTGCGCATCTACCATTCGGTGTCGCTGTACGATGACAGCAGCCTGAGCCCGCTGCAGCTGGAAAACGCCAAGGTCGAGCCGCTGGGTGACTCACGCACCTATGAGAAGGACATCAACGGCGTACGCCACGGGGTGATCGAGACACGCTACGCACTCTATCCGCAGCACAGCGGCACCCTGGAAATCGCGCCGCTCACGTTCACCGCCACCGCCGCCGATAACGCTCAGCAGCCTGAGGGCACTGCACGCACCGCTCGCCAGGTACAGGTCAGGTCGCTGCCGCTGCGCCTGACCGTACGCCCGATCCCCGCCGCCTGGCCCGCGGCCGAACCGTGGTTGCCAGCCCGCAGCCTGACCCTGGAGGAGCACTGGAACCCCGACCCAGGCAGGCAGCAAACCCAGATAGGCGATTCGCTGACCCGCAGCATCACGCTGCGCGCCGAAGGGCTGTCCAGCACCCAGTTGCCGCAATTGCCCGCCACGGAAATCGCCGGGCTGCGCCGCTACCCGGACCAACCGCTGCTGCGCAACGAAATCAGCGAGCGCGGCATGACCGCCAACCGCGAGGAGCGCGAGGCACTGGTGCCCACCCACAGCGGCGAACTTGCCCTGCCGGCGCTGGAAGTCACCTGGTGGAATACCCGCGAGGACCATCTGGAGCACAGCAGCCTGCCGGCGCGTAACCTGAACGTGCAGGACAACCCTGCCCTGAGCGCCGACACCCCGGTAGGCGATGCCGGCAGCGCCAGCCATCTGCTCTGGCCTTGGCAACTCTGCACCGTGATTTTCGCCCTCACCACGGCGCTCGGTTTTACCCTGTGGTGGCGCGCCCGCTCGCAACCAGCGGTACTGCGCGCCGCGCAGACCGGCCCAAGCCCACGCACCCTGCTGGACGACCTCAAGCGCGCCTGCCAGGCCAACGACCCACAGGCCACCCGCCAGGCACTCGACGCCTGGGCGCGGCAGCAGCCGGAGACCTTGGCGGAGATGGCGGCGCGGTTCGTGCCGCTGTCGGATGCGCTGGATGGGTTGAACGGGGCGCTTTACAGCGAGAGTGGGCAGTATTGGCAGGGGGAGGATTTGTGGCGGGCGATTGGCACGATTCCACCGGCGGAACAGGTGTTGTTGCCTTCGGGTGAGCCGGGGAGCTTGCCGCCGCTTTATCCGAAGTGATTGGGAGAGGGGCGCAGCACTAAAGACAGGCCCCTCTCAGCCCGGATGCAATCCTGACCCTTCCCCCGCTGATCACCGGCAGCGATCAGATGAACCGATGCCCCTGAAACGGGTTCCAGCCCTGCTCCCCTTTGGTCTGTTTCAGGTAATAGGCATAATTGGTCAACATGCCATACAGCACGGCAAAGGCCACACTGATGCCCTGGTCCAGCGCCCGAGGCACCGCATTACCCGTGGCAGCCTCGTAAACGCCTTCAAGCAGCCCGATGCCCATAATGATGGCCAGCATGACCAGGTTCTTCTTCCACATGCCCAGGACGAACCAGTAGATCGGGCCAAAGAAGAATCCGAGGAAATTGTTGTTGATCAACAGTTTCTTGCGAAACGGCAAGGCGCGAAAAGCAGCTTTGTAACTCGTTTCACGTGGCCCTCCATGCTGATCGAAGAAAGCGAAACGCTCCTGCCATTTAGGCTTGAGGTTGGCGTAATCGGCCTGGATTTGTGGCGTGCTTTGCATAAAAATTCCTTTTCAAATTGGTTCCGGTAGCCCACACCAGCAGCATCGCAAGCGCCGCGGCCGGGGCGAAGATTAGATCATCGGCGATGGCCGGCAACAAGCGAGCAAATGGCCACTATGTCGACCCGTTCGCATAATGGAATGTCCCTGTAGCGCACTGCCCTCCCTTTCAACGCATCGAACACTGCCCGGCTCAGACAATCGCCAAGCCACTTGAGTTACCATACCGCCCTCCCTCGAGGGCTACCTTGGCGCTGTCATGACGCCAGATGCCGAAGCCTTCATGTCCCAATCCAACAGGTCATCCATGCGTCTGTTTCACACCTCCGACTGGCACCTGGGCCAAAGCCTGCACGGCCAAGAACGCGACTTCGAACACGCCTGCTTCCTCGACTGGCTACTCGGCCAGCTGCGCTTGCGCCAGCCCGACGCGCTGCTGATCGCCGGTGATATCTTCGACACGGTCAACCCACCGGTCAAAGCCCAGGAGCGGCTTTACGACTTCATCGTCCAGGCCCACGAGCAACAGCCGAAGCTGGACATCGTGATGATCGCCGGCAACCATGACTCCGGCTCACGCATCGAGCTGCCCGCCGCGCTCATGCGCCGCCTGCGCACCCACGCGCTGGGCCGTGTGCACTGGCTCGACGAAGGCCAGCTGGATGCCGAACGCCTGCTGATCCCACTGACCAACGGCCGCGGCAAGGTGGCCGCCTGGTGCCTGGCCCTGCCCTTCCTGCGCCCGGCCGAGGTCACCGGCCCACAGTTGGGCGACGACTACCTGCAGGGCATCAACCAGGTGCATCAGCAACTGATCGCTGCCGCGCAGAAAAAACGCAAGAAGGACCAGGCGCTGGTCGCCATCAGCCACGCGCACATGGCCGGCGGTGCTGTGTCCGAAGACTCCGAGCGCAGCCTGATCATCGGTAACGCCGAGGCCCTTCCGGCCAAACTGTTCGACAAGGCCATCAGCTACGTTGCCCTGGGCCACCTGCACAAGCCGCAGAAGGTCAACCGCGAAACCCGCATCCGCTACAGCGGCTCGCCGATCCCATTGTCGTTCGCTGAAATCAATTACCCGCACCAGGTGCTGGAAGTCGAGCTCGAGGGCACTGAACTGGTCAGCGTCGAAGCGCGCCCGGTGCCGCGCGCCGTGGCCCTGCAGCGCATCGGCCCTGCGCCGTTGGGCGAACTGCTGGAGCAACTTGCCGAGCTGCCGGTGATCGACCTGCTCGAAGACCCCAACCGCCAGCCCTGGCTCGAAGTGCGTGTGCTCTTGGACGAGCCGCAGCCCGACCTGCGCCAGCAAATCGAAAGCGCATTGGAAGGCAAAGCGGTGCGACTGATCCGCATCGGCGCCGAATATGCTGGCCGTGGTAACGACGAAGAAAGCGATCTTGAGTTCGTCGAACTGTCGCAGATGACCCCGCAGGACCTGTTCAGCCGCGCCTGGGAACAGGCCTATGGCAACCCCGTCGACGAACAGGCCCTGGCCGACTTCGCCCTGTTGCTGCAGGACGTTCAGCTGGAAGAGGAACAGCCATGAAGATTCTCGCCATCCGCCTGAAGAACCTGGCATCCCTGGCCGGCCCGGTCGACATCGACTTCACCGCCGAACCCCTGGCCAGTGCCGGGCTGTTCGCCATCACCGGGCCGACCGGTGCCGGCAAGAGCACCCTGCTCGACGCCCTGTGCCTGGCCCTGTTCGGCACCGTGCCGCGGCTCAACGCCATCGGCCGCGAAGCCAAGGTGCCGGACGCCGATGGCGACATCCCCACATCCGACCCGCGCAACCTGCTGCGCCGCGGTACCGGCAGCGGCTTTGCCGAGGTCGATTTCATCGGCATCGACGGCCACCGCTACCGCGCACGCTGGGAGGCCAACCGCGCCCGCGACAAAGCCAACGGCAAGCTGCAGCTCAGCCGCCAGAGCCTCTACGACCTTGACAGCGAGCAGGTGCTGGGCAGCGGCAAGAACGAATACAAGCAGCTGATCGAAGCCCGCCTGGGCCTGAACTTCGAGCAGTTCACCCGCGCGGTGATGCTGGCCCAAAGCGAGTTCAGTGCCTTCCTCAAGGCCGACGACAGAGAACGCAGCGAGCTGCTGGAAAAGCTTACCAACACCGCCATCTACACCCGCCTCGGCCAGCGCGCCTTCACCAAGGCGCGGGAAACCGGCGAAGCGCACAACGCACTGAAAGACCGTGCCAGCCACCTGCTACCGATGGTCGCAGAGGCCCGCGCCGAACTCGACGAGCGCCTGGAGCAGGCGCAGCAACAATTCAAGAACCACCAGGCGCGGCAGCGCCAATTGGAGCAACAGCGCAACTGGCTCAACGAACAGCGCCAACTGCAAGCCCAGCACAGCGAAGCCAGCGCGGCCTTGCAGGCTGCCGAGCAAGGCTGGCAAGCCCTGGCCGAGCAACGCCTCGACCTGCAACGCCTGGAGCGCCTGGCACCGCAGCGCCACCAGTTCCACCGCCAGCAAGTACTGACCGCGCAACTGGCGCCCTTGGCTGCGCAGATCGCAGCACAACACCAGCAGCAAGGCGAGCTGCAGACACGCACCGGCGAACTGCAACAGGCGCTGCTGGCGGCCCGCCAGTCGCTCGCCGACAGCCAGGCCCAGCACAGCGAAAACACCCCGCGCCTGCGCCAGGCGTTCGCCGGCCAGGACAGCCTGGCACGGCTGGACAATGAGCTGACAACGCAACGCACGGCCAGCCAGCAGGCCGACCAGCACGTCGCCGAAGGGCAGCAGCAACTGCAGCAGCTGGAAGAAAATCAGCAACGCAGCCTGCAACAGCTGGCACAGATCGACGAGGCACTGGCCGGTAGCCAACACCTCGCCGGGTTGGCAAACGCCTGGCAGGCCTACCTGCCCCAACTCAAGCAAGTGATGCTGATCGGCGGGCGGCTGAGCAAGGGCCGCGAAGAGCTGCCGGGCCTGCAGGCTCAGGCCAGCCAGGCCAACGTGCAGTTGCAGGCGCAGCGCGACCATTACGAACTGCTGTTCCGCGAAGCCAAGGCCGAACCACAGGCGCTGGCCGAGCAGATCGACCTGCTCGGCGGCATGCTCCAGGACAATCGCAAACAGCAGCGTGCCGTCGAAACACTGTCGCGCCTGCATGGCCGCGAGCTGGAGTTGCGCCAGCAACTTGAGGCCATACGTGAGCGCCAGCAGCAGGCCATGCAACAACGCCAGCAACTGATCGGCGAAGGGACTGCAGCCAAGGCCGAGCTTGAGGCCGCCGAGCAGGCGCTCACCCTCACCCGCCAACTGCTGGAGCGCCAGCGCCTGGCGCGTAACACCAGCGTCGAAGAGCTGCGTGGCCAGTTGCGCGACGGCGAGCCCTGCCCGGTGTGTGGCAGCGCCGAACACCCATTCCACCAGCCTGAAGCGCTGCTGCAAAGCCTGGGCCGGCATGACCAGGCCGAAGAGGACGCGGCGCAGAAGCAGGTCGAATCCCTCAATGGCAAGCTGGTGGAACTGCGCACCCAGCTTGGCGTGGTCAACGCCCAGCTCAAGGACTACCAGCAGCAACAGGTACAACTGAGCGAGCAATTGCAGCCATTGGTTGCGCAGGTGCAGGCTCACAGCCTGTGGCCTGCCCTCGCCCCCCAGGACGACAAAGCCCGCACGGCCTGGCTGGCCAACCAGCTGCAGCGCCTGGACGATGAAATTGCCAAGGACGAGAAACGCCAGAGCGCCCTGCTCGCCTTGCAAAAAGAGGCTGCCCGCCTCAACCAGCAATTGCAGGCGGCGCATGAAGCGCAACAGCAGGCCCAGCGCCACCTGGACCACCAACACCAGGCTCTGGCCAGCGACGAACAGCAGTTGCAGCAAGGCCTGAATGACCTGGCCAGTGTGCTGCCGGATGATGTCCTGAAGGCCCTAAGCGACGACCCAGCCAATGCCTTCCTCGGCCTCGATCAGCAGATCGCCCAGCGTTTGCAACAGCTGGAGCAGCGCAAAGACGAGCAGGAAGAACAGCAAGCCCGCCAGGTACAGCTGGACAAGCTGCGCGACCAGCAGCAGACACGCCTGCAGGCGCAGCAGCAGTTGCAGCAGACACTGGCCAGCCTTGTCGAGCAGCGCCAGCAGGCGCAGGCCAACCTCGCCGAACTGCTAGGCCAACATGCCAGTGCAGAAGCCTGGCAACAGCACCTGGAGGCACAACTGGAGCAGGCCCGTGCGGCCGATGCCGACACCGCGCAGCGCCTGCAGGACCTGCGGACCCAGGGCGTGAAACTGGCCGCCGAGCTTGATGCCAACGCCCAACGGCAGCAGGCACTGGAGCAGGAGTGTCAGCAGTTGCAGGGCGCGATCGCCCAGTGGCGCAGCGAGCACCCCGAGCTGGATGACCGTGGCCTCGATCGCCTGCTGGCCATCGACGATGCGCAACTTGGGGCCCTGCGCCAGCAGCTACAGCACGCAGAGAAAGCCATCGAACAAGCTCGCGTGCTGCTGCAGGAGCGTGAACAGCGGCTTGAGCAGCATAACGCCCAGACACAGGGCGAGCTGTCCGCTGACGACCTGGAGCAGACCCTGGCCGAGCTCCAGCAGCACCTCAACGTTCAGGAACAACAGTGCGCCGAACTGCGCGCGCAACAGGCCGATGACCAACGCCGCCAGCAGGCGCACCAGGCCCTGGCCGCCGAAATCGAACAGGCCCGCGAGCAGTGGCAGCGCTGGGCACGCCTGAATGCGCTGATCGGCTCGGCCTCCGGCGATGTGTTCCGCAAGATCGCCCAGGGCTACAACCTTGACCTGCTGCTGCACCATGCCAACGCCCAGTTGCGCCAACTGGCGCGGCGCTACCGCCTGAAACGTGGCGGCAGCGCCCTGGGGCTGCTGGTGCTGGACACCGAGATGGGCGACGAACTGCGCTCGGTGCACTCCTTGTCTGGCGGTGAAACCTTCCTGGTCTCGCTGGCCCTGGCCCTGGGCCTGGCGTCAATGGCGTCGAGCACCCTGCGTATCGAGTCGCTGTTCATCGACGAGGGGTTCGGCAGCCTCGACCCCGAGTCGCTGCAATTGGCCATGGACGCCCTCGACGGCCTTCAGGCACAGGGCCGCAAGGTGGCGGTGATCTCCCATGTGCAAGAGATGCACGAACGCATTCCAGTGCAGATCCAGGTGCGTCGCCAGGGCAACGGCCTGAGTGATGTCGAGGTATGCGGGTGATCCTTTACTCGTTTCGCCGTTGCCCATGGGCCATGCGTGCGCGCCTGGCACTGCGCTATGCCGGGTGCGAGGTACACATCCGCGAAGTGGCGATTAAGAACAAGCCGGCCGAGTTGCTGGCTTTGTCACCCAAGGGCACGGTGCCGGTGCTCGACACCGGCGAAGGCGTGCTGGAGGAAAGCCTGGACATCATGCGCTGGGCGCTCGAGCGCAATGACCCGCAGGACTGGCGGCTGCAGGCTGACCCTGCAGCCGCAGGACAGGCTGACCGGCTTATTGCCCGCAACGACAGCGAGTTCAAGGCGCAGGTCAACCTGTACAAATATGCCGAGCGATATCCCGAGCACACACGCGAACATTACCGTCAGCAGGCCGAGGCCTGGCTGGCGGAGCTTGAACACCTGCTAGAGGGCCGGCCCTACCTGCTGGCCCACCATCCAAGCCTGGTCGACGCCGCACTGCTGCCCCTGATGCGCCAGTTTGCCGGGGTCGAGCCGCAGTGGTTCGCCGAGGCGAACTATCCGCGTGTGCGCAGCTGGCTGGAGGGATGGTTGGCGTCTGACCTGTTCAACGCAGTGATGGCGCGCCCCTGATCGATAGTCACTCGATGAACTTCAAATCCGAAGGTGCGTCCTGCGCCAGGGTCTGCACCGTCTCACCCAGCTTGCCCGTACGCGGATCGCGGCGCATGACCACGATCTGGTTGCTCTTCTGGTTGGCCACCAACAGGAAGTTGTCACTCGGGTCCAGGGCAAACTCCCGCGGGTGGTCGCCTTCCACCGATCGACGCTGCAGGAAGGCCAGCTGCCCATCATCCTCGCCCACACTGAATGCAACGATCTCATTGGCCGTGCCGCGGTTGCTCACATACAGAAAGCGCCCGTCCGCCGAGAGGTGCAGGCCGCCTGCCGCCTTGGCCGCCGCGTCCTGCTGCTCGGTCAGCGGCAGGCGCTGGCGTTCGCGCAGGGCAGCATCCTCGACATCGAACATGACCACTTCGGCGCTCATTTCCAGCGTCAGATAGGCATGCCGCCCCTTGGCATCGAACAACAGGTGACGCGGGCCACTGCCAGCTGGCAGGTCGACCGATGCGGGGATGGCCGGGCTTAGCGGGCGGTCGGTGCTGGCGCCGTCGTAGCGGTAGATGAATACCCTGTCGGCCCCCAGGTCACTGGCATACAGGTGACTACCGTCCGGCGACAGCACCACTGAATGCACATGGGCACCGGCCTGGCGCTCGGGGTTCACCCCACTGGGCTCGTGTCCGGCCTGCTGCACCACATCCTTGAGTTTGCCGTCTTTGGCCACCGGTATCACCACCAGGCTGCCGCCCGGGTCTGGAGCAACGGCGTAGTTGGCAACGAACAAGTAACGCTGGTCGCGGCTGAGGCTGGCATGCGTCGGTTCGTCGCCACGGGTGGCAACCTGGTTCAGCGGCTTGATCTCACCCTTGCTGCTCACGCTGAAACTGCTGGCGTGGCCCTTTGGCGCCTCGTTGACCGCGAACAGTTGCCGCTGATCCGCCGAAAGCACCAGCCAGGAAGGGCTGACGCTCTTGACCACCTGCTGCGGCGCAGGGCCGATGAGGCCAGTCTTGCTGTCGAACTGGTAACGGTAGATACCTTGGCTCGCACCATCGGTATAACTGCCCACCAGCAGCGTGACGGCCTGGGCATTCAAAGTCAGGCTCATGAGGCTAGCGGCCAGCAGGCTCGTCCAGGTCGGGTTCATCGTCGTCTTCATCCGGGGCGCGAAAGGCACTCATACAGACTAGACGATGCTCGCCCTGGGCATCGTGCAGTTGCCACTCGTCACCGGCGCCGATGGCAGCGGCGACCTGTTCGGCAGTGAAGGCCCAACGCCGGTGTTGGCGGCCGTCCATGCATTCGACCGTCAGGCCTGTTTCATCAAGGTTGAAGTCGAAGGCGTGCAGGCCATCGATCAGTAGCATGTCGCAGGATGCGAGGGCGGTGGCGAGGGGAGACATGAAGGTACCAGCTGAAAAAGAGGCGACAGTATAGCCTTCGCGCCGCTTTGCAGCCCAGTCGCCGCAGTTCGTCGCCACGACAAACCGGCGATTGGGCCGCAAAGCGGCCCTCCACCATTCAATGGGCGAAGATCGAACCGCCCTGCTTGCCTGCCATCTTCTCGGGCTTGATCAGGAACCGCGCCAGTGCCGGCAGCAGCCACAGCGCACCGAACATGTTCCACAGCAGCATGAAGGTCAGCATCAGGCCCATGTCGGCCTGGAACTTGATGGCCGAGAAGATCCAGGTGCACACGCCGATGGCCAGGCACAGGCCGGTGAACAGTACCGCCTTGCCGGTCGAACGCAGGGTCTGGTAATAAGCTTCCTGCAGCGGCAGGCCGGCACGCAGGAAGCTCTCCAGGCGGCTGTAGATGTAGATGCCGTAATCGACGCCGATACCCACGCCCAACGCCACCACCGGCAAGGTGGCGACCTTCACCCCGATCCCCATGAAGGCCATCAGCGCATTGCCCAGTACCGAGGTCAGCACCAGCGGCAGCACGATGCACAGGGTGGCAGCAAAGGAGCGGAAGGTGATCAGGCACATCACCGCCACGCAGATGTACACCAGGATCAGGATGGTCAGCTCGGCCGACTTGATCACCTCGTTGGTCGCAGCCTCGATCCCGGCGTTGCCCGCCGCCAGCAGGAACTGCAAGCCGTCCTTGTCATGGCTTTCGGCAAACGCCTTGGCAGCGCTGGTGACACGTTCCAGGGTTTCGGCCTTGTGGTCGTTGAGGAACACCAGCACCGGCGCCAGCGAGCAGTCGGCGTTGTACAGGCCGTCGGCACGGGCGATGGAGTTGTTGAGGATGTCCGGGTTGCGCGACAGGGTTTCCCATTTCAGGCTGCCCTCGTTCATGCCCTTGATCACCTGCTTGGACACCGTCACCAGGGAAATCGCCGACTGCACGCCGGGGGTGTTCTCCATGGTCCACATCAGCTCGTCGATCGGTGCCATGGTCGAGTGGATCGAGCAGCTCTCCGCCGGCGTCTTGACCATCACCACCAGCACGTCGGAGCTGGTCGAGTAGTTGCTGATGATGAAGTTGTTGTCCTGGTTGTAGCGCGAGTCCGGGCGCAGCTCCGGCGCGCCCTGGTCGAGGTCGCCGATCTTCAGGTTCTGGCTGTACCACAGGCCACCAGCGAAGGCGACCAGGGCCAGGGCGATGGACACCGGTGCCACCTTGGCGCTGGCGAAGTTCGACAGCAGGCGCCAGAACGGATGCTCCCGGGTGGCGTCCTTCTTGCTGCGCTCGATGGCCTTTTTGCTGATGCCGATGTAGGAGATGGCTACCGGCAGCAGGATCAGGTTGGTGAAGACGATCACCGCCACACCGATCGACGCACCGATGGCCAGCTCGCGGATCACGCCGATGTCGATGATCAGCAGGGTAATGAAGCCCACCGCATCGGCGAGAATCGCGATCATCCCGGGCAGGAACAGCTGACGGAAGGTGCGCCGGGCAGCGGTCAGGGCATTCTCGGCATCACTGGACTGCAGGGCGATGCCGTTGATCTTCTGCACCCCATGGGAAATGCCGATGGCAAAGATCAGGAACGGCACCAGCATCGAGTAAGGGTCCAGGCCAAAGCCCACCACATGCATCAGGCCCAATTGCCAGACCACTGCCACCAGGGTGGTGATCAGCACGGCGATGGTGCTGCGGATGCACCAGGTGAACCAGTAGAGCAGGACCCAGGTGATGACCAACGCCACCCCAAAGAACATCGCCACCATCACCAGGCCGTCGATCAGATCACCGACCTTTTTGGCGAAGCCGACGATGTGCACCTTCACATTGGGGTTCTGCGCCTGGAACTTGTCGCGAATTTTCTCCTCGAGCAGGTGCGAGAACTGCTGGTAGTCCAGCTTGACCTGCTTCCCGGGGTCCTGCGGATCGGGGTAGCTTTCCAGCAAGGGTACATCGACGATGCTGGACTTGAAGTTGTTGCCCACCAGGCGCCCGACCTGGCCGGACTTGAGCACGTTGTCGCGCAGTGAGTCGAGGCTGTCTTGCGAACCGTTGTAGGTATTGGGGATTACCTCGCCGCCGGAGAACCCCTCCTCGGTGACTTCACTCCAGCGCACGCTGGGGCTCCACAACGACTTGAGGCCCGCGCGGTCGACGCCGGGGATGTAGAACACCTCATCATGGATCTGGCGCAGGGTCTCCATGTAATTCTTGTCGAAAATGTCGCCGTTGACCGCCTCGACCGAAATGCGCACGGTGTTGCCGAGGTTGGCCAGGTCGTTGCGGTGCTCCATCATCTGCTCGATGAACGGATGCTCGAGCGGAATCATCTTCTCGAAACTGGTCGAGGGGCGAATCTGCGCGGCCTGCCAGAACAGGAAGATGCTCACCAGCACGCACAGGGCGATGACCACCGGGCGGTTGTTGAAGATCAGCCGTTCCAGCAGCGTGGGTTTGTCTTGGTGGTGGGGCTGCATGATGCTCTCTCGGCTGGTCATGGGCGAGGCTCCTCGGCTGCCTGGTCGGCACCTTCGCCGGTGGCCAGATGTAAACCGCCCTGCCCTACCAGCAGCAAGCCGCCATTGGCCAGGCCACTGACACCGGCCAGGGCAATGCGGTCAGCGCGGTTGTAGACAGTGAAGCTCTGCCCGTCATCAATGCTGCGCAGCACGCTGCCGCCATTGCCGACCAGTATCAGGCTGCCATCATCCAGAAGCGTAGCGCTTGCCAGGCCGAATTCGAGGTTGCCGCGCGCGGCCTTGAGTTCGATCGGCTGCCAGCTGTCGCCAAAGTCCGTAGAGCGGAACAGGTTGCCGCGCAGGCCATAGGCCAACAGCGTCTGCGGCTGGGCGGTGCCGATCACGCCGAACAGCGAGCCCTCGTAGGGGCCGTCGAGCTTGCTCCAGCTCTGGCCGCTGTCGCTGGAGCGAAACATGCTGCCCTGCTCGCCGACGATGAACAGGCCGGCATCCCTGATCTGGGCAATACCGTTGAGGTGCATCTGGTCGGGGTTGTCCAGGCGCTCGGCGACGTCCTGCCAGTGCTGGCCGCCATCGCGGGTTTCCAGCAGTGCGCCGTAAGCGCCCACGGCAAAGCCGTGCTGGGCATCGAGGAAAGTGACATCGAGCAACGGGGCTTCACGGGCAAGGTCTTCGAACTGCTTGCTCCAGGTCGCACCGCCATCGTTGCTGGCGAGGATCTGCGCATCGTGCCCGACTGCCCAGCCACGCTTGTCGTCGACGAAGAACACTGCGGTGAGCAATTGCCGGGTAGGCACCCGGGCCTGGGTCCAGGTCTTGCCCTGGTCATCGGAGAACAGAATGTGGCCGCGATCGCCCACTACCACCAGGCGCTTGCCAGCATGAGCGGCATCGATCAGCAGGCTCTGGCTGGCCTTTGCCGATTCGGTGGAATACTCCTGGGCAGCGGCGGCTTGCGTGCTGCCCGCCCACATCCCCAGTGCCAGCGCCAGCATTGCGCCGGCCGCCAACGGCCAGGCACCGCGCCTGGCCTGCGTCATTACCCGCTCCCTCATGACCGTCCCCTGTTTGTTGTTCTTGGTGGGTCTGTGCCTTGCAGGTACTGCGAAAACCTTGTGGTAGAGGCCTGCAATAGCGTCGGGCCATCGTAGCGGGGATGTTTGCGGGAATACAACGAGCGGGACGTTATGTTTTGTTAACCAGAAACAAGGGGCTGTTGCACAGCCCAATCGCCGGCAAGCCGACTCCCACAGGTACTGCACCGCCCTGAAGGCTTGTGCATTACCTGTGGGAGATCCCAGACTTTATGCCAGGCTTTTGCTCACCACTTCATACACATCGCTGGACAGCGCCCCGGAAGCGAGAATCCGCTCCAGCTCGCCCTTCATCAGCGCCTGGCGCGCGTCGTCATACTTGCGCCAGCGGGTCAGCGGTGCCAGTTGACGCGAAGCGATCTGCGGGTTCAGCGCATTCAGTTCGATCACAAGGTCCGCCAGGAAGCGATAACCCGAGCCATCGGCCGCATGGAAGTTGACCAGGTTCTGTCCGGCAAACGCACCGACCAGCGCACGCACCTTGTTCGGGTTTTTCAGGGTGAACGCCGGGTGCTGCATCAGCGCCTTGACCCGCGCCAGCCCGCCCGGCAAGGCACTGGCTGCCTGCACACTAAACCACTGATCCATGACCAGCGGGTTGTCCTTGAAGTGCTCGGCGAACGTTTCCAGGGCCTTGGCACGCTCGGCCTCGAACGGCGAATTGACCAGCACGGCCAGCGCCGTCAGCCGTTCAGTCATGTTGTCGCAGTTGTCGAATTGCTCAAGGGTCGCTGCCAGCACCTGCGGTTTACCGCTGAGCATCAGGTACGACAGAGCAATGTTCTGCAGGCTGCGACGGGCGAAGTGCTCGGCTGCGGCGACGTAGGCGGTGTTGCGCGAAACCTCGCGGTGCGCCTGATAGCGCGCCCACAGGCCATCGAACAACTGCTCGGCGATCTGCCGGCGGGCGAATTCGCGTGCCGTGTGGATGGCGTCGACATCAGCCACCTGGCTGATCTCGGTCAGGTAGGCTTCGCCCGGCAGCGACAGCATCTCGGCAACCATCGCGGCGTCCAGCGACTCGTTGGCCAGAACAGTGCCCAGGGCAGTGATCAAGCGCTGATCGAGTTTCAGTGCTTCACCACGCTGATGCTGGCCGATCAACTCCTGCAGTACCTGTACCGACAGTTGCTGACCCGCTTCCCAGCGGTTGAAGCCATCGCTGTCGTGCTGCATCAGGAACATCAGCTGGTCACGGTCGTACGGGAAGCTCAGCTTCACCGGCGCACTGAAGCCGCGCAGCAGCGATGGCAGCGGCTTGGCCTGGATACCTTCGAAAGTGAACGTCTGCTCGGCCTCGGTCACCGACAGTACGCGGCCAGTACCAACAGCGGCGGCCTCACCGGCCAGGCGCAGTGGCAGGTCGTTGCCCTCGGCATCCAGCAGGCCCAGCTCCACCGGGATCACGAACGGCAGTTTCTCGGCCTTGTCCGGCGTCTGCGGGCAGCTCTGGCGGAAGGTCAGGCTGTAGGTTTGTGCTGTGGCGTCGTAGACCTCGCTGACATCCAGGCGCGGCGTGCCGGCCTGGCTGTACCAGCGCTTGAACTGGGTGAGGTCGACGCCGTTGGCGTCTTCCATGGCTTTGATGAAGTCATCGGTGGTCACCGCCTGGCCATCATGGCGTTCGAAGTACAGGTCGCTGCCCTTGCGGAAACCCTCGGCGCCCAGCAGGGTACGGACCATGCGCACCACTTCGGCGCCCTTCTCGTACACGGTCAGGGTGTAGAAGTTGGAAATCTCGATGAAACTGTCCGGGCGCACCGGGTGGGCCATGGGCCCTGCATCTTCGGCAAACTGGTGGGTTCGCAGGTAGGCGACGTCCTCGATGCGCTTGACCGTGCGCGAGTTCATGTCGGCGCTGAATTCGGCGTCGCGGAACACCGTGAAACCTTCCTTGAGCGACAACTGGAACCAGTCGCGGCAGGTCACGCGGTTGCCCGACCAGTTGTGGAAATACTCGTGGGCGACCACGCCTTCGACACGCTGGTGGGCAGCATCGGTGGCGGTTTCGGCGCGGGCCAGCACGCAGCTGGAGTTGAAGATGTTCAGGCCCTTGTTTTCCATGGCGCCCATGTTGAAGTCGTTGACCGCGACGATCATGAAGATGTCCAGGTCGTACTCACGGCCATAGACTTCCTCGTCCCAGCGCATGGACTTCTTCAGGCTGACCATGGCGTGGTCGCACTTGTCGATGTTCTCGGGTTCGACATAGATGCGCAGGGTCACGTCGCGGCCGGACTGGCGCACGAACGTGTCCTCGACGCACCACAGGTCACCGGCCACCAGCGCGAACAGGTAGGCCGGCTTCATGAACGGGTCTTCCCAGGTCGCCCAATGGCGGCCATCTTCAGCCGGCCCGCTGCCGATCGGGTTGCCGTTGGACAGCAGCACCGGGTAGCGATGCTGCTCGGCGATCACCGTGGTGGTGAAGGTGCTCATCACGTCCGGGCGGTCGAGGTAGTAAGTGATCTTGCGGAAACCCTCGGCCTCGCACTGGGTGCAGAACATCTTGCCGGACTTGTACAGGCCTTCCAGCGCTGTGTTGCTCTCGGGGTGGATCTTCACGCTGGTGTCGAGGGTGAAACGCTCGGCCTTGGGGTGCAGCGTGAGGCTGTCGGCTTCGAGCTGGTAGTCGCTCGCCTGCAGTTGCTGATCGTCCAGCGAGGCGCGCAGCAGCTCGAGCTGCTGGCCGTCGAGCACCAGTGGCGGCAGGCCGGCACCGCGTGCCGGATTGCGGCGCATGACCAGTTGCGCATGGACCAGCGTGTGGTCCTCGAACAGCTCGAAGGTCAGGTGCGTCTCGTCGATCAGGTACTCGGGCGCCTGGTAGTCCTTGAGGTAGATCACTTGCGGTTGTTCGGTACGCATGTGCAGGTCCTTTTTACTGGAGCACGGCCAACTGGTAGGCCGTGTACTTGCGAATATTGATCACGCCGGTGTCGAAGATCAGGTACTGCCCCTTGATGCCCAGCAGCGTGCCTTCCACCACCGGGTCCTTGTCGAGGTTGAAGCTGACGATCTTTTTCGGGTAGGCCTGGACCGGGTATTTCATCTGCACCACTTCGGCATCGGGCAGCGGCTGGATCGCCTGCAGGCCGAAGCGTGCCTGCAGATCGCGCAGGCCATCGGCGCAGGCATCGAAGATCTGCTCGCGAATGGCCACCAGGTCGAGCACCTCGGCGTCGCCCTTGAGCAGCGCGCGCCAATTGGTGCGGTCCGGCACCTGGCTGCGCAATACGTCTTCGACCAGGCCCGATTGCTGGCGGGTCGCCACGCGCATGATCGGCAACGCCTGGCTCGCACCCTGGTCAAGCCAGCGGGTGGGCAACTGCGTAGCGCGGGTGATGCCAACCTTGACCCCGGACGAGTTGGCCAGGTAGACCACGTGGTCGGTCATGCAGAACTGCTCGCCCCAGGACGGCTCGCGGCAGGTGCCGGCGTCGTAGTGGCAGCGTTCCGGCGCCATGATGCACACGTCGCACTGGGCCAGCTTGGTCATGCACGGGTAGCAGTAACCCTGGCTGAAACTGGTCTTGGTGCGTTTGCCGCAATGGCTGCAGTGAATGGCGCCGAGGTATTGCAGGCGCAGGGTCTGGCCGATCAGCGGGTTGACCGGCACCTGCGTGTCATCCAGGCGAAAGCTGTACTGCACCACGGGTGCTTCCAGGCTTACCGCCATCTTGCTCAAAGAGCCACGAGCGAGTTCGATCAATGTACCGAGTCCGACTTGAACAGAATGTTAGGGATCGGCGCAGACTTCGACGCGCACTCCTGGGGCCCCATGTAACCGGTACGCTGCTCTTCTGGCAGGTTCTTCATCTCCCAGGCGATCACCGCCTGCAGCGACAGCTCCTTCTGCTCGGGGGTGAGCTTGCGGCCATCGGACCATTTGCCGATTTCCACGGCCGTTTTCAGGCTTTCGTAGATCTGCGGCGTGATGTTTTCGATCATTTGCGCGAACGTGGACATAGCGTCTCCTAAATCAAGCGGACAGTTTACGCCGCGCCAGCGCACCACCCAAGAGGCCCGTCAGGCATCCGATGAGCAGCCCGCCGACGTGCGCGGCGTTGGCGATCTGGCCAAAACCGAGTTGGCCGACCACACCGGTCAGGCAGATGACCAGCCAGATGAGCATCATCACCAGCACGCCCTTGGGCAGGCTGAAGTGTGGGTTGGGCGCCAGCCACTGGTACAGCCAGACATGGCCGAGCAAGCCGTACAGCACCCCGGACAGGCCGCCGAACAGGCTCGGGCCACTGGTGTAGTGCTGGGCCAGGTTGGACACCAGGCTGAACAGCAAGGTCAGGCCAGCCAGCAACCAAGGGCCCTGGCGCAGTTCGATGCGCTTGCCCAGTTCCCAGTACCACATGCCGTTCATGGCCAGGTGCAGTACGCCGAAGTGCAGCAGCATCGGCGACACCAGGCGCCACCATTGGCCTTCGGCAAGGCCCTGGGCCAGCGGCGTGAAGTGCAGGTATTCACCCTGGACGCGGTAGTCGAGGAAGGTGAACCAGCTGATGGTGGTGAGGTTGTCGCCCAGGCGGGTAAGGCCGGCGACGATCAGGCACAGGAACAGGACGGCAGCGGTGACCTTGCAGGCTTTCGCCTGCTCGGCCAGTGTCGGCCCTTTCGCCGGCAAGTCGCCTTGCGCAGGGGCCTGCGCAAGCTCGACATCAGCGTTGCCGTCTGGGTAGCGCTGGTACAGCTCAAGGACATCCGCAGCCATGGTTTCCGGTGCCCAGAGGACCTGGGCTTCGCCTTCTTCGCTGACCCGGTGCGGCACCTGCAGGCGTTGCAGCAGGTGCACGAAGCCGCTGAGGTCGACCGACAGCGGCAGGCGCATCACTTCGACGATATTCATTGATTGGCCTGCGGTCGATCGACGTCGACCCAGACGAACTTGTGCGGGTCGATCCGGGTTTCATCATCCAGCCGATAGGCCGCCAGCTTGCCGTACAGCACCGCACTGTAGTCCAGGCAGGCCAGGTTGGGGCGGATCGGCGCCGGGCGGCCGCTGCGCCAGTAATGGCCGACGAACAGCAGCGGCTCCTCTTCGGCATAGCGTAGCAAGGCATTTTTCTCGGTGTGGCTGAGCGGCGTGCGGGCCACCTCATCGGGCAGCGCGTCAGGCTGGAAGACGATGTCGCCATAGGTCTTCGGGTCTTCTTCCCAGAACTTGGTACGGAAGAAGGCGCGGGTCAGGCCATCGCCGCCGGTCAACGTCAGGCCGTCCGGCAGGCGCATGTCGGTGCCGCGCAACAGGCGGTTGCAGACCGTGGAGGCGAAGCTGCCGGGCACGGCCGAGGCCTGGATGAAGTGTTCGTCGATGCGCCCGTCGGGGTATTGCTGGCGCAGCGGGTCGATCAGCCGCGGGTCCCAGCAGGCATGCACCAGGCGGAACCGCCCGGCGTCGACGAACAGCGGCATGTCGTAGAACCACTGCAGAAAATCGTGCCAGTCACCGGGGTGGTGGGCGAACTGGGTCAGGGTCTCGTCGATCAGGCGGGCATGGCGCGGCGTGTGCTCGCGCACGTAGGCCTTGCCGCTGCCGGGCAGCGCCGGGGTTACCCAGCCCAGGGCGTTGTATTCGTGGTTGCCCATGATACAGAAGGCCTGGCCGGCCTCGACCATGTCGTGGACGATGTGCAGCGCCTCGCGGATACGCGGGCCGCGGTCGACGATGTCGCCGAGGAACAGCGCCTGACGCCGCGGGTGGCACCAGACACCACCGACACGCTTGTAGCCGAGGGTGTCGAGCAGGCGTTCGAGGGTCAGCGCACAGCCATGCACGTCACCGATGATGTCGAAACTTCGCGCCGGATCGAACATCAGTCGTCCCTGCCCCCCAGGCGGCTGCCCCAACCGAGCTTGGTGCGGCAAACCTCGTAGTAATTGTGGCCCAGCGGGTGGATCAGGCGCAGTTTCTGCGGCTTCTTGCTCACGGTGATGGTATCGCCGGGGGCGCAGGTGAAGTGGTTCTGACCGTCACAGGATACCTGCGGGTAGATCTGCAGGTCCTTGGACACCACGATCTTCAGCTCGCTGTTGCCGTCGACCACGATCGGGCGGCCCGACAGGGTGTGCGGGTACATGGGCACAATGACAATGGCGTCGAGCTTGGGGTGCATGATCGGGCCGCCGGCCGACAGCGCGTAGGCGGTCGAGCCGGTGGGGGTGGCGACGATCAGGCCGTCGGCCTTCTGGCTGCAGACGAACTGGCCGTCGATGTAGATCTCGAACTCGATCATTCGCGTCGACTTGCCCGGGTGCAGGACCACATCGTTGAGCGCATCGCCCTGGCCGATGGCCTCGTGGTGGCGGCGCACCTCGGCCTGAAGCAGGAAGCGGTTTTCCACCAGGTAGTGGCCGTCGAGCACTGCGGCGACCTTTTCTTCCAGCTCGTCCGGACGGATATCGGTGAGAAAGCCCAGGTTGCCGCGGTTGATCCCCAGCACCGGAATGTTGTGCCGGGCCAAAGCACGCGCGGCGCCGAGCAGGCTGCCGTCACCGCCGACAACGATGACCAGGTCGCATACTTCGCCCAGCAGCTTGCGCGTGGAGGTCTGCAGGCCGTGGCCAGGCAGCACTTCGGCAATGGTGTCCTCGAGGATCACGTGCAGGTGGCGCTCGAGGAGGAATTTTTTCAGTCGGCGAATGGTGTCGAGCACCTGCGAGCTGCCAAGGCGGCCGATGATACCGATATTGCGAAATTGCTCCATGGGGCTCCTGCAAGGCTCTGCGGCGGGTGACTATGCCGCGATTATGGGCGAAACGACCGGGCAGCGGCAAACCGGCTATGCTCGCAGCATGATGCCTTTCGCCGAACTCCACGACCTGCCTCGCCAATTGCGCCGCGCCGCCGTGCGCGACCTGGCCTGGACGCTGCTGTCGCCACCGCTGCTGAGCACACCGCCCTGCCCCCAGCGCCATCCGCTGGCAGGCAGCACCTGGGCGGCGGATCCCCAGCGGCTGAAAGACTGGTTACAGGCGCTGGACGCCGACGATCAGCCCCTGCGTGAATGGCTGGCAAACAGCACCAGCCGGCGCCTGGGCCTGTACTACGAAGGCCTGTGGCAGTTCGCCCTGGCCCAGGCGCCCGGTGTCAAGCTGCTGGCGGCCAACCTGGCGATCCGCACCGGTGGGCGCACGTTGGGCGAGTTGGACATTGTGCTGCGCGACGCCGACGGTACTCACCATCTGGAGCTGGCCATAAAGCTTTACCTGGGGCCAACGGACGGCCAAGGCCATGACCCGGCGCAGTGGCTAGGGCCGGGTTGCCATGACCGGCTGGGTACCAAACTGGCGCACCTGGCCGGGCACCAATTGCCCATGTCGGGTGGCACGCAGAGCCGTGAGGCGCTGGCCGGGCTTGGTATTGGCCAGGTACAGGCACACCTGTGGCTGGCGGGGTATCTGTTCTATCCGTGGCCTGGGCACGCCGAATCGCCCGCGGGGGCCAACCCGCTGCACCTGCGCGGGCGGTGGTTGCGGCGGCGGGATTGGGCAATGGCCGAGGTGGGACGCTGGCAGCCCCTGCCCCGCCATGCCTGGCTGGCACCGGCAAGGTTCGAGGCAGATCAAGGCTGGACCGCGCGGCAGTTCGCTCAATGGCTTGAGGGGCTTGACCCGCAAGCACCGGCGCAGATGCTGGTCAGGCTTGAGCCAGGCCCGGAAGGCGAATGGCTTGAGGTGGACCGCGTGTTTCTGGTGGCCGACAGCTGGCCGCACTTGCCCATTCGCGGGTAAACCACGGCATTGAAAGCCGCGGGGTATTGCGGGCCTGCGCGCGAAGCGGCGCAGGCCGCAAACACCCTTTCACCGACCCAGCGCAATGATTTAATTGCAGCAACGATTACAGTTACCTCTGAGCGCCGCCAAGAGCGCCACTTTCGACCTGATGACGAGGACCACCCATGGTTTCATCCAGCCCCGCGCCCCACTACGCACGCCTGTCCATCGCCCTGCATTGGCTGATGCTGGTGCTGCTGGCCGCTGTCTACGCCTGCATCGAGTTGCGTGGCCTGTTCCCCAAGGACAGCGCCGAGCGCAACCTGATGAAGGACCTGCACTTCATGCTCGGCCTGACGGTGTTCGTGCTGGTTTGGCTGCGCCTGGCCGTGCGCCTGCTCCGCCCTGCGCCGCCCATTGTGCCCAAGCCTCCCGCCTGGCAGACCGGGCTTGCCCACGTGATGCACCTGGCGCTGTACCTGTTGATGATCGGCTTGCCGCTGGCCGGCTGGCTGATCCTCAGTGCCGCCGACAAACCGGTGCCCTTCTATGGCCTGGAGTTGCCGCACCTGATCGCTGCGGATCCGGACCTGGCCAAGTTCATCAAAGGCTGGCATGAACGCGTGGGCAGTTGGGGGTACTGGCTGATCGGCCTGCACGCGCTGGCCGGGCTTTATCACCACTATGTAGTGCGCGACAACACGCTGCTGCGCATGCTGCCTTACAAGTAGCCGCGTCGGCCCTGCAGGCCACCGGTGTGCAAAAAGATCAGGCGAGTGCTGGGCTTGAACAGCCCGGCCTCGACCTGCCCACGCAGGGCCATCAGTGCCTTGCCGGTGTAAAGCGCCTCTAAAGGGACACCCGTGCTGGCCTCAGCCTGTTCGATGAAAGCCTGCAGCTCATCATCGAGCCTGGCAAAACCCTCTCGGCAGGCCTCGTGCAACTGGTACCCGGCCGTACCGGCCAGCGCCTTTATGGTCTCGGGTACACCATGGTCCAGCGGCACTGCCAGGGCGCCATGCACCCTGTGCGCGCCGGCCTCGGCCAGCACCAGGCCAGCCAGCGTGGTCCCGGTGCCAGCGGCCAGCCACCAGGCGTCATAGTCCGGCCAACCCAATGTGCCCAACTGGGCCTTGGCCTGCTCGACGATCAATGCACACCCCTGGGCACCAGCCTGCCCGCCACCGCCTTCGGGGATGCAGTGCCAGCCGGGATACAGCGCTTGCCAAGGTGCCCAGAAGCCGGGGTCATGACGGGCACGGTAGCCTGCGTAACCAAGCCAGTGCAATTGCATCCCCAGCGCCTGCAGATCACGCACCGTGGGGGTGTCCTGGGCATGGCCGCGCAACAGACCAACGGTGGCGAAGCCGAAGCGCTTGCCGGCGGCGGC
Organism: Pseudomonas sp. BNK-30; assembly: GCF_047456185.1. Taxonomy (NCBI): domain Bacteria; kingdom Pseudomonadati; phylum Pseudomonadota; class Gammaproteobacteria; order Pseudomonadales; family Pseudomonadaceae; genus Pseudomonas; species Pseudomonas sp. BNK-30. The sequence goes on from NZ_CP179904.1 coordinate 3,048,440, forward strand.
CAGGGCATGGAGATGGTTGGAGTGATTGCCGCCGAGGCTGATCAACCCGGCGGCGCCCGAGGCGTGGGCGTGCAGCAGGTGGTGGCGCAGCTTGAACCATTTGTTGCCGCTGATCAGGGGGTCGATCAGGTCCAGGCGCAGGATGGCGGCTTCAACGTTGGCACTTTTCAGCCAAGCAAGCTCGAGGGGCTGTAAAGGTGCCTGGGGAAGGTCATGAAAGCGGGTAAACATGTTTCAGCGCCTGATGCGAGGCCGTCAGTCTACCAGTGAAAACCTGGGGCCGCTTTGCGGCCCCGGCCATCTCAAAGCTCTGCAGCCAGACGCGAGCCCTGGTTGATCGCCCGTTTGGCATCCAGCTCGGCCGCCACATCCGCGCCGCCGATCAAGTGCACCGACTGCCCCGCAGCCAGCAGCCCTTCGTGCAGCTCCCGCAGCGGCTCCTGCCCGGCGCAGATGACCACGTTGTCCACCGCCAGTACCTGCGGCTCACCTTCAGCTACGCGGATGTGCAGGCCCGCATCGTCGATCCTAAGGTACTCGACGCCGTTGAGCATCTGTACCTGCTTGTTTTTCAGGCCCGTGCGGTGGATCCAGCCGGTGGTCTTGCCCAGGCCATCGCCCACCTTGGCCTTCTTGCGCTGCAGCAGGTACACCTGCCGTGCCGGTGCATGCGGCTCGGGCTTGATGCCCGCCACGCCGCCTCGCGCCTGCAGCTCGCGGTCGATGCCCCACTCCTTCCAGAACGCCTCCCGGTCCTGGCTGCTGGCCACGCCCTGATGCACCAGGTATTCGCTGACGTCAAAACCGATGCCGCCAGCGCCGATCACCGCAACCGACTCACCCACTGGCTTGCGCTGGAGCAGTACGTCCAGGTAGCTGAGCACTTTGGCGTGCTCGACGCCTGGGATGGCTGGCGTACGCGGCGCGATGCCGGTGGCCAGGATGATCTCGTCGAAAGCGCCTTCCAGCAGGGCCGGCACATCGACCCGGGTGTTCAACCGCAGGTCGACACCCGTGCTTTTCAACTTGTTGCCGAAATAGCGCAGGGTCTCGAAGAACTCCTCCTTGCCCGGCACCCGCTTGGCCACGTTGAACTGCCCGCCAATTTCGCTGGCTGCATCGAACAGCGTCACCTCGTGGCCGCGCTCTGCGGCCACGGTGGCAGCCGCCAGGCCGGCCGGGCCGGCACCCACCACGGCAATGCGCTTGACCGTGTGCACCGGCAGGTAATTGAGTTCGGTTTCGTGGCAGGCCCGCGGGTTGACCAGGCAACTGGTCAGCTTGCCGCCGAACGTATGATCCAGGCACGCCTGGTTACAGCCGATGCAGGTATTGATTTCATCGCCGCGCCCCTGCGCCGCCTTGTTGACGAACTCCGGGTCGGCCAGGAACGGCCTGGCCATAGAGACCATGTCGGCATCGCCCTCGGCCAGTACGGCTTCAGCCACTTCGGGGGTATTGATGCGGTTGGTGGTGATCAACGGAATGGTCACCGCCCCGCGCAGCTTGGCGGTAACTTTGCTGAACGCGGCACGCGGCACCTTGGTGGCGATGGTCGGGATGCGCGCCTCGTGCCAGCCGATCCCCGTGTTGATGAGGGTCGCGCCAGCCCGTTCGACGGCTTTGGCCAGCAACTCGATCTCGTCCCAGGTGCTGCCGCCCTCGACCAGGTCGAGCATCGACAGGCGGAAGATGATGATGAAATTCGGCCCCACGGCCTCGCGCACCCGGCTGACGATCTCGACCGCCAGGCGCATGCGGTTTTCATAGCTGCCGCCCCAGCGGTCAGTACGGTGGTTGGTGTGGGCGGCAAGGAACTGGTTGATGAAGTAGCCTTCCGACCCCATGATTTCGACGCCGTCGTAACCGGCGCGCTGTGCCAGTACGGCACAATTGACGAAATCGGCGATCTGCTTCTCGATCCCGGCCTCGTCCAGCTCTTTAGGCTTGAACGGGTTGATCGGCGCCTGGATCGCACTGGGCGCCACCTGCCGGGGGCTGTAGGCATAGCGCCCGGCATGCAGGATCTGCAGGCAAATCTTGCCGCCAGCGGCATGCACGGCCTCGGTGACGATGCGGTGCTTGTCAGCCTCCTCCTCGGTGCTCAACTTGGCTGCACCGGAATACACGCCCCCTTCATCGTTGGGCGCGATACCACCAGTGACCATCAGCCCAACGCCGCCACGGGCACGCTCTGCAAAATACGCAGCCATGCGTTCGAAGCCACCGGGACGCTCCTCAAGGCCGGTGTGCATCGAGCCCATCAGGGTGCGGTTAGCCAAGGTGGTGAAGCCCAGGTCGAGCGGGGCCAGCAAGTGCGGATAGCGGTCGGCAGCCATGGAACGGTTCCCCATGTGGCGTGATCACGGAATGCGGGTGCCTCGGCGGGCCCCGTCGTTTATCTGCCAACGACATTAAACAGCCGTTTGAATGCGCTCAATGATCGAAACTGACAACTTACTGATCATCCTGCACAGGCGAACTGCAGGATGCCCCAGACTTTTACGCCTTTTTTACTCGACATCCTGCAATGGCAGTCGATACTGCCGGTCATTGCCCCCGTGAGCCTGCTCGATGCCTCTCCCCGCTTTGCGCTTCATCGCCTTCATCATCGGCGTATTCCTGATTACCCTGGCGGTCAGCATGGTCATCCCCATGGCCACGCTGCTGCTGTATGGCCTTAGCGACGACCTCGGTGCCTTCCTCTGGTCCAGCCTCATAGCCCTGTGCGCAGGCCTGGTTCTGGTGGCTCGCGGCATACCCGATGCGCCGCAGTTAAGGGCGCGAGACATGTACTTCCTGACCACAGCCAGCTGGGTCATCGTCTGCGCGTTCGCAGCCCTGCCCATGGTGTTCATCCGGCATATCAGCTACACGGATGCATTCTTTGAAACCATGTCGGGCATCACCACCACGGGCTCGACGGTACTTACCGGCCTGGACAGCGCATCGCCCGGCCTGCTGATCTGGCGATCACTGTTGCACTGGCTGGGAGGCATAGGCTTCATCGGCATGGCCGTCGCGATCTTGCCGTTGCTGCGCGTGGGCGGCATGCGCCTGTTCCAGACCGAGTCATCGGACTGGTCGGACAAAGTGACGCCCCGTTCACACGTCGCGGCAAAAATGATCCTGGTGATCTACCTGGGGCTGACAGCACTCGGTACATTGGCCCTGTGGGCCGCCGGCATGACCCCTTTCGACGCCATCAATCATTCGATGTCGCTGATCTCCACGGGTGGCTTTTCGACGTCCGATGCATCGCTTGGCCACTGGACTCAGCCCGCTGTGCATTGGGTGGCGGTAGTGATCATGATCCTCGGAAGCCTGCCCTTCGCCCTGTATGTAGCGACCTTGCGTGGCCACCGCCGCATCCTGTTCAAGGACCATCAGGTGCGTGGCTTTCTCGGCTTTCTCCTGCTTGTCTGGGTCACGGTAGGGACCTGGCTCTGCTGGCACAGCGACTTTTCGTGGTGGGATGCTTTTCGCATCGTGGCGGTCAATGTGACGTCGATCGTTACGACCACCGGCATTGCGGTAGGGGACTACACGCTCTGGGGCAGCTTCGCCATGCTGTTGTTCTTCTACCTGACTTTTGTCGGTGGATGTTCGGGCTCCACAGCCGGCGGACTGAAAATATTCCGCTTTCAAGTCGCCGCGTCACTGCTGGTCAGCAGTTTGAAACAGCTGATTCACCCGCGGGCGATGATCTCGAAGAAGTACAATGGCCACCCCATTGATGAAGAAATCGTGCGCTCATTGCTGACGTTCTCCTTCTTCTTTTCCGTCACCATTGCCGTGATCGCCCTGGCGCTGACCCTGATAGGGCTTGACTGGACCACTGCCCTGAGTGGCGCGGCGACAGCTGTGTGCAACGTCGGGCCAGGGCTGGGCAGCGTGATCGGGCCGGCCGGCAACTTCAGCTCACTACCGGACGCTGCGAAGTGGCTACTGACCATCGGCATGCTGTTAGGCCGCCTCGAGATTCTCACCGTGCTGGTGCTCGTCGCGCCTGCCTTCTGGAGGTTCTGATTGCAGGGCAGCACGTGGGGGCAGCAATAAATCCGGGCAGGATCCGTTAATTCGTTCTAGGTTTACTGACGCAGGGAACTAGAACAATAAGCGGAGAATATCCCCATGAACCGAGCCCTTCGCCTGGCATTGGCCAGCACCGTACTGGCAGCTTGCGCAACAGCCCAGGCCGCGCCAACCTTCATCAACATCCTCACAGGTGGCACCAGCGGCGTCTACTATCCTATCGGCGTTGGGATATCACAGATCTACAGCCATGGCATCGAGGGCAGCAAGACTTCAGTGCAAGCCACCAAGGCATCGGTGGAAAACCTCAATCTGCTGCAAGCCGGCCGTGGCGAACTGGCGTTCGCGCTGGGAGATTCGGTGGCGGATGCCTGGAACGGAGATGCCGAAGCCGGCTTCAAGGCGCCCCTGAAGAAACTGCGCGCCATCGCCGGCACCTACCCCAACTACATCCAGATCGTCGCCAGCAAGGAGTCGGGCATCACCTCGCTGGAAGACCTCAAAGGCAAACGTATCTCGGTCGGTGCGCCGAAGTCCGGCACCGAACTCAACGCCCGCGCCATCTTCAAGGCCGCAGGGCTTAGCTATCAGGACCTGGGCAAGGTCGAATACCTGCCGTATGCCGAATCCGTAGAGCTGATCAAGAACCGTCAGCTGGACGCCACACTGCAATCTTCCGGGCTAGGTCAGGCGGCAATCCGTGACCTGGCCGCTACCCTGCCGGTAGTGTTCGTACCCGTGCCAGCCGCCATCGTGAGCAAAATCGGCAACAGCGCCTATCAACCCGCGACCATTCCCGCCAAGACATACGATGGCCAGGATGCTGACGTGCCAACCGCAGCCATCACCAACATCCTGGTCACACGCGCCGATATCAGCGATGACATGGCCTACGACATGACCCGGCTGATCTTCGAAAACCTGCCGCGCCTGGTCACCGCCCATTCGGCAGCGAACGATATCCAGGCACAGAATGCTGCGAGAAACCTGCCCATTCCACTGCATCCAGGCGCAGAACGGTACTTCAAGGAGAAAAACCTGCTCCCCTGACTATTGACTCGACCCATGGGGGAGCGGCACATGAGTGATACCGGGCAAGGTCTGCAAGCCAGTACTGACCGTTGGCCTGCCACGCTTTTTGCCGTGGCCCTGGCATTTTCGACCTTTCAGATCGCAACGGCGGCTTTTCCGCTGATTTCCAGTCAGGTACTGCGGGCAGTACACGTGGGGTTCTTGCTGCTGGTCGTGTACCTGAGCTACGCGTTCACTGGTCATCGCAGGCCGTGGCAACCGCTTGGCTGGCTGCTGGGCCTGGCGGGCATGGCCACCGCTGCCTACCAGTGGCACTTCGAAGGGGAGCTGATTCAACGCTCCGGGGAACTGACCACAAGTGACCTGGTGTTCGGCCTGCTGCTGATCTGCCTGGTGTTCGAGGCAGCGCGCCGGGTGATGGGCATCGCACTGCCCATCATTTGCGCTCTTTTTCTGGCCTACGGGCTGCTCGGCCAGCACCTGCCCGGTGACCTTGCGCATCGCGGCTACGGCCTCGATCAGATCGTCAACCAACTGGCCTTCGGAACCGAGGGGCTGTATGGCACGCCCACCTATGTTTCGGCGACCTACATCTACCTGTTCATCCTGTTCGGCGCGTTCCTTGAACAGGCCGGCATGATCCGGCTGTTCACTGACTTTGCCATGGGCCTGTTCGGCCATCGCAGCGGGGGGCCGGCCAAAGTCTCGGTATTCTCCTCGGCGCTGATGGGGACCATCACCGGCTCAGGGGTAGCGAACGTGGTCACCACCGGGCAGTTCACCATCCCGCTGATGAAGCGCTTCGGCTACAAGCCGGCATTTGCCGGTGGCGTGGAGGCGACCGCAAGCATGGGCAGCCAGTTGATGCCACCGGTCATGGGCGCGGTGGCGTTCATCATGGCCGAGACCATCAACGTACCCTATGCCGAAGTGGCGAAGGCCGCGCTCATTCCGGCCTTGCTGTATTTCGGCTCGGTCTACTGGATGGTGCACCTGGAAGCCCGGCGCAGCCAGCTGCATGGGCTACCCCGCGAGCAATGCCCGAGTGCCTGGGATGCAGTGCGCCAACGCTGGTTCCTGCTGATCCCTCTGATAGTGCTGGTCGGCCTGTTGTTCTCCGGCCGCACTCCGCTGTATTCGGGAATGGTCGGCCTGGCACTGACTGCCATCGTCATTCTTGGTTCGGCAATCATCCTGCGGGCGCGACAGACATGGCTGCGGGCGGCCTTTTGGGTTGCGCTGGGGATCATCTGTTCAGGATTCTTCCGTATGGGCATCGGTGTCATCCTGCTGGTGATTGCCTCGCTCGCCATCGCCTGCGCGTTCATACAGGGTGGCCGTGCCACACTTCGTGCCTGCGTCATGGCCCTGGCCGAAGGTGCGCGCCATGCGGTACCGGTCGGTATTGCATGCGCCTTGGTCGGGGTGATCATCGGTGTGACCTCGCTAACCGGCCTGGCCACGACCTTCGCCGGCTACATTCTCGACCTGGGCCGCGAAAACCTGTTCCTGTCACTGCTTCTGACCATGTTGACCTGCCTGGTACTGGGCATGGGTATCCCGACCATTCCCAATTACATCATCACCAGTTCCATCGCTGCTCCGGCCTTGCTGGAGCTTGGCGTGCCGCTGATCGTTTCGCACATGTTCGTGTTTTATTTCGGCATCCTTGCCGACCTGACGCCGCCGGTAGCATTAGCCTGCTTTGCGGCCGCCCCCATTGCCAAGGAGAAAGGGCTGTTGATCAGCTTCTGGGCTGTACGCATTGCATTGGCCGGTTTCGTCGTACCGTTCATGGCAGTGTATGACCCGGCGCTGATGATGCAAGGCGACAGCCTCGGCGCGACGTTGTACATGCTGATCAAGGCCATGTTCGCCGTGGCGCTCTGGGGATGCGCAGCCACCGGCCACTGGCGCATGCCCATGCCATGGTGGGAGCGGCTGTTGGCGTTCCTGGCAGGTATATCGCTGATTCTTGCCTTGCCGATCAGCGACGAGGTCGGCTTCGCCCTAGGCATTGCCGTCATGGGCTGGCATTACTGGCGGAGCCGGCCATTACCCCGGCAACCTGCATGACCAGCCTTTGCATCGGGCTTGCCGGTGTGGTCTGGGCAAGCCTGCCGTTGCAGGAGGTTACCCTGGCCTGGCAGCACAGTGTGGAGAAGGTCCGCTGGGAGGAGGATTATCAGGTGACACCCGCAGGCCTCGTGCTGCAGGAGGCTCGGGTGCGAGGCAGCGGTGCCGGCATGGAGATCCCGGACGACGCGCGCCTGCGTGATGGGGCATGGCACTACCATCGTCATCTGCCCCCCCTGCAACCTCTGCATGCCGGACGCACGCCGGAGGCCGGCGACTATCAATTGTGCGTCAAGGGCCGTTGCCAGCCCCTTTCCCACTGGCTGGGACCACCGACCCACACCATTGCTGCCGTGGATTTCTGGGCATGCGAACCGGGTGATGCCGCAGATCAGCGCAAAGCACTGCCCTGAACGCGCTGACAGGGCAGTGCAAGTGCTGATCAGCTGACGACGTGCAGGTAGTGCAGGTGGCGCTCGTACTGATCGAGAATGTCGCCGATCACATCGTCCCGGCTCCATCCCATGATGTCGTAATCCTGGCCCCCTTCGCGCAGATGGACTTCAGCACGGAAGTATTTGCGGGTATCGGAACCCTCGTCGGTATCCTGCATGACGAAACTGGGCGTGTTGAATGCGCGCGGGCGTACCTCATACAGGAAGCGCCCTTCTCCAGCATGGGAGAGCTCAAGCATCACGCGCCCATCTTCGCGCTCGTTCACCGCAACTTCATAGCCCTGCTTGCGCAATTCCAGGGCGACTTCTTCACAGGCAGGCTTCACCACTTCGGCTATGAAGCGGGACACATGGGCCCGCCGCGGCATCATGGCGATATTGCGCAGTCGCCGCTGCCACCCGCCGTGGGGATGGCGCGTATGCCGGGGGCCGGGCAATGCCTGGTTGCGCAGCCCGCGGCGGGTGGCATCGAGGCTGAGTGCCCTGAACAGGCCCCAGATCGCGATCAGCAAAATGGCGGCGAAGGGCAAGGCACTGGCAATGGTCGCGGTCTGCAGTGCCTTGAGGCCGTTGGCCAGCAGCAGCGCAATGGCGACCGCGCCTATGCTGACCGACCAGAAGATGCGTTGCCACAAAGGCGAATGGCCTTGCCCGGACGAGGCCAGCATATCGACCACTAGCGCGCCGGAGTCCGCCGAGGTGACGAAGAACACCACCACCATGAGCACCGCTATCAACGAAATGACACTGGAGAACGGGAAGTGCTCGAGAAAGGCGAACAGGGCCAGGGAACTGTCCTGATCGACCACAGCGGCCAGGTCCTTGACACCCTCGTTGAGGATCATGTGTATCGCTGAGTCACCGAACACCGTCATCCAGAGCAAGGTGAAGCCTGCGGGTACGAACAGTACACCGCAGACGAACTCACGAATGGTCCGCCCTCGGGAAATGCGTGCGATGAACAGGCCTACAAAGGGCGACCAGGACAGCCACCAGCCCCAGTACAGCAGGGTCCAGCCACCGATCCAGTCAGTGGGCTCATAGGCGTAGAGGTTGAAGGTCTTGTTGACGATGTCGGAAAGGTAGGCACCGGTATTCTGCACGTAGGCCTGCAGCAGAAACACGGTGGGCCCCAGCAACAGCACGAACAGCATCAGGATTACAGCCAGGCTCAGGTTGAGCTCGGAAAGGATGCGAATACCCTTGTCCAGCCCGCTGGCCACCGACAACGTCGCCAACGCGCAGGTGGCGGTGATGAGAATGACCTGGACCGTGGCGTTTACCGGCAGACCGAACACATGGTGGAAACCGCTGTTGATCTGCAGTACCCCATAACCCAGCGAGGTCGCCACACCGAACACCGTGCCGAGGATGGCGAAGACATCCACAGCGTGCCCGATAGGCCCGTATATCCGTTCACCGATCAGCGGATAGAGCGCCGAGCGCAAAGTCAGTGGCAAGCCATTGCGGAAACTGAAATAGGCCAGAATGAGCGCGACGATGGCATAGATCGCCCAGGCATGCAGGCCCCAATGGAAGAATGTGATCTTCATGGCTTCGCGAGCCGCGGCGACTGTGCCAGGGTCGCCCACAGGCGGTGTGGTGAAATGCATCACCGGCTCGGCCACGCCAAAGAACATCAGGCCGATGCCCATGCCTGCCGAAAACAGCATGGCGAACCAGCTGCTCTTTCGGTAATCAGGCTCGCTGTGATCAGGCCCCAGCTTGATGTCGCCGTAGCGGCTGACGGCCAGAAACACCACGCTGATCAACACCAGCGCTACGGTGAGAATGTAGAACCAGCTGGCGTTGGTGATGATCCATTGCTGGACTTGTTCGAACAGGGCCTGGGCATGCTCCTGGAATGCCGTGGCGTACAAGACCAGCAGAAAAATGAGTATCGCGCTGGTGTAAAAGACGGGTGGATTGAGCGTGCTCCTGGGTTTGTCGGCTGCTGTCATTACGGCAGTTCTCCTTGTAAAACGATGAGCACAGGGTGCCCCGGCACCACGACATCTGCCCAGATTAGCAGCCAGGAAGATCTCCGTTTGCCGAGCCTGTGCACTAGAACAGCCATGAACCGTAACGCCCGAGGAAAAAAATCTCAAATCGATGCGCATGCCGAGCCAGCCTGGCGGGACGGTACTGGGCGAAGGCGCCAGGCACCCGCCCGCCCTGCCTGAATACCACCTCTGTCGGGTTTGCCACCCCGGTAATAAACGTCATACTCGTGGCTTTACCCTCCGACACTGCGTAGACGATGCCCGACCGTACCCGCCTGCCTTCCTTCCCTCTCGGCCGTTCACGCTGGCAAGAATGGCGCCAGCGCCTGGCGTTCTGGATCGGGGCGCTGCTGGTGGGGCTTGTCGCACTGGCGTTCGCCTGGCTGGCCGAAGCAGCATTCGCTTCGTTCGAAAGTCTGCTGGAATGGATGCCCTGGTCACCTCTGCTCATCACGCCCCTCGGGTTCGCCCTTCTGGCCTATTTGACACAGCGCTGGTTTGAAAACGCCAAAGGCAGCGGCATCCCTCAAGTCATCGCTGCCCTGGAAATGCCATCCCGGCGCCTACGCGCCCGACTGCTTTCGCTTCCCGTTGCCGCCGCGCGCATGAGCCTGACGTTGGGCGCCCTGCTGGTAGGGGGTTCGGTCGGGCGAGAGGGGCCGACGGTTCACATCGGCGCTGCCGTGCTCTACACCTTCGGCCGGCGATTGGGCCTGCACGGGCGCCGCGCGATTGCCGGCCTGATCCTCGCAGGCGGCGCAGCCGGCATAGCCGCAGCGTTCAACACCCCGCTGGCCGGTGTCGTCTTTGCCATTGAAGAGCTGAGCCGCACGTTTGAACAACGCTTCAGCGGCCTGGTGCTGACGGCGGTGCTGATTGGCGGCGTGGTCACGCTGGGGCTGATGGGGCACAACGCCTACTTTGGCGAAATAAGCGGGCGGATGCCCGTAGGCTGGGGCTGGAGCGTGGTGCCTGCATGCGCGCTGTTGGGGGGAGTGCTGGGTGGGTGTTACGCCAGGCTGGTGCTGCCTACCGATCAGGGCGTGCTTGGCCGTCTGTGCACACTACGCGGGCGCTATCCGGTGCGGTTCGCGGCGATCTGCGGGCTGGTGCTGGCAGTGCTCGGGCTGGTTTCTGGCAACCATGTGTTCGGCACCGGCTACGAAGAGACCCGTGCCTTGCTCGAAGGCCGACCGATCACCGATGCCAGCTTCCTTCTCTGGAAGTTTCTGGCCAATGTCGTCTCTTACCTCTCCGGCATACCGGGCGGCCTGTTTTCGCCTTCGCTGAGCATCGGCGCGGCATTCCAGCCGCTGTTGAGCCTGATCCCCAATGTTGACCCACAGGCGTGCGCATTGCTGGGAATGGGCGCCTACCTGGCAGGCGTAACGCGTTCACCGTTGACTGCATCGGTCATCGTTCTGGAGCTCACGCATAGTCCGGACCTGGCCATCCCGATGCTAGCAGTGACATTGATGGCTGCCGGCATCTCGGGTTGCATTTCGCCGGTTTCCCTCTACCACGCCCTGGCAAAGCAGATCATCGACAAAATTGCACCTGCCAGATCCAGTTGAAATCAACGGCTGCGCGAGGCACGCTCAAGACGACTGTGACACAATGCTCAGCGACTTCTTGGTTCACCGCCTCGTCATTGCGAGTATCAACGAAATCAAAGGCATGCGAAAACTATTGGCAAGCGCCTTGGCGCTGGTAATGATCGCCGCCCTGTGCGGCTATGGCTTCTGGACCCAACAGCGCCCGGAAGGCCACTACCTCTCCGACCTGCGCATCGAACTGGCGTTGAACCACGGCGTGCCCGGCGAGCAGGGCAACCTGCTGGGCGTCGAGCCCCTGCTTTACCCAAGCGACTATCAAAACCTGCAACGCCTGCACCGCAAGCTCTCGGCCTACCTGCAACAAGCCCGTGCCCAGGGCCTGATAAGCCCGCGCACGGTGGTGGTGCTGCCGGAGCACATTGGCACCTGGCTGTGGGCCCGCGGCGAAAAGAACGAGCTGTACCAGGTCACCCGCAGCCGCGAGGCAGAGCAATGGCTGGAGTTGAGCAACCCGCTGCGCTATGGCCTGGCGATAGTGCGGGCCAGCGGTGATGACCGCCGGGCCGACGCGCACTTGCGCATGAAGGCTCAGCAGATGGCACGCGACTACCAACAGCTGTTCGGCAGCCTGGCCAGGGAGTTTGGCGTGACCTTGGTGGCCGGCTCGATCGTGCTGCCTGACCCCTATGTGGAAAAAGGCGTGCTGCATGCCGGCGGCGGCCCGTTGTTCAACAGCAGCCTGGTGTTCGCCAGCGATGGTTCACCGCTGGGCCAGCCACAACGCCAGCAATTCCCGGACAGCCAGGTACGGCGTTACATCCATGATGGCCGCAGACACCCCCTACAAGTCGTGCAAACCCCGGCCGGGCGTCTTGGCGTGCTGATCGGCAGCGATAGCTGGTACCCGGAGAATCACCAGCAGCTGGAGAACCAGCAGGTACAACTGATCGCCAACCCGGTTTTCCTGAGCGGCAAAGACAGCTGGCAAGCGCCATGGCGTGGCAACCGGCACCAGGATGCGGCGGCCGAGCTTGCCCTGCAGCGCGGTGAAGTGAGCGAGAAGACCGCCTGGCAACGCCTGACCGAGGCTGCCGGCCAAGGGGTCAGCAGCATGAGTGTATTCATGCGGGGGCAGTTCTGGGACCAGGGCAGCGACGGTCAAGGCTTCGCCCATCAGAGCGGCGAATTGCTTACAGGCCCACCCAGCCAGGGCGCACGCCTGCTGAACGTGTGGCTGTAGGGGTATGTCCCGCCCCCGCGTTCGCCTGGGCGACCTCTCGGTAGGTTTCGTCCAGCCACTTGCTGAGGCCATCCAGGGCCTCGGTCACGATCCTCAGCCGCTGCTGCGCCGTTACGGGCTGGATGAAACACGCTTGGCCGAAGCCGGCGCACGGCTGTCTATCCCCCGTTACATGCACCTGGGGCATGCTGCGATCGCGCTGTGCGGGGAGCCTGCCCTGGGCCTGCACATGGGACGCCTGAGCCGGCTGGCCCAGGCCGGCCTGGCGGGCGTCACAGCCGCGCAGGCGCCTACGTTGGGCGAAGCCGCCCGTACACTGCTGCGTTTCGAGCCGCTGTATGCCGCCAACTACCGCGGGCATTCGAGTTTTCAGGAAGACGCCCAAGGGGCATGGCTGCGCTTTTATTCAATCAGCCCCTACAACGCCTACAACCGTTTCGTGGTTGACTCGCTGCTGACTGGCTGGCTCGCCCAGCTTGCAGCCCTGACCGACACGCCCATACAGGCCGAGCGCCTGGAGATCGAATTCGAAGCACCCGGCTACGCCGCCCAGTACCAGCCGTTGTGCAGCACCGCCGTGCAGTTTGGCGCCAGTGGCAACCGACTGCGCCTGGGCCGGGCCACGCTGGAGCTGGCCAACCCCCAGCATTGTCCGAGCACCTGGCAGCACCTGCTGCAACTGTGTGAAACGCACATGCTGCAGCGCACCCGCGTACGCAGCCTGGGCGAGCGCATCACCCACCTGCTCGGCCCCCTGCTCAACGGTGGCCGTGAGCCCGGCCTGGAAGAAGTGGCACTGCGCCTGCAACTACCCGCCTGGACCTTGCGGCGCAAACTGGCAGAGGAAGGCACGCGCTTTCGCGACTTGCTCAACGATAGCCGACGCGACCTTGCCGAGGCCTATATCCGCGATACGGAATTGAGCTTCGGCGAGATTGCCTACCTGTTGGGTTTTGCATCGGCTGAGGCCTTCCAGCGCGCATTCAAGCGCTGGACGGGCCTCACACCGGGGGGGTTCCGCCGCAGTCAGCGGCAGGTCGGTCAAAGCTCGGTGGCGTCGTCGGCCGGTTCCGGGGTGTCCAGCTCGTAGGCTTGGTACTCGAGCAGCTCTTCCTGATATTCATCCATTACCCTGCGCCCTCTTCACTCTTTTATCTTCGTTGGTCATGCCTTCCAACCTAAGCAGGCTGGATGAAGAAATGATGACAAGCCTATGAGTGGTAAACGTAGCAGGTGTTCAGAAAGTTATCGTCTGGTGATCTGTAACAGCGAATGATTGGCCGTGTCGACGCCTGTTCAGGGAAGATCATTCAGAGTGAGGGTGCTTCAGCCGCGGCAGGCTGTGCATCCTGCTGCACCTGAATCGGCGCAGGCGCCGCCGGCGGTGCGACCGGTTGCGAACCCTGGCTGTCATCAACCACCGGCGCTGCTGGGGCCTCGCTCGCCGGGGCCACCGCCTCAGCTGCAGGTGCTGGTTCTGCTGGCGCCGGTGTTGCTGGCGCAGGCGCAGGAGCAGGTGCTGCCTCTGCCAAAGGAGCGCTCACAGGTGCTGGCGAAACTTGCTCAGGCAACCCCAAGGCAGGCGCTGTGTTCTCGGCCTTGGGCACAGGCGCTTCAACCTTGGCCTTGCTGACCTTCTTCGGCTTGGGCTTGGGCAAGTAGCTTTCCACCAGAGCAAAGTAACGCTCGTAGAACTGCGGCGCGGTCACGGTCTCGCTGGCGACCTTGACCATCGAATCGTCACTGGAGCCGATCGGCATCGAAACAGAACCCAGCACACCCACGCCGAGGCTGGCGGACGTATTGGACTTCTTGAGGGCGTAGCGGTCCTGCAACGCGTTGGCGAACATGGTCGAACGCTGTTCGTCACTGCTGTCGGGCGCGCAGGTCACGCTGAAGCTGATCTGCAGGTGGTTCTCGCTGTTCTGCTGGAAGCTTTTGTTACCGGCAATCTGGTTGGCGCCGCTGCTGGTGATGATGTAACCCTGGCTCAGCAGCGCACGCCGGGCAGCCTCGCACGAGCCGGCTTCACTGACCGGGAAACTGCGCGAGAAGGTGCCCGAGTCATCGAAGTTCTCATGCTCATAGATAGCGGTTTTTTTCGAGGAGCAACCGGTCACGCCCGCCAGCACCAGGGCCAGCCCGAGCGCACCAAAGACGGATGATCTGGTCATTGCGAATTCCGGGTAAGTCGAGAGGTGCCTATTGTGCATCACAGCACCCTTGCACTGAAACCGTTCGACGGTGAAGAGTCTGTCAGCATCGTGTAAATGTTGACTTTGCAGGCGCGTAAACGAAAAAAGCGACCCTAAGGTCGCTTTCTCGTTTTGCTTCGAAGCGTTCAAGGGCTTCGAGGCGAAGATGGCGCAGCGGACGGGACTCGAACCCGCGACCCCCGGCGTGACAGGCCGGTATTCTAACCGACTGAACTACCGCTGCGTATCGCTCGGGCTTTCGCCCGGTTGAAACTGTGATCTACCCTTGCGGCGAACAAAGCCTCAGGGCAGACACAAAAAAAGCGACACGAAGATCGCTCTTTTTGCTGCTTCGAAGCGTTCAAGGGGCTTCGAAACGAAGATGGCGCAGCGGACGGGACTCGAACCCGCGACCCCCGGCGTGACAGGCCGGTATTCTAACCGACTGAACTACCGCTGCGTATCGTTCAGGCTTGCGCCTGATTGAAACTGGGATCAGCCTGAGGCAATGTTGCCTTTTGGCTTCAGACCGGTGCAAAGCACCCATCTGTTACTGAAGAATGGCGCAGCGGACGGGACTCGAACCCGCGACCCCCGGCGTGACAGGCCGGTATTCTAACCGACTGAACTACCGCTGCGCATAGTGGCTTATCAGGCCTTGTTCCTCTCTGGCCATCTGCCTCTTTCGAAGCATCGTGCACCAGGAACGCTCAGGAAGTGGTGGGTGATGACGGGATCGAACCGCCGACCCTCTGCTTGTAAGGCAGATGCTCTCCCGGCTGAGCTAATCACCCTCGCGATGTTGCTTGTTGCGTTTGCTTCGCTGAGGCCGCGAAATTTACGCAGGTGCCGATGCTAAGTCAATAGCCCCGTTGATTTTTTTTTGAAAAGGGTGGGAGAGCAGTTGCAAGCTTCAAGCTGCAAGCCGCAAGAAAAAGCCAGGTGGTGCTGGCCCGATTTCCAAGCCCGGCAAATGACGAAGGGACCTCACGGCCCCCTCTTGCAGCTTGCAGCTTGCAGCTCAGCTATAGATCATCTTGCGCGTCATGCCGCCATCGACCACGAACTCCTGGCCAGTGACGAAAGCTGCCTGGCGCGACAACAGCCAAGCAACCATGGCCGCCACGTCTTCCACCGTCCCTACCCTGCCCGTCGGATGCTGGGCATGGTCGGCATCGCTCAACGGCTCGGCACGGCGTTGCGCAGGGTCGCGCGTATCGATCCAGCCCGGGCTCACGGCATTGACGCGGATCTCCGGGCCCAGGCTCATGGCCAGGGCATGGGTCAACGCCACCAGGCCGCCCTTGCTTGCTGCATAGGCCTCGGTATCCGGCTCGGACTGCCGGGCACGGGTCGAGGCCAGATTGACGATCGCACCATTGTGCGCTCGCAAGTAAGGCGCACAGTGCTTGGCCAACAGCATCGGGCCGCTGAGGTTGACCGCCAGCACACGGTTCCATTGCGCCAGGCTCAGGCTCTCCAGGGTCTGGTTGTGCGGGTTGGCGATGGCCGCGTTGCACACCAGCGCGTCCAGCCGCCCGAACTGCCCCAACACCTCGGAAACCCCGGCACTGACCTGGGCTTCGTCGGCTACGTCCATGGTGATGAACCAGGCGTTTTCACCCAGGGCCTTGGCAACCTTGGCGCCGCGAGGGCGGTCCAGGTCGCTCAGCACCACCTGCCAACCCTCGCAGATCAACCAGGCAGCAATGCCCAGGCCGATGCCGCGTGCGGCACCGGTTACCAGGGCTACCCGGCCGTTATGGCCCGGCCCGCCGCCCTTCCAGTCGATCACAGCGCTGCCAGCCCACGCGCAAGGTCGGCTTGCAGGTCAGCCACGTCTTCCAGGCCGACGGCAACGCGGATCAGGCTGTCGCGAATACCCGCAGCCTCACGCTCCTGCGGCGTCAGGCGGCCGTGGGAGGTGGTGGCCGGGTGCGCGATAGTGGTCTTGCTGTCACCCAGGTTGGTGGTGATCGAGATCACCCGCGTGGCATCGATGAAGCGCCAGGCGCCTTCCTTGCCACCCTTTACCTCGAAACTCACCACCGCACCAAAGCCGCTCATCTGGCGCTTGGCCAGTTCGTGCTGCGGATGGCTTGGCAAGCCGGCGTAATGCACCTTCTCGATACCCTCCTGCTGCTCCAGCCACTCGGCCAGTTGCTGAGCGCTCTGGCAGTGCGCACGCATGCGCAGCTTGAGGGTTTCCAGGCCTTTGGTGAAGATCCAGGCGTTGAACGGGCTGAGGGTCGGGCCGGCGGTGCGCAAAAAGCCCACCACTTCTTTCATCTGCTCGCTGCGCCCGGCCACAACGCCGCCCATGCAACGGCCCTGGCCGTCGATGAACTTGGTAGCGGAATGGAACACGATGTCAGCGCCAAGCTTGAGCGGCTGCTGCAGCGCCGGGGTGCTGAAGCAGTTGTCCACCACCAGCATGGCACCACGGGCATGGGCAATCTCGGCCAGCGCGGCAATGTCCACCAGTTCGGCCAACGGGTTGGAAGGCGACTCGAGGATCAGCAGCTTGGTATTGGCCTTGATGGCCTTGTCCCAACCCGCCAGATCGACCAGCGGCACGTAATCCACTTGTACGCCGAAACGCTTGAAGTACTTCTCGAACAGGCTGATCGTCGAGCCGAACACGCTCTGCGACACCAGCACATGGTCGCCGGCGCTGCACAACGACATCACCACGGCGAGGATCGCCGCCATGCCGGTAGAGGTGGCCACGGCCTGCTCGGCACCTTCCATTGCCGCCAGGCGCTCCTCGAAGGCACGCACGGTCGGGTTGGTGTAGCGCGAGTAGACGTTGCCCGGGGTTTCACCGGCAAAGCGCGCGGCCGCATCGGCGGCCGTGCGGAAGACATAGCTGGAGGTCAGGAACAGCGCTTCGCTGTGCTCCGCCTCCGGTGTACGGTTCTGACCGGCACGCACCGCCAGGGTGTCGAAGCCGACACCCTCGAGGTCACTGTCCAGTCGCCCGGCATCCCATTGATCCGTCATGCCGTCGCTCTCCAAATCAGTTGTTGTAGAGGTCGATGATCGCGCTGACCGCCTGGTTCTTCACCTTGGCCAGGTCATTGCGAGCCTGCTCGATGCGGTCGAGGTAGGCCTCGTCGATGTCGCCGGTGACGTACTCACCGTTGAACACCGCGCAATCGAAGTGCTCGATCTTGATCTTGCCGCCACCGACCGATTCGATCAGGTCCGGCAGGTCCTGGTAGACCAGCCAGTCGGCGCCGATCAACTCGGCCACCTGATCGGTGGTGCGGTTGTGGGCGATCAGTTCGTGAGCGCTCGGCATGTCGATGCCGTAGACGTTGGGGTAACGCACTGCAGGGGCCGCGGAACAGAAGTAGACGTTTTTCGCGCCGGCTTCGCGGGCCATCTGGATGATCTGCTTGCAGGTGGTGCCGCGTACGATCGAGTCGTCGACCAGCATCACGTTCTTGCCGCGGAATTCCAGCTCGATGGCGTTGAGCTTCTGGCGCACCGATTTCTTGCGTGCAGCCTGGCCGGGCATGATGAAGGTACGGCCAATGTAGCGGTTTTTCACGAAGCCTTCGCGGAACTTGACGCCCAGGTGGTTGGCCAGCTCCAGGGCGGCGGTGCGGCTGGTGTCAGGGATCGGGATGACCACATCGATGTCGTGGTCCGGGCGCTCGCGCTGGATCTTCTCGGCCAGCTTCTCGCCCATGCGCAAGCGCGCCTTGTATACCGAAACGCCATCCATGATCGAGTCCGGACGGGCCAGGTAGACGTGCTCGAAGATGCACGGTTGCAGTTTCGGGCTTTGAGCGCACTGCTTGGTGTACAGCTGGCCTTCTTCGGTGATGTACACCGCTTCGCCGGGCGCCAGGTCGCGGATCAGGGTGAAGCCGAGCACGTCCAGGGCAACGCTTTCCGAGGCGATCATGTATTCAACGCCTTCGTCGGTATGACGCTGGCCGAACACCACCGGGCGAATGCCGTTGGGGTCACGGAAGCCGACAATGCCATAGCCGGTGACCATCGCCACCACGGCGTAACCGCCGACGCAGCGGCTGTGCACGTGGGAAACGGCGGCGAACACGTCTTCTTCGGTGGGCTGCAGCTTGCCACGCACCGCCAGCTCATGGGCGAACACGTTCAGCAGCACTTCCGAGTCGGAGTTGGTGTTGACGTGGCGCAGGTCGGACTCGTAGATCTCCTTGGCCAACTGCTCGACGTTGGTCAGGTTGCCGTTGTGCGCCAGGGTGATGCCGTACGGCGAGTTGACATAGAACGGCTGGGCTTCGGCCGAGGTCGAACTGCCCGCAGTCGGGTAACGGACGTGGCCGATACCCATATGGCCTACCAGGCGCTGCATGTGGCGCTGCTGGAAGACATCGCGCACCAGGCCATTATCCTTGCGCAGGAACAACCGGCCGTCGTGGCTGGTCACGATACCTGCAGCGTCCTGGCCGCGGTGCTGGAGGACCGTAAGCGCGTCATACAGCGCCTGATTGACGTTCGACTTACCGACGATACCGACGATGCCACACATGCGACGCAACCCCTACTTTGATGAAACTTGAGTGAATAGCGCTCAAGGCTTTGCAGGCCCGAGCAACTGTTCCTTGAACGGGAGATCAGCCGGAGTGCTGATCACCCCACTGGACATCCACTGGCTGGTGAAACCCAGGATCAGGTTCTTCGACCAGTCAGCGACCAATAGAAACTGTGGTATCAGGCGAGATTCCTGCCACCAGGTATCCTGCTGCACCGGCCCCAGGCTGAGCAGGCCGATGGCGACCACCACCAGCAAGGCTCCGCGCGCCGCGCCGAAGGCCATGCCGAGAAAACGATCGGTACCGGACAGCCCGGTCACGCGGATCAGCTCACCGACCAGGAAATTGACCATCGCGCCCACCAGCAGGGTGGCGACGAAAAGAATGGCGCAGCCAGCGATGATGCGCATCGATGGGGTCTGGATGTAGCTTTCAAGATACACCGAGAGCGACCCACCGAACATCCAGGCGACTGCACCGGCAATGATCCAGATGAGCAGGGACAAGGCTTCCTTGACGAAGCCGCGCTTGAGACTGATCAGTGTGGAAACGGCGATGATCGCGATGATCGCCCAATCAACCCAGGTAAATGCCACGGTGCTGCCTGCAGACGTTTGAGGCGGCGCATTTTACCAGAGCAAAGGGCCGGGAGTAAGCGGAATGTCAGGCCGATTGGCCAGCCCGCAGATGGGCTGCAGGGCAGCCCCCTGAAATCAACCGCGTTCTGGCTGGAAACGGATCACAAAGCCCTTCAGCTTCTGCTGCCGATTGATTGCATCACGCAGGCGCTCAGCCTCGGCACGCTCGATCAGCGGACCCACATACACCCGATTCATGCCACCGGCCGAACGAATGTAGGCATTGTAACCCTGGCTGCGCAGGGTTTTCTGCAGGTTCTCGGCTCCGGCGCGATTGGACAGGCTGGCCAGCTGGATCGACCAGCTCACCGGCAAGCCGTTGACGTCGATTTTCGACGGTGCGGTAGCGCTTGCTGCTGGCGCAGGCGTAGCGGCCGGCTGCACCTGGGCCTTGGATGCCGGAGCAGGCGCCTGCGGCTTGGGCTGAACTTGAGCCTGGGTTTGCGGCGAAGGCGTGATCGGCTGGCTCGGCGTGGCCACCGGGGCCGAGGACTCATTGACCACCACAGGTGCCTGCTGCGGCTCTTGCGGCAGCGGTTGCGGCTCGGGCACTGCAACCGGCTCTACCTTGACTTCAGGCAAGCTCGGCATCGCTGGAGCCTGCGGGGCCTCGACGCGCACCTGGCGCATTTCGTCCTCGCGGGTGAACAGCATCGGCAAGAAAATCACCGCCAGCGCCACCAGCACCAACGCACCCACCATGCGCTGTTTCATCCCTTTATCCAGCACTGCCATCTACTCACCCCTCCAGGGCCTGCTGCCCCAGCCATTCCAGGGCCTCGGCAACACAGAAAAACGAACCGAACAGCAGGATCTGGTCATCCGCCGTCGCCTGAGCGCATTGCCCATCAAGAGCGGCGCCGACGCTGGAATAAGACTTCACCGACGCGCCGAGGTTCGTCAAGGCGCCGACGAGTTCGGCGGCCGGACGGCTGCGCGGTGACTGCAAAGGCGCCACCGCCCAGTCGTCGACCAGGCCCTGCAACGGCGCCAGGACGCCTGCCAGGTCCTTGTCCGCCAGCAGGCCGAAGACTGCCAGGCGCCGGCCCTTGAGCGGTCGCGCTGACAGGCGACGCGCCAGGTATTCTGCTGCATGGGGGTTATGCCCCACATCCAGCAACAGCTCCACGCGCTTGCCTTGCCAACTGAACGTGCGACGGTCCAGCCGCCCGGTGATACGGGTATCGAGCAGCGCCTGACGAATTTGCCCGGCATCCCAAGGCAGCCCCATCAGCAAATAAGCCTGCAGGGCCAGGGTGGCGTTCTCCATCGGCAGGTCGAGCAGCGGCAGGCCTGACAGCTCCACCACCGCGCCATCTGCTGCTGTCCCGCGCCAGTGCCAGGTACTATCGGCACTGGTCAGATCGAAGTCACGCCCCCGCAGGAACAACGGCGCCGCCAGTTCACGCGCCTTGTCCAACAATGGCCGAGGGGGATCCAGGTCACCGCACAATGCCGGCTTGCCCGGGCGGAAGATGCCAGCCTTCTCGAAGGCTACCAACTCGCGGGTATCGCCCAGGTAATCGACATGGTCGACGCCGATACTGGTCACCAGGGCCAGGTCGGCATCGACGACGTTCACGGTATCCAGACGACCACCCAGGCCTACTTCAAGCACCACGGCATCCAGCCCGGACTGGTAGAACAGCCAGAATGCCGCCAGGGTGCCCATCTCGAAATAGGTAAGGGAAATCTCGCCTCGCGCCGCCTCGACGGCCGCAAAGGCTTCGCACAGGCGCTCATCACTGGCCTCCTGGCCATCGATCAGCACCCGTTCGTTGTAACGCAACAGGTGTGGCGAGCTGTACACGCCAACCTTGAGCCCCTGGGCACGCAGCATCGACGCCACGAAGGCACAGGTCGAGCCTTTGCCGTTGGTGCCGGTGACGGTCACCACACGGGGCGCCAGCTTGCCCAGGGCCAATCGTGCAAGCACCTTTTGCGAACGCTCCAGCCCCATGTCGATGGCCGAGGGGTGCAACTGCTCGAGGTAGGCGAGCCATTCGCCCAGGGTTCTGTCTTTCATCAGGCGACCGCAGCGGCCTCGCGTGCCTGCTCGGGAGTTTCCTGGCCGGTCATCTGCGCCAGCAGACGCGCCAGGCGTGGACGCAGCTCGCCACGCGAGATGATCAGGTCGATGGCGCCGTGCTCCAGCAGGAACTCGCTACGCTGGAAGCCCTCAGGCAGCTTTTCGCGCACGGTCTGCTCGATCACGCGCGGGCCGGCAAAGCCGATCAGCGCCTTCGGCTCACCGACAATGACATCGCCGAGCATCGCCAGACTGGCGGAAACACCGCCGTAGACCGGATCGGTCAATACGGAGATGAACGGAATACCCTCTTCGCGCAGGCGGGCCAGCACGGCCGAGGTCTTGGCCATCTGCATCAGCGAGATCAGCGCTTCCTGCATGCGCGCACCACCGGAGGCCGAGAAGCAGATCATCGGGCAGCGGTTTTCCAGGGCATGGTTGGCGGCGCGGACAAAACGCTCACCGACGACGGCGCCCATGGAACCACCCATGAAGGAAAATTCGAAGGCACTGACCACGATCGGCATGCCCATCAGGGTACCGCTCATGGAGATCAGGGCGTCCTTCTCGCCGGTCTGCTTCTGGGCACCGACCAGGCGGTCCTTGTACTTTTTGCCATCGCGGAATTTCAGGCGGTCGACCGGCTCCAGCTCGGCACCCAGCTCGGCGCGGCCTTCAGCATCGAGGAAGATGTCGATGCGCTGGCGTGCGCCAATACGCATGTGGTGGTTGCACTTGGGGCAGACATCCAGGGTCTTTTCCAGCTCCGGACGATACAGCACGGCCTCACAGGCTGGGCACTTGTGCCACAGGCCTTCTGGCACCGAGCTCTTCTTCACCTCGGAACGCATGATCGAAGGGATCAGTTTGTCGACTAACCAGTTGCTCATGCTTTATTTCTCCAGTATTGGCGGGCGGGGACCAGTCTGGCCGGCCATGCCCTGCCCTTTGAGCTCAAATTCTTCTGTCAAACGATGACGAGCCGGCCACAGGGGCTGCCTGCGTACCGCACCGTCTTCAACGTATTCTTTGGCCAACCGGCATGCCGGCAGCCGCCCCGCAGGGCTGCGATAGCTATGGACGATGGCGCGCAGCCAGCCGTCACATCTGGCATCACGCCTGTTTCACCGCGCGCATGAACGCTTCGATCTTCGCCGCGTCCTTTATGCCCTTGGCCTGCTCCACACCACCACTGACATCCACCGCATACGGCCGTACCTGGGCGATGGCCTGGCCGACATTGCCGGCCGACAAGCCTCCGGCGAGAATGATCGGCTTGCTCAGCCGTGAAGGCACCAGCGACCAGTCGAACGCCTCGCCAGTACCACCGGGTACGCCGGCAACATAGGTGTCGAGCAGGATGCCACGCGCACCGGCATAGTGCCGGCAGGCAGCCTCCAGGTCGTCACCCGGGCGCACTCGCAGCGCCTTGATCCAGGGGCGGTGGTAGCCTTCGCAGTCAGCCGGGGTTTCGTCGCCGTGGAACTGTAGCAGGTCCAGCGGCACAGCCTCGAGGATCTCGTTGAGTTCGCAGCGCGAGGCGTTGACGAACAGGCCGACCGTAGTCACGAAGGGTGGCAACTCGGCCATGATCGCCCGCGCCTGGCGCACGTCGACGGCGCGCGGGCTTTTGGCATAGAAAACGAAGCCGATGGCATCGGCCCCCGCCTCGGCGGCGGCCAGCGCGTCTTCTATGCGGGTAATCCCGCAGATCTTGCTGCGAACATTGCTCATGGACTGCAAACCCTGAGAAAACACTGAAAGGCCCGATGGTAGCAAAAGCGTTTTCGCCCGTCAGTCGGCCAACGCCTCGTAGCCGGTCAGAAAGTGTGGGCCAATGTAACGCTGTGGCAGCTGGAATTCCTCCGGGTACTCTACCTGCACCAGGTACAGGCCGTACGGATGGGCCGTCACACCGCCTTCGCGCCGGTTGCGCCCTTCCAGCACTTCACGGGCCCAGCCCGCAGGGCGCTCACCTGCACCAATGGTCATCAGCACGCCGGCAATGTTGCGCACCATATGGTGCAGGAAAGCGGTGGCCCGCACATCCAGCACGATCATCTGCCCGTGACGGGTGACCCGCAGGTGATGGATATGCTTGATCGGCGACTTGGCCTGGCACTGGCTGGCGCGAAAGGCACTGAAGTCGTGGGTACCCAGCAGGAACTGCGCAGCATCGGCCATGCGTTCTACATCAAGCGGCCGGTGATTCCAGGTCACTTCCTCGGCCAAGTGTGCCGGGCGGATCGGGTCGTTGTAGATGACATAACGATAGCGCCGGGCGGTGGCCTTGAAGCGCGCATGGAAATCCGCAGGCATCGGCCGCGACCAGACCACACTGATGTCATGGGGCAGGTTGAAGTTGCTGCCCAGGGTCCAGGCGCGTTCGTCGCGATTGGCGCGGGTATCGAAATGCACGATCTGCCCACACCCATGCACACCGGCGTCGGTACGCCCGGCGCAGACCACCGTGATGGGCTCGTTGGCCACTTTCGACAGGGCTTGCTCCAGTGCCTGCTGGACACTGGGCACACCGCTGGCCTGGCGTTGCCAGCCGCGGTAGCGCGAACCCTTGTATTCCACGCCCAGGGCAATGCGGGTGAAGCCTTCGGCGGCCGATTCGGTGGCAGCGGTGTCGATGATGTCCAAGAGCGTGAAACCTGTGGGGCAATACGAAGTGCCGGGGATTATAACGACAACGGCAGCCTTGTTGGGCTGCCGTTGGTTTTACGCTGCAGGTGAGGCCTTCAGACCAGCCGGGACAGCATGTCTTCGGCTTCCTGACGCTGGGTGTCGTCGCCATCCTTGACCACTTCATCGAGGATGTCACGCGCACCCTGATGGTCGCCCATGTCGATATAGGCACGTGCCAGATCGAGCTTGGTGGCCACTTCGTCGCTGCCGGAGAAGAAATCGAAGTCCAGGTCGTCCAAAGGTTCCGGCTCCTGGGCAGCATCTGCAGCGGTGAAGTGCGGCGCCAGCGACGGCGACTCGAGATTCTGCGAGAGCTTGTCCAGTTCGGCGTTGACGTCGCTCAGCTCCGAAGCAAAGCTCTTGGCAGCCGGTGACTGGTCATCCAGCGACAGCGACAGGTCGAAGTCTTCCGGCAGCTCCAGCTCGGAAATCGGGTCGAACTCAGGGATGGAATCGAAAGCGGCCAGTTCGGCAGCAACGTCGACCGGCTCTTCCTCGACCGGTTCGGCAACGCTCGGCTCACCCATGTCCAGGTCGAAGTCCGCCAGATCATCGACGCTCTGCGGTTCGGCCTGAGCCTGCGCCAGCAAGGCTTCGAAGTCGGCATCGGCATCTGCTTCCTGCACGGCAGGATCAGCGGCGGCGAGCGGCTCGTCATTTACCTGCAGATCCGTCAACGCCGCTTCATCGAGCATCGGCGGTTCAAGGTCGTTCAGGGGCAGATCGTCACCCAGGTCAAGGTCGAAGGCACTGTCCAGACCATTGTCATCAAGGGCAGGCGCTTGAGCATCGGCCTCGGCCTCGGCTTGCGGTTCAGGCTCAGGCTCAGGCTCAGGCTCAGGCTCAGCAACAGCGTCAGGCTCAGGCTCGGCATCGACCTCTGCAGGCGGCTGCGGCTCATCCTGCAACAGATCCTGCACATACTGCTCATCCAGCTCGGCAGCCAGCGCCGCAGCCCCCAGCCCCGCTGCGGCGATGCCGAGCATGGCCGGGTAATGCTCCTTGAGCTGACTGACCTGCGCGATATTTTCTTCGCTGCCCGGCAGCTTGCGCTCCTGCTCCACGAATGCGCTGTGGTCACCCTGGCGCGCATAAACCTCCATCAGCTTCAACCGCAGGCCATCATGCTCCGGTTGCGCAGCGACGGCCGTCTCCAACAGGTCGGCCGCATGGTTCAGACGGCCGCTGGCCAGGCTCTGCTCGACCTCAGCCAACAGCTCGGCATTCGGGTCCTGTGCCGGTGATGGCGCGGCAACGGGGGCTGGGGCTACGGGTTTTTCCGCCGCAACGGCTGCAGCAGCCGAAGCCGCTACCACCGCCGGCGACAGGGTTACGCCAGGCGCCGACACTTCCAGCTCATCGAAGCTGCTCGAAGGCAGGTCGAGGTCGGGGTTACGCTCGCCCTCCTCGGCCAGTGCCCGCGCCATACGCAGGTGCTTTTCGGCCTCCTGCTGGGCTTTGCGTCGGCGCGCCAGCAGCAACAGCAGCAACAGCAGCACGAGGAATGCGGAACCTGCGATCAGGCCCAGCACCAACGGATTCCCCAGCATCTCATCCAGCGCGCCCGGCTGCTGGGCGGCTGGGGCATCCTCGCCAGCCGGGGCAGAGCCAGGCGCGGTGTCGACGGCAGCCGGCGCCGGTGCCACGACGGGCTCGGCGGGCGGTACCTGGGCGTTGCCTGCAGGCTGCGCCGGGGCCGATTCACCAGGCAAGGCGGCGGCCGATGCCGGCTCCCCGGCAGCACCCTGTGCCTCCAGGCGTGCCAGCTGGTCGTTCTTGAGCTGAATCAGGCGCTGCAGCTTGTCCAGCTGGCTTTGCAGGTCGCTCATCCGGCTCTTGAGTTCTTCATTGTCACGACGGCTGGTGTCCAGGCTCTCCTGGGCCACGGCCAGCTTGTCGTTGAGCGCCTTGGCATCGCCAGCGCCAGGCTGGTTGCCTGGGCTGACCAGGCGCAGGTTGTCGCCCTGGGCGATACGTTCCGGCGCCGCATCGGCAGCGCCGCGACGGGTGGCGTCCAACTGCCTGGCGCGGGGGCCGAGGCGCCGGCCCTCACGCCAGGCGGCGTACTGTTCGGCCACTTCGCGATTGGCCTCGGCCTGGGGGATGCTCTGGACCTGCTGACGATCGGGCAGGCGCAACACCTGGCCAACCTTCAACTGGTTGATATTGTTGCCGATAAAGGCATCCGGGTTCAGCGCCTGAATGGCGATCATGGTCTGCTGCACCGAGCCACCGCTTTGGGTATTGCGCGCAGCAATCTGCCAGAGGGTATCGCGGCGTTTGGTGGTGTAGCTGCCGGCGCTGCTGGTCGCCGGGGTGACATTGGCCGCGGCAGGCTGCTCGCCCTGGGCCTTGGCCTGGTCGAGCAGCACACTGTAGTCACGCAGCAGGCGGCCCTGGGGCCACATCACCTGGACCAGAAACTTGACCACCGAGCCCGGCAGCGGCTGACTGGAGGTTACCCGCAGCACGCTCTTGCCATTGGGGTTGATCACCGGGGTAAAGCTCAGGTCCTCAAGGTAGCCCGGATACTCCACCCCGGCCTTGCTGAACTCTTCCGGCGGCGCCAGGCTTGGTGCCACTTCGGCAGCGGTGAGGTCGCGCACATCGAGCAATTCGATCTCGGCGTCCAGCGGCTGGTTCTGCGCCGACTTGAGCGTCAGCTCACCCAACCCCAGGGCGTTCGCCATGCCAGATGACAGCGCCGACGCTGCCGCCATGGCCAGAACCAGTTTGCGAATTCGAAGCATGACCTCATCCCTTGTATGAATCGTCCCGAAACCGCATGCGGTGCGGGACAAAAGTGCTCGCCAGTATCTTTTACGCTATGTGTTTAATCAACAATTGCGCCACCTGCACGGCGTTGAGCGCAGCGCCCTTGCGCAGGTTGTCGGTGGTCAGCCACAGGTTGAGCTGCTGGTCTTCGTCAACACCATGGCGTACACGACCAACATAGACCACGTCTTGCCCTACTGCGTCCCCTACCGGGGTCGGATAATCATCCCGCTCGACCAGCTCGACACTGTCGGCACCCTCCAGCGCGGCATTGACCGCAACAAGATCCACCGGATTACGGCTCTGTACCGCCACACTGAAGCTATCGCCAAAAAACACCGGGACTTGAACGCAGGTCACGGAAATCTTCAGTTCCGGCTGCCCCAACAGCACCGGCAGCTCATCAACCAGGCGGCGTTCGAGCGCGGTGTGGCCCTGTTCGTCTGCCGCACCGACCTGGGCCAGCAGGTTGAACGCCACCTGGCGATCGAAGAAACGCGGCTCCAGCGGGCGGGCGTTGAGCAACTCGGCGGTCTGCCGGGCCAGTTCGTTGACAGCCTCCCGGCCCTGGGCAGACACCGCGAGCGCGGCCATGACCTGCACACGCTCGATCTCCAACAGCCCCTTCAGTGGCGCCAGCGCGACGGCCAAGGCCACGGCTGCAGCACTGGGGCTGGCGATGCACGCCGGCAACGCCAGGCCGGCGATGCGCTCGGCGTTGGCCTCAGGCACGACCGCCAGGGCGTCATCCAGGCCGCCAGACAGGTCAATGACCGTGCAGCCGGCCTCACGGGCCTTGCTGGCAAAGCTACGGCTGACGGCCGGGCTGGCGGCGAAGAAGGCCAGTTTGACCTGGGTGAAGTCGAAACTGTCGACTTCACGCACTTTGACCTTCTTGCCGGCGAACATCACGCTGCTGCCCGCCGACTCCATGCTGGCCAGCAGGTGCAGCGTGCCGACCGGGAAGTGCAATTCTTCGAGAATCTGTACCAAGGTTTCACCGACGCTACCGGTGGCGCCGACGACGGCGATGTCCAAGGGTTGGGTCATGGAGAGGATCCTTTTGCTGTAACGGCGGGGGGCGGCACTTTACTCGGATTGTACCGTTTTGTCTGTGCTGGCCCTGTGGGGCGCGCACCATAAAAAAACCCGCGCTGTCACCAGCGCGGGTTTTCTGTTCAACGCAGAACGATCAACGCTCGAGCAGAATCCGCAGCATGCGGCGCAGCGGCTCGGCAGCACCCCACAGCAGCTGATCGCCGACGGTGAACGCGCCCAGATACTGCGAGCCCATGTTCAGCTTGCGCAAACGGCCCACCGGAATGTTCAGGGTACCGGTGACGTTGGTCGGGGTCAGCTCCTGCATGCTGATCTCGCGCTGGTTCGGCACCAGCTTCACCCACGGGTTGTGCTGGCTGATCATGCCTTCGATATCGGCCAGCGGCACGTCCTTGTTCAGCTTGATGGTCAGTGCCTGGCTATGGCAGCGCATGGCGCCGATGCGCACGCAGATGCCATCGACCGGGATCGGGCTCTTGAAGCGGCCGAGGATCTTGTTGGTTTCGGCCTGGGCCTTCCACTCTTCACGGCTTTGGCCGTTCGGCAGCTCCTTGTCGATCCATGGGATCAGGCTGCCCGCCAGGGGCACGCCGAAGTTCTCGGCCGGGTAGGCCTCGCTGCGCATGGCCTCGGCCACCTTGCGGTCGATGTCGAGGATGGCGCTGGCCGGGTTGGCCAGGTCATCGGCAACTGCCGCATGGGTAGCACCCATCTGCTTGATCAGCTCACGCATGTTCTGCGCACCGGCACCGGACGCCGCCTGGTAGGTCATGGCGCTCATCCACTCGACCAGGCCCGCTTCGAACAGGCCGCCAAGGCCCATCAGCATCAGGCTGACGGTGCAGTTGCCGCCGATGTAGTTCTTGGTGCCGGCATCGAGCTGCTGGTCGATCACCTTGCGGTTGACCGGGTCGAGCACGATCACCGCATCGTCCTGCATGCGCAGCGACGAGGCAGCATCGATCCAGTACCCCTGCCAGCCGGCTTCACGCAGCTTGGGGAAGACCTCGTTGGTGTAGTCGCCGCCCTGACAGGTCAGGATCACGTCGAGGGTCTTGAGTTCTTCAATCGAATAAGCGTCCTTGAGCGGAGCAATATCCTTGCCCACGTTCGGGCCCTGGCCACCGACATTGGAGGTAGTGAAGAACACCGGCTCGATAAGGTCGAAATCCTGCTCCTCCAGCATCCGCTGCATGAGCACGGAACCGACCATGCCGCGCCAACCGATCAGACCTACACGTTTCATCGCAACTACACCTTTGCTAAAAGTGGGCCGCCACCGACCAAAAACGGTGGCGGGCCAGAGAGATTACAGATTCCGCAGCGCTGCGACTACTGCGTCGCCCATTTCCTGCGTACCTACCTTGCTGCAACCGGCCGACCAGATGTCACCGGTACGCAGGCCCTGGTCCAGGACCTGGCTTACCGCCTGCTCGATGGCCTCGGCTGCGGCCTGCTGGTTGAAGCTGTAACGCAGCATCATCGACACCGACAGAATGGTCGCCAGCGGGTTGGCAATGCCTTGGCCCGCGATGTCCGGCGCCGAGCCGTGGCAAGGCTCGTACATGCCCTTGTTGTTGGCATCGAGCGACGCCGAAGGCAGCATGCCGATCGAACCGGTCAGCATGGAAGCTTCATCCGACAGGATGTCACCGAACATGTTGTCGGTCACCATCACGTCGAACTGCTTGGGCGCGCGCACCAGTTGCATGGCGGCGTTGTCGACATACATGTGGCTCAGTTCTACGTCCGGGTAGTCCTTGGCCACGTCCTCGACCACTTCACGCCACAGTTGGCTGGAGGCCAGGACGTTGGCCTTGTCCACCGAGCACAGCTTCTTGCCACGCACCCGGGCCATGTCGAAGCCGACGCGGGCGATACGGCGCACTTCGCTCTCGCTGTACGGGAGGGTGTCGTAGGCCTGACGCTCGCCGCCTTCGAGTTCACGCTGGCCACGCGGGGCACCGAAGTAGATGCCGCCGGTCAGCTCACGGACGATGAGGATGTCCAGGCCCGAGACGATTTCCGGCTTGAGCGACGAGGCATCGGCCAGTTGCGGGTAGAGGATGGCCGGGCGCAGGTTAGCGAACAGGCCCAGCTGCGAGCGGATTTTCAGCAGGCCGCGCTCAGGGCGGATGTCCCGCTCGATCTTGTCCCACTTCGGCCCGCCCACAGCGCCCAACAGAACAGCATCGGCCTGGCGCGCACGTTCCAGGGTCTCGTCGGCCAGCGGCACGCCGTGCTTGTCGATGGCAGCACCGCCGATCACGTCGTGCTCGAGGCTCAAGCCGAGCTGGAACTTGTCGTTGGCCAGCTCCAGCACCTTGACCGCCTCGGCCATGATTTCCGGACCAATGCCATCACCTGGGAGAATCAGAATCTGCTTGCTCATGCTTTCCTCTATCCATTCAAGCGGTGCGGCCAGCCCGGCCGCACCGTAAAAAACTCAGCGCTCTGCCCACACCACGATCACGTCGGTGCTGAACGAGCCGTCTGCCTCAATCTGGTAATACTGCCGCACTTCCTCGCCCATGGCTTGCTGCAACTGGCGTATGGCCACGCGCAGCGGCTCGGGCGTGCGCATGCGCTCGACCCACGAGGCCCACTCCAGGCGCAGGCGCTGACGGGTGTGGCTGCGGGCATGCAGGCCAGCTTCGCTGACCTGGCGCTGCCACTGGGCGGCAGAATAATCGCGTACGTGGCTGGTGTCGCGCAGCACTTCAACCGTTTGCAAATAGGTATCGAGCAACGGGCTGCCCGGCGACATCACGTCAATGAAGGCTGCCACCCCGCCCGGCTTCAACACCCGACGCACTTCGCGCAACGCCACACCCAGGTCGCTCCAGTGGTGCGCCGAGTAGCGGCTGAAGACGTAATCGAACGAGGCATCGGCGAACGGCAGGCGTTCAGCGGCACCACGCTCGGTGGTGATATTGCCCAGGCCGCGCTCGGCGGCGGCGCTGGCAACCACGTCAAGCATCGACTGCGACAGGTCGTAGGCGACCACCTCTGCCACCAGAGGCGCTACGTGGAAGCTGACATGACCGGCACCACAGCCCAGGTCCAGCACGCGAGCCGCACCCTGCCCCGCCAGCTCGGCTTGCAGCAGGGCGAATTCACTGCCCTGGGCGTGCACGGCGCTGCTGAGGTAGGCACTGGCCTGTTCGCCGAACTGGCGTTGGACCACATCGGTGTGGGTGGTGCTGGTCATGGGCGCATTCCTTTTGATTTTGGGTTGTCTCTACGGCCGCTATCGCCGGCAAGCCGGCTCCCACACCGCCCCCACAGGCCCAGAAACCTGTGCAGTGGCTGTGGGAGCCGGCTCGCCGGCGATGAGGCCAGCAAACCCGATTACATCATTCAGGCATCACGGAACAGCCAAGGCTGTGCGGTGCGGTGTTTGCCTTCAAACGCCTTGATCGCCTCGCCGTCCTGCAAGGTCAGGCCGATATCGTCCAGGCCATTGAGCAGGCAGTGCTTGCGGAACGCGTCGATCTCAAAGTGCAGCACCTTGCCGTCCGGACGGGTCACCGCCTGTGCCTGCAGGTCGATGGTCAACTGGTAGCCAGGGTTGGCTTCGACCTGCTTGAACAGCTCGTCGACTTCCTCATCGCTCAGAATGATCGGCAACAAGCCGTTCTTGAAGCTGTTGTTGAAGAAGATGTCGGCGAAGCTCGGCGCGATCACGCTGCGGAAGCCGTATTCGTCCAGCGCCCAAGGGGCGTGCTCACGGCTCGAACCGCAGCCGAAGTTCTCGCGCGCCAGCAACACACTGGCACCCTGGTAGCGCTCGTGGTTGAGCACGAACTCTTTGTTCAGCGGGCGCTTGCTGTTGTCCTGGTAAGGCTGGCCGACGTCCAGGTAACGCCACTCGTCGAACAGGTTGGGGCCGAAGCCGGTACGCTTGATCGACTTGAGGAACTGCTTGGGAATGATCTGATCGGTGTCGACGTTGGCACGGTCCAACGGCGCGACGAGGCCGGTGTGCTGGGTAAAGGCTTTCATGCTGCGCTCCCTTGGATCAACTCGCGAACATCGATGAAGTGACCAGTCACCGCCGCAGCGGCAGCCATGGCCGGGCTGACCAGATGGGTACGGCCACCGGCGCCCTGACGGCCTTCGAAGTTGCGGTTGGACGTGGACGCGCAATGCTCGCCGCTTTCCAGGCGGTCCGGGTTCATCGCCAGGCACATCGAGCAGCCTGGCTCACGCCATTCGAAACCAGCCTCGAGGAAGATCTTGTCCAGGCCTTCACGCTCGGCCTGGGCCTTGACCAGGCCCGAACCCGGCACGACGATGGCCTGCTTGACGGTGGCAGCGACCTTGCGGCCTTTGGCGATTTCGGCTGCGGCGCGCAGGTCTTCGATCCGCGAGTTGGTGCAGGAGCCAATGAACACGCGGTCCAGTTGGATATCGGTGATCGCCTGGTTGGCGCTCAGGCCCATGTACTTGAGGGCGCGCTCGATCGAGCCACGCTTGACCAGATCGGCTTCGGCGGCAGGGTCCGGCACACGCTGGTCGACGGCCAGGACCATCTCGGGCGACGTGCCCCAGCTGACCTGCGGCTTGATTTGCGCTGCATCGAGCTCGACCACGGTGTCGAATACCGCATCGTCATCGGATACCAGGTCTTTCCACGCCTCGACCGCACGCTCCCACTGCTCGCCTTTGGGCGCATAAGGGCGGCCTTCGACGTAGGCAATGGTGGTGGCATCGGTCGCAACCAGGCCAACCCGTGCACCGGCCTCGATCGACATGTTGCAAATGGTCATGCGGCCTTCCATGGACAGGGCGCGGATGGCGCTGCCAGCAAATTCCATGGCGTGGCCGTTGCCACCGGCGGTACCGATCTTGCCGATCACGGCAAGCACGATGTCCTTGGCCGTCACGCCGGCAGGCAATGTGCCCTCGACGCGCACCAGCATGTTCTTCATCTTTTTGGCGACCAGGCACTGGGTGGCGAGCACATGCTCGACCTCGGAGGTGCCGATACCATGGGCCAAGGCCCCGAAGGCGCCGTGGGTGGAAGTGTGCGAGTCGCCACAGACCACGGTCATGCCGGGCAAGGTGGCGCCCTGCTCGGGGCTGATGACATGGACGATGCCCTGGCGCACGTCATTCATCTTGAATTCGACGATGCCGTATTCGTCACAGTTCTCATCGAGGGTCTGCACCTGCAGGCGCGACACCTGGTCGACGATGGCCTCGATCCCGCCCTTGCGTTCCGGGGTGGTCGGCACGTTGTGGTCCGGGGTGGCGATGTTGGCATCGATGCGCCACGGCTTGCGGTTGGCCAGGCGCAGGCCTTCAAAGGCCTGGGGCGAGGTCACTTCGTGAATGATATGGCGGTCGATGTAGATCAAGGACGAGCCGTCATCACGGCGCTTGACCTCATGGGCTTCCCAGAGTTTGTCGTAGAGCGTTTTGCCAGCCATCAGACTGTTCCTCATCAGCGTCTTTCTATGCCAAAGACCCCTTGGCTTGTACGGACGATGCTATGGCGATAGATTGAATAACTCAAATTCATAATTTTCATGCTTTGCATAACCATCAGGAATTCGAACAATGGACCTGGCCAACCTCAGCGCCTTCATTGCCATTGCCGAGACCGGCAGCTTCTCCGGGGCCGGCGAACGCCTGCACCTGACTCAACCGGCCATCAGCAAGCGCATTGCCGGGCTGGAGCAACAGCTGGACGTACGCCTGTTCGATCGCCTGGGCCGCGAGGTGACCTTGACCGAAGCCGGCCGCGCCCTGCTGCCACGCGCCTATCAGATCCTCAACGTCCTCGATGATACCCGACGTGCGCTGACCAACCTGACCGGGCAGGTGAGTGGTCGCCTGACCCTCGCCACCAGCCATCACATTGGCCTGCACCGCCTGCCCCCGCTGCTGCGGGCATTCACCCGCCAGCACCCGGCCGTTGCGCTGGATATCCAGTTCCTCGATTCAGAAGCGGCCTATGACGAGGTTCTGCACGGGCGCGCCGAGATAGCGGTCATCACCCTGGCGCCAGAGCCCCATCACCTGATCAAGGCCATCCCCGTCTGGGACGACGCACTGGACTTCGTCGCCGCCCCCGAGCACCCGCTGGCCAGCAATACCCAGGTCAGCCTGGCTGACGTTGCCCGCCATCCGGCGGTATTCCCCGGCGGCAATACCTTCACCCACCACATCGTCCAGCGCCTGTTCGAAAGCCAGGGCCTGGCCCCGAACATCGCCATGAGCACCAACTACCTGGAAACCATCAAGATGATGGTCTCGATCGGCCTGGCCTGGAGCGTGCTCCCGCGCACCATGCTCGACGATCAGGTTGCACCCATCGCTTTACCCGGCATACAGCTGTCACGCCAGCTAGGCTACATATTGCATACCGAGCGA
Source organism: Pseudomonas sp. BNK-30 (assembly GCF_047456185.1). Taxonomy (NCBI): domain Bacteria; kingdom Pseudomonadati; phylum Pseudomonadota; class Gammaproteobacteria; order Pseudomonadales; family Pseudomonadaceae; genus Pseudomonas; species Pseudomonas sp. BNK-30. Next base: position 3,083,137 of record NZ_CP179904.1, read on the forward strand.
ACGCTATCGAACGCCGCCAGGGCCTTCATGGCCCTGCTCGACAGTCACGCAGGGGCCGCCTGACCGGTCGTCAGGCCTGCACTTCCAACCCAGGGACGCGTCAAACGCCAAAGGTCTGGTATCCATGCCCAAATCAGCAAACCGCTTTCCGCGCCTGCCGCGCATCCCTGCGGCCGACCCCCAGGAGTCGGAACTGGCCTGGCAGAACGCTCCGCAATTGCTGGCTGCGCTCAATGGTGCCCGCCTGGGCGCCTGGCTGTGGGACATCGACAGTGGCAGGGTCAGCTGGTCGCGCGGCACCCAGGCACTGTTCGGTTTCGATCCGCAGCGCCCCTTGCCCAACGACATCGACTACCTGGACCTGTTGCCGGAAGAAGATCGCGCCCGCACACGCCAACTGTTCCAGGCAGTGGTCAACGGTGAACCGGCCGAGAAAGCCATGCGCCACCGCATCCGCTGGCCGGATGGCAGCCTGCACTGGCTGGAAATCAACGGCAGCCTGACCCATGATCGCCAGGGCCGGCCTCAGATGATCGGGGTAATCCGCGAGATAACCCGCCAGCGCGAGCGGGAAACCGCCCTGATCAACTCGGAGAAACGCTTTGCCACCCTGTTCCACCTGAGCCCCAACGCAATTCTGCTCACCCGCCACCACGACGGCATGATTTTTGAAGTCAACCAGCATTTCGAAGACATGTTCGGCTGGCCCGGTGACCAAGTGATCGGCAAGACCACCCTGGAGCTGGGCCTCTGGGCAACCCCGGAGCAGCGCCACCTGGTACTGGATGCGACCCGTGCCAGCGGCGGCCCGGCCATCTTGGAAGTGCAGTTGCGCGCCAGCAGCGGCAAGATCCACGACGGCATCCTGTGCGCCCAGGGCATCGAACTGGAAGGGGTGACGTTCCTGCTCAGCACCTTCGTCGACACGTCCGAGCGCAAACGCGCCGAGCAAGCGCTCAAGGATAGCCAGGAACGCCTTGACCTGGCCCTGGACTCGGCGCAACTGGGCACCTGGGACTGGCACATACCCAGCGGCATGCTCTATGGCTCGGCCCGTGCCGCACAATTGCACGGGCTGGACCCGATACCCTTTCACGAATCGTTCGACGCATTTTTCGAAGGCGTGCCCCAGGACGAACGCGATGGCATGCGCCAGGCTTACCGCAGCCTGCGTGAAGGCCCAGAAGGCAACTACCAGATAACCTACCGGGTGCAACTGGAAAACGGCGCTTCACGCTACATCGAAAGCCGCGCTCGCCTGTACCGCGACGAGCACGGCAACCCGTTGCGCATGGCTGGCACCCTTCTGGACATCACCGAGCAGGTCGAGCGCGAACTGCGCCTTAGCGCCTCGGAAGAGAAGTTCGCCAGCCTTTTCCAGGTCAGCCCCGACCCGATCTGCGTAACCCGCCAGGACACTGGCCAGTTCATCGAGATCAACCCGGCCTTCACCCAAACCTTTGGCTGGAGCGCCGAACAGGTGATCGGCCGCACCGCCGAACAGATCGGCCTGTGGGCCGAGTCGATCGAACGCGCCCACCGCATCGAACGGGTTATCCGCGAACAGGCCCTGAGCAATGTCGCCGTGGTGGTCAACCACCGCAACGGCTCACCACTGACCTGTGTGATTTCCAGCCGGCTGGTCAGCGTCGACAACCAGCCCTGCAGCGTCACGACCCTGCGCGATATAACCCAGCAGCAACGGGCCGAAGCGGCGCTCAAGTCCAGTGAAGAGAAGTTCGCCAAGGCATTTCACTCCAGCCCGGACGCCATCACCATCACCGAGCGCCACAGCGGTCGCTATGTGGAAGTCAACGATGGCTTCTGCCGGCTGACCGGCTACAGCACCGCCGAAGTGATCGGCCGCAGCGTCTATGAGCTGGGTATCTGGGCCGACGACAAGCAGCGCAACGCGTTGCTGGTGGAGCTGAAGGAGCGTGGCCGGGTACACCACCGGGAGATGCTCGGGCGCAACAAGCGTGGCGACATTCTCACTGTAGAAGTATCGGTTGAGCCGATCAGCCTCAACGAGGCCGATTGCCTGTTACTCACCGCACGCGATGTCAGCCAGTTGAAGAATGCCCAGGCACAGATCCGCCACCTGGCCTACCACGACCCGCTGACCAACCTGCCCAACCGCGCCTTGCTGATGGACCGCCTGAGCCAACAGATCGCCCTGCTGCGCCGGCACAACCTGCGCGGCGCCCTGCTGTTCCTCGACCTCGACCATTTCAAGCACATCAACGACTCCCTCGGCCACCCGGTGGGCGACACGGTGCTGAAGATCATCACCGCCCGCCTGGAAGCCAGTGTGCGCCTGGAAGACACGGTGGCACGCCTGGGTGGTGATGAATTCGTGGTACTGCTCAGTGGCCTGGAAGGCAGCCGCGAAGCGGTGGAGAACAAGGTTCGGGAGCTGGCCGATACCCTGCGCGAACTGCTGGCCGAACCCATGTCGCTGGACGGCCAGCGTCTGCAGGTAACCCCAAGCATTGGCGTGGCACTGATCCCCGACCACGGCACCACCCCCGCCGACCTGCTCAAACGCGCCGATATCGCCCTGTACCGCGCCAAGGACTCAGGGCGCAACACCACCCAGCTGTTCCATACCACCATGCAGAAGGCCGCCAGCGAGCGCCTGCGCATGGAAAGCGACCTGCGCCTGGCCCTGGCACGGGGCGAGCTGGCCTTGCACTTTCAGCCCCAGGTGGATGCCCGCGACAACCGCATTGTCGGGGCCGAGGTACTGTTGCGCTGGCATCACCCGCAATTGGGCCAGCAACCGCCGGCTCAGTTCATCCAGGTGCTGGAGGAAAGCGGCCTGATCCTGGAAGTTGGCAGCTGGATACTCGACGAAGCCTGCGACGCTTGTTCGCGCATGCTCGCAGACGGGTTGATCGATGCCGATGATTTCAGCCTGTGCGTGAACATCAGCCCCCGGCAGTTCCGCCAGAACGACTTCGTCCAACGGGTGCTGCGCAGCCTGGACGACTACCGTCTGCCGCGGCACATGCTCAAGCTGGAAATCACCGAGGGCATCGTGATCCAGAACCTGGAAGACACCATCAGCAAGATGCGCGAGCTCAAACGCTATGGGGTGAGCTTCGCCATGGATGATTTCGGTACGGGCTATTCCTCGCTGACCTACCTCAAGCGCTTGCCGGTGGACGCGCTGAAGATCGACCAGACCTTCGTGCGCGACGCCCCGCAAGACTCCAACGACGCCGAGATTGTCCGCGCCATCGTCGCCATGGCGCGCAGCCTTGACCTGGCGGTGATCGCCGAAGGCGTGGAGCTGACAGAGCAACTGGAATTTCTGGAGCGGCTGGGGTGCCACCTGTACCAGGGTTACCTGCACAGCCGGCCGCTGCCGCTACCGGAGTTCCGGCAGATGCTGCTGGAGGCCCCCGCCGATTTCTGAGCAAGGAAAAAAGGATTTGGGGCCGCCAGGCGGCCCAATGCAGGAAAGCCGGCTCCCACAGGGTAGGAGCCGGCTTGCCGGCGATGGGCTGCGTAGCAGCCCTGATAACGCCGCCAGCCTCAGTTGAGTGCTGGTTTGTCACCATTGATCGGGATGCGCTTGGCCTTGGCTTCTTCCGGCACAATGCGCAGCAAGTCAATGCTGAGCAGCCCATTGGCGAGGCCTGCCGATTTGACCTCGATATGGTCCGCCAGGCGGAACGACAGCTTGAACGCGCGCTGGGCGATGCCCTGGTGCAGGTAAGTCACTTCTGCGGCGCCGTTTTCGCGTTTGCCGCCGATCACGGTCAGGACGCCTTTCTCGACCTGAAGGTCGAGGTCCTGCTCCTGGAAACCGGCTGCGGCAACGACGATGCGATAGTGGTCATCGCCATGCTTTTCAACGTTGTAGGGAGGGTAGCTGCTACCCGCCTCGTTACGTGCCGCAGACTCGAACAGGTCGTTGAAACGGTCGAAGCCAACGGAATGGCGGAACAGAGGTGCAAGAGAGAAAGCGGTAGTCATGGTCATAAACTCCTGAGATTCAGCAAGTAAAGTCACTACGCGACCCGGCTTCGGCATCGCGTACTGAATAAATAGGGCTCAGGAGATGGCTTTCAAGGGGCAAAAACAAAAAATTTTGCGGTGGCTTTACCGGCCCCAGGCAGAACTGATCACGCGACACATTCCTCGAATGCCTGCACTTCAACGCCCAGTAACCGGCTGATCCGCTGGCAATCATCTTCCCTGCGCAGCTCGGCAAACAGCAGCACCGCCTCGGGGTAGCTACGCGTCAGCATCGCCAACCACTGCTTCATCCGCCCCGGTGCGTAGCGCGGCGACAGCTTGGCCTGGGCCTGGCGCCAGAACTCGCGCAGCAAAGGCAACAACGCCTCCCAACTCATCGGCTGGTACTCACGCCCGTCCCGCGCAGCCGCAATCTGCAAGGCCAGGTCCGGCCGCGACACCAGCCCCCGCCCGAGCATGATGTCCTCGGCGCCGCTCACCTCGCGGCAACGCCGCCAGTCGTCCACGGTCCAGATCTCACCGTTGGCGAACACCGGCACCTTCACCACATCCTGCACCCGCGCCACCCACTCCCAGTGCGCTGGCGGCTTATAGCCCTCGACTTTGGTGCGTGCATGTACCACCAGGTGCGCCGAGCCGCCCTCAGCCAGCGCGGTCGCACAATCGAGCGCACCGTCCGGGGTATCGAAGCCAAGGCGCATCTTGGAGGTGACCGGGATGTGCGCCGGCACTGCGCGCCGCACTTCACGCACGATGGCGTGCAGCAGTTCGGGCTCCTTGAGCAGCACTGCGCCGCCGCGTGACTTGTTCACGGTCTTGGCCGGGCAACCGAAATTAAGGTCAATCACCGGCGCCCCCAGCTCACAGGCCAGCGCAGCGTTTTCGGCCAGGCAGACGGGGTCCGAGCCCAGCAACTGCACACGCATGGGTACACCGGCAGCCGTGCGCGCGCCCTGACGCAGTTCAGGTGCGAGCTTGTCGAAGGAAGAAGCAGGCAACAGGCGGTCGCACACGCGGATGAACTCGGTGACGCACCAATCGATGCCGCCCACTCGGGTCAGAACGTCGCGCAGGATGTTGTCGACCAGCCCCTCCATAGGGGCCAGGGCAATTTGCATTTCGAGGTCTCGGCGGGAAAAGCCGGCAGTCTACCAAAAAATGCCGGGTATTCAGGCGCCGATCAGCGCAGGACCGTACCCGTCGATGAACTCCGCCGGCATGCGCCTGGGTTTGCCACTGGACAACTCGATGCAGGCAAAGGTGGTCTGCGCGCGCAGCAGCGTCACACCGTCACGCGGGCGCTTGAGCTGGAAGCGCCGGGACATGCGCAGGCGCTGATCCCAATCGATGATCCAGGTTGCCAGTTGCAACTCGTCATCTTCGTAGGCTGCAGCGAGGTAGTCGATTTCATGGCGCACCACCGCCATGGCCCGGTCCAGGCGCCGGTATTCGGCCAGGTCCAGCCCCAGGCGCTGGGAGTGGCGCCAGGCGCAACGCTCCAGCCACGTGACGTAGACCGCGTTATTGGCGTGCCCGAGGCCGTCGATGTCCTCGCTGCCGACGCGCAGGTCGATGATGAATGGCGTTGCCAGGTCCCAACTCATGCCCGCTCCCAATGTCAGTGAACGGGCAGAGTGTATCGGATGTTCAAGCGCTTTGCCGGGCGGGCGCACTGACACGCGCCAGTAATTCGAGCACCGCCTCGCTCACGCGCGGGTCGGCGAGCACGCGCTGGTGGCCACCCTCCTCCAGCCGCAGCAGGCGGCTGTCGAACCAGGCCTTGTGGATGATCTCGGCCTCACCGGCGGGCACCAAGGCATCATCGGCGGCATGCACGACCAGCCCTGGCAGCTCCAACTGGTAACCACTGACATCCAGGCGGTTGATCTGCATGCCGACGTCCTGTTCGACCTTGCGGATGAACGCGGCCCTGGCTCGCGCCGGCAGGCCAAGGTGGCGGGCGAAGCCGCGCAGCACACCAAGCAGCTGGGCCGGCGCTGCAATACTCACCGCAGCCTCGGCCCGAAGCCCCATCTGCAGTGCCAGCAAGACACTGGCACCGCCCATGGAATGGCCTATCACGGCACGCAACGGCGGCAGTTCGGCGGCAGCCTCCAGCAGCGCACGGGCAAACAGCACCACGTGCGCTTGCTGCCCAGGCGAACAGCCATGGGCCGGCCCCTCCAGAGAGACCACGGTATGCCCGGCCTTTACCAGGGTTTCGATCAACGCGGCAAACTGGGTCGCACGCCCTTCCCAGCCGTGCATCAGCAACACGGTCGGGCCTTGCCCCCAACGCAATGCCGACAGCCCGAAGCGCAGGGTGATGCGCTCGGCGCTCGCCAGCAATGGCAACTCCCACTGCCTTGGCGGCAGGTTGCGCGGGGTCATGAAGGCCCGGCGCATCTTGCCGGCCACATGCTCGGGGGCCAGACGCCCCAGGGTGCCATTCACGCCGCGAATCCAGCTCAGGGTAGTCATCGCCTTGCTCCAGGGTCAGAAGCTTAGATAACCGCCGATTTGGCGGCACGCAGGATGCGGTCAGAAAGCTCGCCCGTGCCCAAGGCACGCGCCAGGGCCAGGCCGCCTATCATCAGGGCCAGATCAGCCAGGGCCTTGTCGGCATCTTCAGGGCGGTCAACCATCGCCGCCGTCATCAATTCGATGTGCTCGGCCAGTACCTCGCGAAACACGTCTGGCAGGCGCTGCATCTCGCCGATCGAATTGGGCAGCGGGCAGGCATGCACCTGCGCATCGCGGTGCTTGCGCGACAGGTAGAACGCGCTCACCAGCGCCCGCCGCCCTTCCCCGTCCAGGCTCGGGTCAACGTGAGCCAGCAGGGCCCTGCGCTCGCTGAGCAATTGGCGAAATGCCTCGAGCATGAGCTGGTCCTTGCTGTCGAAGTGCGCATAGAAGCCTCCCACAGTAAGCCCTGCAGCACCCATGACCTGGCTGACGCTTGGCTCGGCGGGGCCGTGCTGGATCAACGCGCTTCGCGCAGCCTCAAGGATCCGCTCGCGGGTCTTGGTCTTCTTGTCGCTCATGGCCGGCTCACGATCAGAATATGATGATCGAAATATTATTCTCATAATATTTTTTGGCAAGCAGAATCGACCACCGCCTGTCGGTGCACATTTTTCAGGGAGGGAAAAAACAAAAGGCCCATTCAATAATCGAATGAGCCTTTAAAGTCCCGCAAAACGCGGGTAAAAATGGCGTCCCCTAGGGGACTCGAACCCCTGTTACCGCCGTGAAAGGGCGGTGTCCTAGGCCACTAGACGAAGGGGACATAACCTTCGCGAAGATCCGCTGCTGCGAACCCTGGCTAAATTGGTGGAGCTAAGCGGGATCGAACCGCTGACCTCCTGCATGCCATGCAGGCGCTCTCCCAGCTGAGCTATAGCCCCGAAAACAAAAGGCTCATCCAATATGCGAATGAGCCTCTTTAAGTCCCGCAAAACGCGGGTAAAGTGGCGTCCCCTAGGGGACTCGAACCCCTGTTACCGCCGTGAAAGGGCGGTGTCCTAGGCCACTAGACGAAGGGGACGTAACCTTCGCGAAGATTCGCTGCTGCGAACCCTGGCTAAATTGGTGGAGCTAAGCGGGATCGAACCGCTGACCTCCTGCATGCCATGCAGGCGCTCTCCCAGCTGAGCTATAGCCCCGGATTTCTAGCCTCTCGGCCCAGCGACGCATTGAACATCGCTTGTGCAAAACTGGCGTCCCCTAGGGGACTCGAACCCCTGTTACCGCCGTGAAAGGGCGGTGTCCTAGGCCACTAGACGAAGGGGACGAACCTTCTTACCTTCAAGACCCGGTTGCTGGACCCGGTCTTGCTTATCAGCCGAAGCTGTTAAGCGGAATTTGGTGGAGCTAAGCGGGATCGAACCGCTGACCTCCTGCATGCCATGCAGGCGCTCTCCCAGCTGAGCTATAGCCCCACAATGTCGCTTTGAACTGAATCACCGGCTGGGTGCCTGGCGCTTCGTTTCGTTCATCGCTGTGGACGGGGCGCATATTAAGTTCGGATTGCAGGGCTGTCAAACGAAATTTTGAAAATATCCAAAAGTTTTTTCACAGATAACAACCACTTACCACCCTGCCCTGATTTGCGCACTCTGCTTTTGAGCACTTGAACCATTGCCAGCGGCATAGCCCGCTGGCAATGGCCCCGCGTCAAAGCCGCATCAAGCGATGTTGGCCAGCAGCTTTTCCCACTCTTTGTTTTCTTTCTTCGACACACCACCGAGCAGGTCCAGGGCTTGGCGCAGGCGATAGCGGGTAAGGTCAGGGCCGAGGATCTCCATGGCATCGAGCACCGACACCGAGCTGGCCTGGCCGGTGATGGCGGCGAACATCAGCGGCATGGCGTCACGCAGCTTCAGCTCCAGCGCTTCGACCACTGCCTGGATGCAGCCGGTGATACGCTCTTTTTCCCACTGGCGAAGGCTTTCCAGTTTCCACAGGATCAACTGCATCACCTGGCGCACCTGGTCGGCGGAGAGTTTCTTGCTTTCGAACAGTTTGGCGTCGAGCTTGAGCGCGCCCTCGAAGAAGAAACCACCCAGCGGAGCAACCTGGCTGAAGGTTTCGACCCGCCCCTGCACGTGCGGGGCGATTTTCATCATGTAGTCGCTGTTGAACGCCCACTTCTGCACGCGCGCGGCGAATTCTTCCACCGGCAGTTCGCGCAGCCACTGGCCGTTGAGCCACGACAGCTTCTCGATGTCGAAGATCGGGCCGCCCAGAGAGATACGCGACAGGTCGAAGTGCTCGACCATTTCGGCCAGGGAGAACTTCTCGCGCTCGTCCGGCATCGACCAGCCCATGCGGCCGAGGTAGTTGAGCATGGCCTCAGGCATGAAGCCCATGCGCTCGTAGAAGGTCACCGAGGTCGGGTTCTTGCGCTTGGAGAGCTTGCTCTTGTCCGGGTTGCGCAGCAGCGGCATGTAGCACAGCTTGGGCTGCTCCCAACCGAAGTATTCGTACAGCTTGATCAGCTTGGGTGCCGATGGCAGCCACTCTTCACCGCGCAGTACGTGGGTGATGCCCATCAGGTGGTCGTCGACCACGTTGGCCAGGAAGTAGGTCGGCAGGCCGTCGTTCTTCATCAGCACCTGCATGTCCATGCGGTCCCATGGGATCTCGACATCGCCACGGAGCATGTCCGGAACCACGCAGATACCTTCGCTCGGTACCTTCATGCGGATCACATGGGGCTCGCCAGCGGCCAGGCGGCGCTGCACTTGCTCGTCGCTCAGCAGCAACGCGCGGCCATCGTAGCGCGGGGTTTCGCCACGGGCCATCTGCTCGGCGCGCATCTGCTCCAGCTCTTCGGCGGTGCAGAAGCAGTAGAACGCATGGCCGGCATCGACCAGTTGCTTGGCGTACTGGGCGTAGATCTCGCCGCGCTCGCTCTGCCGGTACGGGCCGTGCGGGCCGCCCACATCCGGGCCTTCGTTCCATTCGATGCCAAGCCAGCGCAGGGCGTCGAAGATCTGCTGCTCCGACTCGCGGGTCGAGCGCAACTGGTCGGTGTCCTCGATGCGCAGGATGAACTCACCGCCATGCTGCTTGGCGAAGCAGTAGTTGAACAGGGCGATGTAGGCGGTGCCGACATGGGGGTCGCCCGTGGGCGATGGCGCGATACGCGTGCGTACGGTGGTCATGGAGGGTCTCGAACGAAAGATGAAACAAAGGCACGATGTTAGCAGGGTGCGGGCACCGCGCTCCAGCGCGGGAGGTGGGTTATTGGGCTATCGGACGCCTGGAGACCGCCAAACATCATGCCGCTCCCCAAGGACCGAACCAGGCTTCAACTGGTAATCAACCGCTCGCGCAGCTTGGTAATCTCGTCGCGCAACTGCGCCGCCGCCTCGAATTCCAGGTCGCGGGCAAACTGCATCATTTTCTCTTCCAGTTGCTTGATGCGCTTGGTGATCTCGCCCGGCGTGCGCAGTTCGGCCTCGTAACGGGCGCTCTCCTCGGCGGCCTTGGCCATGCCCTTGCGCTTCTTGCTACGCGACCCCGGCACGGTGGCGCCTTCCATGATATCGGTGATGTCCTTGACCACGCCCTTGGGCACGATGCCATTGGCCTGGTTGAAAGCGATCTGCTTCTCGCGGCGGCGCTCGGTTTCATCGATAGCACGCTGCATGGAGCCGGTTATCTGATCGGCATAGAGAATCGCGCGGCCATTGAGGTTGCGCGCGGCACGCCCGATGGTCTGGATGAGCGAGCGCTCGGAGCGCAGGAACCCTTCCTTGTCGGCGTCCAGGATCGCCACCAGTGACACCTCGGGCATGTCCAGGCCCTCGCGCAGCAGGTTGATGCCCACCAATACATCAAAAGTGCCCAGGCGCAGGTCACGGATGATTTCGACCCGTTCCACGGTATCGATGTCCGAGTGCAGGTAGCGCACCCGCACATCGTGATCGGCCAGGTAGTCGGAGAGATCCTCAGCCATGCGCTTGGTCAACGTGGTGGCCAGCACCCGCTCGCCCAGCGCCACGCGCTTGTGGATTTCCGACAGCAGGTCGTCGACCTGGGTCAGCGCCGGACGCACCTCGACCTGCGGGTCGACCAACCCGGTCGGGCGCACCACCTGCTCGACCACCCGCCCGGCGTGCTCGGCTTCGTAAGGCCCGGGCGTTGCCGAGACAAAGATGGTCTGCGGGCTGACCGACTCCCACTCATCGAAGCGCATCGGCCGGTTGTCCAGCGCCGATGGCAGGCGAAAGCCGTACTCGACCAGCGTTTCCTTGCGCGAGCGGTCGCCCTTGTACATCGCCCCGACCTGCGGAACGCTGACGTGGGATTCGTCGATCACCAGCAGCGCATCGTCCGGCAGGTAGTCGTAGAGGGTGGGCGGCGGTGCACCGGCCGGGCGCCCGGACAGGTAGCGCGAGTAGTTCTCGATGCCGTTGCAGTAACCCAGTTCGAGAATCATCTCCAGGTCGAACCGGGTACGCTGCTCCAGGCGCTGGGCTTCGACCAGTTTGTTGGCCTTGTGCAGGTACTCGAGGCGGTCCTTGAGTTCATCCTTGATCCCTTCCACCGCCTCCAGCAGGGTTTCCCGCGGGGTAACGTAATGGCTCTTGGGGTAGAAGGTGAAACGCGGCAACTTACGGAAGACTTCCCCGGTGAGCGGGTCGAACGCAGCGATGTTCTCCACCTCGTCGTCGAACAGCTCGATGCGGATGGCTTCGAGGTCCGATTCAGCCGGGAAGATATCGATGACGTCGCCGCGTACCCGGAAGGTGGCACGGGCAAAGTCCATCTCGTTGCGCGTGTACTGCAGATCGGCCAGGCGGCGCAACAGTGCACGCTGGTCAAGCTTGTCGCCGCGGTCGACGTGCAGGACCATCTTCAGGTAGGTCTCGGGGCTGCCCAGGCCGTAGATGCACGAAACCGTGGTGACGATGATCGCATCGCGACGCTCCAGCAGCGCCTTGGTCGCAGACAGCCGCATCTGCTCGATATGATCGTTGATCGAAGCGTCCTTCTCGATGAAGGTGTCCGAGGAAGGCACGTAGGCTTCGGGCTGATAATAGTCGTAATAGGAAACGAAATACTCGACGGCGTTGTTCGGGAAGAACGCCTTGAACTCGCCATACAACTGCGCGGCGAGCGTCTTGTTGGGCGCCAGCACCAAGGTCGGGCGCTGCACCTGCGCAATGACGTTGGCAACGCTGAAGGTCTTGCCCGAGCCGGTCACACCGAGCAGGGTCTGGTGCGACAGGCCTGCCTCGATGCCCTCTACCATCTGGCGGATAGCCTCGGGCTGGTCGCCGGCCGGCTGAAAACGGGTGACGAGCTGGAACTCGGACATGTCGGACCTCGCGGTAACGCAGCAACTGTAAATTTAGCCAGTAGTCTATACCCAAATGCGCCCGCCTGGGGCCGCATTCAAGGCGGCGGTGTGAACGCTCACTGCGGTGGACCGGGCAATTCGACCAATGGTTGAAAAAAATTTGCGCAAATAGCCGGAAAAGCTGCGCCACACTGTCGCAGTGACCGGTCGGTATCACTATACTGACTCCCCGTTTGTGCACCGCTTCAGTGCATTCGGCTGGAGCGTGTACGCCCTATCACTCTCCATTCAGAGCCAAGGTAACAATGAGCCTGTTTTCCGCTGTCGAGCTGGCACCCCGCGACCCCATTCTGGGCCTCAACGAAGCATTCAACGCCGATCCCCGTACCGACAAGGTCAACCTGGGTGTGGGCGTGTACTGCAATGAGGAAGGCCGCATTCCGCTGCTGCGCGCCGTGATCGAAGCCGAAACCCAGCGTGCCGCCCAGCACGCTTCGCGTGGCTACCTGCCGATCGACGGCATCGCCACCTACGACCAGGCCGTGCAGAAACTGATCTTCGGCGCCGAGTCGCCACTGCTGGCCGCTGGCCGCGTGGTTACCGTGCAGGCCGTTGGCGGTACCGGTGCACTGAAGATCGGCGCCGACTTCCTCAAGCGCCTGTCGCCCAATGCCGTGGTCGCCATCAGCGACCCGAGCTGGGAAAACCACCGCGCCCTGTTTGAAACGGCCGGCTTCCCGGTACAGAACTACCGCTACTACGACGCCCCGAGCAACGACGTCAACCGCGCCGGCATGCTCGAAGACCTGAACAACCTGCCGCCTGGCTCGATCATTGTCCTGCACGCCTGCTGCCACAACCCGACAGGCGTCGACCTGGGCCTGGACGACTGGAAAAACGTTCTGGAAGTGGTCAAGGCCAAGGGCCACGTACCGTTCCTCGACATGGCCTACCAGGGCTTTGGCGAGGGCATCGGCGAAGACGCCTTCGCCGTGCGCCTGTTCGCCGAGTCGGGCCTGGACTTCTTCGTTTCCAGTTCGTTCTCCAAGTCGTTCTCGCTGTACGGCGAGCGCGTTGGCGCACTGTCGATCGTGACCGGCAACAAAGACGAAAGCACCCGCGTGCTGTCGCAGGTCAAGCGCGTGATCCGCACCACCTACTCCAACCCGCCGACCCACGGCGCAACCATCGTTGCCACCGTACTCAACAGCGCCGAACTGCGCCAGATGTGGGAAGCCGAGCTGGGTGAAATGCGCCAGCGCATCCACGGCATGCGCAAGCAGATGGTCGAACTGCTGGCCGAATACGGCGCCAAGCGCGACTTCAGCTTCGTTGGCCGCCAAGCGGGCATGTTCTCCTATTCGGGCCTGACGGTAGAGCAAGTGGCACGCCTGAAGAACGAGTTCGGCATCTATGCACTGGACACAGGCCGTATCGCCGTGGCCGCACTCAACCAGAGCAACATCCACGTGGTCACCAAGGCCATCGTAGAAGTGCTGTAACTGCTTGATTTGGCTGGCTGATTCGCAGGGGGCGGGTTGACTTGCCCCTGGCAATCGGTAAGATATGCGCAGATTCCGCGATAGCTCAGTCGGTAGAGCAAATGACTGTTAATCATTGGGTCCCTGGTTCGAGTCCAGGTCGCGGAGCCAAATACCAAAAACCTCCAGATGCGCAAGCACTGGAGGTTTTTTTATTGCTACGCCGAGGTATTCAGCAGTTGCGCCCGATGGGATAGAACTGCCCATGGCTCCAGACGCCCAGCCATTGCTCGCCATCGATCTCACGAGGCACCGCCAGCTCGACCAACTGGTAGAACACATTGCGATGGATCAACGCCTCTAGATTGTTGCGCATCAGCACATAAGGCGAAGGCTCCTGAGTGACAGGGTCAACCTCTACCCGCAGCGGATTGCGCGGCCCGGCCTCTACCTGATCCTCGACGTTGCTGGTAAAACTCAGCACCTGCTGCTCGCCCGTGCCCCGCACATCCAGCGCAACGGCAACGAACGGCGCATCGTCGACCCGAATACCCACTTTCTCTACCGGCGTGACCAGGAAGTAGTCGTCGCCATCCCGGCGGATGATGGTAGAAAACAAGCGCACCATCGGCTTGCGCCCGATCGGCGTACCCAGGTAGTACCAGGTACCATCACGGGCAATACGCATATCGATATCGCCACAGAAGTCCGGATTCCACAGATGCACCGGCGGCAGGCCCTTGTGCTTGGGTAACTGCGCCAGAAGATCATTGGCCTTGCCGGAATCTGTCATCACCCTGCCCTCACTCACTCATGCCCAGAAGGCTACGAGCGTACTCGCGCATCGGCGCTGCGAGCAAATCCTGCGGAGCATTGTCGTGGAACGTCAACAAACCGCCACGGCTTTTGATTCGCGCAGTGTCGATGAGGTAGCGGGTACTGGTTTCGATCAGCATCATCTGCACCACACCGGTGTCCCAGCCCAGGCGGTCGACAGCCTGCTCGTCATACCACTCATCGCCATTGCCGATACGGTCGTCGGTGCGGGCAAAACGGGTATACAGCACATAGTCGGCGCCGACCGAGCGGGCCTCGGCGATGGCCTCTTCGAGGCCCAGCGGGCCCTGGGCGCGCCGTACCAGCGGGAAATACTCGACGAAGCTCTTGAAGGCCTCCTCGGCAACCACGTTCTGCTTCGGTACTGGCCCTTTGCTTGGCGGCATGAAGGCGCCCTGGCCGATGAAGATGAACGAATCGGGCTGCAGGCGAATCGACAGCGTGCGGCGTGTGTCGCTGTGATCCAGCAGGCCGGCATCGCTCATGTGGTAACGGACGCCCTCGCCCATATCGCTGACATTCATGCAGCCGCCCAGCGCCATAAGCGCCAGCAGCAAGACCAGGCTACGCATCTTTCCTCCAGTGACCGGCGACGAAAAACCGGCGAATAGCCGGCGGATGCAGCTTTTGCGCCAGATCAGCCGCCAATCACCTTCATCACCATCACGTCACCGGAAAACGCCAGCGCCTGTTTGTCGGCCAACGCCTTGACCAGCAACCGCTGCAGGGCTGGGAGCGCCTGATGACGGGGCTGCTCCAGCAGATCGCCGACAAAGTGACGGTTGCTCGACGACAGGCACCCGTGCAGCCAGCCGGTAGATGACAGGCGCAGGCGCGAGCAGCTCCGACAGAACGGTACGCTCTCGTTGGCGATCACGCCGAAATGGCCCCTGCCCGGCACCTGGTAACGCAGCGCAGTGGCATCCAGCGGCGCATCGGCCCTCTCAAAAGCATGCGCGTGGCCAATCAGATCCAGCAGTTGGTCGAGCCCCACGAACTGCTGCAGGAATGCGTTGTGATCACGGGCCAGATGGCCCATGCGCATCAGTTCGATGAAACGCAGTTCGAAACCTCGGGCCAGGCAGTAGTCGAGCATGGGTACAACCTGGTCCAGGTTCTGCCCACGCATGGGTACCATGTTGACCTTGATCTGCATGCCCCTGGCACTGGCCTGCTGCATGCCCGCGAGAACGCTGGCCAGGTCGCCACCACGGGCGATGCGCCGAAATGCCTGGGGGTCGAGCGTATCGAGGGACACATTCAGACGACGGATGCCGGCCGCCTGCAACTGCGGCAACTTGCGCCCGAGCAACTGACCATTGGTAGTCAGGGTGATGTCCTGGAGCTCGAGCTTGGCCACTGCAGCCAAAAAAGCATCCAGCCTGGGGCTGACCAGTGGCTCACCGCCGGTAATACGCAGGCGCTCTATACCGGCTGCCTCGATCAGATAGGCCACCCCGCGGGCCAGCGCCTCGGCGGACAGCTCATCCTGCGCCGCAACCAGGCGTTTGCCGTTGGGCACGCAGTAGCTGCAGGCATAGTTGCAGGCAGCCGTCAGGCTGACGCGCAGGTTGCGAAAACGCCTGCCTTGACGATCGACAATCATGAATGACTCCGGCATGGATGAAACGGGGCCGGCAAAACCTGACTCAAAATTCAGGTTTTTGCAAGCCCCCGTTCCACACCGGATTCAACCGCCCGGGACGGAGCGCTTCAGTTCGCGGGTTCCGGGTCACGCTTGCGCTTGTTGCCCATGCGCACGCCGATGTCCATGAGGAACTGGAAGAAACCTTCCTGGTCCTCGAGCACATTGCTCCAGAATGGCGAGTGGTAGAGCGCCACGGCACCGTGCACCAAGGCCCAGGCGGCGCAGTAATGGAAGTATGGCGGCACGTCTTCGAGCTTGCCTTCGCTGATGCGGCCCTTGATCAGCTGGGTCAGCCGGTCGAAGTTGGAGGCACGGATGCTGTGCAGCTCCTCGACCATCTCCGGCACCTGGTTGCCCTTGACCACCTTTTCTTCCAGGCGATCGAACAACCGGTAACGCTGCGGGTCGCGCATGCGGAACTCGAAATAGGCGCGCGACAGCGCCTCCTTGTCGCGGTCGACATCGGCCGAATGCAACAGCGCATTCAGGTCACGCTCGTAGTCGAGCATCAGGCGCAGGTAGATCTCCGCCTTGGACTTGAAGTGCTTGTAGATCGTACCTTTGCCGATACCTACAGCGTCAGCGATCATCTCGACGGTGACACTGTCTTCACCCTGTTCGAGAAACAGCTTGAGCGCAGTATCGAGGATTTCCTGTTCGCGACGGCGAAACTCACGGACCTTACGAGGTTCTTTCTGCATGGGAAGGACTGGATGACATTGAAGCGGTTTATTATGCCTAACTTGCAGCAAATTGCACGGATCATCCAACCATGTCTATGTTTCACGATGAGTTTGACCAGGCTCCGGGGCTGCGCTACCTGAACCATGCGGCCATCGCCCCCTGGCCACGCAGGGCCAGCGAAGCCGTGGCGCGCTTTGCGCGGGAAAACGTGAACCTGGGCGCCAGTGACTACCCGGCATGGTTGGCCACCGAGCGACGCCTGCGTGAGCGGCTCGCGCGCCTGCTCAACGCACCCTCACGCGGCGATATCGCGCTGGTCAAGAACACTTCCGAGGCGCTGTCACTGGTAGCTTTCGGCCTGGACTGGCAGCCCGGCGACCAGGTGGTGATCAGCGACGAGGAGTTCCCCTCCAACCGGGTTGTCTGGGAGGCGCTGACCGATCGCGGCGTCGAGGTGGTTCAGGCAAGCCTCGCCGGGGCCGATCCGGAGGCTTCGCTACTGGCGGCCTGCAACCGGCGCACACGCCTGCTGGCGGTCAGCGCCGTGCAGTTCGGCAGCGGCCTGCGCCTGGACCTGACGCGCCTGGGCCAGGGGTGCCGGGCACGCAAGGTACTGTTCTGCGTCGATGCCATTCAGCAAATTGGCGCCCTGCCTTTCGACGTGCAGCGCTATGAGTGTGATTTCGCCATGGCTGACGGGCACAAATGGATGCTGGGCCCTGAAGGCCTGGGGGTATTTTACTGCAGGGCCGCGCTGCGCCCGCAGCTAAGGCTCAACGCCTATGGCTGGCACATGCTGGATAATATGGGTGACTTCGAACGCCGCCAGTGGCAGCCCGCCCGCAGCGCACGGCGGTTCGAATGCGGCAGCCCGAACATGCTCGGCGCCTGCGCGCTGGAGGCCAGCCTGTCGCTGCTCGAGGAAGTCGGCATGGACGAAGTTGCCCGGCAATTGCAGCAACGTGTCGAGCAGTTGCACCAAGGGCTGGCGGGTATTTCCGGGGTCCAGTTGCACAGCCCGGATAGCCCGGCGCGACGGGGTGGAATCGTCACATTCAGTATTTGCGGCCAGAACAGCGCAGACATTCATCGCAGCCTGACCGCAGAGCGGACAATCTGTGCCCTACGAGGCCCAGGTGTGCGCTTTTCGCCGCACTTCTATACCAGTGAGCGGCTTATCGACGAAGCTGTGCAGCAAGTACGGCGCCTGGCCATGCGCTGAGGAAGGAAGCGGGCCCGGGCGTATTCCAAATCTGTTTAAAAAACGAACAATTGGCACTGGCACTGCGCCAAACCTGACCAATACTTGAAGTGTTGGCGCGGCGCATCCCCCCCAGTGGCGCGTCGATAAAGGTGCTCACGGACCGCGTACCTTTGTTTTACTCCTAATGGTCTTAACCCGGATTCCTCCCCCAGAACCCGGGTTTTTTTTGCCTCAATGGCGCAGCTGGGGCCACGGGCAGATTTGCAGCGCCCTTGAGAGTCAGCGCCCGGCTCAGGCCACCCGGGCCAAAGGGAACAACCGCTTGAAGTTGTCGGTGGTCTGCCCGGCCAACTGCTCATAGCTGACGCCGCGCAAGGAAGCCACGTACTCGGCCACCTCACGCACATACTGCGGCAGGTTCGGCTTGCCACGGTAAGGAATCGGAGCCAGGTACGGCGAGTCGGTCTCCACCAGCAAGCGATCGACCGGCACCAGTCGCGCCACCTCGCGCAAGGCATCGGCATTGCGGAAGGTGACAATACCGGACAGCGAAATGTAGTAACCCAGGTCCAGGGCCGCCTTGGCCATCTCCCAGTCCTCGGTGAAGCAATGCAGCACGCCAGCCTGCGGCAGGCTGGCCTCACGCAGCAGCGCCAAGGTGTCGGCTTTGGCTGCTCGCGTATGCACGATCACCGGCTTGCCGGTCTGGCGCGACGCCTCCAGGTGCAGGCGGAACGACGCCTGCTGCAGCTCGGCCGCCTCCGGCTCGTAGTGGTAGTCCAACCCGGTTTCACCGATCGCGACGACATGCGGGTGCGCCAGTTCGCGCAGGAGCCATTCCAGCGCTGGGGTCTCGCCGGGGGCCAGGTCAAGCGGGTGCACGCCCACCGAGCAATCGACATCGGCGTACTGCTCGCTCAGCGCCTTCACTGCCCCGGCATTTTCGGCGCTGACACCGATACACAGAAAATGCCCGACCCCGCGCTCGCGGGCCGCCTGCAGGGCGGCATCGAGGGAGCCCTGATGGGCACTGAGGTCAAGACGGTCGAGGTGGCAATGAGAATCTACGAGCATGGGAGACGTCACACATGAAAAAATGAAAAATCAGCGGGAGCCGGGCAACTGCACCCAATGGGCCAACAAGGCTTCCAGCAGCAGCACGCGGTTGAGGTTGGCCTTGCCCAGCACCTTCTGGCGCTGCTCGAGGATCCACGCCTGCACCTCGAGCACCTTGGCCTGCCGGCTCTTCTGCGCAAGGTATTGCACCACCTTGCGCATATCGGCCAAGCCTAGCCCCTCCTCGTCCTGGGTCAATTGATAACGCAGGATCAGGTGCGACCAGTCGAAGAACCAGTCAAACAGCAGCAACAAGGGCACACCACTCCACGCCTCGGCCAGCTGACTGGGTGATTGCTGTTGCTTGAGCAGCTTTTTCACCCCATCGGTCACCAGCGCACGTTGCTCGCGCACACCTTGGGCCTGCAGGTTCACCGCCATCAACGGCGAGCCGGCAGCGAGGGTCAGCAGCTCGTCACGCTCGGCCTCGTCACTGCCGGCCAGCGCAGTGGCCAGCCAGGCCTGGCTCTGGGCAAGGCTCGGCTGCGGGCAGCTGACCTGCTGGCAGCGGCTCTTGATGGTCGGCAACAGGCGGCTGGGCTGGTGGCTGACCAGCAGCAGCACGGTGTCGCCGGAAGGCTCTTCCAGGCTTTTGAGCAGGGCGTTGGACGCATTGACGTTCATCGCCTCGACCGGCTCGATCAGGATGACCTTGCGCCCGCCCAACTGCGCCGTCTGCACGACGAAGGACACCAGTTCGCGCACCTGATCGACCTTGATCGGCTTGTCAGCCTCTTCAGGCTCCAGCACAAAGTTGTCCGGATGGCTGCCCGCCTTGAGCAGCAAGCAGGACTTGCACTGCCCGCAGGCATCAAGCCCCTGTGGCTGCTGGCACAACAAGCGGGCCATCAGGCGCTCGGCCAAGGCGCGCTTGCCGATACCCTGCGGCCCGTGCAGCAGGTAGGCGTGGGCATGCTGCGCACGGCCCGCCAACTGCTGCCACAGCGCCTGCTGCCAAGGGTAGGCTTCAGCCACGGCAACGCTCCAGGATGCCCGGCAACAGCGCGTCAATGGCGCGCTGCACGGCTTCCAGCGGCTGCGCCGCGTCCAGCAGGTCGTAGCGCTGCGGCTCGCGCCGGGCGCGCTGCAGGTAAGCCTGGCGCACGGCCTCGAAGAAGGCCTGGCCCTCCTGCTCGAAACGATCCAGCCGCCCACGGGCAGCAGCACGGGCCAACCCTACTTCCACCGGCAGGTCGAAAACCAGCGTCAGGTCGGGGCGCAGCTCGCCTTGGACAAACTGCTCGAGCACGGCGATCCGCTCTACCGAAAGGCCGCGGCCACCGCCTTGGTAGGCGTAGGTAGCGTCCGTGAAACGATCACATAGCACCACGGCCCCACGCTCCAGCGCCGGGCGGATCACCTGCGCCAGATGCTGAGCGCGCGCGGCGAACACCAACAACAGCTCGGTGTCGGCAGACATCACTTCATCACTCGGTGCCAACAGCAGTTCGCGGACCTTTTCAGCCAGCGGAGTACCGCCAGGCTCGCGGGTGAGCACCACATCCAGCCCCTGCTCTCGCAGGCGTGCCGCCAGGTAATCACGGTTGGTACTTTTGCCCGCGCCTTCGGGGCCTTCCAGGGTAATAAACAAGCCGCTCACAGGCAGTCCTTAATGTTGTTCGTCAGCCGCAGGCGCGTCGGCCGGCGCGGGGTCGCTGGCCGGTGCCGGGTCCTGGGCAGAGGGTTCGCCAGACTCTGGCGACGCTTGGGGAGCGGGGCTTGACCGGTAGTCTGCACGGCGCTTGAGCTGATACTCGCGCACTGCAGAATTGTGATCGTCCAAGTCATCGGAGAACACATGGCTGCCATCACCCCGGGCGACGAAGTACAGGCTGGTGCCATCGGCTGGATGGAGCGCAGCGTGGATCGCCTCTCGCCCGACCATGGCGATCGGCGTGGGCGGCAGGCCAGAGATGGTATAGGTGTTGTATGGCGTTGGCTCACGCAGGTCGGCACGGGTGATTCTGCCGTTGTAGCGTTCGCCCATGCCGTAGATGACCGTAGGGTCTGTCTGCAGCATCATGCCCAGCCGCAGGCGACGAACGAACACCCCGGCAATCTGCCCGCGCTCCTGAGGGATGCCGGTTTCCTTCTCCACCAACGAGGCCATGATCAACGCCTGGTACGGGTCACGATAAGGCAGGTCGGTGGCGCGCTCGGCCCACTCTTTGGCCAGCACTTCGTCCAGCCGCATATAGGCCTGCTGCAGCAGCTCGACGTCACTCATGCCCCGCACGAAACGGTAGGTATCAGGGAAGAACCGGCCCTCCGGAAACACGCCGGTGTGGCCAAGCTTGTCCATGACTTCGGAGTCGGTAAGGCCATCGAGGGTGTGCTTGATCTTCTCGTGCCTGGCGATCGCCGAACGCACCTGGCGGAACGTCCAACCCTCCACCAGGGTCAGGTTGTACTGCACCACATCGGCACGGCGCCAGGCGTCGAACAACGCTTCGACGGTCATGCCCGGCGTGATGCGATATTCGCCGGTTTTCAGGGGTGTGCCGGCCATGTTGAAGCGCCAGTACAGGCGCAACCAGAAGGCGTCATCGAGCAACCCCTCGCCCTCCATGCGGTAGAACATGCGATTGGGGTTGGTGCCACTGGGCACGTCGAGCAGTTGCTCCTGCGTCACGCGCAAGGGCTGCTCCAGCACCGAGTTGACCTTCCAGGCAGACCAGCCCAATGCCAGGCCGGCCAGGATCAAGCCCATTTCCAGCAGCAGCAGGATTTTGCGTCTCACGAATTCAGGTATCCAGTAACGTACGGGCAAAGGCCTGCAGTTTACGGGTGAGCGGGCCCGGC
Organism: Pseudomonas sp. BNK-30; assembly: GCF_047456185.1. Classification (NCBI taxonomy): domain Bacteria; kingdom Pseudomonadati; phylum Pseudomonadota; class Gammaproteobacteria; order Pseudomonadales; family Pseudomonadaceae; genus Pseudomonas; species Pseudomonas sp. BNK-30. Next base: position 3,104,709 of record NZ_CP179904.1, read on the forward strand.
GACCAGTTCAGTGCAGCAAAAGCCCGCACCGGCCAGACCCCATAAACGCTGTTGCAGATGAATACCTCATCGGCCAGCGCAAGCTCGTCGAACGGCAGGTCACGCACCTGCACCGGAATGGCCAGTGCCTGCGCCTGTTCCAGCAACGCACCGCGCATCACCCCTGCCACGCCGCAACGGCTGAGCTCGGCAGTAAGCAACACGCCGCCGCGCACCAGGAAAAGATTGCTGTAAACACCTTCGACCAGCCTGCCTTGCCCATCACACATCAAGCCTTCGGCATGTTCGCTGTCCTGCCATTCGGCACGGGCCAGCACCTGCTCCAGGCGGTTGAGGTGTTTGAGGCCTGCCAGCAACGGTTGTTCCCCAAGCCGGGTCTGGCAAGGGAAAAGACGCACACCGTGTTCGGCATGTTCGGCAGGGTAGCCGGGCAGCGGGCTGCCCAGCAGGATGCGCCGCGGCGCGGCACCTGCCAACGGCGCATAGCCACGCTGGCTGTCGCCCCGGGTGAGGATCAGCTTGGCGACACCGTCACCCAGCTGGCTGGCATAACGCAGGATTTCATCGCGCACCAACGCCAGGTCGGCATCGATTGCCAGGCGCTGGCAGCCCAGGGCCAGACGCGCCAGGTGACCGTCCAGCATGCTGGGGCGGCCACTGCGTACGGCGATGGTCTCGAACAGACCATCGCCGTAGGCCAGGCCACGGTTCTGCAGGTTGACCGCAGTCGCGGGCTGGCCGTCGATCCAGCTGTGCATCAGCCGGCGAACCGGCGGAACACCAGCGAGCCGTTGGTGCCACCAAAGCCGAACGAGTTGGACAGCACTACGTCGATCGGCATGCTGCGCGCCTGATGGGGCACGAAGTCGAGGTCGCAGCCTTCGTCCGGCTCATCGAGGTTGATGGTTGGCGGTGCCATCTGGCTGTTGATCGCCAGCACGCTGAAGATCGCCTCTACAGCGCCCGCAGCCCCCAGCAGGTGACCGGTCATCGACTTGGTCGAGCTGACAGCCAGCTTGTAGGCGTGCTCGCCAAACACGCGCTTGATCGCCGCGACTTCAGCGATATCGCCAGCCGGAGTCGAGGTACCGTGGGCGTTGATGTAGCTGACCTCAGCCGGCTGGATGCCAGCATCACGCAAGGCGTTGGCCATGCAGCGCGCAGCGCCTTCGCCACTGTCGGGTGGCGAAGTCATGTGGTAAGCGTCGCCGCTCATGCCGAAACCAACCAGCTCGGCATAGATGGTCGCACCACGGGCCTGGGCATGCTCCAGCTCTTCGAGCACCAGCGCACCGGCGCCGTCGGAGAGTACAAAACCGTCACGCCCCTTGTCCCACGGGCGGCTGGCACGGGCCGGCTCATCGTTGCGGGTCGACAGTGCGCGAGAAGCACCGAAGCCACCCATGCCCAAGCCGCAAGCGGCCATTTCGGCGCCACCGGCGATCATCACGTCGGCTTCACCGTAGGCGATGTTGCGAGCAGCCATGCCGATGCAGTGGGTGCCAGTGGTGCAGGCAGTGGCAATGGCATAATTGGGGCCCTGCAACCCCAGATGGATCGACAGGAAGCCGGAGATCATGTTGATGATCGAGCCTGGCACGAAGAACGGCGAAATGCGGCGCGGGCCTTGATCGTGCAAGGTGCGGCTGGTTTCTTCGATATTGGTCAGGCCGCCGATCCCAGAGCCCATGGCCACGCCAATGCGCTCGCGGTTGGCGTCGGTGACTTCCAGGCCGGCATTGCGTACCGCCTGGAAACCGGCCGCCAGGCCGTACTGGATGAACAAGTCAAGCTTGCGAGCTTCCTTGGCCGACAGGTACTGCTCGACCTCAAAGCCCTTCACCGAGCCGCCAAAACGGGTGGAGTAGGCAGAAAGGTCCGTATGCTCGATCGGACCGATGCCACTGCGGCCAGCCAGAATGCCCTGCCAGGTGCTCGGTACATCCGTACCCAGTGGCGACAGCATACCCATACCAGTGACCACGACGCGTCTACGCGACACAGTACTCTCCTTTTCTAATAACAGAGTCTCTTGCCATTGCATTCAAGGCAATGGAATGAAATGGCAACAGGCTCTCGAAGCCCGCGGATCATTGCAGGACCTTCGCAAAGAAAAAACCGCACGCCGGCAAAGGCAGTGCGGTTCTTCTCGACAAGAAGCGTCGACTACAGCGTCTTAAGCCTGGTGGGCGTTGACGTAGTCGATGGCAGCTTGAACGGTAGTGATCTTCTCGGCTTCTTCGTCAGGGATTTCGGTCTCGAATTCCTCTTCCAGAGCCATCACCAGCTCAACGGTGTCAAGCGAGTCGGCACCCAGATCATCAACGAAAGAAGATTCGTTCTTGATTTCCTCTTCCTTGACGCCCAGTTGCTCGGCGACGATTTTCTTGACGCGTTCTTCGATGGTGCTCATACCTAGTTTTCACTCCTAATGGATATATGTCAGGCAGCTGGCCGGTGACCAATTTTATAGAAAGACGTTCGCTTTTCAAGCGGAACGCACCTTCGCTTCAGTCACCCTGCCCCCTGCCTGGAATCTGGTTGCAGCTTTATAACGGATTTTAGGCTGGGAGTATGACTCTTTTTTTAAGCAATCCGTCACATTGAGTTGCAGTGTTACATGTACATCCCGCCGTTCACCGGCACGGTAGCGCCGGTGACATAGGCTGCGCCGTCGGATGCCAGGAAGGAAACCACCTTGGCGATTTCTTCGGCCTGACCCAGGCGGCCCAGCGGAATCTGGGTCTGCAGGGCTTCGCGCTGCGCTTCTGGCAATTCGCGGGTCATGTCGGTATCGATGAAGCCTGGGGTCACCGAATTGACGGTGATGCCGCGCGAGCCGACTTCACGCGCCAGGGCGCGGCTGAAGCCTTCCAGGCCGGCCTTGGCGGCCGCATAGTTGGCCTGGCCAGCGTTACCCATGGCACCGACGACCGAGCCGATGCTGATGATACGACCCCAACGCGCCTTGGTCATGCCACGCAGCACGCCCTTGGACAAACGGTAGAGGCTGTTCAGGTTGGTGTCGATCACGTCGAACCACTCGTCGTCCTTCATGCGCAGCATGAGGTTGTCGCGGGTGATGCCAGCGTTGTTGACCAGAATGGCCGGGGCACCGAACTGCTCGCCGATGGCACCCAGTACCGCCTCCACCGACTCGGCGCTGGTGACGTTCAGCTCCATGCCGGTACCGGTGATACCGTGCTCTTTCAGGGTGGCAGCGATGCGCTCGGCACCGGAAGCCGAGGTGGCGGTACCGATCACGGTAGCGCCCTGGCGGCCCAGCTCGAGGGCGATGGCCTGGCCGATACCCCGGCTGGCGCCGGTAACCAGTGCAACTTTACCTTGCAGGCTCATGCAAGCTTCTCCAAATTCAGGCCAGCGCCGCACGGGTGGCGGCGACGGCGTCGGGGGTGTTGAGGTTGTAGGTGGTCACACCGTCGGCGCAACGCTTGTTCAGGCCGGCCAGCACCTTGCCCGGGCCACATTCGACCAGGTTGACCGCGCCGTTCGCGGCGAGGGTCTGCACGCATTCAACCCAGCGAACCGGCTGATACAGCTGCGCCAGCAGATCCTGCTTGAGGGTGTCGAGGTCGGCGGCGACGGCGGCAGTAACGTTCTGCACTACCGGAATCTGCGGCGCCTTCCATTCGACGGCATTGACGTGCTCGGCGAAACGATCGGCAGCCGGCTTCATCAGGGCGCAGTGCGACGGCACGCTGACCGGCAGCGGCAAGGCGCGCTTGGCGCCCTTGGCCTTGCACAGCTCGATGGCACGATTGACCGCCGCGACGTTGCCGGCGATGACCACCTGGCCCGGCGAGTTGAAGTTGACTGCGCTGACCACTTCATCTTCGGCCGCTTCGGCGCAAATGGCCTTCACATCATCGTCGCCCAGGCCGAGGATGGCGGCCATGGCGCCATGACCGGCCGGCACGGCTTCCTGCATCAGTTCGCCACGGCGCTTGACCAGCTTGACGGCGTCTTTGAGCGACAGGCTGCCAGCAGCGACCAGAGCGCTGTACTCGCCCAGGCTGTGGCCCGACACGAAGGCCGGCTGCGCGCCACCCTCCTCCAGCCACAGGCGCCACAGAGCGATGGAGGCAGTGAGGATGGCCGGTTGGGTCTTGTCGGTTTGATTGAGTTGCTCTTCCGGGCCTTCCTGGACCAGCTCCCACAGGTCGTAACCCAGAGCCTCGGAGGCTTCCTTGAAGGTCTCAACGATCACCGGCTTTTCAGCGCCCAGTTCTTTGAGCATGCCCAGCGACTGGGAACCTTGACCGGGGAAGACGAATGCGAGGGATGCAGACATTGAACAAGCCCTTATGATCTTGTCGTCGGATAGGGTGCGCCGAGCCAAAGACTAGACGCGGAAACTGAAAACTTGGATGGAAACGCGGACCAAGCGGTCACATTTAAGCACTTCATCGGCGAAATGCCTAAGGCAACAGGTCTTCAAGGCGCCCGTGCAAGCGCTGCGGGAGGTTTTCCTGGATCTCGATCAGCGCACGCTGGATGGCGCTTTGAAAGCCCTGCACGCCTGCCGAGCCATGGCTCTTGATGACGATACCCTGCAGCCCCAGAAAACTTGCCCCATTGTGCCGCGCCGGCGCTAGGTCGGCCTGCAGACGCTTGAGCAACGGCATCGCGACAGCCCCGGCAACACGTGACAGCGGGCCACCCTTGAACAGTTTTTCGATACGCGCAGCGATCATCGTCGCCAGGCCCTCGCTGGACTTGAGCAGGATATTGCCGACAAAGCCGTCGCACACCACCACGTCCGCCTCCCCCCGATAAAGGCCATCACCCTCGACGAAGCCGACATAATTGAGGCCGCGAGCGTTCTGCAACAGCGTGGCAGCCAGCTTGACCTGCTGATTGCCCTTGATGTCCTCGGTGCCGATATTCAACAGTGCCACCCGCGGGCGCTGGACACCCAAGGCCTGTGCGGCCACCGAGCCCATTACAGCGAACTGGTAGAGGTTTTCGGCACTGCAGTCGACATTGGCACCCAGGTCGAGCAACTGGCAGTACCCCGCCTGAGTCGGGATAGCCGCGACCATGGCAGGCCGATCGATACCCGGCAGCGTCTTGAGCACCAAGCGCGACAACGCCATCAGCGCGCCGGTATTGCCGGCACTGACGCAGGCCTGGGCCTTGCCATCACGCACCAGTTCAAGGGCGATGCGCATCGACGAGTCCGGCTTGCCGCGCAGCGCCTGGGATGGCCGCTCGTCCATACCGATCACCTCACTGGCAGCGACAATCTGCAGGCGCGCACGATCCGCAGCCGCAAGGCCACTGACAAGATCTTCTAGGAGGGATGGTTGACCGACGAGGGTCAGGTGCAGCGAGGGGGTAGCCGAAAGGCAGGCTATGCTAGCCTGGACAATGCTGCGGGGACCGAAGTCCCCGCCCATTGCGTCGATCGCGATGATCTGAGCAGACAAGGATTACTCGTCAGCGCCCTTGTCGATCACTTTACGACCACGGTATACGCCTTCTGGCGATACGTGGTGACGCAGGTGTACTTCACCGGTGGTCTTTTCTACCGACAGCGCGTTTTCCGACAGAGCGTCGTGCGAACGGCGCATGTCACGGGCAGAGCGGGATTTTTTGTTCTGCTGAACAGCCATAATTGATTAACTCCTAAACGTTTGGGTCACGCTTTAACTGCGCCAAAACACTGAACGGGTTGGACCGCGATACCTCGTCCTTGCTCGATTCGGGCTCGTCTGCGCCCGCCGGCTGCTGGCATTCTTCCGGATGATGAGCAGGCACGATGGGCAAGGCGAGCAGAAGCTCCTCCTCGATCAAGGCCTGCAGATCCAAAGGATCTTCGCCCAGTTCCAGCACGTCATAGCCTTTCGGCAACGACTGGGTATTCGCACCCTCCTTCACCACAGCGTAAGTGCATTCGCTGTGAATCGGCAGGGTGACCAGCTCAAGACAACGCTGGCAAACCATTTTGACTTCGACATCCAGCTCGCTGTGGATAACCACCACGTGCTGTTCATCTCGTTCAAAATCGAACTTCGCCTGCACCGTACCGACATTGTCGGAAAGCGGGTCGCAGAGTCTTTCCAAATCAGCGAGTTGCAGCGAACCGTTAAGGGTTACGCCACGATCGGCTAATTTGCGCGGGTCAACGTGAGGTGGAATCGGGTCATTCAACATAGGCGCAGCATTCTAGGGATGCCCCCTGCACCTGTCAAAGGAAATTCGGCGGTATGTTGCATGTTAGAATCGGGATCAACTGATCAGGAGTCTACCATGCTGCCTTTGTTGCTGGCTTCCAGCTCCCCTTACCGGCGCGAACTGCTCGCGCGCCTGCGCCTGCCCTTCACCTGGGCAAGCCCCGACCTTGACGAGCGGCGGCTCGCTGACGAGCCCGCCACAGAGCTGGTGCGACGCCTGGCCAGGCAGAAGGCCGAGGCACTGGCCGGCAGCCACCCGCAGCACCTGATCATCGGCTCCGACCAGGTCGCGGTACTGGGCGAGCAGATCCTGGGCAAGCCGCACAGTTTCGAGCGCGCCTGCGAGCAATTGCTGGAGGCCAGCGGACAGCACGTCACCTTCCTGACCGGGGTGGCACTGCTGAACACCGCCACAGGGCAATGCCAGGTCGATTGCGTGCCGTTTACCGTAACGATGCGGGAACTGGACCGGGAGCGCGTGGAGCGCTACGTGACGGCCGAGCAGCCGCTCGATTGCGCAGGCAGCTTCAAGGCCGAGGGGCTGGGTGTGAGCTTGTTCAAGAGCACCCACGGGTGCGATGCCACCAGCCTGATCGGGCTGCCGTTGATCCGGCTGGTGGATATGCTGAGCACGGAAGGCGTGACAGTGCCCTGAGACCACCAGAGGCGGTCTTGCGCCCCATCACCCGCAAGCCTTATGCAGCAATTGCCGGCGATGGGGCCAGGCAAGCACTCAGCGCAAGGCAGGCCCCTGGAAGCCCATGTACATGGCCAACTTCTCCGCCACGCTGGCACCAATGCGCTTGGAGAAGCGATCGAACGGTGACTCCTCGACCGTGAAGTCGACCAGCTCCTTCTCCCCCACGATCTCACGCGCCACATAGCTCGCACTGCCCAGGCCATCGACAAGCCCCAGCGCCTTGGCCTGCTCACCCGACCACACCAGGCCACTGAACAGCTCAGGGTGCTCCTTGTCTTTCAGGCGATCACCCCTGCCCTGCTTGACCATGGCAATGAACTGCTGATGGGTGGTATTCAGCACGCCCTGCCAGAACGCCCGCTCTTCAGGCTTCTCCGGCGAGAACGGATCCAGGAAGGCCTTGTGCTCACCGGCGGTATACGTGCGCCGTTCCACACCAAGCTTCTCCATCGACCCCACAAAGCCATACCCGGCCGCCGTCACACCAATGGACCCCACCAGGCTAGCCTTGTCGGCATAGATCTCGTCCGCCGCACTGGCAATGTAATAGGCACCCGACGCACCCAGGTCAGCGATTACCGCGTACAGCTTGATGTCCGGATACTCACCGCGCAGCCGGCGAATCTCGTCATAGACATAACCTGCCTGCACCGGGCTGCCTCCGGGGCTATTGATACGCATGACCACGGCCTTGGTCTTTGGATCCTTGAACGCCTCGCGCAGGCTCTTGACCAGATTGTCGGCACTGGCAGCTTCCTGATCGGCGATCACCCCGCGCACTTCCACCAATGCGGTATGGCTGGTGCTGCGCGAAGCGGCCTTGTCCATATCCGTCCAAGGCAGGAACAGGGCCAATACGCCGAAGAGGTAGACGAAGGTCAGCAGCTTGAAGAAGATCCCCCAGCGACGCGCCCGGCGCTGCTCCTGGACACCGGCCAGCAGGGTCTTCTCCAGCAGCTTCCAGCTTTTGCGCTCTACACGCTCATCCTCTTGACGGTCTTCGCGCGCCAGGCGCTCTTCTTCAGTCTCGGAACCGGGTGCTTTCCACTCGTCAACCATGCTCACCTACCTTGGAATTGGATTTGCGCAGAACCTGCCAGCCACTCGCGCAGCTGGGAAAAGTGATCGATGCACACTTGCGGACCGAACTCGGCCAACGCCTGCAGCGACATGGCACCATAGCCCACGGCCGCAGAATGCATACCGGCGTTATTGGCCATCAGCAGATCGAATGCCGAATCTCCGACCATCAGCGCCCGCCCAGGTTCGACACCGCAATGCCCTAGAATCTCCTCGAGCATCAGCGGGTGCGGCTTGCCACGGGTCTCATCAGCGGCGCGGGTGATGTCGAAAAACCGCTCCCAGCCATTGGCCTTGAGCACCCGATCCAGACCACGACGCGCCTTGCCGGTCGCCACAGCCAGGCGATAACCCTCGACCCGGAAGGCATCCAGCGACTCGACCACCCCCTCGAACAACGGAGAAGGCTGCTGATCAAGCGCCGTATAGATGTCGGCATAGTGCTGACGGAAGGTTTCGACCTGCACAGGATCGAGGTGCGGATAGAGGGTTGAAATGGCTTCACCAAGCGCCAGGCCGATGATGCCCTTGACCGCCTCCTCCGGGCTTGGCGCCTCACCGGCGCGCTCGGCGGCGGCATTCATCGCCTCGACGATCCGCCCGATCGAGTCGGCCAAGGTGCCGTCCCAGTCGAAGATCAGCAACTCGTAAGACTTTTTCATGAATCAGGACGCCCCCAGACGCTCCACGGTTTTCGCCCAGACTTCGTCCACAGGCGCTTCGAGCTTGAGCTCACCACCATCAGGCAGCGGCACCGTGAGCGCATAGGCGTGCAGGAACAGGCGCTTGCCTCCCAAGTCACGAATTTCGCGGCTGAAATCCTCGTCGCCGTACTTGCTGTCACCAGCGATCATGTGGCCAGCGTGCAGAGTATGTACGCGAATCTGATGGGTACGCCCCGTGATGGGGCGCGCCTCGACAATGGTGGCGAACTCGCCGAAACGGCGAAGCACACGGAACAGGGTGAGCGCCTCCTTGCCCTCCTCGTTCACCTCGACCATACGCTCGCCCGAACGCAGGTTGCTCTTGAGCAACGGAGCATTGACCTGCTTCTTCGAGGTAGGCCAGTGGCCACGCACCAGCGCCATGTAGCGCTTGTCGACCCCATCGCCACGCAGCGCGGCATGCAGGTGGCGCAGCATGCTGCGCTTCTTGGCAATCATCAGCAGGCCCGAGGTGTCGCGGTCCAGGCGGTGCACCAGCTCCAGCTCCTTGGCATCGGGGCGCAACTGGCGCAGCGCCTCGATCACACCGAAGCTCAGGCCACTGCCGCCATGCACGGCGATACCGGCCGGCTTGTTCATCACGATCAGCGCCTTGTCCTCGTAGACGATGGCAGCTTCCAGGCGCTGCAGCAGCCCCTGGGCAACCGGGGCCGGCTCGTCACGCTCGGGGAGGCGCACAGGGGGCACACGGACGATGTCACCCGCCTGGATCTTGTACTCAGGCTTGACACGGCCCTTGTTGACCCGAACCTCGCCTTTGCGCAGGATGCGGTAGACCAGCGTTCTGGGTACACCCTTGAGCGCCGTGATGAGGAAATTGTCGATGCGTTGGCCGGCAAGCTCCGGCGCGACTTCGATCAGCTGAACGCCGGAAGTCGGAGGGGTATTGGTCGTCATCAAGGGATCATAACAATTTTTTATGGAATTGAAGCACTTAATCATTACTGCTATAGTCGCGAACGCCGCCAAAAGCGGCAGGCCAGCGGAACCAGGCCCTTGGCCGGTCCCTGACCAACGCAATTCTGCAGGACGCGAGGCCGTCCTACGGGGTTTTCGCCAGTTTACCGAATTGCCTGGAATCGCCACCAGCGCTGTGTAGAGAAGACCGAAAAAAAACGACAAGTGCGGTGTTTCACCTGCTTACCCGCTTCTTTTCGCTGCACCTCTGCCCGCCCCGACGCTTGCACGCAACGCACGGCGAATGCTTCGGAAATACCTGCCTTGGACATGAATGGCGTCAGCGCGGAAACTGCGCTGGCGAAAAATGCAACCCGTTGCGGATTCAGCGCGCGGCAGCACCCGAATTATCAGGGATACGTGCAGGGTGGAGATGCACAGCCCTCGGACCGTGTAGCACCGCGTCCGGCCACCGGCCCAGTGAATGGCCGGCGAGCGGATAAGGTCCTGAACAGATGCCCCATGGGCGTCCACGGCTGACGGTTGATTCCTCCTCCTGACTGAGTGCACGAGGCCTGCTGGGTTGATTCGGATATCGATTCGGATATCTCTGCAGATACCGCAGGGGCCTCTTGGCACCGCAGCAAACAGGACGCGTCGTCGCGACAACGGCAGGCTGGGAAACCGGCTGGTGCCGAACGTTGCTCGACACGGGGGTGGCCCGGCCACCCTTTGCGCACCTTGGCACCGACCATGAGAAGTCGTGTGTGCCGAACGCCGTTTCCGGCAGCCCGGAAACCGACGGTACAACATGAAAAGAATGCTGATTAACGCAACTCAACCCGAAGAGTTGCGTGTAGCCCTGGTGGACGGCCAACGTCTCTACGACCTGGACATCGAGTCCGGCGCGCGTGAGCAGAAAAAGGCCAACATCTACAAAGGCAAGATCACCCGGATCGAGCCCAGCCTCGAAGCCGCCTTCGTCGACTTCGGCTCCGAACGTCACGGCTTCCTGCCGCTGAAGGAAATCTCCCGCGAGTACTTCAAGAAAGCCCCTGAAGGCCGCGTCAACATCAAGGATGTCCTGAGCGAAGGCCAGGAAGTCATCGTCCAGGTCGAGAAGGAAGAGCGCGGCAACAAAGGCGCCGCCCTGACCACCTTCATCAGTCTGGCAGGTCGCTACCTGGTGCTGATGCCCAACAACCCACGCGCTGGCGGCATCTCCCGCCGCATCGAAGGCGAAGAGCGCAACGAACTGCGTGAAGCCCTCAACGGCCTGACCGTGCCAGGCGACATGGGCCTGATCGTGCGCACCGCTGGCCTTGGCCGCAGCAGCGAAGAAATGCAGTGGGACCTCGATTACCTGCTGCAGCTGTGGACCGCCATCAAGGAAGCATCCCTGGATCGCGCTGCACCCTTCCTGATCTACCAGGAAAGCAACGTCATCATCCGCGCCATCCGCGACTACCTGCGCCAGGACATCGGCGAAGTGCTGATCGACAGCATCGATGCCCAGGAAGAAGCCCTGACCTTCATCCGCCAGGTGATGCCGCAGTACTCCAGCAAGGTCAAGCTGTACGAAGACAGCGTGCCGCTGTTCAACCGCTTCCAGATCGAAAGCCAGATCGAAACCGCCTTCCAGCGCGTCGTCGACCTGCCATCGGGCGGCTCGATCGTGATCGACCCGACCGAGGCCCTGGTTTCCATCGACATCAACTCGGCGCGCGCCACCAAGGGCAGCGACATCGAGGAAACCGCCCTGCAGACCAACCTGGAAGCGGCCGAGGAAATCGCCCGCCAGCTGCGCCTGCGTGACATCGGCGGCCTGATCGTCATCGACTTCATCGACATGACGCCGGCGAAAAACCAGCGCGCCGTCGAAGAGCGTGTACGCGAAGCCCTCGAGGCAGACCGCGCCCGCGTGCAGGTCGGCCGCATCTCGCGCTTCGGCCTGCTGGAAATGTCCCGTCAGCGCCTGCGCCCGTCGCTGGGCGAAAGCAGCGGCATCGTCTGCCCGCGCTGCTCCGGCACCGGCATCATCCGTGATGTCGAGTCGCTGTCCCTGGCCATCCTGCGCCTGATCGAAGAAGAAGCCCTGAAGGACCGTACTGCCGAAGTACGCGCCCAGGTACCGATTCCGGTGGCCGCCTTCCTGCTCAACGAGAAGCGCAACTCGATCACCAAGATCGAACTGCGCACCCGTGCCCGCATCATCATTCTGCCGAACGACCACCTGGAAACCCCGCACTTCGAAGTCCAGCGCCTGCGCGACGACAACCCGGAAGTGCTGAACAACCAGTCCAGCTACGAAATCGCCGCCACCGAAACCGAAGAAGCGCCGCAGCCGACCGCCACGCGCACCCTGGTGCGCCAGGAAGCAGCGGTCAAGACTGCACCGGCCCGCGCCAACGCTCCGGTACCGAGCGCTGTCGAAGAACAGCAGCCTGCCGCACCGGCAGCCCCGGCACCCAGCGTACCGGAGCCAAGCCTGTTCAAAGGCCTGGTGAAGTCGCTGGTCAGCCTGTTCGCCGGCAAGGAAGAGCCTGCCGCCGCCCCGGTGGTCGCCGCCGAGAAGCCTGCCACCGAGCGCACTCAGCGTAACGAGGAGCGTCGCAACGGCCGCCAGCAGAGCCGCAACCGCAACGGCCGCCGTGACGAAGAGCGCAAACCTCGTGAAGAGCGCGCCGAGCGTGCGCCGCGTGAAGAGCGCCAGCCGCGTGAAGAGCGCGCCCCTCGTGAAGAACGTGCCCCTCGTGAAGAGCGCGCACCTCGTGAAGAGCGCGCACCTCGCCAGCCACGCGAAGACCGCCGCGGCAACCGCGAAGAGCGCGTCCGCGAACTGCGTGAGCCTCTGGATGCAGCACCGGCCGCTCGTGAAGAGCGCCAGCCACGTGAAGAGCGTGCTCCACGCGAAGAACGTGCGCCTCGCGAAGAACGTGCGCCTCGCGAAGAACGCGCACCTCGCGAAGAACGTGCGCCTCGTGAAGAGCGTGCCCCACGCGAAGAACGCGCTCCACGTGAAGAGCGTGCACCTCGCGAAGAACGCGCACCGCGCGAAGAACGTCAGCCTCGCCCGCCACGCGAAGAGCGCCAGCCACGTGAAGCTGAGCAGGCTGCCGAGAAGGCTGCAGAGCTCGCCGATGAGCAACTGCCGAACGAGGAGCTGCAACAGGACGAGCAGGAAGGTTCCGATGACGAGCGTCCGCGCCGCCGCTCCCGCGGCCAGCGTCGCCGCAGCAACCGTCGTGAGCGCCAGCGCAACGCCAATGGCGAGCTGATCGAAGGCAGCGAGGAAGAAGGCAGCGACGAGCAACCGCAACAGCACCAGGCCACCGAGCTGGGTGCCGAACTGGCTGCCGGCCTGGCCGTCACCGCCGCTGTCGCCAGCAGCAACATCAGTGCTGGCGCCGAAGCGCAAGCCAACCAGCAGGCTGAACGCGCCAGTGCCGAAGCCGCGACCACCGACAACAGCGAAGTCGCTCAGCCGGCCGAGCAGGTCGAAGCCGTCGCCAAGGCCGAGGAAGTCGCCATTGCACCTGTGGTCGAGCAGCCGCTCAGCGAGCCGGTCGCCGCGGTCCAAGCCAGTGCCGAGCCTGTGGTTGAAGTTGCGCCTGAGCCGGTAGTCGAACAGGCCCCTGCGGTCGAGCCGGTAGTGGTTGCCGAGGCGCCTGTAGAGGCACCTGTCGAAGCACCGGCCATCGAAGCAGGTGAAGCAGAGAAAGCCCAGGTCGCCGCTGAACAAGCGCCGGCTGCCGAGCTGCCTTCTGCTGTCGTCGAAACCCAGCCAGAAGTGGCTGCCGAGCCTGTAGCAACCGTAGTTGAAGCAGCACCTGTAGTCGCCGAGCCTGCCCCGGTAGAAGCACCGGCAGCGGTCGAAGCGGCCACCGTCATGCTGCCTAACGGCCGCGCCCCTAACGACCCACGCGAAGTGCGTCGTCGCAAGCGTGAGGCCGAAGCGGCAGCCAAGGCTGCGCAGGAAGCGGCCGCTGCTGGCACGCCAGCGCTGGAGACCGCCGACGAGCACAAGCCTCATCACGGTTGATAGCCACGGCTGAATGAAAAAGCCCCGCCAGTGTGAACTGGCGGGGCTTTTTCTTGGCCGTTTGTCGTGCCTGCACCGGCCTCAGTACAGGTTGGGCTCCATCTCCAGCTCAACCCCGAACCGCGCCAGGATATCCGCCTGGATGCGCTGCGCCAGGCCATGCAACTGCGCCCCGCTCGCCTGGCCATAATTGACCAGCACCAGCGACTGCAAGCGGTGTACGCCGGCATCGCCATCCCGATAACCCTTCCAGCCGGCCTGCTCGATCAACCAGCCTGCGGCCAGCTTCACCTGCCCGTCAGCCTGGGGATAAGCCACCACACCTGGAAACTCAGCGCGGATGCGCGCCACCTGTTCGACGGCAACGACCGGGTTCTTGAAAAAGCTGCCGGCATTGCCCAACTCGGCCGGATCGGGCAGCTTCTCGCGGCGAATGCTGCAAATAGCGTCGCTGATCGCCTGCGCCGTCGGCTCCTGCACGCCCTGCTCGGCCAGACGCTGACGCACCGGGCCGTAATCCAGATGGGCCTGCAGCTGGTGGCTCAGGGCAAAACGCACCCGCAGGATCAACCAACGCCCAGGGTTACGCTTGAACAGGCTGTCGCGGTAACCGAAGGCGCATTCCTCAAGCCCGAAGTCACGCAGCTCGCCCGTCTGCCGGTCCAGTGCCGTCAAGCCAGCGAACACATCCTTGATCTCCACCCCATAGGCACCCACATTCTGCATTGGCGCCGCGCCCACCGTGCCCGGGATAAGGCTGAGGTTTTCAAGGCCACAAAGGCCTTGCTGCAACGACCATTGCACGAAGGGATGCCAGGGCTCACCCGCCTCGGCCTCCACCAGCACACACCCCGCGTCATCGCCAAGGACGTGGCGGCCACGGCTGGCCATGTGCAGCACCAGCGCGTCGACATCACGGGTCAGCAGCACGTTGCTGCCGCCGCCGATCACCATCACCGCAAGCCCTCGCTGGCGCGCTTGCGCCAGGGCCTCGCGCACCTCATCGTCGGTATGTACCTGGGCGAAGTAGCGGGCTTTAACATCGATGCCGAAGGTGTTGTAAGGCTTGAGCGAAACCTGCTCCTGCCAGTGCGCCGTCATAACCGCCCCTTGATTTCGACAACCAGCTCACGGCAGGCCGCCTCGATCAGGTCCAGCACCTGCTCGAAGCCCTCTGCACCGCCGTAGTAAGGGTCCGGCACTTCATCCACAGCCGCCTCATAGCGGCGCAGGAACAGGTCCAGCTCGCCAGTCGCATTGTACGGACGCATGGCGCGCAGGTGGCCCAGGTTGCTTTCATCCATGGCCAGAATCAGGTCGTACTCGGCAAAGTGCTCAGCCTTGACTTGCTGGGCACGCTGTCGCGACAGGTCATAGCCCCGCGCCAGGGCGGCCTTGCAGGTGCGGCTGTCAGGCCCCTTGCCCACGTGCCAGTCACCGGTACCGGCAGAGGCCACGTGAACCTGCCCAGCCAGGCCTGCGGCCTGCAACTGATGACGCAGCACACCTTCGGCGGTGGGCGACCGGCAGATATTGCCCAGGCAAACGAACAGGACGCGCATCAGGCCTCCAGCAAGCGCCGCACGCGCTCGAGGTCTTGTGCAGTATCGACACCCACTGCTGGCGCCTCGATGGCGTCCGCCACGTGAATACGCACGCCATGCCACAGCGCACGCAGCTGCTCAAGCGCCTCGGTCTGCTCGAGCCAGCACGGGCCCCAGCTGACGAAGTCCTGAAGGAAACCGACGCGGTAGGCGTACATGCCGATATGGCGACGGTAGGGCACGCCCTGCGGCAGTTGATCGCGGTCCTTGGCGAAAGCGTCACGCGCCCACGGCAGCGGCGCACGGCTGAAGCTCAAGGCCAGGCCGTTCTTGTCGCTGACCACCTTGACCGCATTGGGGTTGAACACGGTTTCAGGGTCGTGGATCGGCTCGGCCAGGGTCGCGATACCTGCCTCCGGATGCGCCGCCAGGTTGGCTGCGACCTGATCGATGATCACCGGCGGAATAAGCGGCTCGTCACCCTGGACGTTGACCACGATGGCGTCGGCAGGCAGGCCAAGCTGCGCGGCCACTTCAGCCAGGCGGTCGGTACCCGACTCATGGTCGGCGCGGGTCATCAGCACTTCAGCGCCAAAGGCCTGACAAGCCTCGACGATACCGGCGTCGTCGGTGGCGATGACCACACGGCCGGCACCGCTCTTGCGCGCCTGCTCCCAGACATGCTGAACCATCGGCTTGCCGGCGATCAGCAGCAACGGCTTGCCCGGCAGGCGCGTCGAGCGCAGACGGGCGGGAATGACCACGGTGAAGTTCAAGCTCATTTGTCCAGACGCTCGTCGTCGGTCAGGGTACGCGCCTCGCTTTCCAGCATCACCGGGATGCCATCGCGAATCGGATAGGCCAGGCCTGCGCCCTTGCTGATCAGCTCGGTCTTGTCAGCGCTGAGCTTGAGCGGGCCCTTGGTGATCGGGCAGGCCAGGATGTCGAGCAGTTTGGTGTCCATGGAAGCGTCCTTGAGGCCAGATGGCCGGAAATTGAAAAACGGGCTCAGGGCGTTCGATGCCCAGGCAGCAAGCGTTGCAGCTGGCTGTCGAACCAGTCGCAGAAGGCCGGCGTAGGCAGGGCCTCCACGGCCAGGTACCACCAGTCATCGGCAGCGAAGGCGCGGCACTTCACCGCATCCTTCTCGGTCATCACCAACGGCAGCTGCGGGCTGAAAGCCAGGCTCTGAGCGCTGAACTGGGCGTGGTCGGCGAACGGATGCGGCACCGGCTGCCAGTTTAGCCCCAGCAGGGTATTGAAGAAACGTTGCGGGTTGCCGATACCGGCTACCGCATGCAGGCGCTGGCCCGCCGGGAAGAAGTCGAGCGCGCGGCGCTCGCCACTGCGCAGGTTGACCAGCGCACTGGGTTGCAGACGAAAGGCGAAGCCCTCCGGGCGGTCGGCGCTGGCGCCGTTGAACAGCACCGCATCAGCCTCTTGCAGGCGCTCGGCAGGCTCGCGCAGGGGCCCGGCCGGCAAGCAGCGGCCATTGCCCAGGCCACGCGCAGCGTCGATCAGCACCAGTTCCAGGTCGCGTGCCAGGCGGTAGTGCTGCATACCGTCGTCACACAGGATCAGGTCCAACGGCTCGCTGGCCAGCAATGCCTGCACGGCGCGGGAGCGGTCGGGGTCGATCATCAGCGGCACACCCGTGCGCTGAACGATCAGCAACGGTTCATCGCCGGCCTGCTCGGCACTCTGCGAGGCTTCGACACGCCAGGGCAAGCGAGGCGGTTCTGCACCGTAGCCGCGGCTGACCACCCCCACCTTCAGCCCTTGGCGCCGGCAATGCTCGATCAACCAGAGGATCATCGGCGTCTTGCCGGTGCCACCAATGGTGATGTTGCCCACCACGATGACCGGTACCGGGGCGCGGTAGCTGGCGCTTTCGCCACTGAGAAACCGTGCGCGCTTGCGCGTCACTACCCGCCGGTAAAGCGCCTCGAGCGGGCGCAGCAGGGCAAGGGCCGGGTGCCCGGCGTACCAGGCGGCTAGCAGACGGTCAGCGAGCGCCATCAAGGTGTCCCCTGGGCGGCCTCGACGGTGGTCATGCGCAGCTGGCTGAAACCGAGCTTGCCGGCGGCATCCATCGCAGTGATCACGGCCTGGTGCGGGGTCTTGCCGTCGGCACTGATGGCCAGCGGCAGCGTGTTGTCACCGCCCGATTCGCGCTGGATCGCCTCGGTCAGGGTCGCCAGGTCGCTCTTGGGCAACAGGTGATTGTTCACCGAATACACGCCGTCTGCACTGATGGTGACCTCCACCAGCTTTTCCGGGTCTGCGACGGGCTGTTCGGCGCTGACGGCCTCGGGCAGCTCCACACGCAGCTGGGTCTCACGGGTAAAGGTGGTGGTGACCACGAAGAACAGCAGCAGGACAAACACCACGTCGATCAACGACGCCAGGTTGATGTCGACGTTCTCCCGCTGGCGATTGCGCCGGAACTTCACGCCTTGCCTCCGGCCACTTCGACTTCGCGGTCGCCCTGGATGACCTCCACCAGCTTGATCGCCTCCTGCTCCATGCCCACCACCAGTTCGTCGATGCGGCGCAACAGGAAGCGGTGGAAGAACACTGCCGGGATGCCGACCATCAGGCCGGCTGCCGTAGTGACAAGGGCCTTGGAGATACCACTGGCCAGCACCGCCGCATTGGCGGTCATCTGCGACCCCATGAAGGCGCTGAAGATATCGATCATGCCCAGCACGGTACCCAGCAGGCCGAGCAGCGGGGCCATCGCGGCGATGGTACCGAGGGTGCTGATGTAGCGCTCCAGTTCATGAATGACCCGCGAGGCAGACTCCTCGATGCACTCTTTCATGATTTCACGGCCATGGCGCGAGTTGGCCAGGCCCGCAGCGAGGATTTCACCCAGCGGCGAATCGGCGCGCAGGGCCTTGAGCTTGTCACTGGTGAGCTGCTTGTCCTTGATCCACATCCACACCTGGCCCAGCAGGTGCGGCGGGGTAACGCGGCTGGCGCGCAGGGTCCACAGGCGCTCGACGACGATAGCCATGGCAGCGATGGAGCTCAGAATGATCGGCAGCATCATCCAACCACCGGACTTGACCAATTCCCACACAGTAAACGCCCCCTCGGAAAAAGGCCGCCACTCTAACATAGGCGCGCGGGGGGCTCATCTGCCGAAGGTCAGGGAATTGTGTGGCTATACCCAGGGCAGGCTCATCAACCATCACGGCGCGCTGCCCCGCCAAAAGCGCTTTTGCGCCCGCACCCCTTCCACTTCGCCATGGTTGCCCAGCAGCAACCGCAACGCCCCCTCCACCGCCGTATCGTGAATGGCCATCCCATGCCGCCGATAGCGCTCGACCACCTGCACATGCGGATGCCCAAAACCGTTGTTGCGCCCCCGTGAAATCAGCACGCCGCGCGGCGCCGTAGCGCGGATGAATGCCTCTGTCGAGGAACTGCGGCTGCCATGGTGCGGTGATTGCAACCAATCGATACGTGGCGTCGCGTGGGCCGCCAACCACGCGCGCTCGGCGCCCGCCTCCATATCGCCTGCCAACAGCAGCCGCTCCCCCTGCGCCTCGACCAGCAACACGCAAGAGCGGTCGTTGCTGCTCTGCCCTTGGGCCCAATGCCACAGCGAAAAGCGCACGCCATCCCATTCCCACTGCTCATCACTGGCACAAGGCTGCAGTGCAAGGTCCTCCAACACTTCGCCGCCCAGCACACGCAACACCGGCAACCCACGGTAGACAGCCGGCGCGCCACCTGCATGGTCGGCATGGGCATGGCTGATCAGCATGATGTCCAGGCGCTTTACGCCCAACTTGTGCAGGGTCGGCAACACCACCCGCTCACCCAGATCACTATCGCCCCGCGCCGGGCCGGCGTCGTAAAGCAGGCTATGGTTTTGCGTGCGCAGCAGTACCGCCAAGCCCTGCCCGACATCCAGCTGCCAGACCTCCACCTGCCCCTGCGGCACAGCCTCCCTGGGCACCCACAACGCCAGCAGCATCGCCCCGCCCAGGCTGCGCAGGGGCACACCGGACGGCAGCAGCACCAGCAACGCCCCCAAACAGACCATCAGCCAGGCCCAGACCGGCAAAGCAGGCGGTATCCACGCCGGGCGCCAGTCCGCCACCCAAGCCAGCAACCGGAACAAGACATCCAGCAGCCCACCCGCCAACCACAACAGGCCTTCACCAACCCCTGCCAAGGGCAGCAGCAACGTTCCAAGCAGCGCCAAGGGCAATACCGCAAGGCTGACCCAGGGCACTGCCAGCAAGTTGGCCAGTGGCGCACTCAGGCTGACTGGCAAACCGGTGGCGATCAGTACCGGCAGCAAGCCGATGGCGATCACCCACTGGGCGCGGGTCCATCCTTGCCAGGGCCGCCAGCGGCCCAGACGTGAGCTGAAGCAGTAGACCAGGGTCGCCACCGCCGCAAACGACAGCCAGAACCCTGGCAGCAGCGGCGCCAGCGGCTCGGCGACCAGCACCCCGATGAGGGCCAGCAGCAAAGGGAACAGCGCCCCAAGATGGCGAAAGCGCAGGCGCCAGAGCAGAACCACCGCCAGCATCAGGCAGGCGCGCTGCACCGGCACCCCCGCACCGGCCAGCCAGCCATAGGCCAGCGCCGCACCCAGTGCCAGGCCACACGCACACGGCAACCAGGGTAGCGCCCGAGGCCACAGGCCCCAGCGCGCCAGGCCCGCGACCAAGGCGTAGAGCAGGCCGGCGACCAGGCCGATGTGCTGACCCGAAATCACCAACAGGTGTACCGTGCCCGTGGCCTGCAGCGCTTGCCAGTCCTCGCGGGCCAGGCCGGCGCCATCGCCGAGCACCAACGCGACAAGGGCCGCTTCCCGGCCATGCGCGGCGACGCTCAACAAGCGCTGGCGCAGTGCGTCACGCCAACCCGGCTGCGCGGCGTCCAGCACATGGCCCGCCTTGACCGTGCCAGTGGCGCCGATACGCCTGGCCAACAACTGCGCCTCCCGGTCCGGACCATGCGGGTTGAGCAGCCCGGCCGGGCGCTGCAAGGTAGCGGCCAGGCGCCAGCGCTCGCCAGCCCGCACCGGCGGGCCATCAAACCAGTGCAATTGCAGGCGCTGGGGCAACGCAGCGCGGCGCGAGCGAGGTTGCTCCAACTCAAAGCGCACACCACTCAGCGTATGGGCCGGCAAGCCGACCACCCTGCCCTCCAGCCACAGCGTTCGGCCATCCAGGCCTGGGGCCAGGCGATCATCCAGTGCCTGCTGCGCCGACCAGCAAGCCCAGCACATACCCAGCACGCAGCAGCCCAGCGGCCACAGCCGTGTGCCCAGGCAAACCAGGCCGCCGCCGAACAGCAGCCACAGCCACCCGACCGATGGCAACTCGGGGAGAACGCCCAGGCACAACAGCCCGAGCGCCAGCGCAAACATCCCTGTGCGCATGAGTTAGAGCTCCAGAAACGCAGTTACCCCTCAGGCATAGACGAAATGACGCCAAGGCTCGCTCAACAATTGTCACAAACTCTGAACGAGGCTGAGATGGAATCAAGGCATACTTCCCCGATGACCGCTCGGGGAGCCTACATGCCGCGCCGCCTTTTCAAACGCTACATGCCGGACCCGACCAGCATTCGGGAACACAAGTCCTTACGCTTTTTCGGCAAGTTGCTGCACGACCCGAATCTCTGGCACCTGAACCGCCACTCGGTGGCCCGGGCCATGGGTGTGGGCCTGTTCGCGGCGTTGATTCCCGTCCCCATGCAGATGCTGCTGGCGGCAGCGCTGGCGATACCGGTGCGTGGCAACCTGCCGATCGCCGTCAGCCTGGTGTGGCTGACCAACCCGCTGACCATGCCGCCCGTGTTCTTCGTCACCTACATGACCGGCGCCTGGTTGCTGGGCACGCCGCCGCGCAGCCTGCCCGAAGACCTTACCTTCGAATGGATCACCGGCCAGCTGGCAACGCTCTGGCAGCCGTTCCTGCTGGGCTCGGTAGTGTGCGGTGTGGTGCTGGGCATCATCGCCTGGTTCACCACCCTTCTGTACTGGCGCTGGTGGATTGGCCGGCAATGGCGCCGGCGCAAGCACAGGGTCTCAGGCGCGCATGCCGCGGCCACTGACCAGCAGGCGGACGCACAGCGCGTAGAGCACTGCGGTGGCGACCAGCATGAAGGTGATCGCCGTACCAATGCTGATATCCGACACCCCTAGGATGCCGTAGCGGAACGAGTTGACCATGTGCAGCACCGGGTTGGCCAGCGACACGGTCTGCCAGAACGGCGGCAGCAGGTTGATCGAATAGAACACCCCACCCAGGTAGGTCAGCGGCGTCAGCACGAACGTCGGGATGATCGAGATATCGTCAAAGTTGCGTGCAAACACGGCGTTGACGAAGCCAAGCAGCGAAAAAATGGTCGCCGTCAGCAACACCACGACCACCGTCACGCCCAGGTGATGGACCTGCAGGTGGGTGAAGAACAGCGACAGGATGGTCACGATCACCCCCACTGCCAGGCCTCGCAGCACCCCGCCCAGCACGTAGCCGACCAGAATGATGTGTGGCGATACCGGCGACACCATCAACTCTTCGATCGAGCGCTGGAACTTGCTGCCGAAAAAGCTCGACACCACGTTGCCGTAGGAGTTGGTGATCACCGACATCATGATCAGCCCGGGAACGATGTACTCCATGTAGGTGAAGCCGCCCATGTCGCCGATCTGCCGGCCGATCAGGTTACCGAAGATGACGAAGTACAGGACCATGGTGATGGCCGGCGGCAGCAAGGTCTGCGGCCAGATACGCAGGAAGCGCCGCACTTCGCGGTAGACGATGGTGTTCAGGGCGACCCAGTTGGTGCGCAGTTCCACACTCATACGGCCACCTTCGACAGGTTCTTTTCAACCAGGGACACGAACAGCTCCTCGAGACGGTTGGTTTTGTTGCGCAGGCTCTGCACTTCGATGTTCTGCAGGGCCAACTGGCCGAACAGCGCGGTAATGCCGATGTCCTTGTCCACTTGCACCTCAAGGGTGTGGGGTGTCAGCAGGCGGCATGGGTAGCCCTGCAGCGTGGGCGCCTGGGCCAGGTCCTGCCTGAGGTCGAGGACGAAGGTCTCGACATGCAGCTTGCCCAGCAGCTTGCGCATGCTGGTGTTCTCGACAATCGTGCCGTGGTCGATGATGCCGATGTTGCGGCACAACTGCTCGGCCTCCTCCAGGTAATGCGTGGTCAGGATGATGGTGATGCCCTTCTGGTTGAGCTCGGTGAGAAAGCTCCACATCGAACGGCGCAGCTCGATGTCCACCCCCGCTGTCGGCTCATCGAGGATCAGCAGGCGCGGTTCGTGGATCAACGCCCGGGCGATCATCAAGCGGCGCTTCATGCCACCGGACAACGAACGCGACTGCACGTCACGCTTGTCCCACAGCCCCAGCTGGGTCAGGTATTGCTCGGCGCGCTCCTTGGCCAGTTTCGGCGGGATGCCGTAATAGCCGGCCTGGGTCACGACGATGTCGAAGGTTTTCTCGAACTGGTTGAAGTTGAACTCCTGGGGCACCACGCCCAGGCAGCGCTTGAGCGCCGAGGGTTCGCGATCCAGGTCATGGCCAAACACGTTCACCGTGCCGCTGGTCTTGTTGACCAGGGTCGAGAGGATGCCGATGGTGGTGGATTTGCCGGCGCCATTGGGGCCCAGCAGGGCGAAGAAGTCACCTTCGGCGACGTCCAGATCGATGCCTTTGAGGGCCTGGAAGCCGTTGCCGTAGGTTTTGGTCAGCTGTCGGATGGACAGGGCAGAACTCATAGCGGGTCACGTACCGAGTGAAAAGGTCAGGACACGCCAGGGCAAGTCACTGGCGCAGTGAGTGCGGCCATGGTGCAAGGCCTGGCCGCACAAGTACAGTCATGTGTATTGATAGTGACTATCGAAGCAGGTTCAGGTCAGTGCCGTCATCACCGCCGCCTGGTAGGCCGGGCGTTGCTTCAGCCGCTCGTACCAGGCTTGCAGGTGGGGCATGGCCGGGCGCTCGATGGGCATTTCGAACCAGGCGTACACGAAGCTCCCCAGTGGGATGTCGCCCATGCCGATCTGGTCACCGGAAAGGTACGGTTGGTGCGCCAGGGTTTCATCGGCGATCGACAGCAACTGCGCGCACTGTTTGTGCGCGGCATTGATCGCGACCCAGTCGCGCTGGTCTTCGGGGGTGCGCAGCAGGCCCCAGAACAACGGGCGGAACGCCCCTGCAAAGGACGAGGTGGTCCAGTCCATCCACTTGTCCGCCAAGGCGCGCTGGCGCGGGTCTTTCAGGTACCAGCCCTGCTCTGCGCCGTACTCGGCGCACAGGTAGCGCACGATGGTGTTGGACTCCCACAGGGTAAGGTCGCCGTCTTCGAGCATGGGCACCAGGCCATTGGGGTTGCGGGTGCGGTAGTGCGGCTCGTTGACGACCCCGAAGGCGCCGCCGGCGTCGATGGATTCGAAATCCAGGCCCAGCTCGTGGGCGATCCACAGCGCCTTGCGCACATTGCTCGAATTCTTGCGACCCCAGATCTTCAGCATGACGACGTCCTTATGAATGCGAAGGGGTGAGTCTACTCCAGGCCTCTGTCGCCTGCATCGGCGAGTGGGTCGATATAGACGAACAATGAGCTGAAACTCCCACAGCCACACCCTGTCACTGTTCTGATACTGCCGTTCACTGTGTTGCGTCTAAGCTCTGTGAGACGGCCCAAGCCCCTGGTTCCAAGGAGGAAGGATTATGTTGCTGTTGTGGTTGCTGGTCCTGGTGATCGGCACGGCGTACCTCACCCACCGGCGTCTGCCACCGCTGCAGATACTCGCCATCGTTGCCGGCTATACCTTGCTGATGGGCATCTTCAGCTCGGCGCCCGGCTGGCTGCTGGCGTTGATCTGGCTGGTTCTGGCCGCCAAGGCTGCCCTGCTGTTACTACCCGAGTGGAGGCGCAAGGTATTCACCGGCCCTGTGTTCAAGTGGTTCCAGCGCACCCTGCCGCCCATGTCGCAGACCGAACGCGAAGCCATCGACGCCGGCACCGTATGGTGGGACGGCGAGTTGTTCAGCGGCCGCCCCGACTGGCGCACGCTGCTCGACTACCCTGCGCCAACACTTACCGAAGAAGAACAGGCCTTCATCGATGGCCCGACCGAGGCGCTGTGCGCGATGGTCAGCGACTGGCAAATCGGTCAGGATCTCGACCTGCCGCCCGAGGCTTGGGCCCATATCAAATCGCAGGGTTTCTTTGCCCTGATCATTCCCAAGGAATACGGCGGCAAAGGTTTCTCCGCTTACGCTCATTCTCAGGTCGCCATGAAGCTCGCCACGCGCAGTGGTGACCTAGCCTCCACGGTGATGGTACCCAATTCCCTCGGCCCGGCTGAGCTGTTGCTGCACTACGGCACCGACGAGCAACGCAACCACTACCTGCCACGCCTGGCCCGGGGCGACGACATTCCGTGCTTCGCGCTCACTGGCCCCCTGGCCGGCTCCGATGCAGGCGCAATGCCGGATACCGGTGTCATCTGCAAAGGCCAATGGCAAGGTGAGGAGGTCATCGGCCTGCGCCTGAACTGGGAAAAGCGCTACATCACCCTCGGCCCGGTCGCCACCCTGCTCGGCCTGGCCTTCAAGGCCTACGACCCGGATCACCTGCTGGGCGAAGAAGAAGAGCTGGGCATCAGCCTGGCGCTGATACCCACCGACACCCCCGGTGTGGAAATCGGCAAACGCCACCTGCCACTGGGCGCGGCCTTCATGAACGGCCCCAACAGCGGCAAGGACGTGTTCATCCCGCTTGAATTTCTCATCGGCGGCCAGGCCATGCTTGGCAAGGGCTGGATGATGCTGATGAACTGCCTGTCGGTGGGCCGCTCCATCTCCCTCCCTGCTGTGGGCACAGGTGCTGCCAAATACACCAGCCTGGTCACCGGCCAGTACGCCAACATCCGCGAGCAGTTCAACGTGCCACTGGCGGCTTTCGAAGGCATCCAGGAATCATTGGCGCGCATCGGCGGCAACGCCTGGCTGATGGACAGCGCCCGCCTGCTGACCGCCAAGGCCGTGGACCTGGGCGAAAAGCCTTCGGTGCTGTCGGCGATCCTCAAGTACCACCTGACCGAACGGGGCCGCGAATGCATTCAGCACGCCATGGACGTGCATGGCGGCAAGGGCATCATCATGGGCCCGAACAACTACCTGGGGCGCAACTGGCAAGGGGCGCCGATTTTCATCACGGTCGAAGGCGCGAACATTCTCTCGCGCAACCTGATGATCTTTGGGCAGGGTGCCATCCGCTGTCACCCGTTCGTGCTCGAGGAAATGGCCCTGGCAGGCCGCGAGGACCACGGCCAGGCCCTGAAGGAGTTCGACGAACTGCTGATGAAGCACATCATGTTCGCCGCAGGTAACGCGGCGAGCACACTGGTGCACGGGTTGGGGCTGGGTCATCTGGAGAAGGTGCCAGGCGACGCCCTGAGCCAGGGATATTTTCGCAGCCTGAACCGCCAGGCTGCGGCCTTTGCCTTGCTGGCTGACCTGTCGATGATGCTGCTCGGTGGCGCACTCAAGCGCCGCGAACGCCTCAGTGCAAGGCTCGGCGATGTGCTCAGCTACCTGTACCTGTCTTCGGCTGCACTCAAGCGCTACCATGACCTTGGCTCGCCCGAGCACATGCGCCCCCTGCTGCGCTGGGCCATGGAAGAAAGCCTTGGCCAGGCTGAAAACGCCCTGGACCGGCTGTTGGACAACTTCCCCAACCGCTTCGTCGGCTGCGCCCTGCGGGTGCTGGTATTCCCGTTCGGTCGCAGGCATACCGGGCCGAGCGACGAACTGGATGCGCAGGTGGCCGAACTGATTGGCAGAAGCAAAGGCGACCCAGCGCTGGAAGAATTGCTGGCAGGGTGCTTCCGGCCCCAGGCCGAAGGCGACCCTGTGGCTGCGTTGCAACGCGCCAGCGACCTGCTCGATGAGGTCGCGCCACTGCAACGAACGCTGCACCAGTCAGTGAAGGACGGTACCGTACGACCAGCACCCGGGGAGTCGCCCATCGATGCGGCTGTGGATGCTGGCGTACTGCAGCCGCATGAAGGCCAGCGTTTGCTCGATGCGCAGCACGCTCGCCGCCAGGTCATCGATGTGGATGCCTTTGAAAAAGCGCAGCTTACGCGCGCTGAAGGGCATATTCGCTAACGTCAATGTCAGCGCCCGGGGCCTGCCGCCGGCCTCGGGTTGCTCTTCGATACTCCACATTCAACCGTTGGTCAGCTCAACGAAGCGGGCGGCAGTCAGTGTTGGCACGGGTATTACAATCGAGGCCCAATAATGAAACCGGGCTTGGTCTTGAGTATCTTCAGCCAATAGCACCGTGAACGGTGAAGGCGCCGTCGGATGTGGCGTAAAAACACCCGTTGCGGACACTGTGCCGTTGCCACTAATGACAGTCCATCGAGTGTCAGCGGCTCGCACCTCCACCTCACCTTCCCAACTGTCATAAAAAAGCAGCAGCCTGACTTTGTTGTTTACCAGTTCTGCTTTCAGGTAGTGGGATTCTATGGTGTGCAACGTAACGAAGGTGGATATGGCTGTTTCACTACCTGCCGTGGCCTTGATCACATCTGCACTGATAAGCGTACGCGGGCCAGATTGTAGTGCCACCTCACGTTTGGTCTTGTTGTTGGAGTCAAGCGCGAATGCTGGCGTAGGTGCACTGGCTGGATAATAAAACATCTCATCCCTCTCGCTCATCAGGCGCCCTGATGCTGCACCCTCGAACGCCCATTGCACATTTGCCGCGGCTGGCGCCAACGTCAATGCCTGTTTCTCATCACTGACTCCAACCAATCGAAGCCGTGGGGTAATGGCGAGCGGTTGTTCGACGTGTGCCTGATGGCGGTATTGGTCAGCCACGCTGTTAGCGTCGTACATTGCCCAATACAGTAGCAACTCCGGAATCAATTGCCCGGCGGTAAAACGCAGCGATCCTGGCGGTGTGCAAAAACCGGCGAGCCAAGCGTTGTCAACCGGAGGCAACCCCAGTAAAACCTCGGGAAAGAGAACGCTCAAAAAAGACAATACGCCCGCATCCCCCGCCGTTTCCGGGGCACTCAGCGAGTTGGTCCCCCCCAGCGCAAGTTCACTCGACCCACTGGACAACGTCAGGTCCAATGACGCTTCTCGAAGCTTGAAAGAGCCTTTCACATCGTGCAGTAACGGGCTGATAGGCGGCAACACTCCATACAGGTTGACACGCGCCGTTTCTTTATAGTGCTCGGTAAGCGCTGCCCAACTAAAGTCACCGTCCGTATGTTCGAACAGTGCCTCACCGGACCACTGCAGCCGAAGGAACGACCCCTCTAGCAACTTGTAACGCAGGTAGCCGTTGGCAAGTGGCACCTTGACTGTGAATGCCGTTCTCGAAGCCGGTAATGTTTCCAGCATTTCATGAACTCGTCGCCCAACACGCCCCAACACCGCGCGCAAAGCAAACTGTGAATCTTTTACGATGGTGTTCGTTATCGTGATGTGCTGTTCGTTGTAGGTAACGCATGGTGCACCCAAGCTCAGGGTGCCCACGCGCCATATAGCGCCCTCGACCATCCGGTCGTACTGCACCTGCTCACTCACGCGGCGCGAATTACGCCGGGCGTAGTCAACCCATGACGCATTGACGATCTGGCGACTCAAGACACCGACCACCAGTGTGAGCGGGTCGACCAAAACAGTATTCAGCGTATCGCCGCGGGTCGGGGGTTGCGCGCTGTCGGGTATACCATCAGCCATTGCAATATCTCCTGTTTCAATGGGTTCATGTGAACATCCCGAACGTACAGCGGCAACTGGCAGTAATTGCAGTTGACAGTGCACTCGCTTGCAGAAGCTGGTTTGAGCCGAACCAGCCTCCAGCCAGGAGATAGCCTGTGTGCGCTCGGTCGCGACACGAAGTGGCCGGGAGCGTATGATTCAGCACTGTCTACGCAATCGAGTTACGTTCATGGCCCAATCCTACCTGGCACACCACCTGCAATTGCTGCACCACCTGCGTACCATTCTGGTGGCGCTCGGAGAAAGCGAGCAGGTTCCCGAAGAAAGCCACGTGCTGTTCCTGGAACGCTTCGACGAGCTGCTTACCCATCTGCCAACCGATCCGCTGCAAAGCCAGTACCTGGGCCAGGATCTGATCTGCCAGGTCATCCAGCGCTATCCGCAGATTGCCCACCTGGTACCCCGTGACCTGCTCTGGTTCTTTGGCGGCGATTGCCTGCACTTCATGCCGGATGAAGAACTCGAGTTGTATCAACAGCTGGAAGAAATGCGCTACGAAGCCGAACAACAGGGCGAAACATTCGATTGGCATCAACACAAAGAAATGCTCAGCCTGTCGAATCGACGATCAGCGCACTAAGCGATACGCCCTGCCGCATCAGGGGGGGGCGCGACAGGCCGACGCGCCGCGCCTTGCGGCGGCTGCCATCCCGCAATCCATGCAGGCTTGCTAATTATTCCTACATCCCGCTTATCCCCCCCCCTTTAACCTGTTCGCCGCTCCCCCCAACAGGCGCTTAGCCGTCTGGGAGCATTCCGGGACTGCCCCACATACGAACAGGATTCAAGGAACTGCCAATGAAAAAGACTTTACTCATGCTTGCCTTGGGAATGGCCAGCAGCAACGTATTCGCAGCCCCCGAAACCGGCCAGATCAACTTCTACGGTACGGTCTATGGCGGCGGCACCTGCCCGATCGAAGTGGTCAACCCCGGCGGAAGCGTTATCCCTCGTGTATCGCTCGGCAACTTCACCACCAAGTACTTCAGCGCCAGCGGCACCGTTACCCCAGACGTGGCATTTGCGTTGCGCGTAACGCCTAGCGCTACTTGCACCATCGCACCCGGCGCAAAAACCAAGATCACCTTTACTCCATTGCACGGTGTAGTGGGCACAAACCTCTACGGTATTCGCGGCGGCGGCGCCACGGGCCTGGGTCTTGTGATCAAGGACCAGGCTCGCACCAAGATCAACCCCAATGCCGAATCCAAAGAATACGACCTGTATGAAACCCGCCCGACAGACTTGATGTTCTACGCGGCGTATGAATCCTTTGCCGCCACCGTTAGCGAAGGCTTGGCCGAGGCGGAAGTTTCTTTCGTGGTGAACCTGCCTTGACACGCACTCCAGGTGCCTGCACCTGGAGTCGATTCCAACTACACCCGGTCCAACGCCATGCTGTTTTTCCGTCACCCCCTGGCTGTTGTGTGCAGTTGCCTGCTGCTGCTCGGCGCCAACACGCCAATTGCCTATGCGGCACTTACCATCAGCCATACCCGTATCGTCCATGAGAGCGCCAAACGCAGCGCCTCAGTGATTGTCGCAAACCCTTCGAAAACGTCGTTCGCCGCTCAGGCTTGGGTCAATACCGAAGCCGACGATGCAACCACTGCTGTCCCCCTCATAACCTCGCCTGGGCTGTTCCGTCTGGACCCCGGCAATGAGCAGACAGTGCAGATCAACGCACTACCCAATGACCTGCCGCAAGACCGTGAGTCGCTGTTCTATTTCAACTTGCAGGAAATTCCGCAGGCGACGGCCGATACCCGGCAAAATATTCTGAACATTGCCCTGCGTACGCGCATCAAGCTGTTCTATCGCCCCAGCCATCTGAAAGACCGCCCGCAAGACCGGCTCAAGGACCTGGCATGGTCGGTACAACTGATAGACGGCAAACCGCACCTGGTTGTCGACAACCCTTCGCCCTACCACTTCACTTTCAACCGACTGGTCATCAGCGGCGCTGGGTTTAGTGAAACCATTACGGCCCACGACATGGCCCTGCCATTGAGCCGTCAGACGTATGCGCTGAAGCGGTTACCGACAACCCAGGGCCTTCAGGTCAACTTCACCACGATCAATGACTACAGCGGCATTACAGCCGAACGCTCCAGCCCGGTGAAACCAGAGTGAGCCAACCTATACCCTCAGGCGCGCAACGTAAGGTTGATGGAGGGGAAACGGACCCAGTTGCCGCCCTCATCGAAACTCACCTGAACGCTGACAGTAAACCGTTCATTGAGCCTGAGGCTTGCCAGATAGGTTTTTGGCACCGTCACAGCGTTATCCATGCCAATCCCCTGCCTGGCTTGCGTAGCCGATACCGGATGTGCGACAAGTGCATCATGGGCGGGCGCCTCATTGCCACTTTGCAATACGCCCGTCACCTGGATGCTGACTCGCTGCCCTTCGGCGATCATCCGCCACGTGTCCAGCTTGATCGGTACATGGGCAGGCGCAGAAGCCAAGTGAAAGCCTGTACTGTCGGCACCCACCAGGTTTACCTGAGGCAGCCTTTGCGTCATCGCCCTCACCTCCAACCTGACCGGATCAGAGTCCAGAGCACTGTCACCACCATCGACTTGGTAGATGACCGGCAGGGTCCGCTTGCTTTGCGCCAAAACCTTCTGCACCGGAATTTCAAAGTGCCGGTCGCGCCCCTCGTACGGGGTCCGGGTTGAATAGTGCCCCACGCTTCCCGGCTCCCCCCACACGACAGTGATCGTTTCACCGGGATACACCATCACCTCGGCCGGAACCTCGATCAACAAGGGAGCGTCAAAGTCGTCAAGCGCAAGCGTCAGTTGTGGCCCTGAACCCTCAGCCTGGGCGATCAGCACCGGGCTCAAGCTCCTGGGCACCGGCGTGGCCGTTACCGCCAGTGTGACGGGCTGCGATCGTGCACTGACATTACCCGCGCGATCACGTACCCGATAATGGATATAACGCGCACCATCCTCACGCTCGCGAATCATGTCTCCGGGAAATTCGAGTACCAACGGCTGCCCGACGTTCTGATCTGTCACCTCAAGCTCGGCAACCTGCTCGTTGGCAAAGGGCGCTCGGTCCCAGTAATACGTCAGCATATCGCCCACTGCCGGGCTGTCGTACCCCGGCACAGTGGCCAACAAACGATCACCATGAGACTCCAGGTAGCTCACCGTAACGCCCTCGTCCAGGACCTGCTCCTCAACAATCAAGGCACCGTCCTCGCCCCCCAGCAACGGCGCGATCTTGTCGATCGTCAGTGTCAGCGGCTCAGACACCACCTGACTTCCGTTGTAACCATGGACGCGGTAGGTCACAAGCACCTGGCCGTGAGCCAATAGCGCTACCGGGACATCGGCGTACAGGTCTTGCGGCGGTATGGTGTCGAACCAGGTTTTCTCCTCGACCAACTGCGCGCCCCAATACAGGAAAAGCTTTTCCGGGTAGTCGGGTGAAGGGTTCGAGTAGTCCCACATAGGCACTTCAATCCGCAATGGACGTGCAAGCGCCGATACGGGCAGCAAGTTGTCCTGCCCTCCTGGGATATTGGGCAGAACATCTGGCGAAACAGGCGGTTCGAGGAGCGTATCGGTGGGCAGGCCTCTCGCTGATCGTTGCATCATGCTTCCCCTTACGTTTGTTACCGTGCACAAAAACGGGAAGGCTGAACCTTCCCTGTTGCGACCGACCTACCAGCTGTAACGCAGCCCGACGTTAGCCCCCCAAGGCTGCTCAATCTTTTCACCATTGGCATAATCAAAGTCTGCATGCAGCTGCAAGCGATCATTAAGGGTCGCGGCAACCCCTAGCCCAAGCTCGCCTCGCGAACCCGACAGATCGTTGTCGAATCGATTATTGTTGACCTTCACCTGATTGTTCTGAACGAACTCATGCGCATAGGCTGCGCGCAGATACGGCTGCAGCAATCGCCCCTCGCCCAGTTCGAAGGTCCGCCCAACGGTGGCACCGGCCTTGCCGAGCAGCGAACGGGTATCATCACCTTGGGCTTGCAAGCCATTGTCCAGCTGGTAGTCCTTGCCCTGGATATTGACCACCGACCATTGCGTGTAGGGCTCGATGAAGTAACCAGCCCCCAGCTCCAGGTGCCGACCAAACTCCACGGATGCCCCCACGCCAAGGTTGTCGTAGTCGCCCTTGGTCCGCGTGCCATCGCTCAAGGCGATTTTTGATGAGTTGTCAAAACGGTTTAGCTTCACCACACCGTCCAGGTAGTACCCACTCTGGGCATCGAGCCAGGTTGCATAAAGCCCCAGGTAGTAGCTCTTGACCTCTGCCGAGGCGCCCCGGACCAAGTCCAGATCAGAACCGCTGTGGCCCGCCATCACCCCGATCAACCATTGGCCATCGCCTACCGGAAGCGGCGCATCGGCACCCAACGAGAAACCCTGCTGAACTTGCCGGTAAGGGCTACCCGATGCATCGGACACGTTGAATTTGTTGCCATAGGCTCTAACCCAGCCACCGGCACTTGCCTCATCCAGGCGTAACTCGCCCATGCGGCTACGCAACGTCGTCAGCTCGCCGTACCACACAGTCGGCGCCGTGTTGAACAGAGCCAGCACAGAAGCAGTGCCAGGGCTGATGACCTTGCGCGAGCCATCGAGGAACCAGTCGTTGCCTCGCTGCACCAGGTCATAGGAAAAAGCCCCCAGGTCGACTGGCCCGTTGAGTAATGAAAACTGCGCATCACCCGCCGCGGCGTGCACCAGATGCAGCTGGTTTTCAACCGAGGGATCAGCGCCGCTGCTGCCCACCAGCAAGCTATGGCTACCGGTGGCAGTTCCGGTGATATCAAGGAAGTCGGTCTGGCCAGTACTGAAGTCACTGTCCATGATGAACGTTCCGCTGCCTGCCAGAGTCCCCAAGGCCAAACGTTGATACTGGTCGGGTTCACCGAACCTGATACTGCCGCCATTGAGAGCCAGGCTGCCGACCTGGCTATCTTCGACCATGTTCCAACGCGCTTGGTCGTTAATGGACAGGCCGGACACATTCTCCAGGCGGCCTGTCAGGCTGGCCTGGTTGTCCAGCGTCAACGAGGCACTGGAGCCGGCTTCGACGCGTACATCTCCCACAAGTTGGCTGTTGTCGACAGTCATGCTCGCCGTCGACCGGCCCACCACTTCCAGCAGGGTACCGTTGCTACCGCGCAACGTGGAGCCGCCTGCCACGTTTATTACCCCATTGGCAGGGCCGAGCAACGGATTGCCGACAATGATGGCCGAGCCGTCCAGCCCTTGCACATCAGAGCCCACCAGGTTCAGCGTGGCTGTACCCGGCAAAGCAGCATCGGAGAAGATACGCACCCCAGCTTGCGCACCTACCAAGCGGCTGTCTTGAGCCGTCAGTGTCGCACCGCCAAACATGTTCGCTGCCGCAGCGGTCCCGGTACCGATCAACTCGCTGCGTTGCAGGCTCAAGGTGGCAGCTGATGACACCAATGCGCCGCCGCGGGCACCTTCAACATGACTGTCGCTGATCGTGGCCGAAGCCCCCGCAGTGCCGTCAGACTCCAAACGCAGGCCATAGCGGTCACTGACCACACGCGAGTTG
The DNA here is from genome assembly GCF_047456185.1 of Pseudomonas sp. BNK-30. NCBI lineage: Bacteria > Pseudomonadati > Pseudomonadota > Gammaproteobacteria > Pseudomonadales > Pseudomonadaceae > Pseudomonas > Pseudomonas sp. BNK-30. The sequence continues at coordinate 3,138,261 of NZ_CP179904.1, forward strand.
TCCGCTATGGTCACCCTCGCCCCACCACGCAGGGCGATGCCATCAGCGCCTTGCGCATCCACGTTACTGCGTTGCATCTGCAACTGCGCACCGCTACCGATATCCAACTGCAGGGTCGATGCATCGACCGCCTCAAGCCAGGCGCCAGGGTTGAGCTGATAGCTGTCGACCGGCGTGGTGGCGTCGATCGCTCGCTTGCCCTCCACGACGGTCAACGCCTCGGTAACCGGGCTAGCCAGCAAGAGTACAGGTAACATGAGCACCGCCTGCATTGAAGGGTACGAGCGTTCTTTAAGCACAGTCGCCATTGAATCAAAGGTCTCCGTCGTATTAACTGAAATCACCCACGGATTAGGGGGTAAATTTCGTACAAGTTACGTGGCACTACCCGAAACCTCTGTAGGAATATTCGTCAATTGAGCAAAAGACATCTGACGGGAGATGAAGATGGCTGACGCCATCTTCATGCGTTGCCTGCTTACGGTTTGAGTGGGCAAGCTGCTCCCAGTTGATGCATTGAAATGATGCGTTCCTCAGTACCGGACGTGTACGTCGTACCGTCCAGTTCGAAGGTGTACCAAACACGGGCGCGCCCGTCTTTAAGGGCAGCATTGAAGTTAGGTATGGGCAGTATGTGTGTGTCATAGGGCTCCACACGCCATACAAACCCATTCAAACTTTCCGCTGTCAGGGTAATTTCCTCGACCTTGTCAATGTCCGGTATTGGCGTTTCACCGGTAAAGCCATGCACTGCCGTCCAATGCATCGTAACTTTGGCACCCGTCACTAAACCGTATGCCGCGAGGTCCGGCACCTGAACACGAATGGCCGCTGCGGCACCGCTATCGTCATCCGGGTCATACAATGATCGGCAGGTCAGCCAGCCCACGGGAGCCTCGGTATTGCCACCAAGAAACTCAGGGGCGTCCGGGACCAAGACAATGGCCGTTACGGTTACATCGGTCGATGGCGACACTGAGGCATTGGGAACACCGTCCCGAGTGATCCTGTAATGCACCGGCACTACGCCGTTTTTGTGGGCTTCGATGTAAGCCCAAGGGATCGTTGCCGTGACTTGCTCACCGGGATCGGTGTCCAGCACCTCATGATCCGCTTCAGTGATATGGGTTCCACCCCAATGGAAGGTAATTTTATCGCCCTCGATAAAGGTGCTATCGAGCACGAACGTCAGGGTCGCAGGCTTGAACTGATCGTCGGGCGTCAGTTCATTGTTTTTGCCCGAAACCTCACCTTTGACCGTGACGTTGTCCAACTTCGGGTTGACCGGGTCTGGCCAGGTTGGGTCTGGGCCTGGATCGACCGGCCCGATACGTTCAAGGTTAACGTCCACAGCCGTCCGCTCGGTGCCCGCTGGCACCGCCCCCCGTCGCAGTGCATAGCTGACAGGTGTCGACATCGCCCCGCTGCCTGCGGCCGCATACTCGCCCCACACTTGCAGCGGCAACAGGTTGATTGCCAGTGGGAAAGATGGCGCGTTGCCAATCGGCTGCCAACCCAGTTCGAGGGAGCCCCAGGTCACCTGTAACTCATCTGTGGGCTTGAAGTGCTCGAATGCCGGGATATGCACCGACACACCCGTGAACACATCCTCCTGGTCGATCACTCCATCGCCAGCCAGCGGCACTTCAGGAGCCTTCAAACCCGAAGGCAATGGCCCAAGCGCAACACCCACCGCGGTAGGAGGGGCGATTCGGCTGATGTTGCCGGCCTTGTCAACCAGCAGATAGAGGGCGTAAAGGCCACCATCGCCTGCGGCTTCGATGGCAGTTCGGGGCACCTTCAATTGCTGTGGTAACGTTCCGACATCTACAGTCACGGCAGGTAATACCGCGGTGAGGTCCTCGGGTACATCCTTCAACCAGTAGACGGCAACCTTGTCGCCGGCGGCATGATCAGGGTACGAACCCAACGTCAGCTCAACATCTGCCACGTTGGCGTCGGTGACATCTGCAATCGGCGCAAAAGCGGGCGGGACGTTACCTCGGTTGGGCGCAATGCGGTCAAAGATCAGCGCGAGCCTTCCGCCCTGAAGCCTCGTGCCCCCACTGTAAGGTAAAACCTCATAAGTGAATGTCTGTGTACCTTCACCCCACGCCTCAACTCTTTCCCTGGGCACGGTATACGGCAGGGGGAACTCGTCTCTATTACTTTCGTCAAGTTCCCTATTGATTAGTTCTTCCCGCCCCCCGTTCTCACTTAAATGATAAATATATAAAGTGTCGTAAACGCCGAAGCCGGGCGGCGCAAACGTGTCCCATGCCGGGATGCTGACTGTCAGTTCCCCATCAGCGCTGAGCAACACTTGGCTTTTCAGCGTGTTATCAGCGGGATCGGCCAATAGGCTCGGGTCGATCAACGGGGCTTCCAATGCAGTGGACACAGAAGCCTGCGCCCGCTGCTGACGCACGGCCTGGCGGGTTTGCTCGGCCGTCATGGTCCTTTTTTCATACGTGCTCATTACGTTTATCCTGTCGCGCTGGAGGGTTAAGGACGCCGAAACTAAGCGAGTTGCATACCGTTATTTAAAGGCCCCTGTTCAACACGAACAACTGGCAGAACTGACAGTTGACTTCTTGCATCAGCCTTTTAAACCGCCGAGTAATTATCGAGTTATCAACAAGATCGAGCGCCGCGCGGGCGGCGCTCGATCTCAAGGGCACCAGATCACTCCGGATATGCGCCTAACCGCATCGCCAAAGCCCAGAAACACCGGTTACACCGTGCGCACCGCTCAAAGGGTTTCCTGCATCGCCAGGCGATCCAGCGGGTCATACGCATAGTTCGCGCTGGCTGTACCGGCCGCCCCGTTGACGCTTTGCAAACGCCCCAGCGCATCGTACGCAAGCGTGCGCCCTTGCTCGTCAAGCACCAGGTTGCCGTCCAGGTCATACTCGAGCGCGACAATAAGCGGCGAATCCTCAAGCCCGCGAATTTCGAAACCAGTCAGCTGTGCAGGATCCAGTTCATTGTCGAACTGATAGCGGGCATCGAGGGTGCCACCGTCAAAACGCGTGCGCACTCGGGAGATATTGTCCAAGGCATCGAAATCGAAGCGCTGGGCCTGGATTTTCTTGCCGTAGGGGTCGACCGGCAGGTATGCGTCTTCGCCCTCACACATGTAATCGGTCAATCTGCCACGCTCGTCGTAGGTGTAAGCCTCCTCTCGCAGCACTCGCCCGTCCTCGGTGAGCGTCTTGCTCACGATCGCATCGAGCGCATCATAAGCCTGCGCCAGCACTTGTTGCGCATCGTCAAAATCAAAGCGGCGCGACGTTTCACGCTCAAACTCATCGTACTCAAGGGTGGTCTGCAAACTGCGAACGCTGCCATCGGCATCACGCGCCTGGGTCATGATCGACCTGTTACGCCCCAGCGAGTCATAGGTGAACGTACTGGTCAGCGTACCCAGGCTGGTTTGTTCGAGTTGGCCCAGCGAATTGTAGGTATAAGACTGAACCTGCCCGAGTACATCGGTGTAACTCAACAGGCGTCCGCCCAGGCTGTGTACATAGGCCATCTCGTAGCGAGCCCCCTGCTGAACTCGCGTCTCCGACCGTACCTGGCCGGTACTGAAATAAGTACGCGAAAGCTCCTCGCCCTGCTCCTTGCAGTACAGCAACCGCGCATTCTGCTTGTCATACTGGTATTGAGCCTCGACCCCCGAGTCAATCACCGTCCGTTGCAAAGGCTCTTCACCCAACTGAGGCAGATATTGGTAACGGATTTTCTGGCCACTGGGTGTGATGACCGATTCAGGCTGACGCATGCCATCGGCATACTGCAGCACGCGCCGGCGACCGCCGGTAATTGATTCGACCATGCGACCCAGGCCGTCGAACACCTGCTCACCCAGCACGCTCTGGGTAGCGCCATCGGGGTGCAGCACCTTGATCAGCACCGGCAAGTCTTCATCGCTGTGACCAGCATACTCACGCACCACCTGCGAGCCATCGGCCAGGGTATGCGTGTGCAAGCGGTCGAACTCATCAAAGGCGAAAGCAGTCTGGGCGGCGCGGCCGTCGATTTCTCGCGCCGTGCGCCCAAGGCCGTCATAAAAGTACTGGTGCAAGCTCTCGCGCGTACCATCCAGGCGCAAACGTTCGACCCGTACCGGCTTTTCGAAAAGATTCTGCCAGGTGACGGTCTTGCCAGTGCGCAACAGGCCGTCCGCCGACTCGCGCCACTGGGTGAGGATCGGCCCTTTCGATTCTGGCGTACCGATCGGGTCGATCTGCTCATGGGTGCGCACGCCGTCGGGGCCGATTTCACAGCTGCGCTGCCCCCAGGCGTCGTATTCGAAGCGGGTGCGCAGCGGCAGATCGTCCAGCGCCAGCCATTCATATTCGGTTTCTTCAAGCAGATTGCCCAAGGCATCGTAGGCAGCGCTGTAGCTCAACCGTGGCGCCTCCTGGGCGGCCATTGTCTGCGCGAAGTCAGGGTCCTGGCGCAACTGGCGAACCACACGATTGAGGCCGTCTACGTAGCTCCAGGTGGTAACCCCTTTGACATCTTTCATGACCTGCACAGCCTGATTTCCCGTGGAGGACAACTGGTAGCTGTATGCGCGCGCGGCTTTGAACTCCTCCATGTTCGGAGCCACCGTTTCCAGCACTACACGCCTGAGCTGGTCGTACTCGTAGGCAATCTGCACTTGGTTTTCATCATAGTTGAGCAGGGGCTCGCCGATCAGCTCCGAGTACTGCAGCGTATTGACCTTTTGCGCCCCGTCGAAGCCGGTCACCGTAGCTTGTGTCTCCACTACCGGGTGCTGATTCACCACCCGTAGGGCATAGCGGTAGTCGGTACGGGTAGGCTTGCCGCCCATGCTCCGCACCTCGCTCAGGCGCCGGCCATGCAGCAGCGGATCGGCCAGCGCCTCGGCGTACTCAATCCCGGTATGGCAGAGGATGGTGCCGTCAATCACACGCACCTGGGTTTCGCTGTCTGGCAAAAGCTGGCCCTTGGCCTGAGCATCGAGTGCGCCCAAGGCGATATAGGTGAAATTTCGGCTCAGCGCCTCTGCCCTCCCCTCACCGTCGGCTGCGGGCACCAGCACCTGTGATTTAAGGGTGCGCACGAAACCTTCCGGGTCGCTCGGACAACCCTCGCTGGCCTCGGCCGGGTAATAGCTATAGCGTGTCTGTACACCATTGGCCTGCACCTCCAGGGTGAGGTTGCCGTGACTGTCGTATTGCGTGGCGGACACTTCAGTACGGCGATCCCTGGAGTTGCCTTGTAACGACCAGGCAGAGGTCACCGTGTTTGGCAACTGGAAGTTGTTCGGCTGGTCTGCGAACCCAGTGTCACTTCGTTCGTGATAGGTCGTTGTGACGGTTTCGATGCAGCCTTGCTGGGTGGTGACCTGCGAGGTCAGCAAGTGAAAGCGATTGAATGTGCGCTCAGTCATACGCAGCGCGGTGCCGTCCTGATACTGACTCGCAGTCGAACTGTAGACAAAGCTGGAACCGGTGAACTTGTACAGGTTGTCCAGCCCGTTGTCCTCCCAGGCCACCCCCGTGCCATTACCAAGGAAGTTGTTGCTACTGAAGGCATACCGCGTTTCGATATCCGGCTGCCCCCCGCCCGGGCTCAGGACATGCCGCTGCACGTACGGCACCGTTCGCCCTTGGCCGCCGGGCAAGGCATGGCCGTCATCCTTGTACTCAATGACTTCGCGTGCACCGACGGGAGTGTGCAGATCAGTCAGGCAGCGCAACTCGCCCACCCGGCGATAAGTGAATGCCCAGCGTGCCTGGTCCGCAGTTGGCAAAACAATCTTGACCAGCTCATCACCCGTGCGCTCCAGGGTGTAGCGTGCGAACGCTTCGGAATCAGGGTTCAGGTCGATCAGCACCCGTGAATGGCTACTGTAATCGATCTTGAGCAAGGTGCGCGGGCGACCGTTGACCTGGGTGTCATCGGTAATGGATGCCAGGCACGGCTCGCCGTTTACCACCTGGTAGGTCAGATTGATGCCGTGCCCGCTCGCTGCCAGCACGCGTACAGGCAAAGCCACCGCAAATGTGGGTGCCTGCGGCTCAAGCAGCTCGATCAAGCCGGACTTGTGGGCGATCCGAAAACACTTGTTCCCTCCCTCGCTGACGTTGTCGAAATGAAAACTGTCGATCTTGCGTTCAGGTATCACGGCCTTTTCGCCAGGGCCATTGTCTGCCACCTTGAAACTCTCACCCGTATGCAAGCTGAGCATGCCGCTACTGACGACAAACTGGCTGAGGTTAAGGCTCCAGCCGACACCGAATCCGGTGTCCTGGCTGTTCAGCGGGTTGTAGCCCAGGCGCAGTGGCAGCGTGGGGCCGCTGAGGTGGTTGGCAGGCAACTCGGGCAGCTCTATCAGTAGTGAATACAACCCGGTTCGCGGGTCGACACTCCCCTGCACGAAGCTGAGAAAATTGAAAGCGTTGGAATGAATAAGGGATTGCGTCGTCATAGGAACACACTCGTTCTGATAGCGGAAAAAAGTCGCCCCGCCAAGGGGCGACAAACACTTACTGAAGTTCAAGCGTCAGTGTGTTTCGGCCATCGGCTCCGCCGCCAAAAGTGGCCTTGAGCCGGTGCGCAATGCCAAAGTTGTCGATCAGGGTGAACAACAATGGCTTGTCCAGCACTTCACGGTATTTCTTGCCGCCTGTGTCGTACCAGTAGTTCAGGTTGGGCGCCCGATCCAGGCTTAACAGCAGGCTGCCTTCGGCGACGTCTTCCTGCCCCTTGAAGCCGTAATCCAGTTCCTTGAAATTCACCAAGGACTCTTTCGCCAACAACTGCAACTCAGCCTGATACTCGATGCCCGTAGACGCAGGTACCGCACCCGGGTAACGGCGTGGCTTGAAGGCGAAGCCGGTGTACGTGCAATACGACTCCTTGAGCAGTTCGCTTTCCCACCTGATCATCGAGGCGTGATCGAAACGAGCGCTGGCAAACTGCACGTCCCTGGCGCTGATCACCCAGTAATCGGTGGTGTAGTGCCAATAGTTGAAGGTATCCAGCGGCTGGCCGTGATCCGAACCCATTCGGCTGGCCACACGTTTTGCCACCATCGAGTAGTTGCTGATGCTCGGTGCCGGTACACGCACCCCTTCAAGTTGCACGACCCCCTTGGTTTCGTCCTTTTCCTGCGAGTAGTGCCAGCCATTGGAATGGTCCTGGAACTTGGCCTTGAACTTACTGACTTCCGCCTCCAGGCAATGTACATAGACAGTCACCGTGCGCCTGGCATCAGCGGGCGTGCGCAATGGCACCTGCGCAGCCGGGGTGCTGCCGGTGGGCAAGTAGTCGAAGCGATTGCGAACCTTGCTGACCGCCCATTTCCTCGGGGAACCGGTTTCGTCCGGGTCAAGCCCTTCGCACCCGGGACTCAGATAATCGACTTCAGTGCCATCCTCATGCAGGATCACCAGCGTCGAGAGTTCCAGATCACTCACTGGGTCCCAGACCACACCCTCATCGCCCTCGAACGAGTTGGTTTCGATCAGAATGTCGATACCGACCTGCTGCAGCCCATTGGCCAGCACCCGGTTGCGGTTGGCGTTGTTGAGCGAAATTTCGAACCTGTTGAGCGTCTTCCAGCGCGCCCGCAGGCTGGCCACTTGTTGTGGCCTGTTAGGCTGGTGCTCGATAACGGCAAAACCGGAATGTATGCCAGCGATACCGGCGACCACGCTGACTTCGCCCGCGTCGCTTTCAGGCGCCGTGTACGCGCCGGTGGCCGAGTCGATCTCGCCGGCACCGAACAGTACCCACCGGTCAGCGGGGTAGTCGGCCAAAGTGAACGTCTGCATCCCGCTCGGTGGCATCGTGCTCACATGAAACGGTTCAACCTTCAGCACTGGGGCACGGTTGAGTATCACCACAGTGGCATAACCACTCTCGGCGCCGCAGCTGACCTTGATACGCTGCAGCACGACCTGGGCCGCCCCCGCCTGGTCCTTGGGCACAAAGTGGGCGATGCGCGGGTCGGCAGGGTCGGGCCGCAAGATGCCATGCTCCCCCCCTCGAGCGACCATTGCACCCCTTCACTCTGGGACGCATTCAGCTTGATCGCAGCGTCTCCCTCGCCCCAAAGCACCACCCTGGGTGATATGGCCAAGGGGTCGCTGGACTCGACCACCAAGGCCGTACTGGTCTTGTTGCCCGTTTCGCCGGCAACGTGTGCAGTGACCACCACCACTTGTTGATGGCTGACGAACTCGTTCAGCGCTGAGGCGGTATAGCGGCCTTCGACGACCTCACCGCAGGCTCGCGGATGAAGCAGGTTGCGCGCCGACCATGCACCGGCGGGTGTTCCCTTGAGTTGGTAATTGACCTGGCGCGAGGCCGCGACACTGCTCAGGGCAGGTTGCAGGTCTGCGCTTTGCGCAGTGGCCCCGATGTCACCGAACAGAATTGCATCATGCGCAACATGCTCTTCGGCCATGCTCACCTGATAAGCCTGCACCAGCATTATCCGCGCCAGCGTGTTTTCGGCACGCCGGCTCAACAGTGACGCCCGCATGCGGTCTACCAGCAAGGCAGCGTTGTAGTTGCCGCCCCCGTCATCCAGCGCGGGCAACAGGTAGGGCAGCGCAGAAGGAACGTCCCCCCGGGCAGCACTGCCGCGCAGTTGCATCAACAGCAGCACTGCACCATCGTCTTCGGGTGAGGCGCCACTGCCGCCGCCCTCAGGTGCTTTCTGGGTCACGACATCGAAGCTCTCTATCGCCGTCGCGTCATAACCCAGCAAGTCGAGTGTCAGCACAGGCAGTACCCACTCAGTGCGTTGCTGATCAAGTTGCTGCTTGATGAAGTCTCCCATCGCACGGCTGGCGATCTCGGACGAGGCCAGATTACAGGTAGGCTCGGTGACAGTGCTCAGGTCCAGGATCAACTGGCTCTGGCTGGAAAAGGGTATGGGAATCACCCTCAACACCGCCTGCATCTGCAACTGGTAACCCATGCCCTGCATCAATACATGACTTCGACGCAGCCAGGCTGGCACCCCGGAATGCTGAGCGATCGCATGGCAGGTACCGGCGATCAACTCCATGCTGACGGTGACGTGCGCCGTTCTACCGCTGGCATGCTTGAACGACAGTTGCGGGGGGCCGAGCATGAGGTTGTCGAACACGACCTTCTCGGTACGATTCTCCATGAAGTACTCGCCGCTGATCGGCAAGGTAAAATCCTGCGTCGCGAAAGCATCGACAAATTGTGTCTGGAGCAACTGATTGAAGCGCTCACGCCCGATGGCCAGGATTGCGCCCCAGCCATGCAACACACTCCCTTTTTCCAGTTCATCGAGCAGGTTTTGTTTGGAGTTGGCAGCCATGATCAGCTCCTCCTTTGAGTGCTGTGCACCTGGACATGTTCGACCAGTTCGATGTGGGTCTGCTCGTAGGGCATGGGCAGCACTGCGTAGTCCCATAGAGGGAGCCGCGTGGAAGTCTTGTCAAACGCGGCAACGATGATGTAGTCACCTTCCGCACCCGGCGTGTAGATCCCTGTCGTTGACAGATCGCCCTCGCCCTTGACCAGAAACCACTGCGTGTCCGCAGGCGGTATCTCCACATCGCCCTCGTCCCAACTTTGTACCCACAAGGCCAGTTTGAGGGTATTGTCCGTTTGCGCAGTGACCCTTATCTCGGCAGTGGTGGTTGTCCACGGAATAACCACATCCATGGCCTCTGTGTGTGCCCCCGAGCTCACGGTGACCGTGTCCAGCTGCATCAGAAAATCGACTGTACCGGAAGCCCCCGGCTGTCTGGTTGGGGCGACGTAGATACGCGTTTCCTTGTCCACCGGAATGTCCAGGTCCGAATCTTCAGCGCCCGGTAACCGCAGGGTGCCTTTGGAGCCCGGCTTCATCGCCCAGCTCAACGGAGCGCCCAGGCTGCCGCCGACCACAACGTAACGGGATGGTTTGGCAGGCGACTGGTCAGAGAATTGGCCGCTGAGCATGAAGGGGAAAACCGAAACGCCCTGCGGCACGACGGTCACCAACGCCCGGCTGACCTGATCACCGGCCGTTGCGGTAACGATGACCCGCTTGGACGTCCCCGTGATCGCGTCGCTTGCCGGCGCGGTGTAAACACCGTTGGCAATGGTGCCCTTGTCCCCTGACTCACCTGGCAGGTGATCGAGGCTCCAGGCCACAGCTGCACCAGGAAGTGGCGCCAGCCTAAAGGTCTGTGTGGTGCCCGCAGAAAGCGTGGCTTCCAGCGGTTCGACGGCGAATGCGGTGAGCTTCGGTGCCAAAGTACCCAGCAATGACAGGTCGCCAGGTACCTGCAGGTTCCGAGGCTCAGCGATTTGTTCGCTACGGAACAGCAAACCGTTCAACCGCAGCACATCGATAGACGCGCCTGCCGACGCAACCGCCGTAACCACCTGATCGAACGCGTTTTTGAAAGAAGTTTTGAAAAGGTCTTGGGCTGTTTTGAATACTTCTTCCAACCACACGAATTGCCGACCGTCGTATTGAGCCAGAGCAACATCGATCTGTTGTTCTTTTTTCACCACTTTGACACGGCCTTTGTGCTCGCCAGCGGTCTCGAGTTCAAGTGCAAAGTTTTGCCGACACGTATAGTCAATCACCACCGGATATTTGACTGCCAGACTGCCATTGCCCCCATTGGCTCTCCAGACAAATTCGTCAGACTCCAGAACCGGGTGGCCATCTTCAGACGGCGGCCATTGGCCTTTCCACTCCAGCACAATAACGCCGCCCTTTGAAGCAAGCGTCATGTTCACCGAGGTCCTCAGCAAATCAAACCGCCATGCTTTGAAGCCATCGATGCGCCTGGCGGTAATTGCACCGTCCAACCCTTCATACAAAGGAGGCGTTGAAAAACGGTGTGTCTGCTCGGGGCTTGTAACGGTGAGCCCCGGCCAAGTCAGCTGGGTGATGAAACCTGCCTGCGACTCATACTCCGGTTGCTCGTTTTCATAACCCGGGACTTTCTTGAACATCTGGGCAAGCACCTGTTTGCTCCAGACATCGTTGCCCACCAGCAGGTTCATCGTGAACGGATCCGAGGAACCCGACTCCGGCAACAAGTACGGCATGTCCTCGTCCCGGGTTGGGAAGTCGCCCCCCCGTGCACCATTGAACGCGACGCCGACCACCACTGCGCCCTCGTCCAGCTCAGCCGGATCACTGCTGACGATCGATTGCCCAGCCTTGGCCAACGAATGGGTACGCACCGCAAAAGACGTGGGTTTGAGTTCGCCCTCGACAGGCTTGAGAGTGTTCAGCTCCCACACCCGCTCCTCGGCCGGTAGCGCTGCGAAGGCGCGCTGAATGGCGCTGCCGACCTTTTCGTTCAAGTCTTTCCAACTCGACACTTCGAAGGTGTAAGCCGAACCCTGGGAGAGGTCCAAGGTCACTCGCCCTTCATCCGTGATCGTACCGTTATTACTTTGATTGAGGTTGATGTTCATGCGTACAGCCGGGGCGCTCAACGGATCGAGCCGCGAAAGCCCTACCAGTTCTGTTTGACCACTGCCGGGCGTTCTGCGCAGTTGTTTGAACTTGCCCCCCGACACGTGCATGCTTAAACGGGCAGCCGAACTACTGATGCTGGAATTGACGAACGACAGGCTGGGCTTGTCCAGCGTCAACTCAGAAATATCCGTCCAGCTGCCGCCCTCCGTTTCCACCCGCAGGCTGATCGGTTTCAACCAGTGACTGCCATCAAACCGTTCGATATGTTCTTGCGCCAACAGCATGTTGGTTTTAAACCGGTCATAAACCAGCAAGGCGCCCCACCCTTTCGTGCGGGGTTCGACGCTCAGGTAAGACAAATACTCTTCGAGTGTGGGCTTGGCCATTTAATGTATCTCCAGACAATCGAGTCTTCATTAACAGGCGAGCGACACCTGTCCTCAGGCCATGTAAATGCCTAAAGAAAACAGGTACGACGCACGTTGTTGGGTATCCGCAGACGCCCTTAATGGCGCAGTAGCAATGCGTTGGCCACAGGGCGGTCGGTCAGTTGTTTCTAGCGGTTCAACGTCAGTGTGATACTTCTAAACGGCGTGAAATAAACGCCGCCGTCAAAGCTGAGCCGTGGCGAAATGGTAAAACTTTCGCCCATTGTCAACCCTTCCAGAAATGCCTTGGGCAACTTCGCCCTTACGCCGTTCTCGGCTTGCTCGGCAGTGACAGGAGCGCTGTCCAGAATCACCTCTTCGACCTCGCCCGTCGCGGTCACGCCACTGACCACAACTGTCAGCAATTGGCCCTGCTTACCGAACAGCCAAGTGCCCAACGCCAGGTCGGCCCCCGCTGCCGGTACCTTCGCCAGAGAGAGCCCACCTGCATCGGCCTGCGTGCAGGTAATCTGTGGGTAGCTGGTGCTGGGCACCGGCGTAATCCGAAGGTTGTAGGGCGCCGAGTCGACTTGGCCGGTAGCACCGATCAGCCGGTAAAACACCTGAAAGCGCCTGGACTCGTCCTTTTCGCCGCGCCCAAAATTGGCTGGCACATAGTCTTGGGGAATGAAGAAGCGAAGCGGGTTGGCCGGGCTGACCGGCTCCTTGGCTATGTACTGGCCTAGCGCTGACTGGCCCATCCAGTGCACCTCGGCAAGCTCCCCTGGGGCCAGCGTGTCTGCAGGCACTACGACGTAAACCCCGTCCTTGGCTTCAAGGCCGGGGATGCGGCCAGCATCAGCCGGGCCTTCTGGAATGGCACCCCTTACATCGGCGGCAGGCAGCGACCGTATCAATGCCACAGTCACCTGAAGCTCACTCGAGCTCAAGTTGCCTCCCTTACGTCCATACAGGTAACTCAATCGCACACTGCTACCGGCGTTTTGCATCACATTCTCGACGGGCACTCGAAAAAAAAGCGAGCCGGCAGCCAGGCTGCTGGGATCGACCCGCGCCGCCTGGACCAAATCACCCGCCGGGCTGCGCCAATGCAGGACAACATGGTCAGACACCTGCATACCTGGATACGCCGGCACCGCAATGGCCAAACCATTGCGAAACTGTGTCGGGTCCAGAGGGTCACCTTCGCTGTGGCCCTCGATGCGCGGGGCAGCGAGCAGGTCGGGCAACGTTGCCTTCGAGTCGATTTCCCAGCGCTGCAGAGGCGAATCGACACTACCACCGTCCACCAGGTCAATGCGGTAGAAGCCTTCCATGTAGCCTTTTTCCAAGAAACCGAACCAGTTTTTGGGCACATCGGCAGACAATGGAATCTTGTCGAAATGGTCTTTTGTCACGGTCAGCGTACGCGACCAAACGCTATCCTCCACTCCGTCCTCGTCATACCCCACCAGTTGCAGCGTGATCGTGTCATCTACCTGCATGGCCTGATACGGTGCAACCAGCATCGTAATTGCCCCACCGGCGGGCAAGGCACCTGGCTGAAGTGTCAAGCCATGTGACGGCAAGGCATGCAGCACCGAAAGGGTTTCCGGTTCGGTCCGTGCGCGCAGCCCTACGTAACAGAACTTACGCAGGGACTCCTGCCCATCGTTGACCTGATAAGAGTAGAACGCCCAACCCCCTTCGGCGGCACGGAGCCTGTCGTTGCGGATAGTGACCTCAAGCCCATTGGCCACATCCTCCGGGCCAACTTGAAGCTGCGCTGTAACATCATCAAACGCCTCGCCGGACGGGCTGGCACCCACCCAACGGGGCCGAACAAAGTCTCCATCTTGCATACCGGTATATTTAATGTAGGTCATCAGGTTCCGGCCACCCAATGCCGTCAGATCAACTTCATCATATTCATTCAAATCAGGAACTTCTGGTTCCTCGAGCAATGCTCTGTGCTGCGCACTCATGTTTAACGACCTCGGATTAAAGACGGTGGATACCCAACCGTGGTAATGGCTGAATAACGCCGTTGACGGTTGATAAATAATGAAGGCGTTACCCCCTGCCCACCGTGTACCGCCTGCGACTGATCTGAACTCAGTTATAAACCGCCCTGAATAAGCCGGACAACTGGCAAAACTACTAGGTGCGCCTTAAGGCCAACTCTCCTAGCCTTTGATCAGGCTTTACAGGCCCTGCGCGCGAACCTGCGCTGACATTGGCGACTCACACCCAGATGAGTGAAGCGCTTAACCAATGAGGTTTCTGTCATGACACATGAAAATACTCCGCTTCAATCAGGGGTCATTATCGTTACCGATCCCGACCAGGATTCCCGGGCACTCAACATCCCTGTAATTACCAAGGGCGGCACCTTCACACTTGACCTGACAAGCGGCGACACTCGACTTGGCACACCGCGCAAAATTCAAATGGACGACATACCGTCTGCATCACTGATCACCTTGTATTCCAGAAATATGAAGGCGGGTGAACCCGAATGGAGTTTGCGCTTGAAAACCACGCACCATACGGCACGCTTGAACAATCAGGATGTTGATTATTTCTTCAACACCTATATTGCCAACGACTTTATCAAAGAGGGTTTGGGTATCGTCGTAGAGGGCAAAAGCACGGGTACAGTCAAGCGCGACACCCTCGGCAAAGTGGTCGTTGTAACTTCACCTACCCCCCCCACCCGCTGAGCTGAGTGGTTTCACGAGGAACACGGTATGTCTTTGCATTCCAATGCGTTCAACTTCATGAGTTTCGTTCAAGGCAGCGTCGATCCACGCACCGGCCAATATACGCTCGGTATCGATTTGCCGGAGCTCAACGCCAACGCGCTGTGCGGCCCCAACCTGCCCCTGCAACTGGGTTTCAACCCCCTGAACGAACGCAACACCGGCTTTGGCATCGGCTGGAGCTTGAAACTGACCAGGTTCAGCGTGCCCAACGGCATGCTTGACTTGCACACCGGCGAGAGCTTCCATGTCGCCGACAATGGCCCGGGAGAAACCGCCGTTATCACGGAGCGCAAGCTGGAAAGCTTCCAGTTCCGCAATATCAGCGAGGGGGAAAAAAAACGCTTTCGCATCGCGCACAAGTCTGGGCTCACCGAGATCCTTGAGCCACAGGCCCCCAACTTTGAAGTGGCCCTGCCGGTTCGAGTGCTGGCGCCTTCGGGGCATGGTATCGACCTGCTTTACACCCCGGTCAATGGCCAGCCTTGCCTGGCGACGATTCGAGACGACAGCCAGCGCACCCTGCTGAACATCGACTACGGCCGCAACGACCAGGTATTGCTGGACCTGCAACCAGAGACTGACGCCCGAGCCCGGTTCAGCCTGGGCCTGCAAGGCGACCAACTGATCAGTATGACTTTGCCCGGTGCCGATCAGGCCAGATGGGAGTTCAGCTATCGAGCCATCGGCGGGTCGTACTACCTGACCCGCTTGAGCAACCCGGTAGGTGGTGTCGAGACAGTGACTTACAAGGAAGACGGCCACGCGCTTCCCGGGGTTGCACAAACACTGCCCTATGCCGCCGAACATGTTCTCCAGCCCGATCCGCTGGATGAAACAACCCACATGAAAAACACCTACACCTTCAGCAGCAACAACTTTCTGGGCAACGGCGCGGGCGTCACCTGGACCGAAGGCGGCGAAGACAACCTCTACAAATCGACACAGGCCGGCTTCAGCTACGAATCCACGGCAAGCCACTACCTTGATGGCCAGGTACTGCGCACCGTCAAGCGCAGTTTCAACCGTTTCCATCTGATGACCGAACAGGTCACCACCCAGCAAGGCTGCATCGAAACCGTCAGCACCACCTATCACGAACTGGCCAATCGGCAATTCGCAGACCAGCCGAATTATTTCCAGTTGCCGCACAAGGTCACCAAGACCTTCACCCTGGAAGGCAACTCGCAAGACCGTCGCGATGAAACCCAGCTAACCCGCTATGACGCCAGCGGCAATCTGGTTGAAGAAATTCAGGCCAATGGCATGCGCACCGTGCGCGAGTACTATCCCAAGGAGCAAAGCGACGGCTGCCCGGCAGACCCGGAAGGTTTCGTGCGTAACCTCAAGTGCGAGACTGTCTACCCGGCCCCGGTTGATGATGACACGCTGCCAGCAGCCCCGATCAAACGTAATCGTTACCGCTATGTGCAGCTGCCCGGCCTGCGCCAGAGCACTTACAACGCGCTGCCTGATGGCTGGCTCGCGCTCGAGCAGGAAGACACCTTCGCGGTCACCCCCGAGCAGGGCGAGGAACATGAGACGCTGTTGCACAGCAATCATCGTACTTACTTGAACATGCCTGAAAAGCCACTTCTGCACGGCCGAATCGATCAGCATCAGTTCAGCATGAATGGTGTTTCGGCGGGCCGCCGCTGGCGCTATGAGTTGATCAATGACCCTGCAGGGCAACCTACCTGGATGCAGACCCGGGAGACCTACAGTGCGCCGTGCGGCACCCTGGAGGCCACCACTCGTTCGGCACAGTCGATCCTCAGTGGCCAACTGGTCGAAGAGCAAGACACCCTGGGCGTGGTCAACCGCTATCAATACGATGTGCTCAATCGCGTCGTGGAGCACACCACAGCGCCAGACGAACCGGCATACAAGGCGACCCGCCGCTTTGCCTATCCGCGTCTGAGCGAAGACGGCCGCACACGCACCTGCGAAGAAGTCATCGATGCCAAAGGAGTGCTCACGCGCATCGTCTACGACGGCCAGAACCGGCAGATCAGGGAAGAGCGTGAGGTCAGTGCCCCGGGCAACCCGCAACAGCGCCTCCAGTACACTGTGTCACAACAGCGCTATGACTCGGTGGGCCGCCTGATCGGCGAAACCTTCTACGACTACCCGCCTGACATCGTCGGTACTCAGGCGCTAGCGCCAGATGTGACCCGCAACTACAGCTATGGTTACGACGGCTGGGGCGCGCGCAGCGAGGTGCTTCGCCCAGATGGCATCAAGGAGGTGACGCACGCAACTCCTTTCGGTGACGGTGGCGATCTTGTCACTCGCTGGCGCGAGAGCCCGGATGCACCGGGGGTCAAGCAACAGCTACAAGTCAGCCAACTCAATGCCTTCAATAAACCGGTCTTCGAGTATCGCCAGCTCGAGCGGGGCGACCAGCCAGCCATTCAGGCGGGCCGCACGGACTTCGTGTATGACGGGCTTGGCCGCTGTATCAAAGACACGTTCAGTTTCACTGAGAGCAGCACCCAGGCAGCACGACGCGTCACCGAATACGTCTACGACGTTTGGGGGCGTATGGCGGAGACCGTGCGCCCGGACGGCACCGCACTGATCCGTCATTTTGCCCCGCAGAGCACCGGCGAGCTGACCACCTCGCTGCAGGTGCGCAAGGCGGGCGCCAGCGACAGCCAGACGGTTTGCGAGCGAGCGTTCGACGGCCTGGATCGCTTGGCCAAACTCAAAGTAGGCCCGCGGGTAGAAGAATACACCTACCACGGCACAACCCAGCTGGTGGAAAAACGCACCGCCTACACCCTCCAGAGCACCGCCAAGGGCATGCGCAAGCGGGTGATCGGCTATCAGTACTTACCGCAGTTGACCGCGCAACCCACTCACGTGAACGCCAGTATCGAAATGGATGAGCAGGTACTGACCAACAGCACTCTGCAAGCCAATTTTGCATACGAACCGCTGAGCGCAGACATTTCCACTGCTGGCAACAGCAATGGGAGCCGCGAATACCAGTATTCCGATCAGGGCTACCTGGCAGCAGAATCCTGGAAGGTCGCCGGCCAGCTCAAGCATCACAGCGACTACCGCTACTCGCTGCAAGGCCAAATCAGGGCCCTCGAGCACTCCGATGTCCACGACAGCATCTATGGCCATGACGCATTGGGCCGGGTCACCAGCATCGAGCAGGGCACCCTGCAAGCGGCGTTCGAATACAATAGCCAAGGTTTGCTCGCCTGTACCACCACCCGCGACAGCGCCAATGCCGAGCGCCATGTGCAGTGCACGCAGGACTATGACTCGCTGGGACGCGAGGTAAAACGAACCCTGAGCGCAACCGGCAGTGAAATACAGGTCATCACCCTGACCTGGCTGGACAACGACATGCTGCAAAACCGCACCCTGGAACGCGGTGGTAAAGAGGTACGTAAGGAAACCTTCGAATACGATGAGCTCGACCGCCTGGTCGCGCACTACTGTGAAGGGGAGGCACTGCCGTGCAATGCCAAGGGGCGGCCGATCAGCAGCCAGCTGTTCCGCTTCGATGAGCTGGACAACCTCACCCGCTGCCAAACCGTATTTGCCGATGGCAACACCGACAGGGCTGACTTTACTTATGCCTCCGATGGCAGTTTCAAACTGTCAGGAGTCAAGCATCGGCTGCTTGAGGATTACCCCGAAGAGCAAGCCTTCGACTACGACGAACTCGGCAACATGCTCAATGACGAGCAAGGACGCAAGCTGGAGTACGACGCCCTCGGCCGCCTGCAACGAGTGCTGGATGCCGACGGGCTGACGCCTCTGGTCGAATACCAGTACGATGGCCATAATGTGCTGGTGGGCTCGCTGCACCGTGGCACCCGGCAGGACGCCCGCCGCTTCCTGGGCCAACAACTGCAGTGCACCTCGCAAGACGGTGTGCTCACACAGTACCTGTATGGCGCAAACCAACCCTTGGGGGTACAGCGCTACCCTACAGATCCCGCCGCCACGCAACTGCTGCTAAGCGACCTGCCCGGCAGCGTCATCGGCGAATGCGATGCTGACGGCACCCGCCATGCAGACTATAGCGCCTACGGCGAACGGCCTGAAGACAACGGCATGCGCAGCCTCCTGGCATTCAATGGCGAAGCCCGCGAGGAGGTACTTGGCTGGTACCTGTTAGGCAGCGGCTATCGCGCCTACAACCCCGCGCTGATGCGTTTCCACAGCCCGGACTCGTTTAGCCCCGAAGAGTCGGGAGTCAACCCCTACCTGTATGCCCTGGGCAACCCAGTCAACTGGCGCGACCCAACCGGGCACCGCTCTGAGGGCGTTTCGCCGCATCGCGATCCCCCCTCGTATGTCGACCCGCCCGAGAAGCCGAAGACGCCGTGGAGCGCATGGTTGGGGGTGGGCATCGCCGCTTTGATGCTGGGCGTATCAGTAATCACGATGCCTTGGACGGCACCGGCGAGCATCGGTATCACCCTCGGTTATATTGCAGGAATAGGCGGAGTAGCTGCCAACGCAGCGGCGCTAGGCATTCAAGCCTACTTGACGGCGACCAACGACGATAATGCCAACTTGGGCTACATCGCCTATGGGCTCAGCTTTCTGGGCGGCTTCGTCGGGGGTGTGGGGATCAATAGCGTCCGCGCTGCACTGCGCACAGCCAGGGCCGCCCAATCCGCGAAGGCGATGGCCGGTTATCAGGCGGCGAAAAAGGCCTTCTTCAAGAATGTCGACGACTTCCAACCCCCCAAGAACACAAATTCGCAGCAGTCGCCGCGAAATCCACCGCCCATGTCCCGCCAGGGGCCCCAGCAGTCCAGCCAGGGGCCCCAGCACCGCAATTCGTCAAGTTCGCCAGACAACTTTGAAGGGCCGGGTCCGCAGGCCAATGAAAACCATCAGTCGCCCCCACATACCCCTCCAAGCTCTCGCAGGAATCCGCAGTCGAACAACTCTCAAAAGGGTGGCGGTTCCAATACCGTTCTCGAATCAGTGCCGCCCAGTCCATGGAGACCGATTCCGGCTGACCTTACCTTAGTAGGTCTAGGTCAAAAAATAGCCTGGAGAAATAACGGCACGGAGTGGAGGATCGAATAGAGTTAACAAAAGCGTTAACTGATATGAACTCCCGCTGCGCATTGCGGCGGGAGTTCATTGCATTACGTGGACGACTCCACCGCAAAGCAAAGACCTTTCCTACATCCCACCTCCCCGCGCCAGCCTAACCTAGCGCCCTCGAACACGCTGTACCCAGGCCCTGATGCGGCCGGTACGCCGCTGCTCAACCCACGCACCACACATCGCTCACCGACCGCGCCCAGGCATTGATCGGTAGCGCAGTTCAGGACCCTCCCATGCTCCAATTTGACCGGCGCAGGCCTCTGCCGTCGCGCCTGCGCTTCGCCCTGCAACCGCCATTGATGGGCGGTTGCCTGACCCTGGTGCTGAGCGCCCCCTCTCTTGCCGCCGACCTTCCTGCACAGTTCCAGGCAGGCTTCATGCGCCAACCCCCTGGCCAGGCGGCAGAAGCCGGTGCGCTCGCGCTGCAGACACTGGCGGCCCAGACGCCGCTGACAGCAGGGCGCTATCGCGTGGCACTGCTGGTCAACCTCACGCCCGTCGAAGAACGCGAGATCGAATTCCATGAGGCCACCCAAGGTACAGGCCTGCAAGCCTGCCTGACCAGCGAACTGTTGCGCACTCTGAACCTGCGTGAACAGGCACTGGAAACGCCCCTGCCCGACGACGATCGCTGTGTCGACCTGCCTGCGCTGATCCCGCAAGCGAGCGTCGATTTCGACCCGTCGCAACTGCGCTTGTCGCTGTCCATTCCACAGATCGCCCTGCGCCAGGACCGCTCGGGCAACGTGCCGCAGGAGCGTTGGGATACTGGGATCAATGCTGCCTTCGTCAACTACCAGGCGTCTGCCCAGCACAGCACCAGACGCGACGGGCGCAACTCCAGCAGCCAGGACCTTTACCTGAGCAGCGGGCTCAACCTGGGGCCCTGGCGCCTACGCAGCCAGCAGGCCTTGCGCGAGAATGAAGAAGGCCTGCGCCGCTGGACACGCACCGACACCTACGCACAGCGCGACCTGCCCGGCCTGTATGCCAACCTCACGCTGGGTGAGACTTTTACCAGCGGCGAGGTATTTCGCACCTTTGCCTTCTCCGGTGCACGCCTGGCCTCGGACCAGGGCATGCTGTCCGACACCATGCGCCAATACGCTCCGGTAATCCGCGGTGTCGCACAGAGCCGGGCCAAGGTCGAAGTGCTGCGCAGCGGGTTTGCAATCTACTCGACCTACGTCGCGCCCGGGCCCTATGAAATCGATGACCTGAGTGTCGGCTCCGGCAACGGTGAGCTGGAAGTCGTGGTCACGGAAAGCGATGGCCAGGTCAGCCGTTTCATCCAGCCCTATTCATCGCTGGGCAGCCTGTTGCGTGAAGGCGTCTGGCACTACACCGCCACAGCCGGCAACTACAATGGCGCGAAGCACCTCGACAACCCGCGCTTCTGGCAGGGCACGCTGGCCCGCGGCGGCGCCTGGAACACCACCCTCTACGGCGGCGTGCTCGCCAGCGACCATTACCGCGCCACAGCACTGGGCATGGCCCGTGACTTTGGCGAGCTGGGCGCGCTGTCACTGGATGCCACCCAAGCCAATACAGACTTGGGAAGCACGCTTGGCCGCGTCCAGGGGCAAAGTTATAGCCTGCGCTATGGCAAGAGCTTCCAGACCCGCACCAGCTTGCGCTTTGCAGGCTACCGCTATTCCACCGAGGGCTATCGCGACTTTGACGAGTCCGTTCAGCAGCGCTATGCCGATGCTCAGTTTGCAGGCAGCCGGCGCAGCCGGGTCGAAGCCTCGATGTACCAGAACCTTGGGCGCAGCAGCTCACTGAGCCTGACGCTGTCCCAGGAAGACTACTGGCGCAGCGACTATCAGCGCCGCCAGTACCAGCTGCAGTACAACACACGCGTGGACAAACTGGCGATCAACCTGTTCGCCTCTCAATCGCTTAGCGCGCGCAATACCAACAGCCGCTTGTTCGGGGTAAGCCTGAGCCTGCCGCTTGATTTCGGCCGCCGCCCGCACACCGCCTCGTTCAGCCTGCAACATTCCGACGGCAAGCACAGCGAGCGGGCGAGCCTGCAGGGCGGCCTGCTGGATGATCGTCTCAGCTACCATGCTTCGCTCGCCAGCGACCAGAACAACCGCCAGAGCGGCGCTGTGGCGCTCGCGTATCAAGGCAGCCAAGGCAGCTTTGGCGTGGGTTACAGCGAAGCAAACGACCAACGCAGCCTGTCGCTGAACGCCAGCGGTGCGCTGCTGGTACATGCCGACGGCATCGCCTTGGGCAGCTACCTGGGCGAGAACCCTGCCCTGGTCCATGTTCCCAACGTCGCCAACGTCGGTGTGCAGAATGCGTCCTCGGCACGCACCGATGAGCAGGGCTATCTGCTGGTCTCACACCTGAACCCCTACCGGATCAATTCACTGGTGCTGGACACCGACCAGCTATCACCCGAAGTGGTCATCGACAATGCCAGCCAACAAGTGGTGCCGCGCCGGGGCGCAGTGATCAAAGCCCGTTTCGATGCACGCAAAGTGGTGCGCATGGTCCTTACCCTGCAGCAGCCCGACGGCCGGCCGCTGCCGTTCGGCGCTCAGGTCAGCGATACCCAGGGCCAGGCACTGGGTGTGGTCGGCCAAGCCGGACAAACACTGCTGGCCACCACCGAACCCGGCCAGCAGCAATTGCAGGTGCACTGGGGCGACATCGAAATCCAGAAATGCCATGTGACGCTGGATGCACGCGCGATGCCGGTCAGCGACGGCTATCGCATGCAAACGATCGATTGCCTACCGCACTCAGCTGACGACACCGACCCGGCTTCCGCCAACGCCCCACAGGGACACACCTCATGACCTCATCTTGCCGCAGCCACCTGCGCCCACTCGCTTTGATCCTGTGCAACCTGGCGCTCAGCCTGGCTTCCACCAGCGCCCACGGCAGCTGCGCATTTGCCGCTGGCGGCCCCACCTACCTGACCTTTCAAAAAGACCTGGGCACGTTCTGGGTCCCGCGCGACGCCCCGGTCGGAGCACTCATCGGCAAAGCCAACCTGTTCGCCCGCAATGAACAGGGCACTACGCTGCAATGCTTCTATAATCCCGTCACCCCGGTGACCGCCAGGCTTCTCAACACTGCACCGTTGTTCAGCGGCAGCCTGCCACCGGTCGACGGCAAAAACGTCGATGGCCATGTGCTGCAAACCAACATCCCGGGCGTGGGTGTCTACATCGATATGGGCATCCCGTACAATGGCGCTAGTAGCAACAGCTTCACACCGGACGACGGCACTGCCATTCCCTACTCCGGGGCCATGACCCAAGATACTGTGTTCGCAGCGCAACTGAGCGCGGTCAACGGCCAAGCGCTGTTCATCAAGACCGGAGATATTGACCCAGGCCCGCAGCGGGTCAGTGGAGAGATGTTCCATGGCTTTGTCCACGACCTGGGCAAGGTGCTGGATTATCGGCTAACAGCGACGGTCAATCGCGCACAGTGCACCCTCAAAGCCGATGCGGTCAGTGCCGACCCTGTCCTGCTGGGCGATCACAAGGTAGATGACTTCAAGGGCGTCGGCACGCACACGCCGGCCACCCCCTTCCATATCACCCTCAACGATTGCCAGGACAACAGTACGCCGGGCGCCAAACGCGCAGATATCTACCTGCAACTCGACGGTGTCCGAGGATCCAGCGCCATTGACCCCGACCAAGGTCTGTTCAGCCTGACCACCACCTCGGATGCTGCAGGCATCGGTATCCAGATTCTACGCGGCGACGGCTCACCGATGCCCTTGGAGGCCGACCAATTGGTCAAAGAGCTTGACGTCGGCCTGACCCGCCTGGACTTTCAGGCACGCTACGTTCAGACCGCCCCAACGGTTAAACCTGGTGTGGCCGAAGGCGCCTTGAATTTCACCATCACTTACCGCTGAGCACGGCATCGCCCCTGCTCCAGGGGCATCGGCGTACTCACGCCGTCCATGGCAAAAAATCCAGACGCAAAAAAAGGGACCAGAGGTCCCTTTTTTCGTCTTACATTTGGAGCGGGAAACGAGACTCGAACTCGCGACCCCGACCTTGGCAAGGTCGTGCTCTACCAACTGAGCTATTCCCGCATTGTGAAGCTTTACCGCTGTCGGCGCGAAGCGTCTTGACGACCTTCACCACCACTGCACCGCATAGACGCCACAGTATTTAAACTGGAGCGGGAAACGAGACTCGAACTCGCGACCCCGACCTTGGCAAGGTCGTGCTCTACCAACTGAGCTATTCCCGCAAATGGCGTCCCCTAGGGGACTCGAACCCCTGTTACCGCCGTGAAAGGGCGGTGTCCTAGGCCACTAGACGAAGGGGACACACAACACTTTTCAGTGCACCAGATTTGAACCTCACGATTCACCCTGGGTTTTCTTTTCCTGCCCCGCCGTGAGGCGCTGCAGGAGAAACTGGAGCGGGAAACGAGACTCGAACTCGCGACCCCGACCTTGGCAAGGTCGTGCTCTACCAACTGAGCTATTCCCGCAATGGCGTCCCCTAGGGGACTCGAACCCCTGTTACCGCCGTGAAAGGGCGGTGTCCTAGGCCACTAGACGAAGGGGACACGCTACAAGCATTACTGCCTGCTTTCACTTCCTGCCGCGTTTCGCTTTGTGCTTTACGCTGCAAGTGGCGCGCATTCTATGGATGCCTTGAAAGGTCGTCAACCCTTTTCTAGAAATTTATTTAAATCAATGACTTCGCTCTCTATATAGGGTGCTCGAAAGGCGTGCCCAAGGATTGGCGTTGATTTTCTGGCGGGCTGAACGCAAAGTGCCATCACTGGAGAAATCCGGCGACGAGCCGACACAGAGTCACGTGGCGCCCTGGCTGGCCTGTTCGCTACACTCTCAATGTAAAACTTCCTGATGAGGCGTTAACGGTGACACCACTTCTGATCACACTGCTCATCGTTGCGGGTATCGCGTTGCTGATCGTGATCGGCTACCTCAACAACGTGGTCGAGAACAACAAACTGGAGCGCGCGCGGCTGAAGATCGAACTCGCCGACCGCGTACGCCGCTGTGGCGAAATCACCGAGACCTTCCCCGGCCAGTTCATGACCCCGGCGCTCAAGCTGTTGCTCACGCGCCTGGAGCTCAACCTCGATCAGCGGCAACTGGCGCTGGACAAGAACAATGCCGAACTCAAAGCACGCATCGCCGAACTGGAAGGCCTGGTTGCCCAAGGCGAGCGAATCCCGGTGAACAACCCGCCCACCCCGATCCTGACCGAGGCCAAAGCCAAGGATGTGCGCTTCTTGCTGGAGGCTTTACACACGCAGATCGTCAAGGCCACCCAGGAGAACGTCCTGCAAACGACCGAGGGCAAGCATTGGGTAAAGGAGATTCGCCACCTGCTGGTGCTGCTGCACATCGAGTTCTTCAACAACCTGGGCCAGCAGGCATTGCAGCAAGAGCAGCCAGGCCAGGCGCGCCTGGCGTTCGAGCGCGGTGTGCAGTATTTGCGCAAACAGCCTGAACCCAAGGTGTATGAAGAGCAGCTGACCTACCTGGAGAAACTGCTGGCCCGGGCCAATGCCCAGGTGCTGGACCAGATGGAGCCGGCCGAGAATGACGAAAACGCACTGACCCAAGGGCTCAAGACAGACCAGGAAGAAACCTGGAAAAAGCGGGTCATCTACGATTGATGTGAACAACGCCGGCAAGCCACAGATACAGCGCAGCCCCTGTAGGAGCCGGCTTGCCGGCGAGGGGCTGCGCAGCCCATGTAGGAGCCGGCTTGCCGGCGAGGGGCTGCGCAGCCCATGTAGGAGCCGGCTTGCCGGCGAGGGGCTGCGCAGCAGCCCTGATAACGCAGGCTAGCAGTCGGTCAACTCCAGGAAGACCGCCGCCAACCGCTCCAGCCCCCGCTGGTCCGCCTCACTGAAGCGCGCCAGCTTCGGGCTGTCCAAATCGAGCACACCAATCAGCCTGCCCTCCTTCACCAGCGGAATCACCAATTCACTATTGGATGCGCTGTCACAGGCAATATGCCCCGGGAAGGCGTGCACGTCTTCCACCCGCTGGGTCTGCCGAGTGGCCGCCGCCGCACCGCACACGCCGCGGCTGAACGGAATGCGCACACAAGCCACCTGGCCCTGGAACGGGCCCAGCACCAGCTCTTCATTACGGTTGAGGTAGAACCCGGCCCAGTTCAGGTCGTCCACCTGGTTGTACAAAAACGCCGAAAACTGCGCGGCATTGGCGATGAAGTCACGCTCGTCGGCGAACAGCGCCTGCACTTGCGCAGCCAGCAGGTCATAGCCGTCGAGGCCGGCGCCACTGGCATTGAGGTCGATCATTTATTTCTGCTCCAACAATTGCAGCCCCACCCAATAACGGGCGAACTGGTAGGCACAACGGCCATTACGGTTGCCGCGGCCGGTGGCCCAGCGCACGGCGAGGATGTCGAGTGCTTCGTCACGCTGCCAGGCCAGGCCGGCAGAGCGCGCCAGCTGGCCTATCCAGTGCTCGACCACATCGAGGAAATGCTCCTGGGTGAAGGGGTAAAACGACAGCCACAGGCCAAAACGGTCGGACAAGGCGATCTTGTCTTCCACCGCCTCGCTGGGGTGCAGTTCGCCGTCGACGCGCTTCCAGTTTTCGTTGTCACTCTCTTTTTCCGGCACCAGGTGGCGGCGGTTGGAGGTGGCGTACAACAACACGTTGTCCGGCGCCTGCTCCAGCGAGCCGTCGAGCACGCTCTTGAGCACCCGGTAGTCGCCCTCCCCGGCTTCGAACGACAGGTCGTCGCAGAACAGGACAAAACGTTGCGGCAGCTTCTGCAGTTGCTCGACCACACGCGGCAAATCAGCCAGATGGTCACGCTCGATCTCGATCAGGCGCAGGCCGGCTGCGGCGTGCTCGGCCAGCAGCGCGCGCACCAGCGACGATTTGCCCGTACCACGCGATCCCCACAGCAGCGCATGGTTGGCCGGCAGGCCATTGATGAACTGATGGGTATTGCGGCCCAGCTGGTCACGTTGCTTGTCGACGCCGATCAGGTCGGTCAGCCGGATGTCCAGGCTCACTTGCAGCGGCATCAAATAGCCGGTACGGCCATCGCGCTGCCAGCGGGCGGCCAGCGTAGTGTTCCAGTCGATGTCCGCACGCGGTGCCGGCAACAGCGGCTCAAGGCGCGCCAGCACGGACTCTGCGCGTTCCAGAAAAGCATTCAAGCGGGCGTCCATGACGACTCCTAGCAAGACAGGTGAGATTTGAAGCTGAATGTGCGACAGGCCCACCAGCAGCCGTGGCTGATCGGCTATGCTTGCGCAGCGCAAGGGACGTGAAACCGGCTCGGGGCTCATGGATATCAAGTTCACCAATCGCCTGTCATACAAGCAAGCCCGGTTGACAGTCCTGGTCGGCTTCATCCTGGGAACATTGCTCAGTCTCATCCAGATCGGCATCGATTATGCCAGCGAAGACGCATCCATCAACCGTGAAGTGCAAGCATTGCTGCAAATCAGCCACAACCCGGCCTCGCGCATCGCCTATAACATCGACTCGGAACTGGCCCTGGAACTGACCCGGGGCCTGCTGCAGTCACCGGCCGTGTTCCGCGCGCGCTTGATCGACAACAACGAAACCGTACTGGCCGATGTACAACGCGTCCGGCTGCAGGACAGCTACCGGCCGTTGAGCGATTTTCTGTTCGGCGAACAGCGCCAGTTCCAGGAGCGCCTGTTCCTTACCCATATGCCCGAAGAGTACCTCGGCACGCTGTACCTGGACGTCGACACCTTCGCCTTCGGCAGCCGCTTCCTGGACCGCGCCGGGGTCACGCTGCTCAACGGCTTTGCCCGCAGCCTGGTGCTCACCGGCATCCTCCTGGCACTGTTCTACATGATGCTGACCAAACCCTTGGTGAAAGTGATCGGCGCACTCAGCGGCCGCGACCCCCGCCACCCCGGGCAAACCCGCCTTGATTGCCCTCCCGGCCACGAACTCGATGAAATCGGCGTGCTGGTAAAGGTCGCCAACCAGCAACTGGTCAGCATGGCTACAGAAATCCAGCAACGGCGCACCGCCGAAAACCGCCTGACCCAGTACCTCAACGAGCTGGAAGACATCGTTTCGGCCCGCACCGAAGAGCTCAAGGCCAGCAACAGCCGCCTCAGCCAGTCCAACCAGGAGCTGGAGCAAGCCCGTCAGCGCGCCCTGGACATGGCCCAGGCCCGAGCGGCGTTCCTGGCCAACATGAGCCATGAAATTCGCACCCCGCTCAACGGCATGCTCGGCATGATCGCCCTGGCCCTGGACAGCCCGCTGGAGAGTGAGCAGCGCCAGCAGCTGTCGATTGCCCACGACTCGGGCAAGGTGCTGGTGGAACTGCTTAACGATATTCTCGACCTGTCCAAGTTCGATGCCGGGCAGCTTGAACTCGAACGCATCCCCTTCGACCTGGGCGCGATGGTGGAGGACACCGCCAACCTGTTATCGCAGAACGCCGCGCAAAGCGTCGAGCTGACTTGCCTGATCGCCAGTGACTTTCCAAGTTCGGTACTGGGCGACCCGACCCGGGTACGCCAGGTAGTGAGCAATTTGCTGTCCAATGCCCTCAAGTTCACCCGGTTCGGCCGCGTCGACGTGTGCCTGACCACCATCGTCGGCGGCGTGCGCCTGGCAGTGCGCGACACCGGCATCGGCATTGCCGAAGATGCACAGGCACGCATCTTCCAGCCGTTCACACAGGCCGGCGCCGGCATTACCCGCCAATACGGCGGCACGGGCCTGGGCCTGGCACTGACCCGCAACCTGTGCAAAGCCATGCAGGGCCACCTGCACATCCGCTCCGAACCAGGTTTGGGCAGCTGCTTCAGCGCCGAATTACCGCTGACCACCCACACCGAGGCCATTGCACCTGCGCCCCTGGAGGGCCGCGTGGTGGCGCTGAGCAACGCCGCCAGCGGCCTTGGCGAACTGCTGCAGGACGTGCTGCCGCGCTGGGGCCTGAGCTACTCAAGGCATGACAGTGCCCTGGCACTGGCGGGTGGGACCATCGACCTGTTGATCACCGACGACCTGGACCACTTGTTCCAGCTGCGCCCTGCGCTGACAGCACCGATCCTGCTGGTGACGGCCTACGGCAATTTCCTGTCGCCAGAACAGGCAGCGCAACTGGCCCCGTTGCATCAGCTGGCCCGCCCATTGGCACGCAATGCCTTGTATCAGACACTGCGCCGCACCCTGCAGGGCCATGCACCCGAACACCCGCTGGCCATCCCCGCACTCACCGCCACCGACGGCCGGGCGCGCATTCTGCTGGTGGAGGACAACCCGGTGAACCAACTGGTGGCCAAGGGCATGCTGGCCAAGCTCGGCTGCCTGGTGCAAGTGGCCACCCAGGGCGTCGAGGCGCTGGAATGGCTCGAGCAGGAAGACTTCGACCTGGTGTTGATGGACTGCAACATGCCGGTGATGGACGGCTACGAGGCCAGCCGACGCATCCGCCAGAGCGGCCGCTGGCCAGCACTGCCGATCGTTGCCCTGACCGCCAACGCCATGCCCGAAGAGCGCGAGCGCTGCCGGGCGGCGGGCATGAACGACTACCTGGCCAAGCCGTTCCGGCGTGAAGAACTACTGGCGCTGATCGACCACTGGGTGCCGCTCAGCGGCTGAGCATGCGCTCGATATCGGCCTCCAGTGCCTGCGGCTTGGTGGTTGGCGCGTAACGCGTGACCTTGCCGCTGGCCGGGTCGAGCAGAAACTTGGTGAAGTTCCACTTGATCTTCTGCGACCCGAGCAGGCCCGGGGCACGCTGTTTGAGCTCGACGAACAGCGGGTGGGCCCCAGGGCCGTTGACCTCCACCTTGCGAAACAGCGGGAAACTGACGCCGAAATTACGCTCGCAGAACTGCGCGATCTCCCGCGCCTCCCCCGGCTCCTGCTTGCCGAACTGGTTGCACGGGAAACCCAGCACCACCAGGCCACGCTCGCGGTAAAGCTGCCACAGGTGCTCCAGCCCCTTGTACTGCGGGGTGAAGCCGCACTGGCTGGCGGTATTGACCACCAGCAGCGCCTTGCCTGCAAAGTCGCCCAGCACCTTGCGCTCACCGGCCAAGGTCACGCAGGGGATGTCCAGCATCGATTCAGCCATGGTCAGGCTCCGTCACGCGGTTTGAAGTCCAGGCACACCGAGTTGATGCAGTAACGCAGGCCGGTCGGTGGCGGGCCGTCGGGGAACACATGGCCCAGGTGGGCGTCACATTGCGCGCAGGTCACCTCGGTGCGGATCATGCCGTGGGAGGTGTCGCGCGTCTCGATCATCGCGCTGCCTTCGATCGGCGCGTAAAAACTCGGCCAGCCACAGCCAGAGTCGAATTTCGTGTTCGAATCGAACAGCGGCAGGTCGCAGCAGATGCAATGGTAGGTACCCGCACGCTTTTCGCTGTTGTACTTGCCGGTAAACGGCCGCTCGGTACCTTTGAGGCGGCACACCTGGTACTGCTCCGGGTCGAGCATCGCACGCCATTGTTCAAGGGTTTTGTCGATCTTTTGCATGTAGGGACCTCGGCAGGCTGAATTTCACCTCGCGCCGTCTTTTCCGTAGCGCGGGTGGCACGTATATTAGTTGGCTTCGTGTGCAAGGCCTCAAGTCTGGCACCCGCGCCCCGCCCTTTCAAACCTTTCGACGGCGGCGCACCGCGTATTCTCAATCGGGATCACATCATGCAGTTCAGCAAATCGAACAAGCTCGCCAATGTCTGCTACGACATTCGCGGCCCGGTGCTCAAGCACGCCAAACGCCTGGAAGAGGAAGGCCACCGCATCCTCAAGCTGAACATCGGCAACCCGGCGCCGTTTGGCTTCGAAGCGCCGGACGAAATCCTCCAGGATGTGATCCGCAACCTGCCCACCGCCCAAGGCTACAGCGACTCCAAAGGCCTGTTCAGCGCGCGCAAGGCGGTGATGCAGTACTGCCAGCAGAAGGAAATCGAAGGCGTCACCATCGAGGACATCTACCTGGGCAATGGTGTGTCCGAGCTGATCGTCATGTCGATGCAGGCACTGCTCAACAACGGCGACGAAGTGCTGATCCCGGCCCCCGACTACCCGCTGTGGACCGCCGCGGTGAGCCTGGCAGGCGGCAAGCCGGTGCATTACCTGTGCGACGAGCAGGCCGACTGGTTCCCTGACCTTGAAGACATCAAGGCCAAGATCACCCCGAACACCAAGGCCCTGGTCATCATCAACCCGAACAACCCGACCGGCGCCGTCTACTCCAAAGCGTTGCTGCTGGGCATGCTGGAGCTGGCACGCCAGCACAACCTGGTGGTGTTCTCCGACGAGATCTACGACAAGATCCTCTATGACGAGGCCGTGCACATCAGCACCGCGTCGCTGGCCCCGGACCTGCTGTGCCTGACCTTCAACGGCCTGTCCAAGTCGTACCGGGTGGCGGGCTTCCGCTCCGGCTGGCTGATCATCTCCGGGCCCAAGCACCACGCCCAGAGCTACATCGAAGG
The DNA here is from genome assembly GCF_047456185.1 of Pseudomonas sp. BNK-30. Lineage (NCBI taxonomy): Bacteria > Pseudomonadati > Pseudomonadota > Gammaproteobacteria > Pseudomonadales > Pseudomonadaceae > Pseudomonas > Pseudomonas sp. BNK-30. The sequence continues at coordinate 3,169,412 of NZ_CP179904.1, forward strand.
CATCGACATGCTGGCCAACATGCGCCTGTGCGCCAACGTGCCGGCCCAGCACGCCATCCAGACTGCGCTGGGCGGCTATCAGAGCATCAATGACCTGGTGCTGCCCCCAGGCCGGCTGCTGGAGCAGCGCAACCGCACCTATGAGCTGCTCAATGACATCCCTGGGGTGAGCTGCGTCAAGCCGATGGGTGCGCTGTATGCCTTCCCGCGGATCGACCCTAAAGTCTGCCCGATCCTCAACGACGAGAAGTTCGCGCTGGACCTGCTGCTGTCGGAAAAACTGCTGATCGTCCAGGGCACGGCGTTCAACTGGCCGTGGCCGGACCACTTCCGCGTGGTGACCTTGCCGCGGGTGGATGACCTGGAAGCGGCGATTGGCCGGATTGGCAACTTCCTGCGCACGTATTCGCAGTAAGTACCGGCCTCATCGCCGGCAAGCCGGCTCCCACAAAAACAGCACAGGTCCTCAGAACTGTGGTGTACCTGTGGGGGGCTTGCCGGCGATTGGGCTGCAAAGCAGCCCCCTACAACCCCACATAACCTTTCTTACATCCTGCAACGCTCTAGCTCACAGCCCCCGCCAGATCCTCTGCCATACTCCGCCGTACACAGTTTGAAATAGTCCCCCGATTGAATCAGCGCGTCCGGCCCCTTATATACCCCGCATACGCAACACACTCATCCGTCAGGAGAACGTAACAACCATGATGCGCATTCTGTTGTTTGTAGCCACCAACCTTGCGGTGGTGCTGGTTGCAAGCATTACCCTGAGCCTGTTCGGCTTCGACGGGTTCATGGCCGCCAACGGGGTTGACCTCAACCTCAGCAGCCTGCTGGTCTTCTGCGCCGTGTTCGGCTTCGCCGGCTCCCTCGTTTCGCTGTTCATCTCCAAGTGGATGGCGAAGATGAGCACCGGCACCCAGATCATCTCCCAGCCGCGTACCCGCCACGAGCAGTGGCTGCTGCAGACGGTCGAAGAGCTGTCCCGCGAAGCCGGCATCAAGATGCCCGAAGTGGGTATCTTCCCGGCCTACGAGGCCAACGCCTTCGCCACCGGCTGGAACCGCAACGACGCTTTGGTAGCTGTGTCCCAGGGCCTGCTGGAGCGCTTCTCGCCTGATGAAGTGCGCGCCGTGCTGGCCCACGAGATCGGCCACGTGGCCAACGGTGACATGGTCACCCTGGCGCTGGTGCAGGGCGTGGTGAACACCTTCGTGATGTTCTTCGCCCGCATCATCGGCAACTTCGTCGACAAGGTGATCTTCAAGAACGAAGAAGGCCAGGGTATTGCCTACTACGTGGCGACCATCGTCGCCGAGCTGGTCCTGGGCATCCTCGCCAGCATGATCGTCATGTGGTTCTCGCGCCGCCGCGAATACCGCGCCGACGAAGCCGGAGCGCAACTGGCCGGCACCGCCGCGATGATCGGCGCCCTGCAGCGCCTGCGCGTCGAGCAAGGCCTGCCGGTGCACATGCCCGACACCATGAAGGCTTTCGGCATCAATGGCGGCCTCAAGCACGGCCTGGCCGGCCTGCTGATGAGCCACCCGCCGCTGGAAGAGCGCATCGAGGCGCTGCGCCGCCGCGGCTGATTCTCTGCCAACAAGCAAGGGCGACTTCGGTCGCCCTTTCTCATGCAGCCGGCCCGCACATGTAAGCCACAAATCCTCAGAACTGCGGGGGTATCTGTGGGCCGGCTTGCCGGCGATAGGGCCGGCACCGGCAAACCCACATCAGAACCGTACGCGATACACCCGCTCCATCAGGCGTTTGACCCCCGCCTGCAAGAACTTAGGGCTTTCCCCTATCACGTCTCGCGTCTCCACCTCCTCCACCTGCCACCCGGCAAAACCACGCCGCACTTCCTCGTCGGCGACCGAAAACGGCGGCCCCTCCAACAGTTTCTGCTCGTAGTCCAAAGTCACCAGAAGCCCACTACCCCCAGGCAGCATTCGCGAAAGCAAGCCCATGTAACGCTCACGCATTTGCGGTGGCAGGGCAATCAAGGCAGCCCGGTCATACAGCCCCACGCAATCGGCCACATCCTCGGCGCGCAAGGCGAAGAAATCGCCACACCACAGCTCCACCTCACCACTGCACCAGACCTCGAACGCCCCCTGTTGCCGGACCTGCGCCTGCAGCCCCTGCTCCTGGAAAAAATCCTCCACCGCCCGGCGCGACAGTTCGATACCCCGCACGCGATAGCCCTGCCCCGCCAGCCAGGCCAGGTCCAGGCTCTTGCCACACAGCGGCACCAGCACCCGGCTACCGGCAGCCAGGCCGAGCCCCGGCCAATAGCGTTGCAGATAGGGGTTGGCTTGAGCCTGGTGAAAACCGATCTGGTTATCGGCCCACTTTCGATGCCAGAACGCCGGCTCCATAGTTCCTCCTGGTTTTTAGATCGGTTGCGCAAAAATCTTATATTGGATATCGATCGGTGACTGATCGAAGATGACTGCATCTTACCCCTCAGGACCCTACCATGCTGCCCAGCCTGTTCATTTCCCACGGCTCCCCCATGCTCGCCCTGCAACCCGGCGCCAGCGGACCGGCACTGGCCCGGCTGGCCAATGGCCTGCCACGCCCGAAGGCGGTCGTGGTGGTTTCGGCGCACTGGGAAAGCCAAGAGCTGCGGGTTACCGGCAACCCGCACCCAGAAACCTGGCATGACTTCTACGGCTTTCCTGCAGCGCTGTATGCCGTCCAGTACCCTGCGCCTGGCCATGCGCAACTGGCCGCGAACGTCAGCGAGCGGCTGAACGCCGCCGGCCTGCCGGCTCGCCTGGATGCCCAGCGGCCATTCGACCATGGGGCCTGGGTGCCGATGTCGTTGATGTATCCCGACGCAAACATTGCGCTGATTCAGGTGTCGCTACCGAGCCACATGGGGCCGGCGCTGCAAATCAAGGTCGGCCAGGCATTGGCCGGGCTGCGCAGCGAGGGTGTGCTGCTGGTAGGGTCCGGGAGCATCACCCATAACCTGGGCGAGCTGGACTGGCATGCCGGGCCGGACGTGATCGAGCCCTGGGCACTGGCGTTTCGTGACTGGGTGGTGGAGAAGCTGAGCGAGGACGACCAGGCCGCGCTGCTGGACTTCAAGCAACAAGCGCCGTTTGCGCTGCGTAACCATCCCAGTGATGAGCATTTCTTGCCGTTGTTCTTTGCCCTTGGGGCCGGGGGCAGATTTGGCATCGTGCACCAAGGGTTTACCCTGGGGGCGCTGGGTATGGACATCTATCGCTTCGACTGAAGAATCGCCCGTAGGAGCGGCCTTGCGTCGCGAAGGGCTGCATGGCAGCCCCAAAAACTGCAGGCAAAAAAAATCCCCGACCTAAGCCGGGGATTTTTTCATTACACCAGGATCAATCTTCGCGGTAGCGACGCAGCTTCAGCTGCTTGCCAGCCACGCGGGTGTCCTTGAGCTTGGTCAGCAGGCGCTCGAGGCCGTCTTCCGGCAGCTCGACCAGGCTGAAGCTGTCACGCACCTGGATGCGACCGATCGCATCACGGGCCAGGCCACCTTCGTTGAGGATCGCACCCAGCAGGTTCTTGGCGGCGATACCATCACGGGCACCCAGCGCGGTACGGCAACGCACGCGGCCTTCGGCCAGCGGCAGTGGCGCACGACGCTCGCGCTCACCACGGTCGCTACGCTCGGCACGGTCACCACGCTCCGGGCGCTCACCGCGCGGTGCGAAGCTTGGTACCAGCGGCTGCTCGCGCTCTACCGCTGCCAGGTCCAGCGCCTGGCCATTGGTGGCCTTGCGCAGCAGTGCTGCAGACAGGGCACGCGGGCTGCAACCCAGGGCGTCGGTCAGGCGGTCGAACAGTTCACCGTGGGTGGCTTCTGCTTCGGCCACCAGCGGCGCCAGGCTCGAGGTCAGCTTCTTGATGCGCGCATCCAGCACGGCCTGAGCGTTCGGCAGGCGCGCTTCGGCAACCTTCTGCCCGGTAACGCGCTCGATGACCTGCAGCATGCGGCGCTCACGCGGGGTGACCAGCAGCAGTGCACGGCCTTCGCGACCGGCACGGCCGGTACGGCCGATACGGTGCACGTAGGACTCCGGGTCGTACGGCATGTCCACGTTGAACACGTGGGTGATGCGCGGTACGTCCAGACCACGGGCAGCGACGTCAGTGGCGACGACGATGTCCAGGCGGCCATCCTTGAGCGAGTCGATGACGCGCTCACGCTGGTTCTGGGCGATGTCGCCGTTCAGCGCAGCAGCCTTGTAGCCTTTGGCTTCCAGGGCGGCGGCCAGGTCCAGGGTGGCTTGCTTGGTACGCACGAAGGCGATCAGCGCGTCGAACTCTTCCACTTCCAGCAAACGCAGAACAGCCGGGATCTTCTGGTCGGCGTGCACCATCAGGTGAGCCTGGTCGATCGCGGTGACGGTCTGGGTCTTGCTCTGGATCTTGACGTGCTTGGGTTCACGCAGGTGACGTTCGGCGATCGAGCGGATCGACGACGGCAGGGTAGCGGAGAACAGTACGGTCTGACGGCTGGCCGGGATGGCATCGAAGATCACTTCGAGGTCATCCATGAAGCCCAGCTTCAGCATTTCGTCGGCTTCGTCCAGCACCAGGTACTGCACGGTGGACAGGACTTTCTCGTCGCGACGCAGGTGGTCGCACAGACGGCCCGGGGTGGCCACGACGATTTGCGCGCCGTTGCGAATGGCACGCAGCTGTGGGCCCATCGGGGCACCACCGTATACAGCCACCACGTTAACGCCCGGCATCTGCTTGGCGTAGGTTTCGAAAGCGGTGGCTACTTGCAGCGCCAACTCACGGGTTGGCGCCAGGATCAGGGCTTGCGGTTCGCGCTTGCTCACGTCGATCTTGTTGAGGATCGGCAGGGCGAAGGCAGCGGTCTTGCCGGTGCCAGTCTGCGCCTGGCCGATCATGTCGTGACCGGCGAGGATGATCGGGATCGATTGATGCTGAATAGCCGAAGGCTCTTCGTAGCCGGTGGCCAGAACAGCAGCAACGATATTCGGATTGAGATCGAGAGCGGCGAATCCGCCGGTTTCCTGGGTCATGGGTCTGCCTCTATGTGCATCCGCAAAGACCCATGCTCCAAAGCTGCACATGCCTTGAAAGACCAAATGGTCACCCAGGCAGCTCTGGCGGCGGGGATTTGCGAAAACGATTGAAAAAGAAAAACTTGGGAAGGTCCGCCTAGCGGACGTGCAGCCGAAGCTGGACTCGGAGGATTTGCACCACCTGATTTTGAGGCCCGCTAAAAGACCGGCGCGTACTATACCCGAATTAATAGAGGGAAGTGTGGAAAATTTTCACGGGCATGGGGCCAGTACGAGGCCATCAATGGCCGATAGCTGAAACGATTATCTCTCAAAGCCTGGCACGGCCCCGGTAGGAGCGGCCTTGCGTCGCGAAAGGGCCGCAAAGCGGCCCCGGTAGGAGCGGCCTTGCGTCGCGAAAGGGCCGCAAAGCGGCCCCGGCAATGTATGCGGCGACGCTAAAATCCCGAGGGCGCTTCGCACCCTTTCGCGACACAAGGCCGCTCCTACGGGGGGGACCGCGCCAGGCCTTCACGTTGCGGGGCGGATTTCCTTGATCAACCCCTCCAGGCTGTACCCCAGCTGTGGCGCCAAGGCTTCAGCCCTGCACTTGAGCCCACCCAGGTCCAGCGTTTGCTCCAGGTCCGCCGGCACCAGCAGGATCACATTGCCCTCCTTCACCGGCAGCTCCCAGTAATGCCGGTGGTACAACCCGCGCAACAGCGCCGCGCCCAGCGGCCTGCCGTCATCACCGGCCCACTGGTTGATCACCAGCCAGCCACCGGGGTTGAGCTGCTTCTGGCAATTTTCCAGAAAGGTCCAGGCCAGATGCCCGACACCCGGGCCGTGGTCGGTATACAGGTCGACGAACAACAGGTCGGTTTTCTCCGCCGTGGGCAGCAGCTCAAGGGCATCGCCAACCCGCACATACAGGCGCGGGTCGTCGTCCAGGCCCAGGTACTCCATGGCCAGGCGCGGTACATCCGGGCGCAGCTCGATAGCCTCGATGTCTTCCAGCGCCAGGAACTTCATGCAGGCCTGGGTCAGGGTGCCGGCGCCCAAGCCAAGAAACAGTGCGCTTTCAGGCTGTTCGTGGCACAGCGCACCGACCAGCATGGCGCGGGTATAGTCGTACTCCAGCCAGCTGGGGTCGGCCGTGAACACGCAGCTCTGCTCGATGGCATCGCCAAATTCGAGGAAGCGGTAATCATCCACTTCATACACGCTGATGACCCCAAAGGCATCCTCGACCCGAGCCAACAGCCGTTCTTCCCGCTCCGTCGCCATGAACCTGCCACCCGCCCGCGCAAAAACGCGCATTGTCCGCCAACGTCCCCGATGCAACAAGCTCAGCGCCAACTGTTACCATGGCAGACAGCCTATAACCGACAAGACCGAGCCTGTGATGAACCAACCGTGGAGCCCTGACAGCTGGCGTGCCCTGCCGATCCAGCAGCAACCGACCTACCCCGATGCCGCGCATCTGCTCAAGGTCGAGCAGACCTTGGCCAGCTACCCGCCGCTGGTGTTCGCCGGGGAAGCGCGCGAGCTGCGCCGGCAGTTCGCCGAGGTCACCGAAGGCCGCGCCTTCCTGCTGCAGGGCGGCGACTGCGCCGAAAGCTTCGCCGAGTTCTCGGCGGCGAAGATCCGCGACACCTTCAAGGTGTTGCTGCAGATGGCCATCGTCATGACCTTCGCCGCCGGCTGCCCGGTAGTCAAGGTCGGGCGCATGGCCGGCCAGTTCGCCAAGCCACGCTCATCGGGTGACGAAACCATCGGCAACGTCACGTTGCCGGCCTACCGCGGCGACATCGTCAACGGGATCGGCTTCGACGAAAAAAGCCGCGTACCGGACCCGGACCGCCTGCTGCAGGCCTACCACCAGGCCACCGCCAGCCTCAACCTGCTGCGCGCCTTCGCCCAGGGCGGTTTCGCCGACCTGCACCAGGTGCACAAGTGGAACCTGGACTTCATCGCCAATTCGGCGCTGGCCGACAAATACCACCAGTTGGCCAACCGCATCGACGAGACCCTGGCCTTCATGCGCGCCTGCGGCCTGGACAGCGCCCCGCAATTGCGCGAAACCAGCTTTTTCACCGCCCACGAGGCACTGCTGCTGAACTACGAAGAAGCCTTCGTGCGCCAGGACAGCCTGACCGGCGACTACTACGACTGCTCGGCACACATGCTGTGGATCGGCGACCGCACCCGCCAGCTCGATGGCGCACATGTGGAGTTCCTGCGCGGGGTGCACAACCCGATCGGGGTCAAGGTCGGCCCGAGCATGAACCCTGAAGAGCTGATCCGCCTGATCGATACGCTCAACCCGGCCAACGACCCCGGGCGCCTCAACCTCATCGTGCGCATGGGCGCCGGCAAGGTCGGTGAGCACCTGCCAGGGCTGATCCGCACCGTCGAGCGCGAGGGGCGCAAGGTGCTGTGGAGCTCGGACCCGATGCACGGCAATACCATCAAGGCCAGCAGCGGCTACAAGACCCGTGACTTCGCGCAGATTCTCGATGAGGTGAAGCAGTTCTTCCAGGTGCACCAGGCCGAAGGCAGCCATGCGGGCGGCATTCACATCGAGATGACCGGGCAGAACGTTACCGAGTGCATCGGTGGCGCACGGCCGATCACCGAAGATGGGCTGTCGGATCGCTACCATACTCACTGCGACCCCCGCATGAACGCCGACCAGTCGCTGGAGCTGGCGTTTTTGATTGCCGAAACGCTCAAGCAGGTGCGGCGTTGAGGTAACTGCCTGTCGCAGCCCTTCAGCGTTCTCAAGACCGAGCGCCGCCCCCGCGGCGCATCACGGCCCCCCTCATTTACGCAGCGGATCATCCCAGAATGGCCGCTCTGCCTCCTGCTGGATATCTGCCCGGCTCAACCCCAGATCCTGCAACGTCGCATCGCTGAGACTGGCCAGGTCCCGACGCTGGCGGTACAGCTCCAACCAGCGAGCCGGGCGCTGCAAGGCCGCATGCCACAGGTGGCTAAGGGAAAAGGCTGGGTGCTGAATGCTGCTGACATGACCTTTCATCGTGAAGCCCTCCGTGTTGATGGCTTCAGTCTCGCGCCGGCCTTAAGATCAATCCAACGAATGTTTCTTATGCCATGCATCTAGGAGATTGATGCAATGTCCCACTACCAAAGCCTCGATGCCGACGTGCTGCGCACCTTTGTCGCCATTGCCGAGCAAGGTGGCTTCACCCGCGCCGGCGAAGTGGTCAACCGCACCCAGTCGGCCGTCAGCATGCAGATGAAACGCCTGGAGGAAGACGTCCTGCAGCGCCAACTGTTCGAGCGCGACGGCCGCCAGGTGCGCCTGACCGCCGAGGGCCAGGTACTGCTGGGCTACGCACGGCGCATCCTCAAGCTGCATGGCGAAGTGTTCAACACCTTGCGCATGCCGCACATGGTCGGCCTGGTGCGCATCGGCACACCGGACGACTACGCCATGCGGTTCTTGCCGACCATCCTGTCGAGTTTCGCCCAGGCCTACCCGCTGGTGCAGGTGGAGGTGCACTGTGATTCGTCGAAACACCTGATGCTGCGCCAGGACCTGGACCTGACCATCGTCACCCGCGAGCCCGGCAACGAGGTTGGCCAGTTGCTGCGCCAGGAACGCCTGGTGTGGGCCGCCGCCGAAAGCTTTTGCCCACAGGAGCAACGGCCCATGCCGCTCGCACTGTTCAACACCGACTGCTTCTGCCGCGCCTGGACCTGCAATGCCCTGGAGGCCCAAGGCATCGACTACCGCATCGCCTACACCAGCCCGAGCCTGGCGGCGATCTTCGCCATCGTCACGGCGGGGCTGGCAGTGACGGCGCAGTTGCAGAGCCTGATTGGCGGCAATATCCGCATCCTGGGCGAGCAGGACGGCTTGCCAGAGCTGCCGGTGGCCAATGTGATGCTGCTGCGCAATGCACAAAGCCAGTCACCGATCACCGATTGCATGGCTGACTACATCATCGAAGGCTTCCAGTAATGGCTGTGCCATACGCCACACCCTAAAGCTCAAAGCCCAGCATCACCGCGCACACCACCAAAAACACACAAAACATGCCGCGCAGCACCTTTTCCGGCAGCGCATGGGCCAGCCGCACTCCCCAGCTGATACTCAGCAGGCCGCCTACCGCCAACGGTATCCCCACACCCCAGTCGACACTGTGGTGCACGCCATAGGTCAGCAAGGTCACCATGGTGCTCGGCGCCGCCAGCGCCAGCGACAGCCCTTGCGCCACCACCTGCGTGGCGCCGAACACGCTGGTCAGGATCGGCGTGGCCACCACCGCGCCGCCCACCCCGAACAAACCGCCCATGGTTCCACTGAAGCAGCCCAACACTCCCAGCCAGGGCCAGGGATGGCGCAGCTCCGGGCTTGCCGGAGCTGCCTTGATAAACAGACGCGCCACGTTCCACAGGGCCAGCGCCACCAGAAAGCCGACGAAGCCCAGGCGCATGGCCTGCGCATCGACACCCACTGCCCAGATCGAGCCCAACCAGGCGAACACCAAGCTGCACACCGACAACGGCAAGGCATGGCGCAACTCGATGCGGTTGCGCTGGTGATAACGCCACAGCGCCAGCAGCACGTTCGGCACCACCATCACCAAGGCCGTGCCTTGGGCCAATTGCTGATCGAGCCCGAACAGCACACCCAGCGCCGGGATGGCGATCAACCCGCCGCCAATGCCGAACAACCCACCCATGGTGCCCAAGGCTGCGCCCAGCATGATATACAACAACCACTCGATCATCAGGGCCTCATCCGCCTGCGTTAACAATGCGAGCATGCTAACGATTACCCTCTGGCGGGGAAACGCACAGCAACGCACAATGGCTGTGCGTTTAATGCAAAAGCAAGGCAGCCATGAGCCCTGACACCCTGACCGACCAACTGAGCCTGTTCCTCGATGTGCTGGAGACTGGCAGTTTTTCCGCTGCCGCCCGGCGCCATCCACTCACCCCCTCCGCCGTCGCCCGGCGCATCGACAGCCTCGAGAGCGCCGTGGGCAGCCGCCTGTTCACCCGCAGCACCCATGCGGTGCGTGCCACGCCTGCAGGCAACGCCTTCGCCGAGCGCGCCCGGCGCATCATCGAGGAACTGCGCCTGGCCCGCGCCGAGGCCGTATCACTGAGCAGTGCTCCGGAGGGCTTGATCCGTATCGACGCCCCTGCCGCCTTCGGCCGCCGCCACCTGGCCCCGGCCATTGCCGACTTCCTGGTGGCCTACCCAGGCCTTGATGTGCACCTGCGGCTGATCGACAGCTTCGTCGACCTGCACGGCAGCCACCTGGGCGAGGTCGACCTGGTGCTGCGTGCGGGCCCTCTGGCCGATACCCGCCTGGTCGCCACACCGCTGGCCTACATGGTCCGCGTCGCTTGCGCCAGCCCCGCCTACCTGGCCAGCCGCGGCATACCCGCCTGCCCCAGCGAACTGCCCGATCACGACGGGCTGGACTGGGACGGCCTGGCACCGCCGTTCGCCTGGCGCTTCAACGTCGATGGGCAATCACGGCTGTACCGGCCCTCGCGGATGCGCATGGCCGCCAACAATGCTGAAACCCTGCTGTTCGGCGCGCTTGCCGGCCTGGGCGTTGCGCACCTGCCTACCTGGCTGATCAGCGACTACCTGCTGCGTGGCGAACTGGTACCACTTTTTTGCGACAACGGCCTGCCCGCTGCAGAGACCAGCGGTATTTATGCGCTACGCCTGGCACATGAAACGAACTCTCGCAGCCGCTTGCTGCTCGAATTCCTCAAGAGCCGCTTCAGCCCGATCCCTCCTTGGGACATGGCACTGCGAAGTGAGCTGCGATGGCAATGAGCGCGCAAACCTTCAGCGTGCTAGATTTCTCCATTGATCACATTCAAGGACCTGCATGAACGCCGACACCCAAGCTTCTTGCGACGAGCTGCTGCTGGACAACCAGGTCTGCTTTGCCCTGCACTCCACCTCGTTGCTGATGACCAAGGTCTACAAGCCCCTGCTTCAGGCATTGGGCCTTACCTACCCGCAGTACCTGGCCATGCTCGTACTGTGGGAACAGGACGGCCTGACCGTGGGCGAGATCAGCCAGCACCTGCTCACCGACCCAGGCTCCCTCACTCCCTTGCTCAAGCGGCTGGAAAGCGAAGGCCTGCTCAAGCGAACCCGTAGCCGTGAGGATGAACGGGTGGTGCTGGTGCAACTGACCGACAAGGGGCGCGCCCTTCAGCAGCAGGCCAAAGAGGTGCCACAGTGCATTCTCAAGGCCAGCGGCCGCAGCCTGGAGCGCCTGCAACAACTACAGGCAGACCTGCTGGAGTTGCGCGACAGCCTGCAAAAGAACCTCTGACGGCTATGCTGTGCAATGCCCGTTCGGACGAGCGGTGAAGATTTATCTTGCGCACTAACTAATTGCGCGCTAATTTAAACCCCGTACCCACCCGATGCACCCGGCACACACGGGGCGCACAGCACACTAGCGAGGCTCAATATGCACAAGGTCACTCCGCTGTACATCGCAGAAGCCACCTCCACTGGCGGTCGCGACGGTAAATCCCGCTCCAGCGACGGCAAGCTGGAAGTCAAGCTGAGCACCCCCAAGGAGCTGGGCGGCGCGGGCGGTGACGGCACCAACCCTGAGCAGATGTTCGCGGCTGGCTATTCGGCCTGCTTCATCGGCGCACTGAAATTCGTCGCCGGCCAGGAGAAAAAGCAACTGCCTGGCGACGCTTCGATCACCGCCAAGGTGGGCATTGGCCAGATCCCCGGTGGCTTCGGCCTGGATATCGACCTGCACATCAACCTGCCGGGCCTTGCCCAGGCCGAAGCCGAAGGGCTGGTGGAGAAGGCGCACCAGGTGTGCCCTTATTCCAACGCTACCCGCGGCAATGTGGATGTAAGGCTGCATGTAACGGTCTGAACACAGGCACAAAAAAACCCGGCCGAGGCCGGGTTTTTTGTGCACATCACAAGAAGAATTACTTCTTGGAACGGCCCTTGAAGCTGTTGTCGCGAGTGTCGATGTCGATCCACTCGTCGATCTGGATGAAGTCGGCAACCTGGATCTCGGTACCGTTCTTCAGCTTGGCAGGCTTCATGACCTTGCCCGAGGTGTCGCCACGCGCAGCGTTCTCGGTGTAGACAACCTGACGGCTGATGGTGGTCGGCAGCTCGACCGATACCAGACGGCCTTCGAAGAAGACGGCTTCGCAGATGTCTTCCATGCCTTCTTCGATGTACGGCAGAACGGCGTCGATGTCTTCGGCGTTCAGTTCGTACATGGTGTAGTCGGTGGTGTCCATGAAGGTGTACGAGTCACCGCTGATGAACGACAGGGTCGCTTCTTTGCGATCCAGGATCACGTCGTCCAGCTTGTCGTCCGCACCGTAAACGGTTTCGGTCTTGTAGCCGGTCAGCAGGTTTTTCAGCTTGGTCTTCATGATCGCGCTGTTGCGACCCGATTTGGTGAACTCGGCTTTCTGAACCAGCCACGGGTCGTTGTCGATCCGCAGTACGGTACCGGGTTTCAGTTCTTTACCAGTTTTCATTACGAAGTATCCGAATCTGGATGGATTTATAAAAATCGAGGCCGCATATCATAGCCAATTTCGGTAAAACTGTACCAGCGCCTTGGCGAGGTCCGGCCGAGCGGCTTGGCGCGCCGCCCACTCACGGGCATGCCGCTGCAGTTCCGGCCAGTGTTTACGGGCCCCTCGCCAGGCTTGGTGCATATCGTGGTTCATGTTCCAGGCGCGCCACAATGCCACCATTGCCTCGCCGGCAGCGTCCGACAGGCCCTGTCGATAAAGGTGCAGGAACGCGTCGAGCTTTTCCCAGTGGGCGTTTTCCTCTTGCACGTAGATGTGCCAGAGCATCGGCCGGCCGGCCCACTGCGCACGCACGAACGAGTCTTCGCCGCGCACGGCATTGAAATCGCAGCTCCACAGCAGGCGGTCATAGTCGTCCTGGCTGACGAACGGCAAGATCTGCACCCTCAGCGCCCCCCGCTGGAACACGTCGCCGACCTTGAGCCCCGGCTCGCCCAGCCAATTGGCCAGGTCCGGGAGAATACGGCCTTGCGGCACCAGCAGATGGGTGGCGCAGGTGTCGGTGGCCAATGCATCGAGCCAGCTGCCCAGTTGCGGGTTTTCATAGGCGAACAGCGAGACCAGTTGCGCCTCGGCCTGCACGTCTACACCCAGCCCTTGCAGGAAGGCGGCTCGCGCCTGTGCAGATTGCTCGAAAGCCTGCCGCTGCGCCAGCAACGAAGCCTCGCGCAGCAACCCGCCAGTCTTCTCGGTAAAGCCCGGGAAGAAAAACACCTTGCGCAGGCCATTGGGCTGCGGCGACGGCAAGCCGTGGCAGCCCTCCACCCAGTCTTCGGCACTGAGGTAGTCGAGGTTGAGCCAAAGGATCGGCGTGGAACGGGCACGCATCGCTTCGACGTACTGTGCGGGCAACTGGCAGGCAAAGGCACCAATCACCACATCGGCGGGCTCGACCGGCTGCCACTGGCCAGGCCAGGCGCGCACTTCGACGCCCTGCTGCCATTGCCGCGCGGCGCCGGCGTCGGCGCCTGGGCACAGGGGCACGAAAGCCTCCAGGTCGTCCACCCACAGCCGCACCGCCAGCCCGTGCTCGGCCACCAGCTGCCGGGCCAGGCGCCAGGTCACGCCGATATCACCGTAGTTGTCCACGACACTGCAGAAAATGTCCCAGGTGACGTTCATGTGCCCTGCCCTCGCCCTGCGCAAAATCACGAATTCTGCGGTTAAATTGTCGCCGACAAAAGCACCAACGCTGAAAAACCGCCTGATGCCATGCGACAATGGCCCTCAAAACGCCTGCCAGGAGGCCACCATGCCCCGCCACCGTGAACTGCAAATAACCCTCAAGCCTGTGCAACTGACCCTTTGTGTGGCATTGGGCCTGTGGCTCGGTGCCGTGGCCATCGCGCTGAGCCTGTGGCTGGCCGTACACCTGTGGCCCGAGCAGGTACAGCCGGTGGCCCAGGCCGTCGCCCCCGCCCTTGCCCGGCCCGCGGCCCCGCCGGCGCAACCGGTTGATGCGCAAAACGAGATGTTCGAGCGCTACAAGGCCATCCTGCACAAGCAGGAGCTGCAGCAGGCGGCCGAGGCCGCGCAAGGCAACCCACGCAACCTCAACAGCCCCAAGTGCCAGTTCTGGCTGTCGCAGAACCGCACTGCGCCGACCGAAAAGAGCCAGGCCAACGTGCTGGAGTTCTGTTACTGATCATGAACAAGGCCGCCCTGCTCACGCGTATCGTTGAAGCCCTGGAAACCGACATGGAAGTATTGCGCCGCGCCGCGCAAACCGCCTACGAAACCGCCACCGCCGAAGAAAACATCGCCGAAAACAAGTACGACACCCTTGGCCTGGAGGCCTCGTACCTGGCCACCGGCCAGGCACGGCGCACGGCCGAGATTCGCCAGGCACTGCTGATCTACCAGCAACTGGTGCTGCGCCACTATGACCCCGTGCGGGGGATACAGATCGGCAGCCTGGTGATTCTGGAAGATGAAGCGGGGGCTCAGCGGCAGGTGTTCCTGGGGCCGGAAGCGGCCGGGTTGAAGATTGGCGAGGGAAACGCACTGGTGACGGTCATTACCCCGCGCTCACCGCTAGGCCAGCAACTGATCGGTAAAAAGGTCGATGATGAGGTTAGCCTTGGGGCCCAGCTGTTCTTCATTATCGAGGTTGCCTGAACCGGCCCCATCGCCGGCAAGCCGGCTCACAAGTACAGTGCAGACCTCAAGAACTGCGCGTTCCCTGTGGGAGCCGGCTTGCCGGCGATAGGGCCGGTAAATCCGATGCAAGACTCAAAGGAAAGCCCCGCAAAGGTAATCCTGGCTAGAAAGTTCGCACGAGCGGCATTCGCCCTGATGAAAAATCAGGACGAATAGGTCACCAAAGGCGCGAAAATGGCTTGCTGATAACCATAGAATCTCCCACAGGTACCCCGCTGCTCTCAAGCTCAGCGCAAACCAGTGGGAGCCGGCTTGCCGGCGATGAGGCCGGCCCTGCCAGCGACCGACTAACCGGCAAGCGCATCGAATTTGCGCGCCAACCCGCCATGAGCGAACTGCTCCTGCACGAACTCGATGAACGCCCGGGTCTTGCCCGGCAGAAGCTTGTGCTCGGCGTAATACAGGCTGATATGCCCATCATCCACATACCAGTCCGGCAACACCCTTTGCAGTTGGCCCGCCTGCAGGTAAGGCACGGCAAACGGCAGGCTGACCAATGCAATGCCTAGCCCCTGCTGGGCTACGGCGCACGCTGCATCGGAGTCGCTCATGGTCATCGCCTGGCGCAATAGCAGTGGCTGCTGCGCCTGCCAACGGCTGGTCAACGGCCACGACCGCACACGGCCGGTCTGCGGTGAGCGAATCAAGATGCCGGCATGGTGGCCCAGCACCTGCGGGTCTTCAATGACCGGGTGCTGGCTCAAGTACCCAGGAGCTGCCACCAACACCCGATGCGCAGGGGTCAGCCGGCGCGCCACCACCCCCAGCGGTAGCTCGAACCCGCCGCCAATCGCCGCATCGAAACCTTGGCCGATCAGGTCTACCTGACGGTTGTCGAAATGCCAGTCCGGGGTGATCGCCGGGTAGCGCCGCAAGAATTCACCCAGCAGCGGCAATACGTACAGCCTGCCGAATACCGTCCCCATGCTCACCCGCAACAGCCCGGCCGGCTGGCCTTCGGCGCTGGCCAGGTTGGCCACGGCGTACTGGATGGTACGAAAGCTGTCACTGACTTCGCCTAAAAAACGCTGCCCGGCTTCGGTCAAGGTCAGCTTGCGGGTACTACGCTGGAACAGCCGCACACCCAGGCGCGCTTCAAGCTGGGCGACATGCTTGCCCACCGCCGCAGGGGTAATGCTCAAACGGCGGGCCGCTTCGGCGAAGCTGCCCACTTCGGCGCTGCGGATAAAACATTCAAGGGCGTTGAACGACTCCATGGCCATGATTACCAACCAAAGGTTTACTCTGCCAATAGTGATTGCCATCTTATCAGCAGGTAATCATCGGTCGATACTACGCCCATCCAAGGCATTCGGCCTTGCTTGCAGCAGGAGATCAGCATGTCCCAGCAACTTACCCTCGAAGGCAAAGTGGCCCTGGTCCAGGGCGGTTCACGCGGCATCGGTGCCGCCATCGTCCGCCGCCTGGCCCGTGATGGCGCCCAGGTTGCCTTCACCTACGCAAACTCCGAAGGCCCGGCCAACGACCTGGTGGCACAGGTCATAGCCGCCGGCGGCCAGGCATTGGCCCTGCGCGCAGACAGCGCCGACGCCGCCGCGGTGCAACTGGCAGTGGACGACACCGTAAAAGCCTTCGGCCGCCTCGATATCCTGGTCAACAATGCAGGCGTACTGGCCGTGGCGCCGCTAACCGAATTCGACCTGGCAGACTTCGACCGCACCTTGGCCATCAACGTGCGCAGCGTGTTCGTCGCCAGCCAGGCCGCCGCCCGCTACATGGGCCAGGGCGGGCGCATCATCAACATCGGCAGCACCAATGCCGAGCGCATGCCGTTTGCTGGCGGCGCACCGTATGCCATGAGCAAGTCGGCATTGGTCGGCCTTACCAAAGGCATGGCACGCGATTTGGGGCCACAGGGCATCACCGTGAACAACGTGCAGCCAGGGCCGGTGGATACCGACATGAACCCGGCCAGCGGTGAGTTTGCCGAAAGCCTGATCCCCTTGATGGCAATCGGGCGCTATGGGCAGGTAGATGAAATTGCCAGCTTCGTGGCGTACCTGGCGGGGCCGGAGGCGGGTTACATCACCGGAGCGAGCCTTACCGCCGACGGCGGCTTTGCAGCCTGATCGAAATGTTTGCACGCTGGCGTCCAGCCTGAGCCGCCCAGATACTGAACGCCACTGACCTTGCCCGCACCGAGATATTGATGAACACCCCAACCTTGAGCCGCGCCCTGATCCTGCTGATGGCCACCGCCACCGGCCTGGCCGTGGCCAGCAACTACTACGCGCAGCCACTGCTGCACAGCATCGCCGAACAGTTCGGCCTGAGCACCGCCAGCGCCGGCAGCATCGTCATCGCCGCGCAACTCAGCTACGGCGCGGGCCTTCTGCTGCTGGCGCCTTTGGGCGACCTGTTCGAGCAGCGCCGCCTGATCGTGATCATGTCGGTCATTTCCACCTTGGGCCTGGTGATCAGCGCCTGCGCCCCCAGCTTGCCTTGGCTGATCCTGGGGACCGCGCTCACCGGGCTGTTCTCGGTGGTGGCGCAGATCCTCGTGCCCATGGCCGCCACCCTGAGCGAGCCGCATCAGCGCGGGCGCGCGGTGGGTACGCTGATGAGCGGCTTGCTGCTGGGCATACTGCTGGCGCGCACCGCTGCCGGCTTCATGGCCGAGCTGGGTGGCTGGCGCAGCATCTATGTGTTGGCCGCGGTGCTGATGGCTGTCACCGCCTTTGCCCTGTACCGCAGCCTGCCACAGCACCACAGCCATGCCGGGCTGAAATACCCCGCACTGATCGGCTCTGTATTCCGCCTGTTCATCGAGGAGCCAGTGCTGCGCCTGCGCTCGCTGCTGGGGTTGCTGGCGTTCAGCCTGTTCGGGCTGTTCTGGACACCGCTGGCGTTTCTGCTGGCGCGTGAGCCCTACCACTACTCCGACGCGGTTATCGGCCTGTTCGGCCTTGCCGGCGCGGCAGGTGCACTTTCGGCCAACTGGGCCGGCCGCCTGGCTGACCGCGGCAGAGGCTCGCTGGGCACCACAGTGGGCCTTGTTGCGCTGTTGCTGTCGTGGGTACCGCTAGGTTTCGCCGAAAGCTCCCTGCCGGCCTTGCTGCTCGGGGTGCTGGTGCTGGACCTGGCCGTGCAACTGGTGCACGTGAGCAACCAGAATGCGGTCATCGCCTTGCGGCCCGAAGCCCGTACCCGCCTCAATGCCGGTTACATCACCTGTTATTTCATCGGCGGGGCACTAGGCTCCTTGCTGGGCACACAGTTGTTCCAGTACCAGGGCTGGATGGGCATCGTGACGGCCGGCCTGTTGATAGGGGCGCTGGCGCTGCTGGTGTGGGGTTGGGCCGAGCATAAGCGCAAGCGCGCCGTGAAGGCCTGTGCGGCATGACACCGCAACCCTCCGTCGCCTGCTCGTTGACTTGCCCGTCGCGCCAGCGCTTCAGTAGGGATTGATCAAAGCCCCTTTACTGACAGGACGACTCAATGACAAGGCTCACGGTGCAATCCGGCGATTTCTTGCAAGGTGAAGGCGAGTATCGCAATGGATCGCTCACACTCAAGACCCCGCGCAGCCCCTCGCCTGGCGAGCGGATTTCCCTTGCCCGCATCAGCGACCTGCGCCTGGCCAGCCTGGAATCCAATCGCAGCCTGGGTACCGCGCTCGGCTGGGGCATGGCCGGCGCCCTGGTGGCCGGCCCGGTGGGCTTGCTGGCCGGGCTATGGCTCGGCGGCAAGGAGGAAGAAGCCACCTTCCTTGCGACGTTCAAGGACGGCCGCAAGCTGATGGCCAGTACCGATGGCAAGACCTGGTCCAAGATCGACGACAGCTGGCGCCAGCATCGGCACCCGCCTGCAGGGGAATGAACAACTTCAGGCGTACGGGGTGATACGCGCCTGATAACATGAGCGTTTTTTGACTGCACGGGCCCATTCGCGGGCTTACCCGCGAATGGGCCCGCGTGTGCTCACCGCTCAAGGACCCCAGCATGCCCCTGCCACACCCCCGCCTGCCCCTGAGCCTGCTCAGCCTGGGCCTGGCCCTGCACAGCCCCCACGGTTTGGCTCAAGACAGTGTCACCCTCGCCCCGGTGCAGGTTTCCGACACCTACGGCAACGACGGCTATCAGGTAACCGAAGCCGCGGCAGGCGGGTTTCAGGCAGCCCCCCTGCTCGATACCCCGGCATCAGTCAGTGTTTTCAACCAGCAACTGATCGAAGACCGCCAGGTACGCAAGCTCAGCGAAGTGCTGCAAAGCGATGCCTCGGTCGGCGAAAGCTACGCCCCGATCGGCTATTACGAAAACTTCAACGTGCGCGGCTTCGAACTCAATGCCGCCAGCAGCTACCGCATCAATGGCCAGACCATCGCCGGCGAGCAGAACGTGGCGCTGGAGAACAAGCAGCAAGTCGAACTGCTCAAGGGCCTGTCGGGCCTGCACAGTGGCGTGTCGGCGCCTGGCGGGCTGATCAATTACGTGACCAAGCGCGCCGAGGATGTGCGCAGCGTAACGGTATCGACCAACGAACAAGGCGAGCGCTACCTGGCCACCGACCTGGGCGGCTGGTTTGGCAGTGAGCGGCAGTTCGGCCTGCGCGCCAACCTCGCCCACGAAGATATCCGCTCGTACGTCGACCATGCCGATGGCAAGCGCGACTTTGCCTCGCTGGCGTTCGACTGGCAGATAAACCCCGATGCCACCTTGCAGCTCGATGCCGAGTACCAGCACCGCGAACAGCGCTCGGTACCGGGCTATCAACTGCTTGGCGGCAGCGAAGTACCGCACGGCATCGACCCGGATGACCGCCTGGCCTACCAGCACTGGGCCAAGCCGGTACAGACCGATTCACTGAACCTGGGCGGGCGTTTCCAGTACCGCTTCAACGATACCTGGAGCGGCACCCTCAGCGCCTCGCGCAGCAAAGTGGTGATCGATGACTACAGCTCGTTCGCCTGGGGCAGCGAAGGCGGCTGGCAGTCGCACTTCAGCCCAGAGGGCGACTACGACATCTACGACTTCCGCAGCCCTGACGACACCCGCCGCACCGATGAAGCGCAAGCGATGCTCGACGGCCACTTCGACGTGCTCGGCGTGAGCCATGAGCTGACGGTGGGTGCCAGCGCACAACGCCGCACGCTGGATCAGCGCCCCTACTACAACCAACTGGTCGGTAGCGGCAACATCTACACCGGCGCACCCGCCGTAGCGCCCTCCGACCTGCCGGTCGGTGCCAGCGAGCGGCGCCTGGACAGCCGCCAGTACGGCCTGTTCGTCAACGACCGCATCACCTTCAGCGAGCAGTGGCAGGCCGTGCTCGGCGCCCGCGAAGTACGCCTGGACGAAAAGACCTGGGACGAAACCGGCCTGGCCGGGCGCCATACCCGGCAATACCAGTTGCTGCCCAATGCCGCGCTGATCTACAAGCCGCGCCAGGACACCACCGTGTATGCCAGCTACTCCAAGGGCCTGTCCGCAGGGGGTACCGCGCCATGGTACGCCAGCAACGCGGCAGAAATCCTCGCCCCTACCCTGTCGCATCAGCTTGAGCTGGGCATCAAACGCGACTGGCAGGGCATGAGTTTCAGCGCCGCGCTGTTCCAGATCCGCCAGGCCTATCAATACGCCCGCCCTGAAGGCGACGCCACCTTCACCTACGTGCAGCAGGGCCAGCAGAAGAACATCGGCCTGGAACTGGGCGCCAGCGGCTGGGTGACCTCGAACCTGCAAATCCAGGCCAGCGCCGCAGCGATTCGCGCGCGCGTGAAGAACAGCGGTACCGATGCCTACGAAGACCATCAGGCGATCAACGTGCCGCGCCTGCGCGCAGCCCTGCAAGCCGACTACAGCCTGCCGGTGCCGGGCCTGGCCCTGCTGGGCGGGGCACGTTACAGCGCCAGCAAGTATGCGAGCCAGGCGGGGAATGTGCAGGTGGGCGGCTATACCGTGTTTGACGTGGGTAGCCGCTATCGCACGCGTATCGGCGGCTATGACACGGTGCTGCGCCTGACCGTGGATAACGTGTTCGACAAACGCTACTGGCGGGATGTGGGGGATTACCTGGGGGACAACTACCTGTTCCAGGGCGCGCCGCGGACGGCACGGGTGTCGGCTTCGGTGAGTTTCTAGACACCGTTGGCGGCGTATGTCAGAAAGCGGGATCTTCCGCTTGGTGAGCACGCATTACTCACCCGCCCATGGCTGTGATCAACAGATTCGCCCTTCGCAAATCAAGATGAATCCAACAGAATAATGTTTTGGATGCGGGGGCGTATCGGGTGGATCTCAAGCAACTGGAGTGCTTTGTACGCGTCGCTGAATTTGGTGGCTTCACCAGGGCGGCGGCGACACTGAACCTGTCCCAGTCGGTCGTAAGCCGTCAAGTGCGCCAGTTGGAGCTGGAGCTTGGGCAACACCTGTTACTGCGCAACGGTAGAGGCGTCACCCTTACCCCTGCTGGCACCCGGCTTTTCGAGCATGGCCAGGGCATCTTGCGTCAAGTACAAGTCGCCCGCGAGGATTTGCAAGAACAGCGTGACTCATTGACTGGCAAGGTGGTGATCGGCCTCCCCCCTAGTATTGCGCGGCGCCATACCGTTGGTATTGTCACAGCGTTTCAAAAGGCGTTTCCCGGGTGCTCGCTGGGCATCAAGGAAGGCTTGTCCCACTCCATGAGGGAGTGGCTGCTGTTGGGCCGCCTGGATTTTGCGCTGCTGTACAACCCCGCGCAAAACGCGCAACTCCATTTTGAGCCCCTTCAATCCGAACCCCTTTGGTTGATTGGTGCTGCCGGGGCAAGCCTCGCGCCAGAGGTGCCGCTAGCCACCCTCGGTGACTACCCACTGATCATACCCAGCCAGCCGCACTCCCTCAGGCGGCTGCTCGAATCGGAAGCTGCACGGCATCATGTAGAACTCAACGTACACATGGAAATAGACGGCATTCCCTCTTTGATAGACCTGGTCGCCGCGGGCGCCGGCTTTGCCGTTCTGTCACGAATGGCACTCAGTGGCTCCTATGTGCCCCCAGGCTTGCAAGCGGCCCCAATCGTCGAGCCCACTATCAATACCCACCTGTTCGTCGCCACAACCAATCAGAGACCATTGACACGCCTGGCTTCGATGACCTTGGCCGTGGTCAAACATCAAATGCGCGATCAAGCCATGCAAAAACCACATAACTGCTAGTGGGGCTTGTCGATTGTTGCATGGCTCCTTGAGCGTCAAGATGGCTGAGAACTTACCCACGACAGCCAATAGAGACGTGCCATGAAAAGCTGCCTGCCACCCGACCTATTCCCCACCAAGCCTGTTGAGGCCCTGCCTGTTGGTTCGTGGGATGCTCACTGCCATGTATTTGGGCCAGCGGCGCAATTCCCCTACGCCGAAGACCGCAGCTACACCCCACCAGACGCCGCATTCGCGCAGCTTGTCGAACTTCATGACCACCTTGGCTTCGAACGCGGCGTTATTGTTCAGGCCAGCTGCCACGGCTCAGACAACCGCGCGATGCTAGATGCAATTGGCCGCAGTGCCGGGCGCTATCGAGGCGTAGCAATCATCGACGGCAGCGAGACTGACGAGGCGTTGGCGCGGATGGACGCCTGCGGGGTTCGGGGAGTACGGTTCAATTTCGTCGCTCACCTGGGCGGTGCGCCCGACCTTGCCATTTTCGACCAGGCACTGGAACGTATCCAACCCTTGGGCTGGCATGTGGTACTTCACCTGGATGCTCAGGACATCGTCACCTATGCCGATCGCTTGGCACGTATCCAGGTGCCGTTCGTAATAGACCACATGGGCCGCATCAAGGCTCAGGACGGCCTCGATCAAGCGCCGTTTCGGACGTTGCTTGAGCTGATGGACAATCCGCTGGCATGGGTGAAGGTCTGTGGCGCCGAAAGGGTCTCAGCGGGGCGCAAACCCTTTGATGATGCTATCCCCTTCGCCATGTCGCTTATCGAGACGGCGCCGGAGCGTGTGCTCTGGGGTACTGACTGGCCTCATCCAAACATCAGCAAGGACATGCCCAATGACGGGGGGCTTGTCGATCTGATGTACCGCTTCTGCCCGGACCCAGCGACACGTCAGAAGCTACTGATCGACAACCCCCTGAAGCTTTACGGACGCTGATTTCAGCGCTCGACCACACCAACTCCAAAAACAATCAGGTAGTGGAATCGATATGAACACTTCGACCGAAGCGACGCACCCTGCCGCGCAACTGAAGCCCGCGGCCCGCACACGACAGCCCTTCTATAAAGCGATGTATTTCCAGGTTTTGCTGGGGATTGTCTTGGGTGGGCTCGTCGGACATTTCTGGCCAGATTTCGCCGCCTCACTAAAACCATTGGGTGATGCGTTCATCAAGCTTATCAAGATGATCATCGGCCCTGTGGTGTTCTGTACCGTAGTGACCGGCATCGCGGGCATGCAAGACCTGAAAAAGGTCGGTCGTGTGGGAGGCAAGGCACTGCTTTACTTCGAGATAATTTCCACCGTCTCGCTGGTCATAGGGTTACTCGGCGGCCACCTGTTCAACCCAGGCGCCGGGTTTCACGTAAACCCTGATTCACTGGATGCCTCTGCAGTGACAGGTTTTGCTGAGAAAGCGCAGCACCTGGGTATCGTCGAATTCCTGATGAGTATCATCCCGAATACGTTCGTCTCAGCGCTGGCAGATGGCAACATCCTGTGCATTCTGCTGATTTCAGTACTTTTTGGCTGTGCCTTGTCCGCGATGGGGGATAAAGGTAAGCCGGTGTACACCATGATCGAAGGCGTTTCGGGCGTGTTCTTCGGTATTGTCCATATCATCGCCAAGTTTTCAGCAGTCGGCGCCTTTGGTGCAATCGCGTTTACCGTTGGCACATATGGCGCCGCATCGCTGCTGCCGCTGCTCAAATTGATCGCAAGCTTCTACGTGCTTTGCATATTCTTCATCGTGCTGGTGTTGGGCTTCGTTGCAAGGCTTTGCGGGTTCAGCATCCTGCGGTTCGTCTCGTATATCAAGGATGAACTACTGATTGTACTGGGCACCAGCTCATCTGAAGTTGTGCTCCCCCAAATCATGGAGAAGATGGAACGACTCGGTTGTTCGAAATCGGTCGTCGGCCTGGTGATACCCACCGGCTATTCCTTCAACCTGGACGGCACCAACATCTATTTGACCATGGCTGTTCTGTTCATTGCTCAAGCGCTCGACATTGAACTTACGTGGGGGCAGCAACTGACCTTGATCATTGTTGCCATGCTGAGTTCAAAAGGTGCCAGCGGGGTTTCGGGGGCTGCGTTCGTGATGTTGACCAGTACCTTGCTCGTCGTGCCCGTTGTGCCCGTTGCGGGAATGGTGCTGATCCTGGGCATCCACCGCTTTATGGGCACTGGCTTGGCGATGACCAACCTCGTCGGGAATGGTGTCGCAGCACTGGTGGTATCCGCCTGGGAAAAAGAACTGGATCGCGGCAAGCTGAACCAGCAACTGCACCCCACCAAACACTGATCCCCACTGCTTGACCTCCACGGCCCTGCCGACAGGGCCGTGGATTGCTGCGCCCTGGAGAAAACAATAATGAATTCCAAACTGCGCTACGCCGTAACGCTGGCGGGGATGACGTGTGTCACACCCCTGCTGGCCGCCAGCTTTATCGAAGACAGCAAGGTACGCCTGGATATCCGCAATTTCTATTACAACGCAGACTTTCGCGACGGTACGGGTGTATCAAAGCGGGAAGAATGGGCTCAGGGATTTCTGCTCAACTATGAATCTGGATTTACCCAAGGAGATATCGGCGTTGGCCTGGATGCATTGGGCTATCTCGGCGTCCGTCTCGACTCCAGTGCAGATCGGACGGGAAGCGGGCTTCTGCCAACTACTGCATCGGGAGAGGCGGTTGAAGAGTACTCCAAGGGCGGTTTAGCAGCGAAAGTCAAAGTATCGAGGACTGAACTGCGCTACGGCATCGCGCTCCCCAAGGTACCGGTTTTGCAATTCAATGGTAGCCGGCTTTTCCCGCAGTCCTTCCAAGGGACGCAGATCAGTTCCAGCGAAATTGACGGGCTGACCGTCAACCTGGCCCAATTCAACCGCACAACCAGCCCCGACTCCACCGACCAACAACACATCATGCTGGCGGCAAAAAACGGCCGTTACTCAACCGCCGGCGTGGGTGATCACTTCCGGTACGCTGGCGCGAGCTACAAACCCGACCCAACACTGACGTTCAGTTACTACCACGGTGGCCTCGAGGACGTTTACGCGCAGCACTTTCTCGGCGCGACCCAGCGCCGAAAGCTTGGCCGTGGGTGGCTCGAGTTGGACCTGCGGGCTTTCTTCAGCCATGAAGCAGGCAATGCCAAGGCCGGTCGTGTTGACAACGAGGCTTACACCGCCCTGGTCAGTTACACACTCGACAATGGCCACAGCATGCTTGCCACCTATCAGCATATGGAAGGTGACACTGGCTTCCCCTACATCAATAACCCGTATTTGCCCAACTACGTTCAATACCACGACTTCGCAGAAGCAGGTGAGCGCAGTTGGCAGTTGCGCTACGGCTATGACTTCAGTCACCTGGGTGTGCACGGGCTGAGCTTTTATACCAGCTACATCCAGGGGGCACATCTGGACAAGCGAGGCGGCGGCGGCGAGTGGGAGCGCGACGTGGATGTGACCTACGAGATTCCACACTTCAAAGGCCTTTCGATTCGCTGGCGTAACGCCCTTTACCGAAGCGATATCAACCGTGGCATCGACGAGAACCGCTTGATCCTCAACTACTCGCTTGCATTCAAGTAAACAGCCTCTTTCTCTCCTGAAACGTTGCGAACAGAACGTTGCCGTTTTTCAGGCAACCGATTACGAGGAGCCCGTGATGTACATCAAAACGCTGGGGCTGATTGGTTTTGGCGAGGCCGGTGCGATACTCGCCCAAGATATCGCCCGCCAGGGTGTCCATGTGCAGGTATATGACAAGCTTCAGCAAGATGAAGCGTGTCGCGGCGCCCTGTTGACCAAGGCACAGGCGTGTGGCGTCAGGCTTTGTGCTTCGGCTATCGATGCCAGTGACGGCGCCGACCTGGTCATGTCTGCAGTGACCGCCGGTGCCGCCCTTGAGGTCGCCCTGCACCTCATGCCACAGCTCAGGTCCGGGCAAGTTTTCATGGATCTGAATTCTGTGGCGCCAGCAACAAAAAAAGCAGCGCACCAAGCCGCAACGCACCATGGTGTGGACTATGTCGATGCGGCAGTCATGGCACCGCTGCCGCCACAGCGCTTGAAAACTCCCATGCTATTGGGCGGCCCTCGGGCACTTGAACTCGAAACTGCGCTAAAGGGGCTCGGCTTGAAGGTTCAAACCGTAGCAAACACCATTGGTGTGGCGTCTTCCATCAAGATGTGCCGCAGCATAATGATCAAAGGGCTTGAAGCGTTGACAACAGAATGCATGGCCACTGCGCGGCAATATGGCGCCGAGGATTTCGTACTCGCTTCACTGCATGAAAGCTTTCCTGGCTCAGGCTGGGACGGAACACTTGCGCACTATCTCATCAGCCGGGTCGCCGAACATGGCTTCAGACGCGCAGAAGAGATGGAGGAAGTAGCGCGAACGGTATCTGACGT
The DNA here is from genome assembly GCF_047456185.1 of Pseudomonas sp. BNK-30. Classification (NCBI taxonomy): domain Bacteria; kingdom Pseudomonadati; phylum Pseudomonadota; class Gammaproteobacteria; order Pseudomonadales; family Pseudomonadaceae; genus Pseudomonas; species Pseudomonas sp. BNK-30. Next base: position 3,195,792 of record NZ_CP179904.1, read on the forward strand.
TGGCGTGGATGCGCATATGAGCTTGGCGACTGCCGCAACACAGCGCGCATTTGCACAAGCGATCCGTAACGCAGGGCTTGTATATGCCGACCTTCTGCCTTTTGACTGGGCTCAGGTAGTCGATCAATTACAGGCCACGCCCACCAAGCGCCCGTAAAAAACAAAAAGCCCCCAAACCTTTCAGCTTGGGGGCTCTTCGTAGAATGTGGCGGTGAAGAAGGGATTTGAACCCTTGATACGATTTCTCGTATACACACTTTCCAGGCGTGCTCCTTCGACCACTCGGACACTTCACCGTTTCTCTTCAAGCCATTCAGCCTGTCGAGGCGCGCTAATTTAGTAGAAGACCTTTTCTTTGGCAAGCATTTTTTTCAGTTTTTTCATGCATTTAAGCCAAACCACCGAAAAGCCGAGGCTGCCAAGGCAAAGCCGCCAATCTCGCCAGCGCTTTTACCGCACCCGGCCGCCCTGCCCTGATTGCGCAAGGCATGAGGGCCAGTCGCTGACTGGCTGGTCAGCCTTGCTGCTTTACCTGGCCCGCGGCGCTGGGTAACGTCATCGCCACGCCACCTAAAGGACTCTGTCATGAGCGAGCTGATTACCTACCACGCCGAAGACGGCATCGCCACCCTGACCCTGAACAACGGCAAGGTCAACGCCATCTCGCCGGATGTCATCACTGCCTTCAACGCCGCCCTGGACCGCGCCAAGGAAGACCGCGCCGTGGTCATCATCACCGGCCAGCCGGGCATCCTGTCCGGCGGCTATGACCTTAAAGTGATGACCGCAGGCCCCAAGGAAGCCATCAGCCTGGTCACCGCCGGCTCCACCCTGGCCCGGCGCCTGCTCTCTCACCCGTTCCCGGTGATTGTCGCCTGCCCCGGCAACGCCGTGGCCAAGGGCGCCTTCCTGTTGTTGTCCGCCGACTACCGCATCGGTGTCGAGGGGCCTTACAAGATCTGCCTGAACGAAGTGCAGATCGGCATGACCATGCACCACGCCGGCATCGAGCTGGCCCGCGACCGCCTGAGCCGCGCAGCATTCCAGCGCTCGGTGAACAATGCCGAAATCTTCGACCCACATGGCGCGATGCAAGCGGGCTTCCTCGACAAGGTGGTGCCGGCCGAGCAGCTGCTCGACACCGCGCTGGCCGCTGCGCGTGAATTGAAGAAGCTGAACATGCTGGCGCACAAGAACACCAAGCTGAAGGTGCGCAAGGGCCTGCTCGATGCCCTGGATGAGGCAATCGCGCTGGACCAGAACCCGATCGGTTGACCCTGCAGGCCCTCTGGCCGGTACGCCGCCCGGAGGGCCATTACGGCGAACCCAAGGTTTGCCCAACCCAGTGCACAGCCGTACACTGCACCGCGACTGTCTGGTGTGAGTCGTACCATGCTTTACTGCCTTCGCATGCTCCTGCTGGCGCTGCACTTCCTGCTGGTCGGGGTTTTAGGCCTGCTGATCGGCCTGCTGCGCCCCTTCAACCGCGACAACAGCCGCATCTTCGCCCGCCTTTACAGCCTGCCGGCCACCTGGCTGCTGCGCATCAAGGTCAAGGCCGAAGTCGGCCCGCTGTGGGACCAGCCACCCGGCTGCGTGATCATTGCCAACCACCAGTCCAACTTCGACCTGTTCATCCTCGGCCACGTGGTGCCCCGGCGCACGGTCGCCATCGGCAAGAAAAGCCTCGGCTGGATCCCGCTGTTCGGGCAGTTGTTCTGGCTGGGCGGCAATGTACTGGTTGACCGCAAGAACGCTTACCAGGCCCGCAAGGCCATGCAGGTGACCACGCGCATCCTGCGTGACGACACCTCGATCTGGATTTTCCCGGAAGGCACGCGCAACCCCGAAGACCAATTGCTGGCGTTCAAGAAAGGCGCCTTCCACATGGCCCTCGAAGCGGGCGTGCCAATCGTGCCGGTGTGCGTAAGCCGCTATGCGCGGCGCCTGGGCCTGAACAGCTGGCGACGCCGCACAGTGATCGTGCGCTCACTGCCGCCGATCAACACTGAAGGGTTGACCCAGCAAGACATTCCAACGTTGATCGAGCAGTGCCGCGGGCAGATGCAGCAGTGCATCGACCACATGGAAGGCGAGCTGGCCAAACGCTAGGTTGCCCTCAAGGCCCATACGGCCCAAGCTGTAACCCGTGTGCAACCGGACAAGTGGATAACCATGGGTCGAGTCGTGGCATCGGCGGTATACAGCGCCGGCAGAAAAGTCACCAACATCAGCATCGACGAGGGCAGCGAGTGGGCGCGCAAGCCTGGGCATTTCGTCTGGATCGGCCTGGAAGAGCCCAATGCCGAAGAACTGGCCAACCTGCAGTGCCAGTTCAACCTGCACGAGCTGGCCATTGAAGACGCACTGGAGAAACACAGCCGGCCCAAGCTCGAGACCTTCGGCGACGCGCTGTTCATCGTCACCTATTCGCCCGTGCGCCATGAGGGCAAGCTGGAGTTCATCGAAACCCACATCTTCGCCGGCAACGGCTACATCATTACCTGCCGCAATGGCCACTCCAAATCCTATGCCCTGGTGCGCCAACGCTGCGAGGCGCGCCCCTTGCTGTTGGAGCACGGCGAAGATTTCGTGCTTTACGCACTGCTGGACTTCGTCACCGAAAACTACCAACCGGTCAGCGAAGCCATCCATGGCGAGATCGAAGAGCTGGAGCAAAGCGTGCTTACCGGCTCGTTGCTCGAAGACGACATTCGCCGCCTGCACAGCCTGCGCCGCGACATACTGCGCCTGCGCCGCTATGTGGCACCGATGGTGGAGATAAGCGAGGAGCTGCAGCGCCTGAGTTTCCCGTTCATCGACAAGAACATGCGCCCCTACTTTCGCGACGTGCAGATCCACGTGACGCGGCAGATGGAAGACTTGGTCGGGATCCGCGACATCGCCAGCCAGACCATCGAGATTGGCATGCTGCTGGAGTCACGGCGGCAAAGCATCGTGCAGCGCAAGTTCGCAGCGTGGGCGGCGATTCTGGCTTTCCCCACGGCGATTGCCGGGATCTACGGGATGAACTTCCAGAACATGCCGGAGCTTGGCTGGCATTACGGATATTTCGGGGTACTGGCGGTGATCGGGCTGGGATGCACCGGCCTGTTCGCCAGTTTCAAGCGCTCCGGCTGGCTTTAGCGTGTCGGGGCTGCTTTTGCAGCCCCTGTGGTTCAGGCAGCGCTGTCGCTGGCTTTGGCTGGCTGCTGGATGAAGCGCATCATCCACTCGCCGACCAGGTCGCCCTGGTGTTCAGTGGCAAGGCTCGCCACCGCCTTGTGGTAAACCTCGTCCCCAAGGTATTCCTGACGCGCATCGAGCAAGGCCCGCGAATAGTCGTGGACAAACTCCGGATGCCCCTGGAAGCACAGCACCTGATCGCGAATGTGATACGCCGCATTCGGGCAGAAATCACTCGACGCGATCACCGTGGCGCCTTCAGGCAGCTCGGTCACCTGGTCCTGGTGGCTGATCAGCAGGGTCAGCTCGGAAACCTCAGGGTCCATCCACGGCGCATGCGCCGCCAGCGAGTAGCGATGGATACCCACGCCCCACCCCTTGTCGGCCCGCTCGGCCTTGCCACCCAGGGTCAACGCCAGCAACTGATGGCCGAAGCACACACCCAGCAGCTTTTCGCCGCGCTGGTATAGCTTGAGCAAATACGCCTTGAGGGTCTGGATCCATGGATCGGCACCGAACGAGTCCGCCTTGCTGCCTGTCACAAGGTAGGCATCGAAACGTTCGTCGTCGGCGGGGTAATCGCCGTTCATCACGTTGTACACACGAAATTCGGCGGCGATCGGCTGCCGCGAGAAGAGCTGCTCGAACATCCTGCCGTAGCCCTGGTACTGCGCGGTCAACTCCGGTCGCAGGACATCGGTCTCAAGGATGCAGATGCGTAACGACATAGGGATAGTCCTGAACGACGTGGGTGGGAATCAGCTGTAGAGACTGCCGTGAAAGGCACGTACAAGCAAGTAGGCTGCACTGACGAACGGTCACATTTTGTCGAGTAGGCGCTGGGTGTTGCGCCACTGTCTAGCCAGAGCGTGCCAGATGGCTGGCTTTTTGCCTCATATCATCAAGCCACCGATTCTCAGCTTTAATAGAACAAAGGGTTCTTAAACATGGATGACGTTCACCCTACTGTTGGTTGTATATCGATACAAAGAGGTAAGTGGTAGGGCGTGCAGGCACGCTGCGGTGATCGACCCGAAGTGCGACAGGGAAGCCAACGGGTATTCAGGAATAACAACAAGAAGGCGGTCCGCCATGTTCAGACAATCGAAACTTCGCCAAGCTGGGCTCATTTTATTCGCCACGACGTTGCTGTTGATCTTGCCGAACCTGACACGTTTGTTCGGATGACGATGGCAGTGGCCTCAAGGGGCAACGCACAGGTAACCTGCCGGCCATGACGGTCGGAGAATGCTCATGCGCCTAGGTTTTGCCCTGCTAGCCCTTCTTCTGAGCCTGCCCCTTTCGGCGGCCCAACTGCACCTGGAACTCGACGGCTCGTCGCGCACTCTGGACAGCGCCGATTTGCTGCGCATGCCGCAAGCACGCGAAATAAACATCGAGCAGGACGTGTCCTATAAACGGCCCATGCGTTACCGCGCGGTGCCCTTGGCCACGCTGTTACAAGGCATAAAGGCAGATGACCACCTGCAGGCCGTGGCGCTGGACGGTTTCGCTGCCGAAATGCCGGCTGCGCCGTTGCTGCAGGAGGGCCCGGCGCGCGCCTGGCTGGCCATCGAGGACCCCGCCGCACCGTGGCCGGCACTGGGCAACGGCAAGCCAAGCGCCGGGCCGTTCTACCTGGTGTGGACCGCCCCCCAGGCAAGCGGCATCCGCCCCGAGCAATGGCCGTTCCAGATTGCCACGATCCGCCGCCTGGCGGCGGTGGAACAACGCTTCCCGGCGCTGCTCCCTGACCCGAAGCTGCCGGCCGAAGGCCCGGTGCGCCAGGGCTTTGCCCTGTTCCAGCAGAACTGCCTGGCCTGTCACCGGCTCAACGGTGCGGGGGATGCCCAGTTCGGCCCGGACCTGAACATGCCGCACAACCCGACCGAGTATTTCCAGCCGGGGTTCCTGCGCCAGTACATTCGTGACCCGCAAAGCCTGAGGCAGTGGCCACAGGCGCGCATGCCGGGGTTTGCCGAAAGTGTTTTGAGTGAAGAAGAACTGGATGCCTTGCTGGCTTACCTGGGGCATATGGCCAAGCGTAGGCCTTGAAGGCCAATCGCCGGGTGGCCGGCGATTGGATCGGGCTGCAAGGCAACCCCAGGGGGGTTCAGGCTGTCGGCCGTTCCTGCTTGACGCCCCACCCCTCTACCTCGCCGCCATAGGGTGACACGACCTGCTCGAAGGCCTCTTCGAAGTCCCCGATACCACCATAGGTGGCATACATGATCTTGCTCAGTTCCAGGTGCCACACACCATCATCCCGTTCTCGCACCTGAGCATTGAGAGACTCACCGCGAAACTGCCCGGCCGCGCGTCGCGCGCCGGCTTCATCTGGAAATACCGCGTAGAACTCGATGGGGTGGATACGGGTGAAGTCGAAACCGCCAGCTTTCATCTGACGCAGGACATTGCTGCTGATATCGTCGTTCTGGCTGCTCATGAATCGTCCTCCTGAATAAAGCAATGGATAGACTTTCCGTGCACTACGCACCTGCCGGCATTGCCGTGCAGTTCGAGCTGATGCAAGACGCGAATTGACAGGTGCAGCCCCGCAGAACAGGCCAACACCTCCCACTAGCGTAGTGCCTTGCGCGGCACCACGCCAACCGTGCGGGTCAGGAAGATTCCTGGATACGGGTGATGACTACGCCGTTCTGCTCCTTGAGCCAACGTGCCGTGGGGGATAGGGCACGGTCCTGGAAGTCGTTGAGGTCCAGCTCATCCATGACCGGGAAAAGATGCGAACGAATGGCCTTGGCCGCCTCTTCCTCGCTGGGGCACAGTTCACCGTGCATCAGCAGCGTGGTTGGCTCGCCTTTCTGGTCGGCAAAGATGACTTCCCACTCTTTCATTGAATAGCCCTCTCAAGCAGAGAACACCGGGGGTGATGCCTGTTAATGCTTGACCGTGGGCCGGGCGATTTGTTCAGTCAGTTGCAGCCACTGGTGACCGCAGGCCGGCGCCATCTTGTGGGAGCCGGCTTGCCGGCGATGGGCCGCAAAGCGGCCCTGTTTGCCAGTTACTTCGGTGTACCGTGCACCACACCGGCCGTGTTGTCGAGCAGGCTCTTGGTCGCGGTCTGGATATACGCTTCGAGCTGCTTGAGCATTTGCGGCTGGTCGGGGCTTTCGATCAGCTCGGCCTTGAACTCGCTGCCCAGCTGGTAGCGGTACAGGCGCGGGGTCATGTCCTTGGACTCGATGAGGATGCGGTCACCCTGCACCAGGCCAACGATCTGCTCGCTGCCCGACGGCTTGATCATACCGATGCCCTGGTCGCCCTCAGGCAGGTTGAGCAGGTCGCGGCCCCAGCACTGGTGCCGTGCCTGGCCACCCAGGCGGCCCATGATGGTCGGCACGATGTCGACCTGGGTGCCCACGGTGTGGTTGAGCGCACCGAACTTCTCCTGGATGCCCGGCGCGATCAGCAGCAGCGGCACGTTGAAGCGGCCCAGGTCCAGTTCGGTGACCTGCTGGTGGTTGCCAAAACCATGGTCGCCAACGATGACGAACAGGGTGTCCTTGAAGTACGGCTCCTTGCGCGCCTTCTCGAAGAACTGGCCCAGCGCCCAGTCGGAGTAGCGCATGGCGGTCAGGTGCTCGTCCAGGCGGCCCTGGCCTGTGACCTTCTCGACCGGCAGGTCCTTGGGCAAGGCATACGGGGTGTGGTTGGACAGCGTCTGCAGCAGCGCGTAGATCGGCTTCTTGCCATCGTGCTTGGCCAGCTCCTCGTTGCCACGGTCGAACATGTCCTGGTCGGAAACGCCCCAGGTTGGGTCGGAGAACACCGGGTCGACGAAGTCGTTGCGGCCGATGAAGGTGGTCATGCCCTGGTTGCCGAAGAAACCGGACTGGTTGTCCCAGGCGAAATCACCGTTGTAGACGTACACGTCGTCGTAGTCACGGGCGCTCAACAGCGCCGGCAAGCCCGACAGCTTGTGGCCGCCTTCCGGGGTCTGCATCAGGTATTCGAAGCCCGGCAGGTTCGGGAAGCAGGCCATGGTAGCGAACATGCCCTGGTGGGTATGGGTACCGTTGGAGAAGAAGCGGTCGAACAACAGCCCCTCCTTGGCCAGCTTGTCGAAGTACGGGGTGATGTTGTTCGGGCTGCCCAGGGCGCCTACCGAATGGCCCGCGAAGCTCTCCATGAGGATCACAACGACGTTCTTGACCGGCAAGGTACCTTCGGCCGGCGGCACGAAGTCACGGCGCACGGCGGCCTCATCGGCATCGACCAGCGTGTCGTAAGGGGTCAGGAGATGTTCACGCACGGTCTGCGTGGCCAGGTTCTGCTCCAGCACCGGCTTCCAGATGTTGGCACGGTCCTCGCCGAAACGGCTCTTGGCAGCGTCGATCAGTGTCAGGGTACCGTTGAGGCCCAGCTGGTTGACGAAGTTGGAATCAGTGGTGAAGGCATCGCCCCAGCGCATGGGCGGGCCCTGGCGCAGGGTGCCACGGGCGGCAACCACAGCCACCAGCAGGATCACCATGAACACGGCCAGGCGGTGATACCACGGCGCAACACTGCGCTGCACGGTAACGCCATTGCCACCTACACCACGGGTCAGGCGGTCGATGCCCTTGAACAGCAGGCTCAGCAGCCAGGTGCCGAACAGCCAGGCCAGCAGGTAGCGGACCACCGGGAAGCCGTACCAGAGCATGCTCATCACGGTCTTCGGGTCTTCCTTGATGTACTGGAAGACCAGGCCGTTGAGGCGCTGGTGGAACTCGCGGTAGAAGTCCAGCTCCATCAGGCCGAGGAACATCACCACGCTCGCGGTGATGGTCAGCCAGAAGCGGAACAGGCCGCGCCGGGCCATGGCCCATGGGCTCAGCGTTGCCAGCAGCAACGGGATGCTCAGGTACACCACCACGCGCAGGTCGAAGCGCAAACCGTTGAACAAGCCTTCGGCAACGGTGGAATAAGGGGTGTCGCCGATCATGTCACTGTTGTAGACCAGCAGCGCGAGGCGCACCAGGCTGAGCATCAGCATGATCACCAGGGCACTGAGCAGCGTATAGGCCAAGTGCGATTTCAAGGTCGGCGAGAAGGCTCGCGCGCCCTGTTGCTTCAAGGCATCCGTGTTAGCCATGAATGGGAAGGTCCTAGGATTGCGTGTTTGCGGGATGGCGCCGGCGCTAGACCAACGCAGCATTGTGCGGGTGCGGATTCTGTTTAAACCAATGTGAAAATTTTGTCACGGGGCTGTTGCTGGTTTTGTCTGCGCCAGCAAAATGCCCCTATCCAAGCCGCACATTGCCCCTGGGACCGGCAACGGCCCAGATCACCAGGCCGATCACCGGCAGCAGGGCGATCAGCAGTATCCACAGCACCTTGACCCCCACCTCCCGGCCACTCTTGATCACATTGAGGATTGCCCAGATATCCAGCGCCAGAATGATCAGGCCAACCAGCCCGTTGAACGTCGAACCCATGGCAAAACCCCCGTTGACAGTCAGTGTGGCTGAGCATAATCAGCTATCAGGTCGATAGAAGGGAATCCTTGGCCTGCCCTGCTGGTCACTGGGTAGACTGCAAGCATTCACAGATCCGAGGTTCGCATGCCCCCAGCCCAGACTCAAACCCCCGCCTCGCCCTCGTTGTTGAGTGCCTGGCGCCAGCAGGCAGTCAATACCCCGTGGCTCAGCGCGGGGCTGGGCGTGAGCTTGCTGGCGGTCATCGTGCTGCTGGCGGCGAGTTTCTGGAACGCCGTCAACGGCGAGCATGCCGACAGCCTGCACCTGGCGCTGCTCGGCGGGCTGTCCGGTTTCGGCGCCACGGCCTTGGGCGCGGTACTGGCCGTTGTGCTGCGCGATGTCAGTGCCCGCAGCCAGGATGTGATGCTGGGCTTTGCGGCCGGCATGATGCTGGCCGCCAGTTCGTTTTCATTGATATTGCCCGGCCTTGAGGCTGCCCGCGAAATTACCGGCAACGGCCCGGCCGCCGCTTTTACTGTGGTGCTGGGCATGGGCCTGGGTGTGCTGCTGATGCTCGGGCTTGACCGCTTCACCCCGCACGAACACGAAAGCACCGGCCCCTGCGGCCCTGAGGCCGAGCGCATCAGCCGGGTATGGCTGTTCGTGCTGGCGATCACCCTGCACAACCTGCCCGAGGGCATGGCTATTGGCGTGAGCTTTGCCAATGGCGACATGAATGTCGGCCTGCCGCTGACCAGCGCCATCGCCATTCAGGACATCCCCGAGGGCCTGGCCGTGGCACTGGCCTTGCGCGCAACCGGGTTGTCCAACTTCAAGGCCGCGCTGGTGGCGATTGGCTCGGGCCTGATGGAGCCGTTGGGCGCGGTGATCGGGTTGGGGATTTCCACTGGTTTCGCCCTCGCCTACCCCATCAGCATGGGGCTGGCGGCGGGGGCGATGCTGTTCGTGGTGTCCCACGAGGTGATACCCGAAACCCACCGCAATGGGCACCAGACGGCAGCGACGCTGGGGGTGATGGGCGGGTTTGCGGTGATGATGTTTCTGGATACGGCACTGGGTTGAAACGACTTACCGACGCCGCTGTTGTAGGAGCGGCCTCGTGTCGCGAAGGGGCTGCGCAGCAGACCCAGCAATTTGTGTTGCGCTGCTGAATCTTGGGGCCGCTTTGCGGCCCTTTCGCGACACAAGGCCGCTCCTACGGGCGTGTGAGCTGCCTTGAGCGCTTTCAGTGCCATTACCACCTGGCTTTGTTCAATGCGGCCATCTGCACCTTGCTGCAGGTAGGAGCGGCCTCGTGTCGCGAAAGGGCTGCGCAGCAGACCCAGCAATTTGTGTTGCGCTGCTGAATCTTGGGGCCGCTTTTCGGCCCTTCGCGACACAAGGCCGCTCCTACAGGCGTGTGAGCTGCCTTGAGCGCTTTCAGTGCCATTACCACCTGGCTTTGTTCAATGCGGCCAGCTGCACCTTGCTGCAGGTAGGAGCGGCCTCGTGTCGCGAAAGGGCTGCGCAGCAGACCCAGCAATTTGTGTTGCGCTGCTGAATCTTGGGGCCGCTTTGCGGCCCTTCGCGACACAAGGCCGCTCCTACAGGCGATTCAGCTGTGAACGGCCACCTTGAGCGCCTCTAAGGCCGGCTCTACCTTGATACCCAGTTCAACACCCAGCTCCAGCACACGCGCCAGGTCGTTTTTGCCAACCATCACCACTTGCAACTCATCATCGAGCAACTGGCTGAAGTTGAGCAGCACATAACCACCGGCCTCTTTGTTCAGCGCGTCCATCTGCACCTGGATGCGGTTGAGCGCCGTCAACGGCTCGGTACGCGCCAGCTGCTTGGGCTTGAGGGTGAACGGCACGCTCTTGTCGAACGAATCGCTGATGTGCTGGAACAACTCCTGATAGCTGTCGGCCTGGAACACCACGGTGTCCGGCAGGCTGCCAAGCACCACCCACTCGCCCAGCGGGATCGGGAAGCTGTCGTCGTAGTTGATGTCCGGGTTGGCGGCGAGGAAGGCGGCGGGGTCGGCGTAGGCCTGCGCGGCCTCGTCGGCGATGCGCTCGATGTCTTCATCGCGCATGCAGCCGGCGCCGATGAGGCTGATGAATTCGAGCAACTGGTTTTTCATGAAGGGGGCCTGCGACGGGTGAAAAGTCGCCAAGGATAGCCGCAAATGCCCCCAGGCAGTTAGCCGGCCAGCGCCTGCAGGCGCGCTGCGGTATCGGCTGCGCCCATGGTGTGCGCCGCCATCAGCGCGGTGGCGCCGCGCGCATCCTGGCGCGCCGGGTCGGCGCCTTGGGCCAGCAGGTAGTCGAGAATCTCTACACGGTTGAACATCGCCGCCAGCATCAGTGCAGTACGCCCGTCCTGCGCAGCAGCGTCGACCGGCACGCCGTTTTCCAGCAACAGCCGGATCATCGCCAGGTCACCCTTGAACGCCGCACCGGCGATCGGCAGTTGGCCGTTGTCGTTGGCAACCAGCGGGTCAGCCCCCTGGCTCAGCAATACGCGGACCGCATCATGGTGGCCGTGGTAGCTGGCCAGCATCAGCAGCGTGTCGCCTTTGTGGTTGCGCAGATTGGCTGGCAAGCCACTGGCCAAAAGACGCTCGAGCATCTTGGCATCCCCCTGGCGGGCGCACTCGAAGACCTGCTCGGCAAATGCCGCGGTCTCATCATCGGTCATGGCGGCGGGTGCTTGTTGTTCAGACATCTGGAACCTCCTGGCAGAAAAGATTGCCCAAGTGTTTGTCAGGCAAGCCCGGCAGGTCAAAGGTTCAGAATCTATAGCGCCGATAGCCACCGGCCGGCTCGTGCAAAATGCACTGTGCAAAATGCACGACCATGCAGCCTGCACGGCACCACCCTCCCCGAAGCAACCTCAAGGCCTTGAAATTAAAGGATTTTTATCAGAATCAAGTTTTGGCACGTTCACTGCACCTATCAACTCACGTCTGCCCACCAAATCAGTCAGGAGTTGATATGGACCTCATTCAGGAAAAGTTCGTCTCGGTGTTCTCGGCCTACCAGGTCACCACCCAGCCTCGCCCCGATGGCGGCATCCTGCTGACGCTGCGTGCCACCGATGGCAGGGTTACCCGCCGTGTGCTGACCTACGGGCAACTGCACAGCGCCGAACAGCTGTCCTGGGCGATCAGCGCCATTCGCCGCGACCTGGCCGAGCAAGCCAGTGAACTGCCGGTGATCTCGATGCTGCAGAGCCAGCAACGATTCGCGCTGCCGACCTACCGTTGAGTTTTGTCTGCACCGGCCGCTTCGCGGGTAAACCTGCGCCCACAGGTACTGCATTGCCCTTAGGGATGGCGGGGTACCTGTAGGCTCAGGCTTGCCCGCGAGGGGCCGGAGCGGACACTAGAACTCGTCGATCCCAGCGTACGCACGCGCCGTATCGTCCCCGGTAAAGCGCGGCTGCATACCCTGCTCACTGGCATAGAGTCGCAGCGCCAGGCAGAACGGGTTGTCCCCCAGCTCCACCCAGCGCCGGCACCCTGCCGGGATCACCAGCTGGTCGCCTTTTTCACACACCAGCGCATACACATAGTCACCCAGGCGAAGCCCGACCTGGGCGCGACCTGTGACCACGGCAAACACTTCATCAACGTCATGCACATGCTCATCACGCAGGTCGACTTGTGCCGGGTCGGCACCGTCGCGGTTGAGCACACTGAACGCTGCGCAGCCTTGGGCAGTCATCAACCGGTCAAGGTGTTCGCGGCAGGCGCTCATGACCTCATCCTGGCTGCTGCCTGGCCGTATGCGCAGCGCCAGCGCAGCGTGGTCAAAACGCACGCCCTGCTCTGCCAGCGTTGCGGCGATGTCGTCGTGGTGGGTCAGTACCTTGTTCGGCAAGGCCGGGCTGGACGGGTGGAATACACAGAGGATGCTCATCAGCGGCAGGTCCTGGTCGATTTCAAACGAGTGGCAATGATAACGGCTGCCGCGAGCGCTGCGGCGCTGGCCATACCAAAGGTGAAGGTGGGGCCCAGCAGCTTCCAGCTGTAGCCCGAATACAACGCCCCCAGCGCACCGCCGGTGCCCGACAGCGCCGCATACAATGCCTGGCCCTGGCCTTGCTGACGGGCGCCGAAACTGGCCTGGACGAACGCGATGGAGGCAGCATGGAAGCAGCCGAACGTGGCGGCGTGCAGCACCTGGGCGAAGATCAGCACGCCCGGCTCGCCCGCCAGGTTGCCCAGCAGCAGCCAGCGCAGGGCGGCCAGCAGGAAGCTGGCCAGCAGCACCTGCTGCACGCTGAAGCGCGTGAAGATGCGGCTCATGGCCATGAAGATCAGCACTTCGGCCACCACCCCCAGCGCCCACAGCAGGCCGATGGCGCCGCGGCTGTAGCCCAGGTGCTCCAGGTGCAACGTGAGGAAGGTGTAGTAAGGCCCGTGGCTGAGCTGCATCAAGGCCACGCACAGGTAGAAGGCAACCACCCCGGGCGCCCGCAACTGGCGCAGGAAGCCGCCCGCGTCGCGCCGCTCGCCCTGCTCCACCGGCTGGGCATTGGGCACCCACAGGCTGGCCGCGACGATGCCCGCCATGATGGTCACCAGGGCGACCGGGTAGATATCCAGGCTCAGCCATTCGAACAACCGCCCAAGGCCGACCACGGTGAGGATGAAACCGATCGAGCCCCACAGGCGCACCTGGCTGTAGCGCGCCGTCTGCCCGTGCAGGTGGGCCAGGGTGATGACCTCGAACTGCGGCAGTACCGCATGCCAGAAGAACGCGTGCAGGGCCATTACCAGCGCCAGCCAGGCGTAGCTCTTGCCGAAGAAGATCAGCGAAAAGGTGGCCAGGGTACACAGCGCGCCGAGGCGCACGATCAGCAGCCGCTGGCCGCTGCGGTCACCCAGCCAGCCCCACAGGTTGGGGGCGATGCAGCGCATCAGCATGGGGATGGCCACCAGCTCGCCAATACGCGCCGGGGGGAAGCCGAGGTGGTCGAAGTAAAGGGCCAGGAACGGGGCTGTCGAACCCAGCAGAGCGAAGTAGAAAAGGTAGAAGCTGGACAGGCGCCAGTAGGGGATTGGGTTCATCAGGGCTCAGCCAGAATGGGGTATTGCCAGTACCGGCCCTATCGCCGGCAAGCCGGCTCCCACACGGGCAGCATGGGCGCCGGCTTGAACCGGCTCCACAGGTGCAGTGTAGGAGCCGGCTTGCCGGCGATAGGGCCGGTACTTGCGAATCAGAGCTGGCCCAGAACCGGCGTTGCGACCTTCACCTCGGCATTCTGCGCCCGGTGACGCAACAGGTGATCCATCAGCACGATAGCCATCATCGCTTCAGCGATCGGCGTGGCGCGAATGCCAACGCACGGGTCATGACGGCCCTTGGTGATGACGTCGACCGGGTTGCCGTCCACGTCGATGGAGCGGCCCGGCACGGTGATGCTGGAGGTCGGCTTGAGCGCCAGGTGGGCGACGATCGGCTGGCCAGAGCTGATACCGCCCAGGATCCCGCCCGCGTTATTGCTGAGGAAGCCTTCGGGGGTCAGCTCGTCGCGGTGCTCGGTACCGCGCTGGGCGATGCTGGCGAAACCCGCACCGATTTCAACGCCCTTGACCGCGTTGATGCTCATCAGCGCATGGGCCAGTTCCGCGTCCAGGCGGTCGAAGATCGGCTCACCCAACCCTGGCATCACGCCCTCGGCCACCACGGTGATCTTCGCCCCGACCGAGTCCTGGTCGCGGCGCAGCTGGTCCATGTAGGCCTCCAGCTCCGGCACCTTGGCCGGGTCGGGGCTGAAGAAGGCGTTGTCCTGCACCGAATCCCAGGTTTTGAAGGGGATTTCGATCGGCCCCAGCTGGCTCATGTAGCCGCGCACCTGGATGCCCTGGGTGGCCAGGTACTTCTTGGCGATGGCGCCGGCCGCCACGCGCATGGCGGTTTCGCGGGCCGAGCTGCGGCCACCGCCGCGGTAGTCGCGGATGCCGTACTTGTGGTGGTAGGTGTAGTCGGCGTGGGCCGGGCGGAACAGGTCCTTGATCGCCGAGTAGTCCTTGGACTTCTGGTCGGTGTTGCGGATCAGCAGGCCGATCGAGCAGCCGGTGGTACGGCCTTCGAACACACCGGAGAGGATTTCCACCTCGTCCGGTTCCTGGCGCTGGGTGGTGTGCCGGCTGGTGCCGGGCTTGCGCCGGTCGAGGTCGTGCTGCAGGTCGGCGAGGGAGATTTCCAGGCCCGGAGGGCAGCCATCGACAATGGCGACCAACGCCGGGCCATGGCTTTCGCCAGCGGTGGTGACAGTGAACAGCTTGCCGTAGGTATTGCCGGACATGGACGCTCCGCGAGTCTGCCTGAAGTGAACGAGGGGAGCAGTATACGGAAAATTTCACAAGGAATGCTTGCCCGCTCCGGGGGGCTGCAGAACCTTCCCATGAACATTGGGTCAAACGCTCATCTCCCCATGTAGTACCGCCTGATGCCGCGCTTCGTCGCTTTCTTCCTCCTGCTGTGCACCGGCCTTGCCCAGGCAGCCTCACCCACCGTCCTGCAACGCCCTATCGACCTGGACACCGGCCAGGGTGTGCTGCATGGCAGCCTGCTGTTGCCGCAACAGGCCACCCCGCCCCCTGTGGTGTTGATCATCGCCGGCTCCGGCCCTACCGACCGCGATGGCAACAACCCGGCCTCGGGGCGTATCGACAACCTCAAACGCCTGGCGCTGCTGCTGGCCAATGAGCGCATTGCCAGCGTGCGCTACGACAAGCGCGGCGTGGCCGCCAGCCTGCCGGCCACACCCGATGAGCGCGACCTCAGTGTCGAGCGCTACGTCGCCGACGTGGTGGCCTGGAGCCGCAAGCTCAAGGCCGACCCGCGCTTCGGCCCGCTGATACTGGTCGGCCACAGCGAAGGGGCACTGATTGCCAGCCTGGCCGCCGAGCAGGCCGGCGCCAGCGCCGTCATCACCCTCGCCGGCAGCGGCCGGCCCATCGCCGATGTGCTGCGCGAACAACTGGCGCAACGCATGCCGCCCGCGCAACTGGCCCGCAGCAGCGCCCTGCTCGACCGCCTGCAGGCCGGGCAGACCAGCCTGGATGTCCCCGCCCCCCTGCGCCAGGTCTTCCGCCCCAGCGTGCAGCCCTACCTGATCTCACTGTTCCGTCAGGACCCGGCCAAGGCCTTCGCCCGCCTGCCGATGCCTGCGCTGATCATCCAGGGCCGCAACGACGTGCAGGTGGATGTGGCCGATGCCCAGCGCCTGAAGGCGGCCAAACCCGATGCCCAACTGGTACTGATCGACGGCATGAACCACATGCTGCGCATCAGCCCCAAGGCCATGAGCGAGCAGCGCGACAGCTACCTGAACCCTGAACTGCCGCTGGCCCGTGAGCTGGGTGAGCGGGTGGTGACGTTCATTCATCAATTGCCCTCAGCCTGAGGAGATCGCCGCACAATGGCCTCAGGTCCTGGGCGATACGGCCGATAAGCTCGGTATTGGCTTGTATGTGAGAACGCCCTGATGACCGACGCCCCCGCCGCCGTAGAGCCGGCCGAAGAGCCGCAAGCCCCGGACAGCCCAGCGCTGCCCTGGGCTGACCTGGCAGTAGAACACTTTGAGTTGCTGCGCCTGGCGCCGCTGCCCACCGCCCGCAACAGCGGCGCGCGGCCGCTGCGTTTCGTCGAATTCGGCCATGCCGAGCGCCACGACAAGGCGCACAGCCTGCTGCGCATGGAAATCCGCCTGCCCGGGCAGAAGGTGCGCAAAGAGCAGAACCAGTTGGATGTGCGGGTTGACCACCTTGAGCGGCGGGTGAGCATCGGCAGCGACAGCGGCCTGCAGCTGGAGCCACTGAACCGCGGCCTGGGGCGTTTCATGCTGGCCCAGGCCGTGCAGTGGCTGCAGCGCAGGTGGTCGCACTACCACATCGAAGGCATGGCGCTGCCGAACAAGGATGCCCTGAACGAAGACACGCGCCTGCGCCGCGACCGCTTCCTGAGCGCGACCGGCATCGAGGTGGAGTACGCCGACGGGCAGCACCTCAAAGGCCGCACGGTCGAAGCCACGGTGGGCCAGCTCAAGGGCGGCTGGAACAGTGAGAAGGTGCAGCGGGTGGCTATGCTAGAGGCGGCCGGGATGCTGCAGCAGGCCGAGCAGAACCTTCTGGAGAAGGAGGCGCAACTGCGCGAGCGCGATGAGCGGGTGGCCAAGTACCAGCGCGAGGACAGCGGGCTGCGCTTTACCATTACCTGCCTGGTGGCGTTTGCGGTGTTCCAGGCTGGGTTGTTGATCTGGATTGCCACCCGCTAGAGCAAGTGGGCGCATGCCATGGGTGCTACAGCGGCTTTGAGACCGTGCAACGCAAGGCATGCCCCACCCCATCAAGCCCCGATCAAACGCGGGCCTTGAACAGCTCCTGATGTTGCCGGCACTGCTCAGCCGTCAGCATGAACACCCCATGCCCACCGCGCTCGAAGTCCAGCCAGGCGAAGTCGACCTCCGGGTACAGCGCCTCGACATGCACCTGGCTATTGCCCACCTCGACAATCAGCAGGCCCTTCTCGGTCAGGTGCTCGGCTGCCTCGGCCAGCATGCGCCGCACCAGGTCCAGGCCATCGTTGCCGCAGGCCAGGCCCATCTCCGGCTCATGGTGATACTCGGCCGGCATGTCGCCGAAGTCCTCGGCATCGACATACGGCGGGTTGGACAGGATCAGGTCGAAGCGCTGCCCCGGCAGGCCCGCGAAACCGTCGCCCTGCACCGTGTACACACGCTCGTCCAGGCCATGGCGCTCGATGTTCTGGTTGGCCACTTCAAGCGCTTCGAAGGACAGGTCGGCCAATACCACCTCGGCCTCGGGGAACACCTCGGCCGCCACGATACCGATGCAACCGGAGCCCGTGCACAGGTCGAGAATGCGCGCAGGCTCGTTGGCCAGCCACGGCTCGAAGCGTTTTTCGATCAGCTCGCCGATCGGCGAACGCGGTACCAGCACACGCTCGTCAACGATGAACGACATGCCGCAGAACCACGCCTCACCCAGCAGGTAGGCAGTGGGTACACGGTCTTCGATACGGCGCTTGAGCAGGTGCTGCAGGCGTACACGCTCGTCGTCCTCGAGCTGGCAATCCAGGTAGCTGTCGGCGATTTCCCACGGCAGGTGCACGGCGCCCAGCACCAGCAGGCGGGCTTCATCCCAAGCGTTGTCGGCACCGTGGCCGAAAAACAGCTCGTGCTCATGGAAGCGGCTGACCGCCCAGCGGATGTGGTCGCGCAAGGTGCGCAGACGAGATGTGATCACGGGGTACTCCTATTCAGATCTGGACAAAAGTCTAACAGCCCGCACCGCACAAATGTTCCTGCGGATCGCCCAGCGGGTAGCCACAGGCCAGTAACTGCGCCGGTTTCGATGTCAACCATTCCCATTGGCGCCAAGGCAAGGGAGAATAGGTATACAAAAGCCCTTCCAAGGAGCCCTTGATGTCCGTTCCAACCACGATGTTCCGCCTCACTGGCCGCGATTACCCGCCGGCCAAGCTGAGCCAAGCCAGCCTGATCGTCATCGATGCGCAAAAAGAGTACCTCAGCGGTCCGCTCGCGCTGTCGGGCATGGACGAGGCCGTGGCCAACATCGCCAGGTTGCTCGACGCCGCCCGCAAGGCCGGCCGTCCGATCATCCACGTCCGCCACCTCGGTACCGTCGGCGGTCGCTTCGACCCACAAGGCCCTGCCGGTGAATTCATCCCGGGGCTGGAGCCACACGACGGTGAAATAATCATCGAAAAACGCATGCCCAACGCGTTCAAGAACACCAAGCTGCACGAAACCCTGCAGGAGCTGGGGCACCTGGACCTGATCGTCTGCGGTTTCATGAGCCATTCCAGCGTCAGCACCACCGTGCGCCGGGCCAAGGACTATGGTTATCGTTGCACCCTGGTGCAAGACGCTTCGGCGACCCGCGACCTGGCCTTGAAAGACCGCGTGATTCCCGCTGCGCAGATTCACGAGTGCGAAATGGCCGTAATGGCCGACAACTTCGCCTGCGTCGCCCCCACCGCCAGCCTGATCTGAGCCTGGCGAGCTGACCACCGCCCGGCAGCCGGGCGGAACCCGGGGGCCGGTTGCCGGTCGAATTTCTGATGCCCACAGAGGAAATCGGAATGAAGCTCAAAGGCAGTTTCGACGCCAAACGCCTGCGCCAGCGCGAGCCACGCAACTGGGGCGCCCGCCTGGCCGCCGGCCTGTCGGCGCTGCTGGCCACGTTCGGTGTGCTGCTGGCCATGGCCGGCGTCGCCGGGCTGCTCGGTAATTACCCGGCCTTTGCCGAGCTCAATGCCAACCGCCCGCTTTCGATTACCCTGAGCGTGGTCGGGCTGGTGCTCCTGTACCTGGGCGTGCGCTTCTGGCGGCGCAGCCGCATTCGCCTGCGCCGCGGTCGGGAGCTGAACATGTCGCCGCACCTGATGAAAAAGCACGACTGAAGGCTGTGCTGAAGCCCCTTGGCCCTGCCGGCGGCAGGGCCATTGCTGACGCCACAGGGTTGATCGCGTAAACTACGCCGCCCACGTGGAGGCACCATGCAAGACGACGATTTTTCCCTGTTCAGCGCCGAGGTGCGCGGCGTCAAGCCGATCAAGCACGACCGTGCCGAGGTCGGCAAACCCAAGGCTGACCGCAAGCAGCTGGCCGGCCTGCGCCAGGCGGCGACCGTGCGCAGTGACCAGACGTTGGTGATCGACGGCCTGTCCGACCAGTTCGTCATCGACGTGGGTGCCGAAGACGAGTTGATGTGGCGCCGCGACGGCGTGCAGGAAACCCAGCTGCGCAAGCTCAAGCTCGGCCAGATCGCCTTCGAGGGCAGCCTCGACCTGCACGGCATGACTGTCGAGAAGGCCCGCGAAACCCTGTGGGCCTTCATTGCCGAGGCCACCAAGCTGGAAGTACGCTGCGTGCGCGTGACCCACGGCAAGGCCGCACGCCTGGATGGCAAGCGGCCAATGATCAAGAGCCACGTCAACACCTGGCTGCGCCAGCACCCGCAGGTGCTCGGTTTCGCCTCCTGCCAGGCCCGCCACGGCGGTACCGGTGCCGTGTACGTAATGCTCAAACGAACCATGATGGAAGGCCGCGACGAGTAACGCCGCGCTTGCAGCGCAGGCTTTGCCGCCGTAACCTTCGTTTTTGCGATTTTTTCCCACAGGTAGATACATGTCCCTGGAACAGAACTACACCGAGATCCTCAGCCAGATCGGCGAGGACGTCTCCCGTGAGGGCCTGCTCGACACGCCCAAGCGGGCTGCAAAGGCCATGAAATACCTTTGCCGCGGTTACGAGCAGACGCTGGAAGAAGTGACCAACGGCGCGCTGTTCACCTCCGACAACAGCGAAATGGTGCTGGTCCGGGACATCGAGCTGTATTCGATGTGCGAACACCACATGCTGCCGTTCATCGGCAAGGCGCACGTGGCCTACCTGCCCAAGGGCAAGGTACTGGGCCTGTCCAAGGTCGCGCGGATCGTCGACATGTTCGCCCGCCGCCTGCAGATCCAGGAAAACCTCAGCCGCCAGATCGCCGAGGCCGTGCAACAGGTGACCGGCGCTGCGGGTGTGGCGGTGGTTATCGAAGCCAAGCACATGTGCATGATGATGCGCGGTGTGGAGAAGCAGAACTCGACCATGCTCACCTCGGTGATGCTCGGTGAATTCCGCGACAACCCGGCCACGCGCATGGAGTTCCTCGGCCTGATCAAATGATCGGCGCGTGACCCGAGCCGGCCCTGAGGGTCGGCTTTTTATTTTCAGGAGTTGCAGATGATCGTCAAAGCCTTGCGGGTCGGCCTCGGCCAGCTCATCGTGATCGGCGACCTGATCAGCCGCCCGGCCAAGCGCAAGCGCGATGCCGCGGCCCAGGCGCATGTCGAGCAGCAGGCCAAGGGCCTTGCGCTGTACCAGTTCCATGCGTGCCCGTTCTGCGTGAAAACCCGCCGCACCCTGCACCGCCTCAACGTGCCAGTGGCATTGCGCGACGCCAAGAACGACCCAGAGCACCGCCAGGCGCTGCTCGAAGGTGGCGGCCGGGTGAAAGTGCCGTGCTTGCGCATCGAAGAGCAAGGCAACGTGACCTGGATGTATGAGTCCAAGGCAATCATTGCCTACCTGGACAAACGCTTCGCGAGTATCTGAGGCGGTTCTTTGTAGGAGCGGCCTTGTGTCGCGAAGGGCCGCAAAGCGGCCCCAGGAGATCAGCGGCGCAACCGATATCCTGGGGCTGCTGCGCAGCCCTTTCGCGACACAAGGCCGCTCCTACCCCCAGCAAGGTGCAAGTGGCCGCGCTGAACAAAGCCAGGTGGTGATGACACTGGAAGCGCTCAAGGTCGCTATTCACGCCTGTAGGAGCGGCCTTGTGTCGCGAAGGGCCGCAAAGCGGCCCCAGGATATCAGCGGCGCCACCGATATCCTGGGGCTGCTGCGCAGCCCTTTCGCGACACAAGGCCGCTCCTACCCGCTGCAAGGTGCAAATGGCCGCGCCGAACAAAGCCAGGTGGTGATGACACTGGAAGCCCTCAAGGTCGCTGTTCACGCCTGTAGGAGCGGCCTTGTGTCGCGAAGGGCCGCAAAGCGGCCCCAGGATATCAGCGGCGCCACAGATATCCTGGGTCTGCTGCGCAGCCCTTTCGCGACACGAGGCCGCTCCTACCCGCAGCAAGGTGCAAGTGGCCGCGCTGAACAAAGCCAGGTGGTGATGACACTGGAAGCGCTCAAGGTCGCTGTTCACGCCTGTAGGAGCGGCCTTGTGTCGCGAAGGGCCGCAAAGCGGCCCCAGGATATCAGCGGCGCAACCGATATCCTGGGGCTGCTGCGCAGCCCTTTCGCGACACGAGGCCGCTCCTACCCGCAGCAAGGTGCAAGTGGCCGCGCTGAACAAAGCCAGGTGGTGATGACACTGGAAGCGCTCAAGGTCGCTGTTCACGCCTGTAGGAGCGGCCTTGTGTCGCGAAGGGCCGCAAAGCGGCCCCAGGATATCAGCGGCGCCACCGATATCCTGGGGCTGCTGCGCAGCCCTTTCGCGACACGAGGCCGCTCCTACCCGCAGCAAGGTGCAAGTGGCCGCGCTGAACAAAGCGGGGGGTGATGACACTGGAAGCGCTCAAGGTCGCTGTTCACGCCTGTAGGAGCGGCCTTGTGTCGCGAAGGGCCGCAAAGCGGCCCCAGGATATCAGCGGCGCCACCGATATCCTGGGGCTGCTGCGCAGCCCTTTCGCGACACGAGGCCGCTCCTACCCGCAGCAAGGTGCAAGTGGCCGCGCTGAACAAAGCGGGGGGTGATGGCACTGGAAGCCCTCAAGGTCGCTGTTCACGCCTGTAGGAGCGGCCTCGTGTCGCGAAGGGCTGCGAAGCGGCCCCAGGATATCAGCGGCGCCACAGATATCCTGGGGCTGCTGCGCAGCCCTTTCGCGACACGAGGCCGCTCCTACCCGCAGCAAGGTGCAAGTGGCCGCGCTGAACAAAGCGGGGGGTGATGGCACTGGAAGCCCTCAAGGTCGCTGTTCACGCCTGTAGGAGCGGCCTTGTGTCGCGAAGGGCTGCGAAGCGGCCCCAGGATATCAGCGGCGCCACCGATATCCTGGGGCCGCTTCGCAGCCCTTTCGCGACACAAGGCCGCTCATACGGAACCTGTGAGGCCTGCTCAGCCCACCATCGGCACATGCCGAGGATGCGCGGCCACCCGGGCCAGCCAGGCTCGCACACCCGGGTACTCGGCCAGGTCGAACCCACCCTGATGCGCCACATGGGTGTAGGCATACAACGCCACATCGGCAATCGAATATTGCTCGCCCACCAGGTACGGCGTCATCTGCAACTGCCGCTCCATCACCCTCAATGCCTTGTAGCCGCCCTTGTGCAGCTTGCGGTATTCGTCCACGCGCTCGTCAGGCAAACCCAGGTAAAACTGGATGAACCGCGCCACGGCGATGTACGGCTCATGGCTGTACTGCTCGAAGAACTGCCACTGCAGCACCTGGGTACGCAAACGCGGCTCGCTGGGCAGGTATTCGCTGCCATCGGCCAGGAAATTGAGAATGGCGTTGGACTCCCACAGGCAGGTGCCGTCCTCAAGCTTTAGCACCGGCACCTTGCCATTGGGGTTCATCGCCAGAAATTCCGGCGTTTCGGTCCCCCCCTTGAGGATATCCACCGGATGCCATTCATAAGGGCGGTCCAGCAGGCTGAGCATCAGCTTGACCTTGTAACAGTTGCCCGACTGGTAGTCGCCATAGACTTTGTACATCGCCCCTCCCTCCCATGCAGTTGCGCATTCGTGCCCAATAGTTGGCGACTGTACGGCTAAAAGCAATGCCCGCTGTATGGCAAGGATCAACCCGACGCGCGTTAGTCTGAAAAAACTGCTTACACATGGACAAGGACTTACCCCATGACCGATGCCACCTCCGCACGCCTGCGGCCCCTGGCAGACAGCTCAACGTCGGCCGTCGTCGCCGGTTTCATCGCCATGCTCACCGGCTACACCAGCTCGCTGGTGCTGATGTTCCAGGCTGGCCAGGCTGCGGGCCTTTCCACGGCGCAGATCTCGTCGTGGATCTGGGCCCTGTCCATCGGCATGGCGGTCTGCAGCATCGGCCTGTCGCTGCGCTACCGCACGCCGATCACCGTGGCCTGGTCGACGCCCGGGGCTGCGCTGTTGATCACCAGCCTGGGCGGGGTCAGCTACGGCGAAGCGATCGGTGCCTACATCACCTGTGCCGTGCTGGTGCTCATCTGCGGCCTGACCGGCAGCTTCGAACGCCTGGTCAAACGCATCCCGGCATCACTGGCCTCGGCATTGCTGGCTGGCATCCTGTTCAAGATCGGCAGCGAAATCTTCGTCGCAGCGCAGCACCGCACGCTGCTGGTGCTGGGCATGTTCTTCAGTTACCTGCTGGTCAAACGCCTGTCGCCGCGCTACTGCGTGCTGGCAGCGTTACTGGTGGGCACGGCGCTGTCCGGCGCACTGGGTTTGCTGGACTTCAGCAGCTTCAGGCTGGAAGTGGCCACACCGGTGTGGACTACGCCCAGCTTCTCGCTGGCCGCGACCATCAGCATCGGCATTCCACTGTTCGTGGTGGCCATGACCTCGCAAAACATGCCGGGCGTTGCCGTGTTGCGCGCCGACGGTTATCAGGTACCGGCTTCGCCATTGATCTCAACCACCGGCTTTGCCTCACTGCTGCTGGCCCCGTTCGGCTCGCACGGCGTCAACCTGGCGGCCATCAGCGCAGCGATCTGCACCGGGCCGCATGCCCATGAAGACCCAAGCAAGCGCTATACAGCGGCGGTGTGGTGCGGGATTTTCTACGGCATTGCCGGGGTGTTCGGCGCCACGCTGGCGGCGTTGTTCGCTGCGTTGCCCAAGGAGCTGGTGTTGTCCATTGCGGCATTGGCGCTGTTCGGCTCGATCATGAATGGCCTGACGGTGGCCATGAGCGAGGCGCGCGAGCGGGAGGCAGCGCTGATTACCTTCATGGTGACGGCGTCGGGGCTGACCCTGTTTTCAATCGGGTCTGCATTCTGGGGGATTGTGGCGGGGGTGGTGACCCTGTTGATTCTCAACCCGCGCAGGGCCTGACCGAAGGGGTGCCGTACCGGCCCCATCGCCGGCAAGCCGGCTCCTACAGTTACACCACATGCCTTGAAATCAGTGGGGTTCCTGTGGGAGCCGGCTTGCCGGCGATGGGGCCGGTACAGACGTTCACAAACGGAAATGCCCCACCATCCCCTTAAGGTCACTGCCCAACTGCGCCAGCTCGATACTTGACTGCGCATTACCCTGCATTGCCAACGCCGCCTGATCGGCACTGCCCCGAATCTGCGTGACACTGCGGCTGATCTCTTCAGCCACCGAACTCTGCTGCTCTGCCGCCGCGGCAATCTGCTGGTTCATCTGCTGAATCAACGACACCGCCGCCGCAATACTGCCCAGGGCACTTTCGGTTTGCAGCGCATCGGCCACTGCCAGGCGCACCAGGTCGGTACTGCCACGGATCTGCGCCACCGACTGCTGGGCATTGCCGCGCAGGCTGGCAACCAACCGCTCGATCTCCTCGGTAGACTGGCGGGTACGCCGGGCCAGCGCCCGCACCTCATCGGCCACCACGGCAAAACCACGCCCCTGCTCACCCGCCCGCGCCGCTTCGATGGCGGCATTGAGCGCCAGCAGGTTGGTCTGCTCGGCAACGCTCTTGATCACTTCCAGCACATCGCCAATGGTGTGGATCTCGGCGCTCAGGCTGTCGATACCGGCGCTGGCCGCATCCGCCGCCGCCGCCAGTTGCTCGATACGCTGCATGCTCTGGCGCACCACCACCTGGCCCGAATCGACCTTCTCGTCAGCGGCCTGGGCCGCCAGTGCCGCCTCTTCGGCATTGCGCGCCACATCGTGCACGGTGGCGGTCATCTGCTGCATGGCGGTCGCCACCTGCTCGGTCTCCTCCTTCTGGCTGCCCACTTCGCGGTTGGTCTGCTCGGTTACCGCTGACAGCGCCTGGGCACTGCCAGCCAGCTGCTCGATGCCCTGCTGCAGGCCGCTGACGATGCCCGACAGCCCGGCAGCCATCTGCTGCATGGCCTGCATCAACTGGCCCACCTCATCGTTGCGCGCAGCTTCCGCGTCCAGGCTCAACTCCCCGGCAGCGATACGCTGGGCACGGCCAATCACCCGTTTGAGCGGGCCGACCACCGCCCGCGTGATCAACCACCCCGCCAGCACGCCCACCAGCAGCGCCAGGCCGGTAGCCAGGGCGATGGCCACGGCATTGCGCGTCAGCTCAGCCTGCATCGCTTGCTCGTCCGCCGCATAGGCCTGATCGACCCGCTGCGTGGCCTGCTCGGCACGCGCCTGCAGTTGCGCCTTGATACCGTGCTCTTTGCCGAGCAGGTCGGTGTATTCGTTGAGTTTGTCGGAGAAGCTGGTGATATGCCCCTGCACCTCGCCCAGCACGCTCTGGTAGCCCGCATCGCCGACCCCCGCCTTGAGCTGCTCGACCAGCCCTGCCGCCTCAACTGTCTGGGCGATGCGGCCTGCGGCTGCGCCCTCCTCGCCTTTGCGGCTCTGGTCCAGGCGCACGCGCGCCTCGTCCATGGCCTGCAGCATCAAGCGGGATACCTGGCTCACCTGCGCAGCCTGCTCCAAAAACGCCCCGCCTTGCTGGCCTTGTGACTGCTTGAGCGTGTAGGTGCCGTCATCGGCCAGGCCGGCCTGCAGTACATCCAGGTTGTTGGCCACGCTGGAGACCGACCAACTGGCCATGTCCAGCGCCAGCTCCTTGGCCTGCACCGCTTCGACAAAGGCTTCGAAGGCCTGGCCATACGCCGCCAGGTCCGCTTCGGCCGCCGCCAGTGCCGGCAGGCTACGGGCGCGTTCGCTGAGGTTGTGCAGGCCGCTGCGCAGGGCCTCGGCCTCCTTGATATCGGAGCGCAGGGCAAAGGCCTGTTCGTGCTGGCGCAGTTTGAGCAGGTCGGTATTGAACTGGCCCAGCTGGCGCAGGCCACCGAAATGCTGACCGACGCTGTACAGCGCGGCAATGCCGATGGCTGCCACCGCCAGGGTCAGCAGCAATACCAGGGCAAAGCCCAGGCCCAGCTTGCGGGCCATGCCCAGGTTGGCCAGAAAACCCTGCCTGCTAGCCTCCATACCCCGCCCCCTTGCTCTCAGAGTTTGCAAAGGCCAAGCGTGGCAACGATTGCGCTGAACTCACAAGGGCTTGAGTGCGCAATAGTGTCAAATAGCTATGATCGTGTCGTAATCAGCTTGCTGAAGGTCGCCCTGCATGTGAAAGAAAGGCCAGAGCACGGGAACCCTGCCCATGAGCGACATCGATGCGCCAAATGCAGGTCAGATAGCCGTAGCCCCACCATCCACCGTCAGGCTATGCCCGGTAGTGAACGCTGCCCCATCACTGCACAGGTACAGCACCGCACTGGCGACTTCCTCGACCTTGCCGATGCGCCCGACCGGGTGCATTGCGGCGGCGAACTCGGCCTTGCGCGGGTCGGCCTCGTAGGCGCGGCGGAACATGTCGGTATCGATCACCGCCGGGCACACCGCATTCACCCGGATGCGCTTCTTGGCATATTCGATGGCCGCCGATTTGGTCAGGCCAATCACCGCGTGCTTGGACGCGCTGTAGATGCTCATCTTAGGCGCCGCGCCCAAGCCTGCCACCGAGGCAGTATTGACGATTGCCCCGCCGCCCTGGGCCAACAACAGCGGCAGCTGGTACTTCATGCACAGCCACACCCCTTTGACGTTGACGCCCATGATGGCGTCGAACTCTGCCTCGCTGCCCTCGGCCAGGCGGCCCTGCTCGATTTCGATACCGGCATTGTTGTAGGCATAGTCCAGGCGACCGTAGGCCTGAATGACCTGCTCATGCAGCCGGCGCACATCAGCGTCACGGGTCACGTCACAGGCCACGAACAGCGCCTGGCCACCGGCCTCGTTGATCAACGCCACGGTGCCCTCACCACCGACCGGATCAAGGTCGGCCACCACCACCTTGAGCCCCTCACGGGCAAACGCCAGAGCCGTTGCCCGGCCGATACCCGCCGCACCGCCAGTGACCAGTGCTACCTGGCCGGAAAAGGTCATGCTCATCGAATGCTCCAATCATGGGTGCAACAAAGCGCAATTTTTTAATGTGGGAGCCGCGCTTGCCGGCGATCGAGCGCGCAGCGCTCGCCCAGGCCTGCAGGCATTTCTCAACGCCCGAAACAAGGGGCTACTCCACAGCCCATCGCCCGCAAGCGCGGCTCCCACAAATGGTTGCAGCAGCCTTTGGCTTCTGCGCTCAGAGTCTAGTCAGCCTGCCAACCCACTGTGCAGCATCATCAAGCCAGCGGTTGGGCTATCATGCCTACCAGTGATTTTGCAGACCTGTTGTCATCACCACGTTAAATTGACCCTTCTGCTCCTGCCCACAAGGACCCCGCCATGACCCAGACCAACCGCCGCTTCCTGCTGGCCAAACGCCCGACCGGCGCCGTACGCCGCGACGACTTCACCTTCGAGACAGTGCCTGCCGATGCCCCCGCCGAAGGCCAGATCCAGGTACGCAACCTGTACCTGTCGCTGGACCCGGCCATGCGCGGCTGGATGAATGAAGGCAAGTCGTACATCCCGCCCGTGGCACTCGGCCAGGTAATGCGCGCGCTGGGCGTAGGCGAAGTGGTGGCCTCCAACCACCCCGACTTCAAACCCGGCGACCATGTCAGCGGCGCCCTCGGCGTGCAGGACTACTTCACCGGCGAACCCCAGGGCCTGCACAAGATCGACCCCAACCTTGCCCCCCTGCCCCGCTACCTCTCAGCCCTGGGCATGACCGGCATGACCGCCTACTTCGCCCTGCTCGATGTCGGCCAGCCAAAAGAAGGTGACACCGTGGTCATCTCCGGTGCTGCCGGCGCCGTGGGCAGCATCGTCGGCCAGATTGCCAAGATCAAAGGCTGCCGCGTCGTCGGCATTGCCGGCGGCGCGCAGAAATGCCAGTACCTCAAGGATGAACTGGGGTTCGATGGCGTCATCGACTACAAAGCCGAGGACGTACTTGCCGGCCTGAAGCGCGAATGCCCCAAGGGCGTTGACGTGTACTTCGACAACGTCGGTGGCGAGATCCTCGACGCTGTGCTCACCCGCATCAACTTCAAGGCCCGCATCGTCATCTGCGGCGCGATCAGCCAGTACAACAACAAGGAAGCAGTCAAAGGCCCGGCCAACTACCTGGCGCTGCTGGTGAACCGTGCGCGCATGGAAGGGTTCGTGGTGATGGACCACGCCAAGGAGTACGGCAAGGCCGCGCAGGAAATCGCCGGCTGGCTGGCCAGTGGCAAGGTCAAGAGCAAGGAGGATGTAGTGGAGGGGCTGGAGACGTTCCCAGAAACCCTGCTCAAGCTGTTCAGCGGGGAAAACTTCGGCAAGCTGGTGTTGAAGGTTTGAAATACAGGGGCCGCTCACGCGGCCCCTTAGCACATTTCAATGTTAAGTATCGTTAAGAACCTGTACGAAAAATGTGAAAAAACTGTAGTATTGGATCCATTATTCATGGCTATTTGATACTACAAGGAATGAAGGTGTGGTTGGCGATTCACAGATCTGGCAAAACGAATACCCCCACACTCTGCGCCATCGCGACACCACCTTGCACCTTCAAGCCCCTATTGCCCAGCATACCCGGCAAGCCTTCGAACGACTGATCGAGCAGAGCGCCAGTGCCAAACGGGTCAGCGCCCCTCTTGAATGCTCCCGAAGCCTGCTGTTCACCAAACGTGAAAAGCTCGATTCGCTGAAAAAGAAGCTGCGCATGCAGCGTGGCCGGCCCAAGCGCAACGGCATGTACGACTGGTCCCTCGAAGAACTGATCAACACCCGCGAAGCAGCCCGGCGGGGTGCGCGGGTGCCCAAGCTGGTCGGCTACGGCTACAGCCGCTCCCGGTTGGGCCTGATGCAGGACTTTTTCCTCATCACAGAATTACTGAGCGGGCACGAGGACGGGCTGGCAAAGGTGCGCAAAAAGCCAGAGGCCGTGCACGGGGTGATCGCGGCAGCGTTCGAACTGCTGCATGCCCTGCACTGCCAAGGCGTCACGCACATGGACCTGTGGGCGGCCAACGTCATGCTCCCGGAAGAAGGACAAGCGCAGGCCATCGACCTGGAGAACAGCTTCTCCGGGCCCACGGCCTACCCGAGCGAAACCTTGGGCTTTCAGTTCGGCTTTTTCTACTACCGAGAAATTTACCGCTATATAACCGAAGCGGACTATGATGCTGCGGTAGAATACGCACTGGCCGAGTACTTCCCTGATGTGCAACGCGCCGCCTTCAACCGGGTGTACGCGCTTGCCAAACATGAGGAAATCGGGCGCCTGGAGCGCCGCGAAATCTTCACCAGCGGTGTACTCGAAAGTCGTTGGTAGAGCGCCATGGCTACCCCAGACTTCATAGAGTAGAAAATGATCAAGATCACCCAGAACATCGAATGTTCCAATGCCGCCCCGTTCGTGCTGTTCGGCGGCATCAACGTCCTTGAGTCCGAGGACCTGGCCCTTACCGCCTGCGCCGAATACGTGCGGGTAACCGAGAAGCTGGGCATTCCTTACGTGTTCAAGGCCAGCTTCGACAAAGCCAACCGTTCCTCGATCCACTCCTACCGTGGCCCGGGCATGGAAGAAGGCCTGCGCATCTTCGAGAAGGTCAAGGCCGAGTTCGGCGTACCGATCATCACCGACGTGCACGAGATCTACCAGTGCGCGCCAGTGGCCGAAGTGGTCGACGTGCTGCAGCTGCCTGCCTTCCTGGCCCGCCAGACCGACCTGGTGGTGGCGCTGGCCAAGACTGGCAAACCGGTGAACATCAAGAAGCCTCAGTTCCTGAGCCCTTCGCAGATGCAGAACATCGTGCAGAAGTTCAAGGAAGCGGGTAACGACCAGTTGATCCTGTGCGACCGCGGCACCTGCATGGGCTACGACAACCTGGTTGTGGACATGCTGGGCTTTGGTGTGATGAAGCGCACCTGCGATGACCTGCCGATCATTTTCGACGTGACCCACGCCCTGCAGAACCGTGACCCTTCGGGTGCTGCTTCTGGTGGCCGCCGTGAGCAGGTGGTTGACCTGGCCCGTGCCGGTATGGGCGTTGGCCTGGCTGGCCTGTTCCTGGAAGCCCACCCGAACCCGGACCAGGCCAAGTGCGACGGCCCAAGCGCCCTGCCGCTGGACAAGCTGGAGCCGTTCTTGGCGCAGATCAAGGCGCTGGATGACCTGGTGAAATCGTTCCCGCCGCTGGTTATTGGTTGAGTCGCTGAGTGATTTGAAAGGGCTGGGACGCGCGCGTACCGGCCCTTTTTGTTGGCTTTTTGCGGCTTGCCTTGGGTGTTGCCGCGTGACGGAAACCGAGTGCCCGAAGATTCTGTGACAGGCAGCCTCAGCCTTTCATCCCCAACTCAGCATCATCCATCAGCGCCTTGGCCATCGCGCTCAGGTAATGCGAAGCCCAGATCATCATCGGCTTCTCATCCATCAGCCCAACGATGGTCAGCTCGCGCACATACCCCATCAACTCCGAAGCCTGCTCGCGGGCGTCCTGGCAAGGTATACCCGGCTCGATGCGGAACAAGGGATGGCTCTGGTGCTCACCCTGAAAAAACGTGGTCACACCTGCTGTGACATGGGTAGCGTCTGTAGTCATTGCCGTATTCCCCTCAATGCAGGCCGTTAGTACGTTCCAAGGCCAGCGACAGCGCATCCGACTGCCCCCAGGCAATCTGCATGGCCCGAAGCCCGTTTACCATCAACTCACGGGTGGCTTCATCCTCGATCGCGTAGAGGGCCATGTGGCAGTGGTTATAGGCCAGCATCAGGTAATGGGTGACGTTCATGACCACGTGATCGATCGGCACGATGCGCTCGCTGATGGCGCTGGAGAGGGTCTTGTCGGAGGGAAGGTCGAAATTATGGGGTGGATCCGGGACGATCTTTTTCATAAGCAACTCCTGAACGCTTGAGCCTGCCTCTTCCGTTTCCACAGGAAGGGTGGCAGCTGTACACGGAGTGGAAACCCGAGTGCATTCAGGAAAACTCGGTAGGCACGAGGCCTTCCGGGTACAGCCGCCATTACACGACAAACCCGAAATGCTTTAGGCGGGTTTCCACACCCGATCGCTGAACCGACAGCGACCCAGAGAGGCTAATGGGCAGCGGATTCAGGAACAATCAGACGCGTGTCGACAGAACGTGTAGGGTATTTCCTCAGGCTGGGCATCACCACCTATGCGTCGTAGGAAACGTCTGAATCCTTCGCCAGAAACACCCACCGAATAAGCCCGCAACATGCCCACCGTATCCCAAAGGAGACCCTTCCTTTAGAATGGTCTATACCTGCATAAGACACTGAATTGCCATCATTTTGGAAAACCCTGCGGGCAGCCTCGGTATAGGCTAAAAACGAAACGGATCAAAGCTAGGGGTTCACATGTGCTCTGAGAGTCACGGCGTTACTGACACACCGTTGGTGACAGTGATCATCGCGTCCTACAACCACGCGCGCTACATTGAGGCCAGCATCAACAGCGTCCTCAACCAGACCTACAGCAACATTGAACTTTTGGTGATTGACGATGGATCAAAGGACGACAGCCCAGTAGTACTGAAGCGTCTGCAAGAGCAGCACGGCTTCGACCTGCACTTCCAACCCAACCAGGGCTTGGCGCGCACCCTCAATGACGCGATTGCACGCGCCCAAGGGAACTTGATCGTGCCTTTCGGTTCAGACGACATCATGCTGCCCCACCGTATCGCCACCCAGGTGGCGTACATGAACGGCAAGCCTGAAGTGGGCATCTGCTCGGCCAACATCGAAACCATCGATCAGGATGGCAAGGTGATGGGCGCGCGCGAACAGCGCAAGCGCAATCTGCCCTTCCGCCGCCTCGACTTCGACGATCTGTTTCTGGACCGCAAGCCGGGCCCAATGGCAGCCACGCTGATGTTGCGCCGCGAAGCTTTGGAGGAAGTGGGAGGCTTCAATGCTGATATCCGCCTGGAAGACGTATACATTGAGCTCGCAATAGCCCGCGCGGGCTACTACATTGACGTGCTGGGCGAAGTGTTAGCACAGTACCGTGACCACCCGACCAACACTTTTAAGAATGGCCGTTTCATGGTGGATAACGTACTGCGCACCTTTGCCGTGTTCAGCGACCACCCGCAGTACGAGCAGGTGTGCATGAAATTCCGTAATTCCATGGTGCTGAAGTACGCCAACCGTGACAAGGCATTGAGCCGGGAAATCCTTTCGGAAATCCCGCTCAAGTATTGGAACAGAAAAACCTTGCGCGGTATTTGGCGGATGGTCTGCTCTTAGGCAGGCAGGCTGCGCTTCCAGTGAATCAGTGATTGACCGTAGACCAAGGCCATTGGGATCCAGATCAGGAACCAATGCTCCTTCGGGCGTGACATGAAGGCACTTCCTTCGGTCAGGCCCGAACAAAAGCCGAAAATCAACCAGGTTGCCGCAATAGTGACAGCGGGGTGCTTGCGATAGACCCAACTGAAATAGAACGCCAGACCGTAGAGTATCAACCACAAGGCCAAACCAACTATTCCGCCGGCATATAGAACTCCCAGCTCGATGTTATGAGGGTCGGCAAGGGTACCGGCGCGGCCTGGAATTATCACCGTCATAGGCGAATCAAAACCGTGCCCAAGCCAAGGATGCTCACTGATTTGTCGTAGCGCGTCCATCCATATCGCGGGTCGCCATGACACGCCACGCTGAGTAATCGCTTCAGGATAAAGCAGCGCTACACCTATCAATGCAAGGACCAACGCTCCCGCAGCCAGCCATGCCCGCCGACGATCACCGACAACCACCAGCCAGCCCAATGCACCCAATAGGCCAATCAATGGCGTGCGTGAACCGGTTGCTAGGATCGCAGCGCACAAAATCGCCAAACAGATTACCGGTACGGGGCTGAATGCGCTGCGCGCTTGAAACCATGTCGCCAACCAGAAAGCTGCGAATGCTCCGAATACGTGCGCGGTGAGCAATGGGTTGTACAGCGCCCCATAGCCTGCAAAACGTCTACCCGAGAATGCGGGGTTGTTATATATAAAAAATACCAATGACAGCGCTGCGGCCATCGCAACGAGCAAAGCCGAAAGGCGAGTCCATTGCTCAAGCTGCCCGGGAGAACGTAGACAGATGATACCGGCCGCCATCAGCAACATGGCGATGTATAGCGGACGTTTGAGCAAGCTGCTGGTGGAGTTATCGGTGTCCGACCAAGCGATACTCAAAAGCGTATAGACACTGAAAGCCAAGAAGGCCAAGAACAGTGGATTGGAAACCAAAGGCTTCAGCAAATCCCGGTGCTTGATCAACATCACAAGCGTAGGAGCCGCTAGAAAAATATAGAAAAGCTTGTGGTAGACAGTACGATCCCAAGCCCAGAACATCCCCGTCAAGATGATGAACCAGCCTACTGGCAGTACGTATTTATCGATCAGAGTTCCACAACGCTTTACCGGTGCCTCTATTGAAGTATCAATCGACATCTAGCTTACTCATGTGGATAGGTCTTCCTTTTCTTACACGATCCCAAAGGCCAGAATCGCGCAACTAGACGCAAAAGCTAAAGTGCAGTTCGCGCTCCCAGCTTAACCACGAATTTCGGAGACGACAGCAGCTAACGCTGCCGCAGGATCTGCCGCCTGGCTGATCGGACGCCCGATCACCAAGTAATCTGAGCCTGCGTCCAACGCTTGACGAGGGGTAAGAATGCGGCGCTGGTCATCCTGAGCACTGCCGGCTGGGCGAATGCCAGGCGTCACCAGTTGCAACGATGGGTGCGCGGCTTTCAACGCCGGCGCTTCCAAGGCCGAGCACACCAAACCGTCCATACCAGCCTTCTCGGCCAACGCAGCCAGGCGCAGCACCTGCTCTTGCGGGTCTACATCCAGGCCGATACCGGCCAGGTCCTCACGCTCCATGCTGGTCAGCACGGTCACGCCAATCAGCAATGGCTGGGGGCCGCTGCGCTTGGCCAGCACTTCGCGGCAGGCCGACATCATGCGCAGACCACCGGAGCAGTGCACGTTGACCATCCAAACACCCATTTCGGCCGCAGCCTTCACAGCCATGGCGGTGGTGTTGGGGATGTCATGGAATTTAAGGTCGAGGAACACCTCGAAACCTTTCGCGCAGAGGGTTTCGACAATGCCCGAAGCGCTGCTGGTGAACAGCTCCTTGCCAACCTTCACCCGGCACAATGCGGGGTCGAGCTGGTCAGCCAGCTTCAGGGCGGCGTCACGGGTGGGGAAATCCAGGGCGACGATCAGGGGCGTCTGGCAGGCGGACATGGTCGGGGTCTCTTGGTAATTCATAAATGGCGCGCATTGTAAACGAAGTGGCCCAGGCTTTGGGGGCCCCAGGTCATGAGAATTGGCCCGGGCAAGCACGGGACCTATAATTGAACGAATGGTGAAGCTGATCGCTCAAAAAATCATATAAGCGAAGCCCACAATGTTCACAGGAGAACGACGATGCCTTGGTATGCTTGGCTGATCCTCATCATAGCCCTCGGCTCGATCGTCGGCGGACTGATGATGCTGCGCGATACGGCGAAGAAACTGCCACTGACCGAGGAACAATTGAGGAAAGTGCACGAGCGAAATGCCGAGGCGGACGCTAAGGATGCGCAAGATCGCTGAACCCACACTGCTGAACTGAAACCGGTTGGCGCAATACCAACCGGTTGCCATTCAAGCCTACTCCACGACCAGCTTGTCCCGGTTGCGCTCAAGCAGAGCATTGCCGATGCCCTTGATTTCCAGCAACTCATCCACCGACTCGAATGGGCCGTTGGCCTCACGGTAGGCGACGATCGCCTCGGCCTTGGCTTTGCCGATGCCGTTAAGCTTTTGCAGAGCGAGGGCATCGGCGTTGTTTAAATCGATCTTGCCAGAGGGACCCTGAAGATCGTCGGCCTTTGAAGCACTGATCGCCGCTGGCGGAGTGGCCGACGCCGGGGCAGCGTTGAGGGTGAGCGGCAGGGCCCCGAATAGAGAAAGCACCAGGTAGGACAGAACGATATTGCGCATATTTAGCACTCCTTGGGTTGCAATAAAAAGGCAGCTTTCCTTTAGCTGCGCAACAAATCCTAGTGCCCATATGCTCACATCGTGCCTGTTAAACGTAACTGGATCGAACAGGCGGCTCGTAGCCTCCCCTTACCCTCAACCCATAGCCAACCGCGCGTTTCTACAAAGCATCGTGAAACACAACGGGGAGGCTGACGATTTCATCTGAAATCGGTGCTAAATAAGATTTCATTCAGACAAAGTGATGTTGCATTTCCTACACGCTTCGACTGTCCGGTACTGCGCCCGTTCGTCGTATCCAGCCTCACCAGTGACGACTTTGGCATGATGCCTGGATCACATAAAAAATCGATAATATCGATTAAAATATCCAAAAAACGATCCAATAAAATGATACAAGCTTGCCAGATGGGTTTTGGGTGGAAATAAACGTGCCATCAGTGGTGTCTTTATCATGACCAAATGATAAATTTACTAGCCTTAGGAGACCCGCTTTGTAGGAAGGATCCGAGGCAAATGAATTTTTTTACACCCCACCACTGGAGCGGTCGGTTGATCGACTGGTTCTAGCATGGCCGCAGCGCAAGGTGGCCCCTCGCCACACCTGAACCTTTATCCCGCTGCAACTGCCGCATCTGCCTTAACTCATCGCATAGAAGACGTTCCCGTGTCGCTCAAGACCCTAACCGTGTTTGGCACCCGCCCAGAAGCCATCAAGATGGCGCCGCTGGCCCTCAACCTTGCCCAGGACAACCGCTTCGAGTCCCGCGTGTGCGTGACGGGACAGCACCGCCAGATGCTCGACCAGGTGCTTGACCTGTTCGAAATCACACCGGACTACGACCTGAACATCATGAAGCCCGGGCAGGACCTTACCGATGTCACCACGGCGATCCTACAGGGACTCAAGCCCGTGCTGGCAGAGTTCAAACCGGACGTGGTGCTTGTACATGGCGACACGGCGACTACCTTGGCGACCAGCCTGGCGGCCTACTATCAGCAGATTCCTATCGCCCACGTCGAAGCCGGGCTGCGCACCAACAATCTCTATTCGCCGTGGCCTGAAGAAGGCAACCGCCGCCTGACCGGCACCCTCGCCGCGCTACACTTCGCGCCCACCTCGACCTCCAGTGACAACCTGCTGAAGGAAGGCACCAATGCCGCGCAGATCTACATCACCGGCAACACCGTGATCGACGCGTTGCTGGAAGTGGTACGCAAGCTGGAGAGCCCAGCACTCAAGCGTTCGTTCGAACAGCAGTTCGACTTCCTCGCTAACGAGCGCCGCATGGTGCTGGTCACCGGCCACCGCCGCGAGAACTTCGGCGATGGCTTCGAGCGCATTTGCCAGGCCCTGGTTCAGACCGCACGCGAGTTTCCCGACGTGGACATCGTCTACCCCGTGCACCTGAACCCGAACGTGCGCGAACCGGTCAACCGCCTTCTGGCCGACGTCGTCAACATCCACTTGATCGAACCGTTGGACTACCTGCCGTTCGTGTACTTGATGAGCCGCTCCTACCTGATCCTCACCGATTCCGGTGGCATCCAGGAAGAAGCCCCTGCCCTAGGCAAACCGGTGCTGGTCATGCGTGACACCACCGAGCGCCCTGAGGCCGTTGCGGCCGGCACCGTCAAGCTGGTCGGTACCGATGTGGCCTCGATCACCGAGCATCTGGCACAGCTGCTGAGCGACGAAGTGACCTACCGTGACATGAGCTTTGCCCACAATCCCTATGGCGACGGAAAAGCGTGCGCCCGAATTCTTGATGCCCTATCCGCTTTCTCCAACTCCAAGGACGCAGCATGAGTTTCAATAAGATTTCCGTTGTCGGCCTGGGCTACATCGGCCTGCCAACCGCCGCCGTATTCGCCGCCCGCAAGAAGCAAGTGATTGGCATCGACATCAATCAGCATGCGGTGGACACCATCAACCGCGGCGAAATCCACATCATCGAGCCTGAGCTGGACATGGTCGTGCACGCGGCTGTTACAGAGGGCTACCTGCGCGCCTCCACCGTGCCGGAACCCGCCGATGCATTCCTGATCGCCGTACCTACACCGTTCATGAATGATCACCAGCCGGACCTGAGCTACATCGAATCCGCCAGCAAGGCCATCGCGCCGGTGCTGAAAAAGGGCGATCTGGTCATCCTGGAGTCCACCTCGCCGGTGGGCGCCACTGAGCAGATGGCCTACTGGCTGGCCCAGGCGCGCCCGGATCTGAGCTTCCCACAGAGCCACGGCGAAGACTCCGACATCCGCATCGCCCACTGCCCTGAACGGGTGCTCCCCGGTCATGTGCTGCGCGAGCTGGTGGAGAACGACCGGATCATCGGCGGCATGACCAGAAAATGCTCCGAAGCCGCCGTGCGGCTGTACCGTACCTTCGTCGAAGGCGAGTGCATCATCACCAACGCGCGTACTGCCGAGATGTGCAAGCTGACCGAGAACAGCTTCCGCGACGTGAACATCGCCTTCGCCAACGAGCTATCGATCATCTGCGACAAACTGCAGATCGACGTCTGGGAACTGATCCGCTTAGCCAACCACCACCCGCGCGTCACGATCCTGCAGCCAGGACCGGGCGTCGGCGGCCACTGCATCGCCGTCGACCCGTGGTTCATCGTCAGCCAGACCCCGGAGCAGGCGCGTCTGATCCGCACCGCGCGCGTGGTCAACGACAGCAAGCCGGAGTGGGTGATCGACAAGGTGAAGATGGCGCTGGCCAACTACCTGATCAAGCACCAGGGCAAATCGGCGCACCAGGTGAAGATCGCCTGCTACGGCCTGGCCTTCAAGGCTGACATCGACGACCTGCGTGAAAGCCCAGCGCTGAGCATCGCCGAGCGTCTTGGCAACGAGCTGGAGTGTACCCTCCAGCTGGTAGAACCGAACATCGAGCAACTGCCGGAGCGCCTGGCGCGCCATGAGCACGTGGACTTCAACTGCGCGCAGGACAGCGCCGACATTCACGTACTGCTGGTTAAGCACCGCGAATTCCGCAACGCATTCAAGGTGCGTGATGCCGCATTCGTCATCGACGCCGCAGGCGTTACCCAAGGTTGATGGAACAGACCGCATGAACACGACCACGCTTGAGAAACCCACCGTGAACACTGAGCAGCCTTCACCCTTGGCCGATATTCATGACCGCGTGATGGAGGCTTACTACGGCAAGCTGGGTGATCAGTTCATGCGCGAAACCCAGGCGCGGATCCACTGGATCTGCGCGCAGATCAAGGGTCGTCGGGTGCTGGACGTCGGCTGCTCGCAGGGCATAGTGCCGCTGCTGCTCGCCCGTGAGGGCTGCCAGGTGACTGGCGTCGACACCAGCCCGCAGGCCATCGAGGAAGCCAAGGGCTACATGGCCGCCGAACCGGCCCATGTGCAGCAGAACGTGACCTACGTTAATGCCGACTTCCTTAGCCTGGAAAGTGTCGATGTCGAGCCGGATACTATCGTCATCAGCGAAGTGCTCGAACACTTGGTGCGCCCCGAGCTGTTCGTCGAAAAGGCCAGCCACCTGCTCAAACCTGGTGGCCGACTGATTATCACGGTGCCCTTCGGCGTCAACGATTTCATCGATCACAAGCACACCTTCTACCTGATGGAGCCATTCCGCATGCTCAGCGAGCATCTGCAGATCGGCGATATCAAGGTATTGGGCAAGTGGTTAGGCATCGTTGCGCTGAAAACCGAGACATTCGTCGCCGGCTCGCCCGAAGCATTGCCGATCAGCCGCGTGCGGGAGCTGGAAAAAGCTTTCGAGACGATCGAGCGCGACCTGCGAGAGAACGTCAGCTCCATCAGCAAGCGGCTGGACGAGGCCAACAAGAAGTACCGCAGTGCCACCGA
This sequence comes from Pseudomonas sp. BNK-30, assembly GCF_047456185.1. Lineage (NCBI taxonomy): Bacteria > Pseudomonadati > Pseudomonadota > Gammaproteobacteria > Pseudomonadales > Pseudomonadaceae > Pseudomonas > Pseudomonas sp. BNK-30. The sequence continues at coordinate 3,234,892 of NZ_CP179904.1, forward strand.
GCAGATCAGCCTGCTCAAGCCCGAAGCCCAGAAGGCCGAGGCTTTGGCGCGGCAATTGCAGGCGCGTGAAGGTGAGCTTGCGGTTCAGCAGAAGGCCAGTCGAGAAGTCGTGGAAGCAAAGACTCGTATCATTCAGGAGCTGGACGAAATCCAGCAGCGCTTGGACGAAGCGAACAAGAAGTACCGAGCGGCAACCGAACAGATCGCAGTGCTCAAGCCAGAGGCAGCCAAGGTCGAGCCGCTGTCGAGTCAGGTGCAAAACCAGCAGGCGGAAATCGCCGCGTTGCAGCAGGCCCTGAACGCCTCAGGCAATCAGGCAGCCCAAATAGCGCAACTGACCGCTACTGCTGGTGAGCGCCAGCAAGCCGTTGAAGCGTTGCGGGAGCAGCAAGTGGCACTGACCGCCCAACTGTCCGCGCTCAATCAACAGCTCGACGAAGTGAGAAGCGATCATGCGTCGCAAGCGCAAAGCATCGTCGAACTGACGCAGCAGCGCCGCGAGCTGGAGAGCCAATTGCAGGCACTGATGAGCGCCATGGCTGACGTTGAAGAGCACCGCGCCAACCAGGCAGACACCATCACTCTGCTGATGGAGCAACGTAGCGCGCTGGAACGCAATTTGAACGACCTCACTGCATCCAAGGCTCTCATTGAAGAGCAAAGCGTGAAGCAGAGCCTAGCCATCACCGCCCTAGAAGAAGCAAGAACCACCCTCGAGGAGCAGCTGTTGCTAGAAAGCACCAGCCGCCAGGCAGTGGAGGCTACGCTGGCGGCCACGCAAGAGCAGTGGCAAGGCTTGCGCCAGCAACTAGAACAGGAGCTGAACTCCTCCCGAACCGGCTTGGGCGTGGCGAACATGAAGTACCGCGCAGTCACCGGTGAACAGATTCCACACCTCAAGGCCAGCCTGAACCAGCTGCTGGAGCGCAGCGCCACACAGCAGAGCAAGATCGACGAGCTCAATGAAAACCTTAAACGGGCAAATTCCCAGCGGCACTTGGCAGAACAGCGCCTGGTCAAGACCCGCGCCAGCCTCACTTATCAGCTGGGTTACCAGATCAAGAGCAGCGCCAGTTCCTTGGGCGGCTTGGTTAAATTGCCGGTGCGCCTGCTGCGCCTGTACCGCAAAGCCCACAAGCAACGTGAGCAAAGCCAGCAGAAACTGCTGGCCGCCGAGGCGCCGAAACTGATCCTGCCGCCGACCCCGCCGCTGCAGGACGATAACTACCTGAAGCTGCCGCCCGCGCTGGCCAGCAGCGAGCACAGCCGCGCGCAGTTGCTGCGTAGTGCCGAGCAGCCGGCAAGCAAGCTCAAGGTGGCGTGTGTCATGGACGAATTCACCTTCGGCTCATACCGTTACGAGTGCGACCTGCAGCCGCTGACACCGACCAACTGGGAAGCCGAACTGAATGGATTCGGTCCCGAACTGCTTTTCATCGAATCGGCCTGGCGCGGCAAGGATGACCTATGGGGCAGCAAGGTCGGGCACAACAGCCAGGAGCTGCAGGACATCATCGCCTGGTGCCGCGAACATCAGGTGCCGACGGTGTTCTGGAACAAAGAAGATCCGGTCCACTTCGAGACCTTCCTCACCACCGCCAAGCAGTTTGACCACGTGTTCACCACCGACATCGACTGCATCCACCGCTACAAAGGTGCGCTTGGCCACGAGCGCGTCTATCTGCTGCCGTTTGCCTGCCAGCCGGCGCTACACAACCCCATCGAACTGTACGAGCGCAAGGACGCCTTCTGCTTCGCCGGGGCCTATTACGCACGCTACCCCGAGCGCACCCGCGACCTTGGCAACTTCGTCAGCGAATTGGCCAAATTCCGCCCTCTGGAGATCTTCGACCGCAATTTCGGCAAGGACGACGTCAACTACCAGTTCCCTGCCGAATACCAACCCTACATCGTCGGCACCCTGCCCTTCGAAAAGATCGACACCGCTTACAAAGGCTACCACTACGCGATCAACCTCAACTCGATCAAGCAGTCGCAATCGATGTTCGCCCGCCGGGTCTTTGAGCTACTCGGTTGCAACACGCTGACCGTAAGCAACTTCTCCCGCGGCGTGCGCCTGTTGTTCGGCGACCTGGTGGTGACTACCGACAACGGCGAAGAAATGCTGCGCCGCCTTAAACTGCTGGCCGAAGACCCGCTCAACAGCGACAAGCTGCGCCTGGCTGCGCTGCGCAAGGTGATGCAGGAACACACCTACACCCAGCGCCTGGACTATGTGCTGAGCAAAGTCACCGGCAATAGCGAAACCCGCCGCCTGCCGCAGATCGCCGCCATCGCCGAGGCCAACGATCACGCCCAGCTGACCGCCCTGCGCGGGCATCTGGCACGCCAGCGCCACGACAACGTGCGCCTGTTGCTGATCAGCGATACCCTTGACGCCAGCGCGGTGCAGGATGACCCACGCATCCAGCTGATCAAGCGCGCCCAGTTGAAAAAGACCACGCTCGGCCAGCTGGTAGGCGATACCCCCTGGCTTGCCGGCCTTTGTGCAGAAGACTACTACGGCCCGAATTACCTGCTCGATTTGGCCTTGGCGACGCGCTACAGCCGCGCCAGCATGGTCGGCAAGGTTGCGCACTTCGCCTGGGATGGCAAGGCCGCGCAGATGCTCGCCAATGGCCAGGCCTATCGCCCCGCCGACAGCCTGAGCGCCCGCCGCACGCTCGTCAGCACCAAGCTGGTAGCCAGCCAACCAGTAGGCAACTGGCTGAAGAACCTGCCCTCGCTGCGCTACACTTTGGATCAGGGCCTGGCCATCGACCCATTCAACTATTGCGAGAAAGGCGCGGCGCAGCAGACGACGATCGCCGCCCACGTCGATGACCTGCTAATCGACTGCGGCCTGACCATCGACCAGCTTCAGGAGCGCGCGCAATCCATCGCTCCACTCCAGGTCAGCCACGACTCGCCGGAAATCAACGGCCGCGAACTGTCAGAAATGTTCGGCGTGGCGCGCAATAAATTCCTCGACTTGGAGGTGGATGTTGATCAGTGGCGTATCCATTCCAAGCTGGCCGATGGCAAACACGAATACGTCTATGCCTTGCAGGAAGTGGCCTTGGCGGGACTGAATGTCGAACAAGGCAAGCTGAAGCTGTTCCTGGATTGTACCCCGGGCCTGAACCTGCAACTGGTGGTGCTGTTCCTTGATGCCGACAAGCAGCGCATCAGCCATGTGATGCAGCATGCCAACCGCAACCAGACCTCCGATGTACCGCCAGAGGCCGCGTTCGTGCGCTTCGGTTTGCGCGCTTATGCCGCAGGCAATGCGGAAATCAAGGCATTGGTGTTGGGGCATCGCAACCTGCAGCCTTCGGAAATGCTGGGACAAGCTGAGCACTTGCTGCTGACCAACCACTATCCAGCATATGCAGACTTGTACCGCAACAAGTTCGTACACAGCCGGGTGACGGCCTATCAGCAAGAAGGCGTTGCGGTCGACGTCTTCCGCTTGCGTGACAACGAAACGGTCAGCTATCAGGAGTTCCAAAACGTCGATGTGGTGAGCGGCTGCCGCTCCACCCTAGCGAAGATGCTAGAGAAAAACCGCTACAAGACTATTCTCGTGCACTTCCTCGATGAAAACATGTGGAACGTGCTGCGACCCCACCTCGACACCACTCGCATCATCGTCTGGGTACATGGCTCCGAGATCCAGCCGTGGTGGCGCAGGGAGTACAACTACAGCACCGAAGAGCAACTGCAACTGGGCAAACTCGCCAGCGAGAAACGAATGGCGTTCTGGCATAACGTACTGAAGCCGATGCACGAGAACCTAAAGTTGGTGTTCGTTTCACGCTACTTTGCCGAGGAAGTGATGGAAGACCTGGGCTTCCGCGTTCCTGAAAGCCAGTACGAAATTATTCATAATCCGATCAATACAGACACCTTCAGCTACCAAAAGAAGTCTCCAGAGCAGCGTAAGAAGGTCCTGTCAATCCGTCCTTTTACTTCGAAGACTTATGCCAACGACCTGACGGTAAAAGCTATTGAATTGCTGGCGAAAAAATCGTGGTTTAAGGACATGACCTTCCGCTTGATCGGTGATGGTCCGATGTTCGATGACACCTTGGCGCCGCTGCGCGCTTATTCAAATGTACAGATTGAGCGTGGCTTCCTGAACCATGGCGAAATCGCTTCGCTGCACAAGGATCACGGGGTATTCCTCTGCCCAAGCCGAATGGACACTCAAGGTGTTTCACGCGATGAAGCCATGTCATCAGGCCTTGTTCCTGTAACAACCCATGTGGCGGCGATCCCCGAATTCGTGGACCAAGACAGTGGTTTCGTCGTCGAGCCGGAGAGCCCCGAGCAACTGGCCGAAGCGCTGGAGCGCCTCTATCTGGACCCAGCGCAGTTTTCCATCTTGTCGGGTCAGGCAGCCGAACGCGTGCGCCAGCAAAGCGACTGGAAAAAGATGGCACACCTCGAATTGAACTTATTCCGAGACGTTTGAAGTCCCTATGAGCAAGTCTTTGAAACATTACGTTTTCACCAACTTTGGCATCGGAATCAAGGATGAACTGTGGCTGTCGTATCGGCTGGAGATTTTCACGAATACGGTTTTCCCGTCGCTGGCCAACCAAAGCAACCAGGCATTCGAGTGGACCATTTTCATTGATGAAGCACTGCCTGTCCTGCACCACGCCCGCCTTGAGGCTGCGATTGCCTCGTCGGGCCTGAATGCAAGAACGCAAAAAGTCAGTGACTATTCGCTGACCAATAGGGAAGTGTCGAAGCTACTGGCGCAGAGCCATGAAGACATTGTCCTGACTTCCCGTATCGATGACGATGACTGTATTCACCAGGACGTCATCGAAACCATTCAGCAACACGCGCGCTCAAACGAGCACGCCGAGGACATGCTGCTGATTTCGCTGCACAACGGGCTTGAGTTCCTGCCATCTGATGACTGCTATCGTCCTGTCACTTATGACACGCTGGCGCTCGCACTGACCTTGGTCGATAAAACCCCTGGCACCAAGACGCGAAGCATTACCCAATATGCTCACCATATGGTTGTCGAGACCCTGAAGAAGCAGGAGATCAATGCCAAGCACATTTTGCTGAAATCGAAACAGCCTCTCTATACCTATACCAAGCACCCGCTGAGCGATTCGTATTTCTTTGGTGCCCGCGCCCGGATTCTGGGGGATACCAACAAGACTGTTGGTTTAAAAGATAGCCAACTGCGCTCATTTGGACTCAGCCAACAGCGCTTGGATTTCCTGTCGGCGCTACTTAAGCAGTCGCCTATCGGCATGCCACATAAATACCTTGAAAAATTGGGTAATGTGCGCAATCAGATCAAGGCGGAACTGAACAAAGGCACCGATCAGGCGAACACAGGCATTGATGCCTTGATGGCACGCAAAGCAAGACTGGAACGTACTGCCGTGCGCCCGAACCCGGCAGGTCCGCTGAAAGAAAAAATCCGCGTGGCCATTCTCGGCTCCTGCGTAACCCGGGACCTTTTCGAGTTTCAGAAAAGTACCCTGGACGCCTTTGAAATCTGCTTTTACATGGCTAGGTCCTCTGTCATCTCGTGGATGGCACCCCCATGCTTCGACCCAAAACTTGGGATCGATGCAAGTTCCTTCGAAGGCAAGCGTTCACATTGGGACAAACTCAAACTCCACTGGCGACTGCTTGAGGAGTCACGACCTGACATCGTCATTATCGACTTTATCGACGAACGTATTGGTATCGTTCAACACCAGAGCTCGCTAATGTCGGCGAGTGGGCCGCTGCTCAAGGCATTTGAGCGCAAAAACATCACGCATGAAATCAAACGCCCTTGGAGCCCCGAAATCCAGCAGCTTCGCGCGTGGGCATTGCCCGCATTCCTGGACAAAGTTGGAAGTATCTGTCCCAATATTTTCGTGCACAAAGCGGTATGGGCATACCAATACAAGGCGAATAACACGCTCGAAAGCTTCAAAGGAGGTGAATTCGAACGCCTCATCGAGCTGAACAACTCTATCATCGACCCGATGCTCGCTACGCTCGAGGATTCTGCCACTGCGGTGGAACAAATTGGGGGCCTGGAAGCGGGCTTGGTTGCCGGCGGCGATCACAAATGGGCTTTCTGCCCTTATCACTACGACAGCACCTACTACAAAACCGTTGCCAAGCAACTGCTTGCAAGAATCATGAGTTGATCTACGGGAACATGCGAACCATGAAAATCCAAACTGCTGCATTCGTTGCCTTGCTGGCCCTCGCGGGCTGTGACCAGCACGCAGGCGAAGCCACTCAAGAAAGCGCCCAGGCTGCACAGGCCAAAGGCAAGCTGCAACTATCCGACGGCTCAAGCCTACTGCTAAACGGCTCGCATCTGAAGTCGTATGCCAAACCCAACAGTGCCGGGAAGCTAAGCATGCACGAGTTCAGCTACCCGTCCATGGACAAAATGGCCGAAAACGATGTGTACATGCACATGCAAAAAGCAGGTTACACGCGAAAAGTGATCAGCAATGCCAACAATCAGTACAAGGTCCAGTACTACAAGAAGGACTTACCCGTCGTGGGCGGCATCTACACAATGCTAAACCGGGACGCCAAAACTGAAACGGTTGCAACGCTGTATTGGCAGGAAAAATGATTTGCCAAGCGTCGACTCACACTTTTGAACGAATCATCCGCCGATGAAACTTCAACATCACATCAGAGCGACGCTTGGCTGGTGCCTGTCTTTGGGCATCAAGCTGCTGCGGGTTGTGCCTGTCGCGACACTTACCGTTCAGGTAACAACCCTGGCGAGTCAGATATTCCTGTTGCTCGCCTTTTTCCTGCCGCTTAAAGTCATCATTTTATTAGGGTCGGAAAAGATACCGAATTACTTCCCGAGTGCTTTGCAGGCATTGAAGAAGAACCATTTGATCGTCTCGCTCAGTTCGGCCGCAGCTGTATGTTATGTGCTGTACCTGCTGAGTGAGTTGCTGATTGCCTACTGCAGCCGTCGAGGTGCACGCACCCTATTGCAGCGCAGTGCCAAGCTCAACCTTTTCGAAAATCAGGAAAAAACCGCGACGCAAGCCTACACCCGCTTTACCCGAGCCATGGCGGCCGCATTATTCGTCAGCATCAGCGCTATGGTCTTGCTGATTATCTACCCCAGCTTGCTGATTATTGTCTCTGCCTACACCCTGCTGGCTACACTGGTCTGCATCGCGCTCTACAATGTCAGCCTGAGGGCCCAGGCACAGTTTCAACAAAACCACGGCAACATTCTCAATGCCTTGTCGGCGACGGGTTTTCTACTGAGTTTCTTCTGCCTGGTGGCGGACTTCCTGTACTTCCCCCACCAACGAATTTTCCACATGGTGATTGCTGTATTGGTCATGCGTCAGGCGTTGCAACGTCTGACCGGCATGGTGCAGGACATCGTCGGCCTGCGCATGCAGCATCGCCAAATCAACGCAATGTTTTTCCACTCAAAGCCACTGCTGGAACAACCTCAAAACAATCATCAACTCGAGTGCCTGCTCAGCCCCGAGAGCCGAGAAACCTGGGCCCTTGCTCTCATGGAGCAGGCAGGCATCGATGCGAGCCATGGGCTGCAGGTTCACTGGCATCAACTCGATGCCGTGGACGTCTATGCATTCCGAATCGAGTTGAAAGGCGCAGAGGGCCCAGACGAGTACTTGGCCAAGTTGTTTGGTAACAACATTGCAACCTTGGCCGAGCAAGAGCGCCTGGTGCTTGAACACCAACCGCAACTGCCTTCACCGGAGTGGCTCGGCCACCATCATCTGCAGGGTATCGCTTGCCATCTGTACCGCCTGGATGGCCATAAAAAGCTAATACGTCGCCAGATCGGCGACGGCGTGGTTGCCATCAATCGGCAGTTGTTGCATTGCGAACCTGCAGCCGACCTGCTGCTGCGCTTCAGCCGCACCCGCCCTTTCCTCGAACAGCGACTGCAATCTTCGGCTATTGAACCGCTGCGCTATGCCTGCTCCAGCCCAGAGGACGCAGATAAAGTCGAACGGCTGCTGGCTTTACTACCGGCGATCATCCAGACATTGGGTGCGCTACCACGGCAAATCGTATCGTTGGACATTACAAACGAGGCACTCCTGATTTCGTCCTCGCAGGTATTTCATCTGAGCCACTGGAGCAGTTGGCGCATCGAAGCGGTGGGCTGCAACTGGCCCGTCGGTGAACGGCAGCGGTTGCGTGAAGCGGTGGAGTCGGCCCGAGGCATTCGTCACAGCATGGCCAGCGTAGCGACCAACGATGTGTTGCTGGCGGCCTTAATGTACAGCTTCGAACGCTTCCTGCTGCGCAAGGACTATCCCGCAGCATTGAAGATGCTCAATGACATTCTCGATGCAGCCGATATCGATCAACCTCCAGAAAGTAGGCGGGAATCCGTTCAATGAAAAAAATCGCCATGATCGTCTGGAACGAGTTTCTCAATGATGCACGTGTGCTCAAGGAAGCCCAGACCCTGCAAAACGCAGGCTATCAGGTTCGAGTCTTTGCCTTGCACACCCCTGGCATGACTCGGCAGCAGGAACGCCTGCCAGCGGGCATAGAAGTCTTCCGTGTGGCGCGCAGCCCCCTCTGGAAATGGCGCAAAGGGAAAGCTGCGGTTTTCAGCGCTACCAAGCCCAACAACGCCCAAGGCCCGATTGGCAAGCTCAGCCTCAAGCACCAGTTGTTGCGCCTGGCCGCACGCGCATGGACTCACAGCGCCTTGCTTTGGCACATGGTTCGCTACCGCCCCAACGTTGTCCATTCACACGATGTGAACACGCTCCCTACTGCCTGGCTGGCTGCCCGACTTGGCTGTGCTCGCCTGGTATATGACGCGCATGAAATCAGTACCAGTCGCGAAGGTTATGACAGCTTCCGGCGCCTAGTAGGCATGGTCGAGAAAAAACTGATGCCCAAAGCCGACGGCAGCATCACCACCACAGATGCAAGGGCGAAATATTTTGCCCGCGCCTACGGCGTCGCACGCCCGATAGTACTGCAAAATCGCCCGCGGCTGACGCGTTGCCAAGCCTCCAACCGAATCCGCGAGGAACTCGGGCTTACAGCGCCCTGGCCGATCATTGTATACCAGGGGGGCCTGCAACAAGGCCGTGGACTGGAGAAGCTCGTGCGCACTGCAGCAGACGTACCTGACGCCTACTTCGTCTTAATCGGCGGTGGGCGGCTTACTCAGGGCTTGATCCAGCTCACGGAACAGTTGGGGCTGCAGGAGCGGGTGCACTTCATTCCCACTGTCGCCCTTGCGGAGTTACCGACTTATACGGCCTCGGCGGACATCGGTGTTCAGCCGATCGAAAACACCTGCCTGAACCACTACACCACCGACTCCAACAAGTTGTTTGAATACCTGATTGCCGGATTGCCGGTGGTGGCCAGCGACTTCCCGGAGATACGCCGCATCGTGCGTGGCCAGGATGTCGGCCTTCTGGTACCAGCCAACGATGCTACCAACCTAGCCCTAGCCCTAAACAAACTGGTTGCCGATCCTGAGCTGCGCGCATTTTATGCAGGTAACGCACGCATCACTGCAGGCACACTGAACTGGGAAGAACAGGAATCACGCCTGGTGGATCTTTACCGCCAGATATTATCTTCGGCGCCTTCCACTGGGCAGGCCAGGCCATGACTACACGGGTTCTCCTGCTGAGTTTCTACTACCCGCCGGACCTTTCCGCCGGATCGTTCCGCGCCGAGGCGATGGTAAAGGCCTTACGTGCTGAACTGGGACAGCATGTGGATATTGAGGTCGTCACGACTAAGCCCAACCGCTACCACTCATTCACCGCCAATGCGATCAGTGTTGAGCGCTCCCCACTGCTAACGGTACGGCGAGTGGACGTACCCGTCCACCGCAGTGGCATAAGGGATCAGTCGCGAGCCTTTCTATGCTTCGCCATCAATGCCCTCAGACTGACACGAAAAAAACAGTACGACCTGATCTTCGCCACATCCTCAAGATTGATGACAGCATCCCTTGGTGCACTCATCGCGCAACGCAATGGTAGCGGGCTCTATCTGGACATACGTGACATTTTCGTCGACACATTGCGTGATCTGCTGCCATCACGCTGGGGGCGACTGGCGGCCTGGTTATTCTCTCCTATCGAACGCTGGACCATCGGCCGGGCGGCGCGGGTCAACTTGATATCGCCGGGCTTTTTGCCTTACTTTAACACTCGCTACCCAGGACGACGTTTCACGCTCTACACAAATGGCGTCGATGACCTTTTCCTCGAGCCAGCGCCGCTCATTGAACTACGCGCCGATGTGAAATACGCATCACGCCTGCAAGTAGTGTATGCAGGCAATATCGGTATGGGCCAAGGCCTGCATCTTATTCTTCCAGAGCTCGCCAAGCGCTTGGCTGACAAGGTAGAGTTTCACGTGATCGGTGGCGGTGGTGCACTGGACAGCCTGAAGACAGCGCTTGAACGTGCTCAGGTCGACAATGTAAGGCTATCCGCGCCAATGAAAAGGGACCAGTTGCTTCGAATTTATCAGGATGCCGATGTCCTGTTTCTGCATTTGAACAACCTAAGAGCCTTCCGCAGAGTACTGCCGTCGAAATTGTTCGAGTACGCGGCCACTGACAAGCCGATCTGGGGTGGTTTGTCCGGATATGCAAGCCGATTTGCAAAGAAGCGGATCAAAAATTCCGCACTATTTTGCCCTTGCGACGTCAATGGCGCCATCGAAGCGTTCCATCGATTGAAACTACAGAAGACCTCTCGCCTTGAGTTTGTCGAACAGTTCTCGCGGCGCACTATCAAGAAAGAGATGGCCAAGGACGTTCTGCAGATATCGCCTAAATACATAGCCCGACTTGCTAGCAGCAAATTTCGTCAGTGAAGGGTAGTTATACCTGGGGTACTTATCTACAAATACAGTGACCGGCACTTCGATCACGCTGCCCTACGCTCCCACATTTCAAATCTCAGACAGCTCAATCGGCCAATATACAAAGGATCGAAATAACAAATGACCAACGGGCTCCAGAGGGCAAGTCTATCAAAGCTGGATGGCATTCGCGGGCTTGCTGCCATCATCGTGGTGTTCTCCCATGTTTTGTTCTGGTATTACCCAGCGATGCATTTGGGACAGCGAACGGCAGGCCGCCCACTCGACGGAATCGAGTGGTTCGAAAGCCCATTCTCATTTTTCTATCGCGGTGGTTTTTCCGTTTCCATGTTCTTCATCCTCAGCGGGCTTGTGCTGACATACAGTATCTCCAAACATGGAGACGTTCTGGATGCTATTCGCAACGCGGCGATCAAACGCTACATTCGGTTGGGTATTCCTGTAGCCGCCTCCGTACTCCTCGGCTGCGCGCTCATGAAGTTGGGCCTCTACGAAGCCACAGAGGTCTCACCAGCACCTGTGCTGTCGACCCCTTACCTGTTCAATGCGAGCTGGGCAACCGCTTTTCGTGATGCGATCTACGGTGCATTGGCACTTGGCGACAGTCGATACAACTATGTACTGTGGACAATTCAAATTGAGCTCATTGGCTCTTTTGCAATCTTTGCGGCTTTTGCACTGTTTGGTACCAACAAGGCGATTTACCGGGCGTTTTGCGTATGCACCTTTCTGGTGCTCTCCGCGTCGCCAAACAAGATCGCGATGTACACATCCCTATTTTTCGTCGGTTCCATGCTGATCACGTTTCGTTTTGAGCAAGCTCGCAATAACATTGTAAAAACCCTCATAAGCCTGAGTGGGCTTGTGTTGGGTCTTTATCTTGCGGGGTTCCATCCTGCAAGCGGCTCCTACGTGTCAATCAATAGCGCCACGCGGGCTTTGTCTGCCTACACCGGCTATCAACCTTATTGGATGCTGATCGTACCGGCTGCGGGGGGGCTGATCATTCTCCTGAGCGTCCTTAACTCACAGAAAATCTTCTCAGTATTAGACAGCACGCCTATGAAGTGGCTCGGAAAGCTTTCATTCTCCGTCTATCTACTGCACACCTTCGCCCTTGTCATCATGGGGCAATTATTTACCAAGCACATAGGCATGGGCGTGATATCAATGTTCCTGACATTAGCCTCAACTCTGTTCATTACATTGATTGCTTCATACTTGTTTTATCTCAAAGTGGACAACATGGCCATCAGACTGGCGAACCGTTTCTCTGCAGTTTTGCTAGGTCGCCAGGGAGTCGATAAAGCCTGCCAGCCTGCCATGGAAAAGTTCACTTTGCAGGCACCCCGCGCGGACACAAGACCAAGCCAATAGCCATCGACCAATGCCCGCCTTTCCAACACGCCATACTGGTAAGACGGGCGTCAAGTTCAATAAATCTTATCTTGCAGCAATCGCTTGAGATATTGACCATAGCCATTCTTGGCAAGTGGCGCTGCCAGCCTCTCCAATTGCTGCGCCTCAATCCAACCCTGACGGAACGAAACCTCTTCCGGGCAGGCTACTTTCAGGCCTTGGCGGCGCTCGATAGTGGCGATGTAACCACTGGCCTCCAGCAGCGAGTCGTGAGTACCAGTGTCCAGCCACGCATAACCGCGCCCCATGATTTCCACCGACAATCGGCCCTGCTCAAGATAGACACGATTGAGATCGGTGATCTCCAACTCACCACGCGCCGAGGGCTTGATGCCCTTGGCGATCTCGACCACGTCCTTGTCATAGAAGTACAGGCCGGTCACGGCATAGCTGGATTTCGGCTTGGCCGGCTTCTCTTCAAGGCTGATGGCCTTACCCTGAGCATCGAATTCCACAACGCCATAGCGCTCTGGGTCGTGCACGTGATAGGCAAAGACGCTGGCACCTTCGCCACGTCCCATCGCGCTAAGCAGCAAGTTCTGGAAGTCGTGGCCGTAATAGATATTGTCGCCCAGCACCAACGCCGACAAGTCGTTGCCGATGAATTCTTCACCGATCAGGAATGCTTGGGCCAGACCATCAGGGGAGGCCTGCACCGCATACGTAATATTGATGCCCCATTGATGACCATCGCCCAACAATTGCTCGAACCGCGGCGTATCCTGAGGCGTGGATATGATCAATATGTCCCGAATGCCAGCCAGCATCAGCGTGGTCAGCGGGTAGTAAATCATCGGCTTGTCATACACCGGCAGCAATTGCTTGGAAATCGCCAGCGTCGCTGGATGCAGGCGGGTACCGGAGCCGCCTGCGAGAATGATGCCTTTACGTTTCATATTGTTATTTCCCCTGGATTTCCATCAGCATTCGGGCGACACCTTGTCGCCAATCGGGCAATTTCAATGCGAATGCCTGCTGCAATTTATTTGTATCAAGACGCGAGTTGGCTGGCCGTTTGGCCGGCGTGGGATAGGCATCTGTACCGATAGCCCGGACCTGATCACTCGAAACCTTCAGCTGCACGCCAAGACCTGCCGCCTGCTCCAGCACAAAACGGGCATAACCGCACCACGTGGTCTCGCCTCCTGCCGCCAGATGGTACAGGCCATTGAGCTGTGGGTTGCGGCGAGCGGCGAGGATAGTGTGGGCGGTTACGTCGGCGATCAGTTCAGCGCCGGTTGGTGCACCGTACTGATCATCGATGACGCCGAGGGTTTCCCGCTCCGACGCCAAGCGCAGCATGGTGCGGGCGAAATTGTTGCCACGTGCAGCGTAAACCCAGCAGGTGCGGAAGATCAGATGGGCACAACCGGTAGCCTGAATCGCCTGCTCGCCTGCCAGCTTGCTTTCGCCATAGGTATTCAGCGGGCCGACCGCGTCGTCCTCGCGCCAAGGCTGAACGCCCTGCCCAGGGAAGACATAGTCGGTTGAATAATGCACCAGCAATGCACCACTCTCCTTGGCCGCTTGAGCCAGTACGCCCACCGACTCGGCATTGACCTTGAAGGCTTGCTCGCGCTCGGACTCGGCCTTGTCCACGGCAGTGTAGGCGGCGGCGTTCACGATCACATCCGGCGCAAAGGCTAGAACGGTGGCTGCCAGGCCTTGCAGATTCGCCAGGTCACCACAGTAATCCTGGCTTCTGGAACTGAGCGCTAGCAACTGCCCCAGCGGGGCAAGGCTGCGCTGCAGCTCCCAGCCCACCTGGCCATCTTTGCCCAGAAGGAGAATCTTCATACCGAACGACCGGCGTAGTTTTTCTCGACCCAGTCGCGGTAGTTGCCGGACTGCACGTTCTCTACCCACTCCGCGTTCGCCAGATACCACTCTACAGTCTTGCGGATGCCGGTCTCAAAGGTTTCGGCAGGCTTCCAACCCAGCTCGCGCTCAAGCTTGCGTGCATCGATGGCATAGCGTCGGTCATGCCCTGGGCGGTCGGTGACGTAGGTGATCTGCTCGGCGTACGCCTTACCGTCGTTACGTGGGCGCAGCTCGTCCAGCAGCGCGCAGACGCGGTTGACGATCTCCAGGTTCGGCTTTTCGTTCCAGCCGCCGACGTTGTACACCTCCCCCAGCTGCCCAGCTTCGAGCACTCGGCGGATGGCACTGCAGTGGTCCTTGACGTACAGCCAGTCGCGGATCTGCTGACCATCGCCATAAACCGGCAACGCCTTTCCGGCCAGGGCGTTGACGATCATCAACGGGATCAGCTTCTCAGGAAAGTGGAACGGCCCGTAGTTGTTAGAGCAGTTCGTGGTCAGCACGGGGAGGCCGTAAGTGTGGTGGTAGGAGCGCACCAGATGGTCACTGGCTGCCTTGCTCGCCGAGTAAGGACTGTTCGGCTGGTACTGGTGGGTCTCGGTGAACGCCGGCTCATCTGCGGCCAGCGAACCATAGACCTCGTCAGTGGACACGTGCAGGAAGCGAAACGCCTGACGCGCTTGGGAGCTCAGGCCGCCCCAGTATGCACGCACGGATTCGAGCAGGCGGAAGGTGCCGACGATGTTGGTTTCGATGAAATCTTCGGGGCCGTGAATCGAACGATCGACGTGAGACTCTGCGGCGAAGTTGACGATGGCGCGTGGCTGGTGCTCTTGGAGCAGGCGCGCCACCAATTCGGAGTCACCGATGTCGCCGTGCACGAAGACATGGCGCTGGTCGCCTTGCAGGCTGCTTAGAGTCTGCAGATTGCCTGCGTAGGTGAGCTTGTCGAGGTTCACCACGGTTTCGCTGGAGCCGGCAAGCCAATCCAGAACGAAGTTTGCACCGATAAAACCAGCACCACCTGTTACCAAAATAGTCATTTTTCAGTTCTTCCCATGGCACACATTCAAACCCGGCGAGGTTTGAAGTTCATATCACATGCACCGCCTGGCGAGAGACGGCGCTTCCTTAAATATTGATAATCGAGCAGCCCTCAGGGCTCGTGGCGACGACGCTGGTACAACCAGTCGACGATCTCTCCACCTGGCGTATACCCACTCACGGTATCGCGCAACAACTGACGGACAGTCTTGAAATCATCGGCGGCAATCGCCGCTAGCAGCGCATCGAGACGCTGCTTCAGCACGTCCCATGGCAGATAGTCCTCATTGGCACTCATGATCATCGGATGCCGGGTAGCCATAACATTTTCGCCAATCAAGAGCTCTTCATAGAGTTTTTCACCTGGCCGCAGGCCGGTGAACTCGATGGCGATGTCCCCGTGTGGGTTGCGCTCGGAGCGGATGCTGAAACCAGAAAGATGAATCATCTTTTCTGCCAGCTCGACAATCTTGACCGGTTCGCCCATGTCCAGCACGAACACATCCCCGCCCTGCCCCATCGAGCCCGCCTGGATAACCAGCAAGGCGGCCTCGGGAATGGTCATGAAGTAGCGGGTGATCTTCGGGTGCGTCACAGTCAGTGGACCACCAGCCTTGATCTGCGCATGGAACAATGGGATCACCGACCCGGAGGAACCCAGGACATTACCGAAACGCACCATAGTGAAGCGGGTCTTGTTGACCTGCGAAACGTTGCCTGAGTCGCCCATCAACACTGGTGCTAGTTCGCGGCTCAAGGCCTGAAGGACCATCTCGGCAAGGCGCTTGGTACTGCCCATGACGTTGGTCGGGCGCACCGCCTTGTCGGTGGAAATCAGCACGAAGTTCGCGACACCGGCCTGCAGGGCCGCTTGGGCGGTATGCAAGGTGCCGATGACATTGTTCAACACGCCCTCGGCGATATTGTGCTCGACCATCGGCACATGCTTGTAGGCGGCGGCGTGGTAAACAGTGTCCACCTGCCATGCGCGCATGATGTCGAGCATCTTCGCCTGGTCGCGAACCGAACCTAAAATCGGCAGCAACTGCACCGCCAGCCCTTCGCGGACGATACGTTGCTCGAGCTCCCTGGCAATACTATAGAGGTTGAACTCGCTGTGCTCGAACAGCAGCAAGGTCCGAGGCGCCTGCCCCAGGATCTGCCGGCACAGTTCCGAGCCGATTGAGCCGCCGGCACCAGTCACCATCACCGTCTGCTCGACAATGCAGCGTTCCAGCAGGTCATTTTGGGCAGGCACCGCATCGCGGCCGAGCAGGTCGGCGATATCCACCTCTTGGATGTCGTCCACCTTGACCCGGCCGCTGGCCAGGTCCATGAATCCAGGCACGCTTCGCACGTGCAGCGGATAACCTTCGAGCAAATTGAGTATCTCGCGCCGACGGCTTCTGCTTACAGAGGGCAAGGCTAGGAGAATTTCCTGCGCGCCTGTAGCGTCGATCATCTGTTGCAGCTGCTCGGGTGGATACACCTGCAGTCCCGCAATCACCCGGTCAGAGATGCTGACGTCGTCATCTATGAACGCCACCGGGCGCATGGCCTTACCCATGCGCAGTGCGGCAACGAGCTGGTTACCCGCCGAGCCGGCGCCATAGATGGCTACGCGAGGCAAACCATCATCACGGTTGGCAAATGGAACATGCTGCACTGCAGTAGCGAACCAATCGCCCAAGAAGTACTGGCGCATGGCCAGGCGCAGCCCCCCGACCAGAATTAGGCTTAGCCACCAATAGTTGAAGGTGATAGAGCGCGGCACCACATTCTGATGATTGCTTGCCCAGTAGATGATGAACCCGAGAATCAATGCCGACAGGGTGACAGCCTTGATGATCGCAATCAGCGCATCATTGCCGAAATAGCGCATCACGGCACGATACATGCCGAACCGGATGAACAGGGGAATTGCCACCACCGGAGCGCAGGCGAATAGCCAGGTGTGATCGAGCACCGGGTTCGCCAGATCATCGATTCCCAGGCGCACGACAAATGCCAACCACAGCGCAAACCAGACCAGAACGACGTCCGTAGTAACCTGAATCAGTCGCTTATGGCGACGAGGCAATCCCAGCAATCTTGTGCGCAGCTTATCCATAACACCTCTGAAGTCGTTCCAGACTGACACGCGTACAGCCCTCATCCTTATCACTTTAGCTAGTGTTCAAGCCCACCGGCACGCCAGCGTACAGCCAGCAGCACCAACGGCACATACGCAATCACCAGTCCCACCGCGCCATCCAGGCCCAGTAGCACCACGCACAATGCCACAGGCAGCAGCCACAACACATTGAGGGCCGTCACGGCTAAGGTAACTGGCAAGTGCTTACCGTAGTGGCGGGAGGCAAACTGATAGGCATGGCTGCGGTGCGCTTCGTAAACCTTGTCACCACGGACCAAGCGCCGGATCAGGGTGAAGGTGGCATCGACCACGAATACACCCAGCAGTATCAGCCATGCCCAAAATAGCGGAGGCGATAGCCAGGCGGCCTGCAGGGACAAACCTGCCAGCACGATACCGAGAAAACCGCTACCTGCATCCCCCATGAATATTTTGGCGGGAGGGAAATTCCAGAACAGAAAACCGGCTGTGGCTGCGGCAAGGAGCAATGGCAATGCCATGAGATCCGGTACACCCGCCAACGCCGCAAGCACGGCCATGCCAACGCACGCGGTGATCGCCTCGACACTGGCAATTCCGTCAATGCCATCCATGAAGTTGTAGAGGTTTAGCATCCAGACAGAGTAGAAAGCTGCCACGATATAGCTAAACCATTGCAGGTTCAGGGTAAAACCGAACATTTGCAGAGGCGCTAGCCCACCGAGCCAAATCAGCAGCCAAGACGCACCTGCGAAATGGCCCAGCAGACGCCAGCGCGCAGCGATGTGTCCGTGGTCATCCATGAAGCCAATAACGGCGACCAACGCCCCGGCGCCACCGATAGCCACCAGAGCACGGGGCGACGCCCATCCGAACAGGCCGAGAACTGGCAGGCAAGCAAGGAATGTCAGCACGATGGCGACACCACCCCCACGCGGGGTGGGTATGGTGTGGGAGCTTCGGGCATTTGGCACATCGATGATCTGTTTGTTCAGAGCGTAGCGCCGGAGCAGTGCAGTCAGAAGCAACGAAATGCTTGCTGCCAAGGGAATCAACCACCATCCGATCATTTTTTTTGCTCTTTCAAGAAGTTGTCAGCAGTTGCCTTGAGCGCTTGGTCGACCCCAAGCGGCGGCTCCCAGCCTAGCAAGGCGCGGGTCTTGCTGATATCCACCTGTAATGAACCGCACAGGCGTTGGGACAAAGCGCCCTTGCCAGCGAGCCGTGCAGCGCCCTTGATTAGTGCGGCAGGCACCGGTATCAGCCTTGCCGGTTTGCCAAGCGCTGCACCAAGACGGACCAACAGCTCGGTGGTAGAGAGGTCCTCGCCATCGCTGGCGAGGAACGTCTGATTGGCGGCTGCCGGATGGTCGATGCAAGTGACCAACAGATCGACCAGATTTTCCAGGGCAACCAGACTGCGCTTGTTGTGAATGGCGCCAAACGGCAAGGGCACGCCCTTGCTAAGCCAACTCATCATGCTGCGGAAGTTGGCTTTCACACCCGGGCCGTAGACCAGAACGGGACGCACGATAACCACTTCCATGTTCGACTTTGCAGCCAAAGCTGTCAGCGCTTCTTCGGCCTCTCGTTTGGAGATGCCGTAGGGGTCCGCCGGCCTAGCATCGTCGTCGGCCGTATAAGCGCGGCCGCCATCAGTGCCTTCGCCGTTGACTTTGATCGAACTGACAAAGATGAACCGACGCACACCGGCCTGTGCAGCAGCACGAGCCAACTCGAGCGTGCCGTTCACGTTGATGCGCCTGAATTCGGCAAGAGGGTCGGCAATGCGTTCCTGCATCACATGGACACGAGAGGCAAGGTGGATGACTGTATCTGTGCCCTCCAGCACTGATGAAGGGCACGCCGTCAAAGGGTCAACAGCTACTTCATAGTGGGTATCGGTGACCGGAATCCGGGGGGCACGCCTCACCAGCCCTACTGTACGAAACCGGCTCTCGAGGCTCAGGCGCTGCATTAAGGCAGTCCCTACAAAGCCGTTGGCTCCGGTGATCAGCAGTGACCGCTTCATTTATTAACTCCTTTTATTGCCAACCCCACACACAAAACGGCAAATGCAATCTTGTCTCTGGGGCGGCGACGACATTCACCGCACCTAAGTGCAAGGCGGAAAAGTGCCGAGCGCTTGCCGGTACTCCAGGAGCGTACAAATCGATGGTTTTCCATTCCGATCAGTTGAGCGATCAGACTCGCCTGACGTAGCCACCAGCCATCAAACACTTGCCGGAGTCGCTTGTTAAATGCAGACAGTCCGGTGTTGACACCAACCTGATTGTGCGCGTGCTGCCGGTAGCGCATATGCAGCTGGTCGTCGATATACCAGCGATAACCATTGGCTCTGGCGAAGGCGTAGCAGAACCAGTCATGTAGCGACACATCACCTATTCTATTTTGGTGTCGCACGATATTTTGCTTGATGACATTTGCCAAAGGGCTTGTAAAAACATACGTACACCCCGGCCCCGCCGCTTCGAACAAATAATCGTAAGCCACCTCGCGCTGAGACTTTCTGATGACCTGTTCTTTACCGTTTGGCCAGAATGCTAATACATCCGACGAATAAGCGCTGTATTCCCCAGTTGCAAGCAACTCATGTGCCCGCCTCAATTTATTAGGCAACCAGATATCGTCTTGATCAGCGAACGCCACATAATCATAGCCTTCCAGATTCGTATCGACTAGAAGACGAAAAAAATTCGGGGCTGCGCCACCGAAGCGTTTGCCATAGGGCAGACAAAAAACTCGAGTATCACGCAGTGCCCATTCAGAGGCGAGCGTCTCAGTGCCATCTGTTGAAGCGTCAACACTTATCGCAATCCGGATATCCACTCCAGCTTGCTGAAGGATGGATTCGATCTGTTCAGTGATCCACGCTCGCCCATTGTAAGCTGCAAGCAATACCAATACCCGCGGAACGCCGTCATTCATCGCAGACCTCCCAGCTTGCCAGCTAGACCGTGAGATACACCACGAATCATCATACCGACGGATTTGAAACGCTGCTTATCGATGATGATGTTGACAAAGAAACGTAGTAGCAGCCCTTGGGCAAGGCGTTTTTTCCAGGCCGCGGGAGTATGTTTCATTCTGATCACGGCCATGGTGTTTCTGAAATAAAAATAGCGCCGCACGGGCGAATACTCAAAAAAACTCAAACCCATGAATTTTACGGGTGGAGCATCCGACAAGGCATGCCCCATTTCAACGGCCAGGCAACCATATAGGGTGTGGCCACAACTTCTTGCACGGAAACACCATTCGGTATCGGTATAGTCAACAAACATACCTTCGTCGTATTTCATTCCGCCTACCCACGCAGGTACAGACACCAGCATACCTGAGGTAATCAGTGTGTCTACCCGCAGCAATCCATCTGTGGACGTGGTGGAGAAAGCAGGCGCGATCTTGCCGCTGTCTGAGACGTAGAAGGGGAATGGAATCTTTTCGCCTTCTCGTCGATCGAAGAAATGTGGGCCTACGGCAATACATTTGGGGTCTTTTGAAAGCGCGCACTGCATGCTCTGATGCAAATTTGCGATAAGGTCTGCGTTCGCATGGCTGTCCTGATCGAATGTAACGAGGAAGTCCAAGCCTTTTTCGGCAGCAACGGCAAACGCCTTATTCAGCGCCGCACCCAAACCGAGGTTTGCACCGAGCGCTATGTAATTTATGCTCTGCCGAGCAACAGCATCCGTTGTAAGAAACGTCTCCCCGCCTCCGTTATCTACCAAGATGAGCAACTCAACCTGCCGTAGTAACGACCGCAACAAATCATCCAGAACCTCCACATCCGGATGATAACTAACGACGACCGCCCCTATCCTACTCATTTACAATCCTTTTTTCTTGGTAGTTTTCCCACTGCTCGTCTTCGACCAACAATGCCTGGCTCCAGTACCATAACACGACGATGAAGCCAAAGGAGTTGAATAGCACTGGATTACTAAATGACATGAACAAATAAATGACGATGATCGTGCGCGCACTGACCTGCCGCCAATGCCTGAAAAAAAGCGTCCCATTCGGAAAAATAATTGCACCGAGCAACACGATCGATAGCGGCGCGCCGAAGAAGCGAACAGAATCCATCCAGGTAATCTCTGTCTGCGCAACCCAACGATCATAGCCTGAAGTAAAGAAGTAGCTCCCGCTTCCATTCCCCAACAGCAGGGTCGTTACGTCAATCGAATCATAGAACGAGATAAGATGGCCAAGCTTAATACTATTCGATGTTTCAGCAGGGCTGAACATACTGGTAAACATCCACAGATAGGCAAGGCAACCGAGGACAGCGGGCACCAGCGTTGAAAAAACCGCCATGCGCACGAGCCATGAGCTTCTATACAAGAACAGAGCTAGCATCGTTAGGACTGCCATAAGCATCAATGCACGCGATGCGGAAAAAAATATACACAATACGATCAGCGATATCCAAACTGCATCGCGCCTCCTCCCCGCCATAAAGGATAAAAAGAACAGCGAGAGTGGCACAAGCAGAAAAGGCGATGACCGGTGGTGCAGCATGAACATCTGCAAGCCGCCAAACTGGCGCACACCATAAAACCCGAGCTCATGGGAAGTGTAGAAGTTCAAAACTTCTGCACCCGCCGCAGAGCCAGGCGATAGCATCACAAGCAACGACATTCCGCACATAAATGCGGCGAATATAACACCCACGGACTTCACGATGGCTGTCATATCGATATTTTCATGAACGATGTAGTAAATAAAAAATAACGTCGTGCAACCTAGCAACATCTGCTTGGACAATGCAAAATCGCTCTGATTGAAAAACGACAGCAAAAAACCGTACAGAAAAATGCCAAAAACCACAAACGGCGAAACCGTCCTTACCGGCCCCATCAGCGCAAACAACAATGAAGACACTATCAAAGGAACGTACAGCAACTTATTAAATATGAAAACAGGAAACAAAATACTGCACAAACAGTACAAAAAAAACAGCGAATACGACAGCCTTGGTGTGTTCATGGACGCACTCACCAACCCTTACCCAACACCAAGCGCCTGCCTTCCTGCAACAATAGCTTAGCCATCAGCTTGATTTTTTTGTTTGTCTGCAAACGCAAGAATACGGCACGTGCACTCACCGGTGCCAGCCTGGCGATACCCAGGAAAGCCTTCGCCGACACATCTACATTACGAGCGCCTTCGTCAGCCTGCATGAAGCATATATCTCCCGTCCACTGACAATATTCATCGAGCAGGTTGGCCGAATAGCGACGTTTGTAAAGACAATCCAGGTAACGTTTTTTCACATGCTCATATCCATTGACGCAAACGACCTGTTCGATCACAGCAGTAGGGATCTGATAGTTCGCAACCCTGTTGATCACACCTGCCGGATCTACTGATTTGACCTTGTCTGCAGGTGAGTATCCTTGGAAAGGAGATACCAGCCCTACGCATCGTTGCCCTGCCAAAAGCTGCTCGGCAAAGGCAGTTCCCCCGGGAAATGGGTGGCTGTCGACAAAGAAACTAGCCTTGCGCGCCACCTGCGTATACTCATCAAAAGGTAAATGCCGCATCAACTTGAGCCGACCAGCGAAACGGATCTTCATCGGCCACCACCAAACATTTCGCAGCAAGTTGGGGCCAATGACAACGAATCGTGCAGCGGGAAACTCATTCAAAAGCGCTCTGATGAGCGGTCTGAGATCAGCGCCACGCCTGGGTTTGAACTTAGTGTCAGAGCCAGCGGAGAGGAACAGAAGATCTCCTTTTGCGCGCTCCATTGCTTCGCCCTCCGCCAAACCAACGGCAGGCATTTTTACAGGGATGCCTAGAAAGCTTTTGCATCCGCTAATATTTTTTTCCTGATCGACCCTGCGCCCATAGCTGCTGAGTTCGAAATAGACGTCGGCGGCGGCTGAACCGAATGTAAACGTGTGATCTGCATGGTTCACCAAGTAGATACACGTGCCAGACAGCTCCTTGGCTAAAATACTGGCTACTACCGTGGTGATGTCATCCGGATGGATATGCAGTACCACACGCTCGTAGGAGGCCATTACACTGACCATATACCGGACGCGCTCTATATACGCGGTAACAGCATCTGCCCTGTAAGTCTGGGAGAAGTAGCTCGCGACTTTACCGGCAACATCGCCATGAGTAGGCCGAGTGATCATTAAGTCTGGCAGCACATCATGCATACCCGCCAGCTTCTCCATCAAGCGTGTATGCCCTCCCGTCAGATAGGGCTCACTGACGACATGAAGCGTATCACGGCCCTCGAAGCTCGCCATTTTGAAGGGGCCCGATTCGGCCTTAAGCCGCTTAGCCAGTTCCTGCTCCAGCGCCGGATTATCGTAGATACCGACGTTCATCGTCCAGCAAAGGTTGCCATAGTGTTGAGCCAGCTCTAGCGCATGCTCCAGTGAGGGCTCGGCGATAATGCTCTGCGCTAACTCAGCCAGAATTTGCTTCATGAGGGTAGTCCTTGTGCTGAGCTGGAATGATCTTCGAGCCGCCGATAAACAAAGAAGTACATGACGGCTCCGTATATCAAGTAGTTCAAGGCGTACGCCCAAGCGGCTCCCTCTAAACCGAGATAATGCGTCAGTGAAAGCGTGAGGCCATATAACAGCACACAGGAGCACACCTCAGTAACAACATACAGCCTGAGCATCGCCTTGCTCAGCATCACATATGCAATGATCCAACTGATGATTTTCAAGGTATCACCTACCAGTTGCCCTGCGAACAGTACCTGCATCGGGGCAAAGTCTCGGGTAAACAGTAGGTGGACCACAATATCCCTCAGGAGATAAACACACCCACACCCCAGGATGGTTATCGGCACAATGACTTTGTAGCCGTTCAGAATTTCACGTCGGATAGCTTGCCCTGTATCGAGTTCTGATAACCTCGGTAAATAGTAAACACCGAGGGTGGTGGTGATCATGAGCAGGTAGGCACTGCTCAAGCGTGTCATCGCCTCCCAGTAACCTGCCGCCTCACCTCCAAAAACCTGGATCAGGTGATGCCGGATCAGAATCTGCCCCAGCGGTATACATAGGGCTGAGGTCAACGCCATCAGCGCGAAGCGGCCCAGGTTTTTTGCAACGACAGCATCGATTTTGCCTAATAGGTACCCCCAATTGAACCAGCCTTTTCTGGCGATAATAAAAACCGTCACGAGAAAACTGAAAGACTGATATGTGACTAGGGCAACGAGCGCGCCGTACAGGCCAAAATGGGTTGTCAGCATCACCGTCGCAAAAAATGACAAAAGACTTCCCGCTATATTAGCTGCCACATATGCAACAATCTCTTTCTTGCCATTCAAAATCGCGAGCAACAAAGCATTATATGAAAAGAAAATAACACCAACTGCAAACCATAAAAACACAGCGCCCAAGTTTTCATGACCGAAAAATAATTGGGATAACTGCACATTCAAGAGCGCCATGATGACAGCGAGCCCCACACTTGCCAATGCTGTGAGGGTGCCCGCCGTTTTCCAAAGCGTTGCCTCCTTGACACGGTCACCCTTGTACTCGGCGGTATATTTCACCACTCCCGAGTTGATCGCCCCACTGGAAACAGTCGTTATTATTTGAACTGCATTCTGCAGCTGGCCAATCGCAGCATACCCCACCGGCCCCACGTAAATAGCCAGAATCTTGTTCAAGCCCAGCAGGGTCAGCATTTTAACAACAACCGCGATCCCATTCAGCAGGCTGGTGCGAATCATCGACATGATTCACTTCGCCTGCGTGGGGACGTACTCGTTGCAGACACGAACCACATGCTCGATTTCATTCGAGCTGAGAGTCGGCCCTATTGGCAAACTAACCACCTCCCGATGCATTGCCTCCGTAAGCTCAAGGCTCAACGCGTTGAGCTGTGGATATGCCTGCTGTTGATGTGGCGGGGTAGGATAGTGAATGAGGCTCTGAACGCCGGCGCCATTCAAATAGCGCTGGAAATCGTCCCTGTCTTTACAGCGGACGACGAATAGGTGCCAAACGTGCTCACCCTTAGCACCCGCTTCTGGAAGCAGGAGATGAGACGAATTAATTTCACTCAAATAGCGTTTGGCGATTGCCTGACGCGCTCGCGTTTCGGCATCAAGGTATTTCAACTTCACCGACAGCATGGCTGCCTGCAACTCGTCCAGCCGGCTATTCACGCCTTGATGGATGTTCAAGTACTTCTGTTGGGAACCGTAGTTCCGAAGCGTGCGTAGGGTCTGAGCCAAATCATCATCATTGGTCGTTACCGCACCGGCATCACCCAGAGCCCCCAGATTCTTGCCCGGGTAGAAGCTGAAACCGGAGGCATCACCCCAGCTACCGCATTTCACATCGGAAATGGCCGCGCCGTGGGACTGCGCCGAATCTTCCAATACAAGCAGCTGGTGCTTGCGGGCAATTTCCATGATGGCAGGCATGTTTGCCATGCGGCCATAGAGATGAACTGGCAAGATCGCCCGTGTGCTAGGAGTTATGGCGCGCTCTACGAGAGCAGGGTTCAGGTTGTAGGAGCTCTCTTCAGGCTCAACCAAGACCGGTACCAGCCTGTTCTCAGTAATGGCCAAAATGCTAGCGATGTACGTATTCGCCGGCACGATTATCTCATCGCCCTCTTGAAGCTTACCGAGTAACTTCCAAGCTCGCAGAGTAAGGATCAGGGCATCTAGACCATTGGCAACCCCCACACAATGCCTGACGCCACAATAGGCAGCAAAGTCCGTCTCGAACTTCTTGAGTTGATCCCCCATAACGTACCAGCCAGAATCGATGACCTGGGCACAGGCGGCGATGAGCTCCTCGCGATATTGCGCATTTATGGCTTGAAGATCGAGAAATTTAAGCATTGTTATCCATCACTCTTATAATTTTCGCCGGGTTACCAATCACGACAGCAAACGGTGGAACATCCTTTGTCACCACTGCCCCTGCACCCACCATGGCGCGTTCGCCTACAGTCACACCGGGTAGCAGCGTCGCATTTGCGCCGATACTGCAACCCTTCCGCAGCGTTATACCTTTAAATTGCTCCGGATACATTTTGGAGCGTGGCAATGGATCATTAGTAAATGTCGCATTCGGCCCGATGAATACATCATCCTCCACGACAGTGCCTTCCCACAGGAAAACACCAGATTTAACAGTCACATTGTCGCCAATAATTACCCCGCCCTCGACAAGCGCATGAGCACAAATATTACAGTTACGCCCAATGACGGCCCCATCAAGAATGACGACATATTGCCAAACGCGTGTCTGCTCGCCAATAACCGTGCTCTGCACATCCGCTAACGGGTGAATTTTAGGCAAGACCAATCACCTCAATAAACTGGGAATAGTCACGAATATAGTCGGCTTCATCATAATAAGCGTCAGCGAGGACCAGCAAAACACAATCCTCACTGAAATCATGCATTTCGTGCCAAATCATAGGTGGAATCAAAATGCCCTGGTCGAACCGTTCAAGCCAGAACTCGGTCCGCTGCACACCGTCATCCATCACCATCCGGCATCGGCCCGAAACGCAAACTGCCATTTGTTGCAATTGACGATGCGCATGAAAACCACGCGATACACCCGGCTGGGTGTTCGTCAGGTAATAGGCTCTCCTGATCGAAAACGGAACATTATCGCAACCTTGTAGCGCCACCAACGTTCCGCGCTCATCGCCCATTACCTTGAAATCAATCAACTCATCGCGATACTGCTCATCCAGCGACGAGGCATCGACCATCATCTCGGCATAAGAAGGTGCTTGATGGTCTTTCTCACTAATGATCAGTTGATCACGCAGCGGCCATTCAATCGCTAAATCGGGGTCATCCCAATGGACGCTCACTTCCGACGCCTTGTTGTAGATATCGGTTGTCTTGTACAGGAAATGCGTGTCGTCCTCGAGTGCCACGAAACCGTGCGCAAAGCCTTCGGGAATCCATAGCATTTTCATGTTGTGTTCAGTCAATTCGACGCCCACCCACTGACCTGCGGTGGGTGAACCAGGGCGCACGTCTACAGCGACGTCGAATGCAGCACCCTTGACGACACGGACCAGTTTGCCTTGCGCATGAGGATCACGCTGGCAGTGCAAGCCGCGCAGTACGCCTTTACTGGAATAGGAGTGGTTGTCCTGAACAAAAGCCCGAGGCCGAGGCAACCCGAGCTTTCCTAGCTCGCTGTGAAAACGTGGTTCGTTGAATGATTCCATGAACCAGCCACGCTCATCCTCAAACACAGAGGGCTCAATAATTACAACTTCCGGAATGTTCGTTTGGGTTAATTTCATCTCGACCCTTTGACAAAAAACTTGCTCAACAAATCATCAGAATCAGCAGCACGCTAGTATGGGCTTGGCGACCAGAATCAATTGGGCACCCCGGCAATATGCCACCACCGGCAAGAAACTCGCGCGACTTCTAATTAGAACCTTTTCGTATTGAAATAACAGGTTTTTTACGCCTGCGCCACTCACTACCTCTTACACCTGTGCTTTTAATAGGCCATTCCGACGAAACTCCCTAACAAGCGCAACCAGTGACCCAAGCATCAATCCGACAAGAAGCCCTACCGCAATGATCAACCCTTTTCTTGGTTTAACGGGAAATTCAGGCTGGTCAATTACACCGTCAAGTCGATAGACCTCAACTTCCCGCGGCTGAGCATTTAGGTCGTCGTAGAAACGCTGCCGCACCTGCAGCTGGCGGAGATTGTCGATGAACGGATCATTGGAGGCTCGGTTTTGAAGGTTCTCAATCTCAGCACTCAGTGCCTTGACACCCCTCATGTAGGTAAGCTCACCATCCATACGGGATGACACCTCCTTTGAAAGATCGCTGTTGATAAGTGGAGGGTTCTCGAGCCCGATCGCGTTTGCAATCCTCAATGCCTCGCTGAGACGTGCAATTTTGTCTTCTCGGGTACGCGCACCATCCTTGCGCGCGTTTTCGATCTGCTGAGCCAGGTTATGAGACCTTACCTGGGCTTCTTTGGTCGCGCTGCTGACGACCTCTTGTCGGGCGGAAAGTGCTGCGCGCTGGATGTAATCCCGCACCCATGCCGCAGCAATTGCTGGGTCTGGATGCTGAATCGCCACAGAAGCTCGACGCGCACCATTATCCTTTGGCTCGGTGATAATCAACGTGCTGGAAAATCTGGAATAGGACGCTTCTCCCTTTTTGCTACCAGCTCCTCCGAGGGATGGTACATAGACCTCTTCGTAGAATTGACGACGCAGCGTGTCACCCTGCAGGTGCAGAAGGAAGACATTGTAAACTTGGTCCACAGTAAACGGCTTAAGCTCCGCAGCCTGGGTACGACCGTAGTTCAACTCTGCAATTTCACTATCAGTGGGCGGCACCAACTGCGCCTTTGCCTCGTACAAGGGCTTGGCTACAAATGCATAAACTGCGGATACCGCAGTGATGAGCAATGCAATCGCTACAATCAGCCCTCCTTGACGCCAAAGTCCTTGGAGCAAATCCAGAAGATCTATCTCATCACGTTGAGGTCGGCGCTCTGTCTGGGTGCGCATCTAGTTTACTGTCCTTGTCTGGTCTTAGGGTTCTAAGGGATGTCAAGCATACGTCCCGCATAACTGACCAATAGCATCAGTGAAGCCGACTAACGTCAAACTGGTGAGACGCCGCCACCGCCGGCATCTGCCCGACCCATCCCTAGACCACACACTACAGCTAAAGAGCTAATTCGAGTAGAGGCCCCCCTAGATTTAGCATGGCCTGCGTTACCATAAATCACGGAATCGTCACCTCAACGCACGCACCTTGACTCATCCACTCGCGCTGTAAAGCTTCACTTAAAGCTACCTTGGCTTTTTGCTCACCATGTACAAGCACTACTCGCTTGACACCTACCTCCTTGCCCAGTGCAAAAGCGACTAAAGCAGCTTGATCAGCATGACTGGAGTACCCCCCCATGGTGGCGACTTTCGCTCTGATTTCATACGTCCTTCCATCCAGATCGATTTTCACAAACCCTTCTGCCCCCTCACTGGCCTGAAGCACCGCCCCCGGCGTGCCCTTGGCCTGATACCCCACAAACACCACCTCGTGCCGCGGATCACCAAGCATCGCCTTGAGGTAGTTGACGATCCGCCCGCCGGAACACATGCCATTGCCGGCAATGACAATGGCTGGCCGCCCCGTGCTCTTGAGGTAGTTGACCACCTGCTGATGCTTGGCATGGGTATCAACGCACAGCAGCTGACCGAAGCCGAGCGGGTCCCTGCCCTCCCCGAGCCGCTGCCTGGCTTCGGCATTCCAGTATGCGTGCAACTCCGAATAGGCCTTGGTTATGCGCTGCGCCAGTGGCGAATCGAGAATGATGGGTAAGCGGGACCAGTTCACCCCCAGCTCTGGCGCGCTCGCCTCGTCCACCTTGCCTTGGCTGAGCAGGGACTTGCGATGGAGGATGTCCTCGATCTCATACAGCAGCTCTTGGGTACGCCCCAAGCTGAAAGCGGGAATGAGGATGGTGCCGTTGTCCGCCAGCGCGCGGTCGATAACCGCCTCCAGCCGCTGCTGCCTGTCGTCGCGGGGCGCATGCAGCCTGTCGCCATAGGTGCTCTCCAGCACCAGAACGTCCGCGCGTTCTGGCGGCTGAACGGCGCGCAATAACGGATTGCAAGGGGCGCCAAGGTCGCCCGAGAACACCACCCGCGTGCTGGGCTCTACGCCCGGGTAGCGCACATCGCATTCAACATAGGCTGAACCAAGCAGGTGCCCGGCACGCTGAAGGCGCACGGAACAGGCCACGCCCCGGCTTTCGACCACGGTGTGCCACTGTTCGAAAGGTAGGGCGACCACCAGCCGCTGCAACAAGGCGAGGTAGCGGTCTACCTGAACCGGGTCCGAGCTGATACCGAGCTTGTAGGCATCCTCGAGCACCAGGGGCAGCAGCTTCGCCGAGGGTTCGCTGCACAGGATTGGCCCACGAAAACCCGCAGCTAGCAAGGCGGGGATGCGGCCGACATGGTCGAGGTGGACATGGGTAATGATCAGCGCCTGGATACCGCCGATATCGAAACCGATCGGTGCGAGTTCGGCATCTGGTGCAGCATCTGCACCTTGCTCCAGACCACAATCGACCAACAGGCTTTGCGCTTCATCAAGGTGAAGCTGGTGACAAGAACCGGTTACACCGCGGGTGCCACCGTGATGGGAAAGGATGGGATATTCCATACTGCTGCACGCTCGCCTGGGCAGGAAAAATGAAGCAGGTATTACTTCATTTCCAAAGGCGCATGCACAGGTGAGGGATTCCTAAATGGAAGTAGGATTATTCATCACTTACCTTCCAGCGCTGCCTGCCTGGCCGAGGCGCGAATCTTGCGTTTGCTGCGCTGTACGCCGTAGGCGCCCAACAGCGGGCCAATCGCCAGGCCTACTACCAGGGCCGCCAGCACCGGTACCGCAACCGGCAACTCGGGCGCCGACCAGCCGAACAGCACGAGCGCCACGGCCTGCTGGTTCTCCAGCACGAAGAACAGCACCACCGCCGCCAGCAGCAGCACGAACAACGCCGCCAGGGCGCGCTTGAGGTTACGCATCAGACTGGCTCCTTCATCGGTCAGGGGTGCTCGTGCTCTTCTTCATTGACGCGATCACGCAGCTCTTTGCCGGGCTTGAAGTGCGGAACGAACTTGCCTTCCAGTTCGACCGACTGGCCGGTCTTGGGGTTGCGACCTACGCGTGGAGCGCGATAGTGCAAAGAGAAGCTGCCAAAGCCGCGGATCTCGATGCGATCTCCGGTGGCCAGGCATTGGGACATCTGTTCAAGCATGGTCTTGATGGCCAGCTCCACATCCTTGGACGAGAGCAGCCCTTGATGGGTGACAATACGTTCGATCAGCTCCGACTTCGTCATATTTTTCCCTTCGTTATCAAGCAGCTAGATCATTGCTTAATCAGTTTGTAGCACGCTCGGAGGGATTTGAACAGGGTGGTTCTTGACTTAATAAAAAAATTCAAGAATGGAGTGTTGGGAAATAAGGCTGGGGGAGCTTTGTGGGGGATCGTGGGCGAGCCGGGTTCTACAGGGGATGGCGTTAGGCTGGGGGGATTTTTGGGGTTGGAAAGGGTGGGCTGGAGGGTAGGCTTTTTTATGCTGGGTATACAGAGCTTGGCTATGGATTGGCCAATGCTTTGCGCGCAGGTGCAGACTCGGTTGGGCCTGCTTTGCAGGCCATCGCCGGCAAGCCGGCTCCCACAGGGATCGTGCCAGCTTTTAGAAGTTGAGCAAGACAGTGGCTCTGACAAGGAGCTGCGTTAACTTTTAGAAATTGGTGAGACAGTTGATCCGCCGGGGATCGCGTTTGGCTGGGGTAATTTTTTGGAGGGAGAAAGGGTGGCCTGGAGGGCAGGCTTTTTTATGCTGGCCGTAAAGAGCTTGGTTATGCATTGGCGATGCTTTGCGCGGCGGTTTAGACGCGGTTGGGCCTGCGCTGCAGGCCATCGCCGGCAAGCCGGCTCCTACAGGGGATAGCGTTAGGCTTGGGGAGATTTTGGGCATAAAAAGGGTGGCCCGAAGGCCACCCTTTTTTACACCGATCAAACAGAACTTAGTTCTGCTTGGCCATTGCTTCGCGCAGCAGCGCAGCCATGGTGGTATCGGCAGCCGCTTCCGGAGCGTTTTTCAGGCTCTGGATGGCTTCACGCTCTTCAGCGTCGTCTTTCGACTTGATCGACAGGCTGATCACGCGCGACTTGCGGTCAACGCTGATGATCTTGGCTTCGATCTCTTCGCCTTCCTTCAGAACGTTACGCGCGTCTTCAACGCGGTCACGGCTGATTTCGGAAGCTTTCAGAGTGGCTTCGATGTCGTCGGCCAGGGTGACGATGGCGCCTTTGGCGTCAACTTCTTTCACGATGCCCTTGACGATAGCGCCCTTGTCGTTGACAGCAACGAAGTTGGAGAACGGATCGTCTTCCAGCTGCTTGATGCCCAGGGAGATGCGCTCGCGCTCTGGGTCAACCGACAGGATGACGGTTTCCAGCTCGTCGCCCTTCTTGAAACGACGTACGGCTTCTTCGCCGGTTTCGTTCCAGGAGATGTCGGACAGGTGAACCAGGCCGTCGATGCCGCCGTCCAGGCCGATGAAGATACCGAAGTCGGTGATCGACTTGATGGTACCGGTGATCTTGTCACCCTTGTTGAACTGGCCGGAGAAGTCTTCCCATGGGTTGGACTTGCACTGCTTGATGCCCAGGGAGATACGACGACGCTCTTCGTCGATGTCCAGAACCATGACTTCCACTTCGTCGCCAACCTGAACGACTTTCGACGGGTGGATGTTCTTGTTGGTCCAGTCCATTTCGGAAACGTGTACCAGGCCTTCAACGCCTTCTTCCAGCTCAGCGAAGCAGCCGTAGTCGGTCAGGTTGGTAACGCGAGCCTGTACGCGGGTACCTTCTGGGTAACGCGCAGTGATAGCAACCCACGGATCTTCGCCCATCTGCTTCAGACCCAGCGAAACGCGGTTGCGCTCACGGTCGAACTTCAGAACGCGTACGTCGACTTCGTCGCCAACGTTAACGATTTCGGAAGGATGCTTGATGCGCTTCCAGGCCATGTCGGTGATGTGCAGCAGGCCGTCGATGCCGCCCAGGTCCACGAATGCGCCGTAGTCGGTGAGGTTCTTGACGATACCTTTGACTTGCTGGCCTTCCTGCAGGGTTTCCAGCAGGGCTTCGCGCTCGGCGGAGTTCTCGGCTTCCAGCACGCTGCGACGGGAAACGACAACGTTGTTGCGCTTCTGGTCCAGCTTGATGACCTTGAATTCCAGCTCTTTGCCTTCCAGGTGGGTGGTGTCGCGCACAGGGCGGACATCAACCAGGGAGCCCGGCAGGAACGCACGGATGCCGTTAACGTCGACAGTGAAGCCGCCCTTAACCTTACCGTTGATAACGCCCTTGACCACTTCTTCGGCGGCGAAAGCTGCTTCCAGAACAATCCAGCACTCGGCGCGCTTGGCTTTTTCACGGGACAGTTTGGTTTCGCCAAAGCCGTCTTCGACCGCGTCCAGCGCAACGTGAACTTCGTCACCGACCTTGATGGTCAGCTCGCCAGCTTCGTTGTAGAACTGCTCGAGCGGGATGACGCCCTCGGACTTCAGGCCAGCGTGTACGGTAACCCAGTCGCCGTCGATGTCGACAACGATACCGGAGATGATCGCACCCGGCTGAAGATTGAGGGTTTTCAGGCTTTCTTCAAAGAGTTCTGCAAAGCTTTCGCTCATTTTAATTCCTGTAGATTCGGGCGAAACAGACGCCCATCGCCACACTCCAGACAATGTGGGTTTCGTTAAGTAAAGGAAAGCGGGCAGGACGTTGACTGGTGCCCCTGCCTGCTTTCCTGACGATCAGACCAAGTCGCGCTGGGCGAGCTCGCTCCTGATACGGTGCAGCACCTGCTCGATGGACAGCTCCGTGGAGTCCAGCTGAATGGCATCGGCCGCCGGCTTGAGCGGGGCCACTGCGCGCTGGGTGTCGCGCTCATCGCGCGCACGAATCTCATCTAGCAGACTCGACAGACTAACATCTTCGCCTTTGCCCTTCAACTGCAGGTAGCGGCGACGGGCACGCTCCTCGGCACTGGCGGTCAAAAACACCTTCAGCGGCGCGTCCGGGAACACCACGGTACCCATGTCGCGGCCATCGGCGATCAGGCCCGGCGCTTCGCGGAAGGCGCGCTGGCGCTGCAGCAGGGCTTCGCGCACTGCCGGCAGGGACGCCACCATGGACGCCCCGGCACCGACCGTCTCGGTGCGGATGACATTGCTGACGTCCTCACCTTCGAGAATGATCTGTTGCAGCTTACCCGGCTCGGCGGCGATGAACTGCACATCCAGATGGGCGGCCAGGGCCTTGAGCAGCTCTTCGTTGGTCAGGTCGACACCGTGGTTGCTGGCGTTGAACGCCAGCAGGCGGTAAAGCGCGCCGGAATCCAGCAGCCGCCAGCCCAGTTCGCGCGCCAACAGGCCTGCGACGGTGCCCTTGCCCGAGCCGCTCGGGCCATCGATGGTGATGACCGGCGCTTGCAGATTCACGACTTGCCCTCTTCTGCCACGCGGATACCCACCTCGGCGCACAGCGCGAGGAAGTTGGGGAACGAGGTGGCGACGTTGGCGCAATCATGGATGCGGATTGGCGCGCTGGCGCGCAGCGAGGCAACGCTGAAGGCCATGGCGATACGGTGGTCGCCGTGGCCATGCACTTCGCCACCGCCAATCTGGCCACCGTCGATGATGATGCCGTCGGGGGTCGGCTCGCACTTCACGCCCAGGGCGATCAGGCCGTCGGCCATTACCTGGATACGGTCGGACTCTTTCACCCGCAGCTCTTCGGCGCCACGCAGCACGGTACGCCCTTCGGCGCAGGCGGCGGCCACGAACAGCACCGGGAATTCGTCGATGGCCAGCGGCACCAGGTGCTCAGGGATATCGATACCCTTGAGCTTGGCACCGCGCACACGCAGGTCGGCCACTGGTTCGCCGCCGACTTCACGCTGGTTTTCCAGGGTGATGTCGCCGCCCATCAGGCGCAGGATGTCGATGACACCGGTGCGGGTCGGGTTGATGCCGACATGTTCGAGTACCAGCTCCGAGCCCTGGGCAATGGATGCTGCCACCAGGAAGAACGCAGCCGAGGAGATGTCTGCGGGCACTTCGATGCGGGTGGCGGTGAGCTTGCCGCCGGACTGCAGCGAGGCAACCGGGCCGTTGGACTCCACCGCATAGCCGAAGCCGCGCAGCATGCGCTCGGTGTGGTCACGGGTGGGCGCAGGCTCGGTAACAGTGGTTTTGCCTTTGGCGTACAGGCCAGCCAGCAGCAGGCAGGATTTGACCTGGGCACTGGCCATCGGCAGCGTGTAGGTCAGCGCCTTGAGTGTGTGGCCACCACGGATGGTCAGTGGTGGGCGGCCGTCCGGGCCGGTTTCGACCACCGCGCCCATTTCGCGCAGCGGGTTGGCCACGCGGTTCATCGGGCGCTTGGACAGCGAGGCATCGCCGGTCATGGTCACGTCGAACGACTGGCCGGCCAGCAGGCCCGAGAGCAGGCGCATGGAGGTGCCGGAGTTGCCCACGTAGATCGGCCCGGGCGGTGGCTTGAGGCCGTGCAGGCCGACACCGTGGATGGTCACGCGGCCGTGGTTCGGGCCTTCGATGACCACCCCCATGTCACGGAAAGCCTGAAGGGTCGCCAGGGCGTCCTCACCTTCGAGGAAGCCTTCGACTTCGGTCGTGCCTTCGGCCAGGGAGCCGAGCATGATCGAACGGTGGGAAATCGACTTGTCGCCCGGTACGCGGATTCGCCCGGTCAGGCGGCCACCCGGTTGGGCCAGGAAAATCAGATCGTTGGCGTTCATAGCGTCCACATAGGCCCGGCGGGCCAAGATTTTACTGAAATGCTCGCGGGCAACCCGAGCGCGGGTGAATACACCCAGCAACTGGTGCCCGTCCCCTGCATCGACCGCGTCGCGCAAGGCGTCGAGGTCGCTGCGAAAAGTGTCCAGGGTGCGCAGGACAGCCTCGCGGTTGGCGAGGAAGATGTCATGCCACATGGTCGGATCGCTGCCGGCGATTCTGGTGAAATCGCGGAAACCACCGGCAGCGTACCGGAAGATCTCAAGGTTTTCATTGCGCTTGGCCAATGAATCGACCAGGCCGAAGGCCAGCAGGTGCGGCAGGTGGCTGGTGGCGGCCAGCACTTCGTCGTGGCGCTCGACTGGCATGTGCTCCACGTCGGCCTCCAGCGCACGCCACAGGCGGTCGACCAGGGCCAGGGCGGCGGGGTCGGTTTCGGGCAGCGGCGTGAGGATGACCTTGTGGCGGCGGAACAGGGTGGCGTTGGAGGCCTCTACCCCGCTCTGCTCGGAGCCGGCGATGGGGTGGCCGGGCACGAAGTGGCGCAGGCGGTCGCCGAACACCTCACGCGCAGCACGCACCACATTGCCTTTGGCGCTGCCGACGTCAGTGATGACGGCGCTGCCCAGGTCCAGTTGCGCCAGGCGCGCCAGGAGCTTTTCCATGGCCAGGATCGGTACCGCCAGCTGGATGACGTCGGCGCCGACACAGGCGGCGGCGAGGTCTTCTTCGCAGCGGTCGACCACACCCAGGGCCACGGCCTGCTTGCGCGAAGGGGCGTCCAGGTCGACGCCGACCACTTCGCGGCACAGGCCGCTTTCACGCAGGCCTTTGGCGAAGGAGCCGCCGATCAGGCCCAGGCCTACGACGACGAGGCGGCCGATGAGCGGTGCGGGGTTGTTTTTTGCTGCATTTACCACTGGTACGAACCCTGTTCAGAAATCACGACAGTCTTTGGGACCGCAGGGGGCTGCTTTGCAGCCCATCGCGACACAAGGCCGCTCCTACAAGGGATTGCAGACGCCTGTAGGAGCGGCCTTGCGTCGCGATGGGGCGCAAAGCGCCCCCAACAACCTTGAATCAAAGCACCGCCTTTGGATACGAGCCCAGCACCTTCAGCGCCACAGCCTCTTGGCTGATCTTCTCCAGCACGGCCTTGATCAGCGGGTCGCGGTGGTGGCCTACGAAGTCGATGAAGAACACGTAGGTCCACTTGCCACTGCGCGACGGGCGGGTCTCGATGCGGGTCAGGTCGATGCCGTTGTCGTGGAACGGCACCAGCAGTTCGTGCAGGGCACCTGGCTTGTTGCTCATCGAAACGATGATCGAGGTCTTGTCGTCACCGGTCGGCGGCACTTCCTGGTTGCCGATCATCAAGAAGCGCGTGGAGTTGTCCGGGCGGTCTTCGATCTTCTCGGCCAGGCGGGTCAACCCGTACAGGTTGGCGGCCATGTCGCCGGCGATCGCCGCCGAATTCCACTCGCCCTTGACCCGCTTGGCGGCCTCGGCATTGCTCGACACCGCCACGCGTTCCACGTTCGGGTAGTGCGCGTCCAGCCACTTGCGGCACTGGGCCAGCGACTGGGCATGCGAGTAGATGCGGGTGATGCTGTCGGTCTTGGTGCTTTCGCCCACCAGCAGGTGATGGTGAATGCGCAGCTCGACTTCGCCACAGATCACCATGTCGTGCTCGAGGAAGCTGTCCAGGGTGTGGCTGACCGCACCCTCGGTGGAGTTTTCCACCGGCACCACGCCGAAATTGACAGCGCCGGCCGCCACTTCGCGGAACACTTCATCGATGGCAGCCATCGGGCGGCTGATCACCGCGTGGCCGAAGTGTTTCATGGCCGCGGCCTGGGTGAAGGTGCCTTCCGGCCCCAGGTAGGCGATTTTCAGCGGCTCTTCCAGGGCCAGGCACGACGACATGATTTCGCGGAACAACCGCGCCATCTCTTCGTTGCCCAGCGGCCCCTTGTTGCGCTCCATCACGCGCTTGAGCACGGCAGCTTCACGCTCAGGGCGGTAGAACACCGGCTGCTCGCCTTCGGCCAGCGAGGCGGTCTTGACCTTGGCCACTTCCTGGGCGCAACGGGCGCGGTCGCTGATCAGCTCGAGGATTTTCTCGTCGAGGCTATCGATGCGTACGCGCAGCGCCTTGAGCTCATGTTCGGACATCAGCCGTGCTCCTTCTCGAATTCGGCCATGTAGGCCACCAGCGCCTCGACAGCGTCCAGGCCCAGGGCGTTGTAGATGGAAGCGCGCATGCCGCCCACCGAGCGGTGGCCCTTGAGGTTGAGCAGGCCACGGGCATCGGCGCCGGCCAGGAAGGCCTTGTCCAGGCGCTCATCGGCCAGGCGGAACGGCACGTTCATCCACGAACGGGCGTTGTGGCTGATGGGGTTGGTGTAGAACTCGCTGGCGTCGATGAACCCGTACAGGCGGTCCTTCTTGGCGCGGTTGCGCTGTTCCATGGCGTCGACGCCACCCTGCTCCTTGAGCCACTCGAAGACCAGGCCCGAGAGGTACCAGGAATAGGTGGCCGGGGTGTTGTACATCGAACCGTTGTCGGCCGAGACCTTGTAGTCGAGCATGGTCGGGCAGCTGCTGCGGGCGTGGCCCAGCAGGTCTTCACGGACGATGACCACCACCAGGCCGCTCGGGCCGATGTTCTTCTGCGCGCCGGCGTAGATCAGGCCGTACTGCGACACGTCGATCGGGCGCGAGAGGATGTCGGAGGACATGTCGACCACCAGCGGAACGTCACCGGTTTGCGGCACCCAGTCGAACTGCAGGCCGCCGATGGTCTCGTTGGAGGCATAGTGGACGTACGCTGCGTTCTTGGTCAGCTGCCACTCGTTCTGGCCAGGGATGGCCAGGTAGTCGTAGGGCTTGGCGCTGGCGGCGACGTTGACGTTGCCGAAACGGCGCGCTTCTTCAATGGCCTTTTTCGACCAGATGCCGGTTTCGACGTAGTCGGCAGTGCCGTTCTCCGGCAGCAGGTTCAGCGGGATTTCGGCGAACTGCTGGCTGGCGCCGCCCTGCAGGAACAGGACTTTGTAGTTGGAGGGGACGGACAGCAGGTCACGCAGGTCCTGCTCGGCCTTTTCGGCGATGGCCACGTAATCGTCGCTGCGATGGCTCATTTCCATCACCGACAAGCCCTTGCCATGCCAGTCCAGCATTTCGGCCTGGGCGCGCTGCAGGACAGCTTCAGGAAGCGCGGCAGGGCCTGCGCAGAAGTTAAAGGCTCGTTTGCTCACATCCACTCTCGCTCTGCCAAATAGAACAAAATCGTTTGTTGCAGGCCGCGCACCCCTGTAGGAGCGGCCTCGTGTCGCGAAAGGGCTGCGCAGCAGCCCCCGCGATAGTTATTGCGCTGCTTAACCCTGGGACCGCCAGGCGACCCTTTCACGACACAAGGCCGCCCCAAAAAAAGGCAGGTCCTGCTGTTGCCTGCTGTAATCAGTCAAACGGGGCGACCTTGGTCGCCCCGTTCGGGTTGTTGCGCTTGCTTACTCTTGCGGTGCCTCTTCGGCGCCCGCATTGTCATCGTCCGCCGCTTCCGGCGCATCGAGCTCCACGCCCTCCTCGTCCGCCCCGACCAGTTCGTCGAGCTCTTCCTCGGAAGGTTCCTGGATACGCTCCAGGCCTACCAGCGTTTCGTCTGTAGCCAGCTTGATCAAGGTCACGCCCTGAGTGTTACGGCTCAAGCTGGAAACTTCGCCAACCCGTGTGCGCACCAGCGTGCCCTGGTCGGAGATCAGCATGATCTCTTCACCTTCCTGCACCTGGATAGCACCGATCAGCAGGCCATTGCGCCCCTTGGTACCCATGGCGATCACGCCCTGGCCACCACGGCCGCGGCGCGGGAACTTGGACAGCGGGGTACGCTTGCCGAAGCCACGCTCGGACGCGGTAAGGATCTGCGCACCAGACTCCGGGATCAGCATCGAGATGATCTGCTGCCCCTTGCCCAGCTTCATGCCACGCACACCACGGGCGGTACGGCCCATTTCACGCACCACGCTCTCGGCGAAGCGGATCACCTTGCCGGCGTCGGAGAACATCATGACTTCCTTGGCGCCGTCGGTGATTGCCGCAGCAATCAGGGTGTCGCCTTCCTTCAGCTTCAGGGCGATCAGGCCATTGGAGCGCGGACGGGCGAACTGCACCAGCGGGGTTTTCTTGACGGTACCGGAAGCGGTGGCCATGAAGATGTACGCGCCAGTCGGCTCGGCCACCCACTCAGGGGTGTCGCCCTCTTCTTCGTCGATTTCTTCAGCCTCGACCACTTCGCCTTCGATCACGCCCTCGTCGCCGTCTTCCAGCTCTTCATCCGGGTCGGCGCTCTGCTGCAGGGCCTCGAGGTCGATCTGCAGCATGGCGGTGATGCGCTCACCCTCCTCCAGCGGCAGCAGGTTGACCAGCGGGCGGCCACGCGCGGCGCGGGATGCCTCAGGGATCTCGTAGGTCTTCTTCCAGTACACCTTGCCCTTGCTGGAGAACAGCAACAGGGTGGCGTGGCTGTTGGCGACCAGCAGGTGCTCGATGTAGTCCTCGTCCTTCACGCCGGTCGCCGACTTGCCTTTGCCGCCACGGCGCTGTGCCTGGTAAGCGGACAACGGCTGGGTCTTGGCATAGCCACCGTGGGAGATGGTCACCACGCGCTCTTCTTCCGGGATCATGTCGCCGTAGTTGAGGTCGTGGCTGGCGTTGAGAATCTCGGTGCGGCGCGCATCGCCGTATTCGGCGCGGATCGCTTCGAGTTCTTCGCGGATCACTTCCATCAGGCGCTCGGCGCTGCTGAGGATGCGGATCAGTTCGCCGATCTGCTCGAGGATTTCCTGGTACTCGGCCAGCAGCTTCTCGTGCTCCAGGCCGGTCAGGCGGTGCAGGCGCAGGTCGAGGATCGCCTGGGCCTGTTCCGGCGACAGGTAGTACTTGCCATCGCGCAGGCCGTATTGCTCGGGCAGGTCTTCAGGGCGGCAGGAATCGGCGCCGGCGCGCTCGACCATGACCTGCACGGCACTGGATTCCCAGGCAGTGGCAATCAGCGCTTCCCGGGCTTCGGACGGCGTCGGCGAGGCTTTGATCAGTGCGATGACTGGGTCGATGTTGGACAGCGCGACCGCCTGGCCTTCAAGGATATGGCCACGTTCACGGGCCTTGCGCAGCTCGAACACGGTACGGCGCGTGACCACTTCACGGCGGTGGCGGACGAACGCTTCGAGCAGGTCCTTGAGGTTGAGCACGCGCGGGCGGCCGTCGATCAGTGCCACCACGTTGATGCCGAACACGCTCTGCAGCTGGGTTTGCTGATAGAGGTTGTTGAGCACCACCTCCGGCACCTCGCCGCGGCGCAGCTCGATGACGATGCGCATGCCGTCCTTGTCGGACTCGTCGCGCAGCTCGGTGATGCCTTCGATCTTCTTGTCTTTGACCAGCTCGGCGATCTTCTCGATCAGGCGCGCCTTGTTCAGCTGGTACGGCAGCTCGGTGACGACGATCTGCTGGCGGCCACCGACCTTGTCGATGTCTTCGATCTCGGAGCGCGCACGCATGTAGATGCGGCCACGGCCGGTACGGTACGCCTCGATGATGCCCTGGCGGCCGTTGATGATGCCGGCAGTCGGGAAGTCGGGGCCGGGGATGAACTGCATCAGCTCGTCGACGGTGACTTCCGGGTTGTCGATCAGCGCCAGGCAGCCGTCGATGACTTCACCGAGGTTGTGCGGCGGAATGTTGGTCGCCATGCCCACGGCGATACCGCTGGAACCGTTGACCAGCAGGTTGGGGATGCGGGTGGGCATGACCGCCGGGATCTGCTCGGTGCCGTCGTAGTTGGGCACCCAGTCGACGGTTTCCTTGTGCAGGTCGGCCAGCAGCTCGTGGGCCAGCTTGGCCATGCGCACTTCGGTGTATCGCATCGCTGCGGCGTTGTCGCCGTCGACCGAACCGAAGTTGCCCTGGCCGTCGACCAGCAGGTAGCGCAGCGAGAATGGCTGGGCCATACGCACGATGGTGTCGTAGACCGCAGTGTCGCCGTGCGGGTGGTACTTACCGATCACGTCACCGACCACACGGGCGGATTTCTTGTACGGCTTGTTCCAGTCGTTGCCCAGTTCGCTCATCGCAAAGAGAACGCGACGATGCACGGGCTTCAAGCCGTCACGTGCATCGGGCAGCGCTCGCCCGACAATCACGCTCATCGCGTAGTCGAGGTAAGACTGTCTCAGTTCGTCTTCGATATTGACCGGGAGGATTTCTTTGGCCAGTTCGCCCATGAGAAGCCTGATTCCTTTTTCTGGTGAAACTTCGCAGCTCCATCAAGGGCCGAACGAAGCTCGCCGCCGCAGCGCATAAGGGTGCGACGACTTACGACAAATCAATGAGTTGTGCCATGGATCTGCGCAATGAAGGCCGCCGTCATGGGCGGTCTTGGAAACTGCCGGATGTTATCACAAAGGCAGTAGCGGTGGGGAGATATGGCGCAGGGGGTGGAAGGGGGTTTTGTGGGAATTGTTGACGTGATTGGCGCTGATGCCGGATTACCGGCGCTCGGCCTCACACACTCCCTCTCCCACCCCACCCCAAACGGTCAATGCAGGCGTTTGCGGCACATCAATTGTGCCAATTTGGCGGTATCCGGCCGTTCAACGACGCCCTTCTCAGTCACGATCACATCGATCAGGTCAGCCGGGGTCACGTCGAACACCGGATTGAACACCTCCACCTGCGGTGCCACGCGGGTGCCGGCGTAATCCAGCAATTCGTCGGCATCACGTTCTTCCAGCGGGATGTCTTCACCTGTGGCCAGGTTGAGGTCGATGCTGGTGCTGGGCGCCACCACCATGAACCGCACACCATGGTGCATGGCGCTCACCGCCAGCTGGTAGGTGCCGATCTTGCTCGCCACGTCGCCGTTGGCGGCAATGCAATCAGCGCCGACCACCACCCAGGTGATGCCCTTGCTTTTCATCAGGTGGGCCAGCGCCGAATCGGCGCAAAGGGTCACCGGAATGCCTTCATTGGCCAGCTCCCAGGCGGTCAGGCGCGAACCCTGCAGCCAGGGCCGGGTTTCGCCGGCATAGACGCGCTCGACCATGCCTTCGAGAAAGCCTGCGCGGATCACCCCCAACGCCGTACCGAAACCGCCACTGGCCAGGGCACCGGCGTTGCCGTAGGTCAGCAGGGCCTGCTCGCTGCCCTGGTGGCGGCGGATCAGCTCGATGCCCTGCTGGGCCATGGTCAGGTTGGCCTCACGGTCGCTTTCGTGAATGGCCACGGCCTCGGCCTCCAGCGCGGCCAGCACATCCTCGCCTGGGCGCAGGCGCTGCAGGCGCTCACGCATGCGGTTGAGCGCCCAGAACAGGTTGGCGGCGGTAGGCCGCGCCTCGGCCAGGCTGAGGAAATCCTCCTCCAGGTCCATTTCCCAGTCGCCGCCCTCGGCCAAGCGCTCTTCCAGGGCCAGCACCAGGCCATAGGCGGCAGCAATGCCGATGGCCGCCGCACCCCGCACAGCCATGTCGCGGATCGCCGCCGCCACCTGCGCGACATTGTCGCAGGCCAGCCAGCGTTCTTGCGAAGGCAGCAGGCGCTGGTCGAGCAGGTGCAAGGCGCCGTGGTGCCACCGGATACCGGTCACCTTCTCCGCCGCCATAAGTCGCTCGCGCATCACCTCTCCCTGACTTTCGCATATCAAAAGCGGACGATTATAGCGACCAACAGCCTTGGGCGCTCGGGTATACTCCGGCGCAATTCGTAGAAGTTTCAGAGGACT
The DNA here is from genome assembly GCF_047456185.1 of Pseudomonas sp. BNK-30. NCBI lineage: Bacteria > Pseudomonadati > Pseudomonadota > Gammaproteobacteria > Pseudomonadales > Pseudomonadaceae > Pseudomonas > Pseudomonas sp. BNK-30. The sequence goes on from NZ_CP179904.1 coordinate 3,278,349, forward strand.
GTTCAATGAGCAACGTCGACCACGCCGAAATCGCCAAGTTTGAAGCCTTGGCGCACCGCTGGTGGGACCGCGAGAGCGAGTTCAAGCCGCTGCACGACATCAATCCGCTGCGCGTCAACTGGATCGACGAGCGCGTCAGCCTGGCTGGCAAGAAGGTGCTGGACGTCGGCTGCGGCGGCGGCATCCTCAGCGAAGCCATGGCCCTGCGCGGCGCCACCGTCACCGGCATCGACATGGGCGAAGCGCCCCTGGCCGTGGCCCAGCTGCACCAGCTGGAGTCGGGCGTGGAGGTGGAGTACCGGCAAATCACCGCCGAGGCCCTGGCTGAAGAGATGCCCGAGCAGTTCGATGTGGTCACCTGCCTTGAAATGCTCGAGCACGTGCCCGACCCGTCCTCGGTCATCCGCGCCTGCTACCGCATGGTCAAGCCGGGTGGCCAGGTGTTCTTCTCGACCATCAACCGCAACCCCAAGGCCTACCTGCTGGCCATCATCGGCGCCGAATACATCCTCAAGATGCTGCCGCGCGGTACCCACGACTTCAAGAAGTTCATCCGCCCTTCCGAGCTGGGTGCCTGGAGCCGCGTGGCCGGCCTTGAGGTCAAGGACATCATCGGCCTGACCTACAACCCGCTGACCAAGCACTACAAGCTCAGCAGCGATGTGGACGTCAACTACATGATCCAGACCCTGCGCGAGGAATGAGCATGCGTTTGCGAGCGGTACTTTTTGACATGGACGGCACCCTGCTCGACACGGCGCCGGACTTCATCGCCATTTGCCAGGCCATGCTCGCCGAGCGCGGCCTGCCGGCCATCGACGACAAGCTGATCCGCGATGTGATTTCCGGCGGCGCGCGGGCGATGGTCGCCGCGACCTTCGCCATGAGCCCGCAGGATGAAGGTTTCGAGGCCCTGCGCCTGGAGTTCCTCGAGCGCTACCAGCGTGACTGCGCGGTGCACAGCAAGCTGTTCGACGGCATGGGCGAACTGCTGGCCGATATCGAGCGGGGCAACCTGCTGTGGGGCGTGGTGACCAACAAGCCGGTCCGCTTCGCCGAGCCGATCATGCAGCGCCTTGGCCTGGCCGAGCGTTCTGCACTGCTGATTTGCCCGGATCACGTGAAAAACAGCAAGCCCGACCCGGAGCCGCTGATCCTGGCCTGCAAGACCTTGAACCTGGACCCGGCCAGCGTGCTGTTCGTCGGCGACGACCTGCGCGACATCGAGTCTGGCCGCGATGCCGGCACGCGCACGGCGGCCGTTCGCTACGGCTATATTCACCCAGAAGACAACCCGAACAACTGGGGCGCCGACGTGGTGGTGGACCACCCGCTGGAACTGCGCAAGGTGCTCGACAGCGCCCTGTGCGGGTGCTGATCTTTTAGCGGCAAGCTGCAAGCTTCAACTCAAGGACAAACGCATGTTCGACTATACCGCCCGCCCCGACCTGCTCAAGGGCCGCGTAATCATGGTCACCGGCGCTGGCCGTGGCATCGGTGCAGCGGCCGCCAAGGCTTATGCCGCCTTGGGCGCCACTGTGCTGCTGCTGGGCAAGACCGAAGCCAACCTGAACGAGGTCTACGATGAAATCGAGGCCGCCGGCCACCCGCAGCCGGTGGTGATCCCGTTCAACCTGGAAACCGCCCTGCCCCACCAGTACGACGAACTGGCGGTGATGGTCGAGGAACAGTTCGGCCGCCTGGACGGGCTGCTCAACAATGCCTCGATCATCGGCCCGCGCACGCCGCTGGAGCAGCTCTCGGGCGACAACTTCATGCGGGTGATGCACATCAACGTCGATGCCACGTTCATGCTCACCAGCACCCTGCTGCCGCTGCTCAAGCTGTCGGAGGACGCCTCGGTGGTGTTCACCTCCAGCAGCGTCGGGCGCAAGGGGCGGGCTTACTGGGGCGCTTATGGCGTGTCCAAATTCGCTACCGAAGGCCTGATGCAGACTTTGGCAGACGAACTGGAAGGTGTGGCACCGGTGCGTTCCAACAGCATCAACCCGGGGGCTACCCGTACGGCGATGCGGGCCCAGGCCTACCCGAGCGAGAACCCGCAGAACAACCCGCTGCCTGAAGAGATCATGCCGGTGTACCTGTACCTGATGGGGCCGGACAGTACCGGCGTGAATGGGCAGGCCTTTAACGCTCAGTAGGGCTTGAAACCGATGGGGCCGCTTTGCGGCCCTTCGCGACACAAGGCCGCTCCTACAGCGGTGCCGTTGAATCCGGCATCAAATCTGTAGGAGCGGCCTTGTGTCGCGAAAGGGCTGCAAAGCAGCCCCAAGCATTCAGCCCGCAGCCAAGGTCGGGCGCATGCGCCCTTGCTGGCGGCCCTCCAGCTGCATGCACCGTTCCAGGAACAGGTACATGCAGTCATAACTTTTGCAGATCGCCTTGCGCAGCTCATTGCGCAACCCCAAGGTCGGGTTTTCGCCAGCCAGCGTACAGATGATCTCCAGCGCCTCCCACGGGTGCGCATCGTCATACTGCGCATGCATCTTCAACCACTTCATGGCGCGCTTGCGCTGGCCCTCCGGGAAGCCCATGGCGTAGGTATCAACCCGGGGGCTACCCGTACGGCGATGCGGGCCCAGGCCTACCCGAGCGAGAACCCGCAGAACAACCCGCTGCCTGAAGAGATCATGCCGGTGTACCTGTACCTGATGGGGCCGGACAGTACCGGCGTGAATGGGCAGGCCTTTAACGCTCAGTAGGGCTTGAAACCGATGGGGCCGCTTTGCGGCCCTTCGCGACACAAGGCCGCTCCTACAGGATAGCGGTGCCGTTGAATCCGGCATCAAATCTGTAGGAGCGGCCTTGTGTCGCGAAAGGGCTGCAAAGCAGCCCCAGGCATTCAGCCCGCAGCCAAGGTCGGGCGCAGGCGCCCTTGCTGGCGGCCTTCCAGCTGCATGCACCGTTCCAGGAACAGGTACATGCAGTCATAACTTTTGCAGATCGCCTTGCGCAGCTCATTGCGCAACCCCAGGGTCGGGTTTTCGCCAGCCAGGGTACAGATGATCTCCAGCGCCTCCCACGGGTGCGCATCGTCATACTGCGCATGCATCTTCAACCACTTCATGGCGCGCTTGCGCTGGTCCTCCGGGAAGCCCATGGCGTAGGTATCAACCCGGGGGCTACCCGTACGGCGATGCGGGCCCAGGCCTACCCGAGCGAGAACCCGCAGAACAATCCACTGCCTGAAGAGATCATGCCGGTGTACCTGTGCCTGATGGGGCCGGACAGTACCGGCGTGAATGGGCAGGCCTTTAACGCTCAGTAGGGCTTGAAACCGATGGGGCCGCTTTGCGGCCCTTCGCGACACAAGGCCGCTCCTACAGCGGTGCCGTTGAATCCGGCATCAAATCTGTAGGAGCGGCCTTGTGTCGCGAAAGGGCTGCAAAGCAGCCCCAAGCATTCAGCCCGCAGCCAAGGTCGGGCGCATGCGCCCTTGCTGGCGGCCCTCCAGCTGCATGCACCGTTCCAGGAACAGGTACATGCAGTCATAACTTTTGCAGATCGCCTTGCGCAGCTCATTGCGCAACCCCAAGGTCGGGTTTTCGCCAGCCAGGGTACAGATGATCTCCAACGCCTCCCATGGGTGCGCATCGTCATACTGCGCATGCATCTTCAACCACTTCATGGCGCGCTTGCGCTGGTCCTCCGGGAAGCCCATGGCGTAGGTGTCTTCAGCACAGACCACCGCCGACCACTCACCCGTCGCCCCTTCAATGGCATAGTTGGTAGCCGCCATGGCAATGGCCAGCGACTCGGTGGTACACACTCGCCAGCACCAGTCGTTTAGCCCATTGAGCTCGGCGGGCACTTCCTGGGACTGCAGCTCGTGCAGGTGAATGCCATGGGCATGGCACCAGTGCACCCAGTAATCGGCATGGTGGAGCTCCACGCGGATATTGCGCATCAGCCAGCGCCGCGCCATGTCTTCGCCCGGGTGGCGGGCATAGCGGGTCTTGGTCAGGTTGTGGGCCATGTACAACGAAAACTGCTCGACCACCGGCCAGCCACCGATCAGGTACTGGCGTATGGTGGCTTGGCGCAGCTGGCCATCGCGCAGGCGCTGGTAGAACTCATGCTCCACCACCCGACGCTTGCCCGGGCGGCAATCTTCGATCAGTTGCTGGGCCCATTGGGGGTAACTGGCCGGGTCCATCAAAGGCCCGATACGGACGAATGCATCAATCACTTTTCAGCTCCTTGATCCCTGTGATTTACCAACGCTACTTCAGCGAAAGGTTCCAGGCGCCCGATGCAGCAGGGGCCGTGCAGCAATCCGTTGGCGCTGCAGACTGTCGCAAGTGAATACCTGCGGTCGTTCGATCAGATAGCCCTGGGCGTAGTCCACGCCGATCTCTTGCAAGGCCTGCTCGATCAACGGAGTTTCAACGAACTCGGCAATGGTCCGTTTACCCATGACGTGGCCGATGTGATTGATGACTTCGACCATGGCCCGGTTGACCGGATCATCCAGCATATCTTTGACAAAACTTCCGTCGATCTTCAAGAAGTCGACGGGTAAATGTTTCAAATAAGCGAATGACGACATTCCGGCACAAAAGTCATCCAGCGAGAACTTGCAACCCAGCCCTTTCAATTCATTGATGAACCGGATGGCACTGCCGAGGTTGGCGATGGCACTGGTCTCGGTGATCTCGAAGCAGATCAGCCGTGGCGGAATCGAATATTCGACGAACAGGCGCCGCAGGTACTCCAGGAACTTGTCGTCACCGATACTCGACCCCGACAGGTTGATGGCACACATCGACAGCGGGCCCTCGCGCCCCTCATCCAGGCACTGGCGAATGACCTGGAACACATTGCGCACCACCCAGCGGTCGATCGCGGTCATCAGGCCATAGCGCTCGGCCGCCGGGATGAAGCTGTCAGGCAGGATGGTGCGGCCGCTTTCGTCTTGCAGGCGCAACAGAATCTCGACATGGCCCGGCCCTTCAAGCGCGGTGAGCGCGGCGATTTCCTGGGCATACAGGCAGAAGCGGTTCTCCTCCAGAGCGACGTGCAGGCGCTGTATCCAGGCCATTTCACCAAACCGCATCGACAGTTCACTGTCATCGGCATGGTAGACCTGGATGCGGTTACGGCCCTTCTCCTTGGCCATGTAGCACGCCATGTCGGCTGCCCGCAGGGAGGCTTCCAGCGTGGCCGGGGCTTGCGCCATGTGCACCAGGCCGATACTCACGGTGGTGACGAACGGCCTGCCTTTCCATACGAAGTGCAGGCTTTGCACCGCCTGGCGCAGGCTTTCGGCAATGCGCTCGGCCTGTTCGCCCGGGCAGTTTTCCAGCAGCACGCCAAACTCATCGCCCCCCAGCCGGGCCAGGGTGTCGCCTTCGCGCAGCACCGATTGCAGCACGGCGCAGATGTGCCGCAGCAATTCATCACCGGCGGCATGCCCACAGGTATCGTTGACCAGCTTGAACTGGTCGAGGTCAAGGAACATCAGCGAATGCCGCCCACCCTGGCGCACCAGGTCGTTCAGTGCTTGCTCCAGGCGGTACTCGAATTCACGGCGGTTGGCCAGGCCGGTCAGGGCGTCATGGGTAGCCTGCCAGGACAGGTTGGCGATGTATTGGCGCTCCTGGGTCATGTCATGCAGCACCAGGACGATGCCCGCCACCTGCCCGTTGTTGATGATGGGCGAACCCACCAGGTTGATCGAAACCGTGCTGCCATCCAGGCGCTGGATCAACCGTGAATGTTCGGCGCCGCCCTTGAGGCTGCCGCTGAGCACCTGTTCGAGCAAGGTGCTGCTGTCGTTCTGGGCCTGCTCGTCCACCAGGCTGAACAGCGCTGTCAACGGCAGGCCCAGGGCCTGGCCTGCCTGCCAATGGGTGAGTTGCTCGGCCGCCGGGTTCATGTAGCCGATGCTGCCATCGACATCGGTGGTGATCACAGCATCGCCGATCGCCTGCAGGGTAATCTGCGCGCGTTCCTTTTCTTCCTGCAGGGCGCTGGCGAAGGCCTGGCGCTGGGCCAGCAGCTTGCTCGAACGGCGCCAGGCAAAGGTGATGAGGAACAGCGCGGTGAGCAGGTTGGTGACCAACAGCACGCGCAACAGCATGCGCGAGCCCTCGCCCAGGGCATCGCTGAAGGATTTGGCTGCCGGGGTCACGCCTTCGTTGATGGCGACGATGCGGGCGCGCCATTGGCTGACCTGGCGCGGGCCGGCCTGGCCGCCGGCAAAACCCTCGCGCATCTCGTTGGCCAACACATCCAGTTGCTTGAGGTAATCGTCACCGACATTCCAGTAGGCGATCGCCGCCTGCACATAGCTGATCTGGCTGAAATTGCGGTAGAACCAGATGATACGGTCGACGTCGTCGGGGTGATTGCCGCCTTGCAAAACGGCCTGGCGCGCGACATCAAGGTCTGGATCAGGCAGGTCGAGCACCTCACGCATCTGCCGATCACCGTGGGGCACAGTGATGACCTGACGATAGCGCTGGTAGGTGCGTTCATCGCCAGTATCGGCATACAGGTTCAGGTAATAGATGGCGTCTTTCTGTGCCTTGGACCACAGGCTTTCGCCAGCGACATAGGCACGCACAGCCGACAGCGCGTACAGGCTGAAGCTGCCCAACAGGACCTGGAAGACTACAACGGCGATGAAGGGCCAGATGATACCCAGCAGCCTTGGCGCCTCTAGTGTGCGATGTCCCTTCATGAAGTCCCTGTCACAGAGCAGATAAGGCTCGAACCAACCAGACAAGCTCAGCGTAGGCCATTTGCCATCTGTGTGGAGGGAATTTTGAGTGGCAAGCTTCAAGCTTGCCGCTTGGGTCAGGTCTGCTGCAGATGCCCGTACAGCTTGGCATACAAGCCGCCCTCGGCGATCAACTGCTGGTGGCCGCCATCCTCGGCCACGTGCCCGCCGTCGAACACCAGCACACGGTCGGCCTGCTTCACCGCCGAAAGGCGGTGGGCGATGATCAGCGTGGTACGGCCACTGAGAAAGCGCGCCAGGGCCTGGTGCAGGTTGTACTCGGTGGCGGCGTCCAGCGCCGAGGTGGCCTCGTCGAGGATTACCACCTTCGGCTCGGCCAGGACCATGCGGGCAATCGCCAGGCGCTGGCGCTGGCCGCCGGACAGGCGCACACCAGAGCGGCCGACCACGCTGTCCAGCCCTTGCGGCAAGGCGCCAATGGTGGCGTCCAGCTGGGCGATGCGCAGCGCCTGCCAGCAGGCCTCGTCCGTGCAGTCGCGGCCCATGGTCAGGTTGGCGCGTACCGTGTCGTTGAACAGTGACGGGTGCTGCAGCACCACTGCCACATTTTCACGCAAGGTCTCCAGGCCGATTTCCTGCAGGCTGGCACCGCCAAAACGGATGGTCCCGGCCTGGGCGCTGTACAGGCCCAGCAGCAATTGCACCAGGGTACTTTTGCCGCCGCCACTGGCGCCGACGATGGCGACCTTTTCGCCCGGGGCGATGGACAGGTCCAGGTGCTCGAGCACCGGCTCGTCGGCATAGGCGAAGCGCAGGTCGCGCACTTCGATGCCAACCGTTTCACGGCCGGCAAACGGGTCGCGGGCAGCCGGGTATTGCGGCTCGTCATCACGCGCCAGCAACTCGTTGAGCCGGCTCAGCGCGCCGCCGGCGGCATAGTAGGCATATTGCAGGTTGAGCAACTGCTCGACCGGGCCGATCATGAACCACAGGTAGCTGAACACGGCCAGCATCTGCCCGATCGACAGGTCGGAGAACAGCACCGTGAGCATGGCCGCAGCACGGAAAATATCGATACCGAACTGGAACAGCAGGCCACTGGCACGGCCACTGGCATCGCTTTTCCATTGCGAATCCACGGCGTAATCGCGCACTTCGCGGGCGCGCAGGCCCAGGCGGCCGAGGAAGTAGCCCTGGCGATTGCTGGCGCGGATTTCCTGGATGGCATCCAGGGTTTCGGCCAGCGCCTGGGTGAACCGCGAGGTGCTGTCGTTTTCGAGCTTTTTAAGGTGTTTGACGCGCTTGCCCAACTGCACGGTGAAGTAGATCACCAGCGGGTTGAACAACAGGATCAGCAAGGCCAGCTGCCAGTGCATCCAGATCAGGATCGCCGCCGTGCCGGTCAGGGTCAGCATGGCCACCAGGAAGCGGCTCAGGGTTTCGCCGACGAACTTGTCGAGGGTTTCCAGGTCGGTGACCAGGTGCGTGGTCACGGTGCCACTGCCCAGGCTTTCGTACTCCTTGAGCGAGATACGCTTGAGCCGCTCGATCAGGCGGATGCGCAGGCGATAGACGATGTCTTTGGCAAGGCCGGCGAACAGCTTGGCCTGCACCACGTTGAAGCCCAGCGCGGCCACGCGCAGGCACAGGGTAACGACCAGCATCAGGCCGATATAACCGGCCGCCACCTGCCAACCGCTGGGCAGCAGGTGGTTCATGAACTTCAGCGCGCCATCGCCGTGGCCCAGCAGTACTTCGTCGACCAGCAGGGGCAGCAGCAACGGTATCGGCACGCTGCAGCAGGCCGCCAGCACGGCCACCAGGTTGGCGGCCCAGAGGTGTTTCTTGTGGTGCAGTGCCAAGCGGCGGATTTGCGCCCAGCTCAGCCGGTCAGGCACAGCAGCGGGCTTCCCTGGCACCGGGTCGGGCGACCCTGGCAGGTCAAGCACAGGCGGCCTGCTGTAGCCAGCGGCCAAGCAAGGGCTGCAGGCTTTGCAGCGGCTGGTAGCCGTTGGTCAACAGGGCGAGCTGGCCGTTGCGCTCCGCCAGCAGCGTTGGAAAACCGGCAATCCCCAGGTCCTGTACCCAGCTGAAATCGGCTGCAGTGGCAGCGCGCACGTCGGCACGCAGCAGGGCCTTGGCGAAGGTTGCGCGATCGAACCCGGCCTGCTCGGCCAGCTCGACCAGCTGCGGCGCGGTGGTGACGTCCAGGCCCTGCTGGTAGAACCCACGCTGGATCAGTGCCAGCAGCGGCCAGACGCGCTCGGCGTCCAGTTCGCGGGCGGCTACAAGGGCGCGGCAGGCAGGCTCGGTGTCGTAGACGAAGCCATCGGGCATGGCACCTTCGAACGCGAACGGCTGCCCGGTGGCCTCGGCCACCGCCTGCCAATGCTCGAGGATGTACTTGCGGGTCGAGGCGTCCAGCGGGCTGGCACCGCGGCGCAACCCACCCGGCACCACCCGGGTGGCCACGCCCGCTTCACGCGCCTGGGCGATAAGGGCCTGGGCCACCGGTGCAAAACCCCAGCACCAGGAGCACATCGGGTCCATCACATAGAGCAGGCGGGCAGTCATGCAATCAGGCCTCGGCTTTGTAGTTGTAACCGATCGGGTGCGGCAGGTTGCGGGCCTTGGCCAGCTCGATCTGCTTCTGCCGGTCGATGGCGCTGCGCCGGGTCTTTTCGCTCAGGCTGTCCCAGCAGTGCGGGCAGCTCACGCCTGGCGAATAGTGCTCGGACGCGCGGTCCTGGGCGTTGACCGGGTGGCGGCAGGCATGGCACTGGTCGTACTCGCCTTCGGTCAGGTCATGGCGCACCGTGACGCGGTTGTCGAAGACAAAGCAGTCGCCGTCCCACAGGCTTTCTTCCTGGGGTACTTCCTCGAAGTATTTCAGGATGCCGCCCTTAAGATGATAGACCGCCTCGAAGCCTTCACCGAGCATGTAGCTGGAGGCTTTTTCACAGCGGATGCCGCCGGTGCAGAACATGGCGACCTTCTTGTGCTTGCTGGGGTCGAAGTTGGCCTTGATGTACTCGGGGAACTCGCGGAAGGTCTCGGTCTTGGGGTCGATCGCGCCCTTGAAGGTGCCGATGGCCACTTCGTAGTCGTTGCGGGTGTCGATCAGCAGTACTTCCGGGTCGCTGATCAGGGCATTCCAGTCTTTGGGATCGACGTAGGTACCAACGGCATTGTTCGGGTCCACGCCCGGCACGCCGAGGGTGACGATCTCTTTCTTGAGCTTGACCTTGGTGCGGTAGAACGGCTGCTCGTCGCAGTAGGATTCCTTGTGGTCGACATCGACCAGGCGCGGGTCGCTGCGCAGCCAGGCGAGCAGGCCATCGATGCCTTCGCGGGTGGCCGAAACGGTGCCGTTGATGCCCTCGTTGGCCAGCAGCAGGGTGCCTTTGACGCCATTGTCGAGCATGGCCTTGAGCAGGGGCTCGCGCAGCTCTACGTAGTCTTCAAGGGTGACGAACTTGTACAGCGCCGCCACGACGATCGGTTGGGTCATTGCGTTGAATCTCCAGGTGGTTGCCCTCGTAAGGGGCGGACCGGGTTTGACAAAAAGCTGGGGGGCGCTCTGCGCCCCTTTCGCGACACAAGGCCGCTCCTACAGGTGAATACATAACCCCTGTAGGAGCGGCCTTGTGTCGCGAAAGGGCCGCAAAGCGGCCCCCCGGATGTCGCAAATTGTACCAGAACGCCAAAAAGGATTCAGTGCTTGCCGCCACCTGCACACACCGGCGACGCGGGTGCAACACCCACCTTCGCCCACTCCTCGTTGGTATAGGTGTGGATGGCCAGCGCATGGATCTGGCCCATCAGTTCACCCATGGTGGCGTACACCTTCTGGTGGCGCTTGACGCTGTTGAGCCCGGCAAACTGCTCGCTGACGATCACCGCCTTGTAGTGGGTTTCCTGGCCACGGCTGTGCATGTGGCTTTCGTTGAGCACTTCAAGGTGCTGCGGCGCCAGGGCGGCCAGCTGCTGCTCGATGCGTTGCTGCATGGTCATCGGGTATTACTCACTTCTTGGCCGGGGCGGCCTTGCCGGCATTGGGGTCAAGCTCTTTGGTCATGTCTTCGAGCAGCTTGTTGACCACCGGCACTGCCGGCTCCAGGCTTTGCTGGGTCAGCTGGGCCGACTGCTGGGTGACCTTGGGCATCTGGCTGAGGACTTTCTTGCCCAGCGGCGACTGGTAGAACTTCACCAGGTCCTTGAGCTCCTGCTCGGTGAAGGTCTGGGTGTACAGGTCGACCATCTTCGGCTTGAGCTTGTTCCAGCCGATGGCGCTGTCCAGCGCGGCGTTGGCCTTGGCCTGGTAGCTTTCCAGCACCGACTGCTTGGTGGCCGGGGCCTTGGTCTGGGCGAAGCGCTGGGCGAACATCTGCTGGACCTGCATGTACACCGGGGTGCCCAGCTTGTCAGCGTTGGCCAAGGTCAGGAATTTCTCGGCGGCAGCGTTGTGGCTGGCGGTGGCAGCGAGTACCTGGCCGCTGGCACAGGCCAGGGCGACGGCAGCACAGAGGGCACGGAGACGGGTCATTGCATATCCTTCAAGGAGGGGGAGGCGGTACCTCAGAGATGAGCATTCTGCTCCCGCCAGGGTGCAGCGCTCAAGTGGCACGACGAGCGATTGAACCGCTCGATCGCATGGGGGCCTAAACTGCTGATTCTGACTGACAAGGGAGTGAACGCAGCATGAGCCGTATCGAAACAGACAGCCTGGGCCCGGTCGAAGTTCCGGAGCACGCCTACTGGGGCGCGCAGACCCAACGCTCGCTCATCAACTTTGCCATTGGCAAGGAACGCATGCCGCTCCCGGTGCTGCACGCCCTGGCGCTGATCAAAAAAGCCGCAGCACGGGTCAACGACCGCAATGGCGACCTGCCAGCCGACATCGCCCGCTTGATCGAGCAGGCTGCCGACGAAGTGCTCGACGGCGAGCACGACGACCAGTTCCCGCTGGTGGTGTGGCAGACCGGCAGCGGCACGCAGAGCAACATGAACGTCAACGAGGTGATTGCCGGGCGGGCCAACGAGCTGGCCGGCAAAGGCCGCGGCGGCAAGGCGCCGGTGCACCCCAACGACCATGTCAACCGCTCGCAAAGCTCCAACGACTGCTTCCCCACCGCCATGCACATCGCTGCGGCACAGGCCGTGCACGAGCAACTGCTACCGGCGATCGCCGAACTGTCTTCGGGGCTGGCCGAGCTGTCGGCGCGCCACCATAAACTGGTAAAGACTGGCCGCACGCACATGATGGACGCCACGCCCATCACCTTCGGCCAGGAGGTGTCGGCCTTCGTGGCCCAGCTCGACTATGCCCAGCGCGCCATCCGCGCCACCTTGCCGGCGGTGTGCGAACTGGCCCAGGGCGGCACTGCCGTGGGCACCGGGCTCAATGCCCCGCAGGGTTTCGCCGAAGCCATTGCTGCGGAACTGGCCGCCCTCTCCGGCCTGCCGTTCGTCACCGCGCCGAACAAGTTCGCCGCCCTGGCCGGCCACGAGCCGCTGACCAGCCTGGCGGGTGCCCTGAAGACCTTGGCGGTGGCCTTGATGAAAATCGCCAATGACTTGCGCCTGCTCGGCTCCGGGCCCCGCGCCGGGTTGGCCGAGGTGCGCCTGCCGGCCAACGAGCCGGGCAGCTCGATCATGCCAGGCAAGGTCAACCCGACCCAGTGCGAAGCGCTGTCGATGCTGGCCTGCCAGGTGCTGGGCAATGACGCGGCCATCGGTTTTGCCGCCAGCCAGGGGCACCTGCAGTTGAACGTGTTCAAACCGGTGATCATTCATAACCTGCTGCAGTCGATCACGCTGCTGGCTGATGGCTGCCGCAACTTCCAGCAGCACTGCGTGGCCGGGATAGAGCCGGATACCGACCAGATGGCGGCGCACCTGGAGCGCGGGCTGATGCTGGTGACCGCGCTCAACCCGCATATCGGCTATGACAAAGCGGCGGAGATTGCCAAGAAGGCCTACAGCGAGGGCAAGACCCTGCGCGAGGCGGCGCTGGAATTGAAGTACCTGACCAATGAGCAGTTCGATGAGTGGGTGCGGCCGGAGAACATGCTGGCACCGGGTGGCAAGGGCTGATTGATTGGCTGGTACTTATGGCCCTATCGCCGGCAAGCCGGCTCCTACAAGGGTTTTGTGGGAGCCGGCTTGCCGGCGATAGGGCCGGAACAGGCTCTCAACCAACCTGAGCCAGGCGCGCCCTCCTCGCCCGCCACCCGGCCACCAGCGATGGCCCCAAGGCCACCAGGGTCGACCCCAGCACCACGGTCACCGCGCCTACATAGCCCAGGGCATTGATGTCTTCAGCCTGCACATACGCCGGCCACATCCAGGCCGCCACTGCCACCGCCACAAAGGTCACCAGAGGTGTCAGCGCCAGCGTGGCGCTCACCCGTGATGCCTCCCAGTGCGCCAGTGCCTCGGCAAAAGCACCATAGGCCACCAGCGTGTTCAGGCAGCAGGCCAGCAGCAGCCAGCCTTGCAGGGGCGTCAACTGCAACGCCTCCAGCGGGTGCACCCAGGGTGTCAGCAGCGCGGCGCAGCTCAGGTAGATCACCATCATCACCTGCTGCGAATGCCACACCGTCAGCAGCTGCTTCTGGCTCAGGGCATAGAACACCCAGATGCTGGTGGCCAGCAGGATGGTCAGCACGCCCGTGGTGTAGGTGCCCAGCGAGGTCAGCAGCTCTTCAAGGCGCTGGTTGAAGAACAGGCCGAAGCCGGCAAGCAGCACCAGCAACCCCAGGCCTTGGCCCAGGCTGAAGCGCTCCTTGAACACGAACACGCTGGCCACCAGCAGCAGTACCGGGCCGATCTGCACCACCAATTGCGCAGTACCGGGGCTCAGCAGGTTCAGGCCGATCAGGTACAGCACGTAGTTGCCCATCAGGCCGCACACGGCCACGGCCACCAGGCCTTTGCCTTTGGCGCCGAGCTTGCCGAACGAAGGCAAGCGGCGCTTGGCTGCCAGCCAGGCGAACAGCAGGCCGCCGGCCACCAGCAGGCGGAACCAGGTGACGGTCACCGGGTCGACCACCTGCAACACCTGCTTGAGTTTGATTGGCAGGATGCCCCACAGCAGTGCGGTCAGAAGCGCCAGGGCCAGTCCATAGCTCCGGCGTCCGGATGTGATGTGCATAAAATCCTCGGTCGAGCCCGTTGTAGGGTGCCCCGATTCTAAAGGCTTGCTACCTGCCAACGGGGAAAAAAGGCGGGAAAAGAATTCATCAGGTCATTCCCCTGCGGCATGGCGGCTGACTATTTCTTGTGTTTGGCAAACGCCGCTTCCAAGGCTTCATTGATGGTGCGCAACACCTTCACCCGCGCCCAACGCTTGTCATTGGCCTCGACCAAGGTCCATGGCGCGATCTCGGTGCTGGTGCGGTCGACCATGTCCCCCACTGCATCCACATACAGGTCCCACTTGTCGCGGTTGCGCCAGTCGTCCTCAGTGATCTTGTAACGCTTGAACGGGATCTGCTCGCGCTCTTCAAAACGCTCCAGCTGGGTTTGCTGGTCGATCGCCAGCCAGAACTTGACCACTACCGCGCCGGCGTTCACCAACTGTTCCTCGAAATCATTGATCTCGCCGTAGGCACGCATCCAGTCGGCCGGGGTGCAGAAGCCTTCGATGCGTTCCACCAGCACCCGGCCGTACCAGGAGCGGTCGAAGATGGTGAACTTGCCGCGTGCCGGAATGTGCCGCCAGAACCGCCAAAGGTACGGCTGCGCACGCTCATCTTCGCTAGGGGCGGCGATCGGCACGATACGGTACTGGCGCGGGTCCAGCGCTGCAGCCACCCGGCGAATCGCCCCGCCCTTGCCTGCAGCATCATTGCCCTCGAACACGGCCACCAGCGAGTGCCGGCGCATGTGCTTGTGGCGCAACAGGCCGGCCAGGCGAGCCTGCTCGGTCACCAGTTGCTCCTGGTAGTCCTGCTTGTCCAGGTGCAGGGTCATGTCCAGGGCGCCGACCAGGCTGCGCTGATCGATGCTGCGCCCCAACGGCGCAATGTTGCCCTGGTGCTTGCCTTTGGGGTTGACGGCCAGTGCGGCCTGCAGGCTTTCCAGCAAGATGCGCCCAACGGCCAGGCTGCGGTAGTTGGGGTCGACCCCTTCAACTACATGCCACGGTGCATAGTCACGGCTGGTACGGCGCAACACCCGCTCGCCAAAACGCACGAAACGGTCGTAGGTCCGGGACTGCTGCCAGTCCAGCGGGCTGATGCGCCAGCTGTGCAAGGGGTCGTCCTTGAGCGACTTGAGCCGCGCTTTCATCTGTTTCTTGGACAGGTGGAACCAGAACTTGATGATCAGCGCACCTTCGTCGCAAAGCATCTGCTCCAGGCGCTCGGCACCGGTGATGGCCTGGTCGAGCACCGCATCCTTGAACTGCCCATGCACCCTGCCCTGCAGCATCTGGCTGTACCAGTTGCCGAAAAACACGCCCATGCGCCCCTTGGGCGGCAGCGCCCGCCAGTAGCGCCAGGCGGGCGGGCGGGCCAGCTCTTCGTCGGTCTGCTGATCGAAGGTGAGCACGTCGATCATGCGCGGGTCCATCCACTCGTTGAGCAGCTTGACCGTCTCGCCCTTGCCGGCGCCTTCGATGCCATTGATCAGCACGATCACCGGGAAGCGCGCCTGCTGCTTGAGTTCGTACTGGGCTTCGAGCAAAGCCTCGCGCAGCGCGGGCACTTCTGCCTCAAAGGTATCGTCGTCGATGCTGTGGCCAATTTCGGCGGATTCGAACATGCACTGGCTCCTTCAATGGATAAGCAAGATTAGCGGAATCCTGGCGGCAAGCGGCACGCTTCAAGCTGCAAGAAAACGCAGGCCGTGCCACCATCTGCTTTTTCTTCCAGCTTGCAGCTTGCAGCTTGCCGCTTGCAGCTCCCCACCTCCAGCGAAACCAGCCATGCCCGCATCCACCCTCCTTCAGCATGCCCAGATCGACTGGGACGACCAGGGCCGCCCCCATTCGCGGCAATACGGCGATGTGTACTTCGCCATCAACGAGGGCATTGCCGAAACCCAGCATGTGTTCCTCGAACAAACCCGCCTGCGCCAGCGCTTCGCCAACCTGGCGCCCCACGCCTGCCTGGTGATCGGCGAAACCGGCTTTGGCACCGGCATGAATTTTTTCTGCGCCTGGCAGCTGTTCGCCGAAACAGCCCACGCCGACGCGCGCCTGCATTTCGTCAGCGTCGAGAAGTACCCCCTGGGCCATGCCGACATGGCCCGGGCGATGCGCCTGTGGCCGGAGCTGGCGGCGTTCACCGAACCCTTTTTGCGCCAGTACGTCGCGGTGCACCAGGGCTTCCAGCAGTTCACCTTCGACCAGGGCCGAATCACCCTCACCCTGCTGATCGGCGATGTGCTCGAGCAACTGCCGCAGCTGGACGCACGCATCGACGTGTGGTTCCTCGACGGTTTTGCCCCGGCCAAGAACCCCGACATGTGGACACCCGAGCTGTTCACGCAACTGGCCAGGTTGTCCCATGCCGGCACCGCACTGGGCACCTTCACCACCACCGGCTGGGTTCGCCGCAGCTTGATCGAGGCCGGCTTCACCATGAAGAAGGTGCCTGGCATCGGCAAGAAGTGGGAGGTGATGAGCGGTGAGTACACCGGCACGCCCAACGCGCCCATGTCGGCGCCCTGGTACGCGCGGCCAACTGCGCCTGAAGGCCCACGCGAGGCCCTGGTGATCGGCGCAGGGCTCGCTGGCAGCGCCAGCGCTGCCAGCCTGGCTGCACGCGGCTGGCAGGTAACGGTACTGGAGCGTCACGACGCAGCGGCCCGCGAAGCCTCCGGCAACCCCCAGGGCGTGCTGTACCTCAAGCTGTCCGCACACGGCACGGCTTTGTCGCAGATGATCCTGTCCGGTTTCGGCTACACCCGGCGCCAGCTCGAACTACTGCAGCGCGGCCTGGACTGGGATGCGTGCGGGGTGTTGCAACTGGCCTTCGACGACAAGGAAGCCGAACGCCAGGGCAAGCTCGCTGATGCCTTCGAGGGCAGCTTGCTGCGTGCCGTGCAGCGCAGTGAAGCCGAAGCGATTGCCGGTGTCGCGCTGCCTGCCGGCGGGTTGTTCTACCCCGAAGGCGGCTGGGTGCACCCACCGGCACTGTGCAACGCTCAACTGCAGCACCGGAACATTCGCCTGCTGGCCCATCACGATGTGCTCGCACTGCGCAAGGCCGATGGCCTGTGGCAAGCCTGGGCCGGCGACCGGCTGCTGGCCAGCGCGCCAGTGGTAGTGCTGGCCGGGGCGGCTGACGTGAAGCGTTTCGGGCCCTGTACGCAGTTGCCGCTCAAGCGCATCCGCGGGCAGATCACCCGCCTGCCGGTGACCGACGCCAGCCGGGCGCTGGCTACCGTGGTTTGCGCCGAGGGCTATGTGGCACCGCCCAGGGGTGAGGAGCACACGCTGGGGGCCAGCTTCGACTTCCATAGCGATGACCTGGCGCCGACCGTGGCCGAGCACCAGGGCAACCTGGCCATGCTGGATGAAATCTCCAGCGACCTGGCCCGGCGCCTGGGTGTCGCAGCGCTTGCCCCTGAGCAGTTGCAGGGGCGCGCGGCATTTCGCTGCACCAGCCCGGATTACTTGCCGATCGTGGGGCCGGTTGCCGACCCTGCAGCCTTCGCCGAAGCCTATGCCGTCCTGGCCAAGGACGCGCGGCAGGTGCCCGAGGTGCCCTGCCCCTGGCTGGAAGGGCTGTATGTGAACAGCGGGCATGGGTCGCGGGGGCTGATCACGGCGCCGCTTTCGGGCGAGCTGATTGCGGCCTGGGTCAGTGGCGAGCCATTGCCGCTGCCGCGGGCGGTGGCTGAGGCATGCCATCCGAACCGGTTTGGCTTGCGCAAGTTGATTCGGGGTAAATGAAGGGGCTGCTGTGCAGCCCAATCGCCGGCAAGCCGGCTGCCACGATCCGCAGCGCTGCTGAGCCCTGTGGCAGCCGGCTTGCCGGCGATTGGCCGCATTACAAAGTGCTGCTTATAACGGATTGGTCTAAAACTCTCGCAAATCCCCCAGGTCAGTTCCTTACAGGCGCCCTAATCCGGGGCGCTGATTCCCCAACGGAAAAACCGGTAAGGACCTATGTGCGGATTAGCAGGAGAGTTGCGTTTCACCCCCATCGACCAAGCCCCTCGCCCGGCGGACCTCGCCGCGGTAGAGCGCATGACCCATCACCTGGCGCCTCGTGGCCCCGACGCCTGGGGCTTCCATAGCCTGGGCCCGATTGCCCTGGGCCATCGCCGGCTGAAAATCATGGACCTGTCCGACGGCTCGGCTCAGCCCATGGTCGACAACACCCTGGGCCTGTCTTTGGCCTTCAATGGTGCCATCTACAACTTCCCCGAACTGCGCCAGGAGCTGCAGGACCTGGGCTACACCTTCTGGTCCGACGGCGACACCGAGGTGCTGCTCAAGGGCTACCACGCCTGGGGCGCGGCCTTGCTGCCCAAGCTCAACGGCATGTTCGCCCTGGCCATCTGGGAGCGCGACAACCAGCGCCTGTTCCTGGCCCGCGACCGCCTGGGCGTCAAGCCTTTGTACCTGTCGCGCAACGGCGAGCGCCTGCGCTTTGCCTCGACCCTGCCAGCGCTGCTCAAAGGTGGCGACATCGACCCGATGATCGACCCGGTAGCGCTCAACCACTACCTCAACTTCCACGCCGTGGTGCCGGCACCACGCACCTTGCTGGCCAATGTGCAAAAGCTCGAACCCGGCACCTGGATGCGCGTCGACCGCCACGGTGAAGTCGAACGCCAAACCTGGTGGCAGCTGCATTACGGCCCCAACCCGGACGAGCGCGACCTCGACCTGGAAGGCTGGACCACCCGTGTGCTCGATGCCACCCGTGATGCCGTCGGCATCCGCCAGCGCGCCGCCGTGGACGTAGGCGTACTGCTGTCCGGCGGCGTCGACTCCAGCCTGTTGGTCGGCTTGCTGCGCGAAGTGGGCGTGGATGACCTGTCGACCTTCTCCATCGGCTTCGAGGATGCCGGCGGCGAGCGCGGTGACGAGTTCCAGTACTCCGACCTGATCGCCAAGCACTACGGCACCCGCCACCACAAGCTGCGCATCGCCGAAAGCGAAATCATCGAGCAATTGCCGGCCGCGTTCCGCGCCATGAGCGAACCGATGGTCAGCCACGACTGCATCGCCTTCTACCTGCTGTCACGCGAAGTGGCCAAGCACTGCAAGGGCGTGCAGAGCGGCCAGGGTGCCGACGAGCTGTTCGCCGGCTACCACTGGTACCCGCAGGTGGACGGCGCCAAGGATGCCTTTGGCGCCTACCGCGATGCATTCTTCGACCGCAGCCATGCCGAGTACCGCGACACCGTGCAAGCGCCGTGGCTGCTGGAGACCGACGTGGCCGGCGACTTCGTGCGCGAACACTTCGCCCGCCCGGGCGCGGCCGAGGCAGTAGACAAGGCGCTGCGCCTGGACAGCACGGTGATGCTGGTCGACGACCCGGTCAAACGGGTCGACAACATGACCATGGCCTGGGGCCTGGAAGCCCGTACACCGTTCCTGGACTACCGCCTGGTCGAGCTGTCGGCACGCATCCCGGCGCGCTTCAAATTGCCCGGTGGCGGCAAGCAGGTGCTCAAGCAGGCCGCACGCCGGGTGATCCCCCATGAGGTGATCGACCGCAAGAAAGGCTACTTCCCGGTACCCGGCCTCAAGCACTTGCAAGGCGCCACCCTGGACTGGGTACGCGAACTGCTCACCGACCCCAGCCAGGACCGCGGGCTGTTCAACCCGGCCATGGTAGACCGCCTGCTGAGCAACCCGCATGGCCAGCTTACCCCGCTGCGCGGCTCCAAGCTGTGGCAGCTGGCGGCGCTGAACCTGTGGCTCAGCGAACAAGGAATCTGACCGATGAAAGCCCATGAAACCGCCTACGGTCAGCGCCTGCTGCGTGGCCAGGCGCCGTCCTACGAGCGCCTGCAGGCGCGCCTGGCCGGCGATGGCAGCGAGCCCCACAGCCAGCCGCGTGCGCTGCACTGCGGCTGGGGCCGGCTGCTGATAGGCCACACCTACCCGGACCCGGCCAGCCTGGCCGAGGCGCTGCAGCAGGAACGTCCCGGCGAGCGTGACATCGCATTGTATGTGGCGGCCCCGCAACAGCTGCTGGCGCAGGCACCGCAGCAGCTGTTCCTCGACCCGTCCGACACGCTGCGGCTGTGGTTCACCGACTACCGCCAGGCGCAACGGGTGTTTCGCGGTTTCCGTATCCGCCGCGCACAAAGCGCCAGCGACTGGCAGGCCATCAACACCCTGTACCAGGCACGCGGCATGCTCCCGGTGCAGCCCGAGCTGCTGACGCCGCGCCACCAGGGCGGGCCGGTGTACTGGCTGGCCGAGGACGAAGACAGCGGCGCGGTGATTGGCAGCGTCATGGGCCTGAACCACAGCAAGGCGTTCGATGACCCCGAGCACGGCAGCAGCCTGTGGTGCCTGGCCGTGGACCCGCATTGCACCCGCCCTGGCGTGGGTGAGGTGCTGGTGCGCCACCTGGTCGAGCACTTCATGAGCCGCGGCCTGGCCTACCTGGACTTGTCGGTGTTGCACGACAACCGCCAGGCCAAGCGGCTGTACGAGAAGCTCGGTTTCCGCAACCTGCCGACCTTCGCGGTCAAACGCAAGAACGGCATCAACCAGCAATTGTTTCTGGGCCCCGGCCCTGAAGCGGGGCTGAACCCGTATGCACGGATCATCGTCGATGAGGCCTACCGCCGTGGCATCGAGGTGCAGGTGGACGACGCCGCAGGCGGGCTGTTTACCCTCAGCCTGGGCGGGCGTCGGGTGCGTTGCCGCGAGTCGCTGAGCGACCTGACCAGTGCGGTCAGCATGACCCTCTGCCAGGACAAGCGCCTGACCCAGCAAACCTTGCACAACGCCGGCCTGCTGGTGCCGGTGCAGCAACTGGCCGGCAATGCGGACGACAACCTGGCGTTTCTCGACGAGCACGGCGCGGTGGTGGTCAAGCCGGTGGATGGCGAGCAGGGCCAAGGGGTGGCGGTGAACCTGACCACTTACGAGGAAGTCAGCCAAGCCATAGAACACGCCCGCCGTTTCGACAGCCGTGTGCTGCTGGAGAGCTTCCACCCGGGCCATGACCTGCGCATCGTGGTGATCGGTTTCGAGGTGGTTGCGGCGGCGATTCGGCACCCGGCCCAGGTGGTCGGCGACGGTAAACACAGCATCCTTGAGCTGATCGAGGCCCAGAGCCGCCGCCGTCAGGCCGCTACGGGCGGTGAAAGCCGCATTCCGCTGGACGACGAGACCGAGCGCACCCTGCGTGATGCCGGCTTCGACTACACCAGCGTATTGCCTGCAGGCCAGCGCCTGGCCGTGCGCCGCACCGCCAACCTGCACACGGGCGGCACGCTGGAGGATGTTACCGAGCGCCTGCACCCTGTGTTGGCCGACGCGGCCGTGCGCGCGGCGCGGGCGCTGGAAATTCCAGTGGTGGGCCTGGACCTGATGGTGCGTGATGCCGAACAGCCGGACTACGTGATCATCGAGGCCAATGAGCGCGCCGGCTTGGCCAACCATGAACCGCAGCCAACGGCAGAGCGCTTTGTCGACCTGCTGTTCCCGCATAGCCGGGCGTTGGCGTGAATCCATGACGGCCCTATCGCCGGCAAGCCGGCTCCTACAAGGCTCATCACGGTCCATGTGGGAACCGGCTTGCCGGCGATAGGGCCCGCCAGAGCACAGCTTTACCCGAGGAGTACCCATGTCTGAACGATACCCCGAGCCGGACCTTGACTACCTCAAGCGCGTCCTGCTGGAGATGCTCGCCATCCCCAGCCCGACCGGCTTCACCGACACCATCGTGCGCTATGTCGCCGAACGCCTGGACGAACTGGGCATTCCCTTCGAGCTGACCCGCCGCGGCACCATCCGCGCCACCCTCAAGGGCCGGCAAAGCTCCCCAGACCGCGCCGTCTCGGCCCACCTGGACACCATCGGCGCCAGCGTGCGCCAATTGCAGGACAACGGCCGCCTGGCCCTGGCCCCGGTGGGCTGCTGGTCGAGCCGTTTCGCCGAGGGCAGCCGGGTCAGTGTATTCACCGACACCGGCGTGTTCCGCGGCAGCGTGCTGCCGCTGATGGCCAGCGGGCACGCCTTCAATACCGCCATCGACCAGATGCCCGTCAGCTGGGAGCACGTAGAAGTGCGTCTGGACGCCTACTGCACCACCCGCGCCGACTGCGAGTCGTTGGGGATTGCCATTGGCGACTTCGTGGCGTTCGACCCGCTGCCGGAGTTTACCGACAGCGGCCATATCAGCGCCCGCCATCTGGACGACAAAGCCGGCGTGGCCGCGCTGCTGGCTGCCCTCAAGGCAGTCGTGGAAAGCGGCCGCCAGCCGATGATCGACTGCCACCCGCTGTTCACCATCACCGAAGAAACCGGCTCAGGCTCTGCCGCTGCCCTGCCTTGGGACGTCAGCGAGTTCGTCGGCATCGACATCGCCCCGGTGGCACCCGGCCAGGCGTCGAGCGAACACGCCGTCAGCGTGGCCATGCAGGACTCGTCGGGGCCCTATGACTACCACCTGTCACGCCACTTGCTGAAACTGGCCGGCGACCAGGAGCTGCCGGTGCGGCGTGACGTGTTCCGCTATTACTTCAGCGATGCCCATTCGGCGGTCACCGCCGGGCACGATATCCGCACGGCGCTGGTGGCGTTCGGTTGCGATGCCACCCATGGTTACGAGCGCACCCACATCGACAGCCTGGCCGCGCTCAGCCGCCTGTTGTCGGGCTACCTGCTCAGCCCGCCGGTGTTCGCAAGCGATTCCAACCCGGCCAATGCCTCGCTGGAGCGCTTCAGCCACCAGCTGGAGCACGATGCGCAGATGGAGAGCGATACCCGGGTGCCTGCCGTCGACAGCCTGGTGGGGAACAAGGAGTGAGCCGTAGCGGCCCGGTTTGGCGTAGCATGGGCGCATTCTTTTACCAAGCTGAATGCCGCCCATGCTGATCCCCTACGAACACTTGCAAGCCGAAACCCTGACGCGCCTGATCGAGGATTTCGTCACCCGCGACGGCACCGACAATGGTGATGACACGCCGCTGGAAACCCGTGTGCTGCGGGTGCGCCAGGCGCTGGCCAAGGGCCAGGCGTTCATCCTGTTCGACCCGGAAAGCCAACAGTGCCAGCTGTTGGCCAAGCATGATGTGCCGCGCGAACTGCTCGACTGACCGGTACCGGCCGCTTCGCGGAGCAAACCCGCGAAGCGGCCGGTGAGGTCAACCTCAAGCCGAATTGCCCTTGCGCTTCTCCCCCGCCTTGATCCGCTTGTACACCTCCGCCCGGTGCACCGACACTTCACGCGGCGCACTCACGCCAAAACGCACCATGCCATTGCGTGTTTCCACCACCTTGATCTCAATATCGTCACCAATGTTGATGACTTCGCCGACTACGCGTCCAATGACCAACATGTTCCGGTCCTCCGGCAACAGGGAAAACCGGAGAGTGCATGGGGATATTCGGTGACTCAACGCCTTCGCAGCAATTCAGAACAAGCCTACATCGGCAGGTAATTCGCCCTACAGACGGAACTACAATCCGCGTGCCTGGGCCTTGCCACGCATTTTCACCGCCATCTCTGCCATCTCGTCATACAGCCGCTGTGGCGCCTGCTGCTTGAGCTGCCAGGCCTGGCGCCCTGCCTCGTGGGGCAGGATCAGGAATTCACCGGCGTCCACCTGCTGGTGGATGTAGTCGGCAATGTCCGCCGCACTGATCGGCGAGCCCTCCAGCAGTTTGCCCACCTGGACCTTCATGGCCGGGTTCGGGCCGCGGAAAGAGTCGAGCAGGTTGGTCTGGAAGAACGACGGGCACACCACGTGCACAGCCACTTCCAGCTGGCGCAGCTCTACCAGCAGGCTCTCCGACAGCGCCAGCACACCGGCCTTGGCAACGTTGTAGTTGCTCATGCCCGGCCCCTGCATCAGGGCCGCCATCGACGCCACATTGATGATGCGCCCCTTGCTGCGTTCGAGCAGCGGCAGGAAGGCCTTGCAGCCCTTGACCACACCCATCAGGTTGACCGCGATCTGCCAGTCCCAGTCTTCCAGCGACAGCTCGGCGAAGAAGCCGCCCGAGGCGACACCGGCGTTGTTGACGACCACATCGATACCGCCGAACTTCTCTTCGCAGGCCTGGGCCAGGGCGGTCAGCTGGCTGTAGTCGCGCACGTCGCAGCGCTGGACGAAACCCTCGCCGCCGGCACCGCGCACAAGCTCCAGGGTTTCGCGCAGGCCTGGCTCGTTGACGTCGGCCAACGCCAGGCGCCAGCCCTCGCGCGCCCAGCGCAGGGCAATCTCGCGGCCGAGGCCGGAACCGGCGCCAGTGATCATGATGCGTTTGTGCATGGTGGCAGGCCTTGTACTGATGGGTGGTCAGCCCAGTCTAATCAAGGCGTTGGCGCCAGAGAGGGTTCATCAGGGTAGTGAATGGGCGGGCATGACCAAACGGTCAGTACCAGGCAAATGGAATCTTTGCCAAGCGGCGCCGGTCCGAATTAACAAGAGGCCAGCTGTACGAGGCTCTTGACCCCTAACCACGCAAGGACTCCGTCATGACCACGATCCTCATCATCATCCTGATCCTGCTGTTGATTGGTGGCTTACCGGTCTTCCCACACTCGCGCAGCTGGGGCTATGGCCCATCCGGCATCATTGGCGTGGTGCTGGTGATTCTGCTGGTGTTGTTGTTGCTCGGCATGATTTGAACCGGGGGCGTGCAAGGCCAGTTGCTGTTCAAGCTGCAGCATGGCCTCGCGCAGCGCCCCCACATCCTGCTCGATATCGCCCGGTGCGGGCGGTTTGGCTTGGCATCTGCGCTCCAACCGCTCGCACAGGTCGACTATCACTCTTGCCCGAGCGATCCGGGCGCCTCCCTTTATCCGATGGGCCAGCATGGCCAGCGCCTCAGCATTGGCCGGCACCTGCGCAAGTAGCTGCAGGTCCTGCAGGTTGCTGGCACGAAGGTCGGCCAACAACGCTCGCAGTGCAGCCTCGTCGCCAGCCACCAGCCGCCTGATGTGCTCGAGGTCCAGCAGTGCAGGACTGGCACGGGCCAAGGCCCGAACCAGGCCGTCCAGCCCCAGAGGCTTGAACAGGCAAGCGTCCATGCCTGCTGCACGGCAGCGCCGGCGTTCAACCTGTGTGGCACTGGCAGTCAAACCGATCACCTGGCACCTGGGCCTGCCGCTGCGCCGCTCGTGCTCGCGGATGGCGCGGGCCAGCGCGTAGCCGTTGAGCCGAGGCATGTTGCAGTCACTGATCACCCCGTCGAAGTGCTCGCCCAACCACAAGCGCAAGGCCTGGGTACCGTCCTGGGCAACGCACGCCTGATGCCCGAGGTATTCGAGCTGTTGCACCAGCAACAGGCGGTTGGCCGGATAGTCGTCGACCACCAGCAGGCGCAGCGGCTGGGGCGGGTGACGAGTGTCACCGGTAGCGGCCGCCGGCCGTTGCTGGGCAGCACTCAACTGCGGCAGGCTCAGGCGCACGTTCACTTCGGTGCCCTGCCCCAGCACGCTGTGCAGGTGCAGGCTGCCGCCCATCATCTCGCACAGGCTGCGGCTGATGCCAAGGCCCAGGCCGGCGCTGCAGCGCGGTGACTGGCATTGGTTGCTGGCCTGACGGAACGGTTGCCCCAGGTGCGCAAGCTCGCTTGCGGCAATGCCGACACCGGTATCGCGCACCGTCAGCTCCACCGCCAGGTAACCGTCCACCGCTGTTGCCGACAGGTTCACCGTCACCTCGCCGTGTTCGGTGAACTTGATGGCATTGCTCAGCAGGTTGGCCAGCACCTGCTTGAAGCGCAGCGGGTCGAGCATGACCTGGGCATCCACCTGGCCTTGGGTAACCAGGCGCAACGCCAGGCCTTTGCTGCGCGCCTGCTGCTCGAACAACTGCAGCACCCGCCCCACGTGTTCGCGCAGGCACACCCGCTGGGCAGCAAACTGCAAGTGCCCGGACTCGATACGGGTGATGTCCAGGATGTCTCCGATCAGTTCCAGCAGGCCACGCGCCGCTTCGTCGGCCACCTCCAGTGCCAGGTGGTCGAACTCGCCTCGCTCGGCCTTGCGCCGTGCCAGTTCAAGCATGCCCTGCACGGCATGCAAGGGCGTGCGAAGCTCGTGGCTCATGGTGGTCAGGAACTGGGTCTTGGCCTGGTTTGCGGCATCGGCCTCACGCTTGGCACGGCGCAATTGCACCTGCAGGCGCCGCAGGTAGCGGATCCACAGCAAGGCCAGGCCGAGCAACAGCAGGGCCGTGGCAAAACCCAGCAGGATACGGCCGCGGTAACGTTGCCACACACCGTCAGCGACGATCATCGGGTTGCGCCAGCGACGCACCAGGCCGTCAATCTCGTGCGGTGACAGGCTGAGCAGGGCTTTGTCGAGTATGCCCTGCAGTTCAACCGCCCCGCGGGCGCTGGCCAGGGCGAAATGCGCGGGCGGCAGCGGCAGGCTGGCGCTGATCTTGAGCTGGCCCGGGTAGCCACGCGCGATCAGTGCTCGCGCGTCATCGAGGGTCAGCACGGCGGCGGCCGCCTTGCCGCGAGCCACGGCGCGCAAGGCTTCAACGGGGCTGGCCACGGCCATTGGCACAACCTGCGGATAATGCTGGCCAAGCATTTCATGCAGGGCACTGCCCCACACCAGTGCCAGCGGTCGCCCGGCCAGTTGCTCGAGGTTGCCAGGAGCCTGCGGTGCATCGCGCGTCACCAGTACCCGCGAGGCACTGAGGTAAGCACGGCTGAAGGACACCTGGCGCTCCAGGGCTGGGCTGCGCGGCAGGCCGGCAATCAGTTGCACCTCGCCCTCGCGCAGTTGTTCGAGCATGCCTTGCAGCGTGCCGCCAGCCTGCACCTCGAAACGCAGCCCGGTGCGCCGGCTGATCAGTTGCAGCACATCCAGGCTCAGACCCCGCCATTGGCCCTTGCCATCGCGAAAGCTCAGCGGCAACAGCTGCTCGTCCATCACCACTTGCACGCGTGGATTGTCGAGCAACCAGCGCTGCTCGGCCTCGCTCAACTGCAGCGGCACTGGCCGCTGCGCGGCGGCGCCCAGTGGGCTCCACCGTTCGCGAATGCGCTGGTGCTGGCGCTCGGTGAGGTTGCCAAGGGCGGCATCGACCAGCCCCGGCAAGGGCGTATCGCCATTGAGCATGGCAAAACCGATGCCCTGCCGGGGCAGCCCGGCGTGGCCGACTTCCTCGACACCGGCAAGTTGGCCGCGGCCCAACGCGTAGCGGGCCGCCAAGGCATTGCCCAGGTACAGGTCGGCATGCCCGAGTGCCAACGTCGCCAGGGCATCGAACGGAGAAAGGTGGGTTTGCACACGTGCCTGAGGGTAGCGGTCGCGGACCTGCTCCAGGCTGCGATAGCCCTGGACCATCACCAGGTCGAGGCCGTGCGTGTCATCGACCCGTTCACGGCCGCGCGCCTCACGCGCCAGCAGCAAGGGGCAATCCTCGGCGTAAGGCCGTGACAGCCGCAACCCCGCGTCCAGCGCCTGGCGGCTGGTGACCGAGCCGAGCAGGTCGACCTCGCCTGCACGCAATGCCGCATGCGCCTCGGCGAACGCTTCGAAAACCTGCACCTGCACCTGCAGGTTCAACTGTTCGCCCAGCAGCCCGGCGTAATCAGCGGTAATGCCTTCATAGGCGCTGCCGGTGCCGAGGATGTCGAGGGGCGGGTTGTCCTGGGCCAGCACGCCCAAACGCAGGGAGCGGCGCGCCCACAACCAGCGTATGCCTGCTTCATTGGGCTCGTGGCGGGGCCCGTCCAGGGTGGCCCGCGCGTGCAACTGCGGCCTGGCCAGCGCTGGCAGTGTCAGCACGAAACAGAGCAACGCCAGGAGCAAGGCACGTAAGGGCACGCGGGGCGAAATTCAGATCAGCTGATTGCGGCGAGCGAAATCCGCCAGGTCAATCAGCGAGTTGAGCCTGAGCTTTTCCAGCAGGCGCGTCTTGTAGGTGCTGATGGTCTTGTTGCTCAGCAGCATGGCCTCGCCGATGGCTTTGTTGCTCAGGCCGCGGGCCAGGTACTGCAAAACCATCAGCTCACGGCTGGACAGGCTGGCGATGCACTGCGGCTCGGTGGCCTGCAGGTCCTGTTTGTGCACCGAGCTCAAGGCCACTGCGGGGAAGTAGGTAAAACCCGACAGCGCAGCACGTACCGCCTTGCCCAGTTCATCCAGGTCATCGGTCTTGGCCACATAGCCGGCTGCCCCCGCCTGCAGGCAGCGCAACGAGTAGGCCACGGCCAACTGTGAAGTCAGCACCACGACCTTGCTCGGACGGCTGCAGGCCTGGATGCGGCTGATGACCTCCAGCCCGTCCAGGCCAGGCATGGCGATATCGAGGATCACCAGATCCGGCGCCAGCTCGCGCACCAGGCGCACCGCATCGATGCCGTTGTCGGCCTGGCCAACCACTTCGACCTGCTGCTGGCGCAGCAACTGGCAGACCGTGGCACGGATAAATGGGTGGTCGTCGACCACCAGCGCTGTGGGCATGATGCACTCCTTTGTAATTCTGCTCGCTGCCTACAACTCGGCATCGAACACCACGGTGGCCAGCCCGGTATAGGTACTGCCGGTATTAGGTAACATACGACGCACATCCTCCTTGGCTATTTCAAAGTGCATCTGGCCAGGGCGGTTGAGGGTGGGCTGCACTGCTTCGAACTGCAGCGCTTGAGCACGCCCCGTCGGTAGCGCAAGCCTTTCGACCATCTGACCTCGGTGCTGGATGCCGGCGGGCAAGCTCAGGGACAGCAGGACAGGTACTTGATCGCCCTTGTCGTTGGTGATTGCGCACTGGGCGTCGATATCGTACTGGCACAGCTTGTAAACTTTGAACGGGCCAGAGGATGACAGCCTGAATGGCAAGTCTCTATACAGACGCTGCGGCACACTGCCCCCCGCAAGCCAGTGCTGCCAGCCATCGCGAGGCTCCAGCACGGCGCGGTCAGTACCCGGCGGAAACTCGAAAAAGAAGGCATGCTGGACGTCGAGCACGAGGTTGATTGTGACGCTGTTGGTATTGAGTGCAGTAACGCCATCACCAAAGTCGAAGTCGCCGCCAGGGCCAACGCTGTATTTGATGCTTCCTCGATAGAGCCCGGTTTTCATGCGAAATGGGGCAGGCATCCGGAGGTTGTAAGACACGCCCATGTCAGTCACGTCGATGAACCCGTGATAATCAGGCCCATTCCGGGAATTCAATGAGTGACAGCCGGCAGGCGCTGTCGGGTTGGTAATGTCCCAGAGGAAGAATACCCAGGGTGGATTGCCAATGGACGCTACACGGGTGCAACCACCCTGCACGACAGCGTTGTACGTAGGACTCTCATACCAGGGCACGCCCCCCGTTTTCTGGCTGACCCCTGTGAACTCGAACGACACTGTGTGCGGCTCACCGGTAACTTCGTGGAAGACATCGACCTGGCGCCGGCCCGGCATCTGGATGAAAAACTTTGCCCGTGGTGAGACGGTAGTCACCTCTTTTGTGTAGGTCAGGGGCAGATCGACCACGTCATTGTTGGTACAGCGATAGGCAAACCTGCGGCAGAACAATGCAGGAGGCGTCGTGTTTTCGAATTGCCCCGACCCTTTGCCCAGATACTGCGCCGACACCGAGACATCAAGTGCCTGGGCACTTGGGGCCAGCAGCATGAACCACGCCGTTACCACCCATGCCAGGCAAAATCGCATCAGATGAACCATCACGTTTACCCCTTCACCACCATGACTTTATGATCACGTCCTTCGTGAAGCTCGAACTGGTGCACCTTTTGCGAGTGCCCCTCGAACTGCCGGCTACGGCCTGGCAGCAGGTGATGCTTGGTCGCGGGCTCACACTGTTCCCCTGCCATCAGGCATTGACGGAAGCGGTCCAGAACCACGGTGGAGTTACCTTCATTGACCACAGTCAGTTGCCCGTTTTCACGCCGCACCGGCGTGTTGAAGCGTGCCTGCGCAGGCCGTACGAACAGCAGCGAGCCATAGCCGGCCAGCAGGTTTACCCCCGCCCTGAGGCCGTCGCGGTACTGCGCCGCCTCCTGTTCGTCCACGGCAAAACCGTCACCCAATTCCGGCAGCACTGGCATGAAGCGCAGGCGGAAGTAACGCTCCTGGTCCCGCGGGCCACGGTACAACAGGCGCACGGCCTGCATGCCGTGGGCCGGCACGATCAACCGCGCCGGGCTGGCGACCAGGCCGCGCTGCTCCAGGGCCAGGCCGTCGGTATCGATTTCGTGGGCCACCCCGGCATCGTCATAGACCAGCTCGGCGACGCTGACCTTGACGAACGCCGTGCTGTCGCCGCTGTTGCGCACACGCTTGAGCAGGGTGCTCCTGTCACCGTCGAGGTAATCGTACAATCCGCCAACGTTCAGTTCGGGGGTGGCCACGGCAGCCAGTGGCATGGCCAGCAGGACGAAGGCCGATAGAGAAAGCATTTTCATGTGGCGAAGCTCCCTGGTGATTTGATTAAGGGTATTGCCGTGCGCAACCCGTCGGCCACGGCTAAAGCAGTAGGAAAATTCCGAAACTCACGAAGATCGCGATGCAATCTCGGGCTGGCACTGTTGGTCGCCGGCCAGCAGCACGTCGCCTTCACGCGTCAGGCCTTCCAGGTCCAGGCGTACGAGACAGAGCGGTTGCCCGCGCTGGCGAATTTCCAGGGTCGGTGCCGCTTCGCTCATTTCCACCGCGAAAAAGCCATCGGCCTCGCTGACACTGCGGCTGGCATGGTTGATCACCTGGGCGCCACGCAACGGCAGGCCCTGGCCATCGAGCAGGCGCCCCAGCACGGTGACGGTGCGCAGTACACGAACCTGGCGGTAGTCGATGCCCCCGCGGTTGAGGTGGTAGTCAACGCTCGATGGCTGTATCACGGCGGCGGTCGCCTCGCTCCCGTCGAAATCGAACTGCACATGCCCGGGCTTGTAGGCGGTGACCGGGATGATGTTGCGCCCGGCATGCAGGTTGACGCCCATGGCATCGTCGGCACGCAACCTGAGGCCGTCGATGTCGGTGTCCACATCGACGATCAACGCGGCCTGGTGCCCCAGGGGCTGGCCGCTCACTGCCGCCTTGCCGGCACCCACGGCCAGCAGGCTTTGCAGGTTCAGGCCACCGGTGAATTCGCCGTTGTAGGAGGAGCGCTGCAGGTAAGCGTCACCTTGCATGAACGGGTTCTCGAACTGGGTATCGGCCCCCAGCCCCGTGCCGTAGCGGTCGGCGCTGAGGGTGGCGCCAATGCTGCGCAATGGGCCGATCTCTACATCCTGCCGATAGCCCAGCGAGGTATTGAGGTCACGCCCGCCGTCACGCGAGGTGCGGCTGCCGATGCTGGCGGACAAACGTCGGCCGCCGTCGCCCAGGCTCATGCTCAGGCTCAGGTTGATGCCACGGTTGCGCGCATCACCGGTACCGCTGTTGCCCGGGCGATCGAACAGCGACAAGCGCCAGTTGGCGTCAGAGCCAAACAAACGCCCGTAATAGGCCCACCCCAGATCGATGCCGATGCCGGCATCACTGCCACTGCTGTGCGACACACGCACACTGGCGGTATTGCGAGGGTCCAGGCGATGGTTCAAGGACAGCGATGATTGCGTCTGGCGCCGGGTGAATGGCCGTGCAGGTGCATTGCCAAGGTAGTCCCTGCCGGGCTGCGCCAGCCAGGTGCGGCTGTGGCTTGCGACCAGCGAGCCGCTCGCGTAGGCATGGATCAGTTGCAGGTCGAAGCCGTTGCCATGGCCCTGGGCCTGGAACAGGTTGCCATAGAGTTTGAGCCGGTCGCGCACATCCCAGTCCAGTGAGGTGCCGTATTGCATGGCATCGTCGAGCCGCTGAGCGGACACACCGACGATTGCCCTTGGGTGCAGCAGGTAGTTGGCCAGCACGCCCGCCGCCAGGGTGTCGTCATGCACGGCCTGCCAATTGCTGAGCTCACTGCTCTGGCGCCCGACATACAGGTTGTAACGCCAAGGTGCGTCGGTACTGCGCCAGTTGCCGGGCTTGTAGACGAATGCCTGGCTGCGCGAACTGACCTGGCCGTCCTCGACCAGACGTACTTCGACCTCGTAGATGCCGCCGGGCAGCACCTTGGTATCGAGGGTCTGCAACCCTGGCTGCACCGGCTGGCTGTTGATCAGCACACCGTTGCGGTAGATCTGCGCCACGGCCGGGCGGCTGGGTGTGACATGGATGGGCGTGGCACTGGGCGCGGCGCTGTCGATGAGCAGGCTGTCGCTGCTGCCGAACATCAGGCCCAGGGTCGTGTCAGGGCTGGCGCCCATCAGCCTGGGTTGGCGGGTCAGGCCCTGGGCGCTGGGGGTGAAGTACCCCAGGCGGTAGAAATGGTCCTCGACCAGGCGCTCGCCATACAGCTGGTCGACCCGGTAGCGGGTGCCCTCGCGGCTGTCGCTGCCGCGGTCGAGCTGGCCGTCGGCCAAGGCTGTCCACTGGCCGACACTGGCCTGGCCCTGCAAGGCGTAGCGGCCACTGGTGGCGACGCCATCATTGACCAGGTTGAGCTGGTTGCGCAGCAACAGGCCGTGGCTGCCCTGCTCCGGCAGGCGATGAAAACGTTCGGCAGTGGCGGCCACTTCGGCACGGTCGGTCAGCAGCGACAGCTGCGAGTTGGCCAGGCTGTAATGAATCGCACGCAAGCCTTCCGGGCAGTCTGCCTGGCAGTCGCCCAGGGGCCTGCCATCGGCCAGGCGCTCGCGCCAGCGTCGTCGCAGGCTCTCGGGCTCGCGGCTGTCGAAGGTTTCGGTGAATTCCAGCAACTGCACCCGCTGGTCGCGGCTGAGCACCACCATGGCATCACCGAGGTAACGGCCGTCCAGGTCGACCCGTACGGCCAACGGCACATCGAAGAAATGCGCCTCGAACTCGCGCGGCAGGCCTGCGACCGGCCCCAGGGCACTGGCCGCGCCATGACTCATGCCGGCCCACAAGGCCATGCTGGCAGCCAGTGGCAGCCAGCAGCGCAAGACGGCGGAGGAGGAATGTCGGGACATGGGTATCGCTTACAGGCATGACCTGCCCGCCCCTCGCCGTTGGCGAGGGCCCGGGCAGGCACTGGAGGTGAACGGAGCCTTAAGGGGCGGCGGTTTCGAAGATCATGCTGACCAGGCCCTGGTAGCTGCCTGGCTCATAACCGGTGCCTGGCGCCGGCTGGGCCTCGACCTGGAAACCGATGACCGCGCCCGGTGCCGCCTGGGTGGCACTGACCACTTCGGCCGGGGTGGTTTGCAACACGGTGTCACCGACCGTGACGTCCAGGCCAATGTTGTTGCTGCCGTTGGCGATCACTGCAGGCGATACCAGGTAGGCGCTGATCGGGCCGATGGTGCTCTTGACCTGCAGTTGCTTGCGGATCGGGTCGAGCTTGCCTTGAAAGGAATTCCAGGCCATTTCCTGCGGGTCGTTCATCCAGTTGCCACCCACGGGCTCGACGTAGAACGCGTCGGTGGGCACCTGGGCGACGATTTGCACCTGCTTCTCGATCGGGTCGACGGCATGGGCGGCGCCTGCGAACATCAGGGCCAGGGGAAGGGCGAGTAACGTGCGTTTCACGAATGGTTTCTCCTTGAAGGTAACAGGCCTGCCGGGTTGGCCCGGCGGGTGAGGAGAAGTATTCGGGAAGCATGGGGCGGGATAATCAGGAAGCTTCCGAGGGAGCTTCGGAAATTTCCGAGCGAAGGCAAAATGACACTGCCCAATGCACAACGCCCCGACTGGCGGGGCGTTGTGTTTTTTGCGCTCTATGTCAGTGCGAAACCGCCCCGCTGGCCCCCAGGCCAGTTTGCGAGCGGACGAACTGCGGGAAGAACAGTGCGCGTTCGTTTTCAGCCGCCTTGGACTTGTCGGTGACCGAGAAGAACCAGATACCGACGAAGGCAATCAGCATCGAGAACAGCGCCGGGTACTCGTACGGGTAGATCGGCTTCTCGTGGCCGAGGATCTGCACCCAGATGGTCGGGCCAAGGATCATCAGTGTCACTGCACTCACCAGGCCCAGCCAGCCGCCGATCATGGCGCCGCGGGTGGTCAGCTTCTTCCAGTACATCGAAAGCAGCAGTACCGGGAAGTTGCAGCTGGCGGCAATGGAGAACGCCAGGCCGACCATGAAGGCGATGTTCTGCTTCTCGAACAGAATACCCAGGCCGATCGCCAGCACGCCAAGGGCGATGGTGGTGATCTTCGAGACGCGGATCTCGTCCTTGTCGTTGGCCTTGCCCTTGCGCCATACGCTGGCGTACAGGTCGTGGGACACCGCCGAGGCACCGGCCAGGGTCAGGCCGGCAACCACCGCCAGGATGGTGGCGAACGCCACCGCCGAGATGAAGCCGAGGAAGATGCTGCCACCCACGGCATCGGCCAAATGCACCGCAGCCATGTTGTTGCCGCCCAGCAGGGCGCCGGCGGCGTCCTTGAAGTCCGGGTTGGTGCTGACCAGCAGGATCGCGCCGAAGCCGATGATGAAGGTCAGGATGTAGAAGTAGCCGATGAAGCCGGTGGCGTAGAGCACGCTCTTGCGCGCTTCCTTGGCGTCGCTGACGGTGAAGAAGCGCATCAGGATATGCGGCAGGCCGGCGGTACCGAACATCAGCGCCAGGCCCAGCGAGAAGGCCGAGATCGGGTCCTTGACCAGGCCGCCCGGGCTCATGATCGCCTCACCCTTGCTGTGCACCTTGATCGCTTCGGAGAACAGGGTGTTGAAGTCGAAGCCCACGTGCTTCATGACCATCAGTGCCATGAAGCTGGCGCCGGACAGCAGCAGTACGGCCTTGATGATCTGTACCCAGGTGGTGGCCAGCATGCCGCCGAACAGCACGTACAGGCACATCAGGATACCTACCAGGATCACCGCCACATGGTAGTCCAGGCCGAACAGCAGCTCGATCAGCTTGCCGGCGCCGACCATCTGCGCGATCAGGTAGAACGCCACCACCACCAGCGAACCGGAGGCCGACAGGGTACGGATTTCCTTTTGCCCCAGGCGGTAGGAGGCCACGTCGGCAAAGGTGTATTTGCCCAGGTTGCGCAGGCGTTCGGCGATCAGGAACAGAATGATCGGCCAGCCGACCAGAAAGCCGATCGAGTAGATCAGGCCGTCGTAGCCGGAGGTGAACACCAGCGCGGAAATACCCAGGAACGACGCTGCCGACATGTAGTCGCCGGCAATCGCCAGGCCGTTCTGAAAGCCGGTGATCTTGCCGCCGGCAGCGTAGTAGTCGGCTGCCGACTTGTTGCGCTTGGAAGCCCAGTAGGTGATGCCCAAGGTGAAGGCGACGAAGGCCACGAACATGGCGATCGCTGCAACGTTCAGCGGCTGTTTCTGCACC
This sequence comes from Pseudomonas sp. BNK-30, assembly GCF_047456185.1. Classification (NCBI taxonomy): domain Bacteria; kingdom Pseudomonadati; phylum Pseudomonadota; class Gammaproteobacteria; order Pseudomonadales; family Pseudomonadaceae; genus Pseudomonas; species Pseudomonas sp. BNK-30. Next base: position 3,313,493 of record NZ_CP179904.1, read on the forward strand.
TCGCCGGTCAGGGCATCGGCTGCCCACACGGCGGGTGCGAAAACGCCGCAGGCCAGTACGGCCAAGGCTTTGGTGTGACGAATCATTGTTGCGCCTCCTTGAGGATGGCCTTGTTCAGCTCATCGAACTCGCCGTTGGCGCGGCGCACGTAGATGGCGGTCAGGACGAATGCCGAAATGATCAGGCCGACGCCCAGGGGGATGCCCCAGGTAATCGACGACTCAGGGCTGAGCTTGGCGCCCAGCAGATGAGGACCGTAGGCGATCAGGAGGATGAAGGCGCAGTACAGGCCGAGCATGATCGCCGAGAGAATCCAGGCGAACCGTTCGCGTTTGGTCACCAGCTCCTTGAAGCGGGGGCTGTTTTGTATCGAGAGGTAAATGCTGTCGTTCATTGTTTTTGTCCTAGCAGCACAGATAGGGGATGGAACCCACACCGTCACTTTATGCTGCCTTTGAACGCCAACCAGACGACCTTAGTCTTAGATGCAACGGTGTTTTACAGAATAAGTAACAAAGCAGGGCCGCTGTGCGGCCCTTTCGCGACACAAGGCCGCTCCTACAGCGCATAACGCCTGTAGGAGCGGCCTTGTGTCGCGAAGGGCTGCACAGCAGCCCCGCTTCGCAAAGTTTGATTCGTTACTTGCCAGTCCACTCCTTGACTCGGTCCGGGTGTTTGGCCACCCAATCCTTGGCCGCTGCCTCAGGCTTGGCGCCTTCCTGAATCGCCAGCATCACCTCGCCAATTTCGTCCTTGGACTGCCAGCTGAACTTCTTCAGGAACTCGGCCACTTCCGGCGCTTTGGTCGCCAGTTCCTTGCTGCCGATGCTGTTGACCGTCTCGGCGGCACCATAGACGCCTTTGGGGTCTTCGAGGAACTTCAGCTTCCACTTGGCGAACATCCAGTGCGGCACCCAGCCGGTCACGGCAATGGACTGCTGCTTGCCGTAGGCGCGGCCCAGTTCGGCGGTCATCGCTGCGCCGGAGCTTGCCTGCAGCTTGTAGCCGGTAAGGCCGTAGTCCTTGATGGCCTGGTCGGTCTTGAGCATCACCCCGGAGCCTGCGTCGATGCCGACGATCTTCTGCTTGAAGCTTTCGTCGGTCTTGAGGTCGGTAATGCTGTTGGCCTTGACGTACTCCGGCACGATCAGGCCGATCTTGGCATCCTTGAAGTTGGCGCCGTAATCGACCACGTTGTCCTTGTTCTTGGTCCAGTACTCACCGTGGGTCACCGGCAGCCAGGCCGAGAGCATGGCGTCGAGTTTGCCGGTGGCCACACCCTGCCACATGATGCCGGTGGCCACGGCCTGCAGTTTGACGTCGTAGCCGAGCTTCTGCTTGATCACTTCGGCGGCCACGTTGGTGGTCGCCACGCTGTCGGCCCAGCCATCCACGTAACCGATGCTCACTTCTTTGGCCATCGCCTGCGCAGCGCTCATGGCCAGTACCAGGGCGGTGCCCGCCCCCAAGAGTCGTCGCATTTTTTTCAAAGTTGCCATCAAAGCATCCCCTCGTCAGGTCTCGGAGATTGCATGATGTTCCTGCAACAAAGCGTGACCTGCTCCCACTGCGACCTGTACCCGCTGCCTTTGCGACAGCACTGTGCCATTAGCGGCGTCTGCCTGCACCATTCTGCGCGATCCTTGCATGCCAAAGGATTGGCGCCGGGCTACTATCTAACGTTTTGCGCCTGACGATGGACCGCCTGATGCCCAGCCCTGCCCGCCTGTTGCTGCCGCTGTACCTGTTCGCCTGCCTGCTTGCCCTTGCAGGGCTTGGGGCGCTCTGGTACTCGCTCGGCAAGCCGATCCTGCTGCCGGACGCCGCCAGCCCCACGCACAAATTGCAGTGCGCCTCCTATACCCCGTTCGACAAGGACCAGTCGCCTTTCGACCAGCCTTTTCGCTTGCGCCCGGCGCGCATGGACGCCGACCTGGCGCTGTTGGCCGAACGATTTCAGTGCATCCGCACCTATTCCATGACCGGGCTTGAAGCGATTCCGGCACTGGCGCGCAAGCATGGCCTGAAGGTGATGCTCGGGGCTTGGGTCAATGCCAACCCGGCCGATACCGACAAGGAAGTGGACTTGCTGATCGCCGCCGCCAACGCCAACCCGGACGTGGTCAGTGCAGTGATCGTGGGCAACGAGGCGCTGCTGCGCAAGGAAGTGACGGGCGAGCGCCTGGCCGCGCTGATCGGCAAAGTGAAAAGCCAGGTCAAGGTGCCGGTGACCTATGCCGATGTCTGGGAGTTCTGGCTGCAGCACCCGCAGGTGGCGCCAGCGGTGGACTTCCTGACCATTCACCTGTTGCCCTACTGGGAGGATGACCCGCGCGGTATCGAAGATGCCCTGGCGCATGTCGCTGATGTGCGTCGGGTGTTCGGCACGCGCTTTGCGCCCAAAGATATCTTCATCGGCGAGACCGGCTGGCCCAGCGAAGGCCGCCAGCGCGAGACCGCTGTGCCCAGCCGGGCCAACGAGGCGCGGTTCATCCGCGGTTTCGTCGCCATGGCCGAGGCCAATGGCTGGCACTACAACCTGATCGAAGCCTTCGACCAGCCTTGGAAGCGCGTCAGCGAAGGCGCGGTGGGCGGCTACTGGGGCCTGTACGATGCCGACCGGCAGGACAAAGGCGTACTCGAGGGCCCGGTGAGCAACCTGCACCACTGGCCCCAGTGGTTGCTGGCAAGCGCGGTGTTGATGGCAGTGATGCTGGTGTTCGCAGGGCGCCCTGGCACCGCGACCGGGGCGTTGCTGTTGCCGTTGCTGGCGGCGTTTGGCGCTGGCTGCCTGGGGCTGTGGGGCGAATTGATGCGGACCCACGCAAGGTTTGCCGGGGAATGGCTGTGGGCGGCGTTGCTGGCGGGGTTGAACCTGATGGTACTGGCCCATGCGGTACTTGCGTTGGCGCGCCGGGCTGGCTGGCGGGAGCGTGTGTTTGCCTGGCTCGAGACGCGCGCTGGGTGGCTATTGCTGGCGGCAGGCTTTGCCGCGGCAGTGAGTATGCTTGCGATGGTGTTCGACCCGCGTTATCGCAGTTTCCCTACCGCGGCGTTGGCGTTGCCGGCGCTGGTTTACTTGCTGCGCCCGGTGGTAGCAGCACGGGCGGAGGTGGCGTTGCTGGCGTTTATCGTCGGGGCTGGCGTGATGCCGCAGCTGTACCGGGAAGGGCTGGAGAATCAGCAGGCCTGGGGGTGGGCGGTGGTCAGTGTGCTGATGGCTGCGGCGTTGTGGCGGAGTTTGCGGGTGCGCAAGGCTTGATACCCAGGTGCCGGCGAATGGGCTGCACGGCAGCCCCTGTCAGCTGCGACGCGCTTGCCGTACCAGCCGTAACCCCGCCAGCACCACCGCAAATACAGCAATGCTGGCGGTATACAGCACCAGCGCCGGGATGCCGAACACCAGCGCCAACACCGCCAGCCACCAACCGCTGCGCCCGCCAAGCACCTGCGCCAGCAACGCCAGCGCAAGCCCGGCCCAGGCCATCACCTGAAAGTGAATGCCCAGCCCCAGCATCGAGCGCACCTGGCACTGCCAGTGCTCACCCGGTACGGCGCAAAGGCCGACCCACTGCGCATCTTCCATCAACCCGTAGCGCACGCCGTAACTGGCAGCCAACCACAAGGCGAGAAACAGCAACAGCAGCGCAGCCGGCAAGGTACGAGACATCCCGTTCTCCAATAGCAGTAATCGAAACGATCCATGATCGCCCAAGGCCCGTTGTAAGGCAAAATCACAATCTGCAGCTATGTTGCAGATAACAAGCACACCAAAGGCCACCGCACTTGGCAACTTTGCCAAGGCACTTGTGGTCCTAGCCTGCGTAGCGCAGTACCTTGCTCGCGTTCTTTCTGGGGGATTACATGCTTCGATATTGGCGCCTAGCCGCCCTTCTTGGCGGCCTGCTCATGGCTGTGGCCGCTTCTGCGCGCGACATCGACGCCGCAACCTACGGCTTCCCCTTGACCAACCCGTTCGAGGCGACGATCGCCACGACGCCGCCCGACCAGCGCCCAACGCTGCCCAGCGACGACGAGATCGACCAGAGCGACTACAGCCTCAATTTGCGCCCGGAGCGTGAATTCACCCTGCCCGACAACTTCTGGGCAGTGAAAAAGCTCAAGTACCGCCTGGCTCGCCAGGACCATGAAGCGCCGCTGATCTTCATCATCGCCGGCACAGGCGCGCCGTATTCGAGCACCATCAACGAATACCTGAAAAAACTGTTCTACCAGGCCGGTTACCATGTGGTTCAGCTGTCGTCGCCGACCAGCTACGACTTCATGAGCGCCGCCTCGCGCTTCGCCACCCCGGGCATCAGCCGGGAAGACGCCGAAGACATGTACCGGGTGATGCAAGCCGTACGTGCCCAGCACCCGCGCCTGCCGATCAGCGAGTACTACCTCACCGGCTACAGCCTGGGCGCGCTGGACGCGGCGTTCGTCAGCCACCTGGATGAAACCCGCCGCAGCTTCAACTTCAAGCGTGTGCTGCTGCTCAACCCGCCGGTCAACCTGTACACCTCGATCAACAACCTCGACAAACTGGTGCAGACCCAGGTCAAAGGCATCGACCGCAGCACCACGTTCTATGAGCTGATGCTGGAAAAGCTCACCCGCTATTTCCAGGACAAGGGCTACATCGACCTCAACGAGGCGCTGCTGTATGACTTCCAGCAGTCGCGCCAGCACCTGTCCAACGAACAGATGGCGATGCTGATCGGCACCTCGTTCCGCTTCTCGGCGGCCGACATCGCCTTCACGTCGGACCTGATCAACCGCCGTGGCCTGATCATCCCGCCGAAGTACCCGATCACCGAGGGCAGCAGCCTTACGCCGTTCTTCAAGCGTGCCCTGCAGTGCGACTTCGACTGTTACATGACCGAGCAGGTGATCCCGATGTGGCGCGCCCGCACCGACGGCAACAGCATCCTGCAACTGGTCAACCAGGTGAGCCTGTACGCGCTGGAGGACTACCTGCGCGACAGCCCGAAAATCGCCGTGATGCACAATGCCGATGATGTCATCCTCGGCCCTGGCGATATCGGCTTCCTGCGCAAGGTGTTCGGCGAGCGCCTGACCCTGTACCCCCATGGCGGCCATTGCGGCAACCTCAACTACCGCGTCAACAGCGACGCCATGCTGGAGTTCTTCCGTGGTTAACAAATTCCTCTTCGCCACCGCCCTGCTGGTTGCCGGCAATGCCCTGGCCGCGGAAACCGCGCCGCGCACCAGCGTGATCGAGTCCGATCCTCAAGTAACCGCCGAACCCTTGGCCCCCGAAGCCGACGGCTTCACCGACCCGCTGCGCGAGCTGAAATTCAACCCAGGCCTGGACCAGCGCGAATTCGAGCGCTCCACCCTGGCGGCGCTCAACATATACGACCCGCTGGAGTCGCTGAACCGGCGCATCTACCACTTCAACTACCGCCTGGACCAGTGGGTGCTGCTGCCGCTGGTGGATGGCTACCAGTACGTGACGCCCAGGTTCGTGCGTACCGGGGTGAGCAATTTCTTCAATAACCTGGGCGATGTGCCGAACCTGTTCAACAGCGTGCTGCAGCTCAAGGCCAAGCGTTCGGCAGAGATCACCGCACGGCTGATGTTCAATACCATCATCGGTGTGGGTGGGCTGTGGGACCCGGCGACCAAGATGGGCCTGCCGCGCCAGAGCGAGGATTTTGGCCAGACGTTGGGGTTCTATGGCGTGCCTGATGGGCCATACATCATGCTGCCGGTGCTTGGGCCGTCCAACCTGCGCGATACCACCGGGGTGGTGGTGGATTACGCTGGCGAACAGGCGATCAATTACCTGAACATGGCCGAGGTCAGCACCGATCATCCGGAAATCTTCCTGCTGCGCGCGGTGGACAAGCGCTACACCACCAAATTCCGCTACGGCCAGCTCAACTCGCCGTTCGAGTACGAGAAGGTTCGGTATGTGTACACCCAGTCGCGCAAGCTGCAGATTGCCGAGTAACGTGCTGCCTGCACAACCGCTGTAGGAGCGGCCTCGTGTCGCGAAAGGGCCGCACAGCGGCCCCATCGATAGTTGCAGCGCCGCTGAAAACCTGGGGCCGCTTTGCGGCCCTTTCGCGACACGAGGCCGCTCCTACGCGCCGCGTAGGTTCGATTACACCCCCAGAAACTGCTCCAGCTCCCGCCGCTTGGCCAGCGCATCCCGCCGCCCCAGCTCGATCAGCTCGCTGCAATAGCTGGCTTCGAACAGCAAGTAGCTCAACACCCCCGCCCCGCTGGTCCGCGTCGCCCCCGGCCCGCGCAGGAACAAGCGCAGCGCTGCCGGCAGCTCGCGCCGATGCCGTGCGGCAATTTCGTCCAGCGGCTGGCTGGGCGCCACCACCAGCACCTCGATCGGCGCCAGGCCCAGGCGTCGCGCATCCAGGTGGGCCGGCAGCAGGCGGCTGAGGTGGTTCAAACGCTGCAACAGCTCGATATCGCCTTCCAGGCTGTCGATGAACGTGCTGTTGAGCATGTGCCCAGCGATCTGCGCCAGGCTTGGCTGATGGCCACTGAACACGCGCTGGGTCGGCAGCGGCGGCGCTGGCCGCTGCGGGTTGCCGCTGACGCCGACCACCAGCACGCGGCTGGCACCCAGGTGCAGGGCCGGGCTGATCGGCGCCGACTGGCGCACCGCGCCGTCGCCGTAGTACTCATCGCCGAGCCGCACCGGGGCGAACAGCAGCGGGATGGCCGAGCTGGCCAGCAGGTGGTCAACGGTCAAGGGCGTGGGCACACCGAGCCGGCGGTGGCGCAGCCAGGCGTCGATGGTGCCGCGGCCTTGGTAGAAGGTCACCGCCTGGCCAGACTCGTAGCCGAATGCGGTTACCGCCACCGCGCGCAGCTGCTCGCTGGCCAGGGCATGGGTAATGCCATCGAGGTCGATGTGCGACTGCAACAGGCCACGCAGCGGGCTGCTGTCGAGCAGGGCAACCGGTGCCTGGCCACCCAGCCCCAGCAGGTTGTGGCCGACAAAGCGGCTGGCCTGGCGGATTACACCGGGCCAGTCGCTGCGCAACACCAGGTGGCTGCCCAGGTTCTGCCAGAAGGCGGTGAGCCTTTGCACTGCCTCGCTGAAGCGCATTGCGCCACTGGCCAGGGTCACGGCATTGATGGCGCCGGCCGAGGTACCGACGATCACCGGGAAGGGGTTGGCTGCGCCGGCAGGCAGCAGCTCGGCGATGCCGGCCAGAACGCCGACCTGGTAGGCGGCGCGGGCGCCGCCGCCAGAGAGGATCAGGCCGGTAGTCGGGGGTGGGGCCATGTCTTGCTCCCTGGATCTCTTACCGCCAGTGCTGGCCTCATCGCCGGCAGGCCGGCGCCCACATGATCAGCGCTTTTTCTTGTCATACAGCCGCGGCGCACCTTCAGGCCGCGACTTGAAGCGCCGGTGCGCCCACAGGTATTGCTCCGGGCACTCGCGCAACACGCCTTCGATCCACTGGTTGATGCGCAGGCAATCGGCCTCTTCGCTTTCACCGGGGAAGCCTTCCAGCGGCGGGTGGATCACCAGGCGATAGCCACTGCCATCCTCCAGGCGCTTCTGGGTGAAGGGAATGACCTGCGCCTTGCCCAAGCGGGCGAACTTGGTGGTGGCGGTAACCGTCGCCGCCTGGATGCCGAACAACGGCACGAACAGGCTCTGCTTGGCGCCGTAGTCCTGGTCGGGCGCATACCAGATAGCGCGGCCGGCACGTAGCAGCTTGAGCATGCCGCGCACGTCTTCACGCTCCACCGCAAGCGAATCGAGGTTGTGGCGCTCACGGCCGCTGCGCTGGATGAAGTCGAACAACGGGTTGCCATGCTCGCGGTACATGCCGTCGATGGTGTGCACCTGGCCCAGCAACGCGGCGCCGATCTCCAGGGTGGTGAAATGCACGGCCATGAGGATCGCGCCCTGCCCGGCCTGCTGCGCGGCTTGCAGGTGCTCGAGGCCCTCGATGTGCGCCAGGCGCGCCAGCCTGGCCTTGGGCCACCACCAGCTCATGGCCATTTCGAAGAAGGCGATGCCGGTGGAGGCGAAATTCGCCTTCAACAAACGGCGCCGTTCGTCGACGGACATCTGGGGGAAACACAGTTCCAGGTTGCGTGCAGCGATGCGTCGGCGCTCACCGGCCACCCGGTACATCAGCGCGCCCAGGGCAGCGCCAAGCCACAACAGGGCGCGGTAGGGCAACTGCACCACCAGCCACAGCAGGCCTAGGCCCAGCCACAGGCCCCAGAACCTGGGGTGAAGGAAATAGGGACGAAAACGCGGGCGTTCCATTGAAGCTTCCGGTAAGTCAAAGGCCGAGCATTCTACATCGGATCGGCGCCGGTTGCGGCCAACCGGTCTTATCGTTATAAGTCAGGGCACTTTTTCCGCAACAAGCCGTCTATGCAGACCATGAGCCCAAACCACACACCCGACACCGCCTCCGTGTTCCAGCTCAAGGGCAGCATGCTCGCCATCACTGTGCTGGAGCTGGGGCGCAACGACCTTGAAGCCCTCGACCGCCAGCTGGCGGCGAAAGTGGCCCAAGCCCCCAATTTTTTCAGCAACACACCGTTGGTGCTGGCGCTGGACAAGCTGCCGGCCGACGAAGGGGCGATCGACCTGCCCGGGCTGATGCGCATCTGCCGTCACCACGGCTTGCGAACCCTGGCGATCCGTGCAAACCGCATCGAGGACATCGCTGCCGCGATCGCCATCGACCTGCCGGTATTGCCGCCCTCCGGCGCCCGTGAGCGGCCGCTGGAGCCGGAGCCGGAAGTGAAAAAGCCCGAGCCGGCGCCGGCGCCCGCTGCAGAGCCGGAAATCCGCCCGACCCGGATCATCACTTCGCCTGTACGTGGCGGCCAGCAGATCTATGCTCAGGGTGGCGACCTGGTGGTCACAGGCTCTGTGAGCCCGGGTGCGGAACTTCTGGCCGATGGCAACATCCATGTGTACGGCGCCATGCGCGGCCGCGCCCTGGCCGGCATCAAAGGCAACACCAAGGCCCGTATCTTCTGCCAGCAGATGACCGCCGAAATGGTCTCCATCGCTGGCCAGTACAAGGTCTGCGAGGACCTGCGCCGCGACCCGCTGTGGGGCGGCGGCGTGCAAGTCAGCCTGTCCGGTGACGTGTTGAACATCACCCGTCTTTAACGGATACTTGCCGTCATTTTTAGAGCAACTTTTTTACCTGTTGCCGTTTTTTTGCATTTTGCTGGGACGCCTGTCCCGACTTATTTAGGGGTGAAACACCTTGGCCAAGATTCTCGTCGTTACTTCCGGCAAGGGGGGTGTGGGCAAGACCACCACCAGCGCCGCCATCGGCACCGGCCTCGCACTGCGCGGCCACAAGACGGTCATCGTCGACTTCGACGTGGGCCTGCGTAACCTCGACCTGATCATGGGCTGCGAGCGCCGCGTGGTTTACGACTTCGTCAACGTGGTCAACGGCGAAGCCAACCTGCAGCAGGCCCTGATCAAGGACAAGCGCCTTGAGAACCTGTACGTACTTGCCGCCAGCCAGACCCGCGACAAGGACGCACTGACCCAGGAAGGCGTCGAAAAGGTACTGATGGACCTCAAAGCACAGTTCGAGTACGTCATCTGCGACTCGCCGGCGGGTATCGAGAAAGGCGCGCACCTGGCCATGTACTTCGCCGACGAAGCCATCGTCGTGACCAACCCTGAAGTGTCTTCGGTACGTGACTCCGACCGTATGCTGGGCATCCTGTCGAGCAAGTCGCGCCGCTCTGAAAACGGCGAAGAGCCGATCAAGGAGCACCTGCTGATCACCCGTTACCACCCCGAGCGTGTCGTCAAGGGCGAAATGCTGAGCGTGGCCGACGTGGAAGAGATCCTGTCGATCAAGCTCAAGGGTGTGATCCCGGAGTCGCAGGCGGTACTCAAGGCGTCCAACCAAGGTATCCCGGTCATTCTCGATGATCAGAGCGATGCTGGCCAGGCCTACAGCGACGCGGTCGACCGCCTGCTGGGCAAAGAGAAGCCGATGCGCTTCATCGATGTACAGAAGAAGGGATTCTTCGAGCGCATTTTCGGGAGCAAATAAACCATGAACCTTTTTGACTTCTTTCGTGGCAGACAGAAACAGACCAGTGCGTCGGTGGCGAAAGAGCGTCTACAGATCATCGTGGCGCATGAGCGCGGCCAGCGCAGCGAACCGGACTACCTGCCGGCCCTGCAAAAAGAGCTGCTCGAGGTGATCCGCAAGTATGTGAACATCGGCAGCGATGATGTGCACATCGAACTGGAAAACCAGGGCAGTTGCTCGATTCTGGAGCTGAACATCACCTTGCCCGATCGCTGATACAGCGAACGGGCTTGATCATTGGGGCTGCTTTGCAGCCCGTTCGCGACACAAGGCCGCTCCTACAGAGAGCGGCCTTGTGTCGCGAACGGGCCGCAACGCGGCCCCAATGGTTTTCCCCGATTTGACCGAGAACCCGCAATGCCGCTGTCGAACGTCCAGATCCTTCATGAAGACGCCGCCATCCTGGTGGTCAACAAGCCGACCCTGCTGCTGTCGGTGCCAGGCCGCGCCGATGACAACAAGGACTGCCTGATCACCCGCCTGCAGGAAAACGGCTACCCGGATGCGCTGATCGTCCACCGCCTGGACTGGGAAACCTCCGGCATCATCCTGCTGGCCCGCGATGCCGACAGCCACCGCGAGCTGTCGCGCCAGTTCCACGACCGCGAGACCGAGAAGGCCTACACCGCACTGTGCTGGGGCCAACCGGCGCTGGACAGCGGCAGCATCGATTTGCCCCTGCGCTACGACCCGCCCACCAAGCCCCGCCATGTGGTGGACCATGAGCAAGGCAAACACGCCCTGACCTTCTGGCGCATCCTCGAGCGTTGCGGCGACCACTGCCGGGTGGAGCTGACGCCGATCACCGGCCGTTCGCACCAGTTGCGCGTGCACATGCTGTCGATCGGGCACCCGCTGCTCGGTGACCGTTTGTATGCCAACCCCGAGGCGCTGGCGGCACATGAGCGGTTGTGCCTGCATGCGGCCATGTTGAGCTTCACCCACCCGGTTTCCGGTGAGCGGCTGAAGTTCGAGTGCCCTGCACCTTTTTAAGCTGCAAGCTTCAAGCGACAAGCTGCAAGAAAAGCCAGAACAGATCGCGTTGCAGCTTGCTCCGCGGCCTGCTCTTGCTTGAAGCTTGCAGCTTGCGGCTTGAAGCTCGAATTGGAGTGAGTTATGCGCGAAGCACTGAACACCGGCCTGATCGATTTTCTCAAGGCCTCCCCTACGCCCTTCCACGCCACCGCCAGCCTGGCCCTGCGCCTCGAAGCGGCCGGCTACCAGCGCCTGGACGAGCGTGACAGTTGGGCCACGGTGCCTGGCGGCCGCTATTACGTCACCCGCAACGATTCTTCGATCATCGCCATCAACCTGGGCAAGCAAGCGCCGCTGCTGGGTGGCATTCGCATGGTCGGTGCGCACACCGACAGCCCGTGCCTGCGGGTCAAGCCGCAGCCGGAGCTGCAGCGCCAAGGGTTCCTGCAGTTGGGTGTGGAAGTGTACGGCGGCGCCCTGCTGGCGCCGTGGTTCGACCGTGACCTGTCGCTGGCCGGCCGCGTGACCTTCCGGCGTGATGGCAAGGTCGAAAGCCAGCTGATCGACTTCAAGCTGCCGATCGCCATCATTCCCAACCTGGCGATCCACCTCAACCGCACTGCCAACGAAGGCTGGCAGATCAACCCGCAGAACGAACTGCCACCAATCCTGGCCCAGGTGGCCGGCGACGAGCGCATCGACTTCCGCGCCCTGCTCACCGAGCAGCTTGCCCGTGAACACCAGCTCAACGCCGACGTGGTGCTGGACTACGAGCTGAGCTTCTACGACACCCAAGACGCCGCACTGATCGGCCTGAACGGTGACTTCATCGCCGGGGCGCGCCTGGACAACCTGCTGTCGTGCTACGCCGGCCTGCAGGCGCTGCTGGCCGCTGACAGTGACGAAACCTGCGTGCTGGTGTGCAACGACCACGAAGAAGTCGGCAGCTGCTCGGCCTGCGGCGCCGACGGCCCGATGCTCGAGCAGACCCTGCAGCGCCTGCTGCCGGACGGCGACACTTACGTGCGCACCATCCAGCGCTCGCTCATGGTCTCGGCCGACAATGCCCACGGCGTGCACCCCAACTACGCCGACAAGCATGACGGCAACCACGGGCCCAAGCTCAACGCCGGGCCGGTGATCAAGGTCAACAACAACCAGCGCTACGCTACCAACAGCGAAACTGCCGGCTTCTTCCGCCACCTGTGCATGGCCGAAGAAGTGCCGGTGCAGAGCTTCGTGGTGCGCAGCGACATGGGCTGCGGCTCGACCATCGGCCCGATCACTGCCAGCCACCTGGGCGTGCGCACGGTCGATATCGGCCTGCCGACCTTTGCCATGCACTCGATACGTGAACTGTGCGGCAGCCAGGATCTGGCGCACCTGGTGAAGGTGTTGACCGCGTTTTACCGCAGCCGCGAACTGCCCTGACCGCCGGCAGTGCCCGCCCCTTCAGTGGGGGCGGGCGTTGCCGACTAAGGCGCGGGGTTCAGCAGCGCTTCGAGGTCGAGGCGGCCTTCAGGGGCCCAGTTCATGTATTGCCAGAGGGAGAAGCCTTCGGGGAGGCTGCCAGATTCGCTTTGCGCACGAGCTAAAAGACCGGCTACCCGTTCACGTTCATCGGCTGGAAAATTGAGGCGTTCGACGTCGGTCAAGTTATCCAGATACTCAAGATATCCCTTGAACACGGGTCTTAGGTCGCCTGTGTTATAGGCATGGTCGCTGAGACGTGTGAAGAAAATATTGTCCAATGCTGTTTTTGCTCTAGCTGCCGCATAACGTTCCACTTCGGTATAACTGTTTTCATCCTGCTCGATTGCCACTAGATGAGCGCGGTCCAACCCCCAAAACGGGTTTTCCTCAAACTGAGTCTCCACCCCTGAGAGCTTTTCGATACCTACCAGATAATCCAGGGCTTGCCGGTGGCGTTCAGCCTGTTCAGGCGTGTAATTTTCTGGAGGCGGTTCATTCTTGAATTTTTCTTCTCCCCGTGTTCGATAGCTATAACTGATTCGATCCCCGAGCGACGGTGTTCCATAGATCCGTGCATGAAGTGCTCGAACCTCGTCCTTGTTTCTGGCGTCGTTAAGGGCCTCATCAGACAAACTCACCTTGCACCCTGGTTGTGCAGTACCCTCCTCCGACTTTGTGGGCGGTAGCAGAACGTTTTCCTGGCGTACGACAGGCGTGGCATTAACGCTGAAAATTTTCATGGGCGTTCCTCGGTGCTCATCGAGGGGCACCTTCACTAGCGCCCCGCGAGGTTCATTGAATAGTGAACCTCACCGTGTAGTGATAAGGCATTTGCGTTCCTATCCTTTCCATCTTCACCGTACAAGTTGCGCGCGATGACCCGATCGAAACAGCATCCTTTTTCCAGGTGGGTATATAGCGTGGTGGTGGCGCAGTATGCGATACGGAGAAACGACACTTTTTACTACCGGATGCGTACACAAAGCGCATGCCCGAAATTGAATCAGCAAAGCTTGTAACTAAAAACACTCTGTTCTGGCGGGCATTCACTTCACCCATGACCGGCTGTGACGTACCTGACATGTGCTCATAGGTGTAACTGGCTGCGGCACTTGTTTTATTATCGACAATCACCGTTGCCAAGTTATTCTCGGCATGGGCAGTAATGCTCAACCCTGCCACCGCCAACAACGATAAACTGTTGCGTACTGATTTTGCACTCATCGTCGAACCTTCTAAAAATCCCCACACACCGTGGTGAATCTTATATCGGCCAAGGGATGCATTCCTGTGTAGGAAACTGGTCTGATAGATGCGTAGGAAATATGAACCTTTAACCCCACCGATTAAACATTATGTGATACAAGTCATTCCGCTTCGCCAGCTAGCCACTATGCTTAAAGCATCCCCCCCGCACGTGCAGAAGGATCGCCCGTCATGTCCCCTTTCCTGTCCCTGTTCGTCCCCGTGTTCGGTTTCCTGATGCTGCTGACCATCGGCTTCAGCCTGCGTGAGCGCGACGTCGGTGTGCTGATGATGTGGATCGGCACCTTGGGCATCTTCGGCCTCACCTGCTGGAAGATCCTGGAGAAACTCCCCACATAAACCTCTACACTCGGCCAATCGTTTGACCTGAGGTAGATTTCCCGGTGCCAGCCCTCCTGCGTTGCCTTGCCCTGCTGCTGTTTCTGTTCATCTCCCCGGTACAGGCCGCCGGCCTGCCTGGCCTGCTTGGCTCCAGTGCGCCGGCCCAGCCAGAAGCCACCGAGCCTTTGGGCAAATCGCTGGACGAGGTGATCAAGAACCTGGAGAACGACCAGCAACGCGCCAAGCTGCTGGCCGACCTGAAGAAGCTGCGCGATGCCACCAAGCAGTCGCAACCCACCGTCGAGCAGGGCGTGCTGGGCCTGATCGGCGGTGCGCTGCATGATTTCGAGAAGCAGTTCAGCGGCGACGCCAGCCCGTTCCAGCGGTGGGCGCTGGAAATCGACCAGGCCCAGGCGGAGCTGGCTGAACTGGTGGTGCCCGTGCACCAGTGGCCGGCGATCCTGTTCGGCTTTGCCGCGATCATCGCCGTGTGGAGCCTGCTGGCCTATGCATTCAACTGGATCGGCCACCGGGTGCGTGTGCGCTTCGGCCTGACCGAGGAGTTGCCACAGCACCCGCGCACCTGGGACCTGGTGCGCTTCGCCCTGCGCAAGCTGGGGCCGTGGCTGGTGGCGCTGGTGTTCACGGTGTACCTGAGCTTTGCCCTGCCCTCCTCGCTCGGCAAGTCCATGGCCATGGTGCTGGCCTATGCGCTGGTGGTAGGCACCTGCTTTTCGGCCATCTGCGTGATCGCCTTCTCGCTGCTCGACGGCCCGCACCGCCACCGCGCGCTGCACATCCTGCGCCACCAGGCATTTCGGCCGCTGTGGCTGATCGGCAGCTTCGCCGCCTTTGGCGAAGCGATGAGCGACCCGCGCCTGACCGTCGCCCTTGGTACACACCTGGCGCACGCCTTGGCCACCCTGGCCAATGTGATCGCCGCGCTGTGCACGGGGCTGTTCATCCTGCGTTTCCGCCGCCCGATCGCCCACCTGATCCGCAACCAGCCACTGTCGCGGCGCCTGACCCGGCGCACCCTGAGCGACACCATCGAAATCCTTGGCAGCTTCTGGTACATACCGGCGATGATCCTGGTGGCGATCTCGCTGTTCGCCACCTTCGTGTCGGCCGGCGACACCAGCACCGCGCTGCGCCAGTCACTGATGTGCACGGTGCTGGTGGTGGTGTGCATGGTGCTCAATGGCCTGGTGCGCCGCCACGCCGCCAACCCCAAGCGCGCCAACAAGCGGCAAGCGGTATACACAGAGCGCCTGCGCAACTTCGGTTATGTGCTGGTGCACCTGTTCATCTGGCTGGTGTTCATCGAGCTGGGGCTGCGCGTTTGGGGCCAGTCGATGATCAGCTTCGCCGAAGGTGAAGGCCATGAAGTCAGCCTGCGCCTGCTGGGCCTGGCCGGCACGCTGATTGTCGCCTGGCTGGTGTGGATACTGGCCGACACGGCCGTGCACCACGCCCTGGTGCGTTCACGCCGGGGCCTGGCCAACGCCCGCGCGCAAACCATGATGCCGCTGATCCGCAACGTGATGTTCGTGGTGATTTTCATCATTGCGCTGATCGTCGCCCTGGCCAACATGGGCATGAACGTCACGCCGCTGCTGGCCGGTGCCGGGGTGATCGGCCTGGCCATCGGTTTTGGCGCGCAGTCGCTGGTGGCCGACCTGATCACGGGCCTGTTCATCATCATCGAAGACTCCCTGGCCATCGACGACTATGTCGATGTGGGTGGCCACCTGGGCACCGTTGAAGGCCTGACCATCCGCACCGTGCGCCTGCGCGACATCGATGGCATCGTGCACACCATCCCGTTCAGCGAGATCAAGAGCATCAAGAATTACTCGCGCGAGTTCGGCTATGCGATCTTCCGTGTGGCCATCCCGCACAGTATGAACATCGACCAGGCCATCACGCTGATCCGCGAAGTGGGGCAGAAACTGCGCAACGATCCACTGATGCGCCGCAATATCTGGTCACCCCTTGAGCTGCAAGGGGTGGAAAGTTTCGAGTCTGGTTCGGCGATTCTGCGGGCACGCTTCAAGACCGCACCCATCAAGCAATGGGAAGTGTCGCGGGCGTTCAACCTGGCCTTGAAGCGCCAGCTGGATGCAGCCGGGCTGGACCTGGCGATGCCACGCTTGTCGGTACAGGTGGTGACGGCGGGTGGCGGCTCGATGGCAGAGGCCGGCGGGACCACCGATTAGGGTCGCCAGCAGCCGCTATCCGGCCTGGGCGCGGATGCGGATCGCATCATGGCGCCAATACTCAAGGTCACAGTCGATCAGGTGCCCATGCTGGTCACTGTTGACCCGGGTGATATGCAGCCCCGGGCTGCCGGTGGATACCTTCAAGGCTGCGGCCGCAGCCACGGGTAACGCCGTGGGCAGGATTTCAAAGCACACCTGCCCGTAGCGGATGCCGTAGACCCGCCCATAAATCTCGGTCAGCGACTGCGCCAGGTCATGTTCGAGGATGTCGGGGAAGTAACGCGGGTTGAGGTAATGCTCGGCATACAGCACCGCCCGCCCATCGATACGCCGCAACCGGCAGATGCGTATCACGCTGGATAGCGCCGGCAGGTGCAGACGCGCGCAAATGGCCGCCGATGCCGGCTGCAACCGGGCCGAAAGCAGTTCGGTACTGGCCACCCGCCCCTGGTCCCGCACCATCGCGTGAAAGTGGCTACGCTCGATCAGGTCGTAGGTCAGCCGCTCGGGGGCGACGAACCAGCCGCGCCGCTCTTCGCGGTAGATCAGCCCTTGGGCTTCCAGCTGCACCAAGGCCTCGCGCAGGGTGATACGCGTGGTATCGAACACCTCGCTGAGTTTGCGCTCGGCCGGCAGCTTGCCGCCCGGCGCCAGCAGGCCGTGCTCGATCTGCTCCTGCAAGGCATGGCAGATGGCTGTTACCGCACGCGGTGGCGTCGACTGCATCAAGGGTTACCTATCTGGACTAGTCCAGCCCCAGAACAGGGCACTTGGAGAATAGTGCAAGCCTAGGCAGGGCTGATGAACATGCTGTGACAAAGCAGCTGTACACACTTCATCAGAGCACTGCCAGATTCGGGCCAAGCCTTATGAATCGGGGCTTGCGATCTGGTCTACGCTGTATTCGCAGGAGGCGGCAGCACCTGGTTCAACCCTTCCCTTACATCAAATTGTCACGCAACCGGCCTACCTTGGCGCAAGGTTTGCTGACCTAGACCAAAGGTTAGCCAAGCAAGGCTTCACTCATAACAACGATCGCGCAAGGCACCCACCCAAAGGAGCTTCGGATGAAAAAGTTGTTCATGGCGTCACTGCTCGGCTCGGCCATGGCCCTGTGTACCTCGGCCATGGCCGCCGGCACCGACCTCAAGGCCCTGGAAGACGCTGCCCGCAAGGAGGGCACGATCAACAGCGTGGGCATGCCCGATGCCTGGGCCAACTGGAAAGGCACCTGGGAAGACCTGGCCAGCAAGTACGGCCTCAAGCACACCGACACCGACATGAGCTCGGCCCAGGAAATCGCCAAGTTCGATGCCGAGAAGGACAACGCCAGCGCCGATATCGGTGACGTCGGTGCCGCCTTCGGCCCGATTGCCGTGGCCAAGGGCGTGAGCCAGCCGTACAAACCGAGCACCTGGGACCAGGTACCGGGCTGGGCCAAGGACAAGGATGGTCACTGGGCGCTGGCCTATACCGGCACCATCGCCTTCATCATCAACAAGGACCTGGTGAAGGAAGAAGAACGCCCTAAAACCTGGCACGACCTGGAAAAAGGCAAGTACAAGGTCGCCATCGGCGATGTCAGTACTGCCGCCCAGGCCGCCAACGGCGTGCTGGCCGCAGCCATCGCCTACAAGGGCGATGAGAGCAACGTCGCCCCGGGCCTTCAGCTGTTCACCAAGCTGGCCCAGCAGAAGCGCCTGTCGCTGGCCAACCCGACCATACAGACCCTGGAGAAAGGCGAGGTCGAAGTGGGCGTGGTGTGGGACTTCAACGGCCTGAGCTACCGCGACCAGATCGACCCGAAACGCTTCGAAGTGCTGATCCCCTCGGACGGGTCGGTCATCTCCGGCTACACCACCATCATCAACAAGTACGCCAAAAACCCTAATGCAGCCAAGCTTGCGCGTGAGTACATCTTCAGCGATGCCGGGCAGATCAACCTGGCCAAGGGGCATGCCCGGCCGATCCGCGCCGAGCACCTGAAACTGCCCGCGGACGTGCAGGCCAAGCTGCTGCCTAACGAGCAGTACGGCGCTGCGCAGCCGATCAAGAAACCCGAAGTGTGGGAAGCGACCTCGAAAAAGCTGCCGCAGATGTGGCAGGAGCAAGTCATCATCGAGATGGAATGAAGAAGCTTCAAGCTGCAAGCTGCAAGCTACAAGTGCAAGCAGGTGATCGACATGCCGGCTCGTTCTTGCAGCTTGTAGCTTGAAGCTTGCAGCTCCACAGGGAGCCACCATGCAACACAATGTCATCCTGGTCCTGCTCGACGGCCTCAACCACCAGGTGGCCCATCACGCCATGGGCCACCTGCACGCTTACGTCGAAGCCGACCGTGCCGCGCTGTACCGCGTGGAATGCGAGCTGCCGTCGCTGTCCCGGCCGCTGTACGAGTGCATCCTCACCGGCGTGGCGCCGATCGACAGCGGCATCGTGCACAACAACGTCAACCGCCTGTCCAACCAGCGCAGCGTGTTCCACTACGCCCGCGAGGCCAACCTGGGCACTGCGGCGGCGGCTTATCACTGGATGAGCGAGCTGTACAACCGCTCGCCCTTCGACCCGCAGCGCGACCGCCATACCCACGCGCCGAAGCTGCCGATCCAGCATGGCCTGTTCTATTGGGACGACCGCTACCCCGACTCACACCTGCTGGCCGACGCCGAGTACCTGCGCCGCCGCCATGCGCCGAACTTTTTGCTGGTGCACCCGATGAGCATCGACGACACCGGCCACCGCCACGGCCTGGACAGCAGCCAGTACCGCAACGCTGCGCGCAGCGCCGACATCCTCTTGGCCGACTACCTGCCGCACTGGCTCGAAGAGGGCTACCAGGTACTGGTCACCGCCGACCACGGCATGAACAACGACCGCTCGCACAACGGCCTGCTGGCCGAAGAGCGTGAAGTGCCGCTGTTCGTGTTTGGCGACGCCTTCAGCCTCGACCCGGCCGCCAAGCCGCTGCAAACCGAGCTGTGTGGCACCATCTGCGAGTTGCTGGGCGTTGCCCACGACAAGACCGTCTGCCGGGAGCTGCTCAAGTGAATGCCGGCGCCCGCGGGCGCTACCTGGCCCTGCTCTGCCTGCTGCCGTTCGCTGTGTTCTTCGTCATCTTCCAGATCGCCCCGCTGGCCTGGGTGGCCATCAACAGCGTGCAGTCGGAAGCGGGCTGGGGGCTGGCCAACTTCAGCAAGGTGTTCGCCTCGAAGTTCTACCTGCAGGCACTGCAACGCAGCCTGGAAATCAGCTTCTGGTCGAGCCTGTTCGGCATCATCATCGCCACCCTCGGTGCTTACTCGCTGCGCCAGGTGGATTCGCGCCTGCGCGACTTCGTCAGCGCTTTCGCCAACATGACCAGCAATTTCGCCGGCGTGCCGCTGGCCTTCGCGTTCATCATCCTGCTTGGTTTCAACGGGGCGCTGACCCTGCTGCTCAAGCAGGTTGGCCTGCTGGAAGACTTCAGCATCTACTCCAAAAGCGGCCTGATCCTGGTCTACACCTACTTCCAGATCCCCCTGGGCGTATTGCTGCTCTACCCGGCCTTCGATGCCCTGCGCGAAGACTGGCACGAATCGGCCGCGTTGCTGGGCGCCAGCCACTGGCAATACTGGCGGCACATCGGCCTGCCAGTGCTGACCCCGGCCCTGCTCGGTACCTTCGTCATTCTGCTGGCCAATGCCCTGGGCGCGTATGCCACGGTGTATGCGCTGACCACCGGCAACTTCAACGTGCTGCCAATCCGCATCGCCGGCCTGGTGGCCGGTGACATCAGCCTGGACCCCAACCTGGCCAGCGCGCTGGCCATGGTGCTGGTGGGCTTGATGACGGTGGTCACGGTCGTCCATCAATGGCTGCTGAAACGGAGCTACCATGCACGCTAACCGCTCAACCAGGCCCAGCGCCGGCAGCCTCTACCACCGCGCTGTGGTGTACCTGCTGTTTCTCATTCTGCTGCTACCACTGGCCGGCACCCTGCTCTACTCGCTGGCCACCAGCTGGTCAGCCAGCCTGCTGCCCAGCGGCCTGACCCTCAAGTGGTACGTGGCGCTGTGGGGCGAGCCGCGCTTTCTCGCGGCCTTCGGCCAGTCGCTGCTGGTGTGCGTGGGCGCACTGCTGCTGTCGGTGGTGCTGATCCTGCCGCTGCTGTTCGTGGTGCACTACCACTTCCCCAAGCTCGACGCACTGATGAATATCCTCATCCTGCTGCCGTTCGCGGTACCGCCGGTGGTGTCCTCGGTGGGCCTGCTGCAGCTGTACGGCAGCGGGCCGATGGCCATGGTCGGCACGCCGTGGATCCTGATCGGCTGCTACTTCACCATCGCCCTGCCGTTCATGTACCGGGCGATCACCAACAACTTGCAGGCGATCAACCTGCGCGACCTGATGGACGCCGCCCAACTGCTCGGCGCCAGCACCTGGCAGGCGGCGTTCCTGGTGGTGCTGCCCAACCTGCGCAAAGGCCTGATGGTGGCGCTGCTGCTGTCGTTCTCGTTCCTGTTCGGCGAATTCGTGTTCGCCAACCTGCTGGTCGGCACGCGCTACGAGACCCTGCAGGTGTACCTGAACAACATGCGCAACAGCAGCGGCCACTTCAACAGCGCGCTGGTGATCTCGTACTTCGCCTTCGTGCTGGTACTGACCTGGGTCGCCAACCGCCTGAACAAGGACAAGACCTGACATGAGCTTCGTCAGCGTACAGAAACTGCACAAACGCTATGCCGGCACCCCCGTGTTCGAAAATATCGACTGCCAGATCGAGCGCGGCGAATTCGTCACCTTGCTCGGCCCCTCCGGCTGCGGCAAGTCCACCCTGCTGCGCTGCATCGCCGGGCTGACCCCGGTGGACGGCGGGCAGATCCTGCTCGACGGCCAGGACATCGTGCCGCTGAGCCCGCAAAAGCGCGGTATCGGCATGGTGTTCCAAAGCTATGCGCTGTTCCCCAACATGACCGTGGAACAGAATGTCGCCTTTGGCCTGCGCATGCAGAAGGTCAAGGCCAGTGACACTCAGGTACGTGTGCGCGAGGCGCTGGAACTGGTGGAACTGGGCAGTTTTGCCGGGCGCTACCCGCACCAGCTGTCCGGTGGCCAGTGCCAGCGAGTGGCCCTGGCCCGCTCGCTGGTCACCCGGCCACGCCTGCTGCTGCTCGACGAGCCGCTGTCGGCGCTGGATGCGCGTATTCGCAAGCACCTGCGCGAGCAGATCCGCGCCATCCAGCGCGAACTGGGGCTGACCACCATCTTCGTTACCCATGACCAGGAAGAAGCGCTGACGATGTCTGATCGCATCTTCCTGATGAACCAGGGGCGCATCGTGCAGAGCGGCGACGCCGAAACCCTGTACACGGCCCCGGTGGACCTGTTTGCCGCCGGCTTCATCGGCAACTACAACCTGCTCGACCCGGACAGTGCCAGCCGCCTGCTGCAACGCCCGGTGGCCAGCCGCCTGGCGATTCGCCCCGAGTCGATCACCTTGAGCCGCGATGGCGAACTGGACGGCGAAGTGCGCAGCCACAGCCTGCTGGGCAATGTGATCCGCTACCGGGTACGGGTTCGTGACGTGGAGCTGGTGGTGGATGTGCTCAATCGCTCATCGGCCGACCTGCACGCGGACGGCCAGCGGGTATCCTTGTCGATCGACCCCACGGCGCTACGGGAAGTGGCCTAAGGAGATTCAACGCATGGCACTGGCAATTTTCGATCTGGACGAAACCCTGATCCATGGCGACTGCGCGTCGCTGTGGAGCGAGCAAATGGCGCGGCTGGGCTGGGTCGACGGCAAGGAGTTCCTGCGCCGCGACCATGCCCTGATGGAGGCCTACGGCAAAGGCCACCTGCAGATGGAAGAGTACATGGCCTTCAGCCTGGAGCCGATTGCCGGGCGTACGCTGGAAGAGGTCGAGCACCTGGTGGAACCATGGGTGGAGGATGTCATCGAGCCGATCATTTTCGGTGATGCCTGCCGCTGCATCGCCGAGCATCGCAAGCGTGGCGACCGCATCCTGATCATTTCCGCCTCGGGCACTCACCTGGTCGGGCCGATTGCGGCGCGGTTAGGGGTGGACGAGTACCTGGCAATCGAGCTGGAGGCTGTGAACGGGGTGTATACCGGGAGGACTCATGGGGTGCTGACTTACCGTGAGGGCAAGATCACCCGCTTACTGGAGTGGCTGGACCAGGAGCAGGAGAACCTGGAGGGGGCGAGCTTCTATTCCGATTCGCGCAACGACCTGCCGTTGTTGCTGAAGGTGGATCATCCGCATGTGGTGAACCCGGATGCGGTGTTGCGCGAGCATGCCGAGAAGAATGGCTGGCCGATACTGAGCTGGTCTTGAGGGCCATGGGGGCGCTTTGCGCCCCTTTCGCGACACAAGGCCGCTCCTACGGTAGGAGCGGCCTTGTGTTGCGATGGGCTGCAAGGCAGCCCCGGCAATCTCACGCCAGGCTAGCGTCGATCACCATCACCAGCTTGCCCGACACCTGATTGCTCTCAAGCTCGGCATACGCTGCCTGGGCGAATTCGACGGGGTAGGTGTCCACCAGCTGTGGCGACAAGCGCTTTTCGGTGAACAGCGGCCACACCTGCTGCTGCAGCTCACGCAGCAGCTCGGCCTTGAACCCGTCATCACGGTTGCGCAAGGTGGAACCGGTGATTTCCAGGCGCTTGCCCAGCACCTGCGCCAGGTCCAGTTCAACCATGCGCCCGCCCATCAGGCCGATGATCACCCAGCGCCCATCGCGTGCCAGCAACTTGAGGTTGAGCTGCCCGTAACTGGCACCCACCGGGTCGAGAATCACGTCGAACGGGCCCATGCCCTCCAGCGCTTCCAGGTTTTCGTTGCGCACCACTCCGCCCGTCGCGCCCAGGGCCTGGCAGTACGCCAGGCGGTCCTGCGAGCCAACGCTGACGTACACCGGGTTGCCGAACGCCTTGCACAACTGAATGGCTGCGGAGCCGACACCGCTGGCACCGGCGTGTACCAGTACCTTCTCGCCGGCCTTCACCGCACCGAGCTGGAAAATGTTCAACCACGCGGTGGCGTAGACCTCGGGCAGCGCTGCTGCCTCGTGCAGGCTCAGGCCCTCGGGGACCGGCAGCACATGGCGGGCATCGACCACCACTTCCTCGGCCATGGCCCCGCTGGCCAGCAGCGCGCACACCCGGTCGCCTACCCGCCAGTCGGCGCCTGGCCCCACTTCTTCCACTACCCCGGCGCATTCCAGGCCCATGTACGGGCTGGCACCGGGTGGTGGCGGATAAAGGCCCTTCATCTGCAACAGATCGGCCCGGTTCAGGCCCGCCGCAGCCACGCGGATGCGTACCTGGCCGGCATCCAGGGCCGGGCGCTCGGCCTCGACCCACTCCACATGTCCGTCTTCGCCTTGCAATGCCTTCACAGTGCCTCCATAGTTGATTGACATGACTGAGCCTGGGGTATCCACGCCCCTGGCTTTTTGCAGTATTTGTCCGGCTCCATGGAACCGGCAACGGAAAAGACGGCCTACTATGCGTGATCAATTGCCTCCACGTCGAATCAGCATGAAGCATTTCCTCCCAAGCACCGCCCTGGCCCTGATGATCGGCCTGGGCAGCCTCACGCTCGGCGGCAATGCGGCGGCCGCCAACAAATGGGACAGCCTGCAGCCGGACCGTGACGAAATCGTCGCCAGCCTCAACGTGGTTGAGTTGCTCAAACGCCACCATTACAGCAAGCCGCCGCTCGATGACGCCCGCTCGGTGATCATCTACGACAGCTATATCAAGCTGCTCGACCCTGCGCGCAGCTACTTCACTGCGGCCGACATCGCCGAGTTCGACAAGTGGAAGAGGCAGTTCGACGACTTCCTCAAAAGCGGCAACCTCGACCCGGGCTTCACCATCTACAAGCGCTACCTGGACCGCGTCAAGCAACGCCTGGACTTCGCCCTGGCCGAGCTGAACAAGGGCGTCGACAAGATGGACTTCACCGCCAAGGAAACCTTGCTGATCGACCGCAAGGACGCCCCGTGGCTGAAGAACCAGGCCGAGCTGGACGACCTGTGGCGCAAGCGCGTCAAGGACGAGGTGCTGCGCCAGAAGATCGCCGGCAAAGAGCCCAAGCAGATCCAGGAAACCCTGACCAAGCGTTACAAGAACCAGCTGTCGCGCCTGGACCAGACCCGTGCCGAAGACATCTTCCAGGCCTACATCAATACCTTCGCCCAGTCCTACGACCCGCACACCAACTACCTGTCGCCGGACAACGCCGAAAACTTCGACATCAACATGAGCCTGTCGCTCGAAGGCATCGGCGCGGTGCTGCAGAGCGACAATGACCAGGTCAAGATCGTGCGCCTGGTACCTGCCGGCCCTGCGGCCAAGACCAAGCAGGTGGCCCCGGCCGACAAGATCATCGGCGTCGCCCAGGGCAACAAGGAAATGGTCGACGTGGTCGGCTGGCGCCTGGACGAAGTGGTCAAGCTGATCCGTGGCCCGAAAGGCTCGGTTGTGCGCCTGGAAATCATCCCGGCCAGCAATGCCCCGAGCGACCAGACCAGCAAAGTGGTGTCGATCACCCGCGAGGCGGTCAAGCTTGAAGAGCAGGCGGCCAAGAAGTCGGTGCTCAAGCTCAAGCAGGCTGGCCGTGACTACAAGCTGGGCATCATTGAAATCCCGGCCTTCTACCTGGACTTCAAGGCTTACCGAGCCGGGGACCCGGAGTACAAGAGCACCACGCGCGACGTGAAAAAGCTGCTCACCGAACTGCAAAAGGAAAAAGTCGACGGCGTGGTCATCGACCTGCGCAACAACGGCGGCGGTTCCCTGCAAGAAGCCACCGAGCTGACCAGCCTGTTCATCGAGAAAGGCCCCACGGTGCTGGTTCGCAACAGCGATGGCCGGGTTGACGTGCTAGAAGACGAAAACCCAGGCGCCTTCTACAAAGGCCCCTTGGTGCTGCTGGTCAACCGCCTCTCGGCCTCGGCCTCGGAAATCTTCGCCGGCGCCATGCAGGATTACCACCGCGCCCTGATCATAGGCGGCCAGACCTTCGGCAAAGGCACCGTACAGACCATCCAGCCGCTCAACCATGGCGAGCTGAAACTGACCCTGGCCAAGTTCTACCGGGTGTCCGGGCAGAGCACCCAACATCAGGGCGTGCTGCCAGACATCGACTACCCGTCGATCATCGACACCAAGGAAATCGGTGAAAGCGCCCTGCCCGAGGCCATGCCGTGGGACACCATCCGCCCGGTGGTCAAGCCGGCGGCCGACCCGTTCAAGCCCTTCCTGGCGCAGCTCAAGGCCCAGCATGAAGCGCGCAGCGACAAGGACGCGGAGTTCACCTATATCCGTGACCGCCTGGCACTGACCCAGAAGCTGATGAACGAGAAGACCGTCAGCCTCAACGAGCAGGACCGCCGTGCCCGCCACGATGAGATCGAGGCCAAACAGCTGGCGCTGGAAAACATCCGCCGCAAGGCCAAGGGTGAAGAGCCGCTGAAGGAACTGAAGAAAGAGGACGAGGACGCCCTGCCGACCGAGGATGAAAACACCAAGCCCGAAGACGACGCTTACCTGTCCGAGACCGGTCGCATCCTGATCGACTACCTGAGTGCCAGCACCAAGGTGGCCAAGCAGTAATCAGTCAGCGCTGATGTGAAACAGAAGGGGCCGGGCACGTAAGTGCCCGGCCCCTTCTGTTTTCGGTGTGTGGCGTTGGTGGGAGTTTGGCGGGGCAGGTCTATCGGCCTGTCAGGCAATCTCCGGGTAGGCGTACTCGAATACCCGCACAACTTCCGAAGCATGCCACGACGCTGCCTCCATGCCGTCGACCGGCCCGGAGAAGCGCCCAAGGCGCTCCACACATTCGAAGAAGCCGGTACGCGGCAGGCGGCTGGCGCCCTGGCTGATCACCAGCGAGCTGCGCAGCGGCTGCTCGGCACGGGCATCGAGCACCGCCAGGTATTCAAGCGCTGCAGTCAGCGTCTGCATGGCCGGGCTGGGCAATTGCAAACGCTCGATCAGCGCGCGGTAAGTCAGCAAATGCCGTTGACGGCGGGCCAGGTCAAGCTCATCCAGCAAGCTTTGCCAATGCTGACGGCTGATCCTGACCTGGCTCATGACGGCTCGCTCCAGCCCGCCACACCCAAGTGCCAGGCCAGGGCACGGCGGATCGCCGCATCCGGCTGGCGTTCACCCGACTCGATCATCGCCAGGTAGGCGGGGCTTACCCCCACATTTCGCGCCAATTGCTCTGGTGCGATGCCTTTGGCCTCACGCAGCTGCGCCACTTCGCTGAAGGCGGGCAAACTGGCGCTTGCCGCACTGTGATCGCTGGTTTCGCCAACCGCCTCGGCAGGCGCCTGGCCGGCCGCCTTGAGCAGCGCCTGATACTGCTCCCAGGGAACGACTGCGTACTCGGGCTGACCGTCCCGGCTAATGACCTGAATACCCATTACAACCCCCTTACGTAGGATTACCGCATGTAATCCGTAGGCATAACCCTTATGCCAATTATATTACCAAGCCCGGGGGTCTGTGGGGATCTGCTCGATTTCAGTGCGTTTTACGCTCCAGGCGCAAAGCTTCAGGGGTGTCGGGCAAGCGCTCGACCACGCGCAGGCGCTCGGGTGCCTGGCTGTCGCGCCAGGCCTTGAAACGCGCCAGCTCATCGGAGACGGTCTTCAGCACCCAGCCGAGCACGGCGATATCATCGAGAAAGCCTACGCCCAGCAGCCAGTCGGGGATGGCATCGATGGGGCTGACGAAGTACAGCAGGCCGGCGACGATGGTCACCAGTGCCTTGGGGCTGATCGCCCGGTACTCGCCACGCCACCAGGCAAGGCACAGCGACTGCAAAAGCTTGATGTCTTCACGCAACTGGCCCAGGCGTGGGCCTTTGCGGGCCACGGCGAACAGCAAAGCCGGCAAGCGGCCACGGCTAAGCAGGCGCTCGGCCAAGGGCAGGAAGCGGGCGAAATTCCAGGGTGCGCTCATGTAGCCTCCAGCAGGGAGAGGTTATCCACATTTATTGTGGATAACCTTGTGAACAGGGCGAAGTTTCTGACGGCAGGTGCCTGTAAAGCAAGGGCCCCGGTCAGATCGGGCGTTTTTTACACAGTCGTTTCAGAACCGCAAACGATTTGCGTCAGAAGCCTCCTGCTTCTTCACACTGCCCTTTCTCGGACAATCTCCTGGCCACGAGGTTCGGCCCAATGCCTGATGCACAAACGACAACGCCCCGGCGAGCGGGGCGTTGTGCACTACCAGCCAGTATTACTTGGCAGGTGCTTCAGCCGGAGCTTCGGCAGGTGCCTGAGCTTCAGGCGCGTCGCCCTGCAGCTGGGCCGGGTCTTTGATGGCGATCAGTTCCAGGTCGAACACCAGGACCGAGTTGGCCGGGATCAGCGGGCTTGGGCTCTGTGCGCCATAGGCCAGCTCAGCCGGGATGAACAGTTTGTACTTCTCGCCAACGTGCATCAGTTGCAGGCCTTCGACCCAGCCTGGGATGACACCGCTGACCGGCAGGTCGATCGGGCTGCCACGCTCTACCGAGCTGTCGAACACCTTGCCATCGATCAGCTTGCCTTCGTAGTGGACAGTGACCACATCGGTCGGCTTGGGCTGCGGGCCGTCGGCCTTCTTGACCACTTCGTACTGCAGGCCCGAGGCGGTGGTGACCACACCTGGCTTCTTGGCATTTTCTTCGAGGAACTTCTTGCCTGCGGAGGCGGCTTCTTCGCTGGCCTTGGCCAGACGCTCCTCGGCGCGCTTCTGCAGCGAGGTGAAGGCTTCTACCAGCTCTTCGTCCTTGATGCGCTGTTCTTTCTTGCCAACGGCGTCTTCGATGCCGAGGGCGACGGCTTTGGAATCAAGGTCTTCCATGCCTTCCTGAGCCAGGCTCTTGCCCATGTTCAGGCCGATACCGTAGGAGGCTTTCTGTGCCGGAGTTTTCAGCTCGGGGCTGCTGGCCTGTTGATCACAGCCAGCCAGTACCAGGCCTACCAGGGCAACCGCAGCCGCCAAACGATGCTGTTTCATGCTATTTCCTTGTTCATGCGCCATATGGGCAATCAGGGTAAAGCCGCGAGCTTATCAGGCGGCCATTACCAATGGCTACCGGCATAAGAGCGGGTTTCATGGAGTAAGTTCACTCGACAACGCGCTTGCACACAACCTTACGGGCGTTTGGCCAGTATTGACCATATGCACAGCGGACGCCCCTGCAAAACTGGCTCTTCCAGCGACCAGCCCCGCCCTGGCATTTCTGCCAGTAGCGCCGGATTCGAGCCTGGCCTCCAATGGCCCTGCAACGCATCCAGCCGCATCTGAGTGAGCCGCGATGGCTGATAACGGCGTGAAGCCTTGATGCCCAGCGGTCACTCATCACCAAGGAAAAGTCATGAACACTTCACGAAAGCCTGCCCGCTCAACCCGCGTGCCCCCAACCTTGGCCCAAGCATCCATGCAGTTGCCACAAGCTCCCATCGATGGTGCTTATGGCATCGATGGGATTGCCTACATCCTTGAAAAAAGCGCCGGGTCTCGTGCCGACAGCACTGCAATCATCAACAGCATGGTCACCGATGGACGCAGTTATGTAATCGGTGAAAGCTTCAACCCGAACACTGAGGACGCCAGGGTCTTTGTGGCTTGCCTGAAACAAAACGGAAAGCTGGATGGCAGCTTCAATGGCGATGGAATTTTCGATTTCAACAAGACTGCAAGCGCAGCCTATGAGGCACCCGAGAGCATCGCAGAAGATGATGCAGGTAATTTACTGATCGTTGTCCCGGTGCAGGGGGAGTCAGCCAGTCACCTTTGGAAACTGAATGCCGAAGGGCAACCGGATCTGACGTTTGGTGAGGGCAAGGGGTACGTTGCTACCCATGCATTGGTCAAGGAGGAACTGCTGCTGGAGCACCTGGCTTTGGCGAAAGACCATATTTTCGTCACAGGCTTGCGTCGCGGCCCACAGAAATTCGAACCGGTGGTGATCGGGCTGGACCGTGACGGCGCATTGCGCTTGGATTTTGGCGCTGATGGCATCCTCGATGTCAGCAAGCTGATTCCCGATACCCACTCACACATCATCGACGGCATTGCCAGTTTTACACCCCCCTCAGGTTCGCAGCACCTTGTATTGGCCTTGTATCTGATGCAGGGGGAAGACGCGTATGGCGTCACCACAGCCTTGACCACCGACGGGAAAGTGGACAATGCCTTTGGCAACAATGGCCAGCACTGGTCCGCGCCATGGATCATCAATAACGGTTTTTCCGTAGACCCCGTCGCGGAACGAATCACTTTCTACGGGGAACTGTACGACCTCGATGAAGATATCAGCCACCCGAGTGTTTACCGAATCGACTATTCGGGCATGCCGGCCAGTGAGTTCAACGGCGGCGAAGCGCTGGTGTTTGACCAACCGGGCGGTTGGTATGCGGGAGTAGAGACAGGCGATGGCCTGGTCGGCTACGGTAGTTTCTACACTTATACGCTTGCCTTTAGCTTGACCTCGGATGGCACGTTTGACACCCGCTTCGTCCCGCCTCTCGGTTATGGCCAGGTCGGTGCTCAAGTGCCAGAGGATGGCTTCTATGCATCGGGATCGACGGTCACGCTCGATCCAGGCAACAAGCGCTTGTTGATCAATGGCCGTGACGAAGAGGCGCGAGGTTCCACTGTTCCTTGTGTGGTCGCGGTGTCTTTGCGAACCGCTTGATAACAGTTGGGACGTACACCACACGAGCGTTTCTGGGCCAGGAACGCTCGGCTACAACGAAGCTTACGGGTACAACCGCTCGCGATATTGCCCCGCCACTTCCCGCAATACATCGCACACCCACTGCCCCGGCAGGCTCAGCGCCAAGGCGGCATTGCGGCAGATGCCCACCGACCCGCCTGGCTCCCGCACCCCCAGATCGAGCTCGGCCAACTCACCGCGGCGCAGGTCAAGCAGCACTGCATCACGCGGCGCCACCCACACGGCATCACTGCCCAGCAGGTAGCGGCGGCTCAAGGCCAGCGAAAGGGTCTCCAGGCGCTGCGCCGGCAGTTGAATGCCGCATTGCACGAACAGGCTGTCGGCGTGCTGGCGAATGGTAGTGCCCGGTGGTGGGAGCACCAGTGGATAACGGCCAACGCGTGATCGGTCTACCTGCATACTGGCCAGCAAGGGGTGCCCGGGGCGCACGACCAGGGCCATCGACTCGCTGTACAGGTGTTCGAACGACAACCCCTGGATCTGTGGGCTGTCGGTCATGCGCCCGACCACCAGTTCCAGTTCGCCCAGGCGCAACTGGCCGAGCAACTGTGCACTGGCGCCGGTCACCACGCTGATCAGCAACGCTTCATGGCGTTGATGCAGGCGGCACAGCACCTCGGGCATCAGCAGGCCTTCGACCGTGGACAGCACGCCGATGCGCACCTGCGACGGCGCCCGCGCTTCACCGCGCAAGCTGCTCACGCCGTCGCGCAGGGCCTGTACGCTGGGCCCGGCGTAATGCATGAAGCGGGTGCCGGCCGGGGTCAGCTCGACGCCCTGGCGGCTGCGCTCGAACAGGCGCGTCTCGAGCAGGTCTTCAAGCTCCTTGAGGGTCTTGGAAATTGCCGGCTGGCTGATCGCCAGAATGTCGGCGGCCCTGGCCAGGCTGCCCTGCCGGGCAATCTCCAGGAAGCACAGCAGGTGGCGGTACTTGATGCGGGTGTCGAGGTTCATGCGCCAAGCTTACCGCATCGCCACCTGTGGCGTATCCGGGTCGCGCTGCTGGCGGCTGGCGGCTTGCGGCTTGCGGCTTTCAGATCGGGTGAATATCCATTCGCCATGGAGGCGCTGATTCACCTTTGCGCCCTTACGGCGGGTTACTTTGGTCGTGGCCAAAGTAACCAAAACCGTCGGCTCCCATCATCCGGCCCCTACGCTGCGCTCCGGGGTTCCCTCGCTCCGGCCTTGCTCCCGGGAGGACCGCGCTGACGGCCCATCCATGGGCCGCAGCGCTTGACGGGCATCCATGCCCGTCACCTCCCTTCGCAAGACCTGCGCTCGGCCTCCTGAAGTCGCAATCGGCGGCGCCTGAGCTATCGCGCGCTTAGAAGCAAAAGCAAAGCAAAGCAAGAGCAAGCGCAAGAGACAGGCAAGAGCCGGGATCAGGCCATCGCCACTTCCACCGCCTCCCCGTTCATTCGTACCGGCCACACACGTAACCGCTGGCCGGGATCTTCCAGGCACGCACCGCTGTGCAGGCTGAAGTGCTGTTTGTACAGCGGTGCTGCCACCACCAGCTCGCCTTGCAGGCTGCCCACCAGCCCGCGGCCAATGATGTTGGCTCCGGAGCGTGGGTCGCGGTTGTCCACCGCGTACAGGCTCTGCGCCTGCCCAGGCAGGTAGAACAAGGCGACCTGGGTGCCATCGAGCCACACCACCACACCAGAGTCGGCGACCAGGTCATCGGTGTTGCACACCGCTTGCCAGTTGGGTTGCTTTGCCACAGCAGCATTGGACAGGTTCATCACACAGCCTCCTCGACGGTAGGGATCAGGTGCAGGGGTGCAGCGGGGCGACGCTGTTCACGCTCGCGGACAAAATGCACGTCCGGGTCGGCGCGTCGATCGTTGACGAACGTACGGAAGCGCTTGAGCTTTTCCGGGTCGTTGAGGGCGTTGGCCCATTCGCATTCGTACTGCTCGACCACATGCTGCATCTGCGCTTCCAGCTCGGCAGCCAGGCCCAGGCTGTCGTCGAGGATCACCTGCTTGAGGTAGTCCAGGCCGCCGTCCAGGCTTTCGCGCCATACCGACGTGCGCTGCAGCTTGTCGGCGGTACGGATGTAGAACATCAGCACGCGGTCGATCAGGCGCACCAGGGTCTCATCGTCCAGGTCGGTAGCGAACAGTTCGGCATGCCGTGGGCGCATGCCGCCATTGCCACAGACGTAAAGGTTCCAGCCTTTGTCGGTGGCGATCACGCCGATGTCCTTGCTTTGCGCCTCGGCACATTCGCGGGTGCAGCCAGAGACCGCGAACTTGAGCTTGTGCGGGCTGCGCAGGCCCTTGTAGCGGTCCTCCAGGCGCAGCGCCATGGCGACGCTGTCCTGCACACCGTAGCGGCACCAGGTGCTGCCTACGCAGGACTTCACCGTGCGGGTCGATTTGCCATAGGCGTGGCCAGTCTCGAAGCCGGCCTCGATCAGCTCGCCCCAGATCAGCGGCAGCTCGTGCAACTGGGCGCCGAACAGGTCGATGCGCTGGCCGCCGGTGATCTTGGTGTAAAGGTCGTACTTCTTGGCCACCTGACCGATCACGATCAGTTTGTCCGGGGTGATTTCGCCGCCGGGAATGCGCGGCACCACCGAGTAGGTACCGTTTTTCTGCATGTTGGCCATGAAGGTGTCGTTGGTGTCCTGCAGTGGCACCAGCGCAGGGTCCATGATCGGCTGGTTCCAGCACGAAGCGAGGATGTTGCCCACCGCCGGCTTGCAGATGTCGCAGCCGACATGGCCCTTGCCATGGCGCGCCAGCAAGTCGTTGAAGGTGCGTATGCCACCCACCCGCACCAGCCCGTACAGCTCCTGGCGGGTGTAGGCGAAGTGCTCGCACAGGCTCTTGTCCACGGTCACGCCACGGGCGGTGAGTTCATGCTCGAACACTTGCTTGAGCAACGCCGCGCAGCCGCCACAGCCGGTAGCCGCTTTGGTGCAGCCTTTGACCGCGGCAAGGTCGGCGCAACCACTGTCGATCGCTGCGCACACTGCGCCCTTGCTGACGTTGTGGCAGGAGCAGATGGTCGCGCTGTCAGGCAGCGCATCGGCGCCCAGGGCCGGTGCGCCACCGCTTTGCGGCAGGATCAGCGCCGCCGGGTCGGCAGGCAGGGCGATGCCGTTCTGAGCGTATTGCAGCAGTGTGTCGTAGTAGCTGTTGTCGCCCACCAGCACCGCACCGAGCACATGCTTGCCACTGGCATCGACCACCAGCCGGCGATAGGCGGCGTTGGCCTCGTCGATGAAGCGGTAGCTGCGCGAGCCGGGCGTGGCGCCATGGGCGTCGCCGATGGAGCCGACATCGACGCCCAGCAGCTTGAGCTTGGTCGACATGTCGGCCCCGGTGAATTCCCCGGCCGCCTCGCCCAACAGCAGCGCCGCCAGGTTGCGCGCCATGCTGTAGCCCGGAGCAACCAGGCCGAACACGCTGCCGTTCCACGAGGCGCATTCACCGATGGCGAAGATGCGTGGGTCGCTGGAGCGGCAGTGATTGTCGATCACCACGCCACCGCGCGCGGCGATCTCCAGGCCGCAGGCACGGCCCAGGGCGTCCTGCGGGCGGATGCCGGCAGAGAACACGACCAGGTCGGTTTCCAAGTGTTCGCCACCGTCGAAATTCATCCGGTAGCGGTAGGCCTCACCGTCGCTGATCGACTGGGTAGCGCGCGACAGGTGCACGCCGACGCCCAGGGCTTCGATCTGCGCCTTGAGCGCGGCGCCGCCTTCAGCATCCAGTTGCACCGGCATCAGCCGCGGGGCGAACTCCACCACATGCGCTTGAAGGCCCAGGGACTTAAGGGCGTTAGCTGCCTCGAGGCCCAGCAGTCCGCCGCCAACCACCACGCCACGGGTGGCATCAACGGCAGCGGCGCGTATCGCGTCGAGGTCGTCGAGGGTGCGATAGACCAGGCGCGCGTTGCCGCTGGAGCCCTCGATCGGGGGCACGAAGGGGTAGGAACCGGTGGCCAGGATCAGCTGGTCATACCCATAGCGGCCTTCGGCGGTAACCACTTCACAGCGCTCGCGGTCGATTTGCAGCACCGCTTCACCCAGGTGCAGGTGCACACCGTTGACGCCATAGAAGCCCTGCTCGCACAGCGCCAGGGTTTCGGCACAGCTGCCGCCGAAGTATTCAGACAGGTGCACGCGGTCGTAGGCGCGCTGGCGCTCCTCGCCGAACACACGCAGCTCGAAGCGCGCCAGCGCGCCGCGTTCGACCAGTTGCTCGACGCAATGGTGGCCCACCATGCCGTTGCCGACGATGACCAGTCGCTCTCGTTGCCCGCTGCTCGCTGTTGCCTTCATAAGCCGATCCTCGATCAAAAAAGCGCCTGGAGCCGAAGCTCCAGGCGCCTTTGCCTGTATTCATCACGGTGTGCCCCCGGTTGATCGCCGTTGATCAGTGGGGCTTGTTGTGTTGGAGATAAAGCATGGAATGTGCCAGTTATGTTGCCTGGCCCGGCCCTATCGCCGGCAAGCCGGCGCCCACAGCTGCAGCACAGGGCTTGAGAGCAGCGGAGCCCGTGCAGGAGCCGGCTTGCCGGCGATAGCGCCAGCCCAAACCATGCACATTCAAGGTGCGTTGCTCCCCATCCTGGAGCATTTCAGTACACATCCCGCCGATACCGCTTGGCCTTGCTCAAACCTTCCACATAGGCATCGGCATTCACACCCCCATGCTCGGCAATGATCTCGCGCAGCACCGCATCCACATCCTTGGCCATGCGCTGAGCATCACCACAGACATAGAAGTACGCCCCCGCCTCCAGCCACTGCCACACCTGTGCACCCTGCTCACGCATCCGCTGCTGCACATAGATTTTCTCTGCCTGGTCGCGGGAAAACGCCGTATCCAGGCGCAGGTGTCCGCTCGCCTGCCAGGCCTGCAACTGCGCGTGGTAATAAAAGTCGGTGGCTGCATATTGCTCGCCGAAGAACAGCCAGTTTTCCCCTTTTGCACCCCGCGCCTCGCGCTCTTCGAGGAACGCACGAAACGGTGCGATGCCTGTACCGGGGCCAATCATGATCAGCGGTACATCATCGTCATCAGGCAGGCGGAAATGCCTGGACGCCTGGGGGAAGATCGCCACCTTCGCAGCCTGCCCCCGGTCAGCGAGGAAGCTTGAGCACACCCCTTTTCGCTGGCCATAACGTACGGTAGAGACGGTCAGATGCACCTCGCCGGGGTGGGCAATCGGGCTTGAGCTGATCGAGTACAGCCGCGGTTGCAGGGGTTTGAGCAGTTCGAGCCAGGTTGCCAGCGGCAGGTCCTGTGCAAACGCGCGCAGCACGTCGACCAACTGCCGGCCCCACAGCCAATCCTGCAGTGCGGCCTTGCGTTCAGGCTGCAACAGGTGCCGCAGGTCGTCAGCCTGCTGGCTGAACACCTGCAGTTGCTGTGGGGTGACCCTGGCAATTTCCAGGTGCGACTCCAGTGCCTGGGCCAACGGCATGGGCGGCTGGCCCTTGAGTTGGACCTGGGTCTTGCCGTCCTGCTGCATCAGCGCCAGCAATTCCTCCACCAGCGCCGGGCAGTTGCGGGGCCACACGCCCAGCGCATCGCCCGCTGCGTAGGTGAAGCCGCTGCCTTGAATATCGAACACCAACTGGCGGGTTTCCTTGCTCGAGCCGGGGCCACTGAGCAGGTTGTTTTCCAGCAGGGTAGCCGCCCACGGCCGTTGCTTGCTGCAGGGCGCAGCCAGTGCGGGCTCGTTGACCGGTAGCGCTACGCCAGCGCTGCCCAGCTCGGGCAACAGCGCGTCGAGCCAGGTGGCAAAGGCCTCATCGAAATCCGGTTCACAATCGACGCGCGGCAGCAGGCGGCGCCCGCCCAGTTCGGCCAGGCGCTGGTCGAGCTTGCGACCAAACCCGCAGAACTGGGCGTAACTGGAGTCGCCCAGGGCCAGCACGGCATAAGGCAGCTCGGCGCAGTGGGCGCCCTCCTCGCCCTGCAGCGCCCGCCAGAACGCGGTGGCGCTGTCGGGCGCATCACCATCGCCGAAGGTGCTGGCAATCAGCAGCACACTGGCCGCACCTTGCAGCTGGCTTGGGCTGACCGCCTCCATGCAACTGAGCTGTACCTGCAGCCCTGCGCCGTGCAAACGCTCTGCGCAGCGCTCGGCCAGCGCCTCGCCATTGCCGGTCTGCGAGGCCCACAACACCTGATGTCGGGGCGGGCCGGGGGGCATGGCCAGCAGCACGCGGGCAGGCTCCGGGGCAAGGGTGGTGGTGCCAAGGTCGAGGGCATCGATGCGCTCGCCGGCAACCCGCTCAAGGGCCACGGCGCAGTGCTTGAGGGCAGGCTGCAGCGACAGCGGGTCGACCGCATCGCAGGTCACGGCATTGATTGCCAGGTGCTCGCCGATCACATCGTTCCAGTGGAACGGCGCGAAGCAATCGCCCGGCATGACCCGGTCGCTGACACGCGCCGGCAGCACGGCCCGGCCACGGCGCGAGCGGATCGCCACCTGGTCCTTGTCCTGGATACCCAGCCGCGCGGCATCCTCGGGGTGGAGTTCGACAAAGGGGCCGGGCTCCAGCCTGTTCAGCGCCGGTACCTTGCCGGTCTTGGTCAGGGTGTGCCACTGGTGTTGCACGCGGCCGGTATTGAGCACCAGCGGGTAATCGGCGTCCGGCAACTCCGACGCGGGCAGCCAGGGCCGGGCGAAGAAGCGGGCCTTGCCACTGGCTGTGGGGAACACAAGGGACGAGGGTGCGCCTTCTTCGATGTAACGCACGGGGCTGCGGTCGTCCACGCGGCCCGGCGCGCAAGGCCACTGGTGCGGCTTGTCACGCAGTTGCGGGTAGCCGACCCCACGCAGGTCGTAACCGGTGAGCGGGTTGTGGAAGCGGCGGATTTCGTCATACACCGCTTCGGCGTCGGGGTAATCGAAGGCCTCGGCATAACCCATGGCACAGGCGACCCGGGCGATGATCTGCCAGTCCGGCAAGCTCTGGCCTGGTGCAGCCACGGCGCGAGGCATCAGTGTGAGGTTGCGTTCGCTGTTGATCATCACGCCCTCACCTTCAGCCCAGAGGGCGGCGGGCAGGAGAATGTCGGCGTAAGGGTTGGTTTCGGTGTCGAGAAAGGCATCCTGGGTGATCACAAGCTGCGCCTGGCGCAGGCCATCGATCACCTGCTGGCGGTTGGCGACGCTGGCCACCGGGTTGCTGCAGATGATCCAGCAGGCCTTCACTTCACCCGTTTTCATCTGCTCGAACAGCGCTACCGTGCCCTCGCCGCTTTCTGCACGCAGGCTGCCGGGTGCCAGGCCCCATTGCGCTTCGACAAAGCTGCGGTCGGCGTCGATCAGCGCCGAACGTTGGCCCGGCAGTCCCGGCCCCATGTAGCCCATCTCACGGCCACCCATGGCATTGGGCTGGCCGGTCAGCGAGAACGGGCCACTGCCGGGGCGGCAGATGGCGCCGGTGGCCAGGTGCAGGTTGCACAGCGCATTGGTATGCCAGGTGCCGTGCACGCTCTGGTTCAGGCCCATGGTCCAGCAGCTCATCCATTCACCCGCGCTGCCGATCAACGCGGCAGCCTGGCGGATGTCATCTTCTGCAAGGCCGGTGATGGCCGCGACGCGTTCAGGCGTGTAGTCCTCGAGGAAGGCTGGCAGCGCTTCCCAGCCCTCGGTGTGGCGGGCAATGAAGGCGCGGTTTGTCTGGCCATTGCGGTGCAGCAGGTGCAGCAGGCCGTTGAGCAGGGCCAGGTCGCTGCCGGGGCGCACTTGCAGGAACAGGTCGGCCTTGTCGGCGGTGGCGGTGCGCCGCGGGTCGACAACGATCAGTTTCGCTCCAGCCTTTACCCGGTCGAGCAGGCGCAGGAAGAGGATCGGATGGCAGTCGGCCATGTTGGCACCGATCACCAGGAACACCTCGGCACGCTCGAAGTCCTGGTAACTGCCGGGCGGGCCATCGGCCCCCAGCGAGAGTTTGTAGCCGCTGCCGGCGCTGGCCATGCACAGGCGTGAATTGGACTCGATATGGCGCGTGCGGATAAAGCCCTTGGCCAGTTTGTTGGCCAGGTACTGGGCCTCCAGTGACATCTGCCCGGAGACGTAAAGCGCTACGGCGTCCGGGCCGTGCTGGTCGATGATGCCGCGCAGGCGCTCGGCAGCCTGGGCGATGGCCTGGTCCATGCTGCTGCGCGCCGGTTCATGGTCGCGTTGCTGGCGTACAAAGGCACTTTCCATGCGCCCGGCGGCGGTCAGGGGCAGGTGCGCGGTGAGGCCTTTGGTGCAGAGGCGGCCGAAGTTGCTCGGGTGCAGCTTGTCACCGCTGATCTTGCTGACCTTGCCATCGGCCACGCTCATGACGATGCCACAGCCTACGCCGCAATAGGGGCAGACGCTGCGTACTTCGGTGCTGGCCATGGGGGGGTCTCCTGGTGCAAACGCAAAAGGCGCCGGCTGCCCCCGGCTTGCTTTGCAAGCGAGGGCAACACGGCGCCTTTGTCGTGAAGGGTTGAAGGCGGTCGACGTTGACGGCCTTGATGGTGGTCTTTCAGCAATTGTTGGGCCAGCTGTGCCCTGGGGCCGCTTTGCGGCCCTTTCGCGACACAAGGCCGCCCCTACAGGCGCTAGCCATGTGCCGCTAACGGTTGCACAGCAGCCCCAAAACGGTGACCGACGCACCATCAGGTGGCAGCCGGGCGCCCCATGGCGCTATGCTGAAAGCTTTCCGCCTCAGAGCTACTTTGCACCCACATGTCCCAGGTGATCCTCAAGACCCCCGCCCAACTCGACCTTATGCGCAACGCCGGCCGTTTACTGGCCCAGGTATTCGCCGACCTCGATACCTTCATCCGCCCCGGCGTGACCACCATGCAGATCAACGACCGCGCCGAGG
This sequence comes from Pseudomonas sp. BNK-30, assembly GCF_047456185.1. Classification (NCBI taxonomy): domain Bacteria; kingdom Pseudomonadati; phylum Pseudomonadota; class Gammaproteobacteria; order Pseudomonadales; family Pseudomonadaceae; genus Pseudomonas; species Pseudomonas sp. BNK-30. Next base: position 3,352,449 of record NZ_CP179904.1, read on the forward strand.
CCTTCATCGTCGGCACCCTCAAGGCGCGCCCGGCGAGCAAGGGCCAGTACGGTTTCCCCTACGCGCTCAATACCTCGGTGGACCACGTGGTCTGCCACGGCATGCCCAAGGCCGATGAGGTGTTGAGTGAAGGGTCGATCATCAACGTCGACATCACGCTGGAACAAGGCGGCTATATCGCCGACTCGTCGAAAATGTATTGCCTGGGCCCGGTCAGCGATGAGGCACGGCGCCTGGTCGACACCACCTATGAGGCCTTGTGGAAGGGGATTGAGCAGGTGCGCCCGGGGGCGACGCTTGGCGACATCGGCCACGCCGTCCAGGCCCATGCCGAGGCGGCGGGCTACAACGTGGTGCGCGAGTACTGCGGCCATGGCATTGGCCAGCAAATGCATGAAGGGCCAGAGGTGCTGCATTACGGCCAGCGCGGCATGGGCATGAAGCTCAAGCCGGGCATGGTGTTTACCATCGAGCCGATGATCAACCAGGGCGGGCGTGGCACGCGGACCTTGAAGGACGGGTGGACGGTGATTACCCGTGACCACACGCTGTCGGCGCAGTGGGAACATACCGTCGCGGTGACCGAGGATGGGGTCGAGGTGCTGACGCTACGCAAGGAAGAGCACGTGGGCTGAGCGCACGGCGCAGACACAAAAAAAGCGACCCTAAGGTCGCTTTTTTTGTTACTTCCGGGTGTTCAGTGGGCCCTGGAAGTGGAATATGGCGCAGCGGACGGGACTCGAACCCGCGACCCCCGGCGTGACAGGCCGGTATTCTAACCGACTGAACTACCGCTGCGCTATTCATCGAGTGGTGGGTGATGACGGGATCGAACCGCCGACCCTCTGCTTGTAAGGCAGATGCTCTCCCGGCTGAGCTAATCACCCTTCGTCTCGGTGAGGCGCGCATTCTACGGAGCAAGCGCAAGCGTGGCAAGTCGTTGGGCTGTTTTTTTTAAAAAAATTGAAAAGATTCAAACAGCACAAACAAAAAAAGCGACCCTAAGGTCGCTTCTTTTGTTACTTCCGGGTGTTCAGTGGGCCCTGGAAGTGGAATATGGCGCAGCGGACGGGACTCGAACCCGCGACCCCCGGCGTGACAGGCCGGTATTCTAACCGACTGAACTACCGCTGCGCTATACATCGAGTGGTGGGTGATGACGGGATCGAACCGCCGACCCTCTGCTTGTAAGGCAGATGCTCTCCCGGCTGAGCTAATCACCCTTCGTCTCGGTGTGGCGCGCATTCTACGGAGGGAGCGCCACCCTGGCAAGCACATTTTTCAACTTTTCTAAAAAAAATTCTCAGGCCTTTCAAAGACCTAGCGCCGTCTACGGTTTCTTTCCTCTATATGGCTGCTGGCCCGATGACAGGGCTGGCCTGGAACGGCTGCACGGAGAATAATGCCCCCCTTATGCATTAAGGAGAGACTCACCCTCATGTGGTTCAAGAACCTGCTGACCTACCGCCTGACCCAGGATGTCCCGTTCGAGGCTGAAGCACTGGAGGCCGCCCTGGCCAGCAAGCCGGCCCGCCCCTGCGCCAGCCAGGAGCTGACCACTTATGGTTTCGTCGCGCCGTTCGGCAAAGGCGAAGACGCTCCCCTGGTGCACGTCAGCGGCGAGTTCCTGCTGATTGCCGCGCGCAAGGAAGAACGCATCCTGCCAAGCAGCGTCGTAAACGATGCTGTCAAAGAGAAGGTCGAAGAGATCGAGACCGAGCAGATGCGCAAGGTCTATAAAAAGGAACGCGACCAGATCAAGGACGAGATCATCCAGGCCTTCCTGCCGCGCGCGTTCATCCGCCGCTCGATGATCTTCGCCGCCATCGCCCCGCGCCTGGGCATGATCCTGGTCAACTCGGCCAGCGCCAAGCGCGCCGAAGACCTGCTGTCGACCCTGCGTGAGGTGATGGGCTCGCTGCCGGTGCGCCCTGCCACGGTCAAGATCGCACCGGCCGCGACCATGACCGACTGGGTCAAGTCGCAGCAGGCTGCCGAAGGTTTCTATGTGCTGGATGAATGCGAGTTGCGCGACACCGCCGAAGATGGCGGCATCGTGCGCTGCAAGCGCCAGGACCTGACCGGCGAGGAAATCCAGCTGCACCTGAGCACTGGCAAGGTGGTCACCCAGCTGGCCCTGGCCTGGCAGGACAAGCTGTCGTTCGTGCTCGACGACAAGATGGTGATCAAGCGCCTGAAGTTCGAGGAGTTGCTGCAGGAGCAGGCCGAACAGGATGGCGGCGATGAAGCGGCGCAGCAGTTCGATGCCAGCTTCCTGCTGATGATGATGACCTTCAGCGAATTCCTGCCGGTGCTGTTCGAAGCGCTGGGCGGCGAAGAGATTCCGCAAGGGGTCTGACGCGGCTTGGAGCTGCAAGCTGCAAGAAAAATCAAAAGCGGTACCGCGGCGCCCAAAACGACGCCGTACTGCTTGCAGCTTGCAGCTTGCAGCTGCACTATCATGCCCACGGTGAGGACGACCTCACGACGCACCGCGTGACCATTCCGGGGACGGCCCCATCATTCAAACGATGGAGACTCACTCATGTCCTGGATCATCCTGTTCTTCGCCGGCCTGTTCGAAGTCGGCTGGGCTGTCGGCCTCAAATACACCGACGGTTTCACCCGCCCGCTTCCCACCGTGCTAACCGTCGGCGCCATGGTCATCAGCCTGGGCCTGCTGGGCCTGGCCATGAAAGAGCTGCCGCTGGGCACCGCCTATGCCATCTGGACCGGCGTGGGTGCCGTCGGCACAGTGATCGCCGGGATCATCCTGTTCGGTGAATCCATGGCCCTGGTGCGGCTGGTCAGTGTGGCGCTGATCGTTACCGGCCTGATCGGCCTGAAAGTCAGCGCCAGCTGACGGCTTATGCCTAACGCAGGTCGCCGCGCAAGCGGCTGACCTGCTCACGCAGCAACTCAGGCTGCGCCACCTCCACCGGGATGGACGCTCCGGCGACGATGGTCACCCGCGACCACAAGCGCTTGAAGAACCCCTTGCCCGGATCGCGGCTGAAGAAACTGCCCCACAGCCCCTGCAGCGCCAGTGGAATCACCGGCACCGGCGTTTCTTCGAGAATGCGGCTGACACCACCGCGGAACACATCGATCTCGCCATCGCCGGTCAACTTGCCTTCCGGGAAAATGCACACCACCTCCCCCGCCGCCAGGTACTCGGCGATACGGGCGAACGCGCGTTCGTAAGTGGCCTGGTCTTCATTGCGCCCGGCAATCGGGATGGCACCTGCGGTGCGGAACACGAAATTGAGCACCGGCAGGTTGTAGATCTTGTAGTACATCACGAACCGGATCGGGCGGCGGATCGCCCCGCCGAGCAGCAGCGCGTCCACGAATGACACATGGTTGCACACCAGCAACGCTGCGCCTTCGTCGGGGATGCGCTCGAGGCCGCGATGCTCCACGCGGTACATCGAGTGGCTCAACAGCCAGATCAAAAAGCGCATGGTGAACTCGGGCACGATCCTGAAGATGTAAGCGTTGACCAGGATATTGAGCAGCGACACCACCAGGAACAGCTGCGGGATGCTCAGGTCCGCAAGGCCCAGCAGGACGATGGTGAGGATGGCCGACACCACCATGAACAAGGCATTGAGAATATTGTTGGCGGCGATGACTCGCGCGCGCTGGCCCTCGGCGGTGCGCGCCTGGATCAGCGCGTACAGCGGCACGATATAGAAGCCGCCGAATACCCCAAGGCCGACGATCGACACCAGGATCCACCAGGCCTGGCTCATGCCCAGCAGTGCCAGCCAGTCGTGCGGCGCTGCGCCGGCCGGCACATCACCGGAGTGCCACCACCAGAGCAGCCCGAACAGCGTCAGGCCAAACGAGCCGAAAGGCACCAGGCCAATCTCGACCTTGCGCCCACTGAGCCGCTCACACAATAACGAGCCCAAGGCGATACCCACCGAGAACAGGGTCAGCACCAAGGTCACCACCGTGCCGTCACCATGCAGCCAATCCTTGGCGTAGGCCGGGATCTGGGTCAGGTAGATGGCGCCGACGAACCAGAACCACGAGTTGCCGACGATCGAACGCGACACCGCGGGCGGTTGCCCCAACCCCATGCGCAGGATCACCCACGACTGCTTGAAGATGTTCCAGTCCAGTGGCATTTGCGGTGATACGGCCGCCGCACGCGGGACCCAGCGGCTGGCCAGGTAGCCCAGCACTGCGGTGCCCACCACCCCGCCCGCCACCACCGTGGCGTAGCTGTCGCTGGCCATCATCACCCCGGCGCCAATGGTGCCGGCGAGAATGGCGAGGAAGGTGCCCATCTCCACCAGGCCGTTGCCACCCACCAACTCTTCTTCACGCAGCGCCTGGGGCAGGATCGAATACTTCACCGGGCCGAACAGCGCCGAATGGGTGCCCATGCAGAACAGCGCCACCAGCATCAGCAGCAGGTTATCGCTGACAAAACCGAGCGCACCGATGGCCATGATGGCAATTTCGGCCAGCTTGATCGCGCGGATCAAGGCGTCCTTGGCGAACTTCTCGCCAAACTGCCCGCCCAGTGCCGAAAACAGGAAGAACGGCAGGATGAACAGCAGCGCGCAAAGGTTGACCCAGATCGAGCGGTCCCCGTCGCCAAGGCTGAGCTTGAACAGGATCGCCAGGATCAGCGACTGCTTGAACAGGTTGTCGTTGAAGGCACCCAGCGACTGGGTGATGAAAAACGGCAGGAAGCGCCGCTTGCCGAGCAAGGTGAATTGCGAGGAATGACTCATCGTCCTTGTTCCCTGAGGGGCTTTTGTCATTTGAGGCACGCAGGCCGCGATAAGCCACAAATTTGCACGGGAACGCCTGTTGCTGGCAAGCCAGGCACGTCGGGCACAGCGCCCGCGGCGCCGCATGATGGCATTTTGACGCCAATCTTCTTGATATCAGTGTTCAGATTTTGTTACATCTGCCGATTAAACATATAGATGACTGTATCTACCAGAAGGAACGGACCTCCGGTCTCCTCCAACGCACAAGAAAAGGAGCTCAGCAGCATGCTTACCTGGATAGGCGACCTCAGGATCGCCCACAAACTCTTCCTCGGTTTCGGCCTGGTGCTGGGCCTGACCTTGCTCCAGTCGCTGATCAGCTGGGAAGGCATGGGCAGCCTGGTACGCCGCAGCGAGGTGGTCAGTGAGGTGTCGCGCCTCAACGATGCCTTGGGCGACCTGCGTGAGGCGCGCCTGCGCCACGCCATCGCCAATGGCGCAGAAAACGAAGGCAAGGCGTTGCAGGGCGCGCTTGAAGCGTTCCAGACGCCGCTGGCGAAGCTGCGCGGGACCTTGGTCAAGCCACAGAGCCTGGCGCTGATCGACAAGGCCGAGCAGACCCTTCGCGGGTATGCCGCCAACCAGGCGCAGAGCTTCCAGTCGTACCAGAAAATGCGCGCGGCACAAAAGGAAATGGGCGCCCTTGCCACCCGTTCGTTCGCCAGCATCGAGACCATTCGCACCCAGGTACGCGCCCTGCCCGATGCCGAGCAACGTGTAGTACGCAGCGAAGCGATCAACCAGATCCGCGAGAACCTGATCCTGCTCCGCTACCACGTACGCGGCTACACCGGTAACACCAACGCCGACACCGAAAAACTGATGAACGCACAGATCGCCACCACGGTGAACGAGTTGCCAGGCCTGGTGGCGCGTTTCAATGGCAGCTTCGACGCACAGTTCGCCACCCTGAACCAACAGGTTCGCGCCTATGCCGAGGCGGTCGAAGCTTTCCGTGGAGAAGTGAGCAAGCTGGTCGCGTGCCGCAACGCCATGGCCAGCGACATAAACACGCTCACAGGCCTGATCGGCGAACTGCTCGACGCCCAGGCGGTATCGGTGGTCAGTGATAGCCAGTTCGCCAAGAACCTGCAGATCTTCACCACGCTGCTGGCGCTGCTCATGGGTATCTTCGCCGCGCTCATCATCGCCCGCCAGATCAGCGCGCCGCTGCAGCAGGCCTTGCGTGCCATGCAGCAGGTAGCCGCCGGAGACCTCAGCGAGCAACCGGCCAGCCGCCGCCGCGACGAAGTCGGCCAGTTGCAAAATGCCTTGCAGGGCATGACCGGCAACCTGCGCGACTTGATCGCGCAGGTGCGCGACGGTATTTCGCAGATTGCCAGTGCCACCGAAGAACTGTCGGCCATCACCGAGCAGACCAGCGCCGGCGCCAGCAGCCAGAAAGTGGAAACCGATCAGGTTGCCACGGCCATGCAGGAAATGGCCGCCACCGTGCATGAAGTGGCGCGCAACGCCGGTGAGGCCTCGCAGGCCGCCAGTGCCACGGACGAGGAAGCACGCGAAGGGGAAAGTGTGGCCAACCGCGCCGTCGCGCAGATCGGCCGGCTGGCCAACCAGGTGGACGCCACTGGCCAAGCCATGGGTGCGCTACGCAACGAGAGCCAGCGTATCGGCAAGGTCATGGACGTTATCAAGGCAGTGGCGGAGCAGACCAACCTGCTGGCGCTCAATGCCGCGATCGAAGCAGCACGCGCTGGTGAGGCTGGCCGTGGCTTTGCCGTGGTGGCCGATGAAGTGCGCAGCCTGGCGCAACGTACCCAGGCGTCGACCCTGGAAATCGAGTCGGCCATCGGCAGCCTGGAAGAAGGCACCCGCTCAGTGAGCGAACTGATGGACGAAAGCCAGAGCCTGACCCAGAGCAGCGTGGCGCTGGTGCGTGAAGCCGGGGTAGCGCTGGAAGGCATAACCCAACGCGTTTCGGGGATTCAATCGATGAACCAGCAGATTGCTGCGGCTTCCGAGCAGCAGAGCGCGGTGGCCGAAGAGATCAGCCGTAGCGTGGTGACAGTGAGGGATATTTCCGAGCAGACGGCGCAGGCCAGCCAGCAGACGTCCGCTTCCAGTGTCGAGCTGGCGCGCCTGGGTGGGCAGTTGCAGCAGATGATCAGCCGGTTCCGGTTCTAGTCACTGCAACGACAGGCATGAAAAAACCGCAGCCAGGCTGCGGTTTTTTTTCATGCTTTTGAACGTCAGAGCACGAAGGTCAGCAGCACATTGAACGCCAGCGCCGCCACGAAGCCGATGGGCGCCGCCTTGAACAGCAACTGCGGGAACAACGAAGCGCGGCTCTTCTCGTTGCTGCAGGAGCCCAGAATCAGGCTGCCGCCGGAGGAAAACGGCGAGATCGAGGTGGCTTGGGCACCCGCAACGATGGCAATGAACAGGATCATGGGCTCGATACCCATGTTCTGTGCAATCGGCAGCACCATGGGGAACAGCGCCGGCGTCACGACGCCCAAGGTGCTGGAGAAGATGGACATGAATGCCGCCACCGCACCGAATACCACCGGCACCATGATTGGCGGGATGCTGGTGCCGATCCAGGAGGCGAGAATGTCGATGGTGCCGGCCTTGATCGCCACGGAAATCAGCATGCCCACACCACAGATCATGATCAGCGTGCCCCAGGGCACGGTCGCCATGGCCTTGCGTTCGTCACCGAGCTTGAGCAACAGGGCGATCACCGAGAACAGGCTGGCGATCAGGCCGATATCCACCTTGGCGTTGATGAAGGCTACCGTGGCATTGCCCGGCAGGGCGATGCTGGCCACCGGCGCAGCCAGCACCATCAGCATCATCGCCAGGGTCAACCACAACGTGGTTCGCTGCTGGCTGTTGAGCGCCGCTGGCGCCTCGACAGCAATGGCAGACGCCTTCAACGCGCGGCCATGGCCGGTGAGGAAGACGAATACCCCGATCACCAGCAATGGGATGACCAAGGTGCTGACGAAGATACCGGCCGCGTTGATGAAAGCCTGGTTGTCGCTCACGCCGGCATTGGTCATCAGCCCGCGGAAGATGATGCCGCTCTGGCTGGACATGAAGTTGGCCCCGCTGAGCGCGCCATAGTTCACGGCCATGCCGCCGACGATCAGGCTCATGCGGGTACGCTCGCACAGCAGCAGGGTAATCGGCGCCATGAACGCCAGCACGGTGTAGTACCCCGCCCCCATCGCGGCGATCACGGTGGCGGCGAAGAACACGGCGAACGGCAGCAACTGCGGCACTGCCCGGCAGCGGTAGATAAGGTGCTCGGCCAGCTTCTCCAAGGTGCCATTGACCGTGGCGAAGCTGTAGAACAGGCAGACCGAGAAGATCACGAAGAAGATCTTGAGCGGCCACAGGCCGATGACCTCCGAAGGGCTCAGGCCCATGCCGAAACAGCCGATCAGATAGGCAAAGGCGATGGCAAAAAGGCCGATGTTGATCTTGGTCTTGTAACCGAGGGCCACGGCGACGACGATGGCCGCGACGACGAGCATGCTCATCATGTTGAAAGTGTCCTGTTGTTATTGTGTAAGTATCAGCGCGAACGGTCGAAGCCGAACAGCTTCGCCGGGTTGAGTCTCAGCACCTGGGCACGCTCGCCCACATCGGGGAGCAGCGCTTCGAAGAAGGCATACTGATCGGCGTAGCTGGTCTGGCGTTCGAACTGGGTATTGGGCCAGTCGCTACCCCACAGCAAGCGCTCCAGGCCACCCGCCGCTTGCCGTATCTGCGCCAGAAGTACCTGCGCTTTGGCCAGATCGGTCTGGCTGCGATACCCGGCAGACAGCTTCAGCCACAGCTTCGGTTCGCTGAGCAGGTGAAGGAAAGTGCGGTGGCTGTCCTTTCGCGGGTCGATCCCTTCGCCAGGCAGACCAAAATGATCGACCACCACATCCACGCCACAGGCGAGGATCGCCGGCACGATCAATGCCAGGTCATCGAAACCACGCTGGATTTCCACCTGCCAGCTGCGCGCAGCCAGGCGTTTGAACAATGCGGTCCACTCGGGCCCGGCATAGTCTGCCAGGTGCTTGCCGATCAGGTTCAGGCGGATGCCGACCACGCCAACGTCAGCCAGCGCATCCAGCTGCTGATCGCTGACCGTCGCATCGACGACCGCCACAGCGCGCAGGCGCTCTGGAAAGCGGCGCAGGGCCTGGACCATGAAGCTGTTGTCGGTGCCCAGGAAACTGGGCTGGATCAGTACGCCATGGGACAGGCCATGCTGATCCAGGTGAGCAAGGTACTGCTCGATCAGCGCATCGTAGTCCGGGCTGTAGCGACGGTTGGCCACCATCGGCAGGTCTTGGCGAAAGATATGGGCATGGGTATCGACGCCGGTGATGGCGGGCAGATAGGGGTTGGTCATGAAGCGAACCCTGGTCGATTGTTATGGCAGCTGAAGCGCTGTGTTTTTATACAAACATGCAGTCATATATATGAATATATGACCATATCTTCAGTCGACCGACTCTGTCAATCGAGCCCCGGGTGGTAAAGTAGCGCCAACTCGTCAGCCATGGACCCTTCGCACAATGAGTAACGGGATACTCGGACAAGACCCGCGCCTACCGCTTTATCAGCAAGTACGGGAAGAAATCCTCGCCAGGATCGCCGCCGGGCAGTGGCTACCGGGTGCACCGATACCTACTGAAACGGAGCTGACCCGCCTCTACGGTGTCGCCATCGGCACTGTGCGCAAGGCGGTCGACACCTTGGTCAATGAAGGCCTGCTGTTGCGCAGCCAGGGCCGCGGCACCTTCGTGCGGCGCCCTGACTTCGAGGGTTCACTGTTTCGGTTTTTCCGACAGGTGGATTCGACCGGCCAGCGCCTGGTGCCGATCAGCCGCATACTGGAAAAGCAGTTGCGCGAGCCGCCGGCTGAAGTCAGCAAAGCCCTTGGGCTGGGCGACGCAGAACAGGTCATCTGGCTCGAGCGCCTGCGCCTGGTAGATGGCCGCCCGCTGTTTCATGAGCAGATCTGGCTACCGGCTGCGCGTTTCATGGCCCTGCTGGATATCGATGCAGAGGCCTTCGGCGACCTGCTCTACCCTTTCTACGAGTCCCACTGTGGCCAGTGCGTAGCCTCGGCCAAGGAAACACTGACAGTCGGTACTGCCGATGCCGCCAGTGCCCGCCACCTGGCAATCGAGGAAGGTGCGCCCGTGGTGATAATCCAGCGCACGGCCCTGGGTTACGACCGCAACCCGCTGGAGTACCGCGTGTCCCAGGCAGCAGCAGAAGGCTTCCGCTACCAGATCGACATTTCCTGAGGCGATGGCGGGCATTGCCGGGCACCGGCACAGGCTGATGTGCCCGGCCCTGCGACGACACGCCACTGCGACCATCGTCGGCGCTGACGAACCTGTGCCTGCGTGCCAGACTGACTGATCGGGACCGCGTTACTTTTTTTGCTCCGGAGTCTTCATGTCGTTGTCCAGCGGGCTGATCGCCCTGGTCGCCCTGGCCTACATGGCCGTCATGTTCGCCATCGCCTTCTACGGCGACCGCCGCAGCACACCATTGCCGCCGCGGCTGCGCGCCTGGGTGTACAGCCTGTCCCTGGCGGTGTACTGCACCAGCTGGACTTTCTTCGGTGCGGTCGGCCAGGCGGCCGAGCAGCTTTGGGCGTTCCTGCCGATCTACCTGGGCCCGATCCTGCTGCTGATCTTCGCACCCTGGGTGCTGCAGAAGATGGTGCTGATCAGCAAGCAGCAGAACATCACCTCGATCGCCGACTTCATCGCTGCGCGCTACGGCAAGTCGCAGACCCTGGCCGTGGTGGTGGCGCTGATCTGTCTTGTCGGGGTGCTGCCCTACATCGCTTTGCAGCTCAAAGGCATCGTGCTCGGTGTCAACCTGCTGATCGGCGCGAATGCCGACGCCACCGGCACCCGCGTACAGGACACCGCGCTGGTGGTGTCGCTGGTACTGGCGCTGTTCGCCATCGTCTTTGGCACGCGCAGCCTCGACGTTACCGAACACCACCGCGGCATGGTCCTGGCCATCGCGTTCGAGTCGCTGATCAAGTTGCTGGCCTTCCTCGCCGTCGGCGTGTTCGTGGTGTTCAACCTGTACGACGGGTTTGACGACCTGTTCACCCAGGCACGCCAGTCGGTGCTGCTGGACAGCTACTGGCAGGAGACGATCAACTGGCCATCGATGGTGGTGCAGACCGCCGTGGCGATGATGGCGATCATCTGCCTGCCCCGGCAGTTCCACGTGACCGTGGTGGAGAACATCGAGCCACAGGACATGCGCCTGGCGCGCTGGGTGTTCCCGATGTACCTGGCCCTGGCCGCACTGTTCGTGGTGCCCATTGCCTTGGCTGGGCAAATGCTGCTGCCAGGTACGGTGATTTCCGATTCCTTCGTGATCAGCCTGCCGTTGGCCGAAGCGCACCCGAGCCTGGCCTTGCTGGCCTTCATCGGCGGTGCCTCGGCCGCCACCGGCATGGTCATCGTCGAGGCCGTGGCGTTGTCGACCATGGTCTCCAACGACATGCTGCTGCCGTGGCTATTGCGCCGCAATAACGCAGAGCGGCCTTTCGAGGTGTTCCGCCACTGGATGCTGTCGGTGCGCCGGGTGACCATCGTGGTCATCCTGCTGCTGGCCTATGTCAGCTATCGCCTGCTTGGCTCTACCGCAAGCCTTGCAACCATCGGCCAGATTGCCTTCGCCGCCGTGACCCAACTCACTCCAGCCATGCTCGGTGCGCTGTACTGGAAGCAAGCCAACCGCCGTGGCGTGTTCGCCGGCCTCGCTGCGGGTATATTCCTGTGGTTCTACACCCTGGTGCTGCCGATCGCCGCCCACAGCCTGGGCTGGTCGCTGCAGCTGTTCCCGGGCCTGGCGTGGCTGCACGGCAACCCGCTGGGCCTGCCGATCACGCCGCTCACCCAGGGCGTGGTGCTGTCACTGGCGGGCAACTTCACCTTGTTCGCCTGGGTCTCGATGCTGTCACGCACGCGCGTCTCGGAGCACTGGCAGGCCGGGCGCTTCATCGGCCAGCAGACCAGTGCCCGCCCCAACGGCAAACCGCTGCTGGCGGTGCAGATCGATGACCTGCTGACGCTGGCCTCGCGCTTTGTCGGTGAGGAACGTGCGCGGCAAAGCTTCATCCGCTTTGCCTATCGCCAGGGCAAAGGCTTCAACCCCAACCAGAACGCTGACGGCGACTGGATCGAACACACCGAGCGCCTGCTCGCCGGGGTGCTCGGCAGCTCCTCGACCCGCGCCGTGGTCAAGGCTGCCATCGAAGGCCGCGACATGCAGCTTGAAGACGTGGTGCGGATCGCCGACGAAGCCAGCGAAGTGCTGCAGTTCAACCGCGCGCTGCTGCAAGGCGCCATCGAGAACATCAACCAGGGCATCAGTGTGGTCGACCAGAACCTGCACCTGGTGGCCTGGAACCGCCGCTACCTGGAGCTGTTCAACTACCCCGACGGCTTGATCAGCGTCGGCCGGCCGATCGCCGACATCATCCGTTACAACGCCGAACGCGGCCTGTGCGGCCCGGGCGAGGCACAGGTGCATGTGGCGCGGCGCCTGCACTGGATGCGCCAAGGCCGTGCGCATTCGTCCGAGCGGCTGTTCCCCAATGGCCGGGTGATCGAACTGATCGGCAACCCGATGCCCGGGGGCGGCTTTGTGATGAGCTTCACCGACATCACCCCGTTCCGCGAGGCCGAACAGGCGTTGCGCGATGCCAACGAGCGCCTTGAACAGCGGGTGGCCGAACGCACCCACGAGCTGTCGCAACTCAACCAGGCCCTGTCGGAGGCCAAAAGCCAGGCCGAAGCGGTCAGCAAGTCCAAGACCCGCTTCCTGGCGGCGGTCAGCCATGACCTGATGCAACCGCTCAACGCCGCGCGGCTGTTCTCCGCCGCCTTGTCGCAGCAGGCCGGGGGCATGAACGACGAGGCCCAACAGTTGGTGCAGCACATGGACAGCTCGCTGCGTTCGGCCGAAGAGCTGATCAGCGACCTGCTGGATATCTCGCGCCTGGAAAACGGCAAGATCACCCCCGACATCAAGCCGTTTGCCCTGAATGAGCTGTTCGACACGCTGGGTGCGGAGTTCAAGGTCCTGGCCGCCGAGAAGGGGCTGGAGTTCCGCTTGCGCGGTAGCCGCCTGCGGATCGACAGTGACATGAGGCTGCTACGCCGGGTGCTGCAGAACTTCCTTACCAACGCCCTGCGCTACGGCAAGAGCCCGATCCTGCTGGGCGCCCGGCGCCAGGGCGAACGGCTGTGGCTGGAGGTGTGGGACCGCGGCCCGGGCATCGCCGACGACAAGCTGCAGGTCATCTTCCAGGAATTCAAGCGCCTGGACAGCCACCAGACCCGCGCCGAAAAGGGCCTGGGGCTGGGCCTGGCGATTGCCGATGGCCTGTGCCGGGTGCTCGGCCACACGCTGCAGGTGCGCTCATGGCCGGGCAAAGGCACCGTGTTCCGCGTCAACGTACCGATCGCCCGCCAGGCCGTAGCCGCGCCGAGCGCACCGGTGGAGCAAGCCAGCCAGCCGCTGGCCGGGCTGCAGGTGCTGTGCATCGACAACGAAGACAGCATCCTGATCGGCATGAACAGCCTGCTCAGCCGCTGGGGCTGCCAGGTGTGGACAGCGCGCAACCGCGCCGACTGCGAGGCGTTGCTGGCGCAGGGCATGCGCCCGCACCTGGCGCTGGTGGACTATCACCTGGATGACGGCGAAACCGGAACCGGGCTGATGGGCTGGCTACGCGCCCGCTTGGGCGAGCCGGTGCCTGGGGTGGTGATCAGCGCCGACGGCAGCAAGGAAACCTTGGCCACGGTGCATGCCGCAGGCCTCGATTACCTGGCCAAGCCGGTCAAGCCGGCGGCCTTGCGCGCACTGCTCAATCGCCATCTGAGCCTGGTTCAGTAACCGCCTCGTCCGGCACCGCTTCATCCGTCAGTGCCCGCTCCAGCAAGTCGGCCGGCAGGCTCTTGCTGGCACGGGCGCCGAGCAGCTTGAGCTGCTCACTGCGGCTGACCAGGTTGCCACGCCCTTCACAGAGTTTGTTGCGCGCTGCGGCATAGGCCTTGTCGACCTGCTGCAGGCGATTGCCCAGCTCGTCAAGGTCCTGGATGAACAGCACGAACTTGTCATACAGCCAACCGGCGCGTTCGGCGATCTCGCGGGCATTCTGCCCCTGGCGCTCTTGCTTCCATAAGCTGTCGATCACCCTCAGGGTAGCGAGCAAAGTGGTCGGGCTGACGATCACGATCTGCCGGTCGAAGGCCTCCTGGAACAGGTTCGGCTCGGCCTGCAGGGCTGCCGAGAACGCGGCCTCGATGGGCACGAACAACAGCACGAAATCCAGGCTGTGCAGGCCTTCCAGGCGGCTGTAGTCCTTGCTCGACAGCCCTTTCACGTGGCTGCGCAGCGACTGTACGTGCTGCTTCAGCGCGCTTTCATCATTGCTGCTGACAAACTGCTGGTAGGCAGTGAGGCTGACCTTGGCATCGACCACCACCTGCTTGTCACCCGGCAACATGATCAATACGTCTGGCTGGAAGCGCTCCCCATCGGCGCTCTTGAGGCTGACCTGGGTCTGGTACTCGCGGCCCTTTTCCAGCCCGGCATGCTCGAGCACACGCTCGAGAATCAACTCACCCCAGTTGCCCTGGGTTTTCTGGCCCTTGAGCGCCTGGGTAAGGTTGGTGGCTTCGTCGGACAGGCGCAGGTTGAGTTGCTGCAGGCGTTCCAGTTCCTTGCCCAGGGAAAAACGCTCACGGGCTTCCTGCTGGTAGCTCTCCTCGACACGCTTTTCGAAGGCCTGGATGCGCTCCTTGAGCGGGTCGAGCAACTGGCCCAAGTGCTGCTGGCTGGTCTGTGCGAAACGCTGCTCGCGTTCGTCGAAGATTTTCGTGGCCAGGTCGGCGAACTGCGCACGCAGGGTATCGCGGGCTTCCTGCAGGTCTTCAAGGCGCTGCTGATGGCTGTCCTGCTGCTCACGCAGCTCAGCTTCCAGGCGTGCTGCCTGGGCCTCCAGGCGACGCTGTTCGGCTTCCCGGTTGACGCGTTCGAGGTGCCAGGCGTGGGCAGCGTCTCGGGCATTGTCGCGGTCAATCTGCAGCAGCTCGAGTTCGCGGCCCTGGGCGGCCAGTTGGGCCTGCTTGAGCGTGTTGGCTTCGCTGAGGTCACTGACCTCGTCCCGGCTGGCATCCAGTTGCGCCTGCAGGCCGGCCTGGGCCAGCAGGGCGCCATTGAGGCGTTCTTCGAGCAAGGCCCGCTCGCTTTGGCGGGCAGCCTGACGGCGCTGCACCTGCATGACCCAAACCAGGCAAGGCAAGGCGCCTGCCACCAAGCCCAGCACAATGCTGGTCAGATCCACTGCCATGCTTACCCCGAACAAGTCTGTCGCAAATGAGATGCAGCTTAACAGTCCGTTTGTTCCTGCGCCTGCCCCGGCTCACTGGCCTGGCAGAGCCGCGCGTACTCCAGTTGCGCAAGGCGGTCGCCGGCGCGCGCCGCCTGGCGCAGCAGTTCATGACCGATGCGCCTGTCACGGGAATTGCCGCAATCGCGGCAGAGCATCTGCCCCAACCGGCTCTGGGCCACTACCACGCCCTCCCGAGCCGGCTGTTTGAGCAGGCGTCCGGCCAAGTGCTTGACCTGCGGCTTTTCGCCCAGGCGCGGGTTGTCCAGCAGCCATAGGGCCACTTTCAGTGAAAAGCGTTTGGACGAAGGGGCTGATGAAGTGACAGCGGGTTCGGTGGGGGATTTACCGCGAAATTTCATGACAAACAGAGAAGGCAATTCGAAAGGCGCGCCACTCTACCCTTTTTTTCATATCGTGACCTGAGGATTTTCTGCGCCCGGAAAAAAATTTCGATGATCTTTTCTTGACGTTTCCAAGTGGATGGCCGGCGGATCTGCAGCTGCCTGATGATTGTCGGACAGTTCTGTAATTTGCTGGCACTCCCGTCCTAGAGCAAGCGCTCGGGACAATCCACAGTTCCTGTGGATAACTCGGTGGACAACCCCCCAAACCACCCCGCAAACCCGCGTGAAACGGGGCTTTCAGTCAAACTGACGATTTTTTCACCAGCTAAAAATAGTGTTTTTTTTCATTGACTTAAGGTAGCAGTCAAGGCATTGGCAGGCTTGGCGGAGGGTGTTGTCGAGCTGTTACAAGTCACGCCTCGAATGTGAACAAGTGCACCGAAAACCTGCATTTGAATGCACGAACTTGGTACATCCAGCCGGTTGTGCGCCATTTGCCCCCTCTTCACACAACGCAAAAGAAACGCCATACTGCTCGGCTTACCTTAAGACCTGTGACAAAGCTTGCAAAGCACCTCAGCTTCCGGTAAGGTGCCCCTCGTTAGTACCAAGCTGAAAGTCAATTCTGGCCAGAAACGTCCTTGCAGGCCTGCTCCCCCCAAGAGCAACACTGCTGAAACCAGGACCGGCCCTTTCGATGATTCACTCACCAGCCTTGCGCTGTTCAGCACGAATCACGTGACAGATTGATCAGGATTCCATACCGATGGCCTAGAACCTTGGCCCCGGCATGCTGCCTGCCCTCTGAAGTACCTACCAGTCAGCCCAAGCGCCCACCTTATGATTGCGCCCCCTCTGGCTGCCCTGTTCCAGTCAGGTTCGTTCGTCCCTTAATAAAGGCGTCACTGGAACGTTTCTATCATGCACGGATCATAATCCCCGTGTTTAAAGCAGGAACATCCAACAATATGCAAACTCATCATCAAATTCAGGCTGCCATTGGCACCCTTTCCCAGGCCTTCTCGCCGTTGAAGTGCCTTATCACTGCCCCACGCAAGGGCAACTTCAGCTTCACCCTGGTGGACGAGCACGGCGTTGCCTGCCACACCGAACGCCTGTACCCAGAACAGTACAGCCGCTCGGAACCGCTGCAGGCCGTCATTGCCCGGACGCGCCAGTCGCTCACTGCGTGAGCGGCGAATACCGTAGCATTCAGCTGTTGAATGCAGTAAACGGTAAGCTACCTGATCGTTCTTGGCCTAATTGCCGCAGGGCATATAGCGCCGAACGTCAGGCAGCAATCGATTTAAAAACAGCCCTTTACACCACGATTATCACACTACACTTCAACTCGAGCGGTCCTTGCCGCTTCCGGCGGGCCTGATCACTCACCAGCTGCCAAGCTCCCACGCCCGTCGGCCCCTTACTGCTCGAGGGCATCATGGGTATTGCGGCGAATGAATTGTGTCAGTATGTGATTCGACCAACCTTGGTCTACCTCAATCGTCATTGCGCCAGTGCCGAAGCCCTTTTGCTGGGCATCGCGGCCAGCCAGTCGGCACTCGGTTCGGCGTTGCATGATCGCCGCGGCCACGGCCTGTACCGTATTGGCGAGCATCGCCATCGGGCGGTCTGGGACGATTTTCTCGCCCGTGACCCTGAGCTGGCCAGCCTGGTTCGCGGCCTGGCGAGCCAGCATGCCTTCCTGGGCGGCCCGCACCTGGAACTGGCAGTCAACCTGCGCTACTCCACCGCCATTGCCTGGATGCTCATCGAAGCACAAGCAACGCCCCTGCCTGCCGTTGACGACCTGCTAGGCCAGGCGCGAATCTGGCGCCAGATTTTTCACCCCCAAGGTCGTCTGCGCGACTTCACCCAGGCCTGGCATCTGTGTATTGCTCAGAAATTGCCACAGGCATCTTAAGAAACGTCCTACAGCATTGCCGGAAAAAATGGAATTTTGGTCGGATTGTCCTACAAAACCGCTCTATCTCCTGCGATACAGGCTATGGCGCGGCGCGTGAATTGTTGGTAGCTTTTCGCCCCGGAGATCCCAAGGAGTTTCTAATAATGAAAAAAGTAATGCTCAAAACCTCCCTCGGCTTGGCCGTGGCTTTCGCTTCCAGCCATCTGTTCGCTGCCGGCTTCGCCCTCAACGAACAGAGCATCAGCAGCATGGGGACAGGTTTCGCGGGACGTTCTTCTTCTGCCGAAGATGCCAGTACCGTGTTTGGCAACCCGGCAGGCATGTCACGCCTCAAGCGCGAACAATTCACCGTGGGCGGCGCAGCCGTCATCGCCAAAACCGATATCTCGGGCCCTGGAAGCAACCTCGGGGGGGAAACCGATGGTGACATGGTGCCTGTGGTCGGCGTGCCGATGGGTTACTACGTCAAACCTATCGATGATCACTGGAGCGTCGGTTTCGGCGTTTATGTACCTTTTGGCCTGGTAACCGACTACGGTAGCGACGATGCCGCGCGCTATTGGGGTAAAAAGAGCCACGTCGAAGTCATCACCTTCCAGCCCACCGTCAGCTACGCCTTCAACGATAAAGTCTCGATTGGTTTCGGCCCGACCATCAACCGCATCAAGGGCGAACTGGGCTCGAGCTTGATCAACCCGTTCACCCCGGGCAGCAACGACGGTGAAGTGAAGATCAAGGGCGACGATACCGCCATCGGTTACAACATCGGTATCCTGGTGCAGGCCACCGACCGTACCCGCGTAGGCCTGACCTATCACTCCATGGTCGACTACAAGCTCGAAGGCAAGACCCGTGTCAGCACACCACTGATCGGCCCCTTCAACGGCGACAAGTTCGACGCCAGCCTGAAGATCAAGACACCGGAATCGGTCGACCTTTCGGTCACCCATGAGCTTGACGACCAATGGACCCTCTACGCGGGCAGCACCTGGACCCGCTGGAGCCGCCTGGAAGACATCACCGTGCAGAACGATGTTCCGGCACCGCTGGCAGGTTCGGCGTTCGAGACCATCAGCGAAGAGCAGAACTGGCATGACACCTGGGCCCACGCCATTGGCGCGTCCTACAAGGTGAACAAGGAGTGGGTGCTGCGCACCGGCTTTACCGTCGACCAGTCGCCAACCAACAACCACGACCGTTCACCGCGCATCCCGACCGGCGACCGCAAGGTGTTCAGCCTGGGTGCGGGCTGGAGCCCGAACGACGACATGACCATCGATGTTGCCTACTCCTACCTGTGGGAGGAAGACACCAAGGTCAACCAGGTCAGCGCCAGCAAAGGCAGCTACCAGGCCAAGTACGAGAACAGCGCTCACGGTGTGGGTGCCTCCCTCACC
The DNA here is from genome assembly GCF_047456185.1 of Pseudomonas sp. BNK-30. NCBI lineage: Bacteria > Pseudomonadati > Pseudomonadota > Gammaproteobacteria > Pseudomonadales > Pseudomonadaceae > Pseudomonas > Pseudomonas sp. BNK-30. Next base: position 3,371,324 of record NZ_CP179904.1, read on the forward strand.
TACCGCTTCTGATACGTACGGCTGTGTGAACGCCGCCCTTGTGGCTGATGCCAGTCAGTTAGCTTTATCAGGGCTGCTACGCAGCCCATCGCCGGCAAGCCAGCTCCCACAGGGGCCGCGCAGCTCTTGAGGCCTGCGCGGTACCTGTGGGAGCTGGCTTGCCGGCCATGGCTGCAAATCACAAGGACAGCAAAAACAAGAGCGCGGGGTTATGGCTGCGATGCAATCGCCTTTTCGATCGCCGCCTTGAACTCAGGATCATCCGGCTTGGTCAGGCTGGAGAAGTTGGCAATCACCTTGCCCTTGCGATCAACCACGTACTTGTAGAAATTCCACTTCGGAGCACTGCTTTGCTCCGCCAGCCCCACGAACAGCGGGATCGCATCTTTGCCCCGTACCGACTGGGTCTTGGTCATGGTGAACGTCACGCCATAATTGGCATAACAGACCTTGGCCGTCTTCTCGCTGTCGGCGTCTTCCTGCTTGAAATCGTTGGATGGCACACCGAGCATTTCCAACCCCTGCTCGTTGTACTCCTTGTAGGTACTCTCGAGCCCCTCGAACTGCGGCGCAAACCCGCAATAACTGGCCGTGTTGATCACCACCAACGGCTTGCCGCCAAAACGCTGGCAAAGGTCGACCTCGCCCTTGCCACGCAACTCCGGCAGGCTGCCCTGCAGCAATGCCGGGCAATCCGCCGCCCCGGCAGAACCGGCAGCGAACATAGCCAGCAACGGCATCATCAACCCATATGCACGCATCAAAAGACTCCCCTGCAAAACGATCCTCGAACTTGCAGAGTAGCGCTTAACAAACGCCCATGCCCAGTTGCATGAGGGCCATGCCGCCCCGATGCCAGCCCCACCACGCCAGCACCAGCAGCAGTGCGGCCCCCAAGGCCAGCAACCCGCAAGCAAGGTAGCGGTTCATGCCGCCTGAGCCTGCAGACGGGCGACCGGGCGTTCACTCACCGGCCAGTTGAGCGCCGCAGCCAGCAGACTGAGCAGAATCGAGATCTGCCAGACCAGGTCGTAGTTGCCGGTACGGTCATACACCACACCACCCAGCCAGCCGCCGAGGAAGGCACCCAACTGATGGAACAGGAAGACGATGCCACCCAGCATCGACAGGTTACGCACACCGAACACAGTAGCCACGGTGCCGTTGGTCAACGGTACGGTCGATAGCCACAGCAAGCCCATGGCAATGCCGAACAGATAGGCGCTGAACTGGGTCACCGGTGCCCAGAGGAACAGCACGATCACCACCGCGCGCAACAGGTACAGCGCCGTGAGCAGGCGCGGCTTGGACATGCGCCCACCCAGCCAGCCCGCCGTGTAGGTACCTACGATGTTGAACAGCCCGACCAGCGCCAGCACGGTGGTACCGGTGGTTGCCGCCAGGTGCTGGTCGACCAGATAGGCCGGCAAGTGCACGCCGATGAACACCACCTGGAAGCCGCAGACGAAAAAGCCCAGCGCCAGCAGCCAGAAACCCGAGTGCGAGCAGGCTTCATGCAACGCCTGGCCAAGCGTCTGTTCGCCACCGTAGGCAGGCAACGGGCGGTCACGCAGCAGCCCGACAAAGGGCACGATCAATGCCACCAGCAGGCCGAGCACCAGCAGCGCTGCAGACCAGCCCAGCCACTCGATGAGGCCCAGCGTGCCGGGCAACATGGCAAACTGGCCGAACGAGCCTGCTGCGCTGGCAATGCCCATGGCCATGCTGCGTTTTTCAGCCGGTACCGCCCGGCCAACCACGCCCAGAATGACCGAGAACGAGGTGCCGGACAGGCCGATACCAATCAGCAGGCCGGCACTGAGTGACAGCGACCAGGCCGAGTCGGCCGTACTCATCAGCAGCAAACCGGCGGCATACAAAATGCCGCCGATGATGACCACCCGCGCCGCGCCCAAGCGGTCGGCCAACGCGCCGGCAAACGGCTGCGCCAAGCCCCAGATCAGGTTCTGCAGGGCGATGGCGAACGCGAAAACCTCACGGCCCCAACCAAAATCGGCGCTCATCGGCGCCAGGAACAAGCCGAAGCCGTGCCGGACACCAAGGGACAACGCCAAGATCAACGCCGCCCCCGCCAGTACCCACCCGCTGGTTCGCCAAACCGAAGTCATTGTCGTTATCTCCAGCACATCGCAAGGTTATGCGGGTATATACCCGCTTATGATCGTATGAATCAGGCCAGTTGGCCCAGCAAACGCACCAATTCGTCACGCTGCCCTTCGCCCAGTTGATCCACCAGCAGCCGCTGCGCGTGTTCCCAGGCAGGGTATGCCGCTTGCAAGCGCTCAGCACCCGCCGCAGTCAATAACACCACGCGGTTGCGCTGGTCGTCACCGTCGGCCAAGGCCACCAAGCCTTCGGCCTCCAACACTCGCACGTTGCGGCCCAGGGTGCTGCGCTCCAGGCCCATGGCTTCGGCCAAGGCAGTGATACTAGGACGGTCGAGGCGCTGCAGATGGCGCAGCAGGGAAAATTGGGCGACATTAATGCCAAAACCAACGAGGGCTTCGTCGTAATGCCGGCTCACCCCACGGGCGGCACGACGCAGGTGCGTGCAGATGCATTCACTGGTCAACATGATTACGTGTATATACCCGCACTATGGATGTTGCAAGAAGTTTCAATTGTGCCAAGCAGCCACTCAAGTCGCTAACGCCAGCCCCAACACCACGGTGAGCTCCAGCAACTCCAGCATCGCCCCGGCAGTATCGCCGGTTGTCCCGCCTAACCGCTGACACATCAATCGTCGCAACCACCAGAACACGCCAAGCGCCAGCGCCATCGGCCAGATCGCGCTCCAGCCGCCCAACACCAGGCACAGCAGCAGACTGCCCAGCAGCACCCAGCCAGCAGCCTGGCGCGGCAGGTGCTCGGCCAGCGCCTGCCCAAGCCCGCCTGGGCGCACGTACGGCGTGCGCAGGAACAGCCCCAGCATCGCAGCCCGCCCGATCACAGGTGCCAGCACCAGCAGCGCACCGGCGCCGCGCTCGACAAGTACCCAAAGCGCACAGAACTTCAGCAACAACACCAGCACCAGGGTGACCACGGCAATCGGCCCGCTGCGCGGATCCTTCATGATCTTGAGCGTGCGCTCGCGATCGCCGAACCCACCCAGCCACGCGTCAGCACTGTCTGCCAGGCCGTCCAGGTGCAGCGCACCGCTGAGCAATACCCACAGCGTCAACAGCAACGCCGCGTGCAAAGGCGCCGGCGCGCCTTGCAACAGATGGCTGGCAAGCCACAGCAGCAGACCGAACAGCAAACCGACCAGCGGATAGCACAGCAGCGAGCGCCCCACCTCACGCGGTTCGGGCATACCGGGCAAGCTTACCGGCAGGCTGCTGAGAAACTGCAGGGCAATCCATAAAGGCAGCATCTCAGTGCACCTCGGCCAGTTGGCCGTCTTCGCCCAGGCTCAGACGTACAAGCGCGCCGTGGCCCACCTCCACCTGCAGCAACTGCTCCTTGGGCAAACCGCGCGCACGCGCCAGCAGCAGGCGCATGACGCCACCGTGGGTGACCAGTAACACCCGCTTGCCGGCATGCTGCTGGTGCAGGCGGGCGACAGCACCCAGCACCCGCTCAGCGAAGGCACTGACGGCCTCACCGGCGGGCGGCGTGTAACTGTAAGGATCGGCCCAGAAACGCCCGAGCTCATCCGCTTGCGTCTGCATGATCTGCAAGGCGCTGCGCCCTTCCCACTCACCGAAATGCAACTCTTGCAGATCGGCCTCGCGCTGCACCGTCAAACCCAGCCGTTCACCCAGCTCATCGGCAAACCGCGCACAGCGCTGCAAGGGTGAGCTGACCAATACGTCCCAAGGGGCGCACTCACCCACGGCACTGCGCATCTGCGCCCAGCCCAGCTCGGTGAGGGCATCGTCCAGGCTGCCGCGCAAGCCGCCACCCTGCTCGGTTTCACCGTGGCGCAGCAGGTCGAGGATCATGCCGGGCGGTCCGCCACGGCTGCTTCGGCAAAGGTCGCCATCTGCCCGTGCAGCACGCAGGCCAGGCGCAACAGTGGCACCGCCAGCGCCGCACCGCTGCCCTCGCCCAGGCGCAGGCCCAGGGCCAGCAGCGGCTCGGCCTGCAAGGCATCGAGCAACGCCTTGTGCCCTGGTTCGGCACCTTGGTGGGCAAACAGCAACCAAGCCCGGCATTGCGGGTTGAGGCGCACGGCTACCAGCGCGGCGACGCTGCAGATGAAACCGTCCACCAGCACCGCAATGCCCTGCTGTGCACAGGCCAGGTACGCGCCGGCCAGGGCGGCGATCTCAAAACCACCCACACAGGCCAGCGCCTGCAGCGGGTCGTCGGCACGCAGACCGTGCAGCACCAGGGCCCGCTCGATCACTTCAGCCTTGTGGCGTACGCCTGCGGTGTCCAGGCCAGTGCCCGGGCCACTCAGTTCGCGCGCCGGGCAGCCCAGCAGGGTGCTGGCCAGCGCCGCAGCAGCGGTGGTATTGCCGATGCCCATCTCGCCACCGATGAACAACTGCGCGCCGCTCTGGGCAGCGCGCAGGACGCTGTCACGGCCGGCTTGCAGGGCTGAGCGCAGCTGCACCTCGGTCATCGCCGGCTGGCGGGCGAAGTTGGCGGTACCGCCCCCCAGGCGCAGGTGGCGGACACCCGGCAATTCCAGATGCGGGTCGATGGTGCCGAGGTCGACCACTTCCAGGCTTGCCTGCAGTTGGCGCGCCAGCACGCTGATCGCCGCGCCGCCGCCGACGAAGTTGCGCAACATCTGCCCGGTCACCGCCTGCGGATAGGCCGAAATGCCCTCCTCGACCACGCCATGGTCACCGGCAAAAATAGTGATGGCCACCTGATCCAGGTTCGGCCGCTCAACCCCCTGCAGCCCGGCCAGGTGCACTGCCAGGGCTTCCAGCTGGCCGAGCGACCCGGCAGGTTTGGTCAGCTGCTGCTGACGGGCGCGGGCCTGATCCATGGCGGCGGTGTCGAGAGGTTGGCAGGCGTCACGCCACCAGGTCGGGTTCATAGAGCAGGTCCTTTGAGCATCAGGGGTAGGCCGGCGACGGTGAGTACCACGCGCTGGCAACGTTCGGCGACGGCCTGGTGCAGCCAACCGGCCAGATCGACATAGCGCCGGGTCAGCTCGCCCATGGGCACTACGCCCAGGCCGGTTTCATTGCTGACCAGAATGATCACGCCGGGCAATTGCACCAGGCAGTCGAGCAGTGCATCGCGCTCTTGAGCCAGGCGCTGATCGTCATCGAGCATCAGCAGGTTGGTCAGCCACAGGGTCAGGCAGTCCACCAGCAGGCAGCGCCCTTCGGCAGCTTCGGCGCGCAGCACGGCTGCCAGGGCGAGCGGCTCTTCGATCAGCGCCCAATCGCTTGGCCGGCGCTGGCGGTGCAGGCGTACCCGTTCGTTCATTTCGCCATCCAGGGGTTCGCTGGTGGCGATATAGGTCACCGGCAGGCCGCTGTCGGCTGCCAACTGCTCGGCCAGGCGGCTTTTGCCCGAACGGGCACCGCCGAGGATCAGGTTGCGCATGTCAGGCGACCCCACAAAGTTTTCGCAGCTGCGCGGTGTCCAGGTGCTTTTCCACCAGGTCGGCCAGGCGCTCGATATCCCGCTCGCGCAGGGCCTCATAATCGATCTGCTGCACGTGCGCCAGGCCCGCCCAGCGCAGCAGCGCTGCGCACGACTGGCGGCCTTCGAACAGGCCATGCAGGTACGTGGCGAGGATCTGCCCGTCGGCACTGATGGCGCCGTCGCTGCGGCCATCGGCCAGTTGCACGGCGGGGCGCTGCAGCGCAGGGCCTTGGGTGACGCCGGCATGGATCTCGTAACCGGTCACGGGCGACTGTTCGAGGCTCAAAGCCCCCGCCACGTTGCGCAGTTGCTTCTGGGCCTCAAGCACCGTGGCGTAATCGAGCAGGCCCAGCCCCGGGCTGGACCCGGCAGGCCCCTCGAGGCCGAGCGGATCATGCACCTCACGGCCCAGCATCTGCAGGCCGCCACAGATACCGATGAGCTTGCCGCCGTAGCGCAGGTGCCGGGCGATGGCGGTGTCCCAACCGCGCTCGCGCAGTTGCGCCAGATCGCCACGCACGCTTTTGGAGCCAGGCAGGATGATCAGGTCGGCAGGCGGAATCGGCTGGCCAGGGCCGATGAACTGCAGGTCCACCTGGGGGTGCATGCGCAACGGGTCGAAGTCGGTGTGGTTGCTGATGCGCGGCAGCACCGGCACGATCACCTTGAGCACGCGCTCATCCTTGGCCGCCTGGCGTACATCGATGCCGTCTTCGGCCTCAAGGTGCAGATCGCTGACATAAGGCAGCACACCCAACACCGGCTTGCCCGTGCGCTGCTCCAGCCAGTCCAGGCCTGGCTGCAGCAGGGCGATGTCGCCACGGAAACGGTTGATGACGAAGCCCTTGACCCGGGCCTGCTCGGTCGGCGACAGCAGCTCCAGGGTACCGACCAGGTGGGCGAAGACGCCGCCGCGATTGATGTCGGCAACCAGAATCACCGGGCAGTCGACCGCTTCGGCAAAACCCATGTTGGCGATGTCACCGGCACGCAGGTTGATCTCGGCAGGCGAGCCCGCACCTTCGACCATCACCACCGGATACGCGCCACTGAGGCGCTGATGGGAGGCCAGCACCGCCTGCATGGCGATAGCCTTGTAGTCGTGATAGGCCACCGCGTTCATGCTGGTGACCGCGCGGCCATGGATGATGACCTGGGCGCCGGTGTCACTGTTGGGCTTGAGCAGCACCGGGTTCATGTCGGTGTGCGGCGCCAGCCGGCAAGCCTGGGCCTGCACCGCCTGGGCGCGACCGATCTCACCGCCATCGGCAGTCACCGCGCTGTTGAGGGCCATGTTCTGCGGTTTGAACGGCACCACGGCCACCCCCTGGCGCAGCAGCCAACGGCACAGGGCGGTAACCAGCGTGCTCTTGCCGGCGTCGGAGGTGGTGCCTTGCACCATGAGGGTGGTCATGCCGTTTCCTTCTGATAATCGGCCAGGGCCTGGGCCAGGCGCTGCTCTTCAGCGGCGCTGGCGGGCAGGCCCAGGCGCACGGCAGGCGGCTGTTCGAACAGGCGCACCAGGATGCCGCGGCGGGCGAGAAAGTCATGCAGGTGCGCTGCGCGCTCGCAGCGTACGTACTGGAACAGGTCGCAACCACCCGCGGGCGCAAGGCCGGTGCTTTTCAGCAGCGTGGCAAGCCGTTGGCTGGCGTGGGCACAGCGCTCGATCTGCAGCGGGTGGGCTACCAGGTCGGCGAAACACGCCTGGGCCAGCACCCGGGTCGGGCCGCTGACGGTCCATGGGCCAAGCAGCTCGGCCAGGCGCTGCAACAACGGCAGTTCGGCCGCCACGCAGCCCAGCCGCACACCGGCCAGGCCGAAGAACTTGCCGAACGAGCGCAGCACAATCAGCCCGGGGCGGTCGGCACAACCGACCACGCTGTGCTCGGGCGTGTTGTCCATGAAGGCTTCATCGACCACCAACCAGCCGCCACGCTCGGCCAAGCGGGCATGCCATGCAAGCAGGCGGTTGGGGGGCACGCGATGACCGGTCGGGTTGTTCGGGTTGACCAGCACCAGCACATCGAGGCTGTCCAGATACGCCTCGACCTGGCTTTCATCCAGCTCGATCAGCTGATGCCCGGCCCGTTGCCAGGCCTGCGGATGCTCGGCATAACACGGCGACAGCACCCCCACGCGACCGCTCGGGCGCAGATGCGGCAGGGCCTGGATCGCTGCTTGCGAGCCCGCTACCGGCAGCAACTGGCCAACACCGTAATACTGGCGGGCCGCCTCTTCGAGGCCGTCTTCGGTCTCGGGCAGTCGCGCCCAGGCGTGCGCCGGGATCGCCGGCACAGGATAAGCCCACGGCGCAATACCGCTGGACAGGTCGAGCCAGGCCTCCCGTGCAATCCCGTATTGCCGTACTGCCCTGAGCAGTCGGCCGCCATGTTCAAGCATTGCAGTAGGCTCCCACGCAGATCACCAGCAACCACAACCACACGCCACGCTGTACCAGGGCCCAGCCGCGCTCGATGGCACCGGCATCGGCCATCGGCCCTTCGCCCAGGCGCGGGCGCTCGTGCAGCTCGCCGTGATACACCGCCGGGCCACCGAGTTCGACACCCAGCGCACCGGCACCGGCCGCCATCACCGGCCCGGCGTTGGGGCTGTCCCACAACGGGCCCTGCTTGCGCCAGCAGGCCAGGGCCAGGCGGGTCTTGCCGAGCAAGGCGTAGGTCAATGCCACCAGCCTTGCGGGAATATAGTTGAGTACATCGTCGATGCGCGCCGCGCACCACCCGAAGCGTTCAAAACGTTCATTGCGGTAGCCCCACATGGCATCCAGCGTATTGCTCAAGCGGTACAGGACCACGCCCGGCGCACCGGCCACGATGAACCAGAACAGCGCGGCGAACACTGCATCGCTGCCGTTCTCCAGCACCGATTCGGTTGCGGCCCTGGCCACGGCCGGCTCATCGAGTTCGCGGGTCTCGCGGCTGACCAGGTAACCGACGCGGCGCCTGGCCTCCTCCAGATCACCCTGGCGCAAGGCACTGGCCACCGGCAGCACATGCTCGCCAAGGCTGCGCAGGCCCAGCGCGCAATACAGCGCCAGCACGTCAACCAGCCAGCCAATGCCGGGCAGCCAGGAGAGGATCAGCGCCACCAGGGTCAAGGGCACCACTGCCAGGAACCAGGCACTCACGCCGTGGCTGCGCCAACCGCGCCCGCCGGCATTCAGGCGCTGCTCCAGGCTCGACGCCAGGTTACCGAAGGCCACCAGCGGATGGCGCCGCTGCGGCTCGCCGAACAACGCATCCAGGGCCACGCCGGCCACGGTCAGCAAGGCGACGCTCATGGGCGCTCCCCCCATTGGTTTTCATACAACATGTCGCTCAAGGGCCGTTCTTCGGCCCAGTTTTCCATCACCAGCATGGGTGCCGGATAGAATTCGGTGACAGGCCCCAGGCACAGCACCGCCACCGGTTTGGCGCCGGCTGGCATCCCCAGCAGCGCGGCCAGTGCCTGTGGGTCGAACAGCGAGACCCAGCCCAGCCCCAGCCCTTCGACGCGGGCCGCCAGCCACAGGTTCTGAATGGCGCAGGCGAGCGAGGCGAGGTCCATTTCCGGCAAAGTCCGCCGGCCGAAAATGTGTGGCTCGCGGTTGTCCATCAACGCCGCCACCCACACTTCGGCGCAGTCGTTGATGCCTTCTACCTTGAGCTTCATGAATGCGTCGGTGCGCTCGCCCAAGGCGTGGGCCGTGCGCACCCGCTCCTGCTCCACCAGCGCCTGGATACGCCCGCGCAGCTCACCCTGGGTGATGCGAATGAAACGCCAAGGCTGCATCAGGCCAACGCTGGGGGCCTGGTGCGCGGCAGCGAGCAGGCGGCCGAGCACTTCAGGCGCAACGCTGCCGCCGGCGAAGTGGCGCATGTCGCGGCGCTCGCCGATTGCCCGGTAGACGGCCGCGCGTTCGGCATCACTGAAGGCGTGCTCGCTCATGGCCGCAACAGCGCCGCCGCCGCCTCAGGGTTGGAGGGAAAATAGAAGTGCACATAGGATGCCGTGAGCCGACCAAGGCGATAGACCGCCTCGTTGCCGCGCCCGCCGTTGGGGCTCTGGCCGCGGGCGATGGGCTGCAGTTCGGTGCTGGTCAGCGAGTGGTGGTAGGTGTGGCCGCGCAGGGTGCCTTCGGGCAGTTCCACAGCCTGCAGGGCCAGCGCCGCCAGGCGTTTCTGCATGGTCGCCTCGCCGGGCAGCAGGCCAAGCAATGCGGCACGCTCGCCGGCCACATCGGTCAGGGCATCGAGCAGGTAAAGCATGCCACCGCACTCGGCCAGCAACGGCTTGCCTGCGCCGTGGTGCGCACGGATCGCGGCGCACATCGGTGCGTTGGCGGCCAGCGCATGGTGATGCAGCTCAGGGTAGCCGCCCGGCAGGTACAGGCTGTCCACGGCGGGCAGCTCGCGGTCGTGCAGCGGCGAGAAGAACGCCAGCTGTGCGCCCAGGTTGCGCAGCAGGTCGAGGTTGGCGCCGTAGGTGAAGGCAAACGCTTCGTCCCGGGCAATGCCAATGCGCACACCCGCCAGCGTGGCGCTGCACGTCGGTACGTCCGGTGCGGCGAATGCCACCGGCGGCGGCAATGCGGCATCGCAGCTGCTGCCCAGTGCTTGGGCGGCAGCGTCCAGGCGCGCATCCAGGTCATTCAGCTCGCTGGCCTGAACCAACCCCAGGTGGCGGCTGGGCAGCTCGATACCGCGCTCGCGCGACAGCCCGCCGTACCAGCGCAGGCCTTCGGTCAGGCTACCTTCGAGCAACTGCGCGTGGCGCAGGCTGCCGACACGGTTGGCGAGCACGCCAGCGAACGGCAGGTCGGCCTGGTAGCGCGCCAGCCCCAGGGCCAGTGCGCCAAAGGTCTGGGCCATGGCCGTACCATCGATCACGGCAAGAACCGGCACGCCGAAGTGGCGCGCCAGGTCGGCACTGGATGGGGTGCCGTCGAACAGGCCCATGACGCCCTCGATCAGGATGAGGTCGGCCTCACCCGCCGCTTCCCACAGCAGGCGCCGGCTTTCCTGCGCACCGATCATCCACAGGTCGAGCTGGTACACCGGCGCCCCACTGGCACGCTCAAGGATCATCGGGTCGAGAAAATCAGGCCCGCATTTGAACACACGGACCTTGCGCCCCAGGTTGCGGTGCAGGCGGGCCAGGGCCGCAGTCACGGTGGTCTTGCCCTGGCCAGATGCCGGTGCTGCGATCAGAACGGCTGGGCAGTGGCGCGTCTGACTCACAGTTCGACGCCCTTCTGCGCGCGGATACCGGCCTGGAAGGCATGCTTGAGCATACCCATCTCGGTGACGGTGTCGGCCAGCTCGACCATTTCGGGCTTGGCCGCGCGGCCGGTGACGATCACATGCTGCATGGGGGGGCGCGCCTGGATATCGCCAAGCACCTGATCGAGGTCAAGGTAGCCGTGCTTGAGGGCGATGTTCAGCTCGTCGAGCACCACGAACTGGATGCTCGGGTCCTGCAGCAGCTGGCGCGAAACCGCCCAGGCTGCCTCAGCGGCGGCAATGTCGCGCTGGCGGTCCTGGGTTTCCCAGGTAAAGCCTTCGCCCATCACGTGGTAGCGCACCTGCTCGGGGAAGCGCCGGAAGAACAGCTCCTCGCCGGTGCTGTTGCGGCCCTTGATGAACTGCACCACACCACACTGCATGCCATGGCCCAGGGCGCGTGCGAGCATGCCGAACGCCGAGCTGCTCTTGCCCTTGCCATTGCCGGTCAGCACCAGCAGCAGGCCGCACTCGTTAGGGGAATTGGCGATGCGCTCGTCGATGATCGCCTTCTTGCGCTGCATACGCGCCAGATGACGTTCGTCGCGTTCGGTGGTTTCGCTCATGGGGGTCTCCGCAGGCTGTCGCCCCGCAAAATACGGCGACAGGTCGATAGGCGGGCAGACGGAGAACGCGCAGGAGCCGTGGCCAGATGCCACGGTGCACCGCGCATCACCCTCCGTGATGCCGTTGGCAGTGACAGGCCGGTCTCCGGGCTCGTGAGCGGGCGTTGGCCCGGGCCTGCGCGCCTTCCCGGATACTGGTATCCAGTGGCCGTGCGCGGCTTTTGACTCACCTACCGTTGCGGGGGCAGCGCCGGACTCGCACCTTGCAGGCGCACACCGGCTTCCCAGTTTCACCCTGCCCAGACGAGCTGGCAGGGCACCTGAAACACGCGCGAAGGTTAGAGTGTTGCACCGGGAGCGTCAATCGAAGGGCGGGGATTTCGCTTGAGGGTTCAGGCGCTCTTGATAGGGAGCGCGGCCCGCGCGGCGCGCATCGGCCACCTTGCGAGTGGCCGGCTTCGCCATCAGGGGTTCTGTGCCAGGTGCCCCTGGGTAATCACCCGTTTTGCCTGCAGGTAGGCTTTGGACCAGTAGCTGTTGGACAGGTAGTCCAGGCGCACGGTGCCACCGGTGGACGGAGCATGCACGAACCGCCCTTCGCCCACGTAGATGCCGGCGTGGCTCACCTGCGAGCCACCGCTGGTCGCGAAGAACACCAGGTCGCCCGATTGCAGTGAGTGAACGTCTACGGTCGGCGCACGCATGACGATCATTTCTCGCGTGGAGCGAGGCAGGCTGATGCCCGCCGCGTCCCGGTAGACGTAGTTGATCAAGCCACTGCAATCGAAACCGGAGTCGGGAGTGTTGCCGCCCCAACGATACGGCGTACCCACCAGGCCGATTGCGCGGATCAGCACGTCGTTGGCAACCGGGGACGCTATGGGTTGGCTGTACGGGACCTGTGGCTGTACCACAGGCGCCGGTGCCGGGGCACGGCCGGAGCAGGCGGCAAGCAATGCCACCAGGGAAAGGAATGCGAAGCGCGCCATCATCACCATGGCCAGAACATCCTGTCTGAGATCGCTGGGCTGCAACCGAAAAGTGTTGAGAATTTAGATTAGACGCATTCTGTAAATGCGCACGGCGACGAGCTTTTCAAGCTTCGTCGCCGCGGCAGGGTACATCATTTTGATATCAGTTGCGTGCGATATTGCTCGCTGGCGCCATGGCCAAGGCGCGCTTGGCTTCGATGAAGGTCTTGCTCCAGTAGCGATCACCGAGGTTGTCGATGCGCACACCACCGCTGCGGCGGCTGCTGGAATGAATGAACTGGTTGTCGCCCAAGTAGATGCCGGCATGGCTGACACGGCCACGGCCATTGGTGCTGAAGAACAGCAGATCACCTGGCTTGAGCTTGTTGCGGGCAACTTTGGGCGCATCGACCTTGATCATTTCGCGGGTCGAGCGCGGCAGGTTCATGCCGGCCTCTTCGCGGAACAGATAGCCGATGAAACCGCTGCAATCGAAACCGGACGCCTGCGAGGTCCCACCGAAGCGGTAACGGGTACCGATCAGGGACATGCCGCGCTCCAGGATGCTGTCGGCCAATACTGGCAACTGATAAGGCTTGCTGTTGCTGGAGAACGCCTGAAGGTCATCTTCAGTGGCCAGCTCTTGCTGCTCGCCGAATACGGACGATACCGAAGCCTTGGCCTCGGGCGCCGACTGGGAGGCGACCGGGGTGTGATCCTGGGGCTGGGAAACAGGGCCTTGGGCCGCGCAGCCAATCAGCAGGGTCACGAGTGCGAGGGGCACGAGGGGTGCGAAGCGCTTGAGCATGGGCACGACCGTGTCTGTAGTCCTTTAGAAGGGGGAAACTATGCCTTCTATCAGGGCCATTTGCAAATTTTATCGAAAAAGATGTGACTTTTTCGTTTTGCCGCTCAAAGCCGCGTATTTACGGGCTTACCAGCCGAGCGTTTCTTTCAGGAACGGGATGGTCAGCTTGCGCTGCGCCTGCAAAGAAGCCTGATCGAGCCGCTCGAGCAGGTCGAACAGCGCACTCATGCTGCGCGTACCACGGGTAAGGATGAAATGGCCGACTTCGTCGGTCAGGTGCAGGCCACGGCGCGAGGCGCGCAATTGCAGGGCGCGCAGCTTGTCTTCATCAGACAGGCCGCGCATCTGGAATACCAGCGCCAGGGTCAGGCGGGACTTGAGGTCGGGCAGCTTGATCGGCAGTTCGCGCGGCGAGGCCGAGGCCGCCAGCAGCAGGCGCCGGCCGCTGTCGCGCAGGCGGTTGAACAGATGGAACATCGCCTCTTCCCACTCCGCCTTGCCGGCAATCACATGCAAGTCGTCGATGCACACCAGCTCGTACTGCGCCAGGTAATCGAGCAACCCGATGCCCCGGTCGAGCAACTGCGCCAGCGGCAGGTACACAGCGGCTTCGCCACGCTGCTGGAAGCGGTGTGTGGCAGCCTGCAACAGATGGCTACGGCCGACACCCTGCTTGCCCCACAGGTAGATGAGGCTCTCGGTCCAGCCGGCGTCGGCTTCGCACAGCCGCTCGACGTAGCCCAATGCCGCTGCATTGGCGCCCGGATAGTAGTTGATGAAGGTGGCGTCATCGCGCAGGCGCACACCCAGGGGCAACTGGATCGGTGGTTTCATGCTCGCGGGCGGTCGGGGGACCACAGGGGGCCTAGGGTGATCGGTGTGCAAAGTCTATACCCGCAATGCGGGGGGCACAATCGCGAAGGCACGTAGCACAAGCAAAATCAACGAGTTGCAAGGCAGTCTGGCTTATAGATCAGGGTCGACCTCCCCCGCGTACATGTCCGATTCCTTGTACAGGTCATGCACATGGCGCAGCAGCACCATGACCACTGCCGCCACCGGCAAGGCCAGCAGCACGCCGGTAAAGCCGAACAGTTCGCCCCCGGCCAGGATGGCGAAGATCACCGCCACCGGATGCAGGCCGATACGGTCACCCACCAGCAACGGTGTCAGCACCATGCCTTCCAGCGCCTGGCCGACCATGAACACTGCAACGATACCCAGCATCGGGTACAGATCGCCGCCAAACTGGAACAGCCCGGCCACCAGCGCCGCACCGATGCCAATGATAAAGCCCATGTAGGGCACGATGGCCGCCAGGCCGGCCAGCATGCCGATCAGCAGCCCCAGCTCCAGCCCCACCAGCATCAGCCCGGCGGAATAGATCACGCCGAGCGCCAGCATGACCATCAACTGGCCACGCACGAACGCCCCCAGCACCTCATGGCATTCTGCGGCCAGCCCGACCACCTGCGCCTCGCGCTGGCGCGGCAGCAGGCTGCGCAACTTGGCCATCATCAGGTCCCAGTCGCGCAACAGATAGAAGCCCACCACCGGGATCAGCACGAAGTTGGCCAGCCAGGCCAGCAGCGCCAGGCTCGACGCAGTGGCCTGGGACAGCAGCATGCCGACGATGTCGGTGGTCTGGCCCATGTGTTCACTGACGGCGGCCTTGATCTTGTCGAACTTCCAGAACCCGTCGGCCAGGCCCAGGCGGCTCTGTACCCAGGGCAGCGCCACATGTTGCAACCAGTCGAGCATCTGCGGCGTCAGTTCGTACAGGCGCACCAGCTGTTTGGCCAGCATCGGGATCAGGATGAGCAGCAGAACCAGCAGGATCAAGGTAAACAGGCTGAATACCACCACCACGCCCCAGGTCCGCGACAGCCCCATGCGCTCCAGGCGGTCGACCAGCGGGTCGGCCAGATAAGCCAGCAGGATACCCACCAAAAAGGGTGAGAGGATGTTGTGCAGGCCATAAAGAAGCAGGGCAATCAGCAGGGCTGCGCCCAGCCAGATCCAACGGCGCATATCAGTCATGGTCGCTCTTCCTTACCAGCGAAAACGCAGGCCGTCGAACGGTTTGGGGGCTACGGCAGCCGTTGCAGGCTGCCCTGCCGCAGCCTCGGTTGCGGGTGCAGGCGTTGCCGGGGACGGGACGGGAGGCGCCTGCTCAGCCGGGACCTCCTGCAACTTGGCCAGGCCCAGCTGCGCGCGCAACTGCTCAGCGTTGGCAGTGACGCCGTAGGTCAACGTCTTGCCGTCGGCCATTTGCAGGCGCGGGCCGTAAGGTTCGAGAACGCGGTTCAGCTCAGCGTAACGCTGCAGGTTCGCGCCTTGCACCTGCACTTGCAACTGGCTGCTGGCACCTGGCCGGGTCACGTAACGTGGCGCCAGGCGGTTGCTGACGGCGAGCATCACGGCATCGGCCAATGCGGCCTGGTCAGCGCCTTCGGCGCTACCTTGCTCGCGCTTGTCGCCCAGCCACAACTGCCATTTGCCCTGCCACTTGCCATCGGTTTCAAGCGCGTGCACTGCCAACAGGGCGTCGGCGCCATAACGCTCGGAAGCTTCGCGCAGTGGCGCCGGATCGCTGCCTTCGAGCTGCTTGGCGTTGGCCACCAGTTGTTCCTGCAGGTCGGCCAGCGGCAGGCGCAATGGCAGGCCGCGGTGCTGGGCGGCACGGCGCAGGGACTGGGCGCTGGTCTGGCCATCGCCAACCAGGCTGCTGCCCTCGACACTGTCGTTGAGCCACCAGCCGAGGATCGACGGCCGGTTGCTGCCCCACAGCGCCAGCCCGGCCTTGCGCAAGGCCCGCTCGGTGCTGCCCGGGTCGAACTCGACCATCACCGACTCAGGCGGGCCGGCCTCGGTACCGACCTGGTTGATGACCTGTTGCGGGTCCTTGCGCAGTTCGGCCAGCGCCGGTTTTTGCGGCGCCTTGGGGTCGCCGGTCAGGCGCAGCACCAATGTATCGAGTGCCTTGGTGGTGGCTGCGGCGCGGGCTTCAGCGCCCTGCCCTTCGAGCGGTTCGCGCACCTGATAGAGCCCGGCAACGTTTTCGGCCTGGGCGGCAATACTGACCAAGGCAAGGCAGCCGGCTGACAGATAATTGAGAAGACGCATTGAGGATTCCTGTCCAGTCGAGCTTCAAGCTGCAAGCTTCAAGCTGTAAGAAAAAGCAGTCAGAACCCCAACGCTTTCGCTTGCGGCTTGGGGCTCACTGCTTGCAGCTTATACAGAAGGAACTGCATCAACCACCCGCGAGCCTTTTTCAGCAATTTACTGCCCTGCCCGTCGGCCTGAGGATGGCCGCTGCACGGCAACCCTGATAAAATCGCGCGCCTTCACAGACCTCTGACGTTTCAGGCAGCCGCCGCTCCCCAGCCGGCCTTGGCCGTCACGGTCGTTTTTACGAATCCCTCCCCCTTAAAGGCCTGGATCAATGAGCAAGCAACCCTCCCTGAGCTACAAGGACGCCGGTGTAGACATCGACGCCGGCGAAGCACTGGTCGAACGCATCAAGGGCGTGGCAAAACGCACCGCACGCCCTGAAGTCATGGGTGGCCTGGGTGGCTTCGGCGCCCTCTGCGAGATCCCGGCCGGCTACAAGCAGCCGGTGCTGGTCTCCGGCACCGACGGCGTCGGCACCAAGCTGCGCCTGGCGCTGAACCTGAACAAGCACGACAGCATCGGCCAGGACCTGGTCGCCATGTGCGTCAACGACCTGGTGGTCTGCGGCGCCGAGCCGCTGTTCTTCCTCGACTATTACGCCACCGGCAAGCTCAACGTCGACGTCGCTGCGACCGTGGTTACCGGCATCGGCGCCGGCTGTGAACTGGCCGGCTGCTCCCTGGTTGGCGGCGAAACCGCCGAAATGCCGGGCATGTACGAAGGCGAAGACTACGACCTGGCCGGTTTCTGCGTCGGCGTGGTGGAAAAGGCCGAGATCATCGACGGCTCCAAGGTCGCTACCGGCGACGCGCTGATCGCCCTGCCGTCTTCGGGCCCGCACTCCAACGGCTACTCGCTGATCCGCAAGATCCTCGAAGTGTCGGCAACCGACATCGAGAACACCCAGCTCGACGGCAAGCCGCTGACCGACCTGCTGATGGCGCCGACCCGCATCTACGTCAAGCCACTGCTGCAACTGATCAAGCAGACCGGCGCCGTCAAGGCCATGGCCCACATCACCGGTGGCGGCCTGCTGGACAACATCCCGCGCGTTCTGCCGAAAAACGCCCAGGCCGTGGTTGACGTGGCCAGCTGGCAGCGCCCTGCGGTATTCGACTTCCTGCAGGAAAAAGGCAACGTCGATGAGCACGAGATGCACCGCGTACTGAACTGCGGCGTGGGCATGGTCATCTGCGTGGCGCAGGACCAGGTCGAAGCAGCACTGAATGTTCTGCGCGCAGAAGGCGAGCAGCCTTGGGTCATCGGCCGCATCGAACAAGCCGCTGAAGGCGCTGCCCAGGTCGAGCTGCAGAACCTCAAGGCACACTGATGCCGAGCAAGCCCTGTAATGTTGTGGTACTGCTGTCGGGTTCGGGCAGCAACCTGCAAGCCTTGATCGACAGCAGCCGTGGTGAACACAGCCCGGTACGCATCGCTGCGGTGATTTCCAACCGCGCCGACGCCTACGGCCTGCAACGCGCGGCGGCGGCGGGTATCGCCACCGCCGTACTGGACCACACCGGCTTCGACGGCCGTGAAGCCTTCGATGCGGCACTGATGGCGCGCATCGACGGCTTCGCGCCCGACCTGGTGGTGCTGGCCGGCTTCATGCGTATCCTCAGTGGCGGCTTCGTGCGCCACTACCAGGGCCGCCTGCTCAACATCCACCCGTCGCTGCTGCCCAAATACAAGGGCCTGCATACTCACCGACGGGCCCTGGAGGCAGGCGACGCCGAGCACGGCTGCAGCGTACACTTCGTCACCGAGGAACTCGATGGCGGCCCTCTGGTCGTACAGGCTGTGGTACCGGTAGTGTCAGGCGATAGCGCCGAAAGCCTGGCCCAGCGGGTACACCAACAGGAACACCAGATCTACCCGCTGGCAGTGCACTGGTTTGCCGAGGGGCGCTTGCGCCTGGGCGAACAGGGTGCATTACTGGACGGCCAGCCACTGCCGGCCAGTGGCCATTTGATCCGACCCTAGGAGAATTTATGCGTCGCGCCCTGCTCTTGGCTCTCGCCGTGCTCGCCCTGCCCCTCCAGGCAGCCGACTTGAAACCCTTCTCGGCCAGCTACACCGCCGACTGGAAGCAACTCCCCATGAGCGGCACTGCCGAGCGCAGCCTGGTCAAAAATGCCAACGGTACCTGGGACCTTAATTTCAAGGCTTCCATGATGATCGCCAGCCTGACCGAGCAAAGCACCCTGCGCATGGACAACGACACCCTGCTGCCGCAGAAGTATCACTTCGAGCGTGGCGGCCTGGGCAAAGCCAAGAAAGTCGACCTCACCTTCGACTGGAACGGCAAGAAAGTCACCGGCAGCGATCGGGGCGATGCCGTCAGCCTGCCGCTCAACCGCGGCGTGCTGGACAAGTCCTCCTATCAGCTGGCGCTGCAGCATGATGTGGCCGCCGGCAAGAAAAGCATGACCTACCAGGTGGTCGATGGTGACGAGATCGACACCTACGATTTCCGCGTGCTGGGTACCGAAAAGGTCACCACCAAGACTGGCCAGGTCGAGGCGGTCAAGGTCGAGCGCGTGCGCGACCCGAGCCAGAGCAAGCGCATCACCGAGCTGTGGTTCGCCAAGGACTGGGACTACCTGCTGGTACAACTGCGCCAGGTCGAGACCGATGGCAAGGAGTATGTGATCGTGCTGCAGGATGGTACGGTCGACGGCAAGTCGGTCAAAGGCAACTAAGCCGCAGCCCGCAAGATCCGTAGCCCCGCCCTGTGCGGGGCTTCTTTTTGCCTGGGCCACATGAAACTTGTTTCATGGTCATTTTATTTACTTAGGCAGCTAACAAACTCTATAAAAGAAGTGCGCGACATTATGTCGCAACCAACTGAGCAGTGGAGTTTAACGATGACAGTCCAAGTAACCGAACGCGACGAATCGAAAATGTCCCACGAAGGCCTGGCCGCTGGCGTGCGGATCTGGGATGTGCACCAGCAAGGTGAATTGGTCGGGATGTTCCATAACGAACACGAAGCCCACCAATACCGGGCAGAGCTTGAAGTGCTGGAAAACCAGCGCGCTACGCAATGACCCACACAGTCTTTTGATTTGGGGCCGCTTTGCGGCCCATCGCCAGCATGCCGGCTCCTACAGGTACCGCGCAGGTTTGTGCTGTACCTGTCGGCGATGGGGCTGCGAAGCAGCCCCAATAGGCGTTACCGCTTAGGCGGGGGTTTTCATGCTTACCACATCAAGTCGTCAGGGATCTTGTACGCAGCGTACGGATCGTCCTCATCCGCTTCCTCGACATGGGTGTTGAGCAGCAGGATGCGATGGGGGTCGCGCTCCTGGATCTTCACCGCTGCCTCGCGAGGGATGACTTCGTACCCCCCACCAAACGACACGATCGCCAGCGCGCCATTGCTCAGCTTGCTGCGCATCAGGGCGTTCACCGCAATGCGTTTGACCTTCTTGTCGTCGACGAAGTTGTAGTAGTCCTCGGTGGTGAGCTTGGGCAGGCGAGTCGCCTCGATCAACTGCTTGATCTGCGCGGCACGGGCCTTCTGTTCGGCCTTTTCCTGCTGCTGACGGTTCAGTTCCTGGTCACGCTTGGCCTTCTCGGCCATGGCTTCCTTGGCCAGGCGCTGCTGGGTATCGTCGACTTCGACCTGGCCCTTGTGCTCCAGGCGTTTCTGTTTCTTTTGGGCCTTGTTGGCCTGAGAGACCTGCTTCTGGTTGACCAGGCCGGCCTTGAGCAATTGATCGCGAAGGGAAAGACTCATGGATGTTCACTCACTTATTCAGCCACTCAGCCGCAGCTGGGCAGGTTCTTTTCCTGACGTTTGGCTTCCCCCCAAAGGGCGTCCAGTTCGTCAAGGTTACACGATTCGATGGGGCGACCGCTGTCGCGCAATGCCTGTTCGATAAAGCGAAAACGCCGTTCGAACTTGCGGTTGGCGCGACGCAGTGCGTTTTCCGGGTCTTGCTTGAGATGGCGGGCCAGGTTGACGGCGGCGAACAGCAGGTCGCCGACTTCATCCTCGAGGGCCTCGGCATCACCGTCGGCCATGGCCTGCAGCACTTCGTCGAGCTCCTCGCGGACCTTGTCCAGCACCGGCAAGG
Organism: Pseudomonas sp. BNK-30; assembly: GCF_047456185.1. Lineage (NCBI taxonomy): Bacteria > Pseudomonadati > Pseudomonadota > Gammaproteobacteria > Pseudomonadales > Pseudomonadaceae > Pseudomonas > Pseudomonas sp. BNK-30. The sequence goes on from NZ_CP179904.1 coordinate 3,391,787, forward strand.
CGTCTGGCCAGTCGAAACCGACGGTGGCGGCACGCTTTTGCAGTTTGGCCGCCCGCGACAGGGCAGGCAGTGCAGCTGGCACATCATCGAGCAGCGACAGCTGTTCGGGCTCGCTTTTCTCGGCGCGCTCCTGGGCCTTGATTTCTTCCCAGCGTGACTTGACCTGGGCCTCGCTCAGGCTAGGCGTGTCCAGCGGTGCGTACAACTCACCGGTGGGAAATACATGGGGGTGACGGCGGATCAGCTTGCGGGTAATGGCATCGACCACACCGTCGAACTCGAAACGCCCCTCCTCCCGGGCCAGCTGGCTGTAGTAGACCACCTGGAACAGCAGATCACCGAGTTCGCCCTGCAGGTGCTCGAAATCCCCGCGCTCGATGGTGTCGGCAACCTCATAGGCCTCTTCGATGGTGTGCGCCACGATGCTGGCGTAGTTCTGCTTGAGGTCCCACGGGCAACCGTACTGCGGGTCGCGCAGCCGGGCCATGAGGTGCAGCAGGTCTTCGAGGGAATAGGTCATGTAAGCAGGTCCTTCGGCGGTGACTTCGTCGCGGGCAAGCCCACGAGAAGCCACCGCAGTTTCAAGGGGTACGATTACGCCGCGTCTCGATGATGTTCGGCAACTGCGAAATCCTGCCCAGCAGACGCCCCAGCGCATCCAGGCCCGGGATCTCGATGGTCAGCGACATCAGCGCGGTGTTGTCTTCCTTGTTCGAGCGGGTGTTGACCGCCAGCACGTTGATCTTCTCGTTGAGCAGCACCTGCGACACGTCACGCAGCAAACCTGGGCGGTCGTAGGCACGGATAACGATATCGACCGGGTAGGTCTGCACCGGTATCGGCCCCCAACTGACCTGGATCATGCGCTCCGGCTCACGCCCTGCCAACTGCAGCACCGAGGCACAGTCCTGGCGGTGAATGCTCACGCCGCGGCCCTGGGTGATGTAGCCGACGATGGCATCGCCCGGCAGCGGCTGGCAGCAGCCGGCCATCTGCGTGAGCAGGTTGCCGACGCCTTGGATCTGAATGTCGCCACGCTTGCCAGTGCGCGGGCCGGTAGGCTTGCGCGGTACCAGCTCGATCTGCTCGATACGCTCGGGTTCGAGCAACTGCTGGGCAGCGTTGACCAAATGCGCCAGGCGCAGGTCACCGGCACCGAGCGAGGCGAACATGTCCTCGGCGGTCTTGACGTTGGTCTTCTCGGCCAGGCGTTCGAAGTCTACCTGCGGCAGGCCCAGGCGGCTGAGCTCGCGCTCGAGCAACGTCTTGCCGGCGGCGACGTTCTGATCGCGGGCCTGCAGCTTGAACCAGTGGACGATCTTGGCCCGGGCCCGCGAAGTGGTGACGTACCCCAGGTTGGAGTTCAGCCAGTCACGGCTCGGGTTGCCGTGCTTGCTGGTGATGATCTCCACCTGCTCGCCGGTCTGCAGGCTGTAGTTGAGCGGCACGATGCGCCCGTTGATCTTGGCGCCACGGCAGTTGTGGCCGATCTCGGTGTGCACGCGGTAGGCGAAGTCCAGCGGCGTGGCGCCCTTGGGCAGGTCGATGGCATGGCCGTCGGGGGTGAATACATAGACCCGGTCCGGCTCGATATCGACCCGCAACTGCTCGGCCAGGCCACCGATGTCGCCCAGTTCCTCATGCCATTCGAGCACCTGACGCAGCCAGGAGATCTTTTCTTCGTAGTGGTTGGAGCTGGGCTTGACGTCGGTGCCCTTGTAGCGCCAGTGGGCGCAGACGCCAAGTTCGGCCTCTTCGTGCATGCCGTGGGTACGGATCTGCACTTCCAGTACCTTGCCCTCGGGGCCGATCACGGCGGTGTGAAGCGAGCGGTAGCCGTTCTCCTTGGGGTTGGCGATGTAGTCGTCGAACTCTTTGGGAATGTGCCGCCACAAGGTGTGGACGATACCCAGCGCGGTATAGCAGTCGCGCACTTCCGGTACCAGTACGCGCACCGCACGTACGTCGTAGATCTGGCTGAACTCCAGGCCTTTGCGCTGCATCTTGCGCCAGATCGAATAGATGTGTTTCGCCCGCCCACTGATGTCGGCGTTGACCCCGGTGGCCAGCAGTTCGTTTTGCAACTGGTTCATCACATCACTGATGAAGCGCTCACGGTCCAGCCGGCGCTCGTGCAAAAGCTTGGCGATCTGCTTGTACTGATCGGGTTCCAGGTAGCGGAAGGACAGGTCTTCCAGCTCCCACTTGATGTGGCCGATGCCCAGACGATGGGCCAGCGGCGCATAGATGTCGAACACCTCACGCGCCACACGCAGACGCTTCTCGTCATCGGCGGACTTCACCGCACGGATCGCGCAGGTACGCTCGGCGAGCTTGATCAGCGCCACGCGCACATCGTCGACCATCGCCACCAGCATCTTGCGCAGGTTCTCGACCTGCGCCTGCGAGCCCAGCACCAGTGACTGGCGCGGGCTGAGGCTGGCACTGATGGCAGCCATGCGCAGCACGCCGTCGATCAGCTTGGACACTACCGGGCCAAAACGCTGCCCGACCTCGGCCAGGGTCACCTTGCCCTCGCGCACGGAGCGGTAGATCACCGCCGCCACCAGCGAATCCTGGTCGAGCTTGAGGTCGGCGAGGATTTCGGCAATTTCCAGGCCGGCCTGGAAACTGGAGGTACCATCGGCCCAGGAATGCTTGGCCGGGTTGCCCTTTTTCTCGATTTCCTGGGTGAACTCGCAGGCCTCTTCGAGTGCCGCGCGATCCAGTGCCGAATCGACGCTCACCACATGATCCAGCCATGCTTCGAGATTGATACTGCCGTCCGTATTGACCGGCTGGTGCACTCTCACCTGTACCATCTTTGTTTTACCTTTCCATACAGCGCACCACTCGGAGCGCTGGCTATCACCGTACGGCTCCCAGTCCATGGGAACCGCACCAAGGGGCCAGCCTGCTAGCCCGCTTCGAATAACGCCATGGCCTCGACATGCGCCGTCTGAGGAAACATGTCGAGAATCCCGGCCCTTTTTAACCGGTACCCTTGGCCGACCAGCACCTGGGCGTCTCGCGCCAGCGTGGCCGGGTTGCATGATACATAAACCAGTCGCTTGGCCCTGAGGCGTGCGATGCCTTGCACCACCTCGAAAGCACCGTCGCGCGGTGGATCCAAGAGTACCGCAGAAAAGCCCTCGGCGGCCCATCCGGCGCCTGCCAAAGGCTGGGATAAATCGGCCTGAAAAAACCGTGCGTTATGCACATTGTTGTCTCGGGCATTGGCCGCAGCCCGATCGACCATGGCCTGCACACCCTCGACCGCCACCACTTCCCGCGCCTGGCGGGCCAGCGGCAGGGCGAAATTGCCCAGGCCACAGAACAGGTCGAGCACTCGCTCGTCGGCCTGCGGAGCGAGCCAGGCCAGAGCCTGCTCGATCATTGCGGTATTGACCTGGGCGTTGACCTGAACGAAATCACCCGGGCGCCAGGCCAGCTCCAACTGCCAAGGCTGCAAGGTGAAGCCCAGCTTCGCGCCAGCATCCACCGGCACCGGTTCACCTTCACCCTGCAGCCACAGCTGCGCCTTGGCCTCGCTGCAGAATGCCTGCAGACGCGCCAGGTCATCGGCCGGCAGCGGCGCCACGTGGCGTACCAGCAGCGCTTCGGCCGTGCCGCTGAACAGCTCGACGTGGCCGATGGCCTGGGGCTTGCCCAACGAACGCAGCACGGTCGGCAGATGCCGCAGAATCGACTGCAAAGGCTGTACCAGCACGGCGCAGTCGTCGATGGCGACGATGTCCTGGCTGGCCTCGGCACGGAACCCTACCTCCAGCTGACGCGCTTTGACATCCCAGCGCACCGCCACACGCGCCCGCCGCCGATAGCCGAATTCCGGCCCGCTCAATGGCGCCGCCCATTCTTGCGGTTGCACACCGGCAACCCGTTGCAGCTGTTCGGCCAAGGTACGCTGCTTGAGCGCCAGCTGCGCCTCATGCGGCAGGTGCTGCAAGTTGCAGCCGCCACACCGCTCGTAATGGCGGCACGGCGCCTGGCGGCGCTCGGGGCTGGCCTGCAGCACACGCTCCAGGCGCGCCTCGACTACCTTGCCACGGGCATTGAGCACGCGTGCCTCGACCGCTTCACCGGCCAGGGCGCCGCTGACGAACCAGGTGCGCCCGTCGCAAAAAGCGATGCCGCGGCCGTCACCGGCCAGGCGCTCGATCTCCAGGCGCTGCTTTTTGCCCACAGGGACCTGGGGCGTGCGGTTACCGCCGGCCGGCTGAAAGCGCAGGCCGCTGTTGGTTTTCTTTCTGGACATTTAGCTCGGGTCGAACAGGCCGGTGGACAGGTAACGGTCGCCACGGTCGCAAATGATCGCGACCATTACCGCGTTTTCCACTTCACGGGACAGGCGCAGCATGGCTGCCACTGCACCACCGGAAGACACGCCGCAGAAAATGCCCTCTTCACGGGCAAGGCGGCGCATGGTGTCCTCAGCTTCGTGCTGGGACATGTCCATGACGCGGTCAACGCGGGTGGCATCGAAGATTTTCGGCAGGTACTGCTCGGGCCAGCGGCGGATGCCCGGAATGGCCGAGCCTTCCATCGGTTGCAGGCCAACGATCTGCACCGCCGGGTTCTGCTCCTTGAGGTACTGCGAGCAGCCCATGATGGTGCCGGTGGTGCCCATGGAACTGACGAAATGGGTGATGGTGCCCTGGGTCTGCTGCCAGATTTCCGGGCCGGTGCTGTTGTAGTGGGCAATCGGGTTGTCGCCGTTGGCGAACTGGTCCAGAACCAGGCCGCGACCTTCGGCCTGCAGCTTCTCGGCCAGGTCGCGAGCGCCTTCCATCCCCTCTTCCTTGGTCACAAGGATCAACTCGGCACCGTAGGCGGTCATCGCTGCCTTGCGCTCTGCGGTGGAGTTGTCGGGCATGATCAGGATCATCTTGTAGCCCTTGATCGCTGCCGCCATGGCCAGGGCAATACCGGTATTGCCGGAGGTGGCTTCGATCAGGGTGTCGCCGGGCTTGATCTGACCGCGCAGTTCGGCGCGGGCGATCATCGACAGGGCCGGGCGGTCCTTCACGGAGCCTGCCGGATTGTTACCTTCGAGCTTGAGCAGGAGGGTATTGCTGGTTTCTCCAGCGATGCGCTGCAGGCGAACCAGGGGCGTATTGCCGACGCAATCGGCGATGGTTGGGTACTGCAAGGTCATGGTGTATTTCACAATCCGGACGGCAGGGGCGCCTATCATACCGGCAAACCGTTCGCGGCCATATCACGCAATCTGTGGTGGGTATAGCTACAAGCTATAAGCGGCAAACTTCAAGCTTCAAGCTGTAGCTAGCGCCTGTGGCTGCGGGGGTTCCCGCGAGGGGGCGGGCAGGTGTAGCGGCAAGCGCATGCAGAGCTTCAAGCCGCGTTTGCCGTTTTCTGCCCACAGGGTTCCGCCCTGGCGCTGAATCGCACTGCGGGCGATGCTCAGGCCCAGGCCGAAACCGCCGTCACCAGGGCGCGAGCCATCGAGCCGGGTGAAGGGGGCAAAGATTCGCTCCAGATCCTCGTTAGCCACTCCACCGCCTTGATCTTCCAGCCACAGGTGCCAATAGCCACCTTCACGCTGCCCGGCCAAGTACACCAGGCCGTTTTCCGGGGAGTGGCGGATGGCGTTGCGCAGCATGTTTTCCAGGGCCTGGGCCAGATAATTCAGATTGCCCTGCACCCAGCAGTCGACTGGCAGCTCGCAGCGCAAACGCTCGGGCGACCAGCCGCTTTCGTAACTGGCATCCTCTGCCAGCAGGTCCCACAGGGCCTGCACCTGGATCGGCTCAAGGTTCATCGGCGCACGCTCGGCATCCTGCCAGGCAAGCTGCAAGGTGTCCTCGACCAACTGCTGCATGCAATCCACCTCGCGCCCCAGCCGCTCGCGCAGGCGCTGCAGGTCGGTTTCACCGTCGCAGGCCACGCGCAACCGGCTCAACGGTGTGCGCATTTCATGGGACAGATCACGCAGCAACTGCTGTTGCATCGCCACCGTGCCCTGCAGCCGTTCGGCCATCTGGTCAAAGGCGCGGGCAAGCTCGCCCAGTTCGTCATGCCGGGCGATGGTGCGCGAATCCAGCCGTGCCGAGAGCTGGTCGGCACGCCAGGCATTGGCCTGCTCGCGCAACTGGTTGAGCGGCACGATCAGCATGCGGTACAGGCCGACGCACAGCAGCAAGGTGAACAACCCTGGAATGACACCGTTGGTCAACACCCGCCACAGCACCCGGTACTGGCCAGGGTTGAAACGCTCGGGCAGCTCCATCACCAGCATGCCATGCTCCGGCGCCCCCGGGAACGGTATGCGCAGCCAGGGCTGGTCGGTACTGCGCCGGCTCATGGGCCAGTCGACACCGCGCAGGCGCGTGAGCCGGTGCATGACATCGGGGCCGAGCGTGGCGCTGGCGAGCGGTTGCAGATTGATGTCGAGCACGCCTATCCAGCCACGTTCACGCTGGTGCATGGCCGCAACCCATTGGTCCAGCCCGCTGCGGCCACCGCTGCGCCACGCCTGCTCGGCCTCGCCGGCATAGCTGCGCAGCACTTGCCGGGCAGGCTCATCGAGAAAGGCATTCTGGGTTTCCATATGGCGGCCCCAGGTGTAACTCAGGCCGATCATCAGCAGGCAGAAGCCCACCAGCAGGATGGCCAGCTTCCAGAACAGCGAGTGGCGGTCCAGCATGGCCTACTCCGCTTCGCCGGCACTGAGCACGTAGCCCTTGCCCCACACGGTGCGGATCTGCCGGTCCTGGTAGCCGATGCCCTTGAGCTTGCGGCGGATCTGGCTGACATGCATGTCCAGGCTGCGGTCATGCCGCGAATAACCCCGTTGCAGCACCTGCTGGTAGAGAAAAGGCTTGCTCAGCACCTCGTCGACGTTGCGGTTGAGGATTTCGAACAGGCGATACTCGCTAGGGGTAAGGCCTGCCTGGCGGCCGCCGAAGCTGACATCGCAAAGGGTCTCGTCGAACCACAGCTCGCCACAGGCAACACCCGATGGCGGCTGGTGACGACGCTCGAGGGCAACGCGGCGCAGGATGGCCTCGATGCGCACCTGCAGCTCGACCATGCTGAAAGGCTTGGGCAGGTAGTCGTCGGCACCGCGCTGGAAGCCATTGATACGGTCGGCCTCAGCACCCAACGCCGACATCAGGATAACCGGCGTGGCGCTGCGTCGACGCAACTGGGCCAGGGCATCCAGGCCGTTGAGCCCAGGCAGCAGGATATCCATCAGGACCACGTCGAAGGCTTGGCGACCAGCGGTTTCCAAACCTTCCAGGCCGTTGCGGCACCAGGTCACCTCAAAGCCGCCTCGCTGCAGTTCTTCGTGCAGATAGGCACCCAACACCGGATCATCCTCGATGGCGAGGATGCTGGAAGCATTAATAGTTACGGGATTCATTGGCAACTGCCACATATTCTCAATTGCGCGATTATTGAGCATGCGTACGCCATAGGCAACCGTCCTGCGATCAACGCCCGCCGGCTGGGTGAAAACAGCCATATAAAGGGTGCATTAGGCAGGCAGGCGGAGTAACTTTCCGCTTTGGTCCGTTACCCCGGTAACGGCGTCCAGGCACATCACAGGAGGCGAGTGTGCTCGATCGTTTGGGAATCAGAAGCCGGGTACTGCTGCTGGCCGTGCTGCCTGCCAGCTTGATGGCTCTGGTGCTGGGCAGCTATTTCACGTGGCTGCAGCAAGACCAGTTGCGCACTCAACTGCTGCAACGCGGCAAGATGATTGCCGAACAACTGGCCCCCCTGGCCGCGCCCGCCATGGCCCGGCAGACGCCTGCGCAGCTGGAGCGGATTGCCGCGCAAACCCTTGAGCAAGCCGACGTCCGTGCAGTGGCCTTCCTCGCCCCGGACCGCTCCCGCCTGGCCCACGCCGGCCCCACCATGATCAACCGGCCACCCAGCGGCGGCACGGGCACTCAACTGTTGGAGCGCAGCGGCAACGATGCCACACGCTACCTGATGCCGGTGTTCGGCCACCACCGCGACCTGGCCACCGAGGCCGTCCCGGCCGAAGCCGAGCGCCTGCTGGGTTGGGTCGAGATCGAGCTGTCGCACGACGGCATGTTGCTGCGCGGCTACCGCAACCTGTTCACCAGCATGCTGCTGATACTCGCTTGCCTGGTGCTCAGCGGCCTGTTGGCGATGCGCATGAGCCGCACCATCAATGACCCGATCGCGCGCATCAAGCATGCAGTCAACCAGCTCAAGGACGGCCACCTCGAAGAACGTCTGCCGGCCATGGGCAGCCACGAGCTGGACGAACTGGCCCGGGGCATCAACCGCATGGCAGAAACCCTGCACAGTGCCCATGAAGAGCTGCAGCACAGTATCGATCAGGCCACCGAGGATGTCCGCCAGAACCTGGAAACCATCGAGATCCAGAACATCGAGCTGGACATGGCGCGCAAGGAGGCCCTGGAGGCGAGCCGCATCAAGTCTGAATTCCTGGCCAACATGAGCCACGAGATCCGCACCCCGCTCAACGGTATCCTCGGCTTCACCCACCTGCTGCAGAAAAGCGAGCTGACCCCGCGCCAGCTGGACTACCTGGGCACCATCGAAAAATCGGCCGACAACCTGTTGGGGATCATCAACGAGATCCTCGACTTTTCCAAGATCGAGGCCGGCAAGCTGGTGCTCGACAGCATTCCGTTCAACCTGCGCGACCTGGTCCAGGACACCCTCACCATCCTGGCGCCCGCCGCCCACGCCAAGCAGCTGGAACTGCTCAGCCTGATCTACCGCGACACCCCGTCATCGCTGGTAGGCGACCCGCTGCGGCTCAAGCAGATCCTCACCAACCTGGTGAGCAATGCCATCAAGTTCACCCGCGAGGGCACCATCGTCGTGCGGGCGATGCTCGAGGACGAGCAGCAAGACAGCGCGCAGCTGCGCATCAGCGTGCAGGACACCGGTATTGGCCTGTCGCCTCAGGATGTGCGCACGTTGTTCCAGGCGTTCAGCCAGGCCGACAATTCGCTGGCCCGCCAGCCGGGCGGCACCGGCCTGGGGCTGGTGATCTCCAAGCGCCTGATCGAGCAGATGGGCGGCGAGATCGGGGTCGACAGCACACCGGGCGAGGGTTCGCAGTTCTGGATCAGCCTGAGCCTGCCCAAGGCCCACGACGACAGCGAGGCGCAGTCGTCGCAGCCGCTGCTGGGGCGGCGCGCGGCGATCGTCGACGGGCATGACCTGGCACGCCAGGCCCTGGAGCACCAGTTGCAGGATTGCGGCCTGAGCGTCAGCCTGTTCGCGTCCTATGAGCAATTGCTGCAGGGTGTACAGGCTGGCTTGCAGGCTGGGATGCCCTTCGATTTCGCGGTGCTGGGTGCCAACCTGGGCAATCTCACGCCCGAACAGCTGGGCCAGTACCACCAGCAACTGGAGCGCTACCACTGCCATTGCGTGGTACTTTGCCCGACTACCGAGCAAGCGCTGTACCACCCTCACCTGCCTAACGGCCACGGCCAACTGCTGTCCAAACCGACCTGCACGCGCAAGCTGCGCCGCCTGCTGCTGGAGCTGCTGCAACCGCGCCGCACGCGGGGCGAACCGGCCCCGCCAACGCGCGGCCAGCGCCAGCCGAAAATCCTCTGCGTCGACGACAATGCGGCCAACCTGCTGCTGGTACAGACCCTGCTGGAAGATCTCGGCGCCGATGTGCTGGCGCTCGACAACGGCCATGCTGCGGTGCAGGCGGTGCAGAGCGAACACTTCGACCTGGTGCTGATGGACGTGCAGATGCCAGGCATGGATGGCCGTGCCTGCACCGAGCAGATCCGCTTGTGGGAAAACACCCAGAGCGGCAGCCCGCTGCCGATCGTCGCCCTTACCGCTCACGCCATGGCCAACGAGAAACGTGCACTGCTGCACAGCGGCATGGACGACTACCTGACCAAACCGATCAGCGAGCGCCAGCTGGCCCAGGTGGTGATGAAATGGACCGGCCTGAGCCTGGGTGTCGGGCCACTGGAGCGCCTGGACGAACAGCAGGCCGAGGGCCAGGATCTACCGGTGCTCGACCCTGAGGAAGGCTTGCGCCTGGCGGCAGGCAAGCCGGATCTGGCGGCAGACATGCTGACCATGCTGCTGGCATCGCTGGCATCGGACCGTGAAGCCATTCGTGCTGCACGGGAGGGCGACGATCACGGCGCACTGATCGAGCAGGTGCATCGGCTCAACGGTGCCTCGCGCTATTGCGGCGTGCCGCAGTTGCGTGCAGCCTGCCAGCGCAGCGAGACCTTGCTTAAACAGGAGCATCCGCAAGCCCAGCAGGCGCTCGACGAGCTGGATGGCGCAATTGTCCGGCTGGCGGAGCAGGCACGCCAGAACGCCTGACCTTCAGGGCCTCATCGCCGGCAAGCCCTCGATGAGGCCGGTGCAGATCAACTTCCCTGCACGCCCGGGTGGCTACAATCCCCCAACCACGATAAAGGAAGCCCGACCATGCGCGCCCTGTTGTTCAGCAGCCAGCACTATGACCAGGAAAGCTTCACGCGGGCCACTTGCGATAGCGCCCTGGAGCTGCACTTCCAGCCCGCCCGCCTGACCCTCGACACCGCAGCCCTGGCTCAGGGTTTCGAGGTGGTCTGCGCGTTCATCAACGATGAGCTCGACGCGCAGGTACTGCAACGCCTGGCCGCTGGCGGGACGCGCCTGATCGCCCTGCGTTCGGCCGGCTACAACCATGTGGACCTGGCCGCCGCCCAAGCCCTGGGCCTGGCAGTGGTGCGCGTGCCCGCGTATTCACCGCATGCCGTGGCCGAACATGCCGTGGCGCTGATCCTGGCGCTCAACCGGCGCCTGCACCGGGCCTACAACCGTACCCGCGAAGGTGACTTCACCCTGCATGGCCTGACCGGCTTCGACCTGCACGGCAAGACCGTCGGCGTGGTCGGTACCGGCCAGATCGGCGCCGCCTTCGCCCGGATCATGGCTGGCTTCGGTTGCCAGTTGCTGGCTTACGACCCCTACCCCAACCCTGAGCTGCTGGCGCTGGGGGCACGCTACGTCGAGTTGCCAGAACTGCTGCGCGAGGCGCGGATCATCAGCCTGCATTGCCCGCTCACCGAGCACACCCGGCACTTGGTCAACCCGCAAAGCCTGGCCCAGTTGCAGCCCGGCGCCATGCTGATCAACACCGGTCGTGGTGCGCTGGTCGACACTCCGGCACTGATCGACGCCTTGAAAAGCGGCCAGCTCGGGTACCTGGGGCTGGATGTGTATGAAGAAGAAGCCCAGCTGTTCTTCGAGGACCGTTCCGACCTGCCGTTGCAGGATGATGTGCTGGCGCGGCTGCTGACGTTTCCCAACGTGATCGTCACTGCGCACCAGGCGTTCCTGACCCGCGAAGCGCTGGACGCCATTGCCGCGACCACGCTGGACAACATCAACCGCTGGGCGGCGGGTAATGCGCAGAATCTGGTCACAGGTTGATGCTAGGATACGCGGCATTTCTGGAGGACCCATGGTCGAGCACGATTTCCGCTACACCCTTTTCAACCCGCAACACACCTTGATCGAGTGCCGCGCCCTGGTACCGGGCCGCTACCAGGTGACCGGCAACGGTGGCTCGATGCACAAGGGCGACACCCTGCTGGTCACCCTCAAGGGCAGCAAGGACTTGTCCATGCGCCTGACCGTCGAGAGCGTGCGCCACCTGATCAACCCGCGTGGCCAGTGGGTGGCCGTGGCCAGCGGCCCGCTGTTCAACGAGCTGGAAATCCTTAACTGGCAGGCTGAATGCGACAGCTGCGATGCCGTGCTGGACTTCGAGTTCGCCGTGGACGCAAAGCTTGGCAAGAAAGCCCGCCAGCCGGCTGCTACTGCGCGCATCGCCGAGCTGGGCTGGGCCAGCCGTGGCGACAAGCACGTGTGCCCGCGTTGCCAGGAGAGCGCCGAGTGAAGAATCTGCTGACCGGCGCCCTGATTGCCACCGGCCTGCTCGGCTGCGCCGCCGAACCCTCGAAGCTGCAACTGGAACGCAGCTATGTGCTGGAGTGGATCGGCGAGCGGCCGCTGATCGACTACAGCCACCTGACACTGACGCTGGCCAGCGATGGCCGGGCCTATGGCAATGCGGGCTGCAACCATTGGTTTGCACCGTACACGCTGGACGGTGAGCACCTGAGCTTCGGCAAGGTCGGCAAAACCCGCAAGCTGTGCGCGCCGGCGTTGATGGAGCAGGAAAAGCGCTTCCTGCAGGCGCTGGAGACGGTGCAGCGCTGGGATGTATCGCCCATCGAGCAGATGCGCTTCTGGCCGGCCGAGGGCAAGCCGCTGCGGTTCTGGCCTGAGGAGGGCTAGCTTCAAGCCGCAAGCTGCAAGAAAAGGCGGATCGGTGCACGGCCAGCTTTTTCTTGTAGCTTGCAGCTTGCAGCTTTCAAGCCCCCTTGAGCGCCTTGATCTTGGCTTGCAGCCCTTCCAGGGTCTGCTCACCCAGCAGCTGCTCGCGCACCTTGCCCTTGTCATCGATGATGTAGGTCACCGGCAACGCTTCGCTGCGTGGCAGGTCATAGCGCTCGGCCGGATCTTGCGCCAGCACGGTAAAGCCGATGCCCAAGGTATCGGCCGCCTGCTTCAGCTCCTGCCCCTGCAGGCCATCGAAGTTCACCCCCACCACCTTGATGCCATCGGCCGCCCACTGCTTGGCCGCAGTGTTCAGTTCAGGCACCTCGGTACGGCACGGGCCGCACCATTCAGCCCAATAGTTGAGCACCAGCCAGTGCCCGTCGATCTGCTCGGCCTTCACCGTGTTGCCGTGCTGGTCCACGCCGTAGTCGGCACCGCAGCCACCTAGCAAAAGGCCTGCAGTAATGGCCAATGCTGCTGCCAAACGCCTTGCCATGGGTCAATCCTTCTCGAAGTTTCAAGCGAATGGGTCAGTTCCTGCGGTTAGAATAGCCGCCACACCCAGCTGGATGCGACCCGACATGACTGACTTGACGCTCTATCATAACCCGCGCTGCTCGAAATCCCGCGGCGCACTGGAACTGCTCGAACAGCGCGGCCTGGCACCGACCATCGTGCGCTACCTCGAAACCCCGCCCGACGCTGCCACCCTCAAGGCTCTGCTCGGCAAGCTGGGCATCGGCCCGCGCCAACTGCTGCGCACCGGTGAAGACGAGTACAAGGCACTCGAGCTGGCCAACCCGGCCTTGAGCGATGCGCAACTGATCGACGCCATGGCGCAGCACCCTAAGCTCATCGAGCGCCCGATCCTGGTTGCCGGTGACAAGGCGGTGATTGGCCGGCCACCTGAGAAAGTGCTGGAGATCCTGCCGTGAGCGCGCCCTATATCCTGGTGCTGTATTACAGCCGCCATGGCTCGACCAGCGAAATGGCCCGGCATATCGCCCGCGGCATCGAGCTGGCCGGCATGGAAGCGCGCCTGCGCACGGTGCCGGCGATTTCCACCGAGTGCGAAGCCGTGGCGCCGGACATTCCGGCCAGCGGCGCGCTGTACGCCACCCTGGACGACTTGCGCCACTGCGCAGGCCTGGTGCTGGGCAGCCCGACCCGCTTCGGCAACATGGCCGCACCGCTCAAGTACTTCCTCGATGGCACCAGCAGTTTGTGGCTGGGTGGTGAACTGGTCGGCAAGCCGGCTGGCGTTTTCACCTCCACCGCCAGCCTGCATGGCGGCCAGGAAACCACCCTGCTGTCGATGATGCTGCCACTGATGCACCACGGCATGCTGGTGATGGGCCTGCCCTACAGCGAATCGGCGCTGCTCGAAACCTGCGGCGGCGGCACGCCTTACGGCGCCAGCCACCATGCCGGCGCAGACGGCAAGCGCGAGCTGGATCAACACGAGATCACCCTGTGCCGCGCCCTGGGCCAACGCCTGGCAACCACGGCCAAGGCCCTGGAGGCCTCGCGTGGCTAAGAAGCCGAAGGTGTTGCCACAACTGGAGTGGCTGGCACCGCGCCTGCGCCTCACACGCGCCCTGAGCCTGGCGTTCTTTTTTGGCCTGATCGCATTGCTGGTGGTGAACAACCTGTGGTTCGCCAACCTGCACGGGGCGCGGGTCGAAGTGATCCTGGCGATCGAGCTTGTGCCACTGCTGTTGCTGCTGCCAGGCATGTTGCTGGGCAGCGCCCGGGCGCATGCCTGGACCTGCTTTGTGGTGAATATCTATTTCATCAAAGGGGTGCTGGCAGCGTTCGACCCGGCGCGGGCAGTGTTCGGCTGGGTTGAGGTGCTGCTGAGCCTTGGGCTGTTCGTCAGCGGGCTGCTGTTCGTGCGCTGGAAATTCCAGCATGAACGGCGCATGGCGGGCGAAGGGCTTTGATTCCGGGGGCTGCTATCGCAGCCCCGGGCTTTTCAATGGTTGACGGTATGCGCCAGCATCACCGACAACTGGCACAGCGGCCGCCCGCTTTCGGCATGCCACTGGTTGAACGCCTGCTGTACCAGCGCCAGGTCGCGCTGGCTGGTCGGCTGCTTGTCGATCACCTTCTGGGCAATCAGCGCAGCGGCCATGTCATCGGTGGGGATGAACGTGTCCTTGCCAACCATGCGCAAAAAGCGCGGCGCTGACAGCCCGCCCAGCTGGTTGCCATGCTTGGCCAGGTATTTCCACAACCCGACGATATCGGTCACCGGCCAATCGGCGATGAACGCACCAAAGCTGCCCTTCTCCTTCGCCACATCCAGGATCATCTGCGCATTGCGCGGCACGCTCTTGAGCTTGCCCAGGTGGCGGATGATGCGCTCGTCCTGCATCAACCGCTCCAGGTGCTCTGCGCCCATCAGTACGACCTTCTCCGGGTCGAAGCCGAAGAACACCTGCTCGAACGCCGGCCATTTGGCATCTACCAGGCTGTGCTTGAGCCCGGCGCGGAACACGCGCAAGGCCAGGGTCGACAGGTAGCGGTCGTTGCGGATGTCGCGCAGCTGCGCCGGCGTGCGCGGCTGCGGCAGGAAGGCCTCCAGGGCCTGGGCCGAGCCGAAGCGGTTCAGGCAGTACTCATGCAACCACTGGTAATCGCGCATGGGCTCAGATGTTCAGTACATCGAGAAAACGCGGGGTGGCGCTTTCGTCGATCTTGAGGCTGGTGAAGTCGAACAGGTTGCGGTCGGCCAGCTGCGACGGGGCAACGTTCTGCAGGGCGCGGAAGATGCTCTCGGTACGGCCTGGGTGCTTGCGCTCCCACTCCACCAGCATGTCCTTGACCACCTGGCGCTGCAGGTTCTCCTGCGAACCGCACAGGTTGCACGGGATGATCGGGAATTCCTTCATGTCCGAGTAGGCCTGGATGTCCTTCTCGTTGCAGTACGCCAGCGGGCGGATCACCACGTTACGGCCGTCGTCGGCGCGCAGCTTGGGCGGCATGCCCTTGAGCGAGCCGTTGAAGAACATGTTGAGGAAGAAGGTCTCGACGATATCGTCGCGATGGTGCCCAAGGGCCATCTTGGTCGCGCCGATTTCGTCAGCGAAGGTGTACAGGGTGCCACGGCGCAGGCGCGAGCACAGCGAACAGGTGGTCTTGCCCTCGGGCACCAGCTCCTTGACCACCGAGTAGGTGTCCTTCTCGACGATGTGGTACTCGACGCCCAGCTCTTTCAGGTAGGCCGGCAGCACATGCTCGGGGAAGCCCGGCTGCTTCTGGTCCATGTTCACCGCGACGATCTGGAACTT
Organism: Pseudomonas sp. BNK-30; assembly: GCF_047456185.1. Taxonomy (NCBI): domain Bacteria; kingdom Pseudomonadati; phylum Pseudomonadota; class Gammaproteobacteria; order Pseudomonadales; family Pseudomonadaceae; genus Pseudomonas; species Pseudomonas sp. BNK-30. The sequence goes on from NZ_CP179904.1 coordinate 3,407,452, forward strand.
GATCGGTGCCACCTTCTGCAGGTGCAACAGAACGTCGAGCATGGTGTAGCTGTCCTTGCCGCCGGACAGGCAGACCATGACCTTGTCGCCATCCTCGATCATGTTGTAGTCGGTGATGGCTTCGCCGGCGAGACGACGCAGGCGTTTTTGCAGTTTGTTCTGGTTGACCGAGAGGGTGCCCATAGCGCTTGGATCCGCGAGGTGTGACAAAAGCCGGCTATTTTACGCACAAACCACGCGCACCTGTAGGGATTCCGATAAAGACTTCAAGGGAATCAGCAGCCCGCCTTACAGCGCAATTTGCTCTAAAAAGCACAGTTTGTGCAGGTAACGGCTTCCTATACTGCGACATAAGGCCACATTACCGCTTGCATCGGTGCCCTGGCCTCGGGCCGCTTGCGCTCCATCTGGGGGGCGATTGGCAACAACGAGAGGAGTGACCGGCATGATTCATCACGTTGTGGGGCTGTTTACCCACCCTGACCAGGAATGGCGGGAGATACGCGGGGAAGACGAAAGCATCAGCCACATGTACCTGACGCACACGCTGATCCTGGCGGCGATACCCGCCGTTTCGGCGTTCATTGGCACTACCCAGGTCGGCTGGGTGATCGGCGACCGGCCAGCGGTAATGTTGACGATGGAAAGCGCACTATGGATGAGCATCATGTCCTACCTGGCGATGCTCGCCGGGGTCGCGGTAATGGGCGCTTTCATTCACTGGATGGCACGTACCTACGACGCCAACCCGTCCATGGCGCAATGCATCGCCTTTGCCACCTACACCGCCACCCCGCTGTTCCTCGGCGGCCTGGCAGCGCTTTACCCGCACCTGTGGCTGGGCATGCTGGTGGGGACTGCGGCCATTTGCTACACCGTTTACCTGCTGTACGTCGGTTTGCCGACATTCATGAACATACCGACCGATGAAGGCTTCCTGTTCTCCAGCTCGGTGCTGGCAGTGGGCCTGGTGGTACTGGTAGCGATCATGGCTGCGACCGTGATCATCTGGGGACTGGGCGTGGGGCCCGTCTATACCAACTAGCTTGGAAAACACCTAGATCCAACACTGGGGCATCAAACCGGAGGCCGCCGCAAGGCGGCTTTTGGCTGTGTGCTGACCGGTGGGCTCGGCAGCCTGCCGGTGCTTGCGGCATAATGCCCGGTCAGGAGAATTACCCCGCCATGCCCGAGCTGCTCAAACAACGCGTCGAAACCTGTTACCAGCAAGCCGAAACCTTTTTCAAGCGCCCCTTCCCGCGCCCGGAAGTCAGCTTCAAGCTGCGCGGGCAGAAGGCGGGCGTCGCCCACCTGCACGAGAACCTGCTGCGCTTCAACCTGCAGCTGTACCGCGAAAACCAGGAAGACTTCCTGCGCCAGACCGTGGCCCATGAAGTGGCGCACCTGGTGGCTCACCAACTGTTCGGGGACCGCATCCAGGCCCATGGCGAAGAGTGGCAGTTGATCATGCGCGGGGTGTATGAACTGCCGCCCAATCGCTGCCACAACTATGAAGTGCAGCGGCGGGTCGCGACGCGGTACATCTATCGCTGCCCATGCCCACAGGGTGAGTTTGCGTTTACCGCGCAGCGGCACAAGCTGGTGAGGCAGGGGCGGCGGTATCTGTGCAAGCGGTGCAGGGAGACGCTGGTGTACAGCGGTGAGACTCGGGTCGAATGACAGCCAGCGCACTGATAGACCAGGCACAAAAAAGGCGACCCGAAGGTCGCCTTTTGCTTTACTGCAGCAGGCTCAACGAGCCACGCCTTCAGCCACGCCCAGGTCGTCGGTCGGGCGGGTGTCAGCCAGCGGCGCACCACCGGAGGCCAGCTCCGACGCCAGCTTGTCGTTGTCCATCTCCTTGACCCACTTGGCCACCACCACGGTAGCAACGGCGTTGCCCACCAGGTTGGTCAGGGCGCGGGCTTCGGACATGAAGCGGTCGATACCCAGGATCAGCGCCAGGCCGGCAACCGGCAGGTGGCCGACAGCCGACAGGGTGGCGGCGAGGACGATGAAGCCCGAACCGGTAACGCCGGCAGCACCTTTGGAAGCCACCAGCAGCACCAGCAGCAGGGTGATCTGGTGGGTGATGTCCATGGTGGTGTCGGTGGCCTGGGCGATGAACACCGCGGCCATGGTCAGGTAGATCGAGGTACCGTCCAGGTTGAACGAGTAACCGGTCGGGATCACCAGGCCAACCACCGACTTCTTGGCACCCAGGCGCTCCATCTTGGCCAGCATGCGTGGCAGCGCAGATTCCGAGGACGAGGTACCCAGTACGATCAGCAGCTCTTCACGGATGTAGCGGATCAGCTTGAGCACGCTGAAGCCGTGGGCGCGGCAGATACCGCCCAGCACCACCAGCACGAACAGCAGGCAGGTGATATAGAAGCAGGCCATCAGGTAGCCCAGCTGTACCAGCGAGCCAACGCCGTACTGGCCGATGGTGAAGGCCATGGCACCGAAGGCACCGACGGGGGCCAGCTTCATGATCATGTTGATGATGTTGAACATGACATGGGCAAAGCGATCGATCAGGTCCAGCAATGGCTTGCCGTAGCTGCCCAGGCGATGCAGGGCGAAGCCGAAGACCACCGAGAACATCAGTACCTGCAGGATGTCGCCATTAGCGAAGGCACCTACCACGGTATTGGGGATGATGTTGAGCAGGAAGCCGATGGTGGTCTGCTGCGCACCTGCGGCGGCGTAAGCGGCCACGCTGCTGGCGTTCAGGGTGCTGACGTCGATGTGCATGCCAGCGCCCGGCTTGACCACGTTGACGACGACAAGGCCGATGATCAGGGCGATGGTGGAAACGATTTCGAAGTACAGAAGCGCGTAGCCGCCGGTCTTGCCGACCGACTTCATGCTCTGCATGCCGGCAATGCCGCTGACCACGGTACAGAAGATGATGGGCGCGATGACCATCTTGATCAGTTTGACGAAACCATCACCCAAGGGTTTGAGGGCGACGCCGGTTTCTGGATAGAAGTGGCCGAGCAGGATGCCGATGGTGATGGCAACGATCACCTGGACATACAGGGACTTGTACAGCGGCTGACGTGTCGTCATGGCTAATTTTTCCTCAAGTGTGCCGGCTTCACCCTTCCCAGGATGTCGGGGCACCTGAATCGCTAACCCTCCTGCACCCGGAGGGATTTGTCGTTGTGTTCGAGCTGCCTGGGCAGGCCTCTGCCAAGTCAGATAGCAAGGGCGATGCCAAAACGCCCATGAAGGGTGCAAAGGCCGTATTTGCTGGAGGAAAATGCCCAACGACAGGGCGAATTGCCTGAGAAAGGATGGCGGATTTCCGCCCGATGGCGGGATTTGTACAGGCACCTTGGCGGGAATCCGCCCTGCTTGTTGCGAGCGATGAGGCAGGGGCTGCCTGAACATCAATCAAGATAAAAGGTGATCCGGAATGCCGCCCCGCCCAGCGGCGAATCACCCAGGCTCAGTTCAGCGTCATAGCTGTCGACGATATCTTTGACCACCGCAAGGCCAATCCCCTGCCCCGGATGCTGGCGGTCCAGGCGCTCGCCCCGTTCGAGAATCCGCTCACGCTGATCCGCCGGCACACCCGGCCCGTCATCTTCGATGCACAACGTCTGCCGCCCGGGCGCTTCCTGCAAGCTCACCCGCACCAGCCCCAGGCTAAGCCGGAAGGCGTTTTCCAGGAGGTTGCCCAGCAACTCGAGCAGCGCGCTCTGCTCCATCGGCACTTGTGCCTGCGCCGGCACCTCAAGCAGCACTTCGACGCGCTTGTCGCGGTACACCTTGGCCAGGGTGCTGCACAGGCTGTCCAGCACCGCAAGCAACTGTACGCTGTGGCGCACCAGGCCGCTCTTGCGCAGGCTGGCGCGCTGCAACTGGTAGTCGATCTGCTGGCTCATGCGCTCGATCTGGCTCTGCAGTACCCGCGCCTGCTCGCGCTCGGTGACGCGCTGCTGCATGCTCTCCCCCACGCCTTGCAGCACCGCCAACGGCGTCTTGAGGCTGTGTGCCAGGTCACCCAGCGAGTCACGGTAACGCTGGCGCTGTTCCCGCTCGCTGCGCAGCAGGCGGTTGAGCGAGCCGGTCAGGCGTAACAGCTCACGCGGGTGCTCGGCACTTAGCCCATCGCGCGCACCGGCCTCCACCTCGTCCAGCTCGCGGCTCAGCCGGCGCAACGAACGCAGGCCCCAGGTCAGGCCGGCCCAGAGCAATGCCAGCAACGCCAGCAGGGCCGCACCAAAACCTAAGTAGAGCTTTTCACGCAGGCCATCGAGGGTTTGCTGGTACTCGCGCACCGGCTGCAGGGCAACGATGCTGTAGGCGGCGCTCTGGCCACCCAACAGCTTGATTTCGACGTCATAGACGAAGAATTCCTCGCCGTCATCCTGGTGCATGCGGGCGAATTCATTGCCGCGCCCATCGTAGCGCGGCTGGTAGTTGATGTGCTGGTCGGCGGTGGCGCGGGAGCGCCAGACCAGCTTACCTTCGCGGTCGAAGATGTAACCGAGCAAACCGGTATAAGGCAGGTTGTAACGCTCGTCCGGCAGCAGTGCGGGCATCTGCAACTGGCCATGCTCGATGCGCGCCGAAGAAATCAGCGAGGTCACGTCCGAAGCCAGGCGCTGTTCGATCGATTCCTGCAAGGCCAGGCTGAAGGCCTTCTGCAGGGCGGGCAGCAGCGCCAGCATGAACAGCACTGCCAGCACCGCTGCCGCGAGCATCAAGCGCACCCGCAGCGAACGAATCATCGGCAGCGCTCGGTGAACAGGTAGCCGAGCCCACGCACAGTGTCGATCGGCTTGAACCCGCGCTCACCTTCGAGCTTGCGACGCAGACGGCCGACCAGCACCTCGATGACGTTGGGGTCACGCTCCTCATCGCCCGGATACAACTGTTCCATCAGGCGCTCCTTGGCCACCACCTGCTGGTGATGACGCATCAGATACTCAAGGATGCGGTACTCGTAGGCGGTCAGCGCCAGCGGCTGCTCATCGAGGGTCGCCTGCTTGCGGTTGAGGTCCAGCACCAAAGGGCCTGCGGCGATGGTCGACTGGGTGAAGCCGCTGGAGCGGCGCAGCAGGGCATTGAGGCGTGCCTCAAGCTCTTCGAACTGGAAGGGCTTGACCAGGTAATCGTCGGCACCGGCGGCCAGGCCTTCGACCTTGTCCTGCCAGTTGCCGCGGGCGGTGAGAATCAGGATGGGAAAGGTCTTGGCCTGGGTACGCAGGCGGCCGATCAGCTCCAGGCCGCTCATGCCGGGCAGGCCGAGGTCGATCACGGCCAGGTCGAAGTGGAATTGTTCGGCCTGGTACAACGCTTCTTCGGCGTCAGCCACAGCCTGGACCACATGGCCGCTTTCGCCCAGGCGTGTATAGAGGTGGTGCCTTAACAGGGCTTCGTCCTCTACCACCAGCAGTTTCATGTCACGCTCCTTTCAATTATTGCCTGGGCCGGCCTCATCGCCGGCAAGCCGGCTCCTACAGGAAGCTCCACACGCCTGAAAGCAGTGGAGAACCCGGGGGAGCCGGCTTGCCGGCGACGAGGCCAGTAAAGGATAACTCGACTCGCGGATCAGAACTTGTAGTTCGCCGACAGGTAAGTCTGAGCACTGCTGGTCAGGCGCAGGGTACCCTCTTTCGGCCCGCCGCTCGCTCCCACCTCGGTCGCTGCGTTGGTGCGCAGATAACGGTAACCCAGCTCAACCGAAGCCCGGTCGGTGATCTCCTGGATGACGCCGGCCTGCAGGCCGACCGCGTAGCCATAGTCGGTATCACGGCTGGCCCCTGGCGAGTCCTGGGTCAGCTTGGTCATGCCCAGGCTGCCACCACCGAACAGTTTGGTGGTATCGCCTACCGGCAGGAACAGGTCGTAGCTGCCCAGCAGGTTCTCCTGGCGCAGCTTCAGGCCGCTGTGGTCGCCCGAGACATTGTCGTAGGTCATGTAGTAGCGACCTTGGTCGTTGATCTTGCCCAGGCGCACGCCCCAGGTGTCATCCTTGCCGATGATGCCGTCGGCGTTCAGGTGGTCGGTGTTGCGTTGCAGCAGCCCGGACTTGCGGACCTTGTCGCTGGTCTGGCCATAGGTGAGGCTGGCGAAGTTGTCGTCGGCGGCCTGGGCGGTGGTGATGCCGGCGGCACAGACGGCCATGGCGGCCAGCAGGGTATTGAAGGTTTTCATGGCGTTGTACTCCAGTTGAATGCGCTGTTTCGGTCTGGAAGCTAGAGTAAGCAGAACGCCCTGAACCGCGGCTGAACCCTGGCTGAACCTGGGCTGAACGATACGTTTGCAAAACAAGGAGTAGTGAACATGCGTGCCCTGCTGGCTTTGACCCTGATGTGCAGCGCCGCTCTTGCCCAGGCGGCAGTAGTGACCCGCGAGATCCCCTACCAGGACGACGATGGCAACCGCCTGGTCGGCTACTACGCCTATGACGATGCGCTGGAGGGCAAACGCCCGGGCATCGTCGTGGTGCATGAATGGTGGGGGCTGAACGACTACGCCAAGCGCCGTGCCCGTGACCTGGCGGCACTGGGCTACAAAACGCTGGCCATCGACATGTACGGCGACGGCAAGCACACCGAGCACCCCCAGGATGCCCAGGCATTCATGGCCCAAGCGCTGAAGGACCCGGCAGCGGCGGCCGCGCGCTTCGACGCGGGCCTTGAACTGCTGAAAAAGCAGCCGAACGTCAACAAGCACAAACTGGGCGCCGTAGGTTACTGCTTCGGCGGCAAGGTGGTACTGGACGCGGCACGGCGCGGCGAGAAGCTGGACGGTGTGGTGAGCTTCCATGGCGCGCTGGCCACCCAGACGCCGGCCAAGCCTGGTGTGGTAAGGGCCGATATCCTGGTGGAGCACGGTGCGGCGGACAGCATGGTCACTGATGAGCAGGTCGCCGCGTTCAAGGCCGAAATGGATGCGGCCAAGGTCAATTATCAGTTCGTCAGCATTGCCGGCGCCAAGCATGGCTTCACCAACCCGGATGCCGACCGTTTGAGCCACGGCGCCCATGGCGGGCCGGATATTGGCTACAACAAGGCCGCGGACGAGCGTTCGTGGGCGGACATGCAGGCGTTCTTCAAGAAAGCGTTCGAATGAAGATTGCCGGGGCCGCTTCGCGGCCCATCTCCCACACAGCCACATCGGCTGGCACAATACCGCCATGAACAGATTGCCTTCCTGCTGCGCCCCGCTCCAGCACCACTGGCCCCTGCCCCGCCCGTTGCCTGGCGCGGTGCTGGTCAGTTGCGCCTTCGACCCCGGCCGCCTGGCCGCCGATGACTTCCAGCGTGCCGGTATCGAACCCAGCCCCAGCCTGCAACGCTCGGTGGCCAAGCGCCAGGCCGAGTATCTGGCCGGCCGGGTGTGCGCGCGCGCCGCGCTGCAACGCCTGGATGGCCGCGACCATGTGCCCGGCACCCATGAGGACCGCTCACCGATCTGGCCCGCTGGCATTCACGGTTCGATCACCCACGGCAAAGGCTGGGCTGCGGCCGTGGTTGCCGCGCAAGACAGCTGCCGCGGCCTGGGGCTGGACCAGGAAGCATTGCTGGACGACGAGCGTGCCGAACGGCTGATGGGCGAAATCCTCACCCAGGCAGAGCTCGAGCGCCTGGACCGCAGCCAGCTGGGGCTGGCGGTTACCCTGACTTTTTCGCTCAAGGAAAGCCTGTTCAAGACCCTCTACCCACTGACCCGCCAGCGCTTCTACTTCGAGCACGCCGAGGTGCTGCAGTGGTCACCTGAAGGCCTGGCACGCCTGCGCCTGCTCATCGACCTGTCGCCAGAATGGCGCCATGGCGTCGAGCTGGAAGGCCAGTTCTGCCTGCAGGACGGCCATCTGCTCAGCCTGGTCAGCGTCTAAGCCTTACAGCGGCGCCTGCTCGCGTGGCCAGTTGAGGCTGAAGCAGGCACCGCCCAGCGCTTCACTGCGCCCTACCGTGGCCCGGCCGGCGTGCCAGTAGATGATCCGCCGCACGATCGACAGGCCCAGGCCATGCCCTCCCGAAGCCCGGGTACGGCTGTCGTCGAGCCGGGTGAAAGGCGTGAAGATACGGTCCCAGTAACCTTCGGGGATGCCCGGCCCGTCATCTTCCACTTCGATGCGGCAGCGCTGCTGGCCCAACTGATAGCTCAACCGTACTTCAGCCCGGGCATGGCGCAGGGCATTGCTGACCAGGTTCTGCAGCGCCCGATGCAGATAGCGCGGCTCGGCCTCGACCCAGGCGTCTTCGCCATCCTGAAGCTGACAGGCACCACGCACCAGCCTGACGCCGGCATTGAGCGGGGCCAGCTCGTCGATCACCCGGTCGAGCAAGGCATCCAGGTCGACGCGCTGGAACTTCAGGGCCGGCGCGCCCTGCTCCAGGCGGGCGTAGGTCAGCATCTCGTCGACCAGCCTGTCCAGGTCCTGGATATCGCCGTCCATGCCCGCCAGGTGCTTGGCCCGGGCCTGTTCGGTCGGTGCGCTTTCAATCATTTCCAGGCCAAAGCGCAAACGCGCCACCGGCGTGCGCAACTCATGGGACACCGCCCGCACTAGCTCGCGCTGCATGTTCAACGAACGCTGCAGGTGTTCGGCCATGCCGTTGAACGCCGCCGCCAGGCGCCCCACCGAATCGGCATCGCCGGCGGGCACACGGGTTTCCAGGCTGCCCTGGGCTATGCGCGTGGCGGCCATTTCCAGGCCCGACACCCGCCGTTCCAGCTGGCGCACCAGCAGATAGACCACCAGGCCAATCAGGCACAGGCCGAGGAATGCGATCAACACCAGCAATTGCGGCGGATAGGGGTTGAGCTGATACAGCGGGCCAATCTCCAGCACCCAGGGCGAACCCGGCAAGCCTGCGAACACGCGGATCGAATCGCCATCCTTGCCCAGCGCCATGACCGTGTCGCCCTCCTCTACCCGGCGCCGCTGGTCATCGTCCAGGCCGACCCGCTCCAGGCGCTGCAGGGCGATACCAAAACCGAACCCCTTGCTCTGCCTGATCTGCGCCAGGCGCTGTTGCTGTTCGGTGACCGGGAAGCGCACCAGTTCATCGGCGAGCAGATAGAGCGTGGCCCGCGCCAGCTGCTCGCTGACCTGCTTGACCTCGGCCACCAGCAGCAGGTCTTCCTGGCCCACCTTGCGCAGCACCTGGGCGGCGTGTGGGCCGGTTTTCTGCACCACCACCAGGGCGCGATTGAGCCGCGCGCGCTGGCCGCCATCAAGGGTGCGCGCCGACAGGGGTTGCAAGTCCAGCGGCACGCCCAGCAAGCGCTCCCACATCAACAACGAGCGTTTGCGTTCGGTTTCATTCTGCTGGGCCAGGTTGTCAGCCATCAGGCTGAACGTGCCCTGGGCCAGGCGCTCGCGGTGCTGGGCGGCGCGCACCTCGTTGACCAGGTGCAGGCTGAGCACACCAAGCAGGGCCACCAGCACCAGCACCGCGAGCATGCCGCCATAAATACGCAGGAAGATCGAGTTGTTCATGGTGCATCGCCGACGAACAGGTAGCCCTTGCTGCGCAGGGTCTTGATAAGACGGGGGTGGATCGGGTCGTCGCCGATCTTGGGGCGGATCTTGGAAATGCGCACGTCGATGGAGCGGTCCTGGCCGTCGTAACCGACACCGCGCAAGGCGGTGAAGATCTGCTCACGCGACAGTACCCGCCCGGCATTGCTGGCCAGCAGCCAGAGCAGGTCGAACTCGGCACCGGTAAGTTCGATCAGCTGTTCGCCGAGCCGGGCTTCGCGCAGGCGGTTGTCGATGCGCAGGTCACCAAAGGCCAGCTCCTGGGTTTTGCCTTGTGCCGGCTCGCTGCGCCGCAGCAGGGCCTGGATGCGTGCCAACAGCAGGCGTGGGCGCACCGGCTTGCACACGTAATCGTCAGCACCAAGGTCCAGGCCCTGGACCTGGTCGAGCTCGTCGCTGCGGGCGGTGAGCATGAGGATGGGGCCTGCGTACTGGCCACGTACGCGGCGGCAGATGCTCAGGCCGTCTTCACCGGGCAGCATCAGGTCGAGGATGACCATGTCTGGCTGGCTGTCGACGATACGCCGGGCGGCGCGCGCACCATCGCCCTCCACTGCCACCTCGAAACCGTTGGCCTGCAGGTATTCAGCCGTGAGCTCGGCGAGGCGCTGGTCGTCTTCGACGATCAGGATGCGGGGTACGGGTTGGTCCATGGCGTTTGCCTTGATTGTTGTTTTTGCGTTGCCTGTTCCGGCCCCATCGCCGGCATTGCCACCTTAACCAAAAGGCAACATCCCCTGCCGATACTACGTCCCGCACCCGGCACTGCCAACCTCAGCGGAAACACCCCTGGACTGAACCGTTTTTTGTGCTAGGGTTCGCGCCCTGAAAAATCTGCACCGGGGCAACGAGCCGCAGAAAAATACTGCAAACCACTTGGTACAAGGCCTACAGCGAATACCCACTATTCACTCACAAAGTACGCACAACTTATCCACAGGCGCTCGCCTTGCAAAGCCCCCGATACCGCATTATCTTGTATCCCCAGCGCAGCGAACCACTAGATGTTGGGTTTCACACACCAACGCCAAGCATGAGTCAGCAGACAAATTCAAGCGATTTTTCTGCCTGAACTTATTGTGGTTTCAACAACCAAATCGCTCCAGCGGAGATGGAGAGCAACAGCTTTTGGGCTAGCCCCATAGCCTTTGACTTCGGCCAGGGAGCGGCATGTTCTTTGCCCCTTATTCCTGAGTCTGTCCCGAAGTCGGTACGCCCGAGCGGGCGGATGCGCGCGCATGACGCATCCCCGCCAGGGCCGTCGAACAAGTGGACAGAACGGTGGGCGCCCAAAAGGCGCCTGAACATATAGAAACTGTGGAGACACCCACCCATGCAAACCGACACAACTCGCGAGAACCCGCAGGCTTTGGCGCCGCAGGCCGCCGATTCCAACCAGGATCTGGCCGCGACCGCTCCGGGCCAGCTGCGCGTGATCAAGCGCAACGGCACTGTCGTCCCTTACACCGACGACAAGATCACCGTGGCCATCACCAAGGCGTTCCTCGCAGTTGAAGGCGGCACCGCCGCTGCCTCGTCGCGCATCCACGACACCGTCGCGCGCCTGACCGAGCAGGTCACCGCCACGTTCAAGCGTCGCATGCCATCGGGTGGCACCATCCACATCGAAGAAATCCAGGACCAGGTCGAACTGGCCCTGATGCGTGCCGGCGAGCAGAAAGTCGCCCGTGACTACGTGATCTACCGCGACCAGCGTGCCAAAGAGCGCGCTACCCGCGCCAACACCGACGCCGCAGTCGAGCCGCACCCAAGCATCCGCATCACCCTGGCCGACGGCAGCCTGGCGCCGCTGGACATGGCGCGCCTGAACACCATCATCAGCGAAGCCTGCGAAGGCCTGGCCGAAGTCGATGGCGACCTGATCCAGCGCGAAACCCTGAAGAACCTGTACGACGGCGTGGCCATCAAGGACGTCAACACCGCCCTGGTGATGACCGCACGTACCCTGGTAGAGCGCGAGCCGAACTACTCGTTCGTCACCGCCCGCCTGCTGATGGACACCCTGCGTGCCGAAGGCCTGGGCTTCCTGAACGTTGCCGACAGCGCCACCCACCACGAGATGGCCGACCTGTACGCCAAGGCACTGCCGGCCTACATCGCCAAGGGTGTCGAGTTCGAGCTGCTGAACCCGGCCCTGGCCGCCTTCGACCTGGAAAAACTGGGCAAGGCGATCAACCACGAGCGCGACCAGCAGTTCACCTACCTGGGCCTGCAGACCCTGTACGACCGCTACTTCATCCACAAGGATGGCGTACGCTTCGAGCTGCCGCAGGTGTTCTTCATGCGTGTGGCCATGGGCCTGGCGCTGGAAGAGAAAGACAAGGAAGCCCGTGCGATCGAGTTCTACAACCTGTTGTCGTCCTTCGACTACATGGCCTCGACCCCGACCCTGTTCAACGCCGGTACCCTGCGCCCGCAGCTGTCGAGCTGCTACCTGACCACCGTGCCGGACGACCTGTCGGGCATCTACCACGCGATCCACGACAACGCCATGCTGTCGAAATTCGCCGGTGGCCTGGGCAACGACTGGACTCCTGTGCGTGCACTGGGCTCCTACATCAAAGGCACCAACGGCAAATCCCAGGGCGTCGTACCCTTCCTGAAAGTGGTCAACGACACCGCCGTCGCCGTGAACCAGGGTGGCAAGCGCAAAGGCGCTGTGTGCGCCTACCTGGAAACCTGGCACCTGGACATCGAAGAATTCATCGAGCTGCGCAAGAACACCGGTGATGACCGTCGTCGTACCCACGACATGAACACCGCCAACTGGATCCCTGACCTGTTCATGAAGCGCGTCTTCGATGACGGCAAGTGGACCCTGTTCTCGCCCTCGGAAGTGCCAGACCTGCACGACCTGACCGGCAAGGCCTTCGAAGAGCGCTACGAGTACTACGAAGCCCTGACCGAGTACAACAAGATCAAGGTGTTCAAGACCATCCAGGCCAAAGACCTGTGGCGCAAGATGCTGTCGATGCTGTTCGAAACCGGCCACCCATGGCTGACCTTCAAAGACCCGTGCAACCTGCGCTCGCCGCAGCAGCACGTGGGCGTGGTCCACAGCTCGAACCTGTGCACCGAGATCACCCTGAACACCAACAAGGATGAGATCGCGGTCTGCAACCTGGGCTCGATCAACCTGCCGAACCACATTGTCGACGGCAAGCTGGACACCGCCAAGCTGCAACGCACCGTGAACACCGCCGTGCGCATGCTCGACAACGTGATCGACATCAACTACTACTCGGTGCCGCAAGCGCGTAACTCGAACTTCAAGCACCGCCCGGTCGGCCTGGGCATCATGGGCTTCCAGGACGCGCTGTACCTGCAGCACATCCCGTACGGCTCCGACGCTGCTGTGGAGTTCGCCGACAAGTCGATGGAAGCGGTCAGCTACTTCGCGATCCAGGCGTCCTGCGACCTGGCCGATGAGCGCGGCGCGTACGAGACCTTCCAGGGTTCGCTGTGGTCCAAAGGCATCCTGCCGCTGGATTCGCAACAGATCCTGATCGAGGCCCGTGGCCAGAAGTACATCGACGTCAACCTGGAAGAAACCCTGGACTGGGCGCCGGTACGTGCCCGCGTACAGAAAGGCATCCGTAACTCGAACATCATGGCCATCGCGCCGACCGCGACCATCGCCAACATTACCGGCGTGTCGCAGTCCATCGAGCCGACCTACCAGAACCTGTACGTGAAATCGAACCTGTCGGGCGAGTTCACCGTGATCAACCCGTACCTGGTGCGCGACCTGAAAGCCCGCGGCCTGTGGGACTCGGTCATGATCAACGACCTGAAGTACTACGACGGTTCGGTGCAGCAGATCGAGCGTATTCCGCAGGAGCTCAAAGACCTGTACGCCACCGCGTTCGAAGTCGAGACCAAGTGGATCGTCGATGCCGCCTCCCGTCGCCAGAAGTGGATCGACCAGGCGCAGTCGCTGAACCTGTACATCGCCGGCGCTTCGGGCAAGAAGCTGGACGTGACCTACCGCATGGCCTGGTACCGTGGCCTGAAAACCACCTACTACCTCCGTGCCCTGGCCGCGACCAGCACCGAGAAGTCGACCATCAACACCGGCAAGCTCAACGCCGTTTCCAGCGGCGGCGACAGCGCCCCGGCCCAGGCCGCAGGCCCGGCGCCAGTGCCGAAGGCTTGCGCGATCGACGAGCCGGACTGCGAAGCCTGCCAGTAAGGCCTGCTGATGCCGCAAGGGGTGCCCCAACGGGTGCTCCTGGTGGCATTTTCTTATCTGCGCAAGCGCAGCTTTTGTAGGAGCGGCCTTGTGTCGCGAAGGGGCTGCAAAGCAGTCCCGGAATCCTTGTGAAAATAGTGGATTCCAGGGGCCGCCTTGCGCCCCTTTCGCGACACAAGGCCGCTCCTACAAAAACCGCGCCAACCCAACATGATGTATCGATAAAATAAAAAACCACAACATGTAGTGCCTCGCGCCATTTGCCGCTAAACTCCCTTCCCGTAAAAGACGACACGAGATACCGTGAACGGACGCGCTTAAAACCGGTCGAAAAATTACCCTCGCCCGCAAGACGCGCACCCCGATCGAAAGCGAATTCCGGTATACTCCGCCCCCTCTGAAAAGGGCACCTATTCAAGTCCCTGGCCCCTCCCCGAGGCCTGGCCAGGCACGAATCCAGATGTAACGAGAGTCAGCCTCTCGAGCTGTCCATTCGCCGTAACGGCCTTGCGTCAGGCATCACATTCTTAAAATCCAACCGGTTGCCTCAGGGCAATCCTCAAGCAGGAGCCAAACCATGCTGAGCTGGGACGAATTCGACAAAGAAGACGGCGAAGTAGCCGCCAAAGGCAACACCCCTGCGCAGGCCAACGCCGCCGCCACCCTCGACAAGCTCGACAGCGCCGGCGGTGCTGCCGCCCTGGAAGCCCGTGCTGCCACCGCCGCCGACTCCGACGCTGTTAAGCGCGCCAAGGCCGCGCTGGACGCCCTGGACATCGCCGAAGGCCTGGCCGAGCTGGAAGGCTCCTCGGCCCGCGTCGCCGTTGACGAAAAGCGCATGATCAACTGCCGCGCCGACCTGAACCAGCTGGTACCGTTCAAGTACGACTGGGCCTGGCAGAAGTACCTCGACGGCTGCGCCAACCACTGGATGCCGCAAGAGGTCAACATGACCGCCGACATCGCCCTGTGGAAGAGCCAGGACGGCCTGACCGAAGACGAGCGCCGCATCGTGATGCGCAACCTCGGCTTCTTCTCCACCGCCGACTCGCTGGTTGCCAACAACCTGGCCCTGGCCGTGTACCGCCTGATCACCAACCCGGAGTGCCGCCAGTACATCCTGCGCCAGGCCTTCGAAGAGGCGATCCACACCCACGCCTACCAGTACTGCATCGAGTCGCTGGGCATGGATGAAGGCGAGATCTTCAACATGTACCACGAGATCCCGTCGGTCGCGAAGAAAGCCGCCTGGGGCCTGAAGTACACCCGCGCCATCTCCGACCCTGAGTTCAACACCGGCACCGTCGAAACCGACAAAGAGCTGCTGCGCAACCTGATCGCCTACTACTGCGTGCTGGAAGGCATCTTCTTCTACTGCGGCTTCACCCAGATCCTGTCCATGGGCCGCCGCAACAAGATGACCGGCGTTGCCGAGCAGTTCCAGTACATCCTGCGTGACGAGTCGATGCACCTGAACTTCGGCATCGACGTGATCAACCAGATCAAGATCGAAAACCCGCACCTGTGGGATGCGGCGATGAAGGAAGAAGCGACCCAGATGATCCTGCAAGGGACCCAGCTGGAGATCGAATACGCCCGTGACACCATGCCACGCGGCGTACTGGGCATGAACGCGGCAATGATGGAGGACTACCTCAAGTTCATCGCCAACCGTCGTTTGACCCAGATTGGTTTGAAGGAAGAGTACCCAGGGACGACCAACCCGTTCCCATGGATGAGCGAGATCATGGACTTGAAGAAAGAGAAGAACTTCTTTGAGACCCGCGTGATCGAGTATCAGACGGGTGGGGCGTTGAGCTGGGACTGATTGTCCGGGCCTTCACTTTTCACGATGACTGAGACTTTTTTCAGCAATCTCAGACTGAATGCACCAAATAAGCGCATGAAATGAAAAAAGCCACCTGAGCCGCAAGGGCCAAGGTGGCTTTTTCGTATAAGCCGAAGAACGGCTAAACCCCTACCCGCTTCAGCGCTCTGATTTCATCCCGGATTTTTGCCAGAAGCTCGTCCACATCGCCCTCCTGACCGACCTGCATCAAGACAATCAGGGTCGCAGGATTCACTCCTAGTCGCTCCGCAAATTCTTCCATTTTTTCGATCGTTGGACTGCGAATGCCACGCTCAATTGTGGAAACGAAGGATTGGCTCGCCCCCAGCTGCTCTTGTGCGATCTCCTTTCGTACCCGCACCTCCTTAAGCGCGGAGCCAAAAGCCAACTTGCGTTCCATCTGGTTACCCACAAAAGGAACGATAAAGCCCTGATGCGGACTCAAACGCTATGCTGCATACAGCATATATGAGAAAATTCGTTGTACTCCTAAATAATCAGTACGACCCCACTCCGTCTCCGTTTCGATTGAGGATTCAAGCCGTGTTTGTTTCAGATCCCCAGGAAGAGGTCATCACTCTTATAGGCAAGGTCGACCCCAGCCACAAGAGTTGGCCTAGAGTTGATACAAGCGAAACATTCTTCCAGGTACATACTAAGCAACAAGGGGACCCCAAGCTCACCTTCGGCGTAATATTACTGGCGACCCCGCGGGCGCTCCTAGATTTTCTGGAATGCTGTCAACGGGATGAGCAAATACGAATTGTGCAAATTATTATATCAACCCCTCCTCATGCTAACCGGTCCAGGAAATGGCGCACCGAGGCACTCGCCAAAATTGAGGTAGGCTTCGATGACAATGAAGTACCAAACTCGATCATCTACCACACGATTGACGAAACCTACTATGAGGATCGTGTGTACGGAAAGCGCAAAAACCAAAATCAGCCAGCATTAAAAACAGTATACAAAGCGCGTACAAGACGCTCGCCAGCTCAAAAAAATAACAAACTGTAGGCACCAGCTATCACAAGCGGCGTCCAATGTTGAAACGTACAACGCTTGAAATCATTTTCAGAACTCGCGCTATTTTTTTCGCGCATAGGCCACGCCCCCACTAGGCCGATGAGTTTTTTCAACATGAGAATCACTTAAACAGCATTAAGCAGATCAAGCAGGCAATTCGGGTGCGACATATTAAGTCGCACTCCCCTCTAAAATCAGTTACAAGTTACGATTTGAAAACACTATGTTTTGCTTCAAAAGCAAAATTAGATGAAACGATTCATCAAAGTTTATCTTCTTTGACTTCCTATTGGATCCATGATCAAATCTGGTCTAGATAGAATATCCACACCAGCTCTTCGGCCTGTGCGGTGAGGGTCAAACATACAGCAAATCGATGTCAAAAAATCGCCGTCAATTCGGCAGCGAAAAACGGTGCAAGCTCTAGTCTTGGGCAAATTTCACCGCGCACTTCTGTGAGCACCTTAGGGATTTCATCCTACGGCCGCGCTCATTATTTATCAGCTAAAAATTTACAACCTGCAACCCTACCATCTTCATTGCCGGTACATCTAAAGAGATTGGTTCTGGCAGCGCCGGAGCAGCAGGAAGCATATGCGTTATACACGCGAAAGAATGGAGCTATTAAACCATTCCTACGCCTTATGACCTTGGGCCACACTTCTGACGAGACTCGACCATGATTACACAAGATGAATCAACCAGGCGCAGTAGCTGGGAACGCCTACTTCTGCGCGCTGCGAGCAGCATCTCTTTGACTGCCAGCCAATACAAGGTGATTGAGGATCGCTACTCACAGCTGCAGAGTATCCTCTCGGCCTCCAAAGACCCTTTGCTTGAGGGTGCGCATATCTTCCCTCAGGGTTCAATGCGCCTCAAGACTACGATCAACCCAGTCAAAGATGCCCCCAAAGATCTCGGCACGATCGATGCTGATGCCATCGTCTGGCTACCCAATGCCGGTGATGCAGATGCCGACACGGTTCTAGCAGCTATAGAACAGCGCTTCCGTGAAGGCAGCCGAGTGCAATCGGATATTGTCCAGCTGCGCCGAGGAATCCGTATCGAGTACGCAGACGAAAACCCTGGATTCCACATTGACATCACACCTGCGCGTGCGGTGCAGGTGAATAACGAGAGTAACGGTCAAGGAAAACTTGAAGTACCTGACCGTGTCACAGGCTGGAAGGCCAGTAGCCCAATCCCGTATGCCGACTGGCTACATAGCGCTTCGGAGCAAAAAATCTCGCTGGAGCTCCTCAAGAGCTTTGTGGCCAATGAGAGTCGAGCCATGGACGCTGCCACACAAGAGCCCCTTCCCTCGTATCAGGAGTACGACAAGCTCGATCCTTTGCGAGCCACCATCAAACTGCTTAAACGGCACCGCGATGAATGGGCAATTGAAACGCGAAATGAGGATTACCGCCCAATTTCGGCTGTGATCACCACCTTGGCAACTCATGCCTACCTCAAGGTGGTAAAAGAGTCACATCACACTCCACTGACCCCGATCGATGCGATCCTCAAGATTGTGGAAAAAATACCTGAGGAGATCAAAGTCTTTGCTGGGAAGTACTATGTGGTGAACCCTCGAGATCCCGGTGAAAACTTTGCGGAGAAATGGAATAGGCCTGAGGAAGGACACAAATACTGCCAAGCCTTTGACAATTGGCATGCGAGTGCATTGGTTGCCTTTATGCTTGGCCTGCAGCCCCACGACAGCGCTGACTCATTCGCCAACGTCATGAAGCGAAGCTTCGGGATCGGCCAGAGTGTGATTACAGAGGTCAACAACGAAATTCCGGGGCACTGGACGATGGCTGGTCGAAAAGTTGGGACTACCAAAAACATCTTAGCCGCTACTGCAATCTTTGGCAGCTCGAGCCACGCCACTCCACAAACGAATGTGAAGCCAGTTGAACGCCTCGGTTAAGCCCAACCTATCCACGGCCGTGGAGCGTGGCATCGCCGCGCTTCGCGCATTTATAGGCGAGGAAGTTGCGACTACGATCCTTAGAACCACAGATCGAAAACAAGGCGAAGCCGCCAGCTTTCTGTTGCCTCTCCCACCCGACTACACCGGCATTGAAAGGCAGCTGCGCATAGCGTTTCCAAACCAGTTTCCATTGGTCTCGCTGAGGATCCAAGTCGAGCCGTCCCCCTGGCTCGCATGGCCGCATGCCACTAGATCCGGGCTCTGTCTGCACGGTTTCCGCGAAAGGCCAATTACGGGAGATCCGGAAACAGTGGTACAGGACTGCCTCGTACGGCTTGGGGCAATTCTTGAGTTTGTTCGAACAGATGCCGATCCTGCATTGCGTGACACTGAATTCGAAAAAGAATTTACCTCGTATTGGAACATGCAGCTTGATATTTCTCCTCAAGATGTCTTGCTGCTGGAGAGGCCTAAGGCGGCATCAGAACTGTTTGCAACCAGCGACCCTCGCCCTGGCCGACGCACCCGTAGCGCCTGGCTTGCACCGGATGTGCAATTACTCAGAACGCATATCAACCGTACGCTTGGGTTAAGCGCGAAAATCAAAGCACCAGCAGTCGCAGGCTTCTATCTGAAGTTGCTGACCTACCCCGATATCCAATGTCCAACTCCTGATCGCTTGCTGGAATGGCTGACACCGCACCTCAGCCCAGACGATAGCAAGCAATTCCTGGCCTGGTTCTCCGGAAAGGGCTCACTGGCCAATCGGTGGCTTGTACTTGAGTTACCCGGCCCCACAGGAGCGCCTCTGTATTGCCTAGATGTCCGTTCTTACAGTAAACAACCAGACCATGGCCGCTGGTATGGCTTTCGCTCAGCTCGGCGATGGTCAGGCAAGAATCAGCCATCCCACTCGCCTGTTCTGGTGAGGGGCGCCATCCTCAATGTGTTAGATCGGGATGACATTCTTTCCCGCGACCTCAGCGGTACCGCCAAGAGTCTGGAAAAGTCCAAAGTAGTAATGGTCGGCGTCGGCTCGCTGGGGAGCACTGTTGCCTTACAATTGGCCCGCTCGGGCGTGGGAGAGCTCGTCCTCATCGACCCTGACATCCTAGAGTCTGCGAATCTGGGACGTCATGTACTAGGGGCCGACGATCTCGCTCAGTCAAAAGCGACTGCTCTTGCCGAAAAGATTACGCATGATCTGCCTACCGTTAAGGTCACAGCCTTCATGGATTTCGCTGAGCTCATGCTGCTCAAGATGCCGGAAATTTTCGACAATGCAGACATGGTGCTTGTCACCACTGCAGACTGGTCATCGGAAGTAGCCCTGTGGTTCCGCAAAGCGCAAGCCGCAGGCTGGAATCTCCTGCAAGCGTGGAGTGAGCCTCACTCGTTTGTTGGGCATGCGCTCTTAGCGCCACAGGGGCAGCATGATGGACGCCCCTTGTTCGATGACACTGGTAATTTCAACTTCAAGTACACCGAGTGGCCGAACGGTGGCGGGGTGGTTTCACTGCCGGCGTGTGGCCAAACCTTCATCCCTGGAGGCGCCTCAGGCATGGTCAACGTGGCGTCGATGGTTACCCAAGTAGCATTGCGGGGTCTTACCGGGCAGATCACCAAACCTGTGTGGACCACAAGTATCTATCGACCTCAGGACATTCCTACTCATGAGGGCACTTACAGCGGGCCACCCTTAGCAGATGGCGTCCAACACATCGTGCTTGAACGTGATTGGCCAGATGCGGAGAGTGGTAAGCAGTGAGTGCTATAGCGTGGGCATGGCAATGGCCTGGCATCGATGTTCGCTTGTCGGTTTCCCAAGCTGTTGCCGAAGTGCTCGATCAGTACAGGCAACGAACGTGGAGAACTGAAAGAGGTGGTCAACTGTTTGTCGACCTGGCGAACCCCGCTGGATTGATCATGAGCCTCGCCACACCGCCACATGCAAGAGACCGCGCTGGATGGTCCTGGCTGGAACTCGACGCTGACCGCTGCCGCAGGGAAATTGAATCGGCCAATGCACAAGGGCTTCGGCTTGTGGGGTATTGGCATACACATCCGCAAACCGTTACGGCGATTTCACCCACAGATATAGCAAGCTTTTCTCGATTCGCAGCACGCTACGCGCAGGAACTACCTCACCCGATCGCAGTGATTGTAGGCCTATCCCCAGAACCCGACGGCATCAAGGCGTGGTTGTTCCGTGACGGGAAATGCGTGGAAGCCGCCTTGGCCAACTGATCAGGGCAGCGCTGCCCTACGCTGCAGCATCAACTGGAAAAGCTCTGCCTGATAGCGCGCGTCATCCAGCGCATTATGCGTGGGAGATGACTGCGGTAGCAGATTTGCACTCATGTGCGATGATTTGGTCTGCTTCCAATCGAGATTGAAAGCCCCCATGTAATAGGCCTTGATATCAAGTGCCGCAAACCCGAAGGGGTTCTCCCCCACATACTTATGAAAGTAATAATTGACAAACGACCAATCAAAAGGAGCGTTAAGACCGACAAATACAGCTCTTTGACCGGGCAGACTGACATTGGCCAACCATTCCGCAAGCCTCTGCATCGCTTGTACGGGAACAATTCCTGTAACTGTCAACTCCTGCAGATCGAATCCCGTTACAGCCACCGCTTCAGGATCGTGCTTGGGGCTGTCTGGCTTTAGTTCCAGGTAGATAGCCTGATCTGGGCACCCGACAACACACGCCCCAAGGGAGAGCATGCTGTACTCTCCAGGGATCGGGCCCGAAGCCTCAATATCTATAGAAATATAAAGTTCTTCAGTGCTCATTCCCTTACCTCCTGGATAGACACCTGACGATCTGCAGGGTCGAATTCTCTATGCTACTAGAACACAGGCTAGCAGCCGAGCATATTGGAATATGGCAATAAGTATTTAAACGCCAAATAGCTCGTCCACGCAATCCGGAATTTTTGGCGTCTTTGAGAGCACCAAACAGCGTGTAGTACCGACAAACTCTTCAATCAGATAGAGCGAATCCCCAACGTCAACGCCAAGCTCTTGCAAGGCTTGGTCGGGTATGCGGACGGCTCCGTCTCCATCCCAGTCTTCAATGGTTATTCTGAATCGAGTACTCATCGTCGCTCCAAAATCCGCCACGCATAGAAAATCCCACAAGACCCAAATCCTGCTCAGCACCTGACTCGCTCAAGGCAGCACTCATTTGCCTGCCTTGAAGGGTACGGTGGCCGCCAATCTGGGCCACCTTGTTGGGAAACAGGATCAGTGAGGGACTCAAGAAAGCCAGGACTCTACGGTACCGGCACCGTACTGAGCTTTCCATTCTTTCAGGGTACGATGATTCCCACCCTTGGTTTCAACCACCTCTCCCGTGTGGGGGTTTTTGAAGACCTTCATTTGACGAGGTTTTCGAGCATTTTTGGCCGGCAGGACTGCTACTACTGCACGAGCGCTGGGGTCCAAAATCTGAATTACGTCGCGCAAGCTGTAACCATATTCTCCCAACAACGAACGCAGCTTTCCTTCAAATTCGATTTCTTGCTTCAGCGCGCTGTCATTTTTCAAGCTTTCCAGCTCGGCCAGCTGCGCCGCAAGCTTTTGCTCAAGGGCACGAAATTCAGCGAGTTTAGACATGAAAATAACCTTCAGTGAGTAAGTCCAAACATTCAATCATTAGCTTGCTTAGCATGTCAACCTGATGCAATCATCTATGCCCGACGAAAAAACGAATCCAAAGTGCGCAAGAAATCTTACCTATCCGGACAGTTTGATATCATTCTCACCAACGCTTATAGTTTTTCCGACCTGTTGAATTGCTAAATCTATTAATTTCACCCTAGCCCGCCCGATCAACTAACCACCTGCAGTCAGTTTTAAGATTGCGGCAGCCAACCAGACCTAGGATGTACTTATGCTTAAGGAAGAATTGCTGAATTGGGGAAGAAAGCTAGTCGACTGGTTTGTGCGCCCCAAAAACCTGGGCGTAACGCTGATCCGCAGCGGCGCTTTAGTCATAGGCCTTTCGCTTGCCGGCGGGATCGTCGGGCAAATTGTGTATAAAAGCGATTCGACCCAGCTACAGGCCAGCGTAGACACCTCAGGCGGACCTGCCACCTGGATCAGCCTGACTGCATTCGGCGTTGGCGTACTGATGATTGTGCTTGGGGTTTGCATCAACCTGCACGACCGTCAGCAACTGGCCCGTCAACGGGTACTGATCCTCGAGCAAAAAGGACTTTTCAAAATCGATAGCCCTTTGGACACCACGGTCAAGAACACTATTGGAGGTAACGTCGACACCATCCTCGTCGATATTCGCGAAGGCATTACCGAGGGCCGCATCACAAGCCCAGAGGCGGCCCTGAAAAAGGTGGTGGACGGAAGGGGTGATCTGGTCCGACGCCTTGATGGGCAGAACAAAGATGATATTGAGATCGTCTACGGCGGACTCATGGCAGTGCCATTCACGTTTTTGACTGGGTGCCTCATTGATGACGCGGGAGGCAAAATTAAGGTCTTTGATTGGGACCGCCTAGGGGCCGGACAATGGCGCTTGATTCAGAGCGGCGTTGACGACAATCAGCGGCTTCAAGCTGCGTCTTCTATCGCCGGAGAGGTAGAAGAAGTCGTCCTGGCGCTTTCGATTTCTTATCCGGTAGACGAGGCCGGCATCGCAACCACTTTCCCAGAATTGCCTGTTTTGCACATGAAAATGGACGATCTCTCGTCCAACGCCCACTGGTCCCTTGAAAAACAAAGCGCCTTAGCAGAACAATTCCTGCAAGTTGTGAAGGGCTTGTTAGCTAAAGGGGCCAAGACAATTCACCTGATCATCGCCGCGCCAAACAGCGTGGTATTCAATCTGGGGCGTATCTATGATCGGAGACTGCTACCTTCGGCCATTGTCTATCAATACGAACGGTCATCCAGTCCGGCGTTCCCCTGGGGGGTTGCCCTTCCCTCTCACGCGCAGGATGAGCCATCAATTTTTCGATACGAGGTGAAAAGAGCAGCAGAACCACTGTCTTAAACTACGCAGTAAGAAACCGACGAGTTTGTTGGCCGGCTGGCGTGCTGATCCACACCTACGCAGTTGGCCATCCGTGATGAGGACATCACCCGCGACCGCAAGAGGCTGACCGCCGCACTAGTGAGCATCCTCAAACCATATCTCTTTGTAGGCTCGTTTTATATCCAAGCGGGAAAGCGTGCGCCGAGCGGCATGAGCACGAGCATGAAGGCCGCAAGCCGCGAAGCGGCGTCCGCAACCGCAGATACAAGAAAGCTTGTTCGCTCGCCGCCGCTTAAGTGCGAGCATTTTCATAAGCAATCGCAGACTGGCAGAATCAGGCACGCCAAAAATCTTGAGGTAGTCGTCAATCAGGCCCTGCTCCCCATGCTCGAGTTCACCAAAAGGGAACAGTGCCAAGCCTTGCTCACGCAAGCTATGAGCATAAAGAAACGGAATGACGCACTTTTCGACGAAGTCAGTCAAGGTTGGCTTGGCACCGAGGACAAGGCGCTGACTGAGCAGAGAGCCCAGACAGAGTGAGCCATCAGGGTTCACATGATTCACCCTCTCCCTGGCAATTCGACCACCCGTCTCGAAAACCTGAGGCAGCGACTGATCCAAGGGCTTGGCTATGCCGATCTGGACGCGATACTCATCCCCTAACTCCGGAAGCCCTTCCGAAAACGCAGAGAACACTAAACGGCCAGCCAACCTGACAGCACCGGCCACTGATGGCCGATGCCGCATCATTGGATAGGCGTCTAAAAATGCCTCTATCTCTGGATCGAATGCCCTCAACCGCGACCACTCCATGGCCTCGGCGCCTTGGTAACGACGATCGTGGACGCCGGCGTCGATGCTGCTGAAGCCATGACAGGTGCGCCGACCTGGTTCAATGAAACGTTAACGCCAAGCACGTCTTTCAAGTGGTCGATAAGAGACTGCCCATCGAGTGAGCGGATTTTCTCGAAGTCACGTAGTGCTTGGCGTACCCAGAGTTGGAAGTTTTCCTTCAACCGAAGCTTTTTCCCTTCAAGGGTTGCCCAGCGGTCGGCAAAGTTTTCTTTTGGGTTGACTGGGTTCGGCACCACATTGGCATTTGACTCGACGAAGTGGCTGAGAGCACCTAAGCAGCAGGTGAGGGCCTCTCCAAGCGTCGCGGCGGGCAGATAACTGCTTGCAGCCAGGGTAGTGATGATGACCGAGATGGGCTTGGGATCCGGATCGTCCATGTACATGACATCCCGATGCCGCTTGAGGAGCTGAACTGCCCGCTGCAGATTAGTTTTTCTTGAGTGGAATGGCACCTCATCAACCTGTGCTTCCATCGTCACTACCGCCCCGGCCGGCCCGACCGGCTCTGGGTCTGACTTCGACTCAAACCATTTGCAGTAACCATCAGGATTGCTTAGAAGCCAGTCATCACTGATTGCCTCGTAGTTAGGGCGTTGATCATCAGTGATGTAAACGGCCAACTCCGCGACATCGTTCGCAAGCACTTGCCTGAAGCCGAAACTCTCCATGGCGATAGAAAGCGCTTGTTTTCTGGCCTCATCCACAGGAACTCCGGGCACTACGTCCATGTGAAAATTCATATCATCCTGGTAGTAGAGACGCCAGCACCGATGCTTCTCTTCCAGATCCTCGCGGATTTGCTTGGCATCACGGTAGCCTTCGAGCTCGAGGCGCACCATTTCCTTGAGTTGTGCCTGGCTGTGAGTATGGCGGAACACTTCCTCCCGCAGCTTGCAGGAGAGGTCTAGATCATAGCTTTCACCCTCCAGCAGCGGCTTGATCGCCGTGCCGAGGGCAAATGACCCCTGCACGAAGATATGGGGATCGTTATCCGCCAGCGTTGACTCCTTGCGGCTGAACCACTCCCCCAACGATTCATACCGGCGCTTAGCTCTCTCATACGCACCAGGTGGCAACTCAAGCGCTTCCACTGCGGTGGTCAGGCTACGTTCTTCATGGTCCACGTTGAAATTCCTTGATTGGGTTGAAGCCGATATTGTCCAGCCAGCGCTCAGAAGGCTTCGAGCTGCAGCTCGTTATGGGGTGGTTCATGTGGAGCAATGATGGTGTGCCGGCCGAGACTGAAGGCCCTGAATGGCGGCTTCTGCGGAGCCATCTGGTACATGTGGATTAGTGGATGCAACCTTGCCTGCAGCTTCATCCCAAAAGCAAAGACTGCAGCTGCCGGGGCGATGGCGCATATACATACTTCCGATGCTTTGAGGACATCAGTGACGTAAGCCCAGGCCTCATGACAAGCCACCCGGTAAGCCTCCATTGCCTTCGGGAGCACAACCACATCAACACCATGGACGCTGGGCTCAATACGGATGCGGGGCATCGACAGAAGCTCATCATTCAGCGCCGAGTCAGTGATTTCCGCAGTCAATTCCAGAGTGATCAGCACCCTACCCGCGGGCGAAGGGGGCTGGTCTGGCTTAGTCCAAGTGAAGGTCACAGGTGCTGGATTCGTCTCAGGGCGTACCCATGTGCCGTGATTGCGTCTGAAGCTAAATAATTCAACCCGGCGAGCCTCGCCGATCAACCATCCGCCCAGCAACATTGCCGGCATGTTGCCCAACGGAAAGATTGCCAACTGCTCTGCTTGGGTACCAAATGCGCCGTGTCCACGAACCGCTTCGTGGATGTGCAAGATCTGAGACCGGAATGCTCTCAAGAACGACGACCAATAACCCGGGTCATTCACGTCATTGCCGCCCTGGGAGTCGCGTAGCAGGAACTCAGCAACCCTTTCGCTGGTCGGGGTCAACTGAGCTTGCAGCAAAGCCTTACGGGCATCGTGCTGAGAGAACGAGGTGGTTCTACCTGCGATGTCGCCAATGAATGCCAGGGCATGAACCACCGGATACGCCAGTGTCCTGACCTGATGAGTACGCCATTTCACCCGAGACGCAACCATGGCCTCTAGTCGCTCACGCGGATAGCTGTCGGGGTCGACTTTGTCTATTAACCGGTGATGGATGTCGCAGCAGAGCATGATGTTGTTCGGCGACTGCGCCAAGACAGCGGAGAGCTTTTCATCGCCCCGAGGTCCCTTGGCCTTAGCCGCTACGATATGCGCGAGATACCCATAATAGCCGTAGTGGTCACGATCATCCTTGAACAAGACGGCATCACAGCCCTCAAACTCACAAATGCCGGCAGACCTCGAATAGACCCAGTTAACGACCTGGTCTGGCAGGCTAGGCCGTTTGAGGTCGCTAAGCAGAGCCTCACGGCATTTTATGAAGCATGTCAGAGCCCCTTTTGTAGCCTTTGCTTCAGGAAGCGCAGCCAGGCCTTCTGCGAACTGAGTAACGTCGGTAGCAACCACAGGTATATCTGATACAGCATGAAGCTCGAGCTTGATATTGAATGCAGGCCTCGCTGCTGCCCAGGCGATCAAGAACTCCTTGGTGTCCTCCCCCAAATCGCCAGTGACAGCATGATCAAGCGCGCCTGATAACGTGTCGATTCGAACGATTGCAAACCTCCAACCACCCTCCTCGAAGGTCATGATGACCCGACAGTTCGGGGTCTGCTGCCAATACTCCAGAGTGGCCTTCAGGTCCTGATCGTAGAGTGCATCCAACGGTACCGCCATTAGTCCCTCCTGGGAGTAACCACCTTTACGTTTGGCATGGGGATACTGCATCGCTGGCGACACCCAGCGCTTTGAGAGTACGAAATGGCTTCCGCCAAATCAAGATATAGTGTCATTTTTTAGCTAAGGCACAACATGATGTGCTTTATATTCCATAATGATCTATATTTAATTTATTTAATACGCAATATCGAATAACCCCCATAACCTACCGGCACCTACCGCCCTTCACAGCGGCGACTGTGGGCATCAATCAGGCCGCGTCGACCACCGGTGAGGCCGTTATTGACCCGTCGCCGGCCAAGTCGCTCTGGAGATCGGCATCGAGCCTTACAGCTTGTAAAGCGATCCTGCAGACCATAAAAAGCCCGCCAAGAGCGGGCTTTTGCCACTGTCCACCAAGATCAACTATCGACGTGATCAGGCAACGTTTTTACCCGCTGAGGCGCCTCACTCTTAAATGGGTGAGTGGTCAGGCTGCCTGTGTTTCCCGTAAGGATCGCGCCATTGCGGTGAGGGGCATACGGCCAGTTGAAGTCGACAAGTGGGCGAGTCGGAATTTTTAGGTTGTATACCTTTGATTCGTCCGAAACATATGCGGTGAGATCCATTACTCCATGCAGCCGGTAGCTGGGGTTCTGGATCACACTGCTGAAGGCAAAGGCGAGAGGGTAAGTCTTGAAGGCCGATATCTGCATCGGCTCATAGCCCGCACCAAATACCGTATGGAATAGGTCTTTCAACATGCCCTGACGGGATGAAGGGTAGAGCCACATGTGGAATTGCAGGCTGGAATGAAGCTCTGCTCGGCCAAGCACGAATCGCCTCAGGTGCCGGATCATAGGTGAGCGTGGCTCGGCTTTGTCACTCAGCGCAATTATATGACCAGCCACAGCGCGGGCAACTTTGTTGAGCTGCACGCCATGCAGGTAGAGCTGTCCCATAACAGGGTATTTCGCCGATTCCAGTGGCTTCGAGGCCGCTTTGTAGGCGTCGATCAATGCAGGATCGAGCTCTGCACCCAGTACCCGATTATTGCAGTCTGAACACAACGTCGATTTCGTTACGCCGTTTTGCGCCAAGAATGTGCCCTGACGTCCCCGGAAGTTCGGATCCACCTGCTGCGCGATCCTCGTCACGCGACGCTGCCCGGGAGCTACGAGACTCTTCGGGAATAGATGGTCCTTGGTCATCTTGCCGCGCCTCAGGCACAGATTGCATCGCCGAGGCAGCACAAGACTTTGAGTAGGGGGCGCTACGGTCATGTCAGCCTCGGGCGCGATCGGAAGGCAATCCTTGCGATACTCGCGTTCAACGTTCTCTGTCTTCAATCAGGGTGAAATTACCGCCTAGGTTGGGCGTTCGCTCGGCGGCGCCCTCAAGCCTACGGCCATCGGGCAGCCTCACGACGGCGCGGATCAGTCCGTCGAGTGGAGCCTGATTGGTCGGGTCGTGGAAAATCACCGTCCACCGCCAGTTCGGCTCTCTGAATAGCTGCACGGTAATGCCACTGCAGGTAGCGGACTTTTCGCCGCCGAGCGATCTGTATTTGAGAGTCAGATCGGCTAGACCGTGGTATTCCATAGTGCGCGTCCTTTTTTAGTGCCAGGATTGCCATTATTCATCATGGTCGCCTGCCTTTACGGCCTCGTGTTTCAGGGCCGAGGCTCGGGCATAGCGAAATTTTCCATCTCGCGCTTAACCGTCGAGCAGCTTCACGTACTGGAGCGCTGGCTGTCCCGATTCTTTGTCCGTCGTTTGCTTAGGTTGCCCACTGAGAGTGCGTGTCGCGACGATCTGCGAAGCTAGGTTATCAGCACCAATGATCGCTTCGACATAGAAGCCCGGTGAACGAAGTCTCGGCGCCATATTTTTTTGCAATTCGGCCATACTTGCCTGGACAACCTCTGTCGCAAGACCTTGCCCCCGATACTCGCTATCCGTCGCGTAACCTAACCCGAAGCAAGGCTTTCCATTCAGGGGCTCTGCCAAAACGTAAACGGCGTAGGTTGTCGCCATTGCCCCCGTTACAAGCGCATAAGTCAGACGTTGCACACCAGGTTTTGGGGTGTCATGAAACATATAGAGATTTGCGTGACTGTCGCATTTTGCAAGTTGAATTCTCCCCGCCCTCACCGCTTCCTGGAAGCTTAGAAAACCAATGTGAGGATCGACTATAACTGACATTTAGTGACTTTCCCTGTTTCACTTTGAATTATATGGCGTTCCGCCGTGGTCGGCGTCCAACTTGGCCTAGACGGTTTTGTGACTGTGTCTACGCTTTTCGATTCAACTAGAGAACGCCCGGATTTACCCTGGCTCATAAGGCCCAGGCCTGGGTGCATCCGAGAGATCAACCCTACGTTGCCCAGCCTTGGCCTCGAACTCCGGAATTCCAGAATCCGAGGCGGCGTCCGCATTGCAGGCCTGCCGACAAATAGACCAGGCCGCAGTATGTGCAGCGCTTAGCACCGCCGTTGGCAGCAATCACGTCACGAACCCCATCTGGGAGCATGTTTAACAACCCCTCCTGTATGGTCATTTGACGATCCGACTGACCACCAGAGCATTTATCAGGGCAGTATCCTGGAGGGTAAGTCCGTGGCATTTTTCCTCTATCCCGGCTCGACCGGGTGTGGTTCGGGTTGGAACTGAGCAACTAAACCAAGCGCGGTTTCCACCCGAAGGTCAATAGCGCTGCCCACGTACGCAATGGGCGAGATCCATGGGATAGCCACCATCGCTCAGCAGGAAGGGTTGAAAGGTCCGGTTCGTTCTGCTCAGCTCGTACATCCGACGTAAGGTTTGATCCTGGTAGATACGGAAGAACACTGCGCCAGGCTCTGGGTCAGGGCATGGGGTTGGGGTTGGGGGTTGCTCCATAGTTCCTACTCAGCGAAAGGAGTGGCATCACGATACTTGACCTGTCCAGCATGGATAGCAGACCGGGCCTTGCCAAGGGCAGCACTCTCGGCTTGCGCTGCCGTAGAGCCCTCACCAATGAACCGAGAGTTCGTCATTGAGCCATTGGTTAGTCCAATGATTGCTTCGCACCGGTAATGCCTAGGTGCGATTTTATCGGGTGGTCGCATGGTCACGTCGTGCTTGTCATCAATCCTCTGCGTCCCCATTAGCTTCTCCTCGCTTCCGTCCTAGTCACGACTGATTGATTTTCCATTGGATTGCGCTGGGTTCGCGCTAGAACTTTCGACCAGCCTCCTCCCAACCTTTGTCGGCTGCCTTCGAGATCTTCCGCTGCCCCCGACGCGACCACTTGATCCATCCCCATACAACCGCAACAAACAGTGCGAACGCACCCAGTAGCCAAAAAAAGTTGCTCATACTGCCTACGCACCTCAA
Source organism: Pseudomonas sp. BNK-30 (assembly GCF_047456185.1). NCBI lineage: Bacteria > Pseudomonadati > Pseudomonadota > Gammaproteobacteria > Pseudomonadales > Pseudomonadaceae > Pseudomonas > Pseudomonas sp. BNK-30. Next base: position 3,437,971 of record NZ_CP179904.1, read on the forward strand.
GCACGAAAAACGTGCCTTACTTACGGTCTCGGCCCAGCGTGTTCGGAGCTAGGCGGTTTCGCGAACGCCAGCAGGCGTCCTTCCCCCGGTATACAGGGTTCGGCTACCACTGTGCAACGATCCGCCATTGAACCTCCTAGTCGATCCAGCGACTGATAAGCACTTATGACCTGCAGCACCCGGCCCCCCCAGGCCCGCCATCGGCTATCCGGTACCTCAAGGCAACGAAAGGCTCGACTCTGATAGTCAAGACCAGTCTCGGGACCCTAAAGCAGGCTGCCTGGCGCGATTTCCAGTCTCGGGCAGTGAACGAGGACCGTGCCTCCTCGCCAGTGAAGTGAAATGCTAGTATGCGCCATCATGTATATGGATACAGGCGTCTCGAATGGAAGTCGCATCTGCCGAACCACACAGCCACACGCTAAAAAAACACTCCAGCACTGCCGTAAGACACAGGTCGTCTCGGTGAGGGAGAGGGCAATCAGCGCTCTTGTGAGCCGTGCTGCAGGCAGGTGTCAGCGCTGGAACAACTCTAGGCTCTGTACGAAATCCCGAGAAACTGAATTGATGCCCCTCAGAAGCTGAATTTCTGTAAGGGTTCCTGGCCATCTACGGAAAGGAATTCTGATAGCTTTTCATGCGCGGCACACCATGCAAGGCCAGTCACCTCATATTGCGAATACCAATCATCATCGGGCTGCCACTAGATTCAGCGTATCAGCACTATGCCTACTTTAACTTCATTTCCTACACTGGAAAGTTCATTAAGTTAGCAGACCGGTAGCTCGCAAGTTTCACCTCCTAATGCCAACCGTGGCTTTTCACCTACCCTAAGATTTTTTTCAGTCCTTTCGGAGCGCTGCACCATCACAGGGCTCATGTATGCCGAGCAAGTACGCTTGGCTACTGCTGTTGGGTTTGTGCAATTACACTGGGCTGCGGATCAGCAGTACGATGCGTTCGACCGACTCGGACGCGGCTCGTTATTGGTAATGCTCTGCTGTGCTTGCTGACCGCCATGCGCCCCTGATGGTGCTGTACCCATTGAAGCCATAGGGTGAGGAAGCCCTGCCGGGAAATGGGCGACCTGCGACCCAAAGGGCTGCACTATCCCAGTGATACGCATCGACACAGTTCACTCGCCATCGAGACCATGAATACGCGCTTCGAACAGGAGCAGCCAAAACTGGCTCCGTCCATCGAAAGACATCTTGCATGCTAGCATTCCAGTGATGCATGATGTGTTCATAAATACAAACAAGCGGTGCCCATCATGGTCAGCATTGCGTGCAAAGCCCCCTCTACCTTCACGTTATTTCTCCACGTGAAGCGATCCTCCAAAGGCCGCCATCATCGCAGGTCTTACCCGAATCGTTTTCCCAAGCAGTTAAGTCCTTTCGCTTTCTTGAGCTAGAGGTGTCTGCCTATTTAGTGCCCACGGCCTCTGGCCCAATGAAAATAAGGAAAATAGAAAATGAGTATGATGAAAGCTGCCCGTTTGCATAAGGTTGGCCCGACCTTCCAGCTCGACTCGATCGAGGTCCCGAAACCACGTGCACACGACGTAGTTGTTGAGGTCAAGGCTTGCAACTTGGTGCCTAACCTTCGCAATGTCATCGAGAGCTACTCCACCTGGTTCCCCTACCTCCCCCTCCCTAAACTGCCAGCGGTCTACGGTTTGGACGCCGCAGGCATTGTTAAAGAAGTGGGTGAAGGCGTGCACGGCATCAAAGTCGGAGACCGGGTTTACGTGAACCCCGGCCGTAGCTGCGGCTCCTGTCATGCCTGCCTGCGCGGTCAGCACATCAACTGCACCGCATTTACCTTCCAGGGCTACTTCGGGTTTGGCCCAGGCTCCCAAGAAATCTTTGAAGACTACCCCTACGGCGGACTGTGCCAATACATGACCGCGCCGGCGTCGGGCTTGGTCAAGCTCCCGGAAGCTATCACCTTCGAGCAAGGGTGCCGGTTTGGCTATCTCGGCACCGCCTATTCGGCCCTTCGCAAAGCTGGCGTGTGCTCTGGCCAGTCTGTGCTGATCAGTGGCGCCACCGGTACGCTCGGACTTGGAGCCGTCCTGCTTGCCCTGGCGATGGGGGCTACAAAAATCTTCGCGATGGCTCGCAACCGCCAATTGTTGGAGCGCGTTCGCGCTCTCGCCCCAGATCGCATCTTCACTATTTCTGTCGGCGATGAGCCACTGGGTGATTGGGTTCGTAAGCACACTGATGAGCTCGGTACTGACGTCTTCATTGATGCGGTTGGCCCTGGCGCTCCTCACGAACTTACCGTTGAGGCGATTGGTGCCCTTCGCCGCGGCGGTCGCATGGTGGATATCGGCGGTATGTCTGAGGATCTGCCGGTCCCCATGTTCAAACTCATGTGCTTCCAGATCAGCGTGATCGGCTCCCTCTGGTTCACTGTGGCAGAAGGTCAGGACATGGCCGAAATGGCTGCCGCTGGCACTTTGGATCTGTCGATCTTCGACCAGGAGGTCTTCGCAATCGAACAGGTCAACGAGGCAATGGATGCAATTGCAGACCGCAAAGGCGGTTTCACCAACGTTGTAATCAACCCCAGCCTGACCTGAACCGCAGCGCCGCTCGATCGGGCGGCGCTCAATCGGAGACCGAACATGAAAGTGAGACGAGTGGTTGCAGGTACGCAGAATGGTAAAGCTGTGTTCCTTTCCGACGGTCTGGCGCCTCAGACCTATGAATACAAAAAGGTTCCGGGATTCGCTACCTCTTTAATTTGGCACACGGTGGCGTCTCCGACCGTTCCTGAAGCATTTGACGACCCAGTTCAAGCCACCTCTTCCCTGCTGCCTGGGCCTGGAGAAACAAAGTGTCTGGCGGTGAGTTTCCCGCCTGACTCAATCTTCCAGTCCTCGGATTTCAATCCCGAGGAGGCTGATGCTGAGCAGCAACGCCACCTACTCGGACTGTATGAATGCTTCGATCCTGAGCGACCAGGTATGCACGCTTCTCCGACAATTGACTATGGCATTGTGGTCAAAGGCCCTCTCGTTCTCGAACTGGACGACGGCCAGATAAGGGAGCTTGCGAGCGGAGACATCGTGGTGCAGCAAGGTAATATCCATGCTTGGCGAAACCCTGGCACCGAACCTGCGCTGGTTACATTCGTCCTTATTGGGGCCCACACCAAGCTGTAAAAATACATAGGATAATAACAATGAAAAGTTATGTAACACGCGCTGGCGTTGCCAGCGCGCTCGGATGCTCTTTGCTCGTTACTTCGCTCTGCTACGGAACTGAAAATGGAGATACCGTTTGGCCGCTAGGTGTACAGACCGTTCTTCCGGCGATCTTGCCTCCCCCAGGTGAAACCTCTTTGTACAGCTATACCGCCTACTACAAGGCGGACAGCTTTAAAGATAACAGCGGCAAATCTACGGTACCCGGATTCAGCTTGGAAAACTTTATTCAAGCCATTCGAGTAGTGCACACATGGGACGTGAAATTCGATAGCGGCGTTACTTTGAGCAGCGGAATCATCGGATCAGCGAACAAGATCAAGGTTGAGGCATTCGGAAATAGCGATACAGACTCCGGTTTCAGGCAGCTGTATCTGACCCCTCTGTATGTCGGCTATTCGCCTTCCGAAAATTTGCATTTGCTAACGGGATTCAGCGCCTTCGTCCCATTGGGAAACTATGACGGCAATAAGTTAGCGAATAGCCCTACAGGAAATGCGAGCTATACCCAAGAATTCGACCTGACCTGGTTCCCCCACCCTAACTGGGAGGTGTCCATTGCACCGACCTTCACTATCAATGCGAAGAACGACGACACCGACTATCGCTCAGGCAACGTGTTCAACGTTGACTACCTGCTCGGCTACAGGCTGCAGTCCAATCCCAAGGTTCAGTTAGGCTTGGTGGGTTATTACACCAAGCAGGTCACCGACGATCGCTACGACCATGGTGACCTCGATGATGGGAATCGGCTGAGCAAATTCGCCGTTGGCCCACAGATCTTCTATGCGTTCGATCAGAAGTCAGGAGTCGTCCTCAAGTGGATGCGTGAGACCGCGGTCAAAAACGGCCCAAAAGGCGACTCGGTGTGGCTTGAGTTCGCCTTCCCACTATGAGGCGAGCTTCGCTTCCTCAGACATCTTAGACACGACGTCCTTCGCCACACTGTGAATATGGCTCGCAGCCGCATTGGCTGCGGCCTTTTTGTTCCTCGTTTTCAGCGCTGCAATAATCTCATCGTGTTCATCAGTAGCAGCACCCAAATGCACTTGAAAGCCACAGGTCTGCACGATGAAAAAGTCGGACAGCTCGAAATTTGCTACCTGGCGTGCCGAGAGTATTGGCGATTTCGCCATTGCATGCAGCACACGATGGAATTCGACGTTTAAAATTCGATAACTGTCTGCAGCATCGCTGTGAGCTGGATTGATACTTCTAATTTTGTCGTTAAGCTCTGACATACGCAGCACTTCATCAGGGGAGCCACGTTCAGCAGCAAGCCCGGCGATAAGCGCTTCGTTGTTCGCAAACATTTGGTAGAAGTCATCGACCTCCAACCGTGTAGGGTGCACGACCTCACATCCAACCTGGGCCGTGATCACCACAAAGCCCCTTTCCTGCAGGCTGTTCAGTGCGGTCATGATTGGCTGACGACTGACACCAGTCTCCTCGCCAATTTCTTTTACGAGGATCTTCTCGCCGAACGCATACCTACGATTCAGCAGCCGCTCCAAAATGTGCTGGTAAATAGCGGTCTTCTTGTTTGCCACTTGCATCGTTGTGGTTTTCCTGGGGCTGAGTGCGCGGTTCAACAATTCGCTAAATGGCTTGCATACTAGCATTTCGGATAGTAAACCAGATTTTTGCACCCATCGCTTCGTCATCCGTCGCAACCCAGTTCCCATGGCGAGGATCCATCCGACGATGAGCGGGCATCGCCAAGCTTGCATGCTAGCATTCTAGCGTGCATGATGATTAGGCAGACAAAAACAAATCTACCTGCATGGCGTTGCCCCTCTGCCGTTGTAAGGCATTGAGGAAAACGCTCATGCCGTCCCAGTGCGAGGCGGCCGGCACTGGGGCACGACGTAAAGGTTTCGTATCGATGAACGCTTACCTGCATTGCCTATCGCACACACCCCTCATTGGGCATTTCGATCCGCCCAAGAACGTGCTCGATGAAGTGGATGAGGTGGTCCGCGCTGCCCGTGCACGCATCGCCGCTTTCGATCCTGAGCTCGTGGTGCTTTTCGCTCCAGACCATTACAACGGTTTCTTCTACGATGTCATGCCCCCTTTCTGTCTGGGCATGGCCGCTGAAGCCATCGGCGATTTCGGCTCGCTCGCCGGCACCCTTTCTGTCCCCAAATCCATCGCGGAAGCTTGCGCTGAATCTCTGCTGAGCAATGGCATCGACATGCCAGTTTCGTATCGCATGCAGGTCGACCACGGCTTCGCTCAACCGCTCGAATTCCTTCTTGGCGGTTTAGACAAATATCCGGTCTTGCCGATCTTCGTGAACTGCGTGGCCCCGCCTCTGCCTACCTTCGAGCGAGTCAGATTGATGGGTGATGCAGTCGGTCGATTCACCCGCACCCTGAACAAGCGGGTGCTATTCCTGGGATCGGGAGGCCTTTCACACCAACCACCAGTTCCAGAGTTAGCCAAAGTTGATGCCCGGATGGCTGATCGGCTCATGGGCAGTGGACGCAATCTGCCAGAAGACGAGCGCAACGCCCGCACTCAACGAGTGGTCATCGCAGCTGAGCGGTTTGTCGAAGACCAGAACACCCTGCATCCGCTGAATCCCGAGTGGGATCAGTACTTCTTGGACGTTGTTGAACAGGACCTTTTGAGCGACCTGGATCACCTTCCCAACGCACATCTATCCGAATTGGCCGGTAAATCCACGCATGAGGTCAAGGCCTGGGTCGCAGCCTTCTCAGCGCTCGCTGCCCACGGCGCATACACCGCGACAGATCGCTATTACCGAGAGATCCCAGAGTGGATCGCAGGCTTCGGCTCAATCAGTGCGCACTCTCAGCGCTAACACACCTTCACGGAGATTCAATCGTGACTGCAATTACTGAAAAAGGCACCAGCAAATTCGTTCGCATCCAAGACGGCGAGCTGGATCTGAATATTCATTACAACGACTGCGGTGAAGGCAAAGAAACGGTTGTCATGCTGCACGGTTCTGGCCCTGGTGCGAGCGGCTGGGCCAACTTCAATCGCAACATCGAGCCGCTTGTAGAGGCTGGCTTCCGGGTCATCCTCATGGACTGCCCTGGCTGGAGTAAAAGTGATTCGATCGTCAGCACCGGCTCTCGCTCCGATCTCAATGCCCGCGTTCTGAAAGGATTGGTCGATAAGCTTGACCTGGACAAGGTGCACTTGCTCGGCAATTCCATGGGTGGCCATACAGCCGTAGCTTTCACGCTGACCTGGCCTGAGCGCGTAGGCAAACTCGTGCTGATGGGCGGTGGCACCGGTGGGGTCAGCCCATTCGTATCAATGCCGACTGAAGGCATCAAATTGCTCAACGGTCTGTACCGCGAGCCAACGATCGAAAACCTCAAGAAGATGATGAACATCTTCGTCTACGACACCAGCGACCTCACCGAGGAACTGTTCCAAGCGCGCCTGGACAACATGTTGGCTCGAAAAGACCACCTCGAAAACTTCACCGCGAGCCTCGCTGCGAACCTCAAGCAGTTCCCTGACTTCAGCCATCGCCTCGGCGAGATTCAGGCCGAGACCCTCGTAGTTTGGGGTCGCAATGACCGCTTTGTGCCGATGGACACCGGTCTGCGCCTGGTTGCCGGCATTCCCAACTCACAACTGCATGTCTTCAACAAATGCGGCCACTGGGCCCAATGGGAACACGCGGACACGTTCAACCGCATGGTTCTCGACTTCCTCACCCACTGATCGAGGTCACGATGAACATCACACAAGAGACCCTTGAGCGCTTGGCGGCAGATCTGCGCAGAGCTGAAGGAAAGGGCGAGCCAGTTGGACCACTGCGTGACGTCATCGGCGCCACAAACGTGGAAAGTGCCTATGCGATTCAACGCTTGAACCAAGCCTACGCCATCGCCAATGGACAACGCCTGGTTGGCCGCAAGATCGGTTTGACCAATCCCAAAGTCCAGGCCCAGTTGGGCGTAGACCAGCCGGACTTCGGATGCCTGTTCGCTGACATGGCTTACGGCGACAACGAAGTGGTTCCGTTCGAACGTGTTCTGCAGCCCAAAATCGAGGCAGAAATTGCACTGGTTCTGGAACGCGACCTCCCTAGCGCTTCCACAACCTTCGCAGATGTCATCGCTGCTACCGGCTGGGTACTCCCGGCGCTTGAAATTGTCGGCAGCCGCATTGAGGGCTGGAACATCAAGTTCGCCGACACCGTAGCAGACAACGCATCAAGCGGATGCTTTGTGCTCGGTGGTCCTGCACAGCGCATCGACGGGCTTGACCTGCGGGGTGCAACGATGCGCCTCTCGAAAAACGGTGAACTTGTCAGCTCCGGAAGTGGCGCTGAATGCCTGGGTAACCCGCTGAACGCGGCCGTTTGGCTCGCCCGCACAATGGCTGAGTTTGGTGAGCCACTGAAAGCAGGTGACATCATCCTCACCGGTGCATTAGGGCCGATGGTTGGCGTAAGCCCAGGTGATCATTTTGAAGCCGAGATCGATGGCCTTGGCCGAGTCGGCGTGTCGTTCAGTGTCGAGTGATGGAGATCTAAAATGACAACAAAACGCAAAGTCGCCATCGTCGGCTCCGGAAACATCGGCACCGACTTAATGATCAAGATCCTGCGCAATTCCAAGCACCTGGAAATGGCAGTTATGGTTGGTATCGACCCGGCCTCGGACGGTCTTGCCCGCGCTGGGCGGATGGGCGTGGCGACCACTCACGAAGGTGTAGCTGGGCTGGTAAAGATGCCAGAGTTTGCTGGCATCGATTTCGTATTCGATGCAACCAGTGCCGGTGCTCACGTCAAAAACGACGCCTTGCTGCGCGAGTGCAAGCCGGGCATCCGTGTGATCGACCTAACTCCAGCAGCTATCGGCCCTTACTGCGTGCCGGTCGTGAACCTCGAAGAGCATGTCAACGCGCAGAACCTCAACATGGTCACGTGCGGCGGGCAAGCAACTATTCCGATGGTCGCTGCAGTATCGCGTGTTGCCAAAGTGCATTACGCAGAGATCGTCGCATCAATTGCCTCCAAATCGGCAGGCCCTGGCACCCGTGCGAACATCGACGAGTTCACTGAAACCACCTCGAAAGCCATCGAAGTAATTGGCGGCGCAGCCAAAGGTAAAGCCATCATCATCATGAACCCGGCTGAGCCTCCTCTGATGATGCGCGACACCGTCTACGTGTTGTCTGAAGCAGCGGACCAGGATCAGGTTGAGGCCTCCATTGAAGAAATGGTTGCCGCAGTGAATGCGTATGTCCCCGGCTACCGCCTCAAGCAGAAAGTGCAGTTTGAAGTCATCCCTGAATCTGCCCCACTGAACATTCCCGGCCAAGGAAAATTCAGTGGCCTGAAGACCTCTGTGTTCCTGGAGGTCGAGGGTGCTGCCCATTACTTGCCATCGTACGCAGGCAATCTCGACATCATGACTTCTGCTGCGTTGGCTACCGCCGAGCGCATGGCGCAGTCGATGAGCCAAGCCTGAGGAGCGCAGATATGAACGGTAAAAAGCTCTACATTTCGGACGTGACCCTGCGTGATGGTATGCACGCTATTCGTCACCAGTACTCGCTGGATCAGGTCCAAGCAATCGCTCGAGCACTGGATGCCGCCAAGGTCGATTCGATCGAGGTCGCTCATGGTGACGGCCTTCAAGGCTCCAGCTTCAACTACGGCTTTGGCGCACACACCGATATCGAGTGGATCGAAGCTGCCGCCGACGCAGTGAAGCACGCCAAGATTGCAACGTTGCTGCTCCCAGGCATCGGTACTTTGCACGACCTCAAAGCTGCCTATAGCGCGGGCGCTCGCGTTGTCCGTGTCGCCACCCATTGCACCGAGGCCGATGTCTCCAAGCAACACATCGAGTACGCCCGTGAGCTTGGTATGGACACAGTAGGCTTCCTGATGATGAGCCACATGCAGACCCCCGAAGGGCTCGCGCAGCAGGCAAAACTGATGGAAAGCTACGGTGCCACCTGCATTTACGTCGTCGACTCCGGCGGCGCGATGAATATGGATGATATCCGAGCGCGCTTCCGCGCAGTGAAAGCGGTGCTCGATCCGGCCACTCACACCGGTATCCACGCGCACCACAACCTGAGCCTAGGCGTAGCCAACTCGATCGTCGCCGTCGAGGAAGGCTGTGACCGCATCGACGCGAGTCTTTCGGGGATGGGCGCCGGTGCTGGTAATGCACCACTGGAAGTTTTCATTGCAGCCGCAGACAAGCTGGGCTGGAACCACGGCACTGACCTGTACGCCCTGATGGATGCAGCAGATGACCTGGTTCGCCCACTCCAGGACCGCCCGGTACGTGTTGACCGAGAGACTCTCGCGCTCGGTTACGCCGGTGTGTATTCGAGCTTCCTTCGCCATGCAGAAGTTGCAGCTGCTCGCTACGGCATCAAAGCAGTAGACATCTTGGTCGAGCTGGGCAAACGCCGCATGGTTGGCGGCCAGGAAGACATGATCGTCGACGTCGCATTGGATTTGCTGAAGCGCTGAGGTTCGCAGACAGCTCCACGCAAGCTGTCTGCAGCAATCCCCTCCCGTAAGGGAGGGGGTCTATGACACAACAATAAGAGAGATCACCAGATGAATGCCTCGCAGACTCCCGACTCGCAGCACCTCCGAACACGCAGTGATCAGCCCACCTACTCACTCTTTCTTGAGTGATTACTGAGCTGATGTAGTTCCACATCACTGGCGTTACTAAAACCACAATCATGTGATTTCTGAAGACCTTTCAAAGGGCTTCGGAGGGGGTCGTTATGACTGATAAAACCGATAAGACCAAACTTTTCATCACCATCGCGCTTTGCTTCCTCGTTGCACTGATGGAAGGCCTGGATCTCCAAGCACCAGGAATTGCGGCCCACGGCATGTCTGCCGAGTACAGCTTGGATAAGCTGGAAATGGGCTGGGTTTTCAGTGTTGGCGTCCTGGGTATGCTTCCAGGGGCTTTCGTTGGCGGCCGTCTGGCTGATCGCTATGGCCGGAAAAAAGTGCTCATCGCCTCTGTTGCACTGTTCGGCATCTTCTCTCTCGTCACAACGGTAGCCTGGAGCTTCGGCGCGTTGCTATTCGCCCGGTTCCTGACAGGTGTGGGCCTGGGTGCATCGTTGCCCAACCTCATTGCACTCGCATCTGAGGCTGCTGGTGAGCGCATGCGAGGCACAGCAGTCAGCTTGATGTATTGCGGTGTACCGCTGGGGGCCGCGTTGGCAGCCGCCATTGGGCTGCTGGATTTCGGGGCTGGCTGGAAGCTCGTCTTCTACGTCGGCGGCGTGGTCCCTTTGGTCATCGTTCCCTTGCTGGTTCTCTTCCTGCCCGACGTGTACAAGCAATCGATTGCTGCCACCACCACGATCGAAGTTCCCTCCACCAAAGCCATCTTGGTTGAAGGCGGTGCACTGAAGAAAACCCTGCTCCTGTGGGTTAGCTTCTTCTTCACACTGATGGTCACCTACATCCTGATCAACTGGCTGCCAAGCATCCTGATTGGACAGGGATTCAAGCCGAGCGAGGCAAGCGTCGTAGTATTGGCCATGCAGCTCGGCGCGGCCGTGGGTACCTTGATGCTCGGCGTTGCCATGGATCGCCTGCCTATCTGGGCCATGTCGGCGCTGGTATATGGGGGCATCCTGATTTCTTTGGCCTGCCTCACAGTGGCGGCCTCACTCCCTACCATGATCGGCGCAGGATTCTTGGCAGGCATTTTCACAACGGGTGGCCAGTGCGTCCTCTACGCCCTCGCTCCTCAGTTCTATCCCGCCAATGGTCGGGCTACCGGGACCGGTGCAGCACTCGCAGTCGGTCGTATCGGTGCAATGACAGGTCCACTTGTCGTAGGAAAAATGATGGTCCTTGGAGCCGGTGCAGGCGGTGTCATGTTGGCCTCGGCGCCCGGCATCGTTCTGGCGGCTATCTCGCTGCTTTATCTCTCGTCGCTGAAGAAACGCCCTGAGCTGAGCCCTTCGGTGGTTTGAGCGGCATTGCGTCATCACAAAAACAAGAAAGAAGACACGACATGAGCAAATCAAAAAAAATTGCATTCGCAGGGCTGCTGGCTGCAAATGCAGCTTCGCTACAAGCGGCCGGCTTCGTGGAAGATTCGAAAGCCAAGGTAACACTGCGCAACTACTACTTCGATCGCAACTACATCAACCAGACACCGCAAGCTGCAGCGCGAGAGTGGGCTCAGGGTTTCATCGTGAACTTCAATTCGGGGTTCACCGAGGGTGTAGTCGGCTTTGGACTGGATGCTCAAGCCATGATGGGGTTGCGCCTTGACTCCTCACCAGATCGTGTCGGCACCGGTCTATTACCGTTCTCTGCCTCTACCAGGAAGCCAGCTAAGGACTACTCCGAGCTAGGGCTGACAGCGAAGGTCAAGGTTTCCAAAACTGAGCTTCAGTACGGAACCGTGAGCACGTTCTTGCCAATCGCGTTCGCAAGTCCGACACGGCTGCTGCCACAAACCTTCCGCGGTACCTACCTGCGCTCGCAAGACATCCCAGATCTTTCTCTGCACGCGGGTTGGCTGGACCGAATCAACCTACGGGACTCTACTGACTATCAAAAAATGCGAGTTTCAGCGCCAAACGGACGCTTCAACGGAGCAGCGGAGTCTGATGCCTTTTACTTCCTTGGCGGCGATTACGCCTGGTCGAAGAACCTCACGCTCAAGTACTACTACGCAGAGCTCGAAGACATCTACGACAAGAACTACCTCGGTTTCGTGGACAACCGTGAGCTGGGTCCAGGGCGGCTCACCTCCGACTTCCGCTTTTATGATTCCAAAGACAATGGATCCGCAAAAGCTGGGAAGGTAGACAACCGCAATACCGCCTTAATGCTGACCTACCAGCTCGGCGTGCATCGTCTCGGCGCTGGCTACATGCAGCTGACTGGGGACACTGCAATGCCCTATCTCTTTGGTACCGAACCACTAGTGATTACGGAAGGCACCTTGAGCTCGGAGTTCCTCAACCCTAAGGAGAGAAGCTGGCAGGTCAAGTACGACTACGACTTTGTAGGCGTTGGCATCCCCGGCCTGAAGGGGATGCTGCGCTACGTCAGCGGAGACAACATTGACCTTCCGAACCTCGGCGGCAACAAACTTAAAGAATCGGAAAAAGACGTCGAGCTTTCATATGTAATCCAAAGCGGCACGTTCAAGGACGTGGCATTCCGGGTTAGACACGCTTGGTATCGAAATGATTTCGGTCCTGGAGCGACTCACCGTGACGACAATGAGCTTCGTGTGAACATCGATTATACGTTTGCTTTGTGGTGAGAAAAACGGGCTATCGCCGTACGATTTTTCAGGCAAAAGAAGTGACGATATGAGGAGTTCAGCATGACAGGTCGCAGCTCACTAGGAATCTGGTTTATCTTTCTGTTTGGTGCGATCTGCGCGCTGGGCCCGATGTCAATTGACATGTCCTTGCCTGGAATTCCTAACTTGGAAAATGAGCTCGACGCGCAAGCGGGAAAAGGCTCACTGACCTTGGCGATATTCCTTGCTGGCTTCTGCTCTACTCCTCTTGTCAGCGGACTGGTCGCTGACCGATTCGGTCGTCGCATTACGCTGCAAGTAGGCCTACTGTGCTACAGCCTCGCAGCCTTGGCCTGCTCACTATCCAATGACTTCATCGAGCTCCTAGTGGCCAGAGCGTTCCAGGGCGCAGCTGCTGGCGCATGTGTCGCAGTGCCGTTCTCCATTGTCAGAGAAAGCCTCCCAGAACGGGCCGCACGCACCCATATTGCCAGCTTGACCGCGGTTGTGGGGCTCGGACCGTTGATCGCGCCTTTGCTTGGTGGGGTGATCATAGATTTCTGGACTTGGCGCATGGTACACATCGTACAAGCGCTCGTGGGAGCCGCCATTTGGATTGGCGTTTGTTTAACCTACAAAGAAACGCTGTTGCCACACCTGCGGAAGCAGATTTCATTCAGTTCAGCATTCATTCGATGCCAGGCCTTCCTGAAGAATAGTGTTTTTTCCTGCTCGTCAATTATCTACGCCGCTTGCTTCACCATAATGTTCGTATTCATCACTGCATCTCCAAAAATTTTTTACGGCGATTACCCGGTAACGAGCCTTCACTTTTCATTGCTTATTTGTCTGATCTCAGGTGCCGCGTTCTTTGGATCCCTGACCACCGCAGCCTTTAGTCGTCGAGGTTGGACCGACAGAAGAGTCATGGTGATAGGCTGTACAGGCCTATTAGTTAGCATCGCAGCACTCGTCTTGCAGAAAACGCTTGGCGGCATAACGTTGGTCATGCTGGTTATCTGCTCCAGCCTAACGATCTATTTTTTTGGGTTGGTATCTCCGGCAGCTACCCATAGCGCCCTATCGACGGCTACAGAGGACAGAGGCACTGCCTCCGGACTAGTACGAACTGTTCAAATGCTGTTCTCCGCTGGCATCAGCATGACTCTTCCTTTGTTTTTCAAGGTTATGTCGGCGTTGAGTGCGGCATTACTGCTGATGAGCTTTTGTCTAGCTTTGGCGCTCATTGCCCTGATAGCACTGATCGCCACAACCCGCTTAGCGCCCAAAGTAGACGGAATTGGGACGGTCAGCGAGCCCTAGCGCAGATGTGCCTCTTACTCAGAGAAAATGCGAGCGTACAGGTAAGAGCGGCTGACGAAATGCAGGACCGATATCGTTGTCTACGCAATACTTGCATGCTAGCATGCAAGCATGGATTGGTAGCAGGCTGTCCCTCGCGCTTAACCTGGACCTGACTGCCCTTGAGCCTGAAAACAAAAATATTTGGAGGTCCCATGCAGCATCCCCTCATCCCACACGTATGCGCCATGTCGCTGCGTTCTGACGTACGTCCATAAAAACTGGCATTCCCTGACGCCTCGTTCGTCGGCGTATCGGTTACCAGTACCCAAACTGATCCGAGCCTCCTTGCGAGCTCGAAAAGACTTTTGTAATGCCTGGAGAATAAGAAAATGACTACCTCCGATAGCTTTGACACCGACGTTTTGGTGATCGGCACGGGCCCTGCCGGTGCGACCACTGCTTTAGCGCTGGCCACCTACGGTGTCCGGGTAAAAATGGTCACCATGTTCAATTGGCTGGCGAACTCGCCGCGGGCTCATATCACGAACCAGCGTGCCATGGAGGTCGTGCGTGATCTTGGGTTGGAAGAGGAGGTTGTGAGAGCGGCCACACCTTGGGATCAGATGGGCGATACGCTGTTCACCACCAGTCTGGCAGGTGAGGAAATCGCACGTATGCGCACCTGGGGCACAGGCGACAAACGCAAGGGCGACTATGTCCAAGGCAGCCCATGTACCATGCTGGATCTCATCCAGCCCGAGATGGAATCAATCCTTCTCAAGCATGCCGCGATCCGCGGTGCTCAATTGAGCTTCAACACCGAGTATCTGAGCCATGTGCAAGATGCCGAAGGTGTGACTGCTCGCATGAAAGACGTTTTGACCGGTGTCGAGTACGAAGTCCGAGCGAAGTATCTGGTGGGCGCCGATGGAGCTAACTCCAAAGTAGCAAAAGAGATCGATCTGCCGATCGTTGGCGAGATGGCCAGGGCCGGAACCGCTTACGTTATCTTCAACGCTGACCTGAGTAAGTACGTAGAGCACCGCCCGAGCATCCTGCAATGGATCGCTACTCCCGAAGCGGGCTTCGGTGAAATCGGGATGGGCTTGCTCCGCGCCATTCGCCCGTGGGACCAGTGGATTGCGGGCTGGGGCTTCGACATGGCCAAAGGCGCCCCTGACCTGTCCCCAGAAGCAGTTTTGGAGAAAATCCGACTCTTGGTCGGCGATCCTAAGTTGGAAGTCCAGGTTGAGCGGATGTCGACCTGGTATGTAAACCAGGCGCATGCCACCGAATACTCCCGTGGTCGCGTGTTCTGTGCCGGCGATGCTGTGCACCGTCACCCGCCATCCAGCGGCCTGGGCTCCAACACCTGCATGCAGGACGGTTTCAACCTCGCCTGGAAACTGGCTTACGTCCTCAAAGGATTCGCCGATCCGAATCTACTGGAAAGCTACACCGCGGAGCGCGCTCCCGTGGGCAAACAGATCGTGGCGCGTGCCAATCAGTCCCGTAAGGACTATGCCCTGCTGAAAGAGTGCTTCAACTTCGGCAACGGCGTGGACACCATCGCCAAACTGCTTGATCGCATGCGCGATCCGAGCCCGGCAGGTGTAGAAGTGCGCATGAACCTGCAGAAAGCGCTGGAAATCAAGAGTCGCGAGTTTAACGCTCAAGGCGTCGAGCTGAACCAGCGTTACGTATCCTCTGCCGTTAAGCCTGACCCAAGGGACGGTGTTGAGCTCTGGGCCCGGGACAAAGAGCTGTATCTCCAGGCTACCACTCGCGCAGGTGCCAAACTTCCCCACGCCTGGCTGGTGAACGAGAACGGACACCGGATTTCGACGCTCGACGTCGTGGGTAAAGGGCAAATGACCCTTATCACTGGCCTTGCCGGTCAGGCCTGGGTGGCTGCTGCAGAGAGATTGAACCTGCCATTCTTGAAAACTGTTGTCACAGGCGCAAAAGGTACGGCGGACCTTTACTGCGATTGGCAATCGGTTCGAGAAATTCACGAGGCAGGCGCGCTCTTAGTTCGACCTGACGGCTATATCGCATGGCGGCACAGCAATGCTGTTTGGTCTGCCGACGAAGCTGCCTCAGAACTGCAGCAGGCGCTCCAAAGCGTCCTCGGTTAAGCATTACCTCAAAGGCCCGGCGCGATGCTGGGCCTTCTTTTTATTTGGTCCCACCAGCGCAATGGGCCACTAGGCCCCTACGCTGCGAACGCTAGAAATCAAAATCAACCGATAAGAGCCCGTGGGTTGAGTGGCGCAGCTGCCGCTATGCCACACTTCGTGGGCCCCAACTGCCTCGAGTGCGATGAGGGTGAATATGGCTAAGGCCGCTGATGTCGTTGTGCAATGCCTGGAAAACGAAGGTGTCGAGTATGTATTCGGCATTCCTGGTGAGGAAAACCTCGACCTGCTCGAATCCCTGCGCAAGTCGAACATCAAGCTGGTACTGACCCGTCACGAGCAGTCTGCAGGCTTTATGGCCGCCACCTATGGCCGTCTGACCGGCAAGACCGGCGTCAGCCTGTCGACCCTCGGCCCTGGCGCCACCAACCTGGTTACTGCCAGCGCCTACGCCTACCTGGGCGGCATGCCGATGATGATGATCACCGGCCAGAAGCCGATCAAGAAGTCCAAGCAGGGCCGCTTCCAGATCATCGACGTGTGCGGCATGATGGAGCCCATCACCAAGTACACCCACCAGTTCGCCTCGGCCGACAACATCCCGTCGCGCATGCGAGAAGCCTTCCGCCTGGCCGAAGAAGAAAAGCCGGGTGCGGTACACCTGGAGCTGCCGGAAGACATCGCCGCCGAGCAGACCGATGCACTGCCGATCCCGCGCAGCCTGCACCGCCGCCCGCTGGCCGAGCATGTGGCCATCGAAGCCGCCGTGCAGAAACTGCATAACGCCCGTAACCCGATCCTGGTGATCGGTGCCGGCGCCAACCGCAAGATGACCGCCAAGGTCCTCAAGCAACTGATCGACAAGACCGGCATCCCGTTCATCACCACTCAACTGGGTAAAGGTGTGGTCGACGAGCGCCACCCGCGCTTCCTGGGTAACGCCGCCCTGTCGTCCGGTGACTTCGTGCACCGCGCCGTCGAAGCGGCCGACCTGATCATCAACATCGGCCACGACGTGATCGAGAAGCCGCCGTTCTTCATGCTCCGTGGCGGCACCGAAGTCATCCACATCAACTTCCGCTCCGCCGAAGTCGATGCCGTGTACTTCCCGCAGGTTGAAGTGATCGGCGACATCGCCAACGCCGTGTGGCAAATCAGCGAAGCGCTGAACGACACGTCGCACTGGGACTTCACCCGCCTGATGGCCATCCGTGAAGCCAACGAAGCACAGATCGCCGAAGGCGCCGACGACGACCGCTTCCCGGTCTACCCGCAGCGCCTGGTTGCCGACATCCGTCGCGTGTTGCCGTCCGAAGGCATCGTGGCCCTGGACAACGGCATCTACAAGATCTGGTTTGCCCGTAACTACAAGGCGCACAAGCCGAACACCGTGCTGCTGGACAACGCCCTGGCGACCATGGGCGCCGGCCTGCCATCGGCGATGGCGGCGCACCTGGTGCACCCGGATCGCCCGGTGATCTCGGTGTGCGGCGATGGCGGCTTCATGATGAACAGCCAGGAGCTGGAAACGGCAGTGCGCCTGGGCATGCACATCACCGTGGTAATCCTGCGTGACGACGGTTACGGCATGATCCGCTGGAAGCAGGCGAACATGGGCTTCACCGATTTCGGTCTGGACTACGGTAATCCGGACTTCGTCAAATACGCCGAAGCCTATGGTGCCCATGGACACAGGGTGGAAAGCGCGGATGCTTTGCTGCCACTGTTGGATCATTGTATTGCCAACCCCGGCGTTCACGTCATTGACTGCCCGGTCGACTACAGCGAGAACGACCGCATCCTGAACAGTGAACTGCGCGAGCGAGCGCTGGCGGTGTAATCAGTGGCAGAAACGGCGCTACTGCTGACAGTACTCTGTTGAGGCTTGCGGAACTTGAACCTCCTCGCACAGTAAGTGGCGAGGAGGCTCCTTGAGCAACGCCAAGAATGATCTCAGCGCGGCTTTGATGACTTGAGACGGTTGATGCTGGCTGCGTAGGCCCTCATAAAGCAACCCGGTGACCAACCCTTTGAAGACGGCAATCGAAGTGTGAAGGTCCAGAGTCTGCGGCAATTCACCTTGAATAATCGCATGCCTAAGCACCTGATGAATGTACTGCAGGAATCGATTACTCGCTTGCTCCATGCGGCTATGGATCAGACCCGATTCGTCCACCCCCTGATAAATCAAGATTTCCGAGAACTGCTTTGACTGGGGGCTGTTAACAGCATCAAGCATGGCGGTCACCACTGCTTCCCAGGAGAGTTCGATCCCGTCGTCGGCGGAGAACTCCAATTCAAGTGGATGCTGCCGCGATGTCAGCACCGCCTGAAGTACTTCTTGCTTCCCATTGAAATGCCAATAAACGGCGCCACGAGTGACGCCTGCCTTTCGGGCTATTTCGTCCAGCGTAGCGTCTGGAACTCCTTGGGCAGCGAACACCTCGACAGCCGCGTCGATGATGCGCAGTCGTGTCTCCTCAGCCTCGGCTACCGTCTTCCTGGCCATTTTAACTAGGGCGCTTTCTTTGACGCGCGACCGATGGCGCGCTCTATATTCTGCTTGCTCAATAGCAGAGCTTTTTTGATGGTGTCGGACTGCTTGCTCGCTCTGGAACTCGGCATTACGACTGCGAGGGAGTAATAGCCAAGGTAGGTATCCAAAAGCGTTGCGAATGAGCAAACGCCATCGATATGTTCATCCAGATCGCTTGCCACCCCACTCGCCCTGACTTCACTCAGCTGTTTGATCAGCGCCTGTCGTCCGAGCGTGTTTGGGGTGAACACTGGAAGTTGATCACTGAGTGCTGCTGGGAGTGACTCCTCAGGCAGCGCTGCCAAAAGGACCTTACCTGCGGCGGTCGCAGCGGCGGGCACATTGATGCCAATCGGGAACACCACACGCAGCTCTCGTTCTGACACGATGCGATCCAGCACGTAGATTTTATCGCCGGCTAGAGAAGCCAGGCAGACCGACTCTTCAAGCTCCTCCGCCAATGAGCGTAAGTACGGCTTTACCAACGAAAGAATGTCTGATTGTGCCTGGTTGATGAGCTGGCCAAGCGCCGGCCCAAGGCGGAAGCCTCCGCTAGGGCCCAATGCCTCAACCAAAAACTCTTCTTCCAGGGCGTTGATGATTCTCTGGACGGTCGAGCGCGGCAGCCCAACCAACTGCGCAATAGCCGCCAAACTCAAGCCATTCGGATGACTGCCAAGGGCTCGCATGATCGAGGCAGCTCTGGCGATGACTTGAATACCTCCCGCCTTGCCACCGACTTCGTCTGATTGGTTCATATCTCTCCTCAGCGTGCACCGCTGCAGCATCTGTTATGGCCGCCACTTTAGAGCTCCGTGCCTCGCCTAGCCAGTCACACGTTCCAAACACCCATCTCACCAAGGTTCGACCGATGGTCGTTACTGCTTGCTTGCGCTCATCGTACCGCATAATGATACACTTGCCCACATTGTGATTCAGCAATTACAAGTCCCCGCCATAGGGGGCGCAGAGATGGAGCAAATCGGTGAGACAGATACGATCCTCGCGTGCATTACATGCAATTCCTCTAACGGCGCTGATGCTGGTGACCGCCTGTGGTGAAAAAGACCACGTCGCCTCAGCTCCGCCCCCCCCTGACGTGGGCGTATACACCGTCCGCTCACAATCTCTGACCCTAACAACCGACCTGCCCGGCCGGACCTCGGCCTACCGGGTAGCGGAAGTGCGCCCACAAGTATCGGGGATCCTTCAAAAGCGGTCTTTTGTTGAGGGGACTGAGGTCAAGCTGGGTCAGCAGCTCTATCAAATTGACCCGCGTACCTATGAGGCGCAATTGCGTCGGGCCGAAGCTAATCGAACTACTGCGCAGAACCTGGCGCGACGATATGAAACGTTGTTGAAAACCAAGGCTGTGAGCAAGCAGCAGTACGACGATGCCCTTGCCGCATGGAAACAGGCGGAGGCCGACTATCAGGTCGCTCGTATCGACGTTCAGTACACCCGTGTGCTTTCGCCGATCTCAGGCCGCATCGGACGGTCGACAGTTACCGAGGGTGCACTCGTTACTAACGGTCAAGCACAGTCGCTCGCCACTGTTACTCAGCTGGACCCGATTTATGTTGACGTCACTCAGCCGATCACGAAGCTGCTGGGCCTGCAACAGGCATTGGAGTCAGGGCGACTTCAGAAGACAGGTGAGAACCAGGCCGAGGTCAGCCTGACCTTGGATGACGGTAGTGCTTACCCAATCCCAGGCACCCTTAAGTTTTCAGAGGTCAGCGTTGATCCGACTACAGGTTCAGTAACCCTTCGCGCCGAATTCCCGAATCCTAATCGCAAGTTGCTTCCAGGCATGTTTGTTCACGCCCTCCTGAAGGAAGGTGTGCAGCAGGCGGCGATCCTGGTTCCACAACAAGCCATCAGCCGCGATACGCGTGGCGTGCCAAGTGTCTGGGTGGTGAAGGCCGACAACACTGTTGAGGCCCGCGAGGTCCAGACCCTTCGAACTGTGGGCAACGCCTGGCTGATCAGCAAAGGCGTATCCGAGGGAGAGCGAATCGTGACCGAAGGTGTTCAACGTGTCCGCAGCGGCATCGCCGTCAATGCGGTAGAAGCCAAAAATGTGGATTTGGTAGCTGACTTCGCCGCTACCACTGAAGCCTCGGCTAACTGAGGGGGCGCCGTAAATGTCTCGCTTCTTTATCGATCGGCCGATCTTCGCTTGGGTTCTCGCTATCGTAGCCATGCTCGCCGGAGCGCTCTCGCTGGCCAAGATGCCGATTAGCCAATATCCAAACATCGCGGCCCCTGCCGTTTCGATCCAGGTCAGCTACCCAGGTGCTTCTGCACAAACCGTCCAGGACACGGTGGTCCAGGTCATTGAGCAACAGCTCAGTGGTCTTGATGGGTTCCGATATATGTCGGCTGAGAGCGCCTCTGACGGCAGCATGACCATCATCGTGACCTTTGAACAGGGGACCGATCCGGACATCGCTCAAGTTCAGGTGCAGAACAAGCTGCAACTGGCGACACCTCGTTTGCCGGAGGAAGTTCAGCGTCAGGGGCTTCGCGTAGTGAAGTACCAGATGAATTTCTTCTTGGTCATGAGCTTGGTGGATCGCTCGGGGAAGCTCGATAACTTCGACCTGGGCAACCTGATCGCTTCACAGCTTCAGGATCCCATTTCGCGTATTCCAGGCGTCGGTGATTTCCAGCTGTTTGGCTCGCCTTACGCAATGCGTATCTGGCTAGATCCAGGCAAGCTCAACAGCTATCAGCTGACACCTACTGATGTAGCCAACGCTATCCGGGAACAGAACGTCCAAGTGTCCTCTGGCCAGTTGGGTGGGCTACCAACTCGCTCAGGCGTCCAGCTGAATGCCACCGTTCTCGGCAAGACGCGCATGACAACGCCTAGCCAGTTCGATGAGATCTTGGTCAAGGTGAACGCGGACGGCTCACAGGTACGAGTGAAGGATGTCGGACGTGCCGAACTGGGGGCTGACAGCTTCGCCATTTCTGCACAGTACAAGGACTCGCCAACTGCAAGTCTGGCGCTGCGGTTGTCCACTGGTGGCAACTTGCTGGAGACCGTAGAGGCGGTCAAAAAGCTGATGGAGGAGCAAAAGGCCTACCTGCCTGACGGCGTGGAAGTGATTTATCCCTACGATACAACACCTGTCGTTGATGCTTCGATTGAATCGGTAGTCCACACCATCTTTGAGGCAGTGGTACTGGTCTTCCTGGTCATGTATCTGTTCCTGCAGAGCTTCAGGGCCACACTTATCCCCACTCTGGCAGTTCCTGTGGTGCTGCTCGCCACATTCGCCCTTCTGCCGTACTTCGGCCTGAATATCAACGTGCTCACCATGTACGCCATGGTGCTTGCTATCGGCTTGCTGGTTGACGATGCAATCGTCGTAGTCGAGAACGTTGAGCGGCTTATGCATGACGAGGGCTTGTCGCCTCTTGAGGCTACCCGCAAATCGATGGATCAGATCTCCGGGGCATTGGTGGGCATCGGAATGGTGCTGTCGGCTGTATTCGTACCAATGGCGTTCTTTGGTGGATCCGCTGGCATCATCTATCAACAGTTCGCGATCACGATCGTGGTCTGCATGGGGCTGTCGATCTTCGTCGCCCTTGTGTTCACCCCAGCACTTTGCGTGACCATCCTCAAAGCCCCGGAGGGTAATTCCCACCACGAGAAAAAGGGCTTCTTCGGCTGGTTTAACCGCGTTTTCGACCGCGGCACGGTGCGATTCGAGCGAGGCGTCGGCGCAATGCTGAAGGGCCGCGTTAGGTACCTGCTCGCATTCTTGCTCATCACGGGGGGAACTGGCTATTTGTTCACTCAGATCCCGAAGGCATTCCTGCCCAACGAGGATCAGGGCTTGATGATGATCGAAGTGCGTACGCCGGCAAACGCTTCCGCAGAGCGTACCGAGGGTGTACTTCAAGAGGTGCGAGACTACTTGGCAAATGATGAGGGCGCGTTGGTTGAGCACTTCATGACGGTGAATGGCTTCAACTTTGCTGGTCGTGGTCAGAACTCGGGGCTGGTGCTGATCACCTTCAAGGATTGGAAGGAGCGTCACGGGGCCGGGCAAGACGTATTCAGCATCGCGCAGCGGGCTAATCAGCATTTTGCCAAGATCAAAGATGCAAGCGTGATGGCATTCGTGCCCCCTGCCATTTTGGAAATGGGCAATGCGATGGGCTTCAACTTGTACCTGCAGGACAACCTTGGTCTTGGCCATGAAGCATTGATGGCAGCTCGAAACCAGTTCCTGCAACTGGCTAGCGAGAATCCGAAGCTCCAAGCAGTGCGTCCAAACGGCAAGGACGACGAGCCGCAATTCCAGGTGAACATTGATGACGAAAAGGCCCGTGCGCTGCAGGTAAGCATCGCGTCTATCAACGAAACGATGTCGGCAGCCTGGGGCTCGATGTATGTCAACGACTTCATCGATCGCGGCCGGGTCAAGCGAGTGTATGTCCAGGGCGAAGATATCTCGCGAATCTCACCTGAGGACTTCGATAAATGGTACGTGCGCAATAGCCTTGGCCAGATGGTTCCGTTCTCGGCGTTTGCAACCGGTGAGTGGGTAAACGGCTCACCGAAGCTGGAGCGCTACGGTGGTATTTCTTCCCTGAACATCCTCGGCGAGCCAGCCCCTGGATACAGCACTGGTGACGCGATGATAGCCATCGCTGAAATCATGCAACAACTGCCTCCAGGCATTGGCCTGAGCTACACCGGTCTCTCTTATGAAGAAATCCAAACTGGCGACCAGGCACCGTTGCTCTATGCGTTGACTGTGCTGATCGTTTTCCTGTGCCTGGCCGCGCTGTATGAGAGCTGGTCGGTACCGGTCTCAGTGATCATGGTTGTACCTCTGGGTATTTTGGGCGCGGTGCTGGCAACGCTTTGGCGCGACCTGACGGCGGATGTGTACTTCCAGGTGGGCTTGATGACCACGGTAGGCCTGTCCGCCAAGAACGCCATCCTGATCGTAGAGTTCGCCAAAGAGCTGTATGAGAAGGAGGGTTATCCGATCGTCAAAGCTGCGATAGAGGCCGCCAAGCTGCGTTTGCGTCCGATATTGATGACCTCGCTGGCATTCACCTTCGGTGTGCTGCCGATGGCCATTGCATCCGGCGCAGGCGCTGGCAGCCAGCACTCCATTGCTACGGGCGTCGTCGGCGGCATGATCACAGCAACCGTGCTGGCTGTTTTCTTTGTTCCGTTGTTCTACGTGGTAGTTGTCAAGCTGTTCGAGGGGCTCATGAAACGAAAGCCAAAAGCGGTCAAGGAGGTGACTCATGATGTTTAAGTCGCTCCCCGTGTTTGCATTGCTGATGCTCAGCGGATGCAGCTTGATTCCCGACTATGAGCAGCCAGCCGCCCCCGTGCAGGCGCAGTGGCCAACGGGCGAAGCTTACGGCGGGCAGGGAGATCAACGCATCGGGGCGGCTCTCCCCGAGGCAAAAGAGTTCTTCAAAGATCCAGCGCTGGGCCGCCTCCTCGATGCGGCGCTAGAGAACAACAGAGATCTTCGAATAGCTGCCAAAAATGTTGAATCCTACAGAGCGCTTTACCGCATCCAGCGAGCGGAGCGGTTTCCCACACTTGATGGCGAAACATCTGGAAATCGAACCCGCTTGCCTGACGATTTGTCCCCTACCGGCGATTCTCGGGTCGATAGCCAGTACCAAGTCGGCCTGGTCACTGCCTACGAGTTGGACTTATTTGGCCGAATCCGAAGCTTGTCGAGCCAAGCACTTGAAAAGTATCTGGCTACTGAGGAGGCACAGCGCAGCGTACAGATCGCACTGATAGGCGATGTGGCAACCACCTATTTTCTGTGGCGAACCGACCAAGCGCTTTTGGAGCTTACCGAAGCGACGCTGACCAGCTACCTTGAAAGCTTGGCAATGATCGAGTCCAGCGCAGCGGCAGGAACTTCGTCGGAGCTAGATGTTCGACAGGCCAGGACTCTGGTGAACCAAGCCCAGGCCCAGCAGGCATTGTACACCCGGCGTATCGCGCAGGATGTGAACGCACTGGAATTGTTGCTGGGCAGCGAGATTCCAACGGATTTGCCAAAAAACTCGCCACTGGCCATGAGCGCCCTAGGGAAGGTTCCAGCTGGGCTACCAGCTGATCTGCTGCTGAACAGACCGGACATCCGCTCTGCTGAACATCAACTTATGGCCGCGAACGCAAATATCGGCGCAGCTCGTGCGGCATTTTTTCCACGCATTAGCCTGACAGCTTCAGCGGGCTCAGCCAGCAGCGATCTGGACGGACTGTTCAACAGCGGATCTGACAGCTGGAGCTTCGCTCCACAAATCAGCGTGCCGATTTTTAACGCAGGAAAGCTGCGGGCCAATCTCGATTACGCTGAGCTTCAGAAGGATGTGGGCGTAGCGACCTACGAGAAGAGTATCCAAACGGCTTTCCGAGAAGTAGCCGATGGACTCGCTGCGAGGGGAACTTATGGCAAGCAGCTCAGTGCTCAAAGCGAGTTGGTTGATAATTATAAAGCCTATTTTAGCTTGGCTCAGCAGCGCTATGACCAAGGCGTCGATAGCTATTTGACAGTGCTGGATGCTCAACGCGAACTGTTTTCCTCACAACAGAAGCTGTTGAATGATCAGCTCGATCAAATCAATAGTGAAGTCCAGCTTTACAAAGCCCTCGGGGGCGGCTGGAGCGTGAGTCAAAACTAAGATCCTGGGCAGCGGCTAGCAGTAGTGCTGCCCTAGATTTCAAATATTGAAATATTTTTCGAACTGAAGTGGCGAATTATCGTCAATTTTAAATCGGGAGTATTAGCAATGGGATTGATTTCAGTCAGCGCGTTAGAGGTTCGCTTCGAAGACCGCCCTGACGATGATGTACTTTTAGCCGTAGACGACCTGGTTAACGTGCTTCGCACTGCGCCGGGGTGTATGAGCTATACGATAATAGCGCTGAACAAGTACTTCAGCTCGATGATCATTAGCGGCTTCTGGGACAATGAGCAAGATATGATAGATCATTTTTCAAGCTCAAGTTTCGCAGCGTTGACGGAATGCTTGACCTCCCATTGCCGAAGCATCTCCTTTAGAGCATTGTTCATGGACAATGAAATGCGGGGGCAACATGCAGAACCCTGAAAAAGTGTTACTGGATGCAGATTTACACAGTCTGATTACTTTCTTGGTGGTATATCAAGAAGGGGGAGTGACTCGGGCTTCTGAGCGCTTGGGTGTAAAACAGCCAGCCATCAGCAATACCATAGCTAAGCTTCGCAAACGATTTGGTGATGAGCTCTTTTTGGGCAAGCGGGCTTGGACACCGACAAAACGCGCCAACCAGCTTGCAACCGCTCTAGGACCTGCTCTCAGCACTTTGCATGAGGCGCTTGCTAGCGTGGATAAAGAAGGCGCTCAGTAAGTCTCAAGGAAACACTTCTACCGCCTTTCCCAAGGCGGTTTCACCCTCTGCCTCAACCGAAAATGTAAAAAAACCATGGCCTGACGGCCATGGTAAAGGGAGGTTATTTATCCCATCCCAAGGAGCCAAGAAGTGATCACTGCGTGCTCATTCGATACGCAATGACTGAAAGATGTCTGGTAAAAAAGCCGCCTGCAGACAAGCGGCAACACCAAAGGGCAATGAAGGACACTCGGTTAGTACAAGGAGGAGTACCACGCCTCGCTTCATTGAAAGTTACAGTAATGGAAAAACTAGCGCTGGCAAAATCAAACACGCTGATAGTCACTATTAATAGGCTTCTCTCCCTATACGTTGAACTGCTCTAATCCAGTAATTCCTAGGTTTCGCCATCAACATTACGCGACGCGTATTTAAGCTCCTCGCCGTTTGATCGTCATGGAAGGTGATTCTCCGAATCGCTGCTTGTAGTCAGACGAAAACCGACCAAGATGGGTAAAACCCCATTTTAGTGCCGTGGACGATACCTGAACGTCTGGATGCTGCTGGGTTTCGAGCTCTACACGAACGCGCCGCAGGCGAATCTCCTTCAAGAACTGCATCGGCGATAGCCCACGGAATCGTTGAAAACTGAGTTGCACTGTACGAGCAGTCACGCCGGCGTATCTTGCAATTTGCGAGATCGTGAGAGGCTCCTGAGCATGATCTTCCATGAATTCCTCAATCATCCGAACAACCGCAGGGACCACCCTTTTTTCGGCCGACTCTCGCAGCGCCTGGCTGTAATTACTAACATGAAAATCGAGCAAAGAAGAGGCCAGCACCTCACCAATTTGGCTTTGTAGATGCGATGAAACTAATGACTTGGACGATAGCTGACTGTAAGCCCACCCCATTGTCTGTAGCCAATTCAGGCCTGCTGACGTATCCGTGGGCAGATGAGGCTGAAAGTAGATGTCTTGCTTGATACTTCTTCCCAGCTGACGTTGAAGCATGGTTTCCAACAGCGTTCGATCAATGCAGACGAGCAGCTTGTCAGTGCCAGGGAAATGATTGAAGAAGGAGTGCCGATGGTAGTTGAAAACCGTGGCATGTCCGGGGTTACAGTTGAGGCGCAACTGATCACTGATCGCGTGCTCATGTCCAGTAAGGACCGACTGGACCAGCACGATGTCATCCAGCTTTCCAGGGTTGATCGCTACCTCTCCCCCAAAGGACATTCTGGCAACCCCAGCCTCGCCGGCCGATCGATGAAAAAATCGAGCCTTGAAGTCGATTCCCTTTTTTTCAAGCCGGTTCTTGCAGAACATCCACTCACCGCATAGCACCGCCTCCTCTAGGTCGGACGACTCGCATACGCTGAAATCCGCGAGTACCTGATCAGAGGGTATAAATGGGGAGACGTTGGGCCAGGCCATGGAAAGCCCTCCAAAACGGCGATGACTTATACCAGCAACCTACCAACATAAGAGAGCTGAGAACAACGTCAAGGCGACGATCTGTGTCGTCGCCTTGCTTCGCCGTTATGCGTGCACGATGTGATAGTTCAAGAAGCCGCTGGCATCGGTTTGGATATCTTCAAGGGCTTGGTTGAGCTGGTCCAGTGTGTAAGGACGAGGTGCCCACTGATTGGTGTCGAGTAATCCCGCTCTGATCAACGCCATCAGCTCATGCGCTTCTGCTGTGGTAAACCACAGTGAGCCGATGTAATGAAGCTGGGTACACATGAACGGGTGAGGATCGATCGGAATAGGTCCGCTTACGCCGCCGATCTGTACGATCTTTCCTCCCGACGTGACGGCGTTCATAGCCGAAACAGAAAGCTCTGCTGGAGCTTTCGCGCCAAGCGTATCAACTACCGCGTGGACTCCTCCCGGAGCCATGTCACGAATGCTTGCGTGCAAGTCGGTACTCGTGATCTGTAGGGAGCGAATGCGTTTTGGGGCCAATTGGCGAAGTCGTTCGAGTGCAGTCCTATCTCGCGCTGTCACGATGATATCCGTCACGCCCATCGCTAATGCGGCAAGCGTGGCTCCGATACCCAAGGTTCCTGAAGCCCCCAGTACTAGCAAGCTCTGACCGGGCGTGAGTTCAAGCTTTTTCAACGCAGAGTAAGCTGTGCCCAAGTATCCAAGGCGTGTGGCAACCTCGAATGGCAGTTCGTCAGCCAAGGTGATCAGGTTACGCGCAGGCGCTCGAAGATACTGGGCGTACCCGGCATGGCGATACTCGCGAAATACCTCACTCGAAGATGGGCTGAATCCGAAATAGCCCATGAAGGTGTAGCTAGCGCACCGCGTCGGAAGGCCAGCCAGACACTGCTTACAGTTGCCGCAACTCAGTCCTGGATTGATATAGACCCGGTCACCTTCTTTGAAATCTTTCACAGAGCGGCCAACCGATACCACAGTACCTGCGGCATCCAACCCGAACACAGCAGGCAGCTCCGGCAGAGGTAGGAACGGGTACCACTCAGGAAAATTTGTGACGACGTTACGCAGATTTGGGATAACACCGCAGGCGGCAGTTTTGATCAGGACATCATGCTCACCAACATCTGGAAGCGGAATTTCGTCCACGGTAAATTTGCCACCAACTTCGTGTAGGCGAGCAGCCAACATCGTACCTGGCATGAAGCAAACCCTCTTTTTTTCGTTGTCAGGGCTGTGAGGCTCTTGAAAGCCGTTGAGGTATGACCGGCACATCGGCCACAGCTCCAATTATCCGCTCGGCTTCGAACGTGGCTATCCAGGCCCAGTAGCCGCTATCCAGATAGCGAAATTATTTGGTATCGCTCGATGAGGCTTGTGGTGCGGCCGGACTTTGAGCCAACTGACGCAGCCAGAGAATAGCCGCGTCAGCATCATCCCTCGGATGCCAAGCCATCATGAGTTGGAGAGGCTCGCTTTCAAATGGCAACTCAAACGTCTCGATGGCATCGTTCTGGGACTGAGTGAGCATGCGAGGCATCGTACAGACCAAGTCCGTCGACATCAGAATCCCTGGAACCATCCCAGCGGTCGGCACGGTAAGGTAGATCTTTCGGCTCATGCCAGCGGAGCGCAAATACTCATCCATATACCCCCTAAAGCTCTCCCGCTCAGGCGATACGACAAGATGATTGAGTTCACAGTACCCATCCAGGGTAAGAGGCTCACTTCCACGAGGGTGCCCTTTGCGCTGCGCCATGACGAACTCATCGGTCCTAAGTGCCGTGCATCTCATCCCCAGAGGAACGCCGCGGCTAGAGTCGATCAGCAGATCGAAAACACCTTCCTCCATCTGCCTTCCTATGAGCCCAGGATCAACGGCATTGAGAGACACCTGAATTTGGGTACCAGCGTGCTTGGCGATCGATGCAATCAACGGCTCACAAATGGTGCTTAAGGCGGTATCACAGGCGGCTATCCGGAAGACTCTCTTGCCGTTCCAAGGATCGAATCCCAACTCACTTTGAATGACTGAACCGAGAGTCATCAGGGCTGCACGTAGAGGTCCCCGCAGCGCCAATGCCCGGGCGGTGGGTGTCATGCTCCGGCCTTTTTGAATCGGGACCAACAGCGGATCGCCCATCAGCTCGCGCAAGCGCGAAAGCTGTGCAGACATCGCGGGCTGGCTGATGTGAAGGCGTGAAGCTGCCTTGGTCACGTTCAACTCAGCCAGTAGTGTGTCCAGCGAAACCAAAAGGTTGAGATCAATACGCGACAGGTCCATAACCAATCCATCCCGATGATAGGTCGCATAACGATAAACAATTTCATGGATAGCTTCTCAAGATTTTAATGTTCTGGAAGACCTACGCTAATGGAGATCGACCATGACTAAACAGAAAGTACTGATAACGGCGGGGGCATCCGGAATCGGGTATGCGATAGCCCTGGCCTTCAGCAGCCGCGGCGCTGACGTCACGGTAGTGGACATAGACACTGAAGGCTTAAACCGCCTTCATGCAGAGCATACGAGTATTCGCACCGCGGTATGCGATGTATCTGATCGCCGCAGCCTTGAACTCTGTATTCCAGGCCTTATCGAAGCCATGGGTGGTTTAGATGTGCTCATCAACAACGCCGGTGTATCGGGCCCCACCGCTCCCGTTGAGCAACTTGACCCCGATGAGTGGGACAAGGTCATGCAGATAAATTTGAATGGTACCTTCAACGTTACGCGCCTGGCCGTTCCTGCGCTCAAGCGTTCATCTCACCCCTCCATCATTAACATGTCTTCTGTCGCTGGACGACTTGGCTACCCAGATCGCTCCCCTTACTCGACCAGCAAATGGGGATTGATTGGTTTCACCAAGAGCCTTTCACGTGAACTCGGCGGGTATGGGATTCGTGTTAACGCCATTCTGCCCGGAGCTGTCGAAGGGGAACGCTTTGAGAACGTGCTCAAAGGCAGGGCCAATCTCAGCGGCAACTCCGTGGAGGAAGAACGTAGCAAGGCGCTTTCTGTTCAATCCCTCCAACGCCTGGTGGACCCGAAGGACATTGCAGAACTAGCAGCCTTCCTAGCATCGGACGCAGGCAAGTCCATCTCTGGACAGCTGTTGCCAATCGACAACGACATGCAGCAGACAATGTGAGGTACGACCATGAGCATGCGCGAAAAACTGATTGGAACCTGGTTGCTCGAAACCTATACAGAATACCCGGTGGACGGATCCGAGCCCGTACATCCCTTCGGCGAACATCCTGAAGGCTTCATAATTTACACAGCAGATGGTTATATGTCGGCTCAGCTGAGCATGCCAAATCGGGCATCGTTTTTCTCGGGTGACTGGTTTGAAGGTACCGATGCGGAATACCGCGCCCAAGGGCTGTCGTACATCTCCTACTGCGGCCCCTTCAATGTGGACGAGCAATCGGGTCAGCTCACCCACACCATCGCAGTTTCAATGTTTCCGAACTGGATAGGCCAGGTGCAGCCGCGAACGGTGAAGCTTGCGGGAGATGTCTTGGAGCTTGGCAATAACAGTCAATATCGCTCTAGCGGACGTGCAGTAAACGCAAGGATTCGTTGGCGTAGGGCAAAGTCGCCATTCCCCCATCGACCGCTAATGGAGCGGGGATGACTCACAGTCCGAAGTAGTTTAAACGATCTCCCCACCACAGAAGTGGAATGCTAGTATGCGCCATCATGTATATGGATACAGGCGTTTAAAATGGAAGACGCATATGGCAAGCCGCCCCTCCTCCGCGTCGCAAAAAAAGCCGCTTCAGCCCAACCTAAGGAGAAAGGCCGCAATGGCGACTTGGGGGCAGGAGACCAACGCTTGTTGTGGGGGCGCGCTGCTGGTAGGTGCCAACGATGTAACAAGGATGTCAGCCGTGACCGCCTAAGCTGGAGAGCCTACAACCTTTCGGAGAATGCTCACATCACCGCCTCCTCCGTCAATGGCACTCGCGGAACGAAGGAGAAATCTGCAGCTCTGGCTGACAAACTGGAGAATCACCTCCTGCTGTGCCGCGATTGCCACAAGATCGTTGATGACAAACGTCGGGGAGAGGTGCTCTTTCCCACAGAGTGGCTGCTCAAGCTGAAGCACGACCAAGAGGCATTGGTACAACGCCTCATGGAACTCGCCAAAAAACCACAAAGTGTGGCTGTCTATATCAGTGCCGCCGTGGGGCAAACGCGACTGCAACCGCTCGTAATCGATGACATCAACATGGCAATCGTGGACGCCGGTCTCGTCCCCGCGCTTAACCACCCCATCCACATCGACCTGCTCGACCTCCTTGAAGTCGATAAGCTCGACAGCGATCCAGCGTTCTGGGCAATGGCGAGTAAGCTGACCCTGCGGAAGCTTGAAGCCAAGCTCCTTGAAGGGGCACACAAGAAACTTAGTGAGGTCGAGCACTTCAGTTTGTTTGGAATAGCGCCAATCCCCGTACTGGCCCTGCTGGGCAACCTCATCCCCGACACTCGCAAAGCCATGATCTACCAACCCATCTGGGACGAAATCAACCCAGGTCGGGAACCGCTTGGTCCCACGATCGATATCGATATTCATCAGTATGATCGAGACCCTGAGACCTGGTGCTGGCCAAAAGAACGCAGACAACCTGTGCCGGTCTTCAGTTACGTGCACTTGGCTGGTCCCGCTCAACAGCGGGGGGGCGATATTGCAGTGTTGTGCGAGCTGTCTTTCCCTACTCACCTCGATCTGGTCGAAGCAGCTCTTCCGGGAGCACCTGTTTACCATTTCACCGCGAGCGACGTCACCCCCGATATCGTTCAGGCCCCTGCTGACGTGAAAGCCTTCATGGCGGCATTCAGGCAACTGCTGAGCGTGCTTGAGCGTGATCATGGCCACAACGCGCATGTCCATGTATTCGGATCGCTGCCGGTTTCCTGTGCCATAGCGATGGGTCGAATTCAGGTCAAAGGAAGCCTTTCGATGACCATTCATAACCTGCAACGAAACCCTAACCGCTACGAACGCGGGCTGACCTTGCCATTCGAGGCCTGAGCATGAAGCTGGAAACCTTCACTCCGGTAGGACCGACTGATCAATCGGAGCAGATGCTGACTCAATTGGTCGATGCTTTGGAAATCCCGGCCAGCCGCTATGAGGCCGCTGAGCGAAGTTACAAGTCGGTAGGTCGCTGGCTCGATCGACCTGCCTCGCGGCTAGCGGGTCATACCACCACGATATTTCCTCAGGGCTCGTTTCGCCTAGGTACAGTCATCAAGCCACTCAATGACGCTGAGGACTATGACCTCGACATTGTTTGCGAAATCCAGGCATCCAAACTGGACTACACCCAAGAGGGGCTAAAGGGCCTACTAGGGCTCGAACTTGAAGATTATGCCCTCAGCCAGAGCATGGCACCCCCGGTCGAGGCGCGACGTTGCTGGACGCTGAACTACGCCGATGGCGCACAGTTCCATATGGATGTTTTGCCCGCCCTTCCGGATGGTGTCCGCCAACGGCAGTTGATCGAGTCGCTCGGGCACCAGAATGAATGGGCTGATCATGCCATGGCAATCACCGACCGCGAGCACGTAGAGTACCGGCGCCCTAGCGCCAACTGGCCTGGCAGCAATCCCAAAGGCTATTCGGAATGGTTTCGCTCCCGTATGGAAGAAGTGTTCAATGCCAAGCGACACGGCATGGCGCTAAAAGAACACGCATCGGTCGAAGAAATTCCTGAACACCGGGTTCGCACTCCATTGCAGGCCGCGGTAAAGCTGCTAAAACGACACCGCGACATTCGATTCAGTGAAGAACCTGATATTCGACCGATCTCGATCATTCTCACGACGTTGTCTGCCCATGCTTACCAACAAGAGGTAACCATTGGTGGTGCCCTCCAGGGCATCCTGACTCGGATGTCAGAGCATATCGAGATCCGCAACGGTGTCTATTGGATCGAGAATCCTACAGACCCCCGAGAGAATTTCGCGGACAAGTGGGAGGCGTCTCCTGAAAAAAAAGACGCCTTCTTTGACTGGTTGTCGATGGCACGAACCGACTTTGAAATCGCCATGCGCATGGATGATACTGACGACTTTATAGATGCACTGTCGCCGCGCATGGGACGCCAACTGGTAGAAGATGCCGTCACTCCATCAAAAGCCTCATCAGGCCTTAACCTGAGCTTGGCCAGGGGGCGGGTCAGCAGCAAAATACGCAAAATCCTAGATGCCCCCCATCGCAAGCCCCTGGCCTGGCCTGACTTGGCCAGAGGTAGCGTGCATATTTCTGAAATGACCGTCACTCGCAATGGCTACCAGCCCTACTCCCTAGGCAGTGATGCCGCCGCCCTGCCGAAGAATTCGAGCCTGGTTTTCCATGCGAAAACTAGCGTGGTCTATCCATACAAGGTCTATTGGCAAGTGGTTAATACAGGGGAGGATGCCAGCCGACGGCGGGCACTGCGTGGGGGGTTCGACGAGGGGGTAGTCCAAGCAGGGCGCCTTGAGAAACGCGAGAGCACATTGTATTCCGGTAGTCACAGCATGGAATGCTTGATCGTCAAGGACGGCTACTGTGTCGCGCGCAGCGGACCGTTCATTGTCAACATCCTCTAGCTCAACACTTAACAACCAAGAATATCTGTAGGAAGTGCTGCTGCGCTGCGGGAGTCATATTTTGTTCAGATTGATACATGTTCTCAAGCCCACAAATCAGGAATTTGTTGCGCCATCGACAGGAGGAGCAGCACCATTCAAGAGTGTCATTGTCGGCGGGAACGCTACAGGAAAGACCCGCTTTATCGTATCGCTGATTGAATCATTCCGCTTGCTCTCAGAAGCAAAAAACCAGCACGGAAAATTCAGTACGGTTAAGAAGAAAGGAGCTATCACCGAGCAGTTGCAGTTCAAGTACTACATCAACGGTGATTTGGTGGAGTGCGTCGCTGGCGACTTTGGCGTGGGCTTTACCATCGATGGAGAGGAAGGCTCTGCCTTTGATCTCCCCTTACCGTCACGACTTTTGGCCATCAGCTCCACCGTCAATGATAAGTTCCCCTATGCTGACTCAGACGAAGACGACTTTTATCGATACTGTGGTGTACGTGAGACGTCCAATGCGTCTTGGACGGCGACGCTTTCACGTCGCACAATCGAGAACCTACTTAACATCCCCTTAAGACACCATCACCACTCGCTTTATGAACTATTTAAATACCTAGGCATTTCGCCCACAATCGAAGTAACCTTTAGCCTTAAGAATCTCAAGGAGTTTCACGAGCTAGTGGCTGACCCGGGCCTTGTAGTGCTGGCCGCGCAAAGTTACTCAAGTAAAAGTTCCAGACTGCAAGTCCAAATGTTTCGTAACTTCAGCTATGAAGATGCTGCTCGAGCATGCAGTGGCTTGGCCAACAAGAAGTTTACCGGCCGTAACAACAGCGTGACCATAGACCTCAACGATACCCTAGCCGATTACAGCGACCTTTATTTCGGAATTAATGTTTTTCGCCGTATCGGCATGATTTCAGATGTCGACTTGAATATACAGAAGCTTCATACACAAAAATCGTTTGGATTCGGTCACTCCAGCTCAGGGGAAGCCCAACTACTCTACACATTCTCCAGCCTTATCCGGCATGCGAGACCGAACTGCCTGATATTTATTGACGAGCCAGAGCTTAGCCTGCACCCAAGTTGGCAAATAAAATATGTGGCATTATTGAAGCGCGCACTTGCCTCATTCCCTGGCAGTCACGTTATCATCGCTACGCACTCACACTTTATCATATCGGATCTTGAGAAAGAAACCAGCTCACTTCACGTATTCGAGAACAAGGACGAACAGCTGTGCGTCAGAAACGTTGAATACTCAACATACGCATGGAGCGCCGACCACATCCTATATGATGTTTTTGATGTAAGAACCGTGGGAAACTTAGCTTTCGAAAGTGATCTTGCCGAAGCGCTGAAGTTAATCTCAAGTAAGCCGGAGGACCACATTCGGCTCTCGCAACTGAAGAAAAAGTTTGAGCGTTTAGTGTTTAACGAGTCAGACCCCCTCCACAGAGTCATCAAAAACATTACGGAGTTGGTCAATGCCAATCAGTGAATGGTATCTAAACATCACCGAATTACCGGCATTCGAAAAGTCGACAACTGACTACCTTGATGGATTGAAGCCACACAAGGCCAAGCAATGGGACTTACAGACTAATCAGATGAAGGCGTACAAAACCAGCCTTCTTGAGCAACTGCTTAAAATCCAGGATAACAGGTGTGTATACTGTGGCACCGGATTGATGCGACAGCTTGTAGACCGAGAGCATTTCGCGCACAAGGATCAAAAAGGCGGCTGGCCAGAGTTCATGTTCATCACCGAGAACCTTTTTGCAGCTTGTGGTTACTGCAATAGAATGCTAAAAGGCATTAAGCCAATGGTCAAGCGCTACAATAAAAACTACAGCGATTGTGAGTTTCATCTAATTCACCCTTATTTCGACATACCTACGAAAGAAATCGTCTTTGTCTCACGCGGCGGTAGCGATGCTATTTTTGTAGAACATATAACCCCAAAAGGAGAAGAAACGATTGCATTCTTCGAGCTGGACTCCACTATCGCTACCGCCAGGCGCGCAGGTTACATAACTGAAATTGCTATATACAATCAGCTATCAGCAGACAATGCAGCCGAAGTGAAAGCTATTTCACACTACAGGCCCGCCTAGCAATCAGTGCGGCAACAACGTGCTCCGGCGAGGAGAGCCTGTTACAGGCCATCTGCCATTGACCTAGACGGAATCGGCGACAGCATGGTAATAATCGCCGCCGCGGTCCCAGCGTCGCCGCTCCTTCTTCACCAATTGTTGCATATCCTCAATGCGCAGAGTCAATACTGAGCTTCTGCGCTGTGCACTCTGCTCAGCGGATAGAATACGTTTTGGATCCTGCTTAGCTGCCTTATGACAAATGTCCAAGAAACTCTCTTCATCAGCTCGCGCTGAACGCATCATCCGCGCGCCGTCATCGAAAAACATATAGCGAATAGGATTCAGCCGCAGCAGATTACGCCATCGAGTATCCAGTGAGACGAAGAATGGGACATAGAAATCCCCAAATGCCTTCTGCGCAGCGAGCCGTTCAAGTAAGCGTAAATGAGCGATATCCCAAGCCATTCCGGTAACTTTCTTGAGCATTGTGCTCGGACTGCCCAACAACGGACCTAGGAATGGCGCTGGAGCCTTCGCGGATATGGCTTTCCAAATCAGGCTGAGCTCCGTCAATGGCGTAAAACCAAGTTCAAGGTTACAGAAATCAATCAGTTGTCCAAAAATCACTTCAGGATCACGATTAGGCACGCGCCAAAGCGCCGCTAACCTCAACAGTAACGTCTCGATGGCCAGTGCTGTTGCTTCGTGCCGTAGAAATTCGTCGGACGTTTCAAACTCACTAATTACATTTTCGACATCCGGGCGTAGCTTTTCCTTCAAGGTATCCAGGGACATGCCATCGACTTGAAAGGTGCGCGATCGTTGGTAAACAGCCCAATTTATATGGTCCAACACACGGAACGCCACCATCGTATCGACAGGCCGTGTATTACTCGGGCTTTCACGTGACAATCTCACATTTTCAAACAGGAAAGGCAGTATATCAAACTGCACCTGCTTATTTTTCGCCTTGATCATCAGCACGCTTTCAACATCAAGCAATTCTTTATCAGTACCTGCCGCCCCTCGATTGATCAATAGTTTCAATTTTTCAGCAAAATTAGAATCGAAGCTGAGCGAGTAATCAATATTAACGCTTGAACGGCCTGCTTGCAGCATCCCTTTTAAGGCGGTCATGGCCGAGATAAAAAAAGCGCGCGGACCAAGCAGAATAGGGAGGATACAATTATTGGAATCAACCCCCAAACTGAGCCCTAAATCTATGGCGCCGGGATGATCCGTGCAGATAATGGCCCTTAGCGCTGCACATTCTTTTGCGCGCTCCTCCAATAGAGTCCAATGCTCAGTTTTCCCAGATATCACAGCCTGATAGAACTCGTCAATCAAAGCATTCGGCACGCTGCCCTCCACTTAGAGCTGATCAATTCACCACCGCCTGAGCGATACTCGTGTACGCGAATCTGTTACAAAGTAACATACAACTATATTGACTAATCAGGATAACTTGGGTCAAGTTCATTGCAACTGCTCATCAACTGGCAGCTATTAACCGGTACACGCGACGTGTCGGTATAAACGCGTGTAATTTGAAGCTGTCCGAAACGGTAGCTGCCAGGCACACCGGCGAAAGGATGGGTTTCTTGGTCATTCGGTAAGCCATCGTAAATCGTGGCCTGCTCTCCGAAAAGCGGCGTCAGCGTGACCTTAATACGCCCATTGTAGTTACATGAGACTTGGAGAATCACATGCTGATGGGAATTATCGCGATCGAAAGTCCTCGTCAGGGTGTCACCGCCTGCCCGCTTACACCGTCCTGGCCACAAGGTGACGCGGGTGCGCTCGAACCTCGCTGTATCAGCATTTTCTTGCAGTCCAAAGCGAAAATCTAGACGGGTGACGACCCCCTCCGCCATCGGCTTATCGAATACATGAGCCCAGATAGCGGTGGCACGGCGCTCGATCGTGGAGGAGAGCCAGCCCTGGTACACCTGCCACATGGCAGTCAGAGAGGCGGCTAGTAGAGCCAACCAAAGCTTGATCATATGCCTACGCCAAGTTCCGCCCTCAATCCTGGTACCGTCTGGGCTGGACTTGGAAATAGAGTTCTTCGGCCGCTTTGCCACTCTTCTCTCTTTGCATTCCCAGAAAGCATCAGAGCATACATCACCATCGGCGCGGCAAGATAAATGATCACTTAAGCTTCGCATTCTCGGGTAATTGGCGAGAACCGACGCCTTTGGAAAACCTCTCTCGCGGCAGTGGCAGCGAGGTAAGTGCGATGAGAATACGCATACGGTCAGCGGGCCCAATCTCCAAACGGCGCGTCGCCTTCGATATAGCGCGCTGCCGTCTGCACATCGCGCCACCCGACATAGTCCATCAGGGCTTTATTACTCCATTGGTTTTCACTCGCCCACGTGGCGAACCCTCGGCGCAGCGAATGAGCAGAGTACCCTTCCGGGTCGACGCCGCTACGCAGAAAAATCTGGCGCAACAACCGCGACAGGCTATTCGGGTTTAGTGCATGCTGCCCTAGATGCCCCCAGCGATCGATGGAGCGAAACAGCGCGCCTTCGGTGAGCCCACTTTCATTCAACCACACCTGATAAGCCGCGACCGGGCACAAGCGCTTGAGTGCAGGAACTTTGACCAACCGGCCGCGGTTGCTGCGATCGGTTTTGCTGCTCGGCAAGAACAGCTCCAGTCCCTGCGCCTTACGTAGATGAATGTGCTCGATGCGCAACCGGCTCAATTCATCGCTGCGAAATGCCCGCCAGAAGCCGAGCAATATCAACGCCTGGTCACGAGTAGCACGCAACCTCACCCCCGGTAACGGATCCGCGAGTTCTTCGGCCAACTGGGCGATGCAGGTTTCCAACTCCTTTAGCGCCAGGGCCTCGGCTTGCTTTACCGGCTGCGGGTGCAGCGCCTGAATCCCCTTCAGCGTATCGCGCACCCGATAGGATTTGGTGGGGTCGTTAAAGCCGAATTGCAGGTGCCAGCGCGCCAAGGCGGCCAGATTCACACGCAGGGTTCGGGTCGTCAGTTGGTCGCCGTAATGCGTGAGGTAGCGCACGACACTTTCGCTGGAGGCCGGCAGCAAGCCGCCCCACTCCGTTTCGAAGTGCGCAATGGCTTGGGCGTAGCGCCGCTCGGTACTGGCTCGACGCGCGGCCTGTAAATAGCGATCGGGCGAAGTGTCCACCACCGCCTCCGTCTGTACCCTCGCACGCGGCAAAACACCGCTAAAAGCGTCATCACGTTCGAGAAACTTGGCTTCTCAAACGTCAGTCTGTCCGATTCTTTTCACCAAATCAGGCATCTGTACAGGTGTACTTCCATACTGATTGAACAGTACGAAAAAGTCGGAGCAGCGACATGGCTCGCACCGGTATCAACAAAGCCCTCGTGCAGCGCGCCCGTGATGCCCTGCTTGCCCGCGGCCTATCGCCTAGCATCGAGGCCGTGCGTGCCGAGCTTGGGAACACCGGTTCAAAGACC
This sequence comes from Pseudomonas sp. BNK-30, assembly GCF_047456185.1. Lineage (NCBI taxonomy): Bacteria > Pseudomonadati > Pseudomonadota > Gammaproteobacteria > Pseudomonadales > Pseudomonadaceae > Pseudomonas > Pseudomonas sp. BNK-30. The sequence continues at coordinate 3,477,427 of NZ_CP179904.1, forward strand.
ACTATCCTTCGCTACCTGCGTGAGCTGGACGTAGCAGAACCCCATCCGCCACAAGTGAACCTGTCGGAAGAATTACAGGCGCTGCTGCAGAGTCTAGCTGAGCGTTTGGCCAACGAAGCCCAGGCCACCGTCGCCGCCGATCGCGCCCGCCTGGAACGGCAACAAGCGGCCTATCAGCAGCAGCGCGCGGTGGAGGCGGCGCGGTTCGAGCAGTTGCAAGTGGCACACACCGCAGAGATGGAGGCCCACCGGCAGTTGCGTCTACGTGAAGTGCAGCTGACGGGCCAACTGCAACTGTCCGAAGGCGAGCGACGGCGTCTTGAAGAGGCGTGCCGGCAACAGCTCCAGCTGCTCGAGGAGCGGGCGACGACGATTCACTCGCTCGAGTCCAAACACCAGCAGGCGCGTGAATCCCTGGAGCACTTTCGCCAACAGCATCAGTTGCAACGCCAGGAAGAACTGCAGCGGCATGATCAGCAGTTCAGTCAGCTGCAAACCGAGGTGCGGGGGCTGCGTGAACAACTCGCTGCCCGTCAGGAAGAGTTGATGCAGCGCTACCGGGACTTGGAACGCGCGAACAGTACGCAGGGCTACCAGCAGCAACAGCTCCGTCAGCTCGAGCGTGAGTTGAACGTCGCGCAGCAGCACTTGGCGGCCGAGAAGCTGCTCATGACCCAGGCGCATCAGCAGGAAGAAATAATGGCGAGCGAGATCACCTTGCTACGCGAGAAGTCCAGGTCTTACCTCTTGGCCCACCGACATGACCAGCGCCTCCTGCGTGTGCAGGCGCAACAACTGGCACGCCTGCAAGGCTTGCTCGAGCCGGGATCATCCGACAGCCCAATTCAATGACGAATTGAGCCTGGCACGGATTCGTCCCACCTAACGCGAGCGTCGGTGTGTGCGTCAGCGCATGCACGATATGAAAGTTAAGAAAAAATGCAGAAAAACTCCCGAAATTAAGATTTTCATGGGCCGCTTAAGAAAAATCTGACGACCGAATCTGTCTGAACAAAAAATTTCCAGATAGCCTCATATCACTCAAGCACTAGGCTAGCCTGCCGCAGCGACCTGGCGGCCACTACTCACGACGCAGGGTCCTGCCCGCGCAAGCCAGATGGTTGGGCTCGTGGATCACATCGTTAAATTGAGTGGTAGGCGACCACTGATCACCGGACGGATATCCATGTCTATGCTCCCCACCCTTTCCCGTGAAACGGCCATGCTGGAGAAGGGCAAAGCACGCCTCCTGAGAAGCGGTGATTTCTTGACTGTCGATGCGTTGGCAGTGCTGGCTCAGCTGAGCACGGAGCAATCCAGAGCTGAACTCAAGGAGTGGAAACGCGCGGGCAACATCTTCTCGCTGGCTCATGAGGACAAGGAATACTTTCCCCTCTATGCCTTTGACCCCGCTTCCAACTTCCGCCCATTTTCGTCATTGGCGGCCATCATCACGGCGCTCGGTTCCAGCAAGCCAGACTGGGCTGTGGCGCTCTGGTTCGGCTCATCCAATAGCTACTTGGGGGGTCAGATGCCGAAGGATGTGATGGTGGACGACCCGGCGCGGGTACTGGATGCAGCCCAGAGCGAGGCACACGGGGCGCGGCATGGGTGATGGACTACATCAACGTTTGGCCTTGACGTTGCCAAGCCATAGACATACCAGCCCATGAAACGTTTATCAGCGTTAGCGAAGCAGCTGACATTACAGGGTCAGCATCGGACCTCGCCATGTCGATACTCAGAACATCTTCGTAAAAGATCAGGCTGGGCCGGCTGCTCGCTAACCACAATGATGGTGTGAATTTAGGGCACATAAGCCCGAGCGGCCATTTTTCGCAGAAGGACTCAACCTGCCATACGCCCTACAGGTTCAATATCCCGGCCTTTAGAAAGGGCAATATCGATAAAGCGACCTTGGCTGCTGCGCTTTGCCAGTACCTGGCGTGCTTCTGCTTGAAAGCGAGCGGCCATCAGAGGCTTGGGTTCGTGTTTGGCCTGCTTCATAAACGCCCCTGTGTTATGACATTTGGGTAGATAGTACTTCTGCTCGATGGCCATGACAAAACGCTTCGTCGCATCGTACTCGACGGGGTCAGCATCGGAGCAGGCCGCACCTGCTACCTAGAGTATAAGTGGCGTATCAATAGACACCGTAATCGAGCCGTACCAGGAAATCCGCAGCCTCCAAGTACCCCTGATCGGTTTCCAATAGCATGCACGGCTGACGCCGGCTAAGCCCTATCGCCGGCTTGATGAACCAAACTTCAGCCAGTTCACGCTTGCCGAACACCTGCTCAGCCGTCGTCAAAATCTGTTCGCGACGTCTCATAAGGCAGCGATGCTTCAGGCTCCAACACTTGTCAGGAAATGGCGAGCTGAGTGCGATAACTCTAAACTTAGTCATGTTACACAACCCTCCTTCCCTAAGCCCGAAATGATTAGAAAAATACCGATGATGAGCACTGCCAGGTGCTACCGCTTCGACTTGGGACCCACTGGGATTGACGAAGATGGATGCTGAGTGGATCCAACATGCCCACACGGCCCTCCGTCCTTGAGCGCATTGGGGTGGGCTGACCTGCAGTGATGATGGCTCACAGGAGCGACCCTGTAACGGTACTCGTGAGGAGAGAATCGTCCCGAGCCAAATAGTAACTGAGCGCTGAACGATTCCACGAACGCCATAGCCTCTTTTTGCACGTAGCGTTCGTAACGGGCGCGATAGGCCAGAGGTACTGAAGCGCGATTCCTCAAGCAAAGGCTCACCAGTTCAGATAAGAGATAGCCCCGGACGTCGTAACGTACATCCGCTGCGGTGAGCACAGTCGTATAGCAAAAGTGGTAAACCAGCGTTCCTTCACGGCAGCTCTGGGGCGTAGTTTGATCGCTAATTTCTAAATTCCTATAGCGCCCCTGGATAGCTGACGCACTAACTACACAAGCGGGGGACGGAATACGCTGGATTCAGTCCTGATGAAAGGGAAGAAAATTCCAAAAAATCTCAAAATAAAAGATTTTCTTAGCCCGACTGACATGAGGCTTCCCGATTGTAACCGCTAGAGCCGCAAAATCATCGAGTACTCAATGCCCTACCTGTCCACACAGCCCATCAGATCAATAACCCACCACAGGGGCGCTAGTTATCTCGGACGCGCCTGCGCGGCGGGGTGAGATTTATCACCGAGGCGAGTGTGCACCTTCTAGGGGATCGCAAGGCCGGGCGGCCGCGAATCGGCTAGCAAATGACGCGCATACAAGCGTGCAAGAATACCTTAAAAAAATGTGCAGAAAGCCGTAGCAAACTGCTCGTGAAAAAGTCACGGAAGGCCCGGAATTGTTGAGGTTGGGCGACGCAGAGTTTATGCAAAAAAATGTGCATTCTCGCGCGGCCGCGAACCGGGTTTATTCGCAGTGTCGGATGAGGCCAATAGGTCTGTGGGTGATGAGGTCACTTTGCCTGTGCTCCGCCGATGCAAAGGTACTGAGCGACTGAGACGCCTAATCTTGATGGCTAAGCCCTCTAAAATATGAGCGAAAGAAGCCTCACCGCGAGGTGGGCAGGCGCACAGCGCTTACCTGTAATTTTGCAGGAAGTTACCTGCATCCTCGCCAACGCAACTTTGGCCGAAGTCATAAACCACCGAGGTTTCGCAATGCGTGGCAAATGGATCTGCGACAGTTTCGAAACACTGACTCAGACCCCAGTGCCGGCGCAGGATCGACAAGGGCACCCCGACAGCGGGCTTGCTGGCCCACGTCATGATTGCGAAGCTTGTGACCATCTGCCGTTGTAGCGCCAGGAAGCCAAGTTTGGCCACGCCGGCCTGGCTGTCCCGCGCTCGACGCTTGCTCAATGGGAGAGCGCCTGTGGTGTGCAGTTGCAGCGTAAGCGTCCGGCAAACCCGTCTCGACAGCTATTTTCTAGGAGTAGAGCGTACTGAGCGGCGGATTCTCGACCGCAATCAAATGTGATCGCGCCTCATCTCGGCCCACTCGATCAATGCCTGGATTGACGGCCCGAGTGCATGGCCGATCTGGGTGAGCTGGTACTCCACCCGGGGTGGCACTTGCGGGTACACCGTGCGCAGCACGATGCCATCCTTTTCTAACTGCTTTAGCTGTTGAATCAGCATCTTCTGATTTATTCCCTCGATCAGCTTCTCTAGATCCGAGAAACGAAGCGCACCTTTGGCTGCGAAAAGCTGGCACAAGATGATGATTTTCCATTTCCCTTCCAGCACGCGAAGAGTCTCAGTCGTTGCTTCGGCCCAATTCAACCGATTTTGCGGATCGCCGCAATCCCAATCCCGTTCCATTTCTTTCTCAAAGGTGTGCTACCCACCTTTTGGTAGGTACTTACCATTATTACATCAGCCGCCTAGAATCGGTGCAAGCAAACGATTACTGAGGCTTAACCATGAAAATCGGCATCATTGGAACGGGTAACATCGGCGGCACCATCGCTCGTAAGCTAAGAGCTGCTGGCCATGAGATTCGCGTGGCAAATTCTGGAGGTGTCAACGGCGTTCGTGCATTCGCCGAAGAAATCGGAGCGGAGCCTGTAGACATTCGGGGCGCAGTGGACGGCGCGGATGTGGTAGTGCTGTCGATACCTCTGCCAGCATTGAGCGCACTCCCTTCTGACCTATTTACCTCCGTACCCGACAGCATCCCTGTTGTGGATACCAGCAACTACTACCCTGGTTTGCGTGACCCGCGCATTGCTGAAATTGATCAAGGGATGACGGAAAGCGTTTGGGTGACGAAGCAGATTGGGCGACCGGTAATCAAGGCTTTCAACAATGTGCTCGCCTACACATTGGCAGAATTGGGCGTTCCGGACGGTACACCAGGTCGTTTGGCAGCGGCGGTAGCGGGTGACGATGAGAAAGCCAAAGAAACAGTGATGACTCTGGTAGATCAGGTAGGTTTCGATCCGGTTGACGCAGGCTCGCTTGAGGAGTCCTGGAGGCAACAGCCGTCTACACCAGGCTATTGCTGTGATTACGATGCTGAGACTATGCGCAGGGCTTTATCAGCAGCTATCAGGGGGCAGGCAGCCGCTAAACGAGATCAATTGCCTGAGCATTTCAAGTGGCTCGGGCCGAACCCGACCCATGGCGACGTGGTAGCCATGAATCGATCATTCAATCCACTCGACTAAGGCTTTTTGCTGAGCATGGAGCAAGCTCAAGAATGACTGATCGCTTGAGACGATGAATGAGTCCAGCATTGGGGTAACAACATTCCAATCTCACTTGCCGGCTGTGTCGGCAGCCGAGTCAGCACATCTTTGAGATAGGCATACGGATCGTGCCCATTCATGCGCGCCGACTGGATCAAACTCATAATCGCTGCCGCTCGTTTACCGCTGCGAAGAGACCCAGCGAACAACCAATTGGAGCGCCCAAGCGCCCATGGCCTGATCGTGTTTTCGACCGGGTTATTGTCGATGGGCACGGCACCATCATTCAGGTAGCGCGTTAGCGCTACCCATCGTTTCAAGCTGTAGTCCAAAGCCTTGGCCGTAGCCGAGCCTTCTGACACAAGCTCACGCTGGGCCCGCATCCACTCATATAGCTTCGCTGCGATGGGAACCGCTATTTCTTGGCGCAATCGCCTGCGGTCTTCATCGCTCATTTCTTTGGCTTGCCGCTCGATCTCGTACAGGCCACCGATTGAGTGCAGTGCTTGTTCGGCCAGTTGGCTTTTGTTCGCCACATGCAGGTCGAAGAACTTGCGGCGGGCGTGCGCCATGCAGCCGATTTCGGTGATGCCCAGCTCGAAGCCGGCCTTGTAACCCGCGAAGTCATCGCAGACCAGCTTGCCGTTCCACGTGCCAAGGAAGTTACGTGCATGTTCCCCAGCACGGCTGGGGCTGAAGTCGTAGACCACCGCCCTCAGTGCCGAGAACGGCGTCGTGCAATAAGCCCACACATAAGCTCGGTGCGTTTTCTTCTCGCCGGGCGCCAGCATCTGCACAGGTGTTTCATCAGCATGTACGACTCGCTGAGCCAGCACCGCTTCGCGCAGTGCATCCACCAGCGGCTGGAGTTGCACGCCAGTTTGGCCCACCCATTGAGCCAACGTTGAACGCGGAATCGCCAGGCCTGCACGGCCAAAGATCTTTTCCTGGCGGTACAGCGGAAGATGGTCGGCAAACTTGGCCACCATTACGTGAGCCAACAGGCCAGCAGTGGGGATACCCTTGTCTATCACCTGTGCCGGCACCGGCGCCTGGATGAGTGTTTCGCACTGGCGGCAGGCCCACTTTCCACGTACATGCTGCTCAACGGTAAACACGCCCGGTGTGTAATCCAGCTTCTCACTGACATCTTCGCCGATACGCTGAAGCTGGCACCCGCAGACGCACTGGGTGTTCTCTGGCTCATGACGAATGACGGTACGAGGAAATTGCGGCGGAAGCGTCGCGCGCTTGGGCTTTTGGCGGATTTCGTCCGACGTCGGGGCAGGACGAAGTGCGTTCAGCTCTGCCTCGATGGCCCCAAGGTCGGTGTTGAGCAGGTCATCCAGCAAGCTGCCTTGCGCCGGGCTGATCTGCTCGCTGCGCTTAGCGAACTTGTGGCGCTTGAGGATGGCGATTTCGTGAGAGAGCTGTTCGATGATCGTCTCGTCACGATGGATCTTCCGGCCCATGGTGTCGACCTTCGATAGCAACTGCGTAGCGAGGGCGCGCAGTTGTTCGGGTGTCATTTGGTCGAGGTTGGGCGAGGAAGTCATGCCGTGGATTTTACCAAAGCAACTCATCCACCACAGCTCAAAGACGGGACTAAATCACTGTAATTGCGCCGTTGGCGCCAACCCGCTGCCATGGCAAACCGAGCACCAACGCTTGCAGTTGTTCAGCGTCGAGTTCGACTTCCTGGCCGCGATGAGTGCCGGGCCAGTGAAACTTGCCTCGGTTCAACCGGCGTGCGGCAAGCCAGATGCCCACGCCATCGTGTACCAACACCTTCATCCGGTTGGCGCGGCGGTTGGCAAACAGATAGGCGCAGTGCGGCTTCGCCGCACCGAACACCGCCACCACGCGGGCCAACGCAGTTTCGGTGCCAGCGCGCATGTCCATCGGCTCGGTGGCGACCCAGATAGCATCGATGCGGATCATTGCGAGAGGCCACGGATGAAGCGTGCGCAGCCGTCTGGGTCGGATACGGGCCATTTGACCGTGATGTATTTGTCGCCCAGCGGCAGTGCGATAGACACCGCTTCATCAGCGTGCCGTTTAGGCATCGGTTGCAGCGGTACAAACGCCGGAAGTGGCACGACGGGTTTCTCACGGTATATCGGCAGCCACTTGCGAATCACGTTGGCGTTGATGCCGTGGCTGATGGCGACGCTGGAAACTGAGGCACCGGGTTGCAGGCATTCCTGTACGACCTGGGCCTTGAAGGGTTTGGGGTAGGAGCTTCGTTGGCGCATGGAAATCCTAGCGATTAGAGTGATCGCGTCCGCTTAAAAATAGGCGGACACCATCGCCCTTAATTACGGATTTCTGAATGTGTGTTCGCTGGCCGCTTACGTTGCAGCCGCTGGTCAATGCGGTGCGCGAAGTGGACTGCAGTTGGCACTCAAGCCTCAACAGTAACCACAGCGATGAATCAAAAATAGCTCGAAGGCTCGGAAATTGCTGATACAGCGTCGCTCTAGCCGCCTCAAAGGCAACAGCTCCGTTGAACCGGCGGCGCCAGACTCGCAAGAGTACCGGCGAAGCTGCGGCATGGATTCGATGCGGAGTCTCTTGAAATGGCAGCCAGTCCACAGATTCTCGACTTGCGACAAGGTACACGTTTTAAGGAAGCGCTCAGAGTGATCCCATCACGCAAGGCGACTCTGGCATACTTTCACAATACGACACGGCAGATTCCCGCTCTGCTGATATAGAGTGTATGGAACATACCCATTGACTGCTGCGGACTCCTGAATGACAACTGTCCACATTCCATGAAATGTGGACAGTAAATTTACGAGAATTCACGATAGTCAAGGTATCCGTCCGGCCAATACACCTTCCTGACGCCTCCGCCGAAGGTGTGTTGGCCGGACGGATACCCCTCATTCAGGAACGATAAGGATCGTACTCGCCATCTTGGCCAATGTGCGCCTGACGCGCATGTTCAGGTCATCCGGCCTATCGACGGAAACTCCGCCGGCAGACGATCGTAGGGCCGACACGGTGCTGATGTAAGAGCGCTCACCCAGGTACCAAAGCCAAACGAGACAGTCGTCGGTCCATCCAGGTGCCCAACCCTGGCAGATAAGGCATTCCCCTAAACGGATCTGCCCCTGAAAGACACATTCAAAAGACTCTGCACTGGCGGGCCAGTAGTCGATGTCTCCCAACAACCCTTTTTCCACTAAGAAATTGATCGCGTTCCAAAGCGGAACCGCCAACTTCCTGTCCGGCGGTCGCAGACACATCAAGGCGCAAAAAGCTGCGAAGTTCTTTCGCAACCAGCATTTCTGGGTATGCCACTCACGAGCGGGGCACCTCAGAATCGCAAGCAGGGGAGCAAGCAAGAGCCAGTTCGGAGAGGTGCAGAGCTGAGGCAACGACCTCGATTGAAATACCTCCAGAGCCTTGCCATCCAAGCGCGTGCCGCTTGCCATCTCTTCAATGGCCTGCTGCTGGCACTCATGCCTCAACAGTAACCACAGCGATGAATTAAAAATAGCTCGAAGGCTCGGAAATTGCTGATACAGCGTGGCTCTAGCCGCCTCACAGGCAACAGCTCCATTGAACCGGCGGCGCCAGACCCGCAAGAGTTCCGGCGAAGCTGCACCACCAGGAAGCCCTGTGATATCGAGTGCGGCTTCATGGGCAGCCACTGCCCGGGAATCGCTCGCGCACCCATATACCTTGGCGACGCAAATTGAGAACGCAATAGCACGCGCTCGCCGGATCTCCGGTGGAACCAAAGCAGTGAGTCTCATAAAAAGCCACTCCTACGTACAACCCGATGCTAATGAGGCCACGAAGTGTGTGGCGACCTAGTGATGTAGTAGCACTACAAAGAATGTAGTTCGACTACACCGGTTCGCCATGAAGTCCGATATCTAAAGGTTCGCCCAGAACCCTATAACAAAAGCGAAAGTTTCTGCATTTGTTAACCAGTTGATTTTTAAGACAAAAGCTATTCCATGATCGATAGATTTTGAGGTTTCGATGGTCTGGAGTTCTGGATGATCATCGGCGACGATGAATGCGAGGACGGTTCGCTCAGTTTTCACTGGAGCCCGGGTGTCCATCGCGACTTGAAGCGAGGGATTGTGGCAACCCTTAATGCGATTGGGGCTTTTTGATCAGTGTTACGGCGCGCCGCGGCTCCTACCCGTCGTTCTGCCGAACTTCTTGAGCCAGCGCTTCCAGGAGACATGCAAATGAATAAACCGGGTGTAAAAACTGCCTGTGGGCGCTTTCGAACCGCGCACCCGACTCTACTCACTGCATGTCAACTGGACACTCGTATCCCAACCGCAGCCTGCGATATCGATCTCGAGCAGTACCGGGCCCTGGCGCTATGCGGGATCTCCATCCGCTACATGCTAAGCGCTGCGACAACGCATGAATTGATCGCGAAGCTCGGTACATGCAGGTTCAGATCTTAGCGAGCACGCCATGATGAATGGGAAGGGGAACACAGCGTTACGTAACGCTTGCTGGAAAAGTTGGTATCTCGGTGAGCGTTCAAGGTTGGCCGCGTTTCAAGTCGCGATAATAATTCCTGCCCAAATATTGGCAGCTCAGCGCTCTCCATGGACTAACGGCATTACTTGTCACGACTCGGCTAGAACACTTGCACACACAAAAAGCATGAAACAATCGATTCGCTCAGGAGCTAACTCTAGACGAAATTAAAATGTTGACGGGGTTGGCAGCATGAGTCCCCTTACGGTAGTCAACATCGAGATCAAGACGGCATCAATCAGCACCAATCCAAGAACTCACTAGAGGAACCCTCGATATGAACCCTATACACCAGACGGTCTCCGACGCAGTGTGCTTGATAGCGAAAAAACCATTAACTACTGGAAGGCGAAATCTGAGAGTAACGCATTTTCCCTCAGAAAAAAACAGCATGATGATTGCTTGTGATTCTCTGCTGAATGCTAAGTTTTGTGTCCATTTTGAGTATGAAAAAGACATTGTCAATTATGTTTCTCGCCCCTGGGCCATTCGCTTCCTTAAGCATAACCTTACGGTGCACCCGGATTTTCGCGCGACATGGGCAGATGGGAAAGAGGTGTACTATCAAGTCTGTCAAGACATATCGACTCTGGCACCCTATACCCTTTCACAGTTCACATCGGCTAAGAATGCATTCCTAGAAGAAGGTTTGGCACTTGAACTCATTAATGTTACAGGTGTGCAGCATACCATATGCACCGAGACCCTTCGAACGCTGTACTTTCATTCGCAAGGCGGACTGCCTAAAGAATCACTAGGCATTAACGAAACTCTTAAACTCCATTTTGACGGCCGCGCTAAATTTCGAGATTTGATCGGCGTAGGCATCCCCACAAAACACATTGCTTATGGTGTCTTCCATCAAGCACTGCACGCCAACCTAACGTGCCCGGCGAATCTGGACATGATCGTCGAAGCACGTTCTTGATCGCAAAAATTATACTGCCATATGGAGAACTACTCAGATGGTTTATCGGTTGGAGATAGACCATTGATGATTCACTTTAAACCATGCTTAGGCGCTACCTTCACATCCACCACTTATAATTTGCGGGAAGCGATAACTACCTGCGCCAATAACTTACACAAACAAACCAACAGGAGTTAGCGGTATGCTGAAAAAAGAATCATTATATCTCAAGGTAGGTGAACGCTACACATTGAAAGGTCAAAACTATCAAGTCGAAGTTATCGACGGCGATGTAGTACAGTTGCGAGGGGTGGACGGCCCTTGCTCTGTAACCTTCCAGACATTAGCAGCGCTGCAACGAGCGCACGATCGAGGATATCTGAGAAAAATCCAGGAAGCACCCATTACCATGTCTCCAGAAAAGATTGTCGCAGGACTAAGCAAGAGTCAAGCGGAGAAATTCAAAATCCGTAACGCTTACATGCAGACGATTACGCAATTATATCACGGCATTTGCTCTCGAACATGCTTCAAAGAACTCCAGTCAGATGTGAAAAAATGGATCGGCGAGCACGTCCCCCCAGCCTACAGTACTGTTTCGGAATGGCGGCGACGTTTCCTGAAAGCTGGGGCAAATCCGGTTGCATTACTCCCCAATACATACAGACTTCATCGCAGCCACTTATCCAACCAACCGGAGGGCGTACAAAATATAATCATTGAGACCTTAACGAAGGTATATTGGGTCAGTACACCTTTTTCAAAAAAAGAAACCACCATAGCAATTCAGCTTGCCGTAAAGGATGAGAATAAATATCTCTCAGCGCGTAGACAATACAAAGTCCCCTCAACCAGTACGCTCTGGCGGATTATCAGCGAGCAGGATCACTACCGGACGCTACTTAAACAAAAGGGAGCGCGCATCGCGGCAAAAGTGCATCACGCGGGCGGTAGTCTTCCTGAGCCTTCGAGGCTGTTCGAACTGGTAGAGGCTGACTCACAGGTGGTTCACATATTCGTATTTAACGAGCGGCTAGGGATCTCAGCAAAACCGTGGATTACATTATTTCTCGAAATCAAAACCCGGTATGTGATCGCCTGGCACATGTCATTCGATCCACCGTCTGAGGACACAACCCTACTAACTTTGAAGAAAGCCATCAGTTCAGATAATCCGCACGGTGGCGCGGCTGAGCAATTCACCTTTGACAACGGACCTGAAAATATTGGAAGTCACTTGCGACATCAAATAGAAATCTATTTTGGAATAGTTTCTTTTTGTGAGCCTTATTCACCAAACGAAAAATCTCGTGTTGAACGAGTGATTGAAACTTACACTGAAGGGTTGGTACACAAAATGAAGGGAACTACCTTCTCCAACCCAGTAAAGCGTGGTGATTACAACTCAGAGGACAGCACCCACTATACCCTAGATGAGCTTCGACATTACTTCTCAGAATACCTAGAAAATTATCATAATTCATTCCACAGCACGCTGGAGATGTCTCCAAATGAAGCATGGGCAAAATGCGCAGAATTGGAACTAGAGCCACGGAGGTTCGGTGAAGACGACCTACGCCGACTTTTCTGGCGCAAGGTGGTTGTGACGCCACACAATGGCCGGGTAAGGGCCCATAATCTAATGTGGCACGGCCCTGCTGTTGCAGAGCTAGCAAATCGGTATCCGGCGACAAAAACCTTGGATCTTTATTTTGACCCTTGTGATGTCGGACAAGCATGCGTTTGTCACCCTAAATATCCGCAGGATAAAAAAACCGTCGACCCTTTGAAACCGGCTTATCAAAATGGTTTAACACTTTCATTTCATCGGTCGATTCATACCAGAAAGCTGGAGCTGCGCAAACAGGAGAAATACATATCGGCTGATGAAGCCATGATACAGCTACTCCTTGAGATAGCCTCTGAAAATAGTACGTCCGCTAAAAAAGCAACCGAAAAGCCCGCTGTTGTTAAACCGGGAACACTCAATTCTGAAAAACTCTCAACAATTGATGCGTTAACTGAACAGGTGTATGAAAAATCCCACGATACACGTGAAGACACCCCTGAAGATTTCGCCGTGAGGAAAAAGAAATGAGTGACTCGATCCTAGATCTTCACCCGTTACTGAGAGAACTCAGTCAAACCACAATCTATTTTCCCGAGTTTGCCGTTGCATTTTCGAAGCTCTGTAATGCAATCGAGCTTTGTAATTTGAACAAATCCCCAATGTCCGCAATTATTTGCGGTCACTCAGGCGTTGGGAAGACAACTCTGCTTTTTGAAGCCTTAAGCAAATACTCCAAAGAGTTCCTAGAAGAGAAATCCGATGGAATTTACATTCGTGACAAAGCTATATATTTCGAGATGCCTCAGCCTGTCTCGATTAGGCAGCTGATTGATGACATGCTCATCAGAATGGGAGTTAGCGATGCACGAGGCTCGGTAGCCCACCTCACATCAATGCTGATTACCCAATTGCAAACTAAAGGGACTAGGGTAATTTTTCTCGACGAAATCCAGCGACTTTATCTATCAAACGCAGACAAGGTCAGAATCCCTATTCTCAACTGGTTAAACAATTTCATGAATAATCTGGGCATCCCGGTTATATTGGCAGGTACACAACAGTGCCGCAACATTACTGACTACGATGAGCCTTTCGCCAGCCGCTATCCCTGGATGATTGTATTGAATCCCCTTGAGTATGAGCGCAGGCCTGATTCCCAGTATCATCGAATCTTGGAAAAATTTGACCAGACAATGCATGAGCTTCGGCCAATGGCCAGTGAAGTGCATCTAAATGATGTCGATATAGCTGCCCCACTCTTCATAGCATCCTCAGGAAATCTAAAACAGATCAGCATGATTCTAACCATGGCATTTTACCGTTGCCTAGGTAGATCCAACAGTTTCGGCTTGACACGCGCGGACCTGAAATATGCTTGTGACCAGTTCATTTTAAGTCACAATCTAACCACTCACAATCCGTTTCTACTAGATCTGAGCTCATGTAGTAAAATCATTGTAGATACCGAAGAAAAAAGAAAAAAGCTCAGGATTGCTGAATGAACAGACTTTCTTTCATTCCTCTCCCTTTCCCAGAAGAAAGCCCCACAAGCTTGCTGAGGCGCTTTGCGCTGCGGCATGGTTTCGAGTTGGCGGCCGATCTGAGTAATTTTACACATATTAATAACATAGAAAAATCCATCATTAGTTGCGAAGGCCCCCTAGCGCTGTGGATCGCAGAACGAGCTGTAAGTTTTCGCGAGCAGTTTCTAGAAGCGTTCTATAGGCCAGTGGGACGCTTTACTGGACATATGCCATTCAAAGTCCTGGGCACGCTCACCCCCAACACTATGATTAGGTTTGGCGGCATCGCGTTCTGCTCTGCCTGTCGCGCAGAAGGCTATGATCGCTTTGTAAAAGATCTTCGCCCTGCTCTTTTCTGCCCCTACCATCATCGACGCTATTTATTTCAGTGTCCCAATTGCAGCAAAAACCTCAGATGGTTTGACCCAATGTTTAACAAATGCACTTGCGGACACATCCTCGAGTGTAGTGAGTGCTCTGCACAAGACTGTGCTCCCGAGCAAAAACTTCGAACCTTAATTCTTGAAAAACAAGATAGCACTCTCGAAGCACTGAGGCGAACGCTTACCATCCTGCGTTACAATACAAGCCCGACGCCTGACAACCTTCAAAACCGAGAGATTTTCAAGGCCGCCCTAGCCATCGCCATGGGTGACAGTGACGGCATCCATAATTATCTCCTAAGCCTTCAGACTCAGTATCCTGAAATGCCTAGTGCAGCAATCGGCGCAAAACTTGCAGAAGTAAAAACCCCAGAAGTTTGTAAAATCCTCCAGGAGTACTCTGACTGGAAACTTCCAGTCCCTGTAGATAGCGCGGATGAACTCGTCGTTAGCTCAAATTTCTTTTTACACAAATCTCAGATTCGTGCAGTTACTGGCATTCATTATAATATTATGCAAAATATAGCGGCCGAACACTGCCCAGCTTGGATCGATTTCCCTACGCCGAAGATGGTCCCCCCCAAAATATTTCTTGTTTTACTACAGAAGTGCCGAGAATGGAAAGCCACCTCGAACAATAGCTCTACGCCTCTGGATCAATTATTAACGATTGAAGAGGCTAGCCGCTTAATAATGGCGGAACCTAATTTCATAAGGAGACTGATTGAGAATGGTTACTTGGGACCACTGAGAACCCCATACCAGAGGCTTGAGATAAACAAGAATGAAGTTTCACTTTTTCTTCAGTCTTTTGAGTCTATAAATTCTATAGCCATTCGCCTCGGCCTGCCCAGACAGAAAGTCAAAAGAGAACTTGACAAATACAACTTAAAGCCGGTGCTACTGCATCGCTCTATCAAGCCAACAATCTATCGAAGGCAGGATGTTGATGACCTGATAATCCTCCGACAGAATTCAAATAAAAATTACGCCTCCAGAGACTTCGAATCAAAGGATATCCTTCCCGAGGAGCTTTCTTCATATTGTACATTTGAAGAAGCCGCAAAAATCTTGAAAATTAGCCGACTAATTATCACAGACTATGCGCATGCCGGGCTATTTCAGACTTACAACCACCCGGACGCCACATTATATCCAAATGTTCATCATCCTTCGAAGTCGGCCTATCGAATGGCAAAGAAAGATGTAGACTCCTTCCATCACAAGTATGTTTTACCTGTTGAGCTTGGAAAGTTAATTGAAGTAAGCCCATCTATCGCAACACGCACGCTCATTAGGTTTGGGCATATTCCAGTACTTCACGACTCTGACAGCATCTACTCATGTGAGCATAGAACCCCCCTTTTTCTTCGATCAGATATTGACGCATTATTAATAAAGCGAGATTTAAAGCTTGCAGACTCTATGACTATCAAACATGCCTCCAACGTGTTAAATCTTTCTAAGAAAACGGTGACTTTTTTTATTTCTGATGGCACTCTAGCTCTCGATTCAGACTCCAATAACGTGCCATGGGCTAGCAGGTCAAAGGTCGACATTTTTTTTGAATCGTATGCTAACCTGGCTCAAGCTGCCAAATTGTGCAACATGCCTATACTGGGTGTTCAACGATTTCTCGCAAAATTTGAAGTCAGACCTTTATGTGGCCCTCGTATAAATGGCTGCCCAGATTATATTTATCGCATTGATGATATTTTGCATTCCGCGGGCAAAGTACCTACCCTTCGCCACTCTTCCTCGAACTCATCTAATCAGCCATTAGAAGACCTTCAACCAGTAACAACAATACTTAGCCGCTTCAACATCTCAAAGAAGAGCCTTACAGTCACTTTTATTAATACAGGCCTAGTGAAAATCATATTGATTGGCAAGAAGCTTCTTCTAACCAATAAAGACTTCAACCTGATTTCGGACATCCTCAAGAAAAATTTGACTCTTCCTATGGCTGATCGAGTGTTGAATTCGAAGGGGTACTCTTATGCACTCGCAAGGGATGGGAGCCTTTCTCACCCTACGGATCTTCCGCCTGAGCTAAATAAGTATAGCTTTGTAACATTGAAATCACTTAATAAATTCCTGAGAACTCGCCCCACCCGACCAAATTAGTCTTAGTACGAAATGTCGAGAAACTGAATCTGCGCCCCTAGGAAGCTGAAAGTCTGTTAGGTTCCTGGTCGTCTACGGAAAGAATTCTGTGATGGCATAGCGTTAATAACTCTCGGACGAGGCCCGGGTTATTGTCTCCAATCTCTTCATTAAAACCATGGTCGCGGTCTGCCCAGACTGAGCGACCGCCTGATGCTCAATGGCGTACTCTGGGTGCTCTGCTCGGACACTGCGTGGCGAGATACGCCGGAGCACTTCGCTCCATGGTCAACGGTGTATCGAAGATTTTGCAGCTGGCGAATCAGGGGTCGTTCGACCAGATGTTCAAACGCTTACACCTGAAATTGAATGAGCAAGGCTTGATCTATCTGCAAGCCTGGATGATCGACCCAACCGAGGTACGCGCAACCCGAGCCTCATCCGGCGCTGGAGAAAAGGTGGCCTTACGAGCCTGCCGATCTCGCTATAGGCCGCAGTTCTGTGGCCTGACAACCCAAGATACATATGCTCAGCGACGCTAACGGGATACCGTTGCGCTTCCTCCTCTCTGGCGGTCACCCTTCCAGATGGTGCGCAAGCTGAATTGATCCGCCAATGAAAATTCCGTCTCGAATCCAACTTCTGTGAAAAAACCAGCTCAACCCCATTGAAATTTCCATGGCGAATCAATGGTGACCAGTCTGCAAATGAGTGAAAAATGAAGCGGGCTGATCATCAAGGAGGCTGCCGATTGGCAGCCTTTCCTTTACGCCAGTACTTTCCTGCCAACAGAAATTTAACGCTTCCACCCCCAAACATCCTGCCGAACTTCACTCGACTTTTTCGAGTGCCCGAGAAAACGCCCAGACAAAAAGCTAGAGTCAACAACTTTAAATTGGAAGGCCCGGTTTCAAAGGCTGAGTGCAACACCGGGCTTCATTGAATTAAGGATGAGCCCTCATGATGCCGAGCCATCATCTGCGTCATCATCTCGATTGGGCATTGGTAATCAAAACGCTGGCGCGGCCGAATATTCAGTTCATACGCAATGGCATCCAGCTGCTCCTGGCTATGCCCAGACAAGTCGGTGCCCTTGGTCAGGTACTGCCTAATCAGGCCGTTGATGTTTTCGTTGCTGCCGCGCTGCCAGGGGCTATGCGGGTCGCAGAAGTAAACAGCCACTCCGGTACGCTGGGTGATCTCGGCGTGACGCACCATTTCCCGGCCCTGGTCATAGGTCAACTTTTTACGCGCTGCCAGAGGCATGCGGTTCAAGGCGGCACTGAAACCTTCGACCGCCGAAGTCGCTGTGGCGTCATGCATCTTGATCAGCATCAGGTAACCCGTACTGCGCTCTACCAACGTACCGACCGCAGAAGCATTGGCTTTGCCCTTGATCAAATCGCCCTCCCAGTGGCCGGGCGTCAGACGATCTTCTGCCTCAGGCGGACGAACATGGATGCTGACGAGATCAGGGATTTGGCCACGGCGGTCTACCCCGCCAGTGCGGGGGCGACGACTGGTTTTACCTTGCCGCAAGCAAATGATCAGCTCCTTGCGAAGCTCACCCACCGGCAATGCATAGATGGCGTTGTAGATCGTTTCGCGGCAGACGTAAGCGTCTTCAAGCTTTGGGAATTCCATGCGTCGGAGTTTGCCGGCAATTTGCTGAGGAGAAAAGCGCTGTCGCAGCAGGTAGGCCACCAGATCGAACAGTTCGCCACCTGGTTCAAGCTTGCGCGCAGGTCGGCACGCCTTGGCGGCGCAGGCGCATCTGTTGCTGAGCCTGGCTGTCAGAATAGGGCGAGGTACTGGCGGCGTTACGGCGAAGCTCACGACTAACGGTCGAGGGGCTGCGATCAAGCATCCGGGCGATCGCTCTTTGGCTCAGGCCCTGAAGCTGGCCGAACTGGATCGTGATGCGTTCTTCAATACTGAGTTCTTGGTAAGACATAGGGACACCGTACCGGATTGGTCAGGTGTTGCACTCAGTTTTTGCCGCCGCCATGCTTATAGAGACGTTAAATGCTGAAGTCTTATGGGCTCGCTGCCTACCTCGAATGCTCTGCAGAACCCAGCGCAAGACGTAGCATCCATGATTCGTCTGCCCATACATCGGGTAGGTATCCAGTCACTCGGTTTTTTCAGCAAATATAAGCAGTGCTATAGTGACACTTATCGATGATAAGAACGCTTATAGAAGATCTTAAAATGCTGGTTTTCCCCTTGATGTGTGCCGACCGCCTGACAAAAATCGGGCTTCTGATCAAAACCAGACGGCTAGAACGCCGAGTCCGTCAGAAGGATCTTGCAGCTCAATCCGGCCTATCCATCACCACGCTGAGCAAAATCGAAGCAGGTACGCCTACCGTGGAAATGCGCAGCTATATGACCGCACTGTGGCATCTCGGCCTGCTTGAGGATGTCTTCAAAGAAATCCCAGAGACCTCCCCCGCGCCCTACACCACCGAGCATCGAGTGCGGCTCAAGCGTATCTCAGAGGATGATTTCTAATGCCTTTACTGTACATCTATATCCAGCAACCCGGATCGCTTGAGGTCACCACGCTCGGGCGCCTTACCGTGGAGAAGGGTGTGGGTGAATTCGTCTACAGCCCTCTCTATTACAAGGCAGGGGGCTGGGTGCCTGATCCACTGCACTACCCTCTGCGCGCGGAGCCCTACACCAACATCACCAAGAACGGCGGTCTTCCTGGCTTCATCAGGGATGCAGCACCGGATGGTTGGGGCGAGCGGCTGGTCATCCGCGAGCACGGCGGCGAGCTGGACGCAATCAGTTACCTGCAGAAGTCGCCCAACCATGATCGCGCCGGCAGCCTGATGGTGGGTAGCAGCAAAGTGCCACCTGAAGGTATCGGCCAGGCAGGTCTGGGCACACTCACTCAACTGGATGCGTTCATCCAGTTTGCAGACGGAGTCCAGGGCGGCTTCCCACCTGGCACGGATAGAGCGACCAAGGCTACGTTGCAGCAACGCTCCTCGCTCGGTGGTGCGCGCCCCAAATGTACCTTGATCGAGGCAGACAGACTTATCCTGGCCAAACCTCGAGATCGCCACGACAACTACGACATCCCTTCGCTTGAGTATGCGTGCATGGTATTCGCCGCCAGCAAAGGCTTGAATGTTGCCAACGTTCGCTTGCACAAAGGGCGGGTCAACACATTGCTGGTCGACCGTTTTGACAGAGCGCCGGCAGCTAACGGCCAATACGCACGCGTTCCGATGCTAAGCGGCTTGACCTTGCTTGACAGCAACTGGCTCGGGCAGGGGGATTGGAAGAAATGGCATTACGGGGTGCTGGTAGACGAAATGAACCGCCGTGGCGTGCCGGAAGCGGACCGCCAGGAGCTGTACAAGCGGATCTGTTTCAACATTCTTGTCGGTAACGATGATGACCATCCAAAGAATGTCGCCGTGCTGTTTACGAACGGCTGCTGGCGACTGTCGCCGATGTATGACGTAGTGCCGACTACCGAGGGAGCCCCGCCTTCACGGCTGGCAATGGCTATCGGGAGTTATGGGCATGAAATTTCACGACGAAACCTGTTGAGCCAAGTTGAACACTATGGGCTCTCCCAGGCGCAGGCCATTGAGGTAATTGATGAAGTGGCAAGCTGGGCACCGGATCTCGAGGAGCATTATCGTAGCAGCCTCGAAGTGCCGGAGCGGGACCTTGCCATAATGGCCATGGGTGCAGGCAACCTGCTTGAATGACCTGCAGGCACAGTATGCGATTGTGGACCGGGGGGGAAACTGGATAAGGGAGAGGCCCCGCCCACGCCGACAAGGGGCAGAAGTGTGCCCGACATGGAACAAGCCAGTCACGTGGTCGAGGGCGAGGCCGTAGATAAGTATAGGGCCGGTTGGCGGAGACGCCAAACCCTCTCGAAGCGCTTCAATTCAGGCTTAGCTTAATCAGGAGCCGCCAAGCGGCTCCGATACCTAGCGTCAGGCAGTGACGGCGTTGTCCGCCTGCGCTTGCGGTGCGTCTAGCAGGTTGTGCAAGGTATTGAGGAACAGGTCGAAGCTCATGATCCCGTTACCAACGGTCGACAGCAGTGTTTGACCGCTCTCGTCCTTGATAACGACCAACTCGGTCCACTGATTGAGATCGACATTGCCCAGGCTGTTCAACGAGACCTTGCGGCCATCGATGTCGAGCGCATCGCGGGTGAGGGTCAGGGCCTTGGTGGTGACGTTAAAGAAGTCGCCACTGATCCGCTTGCCCCATACCTGTTTGGTGTCGAGATAGTTGAACTGCACCCCGCCACCATTTTGAAGCGTGGCGTATACCACTGGCAGCCGTTCGTTCAGATGCTGGTCGCGCACCTGTTCGATAAAGGCGAACAGGCCCTTGAGGTGCGGATTGACCCGGCGGAAAGACTCGCTTGCGTTGCGCCGATAAGCCAGGTTGTTGGTGAGGCCTGCGAAGGCTGTCTGGCCAGAGGCGAACAGGTACAAGTCATTCATCTCGCTGAAAGGCACGTAGTCACGTTCGCTGCCGATGATCTGGCAGATGCCTTTTTCGTAGACCTCGTAACGCGCTTTGCGCAGCTTTGTCTGCCACAGGGCCAGGGCAAACATGCTCAGCCCGAGCACAGCCAGCAAGGCGACGGTGAAGTAGAAGATTTGCTTGGGTCCGTTGAATTGCAGGTCGCTGGCGACACTCTGGTAGCCGACGAAAGCGGCCAAGCCGAAGAAGATGCTGCCCAAGATGAGCATGCTGATGATCAGCGCCTTGCCGTAGCCATAGGTGCCCAGCAGGTTACCGGTGGCTATAGGTGGGGTTGATTGCATGATGGAGCCTCCTTGCGTGTGAAATGACATCATGTCGATGATGGCAGTAAGACATGTCCTGTTAGCAATGGTTCACGGGGAAGTGGGGTCCGCTCGGTACGCACGCTTGCAGAGGCGCTCAACAATCTTGCCGGGTCTTAAATCCAACATAACGCGTCTTAAACCCCCTGATCCGGTCCTAATACACAAAATTCCAGGGTTACCAGCCAATCAACGCCCTTCACACCGACTTTAGTCGTAGTATCTCTTTCAAGGCAGGGAGATGCCCGGGCTAGAGCTTCTGTTGATGAAAGGTGCCTCTCAGAAAGGTGCTAAACCAGGCGTTATTCGCCTTAGTAGGCGTTGACATTACCGCCTGCGCTTGCTAAAAAATCGCCACAGTTGTACGACAACACATAACAAAAACAACAATCAGTGGACACTCTCCCATGTCGACCCCCATCGCGCTACACCCAAGCCTCTCGCCGCCCCTCATTCCAGCATGCACGGCCACCTAGTGCCGTAACCCTGTTTCACCCTACCCGGCCTTCACCGGCCCGCACCCACCCGCCCCTGCCGCAGGCCGCTTGCACGTGCCCGGTGGACGGGCTGCCGCACCCTTTTGTGGAGCACAACAATAATGAAAATCTGCCATACCCTTCCCTTTGCCCTGCTGGGCGCCGGCATAATCGGGAGCTTGCCGGGCACCAGCGTGGCCGCAGGCTTCATCGAAGATTCCAAAGCCACGCTCGGCCTGCGCAACTTCTATATCAACCGCAACTTCACCAACCCCAGTAACCCGCAAAGCAAGGCCGAGGAGTGGACGCAAAGCTTCATCCTCGATGCACGCTCTGGGTTCACCGAAGGGCCGATCGGCTTCGGCGTGGATGTGCTGGGGATGTGGTCGGTGAAGCTCGATGGCGGTGGCGGCACCTATGGCACCGCCCTGCTGCCGCGCCATGACGATGGGCAGCCGGCGGATGACTTCGGGCGCCTGGCGGTGGCGGGCAAGGCGCGGATTTCCAAGACTGAACTGAAGGTCGGCGAGTGGATGCCGGTGCTGCCGATCCTGCGTTCCGACGATGGCCGCTCGCTGCCTCAGACCTTCCGCGGTGGGCAGGTCACCTCTAACGAAATCGCCGGGCTGACGCTGTACGGCGGGCAGTTCCGCGGCAACAGCCCGCGCAACGACGCCAGCATGGACGACATGAGCTACGGCGGCGCCCTTTCGGACCGTTTCAACTTCGTCGGTGGCGAATACAAGTTCAACCAGGACCGCACGCTGGTCGGGCTGTGGAACGCAGTGCTCAAGGACGTCTATGAGCAGCAGTACCTGCAACTGAGCCACAGCCAGCCGGTCGGCAGCTGGACCTTCGGCGCCAACCTCGGTTACTTCCACGGTGGCGAAGACGGCTCCGAAAAGGCCGGGCAACTGGACAACAAGACGTATTCGGGGATGTTCTCGGCCAAGTATGGCGGCAACACGTTCTGGGTGGGCCTGCAGAAGGTCGATGGCGATACCTGGATGCGGGTCAACGGCACGAGCGGCGGCACCTTGGCCAACGACAGCTACAACTCCAGTTTCGACAATGCCAACGAGCGCTCCTGGCAGGTGCGTCATGACTTCAACTTCGTCACCGTTGGCGTGCCGGGGCTGACGCTGATGAACCGCTACATCAGCGGGCAGGACGTGCATACCGGGGCGGTGACCGACGGCAAGGAGTGGGTGCGGGAAACAGAGCTGGCCTATGTGATCCAGAGCGGGGCGTTCAAGGATTTGAGCGTCAAATGGCGCAACTCGTCGATTCGGCGCGACTACAGCAACAACGAATTCGATGAGAACCGGTTGATCTTCAATTACCCGCTGTCGCTGTTGTAACCCGGGCTAACGCGTTTCCTGTGGCAACGGCCTTGTGTGGCAATTGCCTGGCGTAGGAGCGGCCTTGTGTCGCGAAAGGGGCGCGCAGCGGCCCCAGAACTTCGCAGGCGGCCCCATTGCCGGGGGCCGCTGCGCAGCCCTTTCGCGACACAAGGCCGCTCCTACAGTTGACCACCAAACCAGGCGAAAGCCGCACACGCCTCATTGACAACTGCCAACCCCACTGCCAATAATCAACACAGTCATACGACAACCTACAACAATTAACAAATAGAGCCGGCCATGACCACTACCCCCCTCAATCGCCTGCTGCTCACCGGAGCCGCAGGCGGCCTGGGCAAGGTCCTTCGCGAACGCCTGCAAGGCTACGCCGAGGTCCTGCGCCTTTCCGATATCAGCCCGATGGCACCTGCCGCAGGTGCGCATGAAGAGGTCGTGACCTGCGACCTGGCCGACAAGGCCGCCGTCCACGCACTGGTAGAAGGCGTAGACGCCATCCTCCATTTCGGCGGCGTATCCACCGAGCACTCCTTCGAGGACATCCTCGGCCCCAACATCTGCGGTGTGTTCCACGTTTACGAGGCGGCGCGCAAGCATGGGGTCAAGCGCATCATCTTCGCCAGCTCCAACCACACCATCGGTTTCTACCGCCAGGACGAGCGCATCGACGCTCACGCTCCACGCCGGCCCGACAGCTACTACGGGTTGTCCAAATGCTACGGCGAGGATATGGCCAGCTTTTACTTCGACCGCTATGGCATCGAGACCGTCAGCATCCGCATTGGCTCGTCCTTCCCCCAGCCACAGAACCCACGCATGTTGTGCACCTGGCTGAGCTACGACGACCTGGTCCAGCTCATCGAACGTGGGCTGAACACCCCCAACGTCGGCCACACCATTGTCTACGGTGCCTCCGACAACCGCACCGTATGGTGGG
Organism: Pseudomonas sp. BNK-30; assembly: GCF_047456185.1. Classification (NCBI taxonomy): domain Bacteria; kingdom Pseudomonadati; phylum Pseudomonadota; class Gammaproteobacteria; order Pseudomonadales; family Pseudomonadaceae; genus Pseudomonas; species Pseudomonas sp. BNK-30. The sequence goes on from NZ_CP179904.1 coordinate 3,501,240, forward strand.
ACAACCGCTATGCCGCGCACCTGGGCTACGAGCCTAAAGACACCTCCGAGGTGTTTCGCGAAGTGGTAGAGGCCCAGCCGGCACCTGCCGCCGATGACCCGAGCATGGTCTATCAGGGCGGCGCCTTCGCCGTAGCCGGACCGTTCAACTGACACCCAGTGCTCCAGGAGGCCCGGCCATGAACTGCGAACTGATCGTCGACGCCCGCAACGGCACCGGCGAAAGCCCCGTGTGGCACCCCACCGAACACGCCCTGTACTGGGTCGACATTCCCGCACGCCAGCTGCATCGCTGGCAGCCCGATGGTGCCCATCAGACCTGGCAAGGCGACGAGATGCTCGCCTGCATCGCGCGCACTGAGCGGGGCTGGATCGCCGGCATGGAAAGCGGCATCTTCCAGCTTGAAACCAGGGCCGATGGCAGCCTTGCCAGCCACTTGCTCAGCGCCGTCGACCATGCCCAGAGCGGCATGCGTTTCAACGATGGGCGCTGTGATCGCCAGGGCCGCTTTTGGGCCGGCACCATGTTGATGGACATGCAGCAAGGCGCAACGGTCGGCGCGCTGTACCGGCATGACGGCGAGGGCCAGTTACACCTGCAGCAGGACGGCATGATCGTGCCCAATGGCCTGGCCTTCAGCCCCGACGGCACACGCATGTACCTGTCGGACTCGCACCCCGACGTGCAGAAGATCTGGGTGTTCGACTACGACATCGACAGTGGCATACCCCACAACAAGCGGCTGTTCGTCGACATGCGCGCCTTCCCCGGTCGCCCGGACGGCGCTGCCATCGACCAGGACGGCTGCTACTGGATCTGCGGCAACGATGCCGGTCAGATCCACCGGTTCACGCCGGATGGCCGCCTTGACCGCTCACTCAACGTGCCGGTGAAAAAGCCGGCGATGTGCGCCTTCGGCGGCGCCAACCTGGACACCCTGTTCGTCACCTCGATCCGCCCCGCAGGCATCGACCTCTGCGACCAGCCGCTGGCTGGTGGGGTATTTGCCTTCGAACTCGGCGTCAAAGGCCTGGAGGAACCTGCCTGCCGGGGCTGAACACCCGTACTGCCAACCACACTCGTACGCCCGAAACCGGATAATAAAAACCACGGAGTTTCATCATGACTTTCAAACGCAAGCTGCTTCTTGCTGCACTCCCGTTCGCCTTCAGCCTCTCCCTGCCAGCCCACGCGCTGGACATCAAGTTCGCCGAGATCCACCCGGCCGGTTACCCGACCGTGGTCGCCGAGCAGAACATGGGCAAGAAGATCGAAGCCGCCAGCAATGGCGAGATCACCTTCAAGATGTTCCCCGGCGGCGTCCTGGGCTCGGAAAAGGAAGTCATCGAGCAGGCGCAGATCGGTGCCGTGCAGATGACCCGCGTCAGCCTGGGGATCGTCGGCCCGGTGGTGCCGGACGTGAACGTGTTCAACATGCCGTTCGTGTTCCGCGACCATGACCACATGCGCAAGATCATCGACGGCGATATCGGCCAGGAGATCCTCGACAAGATCACCAATTCCGAATTCAACCTGGTGGCCCTGGCGTGGATGGACGGCGGCTCGCGCAGCATCTATACCAAGAAGCCGGTGCGCAGCCTGGAAGACCTCAAGGGCATGAAGATCCGCGTGCAGGGCAACCCGCTGTTCATCGACATGATGAACGCCATGGGCGGCAACGGCATCGCCATGGACACCGGCGAGATCTTCAGCGCCCTGCAGACCGGCGTGATCGATGGCGCCGAAAACAACCCGCCAACCCTGCTCGAGCACAACCACTACCAGAGCGCCAAGTACTTCACCCTCACTGGCCATCTGATCCTGCCGGAGCCGGTGGTGATGTCCAAGACCACCTGGAACAAGCTCACGCCTGAACAGCAGGCGCTGGTGAAGAAGGTCGCGCGCGAAGCGCAGATGGAAGAGCGCGCGCTGTGGGATGCCAAGACTGCCGCCAGCGAAGAGAAACTCAAGGCCGCGGGCGTGGAGTTCATCAGCGTCGACAAGAAACCGTTCTTCGAGGCTACCGCTTCGGTACGCGAGAAGTACGGTGCGCCGTACGCAGACCTGATGAAGCGTATCGACGCCGTCCAGTAATACCGGCCCCCTTCCAAGTTTGACCGCGGCAGTGCGGCGCCCGCCGCCCTGCCGCTTTGGTGATGCCTATGAAATCGCTTTTCCTGAGCGTGAACGACACGCTCTACCGCAGCTGCATCTGGGTCGCCGGCCTGTCGATCCTGGCCATGTCGCTGATCATTCCCTGGGGCATCTTTGCACGCTACGTGCTGGGTACCGGCTCCAGCTGGCCTGAGCCAGTGTCGATCCTGCTGATGGTGGTGTTCACCTTCGTCGGTGCCGCCGCCAGCTACCGGGCCGGCGCGCACATGGCGGTAGGGATGATCACCGACCGCCTGCCACCGCTGCAGCGCCAGCTGGTTGCACTGCTGGTGCAGGTGCTGATGATCCTGGTGTGCGTGTTCATGACCTACTACGGCATCAAGCTGTGCATCACCACGTGGAACCAGTCGCTGGCCTCTTTGCCTGGGGTACGGGTGGGCATGACCTACGCGCCGATCCCGGTCGGTGGTCTGCTGACCTTGATTTTTGTACTGGAAAAACTCCTGCTGGGCGATCAGAGCAACCGCAAGGTGGTTCGTTACGATCTGGCGGAAGAAAACGAAGGAGCTGCGTAAATGGATGCGTTCATTCTGTTGGGCAGTTTCATCGTGCTCATCCTGATCGGCATGCCGGTGGCCTTCGCCCTGGGCCTGTCGGCGCTGATCGGCGCCTGGTGGATCGATATCCCGCTGCAGGCGATGATGATTCAGATCGCCAGTGGGGTTAACAAGTTTTCACTGCTGGCCATTCCGTTCTTCGTGCTGGCTGGCGCAATCATGGCCGAAGGTGGCATGTCACGGCGGTTGGTGGCCTTCGCCGGAGTGCTGGTGGGCTTCGTACGGGGCGGTTTGTCGCTGGTCAATATCATGGCCTCGACCTTCTTCGGCGCCATTTCCGGCTCGTCGGTGGCTGACACCGCGTCTGTAGGCTCGGTACTGATCCCCGAGATGGAGCGCAAGGGCTACCCGCGCGAGTTCTCCACGGCAGTGACCGTCAGCGGCTCGGTGCAGGCACTGCTCACCCCGCCCAGCCACAACTCGGTGCTGTACTCGCTGGCGGCGGGCGGCACAGTGTCGATCGGCTCGCTGTTCATCGCGGGGATCATGCCCGGCTTGCTGCTGAGCGCGGTGATGATGGGCCTGTGCCTGATCTTCGCCAAGAAGCGCAACTACCCCAAAGGTGAAGTGATCCCGCTGCGTCAGGCACTGAAAATCGCTGGCGAAGCACTGTGGGGCCTGATGGCGATGGTCATCATCCTCGGCGGTATTCTCTCGGGCGTGTTCACCGCCACCGAATCAGCGGCCGTGGCAGTGGTCTGGTCGTTCTTCGTGACCATGTTCATCTACCGCGACTACAAGTGGCGCGACTTGCCCAAGCTGATGCACCGTACGGTACGGACCATCTCGATCGTGATGATCCTGATCGGCTTTGCCGCAAGCTTCGGCTACGTGATGACGCTGATGCAGATCCCGTCGAAGATCACCACAGTGTTCCTGACCCTGTCGGACAACCGCTACGTGATCCTGATGTGCATCAACTTCATGCTGTTGCTGCTGGGCACGGTGATGGACATGGCGCCGCTGATCCTGATCCTGACGCCGATCCTGCTGCCCGTGATCACCGGCATCGGTGTGGACCCGGTGCACTTCGGCATGATCATGCTGGTGAACCTGGGCATCGGGTTGATCACGCCACCGGTAGGTGCGGTGCTGTTCGTCGGCTCGGCCATCGGCAAGGTGAGCATCGAATCGACGGTGAAGGCGCTGCTGCCGTTCTACATTGCGCTGTTCCTGGTGCTCATCGCGGTCACCTATATCCCGGCCATTTCGCTGTGGCTGCCGAGCGTCGTGTTGTAACGGCGCTCATCCGGGGCCGCTGGGCGGCCCATCGCCGGCAAGCCGGCTCCCACTGGGACAACGCCGATCTGAAGGCCAATGCAAAACCAGTGGGAGCTGGCTTGCCAGCGATGGGCTGCGCAACAGCCTCCTGAACACACCTGCAAATGGATCATGCACATGGCTGTCGCTGCTTCTGTCTCCCTTTTCCCGCGCAAGCTGGCGGTCGCGCTACTGGCGCTGCTGGCCTGCTCGTTCGCCGGCAACCACATTGCCGCGCGCATCGCCTTCGATGACGACACCGGCGTGCTGTTGGCCATCCTCTGTCGTTCCGGCATCACCTTCCTGGTGCTGGCGAGCCTGGTGCTGTGGCAGCGCCAACCGCTGAGCCTGCCGGCTGGCACGCGGCACTGGCAATTGCTGTTGGGCCTGTTGATCGCTACCCAGAGCCTGTGCCTGTACTCGGCCGTGGCGCGCATTCCGGTTGCCTTGGCGCTGCTGGTAGGCAACACCTTTCCGATGCTGCTGGCGCTGCTCACCTGGGCGCTGGGCGGCGCTCGCCCGACCGGCCGCACCGTGCTGTTCATGGGGCTGATCCTGTGTGGCCTGGTGCTGGCGCTGGATGTACCTGGGCGCCTGGCCGATAACGGTGAGGCCAACCCGCACTGGCTACTGGGCGTGGGCCTTTCGTTCTGCGCCGCCTGCGTGTTCGCCTGCGCGTTGTGGATCACCGACCACAAACTGGCTGCGGTTCGCGGCCCGGTGCGCAGCTTGCTGACCCTGCTGATCGTGTTCGCCAGCATGCTGGTGGCGGGGGCCAGCGGGGTGATGCCCTCGGGGTTGTCGCTGCCGGCCAGCGCCAGCGGCTGGACGGCCTTGGCCAGCCTGGTGGTGCTGTATGGCGTGGCCTTCACCTTGCTGTTCGTCTGCGTGCCACGGCTGAACATGGCGCAGAACGCGCCAGTGATGAATATCGAGCCGATCGCCACGTTGCTGCTGGGCTGGGCGTTGCTGGACCAGCGCCTGGGCACCTGGCAATTGATCGGCGCCGCCGTGGTGGTGTGCGGCATCGTGCTGCTGACCTACCGTCGGGCCAGCTGACCCGCTTTGTGAAAGGAGCCGCTGATGGCTGTCACCGAACTGCAGCTGCAAGACCGCCTGACCCGCCTGACCCTGGCGCCCGAGCTGGGCGCCAGCCTGATCAACTGGGAAGTGAAGACGACTGGGCAGGCGCTGCTGCGCCATACCGATCAGGCAGCACTGGCCAGCGGTACACCGCGCCAGCTGGGGTGCTACCCGTTGGCGCCCTGGTCCAACCGTATTGCCGAGGGTGGTTTTGCAAGGCCCGAGGGTTGGCTGGCCCTGGCGCCCAACACCACACACGACCCGTATCCGATCCATGGCACCGCCTGGCAGCAGGCCTGGCAGGTGGCTCATCACAGTGAGCGAAATGCAAGGCTGACGCTCCAGAGCAGCGTGCCGTTCGCCTACCGGGCGGTACTGGATGTGCATTTGCATGAAGGCCGCCTGAGGCTTGACCTGCAGGTAACGCATCTGGATGAGCCCGCTACCTGGTATGGACTGGGGTTGCATCCTTACTTCCCGCGCTACCCTGACACCCGCCTGCAGGCAGCAGCGCAGCACGTGTGGCTGGCCGAAGAGGGGCGGTTGCCGTCGTACACGGCAGCGGTGCCTCAAGACTGGCGCTTCGATGCGCCGGCCAGCCTGCCGGGCACCGTGGTCGACCACGCGTTCGGCGGGTGGGCCGGGGACTGCGTGATCGAGCAACCCGGGGCCGGTTATCGACTGGTATGCAGCGCCAGCGGTGCCGAGCATTTCTTGCTGTTCTGCCCCCAGGACAAGCCGTTCTTCTGCTTTGAACCGGTCAGCCATCCAATCAATGCCCATCACCTGCCGGGGCAACCGGGTTTGCGCTTGTTGCGCCAGGGTGAAGAAATGAGCCTGGGGTTCAGCCTGGAGTACCAGGCGATCCAGACGGTTGTCAGCGAGCGACCGCAACCGGGCGAACCGAAGGCAGGATGACTTCAGTCCAGCCCTTGGGCCCGCAGCTCATGCGCCAGCAGGTCGACGAACATGCGCACCTTGGCCGAACCATGCTTGCTTTCGCGGTGCAGCACATGGATCGGCCATGGGGCTTCCTCATAGTCGGCCAGTAGCACCTGTAACTGCCCGCTGGCGATCTCGTCCACCACCTGATAGGACAGCAACCGAGCAATCCCCAGCCCGCCCACCGCCGCTGCGATCGCACCGTCGTTGCTGGTCACGGTGAGCCTGGGCTTGATGCGCACCAGGGTCGGTTCGTCCGTCACGCCGAAGCGCCAACCGGCACGCGGCGAGAGGTTGGTGGTGGCGATCACCGCATGCGCCGGCAAGTCCGAGGGGTGCTGCGGCACACCGTGGCGCGCCAGGTATTCAGGCGAGGCGCAGAGCATGCGCCTGACCCTGCCTACGCGCAGGGCCTTGAGGCCGGAGTCGGGCAGCGGACCGATACGCACCGCAACGTCCATGCCCTCCTCGACCATGTTGACGATGCGGTCGAGGAAGTAGGCGGATACGTCCACCTCGGGGTACCGCTGCAGATAACGCACGATGCTCGGCATGACGAATTTCTTGCCGAACAGGATGGGCGCGGTGACGGCCAGTTCGCCTTTGGGCGTGGCGTTGATGCCGGCGGCGGCCTCGTTGGCCTCAGAGATGCTGGCGAGGATGTGGCGGGTGTCCTCCAGATAGCGGCCACCCGCCTGGGTCAGGCGCACGCTGCGCGTGGTACGTAGCAGCAGTTTGACGCCGAGCATGTCCTCAAGCGCGCTGACCGCGCGGGTTACTGCAGCGGGCGAGATGTCCAGACGGCGGGCGGCAGCAGCGAAGCTTTCCAGCTCGCCTACCGCGACGAACACCTTCATCAGGTGGATCTGGTCCATGCCGGCTCCTGAGTATCGTGGGTAGAGATTATCTGCTATCTGCAGGCAGCATCAAATATCCAGTACCAGCGCCTGCCCGCCCTCCTGCGCTTTGCCCGGCACCGCGCAGCAGATCAGCACTGTCCCCGCTTCCGGCATCTGGGCAGGCGGGTTCGGGTAATGCACCTGCCCGCTCACCACCTTGGTCTTGCAGGTGCCGCACGAACCGCCCCGGCAGCTGAAGTCCGGCGACAACCCACGGGCTTCGGCAAGTTCGAGCAAGGTACCACCGCCCGGTGCCCAGCGCGCCTCCTTGGCCGAGCTGGCAAAGTACACAGGCACTGGCTCGCTGGCAGCCGGTGGCTGCTGCAGCGTCGGCTGGTTGTCATCGGTATGACGCCTGAGCGTCGACGGGCCGAAGGCTTCTGCATGAATGCGCTTGTCCGGCACGTGTATGGCGCGTAACCCTTCATACAGGTCCTGGGTAAAGCTGGCCGGCCCACACAGGTAGAAGTCATAGTCATCCAGCGCCAGCTTCGCTTTCACCTGCTCGATCGCCAGGCGCCCGGCATGTTCATAGTCGCGTCCTGGTACTGCGTCGTCCTCCGGCTGGCTAAGGGAGCGATGCACACTCAACAGGCCACCTGCCTGCTCGGACAACGCGGCCAGCTCCTGCTGAAATGGCAAGTCAGCGAGGCGGCGGGCGCCGTGGAACAGGTGAATTCGCCGCGTCTGCTGCCGGGCCAGCTGCTCGCGCAACATGGCGATCAGCGGGGTAATACCTACGCCTGCACCAATCAGCACGATGGGCCTTGTACTGTCGCCGTCCAGGGTAAAACTGCCCATGGGCAGCCGCACGTCGAGCAGGTCGCCCACGCCGACCTGTTCGTGCAAATACCGCGAAGCCGCACCCTGGGCCTTGACGCTGATGCGCAGGTGGCCGTCCGATGGCGCGCAGGACAGGCTGTAGGTGCGAATCAACGGCGTGTCGCCACCCAGCGGGAGCCGCACAGGAATGTGCTGGCCTGGAGCAAAGGTTACCGGCACATCGGCCGCCAGGTAGAACGAGCGGATGTCCTGGCTCTCCTGCACCACCCGCTCAACACGCCAGGCCAGCCATTGGCGCTGCCGCTCGCGCTGCTGCCGGCGCTGCTCGACCTCGGCCCAGGTCCCGGTCATCAGGCTGGTCGGTGCGTATTCCTCAAAGGCCCAGCGTAGCGACACGCCAGCCCGGCGCAGCACGATGTGTTCGACCTGAAGCGTCCATAGCCGCTCGGCGCCGGCGAAGTCTTTGATCAGCGGGCTGTCGAGCAAAATCTCGGTGCGCCCCGACACTTGCAGCACGTTGCCGTTGCTGAAATCGACGAACAACAACCCTGCCTGCGGATTTTCCAACAGGTTGCCGAGGGTATTGAAGTGCAAGTTGCCGGCATAGTCGGGGATGGTCAGGCGGTTGCCGTCGACCTTGACGAACCCGGCCCGGCCGCCGCGGTGCGAGACATCCACAGCGCGATGGCCGTCTTGGTGGTCAATGTAGCTGGCGACAAAGAAGGTGTCTGCCTGCTCGATCATCGTCACTGCGTGGGTATCCAGTACGCTGGAGTCCAGCCTGCCCTGCGGCGGCTCATCGACACGCGTGTAAGCGCGCAACTGGATGTACTGGGGACAATTGCCGAAGGCATGCTCCACCGTCACCGCCAGCGGGCCACCACCCCCTTGCTGGATAAGCCCGTTGATGCGGTTGCGCCGGCGGCTGTGCAACTCGATGCCGAGCAAGCCGACAGCACCACCTGCGCCCAGGCCTGGCGTTGCCGGGTCGTCGCTGGCGAGATGGGTGTCGATCAACAATTGCCGTGGGTCGGGCGAGTTGACGAAGCCTTCAGGGCCTTCAAGCAACGTCGCCCAGGGTTTACCGTGGGCGTCTACGGCGCCAGCGACCAGGAAAGGCAGTTGCCGGTAAAACTCGCGGTGCTGGTCGGGCATGTAGTCACGAATGACCTTCTGCCCGAACGCCTCCATGCGCTGCGCCACACCGGCCTGCTCCTGCAGCCGTTTTTCGCCAACGTGCCAGGGCGAGGGTCGAGGGTCAGGGGTTTGTTGCATGGCGGCGTTCCTCGGTTGGGTTGCGGCTCAGACGTTGGCTTGCAGGCCCACGGCGGTACGTGGCATGGCAACGAAACCGGGCAGCGCTTCGATGCGTGCCAGCCAGGCGCGTACGTTGGGGTACGGCTCCAGCGAGACGTTGCCCTCAGGGGCGTGGGCGATGTAGGAGTAGTTGGCCACATCAGCGATGGTCGGCTGGTCGCCCACCAGGAATGGCGACTCGGCCAGTTCGCGGTCCATCACCTTGAGCAAGGCGTGGGCGCGACCGATGACTTCGTCGGTATTGAATGAGGCGCCAAACACGGTAACCAGACGGGCAGCGGCCGGGCCGAAGGCGAGCGGCCCTGCGGCGGTGGACAACCAGCGTTGCACACGGGCGGCGGTGACCGGGTCTTGGGGCAGCCAATGGCCGGCTTTGTCGTACGTGCTGGCCAGGTAGACGAGGATGGCGTTGGAGTCGGCAATGACAGTACCGTTGTCATCGATCACCGGCACCTGGCCGAGGGGGTTGAGGGCGAGGAATTCCGGCTGCTTGTGCGCGCCCTTGGCCAGGTCCACGAACACCAGTTCGGTGGGCAGGTCCAGCAGCGACAACATCAGCTCGATGCGATGGGCATGGCCGGACTTGGGGAAGTTGTAGAGTTTGATCATGGTCTGTGCTCCAGGGTCGGCACCGGCGTGGTGCTGGTGGAGCACATGCTGCGCTGAATCGCTGAGTTGCAGAATCAGTGCTGGGGGAAGATCATAATTTCGCGATGCGAAATAATCGCTGGGTACCCAAGGCCCGTGGGCGGGGCAGACCCAAAAGGGCCCCGCCCCATCGGGTCAGTGGCGCTGCTGCTTCTGATACCGATACAAGCCCTTCGCCGCTGCGACCACATGTGGCACGCAGGCCTGCAGCTCATCGAAACTCATGGTATCGAGCAGCTCGAAGTTATCCTCCAGCCCGTGCAGCGAAATAGCCTTGAGCAATTGATCCTGCTCGGGCGGAAGGTCGCCCCATTGTGCAATCTGGGTAGCGCGCATGTAGCCAAAGCACCACTCTTCCATGATGATCGCCGGCCCTTCCTCGCTTTCACTTTCTTCGAACACCGGCTCGAAGCCGTCAACGTTCTGCTCAAGCTGTTCCGCCACCTGGTGGGCATAGCGCAGCATCAGTGCCGTATAGGCTTCTTCATGGGCAGGCTTCTTGAACTTCGGCACCTTGCCACCGGCGACCGCAGGCAACCACTGCTCAGGGTTGACCCGCGACGGCGAGCTGGCCAGGCCGGTGAAAAAGCCGTTGAGCTCGGCAAGGTTGAGTACCGAATAGTCGTTGCCGTAGGTGATCAGCAGGTCTTCCAGGCGGTGGAGTTCTTTTTCGCTGAGGGGGGGAGCATGGTTGCACATCCTGAAAAGCAAAAGTGTGTGCACCCTATCACAGCGACGGATCAAGGGCTGCCCACAGCCACAGAGCTGCGGGCAGTTACCCTATTGGGGTAGCCAGGTGCACAGCGACGACTGTTGCCCCGTGCCGAGTAGCAGCCACAACAATATTCGACACTTGCGCGGGCAGAGTTGTCCGGCCATGTGTACGCCTTTGGACTGCAAGTCGATCTCGGCACCCGCAAAACCATAGGTGGCCCGAGCGGTGGTACCACTTCCGGTGCGGGTAGCGACAATCACCGGCAGGTTCGCCGCCAGCTCACCCAACACATCGGACCAGGCGCTGGAAACGTGCCCGGCACCAAACCCGGATATGACCAGCCCCTCGAAGCCAAAGGCCGCAACAGCCTGCAGCAAGGTTGTGTCTGCATCCAGGCAAGCTTCCAGCAGCGCAACCCGATGCCCGACGCGTTCGGGGAGCGGTAGCACCCTGCGCGGGCAAGGCGGTTGACGATAAACCGCCAAGCCTTCTACGAGTTCACCAACGGGGCCACTGCCAGGCGACTCGAACGCGTCCATCGACAGGCTGGCAGTCTTGCGTACCCGTGTTGCGCAGTGGATCTGGTCGTTGATCACTACCAGCGCACCTCTTCCCCTGCTAGCGTGAGCCAGAGCTACCTGCGTCGCCGCCAGCAGATTGGCCGGCCCATCGCTCCCCGGCTGGCTGGGCGGGCGCATTGCACCGGTGAGCACCAACGGTGCGTCGAAAGGCCAGAGCAGGTTGAAAAAGTACGCCGTCTCCTCCAGCGTATCGGTCCCCTGAGTGAGTATCACTGCCTGCGAGCCACCTTCGATTTCAGCGCGAGCCCAAGCCAGCACATCCAGAAGCATCACGAAACTCAGTGAGGCACTAGGGACCAGACACAGCGTGGCCACTTCAAGGTGCGCCATCTCGCGCAATTGGGGTAAAGAGGCCAATTGCCTCTCACAGTCGAGACTTGGCGTCACCCCCCGCCCTGATGCATCAGCCTGCATGCTGGCTGTTCCTCCCAGGCTGGCAATCGACAAGCGAGGCAAATTTTCAACTTCCGTCATACGCCAACTCCCGTAACAAGCCCGACCAGCGGCACGATACCTAATGTACTGATGGCCATGGATAGAACGTTACCGATATAGCCATGCATATGGCTCGGTAACCGTTGGCTGATGGCCACAGCCAACGGCGGTGCGATCAGCGCGCCCAATACTGCGCTGAGCATGACCACCTGCCAGCTACCGCCATGGGTCAGCACCGCGGCAGGAACAACCGACACAATGGGAATGTAGGTGGGATACCAGCCACGCGCTTGCCACTGGCGACGCCAGATCACTACACCAACCAGTGAAGACAACCCCTGCCCGGCCACCAGCTGAACAACCAGTTGCGAGCCATAGGCGGGTGCAGCGGGCGCTAGCATGTAGGCGGCCAGCACACCCAGCAAGAGCCCCAGACTGGCCAGTTCATTTCCGAAAAATGGCCCTTCGCTGAAATCGGCCAGAACTCGCCTGAGTGACCAGACCACGCCATAGTCCGGGTTTGGCGCAACAGCCTGCAACGTCTCGGGCCTGCGGCCGCGCTCGACCAGCGATGGAAAGCGCCTGCACAGCATGAAAGCCATCACGCTTGCTACAGCCATCCCGCTGACATTGCCGATCACGGCAGGCAACTGCAGGGGGTAGCACAGGTAATTGACCAGCAACAGGCTGGCTGGTGCTACCAGCAGTGCGCCCAACACCGCACCGGTAATCGTCACCTGCCAGCCGCCACCAAACAGCAGAACCATGGCAGCAGGCAGCGAGACGAAGGCGACGAATGTGGGTTGCCAGGCGCCACTGGCCAAGGTCCAGCCCCACAAGGCATGACTGAGCAGCAAGCCAAGCAGCGAGCTGATGAAAACCCAGGGCCACAAGCCACTGCCATAACAGATGGCGAAGCCCTGGCAACGGTAGCCACGGATATAGGCCCAATGCGCCAGGCAAGCGCCGAGCAGCAAGCCGAGGGCGGGTAGTTCATGCTTGTAAAAAGTGACTTCGCTGATGTCTGCGATTATCCAGCGCAGGCGGCTCAGTGGCTGATCCAGTTTCGCAGTCCACTGTGCATAATCCGGCCATTGACCAAGCACCAGGCTGGCAGCCAGCAATACTGTCAGGCTGGCCAGCATCAATGCTGGGATCAATTGCTGAGGCGAAATGAGTTTAACCTTCATTTCCGTCTCCTCAGCGAGGCATCGGTGCATGCATGCGATAGCCGAGCGTGGCGTCGTAAAGATCTGTACGCCGGTCTCGCGGCAAGTCGTTGAGGCTGTTCCAGATTGGCGCCGAACGGGCTGCGCTGAGATCGACATCGGCATAGAGGATGGTTTCGTGATCTGCGCTGGCCGTTTCACCGATGGGTCATCCGTTGGTCCCGGCGATCAGCGAACAACCCAGAAAACGGCCTCCCCGCTCGCTACCGATTCGGTTGGCGGCGGCGATATAGACATTGTTGACGTGTGCTGCCGTCATGGTGAGGTATGAAGCCATGCAACGTCCGGCAGCATCGAACAGCGGTGGTGGCGTCCATACCCAGTTGTTCAGGCTGCACAGGATGTCGGCACCTTGCGCCGCCATCAGGCGTGGGACCTCGGGAAACCAGATATCCCAACAGATCAACAAACCTATACGCCCGATGGGCGTTTCGAAGACTGGGAAGCCCAGGTCGCCGGGGGTGAACCACAGCTTTTCCTGATTCCACAGGTGGGCCTTGCGGTAATGCCCAAGCATCCCCTCAGGCCCGAACAGCACTGCACTGTCATAGAGTTTCAGACCATCGCGTTCCGCGAAGCCTGCGGCCAGATAAACCTGTTGTTCCTGCGCAAAGTCCGCCCACGCCTGGAGGCTGGGCCCGTCCTGTAACGTCTGGGCATGAGCATAGGCTTCGGCACGCGACTGAAAGGTATAACCGGTGTTTGCCAGTTCAGGCAGCACAATCAGGTTGGCACCTTCGCGAGCAGCTCGCCGGGCCAGGGCCAACCCGTGTTTCAGGTTGCCATCGCGATTGTCTAGCCCAACCTGAGGGTCGTACTGAATGACGGCGATTTTTACCGGGCTTATGGGGAGGCATAGTTCGGACATGGCGGCTTCCTTTTTTGGTTGTTGTGGAAGAGCGCCAGTAAAACGGGGTCAGGCTGGGGAGCGACAGTCAGCGCACTCCCACAGACCTGTGGGAAAAGCGAAGACCTCCGGTAAGACTTATCTACCTGATAGCCACGAATTCCATTACCTACAGCATCTGATAATGCGGGTAGTGATCAAAGGTGAAATCGATCATCCAAACAAAAGGTCTGGTGGTTTCGGGAAGCGCAGCCCAAGGTTGCGAGGTTGAAGGAGGCTCAATGGCCAGTTTGGCGGGGTGGTTGTATGACGATCCAATCGTCATGTTCTCGTGTTCTCCATGGGGCTTGAGAACCAGAGTGGTGAATCGTGAGATCTGAGCGGTGGTGAATATATGCGCGCCAACGAGCGCAGGCCCTGCTCTGTAGAGCCTGATCGCCGACAAACCGCCCCACTTGCCAATCACTGGCCAAAGAGACCAGTGATATTCCCGTGGGAACAGCTTGCCGGCGATCGGGCCTTAAGGCTTACACCGCCAGCGCGCGCTCACGCAGCTCGCTGTTGAGGATGCGGTCGTTCTCGCTGTAGTCGACCGGGCAGTCGATCACGTGCACGCCCGGGGTCTTGATGCAGTGCTCGAGCAGCGGCAGCAAACCTTCGGCGCTTTCCACGCGGTGGCCATTGGCACCGTAGGCTTCGGCGTACTTGACGAAGTCCGGGTTGCCGTAGTCCAGGCCGAAATCGGTGAAGCCCATGTTGGCCTGCTTCCAGCGGATCATGCCGTAGCCATCGTCACGCAGGATCACCACGGTAACGTGCATGCCCAGACGGACTGCGGTTTCCAGCTCCTGGCTGTTCATCATGAAACCACCATCGCCACACACCGAGATCACCGGGCGGTCCGGGTACACCAGGTGCGCTGCCATTGCCGACGGCAGGCCGGCGCCCATGGTCGCCAGGGCGTTATCGAGCAGTACGGTGTTGGGCTTGTGGGCCTTGTAGTTGCGCGCGAACCAGATCTTGTAGATGCCGTTGTCCAGGGCGACGATACCTTCGGACGGCAGTACACGACGGATGTCGGCAACCAGGCGCTGAGGGTAGACCGGGAAGCGGTCATCGTCGCCGCCTTCGGCGATCTGGGCTTCGTTGGCTTCACGAATCGCCATGAGGCGGGTGAAGTCCCAGTGCGAGGTGTCGCCCAGGCCTTCAGCGATCTGCCAGACGGCGTTGGCGATGTCGCCGATCACTTCAACCTGCGGGAAGTACACGGCGTCGACTTCGGCGGAACGGAAGTTGATATGGATGACTTCGGTGCCGCCACGGACCATGAAGAACGGCGGCTTCTCGATCACATCGTGGCCGATGTTGACGATCAGGTCCGCCGCTTCGATCGCACGGTGCACGAAATCACCGGACGACAGCGCAGCATTACCCAGGAAGCGCGGGCTGCGCTCGTCAACCACACCCTTGCCCAGCTGGGTGGTGACGAACGGGATACCGGTCTTATCGACCAGTTGCTTGAGGACCTTGGCGGTCATCTTGCGGTTGGCGCCGGCACCGATCACCAGGATAGGGCTGCGGGCGGTGCGCAGTTTCTCGATGGCAGCTTCGATAGCCACGTGCTCGGCCAGCGGACGGCGGTGCAGGCTGCGCGGGATCGGCATGGCATCGGTCTGCTCGGCGGCGATGTCTTCCGGCAGCTCCAGGTGCACGGCGCCCGGTTTTTCTTCTTCGGCCAGGCGGAACGCTTCACGCATGCGCGAAGGGATGTTGTCGGCCGAGGCGAACTGGTGGGTGTACTTGGTGATGGGGTCCATCATGCCGCACACATCGATGATCTGGAAGCGGCCCTGCTTGGACTTCTTGATCGGCTTCTGGCCGGTAATCATCATCATCGGCATGCCGCCCAGGTAGGCGTACGCACTGGCGGTTACCAGGTTGGTCGCGCCAGGGCCCAGGGTCGACAGGCTGACGCCGGTCTTGCCGGTCAGGCGGCCATAGGTGGCTGCCATGAAGCCCGCAGACTGCTCGTGGCGGGTCAGTACCAGCTTGATCTTCGACTTGCGCAGGGATTCCAGCAGGTCGAGGTTTTCCTCACCAGGAATGCCGAACACATACTCGACACCTTCGTTTTCCAGGCATTGCACAACGACATCGGCGGCCTTGGCCATCTTGCTTGTAACCTCAGTTGTATAGGACGGTGAAGGTCCAGAAATGCGCAGCACGGCACGCTGGCATCGCTATGTTCGGGCGCGAGGATGCCCCGAACCTAAGCCTTGACGCAGCTTGGGCAGGGCAAAGTCACGTAAACGAACAGGAATAATTGTCGCACCCTTCGGCGCGTTTGCGCAGGTGCGAGAGGGACAAAACATCTTTGCCTGGAGAAAGGTGTGCGAATATCGGAAAGACAAAACCCCCACCTGCTTGCGCAGATAGGGGTTTTGCGAAATGAATCTTGACGATGACCTACTCTCACATGGGGAAACCCCACACTACCATCGGCGATGCATCGTTTCACTACTGAGTTCGGGATGGGATCAGGTGGTTCCAATGCTCTATGGTCGTCAAGAAATTCTGTAGCCAGAATGTCCAGATGGACAGCCCAGCGAATTCGGATATGCGATAGTTGTGATGTTGCGAACTTTCGGTTCTTTCGTCTTCACCACCACAATCTGCAGAAGCAAATTGCTTGGGTGTTATATGGTCAAGCCTCACGGGCAATTAGTATTGGTTAGCTCAACGCCTCACAGCGCTTACACACCCAACCTATCAACGTCGTAGTCTTCGACGGCCCTTTAGGGGATTCAAGATCCCAGTGAGATCTCATCTTGAGGCAAGTTTCCCGCTTAGATGCTTTCAGCGGTTATCTCTTCCGAACATAGCTACCCGGCAATGCCACTGGCGTGACAACCGGAACACCAGAGGTTCGTCCACTCCGGTCCTCTCGTACTAGGAGCAGCCCCTCTCAAATCTCAAACGTCCACGGCAGATAGGGACCGAACTGTCTCACGACGTTCTAAACCCAGCTCGCGTACCACTTTAAATGGCGAACAGCCATACCCTTGGGACCGGCTTCAGCCCCAGGATGTGATGAGCCGACATCGAGGTGCCAAACACCGCCGTCGATATGAACTCTTGGGCGGTATCAGCCTGTTATCCCCGGAGTACCTTTTATCCGTTGAGCGATGGCCCTTCCATACAGAACCACCGGATCACTAAGACCTACTTTCGTACCTGCTCGACGTGTTTGTCTCGCAGTCAAGCGCGCTTTTGCCTTTATACTCTACGACCGATTTCCGACCGGTCTGAGCGCACCTTCGTACTCCTCCGTTACTCTTTGGGAGGAGACCGCCCCAGTCAAACTACCCACCATACACTGTCCTCGATCCGGATAACGGACCTGAGTTAGAACCTCAAAGTTGCCAGGGTGGTATTTCAAGGATGGCTCCATGAGAACTGGCGTCCCCACTTCAAAGCCTCCCACCTATCCTACACAAGCAAATTCAAAGTCCAGTGCAAAGCTATAGTAAAGGTTCACGGGGTCTTTCCGTCTAGCCGCGGATACACTGCATCTTCACAGCGATTTCAATTTCACTGAGTCTCGGGTGGAGACAGCGCCGCCATCGTTACGCCATTCGTGCAGGTCGGAACTTACCCGACAAGGAATTTCGCTACCTTAGGACCGTTATAGTTACGGCCGCCGTTTACCGGGGCTTCGATCAAGAGCTTCGCTTGCGCTAACCCCATCAATTAACCTTCCGGCACCGGGCAGGCGTCACACCCTATACGTCCACTTTCGTGTTTGCAGAGTGCTGTGTTTTTAATAAACAGTCGCAGCGGCCTGGTATCTTCGACCGGCATGAGCTTACGGAGCAAGTCCTTCACCCTCACCGGCGCACCTTCTCCCGAAGTTACGGTGCCATTTTGCCTAGTTCCTTCACCCGAGTTCTCTCAAGCGCCTTGGTATTCTCTACCTAACCACCTGTGTCGGTTTGGGGTACGGTTCCCAGTTATCTGAAGCTTAGGAGCTTTTCTTGGAAGCATGGCATCAACCACTTCGTCGCCTAAAGGCAACTCGTCATCAGCTCTCGGCTTTGAGATCCCGGATTTGCCTAAGATCTCAGCCTACCACCTTAAACTTGGACAACCAACGCCAAGCTGGCCTAGCCTTCTCCGTCCCTCCATCGCAATAACTGGAAGTACAGGAATATTAACCTGTTTTCCATCGACTACGCTTTTCAGCCTCGCCTTAGGGACCGACTAACCCTGCGTCGATTAACGTTGCGCAGGAAACCTTGGTCTTTCGGCGTGCGAGTTTTTCACTCGCATTGTCGTTACTCATGTCAGCATTCGCACTTCTGATACCTCCAGCAAGCTTCTCAACTCACCTTCACAGGCTTACAGAACGCTCCTCTACCGCATCACCAAAGGTGATACCCGTAGCTTCGGTGCATGGTTTGAGCCCCGTTACATCTTCCGCGCAGGCCGACTCGACTAGTGAGCTATTACGCTTTCTTTAAAGGGTGGCTGCTTCTAAGCCAACCTCCTAGCTGTCTAAGCCTTCCCACATCGTTTCCCACTTAACCATGACTTTGGGACCTTAGCTGACGGTCTGGGTTGTTTCCCTTTTCACGACGGACGTTAGCACCCGCCGTGTGTCTCCCATGCTCGGCACTTGTAGGTATTCGGAGTTTGCATCGGTTTGGTAAGTCGGGATGACCCCCTAGCCGAAACAGTGCTCTACCCCCTACAGTGATACATGAGGCGCTACCTAAATAGCTTTCGAGGAGAACCAGCTATCTCCGAGCTTGATTAGCCTTTCACTCCGATCCACAGGTCATCCGCTAACTTTTCAACGGTAGTCGGTTCGGTCCTCCAGTCAGTGTTACCTAACCTTCAACCTGCCCATGGATAGATCGCCCGGTTTCGGGTCTATACCCAGCGACTAAACGCCCTATTAAGACTCGCTTTCGCTACGCCTCCCCTATTCGGTTAAGCTCGCCACTGAATATAAGTCGCTGACCCATTATACAAAAGGTACGCAGTCACCTAACAAAGTAGGCTCCCACTGCTTGTACGCATACGGTTTCAGGATCTATTTCACTCCCCTCTCCGGGGTTCTTTTCGCCTTTCCCTCACGGTACTGGTTCACTATCGGTTAGTCAGTAGTATTTAGCCTTGGAGGATGGTCCCCCCATGTTCAGACAAAGTTTCTCGTGCTCCGTCCTACTCGATTTCATTGATAAGAGATTTTCGTGTACGGGGCTATCACCCACTATGGCCGCACTTTCCAGAGCGTTCCACTAATCTCAAATCAACTTAAGGGCTGGTCCCCGTTCGCTCGCCACTACTAAGGGAATCTCGGTTGATTTCTTTTCCTCAGGGTACTTAGATGTTTCAGTTCCCCTGGTTCGCCTCTTGCACCTATGTATTCAGTACAAGATACTCAGCTTATGCTGAGTGGGTTCCCCCATTCAGAGATCTCTGGATCACAGTCTGTTTGCCGACTCCCCAAAGCTTATCGCAGGCTACCACGTCTTTCATCGCCTCTGACTGCCAAGGCATCCACCGTATGCGCTTCTTCACTTGACCATATAACCCCAAGCAATCTGGTTATACTGTGAAGACGACATTCGCCGAAAATTCGCATGTTGCTCTTTCGAGCAGAACTCACAAATTTTACCTTAGCCTGATCCACCAGCAGTGAAACTGGTGTTCAGTCTATTTCTATCACATATCCGAATTTTTAAAGAACGATCTGACAAAAGTCAGAAATCAACATTCAAGCCAAATGTTCATTCCTGAGTTCTGATCAGGAACAGCGCTGGACCTATATTTAGGTCCTGATCGCCTTTTACAAAGAATCAAGCAATTCGTGTGGGAGCTCATCAGCAGGCTGATGTCGTCGATTAAGGAGGTGATCCAGCCGCAGGTTCCCCTACGGCTACCTTGTTACGACTTCACCCCAGTCATGAATCACACCGTGGTAACCGTCCTCCCGAAGGTTAGACTAGCTACTTCTGGTGCAACCCACTCCCATGGTGTGACGGGCGGTGTGTACAAGGCCCGGGAACGTATTCACCGCGACATTCTGATTCGCGATTACTAGCGATTCCGACTTCACGCAGTCGAGTTGCAGACTGCGATCCGGACTACGATCGGTTTTGTGAGATTAGCTCCACCTCGCGGCTTGGCAACCCTCTGTACCGACCATTGTAGCACGTGTGTAGCCCAGGCCGTAAGGGCCATGATGACTTGACGTCATCCCCACCTTCCTCCGGTTTGTCACCGGCAGTCTCCTTAGAGTGCCCACCATAACGTGCTGGTAACTAAGGACAAGGGTTGCGCTCGTTACGGGACTTAACCCAACATCTCACGACACGAGCTGACGACAGCCATGCAGCACCTGTGTCAGAGTTCCCGAAGGCACCAATCCATCTCTGGAAAGTTCTCTGCATGTCAAGGCCTGGTAAGGTTCTTCGCGTTGCTTCGAATTAAACCACATGCTCCACCGCTTGTGCGGGCCCCCGTCAATTCATTTGAGTTTTAACCTTGCGGCCGTACTCCCCAGGCGGTCAACTTAATGCGTTAGCTGCGCCACTAAAATCTCAAGGATTCCAACGGCTAGTTGACATCGTTTACGGCGTGGACTACCAGGGTATCTAATCCTGTTTGCTCCCCACGCTTTCGCACCTCAGTGTCAGTATCAGTCCAGGTGGTCGCCTTCGCCACTGGTGTTCCTTCCTATATCTACGCATTTCACCGCTACACAGGAAATTCCACCACCCTCTACCGTACTCTAGCTTGCCAGTTTTGGATGCAGTTCCCAGGTTGAGCCCGGGGCTTTCACATCCAACTTAACAAACCACCTACGCGCGCTTTACGCCCAGTAATTCCGATTAACGCTTGCACCCTCTGTATTACCGCGGCTGCTGGCACAGAGTTAGCCGGTGCTTATTCTGTCGGTAACGTCAAAACACTAACGTATTAGGTTAATGCCCTTCCTCCCAACTTAAAGTGCTTTACAATCCGAAGACCTTCTTCACACACGCGGCATGGCTGGATCAGGCTTTCGCCCATTGTCCAATATTCCCCACTGCTGCCTCCCGTAGGAGTCTGGACCGTGTCTCAGTTCCAGTGTGACTGATCATCCTCTCAGACCAGTTACGGATCGTCGCCTTGGTGAGCCATTACCCCACCAACTAGCTAATCCGACCTAGGCTCATCTGATAGCGCAAGGCCCGAAGGTCCCCTGCTTTCTCCCGTAGGACGTATGCGGTATTAGCGTTCCTTTCGAAACGTTGTCCCCCACTACCAGGCAGATTCCTAGGCATTACTCACCCGTCCGCCGCTGAATCAAGGAGCAAGCTCCCGTCATCCGCTCGACTTGCATGTGTTAGGCCTGCCGCCAGCGTTCAATCTGAGCCATGATCAAACTCTTCAGTTCAATACTGCTTGGGTTTTTAAGAAACCCTAAACTTGGCTCAGCAATCTCAAATGACTATGTGATTTCTCGCATGGTCACTTGTGATGCTGATAATCTTTCTGACTATCAGTCCATACTCACAAGCACCCACACGAATTGCTTGATTCGATTTGTTAAAGAGCGTTTGGTTAAGAGCTTTTCGTCTCAACCGAGGCGCGCATTCTACGCTTTCCTCATTTGCTGTCAAGCGTTTGTTTTGAAGTTTTTTTGAATCTGCTTTCTTTCAAAAGCCTTGAACTTCAACAACTTACCGCCTGCCTCGTTGCGTTCAACGCTGCGAGGAGGCGAATAATACGCGGTTTGAAATTTGAGTCAACACCTTGATCTAAAAAACTTCAAGATGCATTTTGCAGCCGCCCGGCAACTAAATGCATGAACCATCGCTCTGTAGATAAACACTCCGTGGAGGGCAATGGCATGAGCGATGCGCAGAGCGAGAAGACCCCTGGCCTGTCGGCTGATGAAGAGAAGGAAGTCAGCCATAACCAACCCCCGAGGGCGGCGGTTCTGCACGAGATCATTCGCTACCAGGGCGACCAGGAACTGGAGCGCACCCTCGCGGCGCTGTGGTGGTCGGCCCTGGCAGCAGGCCTGACCATGGGCCTTTCATTCATGGCCATGGGGCTGTTCTACGCTCGCCTGCCGGAGGGTGAGAGTGCCCAGGTTGTCGCCAGCATTGGCTACAGCGCAGGCTTTCTTGCGGTGATCCTGGCGCGTCAGCAACTGTTTACTGAAAACACCATCACAGCGGTGCTGCCGATCATGACAACGCCGACCTTCGCCAACCTCGGGCGCCTTTTGCGGCTGTGGGGCGTAGTGCTGGTCGGCAACCTGGCAGGCACCTTGCTGGTCGCCTGGGTCATGCTCGAACTACCCATTTTCGACAGCAAGACGGATGTCGCCTTCCTCGAGATCGGCCGCAAGGTGATGGAGAACGATATCAGCCAGATGTTCGCCAAGGGCATCGTATCGGGCTGGATGATAGCGACCATGGTGTGGATGATCCCGTCCATGGAGCACGCCAAGATCTGGATCATCCTGATGATCACCTACCTGATGGCCCTGGGCGACTTCACTCACATCGTCGTAGGCTCGGTCGAGGTGTCCTATCTGGTCTGGGCCGGAGACGAAACCTGGCGCAGCTTCTGGCTTGAGTTTGCCCTGCCGACCCTGGCCGGGAACATCATTGGAGGCAGCTTCATTTTCGCCCTGATCAGCCACGCGCAGGTGCGCAGCGACAGCGGCAAGCCACCTTCGCAGCTATTAAAGGATGAAAAAAAGTCTTCATTCGGCAAGCAGGACACCAAGCAATGACCTTCAGCGCACCGCCGCAGCAGGTTCAGGCCCGCCAATGGAATCCACCATGAGCATCGTGAGTGGCAAGCCCACAGGCACAAAAAAACACGCGGTCATCCATAGGGGCCGCATCAACCGTGAATTGGCTTGCAAGGTCATTCTTCGTCAATGGCAGACTGTTGAACACTATTGACGTGAGTTGTGCGATAAACGGCGACTCAGCAGAAGAACGACCACCATCATGGACAACCGCAGCGGCAAGGGACTTTCTTTCGTCAGGCGTATCTACCTGCCGCGCATGATCGGCCTGGGCATTGGCCTGTTCAGCGTCGCTGCAGCGGTCGCGCCACTTTCGCCCCCCACCTGGGCATGGTTGCTGCTGCTCTTCAACGGCTTGCTCTGGCCCCATGTGGCCTACCAGTGGGCACGGCGGTCGATTGCACCGTACCAGGCGGAACAGCGCAACCTGCTGCTGGATTCACTGATGGGTGGTTTCTGGACCGCAGCCATGCATTTCAACCCCCTGCCCTGCGTCACTGTGCTCTCGATGATGACCATGAACAATGTGGCCGCTGGCGGCAAGCGCTTGGTCATGCGAGGGCTAGTGGCGCAACTGGTCGGCATGCTGCTGGCCAGCGCACTGCTGGGCACAGGGCTGCAGCTCAACGCCACACCACTGCAGATCTTTGCCTGCCTGCCAATGCTGACACTCTATCCACTGGCCCTGGGCTGGGTGTGTTACCGCCTGGCGATCAAGCTCGCCGAGCACAAGCGCCGCCTTCGCGACCTGAGCCTGACCGACAGTCTGACCGGGCTGCTCAATCACGGTGCCTGGAAGGACCTGCTCCTGCTGCGCTTCCAGGCTTGCCAGAACTTGCAGATGCCATCAGTGATTGCCCTGATCGATATCGACCATTTCAAGACCATCAATGACACGTTCGGCCACGTGGTCGGCGATTGCGTGCTGCGAAAGATGAGCGATGAGCTCAGACGCAACCTGCGGGCGGGCGACCTGGCGGGGCGCTATGGTGGCGACGAATTTTGCGTGATTCTGCCCGATACCAGTGAGAGTGAGGCCAGGCAGGCCATGGAGCGTCTGCGCGAGCGCATCGTTTGCTACCGTGACCCACAACTGCCGCATTTGAAAATCAGCCTGAGTATCGGCATGTCAGCCTTCCGGGCAGACCTCCAATCCCCCGAACACTGGCTGGAAAAGGCCGACAAGGCACTCTATTGCGCCAAGCGACGCGGTCGCGATCAGGTCAATTTCGAACATGACGAGACCACGGCGCTTCAGCCGGTATCCCAGGCAGAATATCCTCGCTGACCGCCGTTGCGCTGTCAGCAGCGCAACGAGCGCTGCGCCAGAATTTCCGGCAGGTCAGTGCGCCGCAGATACTGGCGCAACGGTTCGCCAATATTCAGCCGATCGTCCACATGCTGCTCCAGCAGCAGCGCCAGGCGCTGCCGACACAGCGCCATGCGCGCGTCCTGTTCCGGCCGCCAGACGAATTCACTGCACGGGATGATGCTCTCGTCAGCCACGTCCATACCGAACGCGTCTTCGGAGAAACGCACGATATGGACGCCGCGTTTGCCATGAAAGCCGACAAAGCCTTTGAGCTGGTCGGCAGCACTGCAGATGTCCTGGGATGTGATGGCCATGTCGAAACCTCGCAAATGATTGGAAGTGACACACGCCAGGCGGGCAACGGTCGCCTCTACAGGGCGACGCGCCAGGCCAGCCTAGCTCAATCGCAGGCCGTTTTGCCAAGGTTTTTCGCCACTGGCCCAACCGCCCCGCTAGACTGATGCGCTACCCTATTCCGTCGCCAATTTTGGGACCGTTCATGACCAACGCCATCAGCGCCGATATCGCCACCATCGGACGCATCAGTGCCGTGCCCGCCATCCTTCAGGTCATCTGCGAATCCAGCGGCATGCGTTTCGCCGCCGTGGCACGGGTTACCGAATGCAACTGGACTGCCTGCGCCGTACTCGACAACCTGGGCTTTGGCCTTGAGGTGGGCGGCGAGCTCGAGGTGGCAACCACGTTGTGCCACGAGATTCGCAGCTCTCACCAGACCATCGTGATCGACAAGGCCAGCGAGGATGAACGCTACTGCCGGCACCAAACGCCGCAGCGCTATCGCTTCGAAAGCTACATATCCGTGCCGGTGTTCCGCACAGATGGCCGCTTCTTCGGCACCATTTGCGCCCTGGACCCGAATCCGGCCTCGCTCAAAGGCCAATCAATCCAGCCCATGATGGAGTCGTTCGCACGCTTGCTGGCCATCCAGATCGAGAGTGAGGAGAGTGCCCAGCACACCGAGAGCGCCCTGCGCGAGGAACGGGCGATGGCCGAAGTGCGCGAACAGTTCATCGCGGTGCTAGGCCATGATCTGCGCAATCCGCTGTTTGCCATCACCGCAGGCGCCGAACTGCTGACTCAGCGCCTGGACGAGGACAAGAACCGCGCGATCGCCCGCCACATTCACACTTGCGGGCAGCGGGCTTCACAGCTTGTGCGCGACGTGCTGGATTTCGCCCGAGGCCGGCTCGGCAGCGGCATCCCATTGAACCTGCAGCCCTGCCCGGACCTGTCCGAAGGCCTCATGCATGTCGCTGCAGAACTGCAGCACGTACACCCACAGCGGCAGATCGTCCTGCAGGTCGGTGATATCGGCGGCCTGTACTGTGACCGCGAACGGGTGACCCAGCTACTCTCCAACCTTATCGCCAACGCGCTGACCCATGGTGCGCCTGACGGGCCGGTGACGGTCAGGGCGGCGATTGCCGATGAGGAGTTCGTGCTTAGCGTGCACAACAACGGGCACCCCATCGCCCCACAAACCCTGAACCAATTGTTCCAGCCCTTCACCAGGCCTCTGTCTGCGGCGCCAAGACAGGGGCTTGGCCTTGGCCTTTATATAGCCAATCAGATTGCCCTGGCCCATGGCGGACGCATGGAGGTCATCTCCGATGAGCAACGCGGCACGCTATTCAGCTTTCACTTGCCGGCCAATGCCTGAGGCAGATGCCGGGGCCGTCGACAATCAGCCTGTCATGCATTGCCCATGATCACTCGGGCGAATCCTCGTGAACCTGCACACTGGCCGTCATCCCCGCACTGAGGTTCATGCCTTCGGGAATGTCGTCCAGCCTGATGCGCACAGGTATCCGCTGGGCCAGCCTTACCCAGTTGAAGGTTGGCTCAACCTCCGGCAACAACTGGCTGTCAGGGTTACTGTTACTGTCGGTGATACCCCGGCTGATGCTTTCCACATGCCCCTGCATGGCCTCTCCTGCCCCCATCAGCCAGACCTTCACCGAATCGCCCACGCGTATGCGCGGCAATTTGGTTTCCTCGAAGTAGGCCTGGATAAAAAAGGTCGAGTCATCCACCAGGGCCATTACCGACTGGCCGGCATTCACATAGTTGCCCTGAGCCAGGCGCAAGTTGGTGATGTGCCCACTGCGGGGGGCTCGCACTTCACTGCGCGCAAGGTTGATTTTCGCCACCTGTAACTGAGCTTGCGCCTCATGCAACTCACCGCGGGCAATGGCGGCATTGATTTGCGCGTTTTCGCGCAGCTCGGCACTGATCGCCCCGGGCCCCAATGCCGTGCGCCGCGCAGCTTCGCGCTCGCGCAGGTGCAACTGCTGGGCACGCGTTTCTGCCACAGCGCTGGCCTGATCGAACGCGGCCTGGAAGCGCTCACGATCTATGCTCATCAACAGGTCGCCAGCCTTGACCCGCTGGTTGTCCTGCACCTTGAGCTCACGCACCCAGCCGGACACGTCGGGCGCGATGACCACTACGTCGGCCCGCACCCGTGCATCACGTGTCCATGGGGTGAGCATGTAGTACTGCCAGAGTTTATAGCCGGCCAGAACGGCGATGGCGACCACGCAGAGGGTCACCAGGGAACGGACGACAGCACGCATCGAATCACTCCTTACAAAGGCCCCAGCAGGCGGACTACCAGGTACAGCACACAAACGAACAGCGCTGCGTCGAACAGCGCTTCATGCCAGATCCAGCGCCCCAACGGCGTGGCGTGCACGACAAGGCGCAACAAACCGGTAAGCACCAGGGCCATCAGCACATAGATCAGAAAAGGGCTGAGCAGCACGCCGCCCAACGCCCACTCACGCAACCCCATGGGCTTCCTCCTGCCAGCGGCACCACTTGCCCCAGCTTTTCTGCAACTGCAATACCGCCCCTTCGGCCAGGCGTAACGGGTCACTCGACGGCAGGCGTTGCAGCGCCGCGATGAATCGCTCGCTGGCGGCATCCAGGCGCTGCCCTCGTCCGGCTGCCGGCCCGCTGGCCAGGGCTGTCTCCAGTTGCTGCAGATATTCACGTTCGGCATCACCCAGCGGCGCCTGGGCGACTGCCAGGCACATGCGCAAATGCAGCAGTTCGTCGCCGATGTCCAGGCCATGCAGGCCATCGTCCCAACGCTTGCGTTCGGCCTCGGGCAGCTCGCCGGCGTGCCGTGCCAATTGCATCAGACGGTCGGCCATGCGCCCGCCAAACCAGCTGTCGGCACCTCGCAGGTCGCGCCGGGCCAGGCGCACCAGGTCGCTTTGGGTCGCCGCGCGCAGGCGCCGGCCAAGCCAGGCCGGGTGGCGGAACACCAGCAGGCGAAACGCCATGACCGCCGCACCTACACCCACCAGCATGGCCAGCGCACTGTTGAGCATGCTCGCCACACCGAACTGCATGGCATTGAGCGGCGACACCAGTACGATGAAGTGCAGGCAATAAGAAGTCGCCGTGGCCCCGGTGCGCGGGTGAGCCATACCCATAGCCCCAAAGAACAGAGGTACGCCCATCCCCAGGCAAAGCATTGCAAAACTGCTCCACTGCGGCAGGATGATCTGCCCCACCAGCAATGCCGTCGGGATCGCCAGCAGGATGCCACGCAAGAAGCTCAGCCCGATCTGCGCACCATTTTCACGGCTGGCGAACAGGCTGCAGACCACACACGTCAACACCAGGCCACCGGGCGCAGAGGGCCAGGCAGTGGCGAGCCAGAAACCACTCATCACCAAAAATGCCAGCGCACTGCGTGAACCGAACAGCAACGCCAGCGACCAGTCGCGGTGGGCAGCCAGCCCCTGCGCCACATCCTTCGGCGCCCTGCCCACTTCGACATCATCGAGTGCCTGGGTGGCAGCCATGGCGTAGTCCAGTAGCAGGGTCATGCGGGCCAGGCAAAAATGCTCGGCAGAGCTGATCTGCTCGTCATGCGCGGCGTCCCAGATGCGCTGACGCAACAACAACAGGCTCGGCTGATCGGGCTTGGCCAACAGGGCGCGCACTTCTTCCAGCCATGGGCCAAGACGCAGGGTTTGCTGCTCATCCAGTTGCCGCCACTGGCGACGCACCGAGCGTGAGATCCGCAGCAGCACCATCAGTTTCTGGCTCAGGCCACGAATGGCCCTTGCCCGCTGGCGCCCACGCGGGCCTTCGAACCAGGCATGTTCGCGCTGGGTATCGATGGCAACGATACGCCCCAGGATCTCCAGCAGGCCTTCGCGCGCTTGGTCTTCACCGCCAAGCATGGCACTGGCCGTCTGGAAACCGCTGTGCCAGGCCTGGCGCGCCTGCCCGGCAAGTTGCTGCTCCACGCGCATCGGCCAAAGCAACGCGCTGGTGGCCGTTGCACAGAAGATCCCCAGGCAGATCTCGGTACAGCGCGCCACCGCCTGATCGAACACTTGCAGGGGCTTGTCGATCGCGGGCAAGGCAATGATCGCTGCGGTGTAGCCGGCCAGCACGAAGGCATAAGCCCAGGCGCTTCGCAGTTGGGTCGAAGCCGCGGTACACAGGGCCAGCCACAACGCCAGCGTGATGAGAAAAAGCCATGGCGTCTGCGCGAACAGGCCGATGAACAGCACTGACATGAAGGTGCCGACCAAGGTCCCGGCCAAGCGAGCAAGGCCCTTCTGTATCACCATGCCCGACAGGGGTTGGGCCACGATGAACGCGGTCATCAGCGCCCAGGCCGGCTGCTCCAGCCCCCAGCGCATGGCCAGCCACAGGGCAAGGCCGCCGCCAAGCAGGGTTTTGATGGCGAATTTGATGGCGAGGCTGCTGGGTGCGAACAGGGCCTGGAAGGTGATGGGCACGAAACGGACCTGGCGGGGGATGATCTGGTAAACGATAGACAATGAAGGGAAGGATAATGCTGAAACAAATAATTAGCTAGCTAATCATCTTTAGGCGCTGTCATATCAACCGATCAAGGCAAAAAAAAATGGGCGACCGAAGTCGCCCTAAATGCCTTGCGTGCCCGTGAACCTGGAAGGTCAGCGCGGCTTGCGCTTGTTCGAGTCCTTCCAGATGAAAATGCCAAGACCGGCAAAGAATGCGAACATCAACCCGACCGTTACCACACCAGCGATAACCACATTGTCGAAGAACATGTTGGCCTCCCGATTCGTTTGCCGTTGTCCGATGGATGCAAGGTAACGAATACGGGGGACGGGGAAATTGATCGAGGTCAATGGTGCCCGGAGCCGGGCACGCGAGGCGGGTGCAGGGTTGACCTGCGTCAAGTTTCAGCGCTTCTTGGGCTTGTTCTTGGGCTTCTTTTTCTTCGCCTTGCCCAGCGGCATGGCTTGCTCGAACGCCTGACGCACTTCGTTCAGGCGCTTTTCCTTGAGGTCGTGCACGCGCTTGGCACGTTCGGCATCGAAGTCGATGAGGTTGTCTTGGCTCATGGGCGGGCTCGAGGATCAACAGAGACTTGCATGATGCCGCCAGGCGTTGGCCATGACCAGCCCTGCGGCACAGGGCGCCTAGACTTCGATATCGACCAGCAGGCCCTGGCGCGGCTGCTCGCCCATGAGCGGGGCCACCGGTACGGTGTTGTCGCCGTTGACTTCTTCACCCGGCAAGGCACTGTAGCGCTCGTCGCCACCCTGTTTATTACGCCGCTGCTGCCGGCGCTGCTCCTCACGCAGCAGCAAGACCTGCTCCTGCGGGTCGCGTTGCTGCTTGAGGTCAATGGCGCTCTCCCCTGAGGCAGGCTGCGTGGGGACCACGGGCTTGATGTCCGGGGTCGGCTTGACCGGGTCCTGTTGCGAGGTCACTGGGGCGGCACTGAGCGGAATGATCGGCGGCAGCATGAGAATTCTCCTGTGCCCAGTGTATCGGCCGGTTGTCACCCGCCTTGAGGGTCGGCGAATAGGGTAATGCGGCCGAAACCGGCCACGTCATGCCAGTATAGACAGCAGCTATGGAGCTTCGTTGTCAGGGTCGTCATCACTTGGCGGGCTGGCCTCGCTCCAAGGGCGCTTGAAGACCTGCTGCCAGACGGCGTTCATGTGCTCGCGCAGCACTGGCGCCGCGTTCTTCAGCGAGGCACTGTCCTCGCGCTCACCGCCGATCGGGTCTTCGCCTGCCGGGGTGATCAGCGACTGCCCAGTGATGGTGTAACTGGCCTGGCCCTCACGCATCTCGATGGCAATGTCATGCGGGTCGATGCCGCCGCCACAGAACGAATGGCTGGCCACCGTCACCTCGGCGATGCCGTCCTTGTTCAGGTCACCTACATCGCTGACATCGTTGTAGAAGTCGACATCGAGGTCCAGGCCAGGGCAGGTGGTTTCCTGCTCGATCTGCCAGCGCGGCTTGAACCCGTCGCCCTCGGTGGCTCGCCCGTACAGCGTGGCCTTGAGTTCTACCTTGTCCACTTCCTGCTCGGACTCGGCATCGACCGCCTGGCCATCGCTGCGGCTGAGCACCAGCAGGCCTTCACCGTCACGGTCACGGAAATGCACGCTCTTGATCGGCGTCTGCACACCCAGCACCTCGAGTTGCTCCACCGGGATCGCCGGCAGGCTTTCGAAGTTTTTCTGCTCGCAAGCGGCCAGCAGCGCGAGGCTGCCCACGGCCAGAGAGGCGTTCAACCAGCGGTGCTTGAGCGGCATGGCGTGCGTAGCCCTCATCGGCAAGACGGTGTTCTGCGATGAAACAGCTAGACTCTTGGACTTCAACTCTATGGTCCGCCGGGCCTATCCGTTAACATAGCCGGCTTTTCATCGCGGGAGTTCAGGCAGTATGGCGCAGCAGTATCAACCGGGGCAACGCTGGATCAGTGACAGCGAAGCGGAGCTCGGCCTGGGGACCATCCTGGCCCAGGATGGCCGCTTGCTGACCGTGCTCTACCCGGCCACTGGCGACACCCGCCAGTATTCCCTGCGCAATGCGCCGCTGACCCGCGTGCGCTTCTCGCCAGGTGACCAGATCACCCACTTCGAAGGCTGGAAGCTGACGGTACGCGAAGTCGAGGACATCGACGGGCTGATGGTCTACCACGGCCTCGACGGCCAGAACCAGCCGCGCACCCTGCCGGAAACCCAGCTGTCGAATTTCATCCAGTTCCGCCTGGCCAGCGACCGTCTGTTCGCCGGTCAGATCGACCCGCTGTCCTGGTTCAGCCTGCGCTACAACACGCTGCAGCACACCAGCAAGCAGGTCCAGTCGTCGCTGTGGGGCCTGGGAGGCTGCCGCGCGCAGCCGATCGCCCACCAGTTGCACATCGCCCGCGAAGTGGCGGACCGCAGCGCACCTCGCGTACTGCTGGCCGACGAAGTGGGCCTGGGCAAAACCATCGAAGCCGGCCTGGTGATCCACCGCCAGTTGCTGACCGGGCGTGCCAACCGCGTGCTGATCCTGGTACCGGAAAACCTCCAGCACCAATGGCTGGTGGAAATGCGTCGGCGCTTCAACCTGCAGGTGGCACTGTTCGACGCCGAACGTTTCATTGAAAGCGACGCCAGCAACCCGTTCGAGGACGCCCAGTTGGCATTGGTCGCCCTGGAGTGGCTGGTCGAGGACGAAAAGGCTCAGGACGCGCTGTTCGCCGCAGGCTGGGACCTGATGGTGGTCGATGAAGCCCACCACCTGGTATGGCACGAAGACAAGGCCAGCACCGAATACAGCCTGGTCGAGCAACTGGCCCAGGTCATCCCGGGCGTACTGTTGCTCACCGCCACCCCCGAGCAGCTTGGTCAGGACAGTCACTTCGCCCGCCTGCGCCTGCTCGACCCCAATCGCTTCCATGACCTGGCAGCCTTCCGTGCCGAAAGCGAGCACTATCGCCCGGTGGCTGAAGCCGTACAGGAACTGCTCGACGAAGGCCGCCTGTCACCCAAGGCCCACGCCACCATCCAGGGTTTCCTGGGTGCCGAGGGCGAAGCCCTGCTGGCTGCAGTCAGCGATGGCGACAGCCAGGCCAGCGCCCGCCTGATCCGCGAGCTGCTCGACCGCCATGGCACTGGCCGCGTCCTGTTCCGCAACACCCGTGCGGCCATCCAGGGTTTCCCGGAGCGCGAACTGCACCCTTACCCGCTGCCAATGCCGGAACAGTACCGCGACCTGCCAGCCGGCGAGCACGCCGAGCTGTACCCGGAAG
Source organism: Pseudomonas sp. BNK-30 (assembly GCF_047456185.1). Classification (NCBI taxonomy): domain Bacteria; kingdom Pseudomonadati; phylum Pseudomonadota; class Gammaproteobacteria; order Pseudomonadales; family Pseudomonadaceae; genus Pseudomonas; species Pseudomonas sp. BNK-30. Next base: position 3,532,927 of record NZ_CP179904.1, read on the forward strand.
TCGCGTTCCAGGCACAAGGTGAAGTCAGCGACGAAGAGCGCTGGTGGCGTTTCGACCCTCGCGTCGACTGGCTGATCGACACCCTGAAGATGCTCAAGCGCACCAAGGTTCTGGTGATCTGCGCCCACGCCGAAACCGCCATGGACCTGGAAGACGCGCTGCGCGTGCGCTCCGGCATTCCGGCCTCGGTGTTCCATGAAGGCATGAGCATCCTTGAGCGCGACCGCGCCGCAGCCTATTTCGCCGACGAAGAGTTCGGCGCCCAGGTGCTGATCTGCTCCGAGATCGGCAGCGAAGGGCGCAACTTCCAGTTCGCCCACCACCTGGTGATGTTCGACCTGCCGGCCCACCCGGACCTGCTCGAGCAGCGCATCGGCCGCCTTGACCGGATCGGTCAGAAGCACGTCATTCAGTTGCACATCCCCTACCTGCAGGAAGGCCCGCAAGAGCGCCTGTTCCAGTGGTACCACGAAGCACTCAACGCCTTCCTCAACACCTGCCCGACCGGCAACGCCCTGCAGCACCAGTTCGGCCCGCGCCTGCTGCCGATGCTCGAAGGCGGGGACAGCAAGGCCTGGGATGCCCTGGTAGCCGAAGCCAAAGGTGAGCGTGAACGCCTGGAAGCAGAACTGCACAGCGGCCGCGACCGCCTGCTGGAGCTCAACTCCGGCGGTGCCGGCGAAGGCCAGGCGCTGGTCGAGGACATCCTTGAGCAGGACGACCAGTTCGCTCTGCCGATCTACATGGAAACCCTGTTCGACGCCTTTGGCATCGACAGCGAAGACCACTCGGAAAACGCCCTCATCCTCAAGCCGAGCGAGAAGATGCTCGACGCCAGCTTCCCGCTGGGCGATGACGAAGGCGTCACCATCACCTACGACCGTGGCCAGGCGCTGTCGCGCGAAGACATGCAGTTCCTCACCTGGGAACACCCGATGGTGCAGGGCGGCATGGACCTGGTACTGTCCGGTTCGATGGGCAACACCGCCGTCGCGCTGATCAAGAACAAGGCGCTCAAGCCTGGCACCGTGCTGCTTGAACTGCTGTTCGTCAGCGAGGTGGTGGCGCCGCGCAGCCTGCAACTGGGCCGCTACCTGCCGCCTGCGGCGCTGCGCTGCCTGCTCGATGCCAACGGCAACGACCTGGCCTCGCGCGTGGCCTTCGAAACGCTCAACGAGCAGCTCGAAAGCGTGCCTCGGGCCAGCGCCAACAAGTTCGTACAGGCCCAGCGTGATGTGCTGGCCAAGCGCATCAGTGGCGGTGAAGCCAAGATCATGCCGACCCACGTCGAGCGTGTGGCAGAGGCGCAACGCCGCTTGGCCGCCGAAGCCGACGAAGAACTGGCGCGCCTGACCGCTCTGAAAGCCGTCAACCCGAGCGTACGCGACAGCGAAATCGACGCCCTGCGCAAGCAGCGCGAAGATGGCCTGGCAATGCTCGAAATGGCCGCACTGCGCCTGGAGGCGATCCGCGTGCTGGTGGCTGGCTAAGACTGGATTGCAGCCATTGGGGAGGTGCCCATGCACCTCCCCTCTCCTTTATACCCGCGCGTTATCACCCCAATAACCAAATCGTTGCAATCAAAGAGCCATTACCCCGGAAGGTTTAAACACCCGTTCCTATACTCCTTTCTGGATAGTCTCCTTGGGGGTTGATTGGAGACCAGTGCGAACTCGACCATGGGGCAAGCAATGGAATGGCTGGGACTGCAACTGTTCTCCGATGTGCCGGCTAGCGGTAGCATCGTCATCGACTGCCGTCATGAACCACTACTGATCCTGATCGCCTTCGCTGTGGCCAGCGCTGCCTGCTTTGCCACCCTGGACATGGCCGAGCGCCAATCCCACAGCGAACAACCGGCTGCCCAGAGGCAATGGCGCATGCTGGGTGCTTGCTGCCTGGCTGGAGGGATCTGGGCGATGCATTTCATCAGCATGCTGGCGTTCAGGGCACCGCTGGAAATGCACTACGACGCCTCACTGAGCGGCCTTTCGCTGCTGATTGCACTGGGTGTGGCCTGGATGGCGATGACCAGCCTCGATCGCGAGCGCATGGGGTCGCAGCATTACCTGCAAAGCGCCATGCTGATCGGCCTGGGTATCATCCTCATGCATTTTGTCGGCATGGCGGCGTTGCAGACCGGGGCCAAGCAGTACTACCAGACCGAACTGTTGCTGGCCAGCACGGCCATCGCACTGCTGACCAGCCTGGCCGCACTGCTGATGGCCCGCTACTTCCGCAACGGCAGCGGCACTGTGCATCAAGCCCTGAAATATGGCGCGAGCCTGCTCATGGCCGGCGGCATCGTTGCCACCCATTTCACCGCAATGGCCGCGATGACGCTGGTCATTCCTGCCGACACCGCCCTGCGCTTGCCCTCAGCCGACAACAGCCTGCAACTGGGCCTGACCGTCGCCTTCATCACCCTGCTGATCAGTGCAAGCAGCATCAGCGCTGCCTTGGCCGACAAAAAGCTGCAGAGCAAGGAACACGACCTGCGCAGGGTGAATATGCTGCTCAGCCAACTGGACCAGGCCCGCGCCTCTTTGCAGCAAGCCGCTCACTACGATGCACTGACCAGCCTGGTCAACCGCCGAGGTTTCAACCAGGTGTTCGCCGAACGTCTGGCCGAACAGAACCCCGAAGTGCACCGCCTGGCGGTGATGTTCCTAGACATCGACCATTTCAAAAGGATCAACGACAGCCTCGGCCATGACGCCGGTGACCAACTGCTCAAGGTGATCGCCAGCCATATCAAAGCGGCCACACGCAGCCACGACCTGGTGGCACGCTTCGGCGGCGACGAGTTCTGCGTGGTTACCAGCCTCAATGGGCCTGACGAAGCTCGCCATCTGGCGCAGCGCATCATGCAGCGCATGAAGGACCCCATCGACCTGGGCGGGCGGCGCATGGTCATGACCACCAGCATCGGCGTCAGCATTTACCCCGACGACGGCCTCACCGCTGAAGAGCTGCTCAAGCACGCCGACCTTGCCCTCTATCAATCCAAGGGCAGCGGGCGCAACAGCCTGCACTTTTTCAACAGCGGCCTGAAAAATCGCGCCACCCTTGAACTGCAACTCGAAGAAGAACTGCGCATCGCCTTGCTTGAAGAGCGTGGGCTGCGCGTGCATTACCAGCCCATCTACGATCTGCGTACCGGACAGGTAGCCAAGCTTGAAGCGCTGGTACGCTGGCAGCACCCCCAGCATGGGCTGCTGAGCCCGGACCGGTTCATCGGCATTGCCGAAGCCAACGGCCTGATCGTCGACCTGGACCTGTGGGTGTTGCGCCACGCCTGTGATGACCTGGCGCAGTTGCATCGCCATGGCTTCGCCGACCTCAAGCTCACGGTCAACTGCTCAGCGGTGACACTGGGCCATGACGGGTTGCCCAAAGAAGTGGAAATGGCACTGTTCCAAGCGGGCCTGGCACCTAGACACCTGGAACTTGAGGTCACCGAGAATGCCCTGATGGGTGACATCCAGCGCACGCTCAGCCTGCTCAAGCGAATTCGTGGCCAAGGTGTCAGCCTTTCGATCGATGACTTCGGCACAGGGTACTCGTCACTGGCTTACCTCAAGCGCCTGCCTCTGGACGTCCTCAAGATCGACCGTAGCTTTCTTCAGGACGTGCCTGCCAGCCTGAAGGACCGTGAGATCGTCCAGGCGATCATCGCAATGGCCCATACCCTGCATCTTCAGGTGGTCAGCGAGGGTGTAGAAACTGTCGAGCAGCATGAGTTTCTGGCCGCCAACGGCTGCGACTACCTGCAGGGCTACCTGCTCAGCCGGCCGGTACCGCTGGCGGACCTGCGGCCGATCCTGGAACGGCTCGACCGCCAGGAAGAAGCCTTCAGCGCTTGTTGCGATACAGCTCTACCAGGGTCGCCGGATCTTTTTGCAGATAACCCTGGCTACCGTGCAGGCGCATCAATTGCGCGGCGAGGCCACTGAGGGGGGTCGCCGTGCCCTGTTCGCGGGAGAACTTGACCGCACCGTCGAGGTCCTTGAGCAGCGTGCGCACATGCCATTTCACCGGTTCGAAACGGCTTTCGGCCATCTGCGGTGCCAGGATCTGCAGCGGCCTGGAGTCGGCAAAACCACCGGCCAGGGCTTGGGCGATGAGCGTTGCGTCCACACCTGACTGCTCGGCCAACGCCACGACTTCAGCAACCACCAAGGCATTGCAGGCCACGATCATCTGATTGCAGGCCTTGGTCACCTGCCCCGCCCCCACCCCGCCCATGTGCGTGACCCGCTGGCCAAGGGTAAGCAATACCGGGCGCGCTCGTTCCAGGTCGGCAACCTCGCCGCCGACCATGATCGCCAGGCTGCCGGCCTCGGCGCCCGGCGTGCCACCGGAGACGGGCGCATCCAGCCACGCCATGCCACACAGGGCGGCCAGTTCGGCAGCCATCTCGCGGGTAGCGGTCGGCTCAAGGCTGGACAAGTCGACCAGCAGTTGCCCGCTACGCCCACCCTGGGCGATACCCTGCTCGCCGAAAACCACCTCGCGTACCACCTCCGTATCGGCCAGGCACAGCAGCACCATGTCGCTGCCCCGGCACAACCCGGCAGGGTCGGCAGCCAGCTGCGCGCCAGCCGCGACCAGCTCGGCACACTTTTCCGGGCTGCGGTTCCAGACGGTCAGCGGGTAACCTGCGGCCAGCAGGCGCCGACACATCGGCAGCCCCATCAGACCAATCCCGGCGAATCCAAGCGAAGGCAGTTCAGTGCTCATAACGACTCCTGGCAAATCCGATAGTTATCCGGGCCGTACCACGGCCCCATTACGCATCCCGTAAACTGTTACCGCCACGCCGAATTGTTACCTACCTCCACCCCACCTGAACGCCATCGAGCACCAGAATGGGGCGGCTGCGCATTTTCGCGCACCAAAATCATCCGGCGGATTTGGCGCTCTTCACCTGAATCACGATGAACGGCGAAACCACCACCGCCCATATCTCTGGATCGCGGGTTTGCAGGTCGAGCGCCTGTTCGGCCGTGACAGGGCCCACGGTGCCATCATCACGCCACTTGGCGAACATCTCGCTGCGATTCTGCGCCATCACTTCGGCAACCGCTATCAAGTCCAGGCTGGGGTCGACCCAAATCAGGTCACCCTTTGCCCAAAAACGCTCCAATGCCTTCCACTCGATAGTTGCCGTCTCGCCGAGCAATTTGGCATAGAGGGTGCTTGTTTGATCAGTCATGGGTTTTTACCGCAAATATCGGCCAATAAAAAAGGCCGGCATTTTTGCAGAAAAACCCGGTTTCAAATATGTAATTTGGTCGATTGGCCCAGAACTTGTGGGGTAGGGCCGAAGATGCAGGCGATGTAATGGCGCCTTTCTGTATCTTTGTGTCGATCATGCGACAACCCGCGAAACAGGCGCTTTTCGCCCGCTTTTCAAGCGCTCGGGCAGCGCTCTACACTGTACCGGTACAGTTCCGGGACATGTTCCGGGGGAAGGTGGGCATGCAGTGTGGCGTGGCCATACCGCAAATCCCGCCCGGTCTGTAGCCCTGGCCGCCAGGACTATAAGAATTACAACAGAATGAGTGGAGCACTATGATCAAGATTTCCAAGCTGTTCGCCGCAATGGTACTGGCCGGGGTAGCCAGCCATTCGTTTGCCGCCGATACCATCAAGATCGGCATCGCCGGTCCGAAAACCGGTCCTGTGACCCAGTACGGCGACATGCAGTTCATCGGCGCAAAACAGGCCATCAAGGACATCAACGCCAAGGGCGGCGTCGATGGCAAAATGCTTGAAGCCAAGGAATACGACGACGCGTGCGACCCTAAACAGGCCGTGGCAGTCGCCAACAAAGTGGTCAACGACGGCGTCAAGTTCGTCATCGGCCACCTGTGCTCCAGCTCCACCCAGCCAGCGTCCGACATCTACGAAGACGAAGGCGTGATCATGATCACCCCGGCCGCCACCAGCCCGGAAATCACCGCCCGTGGTTACAAGCTGATCTTCCGCACCATCGGCCTGGACAGCGCCCAAGGCCCTGCGGCCGGCAACTACATCGCCGACCACGTCAAGCCGAAGGTCGTTGCAGTGCTGCACGACAAGCAGCAGTACGGTGAAGGCATCGCCACCGCCGTCAAGCAGACCCTGGAAGGCAAAGGCACCAAGGTTGCCGTCTTCGAAGGCCTGAACGCCGGTGACAAGGACTTCTCCTCGATCATCCAGAAGCTCAAGCAGAACAACGTCGACTTCGTCTACTACGGCGGCTACCACCCAGAGCTGGGTCTGATCCTGCGCCAGGCTCAGGAAAAAGGCCTGAAAGCCAAGTTCATGGGGCCAGAAGGCGTAGGCAACGACTCGATCTCGCAGATCGCCCAGAACGCCTCCGAAGGCCTGCTGGTCACCCTGCCGAAGTCGTTCGACGCCGACCCTGAGAACAAGGCCATCGTCGATGCCATCAAGGCTGACGGCAAGGACCCGAGCGGTCCGTTCGTGTTCCCGGCCTACTCCGCCGTGGAGCTGATCGCCAAAGGCATCGAGGCTGCCAAGTCCGAAGACACCGACAAGGTGGCAGCCGCCATCCACGCCGGCTCGTTCAAGACCCCGACCGGCACGCTGTCGTACGACGAAAAAGGCGACCTCAAAGACTTCAAGTTCGTGGTCTACGAATGGCACTTCGGCAAGCCGAAGACCGAAGTCTCCCCTCAGTAACTGCGTGACTGAATAGCTGACCGTAAAAGCCCACTGTGCGAGCAGTGGGCTTTGTTTTACGAGGTTCATGGACCTGATTCCCGCGATCCGGGGGCCGGTTCACCTGAAAATCTTAAAACCGTCACTCGCGGTTTCCTGGCCTACCCCCGCCAGCGAAATGCAAATCAGGTTTTTAGGAGCGCTGTAATGCCTGAGATCTACCATTTCTTCCAACAACTGGTTAATGGATTGACCATCGGCAGCACCTATGCCTTGATCGCCATCGGTTACACGATGGTGTACGGCATCATTGGCATGATCAACTTCGCCCATGGCGAGGTGTACATGATCGGTTCCTATGTGGCCTTCATCGCCCTCGCAGGGCTGGCCATGATGGGTATCCATTCGCTGCCGATCCTGATGACCGTTGCCTTCGTCGCGACGATCTTCGTCACCAGCGCCTATGGCTACAGCATCGAACGGGTTGCCTACCGCCCCCTGCGCAACAGCAACCGTCTGATCCCGCTGATTTCCGCCATCGGCATGTCGATTTTCCTGCAGAACACCGTGCTGCTGTCGCAGGATTCCAAGGACAAATCCATCCCTAACCTGATCCCCGGGAGCTTCTCCTTCGGGCCAGGCGGTGCTGAAGAAGTCCTGATCAGCTACATGCAGATCCTGGTGTTCGTGGTCACCCTGGTGGCCATGACCCTGCTGACCCTGTTCATCTCCCGCTCTCGCCTGGGGCGCGCCTGCCGCGCCTGCGCCGAGGACATCAAGATGGCCAACCTGCTGGGCATCAACACCAACAACATCATCGCCCTGACCTTCGTCATCGGTGCCGCGCTGGCGGCGGTGGCGGCTGTGCTGCTGAGCATGCAGTACGGCGTGATCAACCCCAACGCCGGTTTCCTGGTGGGCCTGAAGGCCTTCACGGCGGCGGTACTGGGTGGCATCGGCAGCATTCCGGGCGCGATGCTCGGTGGCCTGGTGCTGGGCGTGGCCGAAGCCTTTGGCGCTGATATCTTCGGCGACCAGTACAAGGACGTGGTGGCATTCGGCCTGTTGGTTCTTGTCCTGCTGTTCCGGCCGACCGGCATCCTCGGCCGCCCGGAGGTTGAAAAAGTATGAACAGAAATCTCAAACAGGCGTTCTTCAGCGCCTTGCTGGTGTGGGCCGTGGCCTTCCCGGTGCTGGGCCTGAAACTGAGCATCGATGGCATCAGCCTGGTGGTGCACAGCCAGGGCTCGTTCACCATCGGCATCATCGCCGCCTGCTCGGTGCTGATGTTCCTGCGCGTGCTGTTCGACAGGCAGTGGAGCTCGGTGATGGGCCGCCGCTCGGATCGCAAGCTGATCTCGCCCGCGGTAAGCAATTACCTGACCCTGCCCAAGACACAACGCTGGATCATCATCGGGCTGATCGTGGTGGCGCTGGTCTGGCCGTTCTTCGGCTCGCGCGGCGCCGTCGACATCGCCACGCTGATCCTGATCTACGTGTTGCTGGGCCTGGGCCTGAACATCGTGGTCGGCCTGGCGGGCCTGCTGGACCTGGGTTACGTCGGCTTCTACGCTGTCGGCGCCTACAGCTATGCGATGCTGTCGCACTACCTGGGCTGGAGCTTCTGGGTATGCTTGCCGATCGCCGGCCTGATGGCCGCGACCTTCGGCTTCCTGCTCGGCTTCCCGGTGCTGCGCCTGCGCGGTGACTACCTGGCGATCGTGACCCTGGGCTTCGGCGAGATCATCCGCCTGTTCCTACGAAACCTGACCGACTGGACCGGCGGCCCCAACGGCATCAGCAACATCCCCAAACCGGAGCTCTTCGGCCTCACCTTCGAGCGGCGTGCTGCCGAGGGGATGCAGACCTTCCACGAGTACTTCGGGTTGCCGTACAACTCGATCAACAAGGTCATCTTCCTCTACCTGGTGGCACTGTTGCTGGCACTGCTGGCGCTGTTCGTCATCAATCGCCTGCTGCGCATGCCCATCGGGCGCGCCTGGGAGGCGCTGCGTGAAGATGAGATCGCCTGCCGCGCGCTGGGCCTGAACCCGACTGTGATCAAGCTCTCGGCATTCACCCTGGGCGCCTGCTTCGCCGGTTTCGCCGGCAGCTTCTTCGCCGCCCGTCAAGGGTTGGTGACACCCGAGTCGTTCACCTTCATCGAGTCGGCGATCATCCTCGCCATCGTCGTGCTTGGCGGCATGGGCTCACAACTGGGCGTGATCCTCGCGGCCATCGTGATGATCCTGCTACCTGAGCTGATGCGTGAGTTCAGCGAATACCGGATGTTGATGTTCGGTGCGCTGATGGTGTTGATGATGATCTGGCGTCCGCAAGGCTTGCTGCCTATGCAACGTCCACACATGGAGCTGCGTCGATGAGCCGCGAAATTCTGCAAGTCAGCGGCCTGAGCATGCGCTTCGGCGGCTTGTTGGCGGTCAACGGCGTGGCCCTGACCGTCAAGGAAAAACAGGTAGTGGCGCTGATCGGCCCGAACGGCGCTGGCAAGACCACCGTGTTCAACTGCCTCACCGGCTTCTACAAGCCCAGCGGCGGCACCATCCTGCTCGACGGCCAGCCGATCCAAGGCCTGGCCGGCCACCAGATCGCCCGCAAGGGCGTGGTGCGGACCTTCCAGAACGTGCGCCTGTTCAAAGAGATGACCGCGCTGGAAAACCTGCTGATCGCCCAGCACCGCCACCTCAACACCAACTTCTTCGCCGGCCTGTTCAAGACCCCAAGCTTCCGCCGCAGCGAGAAAGAGGCCTTGGAGCGCGCGCAGTACTGGCTGGAGAAGGTCAACCTGACCGAGTTCGCCAACCGTACCGCCGGCACCCTCGCCTACGGCCAGCAACGCCGCCTGGAAATCGCCCGCTGCATGATGACCCAGCCGCGGATCATCATGCTGGACGAGCCGGCAGCGGGCCTGAACCCCAAGGAAACCGAGGACCTCAAGGCGTTGATCGCCTATCTGCGTGAGTCGCACAACGTCACCGTGCTGCTGATCGAACACGACATGAAGCTGGTGATGAGCATTTCCGACCATATCGTCGTCATCAACCAGGGCACGCCCCTGGCAAACGGCACACCGGAGGAAATTCGCGACAACCCTGACGTGATCAAAGCCTACCTGGGGGAAGCGTAAATGCTGAAGTTCGAGAACGTCTCCACCTTCTACGGCAAGATCCAGGCGTTGCACAGCGTCAACGTCGAGATCAATCAGGGTGAGATCGTCACCCTGATTGGTGCCAACGGTGCGGGCAAGTCAACCTTGCTGATGACCCTGTGCGGCTCGCCGCAGGCGCACAGCGGCAGCATCAAGTACCTGGGTGAAGAGCTGGTCGGCCAGCCTTCTTCGCACATCATGCGCAAGAGCATCGCCGTGGTCCCGGAGGGCCGCCGTGTGTTCGCCCGCCTGACCGTCGAGGAAAACCTCGCCATGGGCGGCTTCTTCACCGACAAAGGCGACTATCAGGAGCAACTGGACAAAGTCCTGCAACTGTTCCCGAGGCTGAAAGAGCGTTATCTCCAGCGCGGCGGCACCATGTCCGGCGGCGAGCAGCAGATGCTGGCCATCGGCAGGGCGCTGATGAGCAAGCCCAAGCTGCTGCTGCTCGACGAGCCCTCGTTGGGCCTGGCGCCTATCATCATCCAGCAGATCTTCGACATCATCGAACAGTTGCGCCGCGATGGCGTGACGGTGTTCCTGGTGGAACAGAACGCCAACCAGGCGTTGAAGGTCGCCGATCGGGCCTATGTGCTGGAGAATGGCCGGGTTGTAATGCAAGGCACGGGGGAGGCGCTGCTGACCGACCCGAAAGTGCGTGACGCCTACCTGGGCGGTTGACTGGCAAAGGGCTTCGGGTTCAGGCCAGTCAGTTAGCTTTATCAGGGCTGCTACGCAGCCCATCGCCGGCAAGCCAGCGCCTACAGGGTCAGCGCTGTTCCTGTAGCAGCCGGCTTGCCGGCGATGGGCCGCAAAGCGGCCCCAAATCGCTTTCTCTTGTGATCAGCGCCTGGCATGGGTACCGTGGCCTGCACTTCATGCAAGCATCCCGGAGCCCCGTCCCATGCGCCTCACCCCTTCCCTGCTACTCACCGCCCTGCTGCCCCTGTTCGCCGGCTGCCAGATGCTGGCCGCCCCACCAAGCGATCCGAACATCGGCACTGTGCGCATGCAGGGCGAATTGAGCGCCGGGGGCGGCCAGTTGCTGTTCAAGCCCTGCAATGAACCCCGTCGCTTCGTGATCAAGGATGTGGCCGGCACCGGCATTTTGCAGGAAGCCGCCAACCTGGCAGACGACGCCGGTGACAAACTGTTCGCCGATGTGCGCGGGCGCCTCACCGGCAGCAAGCAGGCCAACAGCGACGGCCAGCTCGAGGTGCGCCGCCTGTACCGCCTGGACCCGTCCACCCGCGCCTGCGAAGATCCCAACTTCAAGCAGCTGACCCTGCGCGCCAGCGGCCATGAGCCTGAGTGGGACATCAAGGCCAGTGGCAAAGGCATGGTGCTCAACCGCATTGGCAAGGAGCCATTGCCGCTGCCCTTCCTGGAAGAGGAAGTGCCCGGCGGCGGCCTGACCCTGAGCAGCGAAGCCAACGGCCAGCAGGTGGAACTGTGGGTCGCCCCGCAGCGTTGCGTCGATACTGCCACCGGTGCCGTGCACCACCTGCGCGCCGAGCTGAGCATCGATGGCCAGACCCTGCAGGGCTGCGGCTACTACGGCGGTGCACGCGACAACTGATCGCCGGGCACTTTTATCCTGCCAGTCAGGGCGGCGAACAGCTTATACTTGGCGGTTTGTGTAAAGCCGCCGGCCGCCCATGGCCGGGATACTGGACCCTGCCATGCTACGAATCACCGAACTGAAGCTGCCCCTGGACCATCCCGACGAAGCGCTGCGCGAAGCCATTGTCCAGCGCCTGGGCATCCGCGATGAGCAACTGCTCAGCTTCAACCTGTTCAAGCGCAGCTACGATGCGCGCAAGAAGAACAGCGAATTGCTGTTCATCTACACCATCGACCTTGAAGCCAGCAACGAAGCGGAGCTACTAGCCAAGTTCGCTGACGATCGCAATATCAGCGTCGCGCCGGATGTCACCTACAAGTACGTTGGCCACGCCCCTGCCGACCTGCAGGAGCGTCCGGTCGTGGTCGGCTTCGGCCCGTGCGGTATCTTCGCCGGCCTGCTGCTGGCCCAGATGGGCTTCAAGCCGATCATCCTGGAGCGTGGCAAGGAAGTGCGCCAGCGCACCAAGGACACCTGGGGCCTGTGGCGCAAGAGCGTGCTCAACCCCGAGTCCAACGTGCAGTTCGGCGAAGGCGGTGCCGGGACCTTCTCCGACGGCAAGCTGTACAGCCAGATCAAGGACCCGCTTCACCATGGCCGCAAGGTACTGGAAGAGTTCGTCAAGGCCGGTGCGCCGGACGAGATCCTCTACATCAACAAGCCGCACATCGGTACCTTCCGCCTGACCGGCATGGTCGAGCAGATGCGCCAGGACATCATCGCCCTGGGCGGTGAAGTGCGCTTCCAGGAAAAAGTCACCGACCTGCTGATCGACGGTGGCCAACTGAGCGGCGTGGTGCTGGAGAGCGGCGAGCAGCTGCAGTCGCGCCACGTGGTGCTTGCCTTGGGCCACAGCGCCCGTGACACTTTCCGCATGCTGCACGGCAAAGGCGTGTTCATGGAAGCCAAGCCCTTCTCGGTGGGCTTCCGTATCGAGCACCCGCAAACGCTGATCGACAAGGCGCGCCTTGGCAAATATGCCGGTCACCCGAAACTGGGTGCCGCTGACTACAAGCTGGTGTACCACGCCAAGAACGGCCGCTCCGTATACAGCTTCTGCATGTGCCCCGGCGGTACCGTGGTCGCTGCCACCAGCGAACCAGGCCGCGTCGTCACCAATGGCATGAGCCAGTATTCGCGTAACGAGCGCAACGCCAACTCCGGCATCGTGGTCGGTATCGACCCTGAGCGCGATTACCCGGGCGGCCCGCTGGCGGGTATCGAGCTGCAGGAGCGCCTGGAGGCGCACGCTTATGTAATGGGCGGTAGCAACTATCAGGCACCGGCACAGTTGGTGGGTGACTTCGTTGCCGGCAAACCCTCCACCGCGCTGGGTAGCGTCGAGCCGTCTTACAAGCCGGGCGTGACCTTGGGTGACCTGGCGCCGAGTTTGCCGGATTTCGCCATCGAGGCAATCCGCGAGGCGCTGCCAGCCTTCGATCGACAGATCAAAGGCTACAACCTGCATGACGCAGTGCTGACTGGCATCGAGACACGCACCTCCTCGCCGCTGCGCATCACCCGCGGCGAGGATTACCAGAGCCTGAACGTGAAGGGGTTGTTCCCTGCAGGTGAAGGTGCCGGGTACGCCGGGGGCATTCTTTCGGCGGGTGTTGATGGCATTCGCATTGCCGAAGCCGTGGCGCGGGATATGCTCGGGCTGTAAGCCGGCGACAGGGCCAGGGCAGGCAAATAAAAAACCCCGAACGGGCCTGGCCAGTTCGGGGTTTTGTTTTGGCGCGGTCAGTGCGTAACGCGGCTGGTACCGTCGACAGTCATGATGCGCACACGCTCACCGACGCGGAAGATTTCGTTCTCCTGCACGGCCTGAACGTAGGCGCGCATGCTGCCATCGTCCTCACGCACGGTGATTTCGACACCTTGGGTGCGGGTGATGCCTTCCTCGGCAGCGGAACCCGCCAGGCCACCGGCCACGGCACCGATTACCGCTGCAACGATACTGCCACGGCCACCACCAATGGCACTGCCGGCAACACCACCGACAATCGCGCCTGCACCGCCGCCGATAGGGGTTTTGGTGCCTTCGATCTTGACCGGACGCAGGGACTCGATAGTACCCATGCGCACGGTCTGCACGCGACGGGCCTCATCACGGGAGTAGCTGTCGCCGGTCAGGCTCGAAGCACAGCCGCCCAACAACAACGACATGGTGGTAAAGGTCGCCACCAGCAAAGCGGATTTACGCATGGGTAAAGTCTCCATAAGTCAGGTGTCCATTAGACGCTGCACCTCGACGGCTGTCACGGTAGCAAAGCCATAAAATTATTTCCGTTCAGCTACGGTACAGTCTCCGAGCCGGGCCTGGAAATCTAGACAGAGGATAGTCAGGGTTTACTGCATTGAAGTGGTGACAGCATACATGGGGCTACCGCGCAGCCCCATGAACGTCACGGAGCCAGGCGCTCGCGCTGCCACTGGCCATCGACCCACCGATAGTTCAGCCGGTCGTGCAGCCGGCTCGCCCGCCCTTGCCAGAACTCGATGCGCTCGGGCAGCAGGCGGTAGCCTCCCCAATGCTCGGGGCAGTGGGGCTGGGTGTCGGAGAACCGGGCCTCAGTGGCCTTCACCAGCCCTTCGAGCGCCTCGCGGCTGGCAATCACTCGGCTTTGCGGTGACGCCCAGGCCCCAAGGCGGCTACCCAGCGGGCGGACCTGGTAATAGTCATCCGACTCTTGGGGCGTAACCTTTTCCACACGCCCCTCAATGCGCACCTGACGTTCCAGCGCCGGCCAGAAGAAGGTCATGGCAGCGTAGGGGTTGGCCTGGAGTTGCTGGCCCTTGGCGCTGTCGTAGTTGGTGAAGAAGGTGAACCCTCGGTCGTCGAGCCCCTTGAGCAGCAAAACGCGGCAATGGGGACGGCCATCACCGTCGACCGTGGCGAGGGTCATGGCATTGGCCTCCACCGGTGCCTGCTCGGTCTTTACCGCATCGGCGAACCACTGATGGAACAGAGCGAACGGCTCGCCCGGCGCCTGGGCTTCTGCCAGGCCATCACGGGTGTAGTCGCGGCGCATATCGGCCAGGGATTGGGTCATGGCTGCGTTTCCTTGACGATCAGTTGGTCTTCGCAGGGCTGTTGGCGGCTACTTTTTTCTCGGCCGTAGCTTTCTTGGCAGCGGGCTTGGCCGGCGCGGCTTTCTTTTTGGCGGTGGTTTTAGCAGGTGCCTTGGCTTTGGCTGCAGGCTTTTTGGCAGCAGGTTTGGCCGCTGCCTTGGCGGCTGGTTTGGTAACAGCTGCCTTGGTAGCGGGTGCCTTAGCGTCCTGGACAGCGACCATCGAGGCCGGTGCCGGCGCTGGCCGCTGATATTTGGCCATCAGGGCAAGCATGGTGTTCTGCGGGGTCAACAGCATCTCCACGCGGCGGTTAAGGGACCGGCCTTCGACGCTGTCGTTGGCCGCGCGCGGCATTTCAGAGCCCATGCCCTTGAGCGAAAGACGGTCACGCTTCAAGCCGCTCAAACGGAAGATCGCCGACACGGAAGCGGCGCGCTCCAGGCTGAGCTTCTGGTTGGTAGCAGCAGCGCCGCTGGTGTCGGCGTGGCCCAGCACCAGCACGGCAGTCTTGGGGTCGCCTTCGACGGCTTTGGCCACACGGGTAATCGGGCCCAGGCTCATAGGCAACAGCATGTTCGGACGGTCCGGGTTGTAGGAGCTGTCAGCCGGGATGGTCACAACCAACACATTCTCACGGCGCTCCAGCTCCAGTTTGCTGTCCTTGATCGCTTCACGCAGTTTTGGCTCGTACTGATCGAGCCAGGCCTGGGTGGCCTTTTCGTCGATTTTTGGTACAACCGGGCCCTTGGCCTGCTTGTCGTCACCGCCAAAGGGCCACCACCAGCGGCTGGCGCTCTCGGACTTGGCATCGGCCTTGGCGACTTTTTCGGTGACGGCGTGCTTCACTTCCTGCTCGGCGACCTCGTCCGTACCGAATGGCCACCAGCTGCTGAGGCCGCCCTTCGAGGCATCCTGAGAATGGCTGGCGCAGCCGGTCATAGCGGTCAGGCACAGGGCGAGAGCTAAGGTTTTATGTGAAGACATCAGCGATACACCATGAAATAGAAAGAAATTTTGCCCACACACTTGAGGCGTTGGCATTGAGGATAGTCAAAGGGGTTGCGCAATACCCGCGTTACCCGATCAAAGGCAAGTGCCAAGGACACGCACCAGTTGCTGGGCTCTTGGGTCCATGAGCACGTAAGGGCCAAGGGTATTGACCACGAAACCGAAGGCAACGTCGTGCTCGGGGTCGGCAAAACCGACCGAACCACCTGCGCCGGGATGCCCAAAGGCCCGCGCACCCAGGCCGAAGGTGGCGTTGGCCACTGTGGGTTGGTCCAGCATGCAGCCAAGGCCGAAACGGGTCTGGGTCAGCAGGGTACGATCCTCGCCGATGCTGTGTTCACGCGTCAGTTCATCGAGCAATTCGGACTCGAGCAAGCTGCCGTCGAGCAGGCCGGCATAGAAACCCGCCAGGCTACGGGCATTGCCGTGACCGTTGGCCGCCGGTTGCTGCATGCGGCGCCACTCAGGCTTGTTGGTGCTGGTGAGGATGGCCGGCGGGTTGGTGAACGCACGGGTAGACAACGCCTCGGGCTCACGCATGGTCACCTGCAGCAAGCGCTGGGCGGCAGCATCGCCGGCGTTGCCCTTGCCGCGTGCGATATGGGCCACGCGATCGAATTCTTCGTCCGCCAGGCCTACATGGAAGTCCAGCCCCAGCGGCCGCGCGGTACGCGCCACGATCGACTCCCCTGGGCCACGGCCATCGGCGCGGCGGATCAGCTCGCCGATCAGCCAGCCGTAGGTGATGGCGGCATAGCCGTGCGCGGTACCCGGCGCCCACCAAGGTGTTTCGGCGGCCAGCGCATCGACCATGGTTTGCCAGTCATACAGGGCCTCTGCTGGCAGCAGCTCGCGGATGGCGGGCAAACCCGCCCTGTGGCTGAGCAGCTGGCGCAGGGTGACGCTCTCTTTGCCTGCCTGGGCAAACTCGGGCCAGTAGCGCGCCACCGGAGCATCCAGCGCCAGCTTGCCCTCACCGACCAGTTGCAGTGCGGTGACGGCAGTGAAGGTCTTGGTGCAGGAGAACAGATTGGCGATGGTATCGCTGTGCCAGGCCTGCTGGCCATCTTTGTCGGCGCTGCCCGCCCAAAGGTCGATTACAGTCTCGCCACCGACCTGGATGCACAGCGCCGCGCCGCGCTCCTGGGGATCATCGAACAATGCCGCAAACGCTTCGCGCACTGCCTCGAACTTCAGCTCATAGTGACCCTGGATCTGCACCCGCCTGTTCTCCGTTCGACCTTGCTGAAAAAGGGAGGCATTGTTTCAGTAGTTGGCGGTTTTGCCTACTGGGCAAGGCTGGATGATCACGCAGAAAAGCACCCTTTTCAGGGCGCCTCGTCGGTTGGCGCGCCCGTGGTAGAGCTCCCTTCGTGCAACAGGCTGCTCAACTGACCAACGGCCTGCCGGTTACGCTTGCGCACCGCCTCGACAAAACCCGGATATGGCATATCGGTGATCGCCACCAGCCCTAGGTGCCCGTTCTCGCCATCGAGCAAACGCCCGCTGGCAGGCTGGTCGAGGTACTGGAACCAGTGAGCGCCGACGATCATCGGCTGCGCCAGTGCCGCCTTGAGGAAGTTGCCGTAGGCCGGGCCCCGATCCTCTTCACGCGCCACTTCCACCGGCCCCGGCCAGAAAGGCCCACGGTCACGGGAACCGAACTGGAACTCGGACACCAGCACCGGCTTGTCCAGCTCCGCCAGCTGGGCGAAGTCGTAGCCGTCATCGGGTTTGAGGGTATAGAAGTTGAAGCTCAGCACATCGCAGAACTCGGCGCAGGCCTTGACCGCTTCGGGTGTGCTGACGGCAAAGCGCCCGCCCAGCAGAAGGTGGTTGGGCGCATGCCAGCTCAGCGAATCGGCGATGGTCTTGAAATAGGTTTCGGCGAACACCTGCTGGAAGTGCTGGTAATCGCGTTCGATCTCAGGGTGCTCGGGGTTGGGCAGCGGCGCCTCGAAGCCTGGGTCTTCCATCAATTCCCAGGCTTGCAGGTCGATGCCCCAGGCCTTGGACAACCCCTGCTGGTTACGGTACTTGTCGCGCAGTTGCTTGAGGAAGGCACGCTTGGCCGGCACATCGGTTGTCAGACGCAGGGTGCCATAGGCAAGGCCGTAACGGGCCTTGGGGTCATTGCCAGGCGCAGCCCAGGCCAGCTCGTTATCGGCAAAGTACCCGATCAGCCAGGGATCATCCCGGTGGTCACGGGCGGCGATGGCCACGGCTCGCTCGGTGGCCATGGCGAAACGCGGATCGAACGGGTCGGGCATGCGCCCCCACCAGTCCATGCCTGTGCTGATGCTGGCATAGTCACCGACGATCGACAGCGGCAGGGTATAGGGCATGCGTTTGGCCTGGCCGAGTTCGGGGTCGCTCCAGTTGCCCAGGGTGTTGAAGCCCCAGGCCTGCAACCGATCGAGCGTATGCGCCTGCCAACGAGCGCTATACAGCGCAAGGGGCGGGCAGGGCGCGGCAGGTTGCCCCTCCTCCCCTGCCGGGCAAGGTTTGCCATGGGCGCGCTGGATGTTGGCTGCATAGAAGTCGAACCAACGCCCCTTCTTGAAGTTGCGCCCCTGCGACGATGCATTGCCATCATCGTTGTTGCCCTCGCCATAAAAGGCGGCAAGCGCGTCACCTTCGCCCGGCAGCACGCCGAACATCCCTTCGCGGCCGGCGACATAGGTACGCCCGCCATCGGCAGCCACGGCATTGACGCCCAACGAGTAGAACGGATGGCCCTCGGGGGTTACCAGGTGCCAGCGGCCGTCACGTTTTTCCGTACGGAAGAAACCCGTGGCGTCGAACGCCGGCCCCGCCAACAGGCCGCCGTAGCTGTCCAGCTGTTGCTTGTGATGCTCGGCCAGCCAGGCCTTGAGCTGTTGCTGCTCGCGGTTGTCAGCAGCTTTCAGTTGTTCATCGTTGACCACCTTTTCGGGCCAGCGGCCGCGCGTGGACTGGCCATAAGCATCGATCAGTGCGTGGTAGGCCGCCTGGTAGGCAAGGTCGTCGTCCTGAATACCGACCTTCTCGATCAGCAGGTTCTGCGCAACCTTGGGGCCGGGGATGCTCAAGCTGACAGATACCACCTGCTTGAGATCGACCTCACCGGCGCTGCTGGTCAGCAGCAACCGTTGCCCTTCATGGGTCCAGGGCATCGGTGGGCCGGCGCGCATGCCCTGGCTCAGGGGGGAACTGGCCTTGAGCGGCACCATGACCGTCTGCGCAGGCCCTGCAGGCAGGTCGATACGGCTGGTCAGGGTACGGCCATCGCTGCCCAGCACCGTGACATCGACGGTCAGTGCCCAGTCCATGGCACTTTGCAGGCGCAAGGTCAGAAACTGCCCGGCCGACCAATCCCATGCGCCACTGTGAGGGCTCAGCCGCAGGGTCGGCCGTTCGACCGGGTTGAACACCACCCGCCGCAACACCTCGCCTTCTGCGGTCTGTTCTGCGTTGTACTGCGGCATCCCGGCCCCCTCAGTGGCCACATTGACGACCGAAGCCGGGCGCACGAAGCTGAACAGCGTCTGCTGCCCGGCCATTGCAGAGGCGCTGAACAACAGGGTGAGAACAGCAGGCAAGGTGCGGCGGATCATAGGGCTCAGGCTCTCCTTCCAGGCCCTCATGGGCCCGCGACAGAGTGGTGGACAACGGGCCGGCACATCATGCTCCGGCCTTCAGGAAATCTCCCGCCGGAAGGGCGGCAGCGCATTGAGAATAGCCTTGCCGTAGCGTTGGGTGACCAGACGCCGGTCAAGCAAGGTAATGACGCCCCGGTCCTGCTCGGTACGCAGCAGGCGACCGCAGGCCTGAATCAGCTTCAACGATGCATCGGGTACGGCAATTTCCATGAAGGGGTTGCCACCGCGGGCCTCGATCCACTCGGCCAGTGCCGCCTCGACCGGATCGTCAGGCACGGCGAAGGGGATCTTGGCGATCACCACATGCTCGCAGTAGGCACCGGGCAGGTCGACGCCCTCGGCGAAGCTGGCCAGACCGAACAGCACACTGTGCTGGCCATCATCGACCCGCGCCTTGTGCTTGTTCAGGGTTTCCTGCTTGGACAGGTTGCCCTGAATCAGCACCAGCTTGCGCCAGTCGCGGTCCAGGCCGTCGAAGACTTCCTGCATCTGTTTGCGCGAGGAGAACAGTACCAGCGCACCGCGGGCGTCCTCGACGATGTTCGGCAGCTCGCGGATGATCGCAGCGGTATGCGCCGCAGCATCGCGCGGGTCGGCCTTGAGGTCGGGCACCCGCAGCAGGCCGGCATCGCCATGCACGAACGGGCTGGGCACCACGCAGGTCATCGCATCGCGCGGCAGGCCCGAGCGCATGCGGAAACGGTCGAACTTGCCCAGCGCGGTCAGCGTCGCCGAGGTTACCAGCGCGCCATGGGCCACGCTCCACAGGCTGCGCCGCAGCATTTCGGCTGCCAGAATGGGGCTGGCGTTGACCTCGATGTCGAACAGCGCGCCGCTTTCGGCCAGGGTCAACCAGCGGGCCATGGGCGGGCTGTCTTGCGGGTCCTCGGCAGTGAAGGCGGTCCACAGCTCCCAGTTGCCTTGGGCGCGGGTGACCAGGCTGCCGAACAAGGGGTACCACTCTTCGGCCTGATGGCTGGCGATACCGATGTTGACCTCGCCGTCCATGCCTTCCTTGAGCAGGTCGGCCAGGCGAGTGAACAGGTCGTTGAGGCGGGCGAAGCCCTTTTTCAGCTCGATGCCGACGTCGCGGATCTGCTCGGGTACCACGCCGCCTTCGAAGCGATAGCGCGGGCGCTCACGCCCCTCCACGTCCTCGCTGGGACGGAAGTCGGCGACTTGCTCGCACAAGGTGAACATGAACTGTTGCTGGGTGCGGATTTCCCGCGCCAGCTCCGGCACCTGCTCGATCAGCTTGCCCAGATCGCCCGGCAACGGGTGCTGGGCCAACAGCTTGGTCAGGTTCTTGGCGGTCTGCTCCAGCCAGTCGGCAGTGGAGCGCAAACGGGAAAAGTGAGCGAAGTGGCCGATGGCCTTGTCGGGCAGGTGGTGGCCTTCGTCGAACACGTACATCGTGTCACGCGGGTCAGGCAGCACCGCGCCGCCACCCAGGGCCAGGTCGGCCAGGACCATGTCGTGGTTGGTGACGATCACATCGACCTTGCCCATGCCTTCGCGGGCCTTGTAGAACACGCACTGCTGGAAGTTCGGGCAGTGGCGGCCGGTACATTGGCTGTGGTCGGTGGTCAGCCGCGCCCAGTCCTGGTCTTCCAGGGCCTCGGGCCAGCTGTCACGGTCGCCGTCCCAACGATTGCCGGCGAGCTTCTCGATCATGCTGTTGAACAGCTTCTGGCTGCGCTCGTCGACCTCGATGTGAAAGCCCTCTTCCTCGAACAACTGGGCAGTGGCCGATTGCGCATGGCCCTCCTGCAGCAGGATGTCGAGCTTGGACAGGCACAGGTAGCGGCCGCGGCCCTTGGCCAGGGCGAAGCTGAAGTTCAGGCCGCTGCTACGCATGAGGTCGGGCAGGTCCTTGAAGACGATCTGCTCCTGCAGGGCCACGGTCGCGGTGGCGATCACCAGGCGCTTGCCAGCCGCCTTGGCGGCCGGGATTGCGGCCAGGCTATAGGCGACCGTCTTGCCGGTACCGGTACCCGCCTCGACCGCGACCACGGCAGGCTCGCCCGCGCGGCGGCCTTCGTCGTCGCAGGCGATGTCGCCGAGTACCTTGGCCACTTCGGCGATCATCAGGCGCTGGCCATAACGCGGCTTGAGGCTCTTGGCTTCGAGAAAACGCGAGTAGGCGCCCTGGATGGTGGCTTTGAGTTCGTTGCTGATCATGGTCTGCAGGCGCCCGAAGGGCTGGATATATTTTCAGTGTTTCGCATGGGGCGGCTATCATACCCCGCTATTGCCCATTGTGCCGCATGGAGATCCGGATGCTTGCCTTTGCCCTCCCCTACACACTGCATGTCCTGGCCGCCCTTGTGTGGGTCGGCGGCATGTTCTTCGCCTGGCTGGTGCTGCGCCCGGCAACGGTTGCAGCCCTTGAGGGGCCAGCCCGGCTTCGGCTCTGGGTGGAAGTTTTCCGACGTTTCTTCAGATGGGTCTGGCTGGCGGTAGCCATTCTGGCGATAAGTGGTATCGGCATGTTGCACATGCGCTTCAACGGTTTCGAGACAGCCCCCCGGTATGTACAGGTGATGATGGGGGGCGGGATCGCCATGTTCGCGCTGTTCATGCGTATCCAGGCGCTGTTGCTGCCTGAGCTGAAGGCTGCCGTGCAGGCCGAAGACTGGGCCGCAGGTGCTGCGGCACTGGGCCGGATCCGGCGCATGGTCGGGGCCAACCTCCTGCTGGGGCTGGCGGTGGTGGCGGTGGCCAGTTCGCGGCTACCGACATAGCGAGGCAGCGCCGTGGTCAGCCACGGCGCGTCAGCTCTGCCTGCCGCGGTATGGACATCACGTGGAAAATGCCCGTCAGCAGTATCTGCAAACGATCGAACCAGCGGTGGCTGCGCCCACGCAAGCTGCCGTTGAAGAACAGCACTTCCAGAACGTGCAGCCCCAGCAAGGCGATGCCTGCGGCATTGATCAACAGATTGAACGGCAGCGGCTGTGGCAGCATCTGGTTGAACAGCACCACGCCCCAGAAAGCGATGGTCAGGGTTTTACCCACGCCCAGAATGAATTTCATCTGCCGCTCCCATCGCTGCTCAGTTCAGGTGCAGGTCCACCCGCCGGTTTTGCGCACGGCCTTGTTCGGTGTCGTTTTCTGCCACCGGCTCGCTAGCCCCGCGCCCTTCGCTCGTTACCTTCTGCGGTGCCAGGCCCTGGCTGATCAAATACTGTGCGACGCTGGCCGCGCGCCGCTCAGAGAGTGCCTGGTTGTAACTGTCAGACCCGACATTGTCGGTATGGCCAACCACCTTGATCCGCGATACACCCAACTCGCTGAGCCTGGGCAACAGGCTTTGCAGCCGTTGCTGGCTGCCCACCGTCAAGTCGGCAGAGTCGAATGCGAACATCACCTGGCCCTGATCGTCGAGGGAGATCACCTCTGGCTGGGGCTCAGGCGCAGGTTGGCTGGGCGGATACTGCGGCAGCGGGCAGCCCATGTGGTCGACCGCCGTGCCGGCAGGCGTGTCAGGGCAACGGTCACGGCGATCGAAGACGCCATCCTCATCTTCGTCCCCATCCTGGGCGTAACAGATCAGGCCGCCGGCGATCGCACCCAGGGCGCCAGCGCCTGCAGCCCAGCTCGAGCTTTCGATAGCGCCCAGGCCACCGCCGGCCAGCCCACCGAGCAGGCTGCAGATGGGCCAGGTCCGTTGATTGAGGGGCGCACTGCCGTCACTGTGGGTGGCGCAGCCTGCCAGCAGACTGGAAACCACCAGCAACGGCAGCGCCGCCTTTGACATGACACTCATGATGAATGCTCCTGTGTCGTTGGCCGCAACCGGCCTACAGGAGTAAAGACGCGCCCGCGCCACTTCTCAAGGCGCGGGCGCACGCCGTCAGCGCTCGATCTTGATCTCGGTGCGACGGTTCATCGAACGCCCATCGGCTGTGGCGTTGTCCGCTACAGGCTGGGTTTCGCCGGCACCGACCACCGACACGAAGCTGGCGCGTGGCACACCACTCTCGACCAGGTAATCGGTCACCGAGTGGGCACGGCGCTCGGACAGGTTCTGGTTGTAACTGTCGGAGCCCACGCTGTCGGTGTGGCCGGTGACGCTCAGACGAGCGCTCGGCGCTTCCTGCTTCAGGCGTGTGGAAATGGTGTTCAGGCGTTCCTTGTCGGCCGCCGTCAGGCGCGCAGAGTCGAACTCGAAGTGCACGTCACGGATGACGATGACTTCCTCCTTCTGCACCACGACTTCCTCGACCACGGGCGCCGGCTCTGGCGGGCAGCCATTGGCGTCGACCTGAACACCACGCGCAGTGCCTGGGCATTTGTCACGGCTGTCCGGCACACCATCGCCATCCTCGTCACCATCGCCGTTGGCCCAGCAGTAGCCAGCTGCCAGGCCACCGCCCAGCAACGCACCCCAGCCAGCCCAGCTGGAGCTTTCGATGGCGCCCAGGGCAGCGCCGCCCACACCCCCGACGGCAGCACACTTCGGCCAGTCGGTTTTTTGCAAACCTGCACAACCAGTCAACACACTGGTGAGCAGTACCAGGGGTATCGCTGTGCGTACTATGCTCATTTCGTAGCTTCTCCTAGGGGGAATCGGCATAAGGCCGATCCATGGGAGTAAAGACCGCGCATCTCATCCCTGCCAGCAATAAGCCACGACAGGGTCATACGGTGCTTTGCCCACGGCCGACAGCCCGTTAGTCTTGGAAGACCTGAACGAGGATTGGCAATGACCGACGGTTTTTCCCAACGTACACCCCAGCAGGCCCTGGCGGCCCTGCTGGAGCGCTTCACCCCGCAGCGTCTGCTGCTGGTAGGCACGCGTTTTCCTGCCCTGGAGGCGTTTGCCCAGGCACATCCGCAGGTGACGATCGAGACGTGCCAGCCAGGCGCGCTTGCAGCGCATGTTGCCGCACAACGCTTCGACCTGGCATTGCTGGTGGACTGCCTGGAACATTTGCCCAAACGCGCTGGCCTGGAACTGCTGGGTGGCATCCGCAACCTCAACGCCAGCCGTGTCGCCGTGCTGGCCGACCTGCACGCCTGTGGCTGGCAGGAGACCGATTTTTTTGCCCTGGCCCTGTCGGCCAGCGAGAAATTCCGACGCGACGAGCAGGTCTTGAGCCTGTTCACCTATGATCTACATGACTACAAGCAGGTCCCCGACTGGCTCAACGCCAGGTTCTGGGCCAACCCTGAAAACTTCGGCAAGTACTGGTGGTGATCAATGAGTGTCTCGGTTTGCCCCTGTGGCAGCGGTAACCTGCTGGACGCCTGCTGCGGGCACTACCACGCCGGCACCCCGGCACCGGATGCCCAGGCACTGATGCGCTCGCGCTACAGCGCCTACGTGCTCGGCCTGATCGATTACCTGGTAGGCACCACCTTGCCAGCCCAGCAGACGGGTCTGGATCGCAACGCGATTGCGGCCTGGAGCGCCCAGAGCACCTGGCTTGGCCTGGAGGTGGAGAACGCCGAGGTGCTCGGAGGCCAGCCTGAGCATGCCTTTGTCACGTTCACGGCGCGCTGGCACGATCTGGAGGGTGATCACCAGCACCGCGAGCGCTCCGCCTTCGTGCAGCATGACGGGCGCTGGTACTTCATCGACCCGACCGTTGAGCTCAAGGCTGGCCGCAATGACCCCTGCCCCTGCAACAGCGGGCAGAAATTCAAGAAATGCTGCGCCGGCTACGTCGGTAACTGAGCGTGATCGCCCTGGCCCGCCTGTTCCTGCTCAGCGCTCTGCTGACGTTGCCGGCGGGTTGCGCGATATGGGGTGACGATGACTGGCGCGACCCGCAGGTGCACCTGGTCAGGGTCGAGACAGTCAAGGCGCGCTTGCTGGAGCAGGAGTTCGTCTTGCACCTGCGTGTCGACAACCCCAATGACAGCCGCCTGTTCATTCGTAACCTGGCTTATTCGGTCTGGCTCAACGACCTGATGCTGGTTGAGGATCAGGCCAGTGTCTGGCGCAGTGTCGGTGGGCATGCCCGGCGCACCTTCAAGATCACTGCGCGGACCAATCTGTGGCGCCAGCTCAAGCCGTTGGCCAAACTGCTCAAGAGCGAGCAGCCGCTGCACTACCGCTTGCAGGGCGAACTCGAGACCGGGCTGATCATCCACCGGGACCTGCACTTATCGCGCAGTGGTGAGATAATCCCCGGTGATTTCTTACCGGAGTAACCCTGCAATGACCCAACAACCCCATGTTCATGGCCCCGACTGCAACCACGGACACGATCATCACCACGATCACGACCACGGCCATGTGCACGGCCCGCATTGCAATCACGGCCATCAGGAGCCGGTTCGCAATGCATTGAAGGACGTCGGCCGCAACGACCCGTGCCCGTGCGGCAGCGAAAAGAAATTCAAGAAGTGCCACGGGGCCTGATCAAGCCTTAAAGCGGCAAGCTTCAAGTTGCAGGAAAATGCAGGCCCGCACCTCATGCAGCTTGAAGCTACCGACCGCTGGTAAATAAAGCTTCACCGCACCTTGCACGGCGCCTGCGCGCTCACTACCTTAGCGCCATTCGAACCCCGCCACGCCTTGCAGGAGCCCTTGTCATGGCCGCCCCCGTCCTTCCTCCCTTCCGCCCACGGTTCGCCACCGCTGCCACGCTGCTCGGCATGCTCGGGCTTGCCGGTTGCCAGATGGGCGGCTATCAGGACAGTGTGCCACCGACCACCGGCGTGCAGCCGCTCAAAGGCCTGGCGCAGAATGTTTCGGTGCGCCGCAACGCCATGGGCGCACCGCTGATCGAAAGCAGCAGCTTCCATGATGCACTGTTCAGCCTCGGCTACGTCCACGCCGGCGACCGTATCGGGCAAATGCTCGCCATGCGCCTGCTGGCCCAGGGCCGCCTGGCGGAACTGGCCGGAAGCGAGGCGCTGGACATCGACCGCCTGATGCGCGCCGCCAACCTCAAGCAAAACGCCACCCAGCTGTACGCCGATGCTTCGCCCCGGCTCAAGCGCTTCTTCGAAGTCTACGCCCGCGGGGTCAATGCCTACCTGTTCCGCTACCGCGACAAACTGCCGGCCAACCTCGCCAGCAGCGGCTACCGCCCGGAATACTGGAAGCCCGAGGATTCGGCGTTGATCTTCAGCCTGTATGCCTTCAGCCAGTCGGTGAACCTGCAGGAAGAACTCAGCGCCCTGACCCTGGCGCAAAAGGTCGGCAGCGATAAGCTGCCCTGGCTGCTGCCTGGCGCGCCAGACGAACCCCTGGCTGAAGCTGAGGCAGACAAGCTGAAGGGTCTGAACCTGAGCAGCCAACTGCCGGGCCTGGCTGCGCTGGCAGCCGCCAGCCAGAAGCTCGCCGACCTGAACCTGCTCGGCAGCCCGGGCTCGGCCAACCTGGCCCTGGGCCCGCAACGCAGCCGCAGCGGAAAAAGCCTGTTGGCAAGCGACAGCCGCGCAGCCTGGGCCCTGAGCCCGGTGCAGATCCACACCGGCAAGTACCAGGTTGCAGGCCTGTCGTTGCCGGGCCTGCCCATCGTCCTGGCCGGCTACAACGGCAAGCTGGCCTGGAGCAGCAGCGCGGTGATGGCCGACAACCAGGACCTGTACCTGGAACGGCTGCGCCATCAGGGCAGCCAGGTCAGCTACCTGGCCGACGGCAAGTGGTTGCCGGCTCGCGCACGCAGCGAAACCTTCTTCGTCCGTGGCCAACGCCCGCTGCGCGAAGTGATGTACGACACGCGCCACGGTACCCTGCTCACCCAGACCGGCAGCCCCAGCCTTGGTCTGGCCCTTAACTTGCCGCAGCCCAAGGGTGATCGCAGCCTGGATGCGCTGTTCGACCTGACCCGAGCGCAAACCGTGGAACGCGCGTTTGACAGCACCCGCGAGGTGGCGGCTGCCGCACTCAACTTCGTGTTTGCCGAACCTGAGCACATTGGCTGGCAAGTCAGCGGCCGCTACCCGAACCGCCGTGAGGGCCAGGGCCTGCTGCCATCTCCGGGCTGGGAGGGTCGCTACGACTGGGACGGTTACGCCGACCCGATGCTGCACCCCTACGACCAGGACCCGCCGGCCGGCTGGATCGCCCATGCCAACCAGCGCAGCTTGCCACGCGGCTACGGCATGCAGCTGTCCAACACCTGGTATTACCCCGAACGCGCCGAGCGCCTGGGCCAGCTGGCCGGCAATGGCCGTCACGACAGCCGCAGCCTGATGGCCCTGCAAAACGACCAGCAGACGCTGCTGGCCGACAAGCTCAAGCAGATGTTCGACGCCCCTGGCATGGCCCAACCGCTCAAGCAAGCGATCGACACCCTGCCAGCCGCCCAGCGCGACAAGGCCCGCGACGCGCTGGCCCGCCTCAAGGCGTTCGATGGTCGCCTGAGCCCGGTATCAGCGGATGCCGCGCTGTATGAGCTGTTCCTACAGGAAGTGGCGCTCCAGACCTTCCTCGACGACCTCGGCCCGCAATCCGGCACTGCCTGGCAGGCGTTCGTCAGCAATGCGCGCCTGTCCTACTCGGCCCAGGCAGACCACCTGCTTGGCCGCGAAGACAGCCCGTTCTGGGATGATCGCACCACGGCGCAGAAGGAAGACAAACCGGCCATCCTGGCCCGCTGCCTGGCCGCTGCCGTGGATGCAGGTACAGCCCAGCTGGGTGCCGACCGTCGCGCCTGGCAATGGGGCAAATTGCACCAATATCGCTGGCCTGCCCCTGCTTACCACGGCCTGGGCGATGCGCTCAGCCGATCGCCACAGGCGGCTGGCGGTGACTTCAGCACCCTGGCCCTGACGCCTTATGCATGGGGCAGCGATTTCGACACCCGCCTGCCGGCCTCGGCCCGCATGATCGTCGACTTTGGCCAGGCAGAACCACTACAGGTACTGACCAGCACCGGACAATCCGGTAACCCGGCCAGTGCCCATTTCAGCGATGGGCTCGATGCCTGGTTCAAGGGACGGTTCATGAGCCTGCCAGTACAGCCGCAGCATTTTGCCCGGGCCTATGGCAACCAGCGGCTGACCCTGGTGCCAGGCCGATAGGCCCAGCGTTTCCATCTGTATCCCTCAAGCCTCGGTGCTTAGCATCCTTTCTTGCCGCGCTCGTTCAGACAGCGAGTGCGGTCAACCCATCAAAAAAGGATGTTCAGCATGAGCAAAGAAACCCTCACGATCGAAGTGTCCTGGCCTGCATCGCTGGCCGTACCGGAGGGCAGCACCATTGACATTCAGCTGTGGGCCGGTAACGACAAGGCAGGCTACAGCATGATCGACGGCGATTTCTCGACGCCAGCAACCGCGTCGCCAGTCACCCTCGAAATCCCTTACGACAGTCAAGACCTGCAGAGCCATGACGGCACCACCACCTGGGACTACTTCCATACCTCCCCACGGCTGGTGCATGGCGGCTTCATCAAGAACATCGCCTACGCCGAAAAAATCAGCGTGGCGCAGACCAAAGGCGCGGCCTGGAAAATGGCCCTGCGCTGAATAGCCCGCAGCCAGCCCTGACGTGCAGGGCTGGCTGCCAACACCACGCGAACTTCCACGCCCCGCTGATGCTCTGAGCCTGTAAGCCCTCTTGCCAGGCATCGCCATGGACCTCGTCATCGCCCGCCCCGAAGGCCTTTACTGCCCGCCCGGTGATTTTTACATCGACCCTTGGCGGCCCGTGGAGCGCGCCATCATCACCCACGGCCATGGCGATCATGCCCGTCGTGGCAACACTCATTACCTGACCGCAGCCCCAGGGGCCGGCATACTGCGCAGCCGCCTGGGCCAGGATATCGACCTACTGGCCCTGCCCTACGGCGAGCGTATCCGCCACCACGGCGTCACCCTGAGCCTGCACCCGGCCGGGCACGTACTGGGCTCGGCACAGGTGCGCCTGGAACATGACGGCGAAGTCTGGGTTGCCTCCGGGGACTACAAAGTCGAGCCGGATGGCACCTGTGCTCCGTTCGAGCCGGTGCGCTGTCACACATTCATCACCGAGTCGACCTTCGGCCTGCCCATCTACCGCTGGCCCAGCCAGGCACAGGTATTAGCGGGGGTGAATGAATGGTGGCGGGCCAATCGCGAGCAGGGCAAGGCCAGCGTGCTGTTCTGCTATGCGTTCGGCAAGGCTCAACGAATCCTCCATGGCCTGGATCCGAGCATCGGGCCGATCCTGGTACATGGCGCAGTAGAGCCGCTGAACCAGGTATACCGAGAGGGCGGTGTACACCTGCCACAAACCCTTTATGCCGGTGATATTCCCCGTAATGACCCGCTCATGCGCCAGGCCATCGTGTTGGCGCCCCCCTCTGCCGCCGGCAGCAGTTGGATGCGTCGCTTCGGTGATTACAGCGATGCCTTCGCCAGTGGCTGGATGCTGCTGCGCGGCACGCGACGCCGGCGCGGCGTAGACCGCGGTTTCGTACTCTCCGACCACGCAGACTGGCCTGGGCTGCTATGGGCCATCGAACAGACCGGCGCCGAGCGGGTTATGGTCACCCACGGCTCGGTCAACGTGCTGGTACGCTACCTCAGCGAACGTGGCCTCGATGCCCGAGCGTTCGTTACCGAGTACGGTGACGAGGACGACGCTCCAGCAATGGAAGCTGAGGCATGAAGGCCTTTGCCCAGCTCTACCTGTGCCTGGATGCCACCACCTCCAGCAATGCCAAACTGCAAGCGTTGCGCGACTACTTTGCCGCAGCCCCCGCCGAGGACGCCGCCTGGGCTGTCTATTTTCTGTCCGGTGGCCGGCCACGGCAGTTGGTGCCCACCCGGGTGCTGCGCGAGCTGGCAACGGCATTGGCCGGGCTGCCGGGCTGGTTGTTCGAAGAAAGCTATCAGGCCGTGGGCGACCTGGCGGAAACCATCTCTTTGTTGCTGCCTGAAAACCAGCAAGGTAGCGAGAGCGGGCTGGCCCATTGGGTCGAAGCCCATCTGCTGCCACTGCGTGGGCTGCCCGCCGAAGAGGTCCAGCAGCGCCTGCCGCCACTGTGGGCACAGTTGGATCGCCCCAGCCTGATGCTGTGCCTGAAGCTGATCACTGGCAGCTTTCGCGTGGGCGTGTCCAAGCTGCTGGTCACCCGGGCACTGGCGCAGC
The DNA here is from genome assembly GCF_047456185.1 of Pseudomonas sp. BNK-30. Classification (NCBI taxonomy): domain Bacteria; kingdom Pseudomonadati; phylum Pseudomonadota; class Gammaproteobacteria; order Pseudomonadales; family Pseudomonadaceae; genus Pseudomonas; species Pseudomonas sp. BNK-30. The sequence goes on from NZ_CP179904.1 coordinate 3,563,157, forward strand.
TGGCGGGGCTGGATGCCAAACGCATAGCTCAGCGCCTGGTGGGCTATACCGACATCAGCCATCGCCCGACAGCCAACAGTTACCACAAGCTGATCGCCGCTGAATCGGCCGACGAACATAGCCAACGTGGTGGCCAACCATACCCGTTCTTCCTGGCGCATGCCCTGCAGGCCCCCATCGAACAGTTCGACGCCCTGCTCGGCCCGCCCAGCGCCTGGCAGATCGAGTGGAAGTGGGATGGCATCCGCGCACAAGTGGTCAAGCGCGATGGCCAGGTGTGGGTGTGGTCACGCGGCGAAGAACTGGTCACCGACCGCTTCCCGGAGCTGCACAGCCTGGCGCAGAGCCTTCCCGACGGCGTCGTGCTCGACGGTGAGATCCTGGTCTGGAAGCCTGATTCGGGCAACGACCAGGCACTGGCCGTGCAACCTTTCGCACTACTGCAGCAGCGCATTGGCCGCAAGACGCTGGGCAAGAAGCTGCTGGCCGATGCGCCGGTGGTATTGCAGGCGTACGATTTGCTGGAATGGCAAGGCGAGGACTGGCGTAGCCGCCCCCAACATGAGCGCCGCCAGCAATTGCAGCGTGTCGTGGAAAGCTATCCCTTGGCCCCGGTACTGCTTTCGCCTCTGCTCGAAGGGCAGACTTGGCACGCGCTTGCCATCCAGCGCGAACGATCGCGCAGCCTGGGCGTCGAGGGCCTGATGCTCAAACAGCGCGATGCGTTGTACGGGGTGGGCCGGACCAAGGACATGGGGGTGTGGTGGAAGTGGAAGATCGACCCGTTCAGCGTAGATGCCGTGCTGATCTATGCCCAGCGCGGCCACGGCCGGCGTGCCAGCCTGTACAGTGACTACACCTTCGCGGTCTGGAGCGGGCCACCCGGCGACCCCGAGCGTGCCTTGGTACCTTTTGCCAAGGCCTACTCGGGCCTGAGCGATGAAGAAATGCGCAAGGTCGATGCAATTATTCGCAAGACCACGGTAGAGACCTTCGGACCGGTGCGCAGCGTCAAGCCAACCCTGGTGTTCGAACTGGGGTTCGAGGGCATCGCCCTGTCAAAACGGCACAAGAGCGGTATAGCCGTGCGCTTTCCGCGCATGCTGCGCTGGCGCCTGGATAAACCTGTGGAGGAGGCCGATGACCTGGCAACCCTGCAGGCACTGCTGGCCTGAAGAAGGCAGCACGGTGAAGCATACTGGCTAAAATTATGCTTCTATCTTTGTGCCGACCCGTGTCGCAGACCGTTTTCGCCACGCAGCCAGGACCACCATGCACCATTCGACACACGACCTGCTCTCGCCCGTACCGGGCATCATTCGCCAACTCCACAGCTTCCACTTCGGCCCGCGCGGTGGCGCCAAGGTGTACATACAGGCCTCGCTGCATGCCGATGAGTTGCCCGGCATGCTGGTCGCCTGGCACCTCAAGCGTCGCCTGGCCGAACTGGAGCAGCAAGGGCGCCTGCGCCGCGAAATCGTCCTGGTGCCGGTGGCCAACCCGGTAGGCCTGGAGCAAGTGATGCTGGACGCACCACTGGGTCGTTTCGAATTACAGAGCGGCGAGAACTTCAACCGCAACTTCGTCGACCTTTCCGACAGCATTGGCGACCAGGTGGAGGGCCATCTGACCCAGGACGCCGACCACAACCTTGCCTTGATTCGTGAGTACCTGCGCCGTGGCCTGGATGCACACCCGGCACACACCCCCCTGCAGTCCCAGCGCCTGACCCTGCAGCGGCTGGCCTGCGATGCCGACCTGGTCCTGGACCTGCACTGCGACTTCGAGGCGGTAGAACACCTCTACACCACCCCGGAAGCCTGGCCTCAGGTCGAGCCGCTGGCTCGCTACCTGGGTGCGCAGGCCAGTTTGCTGGCCACCGACTCCGGCGGGCAGTCGTTCGACGAATGCTTCAGCCTGGTCTGGTGGCAGTTGCAGCAACGCTTCGGCAAGCGTTTCCCGATCCCTTTGGGTAGCGTGTCGGTAACTGTCGAGTTGCGCGGCCAGGCCGATGTCAGCCATGACCTGGCCAGCCATGACTGCCAGGCGATCCTCGATTACCTGATTCACGCCGGAGTCATCGAAGGCCCTGCAGTGCCCTTGCCACCCCTGCCCCGGGCTGCGACCCCGTTGGCCGCCGTCGAGCCGATATCGGCCCCGCTGGGCGGGCTGCTGGTGTATCACGCCCGCCCCGGTCAGTATCTGGAAGCCGGGCAACTGGTCGCTGAAGTCATCGACCCGCTCAGCGACCGGGTGACTGCCGTGCACAACCGCCAGCCTGGCCTGCTGTATGCCCGCAGCGTTCGGCGCATGGCCACGACGGGCATGGTCATCGCACATGTCGCCGGTGAACAGGTGTGTCGCAGCGGCTACCTGCTGGCCAACTGACCCGGTAAAACCAAACCGCCGGGCCGGTGGTCAGTAGAAGCACAACCTTCGAAGGACCCGACGGCCCCATGCCAAGCCCTCCCGACATTGCCAATGCCTGGTTTCGCATGCGCGGCTGGAAGCCCTTCGCCTTCCAGCGCCAAGCCTGGGCCGCAGTCGGCCGTGGCGAGTCGGGGCTGCTGCATGCCAGTACCGGCGCCGGCAAGACCTACGCCCTCTGGCTGGCGGCACTGCGCACCTTCGCCAAGCCGCGCGCGGGGCGTCAGCCGGCGCCATTGCAGGTCGTGTGGATTACCCCGATGCGCGCGCTGGCGGCCGATACCGCACGCGCATTGCAAGCGCCGCTGGACGACCTTGGCCTGAACTGGAGTGTCGGCGTGCGCAGCGGCGACACTGGCAGCGCCGAGCGCGCCCGCCAGGCCCGACGCCTGCCGAGTACATTGATCACCACACCCGAGAGCCTGACCCTGCTATTGACGCGTGCGAATGCCTGCGATGATTTCGCCAGCCTGCGCATGGTGGTGGTGGATGAATGGCACGAACTGCTCGGGAACAAACGCGGCGTACAGCTGCAATTGGCCCTGGCACGCTTGCGTCGCTGGCATCCGCAACTGGTGACCTGGGGGCTGTCTGCCACCCTGGGCAACCTGCCGCATGCGCTCGAGGTACTGGTGCCAAAGGGTGGCCAGCTGATAAAGGGCCGCCAGGACAAGCGCCTGGTCGTCGACACACTCCTGCCCGAGGCCATCGAACGCTTTCCCTGGGCCGGGCACATGGGCCTGAAGATGCTCGCTCAGGTTGCCCGGGAGCTCGACAGCAGCGCCAGCAGCCTGGTTTTCACCAACACCCGTGCCCAAGCCGAACTGTGGTACCAGGCCCTGCTTGACGCCCGTCCCGACTGGGCCGGGCAAATTGCCCTGCACCACGCCTCGCTGGCCCGCGCTACCCGCGACTGGGTGGAACTGAGCCTCAAGCAGGGCACGCTCAAGGCAGTGATCTGTACCTCCAGCCTGGACCTGGGTGTGGACTTTCTGCCCGTGGAACGGGTGTTGCAAATTGGCTCGGCCAAAGGCGTCGCCCGCCTGATGCAACGGGCCGGGCGCTCCGGGCACGCCCCGGGGCGCCAGTCGCGGGTCACCCTGGTGCCGACTCACAGCCTGGAGCTGGTCGAGGCCGCAGCCGCTCGCAGTGCACTTGCGGCGGGCCATATCGAGGCCCGTCGCTCCCCGCGCCTGTGCATGGATGTACTGGTTCAGCACCTGGTCAGCATGGCGTTGGGCTGCGGCTTTCGCCCCGCTGAGCTACTCGCCGAGGTACGTAGCACCTGGGCTTTTTGCGATCTGCGCGACAGCCAGTGGCAGTGGGCACTGGACTTCGTCTGCCACGGCGGCAGCTCGCTCAGTGCCTACCCCGATTACCAGCGCGTCGAGGCCCACAGCGATGGCGTATGGCGGGTCGTCAGCGAGCGCCTGGCGCGGCGCCACCGCATGGGCATCGGCACCATCGTCAGCGACGCCAGCCTGCAGCTCAAGTATTGGAGCAAAGGCGGCGGCGGAAAGCATCTGGGCAGTGTCGAGGAAGCCTTCATCGCCCGCCTGCGTCCAGGCGATACCCTGGTGTTCGCCGGGCGGATACTCGAGCTTGTGAGGGTGGAGAACATGACCGCTTATGTACGCCGCAGCACCGCCCGTAAAGCCGCCGTAGCCCGCTGGAATGGCGGGCGCATGCCGCTGTCCAGCGAACTGGCCGATGCCCTGGTGGAGAAACTCGACGCCGCAGCCCGCGGCCATTTCGATGATCCAGAAATGCGCACGGTGCGGCCCTTGCTCGCACTCCAAGGCCAGTGGTCGGCCTTGCCTACCACGCAGACGCTGCTGGCCGAAACCCTTGCCACACGCCAAGGCTCGCACCTGTTTGTCTACCCGTTTGCCGGCCGCATGGCCAACCTTGGTCTGGCCAACCTGATTGCCTGGCGAGTCAGCCGCAACCAACCGCTATCGGTATCCATTGCCGTCAGCGACTACGGCTTCGAACTGCTTAGCCCGGCCCCTGTGGACTGGGCAGGCCACCTGCCCGCAGCGATGTCCACCGAGCACTTGCTGGACGATGTACTGGCTAGCCTGAACGCCAGTGAAATGGCCTTGCGGCGTTTTCGCGAAATCGCCCAGATCTCCGGGCTGGTGTTCGGCGGATACCCAGGCGCGCAGAAAAGCACCCGGCAGATCCAGGCTTCCAGCGGGCTGTTCTACGAGGTGTTTCGCAAGCATGACGCCGATAACCTGCTGCTTGGCCAGGCGCGGGATGAGGTGCTGCGTGAGGAACTGGAGATCGAACGCTTGCAAGGTCAATTGGCCAGGATGAGCAAGCTGCGCCTGGATGTGCGTGAATTGCAATGGCCCGGGCCACTGGCTTTCACGTTACTGGTCGAAGGCATGCGTGAGACCCTGACCACAGAGAAACTGGCCGATCGCATTGCGCGCATGGTCGCGGACCTTGAACAAGCAGCGAGCAGGAAGGCATGAGTACGCACCTGGTCATCGAGCATTGCGGGCAAACACTGTGGTTGATGCCGGACCGCGCGCTCTATTGGCCTGCCCGGCGAGCGTTGCTGGTCGCTGACGTGCATATCGGCAAAGCCGCCAGTTACCGCGCGCTGCATCAACCCGTGCCGCGCGGTACCACCCAAACCACGCTCAAGCGCCTGGACGCTCTGCTGGCAGCCTGTGAGTGCGAACAATTGATCATTCTTGGCGATTTCCTGCACGCCCGAACGGCGCACGCGCCTGCAACGATGGCTCAGTTACAGGCCTGGAGAGAACAGCACGGCGGTTTGCGCATCGTGCTGGTACGCGGCAACCATGACCGCCATGCCGGCGATCCACCAGCCCAGCTGGACATTGAAGTGGAGGAAGACCCTTGGCTGCTGGCACCGTTCGCGCTCCAGCACGAACCGGTCGCACACCCTGATCACCCGGTGCTGTGCGGCCATGTGCATCCGGTATTCGTCTTGCGCGGGCGCGCTCGTCAGCGGCTCAGGCTGCCCTGCTTCCTGATGGACCAGCAGGTCAGCCTGCTACCGGCGTTCGGTGAATTCACCGGGGGATGGACTGTCGAGCCCGGCCTAGGGAGTCGCATCTACCTTGCGGGCACAGATCAAGTCTGGGCCCTGCAAGTCTGATCTCATCGAGCGTTCATGCCACCGGCGCAGGTGGAGGTTCGTCGGGCAGGGTTGGCTCACCCGGCTCCATGGGCGGCGTATCGCCAGGTTGGGCCGGTTGCGGGGTATCCGGGTCGGGCTGACCGGGTACGCCGCCCAGATGCATCGGGGCAGGATGGGCCAGCAGGGACCATGCCAGCAAGCCGATCTGGTTGGGCTGCAGCACAGCCAGCTTCGCACTGATTACGGGATCGAGTTTCATGGGCAACTCCTGACGAGGGCCGCCACGCATCATGCATGGCGGCACTGTTCATTAGCTTGGAGTACCCGAGCGAAAACTAATTCCCCGCGCTCGTCGGCTCAGGTGCGTGGCAGGGTGACGCCGCGCTGGCCCTGATACTTGCCACCACGGTCTTTGTACGACACTTCGCATTCTTCATCGGATTCGAGGAAAAGCATCTGCGCCACGCCTTCGTTGGCGTAGATCTTGGCCGGCAAGGTGGTGGTGTTGGAGAACTCCAGCGTCACGTGGCCTTCCCACTCTGGCTCGAGCGGGGTGACGTTGACGATGATGCCGCAACGGGCATAGGTGCTCTTGCCCAGGCAGATGGTCAGGACGTTGCGCGGAATGCGGAAGTATTCGACGGTGCGGGCCAGGGCAAAGGAGTTCGGCGGGATGATGCAGACATCGCTCTTGACGTCGACGAAGCTGCCGGCGTCAAAGTTTTTCGGGTCGACGGTGGCCGAATTGATGTTGGTGAACACCTTGAATTCGTCGGCGCAACGCACGTCGTAACCGTAGCTGGAGACGCCGAACGAGATCACCCGGCTGTCGTGCTCGCCGCGCACCTGGCGCTCGACGAACGGTTCGATCATGCCGTGTTCCTGCGCCATGCGGCGAATCCACTTGTCCGATTTGATGCTCATGGCGGGGGTGTCCTGAGAGTTGCGAGGTGAAAAAACGAGAAGCGCATATTACCGGTCCCGGCGCTCAGGTTAAAGTTCCATACCACATCCCGCGTCAGATGGGGCTTGGCGCCCGCCGCCGATCTGAATTTCATCAAAGGCCATCTTGGTGATTGGCAGGTTGCGGAAAGTGGGTTAAGGTGACACCACTGTGCTGCACGTGACACCGAGAATCTCTAGTTTGATGCACGATCCTGATCGGCCCAACGCTGAATTTTCTGCTCTCTTTGCGCTCAGTCCCGGGCAGGGTTTTTCCTGACCGTTATCAACTTTGTCCAAGGAGACAGAAAAATGTCCAACCGTCAAAACGGTACTGTTAAGTGGTTCAACGACGAGAAAGGCTACGGCTTCATCACCCCTCAGTCGGGTGACGATCTGTTCGTACACTTCAAAGCCATCCAAGCTGACGGCTTCAAAACCCTGAAAGAAGGCCAGGCTGTTACTTTCGTCGCTACCCGCGGCCAGAAAGGCATGCAGGCTGAAGAAGTTCAAATCGCCTAAGTCGATTTAGCTTCCTCGCTTTCAAAAAAACCCGCCTTCTGGCGGGTTTTTTTATGGCCGTTTGCAAGGGCTGCCTTGCCGGGGCGCCGGACCGGTCGTAAAGGGCCGCAAAGCGGCCCCGGCATTTCATGCGGCGGGCCATGTCGCCCGTGGAGCTGCATCATCGCCAACATGCAGGCTGCGCAGGCTCCCCCGCTTATTCAATCCTCGCTGATGGTAATGCTCGGCATCGCCGGTGCTGCCGCTTCCTGCAGCACGATCCGCGCACCCACCTGACGGGCGAGCTCCTGGTAGACCATGGCGATCTGGCTTTCCGGCTCGGCAATCGCCGTCGGCTTGCCGCTGTCAGCCTGCTCACGGATCAGCATCGACAAGGGCAGCGAAGCCAATAGCTCGACACCATACTGCGCGGCCAGCTTCTCGCCGCCACCTTCACCGAACAAGTGTTCGGCATGGCCGCAGTTCGAGCAGATGTGCACCGCCATGTTCTCCACCACGCCAAGCACCGGGATGTTGACCTTGCGGAACATCTCCACACCTTTCTTGGCATCCAGCAGCGCCAGGTCCTGCGGCGTGGTGACGATCACTGAACCTGCCACCGGCACCTTCTGCGCCAGGGTCAGCTGGATATCACCGGTTCCCGGGGGCATGTCGATCACCAGGTAATCGAGGCCATCCCAGGCTGTCTGGGTCACCAGCTGCAGCAACGCGCCGCAAACCATCGGGCCACGCCAGACCATCGGCGTGTTGTCATCGGTGAGGAACGCCATCGACATGACCTCCACGCCGTGCGCCTTGATCGGTACAAACCATTTCTGCTCGCGGATCTGCGGGCGGGTACCTTCGGCGATGCCGAACATCACCCCTTGGCTGGGGCCATAGATATCCGCATCGAGAATGCCTACCCTCGCACCTTCGCGAGCCAGGGCCAGCGCCAGGTTGGCGGCTGTGGTCGATTTGCCGACGCCCCCTTTGCCCGAAGCCACGGCAATGACGTTCTTGACGTTGGCCATGGCCGGCACCTGGGCCTGCGCCTTGTGCGCGGCGACCACGCAGTCGATCGTTACCTGGGCCGAGCTGACACCGTCTAGGTTCTCGATTGCGGTCTGCAGCACCTGCGCCCAGCCATTTTTGAACAAGCCGGCGGCATACCCCAGTTGCAGCTGCACAGCGACCTGCCCGCCCTGGATGTCGATGGCACGCACACAGCCGGCGCTGACCGGGTCCTGGTTCAGATAAGGGTCGGTGTACTGACGAAGCACGCCTTCGACGGCGGCACGGGTGACGGCACTCATGGAGGCTCCCATTGGCATACGATTGATCGAACAGGCGCCTATCCTAACCCGTCAATCGTCAGCCGTTGCGTCCATGGGGTGAAATATATTCGCCAGCCCTTTATAGTGGCCGATCACCTTCAATTTACCCCGAGCCAGATAAGTAGCCGAGCCACCATGTCCGAGCCACGTCAGATTCTCGTCACCAGCGCCCTGCCCTATGCCAATGGGTCCATCCACCTTGGCCATATGCTCGAGTACATCCAGACGGATATGTGGGTTCGCTTTCAGAAGATGCGCGGCAACCAGTGCATCTACGTCTGCGCCGATGACGCCCACGGTTCGGCCATCATGCTGCGCGCCGAAAAGGAAGGCATCACGCCGGAGCAACTGATTGCCAATGTACAGGCCGAGCACAGCAGCGATTTTGCCGACTTCCTGGTGGATTTCGACAACTTCCACTCCACCCACAGTGAAGAAAACCGCGAGCTGTCCAGCCTGATCTACTCGCGCCTGCGCGACGCCGGTCACATTGCCACCCGTTCGGTCACCCAGTACTTCGACCCTGAAAAGGGCATGTTCCTGGCCGACCGTTTCATCAAGGGCACCTGCCCAAAGTGTGCGGCTGACGACCAGTACGGCGACAACTGTGAAAAATGCGGCGCCACCTACGCGCCGACCGAACTGAAAAACCCCAAGTCGGCCATCTCCGGTGCCACCCCGGTGCTGCGCGACTCGCAGCATTTCTTCTTCAAGCTGCCGGACTTCCAGGCCATGCTGCAGCAGTGGACCCGCAGCGGCACCTTGCAGGATGCGGTGGCCAACAAGCTCGCCGAATGGCTGGACTCCGGGCTGCAAGAGTGGGACATCTCGCGTGATGCGCCGTACTTCGGTTTCGAGATCCCGGGCGAGCCTGGCAAGTACTTCTACGTCTGGCTGGATGCGCCGATCGGCTACATGGCCAGCTTCAAGAACCTGTGCGCGCGCCGCCCAGAGTTGGACTTCGATGCGTTCTGGAACAAAGACTCCAAGGCCGAGCTGTACCATTTCATCGGCAAGGACATCGTCAACTTCCATGCCCTGTTCTGGCCAGCCATGCTCGAAGGCGCGGGCCTGCGCAAGCCGACAGCGGTCAACGTGCACGGCTACCTGACCGTCAACGGCGCGAAGATGTCGAAATCGCGCGGCACCTTCATCAAGGCCCGCACCTACCTGGATCACCTGCAGCCCGAATACCTGCGTTACTACTACGCAGCCAAGCTGGGGCGCGGCGTCGATGACCTCGACCTGAACCTTGAGGACTTCGTGCAAAAGGTCAACTCAGACCTGGTCGGCAAAGTGGTCAACATCGCCAGCCGCTGCGCAGGCTTCATCCACAAAGGCAATGACGGCGTGATGGTTGCCGGCGACGCAGCCCCGGAGCTGACCGAGGCATTCCTGGCTGCTGCCCCGGGCATCGCCGAAGCCTACGAGGCCCGCGACTTTGGCCGCGCCATGCGCGAGATCATGGCCCTGGCTGACCGTGCCAATGCCTGGATCGCCGACAAAGCCCCCTGGTCGCTGGCCAAACAGGAAGGCAAGCAGGACGAAGTGCAGGCGATCTGTGCCCAGGGCATCAACCTGTTCCGCCAACTGGTGATCTTCCTCAAGCCGGTACTACCGGTGCTGGCAGCCGACGCCGAGGCATTCCTGAATGTCGCGCCACTGGCCTGGAGCGACCACCTGTCGCGCCTGGAAAGCCACAAGCTCAACCCGTTCAAGCCCCTGATGAGCCGCATAGAACCTGCCAAGGTCGAAGCCATGATTGCCGCCAGCAAGGAAGACCTGCTGGCAGCCGAAGGCCAGGCGCAGGCACCGGCCGGCAATGGCGAACTGGCCAAGGACCCGCTGTCGGCAGAGATCGAATTCGACACCTTCGCTGCCGTCGACCTGCGCGTGGCGCTGATCGTCAAGGCCGAAGCGGTGCCGGGTGCCGACAAGCTGCTGCAACTGACCCTGGACATCGGTGACGAACGCCGCAATGTGTTCTCGGGTATCAAGTCGGCCTACCCTGATCCATCCAGGCTCGAAGGCCGCCTGACCATGATGGTTGCCAACCTCAAGCCACGGAAAATGCGCTTTGGCGTCTCCGAAGGCATGGTCATGGCAGCAGGCCCTGGCGGTGAAGAAATCTACCTGCTCAGCCCTGACAGTGGCGCAAAGCCAGGCCAGCGTATCAAGTAACCCCCCTCAGCCCCGGCCTCACCGCCGGGGCTTTTTCATCCTCCTTGCGCATTGCCGGACAGCGCAGGCGATTCACGGCTATCGTCATTTGCATGAACGACTATGTCCTGGTTCTGATCAGCGCCGCACTGGTCAGCCACCTGCTTTTGCACCGACAGCCTGCCTCCCGGCTGCGCGTACATGTGTGCGGCCTGGCCTGCGCGTTGTCGATAATGTTGGCAGTCACCGGCGGCCAACTGCTTGAACACTGGATCGTGGCGCCTTGGCAACTGCAGGACCTGCGTATGTTCCTGCTGCTGCCCTGGCAGGCGCTACTCGCGTGGGGCATCCCCCAGACGCTTGCCAGGCTGCGCCCGCAGTGGCCCACGCAGAGCCTCATGTGGCCGATACTGGGGAATGTCATGGCACTGGGCATGACACTTCAGGCAATAGGTGAACAGGGCGAATGGCTGGCCACGCTGAGCTGGGGGGTTCTGGCGGGGCTTGGCTTCTGGCTGGCGCTGGCGTTGTTCGACGACCTCCGTCAGCGCTGCGAACACGCACAGGTGCCAGGCGCACTGCGCGGCCTACCCATCGCCCTGCTTGGCGCCAGTGTGATGGGTATGGCGTTCTCTGGCCTCAACGGCATATTCACGCAATGAGCCCGACCATGGCACCACCTGACCCACGCCTGCGCAAAGCCATGGGCCTGGTCTTGTTGGCCTGCCTGCCTGGCCTGCTGGCTTCGTTCTGGCTACTGGGGTGGGGCCTGCTCTGGAGCCTGGGGCTGTGCGCGATCACCGCTGTTTGCTGCGAGGCGGCAGCGCTGGCGTTGCGCAACCAACCGGTCACATCGGCACTGAGCGATGGTAGCGCCTTGGTCACTGCAGTGCTCCTGGCCCTCGCCCTGCCCACCGGGGCGCCGTGGTGGTTGCCGGTGATTGCAGCGGGGGTTGCCATAGGCCTGGGCAAGCAAGCTTTCGGCGGGGCCGGCCGTAACGTGTTCAACCCGGCGATGGTTGGGTACGCCTTCGTGCTGCTGAGCTTCCCATTGCAGATGAACCACTGGCCGGCACAAGCGCCAGGCTTGAGCGACAGTCTGCAGTTGGTCTTTGCCCATGGCGAGCAGATCGATGCGTGGGCTGGGCCCACCGCACTCGACGGCCTCAGGCACAACCGTAGCCTGACCATCGATGAGCTGTTCGCCAGCCACCCAGGCTTCGGCAACGTTGGCGGCCATGGCATCGAATGGGTCAATCTGGCGTTCCTGTCGGGTGGGCTTTTTCTATTGCAGCGCAAGGTGTTCAGTTGGCATGCGCCTGCAGGTTTGCTGGCAGGATTGTTTCTGTTCAGCCTGCTGGCCTGGAATGGCTCCGGCTCGGACTCCAACGGCTCACCACTGCTACACCTGCTCAGCGGCTCGACCATGCTGGCAGCGTTTTTCATTGCCACGGAACCTGTTTCCGGCCCCAAGACCGACGTTGCCAAGCTGCTGTTCGGGCTGAGCGCAGGGGCTTTGATCTACCTGATCAGGACGTGGGGCAGTTACCCCGATGGTACCGCTTTCGCCATCCTGCTGATGAACCTTGCGGTACCCTCGCTGGACCGCCTTGCCTTGCGGTACCGGCAGGTGAGGCCATGAGGCGCCACGTGCGCAGCGCATTGATACTGCTGGCAGTGGGCAGCCTGGCACTGGCGAGCACGTTGGCCTGGCAGCGCTGGACCCGCGCCCCCATCGCCGAGGCCGAGCAACAGTTTTACGCACGCCGGTTTCTCTCGGTGCTGCCCCCCCACAGCTATGACAATCAGCCACTGAGCACCCCGGTGCCACTCCCTGCAGAACAACCGCCGCATAGCCGCATAATGGCCGCCTACCGTGCTGACCGCGGCACGACCCCCGTAGCCGTCGTCCTGGTTAGCCAGGTACAGGGTTACGCCGCACCAATCCGTTTGACCATTGCCATAAACGTGCAAGGTCGACTGATCGGCACACAAGTGATCGACCATCAGGAAAGCCCGGGGCTCGGAGGACGCATCAGCGACCCGCAAGTGAACTGGCTCGCGCAATTTGCCGACCGTCGCCTGGAGGATCGCTGGGCACTCAAGCGCGACCAAGGTGATTTCGACCAGCTGGCCGGCGCGACGGTCACTTCGCGTGCGGTGATCGAGGCACAGCAGGATGCCCTGCGCTACTTCGACCAGCATCGTGCACTTCTGCTCGGGACGCTCGCCCATGACTAGGTTCTGGCTTTTGGTGGCAGGCCTTGCGCCTGTACTCGGCGCCACACGCACGCTCACTCAAGCCGCCGTCATCGGCACCAGCATGCTGGTGCTGACGGTGCTTCACCAGGCCCTGCTGACTCTTGTGCGCTCAAGGCTTGGCGGTGCGCTGTACACGCTGGCAAGCCTGCTACTGCTAGCGGCCCTTGTCAGTTGCCTGCAGATGGCATTGCGCGCCTGGGCGTTGCCGCTTGCCCTGGCGCTGGGTTACTTCCCGGCGCTGATCTGCCTGCAGTGCCTGGTTACGGACCACCTGTTGGTAGACAAGGACCGCTGGCGTCAACTTTGCCTGCAGATGACCGGCCTGATGGGCCTCTGCCTGTCGCTTGGCGTTATCCGTCAGTGGCTGACCGAGGGGCTGGGCATACCCTTGGCCAGTCTTGCTCCCGGCGCACTGATACTGCTCGGCATGCTGCTGGCCTTGTACAATCGTCTACGCCCGGGCCCCGCCCTCTCACGTCGTCAAGGAAAGCGTTGACCCCATGAATGCCGCAAAACGCCTGGAGATCTTTCGCAGGCTGCACGAAGACAATCCCGACCCCAAGACAGAGCTGGCTTACACCACCCCTTTCGAACTACTCGTGGCCGTGACACTGTCTGCACAGTCCACCGACGTCGGCGTCAACAAGGCCACTGCCCGCCTGTTCCCGGTCGCCAACACCCCCCACGCCATCTACGCACTGGGGGTCGAAGGCCTGAGCGAGTACATCAAGACCATTGGGCTGTATAACAGCAAGGCCAGGAATGTGATCGAAGCCTGCCGCTTGCTGATCGAACGGCATGGAGGCGAAGTTCCGCAAAGCCGTGAAGCGCTAGAGGCGCTGCCCGGTGTTGGCCGCAAGACCGCCAACGTGGTACTCAATACAGCCTTCCGCCAGCCCACCATGGCGGTCGACACGCATATTTTCAGGGTCAGCAATCGCACCGGTATCGCGCCGGGCAAGACCGTGCTGGAAGTCGAGAAAAAACTGCTCAAGTTCGTACCCAAGGATTATCTGCTCGATGCCCATCACTGGCTCATCCTGCACGGGCGTTACGTGTGCCAGGCACGCAAGCCACGTTGCGGCAGTTGCCGGATCGAAGACCTGTGCGAGTTCAAGCAGAAGACGTCGGACGATTGATTCGATAGCGACTTCATGCACGTCCCGATTGAAAAAATCTTTTTTACCAAACTTCGCTTTCTCGCTATAAGGACGGCCAATGGCCCCTTGGCTTGGAGCGACTCATGAGTACCGATAAAGACGAACTGTCGATCGAAGAAGACTTTGTCACAGCTGAAGACGACGCCGAACCTCTGGTTGAAACCGCAAAGACCAACCTGAGCAAGCGTCGCACCATTGACAACCTCCTCGAAGAGCGGCGCCTGCAACGGCAACTCGCCGATTTCGACTACGACCTGTAACGACACCGAGAAAGCCTCCCTCAAGGAGGCTATCTGTATTCAGGGTCACGTCAGGCCATGGCGCCGGGCCAATTCGATCAAGTCCACCAGCGAGTGAGCATTGAGCTTGAGCAGCAAACGGGTCTTGTAGGTACTGACCGTCTTGTTGCTGAGGAACATGCTGTCGGCTATCTCCTTGTTGGACCTGCCCCGGGCAAGTTGCTGAAGCACCATCATTTCCCGTGCCGACAGGCGATCGACCATCTCCGTCTCGCTGGCTCCCCCAACCCGGCCGCGCGACTTGTGCAATGCCTGGTTGGGAAAATAGCTGTAACCAGACAGCACGGCCTTGATCGCACTGAGCAGTTCGGTGAGCTCCTGTTGCTTGCACACATACCCTGAAGCCCCCGCCTGCATGCAACGCATCGAGAAATGCCCGGGCGCCTGCGAGGTAAGCACCAGCACCCGGCTGCCCGGGCTTGCCGAGGCCATGCGGGCAATGACCTCCAACCCGTCGAGCTTGGGAATGCCGATATCCAGCACCACGATATCGGGCAGGTGCTTCCTGGTTAGCTGCAAAGCTGCCACGCCGTTGTCGGTTTCCGCGACCACATCGTATCCATGCCGCTCCATCAGCATGCGCACTGCCAAGCGTATGACAGGATGATCATCCACGATAAGGACTTTATTCATGCGATATCCATTCATTCATTATTTGCTTTGACGACGCGCCACCATAACCGAGCAGCACGCATTATGGCGCGCCAATTCTCCGCGCAAACACATGAATAGATGAACCTTACGTCGGTTTAGGAATTTTCCTACAAAGCACAACTAATCATCCAATAGGAATACCTGTTTAGCCGCAGAAGCGCATTCTTCCTCGAAACAGAGATGAAAACCTGCATAATTCAACAATCAATCCAACATCAAAATAAAAACCTGTTTCAGACATTCCGAAATGCCGGGATCAATTTCCCCCCCCGGAAACGGTGCATAATTTGGTTGAGCGGCTCGGTAGGGTATTGATTGCAAAAACGCAGGAGGCCAACATCATGGCTGCAAACCAACCCACCGCCCAACCCACCGCCCCAATGACGATCATCGCCATCTTTGCAGGCATCATCGAGGCCTCTGCACTGGCAACACTTCCGTTTCTCAGCGAAAAAAGTCAGAGTCTCTATACCTGGTTTTTAGTGGGCTTTCCATTTTTTCTGACGGGGCTATTTTTCCTGACACTCAACTTCAATTACAAATCACTTTACAAGCCCGAAAGTACTTCCGTTGACGGTGCAACCAGTACGCCGCAACCGACAACTTTCGAAGCAGAACCTGTAACGGTCATGCTCTCGGGCCCTGATGCGCAAAGAATGATCGAGCAACATGTACTGAGGACGCTTGCACAACCTCAAGTTACAGGGGGCACCTGGATATACTGCAATCTGGACAAGCAGCAGTGTTTTCGCGTGTCGGTCTGTGAGTTACCGGAAAACGCGACACACCTGAGAAATTGAGCGGTACACGATCTTGCAGCCGAGGAAAACTTCTTCACGGATTGTCGGGCAGGTGGGTATTGGGAAGTGCATACAAAAACCCCGGCCGGGGCCGAATGCCAGTCAGTTAAGCCATATGGGGCCGCTTTGCGGCCCATCGCCGGCAAGCCAGCTCCCACAGGGGCCGCGCAGTACTTGAGGTCTGCGCTGTACCTGTAGGAGCTGGCTTGCCGGCGATGGGCTGCGTAGCAGCCCTAATGAAGCTAACTGACTGGCATTAGCCCGAAGCCGGGGTTCATGCAATACGTTTGAAGCCTTAGAGCAACGCGCGGCCTTTGTTGGCAGCGATACGCATGCGCAGTGCATTGAGCTTGATGAAGCCCGCAGCATCGGCCTGGTTGTAGGCGCCGCCATCTTCTTCGAAAGTCGCGATGTTGGCATCGAACAGCGAGTCGTCGGACTTGCGGCCGACCACGGTGACATTGCCCTTGTACAGCTTCAGGCGCACAACACCGTTCACGTTGACCTGCGAAGCATCGATCATCTGCTGAAGCATCAGACGCTCCGGGCTCCACCAGTAACCGGTGTAGATCAGGCTGGCGTACTTGGGCATCAGCTCGTCTTTCAGGTGAGCGACTTCGCGGTCGAGAGTGATCGACTCGATTGCACGGTGAGCCTTGAGCATGATGGTACCGCCCGGAGTCTCGTAGCAGCCGCGCGACTTCATGCCCACGTAACGGTTTTCGACGATGTCCAGACGGCCGATACCATTGGCACCGCCAATGCGGTTCAGGTCGGCCAGGACAGTGGCCGGGCTCTTCTCGACGCCATCGATGGCGACGATGTCACCATTGCGGTAGGTCAGTTCGAGGTAGGTCGCCTGGTCCGGAGCATTCTCCGGCGAGACGCTCCAGCGCCACATGTCTTCTTCGTGCTCGGTCCAGGTATCTTCCAGAACACCGCCTTCGTAGGAGATATGCAGCAGGTTGGCGTCCATCGAGTACGGCGACTTCTTCTTGCCGTGGCGCTCGATCGGGATACCGTGCTTCTCGGCGTAGTCCATCAGCTTCTCGCGGGACAGCAGGTCCCACTCGCGCCATGGGGCGATGACCTTGACGCCCGGCTTGAGTGCATAGGCACCCAGCTCGAAACGGACCTGGTCGTTGCCTTTGCCGGTGGCGCCGTGGGAAATGGCGTCAGCGCCGGTTTCGTTGGCGATTTCGATCAGGCGCTTGGCGATCAGCGGACGTGCGATGGAAGTACCCAGCAGGTACTCGCCTTCGTAGACGGTGTTGGCGCGGAACATGGGGAAGACGAAGTCACGCACGAACTCTTCGCGCAGGTCGTCGATATAGATCTCTTTGACGCCCATTGCCTGGGCTTTGGCGCGAGCCGGCTCGACTTCTTCGCCCTGACCCAGGTCAGCGGTGAACGTCACCACTTCGCAGTCGTAGGTATCCTGCAGCCACTTGAGAATCACCGAAGTATCAAGGCCGCCGGAATACGCCAGTACGACCTTTTTTACGTCCGCCATGCCATCACTCCACGGGGTTGTACGGAAAGGGGTCGATTCTACCGGCGTTGCGGATAAATTTACAGTGGGGCGACAGCTTCTGACGACAAAGCGACAGGAACTGTCAAAGGGGCGACGCCCTGCAGCGTCAGGAAGGTTTCGCAGCAGGCGGCACAGGAGCAGCGCTGGCGGGGCCTGGCGCAGGGGCCGTCGCTGGGGCCGGATGCTGGACAGGTTGGGCCGCAGGTTTCTCGGCCGGCGTGACACGATCCAGTTCGATATTGACGCGCCGGTTGCGTGCGCGGTTTGCGGCGCTGTTGTTCTTCACCAACGGATAACGTTCGCCATGGAAGCGCACGGTGATCTGCTCCTCCGGTACCCCATGGGCCTTGAAGTAATCAGCAACCGCCAACGCACGGCGCCGTGAGGTATCACGGTTGGTCAAGCGATTGCCGCTGTTGTCGGAGTGGCCATTGAGCTCGATATGGTTGACCGTCGGATCGGCCTTCAAGTAATCCAGGACCACATCCAGTCGCGCCCGCGCCGCGGCATCCAGGTCGATGCCCCCTCCAGGGAACCCCACCTGCGTCTGGCGCACCTGGTCATAGTTCATCGCCAACATCTTGCCGGCACACGCCTGATAATCACTCCACGCCTTGGCAAAGCTCACCGGCAGCACACGCACTTCGATCGGCCGCCCCGCCTCCCCGGTATAGCTTCGCACCACCGTACTGCGGCCATCGAGCAGGCCATTGATCAAGCGGCTGGCCTGGCCTTGGGATGAACTGAACAGCACCCCAGTGCGCGCCAGCCGCACCGCCCCCAGGTTGATATCGCCACGGCCCGGCTGCCAAGGGGCCGCAGCCGCCAGCAGCGTAGCGGAACCGGCCCCCAGCACATTACTGCCAGAACGCAGCTGGAACACTGGCTGCTCCCCCGCCCGGCGCACGAACTCACCACTGCCGAAACCATCGATCGGCTGAATCAGGCGGCATTCGAACTGATCACCCTCGACTTTCCAGGCGATGTTTTCCATGCGGGTCTGGAAGGTCAATGCACCGGCCGGCAGGCTGGCGAACAGGGTCAACAGGGCTAGGTAACGCTGGCGCACGGGAGGCTCCACTAATTCTGACGGCTTACAGGCAGGCTATCGGACGCTTGCCGGAAAACTTGATAGCCGTGCTCGGGCGAGGGTTTTCCGGTAGCATTGGCGCCTGAGTTCGACCCGCCTGGAATCCCCAATGTCCGATCGCCTGACCCTCCTGCGTCCCGACGACTGGCACATCCATCTGCGCGATGGTGCCGTCCTGCCCCATACCGTTGGCGATGTGGCGCGTACTTTCGCCCGTGCCATCATCATGCCCAACCTGGTTCCTCCGGTACGCAATGCCGACGAAGCCGGGGCCTACCGTGAGCGCATCCTCAGTGCCCGTCCGGCCGGTAGCCGCTTCGAGCCGTTGATGGTGCTGTACCTCACCGACCGCACCAGCCCCGAGGACATCCGCGCGGCCAAGGCCAGCGGCATCGTGTACGCCGCCAAGCTGTATCCGGCCGGCGCCACCACCAACTCCGATTCCGGGGTGACCAGCATCGACAATATCTTCCCGGCCATCGAAGCGCTGGCTGAAGTCGACATGCCGTTGCTGGTGCATGGTGAAGTGACCCGCAGCGAGATCGACGTGTTCGACCGCGAAAAACGCTTCATCGACGAACACATGCGTCGCCTGGTCGAGCGCTTCCCCACGCTGAAAGTGGTGTTCGAACACATCACCACCGCCGATGCAGCGCAATTCGTCACCGAGGCGCCTGCCAACGTCGGTGCGACCATCACCGCACAGCATCTTTTGTACAACCGCAACCACATGCTGGTCGGCGGCATTCGGCCACATTTCTACTGCCTGCCGATTCTCAAGCGCAACACCCACCAGGTGGCGCTGCTGGACGCGGCCACCAGTGGCAACCCGAAGTTCTTCCTCGGCACCGACTCGGCACCCCACGCCCGCCACGCCAAGGAAGCTGCCTGCGGTTGTGCCGGTTGCTACACCGCCTATGCGGCCATCGAGATGTACGCCGAAGCCTTCGAACAGCGCAATGCGCTGGACAAACTGGAAGGTTTCGCCAGCCTGCATGGTCCGGCCTTCTACGGCCTGCCGGCAAATACCGACACGATTACCCTGGTCCGTGAAGAATGGACTGCCCCGGACAGCCTGCCGTTTGGCGAGCAGACCGTGATCCCGCTGCGCGCCGGTGAAAAACTGCGTTGGCGCCTGCTGGAGGACAACGCGTGAGCGAAGACCTCTACGAAGACGAGCAGGACGGCCAGGCCAGCAGCGGCTCGCGCCACCCGATGGCCGAGCGCTTCCGTGGCTACCTGCCGGTAGTGGTGGATGTCGAGACCGGCGGTTTCAACAGCGCCACCGATGCCCTGCTGGAAATCGCCGCAGTGACCATCGGTATGGACGAGAAGGGCTTCCTATTCCCGGAGCACACCTACTTCTACCGTGTGGAGCCGTTCGAGGGGGCCAATATCGAGGCTGCCGCGCTGGAGTTCACCGGCATCAAGCTGGACCACCCGCTGCGCATGGCGGTGAGCGAGGAAAGCGCGCTGACCGACATCTTCCGCGGCGTGCGCAAGGCACTGAAGGCCAACGGCTGCAAGCGGGCGATCCTGGTCGGCCACAACAGCAGCTTCGACCTGGGTTTCCTGAATGCGGCGGTGACGCGCAACGATCTGAAGCGCAACCCGTTCCACCCGTTCTCCAGCTTCGACACCGCCACCCTTGCTGGCCTGGCGTACGGCCAGACCGTGCTCGCAAGGGCCTGCCAGAGCGCGGACATCGACTTCGACGGCCGTGAGGCGCACTCGGCACGTTACGACACCGAGAAGACAGCCGAACTCTTCTGCGGCATCGTCAACCGCTGGAAAGAGCTGGGCGGCTGGCGCGATTTCAACGATTGAGGCGCAGAGCGGCAAGCTGCAAGCTTGCAGCAAAAAAAAACCGGCCACGAAGGCCGGTTTTTTTATGCGCTCGGCAATTACAGCTTGCCAGCGTTCTCGCTCAGGTAAGCAGCAACGCCTTCTGGCGAAGCGTTCATGCCCTTGTCGCCTTTCTTCCAGTTGGCCGGGCAGACTTCACCGTGCTCTTCGTGGAATTGCAGGGCATCGACCAGGCGCAGCAGCTCGTCCATGTTACGACCCAGCGGCAGGTCGTTGATGATCTGCGAACGGACAACGCCGTTGGTGTCGATCAGGAAGGCGCCACGGAAAGCCACGCCGCCTTCGGACTCGACGTCGTAGGCCTTGCAGATTTCGTGGGTCATGTCGGCTGCCAGGGTGTATTTGACCTGGCCGATACCGCCATTGTTGACCGGGGTGTTACGCCAGGCGTTGTGGGTGAAGTGCGAGTCGATCGAAACGCCGATCACTTCAACGTTGCGGGCCTGGAAGTCCGGAATGCGGTTGTCCAGGGCGATCAGCTCGGACGGGCATACGAAGGTGAAGTCCAGTGGGTAGAAGAACACCAGGCCGTACTTGCCCTTGATGGCCGAGGCCAGGTTGAAGCTGTCGACGATTTCGCCATTGCCCAGTACAGCCGGGACGGTGAAGTCGGGGGCTTTTTTGCCAACGAGTACGCTCATTGCAATCTCCTGATGAGGGTGAAGAACCGTTTGCCAGGCCAAGGCGGGCTTGCCCGACATCCAACAAAGGCCGACCATCATACACGGCTTCCGGTGACAGGCCGAATCCAACCGCCGGTCGCTCAAGCACGGCACTTACAGAAAGTGTTTTGACAAGCATTCTCATTACCATTACTCTCCACCCATCGACTCAACCAGCGATGGTCCGACTTTATGTATGTGTGTCTTTGTGTCGGCGTGACCGACGGACAGATCCGCGATGCGATCTATGAAGGATGCTGCAGCTACAAGGACGTCAGAGCCGCGACCAATGTCGCCAGCCAATGTGGCAAATGCGCGTGCCTGGCCAAGCAGGTAGTCCGCGAGACCCTGACCGAGCTTCAGGTGAGCCAGCAAGCCGCCCTGCCCTATCCGGTGGAATTTACTGCCGCCTGATATCGCCCAATTCGAAGAACCGGACCTCGTGTCCGGTTTTTTTATGCCTACAATTCAATAAGTTAGCGTCCCAACGCGGTTCACAAACATTCTTATTCCTATTAATTTTCACTTATTATTCAAGAACTTAGGTTTGACAGCCCTAAGTATCAGGCTCAAACTTCCCTGTATCGGCACACTTCTCAGGGCAGGAACCCGCAATGAAAGGCGACGTAAGCGTCATCCAGCATCTCAACAAGATCCTCGGAAACGAGCTGGTCGCGATCAACCAGTACTTCCTGCACGCACGCATGTACGAAGATTGGGGCCTGAACAAGCTCGGCAAGCACGAGTACAAGGAATCCATCGATGAGATGAAACACGCTGACAAGTTGATCAAGCGTATTCTCTTCCTAGAAGGCATCCCGAACGTACAGGACCTGGGCAAGCTGCTGATCGGCGAGCACACCAAGGAAATGCTCGAATGCGATCTGAAGATCGAGCAGAAAGGCCTGGTCGATCTCAAAGCCGCCATCGCCCACTGCGAAACCGTCGGTGACTTCGGCTCGCGTGAACTGCTTGAAGACATCCTCGAATCCGAGGAAGAACACATTGACTGGCTGGAAACTCAATTGAGCCTGATCGACAAGATCACCATCGAGAACTACCTGCAGTCGCAGATGGGCGAAGAGTAAATTCCGGCCCCATAAAAAAACCCGCCATGAGCGGGTTTTTTCATGCTTGCCGAAAGATCAGGCTTCGGAAGCCTTGGCCTTGGCAGCGGCGTCCTTGATCAGTGTCTGCAGCTCACCGTTCTCGAACATCTCCAGCATGATGTCGCTACCGCCGACCAGCTCGCCAGCTACCCACAGTTGCGGGAAGGTCGGCCAGTTGGCGTATTTAGGCAGGTTGGCGCGGATTTCCGGGTTCTGCAGGATATCCACGTAAGCAAACTTTTCGCCACAACCCATCACAGCTTGCGATGCCTTGGCCGAGAACCCGCATTGCGGGGCATTCGGCGAGCCCTTCATGTAAAGCAGAATGGTGTTGTTGGCAATCTGCTCTTTGATCGTTTCGATGATATCCATGGAACACCTCGTCTGAACTTTCCGACTCGATGGTCGGCACGGTGACGCATTGTATCGGAAACCTGAGCCTAATGCTCGGCATTGCCGGTGCTCAGGCGGCGCTCACGTGCACGGGTACGCCATTGAGCGCCGCATTCCCGGAAACAGCGTCACGCAGACGCTCATCGGTCAGGTCATTGGCACTGATGCCGGGTTGCGCCTGGGCGATCTGCAGGTTGACGCCCTGGCGGCCATGACCAAAGCCATGCGGCAGGCTGACCACACCAGGCATGATGTCCTCACAGGCCTGCACCTCGACTTCCAGGTCACCGGTGCGCGAACGGATGCGTACCCGCTGGCCATCCTCCAACTGCCGCTGGCGCATGTCCTGCGGATGCATCAACAACTGATGGCGTGGCTTGCCTTTGACCAGGCGATGGTAGTTGTGCATCCACGAGTTGTTGCTGCGTACATGGCGACGCCCGATAAGCAGCAAATCACCCGCTACTGCCGGTACGCATTCGGCCAACCGGCGCAAGTCCTCCAGCACAATCTGGGGCGCCGCCTCCACGGCGTTGCTGGCAGTCGCCAGGCGCCCTCGCAGATTAGCGCCCAAGGGGCCCAGATCGAGGCCATGAGGGTATTGATCAAGCGTTTCAAGCGAAAGCTTGCGGGGACTTTCGTCGCCATAGCGGCCCTTGCGCAACGCCAGGTCGATCATCTGCGCAGGTGCCATGGTCGGTTTCAGTTCCAGTTCTGCACGCTTGGCAAAGGCTTGCGCCAGGCCAACGAAAATTTCCCAGTCGTGCAAGGCGCCTGCAGGCTTGGCCAGTATGGCCCGGTTGAAGCGGGTGACATTACGCACAGCCAGCAGGTTGAAGGTGCTGTCGTAATGGTCGTTTTCCAGTGCCGAAGTAGACGGCAGGATCAGGTCGGCGTGGCGGGTCGTCTCGTTGATGTAAAGGTCGATGCTGAGCATGAACTCCAGCCCCTGCAGCGCCGCATCCAACTGCCTGCCATTGGGGGTGGACAGCACCGGGTTACCGGCGACGGTCACCAGGGCCCGCACCTGCCCCTCGCCGGGCGTGAGCATTTCCTCGGCCAGGGCCGCCACGGGCAGCTCACCAGCGTATTCGGGCAACCCCGACACGCGGCTCTGCCAGGCATTGAAATGCCCGCCCGAGGTGCTCGCCACCAGGTCCACGGCAGGCTCGGTGCACAGCGCACCGCCTCGACGATCCAGGTTGCCGGTTACCAGATTGATGACTTGCACCAGCCAGTGGCACAAGGTGCCGAAAGCCTGTGTCGACACGCCCATGCGGCCATAGCAGACCGCCTTGTCGGCAGCGGCGAAATCCCGTGCCAACTGCCGAATGCTGGCAGCATCGATGCCGCACTGGGCGCTCATGGCTTCGGCGGTGAACGGCTTGATCGCCGTGCGCACCTGCTCCAGGCCATTGACCGGCAGATGCGAACCACGCGCCAGGCCTTCATCGAAGAGGGTATTGAGCAAACCGCACAGCAGCGCCGCATCGCCGCCGGGGCGCACGAACAGGTGCCGGTCGGCCATGGCGGCAGTTTCACTGCGTCGCGGGTCCACCACAACCAGTTGCCCGCCTCTCGCTTTCAAGGCCTTGAGGCGCTTTTCCACATCCGGCACGGTCATGATGCTGCCATTGGAGGCCAAAGGATTGCCCCCGAGGATCAGCATGAAATCGGTGTGATCGATGTCCGGGATCGGCAACAGCAGGCCGTGGCCATACATCAGGTAGCTGGTCAGGTGCTGAGGCAACTGGTCCACAGAGGTGGCGGAAAAACGGTTACGTGTCTTGAGCAGCCCCAGGAAGTAATTGCTGTGGGTCATCAAGCCGTAGTTGTGCACGCTCGGGTTACCCTGGTAAACCGCCACCGCGTTACGCCCATGTGCCTGCTGTATCGACCACAGCTTATCGGCGGCCAAGGCAAAAGCCTCCTCCCAGCTGATGGCCTGCCATCGCTCACCCACCCGTCGATGCGGTTGGCGCAGGCGGTCCGGGTCATCCTGGATATCCTGCAAAGCCACGGCCTTGGGGCAGATGTGGCCACGGCTGAACGGGTCCTGGGGGTCGCCCTTGATTGCACTGATGCGCGCCTCCCCGTCGCTTTCATGGCTGACTTCGATGTTCAGCCCGCAGATCGCCTCACACAGGTGGCAGGCACGGTGATGCAGGGTCTTGGTCATGGCTGCCTCTGCCTTGCAATTGTTGAAAACCGACTATGCCCCCTGCCCTTGCACCCTGCCAGCGCGCTTCGCAGCGTGAATCTCCCGACATCAGGCGCACGATTTGCGACAGCCATTTGCCAAATTGCCAGCAAGCCGTGTACAACCTCTGTAGCAAATAAAAAACAGCGCAGGCTCAAGGGGTAATGACACCCTTTGCAACAGAGCCGCTGTTCCCCCTCTTGGTTTTAGGCGACATTTAATTATAGTATTGCGCCTTTCCCTATTTCGTCCGCCCCGTGCGGCTTACGCCGCAGGTCACTCCCGTTGTCAAAAAAACCATACGGTCGACCTGCATACCGTTGCAGATAAGGTAGTCAATCATGAGCGCAAGGCACTTTCTCTCCCTGCTGGATTTCACCACCGACGAATTGCTCGGTGTGATCCGCCGAGGCATCGAGCTGAAGGACCTGCGCAAGCGCGGCGTGCTGTTCGAACCGCTGAAAAACCGTGTCCTGGGCATGATCTTCGAAAAATCCTCCACCCGGACCCGGGTGTCGTTCGAAGCCGGCATGATCCAGCTCGGTGGCCAGGCTATCTTCCTGTCGCCACGCGACACACAGCTGGGCCGGGGCGAACCGATCAGCGACAGCGCCATCGTGCTGTCGAGCATGGTCGATGCGGTGATGATCCGCACCCACGCGCACAGCACCCTCACCGAGTTCGCCGCCAATTCACGCGTACCGCTGATCAATGGCCTTTCCGATGAGTCGCACCCCTGCCAATTGCTGGCCGACATGCAGACGTTCCACGAGCACCGTGGCGCTATCCAGGGCAAGACCGTGGCCTGGATCGGCGATGGTTTCAATATGTGCAACTCGTACATCGAGGCTGCCCGGCAGTTCGATTTCCAGCTGCGCATCGCCTGCCCGGAAGGTTATGACCCTGACCCACGCTTCATGGCACTGGGCGCAGACCGCGTGCAGATCATCCGCGATCCGCGTGAAGCCGTACGTGGAGCGCATCTGGTGACCACCGATGTCTGGACTTCCATGGGCCAAGAAGAGGAAACTGCACGGCGCCTGGCGCATTTCGCGCCTTACCAGGTCACCCGCGAACTGCTTGACCTGGCGGCACCCGATGCCCTGTTCATGCACTGCCTGCCCGCCCACCGCGGCGAGGAAATCAGCCATGACCTGCTCGACGACCCCCGTTCGGTCGCGTGGGACCAGGCTGAAAACCGCCTGCATGCACAGAAGGCCCTTCTCGAATTCCTTGTCGAACCGGCTTACCACCACGCATGAGTCAACCCCTACTGCTCAACCTGCGCAACCTCGCCTGCGGCTACGGCGACCAGCGCATCGTCCAGAACCTCAACCTGCACCTGAACGCAGGCGACATCGGTTGCCTGCTGGGTTCGTCGGGTTGCGGCAAGACCACCACCCTGCGCGCCATCGCCGGCTTCGAGCCGGTACACGAAGGTGAGATCCAGCTCGCAGGCGAGGTCATTTCCCGCGCCGGTTTCACCCTGTCCCCGGAGAAGCGCCGCATAGGCATGGTGTTCCAGGACTATGCACTGTTCCCGCACCTGACCGTGGCGCAAAACATCGCCTTCGGCATCGCCAAGCACCCATCCCAGGGGCAGGTGGTCGAAGAAATGCTCGAGCTGGTCAAGCTCGGTGGCCTCGGCGGGCGGTACCCGCACGAGCTCTCAGGCGGCCAGCAACAGCGCGTGGCCCTGGCCCGGGCGCTGGCCCCCGAGCCGCAATTGCTGCTGCTGGACGAGCCGTTTTCCAACCTGGACGTCGAATTGCGCCGACGCCTGAGCCACGAAGTCCGTGACATCCTCAAAAGCCGTGGTACCAGCGCGATTCTGGTTACCCATGACCAAGAAGAAGCCTTCGCGGTCAGCGACCATGTGGGCGTGTTCAAGGAAGGCCGCCTGGAGCAGTGGGACACGCCCTACAACCTCTACCATGAGCCGCAGACGCCATTCGTCGCCAGTTTCATCGGCCAGGGTTATTTCATCCGTGGCCAGATGAGCAGCCATGAGTCAGTCAACACCGAGCTCGGAGAGCTGCGGGGTAACCGCGCCTACATCATGGCCCCCGGCAGCTCGGTAGACGTGCTGCTGCGCCCTGACGATATCGTCCCTGACGCCGACAGCGCACTGCGCGCAAGCATCGTCGGCAAGAGTTTCCTGGGCGCATCGACACTGTACCGCCTGCAATTGCCGACAGGCAGCCAGCTGGAAGCGATCTTCCCGAGCCATATCGATCACCAAATTGGCGAGCAGGTCGGCATTACCGTCAAAGCTGACCACCTGGTGCTGTTCCCGGTACCCGGCAGTGTCGCGGCGCAGTTGCCACGGCAGGAAAACGGAGTGCGTCGCTACAGCTCGGCGACCTGATTCAGCAACGTGGGGCTGCCAGGCGACCCCTGCGCAGCTCAACCCCGACCGATACCGGCGAAGGTGCCCTGGGTCTGCTCGGCCAGTACAGCAGCAGCCAGTTCCACTTCCAACCCCCGTCGCCCGGCACTGACATGGATGGTGGCAAAGTTCTGCGCCGAATCGTCGATGAAGGTGCGCAGACGCTTTTTCTGCCCCAGCGGACTGATTCCGCCCACCAGGTAACCTGTGGCACGCTGAGCTGCCGCGGGGTCGGCCATCTCGCATTTCTTCACGCCTGCGGCATGGGCAAGCGCCTTGAGGTCCAGCGTGCCCACAACAGGCACCACGGCCACCAGCAACTCGCCCTTCTCACTACAGGCCAACAAGGTCTTGAACACCTGCTGCGGTTCCAGCCCCAGTTTTTCAGCCGCCTCCAGCCCATAAGACGCCGACTTTGGATCGTGTTCATAACTGTGCACGCGATGTTGCGCGCGCGCCTTTTTCAAAAGATCGAGGGCCGGGGTCATGCAGTGCTCCGCTCCGAGACAATTCGGCGGCTACTTTAGGACAAATCCTACACTCCAGCCAGTTCACAGCTGACACGCCGCTCTAGCGTGGGATTCGCGCCCGCATTCAACGCTCATATCGTGACCGATCGTTCACTTTCGACCTTTGACATAAGCGTTTCTTGTCTATATTTTTTCGTTTCTGAATAAATGGTGCACTTTTTAAGTGCATTCCTACATGCGCCCGGGGTCAATGGGGATGGACGCCGGGCTTTGCTGTCGAGCGCTTAGCGCCTCACAACAAAAAAAAAGAGGTCATACATGACGACTGCTCTACGCGAACCTACGCTGTCCAGCCAATGCCTGGCCGAATTCCTCGGCACGGCGCTGCTCATCTTTTTCGGCACAGGATGCGTCGCCGCCCTCAAGGTCGCGGGCGCCAGCTTTGGACTGTGGGAAATCAGCATCATCTGGGGCGTCGGCGTGAGCATGGCGATCTACTTCACCGCCGGTATATCAGGTGCGCACCTGAACCCGGCCGTCAGCATCGCCCTTACCCTGTTCGCAAGCTTCGACAAACGCAAACTGCCGTTCTACATGCTGGCCCAGGTTTGCGGCGCCTTCTGCGGCGCGGCGCTGGTCTACACCCTGTACAGCAACCTGTTCTTCGATTTCGAACAAACCCATGCCATGCTGCGCGGCAGTAGCGAAAGCCTGGAACTGGCGGCGGTGTTCTCCACCTACCCACACCCTTCGCTTTCCACCGCACAGGCGTTCCTGGTCGAAGTGGTGATCACTGCAATCCTGATGGCGGTCATCATGGCCCTGACCGACGACAACAACGGCCTGCCCCGTGGTGCGATGGCACCGCTGCTGATCGGCCTGTTGATCGCCGTGATCGGTAGCGCCATGGGCCCGCTGACCGGCTTTGCGATGAACCCGGCCCGCGATTTCGGGCCCAAACTGATGACCTTCCTGGCCGGCTGGGGCGAAATCGCCTTCACTGGCGGTCGGGATATCCCTTATTTCCTGGTTCCGGTGTTCGCGCCGATCTTCGGCGCTTGCCTGGGTGCTGCGACCTATCGTGGCTTGATCGCCCGCAACCTGCCGACGGCACCAAGCGCGAACCCAGAGACAAACGGCAATCGCCAGGGCGATACTCAAGCCAACTGATGCTGGCGCCCTGACTTCCTCATTTTGCAAGGCCTATGACCATGACAGATACCCAGGACAAGAACTACATCATCGCCCTGGACCAGGGCACCACCAGCTCGCGGGCCATCATCTTTGACCGCGACGCCAATGTGGTCGGCACCTCCCAGCGCGAGTTCGCCCAGCATTATCCACAAGCCGGCTGGGTCGAACACGACCCGATGGAGATCTTCGCCACACAGAGCGCGACCATGGTCGAAGCCTTGGCACAGGCCGGCATCAGCCATGCGCAGGTCGCCGCACTGGGCATCACCAACCAGCGTGAAACCACAGTGGTATGGGACAAGGAAACCGGCCGCCCGGTGTACAACGCCATCGTCTGGCAGTGCCGGCGCAGTACAGAGATCTGCGCACAACTCAAGCGCGACGGGCATGAACAATACATTCGCGAAACCACCGGCCTGGTCACCGATCCGTACTTCTCCGGCACCAAGCTCAAGTGGATCCTCGACAATGTAGAGGGCGTACGTGAGCGGGCCGAACGCGGCGAACTGTTGTTCGGTACCGTGGATACCTGGCTTATCTGGAAGTTTTCCGGCGGCAAGGTGCATGTCACCGACTACACCAATGCCTCGCGCACGTTGATGTTCAACATCCACAGCCTGCAGTGGGATGAAACGATGCTCGACATTCTCGGCATCCCGCGCCAGATGCTGCCCCAGGTGCGCCCGTCTTCCGAAGTCTACGGCCACACCAAGAGCGGCATAGCCATTGCCGGTATCGCCGGTGACCAGCAGTCCGCGCTGTTCGGCCAGATGTGCGTGGAACCCGGTCAGGCCAAGAACACCTATGGCACGGGTTGTTTCCTGCTGATGAACACGGGCGACAAAGCCGTAACCTCCTCCCACGGCCTGCTGACCACCATTGCCTGCGGGCCACGTGGCGAAGTGGCCTATGCCCTGGAAGGCGCAGTGTTCAACGGTGGTTCCACCGTGCAATGGCTGCGCGACGAACTCAAGATCGTCAACGATGCCCTGGACACCGAGTACTTCGCCAGCAAGGTCAAGGACAGCAACGGGGTTTACCTTGTGCCCGCCTTCACCGGCCTGGGCGCACCGTACTGGGACCCTTACGCCCGCGGCGCGCTGTTCGGCCTGACGCGCGGGGTGAAAGTCGACCACATCATCCGTGCTGCGCTGGAGTCGATCGCCTACCAGACCCGCGACGTACTGGACGCCATGCAGCAGGACTGCGGCCAACGCCTGTCCGAGTTGCGTGTCGACGGTGGCGCGGTGGCCAACAATTTCCTCATGCAATTCCAGGCCGACATTCTCGGCACCTGTGTGGAACGCCCGAAAATGCGCGAAACCACTGCCCTTGGCGCCGCTTACCTGGCGGGCCTGGCCTGTGGTTTCTGGAGTGGCCTGGACGAGTTGCGTGACAAGGCGATCATCGAGCGCGAGTTCAGCCCGCAACTCGATGAAGCGAAGAAGGAAAAACTGTACGCCGGCTGGCGCAAAGCCGTCGAGCGTACCCGCGACTGGGAAGATCACGAGGCCTGATCGCCCTGGGCAGGGGCTGCTTCGCGGCCCCCGTCACCCCACGGCCTACTGGCCGTAGTCCCTTTCCTACGGCATCATTGCAGAATTTGTCCGGCAGCCCATAAGGACCGCCCATGAATCTGCCCCCACGCCAACAACAAATCCTCGAGCTGGTACGCGAACGCGGCTACGTCAGCATCGAAGAAATGGCGCAGCTGTTCGTCGTCACCCCGCAAACCATCCGTCGCGACATCAACCAGCTCGCCGAGCTCAATCTGCTGCGCCGCTACCACGGTGGCGCCGCCTATGATTCGAGTATCGAGAACACTGCTTACGCCATGCGCGCCGACCAGATGCGCGACGAAAAACAGCGTATTGCCGACGCCGTGGCCCGGCAAATTCCTGACCATGCCTCGCTGTTCATCAACATCGGCACCACCACCGAATCGATTGCCCGGGCGCTGCTCAACCACAACCACCTGAAGGTCATCACCAACAACCTGCACGTTGCTGCGATCCTTGCCGCCAAGGATGATTTCGAAGTATTGGTCGCAGGCGGCACAGTACGCCGTGACGGGGGCGTGGTTGGCCAGGCGAGCGTCGATTTCATCAGCCAGTTCAAGGTCGACTTCGCCTTGGTCGGCATCAGCGGTATCGATGAAGACGGTAGCCTGCTGGACTTCGACTACCAGGAAGTACGGGTTTCCCAAGCAATCATCGCCAACGCCCGTCAGGTCATCCTGGCTGCCGACTCCAGCAAATTCGGGCGTAACGCCATGGTACGCCTGGGCTCGATCAGCCTGGTCGATTGCCTGGTGACCGACCAGCAGCCATCCCCTGCACTGGGTGAGTTGCTCAACCAGTACAAGATCCGGCTCGAGGTGGTTTAAACCGCAAGCGGGTCCAGAAGGGCCCGCGATTTTCGATATTGTTCATTTTATTGTCATCTCATCAGTTTTTTCTATAAACACTGACTGGCGATGGCCGTTCTGTTGCGCTAGTATTTTCGGAAACGAACATTAATGTTCATATTCGATGTGAACAGCCCCAGGAGGCCTTGCCCGTGTCCCAGCCCGTTTCGTCCCAGCCCCTACTTGCCGATTGCTATGATCTTGCCGTGATCGGCGGTGGCATCAACGGCGTGGGCATTGCTGCCGACGCCGCCGGGCGTGGCCTCAAGGTCTTCCTCTGCGAAAAGGACGACTTGGCCCAGCACACCTCCTCGGCCAGCAGCAAGCTGATCCATGGCGGCCTGCGCTACCTGGAACACTATGAATTCCGCCTGGTCCGCGAGGCACTGGCCGAGCGCGAAGTGCTACTGGCCAAGGCACCGCACATCGTCAAACCAATGCGCTTCGTGCTGCCGCACCGCCCGCACCTGCGCCCGGCCTGGATGATCCGTGCCGGCCTGTTCCTCTACGATCACCTGGGCAAGCGCAAGCGCCTGGGCGCCTCGCGCAGCCTGCGCTTTGGCCCGGGCTACCCGCTCAAGCCGGCCATCACCCGCGGTTTCGAATATGCAGACTGCGCGGTAGACGACGCCCGCCTGGTAGTACTCAATGCCATGGCTGCACGCGAGCAAGGTGCGCACATTCATACCCGCACCCGCTGCCTGCGCGCAGAACGTGTCGATGGCCTGTGGCAGGTAGAGCTGCAGCATGCCGACGGCAGCCTGCAGACGATTCGCGCGCGTGCCTTGGTCAACGCCGCCGGTCCGTGGGTCGCCCGGTTCATCAAGGATGACCTCAAACTCGATGCACCGTACGGCATACGCTTGATCCAGGGCAGCCACCTCATCGTGCCGCGCCTGTACGAGGGGGATCACGCCTACATCCTGCAGAACGAGGACCAACGCATTGTCTTCTGCATCCCCTACCTGGACCGCTTCACCCTGATCGGCACCACCGATCGCGAATACAGCGGCGATCCGGCCAAGGTGGCGATCACCGGGCAGGAAACCGACTATCTGCTCAAAGTGGTCAACGCACACTTCAATCATCAGTTGAGCCCCAGCGATATCCTGCACACCTACTCTGGCGTGCGGCCGCTGTGCAACGACGAATCGGACAACCCGTCCGCAGTCACGCGTGACTACACCCTCGCGCTGTCCACGACCCAAGGCGAGGCGCCGTTGCTGTCCGTGTTTGGCGGCAAGCTGACCACATACCGCAAGCTTGCAGAATCGGCCATGGCAGAACTCAAGCCGTTCTTCACCCAGATGGGCAAAAGCTGGACAGCCAGCGCCACACTGCCAGGTGGTGAAGACATGAGTACACCTCAGGCACTGGTCGACGACCTGCTTGCGCGCCATCAATGGCTCGCGCCGGACATCGCCAAGCGCTGGGCGGTAACCTACGGCAGCCGCACCTGGCAATTGCTGGAAGGTGTGAGCGGCCCGCAGGATCTGGGCCAAGCGATTGGGGGTGGCCTCTTCACCCGTGAAGTCGATTACCTGCGCCAAACCGAATGGGCCGTCAGCAGTCAGGATATTCTCTGGCGCAGGACCAAGCTGGGCCTGTTCACCAGCGAGAGTGAACAGCGCGCACTGGCTGACTACCTGGCACAGGGCAACGCACGCAGCAACGCCGCCTGAACCTTGTAGGGCGACCGCATGGCGGTCGCCCTACGCTCAGGCTTCCCGCCCATACGCCTCTTTTGCCAATGCCAGGTAAAGGGCCCGTTCCTCGCTATTGAGCGCTTCCATCAATGCCGCAGCGTGCTCAAGGTACTGCTGCTCACCCGACTCGCCAGCCTGACGCTCATAGGCTTCCAGCTGTTCATGATACGGCGCGGCCAGGGCTTCGAAGCGCTCGGGATTGAGATTGCGCACAAACCCTTGCCAAAACTCTCGTTGCGCCAGTGCATTGCTTAACACGTCGATGTTTTCACCGGCGATGACGGTATTGCCCGCCCGCATGATCCGTGTGCGCGTGAGCTCCTGATAAAGAGGCAGCAAGCTCAACATGTGCTTTTCATGCAGGGGTGTTATTTAAAGCTGACGCCACGGACTCTGCGAGGCGCCCACCGTTCGGATTGCCGAACGCAATAGAGGCACTCATTCGGCGTTCCGACCACGTGGCTTTGCGCAAAAACCTTCATATAGGGTTCATGCCCAGGCTTTTCGCGGGGTTATGATCATTGTGAGAGCTTGGCACGAGTCATGCTCTACACTTGGAAGCCGAATGCACAACGCTTCATGCTGCATGCGTTGAACGAAAGAGTCCGCCAACGGCTCCATAAAAAAAACAAACACGTCGAGGAAAATTTGATGCGTATCGTTCGTCAATTGCTGGGGGCCGCCATCGCGGCTGCAGTCATCGCTTCGCCCGCCATGGCCGAGGAGCTGACCGGCACCCTGAAGAAGATCAAGGAGTCGGGCACCATCACCCTGGGGCACCGTGACTCCTCCATTCCGTTTTCCTACCTGGCTGGCAAGCCGCAACCCGTGGGTTACTCCCATGACATCCAGCTGGCAGTGGTCGAAGCCCTGAAGAAACAACTGGGTACTGACATCAAGGTCCGTTACAACCTGGTCACTTCGCAAACCCGTATCCCGCTGGTGCAGAACGGCACCGTCGACCTGGAATGCGGCTCCACCACCAACAACGTCGAGCGCCAGCAGCAGGTCGCCTTCTCGGTGGGTATCTTCGAAGTCGGCACGCGCCTGCTGACCAAGGTCAAGGATGGTCAGCCGTCCTATAAAGACTTCCCGGATCTGGCCGGCAAGAACGTGGTGACCACCGCCGGCACCACCTCCGAGCGCATCCTCAAGGCGATGAACGCCGACAAGCAGATGAAGATGAACGTGATTTCCGCCAAGGACCACGGTGAAGCCTTCAACATGCTTGAAAGCAACCGTGCCGTGGCCTTCATGATGGACGACGCTCTGCTGGCCGGTGAAATGGCCAAAGCGCGCAAGCCTGCGGACTGGGTGATCACCGGAACGCCACAGTCTTACGAGATCTATGGCTGCATGATGCGCAAGGGCGACGAGACCTTCAAGAAAGCCGTCGACGATGCCATCGTGGGCTATTTCAAGTCGGGCGAAGTCAACAAGAGCTACGACAAGTGGTTCCAGCAGCCGATTCCGCCAAAAGGCCTGAACCTTCAGTTCCCGATGAGCGACGAACTGAAAAAGCTGATCGCCGAGCCGACCGACAAGGCCGCAGACGAGAAGAAATCCTGATCCTCAGTTAGTGGCCTGGTGCGCAAGCGCACGAATCAACGCTGCAAGCCACTCATTAGTGTCTAACCTTTCATCCGAGGGCGCCAAGCGCCCCCGGATGCTCGAAGGTGCCCGTGAAACAACCGTCTGAGGGGAAATCCCGATGAATTACAACTGGGACTGGGGCGTGTTCTTCAAGTCCACCGGCGTGGGCAGCGAAACCTATCTGGACTGGTACATCACCGGCCTGGGCTGGACCATCGCCATCGCCATTTCCGCCTGGATCATCGCGCTGCTGCTGGGCTCGCTCCTTGGCGTCATGCGTACCGTGCCGAACCGCCTGGTATCGGGTATCGCAACCGCCTACGTGGAGCTGTTCCGCAACGTGCCGCTGCTGGTGCAACTGTTCATCTGGTACTTCCTGGTACCAGACCTGCTGCCTGAGGGCCTGCAGGTATGGTTCAAGCAGGACCTCAACCCGACCACCTCGGCATTGATCAGCGTGGTCATCTGCCTGGGCCTGTTCACCGCAGCCCGCGTCTGCGAACAGGTACGCACCGGCATCCAGGCACTGCCGCGCGGTCAGGAAGCTGCCGCCCGCGCCATGGGCTTCAGCCTGCCGCAGATCTATAACAACGTGCTGTTGCCTCAAGCGTACCGGATCATCATTCCGCCGCTCACCTCCGAGTTCCTCAACGTGTTCAAGAACTCTTCGGTAGCCTCGCTGATCGGCCTGATGGAGCTGCTGGCACAGACCAAGCAGACCGCTGAGTTTTCCGCCAACCTGTTCGAGGCGTTCACCCTGGCCACGCTGATCTACTTCACCCTGAACATGGGCCTGATGCTGCTGATGCGCCTGGTCGAGAAAAAAGTCGCCGTGCCTGGCCTGATTTCCGTGGGGGGCAAGTAAATGGAAATGGATTTCAGCGAAATCATCCCGGCCCTGCCCGCCCTCTGGGAAGGTATGGTCATGACCCTCAAGCTGATGGTCATGGGCGTGATCGGCGGTATCGTGCTGGGCACACTCCTGGCATTGATGCGCTTGTCGTCGAACAAGCTGCTCTCGAACATCGCCGGTGCCTACGTCAACTACTTCCGCTCGATCCCGCTGCTGCTGGTGATCACCTGGTTCTATCTGGCGGTGCCGTTCGTGCTGCGCTGGATCACCGGCGAGGACACCCCGGTGGGTGCCTTCACCTCCTGCGTGGTCGCCTTCATGATGTTCGAGGCCGCGTACTTTTGCGAAATCGTCCGCGCCGGCGTGCAGTCGATCTCCAAAGGCCAGATGGGCGCGGCACAGGCACTGGGCATGAACTACGCCCAGACCATGCGCCTGATCATCCTGCCCCAGGCCTTCCGCAAGATGACCCCGCTGCTGCTGCAGCAGAGCATCATCCTGTTCCAGGACACCTCGCTGGTCTACACCGTGGGCCTGGTGGACTTCCTCAACTCGGCACGTTCCAACGGCGACATCATCGGGCGCTCCCATGAGTTCCTGATCTTCGCCGGGGTCGTCTACTTCCTCATCAGCTTCTCCGCTTCGTGGCTGGTCAAGCGCCTGCAAAAAAGGATCACCGTATGATTTCCATCAAGAACGTCAACAAGTGGTACGGCGACTTCCAGGTACTGACCGACTGCAGCACCGAGGTCAAGAAAGGTGAAGTGGTGGTGGTGTGCGGCCCTTCGGGCTCGGGTAAGTCCACGCTGATCAAGTGCGTCAACGCCCTGGAGCCGTTCCAGAAGGGCGACATCGTGGTCGATGGCACCTCGATTGCCAACCCCAAGACCAACCTGCCCAAATTGCGCTCGCGGGTCGGCATGGTGTTCCAGCACTTCGAGCTGTTCCCGCACCTGACCATCACCGAGAACCTGACCATCGCCCAGCGCAAGGTACTGGGCCGCAGCGAAGCGGAGGCCACCAAGAAGGGCCTGGCCCTGCTCGAACGGGTCGGCCTCAGCGCCCATGCCAAGAAGCACCCCGGCCAGCTCTCTGGTGGCCAGCAGCAACGTGTGGCGATCGCCCGCGCCCTGGCCATGGACCCGATCGTCATGCTGTTCGACGAGCCGACCTCTGCGCTGGACCCGGAAATGGTCAGCGAGGTGCTGGATGTGATGGTGCAGCTGGCCAACGAAGGCATGACCATGATGTGCGTGACCCACGAGATGGGCTTTGCCCGCAAGGTCGCCAACCGGGTCATCTTCATGGACAAAGGCTGCATCATCGAAGACTGCACCAAGGAAGAGTTCTTCGGTGACCAGGGTACCCGCGACCAACGCACCCAGCACTTCCTCAGCAAGATCCTGCAACACTAAGCCGGCCACAGTATCTGCTGCCCCGGGCCCCACCGGGCAGCGGATGCTGGTCGTGACAAGGCCACTGTGATGAAATGCGACCCCTCGCTACTTCTCCCTGCCAAGCCTGCCGTGAAATCCCGCCTGATCCGCCAATTGCTGCTGCCGCCCCTGATCATCCTGCTGATGGTCGGGCTGGGCCTGTCTGGCTACCTGATCAGCGAAAGCAATGGCATACGCGCCCTTAGTGAAAACGGCGAGCGCCAGCTGGAGTTGCACGCGCGTACGGTCGAGAGTGAAATCAGCAAGTACACCTACCTGCCGAGCCTGCTGGAGCTGGAAGACAGCGTCTCGCACCTGCTCACCGACCCAGACGGCGGCTCACGCCAGGCCGTCAACGAATACCTCGAAGGCCTCAACCGCCGCAGCCGCAGCCGGGCTATCTTCGTGCTCGATACCAATGGCCGGGTACAGGCCACCAGCAACTGGCGCGATGCCGACTCGTTCCTCGGTGAAGACCTGTCCTTCCGCGCCTATTTCCAGACCGCCGTGCGCGGCGAGCCGGGCCGTTTCTACGGCATTGGCAGCACCACCGGCGAGGCCGGCTATTACCTGGCCCATGGCCTGGAAGAACACGGCAAGATCATCGGCGTGGCGGTGATCAAGGTGCGCCTGGACACCTTGGAAGAACGCTGGCAACGCGCCCGCCTGGAAGCGTTCGTCAGCGACGAAAACGGCATCATCATCCTCTCCAGCGACCCGGCGCGGCGCCTGAAGTCGGTGCGCCCCATGACCCCGCAGATCAAGGAGCGCCTGGCGCGCAGCCTGCAATATTACTGGTGGCCGCTGAACGAGCTGCAGCCGCTGGCCCGCGAGACGCTGGCCGATGGCGTAGAGAAGCTGACCTTCCCGGCCAACAGTGAAACCGCCCACGGCAAAGCGCAGGAGGTGGCCTACCTGGCGCAAACCCGGCGCCTGGTGGATACCCCCTGGCATTTCACCCTGCTCACTCCCCTGCAGGACCTGCGCCGCGAATCGATGGTGCAAGGCATTCTGGTAGGCGTGGCGTTCGCCCTGCTGGCGATCCTGGGTATCGCCTGGAACGAGCGGCGCAAGGTGATCGCCACCCGCCTGGCTGCACGCGAAGCGCTCGAAGAAGCCAACAGCCAGCTGGAGCGGCGCATTGCCGAGCGCACCGCCGACCTGCGCGCCAGCAACGAAAGGCTCAAGGGGCAGATCCGTGAACGCCGTCACGCCGAGCAAACCCTGCGCCACGCCCAGGACGAACTGGTTCAGGCCGGCAAATTGGCAGCCATCGGGCAGATGTCCACCAGCATCGCCCACGAGCTCAACCAGCCGCTGGCGGCGCTGCGGACACTGTCCGGCAACACCGTGCGCTTTCTCGAACGCGGCGCGCTGGACACCGCCAGTACCAACCTGCGCACCATGAACGAACTGATCGACCGCATGGGCCGCATCACCGCCAGCCTGCGTTCGTTCGCCCGGCGTGGTGACGACCGCGGCCAGGCATCGCTGGCCAAGGCCGTGGAGGCCACCTTGCAGGTGCTGGCCAGTCGCATCAGTGGCTGCCACCTGAAGCTGCACAGCCAGTTCGACGACCTGCAACTGGCCATTGACCAGACCCGCCTGGAGCAGATTCTGGTCAACCTGATCGGCAATGCCCTGGACGCCATGGCTGCCCAGCCGGCACCTGAGCTTTGGCTGGAAGGCGAGTTGCAAGGCGACAAGTACCGCCTGCGGGTACGCGACAATGGCCACGGCATCGATGACGAGGCGCGCAAGCACCTGTTCGAACCCTTCTTCACCACCAAACCGGGCGAACACGGCCTGGGCCTGGGCCTGACCCTGTCGGCGAGCCTTGCCGCCGCCGCCAAGGGCAGCCTCAACGTCGAGCACCCTGTCAGTGGCGGAACGGCCTTCGTTCTCGCCCTGCCGCTGGTGTCCCCCCCTAATGAATCGGCAGAGCTCCCATGAACCAAGCGCCTCTTACCGTCCTGATCGTTGAAGACGACCCGCATGTGCTGCTCGGCTGCCAGCAGGCGCTGGCCCTGGAAGACATCGCCTGCGAGGGTGTCGGTAGCGCCGAACAGGCGCTGGAACGGATCGGTGATGACTTCGCCGGCATCGTCGTCAGTGACATCCGCCTGCCGGGCATCGACGGCCTGGAACTGCTCAACCGCCTCAAGGCGCGCGACCGCAGCCTGCCGGTGGTACTGATCACCGGCCATGGCGATATCGACATGGCCGTCGGCGCCATGCGCAATGGTGCCTACGACTTCATGGAGAAGCCCTTTTCGCCGGAACGCCTGGTCGACGTGGTGCGCCGCGCGCTCGAACAGCGCGGGCTATCGCGCGAAGTGCTGGCCCTGCGCCGCCAACTGGCCGAACAGAGCAGCCTGGAAGGCCGCATCATCGGCCGCTCGCCCGCCATGGAGCAATTGCGTGAGCTGATCGCTAACGTTGCCGACACCTCGGCCAACGTGCTGATCGAAGGCGAGACCGGTACCGGCAAAGAGCTGGTCGCCCGTTGCCTGCACGATTTCAGCCGGCGCCAGAACCAACCGTTTGTGGCGCTCAATTGTGGCGGCCTGCCGGAAAACCTGTTCGAGAGCGAAATCTTTGGCCACGA
This sequence comes from Pseudomonas sp. BNK-30, assembly GCF_047456185.1. Lineage (NCBI taxonomy): Bacteria > Pseudomonadati > Pseudomonadota > Gammaproteobacteria > Pseudomonadales > Pseudomonadaceae > Pseudomonas > Pseudomonas sp. BNK-30. The sequence continues at coordinate 3,602,330 of NZ_CP179904.1, forward strand.
GGCCAACGCTTTCACCGGCGCAGGCAAGCGCCGTATCGGCAAGATCGAGCACGCCAATGGCGGTACCTTGTTCCTCGATGAAGTCGAGAGCATGCCGATCAACCTGCAGATCAAACTGCTGCGGGTACTGCAGGAGCGCACCCTGGAGCGCCTGGGCTCGAACCAGAGCATTGCGGTGGACTGCCGGGTGATCGCCGCAACCAAGGCCGACCTCGACCAGCTCGGCCAGAGTGGGCAGTTCCGCAGCGACCTGTACTACCGCCTCAACGTGGTAACCCTGGAGTTGCCGCCACTGCGCGAGCGCCGTGAAGATATCCTGCAACTGTTCGAACACTTCCTGCAGCAGTCGGCGCTGCGCTTCGACCGGGACATGCCGACACTGGACAGCCAGACCCTGTCGCGCCTGATGGCCCATGACTGGCCCGGCAATGTGCGGGAACTGCGCAACGTTGCCGAGCGCTATGCCCTGGGCCTGCCAGCGTTCAAGAAAGGCCCGAGCGGTGGCGCCAGCCAAGGGTTGGGCTTTGCCGAAGCGGTAGAGGCGTTCGAGCGCAATCTGCTCAGCGATGCCCTGCAACGCACCGGCGGCAACCTCAGCCAGGCCAGCCAGGAGCTGGGCATGGCCAAGACCACGCTGTTCGACAAAGTGAAAAAGTACGGGCTGGGCTGAACGTCTGCGAGAGGAAGGCCTACGCCACTTTCATAACCCGGCAATATGTGTCACGTCCTCGCGATGTGACTGCAGGTAAGGCAGCACGGCCCCCAGCAACGGTGCCTTGAAGGGCTCCTGGAACCGATGTGCCAACCCCGGGATCAGCCGCAGCTGGCTACCGCGGATATGCGCCGCCAGGTGCACCCCATGCATCACCGGCAACAAAGGGTCAGCCGTCCCATGCACCACCAATGTCGGTACGCGCAGCTGGTTGAGCAGCGCTACCCGGCTTGGCTCGGCCAGGATCGCCATGATCTGACGCTTGGCACCTTCAGGGTTGAACGCCCGGTCATAGGCCTGCGCGGCCTGCTGTACCAAAGCGGCCCGGTCATCATGCACCTGGGGGCTGCCCAACGCCGCCAGCAGGTCGGCCTGCTGCTCGATGGCCACTTCCCGAGTCGGCGCACTGCGCCGGGCCAGCAACTGCACCAGCGCTGGGGCTGGCGCCGGCAGGCCTGCAGCGCCAGAACTGGACATGACCAGTGTCAGGCTGCGCACCCGCTCCGGCGCCATTGCAGCCATGTGCTGGGCGATCATCCCACCCATGCTGACACCCAGAACATGGAATTGACCAATCCCCAATGTGTCCATCAGGCGCAGCCCGTCACCCGCCATGTCGGTCAGCGTATAGGGCGCGGCAACCGGCAGGCCGAACTTGTAGCGCAACAGCTCGACCGTGAGATTGGCCGAGGGAGGCTGTTGGTTCCAGCGCGACAGGCCAACGTCACGGTTGTCGTAGCGAATGACCCGAAAGCCTTGTCGACACAAGGCCTCGACCACATCATCCGGCCAGTGGATCAGTTGCCCACCCAAGCCCATGACCAGCAGCAAAGCCGGGTCCCGTGGCGCGCCGACACTTTGGTAAACCAGGCTCAGATCGCCTGCTTCGGCCCGTTGGACCGGTACTTGAGTGTCACAACGCTGATCGGCGAAGCTCGCCGGCACGCTGACAAGGAACAAGAAAAAAAGCAAAAAAGCCCGCATGAAAGAAACACCAGAATGCAGATCCCCAGTAGAGCGCGAGTCTGATGAAAATCGTTCGGGCGCGCTGCCACAGTTCCGTGACAGTTTGATGAAGCCCGCCCAGTGGTGCGGCGCAAGGTCCAGTCGACAGCGGGACCAACATGAGGGAAACTCAACTCATTCTCTGTTCACTCAAATTATGCTCTCGGAGTCAGCCGTGCTGGAGATCCGCCACCTGAAAACCCTTCATGCCCTGCGCGAGGCCGATAGCCTGGTGGAGGCTGCCGAGCGTCTGCACCTGACCCAGTCGGCGCTGTCGCATCAGTTCAAGGAGCTTGAAGAACGCCTGGGCCTGCCGCTGTTCGCACGCAAGACCAAACCTATCCGCTTCACCAGCGCCGGCCTGCGCTTGCTGCAACTGGCAGATGCCACCCTGCCGCTGCTGCGTGGTGCGGAACGTGACATCGCCCGCCTAGCCGGGGGTACTGCCGGGCGCCTGCACATGGCCATCGAATGCCACAGCTGCTTCCAATGGCTGATGCCCACCATCGACCAGTTCCGTGATGCTTGGCCGGAAGTGGAGCTGGACCTGGCTTCGGGCTTCGCATTCGCGCCGCTGCCCGCCCTCGCCCGTGGCGACCTGGACCTGGTAGTGACCTCCGACCCACTGGACCTTGCCGGCATCACTTACGTGCCGCTGTTCACCTATGAAGCCATGCTCGCCGTGGCCAACCAGCACCCGCTGGCCAGCAAGCCTTACATCGTGCCCCAGGACCTGCTCGACCAGACGCTGATCACCTACCCGGTGGAGCGCGACCGGCTGGACATCTTCACCCGCTTCCTGGAACCAGCCGACATCGAGCCGGCGGCCGTACGCACCTCGGAGCTGACGGTGATGATGATGCAACTGGTGGCCAGCGGCCGCGGAGTGTGTGGCATGCCGCACTGGGCGCTGCATGAGTACAGTTCGCGCGGGTATGTGAAGGGCAAGCGCCTGGGCGAGAAAGGCCTGTTCGCCACACTCTATGCGGGAGTACGCACCGACATGCTCGACGCTCCCTACATGCGCGACTTCCTGCTCACCGCCAAGGACACCTCGTTCGCCACGCTCGATGGGGTCAGCGCGGTACGCTGAGAGCCTTGCGGTAGAGCGGCAGTATCAGGTCGCGGGTCAGCGGCGCCAGCTCAGGCATCGGTGCCTGGTCAGCGGCCAGCCAGATCACTTCCTCGATTTCCGCCGCCGGGACCACGGCCTCGGCGCTGTCGACCCGGAACAGCTCGGCCTGCACCTCAAAGCCGGGCTCGTTGGCGGCCGGTGCGCTGAAACGGCCCAGCGGGATGGCCCGAGCAGGGTCAATGCGCAACCCTAATTCCTCATGCAGTTCGCGCACCAGTGCGTCCAGCGGCGTTTCACCCGCATCGATCTTGCCCCCAGGCTGCATGAACGCCTGAGTACCACGTTTGCGTACCAGCAGGGTTCGACCCAGTGGGTCGATCAACAGGGCAGCGGCGATGCGGATAACATTGGGCATGGTCAGGCTCACTCAGAAAAGCCCGTGAGGATCCCATGGAGCCCTGTCGCCGGCAAGCCGGCTTCACAGACGAACGGTCCCTTGCCAATCTGCCAGCGACCCTCCATAACCTTCTCATGAACCTGCCTGCCCAACAGCACCCGGTGCTTGAGCTGTTCCTCCCCGCCATCGGCACCTGGTTCCGTCGCCATTTCGCCACGGTCACCGACGCCCAGGCCCGCGCCTGGCCGTTGATTCACGCCCGCCAATCGATGCTGCTGGCCGCGCCGACCGGCTCGGGCAAAACCTTGAGCGCCTTTCTCGCGGTGCTCGACGAGCTGTTCCGTGAGGGCCTTGAACACAACGGCGAACTGCCCGCGCAAACCCAGGTAGTGTACGTTTCGCCGCTCAAGGCACTGTCCAATGACATTCGCCTGAACCTGCAGGCGCCGCTCGAAGGCATCAGCCAGGCACTGCTAGACCAGGGGCTGACGCCGCCGCGCATCACCACTGCCGTACGCACCGGCGACACACCGCAAAAAGAACGCGCGGCCATGCGCAAACTGGCCCCGCACATCCTCGTGACCACGCCTGAGTCGCTCTACGTGCTGATGGGCTCTGCCTCGGGCCGCGCTGGCTTGAGCGGCGTGCACACGGTGATCGTCGATGAGATTCACGCCTTGGCCGGCAACAAGCGCGGCGCTCACTTGGCACTGACGCTGGAGCGCCTCCAAGCGCTCACCGGGCGGGGGCTGCGGCGCATAGGGTTGTCTGCCACCCAGCGCCCGGTGGAGCGCGTGGCCGCGTTCCTGGCCGGCCACCAACGACCTTGCGCAATCGTCGATATCGGCCACGCCCGCCAGCGCGACCTTGCCCTTGAAGTGCCCCCCGTGCCCTTGGGCGCGGTCATGGCCACGGATGTGTGGAACCTGGTCTACGATCGCCTGGCAGCTCTGGCCCGTGAACACCGCACCACGTTGGTATTCGTCAACACTCGGCGCCTGGCCGAACGCCTCACCCGCCACCTCAGCGACCGCCTTGGCAAAGAGGCCGTGGCCGCACACCACGGCAGCCTGGCCAAGGAGCTGCGCCTGGATGCGGAGCAGCGCCTGAAAAACGGCCAGTTGCAGGTGCTGGTCGCCACGGCTTCCCTGGAGCTGGGTATCGATATCGGTGATGTCGACCTGGTTTGCCAGATCGCCTCGCCAGGCTCCATCGCCGCGTTCTTGCAGCGGGTCGGCCGCTCCGGGCACCAGGTCGAAGGCATCCCCAAAGGGCGCCTGTTCGCCACCTCGCGGGATGACCTGATCGAGTGCACGGCCCTGCTCGACTGTGTGCAACAGGGCGAGCTCGAGCAGTTGCACATACCCCATGCGCCACTGGACGTACTGGCCCAGCAGATCGTCGCCGAAACCAGCAACCAGCCGTGGCAGGAACAGGCATTGTTCGACTGCCTGCGCAAGGCAACGCCCTACACCGAGCTGGACACCAAGCACTACCAAGCGCTGCTAAGCATGCTCGCCGAAGGCTACAACGGACGCCAAGGCATTCGCAGCGCCTACCTGCACCGCGACGCGGTGAGCGGCACCTTGCGCGGGCGCCGCGGTAGCCAGCTGACCGCGCTCACCAGCGGCGGCACCATCCCCGAAACCGCCGACTACGCTGTGCTGCTGGAGCCGCAGGCGCTGAACATCGGCAGCGTCAACGAAGACTTTGCCGTGGAGAGCATTGCTGGCGACATCTTTCAGTTGGGCAATGCGTCCTATCGGATCCTGCGGGTGGAACCCGGCCGGGTAAGGGTCGAAGACGCCCACGGCCTGCCGCCGACCATTCCGTTCTGGCTAGGAGAGGCGCCGGGACGCAGTGACGAATTGTCCGCCGCCGTTGCCCGCCTGCAGGCACGTCTCGATGAGCAACTGGGGCTGAGTAACGGCGCTTTTGCCCCAGTGCTGTCATGGCTGCAAAGTACTTATGCACTGGACGAGGCCTGCGCCAGCCAACTGCTCGATTACCTGGGGCGTACCCGTGAAGTGCTGGGCGCCCTGCCCTCGCAACACACGCTGGTGATGGAGCGCTTCTTCGACGAATCCGGTGGCACCCAGTTGATCATCCATTCGCCCTACGGCAGCCGCATCAACCGCGCCTGGGGCCTGGCGCTGCGCAAACGCTTCTGCCGCACGTTCAATTTCGAATTGCAGGCGGCAGCCAGCGAGGACGCCATCGTGCTGTCACTGTCGACCAGCCACAGTTTCGAGCTGGACGAAGTCTGGCGCTACCTGTCCAGCCGCAACGCCGAGCACATTCTCATCCAGGCCCTGCTCGATGCGCCCTTGTTCGGGGTGCGCTGGCGTTGGAACGCGGCAGTGGCAATGGCCTTGCCGCGCTACGTCGGCGGACGCAAGGTGGCGCCGCAGATCCAGCGAATGAAAAGCGAAGACCTGATTGCCGCCGTGTTCCCCGACCAGATCGCCTGCCTGGAAAACATCGTCGGTGAACGGCAAATCCCGGATCACCCGCTGATCGAGCAGACCCTCGACGACTGCCTGCACGAAGCCATGGACAGCGAGGGCTGGATGGCACTGTTGAGGCGCATGGAAAGCGGCCAGGTGCGCTTGCTGAGCCGCGACCTGCCGGCCCCCTCGCCGCTGGCCTCGGCCATCCTCAACGCTAGGCCATATGCGTTCCTTGATGATGCACCGCTGGAGGAGCGCCGAACCCAGGCGGTACTCAACCGACGCTGGAACGAGGTGCACAGTGGCGACGACCTGGGCGCGCTGGACGCCGATGCCATCAGCGCTGTCCAGGCAGAGGCCTGGCCGCAACCCGGCAGCGCCGACGAAATGCACGAAGCCTTGATGAGCCTGGGCGCCATCAGCCAGCACGAAGTCCAAGCCAACCCGACCTGGGGCTTGCTGCTCAGGCAACTGGCCAAGGCGGGCCGGGCGCTACGCTTGCCCGACGAACACCTGTGGCTGGCCCGCGAGCGCCTGAGCCTGCTCCAAGCGCTGTATCCGGATGCACGTCTGGAGCCCTCCCTCCACGTGCTCCCCGGCTTCGACCAGGCCCTGGACCCGGACAGTGCACTGAGCGAGCTGCTGCGCGCCCGCCTGAGCGGCCACGGCCCGCTGACCCTGGCGCAGATCGCGGCACCACTGGGCAAGCCGCAGGCAGCCATCGAACAGGCACTGGCCCGCCTGGAAGCAGAGGGCTACGTACTGCGCGGCCAGTTCAGCCCAGGTGAGGTGCAACGGCAATGGTGCGAACGCCACCTGTTGGCGCGTATCCATCGCTACACAGTCAAACGCCTGCGCCGGGAGATCGAGCCGGTAAGCCTGCAGGACTTCATGCGCTTTGTGTTTGACTGGCAGCACCTTGCGGCCGACGAAAAATTGCGTGGGCCGCACGCTGTGGCCGAGGTGCTTGAGCAGTTGCAGGGTTTCCCAGCCGCGGCCGGCGCCTGGGAGGCAGAGCTGCTGCCGGCACGGATCAAGGACTACAGCATTCACTGGCTCGACGAGGCGTGCCGTAGCGGGCAGTTCGCCTGGAGCCGCCTGGCGGGCAAAGTGTCGAGCAGTACGCTGGCGAGTACGCCGCTGGTGCTGTTGCCACGTCAACACCTGGGCTTGTGGCGCAGCCTTGTACCTGCGCCGGCTCTGGACGAGCTAAGCCCGCGTGCGCAACGTGTGCATCAGGTATTGCAGGCGCATGGCGCTCTGTTCTTCGACGAACTGACCCAGCAAGCCCACTTGTTGCCCAGCGAGCTGGAAACGGCGTTACAGGAATTGGTCGGTTCGGGCCTTGCAAGTGCCGACAGCTTTACCGGGCTGCGTAGCCTTATCACCCCGGCGGCGAAACGCTCATCGCGCAACAGCCGGCGCGGCCATGCGCCGATTTCCACCAGCATGGCGCACGCCGGGCGCTGGGCGCTGTTACGCAGGGGCAATGCCGAAGTGGACGACGGGCAACGGTTGGAACACCTCGCCCGCACCCTGTTAAGACGCTATGGCGTGATCTGCTGGCGGCTGCTGGAGCGCGAGAGTGATGTGCTGCCACCCTGGCGTGAGCTGCTGCGCTGCTGCCACCGGCTTGAGGCGCGCGGCGAGATTCGCGGCGGGCGCTTCATCGCCGGCTTGGCCGGGGAGCAGTTCGCCCTGCCCGAAGCGGTCGGGCTGCTGCGCCAGGTACGCCGGCGCGAGATGGAGGGCGCGCTGGTGGTGGTCAGTGCCAGTGACCCACTGAACCTGATCGGGTCGCTGCTGCCCGGAGCGAAGGTGCCGGCGGCCGGTGGCAATCGTGTGTTGTACCGCGATGGCGTGCCGGTGGCAGTGCGAGTTGCCAACCGCTACGCCTACCTGGTGCAAGCGACGAATGAAGAGCAGCAACGGTGGCGGCAGAAACTGCTGCGCGAATGATTTTCGATACCCCGATTTTCATGTTCAGCGCTGCGCAACCGGGCTATGGTCGGGGTTTGCCCCAGGCCCTGAGCCTGACCGCGCCATCGTAAGGACCCCGTATGAGCCTGTCACTTCTCAGTCGCTATGCCGTGTTTGCCGCCTGTGTTCTGTTCACCGTGGCGAGCCTGCCGTTCCTGAACCATGAATGGCTGTGGCCGTTCACCCTGATTACGGCCGTGCTCAGCCTGATCGGTTTGTTCGACCTGCTGCAGCAACGCCACGCGGTACGCCGCAACTACCCGATACTGGGCAACATCCGCTACCTGGTCGAGGGCATTCGCCCGGAGATCCGCCAGTACCTTCTGGAAGCCGACAGCGATGCCCTGCCCTTCTCCCGCGCCCAGCGCTCGCTGGTGTACGCGCGGGCCAAGAACGAAGCGTCGGACAAGCCCTTCGGTACGCTGATCGACGTGTACGAGTCTGGCTTCGAGTTCATCGGCCACTCCATGCGCCCGGCCCCGCTGGCCGACCCCTCAAGCTTCCGGATCATCATTGGCGGACCGCAGTGCAGCCAGCCCTATTCGGCATCGATCTTCAACATTTCCGCCATGAGCTTTGGCTCGCTGAGTGCCAATGCCATCCGCGCGCTCAACCAAGGGGCCAAGCTGGGCAACTTCCACCATGACACCGGCGAAGGCAGCATCAGCCCCTACCACCGCGAACACGGCGGCGACCTGGTGTGGGAACTGGGCAGCGGCTACTTCGGCTGCCGCACAGCGGACGGGCGCTTCGACCCCGAGCGTTTTGCCGCCCAGGCGCGCAGCCCGCAGGTGCGGATGATCGAGATCAAGATGAGCCAGGGCGCCAAGCCCGGCCACGGCGGCATCCTGCCCAAGCACAAGGTCACCCGGGAAATCGCCGAGACCCGCGGCATTGTCATGGGTGAGGACTGCATCTCGCCATCCCGCCACAGCGCGTTCTCCACACCCATCGAGATGATGCAGTTCATCGCCCGTCTCCGTGAGCTGTCCGGCGGCAAGCCGGTGGGCTTCAAGTTCTGCCTGGGCCACCCGTGGGAATTCATGGGCATCGCCAAGGCCATGCTGGAAACAGGCATCCTGCCCGACTTCATCGTGGTCGATGGCAAGGAAGGTGGTACCGGTGCCGCACCGGTGGAGTTCACCGACCATATCGGTGTGCCGCTGCGCGAAGGGCTGCTGTTCGTGCACAACACCCTGGTCGGCCTGAACCTGCGCGACAAGATCAAGCTTGGCGCCAGCGGCAAGATCGTCAGCGCCTTCGACATCGCCAGCGTGCTGGCCATCGGTGCCGACTGGGCCAACTCTGCTCGCGGCTTCATGTTCGCCATCGGCTGCATCCAGTCGCAGAGTTGCCATACCAACAAATGCCCCACGGGCGTGGCCACACAAGACCCGTTGCGCCAGCGTGCGCTGGTGGTCCCGGACAAAGCCCAGCGGGTCGTGAACTTCCACCACAACACCTTGCGCGCCCTGGCAGAAATGCTCGCAGCGGCCGGCCTGGAACACCCCGCGCAACTGGAAGCCAAGCACTTGGTGCGGCGCGTGTCGGCTACCGAAATCAAGCTGTTCTCGCAGATGCATGTGTTCTTGAAGCCGGGGGAGTTGCTGACTGGCGAGGTGGACGGGCAGTTCTATTCGCGGATGTGGCAGCTGGCGCGGGCGGACAGCTTCGAGCCGCACAGTGAGGTGGCGGCCTGATAGACCCCTGGGGCTGCTGCGCAGCCCTTTCGCGACACAAGGCCGCTCCTACCGGGATACGCTATCTGCTGTTGTGTCGCGAAAGGGCCGCAAAGCGGCCCCGGCTATCTCACATCAGGAAGCGTTACCGGCTACACCCTGTAGTTCTTTCGGCGCCAGGCGGAACGCGTAGTACAGCACCGTCAGCAGCACCAGGAACGCCGGGCCAATGTACAGCGCCACACGGGTATCCTCGAAGTACGCCATCAAGCCAACCACCAGCACCAGGAAGCCCAGCGCCAGGTAGGAACTGAGCGGCCACAGCCACATGCGGTACTTCAAGCCCTTGCGCTCGGCGGCCGACAGCCCGGCGCGGAACTTGAGCTGCGCCAGCAGGATCATCACCCAGGTCCAGATCGCGCCGAAGGTGGCGATCGACGTCACCCAGACGAACACCTTCTCTGGCACCAGGTAGTTGGCCAGCACCCCCAGCAGCAAGGCACCGATGGACAGCAGCAGCGCGTTACGTGGCACGCCGTTTTTCGAAGTACGGGCAAAGACGGCTGGCGCCTGGCCATTTTGCGCCAGGCTGTAGAGCATGCGCCCGGTGCTGAAGATACCGCCGTTGCAGGACGACAGCGCGGCAGTGATCACCACGAAATTGATGATGCCGGCTGCTGTCTTGATACCCAGGCGCTCGAAGGTCATGACGAACGGGCTGCCCTGGCTGCCGATTTCATTCCACGGGTAGATCGACAGGATCACGAACAAGGCACCGACGTAGAACAGCAGAATGCGCCAAAACACCGAGCCAATGGCCTGCGGGATGGTTTTTTGCGGGTTGCGGGCTTCGCCGGCAGTCAGGCCGATCATTTCCACGCCCAGGTAGGCGAACATCACCATCTGCAGCGACATCAGCACACCGGTCACGCCATTGGGCATGAACCCGCCATTGCTCCACAGGTTGGAGATACCGACTGCCACACCGTCGTTGCCCAGGCCGAAGGCGATGATGCCGATGCCGCCCAGGACCATGGCGATGATGGTGACGATCTTGATCAAGGCAAACCAGAATTCGAACTCGCCGAAAGCCTTGACCGCGATCAGGTTCACCGCGCCCATGCTGCCCAGCGCCGCCAGGGCCCAGATCCAGCGTGGCACGTCCGGGAACCAGATGCCCATGTAGATGGCCACGGCGGTGATTTCCGCGACGCAGGTCACCAGCCACAGGAACCAGTAGTTCCAACCGGTCAGAAAGCCCGCCAACGGGCCAAGGTAGTCCTGGGCATAGCGGCTGAACGAACCGGCGACAGGGTTGTGCACGGCCATCTCGCCGAGGGCACGCATGATCACCAGGATCGCCAGGCCACCGATGATGTAGGAAAGCATGATCGCGGGGCCGGCCATCTCAATGGCTTTGGCCGAACCGAGGAAAAGACCGACGCCGATACAGGCGCCTAGCGCCATCAGACGGATGTGCCGTTCGCCCAGTTCACGCTTGAGCGGGCCGCCTTGTGCGGTCTCGCCATGGGCAGGGTGGTTGCCGACGGGCATAGCAATACAACCTCATTTTGTTATTGGATTTGACCTTCGTGCAGCGCCGGCCATGCCGATAGGCGTGGCGTTGGCTTGCCAGGCTGGCCTTGTGGGCCGGCCCGTGTGCCGGTGTAGAGCGGCCCGGCAGGGCGAAGGGGCCGAGCAGTATAGGAAGCTCGCTGTAGGGCTTTTCACTATAAATAACTCAAAATTTGGAGAGAAACCCGCAGACCTACCGCTGCCTCCTGGCTCACCCCCACTACCCTAGCAACTTGGTTGTAAGAAGAAACCCACACCAAAGGCGCATATCCCACATGGGGTTTCTGCACTTTCTACAAATTTTTCACCTACTGCCTTCAACGTCTAAGCTTCAGACAAGCAAGACGAAAATACCTGGCCGGATTGAAGACTATGGGCGCACTGTGGCAATCGGAACCATCCAGAACGGAAGCACCCGAAACACCTCTGGCCGACACGCCGCAGCCAAAGTCCCCACGTCAGCGTCGGCTTTGGTGGCGGCTGATCCTGCTGATCCTGCTGGTGGCGATCACCGCCATCGGCTTTGCCGCCTATGACGAGTTCCGTACGTCCGACCTGCAGTCCCGCGAGTTCAGCAAGCTGGCCAGCACCCTTACCTATTCACTGCAGCCGGGGCCCAGTGACGCCATCGTCTACCCCGGCGAGGGGCCGTTCGACAAACGTCTGGGCTATAGCGCGCTGGGCGAGTTCCTGCCGCGCCTGCTCAAGCGCGACTACCTGATCAGCGAGCAGGTACGGTTTTCGCCTGCCTTGATGAACTACGTGGACCACGGCCTGTTCGCGCCCTACATCGAGAAAATCCAGGCCGGATTGTCGATCATCGATTGCCGCGGCGACACGCTGTACCAGTACAACTACCCGCAATACCTGTATCCGAACTTCGCCGCAATCCCACCGGTGATGGTCAACAGCCTGCTGTTCATCGAAAACCGCGACCTGCTGGACCCGAAGGACCCGAAAAACAACCCGGCAGTCGACTGGCCGCGCTTCGCCAAGGCCGCCTACAGCCAGGTGGCCAAATACCTGGCCTTGCCCGGCCAGTCCGCCGGTGGCAGCACGCTGGCCACGCAGCTGGAAAAATACCGCCATTCACCGGACGGCCTGACGGTCTCCGGTGCCGAGAAGATCCGCCAGATGATTTCCGCCAGCGTGCGCGCCTACCAGGGCGGGCCTGATACCACCGAGGCACGCCAGCGCATCGTGCGCGACTACCTCAACAGCGTGCCGCTGTCGGCGGTGCCCGGCCATGGTGAAGTGCATGGCATGGCCGAAGGCCTGCGTGTGTGGTACGGCGCCGATTTCGACCAGGTCAACCAGGCCCTCACCTCGACCGCGACAGACCCCGAAAGCATGGCCGCACGTGGCTTGGCATTGCGTCAGGTGCTGTCGTTGATGATCGCCCAGCGCCGCCCCTCGCATTACCTGACCAAGGGCCGCGTCGAACTGGCCGAACTCACTGATTCGCACATCCGCGTGCTCGCTGGCAACGGCATCATCGAGCGCGCCCTGGCCGACGCAGCGCTGGCCAGCAAGGCGCTGTACCGCGACTGGGTGGCACAACCGACCATCGTTCCGATCATCACCAACAAAGGCATCAGCCTGGCTCGCAACCGCCTGTCAGGCATGCTCAACCGCCCGCTGTATGACCTGGACCGCCTTGACCTCTCGGCAACGAGCACCTTGCAGGCCGACCTTCAGCTCCAGGTCAGCCAGTACCTGAAGAACCTCTCCGACCCTGAATTCGCTGCGCAGATCGGCCTGATCGGTGAGCGCCTGCTGACCAGCAAGACCACCGACCAGGTGCGCTACAGCTTCACCTTGTTCGAACGCACCGTCGATGGCTCACGGGTGCGGGTACAGACTGACAGCACCGACCAGCCCTTCGACATCAACGAAGGCAGCAAGCTTGAACTGGGCTCGACGGCCAAGCTGCGGGTGCTCACCACCTATCTGCAGATCATCGCCGAACTGCACGACAAGTATGCTGGCATGCCCGCCGCCGAGCTGAAGAAGGTCGAGGTCGCCGAGCTCGATCGCATCACCCAATGGTCACTGGAATGGCTGGCGCTGAACAGCAAGAACCAGAGCCTGGATGCCATGCTCGACGCAGCCCTGGAGCGCAAGTACTCGGCCAACACCGGCGAAGCGTTCTTCACCGGCGGCGGCATGCACGTGTTCAACAACTTCCGCAAGGAGGACAACAGGCGCAACCCGACCCTCAAAGAAGCCCTGCGCGAGTCGATCAACCTGCCCTTCATTCGCCTGATGCGCGACCTGGTGCGCTACGTGACCTACCAGCAGCCATTCAACCGCGTGCCGCTGCTCAAGGACGATTCGGACCCGCGCCGCCAGGAATACCTGGCACGCTTTGCCGACAAGGAAGGCACCAGCTACCTGATGCGCTTCTGGAGGAAGTACCAGCGCAAAACCTCCCAGCAACGCCTGGATACGTTCCTCGACAGCATGCGCGTCACGCCGCAGCGCCTGGCCGCAGTACACCGCTATCTGTTCCCGGCGGCTGGCCAGGAAACCTTCAATGCATTTGTTCGCGCGCATATCAAGGAAAACAAGGTCGCCCTGAACAGGCTCACCGATGGCCGTCTGGCAGAGATGTACGAGGCCTACGGCCCCGGCAAATATGACCTGCCTGACCAAGGCTACATCGCCAAGGTTCACCCGCTGGACCTGTGGCTGCTCGGCTACCTGCTGAGGAACCCGAGCGCCTCGCTGACCGAGATGGTCAACGCCAGCCGCTTCGAGCGTCAGGAAGTCTATGGCTGGCTGTTCAAGAGCCGCCACCAGGGTGCCCGGGACAGCCGTATCCGCACCATGGTGGAAATCGAAGCCTTCCTCGATATTCACCAGCGCTGGAAGAGCGTGGGTTACCCCTTCGATCACCTGGTGCCGTCACTGGCCACCGCCATCGGCAGCTCCGGCGACCGTCCTGCGGCTCTGTCCGAGCTGGTCGGCATCATTCAGAACGACGGTGTGCGCCTGCCCACACTGCGCATCGATACGCTGCACTTCGCCGCCGATACGCCCTACGAAACCAGGCTGAACAGCGACCCCGACCGTGGCCAGCGAATTCTCCCGGTGGAAGTGGCCCGGGCACTCAAAGGCGCCATGTCGCAAGTGGTGGACGCAGGTACGGCGCGGCGTATTTCCGGCAGCTTCAAGCTGCAGGACGGCACCCCGCTGGTGATGGGCGGCAAGACCGGAACAGGCGACAACCGCATCGAAAGCTTCGGCGCCGGGGGCCGGTTGATCGGCTCGCGTTCGCTGAACCGCACCGCCACCTTCGTGTTTTTCCTCGGCGACAACCACTTCGGCACGCTGACCGCCTTCGTGCCAGGGCGCTCTGCGGAGGCGTTCAAGTTCACCTCGGCGCTGCCTGTGCAGGTGCTCAAGGGGATGGCGCCCATCCTCATGCCGTACCTTGAGCCTGGCAATCCGAACGCGTGCAAACCGCCGCAGGTTGCGAGGCTTGCGAGTGACCCATCTAAAATTTAAATGATAACCATCGGCATTTGACCGCTTGTGTTTAGATATATCTTGAGTAATATCTTACGATATATCTAAACACACGGAGCCTCGCTGCCATGCGTGAACATTCCGCCCACGACCCCTTCGAACGCCGCCCCGGCCGGGGTGAACGCGGTCCAAGGGTATTCGCCCCCGGCGACCTCAAGCTGTTGATGCTGTCGCTGCTGGCCGAGCAACCTGGCCACGGCTATGACCTGATCCGCCAGATCGAGAACTTGTTCGATGGCAGCTACACGCCCAGCCCCGGGGTTATCTACCCCACCCTCAACTTTCTCGAGGAAGCAGAGCTGATCAGCGGCCAGGTGCAAGGCAGCAAACGCCTCTACGCCATTACCCAGGCCGGCCGCACCGCCCTGGCTGATCAAGCCGTGGCCCTGGACGGCGTGCGCATGCGCATTGAAGTCAGCAAGCGCGCCCTGCGTGGCCACGACCGCCCGCCAGAAATTCACGAAGCGGTCGGCAACCTGCGCCATGCCCTGCACATGCACAGCGGCCGCTGGACAGCGGAAGAAATCGAACGGGTCCGCACCCTGCTCAACGACACTGCCAAGGCCATCGCCGCCGGGCCGGCCGCCCCTGCCACGGAGAACCTCCATGAGTGACACCATCCACCGCGTCAATCACGAAATCCGCCAGCGCCGCCTGCAGGTACTGCGGGTTACCGACCTCACCCCACGCATGCGCCGCATCACCCTCAAAGGCGCCGAGCTGGAAGGCTTCACCAGCCTGGGCAGTGACGACCACATCAAGCTGCTGTTCGCCGAAACAGCCGAACAACAACAGGCCATCGACGCCCGCAATATGGGCCGCGACGGCGGCGCGCGGCCTACCATGCGCGAATACACGCCGCGGCGCATCGACCTGGTCAATCATGAACTGGACATCGATTTCGTCCTGCATGGCGATGGCCCTGCATCAACCTGGGCTGCACAGGCTGCACCGGGGCAGACGCTGAACATTGCCGGGCCACGGGCTTCGATGGTGGTCCCGGATATCTTCGACAGCTACCTGCTCATTGGTGACGAAACAGCCATTCCGGCCATCGGGCGACGCCTTGAAGAACTGCCAGCAGGCCGGCGGGTGCTGGCGGTCATCCAGATCGAGGATGAGCAGGAGCGCCAACCTCTGCCGAGCAAGGCTGAAGTGGAAGTCATCTGGGTGAAGCGGGATGAGGATTTACTGGCGCTGGTGCAGGGGTTGAACTTGCCTGAGGGCAAGCTGTACAGCTGGGTGGCACTGGAGAAATCGCTGACCCGGCAGGCCAAGGCGCTGCTGCTGGAGAAAGGTGCGCCGGAAGATGCCCTCAAAGCGGCTGCCTACTGGCGGGCAGAAGGGACAGCGGACGACGAGTGATGTGCGTCGTCAGGCCCGGTCCTTTCGCGGTTTCACCCGCGAAGGGGCCTGCACAGGCCGAGCAAGCCGCCGCCCGCGCCAGCGATCGAGCCCAAGCAGTACCAGCGCAATTGCCCAGAACCCCGCCAGTACGCCCAAGGCATTGAGCATGACCTGCCCGTAGCCAAGGCTTGCAACGTCGATGAACGGATACGGGTAGACCCCGATCTCACTCCCCCGCCACAGTGCGTAGCCGAAATACACCGCCGGGTACAGCGCCCACGGCCCCAGGTGCCAGAGCCGCAAATGCCCCTTGGGCACGGCGAACCACCAATACACAACGTACAGTGCCGGCATCACGTCGTGCAGCAGTTCGTCCGCCAGCCATTGCCACCCCTCGGGTTGCCACAGATGCCGCAGCAACACGCTGTAGGCCAGCGCCACCAGCACGATGCTGGCGGCCACGGCGGAACTTACCGAGGGCGACAGGAAGAAGCGCTTGGCGCCTGATTCCCTGCCGAACGCCGCATAGCTGAGCACCGTCGCCACCAAGGTATTGGTCAACACCGTGAAATAGCCGAACACATTGATCAGCCCGCCGATCAGGCTCGCCGCTTCCTGCCAGCGCGCCAGCAGCACCAGGTACACCTGCACAGCCAGGCCCAGCCAGCCAAGCACTGCAGCCAGGGTCAGCCAGGGATGACGCGGCATCTCAGGCGTTGCGCTGCAGTTTCACGTAGAGCTGCTCGACTTTTTCCCGGGCCCAGGGCGTCTTGCGCAGGAAGGTCAGGCTCGACTTGATGGTCGGGTTGCTCTTGAAGCAGCGCACATCCACGCGCTCGGCCAGGCCCTGCCATTGGTAGTGCGCCACCAGCTCGGTGAGGATCTGCTCGAGGGTCTTGCCGTGCAGCGCGTTGTGGTTGGCCGTGCTCATGCCAGTACTCCCGCGGATAAAAAGATGCGCACATTACACGAGTGTAGTGATGAAGGGGGCGCGGCACCGTCAATACAAAAACCGCTGGCAAACGCTGAAACCTCTGTGCTGAAATAGTGATGTTATACAGTAACAATATAAAAGACTCTGCCAAGGACCGTCACTTTCCATGTTGTACTCTCCCCTACGCCTCTCTCCCCTCGCCGTCGCCCTCTGGCTCGCCTCATCACCCAGCCAGGCCGTGGAACTCGAACCCCAGATCATCACCGCCAACCCACTGGGCAACCGCGAGCTGGCTGCCCCCAGCACCGTGCTCGAAGGCGACGACCTGCTGCAGCAGCAGCACGGCAGCCTGGGTGAAACCCTCAACAAACAGCCCGGTGTCGCCTCCACCTGGTTTGGCCCAGGCGCCAGCCGCCCGGTGATTCGCGGCCTGGACGGTGACCGTATCCGCATCCTGCGTAACGGCGTCGGCGCCCTCGACGCCTCGGCGCTGTCTTACGACCATGCCGTGCCACTGGACCCGGTCACCGTCGAGCGCGTCGAAATCGTCCGTGGCCCCGCCGCCTTGCTCTACGGCGGCAACGCCATCGGCGGGGTGGTCAATACCTTCGACAACCGCATCCCCGACGCGCCCATCGAAGGCATTCACGGTGCCGGCGAACTGCGTTACGGCGGTGCCGATACCACGCGCAGCAGTGCCGGCAAGCTGGAAGCCGGTGACGGCACCTTCGCCCTGCACCTGGATGCCAACAGCCGCCAGTTCAACGACCTGCGCATCCCAGGCTACGCCCGCAGCTCGAAGGTGCGCGACGCTGATGAGCCCGGCAGCAAGCACCGCCTGGAAAACAGCGACGGGCGCCAGGATGGCGGCGCAGTGGGCGGGTCCTACCACTGGGATCACGGCTATGCGGGCCTGTCCTACAGCCGCTACGACAGTAACTACGGCTCGGTGGCCGAGTCCGGCGTGCGCCTGGACATGAAGCAGGATCACTACGGCTTCGCCTCCGAACTGCGTGACCTCGAGGGCCCTTTCAGCTCGGTCAAGGTCGATGCCGGTTACACCGATTACGAGCACAGCGAAATCGAAGAAGGCGAAGTGCACACCACCTTCAAGAACAAGGGCTATGAGGCACGTATCGAGGCCAGGCACCAACCGATCGGCCCGCTGGAAGGCGTGATCGGCGCCCAGGTTAGCCGCAATGAATTCTCGGCACTGGGTGAAGAAGCCTTCGTGCCGCACACCGATACCGATAGCCTGGCGTTGTTCATGCTTGAGCAATGGCAGGCCACCGAGCGCCTCGACCTGAGCCTGGGTGCGCGCCTGGAACACACCCGCGTCGACCCGGATGCCAAAGGCAACGAAAACTTCGTCGCTGCCGACAGCGCCAGCAGCTTCAACGCCTTGAGCCTGTCTTCGGGGGCGGTGTACCAACTCGACCCGGTCTGGGCGCTCGCTGCCAACGTCGGTTACACCGAACGTGCGCCGACCTTCTACGAGCTGTACGCCAACGGCGCCCACGTCGCCACCGGGGCTTATGAAGTCGGTGATGCCAGCCTGAACAAGGAAAAAGCCATCTCCGCCGACCTGGCGCTGCGCTTCGACAATGGCACCCACAAGGGCAGCGTCGGGGTGTTCTACAGCCATTTTCGCAACTACATCGGCCTGATCGGCACGGGCAACATGCGAGAGGGCCATGACCACGACCATGGCGACGATGATCATGGCCACGATCACGATCACGACGACGGCGGGTTCCCTGAGTACCAGTACCAGGGCGTGCGGGCGCGTTTCTACGGCATCGAGGCCCAGGATCGCTGGCAGTTGGTCGAGAACCGCTACGGCAGTTTCGCCCTCGAGCTTTCGGGCGACTACACCCGGGCCAAGAACCTCGACAGTGGCGAGCCGCTGCCGCGCATTGCGCCTTTGCGGCTGAACAGCGGACTGGTCTGGGAGCTGGACCGTTGGCAGGCACGCGTTGATGTGCAGCATGCCGCGTCGCAGCATCGCAAGCCGGCGAATGAGACCAGCACCGATGGTTACACCACCCTGGGAGCGAGTGTGGGTTATCGCTTCGATATCGGCCAGAGCCAGTGGCTGGCGTTCGTGCGCGGTGAGAACCTGACGGATCAGACCGTGCGTTACGCCAGCTCGATTCTGCGCGATATCGCACCGGCGCCGGGGCGTAGTGTGGAAGTAGGCCTGCGCACGACCTTCTGATCTTCAAGGGGCGCTGTGCGCCCCATTCCCGCACTGTTACCGTGGGCGTAACAATCAACTGCGACAATTTGTCTTTTTTTCTTACAACTTCCCCTATATCCTCCCCGCCGCAAGCTGAATCGCTTCACTCACCTTTCCTGTCGCCATTTCCATCGAAGAGCTCGCTCATCGGTGCGCTTGCCGTTTTTTCGACAATCAAAAGATAGCGCTATCTCATGTTCTTACTGCCCAACATTCGCTACACCGGCACCGCCCTGATTGCCTTGGCCGCCTGTTTTTCGTCCACCACCAGCGCCAGTGAAATGTTCGCCAGCGACTCACCGTGGATGCTTGGTGACTGGGGCGGCACCCGCAGCGAGCTGCTGGAAAAAGGCTACGACTTCACCCTTGGCTACACCGGCGAGATGGGCAGCAACCTACACGGCGGTTACGACCATGACCGCACCGCGCGTTACAGCGACCAGTTCACCTTTGGCAGCCACCTGGACCTGGAAAAGATCCTTGGCTGGCAAGACACCGAACTGCAGCTGACCATCACCGAACGCCACGGGGACAACATCAGCAACGACCGCATCAACGACCCGCGGGTCGGCGGCTTCACTTCGGCCCAGGAAGTCTGGGGCCGGGGTGAAACCTGGCGGCTGACCCAGATGTGGATCAGGCAGAAATACTTCGATGGCGCCCTGAACGTGAAATTCGGCCGCTTCGGTGAAGGCGAGGACTTCAACAGTTTCCCCTGCGACTTCCAGAACCTGGCCTTCTGCGGCTCGCAGGTGGGCAACTGGGTCGGGGGCATCTGGTACAACTGGCCGGTCAGCCAGTGGGCGCTACGTGTGCGCTACAACATAAACGACGCCCTCTATGCTCAGGTCGGGGTGTTCGAGCAGAACCCCTCCAACCTCGAATCCGGCAACGGTTTCAAACTCAGCGGCAGCGGTACCCAGGGTGCGGTAATGCCGATCGAACTGGTGTGGAGCCCGCGGGTCAATGGCCTGAAAGGGGAATATCGCGCCGGGTACTACTACAGTAATGCCAAGGCACAGGATGTTCTGAAGGACAGCAACGGCCAGCCGGCCGCCATCAGTGGCGCCACCTACCGTAGCAGTTCGAGCAAGCACGGCCTGTGGATCGGCGCCCAGCAGCAGGTTACCTCGCTGGCCACTGACCAGTCGCGCGGCCTGAGCCTGTTCGCCAACGCCACAATGCACGACAAGAAGACCAATGCCATCGACAACTATGTGCAGGCAGGACTGGTATACAAGGGCCCCTTCGATGCCCGCGCCAAGGACGACATCGGTTTCGCCCTCGCCCGCGTGCACGTCAACCCCGCCTACCGCAAGAACGCCCGCCTGGCCAACCAGGCGGCCGGCCTCGACGACTACGACAATCCGGGTTTCCTGCCCGTGCAGGACACCGAGTACAGCGCTGAACTCTATTACGGCATTCACCTGGCCGACTGGCTCACGGTGCGCCCGAACCTGCAGTACATCCGCCATCCGGGCGGGGTGTCGCAGGTGGACGACGCCCTGATCGGCGGCCTGAAGATCCAAAGCACTTTCTGACAACCCTTCACCTAACGGAGAACATACGATGAGCACTGACGGTGCCAAGAATGGAAGCCGCTGGCTACCGCGCCTGATGGGCGTACTGCTGCTATTGATGGGCCTGGCCTTGCTGGCGGGCGGCATCAAGCTCAGCCAGCTCGGCGGGTCGCTGTATTACCTGATCGCCGGTATCGGCTTTGCCGTTTCGGGCGCACTGCTGCTGGCTCAGCGCCGACTTGCCCTGGGCCTGTACGGCCTGGTGCTGCTGGGCAGCACGGCATGGGCACTGCTGGAAGTGGGCCTGGACTGGTGGCAACTGGTACCACGCCTGGCCATCTGGTTCGCCATCGGCGTTGTGCTGCTGCTGCCTTGGGCACGCCGCCCGCTGACCGGCCCGGGCAACAAGGCCAATACCGCCCTGCTCAGCATTGCCGTGATCGCCTCTGGCGCTTGCGCGCTGGGCAGCCAGTTCACCCACCCGGGCGAAGTGTTTGGCGAACTGGGCCGCGACAACAGCGAAATGGGCAGTGCCGCACCGGCCATGCCCGACGGCGACTGGCAAGCCTATGGCCGCACCGAGCATGGTGACCGTTATTCGCCGCTGCGCCAGATCACCCCGCAGAATGCCTACCGCCTGGAAGAAGCCTGGCGCATCCGCACCGGTGACCTGCCAACGGACAACGACCCGGTCGAGTTGACCAACGAAAACACCCCGCTGAAGGCCAACGGCATGCTCTATGCCTGCACCGCCCACAGCAAGGTGCTGGCCCTGGACCCGGACACCGGTGCCGAGATCTGGCGCTACGACCCGCAGATCAAGACCCCGGTGGGTACGTTCAAGGGCTTCGCCCACATGACCTGCCGCGGCGTTTCGTACTATGACGAGAACAACTACGTCAGCCGCGACGGCAGCCCGGCACCGAAAGTCTCCGACGCAGGCCAAGCCGTGGCCCAAGCCTGCCCGCGCCGCCTCTACCTGCCGACTGCCGACGCCCGCCTGATCGCCATCAATGCCGACAACGGCAAGGTCTGCGAAGGCTTCGCCAACCAGGGCGCGATCGACCTGACCACCGGTATCGGCCCGTTCACCGCCGGCGGTTATTACTCCACCTCGCCGGTGGCGGTCACCCGCAGCCTGGTGATCATCGGCGGCCATGTCACCGACAACGAGTCGACCAACGAGCCTTCCGGCGTGATCCGCGCCTATGACGTGCACGATGGCCGCCTGGTCTGGAACTGGGACAGCAACAACCCCGAAGATACCCAGCCACTGGCCCCTGGCAAGACCTACAGCCGCAACTCGGCCAACATGTGGTCGCTGGCCAGCGTCGATGAAGACCTGGGCATGGTCTACCTGCCGCTGGGCAACCAGACACCCGACCAGTATGGCGCCAACCGTACCCCGGGTGCGGAGAAGTACAGCGCAGGCGTGGTCGCCCTGGACCTTGCTACCGGCAAGGCGCGCTGGAACTACCAGTTCACCCACCACGACCTGTGGGACATGGACGTTGGCAGCCAGCCCACCCTGGTTCATCTGAAGACCAAGGAAGGCGTCAAGCCTGCGATCATCGTACCGACCAAGCAGGGCAGCCTGTACGTGCTCGACCGCCGCGACGGTACCCCCATCGTGCCGATCCGCGAGATCCCGGTACCGCAAGGTGCGGTCAAGGGTGACCACACTGCACCGACCCAGGCCCGCTCCGACCTCAATCTGCTCGGCCCGGACCTGACCGAACAGGCCATGTGGGGTGCCACACCGTTCGACCAGATGCTGTGCCGCATCCAGTTCCGCGAACTGCGCTATGAGGGCCAGTACACCCCGCCGTCCGAGCAAGGCTCGCTGGTCTACCCAGGCAACGTGGGTGTGTTCAACTGGGGCGGCGTCTCGGTCGACCCGGTGCGCCAACTGCTGTTCACCTCGCCCAACTACATGGCCTTCGTGTCGAAGATGGTGCCGCGCGAACAGGTTGCCGCCGGCAGCAAGCGCGAAAGCGAAACCAGCGGCGTGCAGCCCAACACCGGCGCGCCTTACGCCGTGATCATGCACCCGTTCATGTCGCCGCTGGGCGTGCCGTGCCAGGCACCGGCCTGGGGTTACGTGGCGGCCATCGACCTGTTCACCAACAAAGTGGTGTGGAAGCGCAAGAACGGCACCACCCGTGACAGCACGCCGATACCGATCGGCATGCCGGTAGGCGTGCCGAGCATGGGCGGCTCGATCGTCACTGCCGGTGGTGTCGGCTTCCTCAGCGGCACTCTGGACCAGTACCTGCGTGCTTATGACGTGAACAATGGCAAGGAGCTGTGGAAAGCCCGCCTGCCAGCGGGCGGCCAAGCCACGCCGATGACCTACACCGGCAAGGACGGCAAGCAGTACGTGCTGATCGTCGCCGGCGGCCACGGTTCGCTGGGCACCAAAATGGGCGATTACATCATCGCTTACAAACTCGCCGACTAAGCGGCAAGCTACAAGCGAAAGCGGGGCCTGCGAGGTCCCGCTTTTTTCTTGCGGCTTGAAGCTTGCAGCTTGAAGCTTGAAACCCATTCCCCCGCGCCCCATCTAAGCACCATAGCCATTCACGCAGGTGCCCCATGAGCGACCAGCAGGATTTTCCGGAACAACCCGACGAAAACAGCGAAATCGAACACCTTGATGGTCAGGCCCAAACCGGCCACGCCCTCGCCCTGCCCGGCCAGCAATTGCCGGACAAGGTCTACGTGATTCCGATCCACAACCGCCCGTTCTTCCCAGCACAAGTACTGCCGGTCATCGTCAACGAAGAGCCTTGGGCCGAAACCCTCGACCTGGTGGCCAAGACACCGGACCACTGCCTGGCCCTGTTCTTCATGGACACCCCTCCCGAAGACCACCGCCATTTCGACACTGCGGCCTTGCCGGAGTACGGCACCCTGGTCAAGGTGCACCATGCCAGCCGCGAAAACGGCAAGCTGCAGTTCGTCGCCCAGGGCCTGACCCGTGTACGCATCCGCACCTGGCTCAAGCACCATCGCCCGCCCTATCTGGTCGAAGTCGAATACCCACGCCAGCCAAGCGAGCCGACCGACGAGGTCAAGGCCTACGGCATGGCCCTGATCAATGCGATCAAGGAACTACTGCCGCTCAACCCGCTGTACAGCGAGGAGCTGAAGAACTACCTCAACCGCTTCAGTCCCAACGACCCATCGCCACTGACCGACTTTGCCGCCGCACTTACCTCGGCCACCGGCAACCAGTTGCAGGAAGTGCTCGATTGCGTGCCCATGCTCAAGCGTATGGAAAAGGTCCTGCCGATGCTGCGCAAAGAGGTCGAAGTTGCGCGCCTGCAGAATGAGATTTCCGCCGAGGTCAACCGGCAGATCGGCGAGCACCAGCGCGAATTCTTCCTCAAGGAACAGCTCAAGGTCATCCAGCAGGAGCTTGGCCTGACCAAGGACGACCGCAGTGCCGACCTCGAACAGTTCCAACAGCGCCTGCAAGGCAAGACCCTGCCGGAGCAGGCAAAAAAGCGCATCGATGAAGAAATGGCCAAGCTGGCCATTCTTGAAACCGGCTCCCCCGAATACGCCGTCACCCGCAACTACCTGGATTGGGCCAGTGCGCTGCCCTGGGGTGTATATGGCAAGGACAAGCTCGACCTCAAGCATGCGCGCAAGGTGCTCGACCAGCATCACGCGGGCCTCGATGACATCAAGGAACGCATCCTGGAGTTCCTCGCCGTGGGCGCCTGGAAGGGCGAGATCAGTGGTTCGATCGTGCTGCTGGTGGGCCCGCCAGGCGTGGGCAAGACCAGCATCGGCAAGTCCATCGCCGAATCGCTTGGGCGCCCGTTCTACCGGTTCAGCGTCGGCGGCATGCGCGACGAGGCCGAGATCAAGGGGCACCGGCGCACCTACATCGGCGCCCAACCAGGCAAGCTGGTGCAGGCGCTGAAGGATGTCGAGGTGATGAACCCGGTGATCATGCTCGACGAAATCGACAAGATGGGCCAGAGCTACCAGGGCGACCCGGCCTCGGCGCTGCTGGAAACCCTGGACCCCGAACAGAACGTCGACTTCCTCGACCATTACCTGGACCTGCGCCTGGACCTGTCCAAGGTGCTGTTCGTGTGTACCGCCAACACGCTGGACTCGATCCCCGGCCCTCTGCTCGACCGTATGGAAGTGATCCGCCTCTCCGGCTACATCACCGAAGAGAAACTGGCCATCGCCAAGCGTCACCTGTGGCCCAAACAGCTGGCAAAGGCCGGCGTGGCCAAGACCAGCCTGGCCATCAGCGATAGCGCCCTGCGCGCCGTGATCGAGGGCTATGCCCGCGAAGCCGGTGTACGCCAGCTGGAAAAACAGCTGGGCAAACTGGTGCGCAAGGCCGTGGTCAAGCTGCTCGAAGCCCCGGATGCCAAGCTCAAGATCGGCACCAAGGACCTGGAGGCCGCACTCGGCATACCCGTGTTCCGCAGTGAACAGGTGCTGGCAGGCAAAGGCGTGATTACCGGCCTTGCCTGGACCAGCATGGGTGGCGCGACATTGCCGATCGAGGCAACCCGCATCCACACGCTCAATCGCGGCTTCAAGCTCACCGGCAAGCTGGGTGACGTGATGAAGGAATCTGCCGAGATCGCCTACAGCTACGTCAGCTCCAACCTCAAGCAATTTGGTGGTGATCCGGCTTTCTTCAACGAAGCCTTCATTCACCTGCACGTGCCAGAAGGCGCCACGCCCAAGGATGGGCCGAGCGCCGGTATCACCATGGCCAGCGCACTGCTGTCGCTGGCCCGTGACCAGGCACCGAAAAAAGGGGTGGCCATGACCGGCGAGCTGACCCTCACCGGCCAGGTACTGCCGATTGGTGGTGTGCGCGAGAAGGTCATCGCAGCGCGGCGGCAGAAGATTTTCGAACTCATCCTGCCCGAGCCCAACCGCGGGGACTTCGAAGAATTGCCTGAGTACTTGCGTGAAGGGCTGACCGTGCACTTTGCCAAGCGCTTTGCCGACGTGGCTAAAGTGCTGTTCTGACCCGCAACGCCCTCATCGCCGGCAAGCCGGCGATGAGGGCGGCACTGATAGCACAAAACCCATCTATCATCGGTTATCCTCAGGCCTTCGCCAGCCTCTGGAGCTACCATGACTGTCCCTCGTCTGCTCGTTCCCCTGAGCCTCGTCCTGCTTACCGCCTGCGCCCAGCAGCCCAGGCAAACCGTCGAACTGGACGCTGAGAGCGAATGCCCCAAGCGCATGCAGGTCGGCCAGGCGCTCACCCTGACCCTGCCCAGCAACCCCTCCACCGGCTACCGCTGGCTGGTGCAGAACCCGGCCTCGAACATCTTGCGCAGCCTCGGCCCCGAGGTCTACAGCGCCCCCGAGGAAGCCGGCATCGTCGGCAGCGCGGGCATTTCCACCTGGCGCTTCGAAGCCCGTGCCGCAGGCGAAGGCCATCTGGTGCTGGTCTACCAGCAGCCCTGGGCCCCGGAAGTTCGGCCTGTACAGACCTTCGACTGCGCGGTGCAGGTCAACTGAACGCACAGCGCTGGTCAGCCGACCATGCATCCTTGGCGCGGTTTGGCTAGAATGCCGGCCCTGCCAATTGTCAGCCGCCTGGATTCACCGTGAGCAAACAACCCGACCGCCTTTTCGCCCAGCCTCTGGAGCAAGTTCCCGACTTCGTGTTCAACGAAGACGTGGTGCGCGTGTTCCCGGACATGATCAAGCGCTCGGTGCCCGGTTACCCGACCATCGTCGAGAACCTTGGTGTGCTCGCGGCGCGCTTCGCCCAGCCCAATACCGCCCTGTATGACCTCGGCGCGTCCCTTGGCGCCGTTACCCAGTCGCTGCGCCGCCATGTGCGCAGCGAGGGCTGCCGGGTGATCGCGGTGGACAACTCCGCGGCCATGGTCGAACGTTGCCGCCAGTACCTCACCGCGCAGGACTCGATGTTCCAGGAACTGCTGCCGGTTCAGGTACTGGACGCCGACATCCTGGCCCTGCCCTTCGAGCCTGCCTCGGTGGTGGCGATGAACTTCACCCTGCAGTTCATCGCCCCTGAACAGCGCCTGGCGTTGCTCGGCCGCATCCGTCAGGCATTGCTGCCCGGTGGCGCGCTGATCCTCTCGGAGAAACTGCATTTCGCCGATGACCAGGAGCAGACCCTGCTCAATGAACTGCACCTGGACTTCAAGCGTGCCAATGGCTACAGCGAACTGGAAATCGCCCAGAAGCGCAGCGCCATCGAGAACGTGATGAAACCCGACACCCTGCACACCCACACCGAGCGCCTGCGCGCGGCGGGTTTCAGCAAGGTGGTGCCTTGGTTCCAATGCCTTAATTTCGCCTCGCTGATAGCCCTGCCATGATCGATCTGTCCCCCCTCGTCCGCCGCCTGGCGGGCACCCCACTGGCTTTATGGTCGCAAGGCCTGCAAGCACAACTTCAAGCCAAGCTGGAGAAAGGCCACGGCGATCTCGAGCGCTGGCGCGGTGCGCTGGACGCCTTGCCGGCACTGCAGCCAAGCGAAATCGACCTGGCCGACGGCCTGCGTCTGGACTGTGACTGCGACGACGCCACCCGCGCGCAGATGCGCCAGGCCCTGATGGGCCTGGCGCCCTGGCGCAAAGGGCCGTTCGACCTGTTCGGCGTGCATGTCGACACTGAGTGGCGCTCGGACTGGAAGTGGTCGCGCGTGGCACCGCACCTGGACCTGCAGGGCAAGCGTGTGCTCGATGTCGGTTGCGGCAACGGCTATTACCAATGGCGCATGCTCGGTGCAGGCGCCGACATGGTCATCGGGGTTGACCCCAACTGGCTGTTCTTCTGCCAGTTCCAGGCCGTGCAGCGGTACCTGCCCGACTTGCCGGCCTGGCACCTGCCGTTTGCGCTGGAGGAACTGCCAGCCAGCCTGGAAGGTTTCGACACGGTGTTTTCCATGGGGGTGTTCTACCATCGCCGCTCCCCCATCGAGCACCTGCTGGCGCTCAAGGACTGCCTGGTCAAAGGGGGTGAGCTGGTACTGGAGACGCTAGTGGTCGAGGGCGACGAGCAGCAGGTACTGGTGCCTGAAGACCGCTACGCGCAGATGCGCAATGTCTGGTATCTGCCGTCGGTCCCGGCGCTGGAGCGCTGGTTGCGCCGTGCGGGTTTCAGCGATGTGCGCTGCGTGGATGTCAGTGTGACCAGCGTCGAGGAGCAGCGCAGCACCGAATGGATGCGCTACCAGTCGCTGGGGGACTTCCTCGACCCGAACGACCATAGCAAGACCATCGAGGGGTTGCCCGCCCCACGCCGCGCCACGTTGTTGGCGCGCAAATGAAAAGGCCCCACAGGTACAGCGCAGCTCTTGAGGCCTGCGCTGTACCTGTGGGGGCCGGCTTGCCGGCGATTGGCCGCCTGCATAACGCAGCGCAGATGATCAGCGCGAAGCTGCGACGATCAGCGCCTTCATCTCTGCCACCGCCGCCTTGAAACCTACGAACAGTGCATGGGCCACCAAAGCGTGGCCAATGTTCAATTCATTGATGCCCTTGATTGCCGCCACCGCCTCGACATTGTGGTAATGCAGGCCATGCCCGGCATTGACGATCAGCCCCTGACCGACGCCAAATGCGACGCCGTCGACGATCCGCTTGAGCTCCTCAGCCACCTCAGTCGGCGTCTGGGCATCGGCATAACGACCGGTATGCAGCTCGATGGCCGGGGCACCCACACGGCGCGAGGCTTCGATCTGCCGCTCGTCGGCGTCGATGAACAGCGACACTTCGGCGCCAGTGCGCGACAGGCGCTCTACCGCAGCCTTGATGCGTGCCTCCTGCCCAGCCACATCGAGGCCGCCCTCGGTGGTCAGTTCCTGGCGTGTTTCAGGTACCAGACAGATATGCGCCGGGCGAATCTTTTCGGCGAACACCATCATCTCTTCAGTGACGCCCATCTCGAAGTTCATGCGGGTTTGCAGCACGTCCTTGAGCAGCACCACATCGCGCTCCTGGATGTGCCGGCGGTCTTCGCGCAAGTGCACGGTGATGCCATCGGCGCCTGCTTCCTCGGCATCCAGCGCAGCCTTGACCGGGTCCGGATAGCGTGTGCCGCGGGCCTGGCGCAAGGTAGCCACGTGGTCGATGTTGACGCCGAGAAGCATGCGGTTGCTGTGAGTCACGAAAGGCTCTCCTGAAGATTTAGCCCCACAGCATACGACGAGCTCAGCGCTTGCGAAACAGTTCCCGGCTGACCAGCGGTTTTGGCCCCAGATGGACCGCCAACGCCTGACGCATCAGGCGCTTGGCCGCGAGCAGCGCACCAGGTGCATCCCAGTCGGCCTGGGCGAGGGCCAACAGTTCGGCGCCATTGAACAAGCCAGGCTGAACCAGGTAAACGCGTTCAAGGCCGGCATCGACCTGCAAGCGGTACAGCCCGTCGGCCTCGATCGGCTCGTCGCTGACGTCGTGGTCAAGCGCAAAGGCGTAACCCAGGTCTTCCAGCAGCCGCCATTCGAAGGAACGCAGCAGTGGCTCCAGCGGGCGCCCGGCGGCCAGGGCCTGCAAGGTCAGAGCGTAGTGCTCGAACAGTTCCGGTTGTGGTGCTTCGGCAGGTAGCAGGCGCATCAGCAGTTCATTGAGGTAGAGGCCGCTGAACAGTGCATCGCCGTGCAGCCAGGCCGCGATGCCCATGCTGTCCAGGCGCCCGACGTTTTTTAGCTCACTGCGGCCGCGCAGTTCCACTTCCAGCGGCACGAACGGCCGCACCAGGCTGCCACCCTTGCCCCTTGCACGGCGCAACACCGCGCGCACGCGCCCCTGCGGCGTGAAGAAGTCCACCAGCGCGCTGGTTTCCTTGTAGGCACGGCTGTGCAGCACGTAGGCCGGCTGGCCGACAGGTTGTTCCATGAAGTGTGGCCTGAAAGCAGAGCGGCCCGGAGAGATCCGGGCCGCTGGAGGGGTTACAGGTCGCCGTAGCCCAGCGAGCGCAGTGCACGCTCGTCATCGGACCAGCCGCCTTTGACCTTGACCCAGAGGTTGAGCATGACCTTGGCGTCGAACAGGGTTTCCATGTCCTTGCGCGCGTCGGAGCCAATGCGCTTGATGCGCTCGCCCTTGTCGCCAATGATGATCTTCTTCTGGCCGTCACGCTCCACCAGGATCAACGCATGGATGTGCAGCACATGGCCCTGCTGCTTGAACTCCTCGATCTCCACGGTGATCTGGTACGGCAATTCCGCACCCAGCTGGCGCATGATTTTCTCGCGCACCAGTTCAGCGGCCAGGAAGCGGCTGCTGCGGTCGGTGATCTGGTCTTCCGGGAAGAAGTGATCATTCTCCGGCAGGTGCTTGGCAATCAGCGCCTCGAGCGCGTCCAGATTGTGCCCCTGCTGGGCAGAGATGGGTACGACCTCGGCATTGGGCAGTTGCTCCTGCAGCCACTGCAGGTGCGGGATCAGCTCGGCTTTTTCGTCCATGCGGTCGGTTTTGTTGACTGCAATGATCAGCGGGCCGGTCACGTACTGAACGCGTTCGAGCACCAGTTGGTCCTCATCGGTCCAGCGCGTACGGTCGACCACGAAAATCACCACATCGACGTCCTTCAGGGCCGCCGAGGCATTGCGGTTCATGTAGCGGTTCAAGGCCTTGTCGTTGGCCTTGTGCATGCCGGGGGTGTCGACGTAGATGGCCTGCACATCACCCTCGGTCTTGATGCCGAGCATGTTGTGGCGGGTAGTCTGTGGCTTGCGCGAGGTGATCGCCAGCTTCTGGCCGAGGATATGGTTGAGCAAGGTCGACTTGCCCACGTTGGGGCGGCCGACGATGGCCACGTAACCGCAGCGGGTCGGATTGTTCTCAGTCATTGCCATTCTCCACGCCCAGGGCGATCAATGCGGCGGCGGCAGCGACTTGCTCGGCAATACGCCGGCTCACGCCCTGGCCACGGCTCTTGTTGTTCAGCAGCACCACTTCGCATTCGACGAAGAAGGTACGGCAGTGCGGTTCGCCCTGGATGTCCACCACCTCGTAGCGAGGCAGCTCACAGCTACGCGACTGCAGAAACTCCTGCAGGCGTGTTTTCGGGTCTTTGTTGGTGTCGACAAGGGTCAGGCTTTCGAACTCGTCGGTCAGCCAGGCCAGCACGCGCTCGCGGGCGGTCTGCATGTCGGCATCAAGGTAGATGGCGCCGATCAGGGCTTCGAGGGCATCGGCCAGGATCGACTCGCGGCGGAAACCGCCGCTCTTGAGCTCACCGGAGCCCAGGCGCAGGTACTCACCCAGGTCGAAACCGCGGGCCAGCCGGGCCAGGGTTTCGCCCTTGACCAAGCGCGCACGCAAGCGCGACAGCTGGCCTTCGCGGGCCTGCGGGAAGCGCTCGAACAGCGCCTCGCCGGCCACGAAGTTCAGAATGGCATCGCCGAGAAACTCCAGGCGCTCATTGTTGCGCCCGGCGTAGCTGCGATGGGTCAGGGCCAGCACCATCTGGTCCTGGTCTTTGAAGGTGTAACCGAGCTTGCGCTCGAGACGGGCAAGGGAAGCACTCATGCAGCCACCCGTTGGTTGTTCAACGCGTTGTTCAAATCAACATCCTGAAAGACTGTTTGGCTGTGGCCCGTCGCGGCGAGCGACGAATCTCTCGATCCCTGAGAACACAGCCTATGTCAGAAATGCATTCGGCGCTGTCTGCTGGACAGCGCCGAAGGGTATCAATGGATCAGGCCGACCCGCGACAGGTTGGGCAAGTGGCTGAGCTTGGGCTCTGGCCAGCTCATCCAGACCGCGAAGGCCTTGCCGACGATGTTCCGGTCCGGAACCATGCCGTGCAGTTCCTTGGGAATGTTCGGGTCATCCCAGTAACGGCTGTCGTTGGAGTTGTCGCGGTTGTCGCCCATCATGAAGTAATGGCCGGCCGGCACGGTCCACTGCTGGTCCGGCGGCATGCGATAACGGGTCATTTCCTTGCGGATCAGGTGCTCGGCTTCGCCCAGCTTTTCCTTGTACAGCTCGGCGCTGCCCAGGGTGCCGGGCTCGGCGCCGACCAATTGCTCGGCAATGGGCTGGCCATTGACGAACAACCGCTTGTCGCTGGTGTAGCGGATCTGGTCACCTGGCAGGCCCACCACACGCTTGATGTAGTTGACGTTCGGGTCGCTTGGGTAGCGGAACACCATCACATCACCGCGTTGCGGGTCACCCACCTCGATGACCTTCTTGTCGATCACCGGCAGGCGAATGCCGTACGAGAACTTGTTCACCAGGATGAAGTCGCCCACTTCCAGGGTCGGTTTCATCGACCCCGAGGGGATCTGGAACGGCTCTACCAGGAACGAGCGCAGCACCAGTACGATGAACAGCACCGGGAAGAACGACTTGCCGTACTCGACCAGCAGCGGTTCCTTGTTCAGGCGCTCGACCACGGCCATTTCTGGCTGGGTGACGCTACCCTGGTAGTTGGCGACTGCCGCCCGCCGGCGCGGGGCCAGGAACAGCAGGTCGATCAAGCCCAACAGACCGCAAACGGCTACGGCGATGACTAGCAACAGCGGGAAATTTAGCGACATAGGACCTAGCTATCCAACCTGAGCACGGCGAGGAAGGCTTCTTGTGGAATCTCCACGTTGCCCACCTGTTTCATGCGTTTCTTACCGGCCTTCTGCTTCTCCAGCAGCTTTTTCTTACGGCTGACGTCACCACCGTAGCACTTGGCCAGTACGTTCTTTCTGAGCGCCTTGACGGTTGTCCGCGCGATGATCTGGCCGCCAATGGCTGCCTGGATCGCCACATCGAACATCTGCCGAGGGATCAGTTCCTTCATCTTCTCGGTCAACGCACGGCCTTTATAGGCCGCGTTGTCGCGGTGCACGATCAATGCCAGGGCATCGACCTTGTCGCCGTTGATCAGTACATCCAGCTTGACCAGGTTGGCCGACTGATAGCGATCGAAATGATAGTCCAGCGAAGCATAGCCGCGGCTGGTCGACTTCAGGCGGTCGAAGAAGTCCAGCACCACTTCGTTCATCGGCATGTCATAACGCACCTGCACCTGGCTGCCGAGGAACTGCATGTCGCGCTGCACGCCACGCTTCTCGATGCACAGGGTGATGACGTTGCCCAGATGCTCCTGCGGCACCAGGATGGTCGCGGTGACGATCGGCTCGCGGAAGTCCGTGACAGCCGAAACATCAGGCAGCTTCGACGGGTTGTCGACAACGATGGTTTCGCCGGTCTTGAGTTCCAGCTCGTAGATCACGCTCGGAGCCGTGGTGATCAGGTCCAGGTCATATTCGCGCTCCAGGCGCTCCTGGATGATCTCCATGTGCAGCATGCCCAGGAAGCCGCAACGGAAGCCGAAGCCCAGTGCATCGGAGCTTTCGGGCATGTATTGCAGCGACGAGTCGTTCAGGGTCAGCTTCTGCAGGGCGTCGCGGAAGTCCTCGAAATCGTCGGAGCTGACCGGGAACAGGCCGGCATAAACCTGCGGCTGGATCTTCTTGAAACCGGCCAGCATTTCGACCTCGGGAGTCGAGGACAAGGTCAGGGTGTCACCGACCGGCGCACCATGGATGTCCTTGATGCTGGCAATGATGAAGCCTACTTCACCGGCTTTCAGATCAGCGGTCTGGGTATGTTTCGGGGTGAAGACACCCACGCTGTCGACCAGGTGCACCTTGCCGGTGGACTTGACCAGGATCTTGTCGCCCTTCTTGACGCGGCCCTGACGCACGCGCACCAACGAAACCACGCCCAGGTAGTTGTCGAACCAGGAGTCGATGATCAACGCCTGCAGCGGGGCATCGATCTCGCCCACAGGCGCGGGAATGGTGTGGACCAGGCGCTCGAGCACCTCGTCGACGCCCATGCCGCTCTTGGCACTGCACGCCACCGCGTCGGTAGCATCGATGCCGATGATCTTCTCGATCTCGTCCTTGACCCGATCAGGGTCGGCCTGAGGCAGGTCCATCTTGTTCAGGACCGGCATGACCTCAAGGCCCTGCTCGATGGCGGTGTAGCAGTTGGCCACCGACTGGGCTTCGACACCCTGGCCGGCGTCCACCACCAGCAGCGCACCTTCGCAGGCCGCCAGCGAACGCGAGACTTCATAGGTGAAGTCGACGTGGCCGGGCGTATCGATGAAGTTCAGCTGGTAGGTCTTGCCGTCCTGCGCCTTGTAGTGAAGCGTGACGCTGTGGGCCTTGATGGTGATCCCGCGTTCGCGCTCCAGGTCCATGGAATCCAGAACCTGAGCTTCCATTTCGCGTGCCGACAGGCCACCGCACATCTGGATGAAACGGTCGGCCAGCGTCGACTTGCCATGGTCGATGTGGGCGATGATGGAGAAATTGCGGATATGACTCAAATCACTCACGGGTCAACACTCGAAAAGGCTGCGAGCCGGACGCCCGCCGAAAAATAGCCGGGAATTGTACCTCAACCAGCAGGGATATGGGAGATTCCTCTGACGCACGATACAGGCTGACTCCCGCCAAGAATTGTGAACTCTCATGAAAAAGGGCAGCCGAAGCTGCCCTTTGCAACCGGCAAGCCGGCTTATTCAGCAAGCTTGAAGGTGATGAAGCTCGCCCGGCCTTGGCGCAGCACGCGCATGGATACCGAACGGTTCTTCGGCAGGTCCTTGGCAATTTCGGTGAACTGCTTGGCCGAGGCGATCGCCTGGTTGTTCAAGTGGCTGATAACGTCACCCGGACGCAGACCAATCATGGCTGCCGGGCCATCCTGGACTTCTTTGATGACGACGCCACCCTTGAGCTCCAGCGATTTCTTCTGCTCGGCGGTCAGGTCAGAGACGGAAACACCCAGGCGGTTGCTGCTGCGCTCTGCACTGCCATCGGCACCCGTACCAGTACCGATATCGGCATCGTCATCAGGCATCGCACCAATGGTCACATCCAGGTTCTGGCGCTTGCCATTACGGATGATCTCAAGCTTGGCCTTGGCGCCAGCCTTCAGGGTGCCTACCAGATGCGGCAGGTCGGCCGACATGACGATCGGCTGGCCGTTCATGCTCAGGATCACGTCGCCCACCTGCAGGCCGCTCTTGGCTGCCGGGCCATCTTCAAGCACCTGCGCCACCAGGGCACCGGCCGGCTTGTCGAGGCCGAAGGATTCAGCCAGGTCCTTGTTGACTTCCTGAATGACCACGCCCAGCCAGCCGCGGCTGACCTTGCCGTCCTTCTTCAACTGGTTGGAGACATCGATCGCGACATCGATCGGGATGGCGAACGACAGGCCCATGAAACCGCCCGAACGGGTGAAGATCTGCGAGTTGATACCCACTACTTCGCCATTCATGTTGAACAGCGGCCCGCCGGAGTTGCCTGGGTTGATGGCCACGTCGGTCTGAATGAAGGGCACGTAGGTGTCATTGGGCAGGGTGCGGCCTTTGGCGCTGACGATCCCTTTGGTCACCGAATGATCGAAACCGAACGGCGAACCGATGGCCAGCACCCACTCACCTACCTTGAGCTTCTCGGAGTCGCCCAGTTTGACGGTGGGCAGGTTCTTGCCGTCGACCTTGAGCAGGGCCACATCGGTGCGCGGGTCGGTGCCGACCAGTTTGGCCTGCAGCTCGCTGCGATCGGACAGACGGACGATGATCTCGTCGGCATCGGCAACCACGTGATTGTTGGTCAGCACATAACCGTCACTGGAAATGATGAAGCCTGAGCCCAGCGACTGGGCCTCGCGCTGGCGGTCACCACGTGGCGAGCGCGGCTGTTGCGGCATGTTGCGCTCGAAGAACTCGCGGAACATCGGCGGCAAGCCTTCGAGGTCCGGCATCTGACCGGCAGCGACACGGCGGTCAGGCAGCTTTTGCTTGGTACTGATGTTGACGACGGCCGGCGAGGCCTGCTCGACCAAGGTGGTGAAGTCCGGCAGGGCCTCCTCGGCCTGGGCGGTCAGCACCTGGCCAAGCATCAGCACGGCGGCGAACATCGATAGGTAGGATTTCAAGCGTGGTATTGACATACGGCTCCCGTCACAACGAGCGTAGTTAGCGTAAGACCGCCTGCAAAAGCAGGAAAGGCCAGACTCCAAGAAGCCTGACCTATAGAAAATTTACAGATGGATTGCAAATGACAATGCTTTAATTTCATTTCAGCCGCATGTCCGTGCGCCTTGGCATGAGCCGAAAAAGGGCGCCATTACTGACGCGCCTGAGCATCCTGTGGGCGCATCGACAATGCGACGCGTTCTGCAGTACCTAATGGAATTTCGCCGACCACAGTGACCATCACCTTACCCTTGGGCGTGTTAAGGCGACGTGAAACGGCCGAAGTAGGGCCTAGCTGAGTACGCACATCAGCGCTGGCATCTTCCGTGACCAGCTCCAGAAACACCGAGAAGCGTGCCAGGCCATCGTCATACATGAGGCTGCTGATGGTGCTATCGCCAGAAGGGTCACGCCGTACGGTACTGTTGATCAGCTCGAAACCCGGTGGCAGCCAGTCCGAGCGCCAGCCTGCAACGGCTTCGGTCTTGGGGCGGGCCACACGCTCTACCGGTTTGCAGGCGGCACTGGCCTTCAAATCGGCATCGGTAGGCAGGTCATCGGTATCAAGGCGCGTCATCTGGAAGCGCTCGAGCAACTGCCCCTTGTCGTTGAGCATCAACGAGCGTAGCGGCAGGCCGGTTTTGCTGTCCAGGTGCATTTCAAATGCGTAGCGGTGCTGGTCGCGCGGAGTAAGCGTGACAATGACCGCGTCGCGCCCGGCGACCCGTGCCTTGCCCGCTACAGCCAAATCGTACCAGCTCATCAGTTTGAGGGGGTCGAGCATGCGCGGCGCGGCATCGGGCAAGTTGCTCACGCCACTGGCCAATGCACCACTGACGCATTGCACCTTGCCGTCCACCCGCACGATTTCCTGGGCGGCACCGTCAAGCTGGAGCAATCGCTCGCTGACCTTGCCGTCCTGAACCCGATGCCAGATGTCGTGGGAGGAAAAGCTGCCGTTTCGTTCGTAAACGAAGGAGCCCTGATAACTCTGCCTTTGTTCGGCCTGTGCCAGCTTGTTCAACCATTCGCTTGCCTGGGGCGACGAATTGGCTGCCAACGCCGGCACCGTCATGCAACTGCCTACAAGCAGTGACAGGAGAGGTAGCGCGCGCATGATCCTCCTTACTTAGCGGTTTTCCAGGCTGGCGGCGCGGGCATACGGCAGGGCAGTTTCAGTACCCTTGAGCGCGGATTCCTGCGCGTGCTGGCGCAGATACCCCGGCAGACGCTGATCCCAGCCGGCCTGGTTCTGCAGCACGCCATTGGCCATCGGCCCGGTCGGTTGCTCACTGCCTTCACTATAGCCTGCCAAAACAGCCGGGCCCTGAGTTTGTGGCATGCTCAGGCCTTGCTGGGCAGGTTGCTGCGAAGCCAGCTCGGCGCCGGTGATCTCGTCCTGGTTGTACATGCGTACGCCAGCCAGCACAGCAACGGTAACCGAGGCGGCAACGGCCAGGCGGCCAATGCTGCGCCATGGGCTTTGCTTGACTTTGGCCGGTACGGCTTCGTCAGCCAGGGCGGCAGACACCGCCGAGGCGATATCCAGTTTCGGCAGCAACAGCTCCTTGTGCATCGCTGCGCGGGCTACCTGGTAACGCGACCAGGTGGCACGGGTTTCGGCATCGTCGACGGCGCTCAGCACCCGTCGCAATTCCAGTTCGTCCGCTTCGTTATCCATTACCGCGGACAGCGATTCCTGCAAAGCTTCACGACTCATGGCGGTTCCTCTCTTGGCTGTCGCCGCTGTCTCAGGTTTCCTGCAACAAGGGCTGCAGGGCTTTGTCTATGGCCTCCCGAGCGCGGAAGATTCGAGAGCGCACGGTACCCACCGGACATTGCATGACACTGGCAATGTCTTCGTAACTCAACCCGTCGAACTCACGCAGGGTCAGAGCCGTGCGCAAATCTTCAGGCAGTTGCTGGATGGTGCGATGGACTGTGCCTTCGATTTCATCCCGCAACAGGGAGCGTTCTGGGGACTCGAGATCCTTGAGGCCATGATCGCCGTCGTAAAACTCCGCATCCTCGGAGCTCACATCGCTGTCTGGCGGCCGTCTTCCACGGGACACCAGATAGTTCTTCGCCGTATTGATGGCGATGCGGTACAGCCAGGTATAAAACGCACTGTCACCGCGGAAATTGCCAAGCGCACGGTAGGCCTTGATAAAGGCTTCCTGCGCTACATCCTGGGCCTCGTGGGTATCGTGAACGAACCGCACGATCAACCCGAGAATCTTGTGCTGATACTTCAGCACCAACAGATCGAACGCTCGCCTGTCACCGCGCTGCACGCGCTCGACAAGCTGCTGATCCTCTTCCTGGGTTAGCATGAACACTCCTCAGTGAACTCGAAGGAGCGTTGCATCAGCCATCGTTCGGGCTTGCAAACATAGACTCGGGCTTTTCGCAAAAGTTCTCTCCTCCAAGCAAGTTTCCTGCGGCCCTTGACTGGCTCGCACGGAAGACGCGGCGCGGGCACGGCCGGCAGCGTCGATAATCAGGTTTCGGATACGCAGGTGTCAGCCCGGATAGAGCCGCCGCCACGCGTCGCCGCGCGAAATGATGGCGCACGGGCAGCCTTCATAGGATTTCCAGCCATGTAGGAAAGTTCCCACGAAGATTGCCCTAACGTCGCAAGTGGCATGGAAATTGGCCACCGCAGGCTGCTATAAAGGCAACCCGGCCTCTATTCACGATAGTTTCACAATGCCATCTACGCGTGTCTATTGTGCCGTGCCCCCTCCGAAGATTACTAGTGTCCCGACATGAGCCAACAATTCCAACATGATGTCCTGGTGATCGGCAGCGGCGCAGCCGGTCTCAGCCT
The DNA here is from genome assembly GCF_047456185.1 of Pseudomonas sp. BNK-30. NCBI lineage: Bacteria > Pseudomonadati > Pseudomonadota > Gammaproteobacteria > Pseudomonadales > Pseudomonadaceae > Pseudomonas > Pseudomonas sp. BNK-30. The sequence goes on from NZ_CP179904.1 coordinate 3,640,580, forward strand.
GGCACTCAACCTTCCCGCCCACCTGCGCATCGCCGTACTGAGCAAGGGCGACCTGGCCAATGGCTCGACTTTCTGGGCCCAAGGTGGCGTGGCCGCGGTACTGGACGACACCGATACCGTGCAGTCCCATGTCGAGGACACTCTCAATGCCGGCGGCGGGCTGTGCCACGAAGATGCCGTGCGATTCACCGTCGAGCACAGCCGCGAAGCCATTGAGTGGCTGATCGAACAGGGCGTGCCCTTTACCCGCGATGAGCACTCCAGCGTTGACGATGGCGGCTTCGAATTTCACCTGACCCGCGAAGGCGGGCACAGCCACCGACGCATCATCCATGCCGCCGATGCCACGGGCGCAGCCATTTTCACCACGTTGCTGGAGCAAGCCCGCAAACGCCCCAACATCGAACTGCTTGAGCAACGAGTGGCGGTCGACCTGATTACCGAGCGGCGCCTGGGCTTGCCAGGCGCGCGGTGCCTGGGCGCCTACGTGCTGAACCGCAACAGTGGTGAGGTGGACACCTTCGGGGCGCGATTTACCGTGCTTGCCACCGGCGGCGCCGCCAAGGTCTACCTGTATACCAGCAACCCCGATGGTGCCTGCGGCGATGGCATCGCCATGGCCTGGCGCGCCGGCTGTCGGGTTGCGAATCTGGAATTCAACCAGTTCCATCCCACCTGCCTCTACCATCCGCAGGCCAAGAGTTTCCTGATCACCGAAGCCCTGCGCGGCGAAGGCGCCCTGCTGCGCCTGCCCAATGGTGAACGCTTCATGCCGCGCTTCGACCCACGCGAAGAACTGGCTCCCCGCGACATCGTAGCCCGGGCCATCGACCATGAGATGAAGCGCCTGGGCGTGGACTGCGTCTACCTGGACATCACGCACAAGCCGGCCGACTTCATCAAAAGCCATTTCCCGACGGTCTATGAGCGTTGCCTGGCCTTCGGTATCGACATCACCCGTCAGCCGATCCCGGTAGTGCCCGCCGCCCACTACACCTGTGGCGGGGTGGTGGTCGACGATCGCGGTCATACCGACGTCCCGGGCCTGTACGCCATCGGCGAGACCAGCTTCACCGGCCTGCACGGCGCCAACCGCATGGCCAGCAACTCGCTGCTCGAGTGTTTCGTCTACGGCCGTTCCGCTGCCGCGGACATCGAGGCCCGTCTGGCGCAGATTGCCATGCCCAAAGCCCTGCCCTGCTGGGATGCCAGCCAGGTCACCGACTCGGATGAGGATGTGATCATTGCGCACAACTGGGACGAACTGCGGCGGTTCATGTGGGACTACGTGGGTATCGTGCGCACCAGCAAGCGCCTGCAGCGTGCCGAGCACCGCGTGCGCCTGCTGCTGGACGAGATCGACGAGTTCTACAGCAACTACAAGGTCAGCCGCGACCTGATCGAGTTGCGCAACCTGGCACAGGTGGCGGAGCTGATGATCCGCTCGGCCATGCAGCGCAAGGAAAGCCGCGGGTTGCACTACACCCTGGATTACCCCGGGATGCTGGCTGAGGCCAAGGACACCATACTGAGCCCAGCCTGAAGATCGATGCCCCTTCGCGGGTAAAACCGCAAAGGGGCGACGCGGCACCTGACTAGCGTGCCGCGACCTCAGCCCACCTGCGCCGACTGAATTTCAGCCGTACCCGCAGGCGCCGATGCTGATCCGCCGCCAGCGCATCGCCGACAACACATTGACTCTCGCCCAACCAGCGCCCAGGCCTTGCGAACCGCAATACCACCAGGCCCGGCAGCGCCACGCTGTCGCGACACAGACGCACCGCCTGCCAGCCCCCGGCACGGCTGAAAAGCTGCCAGCCGCAAGCATCCCGGCGCAGGCCAGTGACGGCTTGAGCATGGGTCAGCAGTATGCGTCGGGGGATCACCCAGCAGGCATGGGCCAGACAAGCGACGGAGGCAGGAAGGGAAAGCCACCAGGGCAGCGCACTCAGCCACAAGGCAAGCAACGCCAGCACCTGGCAGATCAGGTAGGCCGTCAGCAGCAGGCGCGAGCCCTGCCAACGGCACTCGAAACACTCACTTGGGCTGGACACGGTCCAGAATGATGCGGACCATGCGCTGCAGCTCCGGGTCTTCGGACTCGGTGCGCTCCATGAACCAGCCGAACATGTCCTGATCCTCACAGCTCAACAGGCGAACGTAGAGTTCGCGATCGGCTTCGCTCAGGGTCGGGTAGACCTCCTGGGTGAAAGGCACCAGCAGTACGTCGAGTTCCAGCATGCCGCGGCGGCTGTGCCAGAAAAGCCGGTTGAGTTCAGTTTGTTCGACCATGGGGCCCTCCTCAAATGGGCGGCCAGTATACAGCCAGGCGCACGAAGCGGCACGAGGCGTTGGTCTAGTCACCTACCTATTTTGTTACTGGCGTTCTATGATGGCCGCCAGTCTTTAGCCACCGCGATCCCCCATGGCCGATTCCGCTTTCTACAGCCCCCTGTCCCACGAGGGCATCCTCGCCGTCCGCGGCTCCGACGCCGGCAAGTTCCTGCAGGGCCAGTTGACCTGCAACATCAACTACCTCAGCCCCGAGCACGCAAGCCTTGGCGCCCGCTGCATGGTCAAGGGGCGCATGCAGTCGAGCTTCCGCATCCTGCCCGAAGGCAACGGCTACCTGCTGGCCATGGCCAGCGAACTGCTCGAGGCGCAGCTGGCCGACCTGAAAAAATACGCCGTGTTTTCCAAAGCCACGCTCAGCGACGAAAGCGCCGCCTGGGCGCGTTTCGGCCTGCAGGGCGGTGATGCGGCGCTGCGGACTCTGGGTTTGAAGGTGCCGACCAGCGCCGGCGCCACCGAACGCCATGAAGGCCTGATCGCCGTGGCCGTCTCCGAAGGTCGCGTGGAACTTTGGGTACCGGCGGACGCCGCCGCCAGCGTGCGTGAACAACTGGCAAGCGCATTGCCGCAAGGGCCTCTCAACGACTGGCTGCTGGGGCAGATCCGTGCTGGCATCGGCCAGGTCATGGGCCCGACCCGTGAGCTGTTCATCCCGCAAATGATCAATTTGCAGGCGGTCGATGGCGTGAGTTTCAAGAAGGGCTGCTACACCGGCCAGGAAATCGTCGCCCGCATGCAGTACTTGGGCAAGCTCAAGCGACGTCAGTACCGCTTGCTGCTGGACCAGCAGGATATTCCTGCCCCGGGTGCGCAAATCTTCTCGCCGACCCATGGTTCATCGGTCGGGGAAGTGGTCATCGCGGCCAGCACGGGTCAGGGCTGCGAGCTGCTTGCGGTACTCAGTGCCGAGGCCGTGGAAGACGACAACCTGCACCTGGGCAGCCTGCAAGGCCCACGCCTGCAGGTCTCGAGCCTGCCTTACGAACTGGATCGCGACCGGGAAATCCAGCGCTGACCAGCCCGCCACCCCTGCTGTAGAGAAGTACATGAACAAGCTGGCCGAGATGGTTCAAGCACAGTTGCTGGCTGCCATCGCCAACGATGACCTGGTTCTGCCGACCCTTCCGGAAGTTGCCCTGAGCATCCGCGAGGCTGCCGAGGACACGGAAATCAGCGTTGCTGCGCTGAGCAAGGTGATTGGCCGCGATGCTGCCCTCTCCGCCCGCCTGATCAAGGTGGTGAACAGCCCGCTGCTGCGGGCGGCGATCGAGGTCACCGACCTGCACACGGCCATCACCCGCCTGGGTATCAACTACAGCTGCAACCTGGCCATCGGCCTGGTGATCGAGCAGATCTTTCATGCACGCTCATCGGCAGTTGAGCAAAAATTGAGGGATATCTGGGCAAACAGCCTCGAAGTCGCGGGCATCAGCTACGAAATCTGCCGCCGCTTTACCCACCTCAAGCCTGACCAGGCCACCCTCGGCGGCCTGGTCAACCAGATCGGCGCGCTGCCGGTGCTGATCTACGCCGAAGAGCACAACGAACTGCTCTCCGACCCGGTATGCCTGCACTACGTGATCGAGCAGATCCAGCCTGTGCTGGGCGACAAGATACTTTCGTCATGGGAGTTCCCCGAGCAACTGGTCAACTTGCCAAGCCAGGTTCAAGACCTGGACCGGCGCACCGACAAAGTGGACTACATCGACGTGGTGCAGATTGCCCGCTGCCTCAGCCAGCGCGGACGCAGCCGGCCGCTGGCGGCGTTGCCGGCCTATCGGCACCTGGGGTTGCCGTTTGGCACGGAACTGGAGATTGGCGAACTGCTGGAAGCGCGGAGCATGCTGCGCTAGCCAGCGTCTTGCCCGCCAAAGGTTCTGCACAGGCAAGCCATCAGTCAGCGATAAAACTCACTCGCACTTTCAACCCGCCATTCTCGCCGTCATGCAGACTGATCTGCGCCAGGTGCGCGCGACAGATCTCACCCACAATCGCCAACCCCAAGCCAGTTCCCTGGGCACTGCGGCGATAGAAGCGCTCGAATACCCGCTCGCGCTCATCCTCGGGGATACCCGGGCCATCATCTTCGACCTCCAGTACCGCTGGCGCCAGAACCCGCAAGATCACATTACCGCCCGCCGGGGTATGTGCCAGCGCGTTGTCCACCAGGTTGCTGAGCAACTCGTTGAGCAGCGTCGGCTCCCCCTTGAGCCACACCGGCGCCGCGGCCTCCAGCGCCAGGGCCACGCCCCGTTTATGCGCCAGCGGTGCCATCGCCATGCCCAGCTCGCGTGCCAGCTGACTCAGGTCCAGGCGCTGAGCGCCACCTTCGGCGATTGCCCGAGCGCCATTTTCCACCCGTGCCAACGATAAAAGCTGGTTGGCCAGATGGGTCAGCCTGTCAGTGCCTTGGGCGGCAGACTCCAGCGTCTGGTGCCACTGTTCGGGCTGCTTCGAGCGCAAGCCCAACTCGACCCGCGCCTTGAGCGCTGCCAATGGCGTGCGCAGTTCGTGGGCGGCCTCGGCAATGAACTGCGCCTGGCGCTCGAACTGCCCTCGCAAGCGTTCGGTGAAGTGATTCAAGGCACGCACCAGCGGGTCAAGCTCACGCTGCACCTGCACCCGCGGCAGCGCGCGCAGGTCATCCGGCTGGCGCTCTTCCACGGCTTTGCGCAGACGCTCCAGCGGGCGCAGCGCCGCACTCACGGCGAACCAGACCATCCCCAATGCCCCCAGCGCCAGCATGCCCAGGCGCAGCAGGGTATCGGCCATCAGCCCGCGCGCCATCCTCACCCGCGCCTCCTCCGTCTCGGCCACACGGATTTCAGCCATGCCGTTCATGTTTGGCTCGCTGACCGCCTTGAGCAGACTGACCACACGCACGTCCTGCCCGAGGTAGGTGGCGTTGTAGAAGCGCGCCAGCGCCGGGTAATCGTCGGTACGCGGTGTGCCCGGCGGGGGTGGCGGCAGGTTCTCGTAGCCCGAGATCAGTTTCTGGTTGATGTCCAGCACCTGGTAGTAAATGCGCCCGGCGCTGTCGTAGGCAAACGTGTCCAGCGCCACGTAGGGCACGTCCGCACTGAGCGTGCCGTCGCGCTGGGACAGGCCGGCAGCGATGGTCCGCGCCGATGCCAGCAAAGTACGGTCGTAGGCGGTATCGGCAGCCTCGCGGCCATTCCAGTAGGCGCTCAGGCCGCTGGCCAGCATCAGCACTACCAGCAACAGCGCCAGGTTGCCCAGCAAGCGCCCGCGCAGGCTGCCATTGTCACGCATCGCGGTGCTCGAGCAGGTAGCCGAGGCCACGGAACGTGACAATGGCCACCGACTGGCCGTCGAGCTTCTTGCGCAGGCGGTGGATGTAGATTTCGATGGCGTCGGGGCTGGCCTCTTCGTCCAGGCCGAAGACCTGGGCGGCCAATTGCTCCTTGCTCATCACCCGGCCGGGGCGTGCGATCAGCGCCTCAAGTACGCTCTGCTCACGGGAGGTCAGGGTCAGGTTGTCCTCGCCCAGGGCGAACCGCCGGGTATCAAGGTCATACACCAGCGGGCCGCAGCGCTGCTGGCGCTCGCCGCCGAGCACGCTGCGGCGCAGCAGGGCCTTGACCCGTGCTTCCAGTTCGGTCAGCTCGAAGGGCTTGGCCAGGTAATCGTCGGCGCCCAGGTTCAGGCCATGCACCCGGTCCTTCACATCGCTGCGCGCCGTCAGCATCAGCACCGGCAGGGTCTTGCCGCGCCCGCGCAGGCGGGCCAGCACCTCAAAGCCGTCCATGCGCGGCAGGCCCACATCGAGCACGGCAACGGCGTACTCCTCGCTGGCCAGAGCCAGATCGGCGGCCACGCCGTCATGCAGCACATCCACGGTCAAACCATGGCTCTTCAGGGCCTGGGCCACGCTTTCGGCCAGTTGTACGTGGTCTTCGACCAGCAGCACACGCATCGGATTCTCCCTGCTCGGGTGGGGCGGTGGCGCGGAGTGTACCGCTGTCGCCCGGTCTGTGAAGCCCCTTGTAACAAACCTTTCAGGCTGAAAGGTTAGCGAAAGGTTCGTTACCTAGCATCGCACCACGGTCGCCCCACGCGCCGAAATAAAGCACCAGCAAGGTGCAACGAATAAGAACAATAACGGAGTCATCCCCGATGCTGTCATCGCAGCCGCAGGCGTTCGCGCCTACCCGTTCCCCATCCGCACGCCCATACGCCTATGCCTGCGCCCTTGCGCTTGCCGGCGTCGCCCCGATGAGCCAGGCCGCCTTCTTCGAAGACAGCACGGCAACCTTCGAAACCCGCAACATGTACTTCAACCGCGACTTCCGCGACGGCACCAGTGCACAGCAATCCAAGCGCGAAGAGTGGGCCCAGGGCCTGATGCTCAACTTCGAATCCGGCTACACCGACGGCCCCGTGGGCTTTGGCCTGGACGCCCTGGGCATGCTCGGCATCAAGCTCGACTCAAGCCCCGACCGCGCAGGCTCCGGCCTGTTGCCGACCCACGATGATGGCAAGGCCGCCGATGAGTACTCCAAGCTCGGCCTGACCGGCAAAGTGAAAGTGTCCGAGACCGAACTGAAAATCGGTTCACTGATCCCCGAACTGCCGACCCTGCAGCCCAACGACGGGCGCATCCTGCCGCAGACCTTCGAGGGCGGCCTGGTCACCTCGAAAGAAATCCAGAACCTCACCTTCACCGGCGGGCGCCTGGAAAAGGTCAAGGATCGCAACGACACCAACTGGGAAGACCTGACCCTGAACAACAAGAACGGTCGCTTCGGCGGCACGTTCGCGGCAGACAACCTCGACCTGGCGGGCGTCGACTACCAATTCACCGATCGCATCACCGGCAGCTACCACTTCGGCCAGCTCGACGACATCTACCGCCAGCACTTCCTCGGCATGGTCGCCACCCAGCCTTGGGGCCCGGGCACCTTCGGTGCAGACCTGCGCCTGGCAGTGAGCGATGATCAGGGCCAGGCCAAGGCCGGCAACATCGACAACACCACCGTCAACGGCATGTTCAGCTATGCCTTGGGCGGGCACAAGGTGAGCGCCGCCTACCAGCACCTGTCAGGTGACAGCGCCTTCCCTTATGTCGATGGTGCCAACCCGTACCTGGTCAACTTCGTGCAGATCAACGACTTCGCCGGCGCCGACGAGCGCTCCTGGCAAGTGCGCTACGACTACAACTTCGCAGCGCTGGGCGTCCCTGGCCTGACCTTCATGACCCGCTACATCAACGGCGACAACGTCAGCCGCGCCGATGGCAGCGAGGGCAAGGAGTGGGAGCGCAATACCGAGTTCAAGTACGTGGTACAAAGCGGCCCGTTGAAAAACGTCGCCGTGCGCCTGCGCAACGCCACCTTCCGTTCGAATTTCGCCCGCGATGCCGACGAAGTGCGGCTGCTGGTGAGCTACAGCGTCGCCCTGTGGTAACCCATAACAACAACGCTCACGGAGATAGACGATGACCTTTTCACTGCGCCGCCTCGCCCTGGCTACCGGCTGCCTGCTGCTGGCCGGCAATGCCCTCGCCGCCGAACCCAAACGCCCCGAATGCATCGCCCCGGCCTCGCCCGGCGGCGGTTTCGACCTGACCTGCAAACTGGTGCAAAGCGCCCTTGTGCAGGAAAAGATCCTCAGCAAACCAATGCGCGTCACCTACATGCCAGGCGGTGTCGGCGCAGTGGCCTACAACGCCGTGGTAGCGCAGCGCCCGGGCGATGCCGGCACGCTGGTGGCGTGGTCCAGCGGCTCCTTGCTCAATCTGGCCCAGGGCAAGTTCGGCCGCTTCGACGAAAATGCCGTGAAATGGCTGGCGGCGGTCGGCACCAGCTACGGCGCCATTGCCGTGAAAAGCGATTCGCCCTACAAGACCCTCGATGACCTGGTCGCGGCGCTGAAGAAAGACCCGAGCAAGGTGGTGATCGGCTCCGGTGGCACCGTCGGCAGCCAGGACTGGATGCAGACTGCTCTTATCGCCAAGGCCGCCGGCATCAACCCCCGCGACCTGCGCTATGTGGCCCTGGAAGGGGGCGGTGAAATCGCCACCGCGCTGCTAGGTGGCCACATCCAGGTCGGCTCCACCGACATCTCCGACTCCATGCCACACATCCAGAGCGGCAACATGCGCATCCTTGCGGTGTTCTCGGAAAACCGCCTGGACGAGCCGGAGATGAAAGACATCCCCACCGCCAAGGAGCAGGGTTACGACATCGTCTGGCCGGTGGTGCGCGGTTTCTACCTTGGGCCGAAAGTGAGCGATGAAGAGTACGCCTGGTGGAAGGACTCCTTCGACAAGATGCTCGCCTCTGAAGACTTCGCCAAGCTGCGTGACCAGCGCGAGCTGTTCCCGTTCGCCATGACAGGTGACGAACTGGACACCTATGTGAAGAAGCAAGTGGCGGACTACAAGGCACTGGCCAAGGAATTCGGCCTGGTTCAGTAAGCCTGGGTGCATGTACTGGCCCCATCGCCGGCTTGCCGGCGAATAGGCCTTTACGGCCACTGCAACCTCAATGAGGATTCCCAATGATCCTGCAACGCATCTTCGCCCTGGCTTTGCTGGCGCTGTGCGCCGTCCTGGCCGTGATGGCCTGGCCCTACCAGGCGGCCTTTTCCTACGAACCGGTCGGCCCACGTGCCTACCCGCTGTTGATGCTTGGGCTGATGAGCCTAGGCCTGCTCTATCTCGCCATACGCCCCACGCCCATCGTGCACAAGGACGACGAGCCTGCGCTGGACCGCGCAACCCTGACCAAGATTGCCGCCTGCGTCGGCCTGCTGCTGCTCTTCGCCAGCACCTTTGAAGCCTTGGGCTTCATCCTCAGCGCCATCTTGGTTGGCATCCCTATGGCCCGCTTGTACGGCGGCCGCTGGTTACGCAGCACCCTGGTGGTGGTGGGCATGAGCCTGTTCCTCTACTGGCTGTTCGACCGCGTGATGGATGTGCCCCTGCCCCTCGGCCTGCTGAGCGTACTGGAGAACTGACAGATGGATACCTTGAGCTACCTGGGCCAGGGCTTCGGCGTCGCCCTGAGCCCCTACAACCTGGTTACCGCCCTTTCGGGCACCCTCATCGGCACCGTGGTCGGCCTGCTGCCGGGGCTGGGCCCGATCAACGGCGTGGCGCTGCTGATACCGATCGCCTTCGCCCTTGGCCTGCCCCCAGAGTCGGCACTGATCCTGTTGGCAGCGGTGTACCTGGGCTGCGAATACGGCGGGCGGATCAGCTCGATCCTGCTGAATATCCCGGGCGAGGCCTCGACCGTGATGACCACCCTCGACGGCTACCCGATGGCCCGCAACGGCCTGGCTGGCGTTGCCCTGTCGCTGTCGGCGTGGAGTTCGTTCATTGGCGCACTCATCGCCACCTGCGGCATGGTGCTGTTCGCCCCGCTGCTGGCGAAATGGGCGATTGCCTTCGGGCCGGCGGAGTACTTCGTGCTGATGGTGTTCGCAATCGTTGCTTTGGGCGGCATGGCCGGGGACAAACCGCTGAAGACCTTCATCGCCGCACTGATCGGCCTGTTCCTGTCAGCGGTCGGTATCGACGCCAACAGCGGCGTATACCGCTTCACCGGTGATAGCGTGCATCTGGCCGACGGTATCCAGTTCGTTGTGCTGGTGCTGGGCCTGTTCTCGATCAGCGAAATCCTGCTGCTGCTGGAGAAGACTCATCATGGGCATCAAGCGGTCAAGGCCACAGGGCGCATGCTGTTCAACTTCAAGGAAGCGGCCTCGGTGTTCGTCGTCAACATCCGCTGCGGCCTGCTTGGGTTCATCATGGGCGTGCTGCCAGGTGCGGGAGCGACCTTGGCCAGCGCCGTGGCCTACATGAGCGAGAAGCGCATCGCTGGGGAAAGCGGCAAGTTCGGCAAGGGCGATGCCCGTGGCCTGGCTGCCCCGGAAACAGCCATCGGCGCATCCTGCTGCGGCGCGCTGGTACCGATGCTGACCTTGGGTGTTCCCGGGTCGGGCACCACGGCGGTGATGATCGGTGCACTGACCCTGTACAACATCACCCCCGGCCCCCTGCTGTTCGAACAGCAACCTGACATTGTCTGGGGGCTGATCGCTTCGCTGTTCGTCGCCAACATCATGCTGGTGATCCTGAACATCCCGATGATCCGCATCTTCACCCGCATCCTCGCCGTGCCGAACTGGGCGCTGGTGCCGGTAATCGCGATCATCACCGCGATCGGTGTATACGCGGTGCACGCCACCACCTTCGACCTGTTCCTGATGGTCGGCATCGGCATCATGGGCTACATCCTGCGCAAGCTGGACTTCCCGCTGTCGCCTATCCTGCTCGGCTTCATCCTGGGCGGCCTGATGGAGCAGAACCTGCGCCGTGCGCTGTCGATTTCCAATGGCGAGCTGGGCATTCTGTGGTCGAGCTCGATCAGCATGGGCATCTGGGTACTGGTGGTGTGCATGCTCTGCCTGCCGCTGCTGCGTATCTGGCGCAAACGTAGCCTGCAGCGTCGGGCGATGGCCGATGCCTGATCGGTCGTTGCCGCTGTACTGGGCGACAGGGCTGGTCGGCCTGGCGGGCGGGTATCTCGCCAGCCAGGTCGGCTGGCCCTTGCCCTGGATGGTCGGCTCATTGCTGGCGATCATCCTGGTGCGCTGCCTGACGCCCTGGCAGCTTTCGGAAATCCCCAATGGCCGCAAGTGCGGCCAATGCATCATCGGCCTGGGTATTGGCCTGCACTTCACCCCAGCGGTGATCGAGCAGGTCGCCAGCCATTTCGTGCTGATCTTCTTTGCCGCACTGCTGACCACCGTTTCCAGCGTGGTTGGCGTGTGGCTGCTGCGGCGTACCGGCGAAGACCGTGCCACGGCATTTTTTGCCAGCATGCCCGGTGGTTCCGGTGAGATGGTCAACCTCGGCGCGCGTAACGGCGCGGTGCTCAGCCAGGTGGCGGCGGCGCAAAGCCTGCGTGTGCTGGTGGTGGTGCTGTGCGTACCGGCGCTGTTCAAGTTCCTGATCGGTGACGGTGTACCGCTCAATCATGCCGGCAGCGTGAGCTGGGGCTGGCTGGCGCTGATCGCACCGCTGGGTGTAGCGGTCGGTTTCGCCTGGCAGCGCTTGCGCCAGCCTAACCCCTGGCTGTTCGGGCCACTGCTGGTGGCCGCCACGCTAAGCCTGGCGGGCAACTTGCAGATCGCCCTGCCCGACGGTGCCAGCCAGATCGGCCAATGGCTGATCGGGAGTGGCCTGGCCTGCCACTTCAATCGCGCATTCTTCCGCCGTGCTCCATCGTTCTTGCTGCGCACGTTGCTCGCCACGGCGCTGTGCATGCTGATCGCGGGCACTGCCGCCTGGGGGTTGAGCGTGATGACTGCGCTGGATCTGCGCTCGCTGACGCTGGGCATGATGCCGGGCGGCATTGCCGAGATGAGCCTGACCGCAGAGACATTGCAGCTGTCGGTGCCGTTGGTGACGGCGTTGCAGGTGATGCGCTTGCTGTTCGTGCTGTTTCTGGCCGAACCGCTGTTCAGATGCTGGGTGAAAGGCCAGCACTGAAAGCTTTGCAGGTGATCGCCGGCAAGCCGGCCACTGAGCACCGGCTCGCCCCTTAAAGCGGCGGTAACGCCCAGTTGATCGGCGCCAGGCCACGCTGTTCGAGGAAGCCGTTGGTCCGGCTGAAATGCCCACAACCCAAGAACCCGCGGTACGCAGACAGTGGCGACGGGTGCACCGATTTGAGCACCAGGTGCTTGGTGCCATCGATCAGTTTCTGCTTGCTCTGGGCATGCGCGCCCCACAGCAGGAACACCACATTCGGGCACTGCTCGCTGACCACCTGGATGATCCGGTCGGTAAAGAATTCCCAGCCTTTCTTGGCATGCGAAGCGGCATTGGCGCGTTCGACGGTCATGGTCGTGTTGAGCAGCAGCACTCCCTGCTCGGCCCAGCTCTGCAGGTAACCATGGCTGGCGATGGGAATGTTCAGGTCGCGCTGCAGCTCCTTGTAGATGTTGACCAGCGACGGCGGCGTCGGCACACCCGGCTGCACCGAGAAGCACAGGCCGTGTGCCTGGCCCGGGCCGTGATACGGATCCTGGCCGAGAATGACGACTTTCACCTGCTCAAGCGGGGTGGAGTTGAGCGCATTGAAGATCATCGGGCCTGGCGGGTAGATTTCCTTGCCGGCGGCGTGCTCCTGGCGCAGAAACTCACGCAGCTGGTGCATGTAGGGCTGATCGAACTCGGCACGCAGGGCGTTTTTCCAGCCGGGTTCAAGTTTGATGCGATCGTCGTCAGTCATGAGGCCATCCGTAAACAATGGCGCGACACTAGGTAAGCCATCCCCCCTTGTCAATCGGTCTGACCTATGGCCTGCATGATCGCCCAGGCAGGCCATACTTGAGCGATGACTTGAACGAGGTAGTCCATGGCCATTCATTGCGAGGTACTCACCGGCGCCGATGGCGCCCGCATCGGCATTGCCACACTGGATGCGCCCAAGGCGCTCAATGCCCTGAACCTGCCGATGATCGAAGTGCTCGGCGAATACCTGCAAGACTGGGCCCGCGACCCGGGCGTTGTCTGTGTATTGCTGCGTGGCAACGGCGCCAAGGCATTCTGCGCCGGCGGCGATGTACGGGCTCTGGCCCAGGCCTGCCGCGACCACCCCGGCAGCGTGCCACCGCTGGCTGCCACGTTCTTTGCCGCCGAATACCGCCTCGACTATCTCCTGCACACCTACCCCAAGCCGGTGCTGTGCTGGGGCCACGGCCATGTGCTGGGGGGCGGCATGGGGCTGTTGCAGGGGGCGGGGATACGCATAGTCACGCCTAGCAGCCGCCTGGCAATGCCAGAAATCAGCATTGGCCTCTACCCCGACGTGGGCGCCAGCTGGTTTCTTGCGCGCCTGCCGGGCAAGCTCGGGCTGTTTCTGGGGCTCACCGGCGCCCCCATCAATGCCCGGGACGCCATCGACCTGGGCCTGGCGGACCGATTCTTTGGCGAGCATCAACAGGAAGGGCTTATCGAAGAATTGTTGCAACTGAACTGGCAAGAGCAGACCGACCTGCAGCTGAACAGCCTGCTCAAGGCCGAACAGCACCGCGCCTATGCCGAACTGCCGGAGGCGCAATGGCTGCCCCGGCGCCAGGTGATCGATGCGCTGCTCGATGTTGCCGACCCGGCGGCCGCGTGGCGTGCACTGGAGGGGCTCAAGCAGCATAACGACCCATTGTTGGCTGATGCAGGCCAACGCCTGCAGGAGGGCTGCCCGCTCACGGCGCACCTGGTCTGGGAACAGATCCGTCGGGCCCGACACCTGTCATTGGCCCAGGTATTCCAGATGGAATACAGCATGAGCCTCAATTGCTGCCGTCACCCCGAATTCAGCGAAGGCGTGCGCGCCCGCCTGCTGGACAAGGACAACCACCCACGCTGGCACTGGCCGGATGTTGCGCAAGTGCCGGCGGCCGTGGTCGAAGCCCATTTTGTGAAGGTATGGGAGGGGCGCCACCCGTTGGCCGATCTTGCCTGACCTGGGCCGTTCCGCGCGCCCCCGTCAACCTTCACCGTCGCCAGTTGCGATCACCACTGCGCCCACCACCGGGACGGCGGTCACCATCACCCCGTCCATTGGAGTGCCAACGGTCGTTCTGGTACCGCCGGCTGTCGTTGCGGTAATCATGCCGGTCACGATCACGGCCGTAGTCATAACGCTGGCGGTTGCCGTAGTCGTGACGCGGGTTGCCATGCCACTGCTTCATCCCCGGCTGCGGGTGCGGACGGTATTGCGGCACGGGCGCAGGCCGGTAGTAACGCGGTGCCGGCGGGTAGTAATAGCGCGGTTGGGGGGCTACGTAATAGCGGTCATGGCGGTAATAACCCGGCGAGGCATACCGGTCAGCGGTGTAGTAATCCGTACGATAATAACGGCCTCCCTCGTGGTAAGGCACGCAGGCGGTTGTCATCAGGCCCAACAGGGCGATCAACAGAATTCGATAGGACATGGCGGCCTCCTGGACCGCTGGGGTGCCCGTACAGCGGCGCTGCCGAGCGTCGAAGCCAAAGCGAACATCGACAATGATTGAGACATTGTCGCCATCGTGCAGTGCCATTTGCGCAATAATTTGAAATAGCTTGGATACCCCAATAAACCTGCAGTCTTTTTCCGGCCATATCACTAGAATGAGCACCTCGACGATGCAAGCAGGCCGGCCGCAACCGTGCCTGCATTGAACACCCCGGACTAGTGTATGAATGACAGCCAGCACTGCCCTGCCTGCGGCGCCCTCAACCAATGCACCCTGGCCGACCCGCGCACCGCGCCAGCAGCCTGCTGGTGCTACGCCGTGAACATCGACCCCGCAGTTCTGAAGGCCCTGCCAACCGAGCTGCGCGACAAAGCCTGCCTCTGCCCGCGCTGCGCCGCAGGGGCAGGTCTGCCCGAGAACGCGCCCGCCCAGGTCGAGGCAGAAAAGCGCTAGACTGCGCGCCACTCCCCTCGACGTCCTTGATGCCATGCGCCTTGACCGCTTCCTCGCCAACCTGCCCAGCTATAGCCGCCAGCAAGTACGCCTGCTGCTGGTACAGCGCCGCGTGCGCGTGGATGGCGAAACGGTAGCCGACCCACGGGCTGAAGTCCGCGAATTCAGCCGTATCGAGGTGGATGATCAACTACTCCAGACGGGGCGCCCGGCGCGCTACCTGATGCTGCACAAACCGGCCGGCTGCGTCAGCGCCACGCACGACCCACAGCACCGCACCGTACTCGATTTGCTGCCTGCGCCGTTGCGCGAGGACCTGCACATTGCCGGGCGGCTCGACTACAACACCACCGGGCTGATGATCCTGACCAACGACGGCCAATGGTCGCGGCGCCTGACCCAGCCGGCGACCAAGCTGCCCAAGCACTACCTGGTGGAAACGGAAGATGAAATTGGCGCGCATTACGTCGACAAGTTTCGCACAGGCTTCTACTTCGCCTTCGAAGACCTGACCACCCTCCCCGCGCAACTGGACATCCTTGGCCCGCGCACGGCGAGGCTGGCCATCATTGAAGGGCGTTATCACCAGGTCAAGCGCATGTTCGGCTACTTCGACAACAAGGTTGTAGGGTTGCACCGGGAAACCATGGGCGCGATCCAGCTCGATCCAGGGTTGGCGCCGGGTGAATTCCGGGCGCTCACGGCTACGGAAATCGCCTCGGTCTAGGCCGCTTCAGGCACTGTCCGGACGTCATACGACCGCCCGGCGACAAAAGTCACAATTTCACCCAGCCGGCACTTGCGTGATCCTCAACCCACTGCTTGACTCCTAACTTGTCGGTCCGTGCGTGACTCGCCAGTCACACCGCGCGCCAGACACCTTTTTGCCGGCTACCCAAGGCCACGATGCCTTGGAGCACGGCAAATTGCCCGCCAAAAACAATACCGTCGACACGTGTGCCAAGGATCGACACAGGGCCCCGGTAATTCCTTCAGGCAAATGCCTACCTGTCATAAAGAACGTGCACCCTAGGTGACGCGAACACCCTTTTTGCGCCAGGAGTCGATGACATGAGGCCAGAAATCGCTGTACTTGATATCCAAGGTCAGTATCGGGTTTACACGGAGTTCCATCGCGCGGATGCAGCCGAGAAGACGATCATCCTGATCAATGGCTCACTGGCCACCACGGCTTCGTTCGCCCAGACGGTGCGTAACCTGCACCCACAATTCAACGTCGTGCTGTACGACCAGCCCTACTCCGGCAAGTCCAAGGCACATAACCGCCAGGAACGCCTGATCAGCAAGGAAGACGAGGCGCATATCCTGCTTGAGCTGATCGAGCACTTCCAGGCCGACCACGTGATGTCGTTCTCCTGGGGCGGTGCCTGCACCCTGCTGGCGCTGGCGCACCAGCCTCGCATGGTGAAAAAGGCGGTGGTCAGCTCGTTCTCACCGGTGATCAACGAACCGATGCGCGACTACCTGAACCGTGGTTGCCAGTACCTGGCTGCCTGCGATCGCTACCAGGTCGGCAACCTGGTCAACGACACCATTGGCAAGCACCTGCCATCGCTGTTCAAGCGCTTCAACTACCGGCACGTCAGCAGCCTGGACAGCCACGAGTATGCGCAGATGCACTTCCACATCAACCAGGTGCTGCAGCATGACCTGGAACGGGCACTGCGAGGCGCGCGCAACATCGACATCCCGGTGCTGTTCATCAACGGCGACCGTGACGAGTACACCACCGCAGAAGACGCTCGCCAGTTCGGCAACCATGTCGGCAAGAGCCACTTCACGGTGATCCGTGATGCCGGGCACTTCCTGGACATGGAGAACAAGACGGCCTGCGAAGCCACACGCAGCGCGTTGCTCGGCTTCCTCAAGCCGACCGTGCGCCAGGCCCGGGCACGCACCCCGTACAACGCCAGCCAAGAGCAGCATGCATGGGCCATCTGAGTGCATCGGCGCCCTGTAGCCATGGCCTGCAGGCTATGGGCGCCGACAGCTTTTTTTCACCGGTTTATAACGAGGGCTTCTAATTCCAGGCAGGTTCTGGTAAAAAGTCGGGCGCAGACGCGGGTATAGTTTAATGGTAGAACAGTAGCTTCCCAAGCTTCCGACGAGGGTTCGATTCCCTCTACCCGCTCCACACCGCATTACCGCATGGCGTTCAACCAGCGTCATCGCTGCCCCTGAGGCGAAGATCATCCGCAAGTCGATCTGCTTGCCGCCTTCAACAGCTCAGTACCCCAGCCTTTTCAGCAAACCTGGCTCACTTTCAGCCGGGCGATCATAAAAGCGCAGTAGCGCACCCGCCCTGTTGGTAAAGATCCCATCCACCCCTGCCTTCATGCTTGCGGCGAAGTCCTGCGCGTCATCGAGCGTATAGACGTGCACCAGCAGCCCGCGCTCATGGCTGGCCTGGTTCATCCATGGCTGAATGAGATCGGCATAGCTCTGTTCGCCCAGCTTGCTGCGCTTGGCAGAAGGCCCGGTACCGATCGCACCGCCCTGCTTGGCGAAGTCCAGCCAGCGCAGGAACTCAGCCCGGCTCTTCGGTTGCTGGCGTGCATAAAAAGCGGCCTTGTCGCTTTCGCCTGAATCCGCCAAATCTTGCCCCGAGGCCGGTGCTATGGCCTTGGTACCCACCCACAGCAGCAGAATCTTCGGTACCTGCGGCATCGCCTCGTGCAGCAACGCCAGGCTGTTGCGATCGAATGTCTGCAGCACCACGCGCCCAGGCCGATCGAGCCAGCCACGGGCCTCCAAGCGCTCTTTGAGCTGCCGTTCAATGCCTGGAAACTGGCTGGGAACCTTGGTCTCGATATACAAACCGGGCTGGCGCTGCGGGTTGCCTTCGGCAATATCGATGACTTCGTCAAGGGTAAGGATCGACAGTTTGGCGAACGATGCCCTGGCACGTGCCGGGTAGGCGTTGTTGAACCAGCTGCCGGCGTCCAGCGACCTGAGCTCGGCGAGGCTGAAGGCACTGACCGGGCTGTGTTTGCGCTCGGGGAAACGCTCGGCTACATCGCTGGTACGTGACAGCTCATCGTCGTGGACCACGACCAGCACGCCGTCGCGCGTGCGCTGCAGGTCCAGTTCCAGGTAGTCGGCGCCCAACTCGCGGGCCAACAGGTAGGCAGGCCTGGTGGATTCCGGTGCGTCGTAAGAGGCGCCGCGGTGAGCGATCACGGCCGGGTATGGTATGCCGTGGGCTGCGGCGAGGGCTTTGCCGTCCGTTGCCAAGGCCACTGAGCTCGGCCCCAGTGCTGCCAAGGCCAGCATCCCGATCAAACACTTGCGCATGTGAAGTCCTCTTTCATTCTGCGAACCTTGTCGTGGCTGTAGCGCAACCCTCGCACACATTGCATGACATGCTAAAGTCGCCCCCGTTTCCCGCTCCAGCGAATGGACCCATCATGCCCGCACTAGACGCCCACCTCGCCACCTGGCAGGAACTCGCCCAACGCCACCCCTGCGATGCCCTGCTACTGGGCAACGGCGCCAGCCGCGTGCTGTGGAAATCATTCGGCTATTTCTCGCTGTTCGAGGAGGCCCAGCGCGCCGGCCGCAAGAAAGGCCTGGCAATCAGCGACCAGGCCTTGTTCAAGTCCTTGGGCACTGAATTGTTCGAGCCGGTGCTGAGCACGCTGAACCAGACTGTGCGCGCCAACGCCGCCCTGGCGATCAACTCCACCGCGCCGCTGAACCGCTACTACTCGATCAAGGAAGCGCTGATCCACGCCGTGCGTACCGTGCACCTGCCATGGCCAAAGATGCCAGCGACAACCCTGGCATCGATCAACCAAGCCTTGCGCGGCTACCGCAGTGTCTATACCAGCAACTACGACCTGATCCTGCCTTGGGCAGTGCAGCACGCACCCCAGGGCTTCGCCACGCTGTTCGATGAGCAAGGCTTCTTCGACGTACGCCGCACCCGCAGCGAAGGGACGCGCGTGCTGCATTTGCACGGCGGCCTGCACCTGCTCAAGCTGCCCGACGGTACCACCCGTCAGCGCAGCGCCGAAAGCGCCGAGCTGCTGGACGGCTTTGCCGTGAACATTCCGGGTGAAGTACCGCTGTTCGTCAACGAAGACCGCAGTGACGAAAAACTGCGCGCCATCCGCAACTCGGATTACCTGGCCTGGTGCCTGGGCCAGTTGGCCCAGGAAAACCAGGGGCTATGCCTGTTCGGGCACCATCTGGACAGCAGTGACCAGCACTTGCTCGAAGCGATTCGCCAGGCGCGGCCGCGCCATCTTTCGATTGCCATACGGCCATTGAGCGAGGCTTCGGTGGTCAATCAGAAGCAGCACTTTGTGGACCGCTTTGGTGATCTGGCGGGGACAGCGCTGCATTTCTTTGATGCGGGTACGCATCCGTTGGGGTTGGCGGAGTACGCGATAAAGATGCCAGTGCATGCAGAACACTGACAGGCGCTCGGGGACGAGCGCCACAGCCGACTTACGCTGAGATGGGGGGAATCAACCCGTCGTTGCGCAACAACGTCTCCAGGCAATGCTCCTGCACCCCATAAAACGCTTTCAGTTGCGCAATCTTTTCCAGCAGCGCTTGCGCCGCTACGGGCTGCTTGCGCTTCACCGCAAGAATCATCTTGTTCTTGTTGGTGTGCTCAAGCGAGATGAACTCGAACACCTTGGTCTCGTAACCACAGGCTTCCAGATACAGCGCGCGCAAGCTGTCGGTGAGCATCTCGGCCTGCTGCCCCAGATGCAGGCCGTATTGCAGCATCGGCTGCAGCAAGCCCGGGCTGTGCAGTTGCGGGCGAATCTGCTTGTGACAGCACGGCGAGCACATGATGATCGCAGCGTTGCAACGGATTCCGGTGTGGATCGCGTAATCGGTGGCAATGTCGCAGGCATGCAGGGCGATCATCACCTCGATGGCCTCGGGTACTACGCTGCGCACGTCACCGCATTGAAACTCCAGGCCCGGATGCTCCAGACGCGAAGCCGCTGCATTGCACAAATCGACCATGTCCTGACGCAGCTCCACCCCAGTCACCTGGGCTGCGCGGCCCAGGCTGTTGCTCAGGTAGTCGTGCATGGCGAAGGTCAGGTAGCCCTTGCCTGAACCGAAATCGGCCACCCGCAGCACCTGGCCAGCCGGCACCGGCGCATTGGCCAGTGCGTGATCGAACACTTCAACGAACTTGTTGATCTGCTTCCACTTGCGCGACATGGACGGGATCAGCGCACCCTGTGCGTCGGTCACGCCCAGATCACGCAGGAAGGGCCGCGACAGTTCCAGGTAACGCTTCTTCTCGCGGTCGTGGCCCGTGCTGGCAGCAGCCTCGCGCGGCGCCTGGGCACCGTGGCGCTGGAGCATCGGCTTGCCCTTTTTGCTGAAGGTCAGTTGCACTTCGCCGTCGGCGTCGAACAGGTGGGCGTTGCGAAAGCTCTGCCCCAGCAGCTCGGCGATCAGTGCCTGGGCCTGGTCCAGCGGCACGTTGCGGGTGATGTCGCGGGTCTGGTGGCGGTAGACCAACGAAAGGGTGGGCTGCCCTTTTACCTGCACCGGCTTGGCGATGATCCGCTGTAGGGTCTGGTCGGCGCCGACATGGCGCGCCAGCACCAGTTTGACCAGGGTATTGCCGTGCAAGGCAGCGCTCAGCAGGTCGAGAAACTGGGCGCGCGCGTCCGGCGCGATAGAAGCGGAAGTACTGGCGGACATGGAAAACAGGTGCCTCGGATAGCGGTGAGCGCGTTGCGCAATGCCGCGCATTCTACGTTGATGCCTGGCTCAGGCGAAGGTTTTCGCGATGGGCGTGGTTCACTCTAGAATCACCAGACGGTTCGGCAGCTCGTTGCGTGCGTGGGTGCGTGGCACGTGCTCGCACAGCCGTTCACCGCAGGCCTCGATGCACTCGACAAACCCCTGCAAGGTACGGCCCTGGCGCACCTGTTCGGCGAAGCGGGCACCGATCACCGCACGCGAGTGTGCATCGAGGTGGCAATCGATACCTTGATCGACCAGGATCTCCACATGCAGCTCCGCCTCGGCCACGAAGATCAGCACCCCGGCCCCCTTGGCCGTGCAATGCAGTTTCTGCTCGCGAAACTGTTGCCGGGCCAGGCGCGATGCCTGCCAGCGGCGCAGCGCAGGGGGGACCAACCAGGCGTTCAGGCGTGGGGTACGTAGCAGCGCACAAAGGCCGATGAACAGCAGCAGGTTGGCCACCAGCAGCCCGTGCCCAACGGGCCAGCCCAGCAGCAGCTGCAAAAGGCCAGGCACCACCAGCGCCAGCACGGCGGCCCAAAACAGTGGAAGGTAGGCGTAATCATCGGCACGCCGGGCCAGCACGGTCACCAGCTCGGCATCGGTGCGCCGTTCCACGCGCGCGATGGCCTCAGCGATCTGGCGCTGCTCGTATTCGTCGAGGGAAGTCATGCCTTCGGTCTCTGATCGTTTTTATAGTTGTTGTCCCGGCACTCGGGTGATCCTCAGCGAGCGCCATAATCAGGCATAATCCGCCGCTGGAATTAATGCCGGTGAATCGTACAACAATAGCCGCCTGAAAACTTCGGCCGCGCGCGTATCACCGTGGATACGGCACAGGCCTCGACAACGGAATTCATGATGAAACTGTCTTTGCTGGGCCTGGCCTTGGGCCTTGCCAGCCAGGCGGCCCTTGCCGCCCCCACCGCCCCGCCCCTGCAGGACAAGCAGGCATTCATCGAGCATCTGATCAGCCAGATGACCGAGGCTGAAAAGATCGGCCAGCTGCGCCTGATCAGCATCGGCCCGGAGATGCCACGCGACAAGATCCGCGAAGAAATCGCCGCAGGCCGTATCGGCGGTACCTTCAACTCGCGCACTGCCCCCGAGAACCGGCCCATGCAGGACGCCGCCATGCGCAGCCGCCTGAAGATTCCGATGTTCTTCGCCTACGACACCATCCACGGCGAGCGCACCATTTTCCCGATCGGCCTGGGGCTGGCTGCCACCTGGGACATGGACGCCATCGCCAAGGTCGGCCGCACCTCGGCCATCGAAGCCGCCGCCGACGCCCTGGACATGACCTTTGCACCCATGGTCGACATCGCCCGCGACCCTCGCTGGGGCCGCACCAGCGAGGGTTTCGGTGAGGACACCTACCTGACCTCGAGGATCGGCCAGGCGATGGTCCGCTCGTTCCAGGGCAGCAGCCCGGCCAACCCGGACAGCATCATGGCCATCGTCAAGCACTTCGCCCTGTATGGCGCGGTGGAAGGCGGGCGCGACTACAACACGGTCGATATGAGCCTGCCGAAGATGTACAACGACTACCTGCCGCCCTACCGCGCCGCGCTCGACGCCGGTGCCGGCGGGGTGATGGTGGCGCTGAACTCGATCAACGGCGTGCCGGCCACCTCCAATACCTGGCTGATGAACGACCTGCTGCGCAAGGAGTGGGGCTTCAAGGGCGTGACCATCAGTGACCACGGTGCCATCCAGGAACTGATCCGCCACGGCGTCGCCCACGATGGTCGCGAAGCGGCCAAGCTGGCGATCAAGGCTGGCATCGACATGAGCATGAACGACACCCTGTATGGCGAAGAGCTGCCAGGGCTGCTCAAGTCAGGCGAGGTGACCCAGGCCGAACTGGACCAGGCCGTGCGCGAAGTACTGGGCGCCAAGTATGAAATGGGCCTGTTCAAGGACCCATACGTGCGGATCGGCAAGGCCGAAACCGACCTGAAGGATTACTACGGCGAAGACCGCCTGCACCGTGACGCCGCGCGCGACGTGGCGCGCCGCAGCCTGGTGCTGCTGGAAAACCGCAAGCAGACCCTGCCGCTGAAAAAAGCCGGCACCATTGCCTTGGTCGGCCCGCTGGCCGATGCGCCGATCGACATGATGGGCAGCTGGGCTGCCGACGGCAAACCGATGCACTCGGTCACCGTGCGCGAAGGCCTGCGCCGCGCCGTCGAGGGCAAGGCCAAGCTGGTCTATGCCAAAGGTTCCAACGTTACCAGCGACAAGGCGATCGTCGATTACCTCAACTTCCTCAACTTCGATGCTCCGGAAATCGTTGACGATCCGCGCCCGGCCGCTGTGCTGATCGATGAAGCGGTCAAAGCAGCGAAGCAATCCGATGTGGTGGTGGCGGTGGTGGGCGAGTCCCGCGGCATGTCCCACGAGTCGTCCAGCCGCACCACCCTGGAGATCCCGGCCAGCCAGCGCGAGCTGATCAAGGCCCTGAAAGCCACTGGCAAGCCGCTGGTACTGGTGCTGATGAACGGCCGGCCGCTGTCGATCGCCTGGGAACGCGAACAGGCCGATGCCATCCTGGAAACCTGGTTCGCTGGCACCGAGGGCGGCAATGCCATCGCCGACGTGCTGTTCGGTGACTACAACCCTTCGGGCAAGCTGGCCATCACCTTCCCGCGTTCGGTCGGGCAGATCCCGATGTACTACAACCACACGCGCATTGGCCGCCCGTTCACCCCAGGCAAGCCGGGCAACTACACCTCACAGTACTTCGAAGAGCCAAACGGCCCGCTGTACCCGTTCGGTTACGGCTTGAGCTACAGCACCTTCGAGCTGTCGGGGCTGAACCTGTCGCACAAGGACCTCAAGCGTGGCGACACGCTGGAGGCCAAGGTGACGGTGAAGAACACCGGCAAGGTGGATGGCGAGACCGTGGTCCAGTTGTACCTGCAGGACGTAGCAGCATCCATGAGCCGCCCGGTGAAGGAGCTTAAAAACTTCCAGAAAGTGATGCTCAAGGCCGGTGAGTCGCGGACCTTGGCCTTCCGCATAAGCGAAGAAGACCTGAAGTTCTTCAATGGGCAGCTGCAGCGGGTGGCTGAACCTGGCGCTTTCAATGTCCAGGTCGGGCTGGACTCAGAGGCCGTGCAGCAGAAGAGCTTCGAACTGCTGTAACCGGTCTGCAAGCATTACCGTCCTGTCGCCGGTTTGACGGCGATAGGACGGTACTGACAACTCCTTCATCCGGACCCGCCCCATGCCATTTTCCTTTCGCGCCCTGCGTTTGGGGCTGATCACCCTGCTGATCCTGGCCGGCACCGCGCTCAGTGCGGGCTGGGCCATGCAGCAGGCCAAGCGTCAAGCCATGGAGGATGACGCCCGCCGCGCCAGCCAACAGTTGGGGCTGTACGCCACGTCGCTGCATACCCTGATCGAACGCTATCGCGCCCTGCCCGCCGTCCTGGCGCTGGACCCGGAACTGATCCAGGCACTGCGCGGCCCGATCAGCGAGCAGGTACAGGACGCACTCAACCGCAAGCTCGAACGAATAAATGGTGCAGCCAATTCCTCCACCCTGGAGCTGCTCGACCACACCGGGCTGGCCGTGGCGGCCAGCAACTGGCGCTTGCCCACCACCTACGTAGGTTCCAACTACGGCTTTCGTCCGTATTTCAAGCAAACCCGCAGCCAGGGCAGCGGCCGCTTCTATGCCGTGGGCGTGACCAGCGGCGTGCCGGGGTATTTCCTGTCCAGTGCAGTCACCGACGAACAAGGGCGCTTTCTCGGGGCCATGGTGGTGAAACTGGAGTTTCCCGAACTTGAACGCGAGTGGCGCCAGGGCAGCGACATCCTGCTGGTCAGCGACGCACGCGGCATCACCTTCATCGCCAACCAGGACGGCTGGCGTTACCGCGAGCTGCAACCGCTCAGCGGGCCCGATCGGGCAGAGCTGGCCCAGACCCGCCAGTACGACAAGCAGCCGCTGGTACCGCTGCAGCATCAGGTACTGACCCGTTTCGCCAGCAACAGCACCCTCAGCCGCGTGCAGGGGCCTGATGGGCCTGCCGAGTACCTGTGGGAAAGCCTACCGCTGGAAAGTGAAGACTGGACCTTGCACCTGTTGCGCAAACCACAACTGGCCGCTGATGGCCGTAATGCAGCCCTGGGCGCAGCTGCCGCGTGGCTGAGCCTGGTGTTCGCTGCACTGTTCGTCAGCCAGCGCCTGCGCCTGGCCCGCTTGCGCCGGCGCAGCCGTGAAGAGCTCAAGCGCCAGGTCGAAGAGCGCACCCGCGAGCTGCGTACCGCCCAGGAGGGCCTGGTGCAGTCGGCCAAACTGGCCGCACTGGGGCAGATGTCAGCCGCCATGGCCCACGAGATCAACCAGCCGCTGACGACCCAGCGCATGCAACTGGAAACCCTGCGCCTGCTGCTCGATCACGGCCGCTACGACGAGGCACGCCAGGCCCTGGAGCCGCTGGAGCAGATGCTCACGCGCATGGCCGCGCTCACCAGCCACCTGAAAACCTTCGCCCGTAACAGCCCGGTCGGCCTGCGCGAGCGGCTGGACCTGGCGACCGTTGTCGATCAGGCCCTGCACCTGCTGGACACACGCATCCGCAGCGACGAGGTCGAAGTGGCCCTCTACCTGGCGCGCCCGGCATGGGTGCGCGGTGATGCGATCCGCCTGGAGCAAGTGTTGATCAACCTGCTGCGCAACGCCCTCGACGCCATGGCCGACAAACGTTACAAACGCCTGGAAATCCGCATCGAACCCGAGCACGATCAATGGCGACTGAGCGTGCTCGACTCTGGCGGCGGGATTGCCGAGACCGACCTGGCCAGGGTTTTTGACCCCTTCTTCACCACCAAACCGGTGGGTGAAGGGCTCGGCCTGGGCCTGGCGATTTCCTATGGCATCATCCATGAAGCCGGCGGCCAGTTACAGGCCGAAAACCTGCCAGGCGGTGCGCGCCTGAGCCTTACCCTGCCCCGCGACCTGGAGCCTGCATGTTGAATTCAGTGATCGTTGTCGATGATGAAGCCAGTATTCGCAGCGCCGTCGAGCAATGGTTGAACCTGTCCGGTTTCAACGTGCAGTTGTTCGCCCGCGCCGAGGACTGCCTGGCTCAGTTGCCCTGTCATTTTCCAGGGGTTGTCATCAGTGACGTGCGCATGCCGGGCATGGGCGGCTTGCAGCTGCTCGAGCGCCTGCAGGCCGATGATCCGGACCTGCCGGTCATTCTTCTGACCGGGCATGGCGATGTGCCGATGGCGGTCGAGGCCATGCGCAACGGCGCCTACGATTTCCTGGAAAAACCCTTCACGCCACAGCACCTGCTCGGGAGCCTGCGCCGCGCGCTGGAGAAGCGCCAGCTGGTGCTGGAGAACCGCCGCCTGCATGAGCAGGCAGACCTCAAGTCGCGCCTGGAATCCACGCTTCTGGGTATGTCCCAAGGCCTGCAGCAATTGCGTCGGCAGGTGCTGGACCTGGCCAGCCTGCCGGTCAATGTGCTGATTCGCGGCGAAACCGGGAGTGGCAAGGAGCGCGTGGCGCGCTGCCTGCACGACTTCGGCCCGCGTGCAGGCAAGCCCTTCGTGGCGCTCAACTGTGCAGCCATCCCTGAGTCGCTGTTCGAAGCCGAACTGTTCGGCCACGAAAGCGGTGCCTTTACCGGCGCCCAAGGCAAGCGCATCGGCAAGCTCGAATATGCCAACGGCGGCACGGTGTTTCTCGATGAAATCGAGAGCATGCCATTGGCCCAGCAGGCCAAGCTGCTGCGGGTGATCCAGGAGCAGAAGCTGGAAAGGCTGGGGGCCAATCAGAGCATCAGCGTCGACCTGCGAATTATCGCCGCAACCAAGCCCGACCTGCTCGAAGAGGCACGCGCCGGGCGTTTTCGCGAAGACCTGGCCTATCGCCTGAATGTCGCCGAACTGCGCCTGGCACCGTTGCGCGAGCGGCGCGAGGACATCCCGCTGCTGTTCGAACACTTCGCCCACGCTGCAGCCCAGAAGCTCGGCCGCTCAGCCCCGCCGTTGTCGGGTACGCAACTGGCGCAGCTGCTGTCACATGACTGGCCGGGCAACGTGCGGGAACTGGCCAATGCCGCCGAACGCCACGCGCTGGGCTTGGGTTCGCCGAGCCTTGACAGCTTGCCTGCAGGCCAATCCCTGGTAGAGCAGATGGAGGCGTTCGAGGCGCAATGTCTGCGTGTGGCGTTGCGCTTGCACAAGGGTGAGATCAAGGGCGTGATGCAAGACTTGCAACTGCCCAGGCGCACCCTCAACGAAAAAATGCAGCGCCATGGGCTGGTACGCGAGGATTTCGTCGTGCGGGAATGAGCGGAAATCCGCCTATTGGTTAATCTCAATAAGCAAAAATCCGCTTACTTTTACTCTTTTTCCTAAGCCTGCCCTGCAGTTCATCACGTGCAGGCGCAGGCCGATGCAAACCGCGGCCGGCCAGCGGCAGCGCGGCTTCCATGCAAGCTGCAGCTCCGTGAACGGCGCCACGCGCCCTCAAATGAATCACCACGCACCCGTTTGGCACACCTTCTGCAATCTCGCTGGCAAGCTGCGCTTCGGCGCGCTCCACAAAAACAACGAGAAGGTATCCCTGATGGATAACGCCACCTCCCTGCCAACCGGGGCAGCCGTCGCGCCCGCCGCAGAAAGAACCACCGCCAGCCGCCTCAAGTCGATTTTCAGCGGTTCCATCGGCAACATGGTCGAATGGTACGACTGGTACGTCTACGCCGCATTCTCGCTGTATTTCGCCAAGGCCTTCTTCCCGGCCGGCGATTCCACCGCACAACTGCTCAACACCGCCGCGATCTTTGCCGTGGGCTTCCTCATGCGCCCGATCGGTGGCTGGCTGATGGGCCTGTACGCCGACCGCAAGGGGCGCAAGGCCGCGCTGATGGCCTCGGTTCTGCTCATGTGCGCCGGCTCTCTGGTCATCGCCCTGACCCCGGGTTACGAAACCATCGGCGTCGCCGCCCCGGTCCTGCTGGTCATCGCCCGCCTGCTGCAAGGCCTGTCGGTAGGGGGTGAATACGGCACCTCGGCCACCTACCTCAGCGAAATGGCCAGCAAGGAGCGCCGTGGTTTCTTCTCCAGCTTCCAGTACGTGACCCTGATCTCCGGTCAGCTCATCGCCCTGGCGGTGCTGATCGTTCTGCAGCAGACGCTGACCACCGAGCAACTGTATGCCTGGGGCTGGCGCGTACCGTTCGTGATTGGCGCGCTCTGCGCGGTGGTCGCGCTGTACCTGCGCCGCGGCATGGAAGAAACCGCCTCGTTCACCAAGAAGGAAAAGGCCAAGGAAAGCCTGATGCGCACCCTGATGCGCCACCCCAAGGAACTGATGACCGTGGTCGGCCTGACCATGGGCGGTACTTTGGCCTTCTACACCTACACCACCTACATGCAGAAATACCTGGTCAACACCGTTGGCATGAGCATCAGTGACTCGACCACCATTTCGGCGGCCACACTGTTCCTGTTCATGTGCCTGCAGCCTATCATCGGCGGCCTGTCGGACAAGATCGGCCGTCGCCCGATCCTGATCGCCTTCGGCGTACTGGGCACCCTGTTCACCGTGCCGATCCTCAGCACCCTGCACACCATTGAGTCCTGGTGGGGCGCGTTCTTCCTGATCATGGCTGCGTTGATCATCGTCAGCGGTTACACCTCGATCAATGCCGTGGTCAAAGCCGAACTGTTCCCGACCGAGATCCGCGCCCTGGGTGTTGGCCTGCCTTACGCCCTGACCGTCTCGATCTTCGGCGGCACCGCAGAATACGTAGCCCTGTGGTTCAAGAGCGCCGGGATGGAGAGCGGTTTCTACTGGTACGTCACGGCGTGCATCGCTTGTTCGCTGTTGGTGTACGCGACCATGAAGGACACCAAGCAGCATTCGCGGATTACGACTGACTGACAGTAACCCTGCGGTTTGAAAAGGGGCGCCCCAGTAACTGGGCGCCCCTTTTTTGGTTGCTCGCAAAGCTTTTGTGATGTCGCTGGTTGCATCGTTTGAGTGTTCTGGCGCCCTTGACACTCACCCGACAGCCCACCAAATCCCCGCCTTAACCCCGAATTAATACCGCTGCTGCATCCTGCGTAGGCTGGAGAGCCCAATTGCACTGCGCAACGCATCCCTGGCGTTGCCGGGCCGTACCCAGTGCAAAGTGACAATCGGTACGCCCAAAATGATCTGATAATTCGATTATTTAACGCCAATTTTTGCGCTTTTTAATCAAATTAATCGGCGTAGCATTGGACCCATAGAAACAAACAACCTCTTGAACCCAACGGAGCAACGACCATGAAAAACAAACTGATCCTCACCCTGGCCCTCTCGGTTTTCGCCACTGGCGCCTTCGCCGAAGATGGCTTCGAGCGCACCAACGCCCACAGCTTCGCAGCGGCCCAGAGCCAAGCGGCCACTTACGCTGAAGACGGTTTCGACCGCACTGGTGCACAACGCTTCGCCGAAGACGGCTTCGACCGCACTGGCGCACAACGCTTCGCCGAAGACGGTTTCGACCGCACTGGCGCACAACGCTTCGCCGAAGACGGCTTCGACCGCACCAACGCCCACCGCATCAGCTGATCCCTGATGCGTGCAACCAGCCCGGCCTCGGTCGGGCTTGATCATTTCCAGGCGGGCACAAGCTTGGCACACTAGGCGCCTCGTCCCCTCTGGAGGTAGGGCCACAGGCCCGACAGATGTACTACTACGAACCCGCCAAAGGCCACGGCCTGCCCCACGACCCGTTCAATGCCATCGTAGGCCCACGCCCGATCGGCTGGATCTCATCCCAGGACCGCGAAGGCCGTTTGAACCTCGCCCCCTACAGTTTCTTCAACGCCTTCAACTACATCCCACCGATCATCGGTTTCTGCAGCGTCGGGCGCAAAGACAGCCTGAACAATATCGAGCAGACCGGTGAGTTCGTCTGGAACCTGGCCACCCGCCCGCTGGCCGAAGCCATGAACCAGAGCTGCGCAGCCGTACCGGCAGAGGTGAACGAGTTCGACTTGAGCGGGTTGACGGCAACCCCGTCGAGCCTGGTGAAGGTGCCCCGCGTGGGCGAAACCCCGGTGGCTTTCGAATGCAAGGTGAGCCAGATCGTCCAGCTCAAGCGGGCCGACCAGGAACATGTGCCGAGCTGGCTGATCCTCGGCGAGGTGGTGGCGGTGCATATCGCTGAGCACCTGCTCAAGGACGGTATCTACGATACCGCGGCCGCCGAGCCGATCTTGCGAGGCGGTGGCCCGGCGGACTACTTCGAGCTGGGCAACCTGTTCAAGATGAGAAGGCCGCAGGCCTGATCACCAGACCAACTCGCCTTCTTCACCAACGCCCTTGAGGCGTTCGAGTTCGGCGCAGGCGGCCTCATCGGCCGCCATGGCGCTCTTGAACACCTGGCCATCGAGCACCTTGTGAAAGCGCGGCGCACCGCCCATGCCCAGCGCCTTGACCGCGATAGCGGCGTTGTAGCCGCCGCCTTCCACCGGGACCATCGCCGAAACCGCTTCGAAATGCGGGAATTCTTTACGTGCCATGTTGCAATCCGCGTCGTTGATCGAGGGGCGGCATTTTACCCTGCGCGGCATGGCATTCAACCGAAGGTATGCAGATCCAGGCTGCTGACCACCTGGGCCTGCACCAGTTCGCCAAACACCTGCAAGGTCGGCGACTCGAAATAACCTGTCATCGCCTGTTGGTCACGCCAGCTCCCACTGAGCAGCCAAAGATCGGCATCGGCCTGCGAACGCTGTACGGTAAAGCTCAGGCAGCCAGGCGCGCTCAGCGAAGGCTCAAGCAGGTCCCGCAGGCGCGCGCCGAGCTCCGCCGAACGACCGCTGCTGGCACGGATGAAAGCCAAATGGGTGACCGGTTGTAGAAGGGCCATTGCACGATCTCCTTGGAGCAGACGGACGGGAAAACCAGGCTGCCAAGGTTAGTGGCGCGCTCGCGCGGCGCGTTAGGCCATTACTGCACGTCGATTGCCTGATCCTGCCGCACGGCAGGATCAGGCAATCGACGTGCAGCTTTGGACTAGCGCCCGCCATTGCCCAAACCTATGCTGCGTCGGTCAGCAGAGGAAAGCCATCATGACCACCGCCCCGTCCATTGATCCGACCCTGGAAGTGCAGCGCCAGGAACTGGCCGAGCTGATCGGGCGCCATGCCGGCGAAGCCCACGGCCCCGCGTCGGCCATCGATGATCTGTACCTGGTGCGCTACACCGAGAACGTGCGCTCGGTGCCAACCCTGGCCCAGCCTGCCCTGTGCGTCCTCGCCCAAGGCAGCAAAAGCCTGTTTCTGGGCGACGAGCAGTATGCCTACGACCCGCTGCATTACATGGTGGTGTCGGTGACCCTGCCGCTCAGCGGTGCCAAGCTCGATGCCAGCCCGGAAAATCCCAGCCTGGGCCTGCGTCTGGACCTTGACCCGGCCGAGATCAGCCAGTTGATTGCCGAAAGCGGGCCGATGCTGGTGCCCAATCTGCCCTCAGGTCGCGGCCTCTATGTGGAAAGGACAGATCCGCAACTGCTCGACGCACTGCTGCGCCTGATTCGCCTGCTGGACGCCCCGCGGGACATTGCCATGCTGGCGCCGCTGATCCGGCGGGAAATCCTCTATCGCCTGTTGCGCGGCCCTCAGGGTTACCGCCTGTATGAAATTGCCCTGGCCAACAGCCAGACGCACCGGGTGTGCCAAGCCATCACCTGGCTCAATCAGAATTACCAGCAACCGCTGCGCATCGAGGACCTGGCTCGGGAGGTCAACCTCAGCACGTCAACCTTGCACCACAGGTTCAAAGCCGTGACCTCCATGAGCCCCTTGCAGTACCAGAAGCAGTTGCGCCTGCAGGAGGCCCGCCGGCTGATGCTCAACGATGGCCTCGAGGCAGCGGTGGCGGGTTATCGGGTGGGTTATGAAAGCCCATCACAGTTCAGCCGCGAGTACAGCCGGCTGTATGGCGCGCCGCCGATCCGGGATGTGGCGCGCTTGCGGGCCAGTGCCGGGTAATAGAGTGCACAATCAGCCTTCTACCACCGCCTGCCACTGGTTCTGATCGACCTGGATCAACGTCGGCCCCTTACGCTCCACCGCCCGCCCCAGGGCCGCCTGCAACTGCTGCACATCGCCAACCTGTTCCGCTTCAGCCCCCAACGCACGTGCCACGCCGATGAAATCCGGGGTATGGATATCGACCCCTACCGGCTCGATGGCACGATTGACCATGTATTTCTTGATCTCTTCATAGCCCTGGTTATTCCACAGCAGCACGATCAACGGCACCTGCGCCTCCACCGCACTGGCCAGCTCCGGCAGGGTGAACTGCAGCCCACCGTCCCCGATCAGGCACACTGCCGGGGCACGCGTGGCCGGTTGCTCGGCGCTGCCCAGCCACGCCCCCATCGCCGCCGGCAGTGCATAACCCAAGGTGCCGTAACCGGTCGAGGCATTGAACCAGCGGCGTGGCTGATCCATATCCAGGGTCAGGTTGCCGGTGTACACAGGTTGAGTCGAATCGCCCACCAGGATGGCGTTGGGCAAGCGTTCCAGAATGCTGGTCAGCAGGCGGGTCTGGCTCAGGGTTGGCTGGTCCCAGGTAGCGTTCAGTGACGTGCGCAGGCGCTGCGCGCGTGCCGCCCCCCACGTGCCATCGCGGGCAGGCTGGGGCAGGTCGTGCAAGGCATCGAGCAATGCCTGTGCTGCCAGCTCGGCATCGGCGACCAGCGCCAGCTCCGGCAGGTAATTGCGCACGGTCTGGTCCGGGTCGATGTCGATGCGCAGCAGTGCCCCGGGGATTTCAAAGCCGCCCTTGAACGTCACGTCGTAGTCAGTTTCAGCCAGCTCGGTGCCAATCGCCAGCACTACATCAGCCTCAGCCACCAGCGCACGGGTGGCGACCAGCGACTGGGTCGACCCGATCTGCAACGGATGGTCAGAGGGCAGCAGGCCCTTTGCATTGATGGTCAGAGCCACAGGGGCCTGCAGGTACTCGGCCATGCGCGCAAGCGCAGGGCCAGCAGCCAAAGCACCGCCGCCTGCCAGGATCAAAGGCTTGCGCGCCTTGGCCAGGCGTTCGGCCATCAGTGCCACAGCCTGCGGCGCGGCGCCCGCGCGGCTACTGCGTACAGGGCGGCCCGGTAGCAGATGGTCAGCAGGCTCGACCAGCACGTCCAGCGGAATCTCGATATGCACCGGACGCGGCCGGGCGCCATCGAACACGGCAAACGCGCGCGCCAGTACCTGTGGCAAGTCATCAGCGCTCATCAAGGTTTGCGAGAAGGCGGCCACCCCAGCCACCAGGGC
The DNA here is from genome assembly GCF_047456185.1 of Pseudomonas sp. BNK-30. Classification (NCBI taxonomy): domain Bacteria; kingdom Pseudomonadati; phylum Pseudomonadota; class Gammaproteobacteria; order Pseudomonadales; family Pseudomonadaceae; genus Pseudomonas; species Pseudomonas sp. BNK-30. Next base: position 3,673,442 of record NZ_CP179904.1, read on the forward strand.
GCTTTGGTTGGGCAGCTCGTGCAGCTTGCCACGGCCACCACCCAGCTGGCTGCGCGATTGCACGCTGGAAATCACCAGCATCGGGATCGAATCGGCGTAGGCCTGGCCCATCGCGGTGGTGATGTTGGTCATCCCAGGGCCGGTGATGATGAAACATACACCCGGCTTGCCACGCGTACGCGCATAGCCGTCAGCCATGAACCCGGCGCCTTGCTCATGACGCGGTGTGATATGGCGGATGGACGAGCCCGCCAACCCTCGGTAGAGTTCCACTGTATGTACGCCGGGGATGCCGAAGACATGGTCTACGCCATAGCCTTCGAGGAGTTTGACCAGTACTTCGCCGCAGGTAGCCATCGCGTTTCACCTTGGATCTTGTTGGAATCTGCGCTCATTGGACCCAACGCACAGCTATCGCCACAAGGCAAAAAAACACATACTAGCCATGTCCTGTAATCATGGCTTGCGCGATGAAACGCCTTCCACCGCTTTCCGCTCTGCACACCTTCCTGATCACCGCTCAGCACTGCAACTTCACCCGTGCCGCACAGCAGTTGCATATCACCCAGGGCGCCGTCAGCCGGCAGATCGCCGGGCTCGAAGAGCACCTGGGGTATGCCCTGTTCCAACGCCAGGCCCGCGGCCTGAGCCTGACGCGTGAAGGCCAGGACTGGCTGCCGCGCGTGCAACAGGTGTTCGCCTTGATCGAACAGGGTGTGCGCGAGGTGGGCGGGCGCAGCACGACCTTGCAGCTCAAGGCGCCGACCTGCGTGATGCGCTGGCTGTTGCCGCGCCTGATGGAATGGCAGGCACTGCGCCCGGATGTGCCGGTAGAGCTGACCACCACGGTGCAACATGGCGTGGATTTTCGGCGCGAAGGGTTCGATGCGGCGGTGGTCTATGGCAGCTTGCCCAATCATGGGCTGCGGGTGCGCAAGCTGTTCGATGAGCAACTCACGCCCGTCTGCGCGCCATCGTTACTGGCTGGGCCTTTGCCACTGAAGCAGGTCGAGGACCTGGCGCGCCATATGCTGCTGCACCCATCGCGGGATGAGCATGACTGGCGCCTGTGGCTGCAAGCGGCCGGTGCGTCACTCGACCTGCACGGGCCGAAGCAGCACTTCGAGACGCTGGACATGGCCATGGCCATGGCATCCCAGGGCACTGGGGTTGCCATTGGCGATTGGGCATTGATTGGCGATGACCTGCGCGGCGGGCGTTTGTGCATGCCCTTCGGGTTGAAGGTGACCACCGGCAAAGCCTATTACCTGGCCTGCCAGTCCAAAAGCTTGCCAGCAGGGTTGGCCGAGCTGATGGACTGGCTGGAGGGCCGTGCCGAGGCTCAGTAACCGACGGTAAAACGCTGCCGCGAATGCGCCGGTTTCTCCAGTTCATCGAGCATGGCAATGGCGTAGTCGGCAAAGGTAATCCAGCTCTTGCCATCGGCGCCGATCAGCAGGTGGTCCTTGCCCAAGGTGTAATGCCCTGTCCGCTCCCCTTCGACGAACTCAGCCGACGGCGACAGGAAGGTCCAGTCCAGGTTCTGTTCCTGGCGCAGCACCTCAAGAAAGCGTACACCGGCGCTGGCCTCGGCCTTGTAAGCCTCGGGAAAGTCCGGGCTGTCGATGACCCGATGCCCGGAAGGCAACAGCAGGCTGCCGGCGCCCCCGACCACCAACAGGCGTTTGACGCCCGCACGCTTGACCGGCTCGATGATCGCATGCGGCTCGATGGTCGAAAAACGCGCAGCGCTCAGCACCGCATCCACACCCGCCAGCGCCTTGTGCAGCGCCGCGCTGTCCTTGACGTCGAGCGCCTGCACGGTCACGCCCGCGCGCCCCTGCAGTGTCGAAGGGTCGCGGGCAATGGCGAGCACACTGTGCCCGCGGCGCAACGCCTCTTCCAGCAGTTGGCTGCCAGCGCGGCCAGTAGCACCGATGATTGCGATCTTGCTCATGAGGAACACTCCTTCAGTTGAATGGAATTACCACTTCATCTCGCCCTTGGCGACCTTGGCACCGAGCTCCAGCGAGCTCTCGTCGGCCAGGCCCGGGTAACGCTTCTTCATTGCGCCGATCAGCCCATCGGCGTCTTTGGCCTTGGCCGCTTCAACATCGAACGCCTGGATGTAGCTCGCCGTGAAATGCACGGCATCGAGCGAATGATCGCTCTGCCCCAAGTAGTGGCCGGCCACGACAGTACGCGGTGCCAGCTGCTCGATGTGCTTGAGCGTGCCAAGCCAATCCGCATGCGACTTGGCTGACTGGGTATCGGCCATCCAGACATGGATGTTTTCGGAGACCACCACCCCACCCACCACCGCCTTGATCGACGGAATCCAGACAAAACTGCGCTCAGGTTGCGGGCCATCCAGCCCCATGACTTCGAGCGGCTGCCCCTCCAGCATCAGGCGATTGCCATCGAGCACCTGTGGCACCACCAGCCGCGCCGGTTTGTCGGAGCCCATCTGCGGGCCCCAGTAAGCCAGCTTGGCATCCATGGTCTGGCGGATATGGGCAACGGTGTCGGCCGAAGCAACCACGCTGGCCTCAGGGAAGGCCTGGGTCAGGGTGTCGAGGCCGAAGTAGTAGTCCGGGTCGCCATGGCTGATGTAGATGGTCGTCAGGTGTTTGCCGCCAGCACGCAGGCGTTGCGCCAGCTGTTCGGCCTGGGCCTTGCCGAACTGGGCGTCGACCAGGATGGCGTCCTTTTCGCCACTGACGATTACCGAGCTGACCGGGAAGATGGCCTCATGGCCTGGGTTGTAAATGTCCAGTTGCAACGGCTCGGCAGCCTGGGCCTGGCCAGCCAAGGCGACACATGCCAGCACCAGGCTGCGCAAGGGAGTGAATATCGACATGCTCTGTGACCGTCCGCGAGAAGAATGATCAACAGCTTAGTTGCCCGATCCATGACAAAAAATGCGATGCTCGAACATAGTTTGTTTCTGAAATCGGGCAAATCATGGACCGTCTGAACGCGATGCGCGTTTTTGTCACCGTCGTCGACCTGGGCAGCCAGTCGGCGGCGGCCGATCAACTGCAGCTGTCCCGCCCGGTGGTCTCGCGCTACCTCGCCGAGCTGGAGGACTGGGTTGGCGCGCGCTTGATGCAGCGCACCACGCGCAAATTGAGCCTGACCGCCGCTGGCCTGGAGACCCTGCCCCGCTGCCGGCATCTGCTGGAACTGGCCGGCGACCTGCAGGCCGCCGTGCAGCAACCGGCGGATGCGCCCCGTGGCGCCCTGCGCATCAGCGTCAGTACCTCATTCGGCCAGGCACAACTGGTGGATGCGGTAGCCGCGTATGTGCGCCGCTACCCTGGGGTGAGAGTCGAGCTGCAGATGCTTGATCGCACGGTCAACCTGGTGGACGAGCGCATCGACCTGGCCATCCGCACCAGCAACGACCTGGACCCGAACCTCATCGCCCGGCGCCTCACTGTATGCCGCTCAGTCGTCTGCGCGGCACCCGCCTACTTGCATGAGCATGGCACCCCGCAACGGGTCGAGGAACTGAGCCAGCACAATTGCCTTACTCATGCCTACTTCGGCCACAGCGTCTGGCATTTCGAAGTGGGCGGCCAGCCGATCACTGTCCCGGTCGAAGGTAATATCAGTGCCAACGAGGCCATGACCCTGCAGAAGGCGGCACTGGCCGGTGCGGGGGTCGCCATGCTGCCGACTTACCAGGCTGCCGCGGCCCTGCGTACAGGCGAACTGGTGCGCCTGCTGCCTGATGCACGCCCGCAGGAGCTGAACCTGAATGCGGTGTACACATCACGCAAGCATATGCCGGCGACCTTGCGCAGCATGCTGGATTTTCTGGCGCAGCGGTTCAGGGACGAACCGGAGTGGGATAAAGATTTGTTGTGAACTGCCGCGCAACCGGGCTGTTGCGTCAAGCGTCCACCTGTGATTGACCTATGCTTGAGGTATCACCTGTTTTGGCAACAGGAGGTGAGCACCATGGGCATCAAATCAAGAAGAGTCGCCCTTGTCATGGCATTGACTGCAGTCGCCGGGCTGTACGGCTCCGCCTGCTGGCGCGCCGAGCTGCTACGCAGCCAGCCCAACGCGGCAGCCAGTTGCGAGCAGGCGCACTGCGTGCCGCACACCGCCACCTTGAGCGCCGTCCGCTGAGCCGAACGGCGCAATGCCGATCACTCGTCGACGCTCATGTATTCCTTGGCCCAGCGGATATAGTCCTCAGGCTGGGTGTAGGTGTGCGACAGCTCGGTGGCCGTGAGGTTTTCCGACTTGTTCTGCTGGCCGCGCTGCAGGCGCAGGCAGTCATAAGTGGCCTTGATCGCGGCAAAGTAGGCGGCATGGCCATCGACCACTATCCGTACGCCAAGGCGTGCCAGGCGCTCATCGTCGCGCAGGTTCGGGTTGGCATAGGTCACCAGCATCAGCGGCACGCTGAGGTGCTCGGCGATCTGCTCCAGTTGCTCGAAGTCTTTGACACCCACCATGCAGATAGCATCGGCACCGGCCTTCTGGTAGCTCTGGGTGCGCACGATGATTTCTTCGGTGCTGAGCACGCCGGCGTTAGTGCGGGCGATGATCGAGAGCGACGAGTCGACCCGGGCCTCCAGCGCCGCACGGATCTTGCCAACGCCCTCTTCGACCGGGATCAGGTCGGTGGACTTGCGCCCGAACTGGGCCGGCAGCAGCGTGTCTTCGATAGTGAGCGCAGCCACACCGGCGCGTTCCAGTTCGATGACCGTGCGCATGACGTTCAGCGCATTGCCATAACCGTGGTCGGCATCGGCGAGCACCGGCAGCTGGGCCACACGGCCGATGCGGGTAGCCTGCTCGACGAACTCACTCAGTGTGATAAGGGCGAAGTCTGGTGCGGCCAGCACCTGCAGCGAGGCGACCGACCCGCCGAGAATGCCGACTTCGAAGCCCAGGTCAGCGGCAATACGCGCCGACATCGGGTCGAACACGGAGGCCGTGTGATAGCAGGAACCTGAAGCGAGCAGCTCGCGGAAGGCAAAACGCAGATCTTGATGGGAAGCCTTGGGCATGATCACTCCGCTTATACGTGAAATTGAACGGTTGCTACCGACCCCTGAATCGGGTCTACCTGACCTGTTCCAACCGTCGCCATCGGGGCGCTCATGCTCGACATGCAGGCAGAGGAATAAAAGGTGTGGGATACAGCGGCACTGGAATCCTGCGACATCATGCTGCACCAAGCTGGTGCGACCCGCGGATTCAAGGCTCTGCGGTCCATGCACGATATCACGCAGCCATGCAGCACTGGATGAATGCGCCAATGCCGATCTTGCATGGGCGATGCTGATAGTACATAGGTAGCTACCTAAGTCAGGTTACAATCGCGGTATTGGTGCCGGCCCGCTCGTGGGCCAGCAAAGCCACTGCTGTCTTTCAAACAAGGTGCCCCTCCGTGACCGCCGCACTGCCCCCGACCGCCCTGCGCAGCGTCCTCACCGCGTTGATGCTGGCCATCTTCCTTGGCGCCCTCGACCAGACCATCGTCGCCGTTTCACTGCCTGCCATCTCCGCCCGGTTCAATGACGTCGGGCTGCTGGCCTGGGTGATATCGGGCTACATGGTGGCGATGACCGTGGCAGTGCCGATCTACGGCAAGCTGGGGGACCTGTATGGGCGCCGCCGCATGATCCTTACCGGCATCAGCCTGTTCACCCTGGCCTCCATCGCCTGCGCCCTGGCCCAGGACATGCAGCAGCTAGTGCTGGCGCGGGTGCTGCAGGGTATCGGTGCGGGCGGCATGGTTTCGGTGAGCCAGGCGATCATTGGCGACTTCGTACCACCCCGGGAGCGTGGCCGCTACCAGGGCTATTTCAGCAGCATGTATGCCGCAGCCAGCGTGGCCGGGCCGGTACTGGGTGGCTGGCTGACCGAATACCTGTCGTGGCGCTGGGTGTTCTGGATCAACCTGCCCTTGGGCCTGGCCGCCCTGTGGGCCATCCACCGCGCCCTGGAGGGCATGCCCGTGCAACGCCGTCAGGCCCAGGTGGACTATGTGGGGGCGGTGTTGTTGATCATTGGCCTGGGCAGCCTGCTGCTGGGCATTACCCTGGTCGGCCAGGGCCACGCCTGGACTGCGCCTGCCGTGATGGCCCTGTTCGCCTGTGCCGGGCTTGGCACAGCCTTGTTCATCGGGCATGAACGTCGTTGCCAGGAACCGTTGCTGCCACTGGGGCTGTTCGGCAACCGGGTGGCCGTGCTGTGCTGGGCGGTGATTTTCTTCGCCAGTTTCCAATCGATCTCTCTGACCATGCTGATGCCCCTGCGCTACCAGGGCATCACCGGGGCCGGGGCCGACAGCGCCGCGCTGCACCTGCTGCCCTTGGCCATCGGCCTGCCCATCGGTGCATTCACCGGCGGGCGCATGACCAGCTTCACTGGCCGCTACAAGCCGCAGATCCTCGCCGGTGCGTTGCTGATGCCGGTGGCGATCTTCGCCATGGCCATCACCCCACCGCAGTCGGGCGTTCTCAGTGCGCTTTTCATGTTGTTCACAGGCATCGCCTGTGGGCTGCAGTTCCCGACATCGCTGGTAGGCACCCAGAGCGCTGTGGATAGCAAGGACATCGGCGTGGCCACCAGCACGACCAATCTGTTCCGCTCACTTGGCGGCGCCATGGGCGTGGCCTGCATGTCCAGCGTACTGCTGGCACTGCTGCATCAGGGGGGGTTCGAATTGGCGGGTAATCCGTTGCTGGGGAGCCTGCAGGCTGGGGAAGCGGATCCTGCAACCCAGGCACGATTGCTGGAAACCTTCAGGCACCTGTTGCTGGGCAGCGCCACGGTGGCGCTGCTGGGGCTGGTGGCGGCAGTGGCATTGCCGGACCGGCAGTTGCGTGGGCGCTAGGGGAGCACCTTAGGTTTTAATCATCCCTTAATGCTCAGGGAAAACACTCCCTCACAATCCTTAACAAAGTGTCAATTGCGCAAGGCAGGGCTCCAGCGCAGCATATCCAGCCCGGTGTCCACCCATTTTTCGGCATCGCGCAGCAGATCGACGCTGTCTGGCAGTAGCAACCAGCGCCCGATCAGGCCATCGACATAGGCAAACAGGGCCACGGCTGCCCGTTCTACATCCAGCCCGGCCGGCAACTGCTCACGGCGCACGGCATTGGCCAACGCTAGGGTAATGCCCTCATGGCAATCCAGCACCGCACTTTGGCGCTGCTGGCGAATTTCACACATGTCATCGGTGAACTCGCACTTGTGATGCAAGATCTCATTGATACGCCGGGTCCGGGCGTCGAGCACCAGCCCGTTGAACACTTGCAGCAGCAGCTTGCGCATGCAGCCGAGTGGGTCCAGTTCGTCCTCGCTTTCACTGGCACGCGCCAAGTGGTCATGGGTTTCGTGCAGGCTGTCGAGCAGCGCCTGCACCAACTCCGCCTTATTGTTGAAATGCCAGTAGATAGCACCGCGGGTCACGCCCGCCAGTTCGGCGATGTCAGCCAGGGTGGTTCGCGCAACCCCACGCTTGTAGAAAGCCTTTTCCGCCGCCTCGATGATCTGGGTTCGGGTTTCCTGGGCTTCTTCTTTGGTTCGACGGACCATGGCAGTACAACCTCATCTGGGCCCGCAGGCACGTTGCTTGCGGGGAATCCGCCGGGGTCACCTCTGAAGGGTGCCTCCGGATGGGCTAATCAAGGGGCCGGATAGTAGCCAAGTACTACCCAACGGTATTTACAAACAACCATGAATGTAAGTATATTCGTTAGTAAGCTATTTATCCACCTGATAGCATTTTTTCTGACAAGACTCTTCCATTACTCTTGAGCGTCTCCCTGCTCTAGCGACCCGAGGATCCTCATGCAATTCAAGCCAGCCGTTACCGCTCTGGTTTCCGCCGTCGCCCTGGCAACTCTGCTAAGTGGCTGTAAGAAAGAAGAAGCCGCGCCCGCAGCACAGGCTCCTCTGGTCGGCGTCGTGACAATCCAGCCCCAAGCCTTCACCCTGACGTCCGAGCTGCCGGGGCGCACCAGCGCCTATCGCGTGGCCGAAGTGCGCCCTCAGGTCAATGGCATCATTCTCAAGCGCCTGTTCAAGGAAGGCAGCGACGTCAAGGCCGGTCAGCAGCTGTACCAGATCGACCCTGCCGTATACGAGGCCACCCTGGCCAACGCCCAGGCCAACCTCCAGGCTACCCGCTCGCTGGCCGAGCGCTACAAGCAGCTGATAGACGAACAGGCGGTGTCCAAGCAGGAATACGACGACGCCAATGCCAAACGATTGCAGGCCGAGGCAGCGCTCAAAAGTGCCCAGATCGACCTGCGCTATACCAAGGTACTGGCGCCGATCAGCGGTCGTATCGGTCGCTCGTCGTTCACTGAAGGTGCGCTGGTGAGCAATGGCCAGACCAATGCCATGGCCACCATCCAGCAACTCGACCCGATCTACGTCGATGTCACCCAGTCCACCGCCGAGCTGCTCAAGCTGCGCCGTGACCTGGAAAGCGGCCAGCTGCAGAAGTCCGGCGACAACGCCGCGTCCGTCCAGCTGGTGCTGGAAGACGGCAGCCTGTTCAAGCAGGAAGGTCGCCTGGAGTTCTCCGAAGTGGCGGTCGACGAGACCACAGGTTCGGTGACCTTGCGCGCCATCTTCCCCAACCCTGATCACACCCTGCTGCCCGGCATGTTCGTGCACGCGCGGCTCAAGGCCGGGGTCAACAGCAATGCCATCCTGGCCCCGCAGCAAGGCGTGACCCGTGACCTCAAGGGTGCACCGACCGCGCTGGTAGTCAACCAGGAGAACAAGGTCGAACTGCGCCAGCTCAAGGCCAGCCGCACCCTGGGTAGCGACTGGCTGATCGAAGAAGGCCTGAACCCGGGCGACCGCCTGATCACCGAGGGCCTGCAGTACGTGCGCCCGGGTGTCGAGGTCAAGGTCAGCGATGCCACCAACGTCAAGAAACCGGGCAGCCCTGATCAGGCCAGCGCGGCCAAAGCAGACGCCAAAGCGGAGTAAACCATGTCGAAGTTCTTTATCGATCGCCCGATCTTCGCCTGGGTGATCGCCTTGGTGATCATGCTGGTCGGCGCTTTGTCGATCCTGAAGCTGCCGATCAACCAGTACCCAAGCATCGCGCCGCCGGCCATCGCCATCTCCGTGACCTACCCGGGCGCCTCGGCGCAAACCGTGCAGGACACCGTGGTGCAGGTGATCGAGCAGCAGCTCAACGGTATCGACAACCTGCGTTATGTGTCCTCGGAGAGCAACTCCGACGGCAGCATGACCATCACCGCCACCTTCGAGCAGGGCACCAACCCTGATACCGCGCAGGTTCAGGTACAGAACAAGCTGAACCTGGCCACCCCACTGCTGCCGCAGGAAGTACAGCAGCAAGGTATCCGCGTCACCAAGGCAGTGAAGAACTTCCTGATGGTGATCGGCCTGGTGTCCGAAGACGGCAGCATGACCAAGGATGACCTTGCCAACTACATCGTTTCCAACATGCAGGACTCGATTTCGCGCACGGCAGGTGTCGGTGACTTCCAGGTGTTCGGTGCACAGTACGCCATGCGTATCTGGCTCGATCCGGCCAAGCTGAACAAGTTCCAGCTGACTCCGGTCGACGTCAAGACCGCGGTCGCCGCGCAGAACGTGCAGGTGTCGTCCGGCCAGCTCGGCGGCCTGCCTGCCATACCCGGCACCCAGCTGAACGCCACCATCATCGGCAAGACTCGCCTGCAGACCGCCGAGCAGTTCGAAAATATCCTGCTCAAGGTCAACAGCGATGGCTCGCAGGTTCGCTTGCGCGATGTTGCCCAGGTCGGCCTGGGCGGCGAAAACTACGCCATCAGCGCCCAGTTCAACGGCAAGCCGGCCTCGGGCCTTGCGGTCAAGCTGGCGACCGGCGCCAACGCCCTGGATACCGCCACGGCCCTGCGCAAGACCATCAGCGACCTGGAGCCGTTCTTCCCGCCAGGGGTCAAGGCGGTGTTCCCGTATGACACCACGCCGGTGGTCACCGAATCGATCAGCGGGGTCATACACACCCTGATCGAAGCCGTGGTCCTGGTATTCCTGGTGATGTACCTGTTCCTGCAGAACTTCCGCGCCACCATCATTACCACCATGACCGTACCGGTGGTATTGCTGGGCACCTTCGGCATCCTTGCCGCCGCGGGCTTCAGCATCAACACCCTGACCATGTTCGCCATGGTCCTGGCCATCGGCTTGCTGGTGGACGACGCCATCGTCGTGGTGGAGAACGTCGAACGGGTCATGTCCGAGGAAGGCTTGCCGCCCAAAGAGGCGACCAAGCGGTCGATGGAGCAGATCCAGGGCGCGCTGGTGGGTATCGCCCTGGTGCTGTCGGCAGTGCTGCTGCCGATGGCCTTCTTCGGCGGTTCCACGGGTGTGATCTACCGGCAATTCTCCATCACCATCGTCTCGGCCATGGGCCTGTCGGTGCTGGTGGCACTGATCTTCACCCCGGCGCTGTGCGCCACCATGCTCAAGCCGCTTAAAAAGGGCGAGCACCATGTGGCCAAAGGTGGCTTCTTCGGCTGGTTCAACCGCAACTTCGACCGCAGCGTGAACGGCTACGAGCGCAGCGTGGGTACCATCCTGCGCAACAAGGTGCCGTTCCTGCTGGGCTACGCCTTGATCGTCGTCGGCATGATCTGGCTGTTCGCCCGCATCCCTACCGCGTTCCTGCCCGAGGAAGACCAGGGCGTACTGTTCGCCCAGGTGCAGACACCGGCCGGTTCCAGTGCCGAGCGCACCCAGGTGGTGATTGACCAGATGCGTGAGTACCTGCTCGAGGACGAAGCCGATACCGTGTCGTCGGTGTTCACCGTCAACGGCTTCAACTTCGCCGGTCGCGGGCAAAGCTCGGGCATGGCGTTCATCATGCTCAAGCCGTGGGACGAACGCTCCAAGGAGAACAGCGTGTTCGGCCTGGCCGAGCGTGCCCAGCAGCACTTCTTCAGCTTCCGTGATGCGATGGTGTTCGCCTTTGCTCCGCCTGCGGTACTGGAGTTGGGTAACGCCACCGGCTTCGACGTATTCCTGCAGGATCGTGGTGGCGTCGGCCATGCGAAACTCATGGAGGCGCGCAACCAGTTCCTGGCCAAGGCTGCCCAGAGCAAGGTGCTCAGCGCCGTGCGTCCGAACGGCCTGAACGACGAGCCGCAGTACCAGCTGACCATTGATGACGAACGTGCCAGCGCCCTGGGCGTGACCATCTCCGACATCAACAACACCCTGTCGATTGCCTTGGGTGCCAGCTACGTCAACGACTTCATCGACCGCGGCCGGGTCAAGAAGGTGTACATCCAGGGTGAACCAAACGCCCGGATGAGCCCGGAAGACCTGCAGAAGTGGTACGTGCGCAACGGTGCAGGCGAGATGGTACCGTTCTCCTCCTTCGCCACCGGTGAATGGACCTACGGTTCGCCCAAGCTGTCGCGCTACAACGGCGTTGAGGCAATGGAGATTCTCGGTGCACCGGCACCAGGCTACAGTACCGGTGAAGCCATGGCTGAGGTGGAGCGGATCGCTGGCGAACTGCCGGACGGCATCGGCTACTCCTGGACCGGCATGTCCTACGAGGAAAAGCTCTCCGGCTCGCAGATGCCGGCACTGTTCGCGCTCTCGGTCCTGTTCGTGTTCCTGTGCCTGGCAGCACTGTATGAAAGCTGGTCGATCCCGATCGCCGTCGTGCTGGTCGTTCCACTGGGCATCATCGGTGCGCTGATCGCCACCAGCCTGCGCGGCCTGTCCAATGACGTGTACTTCCTGGTAGGCCTGTTGACCACCATCGGCCTGGCGGCGAAGAACGCGATCCTGATCGTGGAATTCGCCAAGGAACTGCACGAACAAGGCAAGAGCCTGTATGACGCAGCGATCGAGGCATGCCGCATGCGTCTGCGCCCGATCATCATGACCTCGCTGGCATTCATCCTCGGCGTGGTACCGTTGACCATTTCCAGCGGCGCTGGCGCGGGCAGCCAGCATGCCATCGGTACCGGGGTAATCGGCGGCATGATCAGTGCGACCGTGCTGGCCATCTTCTGGGTACCGCTGTTCTTCGTCGCAGTGTCGTCGCTGTTCGGCAGCAAAAAGCCGGAACAGGACGCCACCCCTGAAACTCCACGTTATGAGGCTGGGCAATGACCAAGTCTTTGTTGTCCCTGGCGGTAACCGCTTTCATTCTCGGCGGCTGCTCGCTGATCCCTGATTACCAGACGCCGGAAGCACCGGTGGCAGCGCAGTGGCCGCAAGGCCCTGCGTACTCGCCGACCGAGTCGGCCGACGTGGCCGCCGCCGAACAGGGCTGGCGCCAGTTCTTCCACGACCCGGCACTGCAGCAGTTGATCCAGACTTCGCTGGTGAACAACCGTGACCTGCGCGTGGCGGCACTGAACCTCGACGCCTACCGCGCGCAGTACCGCATCCAGCGCGCCGACCTGTTCCCGGCGGTTTCAGCCACCGGCAGCGGCAGCCGCCAGCGCGTCCCGGCGGACCTGTCGACAACCGGTGAGGCCAACATCACCAGCCAGTACTCGGCCACGCTGGGCGTCAGCGCCTACGAGCTGGACCTGTTCGGCCGCGTACGCAGCCTGACCGAGCAGGCCCTGGAAACCTACCTGTCCAGTGAGCAGGCGCGTCGCTCCACGCAGATCGCCCTGGTGGCCAGCGTGGCCAACGCCTACTACACCTGGCAGGCCGACCAGGCACTGTTCAAGCTGACCGAAGAGACGCTCAAGACCTACGAGGAAAGCTACAACCTGACCCGCCGCAGCAACGAAGTCGGTGTAGCTTCGGCGCTCGACCTCAGCCAGGCGCGCACCGCCGTGGAAGGGGCACGGGTCAAGTATTCGCAGTATCAGCGCCTTGTCGCCCAGGACCTCAACAGCCTGGCCGTGCTGGTGGGTACCGGCATCCCGGCCAACCTGCCCAAGCCGCTGGAGCTCGATGCCGACCAGCTGGCGGAAGTGCCGGCTGGCCTGCCGTCGGACATCCTCCAGCGCCGCCCGGACATCCAGGAAGCCGAGCACCTGCTCAAGGCCGCCAACGCCAACATTGGCGCAGCGCGAGCAGCGTTCTTCCCGAGCATCAGCCTGACCGCCAACGCCGGCACCCTGAGCCCGGACATGGACGGGCTGTTCAAAGGTGGTTCGGGGACCTGGCTGTTCCAGCCGCAGATCAACCTGCCGATCTTCAACGCCGGCAGTCTGAAGGCGAGCCTGGACTACTCGAAGATCCAGAAGGACATCAACGTCGCCAAGTATGAAAAGACCATCCAGACCGCCTTCCAGGAAGTCTCCGATGGCCTGGCGGCACGCAAGACCTTCGAAGAGCAGTTGCAGGCGCAACGTGACCTGGTGCAGGCGAACCAGGATTACTACCGCCTGGCCGAACGCCGTTACCGCATCGGTATCGACAGCAACCTGACCTTCCTCGACGCCCAGCGCAACCTGTTCAGTGCACAGCAGTCGCTGATCACCGATCGCCTGTCGCAGCTGACCAGCGAGGTCAACCTGTACAAAGCGCTCGGCGGTGGCTGGTACGAGCAGACCGGGCAGGCCAATCAGCAGGCATCGGCGGCAACACCGAAGAGCTGACTGTTCAGGTAAACACAAAAACCCACCCCTCGCGGTGGGTTTTTTGTTGCGCACAACGCTGCCTGACAAATAATTAACCAACTGGAACATTCCGTTCGATTATCGCCCGCTTCCGCTTGCGACGAATTGCCTCACTGCTGCCCTCCCCGCACCATCCTCTCCAGCAACACGTTGCCAATTTGACAAAAAGACCCGCCCTGCAGGCTGCACTCTGCAGCGCACCGGTTCGCCAATAAAAACAAGAGATCCACGACAGATGAGCATTTCGCACCCCGCACGCCAGCTGCTGCCCGGCCTGTTGGCCATGTCCTGTGCCCTCCCCGCATTGGCCGCCGAAGGCGGTTTCATGGAGGACGCCAAGGCCACCCTCAACCTGCGCAACTTCTACATCAACCGCAACTTTGTCGACCCGGCTCACTCCCAAGCCAAGGGAGAGGAATGGACGCAAAGCTTCATCCTCGATGCCCGCTCCGGCTTCACCCAGGGCGTCGTAGGTTTCGGCGTGGATGTACTGGGCATGTATTCGGTCAAGCTCGACGGCGGTAAGGGCACCACCAATACCAACCTGCTACCGGTCCACGATGACGGCCGGCCCGCCGACGACTTCGGCCGCCTGGGCGTTGCACTGAAAGCCAAGCTGTCGCAGACCGAACTGAAAGTAGGCGAATGGATGCCAGTGCTGCCGATTCTGCGCTCGGATGACGGCCGCTCGCTGCCGCAGACCTTCCGCGGCGGCCAGCTCACCTCGAAAGAAATCGAGGGCCTGACCCTGTACGCGGGTCAGTTCCGCGCCAACAGCCCGCGCAACGACGCCAGCATGGAAGACATGTCGCTCAATGGGCGGGCGGCGTTCACCTCCGATCGTTTCAACTTCGGCGGTGGCGAATATACCTTCAACGACAAGCGCACGATGATCGGCCTGTGGGATGCCCAGCTCAAGGACATCTACCGTCAGCAATACATCAACCTGGTGCATAGCCAGCCGCTGAGCGAATGGACCCTGGGCGCCAACCTCGGCTATTTCATCGGCAAAGAAGACGGGGCCGAACGCGCAGGCCAGCTCGACAACCGCACGGCCTCGGCCATGCTCTCGGCACGCTACAAGGGCAACACCTTCTACGTCGGCCTGCAGAAAGTCAGTGGCGACGATGCCTGGTTGCGGGTCAACGGCACCAGCGGCGGCACCCTGGCCAACGACAGCTACAACTCCAGCTTCGACAATGCCAAGGAACGTTCCTGGCAGGTGCGCCATGACTTCAACTTCGTCACCGTCGGTATCCCCGGCCTGACCCTGATGAACCGCTACATCAAGGGCGACAATGTCACCTCTGGCAGCATCGACGACGGCAAGGAATGGGCGCGGGAAACCGAACTGGCCTACGTGGTGCAGTCGGGGTCATTCAAGGACCTTTCGGTGAAATGGCGCAACTCCACCATGCGCAGGGACTTCAGCACCAACGCGTTCGATGAGAACCGCTTGATCGTGAGTTATCCGTTGAACCTGTTGTGATCTCACCGGCCATCAGCCATGCGCACTGCCACCATTCGCTAAGCTGATGATGGTGGTGCGCCACAGGCTATCCTGAGCAGTATGAGTGGCCTGTGCCCGCCAACAGTGCGGCACAGGCTACACCATGCAAACAGGCCACCCAGGGAGGAACAACAATGAAAAACCTCGTTGAACACCTGAGCCAATACGCCAGCTACCACCGCGACCCACGCAATATCGCTACCCACTTCGTCGGCATTCCGCTGATCGTGCTGGCCGTGACCATCCTGCTGTCGCGCCCGGGCTGGGACGTCGCCGGGGTCTGGCTTTCCCCTGCCCTGCTGGCAGCGGCAGCGTCGGTGTGGTTCTACCTGCGCCTGGACCTGCGTTTCGGGCTGGTGATGGGCTTGCTGCTGGGGCTGTGCCTGTGGGTTGGCCAGGCACTGGCGCTGCAAAGCACCGCGCTGTGGCTCAGTGCTGGGGCAGGGGCATTTGTGGTGGGCTGGATCATCCAGTTCGTCGGGCATTACTACGAAGGCCGCAAGCCGGCGTTCGTCGACGATATCAGCGGGCTGATCATCGGGCCGCTGTTCGTGGTGGCGGAGGCGGCGTTCATGCTGGGAATGTGCCCGGCGCTCAAGCATGCAGTTGAGGCCAATGCCGGGCCGGTGGCGCTGCGCTCTGCGTAGGAGCGGCCTTGTGTCGCGAAAGGGCTGCGAAGCGGCCCCATCAATTTCAGCGACGCTGCAACCATCCTGGGGCCGCTTCGCAGCCCTTTCGCGACACAAGGCCGCTCCTACAGGTGCGTGAGCTTCACGACTGTTGACGAGACTCTACACCTAACTCATCCCACACCGATTCTGCCAGGTGGAAGGTGGCATTGGCTGCCGGAATACCACAGTAGATAGCGCTCTGCATCAGCACTTCCTTGATCTCTTCACGGGTCACGCCGTTGTTGGCCGCCGCGCGCAGGTGCAGCTTGAGTTCATCGTTGCGGTTCATGCCGATCAGCATGGCGATGGTGATCAGGCTACGCGTGTGCCTTGGCAGGCCTGGGCGGGTCCAGATATCACCCCAGGCATGGCGAGTGATCATTTCCTGGAACTCGCCATTGAAGTCGTTGAGTTTCTCCAGACTGCGATCCACGTGGGCATCGCCGAGTACTGCGCGGCGTACTTGCATGCCGGCGTCGTAACGTTGTTTCTCATCCATGGCAGATTCCTCAGCGAGCCAGCAGGAAGTCAAGCACGCGAAGGCTGAACGCCTCGCCGATCTCGACATTGGAAAGGTGCGCTGCCGGGAATTCGGCATAGGTGGCACCGATGATCGCGGCCTGCATGAAGCGGCCATGTTCCGGCGTGGTCACCACATCCTCGGTACCGGCAACGACCAGCGTAGGCACCTGGATACGGCCGAGTTGCTCACGGTAATCGGCGTCGCGTACTGCCGCGCAGTTGGCGGCGTAGCCCTGTGGAGAGGTCTGCGCGAGCATCTGGCAGATGCGCTGCGCCTGCTCAGGTTGGGCCTGGGCAAACGCGGGGGTGAACCAGCGAGCGATCGAGGCGTCGCGCAGGTCGGCCATGGCTTGCTGGCCGCCTTTTAGCACCATGTCGATGCGGGTATTCCACACTTCGTCATTGGCGATCTTGGCCGCGGTATTGCACAGGGTCAGGCTGTGCAGACGCTCGCCCGCATTGATACCCAGCCACTGGCCGATCAGGCCACCCATGGACAAGCCGACGAAGTGGGCATGCCGGATATCCAGTGCATCGAGCAGCGCCAGCACATCGCCGCCCAGTTGCTCGATGCTGTATGGGCCATCGGTGACCAGCGAAGCGCCGTGACCGCGAGTGTCGTAACGCAGTACACGCAAGTGCTCGCTCCACAGCGGAATCTGACTGTCCCACATGCCCAGGTCAGTCCCCAGGGAGTTGGACAGCACCAGCACCGGGGCATCGTCCGGGCCATCGAGTCGATAGTTCAGTACGCCATCGGCCAGTTGCAAATGCGCCACAGCGGTCTCCTTCAGGCAGTGAAACGTTGATGTTCAGCCACGGCGCGCGCCACCCAGACGCGGGCCTGGCCAAGGTAATGGGCAGGGTCGAGCAGACGGTCTAGCTCTTGTTCAGTCAGTTCGGCGGTCACCTGCGGCTCGTCGCCCAGCACAGCGCGCAAATGGCGCTGTTCGGCCACGGCGCGCTGGCAGCATTGTTCGAGCAAGTGATGGGCGCGGTCGCGGCCAAGGCGTTGGGCCAGGACGATGCTCACCGCCTCTGCCAGCACCAGGCCCTGGGTCAGGTCGAGGTTACGGCGCATGCGCTCGGCGTCCACCTCCATGCCTTCGACGATCACCTGGGCCTGGCGCAAGGCGCCTGAAACCAGGCAGCAGATCTCCGGCAGTGTTTCCCACTCGGCATGCCACAGGCCGAGGCTGCGCTCGTGCTCCTGGGGCATGGCTGCGTAAAGCGTCGATAGCAGCCCCGGCACCCGGGTGGCGGCACCGATCAGCACTGCTGCGCCCACCGGGTTGCGCTTGTGCGGCATGGTCGACGACCCACCCTTGCCAGGCGCGGAAGGCTCGAACACCTCGCCCGCCTCGGTCTGCATCAGCAGGCTGACATCGCGGCCCAGCTTGCCCAGGCTACCGGCAATAAGGCCCAGCACCGAGGCGAATTCCACCAGGCGATCGCGCTGGGTGTGCCAGGGTTGCTCGGGCAAGGTCAGTTTCAACTGTGCGGCCAGGCCCTCGGCGACCGGCAGTGCTTTGCTGCCCAAGGCCGCCAAGCTGCCGGAGGCGCCACCGAACTGCAGTACCAACAAGCGCGGACGCAGCTCCTGCAGCCGTTGACGGTGGCGCGTAACGGCGCCCAGTATGCCGGCCAGCTTCATGCCCAGAGTCACCGGGGTGGCGTGCTGCAGCCAGGTACGCCCCACCAGCGGTGTGTCGGCGTGCAGCAGGGCCTGGCGCGACAAGGTTTCGGCCAACGTGGCGAGGTCAGCCTCGATCAGCGCCAGTGCATCACGCAACTGCAGCACCAGCCCGGTATCCATCGCGTCCTGGCTGGTGGCGCCCAAGTGCACATAGCGTTCGGCCTCGGGAACACCACTGGCGATCACCTTGCCCAGCGCCTTGACCAGCGGGATTGCCGAGTTGCCTGCCGTGGCAATGGCATCGGCGAGCGCGCGAACGTCAAAGCGCTCGGCCTGGCAGGCCGCCTCGATGGCCGCTACCGCGCTGTGCGGCACCAGGCCGGCAGCAGCCTCGGCACGGGCCAGGGCAGCTTCGAAATCGAGCATGCCCTGCAGACGGCCGCGGTCAGAAAAGATCTCGCGCATGGCCGGGGCGGTGAAATAGGCGTCGAACAGTAGGTTGCTCATGCAACGTCCTTAATCATCATGGTGCAGGTACGCCGCCTGTTTCGGCAGACGCAGGCTGAACAGGAACGCGATTGCCATCATCGCCGTCACGTACCAGTAAAAGGTGTTCTCCATACCCAGGCTTTTCAAGCCCAGGGCCACATACTCGGCCGAGCCGCCGAACATTGCGTTGGCTACCGCGTAAGCCAGGCCTACACCAAGCGCACGCACCTGCGGCGGGAACATCTCGGCCTTCACCAGGCCACTGATCGAGGTGTAGAAACTGACGATGCACAGTGCCAGGGTCACCAGTACGAAGGCCATGAACGGGCTACTGACGGTCTTTAGCGCCATCAGCAACGGCACGGTGAACAGCGTCCCCAAGGCACCGAACAGCAGCATCGAGTTACGTCGGCCGATACGGTCGGAGAGCATGCCGAAGAACGGCTGCATCACCATGTACAGGAACAAGGCGCCGGTCATCACGAAGCTGGCGTTCTTCGCGGTCATGCCCGCAGTGTTGACCAGGTACTTCTGCATGTACGTAGTGAAGGTATAGAAGATCAGCGAGCCACCGGCGGTATAGCCGAGCACGGTGATGAAGGCTGCCGTGTGGTTGCGGAACAGGCCTTTGATGGAACCAGCGTCCTTGTCCTTGCGGGTTTCGGCGCTGCTGGTCTCGTGCAGCGAGCGGCGCAGCATCAGCGAGATTAGCGCAGCGATGGAACCGACCACGAACGGAATGCGCCAGCCCCAGGCACGCAGTTCATCTTCGGTCAGCAGTTGCTGAAGGATCACCACCACCAGCACTGCCAACAGTTGGCCGCCGATCAGGGTGACATACTGGAACGAAGCAAAGAAACCGCGCTGGCCGCGCAGCGCCACCTCACTCATGTAGGTCGCGGTGGTGCCGTACTCGCCGCCTACCGAAAGGCCCTGAATCAAGCGGGCCAGCAACAGCAATGCCGGGGCCCAGGTGCCAATGCTCGAGTAGGTGGGTAAGCAGGCAATCATCAAGGAGCCGAAACACATCATCAGCACCGAGATCATCAGGGAATTCTTGCGGCCATGGCGGTCCGCCAGGCGACCGAAGATCCAGCCACCGATAGGCCGCATCAGGAAGCCAGCAGCAAACACGCCAGCGGTATTGAGCAATTGAACAGTGGGGTCGTCAGAGGGGAAGAAGGCCGGGGCAAAATAGATTGCACAGAAGGCGTAGACATAAAAGTCGAACCATTCCACCAGGTTGCCTGAAGAGGCACCGACGATGGCGAAGATGCGCTTACTGCGCTCTTCACCGGTGTAATAGGTTGAGGTCATGACGGCTTTACTCCTGGAGTGTGCTAAGTAGGTCTAGACATACTTAGTAACACACTCGTTCCGCTTCTGGGCTGGCTATTGGCCTTGTGTCTCATAAGTCCGGCCTCTTCGCGAAACAAGCCCGCTCTCACAAGAGAGGCGTGGTCCCCTGTGGGAACGGGCTTGTCCCGCGAAAAGGCCGGGACAGGTCAAACCCGCTCGATGGCCAACGCCAGACCTTGGCCAACACCGACACACATGGTCGCCAAGCCCTTGCGCCCGCCGCTCTTCTCCAGTTGGTGCAGTGCGGTCAGCACCAGGCGCGCTCCACTCATGCCCAGCGGGTGGCCCAGGGCAATTGCACCGCCGTTGGGGTTCACTTGCGGCGCATCATCGGCCACGCCCAGCTCACGCAGCACCGCCAGGCCTTGGCTGGCAAACGCTTCGTTGAGCTCGATCACATCGAAATCGCTCATGGCTACACCCAGGCGCTCGGTCAGCTTGCGCACCGCCGGTACTGGGCCAATGCCCATCACCCGTGGCGCTACACCGCCGCTGGCCATGCCCAGAACACGGGCACGCGGGGTCAGGCCGTGCTTCTTCACCGCTTCAGCCGAGGCCAGGATCAGTGCCGCAGCACCGTCGTTCACGCCCGAGGCATTGCCAGCGGTGACCGTCTTATCCGGGCCGTTGACCGGTTTGAGCTTGGTCAGTGCCTCAAGGGTGGTTTCCGGCCGCAGATGCTCATCGCGATCGACGATGGTTTCGCCCTTCTTGTGGGCAATACGCACAGGCACGATTTCTTCGGCGAAGAAGCCGGCAGCCTGGGCTGCGGCGGCCTTCTGCTGGCTGCGCAGGGCGAAGGCATCCTGGTCGGCACGCGAAACCTGGTAATCGTCTGCGACGTTATCAGCGGTTTCAGGCATGGAGTCCACACCGTACTGGCTCTTCATCAGCGGGTTGATGAAGCGCCAGCCGATGGTCGTGTCTTCAAGCTTCATGTTGCGCGAGTAAGCGCTCTCGGCTTTGCCCATGACAAACGGCGCGCGCGACATGGACTCGACGCCGCCGGCAATGGCCAGCTCCATCTCGCCGCTGGCAATGGCACGGAATGCAGTACCGATGGCGTCCATACCCGAGGCGCACAGGCGGTTCAGGGTCACACCCGGGATACTCTCGGGCAGGCCCGCCAGCAGCAGGGCCATGCGTGCCACGTTGCGGTTATCTTCACCGGCCTGGTTGGCACAGCCAAAAAACACTTCGTCGACCTGATCCCACTGCACACCCGGGTTACGCTCGATCAGCGCCTTGAGCGGTACAGCGGCCAGATCATCGGCACGCACGCCGGCCAAGGCGCCGCCGAAGCGGCCGATGGGGGTGCGAATAGCGTCACAGATAAATACGTCGCGCATCAAGCTTCTCCTGCCAGTGGGCCATGGGCCTCGGCGGTGCGGGTTTCAAAGTCACGCAGCGCACCCAGGTCGACCTCGGTTCAGGGTGCTACGTTGGGCTCAGATTAAGGAGAGTGGCGGGTCGCTGACAATCCGATAATCGACTATCCGTGCGTTTATCGAACATATTGTCACCCAGCCATCCCTTTCCCAAGGGGCCGCAACGCGGCCCGTCAGCGCAGGCTCAGGTCGCGTCGGCGTGGCTCACCAGGCCTTTGACGATCACGCCTACCGTGGCCAGCGCAGCTGGCACCAGCAATGCCGTCAGCACCTGCTCGAAGTTCCAGCCCAGGCCAAGCAGGGTCGCACCACTCCAGGCGCCGAGGATCGCGCCAAAGCGGCCGATGCCGAGCATCCAGGAAACACCGGTGGCACGCGCTTGGGTCGGATAGAACCGCGCCGCCAGCGAAGGCATGGCCGATTGCGCGCCGTTCACACACATCCCGGCTACCAGCACCAGAGTGGCAAGCACGGTAATGTTGCCCAGGCTCTGCCCTACCGCATAAGCGAACACGCCCGCCAGCAAGTAGAAGATACCGATGACCTTGTGCGGGTTGTAACGGTCCATGGCCCAGCCTACTGCCACGGCACTGAGTACGCCACCGAACTGGAACAGCGCACCGATGAACGCGGCCTGCTCCATGCTTGCGCCGCTGTCACGCATCAGCGTCGGCAGCCAGCTGGTCAGCAGGTAGACGATGACCAGGCCCATGAAGTAGGTCAGCCACAGCAGCATCGTGCCCAGGCCATAGGTGCCGGAGAAGATCACTGCGAACACGTTGCGCGCGGCCACAGCCTTCTGTTCCGGCACACTGAAGCTGGCTGCCTGCGCAACGACGGCCGGTGCAATCGGCGCCAGGGTCTTGCGCACCTTGTCGGTACCGCGGTTGCGTACAACCAGAAAGCGTGCCGACTCAGGCAGCCAGACCATCAGCACCACAACCAGCAGCAGCGGCAGCACACCGCCCACTACCAACAGGCTATGCCAGCCGTAGGCCGGGATCATCTTCGCGGAAATGAACCCACCACCAGCCATGCCCAGGTTGAAACCGCAGAACATGCTGGTCACCAACAGCGACTTGAGGCGCTCCGGGGTGTATTCGGAAAGCAGCGTGGTGGCATTGGGCATGCCGGCACCCAGCCCGAGGCCGGTCAGAAAGCGCAGCATCAGCAACTGGTCGACGTTGCTGGCGTAGGCCGAGGCCAGGCTGAAACCACCGAACACCAATACCGCACCTACCAGCACGACCTTACGGCCAAAGCGGTCGGCCAGCGGCCCTGAACCCAAGGCACCGAACACCATCCCGATCAACGCGGCGCTCATCACCGGGCCAAGGCTGGCGCGGTCGATGCCCCATTCCTGGGACAATGCCGGAGCGATAAACCCCATGGCCGCAGTATCCAGACCATCGAGGAAGACAATCAGGAAGCAAAGGATCACCACGCGCCATTGATAGCGCGACAGCGGTTGTTCATTGATGAATGATTGAACGTCGAGGCAGTTCCCGACAGATTGTGGCTTGTTCATTGTTGTTATCCAGAAATTGGGCACAGTCGAGCCACTGCACAAGGGCAACCGGTACAGGGTTCAAAGTCGATGAAATGCGGCCTGATTCAGCCTGGATACAACGGAACTGCGTGCGGGTGCGGCCGCAGCAGCAAAGTGACAGTGGTCATGGTGTGCGCCTCTTGTGTTTTTCTTGTTCGGTCGGCACAGCCGACCGCTGCGAGAGACATTAATCAGCCAATGGAGGGCGCGCAATTCGTCCAGAGCGACACTGTGCGTTTATCGAACAGGAAACGGTTGGCATGTTCGATAACAGTGCACAGCGGCACGACGGGCTGTACGTGTTTCAGCCAAACAACTGATGGCAAAGATCGCGACTGGATGCCAGCAGGATCGGCAAGAAGCGCTGCTCCAGCTCGCTTCGGCTTACACGCCCCACATGGGTACTGACATTCAACGCCGCAAGCACCTGCCCGGACGCATCATAAATCGGCACAGCTATCGAACGCAGCCCCTGCTCCAGTTCCTGGTCGACCACGCACCAGCCCTGCTCACGCACCTGCTGAATGCAAGCGAACAGCGACTCCGGATCATGCAAGGTACGGCTGGTGCGGGCCTTGAGGTCGGCGCGGTCAAGGTACTCGCGCAAGCTGGTGTCGTCCATCGCTGCCAACAGAATGCGCCCCATCGACGTGCAGTAGGCCGGCAGCCGCCCACCGACTGACAGATCGACCGATATCAACCGCTCCACAGTGGCCGAACGGGCTATATAAAGAATGTCGTCGCCTTCGAGGGTGGCCATGTTGGCAGCCTCGTGCAATTGATCGCTGATGCGGTCCAGATAGGGCTGGGCCGACATCGCCAGGGGCGTCGACGAAAGGTAGGCATGGCCGAGGGTCAGCACCTTGGGCAGCAGCGAATAGGTACGCCCGTCGGTCGTGGCGTAGCCGAGCTTGATCAGCGTATGCAGGCAACGACGCACCGCCGCTCGTGGGATCTCGGTGCGGTGGCTGATCTGAGCGATGGTCAGATGGCGCTTGCGCTCCTGAAATGCCTGGATCACGGCAAGCCCCCGCGCCAGCGAAGTCATGAAATCCGGGTCACCGGTAAATGCCTGAATACGCTTGGCTGGCGAGGCCACGATTGGCGGCGCCAAGGCAGGGGCGCTCGGGCGTACCGACTCTGGGCTGGCAGTTTCGTTGGCCGGGATTTCGTCACTCATCGCTCACCTCAAAAAAATCGCTGCTTCGTGCGATTATCGAACAAACGGCCGATAATCGCAATTGACCGCTGACACGTTTGCTTATACCTTTCTTCTGCCACTTGTGGCTTCTTTGGAGAGACTGGTCAGGTACCCACCGTAGAAGTCCCCAGGCAACGGCCTCGCCTTTGTGCGAGGCCGTTTTTATTTCCCAGCCTGGTATCTGAACAGCAGCGAACTTTCCAAGCGCCGGCCGTTCAAACTTTGCACAAGCAGCCATTACCCGCAACTTGAACGACGGTTGTAAGGGCTGGGTAAATAACACTGTCTGGCGTTTTATCGATTGCTATAATCCAGTCGGCTGGCCCGGATCCGCATTCGGGCAAGGCACTTACGGCCTGACCCTTATCCGACGACCAGCACGCCCTGTGCATGGGCAACGTGCACGTGCACGCACTAACGGCCACTTTTTACATTCAGGTACTACTGTGACGAAAGATGAACTGCGCGCGGAACTGGAGCGCCAGGCTGAACGTTACAAGGAAGTTTACGGTGGTGAAGTCACCACTTACGCCGCTCAACCGGAACCGGAGCGCAAACCTTGGCGCAAACGGGCCACGGTCCAGGATCAGGCCTTCAACCAGGAACTGGAAAAGATGGAGAAAGAGTTGCGCAACGAAGACACCTGAGCCGTTTGCCGCGGGCAATTGCATTGGCGGTCGAGGGCGGCGCTCGCGGGACCGATCGTTACCGACAGGCCGAGTATGAAATGGAATTACACAAATTTCATACAGTCGTTTTAATCATGAATGGCCATTCCCGTTTACAGGAATACGGCGAAATTCGGCGTTTTTTGTGATTTTTAGCGAAACCTTCTACGCATTACTCCGTGGAAGACAACGTTTGGAAGTCGATCAAAAGACTGCCATCGGTCAGCTGCGGGTGCATCGATTGCCAAGGTTTTCTGGCATAATCCCGCCCCCCAAATGACCGCCAGACAACCTTCATGATCGATTTATTCAGCGGACTGGATGCCTGGGTATTGGTGAGCCTGCTGCTCGCCCTGACCTTCGTGCTCGCATTCGAGTTCATCAATGGCTTTCATGACACCGCCAACGCGGTAGCCACCGTCATCTATACCAAAGCCATGCCACCACACCTGGCCGTGTTCTTCTCCGGGGTGTTCAACTTCCTTGGCGTTCTGCTGGGCGGTGTCGGGGTGGCTTACGCCATCGTTCACCTGCTGCCGGTCGAGCTGCTGATCAATGTGAACACCGGGCATGGCCTGGCCATGGTCTTCTCGTTGCTGGCTGCGGCCATCACCTGGAACCTGGGTACCTGGTATTTCGGCATCCCGGCCTCGAGCTCGCACACCTTGATCGGTTCGATCCTTGGCGTGGGCCTGGCCAATGCCCTGATCAGCGACATTCCCTTGGGTGACGGCGTCAACTGGCAGAAGGCGATCGACATCGCCATGTCCCTGGTCATTTCGCCCATGGCCGGCTTCGCTGTGGCTGCGCTGTTGCTGCTCGGCCTGAAATGGTGGCGCCCGCTGTCGAAGATGCACAAGACGCCAGAGCAGCGCCGCAAGCTCGACGACAAGAAGCACCCACCCTTCTGGAACCGCCTGGTGCTGGTGATTTCGGCAATGGGCGTGAGCTTCGTACACGGCTCCAACGATGGCCAGAAAGGCATCGGCCTGATCATGCTGGTACTGATCGGCATTGTTCCGGCCAAGTTCGTGCTCGACCTGAACAGCACCACCTACCAGATCGAGCGCACCCGCGACGCGACGATGCACCTGAGCCAGTTCTACCAGCGCAACGCCGCCACCCTGGGCGAGTTCCTGGCACTGGGCAAGGCGCAAGCCAGCGACCTCCCGGAGCAGTTCAGTTGCAACCCGCAGCAGACCGAGCCCACCATCGCAGCATTGCAATCCTCGCTGCAGGGCGTGACCGATTACCGTGCCCTGGAAGCCGACAAGCGCGTGGAAGTGCGCCGCTACCTGCTGTGCCTGGATGACACGGCGAAGAAGGTCGGCAAGCTGCCGGGACTGGATGCGCGTGAAAAGGCCGACCTCGACAAGTTGCGCAAGGACCTCACCGCCACCACCGAATACGCCCCGTTCTGGGTAATCGTCGCCGTCGCCCTGGCTCTGGGCCTGGGCACCATGGTCGGCTGGAAACGCGTGGTACTGACCGTAGGCGAGAAGATCGGCAAACAGGGCATGACCTATGCCCAGGGCATGTCGGCGCAGATCACCGCAGCATGCGCCATCGGCATGGCCAACGTATTCGCCCTGCCGGTTTCGACTACCCACGTGCTGTCGTCCGGCGTGGCCGGCACCATGGTTGCCAACAAGAGCGGCCTGCAAGGCGGCACAGTAAAAACCATCCTGCTGGCCTGGGTATTGACCCTGCCGGCGACGATGGGCCTGGCGGCTGGCTTGTTCTGGCTGGCATCCAAGGCTATCGGCTGAGCCATAACAGTGCAGTGAAAAGGGCCGCTTTGCGGCCCATCGCCGGCAAGCCGGCTCCCACAGGTACAGCGCAGCCCTCAAGAGCTGCGCGGTCCCTGTGAATGCTAACGCTTCTTGCCCCCGAGCAACGACCCCATCAACCCCCGCACCAGTTGGCGCCCCAACTGATTGGCCGCCTGACGCACCGCCGACTTGATCGCCTGCCCCGCCGCGCTCTGCAAGAAATCTCCGGCCTTGTCGACCAGGCTGTCTTCATCCGCCTTGGGCACCGGTACCGGCTCTACCGCCTCACCTTTGCGCCGGGCCAGCATTTCATACGCCGACTCCCGGTCAATCGGCTTGTCATAGCGCCCCGCCAGCGGTGACGCTGCTATCAGCGCACCACGCTCGGCCACACTCAACGGCCCGATTCGCGATTGCGGCGGCGCAATCAACACCCGCTGAACCATCGCCGGCGTACCCCTTTCTTCAAGCGTACCCACCAGAGCCTCGCCAATCCCCAGCTCGGTCAGCACTGCCAGAGTGTCGAATGCCGGGTTGGGGCGGAAGCCGTCTGCCACGGCCCGCAGCGATTTTTGCTCTTTGGCGGTAAAGGCCCTTAGCCCATGCTGTATGCGCAACCCCAATTGGGCCAGAACGCTGTCGGGCAGATCGCCCGGCGACTGGGTGACAAAGAATACCCCCACGCCCTTGGAGCGAATGAGCCGAACCACCTGTTCCAAGCGATCCTGCAGAGCTTTCGGGGTACCGTTGAACAGTAGGTGCGCTTCGTCGAAAAACAGCGCAAGCACCGGCTTGTCGGCGTCGCCTCGCTCCGGCAATTGCTCGAACAGCTCGGCCAGCAGCCACAGCAGGAAGGTGGCGTATACCTTAGGGGCCTCATGCACCAACCGGCTGGCATCGAGCAGATGAATTCGCCCACGACCATCAGCGTCCGTGCGCAATAGGTCCTCCAGTTGCAACGCCGGCTCACCGAACAGCGCTTCGGCGCCCTGCTGCTCCAGGGTTGCCAAACGACGCAAGAGTGCCTGGGTCGAGGCCGTGGTCATAAGCGCACTGTCTTCGCCCAGCAACTGGGGATTGTCTTTAAGGTGTGCGAGCAGCGCCTTGAGGTCCTTGAGATCGAGCAGCAGCAACCCGTCACGGTCGGCCACCTTGAATGCGGCATACAACGCAGCCTGCTGGCTGTCGGTCAGCTCTAGCAGATTGCCAAGCAACAGCGGCCCCATCTCACTAAGAGTGGTGCGCAGCGGGTGGCCGGACTGACCGGCGATATCCCATAGGCTCAGCGGATAGGCCTGCGCCTTGTACCCCAACCAGGGCATGCCGGCGATGCGCTCGGCCACCTTGCCCTGGGGCGCTCCAGCCGCACCGACACCGCACAGGTCTCCTTTGACATCGGCTGCGAACACCGCCACACCGGCATCACTGAATACTTCCGCCAGGTGTTGCAAGGTCACGGTCTTGCCGGTACCGGTGGCACCGGCAACCAGGCCATGGCGGTTAGCCAGGCGCATGGCTTGAGTCACAGGCTGGCCATCCGGGCCAGCGCCTACAACTATGGTCGAAGTTTCCGACATCTTTTTAATCCTCTGCTCAAGCTTGACCACCCACCAGCCGATAGCTCTGGATGATATTCGCCTTTGAAGACAGAACACCCCTGAAAGGACTTTCGGGATGTTGCACTGTTTTAAGCGGTACTCGTGCGAACGCCCGATAAAAACCTTAGCGGAACCGATCACGCCATGAACAAAAGCCTTCGTTTCAGCCACAAGATTCTTTTGGCCGCATCACTGATCGTGATACTCGCCTTCAGCCTGTTCACCCTCTACAACGACTATCTCCAGCGTAATGCCATCCGTGAAAACCTGGAGAATTATCTGGCTGAAATGGGCACATCCACTTCGAACAACATTCGCAACCTGTTTGAAGGCCGTATAAAACTGGTTGAAAACCTGGCGCAGAACATCGCCCAGCAACCTGCCAGCGCAGAAACGCTGATGGGCCAGAGCGCCCTGACGTCAAGCTTCCTGACCGTCTACCTGGGCAAGGTCGACGGTGGCTTCAGCGTGCGACCCGACTCGAAGATGCCTGATGGCTACGACCCACGTACCCGCCCCTGGTACAAGGATGGCATGAGCGCCCCGGGCGCCATCCTCACCGAGCCCTACATCGACATGACCACCAACCAGATGGTCATCGGCATCCTCAGCAAAGTGTCCGCGGGTGTCGGCGTGGTCGGTGGCGACCTGGCCCTGGACGGCCTGGTGCAGATCATCAACTCGCTGAATTTCGGCGGCATGGGCTATGCCTTCCTGGTCAACGACCAAGGCAAGATTCTGGTGCACCCGGACAAGGCACTGGTCATGAAATCGCTGTCGGACCTGTTCCCGCAGCACACGCCGAAACTGACCGGCGAGCTCACCGAAATCGAGGCCGATGGCCAGACCCGCCTGCTGACCTTCACCCCGATCAAGGGCCTGCCATCGGCCAACTGGTACATCGGCCTGTCGGTGGACAAGGACAAAGCCTTTGCCATGCTCAGCAACTTCCGTACGTCGGCCGTGATCGCCACGGCGGTGGCGGTCGTGATCATCATTGGCTTGCTGGGCCTGCTGATCCGCGTGCTGATGCAACCCTTGCTCACCATGACCCGCGCCATGGAAGACATCGCCGAAGGTGAAGGCGACCTGACCAAACGCCTGAAAATCCACAACCATGATGAGTTCGGCATCCTCGGCACCGCCTTCAACCGCTTCGTCGAGCGCATCCACGGCTCGATCCGCGAGGTGTCCTCGGCCACCGAGCAGGTCAACGAAGTGGCCCTGCGCGTGATCAGCGCCTCCAACTCGTCGATGACCAACTCGGACGAGCAGTCCAACCGCACCAACAGCGTTGCCGCGGCCATCAACGAACTGGGCGCCGCCGCCCAGGAAATCGCCGGCAATGCCGCCCAGGCCTCGCAACATGCAAGCTCTGCACGCCTGTTGGCCGAAGAGGGCCAGCAAGTCGTGACGCGCAATATCGAGGCGATGAATCGCCTGTCGGACCTGATCGTCACCTCCAGCGCGCACATCGAAACGCTCAACAGCAAGACGGTGAACATCGGCCAGATCCTTGAGGTGATCACCAGTATTTCCCAACAGACCAACCTGCTGGCGCTGAACGCCGCCATCGAAGCCGCACGGGCTGGAGAAGCCGGGCGTGGTTTTGCCGTGGTCGCCGACGAAGTACGCAACCTGGCGCACCGCACCCAGGAGTCGGCGCAACAGGTACAGGCGATGATCGAGGAGCTGCAGGTCGGTGCCCGCGAGTCGGTCGATACCATGGGCCAGAGCCAGCGCCACAGCCAGGACAGCATGGCGATCGCCAACCAGGCCGGTGAGCGCCTGGACAGCGTCACCGTGCGCATCGGTGAAAT
Organism: Pseudomonas sp. BNK-30; assembly: GCF_047456185.1. Classification (NCBI taxonomy): domain Bacteria; kingdom Pseudomonadati; phylum Pseudomonadota; class Gammaproteobacteria; order Pseudomonadales; family Pseudomonadaceae; genus Pseudomonas; species Pseudomonas sp. BNK-30. The sequence continues at coordinate 3,703,232 of NZ_CP179904.1, forward strand.
CGACGGCATGAACCAGTCGGTGGCCACTGCAACCGAGGAGCAGACAGCCGTGGTCGACTCGATCAACATGGACATCAATGAGATCAACATGCTCAACCAGGAAGGGGTCGAGAACCTGCAGGCCACCCTGCGGGCGTGCTCGGACCTGGAGCAGCAGGCCTCCCGCCTCAAGCACCTGGTAGGCAGCTTCCGCATCTAGCGCCAAGCGGCAAGCTGCAAGTAAAAGCGGATTTGGCGCCGCCTCTTGCTTGCAGCTTGCAGCTCCCACCCAACCCAACCGAACAAACTATCCTTCAGGTAGGTCAACCTTAGGCGCGTCATCCCCGGCCTGTTACAGCCCGATGACGGACCAAAAGTCGATCCCGGAGGGATGCTGATCGTGCACATCGCTGACATCACCATGTTCTACGCCCCGGCCAGCGGCGGCGTACGCACTTATCTTGATGCCAAACACCACCGTCTCGACGCCATTGACGGCGTACGCCACAGCCTGTTGATTCCCGGAGCCAGCGCTCGCCAGGAAGACGGCATCTATCAAGTTCCGGCTCCGCCCCTGCCCTTCGGCAAAGGCTACCGCTTCCCAGTGCGGCTGGCCCCCTGGTGCAATGTGCTGCGCGGCCTCAAGCCCGACCTCATCGAGGTGGGTGACCCCTACCTGACCGCCTGGGCGGCCCTCGAGGCGCGGCGTCAGCTGGATGTACCCGTGATCGGTTTCTATCACTCCGACTTGCCGCTGCTGGTCAGCAACCGCATGGGCAACTGGTTCATGCCAAATGTAGAAGCCTATGTCAGCAAGCTGTACGGCAATTTCGACCGAGTGCTGGCGCCCAGCCAGGTGATGGCCGACAAGCTTCGCCGCCTGGGTGTGCGCGATGTCCATGTGCAGCGCCTGGGCGTCGATCTGGCCACGTTCAACCCGCAACACCGTGACCCGCAACTGCGCGCCGAACTAGGCATACCCGATACCAGTCGCCTGCTGGTCTTCGCTGGCCGTGGCTCGCGGGAAAAAAACCTGCCCGTACTGCTCGATTGCATACAGCGTCTTGGCCGCCCTTACCACCTGTTGCTGGTGGGCTCGAACATGCCAGCCAACGTCCCTGACAACGTCAGCGTGATCAATCGATTCTGCGCGCCGCAGGACGTCGCCAGGCTGGTGGCCAGCGCCGACCTGTTGGTGCATGCCGGCGACCAGGAAACCTTCGGCCTGGTCATCCTTGAAGCAATGGCCAGCGCCACTCCCGTGGTGGCCGTGCACGCCGGGGCCTTCGGCGAGATCGTCAATGAGCAGTGTGGGCGCCTGTGCCGGGCAAACGATGGGCAGGCCATGGCCACTGCAGTGCGTGAGGTGTTCGAAGCCGGCGTGCGCAAGCTCGGGGCCCAGGCCCGCAGCCACGTTGAGCAACATTATTCGTGGGACAATGTCGTCGCCGGCTTGCTGCAGCACTATCAAGCGGTGCTTGGCCATCAACCACAGGTACGCGCCCATGCTTGAGGCCAGCACCGCGCCGGGCAGCCTGATGCTCGTGCTGCACGATATCGCGCCTGAGACCTGGCCGGACTACCAGCCCTTCGTTCAGGCGGTCGACGAAATGGGCCATGTGCCCATGACCTGGCTGGTAGTGCCGAACTTCCATCACCGCAACCCGCTGGCAGGCTCCCCAGCATTCTGCCGCCTGCTCGAACGGCGCCTGGCGCGTGGCGATGAACTGGCGTTGCATGGCTTGTATCACGCCGACGATGGGCCATCGCCAAGCAGCCTGCGTGAGTACTTCATGCGCCGCCTGTACACCCATGAAGGTGAATTCTATGCCTTGAACCAGGCGCAGGCCATGCAACGCCTGGAGGCCGGCCTTGAAGTCTTCGCCCGGCAAGGCTGGCCCGTCGCAGGCTTCGTCGCCCCGGCCTGGCTGATGAGCCAAGGCACCCGCCAGGCCCTGAGCCAACTGCCGTTGCGCTACACCAGCACACCACAGCACCTGTATCGCTTGCCGGACTTCACTGCGTTCAATGCCCCCGGCCTGGTCTGGAGTGCCCGCAGCACCTGGCGCCGCAGCGTGTCGCGAGTGGTCTGTGACTGGCAATGCAGGCGCTGGCGCAACGCGCAAACCCTGCGCCTTGGGCTGCATCCGGTGGACATGCGCCACCGCTCCTCACGAGATTACTGGCTGCGAACGCTGGACAAGCTGCTGATGCAAGGCCGCGCCCCCCTGACCAAGTCGGCCTGGCTACAGCGCCAGGCAAACGGATGAACCGTCTGGGCTGGCTGGCCATGGCTTTGGTGACGGCCATGGTGATACCGGCCCTGCTGGGGGGAAGCGAACTGCTGCCCCGGCTCAAGGCCTTCGACCCCGGCTTGATGCTGACCCTGCTGGGCATGATCCTGCTGTGCTGGGTGATCAATGCCGTGCGGCTGCGCCTGCTGCTTGGCCAGCAGGGAGCAAAGCTTGGGCACGTACGCAGCCTCGGCGTGGTGATGGCCACCGAATTCGCCATTTGCACCACCCCAGGCGGCAGTGGTGGGCCGCTGACACTCATGGCGCTGCTGGCCCGCGACCGTATCGGCCCGGCACGCAGCGGTGCGGTGTTTGCCATGGATCAGTTGAACGACCTGCTGTTCTTCTTCTGTGCCATGTTGGCAATAGCCGGTTACGCACTGTTCCACAGCCTTGGCCGCAGCCAGCAGAGCATGTTGCTGGGCAGCGCGCTGTTGCTGTGCTCGGCACTGGCGGCAATAGTGGCGCTGCTACGTTACCGACGGACGGTGATGCGCCTCAACGGGCGGCTTTTGCAGCGCATGGGGATGGCGCCGGCGCGCAAACGGCGCTGGGCACGCAAGCTGTTGCATTTCATCGATGCCTTGGCGCAGACCTGGCAGCTTCCCAAAAGCACGTTGGTGCTTGTGTTCACCCTCACCTGCGCGCACTGGAGCCTGCGCTACAGCGTGCTGTACCTGGTGTTGCAAGGCTTGGGCGTGGAGTTGTCGTGGATCCCGAGTTTTCTGGTGCAGATGCTCTCGCTCAGTGCCGGGCAATTCAGCCTGCTGCCGGGCGGAGCCGGGGCCGCCGAGCTGACATCGGCAAGCCTGTTGACGCCTCTGGTGGGCAGCTCCACCGCTGCCGCAGCGATCCTGATCTGGCGTGCGGTCACTTACTATTTTTACCTGCTGGCCGGGGGGCCGGTGTTCGTCTGCCTGCTGGCGCGCCCCCTACTGGAGCGCTGGCGGCGTCAGGCGGGTTGAGCTGGCGCCAGAGCTCGGCGGCACCGGGAAAATCGGTGCCGTCCTGTTCGCTCAAGGAATCGGGGTCGTAGCGGGCAAGGCAGCCTTCACCGAGGGTGGGCGGTGCTGATGCGGTGGGTTTGTTGCGTGAGCTTGTCATGTTGCATCCCCTGCATAGCTGGGGCTGCGTTGCAGCCCCAAAGCCCGTATCAGTCGAACACGACAGTCTTGTTGCCGTGCACCAGCACGCGGTCTTCCAAGTGATAGCGCAGGCCACGGGCAAGCACCATCTTCTCGACGTCGCGGCCGAAGCGGACCATGTCCTCGATGCTGTCGGCATGGCTCACACGTACCACGTCCTGCTCGATGATCGGGCCTGCGTCCAGCTCTTCAGTCACGTAGTGGCAAGTAGCACCGATCAGCTTCACCCCACGCAGGGCGGCCTGGTGGTAAGGCTTGGCACCGACGAACGACGGCAGGAAGCTGTGGTGGATGTTGATGACTTTTTCGGCGTAATCCTGGCACAACTGCGGTGGCAGGATTTGCATGTAACGCGCCAGCACCACCACATCGGCCGCATGTTCCTGAACCAGGCGCGACACTTCAGCAAACGCAGGCGCCTTGTCTTTCGGGTCGACCGGTACATGGAAGAACGGGATGCCGTGCCACTCGACCATGCTGCGCAGGTCGTTGTGGTTGGAAATCACGCAGGGGATCTCGCAATCCAGTTCATCGGTGTGCCAGCGGTGCAACAGGTCAGCCAGGCAGTGGGATTCGCGGCTCGCCATCAGCACCACGCGCTTTTTCTGAGCCGAGTCAGTAATGCGCCAGGCCATGGAAAACTCTTCGGCGATCGGCGAGAAGGCTTCACGGAAGGCCTCGATACCAAATGGCAGCGATTCGGCGCGGATTTCATGGCGCATGAAGAACCAGCCACTCTGCTCATCGGAGTGGTGGCTCGCTTCGTTGATCCAGCCATTGTACAAAGCCAGGAAATTACTGACTTTCGCCACGATACCAACACGGTCGGGGCAAGCGATCACCAGACGATAGGTGCGCATGAATAAGACTCCAGAACTTCGCAAAGGCGCTCATTCTAGCGGCCCGCCCGGAAAAACGCAGTAATCATTGCACCCCACCGCCGCCCGCCTCCTCGCTTACACGCAAGCTGCGGCACGCTGCAACAGCGTGGGTGAAACATGACGAATTGCCGGGCCTTATGTAAATATTTTTTTAACCTTGAGATATTTTGTCACAGCGACATAAACAGTTGAGGAACTGATTAATAGGTTTACTTGAGAGTTTCGCCTGTCTATTATTGCTCCACACATTTCCGAACACGCATTAAGGAACACTCCATGTCCCTGATCAACGAATACCGCGCCACCGAAGAAGCCATCAAGGAACTTCAGGCCCGCCTGGCCAACCTGTCGCAGGATGACAAGCTGAAAAAAGAACTGGAGTTCGAAGGCAAACTGCGCACCCTGATGGGCGAATACTCCAAATCGCTGCGCGACGTCATTGCCCTGCTCGACCCGGAGTCGAAACTGAGCAAAGGGCCACGTGGCGCCGTCAAGACCACCGCCACCAAACGTGCGCGCAAGGTCAAGCAATACAAAAACCCGCACAATGGTGAAGTGATCGAAACCAAAGGCGGCAACCACAAAACCCTGAAAGAGTGGAAAGCCAAATGGGGTGGCGATGTGGTTGAAAGCTGGGCGACCCTGCTGGACTGATTGTCCGCTCGATCGCTGTACTGCTAAAAACAAAAACGCCGGCACGATGCCGGCGTTTTTGTTTGCTTGTATAAAACCACTCAAACACTGATGGCAAATTGCTCCGCCAGTTGTCGGGCATGCGCCTGCCAGGCATCCAGCACCTGACGCCCGGCCTCGTCCGCGTTGGCCCAGGCGCTTTGGCGCGCCTGCTCGAAGTCACCCAGCGTGTTGGGTGCACCCCAATGAGGATCGCTCAGCCGCTGCTGGCAGAAACCATACCAGCGTTGCCGCTCTTCGCTATTCAAGGTTTCCGGGAAGTTGCGCGCCCGATACCGGAACAACAACTCAGGCATGCGCGGGTCATCGAACATCCAGTGGCCTTGCCCCAACTGTGCAGGGTCCAGCGTTCTTACTTGTTCGCACAGCCGGCGGTCGCGGTCGCCGAGAAACCCTTCATACAATTGCTGTTCCGGATCGTCACTCGGAACAAAGTCGTCCTTGCCGTAAATGTGTTCCAGCTTGTGTTGCCAAGCATTCTGTTGATTGGCCAACTCTTCAGCGCGTGATTGCACGAGCGCCAAATCGATACCGAGCCGTTGCTGATCGGCCGCGCGCAATACCGAGAGCGGCGCCACTACCGGGCAGCGATTGATCTGCACCAACTTCAGCGGTATGGGTAATTGCCCGTCAGACAATTCCTCACGACGCGTGTACAAACGTTCACGAAGCACCTCGGCACTTTCCCCTAATAAGGGTAGGGTTTCCTGTTGCAGGTCGCACACAATCAGCGCGTTGCGATTACGTGGGTGCCAGGCCAAAGGCAAGACCACCCCCAGATAATTGCGCGCCGCCGAGAACCGCCCCGATATATGCACCAACGGCTGCAGCAGACGGATTTGCTCCATCACTTTGTGCTTGCTGCGCAACTGGAACAGCCACTCATACAACTTGGGTTGCTTGTGCCGGATCAGACGCGCCAGTGCGATGGTGGCCCGCACGTCGGAAAGTGCCTCGTGTGCATGCCCATGCTCGATGCCATTGGCCTTGCTGAGCAGTTCAAGACGCAGGCTGGTGCGCCCGTCCTGTTGCGGCCAGACGATGCCTTCAGGGCGAAGGGCATAAGCAGTGCGTACCACATCGATCAAGTCCCAGCGGCTATTGCCGCCCTGCCACTCCCGGGCATAGGGGTCGAAGAAGTTGCGGTACAGGCTGTAGCGGGTAACCTCGTCGTCGAAGCGCAAGGTGTTGTAACCGGCGCCGCAGGTCCCCGGGAGGGCCAGTTGCGCGTGCACCCGCGTCATGAACTCGGCTTCGCACAGGCCTTGGCTGGCCAGTTGCTGCGGGGTGATACCCGTCACCAGGCAGGCCGCCGGGTGCGGCAGGATATCGTCGCTGGGGCGGCAATAAAGACTGATCGGCTCGTCGATCTCATTGAGCTCGAAGTCGGTGCGCACTCCGGCCACCTGCAACGGCCTGTCGCAGCGCGGGTTGATACCGGTGGTTTCGTAGTCGTGCCAGAAAATGCTAGAGGTCACGGGGACGTCCTGATCAAAGGTCGCCCCGATTCTAGCGGACATGGCCTCAGACGGAAGCGTTGGCCGGGTGGAAACTGAAATAGTCGCGCAACGAGCGCACGAATTCGTCGTATTCGCGTGGTGCCTGCAGCAGCATGAAGCCCGAATCGTAATGGCCAGGCGTCTGGTCCTCACGGCACCACAGGCAACTGGCGGTCAGGTTGATGAACTGAAAGCCACCACCGGGCAGCGGCAGGCGCAACTGCAACTCGAAATCCGGCCCCACCAGCACCGGTAACTGGCTGATCAACATCAAGCCATCTTCCGAGGCATTGCCCAGCTGCCCGATCGGCTGATCGGTAAAGCGGTTGAAGACCCTCAGTACACAAGGTAACTGATGGCGTTCGATATGACGCTGATTGAACATGGTCACAATTGCAGTCCGTACCCGATGCCAGGAATACGAGGTACTGGCGGTTGTTGTAACAACTGAGTTACAGGTTAACGCAGCGCACGCGGCAAATCCCGTGAAATAAACGATACCTTGGTGTTAACGCCAAGGAGAGGTATTCACCGGGCTGGCCATCGCACCCTCGCCAGCGCGGTAGTGGCCCAGCTTCTCCAGAGTCTGCAGTCGCGCCTTGGCCCGGTAGGCATACTCGTTGCGCGGATACTGCTGGATCAGGTATTCGTAGGTTTGTGCTGCGTCCACGAAAAGCTTCTGGCGCTCCAGGCACTGACCCCGCAGCAACGACACTTCCGGATGGATGAACGGCCGCGCGCGGCTGGTACGGTCGACCTGTGACAGCTCGAGCATGACCCGCTGGCAATCGCCACGGTCGTACGCACGATAGGCGTTGTTCAGATGGTGGTCCATGGACCAGCGGGTACAGCCGACGGCGCTGGCCGCCAGGGCAAAAACGATCAGGGCTCGCATGGGGATCTCCTTTAATAAAGAGTATATCGGCGTGCCGGTATATTTCTTCAGCTTGCAACTTGCAGCTTGCAGCTGCCCTATCGTACCCGCCTGCAGGTAGTGCAACGGAACAATGACTACAGGGCGATTCAGGAGTAGCCTTTCGCTGCGCTTCACTATAGGAGTCTGTGCATGACCATCCGCCGTACCAAAATCGTCGCCACCCTCGGCCCCGCCAGCAACTCGCCGCAAGTGATCGAACAGCTGATCCTCGCCGGCCTGGACGTGGCACGTCTGAACTTTTCCCACGGCACCCCGGACGAGCACAAGGCGCGCGCCCGCCTGATCCGTGAGATCGCTGCCAAGAACGGCCGCCATGTCGCATTGCTGGGCGACCTGCAGGGTCCGAAGATCCGCATCGCCAAGTTCAGCAACAAGCGCATCGAACTGAAGATCGGTGACAAGTTCACCTTCTCCACCGCCCACCCGCTGACCGAAGGCAACCAGGACATCGTCGGTATCGACTATCCCGACCTGGTCAAGGACTGCGGCGTTGGTGACGAACTGCTGCTCGACGACGGCCGTGTGGTCATGCGCGTCGAGACCGCTACCGCGGATGCACTGCACTGCGTGGTGATCATCGGTGGCCCCCTGTCGGACCACAAAGGCATCAACCGCAAAGGTGGCGGCCTGACCGCGCCGGCCCTGACCGAAAAAGACAAGGCCGACATCAAGCTGGCCGCGGAAATGGACCTGGACTACCTGGCCGTGTCCTTCCCGCGTGACGCCAGCGACATGGAATATGCCCGCAAGCTGCGCGACGAGTCCGGCGGCAGCGCCTGGCTGGTGGCCAAGATCGAGCGTGCCGAAGCCGTTGCCGACGACGAAACCCTCGACAAGCTGATCGCCGCCTCCGATGCCGTGATGGTTGCCCGTGGCGACCTGGGCGTGGAAATCGGCGACGCCGAGCTGATCGCCATCCAAAAGAAGATCATCCAGCACGCACGCCGCAACAACAAGGCGGTGATCGTGGCGACCCAGATGATGGAGTCGATGATCCAGAACCCGATGCCGACCCGCGCCGAAGTGTCCGACGTGGCCAACGCCGTGCTGGACAACACCGATGCGGTGATGCTGTCGGCCGAAAGCGCCGCCGGTTCCTACCCGATCGAAGCGGTACAGGCCATGGCGCGCATCTGCCTGGGCGCTGAAAAGCACCCGACCAGCCAGAAGTCCAGCCACCGCCTGCACACCACCTTCGAGCGCTGCGACGAAAGCATCGCCCTGGCGGCCATGTACACCGCCAACCACTTCCCCGGCGTCAAGGCGATCATCGCCCTCACCGAGAGTGGCTACACCCCGCTGATCATGTCGCGCCTGCGCTCGCACGTGCCGATCTACGCACTGTCGCCGCACCGCGCTACCCAGGCGCGCGCGTCGATGTTCCGCGGCGTCTACCCGATCGCGTTCGACCCGGCTTCGCTGCCGGCCGACAAGGTCAGCCAGGCGGCGGTCGACGAACTGCTCAAGCGTGGCCTGGTGGCGCAAGGTGACTGGGTGATCCTGACCAAGGGCGACAGCTACCACACCATCGGTGGTACCAACGGCATGAAGATCCTGCATGTCGGTGATCCGCTGGTCGGCTGATCTGCCTCAACCGGCGCCGCTCTGCGGCGCCGGTTCAATCACTGCACACCGTCTTCAGGCATGCTCGACGAACACATCGGCAAATACCTGATTCCTCGGTACCCCGGCAATGAACAGCCGCCGCGCGAACCGCTCCACACTTCCCGGCGAGCCACACACCAGCGCAATGGTCTGCCGCGATGATGGCCGCAATGTCGCCAGCGCTGCATCCAGCTGATCCGCCAGCACCCGCTCGACACTCACGCCTTCGATCTGCATCAACGGCTCAGCCAGGTAATGCCCGGCGGCATCATGCGCCACATGCATCACCCTGATCTCCCCCCGATGCCCCTGCCGCACCGCCTCGCGCAAGATGCCCCACAATGGCGCAAGCCCGGTACCTGCTGCCAGCAACCATAGCGCCCGCCCCTGCCAGTCCAGGTCGTAATGCAGCGCCCCACCGCGCAGTTCCCCCAGGCGCAGCGTATCGCCAACCTGCAAACCACGGGCCTTGTCGCAAAAGGCGCCCGGGCGCTGGCAGTCGATATGGAACTCAAGGAAGTCGTCTTCGCCCGGCAGGCTTGCCAATGAATAGGGCCGGGCCACCGCACCGTTCCACAGCACCACATGCTGACCGGCCTGATAACGCAATGCCCGCTCCGGCCGCAGGCGCAAGCGCAGCACATCACCGAACCAGTCCAGCGCACAGACCTGTGCAGGGATGCCGTCCTGCAGGGGGTCGAACACCGCTACGCGCAGGTCGTCAATCACCCGGCACTGGCATGCCAACCGCCAGCCCTGTGCGTGTTTTTCCAGCGCCAGGGCCTCGGGCCGTGCATCGGCGGGTTGCCCGTCCAGGCAATGCACCAGGCAGGCGTGACAGCTACCTGCACGGCAGCTGTAGGGCACATTCAGCCCCGCGTCGTTCAGGGCATCGAGCAGATTGCTGCCGGTGGGCACCGTCCAGCGGCGCTCGCCCACACAGAGTTCAGGCATGGTCATACTTCTCCGGCTATACATCGCCACTCTAAGGCAAGCCGGCATCGGCAGCAAAAAGGATGCCCGTCGCCTGCAGACCATGGTCCAGACCACACGCAGGTGTTTCGCAGGCACAGGCGCGCTATACTGCCGCGCCTTTTTGCGTCGGCCTGACCTGTCGACGCCTTGCCAGGCGTTTCGACACGCAGGTGTGCAGTGTCGGAAGGCCTTTACGAATGTTCCCGTCTTTAAGAGGAGCGCGCTGCATGACCGTGATCAAGCAAGACGACCTGATTCAGAGCGTCGCCGACGCCCTGCAATTCATTTCGTACTACCACCCCGTCGATTTCATCCAGGCGATGCACGAGGCCTACCTGCGTGAAGAGTCGCCTGCCGCGCGCGACTCCATCGCCCAGATCCTGATCAACTCGCGCATGTGCGCCACCGGCCACCGCCCGATCTGCCAGGATACCGGTATCGTCACCGTATTCGTGCGCGTCGGCATGGACGTGCGCTGGGACGGCGCCACCCTGAGCGTCGACGACATGATCAACGAAGGTGTGCGTCGCGCCTACAACCTGCCTGAAAACGTTCTGCGCGCTTCGATCCTGGCCGACCCGGCCGGTGCCCGCAAGAACACCAAGGACAACACTCCAGCCGTCATCCACTACTCGATCGTCCCTGGCGACAAGGTCGAAGTCGATGTGGCAGCCAAAGGCGGCGGCTCGGAAAACAAGTCGAAGATGGCCATGCTCAACCCGTCCGACTCGATCGTCGACTGGGTCCTGAAGACCGTCCCGACCATGGGTGCCGGCTGGTGCCCGCCTGGTATGCTCGGTATCGGCATCGGCGGTACCGCCGAAAAAGCCGCAGTCATGGCCAAGGAAGTGTTGATGGAGTCCATCGACATCCATGAACTCAAAGCCCGTGGCCCGCAGAACCGCCTCGAAGAGATCCGCCTGGAGCTGTTCGAGAAGGTCAACCAGCTGGGCATCGGCGCCCAGGGCCTGGGTGGCCTGACCACCGTGCTCGATGTCAAGATCATGGACTACCCGACCCACGCCGCATCCCTGCCGGTGTGCATGATCCCCAACTGCGCCGCCACCCGTCACGCGCACTTCGTGCTCGACGGCTCCGGCCCGGCCGAGCTGGAAGCCCCGTCGCTGGACGCCTACCCGGAAATCGTCTGGGAAGCCGGCCCGAGCGCCCGCCGCGTCAACCTCGACGACATCACCCCGGAAGAAGTGGCCAGCTGGAAGCCGGGCGAGACCATCCTGCTCAACGGCAAGATGCTCACCGGCCGCGATGCCGCGCACAAGCGCATGGTCGAGATGCTCAACCGTGGCGAAGCGCTGCCGGTTGACCTCAAAGGCCGCTTCATCTACTACGTCGGCCCGGTCGACCCGGTCGGTGACGAAGTGGTAGGCCCGGCTGGCCCGACCACCGCCACCCGGATGGACAAGTTCACCCGCCAGATCCTTGAACAGACCGGCCTGCTGGGCATGATCGGCAAGTCCGAGCGTGGCCCGACCGCCATCGAAGCGATCAAGGACAACAAGGCCGTTTACCTGATGGCCGTCGGCGGCGCTGCCTACCTGGTGGCCCAGGCGATTCGCAAGTCCAAGGTTCTGGCCTTCGCCGAACTGGGCATGGAAGCGATCTACGAGTTCGAAGTCAAAGACATGCCAGTCACCGTCGCGGTGGACAGCAACGGTGAGTCGGTGCACATCACCGGCCCTGCGCTGTGGCAGAGCAAGATCGCCGAAAGCCTGGCGGTAGAAGTCAAGTAAGCGGTATCGGGGCTGCTTTGCAGCCCCGATCGTTCATGCACCCCTATGGTTCACTGGCAGCCCGCCACGCGGATCATATGGGTAGTTCCTTGAGCCAGAATGACATGATCTTGTTGCTGCTTTCCTGTTCGCCCAAATCGCGCCAAGCGTAATGAGTGCGCAGGGATGGGTCATGCAGGAAGCCCCGGTTTCGCCAGAAACCGTGCAATGGCTTGTAGTTGGCAGGCCGTCTGGGGTGCATGCCAGGGCGCTCGACGGTGCAAAACGCGCAGTAGTCGAATTCGGCCAGCTTGTGCGCGTAGGACTCACGCTCGATGAAGAAGCGCACACCCAGGCCTTGGCCACGATATTCGGGCAGCACCAGCGATTCGCCGAAATAGTACACGCTGGCAGGGTCGCGCCCCTGCGCCAGGAACGGCTGCTGAAACTTGGGCGCAACGTCCACCAGTGGCAGGCCGGTCGAGGCGCCAACCACACGCCCATCGTCCAGGGCCAGCACTACCAGGCTGCGGCCGGAGCGGGCATAGGCTGCCATGTGCTCGGCCTCAAACTCTACTGTGCCGTCATACAGATAGGGGAACTCGCGCAACACAGTCAGGCGCAGGCGAGCGAGGTCATCGATGTAAGGCGCGATAGCGGCACCGTGCAACAGGCGTATTTCCATGCTTGGCGGTCGTTCTGTCGAGGTGGGTGACGCGCTCGGCTAAGCCGGGCTTGAGGGGAAACCCTAACATCCGTACCAATGCCCCACCTTTTCCCCACACGACAGGAACTGTTCCAGGACCGCTACCGAACGGGTAAATGCCCACTACGCAGCTTTCAATGCCGGTGCATCCCAGCTTTCCTTGACTCGCTCAACTGATACGCGTCCCCAGCACCTTGAGGAAGGCCGCAAGCCATGCCGGGTGCGCCGGCCACGCAGGAGCCGTCACCAGGTTGCCATCTACGTGAGCCTGGTCCACGGCGATGTCGATGAACTTCCCCCCTGCCAGACGTACCTCCGGCGCACACGCCGGATACGCACTGCACTCACGCCCTTCCAGCACGCCGGCCGCCGCCAGCAACTGCGCACCATGGCAAACCGCCGCAATCGGCTTGCCGGCCTGATCAAAAGCCTTTACCAGCGCCAGCACACGCTCATCCAGGCGCAAGTACTCCGGAGCTCGGCCACCTGGGATCAGCAAGGCGTCGTAGCTTTCGGCACGGACCTGGACGAAATCATGGTTCAGGGCAAAGTTGTGGCCTGGCTTCTCGCTGTAGGTCTGCTCGCCTTCAAAATCGTGGATCGCCGTGCGCACCGTCTGGCCCGCGATTTTTTCCGGGCACACCGCATGCACCGTGTGGCCCACCATGCTCAAGGCCTGGAAAGGCACCATCGCCTCGTAGTCCTCGACGTAGTCGCCCACCAGCATGAGAATCTTCTTCGCAGTCATCGCATCCACTCCTTCGGTAGTTTGGGGAACAACCACTGCACGATAGTCTGCTTCAGTCGCGACGGTCGAGCAGGTTGACCACAAGGCGGTCGAGCCAGCCCCACACCCGCTGCTTCATGCGGCGCCACAACGGCCGGGCGTGCCAGTGGTCAAGATCGACCTCGTCACTCAGGCTGAAGTCGCGCTCGAAGCTGGCGACCACGGCGGCCGTCAGCGGCGGGTCCAATGCCTCGACGTTGGCCTCCAGGTTGAAGCGCAGGTTCCAGTGATCGAAGTTGCACGAGCCGACGCTGACCCAATCATCCACCAGCGCCATCTTCAGGTGCAGGAAGCACGGCTGGTATTCGTAGATACGTACCCCCGCGCGTAATAAACGAGGGTAGTAACGATGACCGGCGTAGCGTACCGAGGGGTGATCGGTCCGCGGGCCGGTGAGCAGCAGGCGCACATCGACACCCTTGCCTGCCGCCCGGCGCAGCGAGCGGCGCACGCTCCAGGTAGGCAAAAAGTAAGGTGTGGCCAGCCAGACCCGCTGTTTACCGCTGTTGAGCGCACGCACCAGCGAATGCAGGATGTCACGGTGCTGGCGGGCGTCGGCATAGGCCACCCGGCCCATGCCCTGGCCCTGCACCGGCACCTTGGGCAGGCGCGGCAGGCCGAAGCCTTCAGCGGGGCGCCAGGCCGTACGGCGGTTGTTGGCCTGCCACTGGCGGTTGAACAGTAGCTGCCAATCGCTGACCACCGGGCCGCGCATCTGCACCATCACCTCATGCCACTCGCTGGTCGCTTCACCCGGCGTCCAGAACTCATCGGTGACACCGGTACCACCGACCACCGCCAAGCGCTCGTCAACCAGCAGCAGCTTGCGATGGTCGCGATACAGGTTGCGCAGGCCGCGGCGCCAGCGCAGGCGGTTGTACCAGCGCAGGTACACACCGGCATCCAGCAGGCGTTGGCGCAAAGCAGCATTGAAAGCCAGCGAGCCGTAGTCGTCGAACAGGCAACGCACGCGTACACCGCGCCGGGCCGCCTGCTCCAGTGCCTGGACCACCGCCTCGGCGCAGGCACCAGCCTCGACCAGGTACAGCTCAAGATCGACCTGGGCTTGAGCACCCTCGATCGCCTGGAGCATGCGTGGAAAGAATTCGGGGCCGTCGATCAGCAGTTCGAACTGGTTGCCATCGCGCCAGGGAAAGACCGGCCCCGGCATGTCAGCGGGCGTTGAAAATCAGCACCGCATTGACCGGTACCGTCGGGTTGATGGATTTGAGCTTGGCGAACTTGCGCAAGGTTTCCAGGCCGGGCAGCAGGCCGAAGTCGTGGGCGTGCAGTATCAACGGTTCGAGGGTCACCACCTGAAAGCGCCGCGCATCGAGGCGGGTTGCCAGCAACAAGGCGTTGTAGCTGTGCGACTGGCCATGCAGCGTAACGGTCAGTGGCAGGCGCAATTCGACCTGCGCGCCGTCGGCCAGGTCGTTTATCGGCCGCAGGTCGAGTTGGGCCTTGACCGTCGCTTCGGCAAAGCGGCCGACCTCGAACAGGTCGTCACGCATGCGCTCGTCCCGTAGCGGGATACCACTGCTCACCGAGTCCATCTCGATACGCAGCCCGGCTGCGCCCTTGCGGTCGACGGTGCCATGCAGTACCAGAAAACGATGGACCTCGGCCGTATCGCCGTCCTTGCCGGTGACGAATGAAAGGCGTGAGGATTCACCATCGAGGTGCCAATTGGCGTGGGCGGGCAGGCACAGAGCCAGCAACAGTGCGGGTAGAAGACGGGGCAGCTTGAACATGACAGATCTCGTGAAACCAGACCGCCAACCTTACCCGGCCGTCTTCATGGCAGCAAGCGGCAGCCAGCCTGCGCCCCCTGCCATGCCGCCTGATTGCGCTGGCCCAGGCCCGCTGCGACGACCAGACGCTGCTGGCTGTCCTCCTCCAGCATGCTCAACGGCAACCACTGCGCGACATAACCCCGGCAATAGGCGGGGTCCAAGCCCATGACAAAACGGCAGGAGCAATATTCCTTGGCCGAATAAGCCGAAAGAATACCGGGGAAATCCGCCAATGCCTGGCGTTCCAGCCAGGCCCAGCCCAACAAGGCAACCATCACCAGCCCCAGCAGGCGCTTCATGCACCCTCCTTGGCCAGCGCTGCCAGCACACGCTTGAGCAGTTCGTTATGGCGGTAACTGCCATCACGGTCGTCGGCGTAGCGGACGATGACCAGCTTGTGGGTCGGCAGTATGTAAAGGGCCTGGCCCCAGTGGCCGAGGGCGGCATAGGTGTCTGCCGGCGCGTCAGGCCACGGTGAAGCACTGCCCGGCAGTGGCTGGTTGAGCCACCAGTGGCCACCCGGGTTGGCTTCGCCGGGCAGCGGTGTGGCCTGGCTGAACAGGGTACGGTTGAAAGCAACCCAGCTTGCCGGCAGCAACTGGCGGCCACCCCAGCGTCCTTCACGCTGCATCAACAGGCCGATGCGCGCCAGGTCACGGGCACTGAGGTAGAGGTAGGAAGAGCCAACGAAGGTGCCACTGCCATCGCGTTCCCAAACGGCGCTGTGAATGCCCAGAGGGGTGAACAGCGCCTGCCAGGGGTAGTCAGGGTAAGCACTGCCCTTGAGCATGCCGCGCAATGCGGCGGCCAGGACATTGCTGTCGCCACTCGAATAAATGAATCGCTGCCCGGGCTTTTCGGCGACGGGCCTTGAAGCGGTATAAGCCGCCATGTCATGGCGCCCGCGCGTGTAGAGCATGGCCACTACCGAGGATTTCAGCGGTGCGTATTCGTAGTCTTCCTGCCAGGCCAGGCCACTGGCCCAATGCAACAGATCGGCCAGACGCACGTCGGGGTGTGCCTGCATGGGCGGGTAAAAGCGGGCCGCAGGGTCCTGCAGTTGAAAACGCCCCTCACCTTGGGCCACGCCCAGCACTGTCGCCAGCACGCTTTTGCTCACCGACCAGGTCAGGTGGGCGGTTTTCGCGGTGGTAGGTGCGGCGTACCGTTCGTGCAGGATACGGCCGTCACGGATGATCAGCAGGGCGTCGCTGCGAATGCCGCTGCGCTTGGTGGCGTCGCGTTCAGGGAAGGCATAGCTGTCGACAGCCTGCCAGTCGATGGCCGTGATGTCGGCCTGCCAATCCGGTAGGGGCCAGTCCTCTGCCCTGGCCGAACCGACCGCCACCGCCAGGATCAACAACCCTGCCCTCAACATAAACGCCTCTTGGGGCCGCAAGGCGACCCGGGTTTTCAACGGATCAGGCGATCCTGGCAGGCGTTCATGACAATCCGGCTGCCTCCCAAGCCTTGGCCAGGCGCTTTTCCCGAGCAGCCGTCGCCAGCGCCATCACCCCCTGATCACGCTGCCACAACTGCGCCCATTGCGCCGGCCCGGCCGACAGCGCTTTGTCGATGGCCCCTTTCAGTGCCTGAAACTGCGCAAACAAGCCCGCCAACAACAAATGGCAGCCAACACTGTCGGCGCACTGGCGGCTGGCCTCGGCACAGCCGGCCAACAAGGCAATCAGGCGCAACCGCAGCTCCTGTTGCCAGCCGCATTCCTGCGCTACGCCATACAACCAGGCAACCATCGCCGCCAGTACGTACAAATCTTCCAGCGAGCGAAACGGTTTGACGTACGCATCCCAACCATCACCTGCCAACAACTCGCAGGCAGCCTGGTGCAGTTGCAGGCGCCCGTGGCCGACCTCAGGCATCAAAGGCAGGGTCGGCAACGCCTCCAGGGTCACTCCTGGCTCACCCGGATAAACCACTCCCAGGCTCAGGCGCGGTGCTTCACCCTGCCCTTCGCTGCGCGCCGCCACCAGCAGCCATTCGGCGTCAAGCCCGGCGGTCACGAAGTCCTTGCGGCCGGTCAGGCGTAAACCCTCCAGGCGCGTCTGCATGTCCGCAGGGCGCACGCTACGCCGCTCGGTGGCGCATAACGCGCCGAGACTGGCCGGGGCGCTAGGCCACAGCATGCGCAAGGCGGCTTGGTAGCCAATGAGAAACGCCAGGCCGGGTGTGGCCATGGCGCGCCCACCCAGCACCGCCAGCTCGAACGGCGTGCACCCACCGAGGCGCTCGAGCTGCGCGGCATATGCCTCACCCAAAGTACCGGCCATAGGCTGGCGAAAGGGATCGTTGAGTCGTTGCAACCAGGCCATCGGACGCTCCTCGCTTGTCAGGGGGTGTCACGCAAGCATCACCAAAGGTTCACAGGGGTGACACCGCGCCTACCTAGGCTGACTTTGCACAACAAAGCCGACCGGCCGCAACCCTTCATGGCTGGCTTAGGGAGACTCGCAATGACTCGGACAGCTCGCTCTGGCGACAACAGCACTGAACGCCGTCTGCAAGCCGAACGCCTGGTCGGCGCCGCGGCCCTGCAGGAAGCACAGGCCCTGCGCTACAAAGTGTTCAGCGCAGAATTCAAGGCCAGGCTCAAGGGCGCTGAACTGGGCCTGGACATGGATGACTACGACGTACATTGCCGGCACATCGGTGTACGCGACCTGAACACCGGCGAACTGGTCGCCACC
Source organism: Pseudomonas sp. BNK-30 (assembly GCF_047456185.1). Taxonomy (NCBI): domain Bacteria; kingdom Pseudomonadati; phylum Pseudomonadota; class Gammaproteobacteria; order Pseudomonadales; family Pseudomonadaceae; genus Pseudomonas; species Pseudomonas sp. BNK-30. The sequence continues at coordinate 3,720,964 of NZ_CP179904.1, forward strand.
ACCCGCCTGCTCGACCATCAGGCCGCCAGCAGCCTGGGGCGCTTCTACAGCGAAGAAGAATTCAGCCTGCATGGCCTGCTGCAACTGCAAGGCCCAATCCTCGAACTGGGCCGCACCTGCGTCGACCCCGGCTACCGCAACGGCGGCACCATCGCTGTGCTCTGGGGTGAGCTGGCCGAAGTGCTCAATGAAGGCCGCTACAGCTACCTGATGGGCTGCGCGAGCATCCCCATGCAGGATGGCGGGGTTCAGGCCCATGCCATCATGCAACGCCTGCGTGAGCGTTACCTGTGCAACGAACACCTGCGTGCGGAGCCAAAGAACCCGCTGCCCACCCTGGCCCTGCCGAACAACGTCATCGCCGAAATGCCGCCGCTGCTGAAGGCCTACATGCGCCTGGGTGCGAAGATCTGCGGTGAACCCTGTTGGGATGAGGACTTCCAGGTGGCCGACGTGTTCATCCTGCTCAAGCGTGATGACCTCTGCCCACGTTACGCCCGCCACTTCAAGGCAGCGGTCTGATGCCCAAACTGCGGGTGTTCGCCCGCCTCGCAAGGCTGTTGCTGGTACTGCTTTTCGGCATGCTCATGGCCAGCGTGATCGCCATCGGTGAACGCATGGGCATGAAGGCCTCCATCGAGCGCCGCCAGCGCTGGACCTGCCTGTTCATGAAACGCCTGGTCGCTGCCCTGCCCTTCGACGTGCGGGTAATCGGTGAACTGCCCAAACGGCCGATGTTGTGGGTCAGCAACCACGTGTCCTGGACCGATATCCCGCTGCTCGGCATGCTGCTGCCGCTGTCGTTTCTGTCCAAGGCCGAAGTCCGCCACTGGCCCGTGGCTGGCTGGCTGGCGGAGAAAGCCGGCACATTGTTCATCCGCCGCGGCGGCGGCGATAGCCAGCGCTTGCGTGAACAGATCAGCGCACAACTGGGCGACGCCAGGCCGCTGTTGATCTTCCCCGAGGGCACCACCACCGACGGGCGCCAGTTGCGCACCTTCCATGGGCGTTTGCTGGCAGGCGCCATCGATCAGGGTGTGGCGGTGCAGCCTGTTGCCATTGAGTACCTGCGCAACGGCGAGGCTGACCTGGTTGCGCCGTTCATCGGTGATGATGACCTCGTGTCACACCTGATGCGGCTGTTCGCCGAGCCGCGGGGTGAGGTGTGCATCCACCTGTTGCAGCCGATCAGCAGCGTGGACAAAGAACGCGCGGCGTTGGCATTTCAGGCGCAACAGGCTATCCAGATGGCGTTGTTCGGGGTTGGCGAAGTCGAGGTGGCAGCGCGCCGGCAGGCCCGTGCTGCTTGATGCCTGATTGGCAGTACACCGCTATCGGCCAGATCTCTGTGCGGCGGCAAACGTCTGCAACTGCGGATAGAACTCACGGAAATCAGCCAGCAACGGCTCGTACAACCGCTCAAGCTCCGCCATCACACCCATCATGCCTTCAGGCCGGGACAAGCGTCGCCCAATGCCGTTGAAGACCTGCTCCAGGGTGGAAAAATCGCCATACGCCCCCAGCCAGTCATCTGCGGCCATCAAGGGCGCAATGCGCGCCAGCCGCCCTGGCAACTCGGGCTCGGCCAGCAACACGCGATAGAACGCACCGGTGAACTGCTCCAGCGGCTGTTCGGCATAGTCGCCCCAGTGTTGCGCCAGGCAATGGTCGAAGAACACATCCACAATGATCCCGGCATAGCGGCGCCGCTCCCGGGGGAACCGCGCCAGCGCCGCCAATACCAACGGGTGCTGATCGGTGTAGCTGTCGATGTGCCGATGCAGCCGAATGGCAGCCTCCAGCGTCGGCGCAAAGCGCCCCTCCAGCGAGCCTTTGACGAAATCGCCGTACAGGCTGCCAAGCAGTTGTTGCGGCGCCGGGCCGCCCAGGTGCAGGTGTGCGAGGTAATTCATGGGCGCAGTTTAGCACTGCGCATCCGTATATCGTTATAACGCGATATAACGATTCGCGCTCAGCTCAGAACCACTTCATATTTCTATATCGCGAAATACCGATTTATATTTCGTCATATCGCGATATACCGCTACACCACGAGCCCCACACCATGCCTCTCGATCTCGACGACATAATAAAAGCCCTGGCCCACCCGGTCCGGCGAGAAATCCTCAACTGGCTGAAAGACCCGGCAGCGCACTTTCCCGCCCAGCACCACAGCACCGAGCACGGTGTCTGTGCCGGCCAGATCGATCAACGCTGCGGCCTGTCGCAGTCGACCGTTTCTGCCCACCTGGCAACGTTGCAGCGCGCAGGCCTGATCAGCAGCCAGAAGATCGGCCAGTGGCATTTTTTCAAACGCGACGAAGCCACCATCCAGGCGTTCCTCGAACAACTGCGCCAAGCGCTTTGACAAGGTAGGTAACCCGTTATGACCACGCTTTTCGATCCGATCACACTGGGCGATGTGCAACTGCCCAACCGCATCATCATGGCGCCGCTCACCCGCTGCCGCGCCGACGAAGGCCGGGTGCCCAACGCGCTGATGGCCGAGTACTACGTGCAGCGCGCCAGCGCCGGGCTGATCCTCAGTGAAGCGACCTCGGTCTCTGCCATGGGCGTCGGCTACCCTGATACGCCAGGCATCTGGAACGACCAGCAGGTACGCGGCTGGAACAACGTGACCAAGGCCGTGCACGGCGCAGGCGGTCGTATATTCCTGCAGTTGTGGCATGTTGGCCGCATTTCCCACCCCAGCTATTTGAACGGTGAACTGCCGGTGGCTCCCAGCGCCATCCAGCCCAAGGGCCATGTCAGCCTGGTGCGCCCGATCACCGAATACCCGACCCCACGGGCCTTGGAAAGCGAAGAAATCGCCGACATCGTCGAGGCTTACCGCAGTGGCGCAGAGAACGCCAAGGCTGCCGGTTTCGATGGCGTGGAAATCCACGGTGCCAACGGCTATCTGCTCGACCAGTTCCTGCAGAGCAGCACCAACCAGCGCACCGACCGCTACGGTGGTTCACTGGAAAACCGTGCCCGCCTGCTGCTGGAGGTGACAGACGCCGCCATCGGCGTGTGGGGCGCAGGCCGTGTCGGCGTGCACCTTGCACCGCGCGCAGACTCCCATGACATGGGTGATGCCGACCGCGCCGAGACCTTCACCTATGTAGCGCGGGAACTGGGCAAGCGGGGTATCGCCTTCATCTGCTCTCGGGAGAAAGAAGCCGATGACAGTATCGGCCCGCTGATCAAAGCAGCGTTCGGTGGCCCTTACATCGTCAACGAGCGGTTCGACAAGGCCAGTGCCAATGCCGCGTTGGCCAGTGGCAAGGCGGATGCGGTGGCATTTGGCGTGCCGTTCATTGCCAACCCGGACCTGCCGGCACGGCTGGCAGCCGATGCGCCGCTGAACCAGGCGCACCCGGAGACCTTCTATGCAAAAGGGCCGGTGGGGTACATCGATTACCCGCGGCTGTAAGTAAGATCGCCGGGGCCGCTTTGCGGCCCTTCGCGACACAAGGCCGCCCCGACAGTCGACCGCTCAATTTCGTGTAGGAGCGGCCTTGTGTCGCGAAAGGAGGGCGAAGCCCTCCCCTAAGGCCCTAAGGCCGAGCATTGATCTGCTGCTGCAGGTTCTGAATCTGGCTCTGCAAGGTGTTGAAGTTACGCGTGGTCTGCCCACGAAACGCATCGAACTCCTGCACCGAAGCGCCACTTGCTGGCGCCGCAGCCGGGCGATTGTCCACCTGGCTCTTCAATACCAGCACGTCCTGCTCCAGGCTCTCGATCGCCGCTTTCGGGTTGCCCTGCTTCTTCAGTGCGGCCACCTCCTCGCTAAGGCTCTTGAGCTGCCCATCGAGCTTGCCGCCATCCACCTGGCCTGACTTCAACGCCGCCAGCTCGGCATTCACCGCCTTCAACTGCGCCTGTAACTGGGTTTGCAGCTCAGTTACCGCCTTTTGCTGCTCGCGGGTATCGGCCAGCACCTGCTCCAGACGCTTGCCCAGGTCACCCGTCTGCCCGGCCACCCCCTGCTGTTGCTTGCCCTGCTCGGCCAGGCTGGCCTGCAGTTGGCGGATCTGCAGCTTGAGCGCCTCACTGCCGGTGCTGGTAGAGCTCTCGGTGGCAGCGACCTTGCCACTGATCGCCTGCAAGCGCCCCGCCGCTTCCTCGCTGATGCGCGCAAAGCTTTCCTGAGTGGCCACCAGTTGCTGCTCCATCAGCGAGATCTGCTGAAAGCTCCACCAGCCGAGCCCGGCCAGCGCGATGAACGAAGCCCCCAGCAACGCCCACAGTGGGCCGGTACTGGCGGGCCTGGTGGCCTTCTGGCGGTTGCGCGACACACGCGCCGGCAACAGTTCGTCGTCATCCGGGGTGCCGGCACGCAGGGTTGGCACATCATCAAAATCGTCGTGGGCATCGTTACGCATGGATAGTTTCAACCGCGGTAGTAGCAAAGAGACATGAGTATAAACCGCTCACGCGGCGCACTGATGACCATCATCCTGGCGCCTGGTTCACTGGCCAAGGGGCTGGTGCTTCCACCACGCGCAAAATTCATCCAGCGCCGTCCACAGGCTGACCTTGGGCTGATAGTCCAGGTACTGCCGGGCGCGGCTGATATCCAGGGTGAAATCGCGGCTCATCACTTGCATCCCCAGGCGCGTGAGGGTGGGCTGGGGTCGCCCGGGCCAGAGCATGCAAGCGGCCTCGTTCAGCGCCGCCATGCTGTAGGCCAGGCCGTAGGCGCGATAACGGGTCACCTGGGGCAACTGCATCTGGCGCATCACGTAATTGACCACATCCCACAATGGCAACGGTTGACCATTACTGATGTTGTAGGCCTGCCCTAACGCGCGATCATCGGCGAACAGCGCGCCAAGCAGTGCCTCATTGAGATTGTGCACGCTGGTGAAATCGACTTTGTTCAGGCCGTTGCCGATGATCGCCACACGGCCCTTGCGCTGCATCTGCATCAGCCGCGGGAAAATACTGGCATCACCGGCTCCGGTTACAAAGCGCGGGCGCAGGGCCAGAACTTCGAGCCCGAACTCCTGGGCGCCGAAAACCTTTTGTTCAGCAAGGTATTTGGTCTGCGCGTAATGATGGTGAAAGCGGCGCGGCACCTGGTCTTCGCGGATATCCAGGCGCGAACGGCCATTGAAGTAGATCGACGGCGACGACAGGTGTACCAGGCGACGGACATGCTCCTTCAAGCAGCCCTCGACCACGTTCTCGGTGACCACCACATTGCCCTGGTAAAAATCCTGATAGCGCCCCCAGGTGCCCACCGCCCCCGCGCAATGCACCACCGCCTCGACGCCCTGGCACAGGCGCCGGGCCAGTTCGGCGTCACCGAGGTCGCCGGGGATGAACTGCGCACCGCGCTTGACCAGGTGCTCGACGCCCTCGGCGCGCCGGCCGCTGACCCGCACATCCAGGCCTTGCTCCAGGGCGAAGCGCGCAAAGCGCCCGCCGATGAAGCCGCTCGCGCCAGTGACCAGAATTCGCATGTAACACTCCGCCTCAGATTTCAGATGCAACAGACGCCAGCCGCCACTACAAGGGCACCAGCCAATGCTGTGCCGTGTGCCGCAGGTGTTCGGTCAGTTGCGCGAGCAGTTGCCCGCCGTTGCGCCAATGATGCCAGTACAGCGGCACATCGATGGGGGTATCGGCACAAATTTCCACCAGTCGCCCACTACTCAACTGCTCACGGGCCTGCAACTCAGGCACCAGGCCCCAGCCCAGGCCAGCTTCGGTCATGCGCAGGAAGCCTTCGGACGACGGGCAAAGGTGGTGCAGGAAGCCATCTTCGATACCGAGAGAAGCGAGGTATCGGTGCTGCAGAAAATCGTCCGGGCCGTACACGATCGCCGGCGTGCGGGCCAGGCGCCGGGCCTCGAAACCCATTGGGAAATAGCGCGCCATGAATGCCGGGCTGGCCAGCGCCCGGTAGCGCATGGCACCCAGCGGCATGCTGCGGGCGCCGGCCACCGGCCGCTCACTGCCGCACAGGCAGGCCGCCACCTCCCCGGCACGCATGCGCTTCAGGCCAACCTCCTGGTCTTCCACCACAAGGTCGGTGAGTACCTGCTGCTCGGCGCAGAACGAACCCACCGCAGCTGCCCACCAGGTCGCCAGGCTATCAGCGTTGAGCGCAATGCGCAGACGCTCTGGCATGCCCTCTTCATCGAGTGCCGGTACCTGACGCTGCAGGTCACGTTCGAGCAGCCGCACCTGCTGCACATGGTTGAGCAACTGTCGCCCGACCTCGGTCGGGCTCGGTGGCGCGGCGCGCACCAGCACCGGCTGACCAACCCGCGCCTCGAGCAGCTTGATGCGCTGTGAGATAGCCGATTGCGACAGCCCCAGCACCTGCGCTGCACGTTCGAAACCACCTTGCTCGATCACCGCCGCGAGCGCGGCAAGCAGCTTGTAGTCGAACATCGATTTTCCTAATGACGGATCAGCACTATTTGTTTTTCTTATACAGGGGGGATCCGCACAATAGCCAGCATCTTCTCTGGAGTATCTGCCATGTGGCAAAGCTATCTGAACGGCATGCTGGTGGCCTTCGGCCTGATCATGGCCATTGGCGCACAGAACGCCTTCGTCCTGGCGCAGAGCCTGCGCCGTGAACATCACCTGCCGGTGGCAGCACTGTGCATCGTCTGCGACGCCCTGCTGGTAGCCGCCGGTGTATTCGGCCTGGCCACGGTGCTGGCGCATAATCCGACGCTGCTGGCGATTGCACGCTGGGGTGGCGCGGTGTTTCTGCTCTGGTACGGCGCCAAGGCCCTGCGCAGTGCATGCTCCAAACAGAGCCTGCAGCATCAGCAAGGCCAAGGCATGCGCTCGCGGCGTGCGGTGCTGCTCAGTGCACTGGCCGTTACCCTCCTGAACCCGCATGTGTACCTGGACACCGTGTTGCTGATCGGCTCGCTGGGCGCACAGCAGACCGTGCCGGGCGCCTATGTGGCAGGGGCCGCCAGCGCTTCGCTGCTATGGTTCTCGACTTTGGCGATCGGTGCTGCATGGCTGGCGCCCTGGCTGGCCCGCCCGGCCACCTGGCGGATGCTCGACCTGATGGTGGCCGTGATGATGTTCGCCGTGGCGGCGCAGCTGATCTTTGCTTGAGCTGCAAGCTTGCAACGGAGCGCCACCCGTCGGCGGCAGGCAACCGCTCTGGAACCTCTATTCCCTATCTTTGTTGCGTGGTTATGCGGCGGGGCTGGTGCTATGATCCAGCCCTTGCGTCGCAAAGAGTACAAACTCGCCGACGCACATAGGGCCGCCCGTGATCGGCCTTGCGCAAACCGCGAACTAGACCTGAATCAGGAGATCCACCATGGCTTTTGAATTGCCGCCGCTGCCGTACGCCCACGATGCCCTGCAGCCGCACATCTCCAAGGAAACCCTGGAGTATCACCACGACAAGCACCACAACACCTACGTCGTGAACCTGAACAACCTGGTCCCAGGCACCGAATTCGAAGGCAAGACCCTGGAAGAGATCGTCAAGAGCTCTTCGGGCGGCATCTTCAACAACGCCGCTCAAGTCTGGAACCACACCTTCTACTGGAACTGCCTGTCGCCAAACGGTGGTGGCCAGCCTACCGGTGCGCTGGCTGAAGCCATCAACGCCGCATTCGGTTCCTTCGACAAGTTCAAGGAGGAGTTCACCAAGACTTCGGTTGGCACCTTCGGTTCCGGCTGGGGCTGGCTGGTCAAGAAGGCCGACGGCTCCCTGGCCCTGGCCAGCACCATCGGTGCCGGCTGCCCGCTGACCAGCGGCGACACCCCGCTGCTGACCTGCGACGTCTGGGAACACGCCTACTACATCGACTACCGCAACCTGCGTCCGAAGTACGTAGAAGCATTCTGGAACCTGGTCAACTGGGCCTTCGTTGCCGAGCAGTTCGAAGGCAAGACCTTCAAGGCCTGATCTTGCGCCTTGAACTGAAAACCCGGCCATGCGCCGGGTTTTTTTATGGCCGGTGCCGGCATCACAGGCTCCCAACGAACAGTTTTCCCGGCGGCTCTTGCTCCCCCCGCAGAGCGCGCTAACATCAAACGTCTGAAAGTTCGCTACAGCGCACTCAAGTTGCAGGGTCAGGCAACCGATACACTGCTCAGGGCAGCTCCACCGGCCGATAGTGTATCGCCAAGGTTAATGGCAAAATGATGTCATGCGCATGGATTAAGGAAACCCCCATTGAAGCTGGAATTGCGGAACAGCTTATCGGTCAAGTTGCTCAGGGTCGTGCTCCTTTCGGCGCTGGCGGTCGGTGTCGTTCTTAGCTGCGCGCAGATCGTCTATGACACCTACAAGACCCGTCAGACCGTCGACAGCGACGCCCAGCGCATCCTCGACATGTTTCGCGATCCCTCGACCCAGGCGGTCTACAGCCTTGACCGGGAAATGGGCATGCAGGTCATGGAAGGCCTGTTCCAGGACGAGTCTGTACGCCAGGCTTCCATCGGCCACCCCAATGAAACCATGCTCGCCGAAAAGTCCCGCCCGCTGCAGGACTCTCCCGTACGCTGGTTGACCGACCTGCTCCTTGGCCAGGAACGCACCTACACCACTCAATTGGTCGGCCGCGGCCCCTACAGCGAGTACTACGGTGACCTGAGTATCACCCTGGACACTGCCGCCTACGGTGAAGGCTTCCTGCTCAACGCCATCATCATCTTCATTTCCGGCGTGCTGCGCGCCCTGGCCATGGGCCTGGTGCTGTACCTGGTCTACCACTGGCTGCTGACCAAACCGCTGTCGAAAATCATCGAGCACCTCACCCAGATCAACCCTGACCGCCCCAGCCAGCACCAGATTCCGCTGCTCAAAGGCCATGAAAAAAACGAACTGGGCATCTGGGTCAACACCGCCAACCAGCTGCTGGCCTCGATCGAGCGCAATACCCATCTGCGCCACGAAGCCGAAAACAGCCTGCAACGCATGGCCCAATACGACTTCCTGACCGGCCTGCCGAACCGCCAGCAGCTACAGGCACAGCTCGACAAGATCCTTATAGACGGCGCCCGCCTGCAGCATCGCGTCGCCGTACTGTGCGTGGGCCTGGACGACTTCAAAGGCATAAACGAGCAGTTCAGCTATCAGGTCGGCGACCAGTTGCTGCTCGCCCTGGCGGACCGCCTGCGCGCCCACAGTGGCCGCCTGGGGGCGCTGGCACGCCTGGGTGGCGACCAGTTCGCCCTGGTGCAGGCCACTATCGAACAGCCCTACGAGGCCGCAGAACTGGCGCAGAGCATCCTCGATGACCTGGAAGCGCCGTTCGACCTGGATCACCAGCAGATTCGCCTGCGCGCCACCATCGGCATCACCCTGTTCCCCGAAGACGGCGACAGCACCGAGAAGCTGCTGCAAAAGGCCGAACAGACCATGACCTTGGCCAAGGCCCGCTCGCGCAACCGCTACCAGTTCTACATCGCCAGCGTCGACAGCGAGATGCGTCGACGCCGTGAATTGGAAAAGGACCTGCGCGAGGCGCTGTCGCGCAACCAGTTGTTCCTTGTCTACCAGCCGCAGATCAGCTACCGCGATCACCGCGTGGTCGGCGTCGAAGCCTTGCTGCGCTGGCAGCATCCTGAACTTGGCATGGTCCCGCCGGACCAGTTCATCCCGCTGGCCGAACAGAACGGCAACATCATCACCATCGGCGAGTGGGTACTCGACCAGGCCTGCAGGCAACTGCGCGAATGGCATGATCTGGGCTTCAGCGAACTGCGCATGGCAGTCAACCTGTCCACCGTGCAACTGCATCACAACGAACTTCCGCGCGTGGTCAACAATCTGCTGCAGGCTTACCGTCTGCCACCGCGCAGCCTGGAACTGGAAGTGACCGAGACCGGCCTGATGGAAGACATCAGCACCGCCGCCCAGCACCTGCTCAGCCTGCGCCGCTCCGGTGCGATGATCGCCATCGACGACTTCGGCACCGGTTACTCGTCGCTCAGCTACCTCAAGTCGCTGCCACTGGACAAGATCAAGATCGACAAGAGCTTCGTCCAGGACCTGCTGGACGACGATGACGATGCAACCATCGTTCGGGCAATCATCCAGTTGGGCAAAAGCCTGGGCATGCAGGTGATCGCCGAGGGCGTGGAGACGTCCGAGCAGGAAGCCTACATCATCGCCCAAGGCTGTCACGAAGGTCAGGGCTATCACTACAGCAAGCCACTGTCAGCGCGCGAGCTTACCAGCTTCCTGCGCCAGGCCCAGCGCAATCAGGTTTCTGCGTTATAACCCCTGCCCCTGTTGGTTCCAGGCCTTAACCGGCATTTACATAATTGCGCCCCACCCCTTTACAGCAAATGCAAATCTTTCGCATGATGTTGTAGTTTTACGTGCCACGGCGCACTGTCCAACCACACGACGCAGGGAAACCAACAATGATTCGTATGCCTCTGGCCTCCGCCAGTCTGCTGGCCATCGCCATCGCTCTCGCCGGTTGCGGTGAAAGCAAGGACGAGAAGGCCGCCGCCCCGCAAGCTGCGGCACCTGCCGCCGCGAGCACCGCCGCCGCAGCACCGGCTGCTGTCGACGAAGCGGCCGGCAAGGCCGTGGTCAAGCATTACACCGAGATGGTCTACGCCGTTTACAGCGACTCGCTGAGCACGGCCAAGTCCCTGCAAACAGCCATCGATGCATTCCTCGCCAACCCCAACGACGACACCCTCAAAGCTGCCAAAGAAGCCTGGGCTGCAGCGCGCGTACCGTACCTGCAGAGCGAAGCCTTCCGCTTCGGCAACACGATCATCGACGACTGGGAAGGCCAGGTGAACGCCTGGCCGCTTGACGAAGGCCTGATCGACTACGTCGACAAGAGCTACGAACATGCGCTGGGCAACCCGGCTGCCAGCTCGAACATCATTGCCAACACCGAAATCCAGGTCGGTGAGGAGAAGGTCGATGTCAAGGACATCACCCCTGAGAAACTGGCCAGCCTGAACGAACTGGGCGGCTCCGAAGCCAACGTCGCCACTGGTTACCACGCCATCGAATTCCTGCTCTGGGGCCAGGACCTCAACGGTACCGGCCCGGGCGCAGGCAACCGCCCTGCTTCGGACTACCTCGAAGGTAAAGGCGCCACCGGCGGCCACAACGAGCGTCGCCGCGCCTACCTGAAGTCGGTCACCGAGCTGCTGGTCAAGGACCTCGAAGAAATGGTCGGCAACTGGGCCCCGAACGTCGCCGACAACTACCGCGCCACGCTGGAAGCCGAGCCTGCCACCGACGGCCTGCGCAAGATGCTGTTCGGCATGGGCAGCCTGTCGCTGGGCGAACTGGCTGGCGAGCGCATGAAGGTCTCGCTGGAAGCCAATTCGCCGGAAGACGAACAGGACTGTTTCAGCGACAACACCCACTACTCGCACTTCTACGACGCCAAAGGCATCCGCAACGTCTACCTGGGTGAGTACACCCGCGCCGACGGTACCAAGCTGACCGGCCCAAGCCTGTCGTCGCTGGTGGCCAAGGCCGACCCGGCTGCCGACGCTACCCTCAAGGCCGACCTGGAAGCGACCGAGGCGAAGCTTCAGGTCATTGTCGACCACGCGCTCAAAGGCGAGCATTACGACCAACTGATCGCAGCCGACAACGCTGCCGGCAACCAGGTCGTACGCGATGCCATTGCCTCCCTGGTCAAGCAGACCGGTGCGATCGAGCAGGCTGCGGGCAAGCTGGGCATTGCCAACCTGAACCCGGACACTGCCGATCACGAGTTCTGATTCGGCATTGGCAGGCAAAAAAGGCTAACGCCAGTCAGTTAGCGTTAGTAGGGCTGCTACGCAGCCCGTCGCCGGCAAGCCAGCTCCCACCGGGGCCGCGCAGTTCTTGAGTTCTGCGCGGTATCTGTGAGGGCTGGCTTGCCTGCTACAGGGCCAAAACTGACAGCAGTTTCATCCAGCAATTGCAAATTCCTCTTATTCAAACATTCTCAGCCTGCTAAGCTTGCACGCCGGTTTTTCGCCTACGCCCAGGATTTTGCATGTCCTTGTCGCTGTCCCGACTCTCCCCTCCGCTGCTGGCCCTCGCCCTTGCCGCCTGTGACGACGCCCCGCGTTTCACTCAGGCAGAGCCTGGCGAAGCGCTGTCCGGTGGCCAGGCGACTGTCCAGCGCAACGACCGCAATGCCTTTTCCCTGCCCTCGGCCAACCTGTCGCCCGAGCGCCGCCTGGACTTTGCCGTAGGCAACAGTTTCTTCCGCAACCCCTGGGTGATCGCCCCGTCCACCACCACTGCACGCGATGGCCTGGGCCCACTGTTCAACACCAACGCCTGCCAGAACTGCCACGTACGCGACGGCCGTGGCCATCCGCCAGAGCCTGGCGACAGCAACGCGGTGTCGATGCTGGTGCGCCTGTCGATCCCCGACCAGCCTTACCTGGCAAAAGAAATCGAGCGCCTGGGCGTGGTCCCGGAGCCTGTCTATGGCACCCAGTTGCAGGACATGGCCAACCCTGGTGTGGCCCCGGAAGGCAAGGTGCGCGTGACTTACGACAACCAGACCGTCAGCTTCAACGACGGCCATCAGGTCGAACTGCGTCGCCCTACCCTGCAAATCACCCAGCTCGGCTATGGGCCGATGCACCCTGACACCCGGTTCTCTGCACGCGTGGCACCGCCCATGATCGGCCTGGGCCTGCTCGAAGCCATCCCCGAAGCTCAGATTCTGGCCAACGAAGACCCCGATGATCGCAACCGCGACGGTATTCGCGGCCGGGCCAACCGGGTTTGGGACGACGCCCAGAGCAAGACCGTGGTCGGTCGCTTCGGCTGGAAGGCCGGGCAACCGAACGTCAACCAGCAGAACGTGCACGCTTTTGCCGGTGACATGGGCTTGACCAGCACCCTGCAGCCCCGGGACGACTGCACCCCAGCGCAGCGCGATTGCCTTGCAGCCCCCAATGGCGACGGCACCGACGGCGAAAAGGAAGTCAGCGACAACATCCTGCGCCTGGTCACCTTTTACACCCGCAACCTGGGCGTGCCAGCCCGGCGCGATGTCGGCGCCCCGCAAGTGCTGGCCGGCAAGAACCTGTTCTATCAGGCCGGCTGCCAGGGATGCCACACCCCGCAGTTCACCACTGCCGCCGACGCCCCCGAGCCAGAGCTGGCCGGGCAAGTGATCCGCCCCTACAGCGACCTGCTGCTGCACGACATGGGCCCGGGCCTTGCCGACGATCGCACCGAATTTGCCGCCAACGGCCAAGACTGGCGAACCCCGCCGCTGTGGGGCATCGGCCTGAGTCCAGCGGTCAGTGGCCACACCCAGTACCTGCATGACGGCCGCGCCCGCAACCTGCTCGAGGCCGTGCTCTGGCACGGCGGCGAAGCGCAGGCAGCGCGCGACCATGTTCTGACTTTCAATGCCGAGCAGCGCGCTGCGCTGCTGGCTTTCCTGAACTCACTTTAAAAGCGCAAGGAGCCGGGCATGTTCCGACCCAAACTGTTGTTCACCAGCCTCGCCGCACTCGCCCTCGGTGCCTGTTCACCGCAAGACCCGCAGGCCGTGACCTCCGCCGCCATCGCCAAGCAGGTGATCCTGCCCACCTACAGCCGCTGGGTCGAAGCCGACCGCCAGCTGGCCGCCAGTGCCTTGGCCTACTGCGAAGGCAAAGAGAGCCTGGACAGCGCTCGTGCCGATTTCCTCAACGCGCAAAAAGCCTGGGCCGAGCTGCAGCCATTGCTGGTCGGCCCGCTGGCCGAGGGCAACCGCGCCTGGCAGGTGCAGTTCTGGCCCGACAAGAAGAACCTGGTCGGTCGCCAGGTCGAGCAACTGGTCAATGGCGACAAGCCGATCGACGCCCAGACCCTGGGCAAGTCCAGCGTCGTGGTGCGCGGCCTGTCGGCCTACGAATACATCCTGTTCGACAGCAAGCCGGATGTCGCCACCGCCGAACAGAAAGCCCGCTACTGCCCGCTGCTGGTCGCCATCGGTGAGCACCAGAAGGCCTTGGCTGAAGAGATCCTCAAAGGCTGGAACAGCACCGACGGCATGCTCTCGCAGATGACCAAGTTCCCCAACCAGCGCTATGCCGACTCGCACGAGGCGATCGCCGACCTGCTGCGTGCGCAGGTGACTGCGCTGGACACCCTGAAAAAGAAGCTCGGCGCACCGATGGGCCGCCAGAGCAAAGGCATTGCGCAGCCACTGCAGGCCGAAGCCTGGCGCAGCCACGCCTCGCTGAAAAGCCTGGAAGCCAGCCTCAAGGCCGCCCAGGCGGTCTGGGTCGGGGTCGACAACCAAGGCCTGCGCGGCTTGCTGGGCAGCGACCAGAAAGCCCTGGCGCAAAAGATCGAGGACGCCTACGCCACCTCGGTCAAACTGCTGACCGATAACCAGAAGACCTTGGGCGAGTTGCTGGCTGACGAAGATGGCATGCAGCGCCTCAACCAGATCTACGACAGCCTCAACGTCGTTCACCGCCTGCACGAAGGCGAACTGGCCAAGGCGTTGAACATCCAGCTGGGCTTCAATGCCAACGACGGTGACTGATCATGCTGCGACGCCAGGCACTCAAAATCGGTAGCGTTCTGCTCAGCGCCCTGACCTTGGGAGGCTGGAGCCTGATGCGCAACAAAGGCAGCGATCCTTTGCTGCTGTCGGCGCGTGACGATGGCGACGGCAAGCACTATGCCGTCGGGTTCCGCCTGGACGGCACCCAGGTGTTCAGCACCCAGGTGGCCCAGCGTTGCCATGCCATCATCAACCATCCAGAGCTGCCGATCGCCCTGTTCGTCGCACGCCGTCCCGGTACCGAAAGCTACCTGATCGACCTGCGCGACGGGCGCTTGTTGCAGACCGTCTCGTCGCAGCCTGACCGGCATTTTTACGGCCACGCCGTGATTCATAAAGGCGGCGAATGGCTGTATGCCACCGAGAACGACACCACCGATCCAGGGCGTGGCGTACTGGGCGTGTACCGCTTCGAGGGTGAACGCCTGGTTCACACCGGCGAGATCCCCACCCACGGCATCGGCCCGCATGAAGTGGCCTGGCTGCCCGATGGCGAGACTCTGGTCGTGGCCAATGGCGGTATCCGCACCGAGGCCGAAAGCCGGGTCGAGATGAACCTCAATGCCATGGAGCCGAGCCTGGTACTGATGCAGCGCGACGGCACGTTGCTGAGCAAGGAAACCCTGGCCCAGCAAATGAACAGCGTGCGCCACCTGGCAGTGGGCAGCGATGGCACCATCGCCGCCTGCCAGCAGTTCATGGGCGATGCCGATGAAACCGCCGAGCTGCTGGCAATCAAGCGCCCAGGCGAGCCGTTCAAGGCCTTCCCGGTGCCAGAGCGCCAGCTGCAAGCCATGGCCCAGTACACTGCCAGCGTCGCCATCCACAGCGACCTGCGCCTGGTGGCACTGACGGCGCCGCGGGCCAACCGCCTGTTCGTCTGGGACCTGGACAGTGGCGCAGTCAGGCTGGATGCGCCGATGCCGGACTGTGCCGGGGTGGGCGCGGTGAAGGATGGTTTTGTCGTGACGTCCGGGCAAGGGCGTTGCCGGTTCTATGATTGCCGCAAGCAGGAATTGATCGGCCAGCCGATGGATTTGCCTTCCGGTTTCTGGGACAACCACCTGCACCTGGCCTGATCAGGCCTGCGCGCCCCTACGGGGGCGCAATCCATTTCCCCTCAATCGAAAAACAGTCAATACTTCCCCCATCCGCACGTGGGCAGGACCGCCCGTTGTCGTGTCAAAACCAATAACAACCTCGCATCCAAGGAACCGGACTTATGCTGCGCCGCCGCATGCTCATCATGTTGGCCGTCGTTCTGCTGATCGTGCTGGCCCTGGGGGGCTACAAGGCCTTCTCGATCTACCGGCAGATCCAGGTGTTCACTGCCCCCAAGCCTCCCATCACCGTGGCGGTGGCCATGGCCGAGCAGCGCGAGTGGCAGCAGCGCCTGCCCGCCGTCGGCAGCCTCAAGGCCCTGCAGGGTGTCGAGCTGAGCCTGGAGGTGGAAGGCATCGTTCAATCCCTGCACTTCGACTCCGGTCAGAAGGTCAAGGCCGGGCAACTGCTGCTCAAGCTCAATGACGATCAGGAAACCGCCCTGCTGGGGACTGCCCAGGCCGACCTGGGGTTGGCCAAAGTGGACTTCGGCCGCGGCAGCCAGCTGGTGGGTGATTCGGCCATCTCCCGCGGCGAATATGATCGCCTCACTGCCCAATACCGGCGCAACCAGGCGGTTGTCGACCAGCTCAAGGCCGCAAAAACCAAGAAGAGCATCAGTGCCCCGTTCAGCGGTACGATCGGCATCCGCCAGGTGGATGTGGGTGACTACCTGGCGGCCGGCTCTGTGATCGCTACCCTGCAGGACCTCTCCAGCCTTTACGTCGACTTCAATGTACCGGAGCAGGCACTGCCACAGCTGAGCCTCGGCCAGCAGGTACAGGTGCAGGTGGCGGCCTACCCTGGCCAGACTTTCCCTGCCAGCCTCAGCGCCATCAACCCCAAGGTTGAAGAGAGCACGCGCAACCTGCTGGTGCGCGCGACAATGGCCAACCCGGATGGCAAGCTGCTGCCGGGCATGTTCGCCAACCTGCTGGTGCTGCTGCCTGACCCGCGCCCACAGGTGGTAGTGCCCGAAAGCGCCATCACCTACACGCTGTATGGCAATTCCGTGTATGTCGCCACGCCGAAGAAAGACAAGGACGGTAATCCCGAGCCGGACGACAGTGGCCGGCCGCAGCTCAGCGCCGAACAGCGCAGCGTGCAGACCGGCGAGCGGCGCGACGGCGTGGTGGTGGTCAGCAAAGGGCTCGCAGCGGGCGAACAGGTGGTCACCGCCGGCCAGCTCAAGCTGAGCCCTGGCGCGGCGATCCGCATCGGCCAGGACGCAGCGCTCGAACCCGAACAAGGCGCCCCACGCGCGGACTGATAAGGAGGCAGGCATGGCGTTCACCGACCCGTTCATCCGCCGCCCGGTGCTGGCCAGCGTGGTCAGCCTGCTGATCCTGCTGCTGGGTTTCCAGGCCTGGAACAAGCTGCAGATCCGCCAGTACCCGCAGATGGAAAACGCCCTGATCACGGTGACCACGGCCTACCCCGGCGCCAACGCAGAAACCATTCAGGGCTACATCACCCAACCGCTGCAGCAGAGCCTGGCCAGCGCCGAAGGCATCGACTACATGACCTCGGTGAGCCGGCAGAACTTCTCGATCATCTCCATCTATGCGCGCATCGGCGCCGACAGCGACCGCCTGTTCACCGAGTTGCTGGCCAAGGCCAACGAAGTGCGCAACCAGTTGCCGCAAGACGCAGAAGACCCGGTACTGAGCAAAGAAGCCGCAGATGCCTCGGCGCTGATGTACATCAGCTTTTACAGCAAGGAAATGAGCAACCCGCAGATCACCGACTACCTGTCACGGGTCATCCAGCCGAAACTTGCAACCTTGCCGGGCATGGCCGAGGCAGAGATCCTCGGCAACCAGGTGTTCGCCATGCGCATCTGGATCGACCCGGTCAAACTGGCAGCGTTCGGCCTTGCCGCCACCGACGTGACCAGCGCCGTACGCCGTTACAACTTTCTCGCCGCCGCTGGTGAGGTGAAGGGCGAATACGTGGTCACCAGCATCAACGCCAACACCGAACTGAAGTCGGCCGAGGCTTTTGCCGCATTGCCGCTCAAGACCTCCGGCGACAGCCGTGTATTGCTCGGTGATGTGGCACGGGTCGAGATGGGCGCGGAAAATTACGACACGGTCAGCTCGTTCGATGGCACGCCTTCGGTCTACATCGGCATCAAGGCCACCCCGGCCGCCAACCCGCTGGAGGTGATCAAGGAAGTACGCCGCATCATGCCGGAGCTGCAAAGCCAGTTGCCGTCCGCGCTCAAGGGGTCGATTGCCTATGACGCCACGCTGTTCATCCAGGCCTCGATCGACGAAGTGGTCAAGACCCTTGGCGAAGCGGTGCTGATCGTCATCGTGGTGGTGTTCTTATTCCTCGGCGCGCTGCGCTCGGTACTGATCCCGGTAGTGACCATCCCACTGTCGATGATCGGGGTGCTGTTCTTCATGCAGATGATGGGCTATTCGCTCAACCTGCTGACCCTGCTGGCAATGGTGCTGGCCATCGGCCTGGTGGTGGACGATGCCATCGTCGTGGTGGAAAACATCCACCGGCACATGGAGGAAGGCAAGTCACCGGTGGACGCGGCGCTGGAAGGTGCGCGGGAAATCGCCATGCCAGTGGTGTCGATGACCATCACCCTGGCCGCGGTATACGCACCGATCGGCTTCCTGACCGGGCTCACCGGCGCCTTGTTCAAGGAGTTCGCCCTGACCTTGGCAGGGGCGGTGATCATCTCGGGCGTCGTCGCCCTGACCCTGTCGCCGATGATGTGTGCCCTGCTATTGCGTCGTGAGCAGAATGCCAGCGGCCTGGCCCATCGCCTTGACGTGCTGTTCGAGCGGATCAAGGGCCGCTACCAGCGCCTGCTGCACACCACCCTGGACAGCCGCCCGGTGGTGCTGGTGTTCGCCGTGATCATCCTGTGCCTGATCCCGGTGCTGCTCAAGTTCACCCAGAACGAGCTGGCACCGAACGAGGATCAGGGGGTCATCTTCATGATCAGCAGCTCGCCACAACCAGCCAACCTCGACTACCTCAATGCCTACACCGACCAGTTCACCCCACTGTTCAAGGCCTTCCCCGAATACTACTCGTCGTTCCAGATCAACGGATTCAACGGCGTGCAGAGCGGCATCGGCGGTTTCCTGCTCAAGCCCTGGAACGAGCGCGACCGCACGCAAATGGAGTTGCTGCCCCTGGTACAGGCCAAACTCGACAACATCAGCGGCCTGCAGATCTTCGGCTTCAACCTGCCGTCACTGCCGGGGACCGGCGAAGGCTTGCCGTTCCAGTTCGTCATCAATACCGCAGGTGATTACCCGGCGCTGCTGGAGGTTGCCCAACGGGTCAAGGAACGCGCCCAGGCATCAGGCAAATTTGCCTTCCTCGACATCGACCTGGCGTTCGACAAGCCCGAGGTGGTAGTCGACATCGACCGCGCCAAGGCTGCGCAGATGGGTGTATCCATGGACGTCCTTGGCGGCACCTTGGCGACCTTGCTGGGCGAGGGGGAAATCAACCGTTTCACCCTCGAAGGCCGCAGCTACAAAGTCATCGCCCAGGTCGAACGGCCCTACCGCGACAACGCCGGCTGGCTCAACAGCTATTACGTCAAGAACGACCAGGGCCAACTGCTGCCACTGTCCACACTGATCACCCTTAGCGACCGAGCGCGTCCACGCCAGCTCAACCAGTTCCAGCAACTGAACTCGGCAATCATCCAGGGCGTGCCTTTGGTCAGCATCGGCGAAGCCTTGCAGACAGTGCGGGATATTGCTGCCGAGCAGGCGCCGGAAGGGTTCTCCTTCGACTATGCCGGCGCGGCACGGCAGTACATACAGGAAGGCAGCGCGCTGTGGGTGACCTTCGGCCTGGCGTTGGCGATCATCTTCCTGGTACTGGCGGCACAGTTTGAAAGCTTCCGCGACCCGCTGGTGATTCTGGTGACGGTACCGCTGTCGATCTGCGGGGCGCTGTTGCCGCTATTCCTGGGTGTTTCCAGCATGAACATCTATACCCAGGTCGGGTTGGTGACGCTGATCGGGCTGATCAGCAAGCACGGTATCCTGATCGTCGAGTTCGCCAACCAGTTGCGTGAGGAAAAAGGGCTGAGCGCAAGGGAGGCGATCGAGGAAGCTGCGGCCATTCGTCTACGCCCGGTACTGATGACCACCGCCGCAATGGTATTTGGCATGGTGCCGCTGATTCTGGCGACCGGGGCCGGGGCAGTGAGCCGCTTTGACATCGGTACGGTGATTGCGACGGGGATGTCGATCGGGACGTTGTTTACCTTGTTTGTGCTGCCGTGCATTTACACCCTGTTGGCGCACAAGACAGCGGCGACGGAACCTGTCGTTGCCTGAGCGGGCCAACTACAGAAAGCAAAGGCCCCGCAATAGCGGGGCCTCTTGTGCTCAAAGCAGGTCAGCCTGCAGGCCGCAAGCCCTGCCGCAGCCCGAACAGAAGCAACAGCAAATCCTGGTCCGGCTGGGCCTGGACCTGCTGCTTCACGTCCCTGGGCAACGCGCATTGTTCTGCCTGTTCAGCCTTGCTGAACACTCTGGGCCGTGGCTCTTCCCACGCCGCTACCGCCACGGTGGTCACAGCCAGACCCGCTATCAGAAACAATGCTCGAGCGATTTCTAGTTTCATTGCCCTAACCCTTTGACAGCGCTGCCAAACGCCATCTGGTAAAAGTAGAGCAACGATTGCCATTCCGCGTCATTGAGCGACGAATGGCGGCGCAACTGACGCAGGTCATTGCCCGCAGCGCGCTGGCAGCTGATACGGCGGCGGCACTTCTCCAGATCGAGCAATGCCACTTCAACACGGGCCTGTTCGCCCTCGCCGATCACTTTGACGAATACGTGCTTGCCATACAGGCAGCCATGCTGCCAGTGGCCCAGGTGCATGCGGGCCAGGTTGTCAGCCAACTCCTTGAGCATGCGTTCATGTACCACTTGCGGGTAGTGCTCGCGCGCACCTTGGGCATGCCAGGCATCGAGTTCGATGAAACCATCGAGCGCTTCGCTGACCAGCAGCGCACGCCATTGGTGGTCGGCATCGCGCTCGGCCCCACAAAATACGATGCGCGGGACACGCACGCCCAGTTGCTCGAAGCTGTTCAGCGCGTCGAGCTCACGCAGCACCGTCGGCCTGCCGAAGGGGTGCAACAGGCTGCGGTAGATGTGCCCGACCTGGCGCTTGGCATACAGCAACTTGCCATCGGCATCGTTGAGGCGTTGCACGCCACTTTCACCACCGCGGCGCTGGTTGGGTTCCTCGACCCATTCGCCCTGCTGACGCCAGTAATAATCGAAGCGTGACTCCCCGCTCTGGGCTACAGCCATCAAACACTACCCCTTACGTAATACATAGACCCGCCACATGGCATAGAACGGCAGGAAATCGAGGCGTTCCTGGATCCTGAAGCCGGCGGCCTTGAATTCTTCTTCGACTGTCTCTGCCGGTAACACGAAACGATTCTGGTAACTGCCCGGCTCGGCTTTGGCACTGCGCCGTTGCTCGAGCTTTTGACGCCGCCAGGCCTTGAAGTTTCCGTCCACCCACAATGACAGGATTACGCTGTCACGGCTAACCCTTTGAAACTCCGAAAGAATCGTTTTTCTGTGGGCTGCCTCACCGATGTGGTGAAACAAGCGCATGCAAAAAATGCTGTCGACCGAGTTGTCCGGCAAGTCGATGGCGAACGCTGACGTTTGCAAAGGGCGTACCCGCGCTACCACCTCTGGCGGTTGTGCGGCACAGGCAGTCTCGATCATCGCCTCGGAATTGTCGGCACCAATGATTACCCTGTTGGGTTTTTCTGCCAGCAGTGGCCAGAAACGGCCCGCGCCGCAAGGCAGATCCAGCACCAACCCCGGTTCTCCGGCCAGCGCCAAGGCTCGACGGGCCAATTGCTCATCGCGCTTGTGGGAAAGGCGACGTGCCAGACCATCCTGGTGCTTGAGAAAATACTCCCGAGCATGTTGCTGGTCGTACTTCTTGGAAAATTCGAGTTTGATCGGGCTACGCATTGGGCATCTCCTGGCTCCATTGCATGTACCTTAAGTAACACTGCGTAGGAAACAGGTCATGCCAATGTGAAAAAAGTGTTATCCCTAAAGGAATATAGCCCAGTCATTTACTCGCAAAGCTTTAACGGATCGGATTTTTCAGCGCCTTGGCTCAAGTCCACCTGAAAACGGCAACCATGGGGGGCGGTAGAAGTCAGCGTAACGCGCCAACCCTGGTCGTCACAGATCCGTTGTACCAGCGATAAGCCAAGCCCCAGACCTTCGCCGCGTCGCTCATCACCACGCACGAACGGTTTGAACATCGCCTCGCGCTGCTCCTCCGGAATGCCGACCCCGCTGTCCTCGACGCTGAACCCATTGGCTTCAAGACTCAGGCGGATGTAACCACTGTCGGTGTAGTGCGCAGCGTTGCGCAACAGGTTGCCCATCACCGATTGCAGGAACGTCGCGTTGTACAGCAGCGGGCCTGCACTGACGCGGCCATCGAAGTACAGCGTCAGCCCTTTCTGCTCGATGGTGTCGCGCCATACGCCTATCAGATCGTCGGCCACCTCGCGCAGCGTCGCCTGGGAGGCCACGGCCCCCTGGTCGCGCTGGGCACGGGCGAGCATCAGGAAGGTTTTGACCAACTCACGCATTTCTTCGGTGGCCCGGGCGATGCGTTCTACCTGGCTACGTGAGCGGCTATCCAGATTGGGGTTTTCGATCAACAGCTCGCAGGAGGTGGCCAGAACCATCAGCGGCGTGCGCAATTCGTGGCTGACATCACTGGTGAACAGACGCTCGCGGGTCAGTGCATCGCGCAAACGGCCAAGCGTATCGTCGAAGGCCACTGCTAGCTGGCCGACTTCATCGGCTGCGTAATCGGGTGCCAAGGGCGGTGCCAGGCCAAGCAGCTGATCACGATGGCGTACTTGCCGTGCCAGGCGGATCACCGGTGCCATCACTCGCCGTGCCAGCAGCCAGCCGAGGAACACCGCCAGTACCAGGCTGAGCACGAAGCCCACCATGACGACGGCGAACAGTACCCGCTCGCGCTCTTCGAAATCGCTTTGGTCCTGCAGCAATACATAACGTCGGCCGTCTACGATTTCCACCATTGCGTGGTAGGAAAGCTGGTCGCGAAATACCTCATGAAAGCCTGCATCGAGGTGGCGCAAGTCTCTTGGTAGCTCGAAGTCATCGCGCCCACCGCTGAAGTAGAACAGCTGGTCAGGGCGCGGCCGATGGCTCCAGTCACTGATGCTGTCCATGCGCAACAGGCGCTGCAGGTCGCCGCCCAGCACCGAGGAGATCAAGCGCTCTTCAACCAGGTGGACAGTGGCGACGATACCGAAGGCGAACGCCCCAGCCACCAGCGCGCTCATCAGCGCAAACGCGATGATGATGCGCTGCGCCAGGCTTTGCTTAAACTCCATCGCGACCCTCGGCGAGGCGATAGCCGACGCCATGGACGGTATGCAGCAACGGCTTTTCGAACGGTTTGTCGATTACTTGGCGCAGCTGGTGTACATGGCTGCGCAAGCTGTCGCTGTCGGGGCAATCATCACCCCACAGCGCCTCTTCCAGTACCTCGCGGCGCAACACGTGGGGGCTTTTCTGCATCAGCACCGCGAGCAGCTTGAGGCCGACAGGGTTGAGCTTGAGCAAGCGCCCCTGGCGAGTGACTTCGAGGGTGTCCAGGTCGTAACTCAGGTCGGCAACCTGCAGGGTACGTCGCCCGCCGCCCTGGGCGCGGCGCAGCACGGCTTCGATGCGCGCAGCGAGTTCGGACAGGGCGAACGGTTTGAGCAGGTAATCGTCGGCGCCGGAGCGGAAGCCCTGCAGGCGGTCGTCGAGTTGGTCGCGGGCGGTCAGCATGATCACCGGCGTATCGCGACGGGCATCCTCGCGCAGGCGCTTGCACAGGGTGTAACCGTCGATTCCAGGCAGCATGATATCGAGCACGATCAGGTCGTAGTGCTCGGTGGCAGCCAGGTGCAGACCTGACAGGCCGTCCTGGGCGCAGTCGACGGTATAGCCCTTCATGCCCAGATAATCAGCCAGGTTGGCAAGGATATCGCGGTTGTCTTCAACCAAAAGAATGCGCATCGGGTTCTCCTGTGCGGCGCTTCGCTATGGTGCGCGGCAGGCGCAGCTTAAGGCCATCGCACGGACAGTGCCAGTGCTGGTGGAAATTCAACGAAGTTGACGCAAACGAAAAAGCCCCGGTTCTCACGAACCGGGGCTTTTCCTGTTACAGGGGGTGAGGCTGGCTTACATCATGCCGCCCATACCGCCCATGCCGCCCATGTCTGGCATGCCGCCAGCTGGCTTGTCTTCCGGCAGGTCGGCAACCATGGCTTCGGTGGTGATCATCAGACCGCCGATCGAAGCAGCTGCTTGCAGGGCCGAACGGGTGACCTTGGCTGGGTCAAGGATACCCATCTCGATCATGTCGCCGTATTCGCCGGTAGCGGCGTTGTAGCCGTAGTTGCCCGAACCTTGCTTGACCTTGTCGGCCACAACGCTTGGCTCGTCGCCGGCGTTGGCAGTGATCTGGCGCAGCGGCGCTTCAACAGCGCGACGCAGCAGGGCGATACCGACGTTCTGGTCTTCGTTGTCACCTTTGAGGTCGACAATGGCGCCCAGGGCGCGAACCAGAGCAACACCACCGCCAGGCACCACGCCTTCTTCGACGGCTGCACGGGTAGCGTGCAGGGCGTCTTCAACGCGGGCTTTCTTCTCTTTCATTTCAACTTCGGTGCCAGCACCGACCTTGATCACGGCAACACCGCCAGCCAGCTTGGCCAGGCGCTCTTGCAGCTTCTCACGGTCGTAGTCCGAAGAGGTCTCTTCGATCTGGGCACGGATCTGCTTGACGCGTGCTTCGATGTCGGCGTCCACACCAGCACCGTCGATGATGGTGGTGTTTTCCTTGGACAGGATGACGCGCTTGGCGTTACCCAGGTGCTCCAGGGTGGTGGTTTCCAGGGTCAGGCCGATTTCTTCGGAGATGACCTGGCCGCCGGTCAGGACGGCGATGTCCTGCAGCATGGCCTTGCGACGGTCGCCAAAACCTGGTGCCTTGACTGCAGCAACCTTGACGATGCCGCGCATGTTGTTGACGACCAGGGTAGCCAGGGCTTCGCCTTCGACGTCTTCAGCAACGATCAGCAGTGGGCGGCCGGCCTTGGCAACGGCTTCCAGAACTGGCAGCAGCTCACGGATGTTGGAGATTTTCTTGTCGACCAGCAGCAGCAGCGGGCCTTCCAGCTCGGCAACCATGGTGTCCGGCTTGTTGACGAAGTACGGCGACAGGTAGCCGCGGTCGAACTGCATGCCTTCTACGACGGACAGTTCGTTTTCCAGGCCCGAGCCTTCTTCAACGGTGATCACGCCTTCTTTGCCGACTTTTTCCATGGCTTCAGCGATGATTTCGCCGATGGAGTTGTCGGAGTTGGCGGAGATGGTGCCAACCTGAGCGATGGCCTTGGAGTCGGCGCATGGCTTGGACAGGTTTTTCAGCTCGGCGACGACGGCAGCGGTGGCCTTGTCGATGCCGCGCTTGAGGTCCATCGGGTTCATGCCGGCAGCGACAGCCTTCAGGCCTTCGTTGACGATGGCCTGAGCCAGAACGGTCGCGGTGGTGGTGCCGTCACCGGCAGCATCGTTGGCCTTGGAAGCGACTTCCTTGACCAGTTGGGCGCCCATGTTTTCGAAGGCGTCTTTGAGTTCGATCTCTTTGGCGACGGAAACGCCGTCCTTGGTGATGGTCGGCGCGCCGAAGCTCTTGGCCAGGACCACGTTGCGGCCTTTCGGGCCCAGGGTCGCTTTTACCGCGTCAGCCAGAACGTTGACGCCAACCAGCATTTTTTTACGGGCGGAATCGCCGAATTTTACGTCTTTAGCAGCCATGATCGTTTAATCCTTGAAATTCTTTGGAGTAACGGGAAGTCGGGGAAATCAGCCTTCGACAACGGCGAGGATTTCGTTCTCGCTCATTACCAGCAGGTCTTCGCCATCGACTTTCACGGTGTTGCTGCCCGAGTAAGGGCCGAAAACCACTTTGTCACCCACTTTGACGGCCAGCGCACGTACTTCGCCGTTGTCCAGGATGCGACCGGTGCCGACGGCGACAACTTCGCCACGGTTTGGTTTTTCAGCGGCCGAACCCGGCAGGACGATACCGCCAGCGGTTTTCGATTCTTCTTCGCTGCGACGGATGACTACGCGGTCATGCAGAGGACGAAGCTTCATTGTCGATCTCTCCCAATTTGTGGTTTTCATCGGCCGGTGTCGACACCGGCGGGTTGATGCGGTCCGGCGTTGCCGGGGGTGGCCCGCGACGGGCGAACCACCTGTGTATTGTCTGGCGTTGCCACCAGAAACCTTGCGGTGACCACATACATGAGGCCGGCATGATCAATTACAAGGCTTGCTGCAGAAAATTTTTCAACGAGCAGAAAAGCTTGGGGCCGCAAAGCGGCCCCGGGGATGTCTACTTGTCGCGACGTTCGTATTCGCCTTCGATCACATTGGGCCGATGGCCGCTGTCGCGCGGCTGTGCCTGAGAGGGGTCGTCCTGGAACGCGCGCTGGCGCATGGCCTGGGCCTCGGCACGCTGTCGCATCTTGCGTGCGGCCAGATGGCGGGTGAAGGGCAACAGGCAGAGCAGGCCCAGCACGTCACTGATGAAGCCCGGAAGCAGCAGGAGGCCACCGCCCACCGCCAGCATCATGCCCTGGAACATGTCCTCGGCGGGCAGTTCGCCACGCTGCAGGCTTTCACGGGCACGCAAGGCGGTGGCCAGGCCGGCCACACGCATCACCAGCACACCCAAGGCGGAACCTGCGATTATCAACAGCAGCGCCGGGAAGAAACCGATGGCTGAGCTGACCTTGACGAAGACGAACAACTCCAGCACAGGGAAAAGCAGAAACAGCAGTAGAAAAACACGCATCAAGGATTCCTCGACGGAAGACTATCTTCCTTTAAGACCATCAGATGGATGCGTGCGCTCGGTTTTTCAAGCTTCGACTTCTGTCGCGGCCGGCCATTGGTCGGCGCGCGCCAGTAAAACCAAGGCCTCGCGAACTTGTGTCGGCGTATTGCAATTGCTTGGGAAAGCCAGCCAATGGATACCTTGGCCTATGCGCAGGTGCATGCCTTCGCTGTCGATGCCGACCATCTGCGCTGGCGCGCTACGCGGCAGGTCGCTCAATTCGACGTAGTGGGCGATGGCGTTGGCATGATCGCTGTTCATGTGCTCGATCATGCTGGCCTCCGCCTTGCCGGCGAAGGGGTTGGCCAACGTCACCTGATCGAGCCAGTGGATCGCCCCGAAGCCACCTATGTAACGATGGCGCACCGGCTGCAGCACCCAGAAGTCGAAATCGTGCGCCTTGTGATAGTTGGCGGCATCGGGGAAGTAACGGTAATAGCGCTCGGCAGCGGCGTCGACGGCAGCCTCATCGACCAGCTTGTGCGCCTCGGCCATGATCGTCAGGCGGCCAACGGCCTGCACGTCCTCGGCTTCCCGCTCCCCCACCAGCAAGGAGCACTTGGGGTCTTTCTGCAGGTTGTGGGTGTGCTGGGCGATGCGGCTGATGAGGATCAGCGGGTTGCCCTCGGCATCCAGGCAATAAGGCACCACAGAACCGAAAGGGAAGCCAGGCATGGACTTGGAATGGGTCGAGAGTACACCGCGGTACTCCTTGAGCAGCAGTTCCCGGGCGGGGCGGATGGCCTTCTGACTCACGTCTGACTCCTCGACAGGTGGCTATTGGGTTGCAAGCTACCTGTAAGCTTCAAGCTTCAAGCTTCAAGCTGCAAGAAAAAGCAGGAGCGAGGCGCCATGCCACTCGCTTTTAGCTTGCAGCTTGAAGCTGACCCCTACCAGGTCACGCCAAAGCCTGCGGTATAGCGCGTCTTGTCCAGATCACTCTCACGCGTGCCGGTGATGATGTCTTTTTCTGCCTTGAGATTGAGCGAGGCCCATTCGGTCACTTTGTAGCGCAGCCCCACCTCGGCATCCAGCGAATAGTCGGCAACGCCCCCCAGCGGCTTGGCGAACTCACCGTTGGTGAACAGCTGGACATTCTTGCCGATCAGGTAACGGGTGTAGTCCCACTTCACCGCCGCCGAATAGAAGTTGTCCTTGCCGCCATTCTGATACTCGAAGTCGGTGCGGTTGATCAGTGAACCGAGCGAGAACGCACCCAGTTCGTCATCCCAGAACTGGTAACCGGGGCCGGTACCCACGGTGCGCTGACGCGCCAGATCCTCGATGTGATCCCGCTTGTACTCAAGACGCCCCTGCCAGAACCATTTCTCGGTGATGAAGCGATCGAGCGCATACTCTGCGCTCCAGTTGTTGGTCGTGGTGACGTCGTCCTTGGTCTCGCGGTTGTACTCGCCTTCGGCGTTGTGCCGCCAACGGCCATGACGGGCCGTGGTCTTGAAACCGATGTCATAGTCGTCGGTATCGTTCTCGGCACGCTGGTAGTCCAGCGCGGCATCGATATTGCCTTTCCAGACCAGGTCCTCGACCACAGGCTTGGGCTTCATGATCTGCTCGATGCTGGCAAGCTCTACAGTCTTGGGCGTCTCACCGTTGGCCAGGGTCACCTTGCCAGGCTCGGCGGCCTTCAACGACTTGGCCCGCTCGCCGTTGTAGGCGTCCTGCTTGACCAGCAGCTCCTGGTCGCTCTCCAGGGTCTGGACCTGCTTCCAGTCCAGCGAAATAGAACCACCGTATGGGGTTTCCAGCAGCAGCTTGCCACCATCGAAGACCCGAATCTTGCCGCTCAAGCGGTCACCGTTCTTCATCCACACGGTGTCGGCGAACGCAGGAGCAGCGCACAGGGAAGCGGTCAACAGGCACAGCAAGGATCTAGAATGCATAAGCGAAATACAGGTTCGATTAGACGAATGAGCCGGGCATTATCCGGATGCGGACGACCAGAGCAAGGAAAGACCCCCCACTATGGCGTTGAGTTCAATACGCATTTGCCGTGACCACTGGTCCGGTTTCACTTCAGGCCAGGGCTGCCGCGATGTCTGAGGCACATGAGTACGCGCTGCAGACGCCCGAGGCCCGACGAACGGCGCTTTATTCAGTGCTGGGCCAGGTGCCAGCAGGCAAGGTGGTCAGCTACGGCCAGCTCGCCGAATTGGCGGGCCTTGGCCGAGCGGCGCGTTGGGTTGGAAAGGCCCTCGGCCAGCTTCCTGCGGACACCCGTCTGCCGTGGCACCGTGTACTGGGTGCCGGCGGTCGTCTGAGCCTGGCGCTGGGGACTCCCTCGGGAGATGAACAAAGGGCGCGGCTGCGTGCGGAGGGCGTGAATGTAGCCAATAATCGTGTGGATATGATGCGCCATGGCTGGCGCCCAATGGAGCACAGCGGTTAGAGTGCGCGTTTTGTTTTCGCAAACTTGAGGCAGATGTTGGCCCATGCCCCGTAAAACCTGGCGCGCTGCGCTCGCTGCCTATGCCAGCCCGTCAACCCTGGTGCTTCTGCTGCTCGGCTTTGCTGCCGGTCTGCCCTACATGCTGGTGTTTTCGACCCTGTCGGTGTGGCTGCGCGAAGCTGGCGTGGCGCGCGAAACCATTGGCTATGCCAGCCTGATCGGCCTGGCCTATGCCTTCAAATGGGTATGGTCGCCGCTGCTCGATCAATGGCGGTTGCCGCTGCTGGGTGGGCTGGGTCGCCGGCGCTCGTGGCTGTTGCTGTCACAGGCACTGGTGGTGATCGGCCTGGTGGGCATGAGCCTGTGTGACCCTCAGCAACATCTGTCGTGGCTGATCGCTTTGGCCGTGCTGGTCGCGTTCGCGTCTGCCACCCAGGACATCGCTGTCGATGCCTATCGCCTGGAGATTGCCGACGATCAACGCCAGGCCGCCCTGGCCGCAAGCTACATGGCCGGTTACCGGATCGCTGCGCTGCTCGCCACTGCTGGCGCCCTGTTCTTTGCCGAATGGTTCGGCTCCACCGGTTTCAGCTACCTGCACAAGGCCTGGGCCGGCACTTACGTACTGTTCGGCGTGATGATGCTGCCTGCGCTGTTCACCACGCTGGTGATGCGCGAACCTCCCGTACCATTGCGCACCCAGTTGTCGGCAGCGCGCTATGGGCTTATTCACCAGTTGGCCTCGGTGTTTGTGCTGATCATCCTGCTGGTGTCGGTACCGGCTAGCTTCACCCAGCTGTTCAACACCGACTGGGCCAGCGTCATCTTCGGCGATGCCACACCACTGGACCTGCTGCTCGAAGACCGCGCCTTCTTGCGTCTTATCCTTTATGTGCTGCTGAGTTGGGCGTGCCTGTCGAGCATGGGCCGTCGCGGCCTGGCGCCAGTGCTGACGCCAGTCAACGACTTCATCACCCGCTATCGCTGGCAGGCCCTGCTGCTGCTGGGCCTGATCGCCACCTATCGGATGTCGGACACGGTGATGGGCGTCATGGCGAACGTGTTCTACATCGACATGGGCTTCACCAAGGACCAGATTGCCAGCGTCAGCAAGATCTTCGGCCTGATCATGACCTTGGTGGGCGCAGGTGCAGGTGGGCTGCTGATCGTGCGCTTCGGCATACTGCCGATCCTGTTCATCGGCGGTGCGGCCTCGGCGGGTACCAACATCCTGTTCCTGATGCTGGCCGACATGGGGCCAAATCTTCAGATGCTGGTGGTCACCATTTCGCTGGACAACTTCAGCTCGGGCCTGGCGACATCGGCATTCGTCGCCTACCTGTCGAGCCTGACCAACCTGAAGTTCTCGGCCACACAATATGCCCTGCTCAGCTCGATCATGCTGCTGTTGCCACGCCTGATCGGCGGCTATTCGGGGGTGATTGTCGAGAAGTTCGGTTATCACGACTTCTTCCTGATCACCGCCCTGCTGGGTGTACCGACCTTGATCCTGATCGCCTTGCAATGGCGACAGGAAGCGGGCCGCGGGAAACAGGCACCGGTGGAGAACTCGGCAACCGAGCAGCCCTGAGGGAGACTCGCGGCCTGTACCCGCCCCATCGCAGGCATGCCGGCGATGGGGCCAGGCAATCGCTACTGAGCGACAGCACCCTCATCAGGCCGGCCACCGACCACAAACCACAACGGCCAGAGCGCCAGCGCCCCCGCTACACCTGCCGCCAAGGCAAAGTGCATCAAGCTCGCCCCCGCCCCGATCATCGCCATCAGCGCCCCGCCCAAGCCCAGCAAGGCGATGGTGATCATCCCCAGCATCGCAGACACCAAGCCTTTGCTCTGATCGCTGGAGAACAGTGTCATGCGGTACAGCACCGCATTGGCCACGCCCAGGCCCAGCGCATACAGCGACATGCCCGCCACCACGCTGGTCACGGTGGGCCAGTACCAGGTGGCAAGCACCATCAGGCACAAGCCTGCCAGGTATGGCCACAGCGCACCGCGCACCAGCGCCGGCAGCGGATAGCGGTCAGCGATGCGGTTGATGATCAGGTTGCCCAGGATCAGCCCACCGAATACTGGCAACTGCCACAGGGCGTATTCCATCGTGCTGAGCCCCTCGTCATGGATAAGCAACACGGGTGACAGGCCGATCCAGCCGATCAGCGGCAGGCCCACCAGGCCCAATGCCGCGCTGCCGGCGACGAAACGCCGGTTGGCCAGCAACTGGCCATAGCCCGCCAGTAGCGGCAGCAGGTGGATCGGCGTGAACGCCAGGCGTGAGCCGTCGCGCCGCTCCACGCCCAAGGTCTCGGGCATCAAGCGGTACAGCAGCCCCCACACCAACACAGCGCCAACGGCGAACGCCACGAACAGCCAGCGCCAGTCCAGCCATTGCAACATCAGGGTACCCACCAGCGGGCCGAGCAGTGGCGACAGCAAGGCAATATTGGCCAGCAACGCCATCATCCGTACCGCATCGGCCTCGCTGAACGCTTCGTTCAGGGCCGGGTAGCTTACCGTCACCACAAAGCCCAGGCCGATGCCTTGCACTAGCCGCAGCAGGTTGAAAAGGCCAATGTCCTGCACCCAAAAGGTGGCCAGGCAAGCCGCACCAAAGAGCGCGCAACCGGCCAGCAGCAGTGGACGACGACCATAACGGTCGGCCAGCGGGCCGATCAGCCACTGCAGCACCACACCACCGAGCAAGTACAGGTTCAACGCGTGCGGGATGTATTCGGGGCTGGCGTTCAGATGGTCGACCACCACCGGCATGGCTGGCATGACGGCGTCGCTGGCCAGGTAGGTCAGCAGTTCGAACAAGGCCAGGGTCAGGCCGAACAACAGGGCTCTGAGAGGGGTGATGTACAGCAATGGTTTCATGGTGGGGTATCGGTGCAGAGGCAGGTGGGGTCAGGCTATATGCCAGAAATGACGCGGCTTGGCTGTGAACAAGTGTAAATACAAGGGGCCGCTGCGCGCCCCAATCGCCGGCAAGCCGGCTCCTTCAGGCCCACTGCAAGCATCAGGCGCAGTGCATACCTGTTGGAGCCGGCTTGCCGGCGATTGGGCCGCACAGCGGCCCCCATGGTGCAACCTCAGCGTTACTGCGCGGCAGGCTCCTGGACCACACGAATCACCCGCTGCGGGAACGGAATGTCGATTCCTTCGGCCTTCAAGCGATCACGCGCATGTTCATTGAGCATGAACAGCACATCCCAGTAATCGCTGGTCTTGGTCCACAGGCGCAAGGATACGGTGATAGAGCTGTCACCCAGGGTCGCCACCACGGCCTGCGGCGCCGGGTCGGGCAACACGCGAGGGTCCTGCGCAAGCTCCAGCAGTACGTTGCGCGCCTTCTGCAGGTCAGCCTCGTAATCCACACCTACGTCGAACACCACCTTGCGCGTCGGCTGGCGGTTGGTATTGGTGATGATTCCGTTGGACAGGCTGCCGTTAGGCATGATCACTGTCTTGTTGTCACCGGTGCGCAGCACAGTGTGGAAGATCTGAATGCTGTCCACCGTGCCCGCCACACCCTGCGCCTCGATCCAGTCGCCGATGCGGAACGGGCGGAACATCAGGATCAGCACGCCACCGGCAAAGTTCGCCAGGCTACCCTGCAGGGCCAGGCCGATGGCCAGGCCGGCGGCACCGATGGCAGCGACGAAGGAGGTGGTTTCGATGCCGATCATCGAGGCCACACTGACCAGCAGCAGCACCTTCAGCACGATGTTGGCCAAGGTGCTGATGAAGCCCTGCAGCGCCAGGTCGGCGTTACGCAGACCCACCAGTTTGCCCAGGCGGGCGCTGACCTTGTTGATGATCCACCAGCCGACCGCCAGGGTCAGCAGTGCCAGCAGCACACGGCTGCCGTACTCCATGATCAAAGGGATCCAGGTCTGCGATTGGCGGACCAGCTGATCGACTTCAGCGTTCAAATCCATGTTCATCTCCTGATGCCGAACGGCAAGTACACGGTAAAACCGGCCGCGAAAAATTCAGCGGCCATGGCCCCCATGGACATCATTGCGCCATCGGGGTTCCTGGCAACAAGGATCAGTCGCGGAAGTTGTTGAACTGCAGCGGCATGTCGAACTCTTTGGCACGCAAGGCAGCGATGGCCTCTTGCAGGTCATCACGCTTCTTGCCGGTCACGCGCACCTGCTCACCCTGAATGGCAGCCTGGACCTTGAGCTTGGCATCCTTGATGTGGGCGACGATCTTCTTGGCCAGCTCTTTGTCGATGCCTTCGCGGAACTTGGCCTCCTGCTTCATTTCCTTGCCCGAGGCGTAGGCGTCTTGGGTTTCCAGGCATTTCACGTCGATCTTGCGCTTGACCAGCGCCAGGCGCAGGATCTCGATCATCGCTTCGAGCTGGAACTCAGCCTCGGCAGTCAGCAGCACGGTCTGTTCCTTTTCCTTGAACTCGAAGCTGCCCTTGCCCTTGAGGTCGTAACGACGGTCGAGCTCCTTGATGGCGTTTTCGACGGCGTTCTGCACTTCGTGCTTGTCCAGTTCCGATACCACGTCGAACGAAGGCATGGTTGTTCTCCATAAAATAAAAGCGCGCTCGGTCTGAAGATGGAGCGCGTCGGGGTTTGAAGGTTAAAATGCGGGCTTATTATAACGGGTTGCGAAACGCAGATGAGCAGCACCTGGCATATTCTCGGCGCCGGTAGCCTCGGCACCCTCTGGGCTTGCCGACTGGCACGTGCCGGCAAGGCGGTGCGCCTGATTCTGCGCGATCGGCAGCGGTTGCTGGCCTATGAACAGACTGGCGGCCTGACGCTGGTCGAACAGGACCACGCCAATCATTACGCGATCCCTGCCGAAACAGCCGATACCAACGGGCCGGTGCACCGCCTGCTGGTGGCTTGCAAGGCCTACGACGCAGCACCTGCGATCGCACGGCTGGCCCCGCGCCTGGCCGCTGGCGCGCAAATCGTGCTGCTGCAGAACGGGCTGGGCAGCCAGGACGAAGTCGCCGATCAGGTACCGCTGGCCCGCTGCATCTTCGCCTCCAGCACCGAGGGCGCATTCCGCGAGGACGACTGGCGGGTACGCTTTGCCGGCCACGGCTTCAACTGGCTGGGCGACCCGGCCAACCCCGCGGCGCCAGAGTGGTTCGACGAGCTCCATGACGCCGGTATCCCGGCTGAATGGACCGTCGACATACTTACCCGCCTGTGGCGCAAGCTCGCGCTCAATTGCGCGATCAATCCGCTGACCGTGCTGCATGACTGCCAGAATGGCGGGCTGCTGGGGCACCTGAGCGAAGTCGATGGGTTGATCGCCGAACTCGGCGAACTGCTGGGCCGCTGTGGCCAACCCGAAGCCGCCGATAATCTGGGCGAAGAAGTACAACGGGTGATCCTCGCCACGTCAGCCAACTACTCTTCGATGTATCAGGATGTGCGCGCAGGCCGGCGTACCGAGGTGCATTACCTGCTTGGCCATGCCTGCCGCTCAGCCGCGCGCCATGGCATGGTGCTGCCTGGGCTGGAACGCCTGCACCAGCGGCTGGTCGATAACCTGCGTGCACGTGGCTTGCCAAGCGCCTGACGCGCCCTTTCAACCGGATACGGACATTGCCTAGCCCATGACCTTGCGCCAACGCCTGGAAAACCTCCCGGTCGGGCAGAAGCTGCTGGCCGCCCTGCTGGTACTGCTGGTGACCATCCTGCTGGTGGCCAACCTGACGTTCATCAGCGCCGCCTACTGGATCACCCAGGAAAGCATGGCGCCGCAAGCGTTGCAGACCATCGGCCGCCTGGTCGCCAACCCTCAGCTGGCAGCACGCGCCGGCGAATCCCAGGACACTGCCACGGCACTGCTCAAAGAGCTGGACAGCTATACGCCGCTGCGCGCTGCGGCGGTCTATGGTGGCGATGGTCGCATGCTGGCCCAATTGCAACATGGCGACCCGCTGGCCCTGCCCAAGCGCTATCGAAACATCGACGGCTGGCGCCTGATGGAATTTCGCAGCACCCAACTGATCCGTATCCCCCGTGATGCCAGCCCGCCCGCGCACCTGCTGCTGGTGGCCAGCAGCGAACTGCCAACCGCGTTCTACACCGGCACCCTGAGCGCCAGCCTGGCGATCCTGGTGTTCAGCATCCTGCTATGGCTGGTCATCGCCCGGCAGATCAAACGCCTGATCACCCAGCCGATCAATCAGCTCGAAGAACTCAGCCGCCAGGTCACCCGTGAAGAAAGCTACGCGCTGCGTGCCAAAAGGGGCAACGACGATGAGATCGGCAGCCTCGCCGACGCTTTCAACACCATGCTCTCGCGCATCGAGGCGCGCGAGCAGCAACTCAAGCGCACCCGCGACGAATTCCAGGACGCTTACGATCAGGCCCAGGGCCTGGCCGAGGAAACCCGCCACACCAACCGCAAGCTGGAACTGGAAGTCCAGGTGCGCAGCAAGATCGAGAAAAAGCTCACGGGCTTTCAGAACTATCTCAACAGCATCATTGACTCCATGCCCTCGGCGCTGATCGCCCTCGACGAGCAGCTTTATGTCACCCAGTGGAATCACGAGGCCACGGTGCTCTCCGGCACGCCGCTGGACGAAGCGCTGAACCAGCCGATCTTCATCGCTTTCGAGCCGCTCAAGCCGTTCCTGCCGCAGCTCAAGGAAACCGTGGAAAAACACCGTGTCGCCAAGATCGAGCGGGTCACCTGGGCCAAAGGCGAAGACACGCGCCACTACGCCCTGACCTTCTATCCGCTGATGGGCGGCGGCGGCCGCGGCGTGGTCATCCGCATCGACGACATCACCCAGCGCCTGTCGCTGGAGGAAATGATGGTGCAATCGGAGAAGATGCTCTCGGTCGGTGGCCTGGCGGCCGGCATGGCACACGAAATCAACAACCCGCTGGGCGCGATCCTGCACAACGTGCAGAACATCCGCAGGCGACTGTCGCCGGAGCTGCCACGCAACCAGGAGCAAGCCAGCGAGCTGGGCATCGACCTGCCCAGCGTCAATCGCTACCTGGAAAGCCGCGAGGTACCGCAACTGCTCGACGGCATTCAGCAGGCCGGTGCCCGGGCGGCCAAGATCGTCACCCATATGCTCAGTTTCAGCCGCCGCAGCAACCGCCAACTGGCGCCCTGCGACCTGCCGGCATTGATCGACCAGGCCGTGGAAATCGCCGGTAACGACTTCGACCTGACCATCGGTTTCGATTTCAAGGGCCAGGCCATTGTCCGCCAGTTCGACCCCAACCTGGGGCCGGTGCCGTGCACCGCCAACGAGCTGGAGCAAGTGCTGCTGAACCTGCTGAAGAATGCCGCCCAGGCCATCCACCAACGGCCTCAGCCCAGCGAGCCAGGAAGGATCACCTTGCGTACCCGGCTCAGCCCGCCGTGGGCCGAGATCCAGGTCGAGGACAACGGCGTCGGCATGCCCGAAGCGGTCCGCAAGCGCACCTTCGAGCCCTTCTTCACCACCAAGGAGATCGGCCAGGGCACCGGGCTCGGTTTGTCGGTTTCCTACTTCATCATCACCAATAACCACAAGGGGCAGATGGAAGTGCAGTCCACGCCCGGCCAGGGCACCTGCTTCACCCTGCGCCTGCCCCTCGGCCAGCCGTCGGCAGCGGCCCCGAACCAGACGGAGACATGACATGGGCTATCGCCTGTCGAAGATTTACACCCGCACCGGTGACACAGGCGAAACCGGCCTGGGCGATGGGCGCAGAGTGCCCAAGGACCACCCGCGGATCGAGGCTATTGGCGAGGTGGACAGCCTTAACAGCCAGCTTGGGCTGCTGCTGGCCGGCCTTGCAGAGCAAGGTCTGGAGGAGGTCAGCGAGGTTCTGGCGCCATGCCAGCACCGCCTGTTCGACCTGGGCGGCGAGCTGGCGATGCCCAGTTACAAGGCACTGAACGAGGCCGAGGTGGAACGGCTTGAGGCCGCCATCGATGGGTGGAACGAGGAACTGGGGCCGTTGACGAACTTTATCCTGCCCAGTGGATCGGCGCTGATCGCCCAGGCGCACGTCTGCCGAAGCCTGGCACGCAGTGCGGAACGACGCTGCCAGCAACTGAATGCGGTTGAGCCGCTGGAAGGCGTGGGGCTGGCGTATATCAATCGCCTTTCCGATCTGCTGTTTGTGGCGGCGCGGATCATCGGGCGGCGGCAGGGGGTTGCCGAGGTGTTGTGGCAGGCTGCGGACAAGCCAGCAGGCTGACACCGCAAAGGGGCTGCCTGGCAGCCCCCTGCGACGGCCGCCTCAGGCCTCAGGCCAAAAGGCCCGAATCCCGGCAACACCTTGCGCCCCGGTTTGCCAGGCCCGCTCACGCTCGCCTGGCCCAACACCACCGAGCAGGAACACCGGCTTGCCGAACCCGGCAATCAAGCGCTGAGCCTCATCCCAACCCAGCGGCGAGGCCTCAGGATGCGTCTGCGTCAGCTGCACTGGCGAGAGCGTGACGAAATCCACACCCATCTGCTCAGCCAGTGCCAGCTCTTCAGCACTGTGACAGGACGCTGCCAGCCAACGATCTTTAGGGAAAGGCCGGCCCTTGGCGGCGTATTTGCGCAGTTGCGCAGCCGTCAGGTGCCAGCCTGCCGCGGGGAAGTCGCCCAACCACTCCAGCGGCCCCTTGAGCATCAATTGTGCCTTGCCCGCACATAGCCCCACCGCATCCACCGCCACATCGCGGTACTTGGGGTCGTACATGTCCGGCGCACGCAACTGGATCAAGCGGATGCCGGCGGCGACAGCCTTCTGTATACCCTTGAGCATCTCGGGTACGTCCAGGCCGTCCGGGGTGATCAAGTACTGATCGGGCAGGCGCGCGGCGGCCACGATCGGCTTGTTGGCCTCGGGGAACTCATACTGTGGCAAGTCCC
This sequence comes from Pseudomonas sp. BNK-30, assembly GCF_047456185.1. Classification (NCBI taxonomy): domain Bacteria; kingdom Pseudomonadati; phylum Pseudomonadota; class Gammaproteobacteria; order Pseudomonadales; family Pseudomonadaceae; genus Pseudomonas; species Pseudomonas sp. BNK-30. The sequence continues at coordinate 3,758,843 of NZ_CP179904.1, forward strand.
TCGGCGACACCCAGGCCAGCGGCTGGCCTTCAGCGCCGTGGGGCTCACCGGTGAACGCTTCGACCTCACGGACATCGAGCAACACCTGTTTGTCCGGGTAGTCGTGGCTGACTTTGATAAGCGCCCGTGAACGGGTCACTTCGATACCCAGCTCTTCGCGAAGCTCGCGAGCCAGCGCCGCTTCGACGCTTTCGCCCTCCTCCACCTTGCCGCCAGGGAATTCCCACAGGCCACCCTGATGCTGGCTGTCGGCCCGTCGGGCAATGAGGATGCGGCCGTCTGTACCGCGAATCACCGCTGCTGCTACATGAATCCGTTTCACCCTTCACGCTCCGCCAGGCCTGCTTGCTGCCAGGCCTTGAAGGCCGGCCATTGGTAAATGGTTTCGATATAGCTCGCAGCCTGCGCTGGCACCTCTACACGGTAAGTACGCAGGCGCACGGCAACCGGGGCGAAGAAGGCATCGGCCAGGGTCGGCTTGCCGAACAGGAACGGGCCGCTGTCCTTGGCCACCAGGCGGCATTCGGACCACAGCGCGACGATACGGTCGATATCCACTTGCACATCCAGCGGGATGTTTTCCAGCGCTTCGTCCCGGGACAGATCGAAGGGCATGGCGCCACGCAGGGCGAAAAAACCGCTGTGCATCTGCGCACAGGCCGAACGGGCCTGGGCACGGGCTGCCACATCGACAGGCCACAAGTGGGCCTCAGGGTGGCGCTCGTTAAGGTATTCAGCGATGGCCAGGGAGTCGGCGATCACCCCGTGCTCGGTCTTGAGCAGCGGCACCTTGCCGGTGGAGGAGAACGCGAGAATGCGCTGACGGGTGTCGGGCTGGTTGAGTTTGATCAGGCTTTCTTCGTAGGGAACGCCGGCCAGCTCAAGGGCCAGGGCGCCGCGTAGCGACCAGGAAGAATACAGCTTGTCGCCGATGATCAGGTGATAGCTCATGGGTCGGCTCCGATGATGTGGCAATGTCGGTGGCCTTGGGGCTGCTGTGCAGCCCATCGCCGGCAAGCCGGCTTCCACAGGTGGCTGCGAGCAGGCTTTTCGGCGATTAGGCCATTGGATCAGGTACGGTATTCGGCGTTGATCTTCACGTATTCGTGGGACAGGTCGGTGGTCCAGATGGTTTCGCTGCACTGGCCACGGCCCAGCTCGATACGGATGGTGATCTCTTCCTGAGCCATCACTGCCGAGCCCTGCTCTTCGGTATAACTCGGGCTGCGGCCGCCTTTGCTGGCGATACACACATTGTCGAGGTACACGTCGATCAGGCTTACATCCAGCGCAGGCACCCCAGCGCGCCCTACGGCAGCAAGGATACGGCCCCAGTTCGGGTCGGAGGCGAACAGCGCGGTCTTGATCAGCGGCGAGTGAGCGACAGCGTAACCGACATCCAGGCACTCCTGATGGTTACCACCGCCATTGACCTGCACGGTCACGAACTTGGTAGCGCCTTCGCCGTCACGGACGATGGCCTGGGCCACTTCCATGCACACTTCGAACACCGCCTTCTTCAGCGCTTCGAACAGCGCGCCGCTGGCCTCGGTGACTTCCGGCAGGCCCGCTTTGCCGGTGGCGATCAGCATGCAGCAGTCGTTGGTCGAGGTGTCGCCATCGATGGTGATGCGGTTGAACGACTTGTTGGCGCCGTCGAGCATCAGGTCCTTGAGCACGGCCGGGGCAACTTTGGCGTCGGTAGCGATGTAGCCGAGCATGGTGGCCATGTTCGGGCGGATCATGCCGGCGCCTTTGCTGATACCGGTAACGGTGACGGTCACGCCTTCGTGCTGGAACTGGCGGCTGGCGCCCTTGGGCAGGGTGTCGGTGGTCATGATGCCGGTGGCGGCTTCAGCCCAGTTTTTTTCCGACAGGTTGTCCAAAGCGGCCTGCAGGGCACCTTCGATCTTTTCGACCGGCAGCGGCTCACCGATCACACCGGTGGAGAATGGCAACACCGACTCGGCAGGCACGCCGGCCAGTTCCGCCAGCTTGGCGCAGGTATGCTCAGCAGCGGCCAGCCCCGGCGCGCCGGTGCCCGCGTTGGCGTTGCCAGTGTTGGTCAGCAGGTAACGCACAGTGCCCTGAACGCGTTGCTTGGCAAGGATCACCGGTGCTGCGCAAAAGGCGTTGAGGGTGAACACGCCTGCCACGCTGGAGCCCTCGGCGCAGCGCATGACCACCACATCCTTGCGCCCTGGGCGCTTGATGCCGGCAGAAGCGATGCCGAGTTCAAAACCCGGAACCGGGTGCAGGGTGGGCAAAGGACCAAGACCAACAGCCATTAGAGCGCTCCTAGAAAAACGGTGAAGTGATGAGGAAAGAGCGGGGCCGCTTCGCGCCCCATTCGCGGCACAAGGCCGCTCCTACAGGGACCGCGCCAACCGGTGGGCGAGCGCGATATGTGAGAGCGGCCTTGTGTCGCGAAAGGGCCGCAATGCGGCCCCAGGCTTTTACACACGTCTGTTCAGATCACTCGATCTGACCATGGCAATGCTTGAACTTCTTGCCCGAACCACACCAGCATGGCTCGTTGCGGCCCAGCTTCTGATCGTTGCGCACCGGGGCAACGGCGACTGCCACTTCGGCACCTTCTTCGCTCAGTTGCTCGCTCTCAAGGCCTGGCGCAGGGGCGTGCTGGAACTGCATGCGGCTGGCCAGTTCTTCGGCTTCGCGGCGCAGGCGGGCCTCTTCTTCGACCGGGTCTTCGCGGCGTACCTGAACGTGCGACAGCACGCGGATGGTGTCGCGCTTGATCGACTCGAGCAATTCCTGGAACAGGGTGAAGGATTCGCGCTTGTACTCCTGCTTCGGGTTCTTCTGCGCATAACCACGCAGGTGAATGCCGTGGCGCAGGTGGTCCATGGTCGACAGGTGGTCTTTCCACAGGTCGTCCAGCACGCGCAGCAGGATCTGCTTCTCGAAGGTACGCAGGGCGTCGATGCCGGCCTGGTCTTCCTTCTCGTTGTAGGCGTCGGTGATTTCCTTCAGCAGCTTCTCGCGCAGGGTCTCCTCGTAGAGGTGATCGTCCTCGTCGAGCCACTGCTGGATAGGCAGCTTGATGGCGAAGTCGCTGGCCAGCGAAGCCTCCAGGCCGGCAACGTCCCACTGTTCGGGCAGCGACTGCGGCGGGATGTGCTGGCTGATGGTGGCATCGAGCACTTCCTGACGGAACTCGGCGATGGTGTCACCGATGTTTTCGGCAGCCAGCAGGCTGTTGCGCATGTGGTAGATCACCTTGCGCTGTTCGTTGGCCACGTCATCGTATTCGAGCAGTTGCTTACGAATATCGAAGTTGCGCCCTTCGACCTTGCGCTGCGCCTTTTCGATGGCGTTGGTGACCATGCGGTGTTCGATGGCCTCACCGGACTGCATGCCCAGTGCTTTCATGAAGTTCTTCACCCGATCGGAGGCGAAGATACGCATCAGGCTGTCTTCCAGCGACAGGTAGAAACGGCTTGAACCCGGGTCGCCCTGACGGCCGGAACGGCCACGCAGCTGGTTGTCGATACGGCGCGATTCGTGGCGCTCGGAGGCGATCACGTGCAGGCCACCGGACTCGATCACCTGCTGGTGACGCTTCTGCCAGTCGGCCTTGATCTGGGCGATCTGCTCGGGGCTTGGGTTCTCCAGGGCAGCCACTTCGGCTTCCCAGTTACCGCCCAGAAGAATGTCGGTACCACGACCGGCCATGTTGGTAGCGATGGTCAGTGCACCCGGAGCCCCCGCTTGCGCGATGATCTCGGCTTCCTTTTCGTGGTACTTGGCGTTCAGGACCTTGTGCTCGATGCCTTCCTGCTTCAGCAGGTTCGACATGTGCTCGGAGGTTTCAATGGTCGCAGTACCCACCAGAACCGGACGGCCCTGGGTCATGCTTTCCTTGATGTCGGCAATGATCGCGGCGTACTTCTCGTCCGCGGTCAGGTACACCAGGTCGTTGAAGTCCTTACGCGCCAGCGGCTTGTTCGGCGGAATCACCATCACGTTGAGGCCGTAGATCGACTGGAACTCGAACGCTTCGGTGTCGGCGGTACCGGTCATGCCGGACAGCTTGGTGTACAGACGGAAATAATTCTGGAAGGTGGTCGAAGCCAGGGTCTGGCTCTCGGCCTGGATGTTCAGGTTCTCTTTCGCCTCGATGGCCTGGTGCAAGCCTTCGGAAAGGCGACGGCCAGGCATGGTACGGCCGGTGTGCTCGTCGATCAGCAGGACCTGACCGTCCTGAACGATGTACTCGACATTGCGGTGGAACAGTTTGTGCGCACGCAGGCCGGCATAGACATGAGTCAGCAGGCCCAGGTTGTGCGACGAGTAGAGGCTCTCGCCCTCAGCCAGCAGGCCGGACTGGGTGAGCATCTCTTCGATGAACTGGTGACCGGCTTCGTTGAGCTCGACCTGGCGGCTCTTCTCGTCGATGGAGAAATGACCTTCCTGGGTGACCTGGCCTTCGACTTCTTCGATGTGCTGGGTCAGGCGCGGGATCAGGCGGTTGATCTCGATGTACAGCTTGGAGCTGTCTTCTGCCTGGCCGGAGATGATCAGCGGCGTACGGGCTTCGTCGATGAGGATCGAGTCGACTTCGTCGATCACGGCGAAATTCAGTTCACGCTGGAATTTCTCTTCCAGGCTGAAAGCCATGTTGTCGCGCAGGTAGTCGAAACCGAACTCGTTGTTGGTGCCGTAGGTGATATCGGAGGCATACGCAGCGCGCTTTTCCTCTGGTGGCTGGAAGGCCGAGACGATGCCTACGGACAGACCGAGGAATTCGTACAGAGGGCGCATCCAGTTGGCGTCGCGGCGGGCCAGGTAGTCGTTGACCGTGACCACGTGCACCCCTTTGCCGGAAAGGGCGTTGAGGTAAACGGCCAGGGTACCGACCAAGGTCTTGCCTTCACCGGTGCGCATTTCTGCGATCATGCCCTCGTGCAGGGTCATGCCGCCGATCAGCTGCACATCGAAGTGGCGCATGCCCATCACGCGCTTGCCGGCTTCACGGGCCACGGCGAAGGCTTCAGGCAGCAGTTGGTCCAGTGTCTCGCCTTTGGCCAGACGCTCCTTGAACTCTGCGGTTTTGGCGCGCAGTTGCTCATCGGAGAGGGCGACCATTTTCTCTTCGAAGGCATTGACGATGTTCACCGTCTTGAGCATGCGTTTGACTTCACGCTCGTTCTTGCTTCCAAAAAGTTTCTTTAACAAAGGCGCAAACATATCGGCAGGATCTTCCACACGTAGGGATGGAGGGCGGCCCCATGAGTCGCCCGTGCAGCCCTTGGGCCGCATGCGAACGAGCATTCTACCCGGAAACGATGGTGAGGAAAGTGGTGGATTTCCACGATGCTGGCACAGCGCTTTGGCGGGGGCGTTTCTAAGATAAGGGCATTTTCGCTGAGTTCAACCCGGAGCATCATGAAACGTATCGAGAATGACTCGTATGCTGTCTGTGTGCGATGGCGCTGGCGCCGTCAGTGGGGCCGACAGAGGTGTTAGACTGCCAATCTTGTAACCTGATGCGACCCCCCATGGCCTACAAACCCTCCCCCGCCCAGCCCCCTTCGGCACTGCTGCGCCAGGTGCGCCCGCTGCGCCTGCTGCTGAACCAGGCCGAACGCCTGGCGCACCTGCAGCGCCTGCTGGAAAGCCAGTTGCAACCGGCAGCCCGCGAGCACTGCCACGTGGCTTCGTGGCGCGACGGCACGCTGCTGCTGGTGGTCACGGACGGGCACTGGGCCACCCGCCTGCGCTATCAGCAGAAGCGCCTGATGCGTCAGCTGCAGGCGCTGGAAGCGTTCGGCAACCTTCAGCGCATCCTTTACAAGGTGCAGCCGCCGCTGGTTCCGGCCAAGCGCGGCGGTAACATGACCGAGCTGTCGACCAATGCCGCCGAAGGCATTCGGGGTTCCGCCGAAGGCATCACCGACCCCAAACTGCGTGAAGCACTGGAACGCCTGGCCAGTCACGCCAAGGGCAAGGGTTGAGTCAGCAGGCCTGAGCACAACCCATAAAAAAGGCCACCCGAAGGTGGCCTTAATCACTAGAGAGAGTGTTCGAACTTACACGGCCGCAACAGGGCGCATATAAGAGATCGGTGCCGTACTGGCATCTTCGAAAGTGACCACTTCCCAGGCATCGGTTTCATTGATCAGCTTGCGCAGCAGCTGGTTGTTCAGCGCGTGCCCGGACTTGTAGCCCTTGAACTCGCCAATCAGGCTGTTGCCCAGCAGGTAAAGGTCGCCGATGGCGTCGAGGATCTTGTGCTTGACGAACTCGTCTTCGGAGCGAAGGCCGTCTTCGTTAAGGACACCGGTCTCATCGACAACGATGGCGTTCTCGACACTGCCACCCAGCGCAAGGTTGTGCTTGCGCAGGTACTCGATGTCACGCATGAAGCCGAAAGTACGGGCGCGGCTGACTTCCTTGACGAACGAAGTGCTGGAGAAGTCGACGACGGCGCTCTGGGTCTGGCCCTTGAGGACCGGGTGATCGAAGTCGATCTCGAAGCTCACCTTGAACCCTTCGAAAGGCAGGAAGGTAGCGCGCTTGTCGCCCTCCTCCACTGTCACTTCACGCAGGATGCGGATGAACTTCTTGGCTGCGTCCTGCTCTTCCAGGCCGGCAGACTGAATCAGGAATACGAAGGGACCGGCGCTGCCATCCATGATCGGAACTTCCGAGGCGGAGAGCTCGACGTAGGCGTTATCGATGCCCAACCCCGCCATGGCGGAAAGCAGGTGCTCGACGGTATCGACCTTGACGTCACCGTTGACCAGCGTGGTGGACATGGTGGTCTCACCGACGTTGGCCGCACGTGCCGGGATCTCGACCACAGGGTCGAGGTCGGCGCGACGGAAGACGATGCCGGTATCGACAGGCGCAGGCTTGAGGGTCAGATAGACCTTCTCCCCGGAGTGCAGGCCGACGCCTGTGGCACGGATGGTATTCTTCAGGGTGCGTTGTCTAATCATGGCATTGGCCGCTTCAGCGCAAATTGCGAACAGGTATCAACAAAGGCTGAGGATGATAACAGACCCGGCCTTTGCTGAACACCAATCACCCTTATACCCCTGATAAATTCCATTAATCGGCCTGACGACGCAGGAAGGCCGGGATATCCAGGTAGTCCAAGTCATCCTGAGGGTTGAGTTTAGCTGCTGCGGCAGCGCCTGCGTGGGCCTGGTTGCGCATCACGGTCGGACGCTCCAGGTCACGGTAGTTGACCGCTGGCTGCTCCTGACGAACAGGGGCCGGGTTGGAGGCCTCGTACGCCTGCTGGGCAGTCTGCAGGGTGTTGTCGACCACCTTGACCGGCTTCTCGATACGCGCGCCCAGGCCAGTGGCCACCACGGTCACGTGCAGCTCATCGCGCATGTCCGGGTCGATCACGGTGCCCACCTTGACCATCGCGTGGTCGGAGGCGAAGGCTTCGATGATGCTACCCACATCGGAGTACTCGCCCAGCGACAGGTCAGGGCCTGCGGTGATGTTCACCAGGATGCCGCGGGCGCCCTGCAGGTTGACGTCTTCGAGCAGCGGGTTGCGGATTGCCGCCTCGGTGGCTTCGCGAGCACGGTTCGGGCCGCTGGCGCAACCGGTACCCATCATCGCCATGCCCATCTCGCCCATCACGGTGCGCACGTCGGCGAAGTCGACGTTGATCATGCCCGGGCGCTTGATGATGTCGGAAATACCGCGAACGGCACCGGCCAGTACATCGTCAGCCTTGGCAAAGGCGGACAGCAGGCTGGCATCCTTGCCCAGGATGGTCAGCAGCTTCTCGTTGGGAATGGTGATCAGCGAGTCGACGCTCTCGGCCAGCATGCGGATGCCTTCATCGGCGATCTGCATACGTTTGCGACCTTCGAACGGGAACGGGCGGGTTACCACGGCAACCGTGAGAATGCCCATTTCCTTCGCCACTTCGGCGATGATCGGCGCTGCACCGGTACCGGTACCGCCGCCCATGCCGGTAGTGATGAACACCATGTTGGTGCCCTGCAGCACCTCGGCGATGCGCTCACGGTCTTCCAGAGCAGCCTGACGGCCGACTTCCGGATTGGCACCTGCACCAAGGCCCTTGGTGACCCCGGTACCCAGTTGCAGGATGGTGCGCGCGCCGATGTTTTTCAGCGCCTGAGCATCGGTGTTGGCGCAGATGAACTCGACGCCTTCGATGCTGCTTTTCACCATGTGGTTGACGGCGTTGCCGCCGCCACCGCCGACACCGATCACTTTGATGACCGGGCTTTGCGGGACGTTGTCTACGAGCTCGAACATTTTCCCTCTCCTTTCAGTTCTCTAGTTGTCGCGCCTACCACTACTGCTTTGAAACTTAGAAGTTGCCCTGAACCCACCGCTTGAAGCGCTCAAGCACTGGGGCCTTCGGTTCATCGCCATAGCTGTTGCTGCTGCTGTTACCGGTCAGGGGCAAGTCTTCGGACTGCTTCTGCAGGCCGTAAGCGAGCAAGCCCACGCCGGTGGAATAGATCGGGTTGCGCACCACGTCGCTCAACCCCCGAACGCTGTGCGGTACGCCCAGGCGTACCGGCATGTGGAAAATTTCTTCGGCCAGTTCCACGGCGCCTTCCATCTTCGCGGTGCCGCCGGTGAGGACGATGCCGGCCGGCACCAGGTCCTCGTAACCGCTGCGGCGCAGCTCGGCCTGGATCAGCGTGAAAAGCTCGTCGTAACGGGGCTCTACCACCTCGGCCAGGGCCTGGCGCGACAGTTCGCGCGGTGGGCGGTCGCCCACGCTCGGCACCTTGATGGTCTCGCCGGCGCCGGCCAGTTTGGCCAAGGCGCAGGCGTAACGGATCTTGATTTCCTCGGCGTACTGGGTGGGTGTACGCAGGGCCATGGCGATGTCGTTGGTGACCTGGTCGCCGGCAATCGGGATGACCGCAGTGTGACGGATCGCGCCTTCGGTGAAGATGGCGATGTCGGTGGTGCCGCCGCCGATGTCCACCAGGCACACACCGAGCTCTTTCTCATCGTCGGTCAGCACCGAGTAGGCCGAGGCCAGTTGCTCGAGGATGATGTCGTCGATTTCCAGGCCACAACGGCGCACGCACTTCTCGATGTTCTGCGCCGCGTTGACCGCGCAAGTGACCACGTGAACCTTGGCTTCCAGGCGCACGCCAGACATGCCCAGCGGCTCGCGCACACCTTCCTGGTTATCGATCACGTAGTCCTGCGGCAGGGTGTGCAGCACGCGCTGGTCAGCCGGAATGGCCACGGCCTGGGCAGCGTCAAGCACACGCTCGAGGTCGGCAAGGCTGACCTCGCGGTCGCGAATGGCGACGATGCCGTGGGAGTTCAGGCTGCGGATATGGTTGCCGGCCACGCCGACGAACGCCGAGTGGATGCGGCAGCCAGCCATCAGCTGCGCTTCTTCCACTGCGCGCTGGATCGACTGCACGGTGGACTCGATGTTCACCACCACGCCCTTCTTCAGGCCGCGGGAAGGGTGAGTACCGATCCCGACGATCTCCAGGGTACCGTCTTCGCCTACTTCACCCACCAGCGCCACCACCTTGGAGGTGCCAATGTCCAGCCCGACGATCATTTTGCCGCTATGCGCGTTTGCCATGGTCCTGCCTCTCTCTAATTCTTCGCAACGGCGGGTTGGGCCGTCGTCGGTGCGTTCGGTTCCCGCCAACCAACGGCAAGTCCGTTGGAATAACGCAGATCAATGCGGGCGATGTTGGTGATCTGCTCTTTGAGTGTCTTGTCGTAAATGGCAATGAAACGGCGCATCTTCTCCACCAGATGATCGCGCCCCAGCAGCAGCTCGACGCCCTGCCCGGTGCTGCCCGCACCGGTGGTCAGGAACCAGCTGCCACGCTCGCGCAGCTCCAGGCGAGCGATGGAAAAGCCCAAGGGGCGCAGCATCTGGCTCAAAACCTGATACTGCTGCATGACTTGCTGCTGGGCACGCTGCGGCCCGGCCAACTGCGGCAGATGCTCGTAGTTGGCCAGCTCGCGCGGGGTGAAGGCCTGGCCCTGGTTGTTGAGCAAGGCTTCCTCACCCCAGCGTGCCACCGGCAACTGTTCTTCCAGGCGAATCACCACCTCGTCCGGCCAAACCCGGCGTACTTCGGCGTGGGCGATCCATGGCATCTGCTCGAGCTCGGCTCGCATCGCCGTGAGGTCGACGCTGAAGAAACTCGCTGCCACGTATGGCGCGATCCGCTGCTGCACCGACTGCTGGCTGATGTAACTGAGGTCGCCCTGCACGTCGATCTTGGTGATCGGCCGGTCGGCGTACGGCATCAGGCGAATGGCGCCCTCGTAGGCGCCAAAGCCTGCGGCCACCAGCAACACCGGCCACAGCAGGCGCTTGAGGCCGCCCAGGCTGGGCCGCGGCAGGCGCGCCGATACGGGCTCGTCGGCCACCAGTCGGCTGGCACCACGCGGCACCGGCTTGCTACGGCCGGTAACGGGTTGCTGCTGACGTATCATTGCGCCTTGCATGGTTTGTTAACCTCGCGTCGCTACGCTGTCGGCCAGGATCGCCAGCACCAGTTGCTGGAAGTCCAGACCGGCCGCGCGGGCCGCCATGGGCACCAGGCTATGATCAGTCATGCCCGGCGCGGTGTTTACTTCGAGCAGCCAGAACCGGCCCTGCTCGTCCTGCATCACGTCCAGACGGCCCCACCCTTCAATGCCGATGGCATCGCAGGCGCGCGCGGTCAGGTCGATAAGCTCCTGCTCCTTGGCACTGTCCAGCCCGCACGGAATGCGGTACTGGGTGTCATTGGCGATGTACTTGGCGTCGTAGTCGTAGAACACGTGCGGAGTGCCCAGGGCGATCGGCGGCAGCACCTGGCCACGCAGAACGGCAATGGTGAACTCCGGGCCGTGAATCCATTGCTCGACCAGCACCTGAGAATCGTATTTGGCGGCGTCTTGCCAGGCAGCGACCAGTTCCTGCTCGCTGTTCACCTTGGCCATGCCGATGCTAGAGCCTTCATGGGCAGGTTTGACGATCAGCGGGAAGCCCAGTTCCGTACCAGCTACAACACAATCTTCTTCGCTGGCCAGCACAGCATGACGCGGGGTCGGAATGCCCAGGCTTTGCCATACCTGCTTGGTCCGCAGCTTGTCCATGGCCAGGGCCGAGGCGAGGATGCCACTGCCGGTGTAGGGAATGCCCAGGCACTCCAGCAGGCCTTGCATGCTGCCGTCCTCACCGCCGCGGCCGTGCAGGATGATGAAGGCACGGTCGATCTTCTCGCTTTGCAGGCGGGCCAGCAGGTCGTCGCCCACGTCGATGGCGACCACGTCGACACCGGCGCTGCGCAGCGCCTCGATCACGGCAGCGCCCGACTTGAGCGAGACTTCACGCTCGGCGCTCTTGCCGCCGTACAGTACAGCGACACGACCGAACGCGTTGACGTCCAGGGTCGAATGTAGCTTCTCGTAGGCGCTGGTCATTTCGACTTCTCCTGCTTGGCGCCAGCGAACAGCGGGCTTTTCATCAATTGCGGGGCCAGGCCACCGACATCGCCGGCACCCTGGCACAGCAGGATGTCACCGGCACGCAGCAGCGGCTTGACCAGCGGTGCCAGCTCGGCGCCGCGTTCGATGTAGATCGGGTCCAGCTTGCCGCGCTGGCGGATGCTGTGGCACAGCTGACGGCTGTCGGCACCGGGTATCGGCTCTTCACCGGCCGGGTACACCTCCATCAGCAGCAGCACGTTGGCATCGCCCAGCACCTGCACGAAATCGTCGTACAGGTCACGGGTGCGGCTGTAACGGTGTGGCTGGTAGACAATGACCAGGCGACGGCTTGGCCAGCCACCGCGTACAGCCTTGATCACCGCCGCCACTTCGGTCGGGTGGTGGCCGTAGTCGTCGACCAGCATCACGCTGCCGCCTTCAACCGGCAGTTCGCCGTACACCTGGAAGCGTCGACCGACACCCTGGAAGCCGGAAAGCCCCTGCACGATGGCTTCGTCGCTGATGCCTTCGTCGGTGGCGATGGCGATGGTGGCCAGGGCATTGAGCACGTTGTGGTTACCCGGCATGTTGACCGACACTTCCAGCGGCTCACGATCACGGCGCAGCACGGTGAAGTGGGTCTGCATGCCCTTCTGGCTGACGTTGATCGCGCGGATGTCAGCCTCTTCGCTGAAACCGTAGGTCACGGTCGGGCGCTTGACCTGCGGCAGGATCTCACGCACCACCGGGTCGTCCAGGCACATCACGGCCAGGCCGTAGAACGGCAGGTTGTGCAGGAACTCGACGAAGGTTTTCTTCAGTTTGTTGAAGTCACCCTCGTAGGTGGCCATGTGGTCGGCGTCGATGTTGGTGACCACAGCAACCATCGGCTGCAGGTGCAGGAAGCTGGCGTCGCTTTCGTCGGCTTCGGCGATCAGGTAACGGCTGGTTCCCAACTGCGCATTGGTGCCGGCAGCGGTCAGGCGGCCACCGATGACGAACGTCGGGTCCAGGCCACCGGCGGCAAATACCGAGGCCAGCAGGCTGGTGGTGGTGGTTTTGCCATGGGTACCGGCAACCGCCACACCATGGCGGTAGCGCATCAGCTCAGCGAGCATTTCGGCACGCGGCACCACTGGAATGCGCCGTTCAAGCGCAGTGGCGACTTCCGGGTTGGCCGGGTTGATGGCGCTGGACACCACCAGTACATCGGCATTGGCGGCGTTTTCGGCACGGTGGCCAACGAAGATCTCGGCACCGAACGACTCCAGGCGCTGGGTAACCGGCGACACCTTGAGGTCGGAGCCGGACACTTCATAGCCCAGGTTCAGCAGCACTTCGGCAATACCGCACATGCCCACGCCGCCGATACCGACGAAGTGGATACGATGAATACGGCCCATCTTCGGCTGGGGCATGGCTTTCTGGCTTTCAACCATGGGCCACCTCCAGGCAGATATCGACCACGGTGCTGGTTGCGGAAGGTTTGGCAAGGCCCCGTGCGGTGCGTGCCATGGTGTTGAGTTTCTCGGGTTGCATCAGCACCTCGTTCAGGCGTTCAGCGAGTTGCGCTGCGCCAGTTGTCGCTTGTGGCATGAGGAAGGCGGCGCCTTCCCGAGCCAGATATTGGGCGTTATGGGTCTGGTGGTCGTCGATGGCATGGGGCAAAGGCACCAGCATCGAAGGCAGGCCGGCCGCCGCGAGCTCGCTGACGGTCAGGGCACCGGCCCGGCACACCACCAGGTCGGCCCAGCCATAGGCGTGGGCCATGTCCTTGATGAACGGCTCTACCTGAGCCTCGACACCCGCCTCTTGATAACGCTCGGCGGTGATCGGCGCGTGGTGCTTGCCGGCCTGATGGAACACCTCGGGCCGCAGGTCAGCGGGCACCTCGGACAGGGCCTTAGGCAACAATTTGTTCAATGGTTCCGCACCCAGGCTGCCACCCATGACCAACAGGCGGGCACGGCGCTCGCCCAAGGGAGCACGCTGCGCATCCATGAACAGCTCAGGGCGCACCGGATTGCCGGTGGTACGCAGCTTTTCGCCAGCTTCAAACGTGCCTGGGAAAGCCTCGCAGACACGCGCCGACAACGGCACCAGCAGGCGATTGGCGGTACCGGCGCGGGCGTTCTGTTCGTGAATCACCAGCGGCACACCGCACAGACGCGCGGCGACGCCGCCAGGGCCGGTCACATAGCCACCGAAGCCGATCACGCAGACCGGCTTGAGCTGGCCAATGATACGCCGCGCCTGGAGCACGGCCTTGACCAGGGTAAACGGTGCCTTGAGCAGCGACAGCTTGCCCTTGCCACGCAAGCCGCTGACCTGGATCAGGTGCAGCGCCAGGCCGGCCTGGGGGACCAGCTCATTCTCGATGCCACGGGGGGTGCCCAGCCAGTGCACGGTATAGCCGCGCGCCTGGAACTCACGTGCGCAGGCCAGGGCCGGGAACACATGGCCTCCGGTGCCACCCGCCATGATCAGTACGTTTTTGCCGTCAGCGGCCATGACTGGTCTCCTCGGCAAAATCGCTTTCGCTGAATTCGTGTTCCTCGCTGCCCAGGTGCGTGCGGCTTTCCCATTCGATACGCAGCAACAAGCCGACGCAGGCACAGCAGATCACCAGGGAGCTGCCCCCGTAACTGAGGAAGGGCAAGGTCAGGCCCTTGGTCGGCAGCAAGCCGACGTTCACGCCAATGTTGATCAGGAACTGGCCAATCCACAGGAACGCCAGGCCAAATGCCATGTAGGCGGCAAAGTACTGCTTGGCCTTCTCGGCCCACAGGCCGATGTAGAGGGCGCGCACGGTCACGAATACGAACAGCGCGATGGTCACCAGCGAACCGACCACGCCCAACTCCTCGGCGAGTACCGAGAACACGAAGTCGGTGTGCGCTTCAGGCAGGTAGAACTGCTTTTGCACACTGTTGCCCAGCCCTACGCCCAGCCACTCGCCGCGGCCGAAGGCGATCAATGCCTGGGTCAACTGGTAACCAGAGCCGAACTGGTCGGACCAGGGGTCGGTAAAAGTGATCAGGCGCGCCATCCGGTAGGGCTGCGCCTGCACCAGCACGAACACTGCGACCACCGCCAGCACCACCATCAGGCTGAAGCGGAACAACCCTACGCCGCCGAGGAACAGCATGGCTGCGGCAGCGCCCATCATGACCACGGTGGCACCGAAGTCCGGCTCCATCAGCAGCAGGCCGGCCATCGGCAGCAGCACGATGAACGGTTTGAAAAAGCCCATCCAGCTTTCGCGCACTTCGGTCTGCCGACGTACCAGGTAGCCGGCGAGATAAATGACCACGAAGACCTTGGCGATCTCCGAAGGCTGGACGTTGAAGAAGCTGAAGCCGATCCAGCGCATCGAGCCGTTCACTTCCCGACCGATGCCAGGCACCAGCACCAGTACCAGCAGGCCAAAGGCGCCAACCAGCATCATGAAGCCCATGCGCTGCCACGTGGCGATCGGCACCAGCAGGGTCGCACCACAGGCGACCAGGCCAATGGCCACGTAAACCAGATGGCGGAACATGTGGTACAGCGGGTTGCCTGACTGTACTGCGGCCACCTCCGACGACGCCGAGGTGATCATCACCAGGCCCAGGCCGAGTAGCGCCAGGCAGCCGGCCAGGAAGGCGAAGTCGAGGTCGATGCCACGGCCGCTGATAAGCGGCGACGGGTACGGCTTGAGGATGCCGAAGATCATGCCAGCCCTCCCGCCGCCTGGGCGAACAGCCGCCCGCGTTCTTCAAAGTTCTTGAACATGTCGAGGCTGGCGCACGCCGGCGACAGCAACACGGCGTCACCCGGCAGAGCCAGCTCGGCGCATTGCTGCACGGCCTCGTCCAGCGTCTTGACCCGCACCAGCGGCACGGCATCACCTAGCACCTCGGCCAGGCGTTCAGCATCACGGCCGAGCAACACAACGGCGCGGCAAAAACGTGCCACCGGCTCACGCAGGGCGGCAAAATCGGCACCCTTGCCGTCGCCGCCGGCGATCAGCACCAGCTTGCCGTCGATATCCGCGCCCAGGCCTTCGATGGCGGCCAGGGCAGCACCGACGTTGGTCGCCTTGGAATCGTCGTACCAGCTCACACCGTTGCGCGCACGCACCCATTGGCAACGATGGGCCAGGCCGCCGAATTCGCGCAGGGCTTCGAGCATCGGCTCGAACGGCAGACCGGCGGCATGCCCGAGGGCCAGGGCCGCCAGGGCGTTGCTCTGGTTGTGGGCACCCCGAATTTTCAGGTCACGGACCGGCATCAGTGCCTGGAACTCGAAAGCCAGGTACTTCTCGCCCTCGACTTCACGCAAGCCGAAGGCCTTGAAGTCCGGCTGATTCAGGCCAAAGCTCCAGCACGGGCGATTTTCGACCGGCAACGGCCGGCTCAGGGCATCCTGGCGGTTCACCACCACTTGGCGGGCGCCACGGAATATCCGGTGCTTGGCCAGGTGATAGGCCGGCAGGCCGCTGTAGCGGTCCATGTGGTCTTCGCTGATGTTCAGCACGGTGGCAACTTCGGCATTGAGCTGGTCGGTGGTTTCCAGCTGGAAGCTCGACAGCTCCATGACATACAACTCGACATCATCACTGAGCAGGTCCAGGGCCGGTGTACCCAGGTTGCCGCCGACGGCCACGCGCTTGCCGGCCTTGGCGGCCATCTCGCCGACCAGGGTGGTTACCGTGCTTTTCGCATTGGAGCCACTGATCGCCACGATCGGCGCCTTGGCATGGCGGGCGAACAGTTCGATGTCACCGGACAGCTTCACGCCACGCGCAGCCGCCTGCTGCAGGGCCGGCGTGGCCAGTGCCAGGCCTGGGCTCACGTACAACTCGTTGGCGCGGCACAGGAAGTCCACGTCCAGTTCACCACAGCGTACTTCCACCTGCGGGTAATCACGGCGCAGGGTGTCCAGTTCCGGCGGTTGCTCGCGGGTGTCGGCGACCGCAAAGGCAATGCCCTGGTTCGCCAGGAAGCGAACCAGGGACATGCCGCTCTTGCCGAGGCCGACAACGATGCGGAATTGGTCGGAAGCGATCAGTGACACGCTCGTCTACCTCAGTTTCAGGGTTGCAAGGCCGATCAGCACCAGAATCACGGTGATGATCCAGAAACGGACAATCACCCGTGGTTCAGGCCAACCCTTGAGTTCAAAGTGGTGGTGGATCGGTGCCATGCGGAACACGCGCTTGCCGGTCAGCTTGAAGGAAGCGACCTGGATCACCACCGACAGGGTTTCCATCACGAAGATGCCGCCCATGATGAACAGCACGATTTCCTGGCGCACGATCACGGCGATGGTGCCCAGTGCAGCGCCCAGCGCCAGCGCGCCGACGTCACCCATGAACACCTGGGCCGGATAGGTGTTGAACCACAAAAAGCCCAGGCCGGCGCCGATCAGCGCGCCGCAGAACACGATGAGCTCACCTGAACCCGGCACATAAGGAATGAGCAAGTACTCAGCGAACTTCACGTTACCCGACAGGTAGCAGAAGATGCCCAGCGCACCGCCAACCATCACTGTCGGCATGATCGCCAGGCCATCAAGGCCATCGGTCAGGTTGACCGCATTGCTCGATCCGACGATGACGAAGTAGGTGAGGACGACGAAGCCGATGCCCAGCGGGATGGTGACGTCCTTGAGGAACGGCACGATCAGGGTGGTTTCGACTGTGGTCGGGGCCGTCTGATACAGGAAGATCGCCGCCGTCAGGCCGAACACCGACTGCCAGAAGTACTTCCAGCGGCTAGGCAGGCCGCGCGAGTTCTTTTCGATCACCTTGCGGTAGTCGTCGACCCATCCGATGGCGCCGAACAGCAGCGTGACGATCAGTACCGTCCACACATAGCGGTTCGACAGGTCGGCCCACAGCAGGGTGCTGATGCCGATGGCGGACAGGATCAAGGCACCACCCATGGTTGGCGTGCCGGATTTGGACAAGTGCGATTGCGGGCCGTCATTACGGACGGCCTGACCGATCTGGCGGATCTGCAGGGTACGGATCATCCACGGGCCCAGCCACAGCGCCAGCGACAACGCGGTCAGTACGCCAAGGATCCCGCGCAGGGACAGGTACTGGAAGACCGCGAAGCCTTTGTGGAACTGTTGCAGATACTCAGCCAACAGCAGCAGCATTAATGTTTCTCCCCGCTGGCACCGCACAATGCAGCCACGACGTTTTCCATCGCAGCGCTGCGCGAGCCCTTGATCAAGATAGTGGTGTTGCTGGCAGTTTCGGCACGAACGGCCTCGATCAGCTCAGCTTGAGTTGCGAAATGACGGCCATTGGCGCCGAACGCCTTGACCGCATGTGTCATGTTGGTACCCACTGCATACAGGGCATCGACCTTACCGCGCGCGTAATCGCCCACCTGACGGTGGCCTTCTTCGGCCCACTGCCCCAGCTCGCCGATATCCCCCAGCACCAGAACGGTGCGACCGGAAAAGCCGGCGAGTATATCAATGGCCGCGCACATCGAGGTGGGATTTGCGTTGTAACTGTCATCGATCACGCGCACGCCATTCGGGGCGATTTGCGCCACGGTACGGCCCTTGACCGGCTGCATGGCGTTCAGGCCGGCGGCAATGCCGCTCAGGCTCAGACCAACGGCATGGGCGGCGCCGGCGGCGGCCAAGGCGTTGCTGACGTTATGCTCACCGAGCACATTGAGCTGCACGGCCACCGATGCGCCGGCGCCATGCAGTGTGAACGACGGGCAACCCCGCGCGTCGCGCCCGATGTCGGTGGCATGGAAGTCGGCGCGGGCGTCGCTGCGGGCAAAGCTGATGACCTTGTGCGCACCCGCACGCGCCTTCCAGATGGCAAAGGCCTTGTCGTCCAGGTTGAGGATGGCCGTGCCACCCTCGCCCAGCCCTTCGAGAATCTCGCCCTTGGCTTCAACGATCTTCTCTGGCCCGCCGAACTCGCCGACGTGGGCAGTACCTGCGTTGTTGATGATGACCACCTGTGGCTGGGTGAGGCCCACGGTATAGCGGATCTCGCCAATGCGCGAAGCGCCCAGCTCAATGACGGCGGCGCTGTGCTGCGGGGCAATTTCCAGCAGGGTCAGCGGTGCACCCAGGTCGTTGTTCAGGTTGCCACGGGTGGCATGAACAGGGCCACGGGTACGCAGGATGCAGGCAAGCATCTCTTTGACCGTGGTCTTGCCGCTGGAGCCGGTGATCGCTACCACAGGTTTGTCGTAGCCGGCACGGTTCAGCGCACCAAGCTGGCCGAGGGCCAGACGACTGTCGGCAACCACCAGTTGCGGCAGGTCGACATCGGCCACTTCACGCTCCACCAGCGCTGCCACAGCCCCCTTGGCCTGCACATCGGCCAGGTAGTCGTGGCCATCGAAACGCGGCCCCGCCAGGGCGACGAACAACTGCCCGGCGCCGACGCTGCGGCTGTCGATGCTGACACCGCTGAAGCTGGCGTCTGCGCCGACCAGGCGAGCGCTCAGTGCTGCGGTCAGCTGGCTGAGTGTCATGGGCTTAAGCATGTGGAGCCTCCCAGGCTGCAAGTGCCTTTTCGGCTTCGACCAAGTCGGAGAAGTCATGGCGCTGGCCATTGATTTCCTGGTAATCCTCGTGCCCCTTGCCGGCCAGGACGATGACGTCCGAGGCGGCAGCAGAAGCGATCAGGTGTGCAATGGCCTCGCCACGGCCAGCGATGAACTCGACCTCGGCGGGCCGGGCAAAACCAGGGCGAATGTCGTTGAAGATGGCCTGCGGGTCTTCGGTACGTGGGTTATCGTCAGTGACCAGTACACGGTCAGCCAGGCGCTCGGCCACCTCGGCCATCAGCGGACGCTTGCCACGATCGCGATCGCCGCCACAACCGAACAGGCACAGCAATTGGCCGTGGGCGTGCGGGCGCAGGGCCTGGAGTACTTTTTCCAGGGCGTCAGGAGTGTGCGCGTAGTCGACCACCACCAGCGGCTTCTCACCACCGCCAAGGCGCTGCATGCGGCCCACCGGGCCCTGCAATTGCGGGGTGACCTTGAGGATTTCATCCAGCGAATAATCCAGAGCCATCAGAGTGGCCACGGCCGCGAGCATGTTGCTCAAGTTGAAGCGGCCCAGCAGCTGGCTGCGCAAGGTGCGCTCACCCTGGGCAGTGACGATGATGGCGCGTACGCCATCGTCGTCGAATTTGGCTTCACGGCAATACAAGGAAGCGTCGGAGTTTTCCAGGCTATAGCTGAGCAAACGGGTCTCGATATGATCGACACTCGGACGACGGGCAAAATCAGCCGCCAGGCGACGCCCGAATCCGTCATCCAGGTTGACCACCTGGCAACGCAGGCCAGGCCAGGCGAAAAGCTTGGCCTTCGCGGCCTCATAGGCCTCCATGCTGCCGTGATAGTCCAGATGATCACGGGACAGGTTGGTCATCACCGCGATATCGAATTCCAGCGCAGCAACACGACCCTGTTCCAGGGCGTGCGAGGATACTTCCATCGCCACAGCCTTGGCGCCAGCCTTTTTCAGATCATAAAGGGTCGACTGCACCGCAATCGGGTCTGGCGTGGTCAACCGACCGCTCTGCAACTCACCATGAAACCCGGTACCCAGGGTGCCGATCAGGCCGCACCGCTGGCCAAGTGCATCGAGCGCCTGGGCCACCAGCTGAGTGACGCTGGTCTTGCCGTTGGTGCCGGTAACCCCGACCAGGTTCAGCTGACGGCTCGGCTCGCCATAGAAGCGGCCGGCAATATCCGACAGCTGGGCGATCAGGCCTTTGACCGGGATCAGCGGCACATCGGTGATCGGCAGCACATGGGTGCCCTGCTGTTCGTAAGCGACTGCGGCGGCACCACGGGCCAGCGCGTCGCTGATATGGTCACGGCCATCGACCTTGGCCCCCGGCACGGCCAGGAACAGGTCACCTGCGCGCACAGCACGGCTGTCCAGGGTCAGCTCACGGATCAGCGGGTCGCGACTGGCGTGGGCGAAAAGCTTGCTCAGTGGCATTGTCATCATCCACGCCCTCCCTTGGCGGGTACTGCATTGACTTGTTGCGGGTCGGCAGGCGGTGGCAGGTTGTCTGGCGGCACATTCATCAGCCGCAGGGTGCCCGACATGACGTTGCTGAACACCGGCGCCGATACCAGACCACCGAAATAACCGCCTTTCCTCGGCTCGTCGATGACCACGACAATGGCGTAACGCGGGTCGCTCATCGGGCCGAAGCCGGCGAACAGCGAGCGGTAGGCGTTTTCGGTGTAGCCCTTGGCGCCAACTGTGGCTTTACGTGCGGTACCGGACTTGCCGGCCACGTGATAGAACGGCACCTGGGCACGGAATACCCCGCGCGGCGCCTCGATCACTTGCTGCAACATGCCTTGCACGGTCTCGGCGGTGTCCTTTGGAATGGCCTGGACTGCCTCGGGCGCCTTGTCGACCTTGAGGATCGACAGCGGCACCATCTTGCCGTCGTTGGCCAGCGCCGCGTAGGCATGCACCAGCTGCAGGGCGGTAACCGAGACGCCGTAGCCATAGGACAAGGTCGCGGTTTCGGCCTTGCGCCACTCGCGATGGTTGGGCAGGTTGCCAACGCGCTCACCCGGGAACCCAAGGCCGGTGTACTGGCCAAGGCCGACCTGGGACATGACCCGGTAGATGGCTTCGCCGCCGATATCGAAGGCGATCTTGCTCATGCCGACGTTACTGGAGTTGATCAGGATGCCGGTCAGGTCGAGGATCGGCCCCTCGCTCCTGGACACGTCCTTGATGGTGTAGCGGCCGATCTGCAAGCTGCCCGGGTACACCTCGACCTTGTCGGTGGGCTTCCAGCGCCCACTCTCCAATGCGGCGCTCATGGAGATCGGTTTGACCGTGGAGCCTGGCTCGAACACGTCAATGATCGCCCGGTTACGCATCGCCGCCGGGAACATGGTGCGACGGTTGTTCGGGTTGTAGGTCGGCTGGTTGACCATCGCCAGGACCTCACCGGTCTTGACATCCATGATCACCAGGCTGCCGGCCTTGGCGTCCTGTTCGGCGATTGCGTTACGCAGTTCGCGAGTGGCCAGGTATTGCAGGCGCAGGTCGATGGACAACGCCAAGGTCTTGCCGGCCTTGGCGTTCTTGGTTACCTGAATGTCCTTGATCAAGCGGCCGCGCCGGTCCTTGATCACTTGCCGCTTGCCGGGCACCCCGGCCAGCCATTCATCGTAGGCCAGTTCCACCCCTTCGCGGCCATGGTCATCCAGGTCGGTGAAACCGACCATGTGCGCGGTGACATCACCGGCGGGATAGAAGCGGCGGAATTCTTCAAGGCCGTATACACCCGGCACTTTCAGGTCGAGCACATGCTGCCCCTGCTCCGGGGTCAGGCCGCGGACCAGGTAGATGAATTCTTTGCTGGCCTGCTGGGTCAGGCGCTCGCTCAGCTGTTGGGCGTTTTGCCCCAGTGCTGCGGCCAGTTGCGGCCAGCGCTCCTTGGAGGCTTGCATTTCCTTGGGGTTGGCCCACAAGGTGGTGACAGGCGTACTGACGGCCAGAGGCTCACCATTGCGATCGGTAATCAGACCACGGTGTGCCGGAATAGGGATATGACGCAGGCTGCGGGCATCGCCCTGGCCCTTGAGGAAGTCACGGTCGACCACCTGCAGGTCGATGATGCGCCAGCAGATGGCACCGACCATCAACGCCAGCAAGCCGATCACCACGCGGAAGCGCCAGGGGTAGAGCGCGCCTTCGAGCTTCATCATGGCGCCACCATCCGTACTTCGTCGGCGGCAGGCACGTGCATCTTCAGCTGCTCGGAAGCCAGGTTCTCGATGCGGCTGGCAGCGGTCCAGGTGCTTTGTTCGAGGATCAGCCGGCCCCACTCGGCCTGGGCCTTGTCGCGCTCATTCAACTCGCCGTACAGGGTGTTGAGCAACTGGCGATTCCAGTGGGCGCTGTACGATACGGCAATGGCCGAAACAAGCACGCCAACGAACAGCAGAAGCATCAGGAAGCTTCCGCCTGGCAAAGGTTTGGCAAATAGCCGGCTCACCGAAGCTTCTCCGCCACCCGCATCACGGCGCTGCGCGACCGCGGGTTGGCCTTGAGCTCGGCTTCGGAAGCAAACTGGGCCTTGCCGATCAGACGGATTTTCGGCTCGAAGACCTTGTGCTGAACCGGCAGGTTGCGCGGCAGGTTGTCCGCTTCACCCTTGACCAGTTTGCGCATGAACAGCTTGACGATACGGTCTTCCAGCGAGTGGAAGCTGATCACCGCCAGACGGCCGCCGACTTCCAGCGCATCGAGCGCAGCCTCAAGGCCGGCCTCAAGGTCGCCCAACTCGTTGTTGACGTGAATGCGCAGGCCCTGGAAGGCACGGGTAGCCGGATTTTTACCTTTTTCCCAGGCAGGGTTGGCGACCTTGAGCACTTCGGCCAAGTCCGCAGTACGCGTGAACGGCTGCTTTTCGCGGCGCTCTACCACGGCACGCGCCATGCGCCCGGCAAAACGCTCCTCGCCGTACTCTTTGAAAACGCGGGCAATTTCCTCAACCGGCGCGGTGGCGATGAACTCGGCAGCACTGATGCCCTGGTCGGGGTTCATGCGCATGTCCAGCGGGCCGTCATTGAGGAAACTGAAACCGCGCTCGGGGTCGTCCAGCTGGGGCGAGGACACGCCCAGATCAAGCAGGATACCGCTGACCTTGCCAGCCAGCCCGCGCTCGGCCACTTCCGCGCCCAGTTCGGCAAAACTGCGCTGCACAATGACAAAGCGGCCGTCTTCGGCCGCCAGCGCTTGCCCCGTGGCAATCGCTTGAGGATCTTTGTCGAAGCCCAGCAGCCGCCCTTGCGGCCCGAGCTTGCTGAGGATCAGACGGCTGTGCCCGCCGCGGCCGAAGGTGCCGTCGAGATAGCAACCGTCGGCGCGCAGGGCCAATGCCTCGACAGCTTCGTCGAGCAGGACGGTGATGTGGTTGAAGCCGCTATCTATGGTCACAGGATCAGGTCACGTAAATCGTCGGGCATGGCGCCCGGTTGTTGGATAGCTGCAAGGTCGGCTGCCGAAACTGCGTTCCAGGCATCCTCATCCCACAGCTGGAATTTGTTCAACTGCCCCACCAGCATCGCCTTCTTGTCCAGCTTGGCGTACTCCCGCAGGCGGGGCGGTACCAGGAAACGGCCACTGCCGTCGAGCTCCAGGTCCACCGCATTACCGATCAGCAAACGCTGCAGGCGGCGGTTTTCCTCACGCAACGACGGCAAGGCACGCAACTTGGCTTCAATCTGCTCCCACTCATCGAGGGGATAAACACACAAGCAGGGGTCGACGGCGTCGATGGTCACGATCAGCTGACCATTGCAACGCGAATCGAGCTCGTCACGGTACCGGCTCGGCATGGCGAGACGGCCCTTTGCATCGAGGCTGACGGCGTTGGCTCCGCGGAACACGGCTGCGATTCCCCACAATGGTAGCTTTTTTGTGCCAGAAAACCCACTTCATCCCACTTTCTGCCACTTGCGCACACTATAGGAATCCGTCCGCTGCACCGTCAAGGCGCGTTCATAGGGAAAACCCTTACAGGACCGAGATTTAGCTCAATAAAGGAAGAAGGAAGGAGTACTGGGGGCAAAAAAAAACGTGAAAAATCAAACCCACTCAAACGGATACCGTTTGAACTTAAAGTGATTTATTAAGAGTAAGATCTTTTCGGTATTACAAACGCGCTCTGCTATCGATCGAGCAGAAGGGAGGAGAGGTGGAGAGTCGATCTGTAAGCCGGGTTTTGTCGAGGACAGTCATTCCTCTACGACGGCCATCACTGGACGCCTCTAGCAACCTACCCGGTTCCGACGCGGGCCACGCCTGATGGAACCCTATTTGGTCTTGCTCCGAGTGGGGTTTACCTAGCCACGAACTGTTGCCAGACGTGCGGTGCGCTCTTACCGCACCTTTTCACCCTTACCGGCACCGAAGTGCTTAGGCGGTTATTTTCTGTGGCACTTTCCGTAGGCTCGCGCCTCCCAGGCGTTACCTGGCACTCTGCCCTATGGAGCCCGGACTTTCCTCCCCCCGCCGTTACGCAACAAAAGTTGCGGAACAAAAGCAGGCAGCGACTGTCCGATCGACTCTCCGGCGCCAAGGTTAACGGCAGCTGCGCTCAAGAACAAGCAATACCGCAACTATATCAAATTGCCATTACTGCGGTTTCTGCTTTTCCAGTGCCGCCTGATACAACAGGTTCTTGCGCACACCGGTGATCTCGGCCGCCAAGGCCGCCGCACGCTTGAGCGGCAACTCGGCCAGCAGCAGGTCCAGCACACGCTGCGCTTGGACACTGATCGCCGCCTCACCTTCCGGCGCACTCCAGCCACCGACCAACACCACGCACTCGCCGCGCTGCTGGTTACTGTCACCCGCCACGAACTCGCACAACTCTGCGAGCGGCAACCCTTTGAGGGTCTCGAAGGTTTTGGTCAGCTCACGTGCGAGCAACGCCGGGCGCTCGGCACCGAACACCAGCTTCATATCCTCCAGACACTCAAGAATACGATGAGGCGCTTCGTAGAAAATCAACGTGCGCGGCTCTTCCTTCACCTGCTCGAGCCGGCCACGGCGACCGGCGCTTTTGGCGGGGAGGAAACCTTCGAAAATGAACCGATCGGAAGGCAGCCCGGCCGCCGAAAGCGCGGCGATCAGCGCGCAGGCGCCAGGCACAGGCACCACATCGACGCCTGCGGCTCGCGCCTGACGCACCAGGTGGTAGCCAGGATCGGAAATCAACGGTGTACCGGCATCGGAAACCAACGCCACATCCTCACCGGCCAACAGCTTGGTGATGAATCGCCCGCCTTCGTCCCGCTCATTGTGCTCGTGACAGGCTGCCAGCGGCGTGTCGATGCCGAAATGCTGCAGCAGGCGGATCGAGTGCCGGGTGTCCTCGGCGGCGATCAAGGCGACGTTGGCCAGCACCTTCAATGCCCTGGCGCTCATGTCGTCGAGGTTGCCAATGGGGGTTGCGACCACATACAGCGTCCCCACGGTGGATTTCGAAGCCCCTGCCACATCAGTCACTGCGCACACCTGCCTTTCGGATCAAAGGCGCCATTGTAGCCCGAGCGCCGGTAACAGGGCGCAAAGAACTTCACCTGCGGCCACGTCAAGTACACCTATAGTGAAGGTTCCCGTTCAGCAACATCGCGCCCCGGCCAACGCTTGGGTACAATTGCCGGCCAACTTGATCGAGTAACAGGACCTTTACATGATCGCTTGCCTGCGGCTGCTCACAGCCCTCTGCCTCGCTGCCCTGCTGGCAGCCTGCGCCAGCTCGCCCTCATCCAGCCTCGGAGAGCTGCCACGCACGCCGGACGCCAGCATCGAGCAACTGCTCGAAAAAGCGGCGGCCAGCACGTCTGCCGAAGATGCCGCCCTGCTGCGCCTGAGCGCTGCCGACCTGGCATACAAGCAGAAGGATTACCCGCGCGCCGCACGCATTCTCGAGCAGGTCCCCATGGATACGCTCAAGCCCGCCCAACAAATCTTCGCCGCCACACTTGGCGCCGAACTGGCCATGAGCCGCAACCAGCCCAAAGCCGCCCTCAGCGCCCTCTCGCACACCAGCCTGCAGCACCTCGCCCAATTGCCGGCAGAGCAGCAGGTGCGCACCTACGGCGTCCACGCCGCCGCCCTTGAAGCCGACGGCCAGGCCCTGGCCGCTGCACAACAGCGCGTAATGCTGGGCCCACTGCTCAGCGGCCAGGCTGCCAGCGCCAACAATGACGCGATCTGGGCCCTGGTCGCCTCGCTGCCGGCAGAGCAACTGCAGCAGCCCGCCGGCGACCAGACCCTGGCCGGCTGGACCAGCCTGGCCCTGGCCGTGAAAAGCGCCGGCACTCTGGAGCAGCAACAGGCCGCCATCGAAACCTGGCGCAAGCAGCACCCCGACCACCCCGCGGCACAGCAGCTGCCATCGGCTCTGGTCAAGCTCAAGGAACTGGCAAGCCAGCCGCTGACCAAGATCGGTCTGCTGCTGCCCCAGGAAGGCCCGCTTGCCGGTGTCGCCCGCGCCCTGCGTGACGGCTTCATGGCCGCGCACTTCCAGGCCCAGCAGGCTGGCCAGCAAGCGCCGGCCGTACAGGTGTACGACAGCTCACGCATCGGCTCGCTGGACGACTTCTATCGTCAGGCCCAGGCCGATGGCGTGCAACTGGTAGTCGGCCCGCTGGAAAAAGCGCTGGTAAAAAAACTGGCCGCCAATGCGCAGCTGCCTATCACGACTCTCGCCCTGAATTACGCCGACGCCGGCCAGAACGCCCCGCCACAGCTTTTCCAGTTCGGCCTGGCGGCCGAAGACGAAGCCCGCGAAGTCTCGCGCCGCGCCCGCGCCGACGGCATGGTTCGCGCGGTGGCCCTGGTGCCGAGCGGTGAATGGGGCGACCGCGTGCTTGCCGCGTTCCGCCAAGACTGGGAAGGCAATGGCGGCACCATCATCGCCGCCGAACGCATCGCCCAGCCGGTCGCCCTGGCCCAGCAGATCGCCAACCTGTTCCAGCTGCGCCAGAGCGAAGGCCGCGCACAGAGCCTGCAGAGCACCGTGGGCGGCACCATTGCCGCACAACCATCGCGTCGCCAGGACATCGACTTCATCTTCCTCGCCTCGACCCCGCAACAGGCGCAGCAGATCAAACCGACCCTGAACTTCCAGTACGCTGGCGACGTTCCGGTCTACGCCACCTCGAACCTTTACAGCGCCAGCGGTGACGTCAACCAGTACAAAGACATGAACGGCATTCGCTTCTGCGAAACCCCGTGGCTGCTCGACACCACCAACAGCCTGCGCCAGCAGGTGGTTCAGCAGTGGCCACAAGCCGCTGGCAGCCTCGGCCGCCTGTAT
Organism: Pseudomonas sp. BNK-30; assembly: GCF_047456185.1. NCBI lineage: Bacteria > Pseudomonadati > Pseudomonadota > Gammaproteobacteria > Pseudomonadales > Pseudomonadaceae > Pseudomonas > Pseudomonas sp. BNK-30. Next base: position 3,786,141 of record NZ_CP179904.1, read on the forward strand.
GCAATGGGTGTAGACGCCTATAGCCTGGCGCCACGCCTGGGCCAGCTCAAAGCACTGCCGGACAACCGTGTACAAGGCCTTTCCGGCAGCCTGAGCATGAGCGCCAGCCAGCGCATCGAGCGCCAGCTGCCATGGGCTGAATTCTCTGGCGGCCAGGTCAAGCGCCTGCCCGATACCATCCGCTGATGCCCCAAGCATCGCCAACCAGCGCCGGCCAGGCCGCAGAAAACCAGGCCCTTGAGTTTCTTCAAGGGCAAGGCCTGCAACTGCTGACGCGCAATTGGCGATGCAAAGGCGGCGAGCTTGATCTGGTCATGCTCGACACCGATACAGTAGTATTCGTCGAAGTCCGCTATCGGTTGCACGCGGGCTTCGGTGGCGCCCTGGGCAGTATCGACGGGCGCAAGCAGAAGCGACTGGTGCATGCCGCCAGCCTTTTTCTGCTGAAGGAGTCTTGCTGGGCCAACCACCCTTGCCGCTTCGATGTTGTCGCCTTGCAGGGTAGCCACCATGCAGGCAGGCCGCTTCAATGGCTGAAAAACGCCTTCGAATGCTGAACCCACTCCCCTATTTTTGCTCTATGTTTCGCGGGCTGGTCCCTGTTGCGCGTAGCAAAGGCCACCGCCCCACTTAAGGTCACCAGATGGACATGCAATCCCGAATTCGCCGGCTGTTCCAGGCCAGCATCGATACCAAGCAACAGGCAATGGACATCCTGGCACCGCACATCGAGCAGGCCAGCCTGGTCATGGTCAATGCGCTGCTCAACGAGGGCAAGATGCTCGCCTGCGGCAACGGCGGCTCGGCCGGCGACGCCCAGCATTTCTCTTCGGAGCTGCTCAACCGCTTTGAGCGCGAGCGTCCGAGCCTGCCGGCAATCGCTTTGACCACCGACAGCTCGACACTGACCTCGATTGCCAACGACTACAGCTACAACGAAATCTTTTCCAAGCAGATTCGCGCCTTGGGCCAGCCCGGCGACGTCCTGCTGGCGATTTCGACCAGCGGCAACTCGGCAAACGTGATTCAAGCGATCCAGGCGGCACATGATCGCGAAATGATTGTCGTAGCATTGACCGGGCGTGACGGTGGCGGCATGGCTTCGCTGCTGTTGCCCGAGGACGTGGAGATCCGCGTACCCTCGACGGTCACTGCACGCATCCAGGAAGTCCACCTGCTGGCGATCCACTGCCTGTGTGATCTGATCGACAGCCAACTGTTCGGGAGTGAAGAATGATCCCCAAGCGCCTCGGCCTGATGGCCCTGACCCTGTGCCTGAGCGTCACCGGCTGCAGCTCGGTACTGACCTCGACCCGCAATTCGCCGATCGAGGATGATCGCGGCACTCGCACCATCGGCAGCAAGATCGACGACTCGCTGATCGAAACCAAGGCCGCTGTAAACATCTCCAAGGCCAACCCTGATCTGGACAAGGGTTCGCACATTGTCGTCAGCAGCTACAACGGCATTGTCCTGCTCGCCGGCCAAACCCCGCGCGCCGACCTGAAGAGCCTGGCCGAGCAGACTGCCAGCCAGGTGCAGCGGGTCAAGCGGGTGCATAACGAGCTGCAGGTGATGCAACCCTCCTCCATCCTTGCGCGCAATAACGACGCCTGGCTGACCACCAAGATCAAGACCCAGATGCTCACCGACAATGCCGTGCCCAGCTCACGCATCAAGGTCATCACCGAGAACGGTATCGTCTACCTGCTAGGCCTGGTTACCCGGCAGGAAGCCAACTCCGCCACTGCCGTGGTACAGGGCGTGTCGGGCGTGCAAAAGATCGTCAAGCTGTTCGAGTACATCGACTGATACGCTTGCCTGCACCGGCCCTCGCATACCGGTACAGGCATCCTAATGGCTCCACCTTCAGAACTTCAGGAAACACCGCATGAAAAAGCTTCTGCTGCCCGCCCTGTTGATCGGCGCCTTCGCCACCCTGGCCGGCTGCTCCACCCCTAGCCTGATCACCCTGAACGACGGTCGCGAATTCCAGACCGTTGACGAACCACAGTTTGATCAGGAGTCCGGCTTCTACGAGTTCCAGCAGCTCGACGGTAAACAGACCCGCGTTAACCGTGACCAGATTCGCACCATCAGCGACCTGTAACCACCACCGTGCTGCAAAGAAAAAGGCGACCCAACCGGATCGCCTTTTTTGTTACTTGACCACCTTCAGGCTCGGCCGACCACTCGGGCGCGGCGGCTGCCCCCCACCTTCCGGCGGGCCATCATCATCCGGCTCGACACCCTCGTCTTCCAGCTCTTCACCCTCCATCAACGGAGGCTCCAGCTCGAAGACCATGCCTTGGCCGTTCTCCCGGGCATAAATGCCCAGAATCGCGCCGACCGGCACGAACAACGAGTGGGCAACGCCACCGAAGCGCCCCTCGAAGCTCACCGCGTCGTTGTCCATGTGCAGGCTGCGCACGGCACTTGGGGAAATGTTCAGGACGATCTGGCCGTCACTGGCGAAACCTTGCGGCACCTGGACTGCCGGATATTCGGCATTGACCAGCATATGGGGCGTGCAATCGTTGTCGACGATCCACTCGTACAGTGCTCGAACCAGATAGGGGCGACTGGAGTTCATCAACGGCTCCTTAAAGCTTGCGCATTTCACGTTCAACGGAGGACAGGCTCGCCAGGAAAGGCTCACGGGCGAACTGCCGCTCCATATAATCCAGCAGCGGCTTTGCTTGCCGCGGCAATTCGATACCCAGTACCGGCAAACGCCAGAGTATGGGCAATAGACAACAATCGACCAGGCTTTGCTCATCGCTCATGAAACAAGCGAACTCGTTGAACAATGGCGAGACGCCCGTCAGGCTCTCACGCAGTGCCTTGCGCGCCTCGGCACGAGCGGCATCACTGCTGCGCGAATCGAGCACGGTATCGGCCAGCGCGCACCAGTCACGCTGAATGCGATGCATCAACAAGCGGCTGTTACCACGCGCCACCGGATACACCGGCATCAGGGGCGGATGCGGATAACGCTCCTCGAGGTATTCCATCACCACGGTCGATTCATACAACGCAAGATCGCGGTCGACCAGGGTCGGCACGCTGCCGTAAGGGTTCACTTCACCCAGCTTGGGTGGCAGACGACCGGGATCGACGTCGATGATCTGCACGCTGACACCTTTCTCGGCAAGAACCAGGCGTACCCGATGAGAATAATGGTCAGCGGGGTCGGAATAGCAGGCTAACCTGATGGTCGCGCCCATGTAGCGCCTCCTCGCATGGGGATGCTTGTGAAACTGCAAATGCAAACGCGCCCTGGAGGCCCCTTCGCATACACGAGGGAGCGCCCAGGGCGCGTTCAACTACCAGAAACTACTGCGTGATCAGTGCACGTCCTTCCAGTATTCGCGCTTGAGCAAGTAGGCGAACACGAAGAAGAAGGCCAGGTACAGCAACACATACGTGCCGATGCGCTGGCTTTCCAGTTTGACCGGGTTGGCCGAATAGGCCAGGAAGGTCACCAGGTTCTTGACCTTCTCGTCGAACTGCTCAGGCGTCAGGGTACCGGAATTCGGCGTGATGGTCAGCTGGTCACACGCTTCATGGGTCAAAGGGCTGCCGGTCAAGGGGTCGAATTGCTTCTTGCCATCGACCACCATCTGCACCTGCTTGCACCCGATCACCTGATTGCCCTGCAGCCCGACCAGCACATTGGGCATACCGACATTCGGGAACACCTTGTTGTTAACCCCGTAAGGTCGCGACTTGTCCTCATAGAAGCTGCGCAGGTAGGTGTACAGCCAGTCGGTACCACGCACCCGGGCAACCAGGGTAAGGTCCGGTGGCGCAGCACCGAACCAGGTCTTGGCGTCATCGGGCTTCATGCCGATGTTCATGTGGTCGCCGATCTTGGCACCCGTGAACACCAGCTTCTCCAGCATCAACTCATGGGGTATTCCCAAGTCATCGGCTACGCGCTCGTAACGCTGGAACTTGGCACTGTGGCAACCCATGCAATAGTTGGCGAAAGTCCGTGCGCCATCCTGCATCGCAGCCTTGTCCGTCAGGTCGATATCGACTTTGTCCAGCTCCAGCCCCGGTCCGGCAGCAAAGGAAAAGGCAGGCATCACTGCCAGCAAAAATACTGCAATCAACTTTTTCATCAGCCAGTCACCCTTTCCGGAACCGGTTTGGTCTTCTCAAGCCTTGTGTAGAACGGCATCAGCAGGAAGTAGGCGAAGTACAGCACGGTGCACACCTGCGACAGCAGCGTGCGACCTGGCGTAGGTGCCAGCACCCCCAAAATGCCGAGGATGACGAAGGAAATGCAGAACACCAGCAGGAAGACCTTGCTGATCCAGCCCTTGTAGCGCATGGAGCGTACCGGGCTTCGATCGAGCCAAGGCAATACGAACAGCACGGCGATCGCCGCCCCCATGGCGATTACGCCCATCAACTTGTCGGGCACCGCACGCAGAATCGCGTAGAACGGCGTGAAGTACCAGACCGGCGCAATATGCTCAGGCGTCTTGAACGCATTGGCCTGTTCGAAGTTGGGTTTTTCCAGGAAGTAACCGCCCATTTCCGGGAAGAAGAACACTACCGCACAGAACACGAACAGGAACACCACCACGCCGACAATGTCCTTGACGGTGTAGTAAGGGTGGAACGGAATACCATCCAGCGGGATGCCGTTTTCGTCCTTTTTCTTCTTGATATCGACCCCGTCCGGGTTGTTCGAACCCACCTCGTGCAGGGCCAGAATGTGCAACACGACCAGCCCGAGAATGACGATCGGCAGGGCCACGACGTGCAGCGCGAAGAAGCGGTTCAGGGTAATGCCGGAAATAAGGTAGTCACCACGAATCCACTGGGTGAGATCGTCGCCGATCACCGGAATGGCACCGAACAGCGAGATGATCACCTGCGCCCCCCAGTAAGACATCTGACCCCACGGCAGCAGATAGCCCATGAAGGCCTCGGCCATCAGCGCCAGGTAGATCAGCATGCCGAACAGCCAGACCAGTTCACGTGGCTTCTGATAGGAGCCATAGAGCAGGCCGCGGAACATGTGCAGGTAGACCACGACAAAGAACGCCGAAGCACCGGTGGAGTGCAGGTAGCGCAGGATCCAGCCGTACTCCACGTCACGCATGATGTACTCGACCGAAGCGAAGGCCTCCTCCGCCGAGGGCGTGAAACTCATGGTCAGCCATACACCGGTGACAATCTGGTTGACCAGCACCAGCAGGGCCAGCGAGCCGAAGAAATACAGGAAGTTGAAGTTCTTGGGCGCGTAATACTTGCTCAGGTGCTCTTCCCACATCTTGGTGGCGGGGAAGCGAGCATCAATCCAGTCCATGAACTTGCTCATCATGCTTTCTCCTGGTCGACGCCGATGACGACGATGTCATCCGACTCGTAAGAGTGCGGCGGCACTGGCAGGTTGAGAGGCGCTGGCTGCGATTTGTAGACACGCCCCGCCAGGTCGTAGTGGGAACCATGGCAGGGGCAGAAATAGCCGCCCACCCACTTGGGCCCCAGATCGGCGGGCGCGACTTCCGGGCGGAAGGTCGGTGAGCACCCAAGGTGAGTGCACAGGCCCACGAGAATGAGGATTTCCGGCTTGATCGAGCGTACCTGGGGGTCGACGTACTCCGGCTGTACGGAGGCCTTCGATTCAGGGTCGGCGAGCTCGGCAGTGACTTTTTTCAGGTTACCGAGGATCTCATCCGTTCGCCGCACGATGAACACAGGCTGGCCACGCCATTCCGCAACCATCTGCTGCCCAGGCTCAACCTTGGCGATGTTGACCTTCACCGGTGCCCCGGCCGCCTTCGCCTTGGCGCTGGGAAACCATGACCCCACGAACGGTACCGCAGCCCCCACTGCCCCCGCTGCCCCGACCACGGATGTCGCGGCTACGAGGAAGCGGCGCCGGCCTGCGTTGACGCCGTCATTGCTCATTCAGTCCTCTCCCATCAGCTTGCTTGGCCTGTTGGATCAGGCCTGTACTTAGGTAATGTCTGTGGCACCCCAAATTGGCCGCCATGGTAAGAAACAAATCCACACAGTGACAAGGTGATTAACCCAGGTCTGGGCTACAACCCTCGCTTTGCTTGATCTGCGTCTATGCGACAGGACACCACGGACATGCTGACAGGTTAGTTCAAGCCATAAAAAAAGCCCGGTTCCAAAGAACCGGGCTTTTTTCGACTGCCGAAGCGGTATTAACGCTTGGAGTACTGAGGACGCTTACGCGCTTTACGCAGACCCACTTTCTTACGCTCGACTTCACGAGCGTCGCGGGTGACGTAGCCAGCACGACGCAGAGCGCCACGCAGGGTTTCGTCGTATTCCATCAGAGCGCGGGTGATACCGTGACGGATCGCACCGGCTTGACCGCTGACACCACCACCGGCAACGGTGACGTAGATGTCGAACTTCGCGGTGGTCTCGGTCAGCTCCAGCGGCTGGCGAACAACCATACGAGCGGTTTCGCGGCCGAAGAAGGTGTCCAGAGGACGGTTGTTGATGGAGATGTTACCAGTACCCGGACGCAGGAAAACGCGAGCGGTTGCGGTCTTGCGACGGCCAGTGCCGTAATTTTGAGTCGCCGACATAATGAACTATCCCGTTAGATCTTCAGTTCTTGAGGCTGCTGAGCAGTGTGTGGGTGAGCAGCACCCGCGTACACTTTCAGCTTACGGTACATGTCGCGACCCAGCGGGTTCTTCGGCAGCATGCCTTTGACCGCGGTTTCGATAACACGCTCAGGGGCCTTGGCGATCAACTTCTCGAAGTTGATTTCCTTGATACCGCCCGGGAAGCCGGAGTGGGAGTAGTACATCTTGTCGGAAGACTTGGCGCCAGTTACACGGATTTGCTCGGCGTTGATGACGACGATGTAGTCGCCGGTGTCAACGTGAGGAGTGTATTCTGGTTTGTGCTTGCCACGCAGACGGCTAGCGATTTCGGTAGCCAGACGACCCAGGGTCTGGCCAGCGGCGTCGACTACGAACCACTCGCGCTTTACTGTTTCCGGTTTAGCAGTAAAAGTTTTCATTCTCTAAAGCCTCAGAGGCCGCCCAGCGAAAAATAGACGGCGAATCTTACTGGATAGTGCACAGCTTGCCAAGAGCAAGCGCGCAGCCGAACACAGACGCTTTTGGGGGCTCGGGTCGGGCACGCCAATGTTCGACGGGGTTCTTCCTGCGTGGTGGTGCATCACTTCCGCCACACGGAGAGGGGCCGAATTATCCAGATTGCGCGAAAAATTTCAACCTGCTTTTATGGGTGTCTTTGCCAAGGAGTGTTTTCCCGATGGAATACCGCAAGCTCGGCCGTACCGATCTCGATGTCAGCGCCCTGTGCCTGGGCACCATGACCTGGGGCGAGCAGAACGACGAGGCCGAGGCCTTCGCCCAGATCAAACTGGCCAAAACCAGCGGGGTCAATTTTATCGACACCGCCGAAATGTATCCGGTGCCGCCACGCCCCGAGACCTATGCCGCCACCGAGCGCATCATCGGCAACTGGTTCCGCCAGCACGGCGACCGTGATGACTGGATTCTCGCCAGCAAGGTCGCCGGCCCCGGCAACGGTATCAGCCACATCCGCGACGGCCAGCTCAAGCACAACCGCCAGCACATCGTGGCGGCGCTGGATGCGAGCCTTGAGCGCCTGCAAACCGACCGTATCGACCTGTATCAGCTGCACTGGCCGGAGCGCAGCACCAACTTCTTCGGCAAGCTGGGTTACCAGCACCTGCCGCATGACCTGTTCACCCCCCTGGAAGAAACCCTCGAGGTGCTCGACGAGCAGGTGCGGGCAGGCAAGATCCGCCACATTGGCCTTTCCAACGAAACGCCGTGGGGCACCATGAAGTTCCTGCACCTGGCCGAAACCCGCGGCTGGCCCCGGGCGGTGTCGATCCAGAACCCGTACAACCTGCTCAACCGCAGCTTCGAGGTGGGCCTGGCGGAAGTGGCCATCCGCGAGCAGTGTGGCCTGCTGGCCTACTCGCCGCTGGCCTTCGGCATGCTGTCGGGTAAATACGAGAACGGCGCCCGGCCGGAAAAAGGCCGCCTGACCCTGTTCAGCCGCTTCGCCCGCTACTCCAACCCGCAGACCGTGGCGGCCTGCAGCCGCTATGTGCAACTGGCCCAGGCACACGGGCTGGACCCGGCACAAATGGCCCTGGCATTCGTCACCCGCCAGCCCTTCGTGACCAGCAACATCATCGGTGCCACTGACCTGGTACAACTTCAGAGCAACCTCAAAAGCCTGGAGCTGAACCTGAGTGATGAGCTGCTGGCGGCGATCGAGGCCGTTCATCAGGAGCAGCCCAACCCGGCACCTTGAACAAAGCTGCAAGAAAAAGCAGAGCGGTGTCGCAGCCTCTGCTTTTTTCTTGCCGCTTGCAGCTTGAAGCTTGCAGCTCGACAAAAAACATAAGACGATCCAGCCGGTGATTGACCACTCTACCCTATAAGAACAATGACAATGATGTTTACCCAACCCTCCGCGTCATTGCGGCGCGTCAGCATCCTGGCCATTGACAAGGTGTTCGCTTCGACCTTGATGCAAGCCAAGGACTTTTTCCACCTCGCCAGCCTGCGCTACAGCAAACAGCTGGGCCTGGGCCTGCAGCCCATGTTCGAGATCTGCCTGGTGAGCCCCGACGGCCGGCCGGTGGACAGTTTCAGCAATGTGCAGCTGCCGGTCGATGGCGGCCTGGACGACGCCGATGTGATCATCCTCCCAGCCTTCTGGGAAGACTTCGACAACCTGCTGCAACGTTATCCGCAAGTGCTGCCCTGGTTGCGCGAGCAACATGCCCGCGGCGCCGTACTCTGCGCTGAAGCCAGCGGGGTATTCTGGCTGGCCGAGTCCGGCCTGCTCGACGGCAAGGAGGCGACCACCTACTGGCGCTTCTTCACCAGCTTCGCCGAGCGCTACCCGAAGATCCGGCTGAACCAGGACAAGCACCTGACCGACGCCGACAACCTTTACTGCGCCGGCGGCACCACCTCGGCCTGCGACCTGTACATCTACCTGATCGAACGCTTCTGCGGGGCCAACGTGGCCCGCGCCGTGGCCCGTGACATCCTCTACGAAGTGCAGCGCAACTACACCCCTGGGCGCATGGGTTTCGGTGGGCAGAAGCTGCACCAGGACCTGATCATCCTGCAGATTCAACACTGGCTCGAGGAGCACTTCGCCGACAAGTTCCGCTTCGAGGATGTGGCCCGCAACCATGGCATGAGCATCCGCAACTTCATGCGGCGCTTCCAGGGCGCGACCGGCGACAAGCCGCTGCACTACCTGCAGCGGCTACGGATAGAAACAGCCAAGGGGTTGCTGTCGAGCACACGCAAGAGCATCAAGACCATCAGCTATGAAGTCGGCTATGACGATGCGAGTTTCTTTGCGCGGCTGTTCCGCCAGCACACGGAGTTGTCGCCGAACCAGTATCGGCAGCAGTTTATGCAGGAAGCCTGAATTCAGCCCAAGCGACCGTCTGTAATCGATGGACTCGCCCCCGCCGAGGCATCACAGTGCCACGGTGGCGTTCTAAGAAGCCAACGGCAGCGAGGGCGAGTCCATGAAAAAGCATAGTTCGAAGCACGATTCCCTGTCTTCCACTGATGTGGAGCTTTGCACAACCATCTGCGTAGACCTGACCAAGCAGGTCTTCCAGCTAGCAGGCGAAGATGCTGCCGGCCGGGTGATCTACGAAGATCGCATCAAATCCCGCCAAGCCTTCCATGATTTCTTGCTCAAACTACCCGTGACGGTGACCGTCTTGATGATCAGCCAGACGATCGCCGCCTCTTGCGCTGGCTATCCCGCCTTGGGCGCAAGGAGGCGGCAATCAGACTGGCTAATCGGAATCTGCGGATAATCTGGGCTCTGCTGCAGAGTGGCCAGGTTTACCAACGCAAAGCGGAAAATCGGTCGGAGGCTGCTATGAGCCGCTGATCAACTGAGCAATGCCACCGGGCGCTGAGCGCTCCAACCCCTGCTAGTGAACATTGACCCTTGGTAAGACCGTCGCAGACAGATGCCCCCGCTCCTACAGGCCTGATGAGTGGCCTCAATGTAAACGGCACGCTGCGAGCTCACCACGATGTTGGCCAGAAGCAAAAAGCTTCCTTGAATAGGCCTGATACGTAGATGCAACCGGGTTCCTATGTTCAAAAAGCAGCTAAGTCCATACATAGGAGCGGCCTTGCTGGGGCGCCGGACCGGTCGGAAAGGGCTGCGCAGCGGCCCCGATGTTTTTTGTTGCGCCACAGAACCTGGGGCCGCTGCGCGCCCCTTTCGCGACGCAAGGCCGCTCCTACAGCGCAAGGACCTCAGGGCTTGTGCGCGCGGGCCAGGAATTCGTGCGACTGCATCTCCAGCAACCGGCTCAAGGTGCGCTGGAACTCGAAGCTCAGGCGCCCACCGGTGTACAAATCCTTCAGCTCTACCTCGGCCGAAATGATCAGCTTGACGTTGCGGTCGTAGAACTCGTCCACCATGTTGATGAAGCGCCGGGCGATGTCGTCGGTGGTGACGCCCATCTGCTCGACGTTGCTCAACAGCACGGCATGGAAAATCTTGCCCAGTTCAATGTAGTCGTTCTGGCTGCGCGGCCCGTCGCACAGGGCGCGGAAGTCGAACCAGGCGACATCGTCACAGGTACGCAGCGCATGGATCGGGCGGTTCTCGATCATCAGCACGTCATTGTCGACGGCCTGGGTGCACTCGGGTGTCAGCGCCTTGAAGCTCGCACGCATGCTCTGCTCGGCAGCCTCGTCGAGCGGGAAGTGGAACAGTTCGGCCTGCTCCAGGTGACGCAGGCGGTAATCGACCCCGCTGTCGACGTTCACCACGTCCGTATACTGCTTGATCATGGCGATGGCCGGCAGGAAGCGCGCACGCTGCAGGCCATCCTTGTACAGGCCGTCGGGGACGATGTTGGAGGTCGCCACCAGCGATACGCCGTTCTTGAACAGCTCTTCCATCAGGGTGCCGAGGATCATGGCATCGGTGATGTCGGAGACGAAGAATTCGTCGAAACAGATCACCTTGGCTTCATCGCTGAAGCGCTTGGCGATCAGGGTCAGCGGGTTCTTCTCGCCCTTGAGGGTTTTCATCTCCTCGTGAACGCGCTTCATGAAGCGGTGGAAGTGCGTACGCATCTTCTGCTTGAACGGCAGCGCTTCATAGAAGGTATCGACCAAGTAGGTCTTGCCCCGGCCTACCCCGCCCCAGAAATACAGGCCTTTGACCGGCGTCTGCTCCTTCTTGCCGAACAGCTTGCCGAACATGCCCGGCTTGTTGTTCTGCGCGTGCACCAGGTCGTCGTACAGGCGCTGCAAGTGACGCACCGCAGTTTCCTGCGCCGCATCATGGAAGAAGTCGGGACGTTTCAGATCTGCTTGATATCGTTCTAGGGGCGTCATGATTTCGTTAGCGAGGCAACAAAAAACGGGCCGTCACTGTAGCGACCGGCCCGCCTAATGGCAATCAGACTTGCGTCAAACTGTCTCAGTCCTGCTGCGGCGCCAGGGCCTCACGCAGGCTTTGAACGGCCATGTCAAGGGCCTGGGCACTGGCAAACTGCGGCCCGTCGGCAACCTGCTCGCCGTTCAGCCACAAGCTGAAGCCCAGGCCTTCGACACGCACATCGGCGTCGCCGCCCTGCTGCAACTGCTTGCTCACCGCGCCCGCGCTCTTGCCGTCGGCAAAGCTGCGAGACAACAGCAGTTGCTCGCCATCAGCGGCCAACAGGCGGAAGCGGAAGCTGCCGTCCTCGTCACGGAAGCTGACGAAGCGTGCGCTCTTGACGGCCTTCTTCTTCACCTCTGTAGTGGCCTGCACGCTGCTACGGAACGAGCGCAGGCCAACGGCCTCGCGCAGTTGCTCGAGGAACGGCGTGGCGGTCTTGCGGGCCTTGGCAGCGCCAGCCAGCAGGATGTCTTCCAGGTCCGACGGGCGGGAAATCAGTTGGTGATAGTGCTCACGCTTCTCGGCCAGTTGCCCGTCAAGCAGCTGGAACAGGCGCTGCTTGGCCTCGCCCCAGCCCAGGCCCTGCAGCAGTTCTTCGCGAAACTCGGCGCATTGCACCGGCGTCGAGAAGGCCTGGAACAGGGTGAACAGGTGCGCGTTGTCCGGGTCTTTCGCTTCGCCAGGTGCACGCGAGTCGGTGACGATGCGCGAAATGGCGTCTTTCATGTCCTTGGCGCTGGAGAAAAGCGGGATCGTGTTGTCATAGCTCTTGGACATCTTGCGCCCGTCCAGGCCAGGCAACGTCGCCACACTTTCTTCGATAACCGCCTCTGGCAAGGCGAAGAAGTCCTTGCCTTGGCCGAACAGGTGGTTGAAGCGCTGGCCGATGTCACGGGCCATTTCCACGTGCTGGATCTGGTCGCGACCGACCGGCACCTTGTGCGCGTTGAACATCAGGATGTCCGCCGCCATCAGCACCGGGTAGCTGTAAAGGCCCATGGTCACGCCGGCGTCCGGGTCTTCGCCATTCTCGAGGTTCTTGTCCACCGAAGCCTTGTAGGCGTGCGCACGGTTGAGCAGGCCCTTGGCCGCAACGCAGGTGAGCAGCCAGGTCAGCTCGGGGATCTCGGGAATATCGGACTGACGATAGAAGGTCACCTTGTCCGGGTCGAGGCCGCCGGCCAGCCAGGTAGCAGCGATTTCCAGACGCGAGCGCTGAATGCGCAGCGGGTCATCGCACTTGATCAGGGCGTGGTAGTCGGCCAAAAAGTAGAACGAGTCGGCCCCCGGCTGCTGGCTGGCGACGATCGCCGGGCGAATGGCACCGGCGTAGTTGCCCAGGTGTGGGGTACCGGTGGTGGTGATACCAGTGAGAATGCGCGTGGTCATGGGTGTTCGCTTATTCAGGCTTGGCTCAATTCGAAAGGCGCGGCAGCAGCAGATCCTTCAGATCGGTCAGCTTGCCATGGAAGAAGTGTCCGCATTCTGCCACTTTCAGCAGCTCATGGGGGCGCGGCAGCGTGTCAGACCATTCGTAAACGAGCTGCGGTGCAACGACTTCGTCGGCATCTGGCTGCACCACGGTGATCGGGCAGCGCTGCGGCAAGGGGAACTCTGCAGTCAGGCGCATCACGGCCGGGGCAATCATGAACAGGTGCTGCAGCGTGACGTCAGCGCTCTCAAGGCGCCCGGCCAGGCTGGTGGCGACAAAGCCGCCGAACGAGAAGCCCATCAGCACCAGCGGCAGGTGCGGGTGTTTTTCGCGCAACCAGGCTGCGGCAGCTTGTGCATCGGCCACTTCACCAGCGCCCATGTCATGGCTGCCCGCGCTCTGGCCAACACCGCGGTAATTGAAACGCAATGTCACGTAGCCAGCGTCGCGTGCCGTGCGCTGCAGGGTCGAGACCACCTTGTTGAGCATGGTGCCACCCTGAACCGGATTGGGGTGGCAGATCAGCACCGCGCCACGGGCGTCGGCCACGTCCAGGTACAAGGCTTCCAGCTGGCCGACGGGGCCATCGATGAACAAGGGGGTTTCGCGGACAAGCAAGGCACTCACTCCGTGACCTCGAAGGGGGTCGATTCGTCTAGGGTAGGAATTCTGTTCTGATTTGCGATCGCTCGCGGTATACAGCGCAGGTCTGAGCCGTTAACGTAAAGCAAAGCCGTTTATAGAGGAAGGACTCGTGGAACTCTCGCTCCTTGTTTGGTTGTTGCCAACCCTGGCCCTGGTCATCGGTGTGGCGGTCGGTTTCATCGTGGCCCGCCTGCTGCCCAATGCTGCGCCGACCAACACCCAGCGCCAACTGGACGACATCCAGAAGCGCTTCGACAGCTACCAGAACGAAGTGGTCACCCACTTCAACAGCACCGCAATGCTGGTCAAGAAACTGACCCAGAGCTACCAGGATGTCCAGGATCACCTGGCCGAAGGCGCCAATAGCCTGGCCCTCGATGAAGTCACTCGCCAGCGCCTGCTGGCTGCACTGCACTCCGAGTCGGCCCAGGCACCACGTGACCGCCTGACGCCGCCGAAGGACACCGCCGAAGTACCGCGCGACTATGCGCCAAAAGCGCCGAACTCGCCGGGCATGCTTGACGAGAGCTACGGGCTCAAGCGTTGATCTGCTGAACACGTAAAAGGCCTCGTAAGAGGCCTTTTTTGTGGATGCCGTTTTCCTGCCCGTGCACGACCCCATGTAGGAGCGGCCTCGCGCCGCGAACGGGCTGCAAAGCAGCCCCGGCAATCTTGCAGGATGGCTGAAATCCGGGGGCCGCTGCGCGCCCCTTTCGCGGCACAAGGCCGCTCTTACAGATGCCCCAGCGCCTGCTCGATGTCCGCCAGCAGGTCTTGCACATCCTCCAGCCCCACCGATAACCTCACCAGCCCCTCCGATATCCCGTGATGCGCCCTCTCCTGCGGTGTGTAGCTGGAATGGGTCATGCTCGCCGGGTGCTGCGCCAGCGACTCGGCATCCCCCAGGCTCACTGCCCGGGCAAACAGCTGCAGGGCATTCATGAAGCGCCGCCCAGCCTCGAAACCACCCTTGAGCTCAAACGCAATCATCCCGCCCGGCAAACGCATCTGCCGCTGTGCCAGTTCGTACTGGGCAAACGACGGCAACCCCGGGTAATGAATCAGCTCTACCTGCGGCTGCCGAGCCAGGCATTGCGCCACCTGCAGTGCATTGGCGCAGTGCCGGTCCATGCGCAGTGCAAGGGTCTTGATACCGCGCATCAATAGCGAAGCGTCATGCGGCGAAAGCACAGCCCCGGTCATGTCTTTCAGCCCTTCCAGGCGAATGCGGTCGACCAGCGCTTTGCGCCCCACCACCAGGCCGGCGGTAATGTCGCCATGGCCACTGAGGTACTTGGTCGCCGAATGCACCACCAAGTCCGCCCCAAGCTCCAGCGGCCGCTGCAGATAAGGCGTGCAGTAGGTGTTATCGACCACCACAAGCACATCACTGCCTTGCACTGCCTCGACGACGGCCGCTATATCCACCAATTGCATGTTGGGGTTGGCCGGCGTTTCGAAGTAGATCATCCGCGTTTTGCCGTTGATCGCCGCTTTCATGGCCTTGGCATCGTTAAGGTCGACATGGCGAATCTTGACCCCGAACTCGCCGATGCCATGGTGCAGGAACGCGAAGGTGCAGCCATACAAGGTGCGCCCGACGATCAACTCATCACCAGGCCGCAGCAGGGTCCAGATGGTCGAAGTGATGGCGCCCATCCCCGACGCCAGCGCCAATCCCGCCTCTGCGCCCTCCAGCGAGGCCATGCGCTGCTCAAGCAAGGCCAGGGTGGGGTTGGAGATGCGGCTGTAGAAGTGCCCCGCCTCCTCCCCGGCGAAGCAGGCAGCACCGTATTCGACGGTCGGGAAGGCATAGGTAGCGGTCTGGTACACCGGTGGCACCAGGGCACCACCGTGGGAAAGCGGATCGTAGCCATGGTGAATGGCCCGTGTGGAAAAACCGGTGTTGTTATGGGAGTCGCGCATCGCAACAGCCTCTTGTGGTTTGTTATAAGCTTATGCCACCGAGCTGCCCGATTTTTTCCAAAATAGCCCACACATCTGCGTGCTTGCTGGAACAAAAACAACAATTAACGGACCAGGAGGGCAAAACATGCCTTCAAGCCTCGACCGCACCGACCGCGCCCTACTCGCCGCCTTACAGGACAACGCCCGCCTCACCGTCGCCGAACTCGCCGACCAGGTAGCCCTGACCACCTCGCCCTGCTGGCGACGGGTCAAGCTGCTGGAGGACAACGGCTACATCACCGGCTACCAGGCTATTCTTTCGCCCAAATCGCTAGGGTTTGGGGTAACTGCGTTCGTCAGCATCATGATGGACTCGCACACCAAGGAAATGGCGCTGGCGTTCGAGCAGCGGCTGATGGAAATCCCCGAGATCGTCGCCTGCCACAACATCTCCGGGCGCTATGACTTCCTGCTGGAAATCCTCGCACGGGACCTGGAGTCGTTCGGCGAATTTACCCGCGAAGTGCTGCAGCGCTTGCCCGGGGTGAAGGAGATTTATTCGAGTTTTTCCTACAAGGCAGTTAAGGAAAAACGCGTGATCCCCGTGTCGGAAACGCATATCTGAATGAGACCTTTCAAGCCGGAAGTAGGGCTAGCTTTCCCCATTTCCTCCAATGAGCAGTTGCTCAATAACACAACCAGTCAAAAAGTCACCTAAGAGCGCACTAAAATCTAAATCCACATAAAACCACCAAGCGTATTAAGTTTGGTGGTCTACATTCAGCGAAACGCGATTATGCATCACGGATAGTCATGTGGAATCTTAATGAGTGGCGGAGGGATTGGTGGATAGACCTCCGGATATATTTTGGTTCTACGCGGCAGCCGTCCAGGCACATAGCCATAGCGCGCCCATCGCACCTCCCCATTACGACCGTCAAAGATCAGGATATTTCCCGTATCAGTCAACGCAAGATAGTTGTTTTCCCAGTAGGACCTATCCAGTGTTTCAGTGGACTGTGCGGACCAGATCCGCAGTCGGACAGGATCATATAAAAATCCGGAGTTGCTGACAACGAACTGGAGTGACTCGCGAGTTCGTAACCGAAATGTAGAGCTATGAGGTTGACTCTCGTCTGCCACCCATACGACGGTCCCCCCATCTTCCAACACAAGATTTCCATCACTTCGAAGACGCAGAATAAACCGGCCATTCTCTGATTTTATAAACTGCCCAGCCTGCATGGCTTGATTAGGAGGTAGCAATATCCCACCAGAACCAAGGAAAGGCTGATAGCGTATTTTCCGATACTTACTTCGTCCCATTGCACACCTCATTCCTATGGATACACATGGAGTGCTCAAGCAGCGCTCCATGGCCATCATGGGTACATAGCGCGCAAAACAACACATAGAATTACTCCCCACCAAATCAGGAACAAATTCCTACGCATCAAGGCGGAATTTCCTACACCTATTGCGCCATATTAATTCTCGAAAACAAGGCATAATTCAAGAACAAACCGCTCACCCAGTCCCTGCACAGCAACGTGTACCCCTCGAGCAAATAATTACTTTAACGAACTCTACCCATGAAAAAGCTAGCGATCACCACCCTATTATTGCTAAGTGGATGCACCGGCGAAATGCCTATGCTTCTCCCTGACAAACAAGAAATCCACTTTAAATGCGACATGGATCCCTACAAGCAGGGTTGCGAACGACAGAAGGATTACCAAGAACACTTCCGATGGATAGATAACACAAAACAAAACAACCCTACGGAGTAATTACTCGAAATTCGAAATCCATGTGCTTGCTTCGCGACAACACAGAACTGCAGCAGCCTCATGCAGACCTGCCAAAGGCAATCGAGCGCAGGATCCGGCAGATACAATTGGAGCAGCAGATCTGTTTCGACTGTCTGCCTAACTTCGTACAGCATCAGGTGGTTCAGGCCACGTCCATTCAGGATACCGATACCCTGCCCCAGCGGCTGTCGGCATACTTGAATACCGCCAACGGTCTGATTGAGGCCAAGAAGGCGCAAGTACCGGCATTCAGCGAATCCAACCCGAACATCATCGGGCCACTGTCCAAGCCGCAAACCGAAGCCTTGCAACATTTGGTCTATGAGCAGGCCACACGTCGAGCCGGACAACTGTGGGCGGACTAACATCGCGCACTCGCGCTGACCGAATCCATTCGCTACCTGCAAGGGTTCAGCGCTGCGATGCAACCTGGCTCAGCGCGCCATTGAGGTGGAGCAACTTCAAGCCAGGCACGCGGCAGAACAGGCTGCGGCACAGGAAGCTGCGCGGCTGAAGGCCGAGACGCAATGATTGGCTGCCGAGGAAGCTGCACGAAAACAGGCAGAAGTCGAACGACTGGCAGCACACGCTGAACGTCAGCGCCAAGAAGCGGCACGCCAACGCATCAGCTACATCAGCGATGCCCGAACCGCATCCTCAGTACCCACCATCACTCCGATCGGCGCGGCAACGTTCGCACTAGCGGAAAGTGCGTCCACTGTAATGCTGGAGGCTATCAAAGCAGCAGTAGCTGGCATGGGGGCGGTGACCGTTGCGGCTGCTCCTCAGTTCATCGTCACCGCTCTGGCAGCAGCTTGGCCATCAACACTCGGTAGTGCTGATCGGCGCTACCTTGTCAGCACCCCACTCTCCAGACCCAAGCCTTCTTGGCACTTTCGGCGCCTTGGCCATCATCTTTTCCACCGGATGTAGCGGATTAGCCATGCGCCCTCCAATAAACAAAAAACCCGCCGAAGCGGGTTTTTTGATGCAGCAGCCAGCGCTTAGATCGCGCCGCGCTGACGCAGCACGTCCAGCACCTGTTTCACACCTTCGTCCACGCTAGTGGCCTGGGTGTCGATAACAAGGTCAGCATCCAGCGGCACATCGAACGGGAAGCTTTCACCCGGGATGTTGTCTCCACCGGCAGCGTACAGGCCTTGCGGGTCGCGCTCACGGCAGGCCAATGGCGAGGCCTGGACGTAAACGGTCACCAGGCGCTCCTTGCCGATCAGCGCCTTGGCCTGCTCGCGGCCTTCGGCATCCGGGGCCACGAACGCGGCCAGGGTCAGCAGGCCGGCTTCGTTGAACTGGCGCGCCACATGGGCGGCGCGGCGCCAGTTTTCGGTGCGACCGGCGCGGTCTTGCGGCAGGCCCTTGTTCAGGTCGTGGCGCAGGTTCTGGCCGTCGAGCACGTAAACTGCACGGCCCATGTCGAACAGCTTGCGCTCGACCGCGTAGGCCAGGGTGCTCTTGCCAGCGCCGGACAGGCCGCTGAACAGCACGGTGGCTGGCTGCTGGCCGAAGCGCAGGGCGCGCTCTTCGGTGGACACGTGGGCCTGCTTGCCATGCTGGCCGGTGCTGCCATGCGGCAGAACAGGCGGAGCGATGATCATGCCGGCGCCAACGGTGCCGTTGGTCAGGCGGTCGATGACGATGAACGCACCGGTGGTGCGGTTGCTGTCGTAGCCGTCCAGGGCGATGGCGCTGTCCAGCGACACCTTGACGCGACCGATCTCGTTCAGCTGCAGCGCGCTGGCTGCATCTTTTTCGAGGGTGTTCACATCGACCTTGTGGGTGATGCTGGCAATCGAGCCTGGCACGTAGCTGGTGGCGCGCTTGATGTCGTACTTCTTGCCCGGCAGCATCGGTTCTTCGGCCATCCACACCAGCATTGCGTCGAACTGGTCGGTCACCGGCGGGACGTTGTCGGCATGCACCAGCAGGTCGCCACGGGAGATGTCGATCTCGTCTTCCATGGTCAGGGTCACGGCCTGGCCTGGCCCGGCGTTCTCCAGTTCACCTTCGTAGGTGACGATGGACTTGACCCGGCTGCTCTTGCCCGAGGGCAGTACGACGATTTCGTCACCTTTGTGCACAACGCCGCTGGCAAGGGTACCGGCGAAGCCGCGGAAGTTCAGGTTCGGGCGGTTGACGTACTGCACCGGGAAACGCAGGTCGGTGAAGTTGCGGTCGGCCGCGACCTCGACGGTTTCGAGGATTTCCATCAGCGCAGGGCCGGTGTACCACGGCGAACGCTCGCTGCGGTTGACCACGTTGTCGCCCTTGAGCGCCGACATCGGCACGAAGTGCAGGCTGCTCGGGGTCAGGTTGATGGCATCGGCAAACTTCAGGTAGTCGGCCTTGATTTCCTCGAAGACGCCTTCATCGAAGCCTTTGAGGTCCATCTTGTTGACCGCGACGACGATGTGCTTGATGCCCAGCAACGAAGCGATGTAGCTGTGGCGGCGGGTCTGGGTCTGCACGCCGTAGCGGGCATCGACCAGAATGATCGCCAGGTCGCAGGTGGACGCGCCGGTGGCCATGTTGCGGGTGTACTGCTCGTGGCCCGGGGTGTCGGCGATGATGAACTTGCGCTTGGCAGTGGAGAAGTAGCGGTAGGCGACATCGATGGTGATGCCCTGCTCACGCTCGGCCTGCAGGCCATCGACCAGCAGCGCCAGGTCGACTTCCTCACCGGTGGTGCCGGACTTCTTCGAATCACGGGTGATGGCCTCGAGGTGGTCCTCGTAGATCATCTTGGAGTCGTGCAGCAGGCGCCCGATCAGGGTGCTCTTGCCGTCGTCGACGTTGCCGCAGGTCAGGAAACGCAGCAGTTCCTTGCGCTCGTGCTGGGCCAGGTAGGCGAGGATGTCCTCGCTGATCAGATCAGATTGGTGCGACATGGAGTAACCCTGAAATTAGAAGTAGCCTTGGCGTTTCTTGTCTTCCATGGAACCGGCGCCATCGTGGTCGATGACACGGCCCTGGCGTTCGGACGTTCGGGTCAGGAGCATTTCCTGAATGATGTCCGTCAGGGTCTCGGCTTCCGACTCGACAGCACCCGTCAACGGGTAGCAGCCCAGGGTACGGAAACGCACCTTCTTCTTGACGATGCGTGCTTTCTCTTCCTCGGAGAGGTGCTCGAGGATGCGCTCGTCGTCGATCATGATCAGGGTGCCGTTCTTCTCGATGACTTCACGCTCGGCGGCGAAGTACAACGGCACGATCGGGATGCCTTCAAGGTAGATGTACTGCCAGATGTCCAGCTCGGTCCAGTTCGACAGGGGGAACACGCGGATCGACTCGCCCTTGTTGACCTTGCCGTTGTAGACGTTCCACAGTTCCGGGCGCTGGTTCTTCGGGTCCCAGCGGTGCTTGCTGTCACGGAACGAGTAGACACGCTCTTTGGCACGTGACTTCTCTTCATCGCGGCGGGCACCACCGAAAGCGGCGTCGAAACCATGCTTGTCCAGTGCCTGCTTGAGGCCCTGGGTTTTCATGATGTCGGTGTGCTTGGAGCTGCCATGGGTGAACGGGTTGATGCCCTGCGCCACACCTTCGGGGTTGACGTGGGTGATCAGCTCCAGGCCCATTTCCTCGACCATCTTGTCGCGGAAGCGGTACATCTCCTGGAATTTCCACTGGGTGTCGACGTGCATCACCGGGAACGGCAGCTTGCCTGGGAAGAAGGCTTTGCGCGCCAGGTGCAGCATCACGGCGGAATCCTTGCCGATCGAGTACAGCATCACCGGGTTGTCGAACTCGGCGGCCACCTCGCGGATGATGTGGATGCTTTCCGCCTCCAGCTGTTTCAAGTGCGTCAGTTTGTCGACCATGGCTACTCACGTAAAACGATCTTATGGACGGCCTTCGGGCCGTGTTCGAGCGAGCCACTTTATCACAGCGGCTGATTCTATTTAGGCGCCGGACTAGATCGAAAAGGTCTAACGATATGACTGGGGGTTTGGCTATCAAAGGGCCGCTCTGCGGCCTCAGATAGGGTTCGGGCAGTCGATGAACAGGTGCTCCAGAGCAAAGCGCCGCGCCAGGTAGTCGCCCAGCGCCTGCACACCATAGCGCTCGGTGGCATGATGCCCGGCGGCAATGAAGCTCACGCCATTCTCGCGGGCACTGTGGTAGGTCTGTTCGGACGCCTCACCACTGATGAACAAGTCCACCCCGGCAGCAATCGCCGTGTCGATATAGCCCTGCCCACCGCCCGTACACCAGCCGACGCGACGGATCACCTGGTCACCTTCGACCAGCAGGGGTTCGCGCCCCATGACCTCCTGAACACGGCGGGCGAAATCGCGCGCCGTCACAGGCTCGGCCAACGAGCCGACCAGCCCGACCACCTTGGGGTCGCTTGGGTCCAGCGGCCCTTCGACGGTGATGTCCAGCTGGCGGGCCAGTTGCACGTTGTTGCCGACCTCAGGGTGCACATCCAGCGG
The DNA here is from genome assembly GCF_047456185.1 of Pseudomonas sp. BNK-30. Lineage (NCBI taxonomy): Bacteria > Pseudomonadati > Pseudomonadota > Gammaproteobacteria > Pseudomonadales > Pseudomonadaceae > Pseudomonas > Pseudomonas sp. BNK-30. Next base: position 3,807,857 of record NZ_CP179904.1, read on the forward strand.
CAAGTGGAAGGCCAGCAGGCTGATGTCGTGCTTGAGCAGGGTTTTCAAGCGCCGCTGCTTGATCCCGGTAATGCACGGGTTCTCGCCCTTCCAGAAATAACCGTGGTGTACCAGCACCAGGTCGGCCTGTGCCTCGACCGCCGCATCCAGCAATGCCTGGCTGGCGGTGACGCCGCTGACGATGCGGCTGACCTGCGGGCGGCCTTCGACCTGCAGGCCGTTGGGGCAGTAATCCTGGATTTTCGCGCTACCCAGGTAACGCGCGGCTTCTTCAACCAGGGTGTCAAGGGCGACGGCCATGGAAAATCTCCTCGAAATCTGCACGTTCAACGGGAACAACGCCCGTATAATGGCCGCCATTATGGGCCGTCGCCGGCGTTGGGGAAACCGGTGTATGATCGCGCGCGTTCGCGCCCCGCCGCGCCACCATGGCCCTCGCCCACTCCCAGGATTCGTTCATGTTCAAGGCTTTGCGTTATTTTGGCTGGCCCCTGCTTACCGGCATACTGATCGCCATGCTGATCATCCAGCGCTTCCCGCAGTGGGTCGGCCTGCCCAGCCAGGATGTAAACCTGCAACAAGCGCCACAGACCACGCAGATCATGCAAGGCCCGGTGTCCTATGCCGATGCCGTCACGCTCGCCGCCCCTGCCGTGGTCAACCTGTACACCACCAAGGTGGTGAACAAGAGCGCCCACCCGCTGTTCGAAGACCCGCAGTTCCGCCGCTTCTTCGGCGACAACCTGCCCAAGCAACGGCGCTGGGAGTCGAGCCTGGGCTCGGCGGTGATCATGAGCCCCGAGGGCTATCTGCTGACCAACAACCACGTCACCAGCGGCGCCGACCAGATCGTCGTGGCGCTCAAAGACGGCCGCGAAACCCTGGCACGGGTGATCGGCAGCGACCCCGAAACCGATCTGGCGGTATTGAAGATCGACCTGAAGAACCTGCCGGCCATCACCATCGGCCGCTCCGACACCATCCACATCGGTGACGTCACCCTGGCCATCGGCAACCCCTTCGGCGTCGGCCAGACCGTTACCATGGGCATCATCAGCGCCACTGGCCGCAACCAGCTGGGCCTGAACAACTACGAAGACTTCATCCAGACCGACGCCGCAATCAACCCGGGCAACTCCGGCGGCGCGCTGGTCGATGCCAACGGCAACCTGGTCGGCATCAATACGGCGATCTTCTCCAAATCGGGCGGTTCGCAGGGCATCGGCTTCGCCATACCGGTCAAACTGGCGCTGGAAGTGATGAAGTCGATCGTCGAGCATGGCCAGGTGATTCGTGGCTGGCTGGGTATCGAAGTTCAGCCGCTGAGCCAGGAACTGGCCGAATCGTTCGGCATGCAAGGGCGCCCAGGCATCGTTGTAGCGGGCATTTTCCGCGATGGCCCGGCGCAGAAGGCCGGGTTGCAACTGGGTGACGTGATCCTGAGCATCAATGGCGAGCCGGCCGGTGACGGGCGCAAGTCGATGAACCAGGTGGCGCGGATCAAGCCCAACGAGAAGATCACCATCGAGGTGATGCGCAACGGGCAGCAGTTGAAGCTGATCGCCGAAGTGGGGCTACGGCCGCCGCCTGCGCCAGCTGCGGCTCAGGAAGAGAAGTAAGGCTTCAAGATCCGGGGCTGCTTTGCAGCCCTTTCGCGACACAAGGCCGCTCCTGCAGGTAAAACGCGTACCCCTGCAGGAGCGGCCTTGCGCCCCTACAGCATCAGTGCAGGATCTGGCTTAGGAACAGCTTTGTCCGGTCACTGCGTGGCCGGTCGAAGAAGTCATCCGGCGCAGCCTGCTCCACGATCTCCCCCTTATCCATGAAGATCACCCGGTTCGCCACGGTTCGGGCAAAGCCCATTTCGTGGGTCACGCAGAGCATGGTCATGCCGTCCTCGGCCAGGCCAACCATGGTGTCGAGCACTTCCTTGACCATTTCCGGGTCGAGCGCCGACGTCGGCTCGTCGAACAGCATGATTTTCGGCTTCATGCACAGCGCCCGGGCAATCGCCACGCGCTGCTGCTGGCCACCGGACAACTGCCCAGGGTACTTGTGCGCCTGCTCCGGGATACGTACCCGCTCCAGATAGTGCATGGCGATTTCCTCGGCCTTGCGCCGCGGCATCTTGCGTACCCACATGGGCGCCAGGGTGCAGTTTTCAAGGATGGTCAGGTGCGGGAACAGGTTGAAGTGCTGGAACACCATGCCCACCTCACGGCGGATCGCCTCGATCTGCTTGAGATCGTTGGTCAACTCCACACCATCGACCACGATGCGCCCCTGCTGGTGTTCTTCCAGGCGGTTGAGGCAGCGGATGGTGGTGGACTTGCCCGAACCGGAAGGCCCGCACAGCACGATACGCTCACCCTGGCGCACGTTCAGGTTGATGTCCTTCAGTACATGGAACTGGCCGTACCACTTGTTGACGCCCTGCATCTGGATGATGCCTTCGGGGCCGGCAGGCTGCTTGATCGCTTCACTCATTTCGAAACTCCTAACGCTTGTGGCCAGTGTCCAGCTTGCGCTCCAGGTGCATGGAGTAGCGGGACATACCGAAACAGAAGATCCAGAACACCAGGGCTGCGAACACATAGCCCTCGGTGGCCATGCCCAGCCAGGCCGGGTCGGCGGCAGCCTGCTTGACGCTGTTGAGCAGGTCGAACAGGCCGATGATGATGACCAGGCTGGTGTCCTTGAACAGGGCGATGAAGGTATTGACGATGCCAGGGATCACCAGCTTCAAGGCCTGCGGCAGGATCACCAGGCCCATCGAGCGCCAGTAGCCCAGGCCCATCGCCGCAGCGGCTTCATATTGCCCCTTGGGGATGGCCTGCAGGCCGCCGCGCACCACCTCGGCGATGTACGCCGACTGGAACAGGATCACGCCGATCATGGCCCGCAGCAGCTTGTCGAAGCTCATGCCTTCGGGCAGGAACAACGGCAGCATCACCGACGACATGAACAGCACGGTGATCAACGGCACGCCACGCCAGAACTCGATGAAGGTCACGCAGACCACCTTCACCGCAGGCATGTTTGAACGCCGCCCCAGGGCCAGCAAGATGCCCAGCGGCAAGGCGCCGACGATACCCACCGTGGCGATCACCAAGGTCAGCATCAGCCCGCCCCACTGGCTGGTCGGCACGCTTTCCAGGCCCAGGTAGCCGCCATGCAGCAGCGTGTAGGCCAGGAACGGGTACACCACCAGAAAGCCCAGGCCGTAAACGGCCTTGCGCGGGAAGCGCTTGATGAACAGCGGCGCAGCGCCAAGCACGGCAAGCCATACGGTCAGGTCCACGCGCCAGCGCAACTCAGCCGGGTAATAGCCGTACATGAACTGGCCAAAGCGCTGCTGGATGAACACCCAGCAGGCACCCTCCTTGGTGCAGTCGGCGCGCGTGGTGCCGACCCAGTTGGCGTCGATCAACGCCCACTGCAGCAGCGGCGGCACGATCAGCCATACCAGGTACACGGCGAACAGGGTCAACAGGGTGTTGAGCCAGCTGGAGAACAGGTTTGCCCGCATCCATGCGAGCACGCCGACGGTCTTGACCGGTGGCGGCATGTCAGGTTTGAAAACATGAGCATTCACGGGCGTATCCTCACCGCTCGATCAGCGCAATGCGCTTGTTGTACCAGTTCATCAGCAGCGAGATGCTGATGCTGATGGCGAGATAGACACTCATGGTGATGGCGATCACCTCGATGGCCTGGCCGGTCTGATTGAGTACGGTACCGGCGAACAGCGAGACCATCTCCGGGTAGCCGATACCGGCCGCCAGCGACGAGTTCTTCGCCAGGTTCAGGTACTGGCTGGTCAGTGGCGGAATGATCACCCGCAGTGCCTGGGGGATGATCACCTTGCGCAGCGTCGGGCCTTCGCGCAGCCCGAGCGAACGGGCGGCTTCGGTCTGGCCATGGCTGACCGAACGGATGCCCGAACGCACGATTTCGGCGATGAACGCGGCGGTGTAGATGGTCAGCGCCAAGGTCAGCGCCAGCAGTTCCGGGATCAGTACCCAGCCGCCAACGAAGTTGAAACCTTTGAGTTGCGGGACTTCCCACTGCACAGGGCTGCCGAACAGCAATGCACAGAGGCCTGGAATCACCACCAACAGGGCAAGCCCTGCCCAGAACTTATGGAACGGCTCGCCGGTTTCGTTGAAGCGCTTGTTGGCGTAACGCACCATCGCCATGATGGCTACGATCGCCAGGGCTACGGCAGCGACGAACGGCCAGAAGCCGTCGGCCATCAGGGCGCCGGGCATGTTCAGGCCACGATTGCTGATGAAGAAGGCATCGTCGAAGCTGATGCTGCCCCGTGGCCCCGGCAGGGTCAGGAACACGGCGAAATACCAGAAGAGGATCTGCAGCAGCGGCGGGATGTTGCGGAACGTCTCGACATACACGGTCGCCAGCTTGTTGATCATCCAGTTCGGTGACAGGCGAGCCACACCGATGATGAACCCCAGGATCGTTGCCAGGATAACGCCGATGAAGGTGACCAGCAGGGTATTGAGCAAGCCGATCACGAACACCCGCGCATAGCTGTCGGACTCCACATAGGGAATCAGATGCTGGGCGATGCCGAAGCCGGCACTGCGGTCGAGGAAGTCGAAGCCGGACGTAATGCCCCGGTGTTGCAGGTTGGTTTGAGTATTGTGGAACAGGTACCAGCCCAGACCCACCACGAAGATGATCGTGAGAATCTGGAACAACCACGCGCGCACACGTGGATCGCTCAGGGTCAGCCCCTTTTGTGCGCCGATTCGATTTTGCATGAAGTGCCCCGGACAGTAGGGATTCGAACAGCCTGCGGCGGCGGAATGCCGCCGCAGGGTGCAGCCATCAGCGCACAGGTGGCGCGTACTGGATGCCGCCGTTGTTCCACAGGGCGTTCATGCCACGGTCGATCTTCAGGTCAGTGCTCTGGCCCAGGTTCTTCTCGAACACCTCGCCATAGTTACCCACTTGCTTGACGATCTGCACTACCCAGTCCTTGGGCAGCTTCAGGTCCTTGCCGTACTCACCGTCAGCGCCGAGCAGGCGGGCGGTGTCCGGGTTCTTGGTGGACTTGGCCTCGGCTTCGACGTTCTTCGAAGTGACGCCCGCCTCTTCGGCATTGAGCATGGCGAACAGGGTCCACTTGACGATGCTGAACCACTCCTCGTCGCCCTTGCGTACCACCGGGCCCAGCGGTTCCTTGGAGATGGTTTCCGGCAGCACCACGTAGTCGGTTGGCCCGGCCAGCTTGGAACGCTGGGCGAACAGCTGCGACTTGTCCGAGGTCAGCACGTCGCAACGGCCCGACTCCAGCGATTTGGCGCTCTCGTCGGAGGTATCGAAGGTGATCGGGGTGTACTTCAGGCCGTTGGCGCGGAAGTAGTCGGACACGTTCAGCTCGGTGGTGGTGCCTGCCTGGATGCAGATGGTCGCGCCATCGAGTTCCTTGGCACTGGAAACACCCAGCTTCTTGTTGACCAGGAAGCCGACGCCGTCATAGTAAGTGACGCCTGCGAACACCAGGCCCATGCCGGCATCGCGCGAGCTGGTCCAGGTGGTGTTGCGCGACAGCACGTCGACTTCGCCGGACTGCAGCGCAGTGAAGCGTTCCTTGGCGTTGAGCTGGCTGAACTTGACCTTGGTGGCATCGCCGAACACGGCGGCGGCCACGGCGCGGCAGACATCAGCGTCGATACCGACGATCTTGCCCTGCGCATCAGGTACCGAGAAGCCTGGAAGACCGTCGCTCACGCCACACTGGACGAAGCCCTTCTTCTTGACCGCATCGAGGGTGGCGCCGGCCTGGGCATTGCTCACGGCGCCCAGCGCGGCGGCAGCGGTGAGGACTGCCAGGGTGGTTTTCAACATCTTCATTCACAACCTCCAAATCGCTCTTGTTGTACGAGCCGGAATTGCACCGCACCCTTATGAGGCGCATCCGACCCTTGTTGGCTTGTTATTGGGTCAATGGCGCAATGGGCTGTTCTATGACAGCCTTCGCGTGGCAAGGGTGTTACCGTACCGGCCCGACCCTTGCATCGAAGGTTTCATAGCAAGGGGCGTACCACAGTTGGCGGCTAAAGCGTTTAAGCGCTCGTCAAGTAGGGAAAGTTGTATCGTTGCGACATTCTTTTTCCGACAATCATTTCCAGCGCCTTCTTTTTGCGCATGCCTTCATACGATTCGCACACTTTCGGAGCAGTCATGACCCACCCGTTGATTCTCGAACCCCAGAAAACCGCAGACGCCTGTGTGATCTGGTTGCACGGCCTGGGCGCCGACCGTTACGACTTCCTACCGGTTGCCGAATTCATGCAGGAGCGTCTGCTCAGCACACGGTTCGTCATGCCCCAGGCGCCGACCCGGCCTGTCACCATCAACGGCGGCTATGCAATGCCCAGTTGGTACGACATCAAGGCCATGACCCCGGCCCGCGCCATAGACGAAGCGCAGCTGGAAGAATCGGCTGACCAGATCATTGCCCTGATCGAGGCCGAGCGGGCCAAAGGCATCGACCTGGCACGGATCATCCTGGCCGGGTTCTCCCAGGGCGGCGCCGTGGTGCTGCACACTGCTTATATAAAGTGGCAAGAAGCACTGGGCGGCGTGATCGCACTGTCTACCTATGCACCAACCTTCAACGACGGCCATCAGTTGAGCGCCTGCCAGCAACGTACCCCCGCCCTGTGCCTGCACGGCGTGCACGACCCGGTGGTGATCCCCTCCATGGGCCGCACCGCCTTCGAGTACCTGAACACCTGGGGCGTGGCCGCGCGGTGGCAGGAATACCCAATGGAACACGAGGTGGTGGTGGCAGAGCTGAGCGATATCCACGACTGGCTGAGCAAGCAACTGCAATAGGCAGGCTCTCTTGTAGTTGTGGGCGCATTCCGCTACGCCGCGCCCAGATCTTGCATTACACTGCCCGGCGTACATTCCTAAATCAGTTGATGAGACGATCGTGCTCAAGGCACTCAAGAAAATATTCGGCAAGGGAGACCCGGCACCTCAGGCCGCCGCTCCTGCTGCCAGCATCACCCCGCCTGCGGCCCCCATGGCTCAGCCCGAGCCGCAGCCCTCCACGCCGCGCACCAAACCCGCCGCCAAGGCCCAGATGCCTGCAGCCGCGCCCGTTGCCGAGCAACCGGCCATGGACAAGCCGCGCCGCGAACGCAAGCCCAAACCCCAGGCCAGCCTGTGGAAGCCGGAAGACTTCGTGGTCGAACCGCAGGAAGGCAAGACCCGCTTCCACGACTTCAAGCTCTCCAACGAGCTGATGCACGCCATCCATGACCTGGGCTTCCCGTACTGCACGCCGATTCAGGCCCAGGTGCTGGGCCACACCCTGCGTGGCCAGGACGCCATCGGGCGCGCGCAGACCGGCACCGGCAAGACCGCCGCGTTCCTCATCTCGATCATCTCTCAGTTGCAGCAGACGCCGCCGCCCAAAGAGCGCTACATGGGCGAGCCGCGTGCACTGATCATCGCGCCAACCCGCGAGCTGGTGGTACAGATCGCCAAGGACGCCGCCGCCCTGACCAAATACACCGGCCTGAACGTCATGACCTTCGTCGGCGGCATGGACTTCGACAAGCAGCTCAAGGCGCTCGAAGCGCGCCATTGTGACATCCTGGTGGCTACCCCTGGCCGCCTGCTGGACTTCAACCAGCGGGGCGATGTGCACCTGGACATGGTCGAGGTGATGGTGCTGGACGAAGCCGACCGCATGCTGGACATGGGCTTCATCCCGCAGGTACGGCAGATCATCCGCCAGACCCCGCCCAAGAGCGAGCGCCAGACCCTGCTGTTCTCTGCCACCTTCACCGACGACGTGATGAACCTGGCCAAGCAGTGGACCACCGACCCTGCGATCGTCGAGATCGAGCCGGAGAATGTCGCCAGCGAAACCGTCGAACAGCACGTGTTCGCAGTGGCGGGCAGCGACAAGTACAAGCTGCTGTACAACCTGGTGACCCAGAACAAGTGGGAACGGGTGATGGTGTTCGCCAACCGCAAGGACGAAGTGCGGCGTATCGAGGAAAAACTGGTGCGCGACGGTATCAATGCCGCCCAGCTGTCGGGCGATGTGCCGCAGCACAAGCGCATACGTACCCTGGAAAGCTTCCGCGAGGGCCGGATTACCGTGCTGGTGGCCACCGACGTGGCGGGGCGAGGCATTCACATCGACGGCATCAGCCATGTGATCAACTTCACTCTGCCGGAAGACCCGGATGACTACGTGCACCGCATCGGCCGCACGGGCCGTGCCGGCACCAGTGGCGTGTCGATCAGCTTTGCCGGCGAGGATGACTCCTACCAGTTGCCGGCGATCGAAGAGTTGCTGGGGCGCAAGATCAAGTGCGAGATGCCACCGGACGAGCTGCTTACACCGGTGCCGCGCAAACACCATTGATGCGGGGCTGCTTTGCAGCCCATGCGCCGCAGTTGGTCGCAACGAGAACTGCACTGAGTCTTGCATCGGATTTACCGGCCCTATCGCCGGCAAGCCGGCTCCTACAGGTACCCCGCTGCTCTCAAGCTCAGCGCAAACCCAGTGGGAGCCGGCTTGCCGGCGATCCGGGGCAAAGCCCCGGCCAATCGATCAGACCTTACCAGCGCCCCGCCGCATCCTGATCACTCTGCCTGCCTTCGACCCAGCGCGGGCCCTCCTGGGTATTCTCCTTCTTCCAGAACGGCGCACGAGTCTTCAGGTAATCCATGATGAAATTGCAGGCATCGAAAGCCGCCTGCCGATGGGCACTGGCCACCCCCACGAACACGATCGGCTCCCCAGGCTCCAGCGCACCAATGCGATGCAGCACTTCAACCTTCAGCAACGGCCAGCGCTGCTCGGCCTCGACCACGATCTTCGCCAAAGCCTTCTCGGTCATGCCAGGGTAATGCTCCAGGAACATCCCGGCCACGTCCCGGCCATCATTGAAATCGCGCACGTAACCAACGAACCCGACCACCGCGCCCACGCCAACATTGGCGGCATGCATGGCATTGACCTCGACCCCGGGGTCGAACGCGCCATCCTGCACTCGCACTGCCATGCTCAGCCTCCGGTCACCGGTGGGAAGAACGCCACCTCATCGCCCGCTTCCAGCGGCTCATCGAGCCTGCACAGCTCTTCGTTGCGCGCGCACATCAGGTTCTGCTCGGCCAGCACCTGGTACTGCCCACCCTTGGCCACCAGGGCCTGGCGTACATCGTCAAGCACCTTGAAGTCGCCCTCCAGGCGCTCGGCATCCACACCAAGCAACTCACGGTAACGGGCGAAATACATCACTTTCACGTTCATCACGCATCCACCTTGTAGTGGCCGCTTTTGCCACCGAGCTTTTCCAGCAGGCGCACCTGCTCGATGACCATACCCTTGTCCACGGCCTTGCACATGTCATAGATCGTCAGCGCCGCGACGCTGGCAGCGGTCAATGCTTCCATCTCCACACCGGTCTGTCCGGCCAGCTTGCAGCGCGCGACGATGCGCACCACATCCGTGCCTTCTGCGCTGAGTTCGACCTTGACGCTGGTGAGCATCAAAGGGTGGCACAACGGAATCAGGTCGCTGGTCTTCTTCGCCGCCTGAATGCCGGCGATACGCGCCACGGCGAACACATCGCCCTTGGGGTGCTCACCCTCGACGATCATCTGCAAGGTCTGCGGCAACATCCGCACGCGCGCCTCAGCGGTGGCCTCGCGCTCGGTCACGGCCTTTTCAGTGACGTCGACCATGTTGGCCCGCCCCTGGGAATCAAGATGTGTCAGCACTGCTCTGCTCCTGTGAAGGGAACACAGAGTGTAAACCTGTGGGTCAGGTTTGAGCAGTGGAAAAAACCGGGCGGCGCACCGCCCGGTTCGAGAGGTTACAGATGCGACTCGGCGTACTCGGCCAGCACCGAGCGCGGTACACCTTGCAAGGTGATGTGCACGCCGTGGGGGAAGTCCTTGAAGCGTTCGGTCAGGTAGGTCAGGCCCGAACTGGTCGCGGACAGATAGGGGGTGTCGATCTGCGCCAGGTTGCCCAGGCAGACCACCTTGGAACCAGAGCCGGCACGGGTGATGATGGTTTTCATCTGGTGCGGCGTCAGGTTCTGGCACTCGTCGATCAGGATCAGGCTCTGCTGGAAGCTGCGGCCCCGGATGTAGTTCAGCGATTTGAACTGCAGCGGGACCCGCTCGAGGATGTACTCGACACTGCCGTGGGTGCTCTCGTCATCCATGTGCAACGCTTCGAGGTTGTCGGTGATCGCACCCAACCAGGGTTCCATTTTCTCGGCTTCGGTCCCCGGCAGGAAACCGATTTCCTGGTCCAGCCCCTGCACGCTGCGGGTGGCGATGATACGGCGGTAACGCTTGCTGACCATGGTCTGCTCGATAGCCGCTGCCAGCGCCAGGATAGTCTTGCCGGAGCCGGCGGCGCCGGTCAGGTTGACCAGGTGGATATCCGGGTCGAGCAACGCGAACAGCGCCAGGCTTTGATGGATATCCCGCGGTTTGAGGCCCCAGGCCTCCTGGTGCAGCAGTGGCTCCTGGTGCAGGTCGAGCAGCAGCAGTTCATCTTCGCGGATGCCCTTGATCCAGCCGACGAACCCTTGCTCATCGATGATGAACTCGTTGACATGCACTGCCGGCAGGTTGTCGATCAGTTGCACCCGGTGCCAGGTTCGGCCCCGCTCCTGACGGGTATCGACCTTGCTGACACGGTCCCAGAACGAACCGGTGACCGAGTGGTAGCCCTTGGAAAGCAGCGAGACGTCATCGACCAGCTGGTCGGTGCTGTAATCTTCGGCCGCGATACCGCAGGCCCGCGCCTTAAGGCGCATGTTGATGTCTTTGGTTACCAGCACCACGTCCAGGTCGGCACGTTTGGCCCGAAGTTCCAGCAACTGGTTGATGATGATGTTGTCGTTGAGGTTCTCCGGCAGCAGCCGGTTGGGTTCGTTGCGTGGGCTCATCAGGATCGAAAGGAAGCCCTTGGGCCCACTCTTGCCACGCTGTATGGGTACGCCCTGCTCGACATCGCTGGGCGAGGCGTCACCGAGGGTCTGGTCGATCAGGCGGATGGCCTGGCGACATTCGGCGGCGATGGACTGTTTACCGGTCTTGAGCTTGTCGAGTTCCTCCAGCACCGTCATCGGAAGGGCGACGTGGTGCTCCTCGAAGTTGAGAAGTGCGTTGGGGTCGTGAATCAGGACGTTGGTATCGAGCACATAGAGGATTGGCTTGCTGGAGGAAGGGTTGCGTCCTTGGTCATCCATACTCGGTCACCTTATGTCGAAGCCACACGGCGCGGTCTGCTGCGCCGCAGAGTGACTGCCGTTCTCCCCGTATCCGCGTTGCTACGGGCGGGAAGTGAACCTGGCAAGGTGGGCTCGGATGACGCCACCTGTGCTGCAGGAATCGGCTGTCTGGTTTCTTCATACCGCAAAAAGCATGACTAAAAAAAGCATTTTTACGTGTTGGTGAAGTTTATTTTTCCGATTGACGAACAGGACTTGGCGATGGACCCAGACGGGACTACAGTCAGAAGTCAGACCCGTTATTCCTGATAGCCGTATTCACGGCAATCCTCCCAGCCAATGCCGCTTTGCGCGGTATGTTCCAGCAACCATTGCACCGCCGGCTGCGCCTTGGGCAGGCTGTCATGGAACTGGATCACGCCCTTGCGCCACAGCAGCATCAAGGTCACCACCCGCTGGGCCGAGGCTTGGGCTGTCAACGGGCCGTCATCCTGTGCGTCGATATCCCACAGCGACACCCGCAGCTGCTGGCTGGCCATGAATGCCTCGCCATCGGCCCGGCGCTGGCCATAGGGCGGGCGGAACAACGGCACATACTGCTCAGGCAGGTCGGCCTGGACCCGCGCCTGGCTGCGCCTGAGCGAATCCTGCCAGCCATTCCACTGCGCATGCGAGCGATACTCCCACCCCTGAAGCCCCACGCACTGGCCATCATAGAGCTGCCCCAGCGCACCGGCCGCTCCAGCGTCACGGCGCTGCTGCAAGCGGTTGCCCAGTACAAAGAAGGTGCCCTGCATCTTCTGCTTGCGCAGGTAAGCGGTCAGCGTGTCGGTCGCGCTGCCCTGGGGGCCGGGCCCACCCACAAAGGTCAGCAGGAACATGCGGTCGTTCAGCTCATCGCCGCTGCGCTCACGATTGGACAGGCGTTCGACCTCGCTAGTGATCTGCGGCAACAGCGCCGCCTTGCGCAGTTGCTCATCCAGGTAGCGCACATGGAACTGGTGGCTTGGTTCGACCCAGCCGGTATAGAAGGTGCCGACATCGGTAGCGAACGTCGCAGCCCTTGTGCGCAAATCGGCCATGGACTCCACCACGTAGCAGAACGAGGCATCCTGCTCGCAGCTGCGTTGGGCCTGCTGGTAGCCCTGCCACAAACGCTGCCACATGCGCGCCCGCAGCGCCCGGACCTTCTGCAGGTTGATCTGCCGCAAGCCCAGGCGCGCAGCCAGCGCCCCATCGTCGAGCAGCTCACTTTCGTGCAGCACCTGGGCAAACGACAGGATCTCTGCGCGCGAGGCGACATCGAACAATGCAGGGCTGTCCAACTGTTCGGGCCACAGGCTGCGATCCAGGCTGGCGGGGGGGATAGGGGCGGCTTGGGCGGCCAGGCTCAGGAGTGAGGCCAGCAAGACACCGGCAATGCGCACGATCGGTCTCTCCGTCACAGCGAAACGCGCACTATAGCGCCTGCTCATCCGATGGTCTGTGACTATTGTCGCCATAGTTTGGCGTTCCCCCCTTCAGTCCGTAGAATCCCCGGCAACGATTCCAGGAGCCGACCCGATGCTGACGGTGATTTCCCCCGCCAAGACCCTCGATTACGACACCCCACCGGTGACCGAGCGTTTTACCCTGCCCCAGTACCTGGACGACTCCCAGGAGCTGATCGTGCAACTGCGTGAGCTGTCACCGGCGCAGATCAGCGAGCTGATGCACCTGTCGGACAAACTCGCCGGCCTCAACGCCGCCCGCTTTGGCAGCTGGACGCCAGACTTCACGCCGGCAAATGCCAAGCAGGCCCTGCTGGCCTTCAAGGGTGACGTGTATACCGGGCTGGACGCCGAAAACCTGAGCGAAGACGACTTCACCTACGCCCAGCAGCACCTGCGCATGCTTTCCGGCCTGTACGGCCTGCTGCGCCCGCTCGACCTGATGCAGCCCTACCGCCTGGAAATGGGTACCAAGCTGGCCAATGCCCGTGGCAAGGACCTGTATGCCTTCTGGGGCACGCGTATCAGCCAATGGCTGAACCAGGCGCTGACCGAGCAGGGCGATGACCTGCTGTTGAACCTGGCCAGCAACGAGTATTTCAGCGCGGTGAAACGCAGCGCCCTGAAAGGCCGGGTAATCAACGTCGACTTCAAGGACCTGAAGAACGGCCAGTACAAGATCATCAGTTTCTACGCCAAGAAAGCCCGCGGCATGATGAGCCGCTTCGTGATCCAGGAACGGGTCAATGACCCGCAGCAGCTCAAGCAGTTCGATGTACAGGGCTACTACTACAGCGCCGAACAGTCCAAGCCTGATCACCTGGTGTTCTTGCGCGATCATCCGGCCGAGTGAGTGCCTGCACCACCGCCAAGCCCTGGTCCCTGGATCTGTGACAACCGACCGGGCCGCACAGCGGCCCCTTACGGAATTCGTACATAACCCGCCGATAGCCCCACCACCTCGACCCCCTGCGCTACCGCGACACCTGCCGTGACCGGTACCTTGCGCCCCTGTCGATCTGCCGTAGCCCGGTAAACCACGTAAGCCTGCCCCGCCTCATCCACCTGCAGCGCCTCTGCCGGTACCGCAATGCCCTGTTCCGCTCTGTGCGCGATCACTGTCAATTGCGCCGTCATCCCAAGGCGCAACAATGGTGTCGGCGGCTCCCTCGGTATTTCCAAGGCCACCCGCACGTCGTACCAGGCCCCCTGCCCTTCATCGTCCCTGGCCTGAAGGGCAACGCGTTGCACCTGGCCGGCAAGTGGCTGACCGGCGATGATGACCTCGACCTCCAGCCCTTCGCGCAGCCTATCCAGATCATGCTCCTGGACTGCGGCAAGCACCTGCAGCTGGCTCAGGTCGACCAACGTCAGCAAAGGCGCGCCCTGGCTCACCTGCTGGCCCGCTTGCAGGTGCCGTGAGGCACCGCCCCCGGCGTTGTCGGCACGCACCACCAAGGCCGCAAAAGGCGCCCTGACCACCCTGCGCTCACGCTGGGCCAGCATCGCCTGCCAGCGGGCGTGGGTATTAGCCAGCGCCATCTGTGCAATGCGCAGCTCATCGCCTCGCCCGCGTTCGCGCACCAGGCTCAGCTCCTGTTCGGCATCTTGCAGTGCCTCGCGCTGAGCGACTACCTGCTGCGCCAGGCTGTCGACCTCGATGCGGGCGACGATCCCCCGCTCGAACAGGCGTCGTGTGTCTGCCAGCGCGCCCTCGCTGGCTGCCAAAGCCCCCCGGGCGCCGAACATCGCGCGGCGCGCACGGGCCACCTGCGGCCCGGTTTGCCAACCCTGCAGCAGGCGCACGCTAGTCCGCGCCTTGAGCCACTCGGCCTCGGCCTGGCGTATCTGTACATCCAGTTGTGCGGTATCGAGCCTGAACAGTGGCTGGCCTGGCGCCACCCGCTGCCCTGGCTCCACCTCCACTTCGGCGACCACCCCGTCGAATGGCGCAGCCTGGATCTGCTGGCGGACCGCCTGGACCCTGCCGACCAGGCCCACCCGGCTTTCCAGCCGCTGCGGCTCAACCCACAACCAGCGCGCCGCGACATCCTGTCCCTGGCTAGCAGGCCAGGCTTGCCACAGGAGCCACGCTGCCGGCCACGCCAGCAGCCACAACAGCAACCGCCACCTAATCATTGAGCGCCACAGCCCAGCTTTCCAGCGTGGTACCCAGTGTCCGGTCGAGTTCAGCCTGGCCATTGAGGTAGGCAATTCTGGCATCCAGTTCGACGCTCTGCGCATGGCGCAAATCGCTCTCGAAGCTGAGCACCTGGAAATTGCTCGAGCGTCCGACGGCGAGTTTTTCCTGTTCTATCTCCAGTTTGCGCCGCGATAGCGCCAGCGCCCGTGCGGCAATTTCCAGCTGGCGCCAACGCACCTGGGAATCGCGCACTGCAGTCAACACATCGCGCTGGAGTTGCTGGCGCGCCTCGGCCAGGCTGACCTGCTGCCTTTCGACCGCCACGCGGGCACGTACCTCGGCCTGACGCCGGCTCAGGTCTCCAAGCGGTATTTCCAGCTCCAGCCCTACATAGTGCTCCCAGCCGGCCTGGTTGCCAGGGCGCTGGCGCGTCTGGCTGGCCCCGCCGACCAGCGACACGTCCCACCATTGCTCATTGCGTGCCACCTGCAGCTCAATCAACGCCTGCTCACCCGTGATCACCTGCATCAGATACGCAGGCTGCAGCGCTTCGGCTTGGGTCAGTGCCTGCGCAGTATCGACCTGCAAGCGCTGGACGTGGACCTTTTCCACTGCTCGCAAAGGGGTGGCCAGGTCCACTGCCAACACCTGGGCCAACGCCAGCCGGCTTGCGTGGAGCTGATTACGGCTGCTTTCGAGCGCCAACTCCTGCCCAGCCACCTCGGCTTCGGCCTGAACCTTGTCGAATGCGGCCATGCGCCCGGCAGCGATCAGCGCCTGGTTCACCTCTACCAACTGCTGCGCCCGGGCCAGCGCCTGCTGGGCAATGTGCAACTGCTCCTGGGCGTGAAGCAGTTCGCGATAGTGCAGGATGGTACGCGTGATCACTTCAGCCACGCGGTCTTTGAGCACCAGCCGGTTTAGTTGCTCGGCCAGCAGCGCCTGGCGTAGCGGTGCACTGGCCACCTCGCGCCCGGCACCGCGCAGCAGCGGCTGAATCACCATCAGGTTGGCGCCATCACGGTAATGTACGCCAGCCCTGTCGGCGCGTGTCTGGCCGTACGCCCAGTCCAGGCTCAGCCGTGTGCCGTAGGGCGTGAGCAGGCTCGCCGCCGGAGCGAGCTGGACTTCGCGGTAGTGGTCATCACTGTTGCGATTGCCAAGGTAGCGTGCCTTGAATGACAGCTGCGGGGCATAGTGATCACGCGCCACGCGCAGGTCGAATTTCTGCGCGATGCGCTCAAGATAAGCACTGCGGACGGCGCGGTTGTCGCGCAGGGCCAAGGCAACGGCATCGGCCAGCTCCAGCGATACCTCGGCGCCCCCGCTGGCCGCCCAGGCAGTGGCCGACACCGCAAAGCCCTGGTCCGAACGCGGCAGCTGCAGCGGATCAGCAGCCAGTACGGCACCGCCCAGCAGCGCCAAGCACAGAAAAACGAGCCATCTAGTCATCGCGCAACGCCAATACAGGTTGCAGGTGCGCCGCCGCCAGTGCCGGTTGCAAGCCGAAGAAAAGGCCGAGCGCCAACGCGCTGCCCATGCCCAGCGCTATCGATGACGCATCCAGCGCATAGCGCCAGCCTGACACCAGGGCAAAGCCCCAGCTCGCCGCTAGCCCCACCAGTGTTCCGAGCAACGCTCCGCCAACCGCCAGCAACAGCGCTTCGAGCAGGAACAACCAGGCAATATCGCGGGTGCGTGCGCCCAGCGCCAAGCGCACGCCGATCTCGCGACGGCGCTGCGCAACGCTCATCAGCATCACATTCATCACCCCGACCCCACCCAACAGCAATGCGATACCGGCGAACCCGGCGAGCACCCACGTGAACATCCGTGACTGGTTAGCCATCCCTTCCAGCAGCTGCTGTGGCAGTTGCACGTCGACCTCGTAACCTGGCAATCGTGCAGCCAGGTAGTCAGTCAGCGCCTGCGCCGTGCCCGTCAACACCGCGACATCATGCCCGCGTGCAAGCACCGTCCCCACCTCGGGCGCAGCGCCCAGGCGACGCATTCCCGGCAAGGGCATCAACAGAACATCGTCGACCTGTATTGGCAGCATCGGGTTGTAACCCCGCTGCGCAAGCACGCCAACCACCTCAAACAGGTAGCGGCCCGACTGCAGACGATCGCCCACTCGCGCACCCAGTTGCCGGGCCAGTGTGGCCCCCAGCAATACGTGAGTGGTGTCATCGTCGTAGGCGGACAACAAGCGGCCCTGGCTGGCTTGCAGGTCCAGCACTTGCGCCAGTTGCAGCGTGCTTGCGCCGACCAGGGTCTCCTGGCGCTTGCCTGCGAATTGCACTGTGGCCACAGAAACCAGCAATGGCGCAGCGGCACGAATGGACGCTGGCAGTACTGACAGGTCCAGTGCCACTGGTGCTGCAACTTCAGCAGGGCGTTGCAGATTGGCGACCAGCAGTTCACTGCCCATGCCTCGATACAGCTGCCGAGCATGCTGCGTGGCGCTGTGGCCGATATTGAGCTAGGCCACCAGCGCAGCGCACCCCACAGCGATGCCGATCAGCGCCAGCCAGGCGCGGGGGCCTGCCTGACGCAAGCTGGCCAACGCCTCGCTCAAGCGCTGCGGCCACGAAGGGCCATAGGCCTCAGGCATCAAAGGCCCCACCGTTGCGCACCTCGATGCAACGGTCCATGCGCCGCGCCATGGCAGGGTCGTGGGTGACCATCAGCAAGGTCACGCCCCGCTCACGATTGAGCGCCAGTAACAGCGCTGCGATACCCTCGGCCGTGGCGCCATCGAGATTACCGGTCGGCTCATCGGCCAGCAGCAACGCAGGCTCCGTCACCAGCGCCCGGGCGATGGCGACCCGTTGCCGCTGGCCACCGGACAAGTCGGCAGGCAGGTGCTGCGCCCACTGACCTAGCCCGACCGCCTCCAGTTGCTGCTGTGCCGCCTGGCGTGCCGCTACCCGCCCGATGCCTCGGTAACTCAACGGCAAAGCGACGTTGTCCAGCGCAGTCAGGCGCGGCAGCAGGTTGAAGCTCTGGAAGATGAAACCCAGCAGGCGATTACGCATGATTGCGCGCTGGTCGGCGGTGGCGGCGGTCATGTCCCGGCCAGCCAGCACTATCTGGCCACGGCAAGGCTGGTCGAGCAGGCCGATCAGGTTGAGCAAGGTACTTTTGCCCGAGCCGGAAGGGCCGATGATGGCGCAGGTCTGGCCGCGGGGGATGGACAAAGAGACATCTTGCAGGACTGGCTGGCAGCCCAGAATGCGCGCGATACCGTTCACGCAGACTATCGGGTTCATGCCTTGCCCCCCCCATTCTCACCCTGAAATGCAGCGTCGCTCTGCGAGTCGAGTGCTTTCGCTTGATCGCTTCGTGCCGATTTCCACTCCTTTGCCAGCATGTCGATCAACGAAGTATCAAACTCCGGCTGCGGCACTTCATGCTGCGACAACTGCATCATGATATCGGCCTCATAGTTCCCATATTCGGCAACTTCAATGGGCGGTAGAGCATTATAAAAGTCCAGAATCTCATGCAACCCTTCATCAATTCGGCCCGTTCGCTGATATTCAGCATTCATCTTGCCGCTTATTGATTGTGCCCACTGGTTATGCTGGTCTGTTTTTTCGAACATTGCAGCACGCCGCTCACTCACCGTGAAAGCCCCGCTTTCATCGTAAATGATCAGGCTTAGCTGCTCGCGACTAAAACCCTTGAATGGGTTGCTACCTTTGCCACTTGCAAAATCATTGGCTTGGCGCGCACGCGCCAGCAACTCGGAATTATCCGTATCCGGTAGCTGTGAATCATAAAAGTCTTTCGCCAAGGAATATGAAAGCCCTCCCAACCGGTCAAGAATGCTGGCTGCAAGGTCTGCCAGCTCACTACGGGAGAGCTGGCTATCACGCAACGCCGCACGCTCGGCAGCAGCGCTCAACTGTTTAGCCAGGCTCGAAATTTTTTCTTCGCCATTCCCCGTTTTGCTGTCTATTTTCTGCGCGTCTACAAGGTCAGACTCCTCTACACGCCTGACAGTTAGAGCCGTGCCAACCTGGCTTTTATATACCCCACGACCATTGACTCCATCCATATACATAACTCCTGCTGCTGATGCAGCACCCGCCTTTCGCACAAATACTTCAATTACACTTCGCCGGCGCATACCGGCAAAGTGCAGACGTTGAGAAGAAGACTGAAACGCCACTCACCTCATCGTGAATTCAACTTTCCATGCGAAGTCAGCGGATGTACTCGTAATAGTCGCCGTGCACGTTGCCCCGCCACTTGGCGTTGCAGTTTTGGTCCACTGGGGCTGCTTGATTCCCCCCGGTAACATACGCATCTGAAATGTGGTGCCAAAAGCACACGTCTTGCTGCCAATGGTGTAGCGCACCATCGCACCATTTACGTCCGGGCTTACCAACCGCTGCACGCGCATGAAGGTGGAAGATGAGGCTGGAATCGTATTGGAGGGTTTAGGGTTGGCGATCTGATAGGTGCTGCTCTCATTTGAGGTTACCAGTTTCATGACCGCGGGCTGAGCGCCGAGGTTTTTGATGGTCACTTCAACGGGCGGCCCCGCCTGCGCCAGGCCGGCGGCAAGCAGCGATACGGTGGCAAGCACAATCTGCGATGTCTTTTTCATTAGCGTGATCTCGTCTCTTCCATGTGATTAAGGATGAGACGCCCCTGATGGCCAGTGGCCTCAGGCTGCCCAAGACGCTCCGTCGTTCATGGACAGCTCCGAATAGGGGCGTCCAAGGGTGTTAACGACCAGCCCCGGAAAAACCTTAGCTTTCGCATGGCTTTGAATATTTCTGAATGTGAACCCGCACCACACTGAAGCAGGGATCACGCAGCCACCATGCCAACAAACCAGCGCCAAAAAATCGGCATACGAGCTGTTATCGCAAACCGTCATAAGCCCATTCGTAGTTTTTTGACGAATTTTGAAAAAAATTTTTCGGTGCTGGCACAAAAATATCTCACCCGGATTTCGCCCTTTATATACAGGGGTGCGCCTAAGGCGTGCTATCAGTTTGAAAGTATTCGCCACTGAAGAATTATTTAGAAATCTTTCATCGAGGCGAAACCCACCCAGGAACTTCTTCTGTGACGCATCGCTCATAGTGCCGTAACGAATTTCATGCCTGTGCGGTGTGAGAGATGACTTACAGATGACAAGCAGCCGCGAACCAATAGCGGCTCCGAAACTTTTAACAGATGCCACGGGTACTCCCGTAGGCCCTGCCCAGCAGGAGAGACGCGCCCCTAAAGAATCGTCCTAGTGGTTGATTTCAAAGGATTTTTCCACTTGAAAGAACAAGCACAGCAACGCGCCAAGTAGCGCTTTGCAATAAAGACGGCTGCATTTCAGGGCACGCCTATTAATTACTGGCCTTTGACTGCCAACTTTGAGTGCACAACGTTGTGCGCTCCGGATTTATTCATGCCTGCGCTCGGTGAAGTGTGCATTCGCCATGGGATCCGTGCGCCCTAAAACTGTTGTTAATCAACCCGGTCCGGCTCTTCCCGGAAGAGCTGGCGTGATAAACACATGAGGTGATAGCGATGCGTATCAGCATCTTTGGTTTGGGTTATGTGGGTGCGGTCTGTGCAGGTTGCCTGACGGCGCGAGGCCATGACGTGATTGGTGTGGACGTGTCCAGCACCAAGATCGACCTGATCAACCAGGGCAAGTCGCCCATCGTCGAACCTGGCCTGGAAGCACTGCTGCAGCAGGGCATCGCCAACGGCCGCCTGCGTGGCACCACCGACTTCGCCGAGGCCATCCGCGCCAGCGACGTGTCGATGATCTGCGTCGGTACCCCAAGCAAGAAAAATGGCGACCTGGGCCTGGAATACATCGAGTCGGTCTGCCGCGAAATCGGCTACGTCCTGCGTGACACCACTCGCCGCCACACCATCGTGGTGCGCAGCACCGTGCTGCCAGGCACGGTCAAGAACGTGGTCATCCCGATTCTCGAAGACTGCTCGGGCAAGAAAGCCGGCGTCGACTTCGGCGTCGCGGTCAACCCCGAGTTCCTGCGTGAAAGCACCGCGATCAAGGATTATGACCACCCACCGATGACTGTCATCGGCGAACTGGACAGCGCCAGCGGCGACGTCCTGCAAAGCCTGTACGAAGAACTCGATGCACCGGTCATCCGCAAGCCGATCGAAGTCGCCGAGATGATCAAGTACACCTGCAACGTCTGGCACGCCACCAAGGTCACCTTCGCCAACGAAATCGGCAACATCGCCAAGGCGGTCGGCGTCGATGGCCGCGACGTGATGGACGTGGTCTGCCAGGACAAGGTGCTGAACCTGTCGCAGTACTACATGCGCCCTGGCTTCGCCTTCGGCGGCTCGTGCCTGCCCAAGGACGTGCGCGCCCTCACCTACCGTGCCGCCAGCCTCGACGTACGGGCGCCACTGCTCGACTCGCTGATGCGCAGCAACGAATCGCAGGTGCAGAACGCCTTCGAACTGATCGAAGCCCACGACAAGCGCAAGGTCGCCTTGCTGGGCCTGAGCTTCAAGGCCGGTACCGACGACCTGCGTGAAAGCCCGCTGGTGGAGTTGGCCGAGCGCCTGATCGGCAAAGGCTACCAACTGGACATCTACGACGAGAACGTCGAGTACGCCCGTGTTCACGGCGCGAACAAAGAGTACATCGAGTCGAAGATCCCGCACGTCTCGTCGCTGCTCAACGCCAACTTCCAGAAGGTCATCGACAACGCCGACATCATCGTCCTGGGCAACCGTGACGAGCAGTTCCGCGCCCTGGCCGAACAAGCGCCAGAAGGCAAGCAAGTGATCGACCTGGTCGGTTTCATGAACAAACCGACCTGCAACACCAGCCGTACCGAAGGCATCTGCTGGTAAGCCAGCAGCCAGGCAGCGCAGGCCTCCTGCGCTGCCCTTTTCCCAGAATTCTCGACGGATGCTGAACATGCAAAGGCTACAGACAGTGCTGCTGCAGTGCGCCGGTTGGCTGCTCTACATGAGCCTGCTCATGTTGATCGCCCTGGCCTTGCCGGCCGAAATCTTCGACTCACAGTCCAAGCACTTCATCTTCCTGGTCGGCGCAGTCGGCATCTGGCGCTACTCCATGGGCGCCACCCATTTCATTCGCGGCATGATCTTCCTTTACGGCGTGTACCCCTACCTGCGCCGCAAGGTGCAGAAGATGGGCAGCGCGGCCGACCCGTCGCACGTGTACCTGATGGTCACCAGCTTTCGCATCGAAGCGTTGACCACTGCCCAGGTGTACAGCTCAGTGATCCGTGAAGCGATCGATTGCGGCTTCCCCACCACCGTGGTCTGTTCGCTGGTGGAAATGTCCGATGAACTGCTGGTAAAGAGCCTGTGGGCCAAATACAACCCGCCCGCCCACGTGAAGCTGGACATCGTGCGCATCGCCGGGACCGGCAAGCGTGATGGCCTGGCGTACGGCTTTCGCGCCATCTCGCGGATGCTGCCGGATGAGAACGCCGTTGTCGCGGTGATCGACGGCGATACCGTGCTGGCCGAAGGCGTGGTTCGCAAGACCGTACCGTGGTTCAAGCTGTACCCGAACGTCGGTGGCCTGACCACCAACGAGTTCTGCGAAGTGCGCGGTGGCTACATCATGAGCGAGTGGCACAAGCTGCGCTTCGCCCAGCGCCACATCAACATGTGCTCGATGGCCCTGAGCAAG
This sequence comes from Pseudomonas sp. BNK-30, assembly GCF_047456185.1. Lineage (NCBI taxonomy): Bacteria > Pseudomonadati > Pseudomonadota > Gammaproteobacteria > Pseudomonadales > Pseudomonadaceae > Pseudomonas > Pseudomonas sp. BNK-30. The sequence goes on from NZ_CP179904.1 coordinate 3,830,417, forward strand.
CGCGTGCTGACCATGACCGGGCGCATGTCGATGTTCCGTGCCAGCGTTGTGACCAACCCCGAGTTCATCGCCGACGTCGAAAGCGACTCGCTGATGCACTGGCGCCTGGGCCGCTTCAAGTTCCTCACCGGGGACGACAAGTCCAGCTGGTTCAGCCTGATGCGCCTTGGCTACGACACCTTCTACGTGCCGGACGCCGCCATCAACACGGTCGAGCACCCGCCGGAGAAGAGCTTCCTCAAGGCCAGCCGCAAACTGATGTACCGCTGGTACGGCAACAACCTGCGGCAGAACTCCCGCGCGCTGGGCTTGGGCATGCGCCGCCTGGGGCTGTTCACCAGCATCGTGCTGTTCGATCAGCGCGTGTCGATGTGGACCAGCCTCTTGGGCCTGACCGTGGCCGTGATCGCCAGCCTCAAGTTCGGCCTCGGCTTCCTGCTGGTGTACCTGCTGTGGATCGGCATCACCCGCCTGATCCTCACCATCATGCTGCTGTGCTCGGGGCACAACGTCGGCCCGGCCTATCCGCTGATCCTCTATTACAACCAGATCGTCGGCGCACTGATGAAGATCTACGTGTTCTTCCGCCTCGACAAGCAGTCCTGGACCCGTCAACCGACTGCCCTGAAACGCGACCTCGCCAGTTTTCAACAATGGTTCAACACCTGGTCCTCGCGGACCATGACCTTCTCGGCTGCCAGCATCTTCGTCGCTGTGCTGTTCATGGTCGTGTGAGCCCAACCCGGATCGGAACTAACAGGAACAAACCACCATGAATACCGCCGTGAACGTCAATGTCGTGCATGAGTCCGAAGCCCAGCGCCAGCACGCCCGGGTGCGCATCCCGGCCAAGCTGCGCTACCTGGATGGCGAACGCCAGACCCATGAGGTGAAGGTCGAAGACCTGTCCGCAGGCGGCTTGAGCTTTTACGCCAAGCAGCCGCTGCAGGTCGGCCAGGTACTGCGCGGGCGCTTGCAGTTCGTGGTCGACAACCTGGGCCTGTCGATGGACATCGAGTTTCAGGTGCGCTCCTGCAACCCGAGCGATGGCCGTACCGGTGCGCAGTTCCAGAACCTCGAACCCCGCGACATCGCCACCCTGCGCCACATCATCACCAGCCACCTTTCGGGTGAACTGATCAGCGTCGGCGACGTGCTCAGCACCCTGCAGCGCGACAACTTCACCAAGGCGCGCAAACAGAAGGACGGCGGCTCCGGACTGTCCGCTTTCGGCCGCCTCAAGGCAGTGACCGTGACCCTCGGGGTGTTCGTCGTTGGTGTGGCCGCCTTCGGCTTCGTCGCCAAATCGCTGTACGGCATGTACTTCGTCAGCCACGCCGAAGCCGGCGTGGTCGCAGTGCCGACCACCAACATCACCATGCCGCGTGACGGCACCGTCAACAGCCTGGTCGAGCCCGGTGGCATGGTGGTCAAGGGCGCGCCGCTGGCAAGCTTCAGCACCAGCATGCTGGACATGCTCAAAGGCCACCTGGACGACTCGCAGCTGGAACCGGCCAAGGTCGAGGAACTGTTCGGCAAGCAACTCTCCGGCACCCTCACCAGCCCCTGCGATTGCGTAGTCGCCCGCCAGCTGGTGGACGATGGCCAGTACGCCGCCAAGGGCCAGCCGATCTTCCAACTGGTCCCGCGTACCAGCAACCCGATGGTCGAGGCACGCTTCAGCTACCGCCAGTTCGACGAAGTCAAGCCAGGTACCCGCGTCAACTTCCAGGTGGCGGGCGAAACCGAAGTGCGCACCGGCCAGATCGTCAGCAGCGCCAGCCTCGACAGCGAAAACCTGGCGTCCGACATCCGCGTGCAGATCAAACCAGACGGCGGCCTGCCTGCCGAGCTGGCCGGGCGCCCGGCATCGGTCAGCAGCGACCGTGGCCCTTCGCTCAACTGGCTGATCGACAAAGCCGTGGCCCGTGGGCTGTAAGAGGATCAAACGATGATTCCCCACAAGAAAAGCGCAAGCCTGGGCCTCTGTGCCCTGGCCGCGGCGATCGCCCTGGCAGGCTGTGCGGGCCTGCCTGACCAGCGCCTGGCCAACGAAGCCCTCAAGCGCGGTGACACCGCGCTGGCCGAGCGCAACTACAAGGCCCTGGCTGACCTGGGCTACAGCGACGCACAAGTAGGCCTGGCCGACATCAAGGTCGCTACCCGCGATCCCTCGCAGCTCAAGGAAGCTGAGGCCACTTATCGCGCTGCGGCGGCTACCTCGCCACGCGCCCAGGCACGCCTCGGCCGCCTGCTGGTGGCCAAGCCCGACAGCACCCAGGCCGAACGCGAAGAAGCTCAGACCCTGCTCAAGCTCGCCGCCAAGCAGGGCCAAGGCAATACCCTGATCCCGCTGGCGATGCTCTACCTGACCTACCCGCAGAGTTTCCCCAACATCAATGCACAGCAGCAGATCGACCAGTGGCGCGCTGCCGGTAACCCGGAAGCGGGCCTGGCCCAGGTGCTGCTGTATCGCACCCAGGGCACCTACGACCAGCACCTGGGTGAAGTCGAGAAGATCTGCAAGGCGGCGCTGAACACCAACGACATCTGCTACGTCGAGCTGGCCACCGTGTACCAGAAACGCGGCCAGGCCGACCAGCAAGCCGCCCTGCTCGGCCAGCTCAAATCCGCTTATGCCCGCGGTGCGGTGCCTGCCACTCGGGTCGACAGCGTTGCCCGTGTACTGGCGGACCGTAGCCTGGGCCAGACCGACGAAAAAACCGCCAAAGCGCTGCTGGAGCAGGTCGCCCCGGCCAATCCGGCTTCCTGGGTGAGCCTGGCGCAACTGGTCTACGACTTCCCGGAACTGGGCGACACCGACCAGCTGATGGCCTACATCGACAAGGGCCGCGAAGCCGAACAGCCGCGTGCCGAACTGCTGCTGGGCCGCCTGTACTACGAAGGCAAGACCTTGCCCGCCGATGCCGAAAAGGCCGAACACCACCTGCAGGCAGCTGCCGAGGCCGGCGAAGTCAGCGCCCACTACTACCTCGGCCAGCTGTATCGCCGTGGCTACCTGGGCAACGTCGAGCCGCAAAAGGCCGTCGATCACCTGCTCAGCGCAGCCCGCGGCGGCCAGAACAGTGCCGACTATGCCCTTGCCCAGCTGTTCAGCGAAGGCCATGGCATTCGCCCACAACCGGGCAACGCCTGGGTATTCGCCCAGCTTTCGCAAGCCAATCCGACGCCGCAGTCCACCGAGCTGCTGCAGCAACTCGACCAGCAGCTCACGCCTGACCAGCGCAGCCAGGCACAAAGCCTGCTGACGCAGGAAAAGCAGGCTCGCGGCAGCATGGCCCAAGGCGGCACCCTGGCCCTCGAGGCCCTGCAAGACGACGAAAAAGAAGTAGACGGTGAGGACTCGCTATGACGCTCAATCCCTTCGTGAAAGCCGGCATCGGCCTGAGCTTCGCCCTGCTGTGGTCCTGCCCGACCCTGGCCGACATGACCGCCCAGAAAAACTTCGGCCTGGATGTGAAGATCACCGGCCAGTCGGAAGACGATCGCGACCTGGGCACCCGCTCCGGCGGTGACGTCAACGGCCTGGGCCTTGACCTGCGCCCTTGGGTATACGGCGAGCGCGGCAACTGGAGTGCCTTCGCCATGGGCCAGGCCGTTGCTGCCACAGACACCATCGAAACCGACACCCTGCGCCAGAACGATGACGGCACCACCACCGACACCGGTGACGACAGCCGCCAACCCGACAAAAGCTACCTGGCCATGCGCGAGTTCTGGGTCGGCTACAGCGGCCTCACGGCTTACCCGGGCGAGCAGCTGCGCCTTGGTCGCCAACGCCTGCGCAGCGACGACGGCATGTGGCGCGACACCAACATCGAAGCGTTGAACTGGACCTTCGACACCACCTTGCTCAAGGCTGACCTGGGTGTGGCCCAACGCTTCAGCGAATACCGCACCGACCTGACCGAGCTGGCCCCGGAAGACGAAGACCGTACGCACATCTACGGTAACGTCGCCACGCAGTGGACACCCGGCCACTGGGTCGGCCTGCGCGCCCACCACACCCATGACAGCGGCAGCCTGAAAAGCCCGGGCGAAACCATCGACGCACTGGACAAGACTCGCACCGGCGACCTCACCTGGCTGGGCCTGGAAGCCAACAGCGACGCCTACAACTGGCGCAACGACCACACCGTCAACTACTGGGGCAGCCTGACTTGGCTGACCGGTGATCGCGACAAGCTCAACAGCCAGCTGGTCGGTGACGACCAGGTCGTCGTCGGCAAGCAGAGCGGCGACGTCAACGCCTGGGCCACCGACCTGGGCATCCGCCTGCGCCTGGACCCGAACTGGCAGGTCGGCGCGGCCTATGCCCGCGGCAGCGGCGGTGGTGGCGACGACGGTTCGAGCAACTTCGAGCAGACCGGCCTTGAGAGCAACCGCTCCAACTTCACCGGCACCCGTTCGCGCGTGCACCGCTTCGGCGAGGCCTTCCGCGGCGAGCTGGGCAACCTGCAGGCGGCCACCCTGTTCGCCTCCTGGCAACTGCGCGAGGACTACGACGCCAGCTTCATCTACCACAAGTTCTGGCGTGTCGATGGTTCGCAGAACATCGGCTCCAGCGGCATCAACGCTGCAGTCAACGACAACGGCGTGAGCCGCCCGCTGGTCAACGGCGAGAAAGACCTGGGCCAGGAAATGGACGTGGTCGTCACCAAGTACTTCAAGCAGGGCCTGCTGCCTGCTTCGATGAGCCAGGCGATCGACGAGCCGTCCGCGCTGGTGCGCCTGCGCGCCGGTGTGTTCAAGCCCGGCGATGCCTATGGCAAGGAAGCGGACTCCTACATGCACCGCGCCTTCGTCGACGTGATCTGGCGCTTCTAAGGCCGGTAGAGGACCTGCAATGAACCTTCACCCGCACTTACGTCACAGCCTTCTGGCCAGCGCTCTGCTGCTGGCCTCAGGGCTGGCCGTCGCCGCAGAACCTGCGGTGATCGCCAAGGAACTGCAGCATGCCAAGACCTACACCGTGTCCAGCGCACCGACCGAGCCGTTGCACATGGACCCGCCCAAGCTGCCCGATCTGAGCGGTTACACCGCCGCCGCTGTGCAGAAAAAGATCGACCGCAGCCACAAGGGCAAGGTCAGCGTGCGCCGCATGCTGCAGGAAGAATCGCTCAAGGAATTCATCGGCGGCGACAACAAGGCTGCCGAGTGGGTACAACGCCAGCACGGCATCCCCCAGGCAATCTTCGTCGATGACGGCCATGTCGACCTGGTCGAACTGAGCAAGAAGGTGCCCAAGCAGTACCTCAGCGAAGTCGAGCCAGGTGTTTACCTGGCGCGCCTGCCGATCGTGGTCGGGCACAAGGGCATCCTCGAGATCGACGGCAAGGTCAAGCAACTGCGCCTGTCCCAGGAGGGCGGCGCGTTCCTGGTCAATGACGGCAAACTGTTCGTCAGCGACACCCAGGTCACTGGCTGGCGCGAGAAGGACAACGGCCCGGCGACCTTCCGCTCGCCCAATGAATTCCGCCCGTTCCTGCTGTCGTGGGGCGGCACCGAGACGTACATCGTCAACACCAAGATGGCCAGTTTTGGCTACGCCAAGTCCAAGTCGTACGGTGTGAGCATCTCGCAGTACACCCCGAACATGGCCAAGCGCATGGGCCGCCCGGAGCCCACCGGCTGGATCATCGGCTCGGAATTCAGTGACATGTGGTACGGGTTCTACTGCTACGAGACCCAGGACTTCGTGGTCAAGGACAGCACCTACCGCGACAACATCGTCTACGGCATCGACCCGCACGACCGTTCGCACCGCCTGATCATCGCCGGCAACACGGTGTATGGCACCAAGAAAAAGCACGGGATCATCGTCTCGCGTGAGGTCAACGACAGCTGGATCATCAACAACAAGAGCTACGACAACAAGCTCTCGGGCGTGGTGATCGACCGTAACAGCGTCAACAACCTGATCGCCTACAACGAAATTTACCGTAACCACACCGACGGCATCACTTTGTACGAAAGCGGTGACAACCTGATCTGGGGCAACAAGCTGATCAGCAACCGTCGCCACGGCATCCGCGTGCGCAACAGCGTCAACATCCGCCTGTACGAGAACGTCGCCATGGCCAATGGCCTGGTTGGCGTGTACGGGCACATCAAGGACCTGTCCGACACCGACCGTGACATCGCCCTCGACCCGTTCGACACCAAGGTCTCGCTGATCGTGGTCGGCGGTGAGCTGGCGGCCAACGGCTCGGGGCCTCTTTCGATCGATTCGCCGCTGTCGGTGGAGCTGTACAAAGTCTCCATGCTCGCCCCGCGCAAATCCAACGGCATCAGCCTCAACGGCATCCTGGGCGAGCGCCAGGACGAAATCCTCGACCTGCTGGTGCGCCAGCAGAAGGCCGTGCTGATCGACCCGGTCGAACGCCAGACCGAAATGATCGATTAAGGAAGCCCAGACCATGACCCCACACTTGATGAAACTGCTGGGCCTGTCCGCCGCCCTCCTGGCCATCAGCCAGGGTGTGCGCGCCGACGAGGTCAAGGCGCCGACCTTCACTGCCGAGCCTTGCTGCCAGCTGTGCCCCGAAGCACACGACGCCAGCCGCTACACCACACGCTACCAGCAGAACTTCACCACGCTGGTACAGGCCAAGGGTGACTGGCTGTTCCGTACCCGCGAAGACCTGCGTACCGAGTTCAGCACCACACCGGCAGGCTACAAACGCCTGCAGCAAGTGCACGACGCGTTCAAGAAGCGGGGCGTGGAACTGGTGGTGGTGTACCAGCCCACCCGGGGCCTGGTGAACCGCAACATGCTCAACCCGGCCGAGAAAGCCGCCTTCGATTACCAGAAGGCCCTGGGCAACTACCAGGCCATGCTCAAGCGCTTCGCCGGCATGGGCTACAACGTGCCGGACCTGTCGCCGCTGACCAACGAACAGTTGGCGGCCGCCGAGCAGGGCAAGGACTTCTACTTCCGTGGTGACCAGCACTGGACGCCTTACGGCGCCGAACGTGCAGCCAGGATCGTGGCCGACACCGTACACAAGATGCCGGCCTTCGAAGGTATCCCGCGCAAGGAATTCGAGACCCACAAGTCCGGGCGCATGGGCAAGACCGGCACCCTGCACAACGTTGCCGGGCAGCTGTGCGGCACCAGCTACGCCGTGCAGTACATGGACCAGTTCGCCACCGAACCGAAAGGCGCCAGCGGCGGCGACGATCTGTTCGGCGACAGCGGTAACGCCCAGATCACCCTGGTCGGCACCAGCCACAGCGGCAAGAACTACAACTTCTCGGGCTTCCTCGAGCAGTACATCGGCGCCGACGTGCTCAACGTCGCCTTCCCTGGCGGCGGCCTGGAAGGCTCGATGATCGAGTACCTGGGCAGCGAGGAATTCCAGAACAATCCACCGAAGATCCTCATCTGGGAATTCTCGCCGCTGTATCGCCTGGACCAGGAAACCATCTGGCGGCAGATCCTCGCTCTGCTCGACGATGGCTGTGACGCGCGCCCGGCACTGATGAGCGCCAGCAGCACCCTCAAGCCCGGCAAGAACGAGCTGATGGTCAACGGCAAGGGCGGCGTGATCAAGGACCTGGTCAACCGCAACCTGCAGATGGACATCAAGTTCGAAGACCCTTCGGTCAAGGTGCTGCAAGCCACCCTCTGGTACCTCAACGGGCGCCACGAGGACATCAAGATCGAGAAGCCGGAAACCTCCGACACCAATGGCCGCTTCGTCTTCCAGATGCGTGAAGACGAGGACTGGGCCAGCCAGAACCTGCTGGCCCTGGAAGTCCAGGGGCCGGAAAACGGTACCCAGAAGGTCGAGGCCAAGCTCTGCAAACGCAACAACTACGCCGTGCCCGCGCAAACCGCGCAGGCCGGCCAGTGAGGCGACCATGACTGCATTCAAGCGAATCTTCAGCCCCGCCCTGCTCGTTCTGGCCCTGTACGGAGGTGCCGCGCATGCCGCGCTGGTCCCCCCCAGGGTTATTACGAGGGGATTGAAAAAATCAAGACCAGCGACGGCAACTTCCGCTGCGAATCTGCGCCCAAACCTTTCACCGGCGCGCTGCAATTTCGCAGCAAGTACGAAGGCTCGGACAAGGCTCGGGCGACCCTGAACCGGGACTCGGAACAAGCCTTCCGCGACTCCACCAAAGACATCACCACCCTTGAGCGTGGTGTCGCCAAGATGGTCAACCAGTACATGCGTGACGGCCGCCCGGCACAACTGGACTGCACCCTGACCTGGCTGGGCACCTGGGCGCGCGCCGATGCGCTGATGTCCACCAACTACAACCACACCGGCAAGTCCATGCGCAAATGGGCGCTGGGCAGCATGAGCGGCTCGTGGCTGCGCCTGAAGTTCTCCAATTCGCAGCCACTGGCAGCACACCAGGCCGAGGCCGAGCTGATCGAGAAGTGGTTCGCCCGCCTCGCCGAGCAGACCGTGCGCGACTGGAGCAACCTGCCGCTGGAGAAGATCAACAACCACAGCTACTGGGCGGCCTGGTCGGTGATGGCCACCGCCGTGGCCACCGACCGCCGTGACCTGTTCGACTGGGCGGTGAAGGAATACAAGGTCGGCGCCAACCAGATCGACGACCAAGGCTTCCTGCCCAACGAAATCAAGCGCAAGCAGCGTGCCCTGGCTTACCACAACTACGCCCTGCCGCCACTGGCGATGATCGCAAGCTTTGCCAAGGCCAATGGCGTGGACCTGCGCAGCGAAAACAACTTTGCCCTGCAGCGCCTGGGTGAAGGCGTGCTGTACGGCGCCCGCGACCCGCGCCACTTCGCCGAGCGCGCGGGTGAGAAACAGGACATGAAGGACCTCAAGGTCGACGGCAAGTACGCCTGGCTCGAGCCTTGGTGCGCGCTGTACCAGTGCATGGGCGACACGCTTGAGCGCAAACACCGGATGCAGCCGTTCGACAGCTTCCGCCTGGGCGGCAACCTGACCCGGGTCTATGACCCGAGCGCGCAATCCAAGAAATGAGCGTTGCCTGAATGGGGGCCGCTTTGCGGCCCATCGCGACGCAAGGCCGCTCCTGCAAGGACGGCGCTGAATCTGTAGGAGCGGCCTCGCGTCGCGAAACGAGGGCCAAGCCCTCGCCAGCGGTATTGAAGCAACAAAGGTTTCCTCCAGTTTCTCACTGGGGGGTTTGGGGGGCGCTTTGCCCTGGATGCTGTGAACAATTTAGGAGAACCGGGATGGTCTTCTCGTCCAACGTGTTCCTGTTCCTGTTCTTGCCGATATTCCTCGGCCTGTACTACCTGAGCGGGCAACGCTATCGCAACCTGCTGCTGCTGGTCGCCAGCTACATCTTCTACGCCTGGTGGCGGGTGGACTTCCTCGCCCTGTTCGCCGGTGTCACCCTGTGGAACTACTGGATCGGCCTGAAAGTCGGCGCCGCTGGCGTGCGCACCAAGCCTGCACAGCGCTGGCTGTTGCTGGGCGTAGGCGTGGACCTGGCGATCCTCGGCTACTTCAAGTACGCCAATTTCGGCGTCGACAGCCTCAACGCGATCATCAGCTCGTTCGGCCTTGAGCCCTTCATCCTCACCCACGTGCTGTTGCCGATCGGTATCTCGTTCTACATCTTCGAGTCGATCAGCTACATCATCGATGTGTACCGCGGCGACACCCCGGCCACCCGCAACCTGATCGACTTCGCAGCGTTCGTGGCGATCTTCCCGCACCTGATCGCCGGCCCGGTGCTGCGCTTCAAGGACCTGGTCGACCAGTTCAACAACCGCACCCACACCCTGGACAAGTTCTCCGAAGGCTGCACCCGCTTCATGCAGGGCTTCATCAAGAAAGTGTTCATCGCCGACACCCTGGCGGTGGTCGCCGACCATTGCTTCGCCCTGCAGAACCCGACCACCGGTGACGCCTGGCTCGGTGCGCTGGCCTACACCGCGCAGCTGTACTTCGACTTCTCCGGCTACAGCGACATGGCCATCGGCCTGGGGCTGATGATGGGCTTCCGCTTCATGGAGAACTTCAAGCAGCCTTACATCAGCCAGTCGATCACCGAGTTCTGGCGCCGCTGGCACATCAGCCTGTCGACCTGGCTGCGCGACTACCTGTACATCACTCTGGGCGGCAACCGCAAAGGCACCTTCAACACCTACCGCAACCTGTTCCTGACCATGCTGCTGGGCGGGCTGTGGCACGGCGCCAACTTCACCTACATCATCTGGGGCGCCTGGCACGGCATGTGGCTGGCAATCGAGCGCGCACTGGGCCTGGACACCAACCCGCAGCGCTTCAACCCGGTCAAGTGGGCGTTCACCTTCCTGCTGGTGGTGGTCGGCTGGGTGATCTTCCGCGCCGAAAACCTGGAAGTGGCCGGCCGCATGTACGGCGCCATGTTCAGCTTCGGCGAGTGGCAGCTGTCCGAACTCAACCGCGCCCAGCTCACCGGGCTTCAGGTGGCGACGCTGGTCATCGCCTACATCACCCTGGCGTTCTTCGGCCTGCGTGACTTCTACCGCAATGCCACCCCGCCGGCAGCCATGCGCACCCCGGCGCAGGTCAATGCCGACGGCTCGCTTGGCCTGGACTGGACCCGGGTGATGACCCGCGCCCTGATCCTGCTGCTGTTCGTGGCCTCGATCCTCAAGCTTTCGGCGCAGAGCTACTCGCCGTTCCTTTACTTCCAGTTCTGAGGTTGATGACCATGACCCGGACATTACGCATCACCTATTCCCTGTCGTTCATCGGCCTGCTGGTAGGCATGGGCGCCTGGTCCACCGGTGGCCTGCAAAGCTTCCAGCGCACCGAACAGATGACCGTGCTCAACGGCAAGCTGGCCAAGGCCGCCGAGACGCACTACGACGACGAGTTCCCGATCAAGCGCCTGGGCACCAACCTCTGGGCCGCGCTGGATTACAAGCTGTTCAACGAAGGCCGCCCAGGCGTGGTGCTGGGCCGTGACCAGTGGCTGTTCAGCGACGAAGAGTTCAAACCGACTGCCGGTGCCGACCAGCTCATGCAGGAAAACCTGGCGCTGATCCGCGGTGTGCGCGACACCCTGCAACAGCACGGCAGCCAGCTGGTGCTGGCGATCGTGCCGGCCAAGGCGCGGGTCTACTCGGAGTATGTGGGCAAGGAGGCGCCAGCCAGCCTGCATGACGACCTGTACAACCAGTTCCATGCCCAGGTCCGTCAGGCCAACGTGTTCGCCCCTGACCTGATGGCCCCGATGGAACAGGCCAAGGCCCGCGGCCAGGTCTTCCTGCGCACCGATACCCACTGGACGCCGATGGGCGCTGAAGTCGCCGCACAGGCTGTGGCCGAGGCGGTCGGGCGCCAGAGCCTGCTCAATGGCGCCCCCCAGACGTTCATCACCGAGACCGGCAACACCGCCCCGTACAAGGGCGACCTGACCAACTTCCTGCCACTGGACCCGCTGTTCAGCAACCTCTTGCCCAGCCCGGACACCCTGCAGCAACGCAGCACGCGCCCGGTCGAGGCCGAAGGTGATGCGGGCGATGCCCTGTTCGCCGACAGCCAGATCCCGGTCGCCCTGGTCGGCACCAGCTACAGCGCCAACCCGCACTGGAACTTCCTCGGCGCGCTGCAGCAGGCCCTGCGCAGCGACGTCGCCAACTATGCCGAAGACGGCCACGGCCCCCTGCTGCCAATGCTCAAGTACCTGCAAAGCGATGCTTTCAAGAACGCCGCGCCACAGGTTGTGGTGTGGGAATTCCCCGAACGTTATCTGCCAATGAAAAACGACCTCAGCAGCTTCGATCCACAGTGGATCGCGCAACTGAAGAACACCCGCAAATCCGAAGAAAACCTGGCCCTGTCGTCCAACCGGACGGACCACTGATAGATAGAGAGGAACACGCACATGACTACCAAGACTTCCATTGCCAAAGCCCTCACCCTCGCAGCAGGCCTGTCGTTGGCTTCGATGCAGGCATTCGCCGGCGCCGACGCTGCCCTGTATGGCCCGACCGCACCGAAAGGCTCGACCTTCGTGCGCCTGTACAACGCCTCCCCTGCACCGGCTGCCGCCAGCGTCGGCAACACCCAGATCAAACAGGTCGGCGCCCAGGCCAGCAGCGACTTCAGCTTCCTCCCGGGCGGTGACTACACCGCGCAGGTCGCCGGCAAGAGTGTCCCGGTCAAGCTCGCCGCAGACAAGTACTACACCCTGGTCAACAACGGCAGCGGCAACCCGCAGCTGATCGAAGAACCGCCTTTCAAGAACAAGCAGAAAGCCCTGGTGCGTGTACAGAACCTGAGCGATCAGGCGCTGGCCCTGAAGACCGCTGACGGCAAGACCGAGGTGGTTACTCCGGTGGCTGCCAAAGGCCGTGGCGAGCGTGAGATCAACCCGGTCAAGGTGAACCTGGCCCTGTTTGCAGGAGACAAGAAAGTCAGCGACGTCAAACCCGTCGCCCTGGAGCGCGGCGAAGCCGCCGTGCTGTACGTCACCGGCTCGGGCAGCAGCCTGTCGCCAGTCTGGGTCACCCGCCCAGTGTCCACCAACTGATCCTCTGCCTCTTTAACGACCTTATTGGAGAAACAACATGATCCCGGTAATTCTTTCTGGTGGTAGCGGTTCGCGTCTGTGGCCTTTGTCGCGCAAGCAGTTCCCCAAGCAGTTCCTCGCCCTGACCGGTGAGCACACGCTGTTCCAGCAAACCCTCGAGCGCCTGGTGTTCGAAGGCATGGACGCCCCGATCGTGGTCTGCAACAAGGACCACAAGTTCATCGTCCAGGAACAGCTCGCGGCGCTGAAACTGCAAACCCAGGGCATCCTGATGGAACCCTTCGGCCGCAACACGGCCCCTGCGGTGGCCATGGCCGCCATGAAGCTGGTCAACGAGGGGCGCGATGACTTGATGCTGGTGCTGCCGGCCGACCACGTGATCGACGACCAGAAGGCCCTGCAACGTGCCCTGGCCCTGGCCACCGTGGCCGCCGAGCGTGGCGAGATGGTGCTGTTCGGCGTCCCGGCGACCAAGCCCGAGACCGGCTATGGCTACATCCGCTCCAGCCAGGACGCCCTGCTGCCCGAAGGTGTGGCCCGGGTGGCGCAGTTCGTCGAAAAACCCGACGAAAAACGCGCCGCCGAATTCGTTCAGTCCGGTGGCTACTTCTGGAACAGCGGCATGTTCCTGTTCCGCGCCAGCCGCTTCCTTGAAGAGCTGAAAAAGCACGAGCCCGACATCTATGACACTTGCGTGCTGGCCCTGGAGCGCAGCGACGAAACAGATGATGTGCTGAGCATCGACGAAGCGACCTTCGCCTGCTGCCCGGACAACTCCATCGACTACGCGGTGATGGAAAAGACCCAGCGCGCCTGCGTAGTGCCGATGTCGGCTGGCTGGAGCGACGTCGGTTGCTGGTCGTCGCTGTGGGAAGTGCATGACAAGGACGCCAATGGCAACGTCACCAAGGGTGATGTGGTGGTGCAGGACAGCCGCAACTGCATGATCCATGGCAATGGCAAGCTGGTGTCGGTGATCGGCCTGGAAAACATCGTCGTGGTCGAGACCAAGGACGCGATGATGATTGCCCACAAGGACAAGGTCCAGGGCGTCAAGCAGATGGTCAAGACCCTCGACGAGCAAGGCCGCAGCGAAACCCAGAACCACCTTGAGGTGTACCGCCCGTGGGGCTCTTACGATTCGGTGGACATGGGCGGCCGCTTCCAGGTCAAGCACATCACCGTCAAGCCGGGCGCCAGCCTGTCGCTGCAGATGCACCACCACCGTGCCGAGCACTGGATCGTGGTATCGGGCACCGCCGAGGTGACGTGCGATGAAAACGTGTTCCTGCTCACCGAAAACCAGTCGACCTATATCCCGATCGCCTCGGTCCACCGCCTGCGCAACCCGGGCAAGATCCCGCTGGAGATCATCGAAGTGCAGTCCGGCAGCTACCTGGGCGAAGATGATATCGAGCGCTTCGAGGATGTGTATGGGCGCACGGCAACTCCCGTCGAACGTGGCGTATCGGTGAAGACCATCGCGCAGTAAGCTACGAGCTGCAAGCTACAAGCACAGCGGGTCGGCGGTGTACCTACAGATGTGGGGCCACCGCCGACCCGCTTTTCTCTTGCAGCTTGCCGCTTGCAGCTTGCAGCTGGCCGCTCCAAGATGTCCGAAGACTCGAACGGGAATCGGACCACATGATCATCGGCGCCTTCCTCATCCTCACCTGGCTGGTACTGCTGCTGCGTTACCCGGCCAAGGCCCTGCCGATCTCGCTGGCCGCTGTCTGCGGCCTCGGGCTGGTCGCGCTGTTCGTCGTCTGGCAGGACACACGCGAAGCTTCGCAACTGGCTCGGCTTGACCTGCGCCTGACCTATGCCCCGGATCAATGCCCCGCCGACCGTGCCTTGAAGGTACACATGAAAAACGGCAACAAGGCTCCGCTGACAGAACTGCGCTGGCGGGTCGGTGCCTATGCCCCGGGCGATACCATCAACCTGGCCGAAAACACCTACAGCGCACCGCGCTATCGTGGGCCGGGCGAACTGCAGCCTGGGGCAGAATGGACCGATTGCCTGCCACTGCCGCCACTGCGCGCCGGCTACCGGCCGCAGACACTGGAGTTTCGTGCCGAGCATCTACAGGGTACATTCGCCAACTGATACGGTGCCTGCTCTGGCCCTATCGCCGGCAAGCCGGCTCCCACAGGTTCACCGCTGCCCGCAGATTCGGGGTACTTCTGGGAGCTGCCTTGCCGGCGATAGGGCCAGCCCAGCCTATACATAACTTACTTTGAGCACAGGCCTGCCCAATGCCCACCGTCCTGATCACCGGTTGTTCCAGCGGCATCGGCCGCGCCCTGGCCGAAGCCTTTCGCGATGCCGGCCACGACGTTTGGGCCACCGCCCGTAAAGCCGAAGACGTCGAACACCTGGCCGGCGCCGGCTTCACCGCCCGGCAGCTTGACGTCAACGACGCCGAGGGCCTGAAGCACCTGGCCGAGGAGCTGGAAGCACGCCACGGCCGGCTCGACATCCTGGTCAACAACGCAGGTTACGGTGCCATGGGCCCCCTGCTCGATGGCGGCGTGGACGCCCTGCGCCAACAGTTCGAAACCAATGTGTTCGCCGTGATCGGTGTAACCGGTGCACTGTTCCCGCTGCTGCGCCGTGCGCGTGGGCTGGTGGTCAACATCGGCAGTGTATCGGGCGTACTGGTCACGCCGTTCGCCGGCGCCTACTGCGCCTCCAAGGCTGCCGTGCACGCACTGAGCGACGCCCTGCGCCTGGAGCTGGCGCCTTTCGGCATTCAGGTGATGGAAGTGCAACCGGGGGCGATCGCCTCACAATTCGCCAGCAATGCCCAGCGCCAAGCCGATCAGGTGGTAGCGGCGCAGTCGCCGTGGTGGCCGCTGCGCGAGCATATCCAGGCGCGGGCCCGCGCCTCGCAAGACCGGCCCACATCCGCGGCGCAATTTGCCCAAGGGCTGCTGGTGGCCACGCGCAAATCGCCTGTGCCAGCGGTGGTGCGGCTGGGCAATGGCAGTACGGCGTTGCCGCTACTGGCACGCTGGCTGCCACGCCGGTTACTGGACTGGGTACTGCGCAAACGCTTCGGGCTGCTGCGACCGCTCTGATTCACCGCCCAGGTGGATCACCTGCCCCCATTTGCGCTCGGCCATGCCGCGGGCGTAATGACGCTGCAGGCGCCGGGCAACGTCCCGCGTGCCGTTGTTGACCAGGATATCGGTGTGCGGCACCTGCTGGAGCAAGGCCTGCACACCCTGTTCGGTGCCCAGGTCAGCGGCAACGCCAATGATCCGTGCCTTGGGCAAGCGCTCACGTACCGCTCTCAGCGCAGCATCGACCAACGCCTGGGTGCGGTCGTTGAGCACGACTTCGGCGCCGGCGGCGGCTAGGTCTATGGCGGTAGACAGGCCCTGCCCTGCCATGGAACCACTGATGAGTGCGCGCTTTCCATTGAGGGAGAGGTGCATGGCTGCCTCCGCTTGATCACACCTTTGTCGTCGGCTGCCCGTCGAACGCCTGCCAGCCACCACCCAAAGCCTTGTACAGCCCGACCAATGCCTGCGATACCGCCGCCGAACTGTCGATCCACTGCTCTTCGCTGGCCAGCAACGCACTCTGTACAGTCAGCACGTTGAGAAAGTCCACTGCCCCTTCCACGTACTGACGCTGGGCGGTTTCCAGGGCGATGCGGTTCTGCCGCACCGCTTCGGCCAAATGATCACGGCGCAGCTGGCTGGCGTTGTACAGGCGTAACACATCGTCGATCTCGTGCCAGGCACCGAGCACCACCTTGCGGTAGTTGAGCGCCGCCTCCTGCTGCTGCGCCTCACGCAGCGCCAGGGTGCCCTTGAGCCGGCCACCCTCGAAGATCGGCAACGACAGCTGTGGGCCGAAGGCAAAGCGGCGCGAGTCCCAGGCGCCGAAATCCGACAGTTGCATGGCCTGGAAGCCGACGCTGCCGGACAGCCGGATGCTGGGGTAGAAATCCGCCTTGGCCACGCCAATGCTGGCAGTGGCCGCATGCAGCCGCGCCTCGGCCTGGCGGATGTCCGGACGGCGCTCGGCCAGCTCGGACGGCAAGCCGATCGCAAATTGCTGCTGCGGCGCGGGCAACTCCCCGCCCTCAAGCAACTGTGCCTGCAAACTGCGTGGGGGCTCGGCCGCCAGCAGGCTGAGCGCGTTGATCAGGTCGTCGCGCCGGGCCTCCAGGCTCGGTAGACGGGCCTGGATCGAGGCAACCTGGGCACTGGCCTGGGCCACGTCGAGCCGGGTGGCGACACCCTCGGCCTGGCGGTCCTGGGACAGCTTCAGGCTGTGCCGGGCGACCTTCAGGTTGTCGCGCGTGACATCGAGCGTGTGCTGCACGGCACGCAACTGGATGTAGTTGCCTGCGGTTTCCGACAACAGCGCCAAGAGCACACCGCGCCGGTCATTCTCGGCCACTTCCACCGTGGCGTCGGCAGCCTCCACCTGCCGGCGCACCCGGCCCCAGAGGTCCAGCTCCCAACCGGCGACCAGGTCGCCCTGCCACAGGTTGAACGCCGACTTGCCTGCTTTGCCAGACGGGTCGCTGAGGCCTTCGGCACTGTTACGGGCGCGGCTGTAGCCGCCATCCACATCGACCGACGGCGCCTGGTCGGCAGCCACCGTGCTGCGCAAGGCGCGGCTTTGCAGCAGCCGCGCACTGGCGATCTGCAGGTCGAGGTTACGCTCGGCCACCTGCTGGATCAGCGCACTCAGGCGCGCATCGTGGAAGGTCTCCCACCAACGCAGTTCAAGCGGTTCTGCTTGCGGCTGGCTGGGTGCCGCCTGGCCCTGCAGCGGTGCCCATTGCTGCGGGGCCTGGCTGTCCGGGCGTTTGAAGTCGGGGCCCAGGGTGCAGCCGGCCATCAGTACGGCCAGCAGCAAGGGGCTCAAGCGTACTGCCGGTTTCATCGTGCACTCACCTCTTTGCCACTGAACGTGTCACCACGGGTGTCGATGGTCGCTTCCACCGACATGCCCACACGCAGGCGCGCAAGCAACGGCTGGCCGTCATCGAAGACGATTTTCACCGGGATGCGCTGCACGACCTTGGTGAAGTTGCCGGTGGCGTTGTCGGGTTTTACTGCCGCGAAGGTCACGCCAGTTGCAGGCGCAATGCTTTGGACATGGCCCTTGAGGGTTTCACCGGAAAAGGTATCGACGCTGATACTGACAGGCTGCCCCGGCTGCACATGGGTCAGCTGGGTTTCCTGGAAATTGCCGACCACATAGGCATGCTGCAAGGGCACCACCGACAGCAGGCGTGCGCCCGGGTTGACGAAGGCGCCAACGCGCAGGGCACGCTCACCGACCATGCCATCCACCGGGGCGGTAATGCGCGTGTAGGACAGGTCCAGCTGAGCTTTTTCAACGCCCGCTTCGGCACGCTTGAACTGCCCATCGGCGCTGGCGACCTGAGCGCTGAGGATGTCCACCTGCTTGCGCGCGGCAACCAATGCAGCCTGGGTATTGGCCAGCCGTGCGCGGGCCTGGTCGACCCGGCTGCGCGCCTGCTGGGCATTCTGCACGGTGCCGGCCCCCTGCTGGGCGAGGCGGCTGTAGCGGTTGACCTCGTGGTCGGCGAACGATGCTTCAGCCTGCGCTGCCTTCACCGCCGCCTCGGCCTGGGCAATCAATGCCGCCTGGCGTTCCAGGGTGGCACGGGCATCGGCGCTTTGCGCCTTGGCCACCAGCAACTGGGCCTGCGCGGCATCCAGGGCGGCCTGGTAGTCCCGCGCATCGATGGTCGCCAGCAACTGGCCGGCCTGCACCTGCTGGTTGTCTTCGACCAGCACTTGCTTGACGAAGCCGGCCACCTTGGGCGCCACTACGGTGTAATCGGCGATCACGTAGGCGTCGTTGGTGCTTTGCCGGTGGTCACTGCCGAGCAGCCAGGGGCCGACGATACCCGCCAGCACGGCCACGGCGAGTACCGAGCCGATCACGATTGTCTTGCGCTTGTTGGTCATTTTCAGCGGTCTCGAATTCATCCGGGCTCAGGCCACCGCGCGCGGTGGGTAGACCCGGGTAGGCACGAAAGGAATCAGGCAGATCAGCGCCACGGCGATACCGGCCATGACCAGGTAAAGGTCGGCCGAAGTCAGCACCAGCGCCTGGTCATGGATACGCTTGGCAAGGCCCGTAGCGTGGTCATCGATCAGCGGGGCGTTGCCCAGGCTGTCCACCAGGTGGTTGGAATGAAAGTGTCGGCGCAGCGTACCGAGGGCATCCAGCAGGCCACCGGCGATCACTGCGGCGAGCCCCTTGACGGTGTTGAACCAGCTGGAGGCGAATGGGCCTTCCTGCGGGCTCATGCCATTGGTGGAGAGCATCAGCAGCGGCAGTACCGCCATCGGTTGGCCGAACACCTGAAGCAGGTAGAAAGGGTAGAAATCACTACGGATCCACTCGGAGGTCAGCAGGCTGCTGCCGATGCACGACAGCGCCAGCATCGCCAGCCCCGTGGCCAGCACCCAGCGGCAGTCCACCGCACGCAGGTTGCACAGTGCCGCCGTCAACGGCAGGGCAATCAGTTGCGGCATGGCCACCAGCATCATCAGCGGGCTGGTTTGCGCCGGGCGATACCCTTGGATTTGCGCAAGGTAGGCAGAGGGAATGCTGCCCACACCGGAAAGCACCACCAACACGCCGGCCAGGGTGAGCAGCGCGAAGCTCAGGTTGCGGCGCGACAGCATGCGCAACTGGAAGAACGGCAGCGGCTCGGACCATTCGTTGTACAGGAACAGCACCAGCAACAGCACGCCCCCGCCCAGCAGCCAGCAGATCAGCGGCGAATCGAACCAGCCCCAGCGGTCCCCTAGCGACAGGCCCAGGACAATGCAGCTGATGGCCGGCAGGCCCAGCAACACGCCGCGCCAGTCGAACTGCTTGAAGCGCTCCAGGCGCAGCGGGTCCTGCGGTAAGCCCCAGCCGACACAGAACATGGCCAGGGCCGAGGGCAGAATGATCTGCCAGAACGCCCACTGCCAACCGACGTATTCGGTCCACAACCCGGCCAGCGGCGTGCCGAGGTTGGGCCCGAAGGTGGCCGTCAGGGCATAGCAGGCCAGGCCGTAGACCTTGATGCCCGGCGGCAGAAAACGCAGCGCCACGCTCATGAGCATCGGTGGCAAGGCGCCCGCTGCAAAACCCTGAAGGATGCGCAGCAGCATGAGGCTGTGCAGGTTGGGGGCCAACGGCTGCAGCAACCCCAGCAGCGCAAACAGCCCGACCGCGCTCATGGTGAAGCGGCGCAAGGAGAAGGTAGTGGCCAGCCACGGCGCGAAGGCCATGGCCGAAACCGACGCGGCGCTGTACACCGCCAGCAGCCAGGCGCCCTCGTCGGCGCCGATGCCCATGCCCCCGCGGATATCGGCCAGGGAAATCTTGGTCACCGACTCGTTGAGGCCGGCGCACAGCACGGCCAGCAACACGCCGAACAGCCCGACCACCACGCGCAGGCCGAACGCCGACTGCACGGGCGCAGCCGGCGCGGGGGCGGCGGCGATCGCGGTGGCAGGGGCGGACAGGGAACTCATGGGTAGACAACTCCAGCAACAATTTTATGGCTGGGGCAAGTCTAAGAAAGTCGAATGCTTACGAAAACTGACTTATCGGCAGCTTTATATTGCGTTTAACGCAATCCGCTCCAGCCGCCGTAGGGCGAAGCGGGTTTACGGATCGACACTGCAGCAGGTTTTCAGGATCTGCCGCAACCAGCGGTGGGCCGGATCGTTGTGATAACGCGGGTGCCAGGCCTGCAGCACGGTTACCCGCTCCAGCGGCACCGGGATCTCGAACGAGCGCAA
Organism: Pseudomonas sp. BNK-30; assembly: GCF_047456185.1. Taxonomy (NCBI): domain Bacteria; kingdom Pseudomonadati; phylum Pseudomonadota; class Gammaproteobacteria; order Pseudomonadales; family Pseudomonadaceae; genus Pseudomonas; species Pseudomonas sp. BNK-30. The sequence goes on from NZ_CP179904.1 coordinate 3,850,729, forward strand.
CGGCAAGCCGAGCTTGTGCACACTGTTGAGGATATTGGCGGGCATCGGCAGGATCAGGTCCGAATCCGGCAGCGAGAACAACGCCGAGTGGAAGCTCGGCGTGATCAGCGCCACGCGCCGCTGCACCTTGAAGTTGGCCAGTTCGACGTCAATCGGCCCATTGGCGCGGCCACGCCTGGATACGCTGATCTGTGGATAACTGGCAAAGCTCTGCGGTGTGATCGGCTGGTCGAATATGGGATGGTCGCGCCGCGCCAAACCCACGTAGTAGGTCTGGAACAGGCTCTGCACCTTGATCTCCGGGCCCAGGTCGACGGTCGAGCTGATGATCAGGTCGGTGCGCCCGTCGCGCAGCACGCTATCGTCATCACCGCCGGGGCTCTCGGGCACGAAGCGCAGGACCGTGCGCGGGGCCTGCTCATGCATGCGGCGCAACAGCATGGCGCCATACAGGGCAATGAACAGGTCATTGGTGCGGATGTTGAAGGCTCGGTCGAGCTTGGGCAAATCCACCTCTGCAGCACTGCGGAACACCTCACCGGCCTGCTCCACCAGCGCCGCCACCTGCTCGCGCAGGGCCAGCGCCCGAGGTGTCGGTACCAGGCCACGACCCGCGCGTACCAGGATCGGGTCGCCCAAGGCATCGCGGATACGCCCGAGGGTCCGGCTCATCGCCGCCGGGCTGAGGTTCATGCGCTGCGCCGCACCGACCACACTGCCTTCATCGAGCAGGGCGTCGAGGGCGACGAGCAGGTTCATGTCCGGGAGTGGCATGGCCGATTTCCGTGGCAGTTGTGGGAACGCGATGTTAACAGGTCGCATGATTGCACCAGACGCAATGCGTTCGTGCGTGGAGGGGCATTTATCTCGAGGGCGAGATGAGCCATTAATGATGCTGTGGCTGTACCGGCCCTATCGCCGGCAAGCCGGCTCCTACAGGTGCCCCACTGCCCTGCGATCGGTGCATTACTTGTGGGCCGGCTTGCCGGCGATGGGGCGGTACAGGCAACCGACCAGCCAGTTTTTCAGCAAGGAACCTCCATGCCCAGCCCCGTCCTGATCGCCATCGACGCGTCCCCTGCCTCGACCGCCCTGCTCACCCTCGCCCGCCGCTACTGCCGGCCCGACGAACACGAACTGCATGTACTGCTGGCCATCGACTCGACTTTCGCGGTGCACGACAAGCCTGCGCCCTACACCGCCGAGGAACTGGAGCAATACCCTGCCGCCTGTGAGGAACAACGCCTCGGCGACCGCGCCGTGGCCGAGGCTGTTGCATGGCTAAAGCAGGCCGGCTTCACCAGCCACGGCTGCATGGTCGCCGGGCAACCGGTCGAGGCCATTGTCGCCAAGGCACGGGAACTGCAATGCGAGCTGATCATCATGGGCCACCGGCACCTGTCGCGGCTGGGGCGGATGCTGGATCCGTCGATCAGCACTAAAGTGATCGATCGGGTTGAGGTGCCAGTGCTGGTGGGAGCGGCTTGAGGGGACATTTTCAAAAGCCATGGCTCACTCTTGACGAATAGCCAGCTCCCGCTCGATCTGCTCGACAGTGGGCAAGCTTGCCTGCAGCTCTTCCGGCAAGGTATTGATCAACTGAAATTCAGCGACACCAATGGGTTGAGACTTGCCGCGTAACGCGTACTCGGCCACCACCTTGTTCTTGCCTTTGCACAGCAGCAAGCCAATCGTGGGGTTGTCTTGCTCTAACTTCATCTGTAAATCAACTGCAGTGAGGTAGAAGCTCAGCTGACCCAGATGCTCCGGCTTGAACTTTTCTGCCTTCAACTCAATGACTACATAACAACGCAGCTTCAGGTGGTAAAACAGAAGATCGATATAGAAGTCATCACCTCCGACTTCCATATGCACTTGGCGGCCGACGAAGGCAAAACCTGCCCCTAGCTCAAGCAGAAATTGGGTGATGTGCTCCACCAACGCTGCCTCGATCTCTCGTTCACTCGCCTCTTGGGTTACATTCAGGAAGTCGAAAAGATAAGGATCCTTTAGAAACTGGCGAGCCAGGTCAGTCCCTGGCGGTTGCAAGAGCGCCGAAAAATTTGAAACACCATTACCCTCGCGCTCCAGCAACCTGGACTCGATATGCATCTGCAAGGTCGACCGTGACCAACCGCACTCCGATGCCCGCACTGCATAAGCAAGCCGCTCTTGTGGCTTTTTTAACTTGGTCAGCAACACCAGATTATGGCCCCATGGCAATTGTCCAACAGCCTGTTGGACAATTGCTTCCTCTGGCCAAGCCTCAGCAAATGCTCGCATATACATCAGATTGGCTCGTGAGAACCCCTTCATCGCGGGGAACGCAGTTTTGAGGTCATGAGCCAGCCGCTCTATGACTTTCGCTCCCCAACCTTGAGCCGCTTGGCGTTCGACAATATCTCGCCCAAGATGCCAATAAAGACCCACCAGCTCCCGATTCACGGCAAGGCTGGCCCTTTGCTGGGCTTTTTGAATACGACCTTTCAGGTCAGCTAGCCAAGCGCTGTAGCCCTGAGGGGTGTCGATCAGGGATAGCGTTTTTTCGGGCATGGGATCAGAGTTCCTCGAACAATCGATGGGTTGCTTTCGTGACAACCCAGGCTGCTCCGATGGAAAAGCACCGCCAAGAGCTCCAGCAGGCGATTTCTCCCTAAATCAAGTAGGATATTTCCCAATCCCTCCCTGAGCTCAAAACTAACGTTCTTACGGCATCCCGCGATAACAGTTTCATTCCTCCCTCTTCACCACCACCGTACACGTCGTCCCCGCCGCCAGCAGAAACCCGTCCGGCACTTCATCAATGTGAATCCGCACCGGCACGCGCTGGGCCAGGCGCACCCAGTTGAAGGTCGGGTTCACATCGGCAATCAGCTCGCGGCTCTGCGGGTTGTCGCGGTCGTAGATACCGCGGGCGATGCTCTGCACATGGCCCTTGAGCCGTTCGCCGCTCATCATCTGCAGCTCAGCCTGGTCACCCACCTTCACGTGCGGCAGCTTGGTTTCCTCAAAGAAGCCGTAAACCCAGAACGAGTTTTCATCGACCACTGCCATCACCGCCTCACCGGTCCGCGCATAGTCACCTTTGTGGATATTCAGGTTGGTCACGTAACCATCGACCGTGGCAACGATCCGGGTGCGCTTGAGGTTCAGCTCGGCCGCTGCCAATGCTGCCTGGGCCTGTTGATAGTCGGCCAGGGCGGCGTTGGCGATGTTGCTGGCGTCGTCGCGGTTTTCCTTGGAGATCACCAGGTTGTCCATGTCGGCACGGCGCCGGGCGTTGACCTTGCGCATCTCCCAGGTGGCCTTGCGCGAGGCGACCAGCGCCTTGGCCTGGTCGACAGCCAGCTGGTAGTGCTCGGGGTCGATGCGGATCAGCAGGTCGCCCTTCTTCACCCGCTGGTTATCCTTGACCGGTACGTCCACTACATAACCGGGCACGTCGGCGGCGACATTGATGATGTCGGCCCGCACGCGGCCGTCACGGGTCCAGGGCGTGGTCATGTAGTGCAGCCACAACTGGCGACCGATCACCACGGCAGCGGTCAGCACCAGCAAGGTAGCGATCAGGCTGAAGAACTTTTTCATCGAAGGATTCTCACCAGTAGAGCGACAGCGCCAGGGCGCCGAACAGGCAGACGAACAGGCTCAGGCGCAACAGCGCCGGGTGCCAGAAGAAGCGGTAGCCATCATGGCTGGCAATGAAGCGGTCCAGGCCCCAGGCCAGGCCCAGGGCGAACAGGAACATCAAGGTCATGGTGGGCATGTACACGCCATGAAAAGCGATCTCACGGGGCATGATTTCACGGAACATCGTGCAATCCTTTCGTCGTAGCCAACGGCGACTGTGGGTCGAGCAGGGAGGAACGGATGAAGTGCAGGTAGCTCTGCGCGCGGCGTAACACCGAGGTGTCGAAGTGCCGGGCGAAGGGTTCGTCGGTGGCCTGCACGCGGCTGATGGCGTGGTCCACCGCCACCAACGCGCGCTCGTGGTTGCTGGCGCTGGGCTGCAGGAACAGTCGTGCCAAGGCGCGGCCCATGACACGGATGGCCTGGCGCCACGGCTGCGACTCGGCATACGCCGGGTGGATTGGTGCGCGGGCCTGCTCCTTGCGCAGCTCGATGACCGCGTGGCCGATTTCCAGCACGGTGAACATCCAGCCCATCAGCTGGCTTTGGACCTGCGGTTTGCCGGCAGCCAGGCCATAGGCCTGGTGCAACAGGTCACGGGTGCGGCTTTCGAAAGCCGAGCCCAGACCGCGCAGGCGACCGCTGATGGCGAACAGCACCTGCTCGCGCAGCTCCTGCTCCAGGCGGCTCCACAACCAGCGGCTGTTGGGCGGCAGGATGATCGCCCCGGCCGCAGCGCAGACGAACATGCCGATGACCATGCCGATGTAGTCGTTGATGAAGGTGTAAGGGTCGTACACGGTCAGGTTGTTGGGCACCGAACCGATGGCGAAGAACACCAGGAGGCCTATGCCGTAACCTGCGTAAGCCGGCCGCGAAGACAGGAACGCGCCGAGCACGAACACCGGCGCCAGGACCATGCACAGCAGCGGAAAACCATCGATCCAGGGGAACACGAAGAAGGTTTCGAAGAAGCCGACGAACGCGCCGATCGCCGTGCCGCAGGCCATTTGGAACGACATGCGCTTGGGGTTCGGCGAAGCCGCCGACAGGCCCACGGTGACGGTGGCGATCAAGGTCATCATGGCCCCGCTGGGCCAGTCGCTGAGCAGCCAGTAGCTACCCAGCAGCAACAGCACCGCCGAGGCGCGCACGCCAGCGGCCAGCGACACCAGCCAGCTGGTCCGGGCCACGTAAGGCTCGTCCCACTGCTCGCGCGCGTGCGTGTGCGCGGCCAGGGAGGCATGGGTTTCGGCGTAGCTGTACATCTCGTCGACGAAGCGATAGAGCAGTTCGAAAGCGGTATGGAAATCCAGCAGGTCGGACTCGCTGGGCTCGGTCAGCAGGTACTCGGCGCGCAGGCCGCGTACCTGAGCCTGCAGGCCCTCTTTGTAGGCCGCCAGTTCCAGCGTCAGGCGCAGTGCATCGGCATCGGTCAGCGCACGCCCTACATAGGGCTCAAGCAGCTCGACCAAGGTGTTCAGGCCCGGCTCGATGGCCCCGACGATCTGCAGCGGGCCGCGGGCGCGCAGGCGCTCAAGCAACCGGTGCAGGGCGTTGAAGCGCGTGGTGATGGCCATGAACTCGCTGTTCATGCGCACCAGCCGGCCAGAGCGCCTGCGCATGTGCGGGTCTTCGAAGGCGGTGACGTTGCGCAGGCTTTCCAGGCCGACCGCCTCGGCGACGAAACGCACGTTGCTGGTTTCGAAACGGTCACGCTGGCTGTCACCGCGCAAGGCCTCGACCACCACCCCGGCGAACACACCAAAACGCTGGTACAACGCATTGCGCATGGCGGCGCTGGCCGATTGCGGCAGGATCGCGGCGCTGACGAAGGTCGAGACGAGAATGCCCAGGGCAATCTCCAGCACGCGCCACACCGCTGCCATGAACGCCTGGTCAGGGTGCTCCAGCACCGGCAGGCCGATCATGGCTGCGGTGTAACCGGCCAGCACGAAGCCATAGGCGCGCAAGGTGCGGTAGCGCATGGCGCCCGCCGAACACAGGCCCACCCACAGCGCCAGGCTGGGCAGGAACAGCTCAGTGTTCTGCGGGAACAGGGCGATCAGCGCCACCATCATCGCCGAGCCGGCCAGGGTGCCGAGCACCCGGTAGAAGCTCTTGGCGAAGACATGGCCGCTCTGCGGCTGCATGACGATGAACACGGTGATCATCGCCGTGCGCGGCTGCGGCAGCTCCAGGCGCATGGCCAGCCACAAGGTGATGAACGCAGCGGCGAGCACTTTGAAGATGTAGACCCAGGTCACCCCGTCGGTACGCGCCCAGGCAAAGAAGCCACGGCGCCACTCCAGGCTGTGCAGCCAGCGCAGGGGCAAGCTCGATGTACTCATTCGGCGTGGTCCGGTTTGCGTTCGAAAACAGCCAGGGTGGCCGGGGTTTCCGGCGCCACCTGGCGCTCCTGCTCAGGCACGTCCTTGCCGGCCTGCAGGCCACCGCCCAGCGCGGTCACCAGCTCGGCATGGGCGATCAGGCGCGCGGCCTGCACCTGCTGCTGCACCTGCTGCTGACGCAGCAGCAAGGTCTGGGCATTGAGCACGTTGAGGTAGTCGGTCAGGCCGCGCTGGAAGGCGACCATGGCAATATCGTAGGTTTTCTGTGCAGCGGCCACGGATTCGGCGGCGAAGTGGGCCTGCTCCTTCATCGACTCACGGCGGATCAACTGGTCGGAAATGTTCTTCAGCGCGCCGATGACCGTCTGGTTGTAGTGCGCCACGGCCACGTCATAGCCCGCCGAGGCCACACCCAGCTGCGAGCGCAAGCGGCCGCCGTCGAAGACCGGCAGGCTGATGGCCGGCCCGACGTTGTAGTTGAACTTGCGCCCGGTGAGGAATTCCAGCGGCCCGCCACCGGTGGCCATGAAGCCCAGGCTGCCGACCAGGTCGACGTTGGGGAAGAAGCCGGCGTGGGCGACGTCGATACCACGCGCCTGCGCGGCCACCTGCCAGCGGCTGGCGACCACGTCGGGGCGCTGGCCGACCAGCTCGGCCGGCAGGGCCGACGGCAGTTTCAAAGGGGCGGCGAGGGCCAGGCTGGGGCGCTGGATCTGCGCGCCCTCACCCGGCCCCTTGCCCGCCAGCGCGGCCAGCTGGTTGCGGGTAAGGGCGATTTCTTCGTCCAGGCTATCCAGTTGGCGGTGGGTTTCGGGCAACGGTGCTTCGGCCTGGCTGACCTCCAAATGGGTACCGATACCACCGTCCAGGCGGCGTTTGGCCAAAGCCAGGATCTGCTCCTGCTGCTCCAGCTGGGCCTTGACGATGTCGCGCTGGGCGAAGTACAGGCTGAGCTGAATGTAGGCACGCACCACATTGTTCTGCAGTTCCAGTTGCGCCTGGCGGGCCTCGGCCACGCTCATGTGTGCCTGGTCCACGGCCTGTTCGCTGGCATTGCGCTCGCGCCCCCAGAGGTCCAGGGCATAGCTGAAGCCGATGGCGGCGTTGTTGTCCCAGGTGTTGGCACCCGACAGTGCGCCAGGGCCATAGAACTGGTCTTCAGGCCAGTTGTGGCGTTTGAGCGACGCCTGGCCGTTGGCCTGCAGCTTTTCTGCCGACTCGACCACACCGGCCATGGCCTTGGCTGCGCGCACCCGCGCTGCGGCCATGGCCAGGGTCGGGCTACCGGCCATAGCCAGGTCGAGCCAACGATCGAGCTGTGGATCACGGTAGGCGTGCCACCACTGCTGGTCGGGCCAGTGGGCATCGCTGGCGGCTTCGCGGATGGCCGCATCGGTGGTCAGGGTATTGGCTTGGAGGGTCTTGCTTTGTGGGGCAATGCCCCAGGTTCCGATACAGCCGCTCAAGGTGAGGCTAAGGGCACAGGCACTGAACGCCTGAAGCGTTCTGATGATGCGACGCGGCACAGCTGCGATTTCCCGAGGAAGAGGTGGAGGGCTGGGCAATTCTAGGGGGCGGCCGCACTGGCGATAAGCGCAGATTCCTGCGAATCTTTGTTACCAAAACAGCGATAATCCGGCTTTGGTCGAAGGCACATGCAACTAACTTCGTGACACAATTTGCCCTCTACCTTGAGAGTGACCCATGGACACCCTGCAAAACATGCGTGCTTTCAGTTGCGTAGCCCAGCTTGGCAGTTTCACTGCCGCTGCGGCGCAACTGGATACGACTACCGCGAACGTGTCGCGGGCGGTCTCCAATCTGGAAGCCCATCTGCAAACCCGGCTGCTCAACCGCACCACCCGGCGCATCGCCCTGACCGAGGCGGGCAAGCGTTACCTGATGCGCTGTGAACAGATCCTCACCTATGTCGAAGAGGCCGAAGCCGAGGCAAGCGACGCGCATGCCCGGCCTGCCGGGCAATTGAAGGTGCATTCGATGACCGGGGTCGGCCAGCACTTCGTGGTCGATGCTATCGCCCGCTACCGCGAGTCGCACCCGGACGTGACCTTCGACCTGACCATGGCCAACCGCGTCCCCGACCTGCTCGACGAAGGCTATGACGTGTCCATCGTGCTGGCCACCGAGCTGCCGGACTCAGGTTTCGTGTCGCAGCGCCTGGGCATCACCTACAGCATCGTCTGCGCCTCGCCCGAGTACGTGGCCAGGCACGGCTTCGCGCACAAGCCGGTCGACCTGCTGCAGCATGCCTGCCTGCGCATGGTCAGCCCGGTGATCCCGCTGGAAAAGTGGTTGTTCGACGGCCCGGAAGGCCAGGAACTGGTCAACATCACCAGCTCGCCGTTCCAGGTCAACTCGGCCGACGCGATGAAAACCGCGATTCGCAGCGGCATGGGCATGGGCGTGCTGCCGATCTACTCGGCCATCGATGGTTTGCGTGATGGCAGCCTGGTGCGGGTGATGCCGGACTACCGGCTGCAGGAACTGAACCTGTATGCGATCTACCCGTCGCGCCAGTACCTGGATGCGAAGATCAAGACCTGGGTTGAGTACCTGCGCAACTCGTTGCCAGAGATTCTCGCAGCCCATGAAGCGGACCTGAAAACCCACGAGTTGCTGATCGCGAACTGAAAGCAGCTGCAAGCGGCAAGAAAAAGCAGATTGGTGCACGCGCTGCTTTTTCTTGCGGCTTGAAGCTTGTAGCTTGTAGCTTTTGCGTTGGAAGTAGCCCGATGAAAAAGACCGTCCTGGCCTTCAGCCGTATCACCCCGGCCATGGCCGAGCGCCTGCAGCAAGATTTCAACGTGATCGTGCCGAACCCCAAGCTCGGCGACATCAGTGCCCAGTTCAATGAAGCTTTGCCCCAAGCCCACGGCCTGATCGGCGCCGGTCGCAAGCTCGGCCGCGCGCAGCTCGAGGGGGCAGCCAAACTGGAAGTGGTGTCCAGCGTATCGGTGGGCTACGACAACTACGACGTCGACTACTTCAACGAGCGCGGCATCGCCCTGACCAATACCCCCGATGTGCTCACCGAAAGCACCGCCGACCTGGGCTTCTCGCTGATCATGGGCTGCGCACGGCGCACGGCCGAACTGGACGCCTGGACCAAGGCCGGCCAATGGCAGGCCACCGTCGGCCCGGCGCACTTCGGCAGCGATGTGTACGGCAAGACACTGGGTATCGTCGGCCTGGGCAACATCGGCGCGGCCGTCGCCCGCCGTGGCCGCTTCGGCTTCAACATGTCGGTGCTGTATGCCGGCAACAGCCGCAAACCGGCGCTGGAGCAGGAACTGGGGGCGCAATACCGCAGCCTCGAACAACTGCTGGCAGAGTCCGATTTCGTCTGCATCGTGGTGCCGCTGTCCGACGCCACCCGCAAGCTGATCGGTGCTCGCGAGCTGAAGCTGATGAAGCCGAGCGCCTTCCTGATCAACATTGCCCGTGGCCCTGTGGTAGACGAGGCAGCGCTGGTCGAGGCCCTGCACAACGGCACCATTCGTGGCGCTGGTCTGGATGTCTACGAGAAAGAGCCGCTGAGCGAATCGCCGCTGTTCAAATTGCCCAATGCCCTGACGCTGCCGCACATCGGCTCGGCCACCGCCGAAACCCGTGAGGCCATGGCCAACCGGGCAATGGACAACCTGCGTGCGGCGTTGCTGGGCGAGCGGCCGCAGGACCTGGTGAATCCGCAGGTGTGGAAGGGCTGATAACGCGTTTGTCCCACCAAGGGGCCTGCGCAGACAACCTTCACGTGGGTTGTCTGCGCCGCCTCAGCACCTTGCGCACCACGTACCGGGGCCGCTGTTTGGTCTCCTGGTAGATCCGCCCTACGTACTCCCCCAGTATTCCGATACCGATCAACTGCACACCGCCAAGGAACAGCACTGCCGTCATCAACGACGGATAGCCCGGCACATCGTTTCCGTACAGCAGTTTGTCAATCACCATGTACACCGCAAAGGCAAAAGCCGACAGCGATACACCTCCGCCCACGTAACTCCATAGCCGCAAAGGCACAGTGCTGAACGAGGTGATGCCATCCAGGGCCAGGTTCCACAGCCGCCAGAAGCTGAACTTGCTGTTGCCCGCCGTACGTTCGGGCCGGTCGTATTCGACGATGGCGGTACGAAAGCCTACCCAGGACAACACACCTTTCATGAACAACTGCTGCTCCGGCAACTGGCGGATGGCGGCTACCACTTTACGGTCCAGCAGGCGAAAATCACCGACGTTCTCCTCGATCCGGGTCGAGGCAATGCGGTTGTGCAGGCGGTAGTACAAGCGTGCGCTCCACCGTTTGAACCGTGTGTCAGCGGCACGGCTACGGCGCTTTGCCAGAACGACCTCCGCCCCTTGCTGCCACACATCGATCATCTGCGCGATAAGCTCGACCGGGTCCTGCAAGTCGACATCGATCGGCACCACGGCGTCGCCCTCGGCGTACTCAAGGCCGGCGAACAACGCCGACTCCTTGCCAAAGTTACGCGAGAAATTGACGACGGTTACCCATTCATCCCGTGCCGCCAACTCGGCGCAGATGGCCTCGCTGGCATCATTGCTGCCGTCATTGACCAGCAGGATCTCGACCACCACGCCCTGTAAAGACGGCTCGTTACGCACCGTGTGATAGAACCGTTCGAGGGTGTCCTGCTCGTTGTACAGGGGCACGACCAAGGTAATGTTCATGGCTGCCTCCGCTTGAACACCACTGTTCGCGAGTAGCCGTAGCCGATGATCAGGCTGACGGCTGAAAAAGCTACCAAGGTCAGCCAGGGTGACAAACCAGCCCGGTCCGATAGCGCCCCCATGCTCAGGCTCAGGCAACCCATGCCCGATACGAACGCCAGGTAACGCAGCTTGCTCGGCGCGGTGGCGAACGTGAAGCGAGCATTGAGGTAATAGGACGCACTGACAGCCACTGCGAATGCCAGCAAGTTGCTCGATGCCTGGCTCAGCCCGGCAGCCTGGTGCAGCAGGAAGAAAACCGCCCAGTGCAACAGCGTATTTCCAACACCGATGAGGCCATAACGGTAGAAACGCAGGGTCATTACCATCGGTAGGCCTCGCTCTGGGCAGGTGCTTTCATCAGCACATAGCCATTACCGTCGACCAGGTGGATGTCGAAAAACGTGCTCTTCACCACCGCTGCATGGCTGCGCGCAAGTACCTGCTCACGGTCGAGCGGAGGATTTTTAGTGAAGTTGACCAGCCCGAGGCGCGGCATCATCTCAGGCAACAGCAGAAAATCGATGTTCAGGACATAACGCAACGCTGGCATCTGTTCATAACTGGCGCTGGCTGCAGGCAACCAACGTGCGCTGCTACCGATGTCGAAAACATAGAATCGCTTGGTCTCGTACAACTGCGGCCGGCTTTGGATGGCATTGGCGAGCGAAGACGTCACCATGCGTTGCAGTTCCTTCTGCACGATCAGCGTTCGGCCGTAAGCAAACGAAAATGACAACATGAACAACACAGGAATAGCCAGCAGCCACCTCAGCCGACCGCCAAGCCCTGACAGTAGCCGATGGGCCAGCAGTGCCAGCATCATCAAGACCACGCCGAACCCCATCAACAGGCGTGCGCCACCGTCAAAATGCGCGAACACCATCATCAGGCCGTATACCAGCAACGCCACAGCCGGGATGGGCAGCAGCAGCGCAGCCGTCAACACCCCCCGTTCCCATACAGGGCGTGGATCAACCAATACCTCACGCAAGGCGATCAGCAGCGCCACAAGCGCCAGCCCCGAAAGGCCGATGAACACCCACGCCGTTCCTGGCGTGATCAACAACGCCACGTGCCCCAAGATAACTTCCAGGCGCCGCAACACCTCAGGCCACCACTGGGCATCCAGAGGCAGCAACGCGGTGCGGGGGACATCTATGAACTGATGGGCCGTGAGCGAGTACAGCAGGCACCCGCCGAGCAGTTGTGTCAGCCGGCCGAAAAGATGACGGCAGACCTGACGCAACCCGGCATGGCCGAGCACCTGACGCATGATTTCGAGGCAACACAAGCCAGCGAAGACGTTGATGCTGACCTGGTAGAAACTCGCGGCACATGCCACCAGCACGCCGCCCAGCAGGCACTGCTGCCAGCGCTCGGCACTCAGCGTGATGGCCCAGACGCATGCAGCCAGCGCCAACGCCATACCGGGTGCGTCGTATTGGTACGACAGGTTTTGCAGAAAGAAGGGGTTGTACCATAAGGGCAATACCACCAGCACAGAGGTCGCCGTGGGGGCCGGGAAGTAATGTGACACCAGCCGGGCGAGCGCCAGTGCAGTCACGCTGGCAGCCAGCAGAATAGGCAAAGGGAACAGATTCACAGCCCCGACAGAGAAGCCCAGCATGCGATGCATCAGGTAGAGCAGGAAGCGCCCCTGCCCCGTCCAGGATTCATTGCCGGTAGGCGTGAGGCCAGCGTTCTGGGCGCGCCACACATCATCGATATAGGCGTAATCGGCAAGCACCAGCGGCAATAGATGCACCGCCAAGGCCAACAGGCAGAGCAGCTGCACCTGACGATGCGACAGTCGCTTGTTCCAGGGGAGCAATGGTGACATTGACGTTTCCGGGCTAATGGCTCCCGGGCAAGTCTAAACAGCCCACCCCGTGCCAACACCTGGCATTTATGTCAGTTGCTGCGCAGCGCTCAACGTGCCAGAGCACCTGCCAGCGTGGGTTTGGGCTTGCGAAACACCAACACATTACCCGCCATGACAGCGACCAGCCCGAGCAAAGCGGGGGCTGTCCATTGATAGCCCTCGGCAAACGCCGACACGTTCAGCGCCACCAGCGGGAACAGCACCGTGCAATACGCAGCCCGCTCCGGGCCCATGCGCCCGACCAACGTCAGGTACGCGGTGAAACCGATCACTGAACCCGGTATCACCAGGTACAGCAGCGAGCCGACATAGCGCGTGTTCCACTCCATCGCAAATGGAATACCACTGATCAGGCAATACACGGCCAGCATCGCGGCGCCATAGACCATGCCCCAGGCATTGGTGGTCATGGGCTTGAGGCCAGCTTTCTGCTGCATGCTCGACAGCATGTTGCCTGCCGAAAAGCACAACGTACCGAGCAAGGCCAGGCCGAGACCATAGAGCGTTTCGCGGCTTGCCGCATGGTGCGACAGCTCCGGCCAGAACAGCAGCCCCAACCCCAGAAGGCCAAGCGCGCCGCCACCGAGTACGTTGCTGGCAACCCTCTGGCCAAAAAAGAGGCGCGCGTTCAGCGCATTCCACAGTGTTGCAGTGGAAAACACCACGGCGATCAAGCCACTGGCGATCCACTGGCTGGCGGTGAGGAAACACATGAAATTGACGCAGAACAGGCACAGGCCCTGCGCCAGGCACAGCAGATGACCGCGCCGATTCATCGGCTGCAGGCGGCGGGTGAGCAGCAGGATGGCGAACAGAATCAGGCCGGCCAAGGCAAAGCGGTAGACGATCGAAACCGGGATGGCCACTTCACCCAATTGCAGTTTCAGGGCGATCCAGGTGGTACCCCAGATCAGGACAGTGAGCAGGTACAGGGAAAGGTTCATGGGGGTTCCTTAGGCATACGACCATGCATTGCGGGGGGCACCATGCGGCCAACCTGTGGGAGCTGGCTTGCCGGCGATCGAGGACGCAGCCCTCGCCAGGGCCATCAGTGTTCTCTGCGGCCAGTGAAGTGCGCTTGCACAAACTTGCGCTTTTCAGCATTCAGGGAGCTGCCACCTCGGCGCATCGGCAGTACGATGGCGACAGAGGAAACGCTCATGACCCCACTGACCCAGTTGCACGTGTTCAACGCCATGCATGCCTCGCCCCACGCGAGGCTGGAACTGAGCGCGCACCTGGGCGACGGGCTGGCGGCGGCGCTATGGAGCAACCGTGACGATGCCCGCGACTATCAGGCGCCCAGCCACCACACGCTGTCGTGCTACATCGCCCACGGCACCGGCACCTTTCGCCGCCAGCGCCCAGCCGACAAAGGAGCGCCGGACAAATTGTGCATCATGCCGGCCGGCCACGAGTCCAACTGGGTGGTCAATGGGCAGATCCGCCTGGCGCACCTGTACATCAGCGAGGTGCAATTCGCCCTGGGCTGCGTGCGCCTGCTCGACCGGGAACCGCGGGAGATGCAACTGCAGGAAGCGACGTTTCTCGACGACCCACGGCAGTCGGCGCGTTTTCGCCAGTTGATCAGCCTGGCCTGGGAAGAGCCAGGCGAGCGCTTGCTGGCCAGCAGCCTGGCACACGAGATCGTCGATCACGCCGTGCTCAGCCAGGTAGGGCTGCGCCAGGGGTTACGCCTCAAAGGCGGGTTGGCACCGAACCTGCGCCGGCAACTGGTGGAATACATCGAGACACACCTGGATCAGCCCATCACCCTCGGTGAGTTGGCCGTGCGTTGCAACCTCTCCGAGTATCACTTCGCACGCATGTTCCGCACCAGCTTCGGCTTGCCGCCACACCAGTACCTGCTGGCCCGCCGGCTGCATCGGGCCTGCCAACTGCTGCGCCTGGGCCAGCTGCCATTGGGAGACATTGCACTGCTGTGCGGGTTCGCCAGTGCCAGCCATTTCAGCAACCGCTTTCGCCAGGCAGTCGGCGCGACACCTGGCGACTATCGCGCCGCCTTCAGCCACTAGAACTCGAAGGTACTCGACAGGCTCACCTGGCGCGCATCACCTATGGCAACGAAGTACTGGTTCACCGCCGAGCTGTAGTAAACCTTGTCGAACAGGTTCTTCACGTTCAGTTGCAGGCGCACATTGTGCTCGTCGAGCCGGGTCTCGTACGTGGCGAAAGCATCGGCAACGGTGTAGCTGGGCAAGTCGAAGGTGTTGGTCGAGTTGCCCGGGCGCTCGCCGACATGACGGGCTCCGGCACCGAAACGCAAACGGTCGCCACCGAACAGGCTGCCGAAGTCGTACACCGCCGACAATGAGCCACTGTGCCTGGCCACGTTCTGCAGGCGGTTACCCTCGAGGTCCGGGTCCTTGGTCACCTTGGCGTCGGTAAAGGCATAGCTGCCGATCAGGCTCCAACGCTCACTGAGCTGTCCGGTCAGGTCAAGCTCCACCCCCCTTGAACTGACCTCGCCTGCATTGCTGTAGACCGTCTCGCCGGTACCGCTGTCGAAGTTGGAGACCAGCACGTTGCGCTTGGTGATGTCGAACAGCGCCAGGGTGCCGGTCAGGCTGCCAGGCATGTCGAGCTTGGCACCCAGCTCCCACGACTTGCCCTCTTCCGGCGCAATCGACGAATCCAGCACCACACCGCCGGTCAGCGGGGCAATGCTGGAGTTGGGCTTGAACGACTCGCTGTAACTGCCATAGAACGACAACTGCTCATCGACCTTGTAGACGATGCCGGCATGCGGTACCCAGGCCTGGCCGCTGGTGTCGGTATTGGCCTTGAACGGCCGGCCGCGGCCGGCGTACTGGTCGTACTGCTGAAAGCGGGCGCCGGCCACCAGTATCCAGTGCTGGTCCAGGTGCAGTGCGTCCTGCAGGAACAGCGCCTCGGTGCGCAGCTTGTCGGTCTGGTCGCTGTCGCTGGCGCGCACCGTACTGCCCTCCACTTCCTGGCCATAGACCGGGTTCACATAACTGAAGGTGGACTGAGCGGTCTGGCGAATCAGGTCGCCGCGAAATACCTTGCGGTCTTCGTGATCAATGCCAATGAGCAGGTCATGCTGCATTCCGGCCAGCTCGACGTTGCCATTGAGGCTGAGGGTCGCGAACTGGTCGCGGCTCATGGCGTTGTGGGTGCCATCGATGCTGCGCGTGAGCGTGCCCTTGGCTTCGTTGACGCCGGTCACGCGCACTTGGCTTGCGTCGTAAGTCTCGCGGTTGAAGCTGTAGCCAACGTGCAGCTTCCAATCGTCGGCCAACTGGTGGTCGACCTCAAGGCGATACAGGTCGGAGCGGCCTTCCATGTCGTTGAAAGGTTCATCCAGGCGGCGCGTGGCCGGAATGTCCAGCGGGTGGCCGTTGCTGCCGAACGCAGTGCCCCGGTCGAACGGGTAGAGAAACTCGCGGTGCTCATAAGCCAGCACCACTTGGGTGTCCTCGCCCAGCCAGGCCAGCGACGGCGCCACCAGCGATTCGCGGTGCACGCCATAGTTGCGCCAGTAATCCTCGTCCTCATGATCGACGATCAAACGGTAGGCGAAGTTGCTGTCGCCCAGTGCCCCGGTGCTGTCGAACCCACCGCCGCTGCCGTTCTTGCCGCTGCCGTAGGTCGAGCCGCGCACGGTCAGGGCGTTGTACTGCTGCAATTGCGGGCGCTTGCTGACCACGTTGATCACCCCGCCCGGGTCCTGGATGCCATACAGCAGCGAAGCCGGGCCCTTGAGCACCTCGACCCGCTCGGTGTTCGCATTGAGGCTGCGCCCCTGCACGACGGGCATGCCATCGCGCATGATCGAACCGTCGCGGTTGTCACCGAAGCCGCGCTTCATCACCGTGTCGGAGGTGCCACCGAAATTGTTGCCCTGGGTGATGCCGCTGACATTGGCCAGGGCGTCATCCAGGTTGCGCGGGGCCTGGTCGCGGATGACCTGGGCAGGGACCACGTTGATGGCTTGGGGGATGTCCTGGGACGGGCCTTGGCCACGCATGATCGAGGCGCTGGCCGGCGGCTGGTAGCTGTAGGTGTCCATCTGCGAGGTCACCGTGGTGGCCTGCAGGTTGAGCGCACCGGAGGTGTCCACCGGTTCAAGCGTCAGGGTGCGGGCATCGACCCGGCGCCACGTCAGGCCAGCGTTGCCCAGCAATCGCTGCAGCGCCTGTTCGGCACTGAACGTACCCTGCAGGGCCGGTGCCTGCACGGCAGGCAGTTCCAAGGTGTAGACCACGCTCTGGCCGGTGGCGCGGCTGAAGGCATTGAGCGCCTGGGGCAAGGGCTGGCTCGGCTGGGCGAACCGGTGCAGTTCAAGCTGCTCGGCGGCAAGGACACAAGGGGCAGCAGCCAAGGCCGAAAGCGCAGAGAAACCTAGCCAGAGAGGGACGCAACGGTGGGTGAACTTCATGGACGCTGACCTGTGAGAGGGTGATGACTGCGAATGAATCGCACTTCCACTCATTACACGGATGTCACGTCCTGTTACCTCATCCGCTTTTGAAAATTATTTTTCCAGTGCCGCCGCTTAACGGATAACGGTCAACCGGCCGAAAACCGTCTGCCGCGAGAACCCCATCACCTTGCCCAGCGAATCCAGTGCCGCCAGTGGCTCGCGCACCGGGAAACTGCCGCTGACCTTGCGCTGCCCCAACTCGCCGTCGAGCAGCACGATCCGCCCCGGGTAATAGCGCCCCAGGTCCTCGACCACCTGCGCCAATGGCACCTGGTAGTAATTGACCCAGCCCTGGCGCCAGGCCAGACGGCTGTCGCTGTCCACACTCGCCGTCTCACCGGCCCGGCCTCTGGCATAGGCCAGTTGCTGGTTGGCCGTCAGCTCACGGGCGGCCTGCCCCTGAGCCGGCGTGACCGCCACCCGACCGTTGCGCACCGTGACCTGTGCCCCCTCGGCCTGCTCGCGCACTTCGAACTCGGTGCCCAGCACCCGCACCTGCCCCCCCGCCGCCTTTACTACAAACGGGTCACCGGTGTGCGTGACCTTGAAGAATGCAGCACCATGCAACAGCCGCACATGGCGCTGCCCCTGCTGGAAATCGACAGCAATGGCACTGCCCGCATCCAGCGTCACCTGCGACTGGTCAGCCAGCGTCACCTGGCGAATGGCGTCTGTGCTGCTGAAGTCGGCCTGCAGGTCCTGCAGCCAGTACCCCGGATGCCAGCCCCCGGCAACGCCCACGGCAAGCACCAGGCAGGCCGCTACGGCCAGTGCGCGGGCGCGCCGCCAGCGAGGCGGGGCAGGCGCCTTGGCCATGGCATCCAGGTATCGTTGCAGGTCTGCGTGTTCTTCCTCGGCCAGGCGTGCCGCGGGTGCCGCACTCTTGTGCCACAGCGCCTGGGCCTGGGCATAGGCTTCACGGTGCCTGGGGTCGGCCAGCAACCAGCGCTTGAACGCCGCACTGTGCGCTACCTCAGGCTGCTCGTTGATCCTGGCCAGCCAATGCAGTGCAGCGTGCGACGGGTCGGCGGTGGTCAAGTCTGAATGGCTCATCGACGGGCGCTCCCTGGCCTGCGCATCGGGGTCGCGGGTTCGGCAACACTGGCCTTGCACGCTTGGAGGGCGCGCATCATATGCTTTTCCACGGCGCTCTGGGACAGCTGCATGGCCTTGGCGATTTCGCCGTACTTGCAGCCGTGTATGCGGTTGAGCAAAAAGATCTGCCGGGTGCGCTCGGGCAGGGCGCGCAGTGCCGCTTCGATGCGCTGCAGGTCATGGTCTACCTCAAGGGCCTGCTCCGGTGCCTGGGCCGAGCACTCATCCAGTTGCAGCGAAGCTTCGGCGATGCGTTCGCGGCTGCCTTCGCTGCGCAGATGGTCGATGGCCAGGTTGCCGGCGCAGCGCAGCAGGTAGGTATCCAGCGCCTCGACCTTGACCTCGGGGCGCCGCCAGAAGCGCAAGAACAGCTCCTGCACCAGGTCCGATGCAGTGGCGCGGCAGCCTACCCGACGGCTGACCAGGGCTTCCATGCGTGCGCGCTGGGCCATGAAGACCTGGACGAAACGTGCGCGCGTGCTGTCGCTGTCAGGTTCGATCAAGGCATCACCCGCCAGATATGACCAGCAGCGGGCCGAGTACCAGGCTGATCCCCGCCAGCCCCAGCAACAGGCGCGGCTGGTAAGGCAAGGCGAAGACCCACAGGGTCACCCCGGCCATCAACACAGCGACCCACTCCACCAAGCCATGGGCCCACCCACGCAGGTGCACCGACAGCAACAGCGATGCCAGCAGCAGCAACCAACCCGCCATACGCAGCCTGCGCAACTGGCCGACAGCAGGCTTGCGCCCGAGCAGGTCGCTGAAGTGCTTTTCCATCGCCAGGCACAAGGCGGCGAACCCGGCAAAACCGATCAGGGCGACGCTCAGCATCCGTTCACCTCGAGCGTTTCAGCCGCTGCCTTTGACACCCGGGGCTCACGCTTGGCCACAGCCTTCGGAGCACGCAGCATCTTGCCTGCGGCCCAGGCCAGGAAAAGACCGGTGCCCAATGCCGTGAGGTCCAGGCCCGCCATCGCCCAGTCGCCGGCGGCTACGCTGTGGTTCAGCCCCTGGCCGGTGGTCAGCGCATTGAGCAAAGGCAGCAGCGCGAAGGCCAGCGCGCCCAACCCAAGCTGCTCGCCCCAGGCTCGGCGCCCGGGGCGCAGCACGGCATGTACCAGCGACAACAGCCAGGCCACGAAGAACGTGTTCACCTCCCAGTCCGCCCGCCCTTGCAGCGCCACAGGCAGCAAGCGGTTGGCCCAGAAAAAGCCGGCCACCGCGAGCAGCAGGCCACTCATGCTGGCGATGTTGAGCACCTCGACCAGGCGCAACTCAGCGGGCAGGCGTTCGCGCTTGG
Source organism: Pseudomonas sp. BNK-30 (assembly GCF_047456185.1). Classification (NCBI taxonomy): domain Bacteria; kingdom Pseudomonadati; phylum Pseudomonadota; class Gammaproteobacteria; order Pseudomonadales; family Pseudomonadaceae; genus Pseudomonas; species Pseudomonas sp. BNK-30. Next base: position 3,870,207 of record NZ_CP179904.1, read on the forward strand.
CATGCTTGAGCTGGCGCTTGCCAAGCCACATCACCAGGCCCGTACCGATGACCGCAGTACCCGCCACCCCGAACACGAAGTACAGCCAGCGCAACCAGGGCCCGGCGAAGTTGCCCATGTGCAGGCCGACGAAGCTGAACGAAGTCATCATCGCAGCGCTTTCCGGTGCCCCCTGGCTCAGCAGCTCGCCCGTGCTGCCGTCGAACATCCAGTTGGCGCTGCGCTTGTAGGCGATGTTGTCGGCCGAAGCCTGGGCGAAGCTCACGCGAGCGTTGCGGTCGCCCGGGTTGTGCACCTGGATGTAACCCATGCGGGCACCGGGGACCTGCGCCTGAACCTTGGCGTACAAGCCGGCCAACGGCACCAGTGGCGCAGCGACGTTGGCCACCTTGGGCACCTCCTCTGGGCCGAACAGGTCGTTGAAGTAGCCGTTGGTAGTGCCGCCATAGCTGGCCATGATGCTGGCCGGCATCACCATGTACATGAAGATCACCAGGCTGCTGTAACTGATCATCAGATGGAACGGCAACACCAGCACACCGATTGCGTTATGCCCATCCAGCCACGAGCGCTGGCCCTTGCCGGGGCGGAAGGTGAAGAACTCCTTGAAGATCTTCTTGTGGGTGATGATGCCGGTGACCAGGCCCAGCAACATGATGAACGCGCAGAAGGTCGCCAGCCAGCGCCCCCAGGGGTGGGGCATCTGCAGCTGGAAGTGGAAGCGGTAGAAGAACTCGCCGCCGCGGCTGTCACGGGCCTCTACTGGCTGCCCGGTCTGGGCGTCGAGTTGCTTGCTGACAAAGCCACGGCGCCCGCCGGCAGGGTCACGCCAGCCGACGCTCAACGCGGCTTCGCGCTCGCTGGGCAAGCGGATCATCCAGTTGCCCGAGTGCGCCGCGTTGGCCTCCAGGTAGCGCTGGGCCAGGCCCAGGCTGGCCACCGGGTCGAGCGCGTGGCGGCGGACTTCGGGCTGTGCCCAGTGGCTGATCTCTTCCTTGAAATACGACAGTGTGCCGGTCAGGAAAATTGCGAAAAGCAGCCAGCCGAAAATCAGCCCGGTCCAGGTGTGCAGCCAGGCCATCGCCTGGCGGAAACCGCCCTTCATGGGTTCTTCATCCAATAGGCCAGCCCGTTGATCAGCCCCAGCAGCAGGCTCGGCAGCAACACGCCGAGCCAGGCATGCCAGGCGCTGCGGCAGGCAAAGCACCAGATGAAGGCCAACAGGTAGAAAACGAACGACAGCATCATGCCGGTCATGGCCGCGTCGACTTGCGCCAACGGCACCAGCAAGGTGATGCAGACACTGGCCATGGACGCCAGCAGGTACCCACCCAGCACCGCTGCCAGGCAGCGTGAGGTCACGGCCAGGCGGTAGCTGAGGGGCAGTCCGGCGGCATTGCGCTTCATGGCGGAGGTCCGGGAAACTCTGGGGGTTGCAATAGTAATGATTTCAATTCGCATAAGCAAAGTCTGAAAGACTTGGGGTTTTTAACCGGTCTTATGTCGTCAAAGGGCTGCCCGGTAGCCTCTGTGGGGTTAATTGCAACAGAAAATTTATTTTCACGAAGGGCTTGAATTCAGGCTTCGGTTGCCTGACCTTAGAGTCAAGAGGCGAAGAATTTCCAAGGGCCTCAAGGGCCTAGGCACGCCTCCATGCGAGCAAGCTGAATAAGGATTGAATCATGCAAATCCAGGTCAACAGCAGCAACCATATCGAAGGCAACATCCGTCTCAACGAGTGGGTCCGCAGTACGCTGCAAACCACACTCGAACGTTACGAGGAGGACCTCACCCGCATCGAGGTGCACCTGCGCGACGAGAACGGCGCCAAGCCCGGGCCGCATGACAAACGCTGCCAGATGGAGGCTCGCCCCAAAGGCCATCAACCGATTTCCGTGACCCATACCGCCGCTTCGCTGGACCAGGCGGTGGATGGAGCCGCCAGCAAGCTGAACAATGCGCTGGATCATTTCTACGGCAAGCTGCGCAGCAAGCGCGGCGTACTGGAACTGAGCGATCCCGACGCCTGACCCTTGCCAGTAAGCAAAAACGCCCGGCCATGTGCCGGGCGTTTTCGTTTTCACCTTCGTCCAGTTGAGTCAGTACTTGGCAACCTGCAACAGTGGTTGCGGGAACAGGTTGTCCAGTGTCTCCAGCAACCGTGCGTAATAGATGGGCTTGCGGAAGAAATCCAGCACCTGCAGGCGCAGCAGGTCGCTGAGGTCTTGCGCACCGGCGTGCCCCGACATGACGATCACCGGCAAATGCTGCCGGGCCGTATGGTCGCGCAGGCGCTGGATCAAACCGATGCCGCTTTCTTCCGGCATGCGTAGATCAGTGATGACCAAGGCAACGTCCGGATAACGGGTGAGCAGTTGCAGGGCAGCTTTCACCGAGCCTGCCGTGTGGCAGTAGTACCCCTCGTTGTCGAGGAGTTCGGCCAACTCAAGCAGGTGCTCTTCCTCGTCATCGACCAGAAGAATCTGCTGACGCGAGGGAGAGTTCTGCATGTGCGGCTCCTGTTGATCCGGTCCGACGAGACATCGCCTGTTATTGGTCTAGTTCAGGGCCGTCTGGATTGCGGTGAACATGGTACTGATGTTGCCGGAGATCCCGGGAACGAACCCGGCCAATACCACCGCCACCATCGCCGCGATGACCGCGTACTCGATACCCGAGGCACCGTCCTTGCGATGCAGGAATTGCTTGCAGTGAAGGATGACCTGTTTCAGCAACATGACCAGCTCCTTGCGGCGAACTCGCCGGCGACAATGGTGTCAAAGTGACGCCTGTTTGCCATCAAAGGATTGCCAAGCTGGAGCCGTCTGCAAATATAAAAAAGCATTAGTCATCAGGTGATAATCCAAAAGCATTAGATCCTTTTATTTCAACAACTGACTGTTTTAATTGGGTTTACGTTCTGGCTACAAAAAAAGCCGAGCGCCTAATGGCGAATGGCGATGGGTGGGCTACCGTGCAATAGCGAAATAGTGACTTTTTGCCACCACCCGACGCGTGCACGGAGGCCAGCCATGAGCAGTCGCTTGACCATGATTCTGGCTGCTCTTTTCCTGCTCGGCGCACTGCTCGCGGGATACTGGGGGGTCGTGCTCAGCCGCCCCCCTGCACCACCCCAGCCGGTAGCCCCCGTCGCCGAGCAGCCGCCTGCGGTGGTTGCAGCGCCCACCCCGCAACCGCCCGAGCCGCAGCGCTTCCCCATCGTCGTGCTGCGCAAGGCGCTGCCGGCCAATACGCCTTTGACCGCAGACGACGTGCTGCTCGAACGCTTGCAGGTAGTCCCTGCCGGTGCCTTCCAGCAAGTGGACCAAGTGATCGGACGCAGCAGCGCCAGGCCACTGGCCGCAGGTAGCTGGCTGGACGAGTCGAGCTTCCAGCCCGGCGGACCGCTGGCACGGATGATCCGTGCCCACGAGCGGGCCGTTGCGGTAGGCGTGGACGACGTGGTCGGCGCCGCCGGGCAACTGTACCCGGGTGATTTTGTCGACGTGCTGCTGTACCTGCGCGAAGAGGCCAACAACCCGCAGTCTTCTGCCCAGGTCGTGCTGCCGGCCCTGCGCGTGCTGAGCGTCGGGGAACAGATGGGCGTTACCAATGACGGCCGCCCGGCACTGACCGCCGAGGAGCTCAAGGCGCGCCGCGAGCAGGCGACCCCAGGCAACCCCGCAAGCACCCGCACCGTGGTGCTGGCAGTCCCTGAAGCCTTGGCCAGCCGCCTGATGCTGGCAGCCCAGGTCGGCACCCTGCGCCTGGCCGTGCGCAGTGCCGCCGAGCAGCGGCTGGCCCGATATTGGGCCCAAGCGGATAGCCAACCGCAGGTAGAAAGCATCAACCGGGAACTCTATCGGTTCAGCCAGCTTTCCCAGGCGCCATTGGCCAAAACCGCCTCAACCGCTGCAGCCGTTGCAAGCATGCAGATCATCCGTGGCGCACAGGCCGCGGACGCCAACAAGACCCCCTGACAAGGCAAGGATGCAGTATGCGTAGTTCCGAGCGTTGCAGTTCAAAACGGTTCTTCAGCCTCGCGTGCCTTGCCCTGCTCATGGTTGCGCTGCTGCCGAAGGCCCATGCCGCCAGCAACGGCTGCGAAGCATTTGCCCAGCTGCCTTCAGTGATCGAAATCGACCAAGGCCTGCAGCAAGAATTGCGCTTGCCGCTGGCGATCACCCGCGCCGCCGTCGGCGACCCCAAGGTTGCCGACGTGCAACCCAGCGGTGACCGCGCCGTGCTGGTGACGGCCGTGGGCCAGGGCAATACCACGCTCATGCTGTGGACAGCCTGCGCACCGGCACCACACCGGGCCATGCTGTTCGTCAAAGGCCAGGCCAGTGCCGCCATGGCCGAAACGGGCCTGCCACCGTCGCTGGATCCGGAGTTGCCAAGCCAGGTGCAGGCCGATATCCGCTTCGTCGAGGTGCGCCGCACCAAGTACAAGGAAGCCGGCGCACGGCTGTTTTTCAGCGGCTCGAACAACAGCCTGATCGGATCGCCGGGTACCGTGCCAGGCACTTCGGTGACACCGGGCGCCGTGCCTGTCACCTCGCCGCAGATCCCGCTCAACGACGGGGTGTTCAACATCGTCTGGGGCGGCGGCAGCAGCCGCTTCCTGGCGGCCATCAATGCCCTGGAAAACAGCGGTTTCGCCTACACCCTGGCGCGCCCCAGCCTCACCGTGCTCAGCGGCCTGACTGCAAGCTTCCTGGCCGGTGGCGAGATACCGATCCCGGTGCCCAGCGCCGGCAGTGACAACTTCTCGATCGAGTACAAGGAGTTCGGCGTGCGCCTGGCACTGACGCCGACCGTAATCAGCCGCGACCGCATTACCCTGAAGGTAGCACCTGAAGTCAGCGAGCTGGATTACACCAATGCGGTGACCATTGGCGGCACAAGCGTACCGGGGCTGAGCATACGGCGCACCGATACCAGCATTTCCCTGGCCGATGGCGAGAGTTTCATCATCAGCGGCCTGGTCGGCAACAACACCCGCTCCGCCGTGGACAAGCTCCCCGGCCTGGGCAACCTGCCGATCCTTGGCGCGTTCTTCCGGCAATCGGCCCTGATACGTGAGGAGACCGAGTTGCTGATGATCGTCACCCCGCACCTGGTTCAACCGCTGGCGGCCAATGCCCGCCTGCCGGAACTGCCCGGCGAAGGGTTGCGTACCTACGACCCCAGCTGGGGCCGGCTGTTCTTCATGGAAAACGGCAACTTCGATGGCCAAAGCGGGTTATCACGATGAACGAGAGCCTCAACCAGACCTTTCTGGGCATCACCCGCAATGAAGAAGACCTGCAGTGGCTGCAGAGCGCGCTGGCACCCCAAGGCCAGGTGATCGGCGCCAGCGGCGGCAGCCTCGACGAACTGCTGGCGCTGATCAATGCGACCTTCAGCACCCTGGTGTTCATCGGCCTGGACCGTGAGCAACTGGTCAATCAGTGCGCACTGATCGAGGGCGTGCTTGAAGCCAAGCCGCTATTAGCGATCGTCGCTCTGGGCGATGGCATGGACAATCAACTGGTGCTGCACGCCATGCGTGCCGGCGCCCGCGATTTCGTCGCCTACGGCTCACGGGCCAGTGAAGTGGCCGGGCTGGTCCGGCGGCTGGGCAAGCGCATGCCCACCGTCACCAACAACCCAAGCCTGGGCGGCCTGACCGTGCTGTACGGCGTGCAGACCGGTGCCGACGGCGCTTTGCTGACCACGCACCTGGCGCGGGTGGTACAGGAAAGCGGCCAGCAGACCCTGCTGCTGGACCTGGGCATGCCACGTGGCGACAGCCTGGCGCTGCTGGGGCTGGAGGCGTCGTTCTATTTCGGCGATGCCCTGCGCCACCTGCGCCGGCTCGACACCACCCTGATCGACAGTGCTTTCACCCGCGACAAGAAAGGCCTGCGCCTGCTGACCTTTGCCGAAAACGATGACCCGCTGCGCCAGACCAGTGCCGCCGAGCTGTACATGCTGCTCAGCGCACTGCGCCAGCACTTCCAGCACATCGTCGTGAACCTGACCGGGCATGCCGACAGCGAAGCCCTGCGCACCATCATCAGCCACTGCGACAAGCTCATCATCTATACCGACCAGAACATCCTCGACTGCCGGCGCAACCTCGAAGTGCTGGAGCTGTGGCGCGATCATGGCATCAAGCTGGAGCATGCCAGCCTCTTGGTCGACCGCTACCTGGGCAATGTCGCCCCGGATGCCGAGAGCCTGGCCAAGCGCTATGCGCTGCCGCTGCTCAAGGTCATGCCCGACAGCCCCGAGGTGCGGCTGAACGTGAAAAACCAGGGCCTGAGCCTGTTCGAACTGGCCCCGCGCGAAAACCTTACACAAGCCCTGCGCGGCCTGGGTGAGCGCTTGGCGCAGCGTTCGGAAAACCTTGCGCCACCGGCCTTTACCTGGCTGCGTCGGCTATGGGGCAGCAAATGAACGGCGACCAACCCTTCGGCGGCCCCCACCATGCCACGGGCGACCCTTATGCGCTCAAGCGTGCACTGCACCGCTTTGCCATCGATGCCATCGAAGACAGCGGCCGCAACCTGCTCGAAGGCGCGCGCCCGGCACTGACGCAGTTTGTGCTGGAGCAGGTGGGCGATTACGTGGCGCGCCTGCGCCTGGCACTGTCACGCTACGAAATGGAGCGCCTGGCCGAAGAACTGGTCGACGAGCTGACCGGGTTCGGGCCGCTGGAGGTGCTGCTGCGGGACGCCAGTGTCACCGAGATTCTGGTCAACGGGCCGCACAGGGTGTTCGTCGAGCGGGCCGGGCAGTTGCAACAGACCGACCTGCGTTTCATCGATGCCCAACACGTCGAGCGCGTCATGCAGCGCATCCTTGCACCGCTCGGGCGCAGGCTGGACGAATCGTCGCCGATGGTCGACGCGCGCCTGCCCGACGGCAGCCGGGTCAATGCGATCATTCCACCCGTGGCCCTGGACGGGCCGTGCCTGTCGATCCGCAAATTCCGCCAGGACATGCTCAAAAGTGCCGACCTGCTCGCTACCCGTGCCATCGACCAGCACATTTTCGACTTCCTCGAGCGCGCCGTGGGTCGGCGCTGCAACATCCTGGTCAGCGGCGGCACCGGCACCGGCAAGACCACCCTGCTGAACATCCTCAGCCAGATGATCGCCCCGCGCGAGCGCCTGGTGACCATCGAAGACGTCGCCGAACTGCAACTGCACCATCCCCACGTGGTACGCCTGGAAACCCGCCCGCCAAATGCCGAGGGGCACGGCGAGATCAAGGCCAGCGAGCTGATCCGCAATGCCCTGCGCATGCGCCCGGACCGTATCATCCTCGGCGAGATCCGCGGCACCGAGGTGCTGGACGTGCTCACCGCGATGAACACTGGCCACGACGGCTCGATGAGTACCGTGCACGCCAACACCGCGCAGGACGCCTTGCTGCGCCTGGAAACCCTGGTTGGCCTGAGCGGGCGGCAGATCGCCGAGAAGACCTTGCGGCAGATGATCTGCGCGGCACTGGACGTGGTGATCCAGCTGACCCGCCTGCCCGACGGTCGCCGCTGCGTCAGTGAAGTGCTGGAAGTGGTCGGCGTGCGTGACGACGTGTATGTGACCAATACCCTGTTCCGCCTCGACCGCCGCGGCGGCGACGTGTTTCTGCGGGAGGCGCCGAACCCCGCGGGCAGCAAACTGCGCCATGAAGGTGTGCAATGACCGGCCCCCTGCTGCTGGCGCTGGCGCCCCTGTTGCTGGGCGTCTCCCTGATGCTGTTTCGCCTGGGCCTGTACAAGCGCAGCGAACAGCGCATTCTCCAGCGCCTGGGGCGGGCCTTTGAATTGGTCCGCAGCGGCAATGCACGGCGCGCCTGGCTCGAGCCGCTGTTGCAACGTGCCGGGCTTGGCGCAACCGACTGGCAACCGCAGCGCTGGCTGCTGGCCTGGCTCGGCCTGGCACTGGTGGCGCTGCTGGGGGCCGGGTGGGTGGCCGGGCTGATGGTGCTGGTCGGCCTGCCGCTGCTCGGCTATTTCACCCTCAGTTGGCTATGCCGACGGCGCGTGCACCAGCTTGTCGAACAGCTGCCCGCTTTGCTGGACTACAGCGTGCGCAGCCTCAAGGCCGGGCGCACCCTCAATGATGCGGTCCTTGGTGGTATCGACGGCTCTCGCGAGCCCTTGCGCTCGACCATGACCCGGGTACGGCGCAACGTACAGCTGGGCGTGCCGCTGGACGATGCGGTCAACGAACTGGCCGAGCTTTACAACCAGGACGAGCTGCGTCTGTTCGCCATGGGGCTGCGCATCAACCAGCGCTACGGCGGCAATACCAGCGAGCTGATGGAGAACCTGATCAAGCTGATCCGCGAGCGCGAACAAGGCAGCCGTCAGCTCAAGGCCATGACCGGCGAAACCCGCATCACAGCGATGGTCCTGGGTGCCTTGCCGCTGTGCATGGTCGGCTACTTCCTGATGGCCAATCCGCACTACCTGCTGACCATGTGGCAAGACAGCAGCGGCCAGATGATGCTGCTGTTCGCCTTCGCCCTGCAGGTGGTCGGCTGCCTGGTGCTGTGGCGCATGATGAGGAGCCTTTGACCATGGCCTTGTTGCTCTGCGCCGTGTGCCTGTTCATCGCCGCCGGCTTGCTTGGCGTGCAGGCCGCCCGGCAGCTGCGTGCCCGCTACCTGGTCGCTCGCAGGCTGCAGGGGCGGCTGACGCGCGAGGAGCGCCTGGGGGACTGGCTGCACTGGCTGGGCAGTAGCCCGCTGGGGCGGCGCCTGCAGAAACTCGACGGGGAAACCCAAGCCTTGCTTGACCGTGTCGGCTGGCGCCGCAGCCGCCAGCGGGCGCTGTTCGCTGCCATGCAACTGGGGCTGCCGCTGCTGGCGGTCGTGCTGACACTGATCCTGCAGCAAGGCGTGCTAGGCGGTGAAGGCACGCACTGGTTGGTCTGGCCGTTATGCGCCTTGGGTGCCAGCTACCTGTTGCCCAAGCGCTTGCTGGCGGTTGCCGCCAGACGGCGCCAGCAGCGTATCGCCCAGGAAGTCAGCCTGATGATTCCGCTGCTGCGCATTCTCTTCGAGACCGGCCTGGCCGTAGAGCAGGCACTGCGCGTGCTGAGCCAGGAAGGCCAGGCGCTGGTCCCCGAAATCAGCGAAGAGTTGCGCCAGGTGCTGCAACGGGTGGACTCGGGCCTGGCGCTCGGCCCGGAGCTGGAAAAGAGCGCCCGGGTACTGGCCGTGGATGAGTTCATCGACACCTGCGTGATCCTTCAACAGTTGCTGGTACAGGGCAGTGGTGCGATGAAATCGCTGCTCGCGCTCAAGGACCTGCTCGATGACCGGCGCCTGACACGCATGCAGGAACGGGTATCGAAAATGTCGGCAAAAATGTCGGCGGTGATGATGGTCTTCCTCTTCCCGGCACTGCTCATCGTCCTGGCCGGGCCGGGATTTTCCGCCTTGACGCGGGCCTTGGGCCCCTAGGGAGTAATGGATGAAAGCGACCCTGTTGTTCACCGGCCTGCTCTTGCTGACAGGATGCGCCGGCCAGCAGCCTGAAGGGTTCGGACACTTGTTCGGCACCTCGAGCTGCGGCAAGCCGAACGCCGATCAGCAACTGGCGCTGAACCTGGCGGACGAGATGCTCAACGATGGCCGCCCGCATGCCAGCCTGGCGCACCTGGAGCAGTTGCCCAACACCCTCGACCAGGTACGCCTGCGCAAGGCCAGGGTCTCGCGCCTGTTGGGGCGCAGCGAAGCAGAACCGCTGTACCGCAGCCTGCTCGGCGGCTGCCTCGCGGCCGAGGGTGAACATGGCCTGGGCCAGCTCGCCTCGGCCCGGGGCGATGACGTACAGGCCTTGCAGAACCTGCAGCGTGCGGCGCGTCTGGCCCCCACCGACGAGCGGGTTCGCAACGACCTGGGTGTGGTGCTGATGAGCATGGGCCGGTATGAACAGGCACGGTTCGAATTCCTGACCGCCATCGAGCTCAAGGATGACAACCCGCTGCCCGCCGTCAACCTGGTGACCTTGGCGCTGCTGCAGGACAACTGGCAGCAAGCCACCGACCTGGTCGGCCGCCTGCGGCTCAAACCGGCGCAGTTTGCCCAGGCCCAGGCACGCGCCAGCCAGATCAAAGCCACAGGACGCGGGCCGATAGCTTCGGCCAGTGGCGCAGGTGTGATGGTCAACTGAGCAAAGGAGAAGGTCATGATCAGGTATGTGATGCTGCTGGCCTGCTGCACCGGTTTTACCACGGCCTGGGCAGAGGATTACCCACGCCAGCAACCGCCTGCGCTGACGGCAACCGAAGCGCTGCTGCGGGTGCAGTCCAGTGGCGAACAGGCGTCCACGCGCCTGCAGGTGCAGACGGCGCGCGAGCGTGATCTGTCCAAGCAGCGCTGGCTGGAAACCTACAAGTACGCCATTCCGGATTTCTATCGCTGGACCAAGATGACTGAGTCGAACAACTGACCGGGCCTGGCGATCTCACTGCAGGCACGCGCTGGTCAGCAAAAAACCCACCAGCACAAAGGGCGCGAAAGGCTGCTTTTCAGCCCCCTGCCCTGCCCTGCGCCGCGCCCACCGTCGCAACAGCGCCCAGACCAGCAAGGTGCCGCCGGCGCCGATGAACGTACCGAGCACGTAGTCCTGGCTGGTGGCCAGCCCCAGCGCGCCGAGCAACTTGACGTCGCCGGCACCGAAACGCCCCATCGCGTAGCCGGGCAACGTGAGCAGCAACACAATCGCCAGTGCCCAGCCGGCATCACTGGCCCGGGCGCCGATCCAGCTATGCCCGGTAACCGCCAGCCACACCAGCGCACAGGCTGCGACGCCCAGGGTCAGAAGGTTGGAAATCTGCCGTTCGCGGACATCTTGCCGGCTGCACAAGGCAAGCCACAGCAGCAGGGCGATACTGGATATTGGCAATTGGCCATCCCTGTTCGTCGAAGGCTTCTATGCTGTAACTCAGGACTCCTCGTCAGGGTAGACGCAATCATGCAAGCAGGCCCGGTAGCACGGCAAAAAGGCGCGGCAGCCATCGAGTTCGTCGCCGTCTTCATGATCTTTTTCACAGTGTTCTACGGCCTGGTCAGCTACACCCTGCCAATGCTGATGCTGCAATCGTTCAACCAGGCCAGCAGCGAGGCCGTGCGCCGCTGCGTGGCTCTGGACCCGAGCAGCGAGACCTATGACGACGATGTACAGGCGCTTGCCCATGCAGTGATCCGCGAGCAGTTGGCCTGGATGCCTGAGGCACTCGACTTCCAGCCGGCCGATGCACAGGTGAGCGTGGATGATGACAAGCTGCTGAAGGTGACGATCAATTATCCGAAAAGCAAACTGCACAAGGTGCTGCCGCTGCTGGTGATACCGCTGATTGGCGAAGTGCCCCGCCTGCCTGAGAGCTTGCAGGCCGAAGCGAGCCTGCAACTGTGAGTGGCCTGTTCGATCGCTGGCTGGGCAGCCATGGCGCAGAGCCCGCCGCGCAGATGCCGCATGCCGTGGGCCTTCAGGTGTGGCTGGACGATCAGGGGCATGTGCTACGCCTGGCCGGGCCCTTGCGCACGCTGCTGGCCGTACCCAGCCACGCGCAGGCGCGGGTGCACGACTACCTGTATCGGCACAGCTGGCTGGCCCTCGAAGGGGTGCCCGCCGATTGGCAAGGGCAAGCACTGGACCTGGATTTTCACACCGTGCACGGCCAGGCCCTGCAGACCCGTGGCTGGCTGCAACACCAGGCTGTCGGCTGGATGCTGCAGCTGTTCGATATCAGCGACCTGCTGCGCCAAGGCGCTCAGCAGGAACAGTGCCTGACCTTGCGCCAGCTGGCCGCAGACGTCGGCCAGGCCGTGCGTGACTGCAGCGAAGACTGGCTGACGCAGACGACCGCCGAGCAACTGCTGCGCCTGGCCGAGCACTGGCATGCCGGCTCGGTACGCCTGATGTTGGCGGACCCATCGGGCTGGCGGGCGCATACCTGCAGCGAAAGCGACTGGCCTTGGCCCGATGACCAACGCTTGCAGCCGTGGCTGCAGGCGCTTCCCGCCCATTTTCAGCAGGTCGCGCCTGACTTGCCGCACTGGCGGGCCACTTGCGCTGGATTACCGCTGTTCCTTGTGCCTTACAGCCATGGCCATGAGGTTCAGGCCTGGTTGCTGTGTGCGGGCGCGCCATCGGTGCCTTCACCAGAGGCGGCCAAGGCGCTCTTGCAAGCCTTGCTCGAGCCGCTGCTCGCGCGCCTGCGGCAACACCAGTTGCAGCAGCGCTCGCGCCATCTGGACGAGCTGCAACAGCAACTGGGCGCAGGCTGGTGGCAATGGCCGGGGCAAGGGCCGCTGCATTTCGATCCGGCCTTGGCCGCCAGCCTTGGCCTGCCCAGTGCGGTGAGTATCGAGCAATGGCTGGCGCGCCTGCACCCGGCTGATCGGGAGGCTGCGCAAATGGCCCTGGAGCAGTTGCGCAACGGTGTGGCATTGAGCTTGAACGTGCGGCTGCTCGAAGCCGACAGTGGCGCGGCGCCTCGCTGGCTGCACTGGGTCGGGCAGTTGCACGGCGGGCAGGGGCACGGCTTTGTGCTCGACATCAGCGCACTGAAAGCCCAGGAGCTTCAGGCCAGCGCCGCGCGCGCCCGGCTGGAGAACCTGATCGCCAGTTCGCCTGCGGTGATCTATATCCAGCGCTGTTGCGAGGGCGCGTTGCACAGTGAGTTTTTCAGCGCCAGCCTGACGCCGATGCTGGGCTGGCCCAAAGATAGCGAGCTGGCGCGCCAACCAGGCCAGGCGGTACACCCGCACGACCGGGCGCTATGGCTTGAGCGAACACGTACGCTGTTGCGCGATGGCCAGGTCCGCAGCCGCTATCGCCTGCGCGACCACTTGGGTGGCTATCACTGGGTGCTGGACGAAGCCCGGCTGTTGCGTGACGACCTTGGCCAGCCGGTCGAGGTGGTCGGCCTGTGGCTGGATGTCAGCGAAGCGACCGAGGCAGCCGAGCGTGTGCGCCAGAGTGAGGAACGCTACCGGGTGCTGGTGGAGGATTCACCCGCGATGATCTGCCGCTACACCCCGGACCTGCAGCTGCTGTTCGGCAACCGGCCGCTCGCCGAACAACTGGAGTGCGCACCTGAGCAACTGAGCGAGATGAACCTGGGCCAATGGATGTCCGACAGCCAGCGCCTGTCGTTTCTGCAACGCCTGGCCGACCTTACCCCGGAGCAGCCGCTGGGCAGCGCGGAGATCTGCCTGCAACTGCCAGGGCACAGGCATGCCTGGTGGGTGTGGGCCGAGCGTGGGCTGTTCGATGAGCAAGGCCGGCTGCTGGAAGTGCAGGCAGTGGGGCGCGACAACACGCAGGTAAGGCAAAGCCAGCAACAATTGATGCAGGGCGCCAAGATGGCCACGCTCGGCGAGTTGGCGACAGGGCTGGTGCATGAAATCAACCAGCCGCTGAACGTGATGCGCCTGGCCATTGCCAACACACTCAAGCGCGTGGAAAGCGGGGTGGTCGAAGTCGAGTACCTGACAGGCAAGCTGCAGCGCATCGATGCACAGGTGGAGCGCGTGGCCAGGCTGGTGGAGCACATGCGCACCTATGGGCGGCGCTCCGCGCTTGAGCACCAGGTGTTTGCAGCCTGGACTGCGGTGGATGGCGCAGTGGCGTTGCTGGCTGAAGGGCTGCGCGGCAAAGGTGTGGCGTTGCAGGTCGAAGAGCCGGATTTCTGCCCGGAGGTGCAAGGGCATGAGGACCAGCTCGAGCAGGTGCTGATCAACCTGATGGTCAACGCCCGGGACGCTTTGCTCGAGCGCCAGGTGGCCAGCCCACGGATCGGCATCTGCCAGCGTATCGAGCAAGGGCAACTGTGCCTGCAGGTGGAAGATAACGCCGGCGGTATCGACCCACGCCTGATCGAGCGCATCTTCGAGCCGTTCTTCACCACCAAGCCTGCGGGCGTGGGTACCGGGCTGGGGTTGTCGGTGAGCTTCGGCATCGTCGAAGCCATGGGCGGCAGGCTCGAAGCGCTCAATGGCGTTGACGGTGCCTGCTTCCGGGTGTTGCTGCCCATCTACAACACCAACTGAGCACGGCCGGTGGAGCAACTGAGGTTGGCGCCGACGTCGGTATTGACCAGGTCGATTCCCAGAACCTTCAGCAGCACATTGACCAACGGGTCGATCAGGGGGCTGAGCAACCCTCTTATCAAGGGTTCGATGATGCCTTTGACCGTACCGAGTACATTGCCGGCGATCACCAGCACATCGCCGAGGCCACTGTTGGCGGTGGGTTTGAAGGCCTGGAGCTGGACGCCCAGCAAGGTGTCGCTGAGGCTGCCGACCACGTTGTCATTGACCGGGCGCATGTTCAGGTAGGCGGCGGGCTGCCCGATATTGGGCGGTTCGCTAACCGGGCCCTGGAACACCAGCGAGTGCTCTACCGGGCCACTGCCCAGCAGCTTGCTGTCGACCCGCAGGCCAAGGCCGCCACCGGCGTAGGGTATTCGGCTTTGGCAAGTTCCGAGTATCAGCAGCTTGGTGCAGCGTTTGGTGCCGATATCGATCAATGGCAGCGCCTTGACTGCGGTAGTGCCGGTGGTGAAGAACGCGTCAGTGGATTCGAAGCGCCCCACCGCCAGCTTGGCAGCAGCGCTCTGGGCCTGGACGGTCAAACGCTTGGGCGAGCAGCTGAACGTGTCAGGAGACTGCGGGTCGAGGCGTGCCGTGGCTTCGGCGACCTGAAGGCCAATGTCCAGCTGAAGTTTGTCAGGCACGAGCACGATATCGGTGACGGTGCACGGCACACCCAACAGGCATAGCACCGACTCCAGTGTCGAAGCCAGGTTCAGGCTGAGCAGGTTGTTGAGCACGTTGGTCAGTGGCGAGGCCAGGTCGAGCACCGCATTGACCAAGCCGAAGACCGTGCTGAGCAGCGGCAGGTCGAGCGAAATCATCGCCCGTACCTGAGCCGTGTGAACCCTCAGTTCATCCGTACGCGGATCGCCGACCGCCGAGACCTGTTGCGGCTCGATCACCTTCAGCCGCACCCGACCGTTGATCAGGCCGAGCACGCTAATCGGCAAGTCGGCAGTGGCTGCGCTTTCGCTCGCAGCCAGCTGGATCACCCCCTGCACCAGTTGCAGCAGCTGGATGCTGGCGTCCAGCCCCGCTTGGGCAGTACCGTTCTGAATATCGAGAATGTCGCTCAGTTGCAGCAACGTGCTGTTGCCGGCCCCCAGGGCGACCTTGCCCAGGTTGGTGACAACATCGGCGGCGGCACCGCTTTGCTCAAGTACCTTGACCGCCGCTTCCAGCAATTGTGTGGCGGTGGCGTCGGCATTGAGCAGTTGCTCGTAGTCGCCAACGGTCAATTGCAGGTCGACAGCCAACTGCTCGAGGTAGTTGAGCAGGTTGAGGTCGGTTGCGGCTATGCCTTTCCAGCCTGCGAGGCCAAGCTGCACGTTGCCTCCCAAGGCGCCGAGCAGGCCATCGAGCAACACCGACTGTTGCGAATCCACCGTAGCCAACGTAGTGCGAATGCTCAGCATGGCCTGTGGCGGCAATGCCTTGGACGCCACCGCATGGGCCTGCAGGGTGGTGGTCAGGGGAGCCCCGCCACCTTGGGTCAGGATGTAGATGCCGGCGGCAAAACTGGTGGTGACTGTGTTGCTGACATCGACCCGTATCGCTTCGTTACGGGCATTGTCGCTGGTAAACGTGCGCAGGCTATTGGCACCGGTCTGCAGGTAACCGCAACTGGCCACCAAGGGGCTGCCAGGCGTGTGGCCGTTGCGGGCCGCGGCTACGCTGGCGATGGCCGTGGCCTGTGGGCCACTGCCCGTGCACACGGCAGACTGGCCTGCAGCTTCAAGCGCGGCCATGTCGGCGATGCGTTGCAACTTGCGCTGCTCAAGGTAAAGACGGCCGCTGTCGACCACTACCAGCATGAAAAGCAAGGCCAGGGCCAGTGTGGTAACCGCCATCAGGCCGATCGCGCCACGCTGCCGGGCAGCGGAAGAGGGAACCACGGGCACTCCTTTGCAGGCCAGAGGCCAGCCATCGCGGCTTTGGTCACAGGAGTGTAGTCACAATAGTGGCTAATTGCCTTGCCCTGGGGCGCGAGGGCTACCGATCAAATGCCCTGAACCAACCCGGCATCTACCCGGTCAATTCCTGCAATCACCTATTGCAGGCCCAGACCATGAACAATCCATTCGAACAGATCAGCGCCGCCTTCGCCCCCGAGTACCGCGTAAACCTGAGCATCGAGCGCCTGGACGGCAGCATCATGCTGACACTGTCCGATGATGCCGGGGTGGTCGCCAAGCGCCTGATAACCCAGGCCCAGCGCAACGACCCGGTGCGCCTGCAGCGGGTCATCGACAGCATTCGCCTGGGCTTGGCCATCGAACTGGGGCAGAACCCTTTGCAGGTACTGGCCGCCCTCACCCGCGACCCGCGCCAGCAGCCAGGTCACTCCATCGCCAACTGACGGCTACTTGCCCTCTTCCACTGCCTTGCCATTGGCGTCCAGCACCTTGGTCGAGGGGTAACGGTACGAGGCGTAGCGCACCACCAGGATCGAAAACGCCAGCAGCAGGATGCCCCCGCACAGGTACAGCAGGCCCTCATCCGGCGCCTTGTGGTGCGACACATCACCGATCAGCAGGCGGGTGAGCGCGGTGATCGCCACATACAGCAGAAAGCGGATAGGCATGTGGTTGGTCTTGAAATAGATCCCGACCATCGCCCCAAGCTCCAGGTAGATGAACAGCAGCAGGATGTCATCGACGCTGATGCCGCCCTTGCCGAGCATGTCCAGGAACGTCATCACCGCCGCGTAGGCGGTAATGGCGCCGATGCCGAACAGGGCAAGGTAGTGAAACCCCTCTACACACAGATTGCCCAGCGAGTCGGCCGAGCCATGCAGGCCCTTGCGCAGCTTTTCTGCCCATTTGATGTTCACGATGTGCGATTCCCCGATACGACATGAAGGATGATGCGTCACGCGTGTGACGCTTGTGCCATGCAGTTAAAGGGCCAGGCCCCTGCTTTGGAAGGCGGCAGATTGCCGCAAGGCACCTGTGGGCTACGCTTTCTTGCGGCAAGGGTTGCACCTGAGGTGCGATTGCCATTACTGTATGCGCATACAGTTATCGATAAACCAACCGCAAAAAGGCACAGAGGTGATGAATGGCCGTCGAAGTGGTGTACCGCAGCAGCCGCGACCCGGAGCGCTTGTTCATGGATAAGGCAGAAGCTGATCGTCACGACAAGATGCTCGAACTGGCCGAGCGCCTGGCCGAGGTGCTGCACAAGGCGGTCCCGTCGCTGACCGAGCAGCAGGTCGAGGAAGCCGGCATTTACATGGCGAAGAACCGCGACGTGTTCGCGCGGGCATTCAAGAGCCAGCCGGACGCGTTGGGTGAGTTGTTGCAAGGTGACGCTGCAGAATGATGTCGACGGCCGGGCCGCCGTGCGGCTTCAGCCGTATAGCAACCGCTCCGCCAGCATTTGCGCCACACGGGCGGGCGAACGCTTCTCGGCCTGAGCGTGAGCGAACACCTCGGTCAGGCGCGTCGGGATCCGTGCCAGGTGCGCGGTGATGGTGCCCAGCTCCTCGCCGCGGTGCTTCATTGCCACGTAGATCAAACCACCGGCATTGATCACGTAGTCCGGAGCATAAAGAATCCCGCGAGCCTCCAGCTGGTCAGCAACCTGCAAGGTGGTCAGCTGGTTGTTCGCCGCCCCTGCCACCGCAGCACAGCGTAATTGCATCACCGTCTGGCCATTGAGCACCGGGCCCACGCCACACGGCGCAAAAATATCGCAGGGCGTACTGATCAAGGCATCGTTGGTCACCGGATGGGCGTTGAACTGCTCCACCGCCAGCCGCACCCGACCGGGGTCCAGGTCACTCACCAGCAACTCGGCACCTGCTGCGTACAATTGCTCGGCCAATGCGTAACCCACATTGCCCAGGCCTTGCACCGCAATGCGCAAGCCTTTGAGGTCGCTGCTGCCCAGGCGGGCCAGGCAGGTTGCACGGATACCGGCGAATACCCCCATGGCCGCATGCGGCGAGGGATCACCCGAGGCCGTTGTGCTGGTCACATGGGGCGTACTCTGGGCGATGCAATCCATGTCCAGCGTGGAGGTGCCGCTGTCCACAGCGATGATGAAACGCCCCTGCAGGGTATCGACGAAGTGCCCCAGCGCCTCGAACAGCGCCGCGCGGTTTTCCACGTGCGGGTTGCGCATGACCACCGCCTTGCCACCCCCCAACGCCAGCCCGGCCAGCGCCGCCTTGTAGCTCATGCCTTGCGCCAGGCGGATGGCATCGGCCATGGCGCTCTCGTCGTCGGCGTAGGGCAGGTAGCGGCAACCTCCCAGCGCCGGGCCTCTAATCTCGTTATGAATGGCCACCACAGCCTTGAGGCCGGTTTTCGGGTCGGTGAACAGGTGCAGTGACTGAGTGCGGGTGCTTTGCATCAGCGCGAACATCGGCGGGCTCCCCTGGGAGGTGCTCCTAGCAGTATAGGCATCCACATGCACGCCAAGCTGCGACCGGACCACTGGACGAATCACGACGCCAGCGCTATTACTCAAGGGTATGCGGAGATGCCCCCATGAACCCACGCCAAGCCTGCCTGGCCTGCCTGGAACGCGAACCGGTCGCCTTGCTGGAAGCTGCCTTGTGGATTGCCGCCGAGCACGATCGCAAGGTCGAGCCCGCAGCCAGCCTTGCCAGCCTGCACCACCTACAAGCCGAAATCAGCGCCAGCCTGCCGATGCTGCCGGTGTGCGAGCTGGCTCAGCCACTGCTGCGCCAACTCAATGCGCTGGGCTTCCAGCAGGATGAATTTCACCCACTGCGCCCGCAGGCAGCACTGATGGACAAGGTTTTGCTGCGCCGCCGGGGCCAACCGCTGGCGCTGGCCATCATTACCCTGGAGCTGGCCCGGCGCCTGTCCATAGCGCTGGAGGGTGTGGCATTCCCAGGGCACTTTCTGCTGCGCGTACCCGGTGCCGATCACCTGCTCGACCCTTGCGGTGGCCGGCGCCTGTACCCCAATGATTGCCGCGAGTTGCTGGCCCGCCAGTTTGGCCCGCATGTGCCGCTGACAGCCGAGCACCTGCGCACGGCCAGCCCGGCCCAGATGCTGCAGCGCCTTTCGCGTAATTTGCGCCAGCTGCATATCAGCAATGACAACCACCTGGCCGCGCTGGTCGACGCCGAACGGGTCATGCAACTGGGCCCGGTGCAAGTCAGCGACTACATGACCCGCGCCTCGCTCTACCAACACCTCGACTGCCCGCAGGCCGAACGCTTCGACCTGGAGCATGCCTTGCTGCTCACCGAGGACCCGGTCCAGCGCCTGAAGCTGTCCGAACGCATCGGCCAGCTACCGCTGGCGAACCGTTCGATTCACTGAAGCGGTGTATCCGGCTGGCAGGACGGGTGCGCCTTGGCGAATGCAGCATGC
The DNA here is from genome assembly GCF_047456185.1 of Pseudomonas sp. BNK-30. Lineage (NCBI taxonomy): Bacteria > Pseudomonadati > Pseudomonadota > Gammaproteobacteria > Pseudomonadales > Pseudomonadaceae > Pseudomonas > Pseudomonas sp. BNK-30. The sequence goes on from NZ_CP179904.1 coordinate 3,889,670, forward strand.
CTGGCGGCCAATGCCGCAACCCGGCGGATACGCGGATAGCTGCCAAGGTCGATGTTGAATCGCTCGGCGGCATACAGTTGCGGGACCAGATAGACGTCTGCCAGCCCCGGCGCCTCACCAAAGCAGTAGCCATCATCGCCGATCAGCTGCTCTACAGCCGCCAGGCCTTGGCCAATCCAGTGGGCAATCCACTGGTTGACCTTGGCCTCGTCATGGCCCAACTGGCGCAATTGGTTGAGCACACTGACGTTGTGCAACGGATGGATATCGCAACCGATGATCGCCGCCACACCGCGCACCCTGGCCCGTGCTGCAGCGCCACGGGGCAACAGCGCAGGCTGTGGATAAACCTCTTCCAGGTACTCGATGATCGCCGGCGACTGTACCAGCAGCTGGGCATCGTCGGTGCGCAGAGCCGGTACCCGGCCCTGCGGATTCACCGCTACATACTCGGTACCGCGCTGCTCGCCCTTGAGCAGATTGACCGGCAGGGCCTGGTAATCCAGGCCCTTGAGCGCCAGGGCAATGCGCACCCGGTAGGAAGAGGTGGAACGGTAGTAGGTGTACAGCTCCATTGCCCTGCTCCCTCAGTTGGCGGCGATGATCTTGCCGCGGCACTCACCAAAGCCGATGCTGGCCACACCATCACGCTTGCAACGGGCACGCAGGATGATCTCATCGCCATCCTCGAGGAACTTGCGCTGCTCGCCACTGGCCAGCTCCACCGGCTGCTTGCCACCCAAGGTGGTCTCCAGCAGGCTGCCGTAGGCGTCGGGCGAAGCGCCGGACAGCGTGCCCGAACCGAACAGGTCGCCTGGCTGCAACTGGCAGCCGTTGACACTGTGATGGGCAATCAGCTGCGCCACGGTCCAGTACATGTTCAGGGTGTTGCTCAGCGCCAGGCGGTGGGCCGGCAAGCCCTGCTCACGCATGCGCTCGGTGATCAGCAGCACTTCCAGCTCGATGTCGAAGGCGCCGTTGGCCTGGTCACGTGGGTCAAGCAGGTAGGGCAACGGTTGTGGATCACCTTGCGCACGCGCCGGTTGGGCGCAGCGGAAAGGCTCCAGGGCCTCGGCGGTGACCACCCAGGGCGACAGCGTGGTGATGAAGCTCTTGGACAGGAACGGCCCCAGCGGCTGGTATTCCCAGGCCTGGATATCACGCGCCGACCAATCGTTGAGCAGGCACAGGCCTGCCAGGTGCTGGTCGGCTTCAGCGATCGGAATCGCCTGCCCCATCTCGTTACCCCGGGCAATCCAGATACCCAGCTCAAGTTCGTAATCCAGGCGCGCACACGGGCCGAAGCTCGGTTCGGTGTGCCCGGCGGGCAGCGTCTGGCCCTTGGGGCGGCGTACATCGGTGCCTGACGGGCGCAGCGTCGAGGCGCGGCCGTGGTAGCCGATCGGCACGTACTTGTAGTTGGGCAGCAGTGGGTTATCGGGACGGAACAGCTTGCCGACGTTGGTAGCGTGCTGGATGCCTACGTAGAAATCGGTGTAGTCGCCGACCTTGGCTGGCAAATGCAACTGGCAATCACTGGCAGGATGCAGCGCGCCCTTGAGCACAGCCTGATGCTCGCTGTGTTCGCCCAACAGCGCCAACAACCGCTCGCGCAACGCCACGCGGGCCTCTCGGCCGAGGGCGAAAAAGGCGTTCAGCGCGCCACCACGGGTAGCCTCCACGGCGGCCTTGGCCTGGCCTTCGAACAGCCCGGCAGCCAGCACGGCCTCCAGGTCGAGAATCGCATCACCGATGGCAACGCCGCAGCGCAGCGTTTCACCTGGGCGGCTGAAGATGCCCAGCGGCAGGTTCTGCAGCGGGAAGTCGCTGTGCCCGTTGGCGTGCTCGACCCAACTACGGGCAATGGCGGACTGGTTCATGGGTTATCTCCGGTTCGGGTTGAAGGTGCTCGGCAAGGTGGCCCAGCAACTATCGTAGTCGGCCTGCAACTGCGGGCACTCGAGCGCCTGCAGGCTCGGGCGCAGCACCTGGCTGGTCTCGAACATGAAGGCCATGGTGTTGTCGATCTTGTGCGGCGCAAGGTCGGCGGCAATGGCTTTTTCGCAGGTTTCGGCATCGGGCCCGTGGGCGCTCATCACTCCGTGCAGCGAAGCGCCACCGGGCAGGAAACCTTCGGCCTTGGCATCGTAGGCACCGCTGATCAGGCCCATGAACTCGTTCATCAGGTTGCGGTGGAACCACGGTGGACGGAAGGTGTTCTCGGCCACCATCCAGCGCGGAGGGAAGATCACGAAGTCCATGTTGGCCAGACCATGCACGCTGGTCGGTGACGTCAATACGGTGAAGATCGACGGATCGGGGTGATCGAAGCTGACCGTGCCGAGGGTGTTGAAACGACGCAGGTCATACTTGTAGGGCACGTTACTGCCGTGCCAGGCGACCACGTCCAGTGGTGAGTGCTGCAGCTCGCAGGCCCAGTGTTCACCCAGGAACTTCTGCACCAGCTGTACCGGGCCTTCAGCCTCCTCGTAGTGCGCTACCGGGGCCAGGAAGTCTCGGGGGTTGGCCAGCCCGTTGCTGCCGATCGGGCCCAGGTCCGGCAGGCGCAACGGCGCGCCGTGGTTCTCGGCAATGTAGCCCCGGGCCTGGCCATCAGGCAGTTCGACGCGAAACTTCATGCCGCGCGGTACCACGGCGATTTCCTGCGGCTCGACCTCCAGCAGCCCCAGCTCAGTGGCGATGCGCAGGCGGCCCTGCTCCGGCACTATCAGCAGTTCACCGTCAGCGTTGAAGAACACCCGTTCCATCGAGCGGTTGGCGCAGTAGATATAGACACTCACCCCCGCCGGTTTGTCCGCAGCCGAATTGGCCACCATCGGCAGCCAGCCTTCGATGAAGTCAGTCGGTTCAGTTGGGAGCGGTTGAGGGTTCCAACGCAGGCGATTGGGGGTGACGCCGCCCAGCGGCCCGTTCAGTGGCTGACGCGCCAGCCGTTCAAAGCGCGGGTGCAGGGCGGACGGGCGAATGCGATACAGCCAGGTCCGGCGCAGTTCGCTGCGCGCCATGGTGAACGCCGTACCCGACAGTAGCTCGGCATACAGGCCGTAGGGGGCCTTCTGCGGAGAATTTTGCCCGACGGGCAGGGCCCCGGGCAGGGCTTCACTGGCGAACTCATTGCCGAAGCCGCTCAGGTACTGAAGGTCGGGCGACGTGTCGCGGTTCATCGATGCCTCCGGATTTTGTTTTTATCGTAATCAGATTACGAATAACGTAATTTGCTCCGTGCAACCCGTCAAGCTATAAAGGCGCGACTCGACGAATCCGGAAAACCCAACCCATGGCCAAAGCCAGCTCCCCCACCGACAACGGCAAGCAGAAGGTCCGCTCGGCGGAAGTCGGCACCGACATCCTCAAGGCCCTCGCCGAGCTCTCGCCGTCCACCTCCCTGTCGCGGTTGGCCGAGCACGTGCAGATGCCCGCGAGCAAAGTGCACCGTTACCTGCAAGCACTCATTGCCAGTGGCTTTGCCGAGCAGGATGCGGCCACCAACCACTACGGGCTGGGCCGAGAAGCATTGCGCGTGGGGCTGGCAGCGCTGGGCAGCATCGATGTGCTGAAGCTGGCGGCGCTGCCCTTGTCGCAGCTTCGCGACGAGCTCAACGAAAGCTGCTTCATCGCCGTGTGGGGCAATCAGGGAGCAACGGTGGTCAGCATCGAGCCTGCTGTACGGGCAGTCACGGTGGTGACCCAGATCGGCTCGGTGTTGCCGCTGCTCAGTTCCTCTACCGGGCTGGTGTTTGCCGCATACTTGCCTGAGCGCGAAACCCTGGAGCTGCGCGACAAGGAACTGGCCGTGCTGCAGCAGAGTGCGAGCGATTACGACCGGCTGCTGGCAGGCATTCGTGAACGGGGGCTGCACCATGTGCACGGCTTGCTGATGCCGGGCGTGGATGCGCTCTCGGCCCCCGTGTTCAATGCCATGGGGCAGATCGCTGCGGTGATGACGGTGGTAGGGCCGACCTCGATATTCCACGCCGATGAACATGGGCCGGCGGCGCAGCGCCTGCTGGCAGCAGCGCGGGATACCAGTTGGCGCATGGGTCACTCGCCGAAGGCCTGAGAACGGCCGTGGCACTGTTGCCTGAAACGTAAAGGTGAATGTCGCAAGCGGCTATTTTTCCTGCCGGATCAAGCGCTTATTCTTGAATCACTGGCCGGCATGAAGGGCACTCCCCCCGCCTTTCAGGCCTGCGAGGTTCACCGACGTTGATTTTGAAGCTCCTTGATCTGACGTCTCGATTGGCCGCTGCGCTTGCAGCGGCCTTTTTTTTGAGGTGTGCTCTGGCGGCCAGAAGACCGAGCGGCGACCGCGATGGTGCTCGTTTTCAAGGACGCTGCAGCGGATACTGCTGCAGGTTCGTCATCATCTGCTGCAACGCCTGCAAGCTGTCCTGCGGGTGCACCGCATCAGCGAAATCACCAATCTGCGCCCAGCTGTCAGCCACCTGCTCAGGGCTAAAATCTTCCCTCGGGTCGAAGCCGACACCCAGGCTACGCTCCCAGCGCACCTTGCCAATCCAGCCCCCGCCCACCTCGAACAGCTCACCGCTGCTCTGGCACTGCTCGCTGCCCAGGTAAACCACCAGGGGGCTGACCAGTTCAGGCTTGAGGCGTTCGAACACCTGTGCCGGGATCAGCCCTTCGGTCATGCGCGTGCCACCGGTGGGCGCGATGGCATTGACCAGTACGCCGTGTTTGCGCCCTTCGATGGCCAGGGTACGGGTCAAGCCATACAACCCAAGCTTGGCCATGCCGTAATTGGCCTGGCCGAAGTTGCCATAAATACCGGAGGTCGAAGCGGTGAAGATCACCCGCCCCCAGTTCTGCTCACGTAAATGGGGCCAGGCAGCGCGGGTAACCTTGTAGGCGCCCTCGACATGGACCCGGTAAACCTGATCCCAATCACTGTCGTCCATCTTGTGGAAGGTCTTGTCGCGCAGGATGCCAGCATTGTTGACCAGTACATCGACCCGACCAAAGCTGTCCAGCGCCTGTTCGACGATGCGTGCGCCGTCACTGACGGAGTCGTGGTTGGCCACAGCCGTACCACCTGCGGCGCGGATCTGCTCGACAACCCGATCGGCCGCCGAAGCGCTGGCGCCTTCCCCATGGGTGGACCCCCCAAGATCGTTGACCACCACCTTGGCGCCACGCGCGGCGAACAACAGTGCATGGGCGCGGCCCAGGCCACCACCGGCCCCTGTGACGATCACCACACGGTCTTGCAGACGTACCGGCTCGCTCATGCTCCTGGCTCCAGATCGGTTGAAGGACTCGAGTGTCCACCAGCATCTGCCAGCGGACAATCAAGCTCACTCAGGCTGAATGCCAGGCGATAACGCGCAACGATGTCAGTCGCTCAGGACCAGGCCATTTTTTGCGGGAGGTAGCTCAGCGGCTGTTCGCGAAAGGCCAGGTAGTGGCGCAATACCTGCGCAGGGGCTTCGGTGTGCGGGTAATGGCCAATGCCCTGCAATTGCACGATGTCCGGGTTGGGCACCAGTTGCCGGTAACGCTCGACCATCTGCGCTCCGCTAAGCGGATCGACCACGCCGTTGATAAAACGCAACGGCACGCCCTCACGCTGCAGCGCACCCACCCAGCGTTCGCGATGCAGCCTGCGCTCGGTAACGAAACCTACCAGTTTGTGCAGGATGCGAGTGCCGCCGTTGGCAGCGATCAGGCTCCAGAAGTCATCCAGCGCGCTTTCGCTGGGGTGAGTGCACGGCCCATAGACCTGGCTGACGTTGCGCACCAGGTCGTCGCGCCCGAACGAACGCGCCACCAGCCAACCCAGGCGGCTGAGCAACAGCTTCTGTATCAACAGTACCCGGCAGCTTTCAGGGAACAGGCCGCTGTTGAGGAACACGCAACTGGCGATGTCCGCACGCTGTTCATGGTGTCGCGCCAGCAACTCTTGAGCCACACTGCCGCCGTAATCGTGTGCCAGCAGGTGCACAGGCTGGTCGACCTCGAGGTGGGCGAGCAAGGCCTGCTGCAGGTCTGCTTGCTCGATCAGGCTGTAGCCATGGTTGAGCGGCTTGGCCGAATCGCCAAAGCCGAGCATGTCGCAGGCGATGAGGCGAAAGCGCTGGGCCAGCGGCGTCCAGAGGTAATGCCAATCCCAACTTGCCGTCGGGAATCCATGCAAAAGCAGCAGGGGCTCTCCTTGCCCTGCGGTCCAGTAGCGGATGCTCTGGCCCCGGAATGAAAAACTCTGACTCCGGGTACGCCAGACGCACAATGGTATCTCGGCCAAAGGCATCAGATTCGTCCCGGTATGCAAAGGTTGTGGTTATAGGGCAAGGCTGCGGTCATTGCATTTCACCTCGGCACATACATGTGCTCTCTATGTCGAGGCTGAGTCTAGTCAGCCGCCCACTCGGTGAAACTTGCGTTGACAGCCAGCTTGATGACCGAGCGAGTCAGTGGCACGAACGGTCACTGCGCATACGGGTCGCCACCACAACTTCAGGCCGTCAGGGCCTGGGCAAATGCTGCCAACCACGGTTCGGCGTCAGTCTCCGGGGTTACTGTCTCGCTGGCATCGAGCTTGAGCATCGGCTGCAGTTCACGCACACCCAATTCGGCAAACAGCTCACGCAACTGCTCGCCACCGCCGCAGTAAGTATCGCCATAACTGGAGTCGCCCAACGCAATGACCGCCCCCGGCAAGCCACGCCAAGCGGCGGGCAGGGTGTCACGGATGCTGCTGTACAGCGCCATGAGGTTGTCCGGCAGTTCACCCATGCCGGTGGTGGAGGTCACTGCCAGCAACGCTTCTGGCGCAAAACCTTCGAGATCCTGTTGGGTGGCGCGGGCAGCGTGCCAGGCATCATGGCCTGCAGCCTTGAGCAGCGATTCGGCATGACGGGCAACTTCTTCGGCAGTACCGTACACGGAGCCGGAAATAATGGCGATTTTCATCGAGAGATGGATTCCGAAACTGAGTGAAAACGTAGGATACTAGCATCCGGCGGTGGCAAAAGGCCGCCCATCCTTATGCCCCCTTTGTCTACTGGCCAGGACATGATCAACGCACAACTGCTGCAATCGATGGTCGATGCGTCCAACGACGGCATCGTGGTCGCCGAACAGGAAGGCGATGACACCATTCTGATCTACGTCAACCCGGCGTTCGAGCGCCTGACCGGCTACAGCCGCGACGAGATCCTTTACCAGGATTGCCGTTTCCTGCAGGGCGATGACCGGGACCAGCTTGCCCGAGCGCGCATTCGCAAGGCGCTGGCCGAAGGTCGTCCCTGCCGCGAAGTACTGCGCAACTACCGCAAGGACGGCAGCGCCTTCTGGAACGAATTGTCGATCACGCCGGTGAAATGCGATGCCGATCATCGCACGTATTTCATCGGCATCCAGAAGGATGTCAGCCGCCAGGTCGAGCTGGAACGTGAACTGGCCGAGATGAACGTTCGTCGGAATTTCGTCAAGCGCCAGGAACCAAGCGCTTAAGGCAGAGTCAATCCCGTTGAAGAAGCCGTCAACTCCGAGTTCGATCATGCACGCCAATGCGCTTTTGACCCAGGACGAGCTGGATTTCATCCAGGACATGCAGCATTCCCCGCAATTGAACCAGACCGACCCGATGTCGAGCCTGCTGGTCAATGGCGACCGTCGTATTCAGTCGTTGCTGGCTCGGCTGGTGGCCAACGAGCAAGTCACCCTGCAGGCACAGTTCAACAACCAGCAGATCAACTTCCCCCTGCACCTGGTGGAAGACGAGTTCCACGCCGTGCACCTGCAGATCGGCTCGCCGGAAATCTACGAAGACGGCCCGATGCTGCGCCCTTGGCGCCTGTCGATGGACCAACCCACTGCGCTGCTGGATGCGCACGGGAAGGTTAGCGGGCTCTTCGTGCGCGAGATTTCGTTCAAAGGGGCGCTGCTGGAAATTCGCGGCCTGCCCGAAGCGCCTTCGCGCTTCGACCTGCGCTTCGCGCCAGGGGGCATCCCGGCCATCACACTGCACGGCAGGCTACGCCGGCGTATTGGCTCGGATCTCGCTGCCTACGACCTCAGCCGCAGCCCGGCGCAAGAAACCGAGCGCTTGCGTGAATACATTCTGCAGGCTCACCTTCAGGCCCACCCGGAGCTGCACGCTCAGCTGTCGAGCTGACCGGCCAGGTATTGCCGCAGGCGCCGCCGCATCAGGCTTACCTCTGCACCCAGGCACGCCACCGGGCTGCCGGCCAGGCTTTCCTGGGCCATTTCGGCAGCCTCCCCCGCCAGTAGCAATGGGCACTCAAGCCCGGCAGCCAGACGGCTCAAGCGCTTGCTCAGCTCAGCGGTCGGCGCGTGGTTGGAGAACAGCACCAAAGCATCGGGCCGGAGCTTTCCAGAGACGACCGCCAATTCATCCAGCGGCTGCCCAGGCGTCAACACCGTCACCCCGACATCATCGCTGCACAACAACAGGCCGGTGACCAGCAGCTCCAGTTCCAGGCACTGCCCTGGCAACGGTGCCAGTAGCACGCAGCGGCTGCGCTGCCGACGCGTGAGCTGCAGGCGCGAGAACACCCGGGCACGCAAGAACTGATCGAGGAACAGCCACTCGCTGGCCTGGCCGAACGCACCCTGCCCCGCCGCCAGGTCGTGCCAGACAGGCATGAACACATCAGCGAAAACCTGGTCCTGACTGATGCAGGCAAACACCTGGTCGAACAAGCGGTCAAGGCTCGCGGCATCAAAGCGTTGCACGGCCTCGCGCAATTGCGCCTGCCAGCGGATGGCGGAATCGGCTGCAAACGCGTCATGCACGTTCGCCTGATCACGCGCCAGGATACTGCCGACCTTGCTGACCGCCACACCGCGTTCGAGCCACCCGAGGATGCGCCGGATTTCGTCGACGTCTGCCAGCGAATAGAGCCTATGGCCACTGTCGGTGCGTGTTGGCTGGATCAGCCCATAGCGCCGCTCCCAGGCACGCAAGGTCACGGCATTGACCCCGGTGAGCCGGGAAACTTCACGAATCGGGTACAGCTCCGAATGCTGCAGGCCTGCTTCGACTTGCGCGATAAGTCCCTGTTTGTCCATCTGCACTTAGTGACCTGTGCGCAAAAAATTGGAGGTACAGTCTACTACGACCGGGAACGTCTCACGTTAGCCTCCCTTTTGCAGCGGAGCAGTTGCCAACGAAGTCCAATAAGCGATAATCCGCGCCCGATTCTTGCATGCAAGCCTGCGTCGCCCACCACCCCGGGCCACGCAGCCAAGGGGCCGGCTACCCGCCAGCCCCGTCGCCAGGAGATACACGATGTCTACCCCACCCGTCACCCTGATGGTGTCGCGCCGCGCCGCCCATGGCCGCTACCAGGACCTGCTGGCCTGGCTGCACGAAGGCGAGCAGCTGGCTACCGACTTCCCCGGCTACCTCGGTTCAGGCATCCTCGCACCGCCCCGCGACAGCGATGAATTCCAGATCATTTTCCGCTTCAGCGATGAACCCACCCTGCACGCCTGGGAGCATTCCGCGTCGCGCCGGGCCTGGCTGCAACGCGGCAACGGCCTGTTCGAGCGCCCCAAAGAAAGGCGCGTCAGTGGCATTGATGACTGGTTCGGCACCAACACAGTGCAAAAGCCACCGCGCTGGAAACAGGCAATCGCGATCTGGCTGGCATTTTTCCCCGTCTCGCTGCTGTTCAACGTGCTGTTCGGCCACTGGCTGACCGAATTTGAACTGGTGCCGCGCGTGATGCTCAGCACCCTGGCCCTGACGCCGCTGATGGTGTACCTGTTCATTCCCCTCTCCACCCGCCTGCTGGCCGGCTGGCTTCATGCCTCGCCGCCCTCAGGCGCCGCACTGCGCAGCCACTGAGGCCAGGCCATACACGAGGGAAACAGTTCGGGTATGCTGGGCGGCAACGACAGGAAAGACAAGTTGACCGCCCGCACATGAACAGCCCAATTCTCGTTACCGGAGCCAGCCAGCGCGTCGGGCTGGCCTTGGCCCTTGAGCTGGCAGAGGCCGGCCATACCGTGGTCAGTGCCAGCCGCAGCGTCCAGCCCCAGCCTGCGCACCCCAACATCGTGCAGTTCCAGGCCGACCTTTGCCTGGCGGCCGACCGTCAGGCGCTGATCGACCACCTGCAGCAGCACTACGATGGGCTGCGCGCGATCATCCACAATGCCTCTTTGTGGCTCGACGATGGCCTGGACAACCTGCAGACCATGTTCCGCCTCCACGTCGAGGCGCCCTACCACCTGAACCTGGCGCTGGGTGATTTGCTGAACAAGGTCGACAAGGCCGATATCATCCATATCTGCGACGAAACCTCTTCGCGTGGCAGCAAGAGCCATATCGGCTATGCCGCCACCAAGGCAGCGCTGCAGAACATGGTGCTGTCGTTCGCCGAAAAATATGCGCCCAAGGTACACGTCAACGGTATCCTGCCCGGGCTGCTGATCCTCAAGGAAGGGGGCGACGAAGCCTATCGCCAGCAGACCCTGAAAAAGGCCCTGCTGGAATTCGAACCCGGCGCCGGCCCGCTGATCGAGACGGTCAAATACCTGCTCGACAGCCAATACAGCACCGGCAGCCAGGTGGTCATCAACGGTGGCCGCCACCTGAAGAATCGCATGACCTGAGAGAAGCCCATGACTGCGCAAGAACAACTCGAACTCGAAGCCGCCGCCTTCCGGCGCCTGGTCGCACACCTGCAGAACCGCACCGATGTGCAGAACATCGACCTGATGAACCTCTCTGGCTTCTGTCGTAACTGCCTGTCCAAGTGGTACAAGGCCGCGGCCGACGAACGCCAGGTCGACATCAGCCTGGATGACGCCCGTGAAGCGGTGTATGGCATGCCCTACGCCGAATGGAAAACCCAGTACCAGAAAGAAGCCAGCGCCGACCAGCAAGCGGCGTTTGAAAAAGGAAAACCTCGTGACTGATCTGAACACCCTGCGCGCCAGCCTGGCCAGCGGCAAACACGCCTTCGCCGACACCCTGGCGTTCATCGCTGCCAACTACAGCTACCAGCCACAGGCTTTCACCAACGGTGGCGTGGAAAACGCCGCCGGGCAGAACGAAGGCTCGTGCAAGACGCTGGGCCTGGCCCTGCTGGAAGGCCTGAGCGACCAGGAGGCGCTGCTGGCCTTCGGTGAACACTACCGCGACGTGATGGCCACGCCCGAGGGCACTGACCATGGCAACATCCGTGCGCTGATCGCGCATGGCCTGGCAGGCGTGAAGTTCACCGCCCAGCCGCTTTCGCGTAACGCCTGATACTGCCGGGCCGGGCAGGCCCCATCAGCTGATGATCTGCCCCGGCCCGTCGGCCGGCAACCCGCCGCGCTGCAACCACGCCAGCGCAATCGGCCACAGGCTCTCGCGGAATCGGTCATGGAAAAACGCGAAGTGGCCAATGTCCTCGACCGCGATATCCACAGGTGCGATCCGCAGATGCCGACGCTCGGCGCCTTCCAGATAACCTAGCAATCGCTCTGTAGCGGCAACCGTGCCAAACGGGTCATCGGCCAGGCTGATCGCCAACGTTGCCGCCCGCACCTGAGCAAACGGCAAGTACTGCAACTGGCGCCCGCTGGGCCTTTGCTCGTAGCGCGCAGTACGGGTAGTCCAGTCCTGGACCACACCGGCAGGCGTGTCTTCCATCCAGCCCAGGCGCTTGCCGGGGAAGTAACCGAACACACGGGTCAGCAACGGCATCGCCACATGCCATTTACCGAACAGTCGCCAACGCTGATCGGCCGCGTAGTCACGCCAGTAGGCGAACTGCGCACCCACCATTACCACCCGCCTGATCCGCTCGGCAGACGGCGCCAGCCCTACGGCGCAACCGCCGAAGCTGTGCCCAACGACATCCACCGGCTGGCAGGGAAATGCCTGGGCGGCGTACGCCAGCATGGCTTCGAAATCCAGCCTGCCCCAGTCGCTCCAGGAGGCCTGGAAACCGCGCAAGGAAGGCGGCCGGGATTCGCCGATGCCGCGGTAGTCATAGGTCAACACGTCGCAGCCTTGGGCGAACAGGTAATCGGCAAAGCGGGTGTAGTAACGGCAGCGCACGGACGTGGCGGCATTGATGATCACCAGCGGGCGCTGGGGATTGGCCTGGGCGTGGCGCCAGTAGAAACCACCAAGGCTGTAGCCGTCGGCTGTGGTCTGGCGAAAAGGCGTGGCCGGTTGGGTGAGGCTGCTCATGGCGCGCTTCCTGTTGTTGTGCGCCAACGCTAGCAAAAAACGCGAGGGCTGTACCGGCCCTTTCGCGGGGCCGGTACAGCCAGAGGGCTTACAGCTCGACGCAGTCGAACTTCACATCGGTCGCCACATCTTCGTCGTAGTTGACGTCAGCGCGCTCGAAGCCGAACAGGTTGAGGAACTGCTTCTTGTAACCTTTGTAGTCGGTCAGTTCGAACAGGTTCTCGGTGGTCACTTGCGGCCACAGGGCCTTGCAGGCGCCCTGCACGTCGTCGCGCAGCTCCCAGTCGTCCAGGCGCAGGCGGCCCTTCTCGTCCAGCTCCGCCGGGGCGCCGTCAGCACGGTACATGCGGTCACGGAACATGCGGTCCAGCTGGTCCTGGGTACCTTCGTGAACGCCCTTCTCCTGCATGATCTTGAAGACCATCGACAGGTACAGCGGCATCACCGGAATGGCCGAACTGGCCTGGGTGACCACCGACTTGAGCACGGCCACGTTGGCGCTGCCACCGACCTTACCGGCCAGACGCTGGGCGGTTTCGTCCAGGTCCTGCTTGGCCTTGCCCAGGGCGCCGTGCCAGTAGATCGGCCAGGTGATGTCGCTACCGATGTAGCTGAAGGCCACGGTGCGAGCCTGTGGCGCGAGCACGCCAGCGGCGTTCAGGGCGTCGATCCACAGTTCCCAGTCCTGGCCGCCCATGACGGTGACGGTGTCAGCGATTTCCTGCTCGGTGGCCGGCTCGATGCTGGCCTCGATGATGGTGTCCTTGTTGGTGTCGATGGCGGTCGACTTGTACGGCTGGCCGATCGGCTTGAGCGCGGAACGGATCACTTCACCGGTCTGCGGCAGCTTGCGCACCGGCGAGGCCAGGGAGTAGATGACCAGGTCGACCTGACCGCCCATTTCGTTCTTGATCAGCTCGATGACCTTGGCACGGGCTTCATCGGAGAAAGCGTCACCGTTGATCGACTTGCTGTACAGGCCCTCGGCCTTGGCGAACTTGTCGAAGGCAGCAGCGTTGTACCAGCCGGCAGTGCCAGCCTTGGTCTCGGTGCCTGGCTTTTCGAAGAACACGCCCAGGGTATCGGCCTTGAAGCCGAAGGCTGCGGTAATGCGTGCCGCCAGGCCGTAGCCGCTGGATGCACCAATGACCAGGACCTTCTTCGGGCCATCCTCGCGCACGCCCAGCTTGCGGGTGGCTTCGATCTGGTCACGGACGTTCAGCTCGCAGCCCTTGGGGTGAGTCGTGGTGCAGATGAAACCGCGAACCTTAGGATGAATGATGGCCAATGTCTGTACCTCGTCAGGTTTATGCAGGGAAGCGCCGCCTTGGGCGATTCCGATTGATCAGAGGGTGAGACTACCCCCACAGGTTATCCGACACATATTACGGGGTGATCAAAGGGATGCAAAACGATGCGCCCCCCGATGAACACTCTGTCGCCGGCAAGATCCGGTGGTTAAGAGCAAAGACCGGACACCAGCCCAGGAGCCATTGATTGGTTTTTCACATCAATGGCAAAGAAAAACAAACTTAACAAATGAGCCAAACCCGCCGAAGCTGGTGGCACTGCGCCCGCTGGGCGCCCACCTGCACACGGAGAACAACAAGATGAACGATGTGGTCATCGTCGCCGCAACCCGCACCGCCATCGGCAGCTTCCAGGGTGCCCTGGCCAACGTGCCTGCGGTAGACCTGGGCGCTGCCGTGATCAAGCGCCTGCTGGAGCAGACCGGGCTGGACCCGGCACAGGTCGATGAGGTGATTCTCGGCCAGGTACTCACCGCCGGCGCCGGGCAGAACCCTGCCCGCCAGGCCGCGATCAAGGCCGGCCTGCCCTACAGTGTGCCGGCGCTGACCCTGAACAAAGTCTGCGGTTCTGGCCTCAAGGCCCTGCACCTGGCGGCCCAGGCCATCCGTTGCGGTGATGCCGAGGTGGTGATCGCCGGAGGCCAGGAGAACATGAGCCTGGCCCCCTACGTGATGCCTTCGGCGCGAACCGGGCAGCGCATGGGCCACGGCCAGTTGGTCGACAGCATGATCACCGACGGCCTGTGGGATGCCTTCAACGACTACCACATGGGCATTACGGCCGAGAACCTGGTGGAGAAGTACAGCATCAGCCGTGAACAGCAGGATGCGTTCGCTGCCCAATCGCAACGCAAGGCCGTGACCGCCATCGATGCCGGCCGCTTCAAGGACGAGATCACGCCCATTGTGATGCCGCAGAAAAAAGGTGACCCCAAGGTCTTTGACCGTGACGAGCAGCCACGCCCGGACACCACCGCTGATTCCTTGGCCAAGCTGCGCCCGGCCTTCAAGAAAGACGGCAGCGTCACCGCTGGCAACGCCTCCAGCCTCAACGACGGCGCCGCTGCGGTGCTGCTGATGAGTGCGGGCAAGGCCAAGGCCCTTGGCCTGCCGGTACTGGCCAAAATTGCCGGCTACGCCAGTGCGGGGGTGGACCCGGCAATCATGGGCATTGGCCCGGTGTCGGCCACCCAGCGTTGCCTGGACAAGGCCGGCTGGCAATTGGCCGAGCTTGACCTGATCGAGGCCAACGAGGCCTTTGCCGCACAGGCGCTGGCGGTGGGCAAGGCGCTGGAGTGGGATGCCGCGCGGGTCAACGTCAACGGCGGGGCAATTGCCCTTGGGCACCCGATCGGTGCTTCGGGGTGCCGGGTGCTGGTGACCTTGCTGCACGAAATGATCAAGCGCGACGCCAAGAAGGGGTTGGCCACGCTGTGCATCGGCGGGGGCCAGGGTGTCGCTTTGGCGATCGAGCGTTGATCCTGGTTTAAGGCAGACAGCACCGCCCTCATCGCCGGCAAGCCGGCGATGAGGGCGGTACAAGCAGCAAATGCTCAGGCTGTGGCGCGCAACTCACGAGCCGCCGCCACCATGTTCACCAACGCCGCCTCGGTCTCAGGCCAGGCACGGGTTTTCAATCCGCAATCCGGGTTGACCCACAGACGCTCGGCCGGAATACGCAAAGCCGCCTTGCGCAGCAACTTGACCATCTCCTCTCTGGTCGGTACCCGTGGCGAGTGAATGTCATACACACCTGGGCCGATCTCGTTGGGGTAGTCGAACTTCTCGAACGCCTCCAGCAATTCCATGTCAGAACGCGATGTCTCGATGGTGATGACGTCGGCGTCCATCGCAGCGATCGACTCGATCACATCATTGAATTCGCTGTAGCACATGTGGGTGTGGATCTGTGTTTCGTCACGAACGCCCGAAGCGCACAGGCGGAAGGCTTCGGTGGCCCACTCGAGGTAAGCCGGCCAGGCACTGCGACGCAGCGGCAGGCCTTCGCGGAAGGCGGCCTCGTCGATCTGCACGATCTTGATATCAGCTGCCTCAAGGTCGAGCACTTCATCGCGAATCGCCAGCGCCAGTTGACGGGCCTGGGCTTCGCGGCTGACATCCTCACGCGGGAACGACCACATCAGCATGGTCACCGGGCCGGTCAGCATGCCCTTCATCACTTTGCCGGTCAGCCCTTGTGCATAGCGGGTCCAGGCCACGGTCATTGCCTCAGGCCGGCTCAGGTCACCGTAGATCACCGCCGGCTTCACGCACCGCGAACCATAGCTCTGCACCCAGCCAAAACGGGTGAACAAGTAACCGTCGAGTTGCTCGGCAAAGTATTCCACCATGTCGTTGCGCTCGGCCTCGCCGTGCACCAGTACGTCCAGGCCCAGGTTTTCCTGGATCTGTACGGCATGGCGAATTTCACTGTGCATGGCTTCGACGTAATCGGCTTCGGTCAACTTGCCCTGTTTAAACGCCTGGCGTGCCAGGCGTATGGCAGGGGTCTGTGGGAAAGAGCCGATGGTGGTGGTCGGATAGGCAGGCAGGTTCAGCCCGGCTCGCTGCTTGGCAATGCGCTGGCCGAACGCCGACAGGCGCTGGCTGTCGCCAGGCTTTATCGCGTCGACACGCGCCTGTACGGCAGGCTTGTGGATACGCGGCGAGCTGGCGCGGCCAGCCTCGATGGCACGGCTACGCGCCAGTGCGGCGGCAACTTCGGCAGCGTCCGGCTGATTGACGGCCTTGGCCAGCACGGCGACTTCCTGGCATTTCTGCACGGCGAAGGCCAGCCAGCTTTTCAGCTCGGTATCGAGCTGGTCTTCACGGCTCAGGTCCACCGGGCTGTGCAACAGCGAACAGGATGGTGCGACCCACAGGCGGTCACCCAGACGCTCGGCAGCGTGACGCAGTACATCAACGGCATTTTCCAGGTCGCAGGCCCAGACATTGCGGCCGTTGACCAGGCCCAGCGACAGTATCTTGTAGGCCGGCAGGCGGTCGAGGATGGTCGGGTACTGCTCCGGCGCCCGCACCAGGTCGATATGCAGGCCGTCGACGGGCAGGTTGGCGGCAAGGCCGAGGTTTTCTTCCAGGCCGCCGAAATAGGTGGCCACCAGTTTTTTCAAAGGGGCGCGCTGGAGGATGTTGTAGACACGCTCATAGGCGTTTTTCCATTCCTGCGGCAGATCGAGTACCAGGATCGGCTCGTCGATCTGCACCCACTCCACACCCTGACCAGCCAAGCGATTGAGGATTTCGTCATACACCGGCAGCAAGCGGTCGAGCAGCTCCAGCTTGTCGAAGTCGCCACCTTTGGTTTTGCCCAGCCACAGGTAGGTCAGCGGGCCGATCACCACCGGTTTGGCGGCATGGCCCAATGCCGTGGCTTCGTCCACTTCCTCGAACAGCTGCTCCCAGCTCAGGGCGAATTGCTGATCGACGGTAAACTCAGGTACCAGGTAGTGGTAGTTGGTGTCGAACCACTTGGTCATTTCCTGGGCGTGGGCAGCGCCGCAGCAGTTGGCACTGCGCTCGGTCGCCACGCCACGGGCCATGGCGAACAGGGTTTGCAGGGTGGGCTTGGCACCGTCATGGCCTCGGAAACGCTCGGGGATGACGCCGAAGGTCAGCGAGTGCGTCAGTACCTGGTCGTACCAGGCGAAATCGCCGACGGGCAACAGCTCGATGCCAGCATCCTTCTGGGCTTGCCAGTGCGCCGCGCGCAAGTCGCGGCCAACCTTGCGCAGGCCGGCTTCGTCCAACTCACCTTTCCAGAAGGCTTCCTGGGCTTTTTTCAGTTCGCGGTCGCGGCCGATACGCGGAAAACCCAGGTTATGTGCCAGTGCCATCTCTTGTCCCTCAGAATGCAAAAAATAATGAGGGGGATTTTCCGGCCCGCCACACAATGAGACAAACTCATTTAATTTGAGATGAAGTCAAGATTCTTTCATGATGAATAGGCCGGGCACGTCTTGTTCAGAGCAGCCTGGTACGCTCGCAGACAAGCCTGCGCCCAAGACGCGTCGCACAATGCCTCACTGAACAATCCAGGTGCCCCATTGCCATGAGCCTGCTGAAATCGGCGCTGCGCGAAAAAACCTTCGTCTGCGTCATGGAGTTCGTGCCCAAGCCGTCGGCCGAACGCTTCGCTGCGATGGAGGCGATCATGGCCCGTGGGCACTTGTGCGGCTGGCCAATGACCGTAGCCATCGGCGACCGTGTCGGCAGCCCGCTGGACCTCTCACCATTGGACGCCCTGTCCAGCTTCAGTAAACCCGTCCCTGCCCTGCCCCACTTTTCCGGCAAGGACCGTGAACGCCATGATCTGCTCGCGCAGCTGAAAAGAATGGACGCCGCCGGCCTCGACCAATTGCTGCTACTGACCGGCGATCGCCTGCCAGGCCACCAGCCAGGCGAGCGCCCGGTGCGCTATCTGGAATCGGTCGCCGCACTGCAACTTGCTCGCAAGGCCTGCCCCCACTGGCTGCTGGGGGCTGCACTCAACCCATTCAAATACCGCGAGGAGGAAGGCGGTGCGCAGTATTTCAAGGCAGAGAAGAAGCTCGCTGCGGGCGCCGATTTCCTCACCCTGCAATTGGGCTTCGATGCCAGCAAGCATCTGGAGGCCATGCAGTGGATGGGGCGTCAGGCCGAACCCAAGCCCCTACTGGCCTGCCTGATGAGCCTGAGCCATGGCCGTGCAGCGATGCTCGAGCATGTCGCCGGCGTTACCGTATCGCCGTCGATGCGCGACATGCTTGAGGCCGAAGCGGGCGTATCCAAAGCCTATGCCCAGGCACGCGGCCTTGATCGCCTGGCCCTGCAGATCATTGGCGTAAAGTTGATGGGGTATGCCGGGGTGCACCTTTCAGGTGTTCACGAACTCAAGCAACTGCTCGCCCTGGAGGCGCGCATCGAGGACTGGCAAGCACGTGTCCATTCACAGGAACAGTGGACAACGGCCTGGGCCGGCAGCTGGCAGATGCCAGGCCTGCCGGCGGTGACCTTTCACCCACCACAAGCAGACTGGCGCCAAGGCCAGTCGAGGGTCAGCGCAACCGCCAGGGAGAAACTGCGTTATCACCTGCTGCATGGGTTTCACGCCCTGTTGTTCAGCCGTAACAACTGGCTGAGCAAGACCTTTGGCTGGGCCGTGCGCCAGCCGCTGTGGGCCAGCGACAGCGGCGCCCGCTGGCTGCACGGGCTGGAGCGCAGCGTGAAGCGCCCGCTGCTGGGCTGCGACACCTGTGGCCGGTGCCGCCTGGAAGACACCTTGTACATCTGCCCCGAAACCTGCCCCAAGGGCCTGGCCAACGGCCCCTGTGGCGGTACTGCGCTGAACCGCTGTGAGTTCGGCGACCGCGAGTGCATCCACAGCGTCAAATACCGCACCGCCAAAGCCGTGCAACAGACCGCCGTGCTCACCGAACGGCTGATCCCCTGCATCGAGGTACAAACGCGTCACCGCAGTTCATGGCCGCAGTGGTTCGCCGTGCAGACGCCTGCCCGGTTCAGCCCGCAGCCAACGCTTCGAAACCCGCCCGAATCTTCGCCTCAGGCAGTTCATCGGCAATGAACACCATCACGCTTTCGCGCGTTTCGCCTTCGGCCCACTCGGCGTCCCAATCGAAACCATAGAGCTTGAGCACGCCCTGGAACACCAGGCGACGGTCTTCTCCGGCAATGTTGAGCACACCTTTATAGCGCAGCAGTTGCTTGCCGTGAGTCTCGAGCAATTCGTTCATGAAGTCGCTGAGGCGGTCGATGTCCAGGGGGACCTCGGTACGCAACACCAGGGTCGAGATACGATCAGGTGTGGCGGGTTTGAACGCCGGGCGCAGGGTTGGCTTGAGGTTGGCGCCCAGATCCGGGTTGAGGTTGAACCCGCGCACGTCGAGCAGTTCGGCCAGGTCGATACGGCCGTGCTCGACCACGCGCAACGCCGCACGGCCATTGATACGCGCCAGGCGCTCGCGCAAGGCGTCCACCGCCGCCGGCTCGACCAGGTCGGTCTTGCTCAGCAACAGGCGGTCGGCAAAGCCCACCTGGGCCTGCGCGATGGTTTGGGCCAGATGCAGCTCGGCATGGGCCGCATCGACCAGGGTAATGATGCCATCGAGGATATAGCGGTCGCGCAATTGCTCTTCGACGAAGAAGGTCTGCGCCACCGGCGCGGGGTCGGCCAGGCCAGTGCATTCGATCACCAGGCGATCGAAAGCGATCTCCCCGGCGTCCAGGCGCTCGAGCAGCAGGAACAGGGCACGGGTCAGGTCGCCATGAATGCTGCAGCATACACAGCCGTTGGCCAGGGTCATGACCTGCACCGGCTCGTCGCCCAACAGCTGGCTGTCGATGCCTGCCTCACTGAACTCGTTCTCGATCACAGCAATTTTCAGGCCGTGCTCGGCTTTTAGCATGTGCTTGAGCAACGTGGTTTTGCCGGCACCGAGAAAACCGGTGAGCACGGTTACGGGAATTGGCGTCTGCACGCAGAAATCTCCTGAAGCTGAAAATGACTGTGGGAGCCCACAGGCTCCCACAGGTTCACGCAGTGTGCCGAATCAGCAGCACTTGGGGCCGGACTTGCCACCGTAGCGGGCTTCCTGGCGTTCCCGGAAGAACGCCTCGTAGCTCATCACCGGCTTGTCCGGGTGCTTGGTCTGCATGTGCTCGACATAGTTGTCGTAGTCGGGCATGCCGACCATCAGGCGGGCTGCCTGCCCCAGGTATTTACCCAGCCGACCCAGGTCGTTGAACATCGCAGCATTCCTCTCAAGCGTCAGGCAGTGCCTGGAACGGGGTTTCCTTGTCGGTGCGTTCCTTGCGGCCGAGGGCGGCGTAGCCGACCTTGATGGCAAAGAACAACACGCTGAACACCACAATCAGGAACAACACGGTGAGCCCGGCGTTGGTGTAGGCGTTGTAGATCACGTGCTGCATCTGCCCGATGTCCTTGGCCGGGGCCAGCACCTGGCCGGCGTCCAGGGCGGTGCTGTACTTCTCGGCCAGGGCCAGGAAGCCAACCGCAGGGTTCGGGTCGAACAGTTTGATCAGCCCGGCAGTGGTGGTGCAAATCAGCAGCCACACCGCTGGCAGCAAGGTGACCCACATGTAGCGCTGGCGCTTCATCTTGATCAATACCACCGTGCCCAGCATCAGAGCGATACCGGCCAGCATCTGGTTGGAGATGCCGAACAGCGGCCACAGGGTGTTGATGCCACCCAGCGGGTCGATCACGCCCTGATACAGCAGGTAACCCCAAAGGGCCACGCAGCCGGCCGTGCCGATCAGGTTGGCCGTCCACGACTCGGTACGCTTGAGCGCCGGCACGAAGCTGCCCAGCAGGTCCTGCAGCATGAAGCGGCCGGCACGGGTACCGGCGTCCACTGCGGTCAGGATGAACAGCGCTTCGAACAGGATCGCGAAGTGGTACCAGAAGGCCATGGTGTTTTCACCCGGCAGCACCTGGTGCAGGATCTGCGCAATACCCACCGCCAGCGTCGGCGCACCACCGGCACGGGCCAGGATGGTGTGCTCGCCGATGTCGCGGGCCACGGCCTCAAGCTGTTCGGGGGTGATCAGGAAGCCCCAGCTGCTGACCGTCTGCGCCACCGACACGACGTCGGCACCGACCACTGCGGGCGGGCTGTTCATGGCGAAATAAACGCCTGGCTCGATGACCGAGGCGGCGACCATGGCCATGATGGCGACGAACGATTCCATCAGCATGCCGCCGTAGCCGATGTAGCGGGCGTTGGTTTCGTTGTCCAGCAGCTTCGGCGTGGTCCCCGAGGAAATCAGCGCGTGGAAGCCGGACACCGCACCACAGGCGATGGTGATGAACAGGAACGGGAACAGTGTGCCCTTCCACACCGGGCCTGTACCGTCGGTGAACTGGGTCAGCGCAGGCATTTTCAGCTCTGGCGCGATGATCAGGATACCGATGGCAAGGCCGACGATGGTGCCGATCTTGAGGAAGGTCGACAGGTAGTCACGCGGCGCCAGCACCAGCCACACTGGCAGCACGGCAGCGACGAAGCCATAACCCACCAGCATCCAGGTGATCTGCACGCCGGTGAAGGTGAACGCCGGGCCCCAGACCGGATCCGCGGCAATCTGGCCCCCCAGCCAGATCGACGCCAGCAGCAGTACCACGCCGACGACCGAGATCTCGCCGATACGGCCCGGGCGGATGTAGCGCATGTAGATGCCCATGAACATCGCGATCGGGATGGTCGCCATCACCGTGAACATGCCCCATGGGCTTTCAGCCAGGGCCTTGACCACGATCAGCGCCAGCACCGCCAGGATGATGATCATGATCAGGAAGCAGCCGAACAGGGCGATGGTGCCAGGGATGCGCCCCATCTCCTCGCGCACCATGTCGCCCAGCGAGCGGCCGTTGCGGCGGGTGGACAGGAACAGGACCATGAAGTCCTGGACCGCACCGGCCAGCACCACGCCGGCGATCAGCCAGAGCGTGCCGGGCAGGTAGCCCATTTGCGCAGCAAGCACGGGACCGACCAGGGGGCCGGCGCCAGCGATGGCGGCGAAGTGGTGACCGAAAAGAATGTGTTTGTTGGTCGGGACGTAGTCCAGGCCATCGTTGTTGAGCACCGCAGGGGTGGCTCGGCGTGGGTCGAGTTGCATCACCTTGGTGGCGATGAACAGGCTGTAGTAACGGTAGGCGACCAGGTAGATGGCCACTGCCGCGACCACGATCCACAAGGCATTGATCGCCTCGCCTCGACGCAGGGCGACCACACCCAGCGCACAAGCCCCTATGACCGCCAGCGCCAGCCACGGGATGTGGCGTAGCAGGCTGTTATTGTTGTTCATGGCATGCTTCCAGCTAAGTGGTTGGAATAGACAGCCCCTTGAGTCTAGGGCTTGCTTGAAGGGTTTACCATCCCGAATTGGCATACAGCCGGTGGCGAGCACAGGCTCTAGAACGCCGCTACCCGTACAACCTCATGCCTGGGAAGCAACACGCGCCCTGGCGGGCCTGTCATTTTTGCCAGTTGTGCATGAAAGGGGCACGCGCTTTCAATGATCAGGCAATCCGATTGCCCTTGGACGACACGCGATTGGCGAATCTGCACACGCTGAAATCGTGCGTCGAACATCTGAAAAGCCAGCAGAAAGGAAACGATCATGACCACGGAAAAAGCCGGCACCCCTCAACGCTCAGCCCCCATCGCCCCCACCCATGGTTCGATTGCGAGCCCAAAGTCCCGCGCCACGTTCGCTGAAGAAAAAGGCCTTATCGAAGGCAATCTTCACAACGGGATCGAAAGCGGCAAGTTCTTCCCCGAGACGACCGGTGGCCTGACCGACCCCTACGCCAAGGACGACGTTAAAAATATTGCACCACCGGCCGATGGCAAGATTGCCAGCGGCGAACGGCCCGGCGCGGCCTACCTGGACAAAACGGATGTCGACTGGGACAAGCATGACGTTGCCAGCGGCGCATCCCTTGATTTTGTCTGGAGCTTCAGCGCACGACACAAATATCGCCGTTTCAACTACTTCATCACCAAAGCCGACTGGAAAGCCGGGGAGCCGCTGACCCGTGCCCAGTTCGAACCGCAGCCGTTCGCCACATTCCTCAATGAACTTCAGCCTTACTGGGGCTTCACCGACGAGCAGATGTGGCCGGCACAACCCACTACGCATACCTTGGAGCTACCTGAACGCCAGGGCTATCACGTACTGCTGGGCGTCTGGGAAATAGCCGAGACCGACAAGGCCTTCTATCAGGTGGTCGACCTCGATTTCGTCACCAGCTAACGGTGGCGCCGGGTGACTCGGCCATATGTCATCCGTATTACCCGTCATCCGGCAGGAGTGCCCATGGCTGGTCTATAGTCAGTGCTACTGACGAGGGCCCGCCATGACCACTCCTTCCGACGATCGCCGGCGCTTCCAGCGCATTGACTTCGACGCCCCCACCGAACTGCGCCAGGGCGATCGCCGCTGGCCGGTCAAACTCCTGGATCTGTCGCTCAAGGGCCTGCTGATCGAGCGCCCTGAGCCGTGGAACGCCGACCTCACTCAGGATTTCGATGCGATCATCCAACTGGACCCGCACACCCATGTGCAGATGCAGGTGGAACTACGCCATGAAGAGGCGAAGCGGCTGGGGTTCATCTGCCTCTACATCGACATCGATTCGATGAGCCATTTGCACCGTCTTGTGGAATTGAACGTGGCCGACAGCACCGAAATGATGCGCGAGCTGCGACAACTCATCGAATAATGGGATCTCTTAGCTAGCTAATAGCTTTCCCAACTTGTGTTTCTTGTCTACCCAGACAGCTTTCAACCTGGGTATCGCAACGTTGTACACACCCCTCTAACACCGTATTCAATGAGTTGGTACGCGATCTGCATTGCGTTCTTGCACACCCTGCAAGCCTGCTTGTTCGCGCTCCAATCAAAATATTGTATACAATTCTTGTAGCAATCATTTGTAGGAAGTGTCTACAGTAGCGGCACAACAATAAACAGTGAGCCTGCTCAATGACTACGTCCCCTAGCACGTCTCCCGCCAAGCGCCCCGAGGACGAAAACCTCGGCCTTGGAGCCAACTTGGCCTATGGCCTTCAGCATGTGCTGACCATGTATGGAGGGATCGTCGCAGTACCCCTGATCCTGGGGCAGGCTGCGGGCCTCAATGGTGCCGAGATCGGCATGCTGATCGCGGCCTCGCTGTTTGCCGGTGGCCTGGCCACGCTGCTGCAAACGCTCGGCCTGCCCTTCTTCGGATGCCAGTTGCCGTTGGTGCAGGGCGTGTCGTTCGCAGGCGTGGCAACCATGGGGGCGATTCTCAGCAGCCAGGACGGTGGCGGCTTGCCAGGCGTGCTGGGCGCAGTCATGGCGGCATCGCTGATCGGCTTTCTGATCACCCCGGTGTTCTCGCGCATCACCAAGTTCTTCCCGCCTCTGGTCACCGGTATCGTCATCACCACCATCGGCCTGACCTTGATGCCGGTGGCCGCACGCTGGGTGATGGGCGGCAACAGTGCTTCGCCGGAATTCGGCAGCATGGCCAACATCGGCCTGGCAGCGCTGACGTTCGCCATCGTGCTGCTGCTGAGCAAACTGGGCAGCGCGACCATTTCGCGCCTGTCGATCCTGCTGGCCATGGTCTTCGGCACCCTGATCGCCTGGGCGCTGGGCATGACCGACTTCAGCAAGGTGGCTGAAGGCCCGATGTTCGCCTTCCCTACCCCGTTCCACTTCGGTATGCCGACCTTCCACATCGCGGCGATCCTGTCGATGTGCATCGTGATCATGGTGACCCTGGTGGAAACCTCGGCCGACATCCTGGCCGTAGGTGAGATCATCGACACCAAGGTCGATTCCAAGCGCCTGGGCAATGGCCTGCGCGCCGACATGGCTTCGAGCATCCTGGCACCGGTCTTCGGCTCCTTCACCCAGAGCGCCTTTGCGCAGAACGTAGGCCTGGTCGCCGTGACCGGGGTCAAGAGCCGCTACGTGGTGGCCACCGGTGGTGTGATCCTGGTAGTGCTGGGCCTGCTGCCGGTGATGGGCCGGGTGATTGCAGCAGTGCCAACCCCGGTACTGGGCGGCGCAGGCATCGTGCTGTTCGGCACTGTGGCTGCCAGCGGTATCCGCACCCTGTCCAAGGTCAACTACAAGAACAACGTCAACCTGATCATCGTCGCCGCCTCGCTGGGCTTTGGCATGATTCCGATTGCCGCGCCGAACTTCTACCACCACTTCCCGAACTGGTTCGAGACCATCTTCCACTCCGGCATCAGCTCGGCAGCGATCATGGCCATCGTGTTGAACCTGATCTTCAACCATTTCACGGCAGGCAATTCGGACCAGCAATCGGTGTTCGCCGCGGGCTACGAGCGCACCATCCAGTACTCGGACATCTCTGCACTGCGCGATGGCGATTACTTCAAGGAAGGCAAGCTGTTCGACGCCGAGGGCAATGAAGTGCCGGTCCTGGAGCTGGACGAGCATGGTAATACGGCGCCCAGGCGAACGCCGGTAGCCGAGCACTGACCGCTGACTGAGCGGTGACCCAGGGGGAGCCGATGCGCATCGTCGGCTCCCTTTTTTGTTGCCTATCCTGGCCCATTGCTCCACCGCCAGCGGCTTATTCGAACAAGGCGTCCAGAGCCTGCTCCAGCCGGGTTACTGCGATCACCTGCAGCCCCGCCGGTGATTCCTTCGGTGCGTTGCCCTTGGGCACGATGGCCCGCTTGAAGCCATGTTTTGCCGCTTCTTTGAGGCGTTCCTGGCCACTGGGAACCGGCCGCACCTCGCCCGACAAACCAATCTCGCCAAATACCAGCAGCCCGTGGGCCAATGGCCGGTTGCGCAGGCTGGACATCACCGCAGCCAACAAGGCCAGGTCCGACGCGGTTTCAAGGACCTTCACCCCGCCGACGACATTGAGAAACACGTCCTGGTCATGGGTGGGAATACCACCATGGCGGTGCAGCACCGCCAGCAACATGGCCAAACGGTTCTGGTCCAGGCCCAGGGTGACACGTCGCGGGTTGGCCAGGTGGCTGTCATCGACCAGCGCTTGTACCTCTACCAGCATCGGCCGGGTACCTTCCCATGTGGCCATGACCACGCTCCCCGGTACTTCTTCCTGAGCCCGGTTGAGGAAGATCGCCGATGGGTTGGAAACCTCTTTGAGCCCACGGTCGGTCATACCGAAGACCCCCAGTTCATTGACCGCACCGAAGCGGTTCTTCACCGCGCGCAGCAAGCGCAAGCGGCCATCGGACTCGCCCTCGAAATACAACACGGTGTCGACCATGTGTTCCAGCACCCGCGGGCCCGCCAGCGAGCCTTCCTTGGTGACATGGCCGACCAGGAAGATCGCCGTGCCGCTCTGCTTGGCGTAGCGCACCAGCAATGCCGCACTTTCGCGCACCTGAGCAACACCGCCAGGCGCTGATTGCAATTGCTCGGTGAAAATCGTCTGGATCGAATCGATGACCATGACCCGGGGCTTTTCCTGACGCGCCGTAGCGATGATCGTTTCGATACAGGTCTCGGTCATCACTTTGAGCTGGTCCTGGGGCAACCCCAGGCGGCGTGAGCGCATGGCCACCTGTTGCTGCGACTCCTCGCCGGTGACATACAGCGCCGGCATGCCCACAGCAATGTTGCACAAGGTCTGCAGCAGAATGGTCGATTTGCCGATGCCCGGATCACCACCGATCAACACCACCGAGCCGTCGACCAGGCCGCCGCCCAGCACGCGATCGAGTTCGGTGCTGCTGGTGGTGAACCGCGGAATTTCCTCGACGCTGACTTCGGCCAGGGTCTTGATCTGCGCCTGTTGCCCGGTCCAGCCGGCGCGACCGCTGGGTGCCGCTGCGCCGCCGCTCTCGATCATGGTTTCGACCAGGGTGTTCCAGGCACCGCATTCGCCACACTGGCCGGCCCATTTGGGAAAGGTCGCGCCACACTCGGTGCAGCCATACAAGCGCTTGGCCTTGGCCATGGGCAGGGTCTCCTGGAAAAAATCGCCATGATAGCCGACGCAGACGTGTCTCGAGCGCGTCGGCATGCGACAAAACTATTCGTTCCAAGCGCAGTCACTACCCGTGAACGGCACGCATGAAGCGATGCAGTGGCTTACACTGCGTAAACATCACCATTTGTCACAAGGGAATCGAACATGGGAATGATCAGTGAGTTCAAGGCCTTCGCGGTCAAGGGCAATGTCGTCGACATGGCAGTCGGTATCATTATCGGCGCTGCATTCGGCAAGATAGTCTCCTCATTCGTCGGCGATATCATCATGCCGCCACTGGGGATATTGATCGGAGGTGTGGACTTCAGTGACCTGGCCATTACCTTGAAGGCGGCTGAGGGCGATATACCGGCCGTGGTGCTGGCCTACGGCAAGTTCATCCAGACCGTGATCGACTTCGTGATCGTGGCCTTCGCCATCTTCATGGGTGTCAAGGCGATCAACCGCCTGAAACGCGAAGAGGCCGTTGCGCCAAGCGCCCCGCCGACCCCGACCCCTCAGGAAACGCTGCTGACCGAGATTCGTGACCTGCTCAAGTCGCAGAACCAGAATCGCCTGCCTTGAAAAGTGGCAAGCTGCAAGCGTAAGGCCGCTCAAGGGCAGCACTTGTAGCTTGCAGCTTGCAGCTACCAGTAGTTCTCCACCGCCACCTGCCCAGGCCGCTTGCTCAAGCTCAACTGCAGGTCACGCGCCTTGAGCACCTTGCGGGTCTCATCGATCATTTGCGGGTTGCCGCAAAGCATGATCCGTGAGTGCTCAGGCGACAGTTCCAGCCCCGCCGCCTTTTCCAGCTCGCCATTCTCGATCAGTGTAGTGATGCGTGCATTCAGCGCGTCCGGATACTGCTCACGGGTAACCACGGGAATGAATTGCAGCTTGCCTGCAAACTCTGCCAGGTAATCACGCTGTTCAAGCCCGGCAATGTCATCCACATAGGCCAGCTCCTT
The DNA here is from genome assembly GCF_047456185.1 of Pseudomonas sp. BNK-30. Taxonomy (NCBI): domain Bacteria; kingdom Pseudomonadati; phylum Pseudomonadota; class Gammaproteobacteria; order Pseudomonadales; family Pseudomonadaceae; genus Pseudomonas; species Pseudomonas sp. BNK-30. Next base: position 3,917,663 of record NZ_CP179904.1, read on the forward strand.
GGCCTCGCGTACCGAATACACCAGTTTGATGTTGTCGAAACGCTCCCAGGCCTCGAAGTCCTGCAGGATCGACATGAACGGCGCAATGCCGGTACCGGTCGCCAACAGCCACAGGTCACGGCCACCGACGAAGCGATCAAGGGTCAGGTAGCCAAATGCCTGGCGGTCGATCAGCAGTGAATCACCCTCGCCAAGGCGGCTGAGCTCGCTGGTGAACTCCCCGCCCGGGACCACGATGGAGAAGAAGTCTAAATACTCGTCATGCGGCGCACTGACCATCGAGTAAGCACGCCAGACCACGCTGCCATCGGCCTTGGTCACGCCAAGCCGGGCGAATTGCCCGGCCCGAAAGCGAAACCCCGGATCGCGAGTCACCCGCAGGCTGAACAGGCCAGGCGTCAGTGGCTGGACGTCCAGCAAGGTCTGGCGGGTAAACTTTTCGGCACTGGCGGTCATGACGGGCTCCGTGAATAGCGTGCGCACAGTGTCGCGCAAAGCGGCCAGGATAAAAACCGTTCGATTGTAGGGTCACAGGCCACGGCCTGGCTGCTGTCCTGGAATGATGAGACATTCTTAACAAAAAAATCCCAACAAAACGCTCGGTCTTTTCCTACAATCCCACCGGTATGCAAACGGATTGGGTCCTCTGGACGCAAGGGAGAGGGTTGATGCCTCACTGGAATCACGAGCATTTAGACCGCTTGGTCAACGAAAGTACCCCGCAAAAGGTGTTCGACCTCGCGGTTCACCTGGCACAGGACCTGGGCATGGAGTTCATGGGGCTCAAGCTTCGCATTCAGCTTGCAGCCCAGGCACCCAGGCTCTACCTGTACAGTAACTACCCGCTTGCCTGGATCGAGCGTTATCAACGCGACGAGTTCTACAAGCAGGACCCGGCAGCAGCACTCAGTCACACGTCGACCGAGCCTGTACTGTGGACCGATGAGTTGTATCGCGAAGCCCCGGATTTTCGTGAGCAGGCCTGCAAACATGGCCTGCGCCACGGCTGGACTCAGTCGCTGCATGACCTCAGGCACAACGAGACTCAGGTCAGTGTGGCAAGGCCCTGTGGCAAGATCGACATCCATGAGCTGTACGACAAGGCCGGCCAAGTGCAATGGCTGTGCCATACGCTGCATGACACCATTTGTGAGCATCACCTGGCCAAGTTGAGTTCGCCGCTGAAGATGAGCGACCGCGAACTCGAGGTGCTGAAATGGTCGGCCGCCGGCAAGACCGCCGCCGACGTTGCCTGCATTCTGTCCCTGTCGCAAAGCACGGTGAACTTCCATATCCGCAGCGTAATCACCAAGACCAACGCCTCCAACAAGGCCGGCGCCGTCGCCATTGCCATGATGCGTGGCCTGATCGATCAGTAGCACGGCCTGCGACCAGCAGCAAAGCGCTGTAGAATCGCTACCAAAGCCCGTGACGATCCGTGACGGGCAGATCCGTGCCCGAGCCAGATGCCATGCCCCTGTTGACCACCCCCTACGCCGAACTCGACCTGATCCGCCACCCGGACCAGGCCAACGACCCGTTGCAGGCCTTTGATGCCGCCGATGAATACCTGCTCGAGCAGTTGCATGCTCAGCAGCTGGCAGCCGAGAGCAGAGTGCTGGTACTAAATGACAGCTTCGGCGCACTGGCCGCCAGCCTGATCGACCACGTGTCAGTGGTCAGCAGTGGCGACTCGCACCTGGCCCACATGGCCCTGGAAAAAAACCTCGCACGCAACGGCAAGGCTTTCGACAGCGTGCCCTTCGTGCCCGCCAGCGAGCACTGGCAGGGGCACTTCGATCGCGTACTGGTGCGCGTGCCCAAAACCCTTGCACTGCTCGAAGAGCAACTGATCCGGTTGCAAGGTCATCTGGCGCCCGGCGCCCAGGTCATAGCTGCGGCCATGATCAAACACTTGCCACGGGCTGCGGGTGAGCTGTTGGAGAAGTACATCGGCCCGGTACAGGCTTCGCTGGCGCAAAAAAAAGCGCGCTTGCTGACGGCCAACTTCGCCCAGCGCCCTGGCGCCAGCTCCCCGTACCCGACCCGCTATCGTCTCGACTCACCGGCGCTCGAACTGCTCAACCATGCCAACGTATTCTGCCGCGACGGCCTGGACATCGGCACGCGGGCCTTCCTCCCACACCTGCCACACGACTTGGGCAATGCACGTGTCGCCGACCTGGGTTGCGGCAACGGCGTGCTGGCCATCGCCAGCGCGCTGGCCAACCCCCAGGCGCACTACACACTGGTGGATGAATCGTACATGGCGGTGCAGTCGGCGCAGGAAAACTGGCAGGCTGCGCTGGGCGATCGCGCGGTGACGGTAGTGGCAGGCGATGGCCTGGCGGGGGTGGAAAAGCAGTCGCTGGATGTGGTGCTGTGCAACCCGCCGTTCCATCAACAGCAGGTGGTGGGCGACTTCCTTGCCTGGCGCATGTTCCAGCAGGCGCGTGAGGCATTGGTGGTCGGCGGTGCATTGTATATCGTCGGTAATCGCCACTTGGGCTATCACAGCAAGCTGGCGCGCCTGTTCCGGGGAGTTGAACAGGTGGCCGCGACGCCGAAGTTCGTGATCCTCAAAGCCCGCAAGTGAAGCGGGGGCTGCTCAGGGCAGCCCCACGCCCATCAATGCGTGGTCAGCCCCGCCGCGCTCATGAACAGCCGCATCACATAGGCCGCCACGCCCAGGGCGGCCACGCTCAAAGCCCAGATCAGCAACAACCAGCCCAGGCGTTGCCACAGGGGTTTCTTCTCTTCAAGGCCATGTTTGCCAGCCATGATGGGCCCTCCTAGTGATAGCCGTCTTCGTGGGTGACCTTGCCGCGGAACACGTAATAGCTCCAGAAGGTATACCCCAGGATGAATGGCAGGATGAACAATGTGCCGACCAGCATGAAGCCCTGGCTCTGTGGCGGCGCAGCTGCATCCCAGATCGAGATCGACGGCGGGATGATATACGGCCAGAGGCTGATGCCCAGGCCGCTGTAGCCAAGGAAGATCAGCACCAACGTCAGCAAAAACGGGGTGTAGTTGGCACTGCGCGCCACTGCCTTGAACAAACCGTAGAACGTTACCAGCACGAGAAGCGGTACCGGCATGAACCAGATCAGGTTGGGCATGCTGAACCAGCGATCGGCAATCTGTGGGTAAGCGATCGGCGTCCACAGGCTGACGATGCCGATCACCACCAGCAACACCAGGGCCAGCGGCCGGCCGAGCTTGTGCATCTGCGCTTGCAGAGGCCCCTCGGTCTTCATGATCAGCCAGGTGCACCCGAGCAAAGTGTACGCGACGATCAGGCCCAGGCCACTGAACAGGCTGAACGGGGTCAGCCAGTCGAGCGTGCCGCCGGCGTAATGCCGGTCCACTACCTTGAAGCCCTCGATGAATGCCCCCAGCGCGACCCCCTGGAAGAAAGTCGCCACCAGTGAACCGCCGATGAACGCCTTGTCCCAGATGTGGCGCTTGTCATCCTTGGCCTTGAAACGGAACTCGAAGGCCACTCCGCGGAAGATCAGGCCGATCAGCATGAGGATCAGCGGCAGATAAAGCGCTTCGAGCACCACCGAATAGGCCATCGGGAAGGCCCCGAACAAACCGGCGCCGCCCAGGACCAGCCAGGTTTCGTTACCGTCCCATACGGGGGCGACGGTGTTCATCATCACATCCCGGTCCTGCTCAGCCTTGACGAACGGGAAGAGCATGCCGATGCCCAGATCGAACCCGTCCATCACCACGTACATCATGACACCGAAGATGATGATCACGGCCCAGATCAGCGGAAGGTCGATACCCATGGCTCAGTTCTCCTTGCTCAGGCTGGGGGCAGTGGCCTTGCGGCCTTCATCGGCGGCGGAAAGCGGCCGTGCCGGCGTGCGTTTCTGGCCGGGACCGCCAGGGGTGTGCTCGTCGCCCTCGCCCGTTTTCGGCCCTTTGCGCACAAGGCGCATCATGTAGCCCAGGCCAGTGCCGAACAGCGCGAAGTACACCACCACGAATGCAATCAGGGTAAAGCCCAGCTGGGCGTAGCTATGGTTGGAGACACCCTCCGAGGTACGCATCAGGCCGTACACCACCCACGGCTGGCGGCCGATCTCGGTGGTGAACCAGCCGGCAAGAATGGCGATCAGGCCCGATGGGCCCATCCACAGTGTCAGGTACAGGAACGGGCGTGAAGTGTAGAGGGTGCCGCGTTTGCGCAGCCAGAGGCTCCACAGGCCAACGAAGATCATCAGGAAACCAAGCCCGACCATGACCCGGAACGACCAGAAGACAATGGTCGAATTGGGACGGTCCTCGGGCGGAAACTCCTTCATCGCAGGCACTTGTTTATCCAGGCTGTGGGTAAGGATCAGGCTACCGAGCGCCGGGATTTCAACCTTGAAGCGGGTGGTTTCGGCTTCCATGTCCGGGATGCCGAACAGGATCAGCGGGGTCGGCTCGCCAGGAACGTTCTCCCAGTGGCCTTCGATTGCAGCAATTTTCACCGGCTGATGCTTGAGGGTGTTAAGCCCGTGGAAATCACCGATCACAGCCTGGATGGGGGCGACGATCAGCGCCATCCACATGGCCATCGACAGCATCTTGCGCACCGCCGGGTTATCGCGCCCGCGCAGCAGGTGCCAGGCCGCCGAGGCGCCAACGAAGAAGGCGGTGGCAACGAACGCGGCGGTGGCCATGTGCATCAGGCGGTAGGGGAACGACGGGTTGAAGATGATCGCCAGCCAGTCCACCGGGACGACCCGACCGTCGATGATCTCGTGGCCTTGCGGGGTCTGCATCCAGCTGTTGGACGCCAGGATCCAGAAGGTCGACACCAGCGTACCCAATGCCACCATCACGGTGGAGAAGAAATGCAGGCCGCGGCCCACGCGGTTCCAGCCAAACAGCATGACGCCGAGGAAGCCCGCCTCGAGGAAGAACGCGGTCAGCACCTCATAAGTGAGCAGGGGGCCCGTGACAGCGCCGGCGAAGTCGGAAAAACGACTCCAGTTGGTACCGAACTGGTAGGCCATGACCAGGCCGGAAACCACCCCCATACCGAAGTTGACGGCGAAGATCTTCGACCAGAAGTGGTAAAGGTCACGGTAGACCTGCTCATGGGTCCTCAGCCAAAGGCCTTCGAGAACCGCCAGGTAACTCGCAAGGCCAATGGTGATGGCCGGGAACAGGATGTGGAACGACACGGTAAAGGCAAACTGAATTCGGGCGAGCTCGAGGGCTTCTATTCCGAACATGGTGCTTCCTCTTCAGGTAATCCGGCTTCCGGGCTCGTGGCCCGTCGCCCACTGCCCCCGCGTTAGTGTCGAGTGCGGCACGTTGGAATTGTTCTGTTCGATCGCAGGGATTTCGGCCCACTGGCCAAATCGTTGTTTCTGGAACGATTGATCCAGATCAACGATTGATAGCAAGCATAGTCCCGAATGGCCCGGCAGGCGGTGCGGTTGTTTGCCGCGTGACCGGTTGCCCCACCCCCTTCCAGAGCCGAAGAAACCGTGTCGACAACGGCAAACAGTAACCGTTTGTTACAAACAGATGATAATCTGCCGCCCCCCCTCTACTGCGCCGAGGCCACAGGTTTCCGATGTCCGATTCCGCACCGCAGTTGTTGCGCCATCACCGACCTTTCATTGCCTTTTGGCTGGCCCGGGTGTTCACCGCCAGCGGTTTTCAGATGCTTACCGTTGCCATTGGCTGGCACCTCTACCAATTGACCGGCAATGTGCTCGACCTGGGCCTGGTAGGCCTCGTCGAATTCGCGCCGCGGGTGCTGTTCATGCTGCACACCGGGCACGTCGCCGACCGCTATGACCGGCGCAAGGTCGCGGCCCTGTGCCAGACGCTGCAGGGGTTGATCGCCCTGGTGCTGGCCTTGGGCAGCGCCACCGACAACGTCAGCCGCGAACTGATCTTCGCCCTCGCCTTCCTGCTCGGAGCCACCCGCTCGTTCGAAATGCCCGCCACCCAGGCGCTGCTGCCCAATGTGGTGCCGCCCGGTCTGTTTCCTCGGGCCGTAGCGGCCTCAGCCTCGGCCACCCAGGCGGCGACCATCGTCGCCCCGGCCGTGGGCGGGCTCCTGTATGCCTTCGGCAGTACCTGGGTGTATGGCCCGACCGTGGCCCTGTATGCCATTGCCTGCCTGCTTATGCTGACCCTGGATTCGCGCCAGCAAGTGCCGCAACGCGGTCGCGCCAGCCTGGAGTCGCTACTGGCAGGCGTGCGTTTCATCCGCAGCCGGCCAGACATTCTCGGGGCGATTTCCCTCGACCTGTTCGCCGTGCTGTTGGGAGGCGCCACCGCGCTGCTACCAGTGTTCGCCAAGGATATCCTGCTCACCGGCCCTTGGGGCCTGGGCCTGTTGCGGTCGGCGCCAGCGGTGGGCGCGCTGTTGATGTCGTTCTGGCTGGCGCGCTTCCCGGTGGAGCGCAAGGTCGGCCGCACCATGTTCACCGCAGTCGGGGTGTTCGGCGTGGCAACTATCGCCTTTGGCCTGTCGACCTCATTCTGGTTCTCGCTGGCGGTACTGGTAGTGCTGGGTGCAGCAGACATGATCAGCATGGTGATACGCGGTGCGTTCGTGCAACTGGAGACGCCGGATGAGATGCGGGGCCGGGTAAGCGCGGTCAACGGCCTGTTCATCGGTGCCTCCAATCAGCTCGGTGAATTCGAATCGGGGGTCACGGCGCACTGGTTCGGCACGGTGCCGGCGGTGGTGCTGGGGGGCGTCGGCACCTTGGTGGTGACCGGAGTGTGGATAAAGTTGTTCCCGACACTGGCCACGCGGGATCGGTTGCACAATGGTTGACGGGGGCCTGAACGGCCATAGGCCCCTGCCAGTCATGCTGGTATGATGCGCGGCTTTTTTCCTCCCCACGCAAAACCACGGCAGCCGTTACGGTCTGTGCTTTGCTGATGGGGTCGATACATTCACGGCGCCGGGGGCGCCTCGGGGAGCGGGCATGCTGGAAAGGCTGTTTCAACTAAGAGCACACAACACCAACGTGCGCACCGAGATTCTTGCGGGCGTCACCACCTTCCTGGCCATGGCCTACATCCTGTTCGTCAACCCGAGCATTCTTGGCGAAACCGGCATGGACAAGGGCGCGATCTTCGTCGCCACCTGCCTGGCTGCCGCCATCGGCTCGGCGACCATGGGCCTGATCGCCAACTACCCCATCGCCTTGGCGCCGGGCATGGGCTTGAACGCGTTCTTCACCTACACCGTGGTCCTGCACATGGGGCACACCTGGCAGGTCGCGTTGGGCGCGGTGTTCCTCTCGGCGGTGATGTTCTTCCTGCTGTCGATCTTCCGCATCCGCGAGTGGATCGTAAACAGCATCCCGCTGCCGCTGCGCTCGGCCATTGCCGCGGGCATTGGCCTGTTTCTGGCGCTCATCGCCCTGCATAACGCCGGCATCGTCGTCGATAACCCGGCCACCCTGGTGGGCATGGGCGACCTCAAGCAGCCGTCGGTGATCCTTGCCACGCTGGGCTTCTTCCTGATCGTGGGCCTTGAAGCGCTCAAGGTGCGCGGCGCGGTGCTGATTGGCATTCTCGCCGTGACGGTCGCTGCGATCGCCATGGGCGTCACGCCGTTCGGCGGTATCGTGTCGATGCCCCCTTCGCTGGCACCGACCTTCCTGCAGCTGGACATCGCCGGGGCACTCGACGTAGGCCTGGTCAGCGTGATCTTCGCTTTCCTGTTCGTCGACCTGTTCGACAACTCCGGCACCCTGATCGCCGTGGCCAAGCGCGCCGGCCTGATGGGCAAGGACGGCCACATGCCGAAGATGGGCCGTGCCCTGATCGCCGACAGCACTGCGGCCATGGCCGGTTCGCTGCTGGGCACCTCGACCACCACAAGCTACATCGAGTCGGCAGCAGGCGTGAGCGCCGGTGGCCGCACCGGCCTGACCGCCATCGTGGTGGCCGTGCTGTTCCTGCTGGCGCTGTTCTTCGCCCCGCTGGCCGGTAGCGTACCGGCCTTTGCCACCGCACCGGCGCTGCTGTTCGTCGCCGTGCTGATGGCTTCGGGCCTGGCGGAAATAAACTGGGACGACGTGACCGAGGCCGCACCGGTGGTGGTCACCGCCCTGGCCATGCCGCTGACCTACTCGATCGCCAACGGCATCGCCTTCGGCTTCATCTGCTGGACCGCCGTCAAGCTGATTTCCGGCCGCCGCCGCGACCTGAACCCGGCACTGGTGATCCTTTCCATCCTGTTCGTCATCAAGCTGGGCTGGTTCAACGCATGAGTGCTGCCTTCGACCCTAGCGCCTACGACGCGCAACTGCAGGCCAAGGTTACCCGCCTGCGCGAGCTGCTGGCCCCCTTCGGTGCGCCGCAGCCCGCTGTGTTCGACTCGCCGCGCGAGCATTACCGCTTGCGTGCCGAGTTCCGCCTGTGGCGCGAGGATGGCCAGCGCCACTATGCGATGTTCGCCCCGGGCGAGAAGCACAAGGCCATCCTGATCGACGATTTCCCCATCGCCAGCGAGCGCATCAACGCATTGATGCCGCGCCTCAAGGCTGCCTGGCAGGCCAGTGAAGAACTGAGCAATCGGCTGTTCCAGGTGGAGTTCCTCACCACCCTTGCCGGCGATGCGATGGTCACGATGTGCTACCACCGCCCGCTGGACGAGGCCTGGGAAGTGGCAGCACGGCAGTTGGCCGAAGAACTGGGCGTGAGCCTGATCGGCCGCTCCAAGGGCAAGCGGCTGGTCATCGGCCGTGATTACGCCGTGGAAAAACTCGATGTGGCTGGCCGGGTGTTCAGCTATCGCCAGCCGGAAGGCGCATTCACCCAGCCCAATGGCGCGGTTAATCAGAAGATGTTGAGCTGGGCGTACGACGCCATCGGCGAGCGCGATGACGACCTGCTGGAACTGTACTGCGGTAACGGCAATTTCACCCTGCCGCTGGCCACCCGCGTACGCCAAGTGCTGGCCACCGAGATCAGCAAGACCTCGGTCAACGCCGCCCTGAGCAACCTCGAAGAGAACGCGGTGGATAACGTGCGCTTGGTGCGCCTGTCAGCGGAAGAGCTGACCCAGGCGCTGAACGAGGTTCGTCCGTTCCGACGGCTGGAAGGGATCGACCTGAAGAGTTATGCGTTCGGGACCGTGTTCGTCGACCCACCACGTGCGGGGATGGACCCGGATACTTGCGAGCTGACACGGCGTTTTGAACGGATTCTGTATATCTCGTGCAATCCAGAAACGCTGGCGGCCAACATCGAGCAGTTGCAGGACACGCACCGCATCGAACGCTGTGCGTTGTTTGACCAGTTCCCGTATACCCACCACATGGAAAGTGGGGTATTGCTGGTTCGGCGCTGATTGACGGAAATTGGGGCTGCTTTGCAGCCCCAATACACTCAGAAGTCGAAGAAGACCGTCTCCCCTTCCCCCTGAACACGGATATCGAAACGGTACGCCGTCTTGCCATCCACCTCGCAACGCTTGGCAATCAAGGTTTCACGGCGCTGCGGCTGCTCGATCAGGTTGAGCACCGGGCACTTGGCGTTCGCTTCGGCCTCATCATCGAAATACAGCCGCGTGTGCAAGTGGATGTTGATGCCGCGAGCAAACAGGCTGATGTTGATGTGCGGGGCCATCGGCACACCGGCAGCGTTGTTCACCACACCGGGCTTGACGGTCTGCACGGTCCACTCACCGGCATCGAAGGTGGTGGCAGTACGACCGAAGCTGTTGAAGGCGTTTTCCAGGTTGTAGTCATCCTGGTACTGGCCATTGGCATCGGCTTGCCAGAGTTCCAGGAATGAATCGCGCACCAGGTGGCCGTTGCCGTCATACACCTGGCCGATCAGCAGGATGTGTTCACCCGGTGCCTGCGGCTTAGCCAGACGGTTCCAGATTTCCTGATCACGGGTAGGGTTACCGGCCGCTTCCAGGGCCAGGCCGATGTGCACGTAGGGGCCGGCGGTCTGCGAGGGGGTTTCCGGCAGCAGTTCGATTGGCATGGCGGGGTCCTCAGCAGTTTTCGAAGTGGGTTTTGCGCTGGCCGCGCAGCACGATGTCGAAGCGGTACGCCAGGCAATCCATGGGGTTGGCGTTGCTCATGTCGAGCTTGGCGATCAGTTGCTGCACCGCTTCTGGGTTGGCGATCGACTTGACGATCGGGCACATCGGGATCAGCGGGTCGCCCTCGAAGTACAGCTGGGTGATCAGCTTGGTGGCGATCGACGGGCCGCTGACAGCGACGTGGATGTGCGCCGGGCGCCAGTCGTTCGGGCCGTTGCGCCATGGGTATGGGCCGGGCTTGATGGTGCGGAAGCTGTAGTAGCCTTCACTGTCGGTCAGGCAGCGGCCGACACCACCGAAATTCGGGTCCAGCGGGGCCAGGTAGCGGTCGTTCTTGTGGCGGTAACGGCCGCCGGCGTTGGCCTGCCAGATCTCTACCAAGGTATTGGGCACTGGCTTGCCGTACTGGTCGACGACACGGCCAGCAACGATGATGCGCTCACCAATCGGCAGGCCGCCGTTGTTGAAGTTCAGCAGCAGGTCATGGTCGTGGGCGCCGAAGCCCAGGTGGGTGAAGTCCGGGCCGGTGGTTTCGCTGATCGACTGCGGGATGCTGACCAATGCCTGGCGCGGCGAGCGGGCAATGGAAGTCTTGTAGTCGGGGGTCAGGGCCTTGGGGTGCCAGTTGCGATCACGGATCACGAAGCGGCTGTTGTCCTGGGCGGGCATGCCGTTTTCCTCTCTTGGAGTTATCAAAGCGCCTGTGGTTCGCAGGCGGACTTGCAGTTTCGGATAGGTCGCCCCAGATGAATATTGAATTCCGCCGACCGTTACTTAACCAAATGGTTATGCATTAGTACCTTTGGCTGGCGTGAACTAACCTTTGTCTTCATGTTTCAGGCTCTGGAGTGCACTTCATGGAATGGCGAAAAGGCCGTCGTAGCGACAATGTGGTCGATGCCCGTGGCCAAGGCGGCGGCGGTGGTGGCATGCGCTTTGGCGGCGGCAAGGGCCTGGGGCTCGGGGCCATCCTGCTGATCGTCGGCATCGGTTGGCTCACTGGCCAGGACCCGCTGCAGATCCTCGGCCAGCTCACTGGCCAGATGGAGCAGCAGCAAGCCCCAAGCGGTGCGGGCAACAAGGCCCCAGCGGCCAACGACGAGCAGGCCCAGTTCGTCGCCTCGATCCTGGGCGACACCGAAGACACCTGGAAGGCTCTGTTCTCGCAGGCTGGCAAGCAGTATCGCGACCCTAAGCTGGTGCTGTTCAGCGGCCAGGTGAATTCCGCCTGCGGCTTCGCTTCAGCGGCGGTGGGGCCGTTCTACTGCCCGGCCGACCAGCGGGTGTACCTGGACATGTCGTTCTTCCGTGAAATGGAAACCCGCTTCGCCGCCGCAGGCGACTTCGCCCAGGCCTACGTGATCGCCCACGAGATCGGCCACCACGTGCAAACCTTGCTTGGCGTGTCGGCCAAGGTCGATGCCGCGCGCCGTGCAGGCCAGCGCCTGGAGGGTGACAATGGCTTGCTGGTGCGCCAGGAATTGCAGGCCGACTGCCTGGCCGGTGTATGGGCTTACCAGGCGCAGCAACGCCTGAACTGGCTGGAGCCAGGGGATGTCGAGGAAGCACTCAATGCTGCCAATGCCATCGGTGATGACCGACTGCAGCAAAAGGGCCAGGGGCGCGTGGTACCTGACTCCTTTACCCACGGCACCTCGGCGCAGCGGGTGCGTTGGTTCAAGGCCGGGTTTGCCCAGGGCGATGTGAACAGCTGCGACACGTTCAGTGCGCGAAGCCTTTGAAATTTCAAGGGGTCCCTGCGCGCGGCAAGCCCGCTGCCGCGCGTGGTGTTGCAATTGAGCTGAAAAAGCGTTTCAGCTTCCCCGCCATTTGCCGATAACCCCTGCACGATTCAGCGGGCATCCAGAACAACAACGCCTCGCGATCGAACATTGATCAAGTGAGCGAAATCATTTCTGGAGAGCGTGCATGAACAGCTGGTTTGCCAACATCAGCGTCAACCTCAAACTCGGCCTGGGCTTCGGCCTGGTGCTGGTCCTCACCGGCCTGCTGGCCCTGACCGGCTGGAACAGCCTGGGCAGCCTCATCGACCGCAGCAACTGGATGGGCGATATCGGCAAGCTCAACAAAGACCTGACCGACCTGCGCGTAGCGCGCCTGCAGTACATGATCGCCAATGGCGACGATGCTGCCGCAGCCAACACCCAGGCCAAGCTGGATGCCTTCAGCAAGCAGCAAGAATACCTGGTCAGTACTTTCAAGAGCCCGGAAAACGTCAAGCTGCTCAAAGAACTGGGCCAGACCATCAGCGAGTACGAGGTTTCGCTGAACAAGATGCGTGCCGGCTACAAAGGCTCGCTGGCTGCACGTGACGCGATGAATGTATCGGCTGCCAAGGCCGACGCGGCCATGGATCTGCTCGGCGAGGACGTCATGGGCCGCCCCGAAGCCGATAGCGTGCGCTTGTCGCAATACCAACTGATCAGCAAGGCGCGCCAGCAACTGCTGCAAGTGCGAGTGGATGTGCGCGGTTATATTGCCGACAACTCTGCGGCCAACGAACAGGCCGCCCTGCGCCAGCTGGAGTCGGCACTTGCCGAGATCGACAACCTGAAGCGTCAGCTGCCTGCCGAAGCCACGCGCGTGCAGCAGTTGGAGCAATCGATACAGGCCTACCGCGAGGCCGTGCGCCAGTTCCGCGATGCAGTCGCCGACATCACCACCGCCCGTGCAGAGATGACCGTGCAGGGCGGCGATATCGTCAAGCGCAGCGACGCGCTGTACAAGATCCAGATCGACCGCCGCGACGCCGAGAGCGCCCAGGCGCGCAGCCTGCAGACCATCGCCACGTTGCTGGCCCTGCTGGTCGGTGTACTGGCGGCGGTGCTGATCACCCGCCAGATCACCCGCCCGCTGCATGACACGCTGCAAGCGGTGGAGCGCATCGCTGGTGGCGACCTCACCCACGACCTGCGTGTTACCCGTCGCGACGAAATCGGCGTGCTGCAGCAGGGCATCGCCCGCATGGGCACCACCCTGCGCGAGCTCATCACCGGCATCCGCGACGGTGTCACGCAGATCGCCAGCGCCGCTGAGGAACTGTCGGCGGTCACCGAGCAGACCAGCGCTGGCGCAAACAGCCAGAAGGTCGAAACCGACCAGGTCGCTACCGCCATGCACGAAATGGCCGCGACCGTTCAGGAAGTGGCGCGCAATGCCGAGCAGGCTTCGCACGCAGCGACCGGCGCCGATGACGAAGCACGCGCAGGTGATCGCGTGGTCGGTGAAGCGATCAGCCAGATCGAACGCCTGGCCGAGGAAGTGCACCGCTCCACCGAAGCCATGAACCTGCTGCAGCAAGAAAGCCAGAAAATCGGCAGTGTCATGGATGTGATCAAGTCGGTAGCCGAACAGACCAACCTGCTGGCGCTCAACGCTGCCATCGAAGCCGCCCGTGCCGGTGAGGCTGGCCGTGGCTTTGCCGTGGTCGCCGACGAGGTACGTGGTTTGGCCCAGCGTACGCAGAAATCCACCGAAGAGATCGAAGAATTGGTGGCTGGCCTGCAACATGGCACCCAGCAAGTGGCCAACGCCATGCAAGGCAGCCGCACCCTGACCGACAGCAGTGTCGAACTGGCGCGCAAAGCCGGCACTTCGCTGGAAAACATCACCAGCACGGTGTCGAGCATCCAGTCGATGAACCAGCAGATTGCCGCGGCAGCCGAGCAGCAGAGTGCGGTGGCTGAGGAGATCAGCCGCAGCATCCTGAATGTGCGCGATGTGTCGGAGCAGACCGCAGCGGCCAGTGATGAGACCGCGGCGTCCAGTGTCGAGCTGGCGCGCCTGGGTGGGCACCTGCAGACGCTGGTCAGCCAGTTCCGCGTCTGACCTCGTACTTTAGGGCCGCTTTGCGGCCCATTGTCGGCAAGCCGGCTCCATCAGGGATACGCAAGGCTCGAGGCTGCGCGATATCAGTAGGAGCCGGCTTGCCGGTGATGATGGTAGAGCTGACAGCCGATTATTTAACGACCATCCCCACCCCGCGCCCACGCGGATCCGAAGCCGTCTCAAGCTTCGCCCCGTTCACCCGGATCGCCTGGATATCCCCCATCTCCCAGCCCTGATCCTCCAGCACGTAACCCATCTTCTTCAGGTCGTCGGCTACCGGCCCGCTCAGCGGTGCGTAGCTGTCGAAGTAGATGGTGTCCTTGGGCAACAACTGGTGGTGCACACGCTGCGCCGCCACGGCCTTGTCCAGGGGCATGCCGTAGTCGTACAGGTTGTTCATCACCTGGAAGATCGAAGTGAAGATCCGCGAGCCGCCGGGCGTACCGATCACCAGTGCAACCTTGCCATCGCGGGTCATCAGGCTCGGGCTCATGGACGACAGCATGCGCTTGCCCGGCTCGATAGCGTTGGCATCACCGCCCACTACACCAAAGGCATTGGCTGCGCCCGGCTTGGCACTGAAGTCGTCCATTTCGTCGTTGAGCAAAAAGCCCGCGCCCTTGACCACCACACCACTGCCGTAGTCGAGGTTGAGGGTGTAGGTATTGCTGACCGCGTTACCCTGTTTGTCGACGATCGAGAAGTGCGTGGTCTGGTGCGGCTCCAGGCCCGGTTTGACATCCTCGGTCGCGGAAATGGCCTTGGGGTTGACCTGCGCGGCGCGCTTGGCCAGGTAATCCTTGGCGATCAGCTGGTCTACCGGCACCTTGGTGAAGGCCGGGTCGCCCAGGTAGTCGGCGCGGTCGGCGAACACGCGCTTCTCGATCTCGGCCAGCAGGTGAATGTATTGCGCCGAATTGTGCGCCACGCCTTTGAAATCGGCCGCACGGTCTTCCTTGATGCCCAGCAACTGGGCCAGTGCAACGCCGCCCGAGCTTGGCGGTGGCGCGGTGTAGACCACATTGCCGCGCCAGCTCAGGGCCATGGGCTCACGCCAGACGGCCTTGTAGTCCTTGAGGTCTTCTTTGGTGATCAGGCCTTTGTCAGCCTGCATCTGCGCCACCAGCAGGTCGGCGGTCTTGCCCTGGTAGAACTCGCTCACGCCCTTGTCGGCAATACGTTCGAGGGTCTGGGCCATCTCTGGCTGCTTGAACAACTCGCCCACCTTCATGGTGCCGAAATAGTCGTTGAAGTTGGTCGCGGTCTTGAACAGGCCCTGCGCGTCATTGCGATACTGGTACTGCTTTTCGGCAACCTTGAAGCCGTTTTTCGCATAGCCGATCGCGGGGGTCAGCAGCTCGCTCCAGGGCAGCTTGCCGAATTTCTCGTGCGCTTCCCACAGGCCCATCACCGTGCCGGGCACGCCGGCTGCGCGCACGCCGACCAGGCTGAGGTTCTCGATCACCTCGCCTTTTTCGTCCAGGTACATGTTGCGGGTCGCGGCCTTGGGCGCCACTTCCCGGTAGTCGAGGAAATACGGCTTGCCGTCGACGAACAGGGTCATGAAACCGCCGCCACCGATGTTGCCGGCCTCAGGGTAGGTCACCGCCAGAGTGAAGGCGGTGGCCACTGCTGCATCCACCGCGTTGCCACCTTTTTTCAGGATGTCGGCGGCTACCTGTGCGCCATATTGATCGGGCGCGGCCACCGCGCCACCCTCCAGGGTTACCGCATAGGCCGATGAACAGCTCAAGATCGCGGCGCCGAGGGCCATGGACTGGAACAGGACAATACGCATGACACTTCCTTGGTGTTGTTTTTGTTGATCACTCAGTAAGGCCGAAGCGTCTCGACTGTGCAATCACATGTAGGAAGTTTCGCCGCCCTTGGACAGGATTTGTCGCGTTCAGGCAACTCAGCAGGCGTACATCGCCAGTTTGCGCTGGATGAAGTCGAGGAAACACTGGATGCGCAGGGCCAGTTGCGTGTTGCGGTAGTAAACAGCGTGGATCGGCTGGCGGTAGCCGTTGTTGGCCTCGCTCAGAATGACCTGCAGGCGGCCGGTGCGGATGTCCTCGTGGGTCATGAAGTGCGACAGGCTGACGATACCCTCCCCGGCCAGCGCCAACTGGCGCAGGGTCTCGCCGCTGGAGGCGATCAGCGCCGGGCGGATCGCCCAGCGGTCCCCTTGGGCATGGCGCAGCGGCCACTGGTTGAGTGACTCGGGCTGGCTGAAACCGAGCAGGCAGTGATGGTTCAGGTCTTCGACATGCTGCGGTGTACCGTGCCGCTCAAGGTACGCCGGACTTGCCAGTACCTGCACCGGGCTGCAGCCCAGCGAACGGGCGTGCAGGCTGGAGTCGGCCAGCTCACCGATGCGGATCGCGACGTCGGTGCTCTGCTCCAGCAGGTCGATGATCAGGTCATCGGTGTTCAGTTCCAACTCGATGTCGGGGTACTGGCTGCGAAATTCACCGATCCACGGCAAGATCGCGTGCAGCATGAACGGCGCTGCGGCGTTGATGCGCAGGCGCCCGGAAGGCGTCTGGCGGTTCATCGACAGGCGCTCTTCCATGTCATTCATCTGCTCGAGCACCAACCGTGAGCGTTCCAGGAAGAAGCGCCCTTCTTCGGTCAGGTCCATGCGCCGGGTGGTGCGATTGACCAGCGTAGTGCCCAGCTTTGCCTCCAGGCGCGACAATGTGCGGCTGACCGCCGAAGGGGTCTGCCCCAGTTGCTCGGCGGCAGCGGAAATCGAACCGCAGTCGATGACGGCGACGAATACCTGGAGTTCTTCGGATCGGGTTTTCACAGGATTGGCCTGACAATGATATGCCGTGATTGATAGCGGCTGATCGGCCTCTATGCAAGGGGGCGCGAAGCGGCACTATTGAAAGCCACTTACTGAGCCATGCCGAACACTTTATTCAGATGCGCCTCATAAGCTGCCAATGCAGCCGGCACATCCGGGCGCTTCATCACATCGACTGCCAGATAGGTCGGCAGGCCGGTCATGCCAAGAAACTCATTGGCCTTGTGGAACGGGAAATACACTGCATCCACCCCTTTGCCCTCAAAGAAATCGCTCGGGTCGTCGAAGGCCTGCTGCGGTGCGTTCCAGGTCAGCGACAGCATGTACTGCTTGCCCTGCACCAGACCGCCGCTGCCGTACTTCTGCGAAGCATCCGAGCGAGTCCGGCCGTCGTTGGCGTAGAGGCTGCCGTGGCCTGCTGTGAAGACTTCGTCGATGTATTTCTTCACGGTCCAGGGTGCGCCCATCCACCAGCCCGGCATCTGGTAGATCACCACATCGGCCCAGAGGAACTTCGCCACCTCTGCCTGCACGTCGTAGCCCGCGTCGATGAAGGTTTGCTGCACGTCGAAACCGGCTCGGTCGAGATGAGCAAGGGCGGCGTCGTGCAAAGTCTGGTTAAGGCGACCTTCGGAATGGGCGAATTGTTTACCGCCATTGAGCAGGAGAATCTTTTTCATGCTGACCTCAAGTCAAGAATCAATGGCCGGCAGATTAGCGATTCAGGGTCACGGGATACAGGGTGAGCGGGGCAAAATACAATTGACCATAAGTCACGAATACGAAGCTTATTATTGCCTTAGAATCGCTTCACCCTCCACCAACGAGTTGTGATCAATGAGCGAGCAATACGCCTTCATTCTCAAGGCAAAGACCCGTCCGGAAATGGCCGACGCCTTCGATACCCTGTTCCGTGCTTACGTTGAACCGAGCCGCAATGAGCCTGGCTGCATCGAATACCACATGCTGCGCGACAAGGAAGACCCGAGCCTGTTCGTATTCTTTGAGGTGTGGGCCAACAAAGCAGCGTTGGACGTGCATTCGGCCCTGCCGCATATGGTCGAGTTCTTCGAAAAACGTATGGACTACCTGGAGCGCGACTTCGATATCCAGCTGATCGAAATGCTCAGTGCGTCCTCCGCTAGCCGTTGATCAGCAGATGGCCGCCCAGCGCGGCCAGGCCGATGAAGAAGCACCGTTTGAACAGCTCGGCGCTGATGCGCTGCCGCAACCACTGGCCAGCCAGCATGCCCAGCAGCGCGGGCGCCAGCATCAGCAATGAAGCGCCCAGTGCCTGGCTGCCCAGGGCGTCTTGCCCGGCCAGCCCCAGGGCCAGCGCCACGGTCGAGACGGTGAACGACAGGCCCAATGCCTGGATCATTTCGTCTCGGCTCAGGCCAAGGCTCTGCAGGTAGGGCACTGCGGGCATCACGAATACACCCGTGGCGGCAGTCACGATGCCGGTCACCCCCCCGCACACTGGTCCCAGCCACCCTTCCCTGCCCGGCGCCAGCCGCAGGCCAGGCCCGATCAAGCCATACACCGCATACACCAGCAGCGCCGCGCCCAACGCGTGCGCCGCCCATGGGCCACTGTTGATCCCCAACCAGGCACTGCCGACCAGCGTGCCGATGAAAATCATGGCGAGCATCGGCCCAAGACGCCGCAGCAACGCCGACAGATGGCCGCCCGCCGCCAGTTGCCAGAGATTGGTGATGGTCGATGGCACGATCAGCAAGGCGGCAGCCTGCGCCGGAGGCATAGCCAGGCCCAAAAGCCCCATCGCAATGGTCGGCAGGCCCAGGCCGATCACGCCTTTTACCGCGCCAGCCAGCACGAAAGTCACGATTACCAGCAGGGACAAGGCCGGCCCGATATGTTGATAGAAAGCGATCAGGTTATTCATGACCACCATCATGGCGTGCACCGCAGTGGCTGAAAATCTGCCATATACTCACCCTGACTCTCGCCAGGACAGAGGCTGATGCATTTCGACCTGATTGATCTCACGCTGTTCCGGCACACCCTGGAGTGCGGCAACATCACGGCCGGGGCCCGCAGCAGCCACCTGTCGCTGCCTGCTGCCAGTGCGCGAATCCGCGCCATGGAAGCCTCACTCGGTACTGCGTTGCTGGAACGCAACCGCCGCGGTGTGCAACCGACCCCGGCTGGCCAGGCGCTGCTTCAGCATGCGCGGTTGATCGGCCAGCAGGTCGAACGCCTGCAGTTCGACCTGGGCCAGTACGCTCAGGGGCAGCAGGGCCAGGTACGCCTGCTGTGCAACACGGCGGCGCTGACCGAATACCTGCCGGAGCTGCTGGCCGGGTATCTGGCCGACAACCCTGGCGTGAGCGTCGACGTGCAGGAAATGCCGAGCCTGAGGATCGTGCAGTCGATCACCCAAGGCATGGCCGACCTGGGCATCATCTCCACCGCTGCGCCCAGCACGCACCTGCAAACCCGACCGTTTCGAGACGACCCGCTAGCGCTGATCACACCGCTGGCTCACCCCCTCAGCTCGAAGCCTGCCCCAAGCTTCATCGACAGCCTTGCCCACGGGCATGTCGGGCTCGGTGCGAACAGCGCCCTGGCGTTGTATCTGGAGGAACAGGCCCTGCGCGAAGGTAGGCGCATGCGCGTACGGGTGCGCGCCGAAGGCTTTGACGGGGTGATCCGCATGGTTGCGGGTGGCGCCGGGGTTGGCGTGGTGCCGCTGGCGGCAGTGAAGCGCTGGGAAGGCCTGTTGCCGCTGCACTGGGTGGCGCTGCGCGAGGATTGGGCGAATCGCCGCTTGCGGCTGTGCGCACGGGATTTTGCGGGGTTGCCGGGCTATGCGGCCGGGTTGGTCGAGCGGCTGGCAAAGGCCTGAACGCTCATCCCCACACGCATGCGCATAGCGCAGTCAGGCACCTGAGCGTCGAGCCCAGGCAACTGCGGCTCGGCCAATGGCCCTATGGTGTCGAGTCATTCAGCCAGTCACAGGAGTTGTGCCATGTCCGATTTCATTACCGTCCTGCGCGAAACCTGCCCGACGCCGGTCGTGGACGCCACCAAGTGGAAGCGCATCGGCGGCGATCCACACACCGTCAACCTCAATGCCTACCTGTCGGCCGACGGCAGCAAGATCATGGGCACCTGGATCTGCACACCGGGCAAATTCGAGGTCAACTACGAGAAGTGGGAGTTCTGCCACTTCCTCGATGGCTATTGCATCATCACTCCGGAAGGTGAGGAGCCCAAGCACCTGAAGGCGGGTGATGTGTTCGTGATCGAACCTGGGATGAAAGGGACTTGGGAAGTGGTTGAGACGGTACGCAAGTATTTCGTTTTCGCCTGATCCAACGTGTTGTTTGTTGTCCCCGGCGAAGGGCCTCAACAGACAAAAAAATCGCGGAGCAAGTGCCCTTCCCTCTGGTGCGCAGTTACAGAGGGAAGGCCGCCCGGCCCGCGATGAAGTCCACCTCGCTCGTCAATTCTTCTTGCGGTACCCCTCGACAATCGCCGAGAAATCTTTGCCACCCTCACCCCGCAGGCTCATTGCCTGATAGAGCTGCTGGGCCACAGCACCGAGAATCACTGGCTGATGCGCCTGACGCGCAGCCTCGGTAGCCAGCCCCAGGTCTTTGAGCATCAACTCGGCGCCAAACCCGCCGGTATAGCCGCGTGATGCCGGGGCGGTTTCGATGATGCCCGGCCACGGGTTGTAGGTGTCGGAACTCCAGCAACGCCCTGTCGAGCTGTTGATAATGCCCGCCAGCACCTTGGTATCGATGCCCAGCGCATTGCCTAGCGCCATGGCCTCGGACACGCCGATCATCGAGATGCCCAGCAGCAGGTTGTTGCAGATCTTGGCGATCTGCCCGGTGCCGACCTCGCCACAGTGCACGATGTTGCGGCCCATCTGTTCCAGCACCGGCTTGAGCGTGGCGAACAGTTCAGTGCTGGCGCCGACCATGAAGGTCAGTGTGCCGGCCGCCGCGCCGCCGGTGCCGCCGGAAACCGGCGCATCGCCCATGTCCACGCCTTTGGCCGCAGCGGCCTTGGACACCTCGCGCGCAGTCTGCGGATCAATGGTGCTGCAGTCCACGGTCGGTGTGCCCGGGCGCACGCCCGCCAGCACGCCGTCGTCGTTCAGGTAGACACTGCGCACATGGGTCGCGGCCGGCAGCATGGTGATCACCAGTTCGCTGCTGGCTGCCGCTTCCTTGGGCGAGGCGCTGACCTGCCCGCCCAGTTCGGCGAGCTCGGCCAGTACGGTCTTGTTCAGGTCGAACAGGTTCAGCTGGTGCCCGGCCTTGATCAGGTTGCGGGCCATGGGGGCACCCATATTGCCCAGGCCGATGAATGCGATACGCATGGCGATCTCCTTAGCGCAGGCTGATGGTGGTGTTCACACCGTCATTGACGCTGTCGTCATCGAACCAGCGGGCGGTAACGGTCTTGGTCTGAGTGTAGAACTGCACCACCTGCTTGCCGTACGGGCCAAGGTCACCGAGCTTGGAGCCACGCGAACCGGTGAAGCTGAAGAACGGCACCGGTACCGGGATCGGAATATTGATGCCGACCTGACCGATGTCGATTTCGCTCTGGAACTTGCGCGCCGCCGCGCCGCTCTGGGTGAACAGGCCGGTACCGTTGCCGAACGGGTTGGCATTGACCAGGGCGATGGCCTCGTCGAGGGTGTCGACTTCCAGGGTCACCAGTACCGGGCCGAAAATTTCCTGAGTGTAAACCTGCATGTCGGTCTTCACCCCGGAGAACAGCGTCGGGCCGACAAAGTTGCCTTGCTCGTAGCCCGGCACTTTCACGTCGCGGCCGTCGAGTTCGAGCTTGGCCCCCTCCTTGATACCGCTCTCGATCAGGCCCAGCACGCGCTCCTTGGCGCGCTTGGAGACCACCGGGCCGACATCGGTGCCCGGCTCACTACCGGCGTTGACCTTGAGCTTGCTGGCCGCGTCCTTGATGTCCGGCAGCCATTCACGCGCCTTGCCCACCAGCACCGCCACCGAGGTGGCCATGCAGCGCTGACCCGCCGCGCCGAACGCTGCGCCGACCAGGGCGTTGATGGTCTGGGTGCGGTTGGCATCGGGCAGGACCACGGCGTGGTTCTTCGCGCCCATCATCGACTGCACGCGCTTGCCGTGCTGGCTGCCCAGGTTATACACATGGGTGCCGACTTCGGTGGAACCGACGAAGGAAATCGCCTTGATATCCTTGTGTGTGCAGATCGCATCCACCACCTGCTTACCGCCGTGCACCACGTTCAGCACACCGGCCGGCACGCCGGCTTCCAGCGCCAGCTCGACCAGCATCATGGTCGACAGCGGGTCCTGCTCGGACGGCTTGAGCACGAAGGTGTTACCGCAGACGATGGCCATCGGGAACATCCACAGAGGGATCATCGCCGGGAAGTTGAACGGGGTGATGCCGGCGCACACACCGATGGGTTGGCGCAGTGTGTAGGTGTCGACACCGCCGGCGACGTTTTCGGCGAACTCGCCCATCTGCAAGGTGCCGATGGACGCGGCGTGCTCGACCACTTCCAGGCCGCGGAAAATATCACCTTCGGCATCGGCAATGGTCTTGCCCTGCTCGGCGCTCAGGGTCTGGGCGATGCGCTTGCTGTGTTCGCGGATCAACGCCTGCAGCTTGAGCATGATGCGCATGCGTGCGCCGATCGGGGTGTCGCGCCAGGTCTTGAAGGCGCGCTCGGCAGCAGCCACGGCGGCATCCACTTCTTCGACGGTGGCGAACGGCACTCGCGCCAGCACCTGCTGGGTGGCCGGGTTGACGATGTCGCGCCATTCGGTGGTTTTCGACTCGACCCACTGGCCGTCGATCAGCAGCTTGACCTGCTCGACCTTGGTCTGGTCGGGGGATTGGGGTGCGTTCATCTGCGTTCTCCTTGGAATTATTGTCAGGACGAGATCGCCAGCGCCGTGCAAACGCGAGGTGGCGTCATGGGGCTTTTTTCGAGTATAGATGTGCAAACATCCAACAAGAACGCACAAAAAAACCGGATCAACATGCAAAAAGATCTCACCTCCCTGAGCGCGCTCAACTGGGACGACCTGAAGTTTTTCCTCGAAGTGGCCCGCACCCGCAAGGCCAGCAGCGCCGCCAAACGCCTGAGCGTGGACTACACCACGGTGTCGCGGCGCATCACTTCACTGGAAGGCGCGCTGGGCACGTTGCTGTTCGAAAAATCGCGGACCAATGGCTTTGTCCTGACCGCCGAGGGGCAGCGCTTGCTCGGTTATGCGGAGTCGATCGAAAGCACGCTGCACATGGCCTGCGAACAGGTGTCCGGTTCAGGTGTGGCGTTGTCGGGCCATGTGCGCATGGGCTGTACCGAAGGCTTCGGCAGCTTTTTCGTTACCCCGCAGCTGAGCCATTTCGTCGATGCCTACCCGGCGATATCGGTGGATATCCTGCCGCTGCCGCACTTCATAAGCCTCTCCAAACGCGAGGCGGACATCGTCATCGCCCTGGAGCGGCCCGAGCATGGGCCTTATGTGTGCTGCAAGCTGTGCGACTATCGCCTGCGGCTGTATGCGACCCAGGATTACCTGGACAACCATGCGCCGATCAACCAGGTCAGCGACCTGGTTGGCCATCCGTTCATCAGCTATGTGGATGACCTGGCGTTCAGCTCAGAGCTGCTGTACCTGGCCAACCTGATTCCCAACGCCAGCGCGCACCTTCGCAGTACCAGCGTGATTGCACAGTACACGGCGGCGTTGCAGGGGCGAGGGTTGGCGATCTTGCCGTGTTTCCTGGCGGCGCAGGATGCGCGATTGGTCACGGTGCTGCCTGAGCAGATCGAGGTGACGCGGCAATTCTGGATGTATTGCCGGGAGGATCTGCGCAAGTTGAAGCGCATTACCTTGCTGTGGGAGTACATTCGTGGGGTGACGGAGGCGAATGCGCCGTTGTTGATGGGGCAAACGCGTGAGATGCGTTTCGCTCAGGAGTGATGGGGCTGCTGTGCAGCCCATCGCCGGCAAACCGGCCCCACGCTTTCCACTGCCTTCGATGTAGTTGTGGAAGCACACCTTGGCCACACTTTGCGCCCGCTGCTCTGAGGTTCTGGCAGTCAGCTCAAAGGCCTCGTTGGCCGCGGCTCAACGATAGCGCAACGCCATCATTGCGGTGCGAGCGCCCTTTCGCGGCACACGGCAGTTCCTACAGCAGTGCATCACACCTGTTCGAGCATCAGCCCGGAAATACGCCGTACCTTGCGTGCCACCGCTTCTTCAAAGATGCCCTGGCGTGGCTCGACCAGGCTGAAGCAATGCTTGGCCCGGGTTATACCGGTGTATACCAGCTCCTTGGTCAGCACGGGGTTGAGCGCATCGGGCAGTACCAGCGCGGTGTGGCTGAACTCAGAGCCCTGGGACTTGTGAACGGTCATGGCGAACACCGTTTCCACCTCGTTGAGCCGGCTGGGCAGCACGAAACGCACCCCGCCACTGCCGTCGTTGCGTGGGAAGGCCACGCGCAGCAAAGGCTCGCCCTGCTCGTCCGGCAAGCGCAGGGCGATGCCGATGTCACCGTTCATCAGGCCCAGGCCGTAGTCGTTGCGCGTCACCAGTACCGGGCGCCCTTCGTACCAAGGCTGCTGGCTGTCGATCAGCCCGGCGCTGTGCAGCACCCGCGCTACTCGCTCGTTAAGGCCTTCAACCCCCCAGGCGCCCTTGCGCACCGCGCACAACAACTGGAAGTCCTCAAAGCTGCGCAGCACCTTGCCAGCCCACTGCTCCCAGTGCGGGTCGTCGAAAGCACTACCAGGCGCTGGACGATGGCGGCCAATGGTACGCAGATAGCTACGATAGCCTTGTGGCCCCTCAGCGCCGCGGTTCAGACCGTCCAGTATCAGCCGATCAAAGGCGCGGTCGTGCTCGCCGCGCAGGGCCAGGCCGAATACATCGGCCGGGGGCATGGTCAACAGGTCGCGGGCCGCCTGGGCTTGCTGGCGGTTGACCAGGCGCGCCAGCTGGCCGATGCCGCTGCCTTCGCCAAAGCGCCGGGAAAAACGCAGCATCACCACCTGCTGGGCCAATGGGTTGCGTTGCGCGTCGCCGGCCTTCAGGCCACTGTCGGCCAGCGACTGACCGCCAATCTGCTCCAGCCATGCCTGGGTAGCGGGTGAGTAGCAGCCCTCTTCGGCATCCCGGCACAGGTCGCCGAGCACCGCGCCCGCCTCGACCGAGGCCAACTGGTCCTTGTCCCCCAACAGGATCAACCGGGCTTTTGGGGGCAAGGCATTGAGCAGGTTGGCCATCATTTCGAGGTCGATCATCGACGCTTCATCCACCACCAGCACATCCAGCGGCAGCGGGTCGCCTGCATGGTGGCGGAAGTGCCGCGACCCCGGACGGCTGCCGAGCAGCCGGTGCACGGTGCTGACATCGGTAGGAATCTGCCCGCGGACATCGGCACTCACCTGCAAGCGCTCGACCTGCTGACCAATGGATTCGGTCAGGCGTGCTGCAGCCTTGCCGGTGGGCGCTGCGAGGCGAATGCGCAGAGGCCTGCCCTGCTCGACTGCAGGTGCCTGCAGCAAGGCCAGCAGGCGCACTACCGTGGTGGTCTTGCCGGTGCCCGGCCCCCCGGTGATGATGCTGAAGCCGGCGCGGGTGGCCAGGGCACAGGCCAGTTTCTGCCAATCGACCTGGCCTGCCAGAGCGCCTTCGTCGAACAACTGCGCAAGGCGTGCAGGCAGGTCCGCGGGCGTGGCCTCGTCCTGGCTCAGGCGCTGGCGCAGGGTTTCGTCTATCTGCCGCTCATAACTCCAGTAGCGGCGCAGGTAGAGGCGCTCGCCGCTGATCACCAATGGCCGGGCGTTATGACCAGGGGTATTGCCAGTTGCAACCAGGGGGCTGGCGGCAATGCGCTCGCGCCAGGTGTGCAGGTCGAGGTTGGCGAGCAATTGCGACGGTAGCAGCAACGGGCCTGCCAAAGCATCGCCCTCCGGCGGCAGCGACAGGGCGAAATCCGGCTCGGCAAGGGTTTGCTGCAGGTCCAGGCAGACATGCCCGTGGCCCAGTTGATGGCTGGCCAACGCAGCGGCCAGCAGCAACAGCGGATCGCTGCCGGGTGCGCGCTCTTCCAGGAAGGACACGAAAGCCCGGTCCAAAGCCCGCAACCAGCCGCGCTCAACCCAGCGGTCGAGCAGTTGCAGTAGGTCTGCGCTGTTGCGTTGTGGCGCCAGCGTCAGCAGGTGCTCTGCGTTCAATGGGGTAGGCAAGAGGTCATCAAGGGTGCGGCTCATGGCGCAGCTCCGGCGAACAGGTCCTGTTGTTGAGGCGCGTGAACGCCACGGAACAGCGCATCGAGCGCCTCGATCAACTCACGTGGCGGCTTGACGAAGTACACGCCGTGGCCGCTGCTGCTGGCTCCGCGCAAGAAGATGAACAGCGCACCGCCCACATGCAGGTCGTAATCGTAATCGGGCAGCCGTGCACGCAGCTGGCGATGCAGGGCCAGCAGATAAAGCACGTATTGCAAGTCGTAGCGGTGCTCCAGGATCGCCTTTTCCATGACCAGCGTGTCATAGGCCTGGATATCCGGGCCAAGCCAGTTGGACTTGTAATCGGCCACGTAGTAGCGGCCATCGAGCTCGAACGCCAGGTCGATAAAGCCTTTGAACATGCCGTTGAGCAGTGTCGGCTGAGCAGCGGGGCGCGCTGCGCCTGGATGGGTGTGGCGGGCGACCAACCGGTCCAGTTGCTCTGCATCGACCTGATGACTGGCGAACCAGAATTCCATTTCTATCTGATAGTGCTGCAACTGCGCCAACGTCAGGCTCATGTCACGGGCCGGCAGTGGCTCGTTCAGCAGTTGCTGCAACCATTGGCTGAGCGTCGGGATCCAGCCGGTCCAGTCGCGCCGGTTGCAGCGCTGGCCGACGGTGCGCTCGATCAGTTTGGGGTTGGCAGCGACCTCGGCGAAGCCTTCGCGCCCGGCCCACTCAAGCAAACCATGGAGGAAGGTGCCGGGGTTCGGCCCGCGCGGGAAGCGGTGAATGTCGCCGCTGTCGGCGGGCACCTCTCGGGGCAGTTGAGCATCGATCCCCTCATCGTCGAGCAACTGCTGGGCCTGGGAACTGTCGCCCCCCAGTGTCTGTTCACCCACCCGCAAGGCGCTGTACGACGCGATCCACCAATGCTCCGCCGCTGCGCGACGAGGCTTGCGTGCAGGCAGCAGCTCGCGTTCGGCATGGGGCGAGCAGTAGCGCACTTCGTCAGCCTCCGGCAGGCCGGGGCAGGCAATGTACGGGCAGCCTGCCTGCAAGCTCTGCAGCCAGTCCGCCAGTTGTTCCGAGCCCTGCAGTGGCACTCCGCCGCCAAGCAGATAGCCGAGCGCGGAACGGTGCAGCTGCGAGCTTTTCTGGTTACCGCGCTTGAGGTCGGCGACGCCCAGCCAGCATGCGTGCTGGGCACGTGTGAGGGCCACGTAGAGCAGGCGCAGGTCTTCAGCGAGGCGTTCATCATCGGCCAGGGCAATCTGTGCCGGGTCGGGGGTCAGGGTCATCTGCGCATTGCCCTGGCTGTCGTGCCAGGCCAGCGGCAGGCGGCTACCGTCGACCGGTTTGCTGGTGCAGATGAACGGCAGGTAGACCAAGGGGTATTCCAGGCCCTTGGACTTGTGGATGGTCACGACCTTGACCAGTTGTTCATCACTCTCCAGGCGAAGGATCTGGTCCTCACCGGCCTGCCCGGCATTGGCCAGGTGCTCGGCCAGATGGCGGATCAACGCTTGTTCGCCGTCCAGTTCGCCCGCCGCTTGCTGCAGCAGCTCGGCCAGGTGCAGCAGGTTGGTCAACACCCGCTCGCCATCGCTGCGGGCAATGAGCGTACGCGGCAACTGGAAGTCGTGCAGCAGGTGCCGCAACATCGGCAGTACGCCCTGGCGCTGCCAAGTGTCGCGGTAGCGGCGAAAACGCATTACCCAGTCTTCCCAGACCCGCTCGTCCTGGTTCAGCTGGTCCAGTTCGGCCAGCGACAGGTCCAGGGTCAGGCTGGCCAAGGCTGCCTTGAGCAGACGCTCGGAGTCCGGCTCGGCGCAGGCCTTGAGCCAGGCCAGCAAGTCATGCGCCTCCTGGGCGGCGAAAACCGAGTCCTTGTCGGACAGGTACACGCTGCGAACGTCACGGGCGGCAAGCTCGGCTCGCACCAGCTGCGCTTCATGGCCGTCGCGTACAAGGATGGCGATGTCAGAGGGCAGGCACGGGCGCAGCTCACCGTCAGCCTTGCTGAAACCGCTCTGGCCGCGCTGGGCACCGTTGAGCAGGGCGACGATGTGGCTGGCGCAACTGGCCGCCAGTTGCTGCCGGTACAGTGTGCTGGAGACGGGGTCGTCGCTTTCCAGTTGCCAGCACTGCAGGGCCGCGATGGCTTGGCCGTCGATCAGCAGGCGTTCGCTGCGCCCCTTGGCGCGCACCTCGATGAACGGCAACGGGTTGTCATCGTCTTCTCGGAACAGGAAGGCGCCCCACCCTTGCTCACGGGCTTCAGCCTGCAGGAACACCCGGTTGACAGCGGCCACCATGGCCTCGCTGGAACGGTAGTTGGTGTCCAGGCTGTGCAGCCGCCCGGCGGTGGCGCGCCGCGCGGACAGGTAGGTGTAAATGTCGGCGCCCCGGAAGGCATAGATGGCCTGCTTGGGGTCGCCGATCATGAACAGGCCGGTTTCCTCACGATTTTCGCTGATGCGGTAGATGCGCTCGAAGATGCCGTATTGAACCGGGTCGGTATCCTGGAATTCGTCGATCAGGGCTACCGGGAACTGTTCGCGAATCAGGCCTGCCAATCTCTCGCCGGCTTCACTGGCCAACGCATGTTGCAGGCGCAGCAGCATGTCATCGAAGCCCATTTCGGCGCGGCGGCGCTTTTCCACCTCGAAGCGCGCCGAAACCCAGACAGCGGCGTGTTCGAGCAGGCGTGCATCGGGGCTTGCCAGAGCCTGCAGCTGTTGTGGCAGGTCTTGCATGGCGTGCAGCGCTGGGTGATCTGGAGGCTCACCGACCTTCCAGGCTTCGGCCATGCCTGCTGGAGTCAGGCGCGTAAAGCCAGTCCCAAGGTCAAGTTCCACTATCTGCTCATCAGCAGCCCAGGCGCGTAACTTGTCGAACCAGGGTTCGAAGAAGCGCGCCTGCAGCTTGCGGCCATCGGCCTGCTTGGCGGCGACGGCGTCCCGGCAGATCTGTTGCAACTGCTCGACCCATTGCGCCCATGGGGCTTTAAGCTGGTGCAACTGATCGGCGCGCTGCAGCAGCGCTGCATCAATCAGCGCTTGCGGTTCCTGCTCATCCAGCTGCGCACGCACGCGACCAAACAGGGGGCGGATCCTGGGCAACAATGCATCGGGGTTGCCCCAATGGCTACGCACCCAGCCCAGGGCCTCGCCGTGCATGCCGTAGCAGAACCGCCGCCAGTAGTCGCGCATGACCTGGCCAAGCAGGTCGCTGTGGTCGGTTTCCAGGCTCTGGGTGAACAGGCTGCCGCTGTCGAAGGCATGCTCGCGAAGCATGCGCTGGCACCAGCCATGAATGGTCGAGACTGCCGCTTCGTCCATCCACTGTACGGCGATCTCCAGGCGGTTGGCGCAGCGCGGCCAGTGCTCGGGTGGGTAATCGTCACGTAGCTGGTGCAGCAGCGGGTCGGCTTCCTGTAACTCGCCGCGAAAGAAGCGTGCAGCTTCGGCCAGGCGCGCGCGAATACGCTCGCGCAGTTCCTTGGTGGCCGCATCGGTGAAGGTCACCACGAGGATCTGCGGTGGCAACAACTCGCGGCCAAAAGCGCACTCGCCGCCATGGCCGAGGATCAGCCGCAGATAAAGCGCCGAAATCGTGAACGTCTTGCCGGTACCGGCACTGGCTTCGATCAGTTGGCTGCCATGCAGGGGGAAACTCAGTGCCAGGGGACGGACCTGGGTCATGCGCCACTCTCCGGGTTGCCCAGCGTCTGCCAGGCTGCGCTGAATAACGGGCGGTACAGGGTTTCGCACCAGCCTTCAAAAGTTTCGTCGGCACTGAGTGCGGCGAAGTCACGGAACTGTCGGGCCAGGGCCAGGCTTTCGCTGCGCTCACCGAAACTGGTGCGGCCATCACCTTCGTAAGCACGGGCAGCTGCGGCGAGGGCTTTGTCAGGATCGTCCTGGGCCAGCCAGGCGAACGCTGTCTTGGCGGCGACCGGCAGCGGCGCATTCATTGCGGCCTGGCGTGACACCAGCAGATGGCCGAGCTGCTCGGCAGCTTCGTGTTGTGGCAGTGGCGCGAGCAGCAGGGTGATGTCGCTGGCCAACAGGGCGCTATGCAGCGGATAGCCTTCGGCGCACGCCGCCAGGTGCATGACCCAACTGGCGATCAGCCGGTGCCACTTGAGGCTGTGACGCCCGGCGCTGATGGTGTTGGGCACCGTGGTGATGCTCAACAGGCTTTGGTCATCGGCCTGATACACCCGGCCAAGCCAACCCTCCAGGCGATGGCTGCCATGCTCGAAATGGATCGGCAGTGCGCCCTCGACCACGTTGGGCCAGCGCTGCAACAATTGGCGATGGCGTTGCAGCAGATCGGGCAGCGGCTGGATCAGCTCTGCCTGCAGAAGCTCGCCGAACCCGGCCAACGGCAGCATGCCGCACGCCTGCAGCCGGCGCGCCTGGGCTTGCAGCGCCTGCTCGGCGTTTTCCGGCTCGGCCAGCGCCGCGCCGAGCAGGCTTTCACTGGCGCTATAGCGCTGCAAGGCATCGAGGACAAACGGCTCCTCATCCGGCGTCGGCGCCTCCAGCGCCTCGAAGAACACTTTCAGGCGCTGGCTGAAGAAGTGACGCACCGGATGACGCAGAAAGTCCTGCAGTTGCGTAAGGGTCAGGGCTTCATCGCTGCTGTAAGCCGGCAGGCCAACATCCGCCTGTTTAGCCTCATCGCAGACTTGGTGCAGCAGCTGCCATTCATGGGCATAACTGAACAACGCGCTGCCTTTCTGGAAATAACGCGGGCTGAAGGGCTGCAGCGGGTGCTCTTGAGTCAACGCATGCAACAACTGCTCGCCCGCTTGCTGGCTGCCGCTGCCACCGGCCAGGCGCCAACCTGCCGCCAGGTGATCGCGCAGTTGGCCTATGAGCACAGATGCCGGGCGCTCGCTATTATCGCGGATGCTCCGGCCGACCCAGCTGATGTACAGCTGATCGCGCGCGGACAACAACGCTTCGAGCAGCAGGTAACGGTCATCCTCGCGGCGCGAGCGGTCGCCGGGGCGGTAGTCACTGGCCATCAGGTCGAAGTCCAGCGGCTGCTGGGCGCGCGGGTAATCGCCATCGTTCATGCCAAGCAGGCAGACCACTCTAAACGGGATGGCACGCATCGGCATGAGGGTGCAGAAGTTTACCGAACCTGCAAGAAAACGCTGGGACAGCTTGCCCTGATCCAGGCCCGACAACCACGCCTCGCGTATGACCGTGAGGGGCAACAAGTCCTGCAAGCCTACGGTCTCGCACACCTGTAGCCAGCTATCGCGCAGCTCCTGCAGTTGCATGAGCAGGAATTCGTCGTGCTCGCCTTCTGCCAGGAAGAACACTTGCAACAGCGCGTTCAGTCGCTCGCCCCACTGGGCCGCAGTGGCTGGCTGAGAGAGGGCATGGTTGGCCACATCTAGGGCGTCGAGCAAGGCCACCAACGGGCCGATCAGCGCAGCATCCAAGCCGCCGATTTCGTCGTAAGGTTCGATACCGTCACAGCCCTCCCCCATACCCACGGCATAACCCAACAGCATACGCCGCAGGCCGAACCGCCAGCTGTTCTGCTCCAGCCCTTCGGGCAGGCCCAGGGACGCTCGCTGCTCGGCATTGAGCCCCCAACGGACACCGGCGCCCTCGATCCAGCGGTGCAGCGTGGGCAGGTCGCTTTCGCGGATCCCGAAACGCGTTCGTACAGCCGGTACGTCCAGCAGATCGAGCACTTCGCTGACGGCGAAACGGCTGTCTGGCAGCTTGAGCAGATGCTCCAGGGCAATCAACAATGGATCACGCCCGCGCTGGCCCTGATCGGTCAGGGTGAAGGGTATGTAACGCGGGTCGTTGCGCTGTAGCTGGCCGAAAACGGCACGGATATGCGGTGCATAGTTGTCGATTGCCGGGAGCATCACGATGACGTCACGTGGGCGCAGGGTGGGGTCGGCACTGAAGCGGGCCAACAATTGGTCGTGCAGGATCTCTACTTCGCGTTGTGGGCTGTGGGCGATGTGGAAGCGCACGGAGCGGTCTTGCGCCAGATCGACCTCAGGCCACAGCTCACGGGTTTCAGCAAGCGGGCGCAGTTCGAGGATATCGTCCTGCAGCTGCTTGAGCAGTGTTGCCGGCTCGCTTTCGCTGAACAGGTCGATGCGTCCATCGCTGAATGCGCCCTGGTAGCTGCCTGGGTCATCATAACTGTCGAGCAGGTTGATGTAGTCGCGGCCCTGTTTGCCCCAGGCGGCAAGCAAGGGGTGGGCGTGCTGGTGCAAGGACTCGTCATCCAACTGCGCGGGCATGCCCTGCTTGCGCTGCTGGCGCTTGTACTGGTGGCGCAGCAGGTCCTTGTCGGCGACGATGTCCGCCCAGTGATGGCGACAAGGGTTGTGCACACACAGTAATACCTGGCTGAACCGCGCAAGACCTGCCAGTGCCTCCAACGCTTGGGCAGGCAGCGATGAGATACCGAATACGATTACCCGTGAAGGCAGACCCGCAGGGGGTTGCTCAAGGCTGTTGATCCGTTCGATGAATCGCTGGTGCACCCCTGCACGGCTCTGGGCCATGCCTTGTTCACCTACATCCTCGAGCAAGGCCCGCCACAGCTCGGCCTGCCAGCGGTTGCCAGGTGCCAGGGGTTTGCGTTCGCCACGGGCCGTATTGAGGACGTGCTGGCCGGCAGCCCAATCCTTGAGCCAGTCGGCACGATAGACCTGATACTGGTCGAACAGGTCAGCCAGGCGCTCTGCCAGCTGATAGCGTTTGCGTAGATCACCGTCGTCGGTGAGGAAGCGTCGCAACGGTTCGAAATGCGTGCGCTCGATCAGCGCTGGCAGCAAACGCATGAGTCGCCAGGTCAGCGGGGCCTTGTCGAGCAAGGAAACCTCTGGAATCTCGTCACGCCCGAGGACTTTTCTGTACAGCTGCCACATGAAGCTGCCCGGCAACTGCACTTCGATGGCAGCAGCGATCCCACAACCACCCTGGTCATCTTCGAGCGGGTCCTCGGCCAAGGCCAGCTTGAGCCACTGGGCGATGCCATTGCTTTGTACCAGGGCGATTTCGTTTTCCAGGGGGGCCAGCGGATAGCGCCGCATCCAGCTCACCACCAGGCTGCGCAAGTCGTCCAGGCGATTGCCGTGCACGATCATGAAGCCGGGATGGAGTGAAGTCGGGTTGGCCATTGATGGTTCTCTGGAAGGCAGTTCGGGCTGATGGGGAACGATATCACGGCTAGCCGCCGAGTCCGGGATCTGTAAAAGCCAGAAAAGACAAAACCCCTACCTGCTTACGCAGATAGGGGTTTTGCGAAATGAATCTTGACGATGACCTACTCTCACATGGGGAAACCCCACACTACCATCGGCGATGCATCGTTTCACTACTGAGTTCGGGATGGGATCAGGTGGTTCCAATGCTCTATGGTCGTCAAGAAATTCTGTAGCCAGAATGTCCAGATGGACAGCCCAGCAAATTCGGATATGCGATAGTTGTGATGTTGCGAACTTTCGGTTCTTTCGTCTTCACCACCACAATCTGCAGAAGCAAATTGCTTGGGTGTTATATGGTCAAGCCTCACGGGCAATTAGTATTGGTTAGCTCAACGCCTCACAGCGCTTACACACCCAACCTATCAACGTCGTAGTCTTCGACGGCCCTTTAGGGGATTCAAGATCCCAGTGAGATCTCATCTTGAGGCAAGTTTCCCGCTTAGATGCTTTCAGCGGTTATCTCTTCCGAACATAGCTACCCGGCAATGCCACTGGCGTGACAACCGGAACACCAGAGGTTCGTCCACTCCGGTCCTCTCGTACTAGGAGCAGCCCCTCTCAAATCTCAAACGTCCACGGCAGATAGGGACCGAACTGTCTCACGACGTTCTAAACCCAGCTCGCGTACCACTTTAAATGGCGAACAGCCATACCCTTGGGACCGGCTTCAGCCCCAGGATGTGATGAGCCGACATCGAGGTGCCAAACACCGCCGTCGATATGAACTCTTGGGCGGTATCAGCCTGTTATCCCCGGAGTACCTTTTATCCGTTGAGCGATGGCCCTTCCATACAGAACCACCGGATCACTAAGACCTACTTTCGTACCTGCTCGACGTGTTTGTCTCGCAGTCAAGCGCGCTTTTGCCTTTATACTCTACGACCGATTTCCGACCGGTCTGAGCGCACCTTCGTACTCCTCCGTTACTCTTTGGGAGGAGACCGCCCCAGTCAAACTACCCACCATACACTGTCCTCGATCCGGATAACGGACCTGAGTTAGAACCTCAAAGTTGCCAGGGTGGTATTTCAAGGATGGCTCCATGAGAACTGGCGTCCCCACTTCAAAGCCTCCCACCTATCCTACACAAGCAAATTCAAAGTCCAGTGCAAAGCTATAGTAAAGGTTCACGGGGTCTTTCCGTCTAGCCGCGGATACACTGCATCTTCACAGCGATTTCAATTTCACTGAGTCTCGGGTGGAGACAGCGCCGCCATCGTTACGCCATTCGTGCAGGTCGGAACTTACCCGACAAGGAATTTCGCTACCTTAGGACCGTTATAGTTACGGCCGCCGTTTACCGGGGCTTCGATCAAGAGCTTCGCTTGCGCTAACCCCATCAATTAACCTTCCGGCACCGGGCAGGCGTCACACCCTATACGTCCACTTTCGTGTTTGCAGAGTGCTGTGTTTTTAATAAACAGTCGCAGCGGCCTGGTATCTTCGACCGGCATGAGCTTACGGAGCAAGTCCTTCACCCTCACCGGCGCACCTTCTCCCGAAGTTACGGTGCCATTTTGCCTAGTTCCTTCACCCGAGTTCTCTCAAGCGCCTTGGTATTCTCTACCTAACCACCTGTGTCGGTTTGGGGTACGGTTCCCAATTATCTGAAGCTTAGGAGCTTTTCTTGGAAGCATGGCATCAACCACTTCGTCGCCTAAAGGCAACTCGTCATCAGCTCTCGGCCTTGAGATCCCGGATTTGCCTAAGATCTCAGCCTACCACCTTAAACTTGGACAACCAACGCCAAGCTGGCCTAGCCTTCTCCGTCCCTCCATCGCAATAACTGGAAGTACAGGAATATTAACCTGTTTTCCATCGACTACGCTTTTCAGCCTCGCCTTAGGGACCGACTAACCCTGCGTCGATTAACGTTGCGCAGGAAACCTTGGTCTTTCGGCGTGCGAGTTTTTCACTCGCATTGTCGTTACTCATGTCAGCATTCGCACTTCTGATACCTCCAGCAAGCTTCTCAACTCACCTTCACAGGCTTACAGAACGCTCCTCTACCGCATCACCAAAGGTGATACCCGTAGCTTCGGTGCATGGTTTGAGCCCCGTTACATCTTCCGCGCAGGCCGACTCGACTAGTGAGCTATTACGCTTTCTTTAAAGGGTGGCTGCTTCTAAGCCAACCTCCTAGCTGTCTAAGCCTTCCCACATCGTTTCCCACTTAACCATGACTTTGGGACCTTAGCTGACGGTCTGGGTTGTTTCCCTTTTCACGACGGACGTTAGCACCCGCCGTGTGTCTCCCATGCTCGGCACTTGTAGGTATTCGGAGTTTGCATCGGTTTGGTAAGTCGGGATGACCCCCTAGCCGAAACAGTGCTCTACCCCCTACAGTGATACATGAGGCGCTACCTAAATAGCTTTCGAGGAGAACCAGCTATCTCCGAGCTTGATTAGCCTTTCACTCCGATCCACAGGTCATCCGCTAACTTTTCAACGGTAGTCGGTTCGGTCCTCCAGTCAGTGTTACCTAACCTTCAACCTGCCCATGGATAGATCGCCCGGTTTCGGGTCTATACCCAGCGACTAAACGCCCTATTAAGACTCGCTTTCGCTACGCCTCCCCTATTCGGTTAAGCTCGCCACTGAATATAAGTCGCTGACCCATTATACAAAAGGTACGCAGTCACCTAACAAAGTAGGCTCCCACTGCTTGTACGCATACGGTTTCAGGATCTATTTCACTCCCCTCTCCGGGGTTCTTTTCGCCTTTCCCTCACGGTACTGGTTCACTATCGGTCAGTCAGTAGTATTTAGCCTTGGAGGATGGTCCCCCCATGTTCAGACAAAGTTTCTCGTGCTCCGTCCTACTCGATTTCATTGATAAGAGATTTTCGTGTACGGGGCTATCACCCACTATGGCCGCACTTTCCAGAGCGTTCCACTAATCTCAAACCAACTTAAGGGCTGGTCCCCGTTCGCTCGCCACTACTAAGGGAATCTCGGTTGATTTCTTTTCCTCAGGGTACTTAGATGTTTCAGTTCCCCTGGTTCGCCTCTTGCACCTATGTATTCAGTACAAGATACTCAGCTTATGCTGAGTGGGTTCCCCCATTCAGAGATCTCTGGATCACAGTCTGTTTGCCGACTCCCCAAAGCTTATCGCAGGCTACCACGTCTTTCATCGCCTCTGACTGCCAAGGCATCCACCGTATGCGCTTCTTCACTTGACCATATAACCCCAAGCAATCTGGTTATACTGTGAAGACGACATTCGCCGAAAATTCGCATGTTGCTCTTTCGAGCAGAACTCACAAATTTTACCTTAGCCTGATCCACCAGCAGTGAAACTGGTGTTCAGTCTATTTCTATCACATATCCGAATTTTTAAAGAACGATCTGACAAAAGTCAGAAATCAACATTCAAACTGAATGTTCATTTCTAAGTTCTGACAAGTTACTGCAAAAGTGGTGGAGCCAAGCGGGATCGAACCGCTGACCTCCTGCGTGCAAGGCAGGCGCTCTCCCAGCTGAGCTATGGCCCCGTATTCTACGGCTGAACCATGTAATGGTAGGTCTGGGCAGATTTGAACTGCCGACCTCACCCTTATCAGGGGTGCGCTCTAACCAACTGAGCTACAGACCTATAACAGGGTCGCGTTACAGCATCGTCTTTATACAAAGAATCAAGCAATTCGTGTGGGAGCTCATCAGCAGGCTGATGTCGTCGATTAAGGAGGTGATCCAGCCGCAGGTTCCCCTACGGCTACCTTGTTACGACTTCACCCCAGTCATGAATCACACCGTGGTAACCGTCCTCCCGAAGGTTAGACTAGCTACTTCTGGTGCAACCCACTCCCATGGTGTGACGGGCGGTGTGTACAAGGCCCGGGAACGTATTCACCGCGACATTCTGATTCGCGATTACTAGCGATTCCGACTTCACGCAGTCGAGTTGCAGACTGCGATCCGGACTACGATCGGTTTTGTGAGATTAGCTCCACCTCGCGGCTTGGCAACCCTCTGTACCGACCATTGTAGCACGTGTGTAGCCCAGGCCGTAAGGGCCATGATGACTTGACGTCATCCCCACCTTCCTCCGGTTTGTCACCGGCAGTCTCCTTAGAGTGCCCACCATAACGTGCTGGTAACTAAGGACAAGGGTTGCGCTCGTTACGGGACTTAACCCAACATCTCACGACACGAGCTGACGACAGCCATGCAGCACCTGTGTCAGAGTTCCCGAAGGCACCAATCCATCTCTGGAAAGTTCTCTGCATGTCAAGGCCTGGTAAGGTTCTTCGCGTTGCTTCGAATTAAACCACATGCTCCACCGCTTGTGCGGGCCCCCGTCAATTCATTTGAGTTTTAACCTTGCGGCCGTACTCCCCAGGCGGTCAACTTAATGCGTTAGCTGCGCCACTAAAATCTCAAGGATTCCAACGGCTAGTTGACATCGTTTACGGCGTGGACTACCAGGGTATCTAATCCTGTTTGCTCCCCACGCTTTCGCACCTCAGTGTCAGTATCAGTCCAGGTGGTCGCCTTCGCCACTGGTGTTCCTTCCTATATCTACGCATTTCACCGCTACACAGGAAATTCCACCACCCTCTACCGTACTCTAGCTTGCCAGTTTTGGATGCAGTTCCCAGGTTGAGCCCGGGGCTTTCACATCCAACTTAACAAACCACCTACGCGCGCTTTACGCCCAGTAATTCCGATTAACGCTTGCACCCTCTGTATTACCGCGGCTGCTGGCACAGAGTTAGCCGGTGCTTATTCTGTCGGTAACGTCAAAACACTAACGTATTAGGTTAATGCCCTTCCTCCCAACTTAAAGTGCTTTACAATCCGAAGACCTTCTTCACACACGCGGCATGGCTGGATCAGGCTTTCGCCCATTGTCCAATATTCCCCACTGCTGCCTCCCGTAGGAGTCTGGACCGTGTCTCAGTTCCAGTGTGACTGATCATCCTCTCAGACCAGTTACGGATCGTCGCCTTGGTGAGCCATTACCCCACCAACTAGCTAATCCGACCTAGGCTCATCTGATAGCGCAAGGCCCGAAGGTCCCCTGCTTTCTCCCGTAGGACGTATGCGGTATTAGCGTTCCTTTCGAAACGTTGTCCCCCACTACCAGGCAGATTCCTAGGCATTACTCACCCGTCCGCCGCTGAATCAAGGAGCAAGCTCCCGTCATCCGCTCGACTTGCATGTGTTAGGCCTGCCGCCAGCGTTCAATCTGAGCCATGATCAAACTCTTCAGTTCAATACTGCTTGGGTTTTTAAGAAACCCTAAACTTGGCTCAGCAATCTCAAATGACTATGTGATTTCTCGCATGGTCACTTGTGATGCTGATAATCTTTCTGACTATCAGTCCGTACTCACAAGCACCCACACGAATTGCTTGATTCGATTTGTTAAAGAGCGTTTGGTTAAGAGCTTTTCGTCTCAACCGAGGCGCGCATTCTACGCTTTCCTCAGAGCCTGTCAAGCGTTTATTTTGAAGTTTTTTGCGAGAAACTCGTTCAACTTCAAACACTTGGCTCGCTGCGATCTCTCGTAGCGGGAGGCGAATCATACAGCGCTTAGAAGCGCTGTCAACCACCATTTCAACCGCTATCGATCAGACGACCGAAGCACCACCAGCACTACCTGGATTAAGCAACTCTTTGAATTTCAAGGAGTTTCTCGTTCCGACTACGCTGGAAGTGGGGCGCATTATAAGGGGATTCGAACGCCCGTCAAGGCTTAATTTCAAGAAATTGAAATATAGGCGGAAATGGCCCTATCAAGCACAACAGGTGTTCGCCATTGTCCTTTTAGCGCCTAGGAAGCCACCCTTCCCCGCCGCCCCATGATTCGAGGCACTCGCCGCGCCACCCCCGGCACCCGCAGCACCATCAACAAGCCAGCAATGGCCGCGTAGATCGCCCACTCGCGCAGATCGGAGCGCACAATCCACAGGAAGTGCAGCAGGCCCAAACCGAGAATCACATACACAAGCTTGTGCAGTTTCTTCCAGCGCGCGCCCAAGCGCCGCTGACTGTAACGATTGGAAGTCACCGCCAACGCCAGCAAGCCAAGGAAGCCGAGCGCCCCCACAATGATGTACGGCCGCTTGCGCAGCTCGACGGCAAACTGCCCCCAATCCAGCCCCAAGATAAAGAACAGGTAGCAAAAGAGGTGCAGCACGATATAGGCAAAACACCACAACCCCAGTTGCCGACGCACAACGATCCACCCCGACCAGCCTGTCAGCTTCTGCAGCGGCGTCATGCTCAGCGTGATCAAAAGGAAGATCAACGCCCCCAGCCCAAGCCGATCCATAAGGATCTTCCCAGGGTCCGGTCCGAGCAGGTTCATCGCCGCCTCATACAACCACCACAGCGGAAACAGACAACCCACTATAAAGATGGCCAGGCGCAGCCAGGGATAACGCATCAATAGTTCTTCCGCAGGTCGAGGCCAGCGTACAGCGACGCCACTTCATCGGCGTAGCCATTGAACATCTGTGTCTGTCGCACGTTGGGGCTGAACAGCCCACTGGGCAGGCGCCGTTCGCGCGCCTGACTCCAGCGCGGGTGATCGACCTCGGGGTTCACGTTGGCATAGAAACCATATTCATCAGGCGCAAGACTCTCCCAGGTCGTGCGCGGCCGTTCGGCCACCAGGCTGATCCGCACGATCGACTTGATACTCTTGAACCCGTACTTCCACGGCACCACCAGGCGCAGCGGCGCACCGTTCTGGTTGGGCAACTCGCGCCCATACATGCCGACCGCCAGGATGGCCAGCGGGTTCATCGCCTCATCCAGGCGCAAGCCCTCTTCGTACGGCCAATCGATCAACGCGAAGCCCGAACGCTGCCCCGGCATGTGCTGCGGATCCTGCAGGGTCTCGAACCGTACATAACGCGCTTTTGAGGTCGGTTCAACCTGCTTGAGCACTTGCGCCAGGGGAAAGCCCAACCAGGGGATGACCATTGACCAGGCCTCCACGCAGCGTAACCGATAGATACGCTCCTCAAGCGCGTAGGGTTTGACAAAGTCTTCCAGCGCATAACGCCCGGGCTTGCCAACCTCACCATCGACCACCACCGACCAGGGTTCGGTCTTCAGGCTCCCGCCATTGGCGGCGGGGTCGCCTTTATCAGGCCCGAACTCATAGAAGTTGTTGTAATGAGTGGCATCCTTGAAGGGCGTGATCGCCTCGTCTTTTACCGTCACCGCTTGCCAACGCGTGTCAGCCAGCTTGCTGGTGAACCAGGCCGGTGCGTTACCTGCCTCGACATCTGCGTAACGCGATGTTTGGGCCGCGCGCGCCGCAAAGGGCATCGCACCCAGCGCAACGCCGGCCATGGAGCCACCCAACAGGGTACGACGGGAAAGGTAGATGCTTTCGGGAGTGATCTCCGATGCCTTGCAATCGGAAGACCTGGGAAGCTTTATAAGCATGACGGCTCCACAGCACTGGTTAACGGATGTACCAGTAAGACTATGGAGCCGCAGGGTTATTCCATCATTAAATCATTCAGGATTTACGATGGCGGCCTTTGAGCAGGAACTGGATCGGACCAGAAGCGGCGTAGGCAAGGAAAATCAGCAGCAAGATGCGCGGCGGGTCGCTGAATACCACGGCAAACACCAGCACCACCGCCAGGATCGCCACGAACGGCACGCGGCCCTTGAGGTCGAGCTCCTTGAAGCTGTTGTACTTGATGTTGCTGACCATCAACATACCGGCGGCGGCAACCAGCAGTGCCACCAAAAACGACAACTTGGAGCCCTGGATACCATAGTCGCTGAAGGCCCATACGGTACCGGCGACCACACCAGCGGCAGCCGGGCTGGCCAGGCCGATGAAGTAGCGCTTGTCGGCAGTACCAACCTGGGTATTGAAACGCGCCAGGCGCAGCGCGGCACCGGCCACATAGATGAAGGCGACCATCCAGCCGACCTTGCCCATGTCGCCCAGCGCCCAGCCAAAGGCCAGCAGGGCCGGGGCCACGCCGAAGGCGACCATGTCCGACAACGAGTCGTACTCGGCCCCGAAGGCGCTCTGGGTGTTGGTCATGCGGGCGACACGGCCATCGAGGCCGTCGAGCACCATGGCCACGAAGATGGCGATGGCGGCAAATGCAAAGTACTTGCTCGCCTCGCGCGGGTCGCCAGCACTCAGGGCGCTCTGCGCGCTCATCGAGTTGATGATGGAATAGAAACCGGCAAACAGGTTGGCGGTGGTGAAGAGGTTGGGCAACAGATAGATACCGCGATGGCGCACCTTGCGCCCTTCGGCATCATGCCCTTCTTCAACGTGCTCATCGACAGGTAGCAGGCTTTCGGCGTCGGAGGGCTTGTTCGGCTCTTCGGGACGTTCGCTCATGGAGGGTACCTTGCAACAGGATGGAAAATGTTCGACACGGGCCCGCGAAACAGGTTCTGACGGCAGGCCACTGGTCTGCTTTATACCAGAAGCTGAATGCCAGAACGAAAAAACGCGGCCGAAGCCGCGTTTTTCATCATTCGATAAGACTCAGTTCTTGGTCTTGTCGACGATTTTGTTAGCCGAGATCCACGGCATCATCGAACGCAGTTGCTCGCCGATGACTTCGATACCGTGAGCGGCGTTGTTGCGACGCTTGGCGGTCATCGATGGGTAGTTGGTGGCGCCTTCGGAGATGAACATCTTCGCGTACTCGCCGTCCTGGATGCGCTTCAGAGCGTTGCGCATGGCCTTACGGGATTCTTCGTTGATGACTTCCGGACCGGTGACGTACTCACCGTATTCGGCGTTGTTGGAGATCGAGTAGTTCATGTTGGCGATGCCGCCTTCGTACATGAGGTCGACGATCAGCTTCAGCTCGTGCAGGCACTCGAAGTAGGCCATTTCCGGCGCGTAGCCAGCTTCGACCAGGGTTTCGAAACCGGCTTTGACCAGCTCGACGGTACCGCCGCACAGAACGGCCTGCTCACCGAACAGGTCGGTTTCAGTCTCGTCCTTGAAGGTGGTTTCGATGATGCCGGTACGGCCGCCACCAACGCCGGAAGCGTAGGACAGGGCGACGTTCTTGGCGTTGCCGGAGGCGTCCTGGTAGATAGCGATCAGGTCAGGGATACCGCCGCCTTTGACGAACTCGGAACGCACGGTATGGCCCGGGGCCTTCGGCGCGATCATGATTACGTCGAGGTCGGCACGTGGAACGACCTGGTTGTAATGGATCGAGAAACCGTGGGAGAAGGCCAGGGTGGCGCCCTTCTTGATGTTCGGCTCGATTTCGTTCTTGTACAGAGCGCCCTGGAACTCGTCCGGGGTCAGGATCATGACCAGGTCGGCAGCAGCGACGGCGGTGGCAACGTCGGCCACTTTCAGGCCGTGAGCTTCAGCCTTGGCAACGGTAGCCGAACCTTTACGCAGACCGACGGTAACGTCTACACCGGAGTCCTTCAGGTTGCACGCTTGGGCGTGGCCCTGGGAACCGTAACCGATGATGGCGACTTTCTTGCCCTGGATGATGGAAAGGTCGCAGTCTTTATCGTAGAAAACTTTCATGAAATACCCCTGGTTATATCTCGGCCCCTGCGGAGCCATCGCTAATTTTTGAATTCAGATGCTGAGCACTTTGTCGCCACGGGCAATGCCGGTGACGCCACTGCGCACGGTTTCGAGAATCGATGCAGTGCCGATGGCCTGGATGAAGCTGTCCAGTTTGTCGCTGGTACCACTGAGCTGTACGGTGTACACGCTGGCGGTAACATCGACGATCTGGCCACGGAAGATGTCCGTGGTGCGCTTGATCTCGGCACGCTGGGCACCGGTGGCCTTGACCTTGACCAGCATCAGTTCACGCTCGATGTGAGCGCTTTCCGACAGGTCGACAAGCTTGACCACTTCGACCAGCTTGTTGAGGTTCTTGGTGATCTGTTCGATCACTTCGTCATGGCCAACGGTGGTCAGCGTCAGACGCGACAGGGTCGGGTCTTCGGTGGGCGCCACGGTCAGGCTTTCAATGTTGTAGTTGCGCTGGGAGAACAGGCCGACCACGCGGGACAGAGCACCGGGTTCGTTTTCCAGCAGCAGGGAAATGATGTGCCGCATATCAGGTACGCTCCGTCTTGCTCAGCCACATGTCACGCATCGAGCCATCCTTGATCTGCATCGGATAGACGTGCTCGGTACGGTCGACCGCGATGTCGATGAACACCAGGCGGTCCTTCATCGCGAAGGCTTCTTCGAGCTTCGGCTTGAGGTCCTTCAGGCTGGTGATGCGGATACCCACATGGCCATAGGCCTCGGCCAGCTTGATGAAGTCAGGCAGCGACTCGACATAGGAGTGCGAGTGACGGCCGTTGTAGGCCATGTCCTGCCACTGACGGACCATGCCCAGCACGCCGTTGTTCAGGTTGACGATCTTCACCGGCAGGCCGTACTGCATGCAGGTGGACAGCTCCTGGATGTTCATCTGGATGCTGCCTTCGCCAGTCACGCAGGCCACGTCCTGATCCGGGAAATTGAGCTTGATGCCCATGGCTGCCGGGAAACCGAAGCCCATGGTGCCCAGGCCACCGGAGTTGATCCAGCGGTTCGGCTTGTTGAAGCGGTAGTACTGTGCTGCGAACATCTGGTGCTGACCGACGTCGGAGGTGACGAAAGCATCGCCGTTGGTCACTTCGCACAAGGTCTCGATGACGGTCTGCGGCTTGATGACGCTGCCGTCGCCCTTGTTGTAGGGGAACAGGTCGCCATTACCGCGCCACTCGTCGATCTGCTTCCACCAGGCTTCGGCCGCGGCCTTGTCTGGCTGCTCGCCGATTTCCTTGAGGATGCCGAGCATCTCGCTCAGCACGCTGTCGACCGGGCCCACGATCGGCACGTCGGCCTTGATCATCTTGGAGATCGACGCCGGGTCGATGTCGATGTGAATGATCTTGGCATTCGGGCAGAACTTGGCCGGGCCATTGACCACGCGGTCATCGAAGCGCGCGCCGACCGCGAAAATCACATCGGCATTGTGCATGGCCATGTTGGCGGTGTAGCTGCCGTGCATGCCGAGCATGCCGAGGAACTGGCGGTCGGTACCCGGGAAGCCGCCAAGGCCCATCAGGGTATTGGTGACTGGCAGGTTCAGCGACTTGGCAATTTCGGTCAGCGCTTCGGAGCCACCACCGAGAATCACGCCGCCACCGGCATAGACGATCGGACGCTTGGCAGCCAGCAGCATCTCGGCAGCCTTGCGGATCTGGCCGGAGTGGCCACGCACTGCCGGGCTGTAGGAGCGCAGCTTGACCTTCTTCGGATAGACGTATTCGAACTTCTCGGCCGGGTTGGTCATATCTTTTGGAATGTCGACCACGACCGGGCCTGGACGGCCGGATTGCGCCAGATAGAAGGCTTTTTTCAGAACTTCAGGGATCTCGGTAGCGTGTTTGATCATGAAGCTGTGCTTCACGATCGGCCGCGAGATGCCGATCATGTCGGTTTCCTGGAAGGCATCGGTACCCACCATGGTGCTAGGCACCTGGCCGGACAGGATGACCATCGGAATCGAGTCCATGTAAGCGGTGGCAATACCGGTGATGGCATTGGTCGCGCCCGG
The DNA here is from genome assembly GCF_047456185.1 of Pseudomonas sp. BNK-30. Taxonomy (NCBI): domain Bacteria; kingdom Pseudomonadati; phylum Pseudomonadota; class Gammaproteobacteria; order Pseudomonadales; family Pseudomonadaceae; genus Pseudomonas; species Pseudomonas sp. BNK-30. The sequence continues at coordinate 3,962,420 of NZ_CP179904.1, forward strand.
GCCGGAGGTTACCAGCACCACACCGGCCTTGCCGGTGGCGCGGGCGTAGCCGTCCGCCATATGGGTAGCAGCCTGCTCGTGACGAACCAGGATGTGCTCGACTTCCGGTTCCTTGAACAGGGCGTCGTAAACATGCAGGAGAGCACCACCAGGGTACCCGTAGATGTGCTTAACGCCTTCGTCACGCAAGAAGCGGACGACCATCTCAGCGCCAGATAAAAGCTCCACGTTGTTCACCTCTAAAACGCCAGAATACCGTCCCTAGTGGACGGGTCTTAATAGGTTTACTGCCAAGCAGAGCATGAGCGAACGTCAGCACTGACTGAGCAAGTATTGGGAGCACCCCTGAGTGTTGCGGGGTTATCCCACCCAGCGCGAGGTAACGCGTTGCGGGGTGTAACAGGTCGGCGCGGGTGTGCGCCTCATGATCTGCTTAGCGGGTCTGCTTCTGGCAGTCCCTCTAAAGCGGAAACTGGATTCTTGTGATTTGGCGGCTACAAGTCAAGAAAAATTATTGCCAATTTTTCCTCAAGATGAATTCCTGCCACCACTAAAAACCGACACAGCAGCAGGAAAAATAACTTTTCCACAAAAAAGGGCCACAATCTGCGGCCCCTGAAGGAAAAAGAGAAGAAATCAGGCTCAAGCAGCGATCAATTGATCGAACTCTGCCAGCAGGCGCCGCAACTCACGACTCTGCTCCGGCCGGTCGACGAACACCGTCTCGGCCATCACCAGAATGCTCGAGGCGTTGGGCAGCGGTTGACCAAGCTCGATGATGATCTTCATGCGCGGCAGGAATATCCACTGCAGCCACTGCTCGAAGCTCATGCTATCGACCGCAAAAGGCACTGTGCTGGCCAGCGCCTCATCGCTTGGCGGCTCGTCAGCCCACCAGCCCTGCACGATCAACTCACGCTCGATGAGCAGCAGGTGGTCGGCGATGTCCAGAATGCGCTGCTCGATCATCAGGAGTTGACCCGCGCTTTTTGCCGGGCCAGCGCGGCGCCGGCGCTGTCACCCTGCTTCTCACGGGCCTGGGCGATGGTGTTCCACAGCTCGGCCTGAAGGTCAGGGCGACCATTGGCATAGGTCAGGGCACGGCGCGCCAATTGCTCGGCCTGCGCCGCATCGCCCTGGGACAGGCGCACCTGCGCCAGACGGAACAGTACCTGCGGCTCACGCGGGGCGATGCGCTGGGCGCGCTCCAGGCTCGAGGCCGCACCGTTGAAGTCGCCACTGCCCTGTTGCGACTGGGCGGTGGTCAACAATGCCAGCACCGGGCCATCGAGCTGCTCGTCAGCCGACAGCCCCCCGGATGCCGCACTGCTGCGCGGAATGCCGGTTGGCGCGCTGGCAGCGGCCGGGGCACTGTTCATCGACGCGATGTCGAACGGTTCGTCGGCGATCGGGTTGGGGTTGGTCGTCATCGGTGCAGATGTGCCGGGGCCAGTGGTAATCGGCGTGGTGCTGATCGGGGCCACGCCATTGCCTGCCGGGAACGTCTGGATGCCCGTGGCACCGGCACCTTGCGGAATCATCACGGTCACGCCGGAGTCCTCAGGCAGGGTCTGCGCCTGCGAGGTGCCATTGCTGATGCCGGCCGCCGAGCGGTTGGCCGTCACGCGTTCACTGTTGGACACCCGTGTGCTCGAGTCCACAACCGGGATGTTGCCACGCTGAACGCTGGAACAGCCCTGCAGCACCACCAGTGCCGTCACGGCAGGAAACCACCACTTTTTCACTTCACACCTCATCAATGCTGCCAGGGCTTAATTCATCCAGCCTTTGACCCAGTCCATGACCGATTCTGCCGGATTCTGCTCGCCGCCACAGATCGCGCCGGCGGGCGGTTCGCTCCCGCGAATATACGGCATCTGCACCGCCCCCGGACAGCTTGCGTCGGAACCCTGCCCACTGTAGGGGTCGATCCAGGCCTGTACCACGTTGTCCGGTTGCGGCATGTCCAGCGGTAGCGGGTCAGCCTTCTTCATGAAGCTGGTCCACACCTGCAGTGCGCCAGTAGCCCCGGTGAACGGCGTCTTGCCGTTATCGTCACGGCCCATCCACACCACCGCCAGCAGGTCCTGGCTGAAGCCTGAGAACCAGCTGTCACGCGAGTCGTTACTGGTACCGGTCTTGCCCGCCAGGGTCAGCGACCTGGGCAGCACGTTGTACACGGAGCGGCCGGTACCTTCGCGCATCACCCGCTGCATCGCGTTCTGTACCAGGTAGATGGAGCCCGGATCGAAGGTCTGCTGGATCTGGAACGGGTAACGCTTGAGCGGCTCACCTTCGGCGGTGAGCACACTGCGGATGCCGCGCATCGGCGTATTGAAACCGCCATTGGCGATGGTCTGGTACATGGTCGCCACCTGCATCGGCGACATGCCACCGGCCCCCAGCAGCATTGCCGGGAACGCTGGCCAGTCGACATTGACCCCGAGCCGGCCGATGGTCTTGATGACGTTGGGCACCCCCACTTCCAGGCCGATCTTGGCGGTCGACAGGTTGTAGGAGTTGGCCAGCCCCTGGTACAGGTAAATGGTGCCATGCGGGCGGCGGTCATAGTTTTGCGGGCGCCACACCTGGCCATTGGCGCCCTTGACCGAAAACGCCTCGTCCTGCACCCAGCTGGTCAGGGTGTACTTGCTCGGCTGCTCCAGCGCGGTCAGGTACACCGCCGGCTTGACCAGCGAGCCAATCGGCCGCACGGCATCGATGGCACGGTTGAAGCCGGCGAATCCGGCCTGACGACTGCCGATAAGGGCCTGCACCTCACCGGTTTCCGGGTTGGTCACGACCATCGCCGATTCGACCTCGTCAGCGCCTTTGCGCCCCGACAGACGCTTGAAGGTCTCATTCATCGAGGTTTCGGCCTTCATCTGCAGAATCGGGTCGAAACTGGTGAAGATGCGCAGGCCCTCTTCAGTCAAGTCTTCGTCGCGATAGTCCTGGCGCAGCTGGCGCTTGACCAGGTCGAGGAAGGCCGGGAACGAACTGTCGGCCAGGCTGCCTCGTTTGGTCACGCCCAGCGGCATCTTCTTCGCCGCATCGACCGCTTCCTGGCTCGCAACGCCCTGCTCGGCCACAAGGTCCAGGACCAGGTTACGCCGCGCCAGAGCCCGCTCGGGGTGGCGACGCGGGTTGTAGTAGGACGGCCCTTTGACCATACCCACCAACAGGGCGATCTGGTGCAACTTGAGCTCCGACAGCGGTTGGCTGAAGAAGAACTGGCTGGCCAGGCCAAAGCCATGCACGGCGCGCTGGCCATCTTGGCCGACGAACACCTCGTTGAGGTAGGCCTCGAGAATTTCGCGCTTGTCGTAGTGCATCTCCAGCAGTACGGCCATCATCGCTTCGGTCAGCTTGCGGCTGAGGGTGCGCTCGCTGGTCAGGTAGAAGTTCTTCACCAACTGCTGGGTCAGGGTACTGCCACCTTGGCGCATGGAACCGGAGGAGGTGTTGATCCACATTGCGCGTGCGATGGACTTTGGCGACACGCCGAAGTGGCTGTAGAAGTCTCGGTCTTCGGTTGCCACCAGGGTTTCGAGCAAGTACGGCGGCACCTGATCGATCTTGATCAGGATGCGGTCCTCGAGGTTCTTCGGGTAGATACCCCCGATCATCAACGGCTCGAGGCGCACCACATCCAGCTTGCCATTGTTGGCGCCGGACAGCCCGGCAACGTAGTCGCCGGAGAAGCGCACACGCACGAACTGCGCGGGCTCCATACCCTCGTAGAACTGGAAGCCGCGGGTGTTGAGGTCGACGGTGTTACCGTTGACAGCCGCAGCGCCCGGGCCATTGGCCGCGCTTTCACGCCGGTAGCCGAGAGCATCGAGTTCGGTGAGGAAGTCGTTCTTGCTCAGCTTCTGGCCGACGAACAGCTCCAGCGGCCGGGCGTACACCTTGGCAGGGATGGTCCAGCGCTTGCCGGAGAACTTCTCCTGGACGACAGCATCGAGGTAAACCGCGAAGCCGGCAACGATCACCAGGCCAACCAGGCTGAGCTTCAACGCCCAGCCCAGCCAGGCGCGCGAGCGGCCGGTCGGGCGTTTCTTAGGAGTACGGGAATTTCGGGTTCGAGTCATGGCGGCGGATTATACGCACTTTGTAAAGGCTGGGCAGGCGCCCTCTGGCGGTATGCAGGGGCGGCACCATTGACCATAATGGCGCCTTCGAATTCCCTGCCCCCGGAAGGATTTCCCGTGAGCCAAGCCTTGATCAAAGCGTTGCAGAACCCTGCCCTCTACCCTCACCCCGTGGACGGGTTCCAACTCATCGAGACGCATATCTCCTGGGTCCTGCTCACTGGCGAATACGCCTACAAGATCAAGAAGCCGATGAATTTCGGCTTCCTCGACTTCACCGGGCTTGATCAGCGCCAGCATTTCTGTAACGAAGAGTTGCGCCTGAACCAGCGCCTGACCGACGGCCTGTACCTGGAAGTGCTGCCGATCACTGGCAGCGCCGAAGCCCCGCAGCTCGGCGGTGAAGGTGCGGCGATCGAGTACGCGCTGAAAATGCGCCAGTTCCCGCAGGGGCAGATGCTCAACACCCTGCAGGCCAACGGTGAACTCAATGCCGGGCACATCGACCAAATGGCCCGGCAGATCGCCGAATTCCACCTGCAAACTCCGAAAGTGCCCGCCGAGCAGCCATATGGCTCACCTGAAAGCGTCATGGCCCCGGTCGAGCAGAACTTCGAGCAGATCCGCCCATTCCTCAGTGACAAGGCCGACCTGCAGCAGCTGGACAACCTGCAGGCCTGGGCGCGCAGCAGTTTCGAACGCCTTGAAGGCCTGTTCGCGGCGCGCAAGGCCAATGGGTTCACCCGCGAATGCCATGGCGACATTCATTTGGGTAACGCCACCGTGATCGATGGCAAGGTGGTGATCTTCGACTGCATCGAGTTCAATGAACCGTTCCGCATGACCGACGTCTGGGCCGACACCGGTTTCCTCGCCATGGACCTGGAAGACCGCGGCCTCAAATGCCTGGCGCGGCGCTTCGTCAGCCAGTACCTGGAGCTGACCGGCGACTATGAAGGCCTGGAAGTGTTGAACTTCTACAAGGCCTACCGCGCCCTGGTCCGCGCCAAGATCGCCCTGTTCAGCATGCCGGCCAATGCCGATGGCGTGCAGCGCGCCACCAGCCTGCGCACCTACCGCAACTACGCCAACCTGGCTGAAAGCTACAGCGCCATCCCTTCGCGCCTGCTGGCCATCACCCACGGCGTCTCGGCCGTGGGCAAGAGCCACGTCGCCATGCGCCTGGTCGAAGCCTTGGGCGCCGTGCGCGTGCGTTCCGATGTGGAGCGCAAGCGCCTGTTCGGTGAACAGCAGAAAGCCGAAGCAGGCCAACTGCAAGCCGGCATCTACGACAACGATGCCAGCACCGCCACCTACCAGCGCCTGCACCAGCTTGCCGCGACCATCCTGCGCGCAGGCTTCCCGGTAGTGCTCGATGCCACTTACCTCAAGCACGAACACCGCAAGGCCGCAGCCGAGGTCGCGAGCGATACCGGCGTGCCACTGCTGATCCTCGATTGCCAGGCACCGGAGGCGGTCATCGCCAGTTGGCTGGCGCAGCGCCTGGCCCAGAATAGCGACCCGTCGGACGCCACCCTGGAAGTGGTCAAGGCACAGCAGGCCAGCCGTGAGCCATTGGATGACGTTGAACTGCAGCAGAGCACACGTGTTGATACTCAGGATGCCAGCAGCATGGACCAGGTGATCGACCAGGTCCGTCAGCGTTTGCCCGGTCTTTGATTCAACGCAATTCGGGCCGGCAATTGGCCGGCCCGCATTCCTGCACCCACCGCAAACAGGGCATCTCGTCGCCCCCGATGGCAAAAGGCCGCGCATTTTCCAACCCCCGCTACACTCCTCTCTGACCTGCTCGCGATTTATCCCCTAATACCCGTTCAGCCATCGCAAGGAGGCTCGATGAACGATGAATTGCAGCATCTGAAGAATCTTGGAAAGACCTCCGCGCAGTGGTTGCATGCGGCCGGTATCCACAGTGCATCGGATTTGCGTCGACTCGGCGCGGTAGGTGCGTACCAGGCCGTGAAAACCCGAGGATTCCGGGCGTCGAAGGTGTTGCTGTACGCCATTGAAGGCGCGCTGCTGGACATGCACTGGAACGATTTGCCGGCCGAGCGCAAGCAAGCGCTCAATCAACAACTGGATGCGAAATGCCCTGCGCAAAAAAATGCAAAATAAACATCAGATGGGGATTGACTCGATAATGAGAATCGTTATGATTATCACAACTGGTCGCGAGACTGGTTGGATAAGCTGAAAGCCCCTGGTTCGGACTCTCAGATTATCTCCTCATCAGGCTAATCACGGTTATTGACCCGGCATTTTTGCCGGGTCTTTTTTTTGCTTGTCACTGCATTGTCAGCGCCCGCGCTTCCCCGTCTACCTACGCAACCGTGCGCAATAGTCCTGCTCCGGCATCGCAGCCGTATACCACACAAAGTCTGCCATCCCCGCCTCGACCTGCTGACCGACCTCGGCCAGCAGCAGCACTTTGCTCTGCCCCTCGGCCCCCAGGTCGGCAAGGTGCAGCGGCACGCCCAGGTCCTTGCGTGCGTGGAATGCACCGGCGAACAACAAGGCCGGCTGCGGCGCTGCCAGCAGCCGCTCGGCAATGCGCCGGTCACGTTGTTGCTGAACGGCCAGCATGGCCGGCAACTGGCTCTCGGGGAGCAAATTACAGTGCCCGGCCCTCACCTGCTCGAGCAATGCCGCCTTTACTGACGGGGCATTGGACTGCGCCCCCGGCACCGCCGCCGCCTGCCGGTAGGCTTGGCGCATTTCGCCAGGCGACAGGTTGGCGGCCAGAAGGGGAATATGGTTACCCAGTGCTTCACGTACGATCGGCCCGTACAGCTGCCAGTCCCAGCCCTCCTGCCACGCCAGGGCGTTGGGCAGGTCCTGCGGCAACCGGGCCTGGCCTTCAACCGCATCGACCCGTGACTGCTGCTGCGGTTGCAGCATTTCCAGAAGCAGGCTGCCCTGGGCACGCCGGGCCTGCATGGCGCGGATCAACCAAAGTTGCAAGGCGTGATGGTCGGCATTGTCATGCTTTTCGCCTACCAGCACTCGCGGTACGCCAGCCAGTTGCTCGACCAGCTGTTCCGGGCTGATGACCTTGCCACTGGCCAGGTCGTGGATTTGCCCCAGTTCTGCGCTGTCACGCCCCTCGCTACTCTGCCAGGCGGGTAACGGCGGCAAGCTGGCCTGGCAGCCACCCAACGCCAGCAACAAGCCCAGCAACGCGCCAGACAGTAAGGAATGATGCATCGGCAACGCCTCCTAGCGGGTGATGATCAGCGGATGCCCCCGTTCCGGATGGGCCTGCACCAATACGTCAATGCCGAACACGGCCTTGAGCGCCCTGGGCGTCAATACCTCCTGCGGCGACGCCAGAGCATGGGCACGGCCGCCTTCGAGCAACAGGATACGATCACAGTAGCGCGCCGCCAGGTTCAGGTCATGCAGGATCACCAATACCGCTGCGCCGCGATCGGCAAAACTGCGCACGGCTTGCAAGGTGGTGTGCTGGTGCAAGGGGTCGAGCATCGAGGTCGGCTCGTCAAGCAGCAGCGTAGTCCCCTGCTCACCCGGCCAAAGCTGAGCCAGGACACGGGCCAGATGCACCCGTTGCCGCTCTCCGCCCGACAAAGCCAGGTAACTGCGCCCCAGCAGGTGCCAGGCATCCGCCGCGCGCAGGGCCGCCTCAACGATCTCAGCGTCACGCACCTGGCCGCTGTCATGCGGCATTCGTCCCATGCCCACCACTTCCTCGACCCTGAACGCAAAGCCCAGGCTGGACACCTGCGGCAACACCGCCAGGCGCCTGGCCCGCGCCTGCCCAGGCCAATCGGCCAACGGCCGGCCCAGCAGCGTCACGCTTCCTTGGCCGGGCGACAGCTCGCCACACAGCACGCCCAGCAGGCTGCTCTTGCCTGCACCATTCGGCCCGAGCACGCCCATGACCTGGCCCGGGTGCAATTGCAGGTGGAGGTCTTGCAGTACTTCATTCCCACCACGACGCAGGTACAGGCCCTCGACTTGCAACATCAGCTGCGCCCTCTGATCAGCAGAACCAGGAAAAACGGCGCACCGATAAATGCCGTGACAATACCGATAGGCAACTCGGCCGGCGCCAACGCCAACCGCGCCACCAGGTCGGCGAGCAGCATCAGCACGCCGCCGGCCAACAACGAGGCGGGCAACACCACGCGGTGATCAGGCCCGGCCAGCAAGCGCACCAGGTGCGGTACCACCAGGCCGATGAAGCCGATAAGCCCCGCCGCCGCAACGGCCGCTCCCACACCCAAGGCCGTGCAGAACACCAACTCGCGCTTGAGCCGCTCCACCTCGATCCCCAGGTGCCGCGCCTCGGACTCGCCCAGCAGCAAGGCATTGAGCGCCCGCGCCCGGCGCGGCAACCACAGCGCGACGCCTGCGGCAACGATCAGCAACGGCCACAGCCGGTCGTAGCTGGCACCATTGAGACTGCCCAGGTTCCAGAAGGTCAGCGTGCGCAGGGTGGCATCGTCGGCCAGGTAGGAAAACAGGCCAACCGCCGCGCCCCCCAGCGCAGTCATGGCTACACCGGCCAGCAACATTGTGGCCACATTGGTCTGCCCGTCGCGCCGCCCAAGGCGATAGACCAGCGCGGTGACCCCGAGGCCGCCGGCAAAGGCGCACAGTGACAATAAGTAAGGTGCGAAAGCCTCAGGCATGCCGCCAAACCAACTACCGCCAACGATAGCCACTGCGGCGCCCATTGCGGCACCGGCGGAGACACCCACAAGCCCAGGGTCGGCCAGCGGATTGCGGAACAACCCCTGCATGGCCACACCGCACAGCGCCAGCACCGCCCCCACTGCCAAACCCAGCAGTGTGCGTGGCAGGCGAATCTGGCCCAGGATCATTTCGGCCTGCTGCAGGCCTTCGCCATCGATGCGCAGCCCCGATAACCGCAGGCCCGCGCGCAAGGTATCGAACAGCGGCAAGCTCACAGGGCCCAACGCGAGGGACAGCCATACCGCCAACAGGCACAGCAGGCTCAGGCAGGTAATCAGTGTACGTGGCTGCACGCGCGGCTTCATTGCGTGAAGCTGACCTTTGCCGCCGGGTAGAGCGCAGCCGCCAGGTCTTGCAGGGCCAGCGGCAAGCGCGGGCCCAGGCCGCCAACCAGCAAGGTCGGGTCGAGTGGCACCAGGCGCCTGTCGCGTACCGCGCGGGAGGCGTTCAGGGCCGGGTTTTCCTTGAGCAGTGCCTGCAGGGCCTGGTCGCCGACCAAGGCGCGGTCGGAGAACACCACGACATCCGGGTCCAGCGCCGCCAACGCCTCATTGGAGAAGTTCTTGTATCCCTGATGCTCCGCCAGGTTTCGCCCACCTGCCTGACGCAGCAGCCAGTCACCTGCGGTGCCCTGCCCGGCAATCAGCGGTTTGGCACCGGCATGGCCGACCAGCAACAGCACACCCGGCACCTTGTGGCTGGCCTGGGCCTGCTTGACCTGCTCCTGCAATACCTCGAGCTGCTGATGATAATCGGCAACGAGTTGCGCGGCCTTCTGCTCGGCGCCGAGCAACATACCCAACTGCTCGAGGTTTGCATCCACGGCGGCGAGGTCAGCCTTGCTGGAGAGCAGCTCCACCCGAACGCCGGCTTTGCGGATTTGCGCAAGCACAGGTGGCGGCCCCATCTCTTCTGTGCCCACCAGTACATCCGGGCGCAAGCTGAGGATGCCCTCTGCGGACAACTGGCGCTGGTAACCGATACTTGGCAGGCCCTTGAGTGACTCAGGATGCTGGCTGGTGGTGTCCACACCCACCAGGCGCGGCTCGCCGCCCAGTGCGCTGATCCACTCGCTCAATGCGCCGCCAGCACTGACCCAGCGCTGTGGCAGGTCGGCGGCCAGGGCTTGGGTGCAAGCAACCAGGGCCGCACACAAGGCAAGCAAGACAGCGGGACGACGCATCATCGGATTCCTTCTGAAGGCGAGCCACACGCCTTGTGGCGAACGGCGGAACTGCGCACCATAGACAACCGGGCGCAGCGATAGCGGGCAATTTGATAATTATTCGCATTGGCGCGTCAAGCCATCACTTGTTTCACGAGTCGTTCCCGCAAATGCACTTCCTTTGTACTTCCGCAGCGCTGGCCGAGGGCCACAGCCGCGCCTTCAGCGTAGACGGCACCGAACTGTTCGGCGTGCGTCGCCAGGGCCGTGTGCACCTGTATCGTAACCGCTGCCCGCACCGGGGTATCCCCTTGAACTGGCAGGCGGACGCATTTCTCGATGACAGTGCCAGCCTGATCCACTGTGCCCATCACGGGGCGCTGTTCCTGATTGAGAATGGCGAATGCGTGGCAGGCCCCTGCGAAGGTGACGCGCTGCAGGCCCTGGACTGCCTGGAAGATAGCCAGGGCATCTGGCTCAGGGGTTGAGCAGCACCGGTAGCGGACGGTCGATGACGATGTGCCCGGCATCCAGGCGCGCACCATAGGCCAGCACCTCTACTCCATCCGCCACCGCGGTGCGCAGTGCCCGGGCATAAGCCGCATCGATCTCGTCGGCCGGGCGCACCGCTTCGATGCCTGTCAGGTTCACACAGTACAACTGCACCGCACGTATACCTTGCCGGGCCAGCGTCGCCAGTTCGCGCAGGTGCTTGGCACCGCGCTGGGTGACAGCATCCGGGAAAGCAGCCACTGCCGTGTCCGGGTACCCCAGTGTCACACTCTTGACCTCGACGTAGGCCGGCCCGTGGTCGAACTCCAGGCGAAAGTCCACGCGGCTGCCTTCTTCACCGTAGGCCACCTCACGCTTGAGTGCAGTGAAGCCCGCCAGCTCTCGGATCACGCCGGCGCGAAGCGCTTCCTCGACCAGCGCGTTGGCCCGCCCCGTGTTGACGCAGGCCAGCCGCCCCTGGGGCGTCTCACTGATTTCCCAGGTGCCCGGCAGCTTGCGCTTGGGGTCGTTGGAGCGACTGAACCAGACCTGCCCGCCCTCGCGCATGCAATTGAGCATGGAGCCGGTGTTGGGGCAGTGGATGGTCAGTTGCTCCCCATTGGCCAGTTCGATGTCCGCCAGGAACCGCTTGTAGCGGCGCAACAGCCGCCCCTGTTCGAGTGGAGGAAAGAACACCATCAGCCTTGCCAGCTCCGCAAGCCACGGGCGATGCGCTGGACCGCTTCCTCCAGCCGCGGCAGGCTCTGGGTGTAGGCAAAGCGCACATGATGGCCGGCCAGGTGGCGACCAAAGTCCAGGCCCGGCGTGAACGCCAGATGCTCGGTTTCCAGAAAGTGCCGACAGAAGGCAAAGGCATCGCCACCAAAGGCACTGATGTCGGCATATAGATAGAACGCGCCCTGCGGCTCCACGGCAATGCGAAAGCCCAGTTCGCGCAGGGCGGGCAACAGGTAGTCGCGACGACGGGCAAACTCGGCGCGGCGCGCTTCGAATATTGCCAGGGTTTCAGGCTGGAAGCAGGCCAGTGCGGCGTGCTGGGCCATGCTGGGCGCGCTGATGTACAGATTTTGCGCCAGCTTTTCCAGATCGGCCACGGCGTCAGGCGGCGCAACCAGCCAGCCAAGCCGCCACCCGGTCATGCCGAAATACTTGGAAAAACTATTCAGGACGAATGCCGAATCATCCACCTCCAGGACGCTCGCAGCGTCCATGCCGTACGTCAGCCCGTGGTAGATCTCGTCCACCACCAGGTGGCCATTTCGTTCGCGGGTGGCCTTGGCCAGGCTGGCCAGCTCATCACGCTCCAGCACCGTACCGGTGGGGTTGGCTGGCGAGGCGACCAGGGCACCGACAGTGTCCTGGTTCCAGTGACGGGCCACCAGGTCGGCGGTCAGCTGGTAGTTCACCTCAGGCCCGACAGGTACCAGTTGCGCACCACCCTCGACCAGTCGCAGGAAGTGGCGGTTGCATGGATAGCCGGGGTCTGCCAACAGCCAGTGCTTGCCCGGGTCGACCAGCAGGCTGCTGGCCAACAGCAGCGCGCCAGAGCCCCCCGGGGTGATCAGGATGCGTTCAGGGTCTACCGCAACGCCATAACGCTGGTCGTAAAAACCCGCAATCGCCTCGCGCAGTGCCGGCAGGCCACGCGCGGCGGTATAGCGGGTATGCCCGGCAGCCAGCGCTGCCTGGCCTGCCTCGACGATAGGCGCGGCAGTGGTGAAGTCCGGCTCGCCGATCTCCAGGTGGATCACATCATGACCGGCCGCTTGCAGCTCGTTGGCCCGCGCCAGCAACGCCATGACGTGGAAGGGTTCGATGGCGCGGCTGCGCGCACTGTAGGGGTGAGCCATGACCTTCTCTCAATTGGGTCTAAACTGGTGATTCTACCTCTGCGCGGCACCGAACGTGCGCTTCACGGCGCTGTCAACAGCTAGGACCGGGCGGGCTAGCGCACCCCCGATCTATCTGGTAAGTTCGGCGGCTCGCAGTCGCAGGGCCGGCGGGTGCCGGAGATGGAGCATCCTGCGCATTGGATCAGATGAGTGAGAGGCGGTCTATTCATGTCCACCGTAGAAAAGCAAAAAGTCCAGACCATGTACGGTGTCGAGCCCTACGTCGAAAGCAAGGGTGAGGCGTACATGGGCGAGCCCATGAAAAAGCACTTCACCAAGCTGCTCAATGCCTGGAAAGGCGAGCTGATGGTCAGTGTGGATCGCACCGTTGATCACATGAAAGACGAAGCGGCCAACTTCCCGGACCCGGCCGACCGCGCCAGCCAGGAAGAGGAATTCGCCCTTGAGCTGCGCAACCGCGATCGCGAGCGCAAGCTGATCAAGAAAATCGACAAGACCCTGCAGAAAATTCAGGACGACGAATACGGCTGGTGCGACTCCTGCGGTATCGAGATCGGCCTGCGCCGTCTGGAAGCCCGTCCGACTGCCGACCTGTGCTTCGACTGCAAGGAAATCGCGGAGAAAAAGGAAAAAACAGTCGGCAAAGGCTGATCCTTCTCCTACCCGAACGGGGCGCATCATGCGCCCCGTTTCATTTCATACGCACGACCACCCATGAACGACTCCCGCTACATCGGACGCTTCGCCCCCACCCCCAGCGGTTTTCTGCACTTCGGCTCGCTGGTCGCAGCCCTCGCCTCCTGGCTTGACGCCCGTGCGGTCAATGGCCGCTGGCTGCTTCGCGTGGAAGACACCGACCCGCCCCGGGAAATGCCGGGCGCCCGTGATGCAATCCTGCAGACGCTGGAGCGCTATGGGCTGGAGTGGGACGGCGAGGTTGTCTTCCAGAGCCAGCGCCACCCGGCTTATGCAGAAGTGGTCGAGCGCTTGTTCAATATGGGCCTGGCCTATGCCTGCACCTGTTCGCGCAAGCAGCTCGAAGGCTACAACGGCATCTATCCAGGGTTTTGCCGCAACGCCGGGCATGCCCGTGAAGGCGCGGCCATCCGCCTGCGGGTGCCAGAACTGCTCTACCGCTTTACCGATCGGGTGCAAGGGGCGTTCCAGCAACACCTTGGGCGCGAGGTGGGCGATTTCGTGATTCAGCGCCGCGACGGGCTGTATGCGTACCAGTTGGCCGTTGTGCTGGATGATGCCTGGCAAGGTGTTACCGACATCGTGCGCGGGGCCGACCTGCTCGACAACACGCCGCGCCAGTTGTACCTGCAGGAATTGCTGGGCTTTTCCCAGCCGCGCTACCTGCACATTCCGCTGATCGTGCAACCTGATGGGCACAAGCTGGGCAAGTCGTACCGTTCGCCGCCCCTTGAGGCTGGCCAGGCGACGCCGTTGCTGTTGCGGGCGTTGCGGGCATTGGGCCAGGAAGCTGACCCCCAGTTGTTGACGGCAACGCCGGCTGAAGTGTTGGCCGTGGCGCGCCAGCGCTGGCAGCCAGCGGCCATTGCACAGCGAACGACGGTGCCCGAGGCTGATTTGAACTGAAGCATCACCGGCCCTATCGCCGGCAAGCCGGCTTGCACAGGTACAGTGCAGTACCTATAGGTGTGGGTACTTGTGGGGGGCGGGCTTACCGACGATAGGGCCATTACAGGCAACTAACGTCTCAAAAACAAAAGCCCAATAATTTCAAACCCTTGGCGAACACCACCGATTCCCGCTAGCATCGCCCCAGCCATTTGCGCCAATAATAAGTCCAAGCCCGCAGCGCCCAACCATCGAGGCCAGCATGTACATCTATCGTTTGGTCCTGCTTCTGGTCGTGGGGATCTACCTGTTCTCCCCGGCCATCATGGACTGGTGGATCGAACCGACCGGTGCCTGGTACCGCCCTTACCTGCTCTGGCTGATCCTGATCGTCGTCACCTTCATCCTGCAGAGCCAACGAGATGCCGATGAGCTTTAGCCTGACCCAGATGATCCTGATCAGCGCCGCGTACCTGATGGTGCTGTTCGGCGTGGCCTGGATCAGCGAGCGTGGGTTGATACCCCGTTCGATCATTCGCCACCCGCTGACCTACACCCTGTCGCTGGGCGTCTACGCCAGCGCATGGGCGTTCTACGGCTCGGTGGGCCTGGCCTATCAGTATGGCTACGGCTTCCTCGCCTGTTACCTTGGGGTGTCCGGCGCCTTCCTGCTGGCACCGGTGCTGCTCTACCCGATCCTCAAGATCACCCGCACCTACCAATTGTCGTCACTGGCCGACCTGCTGGCCTTTCGCTTTCGCAGCACCTGGGCCGGTGCGCTGACGACCATTTTCATGCTGATCGGGGTACTGCCCCTGCTGGCGCTGCAAATTCAGGCAGTGGCCGACTCGATCAGCATTCTCACCGGTGAACCAGTCAAGGCCCGGGTGGCCTTTGCCTTCTGTGCGCTGATCATCCTGTTCACCATCTTCTTCGGCTCACGCCACATCGCCACGCGCGAAAAGCATGAAGGGCTGGTGTTCGCCATCGCCTTCGAGTCGGTGATCAAGCTGCTGGCCCTGGGCGGCATTGGCCTGTATGCCCTATACGGCGTGTTCGGGGGCCCGCACGGGCTGGAAGTGTGGCTGCTGCAGAACCAGACAGCCCTGGCAGCGCTGCACACCCCCTTGCAGGAGGGCCCATGGCGCACCCTGCTGCTGGTGTTCTTCGCCTCGGCCATCGTCATGCCGCACATGTACCACATGGCCTTCACCGAAAACCTCAACCCGCGCTCACTGGTCAGCGCCAGCTGGGGCCTGCCGCTGTTCCTGCTGTTGATGAGCCTGGCCGTGCCGCTGGTGCTGTGGGCAGGCCTGCGCCTGGGCGCCAGTACCAACCCCGAGTACTTCACACTGGGCCTTGGCATCGCCGCCAACAACAAGGCGCTGGCACTGCTGGCCTATGTCGGTGGGTTGTCTGCCGCCAGCGGCCTGATCATCGTCACCACCCTGGCGCTGTCGGGCATGGCGCTCAACCACCTGGTGCTGCCGTTGTACCAGCCACCGGCCGAAGGCAACATCTACCGCTGGCTGAAATGGACCCGCCGCGCGCTGATAGTCGCCATCATCACCGCTGGCTTCATGTTCTACCTGAACCAGAACACCCACCAGAGCCTCGCCAACCTGGGCATCGTCGCCTTCGTCGCCACCTTGCAGTTCCTGCCTGGGGTGCTGTCGGTGCTGTACTGGCCGACCGCCAACCGCCGTGGCTTCATCGCCGGCCTGCTGGCCGGCACCCTGGTATGGATGGTGACCATGCTGCTGCCCCTGCTGGGCAACCTGCAGGGCTTCTACATCCCGCTGCTGGACATGATCTATGTGCTCGACGACACCAGCTGGCACATGGCGGCAATTGCCTCGCTGGCCGCCAACGTATTGTTGTTCACGCTGATTTCACTGTTCACCAACGCCAGCAGCGAGGAAGTCAGCGCCGCTGAAGCATGCGCGGTGGACAACGTGCGCCGCCCCCAGCGCCGCGAGCTGCATGCTGCCTCACCGCAGGAATTCGCCACCCAACTGGCCAAGCCACTGGGCGCCAAGGCTGCACAGAAGGAAGTCGAACAAGCCCTGCGTGACCTGTACCTGCCGTTCGACGAGCGCCGCCCCTATGCCCTGCGCCGCCTGCGTGACCGCATCGAGGCCAACCTGTCGGGCCTGATGGGGCCGAGCGTGGCCCAGGACATGGTCGAAACCTTCCTGCCTTACAAGTCTGGCAACGAGAACTACGTCACCGAAGACATTCACTTCATCGAAAGCCGCCTGGAAGACTACCACTCGCGCCTGACGGGCCTGGCTGCTGAACTCGATGCCTTGCGCCGCTACCACCGCCAGACCCTGCAGGAGCTGCCCATGGGCGTCTGCTCGCTGGCCAAGGACCAGGAAATCCTGATGTGGAACAAGGCCATGGAGGAGCTGACCGGCATCGCCGCCAAGCACGTGGTCGGGTCGCGCCTGGTAACCATCGATGAACCCTGGCGCGGCCTGCTGCAAGGTTTCATCAACGTGCCTGATGAGCACTTGCACAAGCAGCGCCTGGTACTGGACGGGCAGCCGCGCTGGCTGAACCTGCACAAGGCAGCCATCGATGAGCCCCTGGCACCCGGCAACAGCGGCCTGGTGCTGCTGGTCGAAGACCTCACCGAGACCCAGGCCCTGGAAGACAAGCTGGTGCACTCCGAGCGCCTTGCCAGTATCGGCCGCCTGGCTGCGGGCGTGGCCCACGAGATCGGCAACCCGATCACCGGCATCGCCTGCCTGGCGCAAAACCTGCGCGAGGAGCGCGAAGGGGACGGCGAGATCATCGAATTGTCGAGCCAGATACTCGAACAGACCAAACGGGTGTCGCGCATCGTGCAGTCGCTGATGAGCTTTGCCCATGCCGGCGGTAGCCACCAGAACAGCGAAGAGCCGGTGTGCCTGGCTGAAGTGGCCCAGGATGCCATCGGTCTGCTGGCGTTGAACCGGCGCAATTTCGAAGTACAGTTCTTCAACCTCTGCGACCCCGACCACTGGGCCGAGGGGGACCCCCAGCGCCTGGCCCAAGTCCTGATCAACCTGCTCTCCAACGCGCGCGATGCTTCGCCGCCAGGCAGCGCCGTGCGGGTACGCACCGAAGTCAGCGAGCACACCGTCGACCTGATCGTCGAGGACGAAGGCAGTGGGATTCCGAAGAACATCATGGACCGCCTGTTCGAACCTTTCTTCACCACCAAGGACCCGGGCGAAGGAACCGGACTGGGGCTCGCTCTGGTCTATTCCATCGTGGAAGAGCATTATGGGCAAATCACCATCGACAGCCCGGCCGACATCGAACGGCAACGTGGCACACGGATCCGCGTGACCCTGCCCCGGCATGTCGTAGCGACGTCCCCTGAAATTCGAGACCGTCGAGAGAATTGAATCAATGCCGCATATTCTGATCGTCGAAGACGAAACCATCATCCGCTCGGCCTTGCGTCGCCTGCTCGAGCGGAACCAGTACCAGGTCAGCGAAGCCGGCTCGGTGCAGGAAGCCCAGGAACGCTTCAGCATTGCCACCTTCGACCTGATCGTCAGCGACCTGCGCCTGCCCGGCGCGCCGGGAACCGAGTTGATCAAGCTCGGCCAAGGCACCCCGGTGCTGATCATGACCAGTTACGCCAGCCTGCGCTCGGCGGTGGACTCGATGAAGATGGGCGCGGTGGACTACATCGCCAAGCCTTTCGACCACGACGAAATGCTCCAGGCCGTGGCGCGCATCCTGCGCGACCGGCAGAGTGCGCCGGCACCCGCCCCAGCCGCCGAGCCACGCAGCAACGGCAAGGCAGCGCCTGCCGAAAAAGGCGCCCCGGCATCGGCCAACGGCGAGATCGGCATCATTGGCTCCTGCCCCCCCATGCAGGATATGTACAGCAAGATCCGCAAGGTGGCGCCCACCGATTCCAATGTGCTCATCCAGGGTGAGTCCGGTACCGGCAAGGAACTGGTAGCCCGTGCCCTGCACAACCTGTCACGGCGCGCCAAAGCGCCGATGATCTCGGTGAACTGCGCGGCCATTCCCGAAACCTTGATCGAGTCGGAACTGTTCGGCCACGAAAAAGGTGCGTTCACCGGTGCCAGCGCCGGGCGTGCCGGCCTGGTGGAAGCGGCAGACGGCGGCACCCTGTTCCTCGATGAGATCGGTGAACTGCCACTGGAAGCCCAGGCCCGTCTGCTGCGCGTACTGCAGGAGGGCGAAATCCGCCGGGTGGGTTCGGTACAGTCGCAAAAAGTCGATGTGCGCCTGATTGCCGCGACCCACCGCGACCTGAAAAACCTGGCCAAGGCTGGGCAATTCCGTGAAGACCTTTACTATCGCCTGCATGTGATCGCCCTGAAATTGCCAGCCCTGCGCGAGCGCGGCAGTGACGTCAACGAGATCGCCAGCGCCTTCCTCGCCAGGCAGAGCGCGCGCATCGGTCGTGACGACCTGCACTTCTCGCCTGAAGCCGAGCAAGCCATTCGTCATTACAGCTGGCCGGGCAACGTGCGCGAACTGGAGAACGCCGTAGAGCGTGCGGTGATTCTGAGCGAGAGCGCGGAAATATCGGCAGAACTGCTGGGTATCGATATCGAGCTGAGCGATATGGACGATGACGACCTTCTCGACAAGGCGATGGCCGCTGGCGCTGCCAGCAACGCCAGCCATGAGCCGACCGAGGATCTGTCGCTGGAAGACTACTTCCAGCATTTCGTGCTTGAGCACCAGGACCACATGACCGAAACCGAGCTTGCCCGCAAGCTCGGGGTCAGCCGCAAGTGCCTGTGGGAGCGCCGTCAGCGCCTGGGCATACCGCGCCGCAAGAGCAACGCTACCAGCGAATGATCGACTCCGATGGTGCACGCCGCAGCAAAGGTGGCGCCAGTCAGATCGAGCGCCGCCCGCGCGGCGCTCGATCGCATGGACGCTGAACAGCGTCGCGGCAACCCGTGGTAACACATCAGTACCCGCAAAAATCTGTTACCCAATCTTTGCGCCGTAACAGTTCCCGAGGCGTACGGTAACGAAATTCCGACATTTACCACCCGCCAGCCTTCTCAAAAACCCGCCAAACCATTGATTTCATTGGGTTTGAAAAAGTTGGCACGCCACCTGCTATATGTTCAGTACAAGAACAATAACAAGCACTGCAACTCAGAATAAGAACAAGACGAAACGGCTCACGCACAATAAAAACAAGACGGCGGAGGCGCAGCTAACTGATTCTTTTGGAGAGGATGCGTGTTTGGGGCTTGCCCCACGACCAGGCAGAGAACAACAAAAACTGCACTAAAAAGCAGCGCCTGAACTGGTTGGATCGAATGATCAGCGTGACATCAGCGGCCAAAGCAATCCGTTTGCTCTTAACCCCTGGATTGGGGGTCGTCCACAAGCTTTGAGATTTGTGGGCAGGGCACTCAACAAAAACAAGAAGCCCGGCATAAAAACAATAAGAGCACGCAACGACTTCTTGGGGAGCTTAGGCTCCCCTTGTCGTTTCTCCCTTCTGGCAGTCCATCCTGCTACCGCCTACACCATTCCCCGAGTAAATGCTAGAATCCCCGCCCATCATGCGGCCATTCTCCTATTCTTGGCCGAACATTCCTTCACACAGTGCATCCCATGCTGAAGAAGCTGTTCCAGTCTTTCCGCCCTCCCGTACCGGGCCAGCACCACAAGCGCACCACGCCTGAGGTGATCAACAAGAGCCAACACTCGCTGCAGCGCCACCAGTTCAGCCGCCATGCGGTGAATATCGTCGAGCGCCTGCAAGGCGCGGGCTACCAGGCCTACCTGGTCGGTGGTTGCGTGCGCGACCTGATGCTGGGCATCACGCCCAAGGACTTCGACGTCGCCACCAGCGCAACACCTGAGCAGGTACGTGCCGAGTTCCGCAATGCGCGCATCATCGGCCGTCGCTTCAAGCTGGTTCACGTGCATTTCGGCCGTGAAATCATCGAAGTCGCGACCTTCCGTGCCCATCACTCAGAAGACGACCAAGGTGACAGTCACCGCTCGTCGCACAATGCCAGTGGTCGCATTCTGCGTGACAACGTATATGGCAGCCTGGAAGAGGACGCGCAACGCCGCGACTTCACCATCAACGCCCTGTACTACGACCCGGTCAGCGAACGCGTCCTCGATTACGCCAACGGCGTGCACGACGTACGCAACCGCCTGTTGCGCCTGATCGGTGACCCGACGCATCGCTACCAGGAAGACCCGGTACGCATGCTGCGTGCGGTGCGTTTTGCCGCCAAACTCGACTTCGGCATCGAAAAGCACACCTTCCAGCCGATCCGCGGCCTGGCACCGCTGCTGCGCGAAATCCCGCCTGCGCGGCTGTTCGAGGAATGCCTCAAGCTGTTCCTGTCCGGCCAAGGCGCGATCGTCTTCGAGATGCTGGTCGACCTGGCATTGTTCGAGCCGCTGTTCCCGGCCAGTGCGCATGCACTGGAAGAGCGCCCGACCTACACCCATACCCTGATCAGCCAGGCGCTGAGCAACACTGACCTGCGTATCAAGCAAGGCAAACCGGTGACCCCGGCCTTCCTGTTCGCCGCCCTGCTCTGGCCAGCCCTGCCAAGCCGCGTACTGCACCTGCAAAACCAGGGTGTACCGCCGATCCCGGCCATGAATGGCGCAGCCCACGACCTGATTGCCGAACAGTGTGCGCGCATTGCCATTCCGAAGCGTTTCACCTTGCCTATCCGCGAGATCTGGGACATGCAGGAGCGCCTGCCACGACGCAGCGGCAAACGCGCCGACCTGCTGCTCGACAACCCACGCTTCCGTGCCGGCTACGATTTCCTCCTGCTGCGCGAGAGCGCAGGCGAAGAAACCGACGAGCTTGGCCAGTGGTGGACCGATTACCAGGATGCCAGCGACTCCGAGCGCCGCGAGATGATCCGCGAGCTGGGCAGCCGTGATGAAGGCACCGGGGCCGGCCCACGCAAGCGCAAGCGCAGCAACAGCAAGCGCAAACGTGGTGGCGATGAGGCGTTCGAGTGACCACTCGCGCCTACATCGGCCTTGGCAGCAACCTGGATGCGCCTGCCGAGCAACTGGGCAACGCCCTGCAGGCGCTGGACCGGGTCGCGAGCACCCGCCTGGTGGCGGCCTCTGCCCTGTACACCAGCGACTCCCTGCTGCCTGGCCAGCCGCGTTACACCAACGCCGTCGCCGCTCTGGATACCTCTCTCGCCCCCCTGGACCTGCTGGACGCCCTGCAGGCCATCGAGAATGAACAGGGCCGTGTACGCAAGGAACGCTGGGGCCCACGCACGCTCGACCTGGACATCTTGCTGTTCGGCGACCACGTCATCGATGTGCCACGCCTGCAGGTGCCGCACTACCACATGCATGCCCGCCCCTTCGTGCTGTACCCACTGGCCGAACTGGTGGCAGACGACTTTCACCTGGCCGACGGCCGCCCGCTTGCCCAGTTGCTCCAAGCCTGCCCGTTTGTCGGCCTGGAACGCCTGTAGCCCAGGCGCTTGGGGCCTTTCTCCAAGGGCGGTAACGCCAGTAACACCCTGTTCGTAACAATGCGGTAACAGGGTGATTGACTTCCCCCACCTCGCTCACGACTATAGGCGTCCCGTGTGGCACCAAAGTGCCGCATACCCGTATTTAGGCCCGGACGGACCTGTGCCCCGAACATCACACGCGATGATGTGCCGCTCCGGAAGATGACTACACGCGTTGTTGGCGGTCGTTTTTCACAGCGCCTGAACGAGGATTTTCCTACATGCCTGAAGTAACCCTGACCACCCTGCACGGCCTCAAGGCCAAGGGTGAAAAGATCACCATGCTGACCTGCTACGACGCTACCTTTGCCAAGGCTGCAAGCCAGGCCGGCGTCGAAGTGTTGCTGGTGGGCGACTCCTTGGGGATGGTCCTGCAGGGCCATGACAGCACGCTGCCCGTCACCACGGCGGAAATGGCCTACCACACCGCCTGCGTCAAACGCGGCAACGAGGGTGCGCTGATTCTTGCCGACCTGCCGTTCATGGCCCACGCCACCCCCGAGCAGGCCTTCGCCAACTGCGCCACGCTGATGCAGGCCGGCGCCCACATGATCAAGCTTGAAGGCGCTGCCTGGCTGGGCGAGACCATTCGCCTGCTGGCCGAGCGCGGTGTGCCGGTGTGCGCTCACATGGGCCTGACCCCGCAAACCGTCAACGTTCTGGGCGGTTATAAAGTGCAGGGGCGCCAGGAAGCCCAGGCACGGCAGATGCGCGCCGATGCCATCGCCCTGGAACAGGCCGGCGCCGCCATGCTGTTGCTCGAATGCGTACCCAGCGAATTGGCCGCAGAAATTACCCAGGCCGTCAGCATCCCAGTGATCGGTATCGGTGCCGGCAACGCTACCGACGGCCAGGTGCTGGTCCTGCACGACATGCTGGGCTTGTCCCTTAGCGGTCGGGTACCAAAGTTCGTGAAGAACTTCATGGTCGGCCAACCGGACATCGCGAGCGCACTTGCCGCCTACGTCAAGGCCGTCAAAGACGTCAGTTTCCCAGCGAGCGAGCACGGATTCAGCGCATGAACACAGTCAAGACCGTCCGTGAACTGCGCGCAGCCATTGCGCGCGCCCGTGGCGAGGGCAAGCGTATCGGCTTCGTGCCAACCATGGGCAACCTGCACAGCGGCCATGCTGCGCTGGTGACCACAGCGGCCCAACGTGCCGACTTCGTCGTTGCCAGCATCTTCGTCAACCCGCTGCAGTTCGGCGCCAACGAAGACCTCGACAAGTACCCACGCACCCTCGCCGCCGACCAAGAGCGCCTGCTCCAGGCTGGCTGCAATCTGCTGTTCGCTCCCACTGTCGAAGAGATGTACCCCGACGGTATGGCCGTGCAGACCCGCGTCAGCGTGCCGAACCTTTCCGAAGGCCTGTGTGGCGCAAGCCGCCCGGGGCATTTCGAGGGCGTAGCCACCGTGGTCAGCAAGCTGTTCAACATGGTGCAGCCCGATCTCGCGGTGTTCGGCGAAAAGGACTACCAGCAACTGGCGGTGATTCGCGCCATGGTGCGTGACCTGAACATGCCGATCCAGATCATCGGCGAGCCGACCGTGCGCGCCGAGGATGGCCTGGCGCTGTCGTCGCGTAATGGTTACCTGACGGCAGAACAGCGTGCTACCGCCCCGGTTGTGTACCGCACGCTACAGCAGATCGGCGACGCCATCAGCCGTGGCCAGCGCGACTTTGCAGCGCTGGTTGCCGATGGGCAGGCTCAGCTGACAGCGGCCGGCCTGCGCCCGGACTATCTGCAGGTACGCCATGCGCTGACCCTTCGCCCAGCGATGGTCGATGACCGGGACCTGGTGATTCTGGTGGCGGCCTACCTGGGTAACACGCGGCTTATCGACAACCTTTACGTGCATCTGGACGAAAAGACTGCATGATGCCGGGGGCTGCCCTGCAGCCCCAAATTCCCCTCCCCGCCCCATTCCCTGCGCGCAACCAATGCCTATAATGATGGCCAGCCTGAACCTGGCCATGACGCCCCTGTCCAAGGCCACACTACGCAACAAGGAATTCTGCGCAATGGCGTATTACCGGACACCCCATGATGTTACGGCCCTGCCAGCCTGGCAGGCCCTCCAGCAGCACCGCGACGCCATGCAGGATTTCAGCATGCGCGAAGCCTTCGCCGCCGACTCCAAGCGCTTCGACGAGTTTTCCCTGAGCTGCTGCGGCCTGTTCCTCGACTACTCGAAAAACCTGATCAACGAACAAAGCCGCGACCTGCTGGTGCAGCTGGCCGAACAAGTCGGCCTGCAGGATGCGATCAAGTCGATGTTCAGCGGCGAAATCATCAACGCCTCCGAAGGCCGCCCGGTGCTGCACACCGCCCTGCGCCGCCCGGTGGGTGACAAGCTCAGCGTCAACGGCGTCAACGTGATGCCCGAGGTGCACAAGGTACTCAACCAGATCACCGAGCTGGTGGGGCGTATCCATGACGGGCTGTGGCGTGGCTACAGTGAGAAGCCGATCACCGATGTGGTCAATATCGGCATCGGCGGTTCTTTCCTGGGCCCTGAACTGGTTTCCGAGGCGCTGCTGCCCTACGCCCAGCGCGGCGTGCGCTGCCACTACCTGGCCAACATCGATGGCAGTGAGTTCCATGAGCTGTCGGCCAACCTGCGCGCCGAAACCACCTTGTTCATCGTCTCGTCCAAGTCGTTCAACACCCTCGAGACCCTGAAAAACGCCATGGCCGCACGTACCTGGTACCTGGCCCAGGGCGGTTCGGAAGCCGAGCTGTATCGCCACTTCATCGCCGTATCCAGCAACAAGGCTGCCGCCGTAGCCTTCGGCATCCGCGAAGAGAACATCTTCCCCATGTGGGACTGGGTCGGCGGGCGCTATTCGCTGTGGTCGGCCATCGGCCTGCCGATCGCCCTGGCCATCGGTACCGCCAACTTCAAGGAACTGCTGTCGGGTGCCTACACCATGGACCAGCACTTCCAGACCGCGCCGTTCGAGAAAAACATGCCAGTGCTGCTGGCCCTGCTGGGCGTCTGGTACGGTAATTTCTGGGGTGCCCGCAGCCACGCGATCCTCCCTTACGATCATTATCTGCGCAACATCACCAAACACTTGCAGCAGCTGGACATGGAGTCCAACGGCAAGAGCGTGCTGACCGACGGTACGCCAGTGAAGACCGATACCGGCCCGGTGATCTGGGGCGGCGTTGGCTGCAACGGCCAGCACGCCTACCACCAGTTGCTGCACCAGGGCACCCAGCTGATCCCGGCCGACTTCATTGTCCCGGTGGTGAGCTTCAACCCGGTTGCCGACCACCATCAGTGGCTGTACGCCAACTGCCTGTCGCAAAGCCAGGCGCTGATGCTGGGCAAAACGCGTGAGGAGGCCGAGGCCGAATTGCGCCAAAAGGGCCTGAATGAAGCCGACATCGAAAAACTCGCTCCACACAAGGTGATCCCGGGCAACCGCCCGAGCAACACCCTTGTGGTCGAACGCATCAGCCCGCGTCGCCTTGGCGCGCTGGTGGCGATGTATGAGCACAAGGTGTTCGTGCAGAGCGTGATCTGGGGCATCAACGCCTTCGACCAGTGGGGCGTGGAACTGGGCAAGGAGCTGGGCAAGGGTGTCTACCAGCGTATCGTCGGCAGCCTGGAAGACAGCGCCGAAGATGGTTCCACCCAAGGCCTGATCAACTACTTCCGCGGCCGTCACCGCGGCTGACCGGTTCCGGCGTCTTCGTGGCCAGCCCGCGAAGACGCCGGCACAGGTTGAACACCTCTTCCAGCTACACTGTCCAATCGAATAGCCGTTGCAGTCCACCGCCCCGACAAGAGCAAAGGACCACCTGCCATGTTCGATATACGCGACTACCCCCAGGCCCTGGCCGTCAGCCAGTCCGCCAGCCTTTCTACCGACGACTACAGCCGCCTCTACCGCCAGTCGATCGAAGACCCTGACACCTTCTGGGCCGAACAGGCCAAACGCCTGGACTGGATCAAACCGTGGTCCAGCGTACAGCAATGCAACCTCAAGACCGGCGAAGCTCGCTGGTTCGAAGGTGCCCAGCTGAACGTCAGCTACAACTGCATCGATCGCCACCTGGCCCAGCGCGGCGAGCAGACCGCCCTGCTGTGGGAAGGCGACGATCCTGCGGACTCCAAGGCCATCACCTACCAAGAGTTGCACCGCCAGGTCTGTCGCTTGGCCAATGCACTCAAGGCACGTGGCGTGAAGAAAGGCGACCGGGTATGCATCTATATGCCGATGATTCCCGAAGCTGCCTACGCCATGCTTGCCTGCACGCGGATTGGCGCGATCCACTCGGTGGTGTTCGGCGGTTTTTCCCCGGATGCGTTGCGCGACCGCATTCTCGATGCTGACTGCCGCACCGTGATCACCGCCGATGAGGGCGTACGCGGCGGCAAACGCATCCCGCTCAAGCAGAATGTCGACAAGGCAATGGCCAGTTGCCCGGACGTCAGCAGTGTATTGGTGGTGCGCCGCACCGGTACCGATGTAGCCTGGAGCGAGGGCCGCGACCTCTGGTATGACCAGGCAACGGAAAGCGCGGGTGACGACTGCCCACCTGAACCCATGGAAGCCGAAGACCCGCTGTTCATCCTCTACACCTCCGGCAGCACCGGTAAGCCCAAGGGCGTGCTGCACACCACCGCCGGTTACCTGCTGCAGGCCACCATGACCTTCAAGGTGGTGTTCGACTACCGCGACGGCGAGGTGTTCTGGTGCACCGCCGACGTGGGCTGGGTCACCGGCCACAGTTACATCGTCTATGGCCCGCTGGCCAACGGCGCGGTTTCACTGATGTTCGAGGGCGTTCCCAACTACCCGGACACCTCGCGGTTCTGGCAGGTGGTGGACAAGCACAAGGTCAATATCTTCTATACCGCGCCCACCGCACTGCGGGCGCTGATGCGTGAAGGTTCTGGCCCGTTGCAGGGTACGTCGCGCAAGAGCCTGCGCCTGCTCGGCAGCGTCGGCGAGCCGATCAACCCAGAGGCGTGGGAATGGTACTTCGAGGAGGTCGGCCAAAAACGCTGCCCCATCGTCGACACCTGGTGGCAAACCGAAACCGGCGGCATCATGCTCACCCCGCTGCCCGGCACGCAGAAGCTCAAGCCAGGTTGTGCGACACAACCGATGTTTGGCGTGCAACCGGTGCTGCTGGATGACCAAGGCAAGCCGATCGAAGGGCCCGGCGCCGGCCTGCTGGCGATAAAGGCCAGTTGGCCGGGGCAGATCCGCAGCGTCTACGGCGACCACCAACGCATGGTCGACACCTACTTCAAACCCATGCCAGGCTATTACTTCACCGGCGACGGTGCCCGCCGCGATGCCGATGGCGACTACTGGATCACCGGCCGCATCGATGATGTGATCAACGTTTCCGGCCACCGCATCGGCACCGCTGAAGTGGAAAGCGCACTGGTATTGCATGAAAGCGTCGCCGAGGCCGCAGTGGTCGGTTACCCCCATGATCTCAAGGGCCAGGGTGTGTATGCGTTCGTGACGACCATGAACAGCGTGACAGCGGACGATGCCCTGAAAGCCGAACTGTTGGCACTGGTCAGCAAGGAAATCGGCAGCTTCGCCAAACCCGAGCTGATCCAGTGGGCGCCGGCCTTGCCCAAGACCCGCTCGGGCAAGATCATGCGGCGTATACTGCGCAAGATCGCCTGCAACGAACTCGACACCCTGGGCGACACCTCGACCCTGGCTGACCCGAGCGTGGTGCAGGGGTTGATCGACAAACGCCTCAACCAATAGCCGGCGGCACCTGTTCATGGCCGCCCTGAACGACAGGTCACCATGGAAGCCCTACGCCGCCGTATCGAAACCCAGGTCATGAGCCTCACCGGGCTGGCCCTCGGCCAGCTCGACCTGGAATCCCCCAAGGGTGACCCCGGCCTGTTCGGCCCGCACAGCATGAGCTGGCGGGTGCATGGCGATTTCCCCAGCATGCTGGTTGGCGGTATCAGCGCCCTGATGCTGCAACTGCTGCACCCGCTGGCATTGGCGGGCGTGTGGGACCACTCCAACTTTCGCCAAGACCTGCTCGGCCGCTTGCGCCGCACCAGCCAATTCATTTCGGGCACGACATTCGGCTCGACCCGTGACGCCGAGTGGCTGATCGACAAGGTGCGCACCATTCACCTGCAAGTGACCGGGACTGCGCCCGATGGCCGTCCATACGCTGCCAGCGACCCCGATTTGCTGACCTGGGTACATGTGGCCGAAGTCAGCAGCTTCCTCGCGGCCCACCTGCGCTATCGCGACCCGCAGCTGTCACGCACCGAGCAGGATGCCTATTACGACGAAATCGCCCTGATCGCCGAACGCCTCGGCGCCCGCGATGTGCCCCGTTCATGCCAGCAGGTCGACGAGTACCTGCAGCGTATGCGTCCTCAATTGCACTGCGACGCGCGCAGCCTGGAAGTGATCGAGATCCTGCTTCAGGCCCCTGCACCGAGCCGTCTTGCCGAGCCGGTTGGCAGGTTGATGCTGCAAGCGGGTATCGACCTGTTGCCGGCCTGGGCCCAGGCCATGCTCGGCCTGCATCAGGGCCCGCTGCAGCAGCGCATGATCCGTTTGGGGCTAAGCCGCACCGCCCCCGTGCTGCGTTGGGCCATGCGGGACGGTTCGGCGCATCGCGCCAAAAGGCGCATGGGGATCGAGTGAGCGCAAATGCCGCGCCCCCAGCGGAACCGATTTAACCTGCCATACTCCAAGCTCTCCTGCCTGGACAGACGAAGCGACACATGTACAAAGGATTGACTCGCGCCCTCGGCGCCCTGTTGGCTCTCGTGGCCCTCTACAGCCTGCTTGGCTTCCTCATCGTTCCTGGCGTTGCCCTGCGCATCGCCAACCAGCAGCTGGCCCAATACGCCACACTGCCGGCGCACCTTCAGCGTATCGAGCTCAACCCGTTCAGCCTCGAGCTGACGCTGTGGGGCCTGCAGATCGGCGAACCGGGCAAAGAACAGGTAGGGTTTGAGCGGCTCTATGCCAACCTTGCGCTCGACAGCCTGTGGAGCGGCGCCCTGCACCTGCAGGCGATCGAACTCGACAAACCCCGCAACGAAGTGCTGTTCGCCAAGGACGGCACGCTCAACCTCACCCAACTGTTCAAGCTGCCAGCCAGCGAACCCAAAGCTCAAGAGCCTGCATCCGATCCGTTCCCCTTGCGCATCGGCAGCATCAAGCTCAGCGCTGGCTACCTGCATTTTGCCGATGCGCGTCCAAGCGAGCCGATCGAATTCATCTACGACGACATGAACCTGGAGCTGAAAAACCTCAGCACCTTGCCGGACGACAACGCTGACATGACGTTGGTGGCATTGGGCCCTAACGGTGGGCGCATCGACTGGAACGGCACCTTGAGCCTTGCGCCTATAGCTTCAAAGGGCACTCTGAAAATCACCGACGGCAAGATGAAGCTGTTCTGGCCCTACGTTCGCGATGCCGTGCCGCTGGTGCTGGAGGACGGCGTGGTCAACCTCGACACGCACTACACGCTCAACCTGTCCAAGGAAACCGAGCTGCTGCTGGACAACACCTCGGTACGTGTCGCGCCATTCGCCATAAAGGCGCCAGATGGTCGCCCACTGGTACGCCTGGCGAGCCTCGATGTCAGCGAAACCAGCATCGACCTGGCCAAACAGCGGGTTACCGTGGGCAAGATCCGCAGTGAAAAACTGGAAACCTGGGCCGCCCTGGAGCAGGACGGCCAGCTCGACTGGCAGAAACTCTTCGCCAGCCAGCCGGCCAAGCCCACGCCGACGGAAAAGGCAGAGCCGGCCGCCGCCGAACCGGCTCCCGACGACAAGGCAGCCAAGGAACCAGGCAAGCCATGGCAAGTGCTACTCAAGGACGTTCAGCTGCGCAATTATCAGGTGCACCTGGCCGACCGTAGCCAGAAAGAGCCAGTTGCGCTGGACGTTGGGCCTCTGAACGTCGACCTTCAGGGCTTCGACAGCCTCAACCATTCACCCTTCACCCTCAAGCTCGACACCGGCATTGGCAAGCAGGGCAAGTTGCAGGCCAGTGGCGAGGTCAACCTGGCGCCGGTCAGCGCCAGGCTCGATGTCAGCACACGCGACATCGACCTGCGTATTGCGCAGGCCTATATCAGTCCGTTCATCCGCCTGGAGCTGCGCAGCGGCATGCTTGCCAGCGACCTCAAGGTCGACCTCAAAGGCACCGAACCACTGGCCTTCACCGTGGCCGGCAAGGCGCAGGTCAACCAGTTGCACACCCTGGACACCATCAAGAACCGCGACTTCGTCAAATGGCAACAGGTGAATGTGGACGGCCTGGCCTATGTGCACGGTGATGCCCTGTCGATCGACAAGGTAACCCTGCTGCAGCCCTATGCCCGCTTCATCATCAACGAAGACCGCACCACCAATGTCGATGACCTGCTGATCCCGCAGCCTGCCAATGCCCCCGCGCCAAGCCAAGCCAAGCCGGCCAGCACCCAAAGCAGCAAGCCGCTGGGCATCCGCATCGGGCAGATCAGCATCAACGATGGTTCAGCCAACTTTGCCGACCTCACTCTGACACCTAACTTCGCCACGGCGGTGCAGCAGCTCAACGGCCAGATCGGCACCATCGACAACCGCAAGCCGGCGCCGGCCAAGGTCGACATCAAGGGCAAGGTCGACCGTTATGCACCGGTTACCATCAAAGGCGCGCTGAACCCGTTCAACCCGATGGCAAGCCTGGATATCGCCACCAGCTTCAAACGTGTCGAGCTGACCACGCTGACGCCCTACTCTGGCAAGTTCGCCGGCTTCCGTATCCGCAAGGGCCGCCTGAACCTCGACCTGCACTACCTGATCACCAATGGCCAATTGAAGGCCGAGAACAAGCTGGTGGTCGAGCAATTGCAGTTGGGTGAGAAAGTCGATAGCCCGGATGCGGTCGACCTGCCGATCCGCCTGGCGGTCGCGTTGCTCAAAGACACCGAGGGCAAGATTTCGATCGAGCTGCCCGTGACCGGCGACCTCAACAACCCGCAGTTCAGCGTCATGCCAATCGTCTGGCAGACCTTGCGCAACCTTGTGCTGCGTGCGGCGCAGGCACCGTTCAAGTTCATCGGCGGGTTGATAGCAGGCGGCGGCTCCCAAGACCTCGGCAATGTATCGTTCGCCCCAGGTTCCAGCGAGCTCAGTGGCGATGCGCAATCGGCCCTGGACAAGCTCGCCTCGGCCCTCAAAGAGCGCCCTGAACTGCGCCTGGAAATCGAAGGCACCAGTGCCCAGAGCAGTGATGGCCCACTGCTCGCTCAGCAGCGCCTGGAGCGGGAGTATCAGGCCACCTGGTACAAGATCCTGCAACGCCGTGGCGACAAGGTGCCAGCCAACGCCTCCATGCTGGTGGTCGACGACAGCGACAAGCCGGCCATGCTCGAAGGCATCTACCGTACCCGTCTGAAACAGCAACCACCGGCCGACTGGGAACAGCTGAGCCGCGAGGAGCGCACCGCCAGGCTGCGCGAGGCGGTAATCAAATCATGGGCCGAAAGTGCCGCATTGCTGCGCACCCTGGGCCAGGAGCGGGCCAGCAGTATCAAGGACTACCTGGTCGACAAGGGCAAGCTTGAGGATGACCGGGTGTATTTCATCGATACCACGCTGGGGCAGGCTGAATCAGATGGCCGGGTGATTACGCCGATGCATCTGGATGCTGAGTAAACAATTTCTGCCCTGACGCGCCCTGTAGGAGCGGCCTTGCGTCGCGAAAGGGCCGCAAAGCGGCCCCAGGATATCAGCGGCGCCACAGCTATCCTGGGACTGCTGCGCAGCCCTTTCGCGACGCAAGGCCGCTCCTACGAAAGCCGCTGCCCGGATACCGCCGGGTGGTACAGCGGCTGCACCTTGTTGCCTGCCGGGTCCAGCAAGTGGAAGCTGCGCGCGCCATCCCCATGATTGAAAGGCCGGTCCAGCAAGGTCACCCCACGAGCCTTGAAGTACTGATACCAGGCCTCCAATTCCTCCACGCTGTCGACGATGAAGCCGTAGTGATCCAGCGTCTGCAGGCCATTGGCAGCCCCTGCCCCCCGCCCCAGCGAGAGGTTGTCGTTACCACACGTCAAGTAGACCAGATCCTCGTTGGCTCGATTCAACACCTCCATGCCCAGCACATCGACATAGAAACGCTCGCACTCTTCAAGGTTGGGCACCAGCAGGGCGATATGGCGCAGGCCATTGAGACGACCGGGGCGTGCAGGTAATTCAGACATTAGCGCGACTCCATTTTTGTATACAATTCATAATAGAATTTAAAACAAAAGGAGCTTCATGTGTATAGCTTGTTCATCAAGACGCGCGTCAAGCCTGGTTGCGCCGAACGCTTTCTCACGGCCATCAAGGTAAACGCTGCCGCCTCCGTGGCCACGGAACCCGGGTGCCTGGTGTTCGATGTGTCACAGGACCGGGTCGATCCGGAGGTAATCTACCTGTACGAAATCTACCGCGACGACGAGGCATATGAAGCGCATACCCGCACTGCGCACTTTCGTGACAGCCGCCCCCTTGTAGAGCCTCTGATCGCCGAGCAGGAGTATTTCGAAAGCAACGTTATCGCGCGTAACCCAGCGAATTGAGCGGTAACGAAAAGCCCCGGCCAAGGCCGGGGCTGTTTTGAAAGGTGGCCAGATCCTTTGGCCGACGGGACATTCCTTATTCGGACTTCAGACCATCAGACATGACGCTCTTGACGCCCTTGATGTTCTTGGCAATGCGGACCGCTTCTTCTTTCTGAGAATCGGTGACCTTCACGTCAGAAGACAGCGACACGACGCCTTGGCTGGTTTCGACTTTGATGTCACTGCCTGGAACGCCTTTTTCAGTCATCAGGTCAGCTTTGACTTTGGTGGTGATCCAAGTGTCGGAGCCTTCCTGTTGCATGTTGTCCACAGTGTCGTTGGCAGCCAGCATGACTGGAGCCTGGACAGGCTCGGCGGCGAACGCACCATTAGCCATGGTCAGGGTCAGGGCAGTAGCAGTAGCAGTAGCGGCAGCAATGGCGAACTTCTTCATGTGAGTCACTCCTGTTTTTCGAAAGGTCTGCGCCGTATGTCCTGGCGGCAGGTATGAAGGTAGTTGCACGGGCTGTGCCAGGTTTTAATATTTAATTTTTTCCTTGCATATCAACTACTTACTAAAATCACAACAAGTCATCAATCGTGCAAATTGCAACCTGCGAGATAAATCTGCGTGCAAGATGCAAGTGTGCAAAAGGTTCCGTGCAGACAATAAAAAAGGGCCCGCTAAGGGCCCTTTTTATACAACGTTGCAGGGCGCTTAGACGCCCGAGGCCTTGGCCGCGGCAACGTCTTTGATCGACAGCTTGATACGGCCGCGGTTGTCCACGTCCAGTACCAGCACTTCGACTTCCTGACCTTCTTTCAGAATATCGGTCACTTTCTCTACGCGCGCATCGCTGAGCATGGAGATGTGTACCAGGCCGTCCTTGCCAGGCAGGATGTTGACGAAGGCGCCGAAGTCGACGATACGCTCGACCTTGCCCACGTAGATCTTGCCGATCTCGGCTTCAGCGGTGATGCCCAGAACGCGCTGACGCGCGGCTTCTGCAGCTTCTTTGGTTTCGCCGAAGATCTTGATCGAGCCATCGTCTTCGATATCGATCGAAGCTTTGGTCTCTTCGCAGATGGCGCGGATGGTGGCGCCGCCTTTACCGATGACGTCACGGATCTTGTCGGTGTCGATCTTCATCGCGATCATGGTCGGGGCGTTGGCCGACAGCTCGGTACGCGACTGGCCAATGATCTGGTTCATCTGGCCGAGGATGTTCAGGCGCGCTTCCAGGGCCTGGCCCAGGGCGATTTCCATGATCTCTTCGGTGATGCCGTTGATCTTGATGTCCATCTGCAGTGCGGTAACGCCTTTGGCAGTACCGGCAACCTTGAAGTCCATGTCGCCCAGGTGGTCTTCATCACCCAGGATGTCGGTCAGGACTGCGAACTTCTCGCCTTCCTTGACCAGGCCCATGGCGATACCGGCCACCGGTGCCTTCATCGGTACACCGGCATCCATCAGTGCCAGGGAAGCACCGCAGACCGACGCCATGGAGCTGGAACCGTTGGACTCGGTGATTTCCGACACAACACGGATGGTGTACGGGAACACGTCAGCGGCAGGCAGCATGGCCTGTACCGAACGGCGGGCCAGGCGGCCGTGACCGATTTCACGACGGCCAGCACCGCCCATGCGACCACACTCGCCCACCGAGAACGGCGGGAAGTTGTAGTGCAGCATGAAGGGGTCTTTCTTCTCGCCTTCGAGGGTGTCCAGCAGCTGGGCGTCACGGGCAGTACCCAGGGTCGCGACGACCAGGGCCTGGGTTTCACCACGGGTGAACAGTGCCGAACCGTGCGTCTTCGGCAGAACGCCGACTTCGATGTTCAGCGGGCGAACGGTCTTGGTGTCACGACCATCGATACGCGGCTTGCCGTTGACGATGTTTTCGCGAACGGTGCGGTATTCGATCTCACCGAAGATTTCTTTTACTTCGCTGGCCGATGGCTGGCCTTCTTCACCGGAGAACTTGGCGATCGCCTGGTCGCGCAGCTCGCCCAGGCGCGCGTAGCGGTCGGCCTTGACGGTGATGGTGTAGCCCTGCGAAACGGCTTCGCCGAATTCAGCGCGAATGGCGTTGAACAGCTCGGTGTTGGCAACGGCAGGTTTCCAGTCCCAGGTCGGCTTGGCAGCTTCGGCAGCCAGCTCTTTGACAGCCTGGATAACGGCCTGGAATTCGTCGTGAGCGAACAGTACAGCGCCCAGCATCTGGTCTTCGGTCAGCTCTTGGGCTTCCGACTCAACCATCAGCACGGCGTCGGAAGTACCGGCAACGACCATGTCCAGGCTCGAGGCAGCCAGTTGCTCGTAAGTCGGGTTCAGCAGGTAGCCGG
Source organism: Pseudomonas sp. BNK-30 (assembly GCF_047456185.1). NCBI lineage: Bacteria > Pseudomonadati > Pseudomonadota > Gammaproteobacteria > Pseudomonadales > Pseudomonadaceae > Pseudomonas > Pseudomonas sp. BNK-30. Next base: position 3,996,813 of record NZ_CP179904.1, read on the forward strand.
TGCTTTCGTGGAAGGCAACACGGGCAGCGCCGATCGGGCCTTCGAACGGGATGCCGGAGATGGCCAGCGCAGCCGAGGTACCGATCATCGCAGCGATGTCCGGATCGGTCTTCTTGCTGGTCGATACCACGGTGCAGACGACCTGGACTTCGTTCATGAAGCCTTCAGGGAACAGCGGGCGGATCGGACGGTCGATCAGGCGCGAGGTCAGCGTCTCTTTCTCGGAAGGACGGCCTTCGCGCTTGAAGAAGCCACCCGGGATCTTGCCGGCGGCGTAGGTCTTTTCCTGGTAGTGGACCGACAGAGGGAAGAAGCCCTTGCCTGGATCGGCCTGCTTGGCACCGACCACGGTCACCAGCACGGTGACATCGTTGTCGACGGTAACCAGCACGGCGCCGGTTGCCTGACGGGCAATGCGGCCCGTTTCGAGAGTAACGGTCGATTGACCGAACTGGAATTTCTTGATTACCGGGTTCACGGTTTCCTACCTTTTTTCAGTGGCTCTGGGGGAACTGGTTTCTTGCGAATTCTTGGGCAGAACGGGGAATCGGCCCCATTGACCGTCCAGATACAACACGAGGCTGGGAGCCTGGCGCCGAGCGGAAAAAACCGCTCGGCGTTGCCAGGCTGCCAACCTCGAAGATACGCGTGGCGTGTCCGACGCAAACGCTGCCAAGCAGCGCTGGCGAAGCATGCGACACGCCATGCACACCACTGACCAGGCCGCTATTAGCGACGCAGGCCCAGGCGACCGATCAGGGCGCTGTAACGAGTGGTGTCTTTGCCCTTCAGGTAGTCCAGCAGCTTACGACGCTGGTTAACCATGCGGATCAGGCCACGACGCGAGTGGTGGTCTTTACCGTTGGCCTTGAAGTGGCCTTGCAGCTTGTTGATGTTCGCGGTCAGCAGAGCGACCTGAACTTCCGGGCTACCAGTGTCACCAGCAGCTTGCTGGAAGTCGGTAACGATTTGAGCTTTTTCTTCAACGCTGAGGGCCATGTGGCTTCTCCTGATAACGGAACCCGCAAGCGGGTCCAATAGGCCAGGGACAAATCCCTGTATTAATAAAAAAGGTGTGACCGTGCCTACTGACAGCCACCCTTGTATCCGCAGGCCACAGCATGAGCCGAAGCCTGCGGTTTCGATCATTCCGACCGAATCAGTCGACGCGGCGCAATACGCCCGTCTTCGCTCACTTCACCGATACCGATGAAACGACCATTGTGATCCTGTACCCGGACCATGCCAAATTGCGGCGCGTCCGGAGCACGTACCGCCTGGCCATGCAGCCAGTAGAACGCGCTGTGTTCGGACAAGCCGATCAGCGGCCAGTCCTGCAGGCCACTGTCCGAAGGCATGAGGAAGCGATCGAGCGCTTCGTTGCCGCCTTCGGCGTGGGCCTGTTCGAGTTCCTCGAGGGTCACGGTCTGGGCCAGCTCGAAGGGCCCGGCGTGGGTCCTGCGCAGCTCGGCAACATAGGCGCCACAGCCGAGGGCCTCGCCGATATCCTCCACCAGGGTGCGGATATAGGTGCCTTTGCTGCATCCTACGCTCAGCCGTGCACGGGTGCCTTCGCACTCGAGCAACTCCAAGCGGTTAATAGTAACAGAACGCGCCTCGCGCTCCACTACCTCTCCTGCACGTGCCAGCTTGTAAAGCGGCTGACCGTCACGCTTGAGCGCCGAGTACATCGGCGGTATCTGGCTGATCGGGCCGCGAAAACGTGGCAGTAGCGCCTCGATGTCGGCACGACCAACGGTCACTTCACGGGTTTGCAGGACCTCGCCTTCAGCATCGGCAGTATTGGTAGTCTGCCCCAGCTGCATGACGGTTTCGTAGCCCTTGTCGGAATCGAGCAGGTACTGCGAAAACTTGGTCGCTTCGCCGAAGCACAGCGGCAGCACGCCGGTGGCCAACGGGTCGAGGCTGCCGGTGTGGCCGGCCTTTTCCGCGTTGAGCAACCAGCGCACTTTCTGCAGTGCGGCGTTGGAGGTGAACCCCAGTGGCTTGTCGAGCAGGATGATGCCGCTGACGTTGCGGCGGATACGTTTGACCTGGGCCACCGGTTACTCCTTGGTGTCCTGCTCGTCGGTATCCTTGTGCAGGCGGTCTTCGGCCACTGCACGCTCGATCAGCGCCGACAGGTGGACACCACGGCTGACGCTCTCATCGAAATGGAAGTGCAACTGCGGCACGCTGCGCAGCTGCATCGAGCGGCCCAGGTGCAGGCGCAGGAAGCTGGCAGCGCTGTTCAGCGCCTTGAGCGATTGCTGCACTGCGTCCGGCGTTTCTTCACCCATGACGGTGATGAAGACCTTGGCATGGCCCAGGTCGCGACTGACGTCGACGGCGGTGATGGTCACCAGGCCGACGCGTGGGTCCTTGACTTCACGGCGGATCAGTTCTGCCAGCTCGCGCTGCATCTGATCACCGATACGTTGGGTACGGCTGTATTCTTTGGCCATTCTTGCTACCTGTAACTTAAAGCGGCAAACGCCCGGTCAGGCTGAAGCCTGACCGGGCGCTACCTACTGAGGGGCTGCCCACCGCCCTGGGGCGGGGGCCGACACCCTGCTCGCCCTTAAAGGGTACGAGCAACCTGGACTTTCTCGAAGACTTCGATCTTGTCGCCGACCTTGACGTCGTTGTAGCTCTTGACGCCAATACCGCACTCCATGCCCGAACGCACTTCTGCAGCGTCGTCCTTGAAACGACGCAGCGATTCCAGCTCGCCTTCGAAGATGACCACGTCGTCGCGCAGTACGCGGATCGGACGGTTGCGGTACACGGTACCCTCGATGACCATACAGCCAGCGATGGCGCCGAACTTCGGCGAACGGAACACGTCACGCACTTCGGCCACACCCAGGATGTTCTCGCGAACATCGCTGCCGAGCATGCCGGTCAGGGCCTTCTTGACGTCTTCGATGATGTCGTAGATCACGTTGTAGTAACGCATATCCAGACCTTCCTGCTCGACGATCTTGCGCGCACCGGCATCGGCACGCACGTTGAAGCCGAACAGCACCGCATTGGACGCCAGCGCCAGGTTGGCATCGCTCTCGGTGATACCACCGACGCCGCCACCGATCACGCGAACCTGAACTTCGTCGTTGCCCAGGCCGCCGAGCGAACCCTGAAGTGCTTCCAGGGAACCGCGCACGTCGGTCTTGAGGACGATGTTGAGGGTCTTCTTCTCTTCCTGACCCATGGTCTCGAAGATGTTTTCAAGCTTGCCGGCGTGAGCACGGGCCAGCTTGACCTCGCGGTATTTGCCCTGACGGAACAGTGCAACCTCGCGGGCCTTCTTCTCGTCGGCAACCACGGACAGCTCGTCACCGGCTTCCGGAGTGCCATCCAGGCCGAGGATTTCGACCGGGATCGACGGGCCGGCTTCCTTAACAGGCTTGCCGTTCTCGTCCAGCATGGCACGCACGCGGCCATAGTTGGAGCCGCACAGGACCATGTCGCCCTGACGCAGGGTACCGTCCTGAACCAGGATGGTCGCCACCGGGCCGCGGCCCTTGTCCAGGCGCGATTCGACAACCACACCACGACCAGGCGCGGTCGGAGTGGCCGTCAACTCGAGGACTTCGGCCTGCAGCAATACGGCTTCAAGCAGTTCGTCGACGCCCGTACCCATCTTCGCCGAAACCTTGACGAACGGCGTGTCACCACCCCATTCCTCGGAGGTGACGCCTTCGACAGACAGCTCGTTACGGATGCGATCGAGGTCAGCACCAGGCTTGTCGATCTTGTTCACCGCAACCACCAGAGGGACGCCAGCTGCCTTGGCATGCTGAACGGCTTCACGGGTCTGTGGCATCACGCCATCGTCCGCCGCCACCACCAGGATGACGATGTCGGTCGCCTTGGCACCACGGGCACGCATCTGAGTGAACGCAGCGTGGCCTGGGGTATCGAGGAAGGTGACCATGCCGCGGTCGGTTTCCACGTGGTAGGCACCGATGTGCTGGGTGATACCACCGGCTTCGCCAGCGGCAACCTTGGCACGACGGATATAGTCGAGCAGCGAGGTCTTGCCATGGTCAACGTGACCCATGACGGTAACGACCGGTGCACGCGACTCGGCCTGGCCTTCGAACTTCAGCGATTCGGCCAGGGAATCTTCCAGGGCGGTATCGCTGACCAGGGTGACCTTGTGGCCCAGCTCTTCTGCGATCAGCTGAGCGGTTTCCTGGTCGAGCACCTGGTTGATGGTGACCGGAGTGCCCATCTTGAACATGAACTTGACGACTTCAGCGGCCTTGACCGACATCTGCTGCGCAAGCTCCGAGACGGTGATGGTCTCGCCGATGGTCACGTCACGGATGACCGGACCGGTCGGGTTCTGGAAGCCATGCTGGTTACGCTTCTTCAGCTTGCCCTTGCCACCACGACCACGGCGAGCGCCATCGCTCTCTTCGTCGGTGGTGCGCGGAGCGGCGCGAGGGGTCGGAGCCTTTTCTTTCTCCTTCACCTTGACCTTGATCGACACACGTGGCGCCTCGCCACGGCGACGGTCGTCATCGCGAGTACGGCTTTCGTTGCGACGGGTCTCGTCCTTCTTGCGCTCGGCAGCACGGGCTGCAGCGTCTTCGGAAGCCGGGGCGTTAGCGACCGCCGGTGCTGGTGCCGGAGCAGCAGCAGCCGGTGCCGGCTCGGCCTTGGCAGCCGGCGCAGCGGCAGCAGTAGCGGTCGCGTGGCGACGAGCCTGCTCTTCGTTACGCTGGCGAACGTCGGCGTCGACCTTGTCACGCGCGGCATTTTCAGCCGCACGGCGCTCGTCCTGCTCACGTTTCTGCTCAGCCTGAATCTCTTCAGGGCTGCGCTGAACGAATACTTTCTTCTTGCGTACTTCTACGCTGATGCTTTTGCTACCGGCGACACGCAGGGTGCTGGTGGTCTTGCGCTGCAAGGTAATCTTGCGCGGCTCTTCCGCCTTGCTCTTGTGGCTGCTCTTCAAATGGGTCAGCAGAGTCTGCTTCTCATTGTCGGTCACTACCTGACCGGCGTCGGTGTGCGGCAGACCTGCCTCACGCATCTGCTGCAGCAGGCGCTCTACCGGTGCCTCGACCTCTTGGGCCAGTTCTTTCACCGTGACTTGCGTCATGCACTTCTCTCCTCAGGCCGCGCCTAATTACTCGAACCAGTGGGCTCGGGCGGCCATGATCAACTTGCCGGCACGCTCTTGGTCGATGCCGTCGATGTCGAGCAGGTCGTCAATCGACTGCTCGGCCAGGTCTTCGCGGTTAACCACGCCGCGCACCGCCAGTTCCGCCGCCAGGTCCTTGTCCATGCCCTCAAGGGAGAGCAGGTCTTCGGCCGGATGGGCGTCTGCCAGTTTTTCTTCGGTAGCGATGGCCTTGGTCAACAAACGGTCCTTGGCTCGAGCGCGGAGCTCATTGACGATATCCTCGTCAAAGCCATCGATGTTGAGCATTTCTTCCAACGGTACGTAGGCAATTTCTTCAAGGCTGGTAAAGCCTTCGTCGACCAGCACTTGGGCCAGCTCCTCGTCGACTTCCAGTTCCTCGATGAAGTTGCGCAGGATGTCACCGGTTTCCGCCTGCTGTTTGGCCTGGATGTCCTTCTCGGTCATCACGTTCAGGGTCCAGCCGGTCAACTGACTGGCCAGGCGAACGTTCTGACCACCACGGCCAATGGCCTGGGCCAGGTTGTCCTCGGCAACGGCGATGTCCATGGCATGGGCATCTTCGTCAACGATGATCGCCGCGACTTCAGCCGGCGACATGGCGTTGATGACAAATTGCGCCGGGTTCTCGTCCCACAGGACGATATCCACACGCTCGCCACCCAGCTCGCCGGATACGGCCTGGACGCGCGAACCGCGCATGCCGATACAGGCACCCTGCGGGTCGATGCGCTTGTCCTTGGAGCGGACGGCGATCTTGGCACGCGATCCCGGATCACGGGAAGCGGCCATGACTTCAATGAGGCCTTCTGCGATTTCCGGCACTTCGATGCGGAACAGTTCGATCAGCATCTGTGGCGCGGTGCGCGACAGGATCAGCTGCGGACCGCGGTTCTCGGTGCGGATTTCCTTGAGCAGCGCACGCAAGCGCACGCCAACCCGGAAGGTCTCACGTGGAATGATGTCTTCGCGAGCCAGCAGCGCCTCGGCGTTGTTGCCCAGGTCGACGATGACGTTGTCGCGGGTAACCTTCTTGACAGTACCGGAGATGATCTCGCCAACGCGTTCGCGGTAGGCATCGACCACCTGGGCGCGCTCGGCCTCACGGACCTTCTGCACGATGACCTGCTTGGCGGTCTGGGCGGCGATACGACCGAATTCGATGGACTCGATCTTCTCCTCGATCACGTCACCCACCTTGGCTTCAGGGTGAGTCTCGTGGATCTTGGCCAGCCAGGTCTCGATTGCCGGATCGTCCAGATCGGCTTCGTCGACCACGGTCCAGCGACGGAAGGTCTCGTAGCTACCGGTGTGGCGGTTGATTTCCACACGCAGGTCGACTTCGTCTTCAAAACGTTTTTTGGTTGCAGTAGCCAAGGCCACTTCCAGCGCTTCGAAAATGACGCCGGGCGGTACACCTTTTTCGTTGGATACCGATTCAACAACCAGCAGTACTTCTTTGCTCATCGTACGCCTCGCCTTGCGCAAGCCATTGGGCCCGGATAGTCCGCCGGGCCCGGCACGTCTCAGTCAAAACTGGGAATAATATTGGCCTTGTCGATCGAGTCGATCGGCAACAGGAACTCATGACTGTCCACCTGGACCACCACATCCTGCTCCTCCACACCGCGGAGAAGGCCCTGGAAGTTACGACGACCCTCGAAGGGCGTACGCAGCTTGATCTTCACTTGTTCGCCGGCATGCGAGGCAAACTGTTCCAGCGTGAACAGCGGGCGATCCATGCCTGGAGAGGACACCTCAAGGGTATATTCACTGCTGATCGGATCTTCCACATCAAGAATGGCGCTGGCCTGACGGCTGACCGCTTCACAGTCTTCCACCAGAATGCCGCCTTCCTTGTCGATATAGATGCGCAATACCGAATGCTTACCCTGGGAAACGTACTCGATCCCCCAGCATTGATAGCCCAGACCCTCGACCACCGGGGCCAACAAGGCCTGCAACTGTTCTAGCTTGCTCGACACCTGAACCCCCTCGTGCATGCTGTGCAAATAAAAAATGGGCGAAGCGCCCATCCCTGAAAGCGCCGTTGGACAACGACGCCGTAAACTGTTCGGCTAGCAAAAAGCCCCTGAAAAGGGGCTCCGCTGAAGCTGGTTGCGGGGGCTGGATTTGAACCAACGACCTTCGGGTTATGAGCCCGACGAGCTACCAAGCTGCTCCACCCCGCGACAAAGCTGGGGCGAAAGTATAAGACTGAACCCGTCGCTGGGTCAATCTAACCTCCACCTGCAAGAAAGCCCGCTAAAGCGGGCTCTCAAGCTTTAATTGGTACCGAGAAGGGGACTCGAACCCCTACACCCTATGGGCACAACCACCTCAAGGTTGCGTGTCTACCAATTCCACCACCTCGGCAATATTACTTCTTGAAACCCGTTACTTCTGCTCTTCGGCTGGAGGAGGTACGTCACCCGCTGGGGTGGTTTCGCTCTTCTGCTCCTGGAGCACCGGTACATCATCATTTACTGCCGGCTTTGGCTGCTTTACTTCCAACACCGCTGGATCCGGAAGTCCCGCCTGACCAAGCTGGTGAGCTTGTTGCTTGGCGAAGTATCCTAACCCAAGTGCTGTCAAAAAGAAAGTGGCAGCAAGTATAGCAGTGAATTTACTCAGGAAGGTAGCAGAACCTTGGCTTCCGAACACAGTATTTGAAGCACCTGCGCCGAAAGATGCACCTGCTTCCGCACCCTTACCCTGTTGCAACAGCACCAGCACTACAAGCGACAGCGCTGCCAACAGATGAAAAACAACGATGACTGTTTCCAGCATTTGTTCAGTTTCCTGCGGCGCGACAAATTGCACCGAATTCGTCTGCGTTCAGGGATGCTCCACCAATGAGCCCCCCATCAATATCCGGCATGCCGAACAGTTCGGCCGCATTGGCCGCCTTCACGCTACCGCCGTAGAGAAGCTGCACATTTTGCGCAACTTCGGCGTCCTTCGCTGCCAACTGCTTACGGATGGCTGCATGCACATCCTGAGCTTGCTGCGGCGAGGCCGTCAAACCTGTACCGATGGCCCATACAGGCTCATAGGCAATTACTGCATTGGCAAAAGCGGCAATACCGAACGCGTCGATAACACTGCTTAGTTGACGCCCTACAACTTCAAGCGTCTTGCCTGCTTCGCGCTCTTGTAGAGTTTCCCCTATGCAGAGCACCGGCGTCAAACCACTTTTCTGAGCAGCTGCAAACTTGCGATTAAGCACTTCTTCACTTTCACCGATAACCTGGCGACGTTCGGAGTGACCAATCAACACCAACTTGCAACCCACTTCAGCCAACTGACTCGGTGCAACTTCACCAGTCAGCGCACCCTGTTCGGGCTGTACTGCAGAATTCTGTGCTCCAACGATGATTCCTTTGCCTTTCAGGCCATCAATGACTTCATTGATGAACAGGGCCGGAGGAAAAACCGCGACTTCGATACCTTCGGGAATGAGCATATTGCCCAAGCCCTGAGTCAGCTCAGCGACGCTGGCGCGGGTACCGTGCATCTTCCAGTTACCAGCTACCATGGGGCGACGCATGCTTTACCTCGTCGGTCAAAGTGGGCGCAGATCTTACCCAACCAGATCTGCGCTGGCAAGCCCAATTCAGACACAAACTTCAGCGACCAGTTTGGCCAGGGCTTCGGCATGCGTGCGCACCTGGCTTTCATCGTCACCTTCAACCATCACCCGCACCAACGGCTCGGTGCCCGACTTGCGCAACAGCACACGCCCACGCCCTGCCATGTCCTCGGTAACCTTGGCACTGGCCTCCTTGACAGCCGGATGTTCCAGGGGGTCGACCTTGCTGGCCCCGAAGCGAACATTGATCAACACCTGCGGGCACTTGCGCAAGGCCTGGCGAGCCTGCGCCAGGGTCTCGCCGCGGCGCTTGAGCGCCAGCAGTACCTGCAGTGCGGCAATGATCGCATCACCGGTGGTGGTGTGGTTGCAGCACACGACATGCCCGGAGTTTTCACCCCCCACCAGCCAGCCGCGCTCCAGCAGCTCGGCCATGACGTAACGGTCGCCAACCTTGGCCCGCACGAAAGGAATGTCCAGGTCCTTGAGTGCAAGCTCCAGGCCCAGGTTACTCATCAGCGTACCGACCACCCCGCCCTGCAGCTTGCCCCGCTCGTGCAGGTCCCGGGCGATGATGAACAGCAGCTCGTCGCCATCGACGATCGCGCCGGTATGATCGACCATCAACACCCGGTCACCATCACCGTCGAAGGCAATGCCCAAGTCGGCGTGACCGACCAGCACTGCCGCCTGCAGCGACTCGATGTGGGTCGAGCCGCAGCTTTCGTTGATGTTCAGGCCGTCAGGCTGCGCATGCAGCACCGTCACTTCGGCACCCAGCTCGCGGAACACGCTCGGCGCGACTTTGTAGGTGGCGCCATGGGCGCAGTCGACCACCAGCTTGAGCCCTTCGAAGCCGGTGCTGGACGGCACACTGCTCTTGCAAAACTCAATGTAGCGGCCAGCGGCATCGTTGATACGCGAGACCTTGCCCAGCTTGCTCGAGCCGACCACCGTCATCGGCTGGTCAAGAAGCTCCTCGATCATCAGCTCGATTTCGTCGGGCAGCTTGGTGCCCTGGCCTGAGAAGAACTTGATACCGTTGTCATCGTGCGGGTTGTGCGAAGCACTGATGACGATACCCGCTTCAGCATGGAAGGTACGGGTCAGGTAGGCGATGGCCGGGGTAGGCATCGGCCCGAGCAGCAAGACGTCAGCACCTGCAGCAGAAAGGCCCGCCTCGAGCGCGGACTCGAACATGTAACCGGAAATGCGCGTGTCCTTGCCCACCAACACGCGGCAGTTACCCTGCTTGCGGAAGGCCATGCCCGCCGCCCAGCCCAGCTTCAGCATGAAGTCAGGGGTGATCGGGTATTCGCCGACGCGGCCACGGATGCCGTCGGTACCAAAGTATTTTCTGCTCATAGGGACTCCAATGTTCTTATTCGGCGTTCTGTACCGCAGCAATCATGCGCACCACATCGGCGGTCTCGGCCACATCATGGACGCGCAGAATGCTGGCACCCTTGGTCATGGCCAAGGCCGCCAGCGCCAGGCTGCCGTACAGCCGCTCACCAACCGGACGATCCAGCGTCAGGCCGATCATGCTCTTGCGTGAAACACCCACCAACAACGGGCGCCCGAGACTGTAAAGTGCTTCCATATGCTTGAACAGGCTCAGGTTATGCGCCAGTGTCTTGGCGAACCCGAAACCCGGGTCGAGGATGATGCGTTCGGCACCGATACCCGCTGCTGCGCAAGAAGCCATCCGCTGTTCAAGATAGCGCGTTACATCGGCGGTCACATCCTCGTAATGCGGGTCGTCCTGCATGTTCCCCGGCTCGCCGCGCATGTGCATCAGGCACACCGGCAGCCCGGTATCTGCAGCGGCATCGAGGGCGCCATCACGCTCCAGCGCACGCACGTCGTTGATCAGGCCAGCACCGAGGCGAGCCGACTCACGCATGACGGCAGGCGTTGAGGTATCGACCGAAATGACCACATCAAGGCGACTGTTGATTGCCTCGACCATCGGCGCCACACGCTCGAGCTCCTCGGTCACCGAGACCGCACGGGCGCCGGGGCGCGTCGATTCGCCGCCGATGTCGATCAGCGTCGCGCCCGCCGCAACCATGGCTTCTGCATGACGTAGGGCCTCGTCGCGCTGACTGAAGCGCCCGCCATCAGAGAAGGAATCGGGGGTGATATTGAGGATACCCATGACATGGGTACGGGACAAATCAAGAACCCGGTTGCCGCAAGGCAACCGGGTCGGGTACAGCTTAGAGCTCATAGATGCCCTTAGTGTTGAGCCGCTGGGCCGCCGATCGGCGATTCAGGGCGATCATTCTGGGCAGCAGGCGTGCCCGAAGTCTTGTCGTCATCCCAGTCACGCGGTTCGCGAGGCGTACGACCGGACATGATGTCGTCGATCTGGTCGGCGTCGATGGTCTCGTACTTCATCAGCGCTTCGGCCATGGCATCGAGCTTGTCGCGGTTGTCGGTCAGCAGCTGCTTGGCAGTGGCGTAGCACTGGTCGATGATGCTGCGCACTTCCGAGTCGATCAGCTTGGCCGTTTCGCCAGAAACACTGGCGTGCTGGCTGCCGGCGCTGCGGCCGAGGAAAACCTCGCCCTCTTCTTCGGCATACATCAGCGGGCCGAGCTTCTCGGACAGGCCCCACTTGGTGACCATGTTCCGGGCAATCTGGCTGGCACGCATGATGTCGTTCGAGGCACCGGTGGTAACACCGTCGAAGCCCAAGGTCATTTCCTCGGCGATACGGCCACCGTACAGCGAGCAGATCTGGCTGATCAGCGCACGCTTGGACAGGCTGTAACGGTCTTCCTCGGGCAGGAACATGGTCACACCCAGGGCGCGACCGCGCGGGATGATCGAGACCTTGTAAACCGGGTCATGCTCAGGCACCAGGCGACCAACGATGGCGTGACCGGCCTCGTGGTAGGCGGTGTTCTGTTTTTCCTTCTCGGACATGACCATGGTCTTGCGCTCGGCGCCCATCATGATCTTGTCTTTGGCCAGTTCGAACTCTTTCATCTCGACCAGGCGCTTGTTGGAGCGCGCAGCGAACAGCGAAGCTTCGTTGACCAGGTTGGCAAGGTCAGCACCGGAGAAGCCTGGAGTACCACGGGCAATGACTGCCGGGTTGACGTTCTCGCCGATCGGAACCTTGCGCATGTGAACCTTGAGGATCTGCTCACGACCACGGATGTCTGGCAGGCCGACCACCACCTGGCGGTCGAAGCGGCCAGGACGCAGCAGGGCCGGGTCCAGTACGTCCGGACGGTTGGTGGCGGCGATGACGATGATGCCATCGTTCATTTCAAAGCCGTCCATCTCGACCAGCAACTGGTTGAGGGTCTGCTCACGCTCGTCGTGACCACCGCCCATGCCGGCGCCACGGTGGCGACCAACGGCGTCGATCTCGTCGATGAAGATAATGCATGGGGCGTGCTTTTTGGCCTGCTCGAACATGTCGCGCACACGGCTGGCACCCACACCGACGAACATCTCGACGAAGTCCGAACCGGAAATGGTGAAGAAAGGCACCTTGGCTTCGCCGGCAATGGCCTTGGCCAGCAAGGTCTTACCGGTACCCGGTGGGCCGACCATCAATACGCCACGCGGGATGCGGCCGCCCAGGCGCTGGAACTTGCCCGGGTCGCGCAGGAACTCGACCAGCTCGCCGACTTCTTCCTTGGCCTCGTCGCAACCTGCAACGTCAGCCAAAGTGGTCTTGACCTGGTCTTCGGACAACAGGCGCGCCTTGCTCTTGCCGAAACTCATCGGCCCGCCCTTGCCGCCTGCGCCGCCCTGCATCTGGCGCATGAAGAACATGAACACGGCAATGATCACCAGGATCGGGAAGCTCGCCACCAGCAGCTGAGTCCAGATGCTCTGCTGCTCGGGCTGCTTGCCTTCGACGACCACGTTATTGTCGACCAGGTCGCCGATCAGGCCGTTATCGGTAATGGCCGGGCGAACGGTCTTGAAGCTGTCGCCGTCGGCGCGCTTGCCGGTAATGATGTAGCCGTCGACGGTCACACGCTCGACCTTGCCATCCTTGACCTGCTGGATGAAGTCGGAGTAGTTGAGGGTCTGCGGCTCGTTAGGGCTGGAGAAGTTGTTCATCACTGTCACCAGGACAGCTGCGATGATCAACCACAGGATCAGATTCTTTGCCATGTCGTTCAATTCGCTACCCTCTGAGGCCGGCGCACGACGCAGCCGTGCCTCGCATGATATTCATCGCCCTAACTTACTACATTACCTACGCAACCGCAGGCACCGTCTGTAACCCTTTGTGAAATCTAGACTACACGAAGTTCGGACAATCCAGACGGGGCGGCCGATTGGAAATAACTATCGATCACCCCGCAGCACGCCATTCAAGCGCCCTTGAAACCCTTACCCAACAGGTACTGTTCACGCGAGCGATCCCGCGAAGAGGACGGCTTGCGCATCTGCACCTTGTCGAACTTGGTGCGCACATCCTTCAGGTACATGTCAAAGCCTTCGCCCTGGAAAATCTTGATCAGAAAATCACCGCCGGGCTTGAGCACACGGGTTGCCAGGTCCAGGGCCAACTCACAGAGGAACATGGCGCGCGGCATGTCCACCTCAGGCGTACCACTCATATTGGGGGCCATGTCGGAAATCACAAGGTCTACGTGCGAATCACCGACCGCATCGAGGATCTGCTGCAGGACCTCATCCTGGGTGAAGTCGCCCTGGATGAAGGTAACGTCCGGGATCGAGTCCATTTCCAGAATGTCCGAAGCGATCAGACGGCCCTGGCCACCAATCAGACGACTGGTCACCTGCGACCAGCCACCCGGCGCCGCGCCCAGGTCGATCACGCTCATGCCTGGGCGGATCAGGCGGTCTTTCTCCTGGATCTCAAGCAGTTTGTAGCTCGCACGCGAGCGGTAGCCATCCTTCTGCGCCTGCTTAACAAAAGGGTCGTTAAAATGCTCTCGCAGCCAGTTAGCGCTGCTTTTGGAACGTTGTACCACGGGGCACCTCGATGATATGCGTCGTGTTTGACTGGGCGGAGCCACAGGCCCTCGGGTAAAATGCCCGTCAATTTTACAGAATCAGACGGAAAGGGTCAGATTATGCCGCTCAATAACGAGCAGAAGAAGCAATACAAATCCATTGGTCATGACCTGAAACCGGTCCTGATCGTTGCTGGCAACGGTTTGAATGAAGGCGTGATCGCCGAACTGGAGCGCGCACTGGTCGACCACGAGCTGATCAAGGTCGAAATTCGCTCGGAAGATCGCGAAGAGCGCGCCGAGACCATCGCAGAGCTGTGCAAGGCCGGCCGCGCCGAGCTGGTGCAGACCATCGGCAAGAAAGCGCTGATCTACCGCAAGAACCCACAGCCGAACAAACAGCTGTCCAACATCCACCGCTACAAGTAACGGTGGCGCCGATCAGTGGCGCGCTTGGCGCGCCCTGACCGGTACCGGTTGAGCCACCAGCACGATGCCGGAAAAACCCAGAACCAGAAAACAGAACATCTGCCAGCGCTCGCCGACCGAGATGCCATAGCGCAAGGTGTAATACCCCACGCAGGCCGCAAAGCCCAGCAACAGCATCTGGCCACGAAATTGCCGCCACCAGGCCGCCAGGCCATCGACCCTCGCCAGTACTGCCAGCTGCGTCAGCAGCCCGAGCAACGCCACGCCAATCAACCAACGGTCAATCTGCCCGGCGATATCCTGTACCAGCAAAGGTGCCAGGCCACTGACCTTGAGCGCAGGCACCAGCCCAACATGGAACACCCAAAGGCCACCGACCCAGAAAACCTGGGCCAGTTGCCAGAGGATCCCCTCAAGGGATGGCGCCCGCAGGCGCCGGTCAGATGTGCTTGACTTCGACAATCTCGTACTCGACCGAGCCGCTTGGCGTCTTGACGACGACAGTATCACCTTCTTCCTTGCCGATGATGGCACGGGCGATCGGTGCGCCGCTCGAGAGCTTGCCTTGCTTCACGTCGGCTTCATCCTCACCAACGATCTGGTAGCTCACCTCTTCATCGGTTTCAGTGTTGGCCAGCACCACAGTGGTGCCGAAAATCACTTTGCCGGTGTGAGGGATAGTGGTCACGTCGATCACTACCGAGTTCTGCAGACGGCCTTCGATGTCGCGGATACGCGCCTCGACCATACCCTGCTCCTCACGGGCGGCATGGTATTCGGCATTTTCCTTGAGGTCGCCCAGTTCGCGTGCTTCGCCAATGGCCTGGCTCAGGCGCGGGCGCTCGGTCTTGCTCAGGAACAGGTGCTCCTCTTCCAGGGCGCGAGCGCCCTGGACGGTCATCGGATACTTGGTAATGCTCATGCTTTAAGTCCTGCATGCAGATCCTGCAAGCGACGAACGGTCTTTTCAGGGCCGAATTTCAGCGCTTCGCAGATGGCTTCACCAGCCGCAATGGTCGTGGTGCAGTAGATCTTGTGCTGCAACGCATTGCGACGAATCGAATAGGAATCGGCAATCGACTGACGGCCTTCGGTGGTGTTGATGATCAACGACACTTCGTCGTTCTTGATCATGTCGACCACGTGCGGACGGCCTTCGGTCACCTTGTTCACGCGGCGCACTTTCAGGCCGGCCGCCTCGATGACCTTGGCGGTACCTGCAGTAGCGACCACTTCGAAGCCCAGGGCGATCAGGTCACGGGCAACGCCAGCCACTTGCGGCTTGTCGTCGTCACGTACGCTGATGAACGCGGTACCGCCCGTTGGCAGCACTTCGCTGGCACCCATCTGAGCCTTGGCGAACGCTTCACCGAAGCTGTCACCGACACCCATGACTTCACCGGTCGATTTCATCTCAGGGCCGAGGATCGGGTCAACCCCCGGGAACTTGGCGAACGGGAAGACGGCTTCCTTGACGCTGTAGAAGTTCGGGATGATTTCCTGGGTGAAGCCCAGCTCTTTCAGGGTTTTGCCAGCCATGACGCGGGCAGCGATCATCGCCAGGGAAGTGCCGATGCACTTAGACACGAACGGCACGGTACGCGAGGCGCGCGGGTTGACTTCAATCACGTAGATCTTGTCGCCCTGCAAGGCCAGCTGCACGTTCATCAGGCCAACCACGCCCAGCTCCAGGGCCATCTTGCGCACCTGATCGCGAACCTGGTCCTGCACGTCCTTGCTCAGCGAGTACGGCGGCAGCGAGCACGCCGAGTCACCGGAGTGAACGCCGGCCTGCTCGATGTGCTGCATGATCGCGCCGATCACCACGTCGGTGCCGTCGCAGACCGCATCCACGTCCATCTCGATGGCGCAGTTGAGGAAGTGGTCCAGCAGTACCGGGCTGTCGTTGGACACTTGCACGGCTTCACGCAGGTAGCGCTTGAGCTCGTCCAGTTCGTAGACGATCTCCATCGCACGGCCGCCCAGTACGTAGGAAGGGCGCACCACCAGCGGGTAACCGATACCGCCCGCGGCACGGATGGCTTCTTCTTCGCTGCGCACGGTAGCGTTTGGCGGCTGCAGCAGGTTCAGGCGCTGAACCATCTGCTGGAAGCGCTCACGGTCTTCGGCACGGTCGATGGCGTCCGGGCTGGTACCGATGATCGGTACGCCGGCCTCTTCCAGGGCGCGAGCCAGTTTCAGCGGGGTCTGGCCGCCGTAGTGGACGATGACGCCCTTGGGCTTCTCGACGCGGCAGACTTCCAGCACGTCTTCCAGGGTCAACGGCTCGAAGTACAGGCGGTCGGAGGTGTCGTAGTCGGTGGAGACGGTTTCCGGGTTGCAGTTGACCATGATGGTCTCGTAACCGTCTTCACGCAGTGCCAGTGCCGCGTGTACGCAGCAATAGTCGAACTCGATGCCTTGACCGATACGGTTAGGGCCGCCACCCAGGATCATGATCTTGTCGCGGGTCGACGGGTTGGCCTCGCACTCTTCCTCGTAGGTGGAGTACAGGTAGGCGGTGTCGGTGGCGAACTCGGCAGCGCAGGTGTCGACGCGCTTGTACACCGGGAACACTTCCAGCTTGTGGCGGTGACGGCGCAGGTTCTTGTCGGTGATGCCGAGCAGCTTGGCCAGACGCTGGTCCGAGAAGCCCTTGCGCTTGAGGCGCAGCATATAGTCCTTGTCGATCGCCGACAGGGCCAGGGTCTTGACCTTCTCTTCTTCCTTGATCAGGTCTTCCATCTGCACCAGGAACCACATGTCGATGCCGGTCAGGGCGAAGATCTCTTCGCAGGTCATACCCGAACGCATGGCGTCAGCCACGTACCAGATGCGCTCGGCACCCGGCACGGTCAGCTCGCGCTTGAGGATGCCGGCGGCTTCCGGGCTGGCCAGGTCGACTTTAGGGTCAAGACCGCAAGCACCGACTTCCAGGCCGCGCAGGGCTTTCTGCAGGGATTCCTGGAAGGTACGGCCGATGGCCATGACTTCACCCACGGACTTCATCTGGGTGGTCAGGCGGGCGTCGGCTTTCGGGAATTTCTCGAAGGCGAAGCGTGGCAGCTTGGTGACGACGTAGTCGATCGACGGCTCGAAGGACGCCGGAGTACGGCCGCCAGTGATGTCGTTCTGCAGTTCGTCAAGGGTGTAACCAATGGCCAGCTTGGCGGCGATCTTGGCGATCGGGAAGCCAGTTGCCTTGGAAGCCAGCGCCGAGGAACGCGAAACACGCGGGTTCATCTCGATCACGACCATGCGGCCGGTGTTCGGGCAGATACCGAACTGCACGTTGGAACCGCCGGTTTCAACGCCAATTTCACGCAGCACCGCCAGCGAGGCGTTGCGCATGATCTGGTATTCCTTGTCGGTCAGGGTCTGCGCTGGAGCAACGGTGATCGAGTCACCGGTGTGCACGCCCATCGGGTCGAAGTTTTCGATCGAGCAGACGATGATGCAGTTGTCCTTTTTGTCGCGGACCACTTCCATCTCGTACTCTTTCCAGCCGATCAGCGATTCGTCGATCAGCAGCTCTTTGGTCGGCGACAGGTCCAGACCACGGGTGCAGATTTCTTCGAACTCTTCACGGTTGTAAGCGATACCACCACCTGTGCCACCCATGGTGAACGACGGGCGGATGATGCATGGGAAGCCAAGCTTCTCAAGGACCGCATTGGCCTCTTCCATGCTGTGGGCGATACCGGAGCGCGGGCACTCCAGGCCGATGTCCTTCATGGCCTTGTCGAAGCGCGAGCGGTCTTCGGCCTTGTCGATGGTGTCGGCGTTGGCACCGATCATCTCTACGCCGAACTTCTCCAGAACGCCGTGGCGCTCCAGGTCCAGGGCGCAGTTCAGTGCGGTCTGGCCACCCATGGTCGGCAAAACGGCGTCCGGGCGCTCTTTTTCGATGATCTTGGCCACTGACTGCCACTTGATCGGCTCGATGTAGGTGGCGTCGGCCATGGCCGGGTCGGTCATGATGGTGGCTGGGTTGGAGTTCACCAGGATGACGCGGAAACCTTCCTCACGCAGGGCTTTACAGGCCTGGGCGCCGGAGTAGTCGAATTCACAGGCCTGGCCGATCACGATCGGGCCAGCGCCGAGAATCAGGATGCTTTTGATGTCTGTACGTTTTGGCATGGTGGTCACTCAAATCCGGGGTCAGTCGGCAAGCCGCTTTGAACAATCTGGGTCAGGCGCTTCCGGGCGCGGCATGTGCCGGCCCGGGGCCTTGAAGCAGGATGCTCAGCGGCGCTTGGCCATGGCATCGGTGAAACGATCGAACAGTGGCGCGACGTCGGTCGGGCCCGGGCTCGCTTCAGGGTGGCCCTGGAAGCTGAACGCGCTCTTGTCGGTACGCTCGATACCCTGCAGGGTGCCGTCGAACAGCGACTTGTGGATGGCGCGGACGTTACCCGGCAGGGTGGCTTCGTCTACGGCGAAACCGTGGTTCTGGCTGGTGATCATGACCACACCGGTGTCCAGGTCCTGGACCGGGTGGTTGGCACCATGGTGGCCGTGGCCCATTTTCACGGTCTTGGCGCCAGAGGCCAGCGCCAGCAGCTGGTGGCCCAGGCAGATGCCGAACACCGGAATATCGGTGTCGAGGATCTCTTTGATCGCCTGGATCGCGTAGTCGCATGGCTCCGGATCACCAGGGCCGTTGGACAGGAACACACCATCGGGGTTGAGCGCGAGCACTTCGCTGGCCGGGGTCTGGGCAGGCACCACGGTCACGCGGCAGCCACGGGCGACCAGCATGCGCAGGATGTTCAGCTTGACGCCGTAGTCGAAGGCAACAACGTGGTACGGCAGCTCGGAAGCTTCCAGGGTCGGGTGGCTGTCGGTTTTCAGCTCCCACACACTGGAGCGCCACTCGTAACGCTCCTTGGTGGAAACGACCTTGGCCAGGTCCATGCCCTTGAGGCCAGGGAAGGCGCGGGCAGCGGCGATGGCGGCTTCTTCGCTGATGTTGTCACCGGCGAGGATGCAGCCGTTCTGAGCGCCCTTTTCACGCAGGATACGGGTCAGGCGACGGGTGTCGATGCCGGCGATGGCAACGACATTGTTGGCCTTGAGGTAGTCAGGCAGCGACTGGGTGTTACGCCAGTTGCTGGCCAGCAGCGGCAGGTCACGGATGACCAGGCCGGCGGACCAGACACGGTTCGACTCGGCGTCTTCCGGGGTGGTGCCGGTGTTGCCAATGTGCGGGTAGGTCAGAGTAACGATTTGCTGCGCGTAGGAAGGGTCTGTAAGGATTTCCTGGTAGCCGGTCATAGCGGTGTTGAACACCACCTCACCAACGGTCTGACCGTCGGCTCCGATGGCTTCACCGCGAAAAATACTGCCGTCGGCAAGGGCGAGTATGGCTGGCTTTGTCAAGAAGACCTCCCGTAAATCAAGCATGAAAGGGCGATCGCAGGTTGCAAAAAAGCGGAGTGACGTATGGACACGTCACCCCGCTTCTATGTGCTGAATTCAATTCGCTGCGCGCTTTTAGTGGACACACTAAAGCTGTAGCTTACAGAAAAGTGCTTTTTTGGTCTACCGCAAATGTGCCTCTAAAACACATGATTGCGACAGGCTGACCTTCTTGGGCAATGAACACGCGTAGGAGCGGCCTTGTGTCGCGAAAGGGTCGCGCAGCGGCCCCAGGGATCTCGGCAGCGCCGCAGAAAGCTGGGACTGCTGAGCAGTCCTTTCGCGACACAAGGCCGCTCCTACCAGGGATCACATGTACCCCGAGGGAACGGCTTAACGCAGCTCTAGCACATCCTGCATGTCGTACAAGCCCGCCTCGCGCCCATCCAGCCACAGCGCGGCACGCACCGCACCCTTGGCGAAGGTCATGCGGCTGGAAGCCTTGTGGGTGATTTCCAGGCGCTCACCTTCAGCGGCGAACAGCACGGTGTGGTCACCGACCACATCGCCGGCACGCACGGTGGCAAAGCCGATGGTCTGGCGATCACGCGCGCCCGTCTGGCCCTCACGACCATACACCGCCACTTCCTGCAGATCACGGCCCAGGGCATTGGCAACCACCTCACCCATGCGCAGCGCAGTGCCTGACGGCGCGTCGACCTTGTGGCGGTGGTGCGCCTCGATGATCTCGATGTCGACATCATCGCCCAGCACACGCGCCGCCATGTCCAGCAACTTCAGGCTGAGGTTGACGCCTACGCTGAAGTTGGCGGCGAAGACGATCGGGATATCCTTGCCTGCCTCGGCCAGCAGCTGCTTCTCCTCGCTGGTGAAACCGGTGGTGCCGATGATCATCGCCTTGCCATGCTTGCGGCAGAACGCCAGGTTCTTCAGGGTCACCGAAGGGTGAGTGAAGTCGATCAGCACGTCGAATTCGTCGGCAACCTTGGCCAGGTCATCCGACAACAGCACACCGATCCGACCGAGCGCCGCCAACTCACCGGCATCCGCACCGACCAGCGAGCTGTCCGGGCGGTCGATCGCCGCCGTCAGCCCGGCACCCGGGGTTTGCTGCACGGCTTCGATCAGGGTCTTGCCCATCCGCCCAGCCGCGCCCATCACTGCAATACGTCGCATAGCCTGTTCCTTGTCAGAGATCGCCGAAGAAGCGCTTCACGCCATCGAACCAGCCATTGGCCTTGGGCGAGTGGGAGCTGTCGCCTTCGAGCGAGTCGCGCAGCTCTTCGAGCAGTTCACGCTGGCGACGGCTGAGGTTGACCGGGGTCTCGACCGCAACGCGGCACAGCAGGTCACCCGCACCACCACCACGCACCGGTGCCACACCCTTGCCACGCAGGCGGAACTGCTTGCCGGTCTGCGTGCCTTCCGGGATCTTCAGCTTCACACGACCATCGAGGGTCGGCACTTCCAGCTCGCCACCCAGAGCGGCATCGGTATAGCTGATAGGCACTTCGCAATACAGGTGCTTGCCGTCACGCTGGAAAATCTCGTGCTCACGCACGTTGATCACCACGTAAAGGTCGCCGGTCGGGCCACCATGGGTGCCTGCCTCGCCTTCGCCGGACAGGCGGATGCGGTCGCCAGTGTCGACGCCGGCCGGCACCTTGACCGACAGGGTCTTGTATTCCTCGACACGGCCTTCACCGTGGCACGAACCGCAAGGGTCGGTGATGATCTTGCCCTGGCCATGGCAGCGCGGGCAGGTCTGCTGCACCGAGAAGAAGCCCTGCTGCATGCGCACCTGGCCGATACCGCCGCACGTCGGGCAGGTCGACGGGGTCGAACCCTTCTTCGCGCCGCTGCCGTCACAAGGCTGGCAGTTGACCAGGGTCGGCACCCGAATGCTGACCGTGGTGCCGCGCACGGCTTCTTCCAGGTTCAGCTCCAGGGTGTAGCGCAGGTCGCTGCCGCGCGAAGCACCACCACGACCACCGCCACGACCACCACCGAAGAAGTCACTGAACACATCGCCAAAGATGTCGGAGAAGTTGGCGCCACCGAAGCCTGCACCGCCGCCACCCATGCTCGGGTCGACGCCGGCGTGACCATACTGGTCGAACGCCGCCCGCTTGCTCGCGTCAGACAGTACTTCGTAGGCCTCGTTGGCCTCCTTGAACTTGTCTTCGGACTCTTTGTCACCCGGGTTACGGTCCGGGTGGTACTTCATCGCCAGGCGGCGATAAGCCTTTTTCAGGTCTGCTTCACTGGCGCCGCGCTCGACACCCAGGACCTCATAATAATCACGCTTGGACATAGGTCATTTGCACCTTGTTGGGCGTTCGGCATCCGCGCCGCGCCGTCAGCACCCGCCTGAAGACCCGATGCGGCCCAGACAAATGCTGTAAAAATTCTCGAATTCCAGATACGCCAACGCGGGAGCAAGCCCCCGCGCGGCGACATCCTACCAGCTCACCGCCAAACGGCGGTGGGCTGGCCGACAACATGCAACGATTACTTCTTGTCGTCGCCTTTCACTTCTTCGAACTCGGCGTCAACCACGTCATCGTGCTTGGCTTCCGGCTCGGCCTGCTGAGCGCCGCCCTGAGGCTGTTCGGCCGACTGCTCGGCGTACATCTTCTGGGCTACCGGCGCGGAGACCTTGGACAGCTCTTCGACCTTGGCATCGATGGCAGCCTTGTCGTCGCCTTTCACAGCAGCTTCCAGGGCAACCACGGCCGCTTCGATGGCAGTCTTCTCTTCGGCAGTGACCTTGTCACCGGCGTCAGCGACCATCTTGCGGGTCGAGTGAACCAGCGCGTCACCCTGGTTGCGGGCAGCGGCCAGCTCTTCGAACTTGCGGTCTTCCTCGGCATTGGCCTCGGCGTCACGCACCATTTTTTCGATCTCTTCGTCGGACAGACCGGAGTTGGCCTTGATCACGATCGACTGGGTCTTGCCGGTGGCCTTGTCTTTGGCGCCGACGTGCAGGATGCCGTTGGCGTCAATGTCGAAGGTCACTTCGATCTGCGGAACACCACGCGGTGCTGGCGGGATGTCAGCCAGGTCGAACTTGCCCAGCGACTTGTTCTGCGAAGCCTGCTTGCGCTCACCCTGCAGCACGTGAATGGTCACTGCGCCCTGGTTGTCGTCGGCAGTCGAGAACACCTGCGACTTCTTGGTCGGAATGGTGGTGTTCTTCTCGATCAGCGGGGTCATCACGCCGCCCATGGTTTCGATACCCAGGGTCAGCGGGCTGACGTCCAGCAGCAGTACGTCTTTCACGTCACCGGCCAGTACGGCACCCTGGATGGCAGCGCCCATGGCAACTGCTTCGTCCGGGTTGACGTCCTTGCGGGCTTCCTTGCCGAAGAAATCGGCAACGGCCTTCTGAACCAGCGGCATACGGGTCTGGCCACCGACCAGGATCACGTCGTCGATCTTGCTGGCGTCGATGCCTGCGTCTTTCAGGGCGATGCGGCAAGGCTCGATGGTACGGTTGACCAGGTCTTCCACCAGCGACTCCAGCTTGGCGCGGGAGATCTTCACGTTCAGGTGCTTCGGACCGGTCGCATCTGCAGTGATGTACGGCAGGTTGACGTCGGTCGACTGAGCGGAGGACAGTTCGATCTTGGCCTTTTCCGCGGCTTCTTTCAGACGCTGCAGGGCCAGAGGGTCGTTCTTCAGGTCCATGCCCGACTCTTTCTTGAACTCGTCGACGAGGTAGTCGATCAGGCGCATGTCGAAGTCTTCGCCACCCAGGAAGGTGTCGCCGTTGGTGGCCAGCACTTCGAACTGGTGCTCACCGTCAACTTCGGCGATTTCGATGACCGATACGTCGAAGGTACCGCCACCCAGGTCATAAACGATGACAGTGTGGTCGCCCTTGGCCTTGTCCATGCCATAGGCCAGCGCAGCAGCGGTCGGTTCGTTGATGATGCGCTTTACGTCCAGACCCGCGATGCGACCGGCGTCTTTGGTGGCCTGACGCTGGCTGTCGTTGAAGTAGGCCGGAACGGTGATGACCGCTTCGGTGACTGGCTCGCCGAGGTAGTCTTCGGCGGTCTTCTTCATCTTTTTCAGAACTTCGGCGCTGATCTGCGGCGGCGCCATTTCCTTGCCGGCAGCCTCGACCCAGGCGTCACCGTTGTTAGCCTTGACGATCTTGTACGGCACCAGCTTGATGTCTTTCTGCACGACATCTTCTTCGAAGCGGCGGCCGATGAGGCGCTTCACTGCGAACAGGGTGTTGTGCGGGTTGGTGACGGCCTGGCGCTTGGCCGACTGGCCAACCAGGATTTCGCCATCATTGGCGTAGGCCACGATCGAAGGGGTGGTACGCGCACCTTCGGCGTTTTCGATGACCTTGACGTTACCGTTTTCCAGAATGGAGACGCACGAGTTGGTGGTCCCCAGGTCGATACCGATGATTTTGCCCATGTTTACTCTCCCGAAACTTGAATTTGGTAGCAGCGACTACTTTGGCCAACTGCGGTAATACTTGAAGGCTTGACACCTAGATGGGGATGGCCCGTCAGATTTCAAGCCTTTTCATCGATCGAAGGCTGCGGCGCGCTCGGCGCCTTGCTGACCACCACCATGGCAGGGCGCAGCAGGCGGCCGTTGAGCAGGTAGCCCTTCTGGAACACGTTCAGCACGCTGTTGGGCTCTACCTCGGCGCTTTCCTGCATGGCCATGGCCTGATGGTGCTCGGCATTGAACGGCTGGCCGTGCGGGTCGATGGCTTCGAGGTTGTAACGCTTGAGGGTGTCCTGGAACATCTTGAGGGTCAGTTCGACGCCTTCACGGATCTTCTTGACCTGCTCATCTTCAGCGCTGGAGTGCGCCAGAGCCAGCTCCAAGCTGTCGATCACCGGCAACAGGTCGCCGGCAAACTTTTCCAGTGCGAACTTGTGCGCCTTCTCGACATCCTGCTCGGCGCGGCGACGCACGTTCTGCAGGTCGGCAACGGCACGCAGGGACTGATCCTTGGCGGCGGCCAGCTGCTCCTCGAGCTCTTGAACGCGGGCGCTGTTATCCACTGCACCTGCCTCTTCGGCGTTAAGGTCTTTCTCATTCAGCTGTTCGTCAGCCATGGGGTCTCTCCTCCGCAATCTCTGTAGAACGAGCAAAGCTCGCCGTGTCTGCCGGCTATATGGGGCCGGAAAAGTCAGCTTCAAGGGGCAAAGCGGTTTTCAGGTCGACGATGGAAACTGCGAGCAGGCATTGGCAGGGCCGAAAAAAGTACTGTATAAATAACCAGACCTGACTTTTCGGGAGCCGCCCCATGCTGGTGCATCTGTCCATTCACAACTACGCCATCGTCGAACACCTCGATCTCGAACTCGCCCGCGGCATGTCCGTCATCACCGGCGAGACCGGCGCAGGCAAATCGATCATGCTCGACGCCCTCGGCCTGGCCCTTGGTGATCGCGCCGACAGCGGCGTGGTGCGCCCTGGCGCGGACAAGGCGGACATCCTGGCCACCTTCGATCTGGTGGATATCCCCGAAGCGCACACCTGGCTGGCCGAGCGCGACCTGAACAACGACGGCCTTTGCATCCTGCGCCGTGTCATCACTGCCGAAGGCCGCAGCCGCGGCTACATAAACGGCACGCCCTGCCCACTGGGTGACCTGAAGGCGCTCGGTGAACTGCTGATCGACATTCACAGCCAGCATGAGCATCAGTCGCTACTCAAGACCGACACCCACCGCCGCCTGCTCGACGAATATGCCGGCGCCATCGACCTGTCCCGCCAGGTCCAGTTGGCCGCAAAGCGCTGGAACCAGACCCGCCTGGAGCTCGAGCGCCTGTCCAACTCCGGCGATGAGCAGCGCGCACGCCACCAGTTGCTCAGCTATCAGCTGGAAGAGCTCGACAACCTTGGCCTGGGTGAAAACGAACTGGAGCAGCTGGAGCAGGAACACAAGAACCTGACCAACGCTGAGGCCCTGTTCGGCATCTGCCGCCAGGTCATCGACCAATGCAGCGAAAGCGACTCAGGCAATGTGCTAGGCGCCCTCACCTCCAGCCTCAATCGCCTGGGCGCCGCAGCCAACACCCCCAAGGCGCTGGGTGAAGCCGCCAACCTCATCGCCAGCGCACAGATCCAGATAGAAGAAGCCGTAGGCGAACTCAACCGCTTCCTCGACAATTTCGACGCCGACCCCATGCGCCTGCAAGCCCTGGAAGAGCGCCTCGACACCATCTACACCCTGGCACGCAAACATCGCGTGCACCCGACCGAACTGCCCCACCTGCAGCAGCAGTTGATGGAGGAGCTGGAAGGCCTGAATGCCAGCGACGAATCGATCGAGCGCCTGGGCGAAGAACTCTCGGCCTATGCCAAGCACTATCAGGAAAGGGCGATCGAGCTGAGCGCCCTGCGCCAGCAGGCGGCCCAGCAGCTCGCCATCGCGGTCGAACAGGAGATCCAGCGCCTGGGCATGCCTGGCGGGCGGTTCTGCATCGAACTCACACCCAACGAAAGCAGCGACCTGTCGCCACATGGCCTGGAGCAGATAGAGCTGCTGGTGAGCGCCAACCCCGGGCAGCCGCTCAAAGGTTTGGCCAAGGTGGCCTCGGGTGGCGAACTGTCACGGATCAGCCTGGCGATCCAGGTCATCACGGCGCAAACCTCACGCATCCCGACACTGGTCTTCGATGAGGTTGACGTGGGTATCGGTGGCCCGACGGCAGAGATCGTCGGCCAGCTGTTGCGCCGCCTCGGTGAGCGCGGCCAGGTGCTGACCGTCACCCACCTGCCGCAGGTCGCGGCGCAGGGGCATCATCATTTGTTCGTGCACAAGGTGCGCAACAGCGACACCACGCACACTGCCGTGGCCAGCCTTGGCAAGCGCGAACGGGTCGAGGAAGTGGCGCGGATGCTGGGCGGGATCGACCTGACCAAGGAATCGCTGGCGCATGCGCGCAAGATGGTGGTGTCCGGTAAGGCGTGATACTGCCTGCACTGGCGTCATCGCCGACAGCCGGCTCCCGCAGTTACCCCTACCGCAGAAAGCACAAAGGCGACCCCAGGGTCGCCTTTGCTCTTCATAACGACCGCAATCGTTACTTTTTCTTACGCACGTAGAGGACCAGATTGTGGTCCACCAACTCGTAGCCATGCTCAGCCACGATCTCTTTCTGGCGCCGCTCGATTTCGGCGTCCATGAATTCGATGACTTCACTGGTCTCCACGTTGACCATATGGTCGTGGTGACCGCCGTCCGCCAGCTCGAAAACTGCGTGACCGCCATCGAAGTTGTGCCGTACCACCAGCCCAGCAGCCTCGAACTGGGTGAGTACGCGATAAACGGTTGCCAGACCGACGTCCTCGCCAGCCTCCATCAGCGCCTTGTAGACATCCTCGGCGCTCATGTGACGTTGCTCGGTCGAGTCGAGCATCTGAAGGATCTTGACTCGAGGCAGTGTCACCTTGAGACCGGCTTTGCGCAATTCGCTATTTTCAACCATGGTCAGCTTTCTCGCCGATGCTGCTTCGCAGCTTCTCTTAATACGGGTATGATCGGGGTTTACGTTGTCCAGCCAAGATAGTGGAAGTCGCCCACCGATGCAAAACAACACCAAGCTCTTGCTAACCAGCCTCACCTTCGTGGGACTGCTCGCACTCGCCGGTTGCTCGTTTCCCGGGGTTTACAAAATCGACATCCAGCAGGGCAATGTCGTTACGCAAGACATGATAGACCAATTACGCCCCGGAATGACCCGCCGGCAAGTAAGGTTTATCATGGGCAACCCTCTGCTCCAGGATACTTTCAACACCAATCGTTGGGATTACCTGTACAGCCTGCAACCTGGTGGCGGCCAACGCCAGCAGGAGCGCATGAGCATCTTCTTCAACGACAGCGACCAACTGGTCAGCCTGTCGGGTGACTTCATGCCAGGCGTGAGCCGCGACCAGGAAATCCTGGGCGGCAGCGGTGATACCACGGTCAGCCCGGCCACCCAGCCAGGCCAGCCAGCGTCGCAACCGGAAGAGAAGCCGGCCAAACCTGGTTCGGTGGAAGAATCCATCCAGCGCGAGATCGACACCATCGAGACCACACCGGTGCCGACACCTGCCCCGCTGGAAACCTCGCCGCAGTAAATGCAGGCGCAAAAAAAGCCCGGATCAGTCCGGGCTTTTTTGTGCCTGATGACTTGGCAGCATCACGTATTGAGCTGCTTGGCACGCTGGCAGAACGCATCCACCAGCGTGTTGGCGGCCTGATTGAACAGCGGCCCCAAGGTCGCCCGCACAATCGGCCCGGCGTAATCGAAGGACAGGTCCAGGCTGATCTTGCAGGCTTTTTCACCCAATGCCTTGAACACCCACACGCCGTGCAGCTGGGTGAACGGCCCTTCTTCCAGGTTCATCTCGATGGACTGCCCCGGCACCAGCACATTGCGGGTCACGAACTGCTGGCTCATGCCCCCTTTGGCCACCTCCAGCTTGGCGCGCATGTGCGTGTCACTGGCTTCGAGCACCGTCGAAGCCGAGCACCAGGGCAGGAACTGCGGGTAGCTGGCTACATCATTGACCAGGTCGTACAGCGCCTGGGCAGGGTACGGCAGCAGGGCGGAGCGTTGAATATGGGTAGTCATCCAGGCGTCACTTCCAAGGCTGGGTGGCGGGCTTCGCAGCGTGCCAAAAACAGGTTCTGTGCGTAAGACAGGGCCTGTATTGTCCGGTATTCATTGCGGTGGCTCAAGCGCACCTAAATCCCGTAGCCGACCACGCGGTGACTTGCCTATAATGCCGCCCCTATGGCTAAACAAAAGAAACATCCGACCGGGACCATCGCGCAAAACAAAAAGGCGCGACACGATTACTTCATCGAACACAAGTTCGAGGCCGGGCTGGTCCTGTCCGGTTGGGAAGTAAAAAGCCTGCGGGCCGGCAAGGCGCACCTGACCGACAGCTACGTGCTGCTCAAGGATGGCGAAGCCTGGCTGTTCGGCAGCCACATCACCCCGCTGACCACTGCCAGCACCCACGTCATCGCCGACCCTATCCGCTCGCGCAAGCTGCTGCTGAACAAGCGCGAGCTGGAGCGTGTGGAAGCTGCGGTGGCGCAGAAGGGCTACACCTGTGTGGCCCTGGCGCTGTACTGGAGCAAGCACCTGATCAAGTGCGAGATTGCGCTTGGCAAGGGCAAGAAGGAATTCGACAAGCGCGACACCGTGCGCGAACGCGATTCCAACCGCGAGCTGCAGCGTGCGGTGCGGAACAAGGGCAAGGAAGACTAATTCCCGCCCTTGCGCGGCCGCCGTAGGAGCGGCCTTGTGTCGCGAAAGGGCTGCGTAGCAGCCCCAGCTTTCTGCGGCGCTGCCGAGATCCCTGGGGCCGCTTTGCGGCCCTTTCGCGACGCAAGGCCGCTCCTACAGGGCGCGCATTCAGCGACAACCGATCAGCGCCCGCTGCGCCGCTCTGCCCGCGCTACGCGCTGGGCTTCGTTCTGCGCCTCTTCCAGCACCTCCTGCACATACAGAATGTGCCGGCTGGACACCTCCCGCGCATCGTCCGCCCTGCCCTCGACAATCGCCTGGTACAACTCACGGTGCTGGCTGATCAGCATGTCCCGCGTTTCGGTACGCTGCTGGTACATGCCCCCGATATTCGTCACCACGTTGCGCTTAAGCAGGTCGAACAACCCGCGAATAGTATGCAGCAGCACGGCATTGTGGCTGGCTTCGGCAATCGCCAGGTGGAATCGCGCATCCGCCGCGCCCTCCTCTGCACGCGTGACCTGGTCAGCCCGCGCATAACAGTCCTGCAGGGTGTCGAATGCAGCCTTGAGGCGCGCCCGATCTGGCTCGGTGGCGCGCTGGGCAGCGTAGTAGGCGCATGACGCCTCCAGGGTGTGACGGAACTCCAGCAAATCGCGCTGCGCCTCGGCGCTGTGCTCCAGCAGTTGCAGCAATGGGTCACTGAAGGTTGAACCGAGCGATTCGGCCACATAGTTACCGCCACCCTGCCGACTGACCAACAGCCCCTTGGCCACCAGTTTCTGGATCGCCTCGCGCAGTGAGGGGCGCGACACACCGAACTGCTCGGCCAGGGCACGCTCGGCCGGCAGCCGCTGGCCTGAGGTCAGCGTGCCTTCGAGAATCATCCCTTCCAACCGATCGACGATGTCGTCGGACAGGCGCCGCTGGCGGACCTGATCAAAAACCATCACATGCTCTCCACAAACCCCCGGCAAAGTTCAGGGGGCGCCTATTCTCGCCGATCCACGCCACGCCGACACCCACCAGCCGACGTTTTTCCCATGCCATCAGCCGCCCGCTCATCGGCACACGACCAAAGTTTTGCACGGGACAAATTGACACACCCATGACAGCGCTTTTAACCTAGCGTCCAGCCATTGTAAATTGGTCTTACCAATTATCCAATGCCAGTGCCTGACCAACAACAATTAGGGGCTACCCCATATGCAAACCTGGCAACAACTCTATTCCCCGCTTGGTAGTCTTGGCCTGTCCGCACTGGCGGCGGTCATACCCATCGTGTTCTTCTTCCTGGCCCTCGCCGTGTTCCGCCTCAAAGGCCACGTCGCCGGCAGCATTACCCTTGGATTATCGATGCTGGTGGCGATCTTCGCCTTCCAGATGCCGGTCGACATGGCCCTTGCTGCCGCGGGCTATGGCTTCCTCTACGGCCTCTGGCCAATCGCCTGGATCATCGTAGCCGCGGTGTTCCTGTACAAACTCACGGTCAAGAGCGGCCAGTTCGAGGTGATCCGCAGCTCGGTACTGTCGATCACCGACGACCAGCGCCTGCAGGTGCTGCTGATCGGTTTCTGCTTCGGTGCCTTCCTCGAAGGCGCGGCCGGCTTCGGCGCACCAGTGGCAATCACTGCCGCGCTGCTGGTGGGCCTGGGCTTCAACCCGCTGTACGCCGCCGGCCTGTGCCTGATCGCCAACACCGCCCCCGTGGCGTTCGGCGCCCTGGGCATCCCGATCATCGTCGCCGGCCAGGTCACGGGCATCGACGCCTTCCACATCGGCGCCATGACCGGCCGCCAGCTGCCTCTGCTGTCGTTGTTCGTGCCGTTCTGGCTGGTGTTCATGATGGACGGCCTGCGCGGCGTCAAAGAAACCTGGCCTGCAGCCCTGGTGGCCGGCCTGAGTTTCGCCGTCACCCAGTACTTCACCTCCAACTTCATCGGCCCGGAACTGCCGGACATCACCTCGGCCCTGGCCAGCCTTGTCGCCCTGACCCTGTTCCTGAAGGTCTGGCAGCCCAAGCGCTCGTTCGCCGAAGCCAAAGGCAGCGTCGGCGCCGCCGTGGTCAGCAGCGGCGGCAGCCAGCCAAGCCCTTACAGCTTCGGTGAAATCTTCAAGGCCTGGTCGCCGTTCCTGATCCTCACCGTGCTGGTCACCATCTGGACCCTGAAACCGTTCAAAGCAGCGTTCGCCCCGGGCGGCGCGATGTACAACTTCGTGTTCAACTTCGCCATCCCGCACCTCGACCAACTGGTGATCAAGACCGCGCCGATCGTCGCCGCGCCGACCGCCATGCCAGCGGTGTTCAAGCTCGACCCGATCTCCGCCACCGGTACGGCGATCTTCCTGTCCGCGCTGATCTCCATGGCCGTATTGAAGATCAACTTCAAAACTGGTCTTACCACTTTCAAGGAAACCTTCTGGGAGCTGCGCTGGCCGATCCTGTCGATCGGTATGGTCCTGGCCTTCGCCTTCGTCACCAACTATTCGGGCATGTCTTCGACCATGGCCCTGGTACTGGCCGGCACCGGCGCCGCGTTCCCGTTCTTCTCGCCGTTCCTGGGCTGGCTGGGTGTGTTCCTCACAGGCTCCGACACCTCGTCCAATGCCCTGTTCGGTTCGCTGCAGGCCACCACTGCCCACCAGATCGGGGTCAACGACACCCTGCTGGTAGCAGCCAACACCAGCGGCGGCGTGACCGGCAAGATGATCTCGCCGCAGTCGATCGCCGTGGCCTGCGCAGCCACCGGCCTGGTTGGCAAGGAGTCCGACCTGTTCCGCTTCACCGTCAAGCACAGCCTGTTCTTCGCCACCATCGTCGGCCTGATCACCTTGGTCCAGGCCTACTGGCTGACCGGCATGCTGGTCCATCACTAAAGTGAAAGGGGCCGGGCGCCACCGAGCGCCCGGCATCTCCTTCAACCCACGCTGCGAGAATCCATGATCATTTCCGCCTCCACCGACTATCGCGCCGCGGCCCAACGCAAGCTGCCCCCCTTCCTCTTCCACTATGCCGACGGCGGCGCGTACGCAGAGCACACCCTGCGCCACAACGTCTCGGACCTGGCCGGCATTGCCCTGCGCCAGCGGGTGCTGAAGAACATGTCCGAGCTGAGCCTGGAAACCCGGCTGTTCGACGAAACCCTGAGCATGCCCGTGGCCCTCGCCCCGGTCGGCCTCACCGGCATGTATGCCCGCCGCGGCGAAGTGCAGGCAGCCCGTGCGGCAGCCGCCCATGGCATCCCCTTCACCATGTCTACCGTGTCGGTCTGCCCGATCGAAGAAGTGGCGCCAGCCATCGACCGGCCGATGTGGTTCCAGCTGTATGTGCTCAAAGACCGCGGCTTCATGCGCAACGCGCTGGAGCGGGCCAAGGCCGCCGGGGTCAGAACCCTGGTGTTCACCGTCGACATGCCGGTGCCAGGCGCCCGTTACCGCGATGCACACTCCGGCATGAGCGGTGCCAACGGGCCAATGCGCCGCGTGTTGCAGGCCATGACCCACCCCGAATGGGCCTGGGACGTTGGCGTGATGGGCCGCCCGCACGACCTGGGCAACATTTCCAAATACCGCGGCAACCCCACCGGCCTTGCCGACTACATCGGCTGGCTGGGTAGCAACTTCGACCCGTCGATTTCCTGGAAGGACCTGGAATGGATCCGCGAGTTCTGGGACGGCCCGATGATTATCAAAGGCATCCTCGACGCCGACGACGCACGTGACGCGGTCAAGTTCGGTGCCGACGGCATCGTCGTCTCCAACCACGGCGGCCGCCAGCTCGACGGCGTGCTGTCCAGCGCCCGTGCGTTGCCAGCGATCGCCGACGCAGTGAAAGGCGACCTGAAAATCCTCGCCGACTCCGGCATCCGCAGCGGCCTCGATGTAGTGCGCATGATCGCCCTGGGCGCAGACACCGTGCTCATCGGTCGCGCCTTCCTCTGGGCCCTGGCCGTGCATGGCCAGGCCGGGGTGAAGAACCTGCTCGAACTGTTCGAAAAGGAAATGCGCGTAGCCATGGTGCTCACGGGCGCCAAGGCGATCAGCGAGATCAGCCGCGACTCGCTGGTACGCGAACTGGGCGCTTGAGCGCCTGCAAAAACACCGCCTGTATGACCGGGCATGCGGCGCGTCAGACGCCGTGGCCCGGTGAGGAGATAGCATGAGCCTGCCCGCCGCATTCCTGCGTGATGCCGAGCGCCTGATACCCGCCGATCGCCGTTTCGACGACGCCACGTCCACCCTGGCCTTCGGCACCGACGCCAGTTTCTACCGACTGATCCCCAAGCTGGTCGTGCGCGTGGAGTCGGAAGACGAAGTGGTCGGGCTGCTGCAACTGGCCCAGCGCGAGCGCGTACCGGTGACCTTCCGCGCCGCGGGCACCAGCCTGTCCGGCCAGGCTATCAGTGACTCGGTGCTGATCGTGCTCGGCGATAACTGGGGCAACAAAGAGATCCGTGGCCAGGGCGAACAGATCCGCCTGCAACCGGGGGTTATCGGCGCCCAGGCCAACGCCTGGCTGGCCCCTTACGGGCGCAAGATCGGCCCGGACCCGGCCTCGATCAATGCCTGCAAGATCGGCGGCATCGTTGCCAACAACGCCAGCGGCATGTGCTGCGGCACCGCGCAGAACACCTACCACACCCTGGCCGGCCTGCGCCTGGTACTGGCTGACGGCACGCGCCTGGACAGCGAAGACCCGGCCAGCGTTGCCGCCTTTGAAAACAGCCACGCCGACCTGCTCGAAGCGCTGGCCCGGCTTGGCCGCGAAACCCGCGCCAACACCGCACTGGCAGACCGCATCCGGCACAAGTACCGGCTGAAGAACACCACCGGCCTGTCGCTCAACGCCCTGGTGGACTACGACAAGCCGCTGGATATCCTCCAGCATTTGCTGGTTGGGTCTGAAGGTACGCTGGGCTTCATCAGCGCCGTCACCTACGACACCGTGCCCGATCACCCGCACAAGGCCAGCGCGCTGCTGGTGTTCCCCAGCGTGGAAAGCTGCTGCCGCGCGGTGACCGTGCTCAAGCGCCAGCCGGTGTCCGCCGTGGAGCTGCTCGACCGCCGCAGCCTGCGTTCGGTGCAAAACATGCCGGGCATGCCGCTGTGGGTAAAAGGCCTGTCGGACAATGCCTGCGCGCTGCTGATCGAGTCCAGGGCCGCCAGCCAGAGCCTACTGCACGAACAACTGCAACAGGTCATGGCCTCTATCGCCGAATACCCGCTGGAACAGAAAGTCGCCTTCAGCGAAGACCCGGCGGTGTACAACCAGCTGTGGAAGATCCGCAAGGACACCTTCCCCGCCGTCGGCGCCGTGCGCCAGACCGGCACCACGGTGATCATCGAAGACGTCACCTTCCCCGTCGAGCAACTGGCCGAAGGCGTCAACCGCCTGATCCAGCTGTTCGACAAGCACCACTACGACGAAGCGATCATTTTCGGCCATGCGCTGGAGGGCAACCTGCACTTTGTCTTCACCCAGGGCTTCAACAGCGCACAGGAAGTCGCGCGCTACCAGGCCTTCATGGATGACGTGGCGCAACTGGTGGCCGTGGAGTTCGGCGGCTCGCTCAAGGCCGAGCACGGCACCGGCCGCAACATGGCGCCGTTCGTGGAGCTGGAGTGGGGGCATGACGCCTATCAGCTGATGTGGACGCTCAAGCGCCTGCTCGACCCCAACGGCATCCTCAACCCCGACGTAGTGTTGAGCGAAGACCCGGACATTCACCTGAAAAACCTCAAGCCCCTGCCCGCCGCCGACGAGATCGTCGACAAATGCATCGAGTGCGGCTTCTGCGAGCCGGTCTGCCCCTCCAAAGGCCTGACCCTCAGCCCACGCCAGCGCATCGTCATGTGGCGTGACATTCAGGCGAAAAAACGCGCCGGCATCGATACCCGCGCACTGCTGCAGACTTACCAGTACCAAGGCATCGACACCTGCGCCGCCACCGGCCTGTGCGCCCAGCGCTGCCCGGTGGGCATCAATACCGGCGAGCTGGTGAAGAAGTTGCGCAGCCAGGCCGCCGAGCATGCAAAGACCGCCGACTGGCTGGCCGAGCACTTCCCTACTGCACTGGGTGGCGCCCGCCTGACCCTGACCGCCGCCAACACCGCCCGCAAGCTGCTCGGCGCCCCGCGCCTGGGCCGCCTGAGTGCCTCGTTGAGCAAGGCCAGCAAAGGCCGCCTGCCGCAATGGTCCCCCGCCATGCCGCAGCCGTTGCGCAGCATCGATTTCGGCCCGGCGAGCAACGATGCCCGGCCACGGGTGGTGTACCTGGCGGCTTGCGTGTCACGAGTGATGGGCCCGGCCTATGCCGACCGCGAGCAAAGCTCACTAATGGACAAGACCCGCGCCCTGCTGGAGAAGGCCGGTTACCAGGTGGTGTTCCCCGGCAACGCCGACAGCCTGTGCTGCGGGCAGCCGTTCGCGTCCAAAGGCTACCCCGAGCAAGCGGAGCACAAGCGCCAGGAGCTGATCAACGCGCTGCTGCACGCCAGCCGCGGCGGCCTCGACCCCATCTACTGCGACACCAGCCCCTGCACCCTGCGCCTGGTGCAGGACCTGGGCGACACCCGCCTGGACCTCTACGACCCGGTGCGCTTCATCCGCACCCACCTGCTGGACAAGCTGGAGTTCACCCCGCAAAACGAGCCGGTGGCGGTGCACGTGACCTGCAGCACCCAGCACCTGGGTGAAAGCCAGGCGCTGATCGACCTGGCACGGCGCTGCAGCACGCAAGTGGTGATCCCGGAAGGGATTCACTGTTGCGGGTTTGCCGGTGACAAGGGCTTTACCACACCAGAGCTCAATGCCCACTCACTGCGCAGCCTGAAGGACGCAGTGCAGTATTGCAGTGAAGGGATTTCCACCAGCCGGACCTGTGAGATCGGGCTGTCCAGCCACAGCGGGATCGATTACCACGGGTTGGTTTACCTGGTGGATCGCGTCACCCGCCCGCGTACCCTCTGATCTGTCCTCGATTCGCCGGCAAGCGCTACCCCCGGTGGTAGCAACTGTCTTGCTCAACCTCTAAAAGCTGGCGCGATCCCTGTGGGAGCGCGCAGTTCTTCAGGCCTGCGCTTTACCTGTGGAAGCAACCGTCTTGCCCAATTTCTAAAAGCCGGCGCAATCCATGTGGGAGCTGGCTTGCCGGCGATCGAGGGCGCAGCCCTCGCCTACCCCCTCCACCCGTAAGACATTTCCTAACCTGCAACCAAATGCTTCTGGATTAAATGCTTTGGGAATTATCCTACGACCGCCGCTGCCGTTTCGCTGTTGTTGCTCACAACCATCAGGGCTAACTTCCCTGGGTCGTCATCTTTGACGATTTGGGTGTGAGAGCCCGCAAACTTCGGCAGTACTGCTATGGCAGCCGCAACGCGGGCAGGCTTCGGCCTGGCTGGCTTATGCCGATCTTTGCCGGTCTCTCACCCCGCGTTCGGCTGCCACCTTATTCTGTGAGAGGAAGACGAAGGGCAGCTCAAATCCAGCCACGATCGGATCTGCACCATGAAGAAAATCGTACCCGACCCACCCCGCTCCAAACTTCTCACCAACCCTTACTTCTCCATCCACAGCGACATGCCCCCTCCAGACGCCCTTGCCCACGCCAGCGAACTGCTGCGCGGCGTCGCCGAAACCATCGACGAACACTGCCGCACCCACGCCGGCGAACCGGGCCTGAGCATGCTCAGCAACGCCGAGCATGCCTGCGAGACGTCCAGAGCCCTGATCGAGCATGCCTTGACTGGCCTCTACAACGCGCAAAGGCAGAGGTGACTCAATGAATGACGCGTTGAAAAACCTCACCACAGCCGGCAGTGAAACCTTCGACCTGTTTCGCCTGCAACCGGGCGTGCCTTTCGAGCACGCCTTCAGCCAGCTATCAGTACTGCTCGGTTGCATCCGCCACCTCACCACCGAAGCCGAAATGGAACACGACCGCCAGGCCGGCAGCGCGGCGCGCATCCTGAGCGAGATGGCCAAGGCGCTGATCGACGACATCGAGCTTGGGCTGAACAAGTCCCACTGATGCCACCCGGGCCGCGCTGCGGCCCAATTGCCGGCGATCGAGGGCACAGCCCTCACCTAAGCCCTCCACCCGTAAGACATTTCCTAACCTGCAACCAAATGCTTCTGGATTAAATGCTTTGGGATTTATCCTACGACCGCCGCTGCCGTTTCGCTGTTGTTGCTCACAACCATCAGGGCTAACTTCCCTGGGTCGTTTTCGAACGACAGGGTGTGAGAACCCCGTAAACATGACAGCAGCCTCGTAATGGCGGCCCTGCGTGGGCAGACCTCGGTCTGGCCGGATTTCCCATGTTTACCGGTTTCTCACCCCACGCATGGCTGCCACCCAATCCCGTGAGAAAGGATCGCGTAGGCAGCTCCTGTTGAGTAATCAAACTGGGATCTGCACCATGAAGAAAATCGTACCCGACCCACCCCGCTCCAAACTTCTCACCAACCCTTACTTCTCCATCCACACCGACATGCCCCCTCCAGATGCCCTGGCCCACGCCAGCGAACTGCTGCGCGGCGTCGCCGAAACCATCGACGAACACTGCCGCACCCACGCCGGCGAGCCGGGCCTGAGCATGCTCAGCAACGCCGAGCATGCCTGCGAGACGTCCAGAGCCCTGATCGAGCATGCCTTGACTGGCCTCTACAACGCGCAAAGGCAGAGGTGATTCAATGAATGACGCGTTGAAAAACCTCACCACAGCCGGCAGTGAAACCTTCGACCTGTTTCGCCTGCAACCGGGCGTGCCTTTCGAGCACGCCTTCAGCCAGCTATCAGTACTGCTCGGTTGCATCCGCCACCTCACCACCGAAGCCGAAATGGAACACGACCGCCAGGCCGGCAGCGCGGCGCGCATCCTGAGCGAGATGGCCAAGGCGCTGATCGACGACATCGAGCTTGGGCTGAACAAATCCCACTGATGCCACCCGGGCCGCGCTGCGGCCCAATCAGCGGCAACACCCCGCCGCACACCATCATGTCGCCAAGCCAGCACCCCGATTGAACCCTCGGCAAACCCCAACAGTCCACCCTTACAGGCCCACCTTCCAGAGGCCTTCAAGGAGACACCCATGAAAGGTACCGCGCTTTCGGCCCTCTTCGCGGCCGCTACCCTCCTGGCTTCACCGGTGTTCGCTGCTGACGACCTGTGCACTATCAACCTGCAGAAGATCGACGACCAGATGGCCACCGCCGGCGCCACCTCCGAAGGCCTGGACAAGGCCATCACCGAACACGTCGACAAGGCCAAGGCTGCGCAGGCGTCGGGCGACACCAAAGAATGCATCGCCATTTCCACCAAAGTGCTCGAACGCCTGGAAAAAACCGACAAGGGCAGCGGCTCAGCCGGTGGCAGCGGTAGCTAAGCTTTGAGCGGGCGGCAAGAAGCGGCTGTCGACGCCGCCCGCGCAAAGGCGTATACTCAGCAGCACGTGCCGAAAGGTACGTCAGCTAGAGCTGAGTGTGGGGCCGATTAGGATTCGACGCCGGTAGCGAAACTCTAGGTGCATGCCGAGTTGGTAACAGAACTCGTAAATCCACTGTTGCAACTTTCTATAGTTGCCAATGACGAAAACTACGAGGGTTACGCTCTCGCTGCGTAAGCAGCTGAGCCCGCTCTCCTGGTAGCTTCGGCTCCAGCAATCATCAGGGGATGCCTGTAAACCCGAAATGATTGTCATACAGAACAGGATCGTCGTGTAGCACGTTGGGGGCAAAGCGACTAAAACTTACCCAACTCGTCCAAAGCACCCTGCCCGTCGGGCGGCTGCGGATTAACTCAATAGACACGGCTAAGCATGTAGTACCGACAGCGGAGTACTGGCGGACGGGGGTTCAAATCCCCCCGGCTCCACCAATTTGTCTTCCCAGGAAGGCCCAGAAAAGCCGTAAAGCCTAGAGAAATCAAAGCTTTACGGCTTTTTTATTGCCCACGTTTTCCCACCTAATCCCAGGGCATCCCACGGTTGACGGGGGCATATATGGGGGCATAAAACGCTCATCAGCTCGCTCGGAGAGGATGTGCCCCCAATGCCTTTGAAAGACACCAACTGCCGCAACGCCAAGCCCCAGGACAAGCCATATCGTCTGTATGACGAACAGGGTTTGTACCTTGAAGTTCAGCCCAACGGAGGCCGTTACTGGCGCTTGAAGTACCGATTTTTGGGAAAGGAAAAGCGGCTGGCTCTTGGTGTTTACCCCGAGGTCGGTTTGCAGGATGCTCGGCGCAAGCGTGATGACGCGCGTGTTCAGCTTGCCGGCGGCCAAGACCCTTCTCTGCAAAGACGTATGGCCAAGGTGGTCAGCCAGCTCGATCACCAGCACACCTTTGAGTCCGTTGCTAAGCAATGGCTCACCATTCGCGAATCATCCTGGGATCCGGAGTACACCCGCACGGTGCGGCAGCGCCTTGAGCTCAATGCCTTCCCCTGGCTGGGAAAACTCCCGATCAGCAGCATCAGCACGCCCATGCTGGTCGAAAACCTCCAGCGCATCATCAAGCGCGGTGCTCGCGAGACGGCGCGTCGTGTAGCCCAAATCTACAAACAGATTTTCGAGTTCGCCGAAGCTGCCGGAATCACCCCACCCAACCAGATTGGTAACCTCTCTCGTACGCTCCCAGCCAAGCGGGTGAAACACTTTGCCGCCGTGACCGATCCTGAAAAGCTCGGCGCACTGCTCAAAGCACTGGATAGCTACACGGGAACACTGCCTGTTTGTTGTGCCCTCAAATTGGCCCCGTTGCTGTTCTGCCGGCCCGGTGACCTGCGCCACATGGAGTGGTCGGAGGTCAATCTGGATGCGGGCGAGTGGTTGATTCCCGGCCACAAGATGAAAGGGCTCACTGCCACCAAACAGGATCGGCCGGATCATTTGGTTCCTCTCAGCCAACAAGCAGTCGCGGTTCTGCGCGAGCTGAAACCACTCACCGGCAGACATCGGTACGCCTTCCCCTCGGCACGAGGAGGCGACCGGCCGATGTCCAACAATGCCGTACTCAGTGCGTTACGCCGCATGGACATCAGCGGCGACGAAATGACCGGGCACGGCTTTCGTGCGACAGCGAGAACCATAGGTGCTGAGGTGCTGGGGTTTCGCCCAGATCTCCTGGAGCATCAGCTTGCTCACACGGTAAAAAATCCGCTGGGACGCGCATACGATCGAACCACCTTCTTGCCGGAGCGCCGGGAAATGATGCAGACATGGGCAGACTATTTGGACTCGATAAAAAACTGAATGCGCCCCATACACTCAGCCGGCACCCTTGAAGTCGGTACAAGCACCATCGCTTCGCATCAGTACGGGCTGAATTGCTAAACTACGTGGATTTGGCGTCTGCAATGCGCCACGCGTAGTTCAAAAGGAATTCCTGCCGATGTCAGCCTTATCAGCTTTGCTCAATACCTACCGCAGCGCTTCTGTCACCGAGCGAGAAAAAGGCACCTACTTCGAAGAGCTGATCTGTACCTACCTGCGTAATGAAGCCACCTACCGCGACCTATACGACAAAGTGTGGACGTATGCCGAATGGGCGAAGGAACAAGGTCTCAGTGGCAAGGATGCGGGCATCGACCTAGTCGCGCGCACCCAGGGAATTGGCGAGTACCACGCCATCCAGTGCAAGCTGTACGCCGAAGACTACAAAGTCCAGAAGAAGGATATCGACAGCTTCTTTACCGCATCCGGCAAGGCACCGTTCTCGCATCGCATCATCGTGGCCACCACGAACAACTGGAGCGAGCACGCCGAAGATGCTTTGCAAGGGCAGCAGCTTTCGATCAACAAGATCGACCTGCAAGCCCTAGAAGAAAGCCAGATCGACTGGACTAGGTATCAGCCCCACGAAAAACCGATACTGAAAGCAAAAAAATCACTTGAGGACGAGAAATATCAGCACCAGAAAACCGCGCTGAATGCTGTTGCAGCAGGCCTCAAAAATGCCGAGCGTGGCAAGCTGATCATGGCCTGCGGTACGGGCAAAACCTTCACCAGCTTGAAGATTGCCGAGCGTCTGGCCGGTAAGGGCAAGCGTGTGCTGTTCCTGGTGCCCAGTCTCTCGCTGCTGTCGCAGACCCTCACCGAGTGGACGCAAGAAAGTGAAACCCCGCTCCACAGCTTCGCCGTGTGCTCCGACAGCGATGTAGGCAAGAAGCGCAAGGCCGATGAGGATACCCCGCAGGTCTTTGCTCACGAACTGCGCTACCCGGCCACCACCAAGGCGGATCGCCTCGCGGCGGAAATGCTTAAGCGCCACGATGCCGAGCACATGAGCGTTGTGTTCTCCACCTATCACTCCATCGATGTAATCAGCCGCGCCCAGCACGAGTACGACCTGGCAGCATTCGACCTAGTGATCTGCGACGAAGCGCACCGGACAACAGGCGCAACCTTCGACGATGATGACGAAAGCAGCTTCGTGCGCATCCATGACGCCGACTACATCCGCTCCGCTAAACGCCTGTACATGACCGCCACGCCGCGCATCTACGGTGACAACGCCAAGCTCAAGGCCGAGTCCGGCGAAGTCACCCTGTGCTCGATGGATGACGAAGCGCTGTACGGCAAAGAGTTGTTCGTCATCAACTTTTCCGAGGCCGTTCAGCGAGGTCTGCTCACCGACTACAAGGTGTTGGTACTCACCGTCGAGGAAAGCACCATCAGCCGCCGCCTTCAGGACATGCTGAAGGACGAGAACAACCAGCTCAAGGTAGACGACGCCGCCAAGATCGTCGGTTGCTGGAAGGCGCTGGCCAAGCAGGGACTGGCGGAAAATCTGGTGGGTGATGATCAACCCATGAAGCGCGCTGTAGCTTTCTGCCAGGTGATCTCGCCCAACTATAAAGGCACCAAGCATAAGGTCAGCTCGATCAACATCGCGAGCATGTTCCAGTCGGTGGTGGAGGCTTATCAGGAGTCAGAAAACATTGATGAGGCCTCCCGCATCATATGCGAAGCCGCACACGTCGATGGCGGCATGAATGCCAGTGCCAAGGAAACCAAGCTCAACTGGCTCAAGGAAGAACCGCCAGCCAACACCTGCCGCATACTCAGCAACGTGCGCTGCCTGTCTGAAGGTGTGGACGTGCCGGCGCTGGATGCCGTGCTCTTCCTCACCCCGCGTAATTCCCAGGTGGACGTGGTGCAGTCCGTTGGCCGGGTAATGCGCAACGCACCGGGCAAGAAGCGTGGCTATGTGGTGCTGCCGGTGGTTATTCCTGCCGGTATGGAGCCCCACGAAGCGCTCAACGACAACCAGACCTATAAGGTGGTCTGGCAGGTGCTTCAGGCACTGCGCTCGCACGACGACAGCTTCGACGCCATGGTCAACAAGCTCGATCTGATCGGCTCTGACCCGCGCAAGATGGAAGTCATCGCCATCACCGACAAGGCCGATAAAAAGGCCAGGAAAGCTAGCGGCACCAGCAACGGCCAGGCAGGCAAAGGCCAGTACGGCATTGGTGAGAAACGCGCTAAGTACGATGTCGAAGGCCAGATGACCCAGCAGGCCGAGCTGGCCTATGAGGTGGGGGAAATCGAGAAGGCCATCTACGCCAAGATCGTCGACAAGTGCGGCAACCGCCACCACTGGGAAGACTGGGCCAACGACATCGCCAAGATCGCCCGCACCCATATCGACCGTATCCAAGGCATTTTGGAGAACCCTGAATACATCAAGGAGAGAGCGACTTTCGAGGCTTTCGCCGCTGAGCTGCGCGATGATCTCAACGACAGTATCAGCGATGGCGAGATCATCGAAATGCTTGCCCAGCATCTGGTAACCAAGCCAGTGTTCGATGCGCTGTTCGAGGAATACAGCTTCGCCAGCCACAACCCCATGTCCAAGGCAATGCAAGGCGTGCTGGACGCGCTCCATGAGCATCACCTGGCCAAGGAAGCCGACACACTGGAAAAGTTCTACTCCAGCGTTCGTCAACGCGCTGCCGGCATCGACAACGCCCAAGGCAAGCAGAAGATCATCGTCGAGCTGTATGACAAATTCTTTGCCAATGCTTTCCCTAAGCTGCGTGACAAGCTGGGTATCGTTTACACCCCGGTTCAGGTAGTGGACTTCATCCTCCATAGTGTCAACCACCTTCTGCAACAGGAGTTCGGCCAAACTCTCGGCAGCAAGGGCGTCCATATCATCGATCCCTTTACTGGCACCGGTACCTTTATCACCCGGTTGATCCAGTCGGGCTTGATCAAGCCGGAAGAACTGTCGCACAAGTTCAAGCATGAGATCCATGCCAACGAGCTGGTACTGCTGGCCTATTACATCGCCGCCATCAATATCGAGGCAGCCTATCACGGTCAAGTAATTGACGAGTACACACCGTTCGAAGGCATTTGCCTGACCGACACCTTCCAGATGTATGAGAAGGATGACCTGGTAGACGCACTGCTTGAGGACAACAGCGCTCGACGCAAACGGCAGAAAAACTTGGATATTCGAGTGATTGTGGGAAATCCACCATACTCCATAGGACAAGGCAGCCAGAACGACAACAACCAGAACGTAAGCTACCCCGCATTGGATCGGCGAATTGAGGAAACTTACGCGGCGCATTCTGAGGCC
Source organism: Pseudomonas sp. BNK-30 (assembly GCF_047456185.1). Classification (NCBI taxonomy): domain Bacteria; kingdom Pseudomonadati; phylum Pseudomonadota; class Gammaproteobacteria; order Pseudomonadales; family Pseudomonadaceae; genus Pseudomonas; species Pseudomonas sp. BNK-30. The sequence goes on from NZ_CP179904.1 coordinate 4,040,160, forward strand.
ACTCTGTCAAGGGGACTCTACGATAGCTACATACGCTCTATTCGCTGGGCCAGTGACCGTATCGGCAATGCTGGGATCATTGGCTTTGTTACCAACGCTGGATTCTTGGACGCCGCCTCGCAGGACGGGATGCGCAAATGCTTGGCGGATGAGTTTTCCAGCCTCTATGTGTTCCACCTGCGCGGCAACCAGCGCACCAGTGGCGAAACCTCTCGCAAAGAAGGAGGCAAGATATTCGGCAGTGGTAGCCGGGCACCTATCGCCATTTCGCTATTGGTTAAGAATCCCAACGCACATGCTCAGGGCCAGATTTTTTTTCACGACATTGGCGATTATCTGAGTCGAGATGAAAAGCTTGAGAAAATAGCTGACTACGCCAGCGTGACCGGTATCGAGCAATGGCAGCGGATTATCCCGGACGAGCATGGCGATTGGCTAAAGCAGCGCGACAACAGTTTTGGTCAGTTCATCGCGACCGGCGACAAAAAGAATAGTGACATCAAGCTGTTCGACAGTTTCTCTCTTGGCGTTGTAACGGCACGCGATGCTTGGGCCTACAACGCCAGCCGGATGAAGCTAGAGGTCAACATGAGCAGTATGATCCACTTCTATAACGCTGAAGTGGCTCGCTTTGATGCAGCGCATAAAGGACTGGACACAAAAGCTAGACAGGAACAGGTCAACAACTTTATTAGCGTCGACCCGGCACACATCAGTTGGTCTCGCGCCTTGAAGCAGAACCTTGGAAAGGGGCGCACGTATACGTTTGAAAGTGAATGCTTGGTGACAGGGTTGTATCGACCATTCACTAAACAGTGGATGTATTTCAATCGTGCTTTTAACGAGATGGTGCTACAGATCCCGCGCCTCTTCCCCAATCCCAGCGCGGAAAACTTGGTGATCGGCGTTTCAGCCTCTGGCGAGAAAGTGGCCTTCAGCGCGTTGATTTCACGTCATGTACCGAGCCTTCACTTCGTTGATATTGAAGGCTCGCAATGCTTTCCCCTCTACCTTTACGACGAAGCCGACCAAGCCTCAGATAATGACCTCTTTGCAGAACCAGTTGAAAGTGGGTTGCGCCGCCGCGATGCGATAACGGACGCAGGCCTTGCACACTTCCATACGGCCTACCCCGGCGAGGTGATCAGCAAGGAAGACCTGTTCTACTACGTCTACGGTATCCTACATTCGCCTGATTACCGCGAGCGCTACGCAGACAACCTGAGCAAGGAGCTGCCACGCATTCCAGCAGTTAAGAAAAGCGCCGACTTCTGGACTTTCAGTAAGGCGGGCCGCGCCTTAGCCGACCTTCACCTGAACTACGAAACTGTCGAGCCATATCCACTGACCATAGAGTCCAAGGGCACACTCTCCGCCGCGGACTACCGAGTGGAGAAGATGAAGTTCGCCAAGAAGGGCGACAAAACCACTGTCATCTACAACCACCGCATCACCCTCAAGGACGTTCCTGAAGCGGCCTGGGATTACGTGGTCAACGGCAAGGCAGCACTGGACTGGGTGATGGAGCGTCAAGCGGTGCGCACCGACAAGGCCAGCGGTATCGTCAACGACGCCAACGACTGGGCCAGTGAAACCATGGGCAACCCAAAGTACCCACTGGAGCTGTTCCAGCGCGTGGTCACCGTGAGCTTGGAAACCCAGAAAATCGTCAAGGGATTGCCCAAACTCGATATAGGTACAGATGACTAGTTGAGTCCGATAAAACGCTGAGCACTCAGTCAACTATTGCCTTGGTTGGGCCTCCCTTTCCCAGCCAAGGCAGAGCACCTGCTGATTGCCAGCCCGGCACTCTCATGTTAAATAGTGTTCGTCCCAAGCGATCCATATCGATCCGCAACGGTCCGCCACGTCGCCCTGGTAACGATGTTAAAAACTTTCGCCTCGTTCGCATCCGCTGAACGGGCCGCATCAGCTGCCATTGGTTGAGTTGCGTATCTGGCCAGGACACTCTCAGTCCGTTCTGCCACTAGAAGCCTTAGGGCCCTAGAACTTCTGTAGCCCACAACGACCTCCGACGCTACCGAACATCAATCTCGGAAACGCGCATATACCTATGCGTGTGGCAAATGCCCCTGCTCGCTATATAGCCAGCCGATATCCGTCTTTTACCCTTTTTAGCAGTAGTGCCGGAGGACGCTGCCCCACGCTTCAGAACCTAGGACTCAAACCTATGGCAATGCACGTTAGCAACTCTGACGACGTCAGCGACGATGACAAAATTCTTCGTTTGCGCGATGTCGAGGCAATCGTCGGCCTAAAACGTTCAACGATCTATCGGAAAATTTCGGAAGGCCTTTTCCCGCGACAGCGCCTTTTGTGCGGCTCCAGCGTCGGTTGGCGTAATAGCGAAGTCCAGGCTTGGATTCGGCAAAGGGAGGCGCTGTAATGCAGCGCCGAACACCTCAACAACCGGGCTGGATGATAGAACTCACAGCAGCGGTCGATATTCCAGCGGAAAAAATCCAGTGGATTTGGCCAGGCTGGCTGCCAAAGGCAAAGTTATCCATTCTTGCCGGCGCAGGTGGATGCGGCAAAACCACGCTGGCAATCTCGCTGGCCGCCACGCTCAGCAGAGGTGGTGACTGGCCAGACGGCAGCAAATGTGAGGCAGCAGGCAACATCGTAATCTGGAGCGGCGAGGATGGTATCGCTGACACGATCATTCCCCGCCTTACGGCTGCAGATGCAGACCTAACCCGCGTGCACATAATCGAAGGGCTAAGTGATCAGCGCGGGAACAGGCGACAGTTTGATCCTGCAGCCAACTTTGCCCTTTTGAATGAGGCAGCCGCACGTATTGACGGCGTTTCATTGCTGATTTTCGATCCACTGATCAATCTTATTCGTGGGGATATGCACCGAGCAAACGAGGTTCGGCAAGGGCTACAAATGGTAGTGGATTTTGCAGAGCGGCATTGTTGCGCTGTCCTCGGCATATCTCACCTGAGCAAAGGTACGGCCCAGTCCTCCGCCGCTAATCGTGTAATCGGCAGCCAGGCATTCTCCGCGCTCGCTCGCACTGTACTGGTGGCAGAGAAGGATCAAAATTCAGAAGCCAGGGTGCTTGTCCGAGCCAAGTCCAACGTTTCGATTGATAACGGAGGAATCGAGTATTTCGTTGAGCCCATCGTTATAGACGAGCAGTTGGAGACAACCTGCATCCGATGGGGAGAGGCCATCGATGGTAGCGCTGAAGCCATTCTCGCTGCCATCGAGCAAACGGGTGACGCCAGACCCGCATCAGCTACTCAAGAAGCGCGCAGCTTTCTTGAGGAGACGTTGCAAGCTGGGCCTGTTGCAATCAATGCGTTGATGGCTTTAGCTGAAGAACGTTGCATTTCTTCGGCGTCACTTCGCAGAGCCCAGAAACAGCTAGGTATACGTTCACACAAAACAGGTATGCAGGGCGGATGGGCATGGGAGCTTCCCACCGCTCCCTGAAGGCGCTCAACGCACGTCGAAGGTGCTCAATACTCGTGTTGAGCATCTTCGTTTTTATTGAACGCCTTCGACTCGCGAGAGAGTCTGTATGACTGATTCCGCAGATAAAACCCCGGCACGCCAGGCGCACAGGTCGACCACGAACTACTTCCCAATGAAATAGAGATTGCCGTTCTTGTTGTAAATAGCGGCAGGTCGGAAGTCCTTAGGCCAATTCCGTCCAGGATAGTATGCATACATCCATTCGGGCAGGTGACGAGCAATACCCGCCAGCGCATCCATGCCGTCCTTATCAGCTCTGCTAGCGTCAGCAAATAGTTCGCTTGAGGGATCGGTCAGGAAAATCGGACCGTAGGCTTTCTCGGCCGAAATGAATGCTGGCGCAGCGCTCGCCGGAGCGTCGAACGGCGTAGGGTTGCCAGCAGCCAAATCTGCAAGCCTGTCGTATTTCTTGCCTGATCCGTCAGCGTACTTAGCCGGCTCATGGCGCAACTTCGAGATTTTTCCACCGAAGTATTTTTCTCTCGCATCAAGCCAGACCGACCCGACCAACGCAGATGCCTCCTTTGGGTTAGACGCGAGTTCCTCAGGCACCCACGCAGCAACCTGGTAGTGATAGACAGGGCCAGCACTGCCACCACCCAGCAAGAACAGCCCCACCCCGAGAGAGGCTGCTCCTGCGCTGCTAAAACCAGTTGGAGGTGATACGTATCCCAAACCTGCCGTCGCCAGACCTCCAGAGCCTCCCGAAGACCCCAGCGCGCTCAAGTTATTTACCTCGTTCCCGACCATTTCCCTTGGAATATCGCGCTGACCATCGATGCGCATGGCTTCCAGAACCAGCATGGCATCGGACCATTTCTCGCGAGGAACATTTTTAGGTTCTGGCAACGTGACCCTCGGGGTACTGGAGCACCCAACTAGCGCAACCAACAGCAAGGTACCAACGCATCCCTTCACAGAAAAATGCACCGACATGAAAACTCCCTATTTTTATTCAGTGGTAGTCCGGCACACGTAGTGCGCCGGAGACATCCGTCACTTGCCTGCCAGGTCATAGCGCCCAAAATTATCTGGGCAACTTCAGCGGAAAATACCACCACCACTTAAACGACCGCAGATGATTTCTGCGAACCGACGTAGCGGTAAAGCGTTGTTCGAGAAACGCCATACCGACGGGCAACATCGGTTACCTGTATCTCAGGATCTCTGAGAAGAGCTCGTATCTCACGTACCTGACGATCATCCAGCGCAGGCTTGCGTCCACCGTTTCTCCCACGGGCACGAGCCGCAGCCAGCCCTGCACGAGTTCGCTCTCGAATGAGATTGCGCTCGAACTCCGCCAGGGCAGCGAACACGTGAAAGATCAGCTTACCGGCAGCGCTGGTAGTTTCGATTCGTTCGGTCATGGATTCGAAGGCCACCCCTTCCCGCTCCAAGCTACTGACAATCCCAACCAAGTCAGGCAGAGAACGACCGAGGCGGTCCAGTCGCCAGACAACCAGAGTGTCACCACTACGCAGAGCTTTTAGGCAATGCCCAAGCTCCGGCCTGTCCGCCGACTTGCCGCTCATGGTCTCCTCGTAGACTGTTGAGCACCCAGCCAAAGCAAGTGCATCTCGCTGCAGGTCGAGGTTCTGATCATCAGTCGACACTCGGGCATACCCAATCCGCTTTCCCATACGTTTTTCTCACACTGATTTCGGTACAGGAAAAGTGACAGGAAAGCGGTAAATCCCAAGTCCAAAAGATCATTTGGAATAGGTGTGCCATAAACGACCGTTTACGGGATGGATGCGCTCGTCAATTTCAGGCGCTGAATGCGACCGAAAACGAAGCCCAGGATATTTTTTCTCGCTCAACATTTCCTTTAGCGGCTCAGCACCTGAGCTGAATGGAGGAATGACCATGAAGCAGAGTTTCCACTCACATTTTGATCGGGACTTGACCAAGGCCGGTTCGGCAATTCTCAGGGAGGCAGTCCGGCGCGGGCTTCTCAGTCAGCACGAGGCCATGATCCACGACCAGCAATGGGCGCAGTTTAGTGCTTATGCCAACGAGTCTCATGAGGTAGACATCTTGGAATTCGTCAATAAAAAATTGGTGAGGGAGTACGGGGAAGAGCTCTATATCCAGACATACCAAGGAAATCTCCCACTGCAAAGCGTGTCGGGCCTGCTTGAGACTGTATATGTAGTGATGGGCTTCGCAACTAATGGGCACTGGAAAGGCGCAGCGGCTAACGTCGGTAGCCGTCTTGGCTTTCCGAGCTATGCACGGATTACCGTACCGCGCAGTCTTGACCGTACTAAGTTTGAAGCCGCGATGGTGGATATTCAGGCTCTCCACTCAGAGCAGCTAGCAACATTAATCAGGTCAGTTCGATACCTCGGCATGTCATTGCTTGAGGCTTTTTTCTTCGACGCAGAAGATGCTCACAAGGACGCCGAAGAAGAAAACATCTTTTATGTATTCAGCAAAGATAAACATGAGCATCGGATCATTAATATCTCTGCCCCTGAGCAAATTATAATTTTGAAGAAGGCCGCGGCATTTCAAAAACTTCAGGGCAGCAGCCACGCGACACCAGCAGCTTGGCGTACATGGAAATTAAAGAACCTACCTGCAGCTCAAGAGCTTTTACTTTCTCACGGACTAAACATTGATGATTGTCGCGCGGCATATGCCTGCGAGCTCTACTGGCGATTGTCTGGTCACCACGCCCCGATTCTTGGGGGCAAAGCTCCCCAAGATGAGGATCTGGAGGCCCGGAATCACGTCGCCTACGAGCTCGGGAATATGCGTATCTGGGAAACTGATGCGTACGTTGGTGCCCGAGCCAACCTGAGGAAGGAAGCCGCCGGTACCAATCGCTAAGCCATCACACAGCAGATTTGGGATTAGATCAGACACCCTTAACCTTGGCAGAGCTCGAATTAAAGGAGTCAGGGTATGGATCGTTTTGAATTGCTTGTATATGCCGTGCTTGCCGTCATCAGTGCGCTGACTATCGCAGGTGTAATTGGCTATATGGTCGCAGCGTACCTGGACAAGAAGCACGGCGACGATTGAGCCTTCAGCGGAACGGCCAGATACCTGCAACGAACTGTCCGCTGCCCCTTGGCAGCGGGCGCTTACCCAAATCCATCGGCAAGGCACCCTACCGCTGCGATACGCAGTATTTTCCCAAGCCTATGAGGTCATGGGATGACTTCGGAAGGGCTGTCAATTTCCGCACCCTAGCGAAAGTGACAGGAGCGCCGAAGCGTTTAGATCAGCAACATGCACGCCCTCCATGTGGCGAGCTAGCTTGCCAAGTACGCTAAAACTCGTGCGCCGACTCGCTGGCAACATCTGATCTTGGGTTTTCCGAAAGCTACCGGAGAGTATCTAGCGACCTCATCTATCCGGAGCACAAGCATGGAATTTCGTCACCTCGGTAACGGGCTGTACTTCCCACCTATTGCGCCCAACGGTCGGGTTTATGCTGTACCTCTTGGGCAGGAAACCCAGGTAGAGATTTTCTGCCTGACACCAGTGGGCATCATGGGCGCGGGCATCAAATCGCGCTGGTCAGAAATCGTTGGTTTTTACTACGACGACGAATCCTGGGAGATCATCCCGCGCAATTACTCGGGACGAGGAATGCGCTTCAGCAGAGGCCTATCCTGCATCACGGTGATAGCAGGCAACGAGGCCCTCACGACCCACATCCAGGGCTACCCCATCCCCATGTGCGTAATGAACCGTATTGCGTTCGAAAAGCAGCGAGGCACTGAGGAGTAGCGCGTCACCGTCGCCACCCGCTACGCGACACGGGTACCAGCTAGGCCGGCACCTACCAAAGATTATTTTATGAAAGTGAAGCCTTTCACTACTAATACAGATCGCAGCTGGGCGGCTGACTTGGTCGTAAGCGTCACTGCTAATAGCAAATACGGCCTCCGCCCCCACCTGCACGGGCCTGCTGGCTGACAGCGAGTAGATTTAGCGCCCTACACTGCTTATAGCCCGTACCCGTCGCCGTCCCTGACCAAGCGCAGCAGTATGTCTCGCCGGAGTTCACTGCTGATACGAGAAAGCCCCGTCAGACCAAGCAGCACGGGGCTTTCGGGTATTTAAGTCGGTTCAGATCCGTTTGGCACTGCTTATAGTGTGCTCAGACTCTACTCCTCCGAGCAGAGGTCGCCATGATCAAGCGCTTGATATCTACACAGCTTTTTCTCATAGGCGACCAACGTCCGACGCAGCTGACGATTCTCACTGGCGATGCTGCGAATCTCAGCCAGACGCTCCTCAACCTGTAAAACGAGGCCGCGGTAAGGGGATTTCACAAACTCAAACGAGGAAGCCGGGTATTTGTGTTTGCCGTTGCCTTTGGGAATAGTCAGGGGCGCGAACTTGTTTTTTTGCCCTTGCAGTGGCACCAGTTTGCACCAGTAGATCGAGTAAGCATTCGGGCTCGTTTGCTTGATTGACACTGCAGCCACGACAGATTTAACCCCGGTCTTTTTGTATATCTTCATGGACGCATCCATATAGCTTGCAGCCAGGTATCTCGCGTCCGCAAGCAGCTGCTCGTACTGCTGATCCAGCAGGGTGACTATCGTTTGTGCTTCTTTACTCATGGCCAAGGCTCTCTTCGCTGTAAGAGCCAAAATGGTGACCGATCGCTGAGCCCCCGGAATTCGATTTCAGACCGTTCTACCGTCGGAAATCTACCGAAAGTGGGTGGACTGGCTCACACTATCAACCTACCTCGCGTCAGATGATCGACGGATGACGACATGTCAGTCGCAGAAAAACATAACGTGCGAAGGATGCACAACAGATGACGACGGCAGCCTTTACCCTGAGCGGATCAAGATCAACATGTTAAAAGCAGATGATAGCGAGCGGGCGTGTATCCCTGCCTAGCTGCAACTGGCCGACTTCTGCCAGTTACGACAGGCAGAAATCGGCCAAAAGCAGCCTTTCGATAATGGCTCTGTACAATTGGACTGATATGGGCTTGCGAGAATCACCCTTGAGCTGCGCATCGCCGCCATTTCGTAGGAGACGCCGAATCGGTTGTGAAATCTCCTCTCGTAGACCTCAAGCCGTTTGCCGATGCGCCCATGATGGTGGGCGGTTATCTGACCACCATCATCGCCGCCATGATCCCGCCCCTGTGGCACAAGCTAATGACACCCAAGGTGTTGGCCTGGGACCGCCACTACGCCAGTGCCGAAGAGCGCGTGCTGGCGCGCGAGGCCAATGCCCGCAGCGGCATTGCGCAACTGATGACAGCAACAGCGCCTTAGCCCGGTTCTGCGCGGAATCTGCGCCCTGCGGCTTCCAGTCCCGCCAGGGCGAAGTGGTACAGGTGCTCGACGGTTTCTTCGCGCGGCAGTGCGCTGATTTCCTGAATAGGGCCGGGAATATTGCGTTGCCCAATCAGTAGCATCAGGCAAGGCGCGACAACGCTAAGCAGGCAGCGCAGCAGGGCAGGGTTGCCCATGGGAATACCGGTGAGCTGCGCGACGAGGCCCAGGATCAGCGACACCTTAATCGGCACCTCCGACTGCATCAGCACCTGCAGGTGCGAGGAGGGCGCAAAAATTTCCGAGGCCAGCACGGTGAGGTGCCAACTGTTGGCGTCGCCCATTGTTTTGGGCACCAGTTGTTCAAACAGGCTTCTAAGTTTTTCCGATGCCGGCAGCTCGCTTTCTGCGATGTGCTGCAATGCGGTCACATCCAGAACGCGGCGGTGCGCTTCCACCAGCACGGCCTGATAGAGCCAGTCGCGTCCGCCGAAGTGGTAATTGATGGAAGCCAGATCCACCTCAGCCTTGGCCGCAATGGCCTTGCTGGTGGTCTCGGCAAAGCCTGCCGTGCCAAACAGCGCCCCTGCCGCCTCCAGAATTCGAGCGCGGGTAACTTCGCCGTCGATACGCGCGGCGCGGGGACTTTTACTCATCTAGCCTTTCCATCAAACAACCCAGGATCCGGTGATAGTGCTTGAGTTTTAGTTTAAATTCAATTTAACCTAGGCTGTCTTTACCTCCCTGTCGCTCTCATGTCTCGTGGAAATACACCATGAAAAAACTGCCAGTCATCCTCGTGGTCCTTGGCGTTGTAGCCCTGGCGTTCTGGGCCGGGCTGCAGTTCAGCTCGGGCAAAAAAGACGACGGCCTGGTGCTGCATGGCAACGTCGATATTCGCCAGATCTCGCTGGCCTTCGATGGCAACGGCCGCATCGCTTCGCTAAGCGTCGATGAGGGTGAGGGGGTGCACAAGGGCGATGTGGTGGCTGTTCTCGATACCCGCACGCTCGAATTGCAAGCCGAGCAGGCGCAGGCGCAGATCGAGGTGCAGCAGCAGAATCTGAAGCTGCTGCGCAGCGGTTCACGGCCCCAGGAAATCGCCCAGGCGCGCAGCCGCACACTGGCGGCGCAGGCCGATGCCACGCGTGCGGCGCAAGACCTGGCGCGCCTGCAAGGCATCGCCGATTCCACCAAAGGCCGTGGCGTCAGTGCCCAAGACCTCGATCGCGCCAAGAGCAGCGTGCAAGTGGCGCGGGCCACGGTAGCTGAGCGCCAGGAGGCCCAGCGCCTGACCGAAATCGGCCCGCGCCAGGAAGAGCTAGCCGGTGCAGAGGCTCAACTGAAGGCCTCGCAAGCGCAGTTGGCGCTGTTGCAACACCAGGTTGAGCAAGGCCAACTCAAAGTACCTGCCGATGCCGTGGTGCGTTCGCGGTTGCTGGAACCGGGCGACATGGCCACCCCGCAACGCCCGGTGCTGGCATTGGCATTGACCGAGCCCAAGTGGGTGCGCGTGTACGTCAACGAGCCGGACCTTGGCCGCGTCAAACCCGGCATGAATGCCAGCGTGTTTACTGATGCCTCTCCTGACCGGGCCATCGCCGGCACGGTGGGTTATATCTCCTCCGTGGCCGAGTTCACCCCCAAAGCCGTACAAACCGAAGAGCTGCGCACCAGCCTGGTGTACGAAGTGCGCGTGCTGGTTAAGGACCCCGACAACGCACTGCGCCTGGGCCAACCGGCCACCGTCAAGTTGGCCACTGGCGCCGTGCAATGACCGACGCCGCCATTACCGTTGCGGCCAAGGGTTTGCGCAAAACCTTCGAAGCGCCGGGCGGTGGCCCGTTGCATGCGGTCAACGACATCGCGCTGACCGTGCGCGCGGGCGAATTGACGGCGCTGGTTGGGCCCGATGGCGCGGGGAAAACCACCCTCTTGCGCATGATGGCCGGGCTGCTAAAGCCCGACGCCGGCAGCCTGCACGTGCTGGGTATCGATGTGTCGGCGCAGCCACAGACGGTGCAAGACCGCATCAGCTACATGCCCCAGCGTTTCGGCCTGTACGAAGATTTAAGCGTGGAGGAAAACCTCAACCTCTACGCCGATTTGCATGGCGTGCCGCAGGCGGTTCGCCGCGAGCGTTTCGCCCGCATGTTGGAGATGACCGACCTCACGCGGTTCACCGATCGCCCGGCCGGCAAACTGTCCGGCGGTATGAAACAAAAGCTTGGCCTGGCCTGCACCCTGGTGCGCTCGCCCGATTTGCTGTTACTCGACGAGCCGAGCGTGGGCGTCGACCCGCTGTCGCGCCGCGACTTGTGGAAAATCGTGCAGCAGCTGGTGGATGACGAAAACCTCAGCGTGATTATCAGCACCTCATATATGGATGAGGCAGAGCGCTGCGCCAACGTATTCGTGATGCACGAAGGCAACATTCTGGCCGAGGGCACGCCTGCGGCGCTGACGCAAAAAGCCCATGGCTTGACCTACGTGGCGACACCCCCGGCAGGCATGCCGGCGCGCGACCTGCAGGCGCGTTTGCTCGACGCCCGCGACGCGATAGTCGACGCCGTGCCCAAAGGCGGCGCTGTGCGCTTTATCCGCCAGACCGACACCGACGGCCCTGCGCTGGAAACAGTGCTGGTCGGGGTGGCCTACCAGCAACGGCAACCTGAGCTCGAAGACACCTTCATGATGATGCTGCGTCAGCATCACGAAAGCGCGCAGGCGACGCCGGTACCTGAAGCAGCGAACCTGGCTGAACATGCGAGCGCCGGCACCGCGACCCGCAAAACCGATGGTAAACCCGCCATTGAGGTGCAAGATCTGGTGCGCACGTTTGGTGATTTCACCGCCGTCGCCAGCACCTCGTTTGCAGTGGCGCGCGGCGAGATATTCGGTCTGCTCGGCCCCAATGGCGCTGGCAAAACCACCACCTTTCGTATGCTTTGCGGGCTGCTGCCGGCCACCAGTGGCCAACTGCAAGTGGCCGGGTTGAACCTGCGCAACGCCCGCGCCGAGGCCCGTGCGCGCATCGGCTACGTATCACAAAAATTCGCCCTGTACGGCAACCTCACAGTGCTGGAAAACCTCGAATTTTTTGGCGGTGCCTACGGCCTGCGTGGCGCAGTGCTGCAGCAGCGCATCGCCGCCACCCTCGAGCAATTCGAGCTCAAAGCAAAAGCCGTCAGTGGCCTGCTGCCAGGCGGTTACAAGCAGCGGCTGGCCATGGCCACTGGCCTGCTGCATGAACCGGAAATCCTCTTTCTCGACGAACCCACCAGCGGCATCGATCCCCTGGCCCGGCGTGCCTTCTGGCGCACCATCACCGCGCTGGCGCAGAGCGGCGTGACCATCATCATCACCACGCACTTTATGGAAGAGGCCGAGTACTGCGACCGCATCGCCATTCAGGATGCCGGCAAGATGCTTGCGCTTGGCACCCCGAGCGAGGTGCGCGAGCAGGCCGGTGGCGCTGCCGGCAACGACATGAACAGCGCATTTATCGCCATCGTGGAACAAGGCCGCGCCGCCAGCCGCCCGACAACCGAGGGCGCGCACCCATGAGCACCCGTGCATCAGGTTTCAGCAGCCGGTTTACCGCGCTGCTGCGCAAGGAAGTGCGGCAGTTGCTGCGCGACAAAAGCAACTTGGCAGTGGGCTTGCTGTTGCCGTTGGCGCTGATTCTGCTGTTTGGCTACGGCCTTTCGTTCAACGTGGAAAATGCGCCGGTCGCGCTGGTGCTGGAAGACCATTCGGCCACCGCCCGTGACGTGGCGGCGGGGCTTGAGGGCTCGAAGTACTTGGCGCCGGTGTGGGTGGCCGATATGCCCGAAGCCGAGCGGATGCTACAGGCTGGTGAAGTGGACGGCATTGTGCGCATCCCGCTGGATTTTTCTCGGCGTCTGGCGGCTGGCGATGCGCGTATTCAGTTGATGCTCAACGGCGTCGACTCCACGTCCGCATCGATTATCGAAGGCTATGTCAGCGGCGCCATTGGTGGCTGGGCGCAGCAGCAGGCTGACCGTGCTGGCAACAAACCCGCAGCTGGTGGCAGCGTGGAAGTGGTGCAACGCATGTGGTTCAACGAAACCGGTGAAAGCCGCTGGTACCTGGTGCCAGGCTTGATCGTGCTGGTGTTGACGCTAATTGGTGCATTCCTGACCTCGCTGCTGATCGCCCGCGAATGGGAGCGCGGCACGTTGGAGTCGCTGTTTGTCACGCCGGTGCGGCCACTGGAGTTGGTGCTGTCCAAACTGGCGCCGTACCTGGTGATCGGTGCCATCGACTTGGTGATGTGCTTGCTGGCCTCGTCGTTTTTATTTCATGTGCCGATACGCGGCTCGCTGGTCATTATCGTGCTCAGTTCGATGCTTTACCTGACGGTGTCATTGCTGCTGGGTTTGTACATTTCCGGCGCCACCCGTAACCAATTCCAAGCCAGTCAGATGGCGCTGCTCACCAGCTTTATGCCCGCCATGATGCTGTCCGGTTTTGTCTTCGACTTGCGCAACGTGCCGGTGGTCATTCAGGTGATTAGCCAACTGTTGCCGGCCACGCACTTTATGGCCTTGATCAAAACCCTGTTTCTGGCGGGCGACCACTGGCCGACCATCGTGCGCAGTTGTGCCGTTCTTAGCCTCTATGCGCTGGTGCTCACCTGGGCCACCACGCGCACCTTGCGCAAAACACTGGAGTGAGCCGATGAACGCGTTTTTAGCGAGCCTGGCGCAGATCGGTGCGCTGGTACGCAAGGAGCTGATCGCCCTGGTCAAAGAACCGGCCAGCCGCGTGGTGCTGATCGGCCCGGCGCTGGTCCAGGCGCTGCTGTTCGGTTACGGCGCCACCTATGACCTCAACAGCGCGCCCTACGCGGTGCTGGACCAAAGCCACGGGCAGGCGTCTACCGAACTGTTGGCGCGGCTGGACGGCACCGGTGTATTCAAGCGGGTCGCCACGCTCACCAGCCCGGCGCAGATCGCCACGGTGATCGATGACGGCAAGGCGCTGATGGTGTTGAGCATTCCGTCCGACTTCCAGCAACGCCTGGCGAGCCAGCAGCGTGCGCCGCTGCAAGTGATTTTGGACGGTCGCAATTCCTCGTCCGCCGGCCTGGCGGGCGGCTATGTGGGTTCCATCGTCGCCGACCTCAATGGCTCATTGGGCGGCGCTGCGCCGGGTATCACTATTGAGCGGCGCGCCTGGTTCAACCCCAACCTTGAGTCGCAATGGAACCTGATGCCGGCGCTGATTGCCTCGTTGAGCATGCTGCAAACGCTGCTGCTCGCGGCACTGTCGGTGGCCCGCGAGCGCGAGCAGGGCACCTTTGACCAGTTGCTGGTTACCCCGCTAACGCCGATGCAGATTCTGCTGGGCAAAGCCGTGCCGGCGATTGGCATAGGGCTCTTGCAATCGACGATTATTTTTCTGGTGATCCGCTTCTGGTTTGACGTGCCCATGACCGGCTCGGTGGCCTTGCTTTATCTCGGCCTGGTGACCTTTACCGTGGCGGCAGTGGGCCTGGGGCTTTCGATTTCGGCGGTGTCGCTGACCATGCAGCAGGCAATGCTTTACACCTTTTTGCTGATCATGCCGCTGATGCTGCTCTCGGGCCTTCTCACCTCGGTGAAAAACATGCCGGTGGTATTGCAGATCGCTACCTACATCAACCCGCTGCGCTTTGGTACCAGCATCGTGCGCCGGGTGTACCTCGAAGGCGCGACGCTCGCCGATGTAGGGCTCGATTTTATTCCCTTGCTGCTGATGGGCGCCGTCACGCTGCCACTGGCAGCCTGGCTGTTTCGCAACCGACTTTCCTGATTCAGGTGCCTGCCATGTCCGACTCTCAGCTGTTTGTTTATCGCCCTGCACGCCTGGCCCTGCTGGTGTGCGCCGTGGCGCTGAGTGCCTGCGCCGTCGGCCCCGACGTGGTCAAACCCACGGCGGCGGCGCCGGACGACTGGACCACCTGGAGCAGCGCCGACCCTTCGCTGCGCGCGTCTGCCGGTGTGACGCAAGCACCCCACGCCGCGTGGTGGAAAGCATTCGCCGACCCGGTGCTGGACCGTTTGCAGACGCAAGCTGTACAAGCCAGCCCCGACCTCAAGACCGCCTCGTTACGCTTCGCACAAGCGCGGGTGCAGCGCAGTACCGTCTCCGCGCAGCGCCTGCCGGAAGTCGGCGTTAGCGGTTCGGCCACCCGCCAACGGCAAAGTGAAACCGGCGCCGGCACCCGCTTGATCGACGCAATAGGCACCGGTAGCAACGCCGACGACCTGAAAAAGCTGCTCGCCGAACCCTTCACCCTGTACCAGGCTGGTTTCGACGCCTCGTGGGAGTTGGACTTGTGGGGCCGCATCAGCCGCTCCGTCGAGGCGGCTGATGCCGATATCGCGCAGCAAGCCGCCTTGCTTGAGTTGGCCCGCCAAAGCCTGGCCAACGACGTGGCGCGTAATTACTTCGAGCTGCGCACTACTCAGCGCCAGATCCGCCTGGCCCGTGACGACATCGCCGCGTTGGATGAGCAGGTAGAAATTCTGTCTGCCCGAGTGCAGGGCGGGGTGCTCGACCACCTCGACCTCGAGCGCCAACGCGCCGAGCAAGCGGCGCTTAAAGCCCAATTGCCAGCCCTGCTGGCGCAAGAAAGCGCCAGCGCCAACCAACTCACGCTGCTGCTGGGTGAGCGCCCTGGCGCCTTGCATGACCAGCTACTGCCAATCGAAGAAGACCGCCCCAGCACTATGCCCGACCTGACCCTGGGCCTGCCCTCGGAAGTGGCGTTACAGCGCCCGGATATTCGCGCCGCCGAGGCCGCGCTGACTAGCGCAACGGCGGATATTGGCGTGGCACAGGCAGCGTTGTACCCGAGCATTCGCCTGGGTGCGAAGTTTGGTTATGAGTCGTACCTGAGCGGGGAATTCAGCGACTGGGGCAGCCGCACCTGGTCGATCGGGCCCAGCCTGGACCTGCCGCTGTTCGACCACGGTCGGCGCAAAAGCGTGGTGCAACTGCGCGAGCTGCAACAGCAGGAAGCGGCTGTGACTTACCAACGCACTGTGCTCAAAGCCTGGCAAGAAATCGACGACGCGCTTAGCGCCTACAGCGCCGAGCAGCAACAGGCGCAGCAACTCGACCTGCAGGTGAAAAGTGCCGGTGAGGCCTATTCATTGGCGCAGGCCCGCTATCAGGGCGGCACGATCGACTTCAGTTCGGTGCTCGACAGCCAGCGCAGCTACTTGCAGGCGCGGCGCAGTCTGGTGGCGAGTGAGGGGCGGTTGCGCACGCGCTTTGTGACGATCAACAAAGCGATAGGATCCCCGTTACAGGCGACCGGCCGGGGCTCCGAGCAGGCCCGATAAGCTACGTCGGTTCTCACTGAAAAGTAACGCGCGGTAAAGGCCACGAATGCGCCCGGCGCCTGTCGCGGTCTAGGCGTTACTGCGATTAATACACGCTTCAGCGGGGGCGTGAATTGCCCGTACTTTTGTTGGCGTTCAAACACCGCTTGCGGCGCAAGCGTTCTCTTCCTTGGATGGCCGCTTTTGGCCGATTGCTGCCTTCCACAGCATGATCACCGGTCAGCAATCAACAAACCAGTTGTAGAAATGGTATCCCGCGCTAACCGATACAGCACATGTGCCCAGCGTCAATAGAGGCCACTGTCCTTCGACACCAAGCCACCACTGCACCTTGAACAGAAGAGCTCCTACCAACACGCAGGCCAGAACACCAAGAGCCAGGCCAACCAAAGCGAGCAGCCGAGCCCCTAACCCAGGATTTCCGCCGTGCCAGTTCTCACTCAGGCAAAAGGGGCAATGATTGGACGAAGGCGAATACCCCCAGAAACCACGGCTATATGACGCTCTCGGAACCATCGCTTTGCCACAGTTGTGACAGGTAACCATCGAGTGTCTCATACCGCACCTCAGCTCAAATCGTCCTAGATGAGCCCATGGTGCGCTACCGCGGAAAAAACCCAACTGCGTGACCTGACATCTACCCAGCACCCGGTCTGAGCTGGGCTCAAACCCTCCTGGCCACATAACCGAGGTTATGCTGTACCGACCGACTCTATTGAATGCTTCCCGGTGGTTGACAGGCCTCGCACGGTCGCGAAACGATAACTCAGGACGCCAGTTCAACTCCTCAAATAACCGCTCATCGGAAATACGTGCATGGGGGCACTTAAGGGGGCACTTACGCATAAACCTATAAATAAATACATTAAAAACAATAGCTTATGTGTACATTTTTAATCCCCCCGGCTCCACCAAATCCTAAAGAAGAAGACGCCCTCGGGCGTCTTTTTTTGTGCCTGAAATAATCACATCGCACCTGCTTGACGTTACAGATCGTTTCGAAATGCAGCGAAAAAGTCAGATTTATCCCCTTTCTTGTAGTCCATTTCCCAAACATACTCTACAACCCTGTTTTCCGTTGCGGTCGCTTTTCCAGGGTCTTAGTCTCGGTGCGTCGTTGCACATCAACGGCATGACTTTGACAGGTCGCGACGGTAAACAACAAAACGGTTCGTCGTTATGGCGGCTGTACGTGCGGGCACGCTTGCGTGCGCCGGAACTTGTTGTTTCCGCCGGTCTGTCAACCCGCGTACAGCTGCCACCCTCTGTTTGACAGCAGACGGTGACGGCCCTGAAATGGAAGCAATCATGTTGAAGATAGTCCCCGATCCACCCCACCTACTCCACTCCCTGGAAGACACACTGATGATGGCCGCTGACTACGCCTTGTGCGCCGAAGCCGTCGCCCAGCAGGCAATGCAGATGCAGATGCAGCCCAAGTCACCTGTGTCGTTGTTGATCATGACCTCAATGCACGAGCTCGAGGCGCTACGCACATTGCTTGAAGCGGCGCTGGTCCAAATCCAGAAATCCACCGATCCGCAAACGCTGCACTGACCCGCATCATGATCTGCCTGGCCTGACTCTCCTGCATAGCGATGAACTTGTAGGCGTCCGGCTTGCCGGCGATAGGGCCAGGCCAGGCGACTACGACTTCAGGGAGATCAAACAGTGACCACCGAAGAAACCAAATTCACCGTCGGCAAAACCACCTTCTTCCAAGGCGAAAACCAGACCCACGCCCTTTTCCGCATCGAAGCCGGCATCCCATGCCAGGCCGCCCGCGAGCAGGCCTCCGAACTGATGGGCTACGCCCGCGACCTGAGCATCGACGGGCTGATGGAAGACAAACCGCAGTTGCTCTGGGCCTCGCACTACCTTTGCGCCCTGGCCAAGGCCCTGCTCGATGATGCAGAACTGGGCATGATGAAAACTTGAGCGCTACTCTGTGCAGGCCAAGCGTGCTCCCGTAGTAGAAGCTAGCTTAGCCAAGTTGCTCCCCGTGTTTTCCACTACCCCTATCGGGCCAATACAAGCGCTGCCATTGGCGGTTCCCAGGTACCAAAGTCTTCAATACCCATCCCACTCGATGCGGTGGTTCTTCCAAGGGCGATCAGTATTCGACAGCACACCCGGTGACCTCCTCGGTGTTGGGTGCTCTCTAACCTCATGGCCATCGTGCGCCAGCTAAACAGTACAGCACTGCCCTGCAGCAACCTCCTCGCTAGGCCGGCTATTGCGCCAACGCCGCCCGTCTCTCTCAGTGGAAAGAGACGGGCGCCTTAACACTGCCGTAGCCCTGATCGCACAGTCCTTTGCGGCAATCCCCCTCATGACAATCGGCAGGACAAACACCGATGTCACAAGCAACAACTTTGTAGATGATTGTGATGAAGCCACAAGCATGCGCGGTGCGTCCATTTTCAGGAGGTAAGGCGTTGTTTCGATTCCTAGTTACACGCCAGTCAGGTCGGACGCCGCTGGCAGTCGCGATATAGATCTTCGACGATTCCAGTGCGTCGCCGCGCCAGTCAACATCCTGTCGCCAATTGCCAGACCTGAAACGGCGGAGGCTGTCGCTAGACACTGGAAAATTCGCTTAAGGCGACTCACGCGCCCCTCAAATGACGTAACGAATGCAGGCAAGCAATTCGGCTGGCAGAAAGTGAGCGAGAGAAAAACAAAAAGCCTGCGTCAATAGCGAAAGGCCTTACAATGCTAAGCCTGATTTCCTACATGCCTTCGGCCCCTCGCTGATACCCAAGAGATAGTCCCGTGAGTGACTCAGACAGATCATCCACGCCACTGGTTGACACAACGAAGCTCGCCGCATCCCTCCAGCGTTTCGCAGATGATCGCGACTGGCAGCAGTTCCACTCCCCCAAAAATCTCATCCTTGCTCTCACCGGCGAGGTAGGCGAGCTGTGCGAGATTTTCCAATGGATGAGCGATGCCGACTCGATCTCCGCCGCAACAGATCCCGAAATCGGCCAAGCCGTCAAGGACGAGCTGGCGGACGTACTGATGTACCTGGTTCGCCTGAGCAGCGTACTTGGCATTGACCTCAACGAGGCGGTGACACAGAAACTCGCCTCGAATGGCCAGAAGTACCCGGTAGATAAAGCCAGAAGCAACAGCAAAAAGTACGACCGACTCTGACCAACACGCACCTAAGGACAACCCGTGATCGTTTACGCTGCTACCAAACAGCAATTTCTCCAAGACAACGATAACGATGACATTGAGGAGGTGATCCTCAGGCATTACAAGGAAGCAACCGGCAAGAACGTTGGCTCCTCGGAAATCAGGTCGTGGCAAGGGTCCCTGACGTACATGGCCAAAGTCCTTAGAGATGAAGGCCTGCCGAGCGATGCAGGCCTGGCCATCGAATTGCACATTCCGCAGTCGTCGAAGCGAATCGACTTTCTACTCACCGGTCGCGACGAAAACCAGGCAAAAAAAGCCGTACTGATCGAGCTGAAGCAATGGAGTAAGGCCAACGCCACAACCAAGGATGCCATCGTCAAAACGGCGTTGGGTGGCGGCCTCATTGAGACCATTCACCCGTCCTATCAGGTATGGTCATATGCAGCGCTGCTGGAAGGCTTCAACGAGGCGGTGTATGACAAAAGCATCGAAATCCGTCCGTGTGCCTACCTCCATAACTACGTCAGCGACGGGGTCATAGATTCAGCCCACTATGAGCCCCACATCAGCAAGGCTCCGCTGTTTCTGAAAGGCCCGGAAGAGCTCAGTAAACTCAGAACCTTTCTGAAAAAGCACATAAGTCATGGCGACAACAAAGAGGTTCTTTACGAGCTGTCCGAAGGGAAAATCCGCCCATCCAAGGCGCTAGCCGAAGCCCTCGGGGGGTTGATGAAAGGCAAACCCGAGTTCGTATTGATTGACGATCAGAAAGCAATTTTTGAGTCGGCGCTGGCGGCGGCAAGCGAGGCCTCGGACCAAGCACCAAAGGTGATGATCATCGAAGGTGGGCCGGGCACCGGGAAGACTGTCCTGGCTATCAATCTGCTGGTGAAGCTCACCGAATTGAAGCTGATGAGCAAATACGTCTCCAAGAATGCTGCCCCTCGCAAAGTCTACGAAAGCAAACTGGTTGGCACCATCAAGCGCAGCCATTTCTCGAATTTCTTTTCAGGCTCTGGGGCATTCATCGACACTGAGCCGAACACATTCGATGCGTTTATCGTGGACGAAGCTCATCGGCTGAATGAGAAAAGCGGGCTTTATGGAAACCTTGGGGAAAACCAAATCAAGGAGCTGATTGATTCAGCGAAATGCTCCATTTTCTTTATCGATGAAGACCAGCGGGTGACCTTGAGCGATATCGGCAGCAAGCAGGCGATTCGCGCCTTTGCGAAAGCCAAGGGCGCTGTGGTTGAAGAATACGTGTTGTCTTCGCAGTTTCGCTGTAGTGGCTCTGACGGTTACCTGGCATGGCTGGATGACACGCTTGGCATTCGATCGACGGCAAATCCAACGCTTGAAACCCAAGAGTACGAATTTAAGGTGTTCGACTCACCTCAGGCGATGCATGAAGCAATCAGTGAGAAAAACCACGGAAACAAAGCTCGTGTGGTCGCGGGCTATTGCTGGCCTTGGTTGAGCAAGAAAGACTCCGCCGCCGCAGATATCGTCATTGGTGACTACAAACGCCAATGGAACCTAGATCAAGATGGCAGCCTGTGGATCATCGCTGAGAACTCCATCGAGCAGGTTGGCTGCATTCATACTTGCCAAGGTTTGGAAGTCGACTACATCGGGGTCATCATCGGGCCAGACCTAGTCGTACGTGACGGTAAGGTCGTGACATCCCCAGATGAGCGCGACAAGCACGATAAATCGATTCGCGGCTGGAAAAAAATGATGAAAGAGCAACCTGCCCTCGCGAAAAGTGAAACAGACCTGATCATCAAAAATACGTATCGAACCCTGATGACACGCGGGATGAAGGGTTGCTACCTGTACTGCACCGACAAAGAGACTGCGCGATACTTCGAGAGTCGGCTTAGCCAACACAGCAATCATTGAAAGTATCGTTCGCCAAGAGCCCCTGTACCTACGGGCGCAGGGGCGACACAAACACGTCTCCGGCAGTCTTTTTTGACTGCCTCCAATCCATGTTTATGTCCGAACCTAAACCTTTGGCGTATCCCCCACCCCATCCCCAACTATCCTAACCATCCAAGCCCCCACCCCCGCCCTCCCCTTGGAGAACCAACCGTGCCCAACGCAGGAAGCGCCCCCCACCGCCCCGGCGCAGTAATCTGGCTAACCGGCCTCTCCGGCGCGGGCAAATCTTCCTTGGCAAACGCCCTGGCACTCCGCCTGGCGCAATTAGGCCACCCCTGCTACGTTCTCGACGGCGACGCCCTGCGCCACGGACTGAACTCCGACCTTGGCTTCTCCCCCGCCGACCGTCATGAAAACAACCGCCGTACCGCCGAGGTGGCAGCGCTGTTCGCCGATGCCGGGCTGATCTGCATCGCCGCGCTCATTTCGCCTTACCGCGCCGACCGCGCAGCAGCGCGCCGGGCGTGCAAGGCCGGGTTCCATGAAGTGCATGTCAAGGCGGACCTGGCCACCTGCGAAGCGCGCGACCCCAAGGGGCTGTACCGCCGGGCACGGGCGGGCGAGCTGAAGGGGTTCACGGGCATCGATGCACCCTATGAAGCGCCGCAGCACCCCGAACTGGTAGTGGATACCGCTGGCACCACACTGCAAACGGCACAGGACCTGCTGTTGGGTTATGTCCTCAAGCAGGTCCTGGCGCCCCAAGATGTCATGACTCCGGCGTGATCTCGCCACGCTGCCATCGGGCCTCGCTGTTGCCCAGCGCCTGGGCGATGTCGGCCAGCTTGTCGGACGGCAAGGTTGCCGGCAGCGGATCAAGGCCGGCACTGGCGAACAGTTGGCCGTAGCTGTTGCGCAACTCGGCGTAGGCCAGATCGCGGCGCAAGTCTGCCTGCAAGGCGTTGAGCTCACCCTGGATCAGTTCCAGCTCACCAATACCCTGGGCCTGGTGGCGGTTGCGCAGCTGCTCGACGATCTGCTGATCAAGGGCGACCATCTGCTGGCTGGTGGCGAACTGGCGACGCGCCTCGCTGTAGTTGGCGTTGGCCACGTAGAGTTGGGCCAGGATGGCCATCGACATGGCCTGGCGGCGTGCCTCTACTACCTGCTCACCGGCCTTGGCCACATCGATCGAGGCAGGGCCGGACAACACGTTGAACAGGTTCCAGGTGACCTTCACGCCATAGTCGGCCCAGTGCTGGTTGGTCAGGAAGCTGTTGCTGTCGTAATGCCCGCCAGCGGAGAACTCCAGGCCCGGCAACATGCGCAGCATCGCCTTGCGCACCTCGGCGGCACTGATGCGTGCCTGGTAGTCCTGCTCGCGCAGTTCCGGGCGTGAGGCAAGCGCCTGCTGCTCAAGGCTGTCCAGCCCGACCTTGAGCTCGGGCACGCTGTAGTCGTCGCTGGCCGCCAGGGTCAGCTCGGTGCCCGGCGGCAAGTTGATCAGCGCGCCCAATTCGGTCTTGGCCAGCGACAAGGCGCGGCGCTGTTCCTCCAGCTGGCGTGTGGCTTCTATCAGCGAACGCTGGTAGTTAAGCGCCTGGATCTGGTCGCCAATGCGCTGCTCGCCCATACGCTCGCTGTTGTCACGCGCCTGCTCAACCCGCACCATCAACGCATCGATCTGCTTGAGCAGGCGTTCAGCGGCAACCGCCCGCCAGTAGGCCGAGCGCACGTCCTGGATGATGGTCTGCACCACCTTGCGCCGGCGTTCCTGCACGATCAGGCGCTGGTCGCCCTGCTGTTTGGCGCTGACATAGCTGACACCGAAGTCCAGCACGTTCCACACCATGGTCAGGTCCGCCACGTCGCGGTCGCGGTCCTGGGAGGTGGAGGGTTCCAGCGACTGGGTGTTGGTCAGCACGCTGCGGCTGCTGGCGGCGCTGGTGTTGCTGCGCCCTGCATAGCCCGCCGACATCGCCATGCGTGGCAGCATGTCGAACGTGGCCAGGTCTACCTGGCGCTGGGCCAAGGCTTCTTCCATCACCTTCAGGCGCGCCTCCAGGTTGTACTTGACCGCGCGGGCCATTGCCTGGTGCAGGGTCAGCGGACCTTGCAGTGCCTCCTGGCCCTTGAACATGCTGGCCAGGTCGTCACGCGCGCGCTGTTCGCTGACGCTGCGCTCGATCGGCTGGGTCTTGACCGCACAACCGGTCACTGTCAGTGCCAACATGCTGATCGCAAATATCCTTGATGCCTTGCTCATCCCCACCGCCCCCTGGTACTGCTTTTTGATATCCATTGTGTTGTTATCCGCCATGGCTCCGGCTCACGCCTCGGGCACGGGTGCCTTGATCTGCCCAAGCGCCAGGGCCAGCTCCCTGACCTGGCGCTGCTCGCTCTCCTTGAAAGCCTGCAACTGCTGCCCCAGCGTCGGCGCACCTGACTGCCCTTCGCCACCCTGGCGCCAGGGTTTGCCACCGCTGAGCTCATACTGGCCGCCATCGTCCGGCAGCGTCTTGTCGAAAATATTGGCCAGGCTGCTAGCGCCGAACACGCTGGCATCACCACCGCCAAAGCCGAGGAAACCTGCCCCGGTGCCGTTGCCGATGGCGGAGCCGCCCTGCTGACCTGCGAACACCTGGGCAAGGTAGCTAGGCGCCAGGGCCCCCTCGCGGATAAAGATGCTGCCCAGCGGCGGCAGCCCACCGCCAGCACTGGGCACTTCGAACAACGGTACTGGCAGCAAAGGTGACTGGAACGCCGAGAACACTGGCGCAGGTGTGCCGGGCAGGGGTAAAGGCTGGCCGGCCAGACTTGGCGGCGCGGCCGGGTAGGCCAGGAACTGCGGGTCACCGCCCGTGCTCTGCAGCACAGTGCCCTGGCCGACGAAACCGCCCTCCAGCCCGTTGCCAGCCATGTCACTGATACCAGTGCCGCTGTTACTCAAGGCCAATGCCAGGCTGCCGCTGCCGGCAACCCCGGCGACATTCACCTGCCAGGTGCGGCTGTCGATCTGCACCAGTGATTGCAGGGTGCCGCTGGCGTTGCCGCTCGATACCAGCTGGAAGTCACTCAGATCAACGCCGCGAACCTCTTCACTGAAGGTCACGATGAAGCCCTGGCTACCGCTGCCATTGACAGGCGTCGGCACGATCGACTCGACGCTCGGCAAGCGTGTATCGACGATGATTCCAGTGCTGTCGCCAACCGCCCCCAGCCCTGGCTGCAAGGCATTGCCGGCAGCGTCGTGCAAGGTCGCGCCATTGGCTGCCAGCCCCACCACCTGGATGCCGTCGGCATCGTTGTCGCCAGCCTGGATGCGGTACTGGAACACCAGCGTCGGCGTGCCGGAGCCAGCGACGAAATCGGCATACACCGTACGCCCACCCACATCCAGTGCCAGTTGCGGGGCGCCATCGACAATCACCGCTTCGCTGGTATCGACCACGAAGGTCAGCGTATCGCCGGTGTTGTAATGCACTCCCACCGGCACGCTGACGCTATTCACCGTGGGGGCGTCATGGTCGATGTTGTACACCGCGCCGGTCAGGCCGCCCGTCAGCTGGTTGCCGGCCACATCGCTGATCGCGGTGCCAGCAGCCTTCAGGTTCAAGCCCAGGGTACCGGTGCCGCTGACACCGCTGGCGGTGATCTCGTAGACGCCATCGCTTATCTGGCGCAGGCCACTGAGCGTAGCGCTGGCGGTACCGCTGGCGACCAGGCTGAAGTCGGCCAGGTCAACGCCGTTGACGCGTTCGCTGAAGGTGACGGTGAAGCGTACGCTCTGCGCGTTGCTCGGGGATGGGTCGAGGGTGACGATGCCGACGGCTGCAGGTGCCAGTGTATCGACCAGCACCTTGCTAGTGTCGGCGACGCCATTCAAGGCCAGGTTCATTGCATTACCCTGGGCATCGCTCAGGGTGGCTCCATTGGCCGACAGGCCGGTCACGCGGATGCCGTCGCTGTCATTGTCGCCGGCCTGGACGATGTACTGGAACACCAGCGTCGGCGTGCCAGCACCCGCCGTCAACTCGGCGAACACCGTGCGCCCGCCGACGTCCAGGGCCAGGCGTGGCGAACCGGCCACCTGCACTGCCTCACTGGCATTGACCACGAACACCAGTGCGTCGCCGGCGTTGTAGGAAACGCCCGCCGGCCCACCGACACTGGTCACGCTAGGGACGCGTGTGTCGATGGTGTAGTTGTTGGAAATGCTGCTACCCACACCGGCGTTGCCAGAGGCCGTGGCAACTACACCACTGTTGTCCAGAGAAACAAGGTTACTGGTGTCTTCGACATTGCTGGTCGGTGTCAGCGTTGCGGTCCAGGTGATGCCACCGTCCTGGCTGCTCAGATTGGTCAGCACACCATTGGCCGCGCTCATGTCAGCCAAGGTAAAGCCGCTGACCGCTTCGCTGAACGTGATGGTCACCAGGCTAGACTCGCCCGCCCGCAACGCGTTGTCGGCCACCACGATGGTCGCGGTAGGGACAATAGTGTCGACCGCGTAGTTGCCCGACGAGGTAGTGCCGCTGCCAGTGTTGCCGGCAAGGTCGGCGATGCCCGTGTTGGCCAGGGTGATGACATTGCTGGTATCGCGCACACCCACGGCCGGGGTGAAGGTGGCTGTCCAGGTGATGCCGCCGTCGGCACTGGAAAGCGCGCTCAAGGTGCCATTGGCAACCGTCAGGTCGGCATTGCTCAAGCCCGTCACAGCTTCGCTGAAGGTGATGGTCACCTGGCTGGTTTCGCCCACGGTCAGGTTGCTGTCGGCGACCACGATGGTGGCGGTCGGGCGTTGGCTATCGATGGCGTAATTGTTCGAGTCGGTGCTACCGGTGCCGGCGTTGCCAGCCAAGTCCGCCACGCCGGTGTTGTCCAGGGTGACCAGGTTGCTGGTGTCGCTGATGCCAACTGTGGGTGTCAGTGTCGCAGTCCAGGTCAAACCGCCGTCACCGCTGGCGAGCCCGCTGAGGGTACCGTTGGCCACGCTCAGGTCGGCCAGGCTGAAGCCGACCACCGCCTCGCTGAAGGTGATGGTCACCAGCGACGTCTCGCCTGCCGCCAGTTGGCTGTCGGCCACCACGATGGTTGCTGTCGGGCGCTGGGTGTCGATGGCGTAGGTGTTCGAATCGGTGGTGCCGACACCGGCGTTGCCGCCCTGGCCGACCACGCCGGTATTGTCCAGGCTGATGAGGTTGGTGGCATCGGTGATATTGCTGGTGGGCGTGAAGGTGGCGGTCCAGGTGATGCCGCCATCGGTACTGGAAACCATGCTCAGGGTGCCGTTATTCACCGTCAGGTCGGCATTGTTGAAGCCGGACACCGCCTCACTGAAGGTAATGGTCACCAGCGACGTCTCACCAAGGCGCAACGCAGTGTCGGCCACCACGATGGTTGCCGTGGGGACAATGGTGTCGACCGAGAAGTTGCCCGACGAGGTGGTGCCGCTGCCAATGTTGCCGGCAAGGTCGGCGATGCCGGTGTTGGCCAGGGTGATGACATTGCTGGTATCGCGCACACCCACGGCCGGGGTGAAGGTGGCTGTCCAGGTGATGCCGCCGTCGGCACTGGAAAGCGCGCTCAAGGTGCCATTGGCAACCGTCAGGTCGGCGTTGCTGAAGCCCGTCACCGCTTCGCTGAAGGTGATGGTCACCTGGCTGGTTTCGCCCACGGTCAGGTTGCTGTCGGCGACCACGATCGTAGCGGTCGGGCGTTGGCTGTCGATGGCGTAATTGTTCGAGTCGGTGCTGCCGGTGCCGGCGTTGCCCGCCAGGTCCGCCACGCCGGTGTTGTCGAGTGTGACCAGGTTGCTGGTATCGCTGATACCCGTTGTGGGCGTCAGTGTCGCAGTCCAGGTCAAGCCGCCGTCACCGCTGGAGAGCGCGCTGAGGGTACCGTTGGCCACGCTCAGGTCGGCCAGGCTGAGGCCGACCACCGCCTCGTTGAAGGTGATGGTCACCAGCGATGTCTCGCCTGCCGCCAGTTGGCTGTCGACCACCACGATGGTTGCCGTCGGGCGCTGGGTGTCGATGGCGTAGGTGTTCGAATCGGTGGTGCCGACACCGGCGTTGCCGCCCTGGCCGACCACGCCGGTATTGTCCAGGCTGATCAGGTTGGTGGCATCGGTGACATTGCTGGCGGGCGTGAAGGTGGCGGTCCAGGTAATGCCGCCATCGCTGCTGCTCACTGCGCTGAGGGTTCCGTTGGCGACGGTCAGGTCGGCATTGCTGAAGCCGGACACCGCCTCGCTGAAGGTAATGGTCACCAGCGACGTCTCACCAAGGCGCAACGCAGTGTCGGCCACCACGATGGTTGCTGTGGGGACGATGGTATCGACCACGTAGTTACCCGAGGAAGTGGTGCCGCTGCCAGTGTTGCCGGCCAGATCAGCCACCCCTGTGTTGCTCAAGGTGATGACGTTGCTGGCATCCTGCACGTTGCTCGACGGCGTGAAAGTGGCCGTCCAGGTGATGCCGCCGTCGCTGCTGGTCAGCCCGCTCAGGCTGCCGTTCGGCGCCGACAGGTCGGCCAGGGTGAAGCCGGCCACCGCTTCGCTGAAGGTGATGGTCACCAGGCTGGTTTCGCCCACGGTCAGGTTGCTGTCAGCGACCACGATGGTGGCGGTCGGGCGCAGACTGTCGATGGCGTAGTTGTTCGAGTCGGTGCTACCGGTGCCGGCGTTGCCAGCCAAGTCCGCCACGCCGGTGTTGTCCAGGGTGATCAGGTTGCTGGTATCGCTGATGCCAACTGTGGGCGTCAGTGTCGCAGTCCAGGTCACGCCGCCGTCACCGCTGGAGAGCGCGCTGAGGGTACCGTTGGCCACGCTCAGGTCGGCATTGCTGAAGCCGACCACCGCCTCGCTGAAGGTGATGGTCACCAGCGACGTCTCGCCAATCGCCAGTTGGCTGTCGGCTACCACGATGGTTGCCGTCGGGCGCTGGGTGTCGATGGCGTAGTTGTTCGAACTGGTGGTGCCGAAGCCCGCGTTGCCACTGCTCTGGCCCACCACACCGCTGTTGTCGAGGGTGATCAGGTTGGAGGCATCGGTGACATTGCTGGTGGGTGTGAAGGTGGCGGTCCAGGTGATGCCGCCGTCTGCACTGGCAAGCGTGCTCAGGGTGCCGTTGGCCACTGCCAGGTCAGCAGTGGTGAAGCCGGCCACCGCCTCGCTGAAGGTAATGGTCACCTGACTGGTCTCGCCGATACGCAGGGCCGCATCGCTCATCACGATCGTCGCCGTGGGTTGCAGGGTGTTGACCGTGTAGTTGCTGGAGTCGGTGCTGCCGCTGCCAACGTTGCCGGCAAGGTCGGCGATGCCCGTGTTGGCCAGGGAAATGACGTTGCTGGCGTCCTGCACGTTGATCGACGGCGTGAAGGTGGCCGTCCAGGTGATGCCGCCGTCGCTACTGGTCAGCCCGCTCAGGCTGCCGTTCGGCACCGACAGGTCGGCCAGGGTGAAGCCGGTCACCGCTTCGCTGAAGGTGATGGTCACCGTGGTGGTTTCACCCACGGTCAGCGTCGTGTCGGCCATCACGATGGCCGCAGTTGGCCGCTGGCTGTCGATGGCGTAGTTGTTCGAATCGGTGCTACCGGTGCCGGCGTTGCCAGCCGTGTCCATCACGCCGGTATTGTCCAAGGTGATCAGGTTGCTGGCATCGGTGACATTGCCGGCGGGCGTGAAGGTGGCGGTCCAGTTGATGTTGTCGCTGGTGCTCAGGCCGCTGAGCGTGCCGTTCTGTACCGTGAAGTCGGCCAGGGTCAGGCCGGTGACGGGTTCGTTGAAAACGATGGTGACGGTGCTGGTTTCGCCAATGGCCAGGCTGTTGTCGGCGACCACGATGGTCGCGGTCGGCCGTACGGTGTCAACAGCGTAATTATTGGAGTCGGTGGTGCCGCTACCGCTATTGCCGGCAGCGTCGGCCACGCCGGCGTTATCCAGGGTGATCAGGTTGGTGGCGTCAGTGACAGTGCTGGCAGGCGTGAAGGTGGCGGTCCAGGTAATGCCGCCATCGCTGCTGCTCACCGCGCTGAGGGTTCCATTGGCCACGGTCAGGTCGGCATTGCTGAAGCCGCTCACCGCCTCGCTGAAGGTGATGGTCACCAGGCTCGTTTCGCCAATGCGCAAGGCGGTGTCAGCGACGACGATTGTCGCTACCGGGCGTTGGGTATCGAGGCTGTAGTTGTTCGAGTTGGTGGTGCCGGAGCCGGCGTTGCCAGCACTGTCAGTCACCCCCGTGTTGTCCAGGGTGATGAGGTTGGTTGCATCGGTAATGTTGCTGGTCGGCGTGAACGTCCCGGTCCAGGTGATGCCGCCATCGCTGCTGCTTATCGCGCTCATAGTACCGTTGGCCACGGTCAGGTCGGCATTGCTCAAGCCGCTCACCGCCTCGCTGAACGTGATCGTCACCAGGCTGGTTTCGCCGATGCGCAAGGCATTGTCGGCGACCACGATAGTGGCGGTGGGGCGCTGCGTGTCGATGCTGTAGCTCGGCGACACTGTGGCGCCACTGCCAGCATTACCCGCCAGGTCAGAGACGCCGGCATTGTTCAGGGTGATCGTCGCACTGGCGACAGTGGTGTTGGCGGAGGGGGTAAAGGTCGCACTCCAAGTGAGGCCACCATCACTGCTGCTCACTGCCGACAACGTACCGCCCATCACCGTGAGGTCAGCATTGCTGAAGCCAGCCACCGCTTCGCTGAAGGTGATGGTCACGTTCGATGTGTCGCCGACTTTCAGTGCGGTGTCACTGAGGCTGATGGTAGCGGTCGGCGGCACCGTCTCGCGGACACTGACCTGCACCGTGGCGGTACTGGAGGTAGCGCCATCGCCGTCGCTGACGGTTACCGAAACTGATCGGCTGGCCTGGCCGATGCCATTGCCGGCATTACCGTTGTCATACGTGATACTGCGCACCAGCGCCTGTACCGACGCGGCCGTGGCATTGGCGTTGAACGTCACCACCAGGCTGGCGCCGCCGGTGCCGCCGGCAACGGTGCCGATGGCCACCCCGCCGTAACTCACCGTATTGCCGCTGAGGCTGATCTGCCCGGCGCCGTTACCCACGCTGAGGATGCCCAGGGTATCTTCCCCGGCTACGCCATTGGCGCTGACCGAGGCCGTTAGGTTGCCACCGCCGAAGTCGGCCGAGTCACTGTCGCTGACCGTGGCATTGCCGTTCGCGTCGATCAGTATCGCGCCATTGCCCTGGGTGAATGCCGTGCTGTCGCCGTTGAGGTTGCCGATCACCGGTGCGCTGTTCTGCGCCAGCACGACCACCGAAGCGGTACGCGTAGTACTGCCCATGTCATCGTTGACGCTGACGGTCACGCTGCGCGTGCCAGTGGTATAGGCAGCCGCCGCGTTGCCATAGGCCACCGATGCAAGAATCGCCCGGTACTGGGCCAGGGTGGCGACACCGCTCAGGGTAAGCACGGCGCTGCCCGAGCCGCTTACCGTGATGCCGAACCCGGCGGCCGTGGCGATCTGCGCTGCGCTGAGCGACAAGGTTTCGTTGGCACCATCGGCCACACCGCTCAATGCCAGCGAGGCACCGCTCACCTGGGTGTCGCCGTCAGTCTGGGTCAGGGAGATGTTCGGCACGATCGCCACTGCGGTGCCGGTGAAGTTGACCGTGCTGTCGTTGCCGCCAGTACCGGTGTCCAGATCGACCACCGGTGGTGCCGAGTACAGTACCTCGTAAGCACCGATATCCACACCGCCACCGCGAGGCCGCTCGAAACCGCGCAGGTCGGTGGCCGGCGCGCCACCGCTGGTGCCCTGGTCGATGGCGTTGCTGGCCGTGGAAGCCAGGCGGTAATCACCCCCGGCAGCATTGACGAAGTTGACCGTGGTGCCGATCAGGTTGGTGATGCTGGTGTAGCTGCTGCCGGTGATGGCATCGGCCGCAGCGCCGTTGACGGTGTTGCCGGTGAGGATGGAGTTCTGCACCGTGATAGTGCCGACCTGGCCAACGGCCCAGCCAAGGCCCGCGGAGGTGATGCTACCGGTACTGGTGTTGAGAAACACGTTATTGGCAATGGTGCTGTTGACGATGTTGACCGAGCCACCCACGTTGCTCAGGACGATCACCGCCCCCCCGGCGACGGTGCCGGTCGCACTGTAGGTGCCGGTGTTGTTGTAGATCGCTACGTTTTCCAACACATGGTTGTTGGCGCCACCTAGGCGCACCAGCGATGACATCGCGGTGCCTCCGACGATACTGGCGCTGTTGTCATGAATGGTGGTGTTGCGCACCACTACCGTCGAGCCGGCAGTAGTCGCCGAGTTGATCACCGCACCGGCGTTGTTCTGGAAGTTCGAATCTTCAACGGTGATCGAGCCACCGTTGGCACGGATCGCGCCACCGGTGAGGTTGCCCGAGAAGTCACGGAAATCAAGGTTGCGCACCGTCAGCACGCCGCCGTTGTTGCTCTGCAGCCCCGACGCCTCGAGCGCATCACGCACGCCGTTGTTGTTGACGTCGCCACTGAGGATGATGTCGCCTCGGCCGTCGCCATCCACATCACCGTTGATGGTGATGTTGCTGGTGACCAGCAAGGCCGAAGCGGTGGACCAGCGGATGGTCTGGCCACTCAGCGATTGATGGAACACGATGATGTCGCTGCCACTGCCGGCGGCGGAGCCGTTCACCGATGTGTCGGTGTTGGCGGCCTGGATCGCCTCGGCCAACGAGACAAAGCTATCAACCGCAGTGGACGTGGCATTGGTGTCGGTCACCGTGATGGTCGCCAGCGACGTATTGAACGCCGTCAGGTCACCACGTTGCACACCAACGCCCGTAGCGACCACACCGGAGACGGTTTCCAGTTCCCAGTCCTCGCCCTCGCGGTTGCCGGTCGAGTCGGAAGACGCGCCTACATCGGCACCGCTCAGCCGTGCCACCTCATCGACGAACAGCTGCCCATCACTGCCCTCGCCGGTGTTGCAGGCGAAAAAGCGGATGTCGCCACCCTCGGCCAGGCTGGCACCGATGCGCGCCAGGTCGGCCTGATGGCTGGCCAACTGGTTGGCCCAGATGGCGTTGCCGGCCAGGTACACATAGCCGCTGTCACCGTGGCTGATGATATCGATGGAAGTGACATCGGTACGGCCGTCGAGGTAATCAGCGATCTGCTTGAAACCGTCCTTGCCGTTCTCCAGCACCACCACCTCGACGCCGGCGGGCAGGCCGGCGATGAGCTTTTGATAGTCACTGACGGCGGAATCGACGAACACCACTTCGTGGCGCTCGGCGGCCAGGGTAGCCGGCGCCGTAGCGGGTGCGGCCTGCTGCGCGCTTTCATGGCTCGCGCTGTCCTGGGTACTGGACGTATCGCTGGCGGTAGCGGTGTCCTTGCTGGTGGCCGTGGCAGCGGCTACCTCTGCGGCCTGGGCACCCTGGTCGGCGACCACGGCCACCGAAGCATCGAACATCATGCGGGGTTCCAAGGCCTGAATCAGGCTCGGCCGGCTCATGGAAACGCTGGGGTTTTGGTTCTTCTTGTTTCGCTTCCAGAATGCCATGCCGACCTCATTCAGCCCTTGGGCTGGTTGATCCTGTAACTGCGCCAGGCAATGGCGCATCCTTGTCGAGAATCCTGACGCACCGCGGGGAGCCGACATGCCCCCCGCGATGAACTGCACTGCTTGCCTTGACTTAGTTACGGCTGGGGAAGATGCCTTCCAGGGCGATGATGAAGTTCATGCCCAGGTAGGGGTTTTGCACAGAAACTGGCAGCGAGGCACCACCCAGGTTGACGCTGGTTTGAGGCACCGTGACGTTGAACGGCTTCAGGCTGGTATTAGGCACGTCACTGGAATAGATATCCGCCGCCGCCCCTGCCCCCGAACTGTCAAAAGACTTGGCCAGCACGTTGCCAGACGAAGGTGCCGCAGCGTTGGCATCGCCTTCCACCGCCGGTATGGCCACCGAAACGGTCTGGGCAGGGATCACCGCCTGCTGCATCGGCATGTTCGACTGCAACAGCGTGACATCGTTGACACCGCCAGCTTCGCCCTGCACCACATCGGCCAGGCCTGGCCCGGTGCCGAAACCGATTGGCCCGCGACCGCGCAGGTCTGGCAGGGCGAAGGTGGTCCGGCCATCACCGCCATACGTGGTGCCAAGCAGTGCGAACAACGCGTTGTTCTGGGCAATGCTCATCAGCTGACCTTGGCAGAATGCCCAACCGCGAGGCGCAAAGTTGCCTGCGAACATCTTGATCTCACCGAGAAACGGATCCATTTGCTGCTCTCCTATGACTACCTGCAAGGCGGACCTGGTGGCCCGCGAAATGGGTTCAGGAACGATGCATCTTCAGGTACAGACCATTGTCCTCGACAACCGCGAAGCCACTGCGCCGATACAGGCGCACTGCCGGGCTGTGCGAAGTGACGTGCAAACCGGCGCTCAGGCCCTGGCGGTCAGCCTGTGCCAGCCACTGGCGCAGCAGACGAGAGCCGATACCCTGGCCCTGCCAGGCGGGCAAAATTGCCATATCGATGATCTGCAGGCGGCTGTCGGCCCATTGCAGGGAAGCACGGCCGATACGTTCGTTGGCGGTTTCGATGATCAGAAAGCAGGCGTCGGGGTACTGCGCCTGGTAATGGAGGTGCTGGGCACGCCACTGCTGGTCGAGAAAATGCTCGATCGTTGCCTGGTCCCACGCCAGCGCGGCCATTTCGGCGGCCCGGGTGGTACCGTACAAGGCACGCAGAAACACTTGGTCAGCGTCCACCACGGGCCGCAGAAGCACTTCAGAAGTCGACATCGGGTCACGCTTCCCTGCTGTAGTTACCCCATGGTGAGGGGAGCACATCCAAGTGAATTGTCCTACACGATGGCGTAGAGCCTAGTCGATTGCCGAGGCAAATCGCCACCACTGTTTCGGGCGATTTACACAGTTTCCTCAAACAGGTGTTCGAAGCCTTTTGGCGCCAGTTTTCAGTCGTTATGCAAGCGTATGAATTCCAAGCACTTATAGGGTTCTAGCGCCCATTTACGCACACCTTCAAGTACTTGCTCGCTGGCTTGTGCTCGCTTGCGCTGGCTGTCAGCACTGAAGTTCATGCCCGGTTGCTTGGCGTCGAACGCTGCCACTTCACGCAACCTCGGCACATCGCTGGGCATCACCCCGAACACTGGGGCCAGGCGCCCCCAGATGGCCTCAGGCAGTTCACTGTAGTTGACGGCAATGCCGCCGTGTTCCCGGCATAGCTGCAGGCCGGCCTTGAGGATCTCGCCTACCACCCGGCAGGTGTATTGCACCGTGTCCATGCCCTTGCCGCTGCCCAACAAGGTGTCCAGCAGCGAGGCGCCAAGCAGGCCCGGCACCCGGTGCATGCCAGCCTGGCGCAACTGCGAGACAACGATCTCCAATGGGTCGCGATACAGGAAGACCCTCGGCACTTCGGGGTACAGTTCGGCCAGTAAGGGCGCTTCGAACACGTTCCAGGCATCAAGTTTGATCACCAACTGGCGCTCATCGCCCTGGCGCCGCTGGCCGTAGGCTGAAAGCAGTGCGCGCACGCCTTCGGCCTGCCAGTCCTTGGCGCCTGGGTCCTGCAGCGATGCCCTCAGCAGGTTGTCCAGGGGTGGCGGCTCGCTGAGCACGATGTTGCGCGCCTGGCTGGCCAACAGTTGTGCGATCAGCGTGGAGCCGCATCGCGAGGCATGGAACACCAGCACCGAAGGTGCCAAGCCCGGGCTGCGCACTTGCCAGTCCAACAGTGCCTGCAAGTTGGTGTCGCGGCGCAGGGCCTGGTTGAACGGCAGGCGTAAGGCCTGATCGACGTCGTCTCGGAAAAACGGCCTGGTCAGGGGCTGCTGGCCAAACCAGCACCAGTCCAGGCGCCACTCAGCCTTGTCACGCCACAGGCGAATGGGCATCCAGCCGTGAAAACTGCCTGACGCATTCAGATTCGCCATTGATCGCTCCATGCTTGCTTGCCTTGGCGCATGGCACTCAGCACTTCGGCATCGGAAAACACCAGGCCCATGGTTGCACCGAGGGCAATGGCCGCGGCCACGAATGCCCGTGGATCGTCCAGTGCCTGCAGCCTGGTTGCCAGTGCAGGGGCATGCGCCACTTGCTCACGAAAGCGCTCGAAAGCCTGCACTGCCCGCCCCGGGCTCAATGCCGGGGTTAGTGCCCGCCCCTGTTCGATCAACCCGAGCAGCCAGTTGTCGGCCAAGCAGTCGAGCACCAGGTGGATACGCTCACCGGGGCCGGGGTTGTGCACCCGATGCGCACGTGACAGGTCAACGAACCAGCACTCGCCAGCCTGCATGGGGACCTGCAGGCCGTCGACGATAAATTCAACACCAGGTGGGCTCAGCAATGGCACATGCAGGCGCAGGCAGCCTCCAGGGCGGCCCAGGTCCGGGTCGCGGTGCTCGTGAATCCGCGCGCCCTCGCCCAGGCGCAGCAGACGTGCGGCCTGCAGGGATGCGCGAAATGGCCCCAGCGCGGCCTGCCACGCCGTCTCATGGCGCCACCAGTCCTGCCTCACGGGCGTGCCCCGGCCCGGTGCAAGCGGCACAGGGGCATCCTCGGCACTGACCAGCGCCACACCGCTCCAGTCGCCCTCGTGATAACCGCGGTTGAAATGCGCCTGCCAGGCCCCTGCCTCCACCCGTGCCAAAGCCTGCAGCAATGCCGGCAGGTCCATGGCAAGAGGCAGTCGGGAACATAGCGGCAGCGAGACTTCGCTCATGGCTGCTCCTTGCAGTGAATTCGCACTAGAAACCACTCTCGCGCACGCCCAAGGCTGCCAACCGGCGCCAGGCAGCGCCCAGCAGCGACTCGCGGGCACCCTCGAGCACCACCACCCCACGCAACGGCTGGGCCACATCAGCCACATCCGTCAGCGGGCTCAGGCGCACCCCGTACTGCGCCTGCAGCGGCTGGGCCCGCTGTTGGCCATCGCGGCGCACGGCCACCGGGCCATGTCGGTCAGACGCCAGCGCCTGCAGTTCCAGCGCGGCAACCCCGGTGGCATCCACCTGCTCCACGCGCACGGGCAACGCCGCCCGAGCCGGGTCATCGGCAATGAAGCGTCCTTCACTGCCAGCCGCTACGCGCCACAAATCGGCCTCGCCCAAGTAACCACGCAGGCGCACCCCCGGTTCGACGACCCGCCCCAGGGCCTGGCCTGTATTGACCCACTGCCCCGCCTGCAGGTCCCTGGGCATGTCGCGCCACACTCCCGCACCCGGCGCGCGCAATTGCAAGCGTTCACGCTGCGCGGCAAGGCCACGGTACTCGGCCACTGCCTCGGCCAGTTGCTGCTCGAGCACCCCGGCATCGCTGGCGGTAGCGCTGCGCCCGGACTGACGGCGTAACAGCAACTGCAGAATTTCTATTTCGCGGCGCACGATCTTCAGGCGCGAATCCAGGTCCGGCGATTCCAGCTCCAGCAGCAACTGCCCCTGAGCGACCGCCTGGCCATCGTGCACCTGCAACTGCTTCACTCGCGCCGCCACAGGCGCATGCAAGGCACTCACCCGCGACGCCTCGAGCATCGCCGGCACCTCCACTGCACCGCGCCAAGGCACGGCCAGCAGCGCCAGCAGCAGCATCAACCCCAGGCCAAGCCCCAGCGCCTTGCGCGGCTGGGCCTGGTCACGGCGCAGCCACCACTGCTGCAGCTCCTTGCATACCGGCAAGCCGATGAACCACACCAGTTCCACCAGCATGAGGAAGATGCCCAGCACCTTGAAGAACAGGTGATACACCGCCAGGGCGATACCCAAGAACAACAGCGCACGCCAGACCCAGGCGCCATAGCCCCATATCAACAGGCGCTGGCGCATTACCGGTGGCCACGGCTCGGGCATCGTCTCGCCATAGCCGAACAACGCCTCGCGCAAGCGCCACCGGCACAGGGCAAACGCGCGTTGCTGCAGGTTTTCCACGCCTAACAGGTCACTGACCAGAAAGTACCCGTCAAAGCGCATGAACGGGTTGAGGTTGACCAGCAAGGTAGTGATCCACGTGGCACTGGCCAGCATGAACGCTGCGGT
The DNA here is from genome assembly GCF_047456185.1 of Pseudomonas sp. BNK-30. Lineage (NCBI taxonomy): Bacteria > Pseudomonadati > Pseudomonadota > Gammaproteobacteria > Pseudomonadales > Pseudomonadaceae > Pseudomonas > Pseudomonas sp. BNK-30. The sequence continues at coordinate 4,077,348 of NZ_CP179904.1, forward strand.
GCGTAGCGGCCCATCGGGCAGCAGCGACCAGGCCAGCAGTGCCAACACCGCCAGTACCAGCTCGGCGAATACGCCACCTGCATCTATCAGCAGCCGTGAGCGCCGGTCGCTGACGCGCCAGGCATCGCTGACATCGGTGTAGAACATAGGCAGCAGCACCATGAACGCCAGCCCCATGCTCTGCACACGGCAACCCGCGCGCTTGGCCATGTAGGCATGGCCGAACTCGTGGCATAGCTTGGCGAAAGCCAGGGCCAGGCCAAAGGCGAGCATGCCGCCGAGGCTGAACAGGTGCGGGAACGTGGCGATGAAGCGCGACCAGTCACGAATCACCAGGAACAGGCCAAGCACCAGCAGCGCCGGCAGGCCAACGCGCAGCAGCCAGCCACCATGGCGCTCGAGCAGCGGCCAGGTACGGTTGAGAAAGGCATCCGGGCGCCACAGCGGGATGCGGAAGAACAGGTACTGGTGCAATGCTTTGTGCCACAGCCCCTGTTGGCTGGCGGCGGCCTTCACGGCATAGCTCTGGCGCTGCCCCGGGTCCTTGGCGCTAAGCAGGTCGTGGTGGCCGAGAAACGCCAGTAGGTCCTCTACCGCCTGAGTATCCAGAGGCAGGCCCGGCTCGGCATTGGCAGCTGCCAGCACCCGTTGCGGCTCACCCAGCGGCCAGTGGCGGAGCAAACGCACCGCTGCCGCGCCAAGCTTGAAATAACGGCCGCGCAACGGGTCGGCCAAGGTCCATTGCGGGGCACCGTCCAACGCCGGTGCCGCTGGCGAGAGCTGCAGGTCCGCACGCAGCGCCGGCAACATTACAGGCCCAGCCCTTGGCGCAGGGCCGCCAAAGGCCGGCGCAGCAGGTAATAGGCCAATGGCGCGCGTTCGCCGTACAGCTTTGCCGTACCGCGCAGGCCGATGCGTGGTGAGGCCTCGACGAAGGTCGCATCCAGCCGGTAGGCAAGCTGCCCGGCGGCGGTGGTTTGCGCCTCGTAGGCAGCACGTTCAAGCTGCGCCACGTGCCGATGCAGTGGGTCACTGTCAAGGAACAGCGCCACCTCGGCCCCCGGCTGCAGGGCGATGGCATCGCCGACCGGCAATTCCAGGCGCAGTTCAGCGTGCACAGGGTCGGCCAGTTGCATCAGCCGCTCGCCGGTCTGCACCGGTTTGCCAGTCCAGCGCTCGGCATCGGCGAACACCGCAATGCCGTCACGTTCGGCGCGGATTTCGCTGCGCGCCAGCAACTGGTGGGCATAGTCGAGTTCGGCGCGTTTCTGTTCCACGCGTGCGGCCAGCAAGTCCAGGCGCGCGCTGGAGTCGGCATCGGTAAAGGCGCGCTGGGTACTGACCTTGAGTTCGGCCTCTGCCACGCCCAAGGTGCGTGCGGCAACATCGGCCTGGGCCTTGAGGGCGGTGGCATCGAAGCGCACCAGCAAATCCCCCGCCGCCACACGCTGGTTGGGTTTGACCAGGAACTCGGCCACCACCCCGTCCAGCGGCGCCGCCACCACCCAGCCACCGCGCGGCACCACCTCGGCCGGTGCCAGCACCGACTGGCGCACCGGCAGCAACAGCAACAGCAGCGCGGCCGCCAGCACCGCCAGCAAGCGCCGCCGCGGCCAGCGCAGGCGCCAAGGGCGCACCGGGTTCAGCGCCTGCCAGGCATGCGCATAAGTTTCCCCCAACTGCACCAGCAAGGCCTGCTCGGCGGCGTTGAACGCCTGCTCGCGGGCCAGCCACAAGCCGCCGAAGGCCTCACCCTTGCGGTCGTGCAATGGCAACCAGAAGGCTTGCCCTGCCGACAACGCCTGCCAGTCGGCGAGGGTCTGGGCATCCAGCACGCTTGGTTCCACCTCGCCGGCTTGCCCTGCGACACCCGCTGCCTGCAACTTGCCCACGGCACGTTCGACAAAGGCCACGAACGGTGCATTGGCTTCCACCACGCTGATGCCTGTCAGCGCCTGCACCTTGCCGGCGATCAGTAACGCGGCATGGCGAAAACCAAACATCGCCTGGCCGTCGTTGACCATGGCATACGCCAGCTGCTCGGTACTGGTGGCCTGGCGCGCCTGGCGCTGCAGCCCCAGAAACAAGGCGAAGGCCCGTTCCGCCGTACCATGGGCAGCGGCGGTCATGGCTGCTGCGCAAAGCTGGCCGTACCGCTCATGCCCGCCAGCAAACCGTGGGTGTCGGTGGGGAGTTCGCCGATCAGCAGCAGCGTCTGGCTGCCTTCATCGATTCGCGCGCCCACACGCTTGACCGTGGCGCCCAGCGGCTGACCGGTTTCATCCGGGGTGAACTGAAAGCTTTGCCCAGGCTTGAGCCTGGCCAGCCAGCGCGAAGGCACCAGCAGCTGGATTTCCAGCGAACGATTGTCCACCACCTCCACCAGCGGTGCGCCGTTGGCGACGCTTTCGTGGGGCTGGGCACGGCGTTGTACCACTCGCCCATCGAACGGGGCGGTGACCACACAGCGCTTGACCTGCACTTGGTAGACCTGGGCTTCGGCCTGGGCCTGGGCTTGCTTGGCCTCAGCCAGCGATACCTCGAACTGCCCCACCGATTTCAATGCGGCCAGTTGACGGTTGTGGTTGAGCTCTTCGCGGCTTGCGCGCACCGCCGCTTGAGCGGCATTGAGCTGGGCCTGGTAGGCCGAGCAGTCGAAGCGCGCCAGGGTGCTGCCCTTCTTGAAGGCCTCGCCATCAGCATAAGGCATCTCGACGATACGCCCGGCCAGCTCACTGGCCAGCACTGCCTGGTGACGCGCGCGCAACACGCCACGGGCGCTGTGCTCGGCGCCCGTATTGCCGACGCTCGGCGTGTCCAGCAGCGGGTCGCCTGATGCTTCATTGGCCAGCGCCAGTGGCAGGTGCAACATACTCAAGGCCAAGGCCAGTCGAATCCCACGACACATGTTGCACACTCCCTTGCAAGCTAGGAGACCGGAGTGTACGAAAAAAGTGATGGCACGGATACATCACGCCGATCGGGCCATGGTGGCCGAGCAACCCGGCCACCATGGAGGCGTCACAGCCGCCGCTCAACCGAGCGAGCGCACCTCCGCCGCCTGTCGCTCATGACCGCGCGCGGTGACGATGCCAAGGAAGGAAATGAAGATCGCCAGGCTCAATGTAGCGGTCACCTCCACCCGGTGCTCGGGCGTATACATCATCACCGCCAGCGCCCCGCCAATGAAAATGATCACCGCCCAGGTCAGCCACGGGAACAGCCACATGCGGAACTTCAGTTCCGCGTTTTCGCGCTCCAGGCGGCGGCGCATGCGTAGCTGGGAGATGGCGATGACCATGTAAACCAGCAGCGCAATGGCGCCGGAGCTGGCCAGCAGGAACTCGAACACACCCTTGGGTGCGAAATAGTTGAGGATGGCGATGGCCGCGCCGATCAGGGTGCTGCCGAACACGGCAGCGCGTGGCACGCCGACCTTGGAGGTCTTGTTGAGGAAGGCCGGCGCATCACCGCGCTTGGCCAGTGAGTACATCATCCGCGAAGCGATATAGATCGACGAGTTCATGCAGCTGGTCACGGCCACCAGCACCACCAGGTCGACCATGAAGGCGGCATTGGGGATGTTCATGATTTCCAGCGCACGCTGGTAAGAACCCACCACCGCAAGCTGCGGGTCGTTCCATGGCACGATCGAGATGATCACGAAGATCGACAGGATGTAGAAGGTACTGATGCGCCAGATCACAGAGCGCGTGGCCTTGGCGATGTTACGCGACGGGTCGCTGGATTCGGAGGCGGCAATGGTCACCGCTTCAGTGCCGATGAAGCTGAACATCACGGTGATGAATGCACCAATCACGGCAGACCAGCCGTTGGGCGCAAAGCCGCCGTAGGCGCTCATCAACCCGCTCAACCCGCTGACTTCGCGGTTGGGCAACCAGCCCATCAGGGCCGCAAAGCCCAAGCCGATGAAGCAAAGGATTGCCGTGACTTTGAGAATGGCGAACCAGAACTCGAACTCACCGTACTTGGCCACGCTGAACAGGTTGGTGCACGCCAGTAGCAGTACGGAAGCGAGGGCGAAGATCCAGCTGTCCACCTGTGGGAACCAGGCGTTGAGCACATGCCCGGCGGCCAGTGCTTCGATCGGGATCACCAGCACCCAGAACCACCAGTACAGCCAGCCGATGGTGTAGCCGGCCCAGCGGCCGATGGCCTGGTCGGCATAGGTGGAGAACGAACCGGTGTCGGGGTGCGCCACGGCCATTTCGCCGAGCATGCGCATGACCAGCACCACCAGGGTCCCGGCCACGAAGTAAGAAACAATGGTGGCTGGCCCGGCTGCCGCGATGGCGTGCCCGGAGCCGACGAAAAGACCGGCGCCGATGATGCCCGCGATGGACAGCATCGTTACATGACGTGGCTTGAAACCTTGTGCAAGGTTGCCATCAGATCCCACGGTGTTCATTGATGTTGTTCTCTTTTTGCTGACACAAGGAAGGACGGGCAGGCGTAGGCGAAAATATCTCCTTTGGATTCAATGAGTCGACACCTTGCTTGCGCGCTGTTGTTGATCTTTGGCGCGCGTCACAAAGCAGGGCGTCAGTGCGGTTCGGGGTTCATTTAAGCCGGCTGAGGCTGCAGGAAATTACACGAGAACGCCTCGCAACTGTTCGATCACGACAGCGCTTTTCCATAAACGTCAGATGTCGTGGATGGCATGTCCAGACACGCCTGATGGCCATTTGAGGGTTTTGTTTTTCATCTGGGTATGCGTAACAAATACAAAAAAGCCCCGGTCTCCCGGGGCCTCTGTTGCTCAGGCGTCTGCCTACGCCTGCCCCGTCCGTTCGAAGCGCCGGGCCAGCAACAGGTAAGCGAAGATCCCCAGCACGCCATGGGCGGCCACGAACCAAAGTGCGTTGTCGAAGGAGCCGGTGCTGGCCACTACGTAGCCGATCACCAGCGGGGTGACGATGCCGGCAATGTTGCCGATGCCGTTGAACACGCCACCGCACAGGCCGACCATTTTCTTCGGTGCCACATCCGACAGCACCGCCCAACCCACCGCTGCCAGGCCCTTGCCGAAGAATGCCAAGGTCATCAGGGCAATTACCGCCGCGTTGCCATCCACGTAATTGGCCAGCACCAAGGTGGTGGACAACGCCATGCCGATCACGAACGGCGTCTTGCGCGCCCTGGACGGGTGCACGCCGCGGCGGATCAGCCAGTCGGACACGAAGCCCCCAAGGATGCCACCGGTAAAGCCGCAGATGGCCGGCAACGCGGCCACCCAGCCGGCCTCCATGATGGTCATGCCACGGCCCTTGATCAGGTAGATCGGGAACCAGGTGATGAAGAAATAGGTGAGCGCAGTGATGCAATACTGCCCCAGGTAGACCGCCCACAGGTTGCGGCTGGTGAACAGCTGTGCAAGCTCCGCGCGGGTCGGTTTGCTCTTGGCCGTCTTGCGCTCTTTTTCCAGGTCGACCAGCGCTCCGCCTTCACGCATGTAATCGAACTCTTCACGGCTCAACCCTGGTGCGCTGTGCGGCTCATGGTAAAGGCGGAACCACACCACGCTCAGCAGCAGGCCGAGCACGCCCATCCAGATGAATACCTGCTCCCAGCTCATCGTGTGGGTCATCCACGCCATCAGCGGCGCGAACACCACCACTGCCATGTACTGCGCCGAGTTGAACAGCGCCGATGCGGTACCGCGCTCGCGGGTGGGGAACCAGCAACTGACGATGCGCGAGTTGGCCGGGAATGCCGGTGACTCCACCAGGCCGAGCATGAAACGCATGGAGAACAACGCCACCGCAGCCGACACACCGGCCAGGCCCAGCCAGCCCACTGTGCCTTGCAGCAGGGTGAACAGCGACCAGAGAATCAGGCTGATGCCATACACGCGGCGTGCACCGAAGCGGTCCAGCAACCAGCCGCCGGGTACCTGGCCGAGGGCGTAGGCCCAGGCGAAGGCAGAGAAGATCATGCCGAGCATGACCGGGTCCAGGCCGAGGTCCTTGAGTACCTCGGTGCCAGTGATCGACAGGGTGGCGCGGTCGGCATAGTTGATGACCGTGATGACAAAGATCAGCGCCAGGACAAGGAAGCGATGGCGGCCGATTGCGGCGACGGCCTGCGGTGCGGCGACGGCGGATTTGCTGTTCATGTGTACCCTCTTGCTTCTCGATGGAAGCGATTGTTCTTGTGCAGAGAAGGTGTGGCCTTGTGGTGTCGCTAGTGGCCCTATCGCCGGCAAGCCGGCGCCTACAGGTACATCACCGGGCTGCAAAGCAGTGGGCTCCCAGTGGAAGCCGGCTTGCCGGTGATAGGGGTTACGCGCAGTTCGGCGGCACCTCACCGCGGAAACAGGCAGCGAGGTTGTCCAGCACCATTTGCCCCATTTCCAGGCGGGTCTGCAGGGTGGCGCTGCCTCGGTGCGGCTGCAGGCTGACCTGGTTGAGGTCACACAAAGCCGGTGGCACATGGGGTTCATCGACGAACACATCCAGCCCGGCTCCGGCAATGCGCCGTTCGCGCAAGGCCTCGACCAGTGCGTCCTCATCCACCAACTTGCCGCGCGCCACGTTGATCAGGTAGCCCTGCGGGCCCAGCGCGTCGAGCACCTCGGCGCTCACCAGCACCTTGCCGCCATCAGCCGAGGCCGCCACCACCAGCACATCCACAGAACGCGCCAGTTCGACCAGGTCAGCGACGAAGCGGTAGCCACAGCCGTGCTGTTCGCGGCGGCCGTTGTAGGTAATGTGCATGTCGAAGGCGGCAGCACGGCGGGCGATGGCCTTGCCGACTTGCCCAAGGCCGACGATGCCCAGCGCACTACCACTGACCTTGCGCGCCAACGGCAGGTTGACCGTGCCCCACAAGCCGTCACGCACCAGGCGTTCACCTTCGCCCAGGCGGCGTAGTGTGTTGATGATCAACCCCATGGTCATATCGGCCACGTCGTCGGTGAGCACCCCCGGGGTCGTGGTGACATGTATGCCGCGCTTCGCCGCGTGGTGCAGGTCGACAGCGTCGGTGCCGATGCCACTGATGGCGATGATCTGCAGCGCTGGCAGTTGATCCATCAGCGCATTGGCCAAGCCTTTGGCGCCACCGGTGACCACCCCACGAATACGAGGGCCGACCTCATCGAGCAGTTGTTGAGGATTGTCATGTCGATACAGCCGATGCACCTGGTAGGCACTGACCAGTTGCGCATCGATGGCATCCGGTACCGGCTGGGTCAGCAGCAGCTCGACGGCTGCGGTGTTGTCGTTGTTCATCGTTGATATCCGGCAACTTCAAAGGTGTGACTCGATGCTAGGCCGGCATGCGATACAGGTCTAATATAGATGGTGGATCGAATAATTCAGGAATTGAATCATGGAGCTGCACCAGCTGCGCTGCTTCGTAGCGGTTGCCGAGGAGCTGCATTTCGGCCGTGCCGCCAGCCGCCTGCACATGACCCAGCCGCCGTTGAGCCGGCAGATCCAGCTGTTGGAGCATTCGCTGGGGGTGCTGCTGCTCGAGCGCAACAACCGCCAGGCGCGGCTCACACTCGCCGGGCAGAGCTTTCTGGAAGATGCCCGGCGCATACTGCAGATCGCCGAATCGGCCAGCCAGTCGGCCCGGCGCATTGCCCATGGCGAGGCTGGCCGACTGACGCTGGGCTTCACAGCGGTCGGGGCCTACAGCATGATCCCGCGCCTGCTGGTGCACGCCGCCAAGACCGTACCCGACATCGAACTGGTGCTCAGCGAGCGCATCTCCGCAACCCAGGTGCATGACCTGGAGGCTGGGCTGATCGATGTCGGTCTGGTGCGCCAGGTACTGCCCAGCGCGCGCGTGGAGTACCTGCCGATCCACCGCGAGCCCTTCGTCGCTGCCCTGCCCGCCGGCCATGCACTGGCAGCGCGCGAGCGGCTCAAGCCGACCGATTTCGATCAGCAGCCGTTCGTGATGTACAGCGCCAACGAGGGGCGCTACTTCCATGACCGCATCGCCAATCTGTTTGCCCGCCACGAGGTGCAGCCGCGTTATCTGCACCAACTGGGGCAGACGCATTCGATTCTGGGGTTGGTCAATGTCGGGCTGGGCTGTGCGGTGGTGCCGGCATCGGCGCAGGCGCTGCGGCTGGAGCAGGTGGTGTTCAAGCCAATGGTGGGGACGGACCAGCAGGCGGAGATCTTTCTGGCGTATTGCCGGGATAATCCGAACCCAGTGCTGGGCGCGTTTGTGGCGATGGCTCGGGCATTTTTTGAGGCGGGGTGAGGCGGCTGCTGCGCAGCCCAATCGCCGGCAAGCCGACTCCCACAGGTACCCCGCTGCTCTCAAGCTCAGCGCAAACCCAGTGGGAGCCGGCTTGCCGGCGATAGGGCACCGGGCTTCAACGCACCAGGCAAGGCCGCTTGTTATCGAACGTCCAGCCGGGGATCAGGAACTGCATCGCCACACCGTCATCCCGCGCTCCCAGCCCCATGCTGCGGTAGCACTCATGGGCCTTGGCCAGTTGGTCTTCATCCAGCTCCACCCCTAGCCCTGGGCGCTCTGGCACGCGCACATGGCCGTCGACGATGCGCAGCGGCTCGCGGGTAAGACGCTGGCCGTCCTGCCAGATCCAGTGGGTGTCGATCGCCGTGATCTCACCCGGCGCCGCCGCAGCTACCTGGGTGAACATCGCCAATGAAATATCGAAGTGGTTGTTCGAATGCGAACCCCAGGTCAGGCCCCAGTCGTTGCACATCTGCGCCACCCGTACCGAGCCCTGCAAGGTCCAGAAGTGTGGGTCGGCCAAGGGGATGTCCACTGATTGCAACTGGATCGCATGGCCCATCTGGCGCCAGTCGGTGGCGATCATGTTGGTGGCGGTGGGCAAGCCGGTGGCACGGCGGAACTCGGCCATCACCTCACGGCCCGAATAGCCGTTTTCGGCACCGCACGGGTCTTCGGCATAGGCCAGCACGTGGTGCTTGTCACGGCACAGGGCAATGGCCTCTTGCAATGACCAGGCGCCATTGGGGTCTAGCGTGATACGCGCTTCGGGGAAGCGCTCGGCCAGCGCCGTCACCGCCTCCATCTCCTCTTCGCCACGCAGCACGCCGCCCTTGAGCTTGAAGTCGCTGAAGCCATAGCGCTGCTTGGCGGCTTCAGCCAGGCGCACCACGGCCTCAGGGGTCAGTGCCTTCTCGTGACGCAGGCGGAACCAGTCATCATCGGCGTCGGCCTCGTTGCGGTAAGCCAGGTCGGTCTGCTGGCGGTCACCGATATAGAACAGGTAGCCGAGCATTTTCACCGCGTCGCGCTGCTGGCCTTCGCCGAGCAGCGCGGCCATGGGCACATTGAGGTGCTGGCCGAGCAAGTCGAGCAGCGCCGACTCGATGGCCGTCACCGCATGCACGGTAATGCGCAGGTCGAAGGTCTGCAGGCCACGCCCGCCGGCATCGCGGTTGGCGAAGGTCTGGCGCATGGCATTGAGCACACGCTGGTAGTGGCCGATCGGCTGGCCGACCACCAGGCTGCGGGCATCTTCCAGGGTCTGGCGGATCTTCTCGCCGCCGGGCACTTCGCCCAGGCCCGTGTTGCCGGCGCTGTCACGCAGCACCACAACGTTACGGGTGAAGAACGGGCCATGGGCGCCACTGAGGTTGAGCAGCATGCTGTCATGGCCGGCTACCGGGATCACGCGCAGGTCGGTGACCACGGGGGTGCTGGTGTGGAGTGCGGGAGTCGTCTGCATGTTCATGATTGTTGTCTCGCAGTCATCAGTGGGTCTGGCCCAAGGCCGAAGGGGCCTTGAGGTCATTGGAGGGGACGCCCTTTGGGCGAGTGCGCACGAAGAACACCGCAATGGCCGCCAGCACCGAGGTCACGGCCAGGCCGTACAGGCCACCCTGGATCGACCCGGTCTGCTGCTCGAGCAGGCCGAAGGTGGTGGGCGCGACGAAGCCGCCCAGGTTGCCCACCGAGTTGATCAGGGCGATCACCGCCGCAGCGATACGCGCGTCCAGATAGCCTTGGGGGATCGGCCAGAACAGTGACGAAGCGGACTTGAAACCGATGGCGGCAAAGCACACCGCGACAAAGGCGAACACCGGCCCGCCCGTGGTCGACATGAACATGCCGATGGCCGCGATCACCAGGGCAGCAGCCACCCAGGCCTGCTGGAACTTCCAGCGTGAGGAGCCAGCGGCGAAGGCATACATGGCCAGAATCGAGATCAGCCACGGGATGGAGTTGAAGAAGCCGACCTGCAGGTCGCTCAGGTCACCCATGCGTTTGATGATGCTGGGCAACCAGAAGGTCGCAGCGTAGATGGTCAGCTGGATGCAGAAGTAGATCAGGCAGAACAGCACGATCTGGCGGTCCTTGAGCAAGCTCCAGGACGATACCTTGACGGCGCCGGTGGCTTCGCGCTCACGTTGCTCGCGGTCGATGGTATCGACCAACGCGTCCTGCTCGGCCTTGCTCAGCCACTTGGCGTCGTGCGGTTTGGAGTCGAGCCAGAAGAACACGAAGAAGCACAGCGTGACCGAGGCCATGCCCTCGATGAACAACATCCACTGCCAGCCATGCATGCCCAGGCCCTGGATCTGCATCAGCGCGCCGGCCAGTGGGCCGGAGATCAGCGAGGCAAGCGCCGAGCCGCTGAGGAAGATGGCAATCGCCTTGCCGCGTTCGGCACCTGGCAGCCAGCGGGTGAAGTAGTAGATCACCCCAGGGAAGAAGCCGGCCTCGGCAACACCGAGCAAAAAGCGCAGCACGTAGAACTGGGTTTCGTTCTGCACGAAGGCCATGGCCGTGGCCACCAGCCCCCAGGTGAACATGATGCGGGTCAGCCACAGGCGGGCGCCGACGCGCTGCAACAGCATGTTCGAGGGCACTTCGAACAGCGCATAGCCGATGAAGAACAACCCGGCACCAAAGCCATAGGCCGCAGCGCTGATACCCAAATCGCTTTCCAGGTGTGGCCGGACGAAGCCGATGTTGACGCGGTCGAGGTAGTTGACGATGAACATGATCACGAACAGCGGCAGGACGTGGCGCTTGACCTTGGCCACGGCGCTGGCCAGCACGTCGCCGCCGTTACGGGCAGACGGATCGAGGGTGTCGTTCACTTGTGTATCTCCCACTAATTGTTTTTGTGCGGGTCGAGGTGGTCTGACATGACAGTGGGCAGAGCATATGCGCGGCGAAGTTGTACGACAAGATGGCGATTGTCGTTAAAAACACAAAATACAAGCTTATAGATCGTATAAAAGCGGCGATAAAGCTAATAAGTTCACTTTTCAGGTTGCCCGGCGCTGCGAAAAAACAGGCAGAAAATATTTTTATCGACTAACTTGTCGTACAAGCTAACTCGCCAACCGGAGCAGCCCATGCCCCAGCAGCCCCGCAAAACAGGCCACAGCCGTGCCCACGACCTGGTCTCCAGCCTGACCCAGCAAATCCTGCTGGGCACCATCAAGCCGGGCGACAAACTGCCGTCGGAAAACACCCTGGTGCGCGAGCACGGTGTCAGCCGCACCGTGGTGCGTGAAGCCCTGTCGAAACTGCAGGCCTCCGGCCTGGTAGAACCGCGCCATGGGATTGGTACCTTCGTGATGGCGCGCCCGGCGCAGGCCGGGTTGCGGGTGGGAGTGGAGAATGCCGCAAGCGTGCGCGACCTGCTGGAGCTGCGCATCGGCCTCGAAGGCCAGGCAGCCGCCCTCGCCGCCGTGCGCCGCAACGAACAACACCTGGCACGCATGCGCCAGGCACTGGACGATTATCAGGACCTCGCCGCGGCCGGTGACAGTTGCATCGAAGCGGACCGCCGCTTTCACCTGCTGATCGCCGAGGCCACCGGCAACCTGTACTTCAGCGAGATGATGGCGCAGCTGGGCAATGGCCTGATTCCTCGCAACCGCATGGCCATCGCCGAACGCGCCGGGGCCAACCTGGCGCGGCATGCCTACCTGGCCAACCTGGAGCATGAGGCGATTCTCAACGCCATTGCCCGGCAAGACCCGGATGCGGCGCGGGCGGCGATCTGCCTGCATCTGTCCAACAGCCGGGACCGGTTGTTGCCGGACTAAGGGTGGCGATTACCAGGTCAGGCAGATCTTGCCGAAATGCCGGTTGCTCTCCTGGTAGCGGAACGCTTCGACGATCTGCTCCAGTTCGAAATGCTTGTCCACCACAGGCAGCAAGCCGTTGGCGTCGATCGCCCGGACCATCGCCTGCTGCTGCGCGCGGCTACCCACCAGCACACCCTGCAGACGGATCTGCCGAACCAGCGCCTGAACCAGCGGCAACTGCCCGGCGACACCGGTAAGGATGCCGATCAATGACACATGCCCACCGATCCGTGCGGCAATCATCGACTGCTCCAGCGTCGCCGGCCCGCCTACCTCGATCACATGATCGACGCCACGGTTGCCGGTGAGCTCACGCACCTTCTCGCCCCAGGCCGGGGTGCTCTTGTAGTTGATCAAGTGATCAGCGCCCAGGGCCTTGAGGCGTTCGAGCTTGGCATCGCTGGACGAGGTGGCGATTACCGTGGCGCCTGCCAGCTTGGCGAACTGCAGGGCGAAGATCGACACGCCGCCGGTGCCCTGTACCAGTACGGTGTCGCCGGGCTTGAGGTGATCGTCGCTCATCAGTGCACGCCAGGCCGTGAGGCCGGCGGTGGTCAGGGTGGCGGCCTCGGCGTGGCTGTAGCCCTTGGGTGCCAGCGTGAAGGAGGTGGCGCGGGCGGTGACCTGTTCACGGGCGTAGCCGTCGATGCCATCGCCCGGCACGCTGGCGAAGCCTTCGACCAGTGCCTGGCCATCGAGCCAGTCCGGGAAGAAGGTGCTGACCACGCTGTCGCCGACCTTGAACTCACTGACGCCCGCCCCGACAGCGGTCACTTCGCCAGCGCCATCGGCCATGGGAATGCGCCGCTCGCTCGGCCCCCACATGCCGCTGACCACGGCAAAGTCGTGGTAGTTGAGGGAGCTGGCGTGCAGGCGTACGGTGATCTCGCCGGGCTTGGGCGCAGCAGCCTCACAGGTGCCGACTTCGACCTTGTCGTAGCCGCCGCCGGGTTGCACGTAGATGGCTTTATGGGTCATGGCTGGTTCTCCATTTGGGAAAAATACTGCGGGTGAGCATAGACAGTAACGGCCCTATCGCCGGCAAGCCGGCTCCCTCAGGTGCTCGGGCAGCCTTCAGCAGCGGTGATCAACTTGCCGGCGGCAGGGCAAGCGCAGGCTACCGAAAACTCAGCCCAGCAACGCCCGCAAAGCCCGGCAGTCCACCGCATGCCAGTCCACCAGTTCCGGCCATGGGTTATCCGGCAGGTTCACCAGCACTGTGCGCGCCCCGGCCGCTCGGCCGCAATCCAGGTCGAAGCGGTAGTCACCCACCATCACCAGTTCGCTCGGCGCCACACCCCAGGCACTGGCGATCTTCAGCAGGCCATCGGGGTTGGGCTTGGGCGCCGCCTCGTCACGACCGAGCACGTGCTCGACGGCAAAGCAATCCGCCAGGCCGATCGCCTCCAGCGTGACATGCGCCAGCTCACGCGCATTACGGGTAAGGATGCCCAACCGGCAGCCACGCCCGGCCAGCTCCCGCACCAGCTCCACAGCACCGGTAGCTGCAGTCGAGGCAACCGCCAGGTCGCGCTCGTGCTCCAGCAGCCACGCATGCTTGGCGGCCGCTTGCGCCGCAGGCAATGCCGCCAGGTGGGTGAGGATGTCGTCCTCGGGCGGAATCTCCAGCGCCTCACGAATGGCGGCAAAATCATGCACTGCCACGGTGAGGGTGCCGTCCATGTCGAACACCCAGTTGCGGATATCGGCCAGGCTCATGCCCAGTCCTTGCGGTGACGGATCAAGCCTTCCTGCGAAGACGACGCCACCAGCTGCCCCGCACGGTTGTAGATACTGCCCCGGCAGAAACCACGGGCATTGCCGGCCCATGGGCTGTCGGTGGCGTACAGCAGCCACTCATCGGCGCGCAGGTTGCCGTGGAACCACAACGAGTGGTCGAGGCTGGCGATCTGCATGTCGCGCTGCCACACCGATTTGCCATGGGGCAACAGCGAGGTGGTCAGCAGGCCGAAGTCCGAGGCGTAGGCCAGCAGGTACTTGTGCAGCGCGGGCACGTCCGGCAGGGTGCCGTCGGCGCGGAACCAGGTGTATTTCACCGGGTCGCCGGGCTTGGGGTTGAACGGGTCACGCTCGGTGACCGGGCGTATCTCGATCGGTTTGGCACACAGCACCTTGTCACGAATGCGCTCAGGCAGGTGGTCGGCCATGGCGCGGGCCAGTTCGACCTCGCTCGGCAGGTTCTCCGGCCCGACCACATCAGGCATCTGCGCCTGGTGCTCGAAACCTTCCTCGTCGTACTGGAACGACGCACTGCAAGTGAAAATGGTCTGGCCCTTCTGGATGGCCGTCACGCGCCGGGTACTGAAGCTGCCGCCATCGCGCACACGGTCTACCGAATAGACCACCGGCAGGCTGGCATCGCCAGGGCGCAGGAAGTAACCGTGCAGCGAATGCACATGGCGCGCGTCTTCGACCGTCTGGCTGGCCGCCGACAGTGACTGGCCCAGCACCTGGCCACCGTACAGCTGGCGGAAGCCCAGGTCCTGGCTGCGCCCACGGAACAGGTTCTCCTCGATCGATTCGAGGCTCAACAGGTCGACCAGGTCGTCCAACACATGACTCATCGGGGGTTCTCCTAGCAAGGCATCACAGCTCTACGGCGCTTTCATGAAGGCAAATGATACAGGGTTTGTCATCGGCACCGCGCATGACCGCTCATTCAGCGCGCAAGGTCTGCTCCCAGCGGGGCCGGTCGATGCGGTACAGCACGTGGGGCCGCAGCGGGTGCCCGGCGGGCAGGCGCGGGTGCTCGAAACTGCCTTGCAGGTCCTGCACCATGCCGATGGCCTGCATGACCTTCTGCGACGGCAGGTTGGCCTCGGTAGTGAACGACACCACCTCCTCCAGGCGCAATTGGGCGAAAGCACAACGCAGGCAGGTCCACGCCGCCTCGCTGGCAAAGCCCAGGCCCCAGTGCCGCCGGGCAAGGCGCCAGCCGATTTCCACAGCTGGCGCGAACGGCGCATCGAAGTTGACGTTGAGCAGGCCGGTCATGCCGATGAAGGCGCCGCTGTCCTTGCGCTCCAGGGCCCACAGGCCGAAGCCGTATTCGTTGAAATGGCCGCGGATCCTGCCGATCAATGCCGCCGCCTCCAGCCGCGTCATTGGGGCGGGAAAGTAACGCATCACCTGCGGGTCGGCGCTCATGGCGGCGAACTCGCGCAGGTCGTCGTCATGCCATTGGCGTAACACCAGGCGGGCGCTTTCCAGTTCAAGGATGGGGGTCATGGGGCGTGCTCCGGTTTTGCCGTGCTACAGGTTCAGCGTAGGCGCGGCGCAGTACTTTTACCCACAACCCAACAACTGGCAAGATCAGCACTGGCCCCGATTGCGAACCCACCATGCCGTTGCCGCTGATCTACCACGATGACTACAGCCCGGAGTTCCCACCCGAGCATCGCTTCCCCATGGACAAGTTCCGCTTGCTGCGCGACCACCTGGTCGAGAGTGGGCTGACCACCGACCAGGCTTTGCTGCGCCCGCAAATCTGCCCCAATGACATCCTCGCCTTGGCCCACGACCGCGACTACATCGAGCGCTATATGCACGGCGAACTGTCGCGCGAGGACCAGCGCCGCCTGGGCTTGCCCTGGAGCGAGGCCTTGGCGCGGCGCACCGTGCGTGCGGTGGGCGGCTCGCTGCTGGCTGCCGAAATGGCGCTGCAGCACGGCCTGGCCTGCCACCTGGCCGGCGGTACCCACCACGCCCACTATGACCACCCAGCCGGTTTCTGCATCTTCAACGACCTGGCCGTGATCAGCCGCTACCTGCTCGAAGCCGGGCGGGTGCACCGGGTGCTGATCTTCGATTGCGACGTGCACCAGGGCGATGGCACCGCGCGCATCCTGCAGGACACCCCGGACGCCATCACCGTATCGTTGCACTGCGAACAGAACTTCCCGGCGCGCAAGGCCCACAGCGACTGGGACATTCCGCTGCCGCGGGGCATGGGTGACGCCGCCTACCTGAAGGTGGTGGAAGACGCGCTCAACTACCTGTTGCCGCTGTATCAACCCGACCTGGTGCTGTACGACGCCGGTGTGGACGTACATAAGGACGATGCCCTCGGCTACCTGCAACTGACCGATGCCGGCTTGGCTGCGCGCGACGAGCATGTCATGCGCCACTGCCTGGGGCGGGATATCCCGGTGGTCGGCGTGATCGGCGGCGGCTACAGCAAGGACAGGGAAGCCCTGGCGCGACGCCACGGCATCCTCCACCACAGCGCGGCGAAGGTCATCAGTTGTTCACAATGACTGTGGAACCGCCTGTGGATAACCTGCTGGAAAGCCGCTACAGCCCTTTACCACCGTGCCCTGCAGCATACTGATCATTTTTTGCTCAGTGCTTGCATGGCCCCTGCTGCGTTAGAATGCGCGGTCTTTTCCACAGCCTGCTGACCACCATGTCCGATCTACGCCCCGCATCCCCTCCCCTGGCTGTCGTCATCGGCGCCGGCCCCGCCGGCCTGATGGCCGCCGAAGCCCTGGCCCAGGCGGGCCTGGCAGTGCAGGTGTTCGACGCCATGCCGTCGGTGGGCCGCAAGTTTCTGCTGGCGGGCGTCGGCGGCATGAACATTACCCATTCCGAGCCCTATCCCCAGTTCGTGGCGCGCTATGCCGAACGCGAAAGCGAGATAAAGCGGCTGCTGGGCGACTTCGATGCCGATGCCCTGCGCCAGTGGATTCACGGCTTGGGCATCGAAACCTTCGTGGGCACTTCGGGCCGAGTCTTCCCGACCGACATGAAAGCCGCGCCGTTGCTGCGCGCCTGGCTCAAACGCCTGCGCGACAGCGGCGTGGTTATCCACACCCGCCATCGCTGGCTGGGCTGGCACGCCGACGGCGCCTTGCAAATCGCTTATCCACAGGGCGAACTGCAGGTAAAGGCTGATGTTGTTGTGTTGGCCTTGGGTGGCGGCAGCTGGGCCAGGCTGGGCTCCGACGGCGCCTGGCAACCTGTGCTGGCCGAACGGGCTGTGGATATCTCCCCCTTGCAAGCGAGCAACTGCGGGTTTGAAGTCGCAGGCTGGAGTGCGCTGCTCAAGGACAAGTTCGCCGGCGCGCCGCTGAAGAACATCGCCCTGGGCATGCCAGGCACGGCAACGCGCAAAGGTGAGTTCATCCTTACCGCCCAGGGTGTCGAGGGCAGCCTGGTGTATGCCTGGTCTGCACCGTTGCGCGAGGCCATCAACCGCGACGGCCAGGCAACGCTGCTGCTCGACCTGCTGCCGGACAAGCCTGTGGACAAGATTGCCCAGGCCCTGGCCAAGCCGCGTGGTTCGCGGTCGATGGCCAAGCACCTGCACAGCCAACTGGGCATCGACGGGGCGAAGGCGGCACTGCTGCGTGAACTGACGGATCAGGCGACGTTTGCCGATATGGCCGCGCTGGCGCGAGCGATCAAAGCGTTACCGATCACGCTGGTACGCACCCGGCCGCTGGACGAGGCGATCAGCAGTGCCGGTGGCGTGCGCTTCGAGGGGCTGGATGAGGGGTTGATGCTCAAGGGCATGCCTGGCGTGTTCTGTGCCGGCGAGATGCTGGACTGGGAGGCGCCGACAGGGGGGTATCTATTGACGGCGTGCTTTGCCAGTGGGTTGCGGGCCGGGCGGGCAGCGGCGCAATGGCTGGCGCGGTCTGCGTGACAGGATGCGGGGCCGCTTTGCGACCCTTTCGCGACTGTCCGTAGGAGCGGCCTTGTGTCGCGAAAGGGCTGCAAAGCAGCCCCAAAACCTCAAGGCTTGCGCTTCTTCGGCCCGGTATTGAAGCTCGGCACTTTGCGCACCGACTTGACCGGAGCCTCGTCGCCACTGTCCATCCAGCGCCCCAGCCCGCGCTTGGCACTGTTCTCTTTCGGCTTCTTGGGCTTTTTCGGCTTCTTGATCACCTGGCCACTGGCATCGGTCATCGGCACCCGGTGATCGGGGATGAAGTCCGGTTCTTCGTGGCGCGGCAAGGTCTGGCGAATCAGTGTCTCGATCGTTGCCAACTGCTGCACTTCATCGGCGCACACCAGCGAGATCGCCTCGCCTTTATTGCCGGCACGGCCCGTGCGACCAATACGGTGCACATAATCCTCGGCCACGATCGGCAGGTCGAGGTTGACCACCAACGGCAGGTCGTCGATGTCCAGGCCGCGGGCGGCAACGTCGGTGGCGACCAGTACCTGGATCTCACGGGCCTTGAAGCTGTCCAGCGCGCGCTGGCGCGTGGCTTGCGGGCGGTCACCGTGAATGCCATCGGCGTTCACGCCCTCGCCCAGCAGCCGCTCGACCAACTGGTCTACGCCATTGCGAGTCTTGGCAAACACCAGTACCTGCTTCCAGCGCTGCTTGCGCAGCAGGTGGCAGAACAGGTCGACCTTGCGCTTCTTGTCCACCGGCACCAGCCACTGCTTGACCGTGGTGGCAGCCGCGTTGCGCGGGCTGACCTCGATGCTCAGCGGGTCATTGAGCGCCAGCCCTGCCAGCATGCGGATCTGGTCGGAGAAAGTAGCGGAAAACAGCAGCGTCTGGCGCTTGCGCGGCAGGGCCGCGTATACCGACTGCAGCTCTTCGGCAAAACCCAGGTCGAGCATGCGGTCGGCTTCGTCAAGCACCAGGGTCTGTACCTGGTTGAACTTCACCGCGTTCTGGCGGAACAGGTCGAGCAAGCGCCCCGGGGTGGCCACCAGCAGGTCGACGCCACGGCGCAGGCGCATCATTTGCGGGTTGATGCTGACCCCGCCATACACCGCGTACGTGCTGAGCGGCAGGTTTTCGGCGTATTCGCGCACATTGTTGTGCACCTGCTCGGCCAATTCGCGGGTCGGTACCAACACCAGGGCACGGATCGAGTTGCTGGCGACCTTTTCCCCTTCCAGCGCCAGGCGCTGCAGCACAGGCAGCGCAAAACCGGCAGTCTTGCCGGTGCCGGTCTGGGCCGCGGCCATCAGGTCGCGGCCGGCCAGCACGGCGGGGATGGCCTGGGCCTGGACCGGGGTCGGGGTGGTGTAGTCCAGCTGCTGCAGGGTGCGCAGCAACGGTTCGATCAGGCCGAGTTTGGCGAAATTCATGGCAATACCGTCAGGGGGTTCAGCGAAGGCGGCAAGTTTACCGCAACACCCCGGCCTACTTGCAGGTTTCGCCCTCAAGCGATGCAGTGGGCTGCGCCGGCCTGCGCCACTGCGGCAGGCCGATCAGCACCACGGCACTGATGATCACCGCCATCGCCAGGCATTCCTCTGCGCCGATCTGCTCGCCGGCAAAGACGATACCAAGCAACACTGCAACCGCCGGGTTGACATAGGCATAGCTGGTGGCCGCCGCCGGGCGCACATGCTTGAGCAGGTACATGTAGGCGCTGAATGCCAGGATCGAGCCGAACAAGACCAGATAAGCCAATGCGCCCCAGCCTGCAGCAGTGGGCATCTGAGTCAGGCGCTCACCCGACAGGGCGCTGCCCAGCAGCAATACCGCACCACCGACCAGCATCTCGGCCGCACTGGCCATGGGGCCTTGGGGTAACGGCAGGCTCTTGCTCCAGACCGACCCGAACGCCCACGCGGCAGCCGCAAACAGGATCAGCGCCGCACCGATGGGGCTGGCCTGCAGGTTAGAGCCGAGGTTGAGCAGGCCGATGCCAACCAGCCCAAGGAAGATGCCCGCCCACTCCAGGCGCGAATTGCGATGGCCGAACAGCAGGCCAAACACCAAGGTAAACAGCGGCACCGTAGCCACCGCCAGCGCAGCGACGCCGGAGGCAACGCCAGCATGCTCTGCAACCGTCACGCCGCCATTGCCGCAACTGAGCAGCAGAAAACCCACGGCCCCTGCTGCACGCCATTGCGGCCAGGTCGGCGCCGGCACCCCGCGCCAGCGCAAAAACCCATAGAGCAGGCCCCCGGCGATAAGGAACCGCACCCCGGCCATCAGCATCGGTGGCCAGGACTCCACACCAATGCGAATGAACAGGTAGGTCGAGCCCCAGACCAGGTACAAGGCCAGAAAGGCACCAATCAGCAATAACGGGAAGCGGCGGGAGGCAGGCATGGCAAAACTCGAAATCCGTTTACGGGGAAATGAGTTTAGGGAGCCTCGCCGCCAAGATTAAGTTACAAAACCGGATTAATTGGGCAGCACAATTTTGCGTAATGGCTGGGGTATACGGCGCAATGGCAATCAAGCGCCGCCGAGCTTCAATGCTTCAACAACAGACGCCCTTCGATCGGCACATAGCGGCTGGCCGCTCGTATCAGCGACATGGCGGTCAACCCCGGCACACCGTAGACCACCGCCTCGGCGCCATGACGCTGTATCACCCGCTCCAGCAGCAGGTCGAAATCACCATCGCCCGAAGCCAGTACTACCTGATCGACACGGCTGGCTGCATCGATCACATCCAGGGTTATCCCCACATCCCAGTCACCTTTGGCCGAACCATCGCTGCGCTGGATGAACGGCTTGAGGCGCACATCGAAACCAAGGTTGCGCAGGATCTGCTGGAACTGCTGCTGTTTGCTGTCCCCACGGTCGATGGCATACGCCACGGCCTCGACGATCTCACCCTCGCGGCTGACTTCAGACCACAGCGCGGTGTAGTTGAAGTGACAGCCGTGGGCCTGGCGCACGGTGTAGTAGAGGTTCTGCACATCGGCGAACAGTGCGATTTTCTTCACTACATACCCTCGGCTGAAGGGGCGCAACGCGCCCCCGAAAATGCCAGCAGTATGCCAGACCGATCAGACGAAGGTGTCGTCGTCCGAGAAGAAGCCGCCATCATCGCTGCCATAATCGCTGTCAGCGAAACCACCCTGGTCAGCGCCCCAGCCACCATTGTCGGCCACCTGCGGCTGCGCGCCCTCGTCGTTCCAGCCAGCGGTATCACTGGCCGGGGCTGGTTCTTCCTTGATCACCTCAACCACCTCTTCCGGCTGCGAGTGGTGGTTGAACAGGCTGCTGATGCCTTGTGCCAGCAACACACCACCGGCCACACCGGCAGCGGTCTGCATCGCACCACCCAGGAAGCTGCTGGCACCACCCCGAGCCGGCGCGGCGCCGAAACCAGGTTGCGCAGCCTGCGGCTGGGAGAAGCCCGGGGCACTCGGCTCACGCCAACCGCCTGCCGACGCGACCGGCGTGGCAGGCCGCTGGGGCTGCTGTGATGGTTGGGCAGGCTGCGCATTACGCCCACTGGCGCCAAAGATGCTGGAGAGGAAGCCACCACTGCTGGTGCTGCTGGTGCGGGAAGCCTCGACCGGGGCACGAGCCTGTTTGAGCTCTGCTTCCAGTTGCTTGTTCTGTTCGTCCAGGCGCTTGAGCGCAGCCTCCTGTACCAGGATTGCCTGGGCCATGTAGTAAGGCGCCGCCGGCTGCTCGCGCAGGTGTTCCTCGATGCGCGCCTGGGCCTGTGCATCACGCGGCTGGCTGGGGTCTTCGGCTTGTTTGATGCGGCCAAACAGGCCATCGATCAGGGTTTGTTCTTCAGTGTTCATGGGCTACCTCGTGGGAAGCGGGACATCGGACGTGTCAAAGATGGGGCGCGCAGGCGGCGGATTCAATCACTGGCCTGGTGAAACTTTTTTCAGCAATTGACTGCTCTGGGCTAAAGTTAGGCCCCTGCTTTTACTGCCATGCGATGTTGACCGATGAATCCGCTGAGCGTTTTGCGCGACTCCCTCTACTTCTTCCGCCGCCACCTGGCAAACATCATCCCGCTGTGCTTGCCGCTGGTCGTACTCGAAGCCCTGGTAACCCAACTGTTGTACCAGCAGTTGGGCGACCAGGCATCACCGGCCTACAGCATGCTGGTGAGCCTGCTGTTCTACCCGCTTTACAGTGCAGCGCTGATTCTTTACCTCGACACCCGCAGCAACGGCCAGGAGATCCCAAAACGCGAGCTGTTTGCCCGCGCCATGCAGCTATGGCCGCAATTGGCGCTGCTGATCATGATCAGTTCGCTGCTGATCATGGCCGGGCTGGCGCTGCTGGTCTTCCCGGGGGTATGGATCATGATCAACCTGGTGTTCGCCGAGTATCTGCTGGTGCTGCGCGGCCTGCCGGTGGTGCAGTCGATGCGCGAAAGCGCACGCATGACCACCGGGCACTTCATGCGCATCATGCTCTGCGTACTTGCCGTGCTCGCACCGATCTGGCTGATTGACGGGCTGCTGCTGATCGCCTTCCCCGAGCCTGCCCCCGCCCTGGAGCTGGCCATGGCCAGCCTGCTCGGCTTCCTGCAGTTGTTCAGCACCGTGGTGCTGTATCGCCTGTTCATGCTGCTGGAGAGCAAGAACGACGCCTGAACTGTCTCCCAGTCAGGTACCGCGCGGTTTGGCCCGCGCGGTGGCCTCCGCCACCAGCGGGTCGTCCGGCCAGTAATGCTTGGGGTATCTACCCTTGAGGTCCTTCTTCACCTCTGCATAGGTGGTGCGCCAGAAGTTGGCCAAATCCTGCGTCACCTGCACTGGCCGCCGCGCTGGCGACAGCAGGTGCAGCTTGACCTGCTGGCGACCTTGGGCGATGCGCGGCGTGTCAGCCAGGCCGAACAGCTCTTGCAGGCGCACGGCGAGGATCGGCGGGTTTTCACTGTAGTCGAGGCGGATACTGGAGCCCGACGGCACAGCCAGGTGCGCTGGCGCCCATTCGTCCAGGCGCTGGGGCAGCGGCCAGGGCAACAGATTACGCAAGATCGAAGGCAGGTCCAGGGCGGCGAAATGGCTCAGCCGGGACACTTTGCCCAGATAAGGCTGCAGCCAGTGCTCCAGGCTGGCCAGTAGCGCCTCGTCGCTTAGGTCGGGCCACTCGCTATGGCCGTCTTTTTCCAGGTCAAGCTGGCGCAACAGCGCTATGCGCGCCTGCCACTGGCGTAGCTCTGGCGTCCAGCTCAGCAGGTTCAGGCCTTTGCGCCGCACCAGGCCTAGCAGTGCCCTGGCGCGGGCGTCATCATCCAGCCCAGGCAACGGTTCACGGCTGAGTACCAGTTCGCCGACCTTGGTCTGACGCTCGGCACGCAACACCTGCCCGCGCTCGTCCCAGTCGAGAATGTCGACGCGCTCGACCTGTTCGGCCAGCACATCGTCGAGCAGCGCCGGGTCGAATTCGGCAGCCAGGTAAATCCGCTCTTCCCGCTGCCCCTGACGGCTGCCCAAGTCGGCGATGACCAACCACGGGCATTTCATCAGCGCATCGGCCTCGGCGAACAAAGCAGCACGGCCGTTGGCCAGGCGGTACTCGGCCCCGCCTTCGCGACGCTGCTGGGCAACCCGGTCGGGATAGGCCAACGCCAGCAGGGCGCCGAGCCAACGTGGATGCTCAGGATCGGCAACCGCCGCACCGGCCTTGCCGCGCAACAGCCCCCGATACTGGCGGGCCAACTGCCGGGCACGCTGCACACCGCCCTGGCCGCCACGGCTGACCTGGCTGTCGCCGCTGATCAGTGCCAGCCGGCTATGCAGGTCGGCGCCACCTGCGCGCTGGATGTCGCGCTCGCCCAACAAGGCGGCAACATCGCAAGCCATCGCGGCCAAGCCCAGGTCCTGGCCGCGCAGTAGCAGGTGAGCGATACGCGGGTGAGCCGGAAGCTCGGCCATGGCCTGGCCGTGTTCACTGAGGTTGTCGCGGCTGCCCAGCTTGAAAGCGCCAAGCCGCGCCAGCAGGTCCTGCGCCTGGGAAAATGCCGCCGCTGGAGGCTGATCCAGCCAACGCAACTGGTCCGGCGTAACACCCCATCGGCCAAGCTGCAACGCCAGGCCCACAAGGTCTGCCTGGAGGATTTCGGCACTGCCATGTGCTGCCAGCTGGTCGTGCTGCGCCTCTGACCACAAGCGGTAGCACACGCCCGGCTCCAGGCGCCCGGCACGGCCAGCCCGCTGGGTGGCGCTGGCACGGGAGATGCGCTGGGTGTCCAGGCGCGTCATGCCGCTGCCGGGGTCGAAACGCGGTACCCGGGCAAGGCCGGCATCGATGACCACGCGCACGCCGTCGATGGTCAGGCTGGTCTCGGCGATGTTTGTGGCCAGCACGACCTTGCGCAGGCCCTGGGGCGCCGGATCGATGGCGGCACGCTGGGCATTGAGGTCGAGTTCGCCATGCAAGGGGCACAGCAGAATGTCCGGGCGCTCGGCCAATGATTCCTGCAAACGTTGGTGAACCCTGCGGATCTCAGCCTGGCCTGGGAGGAACACCAGCACACTGCCGGGTTGATCGGCCAAGGCCTGCAGCACGCTGTCCACCACCCGTGGCTCGATGAATTCCCCAGGCTGGAACGGCCGGCCCCAACGAATATCAACCGGGTACATGCGGCCTTCGCTGCTGATCACCGGCGCGTCGTCGAGCAGCCGGGACAGGCGCTCGCCCTCCAGGGTTGCGGACATCAGCAGAATTTTCAGCGGCGGATCGTCGCGCAGCAGTTCCCGGCCATTGAGACTCAGCGCCAGGGCCAGGTCGGCATCCAGGCTGCGCTCGTGAATTTTGTCATTTACACAGCCTTGTCAAATTTGCCAGACTATAGATATCACGCGCCTTACAGACGAGCAAGAGCCTCATGGAAAATCTGACAATTCTCAAAGGATCGCTGGCTTTGGTGAACTACCCGTTCACCACCCTGCCCCATGACGTCCTTGAGCTCATGCACCGCTCCTACGAGCCAATCGCGCTCGCCGGGATGGGCCAGCTGATCAAGATCTTTGACGCCTACTGCAACATCACCGGCAGCTCCATCACCTACGTCGGCCTCTCCTCTCCGAGCTTCGAGCGAACCGTCCGTGGCTTCCTTGGATCTCTGTACGACCCTACCTTCATCGACGTCACGCGACCGCTTTGCAACAGCTACGCTCGTGAATTCGTGCGCATGCTGCGCGAGATGGCTAAAGAAATCCCGCTGCTCCATACCTTTGAAGCGAACGGCGGCCGCGACGGCTGGCCGAAGTTTAATGAGAAATACTGGGTATCAATCAAAGACAATCTTGACCCGCTTGCCGTGAGATTCTGGAACGGCTGGCCCCTCTCTGATATCACGGGAAAAACATCGTACTTAGCGATACCTAACGTATGGATTTCGCATGGGCCTCAGTTTGCCGAAGAAATATATAGGTGCATCCGTCAGCATTTTCTTAAAATGCGACGCCCACGGAGCTCTGAGTTCAACGGCTTCTTAAACTACATTTCAGAACGCGCACAAGCGTGGCCTGTCGAAACGTTCCAGGATCCGATTCAGATCAAGCGCGTCTTCTTGGCGTACATGCTCCACTGGTTCACCGATCAGCACGAGCGCGGAATGGACATTCCAACCGCGACAAAAGCATACGCAGCCCTTATTAACTTAGTGAACTCCACAATGCTCGCATCTGGCGTGTGGGCAAAACCTTATGCAGGCTCAATTCCGAAACCGGGCATTCAACACGTTCGAGGCGCGGATACTAATAATAAGAAAAACACAAAGGGGGAAGTGATCAAGGTCAAACTGATCACCGAAATTCCTTATCATCTCACCGACACCCAGGCAATTGAGCTCATTTTCAAGAGCATTAAGGCCGACAACAATGCGCTGTACAAATGGGCGAACAAAATAGCTTGGCAAACATCCAACGCGCAAAAATCCCGGGATAGGCTAGCGCAGTTGGGAATCCCAGAAAAAGTTATCTATGCCACTTATGCGCAGCCTGAGGACGCCAAGCCCGAAGATGTGTGCGCTGCGGTCAAAGAGCACGGATTTGGTTACGTCCAAAAAGACTTCTCTAAGAGGTTCGGGAAGATCATTAACCGGGATATGCTCAACAGCTTCTTAAAAATTCCGTCCGCCACCGACCTATATCCGTTTAAAATTCTTCTGACGCATGAATACCCGTGCATTACTCAGTCTTTCTTGGATAACTTTGAGCTGTACGACAAGAAGGGTAATCTGACAGGCTTCATCAAACTGGACGGATATTACCAGCTGACTGGATACAAAGACCGTAAAGGCGGAGCTCACAGCGAGATCAAGATCAAGCTTAGACCTCGGGACGCTGTTCGCGTGCGGCAGATCATTCGCAGCACTCAACTGCTGCGCGACTACCTGCGTGCAGAAGGTGATGATGCGTGGCGACAATTATTTATACAGTGCTCCAGGGGTATCACGTACCCAACTAAGATGATGCCCACGAACTGGAACAGTGGAACATTAAAAACTCGATACCAGCACTTGGCTGGAGAGTTCGCCGAATTCATCGATCTGCCAAAGAAAGAAATCGAAGAGTTCATCTGCAGGATCTCGATCACGTCCCTGAGAGCCACGCGAGCGGTACTTCTCTATATCGAGAATAACAGCCTGACGGAAACTGCGGCGGCGTTAGGGCACACTAACGTTTCGCCTGATCTCCTGAGCAGCTATCTGCCTGAGCCAATCCTCGCCTTCTTCCAGACGAGGTGGATCAGGGCATTCCAGCGCGGGATCATCTGCCACGCTATGAAAGACAGCAAGCATCTGCTGAAAGTGTCGAACTTCCAGTCAATGGAAGAGTTGCACAAGTTCCTTGAGAACAACGCGCTCAAAGATATCCCTGAAGCAATGCGCGACCCGGAAGGCTATCGTGCGGCACGCGAGCGCACAGATGAAGATGCCCCGACAAAGAAAAGCAAGAAAAACGCGAAACAAGCGGCAAACGACGACAGTGCTGACCGCGTGATGATCTCTGTCGACGTCGGGATTCTGACTGCGCTCCTGTCCCTTGAGGAGGCAGTCCGGAAGTCTACACGTCAAGACGAGATCTGCGCCAGAGCGATGTACTGGGCGCAATTGACCAAGCTGCTCGTCAACGAGATCACCGAAGGTTACGAGTTCGAGCTTCAAGACTACTTGGCTACTGCCAAAACCCAGATTGACGCTGCCCAAATGGAGAGCCTGATTTATGCTGCTGCCGCCTGAGCTGAAATTCCTGTCCCCACTGCTTAACTCTCCGCGTGAAGAGTACAAGACAGCGCCCTGGCTGCTTAGCGACTTCGATGCGCCGGTGTGGCAGTACTCCTTCGGTTACAAAAAGAGTCCTAAAGAGCTGGACTGGCAAATCAAGCTGGCTGACGGCAGCTCTCTACTTGACAAGAAGAACGAAGACCTCTGCTTGGGGTTCAAGTACTACCTTACTTCCAGTACCCGCCGCGACTTTGACCTAGGCACTACCAATGAGCTGGAAGGCCAGCAAGCAAAGCAGTTCGGCAGAGCTTGTCAGATCATTGACTTCTTGCTGATCAACGACAAGCGCTACCAGCTTTCCACGTACGGCCTAGCGGGTCTTACAGGGGGCAATCTCATCGAGATGCTCGAGACCTTCTCCAAGACGCCTTCCAGCGCAGAATCGGTGTACAACTGGACGCCGACGCTGCGGGAGTTCTGCCACAGCATCTTGGCAGACACGAGCGAGATGGAAATTCTCAGCGTGCTCAAAGAGCGTCCACAGCTGCTCATCATTACTAACGAGCAGAAGGATGACGACGAGTTAGGCATCGCTCACGAATTGATTCCACCGATCCGTGCTGCGCTCTACATCCGAGGGCTGTACGGCACACCGCAGGTCGAGTATGGCCATCAACCAAACACAATCAGGCTTTCGGCCATCCTATACCCGAATGTGCTGTGGGGTAAAAACCAGTTCAAGCCAGTTCACTCTATCCTTGGGTTCAATGACGATACGTCACTCTTCACCCGAGAATACCCAGGAGTTCGAACAAATACGGGTGCGCTTGAGCTAATGCGTGACCAGACGTTCTTCACCTACAGAAGCGCTGTGTATAACCTCGGCACGCTCCACGAAATCGGCCTGCCGGCGCCTACGTTCAAAGCACTGAAAGAAGCAGATTGCTTCACCCCTGAGCTTGGCACCAAAGGACGATTCCGTACCGTGCCGTCGGATCTGGTGTTCACGTCCCTGCGCAATGCGATTGAGCTGCACATTGAGCATGGCTCGGAGATCATCAAAGGCTTCTGTCGTATCGCTATCGAATGCCAAAAGCGCGGTGTGAATCCCTCTACGCTTTCCGAGGCAGAGGTCAGACACATCGTTGGCCCTTACCTGGTTAACCTTGGCGTTTCACGTCTCTCTTTGAGCGCCCGGATCATCGACACCAAGACCCTGCGCGAGTCTATCAAGGGCGACAAGGAAGACTTCTATTCGAACCTAAGGTCAAACGTAGGTCTGTACGACCTTCTGGCCGCTTACGTTGGGAGCATCCAGCTCACTATCGGCATACTCATGGCAAGGCGCGTCAGCGAGCTGTATTCGTTGAAAGCTGATAAATGTTTAGACGAGACTGAAGAATGGCTACTGTTCGGTAACGGCAAGAGTACCAGGCACCTATTTGGTCTGCGCCGAACAGAAGCTCGTCCAATCGAGCCCATCGCTGTCGACATGATCAAAAACCTGATCAAGATGCAAAAGGTCTTGCTAAAAATCGGCTACATCAAGTCATATAAGACACTATTTGCATTACCGCAAATGCGTGGGACGCGAGAGTTCATCGATTCGAGTAGCAACGGTTACAATCGCAACCTTGACATATTCTGCGATTACTTTGAAACGGACGTAACCGATGAAGGTCAGCGCTGGTATCTGCGACAGCACCAAATGCGCCGCTTCTTTGCGATGTTGTTTTTCTATTGCGGAAGCTTCTCCAGTCTCGACACTCTTCGGTGGATGCTTGGGCATGCCAGCCTCCAGCACGTCTACAATTACATAACTGAAAGTACAGATGGCGCATTACTCAATTCTGCTGCTGCTCAGTTTGCAGCTGAAAACATTCACGTCGGCAATATTGAAAACTTCACAGTACTAGCTGAGATGCTCAAGGAGCGATATGGCACTGACGATTTCGGGTTGATTCCGAGCTCTGAATTGGAAGACTATATCACTGACAAGATTAACGAGGGCATGGTCGAAATTGCGCCTGTGTTCTTCACTGATGCTATGGGTGAACACATGAAAGTGGTAGCACGCCTCAAGCATGGAGTCGCAGCATGACAGATCGCCCCTCACGTAGCGACGTAGCCAAGGCGGGAGTCTTGGCTCTTGAGCGCCTTCTTGCCCAAGTGATCACCAAGCCGAGCGATTTCGTCGCGGATGCAGAGCTGCGGAGTGCCCTCAATAGCCAGGCTGGCCTGGCTTCGCTGGATCGCGTTGTGAGTGCCGGTGGGGAACCAGCCACCAGTACCATTCCAACTAGTCTCAATACGCTGAAAAAATACAGCGATGAGTGTCTGATCGGTGGCTTCAACAGCCTCAACGCCCTGCGAATGAAGGCTATCGAGGCGTTTGAGCGGGAGGAGCGCAAGAAGGCCAAGAGTAACAAGCGCACCAAGTCAGGGCTAAGCCTCAAGGTTCAAGACGTTGAGTCAGAGCTGGAAATGCTGCGCCAGACGAACTACCTACTGCTCCGAGGACTCCAGGATGCGCTCGGAAATTTCCGAGACCTCCGTGATGCCAAGGATTTCAAGCTCATAGAAAAATGGTCGTCTGACGCGATTGCTAGCCTGTTATCCATCACCAGTCTGTGCATTCCTCCTTTCAATCTCACCGAGACACCGCTGCCCAAGGTCTCATCCAATACAGTGGCTGACATCAATGACTACCGCAAAAAAGAATAAGGAGCGGTCGACGCACAAGCTCTATAGCTTGCTGGGCGAGTTTGATACCTTCAGTCACTATTCTGACGGCCGTACAAGTTTACGGGATGCAACTAACATCCCTTTTATGAATTGGCCGAATGGATCTCCGTGCATCATCGGAAACCTCTATATGCTCAGCCTCTTCAACAGGAAGGGCCGCGGATCAAAGCGCGGTCTATCTCGTTCAGGGCAGGACGGCGGTACGATGGGGGTTTATGCTGCAAGTTTGAGTCAACTATTACGTCGGTGCTACCACGACAAAATAGATCCGATAATGCTAACAGATGGCGATTTCACAGACTACATTACTGAGTTACGGGAAGAGCGGTCACCAGGAAGCCCGAGCGAACCGAAGCGAAACGAGGATACCATTTCCGAGATAGGTCGCGTATGGCTTGATTTTCTGGGAGTTGTCGGCCGACTGCATGGCTATCCCAATTTTGTGGCACCCGAAGGCAGGATTCGAGCTATAGAGAAAACATACCGACACAAGGATAAACTAGGCCAAATAAGAACCGAGACATACTTATCACATCACTCCTTTGGCCCTCCCTCACGAAAAAAGAAGATAAACCCAATTACAGCTGAGCAGATAGCGCTTCTTAGAGATACTGCTCGAAAAGAAAAATCGTCTCTGTTCGTCAAAGTAAGACGATCGCTGCTTATTGATTTACTAACTGACACTGGGGCACGACGCTCAGAAATTGAACAGCTTACAATAGATGATATTAAAGCCGCAAAAAAACTAAAAAACCCCACACTGAGACTAACCACCTTAAAGCAGCACGGCGTACTTAGCTTTAGGGAGGTACCCGTTCTACCCACGCTTCTTCACCACTTGAACAACTATGTGGAAAGGCAGCGTAACGATATCATGAAGAAAAAATACAAAGATGGCACAGACCATCGACGCTTCTTCGTCTCCGAGAGAAATGGCCGACCGCTATCAAGTAAATACCTATACAATGAAATCGAGAAACTAAAAGTAGCATCCGGAATTGAGACACCTATTTTCCCACACATGTTCAGACACCGCTTTATTACAAAGCTTTTCATAGATCTTATCCGTACGCATCAGATTACGAACGAAGATGAGTTCAGGCGCAACCTGCTAGATACCGAGATTTTTAAAGCTCAGGTGACACAGTGGACTGGGCATCTGGACACAAAGTCGATTAACACTTATCTGCACTTAGCCCTAGCGGCATCAGCGGACTACGCAGAGACTGTAAATACTGTTCACATGCAGCGCGCAATGGATGCCTACTTCGAACGCGAAGCCGAGCTAACTCGACGCTTGGAAGAAGGTTTGTCGGTGGTGGAATACAAAAAGGAGTTGAAGCTCCTGAAAGAGCTGGTACAGAAAGACTTTGAGGTTGCGCGGGTACGAGAGGCAACGACCAAGACCAAACACCTCTGAGCAAAGGGCTGGTATGGACTAGCCCTTCTTCACCACCTTGTTCGCAAGGACGCCTCAGATACACGCCCCCCCTGCGCAGAAAGCGTAGGCGGCCTCTTCGAGCCCGTATTGGCGAAATACACATGACATCGCTCACAGGGCCATCGACAGCCTGCTTCCACCTGCGGGCCCCGCTTGCTGCCTGGCTAGGGATTGCCCACACATAGGAAAGCCGGCAGCTTGTTAAACCAGATCGTCATCGTCCTCCAAGTCGCTGTCAAAGCTAAACGAGTCGAGCTGTCAGCGAGACGGACGCTGACCGGGGCTCGGCACCACCCATTGCTTCAACAAAGGGGCGCTCCAATTCGATCCTGATACAGCCAACTCACCACTGCTCGGCTAGGCCAGTGATTGGGATCATTTTCTCAAAGACTTCTCATCGCGTTGGCTCAACCCAAAATAGCGTTTGCCATCCTTGGCCATGCACCAAGGATTAAAGAAATCACGCAGATGTGGGAGCTCAGAATCAGGGTCTTTAGCGAGCTGACGGCGTACGGCAATCCGATAGCTGCGGTGCCATGTTTGCTTGTCAAAATGCTCGCTTTCAGCGGAGGTAATGCCCCGGATCGGGGTTTTGCGACGGCTTCTGCTCATTGAGGTGTTCGGGGGCTGATGAAGCGCGCTCATGCGTGCTTGCCCTGCCTGGCAGAACGTTCCAGCCTAGCACGACTGATGAGGATCGAATACACCAGCACTCCAGAGCTGGGACACGAGGAGGCACGAGCGTCCCCTGGCTTTGAATGGCAGGGCTTTATTTTCCTGAACATCTTTCAACGATCCTGATAGGAAGCCTGATGGAGCAAAGGTATAGGCGGCTCGTTCGAATCCGTAGCAGCGACACAAAACGGTAATCGACTTAAACCGCCGTCGGCAGCACATACCTTTGCCGCTAGCGTCCACAAAACTGCGTTAGGTGGACGTCATGATTAAGAAGCTAGCTTCCGCCATGCGTACACCCTCGCCGCGAATGCGGCTGAATCTCGACTCGACCAGTTAAGCAAGACGCGTGAACTAAAATCGAAAAAACTGTGCCCTTTAGCGCTTCATTTTGGCAAGGGTATCGACCACTTTTTCTAAAAGCTCAAGCTCACCTTTCTCTAGCTTTCTTGCCTCAAGGATCTCAGTTGACTGATCTTTCTCAAGCGCCGACACTTTGGAAAAATAGGAATCGTTTTTGATAAGATCCATGAGCTCGATTTTTTGTTGAGATTCAGCCGACAGTATAATTAGAGCGCGTACCTCCTCACGCCTCCTTGCGATCGACTCGTAGTAACGAAACTCATCCAGAGCCGATCGATATTGGCGTAGAAAGAAGAAAGCAACGAACTCAATAAAAAATAATATCCCAAATTTTGGCGCCAATAACAGCAAAAGATTGCCAACATCAGTCGACACATTAAGCGCGGCAGTCTGAGTATAGAAAAAAACCAGCCCTGAGAATGCCACAAACACTCCGAGCAGCAGGTATACTCCCGACCTTCCATACATACCCTTCGCTAAACCGCGTGAGCTTTCAGCGTGAAAATATAGGAGCTCGTTTCCATTGGAAAATTCGGTTCCCTTACGACTTTCAATATCCGCCTCACCTACCACAGCCGCGGACGCGTAGTAGTCACCACCGACATGAACCATCGACTGATAACCGGAGACTTTTCCTTTGAGAAGAAAGTCCAAAGGGAAGCTCGCAAAAATCTGCCTGAAAAAAACTGGAAATACAATCAAGAACGTTGAGATTATCACATCCCAATAAAAATCACCCAAGAGATATTTAATTGCACTCGAGTCAAACGGAAGGAACATTATAATCCGCATTATTAGCGCAAAAGGAACTATTAGCCATATTACCAATTCAGCAGAAGCAGGAAATGCTCTATGCGTATTTTTACTCTCAACCGTCAAATCCATGCACTTTAGCCCAGACAATTATAATATATATACTACCAGTTAATCCCTTCATCATCAGTTGCTGAAGGAATTCGGAACCCAGCCGCTACCAGAATGGGCGCCCCGGCAATTGCCAACCAAATCAGATGTTCGCAGGAGATATCACCGTAAGCCCACCCCACATGGCCAGTAGGGTGAAGGCTATGCCGCGCTGACGTCGCGGCGTAAGCCAGCCCTGCAAAGCCTCATGCTTTTCCCGCCAACTCACCGCTACTCTCCCTGTTTGGTAACCGACGGATCATATCAAGTCATAGCAACTGACTTCAGTAACCACGTGGCTGCGCATCAGGATGATTAGTTTTAAGGGAGGGGGTGGAGCATACGTCTCCGAGGTGGGCAACCTCAAATTGGACAGCTAGGCCATTTGACAGGCCTCCCCCTACCTCGGAAGAGGATACTCAGCCCTCCGGCGGATGCGGATCATTGCCGTAGGAGTCTCGAGCTCGGATTTTGTTGTCCTTCCCGTGGATCAGCACCTCGCTTTTCTGATTCCGGGCAATCTCACGCGCAGCCTCAGCGGCCTCTTTCTGCGTTGGGTGATGAGAGGTGTCCCTGGTGTTGCCCTCCCCTAATACCGCCCACCCCTTATCCCGCTTTACTACGTGCTGATTTTTTCCTTTGCCTGCCATGTCCCACCTCGATGTGTAGAAAACGTACTTGAAGCCTAGCAAGCGAAACGAAAAACACAAGATGTACGCAAAATCACAAATAGAAACACACCATATTGTGCCTGGCTGACACAAAAGCGGTGTAGACGCCAGGCCTTTCGCAAAATGGTGGCAAGCTACTAGCCTATAGAGGCTAGGGATGAACACGGAGAGGCTAACGGAGCCAACTGTTCGTTCGTCTCACTGCAGCCCGCATACGAATTCCGCGCCTATGACGGCGTCCCATGGTTGTCACAAAGACAAGACACACATGAGCTCGATCAAGGAATACTACTTCGAGAAGCAGCAGGAAAATTGCATTGCATGGATTCGGGAACAGTATGGAATCGAGATAGATCCAGATGAGCACCCCGATGCTTGGGAGGATCTGGCCGGCGAGTACTCCGCCATGCTTGAGGCTGAGGAGGCCGAATACCAATGGTTGAATCGGCATACCCACAGTGAGTTTTTCCTGCTGTTCGCGAACGAGCTCGCGACGGCTTCCAGCTTGCTGAATGTAGGCACTCCGCCATCCACGCCGATACCCTCAGCAAGCTTGTCTACGCCCATATCATCACACTCATGGAGGAGTTGATCAGCTCGGTAGTGCGCCACTTGATCGTGAAGGATGCTCGGCTGTTGACCAACCTGGTCGCCGGGTATGAAAAGCTGAGCGCAAAGACCATCACCCTCAAGGAAATCGCAGAGCAACCTAAGGTAATGGAAAGCATCGCTCAACAGACCCTGTCTGAGCTGACGTTTCACAATGTCGCCACGATCAAGCAGATCCTGGATGCAATGTTCGCCGAGCACATGGACGGCTTGAAGATTGCCCCAATCGCACGTATCTGCAGCAAGCGTCATGACATAGTCCATCGCAACGGCAAGACTGTAAGAGACGAACCGATTGACCTCACTGTGGAAGAAGTTCGTAACGCGATGCTCGTCGTTCGAGCTTTTGCTGACGACCTACAGAACAGGATCAACAAGGCACTTGATGAGGGATCTGCGCTTTGAAGGACAGGATTGCCCTCACCTGATATGGCTTGCCATGGGATGCTGCGAGGGGGTAGTCGTCGAAAAAGGATTTTCCACCCCGTCCTGCCGGAAGCCCCTTCGGGAAGAAACGATCAAGCAAGGGCGAGTTATGGCGATGGGATGGACGTAGGAGAAAGGCCCGCGAGTGACAATCGCACGGGCCTTGGTGACTATCGGCGGTGATAGATGACTCGGGACTCGCCCAGAAGGTCATCCACGTCGACCAGCGGAACAGACGAGCGAACGCGACCAGAACTTGTCTGGCTGCGTCCTGTGGAAATCTGGGATCTGGTCAGGTAACCATCCCCTTCCTTCCTGCCTGTAGGCTTACCACTCTGATGACATGAGGATTTCATGAATCCGCTCCGGGGTTACATTGTCTTCGCAGAGCTTGGGCTTCTTGCGATATGCGCCACCAGCCGTCTTTTTCGATGCGACACACTGGCCATTATCGGCCACCTCTACCAAAAGCGATGTTCCATCCGACGAAATGCTTTCCCAGCGCTGGGCGTTCCCGTCTGTGGAAAACCGCCAATCCAGACCCAAATCCTCGATTGACGACAACTCATTCAGTAGCTCCATCACTGATTGATACCGCTTGTCAGGGTCGAACTTCAAGCACTTCTTGATAATGGTCTTCAGCTTTTTCGGGACATGGCGCGGCAGCTGAGTGAGGTCTGGATAGGTTTCTGTGCGCTGTGCACGAATAAGCTCGGCACCAAGCTTGTAGGAATCTCGCTGTCGCTGCAGGGATTCTAATCCCACAAGCAGACGGTACAGCGTCAGCCCGACTTGATAGATGTCTGCGCTGTTGTTGAAGTCCCGGGTAGCCGAGCTCTCGGGCGGAAGATGGAGACGGTAGGTGGCTTCGGGGGTGGCGAAGCCATCGTCATCCATATTCTTGGCGAACCCAAAATCTGACAGGAGTGCTTCATCTGTGTCAGAGATCAGGATGTTGTCAGGCTTGATGTCGAAATGGAGCAGCCCCTTGGAGTGAATGTTGTTGAGGCCGCTCAGGAATTGGATGGAGTAGCGTATGAGCTGCCTGCAGGTCAGCCCTTCCGCCTCTATTACCTGGTGAAGGGATCCTCTGCTGTAATACGGCATGGCAATGTAGATGTTTTGAGCATCCTTACAGGCGTACAGCACCTGTACGACGTTGGGGTGCACGCTCTTGTAAAGGAGCTGCGCCTCGAGCAGGAACCGCTCTTCGTTGAAGCCATCAGTCTTGACTTGCTTCACAACCAGTTCGGCATCCAAGTGTTCATCATGGACGACATAGACCTCGGAGTTCTCACCATGCTCGCCGATTCGTTGCTTTTTCTGGAACGAAACCTGGGCCGTTTGGTACGGAATCATCATCGGGTGGCTCCTACCGCAACGAGGATTGCCTCTCGGACAGCTTGAGCCTTGCCAGCTGGCCAGCCATCCACGTCATCAAGGTCAGTCTCGCACTTCACGATCGAGGCAAACTCCGCTGCGGTGATGCCGAGGCGCGCGCTGATGCTGGTCTTGCGGCCCACAAAGTAGCTTTTGATGCTGCTGCTTGCGAATGACTCCATGAAGACGGCCTCCAGATAAAGCCGGTCAGCATCTTGGTTCTGAGAGTTGCCTTCTGCGACCCGGATGCCAGCTACGTCAACCTCATACTCCCGAAGGATGTCGAGGATGCTGTGACGAGCAAACTTGAGCTGCTCTGGCTTGTTCAGGATCTGGGGGATTATCAAGGACTCGACGTTCATGATTTGCTTCGTTTCATCGTCGTAGATGACGAACGTCGCCTTTTTAGGCTCAGCGCGTATTCCGAGTGATCGCATGGCTTTCCCTGCGTGAAGAGGTGTCGGTTGTGGTTCGAACACTAGCACCGCTGGCCAGTAGCGACCATACGTCGATGGAATCCTTCCAGATGACGGTCGACAGTCTCTTCAAGCCCGTAGCCTCGCATGCATCCTCTATTGAGTGGGCGCCATCTATGCCGCCTTAACCGTACGTGCAAAGCCCCCTTGGACTCGCCCTCAAAAGGATTGCGGAGCCACCTAACGCTACATAGGCAACGCGAAGATCTGGAATGAAATCGACCCTGATTTAGTGGCCTATAGCCATTACCAGGTGCTATAACCTCGTATTGGTCAGGCCTCCGGTGGTGGGGCCTTTTGTAGGCAAATGATCTGCAGACGACTCTGCGCCAAGGACGATGATGGAACCCGTAATCTATACCAACCGCTTCAACAGCTACCTGAGAAAGCTGAACAACATCGGTCAGAAAAAAATCGTACAGGCCGTTCGTGCGGCGATGACCGAAGCAGGTACGAACGGCTCGATCGAATCCTTACCTAGGACGAAGCATGGTGAGACCCGGTTGAAGAACGTCGAGAAATTTGATCTGCCGGACGCTTACAGACTCGTCGTTCAGCTGGTTGACGGTGTAAAGAAATCACGGGCATTCCTTTTCGTAGGCGCCCACGATGAGGCAGAAAGATGGCTCGACAGCCATCGAAACTACACCTGGGTGAAAAGCCCTACCGACGGCACGTTGAATTTCCTCCCGGTCACCTACGATGAGCAGCGTCACATCCCTGCCGACAGGCTCGATCTGGATAGCCCTGAAATCGACTTACTTTCCCCTCTGCTCCGCTACGTGCCTGAGACAGATTGGTCTAGGCTGCCCTGTACAGACGCTCAGAAAGAATTCGCAAAAAAGGTAACTGGCGAGCAGTACGAACAGGATGCTGCTGGCATCTTGGAAAAGCTAGATGCCCTCGGTGACTACGAGTCTGCAAGCTTGCTGTTTGACCTGTTGGTGCTGAGCCATGGCAAAGAGTGGGCTGAGGTCAACCAGCGCATGGGTATCCAGGGCCGCCCAGAGGCAATCGCCGACGAGAGCCTTCTGAATGAAATGCAGTCGATCATCAATGCCGAGCATTTTGTCACGTTCGATGATGCGGGCCTTCTAGACGATTTCTTCAGTAAGAAAACCTTCTCTGAGTGGATGCTGTTCCTCCATCCAGAACAGAAAAAAATCGCTCAACGCGAGTACCGTGGCCCTGCACGGCTACGTGGCGTTTCAGGTAGCGGCAAGACCTCGGTACTGGTTCACCGCGCGCGTTTCCTGGCGAAAAAATACAACCAGCCCGTGCTGCTGGTCACCTTAACTCAGAGCATGAGCAGCCTTCTTCAAAGGCTAGTTGAAGACCTGTGCGGGCATGAGCGTCATCTCATCCATACCAAAACGATGAACTCGCTCGCACGAGACGTCAGCAGTGATTTGCACGGTCGCGCACAGTTATCACCCGAAGTGCAGTACCAACTCCTGAGCACCTGCATCATCAACCTCAAAAGCGATCCTGGCTTCGCTAAGACACCGATGGCCTCGATGTCCGATCAAGAGCTTCGAAGCTTCCTCAAGGAAGAGTTCGATTATGTGCGAGGTCGCCTATGCCCTACCGACTTCAAGGCTTACCTAGACTCGTCCGTATTCCATCGCCGTGGCCGGTCTATTCCCCTCAATAAAGCCTCGCGTGAATTGATGGTACGGGCTGTTGAGACATACGTTGGTGGTGTAGAGGGCAACGGACTCATCGACCACGAACTGATCGTATCTCAAGCGATTGGCGCGCTAAACAATACGAACGATCGAAAAGGCCAGTTCCGCTGCATCCTTATCGATGAGGTTCAGGATCTGACTGAGCTGGACGTCGTGTTGTTGAGCAAGCTGACAACTCCAGATAGTGCGCGATTGGCTGACGTTGAAAACGGTTTGTTCCTAGCCGGAGACGGTGCTCAGAGCATCTATAAGCGCGGGTTTGCGCTCAAGCGGGCGGGCATCGACGTTATCGGGCGAAGCGTTAGCCTCAAGAAAAACTACAGAAACACCCACGAAATTCTGACTGCCGCGTTCAATCTAGTGTCGCAATTTGAGTTCTCCGACACTGATGAAGACGAAGTTCAAAAGCCTTCACTGCCCGATTTTGCTAAACGCCACGGCGAGCGTCCATTGCTGCTGCGGTGTGCCAACACTCATGATGAAGTCGAGGCCGTAGCACGTCAGGTGTATGCGCTGCTCGCCATGGGGCAAACCGCAGGGCAGATCTGCGTGATTGCCCCTCAGAAATCTCTTCGCGAGGAAGTTCGAGCGGCACTGCAAGCCAAAGGCATTTCAAGCGCAGAGCTGAAGCAAGATGTTCATTACGAAAGCGACAATGTGAAGATCAGTACGATCGAATCGGCCAAAGGCCATGAGTTCGCAACCGTCCTGATTATGGGGTTGGTGGAAGGTGTTTTGCCACAGTCAAACATTCAGCCTCATGAGCTCGCTCGTGAAGCCTCAAGGCTTTACGTGGCTATGACTCGTGCTCGAGAGTCGCTCTTCATGACCTACAGCCCAAACGCAAGTTACCCTGCGTCTCGATTCATCCAAGCCATCGTTAAAGACTGCAACGAAGCCCGGTATCGCCAAGGTGAAATCCTCCCAGTGGAGGCCTGACCACCTAGCTTATCGCCTCCACATTTAGGGGTAGCAGGCTGAATTGAAATCGCACTGTAGGGTCTGCCCTGCAGTGCGATTACCCTCAGTCTCGGACTGTCCGACGTCTCACAACCGTCCCTTGCAAAATTCTGTTGTTGATTTTCCTTTTCCAAGAAATCTGATCAGGTGATAGCTTCCGCTTATTCATGGTGCTTTTCAAAAACGAGTATTCCCTCTCACCAAACAGGTACCCCTTTTCCCAGGCGTACTCGATCAAATCCGCATTTGCATTCGCGCTCGGATTGAGCGTGACTCGTTTAAGCCCATCAAACAGGGTTCCCGTATCAATGCGCAAGAATCGGTTAATACACACGTTTCCTACGTAGGTCTTGTTGCCGTTCTTAGTATTCAGAATATAGCAGTGCTCCTTGATTTCTTTCCCGCACGGGCACTGATCAAATTCCTCACTAATCTCCACAGCGTCGAGCTTCCACTCAAACCTAGCCTGGTCGAAATTCGAAGCGACTGAGAGATCCAGAATATGCGCCTTCAAACGCTCAAAGTTATGTCCTTCCATCCTGACCTCCGAAGTCAAAAATCACAAAACGCTGAATGTGGGATTACGACTTGGCGAGATGCTGACGTGCCGAGTCCAGCTTTTTGAGGTGATCTCTCAGCGGCTTTGAGTCCAGGTATGTACCCGTCATGATCGAACGGAGACGATCAACCGCCTCAAGAGTTTCGATCCGGTTTGGGTAACAAGGGATGTCGCTCCCACCGTAGTAGGCATCTATGTCGAAATCAGGAGGCTTTTCCCCCCGATACTCGGCATCCATCCAGTTTTCCAGCTCAGCCTGGAGCTCCGACAACGGTGTGCGAGCGGTGAAGGGCATCCTTGTTGCGTACAACCGCTTGAGTATCCAGCCCATTTCGTTGTGGTCAGCGATGCTCATTCTCTGGGCGGGCCGCCAGATGGAACCCCAACCCTCCATGCGGCGATATTCGACTGCGTTCTTGCTGAAACCGTACGTGGTACCAGGGCGAGGTTTCCGCTTCTTCCCAGACTCAGCTCGTGCAGGACTCACGAACTGGCTGCTGAAGTTCGCTGATTCGAAATCCCAAGCAGTAGCCTCGTTTGCACCAAGGCGCTCGACCGTGAGGATCACGCGATCCAACAGGTCGACGTTATGAGCCAAGAAGTGCGGTACAGCGCTGCCCGGGTTGTACAAGCCCTCCCAGGCGGGGATTGCCAGCTTGAATCCATGCGCGGTAGACCAGGCTTGGCGCTTGGCTTGATAGTCCGGCTTGGCAACATGCCCATAGGGCTCGTCGAGCATTAGCCAGGCACCGGTGTCAGCGCAGATCCACCGCGAGATGTGGTCTGCGGAAGGCAGCTGCTCTGCATCGTCCATCGCCGAGCGCTGGATCTTGGTGGTTGCCGGCTGGAGCCGTGCTGCTTCCATAAATTGAAGAGACAGAGCTGCACGAGTCAGCAACTCCCTCGCTCTCTCTAAACTCTCGGCGGTACTCCTCATTTCCACATGATCCACCGACTCCACGAAGAAACCCTGCAGGTTTTGAGCGTGGTAACATTGATGCTTCGCCAGGAAGTCAGCGAGTGGCCTCGGGAGCTTAATCTCCAAAATCTCCAACCCAGCGGTACGAGACTTAGTGGAAGCATCACGCCAGTAGGCAGAGAGATAAACGCTGTGAAGGACTGGAATTTTGAACCCAGCCTTTATCGATTTGCGTGCGTGTTGATAGCCTTCAAAACCCGACTGCTTCGCAGACAGATCTAGTGCGACGTGACGAGGGATGTCGGGATTCTGGCCAGTGATACGAGTGGCCGTACGTTTGATACCCTTGAGGGTAGAAGGACGAACGCTGGGAATGGTGCTCATGTTGGTTTCTCCGCCCCTATTGCAACGCCACCCGCCTACGCCGCTACAGGGCCTCGAATAACATGGCCTTGAGCATGAGAGAACCAACAGGTAGTGCCGTTTCCAGCTTTCAAAGACGGGTGTGGTGCGCCTACCCTGCGCGAGAAATAATCTAGCAAACCGCCGAACCAGAGTGCAAGCCCCTCCTCTCGTGTGCCTACCGCACCACACCGAAGCTACTGCAGCCCC
Source organism: Pseudomonas sp. BNK-30 (assembly GCF_047456185.1). NCBI lineage: Bacteria > Pseudomonadati > Pseudomonadota > Gammaproteobacteria > Pseudomonadales > Pseudomonadaceae > Pseudomonas > Pseudomonas sp. BNK-30. Next base: position 4,118,752 of record NZ_CP179904.1, read on the forward strand.
AACTGAAAGCTACCCACCCCAGAGAACTGACTTGCTTGGTGGCTAGATGACGCCGGGGTTCTAGTAAAGACAGGGTGGGTAGCGTGCGGGAATTTCATCCAGCCCCCGGATCATGGCGCTTGGGGCCGAGAGTTACAGGTCTCCATTTTCTAACCTCCAAAAACGACGAAGCCCGCACTAGGCGGGCTCTCGTTCGTCGATTTCAGTTGGGATTATTTAACCCCAGCGGAAGCTGCAATTGATCCTTCAGATGGGCCACATGAAACTCAAGACGGCGCTTCTTGTTGCGCCACTCGAGGAGCCCTCTCCCGTGCTCGCTTGCCTCACGCCGGCTTTGATCCAGCGTTCTGCAAGCAGCGTCGAAGCGATCTTTCATCGAGGAAGTCTCTCGTAGGATTCTGTTTATGGTCAGGTCACACCAGCGGGCAAGCCTACGATCCAGCTCTCCCAAAAATTCGATCGCTACTTTCGGGTGCAGCCAGAGATCGCCAGCTTGGCCACCATGAATCTTGATCAGATCCTCAACCCCCTCGGCACCAAATGCAGCCGCCGCATCGGTTAGGTACTGCTGGGTCTCCTTTGATTCCAACCAATCGTTCACTGAAGCCGAGTAAAGCTTTGCCACATGCGTGGCGTTCAACCAGCCGTTCACACTGAAAACGATGGTCTTGTTTTGATACTCAACCTGGATCGAATCTTTCATATCGGGGTCTCCACCCATTTTCGATGGGCGTGCGTAGGCCTCACGAGGAAACGCTCGTGATCTAAGCCATGTGCACGTAATTTAGGGACAAAACAGCCGCAGGAAGCGGCGAGAGGAGAAAACCAAGACACAAAAAAACCGGCCTAAAAGCCGGTCTCAATGTCTTGCTGATGCAGATACCACATCATAGGGTTTATATTCCACTAAAGTGTCACTCTGCGCAAGCCCCCGATGCGTTCTTCTCTACTCAGACGTTCTGGTCATCCATCTCAGACAGGAATGACAGACGCGAAGGCTCGACCCGGCCGAGTCCTTAGTAAGCTCAGACTCATCTCTGGTTGTGGGCCGGCGACACGTTCTACAGCTCATCGTCCGGCCTCGGCTAGAACGAGTGACAAGATTCGCAGGAGCACAGTTGAGAAAGTCTCCATCCTGCATCACCACTTTCTTGCCAGGGACGCGCGCCCCTTCAGCAATCAGCTCGGCTAGTGTGAGATGACGTCCCTCTGACTCTCCGGCATAGGTAACTCTGACCCGCGATCGACGCCCCTTTTCAGCGAACATGTTTTCTACTATCTGCTCAAGCCAGTACTCACGGGAACCCTCAGCTCCATATTCCCTCGCCAGGCTTTCCTTCTCCGATGATCTCAAACTGCTGAACAAGGCTGCTGGTGACTGCGAGCGAATCGGGGTGTGCCAACCTAGGCCAATATCGATAGTGATGCCTAACCTGTCCCTCGGAATCACGCCGGGAGGAAGCGCGAGCCACTGCTTGGGTTTCCTGTAACCGTCGGAGCTCAGCTCAGACCGCCGATCCAAGTAGATCCAGGTATTCTCGTAAGGAAAGTATCCGTACAGCATCAGCTCCAGTAAGCGAGTAGCGGGAGGTGCCACAAACTCAACACTGTGGTAAACCCGTTGCCGACTGAAATGATAACCATGGTGCAGCCGCCGCTTCGTTTCGGTTGGAGTCAAAAGCTGGCTCGCAGCTGGGCATTTAAAAATCTTGTCCAAGTGGGAGATAAATATGGCCTCTGCCTCCAGGCAATCCAGGCTATGGCCCTCTACCCCAAACAGTTGCCACCAACGAACCGCAGCTTCGTACTCCATCCGCTCCCGCAGCTTGCTCGCCAGTTCGCGATCTAAATACTCTTCCTCTTCAGCCGTCAGGCTTCGAGCATCCTTGGCCCTAGAACGTAGCCACGCCCTGCTTTTTTCCCTGTCAGTGTAAAACATGTGCACCTGTTAATGACTAGATTCTGGCCGGCCACCTAGAGCAATGAACTGAGCATCAGTGGCCGCCTGAAACCGAAGCTCGGCAAGTAAACGAAGCTGCTCTAGATCTGCACTTGTGACACCATCTTGCTGGGCTTGGTGGTATCGCTTCAGGGCTTCGATCGCCTCGGTGTACATTGAATGGTCGGGGGGAAGCATCCTGCTTAAGTCTTTCATGACTGCCGCTCCTCTACCTACCGGTTTACTCATTTCTACTTTGTGTCAGGGGATGACGAGAGCGTGGGCCAAGGCTCACGAAATCTATCTGTCCATTCTGCCTAATGCCCACAACAGATACAAAAAAGCCGCCCTGACGGCGGCTTCGTTTGGCTCAGCGCGGCTGACGCAGCTTAGCGGGCAACCCAGCTTTCAACCTCGTCGGAACCGTGTTCAGCTTTCCACTGTTTCAGTTTGGTATGGTTCCCACCTTTGGTTTCAATGACCTCGCCGGTGTGGGGATTCCGGTATTGCTTAAGCTGACGAGGTCGACGTGGCGCCTTCTCTGTGGCTACCGGGGCAGCGACGCGGCGTTTTCCTTGGGATGCTTGGGGATCTAAGATATTGATGACGTCATGAAGGCTGCAACCGTACTCGGCCAGCAGATCCCGCAGCTTGGTCTCAAACGCGATTTCCTTCTGCAATTCAGCGCTACCCTTTAGAGCTTCCAGCTCCGCAAGCTGTTGGGCCAGTCGCTGCTCGAGTTGACGGAATTCGGCAAGGCGGGACATAGTTACTCCTTGGGATTAGTCATAGCGGTTAGCCACAATACAGCAGAACTATCATTGATGGTAAATCTCATTGCATGTGCCTTTGCTCCAAGAGGCTACGATCAAGATCAAGCCATCTAGCACGACTCACCTTTGATTCTTGGTACCACTTGATCCACACATCACAGCAATCAAAGTCTGTCACCCTGGAAGACAGATCAGCTGTTTGCGTTTGGTAGCAGTTGAAGCGTGCCGCATCCCATGCCTTCTCGGTGACCTTGTATATTCTTGCCTTCGTAAGCGGCAGATCCGCATCCAACATAGCGTCTATCAGGCACTGGATGTTCAGACGCCCACCGCCGCTTGACATGAAAGAACACAGGAGACTACCCACATGTAATTCCCTGAAACCTAGAGTATTTCTTTCGAACGTGACATAGCAAAAAAGCTGATCGCGGTCGTTAGGGTTGCAAATTAGGACAGGCTCAAAACCGTCTGCCAGATATTTTGCACAGCTGTCGGCGTAAAGGCTGAAGTCCTTGAAGACTGAGACGGTACCGCCATCCAAGAACTCGTCGTTAAGGAAGAAAAGTCGTTCCACGTTGCGGGTCAACGCCAGTGGAAACTCTTCAATACCGGACTCATACCTTTCGAGCAAGCTTACACTCTCCAAACCAAGCAGCTCGCACATGCGGCGCTTACTAAAGCCCAGCAATTCCTCACGAAGCACTCTCATCCGCTCACCCACATCCACCGCATAGCCAGAGGGCTCGACTTCGCTACTGGACGGCTCTTTCTGCGAAAGAAGCCGAGACATAAGAGCCCTCACGATTTCTTGGATAACAGCACTCCCAGCTTGCTCCAACATGACTAACTCCTCCAAATACCTACTCAACGACCATTCAGCCCGCCTCTCGAAAGCGCGCCTTTGACTCACCTTGAACCTGAGGTGACCAGCGCAACAATCTGCAACTAATCACCCCTCTATAGATCAAACCACCCAATTAATAATCCATATTTGCGTGCATCTCATATGCGTGCCCCCACCTATCTATGAGTTTATCTACATCGCTTTCGCCACCCTCAATCGCTTGTGCATAGCCTTTTAAGCTCACCTCATCAAATGAAGGGTCAACACCTGTCTCCATAAACCTATGGATACCCCAGAGGTCACCAGTAGACAGCGCCTGATCCAACTGATCGAACGTATTGCATATTGCTGTAAAATTTTCCGACTCAATGGGAAAAAGTGTGAATCTTGAGCTCTTGGCAAAATCTGTGAAATTTGCAGGTATGGCGCCTAGTGTTGGAAAGTGCAAGAATATTGCACCTTTATCATTTTCAAACCCGCCATGGGCAAAAGGATTACGTATCCGATCCTTTATCGCCTTGAGATGGCCAAGCATGTCACGATTAGACTTATTTTTCTTTACATCAAGGAACAAACCTATTTTCTGCTCCCAAGACATTTCCATAAACTCGCGAAACCCTCCCAATCCGAGCGGTACACCACTGAAGGCCCTCATCAGGAGGAGACGATGCTCCAGCCCGCTAAAATAGCAGTCAATCATAGCGACAGAATTATAAAATCCGGAGGTAACATGCTCGTGCTGATGGTTTAAAAAACCTGCTAAGCCTGCGAACCCCACTTCCGCCCCGGATGCTTCTTCAACAACTGGAGGATTGTCAGCCGCTTTGAAACTCGTGCCCGCTTTTTCTCGAAAAAACTTGTACCTGTCCGTAAACTCACTAAAGCGATTAACCATGGTGAATTTACCTTGCTCGATCAGATGCTTCGCTTGGGGGCGAATATGTTCCTCAACGACTTTAATAGCAGCGCCAAGCGGACGGATGATTCTGGAGTTTTCAATCTCTGTAAAATGACTACGGGTAAACCTTAACCCGAATTTGGTAAACTGAAAGGAGACATACTCTCCACAAACACTACCGTATACCGTCCACCTCACTTTTTCTCCATGACCATGCCACTGCCACCCCAGAACGTCCCGTAGAGTGTACAGAATCAGTTCTGGTACTGGAAAATCGCTAGGCTCAGGCTTGTAGGTGCTCACAGCATATTTATCTTTAGAGATTTCACTTGAAAAGTCACACAGCATACGACTCAGCTGCGCCTTCAACTGTTCCACTCCATCAACACCGATTTGATCCAACTCCATAGAGGTCTCCATCCTTTTTAGATCCTTAATCTTAATATCAAAAAAACGACTGGCTTTTTGTGAATGAGAATAGCAAAAACTCTCAGGCCATCGTCAAGCGCCCACCTGAGTGTTGTTTACAGTTTTAGATACGGTGGCACACATATGAGAACGTTGACCTTCCGAGCCGTTTCCTGTCGAAGAGAAACCCGAATGGGAAAAGAATGGTTAAATCGCCTGACACGCGCCTGTCGAAGATAAAGTGTTAAAGACGTTACGCCTTAGCCTGGGGCACGCCTTGAAAACCGAAGATGGTTCAGCGCGCTGGCTTACGAACTGACCAAAGCGTAATAATAACCACAAAAAAAATAGGCTTTATGGTTGGTGCTTGACCTCAAAAGCAAGCCGGCGCCTCACGGCACCGAATAGTCGAGCTTTTTGCGGTGAGGTGTCATCCCCGGGTGACATAATGATGAGAGCACAATACCTACCAGATTTTTTCATCAACAAAATCTGGGGAAAAACTCTAGGAAGAGCGAAGGATTTGTTGCTGAGGGGAGGCAAGGCAGCGGTGCAATGTAGCTATCACCGTAAGCTGCCGGGACGCATGCCGCTTTTTCTTTGATCTCAAATTATTAAACTCCGTTTTTTAAAAACGGATTCAAGGGGGGGGATTCCCACTTTCTTAGAAATGTGACGCAGCCCACATTTTTGTGCTCATTCACAGCCGCACGAAAATGTACGTCCTCGCATGGGCCATCGGAAGCACAAACACCCGCGCGCCATGCGCTGTCAGCAGATTTAAAAGGGAGGTCGAAACCAGACGCCGGTAGCCAAGGGCTCTTCACCTAGTGATGATACAGAACCGCCAATCCGTGCTTTGGGGCGACCTGCTGGCCAATGCGCTGAGGTTCGGTTGCTAAGCATCTCGCCCGATCAATCCCCCACGCCAAGGCACGAGTCATCGACTCACCCGGGCGATCGAAGTACTCTTCATGCAGTGCCATGCCGGTGCCGGAGTAAACTCCGATGAACAATTGCGTGCTGCCAGTTCGCGACAGTCGCACCTGAACATCCATCGTCGGCTCGTTCACAAGCTCCATCTCTAGATGGCAATGATGCTCACTCGACACCATCCGTACTAACTCGGCCAAACGCATCGTTTTTTTGAATTGCGTCACCCTCATCCTCCAGCATCACGCTGGCCCATCGAGTGCGCTTGATGTCAGATACCAGAGAGAAAAAACAACCCTCACACAGATGAAGCTCATAGACGTCACCACTGTGCCCTGAACCCTCACCCCAAGCTGCATGCAGCGTTCCAAACTGCCCCCCTGCCACTCCAACCCGGGTCGACAATCCACACATATCGCATACGACGTCGCCAGCCTCTTCGGACTGACCTGATGGTGTCAGCTTCATGTGATACCTCTACCGCTGGCTACGCATAATGCATCGTTGGGCTTGCACCGATGCCCACACACAAGATACCGGATCTCAATGCTTGGCCTTCGAGCTCTCGCGAGTGGCGTCGCCTGCCCAATCGCACACGACGTACAGACTGCTCAGTGTGCGCACAACGAAGTATCCATGGGTCTCCTGTGCAGCCATGATTATCGAGGTGCGGATCGATGCGCCGTCCTCAAAGCGCTGCTCGCGATCATTGAAGATGACGCCCTGAAGAAATAGCTCCCCCGGCCCATATTGCACACTGGATAGGTATGCGGTGATTTCGAAGTCAAATGGAACCTGCATCGCCTTCACCACGCTGCTCGGCATCGTGGCGGCCGGTGCTTCGTCAACCGGGCGAGTAGAGAGCAGTACACGATTTTTCGCCATTTCTATCTCCTTTGGATCGTTGACGTTCTGAAGGCAGTCGGCCAACGAGGCCAAGGCAGGGCAATAACAGGCGAATGAATAAACGCATGATAGCCTTGCTACCGTCCATCCCCTGCGGAGCACCTTGTTTGAGCCCCACCTCTGTTAGCGGCTACTACGCATCCTTGTTGCGGGCACCCTCCTTCGCCGCCGACTCTATCGGCAAACGACAGAGCGAGTTATGGAAGCGCCTTGTTGATGACATTCACACATGCACCAATGAGCATGACCTTCGCGAAGCGAGAGGCAGAGCGGAAGGATTTATTCTGGGGCTGGTCGAAGCTGGCCACTTGGAGCGTGACGGCGAGCGAGACTACGTGATTCTGAGCTCGATTCATCGCCGCCAGGATTTCTTGCGCACACTTCTCGCGACGCTCAACTGATCGCCATGTTCGACCTTTCAGGCGCCCGCAAAGGCGCCTGGCTCGCGCGTCGGAGATGCATCAGGTTGGTCGGCAGTTGAGATCAGTGAACGAAGACTCTTCCGGCCCGCTCCGGGCTTAAAGGAAGTCAGTACGAAATTCCCAGCTTTTGTATCTACCACCCAGAACCCCTCTACACTCATCATCGTGAAGATCGGCGTCGTCGTCAGCAAATATGCCCCTGTACGCTTTTCAATAAGCCCTGGAACGGTTTGACCAACCACAACACCGACTGCGCAATCGTTCGAAATGACGACATCGCCAAGATAGGCAGTGATCGGTACGGGGTACTGCCGAGTCATCGCTCGTATGATGCGCGTGAGCTGAAATGTCGAGAGCCCTCTGGAGTAGCTGGTGATCTCATCTGTCATGTGTTCTTGTGCTCCTGCGTTCAAATCAACAACCCCCTTGAAAGCGTTCGCCCCTTAAGGCGCTTAGATTTCAATGATGAAATCAGGTACAAAGCCGGGCTTTTCACCTGGATACCCTCTGGGGTTCGAAACGAGTCGACACCCCGTAACGACCGTGTCGACTGCATGGTGAGTGTGGCCAAAGATCCAAGCATCGGCCTCGGCTACCAAGTCGTGCCATAGGTTGAAATACCCTGCACCGAGATGGCCTTCATGACCATTACCAGCTACCTCTGGGATAGGGCAGTGATGCGTGATGACGACTGTTTTTCCCTCAAAATGCTTGGGCAGCTCGGCTGCAAGAAACTGGCGCGTAGCGATGTTGAGGCCGATAAGGTCAGACGGACGAAGCTTGCTGTAACCATCCCCGGCGCGGATTCTCCTGAAATCGTTCATCCATTCAGCGCACTCCCTCATCGCCGCCTTGTAGTCTCCCGTCGAAGTGAAGTCCGTCCACCCTGTCGCGACCAGAAAGCGGATGCCGCCAACAACCAGGCTCTGGTTCTCCAAAACATGGACGTGCTTCGCCGCCGCTGCCTGCATCTTGATCAGCGTTTTCGAGATGTGCCCCTTGTAGTGCTCATGGTTGCCACAGACATAGATCACTGGGCACTTGAACGCTTCGTTGGCCCACGTTACACCGCGACTGCGAACCGAAATGTCACCCGCCAAAATCACCAAGTCGACCTCCGCCGTAGGCGGCTGGAAATCACAGAATTCGAGGTGCAGATCGGAGTAGACGAGAATCCTCATAAGCTTGCTCGCGCCCCGCTCGTTTGGGTATGGATCGCTTCTCCAAGGCTTCTCCGAAGGAAAGCCGGCCTAGCTCTATGGCTGCAGAGAAAAGACAACATCAAGGGTCGCTTCCTTCCTATACCCATCACCCAGAAGCAAATAGACAGTGCTCCGAGTCTCAAACATGCAGTGCTCCGGCTGAGAGACCGCATAGGTGGTTCGCACCCAGTGCCCAGGATCGAAACGTCGCCGACTGTCCTGAACAACCTCATGAGCAAAGGTCACCATTGGCGGAACTCCTGCCGGCGATAGCTCACCTTCGTTTGCTACAACGTCGATCAGGATCCACCGTCTGACCAAGCAGAAAGGTTTGCCAGGAAAGCGCTGCTGAGCGCTGTGGACGAGCTCTGCCGCATCACGACCCCACCCCTCAACAAAGTCACCGACACCGTAGAGAAAGGACATGATCTCTTCTAGAGATGCAGACATTCATCCTCCCGCGCGCTTGAGTACACCTGGCCAGTCCGAGTTACGAACTCGTATATGGGGGTTGAACCACCGCCCTCTTTGATGCGGATTTCGGAGAGCAGCTGCATCGAGAACTCTTCAAGATTTGTCATCGACGGTGGGGCGATCAGCTGGATGCGATTGACGCTCAAAAATTCAGGGGCACCACCCTTACAGATCGAGTCCACCTGCTCGACGCCAGATACGAGGCGCACCGAGGGGCCAAAACATCCGTCTACCAGTCCGCTGCCCTCCACGACGAAGTAGTACTCTAGCGGGTTCAGACTGACTGAATTCCAAAATAAGCGCAGGCTGTCGTAAGCCTTGAATTGCCCCTGAAGCTCTGTTTGTTTGGTGACCAACACGTCCGCATCTCGCCTATCGACCAGGACACTTCGGAAGTTCGAAGCCCTAATAACAATTCACATAAATTGACAACTTTTAGTCAGGCTGTGATTGTCCCTTCACCACCTCTTCCGTCCTTTTGGAACGGCATAGCCACCATACCATCATTCTCCATTCACTTACTATCTTTCGTGGATGTGGATTTGCAGCTATGGCCTTATCCTTCCCTTTGGGAAGCTAAGCCGTCATGCCATCGCGATACTCATTGGCTGCAGTACTCCGCGCCACTCGGGCAGCGCGCGGCCTATCCCAAGAGCAGCTCAGAAGCACCTTGGAAGCTCGCCATCTCCACAACATCGAGCACGCTAAATCCAACGCCACATTGGAGATGTTCCAGGGCATCAGCGATCGCTTGAACGTAGATGTGGTCGCCTTGATGGCTGCAGCTGCGACCTATGAACGTGGGGAGACTCTTGAGGAGTACATGACTTATCTATGGTCAGAGCTCAGCAAGCTGCGTGATATGGGCGTCATGGAAAACGTCGCCGCGCAATTCTCGGATGGTGAGCTGATCGCAGCGAAGGCGGGTAAGCCCCCAATTCCACCCGAGAAGGTACGATCAGTACTGGACTGCAAAGCCGAGGGACTGACCCAGAAAGAGACGTCGGTAAAGCTCGGCATTCCGACGTCCACGGTGCACAAGATCTGGCACAGCCAAAATGGTGGGGGCTGAGACTCAGGAAGCAATTCCTGAGGCGCTATCGAAGGGTTGAGGTGATCGGTGATCTTTATCTTGAGATCACATACTCAAGACGTGCCTGAAAACCTTCGATAGCTCATCGAGCTCCAGTATCGGCTTCCAGTGCTTTGTTGAAGAGTCCACCCTGCGGCTTCCAGCCTTTTGGCAACCATCCGATTCATGAAACCGTGGCCAACCAGGAGGACGGTGCCCTCGTCCGCGAGAGACTGCAGTTGCGTAGCTGCGGCTTCGGCTCGTACCTTAGCTTGCTGGAGCGACTTTGCCGCCCCCGAGAAGCCGCATAACCAAAGGATGCGGAGAATCAACGCCCAAGTGAACGGCGAAAGTCGTGGCCGCTTCCACGACCCATAGGGAAGTTCGGCTTCGCAGAAGACCTCATCGACGAGCGTCGGTTGAACCCCTAACGCTCGTACGGAAGTCAGCGCACGCGGCGCATTGCTCGCAACGATCACGCTTGCAGCCTTTGCCAGTTCGGCACTGGCTTCCGGGGCTGGTTGGTCAACGATTTCGGACAGCTCGTAGTCTTCGATCCAGCACTTCATGTCTAACGCAGAAACCTTGTTGGCATGGGCCAGATTCGGCTGACCATGACGCATAAGGATGACTTCTTTAATCACGCAACTCGCTTCCTTTCTTATCCATGCTTTGTCCCTAGCCCTTCAATCTCAAGACTTCCCATCTGACAGGGCAGCCACTTGATTTCCCGATGGCCGCCAAGCGCTTGATAGAACACTTCGGCAGGATCATTGCACCCATAACATCCGATTTGATTCGTCCCGCACCTGTATCTAATGACACGTTTGCGACACGCTACAGTAAGGCATGTCGCGGAGTGGCACTATCTTTAAAGGATTATGCCAAGCAGCGGCGAAAACCAACCCGAAAACCATCAAAAATTGCTTTTATAGTATATCTTACTCCGTCCTCGACAAAATCAGCCAAAGGCCTAGATATCGCCGGACTCATATCATAACGCCGAGCATCTATAGCTTCTGAAATCCCTACACGCATTAGCTCCTCGGTTAGGCGATCATCAAACAGACCTAACATATAAGGATTAGCGAGATCAGCCGGAATGTCCTCGCTTATGGATTTGTTGCGAAAGGTAATTGAAACTTGCATTTCTCGCGACAATCGAAATGCGATTAAAACTTTATCATTGGACTCGATTACTTTACGCATCCACTCGGGGCCACCTATCAATCTAGGTGTAAATTCCAGAGGATGCATATCATCGAGATTTATATCATCACCCCACTCATCTTTTGAAACGGAAGTAAATTTGCCTAGCCTGATGCAGAGCTCTCGCCCGGCAGCAATCTCCTTAAGTAAACGTGAGTATTCTAGGAAATTATTAAGAAAGTGCGTATCGCCTGTTGAGTCGGGGCAGGTGATTCGGGCAAGCCGCAGCTCACACGACTGGACATGCTTTTTCTTATAGCGCTCGGCTTTCATTCTCCATCGGAAGCCGGCGCCATCGGAGTCAAATTTTATGACATTTATTATTGCTTCGCAGTCGCCCTTCAAACTGTCTCCCCACATTGGGCCAGCTGTAACATGAAATTTGGCTGGAATACCCTCTACACCAGTCAGTTTGTCTCTTGTAAAGAACTGGCAGCGCACACGCTCAAAAAAGAAAGTGTCACTTACGTTTCCACTCCAAGACTTGGCCAGTGACAAGGTTCTTTCTGATTGTGCAATTTCTGATTTGCTTTTCGCTTCTGATCGTGCCTCCGACGTGCGTGACCATGTCCTCGCCAATAACCCGTAATCATCTGTCTTTGGGTTGTTGGATGAACTGATGGCCATGCTTATGGGAAGCTGACTGCAGCCTTGCGGTGGTGGCATTATATGACCAAGCTGTAACTTAATATCTCGTAGTGCTTGAACCGCCGATTCAGCGTAAATAATAAATCTATCTGAAATTGATTTCTCATCCTTTCGATCTTCCGCATCCCACACCAGCTCATCCAAATGTTCAGTTCCTACTTTTGAAACATAAAAACCTACAGCTGGATTGTGCCGATTAATGTCTTGCGCCTGTTCTCGAACGGCCTTCATCTCAAATAGCGCTTCAGCAGGATACTTAGATTCTACCGAATCTACATTCCAGTGACAGTTGCGGCAGGTTGAAATACCATTGGCTGCGCTGCTAATGAATGATTTTGATTTGTCACCTTGACCCCGAGCCCAATTTTCTCGAGCGGAATAAATATGTGCTGCGTTACCAACGGTGGTTGATTTATGAGGATCCTCACCGACCTCTAAATTACCGTCAGTCCCAAACACAGATTTTAAGCATTTTCTTATTGAGCAAAGGCCTCCAGCTCGATTCCAAATTATATTTTTAACGGAGGTGCTAAATTCAATGCGGTCTTCAGACTTCATGTTGCATCCTTTGCGACAGCTACTCTGAGCGTTTGAGATCTTCATTGATGTGGGTTGAGGTAGGGCATGACCCACGTTGTCGGCAACGTGAATCAGGTCTAACCAGTCAAGTGCATTCAGGAGGCCTGCTGTACCCTGGCAAGCTTCGCGAGGTACCACGTGGGTAATGGGTGCCGGTGCAATCTAGCCGAAATCGCCATCAGCACCTCCCAGGGTGTGTTGTGCCAAGCGAAGTCCTCTGAGGAGGCGGCATGGCTCGGTACCTTTAAAGATGCCTCAATTTCTTCGCCTGGAGTTTGCCGGAAGTCAGTAAGGGCACGTGATATGCCAACACCATTCACATAGGCATCAGAACTCGTCAGCGTCTCCAGTGCCTTTTGAGGAAACCACCTTTCCTTGGTCACCCCTTCGAGGCTCGGAACAATTTTCGCCGTCAATTGATCGAGGGATTCTTGGTCGCCCAGCAGAGCTGCCATGGTTCCCAGGAGCGGCACCAACGTTGTGGTTTTGAAGAATCGACTCCTTTGGATTTCGTTCCCGGCGAACAGGGCCATTGCATCGTCAAGGTCATCTGTATCCACCGGCATGATGCTGTTCCGTTGCAGAGCGATATCGAAACGATCAATGCACTCACTCACCAAGAGTTTGGTGCTGACTTTATCACCCACGGCCAAGATAGCGATCATGGCTATCGAAAGGTCAATGGCCTGCCCGTCGTATACCGGGAGCAAGCAGCCATTGTGTGTGTTGATAAAGGACACCAGGCATCCATGCATGGCCCGGAGAGTTTCGGGATTGGCCTTCAGGGCCTGAAGCAAAAGCAGTGTTGTGCCCAACCGTCCAAGCTCATCACAAACCAAGTCGATGTAGAGCACCTGATCGGGGCGGTAGCGGAGCATGCGTCTGCGGTTGAGGAGTGAAGGCATCAGGCGCTCGTAGTACCGCAGCAAGCTGTTCGCCTGGAGCTGAGCAAGCGTTTCGAAACGCTTCAGGAACTGCGGGTCTGCCTGAAGGCCCAGCGCGATTGATTCGCTCCAGAGGCGTAGCAGCAGGTACTCACCTGCGAGCACCCCTGGTTTCTGATTACACTCACTTTCGCCCCAGACCAGAAGCACAGCCCACCCCATGCCTGCAGCCGCCGCTCGCTTATAGAAGCGGTTTGCACGCGTGTTCACTGATACGTCCATGTCATCCTCAAGGGGGGCCATGCAGTCATCAACAAAACGCACGAATCTGGAGAACGAAGCCTGCGTGTCCTCCAACCCGGCCAAGGCTGCCCTGAGGTCGGACTTCCCTTTCCCGAGCAGTAAGGCATCGTCAAAAAGGTACTCCTCGATGTAGGGACTCAACTGATCCATACCCCAGAAATCCAGCGAGCATAGGGGAGAAAACTCGGCGACCTCTTTTGAAATTGCCGAGTAATCAGACTGGGCGTCTTGCTTGAGGATGCCATTTGAAACCAGGACGATCCGCTTCTTTAGTCCCTGCAGAGGCTCTTGTAACCGATTGCGCACGTACTCGGTGTACGCCTGGCGAATGGAGGGTGAGATCGCCTGCTGTGTGCCGTAAAAGTCATTCCGGTTCACATTGCCGAATTTGATGATGAACAGGAATACTTCCGTCTGCCCTTGAGCATTCTCCTTGGTGGACATGACGTCGACACCACCCTGATTAACGCCAACCTGAGCACGGCTGTGCACCGAATGCCCCATCGCTTGGAGAAGCTCAGGAAGGAGTGCATCCAGCTCATCTCGCTCGCGAAGCCCTGAAAGGTAGTGTGAAAGAACCAGTTGGATACTCATTCGTCAGCTCCCTTCCATAGGCTCATGATTTTCTGGTCATACACCAGCGGGTCGGCAATCCAGGTTTGAGGCAGCTCCATACTCATTTCCTGCGTGAACATCGGAAGCATCGTCTCGATCGTCTCGTGATCGTTCTGATATTCCACTGACACTTGGTTTGAGTACTTGAAATGTTGTGCGGTCATGAACATGTCGAACAGCGATTCGCCATGAGCCCTCTCCGTCACTGCACGACTCTCATTCCGGCGAAGGTAGCTGAAGCTTCGCCGCATGTCCGATGACATCTGTAACTCGGTGAGATAGGGGAGAGCGTTCAGGGCGATGCTTTCGGCAGACAGCCTTTCGTCCAACTGCTTGGCAGGAATTGACTGAGTGAGCTGTGAGGGCCCTGCTTCGAGGAGACGTTTGCAGGTGGCTGGGTATTCTGTCGCCAAGAAGTCTATGACCGAAGAGGTGGTCGCCGAAATCAGAGGGCTTGAGGGCATGTCTTCGTTCAAGCTCAGCACCCAACCGAGAGCTGCTGGCACAGAAACGTTGAGGGAACATAACCTACGCGCCACAGCGCATGCGGATGCCTCTTTGGCAGAGGAAAGGTCGAATTTTACTAACGTGGAATGCTGGAGGTACTTGACACTGATTTCGTGCACCAACGCCCTGCTCAGCTTGTGGTGGCCTTTGTCTCCGATCCAGTCGCAGGCAGCCAGAACAAACAAGTCAGTAGACGCAATCCTGTAGAGGCAGTCCTTCGCTTCCTCAACAAGGGTATCGGCTTCAACCCCCGAGGCTTCTGCTTCCCGCCAGAGGGCATAAAACTCATCCAGCAAGGCCTGACCCATTTGCTGCAGGTTGGCGCTGTAGAGGCGCAGGTAAAAATCGTTGAACCGGATCATGTCCATGTGAAGTGGCTCCGAGGGCGTTACTTGATATCCATTAAGATGACTTTCATCGGCGCTGCCCTGCCCCCTAGCAGACCTGTAAACCTGGCAGACTGGGACAATGTTGCTGGGATAACGAGCGACGCGCTAGCGGTAAAGAGAATCGGCGGATCGTGACACGCTTCGACAAGCTTGCGAAATGCTATGCCGCTATAGCCTCACTGTCTTGTTCCATACGGTGTTTCCGAAAACTCTTTTCGTACAGAGCCTAGCGCAAGCGAAGCGCCAGGCCTGAAGATGGTGCACACAATGGTCGAGACACGAAGTGACTCGGTTCACGACCGCCGCTCCCGCTGGGCAGGCCTAAAACAGCCTCATTCCTCAAGCCTTTCTAGGCTTGGCTCTCGCAGTCGCCTCCGCCACCAATGGATCTTCGGGCCAATAGTGCTTTGGGTATCGCCCCTTGAGATCCTTCTTCACCTCGGCATAGGTGGTGCGCCAGAAATTGCCCAAGTCTTGGGTAACCTGCACCGGACGGCGTGCCGGTGACAGAAGATACAGCTTGAGCACCTGCCGACCATTCGCTATGCGTGGTGTTTCGGCCTGCCCAAACATCTCCTGCAATCTCACAGCAAGGACTGGCGGGCGTTCGCAGTAATCAATTCGGATATTCGACCCAGACGGTACCGGTACCGTTTGGGGCGCCTGGGCCTCTAGCTGTTGAGGAAGCGGCCAAGGCAGTAGGCTTCGCAAGATGGAGGACAGGTCTAGCTGACCAAAATGACTTAGACGAGTCACCTTGCCAACGTACGGGCCCAACCAGTCTTCTAGCGACTGGCGTAAGGCCTCATCACGCAGGTCAGGCCACTCACTCAAGCTCCCGGCTTCTTCATCAAGCACACGTAGCAGTTCCACCCTCGCCTGCCACTGTCGAAGCTCGGGCGTCCAAGGCAGAAGCTCCAGTCCTTTGCGACGAACGAAGTTGAGCAACGCCTGTACACGCACCTCATCGCTCAGGTCGGACAACGGCGCGCGGGACAAAATTAGCTCCCCTACTTTCACTTGCCGCTCAGCGCGCAAACCACCTTCACGCTCATCCCAGTCGAGCTCGTCCACCTGGGTAACCTGCTCTTGCAGAACAGTGTCGAACAGCGCTTCATCCAGATCGGCGGCCAGATAAATCCGCTCCTCACGCTGGCCCTGACGGCTACCCAAATCGGCGATCACCAACCAGGGATGCTTCATCAACGCATCAGTCTCGGGGAACATCGCTGCACGACCATTCGCCAAACGATACTCAGCCCCACCAGCACGACGCTGTTGTGCAACACGATCCGGATACGCCAAGGCAAGCAAGCAGCCTACCCACCTCGGGTGGTCGGGATCAGCGACTGATTGCGATGCTGGGCCGCGCAAGTACGATCGATATTGCCTTGCGAGTTGTTTCGCGCGTTGCGCACCGCCTTGCTCGCCGCGTTGTGCTCTCTGCTCACCAGACAATATGGCCAAACGGCTGTGGAGATCAGCACCAACACCGCGCTGAATATCGCGCTCTCCAAGCAACGCTGCAATGTTGCTCGCAGTCTCTGTCAGACCCAGCTCATGTCCACGCAGAAGCAGATGCGCAATCCGTGGATGACTTGGCAGCTCCGCCATGGCTTGGCCGTGTTTTGTCAGTTGCCCATCTGGTTGCAGGGCGCCAAGCCGTCGAAGCAAATCGCTCGCTTGCGAGTATGCAGATGTAGGCGGAGCATCAAGCCACTTCAGGTCACTTGGCTGGACGCCCCATTTAGCGAGCTGCAGGGCCAAACCTGTGAGATCCGCTTGTTGAATTTCGGGCGAACTGAAACCCGCCATTTGGTCGTGCTGGGTTTCAGACCAGAGTCGGTAGCACACACCTGACTCGACCCGCCCTGCTCGACCAGCACGTTGAGTAGCACTGGCTTTCGATATGCGTTGGGTGTCCAACCGTGTCATCCCGCTGCGAGGATCGAAATGTGGTACACGTTCAAGGCCTGCATCGATAACGACACGCACACCGTCGATGGTGATACTGGTCTCAGCGATGTTTGTGGCCAGCACAACCTTCCGCTTTCCTGCCGGTGTCGGATCAATCGCGGCCCGCTGCTGATTCAGATCGAGCTCACCATGAAGGGGGCAGAGAAGAACGTCACGCTGAAGTGATGGAGACTGGGTCAAAGCATCTTCTAGGCCAGTCACGACTCGACGGATCTCGGCTTGACCAGGGAGGAAAACCAGCAAACTACCAGTCTGATCAGCAAGTGCTTCAAGGCACGCACTGATGACCCGCGGCTCGATGTATTCTCCAGGTTGCTGAGGTTTTCCCCAGACTGTCGAGACCGGGAACATGCGTCCTTCGCTCGTCACGATCGGTGCGTCATCCAGCAAGCGGGACAGCCTCTCCCCTTCGAGCGTCGCCGACATCAACAGCACCTTGAGGGGAGCGTCGTCCCGGAAAAGCTCGCGACCATTGAGCGTCAGAGCCAAGGCGAGATCGGCATCCAGGTTTCTCAGGTGGAATTCATCGAAGATCACCAGGCCGACACCTTCGAGGGCAGGATCGCTCTGGAGGCGGCGCGTAAGGATCCCCTCAGTCACCACCTCGATACGGGTTTTCGGCCCGACCTTGCTGTCGAGGCGAATCCGATAGCCCACCGTCTCACCAACCTTCTCACCAAGCTCGCTGGCCATTCGCTCCGCAGCGGCGCGTGCGGCAAGACGACGTGGTTCGAGCATGATGATCGTTTGGCCCTGCAGCCAGGGCTCATCGAGTAGGGCGAGTGGGACGCGAGTCGTCTTACCGGCGCCGGGCGGTGCTTGGAGCACCACTTCATCTCGCTCTTGGAGGGCTTCAAGAAGGGCCGGCAGTGCGGCATTGATTGGCAACGAACTCATATCTACTCCTGCGACATGCGCGGCAGTATACAAAGGTTCCTCATCAAAAAACGCGTCTCACCGCACGCTTAATTGGACGATAACATGGGGTTATCGGCAGGATCGCATTGCACTGAGAGTGGTGTAGTCAAAACTTCCAGACCAACCACTCATGCGCAGAGGGAGATGAATTGCTTGGATCACCCTCCTTAGAGCGATCAATACTTCAAAATTCAGGAGGCCAGTCGGATCGGCCTAGTCTCTCTATCAGCTTTGACTATTCGGGATTTCCGAGCGGTACTGGCACCTGCAGGGTTTCTGACGCTTCCGGCTCCACCCAATCGTCAAGAACAACCCAAGTGTCGTCGGGATTCAACTGAAGGGACACAGTCGTCTCTGATGTCGTAAGAACCTTTAACTTTGGAACACTTCGATCCATAAGGTCGCTGAAATAGCGCATTTCAACTCCATCAGTGTCTCTTAGGATCCTTGGCGCCTTAATAATAGAGCCCACCAGATCAAAAATGAATTCATCATGGAAAGATCTTACCTGCGTAGGGAAGCTAGTCTCCAAGAATCTGTCCAGTTCGAAGCCTTCTGAGTACTCGAGCTCCCCTTCGCCGATGATGTCACGTGTTTCCTTCACAGCTACAGGCGCGACGTGTAGCCTCAAATACCGTTTCAGCTGAACATAAAGATCGTATTTGAAATCGAGGTCGTTCAGAAAGACATCTCTATCGCACAGCTCAGCAACTCGACGAGCGACATCCAAATACAGCACTATCCACTGCAACTGCTCATGAAAAACTTCAGCGCCTGCGCTCGTTTGGGAGTTATACGCAGCAGCATTGCTGCCAACCTCCAAATCAAACACCAACCGCCCTTTGTCCATCTTCTGCGCTGCCTTCAGCAGGCGAGCAAACCGTGGCAATTCGAGAATATTCTTCCCTTGCCACGCTTCAAGATTGAAGGTCAGGTCAAATTTGTGATCGTCTCCCACGTGCGAGCAATGGGCTTTAACAGTAATGAACCCCTCTAAGGCTGTCCCCTCGAACACCGTACGCACCGTGCCAGAGGTGTAATAGCAGATGAACGACTCAATGAACACCTCATCCCCGTCAGGCGTTCGGAGATAAAGATTACCGGTAATCGGCTTCTTGACCCCGCCGAGAATCAGCGTGCCTTGGCCAGAGTCATTTGCCTTCTTTTGAATGGCTTCGAACAACTTTGAGCCCTTCAACTCGAAGTGGCTGCCGGGAATGACGAGTTCCCTGCCCTCCTCTAGGAAGGCCTTCCGTGCTGCCCAAAAATCGTCCAGCTCATCCAGATTCTGCAACACCAGATCGATGCTGACCTTGTCCTGGACGACCTGAATAACGTGCGTGTAATTCCTTCCAGACTTGTTCACCTCGACAGTGAAGCGTGGGTCGAGTTTCTGCAGGTCATTCTCGTAGCCCTGCATGAATTCTACGATGGGCGTCTCGAGCGGATCGTTTCCTTTGTTGACCATTCGCGTAATGGCATTGAACGCACCATCTGCTGATGCCGCTTGAACGTCTTTTTCAGTAAAGCTCTTCTTGTTGAGCTGTGCGTTTGACCTGGCTTCCGCCGCCCTCTTCCACTCGAGAAGCGTTTCTACGCTGTAGGCGTCGTCAGCATCAATCAACTTGGAGTGGGTTTGGCACATCCAAATGCCGTTGTCGATGTGCCTGCGTTCGTCCTTCGTCTGGGCTTCGTCAAACCGGGGCCCGCCAGGCGCGGCAGCTTTGATGTGACAGGCAACGCCGATAGTCAGCGCACCATCACCCGATGACTTAGCACCATGGGTGTTTACGTGACATTCAGGGTAGGAGCACACGTTGCCCGCACTATCACGTAACAGCCGCACCGTGTTCGCTAGGAAGTCGTCACGCTTTGGGGTGGTTCCCGATTTCTTCTTGGCGCTGTTTTTTGACTTGCTCATGCACTGTCCTGGTGATGAATCTCGATGCACTGATGATGCTAGGAAATGAATCGGATTGCGATGAGGACGAGGTGTTGGCCGGATTGGACGAGGCGGGTCGGTGACGGTCGATGGGGTGGTCTGGAGGGGGCTGAGGCGGGATGGGTTGGATGGGCTGAGGGGTGACCTTGGTCGACGTGGGCAGGTGAGCCAGGGTTGAGATCGTGGCACCTACCGGGGGTGGGATTTGGTATCGCACCGAGGTTGCTTGTGATGGAAATGCAGGAAGGGACGGCTAGGGAGATGACCTGGATGGGGATCAGTGGAGGGAGAGGAATGCCCTGCGTTTTGACAAGAAACTAGGTTTTTTCAGTGAAAGTGACAAAACGTGAAACTCATCGAAGATCAGCAGCCCTACCCCCTCCAGCGCAGGGTCTGCCTGCAACCGGCGGGTCAGGATACCTTCGGTGACCACTTCGATACGGGTATTGGGCCCGACCTTGCTGTCCAGGCGAATGCGGTAACCCACGGTTTCGCCGACTTTTTCGCCCAGCTCGCTGGCCAGCCGTTCGGCCGCCGCACGCGCCGCCAACCTGCGCGGCTCCAGCATCACGATGGTCTGCCCGGCCAGCCAGGCTTCATTCAACAGTGCCAGCGGTACACGGGTGGTCTTGCCTGCGCCGGGCGGCGCCTCGAGCACCGCTTCGTGACGGTTTTCCAAGGCATGGCTCAAAGCCGGCAGGGCAGCATCGATCGGTAAGGAAATCATGGTGGTCCTCGAACAGTCTGGCGAGTATAACGGCGAACCCAGCCTGCTCTATCATGGTCTTAGCATCAGGTGCCGGCGTATCGCCCCACCTTGTGGCAACTTTCTTCGGAGATTCAAATGCGCATCCCATCCCGCGTCATCGGTGGCGCCCTCATCGCCACCTTGCTGACCCAGCTGACGGCCTGCGGCACGCTGTTCTACCCCGAACGCCGCGGGCAGATCGAGGGCAAGGTCGACCCGGTAATCGTCGCCCTCGATGCCATCGGTATTCTGTTCTACGTGATCCCTGGCCTGATTGCCTTTGGCGTCGACTTCGCCACAGGTGCCATCTACTACCCTGGGGGCACCACGGCACAAGTAGCGCCAGAGAAACTGCGCGAAGCCATCAAGCCCGATGGCAAGGTCGACAACCTCAAGCTGCAGGCCATTCTCGAAAGCGAACTGGGCCAGCGCCTGCCGCTGGACGACCCGCGGTTGATCCAGCATCGCGGCAGCGTCGAGCAACTGGCAGCGTTCGGCCTGGTGCCGGCAGCCTGAAACCTGCAAGGAAACCACCCTCGGCATGATCACCTCGGCTGAACACCAGCGCCTGCTACGCCTGGCCACCCGCGCCTCGCTCGCGGTGGCCAGCATCCTCGTGCTGAGCAAGGCCGTGGCCTGGTGGCTGAGTGGCTCGGTCAGCCTGCTGGCCGGGCTGACCGATTCGGCGCTGGACGCGGTCGCCTCGTTCCTCAACCTGCTCGCAGTGCACTATGCGCTACGCCCGGCTGATGATGACCATCGCTTCGGCCACGGCAAGGCAGAAGCCTTGGCAGGCATGGCCCAGGCAGTGTTCATCGGCGTGAGTGCGGTACTGATCGGGGTTCAGGCCGCCGAGCGCCTGCAATCGCCACAGCCCTTGGGTGATACTGCAATCGGTATCGGCGTGATGCTGCTGTCGCTGGTGCTGACGCTGGCCTTGCTGGCGCTGCAACGCAAGGTGGTACGTGTGACAGGCTCAACGGCGGTGCGTGCCGACTCGCTGCATTATCGCTCTGACCTGCTGCTAAATGGCAGCATCCTGCTGGCCTTGCTGCTGGCGCGCTACGGCTGGCCGCAGCTGGATGCGCTGTTTGGCCTGGGTATCGCGCTGTACATCCTGTGGAGTGCACTGCAGATCGCCCGGGAAAGCACGGCAATCCTGATGGACAAGGAACTGCCCGGCGACATCGGCGAGGGCATGGTCGAACTGGTGCTGGGCATTGCCGGGGTCAAAGGTGTGCATGACCTGCGCACCAGGGTGTCGGGCAATCAGTGGTTCGTGCAACTGCATCTGGAGCTGCCGGGGCAGTTGCCGTTGCACGAAGCACATGCCCTGTGCGTCCAGGCCTCTGAAGTCATCCGCCAGCGTTATCCACAGGCGGATGTGATGGTGCATGCCGACCCCGTCTGAGGCTCAATTGATACTGTAGCCCCGGCCACTGAAACACGCCCCCAGCGCCCGCCGGTAGTTGTCTGCAACATTGGCCGGCGGTGCGCTGGGGGCGGTTGCAGGGTCGAAGTTGGACTGGCTCACCGCCCAACGGTGGCACTGGTAGCGGTCCTGGTCCTGCTGCTCCTGGCCTTGCCCATGCATCGGGTAGGCCACCACATCGTATGCGTTGCCTGAAGGGGCTTGCGCCACGGGCACCGGTGCCGGTGCAACCGCAGGCGGGCTGACCACCACGTACTCCTGGCTGTCTGCCAGGTACTGGTAATACGTATCGGCCACCAGGAAGAGCAAGGCACCCCCCACCCACACTTCACGTGCATAGGATGGCAGGTAGCCGACCCGCACCCCGTACGGCGGGGCTACCACGATGTAGCTGCCGCCATGCGGCTGGTACCAGTAACCACCTGAGTAGAAATAGTCCTGCCCACGGTAGGGCACTTTCCAGTAGCGGTCCGGGAAACGGTCGATGCTGTGCCCGGGGCGATACTGCGGCCCCGGCCCCCAACCATTGCCATGGCCATCCGGTCGCCCCTGCCAGTCGCCACCAGGCCGTTGACCAGGGCCGCCAGCCTCCCAGTGCCGGTAATCGGCATTGCGCCGGGGAATATCCTGGTAGTAGCCCTGGCGGGCGGGCTGGGTCTGGTGCACTTCATCGCGCGAGTTGAGCGGCGAACGGCCTTCGTAACTACCGTTGGGATCCTGCCGGCCATTGCCACCATGCCCGTCTTCAGGGCCCTGGGCCATCGCCCCCAGGCAGATGCTCACGCCAAGCAAACCAACACCTGCCAACTGCCAGATGCGCGACTTCATGTTGTTCCTCACGGTCAAGATAACGGCACGCTGCCAGTCTACCGTGCCCGTAACGGACAAACAGATGAAATCGCGGCCATGAAAAAAGGGAGGCCTTGAGGCCTCCCTTTGAGAATTGTCGTCCGTGCTCGGCACTTGTGGCGCCGGCTCACCTCATACGCTCTTGTGGAGGTACGTAGCCCGGGGGCCTGGCGGATCCTGTTGGATGGCTGGCCGCGACCGCCCGCCTAGGGCGCGTCGCCGTGGACTGATGTCCGGGCAGTGATTCTGTTGATAAAGATACGGGACAGGGGGCGGCAGCGGATTGCGAATATTGCTCAGATAAATAGCACTTGCGCAATTTTTAACCCTGGATCGATAATTCACCGCAATCTGATCAGAAAAGGCCTTTTCCATGAGCAAGCTTGACCGCTACGACCTGAGCATCCTCGCCGAATTGCAGCGCGATGCGCGCATTTCCAACCAGGAGCTGGCCGAACGCATTGGCCTGTCGCCCTCACCCTGCTCTCGTCGGGTCAAGCAACTGGAAGACGACGGCTATATCTCACGGCAAGTCGCCCTGCTCGACCGCAAAAAGCTTGGCCTGAGCCTGACGGCTTACGTGCTGATCGGCATGGACCGGCACACCCCGGAGCGCTTCGAGACCTTCGAGGCAGCCATCCGCAACTTGCCACAGGTGCTCGAATGCAGCCTTGTAACCGGCATGGATGCCGACTATCAGCTCAAGGTGGTGGTACCGGACATGGATCACTACCAGAAACTGCTATTGGGCAGCCTGACCCGCATCGAAGGCGTCACCAGCGTGCGCTCGAGCTTCGTGCTCAATCAGGTGCTGGCGAGTACCGAACTGCCCCTGACCCACCTTCGTTGATTGGCTGCTGAGCTTGCCTGGAGAACACACAGATGGATCCGGCTGTATTTGAAGAATGGATGATGATCATCCTGGTCACCGTGCTGATCGGTTTCATGGGCTTCATCGTCTGGGACTTGGCAAAGAAATCCAAGGCCGGGCGCTTTGGCACGATGATCCTGTTCTTCGTGCTAGGGCTGGGGGTGCTGGCCTTTATCATCAAGACCGTGGTCGTGGGGTTTCTGGAAGGGGTGTAGCGCCCTCTCAAGCCGCATCGCCGGCAAGCCGGCGCCCACAAATGCCAAGGCCTGCGCATTTTCTGTGGGGGCCGGCTTGCCGGCGATGAAGCCAGCGAGCATTACAGCTTGGCCGGCACCTCGCGCCAACACCCCTGCTCCAGCCCATCCAGCGCCCAATCACCGATCCGCACCCGCACCAGGCGCAAAGTCGGCAAGCCCACCGCCGCTGTCATGCGCCGCACCTGGCGGTTACGCCCCTCGCGAATCACCAACTCCAGCCAACTGGTCGGCACGCTCTTGCGAAAGCGTACCGGCGGGTTGCGCGGCCACAGCTCAGGCTCATCGAGGCGCCGTGCTTCGGCAGGCAAGGTCGGCCCGTCATTGAGCTGCACGCCCTCGCGCAAACGCGTTAGCTGCTCATCGCTCGGCTCGCCTTCCACCTGTACCCAGTACGTCTTGGCCAGCTTGTGCCTGGGGTCGGCGATGCGCGCCTGCAAACCGCCGTCGTTGGTCAGCAGCAGCAAACCTTCACTGTCACGGTCCAGCCGCCCGGCCGGGTAAATGCCAGGAATATCGATGTAATCCTTGAGCGTGGCACGGCCATCGCTGTCGCTGAACTGGGTAAGCACATCGAATGGCTTGTTGAACAGGATCAGGCGAGGCTCGGCCGGTGGCGCCTTGGGCTGGCGCTTTGGGCCGGCAGGCCGCGCCTTAGGGTGGCGCGGCTTGGAACGGGGTGGCAGTGGCATGGATCCTCAGCGGAACGGCGGCTCATCGAAGCTGCGCAGTTTACGCGAGTGCAGCGAATTGAGCTCGGTGCGCAGCAGGTCGAGGGCGGCGATACCGATCTTCAAGTGCTGGCTGACCGCGCGGTTGTAGAAGGCGTTGGCCGACCCAGGCAGCTTGATTTCGCTGTGCAGCGGTTTGTCGGACACACACAGCAAGGTGCCATATGGCACTCGCAGGCGATAACCCTGGGCGGCGATGGTGCCGCTCTCCATGTCTACCGCCACGGCCCGCGACAGGTTGATCAGTGGCCGTTCCTGGGCCCAGCGCAGCTCCCAGTTACGGTCGTCGTATGTCAGCACGGTGCCGGTGCGCAGGCGCTTCTTCAATTCCTCGCCACGTTCGCCGGTAACCTGGGCTGCCGCCTCCTGCAACGCCAGTTGCACCTCGGCCAGGGCCGGGATCGGGATGTTCGGCGGCACCACCCGGTCAAGGATACCGTCGCGGCGCATGTAAGCGTGCGCCAGCACATAGTCCCCGATGGTCTGCGACTGACGCAGGCCCCCGCAGTGGCCGATCATCAGCCAGCAATGCGGACGCAGCACGGCCAGGTGGTCGGTGATGTTCTTGGCGTTGGACGGGCCGACGCCG
This sequence comes from Pseudomonas sp. BNK-30, assembly GCF_047456185.1. Classification (NCBI taxonomy): domain Bacteria; kingdom Pseudomonadati; phylum Pseudomonadota; class Gammaproteobacteria; order Pseudomonadales; family Pseudomonadaceae; genus Pseudomonas; species Pseudomonas sp. BNK-30. The sequence goes on from NZ_CP179904.1 coordinate 4,144,068, forward strand.
ATGTTGACCAGGGTGACACCATCACCGTCGGCGGCGATCAGGTGATACGCCGGCATCTGATAGCGGTGCCAGACCACGCTGGCCACCAGGGCCTGGGCCTCACCATGGTCCATGCCTTTTTCGATCGCCACGTTGCCCGGCAGCACCATGCGCACGAAACGCGGGTCGTCACGCAGCTGTTCAAGGCCATGGCTGATGAACTGGTCGACATAACGGTGGTAGTTGGTCAGCAGGATCCAAGGCTGCACATGGCGCCAGTCGCTGCCGGTGTAATGCACCAGGCGGCGCAGCGAGAAGTCCACGCGGGCGGCGTCGAACAGCGCCAGCGGGAGGGTTTCGGCACTGCCCCAGTCACACAGCCCGTCGGCGATGTTGTCGGTGGCGGCGGACAGGTCGGTACTGGGGAATACCCGCGCCAGCTCGGCGGCAGTGATGCCGCTGCCCGCCAGTTCATCGCCCTGGTCGACCACGTAAGGGTACGGGATGTTCTGCTCGCTGACGCCTACCTCGACGGTCACGGTGTAGTCGTGCATCAAGGGGCGCAACTGCTCGAGCAGATAACCCCTAAATGCCGCAGGCTGGGTGACTGTGACGCTGTAGGTGCCCGCCACCTGTACCTTGGCATAGGCACGGGTGGTGGCGGCGACTTCGCCGTGGCTGTAATAGGTCAGGCGCAAGGCCGGGTAGCGGTAAACGGCGCGCTCGTCGGCGTCCGGCTCGGTGCGGTCCTTCAGGTAACGCTTGAGGGCCTGGCTGAGGGCCCCGGTGGCCTGTTCATGCAAGGCCGCCAGACGGTCGACGGCCTGTTCGGGGGTATCAACGACTACAAAGGCTTGGCTCACACTGTGCTTCCTGTCTGGACATGCATGTCAGCCATCTTGCCTGCCTTCGCCGGTAAAAACACCCCCTGTCAGCCGGGCCAGACCGGCGTGGCCCGTGCCACCAGCGCCTGGACATCGGCGCCGCGCGGCAATGCCCCGTAAACGCGACCGCCGCCGGCCAGCCGGCTGCCGATGAAGGCATCGCTGACTGAGGTGTTGCCCGCTTCCAGCAACAGCTTGGCCTGCAGGGCCAGGGCGATGTCCTCGGTCAGCTGCCGGGCACGATACTGAATGTCGCCCGTGTCGGCGAACGCGCCCTTGAGATTGCCGATGTGCGCCGCCAGCCGTGGATCGCCATGGCCATCGCCCAGTTCAGCGAACAGCGCGTCGAGCACACCCGGCTCCTTGGACAAGGCACGCAGTACGTCCAGGCACTGGACGTTGCCCGACCCCTCCCAAGTGGAATTGACCGGTGCTTCGCGGTACAAGCGCGGCAGGATGCTGTCCTCGACATAACCGGCGCCGCCCAGGCATTCGGCAGCTTCGTTGATCATCGCGGGCGCGCGCTTGCAGATCCAGTACTTGCCCACCGCCGTGACCAACCGGGCGAAGTGCGCCTGCTGCGGATCATCGAGTTGCTCTAGCGCTTGCCCCATGCGCAGGCTCAAGGCCAGGGCCGCTTCGCTTTCCAGTGCCAGATCGGCCAGCACGTTCTGCATCAGCGGCTGCTCGCTCAGCACCCGGCCGCCGACCTTGCGGTGCGCGCAGTGGTGGGTAGCCTGGGTCAAGGCCTGGCGCATCAGGGCGCTTGAGCCGACCATGCAGTCGAAGCGGGTCATGGCCACCATCTCGATGATGGTTGGCACTCCCCGCCCCTCCTCGCCGACCATCCAGGCCAGAGCGCCACGCAGCTCCACTTCGCTGGAAGCATTGGAGCTGTTGCCGAGCTTGTTCTTCAGGCGCTGGATGTAGAACTGGTTACGGCTGTCATCCGGGCGATGGCGTGGCAACAGGAAACAGCTCAAGCCTTTGTCGGTCTGCGCCAGTGTCAGGAAGGCGTCGCACATCGGCGCCGAACAGAACCATTTATGCCCAACCAGCTCGTAGGCCTGGCCCGGCCCCGGGCTGCCGACAGGATAGGCGCGGGTGGTGTTGGCGCGTACATCGGTACCGCCCTGCTTTTCTGTCATGGCCATGCCGATGGTCACGCCTGCCTTGTGCTGATCGCCGACGTTGCGGGGGTCGTACTCGCGGGCAAGAATCTTCGGCAACCAGTACTCGGCCAGCTCAGGCTGCAGCCTGAGTGCGGGGACAGCGGCAAAGGTCATGGTCAGCGGGCAACCGGTACCGGCTTCTGCCTGGCTGTGCAGGTAGGTCATCGATGCCCGGGCTACATGGGCGCCGGGGCGCGGCTCGGCCCAGGGCAACGACGGCAGGCCGTGTTCGACGGCCGTACGCATCAGCTCGTGGTAGGCGGGGTGGAACTCCACCAGGTCGATGCGGTGCCCGTAACGGTCATGGCTGCTGAACGCTGGTTTGTGCGCGTTGGCCAGAAAGCCTGCGGCCATCAGGGGCCCACCGGCCAAGGCACCGTAGGCATCGATCCGCGATTCGGCCCAGCCGGCACCGAAACGCCGCGACCACTCCTGCAGTGGCAGGTCCAGGCGGTACAGGTTGGCGCCGTCGAGGGACGGTGGCTGATTGGTGACTTCGTGGGTTTCAGCGTACTGGTGCAGGTTCATCGGGAGCTCCTGGGGCCGGGTATGCATGAAAGTCCCAGTGAAGCACTCCCTGTGGGCCAGTCAAAGTGCCAATAATGACTAAACAGGTGGCAACGCACACCATCGTGGCATGCGCCCGGCAGCCTTCAGAACCGGGTAACCCCCGAAGCCGCCCTGCCCGCCGTTACCTGCACCTGCGCTATCGCCACATTCAGCGTCAACTCGAAACGGCTGCCCAACCCCCGCGTAGACTCATGCATCAACGTGCCCCCCAGCACCTCGCCCAACTGCCGGCAGATCGACAGGCCGATGCCCAGGCCACCGTAGCGCCGGGTCATCGAGCCATCGACCTGGAAGAAGCGCTGATACAGGATCGCCTGGTCCAGGTCATCGAAGCCGATGCCGCTGTCACTGACGGTGAAGGTCAGCGCCAGGCTGTCGGGCCCAAGCCGACGGCCGCGCACCTGAACCATCACGCCGCCCTGGTGGGTGAACTTCAGGCCATTGTCCACCAGGCAACCCAGGCAGCGCGTCAACTTATGCGCATCGCCAAGCAGTTCGTCCGGCAGCTCTGCGGGAATGTCCAGGCTCAGGTAAAGCCCTTTGCCAAGGGCCGTTCCAGCGTAGCCGGCACGCAGGTCCTGAAGCGTGCGGCGCAAGCTGAACGGCACCGGCTGCGCGCGCAGGCGACCTGCCTGCAGCTCGGTGAGGGTAAGAATATCGTCGACCATGTCCATCATGTTCTGCGCAGAGCCCACCGCCGTGCGGTGGTACTGGGCCATCTCGGCGCTCAGCGGCAACGTGTGCATCAGCTCCAGCGAGCCGATAACACCGTTCATCGGGGTGCGCAGTTCATGGGTGATCGTGGCGAGGAATTCATCCTTGAGGTGGTTGCTCCTGGCCAGCTGCTGGTTCAGTTGTTCCAGTGTCCGCCCGGTATCACGCAGGGTCTGCGCCTGCTGTTCGCGCATGCTGTTGATACGGTCGGCCAGGGCCAGGGACAACAACGCCACTTCCAGCGCCGCACCGAGCTGGCTGGCATACATGGTCAGGAACACATTGGGCAGGTACCCCAGCACCATCAGGGTATTGACCAGCCCGCCCAGCAGGAACGCCGTCCAGGCAATGATGAACCAGCGAGCCACGCGCAGACCGCGCACCCAGGCGTATAGCCCCGCAGTGAAAATGCTGACGGTGAACAGCAGGGCCAGCACAGTGGCCATGCGCAAGGCAATGCCATAGGGCATGCTCACCGCCAGCAGCATCACCAGCACTGCCCCGAGCATCAACAGTTGCAGCAGCCGATCGAACCCTCGGCTGATCGTGCCCAGGCGCAGGAAGTGGCGGGCGAACTGGCAGCCGAACAAGCCGGCCGCACCGATGAACAAGGGCGTGGCGGCATTCGCCCACCAGGGGCTGTTCGGCCAGAAGTACGCCACCCCTGCGCCGTTGACCGACACCTGGTAGAGGCCGAACGAGGCAATATAGAGGATGTAGTAGAGGTAACTGACGTCCCGAACGCTGAGGAAGATGAACAGGTTGTACACCAGCATCACCAGCAACACCCCGTAGATCATCCCCAGTACATACAGGCGCGTGGGCTGCTCTTCCATGTAGGCCTCGGCAGACCACAGCGCCAACGGCGCCTGCACCGAGCCCTGGCTGTGCAGGCGCAGGTAGACGGTGGTCGCCTGATTGGGCTGCAGCGGCAGTTCGAACAGGTAGTTGTTCTGGCGGATCTGCCGGCTGTCGTAGGGCAAGGCATCGCCGGTACGCTGTGCCAGGCGGTAGGTACCATCGGCGCCCGGCAGATAGAGCTCGAGGTGATCCAGCGGCGGGTACGCCAGCTCCAGCAACCATTGGCGCGGTGCGGGGTTGGCCGAGGCCAGGTAGCGCAAATCGACCTTGAGCCAGAACACCGAAGTCGAATAGCCGGCATTCAGCACTTGTTCACGGTGCAGGCGAAAACGCTTGGCGAAGGTGGGCGCGGTAACCTGGGCGATGCTGGCGCTGCCCTCGCGGTCTTCATAGACCTGCATGGTGCTGCCCAGCGAAAGGTACCGGGTGGTGTCGTCGAAATCGACCGCAGTGGCCAGCACGGGCAAGCAGCCCAGAAGCAAAATCAGCAAATAGCGCATACGGCCCCAGCATGGCGTGCCCGGACACGTCGCAATGGCCCCCTATCCCTATGAGACGACGAATTCCGGTAAAGCCCGTTTATCGAGTTATCCGAGCACTCTAGCATAGCTTTGAAGGCTGGCAACGGGCCATCTTGATTTAAGCTTAAAAGGCTCTAGATCAGTGCTTTCAGGCCAGTGAAAAGCATAAAGCTGACCCATCGATCAACAAAACCCGTTTGTAGGACGATCCGTACAAAAGGGTTTGGTGGTAAGCTCGCCGACCATGAATACCTACAGCTCCCGCCCCGTTGTCCTCTGTCTATCCGGCCACGACCCAAGTGGCGGTGCCGGCTTGCAGGCAGATATCGAAGCCCTGATCGCCCAAGGCTGTCACGCCGCACCTGCGGTGACCGCCCTGACCGTGCAGGATACCGTCAATGTTTCCGACTTCCGCGTGCTCGACCGCGAGTGGGTGCTGGCCCAGGCCAATGCCGTACTGGCCGACTCCACGGTAGCCGCGGTCAAGCTGGGCATGCTCGGCTCGATCGAAATGGTCGATACCGTCGCCGAACTGCTCAGTGCCCACCCGCACCTGCCGGTGGTCTGCGACCCGGTGCTGCGCGCCGGTGGCGGTGGCCGGCTGGGCAAGGACGAGGTCGGCTATGCCCTGCGCGAGCGCCTGTTGCCGCTGGCCGCCATCGCCACCCCTAACCTGCCCGAGGCCCGCATTCTTGCCGAACTGCCCGAAGGTACGGCAGACGAGTGTGCCGAAAAATTGTTGCCGTTCTGCAAACACCTGCTGATCACCGGTGGCCACGGCGACGAAGACGAAATCCACAACCGTCTGTACAGCCGCGATGGCCAGCATCATACCTGGACCTGCCAGCGCCTGCCTGGCAGCTACCACGGCTCGGGTTGTACCCTGGCCAGCACGTTGGCCGGCCGCCTGGCCTTGGGCGAAGCCCTGCAAAGCGCCGTGCGCAGTGCACTCGACTACACCTGGCGCACCCTGCGTGACGCCGAGCAGCTGGGCAAGGGCCAGTTCGTCCCGCGCCGCCTGCCCCTGGACTTCTGCTCCTGATACGAGGCTTTCTGATGAAGCTACGCGGTCTGTATGCAATCACCGACAGCCAGCTGCTCGCCGGCCGTTTCCTGTCCCATGTCGAGGCGGCACTGGAAGGCGGCGTGCGCCTGCTGCAGTACCGCGATAAAAGCGATGATGCCGCCCGTCGACTGCGCGAAGCCCAAGCGCTTCTCAAGCTCTGCGAGCGCTACGGCACCGAGCTGGTCATCAACGACGACGCCGAACTGGCTGCGCGCCTGGGCGTCGGTGTGCATCTGGGGCAGACCGACGGCCCATTGACCCCGGCGCGTGCGCTGCTGGGCCGCCAGGCCATCATTGGCTCGACCTGCCACGCCAGCCTCGACCTGGCCGCCCAGGCCGCCAGCGAAGGCGCCAGTTATGTCGCCTTTGGCCGTTTCTTCAATTCCGTGACCAAGCCCGGTGCACCCGCTGCCGATGTTGGCCTGCTGGCGCAGGCCCGGGCCCAGGTCAAACTGCCGCTCGCCGTGATCGGCGGCATCACCCTCGACAACGCCGCTCCGCTGGTCGCCCACGGTGCCGACCTGCTGGCGGTGATCCATGGCCTGTTCGGTGCCGACAGCGCGCAGGAAGTCACCCGCCGCGCCCGCGCCTTCAACGCCCTGTTCGCTTCCTGATTTCAAGAGAAGATCCCATGTCCCGTTCCGAATCCCTGTTCGCCCAAGCCCAGAAGCACATCCCAGGTGGCGTCAACTCGCCGGTCCGCGCCTTCAAGAGCGTCGGCGGCACCCCGCTGTTCTTCAAGCATGCCGAAGGCGCCTATGTCGTCGACGAAGACGACAAGCGCTATGTTGACTATGTGGGTTCGTGGGGCCCGATGATCCTCGGCCACGGCCACCCACAGGTGCTCGACGCGGTGCGCAACCAGTTGCAGCACGGCTTGTCCTACGGCGCGCCGACCGCCATGGAAACCGAGATGGCAGACCTTGTCTGCTCGCTGGTGCCGTCCATGGAAATGGTACGCATGGTCAGCTCCGGCACCGAAGCCACCATGAGCGCGATCCGCCTGGCCCGGGGTTACACCGGCCGCGACGCCATCATCAAGTTCGAAGGCTGCTACCACGGCCACTCCGACAGCTTGCTGGTCAAGGCCGGCTCCGGTTTGCTGACCCAGGGCGTGCCAAGCTCGGCAGGCGTGCCGGCGGACTTCGCCAAGCACACCCTGACCCTGCCGTTCAACGACATCGCTGCAGTCGAGAAGACCCTGGCCGAAGTCGGCCAGACCGTAGCCTGCATCATCGTCGAGCCAGTGGCCGGCAACATGAATTGCGTACCGCCAGCGCCTGGTTTCCTCGAAGGCCTGCGCGAGCAGTGCGACAAGCACGGCGTAGTGTTGATCTTCGACGAAGTGATGACGGGCTTTCGCGTCTCGCTGGGCGGCGCCCAAGGCTACTACGGCATCACGCCGGACCTGTCGACCTTCGGCAAGATCGTCGGCGGCGGCATGCCGGTCGGCTGTTTCGGCGGCAAGCGCGAGATCATGGGCTGCATCGCCCCGCTGGGCCCTGTGTATCAGGCCGGTACCCTGTCGGGTAACCCGCTGGCCATGGCCGCAGGCCTGACCACGCTGAAGCTGATCAGCCGCCCGGGCTTCCACGACGAGCTGAGCGGCTTCACCAGCCGCATGCTCGACGGCCTGCAGCAGCGCGCAGATGCCGCTGGCGTGCCGTTCGTGACAACCCAGGCAGGTGCCATGTTCGGCCTGTACTTCAGCGGCGCCGACGATATCGTCACCTTCGATGACGTGATGGCCAGCGATGCCGAGCGCTTCAAGCGCTTCTTCCACCTGATGCTCGACGGTGGCGTCTACCTGGCACCTAGCGCGTTCGAGGCCGGCTTTACCTCGATCGCACACGGTGACAAGGAGCTGCAGATCACCCTGGATGCGGCTGAGCGGGCATTTGCCGCACTGAAGTAAAGCGCGGTCAGAGCTCTTCGCCGGGTAAACCCGCGAAGAGCTCTGGCGATAAATGCCCGTCCATCACCAGTAACTTTTCCCACCGGTACATAAATTCGAGTAAAACTTTGTAAGGTTGGCGCTGCTTATCCCATAATGTGCCACCAGAGACATTGGCCGTAGCTTTGCAGAGGTAAGTCGATCCCCATGAACCGCACCGGCCGCGCCCTTGCCCTGGGCTGCCTGTTGCTTCTTCAGCCCCTGCTGGCACTGGCGGAGGGCGGTAACTCGTTGCTGATTCCTGCAACGGGGCGCTGCACGCTCAATGTCCAGCCAGAGGACCAGCAAAACGCCCTCAAGGCTTGCGAGCAGATGGCGGCGACCGGGGACGCCCAGGCGCAGTACGAACTGGGTGAGTACTACTACGCGCAAACCCCCAAAGACCTGAAAATGGCCTTGGACTGGTTCGAAAAAGCCTCGCTGCAGGGCCATGCACAAGCCCAGTATCGCCTTGGCGGCATGTTCTTTCATGGTGAAGGGGTCGAGGCCAACAACGTACAGGCCTATATCCTGCTGAAAATGGCGGCGGTCAACGGTGCCGAAGATGCGCTGGACATGGCCGACGAAGTCACCGAGCAGATGCCCCGCGATGAACTGGAGCATGCCACCCAGGTGCTCGGCCAGATTTTCCGCAAATACCTGCTGGAACTGCAAAGCGCCGAAGGGCGCACGCCGTTCTCGCCGCTCCCCTGACTCGCTTTACTTCTCTGGCATCGGCATAGGGAACGGCATCACATTGCCACTTCCCTTGGCTTCGCTGATCTTGGCCGTGCCCAGGCGCTCGACCTCGTCGATACGCACGATCGAGTGCATCGGCACGAAGCTGCGGATCACACCTTCGAACTGGTTCTTGAGCTTCTCTTCGCTCGGGTCGACCACGATCTGGGTGCGCTCCCCAAAAACGAATTCCTCGATTTCCAGGAAGCCCCACAGGTCGCTCTGATAGATCTGTTTGGCATACATCTCGAAGACCTGCCCCTGATTGAGGAAGATCACTTTATAGATGGCGGGTTCGCGTTTGCTCATGTTTGCCGGGATAACACATGCGTAAGAAAAGGCGCGCATCATAACAGACAGGCCCGTTGATCTGTGCCGCCGATACCGTTGAACGTTTCAGTGCTTTCGCCCCTGCCCTTCAAGGGTTATTCTTGAGTTCACCATTATTGCCGTCGAGCGGCTAAAAACGACCTTGAACGCACCCATACAACCTCATCGTTTCATCCTCGAACCCTTCGAGGCCCACCGCTTCGCCAACCTGTGCGGCCAGTTCGACGAGCACTTGCGCCTGATCGAACAACGCCTGGCTATCGAAATCCGCAACCGCGGCAATCAATTCGAGCTGATCGGCGAACCCAAGACCACCTCTGCTGCCGAGCAACTGCTGCGCCGCCTCTATCGCGAGGCCAAGGCCACCGAGCTGTCGCCGGAAACCGTGCACCTGTACCTGCAGGAATCGACCGTCGAGAACATCGAAAACCCGGCAGTCAACGAGGTCAGCGTTTCCCTGCGCACGCGCAAGGGCAACATTCGCCCACGCGGCGTCAACCAGCAGCGCTACGTCAAGGAAATCCTGGCCAACGACATCAACTTCGGCGTAGGCCCGGCCGGTACCGGCAAGACTTACCTGGCCGTGGCCTGCGCCGTCGATGCCCTGGAGCGCGAGCAGGTGCGCCGCATCCTGCTGGTGCGCCCGGCGGTCGAGGCCGGCGAAAAGCTTGGCTTCCTGCCTGGCGACCTGGCCCAGAAGATCGACCCGTACCTGCGCCCGCTGTACGACGCCCTGTACGAGATGCTCGGCTTCGAGCACGTGGCCAAGCTGATCGAGCGCCAGGTGATCGAGATCGCCCCGCTGGCCTACATGCGCGGCCGTACCTTGAACAACAGTTTCATCATCCTCGACGAGAGCCAGAACACCACGCTCGAGCAGATGAAAATGTTCCTGACCCGCATCGGCTTCGGCTCCACTGCGGTGATCACCGGCGACATCACCCAGGTCGACCTGCCACGTGGCACCAAGTCGGGCCTGGCTCATGTGATCGAGGTGCTCAAGGACGTTCCGGGTATCAGTTTTACCCACTTCCAACCCAAAGATGTGGTTCGTCACCCACTGGTGCAGCGCATTGTCGAGGCCTATGACCGCTTCGATGCCCGCCAGGCCAAGCCCGAGGCGCCCGGCAAAGATGCTTGAACTTGACCTGCAGCGCGCCACGGATGCCGCCACCCCTGACGATGCCGCTTTGCGCGCCTGGTGCGAACTGGCCTTGCGCCAGCGCAGCGCCGACTCGGAAATGACCATCCGTCTGGTCGACGAAGCCGAAGGCCGCGAGCTCAACCACACCTACCGGCACAAAGACTACGCGACCAACGTGCTGTCGTTCCCGGCCGATGTGCCCGATGAACTGCTCGATATCCCGCTGCTGGGCGACCTGGTGATCTGCGTGCCGGTGGTCGAGCGCGAGGCTGCCGAACAGGGCAAATCGCTGCAAGCGCATTGGGCGCACCTGGTCATCCACGGCTGCCTGCACCTGCTTGGCTACGACCACATCGAAGACGATGAGGCCGAGGAAATGGAAGCGCTGGAACGGGAATTGCTGGCAGAACTGGGTCACCCCGACCCGTATGCCGATGATGAAAACGATTCAATCACACACTGATACTGCAAGGATCACGAGAAACGCCATGAGCGAAGATCGATCGAGCAACGGGCAGAAGTCCTGGCTGGGTAAACTGACCCAGGCTTTTGCCCATGAGCCGAAAAACCGCCAGGAGCTCCTCGAGCTGCTGCGCGAAGCCCATCAGAACAAGCTGCTCGACAGCGAAGCGCTGACCATCGTCGAAGGCGCCATCCAGGTCGCCGACCTGCAGGTACGCGACATCATGGTGCCGCGTTCGCAGATGATCAGCATCAAGGCTACCCAGTCGCCTCGCGAATTCCTGCCGGCCGTCATCGACGCCGCGCACTCGCGTTACCCGGTGATCGGCGAAAGCCATGACGATGTGCTCGGGATCCTGCTGGCCAAGGACCTGCTGCCGCTGATCCTCAAAGAGAACGGCGACAGCTTCAACATCAGGGACCTGCTGCGCCCGGCCACGTTCGTGCCCGAGTCCAAGCGCCTGAACGTGCTGCTGCGCGAGTTCCGCGCCAACCACAACCACATGGCCATCGTCATCGACGAGTACGGCGGCGTGGCGGGCCTGGTCACCATCGAGGACGTGCTCGAACAGATCGTCGGCGACATCGAAGACGAGCATGATGTCGAGGAAGACAGCTATATCAAGCCACTGCCCAGCGGCGACTTCCTGGTCAAGGCGCTCACGCCGATCGAGAACTTCAACGAGTTCTTCGACAGCGAGTTCTCCGATGATGAGTTCGACACGGTTGGCGGCCTGGTGATGAGCGCTTTCGGCCACCTGCCCAAGCGCAACGAGACCACTGAGATCGGGCCCTACAAGTTCCGTATTCTCAATGCCGACAGCCGGCGGATACACTTGCTGCGCCTGACCCCGATCACCCGCTAAGGACAAACATGCGTTGGATCACCCGCCCCGGCTGGCCCGGTAACCTGCTGGCCTTGGCGGCCGGCGCCTCTACCCTTCTGGCCCTGGCGCCATTCGACATCTGGCCGCTGGCCCTGTTGTCCATCGCGGTGCTCTACCTCGGCCTGCGCGAGCTCACCCCGCGCCAGGCCATGTGGCGCGGCTGGTGGTTCGGGTTTGGCCTGTACGGGGCCGGCACCTGGTGGATCTACGTCAGCATGAACACCTACGGCGGCGCCTCGCCGCTGCTGGCGATCGTGCTGCTGGTGGCGTTCTTCGCCGCCCTTGCCTGGTTCTTTGCCCTGCCCACCTGGCTGTGGGCGCGCTGGCTGCGCCGCAATGAAGCCCCCTTGGCCGATGCGCTGTGCTTTGCCGCCCTGTGGCTGCTGCAAGAGGCTTTCCGTGGCTGGTTCCTGACCGGCTTCCCCTGGCTTTATGCCGGCTACAGCCAACTGGACGGGCCTTTGGCTGGCCTGGCGCCGCTGGGCGGCGTGTGGCTGATCTCTTTCGCCCTGGCATTGAGCGCGGCGCTGCTGTGCAACCTGCACCGCCTGCGTGCACGCCCATCGTTCCTTGCCGTGGGAGCCTTGTTGCTGCTGGCCCCCTGGGTTGTCGGCATAGCCCTCAAAGACCACGCCTGGACCAAGCCTGCTGGCGACCCACTGACGGTCGCGGCCCTGCAGGGCAACGTCGAACAAGAGCTGAAATGGGACCCGGCGCACATCGATGCACAACTGGCGCTGTACCGCGACATGAGCTTCAGCTCAAAACCGGTGGATCTGCTGGTTTGGCCAGAGACAGCCGTGCCGATCCTCAAGGACCAGGCCCAAGGCTACATCGACGTGATGGGGCGTTTTGCCGCCGACCGGCATTCGGCACTTATCACTGGCGTGCCGGTGCGCGAAGTGGTGCATCAGCAACGCCGCTACTACAACGGCGTGACCGTGACAGGCGAAGGCGATGGCACCTACCTCAAGCAGAAGCTGGTGCCCTTCGGCGAGTACGTGCCACTGCAGGACATGCTTCGCGGCCTGATCGAGTTCTTCAACCTGCCGATGTCGGACTTCGCCCGCGGCCCTGAGGACCAGCCACTGCTCCAGGCCAAGGGTTACCAGATCGCCCCGTACATCTGCTACGAGGTGGTCTACCCCGAGTTCGCTGCGGGCTTGGCGGCGCGCAGCGACCTGTTGCTGACCATCAGCAACGACACCTGGTTCGGCACCTCGATCGGCCCGCTGCAGCACCTGCAGATGGCGCAGATGCGCGCGCTGGAAGCCGGCCGCTGGATGATCCGCGCCACCAACAACGGCGTTACCGCCTTGATCGACCCGTTTGGCCGGATTACGGCCCAGGTTCCGCAGTTCCAGCGGGCCGTGCTGTATGGCGAAGTGGTCCCGATGCAGCAACTGACGCCGTACCTGCAATGGCGCTCGTGGCCGCTGGCGATTGTCTGTGCCTTGCTGCTGGGTTGGGCATTGCTGGCGGGGCGCATAGCCAAAACCGTCTGATCAGGCCGTAGGAGCGGCCTTGTGTCGCGATGGGCTGCGAAGCGGCCCCAGGATATCAGCGGCGCCACAGATATCCTGGGACTGCTGCGCAGTCCTTTCGCGACACAAGGCCGCTCCTACACGGGCTCGAGTGCTCTCTTGAATCAATAGAACAACCGATACCCCGCCAACCCTACCGCTTCATTCAGCAATTGCCCGCTCTGCCACATCGCCCGGCTTTCCGGCAGCAACCCGGCAAACGGCCGCGCATGGTCACGCCCAAGGAACCCCATCGGCGCCGGTATCACTTCAAACCCGGCCTGCTCGAAGCTCCAGCGCGAACGTTGCATGTGCCAGGCCTGGGTCACCAGCACCACACGCCCAATACCCAGTGGCTTGAGTAATTGCGCGCTGAATTGGGCATTTTCCCAGGTGGTCCGGCTGGCCTCTTCCTTCCATTTGACCTCGACAGCGAAATCTTCACGCAGCCGATCCGCCATCAGCTGCGCCTCGCTCGGCGGGGTACCGTAGTGCAAACCGCCACTGGTCAGCACCGGCAAGCCCGAAGCCTTGGCCAGTCGCGCGGCAAAGCGCATACGCTCAAGCGCCGTTGCCGAGGGCTGGTCCTCACCGCCCCAGGCCGGATCACCGCGCTCACGCCCTGCGCCGAGCACGACGATGGCATCCGCCCTGCGCGCCAGGCTGGCCCAATCGCCGGATGCCAGCGGGGGCTCGGTTTCCAGCAGGCGCGCACCGTGCTGCACCACCAGCGGCAGGCTCATCAACCACAACCCACCCAGCCCCAGCACAAAGCACAGCGCCGCCAGCCGCGGCCGCCGGGCGCGCAGCCACCAGGCCGCCAGCAACAGCAGGAACAGGATGCCCGGCGGCATCAACCATTGTTTGATAAAAAATCGAATCGGCATCGGCTACACCTCCTTGGCAGGCGTGCAGCCTATGAGGATCGGCGCCGGTCAACAAGTGCGCTGCCGGCGCCGATCGGGTGAAGTGTTTGTTGAATTACCGGGGCGCGATGGCCTGCGCCGGGCGCCCTGAACGGCTAGCGATGTGGCAGCGTCCTGGGTGTCGCCGTCGTGGCGGGGCGTTTCTTGTCCTTGAGCCAAATGATCTTCGCCGATGTCGGTTCCGCATGCGGGTAACTACCGGCGCAGGCATTACGGCGTTCCGGGACCGAGTCCAGGTAAGCCTTGATCACTTCGAACTCTGCATGGCTCAGGCCACGCAACTCCAGCTCGGCTGGCATCTCGTCGCGCAATCGTACCGACGTTCTGGCGACTTCCAGGGCCAGGCCAAGACGGTCGATCAGGCGTTCGTAAAGCTCCGGTTTGATTGCGGGTAGCTGCGTCTCTCCCATCCGTTCACCTCATTGAAGATAAAGAATATCTCCCCCCACACCTGAGCTTAGCGCCGCTTCGAAAAGCAGCCCGGTGCAGCGACCAGCGGCCATTCGCAATCAGGGTTTCCCACGATGCGCGGCGCTACTGTATGCTACGGCGTTCACTCTCACGACACCGGAGTGCCGGACGCAGCGAGGTTCCGCTGCCTGGAACAAGGTCTCTTCTCTCTCAGCCAAAAGTAGCCATGCACGAACAATACACGCCCCGTGATATCGAAGCCGCCGCCCAGCATTTCTGGGACGAGCAACAGTCGTTCGCTGTTACCGAACAGCCAGGCAAAGACACCTACTATTGCCTATCGATGTTCCCGTACCCGAGCGGCAAGCTACACATGGGCCACGTGCGCAACTACACCATCGGCGACGTGATTGCCCGCTACCAGCGCATGCTGGGCAAGAACGTCCTGCAACCGATGGGCTGGGACGCTTTCGGCATGCCCGCGGAAAACGCGGCGATGAAAAACAACGTCGCCCCGGCCAAGTGGACATACGAAAACATCGACTACATGAAGACCCAGCTCAAGAGCCTGGGCCTTGCCATCGACTGGGCACGTGAAGTCACCACCTGCAAGCCGGACTACTACCGCTGGGAACAGTGGCTGTTCACCCGCCTGTTCGAAAAAGGCATCATCTACCGCAAGAACGGTACCGTGAACTGGGACCCGGCCGACCAGACCGTGCTCGCCAACGAGCAGGTCATCGACGGCCGCGGCTGGCGTTCGGGCGCGCTGATCGAAAAGCGCGAAATCCCCATGTACTACTTCCGCATCACCGACTACGCCGACGAGCTGCTAGAAAGCCTCGACGAGCTGCCGGGCTGGCCTGAGCAGGTCAAGACCATGCAGCGCAACTGGATCGGCAAGTCGCGCGGCATGGAAGTACAGTTCCCGTACGATCAGGCGAGCATCGGCCACGAAGGTACGCTGAAAGTCTTTACCACCCGTCCGGACACCCTGATGGGCGCGACTTACGTTGCCGTTGCCGCCGAGCACCCATTGGCTACCCAGGCCGCCCAGGGCAACCCGGCGCTGCAGGCATTCATCGACGAGTGCAAGAGCGGCAGCGTTGCCGAGGCCGACATGGCCACCCAGGAGAAGAAGGGCATGCCCACTTCCCTGCTGGTCGAGCACCCCCTGAGCGGTGAAAAGCTGCCGGTATGGGTCGCCAACTATGTGCTGATGCACTACGGCGACGGTGCCGTAATGGCCGTACCGGCCCACGACGAGCGCGACTTCGAGTTCGCCCACAAGTACAACCTGCCGGTCAAGGCTGTGGTGCGCACCAGCGCCGGCGACGAAGTCGGCAGCGAATGGCAGGCGGCCTACGGCGAGCACGGCCAGCTGATCAACTCCGGCGAGTTCGACGGCCTGGACTTCGCTGGCGCCTTCGACGCCATCGAGGCAGCCCTGATCCGCAAGGAGCTGGGCAAATCCCGCACCCAGTTCCGCCTGCGCGACTGGGGCATCAGCCGCCAGCGTTACTGGGGCTGCCCGATCCCGATCATCCACTGCCCGTCCTGCGGCGACGTGCCGGTGCCGGAAGACCAGCTGCCGGTCACCCTGCCAGAGAACGTGGTGCCGGACGGCGCCGGTTCGCCACTGGCGCGCATGCCCGAGTTCTACGAGTGCAGCTGCCCGAAATGCGGCGCCGCGGCAAAGCGTGAAACCGACACCATGGACACCTTCGTCGAGTCGTCCTGGTACTTCGCCCGCTACGCCTCGCCGAACTACGACAAGGGCCTGGTCGATCCGAAAGCGGCCAACCACTGGTTGCCGGTCGACCAGTACATCGGCGGCATCGAACACGCCATTCTGCACCTGCTTTACGCGCGTTTCTTCCACAAGCTGATGCGTGACGAAGGCCTGGTCACCTCCAATGAACCGTTCAAGAACCTGCTGACCCAGGGCATGGTGGTCGCCGATACCTACTACCGCGTCGCCAGCAACGGTGGCAAGGACTGGTTCAACCCGGCCGACGTCGAAATCGAGCGCGATGCCAAGGCCAAGATCATTGGCGCACGCCTGAAGACCGACGGCCTGCCGGTGGAAATCGGCGGCACCGAGAAGATGTCGAAGTCGAAGAACAACGGCGTCGACCCACAGTCGATGATCGAAGCCTACGGCGCCGACACCTGCCGCCTGTTCATGATGTTCGCCTCGCCGCCCGACATGAGCCTGGAATGGTCGGACTCTGGCGTCGAAGGTGCAAGCCGCTTCCTGCGTCGTGTCTGGCGCCTGGCCCAGGGCCACGTCAACCAGGGCCTGCCGGGTAAACTGGACCTCGCCACGCTGAACGACGAGCAGAAGGTCATCCGCCGTGCAATTCACGCCGCGATCAAGCAGGCCAGCACCGATGTGGGCCAGTACCACAAGTTCAACACCGCCATCGCCCAGGTGATGACCGTGATGAACGTCCTGGAGAAGGCCCCCCAGGGCACCGAGCAAGACCGTGCGCTGCTGCAAGAGGGCCTGGAGGCCGTCACCTTGTTGCTGGCCCCGATCACCCCGCACATTTCCCACGAACTGTGGAAGGCGCTGGGCCATGAGCAAGCGGTTATCGATGCTGGCTGGCCAGTTGTCGATGAAAGCGCTCTGGTGCAGGACACCGTAACCCTGGTGGTCCAGGTCAACGGCAAACTGCGTGGCCAGGTAGAAATGCCTGCAGCCGCCAGCCGCGAAGAAATCGAAGCCGCCGCCCGCAACAACGAAAATGTCCTGCGCTTCATCGATGGCCTGACCATCCGCAAGGTCATCGTAGTGCCAGGCAAGCTGGTCAACATCGTCGCCAACTGATGGCAACGCCCACCTGCAGCCAGTGCGGGTGGGCGGTATCGGCCCACAAGGGAGCAACAACATGATCAAACGCAATCTGCTGGTATTGGGCCTGGCCATCATGCTCAGCGCCTGCGGTTTCCAGCTGCGCGGCACCGGCACCTCCGAGCTCAGCGTCAAGGAAATGGACGTCAGTGCACGTGATGCCTACGGCCCGACCGTGACTCAACTGCGCGAAGTACTGGAGCGCAGCGGCGTCAATGTGCACACCGGCGCCCCGTATCGCCTGGTACTGACCAACGAACAGCAAACCCAGCGCGCAGCGTCCTACGCCAGCAGCAACCAATCTGCCGAGTACGAACTGACCACAGTGCTCAGCTACAGCATCCTTGGCCTGAACAACCTGGAGCTGATGAGCGACAAGCTGGAAGTGCGCAAAATCTATGTACGCGACGGCGGCAACATCACCGGTTCCGACCAGGAAGCCACTGTTGCCCGCGAAGAAATGCGCCGCGACCTGGTCAACGCCATGGTCGTGCGCCTGCAGATGCTGACGCCGCCTCAGCTGGACCAGTTGCAGCGCGAAGCTGACGAACGCGCCAAGGCCGAAGCCGCCGCACTGGAGGCCGCGCGCAGCCAGCAGGCGGAAACGCCGCAGCAATCGCCGCTGGAAATTCCGGGCAATTGAGCCCGTGCGGGGCACTCCGGTGCCCCGCCTGTTTCCGATGAAGCTCGCCCCCGCCCAACTCAACAAGCACCTGCAAGGCGCTCTGGCCCCGGTCTATGTGGTCAGTGGCGACGATCCGCTGCTGTGCCAGGAAGCCGCCGACGCCATACGCAATGCTGCGCGTCAGCAGGGCTTTGACGAGCGCCAGGTGTTCAGCGCCGACGCCAGTTTCGACTGGGGCACCCTGCTGCAGGCGGGCGCCAGCCTGTCCCTGTTCGCCCAACGCCGGCTGCTGGAACTGCGCCTGCCCTCGGGCAAGCCTGGTGACAAAGGCGCAGCGGCGCTGATGGAATACTGCGCCAACCCTGCCGAGGATACCCTGCTGCTGGTCAGCCTGCCCAAACTCGATGGCAGTGCGCAGAAGACCAAGTGGGGCAAGGCCCTGATCGAGGGCAGCCACTGCCAGTTCATCCAGATCTGGCCGGTGGATGCCCAGCAGTTGCCGCAATGGATCAACCAGCGTTTGGCACAGGCCGGCCTTTCGGCCCAGCGTGATGCGGTCGACCTCATTGCCGCACGTGTCGAAGGCAACCTGCTGGCTGCTGCCCAGGAAATCGAAAAGCTCAAGCTGCTCGCCGACGGCAGCCAGATCACCGTAGACACGGTGCAGGCGGCCGTTGCCGACAGCGCGCGCTTCGATGTCTTCGGCCTGGTCGATGCCATTCTCAATGGCGAAGCTGCGCATGCCCTGCGCATGCTCGAAGGCCTGCGCGGTGAAGGCGTGGAGCCACCTGTGATTCTGTGGGCCCTGGCGCGCGAACTGCGTCTGCTGGCGGGGCTTTCGCAGCAGTTCAGCCAGGGTGTGCCCTTGGACAAGGCCTTCAGCCAGGCCCGCCCACCGGTATGGGACAAGCGCCGGCCGCTGGTCAGCAAAGCCCTGCAGCGCCTGTCGGCGCAGCGCTGGGCGCAGCTGCTGCAGGATGCCCAGCGCATCGATGCGCAGATCAAGGGGCAAGCCGTGGGGTCACCATGGACCGGGCTGTCACGCTTGTCATTGCTCATGGCCGGGCAGCGGTTGGCTCTACCGCCTGAGTGACTCAAATACTGGGAGCCTGTTTGCAGCCCCGGTATTTCAAACCATTGACACAATCAATTGGCCCCGGCCTCTCTACAGGCCTAGAGTCCGCCCCGAAACCCACCCGACCCGGGAATCCCGCCATGAGCAAAAAGCCGAAGAAGCACGGCCCCAACAAGGCCAAATCCATCGTCGCCCAACCCTTGTTCCGCTGCCGCCAGGAGCGACCGGACAAGGGCAAAGGCAGCTACCGCCGCGAAGCCTTCCAATCGAGAGATTGGGAGGCTTCTTACTTTTTGGCCGCATGAAAGCATCGAAAGCGCAGGCATGATATGGTCGGCACCTGACCTGAAATTCTGGATCTGTGCATGCCCTTCAGTCTTACCCCTCGCTGGAAATCCCGCCAGCTGCTCGCGGCCTCCAGCTTAATCCTGCTCGTCGCCTGCGCGGAAAAGCCCACCGCCGCCGACGCCCTGCCGCTGGCCCCCGCCCAGCCCGCGCCGATAGTGACTCTGCCCAGCGCCACGCCCGACGTCAGCACTGAAATTCAGCCGCTGCAAACATTTGCCCAATGGCAGGCCGGCTTCCGCCAGCAAGCGCTGCAGGCTGGTATCTCGGCAAGCACTTTCGACCGCGCGTTCATTGGCGTGACGCCGGACATGGATGTGATCAAGGCAGACCGCAGCCAGCCCGAATTCACCCGCCCGGTGTGGGAATACCTGGAGGGAGCACTGTCGCCGCTGCGAGTGCGAAACGGCAAGAAACTGCTTGAGCAGAATGCCGAGCTGCTGGCCCGCCTCGAACAGCGCTATGGTGTAGACCGTCAGGTCCTGGTCTCGGTCTGGGGCATGGAGAGCAACTTTGGCCAGTTCCAAGGCAGCAAGTCGGTAATTCGCTCACTCGCGACCCTGGCGTATGAAGGCCGCCGCCCGCAGTTTGCCCAGGATCAGCTGATTGCCGCGCTGCAGATCATCCAGCATGGTGACATCCAGCCAGAGGCCATGCGTGGTTCCTGGGCCGGCGCCATGGGCCAGACCCAGTTCATTCCCACCACCTACAACACCCATGCAGTGGACTTCGACGGTGACGGCCGCCGCGATATCTGGAACAGCACTCCGGATGCCTTGGCATCGACTGCGCATTACCTGCAAAGCTCCGGCTGGAAGCGCGGGCAACCATGGGGTTTCGAGGTTCAGGTACCTGCAGGCTTCGACTTCTGGCTGGCCGATGGCGCGCTGCGCAAGCCCGTCAGTGAGTGGTTGCAATTGGGTGTGAAACTGCCGGCGGGCACCAAACTGCCGATGGGCAGCAACGAACTTTCCGCAGCCCTGCTGCTGCCGGCCGGCGCCCGTGGCCCAGCATTCCTGGTGCTGGACAACTTCCGCGCCATTCTCAAGTACAACAACTCATCGTCCTATGCACTGGCCGTGAGCTTGCTGGGCGATCGTTTTTCGGGCTGGGGCTTCATCGCAGGCAGCTGGCCCAAAGAAGACTTGCCGCTGAGCCGCAGCGAGCGCATGGAGCTGCAGAACCTGCTCAACGCCAACGGGCATGATGCGGGCAACCCCGATGGCATCATCGGTGCCAATACCCGTAAGGCCATTCGCAATGCGCAGCAGGGTTTTGGGTGGCCAGCAGATGGGTACCCGACGCACAAGTTGCTCGATAGCCTGCGTCAACGGTGATAATGCCGGGGGCGCCTTGCGCCCCATCGCGACACGAGAAATCGCTCATCCCCCTGTAGGAGCGGCCTTGCGTCGCGAAAGGGCCGCAAAGCGGCCCCGACAATCTCACCCCTTGAACAAATCCTGCGCCAATACCAGGCTCCGCGCCTCGCTGTCCAGCACCACCTCTGCACCCAGCGGCAAACACACGTTCGGGTCACAATGCCCGCTGCGCCACCCGGACAGCACTGGCACACCCAACGGCGCGAAGATGTCCAGCAACAGGGGCGTCAACGCCGCCACGGTGATACCGGCAAAATCCCCCACCAGCACCCCCTTCACCCCCGCCAACTTGCCTGCCAGACGCAACTGGGTCAGCAGCCGGTCCACCCGGTAAAGCGGCTCGTTGACGTCCTCGATGAACAGGATGCAGCCCTTCGTATCGATCTGCGCCAGTGTTCCCAGGGTCGCCCCCAGAATCGACAGGTTGCCGCCCAGCAAACGCCCCCTGGCAACACCAGGCACCACGCAATTCAAGACGAATTCAGCCGGGTGCACGATGGCATCACCCTCCCCTAACGCCCCACTCAACTGCGCCATCAGCGACGACTCGGTCGGTGCGAGCTTGGCACCCAGCAGGTCAGCGTTGAGCATCGCTCCATGAAAGCTGATCAAGCCGCTATGACGATAGATAGCCGTGTGCAGCGCAGTGATGTCGCTGTAGCCGATCAGCGGCTTGGGGTTGCGCCGGATCAGGTCGAAGTCGAGCTGATCGAGCAGGCGCATGCTGCCATAGCCACCGCGCATGCACAGGACTGCGTCGATGGTCGGGTCAGCGAAGGCATCGTGCAGATCCTGTAACCGTTGCTGATCGGAGCCCGCCAGATAGCCTTCGGCATGCCCCACTCCAGGGTAGATACGGCAGCGATAACCGCGCTCGGCAAACCACTGGCCAGCCTTTTGCGCATCCAGCCTTGCCGGCCCCGCCGGAGCGACAATGGCAAAGCAGGCATTGTCCGGCAGCGCGGCGGGCAGGCGGTGTTCAAACGTTTCGGCGCAATTCATCGCAACTCCTTGCAGCGCTGGGCACAAAAACAAAAAAGCCGATGCCGCCTTTCGGCGTGCATCGGCATGTACGGCTCAAACCAGGATCAGAGCTTGATCTTGGCTTCGTGAGCCTGCTGGTCGGCATGGTAGGACGAACGCACCAACGGGCCCGATGCGACGTTCTTGAAGCCCATCTTGTAGCCTTCCTCGGCAAACCAGGCGAAGGTGTCGGGGTGCACGAAACGCTGCACTGGCAGGTGGCTGCGCGAAGGCTGCAGGTACTGCCCGAGGGTGAGCATGTCGATGTCATGCTCACGCATGCGGTGCATCACTTCGATCACTTCTTCGTCCGTCTCGCCCAGGCCGAGCATCAGGCCAGACTTGGTCGGTACGTGCGGCACCATCTGCTTGAACTTCTGCAGCAGGTCCAGCGACCAGTCGTAGTCCGAACCGGGACGTGCGGCCTTGTACAGGCGCGGTACGGTTTCAAGATTGTGGTTGAAAACATCCGGTGGCTCTTGCGCGGTAATCTCCAGGGCCACATCCATCCGGCCACGGTAATCCGGCACCAGGGTTTCCAGCTGTACGCCCGGCGACAGCGCGCGGATCTCGCGGATGCAGTCGGCGAAGTGCTGGGCACCACCGTCGCGCAGGTCGTCGCGGTCCACCGAGGTGATCACTACGTACTTCAGGCGCAGATCGGCGATGGCAACAGCCAGGTTTTTCGGCTCGTCCACATCCAGCGGTTTCGGCCGGCCGTGGCCGACATCGCAGAACGGGCAGCGACGGGTGCAGATGTCGCCCATGATCATGAAGGTGGCGGTACCACCGGAGAAGCACTCACCCAGGTTCGGGCAGGAAGCTTCTTCGCACACGCTGTGCAGCTTGTGCTTGCGCAGCAGTTGCTTGATGCGGTCTACCTCAGGGGAAACCGGGATGCGCACGCGGATCCAGTCGGGTTTCTTGGGCAGCTCATCGGTAGGGATGATCTTCACCGGAATGCGCGCCACCTTGTCGGCACCACGCAGCTTGACCCCAGCTTCCACCTTCTTCGGCGCTGGGCGCGGGGTGGCATCCTGGGTAGGTATCAGGTTCGGCACGGCTTCTTGCACAGTTGTCATATTCAGTCGATTCCGCCCGTCAGGGTCGTCTGCTCAGCATAGTCGAGGTGCTTGACCAGCTGTCCGCGCAGCCTTGTCCTGACCTCGTCGAGTTCGATCGGGCCTGCCAGGTCACGCAGCTGGGTCATGGCCAGCCCCGCATACCCGCAGGGGTTGATTCGGCGGAATGGCGCAAGGTCCATGTCCACGTTCAGAGCAAGGCCGTGAAAAGAACGGCCATTGCGGATTCGCAGGCCGAGGGAGGCGATTTTCGCTCCATCGACATAGACACCCGGCGCATCGGGCTTGGCCGCAGCGCTGACACCGTAACTGGCAAGCAGCTCGATCAGCGTCTGTTCGATGCGGCTGACCAGTTCGCGCACACCAAAGCCAAGGCGGCGCACGTCCAGCAGCAGGTAGGCAACCAGTTGCCCGGGGCCGTGGTAGGTCACCTGGCCACCCCGATCGGTCTGCACCACCGGAATATCGCCCGGTACCAGCAGGTGCTCGGCCTTGCCGGCCTGGCCCTGGGTGAAAACCGCGGGGTGCTCTACCAGCCAGATTTCATCCTGGCTGTCCGGGCTACGCTGCTCGGTGAAGCGACGCATGGCTTCCAGCACCGGTTCATAGGGCTGCAGGCCAAGCTCGCGAAAACCGAGACAAAGGGACATCAGAGCACCATTTTCACGATGCCGGTGGCACGCAGGGCGCTGTTTATATCGTGCAGCTGATTTTCGCTCTCGGCAACGATGTGCAACTGCACCGTGGTGTACTTGCCTTCCTTGCTCTGGCGCTCGGCCAAAGTGGCGAGGTCGACCTTGGCATGCTTGCTCAGGACCTCGATCACCATGTCCTTGAAGCCGACAACGGTATCGCCGATGACCTTGATCGGGTAATCGGCGCAGGGGAATTCGATCTTGTGCGACTTGACGTCAGGTTCGCTCATGGCGGAAACGGCCTCGTAAGCCGTGGCAACAACAACGCCCCCGCAGGATTACGGGGGCGTGCAGGTCACGTATCAGTTGAACAACCCGTAGAAGAATAGACGGATGCTATCCCACATACGACGGATGAAACCACCTTCCTCTACGCCATCGAGGGCGATCAGGTCGGCGCTGTGAACCACGTTCTCGTCCAGTTTGACTTCCACTTTACCGATCACGTCACCTTTGGCGATCGGTGCGGTGAGCTGCGGGTTCATGGTCATCGACGCCTGGAGGCGCTTCATCTGGCCTTTGGGCATGGTCAGGGTCAGGTCGTCGGCCAGGCCGGCTTTGACAATGCTGGTGGCGCCTTTCCAGACCGGGGCCTGGGTCAGTTCGGTGCCCTTCTGATAGAAGGTCTGGGTTTCGAAGAAGCGGAAGCCATAGGTCAGCAGCTTCTGGGTTTCGGCAGCACGGGACTGCTCGCTGTTGGTGCCGAACACCACCGCGATCAAGCGCTGGCCGTCGCGTACAGCCGAGGCCACCATGCAGTAGCCGGCTTCTTCGGTGTGGCCGGTCTTCAGGCCATCGACCGTCTTGTCACGCCACAGCAGCAGGTTGCGGTTTGGCTGCTTGATGTTGTTCCAGAAGAACTCTTTCTGCGAGTAGATGGCGTAGTGGGCCGGGTCGACGTTGATGATCGCGCGCGCCAGGGTAGCCATGTCATGGGCCGAGGAGTAGTGGTCCGGGTGCGGCAGACCGGTCGGGTTCATGAAGTGGCTGTTGGACAGACCCAGGTCGGCGGCAGTCTTGTTCATCATGTCGGCAAAGGCATCTTCGCTGCCAGCGATGTGCTCGGCCAAGGCGACCGATGCATCGTTGCCCGACTGGATGATGATGCCATGCAGCAGGTCACTGACGGTGACCTGGCTACCGACCTTGATGAACATGCGCGAACCACCGGTGCGCCAGGCATTCTCGCTGACGGTGACCGGATCGTTCTCGCCGATCTGGCCACGGCGGATGTCCAGGGTGGCGATGTAGGCGGTCATCAGCTTGGTCAGGCTGGCCGGCGGCAGACGCTCGTCACCATTGTTCTCGACCAGCACATTGCCGCTGGACGCGTCCATGAGTACGTAGGACTTGGCTGCCAGTTGCGGTGGTGCCGGCATCATCTGCTCTGCCGCAAAGGCAGCAGGCGTGATCATCAGCAGTACGGGCAGGCAAAGTCGTTTGGCAAGGTTGGTGATGTTCATCCGTCTCTCGAAAATCGCTAATGGTCTGAGATGTTCCCTGGGCCACATCGTGTGCCCAGCGCCAGTCAGTCTAGTTTTTGCGGCTCAGGGCCGAGCCCAGGAAGTGCGGCTTTATGTCGCTGCGGGCAAAAGCGGACATTGTACATGGCCGCGCCCGTCAATTCATGACAAAACAGACAGCTAGAGGCTCAAGCCTCAAGCTGCAAGACAAGGCGACGCGCACCTTGGCTTCTTCTTGAAGCTTGCCGCTTGCCGCTGCCGTCAGTCTGTGACCAGCTTGGCCTGGCCAAGGTTCGCCAGGCGAATGCTGTCCTGCGCCTGCTGGATTTCGCCCTGGCTGCTGATCGGCCCCAGGCGCACGCGGTGCAGGGTCTGCTGGTTACGCACGATGGAGCTGATAAACACCGGTGCGCTGACCATGGTGCTCAGCTTCGAACGCAACAGCTCGGCGGCGTCGGGGTTGGCAAACGCGCCCACCTGCAGGAAGCTGCCACCGTTGCCTGCCGGCACATTGTTGCCACCCACTTGCACTGGCACTACGGGCGCTGCGTGTTGCTGCGCCGGCGGCGACCATTGCTCGACACGCCCGGTGCTGGCCGCAATCGCCTGAGGCTGGGTGGCCTTAGGCTCCTTGAGCATCAACGGCGGCTGCTGGCCACGCTGAGCCCACCATTGCTGGGGATCGATACCTTCGACCCGCACGTGCGCGGTGCCGCTCTCGGCATAGCCGAGCTTCTTGGCTGCGGCATAGGACAGGTCGATGATGCGGTCGGAGTAGAACGGGCCACGGTCATTGACCCGCAGGATCACACTGCGCCCGTTGGCGAGGTTGGTCACCCGCACGTAGGCCGGCAGCGGCAGGGTCTTGTGCGCTGCGCTCATGCCATACAGGTCGTACAGCTCACCGTTGGCGGTGTTCTGCCCGTGGAACTTGGTGCCGTACCAGGAGGCGGTGCCTTCGGCACGGTAGTTGCGCGAGTCCTGTATGGGGTAGTAGGTCTTGCCCAGCACCGTGTAAGGGTTGGCCTTGTAGTTGCCAGTGTGCACGGTCGGCGTCGCGTCCGGGATCTTGTTCACATCCACGTCCCACCACGGCGCACCGTCCTTGTGGGCACGGTTGATATCCAGGCCAGGCTGCGCACGAACGGTATTGCCGCTTTTCTGGGGGGCCGGCCGGCTGGAGGAGCAACTGACCAGCAGCATGCCGACGGCCATGCAGGCCAGCAACTTGAAGGTATTGGCAGAAATCATTGCGCGCATTACTTGACGCCCCGTGCTTGGACCAGCTGTTCCGAAAGCTGATGCACCGCCATGGCATACATCACGCTGCGGTTGTAGCGAGTGATCGCGTAGAAATTCTTCAGGCCCAACCAGTATTCAGGCCCGTTTGCGCCTTCCAGACGGAAGGCGGTGACTGGCAGATCACCGCGCAACGCATCATGACTCGACCAGCCAAGCGCCTGCAACTCTGCGACCGTTTTCACCGGCTCGATGCCCGTGGTCAGGCCGTCGTCTGCCCGCGCACCACTGACCTGGGCACGACTGACCACGCCCTGCCCAGCCACCCAGCCGTGCTCTTTGAAGTAGCTGGCGACACTGCCGATGGCATCGTCAGGGTTGTTCCAGATATTGATGTGGCCATCGCCATCGAAGTCCACCGCGTAGTTGCGAAAGCTGCTCGGCATGAACTGCGGCAGGCCCATGGCACCGGCGTATGAACCTTTGAGGGTCAGCGGGTCGAGCTGTTCTTCGCGCGACAGCAGCAGGTATTCACGCAGCTCCTTGCGGAAGAACTCGGCGCGCGGCGGGTAATCGAAGCCCAGGGTCGACAAGGCATCGATCACACGGTAGTTGCCAGTGTTGCGGCCAAAAAAGGTTTCCACGCCGATGATCGCGACGATGTACTGCGCCGGTACGCCGTACTCCTGCTCCGCCCGGGCCAGCACCGCTTCATGCTGGCGCCAGAAGTCCACACCGCGGGCGATGCGCGCGTCGGTGATGAACATCGGTCGGTAATCCTTCCACGGTTTTACCCGCTCGGCCGGCCGCGATATGGCGTCCAGGATCGATTGCTTGCGCTGAACCTCGCGGAACACGCCCATCAACTGCTCGCTGGCAAAGCCATAGTCGCGGCTCATCTCACCGACGAATTCGGCCACCTGAGGCGAGCCGTCATAATCGCCGGCATGCGCCTGCTGGACAGCGGCGAACAGGCCCACCGCGCCGAACCACGGCGCAAAACGGGCAGCCCAGTTACGCACTGCTTGCATGAAATTCTTCACCTTTTTCAAACCTGTGCGATCCATTTACGGTGCGTATGGATCGACATGAGAACGCCAAACGCTGACAGCAGCGTCACCAACGAAGTTCCGCCATAACTAATGAAGGGCAGCGGCACGCCCACCACGGGCAATAGGCCGCTGACCATACCGATATTGACGAATACATATACAAAGAAGGTCATGGTCAGGCTGCCCGCAAGCAGCTTGCCGAACAAGGTCTGCGCCTGAGCCGTGATCATCAGCCCACGACCGATCAGCAAGAGGTAGACGATCAGCAGCAGGCAGATGCCGACCAGGCCGAATTCCTCGCCGAGCACTGCGATGATGAAGTCGGTGTGGCTCTCGGGAAGGAAGTCCAGGTGCGACTGGGTGCCCAGCAGCCAGCCCTTGCCGAACACGCCACCCGAGCCAATGGCCGCTTTGGACTGGATGATGTTCCAGCCGGTGCCCAGCGGGTCGCTTTCAGGGTCGAGGAACGTCAGCACACGCTGTTTCTGGTAGTCGTGCATGACGAAGAACCACATGGCCACCGCCACAGGCACGGCCGCCGTCAGCACGCTGAGGATCCAGCGCCAGCGCAGGCCGCCCATGAACAGCACGAAGGCGCCGGAGGCAAGGATCAGCAACGCCGTACCCAGGTCCGGCTGGCGGACGATGAGGATGAACGGCACGCCAATCAGCACCAGGCTGATGGCCACGTGTTTCAAATGAGGCGGCAAGGTGCGTTTGGACAGGTACCAGGCGATGGTCGCCGGCATGATGATCTTCATGAACTCCGAGGGCTGGAAGCGTATTACCCCGGGTATGTTGATCCAGCGCGTGGCACCCATGGCGTTATGGCCCATGACGTCCACCACGACCAGCAGCAGCACCCCAGTGAGATAGGCAAGAGGCACCCAGCGCGCCATGAAGCGGGGTTCAAGCTGAGCGATGACGAACATCGACACCAGCCCGATACCGAATGAAGTGGCCTGCTTAAGTAGCAAATCCCAGTTCTTGCCGCTGGCAGAATAGAGCACGAACAGACTGCCGGCGGCGAGGGTCAGCAGGATGACCAGCAAGGGGCCGTCGATGTGGATGCGCTGCAGGAAGCTGGCGCGTCGACGCATCACGTCCTCGCTGGAGAGCATGCGATCGAAATTGTTCTTCACGGGGCCGTTTCCTGGGCGACAGTGGCAGGAGCGAACTCGGGCTTGAGCCGACCGTTCTCGTCGAGCAGCCAGGCGTCCATGATCTGCCGCACCACGGGTGCGGCTACACCGGAGCCGGACTCGCCGTTCTCGACCATCACCGAAACCACGATCTTCGGATCGTCGGCCGGGGCGAAGGCGACGAACAACGCATGGTCGCGGTGGCGCTCCTGAATTTTGTTGCGGTCGTATTTCTCGCCCTGCTTGATCGCTACCACCTGCGCGGTACCGCTCTTGCCGGCAATGCGGTACTGGGCACCGGCCGCAGCCTTGCGTGCAGTACCACGGGCGTTGTGCATCACCTGCTCCATGCCGTGGGTGACCTTGGCCCAGTCGGACTTGTCACGCAGGATGATGTTTTCCATCGGGTTCGGGTCCACGGGCGGCTGGCCTTCGATGGTCTTGGCCAGGTGCGGACGGTTCCAAACGCCTTTGTTGGCGATCAGCGCTGTGGCCTGGGCCAGTTGCAGCGGTGTTGCCTGCATGTAGCCCTGGCCGATGCCCAGAATCAGGGTTTCACCGGGGAACCAGGCTTGGCGGCGGGTGGCGCGCTTCCATTCACGCGACGGCATCAGCCCGGCCGACTCCTCGAACATGTCCAGGGCAACTTTCTGGCCGATGCCGAACTTGTTCATGTAGGTGGACAGCCGATCGATACCCATCTTGTGGGCAAGATCGTAGAAATAGGTGTCATTGGAACGCATGATTGCGGTATCCAGGTCGACCCAGCCATCACCACTGCGGTTCCAGTTACGGTATTTGTGATCGTAGTTGGGCAGTTGGTAATACCCCGGGTCGAACACGCGACTGCCGGCGTTGACCACACCACTGTCGAGGCCGGCGATGGCAACCGCCGGCTTGATGGTCGAACCCGGCGGGTACAAGCCGCGCAGCACGCGGTTGAACAGCGGCCGGTCGATCGAGTCGCGCAACTCGGCGTAGGCCTTGAAACTGATGCCGGTGACGAACAGGTTGGGGTCGAAACTCGGCTGGCTGACCATCGCCAGCACTTCGCCGTTGCGCGGGTCGAGCGCTACCACCGCACCGCGGCGCCCACCCAGGGCCGCTTCGGCAGCTTCCTGCAACTTGATGTCCAGGCTCAGCACGATGTCCTTGCCAGGTTTCGGGTCGGTACGCTTGAGGACCCGCAGCACGCGCCCGCGAGCGTTGGTCTCGACTTCCTCGTAACCGACCTGGCCATGCAGGTCGGCTTCGTAGAAGCGCTCGATGCCGGTCTTGCCGATATGGTGGGTGCCGCTGTAGTTCACAGGATCTAGGCTTTTGAGCTCTTTCTCGTTGATCCGCCCGACATACCCTACCGAATGGGCGAAATGCGCACCTTGCGGGTAATGCCGCACCAACTGGGCGACCACTTCGACGCCAGGCAAACGGAACTGGTTGACCGCCACGCGGGCGATCTGCTCTTCGTTCAGCTCGAACAGGATCGGCACTGGCTCGAACGGCCTTCGCCCCTGCCTCATGCGTTTTTCGAAAAGTGCACGATCGTCCGGCGTCAGCTCCAGCACTTCCACGATATTGTCCAGCACTTCCTGCCAGTTACCCGCACGTTCACGGGTCATGGACAGGCTGAAGCTCGGCCGGTTATCGGCGATGATCACCCCATTGCGGTCGAAGATCAGCCCGCGCGTCGGCGGGATCGGCTGCACGTGCACCCGATTGTTCTCTGACAACGTGGAGTGGTAGTCGTACTGGATGATCTGCAGGTAGTACAGGCGTGCGATCAACACGCAGACAAGCAGCATGATCGCGACGGCGCCGACCACGACGCGGTTACGCACCAGGCGGGCGTCTTTCTCGTGGTCCTTGAGGCGGATCGGCTGCGACATCGGACTGCTTACAGGCTCATTTGTGGTAAGGGTGCCCGGACAACACGGTCCAGGCGCGGTAGATCTGCTCGCCGATGAGTATCCTTACCAACGGGTGCGGCAGGGTCAGCGGCGACAGCGACCAGCGTTGCTCGGCGCGCGCACAAACCTCAGGCGCCAGCCCTTCCGGGCCGCCCACCATCAAATTCACCGTGCGCGAATCCAGCCGCCAGCGGTCCAGCTCGGTCGCCAATTGCTCGGTACTCCAGGGCTTGCCATGGACCTCGAGGGTGACGATGCGTTCCCCGGGCTGAACCTTGCTCAGCATGGCCTCACCCTCCTGACGAATCAGGCGGGCGACGTCGGCATTCTTGCCACGGGTGTTCAGCGGAATTTCCACCAGCTCCAGCGACAGCTCCTGGGGCAGGCGCTTGGCATATTCATGCCAGCCTTCCTCGACCCACTTGGGCATGCGCGAGCCGACCGCGATCAGGCGCAGACGCACGACGCTTCCTTATTCCCGGTCTTTGAGCTTGTCGGTGAAGTAGTCGCTGGCGTTTTCCGGGCTGTGGTGCTTGGCATCGGCGGCGCGGCTCTGCTCGGCACCCAGCCACAGGCGTTCCAGGTCGTAGAACTGGCGGGCAGCGGCGGTCATCATGTGCACGATGACGTCGTTCAGGTCCAGCAGTACCCAGTCGCTGTCGCCCTTGCCTTCTTCGCCCAGCGGCTGCGCACCCTCTTTCTTGACCGCTTCACGGACCTTTTCCAGCATCGCGTTGATCTGGCGATTGGAGGTACCGGTGGCAATGATCATGTAGTCGGTCAGGCTGTGCTTCTCGCGAACGTCGATGACCTGGATATCCTGGGCCTTGACGTCTTCCAGCGCGCTGATGGTCAGCTTGACCAGTTCTTCGCCATTGATTTTCTGCTTGCTCATATAAAACTCGTTCAACTCGTTGGATGAGGCGCCCACAGGGCACCGTCAGTTAGGCGCACGATACAGTTCATGCGCCTCGATGTAGGCCAGTACGGCGTCCGGCACCAGGAACCTCACCGACCTGCCGCTGGCCAGCAGCTGTCGGATCTGTGTAGCCGACACCGCAAGCGGTGTCTGCCAGACGAACGAAATACTACCCGCCGGGCCGGACATGGCGGTGGGATCGCTCTCGGAGCGCGCGGCCAACAGGTTGCGCAGCTCGTCAGGGGGTTCAACGTCGGCATCCGGGCGTTGCAGCACCAGGATGTGACAGTGTTGCAGCAGTTCTTCCCAGCGGTGCCAGCCAGGCAAGCCGCAGAAGGCATCCCAGCCCAACACCAGAAACAGCTGGTCAGCAGCGCCCAGTTCGGCGCGGACCGACTCCAGCGTATCGATGGTGTAGGACGGTTTGTCGCGCTCAAGCTCGCGGGCATCCACACTCAGGCGTTCGACGCCTTGCACGGCCCCACGCACCATCGCCAGGCGATCTTCGGCCGCCACCTGCGGGGTGTCGCGGTGTGGCGGCCGGGCATTGGGCAACAGGCGCATCTCTTCCAGCCCCATGAACTCGGCGACCTCAAGCGCGCTGCGCAGGTGGCCGATGTGCACGGGGTCGAAAGTACCGCCAAGAATGCCGATGCGCCGGACTGCCTGGGCCTTGCTCAACTCAGCAGGACTCCTGGCCGCGCAGTTGGCCATCGCCGATCACTACGTACTTCTCGCAGGTCAGGCCTTCCAGGCCGACCGGGCCGCGGGCGTGCAGCTTGTCGGTGGAAATACCGATTTCCGCGCCCAGGCCATACTCGAAGCCGTCGGCGAAGCAGGTCGGGGTGTTGAGCATCACCGATGCCGAGTCCACCTCGGCCATGAACTGACGGGCCTGGCCCTGGTGTTCGGTAATGATCGAATCGGTGTGATGCGAGCCATAGTGGTTGATGTGCTCGATGGCCTGGTCCAGGCCATCGACCACACGAATCGACAGGATGGCGTCGAGGTACTCGGTGTGCCAATCGTCTTCGCTGGCCGGCTTGGCCTCGATCAGCGCACGGGTACGCTCGCACCCGCGCAGTTCGACGCCCTTTTCCTGGAAACGGCGGGCCATTTCCGGCAGGAAACCTTCAGCCACACGTTGGTCGACCAGCAGGGTTTCCATCGCACCGCAAATACCGTAACGGTAAGTCTTGGCGTTGAAAGCAACGCGCCAGGCCTTGTCCAGGTCCGCGTGCTCGGCAACATAGACGTGACAGATGCCGTCCAGGTGCTTGATGACCGGCACACGGGCATCGCGGCTGATGCGTTCGATCAGGCCACGGCCGCCCCGCGGGACGATGACATCGACAAACTCAGGCATGCTGATCAGCGCGCCAACCGCCTCACGGTCGGTGGTCTCGACCACCTGAACCACGGCAGCCGGCAGGCCGGCCTCGGCAAGGCCACGCTGAATGCACGTGGCGATGGCGCGGTTGGAGTGAATGGCCTCGGAGCCGCCGCGCAGGATGGTGGCGTTGCCTGACTTCAGGCAAAGGCTGGCGGCATCGATGGTCACGTTCGGGCGCGATTCGTAGATGATCCCGATCACCCCCAGCGGCACGCGCATCTTGCCGACCTGAATACCCGACGGGCGATAGCTCATGTCGCGGATGGCGCCGACCGGGTCTGCCAGGCTGGCCACCTGGCGCAGGCCGGTGATCATGCCGTCGATACGCGCTGGGGTCAGGGCCAGGCGGTCGAGCAGGGCAGGCTCCAGACCGTTGGCACGGCCGGCGGCCAGGTCCTGTTCGTTGGCTGCGGTAAGCTCGGCACGCGCGGCGTCCAGTGCATCGGCAGCAGCCTGCAGGGCGCGGTTCTTCTGCGCAGTGCTGGCGCGGGCGATCACCCGGGAGGCCTGGCGAGCGGCGCGACCCAAACGGGTCATGTAGTCAAGAACGGACTCAGTCATGGGTTCGGTGTCTTGGCGAAGGGGAAATCGGCTGATTATAACTGCCGCGCAGGTATACGCCCAGCGGCGGGTGGCGGATGGTAGAAAATGGCAGACAAGAATCTGTAGGAAAGATGTAACCGGCCTTATCGAACTGTCTTGGTTCAGCCTCGATTAAGCCAATCGTTGCTATCATCCGCGCCTGACCACGACGAACCGCCAGCATGCCAGACACGACCCCCTGCCCTGCCCGCGCCTTGCCCGACAGCTTCTTCGACCGAGACGCCCAGACCCTGGCCAAAGCCCTGCTGGGCAAGGTCATCCGCCATCGGCATGGCGACCTGTGGCTGGCCGCACGGATCATCGAAACCGAGGCCTATTACCTGACTGACAAGGGCAGCCATGCCTCGCTTGGCTACACAGAAAAGCGCAGGGCGCTGTTTCTCGATGGCGGGCATATCTACATGTATTACGCCCGCGGAGGTGACTCGCTCAACTTCAGCGCACACGGCCCAGGCAATGCAGTGCTCATAAAGTCGGCCTACCCCTGGGTGGACGCCCTTTCCGGTGCCAACAGCCTGGCGCAAATGCAGTTGAACAACCCCGACGCCAGCGGCAAGCTGCGCCCAGCCGAACGCCTGTGCGCCGGCCAGACCCTGCTCTGCCGGGCCTTGGGCTTGAAGGTAGCGCAGTGGGATGGCCAGCGCTTCGACCCTGAACGCCTGTACGTCGAGGATTGTGCCATCACCGTGCCCAAAGTGGTCCAGGCCGCACGCCTGGGTATCCCCCATGGCCGCGATGAGCACCTGCCGTACCGTTTCATCGACGCCGAATACGCCCGCTTCTGCACCCGGAACCCGCTGCGCCGGGGGCAAGTCGAAGGGCAAGACTTTTTCATTCTCAAACAAGGAAGCTGAAACATGGGCCAATGGCTCGACAGCCTGACCGGCTGGCTCAGCGCCAACCCGCAGTGGCTTGGCGTGGCAATTTTTCTGGTGGCCTGCATCGAATGCCTGGCCATCGCCGGCATCATCGTACCTGGTACGGTACTGCTGTTTGCCGTCGCGGTATTGGCCGGCAGCGGCACCTTCAGCCTGGGCGAAACATTGCTGCTGGGGTTCCTCGGTGGCCTGCTCGGTGACGCCCTGTCTTACACGATAGGCAAGTACTTCCACCAGAACATCCGCCGCCTACCCCTGTTGCGCCACCATCCGGAATGGATCGGCAGCGCTGAAACCTACTTTCAGCGCTACGGCATCGCCAGCTTGCTGGTTGGCCGTTTCATCGGCCCGCTGCGGCCGATGCTGCCGATGGTCGCGGGCATGTTCGACATGCCGTTGCCGCGTTTCATTGCGGTCAGCGTGCTGGCCGGTGCCGGCTGGTCGGTCGCCTACCTGTTGCCGGGCTGGGCTACCGGGGCGGCCATGCGCCTGCCCTTGCCGGAAGGGTTCTGGCTGGATGCAGGCATCATCGCCGGCGCCCTGGCGGTGCTGATCGGGCTGAGCCTGAACAGCAGCGTACGCGACCAGCGCCACGGGACGCGGCTGATCGCTGGCTTGAGCTTTCTGGCATTGGCCGGGGTGTTTCTGGGATGGCCGTATTTTCACGAGTTCGACCAGGGCGTGATGACCCTGGTGCAGGAGCATCGCAGCCAAGCCTTGGACGGCACCATGGTACTGGTAACCCGCCTGGGCGATTTCCGCACCCAACTGTTCCTGGGCGGGCTGCTCACCGGCCTGCTGCTGCTCGCCCGACAATGGCGGCATGCACTGTTCGCCGGTGGCGCCTTGATGGGTACGGCAATTGCCAATGGCTCGCTGAAATGGCTGTTCGCCCGGGCGCGACCGGAGGTGCTGACCGACCCCTTGACCAGTTACAGCATGCCCAGCGGGCATAGCTCGGCCTCGTTTGCGTTCTTCCTGGTGATGGCGGTGCTGGCCGGGCGTGGCCAGCCGCCACGCATGCGCCTGACTTGGGTGATGCTGGGGTGCATTCCGGCGTTGGCGATTGCCCTGTCGCGCGTGTACCTGGGAGCGCATTGGCCGACCGACATCCTGGCCGGAGCCTTGCTGGCCTGCTGCGTCTGCGCGCTCAGCCTGACGCTGGTGCAATATCGCCAGCCGCTCAATGCATTGCCACAACGCGTATGGTGGCTGGTATTACCGGCGTGTATCGCGTTGCTGGCTTTCTTTGCCCTGTATGCCTTGCCGCTGGCCCTGGAGCGTTACCAATATTGACGCTGCCTGTACAGCCCTATCGCCGGCAAGCCGGCGATAGGGCCATAAAGGCAACCACCCTCTATCAGGCAAACAACTCGCCCTGAATCCGCTCCAGCAGCCTCTGGATTTCTGCCAGCCGCTGTGACGGCGAGTCGATCGCCAGCAAGTCCAGCTTGTCCTCTTCCATGAACGGCAGCAGATAAGCCAGCTGGTTGGCCAGTGCCTGGCGCCCCGCGACGTCACGGGGCATGTCCAGCGCCTCGACCATCGGGTGCTCACCCAACGCCACCAGCAGGGCCAGCAGGTCATCGTCCTGATCGGTCAGCGGGCTGTCCGCCTGCTCCGCCAGCCAATGCACATCGCCCAGCAGCAACTGGTCTTTCTGCACCTCGGTCTGACCCAGCTCGAAGCGCCGCACACCTTCCACACGGATACCCAGCAAGCCGTTGTCCTGCTGGACAAAATCACGGATCAGCGCCTCGCACCCGATCGATGCAACCACAGGCGGCGCCTTGCCGACCTGCTCGCCTTCGACGATGCACACCACACCAAAGCCTGTGCCCTGCTTCATGCAGCGGCCAATCATGTCCAGGTAGCGGGCTTCGAATATCTGCAAATCCAGCAGGCAACCGGGAAACAACACAGTATTGAGGGGAAACAGCGGTAGCGTCATCACAACTCCTCAAGCCACCAGGCTGACCGCCAACGGCAGGAACACCGCCGTGGCCACCCCCATCAGGCTCATTGCCAGTGCGGCAAACGCGCCGCACTCGTCACTTTCCTGCAAGGCCACCGAGGTACCCACGGCATGCGCGGTCACGCCCAGGGACATGCCGCGCGCCTCGGGGCTATGCACACCAAAACGGCTCAACAGCGCAGGGCCGAAAATGGCCCCGATCACCCCGGTGATCAACACGAAGACCGCCGCCAGGGCCGCCACACCACCAATTTGCTCGGCCACAAGCATGGCAATCGGTGAGGTCACCGACTTCGGCGCCATGGTCATCAGGATCATGTGTTCGGCGCCGAACCACCAGCCCAGCAACAGGCAGCAGAGCGTGGCGAACAGGCCTCCGATTACCAGCGTAGTAAATGTCGGCCAGAACAGCTGCCGGATACGCCGCAGGTTGAGGTAGAGCGGCACGGCCAAGGCCACCGTGGCCGGCCCCAGCAGGATGTTCATGATCTCGGTGCTCTTGCGGTACTCACGGTAGTCGATACCACAGACCAGCAACACACCGATCACCATGACCATCGACACCAGTACCGGCTGCAGGAAGATCCAGCGGGTTTTCTCGTAAGCTGCCAGCACCACCTGATAGGCACCCAGCGTAATACCAATGCCAAACAGCGGATGGTGGACAACCGCATCGAGCGCGCCCTGCCAATCGAGGATCATGGCTGCTCCCCGCGCTTGCCCTGGCGATGCATGAGTTTCTGCATCAATACACCGACAAAGACCAAGGTGGCCAGGCAGGAGATCAGAAGCGCGCCGGCGATGGCCCAAAAGTCTGCAGCGATATCCTTGGCATACACCATCACACCCACTGCTGGCGGCACCAACAGTAGCGGCAGGTAACGCAACAGACTGCTCGCCGCCTCGTTCAACGGCTTGCCGACCTCACCGCGGGCCATGAGGAACGACAACAAAAGCAAAAGGCCGATGATCGGCCCGGGCAGTATCGGCACCAACAGATGATTGAGCGCCGTACCCAGCAGCTGGAACAGCACCAGCCAGGTCAAACCACGCAACAGCATAAGGATCTCCTTTCGGCCATGCCGGCCATTATAAGCACGCGCAAGGCTATGGGCGGATATTCGCCCTGATGCTGGCAACTTGACTGTAATTGTTCGCCGTGCTGATCTTGCACACTCGTACCAAATGACAACCTGGAGAGTCGCGATGCCCTATGTACCGGTTACCGAGCTTTCGCAGTACGTTGGAAAGGAACTGGGACGTTCCGACTGGCTGAAGATCGACCAGCAACGCATCAACCTGTTCGCTGAGGCCACGGGCGATTTTCAATTCATCCATGTCGACCCTGACAAAGCGGCCAAGACACCCTTTGGCTGCACCATTGCCCATGGCTTCCTGACCTTGTCGCTGATTCCAAAGCTGATGGAAGACATACTGGTGCTGCCTGAAGGCCTGAAGATGGTGGTCAATTACGGGCTCGACAGTGTGCGTTTCATTCAGCCGGTGAAAGTCGGCAGCAAGGTGCGCCTGAAGGTGGATCTGGGTGAGGTGACCGAGAAGAAACCTGGGCAGTGGTTGCTCAAGGCTACCGCGACACTGGAGATCGAAGGCGAAGAGAAGCCGGCCTATATCGCCGAGCCGCTTTCGCTCTGCTTCGTCTGATCTTTTTTTGGGGGTCGCCACGCGGCCCCTGCCATGGCTGTCTCATCCGCCCCATTGTGCGGCATACTCGGCATAACTTTTGCCCGGATTCGGCCATGCGTGCTCTGTTGCCTCTCACCCTGACCCTGATGCTCGCTGCCTGTGGCGATGGCGAATCGCTGTTGCCACCGGATGCGCGCCTGCCCGACGGCGGTCGCTACAGGGGCCAGGTGGTTGACGGCTTGCTGCAAGGCGAAGGGCGCATCGACTATCCCAACGGCAGCTGGTACGCCGGCGGCTTCAAGGATGGCCAATGGCATGGCCAGGGCGAGTGGCATGGCAGCAATGGCGAGGTCTATCGCGGCCAGTTCGCCGCCGGCCTGTTTCAGGGCGTGGGCGACCTGACCACCCCCGGCAGCCACTATGCAGGCACCTTCAGCCACGGCCGTCGCGACGGCGAAGGTACGCTCAAGCAGGCGGACCAGACCTACCGCGGCCAGTTCAAGGACGATCAGTACCATGGCGCGGGTGAGCTCGAACTGGCGGACGGCAGCCGTTACCAGGGCTTGTTTGCCAGCGGCAAGCCCAATGGTGCCGGCGTACG
Source organism: Pseudomonas sp. BNK-30 (assembly GCF_047456185.1). Taxonomy (NCBI): domain Bacteria; kingdom Pseudomonadati; phylum Pseudomonadota; class Gammaproteobacteria; order Pseudomonadales; family Pseudomonadaceae; genus Pseudomonas; species Pseudomonas sp. BNK-30. The sequence goes on from NZ_CP179904.1 coordinate 4,182,086, forward strand.
CAGCGATGCCAGCGGCAATCAGTTCAGTGGCCGCTTCGTCGACGGTCTGTTGCAGGGCAGCGGCACCTACGACAGCGTCGATGGCGAGCAATATATCGGCGAGTTCAAGGACAACCGCCTGGAAGGTCGTGGCCGCTATGAAAACGCCGAAGGCGATGTCTGGATCGGCGAGTTCAAGGACGGCTCGCTGCTTGGCGAGGGGGAAATGCTGGGCAGCGATGGCAGCCACTACAAGGGCAGCTTCGTCGACTGGCGCCTGGCCGGCCAGGGCAGCCTGCAATTGCCCGATGGCAGCCGCTACGTCGGCGGCTTCGAAAACGACGCCTACCAGGGCCAGGGTAAACTGACCCTGGCCAGCGGCAAGGTGCAAAGCGGTTACTGGGTCAATGGTGTGCGCGTTCGCGACCACAACGGCAAACTGCTCCCCGACCCGCTGGAACTGGCCCTGCTCAATCAGGGCAAGCTACTGGATGAGGCGCTGGCGCGCGTACCGCGCTCCGCGCCGCCCATTGAGCTGTATAGCCTGGTGGTCGCCGGTGACGGCCAGCAGAGTGTATTTCTGCGCGAGGCCGACTACGTCAGCAATCTTTTGAAGGTGCGCTTCGGTGCCCACGGCCAGATCACGCTGGTCAACCACCGCGACCAGATGTCCACACGGCCCATGGCAACCCGCGAGAACCTTACCCGCGCCGCCCGCACACTGGCTGAGCGCACCGGCCCGCAGGACTTGGTGTTCATCTACCTGACCAGCCATGGCAGCCAGGACCACCAGTTGGTATTCGACCAACCACGCCTGCAGCTTGCCGACCTGTCCGCCGACGAACTGGCCAGCGCCTTGGCGCCGCTCAAAGAGCGCGACAAGGTGATCGTCATCTCCGCCTGCTATTCAGGGGGTTACATCGCCCCGCTCAAAGATGAGCGGACAATCATCATGACTGCCGCACGGGCGGACAGGGTGTCATTCGGCTGCTCGGAAGAGGCCGATTTCACCTATTTCGGCGAGGCTCTGTTTGCCCAAGCGCTGAACCAGACCGACGACCTCGAACAAGCGTTCGAACTGGCGCGCAGCAGTGTTGCCGAACGTGAGAAGAGGGAAGGTTTCGAAGCCTCCGAGCCACAGATCTGGGCACCATCAACCGTACTGGCACATTGGCAACGCTTGCGCCAGCAGCAAGCTGAAAAAGCCTTACGTAATGCCGCACAAGCGACTTCGCAGGGGCAGGAAAAAAGGCCAGCCCCGCACTAGACTTGTGTGTAACACAGGAGAGACATCATGTACTTGACGCCTCAGCATGTCCTGCTTGCCGGAGCCACGGGCCTGACGGGTGAACACCTGCTTGACCGCCTGCTCAACGAGCCCACCATCAGCCGCGTTCTGGCACCCACCCGCCGCCCCCTGGCCGAACACCCACACCTGGAAAACCCGGTCGGTGACCCTGCGGTGTTCCTACCGCAACTGGCCGGGCGCGTGGACATCGCTTACTGCTGCCTGGGCACTACCTTGAAGCAGGCCGGCTCCGAGCAGGCGTTCCGCGCCGTCGACCTGGACATGGTGGTGGCCTTCAGCAAGCGTGCACGGGAGATGGGTGCGCGCCACCTGCTGGTGGTCAGCGCCATCGGCGCCGATCCCAAGTCGTCGATCTTCTACAACCGGGTCAAGGGCGAAATGGAAGAGGCGCTCAAGGCGCAGGATTGGCCGCAACTGACGATTGTCAGGCCTTCGCTGCTGCTGGGTGAGCGCATTGCGCCGCGCTTGGGCGAACGGCTGGCTTCCCCGTTTGCGCGGTTGATGCCGGGCAAGTATCGGGGCATCGAAGCCTGCACATTGGCGCGGGCGCTATGGCGCCTGGCGCTGGAGGAAGAGGACGGGATTAGGGTTGTCGAGTCGGATGAGCTGCGTAGATTAGGCAAGAAATAGCGCCCGCCTGAACGGCCCTGTCGCCGGCGAGCCGGCGGTGAGGCCGTTACAGACCGCCAGTGGCCTGGAAGCCGATCCCGGCAGCCGTCAGCAACGATAATGGCAACAGCAGGGTGTCGAGCAGCATGCTCCCAGGCAGGTCCAGCCGTGGATATGTAGGCGCCTGAGCCCCGAAATGGTCCTTGGGGCAGCACCCGCCATTGATCACGTACAAGTCCAGCCGGGTGCCGGCATACACCACCGGCGCGCCCGGTTTGTTGGCATCAAGCGTGCGCACCGTGGCACAGCCGTCAAGCAGCAGGACGGCCAGCATTGCAGGTAAAGTGCGCTTCAATCATCCGCCCCAAGATGATGCTCCCCCCAACGCGGCAACATGTCCTGCGGGATGTTCAGCAGGTTGAGAACACGCGCCACGACGAAGTCGACCAGGTCATCGATGGTCTGCGGCTGGTGATAGAAGCCTGGGGCCGCCGGCAAGATAACCGCGCCCATCTGCGAGAGCTTGAGCATGTTCTCCAGATGGATGGTCGAGAATGGCGCCTCGCGCGGCACCAGGATCAGCTGGCGACGCTCCTTGAGGGTCACGTCGGCGGCACGTTCGATCAGGTTATTGCAGGCCCCGGTGGCGATGGCCGACAAGGTGCCGGTGGAGCACGGCACCACCACCATGGCCGCCGGTGCGCCGGAGCCCGAGGCCACCGGCGACATCCAGTCCTCCTTGCCATACACGCGGATCTGCCCATCGGCAGCGCCGGTGTACTCGGTAAGAAAGGCCTGCATGGCCTGAGGCTTGGGCGGCAGCAGCACGTCGGTCTCGGTGGACATCACCAATTGCGCGGCCTTGGAGATGAGAAAATGCACCTCACGGTCTTCGCGCACCAGGCAATCGAGCAGACGCAAGCCATACTGCGCGCCGGAGGCGCCGGTCATGGCCAGGGTGATGCGTTCCGGCCCGCTCACTTCAGGGCCTCGGCCAGCTTGCCATGCAGGCCGCCAAAGCCGCCATTGCTCATGATCACCACGTGTGTGCCCGGCCGCGCCTGGCCCTTGACCCGCTCGATGATCGCTTCGAGGCTGTCGGCGACCACGCTCGGCACCTTGCACTGCGCCGCAGTCGCCGCCAGGTCCCAGCCCAGGTTGGCTGGCGCATACCAGACTACCTGGTCGGCATCGTTGACGCTTTCCGGCAGGCCGTCACGGTGCGCGCCCAGCTTCATGGAGTTGGAACGAGGCTCGATGATGGCGATCACCGGTGCCTCGCCCACCCGCTTGCGCAGGCCGTCGAGGGTGGTGGCGATAGCCGTCGGATGGTGAGCGAAGTCGTCGTAGATAGTCACGCCCTGAACTTCTGCGACCTTCTCCATGCGCCGCTTGACGCTCTTGAACGCGCTCAGGCCTTCAATACCCATGGCAGGCACCACCCCCACGTGACGGGCAGCGGCCAACGTTGCCAACGCGTTGGCAACGTTGTGCTGGCCGGTCAGGGCCCAGTCCACAACGCCTTGCGCTTGCCCCTCGAACAGCACTTCGAAGCGCGAGCCGTCGGCACTGAGCAAGCGCGCCTGCCATTGGCCACCCTCGCCGGTGGTCTGCACTGGCGTCCAGCAACCCATGCCGATTACCCGCTCCAGCGCCTGTTCGGTGGTCGGATGGATCACCAGGCCTTCGCTCGGAATGGTGCGCACCAAGTGATGGAACTGGCGCTCGATGGAGGCCAGATCCGGGAAGATGTCCGCGTGGTCGAACTCAAGGTTATTGAGAATCGCAGTGCGCGGACGGTAGTGCACGAACTTCGAACGTTTGTCGAAGAACGCGCTGTCGTATTCGTCGGCCTCCACCACGAAGAACGGCGTATCGCCCAAGCGTGCCGACACCGAGAAGTTCTGCGGCACGCCACCGATCAGGAAGCCGGGGCTCATGCCGGCATGCTCCAGGACCCAGGCCAGCATGCTGCTGGTGGTGGTCTTGCCGTGGGTACCGGCCACGGCCAGCACCCAACGCCCCTGCAGCACATGGTCGGCCAGCCACTGGGGGCCGGATACATAAGGCAGGCCTTTGTTGAGCACATGCTCCACCGCCGGGTTGCCCCGCGACATGGCGTTGCCGATCACCACCAGGTCCGGCGCCGGGTCCAGCTGGGCCGGGTCATAGCCTTGGGTCAGCTCGATGCCCTGGGCCTGGAGCTGGGTGCTCATCGGTGGGTAGACGTTGGCGTCCGAACCGGTCACACGGTGGCCGAGTTCTTTGGCCAGCACCGCCAGCGAACCCATGAAAGTGCCGCAAATACCGAGAATATGAATATGCATGGTCGACCTCGCAAAACTTCGAGGCAGGGTAGCCCAGGGCGCGGGAAATCGCACTCGCTGTTTCGCTCAGACGCCCCTGGCGATGCCGTGTTTGCGCAGTTTGCGATACAAGGTATTGCGGCTGATACCCAAGTGCTCGGCGACACGGGTCAGGTGCCAGCGGTTTGCCTCCAGTACCGATAACAGGGCCTGGCCCTCCGCCTGTAGGAGCGGCCTTGTGTCGCGAAAGGGCTGCGAAGCGGCCCCCGCAAACTGGGCAGCGCTATCGAAATCCTGGGGCCGCTCGGCGGCCCTTTCGCGACACAAGGCCGCTCCTACAGGGCTGGAGGTGTTGCGCACGATTGCGGGCAGATCCGCAAACGCGACATGACAATCCTCACACAATGCCACCAGCGTACGCAGCACGTTGCGCATCTGGCGCACATTGCCCGGCCAGGCAAAATCCAGCAGCGCCTGGCGGGCGCTTGGCTCGATTTCGATGGCCTGGCCTTGCGCCTCCTGTCGCAACAGAAAATCCAGCAACTGAGCCTTGTCACTTCGCTCGCGCACCGCCGGCATTGCCACTTCCAAGCCATTGAGCCGGTAATAGAGGTCCTCGCGGAATGTGCCCTGCTCCACCCGCTCAAGCAGGTCGCGGTGGGTAGCACTGACGATCCGCACATCGACCGCTTGCGGCTCACCACCGATCGGCACCACCTGACGTTCCTCCAGCACCCGTAGCAGACGGGTCTGCAGCGCCAGCGGCATGTCACCGATCTCGTCGAGCAACAATGTGCCGCCATCGGCCTGCAGCAGCTTGCCGCGCATGCCTTCCTTGCGCGCCCCGGTAAAACTGCCGCCGCGGTAACCGAACAACTCGCTCTCTATCAGGCTTTCGGGAATCGAGGCGCAGTTGACTGCCACGAACGGCTTGCCGCGCCGCTGGCTAGCGTGGTGCACTGCCTGGGCGAAGGCTTCCTTGCCACAACCGGTCTCGCCCGACACGAGCAGTGGCACATCACGCTCGAACACCCGCAGCGCACGCCGGAAATCACCCTGCAGCGCCGGGTCCATCAGACAAATGCCGGGGGCAGCCTCTGGCCGGGCTTCGGGCAAACCCGCCGGCACCGCCCACACCGGTGCCTTCGCCTGCCCGCGCAAGCTGGCAAATACCTGGCGACCATCACGCGTATACAGCGGCCAGGCCGTGCTGCCATTGGGCATGGCGCGGCTGAAGAGCTCATCATGGTTACAGGCAAAAAACATTTCCAGCGGCTTGCCCAGTACCCCGCCACGGACGGTGCCCAACAGGTTGAGGGCGCTCTGGTTGGCCGCGCAGACACGGCCATCGGCGTCGAACGCCAGCAGCCCTTCGCTGAACAACCCCACCGACTCGGCCTGCAGATGGAAGCGCAGCAACCATTGCTGCTCGAAGTGGCGCAGGAAGTAACAGCTCTCGATCATCTTTGCCGAAAGGTTGACCAGCGCCATGGTATGAAACTGGCTCTGACGCGAGACATCCGGCCTCGCCGATGACACATCGAGCACTGCCAGCAGCTCGCCATGCGGGTCGAAAACAGGGCTGGCCGAACAGGTCAGCCCGGTGTGCCGCCCGCGAAAGTGTTCGTTCTGATGGATGGTCAGCGCCTGGCGCTCGACCAGGCAGGTGCCGATGCCGTTGGTGCCTTCGCGCGCCTCGCTCCAGTCAGCGCCCAACCACAACCCTGCACGCTCGAAAATGCGCCGTTCGCTGGGTGCGGTGACACAATTGAGGATGACACCGCGCGCATCGGTCAGCAGTACCGCGTGCCCGGCACCTGATAGCTGCTGGTGCAGGCTGTTCATTTCATTGTCGGCGATTTTCAGCACCTGGTTCAGGCGCTCACGGCTTTCGAGCAGGCGGCCGTGTTCCAGCACGACCGGCGCCGCAAGCACCTCGGGATCAAGATGATAGTCCTCCAGGCATCGCAGCCAGGATCGGGCAATCGACGGGTCGCTACCGGCACCGCCGGCTTCGCCGTGGGCAACGGTATGCACTTGCTGGGCATGCCGACTGAGGTGGTGGCTCTGCATTGGTTTTTGTTCTCCGCAGATAGAGCGTCCTGCCAGCATCCTCCACCCGCCCGGGCTTTGCAATGCACCGCAATCAAGCGTGTCGCAAACGGTACAAAGTGTCACCCAGGCCGTGCCACTTCTGGGACAACCCCCTCTGCAGGCTCATCCAGAAACTGCGCAAACCCTTGATTCCAATGGCCCTCCCCACGCTGGCCCAACCTTTGCTCTACGCTTTCCAACTCCTCAACAAACACAATTAACCAGGAGACACACCATGCGTTATGCACATCCCGGTACCGAAGGCGCGAAGGTTTCCTTCAAGAGCCGCTACGGCAACTACATCGGTGGTGAATTCGTAGCTCCGGTCAAGGGGCAGTATTTCGACAACACCTCCCCGGTGAATGGCAAGCTGATCGCTGAATTCCCCCGCTCCACTGCCGAAGACATCGACAAGGCGCTCGACGCCGCCCACGCAGCCGCCGATGCCTGGGGCCGCACCTCGGTGCAGGAACGCTCCAACGTGCTGCTGAAGATCGCCGACCGCATCGAGCAGAACCTGGAAGTGCTGGCCATCGCCGAAACCTGGGACAACGGCAAGCCGGTCCGCGAAACCCTCAACGCCGACATCCCGCTGGCGGTCGATCACTTCCGCTACTTCGCCGGCTGCATACGCGCCCAAGAGGGCGGTGCCGCCGAGATCAACGAAAATACCGTGGCCTATCACATCCATGAGCCACTGGGCGTGGTCGGGCAGATCATCCCGTGGAACTTCCCGATCCTGATGGCCGCCTGGAAACTGGCGCCGGCCCTGGCCGCTGGCAACTGCGTGGTGCTCAAACCGGCCGAGCAGACCCCGCTGGGCATCACCGTGCTGGTAGAGCTGATTGGCGACCTGCTGCCGCCCGGCGTGCTCAACGTAGTCCAGGGCTATGGCCGCGAGGCCGGCGAAGCACTGGCCACCAGCAAGCGCATCGCCAAGATCGCCTTTACCGGCTCTACCCCGGTCGGCTCGCACATCATGAAATGCGCCGCCGAGAACATCATCCCGTCTACCGTCGAACTGGGCGGCAAATCACCCAACGTCTACTTCGAAGACATCATGCAGGCCGAGCCGAGCTTCATCGACAAGGCTGCCGAAGGCATGGTGCTGGCGTTCTTCAACCAAGGCGAGGTATGCACCTGCCCGTCGCGGGCGTTGGTGCAAGAGTCGATCTACCCGCAGTTCATGGAAGTGGTGATGAAGAAGGTGCTGCAGATCAAGCGCGGCGACCCGCTCGACACCGACACCATGGTCGGCGCCCAGGCTTCGCAACAGCAGTTCGAAAAAATTCTGTCGTACCTGCAGATCGCCCAGGATGAAGGCGCCGAACTGCTGACCGGTGGCAAGGTGGAGAAGCTGGAAGGCGCGTTGGCGACCGGTTACTACATCCAGCCGACGCTGCTCAAAGGCAACAACAAGATGCGCGTGTTCCAGGAAGAAATCTTCGGCCCGGTGGTCAGCGTCACCACCTTCAAGGACGAAGCCGAGGCACTGGCCATCGCCAACGACACCGAGTTCGGCCTTGGCGCCGGTGTATGGACCCGCGACATCAACCGCGCCTACCGCATGGGCCGCGGCATCAAGGCTGGCCGCGTATGGACCAACTGTTACCACCTGTACCCGGCGCACGCCGCGTTCGGCGGGTACAAAAAGTCCGGCGTGGGCCGTGAAACCCACAAGATGATGCTCGACCATTATCAGCAGACCAAGAACCTGCTGGTGAGCTACGACATCAACCCGCTGGGCTTCTTCTAAGCGGCAGCGGCAAGCTGCAAGCTGCAAGAAAAAGCGGATAGAACGCCGACCTGCTTTTTCTTCAGGCTTGTAGCTTGCGGCTTGTAGCTTGCATGGCTCGCTTCCTGCAGTACCCATCACCATCGGCCGGAACCCTTCCGGCCACCAAGAAAAAGAACAGGTGAAACTATGCCAAGCGATCAATCCTCCGGCGCACCGGCAGGCGCTTCCGTCGATTTCGAAAAGGTCGGTTCGGACTATTTCCAGCAACGTGAACTGAAAAAAGGCGCCGCCGGCTGGGTCCTGCTGGTGGGCCTGGGCGTCGCCTACGTGATCTCCGGCGACTATGCCGGCTGGAACTTCGGCCTCGCCCAAGGTGGCTGGGGCGGCATGTTCCTTGCCACCCTGCTGATGGCCACCATGTACCTGTGCATGTGCTTTTCGCTGGCCGAACTGTCCTCGATGATCCCTACCGCCGGGGGCGGCTATGGCTTTGCCCGCAGCGCCTTCGGGCCGTGGGGCGGCTTTCTGACAGGCACGGCGATCCTCATCGAGTACGCCATCGCTCCGGCAGCCATCGCGGTGTTCATCGGTGCCTACTGCCAGTCCCTGTTCGGCATTGGCGGCTGGATGATCTACCTGGCGTTCTACATCGTCTTTATCGGCATCCACATCTTCGGGGTCGGTGAAGCCCTGAAGCTGATGTTCATCATCACCGCCGTCGCCGCCATCGCCCTGGCTGTCTTCCTTGTGGGCATGGTGCCCCATTTTGATGCGGCGAACCTGTTCGACATCGCCCAGACCGACGCGGTCGGCGCCAGCAGCTTCCTGCCGTTCGGTTATGTTGGCGTGTGGGCGGCAATACCCTACGCGATCTGGTTCTTCCTGGCGGTAGAAGGCGTGCCGCTGGCGGCCGAGGAAACCAAGAACCCGAAACGTGACCTGCCACGCGGCCTGATTGGCGCAATGCTGGTGTTGCTGGCGTTTGCCCTGCTGATCCTCGTGGTAGGCCCGGGTGGTGCGGGCTCCGAAGCGCTCAAAGCCTCCGGTAACCCACTGGTAGAAGCACTTTCCAAGGCGTATGGCGGTTCCACCTGGATGGGCGGCTTCGTCAACCTGGTTGGCCTGGCCGGTCTGATTGCCAGCTTCTTCTCGATCATCTATGCCTATTCGCGGCAGATCTTCGCCCTTTCCCGCGCCGGCTACCTGCCGCGCAAGCTGTCCGAAACCAACAAGAGCAAGGCCCCGGTACTGGCCCTGATCATCCCTGGCATCATCGGTTTCGGCCTGTCACTGACCGGCCAGGGCGACCTGCTGATCCTGGTTGCGGTGTTCGGTGCGACGCTGTCTTATGTACTGATGATGGCCGCGCACATCACCCTGCGCATCCGCCGGCCCAAGATGGAACGCCCCTATCGCACCCCTGGTGGCATCTTCACCTCGGGCGTAGCCCTGGTGCTGGCATGCATCGCCGTGGTCGCAGGCTTTTTGGTCGACCCACGGGTGGTGATTGGCGCCGCAGTGATCTATGCAGTACTGATTGCCTACTTTGCGTTCTACAGCCGCCACCACTTGGTTGCGGGTACACCGGAAGAGGAATTCGCCGCGATCCAGAAGGCCGAAGAGGCCCTGCACTGATTGCCGACACCTGCCGCGGGCACGCCCGCGGCACTCTGGAGATTCTGTATGGCAAGTTTCGTACACACGGTAGGCCACCTGGTCTACCGCTTCGACAGCCTCAAGGACGTGATGGCCAAAGCCAGCCCCGCACGTTCCGGGGATTACCTGGCTGGCGTTGCTGCCGCCAACGACGGTGAACGGGTGGCGGCGCAGATGGCACTGGCCAATATTCCGCTCAGCCACTTCCTCAGCGAAGCGCTCATCCCGTACGAGCAGGACGAAGTTACCCGCCTGATCATCGACACTCACGACGCCCAGGCCTTCGCCCCGGTCAGCCACCTCACCGTCGGCGGCCTGCGTGACTGGCTGCTCAGTGACGAAGCCGACGAGGACAGCATGCGCGCCCTGGCGCCTGGCCTGACCCCGGAAATGGCCGCTGCTGTATCGAAGGTCATGCGCGTACAGGACCTGGTACTGGTGGCGCAGAAGATCCGTGTAGTCACCCGTTTTCGCGGCACCATGGGCTTGCGCGGGCGCCTGTCGACCCGCTTGCAGCCCAACCACCCCACTGACGAGCCGGCCGGGATTGCCGCCAGCATTCTCGATGGCCTGCTGTACGGTAACGGCGACGCCATGATCGGCATCAACCCTGCCACCGACAGCATCGCCTCGATCTGCGCCATGCTGGAAATGCTCGACGCCATCATCCAGCGCTATGACATTCCCACCCAGGCCTGTGTACTGACCCACGTCACCACCTCGATCGAGGCAATCAACCGCGGCGTGCCGCTGGACCTGGTGTTCCAGTCGATTGCCGGCACCGAGGCGGCCAACGCCGGCTTTGGCATCAACCTCAACGTGCTGCAGGAAGGTTACGAGGCCGGGTTGTCGCTCAAGCGCGGCACGCTGGGGCAGAACCTCATGTATTTCGAAACCGGCCAGGGCAGCGCCCTGTCGGCCAACGCTCACCACGGCGTCGACCAGCAAACCTGCGAAACTCGCGCCTATGCCGTGGCCCGCCATTTCAAGCCGTTTCTGGTCAACACCGTGGTCGGCTTCATCGGCCCCGAGTACCTGTACAACGGCAAGCAGATCATCCGTGCCGGCCTTGAGGACCACTTCTGCGGCAAGCTGCTGGGCGTGCCGATGGGGTGCGACATCTGCTACACCAACCACGCCGAGGCCGATCAGGACGACATGGACACCCTACTGACCCTGCTGGGTGTGGCCGGGATCAACTTCATCATGGGCATCCCCGGCTCCGACGACATCATGCTCAACTACCAGACTACCTCGTTCCATGACGCGCTTTATGCGCGCCAGACACTGGGCCTCAAACCCGGGCCTGAGTTCGAGGCTTGGTTGCAGCGCACCGGTATATTCACCCAGGCCGATGGCCGGGTACGCTTCGGCGACAACCTGCCGCCGGCGTTCCGCCAGGCCTTGGCACAGCTGGCATAGAGGTGACCATGGACCGTCAGATACCCACCCCCGAAAATCCTTGGCTGGCCCTGCGCAACCTGACGCCGGCGCGTATCGCCCTTGGCCGCAGCGGCATCAGCCTGCCAACCAGCGCCCAGCTGGACTTCCAGTTCGCCCACGCCCAGGCCCGCGATGCCGTGCACCTGGCATTCGACCACACGGCACTGAGCGAACAATTGAAGGAACGCGGGCGTGACAGCCTGGTACTGCACAGCGCCGCCAGCGACCGCAACCAGTACCTGCAACGCCCGGACCTGGGCCGGCGCCTGAACGAGCGCTCGGTGGAGCAATTGCGCCAGCACGCCCAGACCAACCCTGGCGGCTGCGACCTTGCCATCGTGGTGGCCGACGGCCTCTCGGCCCTGGCCGTGCATCGCCATACCTTGCCGTTCCTGGCCCGTTTCGAGGAACAGGCCGCTGCCGATGGCTGGACCAGCGCACCGGTGGTGTTGGTGGAGCAAGGCCGGGTAGCCGTGGCCGACGAAGTGGGCCAACTGCTGGGGGCGCGCATGACCGTAATGCTGATCGGCGAGCGCCCCGGGCTCAGTTCACCCGACAGCTTGGGCTTGTACTTCACCTACGCGCCGAAGGTGGGCCTGACCGACGCTTACCGCAACTGCATCTCCAACGTGCGCCTGGAAGGCCTGAGCTACGGCATGGCCGCGCATCGCCTGCTATACCTGATGCGCGAGGCCTGTCGCCGACAGCTGTCTGGCGTGAACCTCAAGGACGAAGCGGAGGTCCATACCATCGACAGTGAAAACACCTCTAATCAAAAGGGCAATTTCCTACTCGGTGAAGGGTAAAGAACATGTCACGGACGGCGGATTGCGCTTCTGGCCGGCATTGGGCAGCATGCGATTGAAAGCTGCTGGCATTCCGCTGTTTCCCAAATGGACTCTGAGGGCCGCACATGCGCATTATCAAGGCAACCCTGGAACACCTCGACCTGCTCACCCCGCTGTTCGTCCGATACCGCGAGTTCTATGGGCAACTGCCATACCCGGACAGCTCGCGCAAATTCCTGGAAACGCGCCTCAAACGCGACGAGTCGGTCATTTACCTGGCACTGCCGGACGATGACGACGCCAAACTGCTGGGCTTCTGCCAGCTCTACCCGAGCTTCTCGTCGCTGTCGCTCAAGCGGGTATGGATTCTCAATGACATCTATGTGGCCGAAGACTCACGTCGCATGCTGGTGGCTGACCACCTGATCCGTGAAGCCAAGAAAATGGCCAAGGATACCCAGGCCGTGCGCATGCGGGTTTCGACCAGCGCCAACAACGAGGTGGCGCAGAGGACCTATGAATCCATCGGTTTTCGCAAGGATACCGAGTTCGAAAGCTACATCTTGCCGATCAGCCAAGACTGATCAGTACTGGCCCGGGCGCCGGCTGGCCGGCGATCGGGCCGGTACCTGCACCCTCAGTAACCCCCCGCTACAAACTCTCCGGGCATCCTCGCGACTTGGCCGTATAATGCCTGCTCCTGGCATGTCTGAAAATTTACCCTACCGCAAGTCCGCTCGCCCGTAGCTGCGGGTCAAGAACACAGGTGCTGTACATGGATTTCAACCCGCTGGACCTCATCCTGCATCTCGATGCCTACCTTGATCTGCTGGTCACCAATTACGGCCCCTGGATCTACGCCATCCTGTTCACCGTGATTTTCTGCGAGACCGGCCTGGTGGTAATGCCCTTCCTGCCGGGTGATTCACTGCTGTTCATCGCCGGCGCCGTGGCCGCAGGTGGCGGCATGGACCCGGTGCTGCTGGCCGGCCTGCTGATGGCTGCGGCAATCATGGGTGACAGCACCAATTACGTGATCGGGCGAACGGCAGGTGAACGGCTTTTCAACAAACCCGATTCGAAAATCTTCCGCCGCGACTACCTGCAGCGCACCCATGAATTCTATGAACGCCATGGTGGCAAAACCGTGACCCTGGCGCGCTTCCTGCCGATCCTGCGCACCTTCGCGCCGTTCGTCGCGGGCATCGCCCACATGCATTACCCGCGCTTCCTGGCCTTCAGCGTTGCAGGCTCGCTGCTGTGGGTAGGTGGCCTGGTGACCCTCGGCTACTTCTTCGGCAACGTGCCATTCATCAAGCAGCACCTTTCGCTGATGGTGGTCGGCATCATCTTCCTGTCGCTGGTACCCATGGTCCTGGGCCTGCTGCGCGGCCGCCTGGGCCGCACCGCCAAGGCACACTGACAAACGCCATGTGGTCCTTCAGCGCCTGGCGGCGCAAGCGCACGCTGGCGCGCTACCCGGTCGATCCACAGCAATGGCAGGTGATCCGTGAACGCCTGCCGATGCTCGACGGCATCAGCGACGACGAAGACCGTCGGCTACGTGATGCCTGCATCCTGTTCCTGCTCGACAAGCACCTGACCACCCTGCCCGGCGTCGAGCTGGATGACCAGCAACGCCTGTTCCTCGCCGCCCAGGCCCAGCTACCGCTGTTGCACCTGGGGGAACTCAACTGGTACCAGGGTTTTCACGAGATCATCCTCTACCCGGACGACTTCAAGAGCCCGCAGCGCCATCGCGACGCCAGTGGCGTGGAGCATGTCTGGGATGGTGAACACAGCGGTGAGGCCTGGCAGCAGGGCCCGGTGATCATGGCCTGGGCCGGGGTGCTGGCCAGCGGCGGCTGGGAAGCCTACAACCTGGTGATCCACGAGCTGGCGCACAAGCTCGACATGCTCAATGGCGATGCCAATGGCCTGCCACCGCTGCACAGCGACATGCAGGTTGAAGACTGGGCCACGGCCATGCAGCAGGCGTATGACGACCTCAACCGCCAGCTGGACGCCGACCCTGAAACGCAAACGGCCATCGACCCTTATGCGGCCGAAAACCCGGCAGAATTCTTTGCCGTCACCAGCGAGTACTTCTTCAGCGCGCCCGACCTCTTGCAGCAGGCTTATCCACAGGTGTACCGGCAACTGTCACTGTTCTACCGCCAGGACCCTCTGGCGCGCCTGACGCGGTTGCAGGCCGAACACCCTGACTACCGCGAAAGCCACGTCTGATGCGCCCGCGCATCAGGTCGGGCGTGGCATGCCCAGGCCGAATGTGCCTATAATCGCCGCCACTTTTTTGATCAAACACGGGGGCACTGCCCAATGAGCTACAGCAAGATTCCGGCTGGCAAAGACCTGCCGAACGACATCTACGTCGCCATCGAGATCCCGGCCAACCACGCGCCGATCAAGTACGAAATCGACAAGGACAGCGATACCCTGTTCGTCGACCGCTTCATGGCTACCCCGATGTTCTACCCGGCCAACTACGGCTTCATCCCGAACACCCTGGCCGACGACGGTGATCCGCTGGACGTGCTGGTGGTTACGCCTTACCCGGTCGCCCCAGGTTCGGTCATCCGCGCCCGCCCGGTCGGCGTTCTGAACATGACCGACGACGGCGGCGGCGACGCCAAGGTCATCGCTGTTCCGCACGACAAGCTGTCGCAGCTGTACGTTGACGTGAAGGAATACACTGACCTGCCAGCACTGCTGATCCAGCAGATCGAACACTTCTTCGCGAACTACAAAGATCTCGAGAAGGGCAAGTGGGTCAAGATCGAAGGCTGGGAAGGCGCCGACGCCGCCCGCGCCGCGATCATCAAATCGGTCGCTGCCTACAAGGGCTGATACCGGTTGCACCAAGCCCCGCTTCGGCGGGGCTTTTTTGTGTGCGCGCTGCAATGGTAAAAAATCCTACGCAGTCCTAATCCAGCGTCCTACCGTTAGGCGTTTTTCGTACACATCACGTCAACACCCGGTTCATATCCCTACTGGCACCGCGCCGCTACACTCGGCTGCATGAAAACCTCCGGTGACCGCCTCAAGGCCCTCCTCCACGAGTGTGGCCTGACCTCTTCCGACTTCGCCGCCCAGCGCGGTGTGACGCCCCAGCACGTCAACAACTGGTTCAAACGCGGCGTTCCCCTGGCTCGCCTGGACGAACTGGCCGACCTGTTCTGCGTTCACCGCCGCTGGCTACGCTGTGGCGAAGGCCCCAAACACCCCAGCTCGATCCTGCGCACCTGCACCCTGCCGCCCGCCTCGGACAATTCGCCCACCTCGCTATCGACCCGGGCCACCCGGCTCTTGCAAGTGCCGTTTCAGCAAGTGCACGACGGCAAGCTGGTAACTCTCGACGGCAAATACCTGCAACTCCCGGTTGAAGCGCTGCAGGCCTTAGGCGTGGCAACAGAAAATGTCGTCTGCCTGGCCATGCCAAGCCAAAACATGGCGCCGTGGGTGCCACGCGACGCGATACTGGCCATTGACGTCAGCCAGACCCGGGTCAAGGACGGTGAAACCTATGCCCTGCTGCACAATGGCGCACTCAGGGTGAACAGCCTCAGCCTCGGCCACAAGGGCACCCTGTGCCTGCACAGCCATGACCGGCGCAACTACACCGTGGAACGCTTCACCCCTGCCCAGCGCCAGGCACAGCACTTGAAGATACTCGGCTGGGTTTTCCACTGGTCGCATTTTTCTCAGCAACGCCCCGAATGAAACACCCTGTGCCATTTTTTGCTGGGCATCCTGGGCAGGCCCTTGTATGCTACGCGCCACATTCAGCCCCGACCGGCGCAAGCCGCAGTCCAGAGGGCTCGGCAACGTTTCACACGAACGTTCGCCATCTCTTTCAGGCCCTTGATGGCCACACAGTTAAGGCGGTTGCGGCTTACCATAAATTAGCCGGAAGCGTCCCCGAGAAGCCGGCCACAAGCCGGCTTTTTAATGCCTGCTGTTAATGCATCATGCCCAACTCGGCATCATCCATCAGCGCCTTGGCCATGGCACTGAGGTAATGCGAAGCCCAGATCATCATGGGTTTCTCATCCATCAGGCCAATTATGGTCAGCTCCCGCACATAACCCATCAACTCCGACGCTTGTTCGCGGGCATCCTGGCATGGAATGCCGGCTTCGATGCGGAACAGTGGGTGGCTGTGGTCTTCACCCTGGAAGAAGGTGGTCTTGCCGACAGTGAATTTGGTCGTGTGAGTGGTCATTGCTCAAACTCCTTGAAATTTCCGCTGCCCGGCCTGGCCTCATCGCCGGCAAGCCGGCTCCTACAATGCCCGCAGCGCTGCTGAACCCTGTGGGCCGGCTCAGGCGGCAGATCATTTAAGCCTTAATGCAAGGTCCGAGGGCCTGTGGGCATCTGCACCTGGATCAGCGCCGATTCGAGCAAAACCCGTAGCGCCTCCATTTCATGCAGCGAGGTCATCATCAAGATCGATACCGGGGACTTGGGGTGCAGCAGCAGTGCCTGGTGCACCACGGTCGTGGCGCACAGCGCATAGTCCGCGGCCTGGATCAGGGTGTCTTCAAGGGAATGATTATCATGGGGTGGGTCGGGGACAATTTTAAGCATGATGTAATCTCGTCTGCGTCCTGATGGACCACCACGACATCACTTGCATTTGATGGGTGGCGGCTACGTGCAGGTCTGCAAGACCGGACAGACGAGAACCGGCAGATCCGAAGATCTCCAGCACGCAGCCACCATTGGCCGAAGCTGCCGACACTAGGCACCTCGGATAGCGCTGGGATTCGTCTGCGGGCTTGCAGGCCCGGTCGCTGATTTGGCAACGACGGGGCCAGACTAGGCCGCAGAGAAAAGCAGCACAATGCCGAAAAGGCGGTAGCAAGCTATTTCAGAAATGGACTACAAGCAACGGTAAAAATCTGAATATTTCCTGGGAAATACGTCAGAAATCGTAACGTGCACCAACCATCATGCTGCGCGAAGGCCCATAGAAGTTGAACGTCGAAATCCACCCCACCCGCGAC
Source organism: Pseudomonas sp. BNK-30 (assembly GCF_047456185.1). Classification (NCBI taxonomy): domain Bacteria; kingdom Pseudomonadati; phylum Pseudomonadota; class Gammaproteobacteria; order Pseudomonadales; family Pseudomonadaceae; genus Pseudomonas; species Pseudomonas sp. BNK-30. Next base: position 4,199,035 of record NZ_CP179904.1, read on the forward strand.
AGGTAATCGCGGTCGAACAGGTTGTTCACGTTGAAGGTGGCCGTCAGCGTCGAGGTCTCCTTGAAATTTCCGCTGCCCGGCCTGGCCTCATCGCCGGCAAGCCGGCTCCTACAATGCCCGCAGCGCTGCTGAGCCCTGTGGGCCGGCTCAGGCGGCAGATCATTTAAGCCTTAATGCAAGGTCCGAGGGCCTGTGGGCATCTGCACCTGGATCAGCGCCGATTCGAGCAAAACCCGTAGCGCCTCCATTTCATCCAGCGAGGTCATCATCAAGATCGATACCGGGGATTTGGGGTGCAGCAGCGCCTGGTGCACCACAGTCGTGGCGCACAGCGCATAGTCCGCGGCCTGGATCAGGGTGTCTTCAAGGGAACGATTATCATGGGGTGGGTCGGGGACAATTTTAAGCATGGCGTAGCCCTCTGTGGATTCACTAGAGCCGCACTCATGACTTGCAGTGTGATGGGTGGCGGCCACGTACGGGTCTGCAAGACCGGACAGAGAACGAAAACCGGCAGGTTCGAAAACCTCCCGTACGCAGCCACCGTCAAGCGTGCTCAATGGCAAACCATTGGCTTTCGGTGATAAGCATGCGTTTTCTGTGCGGGCTTGCAGGCCCGGTCGCTGATTTGGCAACGACGGGCCCAGACTAGGCCGCAGAGAAAAGCAGCACAATGCCGAAAAGGCGGTAGCAAGCTATTTCAGAAATGGACTACAAGCAACGGTAAAAATCTGAATATTTCCTGGGAAATACGTCAGAAATCGTAACGTGCACCAACCATCATGCTGCGCGAAGGCCCATAGAAGTTGAACGTCGAAGTCGACCCCACCCGCGACAGGTAATCGCGGTCGAACAGGTTGTTGACGTTGAAGGTGGCCGTCAGCTTCGAGGTGACCGGGTACGACAGCATCGCATCCACCGTGGCGTAGCCCGGTGCGTCGATGCGCACGCCGCCGCTCTCGGAATGGAAGTTGCTCATCGCCGAGACGCCGCCACCAATGGCCAGCCCGGTCAAAGGCCCTTGGCTGATGGTGTACTTGCTCCACAGCGACGCCTGGTTGCGCGGCATGATGAAGAAGGTAGTTTCGGCATCACCGTCGAGGGTTTCGGTTTCCATCCAGGTGTAGCCCGCCAGCAGCTCCCAGTTCGGCGTCAGCTTGCCGCTGACTTCCACCTCGGCGCCCTTCACGCGGGTCTTGCCCGATGCCACGGAGAAACCGGTGTCTACGCCATCTTCATCATATTCGGTGCTGGCGCGGTTCTCGTCGGTCAAACGGAATACCGAGACACGCGTATTGAGGTCGCCGCCAAAGTAACTGCTCTTGAGGCCAAACTCATACTGCTCGCCTTCACGCGGTTTGAGTACGCGGCCATTGCTGTCGGTATCTGACTGCGGCTTGAATACCTGCGAATAGCTGGCATACAGCGCATGGTTTTCGGTCAGGTCGTAGACCACGCCACCGTACGGTGTGAACCGTCCATCCACGCGTTTGTTGTCATCGACAGTCGAAGCAGTGCTCAGGGTAGTGGTGTAGAAATCACCGCGATACCAGCTGAAGCGGCCACCAGCAATCAGCGCCAAACGCTCGACCGGGCGGAAGGTGACCTTGGAGTACAGGCCGTACTCTTCCTCCTGCATACCGGTTTCGGTGCTGTAGTTCGGTGACGGCTTGGCGAACTGGGTCGGCGAGTAGCTGTTGACGTTGATGGCCCCCAGGTTGGTGGTGCCGTTGAGGTACTCGGTGTCGTAGTTCTTGTAGTCGGTACCCACCACGAATTCGCTGACCTGGCCGAAGGTTTCGAACGGCTGGCTGTAGCTGGCATCCAGCGAATAGGTATCCTGGGTGAAGTCTCGGGCGCTGGCGCGCTCGGAGTTGGCACCGGTGGTGGCATTGGTCGCAGTGAAGGCATAGAGGTAGTTGGTGTCGCGGTGCGAGCCACGGGCGGCGATACGGCCATAACCACCGTTGTCAAAGCGGTGCGTCAACTCGGCAACCAGGTCGGTGGTCTTGCCGTCGAAGTAGTTCCAGTCAGCGCCAAGGAACTTCGAATGGCTGAAATCCGGGACCTCACCAGACAGCGTTGCCGGGTAGCCGTTGTGCGGGGTGATGTTCTTCACTTCGTGGATCAGGCCGAACGATAGCTGGGTGTCGTCATCAAGGTCGATGTCCAGCGCGCCGTAGTAGCTGTTGCTGGTATTGGCGTTGTAGTCCACTTCACCATTGGTGTCGTCCCGCGATGCAACGAATCGCCCGCGCACCCGGCCTGCATCATCCAGCGGCCCACTCAGGTCGATTTCTTCGTGGTTGGTGTCCCAGGTGCCGTAGCTGGCTTCGACGTGGCCCTGGAAATCGGCGGTTGGGCGCTTGCGCACCATGTTGACGATACCGCCCAGCTCGCTGGTGCTGCTGAACAACCCCGCCGGGCCGCGCATGATCTCCACACGGTCGAATGCCGCCAGCGACGGCACGGTGCCAAAAATACTGGCCATGGGCGCCGGCAGGCCGTCGATGTTGAACTCGCTGTACTCGTAACCACGGGCATAGATCGACGACCGCCCGCTGTCGTTGGTCAGGGTGCGCAGCCCCGCGGTGTACTTAGCCAGGTCATCCAGGTGCACGAACTGACGGTCTTTGACGTAGTCCTGGGTGTAGACGGTGACCGACTGCGGTATTTCCTTGAGCGACGCTGGGGTCTTGGTGCCCACCGTGGCAGCGTCGACGCTGTAACCGCCGGTTTCTTCCGAAGGCAGCATGTCGTACAGGCGGTTGCCTTCGATGGTCAGCGCCGGCAGGTCGAGCGAGCTGTCCGCAGCAACCTCACTGGCGACCGTTTCGGCCAGTGCCGACAAAGAAAACGGCGCCAACAACCCCAGCATCAGCCAGCCCCGCACCCGTCGGGGGCTTCCCACACCTTTGAAACCGCTCATGACACACCTTCCGCCCAAATGATATTTAATCGCAAACGAAACACGTTGCTTTTTGCGAACGATACCGGACGAAAACTAGGGGTGCAGCAGGATTAACCTTCTTAACACTTAGGCCCGGCACGGGGCGATTGCCCTTCCCCTGCCTGCAATGGGATGATCGCCAACTGATACGAATTCTCATTCAAGACTGCCAATGCCAACCTCACTCCTGCTCGTCGAAGATGACCCACGCCTGCGTGAGGACCTCCAGCGCCACTTCCTCAACCGGGGCTTTGTGGTCAACGCCTGCGCCACCGGCCCTCAGGCGTTGAACGCGGTGCAACACAATGGCTTCGATCTGGTGTTGCTGGACATCATGCTGCCAGGCCTGGACGGCCTCAGCCTGCTCGACGAGTTGCGCCGCCAGCAGGCAGTTCCGGTGATACTGATGTCGGCGCTGGGGGCCGAGCAGGACCGCATCAGTGGCTTTACCCGCGGGGCGGACGATTACCTGCCCAAGCCCTTCAGCCTGGCGGAACTGGACGCGCGGGTCGATGCTCTGATGCGCCGGGTGGCCTTTGACCGCAGGCCGGCGGCACCAAGCGAAACCGGCAAGGTAATGCTCGACCAGGACCATCAGGATGTCATTCACCACGGCAAGGCTGCCGGCCTCACTGCTTCTGAGTTTCGCTTGCTGGCCACCTTGAGCGCCCACCCCGGTGAGGCCTTGAGCAAAGCATTCCTCTACCAGACCGTATTGCACCGCGCCTACACCCGCCTGGACCGTGGGCTGGACGTGCATGTGTGCAACCTGCGCCGCAAGCTGGCCGATATCGGTGCCCAGCATGTGCAGATACAGGCAGTACGTGGCCAAGGGTACATCCTGGTCGACACGGAACACCTGTGATGCGCCGCCATCCCCTGCTGTGGAAACTGGCCGCACTGCAAGTCAGCTTCTGCCTGCTGATGACCTGGCTGATCTGGACCTGGGGCCTGTCGGTGGAGCGCAGCACTTATTTTCTGTCCCAGGCCGACCAGGATTATCTGGCGCGCTATGCGCAGCAGGCTGAACAGGCCTGGCAGCAAGGCGGTGCGGCCGGCGCCGAAGCCTTTCGCAGAAAACTGCAGCACGCCGAGAACACCTGGGCGGCATTGATCGGGCCGCACCTGCAAAGCCTCGGCACCGCGCCGCTGAATGTCGACGAGGCCAGCCGCCTGACCTTCATGCGCAAACTCGACTGGCCGATGAGCCGGCGCCTGCAGGATGAGCTGCCCTACGTCAGCATCGAGTTCCCGCAGCATCCAGAACAGGGCCGGCTGGTGTTGCAGCTGCCCGAGCGCCTGCTACCCACCGGCCTGACCCCCTGGACCCACCTCATCACTCACGGCGTTGCACCCACACTGCTGGCGCTGTTACTTGGCCTGGCGATCTACCGGCACCTGGTGGTACCGCTCAACCGCCTGCGCGACCGCGCTGATGCTTTGCGCGCGGACGACCTGGACGGCCCTGGCCTGCCCCTGCAGGATCGCCGCGATGAATTGGGCGAACTGGCGCAGGCCTTCGAACACATGGCCGGGCGCCTGCGCCAAAGCCTGGAGCAGCAACGCCTGCTGCTGCGTACTTTGTCTCACGAACTGCGCACGCCCCTGGCGCGGCTGCGCATCGCCCATGACAGTGATTTGCCCCCCGCCCAGTTGCGCGAGCGCCTGGGCCACGAGGTCAATGACATGCAGAAGCTGCTCGAGGACACGCTGGACCTCGCCTGGATGGACACCGAGCAGCCGCAGTTACGCACCGAACCGGTGCTGATGGTGTCCGTGTGGGAAGCGTTATGCCAGGACGCCTGCTTCGAGAGCGGCTGGGACCGTGCACGGCTGCCCTGCTCGCTCGGCATCGAATGCGTGGTGCAGGCCCATCTGGACAGCCTGGCCCAGGCGCTGGAAAACCTCATGCGCAATGCCATCCGCCATTCGCCTGCCGATGGCCGGGTCAGCCTCGATGGCTGGCGTGAGGGCGACCGCTGGCATTTGCGCCTGAGTGACCAGGGCCCCGGCGTGCCTCACGCTGAACTCGAACGCATCTTCAAGCCCTACCAGCGCTTGCCCGACAGCGGCGCTGGTTTCGGCCTGGGGCTGGCCATCGCCCGCCGCGCGGTCGAACTGCAAGGCGGCCGGCTGTGGGCCAGCAATGGTCATCCCGGCCTTTGCCTGCACCTGTTGCTGCCTGTTGCCCAGGAATGTTTAGAAAGTTAATACGCTTTACGCTCAATCAGGACTGATTATCATCTGGGCTCTCCCGCTTTGCGCTCCTTGCAAAGCATCGATGAGGCGCCTGATGAGCAAGATCACCCTGTCCCTGGCATTGGCGTTGGCCCTTGCGGCCCCGCTTGCCCTGGCGCAGCCGCAACGCGAGCAGAAGATGGACACTTCACTGCTGCAGCGCCAGGACCTGGCCTATCGTTTCAGCCACCTCGACTTGGACTCGACCGATGGCCAGCGCCATTACCGCTTGTGGGTCGGCAAGCCAAACCGCCCGGCGCCCGCCGCAGGTTATCCGGTGTTGTGGATGCTCGACGGCAATGCCGCACTCGGTGCTTTGGACAGTGCGCAACTGGGCAAACTCGCAGCGGGCCAGGCACCACTGCTGGTGGCGGTTGGGTATCAGACCGAGCAGCGCATCGAGCGAACCGGGCGTACCTACGACTACACACCGGCAATTGCCGGGCTTGCAGAACAGCGCGATCCGCTGACCCACCTGCCCAGCGGTGGCGTGGATGCATTCCTGGACTTGCTTACCGAGCGCATGCGGCCGATGGTAGCCGGTGTGGCACCCATCGACCCGCAGCGGCAGACGCTGTGGGGGCATTCCTATGGCGGCTTGGCGGTGTTGCACGCGTTGTTCACTCGGCCTGGAGCGTTCAGCGACTATGCGGCGGCCAGCCCGTCGTTGTGGTGGCACGATGGAGCTATCGTTCGGCAAGCGCAGGGGCTACAGCAGCGCTTGGGCAATAACCGACCGACGCTGTTGCTCATGCGCGGTGGCGACGAACCGTCGAGCCCGCGCGCACCGGTGACCGGTGACGCGCAGCGGCCAGCGCAAACGCTGGCCGCAGCTTTGCTCAAGGTACGAGGGTTACAAGTGCGCTTTGAGCGCTTCGCGGGACTGGGACACGGCCCCATGCTGGCCGCATCACTGCACCGGGTGGTCGAAGGCATGTCCGACCCGGCCAATGCCCGTTGAACGTTACCCGATCAAGGCTGAGCGTACTTGAGTACATACAGGCACAACTCCCGGTAGACATCGACGGGGAGCTGGGGCAGCAGGCGCTGTGCTCGTCCCAGGGTTTTGCAGTTGAGTTCGGCCATGGACTGTCGATGATTCGCGCCGAGCAACCCGGCATGCACAACCTGGGCATATTGAATGTAGGAACAAGGAAAATCAGAAGCAGGGCCCCGCAAGACCTTGAAGTCCACGTTCAAATGCGGGGCACGGAAAAACGCTTTCCCGTTGTAAGTTTCCTGGGGCGTTAGCACGCCGTGCTCGGTGCAGATGCTGTGACAGACCGGCATGCTTTCCTTGCCGGTCTCCAGGCCGCGTTGATAGATGACGATTTCCGCACCCGGCACTTGGGTACAGGCATTTTCGAAAGCATCGATAATCGACCTGGCGTTGAGCTGCGCTTGTTCGATCTGCGCCAGGCTGACGACCCGTTCTATCTCTTCTTCGCCCACGCTGGCGACCACGCGGTCAAGCGTCGACCAGTGGCTGAATTCTTTCTGGCACGCAATCAGGTGGACTTCGGCCTGGTAGCCCTGCTGGGCCGCAACAGGAGGAAAATCGGCGAAAACAGGGCTATCAAGCGCGGTTTCCATGATGATGTTGTAGCTGTTCTGCATGGCGTAGGTACAGATCATTGTGCCCAACTGCCAGATGAACTGCTCGGTATGTTCATAAACGTGCAGCACCCCTTTATCCTTCATGGCCTCATAGTGCGGGTGCAGTTGGCGAAAGCGCGTCTCGTACAGGCGGACATAATTGGCGTACTTGCTTTCTTTAAGCAGCGTGTTTTCCAAGAGGTAGGTCTTACCTGAGCCTTGGGCACCGGCGATGATGAGCATCTTGGGCTTTAACTCGCCGTCTATGTAGTCACGTGGTTTATCGAACAACGATGAGGCGAGAGATGCAAACACAGCATGCACATCGGCTGTTGTAAAAGAATAAGTGTCGGACATGGCGCAAACTTCCTTGATGGTGAGTGGCGAAGGCCACCACGGTAGAGCCATGACTGGCGGGCGAGCGGTAGATAACTAATACGTTCGCGTTTGGCGGCAGATCCCTTCGAAAGTCGTAGGCCACAGGGTTGCCAGCAGGGTAAGGCTGTGCGGTATGCTTGCCCGGTCTTCAGGGCGGGGTGAAAGTCCCCACCGGCGGTAAATCGAAAGATGAGCCCGCGAGCGCCCCGGCCATGCCGGGGGTCAGCAGATCTGGTGCGACTCCAGAGCCGACGGTCATAGTCCGGATGAAAGAAGGCGTCAGGCGAGGGCCATTCGGGCGCCCTTGCGCGCGCATTTTGTTCGCCCCGAGACGTTCATCGATCATTCACGAGGAGCGTTTCATGTCCCCCAAGCATCACCAGCAATTCCCCAATGTGTCCGCTGCCATCGCCGCCTTCCAGGCAGGCCGCCCCGTGCTGCTGCTCGACGATGACGACCGCGAGGACGAAGCAGATATCGTTGCCGCCGCCGAAAACCTGTCGTTGCAGACCATGGCCATGATGATTCGCGATTGCAGCGGCATCGTCTGCCTGTGCCTGGACGAAGCCACCGTCGACGCCCTGCAACTGGCACCGATGGTGGCGAACAACCAGGCGCGCCATGGCACCGGCTTCACCGTGACCATCGAAGCGGCAGAAGGAGTGAGCACCGGCGTTAGCGCCCAGGACCGCATCACCACCATCGAAGCAGCGCTGCGCTCGACGGCGCAGCAACGGCATATCGTCAGCCCCGGCCACGTGTTCCCGCTGCGGGCGCGTGATGGTGGGGTGCTGACCCGTCGCGGCCATACCGAAGGCTCGGTGGACCTGGCTCGCCTGGCAGGCCTGCGCCCGGCAGCGGTGCTGTGCGAGCTGATGAACCCCGACGGCAGCATGGCCCGCGGCGAGCAAGTGGCGGTGTATGCCCGCCAGTACAATCTGCCGGTGCTGACCATTGCCGAGCTGGCACGCTGCCGCGAGGCAATGGTGGAGCTGGAAGCTGTGCCAGCCTGATTGATCGACGGGGCCGCTTTGCGGCCCAATCGCCGGCAAGCCGGCTCCAACAGGTTCAGCACAGCCTTCTGGCATTGTGCTGTACCTGTGGGCCGGAAAAACCACCCTCAAGTTTGCTCCCCCCGCCCCGCTCTGCTAGTGTCGCGCCGTTCTGAACAGCCACCGAGACCCGTCGCCATGGCCCGCAAAAAAGCCTCCATCGATTTCGAGCAATCCCTCGCCGACCTGCAAGCGCTGGTCGAACGCCTGGAGAACGGCGAGTTGTCGCTGGAAGACTCGCTGGCCGCCTTCGAGCAAGGTATCGCCCTGACCCGCGATTGCCAGGGCGCCCTGGCCCAGGCCGAGCAAAAAGTACAGATACTGCTGGAACGCGACGGCGAACTCGCCGCTCAGCCCTTCGATGCGGAGCCAGAGGCATGATCGGCGCCTACCAGGCCAGCAGCCAGGCGCGCGTCGATGCGGCCCTTGAACCCCTGTTCATTGCGCCCACCAAGGAGCTTGAGCGGCTGTACACCGCCATGCGCTACAGCGTGATGAACGGCGGCAAGCGCGTGCGCCCGCTACTCGCCTATGCGGCTTGCCAAGCGCTGGGCGCACCGGCCGAGCAGGCCAACGGCGCCGCCTGCGCGGTGGAGCTGATCCATGCTTATTCGCTGGTGCACGACGACCTGCCGGCCATGGACGATGACGACCTGCGCCGTGGCCAGCCGACCACCCATAAAGCCTTCGATGAAGCCTGTGCGATCCTCGCCGGCGACGGCCTGCAGAGCCTGGCCTTCAGCGCCCTGCTCGACCCCCGGCTGAGCCCGCAGCCCGACGCCATCCGCCTGGCCATGGTCCAGGCCCTGGCCAAAGCTGCAGGCCCTGCCGGCATGGTCGGAGGCCAGGCCATCGACCTTGGCTCGGTCGGCGTGAAGCTGGACCAGCAGGCCCTGGAGTTCATGCACAGGCACAAGACCGGCGCGCTGATCGAAGCCAGCGTGCGCCTTGGCGCCCTGGCCAGCGGCCGCGCCGAGCAGGCGCAGCTGGACGCCCTGCAGACTTATGCACAGGCCATTGGCCTGGCATTCCAGGTGCAGGACGACATCCTCGACGTGGAAAGCGACACCGCCACCCTCGGCAAGCGCCAGGGTGCCGACATCGCCCGTGACAAACCGACCTACCCGGCCCTGCTTGGCCTGGAAGCGGCCAAGGCCTATGCGATCGAACTGCGCGACCAGGCGCTGGTCGCACTTGAAGGGTTTGGTGAAAACGCAGAACCTCTGCGGGCGTTGGCGCGCTACATCGTCGAACGCCGCCATTAAGAAGCACTGGTTCCAAACCCGCACACAGGGGGCTGCAACCTCTGGTCGAATGGGCACTTTTCCCACAATGGGGTAAACTGCCGCGTCTTAACATCTATAACGACTCGCCTGATGCCCACGACGTTTCAAGAGATCCCCCGCGAACGCCCGGTCACGCCGCTGCTCGACCGCGCTGACACGCCTGCCGGCCTGCGCCGGCTGGCCGAAGCCGACCTTGAGCACCTGGCCGACGAGCTGCGCCAGGAGCTGCTCTACACCGTGGGTCAGACCGGTGGGCATTTTGGCGCCGGCCTGGGCGTGATCGAACTGACGATCGCCCTGCACTACGTCTTCGACACCCCGGACGACCGGCTGGTGTGGGACGTCGGCCATCAAGCCTACCCGCACAAGATCCTCACCGGCCGGCGCAACCGCATGCTGAGCCTGCGCCAGAAGGACGGGATCGCCGCCTTCCCGCGCCGCAGCGAGAGTGAGTACGACACCTTTGGCGTCGGCCACTCCAGCACCTCGATCAGCGCCGCACTGGGCATGGCCATTGCCGCCCGCCTGCAGAACAGCGCGCGCAAGTCGATTGCAGTGATCGGTGACGGTGCCCTGACAGCCGGTATGGCGTTCGAGGCGTTGAACCACGCCCAGGAAGTCAACGCCGACATGCTGGTCATTCTCAACGACAACGACATGTCGATCTCGCGCAACGTTGGCGGGCTGTCCAATTACCTGGCCAAGATTCTTTCCAGCCGCACCTACGCAAGCATGCGCGAGGGCAGCAAGAAGGTGCTGTCGCGCCTGCCAGGTGCCTGGGAGATTGCCCGCCGCACCGAGGAATACGCCAAGGGCATGCTGGTACCCGGCACCCTGTTCGAAGAGCTGGGCTGGAACTACATCGGTCCGATCGATGGCCACGACCTGCCGACCATGATCGCCACCCTGCGCAACATGCGTGACCTCAAAGGCCCGCAGTTCCTGCACGTGGTGACCAAGAAGGGTAAAGGCTTCGCGCCGGCCGAGATCGACCCGATCGGCTACCACGCCATCACCAAACTCGAGCCTGCCGACAAGCCGGCCGCGCCGAAGAAGGCCAGCGGGCCGAAGTACTCTGCGGTATTCGGCCAGTGGCTGTGCGACATGGCCGCTGCCGACAACCGCCTGGTGGGCATCACCCCGGCAATGAAGGAAGGCTCCGACCTGGTTGCCTTCAGTGAGCGTTACCCCGAGCGCTACTTCGATGTGGCCATCGCCGAGCAGCATGCCGTGACGCTGGCGGCGGGCATGGCCTGCGAAGGCAGCAAGCCGGTGGTCGCGATCTACTCGACCTTCCTGCAGCGCGCCTACGACCAGCTGATCCACGACGTGGCGGTACAGAACCTCGACGTCCTGTTCGCCATTGACCGGGCAGGCCTGGTCGGCGAAGACGGCCCGACCCACGCGGGCAGCTACGACCTGTCGTACCTGCGCTGCATCCCGGGCATGCTGGTGATGACGCCCAGCGACGAGAACGAACTGCGCAAGATGCTCAGCACCGGCCACCTGTACAACGGCCCGGCAGCGGTGCGCTACCCACGCGGCACCGGCCCCAACGCGCCGATCAGTGGTGACCTGGAACCGCTGGAAATCGGCAAGGGCGTCATCCGTCGTCAGGGCGAAAAGGTCGCTTTGCTGGTGTTTGGCGTGCAGTTGGCCGAAGCCCTGCAGGTTGCCGAGAAAATCAACGCCACCGTGGTCGACATGCGTTTCGTCAAGCCGCTGGACGAGGCACTGGTGCTGGAGCTGGCAGGCAGTCATGAGCTGCTGGTGACCCTCGAAGAGAACGCCATCATGGGCGGTGCGGGGGCTGCGGTGGGTGAGTTTTTGGCCAGCCAGGCCGTGATCAAGCCGCTGCTGCACCTGGGCCTGCCGGATATCTATGTCGAGCACGCCAAGCCTGCGCAGATGCTGGCTGAATGTGGGCTGGATGCGGCCGGCATCGAAGCTTCGGTGAAGGCCCGCATGGCCAGGCTCGGCCTGTAATCCCTGGGGCCGCCTTGCGGCCCATCGCGACACAAGGCCGCTCCTACACAGGACCGCGGAATCCTGTAGGAGCGGCCTTGTGTCGCGATCGAGGGCGCAGCCCTCGCAAACTGGTACTGCCCATGAAAACCTCAACCTTCGCCACCCTGCTCTGCCTGCCCCTGCCGCTTCTGGCCGCCGAACGCGACGACGCCCTGAAGCTCACCGACGTGCTGATCAGCGCCAACCGCCAGGTCGAATCACGCACCGCCACCAGCGCCGCCAACACCGTTTTCACCCGCAACGACATCGACCGCCTGCAACCGACCAGCGTCACCGACCTGCTCGCCCGCGTGCCAGGCGTGCAAGTCGCGCCCACCGGTGGCCGCGGTAGCCTGCCGGGTATCTTCATCCGCGGCACCAAGGCCGCGCAGAGCCTGGTACTGGTCGACGGTGTGCGCATCGCCAACGCCACCTCGGGCGACAGCGGCCTGCAGTTTCTCCACGTCGACCAGATCGAGCGTGTCGAAGTGCTGCGCGGCTCACGCTCGGCGATCTACGGCAGCGATGCCATCGGCGGTGTCATTCAGATCTTCACCCGTCGCAGCAACGGCACGGGCCTGCAGCCGCGCCTGCGCATGGCGGCAGGCAGCAACCAGACCTGGCAACGCAGCCTGGGCCTGTCCGGAGGCGAGGGCGCCACCCGCTTCAACCTGGGCGCCAGCCTGGACGAAACAGCAGGCATCGACTCGACCGGCCCGTCCTTCGCCAGCGACGGCGATCATGATGCCTACCGCAACAAGTCGTTCAACCTGAGCCTGAGCCACACCTTTGGCGAACGTTTCGAAGCCGGCCTGAACCTGCTCGACAGCCAAGGGCGCAGCGAGTACGACAATCCGTTCGGTGGCTTCGACCCGGTCACCTTCGAAAGCTTCGGGCAAAAGCCCTACACCGACTTCAGCGTCAGCAGCCTGGGTACTTACTTCGATGCACAGCTCAATGACGTGTGGCATTCACGCCTGGAGCTGGGCCATAGCGAAAACCGCGACGACAAGCGCGACAAGCTCAGTGACGAACGCTCGGTGTTCAACACCTATCGCGACCAGGTCACTTGGCAGAACGACCTGGCCCTGAGCGAGCGGCAGAACCTGTTGATCGGCGGCGACTGGTACGAAGACCGCGTGCACGCCAGCACCGATTTCAGCGAAGACAGCCGCTGGAACCGCGCCGCTTTCATCCAGCATCGCTTGCGCGGCGAGCACGTCTCTACCGAACTGGGCGTGCGCCGCGACCAGAACCAGCAGTTTGGCGGCCAGACCACATGGAGCGGTAGCCTGACCGTGCCGCTGAATACGCACAACGATGTGCTGCTGTCCTACAGCGAAGGCTTTCGTGCGCCGACCTTCAACGACTTGTACTACCCGCAGTACAGCAACCCGCAGCTGGACCCGGAGCATTCCAGAAGTTACGAGCTGCAATGGCGCAGCCAGCTCAGCCGCGACAGCCGCCTGGAAACTTCGCTGTACCGTACTGACCTGCGCGATGCGATTATCTTTGGCCAGGACTCGATCCCGCGTAATGTGGCCTCTGCGCGTATCAACGGCGTGGAAATGGCACTGGAGCAACAGTGGGGCCAATGGCGCAGCCAGCTGGGCCTGGCGTTGATCGATCCACGTGATCGTGACAGCGGCCACACCCTCGCCCGCCGCGCAAGGCGCACCTTGAGCCTGGACCTGGACCGTCAATTCGAGCGTTTTACGGTAGGAGGCAGCTGGCAGGCCGTCAGCGCCAGTTACGACGACGAGGCCAACCGCAACCGCCTCGGCGGCTATGGCTTGCTGGGCCTGCGCAGCAGCTGGGCAGCGACCGACGAGCTGAAGCTGGAACTAAAGCTGGATAACCTGCTGGACAAAGGCTACAGCCGTGCGCTGTACAGCTACGATGGCGCCAGCTACGGCTACCGCGAAGAGGGCCGCACGGCCCTGTTCAGCGTCACCTGGACGCCGGCGCTTTAGCTTCGAGCAGCGCACACAAGCGGGCGGTGGCTTCGATCATCTGCCCGCTGGGCCGCTCCAGGCCCTTGTCCGGCACCACCAGCAGACGATCACCGGCCACAGCGCCCAAATCTGGCCAGGCCTTCCAGCTTGCCAACTGCCCCTGGTCGCCAGCCAGAATCACCTGCGGATCGCGCATCAGCACTGATTCCACATTCACTTGCGGTGCCGGCTGGCTCAGGTCGGCAAAGATATTGCGCGCCCCACACACCGCCAAGGCATCACTCACCACCTGTCGCCCACCCAAGGTGTACAGCGGCCGGTCCCAGACCTGATAGAACACCCGTAGCGGCTGTTCACGCCGATAGTGCTGACGCAGTTGCCGCAACCGTTCACGCAGGCCTCCCACATAACGCCGCCCCTGCTGTGCCCGCCCTACACGCACGGCAATGGCCTCGATCTGTTCAAGCAGTTGCTCAAGGTCGTGGGGTTCTGCACTGTAGGTCGCGATACCCAGGCGCGTAAGCTGATCGCGCTGGGCCGGAGCCACACTGCCGGGCCAGAGCAACAGCAGGTCAGGCCTGAGGCTGAGCAGGCGTTCCATGTCCAGTTGCCCCTGGCGCCCTACCGAAGGCAGGTGGCGCAGCGCCGCTGGGCGCTCGCCGCCGTCGAGCACGCCCACCAGCAGGTCATCGGCCTGCAGCTCAAGCATGATTTCGCTCATCGAAGGCGCAAGGCTGACCACGCGCAGAGGCTCGCCAGCCTGGACGGTGCAGGCCAGCAGCGCCAGCAGGCAGAGCAGGCGGCGCATCACCCCAGCTGACGCGGGATGCGGTAGAGGTAAAGCACCACCACTGTGGATAACGCCAAGAGGATTTGCGGCACAGCTTCGAGCCCTACCAGCACCGACAGCGCGGCGACCCAGGCAGGGAAACAGGCGAACAGCATGGCCATGCGCCGCACCCGGGCCAACTCGATCCAGGCAGCCGGCTCTTCAGCCGTGCCAAGCAACTTGGAGGTGGCGATCAAAGCACGCTTGTAGGCGCCGAAACGCGGCAGGCTGAGGAACATGGTTGCCGCACCGGCGATGAACAGCGGCATCGCCAGCACCGGGATCAGCGCATCGCCACCGCCAAAGGCCCAGGCCATCACCGGTAGCGGCACCAGGCCAACCGCCAGGTATTGCCACCAGGCCAGCGCCAGGCGCCGCTTCACCTCGCTGCGGGTCACGCCTGGGGGACCTCACCCTGGTGTTCGTTACCCAGCATGTGGCCAAGCTTGTCGGCCTTGGTCGCCAGGTAGTAACGGTTGTGCGGGTTATGCCCGGTATGCAGCGGCACGCGCTCGGCAACCTTGATGTTCATGTCGGTTAGCGCCTTGACCTTGCGCGGGTTGTTGGTCATCAGGCGCAGCGATTTCACGCACAGGTGCTCGAGCATCGGCAGGCAGATCGCGTAATCACGCTGGTCGGCAGCGAACCCCAGACGCTCGTTGGCCTCTACAGTGTCGGCACCACCATCCTGCAACTCATAGGCGCGGATCTTGTTCAGCAGGCCGATGCCACGGCCTTCCTGACGCAGGTAAAGCAGCACGCCGCGCCCTTCACGGGCAATGGCCTGCAGGGCGGCTTCCAGTTGCGAGCCGCAGTCGCAACGCTGGCTGAACAGGGCATCGCCAGTCAGGCACTCGGAGTGCAGGCGCCCCAACACCGGCTCACCGTCGGCGATGTCACCCAGGCTGAGCACCACGTGCTCACGGCCGGTGGCTTCGTCGAGGAAACCATGCATGGTGAAAGTCGCGAAGGGGGTCGGGAGTTTAGAGGCGGCAACAAAGACGACGGGCACGTTGTGCTCCTGGATAAGTAGGAAAATTCTCGTGAAGCGATTGTATCAGCAGGTCAGCGCCTGTGCGCTGGCTGAATACCGTGGGTTAAGATCGAAAAGTTCGATGTTCGGTTAGCCTGTGGCAGCCCATGGTGCTATTGAGGCTTGCTGTCGGCAGTAAAGGGATACGGCTGTTTCCAGTGCTGGAAGATAGGCTTCAACTCGCCGCTGCGTACCAGTTCAGCCATGCGTCTGTCGAACAGTTCACGCAGGGCCTTGCCGTGCTCGTTGCGGGCAAAGGCCAGGTACAACGGCAGTTCGGCGACATGGGTTCGCCGGAACCGTTCTGGCTGAGAGGTTTGGCCAAGCACGTAGTCAACTTCGGTCAGCGCATCGATGTAGAAGTCCACGCGATCATGCTCAAGCATTGGCAGGATGCCTTCGCGGCGCTGGATCTCGCGCGACTCCTTTACGTTCGGCAGGTAGCTGCCGTAATCGTAGCCACGCACCCAGGCCAAGCGATACTGACCAACGGTGTCCAAGGTAGGCACCGGTTTGCTGGCAAGCCCCAGCGCATAGATGTGGTCCATGTCGAAGTGCCAACGCGGGTAGAGATTGTCGTCGTTCTCATCCTTGTAAGACCCGACCCAAGCATCGGCCTCACCGCGTTTGACCAGCCCGACGGCACGGCTGTAAGGGGCACTCTTTGCCACGACCTTGACGCCGGCAGGCTCAAAGACCTTGCGCAAGACATCCCAGGCCACGCCGGTACCATCGGCATTGGTGTAGTCCAACCACTCTTCACTGACCAGATGGACCTGTTTCGGTACGCCTTCGGCCGCCAGCGCCCCATGGGCAACGCTGAACAAAATTGCCAGCAGCACAGTCCGAATGGCCATCAAAGCGCTCCCTGTCTCAGCCTACCGCCCACACCAGAACCTGCATGCCCAGCCAGGCAAACACGCCGGCCAGGATATCGTCGAGCATGATGCCGACACCGCCGTGCACATGGCGATCGATCCAGCGAATCGGCCATGGCTTGAGGATGTCGAAGAAGCGGAACATCAGGAACCCCGCCAGAATCCACTGCCACCCTTGCGGCACAAGCCAGAGGGTGATCCACATGCCGACCATTTCATCCCAGACAATGCCTTCATGGTCGTGCACGCGCAAGTCATTGGCGACTTTACCGCACAGCCAGAAGCCGAACAGCATGGTGATGCCCAGCAGCAGCCAGTAACCCCAATCGGGCAGCATCTGCCACAGCGGGATGAACGGAATGGCCACCATCGAGCCCCAGGTGCCGGGTGCCTTGGGCAGCGTGCCCGAACCGAAGCCGAAAGCGATGAAGTGCCACGGGTTGCGCCAGACCGATGGCGGAACGAACTCCGCAGGCACCTGGTTGGGGTGGTCGGTCACGGTGTCTCCCTAAAGTGTTGATAGCCCCGCTGTACGGGAGTGATGTCCTGGCCTTGGGGGTCACGCAGGGTCACGCCCTGCCCTTGGAGCACTCGGCCGACGACATGTACGCCGGCGTCCGCCAGGGATGAAAGCGCCTCAGGCGGCAGGGTGAACGCCAATACGTAATCGTCGCCACCGGTGAGCGCCGCCTGCACCGCCGCGTCGCGGCCGAGAAAGGCCTCTAGTGCAGGAGACACTGGCACCTGCGCCAGGTTCACCTCAAGGGCGACGCCGGAGGCCTTGGCGATGTGCCCACAATCGGCAAGCAGGCCATCGGAGATGTCCAGCGCCGCCGTCGCCCGCCCGCGCAAGCGCCGGCCCAGGCCGAGTTGAGGCAGCGGCGACCAGTAGTGGGCCAGCAGGGGCTCGGCCTGCTCGGCAGGCGCTTCCCGCTCGCCCAGCACCAACGGTAACGCACCGGCTGCCTTGCCCAGCACGCCCCCCACACACAGCAGGTCACCCGGCCGGGCACCGCTGCGGCGCAGGACCTGGCCAGCGGGGACGCTGCCCAAAACAGTGACGGTGATGCTCAAGGGGCCGCGAGTGGTGTCGCCACCAATCAGGCTCATGCGGCAACGCTGGGCCATGCGGCTGAGGCCGTCGGCGAAGGCGGCGAGCCAGTCGGGACCGACATCGGGCAGGGTGAGGGCAAGGGTGAAGCCGATGGCATTGGCGCCCATGGCTGCAAGGTCGCTGGCCGCCACGGCCAGTGAGCGCTGCCCCAGCAAGCGCGGGTCACAGACCGTCGGGAAGTGCACCCCGGCAACCAGGGTGTCGGTAGACACCGCCAACTGCTCGCCCGGGGCAAGCTCGAGCAAGGCGCAGTCGTCGCCAATGCCCAGCGCCACGCCCTCACCGCCCTGCGCACAGGGCGCGGCGGCGAAGTAATGGTTGATCAGCTCGAACTCACCCATGGCTCGACAGCGCCAGGATCAGCGCTTGTTCGCCTTGACTTCTGCTTCGCGCAGCGAAGGTGCCAGCTTGTCCAGCACGCCGTTGACGAACTTGTGGCCGTCAGTGGCGCCGAAGACCTTGGCCAGCTCTACGCCTTCGTTGATCACAACGCGATACGGTACATCGACACGCTTGATGAACTCCCAGGTGGACAGGCGCAATACGGCCAGTTCGACCGGGTCGAGCTCTTCCAGGGCGATGTCCATGCACGGTTTCAGCGCGCTGTCGATTTCGCTCTTGATGGCCGGAACCCCATGCAGGATTTCGCGGAAATAGGCGCCATCTACATCGGTAAAATCGTTATCGACCCGGAACTGCGCTTCGATCTCGTTCAGCGAATGCTGAGCCATGTGCCATTGGTACAGTGCCTGGGTCGCGAGCTTGCGGGCTTCGCGGCGCTTGGCGCTCTTCGATGGCTTGCCGGCATCCGCAGGTTTTGGATCGCGCGGGTTGAAACGATCGCTTTCGTCGCTAATCACTTGGCCTCCAACTGCGCCAGCAGGCTGACCATTTCCAGAGCGGACAGGGCAGCTTCAGCACCTTTGTTACCGGCCTTGGTGCCGGAACGCTCGATGGCTTGCTCGATGGAGTCGACGGTCAGGACACCGAAGGCCACCGGCACACCGAACTCCATGGACACCTGGGCCAGGCCCTTGGTGCATTCGCCCGCCACGTATTCGAAGTGCGGGGTACCGCCACGGATCACTGCGCCCAGGGCGACGATCGCGTCGTATTCACCTTGCTGGGCGACTTTCTGAGCCACCAGCGGGATTTCGAACGCGCCCGGGGCACGGATGATGGTGATGTCGCTTTCGCTGACACCGTGGCGTACCAGGGCATCAACGGCACCGCTCACCAGGCTTTCTACGACGAAGCTGTTGAAGCGGCCAACCACCAAAGCATAGCGACCTTTGGGGGCAATGAAGGTACCTTCGATGGTCTTCAGGGTCATTCCGATGTTCTCATCTTCAAGAGCGAGGCCGCGCTCTGGCGGCCTCGGGAGGGTTTGGACTCGAGCGTGAGGGCGCAAGCGCCGCCTCAAGTCACTCGGAGGGCACGTATTCTACAACTTCCAGATCGAATCCGGATATCGCATTGAATTTCATCGGCGAACTCATCAGGCGCATCTTGCGCACGCCAAGGTCACGCAGGATCTGCGAACCGGCACCCACAGTGCTGTAGGTGGTCGGTGCCTTGGTCGGTGCATCGCCTGCGCTTTCGCGGATATGTGCCAGCAGCACATCGCCATCCAGTGGGTGGCCCAGCAACAGCACCACGCCGCTGCCGGCCTCGGCAACCGCGGCCATGGCGGCGCGAAGGCTCCAGCGGCCAGGCTGCTTGACCAGCAGCAGGTCGCGCAGCGGGTCCATGTTGTGCACACGCACCAGGGTCGGTTCTTCGGCGCAGACCTTGCCCAGGGTCAGGGCCATGTGCACATCGCCTTCCACGGCGTCGCGGTAGGTGACCAGGTTGAACTCACCCAGCTCACTCTCGATCGGCTGCTCGGAAACGCGCTGCACGGTGCGTTCGTGGATCATGCGGTAGTGGATCAGGTCGGCGATGGTGCCGATTTTCAGGCCATGCTCGGCGGCGAACACTTCGAGCTCGGCGCGACGCGACATGGTGCCGTCATCGTTCATCACTTCACAGATCACGCCGCTCGGCTCGAAACCGGCCATGCGCGCCAGGTCGCAGGCGGCCTCAGTGTGGCCGGCGCGTGCCAGGGTACCGCCGGGCTGGGCCATCAGCGGGAAGATGTGGCCCGGGCTTACGATGTCTTCGGCCTTGGCATCCTTGGCGGCTGCGGCCTGCACGGTGCGTGCGCGGTCGGCCGCCGAGATGCCGGTGGTAACACCTTCGGCCGCTTCGATCGACACAGTGAACTTGGTACCGAAGCCCGAACCGTTGCGCGGCGCCATCAGCGGCAGCTTGAGGGTTTCGCAACGTTCGCGGGTCATCGGCATGCAGATCAACCCACGGGCGTGCTTGGCCATGAAGTTGATGTGCTCAGGCAGGCAGCACTCGGCCGCCATGATGATGTCGCCTTCGTTTTCACGGTCTTCGTCATCCATCAGGATGACCATTTTGCCCTGGCGGATGTCTTCGACCAGTTCTTCGATGCTGTTGAGCGCCACGCGGCACCCCCTTCTCAATCAGGATTTCAAGAAGCCGTTGGCGGCCAGGAAGCTTTCGGTAATGCCACTGCCCTTGCTCGGTTCGCCAGCCTTGTCGCCCAGCAGCAGGCGCTCCAGGTAACGGGCCAGCAAATCGACCTCAAGGTTGACCCGACGCCCTGCGCGGTAGTCGGCCATGATGGTTTCGGACAGGGTGTGCGGGACAATGGTCAGCTCGAACTCGGCGCCATTGACCTCATTGACCGTCAGGCTGGTGCCGTCGACGGTGATCGAACCCTTGTGGGCAATGTACTTGGCCAGCTCCTTGGGTGCACGCACGCGGAACTGGATGGCGCGAGCGCTATCGCTGCGCGAGATGATTTCGCCGACACCGTCGACGTGGCCGCTCACCAGGTGGCCGCCCAGGCGGGTGGTCGGGGTCAGGGCCTTTTCCAGGTTGACCTTGCTGCCGCTCTTGAGGTCGATGAAAGCGGTGCGCTTGAGGGTCTCGACGCTGACGTCGGCCCAGAAGCCATCGCCCGGCAGTTCGACGGCGGTCAGGCACACGCCGTTGACGGCGATGCTGTCGCCGAGCTTGACGTCACCCAGGTCGAGCTTGCCGGTCTCGACGTAGACGCGCACGTCACCGCCCTTGGGGGTCAGGCTGCGGATGGTGCCGATGGATTCGATGATGCCGGTGAACATGGGGACTTCCTCAAAAACGGGTTGCGCAGGGCAAGCCCGGCATTATACGCCGGGCGCCGACAGAGGGATGGCCGTGACCCGCCAGTCATCGCCCACTGCACGCATTTCGGTAATTTTCAGCCGTGGCGCTTCGCTCATCTTCGACAGAGGCCAGTCCAGCAACGGACGGGCCTGGGAGCCAAGGAAGGTGCCGGCGACGAACAGCTGGTACTCGTCGATCAGGCCCAATTGGGCAAAAGCGCCGGCCAGGCCCGCGCCAGCTTCCAGCAGGATGTCGTTGACGCCACGCGCTGCAAGCGCCTGCATCAAGGCGAGCAGATCGACCTGGCCATTGCTGCCCGGCAGGCTGAGCAGCTCGTGGCCAGCCTGGGCGTACCGCGGGTCGTTCCCCCTGGCGGTTACCACCAGGGCCGGGCCAGCCTTGAAGAACGGCGCGTCCAGTGGCAGGCGCAGGCGGCCATCGATCAGTACGCGCACGGGGGGCGGCTCAGCGCCAGCGCGGTGGTGTCGGGGTCCAGGCCCAGCTCGGCGCCGCGCACGGTCATCCGTGCGTTGTCGGCCAATACGCTGGCGGCGCTGGTCAGTACCACGCTGGCACGGGCACGCAGGCGCTGCACTGCAGAGCGGGCGGCAGGGCCGGTGATCCATTGGCTTTCACCGCTGGCCATGGCGGTGCGGCCATCCAGGCTCATGGCCAGCTTGGCCCGCACGAACGGCAAGCCGTGCTCCATGCGCTTCAGGAAACCGGGGTTCAGGCCACGGGCCTGGGCTTCGAGCACGCCGCTGGCGACTTCGATGCCCGCTTCGGCCAGGCGGCGCAGGCCCTGCCCGGCGACCTGCGGGTTGGGGTCCTGCATGGCTGCCACCACCCGCGCCACACCAGCCTGTACCAGCGCTTCGGCGCACGGTGGGGTGCGGCCATGGTGGCTACAAGGCTCGAGCGTCACGTAGGCACAGGCGCCGCGGGCACGCTCACCGGCCTGGCGCAGGGCATGCACTTCGGCATGTGGTTCACCGGCGCGCACATGCCAGCCCTCACCCACCACTTCGCCGTCACGGACGATCACACAACCCACGCGCGGGTTGGGGTGAGTGGTGTAGATGCCCTTGCGGGCAAGCTCCAGGGCACGGGCCATGTAATGGGCGTCGAGGATCGCGGTCTGGCTCGGCATGCTCACTCTTTAGCCGGCTCGCGGGCCAGGCGGTCGATTTCTTCGCGGAATTCATCGAGGTCCTGGAAGCGGCGGTACACCGAAGCGAAACGGATGTAGGCCACTTCATCGAGCTTGCGCAGCTCGGCCATCACCAGCTCACCCACCACCAGCGACTTGACCTCGCGCTCACCCGTAGCGCGCAGCCGGCTCTTGATATGTGCCAGGGCCGCCTCGAGGCGTTCGACGCTGACCGGGCGCTTCTCCAGCGCGCGCTGCATGCCGGCACGCAGCTTTTCTTCGTCGAAAGGCTGGCGCGTGCCGTCCTGCTTGATCAGCCGGGGCAAGACCAGCTCGGCGGTTTCGAAGGTGGTGAAACGCTCGCCGCAGGCCACGCATTCGCGACGGCGGCGCACTTGTTCGCCCTCGGCGACCAGGCGCGAGTCGATGACCTTGGTGTCGTTGGCACCGCAAAAGGGACAGTGCATGGTGGCAGGCAACAAAAAAAGGGAGGGCCATGGTAGCGCATCCCACTGGCAAGACAAGCCAAAGGGGTTAACATCCAAGGTAAATCTGCCCCTGAAGGACTACCCCATGCATTATCGAGCGCTCGTCGTGCTGGGCTGCGCCGCCCTGCTCGCCGCCTGTGGCAGCGATCGGCCGAAGACCGAGCCAGCCCCGGCACCTGCGCCCGCCAAGGTGGCGAAAAAGGCCGAACCACTGGGCCCGCTGCCCGCCTATCAACGCGAACTGAGCGGTACCTTGCTGGAAATCCCCCGCGGTGCCGACGTGGAGCTGGCCTTGCTGGTCATCGACGAGCGCGACCGGCCGCAACAGCTTCTGGCCAGCAGCACCCTGACCGGGACCGGCCAGGCGCTGCCCTACCGCCTGCGCTTCAACCCGGAGGTCTTTCCGGCCGGGGCTCGGGTCGAACTGCGTGGCCGCGCCAGCCAGTCGGGCCAACTGATCATGCACCTGCCGCCCGTGCGCATCACCCAGGCCCAGACTCAGGCCACTGGCCCGCTGCGTTTCAAGAAGGCGCCTTAGGTGGCGCCGCTTGCCTTGCAACAGGCCCTCAGCGGCCTGATCGGCGAAGCGCGGCTGGTCGTCAGTGAACTGCCTGGGTGCGCGCTCAAACTCTGGTTGATCGACGATCAGAACATGGACCGCGCCTTCAGCATTGAAGAAACCCGGCGTATTCTCGAAGACCCACCGTACTGGAGCTTTTGCTGGGCCAGCGGCCTGGCCATGGCCCGCTACCTGGCCGAGCACCCTGAATGGGTGGCCGGCAAGCGCGTGCTGGACTTTGGCGCCGGCTCCGGTATCGCCGGCATTGCTGCAGCGCGCGCCGGGGCATTGGAAGTGGTGGCCTGCGATCTCGACCCGCTGGCACTCGATGCCAGCCGCGCCAATGCCGAGCTGAACGGGGTCGAGCTCAGTTACAGCAATGACTTCTTCGCCGAAGAAGACCGTTTCGACCTGATTCTGGTTGCCGATGTGCTGTACGACCGCGCCAATCTGCCGCTGCTCGATGCCTTCCTCGGCCGCGGTCGCCAGGCGCTGGTGGCAGACTCCCGAGTACGCGATTTCAGCCACCCGCTTTACCAGCAGTTGGGCGTGCTTGAAGCACTGACCCTGCCGGACCTGGCCGAGCCGCACGAATTCCGCCGGGTCAGCCTGTACCACGCCAGCCGCGAGCCTTTATAGTGGTGCCATTCACGGATTTGCGAGAGTCACGATGAGCCAGGAAACACCGTTTATCTTCGATGCCACCGATGCCAACTTCCAGCAACTGGTGATCGAAAACTCCTTCCACAAGCCGGTCCTCGTGGACTTCTGGGCAGAGTGGTGCGCGCCCTGCAAGGCGCTGATGCCACTGCTGGCGAAAATCACCGAGGGTTATCAGGGCGAGCTGCTGCTGGCCAAGATCAACTGCGACGTTGAGCAGCAAGTCGTTGCCCAGTTCGGCATTCGTAGCCTGCCCACGGTTGTGCTGTTCAAGGATGGCCAGCCGGTCGACGGCTTTGCCGGCGCGCAGCCGGAGTCGGCGATCCGCGCCATGCTCGAGCCTCATGTGCAGATGCCTGCCGCACCGGCCGCCTCGCCCCTGGAGCAAGCCAAAGGTTTGTTCGCCGAGAGCCGTTTCGCCGAGGCCGAGGCATTGCTGCAGGCCCTGCTGGGTGAAGACAACAGCAATGCCGAGGCCCTGATCCTGTATGCCCGCTGCCTGGCCGAGCGCGGTGAGCTGGGCGAAGCGCAGATCGTGCTGGACGCGGTCAAGACCGATGAGCACAAGGCCGCCCTGGCCGGTGCCAAAGCGCAGCTGACCTTCCTGCGCCAGGCTGCCAGCCTGCCGGAAGTCGCCGACCTGAAAAGCCGCCTGGCGCAGAACCCGCAGGATGATGAAGCGGCTTACCAGCTGTGCATCCAGCAACTGGCGCGCCAGCAGTATGAAGCGGCGCTGGATGGGCTGCTTAAACTGTTCCAGCGTAACCGCGCCTATGAAAACGGCTTGCCGCAGAAGGCGATGCTGCAAGTGTTCGACCTGCTCGGTGGCGACCATCCGCTGGTGGCTGTTTACCGCCGCAGGCTGTCTTCGGCCATGTTCTGATTCGCCCAACAGGCGAGGGCCATGCCCTCGCTTGCGGGGCAACACAGGCCTACAGCTTTACCCGACCCAGTGATACACCGGCGCATCCGCGCCACTTTCCACCTTCACCTCACTGCTGTGTCGCAACCGCACCAGCAGCCGCTTGCCCGCCGCCGTACTACCCGCCAGCCCTTCCAACCGGTCCAGCAATTCTGGCCCGTTCATCTGCCCCGCCTGACGCAGCACCTCCCGCGCAGCCGTCCACTGCCCGTCATCCTGGCGCGGCGCTGCTGCTATAGCCTGCGATACCGTTTCGGCCGCCACAGGCATTTCAAGCTGCCGCCCCAACTGCGCCCACTCTTCGGGCTCCAGCTCAATGCTCAGGTCCACCGGCCAGTCACCAATCTGTCCACGAATTCTCACGATGCATTCCTTCAGGCGCGTTCAATACCCTCATGCTACAACAACATGAAACCTTCACCACGCAGGCTGGCGGCACAGAGAAAAGTTGTTATAACATTACTAAATCTTTCCCGGTCCGCTTCTGGAGTCACCCATGCGTCGCCTGCTGCTCGCCCTGCCCTTCGCCCTGCTGCCCCTGGCCGTGGCTCATGCCCACGAAGACCATGATCACGCCCACGGCACGCTCGGGGCGCATGAGCACGGTGTGGCCAAGCTCAATGTGGTGCTCGACGGCAACACCCTTGAGCTGGAGCTGGACAGCCCGGCAATGAACCTGGTCGGCTTTGAACACAGCGCCAGCAGTGATGCCGACAAAGCCAAGGTCGCCGCCGTGCGCCAGCAGCTCGAGCAACCTCTGAAGCTGTTTGGCCTGGCAGCGGCTGCTGGCTGCCAGGAAGATGCTCAGGAGCTGGAGAGCCCACTGTTCGGTGATACGGCAAAAGATGACGACGGTGATGAACATGAGCATGGCCACCAGCACAGCGACATCAGTGCGCACTATCAGCTCAAATGCTCCACCCCGGAAAAACTCTCTCAGCTCGACCTCACACCGCTGTTCAAGACCTTCCCCGCCACGCAGAAAATCAATGTGCAGTTGATCGGCCCGAACGGCCAGAAAGGCCTGGAAACCTCGCCTGCCAAGGCCGTGGTCGCGTTCTGAATGAGCCTGCCGTTGATCGCGCTGCAGGACCTGGTGTTCGCCTGGCCAGGGCAGCCGCCATTGCTGGATATCCCCGCGTTTCGCCTGGAAGCAGGCGAGGCCCTGTTCCTCAAGGGCCCCAGCGGCAGTGGCAAGACCACCTTGCTGGGCCTGCTGGGCGGGGTGAACGTGCCAGCCCAGGGCCGCATCCAGTTGCTCGGCCAGGATCTCGGCAGCCTGGGCCAGGGCGCCCGCGACCGCTTTCGGGTCGATCACACCGGTTATATCTTCCAGCAGTTCAACCTGCTGCCGTTCCTCTCGGTACGGGAAAACGTCGAACTGCCCTGCCGCTTTTCGCACAGCCGGGCCGACCGCGCCCGCCAACGCCACGGCAGTGTCGACCAAGCTGCCCGCGAGCTGCTTGCCCATCTGGGCCTGAACGACCCGGCACTGCTTGCCCGCCGCGCCGACAGCCTGTCGATCGGCCAGCAACAAAGGGTGGCCGCTGCCCGAGCATTGATCGGCCAACCCGAGCTGGTCATTGCCGACGAACCGACCTCGGCACTGGATGCCGACACCCGCGAGGCGTTCATCCGCCTGCTGTTCGATGAATGTCGCGCCGCCGGCTCCAGCCTGTTGTTCGTCAGCCATGACCAGAGCCTGGCACCGCTGTTCGACCGTCATCTGTCACTGGCCGAACTCAACCGCGCAGCCACGCCCCGGGAGGCCTGATGTACCTGCTTCGCCTTGCCCTGGCCAGCCTGGCCAATCGCCGTTTCACGGCGTTTCTCACCGCCTTCGCCATCGCCCTGTCGGTGTGCCTGCTGCTGGCCGTGGAACGTGTGCGCACCGAAGCACGCGCCAGTTTCGCCAGCACCATCAGCGGCACCGACCTGATCGTCGGCGCCCGCTCGGGTTCGGTAAACCTGCTGCTGTATTCGGTGTTCCGCATCGGCAACGCCACCAACAATATCCGTTGGGACAGTTACCAGCATTACGCCCAGGACCCACGGGTGAAGTGGGCGATTCCCATCTCGCTCGGCGACTCGCACCGCGGCTACCGGGTAATGGGCACCACCGGTGAATACTTCAGCCATTACCAGTACGGTCGCCGGCAGCACCTGGAGCTGAGCCAAGGCCGTGAGTTCGCCAGCGACCCGTTCGAGGTGGTGCTGGGGGCCGAGGTGGCCGAGGCGCTGCACTACAGGCTTGGCGACAAGCTGGTGCTTGCCCATGGCGTGGCGGCAATCAGCCTGGTCAAGCACGACGACAAGCCGTTCACCGTGGTCGGCGTGCTCAAACGCACCGGCACACCTGTCGACCGCACGCTGCACATCAGCCTGGCGGGCATGGAGGCGATCCATATCGACTGGCATAACGGCGTGCCTGCCCGTGGTGCCGGGCGCATCAGCGCCGAACAGGCTCGCGCCATGGACCTGCAGCCCGCCGCGATCACCGCGTTCATGCTGGGCCTGAACAGCAAGATCGCCACCTTCAGCCTGCAGCGCGAGATCAATGAATACCGCAGCGAGCCGCTGCTGGCGATCTTGCCCGGGGTAGCGCTGCAGGAGTTGTGGAGCCTGATGGGTACGGCCGAACAGGCGTTGTTCGTGGTCTCGCTGTTCGTCGTGTTGACCGGTTTGATCGGCATGCTCACGGCCATTCTCACCAGCCTCAACGAACGTCGCCGGGAAATGGCGATTCTGCGCTCGGTGGGGGCCCGGCCTTGGCACATTGCCGGGTTGCTGGTGCTTGAAGCGCTGGCACTGGCAAGTGCCGGTATCGTTGCCGGGCTTGGCCTGCTGTATGCCGGCATCGCCCTCGCCCAAGGCTACGTTCAGGCCAACTACGGCCTGTACCTGCCGCTGGCCTGGCCCAGCACGCACGAGTGGACGCTGCTTGCTATCATCCTCGGCGCAGCGCTGCTGATGGGCAGCGTGCCGGCCTGGCGCGCTTACCGGCAGTCGCTGGCCGATGGGTTGTCGATTCACCTCTGAGAAAACGCCATGTTCCGCGCGCTGTTTTTATCCCTGCTGATGCTCGCTGCCCCCACCTGGGCGGCCGAACCCCGCGAACTCGACTGGCCTGCACTGATCCCGGAAGGCGCGCCGATCATCCCGCCGCAACTCGCCCCGCTACACGACATGTCGCAACTGAGCAGCGCCCTGTCCGCTGAATCAGCCCCAGCGGCGCGCCAGCAAGCGCCCGATGCGCCGGTGGTCAAGGACCTGGACGGCCAGCAAATCAAACTTCCCGGCTATATCGTGCCACTGGAAGTCAGCGAAGAAGGTCGCACTACCGAGTTCCTGTTAGTGCCCTACTACGGCGCCTGTATCCATGTACCGCCACCGCCCTCCAACCAGATCGTGCATATCTTCAGCGAAATGGGCGTACGCGTCGAAGACCTGTACCAGCCCTACTGGATTGAAGGAAAGCTGCACGTCAGAGCCTCCAGCAGCGAACTGGCCGACGCCGGCTACCAGATGGAAGCCGAGAAAATATACGTTTATGAGCTGAAGTGAGAACTGTTTCTAATTCGTGAACGCAGTTCTTTGAGCTGGGTCAAACATTCGGTTTAGACGGCTCCGTACCATTGGACAACTTGATTACTCACGTCCTTTCGGAGCTTCCATGAACAAGTCCTTGCTCGGCGCCTCACTTGTGGCCCTTGCGCTCGCCGCCCCTGCCGCCCACGCCTACCAGGCGGGAGACATGATCCTGCGCGCAGGCGCGATCACCACCGCCCCGAACGAAAGCAGCGGCGACCTGAAGTTCGACGGCAACAAGGTGTCGGGCACCAAGGCGACCCTGGACAGCGACACCCAACTGGGCCTGACTTTCGCCTACATGCTCACCGACCACGTCGGCCTTGAACTGCTGGCGGCCACGCCGTTCCAGCACACCGTGGGCGTGAAGGGCCTGGGTGGCGGCCTGGACGGCAAGCTGGCCGACATCAAGCAACTGCCACCGACCCTGTCGCTGCAGTACTACCCGATGGCACCGAACTCGCGCTTCCAGCCGTACGCGGGCATCGGCATCAACTACACCCTGTTCTTCGACGAAGACCTGAGCAGCGCGCGCAAGCAACAAGGCTTCAGCAACCTCAAGCTGCAGGACTCGGTCGGTATCGCCGGGCAGTTGGGGATGGACTACATGCTCACCGACAACCTGTTGGTCAACGCTTCGGTCTGGTACGTCGATATCGACACCAAGGCCACCGTCGACGGCCCGAGCGCGCTGGGCTACAGCAAGACCAAGGTCAACGTGGAAGTCGACCCGTGGGTCTACATGGTCGGCCTTGGCTACAAGTTCTGACCACTGCGATGCAGGGCGGCCAAGGCCTGATGCCAGTCAGTTAGTCTCATTAGGGCTGCTACGCAGCCCATCGCCGGCAAGCCAGCTCCCACAAGGTGCGGAGTACATCAATCAGCGTGGGAGCCGGCTTGCCGGCGATGGGCTGCGTAGCGGCCTAAGTCAGGCCTTGCCGAGCAAGTGCGCCAGCCCTTCGACCATCGAAGTCGGCTGCGGAAAATCGAATCGTGCCAGCAAACGCTGGTTATCCGCCCGCGAGTGGCGAATGTCACCCGAACGAGCCTCGCCATAACTGACAGGCGGCAAGCTGCCGACCACGGTTTCCAGCGCCTTGAGCAACTGGTTCAGCGAAGTCGCTTGGTTCAGGCCGATATTCACCGCGCCCTCTTCCACCTGCGGCTGCTCGAGCGCCTGCACCATCACCTGCACCAGGTCGCCCACATACAGGAAATCCCGAGTTTGCTCGCCGTCGCCGAACACCGTGATCGGCAACCCTTGGGTGGCCCGCTCACTGAAAATGCTGATCACCCCGGAGTACGGGGACGAAGGGTCCTGGCGCGGCCCGAAGATGTTGAAGAAGCGGAACACCACCGGCTCCAGCCCATGCTGGCGGCGGTAGAAGTCCAGGTACTGCTCGCTGGCCAGCTTGTCCACCGCATAGGGGGTCAGCGGTGCCTTGGGCGTATCCTCGGCAATCGACTGGCCTTCGCCGTTATTGCCGTACACCGCCGCGCTGGAGGCGAACAGCACCCGGCGCACACCCTGCAGGCGCATGGCCTCACAGACATTGAGGGTGCCGATGAAATTGCTCTGGTGGGTCTTTACCGGGTCCTCGACCGAAGCCTGCACCGAAGCCACCGCGGCCAAATGAACCACAGCGCTGCAACCTGCCGCGGCGCGCTGAACCAGTGCGGCATCGGCAACATCACCCTCCACCAGCTCAAGGCGCGGGTTGCCCAGTTGCAGGTTGTCGCGCTTGCCAGTGGAAAGGTCGTCCAGCACACGCACCGCGTAGCCTTTAGCCAGCAACGCATCGCACAGGTGGGAGCCAATGAAGCCGGCGCCGCCGGTGATCAGGATGGGGGCGTCAGCCATGGCGGTAGAAACGGTCCAGTAGAGGCGGCAGGCCGGCGCGCCAGGCACGCGGCTTGATGCCGAAGGTATGAAGGATTTTCTTGCAGGCCAGCACCGCGTTCTGCGGCTCTTCACTGGCATCCGGGCGGGCGGCATGCGCCTGCGCGGTCGGCGCCTGCACGGCCAGCTGGCGATGCTGCCCGGCCTCGGTGAGGATCGCCTGGCCCAGCGCCAGCGGTGTGGTCGCCTCGTTACCGGCATAGTGGTAAGTGCCCCACAGCGGCGCGGTGCAATCGAGCTGCTTGAGCACCGACAGGATCACCCGCGCGGCATCGTCGACCGGCGTCGGGTTGCCGCGGCGGTCATCGGCCAGCAACAGCTCCTGCGGTTGCTCGGCGCGGGTCAGGAAGCGGCCCAGGGCACCGTCGATGCTCTCGTCCAGCAACCAGCCGAAGCGCAGCAGCACATGCTGCGGGCAGGCCGCACGCACGCTCTGTTCGATGCGCCACAAGGCCTGGCCACGCAGGCCCAACGGCACGGGCTCATCTTTTTCGCTATAGGCCGTGGCACGCGAACCATCGAACACCCGATAGCTGGAAGGCTGCACCAGGGTGATCTGGTGATGCTGGCACAGCTCCGCCAAGCGCTCCACTGCCCGCTCCTGCTGAGCCAGGCGCGGCTCGCTGACCGACTCGGCCTGGAACCAGTCGAAGTAGTAAGCCAGGTTGACCAGCGCATCGGGGCGATGATCGTCAAGCAGCTGGGTCAGGCTTGCCGGCGTCCAGCCGTCTTCCGGCGGGCGCGGCGCCAGAAATGCGATGTCCTCCTCGGCCCCGAGACGAATCAGCGCTTGCCCGAGGGCATTGCCACCACCCAACAGCATCAGGCGCATACGCATAGAGTCAGCAGATCCGAACAGGTTGATGAGGGAAAGGGTTCATTTTGCGGTTTCCAGACGGGGAAGTCCAACCCTGAGGCTGACAGCACTACCTACCTAAGACGATTCCTACCAGACCCATGGACATCCCCCACAGCTCGCAAGACCTCGACCTTACATCAGCGGTAAAAAATATCTGGCTAAATAGTCGGCGCCCTAACAATAAGTTTTACCTTTCCCTACATACAAGGAGAACAACAATGCCAGGGGTAAACGCTAAAGCCAGACCCGAGATCCTCCATCTCACATTCAGTAAACTTCAAGCCAGCATACTTGATCACGGCTCCAGACAAACTGCCGCCATCGGCGGCCCAGATGCCGCAGGCGCTGCTGCACTATCTGCCTGCCAGGCACAAATATTGAAAAGCTCACTGGACGATGTACAACTCGAATCGCTTGAAATATTTGCCTCCGGAAAAGCGGCAGCACTTGAATTCGCGGCAATGGAAGCCCCCCATGCCGACCCTGTACCAAAGTGCCTGGCAGACATTGAAACTCTGAAAACCGACCCCGCAATCCTCTATATGGCATCACGAAACCAGATTCTTTTGAACCTTGTCGACTACCGCTCATTCGCTTTCGATATCGACAATGGCGGCATGCAAGTACGGATTGTTGGTAATTTCAAAGGCGGTGGAGAACGATCGCTGCCGAATGAATTTAGCCACCATCACGCGGAACTGAGTTCCCATGCAGGCGTTCAGCTAGGTCCGCACACTGAACCTCCCTATACCTGCTCGGTTCAGTGCGAAGGTGAGCATTCCCCAGCCCCAAGCGCATTGATCCTGAGTGCAAGATGGAATCCATTACGGGAACCGACGCAAGTGATACCCGTACGCAATGCAATTTCAAAACTCAACGCCCTTGAGGGGCTGGCGTTATCTTCCAAGTCATTTTGCTTTACCCGCAGCGACTGCTTCGTTAACGATGAGCATCAGGGGATGAACGCAAGTTCAATACTTCAGTTCGATTCTAGAGGTGATTTTACCCTCCGCTATAATAGCTATAGACACTCATTGCACCATGAAGCCAGCCATTCAACACGACAGGCTTATCAAACATTGCAAGCCTTACTAGAAAACGAGCAACCCTACGACTTTCTACCAAGCCCTGACTCCGCAATATTGATTAATAACAGCCAGGCACTTCACGCTCGCGACATCGTCAAGGACAACCGAAGACTACTGGTTCGTCTATTCGGGTACTCACCTGATGCACGGCCGGTGACATTACAACAAGATCCACTGATCGTACGCGGCTAAGGCGGGGTAGAGAAAAATGGAGACTGAAGTTTCAATACTCTTGACGCTGGCCGCTGTCGCATTGCTCGCCGGCTTCTTTGATGCGATAGCAGGAGGCGGAGGATTACTTACGTTGCCGGCCTTTTTCATTGCAGGTGTCGATCCGTTGGCTGCAATGGCTACCAACAAATTTCAGGCGTCTTCAGCCAGTGTTTCAGCAGTGTGGGCGTTCGCCCGCAAGCGAATGATCCAGTGGCGAACGGGCGGGCCGATGGCCGCTTTGTCGTTCGCGGGTGGCGTTACGGGTGCATTGTCGATCAGCATGCTCGACAAAGCCCTCCTGGAATCAATTGCCCCCATCTTGCTAATTACAGTAGCCCTCTATTTTGCGTTCAGCCCCAAGCTTGGTACCAAGGATCGCAGGCAGAGGATGTCGTATCTGGGCTTCACGCTGGTAGTTGCTCCAGCCATTGGGTTCTACGACGGTATCTTTGGACCAGGCACGGGTTCATTTTTCATGGTCGCCTTCACCTTACTCTTGGGGCAGCATCTTATGCAGGCGATCTGCAGCAGCAAACTGCTCAATGCATCCTGCAACCTCGGCGCCCTTTCGGTCTTTGCCTTTAGCGGCGCAATCATCTGGCCTTTAGCCCTGGCAATGGCACTTTGCGCCATTGTTGGCGCACAACTTGGCGCACGTTGTGCTATCTACTTCGGGCCACGGCTGATCAAGCCATTGCTAATCACTGTTTGCTGCCTGATGTCGTTGAAGCTGTTACTCAATGAGGGACATCCGGCTGGGGAGTGGTTGCGACAGCTTTGACGCGTTGTTGGCTGGCCATTTACCTATCAGATGGTCACCCGCAGCGATACCCATACAGACGCTCAATCTATTCGATTTCGAACAAGCCGTTACTGAGTGGCCCCACACTCAGCCGCTCACGCACGTCGTCATCGATTCGCGGATCGTCCGGCTGATACAGCTTCACCTGCCGGTAGGCGTTGATGCGGTTGATCTCCTCACCCAGGTACTCCCACACCACCCGTGTGCAGGCCGGGTTGCGCCGGTCGCCGCTGGAAACACCGGTCTTCAGGCCATTCAAGCGGGTGATGCGGCTCTTGAAGCTGGGGATGAGGATGGTCTGGCTCATCTCGTTCAGGGTCAGCGACTCGTAGTCGATGAGAAACATCCGGTCCTGCAACTGGAACGCCGCGCCCAGGTAGCGGCAACGCACCTCGGCATGCAGGTCGGTGGCGGTGGAGCGCTCCTGACGCTCCTGGCGTTCGAACAGGAAGCGGCCGCGCTCCTCGCGCAGGTGCACCAGTGACACCAGGATCGTGCCAGGTACCGACATGCAGTTGGAGTACTCGAAGTAATAGCCGCAGTAGCGCGACAGGTTGCCGGCGTGCTCGTGCAACGGGCGGAACAGCTCGCTGATCGGGTCGCTGGGCTGATCGGCCACGGCCGATACCCGGGCGCCGATCAGGCGGGCGAACTGCTCGGGAGGCAAGTTCAGCTCGTAGTCCTCGACACCGAAGAAATCACCGATGCGCTTGAGGTTGAACGCCGTCGGGCGGCTCTGCCCGCTCAGGTACTTGTTGAACTGCGCACGGTTGATCGACAGCTGGCGGCAAACTTCGGAGATAGAGCGGTAGTGGCTGCAGGCCAATTTGAGGTTGGTAGCGAAATGATCGCTCATGTTCTGAATCCAGGGTGACGCGAATGGCGCAAGTGTAGCATCAAGTCGCATCAATTCAGAGCAACCCGCGAAATTGTAACCACTCTTGTCATGGCCAACCATGCGCCCCAACGATAGCGGTGCGCCTGCCGTCCGCTGGTCTTTTCACGCGAAGAATAAGAATCGAGGTCATTTTCCAATGCTCGAAGCACTCAACGATTTCCTTTCGGGGAAGCTTCTCATCGTGCTGATCGTCGGTCTCGGCGGTTACTTCACCATCCGCTCGCGGTTCGTACAGTTCCGCCATTTCGCCCACATGTTCAGTGTGTTCAAGGAATCGCTGCGTGGCCAGGCAGGCCAGCTGAGCTCCTTCCAGGCCCTGATGCTGAGCCTGGCCGGCCGCGTTGGCGCCGGTAACATCGCCGGTGTCGGCATCGCCGTGACCCTGGGTGGCCCGGGGGCCGTGTTCTGGATGTGGGTCACCGCACTGGTGGGCATGGCCAGCAGCTTCTTCGAATGTACCTTGGCCCAGGTGTACAAGCGCGCCGATGGCGATGGCCTGTACCGTGGTGGCCCGGCCTACTACATCCTGCACGGCCTGAAGCTCAGGAGCATGGCCATCGTGTTCTCGATCCTGCTGCTGGTCACCTACGGCTTCGCCTTCATGGGCCTGCAGTCGTACACCGTGACACATTCGCTGCAGAACGCCTTCGGCTTCGACCCAAGCCACACCGGTATCGCCCTGGCGGTGCTGCTGGCTATCGTGTTCCTGGGTGGCATCAAGCGTATCGCCGCAGTCTCCGACCTGCTGGTACCGGTCAAGACCCTGGCCTACATCGGCGTGACCCTGTACGTGATCGGCACCCAGATCGAACACGTACCGGCAATGCTGGAAACCATCTTCAAAAGCGCCTTCGGCCTGGACCCTGCATTCGCCGGCCTGCTCGGCAGCGCCATCGTCATGGGCGTGAAACGCGGCGTGTTCGCCAACGAAGCAGGCTTGGGCAGTGCGCCCAACGTCGCTGCCGTGGCTGCCGTGAAGCACCCGGGCGCGCAAGGCGTGGTCCAGGCTTTCAGCGTGTTCCTCGACACCTTCCTGATCTGCACCTGCACCGCCCTGCTGATCCTGCTGTCTGGCTTCTATACCCCGGGTTTCGAAGGTGACGGTATCGTCCTGACGCAGAACTCGCTGGCCGCCGTGGTCGGTGACTGGGGCCGCCTGTTCGTCAGCGTCGCGCTGTCGCTGTTCGTCTTCACCTGCATCCTCTACAACTACTACCTGGGCGAGAACAGCCTGCAGTTCCTCAGCCGCAACCGCCTGGTACTGCTGGTGTTCCGTGGCCTGGTACTGGCGCTGGTGGTCTGGGGTTCGGTACAGGACCTGACCACCGTGTTCGCCTTCGCCGACATCACCATGACCTGCCTGGCCTTCGTCAACCTGGTCGCCTTGGCCTTGCTGTTCAAGGTCGGCCTGCGTGTGATGCGCGATTACGACGACCAGCGCAAAGCCGGCATCAAGCAGCCCGTGTTCGACTCGAGCAAGTTCGCCGACCTGGACCTGGACCGCAACGCCTGGCCGGCCAATCCGCAGGCCGAAACAGCCGTTGACAAAGCCGTCGGCGAAGTTCAGCCGCAGCGCTGATATCCTCGCCTGCCCAGCCGCCCCGTTCGCGGGCGGCTGCCTACTCTCCGCTCACCGCTACGGATGCTTTCCATGCGTGCAGTCACGAATCTTCTCGTCCTCTACACCGGCGGCACCATCGGCATGCTCGAAACCGCCGAAGGCCTGGCGCCGGCCGGTGGTTTCGATGCGCGGATGCGCGAACACTTCGCCCAACTGGGCGATGCACCCCAGGTGCAGTGGACGCTGCAGGAAATGAACCCGCTGCTCGACAGTGCCAACATGCAGCAGCACAACTGGCTGGCAATGCGCGATGCCATCGTCCGTGCAGTGGACAATGACGGCCACGATGGCGTGCTGGTGCTGCATGGCACCGACACCCTCGCCCACAGCGCTGCGGCGTTGTCGTTCCTGCTGCTGGGCCTGCCGGTGCCAGTTCTGCTGACCGGGTCAATGTTGCCGGCCGGTGCACCGGGCAGTGATGCCTGGGACAACCTGTGCGGTGCCCTGCGCCAGTTCGAGCAAGGCCTTGAGGCTGGCGTGCAGCTGTACTTCCATGGCCAGCTGTTGCAGGGCTGCCGCGCCTCGAAGCTTCGCAGCGAAGCGTTCGACGCCTTCGCCGCGTTGCCGCGTCATCGTGAAGGCGAGCGGGCGAACGACGTACCTGCCACCTTGGGTTATCGCCAGCAGCGCCAACCGGTGAACATTGCCGTGATGCCGGTATTCCCCGGTTTGCAGGCCGAACACCTGCGTGCGGTGCTCGACACCGGGGTGCAAGGGCTACTGCTTGAATGTTACGGCAGCGGCACCGGGCCGTCGGATGACCAAGCCTTGCTCGACGTGCTGCGCTCGGCGCGCCAGCGTGGGGTGATGCTGGTTGCCATCAGCCAGTGCCCCGAGGGTTCGGTGGTGTTCGATACCTATGCGGCGGGCAACCGCCTGCGCGGTGCCGGGCTGGTCAGTGGCGGTGGCATGACCCGTGAGGCTGCGCTGGGCAAGATGTTTGCGCTGCTGGGCGCGGGGCTGGATGCAGATGCTGCAGAGCAGTGGTTTGCGCTGGACCTGTGCGGCGAGCGCGCTTGAACAGGAAATTGGCGGAAGGCAGCGGGAGTCGAACCTGCCCGGGAACGGCTGCCGTCCCCAACCGGGTTTGAAGCCCGGCCGCGCCACCGGGCGCGATTGCCTTCCTTGAACTCAGTGCCTGGCCTGCTGTTGGGCCAGGGCGCTGTCGGCGCGGATGTGACGCTGATCGGCAACCCTGCGGGTCAGGCCGATACGGTCGAAGTATTCCAGAATCTGCACACTGCGCTTGCGACCGATGCCCAACATATCGCGAAATGCGGCCACCTGCACTATCGGTGTTTCATTCGCTTGCCCAAGCAGCAGCTCTGCCATGCGCTGTAGCGTCGCCTCGGGGTAGAACAGGTCACGTACCACCTGATGCACTACGCCGAGCCTGGCCAACTTTCGCAACAACAGGCGCACATCCGCCTCGGCACATTTCTCTTCGCTGGCCAGCGTCCGCACCCAAGGCGGGTCGAAGCGCCCTTCCAGCAACCTTGGCTGCAGCCGCGACCATAGCGCACTGTCGGCGTCGCTCAACTGCACCGTGTGACCAGGCAGATGCAACCACGGCCCGCTGCTGGCAATAGTGCCTTCGCCGAGCATCTCCTCGAGCAGGCTGACGAATGCGGGACGCTCGACAGGCAGGGCGGCGAAGCGGCGCAGGCGGTCACGGTCCGGGCCAAGCTGGTCGGGTTCCTGCTCATGGAACAACGCCAGTTGTTCGCGCACCTGGTGTTTGAGCGCCTGCCACTGGGCTTTAGCGAACAACAACTGGCCTTGCCTGGTTGCGACCACCAGCACGTCAGCTGGCAACTGCCAGCCCTCACGCAAGCGGTTGAACTGGCGTTCCAGCCGCTGCGGGTCGAGCCCGCCTGGTGCGTTGTCGAGCAACGCCATCAAGGCCTGCTCCAGGCCCTCGGCATCACGCAGCACGTTCAACTGGCGCAAGCGCGCCTCGCTGCGCCGCTGCCGGCTCGGTGCGAACGGGTCCAGCACCGTACCGCCGCCAAGGGTGCGTTGGGCACGCTGGTCACGCAGCACCAGGCGGTCGCCATGCACGGCTTGCAGCGGCGCATTGAGCAACAATTGGGCGAACATGCGCTGGCCTGCAAGCAGGCGCTCACCTTCGAGCAGGGCGACCCGTGCGGTGACGTCCTGGGTCCCCAGATGTACATGCACGGCACTGAAATGTTCGAAAGGACGGGACTCGCCGGCGAGCAGCTGCAGTTCGATATCGACCCGTGTGCTGGGCGCGTGCAGCCATTGCGATACCAGCCAATCGCCACGGCGCACCTGCTCCACCGCGAGGCGCTCGGCAGCAATGTTCAGCGCTACACGCTGCCCCGCTTCAGCCACCAGCGCCGCCTGGTTCTGCGCATGCAGGCCACGTACCCGCACCGCTTTACCGGCCTTGCCCAGCAACAACGTATCACCCGCACTGACACGCCCGGCCAGCGCCGTACCCGTGACCACCAAGCCAGCCCCGGTGACCGCGAAGGCGCGGTCGATAGCCAACCGAAAGCCGCCAGGCACGCTGCGCTGCTTCAAACCCTCGCCCGCCGCCAGCAACGCATGACGCAGCGCCTCGACCCCCGCGCCGGTGACACTCGACAGCGGGAACTGCGCCGCCCCGGCATAAGGCCCGGGCGCCAGCAACTGCGCAATCTGCACCTGCACTTGGGCCACGCGCGCCGGCGCGACCCGGTCGCACTTGCTGATTGCCACCAGCGCCTGGGGAATGCCCAGCAACTCGATGATCGCCAGGTGCTCACGGGTCTGCGGCATGACGCCGTCATCAGCAGCCACCACCAGCAACACCAGATCGATACCCTGGGCGCCGGCAAGCATGTTGTGGATGAAACGCTCGTGGCCGGGCACATCGATGAAGCCCGTCAGTGGCGCGCCTTCAGCCAAGGCGGCATAGCGATAGCCCAGGTCGATGGTCATGCCACGCTCGCGTTCTTCCTGGCGATGGTCGCCGGCCTGCCCGGTCAGGGCCTGGAGCAATGCGGTCTTGCCGTGGTCAATGTGGCCGGCGGTACCAACGATCACTGCACCGGCCCCAGTTGCAGGGCCGGTAGCTGCGCCAGCCATTGGGCTTCATCGTCCAGCTGGCGCAGGTCGAGCCACAGCGCGTCATCGTCGATACGGCCGAGCACGGGCACCGCCAGATCGCGCAAGGCGCGCTCCAGCACATGCAGGCTGCGCCCGCGCAGTTTCTTCGACACCTGTGGGCGCAGGCACAGCGCGGCGCTGGGCAGGCGCGCAACCGGCTGGCTGCCGCTGCCGATCATGCCGAGCGCCGGCTCGACGCTGACGGCCCATTGCCCCCCGAGGCGAGCCTTGAGCTCGGGTGCCAGGCGCTCGGCCTGGGCGTGGATCTCAGCCTGGCTGCGGGTCAACAGGCGCAGGCTGGGCAAGCGCTCGGCCAGCTTGTCCGGGTTGCGGTACAGCGCCAGCACGGCTTCGAGGGCGGCGAGGGTGATCTTGTCGACGCGCAGTGCACGTTTCAGCGGGTTCTTCTTGATCCTCGCGATCAAATCCTTGCGACCGACAATGATCCCCGCCTGCGGGCCGCCAAGCAGCTTGTCACCGCTGAAGGTCACGATATCCGCACCATCGGCCAGGGCCTGGCGCACGGTCGGCTCGGCGGGCAGGCCCCAGCGGGTCAGGTCGAGCAGGCTGCCGCTGCCCAGGTCTTCCAGCAGCGGCAGTTCATGCTGATGGGCGATTCGCGCAAGCTCCGCGGTCGGCACCTGGGTGGTGAAGCCCTGGATGCTGTAGTTGCTGCAATGCACCCGCATCAACAAGCCGGTACGCGGGCCGATGGCAGCTTCATAGTCGCGGGCATGGGTGCGGTTGGTGGTGCCGACCTCGTGCAGGCGTACACCGGCACGGGCCATGATGTCGGGAATGCGAAAGGCGCCGCCGATCTCGATCAGCTCACCGCGGGAAATGATGCCCTCCTTGCGCGCGCCCAGGCTGTTGAGCGCAAGCAGCACGGCGGCAGCATTGTTGTTGACCACGGTGACCGCTTCGGCGCCGGTCAGCTCGCGGATCAGCCCTTCGATCAGATCGTCTCGGTCGCCACGCTTGCCGGTGGCAAGGTCGAACTCCAGGTTGAGCGGATAGCGGGCGGCGGTCTGCATGGCTTCAACGGCTTCCTCCGGCAACAGGGCACGACCGAGGTTGGTGTGCAGTACCGTGCCGGTGAGGTTGAAGACGCGGCGTACCTGGCTGCGCTGCTGGGCGGCCAGGCGCTCGCCGCTGCGGCCCAGGAGGATTTCAGCGCCCAGTTCGGCAGCGCCGAATTGGCCGTTGCGAACAGGTTCGCGCAGGTCGCCGAGCAGCTGGCGCAGGGTGGCGAGCACGGCGTCGCGGCCATGACGCTCGATCAGCGGGAGGCAGGCCGGGTGGCGTAGCAGGGTGTCGATGGAAGGGAGCCGTGGTGTATTGCTGGCAAGGCTTGAAGACATCAGGTACTACCTTATCCATTGTCTGTTCGGGCCTCATCGCCGGCAAGCCGGCTCCTACAGGGCTGCATCGCTCTGGGGAGCGGTGAAATAGCTGTGGGAGCCGGCTTGCCGGCGATGGGGGCAACTCAATTGTGCAGTGTAGACACTCACCCACCACCCGGCGCCAGCATCAGGTTGGGTGCCAGCCGATGAAAGCCCTCCTCGCCCAACCGGATATCCAGCGCCAGGCTGGCCAGGTCATCGGCCAACGGCTCGGCAGCAGCGTCGTTCTCAAGGTAATTCTGTTTCAGGTAGGTATTGCACCCCGGGCAGCACTCCGCCCGCAGCGGCGCCTTGCCCGGCGCATGGCGGTCATCCTCCAGGCTGGTGTAGCACAAGCCCTTGCTCGATTCGCAATACACGCACTTGACCCGCACCACATGCCATTCGCAGGCACACAAGGAGCACGCCAGGTAACGCAGGCCGTTGTGCTTGCCACGGTTACGCACCACCCCCGCCATGGCCGGCGAACCACAGGCCGGGCACTGGGCCTGGCTGCCCGACGGCTTGAGTTCAACTGCCGGCAGCGCCAGCAACCAGCTGGACCAGGCCGCCTGCAGCGCGGCCCCCAGAAACGGCACCAGTGCTGCGGGCACAGCGTCGTACTGCCCGGCCAGCAATGCGCTCCCCCAGCCTTTGCGCTGGCTGTCATCACTGCCACGCAGCGCCAGCAGTGCTGCCGCCAAAGGGCCATTGGCCTCGCCGTCGAAATGATCGATCAGCGCCTGCAACCACGCCAGCCACGGCCCCTCGCGCACCAGGCCGTCGGCCGCAAGGGGTGGCAAACCATGACTTATGCACAGGCGCTGTCGGTCATCGGCCACTGGCAAACCACCAGGCGGGTTATCCACAAGCTGCTGCTGAATGCGACACAGCCGGGCGATCAGGCGCAGGTAGTCGCCAAGGGCATGCCCTGCAGCGAGCTGTTCGAGGCGCATGGCGCGCAGTTCGAACAGGTTGGCGGGCGGCAGGTGAAGAAACGGCGGCATCACCGCCGACGCTTCGATCTGCCCCGGTTCGAGTATCGTGCTCAAGCGTTCATCCTTCTTTACGTCCATGGTCACTCGGCGTCTTGTCGCCGGTCACCTCGCGGTACCACAACTGATGGTGTTTGCGCGCCCAGGCGCGGCTGACCCAGCCATGCAGCATGGCGCCGATCGAGCCCTTGATCCAGATACCGGCGTAGATGTGCACGATGATGCTGAGAATCAGCACGAAGCCCGCCAGCGCATGGGCCAACGACGCCAGGCGAATCGAACCTATGCCGAAGAAATGGCTGAAGTACGCACGCCAGATCACCACGCCACTGAGCAGCAACACCAGCATGCACACCAACAACGTCCAGAACAGCAGCTTCTGCCCGGCGTTATATTTGCCGATCGGCGGCACGCCCTCCTCCTTGTTGAGCATCACCCGGTCGATGCGGCGCAGCCACAGGCGGTCGTTGGCAGTGATGAAGTTGGCGCGCCAGAAACGCACCACCAGGAACAGAAAGAACACGAACATGGCCACCCCGATGAAGGGGTGCAGGATGCGTGTCCACGGCCCGCCGCCGAACAGATGGCTGAGCCAGAACAGCGCCGGATGGAACAGCGCCAGCCCCGAAAGCCCGGCCAGCACGAACAGGATGGCGACGATCCAGTGGTTGGTCCGCTCGTTGGCGTTGTAGCGCAGGATGGGTTTGTCGTCGTTCATGGCCGCTGCTCCCCTTGCCCACCGGGCTGCTTCGGATCATAGACATGCACCGCCGGGTCCACCTGGTGCACGCTGTCATCAGGTGGCGTGGGGCTGGGGTGTTCGTCCTCCTCGACCCGCTGCGGGCCAACCCGCACATAGTGGAAGAACCCGGCCAGCACCGCCGCGCCCATCGCCAGCAGTGCCAGCGGCTTGGTGATGCCCTTCCACAAGCCCACCAGCGGGCTGATCACCGGCTGGTCCGGCAGGCCGGCATACAAGCGGGGCGTATCGGCATGGTGCAGTACATACATCACGTGCGTGCCACCGACGCCGTCCGGGTCGTAGAGCCCGGCGTTGTCGTAGCCACGCGATTTGAGGTCGACGATGCGTTCGGCAGCATGCACCTTCATTTCGTCCTTGCTGCCAAAGACGATCGCGCCGGTCGGGCAGGTTTTCACGCAGGCAGGCTCCAGGCCCACGCTCACGCGGTCGGAACACAGCGAGCACTTGTAGGCCTTGTGGTCTTTCTGCGAGATGCGCGGAATGTTGAACGGGCAGCCAGTGATGCAATAGCCACAGCCGATGCAATGGTCCTGGTTGAAATCGACGATGCCGTTGGCGTGCTTGATGATCGCTCCCGGGCTCGGGCACGCCTTCAGGCAACCCGGCTCGGCGCAATGCATGCAGCCGTCCTTGCGGATCAGCCACTCCAGGTTGCCATCGTCGCGCTCGTGTTCAGTGAAGCGCATCAGGGTCCAGGTATCGGCCGTCAGGTCCTGGGGGTTGTCGTAGGTACCGTGGTTGTGGCCGACCTCGTCACGCAGCTCGTTCCACTCTGAACACGCCACCTGGCAGGCCTTGCAGCCGATGCACTTGGTGGTATCGATCAGTTTGGCGACTTCCTGCTGCAGGCGTACCGAAGGCGGTACGGTGGTGGTGGCCGAGCGGGCAATGATGTCTTGGCTGGCCATCAGATTTTCTCCACTTTGACGAGGAACGACTTGGACTCCGGCGTCTGCGTGTTGCCGTCACCGAGG
Source organism: Pseudomonas sp. BNK-30 (assembly GCF_047456185.1). Taxonomy (NCBI): domain Bacteria; kingdom Pseudomonadati; phylum Pseudomonadota; class Gammaproteobacteria; order Pseudomonadales; family Pseudomonadaceae; genus Pseudomonas; species Pseudomonas sp. BNK-30. Next base: position 4,241,552 of record NZ_CP179904.1, read on the forward strand.
AAGGGCACCAAGGTGTTGGTCAGGTAACCGTGCCGTGTCGCGCCGGTGAAGCCCCAGTGCAACGGGATGCCGATCTGGTGCACGGTCTGGTTGTTGACCTGCAACGGGCGAATACGCTTGGTCACCACCGCCACCGCTTCGATATGCCCGCGCTTGCTCGACACCCGCACCCGGTCGCCCGCCTTGATGCCTTTCTCGTTGGCCAGCACCTCACCGATCTCGACGAACTGCTCAGGCTGGGCAATGGCGTTGAGCCGGCAATGCTTGCTCCAGAAGTGGAAGTGCTCGGTCAGCCGATACGTCGTCGCCGCATACGGGAATTCGTCGTGCTTGCCGAGGGTGTCCCACACCGAATCGAAGATCCGCCCGGCCGGGTTGCTGGTGGCCTTGTTGTTCTTCGGGTGCAGCGGGTTGATGCCGATCGGCGTTTCGAACGGCTCGTAGTGCTCGGGGAACGGCCCTTCGGCCATCTTGTCGATGGCAAAGAACCGCGCCACGCCCTCGGGGTTCATGATGAACGGGTTCATGCCCGCTTGCGGTGGCGAATCGACCTTGAAGTCGGGCACGTCGGTGCCGGTCCAGGCCTTGCCGTTCCACCATACCAGGCGCTTTTTCTCCGGGTCCCATGGCTTGCCTTGCAGGTCACTGGAGGCACGGTTGTACAGAATGCGGCGGTTGGCCGGCCAGGCCCAGGCCCAGTTCTGCGCCTGGTGCATGCCATACGGGTCGCTGTTGTCACGCCGCGCCATCTGGTTGCCCTGCTCGGTCCAGCAACCGGCGAAGATCCAGCAGCCGGACGCAGTGCTGCCGTCGTCCTTGAGTTGGCCGAAGCCTGCCAACTGTTGCCCGGCCTTGATGAGCGCGCCCGTGGGATCGGTCACATCAGTGACCGCCCAGCCGTTCATTTCCTTGGCCAGTTCCTCCGGGGACGGCTCGTCAGGCAGCTTGTAGGGCCAACTGATGTTCATGATCGGATCAGGGTAAGTGCCACCCTCGGTCTGATAGCGCTGACGCATGCGCAGGAACAACTCGCTCATGATCTGCACGTCGGTGCGGGTCTCGCCCGGGCCGTCGGCGCCCTTCCAGTGCCACTGCAGCCAGCGGCTGCTGTTGACCAGCGAACCATCCTCCTCGGCGAAACAGGTGGTGGGCAGGCGGATCACTTCGGTCTGGATATTGGCCGTGTCGACGTCATTGAAGGGCCCGGCATTGCGCCAGAACTCCGAGGTCTCGGTGGCCAGCGGGTCCATGACCACCAGCCACTTGAGCTTGCCCAGGGCAGCAGTCACGCGGTTCTTGTCGGGCAACGCGGCGATCGGGTTGAAGCCTTGGCAGATGTAACCGTTGACCTTGCCTTGGCTCATCATCTCGAACATGCGCAGCACGTCATAGGCCGGCACGTCGAGCTTGGGCAACCAGTCGTAACCCCAATTGTTTTCTGCCGTGGCATTGGCGCCATACCAGGCCTTCATCAGGCTGACATGGAACTTGCCGTAGTTCTGCCAGTAGGACAACTGCCCAGGGCGCAGCGGCTTGGAGGCCCGCTTGTCAATGTAGGCGGCATAGTCCTGCTCGGCATCGCCAGGCAGGCTCAAGTAGCCCGGCAGCGAGTTGGACAGCAAGCCAAGGTCGGTCAGGCCCTGGATGTTGGAATGCCCGCGCAGGGCATTGACCCCGCCACCCGGCATGCCGACGTTGCCCAGCAGCAACTGGACCATGGCCGCACTGCGGATGATCTGCGCGCCGATCGAATGCTGCGTCCAGCCCAGTGCATAGAGGATCGTCATGGTCTTGCCCGGTACCGAGCAGGTGGCGATCTCTTCCCAGATCTTCATCATGGCGTCCTGCGGCATGCCACAGGTCATGCTCGCCAGTTCCGGGGTATAGCGGCTGTAATGCTGCTTCATCAACTGGAACACGCAACGCGGGTGCTGCAGGGTCGGATCGACCTTGGCGAAACCGTCCTCGCCCAGTTCGTACCCCCAGCCGGACTTGTCGGCATACACACGCTTGGCCGCGTCGTAACCACTGAACAGCCCGTCTTCGAAACCATAGGTTTCTTTGACGATGAACGACACGTCGGTGTAGTTGCGCACGTACTCGTGCTGGATCTTGTCATTGCTCAGCAGGTAGTTGATCAACCCGCCCATGAAGGCGATGTCGCTGCCGGTACGAATTGGCGCGTAGTAGTCCGCCACCGAGGCGGTACGGGTAAACCGCGGGTCGACCACGATCAGCCGCGCCTTGTTGTGCGCTTTGGCCTCGGTCACCCACTTGAAGCCGCACGGGTGCGCTTCTGCTGCGTTGCCACCCATCACCAGGACCAGATTCGCGTTGGCGATATCTGACCAGTGGTTGGTCATGGCGCCACGGCCGTACGTCGGGGCAAGACTTGCCACCGTCGGGCCATGTCAGACACGTGCCTGGTTATCGAACCCCAGCATGCCGGTTGCGCGGATGACCTTGTGGGTCAGGTAGCCGGCCTCGCTGGAGGCGGCGGAGGCAGCGAGAAAACCGGTGGTAAGCCAGCGGTTGACGGTTTGCCCCTGGGCGTTCTTTTCGATGAAGTTGGCGTCGCGGTCCTGCTTCATCAGTCCGGCGACGCGGTCGAGTGCCTCGTCCCAACTGACCCGCACCCACTCCTTGCTGCCCGCCTTGCGCACCTCAGGGTATTTGAGGCGGCTCTCGCTGTGGATGAAGTCCAGCAGGCCGGCGCCTTTCGGGCACAGGGTGCCGCGGTTGACCGGGTGGTCGGCGTCGCCTTCGATATGGATGATGTTCTGTTTGACGTTCTTGCCCGCATCGCCCTGGCTATAGAGGATCAGGCCGCAGCCGACCGAGCAGTAGGGGCAGGTGTTGCGGGTTTCCTTGGTATGCGCCAGCTTGAAGTGGCGCACCTGCTCGGCGAAGGCCGGCGTCGGGGCCATGCCCAACGCCGCCAGGCTCGAGCCTCCAAGGCCGACAGCGGCGACCTTGAAGAATTGCCGACGGTTGAGGTCCATCGTGCACTCCTGATCAGGTTTCGGGCGCTCGGGGCATTGCCGGCGCCTCGGGTCATCACGATGGCGGCAAAGTGATGCCGCCAACCGTTAAGACTAGCCAAGAATGCCAAAAGTGCGATTGACCCCGGTCAGCAAGGCGGCAGATTGCGCGCCACATTCAAGGCCGCGCTGCTCTGCGCCACTGGCATGATTTCGAGCGTGTTGATGTTTACGTGTGGCGGCTGTTCAGCGATCCACGCAACCGTGGCAGCAATGTCCTGGGGCAAAATCGCCTGCACATCACGGTACAACGCATCCACTGCATTCAGGTCGCCGTTCAGGCGCACCACCGAAAAATCGGTCCCGGAACACAGCCCAGGTTCGATGTTGCTGACTCGCACGCGGGTCCCCGCCAGATCGGCGCGCAGGTTCAGGCTGAACTGACGCACGAACGCCTTGCTCGCGCCATAAACGTTGCCGCCCGGGTAGGGATAAGTGCCGGCAATCGAACCAATGTTGATGATCATGCCGCTGTCGGCCCGGACCATCTGCGGCAATACCGCATGGGTGACCATGGCCAGGCCGGTGATGTTGGTGTCGATCATGCGCTGCCAGTTCTCGGCGCTGCAGGCCTGGGCCCGCTCGATACCCAGCGCCAACCCTGCGTTGTTGACCAGCACATCGATGCCCGGCGCAGCTTCGTTGATCTGCGCCACCGCTGCGCTGACCGACTGCATATCAGTCACATCCAGCGCCAGTGGAATGAAGTTGTCGCCAAGTTCATGCTCCAGGGCCTGCAACTTGTCCATACGGCGGGCGCCACCGATCACGCGATAGCCCTTGGCAACCAAGGTGCGGCATATGGCCCGGCCAAAGCCTGAGGAGGCGCCGGTTACGAATGCAGTTTTCATCAGGTTTGTCTCCCAGAAGGTAATGTCAGACCAGGTACTTCACGCCAAGGCTGGTGAACAGGCACAACATCGAGAACACCAGCGCCTTGCGCACCACGTCGTTGCCTTTGCGCAGCGCCAGTGCACTGCCCATGTGATTGCCGAGGATGTTGCAGGCCACCAGCGGCAACGCCAGCAGGTAGACCACCTTGCCGGCCATGATGAATGCGACCAGCGCACCGATGTTGGAGGCGAAGTTGAAGGTCTTGGAGTTGGCCGAACTGGAAACCAGGTCCATGCGCAGCAGGTAGTGGAAGGCGATGATGAACATGCTGCCAGTGCCTGGGCCGAAGAAGCCGTCGTAAAAACCGATGGCCAGGCAGGTCACCGGCACGACGGTGTAGAGCATCCGCGCCGACAGCTCTCGCTCCTCTATCGGGCGGTCTTTGGGGGTGAGGAAGATCAGGATGCCGAAAGGGATCAACGCCAGAATGATCTTGCCTACGGTTTCCTGAGAGATCGACACGATCAGGTGCGCCCCCAGGTAGGCGCCGAGCAGTGAGAACGGCACGCCGACCAGTGCCACCTGCCAGACCATCTTGCTGTTGGCCAGGAAATTGCGGATGGCAGCCAGCGTGCCCAGCGTACTGACCAGTTTTTCCTGCCCCAGGGCTACCTGAGGCGGCATGCCCACCAGCAGAAACCCTGGTACCAGGAACAACCCGCCACCCCCGGCAATGCTGTCCACAAAGCCTGCGACAAAGGCAATGGCGCCCAGCAGCAGGATCGCCAGCAGCCAGTGTTCTGCCCAGTAAGCGCCTAACAGTTCCATAGCAGTAATTCCGTCGAAAAATGAAAAGAAATCAGGAGAGCACTTCGTAAAGGTGGTCGGCCCGGGCGAAGCGCACCCGGTTCAGGTCGTTGACCGCGAACACCCGCAGCAGCCAACGGTCAGCGCCGTCGTTCTGCGGCTCGAAACCATCGCGGGCATGCAGCACGCGCTGGTTCTTGAAGATCATGAAATCGCCTGGCAGCAGCAGGTGTGGCTCATCGAAACGCCGGGTTTCCAGCAAGCCGCGCAGGGTGGCCAGGGCCTGCTCGGCGCGCAGGTTCAGCCCGTGGGTGTTCTCGCTGTCGAAGCGGCACAACCACTCGCCTGAATGGCCACGCACCAGCACCGGCAGTTCGGCGGTGCAGCGGCGGTTACCGGTGAACGAGTCGGGGCGGCGGATTTCGAATTGCGCTTCGCACAGTTCGCGCACGGTAGCCAAGGGCAGCGACGCGATCACAGCATCAAGGTTGACCAAGGTGGTGCTGATACGTGGATCACAGCGCATGCCGAAGAACGACAGGTATTCCGGGCAGCAGGAAACCGTACCCAGCGGCTCGGAAGACAGTGGCAGGTCGGGATTGTCTACGTGATAGGAAAATCGCAGCCGTGAGCCATGCGAGCTCTTGTGGCTGGATGAAGTTCGGGCCGGGATGACATGGCGAAACAGCCGACCGTCATTTTCACCCTCGTAGACAACCGGGTTGATGCCCATCAGGTTCTGCATGGTCAGGCTGACCAGGCAGGCAATCGGCGTGCTGCGTGGGCTGAGCACACCGGAGTAAGGGGTAGGAGGCACATCGCGATCGCGCGGGCAATTACGCACTATCATGCTGGTCAGTTGCGGATCTTCAACGAACCCCCGGATTTGCTGGCACAGCGCTTTGCCCAAGACCTCCTGCGCCTGCTCCTTGAGTTGCGGGTAAAGCTCTTTGCTGGTTTCGAAATCGAGCGGGGTGTTGCTCAGCAAGGTTTGCCAGGCACTGGAGACAACCCAGGGCAGGCGGATCTCCAGTGAAGTCTGAGGCTCGGCTGCTTGTTGCAGGTATGCGCTTTCCATTTCGAGTGCTATTCCATTGGCCATTCGGTGTCGTGCCATGCCGGGCAGAGGCGGCAGTCATTGTCTTTTTTTGAAACCGTTCACAGCTAAGCGATGCGAACGAGGGGTGCTGCTCCAGGCACCACCACATTGCACCGACTCAATCATTGTAATTACAAAAATAGAATCGATTCAATTTATTTCATTGGCCGATTGCCATCAGCATTGAATCGAATCAATCAACTTATTGATTTCAAAAGATTTCTTCTGAACGTGGATTGATCGCGCTCACGCTTGCGCTCCCGTTGTGTAGGGAGGACCCGCTGCGACAAGCCTTCAAGTCATATCAATAGAGGCAATTCACATACAAAAAACGCGATTACTCCGATCTTGCCTTTCGTGCTAGGCTTCCGCGTTCTTGCAGATTCTGGTGCCATTTCCATGTGGGTTCCTCACTACAGCGACCTGGCGCAGCCGGTCTACCTGATGATTGCCGATGCTCTTGAACAGGACATAGGCAACGGCCGGCTGGCGCCTGGCGACCGCCTGCCAACACTCAAGGATCTTGCCGAGTCATTGCACGTGACGCCTGGCACCATTGGCCGAGCCTATGACGAAGCCGCCAAGCGGGGCTTGGTGGTGGGCGAGGTTGGCCGCGGTACTTTCGTCCTGCAGCAACGACCGGCGCCTACCCCCACCGCATTCTCGCGGCCCGCACCGCTCAAGCATGAAAGCGGCCAGATCGACCTTTCGATCATCAAGCCCAACGATGCGCACATGGCCGACTGGCTGCGCGGAGCGATCACCGAGCTGGCGGCTTCCCCCGACCTTGACCAAGTGCTCGACTACGTTACCGACGGTGGCCATGCGACGCACAAGCAGGCTGGCGCCACATGGATTCAGCGCTGGTTGCCCGAAGCTCGCGCGCAACAGGTGGTGCTGACCTCCGGCGCCCAGCATGGCCTGCTGGTAGCGATCAGCAGCCTGTCGAAAAGCGATGATGTGATCCTCTGCGAGTCGCTCTGCTACCCCGGCATCATTTCCCTTGCCCACAGCATGGGCCGCCGCTTGCGCGGGGTAGCCATGGACGAGCACGGCCTGATGCCCGAGGCCTTGCGGGCCGCCTGCCTGGAGCACCGCCCCTCGCTGCTGGTATGTGTGACCACTCACCAGAACCCGACCAACTCGGTAATGCCGCACACGCGTCGCGAGGCTATCGCCCAGATTGCCCGCGAGTTCGACCTGTTCATCGTGGATGACGATATCTACGGCTTCCTCGAACCGGCGCCTGACTACAAGCCCTTGGCCGCCTATGCACCTGAGCGCTCGGTGTACCTGACCAGCCTGTCCAAGAGCGTGCTGCCGGCCCTGCGTATCGGCTACCTCTACGCGCCGCCACAAACGCTGTCACGGTTGTCGTCTATGGTGCGCAGCAGCGTCTGGATGCCCTCCCCGCTGATGGCTCAGCTGGCCAGCAACCTGATCAACAGCGGCATGGCCGAGCAGTTGGTGCGGGTGCAGCAGGAAGAAGCCGCCGCACGCCAGTTAATGGCCCAGGAAATCCTTGGCAGGTACAAGGTGCGCAGCCAGCCCAACAGCTTCCATATCTGGCTGGAACTCCCAGAGCCATGGACCAGCGATGAGTTCGCCAACCTGGCTCGCAACAATGGCGTAACCGTGGTCAGCGGCAGCCAGTTCCTGCCTGAGCGCAGCCCAGCCAGCTGTGGCGTGCGCATCGCCCTGATGACGCCAAGCCGCGCCGAGCTGAGCTTTGCCCTGACCAAACTCGCCAGCTTGCTGGATTCGTCCGAGCCGCGGCTTTTCTACTAGAGATGAACAGGGCCGCAGGGGGCTCACGAACCGTGATGCGGCTCAGCGGATCAACCGCGCCAGCCCATCCAGCAACCGCTGCAAGGCCCCCTGATTGGCCTGCATCACCGCCCTGCCCGCCTCACCCATGCGCCGGGCATCCTGCGGCAATTCGATCAACTGCCGCACTGCCTGTGCCAACCCTTGGGCATCGTCCACCTGCTGCAACGCCCCGGCATCACGCAACATCGCGCTGATTTCGAGGAAGTTGAACACATGCGGCCCCATGATCACCGGCAGTGCCAGCGCTGCCGGCTCCAGAGGGTTGTGGCCGCCAGTGGCGACCAGGCTACCGCCAACGAAAGCGATGTCGGCCAGTGCGTAGAGGAACAGCAGCTCGCCCATGGTATCGCCGAGCAGCACGCGGGTCTGGCCATCGACCGCCGCACCGGCAGAACGGCGCACGGTAGCGAACTGCCCGCAGCACAAGGCATGCACTGCATCGAAACGCTCGGGGTGGCGCGGCACCAGGATCAGCAGCGCGTCGCCATGCGCCTGCAGCAACTGCTGATGAGCCTGCAGGATCAGCGCGTCCTCACCCTCATGGGTACTGGCCGCAATCCACACCGGCCGCTCGCTTGCGCCCCACTGTTCACGCAGTACCCTGGCACGCGGCAAAAGCTGGTCATCGACCTTCAGGTCGAACTTGATCGAACCTGTGACCTGCACGCACTCAGGACGCGCACCCAAGTCGCGGAAGCGTTGCGCCTCGGTTTCGGTCTGCACTGCAATCAGGTTCATCTCGGCGAGCATCGGCCGGGTCAGTTTGGCGAAACGCGCGTAGCCACGAGCGGAACGCTCGGACAACCGAGCATTGGCCAGCGCAACCGGAATGCCACGCTTGGCGCATTGGTGAATGTGGTTGGGCCACAGTTCGGTTTCCATGATGATGCCCAGCCGCGGGCGCACATGGTCGAGAAAACGCCCCGCCGCCCACGGCAGGTCATAAGGCAGGTAGCAATGCTGGATGCGTGGCTCATCGGCGAACAGCGCGCGAATGCGCTCGGAGCCGGTGGGGGTCATGCAGGTAAGCGTGACCGGCAGGCCCGGGTAGGCCTTGAGCAAGGCTCGCACCAGGGGCGCGGCGGCAATGCTTTCACCTACCGATACGGCATGTACCCAGATGCCACCCTGGCGCATCGCCGGCAGATTGCGGGCGAAACGTTCGCCGATACGCTGGCCGTAGGCCGGGGCCTTGCGTGCACGCAGGTAAAGGCGCAGCGCGACCAGCGGCAGGCCCAGGTGGAACAACAGGGTATAGAGAGTTCTGTTCATGGCGGCGAAGTTTACCCGATCGCGCGCAAGTGCACCGCAAAGCGCTCGGCCAGCCATTGCGCGGCGGGCCCCAGCGGTTCGTCACGGCGCCAGGCCAGTTCGACGACCAAGGCCGGGGGCCGCCATTCGCTGGCCAGCTCGACCATGTGCGCCTGGTAGGTCGGGTATTGCACCACGTGGCGTGGCAGCCACGCCCAGCCCAGCCCTCGCATCAACAGCTCGGCCATGGCGTAGAAGCTGTCGGCGCGCCATACCTGCGGGCTGATCGCTTCGCCGCCGGGGTAGCCACTTTGCTGCGGGGCGATCAGCAACTGGCGGTAACGTGCCAGCTGCTGGCGTGTGACGCGGCTTTCACGCGCCAATGGATGATCCACCGCGCACACCGTGACCATCTCCACGCTACCCAGGGCACGCCGCTCCAGTGAGGCAGGCATGCTTTCATGGTGGAAAAACAAACCCAGGTCTGCACGTCGCTCCACCAGCTTGCGCGCTACATCACCTTGGGCACCGCTGGCCAGTTGCACTTCCAGAAAAGGGTAATGACTGGCCAGTTCGTCGAGGCTGTCGATCACAGGTTGATAAGGCATGGCTTCATCCTGGGCCACCCGCAACAAGGCTTCCTGGCCACGCATCAGGGCCAGAGCGCGGCCATCGAGCCGTTCGCACTGGCGCAGCAGTTCGCGGGCATCCTCCAGCAGCGCGGTACCGTTTTCGGTCAGCCTGGGCTGACGGCCGCTGCTGCGCTCGAACAAAGTGACGCCGAGGTCCGCTTCGAGCATTGCAATGGCATTGCTGATGGCTGACTGCGCTTTGCGCTGCTCGCGGGCGACGGCAGAAAACGAGCGCAGTTCGACGACGCGCACAAAGGTACGCAACTGCTCGAGGCTCCACTGTTCGGCCATCAACCTATCTCCCAGAGTGATAGGTAATGACTTTACCGCATTCAGGGACACTCTAGAATGCCCGCCCAGAACCGGAGGAACGAACCATGAACGCCTACACCTACCTCGCCATCGCCATTGTCGCCGAAGTCATCGCCACAGCCTCCATGAAGGCTGTGAAAGGCCTGAGCACGCCATTGCCCCTGCTGCTGATGGTGGTCGGCTATGCCATCGCGTTCTGGATGCTGACGCTGGTGGTGCGCAGCATTCCGGTGGGTATCGCCTATGCGATCTGGTCGGGGCTTGGGATTGTGCTGATCAGCGTGGCGGCGCTGGTGATCTATGGGCAGAAACTCGATGTGCCGGCGATGCTGGGGATGGCGATGATCGTTGGCGGCGTGGTGGTGATCCAGTTGTTCTCCAAGACTGCCGGGCATTGATGGGGCCTGTCGGCGATGAGCCAAGCCAGGCATAGCCTGTATACTTGCCAGCTGTCCCAGACTTCGAGGTACCGCCATGCCATCCGCCATTTCCACTGACGTGCTCATCGTCGGCGCCGGGGTCGCAGGCCTGTGGCTCAATGCCCGCCTGCGCCGCCTGGGTTATTCGACAGTGCTGGTGGAGCGCGCCAGCCTTGGCGGCGAACAGACCATCAAGTCCCAGGGCATCATCCATGGCGGTACCAAGTACGCCCTGCACGGTGCGTTGACGGGGGCCTCGGAAGCCATCGCCGACATGCCACGGCGCTGGCGCGAAGCCGTGGCCGGCAGCGGCGAACTGGACCTGAGCCGCACCCGCCTGCTTTCCGACGCCCACTACCTGTGGTCGCCCGGCACCCTGGCCGGCAACCTCACCAGCTTCTTCGCCAGCAAGGCCGTGCGCGGCCGGGTTGACCAGGTCAAGGGGGACCAGTTGCCTCCCGCACTGCAGGACCGCGCCTTCAAAGGCAAGGTGTATCGCTTGGCCGAACTGGTGATCGATGTCCCCAGCCTGCTGGCCAACCTGGCTGAACTGGCTGGCGACTCCTTGCTCGCCGGTGAGCACATCGAGCCCCTGCGTGAAGGTGATTCACTGGTTGGCCTGCGCGTGGACGGCCGTGAAATACGGGCCCAGCGCATCGTGCTCAGTGCTGGCGCGGGCACCGAGGGCCTGCTTCACGCCCTGGGCCTTGAGCAACCGGCCATGCAAACACGGCCGCTGCATATGGTCATGGCCAAAGGCCCTAACCTCAAACCACTGTATGCCCACTGCCTGGGCGGCGGCCCCAAGCCGCGCGTCACCATCACCACCCACCCCGCAGCCGATGGCCAATGGGTCTGGTACCTGGGCGGCGACCTGGCTGAAGCCGATGGCGTAGCACGCGACACGGCTGCACAGATTGCCGCAGCCCAGAAGGAAATCAGCCAGCTCTTGCCGTGGGTAGATCAACGCCTGGTCCGCTGGGCCACGCTGCGGGTCGACCGCGCAGAGCCTGCACAATCGGGCCTGGTGCGGCCCGACAACGCGTTCCTCGCCGACCAGCAGCGCCTACTGGTGGGCTGGCCGACCAAACTTGCCCTGGCGCCCGACTTCAGTGACCGTGTGCTGGCCAGCCTGGAACGTGACGGCATCCGCCCAAGCGCCCAGGCCGAGCTTGCAGGGCTGCCACGCCCGCCACTCGGCGTGCCCGCCTGGGAGCAACTGCTGCCATGACCCTGCCGACCCTGCACGACTTCTACCGCCCGCTGGGCAGCACAGGCTTGAAGGTGTCCCCTCTGGGCCTGGGCACGGTCAAGCTTGGCCGCGACCAAGGCGTGAAGTACCCCACCGGGTTCACGATCCCCGGCGATGACGAAGCGCGCCTGCTGCTGGCCCAGGCGCGCGAACTGGGTATCAACCTGATCGACACGGCACCGGCCTATGGCCGCAGCGAAGAGCGTCTGGGGCCGCTGCTGCGCGGCCAGCGCGATGAATGGGTGATCGTCAGCAAGGTTGGCGAAGAGTTCGAAAACGGCCTGTCGCGCTTCGACTTCAGTGCAGCCCACACCCGTCTTTCGGTCGAACGCAGCCTGCGCCGGCTGGAAACCGACCGTATCGAACTGGTGCTGGTGCACTCCGATGGCAACGACCTGGAGATTCTCGAGCAGCAAGAGGTCTACCAGACCCTCGCAGCCCTCAAGCAGGAGGGCAAGATCCTCGGCTACGGCCTGTCGGGCAAAACTGTCGCCGGCGGGCTGAAGGCACTCGAGCAGGGCGACTGTGCCATGGTCACCTTCAACCTCAACGAGCAGGCAGAACGACCGGTACTGGACTACGCTGCCGAGCACGGCAAAGCCATTCTGGTGAAGAAGGCCTTGGCCAGTGGGCATGCCTGCCTCGCACCTGGTGTCGACCCGGTACACGCCAGCTTCGAACTGCTGTTCGCCCACCCTGGCGTCAGCAGTGCTATCGTCGGCACCATCAACCCGTTGCACCTGGCCCACAACGTGGCCACGGTCGCCCGCATTTTGGGCCAGCATTGAGTTGTCCCCACCCCGGGCCTGGAGACTGACCCGACGCAAGGAGGAGCCTCGTGCCGCGTACGCTGATTCGCAAGAACCCGAGCAACTTCAAAACACTGCCATTGCATGTCGAAGCCACCCCCGAGAGCCTGGTCTACCAGAGCATCGGCATGCCGGTGAACTTCGCCCAGACCCAACAACGGCGCCGGGCCATCCAGCTACCCGATAACCAGCGCTTCGTAGCTGAACTGGCCAACCTGGGTGTCTCGGTACGCCTGACCCTGCACTGGCAGAACCGCGACTACTGGGTACTGGTGCGTCAGCGCCGCCAGGACCGGGGCGACGTGGTGCTTAAATTGATTTCAGGGTATGTCCCGGCTCAGGAGCTCAACCTGCCGCTGCACACCGCGGTACAGGAAGTGGCGGAAGAGTGCCTGCTGGAAACCCCGGAGGGCTGGCTGGGTGGTCGCTTCAACGACACCTGGCTACCTGCACCTTACGCTGCTGCCCTGCACTACCGGGAAGCGCTGCCGTTCGTGCTGACGCCGGAATCGGGTGCCGCCCGGCCGGTGCATTGCGGCAACCTGATGTTGCTGGAGCGCCCACGGGCCTACGTGCACCTGCCTACGGCATCGCTGCAACTGATCTACGACATGCGCCTGCAAGTACCCAGGGACGCCAAGAAGCTGAGCCTGTTCCATGTCGATGAACGCCTTGAAGGTGATCAGCTGGTCGCCCGGCTCAACCGTAAACGGCCCGACCTGTACCTGATGCCGGTGCAGGACGGTCAGCCGCAGGCCGAGCTGTATACATTGAGGAAAGATGAACTGGTGCCGGCCAGTACCCGCGGGCTGTACCTGGCGGAGAGCTTTGCCCGGCAGGACGGGTGGGTGGTCGCGGACGAGCGGATACGCTGGAAGGACTGGGTAAAACAGCAGGGGCTGGTGGAGCGCAAAACCGCAAAGGCTTCACACCTGCGACGCTTTGGCGACAAGGCGCGGGCACTGCTGGAGCGCGCGCGCACCTCGCTGAACAAATGAATATCCGGGGCCGCCTTACGGCCCCGGGCACATCAGTTCTTGCGGATTTTTTCGACTATCGCGGTCGTCGAGCTGTTCTCGACCAAGCCCAACACCTTCACGGTGCCGCCGTAGCCCTTGACGATATCGGCACCCACCACCTGGTCGATACCGTAGTCACCGCCCTTGACCAGCACATCCGGTTTCACCTGGCTCAGCAGGTTCTCCGGCGTACCTTCAGGGAAGCTGATGACCCAGTCCACCGCGCCCAGCCCAGCCAGCACGGCCATGCGCCGATCGACACTGTTGATCGGGCGGCCAGGGCCCTTCAGGCGGCTTACCGAGGCATCGTCGTTGACCGCGACGATAAGACGATCACCCTGGGCACGCGCCTGCTCGAGGTACGTCACATGCCCTGCATGCAGGATGTCGAAACAACCATTGGTGAACACGATCTTCTCGTTGTGCGCACGCGCATCGTCGATGGCCAGCAGCAATTGCTCCAGGCCCAGCACGCCACGCTCGGAACCTTCCTCGCGCTGGATCGCGCGACGCAGCTCAGGTGCGCTGATCGCTGCAGTACCCAGTTTGCCAACCACGATGCCAGCCGCAAGGTTGGCCAGGGCGACCGCGTGGGGCAGGTCTTCACCGGCCGCGATGGCCGCAGCCAGGGTGGAAATCACGGTATCGCCAGCGCCGGTCACATCGAACACTTCGCGGGCACGGGCCGGCAGGTGCAGCGCCGGCTGGCCGGTGCGCAGCAGGGTCATGCCGTGCTCGCCACGGGTCACCAGCAACGCGCCCAGGTCAAGGTCCAGCAGCAGCTGCAGGCCCTTGGCGACCAGTTCGGCCTCATCGGCGCAGCGGCCGACAATGGTCTCGAACTCGCTGAGGTTCGGCGTGATCAGGCTGGCACCGCGGTAGATGGAGAAGTCCTTGCCCTTGGGGTCGGCCAGTACCGGAATACCCTTGGCACGTGCGGCCTCGATCAGGCTCTGATGATTTTTCAGTGCGCCTTTGCCGTAGTCGGACAACACCAGCACCTTGACACCCTCGAGCAGGCTCTCGACTTCGGCGCCCAGCGACAGCGGGTCAGTGGCGAACGGCTCTTCGAAATCGATGCGCAACAGCTGCTGGTGACGGCTCATGACCCGCAGCTTGACGATGGTCGGCTGGTGCGCAATGCGCTGGAACACCGAACGCACCCCCGCAGCCTGCAGGCTGTTGGCCAGGCTGTCGGCGGCCTCATCCTGGCCGGTAACGCCGATCAGTGCCGCCGGGGCACCGAGGGCGGCGATGTTCAACGCAACGTTGGCCGCGCCGCCGGGGCGATCCTCGATCTGATCGACCTTGACCACCGGCACTGGCGCTTCAGGCGAGATACGCGAAGTACCGCCATGCCAGTAGCGGTCCAGCATGACATCGCCGACCACCAATACCGGGGCTTGATCGAAACGCGGCATGGACAACTTCATGGGCAACCCATATGAAAATAATGAACAGGGGCAGGATATTAGCACAGGGTAGGCGACGGCTTTACGGCCAGATCGGGCCCTGGAAAATTCCGGTGACAATCGGGGCCGTACGGCCCCGATCAAGGGCAACTCAGGTGATATCGGCCTTCGCCGGCTCGTCCAGCCCCATGGCGTGCAAGCGGGCATAATAGCCATTGGCTGCCAGCAGCTCGGCATGGGTACCGCGCTCCACCAGGCGGCCCTGGTCCATCACCAGGATCTGGTCGGCTTTTTCGATGGTCGACAGGCGGTGCGCGATCACCAGCGTGGTGCGGCCCTGCATGACATGGTCCAGGGCAGCCTGGATATGCCGCTCGGACTCCGTGTCCAGTGCCGAAGTCGCTTCGTCGAGGATCAGCAGCGGCGCGTTCTTCAACAGGGCCCGGGCAATCGCCAGGCGCTGGCGCTGGCCACCGGACAGCAGCACGCCGTTTTCACCCACGTCGGTGTCAAAGCCCTTGGGCAGCTGGTCGACGAACTCCTTGGCATAGGCATCGGCAGCCGCAGCTTCGATGTCTGCGCGCGGCGCGCCGGCCAGGTCGCCGTAGGCAATGTTGTTGGCCACTGTGTCGTTGAACAGGGTCACATGCTGGGTCACCTGCGAAACGTGCCGGCGCAGGTTGCGCAGGCGGTAGTCTTCGATCTCCACGCCATCGAGCAGAATCTGCCCCTGATCGTGGTGATAGAAGCGCGGGATCAGCGCCGCCAGGGTCGACTTGCCGCTACCAGAGCGCCCGACCAGTGCGATCATCTGCCCAGGCTCGGCGGTAAAGCTGATGTCGCTCAGCACTTCGCGATCGGTACCTGGGTAGGTGAAGCTCAGGTTGCGTACTTCGAGGCGACCGGCCACCCGCTCCTTCTCGATCGTACCGCGGTCGATCTCGGGCTGCTCGTCGAGCTGCTCGAAGATGCTTTCAGCACCGGCAAGGCCTTTCTGGATGGTCGAGCTGACCTCAGAAAGCTGGCGGATCGGCTTTGGCAGCAGGCCCGCAGCAGTGATGTAGGCCACCAGATCACCGGCGGTCGAGTCGCCCCGCAGGAACAGCACCAGGAACATCAACGCGGCCATGGCGCTGTAGATCACCAGTTGCAGCATCGGCGTGTACAGGGCGCCTGTCTTGGTCATGCGCAGCTGTTTGTCGGTGTTGCTCTGGCTGGCACGGCCAAAGCGCTGCTGCTCGTAAGCCTCGCCGCCGAAGCTGCGCACCACACGGTAGCCCTGGATGGTTTCGGAAGCTACGTGGGTCACGTCGCCCATCGCCACCTGGATCTTCTTGCTCTGTTTACGGAATTTCTTGCTGGCGACGCTGACCATTACCGCGATCACCGGCAGGATGGCGACCATTACCAGGGTCAGGTGCCAGTTCATCCAAAGCAGGTAGGCAAACAGGAACACCACGGTCAGGCCTTCACGGATCACCACCTTGATTGCATCGGTGGCGGCCCCCGTTACCATGGTCACGTTGAAGGTGATGCGTGAAATCAGGTGCCCGGAGTTGTGATTGTCGAAATAGCGGTTGGGCAGTACCAGCAGCTTGTTGAACAACTCCACGCGCAGGTCATGCACCAGGGAAAGGGAAACCTTGGCCAGGAAATAGTTGCCGAGGAACGAACCCAGGCCCTGCCATGCGGCGATCAGGATGATCAGCAGCGGTACCGCCTGCAGCAATTGCAGGTCGCGCAAGTAGGGCACGTTGGGGAACAACACCGCTTCGGGGTTGCTCAGGCCATCGACAAAGTACTTGAGGATCCCGGCCAGCATTGGCTGGGTCGAGGCAAAGATCACGAAACCGATAATACTCAGCAGGAAAATGCCGATATAGGGTTTCACGTAGCTCAGCAACCGGAAGTAGATCTTCAGGCTGGAGGTGTGCTCCGCCGGTAGCGGTGTTTCGGCCATCATCGAGCTCGCTGTTCAGGTTGAACCGGAAATTTTACCACAGGCGTCATTTTCGGCACGCCTGCGAGGCAACAACATGCCAGGCCGGCGGCCCACAAGGCCGGCGCCCGGTTTTTTTCGTACGGTATGAGCCCCCCCTGGTCAGTCAAAAGAGACCAACGTGGTGCTGGAGGATTATTTTCGGCATTATTGCCGGTCATTTTGCTCGCCAGACGACAAGGCTCAACTCATGCAATGCTCTCGGCTCACCCAGGTCGACTTCGATCAGCTGACACTTGGCGCCCAGATACTGGAGGCGGACAGCCATGGCGCCAAAGTCTACCTGCTTGAGGATGGTAACTTCCTCAAGGTTTTTCGGCGCAAGCGTCTGATTTCATCTGCGCTGCTGCGCCCCTACTCCCAGCGCTTCGTGGACAACGCTGCGCGCCTTGCGCAGCTGGGCATCCCTACGCTCGAGGTAATCAGCCAGCACAAGCTCGACCTGCCGGGCAGAACAGCGGTGCTGTACCGGCCATTGCCGGGGCGCACGCTGCTGCAGATGTCGCGGGACGAAGGCTTCAGCTGGGACATCTACCTGCCCCGCCTGATCACCCTGATCCGCCAGTTGCACCGTAGCGGCGTGTACTTCCGCTCGCTGCACCTGGGCAATGTGGTGGTCACGCCCGACCAGCAGCTGGGCCTGATCGACGTTGCGGACATGCGCTTCCTGCGCCCGCCGCTGTCTGCCCGTATGGTTCGACGCAACGTGCAACATATGGTGAGTTACATCGCACGCGAGAAACTGGGCGACCGCTTCCCCCTCGCCGATTTCCAAGCGGCCCTGCTGGCGCGTTGAACATCAGCCCGGCAGCGCCTGGCAGGCCGTTGAAAAAACCTGCCAGGCGCGGTGTCAGTGCACGAAGATGGATATACCCATACCTGCCAAGGCACCGATCACCAGCGTCAATGCGAGCTTGACCCGGTCGCGATTACGCCGCTTGGCCTTGCGGTGCACTTCTTCAGGCACGGTGACGTGGCTGCCAAAGCCTGTGTGCAGTACCGCGTCACCCTCCAGGGTCACCGCTGTCAGTTTCAACTCCGCGTAACGGCGCGACAACGCCTTCTCGCCGGCATAGGCGGCAAATGGCGCACAGCGCTGATAATCGCTCAGCCGACGCAAGCCCGGGTTGAGGGAAAAGGCCTGCCATTCGGCTTTCTCGGAGTGCAATGGATAGCACGGCACGCCGGCGATCACCTGGCGATCCCCCAGATGAATGTAAGGGCTGTGGATCGACAAGTCATGGGCGTGGCTGCGCAACCAGACTTGCAGCACATCGGGGCTGACCTCGAGGATCGCCTTGGAGTCTTCGACGAAGGCCTGGCGATAGAAGCGCCAGTCGTCCTCGCAATGGAAGATGTAAGCCGTCTTCACATGGCTGTACGCCAGGTCGATCGACGCCAGCTGCCCAAGCTTGGGGCGGTTGACGAACACCGTGCAGTGGGGTTTCCAGTGCTCGGGTACGGCACCGTGAACAGCGTCGTCACCGGAGTCCTCGGTAATGAAGACCTCGCGAATGGGCGCTGTGTTGTAGCGATCGAAGCTCTCAAGGGTTTCCTTGAGCAGATCGAACCGACCGCAGCTGGTCACGACAAGCGTGACATCACTATCATTTGAAAAGCGCACCGGACTCCCTCCGCGTTGCGACAACAGACTTTGCGTAGCCACTCCCTGGCCACGAAAGCTCTTTAGATTAAATGCCCAGCGTCAACCGCAGCCTCTGCCAGGCGGACAAGGGCGGGTGCGGCCTGAGTGCCGGGCGCATATGGTCGACGATGCTACGGCCAACTTCAGCGAAACTGAAGCGGGAAACCGCCAGGTCCCGCCCATTTTCCGCAATTTGCTGCGCCAGGCCCGGATCGGCGCGCAGGGTGCTCAGCTTCGCCTGGAGCGTCGGAATGCTGTCGTATAACACCACGTTGTGCATATCCTGCAGGCCCAGGGCGCTATTTTCTTCTGCCCCTTGGTCGAACGCCAGCAACACGCAGCCGCAGGCCATGGCCTCGAAGTTCTTGATCATGTACTCGCCCATGCCCACATCGGCACTGACGAAGAAACGGATCCGGTTGAGGGTGTTGCAATAGTCTTCGCCTGATTTGGTGCGGGTCACCACCAGGTTTTCCACCCGCCCCAGCTCATCCAGCAACGCCTTGCGCCCGCTGTAGGCAACACTGTTGGTACTGCCGACGAACGCCAGCTCGATATCACGCTCAAGCCCTTGGTCCGTGAGCAGGCGCTCGTCATAACCCTTGGGCACGAACACCGCATCGAAACCTTCCTGGCGCAGGCGCTCACTGACCATGTAGCCGGAACTGATCACCCGTGCCCACGGCAGCTTGCGGTAATGCGCACTGAACTTGCCGGTGTACTTGCAGGGGATGTAGTTCTGGTAGGCATCATGCTCGAGGATCACCAGGTTCGGCACGGTACGGATGAACGCCGCCTGGCGTATCTCCTGCTTGAAGCGCAGGAAGAAGACGATGCGGTCATAGCGCTCGACCTGCACTTCACGTTTGAAATAACGGCGCAGGTTGCGCTGGTCATCGCTGGTCAACCAGCGCAGGTCGCACTCACAGTTGGCCGCGACGCCGTCGTACAGGCGATCGAGGATCGCCCGCTGTTCCTTCTGCACCAGAAATAAGACTTTCATTGCTTTCCTTGGGCGCTCTGCGCCTTCGCGGTCAACCATCGGCATCATCTACAGCTCACGGCGCCAGAACAGTTCATGCCGGCGCACGGCCTTGCGGAAGAACTCGTTCTCACCGTAAGGCGATGGCCGGCGCCCGGCCAGCCAGCGCTGCAACAGCCGACGCACTCGGCGCTTGAACGGTGCGCCAGGTTGCAGGTCGTGCATCATGCCCAGGGCCATCGCCTTGTCGCGCTGCGTTGGCAGGTCCAGCACCAGGCTGCAGGGTGCCCACGGCTGGTCGGCACTCAATTGCGGTGGCAAGGCCACTCCATCGCCGCTGTTGCCCATGGGCCAGCGGTCGTTGTCGTGCAGATGGTTGGCATAGCACAGCAGCGTCTGCGGCTGCCACGCCAAGCCCTGCAGCGCCTGCATGACGGCAACATGGGCGCAGATGTGATCAGGGTGCGGGTCCAGTTGCGGGTGCGGCATGACCAGCACTTCAGGCCGGGCCATCTCCAGCAGCGCACGCAAGTCAGCCAGCAGGTTGTTCCAGGTTGGCGCGCCATCGCTGTCGGCCGGCAACCGCAACGGGTTGAAGCGACGGAACGGGCGGATATCGGCCATGTCGGCTTCTCGGGAAACGGCCGGCACATCGGGCGCTGCCTGCATGGCGGGCAGTTGCAGGCAGAAGTAGCCTAATTGCACGCAACGCGCCTCTGGCACCCCGGCCCAGCGCGGCACGGCAATGCTGTCCCAGGCGCGCAGACGGCCCTTCAGCCGTGCCGCCTCGGCCTTGCCCATGCCCATCTGCTGGTAGTGCTCTGTTTCGATTTCGCCAGCGGTCAAGGTCACCACCCAGGCTTCGTCCGCCTGGCTGTAAAGGCCATAGGCCGCCAGCTCGGCATCATCGGCATGCGGCGCGATCACCATCACGCGACGGCGCTGCGTTTCGACGCCGGCGGTTATCCACAGACGCGGCTGGCCCTGCAAACGACAGTGACGGCCGCGCACGCGCAGCGTACCGGCCTGCAGCGGTGCAGCCAGCCCGGTCAGGTTCAGGAAGCGAACGCCGTCGACACCGCGCTCGAACGCCTGCCGGTCAGCACACTCATCGGCCAGCAGCTCGACACACGGGTCGAGAAAACGCCCCAGCCATCCGCTTTTTACCCGCACTTCGAGGATCAGCGTTTCATTACCCTGCAGCGCCGCATCGACCTTGAGCACGCCGTCACGCAAGGTGACAGGCGCTTCGCCGGTCTGCTCGCCGAAGTTATAGGCGTAATCTTCGCCCGGTGCATAGAACAGATGATCAGCGAACCAAGCTTCGTGGGCAGCCCAGAGCAGCGGCAGCAGCAACAACGGCAGCCACCACCAGGCGAATACGCCCAGGGCAACCAGCACCGCCAGGCCGGCCAGCAGCCCCAGGCGCTTGTTGCGCCGGTGGCGCTTGAGCAACTGCTGTTTGCGGCTCACGCCTGGAACACCGGCACGGGGTTGCACCAACGGTCCTTGTACTCGCGGTCGGCACGGCCAAACGAGAAGCGCAGAGGTTTGTTGCGTGCGCGGGCATCGTCCCAGGCAGCTTGGGTGTTGAGGAAGCTCAGCACGCTGCCAGGGCTGAAGGCCTTGGTCTCAGGGTCGACGCCGCCGTTGACGTACTCGACACTGATCCACTGCGGCGCTTCGACCCGATAGACCAGCTGGATGGCGATGGGCTTGTCGTCGAGCAACAGCACCGAGCCGATCAGCAGCTCACGCAGGCGCTCGAGCACATCGGCCATACGCTCGGCACCGGTGGCCGGGAACCCCCAGCGGCGCTGGAACAGGTCGCAATACATGGCCGCGATCTGCTGGGTATTGAAATCGGTAATAGGGCGCACCACACCACCCGCCTCTTCCAGCAGGCGCAACTCGCGGCGCTGGTTGTAGCGGAATTTCTTCGACAGGTCTTCATGCGCCCGGGCCATCGCCAACTGCTCTTTCTGAGCCTTCAGGCCGCTGAAGCGCCCCTGGTTCAGCTCGGACAGGTAGCGCGCGGTATGGCGCAAGGGTGCGGCGGCATCGCCAGCGCCTGGCAGAATGATCTCGGCATTGCCCAGGTCAAACAGGCCTTTCTTGCCGGCACGCTTGAGCACGTCCTTGGACAGCGCCAAATGACGCCCCCAGGTCGCAACGCCAGCCTTCAGCTCGCCTGCCTGATGCCAGCCCAGGTAACGCACGGGTATCTGCGCCAGGTCCGCCAACTGCTCGATCACCAGCGGGTGCGTGGCAACGCTGCCACCGAAGCGTGCCCACGCCTCGGCGTAGGCGGCAGCGTCGATCACCTGCCATCCGCGTTCTCGCCAAGCCTGAATATGATTGAGCATCACTTGCCCACCACCAGCGCGCTTACCTGCGGCAGCTGCCAGAAGGCTTCGCGCACGGCCTGATCGGAGAAACGCTCGTGCAGGCGCTGCAGCATGTGCGAGGCGCATGCATCGCGCTGCTGCTCGTCCAGCAACGCCATATGCTTCAAGCCTTGGGCCAGCTGCGAGGCATCGCCGAGCGGGAACAACACACCCACACCCTCGACCACTTCACGAGCCCCGCCGCAGGCCGTTGCCAGCACAGGTACGCCGGCCACCATGGCTTCGAGCAGGACCATACCGAACGGTTCATGGTCGGAACTCAGGGCAAACACGTCGAATGCCTGGAAGTAGCGGCGCGCATCCGGGACCTGGCCCAGAAAGTCGACTTGCCCGGCAATGCCCAGCTCGCCAGCCAGCGCCTTGAGCTTGTCTTCCAGGCGCCCCATGCCGAGGATCGCCAGACGAGCGCCGGCCGGCAGCTCAGGCAGGGCCTGGGCAAAGCCGCGCAGCAAGGTCGCCTGGTCCTTGTCCGGGTGCAGGCGCCCGACATTGCCGACGACCCACGCCTGCGCATCCAGGCCAAGGGCCTGACGCGCTTCAGCGCGCGGTACCAGTGCGGCCTGCAGGGCCTCGATGTCGATACGGTTGTACAGCGTCTGGATACGTTCGGCCGGCCACTGAGGCAGGCAACGGCGCATGTCGTCACGCACGGCGTCCGACACGCCAAGCAGGCTCAGCCGTTTGCTGAACAGGTTGGCGAACAGGCGCCGCCCCTTGCGCTCATAGTCGCCGAACGCATGGTGCACGCCGATCACCGGCAGGCCCGTCGCCAGCAAAGCCACGTAGATCGGCTTGAAACGGTGGGCGATGCAGAAGCTGAAATTGCGCTCGGCCGCGATGCGGCGCAGGGCGCGTATGGCGCCGAGCTTCAGGCCGCGGACGGCCTTGGAGCTGAATTGGAGGAACAGCACCTCGTCCGACGCGCAGCCAGCCGCAACCTGCGGGTCGGCGGCGCCGGTGAGAAATACCGTGGTGACCTTGTAGCCGCTGCCCTGGAACAGGCTGGCGTACTGACGGGCGCAGTCGAGGAACGGCCCGTCGTAGCCATGGCAGAACTGCAGGATGCGCGGTTCAGAGCGGCTGGTCATACGCGGCGGCGCCGTCCTTCACAACAAGAATGTCTTCCATGATCAGGTACTGCAGGTCCGAACCGAAGAACATGTTCAGCGCATCGGTCGGCGAGCAGATCATCGGCTCGCCACGGCGGTTGAGCGAAGTGTTCAGCGACACGCCATTGCCGGTCAGGTCTTCCAGTGCCTTCATCATGTCGTAGTAACGCGGGTTGTACTCACGCTTGAGCACCTGGGCACGCGAAGTGCCATCCTCGTGAACCACTTCCGGCACACGGGTTTTCCACTCTTCGGCCACTTCGAAGGTGAAGGTCATGAACGGCGCCGGGTGATCGATCTTGATCATTTGCGGGGCGACGGTGTCGAGCATCGACGGGCAGAAAGGTCTCCAGCGTTCGCGGAACTTGATCTGGTGGTTGATGCGGTCAGCCACACCTTCGACGCTCGGGCAGCCGATGATCGAACGGCCACCCAACGCGCGCGGGCCGAATTCCATGCGGCCCTGGAACCAGGCCACCGGGTTACCGTCGACCATGATCCGGGCGACCTGCTGGGGCATGTCGTCGAGCTTGCGCCATTTCGGCTGGTTCGGGTGACGGGCACAGGCGGCAATCACGTCTTCGTTGGAGTACGAAGGGCCGAGGTAGACGTGCTCCATCTTCTCGACCGGTACGCCACGGGCATGCGACACATAGGCCGCAGCACCGACTGCAGTACCGGCGTCACCGGAGGCCGGCTGGACGAACAGCTCTTTGACGTCCGGACGGGCGATGATCTTCTGGTTGAGCTTGACGTTCAGCGCGCAGCCGCCAGCGAAGGCCAGCTTGCCGGTTTCACGCAGGGTGTCGCCCAGGTAGTGGTCGATCATCTGCAAGGCCAGCTTCTCGAACAGCGCCTGCATGCTCGCTGCGTAATGGATATAGGGCTCGTCGGCAATGTCGCCTTCGCGCTTTGGGCCCAGCCATTCGATCAGTTTCGGCGAGAAGTAGAAGCCCTTGCCCTTCTCTTTATAGCGGCGCAGGCCGATGACGTTGGCATACTCGGTGTTGATCACCAGTTCGCCGTTCTCGAAGCTGGCCAGGCGGGAGAAGTCATATTTGCTGGCATCGCCATAGGGCGCCATGCCCATGACCTTGAATTCGCCATCGAGCATTTCGAAGCCGAGGAATTCGGTGATCGCGCCGTACAGGCCGCCCAGCGAATCCGGGTCGAAGAATTCCTTGATCTTGTGGATCTTGCCGTTTTCGCCATAGCCGAAGAAAGTGGTGGCGTACTCACCCTTGCCGTCGATACCCAGGATCGCGGTCTTTTCCTTGAAGCCCGAGCAGTGATAGGCACTGGAGGCATGCGCCAGGTGGTGCTCGACCGGCTCGATCTTGACTTTTTTCGGGTCGAAGCCCAGTTGCTCCAGGCACCAGACGATCTTCTTGCGGTAGCGCTTGTAACGGCGGTTGCCCATCAGGATCGCGTCGAGGGCACGGTCCGGGGCATACCAGTAGCGCTTGGCATAGTGCCAGCGAGCCTTGCCGAACAGGCTGATCGGGGCGAACGGGATGGCGACCACGTCGACATCGGACGGCTTGATGCCGGCCTGTTCCAGACAGAACTTCGCCGACTCGTAAGGCATGCGGTTCTTCGCATGCTTGTCACGCACGAAGCGCTCTTCTTCGGCGGCGGCAATCAGTTTGCCGTCGATGTACAGGGCCGCGGAAGGGTCATGGCTAAGGGCGCCGGACAGGCCAAGAATCGTCAATGCCAAGGGATTAGCCTCTTCATTCGGTAGAGATGCGCCAGCGGCCTCAGGGGCGGGTGGCGGCTAAAAGGCGGGATTATAACGCAAACACTTCCAACTGGCCCTATCGCCGGCAAGCCGGCACCGACAGGCGCGGCGCCGCGCAAAGAGCGGCGCCGCGCCGGCGACAGGACCGGCCTGGGCAAGCGCTTTATTCAGCGATCAGCCAGTCCATCCGGTAGCTGCCGGCCGTCTGCGCCAGTTCTCTGGCCAGCCAGGGCAGCAGTTCCTTGAGTTCTTCTTCCAGCCCCCATGGCGGGTTGGCAATTGCCAGGCCCGAACCATTGAGGCCCTGCGGGCTGTCCTGGTGGTGAACGTACAGCTCGACCCGCAGCAGCTTGGGCGCACCAGTGCTGGTCAGGTCCTGGTAGAACCGGGTGAGCGAGCGCTGGTCCTTGATCGGGTACCAGATGGCCGCGACGGTCTGGCGCATGCGGCCGATCGCCTCTTTCATCGAGGTGGTGCAACGTTTGAGCTCATCGGCCTGTTCGAACGGCGGGTCGATCAGCATGATCGCGCGCTTTTCCGGCACCGGCAGCAACGCCCGCGGCACATGCCAGCCTTCACCCAGGTGCACCACCACGCGCGGGTCTTTCTTCATGTTCTCTTTGAGCAGCGGCCCGTCTTCGGGGTGCTTCTCGTTGAGCAGGGCGCGGTCCTGCTGGCGCATCAGGCGGCGGGCCAGCTCCGGCGAGCCGGAGTAGTAGCGCAACTCGCCATCGCTGTTCAGGCGCTTGATGATGCGCAGGTAATCGGCGGCCATGGCCGGTAGATCATCGCGGTTCCACAGGCGCGCGACCCCTTCCAGGTACTCACCGGTACGGGTGGCCTGGTCGCCTTGCAGGTCATACAGGCCCAAACCGGCGTGGGTGTCGATATAGGCGAACGGCTGTTCTTTGCGCGACATCAGGGCGATGAGGCGGGTCAGCACGATGTGCTTGAGGACGTCGGCATGGTTGCCGGCGTGGAAGGCGTGACGATAGTTCATGGCAACTCCTGCGCGAGCGGCAAGTTTACCTTGCCTTGCCGGCGGAGTCAGGCCTGGCTGCCGATCGACAGCGCCCCGACCGCCGGTTTAGCGGCGGCCGGGGCACCTCGACCCGACAGGTGTCAGGTATTACTTTTCAGCGTGATACGCGGCATCAGCGGTTTCAAAGCGCGAAACCATGCTGCTCGACGGGCTGCTCAGCTTGCTCACCACGACAATGGCGATGCTGGCGAACAGGAAGCCCGGGATGATTTCGTACAAACCGATGGTGTCGAACTGTTTCCACAGGATCACGGTCAGCGCACCGACCACGATACCGGCCAGCGCGCCGTTACGGGTCATGCCTTTCCACAGCACCGAGATCAGCACGACCGGGCCGAAGGCGGCACCGAAGCCGGCCCAGGCGTAGGCCACCAGGCCCAGCACGCGGTTTTCCGGGTTGGCAGCCATGGCGATGGCGATCAGGGCCACGGCCAGCACCATCAGGCGACCGACCCAGACCAATTCACGCTGCGAGGCATTCTTGCGCAGGAAGGCCTTGTAGAAGTCCTCGGTCAGCGCACTGGAGCACACCAGCAACTGGCAGCTCAAGGTACTCATCACCGCGGCCAGAATGGCCGACAGCAGCACACCGGCCACCCAAGGGTTGAACAGGATCTTCGCCAGCTCGATGAACACACGCTCGTGGTTCTCGGTGACCGGGCCTGCCAGGTCAGGGTTCGCGGAGAAATAAGCGATACCGAAGAAGCCCACGGCGCAGGTACCGACCAGACACAGGATCATCCAGGTCATGGAAATGCGGCGCGCCTTGGCGATGGATTTGACCGAATCGGCGGCCATGAAGCGCGCCAGGATGTGCGGCTGACCGAAGTAGCCCAGGCCCCAACCCATCAGCGAAATGATGCCGATGAAAGAAGCACCCTTGAGCATGTCGAAGTGCGCCGGGTTCTGCGCTTCGATGGCCAGGAAGGTCGTGTCGAAGCCGCCCGTGGAGATCAGCACGATGATCGGGGTCAGGATCAGCGCGAAGATCATCAGCGAAGCCTGCACGGTGTCTGTCCAGCTCACCGCCAGGAAGCCACCGATGAAGGTGTAGGCGATGGTTGCCGCAGCACCGGCCCACAGCGCAGTCTCGTACGACATGCCGAAGGTACTTTCGAACAGACGGGCACCGGCGACGATACCGGAGGCGCAATAGATGGTGAAGAACACCAGGATGACGATGGCCGAAATGATCCGCAGCAGGCCGCTGCTGTCTTCGAAGCGGCTGGAGAAGTAGTCCGGCAGGGTCAGCGCATCGCCGTTGTGCTCTGTCTGCACGCGCAGACGGCCAGCGACGAACAACCAGTTGAGGTAGGCACCGACGGTCAGGCCGATGGCGATCCAGGCCTCGGACAGACCTGAAAAGTAGATGGCGCCCGGCAGGCCCATCAGCAGCCAGCCGCTCATGTCGGAAGCACCAGCGGAAAGCGCGGTGACAACGCTACCCAGGCTGCGACCGCCCAGAATGTAGTCGGAAAGGTTCTTGGTGGAGCGATAGGCGGCAAAGCCGATCAGTACCATTACCGCGATATAGATCACGAAAGTGATCGTTAGTGGATTGCCCATGCTTGTGCCCTGGCGTTTGTTTTTATTTCATGCACAACCGAATCGAGACGGTTGCACCCAGGCGGCGAATCCTATGCAACAACGTTAATAGGGTGCAACCACTTTTCGTCCGCCAGTTGCACCTTCTCGTGCATTTTCAGGTAATGCCGCTTTTTTGCTCCTTTATGGAGCAAAACCCGCGTTTTTCAGAACAAAACGCATCAGAAAAAAACGTATTTGAAGCGTAGGATCATTCATCGGACGAGTTGCACCTTTTCCGTCAAAAAATCGGGTTGCACCTGGTTGCACCCGAAATGTCCTACGGCTACTCTTGGCGTTAGCTTAGGCCACAACCGTGGCAATAACGAGGATAAGAAATGGCGACGACCACCCTTGGGGTCAAACTCGATGACCCTACCCGTGAGCGACTCAAGGCAGCTGCGCAGTCCATCGACCGCACGCCGCACTGGTTGATCAAGCAAGCAATCTTCAACTACCTGGAGAAGCTCGAGGGTGGCGCCACCCTGACCGAACTCAACGGTCAGGCCAACAGCCCGGCCGACGATGCCGGTGAAGTACAGCCCGACCATGCGCACCAGTGCTTCCTGGAGTTCGCTGAGAGCATCCTGCCCCAGTCGGTGCTGCGCTCGGCCATTACAGCCGCCTATCGCCGCCCCGAGCAGGAAGTGGTGCCGATGCTGCTGGAACAGGCGCGCCTGAGCGCGCCCCTGGCCGAGGCGACCAACAAGATGGCCGCCGGCATCGCCGAGAAGCTGCGCAACCAGAAGAGCGCCGGTGGCCGCGCCGGCATCGTCCAGGGCCTGCTGCAGGAGTTCTCGCTGTCGTCCCAGGAAGGCGTGGCGCTGATGTGCCTGGCCGAAGCCCTGCTGCGCATTCCCGACAAAGGCACCCGTGACGCGCTGATCCGCGACAAGATCAGCAGCGGCAACTGGCACCCGCACCTGGGCAACAGCCCGTCGCTGTTCGTCAACGCGGCCACCTGGGGCCTGCTGCTGACCGGCAAGCTGGTTTCCACCCACAACGAAGCCGGCCTCACCACCTCGCTCACCCGCATCATCGGCAAGAGCGGCGAGCCGATGATCCGCAAGGGCGTCGACATGGCCATGCGCCTGATGGGCGAACAGTTTGTCACCGGCGAGACCATCGCCGAAGCGCTGGCCAACGCCAGCCGCTTCGAGTCCAAGGGCTTCCGCTACTCCTACGACATGCTCGGCGAAGCCGCGCTGACCGAGCACGATGCGCAGAAATACCTGGCGTCCTATGAGCAGGCGATCCACTCGATCGGCAAGGCCTCCCACGGCCGCGGCATCTATGAAGGCCCGGGCATCTCGATCAAGCTCTCGGCACTGCACCCACGCTACAGCCGCGCTCAATACGAGCGGGTGATGGAAGAGTTGTACCCGCGCCTGCTGTCGCTGACTCTGCTGGCCAAGCAGTATGACATCGGCCTGAACATCGACGCTGAAGAGGCCGACCGCCTGGAGCTGTCGCTCGACCTGCTCGAGCGCCTGTGCTTCGAGCCTTCGCTGGCCGGCTGGAACGGGATCGGCTTCGTCATCCAGGCCTACCAGAAGCGCTGCCCGTATGTGATCGACTACGTCATCGACCTGGCCAAACGCAGCCGTCACCGCCTGATGATCCGCCTGGTGAAAGGCGCCTACTGGGACAGCGAAATCAAGCGCGCCCAGGTCGAGGGCCTGGAAGGCTATCCGGTCTACACCCGCAAGGTGTACACCGACGTTTCCTACGTCGCCTGCGCCCGCAAGTTGCTGGCGGTACCGGAAGCCATCTATCCGCAATTTGCTACTCACAACGCACACACTCTGTCGGCTATCTACCACATCGCCGGTCAGAATTATTACCCGGGGCAGTACGAGTTCCAGTGCCTGCACGGCATGGGCGAACCGCTGTACGAGCAGGTTGTAGGCAAGGTCTCGGAAGGCAAGCTTAATCGCCCGTGCCGCGTCTACGCGCCGGTCGGCACCCACGAAACCTTGCTGGCCTACCTGGTGCGCCGCCTGCTGGAAAACGGCGCGAACACCTCGTTCGTCAACCGTATCGCCGACCACTCGATCTCCATCCAGGAACTGGTCGCCGACCCGGTCGCCAGTATCGAGCGCATGGCCACCCAGGAAGGCAGCATCGGCCTGCCGCACCCGCGCATCCCGTTGCCGCGTGACCTGTATGGCAGTGAGCGGGCCAACTCGGCCGGTATCGACATGGCCAACGAACACCGCCTGGCGTCGCTGTCCTGCGCCATGCTGGCCACGGCCCACAATGACTGGAAAGCCACCCCATTGCTCGCCTGCGCCGCCAGCGAAGGCGCTGCCACAGCGGTACTGAACCCGGCAGATCATCGCGACCTGGTCGGCCACGTGCAGGAAGCCACCGTTGCCGACGTCGACAACGCCATCCAGTGCGCGCTCAATGCCGCCCCCATCTGGCAGGCCACTCCACCCGCCGAGCGCGCAGCGATTCTGGAGCGCACCGCTGACCTGATGGAAGCCGAGATCCAGCCGCTGATGGGCCTGCTCATCCGCGAGGCCGGCAAGACCTTCGCCAACGCCATTGCCGAAGTGCGCGAGGCCGTTGACTTCCTGCGCTACTACGCCGTGCAGGCGCGCAACGATTTCAGCAATGACGCCCACCGCCCATTGGGCCCGGTGGTGTGCATCAGCCCGTGGAACTTCCCGCTGGCCATCTTCACCGGCCAGGTAGCCGCAGCCTTGGCTGCCGGTAACCCAGTGCTGGCCAAACCGGCCGAACAGACCCCGCTGATCGCAGCCCAGGCTGTGCGCCTGCTGCTCGAAGCCGGCATTCCGGAAGGCGTGCTGCAACTGCTGCCAGGGCGCGGCGAAACCGTTGGTGCCGGCCTGGTCGGCGACGAACGCGTCAAGGGCGTGATGTTCACCGGGTCCACCGAAGTGGCGCGCCTGCTGCAGTGCAACGTCGCCGGGCGCCTGGACAACCAGGGCCGTCCGATCCCGCTGATCGCCGAAACCGGTGGCCAGAACGCGATGATCGTCGATTCCTCGGCGCTGACCGAGCAGGTGGTGATCGACGTGGTGTCCTCGGCCTTCGACAGTGCCGGCCAGCGCTGCTCGGCCCTGCGCGTACTGTGCCTGCAGGAAGACTCGGCTGACCGCGTGATCGAGATGCTCAAAGGCGCCATGGCCGAAAGCCGCCTGGGCAACCCGGACCGCCTGGCCGTGGACATTGGCCCGGTGATCGATGCCGAAGCCAAGGCCGGTATCGAGAAGCACATCCAGGGCATGCGCGAAAAAGGCCGCCCTGTTTATCAGGTCGCCATCGCCGATGCTGCTGAAACCAAGCGTGGCACCTTCGTGATGCCAACGCTGATCGAGCTGGAGAGCTTCGATGAGCTCAAGCGCGAGATCTTCGGCCCGGTACTGCACGTGGTGCGTTACAACCGCCGCAACCTCGATCAGTTGATCGAGCAGATCAACAACTCCGGCTACGGCCTGACCCTCGGCGTGCACACCCGCATCGACGAGACCATCGCCAAGGTGGTGGAGAACGCCAACGCCGGCAACATGTACGTCAACCGCAACATCGTTGGTGCGGTGGTGGGCGTGCAGCCGTTCGGTGGTGAAGGCCTGTCCGGTACCGGCCCGAAAGCGGGTGGCCCGCTGTACCTGTACCGCCTGCTGTCGACCCGCCCGGCAGACGCCATTGGCCGTCACTTCCAGCAGCAGGATGGCGAAGGCAAACCGGACCGCACCCTGCACGATCAGCTGATCAAGCCGCTGCACGGCCTGAAGGCCTGGGCCCAGAGCAACCAGCTGGCCGACTTGGCTGCGCTGTGCGACCAGTTCGCCAGCCAGTCGCAGAGCGGCATCGCCCGCCTGCTGCCAGGCCCGACCGGCGAGCGCAACAGCTACACCATCCTGCCACGCGAGCACGTGCTGTGCCTGGCCGACAACGAGGCTGACCTGCTGGCGCAGTTGGCCGCAGTACTGGCCGTCGGCAGCTCGGCGGTGTGGGCAGACAGCGAGCCTGGCAAAGCCCTGCGTGCCCGCCTGCCGCGTGAGCTGCAGGCCAAGGTCAAGCTGGTGGCGGACTGGAACAAGGATGAAGTGGCGTTCGACGCCGTGATTCACCATGGCGATTCGGACCAGCTGCGCAGCGTGTGCCAGCAGGTGGCCAAGCGTGCTGGTGCGATCGTCGGTGTGCACGGGCTGTCCAGCGGGGATCACCAGATTGCGCTGGAGCGGCTGGTGATTGAGCGGGCGGTGAGTGTGAACACCGCGGCGGCGGGGGGGAATGCCAGCTTGATGACCATTGGCTGATTGCTGTTGATAAAAAAGGGGAGCTTCGGCTCTCCTTTTTTATGGGCGCATATCTTGAGATGTTTGGCGCCTGTGAGATCGAGCGCCGCCCGCGCGGCGCTCGATCTCACAGGCGCTGAAACTGCTGCGGCGAATACATTGGGGCCTTCATGCAGCCTGAAGCCAGGCCCTCACTGCTTCATCCCCAACTCAGCATCATCCATCAGTGCCTTGGCCATCGCACTCAAATAATGCGCAGCCCAGAGCATCATCGTTTTCTCATCCATCAACCCGGTAATGGTCAGTTCGCGCACATAGCCCATCAACTCCGAAGACTGCTCTCAGGCATCCCGGCACGGGATACCCGGCTCGATGCGAAACAGTGGATGTGTGCCATTCTCGCCCTGGTAGAAGGTGGTCTTGCCGACGGTGAACTAGGTGTCTTCTGTTGTCATTGTTCAATCCCCTGATAATTCTCGACTGCCTGGCCTGGCCTCAGCGGGCATCTGCACCTGAACCAATGCAGACTCAAGCAAAGCCCGCAGCGCCTCCAGTTCATGCATCGTGGTCATCATCAGGATCGAAGCCGGCGACCTGGGCTGCAGCTGCATGGCGTGGTGCACCACGGTTGCGGCACACAGCGCGTGATCCGTGGCCTGGATCAGGGTGTCTTCAAGGGAATGGGCGTTAGGGTGGATCGGGGACTATCTTCAGCATCATGGTTCACCTAGTGATAAAGGCCACTACACACCTGCTGTCAAACAAGAGGGTGGCAGCTGTACATGGGTTGACAGACCGGTAGGCAAACCAAAACCCGGCGCACACGAAGTGCCCCATGCACAGCTGCCATAAAGGCAAAGCGATTCGGTTTGACCTAAGCGGCCTGTCAAAGCCGGTCACTGATTCGGCAGCGACCACCCGAGACTAGGGCCCTACCCAGAGCACCGCAATGGCTTGGAGGGGGTTGGGAGTATGTTTGGGAAATGGACTACATGGAATAGGTGAAAACCTAAAATGATCTGCCGAAACTGGCCGGAATGCGGTGAGACTGGCAGGTGTTCGCGCCTCACCCTTTTCAGCGCCTGTGAGGCCGAGCGCCGCCCGCGCGGCGCTGCGCAGCACAAGGCTGCTCACATTTGTTGCAACGTGGCCATGCCTGTGAGGCCATGGTTGTCAGCCTTGTCGCATGAGCGAAGGAATGCGGGGCGGCAGCCGCGCCAACAGGGAAATACCGTCAAACCACAAAGCGGGCAACCATGGCCGAGCAGTTGCCACGCTATCTTTCCACCATGCGCGCCCCAGAGTTACGCCAAAGCCACCAGATACTCCACCCCTTAAACGCTTCTGAAGCAAGCAACAACCCAACCCATATCCAGTTATTGATGCCAGCAACGACCATAGGCAAGAGCAAAACCACCGAAACTGACGGAACGATGAAAAAAAATCTGAATGGCATCTGCACCAGCGCCAAAAACACCACGATTTTTTTACACCTGAAAAAACCCACGCATGTAACAATAACTGAAAACTGTAAAAACAGCCCGGCCCAGATCACAATGCCTGAACCACCCCAACTCCGCACTACGTCAAGACCACTATTCAAATCCGACAAAAAAGGTATTGCGCCTCGGGCGATATTACGCAAGATGTACAAAATAATATAAAACGCATCCATACTTGCCCAAAGCAAATATAGAGCTCGCTGCTTATTGGTAGTTGACACCATCAATAGGCCCCTATTCTATATTCATACTCCTCGTCAGGTACCACAGGACGCCAGTGCCAGGACTCCCCCGTGATCGCCCAGGCATCATCTGCCTGTACATAGTTTTGCGTTATCCGTCGTACATCCCCATATCGATGTGTAGCCGATAGTCTGGCGAAGCTCCGCTCCTTTTCGCCTAATGGCACCCACCTCTGACTTACCAATCTACGGGTATTAGCATAGTCCTTCCCCTCGCTCGAAAAAAGACGTCCCTCGTCACCTCGGGATGTTAAAAAGTTTGCGGCCAACGCCACCCCAGACCACAATAAATCTGTATCAATACTAAATGTTTTCCACTTGCCAGGGCCATCAGCTTCTGGGTATTTACTCTCAGACAGCAGTAAATCCAGCTTTGATTCCGCCCATCTCAAACGAGGGTAACGCGACACATCAATTGGAGAAATTGGCTGCTCCCGAATAAGGAACCACCTGCCGTCTTCCACCAGCTTCAAAGCTCGCCAGATATCATCCTGCAGCAAAGGACGCCCCAGAGGCAAATCACATGCTTTCTGGAAGTCACACAATCCACGCAGGGTCGTATTTTCCAGCAAAGCCCTCTGAACTACCGAACAAGCAAAAAAAGGGTCTTCAACCCTCTCTAAATCTTCTTTCCAAACGTCGCGCCACTCACAAATCCTGTCCATAGAATTCCTCCACAGTGAAGAATCAATATCTACCTCATTTTCCATCACTGCGGTCGTAGGAGATTTCGGCGCAGCGCGTAGGAATATTCCTGTCGCCTTCTACAAGCACGCCTCTGACGCCTCAAATTTTTCATGCAGTCAGTGGAATAGCAGAGCTTAAAAGGTGCCAAGGCTGACAGATGAATGCCTTTTGATCTCACACGTGCTTCAAGATTTGCTGCGAACGGGTGGCCTTGACGCTCACTCAACCCAGCCCCTTCCCCCGTCAACCAACATCAGAGGCTCCAAATGCGAGGATTTTTGACTGAACATCATCTCAATCAATCATGGTAGCCAGTCTTATTCGGCCAATCCTAGACTCGCCTCAAGCCCGCTCAAGGACCGCCCCCATGCCCGAGACCCTGCTCAGCCCCCGCAACCTGGCCTTCGAACTCTACGAAGTGCTCGACGCCCAAGCCCTCACCCAGCGCCCGCGCTTTGCCGAGCACAGCCGCGAAACCTTCGACGCGGCGCTGACCACCGCGCGCACCATCGCCGAAAAGTACTTCGCCCCGCACAACCGCAAGGCCGACGAAAACGAGCCGCGCTACGTGGACGGCCGCGCTGAACTGATCCCCGAGGTCAAGCCTGCCGTCGATGCCTTCCTCAAGGCCGGCTTCCTCAACGCCAATCGCGACTTCGAGGTCGGCGGCATGCAGCTACCCAGCCTGGTCTCGCAGGCCTGCTTCGCCCACTTCCAGGCCGCCAACGCTGGTACCACGGCCTACCCCTTCCTGACCATGGGCGCGGCCAACCTGATCGAAAGCTTCGGCAGCGACGAGCAAAAACGCCTGTTCCTGCAGCCAATGATCGAAGGCCGGTTCTTCGGCACCATGGCGCTGACCGAGCCGCACGCAGGTTCGTCCCTGGCCGACATCCGCACACGCGCCGAACCCTGCGCAGACGGCAGCTACCGGATCAAGGGCAACAAGATCTTCATCTCCGGCGGGGACCACGAACTGTCGGAAAACATCGTGCACATGGTCCTGGCCAAGCTGCCGGACGCGCCACCCGGTGTGAAAGGCATCTCGCTGTTCATCGTGCCCAAGTATCTGGTCAATCAGGATGGCCGCCGTGGCGAGCGCAACGACGTACTGCTGGCCGGGCTGTTCCACAAGATGGGTTGGCGCGGCACCACCTCCACGGCACTGAACTTTGGCGACAATGGCCAGTGCGTCGGCTACCTGGTCGGCCAGCCACACCAGGGCCTTGCCTGCATGTTCCAGATGATGAACGAGGCACGCATCGGTGTTGGCATGGGCGCAGTGATGCTGGGCTACGCTGGCTACCTGTATTCGCTGGAGTATGCCCGCCAGCGGCCGCAAGGCCGGCTGCCGGACAGCAAGGACCCTCTAAGCCCGGCGGTGCCGATCATCGAGCACACCGATGTGAAACGCATGCTGCTGGCACAGAAGACTTACGTGGAAGGCGCCTTCGATCTGGGCCTGTACGCAGCGCGCCTGTTCGACGACACCCAGACGGCTGATGAAGAAAGCGCACGCCAGAGGGCACAAGCGTTGCTCGACCTGCTGACGCCAATTGTCAAATCCTGGCCTTCGACCTTCTGCCTGAAGGCCAACGAACTGGCCATCCAGATCCTGGGTGGCCACGGTTACACCCGCGAATACCCGGTAGAACAATACTACCGCGACAACCGTTTGAACCCGATCCACGAGGGCACCGAAGGCATCCAGTCACTCGACCTGCTGGGCCGTAAGCTGGCACAGCACAACGGAGCCGGCCTCAAACAACTGATTCGCCTGATCGCAAGTACCGGTGAGCGCGCCAGCCACCACCCGAATCTTGATGCCTTGCGCCAACCGCTCGAGCAACTGGTCACTCGCCTGCAAGCCGTGACCCTCGGCCTGCTGGGTGATCTCGCCCAAGGCCAGACTGCCGGCGCCCTTGCCAACTCGGCCCTGTACCTCAAGGCCTTTGGCCATTGCGTGATCGGCTGGCGCTGGCTGGAACAAGCGATACATGCCGAGCTAGGCCTGCTCAAGGGCAATGCCGCAGACCGCGACTTCTACCTGGGCAAACTGCAGGCAGCCCGTTATTTCCTGACCTGGGAGGTACCAGGCTGCCATAATGAGCTGGCATTGCTCGAGGCACGCGACGATACCTGCCTGGCCATGCAAGATGGGTGGTTCTAGGGGGAGCCACCGTGCACACGGAGGTTTTCCATGTTCGATTCCAGCGCCCTGCTGCGCCAGCGCTTTGCCACGCTGCGCAGCACGGCCGAGTTGTTTTCCCTGCGCCATGTGAAACAGTCCCACCAGGCGCTTTCGGTACGCCGTAACGTGGCCGAACCGCCATTCTTCAGCCAGGACGAGGGCGCCATGCTCACGGTGCGGGTCAACGGCGTAGAGGCCTACGCGGCCACCGCCGATCTGTCCCAGCAAGGGCTACAACGAGCATTGGAACATGCCGAAGCCATGACCCGGCAGATCGCCAGGCACAGCCTGCTTGACCTACGCGACCAGCCGGTGCCCAGCTCGCGCCACGACCATGTTTCGCCAAATTTCGACCGCCCACTGCCCAGCCTCGCCGACTGCCTGGGCCTGCTCGCCACCGAATCGGCCAGCGTACCCAAGGACAGCCGCCTGGTGGACTGGCAGGCCAGCCTGAGCCAAAGCCTGGTCGAGCAGACCTACCTGAACTCCGCCGGTGCCGAACTGCGCCATGCTCAGCGGTTCCTGTTCCCGGGGCTGAGTGTCACCGCCAGCGACGGCCAGGACAGCCAGAGCCGTAGCCTGGGCCGGGACAACTTCGGCCAGCAGGGTGGCTTCGAAATCATCGAACGCTGCGGCCTGGTCGGTGCTGCTCAGCATGTGGCCGACGAGGCGCTGCAGCTGCTGCTGGCGGCCAACACACCCAGCGGCCAGCGTGACCTGCTGCTGATGCCAGACCAGATGATGCTGCAGATCCATGAGTCGATCGGCCACCCACTGGAAATGGACCGCATCCTCGGCGACGAGCGCAACTACGCGGGCACCAGCTTCGTCAAAGCCAGTGATTTCGGCCACCTGCAATACGGCTCGCCACTGCTCAACGTGACCTTCGACCCGACCATCGGGGAGGAACTCGCCAGCTACAGCCATGACGACGACGGCAGCCAGGCCAGCAAGCAGTTCCTGATCCGTGACGGTCTGTTGCTGCGCCCGCTGGGCGGCGCGCTGTCGCAGTTCCGTTCCGGGCTCGATGGCGTGGCCAACAGCCGCGCCTGCGGCTGGAACCGCGCACCGATCGACCGTATGGCCAACCTCAATGTCGAGCCGGGTGATCGAACCCTTGAACAACTGATTCAGGGAATCGAGCACGGCATCCTGATGCGCACCAACCGTTCCTGGTCCATCGACGATGCGCGCAACAAGTTCCAGTTTGGCTGTGAATGGGGCCAGTTGATTGAAAACGGCGAGCTCAAAGGCATCGTCAAAAACCCCAACTACCGCGGCATCTCCGCGCAGTTCTGGCGCAACCTCGCGGCGGTTGGTGACCGTAGCACCTTCCAGGTACTGGGCACGCCCAACTGCGGCAAGGGCGAACCCAACCAGGTGGTGCGGGTGGGCCATGCCGCTCCGGCCTGCGTGTTCCGCCAGATCGACGTATTCGGGGGGGACGCCTGATGAGCGCAACACCACAGCATGCTTTCGAACAACTGGTCAGTGCCTTGCGTGAAGTGAAACATGCAGAAGAACAGTTCACCCTGGGCTACAGCGCTGAACAATCGCAATTCGTGCGTTTCAACCATGCCAAGGTGCGCCAGGCCGGCGAGGTCAGCCAGGCCAGTGCGCACCTGAGGCTGATCCGCGACGGGCGCCAGGCTGAACAGCAAGTGACCCTGAGCGGCGATGCGCAAGTGGACCGTCAGCGCCTGGGCGAAGCCCTTGAACAGCTGCGCCAGACGCTGCCCCTTCTGCCTGCGGACCCCTACCTGCGCCTGGACCAGAGCGCTTGGCACAGCCACAGCCTGCAGGATCAGGCGCTGCCTGAGCTGGGCGAAGTACTGGCGCTGCTCGACGGCGAAGCAGGCGACCTGGACCTGGTTGGGATCTATGCCGCTGGCCCGATCTGCAGGGGCTTTGCCAGCTCTTACGGGGCCTTCGGCTGGCACCAGGCCAACAGTTTCAACTTCGACTGGAGCCTGTTCCACAGTAACGGCCAGGCCGTGAAGGCGAATTATGCCGGCCAGGCGTGGAATGCAGACGAATTCACCGCCCGCCTGCGCCAGGCCCGCGAACAGCTGGGCTTCCTCGGCCGCCCGGCAATTACCCTGAAGCCTGGTAGCTACCGCGCCTATCTGGCGCCTGCCGCGA
The DNA here is from genome assembly GCF_047456185.1 of Pseudomonas sp. BNK-30. NCBI lineage: Bacteria > Pseudomonadati > Pseudomonadota > Gammaproteobacteria > Pseudomonadales > Pseudomonadaceae > Pseudomonas > Pseudomonas sp. BNK-30. The sequence continues at coordinate 4,279,814 of NZ_CP179904.1, forward strand.
TGGACGAAATCGCCGGCATGCTGTGCTGGGGCGGTTTCTCTGCGCAGTCTCTGGCCACTGGCAACAGTGCGTTGCAGCGCCTGTACAGCGGCGATGCCCGGCTGAGCCCGCTGGTGTGTTTCCACGAGCAGGTCAGTGGGTCGTTGAGCCCGGCGTTTTCCGATGAGGGTTCGCCGCGTCAGGACGTACCACTGATAAGAGAAGGGCAAGCGCTGGGCAGGCTGGTCAGTGCCCGCAGTGCCGCCGAGTTCGAGCTGCTTGCCAATGGCGCGGACAGCTACGAATCGCCCTGCGCACTCAGCCTTGCAGCGGGAAATCTTGCCAACGCAGACATCCTGGCGCGGTTGGGTACTGGCTTGTACATCAGCAACCTGTGGTACCTGAATTACTCGGACCTGCCGGCTGCGCGCATGACCGGGCTCACCCGCTTCGCCACCTTCTGGGTGGAAAACGGCCAGATTCAGGGGCCGGTAAGCACCATGAGTTTCGATGACAGCCTGTACAGTCTGCTGGGCAGCCAGCTGGAAGACCTGACCTGTGAGCGAGAGATGATCCTGTCGACCAGCACCTATGGACAGCGCAGTACCGGTTCGAGTCATTTGCCGGGGGCGCTGGTCAAAGGGCTGACCCTGACATTGTGATCGGCTATCCCGGCCTCATCGCCGGCAAGCCTGCGATGAGGCCAGGACAGGCAACACTGAACATTGAGGTTCATATGCCCGAACGCACTCCGCTGGACCCTGTCACCGCCCGCTGGATCCCCTGGGTAGTGGCGATCGCCTTCTTCATGCAATCCCTGGACGGCACCATCCTCAACACCGCACTGCCGGCCATGGCCCGCTCGCTCGAAGAGAACCCGCTGCGCATGCAGGGTGTGATCATCGCCTACATGCTCACCGTGGCCCTGCTGATCCCCGCCTCGGGCTGGATCGCCGACCGTTTCGGCACCAAGCGTATCTTCTTCAGCGCCATCGTGCTGTTCAGTTTCGGTTCACTGCTGTGTGCCATGGCCAACAGCCTGGGCTTTCTGATTTTCGCCCGTGTGGTGCAGGGCCTGGGCGGCGCACTGATGCTGCCGGTCGGGCGGCTGGTGGTGCTGCGCGCCTATCCACGTAGCGAACTGGTGCGGATCATGAGCTTCATCACCATCCCCGGCCTGCTGGGCCCACTGCTAGGCCCGACGTTGGGCGGCTGGTTGGTTGAGATTCTCACCTGGCACTGGATCTTCCTGCTCAACCTGCCCGTGGGCGCGCTGGGCTGTTACGCCGTGTGGAAGTTCATCCCCGACCTGCGCGGTGCCGAACGCACCACCTTCGATGGCCCAGGCTTCATCCTGTTTGGCGCGGCGATGGTGCTGATCACCATCGCCATGGAAGGCCTGGGCGAGCTGCACCTGCCGCACCTGCGGGTGATGCTCCTGTTGTTCGCCGGCATGGCCTGCCTGGCGGCCTACTGGCTGCGCGCCGGGCGCGATCCCGAGCCACTGTTCTCGCCCAGCCTGTTCCGGGTGCGCACCTTCGCCATCGGCATTCTGGGCAACCTGTTCGCACGCCTGGGCAGCGGCGCCCTGCCCTTCCTGGTGCCGTTGCTGCTGCAGGTGGCACTGGGCTATTCGCCGGCGCAGGCCGGCATGAGCATGATCCCGCTGGCGGCGGCGGCAATGGTCGCCAAGTCCGTTGCCCGGCCGCTGATCGAACGCCTCGGTTACCGCATCGTCCTCACCGGCAACACCGTGCTGCTCGGCCTGCTGCTGGCCAGCCTGGGGCTGGTCGACGGGCAGACCCCGTATGCCGTACTGCTGGTGCAACTGGCCCTGCTGGGCGCGGTGAACTCCATGCAGTTCACCGCCATGAACACGGTAACCCTGATCGACCTCGACGATGCCAGCGCCAGCAGCGGCAACAGCCTGCTGTCGGTGGTCGCGCAGCTGTCACTGAGCCTGGGCGTGGCCTGCGCAGGCGCACTGCTGGGCGGTTTCACTGCAGCCGGCAATGCCGATGGTGTGGAAACCACCCTGGGCGCCTTCCAGCTGACCTTCGTGACCATCGGTATCATGGCCATGCTGGCGGCGGCGATCTTCCTGCAGCTGTCGCCGACGGACGGAAGGCGTGCCCGTCGTCCGGAACCGCACATGGAGTCTTAGGGCGAATGGCCACGAGGCTGGTAGACTATGCGGCATTTTTCGCTTCGCAACGCAGGCCCGCCTCGTGACCACCGAATCCACCGCTTTTGCCACCTTGCCGCTGTCCGCCGCCATGCTGGCCAACCTGGACGCCCTCGGCTATGCCTCGATGACGCCGATCCAGGCCCAGAGCCTGCCCGTCATCCTCAGGGGCCAAGACCTGATTGCCCAGGCCAAGACCGGCAGCGGCAAGACCGCCGCCTTCGGCATCGGCCTGCTCAACCCGATCAACCCGCGCTACTTCGGTTGCCAGGCACTGGTACTGTGCCCCACCCGCGAGCTTGCCGACCAGGTTGCCAAAGAGCTGCGCCGCCTGGCCCGCGCTGAAGACAACATCAAGATCCTCACCCTGTGCGGTGGCGTCTCGCTGGGCCCGCAGATCGCTTCGCTGGAGCATGGCGCGCACATCATCGTCGGCACCCCAGGGCGCATCCAGCAGCACCTGGACAAAGGCACCCTGGTGCTCGACGGGCTCAATACCCTGGTGCTGGACGAAGCCGACCGTATGCTCGACATGGGCTTTTTCGACGCTATCGCCAGCATCATCGGCAAGACCCCGTCGCGCCGCCAGACCCTGCTGTTCTCGGCCACTTACCCCGCCGGTATCGAGCAATTGGCCGCCGACTTCATGCGCAAGCCGCAGCAGGTCAAGGTCGAGAGCCTGCACACCGACAACCAGATCGAACAGCGCTTCATCGAAATCGACCCGCAACAGCGCCTGGAGGCTGTCACCCGCGTGCTCGGCCACTACCGCCCGCAGTCCTGCGTGGCGTTCTGCTTCACCAAGCAGCAGTGCGAGGACGTGGTCGCCCACCTCACCGCCAAGGGCATCGTGGCCCAGGCCCTGCACGGCGACCTCGAGCAGCGCGACCGCGACCAGGTGCTGACCATGTTCGCCAACCGCAGCAGTTCGGTGCTGGTGGCCACTGATGTAGCCGCACGCGGCCTGGATATCGATGGCCTGGACATGGTCATCAACGTGGAGCTGGCGCGCGATGCCGAGATCCACGTGCACCGCGTCGGCCGTACCGGTCGCGCGGGCGAGAAAGGCCTTGCCGTGAGCCTGGTCGCTCCGGCCGAAGGCCATCGGGCCCAGGCCATCGAGGCGCTGCAGAAGAGCCCGCTGCGCTGGGACCAGCTGGACAGCCTGAAGAACAAAGGTGGCGAACCGCTGCTGCCGGTCATGACCACGCTGTGCATCGCCGCTGGCCGCAAGGACAAGCTGCGCCCGGGTGACATCCTCGGTGCGCTGACCGGTGATGCCGGCATCCCGGGCAAGCAGGTGGGCAAGATCGCCATCTTCGACTTCCAGGCCTTCGTGGCGGTGGAGCGGGCCCTGGCCAAGCAGGCGATGCAGCGCCTGAACAGCGGCAAGATCAAGGGCCGCGCCCTGAAAGTTCGCATTCTCTGAAATCTTTTGGGGCCGCTTTGCGGCCCTTCGCGACACAAGGCCGCTCCAATGGATTGCGTACGCCTGTAGGAGCGGCCTTGTGTCGCGAAAAGGCCGCGCAGCAGCCCCAGCACTCTTAATGAGGTACCCCGTGCACACCACCGACGTGATCATCCTCGGCGCCGGCGCCGCCGGCCTGATGTGCGCCCAGCTCAGCGCCCGCCGTGGCCGCCGGGTGCTGCTGCTCGACCACGCCAACAAGCCAGGCAAGAAGATCCTCATGTCTGGTGGCGGGCGCTGCAACTTCACCAACCTGTACACCGAGCCGGCCAACTTCCTCTCCCAGAACGCACACTTCTGCAAGTCGGCCCTTGCCCGCTATACACAGTGGGACTTCATCGAGCTGGTGGCCAAGCATGGCGTGCCCTACCACGAAAAGAAGCTCGGCCAGCTGTTCTGTGACAACAAGGCCAGCGACATCCTCAACATGCTGTTGGCCGAATGCGACGAAGCCGGTGCCGAACTGCGCATGCAAACCAGCATCGAGCATATCGAGAAGACCGAAAGCGGCTATCTGCTGCAAACCAGCGCCGGCCAGTTTGCCTGCCAGTCGCTGGTGATCGCCACCGGAGGCCTGTCGATTCCAACGCTGGGCGCAACCGGCTTCGGCTATCAGGTAGCGCGCCAGTTCGGCCATACCTTGCTGCCGACCCGCGCAGGTCTGGTGCCGTTCACCATTACCGAGCCTCAACTCAAGGCACTGTGCACCGAGCTGTCGGGCACCTCGCTCGATTGCACAGCCAGCTGCAACGGCACCAGCTTCCGCGAAAACCTGCTGTTCACCCACCGCGGCCTCAGCGGCCCGGCGATCCTGCAGATTTCGTCGTTCTGGGAGGCCGGCGACACGGTCGAAATCAACCTGCTGCCCGACCGTGATGCCCTGACCTGGCTGCAACAGCAGCAGACCGAGCGCGCCAATGCGGAACTCAAGACCGTATTGGGCGAGGTGTTCACCCGCAAACTGGCCAACCTGCTGGCCGAGCAGTGGTTCGAGTCAAAGCCGATGAAGCAGTACACCCCGGCGGAGCTGGCGCAGATCGCCGACAAGCTGGCGGCCTGGCAGCTGGTACCGGCAGGTACCGAAGGCTATCGCACCGCCGAAGTCACCCTGGGTGGCGTCGATACCCGTGAGGTGTCGTCGAAAACCATGGAATCGCTGAAGAGCCCCAACCTCTATTTCATCGGTGAAGTGCTGGATGTCACCGGCCACCTGGGCGGTTTCAATTTCCAATGGGCCTGGGCATCGGCCAACGCTGCAGCACAGTTCGTGTAGAGTAGAATCCATTCAGCAGCACGGAACGCTTCTTGCTGGTCCGTGCCGCAATGCATTCAATCGATCACTGCCAGCAGGCCATCATGTCATCGAGCTCGTTCCGTCAGTCATTGCGTCGCCTGTGGGGTCAAGACAAGTTCAGCTACGCCATCCGCGTGACCATCGCGCTCACCGGCAGCATGGCCTGGTGCTGGTACCAGAACGAGATGAGCCTGCTCATCCCGCTGTTCCTCGGCATCATCGCCAGCGCCCTGGCCGAGACCGACGATAGCTGGCAAGGCCGCCTCAGCGCGTTGCTCGTCACCCTGCTGTGTTTCGCCATTGCCGCGCTTTCGGTGGAACTGCTGTTCCCCTACCCCTGGATCTTCGCCGTCTCCATGGCCTTGGCCGCCTTCTCCCTGACCATGCTTGGCGCATTGGGTGAACGCTACGGCGCGATCGCATCGGCAACGCTGATTCTGTCGGTGTACACCATGATCGGCGTGGACCAGCGCGGCGGCGAAGTCAGCGACTTCTGGCATGAACCGTTGCTGCTGGTGGCCGGTGCCGCCTGGTATGGCCTGCTCTCGGTGCTGTGGCAGGCGCTGTTCTCCAACCAACCGGTACAGCAGAGCCTGGCCAAACTGTTCTTCGAACTGGGCACTTACCTCAAGCTCAAGGCCAGCCTGTTCGAGCCGATTCGCACACTCGATGTCGAAGCCCAGCGCCTGGCACTGGCCCAGCAAAACGGCAAGGTGGTGGCCGCGCTGAATGCCGCCAAGGAAATCATTCTGCACCGGGTGGGCAACAGCCAGCCCAACTCCAAGGTCAGCCGCTACCTGAAGCTGTACTTCCTGGCCCAGGACATCCACGAAAGAGTGAGCGCCTCGCACTACCCTTACAACGCCCTCACCGAGGCGTTCTTCCACAGCGACGTGATGTTCCGCTGCCAGCGCCTGCTGCGCAAACAAGGGGCATCCTGCCAGGAACTGGCACGCTCGATCCGGCTGCGCCAGCCGTTCGTTCTGGCCACCGGCTTCGCCGAGGCCCTCGAGGACCTCAACGCTTCGCTGGAACACCTGCGTAACCAGAACAACCCGGCCTGGCGTGGCCTGTTGCGCTCACTACGCGCCCTGGCCGCAAACCTGGCCACGCTGGACCGCCTGCTTGGCGCCGCCAGCAACCCCGACAGCCTGGCCGACGCCAGCGACAGCAGCCTGCTCGACCGTTCGCCACGCAATCTCAAGGATGTATGGAAGCGGTTGCGCACCCAGCTCACACCTACCTCGCTGCTGTTCCGCCATGCCCTGCGCCTGTCGCTGGCGCTGTCGGTGGGCTACGGCATGGTGCACTTGATTCACCCGACCCAAGGCTACTGGATCATCCTCACCACCCTGTTCGTCTGCCAGCCCAACTATGGCGCCACCCGGCGCAAACTGGTGCAGAGGATCTTCGGCACAGCCATCGGCCTGACCGTGGGCTGGGCCCTGTTCGACCTGTTCCCGAATCCGCTCATCCAGTCGGCGTTCGCAGTGGTGGCCGGGGTGGTGTTCTTCGTCAACCGGACCACCCGCTACACCTTGGCCACGGCGGCGATCACGCTGATGATCCTGTTCTGCTTCAACCAGATCGGCGATGGCTACGGCCTGTTCCTGCCACGGCTGTTCGATACCTTGGTCGGTAGCCTGATCGCCATTCTCGCCGTGTTCCTGTTCCTCCCCGACTGGCAGGGCCGCCGCCTTAACAAGGCGCTGGCCAATACCTTAGCCTGCGCAAGTGTGTACCTGCGTCAGATCATGCAGCAGTATGCCCACGGCAAGCGCGATGACCTGGCTTACCGCCTGGCCCGGCGCAACGCACACAACGCTGACGCGGCGCTGTCCACCACGCTGGCCAACATGCTCATGGAGCCGGGGCACTTCCGTAAGGAGGCCGACGTGGGCTTCCGCTTCCTGGTGCTGTCGCATACCTTGCTCAGCTACCTCTCAGGGCTGGGGGCACACCGTGATACGGCGCTGCCGGCAGAGGTCCATGAACAGTTGATCGAGGGGGCGGGGCAGGCATTGGCCGCCAGCCTCGACGAAATCGCCAACGGCCTGGCCGCGCGGTTACCCGTGGCGATTCACAGCGATGCCGAAGAAGCCTTGGCCAATACGCTGGAGCAGATGCCTGAGGAACTGGATGAACATCAACGATTGGTGCAGACCCAGTTGGCGCTGATCTGCCGGCAGTTGGGGCCCTTGCGGACCTTGGCCGCGCACCTGATCAAAGAGGGCTCACCGGCCTGATTGTTCGTTGCCTGCGCTGCACATCAAAAGCCATGCTGGCGCAGAAGCCTTGCATAGCTGCCGTCTGCCTTCATCGCTGCAATGCTGCGTTCGAACCGCTCGACGATCTGCCGATGCTCAGGGTGCTTGAGGCTCACCAGAATATGCAGGGTGTTCTCGCCCAGCGCGGGTTCGACCAGCACTACCCCATCACGCACCTGCTCGGGTTCGCGCTGCAGGTTGTAGCGCGCCACGAACTCATCTTCCACTGCCAGATCCACCCGCCCTGCCGCCAGCATGCGCACGGCGGAGGAAAAGTTGCGTACCGGCACCTTGTGCAAGCGGGTGTCGCTATCGAATTCGGGTGAGTAGGCATAATCACGCACCACGGCAATGCTGTAGGGATACAGATCAGCCTGGCGCCTGTAACGGAAGCTGTCGCCCTTGCGCTTGAGCAAACGAATGCGGTTGGTCAGGTAGGCCTTGGAAAACTGGCCGATGCGGGTACGCGTATCGTTGTACCAGGCATTGATCAGTACGTCGTAACGGCCTTCGCTAACCCCGAGCAGCGCCCGCGCCCACGGTACTTCCTCGTACTCGCTGGGGTAACCTGCACGCGCCAGCGCCGTGGTGACGATGCTGGTGGCAAGGCCACCACCGGGCATGCCGGCATCAGTGAACGGCGGCCAGGTATCGGCCACCAGCCGTAGTTTGCCCTGGCCCAAGGCTGGCCCAGCCAGCATCACACCCAACAATCCCAGAACGCAAAGCAGTGGCCGCATGCTCAAGTCCTTTTGCAGTGGTAGGCACAGGCTGTTGATGGCGGTCTTCGATAACGCAAGTCATGAGACTACACAAAGCCGCCGCACAGGGCAGCGGCCAATAGTGTCAATTAGCCTCTATTTTGGCCGAAGCAGGCAGCCCCCCGCATTTACGGGTAGCCGAGCACTTCCCTGATCTGGCGCAGATGGCGGATGATCCACTGCTTGTCGATCGCACCCCAGTCATGGATGCGATAATGCCCGGCATGGTTGCGCGCCCCTTCCTGCTGCTCGAACTCGCAGACAATGTCCAGGTCAGCCAACGCAGCGATGGTGTCCTGCGCGGTGCGGCGCGGCATCCCGGTGGCTTCCATCAAGGCTGGCACGCTGGTAGCGGTCTGGCTGTCGATCAGCCAGGCCACGTACAGGCGGCGATAGAAACTGCTCTTGGTCTTGCTCACATCCATGCTGCGTGATCCTTACAGGTTACCCGGCAGCTCCCGATAGGTCAGGTAGACGCGCAGGTCGAATTCCAGTTGGTGGTAGTCCGGCTCCATGTGCTGACAAAGCTGGTAGAAGGCTTTGCTGTGGTCACGCTCGCGCAGGTGCGCCAGTTCATGTACCACGATCATGCGCAGGAACTGCGGCGCCGCCTCCTTGAACAGCGAGGCGATGCGGATTTCCTTCTTCGCCTTGAGCTTGCCACCCTGTACCCGCGACACCGCAGTATTGAGCCCCAGCGCACGGTGGGTGAGGTCCAGGCGGTTGTCGAACAGTACCTTGTCCAGGCTTGGCGCACTGCGCAGGTATTGCTGGCGCATATCCTGGGCGTAGCCGTACAGCGCCTTGTCGCTCTGCACTTCATGGCGATCGGGATAGCGGCGTTGCAGGTAGTCGCCCAGGCGGTCGCTGTCGATCATCTGCTGCACCTGCTCTTGCAGGTGCGGCGGGTAAGCTTGCAAATAGCGTAATACGGTCATGGCATGACATTCGGCGTAACGAATACCGATTCTAGCCAATCAGGACTGCGGCCAGGGAAAAATTGCCGGAAAGCCGCTGGCATCGGCGGCGGTCATCGGCCGGGCGACAAGGAAGCCCTGCACGTAGGCGCAACCGTTTGCCTTGAGCCAAGCAGCCTGGGCCGCAGTTTCCACGCCTTCGGCGATGACCGTGACGTTGTACTCGGCGCACAGGCCGATGACACTGCGCACCAACGCGGCGTCCGGCGCCGAATCGGGCAGGCGCGCCACCAAATGGCGGTCCAGCTTCAAGGTGTCGACAGGCAAGTCGCGCAGCATGCGCAGCGAGCAGTCGCCAGCACCAAAGTCGTCCAGCGCCACGCGCACTCCCAGCTCGCGCAGGCGGTGGATCTGCTTGATCGCCGCGTCGATGTTGTACATCAGTGAGGTCTCGGCAACTTCCACTTCCAGTTGCGCCGGGTTGAGCCGGTAATCCTGTATCACCCGCTGCAGCTCATCGACAAGTCCAGGCATGGCGAACTGAGCGCGGCTCAGGCTGATACCCAGCACCAGATCGGGGGCAAAACGCTCACACCAGGCCTGACGCTGCGCCGCCCCCTGGCGGTAGATCCAGCTGGCCAGGCGCGTTATCAGTCGCGCCTCCTCAAGCAAAGGGATGAACAGCCCCGGCGGTACATCGCCGACGCTGGGGTGCTGCCAGCGCAGCAGGGCTTCGAAACCGCGCAGGTGACCATCGGCGAAAGCGACCTGGGGCTGGTACACCATGTTGAAGCCTTGCGACTCGACGGCGTGCCGCACGCTGTCCTCAAGCATCAGCCGTGACCGCGCCCGGCCATTGAGCTCCTGGTCATAGAAGCGGTACTGCCCGCGCCCAGCCTGCTTGGCCGCATACATCGCCGCATCGGCGGCACGCAACAGGCCTTCGACAGTGGCACCGCAGTCCGGGAAGGTGGCAATGCCGATGCTGACACCCAGGCAGACATCCAGGCCGGCCACCTGGCGCTGGACGGACATACGCTCTAGCAGTTGCTCGGCAAAGCGGCCGGCTTGTTCCGGATACGGCAGGCCATCGAACAGCGCCGTGAACTCGTCGCCGCCCATGCGTGCCAGCAGCGCCTCACTACCAAGGCAGTCTTTGAGCTGCTCGGCAACCCAACCCAGTACCCGGTCCCCGGCCTCGTGGCCGAGCGAGTCATTGATCCGCTTGAAACCATCCAAATCCATGTACATCAAGGCCTGGGCCTTGTCTGAGCGTTCGTTGCGCAGCAGCACGCTTTCAGCGGCCTGATAGAACCCACGGCGGTTGAGCAGGCCGGTAAGCGGGTCGGTCACCGCCTGGTATTCGAGCTGCTGGTGCAAATTGCGCACCGCCGACATGTCCAGCACCGTCACCACCATCGCCTGCTGATCGGCCGGCAGCGGTGCGCAGGACAATGCCACCGGGACCAGATGACCGCCTGCCGTGCGCAGGTGGGCGTCGTGTACACGGAAGATCTGCCGTGACTGGTAGGCCTGATGGAAATCCGATTCGCTCCAGAGGGTGGCATTGGGCAGTTGCAGCAACTCAAGTAACTGCACGCCCTGCAATTGCTCGACCGGGGCATCGAGCAAGCGCGAGATCGCCGGGTTGGCAAAGCTGATGTTGCCGTGGGCGTCGACCACCAGAATACCTTCGGCGGCATTCTCCAGGATGGACGCATTGAACGCCCTGGCCGCCTCCAGTTCGCGCGTCAAGCGTTGCAGCATGCGCCGGTTGCGCTGCTGGTCCAGTTGCGCCTGCACCTTGGGCTTGAGGATCTGCGGGTCGAACGGCTTGAACAGGTAATCCACCGCACCACTGGCATAGCCCTTGAGCACGGCGGCATCGGACTGCTCGTTGGCGGTGAGAAAGATGATCGGGGTCAGCCGGGTACGGTGGCTGCCACGCATCAGCCGGGCAACCTCGAAGCCGTCCATTTCGGGCATCTGCACGTCGAGCAACACAAGGTCGACTTCGTGCTCCAGCAAGGCGCTCAAGGCTTCCGTCCCTGAACCTGCTGTCAGCACCTGCCAATCTGTGCGGGCCAGTAAGGCTCGCATGCTAATGAGGTTCTCAGGGTAATCGTCCACCACCAGGAGAACCGAGTTGCCATCCGGTGGTTGAGGGTAAGCGCCATCCATGCTGCTTTCTCTTGTATGACCGACTTCGACTTGCATCTGGATCCGGTTTAACACTCTAGACTCGAGTGTGTAACACGCAATGCAATCAGAACGCTATCAGTGACTAAAGGTAAGGGTAGTCGACTAACGGTCGTTTGCCGGGCATTCAGCCATAAAAAAACCCACATTTCTGTGGGTCTTTTTAAGGCGGCCTGTGATCAGTTGACCTTGGCGGCCAGCTCACCTTTCAGGTAACGCTGGAACATGCCTTCCAGGGAGATCGGCTTGATCTTCGAGGCATTACCGGCGGTGCCGAAGGCTTCGTAACGTGCGATGCACACATCGCGCATGGCTTTCACGGTTTCACCGAAGAACTTGCGCGGGTCGAACTCGCTCGGGTTCTGCGCCATCAGGCGGCGCATGGCACCGGTGGAGGCCAGGCGCAGGTCGGTATCGATGTTGACCTTGCGCACGCCGTGCTTGATGCCTTCAACGATTTCTTCGACCGGTACGCCGTAGGTCTCTTTGATGTCGCCGCCGTACTGGTTGATGATCGCCAGCCACTCCTGCGGTACCGAGGAAGAACCGTGCATCACCAGGTGGGTGTTGGGGATGCGCTTGTGGATTTCCTTGATGCGGTCGATCGCCAGCACGTCACCGGTTGGCGGCTTGGTGAACTTGTAGGCACCGTGGCTGGTGCCGATGGCGATGGCCAGGGCATCCACCTGGGTCTTCTTGACGAAGTCGGCGGCTTCTTCCGGGTCGGTGAGCATCTGGCTGTGGTCCAGCACGCCTTCGGCGCCGATGCCGTCTTCTTCACCGGCCATGCCGGTTTCCAGCGAACCCAGGCAGCCCAGCTCGCCTTCGACCGAAACACCACAGGCGTGCGCCATGGCGACAGTCTGCTGAGTGACGCGGACGTTGTACTCGTAGTCGGTCGGGGTCTTGCCGTCTTCGCCCAGCGAGCCGTCCATCATCACCGAGCTGAAGCCCAGCTGGATCGAACGCTGGCACACGTCAGGGCTGGTGCCGTGGTCCTGGTGCATGCACACCGGGATGTGCGGGAATTCTTCGATGGCGGCCAGGATCAGGTGACGCAGGAACGGCGCGCCAGCGTATTTGCGGGCACCGGCCGAAGCCTGGACGATCACTGGGGAGTCGGTCTTGTCGGCCGCTTCCATGATGGCGCGCATCTGCTCGAGGTTGTTGACGTTGAAAGCTGGAACGCCGTAACCGAACTCGGCGGCGTGGTCCAGCATCTGGCGCATGCTAATGAGTGCCATTGTGTATCTCTCTCCCGACAAGCGTCGTTTTGTTTCGTGCAAGCCTGCCGCAGGGGCGGTTGCTGTTCAAGTAGTGTGGGCCACCGGTGCGGCCCGGCCAGTCACGGTGCCTTGCAGCCCCGCCCAATCAGATCGTTGGTTGCCACCCAGTACACCAGGCCTTCCTCGCCCTTGGTGTGGAAGGCCAGCACGCCATCGCTGTACATCGCGCCCGACGCACTCGGCTCGGACTTGAGCCGGTAGACCTGGTCGCCGCCGCCGAGGCGCACGTCGACCGAATCCTGTTGTGCATCGGCGAAGCGCCAGAGCACTTCGGTCTGGCTGTCACAGACCCAACGGGTCCAGGCGGCTGCCGGGGCGGGTTGCGCCGGCTGCAGCAGCGAGCATCCTGCCAGTGTCGCCAGGGCCATCAAGGCCATCAGCGCTTTCATTGCATATCCTCTAGATGACCACACAATGGTCGCTTGGTTGCCTGCTCCGACGAAGCGCATCGGTTCATGGGCAGCCAGGCGCCTTGCGCTGGTGGTCTTCGTCATACTTTTCCAGGCCTTCCGGGCCCACGCGCTTGCTGATTACCGGCACGGTCTCGGCCTGCCACTCAGACTGGTAGCAGCCGCCCTTGGGCGGCTGCGCCGGATCGTTGTCCGAGGACGGGCTGCTGGAGCATGCGCTCAGCAAACCAGCCAGCAAGATCACAGGCAATTGCTTGACCATCAGGTCGCTCCCTTTGCCAGGCGCCGCCATTGTCAGGCTTTTGCCCGCTCTTCAAGGATCGCCACGGCCGGCAGTACCTTGCCTTCGACGAACTCGAGGAATGCACCACCACCGGTAGAAATGTAGGAGATCTCGGCGCTGACGCCATATTTGTCGATGGCTGCCAGGGTATCGCCACCGCCGGCGATGGAGAATGCAGCGCTCTCGGCGATAGCCTTGGCCAGTACCTTGGTGCCGTTGCCGAACTGGTCGAACTCGAACACACCGACCGGGCCGTTCCACAGGATGGTTTTCGACGACTTCAGCAGTTCGGCGAAGTTGGCCGCAGTCTGTGGCCCGATGTCCAGGATCATGTCGTCGGCGGCCACGTCGGCGATGGCCTTGACGGTGGCCTCGGCGCTCTCGGCAAACTCCTTGGCAACCACCACGTCGACTGGCAGCGGTACGCTGACCTTGGCGGCGATGGCCTTGGCGGTTTCCACCAGGTCAGGCTCGTACAGCGACTTGCCCACCGGGTGGCCGGCGGCGGCCAGGAAGGTGTTGGCGATGCCGCCACCAACGATCAACTGGTCGCAAACCGAGCTCAGGCTGTTCAGCACGTCCAGCTTGGTGGAAACCTTGGAGCCGGCAACGATGGCCGCCATTGGTTTGGCCGGTGCCTTCAGGGCTTTGCCCAGGGCGTCCAGCTCGGCGGCCAGCAGCGGGCCTGCCGCAGCGACCTTGGCGAACTTGGCGACGCCGTGGGTGGAGCCTTCGGCACGGTGAGCGGTGCCGAAGGCGTCCATGACGAAGACGTCGCACAGGGCCGCGTACTTGTGCGCCAGCTCGTCGGCGTTCTTCTTCTCGCCCTTGTTGAAGCGAACGTTCTCGAACAGCACCAGGTCACCGGCCTTGACCTCGATGCCATCGAGGTAGTCGGCGACCAGTGCAACGTCGCGGCCCAGGGCCTTGCTCAGGTAGTCGGCAACCGGCTTGAGGCTGTTCTCGGCCGAGAACTCACCTTCGGTCGGGCGGCCCAGGTGCGAGCAGACCATTACCGCCGCGCCCTTCTCCAGGGCCAGCTTGATGGTCGGCAGCGCAGCCAGGATACGCGCGTCGCTGGTTACCACACCGTCCTTCACAGGCACGTTGAGGTCTTCGCGGATCAGTACGCGTTTACCTTGCAGGTCGAGGTCGGTCATCTTCAACACGGTCATGAATGCAGTCCTTCAGGGCTGTTTGGTGCGGGTTGGGTGGACGACGTGCAGATAATGTTCGGCAACGTCGAGCATACGGTTGGCAAAACCCCATTCGTTGTCGAACCAGGCCAGCAGGTTCACCAGGCGGGGGCCCGAGACGCGTGTCTGGCTGGCATCGACGATCGCCGAATGCGGGTCATGGTTGAAATCACAGCTGGCGTGGGGTAATTCGGTGTAAGCCAGCAAGCCTTTGAGCGGGCCATCCAGCGCCGCCTCGCGCAGCACCCGATTGACTTCGACCGCACTGGTGTCACGGGCGGTCTGCAGGGTGATGTCCAGGCACGACACGTTGACGGTAGGCACGCGTACCGCTTTGGCCTGTATTCGCCCGGCAAGTTCCGGCAGCAGGCGCTCGATACCACGCGCCAGGCCAGTGGACACCGGGATCACCGACTGGAAAGCCGAGCGCGTACGGCGCAAATCCTCATGATGGTAGGCATCGATCACCGGCTGGTCGTTCATTGCCGAGTGAATGGTGGTGATCTGTACGTACTCGATGCCGAACGCCTGGTCCAGTACCCGCAGCAGCGGTACGCCACAGTTGGTGGTACAGGAGGCGTTGGACACCAGGCGCTCGGTGCCGGTCAGGCAAGCCTGGTTGATGCCGTAGACCACCGTCGCATCCACATCGGCCTCGCTGGCCATGGGCTGCGAGAACAGCACCCGCGGCGCACCGGCATCAAGAAAGCGCTGGCCATCGGCACGGGTGTGATAGGCGCCGGAACACTCCAGCACCAGGTCGATGTCCAGGGCGGCCCAGTCGACGCCCTCGGGGGTGGCGCTGCGCATGACCTTCACGCAGTCACCATTGATATGCAGACAGTCGCCGTCGACCTTCACGTCGCCGGGGAATCGGCCGTGAGTGGAGTCGAAGCGTGTCAGGTATTCCACACTGGCCTGGTCGGCCAGGTCGTTCAATGCAACGATTTCGAAGCCAGCCTTTGCCCCACGCTCAAACAGTGCGCGCAGGACACAGCGGCCGATGCGGCCGTAACCGTTGAGTGCAACTTTGTAGGGACGCGGGTGGGGCATTGGTGGGCTCGCTAACGCATGGTGGCTGTTGGGGCCGCGTTGCGGCCCATCGCGACACAAGGCCGCTCCTACAGGCACCGCGCCAACATCGAGGCTGCGCGGTAACTGCAGGAGCGGCCTTGCGTCGCGATGGAGGGCCAAGCCCTCCAGGGTTGCCTCAGTCTTCCAGCAGCTCTTCGGCAATACCCAGGATGTTCTCCAGGGTGAAGCCGAACTCCTCGAACAGTGCGCTGGCCGGAGCCGATTCACCGTAAGTGGTCATGCCGATGACACGGCCTTCGAGGCCCACGTACTTGTACCAGAAGTCGGCATGAGCCGCTTCGATGGCGATGCGGGCACCCACTTGCAGCGGCAGTACGGACTGCTTGTAGGCCGCATCCTGTGCGTCGAACACGCTGGTGCTCGGCATCGACACGACACGCACCTTGCGGCCCTGCTCGGTCAGCTTGTCGAACGCCTGAACGGCCAGGCCCACTTCCGAACCGGTGGCGATCAGGATCAGCTCGGGCTCGCCGGCGCAGTCCTTGAGCACGTAACCGCCGCGGGCGATATCGGCGATCTGCTGGGCGTCGCGGTCCTGATGCTGCAGGTTCTGGCGCGAGAAGATCAGCGCCGATGGGCCGTCCTTGCGCTCCAGGGCGTGCTTCCAGGACACAGCCGACTCGACTGCGTCGGCCGGGCGCCAGGTGTCCAGGTTCGGCGTGCTGCGCAGGCTGGTCAGTTGCTCGATCGGCTGGTGGGTCGGGCCGTCTTCGCCCAGGCCGATGGAGTCGTGGGTGTACACATGGATGACGCGCTGCTTCATAAGGGCGGACATGCGCACGGCGTTACGGGCGTATTCCATGAACATCAGGAACGTCGCGCCGTAAGGCACCAGGCCGCCGTGCAGGGCAACCCCGTTCATGATCGCGGTCATGCCGAACTCGCGCACGCCGTAGAACACGTAGTTGCCGCTGGCGTCGTTGGCGTCCACACCCTTGCAGCCCTTCCACAGGGTCAGGTTGGAGCCGGCCAGGTCGGCCGAGCCGCCAAGGAATTCCGGCAGCAGTGGGCCGAAGGCATTCAGGGTGTTCTGGCTGGCCTTGCGGCTGGCGATGGTCTCGCCCTTGGCAGCGACTTCAGCGATGTAGGCAGCGGCCTTTTCGGAGAAGTCGGCTGGCAGATCACCGCTCAGACGGCGCTTGAGTTCGCTGGCCAGTTCCGGGAAGGCGGCGGCATAGGCATCGAACCGCGTGTTCCACTCGGCTTCAGCCTTGGCGCCTGCTTCTTTGGCGTCCCATTCGGCGTAGATGTCGGCAGGAACTTCGAACGGAGCGTGGTTCCAGTTCAGTTCCTTGCGGGCCAGGGCGATTTCGTCGTTGCCCAGCGGAGCACCGTGGCAGTCTTCCTTGCCCTGCTTGTTGGGCGAGCCGAAACCAATGATGGTCTTGCAGCAGATCAGGGTCGGACGGTCGCTCTTGCGCGCAGTCTCGATAGCCGTGCGGATCTCGTCGGCGTCGTGGCCGTTGACGTTGCGGATCACCAGCCAGTTGTAGGCCTCGAAGCGCTTGGGGGTGTCGTCGGTGAACCAGCCTTCCACTTCACCGTCGATGGAAATGCCGTTGTCGTCATAGAAGGCCACCAGCTTGTTCAGGCCCAGGGTGCCGGCCAGCGAGGCGACTTCGTGGGAGATGCCTTCCATCATGCAGCCGTCGCCGAGGAACACGTAGGTGTTGTGGTCGACGATGTTGTGGCCTTCGCGGTTGAACTGGGCACCCAGCACTTTCTCCGCCAAGGCAAAGCCCACGGCATTGGCCAAACCTTGGCCCAGCGGGCCGGTGGTGGTTTCCACACCCGGGGTGTAGCCGAACTCGGGGTGGCCCGGGGTACGGCTATGCAGCTGGCGGAACGACTTGAGGTCGTCGAGGGTGACGTCGTAGCCGGTCAGGTGCAGCAACGAGTAGATCAGCATCGAGCCGTGGCCGTTGGACAGCACGAAGCGGTCACGGTCGGCGAAGCTCGGGTTGCTCGGGTTGTGCTTCAGATAGTCGCGCCAAAGCACTTCGGCGATATCCGCCATGCCCATGGGGGCACCTGGGTGGCCGCTGTTGGCCTTTTGCACGGCATCCATGCTGAGGGCACGAATGGCGTTGGCACGTTCACGACGGCTGGGCATCGCTTATCTCCTGGGGCTTGAATAGGTGGTGTAACGAAAAAGGCGGCCATTTTCCCCCACTGGGGGGCTGGGGGCAAACATTTAAGCGGCAAGCGGCAAGCTTTAAGCAGCAAGAGAAAGCCGAAGCGTGCGCGCAAGGCTCTATTTCTTGCAGCTCATCGCCAATATCAAAACTTTTTGATATTGGTCTTGCTAGGGCAACGATGCCTGTCTAGACTGCCGCGTCATGAACCTCCGTGCGCAACCGATCCCTCAGCGAAGCGACACACTGGCAGCCCTGTGCAAAGCCAGTGGCGACGAACTGCGCCTGAATGTCCTGCGCGCCCTGGCCAGCGACTCGTTCGGCGTCCTGGAGCTGGCACAGATTTTCGACATCGGGCAGTCGGGCATGAGCCATCACCTCAAGGTTTTGGCCCAGGCCGAGCTGGTGGCTACGCGCCGCGAAGGCAATGCGGTTTTCTACCGCAGGGCCCTGCCCGACAGCCACCGCCTGGGCGGCCGCCTGCACACCGCGCTGCTCGAAGAGGTCGACGACCTGACACTACCGCTGGACGTGCAGGCGCGCATCGCTCAGGTGCAACAACGCCGCGCCGCCACCAGCCAGGACTTTTTCCTGCGCGTGGAAGAAAAGTTCCGCGCCCAGCAGGACCTGATCGCCGGCCTGCCGCAGTACCGCGAAAGCCTGCTGGCGCTGCTCGACACACTGAATTTCGAGCCGACCGCCAGCGCGCTGGAAGTCGGCCCCGGCGACGGCGGCTTTTTGCCCGACCTGGCCCGGCGCTTCGCCTGTGTCACAGCCCTGGACAACAGCCCGACCATGCTCGAGCTGGCGCGCCAGGTCTGCGAACGCGAACGCCTGGATAATGTAAACCTGCAGTTGGCCGATGCACTGGGTGCAACGGATGTGGAAGCCGACTGCGTTGTGCTGAACATGGTCCTGCACCATTTCAGCGACCCGGCCCTGGCCCTGCGCCTTTTGGCCAAACGGGTGAAGGCAGGCGGCAGCCTGCTGGTCACCGAACTGTGCAGCCACGATCAGGATTGGGCGCGGGAAGCCTGCGGCGATCTCTGGCTTGGTTTTGAACAGGACGACCTGGCCCGTTGGGCCAACGCTGCCGGGCTGGCCCCGGGGGACAGCCTCTATGTGGGCTTGCGTAACGGTTTCCAGATACAGGTCCGCCATTTTCAGCGGACGGCTGGCGACACACACCATCGGTAAATTTTAGGAACCCGTCGAGATGAGCGAATACTCCCTTTTCACCTCCGAGTCCGTGTCCGAAGGGCATCCGGACAAGATCGCCGACCAGATTTCGGATGCGGTCCTGGATGCCATCATCACCCAGGACAAATACGCCCGCGTGGCGTGTGAAACCCTGGTCAAGACCGGTGTCGCCATCATCGCCGGCGAAGTCACCACGTCGGCCTGGGTCGACCTGGAAGAGCTGGTGCGCAAAGTCATCATCGACATCGGCTACAACAGCTCCGACGTCGGCTTCGACGGCGCCACCTGCGCCGTGATGAACATCATCGGCAAACAGTCGGTGGACATCGCCCAAGGCGTCGACCGCTCCAAGCCGGAAGACCAGGGCGCGGGTGACCAGGGCCTGATGTTCGGCTACGCCAGCAACGAAACCGACGTGCTGATGCCGGCGCCGATCTGCTTCTCGCACCGCCTGGTCGAGCGTCAGGCCGAAGCGCGCAAATCCGGGCTGCTGCCTTGGCTGCGCCCGGACGCCAAGTCCCAGGTCACCTGCCGCTATGAAAACGGCAAGGTAGTCGGCATCGACGCGGTGGTCCTGTCGACCCAGCACAACCCTGAAGTCTCGCAAAAAGACCTGCAGGAAGCCGTGATGGAGCTGATCGTCAAGCACACCCTGCCTGCCGAACTGCTGCACAAGGACACCCATTACCACATCAACCCGACCGGCAACTTCATCATCGGTGGCCCGGTGGGTGACTGTGGCCTGACCGGCCGCAAGATCATCGTCGACTCCTACGGCGGCATGGCCCGTCACGGTGGTGGCGCGTTCTCCGGCAAGGACCCGTCCAAGGTCGACCGCTCCGCCGCCTACGCCGGCCGTTACGTAGCCAAGAACATCGTCGCCGCCGGCCTGGCCGAACGTTGCGAGATTCAGGTGTCCTACGCCATCGGCGTAGCCCAGCCGACCTCCATCTCGATCAACACCTTCGGTACCGGCAAGGTCTCGGACGACAAGATCATCCAGCTGGTGCGTGAGTGCTTCGACCTGCGTCCGTACGCCATCACCAAGATGCTCGACCTGCTGCACCCGATGTACCAGGAAACCGCTGCCTACGGCCACTTCGGCCGTACCCCGCAGCAGAAGACTGTCGGCGACGACACCTTCACCACCTTCACCTGGGAGCGCACCGACCGCGCCCAGTCGCTGCGTGATGCTGCCGGCCTGTAATTTCTCCTGCAGCGGTGCATCGAAGCCCTTGCCGAGTGATCGGCAGGGGCTTTTTTGTAGTTTCCATGGTATCGCCCCTCGACACATCACCTGACAACTGAACCCGCCAACCTCCCCCACGCTTGCCTAGCCTGAACACTCCACTCCGCCACGCAAGGATGCTGGCCATGTCACCTTTCCTGCGCCTCGCCGCCCTGTTGCTGCTCCACACATCCATCGCCCAAGCCGGCCACTGTCCAGACTGGGATGCCAAGCAAGCCAGAACCGAAGTTGCACAACTGCGCACCACCCTGGCCAACTGGGACGACCAATACCACCGCCAGGGTATAGCGCTCGTAGCCGATGAGCTCTACGACCAGGCCCGACACCACCTGCTACACCTGCAACAGTGCTTTGGCCTGGAACCCACAGGCCCAAGCCCACTGGCCAGCGCACGCGGCCCAATTGCCCACCCCGTTGCCCACACTGGCGTCGAGAAACTCCCTGACGCAGCTGGCGTTGCACGCTGGATGACCGGCAAGAAGGGCGTGTGGGTGCAACCGAAAGTCGACGGAGTGGCGGTCTCGCTGGTCTATCGCCAAGGCCGGCTGGTACAGCTGCTCAGCCGCGGTGATGGCCGCCAAGGGCATGACTGGAGCCGCCACATCAAGGACCTCGACAGCATCACCCGGCAATTGCCTCAGCCGCTGGACGTCGTATTGCAAGGCGAGTTGTACCTACGCCTGCAAGCGCACGTGCAAGCTGAGGCAGGCAGCAGCAATGCGCGCGGTAGCGTGGCCGGGATGCTGGCGCGCAAGCAGCTTGGCCCGAAACTGGGCGCGAGCATCGGCCTGTTCGTCTGGGACTGGCCGCATGGGCCTGACAACCAGGGCGAGCGCCTCACACAACTTGCAGCCTGGGGGTTCCCCGACAGTCAGCGTTTCAGCACAGCTATCGACACCCCCGCGCAAGCTACCCACTGGCGCCTGCACTGGTATCGCTCACCGCTGCCCTTTGCCACCGACGGCGTGATTCTGCGCCAGGACAGCCGCCCGCCAGCCGCCCGCTGGCGGCCCAACGCCCCCTATTGGATCGCCGCGTGGAAATACCCCTTCGCCCAGGCGCTGGCAGAGGTGCGCGACGTACACTTTCTAATCGGCCGCACCGGCAGGGTGACGCCAGTGCTCAAGCTGCAGCCGGTCACCCTGGACGACCGCCGGATCAGCCAAGTCAGCCTCGGCTCCATGGCCCGCTGGCAAACCTTGGACATTCGCCCAGGCGACCGGGTGGCGATCAGCCTAGCCGGGCTGACCATTCCACGTTTCGAAAAGGTGGTCCACCGCGCTGTCGAGCGACAACCGCTGACGGTACCTGTACCTGGAAGATACGGTCCTCACAGTTGCTGGCAAGCCGGCGAGGGGTGTGAAGAGCAGTTCATCGCCCGCCTGGCCTGGCTCGGGGGCAAGCAAGGGCTGGCCATGCCAGGCGCCGGCCCGGGCACCTGGCGGCTGCTGGTGCACGCGGGCCTGGTCACATCGCTGACGGACTGGTTGGCGCTCGATGCCCAGCAACTGCAACAAGTGCCGGGCATCAGTGAAGTCAAAGCCATGCGGCTGCAACGCGGTTTCGACATTGCCCGCTCCAGGCCTTTCGCCCATTGGCTGAGGGGCCTTGGCGTGCCTGCCCACGGCAACGTGCCTGAGCATGAGTACTGGCCGGCGCTTGCCAGCCGTTCCCCCAGCGAATGGCAAGCCTTGCCCGGCATAGGCGAAACACGCGCCAGGCAGCTCGCAGACTTCTTCGCCCAGGGAGAAGTACAGCGCATTGCAACACATCTGGGGAACAATGGCGTCGACGGTTTTCACATGGCTGAAGAGGCCAAATCCCACTAGCGAATGCGCAACGACCTGTAAGGGGATTTCCGAATCTGAGCCTGGAAAAACCTGCCAAGGGTTTATAAATCGGTAAAACCAAGGCAGGATTTCCCCACTTTCTGCTGCCCCGCCCCGTCCAAGAGGCTTTTCATGAAACGTATTTCCACCCTTTTCGTGCTGGCAACGCTGGCTTTTTCAGCTAACGCCGCCCAGCCCGCCAAAGAACAACCCGCGCTCACCGGTTGCGCAGCCAAGCGCCAAGCGATTGCTGAACAGATCGAACAGGCCAAGGCCCACAACAACAGCAACCAACAGGCCGGGCTGGAAAAAGCGCTGAGCGAAGTTGACGCGAACTGCACCGATGCCGGCTTGCGCAAAGAGCGCGAACAGAAGGTGCTCGAGGCGCGCCACGAGGTCAACCAGCGCACCAAGGACCTGGACAAGGCCATGAAGAAGGGCGACCCGGAGCGCATCAACAAGCGCAAAGACAAACTTGCCGAGGCGAAAAAGGAGTTGCAGGAAGCTGTCGAAGACCTGGAGCGTTGACAGCAAGTTCCTACTCCTCTTGGCTTGTAGGACTTTTCTGAAGTTACCCACTGAAGGGTTCACTTGGTCTTAGGGAAGGGGCACCATCGCAGCGCTACTGCCATATGCCCCTACAAGGAGGCTTCCATGAAAGTTGTTTCTTCCGTAGTCATGCTGGCTGTTCTCGGTTTGAGCGCATCCGCCGCCCAAGCAGCTCAGCCCACGCCTGGCTTGACCGGTTGCGCAGCCAAACGCAGCGCCATCGAAAACCAGCTGCAATATGCCAGGGCGCACAATAATTCGGGTGAGATCCGCGGCCTGGAGAAGGCCCTGCAGGAGAACACCGAGCACTGCACCGATGCCGGCTTGAAAGAAGAGCGTGAACAAAAAGTGCGCGAAGCCGAAGCAGAAGTCCAAGAGCGGGAAGCAGACCTGAAGCAGGCGCAGGCAAAAGGCGAAGCGAGCAAAATTGCCAAGCGCGAAAAGAAACTGGCCGAATCCAAAGCAGAACTCGAAGACGCCAAAGCCGAATTGACCAAGTAATCTGAGCCTTCAGTCACGCGCGCCAGCCAGCAGTCCGCAAACTATTGGCTGGCGCATCAATGATTACGAAACTCTGTATGGCAGGCCTTGCAGGCTGCCTCGACCTTGTCCATAGGTGCCTTGAGCATCGCCGCATCCAGCGGCTGCTTGCGTGTCACCGCCAGCAACTCGCCTGTCACCCCTTCCAACGCTTGCGCCAAGTCATGAAAGCGCGCCTGACGCTCCCAGACCTCGGGCCGCGCACTGCTGTCGCCATCATCCTTTACCTGCGGAAAATGCTGCCAGGGCGCATGGGCCAGGCTATCGAGTTTCACCGCACCCTCGGAAAACTTAGCCCCATCGAACGGCAACCGCCCGCGCAGCATGCCACCCATGTCCTCGCTGGTCTTGAGCATCTGCTTGAAGATCGCCTTGCGCTGCCCCAAGGGTGAGTTAGGATCGACACGGTCGCAGGCTACCAGGGACAGGCTGATCAGCAGTATGGCGGTGAAACATTTGAACATCACAGTCACATTGGCAGAGGAAAGGGCCACCAGTATCCTCGCCTGCCATGCAAAGACCAATACCCTTACGAACACTATGGGCAGCCATCCGCTGCTGCCCTCCAAGGATTCAACCATGAAATCTGCTCTGCGCCATCTCGCCTGGGCGCTGCCGGCCCTGGCCTTGCTGGCCGGCTGCAACGGCGGCGAAAACGCCAAGCCCGAACCCCACGCCGTCGCTACTTACACCCCTGCGGCTTGGGCCGACCTGCCCAGCGTCAGCGACAGCGACCTGGTCGCGGGTTTCAACGCCTGGCGCACTGGCTGTGAAAAGCTCAAGCGTGATCCGGTGTGGGCCGCCACGTGCGAAGCAGCACAGCCGATTGCCCTGGAGGCGCCCCAGGTGCGCACGTTCCTGCAAGCGCAATTGCAGGTCTATGGCCTGCGCTCGGCCGAGAACAACGCCAATGGCCTGATCACCGGCTACTACGAACCGGTCTACCCCGGCAGCCTGACACGCTCCGAAGCGGCCAATGTACCGGTGTATGGCATCCCCGATGACATGATCGTGGTCGACCTGGCCAGCGTTTACCCGGAACTGAAGGGCAAGCGCCTGCGAGGCCGCCTCGACGGCCGCGTGCTCAAGCCCTATGACACCGCCGAGGTGATCTACCGGGACGGCGTGAAGGCCCCGGTACTGGCGTGGTTGACCGACCCGATGGACCTGCAGTTTCTGCAGATCCAGGGCTCTGGCCGGGTAAAGCTGGAAGATGGCCGTCAATTGCGCTTGGGCTACGCCGACCAGAACGGCCACCCGTACCGGCCGATAGGTCGCTGGCTGATCGAGCAGGGCCAGTTGAAGAAGGAAGACGTGAGCATGGGCGCCATTCATGCCTGGGCTCAGGCCAATCCGCAGCGTGTGCCGGAATTGCTGGCGAGCAACCCCAGCTATGTATTCTTCAGCACCCGCCCTGACAGCAACGAAGGCCCGCGCGGCTCGCTGAATGTGCCGCTTACCGCGGGCTACAGCGTGGCCATCGATCGCAAGGTCATTCCATTGGGCAGCCTGCTTTGGCTGTCCACCACACGCCCGGACGGCACACCGGTGGTTCGGCCGGTGGGCGCTCAGGATACCGGTGGCGCGATTACCGGCGAAGTGCGTGCGGACCTGTTCTGGGGCACCGGGCCTGAGGCCGGCGAACTGGCGGGGAACATGAAGCAGCAGGGGCAGATCTGGATGCTATGGCCAAAGGGCAAGCCACTGCCTGAAGTACCCAAAGTCCTTTGACTGGCTGCTGCCCTCCTCGCGGCTCACACGCGAGGAGGGCAGCCAGGCTTCAGGCCGAAACGACGAAGAACGACACGATCAGGGCCACCCCGGCGAACCACACCAGCGAGCGCAAAGCCGCCCAGTCCGCCAGATAGCAGATGATGTAAAGCAGCCGACTGGTGATGTACAAGACCCCCAGCACGTCCTGCGTCACCTGCTCGGCATTGCCCACGATATCGGCCACCAGCACCGCCGCGGCAAATGCCGGAAACGCTTCATAGCTGTTCTGCTGGGCGGCATGGGCACGCCGTGGCAGGCCCGATAATGTGTCGAGGAAGGCGCGTGGGTCGTGATTGTCCTTCAAGCCGAAACGGCCACTGCTCACCTTGGCGATCAAGGCGCACAGCGGCGGCAGGAACAATGCGATCAGGATGCACCACAGGGCAACGGTCATGGACAGGACTCCTTCAGTCGTTAGGTTAGAGCTTCATCACCAGCATGCCTGCCAGTACCAGCCCGCAAGCTAGGAGTCTCGGGCCGCCAAAAGGTTCTTTGAGGTAGCGCATGCCCAGCAGTACCACCAGGATGACGCTCAGCTCGCGCAAGGCCGCCGCCTCGGCCACCGAACCCAGATGCATGGCCCACAATACCAGCGCGTAGCTGAACAACACGCAAAAGCCCACTGCCAACCCCAAGCGCCACTGGGTGCGCCAGAACAGCACGAACGGCCCCCGCCGTGCCACACAGGCCAGCAGCGGAAACGGCCAGGCGCTGAGCAGGGTCAGCCATACCAGGTAGTCCCAGGGCTTACCCCACAACCGCACGGCCTGCCCGTCGAACCAGGTGTAGCAACCGATGCACAGGCCGATCAGCGCCACCACTGGCAGCATCGACCAGGGCAGGCGCTCACCCCCACCTCCCTGCCACAGCAGGCACGCCATGCCACACGGGATCAGCAATATGCCGATGATTTGCTGCTGGCTGAGCGACTCGCCGGCGAACGCCAGGGTCAGCCCCAGCACCACCAGCGGTGACAGGCCACGCATCAGAGGATAGACCAGCCCCAGATCGCCTACCCGATATGCCTGGATCAGCAGGAATCGGTACAACTGCTCGGCCAATGCCGAGGCGATCAGCCAAGGCCAGATCTCGGCAGGCGGCAGGTCCACGAAGGCCACTGCGAGCACGGCAAAGGCCAGGGCTACCGAGTCCATGCTGGCGATCACCAGCAAGCGCTCGCCACTGAATTTGATCAGGGTGTTCCAGGTCGCGTGCAGCAATGCCGCGACCAATACCAGGGAAGTTGCCAGCACGCCTTCAGGTCCTTGTGACGTTATCAGCCACTGAATATATAGCCTTGGTAGTGACAATGGGCGCGAGGCGGTTCTGCATCAAATGCGGAACGAAACCAGCCAACCAGGTCAAAAACTGTGTCGCGAGACCCTCGCCAGATCATCAAAGAACTGCCCGAGCCATTCGGGTTACGACTTGGAAGCCATTGTTACAGGATTTGGGATGCTTGAATTAGTTGCTGCGTTTATCTGCCTCACAACACTCCTCACCTACGTCAATTACCGCTTTATCGGCCTGCCACCTGCCATCGGCGTGATGGTCACGGCACTGCTGTTCTCGCTGATGCTGCAGGGGCTTAGCCTGATCGGCTTCCCGGGCCTTGAAGAACGCGTCGAAGGGCTGATGAACCAGATCGACTTCAATGACCTGTTGATGCACTGGATGCTGGCGTTTCTGCTGTTCGCCGGCGCACTGCACGTCAACCTCACCGATCTGCGCAGCTACCGCTGGCCGATCGGGCTGCTGGCAACGCTCGGCGTGCTGATCGCCACCGTGGTGATCGGCTTTCTGTCGCACTGGGTCTTTGCGATGTTCGGCTGGCAGGTGCCGCTGATCTACTGCCTGCTGTTCGGTGCACTGATCTCGCCCACCGACCCGATCGCTGTGCTGGGGGCCCTGCGGACCGCCAACGCCTCCAAGCCGCTGAAGACCACCATCGTCGGCGAGTCACTGTTCAACGACGGCACCGCCGTGGTGGTGTTTACCGTCCTGCTGGGCATCATTCAACTGGGTGAAACGCCAAGCATCACTGACACAGCGATCCTGTTCGCCCGCGAAGCCATTGGCGGGGCGGTGTTTGGCGGGCTGCTCGGTTACGCCACCTACCGCATGATCAAAAGCGTCGAGCAGTATCAGGTCGAGGTCATGCTGACCCTGGCGCTGGTCATCGGTGGTTCGGCGATGTGCTACGAGCTGCACGTCTCGGCACCGATCGCGATGGTCGTGGCCGGGCTGATCATCGGCAACCTGGGGCGCAACCTGGCGATGAACGACATGACCCGTCGCTACCTGGACGGTTTCTGGGAGTTGATCGACGACATGCTCAACGCCCTGCTCTTCGCCCTGATCGGCCTGGAGCTGTTGCTGCTGCCGTTCAACTGGCTGCACCTGGCGGCTGGCAGCGTGCTGGCGCTGGCGGTGCTGCTGTCGCGGCTGCTGACCGTGGCCCCGGCGATCGTGCTTTTGCGCCGCTGGCGCAGCGTGCCCAAAGGCACCGTGCGGGTACTGACCTGGGGCGGCCTGCGCGGTGGCGTTTCGGTAGCCCTGGCACTGTCGCTGCCATTGGGCGAGGAGCGTGACCTGCTGCTGTCGATCACCTACATCGTGGTGCTGTCGTCGATCCTGGTGCAGGGCTTGAGCATCGGGCGGGTGGTGCGCAAGGTCAGCGCACAACCCTGAAAACCCAGGGCCGTCTTGCCGGCGAAAGGGCTGCGAAGCAGCCCCATCACGTTATTCCACCGCGCTGTCCGGAAACTGGTCCTGAACATATTTGATCTCGGTGCGCCCGTGGGCCGCCGGCTGGCCATCCTCGCCCAGGTTGACGAAGACCATCTTGTCGACAGTCAGGATGCTCTTGCGGGTGATCTTGTTGCGCACTTCACACTTGAGGGTGATCGAGGTGCGGCCGAACTCGGTTGCGGTGATGCCCAGCTCGATGATGTCGCCCTGGCGCGAGGCACTGACGAAGTTGATCTCCGACATGTACTTGGTCACCACACGCTGGTTGCCCAGCTGGACGATGGCGTAGATCGCCGCCTCTTCGTCGATCCAGCGCAACAGGCTGCCGCCGAACAGTGTGCCGTTGGGGTTGAGGTCTTCGGGTTTTACCCATTTGCGGGTGTGAAAGTTCATCTGTACTCCTGACCTGCTTGGCTAACGTGCGGTAATGATGGCAGAGCGGCCGGCGCCGCTCCATTGATCATCGACTATCGTCGCTATTAATCGACAGAAAACCTTGGGCGATGACTCCCGCCAAGGCTATAATCTGCGCCGATTCACATGGCCACCCGCCGCGGTGCCATGCCCGCCACCTGTCCGAGGGGCGCTGCAGCAGGGTCATCCTGTCAGGCTCGGATGGGGCGTTGTCCGCTCCCGCGGACGCTCAACGCACAACGGCGCCCATTCGCACACTACGAATGGAGGCTCTCATGAGCGCTGTAAACACGCCTGCAGGTTTTACCGATTTCAAAGTCGCAGACATCTCCCTGGCCGCCTGGGGTCGTCGCGAAACCATCATCGCCGAATCGGAAATGCCTGCCCTGATGGGCCTGCGTCGCAAGTACCTCGCCGAGCAGCCGCTCAAGGGTGCGAAGATTCTGGGCTGCATCCACATGACCATCCAGACTGCCGTGCTGATCGAAACCCTGGTTGCCCTGGGTGCCGAAGTGCGCTGGTCGTCCTGCAACATCTTCTCCACTCAGGACCAGGCCGCAGCCTCCATCGCTGCCGCCGGTATCCCGGTGTTCGCCTGGAAAGGTGAAACCGAGGAAGAGTACGAGTGGTGCCTGGAGCAGACCATCCTCAAGGATGGCCAGCCATGGGACGCCAACATGATCCTCGACGACGGCGGTGACCTGACCGAGCTGCTGCACAAGAAGTACCCGGCCGTGCTGGACCGCGTCCACGGTGTCACCGAAGAAACCACCACCGGCGTGCACCGCCTGCTGGACATGCTGGCCAAAGGCGAGCTGAAGGTCCCGGCGATCAACGTCAACGACTCGGTCACCAAGAGCAAGAACGACAACAAATACGGCTGCCGTCACAGCCTGAACGACGCCATCAAGCGTGGTACCGACCACCTGCTGTCGGGCAAGCAGGCCCTGGTGATCGGCTACGGTGACGTGGGCAAGGGTTCTGCGCAGTCGCTGCGCCAGGAAGGCATGATCGTCAAGGTCACCGAAGTTGACCCGATCTGCGCCATGCAGGCGTGCATGGACGGCTTCGAGCTGGTCTCGCCGTTCATCGACGGTATCAACGACGGCACCGAAGCCAGCATCGACAAGGCTCTGCTGGGCAAGATCGACCTGATCGTCACCACCACCGGTAACGTCAACGTCTGCGACGCCAACATGCTCAAGGCCCTGAAGAAGCGCGCCGTGGTCTGCAACATCGGCCACTTCGACAACGAGATCGACACCGCCTTCATGCGCAAGCACTGGGCATGGGAAGAGGTCAAGCCGCAGGTCCACAAGATCCACCGTACCGGCGCTGGCGACTTCGACCCGCAGAACGACGACTACCTGATCCTGCTGGCCGAAGGCCGCCTGGTGAACCTGGGCAACGCCACCGGCCACCCAAGCCGCATCATGGACGGTTCGTTCGCCAACCAGGTACTGGCACAGATCTTCCTGTTCGAGCAGAAGTTCGCTGACCTTTCGGCCGAGAAGAAAGCCGAACGCCTGACCGTTGAAGTACTGCCCAAGAAGCTCGACGAAGAAGTGGCCCTGGAAATGGTCCGCGGCTTCGGCGGCGTGGTCACCAAGCTGACCCAGCAACAGGCCGACTACATCGGCGTGACTGTCGAAGGCCCGTTCAAGCCGCACGCCTACCGCTACTAAGCGGCAAGCTTGAAGCTGCAAGCGGCAAGAAAAGGCAGACCGTGCCCTTGCCGCTTGCAGCTTCAGCACCCACGATCTTGAACGATGCCAAGCCAGATCGGCCATCACCGATCTGGCTTTTACTTGCAGCTTGCCGCTTGAAGCTTGCTGCTTGAGGAACGAGTGATGTCACAAGAACGCCGCTACAGTTTCGAATTCTTCCCGACCAAGACCGACGCCGGTCATGAAAAGCTGATGGGTGTTGCCCGCCAGCTGGCTGGCTGCAACCCGGACTTCTTTTCCTGCACCTACGGTGCCGGTGGCTCCACCCGCGACCGCACGCTGAACACCGTGCTGCAGCTGGAAAGCGAAGTGAAGGTGCCTGCCGCCCCGCACCTGTCGTGCGTCGGCGACACCAAGGACGAGTTGCGCGCGCTGCTCGCCCAATACAAGGCTGCCGGCATCAAGCGCATCGTCGCCCTGCGCGGCGACCTGCCGTCGGGCATGGGCATGGCAAGTGGTGAACTGCGTTATGCCAGCGACCTGGTCGAGTTCATCCGCCAGGAAACCGCTGATCACTTCCACCTGGAAGTGGCCGCCTATCCGGAAATGCACCCGCAGGCACGCAACTTCGAAACCGACTTGGCCAACTTCGTGCACAAGGTCAAGGCCGGTGCCGACAGCGCCATCACCCAGTACTTCTTCAACGCCGACAGCTATTTCTACTTTGTCGAGCGCGCACAGAAGCTGGGCGTGGACATTCCTGTAGTGCCCGGCATCATGCCGATCACCAACTACAGCAAGCTGGCGCGCTTCTCCGACGCTTGCGGCGCCGAAATCCCGCGCTGGATCCGCAAGCAGCTGGAAGCTTATGCCGACGATACCGCCAGCATCCAGGCCTTCGGTGAAGAAGTCATCACCCGCATGTGCGAACAACTGCTGCAAGGCGGCGCACCGGGCCTGCATTTCTACACCTTGAACCAGGCAGAGGCGAGCCTGGCGATCTGGAACAACCTGAAGCTGCCTCGCTGAAATCATTTGGTAAAATCCTATTCAGAAATGCTTAAGGCTTTAGTCATAGACTAAGGCCTTATTTCATTTCCGGTTCAGACGGGTCTTGCCAGCCATGCAACATTTCACACCCCAGCGCCCTCAACTGGTTTACCTGGCCTTCGGCCCTGCCACCTATCATCAGGAAGCCTGCTTCAGCATCGTCAGCGCCCTGGCCCACCTGGGCACGGCTGCGGGCGAGGCCATGGATATACAGGTCTACACCGACAACCCCGAGCCCTACGGCAAGCTGCCGGTTACCGTTCATCTGCTCGATGAGGCAACGCGCAAGGCCTGGAACGAACCTCACGGCTACCATTTCCGCAGCAAGCATGTCGTGTTGCGCCAAGTCCTCCAGCAGCATTCGCAGGCCGTGCTGATCGACACCGACACATTCTTCCGCAAGTCGCCGCTGAACCTGTTCCAGCGGGTCAAAGCCGGCAGCCTGCTGTGCAACGCTATCGGCGGGCGCTACGGCGCAAATCAGCAGTGCCTGCTCTACCAGAACCTGCAGAACATTCTCCAGGCGCGGGGCTTGGCAGACGGCCAGATGCCTATGGTCAACTCCGGGGTGATTGGCCTGACCGCCGAAGATGCGGGGATACTGGACCACTCGATCGCGATGATGGACGAATTCCATCCACTGGTTCGCACGGCCTATACGCTGGAAGAGTTCTGCCTGGCGGTCGCCGCCTACCGCAAGCTGGCGCTGGCTGAATGCACCGATGTCATCCATCACTACTGGAGCCGCAAGGCTCAGTTCCGGGCCAAGATACAGGCCTGGCTGCGCAAGCAGGCAGACCAGCCACTTAGCGCCGCCGCCTTGGCCGACGTGCTGTTGGTGAATGACCAGTTGCCGCGCCCGCCGACCTTGCAACGCCTGGGTTACAAGGCCATGAGCCTGACCCTGCCCAGCCGCGAGCGCCAGTTTGCCCGCGAACTGTTGTATGGCAGCTACCCCTACCCCAACGAATTTGACCGTGCCTGCGCACCCGCCTGGTGGGACAAGGCACTGCAGAATCTCAATGAGCGTTATGGCCCGATGGAGCCGGAGCAATTACGCCAGTGCCTGCGCCACCCATGCCTGCGCCTCTCGCTCGGCGCCCAACGCAAGGAAATCGAAGCGCATCTGCTGCAGCCCGCACAGCGTTGAGCGTACTACTCCCGCGAAGGTGCTGCCTCAGCGCCTGCAACTGGCCTTACCCAAGCCGAGCGCGTAATCTCGCCTCATGCCGTTCATCGTCCGCTTCTTCTGCATCCTGCTGCTCGCCTGCCTGAGCCCCATGGCGCAGGCCGAACGCCTGCGCCTGGTTACCGATGACTGGGCGCCTTATGTGTACCAGCACAACGGCCAGCCCAAGGGCATAGATTACGAAGTCACCACTGAGGTGTTCAGGCGCCTGGGTGTCGAGCTGGAGTGGGAGTTCATGCCTTGGAAGCGATGCCTGGCAATGATCGAACAGGGCCAGGCCGACGGGGTCATGGACATCTTCAAAGTGGACTCGCGCCAGGCATACATGGTCTACCCGCTGGAGCCCATGTCGGATGTCGAATTCGTGCTGTATCAATCCAGCCGCCGTCGCCATGCCATAACCCGACTGAGCGACCTCACCGACCTGACTGTCGGCACCTCACCGGGCTATGCCTATGGAGCACAGTTCAACGATGCATCAGGCTTTCGGCGTGAAGCGGCGCCAAGCCACGAAGCCAATTTTGGCAAGCTGGTGCTCGGGCGCATCGATTTGCTGGTTACCGACCGCCTGGTCGGGCGCTACCTGCGCCGCCAACTCGGCCTGGAGCAACAGGTAGAGGAACTGCCACTGGTCATCAGCCGTCAAGCGCAATACCTGGGGCTGGCACGCAAACCTGGCCGCGATGCCTTGGCGCTGGCGTTTACCGAAGGGCTGCGGCGCTTCAAGCAGGAGCCCGCTTACCTAGCGATAATCGAACGCTATATCGGCAGCACTGACCACCTTCCTCACACCGTTGAGCAGCATGAAAGCAGCACACAGCGATAGCTCTGTTATACTCGGGCCTTCCCGCCCGGCTCACGCCC
Source organism: Pseudomonas sp. BNK-30 (assembly GCF_047456185.1). Taxonomy (NCBI): domain Bacteria; kingdom Pseudomonadati; phylum Pseudomonadota; class Gammaproteobacteria; order Pseudomonadales; family Pseudomonadaceae; genus Pseudomonas; species Pseudomonas sp. BNK-30. Next base: position 4,312,364 of record NZ_CP179904.1, read on the forward strand.
GGACGCTCGGCCTCGCAACAGGCATCCCGATCGGCACCGACGCACCTTGCGTCCTAACTCCGTTTTCCGGATGTGCAGTGAAAGCCCAGCTGGACCGGACGCGATCGCATCTCACCGATGCCCGTCGCGCCAGGCAGAATATCCCTACGGGCCCAGCCCCCACAGAACAGGATTGCCCATGTCCTTTGCTTCCCTCGGTCTCTCCGAGGCACTTGTCCGCGCTATCGAGGCTGCGGGCTATACCCAGCCGACTCCGGTGCAACAGCGGGCGATTCCCGCCGTGTTGCAAGGCCGCGACCTGATGGTCGCCGCACAGACAGGTACTGGTAAAACCGGCGGTTTCGCCCTACCGATCCTTGAGCGCCTGTTCCCGGCAGGCCACCCGGACAAATCCCAGCGCCACGGCCCGCGCCAACCGCGCGTGCTGGTCCTGACCCCGACCCGCGAACTGGCGGCTCAGGTACACGACAGCTTCAAGGTTTACGCTCGCGACCTGCCGCTGGTCAGTGCCTGCATTTTCGGCGGCGTTGGCATGAACCCGCAAATCCAGGCCATTGCCAAGGGTGTCGACGTCCTGGTGGCCTGCCCGGGCCGTCTGCTCGACCTGGCAGGGCAAGGCCGCGTCGACCTGGCCCACGTGGAAATCCTGGTCCTGGACGAAGCCGACCGCATGCTCGACATGGGCTTCATCCACGACGTCAAGAAGGTCCTCGCCCGCCTGCCGGCCAAACGGCAGAACCTGCTGTTCTCGGCGACGTTCTCCAAAGACATCACCGACCTGGCCGACAAGCTCCTGCACAACCCTGAGCGCATCGAGGTCACCCCACCGAACACCACCGTCGAGCGTATCGAGCAGCGCGTCTACCGCCTGCCCGCCAGCCACAAGCGCGCGCTGCTGGCGCACCTGATCACGCTCGGCGCCTGGGAGCAGGTACTGGTATTCACCCGTACCAAGCACGGTGCCAACCGTCTGGCCGAGTACCTGGAAAAGCACGGCCTGAGCGCCGCGGCCATCCACGGCAACAAGAGCCAGAACGCTCGTACCAAGGCACTGGCCGACTTCAAGGCCAACAGCGTACGCGTACTGGTCGCCACCGACATTGCCGCCCGTGGCCTGGACATCGACCAACTGCCGCATGTGGTCAACTTCGAACTGCCCAATGTCGAAGAAGACTACGTTCACCGTATCGGCCGCACCGGCCGTGCCGGCCGCTCGGGCGAGGCCATTTCCCTGGTCGCGCCGGACGAAGAAAAACTGCTCAAGAGCATTGAGCGGGTCACCAGGCAGAAGATCGCCGATGGCGACCTGATGGGCTTCGACCCAAGCCAGGTGGAGGCCGAGAAGCCTGAAGTGCGTGAACGCCCGCAGAACAACGGTCGCGGCGGCCGCAATCAGCAGGCCCGTGGTGACGGTGGCAAAGATGGCAGTGGCGGCCGCAAGGACAAGGGCAAGGATAAAGGCAAGGCCAAGCAGCAGGCCGCCGACAAGCCTGCCGACAAGGAAAAGCCCGCCGACAAGCAGCAACAGCCGCGCAAGCCGCGTGACAAGAAGCCGCGCCAACAGCAAGCCAGCCAGAACAGTGTGCCGAAGGCACCGGCCGACCGTGCTCCGGATGAATTCCTGGACGACGAAATCGACAACTTCGGTAACCGTGCCGACTACGTCAGCCCCTACCAGAATGCCAAGAACCAGGGCCGCAACCGTCGCCCGGGTGCCAATGCCGGCGCTGGTCAAGGCCAGGCCAACCCTGGGCGCAGCAACAGTGGTGGCAGCAACAGTGGTGGTGGCCAAGGGCGTAACGGCGGCCAGCCGCGCAGCGCCAGTGGCGAGAAACGCCCGCCGCGCAACAACAAGGGAGGTGATGCGCGCCGCGATAGCAACGGTGGTGGCCGCAACCGTTCGGCCGGCCGTGATGACGCATCCCGTCAGGAACCGGCAGTACGTAGCTCGCGAGAGCCGCAAAACCAGCCTGTGATCATCCGCAAGGAATCCAAGCTCGACCGTTTCCCAACGCCTGAGCAACTGGAAGACCTGCCAAGCCGCCCACGTGGTGAGCGGCCTGCGTTACTGACCCGCAAAGGCGGCTAACGCTACCGGCAAATAAAAACGCCGCCCCATGGGGCGGCGTTTTTATTGCTCAGGCAATGATCACTTCTGCTTCACACCTTCGACGCTGATGTCCAGGTCCAGGGTCTGCGAGGTTGCGCCAGGGCCCTTGATACCGAAGTCGTTCAGGTTCAGCGTGGTGGTAGCGTTGAAGCCAGCACGCTCACCGCCCCATGGGTCCTTGCCCTCACCGTTGAAGGTGGCCTTGAAGGTCACAGGCTTGGTCACACCATGCAGTGTCAGGTCACCGGTCACGTCTGCGGTCTTTTCGCCGGTCGATTTGACGGCAGTGGAAACGAATTTCGCTTCCGGGTACTTCTTCACGTCCAGGAAGTCAGCGCTGGCGATATGCTTGTCGCGCTCGGCGTGATTCGACCACAGGCTGGCGGTTTTCAGGTCGACGCTGATCTTGCTGGCTTCAGGCTTGGCGCTATCCCAAGTGAAGTTGCCGTCGAAGTCCTTGAAGGTACCGTGAATGAAGCTGTAGCCCAGGTGGCTGATTTTCCAGTCGACGAACGCGTGCTGGCCTTCCTTGTCGATCTTGTACTCGGCGGCCATGGCCTGACCAGCACTGAGCAAAGCGGTACCGAGCGCCAGAGCGGCAAAAGTCTTTTTCAACATCCTTTCAGTTCCTTGCAATTGAGGTTGAGAGTCAAGCTTTGCGGCCCAGCATGCGAACCAGGGTCGCGTCACGGTCGATGTAATGGTGCTTCAGGGCAGCCAGGGCATGCAGCGCGGCGAAAATCACCAGGCCCCACGCCAGCCACAAATGAATAACACCGGCCAGGTCTGCCTGATCAGGCAGGTCACTGACAAGGGCAGGTACTTCAAACAAGCCAAATACCGGAATACCGACACCGTCGGCGGTAGAGATCAGGTAGCCGGCGATCATCACCGCGAACAGGCCTGTGTACAGGGCCAAATGCCCCAACCTGGCGGCCAGGCGGGTAAATGCCCCGTGGCTGGCAGGCGCCGGCGGCGGTGGGCTGATGAAGCGCCACAGCACACGCACAAGCATGACAGCCAGCAGCACCAGGCCGATGCTCTTGTGCAGGTCCGGGCCTGCCTTGCGCCAAGGGCTGTAATAATCGAGACCGACCATCCACAGACCAAGACCGAAAAGACCAAAGACCGCCAGCGCAACGCCCCAGTGCAGGAGGATGCTGACCACGCCATAGCGAGAGGGTGAATTGCGCAGTTGCATGATGCCGTGTTTCCCCGTGAAAGCTATGCACAGACTAACGCGTAACGTATCGAATAAAAGCACAAAAAATTGCTTTGGATTATCGATAAATCCGATAGTAATTGTCCGAGTTGGCTATTAAGGAAACATTAACGATAGCGGGTAATTCCAGGTTGTCAGCCCTGGCCCTGCCGTCCGCTTGACGGTGACAGGGCCAGGCGATCACCCATCAGCCAGCCTTGGCCTGGGAGTGGGTAACGGCCTGTGTTTCAGGCTCCGATTTGGCTGGGGCCTTTTTTGCCTCGACAGGCGCCGGAGCAGCCTTGGCTTCGGGCTTGCCAGCGCTGCCGAACAGCCGCGAGAAGAAACCAGGCTTGTCCACCCGCGCCTCCTCGGCCTTCACCGGCTCGGCTTTGGCAGGTGCCTTTTCGGCGTTGTCTTCTTTGTCGGATGACCCACCAAACATGTTGGAGAAGAACCCACCTTTGTCCTTCTGCGACCCAGCAGTTGCCGCTACCGGGGCAGCTTTTACAGGGTCGAACGACTTGCCGGCCAGCAGGTCCTGCACCTGGCTGGCGGCACGCTGGCCACTGCGCAGGGCACCTTCGAGGGTGCCTGGGTACAGCGCGTCGGTGTGCTCACCGGCAAATGCAATGCGTTGCACCGGGCGCTCCCACAGGCGCCAGTACTTGCTGATCTGCCCGGGGCCAAAAGCCAGGTAAGCACCGCCAGTCCCGGCGTCGGCGCTGTAGCGCTTGACCTCATAACCGGTGAACGCGCCACGGGCCTTTGGATAGAAGGCATGCAGGCGGATCAATACCTGGTCGACCATCTGTTTGTCACCGAAGGCCTGTAGCAGACGGGCGTTGTCACCCGACAGGTTGATCACCACGTTGGCGCCACCTTTGAGTGCTGGCTCGATCCATAGCATGCCAAGGCCTGCGTTGCTGAAGATTTCGCCAGACATGCGCGCGCGGCTTTCCCAGACTGGCTGCTTGAATTTGAGCAGCAGCTGATCGCGCCAACCATAGTTGGTGCCCCTCAGCGCCGCGACGTGCTGGGTGTCCAGGGCCGGAGTGATCTGGATCTTGGCCAGAGCACGCAGCGGTACGGCCATGACCAGGTAATCGGCCTGGTAGCTGGCGCTGCCAACCTTGACAGTGACCCCGCTGCGGTCCTGGACGATGGAGGTGACTGGCGAGCTGGTCTTGATGGTTTTCAGCTGCTTGACGAAAGCCTGGGCCAGTACCGGGCTGCCACCAGGCAAGCGGGCGGCACGCAGGTCACGGTCGCTGACGCCGCGGTAGACACGGCTCTGCTGGGCGAAGTAAAGCAGTGAGAGACGCGACGGTTCATCGTAGCGGGTACGGATCTGCTGGTTGATCAGCTGCCGTGCAGTGCTGGGCAACTGCAGCTTGTCGAGCCAGGTGGAAACGTTCATCTGGTCGAGGGCGAACAGCGTACTGGTCGCCTGTGGCTTGAGCGGGTCATCGATCGAACGGGCCAGGTCATCGAGGGTCTTCTCGTAGCGCTTGAGGGCTTGGGCGGTAGCCGGCTGCCTGGTAGCCAGGTCGCTGGCGCTGAAGTACTCACCGTCGATCAGATACCCGGGAGTGCGTACGAACTCAGGCGCGGGCAGTGTTTCAAGCTTGAAACGCTCGAGGTACTGGTTGAGCACCGGCTGAGCCTTGCTGTTGCCGACCCACTCACTGGTGGCCAGGCCCGAACGGCCGCCCATGCCCGCCTTGGCTTCCAGCAAGGTCACCTGCCACCCCTTGCTCTGCAGCTCGTAGGCTGCAGTCAGGCCTGCCAGGCCGCCACCCACCACGATTGCCGAAGGTGTCTTGTCCTTTGCCAGCGCGGCGCCGCTGGACACACCGATCAATACCAACGCGCACAGGCGCACCCAAGCAGCAGCCATGATGGCGAACTCCGAGTTGACGTTACAGAAATGGGAAGAGGCAAAGACGCCCCGAGATGATGCGTTAAGAATACGTCAGGTATGCCGACCCTGCCACCACAGCGCCATCAAGTCCTTTTGGCAACTGGCATTTTTGTCAGTAGACGAGCCTGCTGCCCTTGCGCAACGCTGGTCCGGGTGACTGGAAAAACCGACAAAAGGAACTGCGCATGACCTATGAGGAGCATTTTGCCCACATCAAAAGGCAGCTCCTGTGGCACAAACAAACGTTACTGACGCCCTCAGGCTTGCGTATCCGCAGCAATGGCACTTCATGGGCCGGTGTTCATGAAGCCTTCAAAGGTGAAGATGGCACCGAGCTGGTGATTGGCGAGCAGAGTGAAGTGGAAATCAGCTTCAGCCAGGAAGTCGAAAGCCTACGCCTGGAATGCTACGTCGTCAGCGACCAGCATTTCGAAGATGTGACAATGCTCATGGATACCGAGGGCTTCGATTGGGACGGGATTGCCCCGACCCCGCACAATTTTTACTGGCTGACGCTTTCGGGCAGCGGATACACCGAGTTCATGCCTGGCCATTTCTGCACTCAACCCTGCTACCAGCACCTCCCCGGGCCGTTTCGACGCCTGACCATCTCCACCTCCAGAGCCGGCACCGTGCATATCCGCAAGCTCGAGTGGACCCGCACCTGTCGTCATTGACCCGCAGCGGTTGTCCTGCCTCCCGGCATTGCTTAGGCTTACGCGGTCAAACATGCCGTAACGCCAGGAGAAGTGCCAATGGGCCTCAATGATCAGTGGATGCAGCGTGACCTGAAGGTCTTGTGGCACCCCTGCACCCAGATGAAAGACCACGAGCAGCTTGCGCTGATCCCGATCAAGCGCGGGGAAGGCGTGTGGCTCGAGGACTTCGAAGGCAAGCGCTACCTGGATGCGGTCAGTAGCTGGTGGGTCAATGTGTTTGGCCACGCCAACCCGCGCATCAACCAGCGCATCAAGGACCAGGTCGACCAGCTGGAGCATGTGATCCTCGCGGGCTTCAGCCACCAGCCGGTGATCGAGCTGTCCGAGCGCCTGGTCGCGATGACGCCTGCCGGTCTGGACCGAGTGTTCTATGCGGACAATGGCTCATCGTGCATCGAAGTGGCGCTGAAAATGAGCTTCCATTACTGGCAGAACATCGGCAAGCCGGCAAAAAAGCGCTTCGTCACCCTGACCAACAGCTACCACGGCGAGACCATCGCCGCCATGTCGGTGGGCGATGTGCCGCTGTTCACCGAGACCTACAAGGCGCTGCTGCTCGATACCATCAAAGTCCCCAGCCCGGATTGCTACCTGCGCCCCGAGGGCATGGGCTGGGAAGAACATTCGCGCAACATGTTCGCAGCCATGGAACAGACCCTGGCCGAACACCACGAGACCCTCTCGGCGGTAATAATCGAGCCGTTGATCCAGGGTGCAGGCGGCATGCGCATGTACCACCCGGTCTACCTCAAGCTGCTGCGCGAGGCTTGCGACCGCTATGGCGTGCACCTGATCCACGACGAGATTGCCGTGGGCTTTGGGCGCACCGGCACGATGTTCGCTTGTGAGCAGGCTGGCATCCGCCCCGATTTCCTGTGCCTGTCCAAGGCGCTGACCGGCGGCTACCTGCCGCTGGCCGCGTGCCTGACCACCTATACCGTGTACCAGGCGTTCTACGACGACTACCCGACGCTGCGCGCGTTCCTGCATTCGCACAGCTACACCGGCAACCCGCTGGCCTGCGCGGCGGCCCTGGCGACCCTGGACATCTTCGAACAGGACAACGTCATCGAGGCCAACAAGGCGTTGTCCGCACGCATGGCCAGCGCCACTGCGCACCTGGCCGATCATGCCCATGTTGCCGAAATCCGCCAGACCGGCATGGCCCTGGCGATCGAAATGGTCCAGGACAAGGCGGGCAAGGTCGCCTACCCGTGGCAGGAGCGCCGCGGCCTGAAAGTGTTCGAGCATGCCCTGACCCGCGGCGCCCTGCTGCGCCCGCTGGGCAGCGTGGTGTACTTCCTGCCGCCGTACGTGATCACGCCCGAGCAGATCGACTTCCTTGCCGAGGTGGCCAGTGAAGGCATCGATATTGCCACGCGAGACAGCGTCAGCGTGGCGGTACCGGCAAACTTCCACCCCGACTTCCGCGATCCGGGCTAACCGACCAGCAATCGCAACGCCTTGTAAGGGCGGCCTCGTGTCGCGAACGGGCTGCACAGCAGCCCCAAGGATCAGCAGCGCCGCCAAATGACCGGTGCTACTGTGCGGCCCTTTGGTGACACAAGGCCGCGCCTACAAGGACGATGTCCAACCTTCTTCCTGAGCAGAACCATGAGACTGTCCCGCTTCTTCATCGACGCCCCCCTGAGCCTCGGCGAGCACGACCTGCCCGAAGCCCAGGCCCACTATATCGGCCGCGTACTGCGCATGGCCCCCGGCGCTGCCGTGCAACTGTTCGACGGCAGCGGCCAGGAATACCTGGGCCAATTGCTCGAAGTGGGCAAGAAGACCGTGCGCGTCAGCCTCGACCAGGCCGTTGCCGGCCAGGCCGAGTCGCCATTGCACATTCATCTAGGCCAAGGCCTTTCCCGCGGCGAGCGCATGGACTGGGCCATCCAGAAGGCCACCGAACTGGGCGCCAATGAAATCACCCCGATCGTCAGCGAACGCTGCGAAGTGCGCCTCAAAGACGAGCGCGCCGACAAGCGCCTCGCCCACTGGCGCCAGGTCGCGATCAGCGCCTGCGAGCAATGCGGCCGCTCGACGCTGCCGATCATCCACCCACCGGTGACCTTGGCCGACTGGATCAAGGGCAGCGATGCTGACCTGAAACTGGTCTTGCACCCTGTCGCAGAGCCGCTGACCAGTCATGAAAAACCGGCACGCCTGGCGTTCCTGATTGGCCCCGAGGGTGGTTTGAGCGATGCCGAAGTCGAACAGGCCAAGGGGGCAGGCTTCCAAGCTGCCCGTCTTGGCCCACGCGTGTTGCGCACTGAAACAGCGCCGGTGGTGGCCCTTTCGGTGGCGCAACAGCTGTGGGGCGATTTTTAACGCACGTAGAGCGATACCGCCACGAAGTGCATCAGGCTGCCAGCGATGACGAACAGGTGCCAGATGCCGTGCCAGTGGCGGAATCGGCTGTCAAATGCGAAGAAAATGATGCCCACGGTGTAAAACACACCGCCCGCCGCCAGCCAGGCAAAGCCGGCGGCGCCCAGGCTTTGCAGCAGCGGCTTGACCGCCACCAGCACGATCCACCCCATCACCGCATAGATGATGATCGATAGGACCCGCGCCTCCGAGCGTGGCTTGATTTCCTGCAGCATGCCGATCACCGCAAGCCCCCAGACCACCCCGAACAGGCTCCAGCCCCAAGGCCCGCGCAGGCTCACCAGGCAGAAGGGTGTGTAGCTGCCGGCGATCAGCAGGTAGATGGACAGGTGATCGAGCTTGCGCATGATCACCTTCGCCCGGCCGCGGGTGCTGTGGTAGAGGGTCGAGATGCTGTAGAGCAGCAACAGCGTGCCGCCGTAGATGGAGAAGCTGACGATCTTCCAGGGGTCGCCCTGCAGGCCTGCAGCGACGATCAGCCAGATGGCGCCGATGCAGGCCAGAACGGCACCGACCAGATGGGTCCAAGCGTTGAAGCGTTCACCGTGATACATGCAAACACAGACCTCCCAAGCACCTGCAAGGTTCAAGCTGCAAGCTTACAGCTTCAGTCATTGCAGCTGCGCGTCACGCACCAGCCTTTCCAGCCCAACCAAGTCTGGCACCCGTGCCACCTGCTCGCCCACCTGCACAGCCGCCAATTCCAGGCTACCCAGCGCCACATCCACATAATTGAGCTGGCTGTCGAGCTTGCACGAGCGTGGAATGTCCTGCAGCAACACCGCCAGATATCGCAGCCCGGTATCGCCCAAAGCGTTCAGCACCACGATACGTGCCCGCTCGCCGCACGGTGTTTCACCACCGCACGCTGCCTCGAAGCCGATCAGCGGCAGGTGCTGCTGGCGCCAATCGATCCACCCCAGGTGCCAGGCCGGCTCGGCACGCTGGCACACCAGGTTGCGCTGGCCGATCAGCTCGGCCACCGCCACATTGGGCAACACCAGGGTTCGGTCGCCCAAGGGCAACAGCAGGCCGGTCAGGCTGCTGCGCTGGCCTGCGATCAACTCAAGCATGGGTTTGGCTCCAATGGGCGATACTCTGCAGCAGCACCGACTCCTGATAAGGCTTGCCCAGGTAGTCGTTGACGCCGATGGCCATGGCCCGGTCGCGGTGTTTCTGCCCGGTGCGCGAGGTGATCATGATGATCGGCAGGTCTTTGAGGCGCTCGTCGCGACGAATGCGGGTAGCCACTTCAAAGCCATCCATGCGCGGCATTTCGATGTCCAGCAGCAACACATCCGGGCGGTGCTCCTCCAGCAACGCCATGGCATCGACACCGTCCTTGGCCGTCAGCACACTCATGCCATGGCGCTCCAGCAGGCGGCTGGTGACCTTGCGCACGGTCACCGAATCGTCCACCACCATCACCAGCGACGCCCGGCGCGGCGCCGGGCCGAACAGCGTACGCTGCACCCCGCTCCCCCCGGCAGCCGCGCCAGGCGACGCTGTTGGCCGCGCAACTGGCCAAGCAGATCAAGAATCAGTACCACCCGACCATCACCGAGCAGGGTCGCGCCAGACAACCCAGGCACGGCGGCGAACTGCGGGCCCAGGCTCTTCACCACAATCTCGCGGCTCGGCGACAGGCTATCGACCTGAATGGCGAACGACTGTTCCTGCGAATGCACCAGCAACACCGGCAATGGCACGCTCTGGCCCAGAAGGCTTGGCCGTGGCAGGCCTTGCAGCAGCTCGCCCAGGTAGCGCAAATCGTATTCATGGCCAGCATAGCCATAGCGCGGCACATCCCGCTGGTAACAGAGAGCCAGCTCGGCCGGCGGCACGCGCACGATACCTTCGATGGTGTTGAGCGGGATGGCATATTGCTCCTCACCCAGGTGGACCATCACCGCACGGTTGATCGACACGGTGAACGGCAGGCGAATCAGAAAGCGCGCACCTTTGCCCTGCGCCGACTCGATACTCATCGAGCCGCCCAGTTGCTTGACCTCTTCGTGCACCACGTCCATGCCCAGCCCACGCCCGGAAATCTGGGTGATCTTCTCTGCGGTGGAAAACCCCGGGCGCAAGATGAACTGCAGTATCTCGTGGTCGCTCAGGTGTGCCTGGGGGTCCAGCAGGCCACGCTTGATCGCCTTGCGCCGCACAGCCTCCAGCGGCACGCCGGCACCGTCGTCGGTCATCTCGATGACGATATCGGCCCCCTCATGGAGCAAATTCAGCTGGATGGTGCCCAGCTCAGGCTTGCCGGCAGCCAAGCGCGCTTCACGGGTTTCAAGGCCATGATCGACAGCATTGCGCAGCATGTGCTCCAAAGGTGCAACCATACGTTCGAGCACACTGCGATCAAGCTCACCTTCGGCATTGCCGACCACCAGTTCGACCTGCTTGCCCAACTCGCTGGCCACTTGGCGCACCACCCTCTGCAGGCGCGGCACCAGGCGCTCGAACGGCACCATCAACGTAGCGGTGAGGCCTTCCTGCAACTGGCTGTTCACCCTCGCCTGCTGCTGCAACAGGGCCTGCGCCTCCTGCGCGCGCTGGGCCAACGTCTCTTTCAGGTCAAGCAGGTCAGAGGCCGATTCGAACAACGCCCGTGACAATTGCTGCAGCTGGGAATGGCGGTCCATTTCCAGCGGGTCGAAATCCTCGTAGGCGTCCCCTTCGAACGGCTGACGGCTGCTGATTCGCCCTTGGGTTTCCATATCCAGGCGCAGCAACTGGTCGCGCATGCGCTCCAGGGTGGTTTCCATCTCGCTCAAGGCGAACTGGGCGTCATTGACCTGTTGCTCGATACGCCCACGGATGACCGAGTGCTCACCCGCCAGGTTGCCCAGGTCATCGAGCAGTTCGGCATCCACCTTGACCAGGTCACCGGGGGCCCGCTCCGGCGTAGCGGCAGGTGCGTCGGCAGGTGCAGCCCCGGCCGGGGCCTGCCCGGCAGCGCTGTCGGTCAGGGCGGCGCTGCTGAAGTTGCGGATGTAGTCGATCAACGCGGTAGCCGCATGCAGCGGCTGCCCCAGGCGCACAGCGTCAAGCATGTGCGCCAGGCGGTCATGGCAGTTCTGCAACAGAGCGAACAACGGGGCACCAGGCGGCAAGCGCCCGGCAGCCAGCAGTTCGTACAAGAACTCCAGTTCGTGGGCCAGGTCGCCGATGGCGGCGATTTCCACCATGCGCGCCCCGCCCTTGAGCGTGTGCAAATCACGCAGCAGGTTGTCCACCTCGGCGCTGTTGCGCGGGTCGGCCTGCCAACGCGCAAGCGCGGCGGCGGCACTTTCAACAATGTCAGAGCTTTCTTCGAGGAAGACTTCAAGCAGCTCCTTGTCGCCCGGGTTTTCGGCCTCTTCGGCCAACGCCGGGGGACCATCAAGGCGCGTGACCGACCCGGGTGCCACCAGGCCGGTAGCATCGGGTGCCAGTGCGTCGTCCAGCAAGCCACGCAAGCCGTCGATGCAGGCTGGGCGGGCGGACGGTTCCTGGCCGGCTGCGATCTCGTCGAGCATGTCGAGGAGTACCCCATGGGCTTGCCGTGCCTGGGCGAAGAAGCGTTCATCAGCAGCAAGGCTGCCCTCTTCCACCGCGCCATACAGGTCCAGCAACGCTTCGCAGACATCGTCCATCTGCCTCAGGTCGGCCAGGTGCGCACCGTGACAGAGGGTGGTCAGCTCATCGAGCAAGCTGTCCAGCGACTGGCGTTGCCCAGGCTGCTCCTGCCAGCGCGACAACAGGGCCTCGGCATCCAGCAGAATGTCCATCGACTGGGCGAGGAAGCTGGCGATCACCTGTGGATCACGCTTGCCCCGGCGCCCATGCTGCGGCTCCTCATGCAAGCTGGCCAAGCGCATGTCCACGGCCTCACCGACCTGCTCGATCAACTGCGCCGCGCCCGGAATGGGAGCCAGCGGGCTGCTGCCCAATTGCGCGAGGCCCAGGTGCAACAGTGCGCGCGCCGCTTCCAGCCATTCCAGCTCGGCCATTTGCAAAGGCAAGTGGTGGCCCCGGTATTCGCGTACCAGCCGGTCGAACGCGGTGGCCAGCTCGGCGATCGGCAAAACGCCGGCCATCGCAGCGCTACCCTTGAGGGTATGCAAGGCGCGTTGCAGGGTGTCGCTGACATCGGTGTCATGGCCCCCGGCGCCCTGCAGAAATGCCTCCAGGCTGGCCAGATGGCCCTGCGCTTCATTGCGGAATATGTCCAGCAACAGCGGATCGAGGCCATCGATTTCGGCACCTGCCGGCGAATCGTTTTCCGCCAGCGCATGCAGATGGCTCGCCAGCTGCTCGATCTCGGTCACCTGTGGCATCTGGCCGGCGGCAAAGTCAGCCAGCAGGTCGGGCAAATGAACCACGACCTGCTGCAGGGCCACCACACCCTCCGGGGCCAGCGCCATACGCCCTTCCAGAACCCGGTTGAGCAGGTGCTCACCGCCCCAGGCCAATTCGGCGACCGCCTGGGCATGGACCATCCGGCCACTGCCTTTGAGCGTATGCAAGTCCCGGCGCACCTCCAGCAAGGCATCCCGCAGGCTGTTATCAGCGCGCCAGCGCAACCAGTGCCGCTCGATCTGTGGCAGCAGCTCGCCGGCCTCTTCAAGGAAAACCTCGCGCAACTCGTCATCAACCCCGTCGGTACTGCCGTCCTGGGCAATGACGCCAAGCGAGCATCGCACACCGAGCGCCGCCAGGCTGGCGCGCGCCCTGTCGAGGAAAGGTTGGGCATCGGCAAGAGGGTCGGCCACCCGCCATTGCAGGTAACACTCACTGGCGCTGAGGGCATCGGCCAGGTGGTCAAGCTCCTCCGGCGGCGGCTCGACGTCCAGGTGCTGCAACCAGCCGTGCACGTAACCTGCACAACCGGCCAAGACTTCGGCAGCTGCCGGCAGCATCAGCATCGCCAACGCCCCTCGCACTTGCTGCAGCAACCCCGGCAGTGGTTGCAGGCGCTGACGCGGCCAACCGGACTCCAGGCAATCTCCGATCAGGTCTTTGGCCTGCTGCAACACGTTCATCGACTCGTTCAACACCAGTTGGCGAATCTCGGCCAGGTCCGAGCCGGGCAAGCCGCCCTGCCCGCCCTGCTCCAGCGGGCCGACCATGCCATTGAGGCTCGCCTCCACATACAACAAGGCGCCCGCCACATCCATGAGTGCGGCGTCATCCGCCACGCGTTCACCCTGGGCCAACGCCTGCAGGGCCAGTACCTGATCGATGATGACCCGCCGAGGCTGCTGAAAGCCCAGGACCGCAAGGGTATCGGCTACATGACGCAAGGGGGCCAACAGGGCGTCCAGCTGTTCGCTGTGCTGACGATCCCCGCGCACGAACTGGTCCAGACGCTCCTTGATACGCATCAGGTCGTCGCACAATGCGCTGATCACCGAACGCAGGGCGTCACGCCCAGGCCCTGCCTGAACCTGCTCACGCCAATTGCCCAGCGACAGGTCTAGATTGGCCAGGTCGTCCGAGCCTGCAAAGCGCTGCGCCGCACCACTGACCAGGCTGCCTTGAGCCAAGGGCTCTACCCCCCTGCAAGCCCGCAACTGGTTAAGCAGCGGCAGCATGACCAACGGCAAGTCATGCCGCGCTCCGCGCAGCCGTTCCAGGTACGAGGGCAGTTGCTCAAGGCCGCGGAACAGCGGGCCCAGGCAGTCGCCGCGGGGGCTGACCTGGCCCTCGGCCAAGGCCCTGGCCAGCAACTCCAGCTCTTCGGCCAAGCGCGTGGCACCGCGCAGTTCGAGCATGCGCAGGCAGCCGTGAACCTGGTGCAGGTTATCCACCACGAACGCCAGCATGGACAAATCGTCCGTCTCCCCGGCAAAGCGCTCAAGGGCCTGGCGTGCCTGGCCCAGGCAATCGAGGATGGCCGCCTTGGTCCAGGCCAGGGCGACGGTATCGTGGCGCTCGGGGCTTACTGCTGCAGCCATCATGACTCCTCAGCGCCGCTCGGCAGGTGCAGGCAGGGTGAAACCGGACACGGAGCGGCGCATCTCGCTGGCCATTCGCGCCAGGTGGCGGATACTGTCGGCGGTTGCGCCGGAGCCAGCGGAGGTCTGCGCGGTAATCTGCTGGATCACCGACATGGTGTGGGAGATCTGCCCTGCCGAAGAGGTCTGCAACTGGGCGGCGTCGGAGATGCTGTGGATAAGTTCGGCGAGGTTCTGCGACACCCCTTCGATTTCGGCCAGCGCCACCCCGGCATCCTGCGCCAGGCGCGCACCGCGCACCACCTCGGCGGTGGTCTGTTCCATGGATATCACTGCCTCGTTGGTATCGGCCTGAATGGTGCGCACCAGTGCCTCGATCTGCCGTGTCGCCGAGGACGAACGCTCAGCCAGGCGCTGGACTTCATCGGCCACCACGGCAAACCCTCGGCCGGCCTCTCCCGCCAGCGAGGCCTGGATGGCGGCATTCAATGCGAGAATGTTGGTCTGATCAGCAATGTCGTCGATAAGGCTGACAATGTCGCCGATTTCCTGGGAAGATTCACCCAGACGCTTGATCCGCTTGGCGGTGTCCTGAATCTGCTCACGGATGTTGTCCATGCCGTTGATGGTGTTATGCACCACCTCGTTGCCCTTGTTGGCGATCGCCACCGAACGCTCGGCCACCTTGGCCGATTCGTAGGCATGCGCGGAAACCCGGTCGATCGATTCGACCATGTCACCCACCGCCTCGGAAGCCTCGCTGATCTGTTCGGCCTGGTGCTCTGAAGCTTTGGCCAGCTGGCGGGCAGTGTTTTGCGTGTCCTGCACTGCGGCAGCCACTTGCTCGGCGCTGTGGTTGATGGTGGCCACCAGGTCGCGCAATTGGTCGACGGAATAGTTGATCGAGTCGGCGATGGCACCGGTGAAGTCCTCGGTCACCGACACGGTCACGGTCAGGTCACCGTCGGCGAGCTCCTCGATCTCATCGAGCAGGCGCATGATCGCCTGCTGATTGCGCTCATTCTTCTCGGCGGTTTCCTGCAGTTGACGATGGGTTGCCCGCACCATCACCAGGCCGATCAGGATGATCGAGGCCAGCGCCAGCAGCCCCAGAACATACCCGCCCACAGTATCGAGGGTACGCCCGGCTGCCAGGTTCTCGAAGCCGTTGGCAAGGTGCGAGGCTTCGTCGAGCAATGTTTGCGAGAGGCTGAAAATGTTCCCGGCCGCTTCGCGAACGCGGAACAGCTCGGGCGAGGTTTCGAGGATTTCATCGACTGAACCGGCGACGAACTGGAACAGTTCGGCGATTTCGGCCAGGCGCGCACGTGCGTCGGCATCCTCGACGCGTGTCACCTGAATCGCCGGGTTGCCCGCCAGCATGCCTTCGAGCACCTGACCAAACCGGCTGGCATCGCGGCCGAAGGCATCGGCGGCCTGGGCAGCTGAGTCGTCGCCAGCCAGCACCGTGTTGACCGACCCCAGAATGCGTTCTGCGAGCAGCAACTGGCGCTGGGCCACCACCACCTGGCTGGCCGGAGCCCCACTCTGCAGCAAGACCTCCACAACCTTCTCGTACTCGACCTGTAGCTGCGGTACGGTTTCGGCCAAGGTCGCCGCCACCTGATGCAGCGATAGCACGGTCTGCTCGCTGGCCAGGATGATATCGGTGTCCTTGCGCAGGTTTTCCCAGTCCTGGCGCACCGCTTCCATTTCATCCTTCACGGCGGCGGGCGCCGCTGGCAGGCCAGTGGACTTGTCACCATCGCGCAGGTAGCTCCAGCGCTGCTCGAAATCGTTGCGCGCATCCGAAAGCAGCTTGAAAGCCAACGCCTTGCCGGTTGCAGCCTCGGTAGCATTCTTGGCGATGCGCTGCGACAGCACGCGCAGCTCGCCGGCATGGCCGATGTACTGTTTGTCGTGATTGGACTGGGTGTTGAGGTACGCAAAATTGGCGAACAGCAGGATGATCGAAAGGATCAGCACCACGAACAGCACAGTGATCTGAGCGATGCTGCGCGTGCGCGGGGTCATGCTGGTAGGGGCGACATTGGTGGCCGGCTTGTTCACGTTCGAATGTCCTATAGCGCCACGTCGAGAAAGCCCGGCGCCTGGGCCAGGGCGAAGGGGCTGAAGATGGCCCAGTTGCGCTCACGCGGGAAATGCCCCTGAACGAACCGTGCAGCGGCGCGAATCAGCGGCTGTGGCGGCGCAAGTTCCAGGGTATCCAGGGCAAAATGCTGCAGGCCGAGCACTTCGTCCACCAGCAGGCCGACGAACAGGTCCTCATGGTCCAGCACCAGCACGCGCCGCTGCTTGCCCGTTGCCGCGGGACCGAGGCCGAAAAAGCTGCTCAGGTCCATCACCGGCAACAACCTGCCGCGCAGGTTGGCTACCCCGCAAACCCAAGGCTGTACGCCCGGCACCCGACTGCTGCGTGGCTCGCGCGACACTTCGGCCACCTCGCCCATCGGCGCGACGAACCACTGCCCGGCAACGCGAAAGCCGATACCGCTCCATTGCTGCAGGCGCGTGTCCTGCGGCGGCTGGTCGGCAACCAGCAGTCGGCATCGCCGGTCGATGTCCAGTAACAGCTCGAAGGCGGTCAGCGACGCGCCTTGGGGGCGGGTGGTCAAGCGCCCAGCACTTCGTTGAGCTTTGCGATCAGGGCGTGCTCTTCCACCGGCTTGGTGACGAAGCCGCGCGCACCCTGGCGCTGCGCCCAGATACGGTCGGTTTCCTGGTCCTTGGTGGTAACGATGAGCACAGGAATTGCGCTGGTTTCCGGGTCCTTGCTCAATTGCCGGGTGGCCTGGAAGCCGTTCATGCCGGGCATGACGATGTCCATCAGCACCGCGTCGGGCTTTTCCTGGCGGGCCAGGGCCACAGCGTCAGCGCCGTTGTTGGCCTTGAGCACTTGGTGGCCATGCTTTTCGAGCCACTCGGTCAATCTGTACATCTCTGTCGGCGAATCGTCGACAATCAGAACTCGGGCCATGCTGTTTCCCCATCAGGAAAATAAAAGCCACGCCACCTCGGGCGTGGTCAGGGTGCGTGTTGTTCGTGCGCGGCGAACCCGGGCACGTGGGCCCTGATCGCGTCGAGCAGTTCTTCCTTGCTGAATGGTTTGGTCAGGAACTGATCGGAGCCGACCACCCGCCCGCGCGCCTTGTCGAACAGGCCGTCGCGCGACGACAGCAGGATGACCGGGATGTCCTTGAAGGCGCTGTTGTGCTTGATCACGGCGCAGGTCTGGTAGCCATCCAGGCGCGGCATGAGCACGTCGACGAAGATGATCTGTGGCTGGTGGTCAACGATCTTGGCCAGGGCATCGAAACCGTCGCTGGCGGTGATCACCTCGCAGCCTGCTTCACCGAGCAACATCTGCGCAGTGCGGCGGATCGTGCGTGAATCGTCGATCACCATCACCTTCAGGGGTTGTTCCATAGATGCCTACCAGAAAAAATTGAGCTGCAAGATGCAAGCGTCAAGCTGCAAGAAAAGGCGGACTGGCACATGGCTGGCTTTTCTTGAGGCTTGTAGCTTAAGGCTTGCAGCTCATTTTTAGCACACTCCGGGTGGCCATTCCATCTACCGCGCCCCTTGACCCGCGGCGTTCGCGGCGCCACCCTGAGCCACTTTTCTTTCGATTCGTCGCGGCTACCCGCCGCCAAGAGGAACCACCCCCATGAGCGTTCGCCTCGGCATTGTCATGGACCCCATCGCGTCCATCTCCTACAAGAAGGACAGCTCGCTGGCCATGCTGCTGGCCGCCCAGGCCCGTGGCTGGAGCCTGTTCTACATGGAACAGCGCGACCTGTACCAGGCCGAAGGCAAGGCCCGCGCGCGGATGCGCCCACTCAACGTGTTCGCCGACCCGGCGCGCTGGTTCGAGCTGGGCGAAGAGCAGGACAGCCCGCTGGCCGAACTGGACGTGATCCTGATGCGCAAGGACCCGCCGTTCGACATGGAGTTCGTCTACAGCACCTACCTGCTGGAGCAGGCCGAAGCCGAAGGCGTGCTGGTGGTCAACCGCCCACAGAGCCTGCGCGACTGTAACGAAAAACTGTTCGCCACCCTGTTCCCGCAATGCACGCCGCCTACCCTGGTCAGCCGCCGCCCGGACATCATTCGCGCCTTCGCCGCCCAGCATGGCGACGTGATCCTCAAGCCCCTGGACGGCATGGGCGGCACCTCGATCTTCCGCCACCGGGCTGGTGACCCCAACCTGTCGGTCATTCTCGAAACCCTGACCGCACTCGGCGCCCAGCAAATCATGGCCCAGGCCTACCTGCCGGCCATCAAGGACGGCGACAAGCGGATCCTGATGATCGACGGCGAACCGGTCGACTACTGCCTGGCGCGCATCCCGGCCAGCGGTGAGACACGCGGCAACCTGGCCGCAGGCGGGCGTGGCGAAGCACGCCCGCTGAGCGAGCGTGACCGCTGGATTGCTGCCCAGGTCGGCCCGACCCTGCGTGCAAAAGGCCTGCTGTTCGTCGGCCTTGACGTGATCGGCGACTACCTCACCGAGATCAACGTCACCAGCCCGACCTGCATCCGCGAGATCGACGCGGCCTACAACACCGATATCGGTGGCAAGCTGATGGATGCCATTGATCGCCAGTTGAAGGCGCGCTGACCGCCGACGCGGAGCAAAAGCGCAGAGTGGGGTATGATGCGCAGCCGCAAGCTGCAAGCTGCAAGCCGCAAAAAAGCCGGCCTGCACCAACCTGCCCTTACTTGCAGCTTGCGGCTTGTAGCTTGTAGCTGACTGTGGATACCTGATGACGCTGCCCGCCGACATCCCCGCCGACCTGCTTCCACCCCGCGTTCGCCCGGTGGACCGGCTTGGTTTTACCCTGTTCCTGGCTGCCCTGGTGCACCTGGCGCTGATCCTCGGCGTGGGCTTTACCGTGGTCAAGCCGGCTGAAATCCGCCAGACCATGGACATCACCCTGGCCACCTTCAAAAGCGAGAAGCTGCCCGAGAAGGCCGATTTCCAGGCCCAGGCCAACCAGCAAGGCAGCGGCACCCTGGAGAAGAAGGCGGTACCCACCACCACCGAGATCGCGCCGTTCCAGGACAGCAAGATCAACAAGGTCACCCCGCCGCCGGCGGCAAAACCCGAGGTGAAACCGCCGCCTGCGCCGCAAAAATCCGCCGTGGCCACCCAAGCTCCCAAGGCGCAGAAGGTCGAGCCCAAGCCGAAGGAAAGCAAGCCGCAGCCCAAACCGGCAGCAACGCCAGATTTCGACAGTTCGCAGCTGTCGAGCCAGATCGCCAGCCTCGAGGCCGAGCTGTCCAACGAACAGCAGATGTACGCCAAGCGCCCGCGCATCCACCGTCTGAACGCTGCCTCGACCATGCGCGACAAGGGCGCCTGGTACAAGGAGGAGTGGCGCAAGAAGGTCGAGCGGGTGGGCAACCTCAATTACCCCGACGAAGCACGCCGCCAGCAGATCTACGGCAACCTGCGGATGATGGTGTCGATCAACCGTGATGGCTCGCTCTATGAGGTGCTGGTGCTCGAGTCGTCCGGGCAGCCGGTACTGGACCAGGCAGCCCAACGCATCGTGCGGCTGGCGGCGCCGTTTGCGCCGTTTACCGGCGACCTGGCGGAATACGACCGACTGGAAATCATCCGTACCTGGCGGTTTGCCCGTGGGGATCGGCTTTCCAGTAACTGAGCTGCAAGCTGCAAGCTCGAATGCCTTGTCAGCCTCGCCACCTGGCGCCACACTATCCCCCATGAAAAACCTCGCCCCGAGCTACCTAAAGCATCAGTTCCTGATCGCCATGCCGCACATGGCCGATCCGAACTTTGCCCAGACCCTCACGTACATCGTCGAGCACAACGCCAATGGCGCCATGGGCCTGGTGGTCAATCGACCTCAGGAGCTGAACCTGGCGGACATCCTCGAGCAGTTGCGCCCGGACGAGGAACCGCCGGCCAGCACCCTGCAGGTACCGATCTACCAGGGCGGCCCGGTGCAGACCGACCGCGGCTTCGTACTGCACAGCAGCGAATGCAGCTACCAGGCCACTGTCGAGCTGCAAGGCCTGTCGCTGTCCACCTCGCAGGATGTGCTGTACGCCATCGCCGAAGGTGTCGGGCCACAAAAGAGCCTGATCACCCTGGGCTATGCCGGCTGGGAAGCTGGGCAACTGGAGGCGGAACTCGCCGATAACGCCTGGCTGAACTGCCCGTTCGATGCGGACATCATTTTTGGCCTGGCCAGTGAACAGCGCCTGGGGGCCGCAGCCGCCAGCCTGGGCATCAACCTCAGCCTGCTGACCAGCCAGGCGGGCCACGCCTGATGGCCGAGCTGCGCCTGCTGCTGGGCTTCGACTACGGCAGCAAACAGATCGGTGTGGCCGTCGGCCAGGTAGTGACCGGCCAGGCACGTGAACTGTGTACGCTCAAAGCGCAGAATGGCGTGCCGGACTGGGCCCAGGTGGAAAAACTGATCAATGAGTGGAAGCCCGATGCCATCGTTGTCGGCCTGCCATTGAACATGGACGGCACGCCAAGCGAAATGAGCGCCCGCGCCGAAAAGTTCGCCCGCCGCCTCAACGGCCGTTTCAACCTGCCGGTGCACACTCACGACGAACGCCTGACCACTTTCGAGGCCAAGGGCGAGCGCATGGCCCGCGGCGGCCAGCGCGGCAGTTACCGTGACAACCCGGTCGATGCCATCGCCGCGGCCCTGCTGCTGCAAGGCTGGCTGGAGGCCAATACCTAATTTTCCGCTTTGCCGTCGGGCCAACCCGGCGCCCTCCAGGAGACACGCAATGAGCCTACCCAATCCCGCCGATCTGATCCGGCAGATGGCTGTCGACCTTCGCGCCCATCTCGCCCGCCGCGGCATCACCGAGCCGCGTTACATCGGCATCCGCACCGGCGGCGTCTGGGTAGCCCAGGCCCTGCAGCAGGAACTGGCCGATGCCAGCCCGCTGGGCACGCTGGACGTGTCGTTCTACCGCGACGATTTCAGCCAGAACGGCCTGCACCCTCAAGTGCGCCCGTCAGAGCTGCCGTTCGAGGTCGAAGGCCAGCACCTGGTCCTGATCGACGACGTGCTGATGAGCGGCCGCACCATTCGCGCCGCGCTCAACGAACTGTTCGATTACGGCCGCCCGGCCAGCGTGACCCTGGTCTGCCTGCTTGACCTGGACGCCGGCGAACTGCCGATCCGCCCCAACGTGCTGGGTGCCACCCTGTCGCTGGCGGCCCATGAACGGGTAAAATTGACCGGCCCCGCACCGCTCGCACTCGAGCGCCAGGACCTCGCCACCGCTTCCGCCCTTTAAGAGTCCACTCGCGATGACGCCAATCGACGCCAAGCGCCCGCTGCAGCTCAATGATCAGGGCCAGCTGCGCCACTTTCTCTCGCTCGACGGTTTGCCCCGCGAACTGCTCACCGAGATCCTCGACACCGCCGACTCGTTCCTCGAAGTCGGCGCACGGGCCGTCAAGAAAGTCCCGTTGCTGCGCGGCAAGACCGTGTGCAACGTGTTCTTCGAGAACTCGACCCGCACCCGCACCACCTTCGAACTGGCCGCCCAGCGCCTGTCGGCCGACGTGATCAGCCTGAATGTGTCGACCTCCTCGACCAGCAAGGGCGAAACCCTGTTCGACACCCTGCGCAACCTCGAAGCCATGGCCGCCGACATGTTCGTCGTGCGCCACTCCGACTCGGGTGCCGCGCACTTCATCGCCGAGCATGTATGCCCGGATGTCGCGGTGATCAACGGCGGTGACGGCCGCCATGCGCACCCGACCCAAGGCATGCTCGACATGCTGACCATCCGCCGCCACAAAGGCAGCTTCGAGAACCTGTCCGTGGCGATCGTCGGCGATATCCTGCACTCGCGTGTGGCCCGCTCCGACATGCTCGCGCTCAAGGCGCTGGGCTGCCCGGACATCCGCGTGATCGGCCCGAAAACCTTGATCCCGATTGGTATCGAGCAGTACGGCGTGAAGGTCTACACCGACCTCACAGAAGGGCTGAAGGACGTCGATGTGGTGATCATGCTGCGCCTGCAGCGTGAACGCATGGCCGGCGGCCTGCTGCCCAGCGAGGGTGAGTTCTACCGCCTGTTCGGCCTGACCACCGCGCGCCTTGCTGGCGCCAAGCCGGACGCCATCGTCATGCACCCGGGGCCGATCAACCGCGGCGTGGAGATCGAGTCGGCGGTGGCCGACGGTAAGCATTCGGTGATCCTCAACCAGGTCACCTACGGCATCGCCGTGCGCATGGCGGTGCTGTCCATGGCCATGAGCGGGCAGAACACGCAACGTCAACTCGACCAGGAGAACGCCCAGTGACCCTCAGCATTCTTGGCGCCCGGGTCATCGACCCCAAGAGTGGCCTGGACCACGTCACCGACCTGCACCTGGACGGTGGCCGCATTGCCGCCATCGGCGCGGCCCCGGCTGGCTTCAGCGCCAGCCGTACAATCCAGGCAGATGGCCTGATCGCCGCACCCGGCCTGGTCGACCTCGGTGTATCGCTGCGCGAGCCGGGTTACAGCCGCAAGGGCACCATTGCCAGTGAAACCCGCGCCGCCGTGGCCGGAGGCGTCACCAGCCTGTGCTGCCCACCGCAGACCAAGCCGGTGCTCGATACCTCGGCAGTGGCCGAGCTGATCCTCGACCGCGCCCGCGAAGCCGGCAACAGCAAGGTCTACCCCATCGGCGCCCTGACCAAGGGCCTGGAAGGCGAGCAACTGGCCGAACTGGTCGCCCTGCGTGACACCGGTTGCGTAGCCTTCGGCAACGGCCTGAAAGAAATCCCCAACAACCGTACCCTGGCCCGTGCCCTGGAATACGCTGCCACCTTCGACCTGACCGTGGTCTTCCACTCCCAGGACCGCGACCTGGCCCAGGGCGGCCTGGCCCATGAAGGCGCGATGGCCAGTTTCCTCGGCCTGCCCGGCATTCCGGAAACCGCCGAGACCGTGGCCCTGGCGCGCAACCTGCTGCTGGTCGAGCAGGCCGGCGTACGTGCGCACTTCACCCAGATCACCAGCGCCCGTGGCGCGCGGCTGATCGCCCAGGCCCAACAACTCGGCCTGCCAGTGACCGCCGATGTGGCGTTGTACCAGCTGATCCTCACCGACGAGTCGCTGCGGGAGTTCTCAAGCCTCTACCACGTGCAGCCGCCACTGCGTAGCGCCGCCGACCGCGATGGCCTGCGCGAAGCGGTCAGATCGGGCGTGATCCAGGCGATCTCCAGCCATCACCAGCCGCACGAGCGCGATGCCAAGCTGGCCCCGTTCGGTGCCACCGAGCCCGGTATCAGCAGCGTCGAACTGCTGCTGCCATTGGCCATGACGCTGGTGGAAGACGGCCTGCTCGACCTGCCGACCCTGCTCGCCCGCCTGACCAGCGGCCCGGCGGCCGCCATGCGCCTGCCGGCGGGTGAACTGAAGGTCGGTGGCTCGGCGGACCTGGTGCTGTTCGATGCCAAGGCCTCGACGGTTGCCGGCGAGCAGTGGTACTCGCGCGGCGACAACTGCCCGTTCATCGGCCACTGCCTGCCCGGCGCGGTGCGTTACACCGTGGTCGACGGGCACGTCTGCCACGAGGGCTGAGTAAGCACACCGCTCGCTGTAGGAGCGGCCTTGTGTCGCGAAAGGGGTGCGAAGCAGCCCCGGGAATTTCCGAATAGTGCCGGGATCTTGGGGCCGCTTTGCGGCCCTTTCGCGACACAAGGCCGCTCCTACAGCGACCGCGCCCCGCACAGGCTGATAGCAACCATTCATCCCCCTCGGTTGAAATCCTTCCCCCCACCCCCATATGAGTCTGCATCAGGCAATTTTGCCCCGCTGCGTGGAGACTCTCCCCTTGACCACCATCGTTTCTGTCCGCCGTCACGGCAAAGTCGTCATGGGCGGCGACGGCCAGGTATCTCTCGGCAACACCGTCATGAAAGGCAACGCCAAAAAGGTACGTCGCCTGTACAACGGTGAGGTCATCGCCGGTTTCGCCGGCGCCACCGCCGACGCGTTCACCCTGTTCGAGCGCTTCGAAGCCCAACTGCAGAAACACTCCGGCCATTTGGTGCGGGCCGCCGTCGAGCTGGCCAAAGAATGGCGTACCGACCGCTCCCTGAGCCGCCTGGAGGCCATGCTGGCCGTGGCCAACAAGGACGCATCGCTGATCATCACCGGCAACGGTGACGTGGTCGAGCCAGAAGACGGCCTGATCGCCATGGGCTCCGGCGGCGCCTACGCCCAGGCCGCGGCCCGCGCCCTGCTGAACAAGACTGACCTCTCGGCCCGCGAAATCGCCGAAACCGCACTGAACATCGCCGGTGACATCTGCGTGTTCACCAACCACAACCTGACCATCGAGGAGCAGGACCTGGCCGAGTGATCAGCTGTTCTGGCGCCCCGTCCCGGTGACGGGGCTTTTCCACGCTGACTCATTCTGCTCGAGGACCATTTTCATCATGTCCATGACCCCCCGCGAGATCGTCCACGAACTCAACCGCCACATCATCGGCCAGGACGACGCCAAGCGCGCCGTGGCCATCGCCCTGCGCAACCGCTGGCGGCGGATGCAGCTGCCAGCCGAGCTGCGCGCCGAGGTGACACCTAAAAACATTCTGATGATCGGCCCCACCGGCGTCGGCAAGACCGAAATTGCCCGCCGCCTGGCCAAGCTGGCCAACGCACCATTCCTCAAGGTCGAAGCGACCAAGTTCACCGAGGTGGGCTACGTTGGCCGCGATGTCGAGTCGATCATCCGCGACCTGGCCGACGCCGCGATGAAGATGCTGCGCGAGCAAGAGATCATCCGCGTGCGCCACCGCGCCGAAGATGCCGCCGAAGACCGTATTCTCGACGCCCTGCTGCCGCAGGCCCGGGTCACCAGCTTCAGCGAGGAAGCCGCGCAGACCAGCAGCGACTCCAATACCCGCCAGCTGTTCCGCAAGCGCCTGCGTGAAGGCCAACTGGACGACAAGGAAATCGAAATCGAGGTGGCCGACGCCGTTGGCGTCGAAATCGCCGCGCCGCCCGGCATGGAAGAGATGACCAACCAGCTGCAGAGCCTGTTCGCCAACATGGGCAAGGGCAAGCGCAAGGCGCGCAAGCTCAAGGTCAAAGAAGCGCTGAAGATGGTTCGCGACGAAGAAGCGAGCCGCCTGGTCAACGATGATGACTTGAAGGCAAAGGCCCTGGAAGCGGTCGAACAGCACGGCATCGTATTCATCGACGAAATCGACAAGGTGGCCAAGCGTGGCAACGTCGGCGGCGCTGATGTGTCCCGTGAAGGCGTGCAGCGCGACCTGCTGCCACTGATCGAAGGCTGCACCGTCAACACCAAGCTGGGCATGGTCAAGACCGACCACATCCTGTTCATCGCCTCCGGCGCGTTCCACCTGAGCAAGCCGAGCGACCTGGTCCCTGAACTGCAAGGCCGCCTGCCGATCCGCGTGGAGCTCAAGGCGCTGACCCCGGAAGACTTCGAGCGCATCCTGCAAGAGCCGCACGCTTCGCTGACCGAGCAGTACCGCGAGCTGCTCAAGACCGAAGGCCTGAACATCGAGTTCAAGGCAGACGGTATCAAGCGCCTGGCCGAGATCGCCTTCCAGGTCAACGAGAAGACCGAGAACATCGGTGCCCGCCGCCTGCACACCCTGCTCGAGCGCCTGCTCGAAGAGGTGTCGTTCAGTGCCGGCGACCTGGCCAGTGCACATGATGAAGCACCGATCCAGATCGACGCAGCGTACGTGAACGGCCATCTGGGTGAGCTGGCCCAGAACGAAGACCTGTCGCGCTACATCCTTTAAGCGGCGAGCTGCAAGCTGCAAGCGACAAGCTGTTTGGCGTCGCTTGCAGCACTGCGCTCACATGATCTTTCCATGGTGGCTCTAATATCACTTCTTGCAGCTTGAAGCTTGAAGCTTGAAGCTTGAAGCTTGAAGCTTGTCGCTCAGAAGAGATTCAGACCATGGCCCGCATGCCAACCGCCATCAACCTGCACAAAGCCTCCAGGACACTCAGCCTCACCTACGGTCCCGACGAGGCCTATCACCTGCCCGCCGAATTCCTGCGCGTGCACTCCCCCTCCGCCGAGGTCCAGGGCCACGGCAACCCCATCCTGCAATTCGGCAAGATCAATGTCGGCCTCAGCGGCCTTGAGCCCGCTGGCCAATATGCACTGAAACTGACCTTCGACGACGGCCATGACAGCGGGCTGTTCACCTGGGAATACCTGGAGCAACTGTGCCTGCGTCAGGAACAACTCTGGGCCGAGTACCTCGATGAGTTGCACAAGGCCGGCAAATCCCGCGATCCTGCCGAAACAGTGGTCAAACTGATGCTCTAGCTCAAGCCTTCCACGCTTTAGAGCGCATTTTCTAATCTCATCTGCTTGAATGCCCTACAGACAGCTCATTCAAGGGCTGTCTTGCGCATTACATGAAAGTCGGGTAACCAATGGAGCTGGCAAGTTCCCTGCATTGCTTTGAAGGCAGTCAGGGCATGGCCGGTATGTAGAGGTCGCGAGCGAAAGCAGGCTGTCTTCACACGCAGATTCCCCCGCAGCTCATCGCCGATTGCATCCGGCCCGCAGCACCGCTGTTCCTTATCACTGGTCACCCGAGTAGCAGTACCGGGCTGTCGACTGTGCATGCGCCACAGCAAACCGGTACTCGTCTCAGGACAACGGAGCGTCGTAGATGAGTAACAAGAACAACGATGAGTTGCAGCGGCAAGCCTCGGACAACACCCTGGGCCTGAACCCGGTCATCGGCATCCGCCGCAAGGACCTGCTGAGCTCTGCGCGTACCGTGCTGCGCCAGGCCGTGCGCCAGCCGCTGCACAGCGCCAAACACGTGGCACATTTCGGCCTGGAGCTGAAAAACGTGCTGCTGGGCAAGTCCAGCCTGGCCCCCGAGGGCGACGACCGTCGCTTCCAGGACCCGGCCTGGAGCAAGAACCCGCTGTACCGCCGCTACCTACAAACCTATCTGGCCTGGCGCAAGGAGCTGCAGGACTGGATCGGCAACAGCGACCTGTCGCCCCAGGACATCAGCCGCGGGCAATTCGTCATCAACCTGATGACCGAAGCCATGGCGCCGACCAATACCCTGTCCAACCCGGCGGCGGTCAAACGCTTCTTCGAAACCGGCGGCAAGAGCCTGCTCGACGGCCTGTCCAACCTGGCCAAGGACGTGGTCAACAACGGTGGCATGCCCAGCCAGGTCAACATGGACGCCTTTGAAGTGGGCAAGAACCTCGGTACCAGCGAAGGCGCCGTGGTGTACCGCAATGACGTGCTGGAGCTGATCCAGTACAGCCCAATCACCGAGCAGGTGCACGCCCGCCCTTTGCTGGTGGTGCCGCCACAGATCAACAAGTTCTACGTCTTCGACCTGAGCCCTGAGAAAAGCTTGGCGCGCTTCTGCCTGCGCTCGCATCAGCAGACCTTCATCATCAGTTGGCGCAACCCGACCAAAGCCCAGCGTGAGTGGGGCCTGTCGACCTACATCGACGCACTCAAGGAAGCGGTCGACGCGGTCCTGGCGATTACCGGCAGCAAGGACCTGAACATGCTCGGTGCCTGCTCCGGCGGCATCACCTGCACCGCACTGGTTGGCCACTACGCCGCGCTGGGCGAGAAGAAGGTGAATGCGCTGACCCTGCTGGTCAGCGTGCTGGACACCACCCTGGATACCCAGGTGGCATTGTTCGTCGACGAGCTGACTCTGGAGTCGGCCAAGCGCCACTCCTACCAGGCCGGCGTGCTCGAAGGCAGCGACATGGCCAAAGTGTTCGCCTGGATGCGCCCCAACGACCTGATCTGGAACTACTGGGTCAACAACTACCTGCTCGGCAACGAGCCGCCCGTATTCGACATCCTGTTCTGGAACAACGACACCACGCGCCTGCCGGCGGCCTTCCACGGCGACCTGATCGAAATGTTCAAGAACAACCCGTTGACCCGCGCCGATGCACTGGAAGTGTGCGGGACCGCCATCGACCTGAAAAAGGTCAAGTGCGACATCTTCAGTGTGGCCGGCACCGCCGACCATATTACCCCGTGGCAGTCGTGCTACCGCTCGGCGCACCTGTTTGGCGGCAAGATCGAGTTTGTCCTGTCCAACAGCGGCCACATCCAGAGCATCCTCAACCCGCCGGGCAACCCCAAGGCGCGTTTCCTGACTGGCGCGGACCGCCCCGGCGACGCATTGGCCTGGCAAGAGAACGCAGACAAGCATGCCGACTCCTGGTGGCTGTATTGGCAGGCATGGCTGAGCGAGCGCGCCGGCGACCTGAAAAAGGCGCCGGCCCGCCTGGGCAACCGTGCCTATGCCGCAGGTGAAGCCGCACCGGGAACTTACGTTCACGAACGTTGAGTTGTAACGCCGTGGCTGCCCACCGGCAGGCCACGGCGCTTCATTCACCACAGAGTCATGCGCATGTCGTCACACTACATATTCCGGACCGTCGAGCTGGACGACCAGTCCATCCGCACTGCCGTGCGCCCAGGCAAGCCGCACCTGACGCCGCTGCTGATCTTCAATGGCATCGGCGCCAACCTGGAGCTGGTGTTCCCGTTCATCGAAGCGCTGGACCCGGACCTCGAAGTCATTGCCTTCGACGTGCCAGGCGTGGGTGGCTCCTCCACCCCCCGCCACCCCTATCGCTTCCCCGGCCTGGCCAAGCTGACCGCACGCATGCTCGACTACCTGGACTACGGCCAGGTCAACGTGATCGGGGTGTCCTGGGGCGGCGCCCTGGCCCAGCAGTTCGCCCATGACTATCCGGAACGCTGCAAGAAATTGGTGCTGGCCGCTACCGCCGCCGGTGCAGTGATGGTGCCGGGCAAGCCGAAAGTACTGTGGAACATGGCCAGCCCTCGGCGTTACATCCAGCCCTCACATGTGATCCGCATCGCTCCGCTGATCTATGGCGGCGCCTTTCGCCGCAACCCTGACCTTGCCATGCACCATGCCTCCAAGGTGCGCTCCGGCGGCAAGCTGGGCTACTACTGGCAGTTGTTCGCCGGGCTGGGCTGGACCAGCATCCACTGGCTGCACAAGATCCAGCAGCCCACCCTGGTG
Source organism: Pseudomonas sp. BNK-30 (assembly GCF_047456185.1). Classification (NCBI taxonomy): domain Bacteria; kingdom Pseudomonadati; phylum Pseudomonadota; class Gammaproteobacteria; order Pseudomonadales; family Pseudomonadaceae; genus Pseudomonas; species Pseudomonas sp. BNK-30. The sequence goes on from NZ_CP179904.1 coordinate 4,341,743, forward strand.
CTGGCCGGCGACGACGATCCGCTGATCCCACTGATCAACATGCGCTTGCTGGCCTGGCGAATTCCCAATGCCCAGCTACATATTATCGACGACGGTCATCTGTTCCTGATCACCCGGGCTGAGGCCGTCGCCCCGATCATCATGAAGTTCCTCGAGCAAGAACGTCAGCGCGCGGTCATGCACCCCCGCCCGGCCTCCGGCGGCTAGGGTGCTGTTTGCTGTTGTTCTGTCCCGACCGTGGCCTGACGAAGGAGTGCTGCCATGAAAGACAAACCGGCCAAAGGAACGACAACGCTCCCCGCCATGAGCATGAACGCACAGAACGCGATCGTCGGCCTGCGCGGCCGCGACCTGATTTCCACGCTGCGCAATGTTGGCCGCCATGGCTTGCTCAACCCGTTGCATACCGCACGCCACCTGCTCGCCCTGAGCGGCCAGCTGGGGCGCGTGATGCTCGGCGACACACCCTATTCGCCAAGCCCGCGGGACGCGCGCTTCAGCGATCCTACATGGAGCCAGAACCCGTTTTACCGCCGTGGCCTGCAGGCCTATCTGGCCTGGCAGAAGCAGACCCGCCTGTGGATCGATGAAAGCCACCTGGACGACGATGACCGGGCCCGCGCGCATTTCCTGTTCAACCAGATCAACGACGCCCTGGCACCGAGCAACTCGTTGCTCAATCCGTTGGCGGTCAAGGAACTGCTCAATACCGGCGGGCAGAGCCTGGTGCGCGGCGTGGCCCACCTGCTCGATGACCTGCGCCACAACGACGGCCTGCCGCGCCAGGTGGACGAGCGCGCCTTCGAGGTGGGCGGCAACCTGGCCGCCACCCCGGGCGCTGTGGTGTTTCGCAACGAGATGCTGGAGCTGATCCAGTACAAGCCGATGAGTGAAAAACAGCACGCTCGGCCCTTGCTGGTGGTGCCGCCCCAGATCAACAAGTTCTATATCTTCGACATGCAGGCGAACAACAGCTTCGTCCAGTACATGCTCAAGAACGGTTTGCAGGTGTTCATGGTCAGCTGGCGCAACCCCGACCCGCGCCACCGCGAATGGGGCCTGTCCAGCTACGTTGAGGCACTTGAAGAGGCGCTCAACGCCTGCCGCAGCATCAGCGGCAACCGCGACCCCAACCTGATGGGGGCCTGCGCCGGCGGCCTGACCATGGCCGCGCTGCAGGGCCACCTGCAAGCCAAGCACCAACTGCGCCGGGTGCGCAGCGCCACCTACCTGGTCAGCTTGCTCGACAGCAAGTTTGACAGCCCCGCCAGCCTGTTCGCCGACGAGCAGACCATCGAAGCGGCCAAGCGCCGCTCTTACCAGCGCGGGGTACTGGATGGCAGCGAAGTGGCGCGGATCTTCGCCTGGATGCGGCCCAACGACCTGATCTGGAACTACTGGGTCAACAATTACCTGCTGGGCAAAACGCCCCCTGCTTTCGACATTCTCTACTGGAACGCCGACAGCACGCGACTGCCCGCTGCCCTGCATGGCGAACTGCTGGACTTCTTCAAGCTCAACCCGCTCACCCACCCCGCCGGGCTGGAAGTCTGCGGCACGCCCATCGACCTCAAGCAGGTCAACCTCGACAGCTTTACCGTGGCCGGCAGCAATGACCACATCACCCCATGGGATGCCGTGTACCGTTCGGCCCTGCTGTTGGGCGGCGAGCGACGGTTCGTGCTGGCCAACAGCGGGCACATCCAGAGCATCATCAACCCGCCCGGAAACCCCAAGGCCTACTACCTGGACAACCCCAGGCTATCGAGCGACCCGCGGGCCTGGTTCCACGATGCCAAGCGCAACGACGGCAGCTGGTGGCCCCTGTGGCTGGAATGGATAACCCCACGTTCCGGCCCGCTCAAGGCGCCGCGGGTGGAGCTGGGCAACGCAACCTACCCACCGCTGGGCCCCGCGCCAGGCACCTATGTCCTGACCCGATGAGCACAACGACTGGATGAAGACCCGCGACCGTATTCTCGAATGCGCCCTGCAGCTGTTCAACCAGCAGGGCGAGCCCAACGTTTCGACCCTTGAGATTGCCAACGAGCTAGGGATCAGCCCTGGCAACCTGTATTACCACTTCCACGGCAAAGAGCCTTTGATAATCGGCCTGTTCGAGCGCTTCGAAGAAGCGCTTGTGCCGCTGCTGGACCCGCCGCTGGAAGTGCGCCTGGATGCCGAGGACTACTGGCTGTTTCTGCACCTGATTGTCGAACGCATGGCCCAGTACCGCTTCCTGTTCCAGGACCTGTCGAACCTGACCGGTCGCCTGCCCAAGCTGGCGCGGGGCATGCGCAGCCTGATCAATGCGCTCAAGCGCACACTGGCGGCATTGCTGGCCAGCCTCAAGGGCCAGGGCCAGGTGGTCAGTGAGACGCAGGCACTGGGGCAACTGGTGGAGCAGATCACCCTGACGCTCATGTTTTCGCTGGATTACCAGCGGGTACTGGGGCGCGAGGGGGATGTAGGGATCGTGGTGTACCAGGTGATGATGCTGGTGGCGCCGCATCTGCAGGCGCCTGCGCGGGAGGCGGCGGAGCAGTTGGCGGTGCGGTATCTGGAGGGGTAGATAGCTTACAAGGTGCTGGAGCTGGCCCCATCGCCGGCAAGCCGGCCCCACACCTACCCTGCTGGCATTGAAACCAGCGGGGTACCTGTGGGAGCCGGCTTGCCGACGATGAGGGCAACCCGGTGTCAGGCTTCAGCGCTCACCGGTGCCGACGGCGCGCTGCTGGCCGGTGCCGCGCTTGGCGACGGCGCTGCGGTAGCGGCCGGTGTGGCGCTGGCCGCTGGGGCTGCCGGTTTGGCGGCGGCGGGTTTGGCCGGCGCTTTTTTCACGGCGGGCTTCTTCGCCGCAGCGGGTTTGGCTGCAGGCTTGGCGGCAACCGGCTTGGCTGCAGGTTTCGCTGCTGGCTTGGCCGCAGCAGTCTTGGCCGCAGGTTTTGCCGCCGCGGTTTTCGCCGCAGGCTTCGCTGCTGCCTTGGCCAGCGGTTTGGCCGCAGTCTTGCTGGCTGCCGGTTTGGCTGCAGCAGCGCGCGAGGAGACCGGTGTGACCGAGGCGCCGGTCAGCTTCTCGATCTGCTTGGTCAGGCTATCGACCTGCTGGTGCAGGGCCTTGATCTCGTTCCGGCTTGGCACACCGAGGCGCGAAATGGCGCTGTTCAGGCGTTTGTCGAAGGCTTCTTCGAGCTCGCTCCACTTGCCCAGTGCGCGATCTTTCACGCCGGACACACGCGAAGTGGTCGAGGCCTTGGCGTTATCGGCGACATCCTCGGCGGTTTTCTTCGCCTGCTTCTCGGCCTTCTCGCCATCTTTCACCAGCGAGTCGAACAGCTTCGGGCCGTCCTGGTCGATCTTCGAATAGATACCCAGCCCTGCCAGCCAGATCTTGCGGGAGTACTTCTCGACCCCGCCGACCCAGGAGCTGCCGTCTTTGTCGGAATTCTTCTTGCCAGCCATCCTGCTCTCCTTATGGTTTGTGCGCGACGCGCTCAAGCAGCTCATGCAGCTGTTCAAGCTTGATGGACAACGCCTCAACGTCATGTTTAGACGGAATGCCGAGGCGATTCAAGGCGCGACCGACCCGCGCGTCGAAAGCCTTCTCGATCTTGTCGAGTTGAACTTCGACCTTGCCACGTACGCGGCTGACTTCTTCGCTCGCTTCGTCGATCTGGGTGTTGGCGGCATCGAGTTCTTTGTCGATGCGCTTCTTGCCACGTTTCTCGACCCCTTCACCGGCTTTTACCAGCTCCTGAAAGTAGTCCGAACCCTCCTGGCCAACACGGGCGTAAGCGCCGATGCCTGCCAGCCAGATCTTGCGCGCGTAGCCGCGCACCTCGCCCAGCGTGCTTTGGGCGTCATCCTTTTTCTTCACATTCACTTTGGCCATGCTCTATACCTCATGCTCATGAGTGGAGGGAGAAACCGCCCATGGAGGCTGGGCTTGAGCATAAGGTAATGAGTGAAATTAGAATCTTCACCCTAAGAGCAGCTGCAGCTTTCAGACCAGAGCCTTGTCCAGCGCCCGCTCGATCTCACTCTTGATGGTGCCGCTCATCATCGACAGCATCATGCCCAACTTCAATTCGACACGGATGCTGTCCTCGCCAATATGTACGCTGCCGTTGGCGCCGCTGCGGGCGACGTCCACACGGTCACCGTTCCAGGTGGCCTTGAGGTCGTATTCCTGGCTCAGTTTGTCCACCAGCGCTTGGGCCTTGGCACGGGCGGCCTCGCGACCGAGGGAGTGTTTGCGTTCGACGCTGATCTGGGTCATGCGGGTGTTCCTGGATATGAAGACATAATCGGCATTATGCCCGCCCCTGCCGCACGGTACACCCCGCCAAGACAAATGCGCCCGTTCGCCCTAGAATGGCGATAATTTTTTCCGGTGAAGCGATATGAACGACCAGCGCAAAGGCGAACACGCCGAACCCACCACCCATTTCGGTTACCAGGATGTGCCCGAGAGCCAGAAGGCGAAGAAAGTCGCCGAAGTGTTCCACTCGGTGGCTGCCAAGTACGACCTGATGAACGACGTGCTTTCCGGCGGCATGCACCGCCTGTGGAAGCGCTTCACCATCGAGCTGTCAGGTGTGCGTAGCGGCAATCGGGTGCTGGACATCGCCGGCGGCACGGGTGATCTGGCAGCCAAGTTCTCGCGCCTGGTCGGCCCTACCGGCCAAGTGGTGCTCGCCGACATCAACGACTCGATGCTCAAGGTCGGCCGCGACCGCCTGCTCGACCGTGGCGTTGCCGGCAACATCGAATTCGTCCAGGCCGATGCCGAGAAACTGCCATTCCCGCACAACCACTTCGACTGCGTGACCATCGCCTTCGGCCTGCGCAACGTCACCCACAAGGACGAAGCCATCCGCTCGATGCTGCGCGTGCTCAAGCCGGGCGGGCGCCTGTTGATCCTGGAGTTCTCCAAGCCGACCAACAAGCTGATGTCCAAGGCCTACGACGCCTACTCGTTCGCCTTCATGCCCCTGGCCGGCAAGCTGATCACCAATGACTCCGAGAGCTACCGCTACCTCGCCGAATCGATCCGCATGCACCCCGACCAGGAAACCCTCAAGGCCATGATGGTCGATGCCGGTTTCGACCGGGTCACCTACCACAACATGACCAGCGGCATCGTCGCCGTGCACCGGGGAATCAAGCCCTGATGTTGCTGGCAGGGCTGCTCGCCAGCGTCGAACATGGCCTGAACCGCGTCCTGCGCATGGACAGCACGGCATTGCCGCGGCTGGGCGCGCTGGAAGGCAAGGTCATCGAAATCGATTGTCGCCAGCCGGCCCTGCAAGTGTTCATCCTGCCCGATGAAGAGGGCCTGATGCTTGCCGCCCACTGGCAAGGCGAGGTCGACTGCAGCCTGCGCGCGCCAGCCGGGAGCCTGCTGCAACTGGCCGTGGCCAAGGACAAGACGGCCGTGCTGCATAGCCCTCAGGTCGAGCTGCATGGCGACAGTGCCGTGCTGCTCGACCTGTTCGGTGTGTTGCAAGACCTGGAGCTGGACTGGGAACACGAACTGCAACGCTGGCTCGGCCCGGTCGCCACCTCGCTGCTCGCCGGCCACGTGCGCCTGCGTGCACGCTGGACCCGCCAAGGCCTGGCACGCTTCAGCCAGAACCTGTCCGAGTACCTGGCCGAAGAGTCGCGCACCCTGGTAGGCAAGCGCGAAGCCGAAGCCGCCTTCAGCGAGCTCGATACCCTGAAGGTCGATCTAGAACGCCTCGAGGCGCGCCTGCAGCGCCTCTCCCGATCCCTTGATACCAGCGATAACGCATGAAGCTGCTCGCCGTCCGTCGTCTCTTTCGCATCCAGCGCGTGGTGATCCGCTACCGCCTCGATGACCTGCTCTTCGACCTGCCGCTGCCGTGGTGGCTGCGCAGCCTGCGCCTGCTGATGCCATGGCGCTGGTTGCCTCGCACACCCTCCGAACTCAGCCGGGGAGCCCGCCTGCGCCTGGCGCTTCAGGACCTGGGGCCGATCTTCATCAAATTCGGCCAGTTGCTGTCCACCCGCCGCGACCTGCTGCCCACCGACATCGCCGACGAGCTGATGCTGCTGCAGGACCGCGTACCGCCGTTCGACCCGAAACAGGCCGTGGCGCTGATCGAAAGCCAGCTTGGCGCCAAGGTGGGTGAGGTGTTCAGCCGCTTCGACGTCGAGCCGCTGGCCTCGGCCTCGGTGGCCCAGGTGCATGCCGCGCGCCTGAAGACCGGCGAGGAAGTGGTGGTCAAGGTAGTACGCCCGGGCCTCAAACCAGTGATCGCCCAGGACCTTGCCTGGCTGTTCCTGATCGCAAAAGGCGCCGAGCGGGCTTCGGCCGATGCCCGCCGCCTGCACCCGGTGGAAATCGTCGGCGACTACGAAAAAACCATCTACGACGAACTCGACCTGCTCCGCGAGGCGGCCAACGCCAGCCAGCTGCGGCGCAACTTCGAAGGCTCGGAGCTGATGTACGTGCCCCAGGTCTACTGGGACCTGTGCCGCCCCAAGGTGCTGGTGATGGAGCGCATCTACGGCGTGCCGGTGACCGACATGGCCACCCTGGCCGACCAGCGCACCGACATGAAACTGCTGGCCGAGCGCGGTGTGGAGGTGTTTTTCACCCAGGTGTTCCGCCACAGTTTCTTCCATGCCGACATGCACCCCGGCAATATCTTCGTCAGCACGGTCAAGCCGTGGAGCCCGCAATACATCGCCATCGACTGCGGCATCGTCGGCAGCCTCACCGCCGAAGACCAGGACTACCTGGCACGCAACCTGATCGCCTTCTTCAAGCGCGACTACCGCCGTGTCGCCGAGCTGCACATCGACTCGGGGTGGGTACCGGCGCACACCAAGGTCAATGAATTCGAAGCGGCCATCCGTACCGTGTGCGAGCCGATCTTCGAAAAACCGCTCAAGGACATTTCCTTCGGCCAAGTGCTGATGCGCCTGTTCCAGACTGCCCGGCGCTTCAACATGGAAGTCCAGCCGCAGTTGGTGCTGCTGCAGAAGACCCTGCTCAACATCGAGGGCCTGGGCCGCCAGCTGTACCCCGACCTTGACCTGTGGAGTACCGCCAAACCGTTCCTGGAACGCTGGATGCGCGAGCGCTACAGCCCCAAGGCCATGTTCGGCAACCTGTACAGCCAGGCCGAACAGCTGCCGCACCTGGCCGGCATGACCCGCGACCTGCTCGAACGTCTTTCCCAGCCGCACCTGCACGACCCGCAACTGCCGGAGCGGCGCCGCCAGGGCGACCGCTGGGCACTGCGCCTGCTCGGTGCCGGCCTGCTGGGTGGCGGTGCGGTGCTGGCCGCCGGCGCCGCCGAGGCCGCCAGCCTCGCCGCCCCGGCCGCCTGGCCGGCTTGGCTGATGCTGGCCGCAGGCCTTTACCTGATCGTGCGCCAATAGCCAGCCGCGCTGCTGGCTGGCACACTAGCGCAAAGGGCCCGGTACAGGAGCGGGCCCGGTTTTGGAGTCGACGATGAAAGAGTGGCTGGACGAGATCAAGTGGAGCAGCGACGGCCTGGTACCGGCGATCGCCCAGGACCACAAGACCGGACGCGTGCTGATGATGGCCTGGATGAACCGCGAATCGCTGGCCCTCACTGCCGCCGAGCAACGCGCCATCTACTGGTCGCGCTCGCGTGGCAAGCTGTGGCGCAAGGGCGAGGAATCGGGGCATGTGCAGAAGCTGCACGAAATGCGCCTGGACTGTGATGCCGACGTGATCATCCTGATGGTCGAGCAACTGGGCCATATCGCCTGCCATACCGGCCGTGAAAGCTGCTTCTACCGCGTCTTCGAAGACGGCCAGTGGAAAACCGTCGATCCGGTGTTGAAAGACCCGCATGCCATCTACAACGCAGGACACTGACATGAGCGACACCCTCAACCGCCTGGCCGAAGTGCTCGAAGAACGCAAGCACGCGGCCCCCGACAGCTCCTACGTGGCCAGCCTGTACCACAAGGGCCTGAACAAGATCCTCGAAAAGCTCGGCGAAGAGTCCGTCGAGACCATCATCGCTGCCAAGGACGCAGAGGTCAGCAAGGATTGCAGTGATGTCATCTATGAAACCGCCGACCTGTGGTTTCATAGCCTGGTCATGCTCAGTGCACTGGGCCAGCACCCACAAGCCGTGCTCGATGAACTGGAACGCCGCTTCGGCCTGTCCGGGCACGATGAAAAGGCCGCTCGCGAGCCCTCGGCCTGACCAAATAGCATTCTAGGAGAGCACCATGGGTATTTTTGACTGGAAACACTGGATCGTCCTGCTGGTCGTCGTCGTCCTGGTGTTCGGCACCAAGAAGCTGAAGAACTTCGGCAGTGACCTTGGCGAATCGATCAAGGGCTTCCGCAAAGCCATGAACGAAGAAGAAAGCAAACCCACCGAGCAGACCCCACCGCCTGCCCAGCCGGTACCGCCGGTGCAGAACACCGCACAACAGCCACAGGGCCACACCATCGAGGGCCAGGCGCAACCGGTCCAAGAGCCGCAGCGGAAAGACTGAACCATGTTCGGCATGAGTTTCAGCGAGTTACTGCTCGTCGGCCTCGTCGCGCTGCTGGTGCTCGGCCCCGAGCGCCTGCCCGGCGCCGCGCGCACTGCAGGGCTGTGGATCGGCCGGCTCAAGCGCAGCTTCAATTCGATCAAGATGGAAGTCGAGCGCGAAATCGGTGCCGATGACATCCGCCGACAGTTGCACAACGAGCACATCCTGCAAATGGAACAGGAAGCCAAGCGCATCCTCAACCCGCTGACGCCGCCTGCCCAGCCACCCGCCGCTGTGGCCACCGAGCAGCCCGCCGCCACGCCAACATCGGCACCGGTAGCGCCGGCGCCTGCGCCTGAGCAGCCCGAACAGCCTCAACCGCCGCGAGCCCCATGAGCGAAAAACCGCAAGACGACCAGCCCATGCCGCTGGTCTCGCACCTGACCGAACTGCGCACCCGCCTGCTGCGCTGCGTGGCTGCCATCTTCCTGATTTTTGCCGGGCTGTTCTCCTTCGCCCAGCAGATCTACACCCTGGTCTCGGCGCCACTGCGCGAACACCTGCCGGCCAACGCCACGATGATCGCCACCGACGTGGCCTCGCCGTTCCTGACGCCGTTCAAGCTGACCATGATCGTTTCGCTGTTCCTGGCGATCCCGTTCATCCTGCAGCAGATCTGGGGTTTTATCGCGCCTGGCCTGTATCGCCACGAAAAGCGCATCGCCATTCCGCTGCTGGTGTCGAGCATCTTCCTGTTCTATGCCGGCATGGCCTTCGCCTACTTCCTGGTGTTCCCGCTGATCTTCGGCTTCTTCGCCAGCGCCACGCCGGAAGGCGTGTCGATGATGACCGACATTTCCAGTTATCTGGACTTCGTCATGACGTTGTTCTTCGCCTTCGGTGTTGCCTTCGAGATCCCGGTAGCGGTGGTGCTGCTGGTGTGGATCGGCGTGGTCGACGTGCAATACCTGAAGAAAATCCGCCCCTACGTGATCATCGGCTGCTTCGTGGTCGGCATGATCCTGACCCCGCCCGACATCTTCTCGCAGACCTTGCTCGCCGTGCCCATGTGGCTGCTGTTCGAGATCGGCGTGCTGTGTGGCAGCCTGATCCGCAAGCGCAGCCACGCCGAAGATGACACGGCAAACGACCCCAACGACCAGCCACCAGCGACCCAGCCGTGAACCTGTTGCTTCTTGAAGAGGCCGACTTCGTGTCGGCCGACCGCGTCGTCCTTGCCGATCGGCGCTTCACCCATATGCAGGAGATTCACCGCGTGGTGGTGGGCGACAGCCTGCGCGTGGGCCGCATCAATGGCCTGATGGGCACCGCCACCGTGGTACGTCTGGCACAGCACGAAGCCGAGCTTGAAGTCGGCTTCGACCAGCCGCCGCCGGCCAAGCTGCCGCTGACCCTGGTGCTGGCCGTGCCGCGGCCAAAAATGCTGCGCAGGCTGTTCCAGACCGTCGCCACACTGGGCGTACAGCGGTTGATCCTGGTCAACAGCTACAAGGTCGAAAAAAGCTTCTGGCAGACGCCGTTCCTCAACCCCGAGAGCATCCGCGACAACCTGATACTGGGCCTGGAACAGGCCCGCGACACGGTGCTGCCCGAGGTGGTCATCGAAAAACGCTTCAAACCGTTCGTCGAAGACCGCCTGCCTGCCATCGCCGACGGCACCCTGGGCCTGGTTGGCCACCCCGGCCCCTACCCCGCGTGCCCGCGCGCCGTCGAAGGCCCGGTGACACTGGCCATTGGCCCCGAGGGCGGCTGGATCCCCTACGAAGTCGAGTTGCTGGGCAAAGCAGGGCTCGCGCCAGTGCAGTTGGGTGACCGCATCCTGCGTGTGGAAACCGCCGTAACAGCCTTGCTTTCAAGGATTTTCTGACAAACGGGTCAGGATTTTCCCATCAAGTTTCCCCGGCGCAGGCCGATGCCTAGGCAACACAACAATAATCCGTGCTGCCAAGTTTACCGGGGAGTCGAACATGTTCCGATGGGTTACCGAAACGCTGGGAAATGTGAGCGTCAATCGCAAACTGGGGCTGGGCTTTGGCCTGGTACTGTTACTGACTCTGGCCATCACCTTCACTGGCTGGCAAGGCATGAACAGCATCATCGACCGTGGTGACAAGCTGGGCAATATCTCGGTCATCAGCCAGGGCACCCAGGAACTGCGCATCGCGCGTCAGCATTACCAGCGCGATCGCAACGAAGCGGCGATCGGCGAACTGGAAAAAGCCCTCGCTGGCCTCGACCGCCAGATCAGCCTCATGCTCGGCCAGATCGAGCAACCCGTCGATCATCAGCGCCTGCAGCAACAGCAGGAGGCGGTGCGCAAATATCAGCAAGCTTTCGCCGACCTCAAGCAGGCCGGGCAACGACGCGAAGCCAGCCGAAGCGCACTGGGTGACAGTGCCGACAAGGCAGCCGAGCTTATCAGCAGGGTGCAAGAGCGCCTGCTGCAAGCCGGCGATATCACGCCCTACCAGAGCACGGTAGAGGTCAGTGCCCTGCTACAGCAAGCACGCTTCCAGGTGCGCGGCTACACCTACAGTGGCGAAGCGAACTACCAGCAGACTGCGCTCAACGCCATCGACCAGGCCATGACCAACCTCAAGGCGCTACCGGCCAAGCTGCCCGCCGAATATGCCGCCAGCCTCGATGACTCGATGTCGGCCCTCGCCGCTTACCGCGATGCGGTCAACCAGTTCGGTAGCGCGCAATCGGCCAGTGATCAGGCCCTGCAGGTGATGACTGATCAAGGCACCGTGCTGATGGATAACAGCCAGAAGATGACGGTTTCACAGACCGAAGTCCGCGATGCAGGCTCGCGCAAGGCAAAAACCTTGCTTGCCTCTGCCACGGCACTGGCGTTGGTACTGGGCCTGCTCGCGGCCTGGGCCATCACTCGGCAGATCATCGTCCCGCTGCGCCAGACACTGGCCGCCGCCGAGCGCGTGGCCAACGGCGACCTGCGCCAGGACCTTCTGGCAACCCGCCGCGACGAGCTGGGGCAGTTGCAGGCCAGCATGCAGCGCATGACCCAAGGCCTGCGCGAACTGATCGGTGGTATCGGTGACGGTGTCACGCAGATAGCCAGCGCCGCCGAAGAGCTTTCGGCGGTAACCGAGCAGACCAGCGCCGGGGTCAACAACCAAAAGGTCGAAACCGACCAGGTGGCCACTGCCATGAACGAAATGGCGGCCACCGTGCATGAAGTGGCACGCAATGCTGAGCAAGCCTCGGAGGCGGCCCTCATGGCGGATCAGCAGGCGCGTGAAGGTGATCGGGTTGTCAGCGAAGCGGTGGCGCAAATCGAGCGCCTGGCCGGTGAAGTGGTCAACTCCAGCGAGGCGATGAACCAGCTCAAGGCCGAAAGCGACAAGATCGGCAGCGTGCTGGATGTGATCAAGTCGGTGGCCCAGCAAACCAACCTGCTGGCCCTCAATGCGGCCATCGAAGCGGCGCGGGCCGGTGAGGCCGGCCGTGGCTTTGCCGTGGTCGCCGACGAAGTGCGCAGCCTGGCGCAGCGTACCCAGCAGTCCACCGAAGAGATCGAAGAGCTGATTGCCGGTTTGCAAAGCGGAACGCAGCGGGTGGCCAGCGTGATGGACGCCAGCCGCCAGCTCACCGACAGCAGCGTCGAGCTGACCCGCCGCGCCGGCACTTCGCTGGAGACCATCACCCGAACCGTGTCGTCGATCCAGGCGATGAACCAGCAGATCGCCACGGCCGCCGAACAGCAGAGTGCGACCGCCGAGGAGATCAACCGCAGCGTGATCAATGTGCGGGATATCTCCGACCAGACTTCGGCGGCGAGTGAGGAGACGGCCAGCTCCAGTGTCGAGCTTGCGCGGCTGGGCACACACCTGCAGAACCTGGTTGGCCGTTTCAGGCTTTAAGCACACGCCAGCCCTGTCGCAAACGAGCTGCCGACAGGGCTGGTACTAATTCCTACATGCGCTACTGAAGTTTCCTACCTTATTTTCAGGTCAAGTCCTACAAGCCATCCGCCGATGGGCAGGAGTGCCATGCCGGCAAAGCGCCAGCGTGGCTTACCCACTCAACTGGATGGAGACTTGCCATGTTCAGCTACCTCAACCGCAGGATTGGCAACATCAGTGTCGGCGCCAAGCTCGCCTTGGGTTTCGCCGTAGTGCTGCTGCTAACCTTGGCCACCGCGGTCAGTGGCTGGCGCGCTCTGGACGGCGCCATTACCCGCTCGGAACAGCTCAGCGAAATTGGCCGGATCAATGATCTGGTCAAGGATCTGCGTGCCGAGCGCATTACCTATAGGGTGCTGGCCGATGATGCCAGCAAGGCGCAGATAAGCAGCATCCTGCAACAGCTCGACGGCATGCTGACGACACTGCAACAACGCAGTAGTGTCGACGAGTCACGCCAGATACTCACCCAGAAGCTGCAACTGCTGCAGCGGCTGAACGACAACTTTGCCAGCTTGCAGCGTACCGTCGAAAGCCGACGTGCCCTGCGCGAGGCCATGCAGGCGCAGGAACAAAAACTCAACGCCGTCATTGATGAGCTCGAGACCCAGGCATTGCTGAAAATGCCCGCCGATACCCAACAAGGTGGCCTACTGGGGCTGATGGACACCCTCAGCCGCCACGTAGACGGGGCCAATCAGCAAAGCCTCGTGCCGGCCTACACTTTCTCACCGCTAGAGGACTACGCCAAGGTCGGCGAGGTTGCACTGGACGCCGCCGACAAAAGCCTCGAACAACTGATCAAGGCTCTTACCCCCTTGGGCCTGCCGCGGGCAGTGATGGAGCAGCCTGGCGTCGAGCTGGGCAAGTACCGAGCCACCCTCGGTCAGTATCGAAGCGCCGCCCTGATTGTCGAGCAGTTGCAAAGCGAAATGGAGCAGATGGGCAACGAACTGCGTGCTGTGAGCCTGGAGTTGGGTGAAAGGAAGGTCGAGCAGCGCGACAGCGAAGCACTGGCCGCCCGCTCGCTGTTGACCAGCGTTGCGGTACTGGCCTTGCTGGTGGGCGTAGCAGCCGGCTGGCTGATCACCTTGCAGATCACCCAGCCGCTACGCCAGACCCTGGCGGTGGCAGCGCGCATCGCCCGGGGTGACCTGAGCCAGGTGGAGCCTGTGGGTCGTCGTGACGAAATGGGCCAGCTGCAGGCCAGCATGCAGGAAATGACCCTGAGCCTGCGCAAGCTGATCGGCGGTATCGATCAAGGTGTTGGCCATTTGTCTCAGGCCGCCACACAACTGGCAGCCAGCAGCGAGGACACCAAGCTGCGCATCAGCCAGCAGCGCGAGGAAACCGATCAGGTCGCCACTGCCATGAACCAGATGAGCGCCACGGTCCAGGAAGTCGCGCAAAACGCCGAACAAGCTTCATTGGCGGCAACCAACGCCGACCAGCAGGCCCAGCAGGGCGATGAGGTGGTGACTGAAGCCATTGGCCGTATCGAGCAACTGGCCAGGCAAATGGACGACTGCCTGGCAGCTATGCAGCATCTGGCGGGCGAAAGCCAGCGCATTGGCAGCATTCTCGATGTGATCAAGTCGGTCTCCGAGCAAACCAACCTGTTGGCGCTCAACGCTGCCATCGAGGCTGCCCGAGCAGGTGAGGCCGGCCGTGGTTTTGCCGTGGTGGCTGATGAAGTGCGCGGCTTGGCGCAGCGTACACAGCAGTCCACGGAGGAGATCGAGCAATTGATCGAAAGCTTGCACAACGGCACCGACGAGGTGACCAGCCTGCTCGACAACAGCAAACGCCTGACCGAACAAAGTGTCGAGCTGAGCCGCAAGGCCGGGGATGCCTTGAGCCAGATCACCGATACGGTGTCGAGCATCCAGGGCATGAACCAGCAGATTGCCACGGCCAGCGAGCAACAGAGTGTGGTGGCCGAACAGATAAACCGCAGTGTGATCAGCGTGCGCGATGCGTCAGACCAGACCAGTGCGGCCAGCGAACAAACGGCAGCTTCAAGCGGCGAGCTGGAGCAGCTGGGCCAGCAGCTGCGAGGTATGGTCGGGCGTTTCAGCCTCTGAAAGCTTCAAGCCACAAGCTAAAGCCGAACGCTATGGGCCGCCCATCACCGCCCGGCTTTAGCTTGCAGCTGCTTTCAGAGCACTTGGCGCAGGAACGCTTGCGCCCGCGGATCCTTCGGCGAGGCAAAGAACGCCGCAGGCGCCGAATCCTCCAGCAGCTTGCCGTGATCGAAGAACAGCACGCGGTCGGCCACTTCGCGGGCAAAACCCATTTCATGGGTCACGCAGACCATGGTCATGCCTTCCTGGGCCAGTGTCTTCATCACGTCCAGCACTTCACCGACCATTTCCGGGTCGAGCGCGGAGGTCGGCTCGTCGAACAGCATCACCTTGGGCTCCATCGCCAGCGCACGGGCAATCGCCACCCGTTGCTGCTGACCACCGGAAAGCCGCGAGGGGTACTCATTGGCCTTCTCCGAGATACCCACCTTTTCCAGCAACGCCCGCGCCTTGGCCTCACGCTCTGCCTTGCCACGCTTGCGCACGACCTTCTGCGCCAGGCACAGGTTTTCCAGCACCGTCATGTGCGGGAACAGGTTGAAATGCTGGAACACCATGCCGACTTCGCGGCGGTAGGCGTTGATGTCGGTTTTCGGATCTTCCAACCGCAGCCCGTTGATGGCCACATGGCCCTCGTCGAAATGCTCCAGGCCGTTGAGGCAGCGCAGGAAGGTCGACTTGCCGGACCCCGACGGGCCAAGCACCACGACCACTTCACCCTTGGCCACCTGGGTGGTGACGTTGTCCACCGCACGCACTACCTGGCCTCGGGTGTCGAACACTTTCAAAAGGTCACGGACTTCAATCACTTTGCGCAAGCCTCCGCTCGAGCCGGCTGGCCAGATGCGACAGCGGCAGGTTGATCAGCAGGTACAGGCCTGCCACGCAGAACCATATCTCGAATGTCGAGAACGAAGTGGTGATGGCCTCACGGCCGCTCTTGGTCAGTTCGGTGATGGCGATCACCGAGACCAGCGAGGTGTCCTTGACCAGGCTGATGAACTGCCCGGCCAGCGGAGGCAGTACGCGTTTGAACGCCTGCGGCAGGATCACGTGACGCATCGACTGGCTGGCGTTAAGGCCGAGCGAGCGGGCCGCCTCATTCTGCCCCTTGGCGATCGACTGCACGCCGGCCCGCACGATCTCGGCCACGTAAGCACCGGTGAACAGCGCCAGCGCTGCCACCCCGGCGAACTCACGGGACAGGTTGAGCACGGTACCGATGAAGAAGTAGAAGATGAATATCTGCACCAGCAGCGGCGTGCCGCGCACCAGTTCGACATAGACGGTCGACAGGTCGCGCAGGGTCGGGTTGTTCGACAACCGGCACAACCCGGCAAACAGGCCGATCACCAGGCCCAGCGCCCCGGACACTACCGAGATCCACAATGTGGTCCACAGGCCCCAGGCCAGTGGGCCAGCAGCCCAGTGACGGGTGACGCCGACCTGATCACCTTCGGCCACATCGTCACCGCGGCTCAGTTGTAGGCTGTCCTTGGCCACATCGAGCACCTGCTCACCGCCGTTCTCATCCTTGAGCGTAACGCGGGCGTTATCGCCGGAGACGACGATGTCCTGCACCGTGCCGTAATCGCTGGCACGCTGCACGTCCTCGGCCTTGTAGGCAAAGTATTGTGGTACGCGGTTCCAGCGCCACTCGTAGGAAATCATCGAGGTGGCCAGGTACAGGCTGATCGCCAGGCCCACCAGGACCAGCGCCGTCAGCGCATGCCAGGGCCATTGGGCTTTCTTGTGTTTGATCACGGGGTTACTCCAGAAAGCGGCAAGCCGCAAGCCACAAGCTGCAAGGAAAAGCAGACCGCGTATTGGCCCACCTCCTCTTGCAGCTTGCAGCTTGCGGCTTGAAGCTACTTCTTATTCCATTTCCTTCAGCCAGTCCTTGTTCTTGAACCACTTGTCGTGGATACGATCGTAGGTCCCGTCGTGCTTGATCTGGTGCAGGAAGTTGTTGATGAAGTTGATGCTGTCGTAATCGCCCTTCTTCAAGCCGAATGCCAGCGGCTCGTAGGTGAAGGGCTCGTCGAGGAACAGCAGCTTGCCGGCACCGGCCTTGTCGACCGCCACCACGTTGTACGGCGCATCGTAGACAAAGGCATCAGCCTTGCCGTTGACCACGTCCATCACCGCTTCCTGCTCATTGTCGTAGCCATGGTACGTGGCCTTGGCGATCAGCTTCTTGGCGACCATCTCGCCGGTGGTACCGAGCTTGGAGGTGATGCGGTACTTCTCGTTGTTCAGGTCTTTGTACGACTTGATCTCGCCAGCCAGATCCTTGCGGATCAGCAGGGTCTGGCCAACCACGATGAACGGTTCGCTGAAGTTCAGGCGCAGGTTGCGTTCCTGGGTCAGGGTCATGCCGCTGCCGATCATGTCGAACTTGTCGGTCAGCAGGGCCGGGATGATGCCGTCATAGGCGGTGGAGACGGTCTCCAGCTTGACGCCCATGGATTTGGCCATGGCTTTGAGGATATCGACTTCGAAGCCGATGATTTCGCCGCGCTTGTTGGTCATCTGGAACGGCATGTAGGTCGGGTCCATGCCCACCCGCAAGGTACCGCGCTTGACCGCGTCGTCGATGGCACCGGCCTGGGCCGAGGCCACCGCGACCAGCGCCGTGACGCCGACCAGCAGCCGCGAAAGGTATTTCTTCATCATCACCAAGTCCCCTAGCAAGAAAAGTAGCGAATCTTATTGTTGGCACGGCCGTACCGGCCGGCATGGCTTATCGGAGAGGGATGCTAACGCATGGCGGCCCTGGGACCTAGAGCCGGGGGGGACTTTGTTGGCCAAAATCCGAGGGGATGAGAAAGATTGGAAAACCCTGTCGCCGGCAAGCCGGCGAAAGGGCCGCATAGCGGCCCCAGAGTCGGTCAGGCGCCAACCAGGCTAGGTTGCGCCTCGTCCGCCGGGTGCAACGGCAACAACGGCGAATGTGGGTCGTTGTTGATCGATGCACGCCACACGTCGATCCAGGCGGCATTGTGCTCGGCCCATACCTGTGCATGCAGACGCGCCAAGGCGACCGGGTCGCTCAGCAAGGCAAGGCGAGTACCCAGGTCCAGCCCTTTGGGCCCGACCTCGATCGCCTTGGCAAGGCGCTCGGCGCGCATCGCCTCGATCGGTGCTGCCTGGCCATGACGGGCAGTGGCCATGGCACAGGCCAGGGCGTTCTGCCGAGGGTCGACCACAGCGCGGACGAAGCCGTCGTGCAGGGCATGCCAGCGGTTCTCGTGGGTGTACTGGTCGGTGGCGAGCAGCTCCTGGGGCGTTGCGTACTCCTCAGGGATCAGGAACAGCTTCTCGTCCTTGGCCGCCAGGCCCAGGCGTGTGCGGCTGGAGATCACCGAAACGGGGATCGACAGCACCAGCGAACCAACGATCGGCGCCAGCCACCACAGGAAGCTCGGGTTCAGCCACGCCACCAGCGCCGCCCAGGCAATACCCAACAGGGTTTGCGGGCCGTGGCGACGTACCGCCTCGCTCCACGGGGTGGAGTCGTCGTCACGCTGCGGCGAGTTCCAGGTCGCAGCCCAGCCGAGGAATGCGGCCAGCACGAAGCGGGTGTGGAAGATCATCCGCACTGGCGCCAGCAGCATGGAGAACAGCATCTCCATCAGCATCGACAAGGTGACCTTGAACCGCCCGCCGAACTCGACCGCGCCCTTGGCCCAGATCAGGATGATACTGAGCAGCTTGGGCAAGAACAGCAGCACGATGGTGGTGGAGAACAGCGCGACGGCCTTCTCCGGGTGCCACTGCGGCCACAGCGGGTAGAGCTGGTACGGCTCGATGAAGTATTGCGGCTCCATCAGCGTGTTGGTTGCCAGCAGCGCGGTCGACAGCACCAGGAAGAAGAACCACAGCGGCGCCGACAGGTAAGACATCACGCCCGTGAGGAAAACCGCACGGTGCACCGGGTGCATGCCCTTGACCAGGAACAGGCGGAAGTTCATCAGGTTGCCGTGGCACCAGCGGCGGTCGCGCTTGAGCTCGTCGAGCAGGTTCGGCGGCAGCTCTTCATAGCTGCCCGGCAGGTCATAGGCAATCCACACGCCCCAGCCGGCACGGCGCATCAGCGCCGCTTCGACGAAGTCGTGGGAAAGGATCGCGCCGGCGAAAGCGCCCTTGCCAGGCAACGGCGCCAGGGCGCAGTGCTCGATGAAAGGCTTCATGCGAATGATCGCGTTGTGGCCCCAGTAGTGCGACTCGCCCAGTTGCCAGAAGTGCAGGCCGGCGGTGAACAGCGGGCCGTAGACGCGGGTGGCGAACTGCTGCATGCGCGCATACAGCGTGTCCATACCCGAGGCTTTGGGCGCGGTCTGGATGATGCCAGCGTCCGGATTGGCCTCCATCAGGCGTACCAGGCTGCTCAGGCACTCGCCACTCATGACGCTGTCGGCGTCGAGCACGACCATGTACTTGTATTCGCCACCCCAGCGACGGCAGAAGTCGTCGAGGTTGCCGCTCTTGCGCTTCACGCGGCGGCGGCGGCGGCGATAGAAGATGCGGCCGAAGCCTTTGGTCTCGCGGCACACGTCCAGCCAGGCCTGTTGCTCGGCCACGGCAATGTCAGTGTCGTTGGTATCGCTGAGCACGAAAAAATCGAAACGGTCGAGGTTGCCGCTGGCGGCGACCGACTCGAAGGTCGCCCGCAGCCCTGCGAACACGCGCGGCACGTCTTCGTTGCAAATAGGCATCACCAGCGCGGTACGTGCTTCAGGAGCGATCGGCTCGCTGCCGGCACTGCTGCCGGAGATACGGTATTTGTCGCGGCCGGTGAGCAACTCGAGGAAGCCCATCAGCGCCGTCCAGAAGCCCGCCGACACCCAGCAGAAGAGGATGCCGAAGAGGATCAGGATGGACGTTTGCAACGCGTACGGCCAGACCTGCACTACGGTATCCCACAACGGCTGGTTGACCACTTCGTCGAGGTCGACGAACGACCAGCCCTGGTAAGGCAGGATGCCCTTCATGTACCAGCCGGCGACGAGCGTCTGGCCGATCATGAGGGTCAGCAGGATATAGCGGCGAATCGAGCCGACCGTGCGCCAGCGCGCCAGCGGCAACTCGCGCTTTGGCGGCTGCGGCGCGTTGGGGCGGCCGGTCATGCGCCGCCACATGCGGATCAGCACATTGGTGCGCCATGGCTCGGGCACGACCCGGGTACGCTTGATCGGCGGTGCGATCTTCAGGCAAAGCCGGCCGCTGCCGTCGACGCCAAGCATCTGGGCATCTTCCAGTTCGGCCGCGCTGCCTACAGTCAGGCGCGGGCCCACCGAGGCCTGCACGGCCTCAGTGGTGGTGGCGGTCGCATTGCCCGCCAGGCGTTGGTGCAACTCACTGAACGAGGTGCAACTGGCGAGTTCCGCGCGCTGCTCATCGCTCAGTGGGAGGTGGGCCAGGTACTCGCCAAGCGATTCCGGCCTTGCGCTTGAGTTACTCATCGGCAGGCAACTGATAGCTCCAGGTCTCGGTCAGCACTTTTTCGGTGGTGGCCGGGGTCCCGTTGGTGGATGCCGCATCGGCGGCAGGTTGTTCGGCCTTGGCAGGTTGCTCGGCCTTGGCGGCTTTTTCAGCCTTGCCATGCTTGGCTGCGGTCTTGTCGTGTTTGGTTTCTTCGGCAGGCTTGGCTGCTTCGACCGGAACATCGCTGACCAGTGCGGCCCGCATCTCGGTAGCCTTCTTGGCTTCCTTGATCTTCAACCGCAAAGTCAGGCGCCAGCCCTTGGTCTCTGGGTTATAGCGCAGATTGTTCTCGACCACTTCTGCGTTGTCGCCGACGCTGATCTGGCTGCGTACCGCGGCGTCTTCCGGCAGGGCGGCCAAGGCCGGGCCGGCGAAGTCGACCAGGAACGCTACGCTACCGTCTGGTTGACGGATCAGGTTGGACTGCTTGACGTCACCGGTGGAACGCATGGTCTGGGTAACCGAACCCAGCTCCTGGGCCTGGAAACGCGACTCGTCGATGGTCCAGTGCATGCGGTAGTCGTACTCGAACGGCTTGCCCGGCTCCGGCAGGGTTTCTGGGCTCCAGAAGGCAACGATATTGTCGTTGGTTTCGTCGGCAGTCGGGATCTCGACCAGATCGACGGTGCCTTTGCCCCAGTCGCCCTTAGGCTCGATCCAGGCGCTCGGACGCTTCTGGTAGTTGTCGTCGAGGTCTTCGTAATCCTTGAAATCGCGATGACGCTGCATCAGGCCGAAACCGCGCGGGTTCTCGACGCTGAAGTTGCTCACCGACAGGTGTTTGGGGTTGTTCAGCGGGCGCCACAGCCACTCGCCGTTACCGGCGTGGATCGACAGGCCTTCGGAGTCATGCAGGGCCGGGCGATAGTTCATGACCTTGGAGGGCTGGTTAGGGCCGAACAGGTACATGCTGGTCAGCGGCGCGATGCCCAGACGGCTGACGTGGTCACGCAGGAACACGCGGGACTGCACATCGACCACGGTATCGTTGCCCGGGCGCAGGATCAGCTTGTAGGCACCGGTTGAGCGCGGCGAATCCAGCAAGGCGTAGATCACCAGGTGCTTGTCGGCCGGCTTGGGTTTCTCGACCCAGAATTCGGTGAACCGCGGGAACTCTTCGCCCGACGGCAGCGCGGTGTCGATGGCCAGGCCACGGGCCGACAGGCCGTACACATGCCCTTTGCCGACCACACGGAAATAACTGGCCCCCAGCAGGGTCATGATTTCATCCTGCTTGTCGGCCTTGTTGATCGGGTAAAGCACGCGGAAACCGGCGTAGCCCAGGTTCTTGGTGGTATCCGGGTCGTGGGGCACGTCGCCGAACTCGAAACGGTTCGGGTCGTACTTGATTTCCTCGACGGTGGTGGCGGTGACTTCGTTGATTTTCACCGGCGTGTCGAAGTGCATGCCCTGGTGGTAGAAGGACAGCTTGAACGGCGTCTTGTCCTTGGCCCACTCGGCCTTTTCCTGCAGGAAGCGAATCTTCTGGTAGTCGGCGAACTTCATGTCGCGGAAGACTGCCGGCAGATTGCTTTTCGGTGCTTCGTACTTCTGGCCGGCGAGATCCTTTGCCTTGGCTGCAACATCGTCAAGATTGAATGCCCACAGCTGGCCCGCGCTCATCAGGCCGACCAGTGCGGCACTGGCCATCAGGGCCTTGCGCAGCCGATTGCCGGGGATTCTAGATGCTTTATGGGGACTAACAATCACGAGCAACCCTCGCCGAAAACAGATCATGAAACCAACGGCCAGCGACAAATGCCGGGTTGGCGAGCACTGTTCGGACCCCGTGAGGGCGTAATGATTCCCCAAACGGTTCCAGACAATGCTCGAGTCAGAGTAAAACGAACCTGCGAACGCAGGCCCTAACAGCGCGCGATTATCCAGCAGGATGCGTTACAACGCATCAGGCTGGATCAACTATTTATCGTACAAAACACCTTGTTTCGCGCAACCAAGGCCGTTTTTTCCTTCATATTTGTAACAGAAAAGTCACAGGGCCATCATTGACCAGGTGCACCTGCATGTCAGCACCGAATCGGCCGCTTGCCACATCTGCATGCTGGCCCTGGGCTTGCTGCAAAAGATAGTCGAACAGTTCGGCACCGAGCGCTGGCGGCGCAGCCGTCGAAAAGCTCGGACGCATGCCACTGCGGGTGTCCGCTGCCAAGGTGAACTGGGACACCAGCAGCAAACCGCCGCCCACATCCTTGAGGGACAGGTTCATCTTGCCCTGCTCATCGCTGAAAACGCGGTAGTTGAGCAACTTGTGCAACAGCTTATCGGCCTGTTCACGGGTATCTTCAGGCTCTACCGCCACCAGCACCAACAAGCCTTGGTCGATGGCGCCGACAATTTCACCCGCCACCTCTACCCGCGCGCCGCGCACACGCTGCAGCAGCCCCTTCATGCTTCTTCCAGCGGCAAATCGAGCAGGCGACGGGCCATCTGATCGGCTGCCCGTACCAGCGCATCGGTGATCCCAGGCTCGGACGCCGCATGGCCCGCGTCGCGGATCACCTTCAGCTCACTGTTGGGCCATGCCTGGTGCAACGCCCAGGCGTTATCCAGCGGGCAGATCACATCATAACGGCCATGCACGATCACGGCCGGCAGGTGGGCGATCTTGGGCATGTCGCGGATCAACTGGTCGGGTGCAAGGAACGCGTTGTTCATGAAGTAGTGGCATTCGATGCGGGCGATGGACAAGGCCCGTTGCGGCTCGGAGAAGCGGTCGATCACCAGCGGATTGGGGCGCAGGGTGGCAGTGCGGCCCTCCCAGGTGGACCAGGCCTTGGCGGCATGCATCTGGGCGATCTGATCGTTGCCGGTCAGGCGCTTGTGGAATGCCTTGACCAGGTCATTACGCTCATCCGGCGGAATCGGCCCGATGTAGTCCTGCCAGTAATCGGGGAACAGGCGGCTGGCGCCCTCCTGATAGAACCACTCGATCTCTTGCGGGCGGCACAGGAAGATGCCGCGCAGGATCAGGCCGTGAACCCGCTCGGGGTGGGTCTGGGCATAGGCCAGGGCCAGGGTCGAGCCCCAGGAGCCGCCGAACAGCACCCACTTGTCGATGCCCAGGTGCTCGCGAATGCGCTCCAGATCCTCGACCAGGTGCCAGGTGGTGTTGTTCTCCAGGCTTGCGTGCGGGGTGGAACGGCCGCAACCGCGCTGATCGAACGTGATGATGCGGTACAGGTTGGGGTCGAAATAGCAACGGCTCTGGGCATCGCAACCCGCGCCCGGGCCACCGTGAATGAACACCACCGGCAGACCTTCAGGCGAGCCGCTTTCATCGACATACAGCACATGCGGCGCTTCCACGGCCAGATCGTGCCGGGCGTAGGGTTTGATCTGAGGGTAGAGGGTCTGCATTGCGCACTCCGTGTGAGGATTAAGTCTGCCGTTGGGCATCATAAACCTGAATTGCGCTTTGAGCATGTGTCTGTGGGTAGATCATGTTATGCACATGCCCGCCACCGCGCTCGATAGCCTCGCTGCTTTATGACGCGAGGCCAGTAAATGACGCACCTTCCCGATGCAAGGTCATCCCGAAGCGATGACACTTTTCACCCCCAGGCCCTGATAGAGGGCAAGATCCCGGCCTGGATGCTCACTGCCACGCCTGAAACCCATCAGCACATGCGCGCCGCCGTGAGCACCCCGGTACCCTGGTTCGCCGAAGCCTGCCAGAGGCAACCGGCTGACGCCCACCGGCTGGTCAAGGAATATGAAACGTACCGCAAGGCCGAAAGCGAAGCTGGCGCACTGTTCGCCCTGCTTCCCGACCTGGCGGCGTTCGCCAGGGAGCGGCTGGGCTCGGCGATCAAGGAGCGTTTCAATCTTGAGCTGGATGTCACCCGGACCTACCTGTTCAACGCCGGCAAAGCCGAAGCCTACCAAGCCAACATGACTGGGGACCCGCTCACCACTGCCCAGCGGGCATTCAAACTGGCTACCCAAAGCCTGCTGCACTGCGCCTTGCAGAATTTTGAAGCTGCCGAAGCCCAGCCTGGCGGCCTCGATGGCCAAACGTTGGAGTCCGTGATACTCGACAACAACCAGTTCCTGGCGCACCTGCCCACCGGAAACCTGGTTCAGATAGCCCCGCAGGCCTTCGCCTCGCTAGTGCGCGACTTGGACATCGGCGGCACCTATCAAGCTTTGCTCAACGCCATTTATCACCCTGGCACCGACGTTGGGAGCGCAAGCGTTATCGAGACGCTCGGCAACGCCGAGCAGTGCGCCTTTTGCCTTGAGCTGCACAGGGCTTACCTGGGCAACATGATCGACCTGCCCTTGTATGAGGCTCTGCTGACGCTCGCCAGAGGTGGCGAGGCGCACTACCTGCAAAGCCCCATGCGGTGCGCCTTTCTCAAGCTCTTTGACATCTCCCTGACCGGTGCGCTGATGATAGGCCTCGTACCCTCTCCAGAGTTGCTTCTGAGTTACGACGCAACCCGTCTTGCGTACAAGAACGTGCTGGTAACGTACCTGCCCGGCGCAGGGGTCCCGCTGAAAGTGCACGCTACCGTTCATGAAGTCCAGGCGCACTTGCGCGAGCAGCTGTGGGCAATGCAACTCAGCCATCTGCGACAAGGCGTGCCGGCGCGTGACAGTGGCCGCTTCATGGAAAAGCTGCGCGACTGTCTACAACCATTGGATTGGACCCTGCTGCTGCCAGCGCCGGCGCACCAGGGCGAACAAGCCAGGCGTATTCGTGACCCGCAGGCTTGGGTACCGGTAACGCTACAGCCCTTCAACCGGCCACTACCCAACGAACTGGTCAGCCAGAAACGCCAACGACGCATGGACGATGCTTCGTTCCATGCCGTTTCCACGGCCCAGGAAGACCAGAAAAGCGCCGAAAAACGCAGGGCCTATTTTACCCAGCTGACCTCTGGCGCCTTGAACATTGGCGCCTTCGTCGTACCGGGCTTGGGGCAGTTGATGCTCGGTCTGTCGCTCATTCAGCTGAGCTACGAGGTTTTCGAGGGCCTCGAAAGCTGGGCTGACGGCGACGGTGAGCAAGCGCTCGATTACCTGATGGATATTGTCGAGAACGTTGCCTTAACCACTGTGGCCGTAGCAACAGGGGCGGCCGACGGCAGGCCGGCCGTCGAGAAGATTTCCGTGGAAACACCCTCGTTCATCGAAGAGCTCGAGCCCGTGCTCATGCCCGATGGCAGTAGCCGCCTGTGGCGACCAGACGCCCGCCCGTACGCCCATGACGTCGTGCTACCGGCTGGCCTGCTGCCGGATGAATCCGGCCTGTATCGCCATGCTGGAAAGACCTGGCTGGCAGTCGAAGACAGCACCTATTCGGTCAAACGGATATCTGAAAATGGTGAGTACCGCCTGGTGCACCCCGCCAAGGCCCTGAGCCATGAACCGCCGCTACGCCACAACGGTGCTGGCGCCTGGTTGCTACCGGCAGAAAGGCCCGAGCAATGGCCAGAACTGCAATTATTCAGACGTGCCGGCCACCTTGGCGCGCATTTCGACGATGAAACCGCCCTGCGCATACTGCGGGTGAGTGGTACCCAGGAAGATGTTCTGCGCCATGCGCTCTGCAACAGCCAGCGGCTACCCGCACAACTGGAAGACACCCTGTCTCGCTTCAAACTCTACCAGACACTCAAGCACCTGCCTGAGCTGGCCGAGCCCAACCAACTCCATGCAGCCTTCGAAAGGCGCTATCGTCAGCTGCCCGCGCCTCAGGTGCCCGGCGCCGATGTCATCCAGGCTCGCTATCCGCGGCTTCCGGCACCCCTCACCGAGGAGTTGTTGCGCCATGCCAATACCTTCGAACAGGGTGAGCTGACCACTGGCAAAGTCCCCAGACGGCTCGCCGAAGAAGTCCGCTGCCTTGCGCAACAGGTACGGTTGAATCGCGCCTATGAAGGGCTTTATCTGGAAGGTGTACGCAACTGGGATACCGACGTGCTGGTCTTGCACACCCTCGAGCAACTGCCTGGGTGGCCAAGCGAGGTCGGCATCACCCTCGAACAGCGCCAGAACTCGCCGGCCCAGATCGAAAAGATCGGCGCCAGTGAGGTGCCAGCAAGCAAGTCGATCATCAGCGCCCGGGCAGGTTACGTAGTCATGGACAGTACCCGCCCCGACGATCAGCTTTGCGTCCACGGTTCATTGCATGGGGCGCTGTTCGAGGTACTCACTGCCGAGCAAAGGCAGGCGCTGGCGGTCGAGGACATGCACGCACTCAGAAGCAGGATTCAACACGCGCCTCTCTTGCCACGGGCGATATTGCGCCGGGTGCTGGGCATGCAGGGCGTGCCACCGGGCTTTCGCTCGCCCATGCGCCTGGCAGATGGGCGGCTGGGCTACCCGCTGGGCGGCACCCGCCCCCGCGCTGGCAGCACTTCAAGGCAGACGCTGCTCAATTCCATACGCCGGATCGGCCAACACACTCCCGTACCACGGCCCGCAGAGCAGATCATGGCCGCGCTGGAAAACAGAAACCTGACCCGCGCTCAGATCGATGAGATGCTCAGCGGGCTGATGGAGCAACGCGACCGACTGCAAAGCCGGCTGGACGACTGGCGTCGACAAGCCGCACAAGGATCTCATCAGAGCACCGATGGCCTGGAGCGGTTGATGAACGCCATCTCCCAGCACTGGTATGAGCGTGCGTTCCTGGCGACCAGCGAAGCCATCGCCCCGCTTCGTCTCGAGCGCCTATCCCTGGCGCAGTTTCCTCTTGAACTGCCGGACTTCTTCAGCGCCAGCGTCACGGACCTGCAATTGATTGAAACATCACCCGAACATTATGAAGGCTGGAACCAGCACGGTCCGCAACTGGACAGCCTGGTCCGACAGTTTGCCAACCTGAGATCGCTGGAGATCAGCCGCGCCTACCGGCCTGAAGGAACTCCTTCAGCATTCCAGTTCAGCCTGCCCATGATTGCCCAGCGCCTACCGGCGCTCGAAACACTGAGCCTGACCAACCAGAATCTCACGCTGTCCTCAACAGACATCGACAGCCTGGCAGGGCTCACACGGCTGCGACGACTGGACCTGAGCGGTAACCGATTTTCGGGGCAGCATCCCCCACTCTTCAATGAACTGACACTCGATTACCTGGGCCTGGACGACATGGCACTGGATCATTGGCCAGAGGGCGTTGGCTACAACACCCTGACTCAGGTTCGGCACATTGGCCTGCGCAACAACCAGATCAGACTCCTCCCGCACCTTTTGCGGGATAACCGAATCAACATTCCCGAGCACGCGCTGGTTTCCATGCAGGGCAATCCGCTCTTCGAGGATGATATACGCCGCGTTATGTTGAGCGAAGATGGCCGCGCCTCACGTTTTGAGATGGACCAGTCTGATGCGTTCAGAACGCTTCTGGCTGCCCAGTTGCAGCAGCGCCAGCAACTGCGCGACGCCATCGATAACTATGTGAATGCCTCAAGCTCAAGCGCGCCAGTCAGCCAAACGGCAATGACTGCCAGAACCCGTATCGCTGCGGCACTGAACGAGTTCTGGCATTACCAGGAAACAGGGCTGACACGCGCGGCTTTACGCCTGAATGATGTTGCCCTGGCGCATTTTCCAAGACGCTTGCCGGCCTTCTTCATCGCACAGGTGCATAACCTTGCGCTTGAGCGCGTCAGTGGTACGACGGCACAGCTCGATGGATTGCTGAGCCGGTTCCCACGGGTGACGCGCCTGACGATCGACAACTACCGACAAGCCGAGCAGTCACTGCCTTCTGCGCTTCTGCGCTTGCCGGGGTTGACGGACATCGCCTTGCGCCAGTCAGGCCTGCTGATCGACCAGAACGTGATCAACACGTTGGGCGGCTTACCCACCCTCAACTCGCTGGACCTCACGGGCAACCGAATGGGGGCGATCGCACACACTCCTCAGGCCTTGCAAACACTTCGCCGACTCGACCTCAACAGCATGGGCCTTGAGCAGTGGCCGGCCTGGGTAGACAGCTTGTTCCCACTGGAGATGCTGGACCTGAGCGAAAACCGGCTTACCGAACTGCCGGCCCACATACTGGCCAACCTGGACAACGATTTCCCCATCAGCTCGATTCTGTTGTTCAGCAATCCGCTGACGGACGAAGCGGTCATGCGTGCCCGTGCATCTTCAAACAGCCAGCACAGTTTCACCTTTGGCATCGATCTGTCAGACAGCATGAGCGAGTCATCGGGAGACGGCGGGATAGTCGGTCATAACCACCTGCCCCTCCTGGACCCAGCTGCCGATGTCCCCAACGTGGAAAACTGGCTGCTTGCCTCGGACATCGAGAACCAAGCCCTGAGGGACAGTTGGGAGAGTTTGCAGCGATCGGGGGGTGCCGAAAATCTTCTGGCGCTGGTAGGCCGTCTGCGCAACTCGGCCCCATACCAGAATGGCAAGACCCGCGTTTCATTCTGCGGGCGCGTACGCAAGGTCCTGGTCAGTGCAGTGGTCAACCTGGACGACCTTGCGCTGTTCAACCATCAGGCCAACGAAGCACTTGTTCAGGACAATGGTGACCAGACCTGCCACGACGGCGCTCTGCTGGTGTTCCAGAACATCGAACTGTACATCGCCAACCAGCGCCTGCAGATCGATACGGCCGATAGCGAGGGCAACCTTTATCGGGAACTGCGGCGCCTGTATCGCCTGCAAGCACTGGATGAGATTGCCAAGAGCGAGGCTGCCAACCGGGACGAAGCGGAAGTTCGCCTTACCTACCGCCGTGAGCTCAATACCCCGCTTGAGCTGGGCCAGCCCGAAGACACCCTGCGCTATGCCATCAATGCCAATATCGACGAGTTGGCGTATGCGGAGTTGGCAGTGCAGCGCAGCGAGTTGGGAGAGGATTTCCTGAATTTTGCCGCCGGTAACCAGAGGTGGGTCCAGCACTTGCGCCAAGCCCATGCTGAACGTTTTGCAGACATCGAGCATATCTACCAGGCCCAGATACTTGAACTGCCGGATCAGTACCCTGACAGGCCAATCGCTACGCTGGGCGACGAATTCCAGGCACTGGAACGCAACAAACAGGCGCGCGAGCTGCGCCTGATTCGCGAGCTTACGTCTTTTGCAGATCCTGATCGCAAACCCCGCTCATCGACCGAGTAAGCAATAGCGTGCAGGGCGGCCGCGGTGCGCGGGCCGCCCCGTTTCGCTCAACTCCCGTAGCGCCGTAAGCCCCAGGCCAACACGCTTTCCAGCAAACGTCGCAACACTGCCTGAGTCGGTTGCGCCAGGTCCGCACGATAGGCGAACGGCTCGGTTTCCTCCATGTAGGTGCTCTGCGCCAGCTCCAGTTGTACCGCATGGACATGGTTGCCCGGATTACCATAGTGGCGAGTGATGTGACCGCCCTTGAAACGCCCGTTGAGTACATGCCTGTAGCCCGGCGCCTCGGCACACACGCCCGACAGCCACTGCGCCAGCTCAGGATCACAACTGGCACCGTTGAAGGTACCCAGGTTGAAGTCCGGCAGCTTGCCGTCGAACAGGTGCGGGATCAGCGAACGGATCGAGTGTGCGTCCCACAAAAGGGCGTAGCCGAACTGCTCACGCAGGCGGGCCAGTTCGCGCTCGATGGTGGCGTGGTATGGCCGCCAGATCTGCTCCAGGTAAGTGGCCCGTTCGTCGGCAGAGGGTGCCTGCCCCTGCTTGAACAGCGGCGCACCGTCGAACAGTGTGGCCGGATACAGGCCCGTGGTTGCACCTGCGTACAAAGGCGTGTCGTCATCCGGCCGGTTAAGGTCGATGACGAAGCGCGAGTACTCTGCCGCCACCACACTGGCCCCCAGCTCATGGGCGAAATCGTAGAGGCACGGGATATGCCAGTCGGTGTCCGGCAGGCTGCGCGCCTCGTCGACCAGGCCGTCGCGCACGGCCGGGGTCAGCTTGAGCCCCGCATGGGGCATGCTGATCAGCAGGGGCAAACGGCCCTGGTGGAAACTCAGTACCTTGTCCATCTCGCCTCGCTCAGTGGGATATTTCATGGCCTTTGCGCACCACGCGCTTGGGCAGGTCGCCGCCCAGCCAGTAGGCCAGGTCGGCGGGGCGCTCGATCTGCCAGGCGACGAAGTCCGCCACCTTGCCGACTTCCAGCGAACCATGGGTGTCGCCCATGCCCAGCGCCGTGGCGGCATGGATGGTAACGCCAGCCAGGGCTTCTTCCGGCGTCATGCGAAACAGCGTGCACCCCATGTTCAGCATAAGCCGCAGCGACAGACCTGGCGATGTGCCAGGATTGAGGTCGCTGGCAAGGGCAATCCTCACGCCGTGGCGGCGCAAGGCGTCCATTGGAGGCAGTTGGGTTTCGCGCAGGAAGTAGAACGCGCCGGGCAGCAGCACGGCGACAGTGCCAGCCTCGGCCATGGCCACGGCGTCTTCCTCGGTCATGAATTCCAGGTGGTCGGCCGACAGCGCCTGGTAGCGCGCTGCCAGGCTGGAGCCGTGCAGCGACGAGAGCTGCTCGGCGTGCAGCTTGACCGGCAAGCCCAGTTCGCGGGCCTTGATGAACACCCGCTCGACCTGCGCCGGGGAAAACGCCAGGTGCTCGCAAAACGCGTCCACGGCGTCCACCAACCCCTCGGCGGCGAGTGCAGGCAGCATCTGGTCGCAGATATGCGCAATGTAGTCGTCGGCGCGACCGGCATATTCCGGCGGCAAGGCGTGGGCGGCCAGGCAGGTAGCGCGCACAGCAACCGGCAATTCGTCGGCCAGGCGCCTGGCCACACGCAGCATCTTGCGCTCGTTGGCCAGGTCCAGGCCGTAGCCGGACTTGATTTCGATTGTGGTTACACCATCGCGCATCAGCGCCTGTACCCGCTCGCGGGCACTGGCGAACAGCTCATCCTCGCTGGCCGCGCGGGTGGCCCGCACGGTACTGGCGATGCCCCCGCCTTGCGCAGCGATTTCGGCATAACCTACACCCTGCAAGCGCTGCTCGAACTCGCCACTGCGGTTGCCACCGAACACGGCGTGGGTGTGGCAGTCGATCATCCCGGGGGTGACCCAGGCATTGCCCAGGTCAACCGTACGTTGCGCCTCGACCGGCCGCATTTCGCTACGTGGGCCGAGCCATTCGATCACGCCGCCGCTGGTAACGATCGCTGCGTCCTCGATGATCGAGTAACGGCCGTCCACCATGGTTGCCACATGGCAGTGCTGCCAGAGGGTTCTCATATGCAATCTCCTGAACTAGCGATGCAGCTCGGCCGCTGCCTGGGCCACCTCGCCCTGCCCTGCTCGCGGCTTGCACCACAACAGGTAGGACGCAACCAGGAACACCACCCAGATCACACCGACAAGCAACGCTGCCTGTGTATCGGGGAAGTAACCGAGCACGCCAAAGATGAACACCATGAACGCAATGGCCATGGCCGGGCCGTAGGGCCAGAACGGTACCGGGAACTTGAGCCGGGCCGCTTCCTCGCGGCTCATGCTGCGGCGCATGGCAACCTGGGTAACCAGGATCATCAACCACACCCACACGGTGGCGAACGTGGCGATGGACGCGATCAGCAGAAACACGTTCTCGGGGATCAGGTAGTTGAGCACCACGCCAATCAACAGCGCAGCCCCCATCACCACCACGGTCATCCACGGCACTCCGTGCCTGGACAGCTGGCTGAAGCCGCGTGGCGCATGGCCTTGCTGGGCCAGGCCGTACATCATGCGACCCGCGCCGAAGATGTCACTGTTGATGGCAGAAACCGCAGCGGAAATCACCACGACGTTGAGCACTGCCGCCGCCGATCCGATGCCCAGGTTGCTGAATATCTGCACGAAGGGGCTACCTTCGCTGCCGATCTGCGGCCACGGGTAAAGGCACATCAGCACGAACAGGGTCAGTACGTAGAACAGCAGGATACGCAACGGCACGGCATTGATGGCCCTGGGGATGACCCGTTGCGGGTCCTTGGCCTCACCGGCAGTGACGCCGATGATTTCGATGCCGCCGAAGGCGAACATGACCACCGCGAAGGACGCGATCAAGCCGCCGACGCCATTGGGCATGAAGCCGCCGTGCTCGACCAGGTTGCTCAAACCGACCGCATGCCCGGTGCCAACCTGGCTTAAGCCGAAAGCCATGATGCCAAGGCCGGCAAGGATCATCGCGACGATGGCACCGACCTTGAGCAGCGACAGCCAGAACTCCATCTCGCCGAACACCTTGACGTTGCACAGGTTCAGGCCGCCGATCAGGAAGACGATGCCCAGCACCCAGATCCAGCGGGCCACTTCAGGAAACCAGAAGCCCATGTAGATACCAAAGGCGGTGACATCGGCGATGGCGACGATGACCATTTCGAAGGCGTAGGTCCAACCGAGGATGAAGCCGGCCATGGGGCCGAGGTAGGTGGTGGCGTAATGGCCGAAGGAGCCGGCGACCGGGTTGTGCACGGCCATCTCGCCGAGGGCGCGCATGACCATGAACACGGCGGCGCCGCCAATCAGGTAGGCCAGCAGCACGGCCGGCCCGGCCATCTGGATGGCAGAGGCCGAACCGTAGAAAAGCCCGGTACCGATTGCGGAACCGAGCGCCATGAAACGGATGTGGCGGGCCGATAGCCCACGCTTGAGACCTTGAGCTTGTTGCATGTCACGTCCTGATCTTGTTTTTGTGGTCGTGAGATCGAATGGGCCGCATGGCGGCCCCAAGGGCATCACAGGCTGGGCAGAACGCCTGCCGGCAGCAGGCCGGTCAGGCTGCCCTTGGCCAACAGCTCGACGGCCTTTTCGATATCCGGCGCAAAGAAACGGTCACGGTCGTAGTGCGGCACTTCGCTGCGCAGCGCCTGGCGCGCCTGCTCCAGCTTGGCCGAGGTCTTGAGCCCCTTGCGCAGGTCCAGCCCCTGGCAGGCGCCCAGCCATTCGATGGCCAGCACGCCGCGGGTGTTCTCGGCCATTTCCCACAGGCGCTTGCCTGCAGCCGGGGCCATCGACACGTGGTCTTCCTGGTTGGCCGAGGTGGGCAGGCTGTCGACGCTGTGGGGGTGCGACAGGGCCTTGTTCTCGCTGGCCAGGGCCGCAGCCGTGACCTGAGCGATCATGAAGCCGGAGTTGACCCCACCGTTTTCCACCAGGAATGGCGGCAGCTGCGACATGTGCTTATCCATCATCAACGAAATGCGGCGCTCGCTCAGCGAGCCGATTTCGGCGATGGCCAGGGCCAGGTTGTCAGCGGCCATGGCTACAGGCTCTGCGTGGAAGTTGCCACCCGAGATCACATCGCCCTCGGCAGCGAACACCAGCGGGTTGTCCGACACCGCGTTGGCCTCGATGCCGAGCACTTCGGCGGCCTGGCGCAACTGGGTGAGGCAGGCGCCCATGACCTGCGGCTGGCAACGCAGCGAGTACGGGTCCTGAACCTTGTCGCAGTTCTTGTGCGATTGGGAAATCTCGCTGGTATCACCCAGCAGTTCGCGGAAACAGGCGGCGGTATCGATCTGGCCCCGCTGACCACGCACGGCATGCACCCGTGCATCGAATGGCGCACGCGAGCCCAGTGCAGCTTCCACGGTCAGACCACCGCAGGCGATGGCGGCGGCGTACAGGTCTTCGGCGTAGAACAGGCCGCGCAAGGCGTAAGCCGAGGACGCCTGGGTGCCATTGAGCAGCGCCAGGCCCTCTTTGGCGGCCAGGGTCAGTGGCTCCAGGCCAGCGACGGCCAAGGCTTCAGTGGCCGACAGCCATTGGCCCTTGTACCGTGCCTTGCCTTCGCCGAGCAGCACCAGCGACATGTGCGCCAGCGGTGCCAGGTCGCCGGAGGCGCCTACAGAGCCTTTAAGCGGTATATGCGGATAGACTTCAGCGTTGACCAAGGCGATCAGCGCATCGATCACCTTGCGCCGGATGCCGGAGAAACCACGGCTGAGGCTGTTGATCTTGAGCACCATGATCAGCCGCACCAGGTCGTCGTCCAGCGGCGCGCCGATACCGGCGGCGTGGGACAGCACCAGCGAGCGCTGCAGGTTTTCCAGGTCATGGCTGGCAATACGGGTCGAAGCCAGCAGGCCGAAGCCGGTGTTGATACCGTAGGCGGTGCGGTCTTCGGCAAGGATCTGTTCGACGCAGGCGACGCTGTCGTTGATCGGCTGATCGGCGCTGGCGTCCAAGCGCAGGCGCACGGGTGCGGCGTGGATTGCGCGCAGCTGGGCCAGGGTCAGGGTGCCAGGCTTGAGGGTCAGTTCGGTCACTTCGCTACTCCATTCTGTCAGGGCCCGCAGGCCCTTTCTTGTTGTTCAGTATCGGTCAAAGTGCAGCGATCAGCCTGTGATCATTGGCAGGTCGAGGCCTTGTTCCTTGGCGCAGTCCACGGCGATGTCGTAGCCGGCGTCGGCGTGGCGCATGACACCGGTGCCCGGGTCGTTGGTCAGCACGCGGGCGATGCGTGCAGCGGCTTCATCGGTACCATCGCAGACGATGACCATGCCCGAGTGCTGCGAGAAGCCCATGCCTACCCCACCACCGTGATGCAGCGAAACCCAGGTAGCGCCGCTGGCAGTGTTGAGCAAGGCGTTGAGCAACGGCCAGTCGGAGACGGCGTCAGAACCGTCACGCATCGATTCGGTTTCACGGTTGGGGCTCGATACGGAGCCTGAGTCCAGGTGGTCACGGCCGATGACGATCGGCGCCGACAGCTCGCCGCTGCGTACCATTTCGTTGAAGGCCAGGCCCAGCTTGGCGCGAAGGCCCAGGCCAACCCAGCAGATGCGCGCTGGCAGGCCCTGGAAGCTGATGCGCTCACGGGCCATGTCCAGCCAGCGGTGCAAGTGGGCGTCGTCGGGGATCAGTTCCTTGACCTTGGCATCGGTCTTGTAGATATCCTCGGCTTCGCCGGACAGCGCAGCCCAGCGGAACGGCCCCACGCCGCGGCAGAACAGCGGGCGGATGTATGCCGGTACGAAGCCTGGGAAATCGAACGCGTTGGCTACGCCCTCTTCCTTGGCCATCTGGCGGATGTTGTTACCGTAGTCGAAAGTCGGAATGCCCTGCTTCTGGAAGTCGAGCATGGCTTGTACGTGCACGGCCATGGTCTGCTTGGCAGCCTTGACCACGGCAGCCGGCTCGGTCTGCGCGCGGTCACGGTACTGCTCCCAGGTCCAGCCGGCCGGCAGGTAGCCGTTGAGCGGGTCGTGGGCGCTGGTCTGGTCGGTGACCATGTCCGGGCGCACACCACGCTTGACCAGCTCCGGCAGGACTTCTGCGGCGTTGCCATGCAGGGCAATGGAGATGGCCTTGCCTTCGGCGGTGTACTTGGCGATGCGCGCCAGGGCGTCATCGAGGTCTTTGGCCTGCTCGTCGACGTAGCGGGTTTGGAGGCGGAAATCGATACGGCTCTGCTGGCATTCGATGTTCAGCGAGCAGGCGCCGGCCAAAGTCGCGGCCAGGGGCTGGGCGCCGCCCATGCCGCCAAGGCCTGCAGTCAGTACCCACTTGCCTTTGAGGCTGCCACCGTAGTGCTGGCGGCCGGCCTCGACGAAGGTTTCATAGGTGCCTTGGACGATGCCTTGGCTGCCGATGTAGATCCAGCTGCCGGCGGTCATCTGGCCGTACATGGCCAGGCCCTTGGCGTCCAGTTCGTTGAAGTGTTCCCAGTTGGCCCAGTGCGGCACCAGGTTGGAGTTGGCGATCAGAACGCGTGGAGCGTTGCTGTGGGTTTTGAATACCCCGACCGGTTTGCCCGACTGCACCAGCAGGGTTTCGTCATCTTCCAGGCGGGTCAGGGTTTCGACGATCTTGTCGTAGCAGGCCCAGTTGCGGGCGGCGCGACCGATACCACCGTAAACCACCAGTTCCTTGGGGTTTTCCGCGACCTGCGGGTCGAGGTTGTTCATCAGCATGCGCAGTGGCGCTTCGGTCAGCCAGCTTTTGGCGGTCAGCTTGTTGCCACGTGGGGCACGGATTTCAACGTCACGGTATTTATTGTTGTCGGTCACGGGAAGGGTCCTCTGCGGTCGTCCGCGGGCAGGTGTGTCGTGTTGGATATACAAACACACCTTTACTTGTATGTACAAGCATGGACAACCAAAATAGTGGGACCGCTTTTGAACAGCCTGGAGAAAACCGGGGCCGCTGCGCGGCCCTTTCGCGACACAAGGCCGCTCCTACACAGATCGCGTTTGCCCAGACGGGCGCGGTTTCCGGAGCGGCCTTGTGTCGCGAAGGGCTGCACAGCAGCCTCAGCCAGCTCAGGTTGGAATCAGCTCGATCAGGCAGAACCGCCCCTGAACCTGCAACTCCAGCAGCGTGTCGTTCCCCTCGAGCCGCAGGCAGTCATACAAGCCCAGCCGCTCCAAACCATGCCCGGCCAACTGCACCTCAACCTGGTTACTGCCCGAAAACAGCAGCACAGTCGACGCCGAACTGAACAACCGGCTGGTACCATCGAACCACTGCAAGCGCGCGCGATAGCGCTGCGGCGAGTAGATCAGGTTGAAATCACGAATCCTCTCACCCAGCAGCTTGCAACTGACCTGGCTCTCGCCAGCGAAAGCGAAGGCGTCGAACGGTAACAGCGGCCGGCTGGCCTGCCCGTCGACCAGCAGGCGCATGCCATCCCCCTGCAAGACCGTGATGATCCGCTGGTAGCCCGCAA
This sequence comes from Pseudomonas sp. BNK-30, assembly GCF_047456185.1. Taxonomy (NCBI): domain Bacteria; kingdom Pseudomonadati; phylum Pseudomonadota; class Gammaproteobacteria; order Pseudomonadales; family Pseudomonadaceae; genus Pseudomonas; species Pseudomonas sp. BNK-30. Next base: position 4,378,354 of record NZ_CP179904.1, read on the forward strand.
ACATCGAGAAACCACCAGACGCTTCGATATCCGCAATCGACAGGCGCCAGCCGAACCCCTCCAGGCCCTCGCCACTGTCGCGGGTGATTTCCTCGGTGAAGCCGCCGCCGTTCTTCCACGGCATCCGCGGGTAGTCCTGCGCACGCAACAACTGCAACGGGTTCATTTGCTGAAACGTCCTTCCAGGCGATGACGGGAGCCGGGGTGGATCAACCGCGCGGCCGTCACCGGCTGGCGCCCGGACCAGGTACGGCGGCGAATCAGCAGGCAAGGCTCGCCCCGCTCGATCTGCAGCAGTTGGCACTCGTGGGGCTCGGCCAGGATCGCCTCGACCACGTGCTCACCCTCGGTCAGCGGTGCGACCTGGGACAAGTAGGCGTAAGGCGTCTGCCGAGTGAAATCCTGCTTGAGGTAATCGGGCGCGATCGCCGCGTTGACGTAGCGGTCCTCGATTTGCACCGGGATGCCGTTTTCGTAATGCACGATAAGCGAATGGAACACCCGCTGGCCTTCGCGCATGTCCAGTGCCAGAGCGCGCTCGGAACCGGCCGCTTCTTCAGCAAGGGTGATCACCTGGCAGCTATGCTGGTGGCCACGCGCGGCAATCTCGTCGGCGATGTTGTTGACTTCGAACAACGCCGAGCGGCTCTTGGGTTCGGCAACGAATGTCCCTACCCCCTGCATGCGCACCAGCAGGCCTTCGGCAGTGAGCTCACGCAGGGCGCGGTTGATGGTCATGCGGCTGAATCCCAGCTGGCTGACCAGTTCGCTCTCCGAAGGGACCCGGTGATGGGGCGGCCAGCTGCCGTTGTCGATCTGCTGGATGATCATCTGTTTGACCCGCGCGTACAGCGGCGCCGGGCCCTCGCCCATCTGGGCAACCAGCGCGGAGACAGGAGGTGTCGGCACGGCGTTGGATCCTTGTGCGATTGAATGGGCGGTAGCTTGCCGCAGTTTACCCGGCAGGCAAACAACTGTATATGTATATACAAGTCAGCCATAACAGGATTTCACAGATGTCCGCCTACTTCGCCGAATGCGCCCTGCTGCCCGATGGTTGGGCCAGCGATGTCCGAATCGAGGTCGCCAGCGATGGCACAATGACCCACATCGAGTCCGGCGCTTCGGCCGACGGCGCCGAACGGCTGGCCGGGCCACTTCTGCCCGGCATGCCCAACCTGCACTCGCATGCCTTTCAACGCGCAATGGCCGGCCTGGCAGAAGTCGCGGGCAACCCCAACGACAGTTTCTGGACCTGGCGCGAACTGATGTATCGCCTGGTCGGCAAGATCACCCCGGAGCAACTGCAGGTCATCGCCCGCCAGCTGTACATCGAGATGCTCAAGGCCGGTTACACCTCGGTGGCCGAGTTCCACTACGTGCACCATGACCAGGCGGGCAAGGCCTATGCCGACCCAGCCGAGCTGTCCCGCCGCATCAGCGCGGCGGCGGCCAGCAGCGGTATCGGCCTGACCCTGCTGCCGGTGCTGTACAGCCATGCCGGCTTCGGTGGCCAGCCGCCCAGCGAGGGGCAGCGGCGCTTCATCAATTCCACCGAGCAGTACCTGCAATTGCACGCGCAACTCGCTGCGACAATCGCTGCACAACCCGCGCAGCAGCTGGGCTTGTGCTTCCACTCGCTGCGGGCGGTTACACCGGGGCAGATTGCCCAGGTACTGGCAGCGGGCAATCAGCAATGTCCGATTCATATTCATATCGCCGAGCAACAGAAGGAAGTGGACGACTGCCTGGCCTGGAGCGGCCTGCGCCCGCTGCAGTGGCTGTATGAGCATGTGCAGGTCGATGCGCGCTGGTGCCTGGTGCATGCCACCCACGCGCAGGCTGACGAAGTGGCGGCCATGGCCGGCAGTGGCGCGGTGGCCGGGCTGTGCCTGACCACCGAAGCCAACCTGGGTGACGGGATTTTCCCGGCAGTGGACTACCTGAGCCAGGGTGGCCGGATGGGTATCGGCTCTGACAGCCATGTATCGCTGAGCGTGGTCGAAGAGCTGCGTTGGCTCGAATATGGCCAGCGCCTTCGTGACCAGCGGCGCAACCGGCTTTATCGCGAAGATCAGCCGATGGTTGGCCGCACCCTGTATGACGCGGCACTGATGGGTGGGGCTCAGGCATTGGGGCAGCCCGTGGGTGAGCTGGCCGTGGGCAAACGTGCCGACTGGCTGGTGCTGGATGGGCAAGACCCGTATATCGCCACGGCCGACGAAGATGCAATTCTCAACCGCTGGCTGTTTGCCGGAAGCGACCGGCAGGTACGCGATGTGATGGTCAACGGGCAGTGGGTGGTGCGCCAGGGGCGCCACGGGCAAGAAGAGGAAAGCGCTCGGGCGTATGTCGAGGTGTTGCGACAGTTGTTGGGCTGACGACAAGAGGGCCGCAAAGCGGCCCCCTACGGGCTCAATGCATCTGCACGATCTGCTTGTCCGCCATGCGCCAGATCAAGCGGCTGGTGTCGTAGCCCTGCTGACGGGCCTTGGCCAGCAGGCTCTCGCGCTCCCATGCCGGCAGGGTCGGCGTACGCGACAGTATCCACAGGTACTTGCGGTCGGGGCTGCCGACAATGGCCGTGCGGTAGCGGTCGTCCACGTACAGGATCCAGTATTCGCCCTTGGTCAGGCCCGGTACCAGGCGGGTGAACCAGTTGTCGAACTCCACCCACAACCTGTCGGTATGCCCCGGCTGCTGGATGTTGGCATGCCCCTCGGCGCGCAGCCATTCGTCACCCATGGTGCGGCAGCGGCTCAGCACCCCGTACGAACCATCAGGCTTGAGGTTGTAATGCGCCTCGGACTGGGCGCATTCGCTCTGGTAAGGCATGGGCAAGCGCGCCAGCTCGTACCATTTGCCCTGGTAGCGCTTGAGGTCGATATCGCCGGCGGTCTTGGGTGCCAACGGGTCGTTGGCCGACGTGGCGCAGCCACCCAGCAGCATCACCAGGCACAACCCCAGCAGCAGGTGCAGACGCGTCATTTGAGGCCCTGCCCTGAATACATCAGTACTTTGTCAGCCGCATACTGCACGCTGATGAAGCTCTTTTCGTCCCCCCAGGTACAGCTGCTCATGCCCAGTGCGCCGGAGCACTCGGTGGGCGTGCCGAGCAGTTGCTCGACCTCGGCCTTGTTCATGCCGGCCTTGAGCTTGGAATAGTTTTCCTGATTGATCTTGCTGCACGCAGTCAGGATGACGCACAGGGACAACAGGGCGAGGGAACGCAACGACATGAAGGAACACTCCTGAAAGGTGGATGCAGGCGAGAGGCCTGCAGGGACCTTCGACGGGAAAAACGGTCCCTGGTTCCCTGACAGGCCTTTTTCGTTCTACACCGTTGGTCGGCAGGCGCTCAAGCCCTTGGCGGATGCCTACCCAGGCAACACGCCGCACATCAGCAGCGGCCTCAAGGAAGTCGAGCTGGATGGGCGCAAGCAGTTCATCAGTTTCACCCACGTCGACGGCGTGCCCTCAGCGGACTGGTACGTGGCCCTTGTGGTCGACCAGGACGCGGCATTCGCCATGCTCAGCGAGCTGCGTACCTCGGCCATCGTCGCGACGCTGATCGCGATACTGGTCATCATCGCCCTGCTCGGTCTGCTGATCCGCGTGTTGATGGAGCCCTTGCACCTGATGGGTCGCGCCATGCATGACATTGCCGAAGGCGAAGGTGACCTGACCCGGCGCGTGGCCATCCACGCGCAGGACGAGTTCGGCAGCCTTGGCCAGTCGTTCAACCGTTTCGTCGAGCGTATTCACGAATCGATCCGCGAAGTGGCCTCGGCCACTGGCCAAGTCAATGCGGTGGCCACGCAGGTGGTGAGCGCCTCGAATGCCTCGATCCACAATGCCGACCAGCAGGCCAGCCGCACCAACAGCGTGGCCGCGGCCATCAACCAGCTGGGTGCCGCAGCCCAGGAGATCGCCCAGAACGCAGCGCTGGCTTCGCAACACTCCAGTGAGGCACGCGGCCTGGCCGAAGACGGCCAGCAGGTGGTCGGGCGCACCATCGATGTGATGAACCAGCTGTCGGCGCGCATCAGCGATTCATGCGGCAACATCGAGACGCTCAATGCCCACACCGCCAACATCGGCCAGATTCTCGATGTGATCAGCGGCATTTCCCAGCAGACCAACCTGCTGGCCCTGAATGCCGCGATCGAGGCGGCCCGTGCCGGTGAAGCCGGGCGCGGTTTTGCCGTGGTCGCCGACGAAGTCCGCAACCTGGCGCACCGCACTCAGGAGTCGGCGCAGCAGGTCCAGCGCCTGATCGAGGAATTGCAGGCCGGTGCCCAGATGGCCGTCAGCACCATGAACCAGAGCCGTGAGCACAGCGACCAGAGCGTCGGGATTGCCAACCAGGCCGGTGAGCGCCTGGGCAGCGTGACCCAGCGTATTGGCGAAATCGATGGCATGAACCAGTCAGTGGCTACCGCTACCGAGGAGCAGACGGCGGTGGTCGAGTCGATCAATGTCGACATCACCGAGATCAATACGCTGAACCAGGAAGGGGTGCAGAACCTGCAGAGCACCTTGCGTGCCTGCACCGACCTTGAACACCAGGTCGAACGGTTGAAGCACCTGGTAGGGAGTTTCAGGATCTGAAACGAACGGGGCCGCTTTGCGGCCCCATTCATCACTCAAAACCTGGAGCCAGGCTCCAGCAAAAAGTCCATTTCTTCACTGGTGCTCGGCCGCTCCAGCAACAGATTGCGATGCGGGAAGCGCCCGAACCGGGCAATCACCCGCTGGTGCTGCTCGGCATAGTCGAGGAACCCTTCGAACAACCGACGGTTGGCCTCGGGCTGCTCATCCAGCAGCACCTGGTACCGCTCAACGCACAGGTTCTGCCAGTCCAGCACCTCGGCATGCTCCAGCACCAGCAGCACGAATACCCGCTGGATCGGCAGCAGCTGGTAATCCCAGCCCTTCTGCAGCCCCTGCATGGCCACCACCTGGGCACGCCGGTCGCCCTCGAAAGCGCGCGGCGTGTCGCGGTAGATCATGCGCGGCAGCTGGTCCAGCAGTATCAACAGGCCGAGCCAGCCCTGAGGGCTTTGCTGCCACTCCTCGAGCCCACCCGCCAGGGCATGCTCGACGAGCTCGCCAAACAGCGCCTGGGCTTCGGCATCGTGATGCTTGCCGAACCACAGCGTGCTCTTCTCGTCAGCCACGGCCTGGGGACTGGTGCCCCAACCGAACCACCACTCCAGCAACGGCTGCCAAGGTGCGAGCATGATTTACTCCTTGTGATAGGCGGTGACGCGCTCGACCTCTTCCTTCGAGCCGAGAATCACCGATACACGCTGGTGCAGGCTCTCTGGCTTGATGTCGAGGATGCGTTCGTAACCGTTGGTAGAAGCGCCGCCGGCCTGCTCGATGATGAACGACATCGGGTTGGCTTCGTACATCAGGCGCAGCTTGCCCGGCTTGCTCGGCTCGCGGGCGTCGCGCGGGTACATGAACAGACCGCCACGGGTCAGGATACGGTGCACGTCGGCCACCATCGAGGCGATCCAGCGCATGTTGTAGTTCTTTTTCAGCGGCCCGGTCTCACCGGCCAGCAGCTCGCCCACGTAGCGCTGGACCGGGGCTTCCCAGTGGCGCTGGTTGGACATGTTGATGGCGAACTCGGCGGTGGTTGCCGGGACCTGGATGTTTTCGTGGGTCAGCACGAAGCTGCCCAGCTCACGGTCCAGGGTGAAGCCCTTGACGCCGTTGCCCAGGGTCAGGATCAGCATGGTCTGCGGGCCATAGATGGCATAACCGGCGGCGACCTGCTCGGTACCTGGCTGCAGGAAGGCGTTTTCGTTCAGGGTTTCGTTCTGGCTCAGGTATTCGTTAGGGCAACGCAGTACCGAGAAGATGGTGCCGACCGAAACGTTGACGTCGATGTTCGACGAGCCGTCCAGCGGGTCGAAGACCAGCAGGTAGGCACCTTTGGGGTATCGGCCCGGGATCTGGTAGGCGTTGTCCATTTCCTCGGACGCCATGCCGGCCAGGTGGCCGCCCCACTCGTTGGCCTCGAGCAGGATATCGTTGGAAATCACGTCGAGCTTCTTCTGCACTTCGCCCTGCACGTTTTCAGTGCCCATGCTGCCCAGCACGCCGCCAAGGGCGCCCTTGGACACGTGATGGCTGATTTCCTTGCACGCACGCGCCACCACTTCGATCAGGAAGCGCAGATCGGCAGGGGTATTGTTGCTGCGGGTCTGCTCAATCAGATAGCGACTCAAGGTAACGCGGGACATGTATGGCTCCGAAAGGATGGGGGAGAAAAACCCCCGCAGTTTACAGGGAGAGTTCAATGCTAGCGAGTAAAGAGACACGCCTGGGCAGTCAGACGGCACAACAGGTCGGTAGTTCAGCGCTCACCAGGCCGATGGTCAGGTGGGGCCGCTGTGCGGCCCCAAGCCTCAATCCAGCACCTTCCAGATCTCGGTCGCATACTCGCGAATGGTCCGGTCCGAAGAGAACCACCCCATTCGCGCGGTGTTGAGCACCGCCATCCGCCACCACGCCTGCGGCGTATGCCACAACTCCTCCACCCGCCGCTGGGCATCCCAGTAAGCATCGAAGTCGGCACAGACCAGGAAGCGGTCGTAAGCCACCAACCCGTCGATCAGCCCGGCATAGCGCGACGGATCATCGGGGGAGAACACGCCACTGCGGATCGCCTGCAGCACATCGTTCAAGCGGTGGGAGGCGGCTATCGCGGCCACGGCACCAAAATCACCGTCACGCTTGCGCGCCTCCACCTGCTGCGCGGTCAGGCCGAAAATGAACATGTTGTCGGCACCCACCTGTTCGCACATCTCGACGTTGGCGCCATCGAGGGTACCAATGGTGAGTGCACCATTGAGCCCGAACTTCATGTTGCTGGTGCCCGACGCCTCGTAGCCGGCCGTGGAAATCTGCTCCGACAGGTCCGCCGCCGGGATGATGCTCTCGGCCAGGCTGACGTTGTAGTTGGGCAGGAACACCACCTTTAGCAGGCCGCGCACGGTAGGGTCGTTGTTGACCACCCGGGCGATGTCATTGGCCAGCTTGATGATCAGCTTGGCCTGGTGGTAGCTGGCTGCGGCCTTGCCGGCAAAGATCTTCACCCGCGGCACCCAGTTGGTGCCCGGGTCGTTACGGATGGCCTGGTACAGCGCCACGGTGTGCAGCAGATTGAGCAGCTGGCGCTTGTACTCGTGGATGCGCTTGACCTGCACATCGAACAGCGCCTCAGGGTTGACCGTAACGCCCACCCGCTCCTGGATGATGCTGGCCAACGCGCGCTTGCTGTGCAGGCGCTGCGCGGCGAACTGCTTGAGGAAGCCGCCCTTGTCGGCGAACGGCACCAGGTTGGCCAGGCGCCCTTGCGGGTCGTCAAGCAACTCTGGGCCCAGGGCATCCACCAGCATCGCCGTCAACTGCGGGTTGGACTGGTACAGCCAGCGGCGGAAGGTAATGCCGTTGGTCTTGTTGTTGATGCGCTGGGGGTAGAGCTTGTGCAACTCGGAGAACACCGTGCTTTTCATCAGCTTGCTGTGCAGCGCCGATACCCCGTTGACGCTGTGCGAGCCGAGAAACGCAAGGTTGCCCATGCGCACCCGGCGGCCGTTGTCTTCCTCGATCAGCGACACCGCCCGCAGCACGTCGAAGTCATGCAGGCCTTTCGCGCGCAGGGCATCGATATGGTAGGCATTGATCAGGTAGATGATCTGCATGTGCCGCGGCAGCATGCGCTCCATCAGGGCCACCGGCCACGTTTCCAGCGCTTCTGGCAGCAGCGTGTGGTTGGTGTAGGCCAGGGTGCCGACGGTCAGCTCCCAGGCTTTTTCCCACGGGATTTCATGCTGGTCGACCAACAGCCGCATCAATTCGGCCACGGCAATCGACGGGTGCGTGTCGTTGAGCTGGATGGCCGCAGCATCCGGCAGGTTGAGCAAGTCCTTGTGCATGTTCAAGTGGCGTCGCAGCAGGTCCTGCAGCGACGCCGAGACGAAGAAGTATTCCTGGCGCAGGCGCAGTTCCTGCCCCGCTTCTGTGCTATCGGCCGGGTACAGCACCCGCGAGATGCTCTCGGCGCGAGCCACTTCGGCCACCGCGCCAAGGTGGTCACCGGCATTGAAGCGCTCCAGATGCAGCTCCTCCAGCGCCCGCGCGCGCCACAGGCGCAAGGTGTTGACGCTGGAGCCCCGCCAGCCGACCACTGGCGTGTCGTAGGCCACCGCACGTACCGTCTCGCCCGGCCACCACACCTGACGTTGCTGACCATGGGTATCTTGCACCGTTTCGACGCTGCCGCCGAAACTGATCGGGTAGATCACCTCGGCGCGCTCGAACTCCCAAGGGTTGCCGAAATCCAGCCAATTTTCGGTCTGTTCCTGCTGCCATCCGTCGACCATGGCCTGGCGGAACAGCCCGTGCTCATAGCGGATGCCGTAGCCGTGGGCGGCGATGCCCAGCGTCGACATGCTCTCCATGAAACAGGCGGCCAGACGGCCCAGGCCACCATTGCCCAGTGCGGCGTCCGGTTCCAGCAGGCGGATGCGCTCCAGGTCCACGTCCAACCCCTCCAGCGCATCACGGGCGATGTCCAGCAGGCCAAGGTTGCTCAGGCTGTCGTAGAGCAGGCGCCCGATGAGAAACTCCAGAGAGAGGTAATAGACCCGTTTCTGGCTGCGCCGGTAGGCCTGACGGGTGTGATCCATCCAGTGATCGACCATGTGATCACGGGCAGCCAGGGCAATGGCCTCGAACCAGTCGTGGTCAAAGGCGTGCTCCGGGTCCTTGCCGACCGCGTAGGTCAGCTTGTCCAGTACAGCGGCGCGAAAGTCGGCCACCTCGGCGTCACGTGCTTTGGGTTCCTGGGACATGCGGCATCCTCGGGCAAATTGGCAAAAGCGGCGGGAGAGTGTTGAGACTAGACCCTTCGACAGGGAGTGACAGCCTCGGTTCGCAGTTTTCATGCCGGCTTGGCCAATCCGGCAAAAGGTTGTTCACAAATTGAACAACTCCGGTATGATCGCGCGCCCCAAGACCGTGATCCGCCACCTATAACGATGAAAACGACCCTGATTGCCGCAGCCGAAGTCGACCGCCTGGAAACCTGGCAGCGCTATGCCAGCCACATGTGCGGGGGCTGCCATTCGACCTGCTGCACCCTGCCTGTGGAAGTGAAGATCAAAGACCTGATCCGCATCGGCGTGGTGGATGAGTTCGAAAAGGACGAACCGCCAAAGAACGTGGCCAAACGCCTGCAGAAGGAAGGCATCATCGAACGCTTCAACCAGAAGTCGGGGATCTTCACCCTGACCCGGATGAGCAACGATGATTGCATGTATTTGGACCGCAAGAGCCGGCTGTGCACCATTTATGACAAGCGCCCGGATACTTGCCGGAACCACCCGAAGGTAGGGCCGCGGCCGGGGTATTGCGCTTACAAGCCCAAGGTGGCCACGCGCTGATCATTGGCCTCACCGCCCCAAAATCGTTGCGCAAGGACCTGTGGAAGCCGGCTTGCCGGCGATGAGGCCGGTACAGCTGATACAAAAAGCCCAGACAAAAAAAACGCCCCCGGCCTTTCGACCGGGGGCGTTTTCATTCAGCCTGAGCTAACTCAGTTCTTGGCTTTCTTGGCAGCGCGGGTACGCTCGCCTTCGTCCAGGATCTTCTTGCGCAGACGGATCGACTTCGGCGTAACTTCGCACAGCTCGTCGTCCTGGATGAATTCCAGAGCCTGTTCGAGGGTGTGACGAACCGGCGGAACCAGGGCGATGACTTCGTCTTTGCCCGAAGCACGCATGTTGTCGAGCTTCTTGCCCTTGGTAGGGTTCACGCCCAGGTCGTTGTCACGGCTGTTCAGACCGATGATCTGACCGTTGTAGATCTCCTGGCCGTGCTCGACGAACAGCTTGCCGCGCGCCTGCAGGGTTTCCAGGGAGTAGGTCAGTGCCTTGCCGGTCTCGACCGAAACCAGTACGCCGTTGAGGCGGCCGGACATCTGGCCCGACTTCATGGTGTCGTAGCGATCGAAGATCGAGGTCAGGATGCCTGCGCCGTTGGTCAGGGTCAGGAACTGGTTACGGAAGCCGATCAGGCCACGGGCTGGAATGTTGTACTCCAGGCGAACACGGCCCTTGCCATCCGGAACCATATTGGTCAGGTCGCCTTTACGCAGGCCCATTTCTTCCATGACCTTGCCCTGGGATTCTTCAGGGATGTCGATGGTGACGTTCTCGAACGGTTCCTGCTTGACGCCACCGACTTCGCGGATGATCACTTCAGGACGGCCTACGGCCATCTCGAAGCCTTCACGGCGCATGGTTTCGATCAGTACCGACAGGTGCAGCTCACCACGGCCCGATACCTTGAACTTGTCAGGGGAATCGGTTTCCTGAACGCGCAGAGCAACGTTGTACAGCAGCTCTTTGTCCAGACGGTCCTTGATGTTACGGCTGGTGACGAACTTGCCTTCCTTGCCGCAGAACGGCGAGTCGTTGACCTGGAAGGTCATCGAAACGGTTGGCTCGTCAACGGTCAGCGGCTTCATCGCTTCGACGGCTGTCGGGTCGCACAGGGTGTCGGAGATGAACAGCTCGTCGAAACCGCTGATGCAGACGATGTCGCCAGCCTGGGCTTCTTCGACGTCGATACGGTGCAGGCCGTGGTGGCCCATCAGCTTGAGGATACGGCCGTTACGCTTCTTGCCGTTGGTGTCGATGGCGACCACCGGAGTGTTCGGCTTCACGCGGCCACGGGCGATACGGCCAACGCCGATAACACCCAGGAAGCTGTTGTAGTCCAGTGCCGAGATCTGCATCTGGAACGGGCCTTCACGGTCAACGTCCGGCGCAGGTACGTTGTCGACGATCGACTGGTACAGCGGGGTCATGTCTTCGGCCATGGCGGTGTGGTCCAGACCGGCGATGCCGTTCAGGGCCGAGGCGTAGACCACTTTGAAGTCCAGCTGCTCGTCGGTAGCACCGAGGTTGTCGAACAGGTCGAAGATCTGGTCCAGAACCCAGTCAGGACGGGCGCCCGGACGGTCGACCTTGTTGATCACGACGATCGGCTTCAGGCCGGCTTCGAAGGCCTTCTTGGTCACGAAGCGGGTTTGCGGCATAGGGCCGTCCTGGGCGTCGACCAGCAGCAGCACGGAGTCGACCATGGACATTACACGCTCAACCTCGCCACCGAAGTCGGCGTGGCCGGGGGTGTCGACGATGTTGATGTGGTAGCCGTTCCAGTTGATGGCGGTGTTTTTCGCCAGAATGGTAATGCCGCGCTCTTTTTCCTGGTCGTTGGAGTCCATTACGCGCTCGTCGTTGAGCTCGTTACGTTCCAGGGTGCCGGACTGACGCAGGAGTTTGTCGACCAGGGTGGTTTTACCATGGTCAACGTGGGCGATGATGGCGATGTTACGCAGATTTTCGATCACAACTGTATCTCGATCAGAGGATTCGGTTGCCGCCAGTCTAGGCGGCCAATATGAAGGTAAAAGGCTCAGCGGGCCCGGCGGTCGGGAGGGCGATGGCGGATGCTGCCGCCATACAGCCCTGGGGTCTTATGCCGGACGATAAACACGCACATTGGCATGTCCCTCACTGAGCAGGTGGTGTGCGTGCAATCGGCTCATCACACCTTTGTCGCAATACAGCAAGTACTGGCGGGTTTCATCCAGCTGCTTGAACTTGCTGTTGATCGCGTAGAACGGCATCACCTGAACTTCGATACCCTCGAGCACCAAAGGCTCGTCTTCCTGGGCGTCAGGGTGACGGATGTCGATCACGATCTGGCCTGGCAGCGCTTCGCTTACTTCCTCGATTTCCACGTCCTTGCCCAGCTCGTCGATCACGTGGTCGATCGAGATGAACTTGGCACGTTCGAGGGCGCGCTCCAGCACGGCCATGTCGAACTGCTTCTCTTCATGCTCCATGCGGTGACGCTTGGCATGGGTGGTCGGGTTCACCGAGATCACGCCGCAATATTCAGGCATGTGCTTGGCGAAGTCGGCGGTGCCGATTTCGGTCGCCTGGTCGATGATGTCCTGCTTGTGGCTGGCCAGCAATGGGCGCAGCACCAGCTTGTCGGTGGCCGAGTCGATGATCGACAGGTTCGGCAGCGTCTGGCTGGACACCTGGGAAATCGCCTCGCCGGTGACCAGCGCATCGATTTCCAGACGATCGGCCATGCGCGCAGCGCCGCGCAGCATCATGCGCTTGAGGGTCACGCCCATGTAGCTGTTGTCGACCTTGTTGAGGATCTCGCCGACCACTTCTTCGAACGGCACGCTGATGAACAGCACGCGCTGGCTGCTGCCGTACTTTTTCCACAGGTAGTGGGCCACTTCCATCACGCCCAGTTCGTGGGCACGGCCGCCGAGGTTGAAGAAGCAGAAATGGGTCATCAGGCCGCGACGCATCATCTGGTAGGCCGCCACGGTGGAGTCGAAACCGCCGGACATCAGTACCAAGGTCTGCTCCAGGGCGCCCAGCGGGTAGCCGCCGATGCCTTGGTGCTGGTTGTGGATCACGTACAGGCGCTGGTTGCGGATTTCGATGCGCACCGTCACTTCAGGTTGCTTCAGCTCGATGCCAGCGGCGCCGCACTGCTGGCGCAACTGGCTGCCAACGTAGCGGTCGACGTCCATCGAGGTGAAGTCATGGTGGCCCCCGCGCTTGCAGCGCACGGCGAAATACTTGCCGGCCAGCAGGTGGCCGAAGTGCTGCTTGCACTTGGCGACGATATCGTCGAAGTCACCGAGCGGGTATTCCTCCACCTGCAGGAAGTGGGTAATGCCCGGGGTGCAGGTGAGCCGCTCGATCATCTCGCGCTGGACTTTTTCGTCTTCGACGCGGGTGACCACTTCGAGGTTGTCCCAGACACCATCGACCGCGAGCTCAGGGTCGAGGTCCTTGAGCACGTTGCGGATGTTCTTGCCGAGCTGGCGGATGAAGCGCTTGCGTACCGGCCGGCTCTTGATGGTGATTTCTGGGAAGACTTTGACGATAAGTTTCATTGGTTAACAGCGCGCGCAGGGCCTGCCGAAAAATGAGGGGCGCGAATTATATCGGAAATTGCTCAGGATTTGACCAACTTTTGTACAGAAGGTTGGATTTATATTGCCTGTACTGGCCTCATCGCCGGCAAGCCAGCATCTACAGGACGTCGGTAGGCCTCAAGACTGCGCTTAGGGTGTGGGAGCTGGCTTGCCAGCGATGAGGCCCTTAAAGGAAGCACACAACCCGATCTGTGCACGCTATTGGTGCGCCCACAGCAAAAGCCGCCTCGTAAGGGTGCGTTTTTCGCCGCCAAACCGCCGCCAAATGCCCGCAAACGCCCCCTTTTATCCCGGCCTCGCCATTTTCGGGCACTGGCATGCAATTTGCTCCCTTGTGAGGCAGGTAAGCTTGGCCGACTATCCGCGCCCGGCAACACCCTTTTTTCCAGGGCAGCGGCCCACCGCGCTCTAGACCATCCGGAGGACAACATGTCGAAGTCGGTTCAACTCATCAAAGATCATGACGTCAAGTGGATTGATCTGCGTTTCACGGACACCAAAGGCACTCAGCATCACGTGACCATGCCAGCGCGTGATGGCCTGGACGAAGACTTCTTCGAAGTCGGCAAGATGTTCGACGGCTCCTCCATCGCTGGCTGGAAAGGCATCGAAGCCTCCGACATGATCCTGATGCCGGTCGACGATACCGCCGTACTGGACCCGTTCACCGAAGAGCCGACCCTGATCATCACCTGTGACATCGTCGACCCGTCGAGCATGCAGGGCTACGATCGCGACCCGCGTGCGATCGCCAAGCGCGCTGAAGAGTACCTCAAGAGCACCGGCATCGGTGACACCGTCTTCGCCGGCCCAGAGCCTGAGTTCTTCATCTTCGACGAAGTGAAGTTCCAGTCGGACATCTCCGGCTCGATGTTCAAGATCTTCTCCGAGCAAGGCTCGTGGATGACTGGCGCTGACGTGGAAGGCGGCAACAAAGGTCACCGTCCTGGCGTCAAAGGCGGCTACTTCCCGGTTCCGCCGTTCGACCACGACCACGAAATCCGTACTGCCATGTGCAACGCACTGGAAGAGATGGGCCAGACCGTCGAAGTTCACCACCACGAAGTGGCGACTGCCGGCCAGAACGAAATCGGCGTCAAGTTCAACACCCTGGTGAAGAAAGCTGACGAAGTACAGGCCCTGAAATATGTCGTGCACAACGTTGCCGACGCCTACGGCCGTACCGCCACCTTCATGCCAAAGCCACTGTACGGCGACAACGGCTCGGGCATGCACGTGCACATGTCGATCTGGAAAGACGGCAAGAACACCTTCGCGGGTGAAGGCTATGCCGGCCTGTCCGAAACCGCCCTGTACTTCATCGGCGGCATCATCAAGCACGGTAAGGCCCTGAACGGCTTCACCAACCCGTCGACCAACTCCTACAAGCGCCTGGTTCCAGGCTTCGAAGCCCCGGTAATGCTGGCCTACTCGGCACGCAACCGTTCCGCCTCGATCCGTATCCCTTACGTCGGCAGCCCTAAAGCCCGCCGTATCGAAGCGCGCTTCCCGGACCCATCGGCCAACCCGTACCTGGCTTTCGCAGCCCTGCTGATGGCTGGCCTGGACGGCATCCAGAACAAGATCCACCCAGGCGATGCTGCCGACAAGAACCTGTACGACCTGCCGCCTGAAGAGGCGAAAGATATCCCGCAAGTTTGCGGCAGCCTGAAAGAAGCTCTGGAAGAGCTGGATAAAGGCCGTGCGTTCCTGACCAAGGGCGGCGTGTTCTCCGACGACTTCATCGATGCCTTCATCGAACTGAAGAGCGAAGAAGAGATCAAGGTCCGTACCTTCGTGCACCCGCTGGAATACGAGCTGTACTACAGCTGCTGATTTGATTGGCGCATTGCGCCGATGAAATCCCGGAAACGGCCTTCTCATGAAGGCCGTTTTTGTTTTTCCAGCCGTCCCGATCGGAAGCGCCCCAACACCCTGGCGCCATACGCCACGCGCACCGATGCTCTATATTGGTGCAATGCAACGTTGCATGCCCCGCCCCGCACCCCAAAACAGGTCACGTTGAACGGTAAATCAGTGCTTTCTGGTCCGAATAGGCGCAATTTCGGGGGTTTATAAAGCAATCCCGCTTCTTTTCGGAGCCTTGGTTTGTTTCTTGCATTTTCTACGCAAAGAGCCTGGCATGAGCAGATCCATAGTGCGCCGGCCACGCTCACCGCCATGCCCGGCAAGCGCCAAAAGAGGTCAACGACGCCTTATGACCATCAGCGATGCACAGCACCGTCTGCTTCTGGACAACCTGACCACCGCCACGCTCTTGCTTAACGCCGAGCTGCGCCTGGAATACATGAACCCGGCTGCGGAAATGCTCCTGGCCGTGAGTGGGCAGCGCAGCCACGGGCAGTTCATCAGCGAACTGTTCACCGAATCGTCCGAGGCGCTCAACTCCCTGCGCCAGGCGGTCGAGCAGGCGCACCCGTTCACCAAGCGCGAAGCCCAATTGACCTCGCTGACCGGCCAGACCATCACCGTTGACTATGCCGTGACGCCCATCCTGCACCAGGGCAACACCCTGCTGTTGCTGGAGGTACACCCGCGTGACCGCCTGCTGCGCATCACCAAGGAAGAAGCCCAGCTGAGCAAGCAGGAAACCACCAAGATGCTGGTCCGCGGCCTCGCCCACGAGATCAAGAACCCACTGGGAGGCATCCGTGGCGCGGCGCAACTGCTGGCCCGGGAGTTGCCCGAAGATGGCCTGCGCGACTACACCAACGTGATCATCGAAGAGGCCGATCGCCTGCGCAACCTGGTCGATCGCATGCTCGGTTCGAACAAGCTGCCATCGCTGGCCATGACCAACATTCACGAAGTCCTTGAGCGGGTCTGCAGCCTGGTCGACGCAGAAAGCCAAGGATGCATCACTTTGGTGCGCGATTATGACCCGAGCCTGCCGGACGTGCTGATCGACCGCGAACAGATGATCCAGGCGGTACTGAATATCGTGCGCAACGCGATGCAGGCGATCAGCTCACAGAACGAGTTGCGCCTGGGCCGCATCACCCTGCGCAGTCGCGCGATGCGCCAGTTCACCATCGGCCATGTGCGCCACCGACTGGTGGCCCGCGTCGAGATCATCGACAACGGCCCCGGCATCCCCAGTGAACTGCAAGACACCCTCTTCTATCCCATGGTCAGTGGCCGCCCGGACGGTACCGGGTTGGGCCTGGCCATTACCCAGAACATCATCAGTCAGCACCAAGGCCTGATCGAGTGTGAAAGCCACGCCGGCCACACCGCCTTTTCGATCTTCCTGCCGCTGGAACAAGGAGCCACCGCCTCATGAGCCGAAGTGAAACCGTATGGATCGTCGACGATGATCGCTCCATCCGCTGGGTCCTGGAAAAAGCCCTGCAA
Organism: Pseudomonas sp. BNK-30; assembly: GCF_047456185.1. Taxonomy (NCBI): domain Bacteria; kingdom Pseudomonadati; phylum Pseudomonadota; class Gammaproteobacteria; order Pseudomonadales; family Pseudomonadaceae; genus Pseudomonas; species Pseudomonas sp. BNK-30. Next base: position 4,394,789 of record NZ_CP179904.1, read on the forward strand.
CAGGAGGGCATGACCACCCAGAGCTTCGACAGCGCCGATGGCGTGATGGGCCGCTTGGCCCGGCAGCAGCCGGACGTGATCATTTCCGACATTCGCATGCCCGGCGCCAGCGGCCTCGACCTGCTGGCACAGATTCGCGACCAACACCCGCGCCTGCCGGTCATCATCATGACCGCCCATTCCGACCTGGACAGCGCAGTGGCGTCGTACCAGGGGGGCGCTTTCGAGTACCTGCCCAAACCGTTCGATGTCGATGAGGCGGTCTCGCTGGTCAAGCGCGCCAACCAGCATGCGCAGGAGCAGCAAGGCCTCGATGTGCCCCAGGCCCTGGCCCGTACGCCGGAAATCATCGGTGAAGCCCCGGCGATGCAGGAGGTGTTCCGTGCCATTGGGCGGCTGAGCCACTCCAACATCACCGTGCTGATCAATGGCGAGTCCGGTACCGGCAAGGAGCTGGTGGCCCACGCCCTGCACCGCCACAGCCCGCGGGCGGCCTCACCGTTCATTGCCCTGAACATGGCCGCCATACCCAAGGACCTGATGGAGTCGGAGCTGTTCGGCCACGAAAAAGGCGCCTTCACCGGCGCGGCCAACCTGCGACGCGGCCGCTTCGAGCAAGCGGACGGCGGCACCTTGTTCCTCGACGAAATCGGTGACATGCCTGCCGATACGCAGACCCGCCTGCTGCGGGTGCTGGCCGATGGGGAGTTCTATCGTGTGGGCGGCCATGTGCCCGTAAAGGTCGATGTGCGAATCATCGCTGCAACCCATCAAAACCTCGAGTCACTGGTACAGGCTGGCAAGTTCCGTGAAGACTTGTTCCATCGCCTGAACGTGATCCGTATTCATATCCCGCGCCTGGCCGACCGCCGCGAGGACATCCCCGCGCTGGCACGCCACTTCCTTGGCCGCGCCGCTCAGGAGTTGGCCGTCGAACCGAAGCTGCTCAAGCCGGAAACCGAAGAATTCATCCGCAACCTGCCTTGGCCTGGCAACGTCCGCCAGCTGGAAAACACCTGCCGCTGGATCACCGTCATGGCGTCCAGCCGCGAAGTGCTGGTCGGCGATCTGCCGCCCGAATTGCTCAACCTGCCGCAGGACGCTGCACCGGTGACCAACTGGGAGCAGGCGCTGCGCCAATGGGCCGACCAAGCCTTGGCACGCGGGCAATCCAACCTGCTGGACAGCGCCGTGCCCAGCTTTGAACGGATCATGATCGAGACGGCGCTCAAGCATACTGCCGGGCGCCGCCGGGATGCAGCGGTGCTGCTGGGGTGGGGGCGCAATACCCTGACCCGCAAGATCAAGGAACTGGGGATGAACGTGGATGGCGGGGATGATGATGAGGGCGATGATCACTGACTTCCCGCTGAATCAGTAACACCGTTGGGGCCGCTTGGCGGCCCCAACCATTTCCGGCCCATGCACCGAAGCTGTGCCAGCTGCACCGCGCCAAGGCACAAATCCCCTCAAAAACCGGCCAGATCGCCCTGAAACCCAATGTTTCCAGGCTTTTCAAAACTGGCACGCCACCTGCAATACGTAATGTATCTCCAGTTTCGGGGGCCTCGGTACAGGCAGGCCGGGAATCCCCTCTTTTACACGCAGTAGCGCAAGCTTTGGGGACCCTGGTACAGGCAGGCCGGGACATCCCCTCTTTTATTCGTGCAGCCTCACCTGCACCCGCCAGCGCCCCGCGTCCTCTGCACCGGCCCATTCGCCACGCAGAGGGCGCGCGGCAATCACGCTCAGCAGCAACCCTTCCTCACTTTTCTGCAAACGCCAGCTCACCGGCTTGCCCTGCAGGGTCAGTTGCCCACGCTGGGCTTTACCTTCGGCCTGGAACAGCAACGCGACCGTACCCTGGACATTCTCGCCATGCAGCTTCGGTTCATCGTTGAACCACAGGTCCAGCCCGTCCTGCACCACCTCCACCCGCTCAAGCACGAGCGCTTCGGGTGCAGTCAGACGGCCGATCATCAAACCGACCATCAAGCCGACGATCGCCAACGAGAGCAAAACCTTCGGCAAGCCCTTCGAACGCACATCAGGTTCGGGGGTAGAATGCTCGCCATCTTCACGCTTGGAGCCGTGCATGTTTCACGTCATCCTCTTTCAACCTGAAATTCCGCCCAATACCGGCAATATCATTCGCCTCTGCGCCAACAGTGGCTGCGCGCTGCACCTGATCGAACCGATCAGCTTCGAGCTCGACGACAAGCGGCTGCGCCGTGCTGGGCTGGATTACCACGAGTATGCCACGCTCAAGCGCCACGAAAGCCTGGCCGGATGCCTGGAGAGCCTGGGCAACCCACGCTTGTTCGCCTTTACCACAAAGGGTTCGCACCCGTTTCATGAGGTTGCCTACCAGCCGGGCGACGCCTTCCTGTTCGGGCCGGAAAGCCGTGGCCTGCCGGCCGAGGTGCTGGACAGCCTGCCGGCCGAGCAACGCCTGCGCCTGCCGATGCGGCCGGGGTGCCGCAGCCTGAACCTGTCCAACACCGTGGCGGTGACGGTGTATGAGGCGTGGCGGCAGCAGGGGTTTGCCGGGAGCTGACAAGCCCGAAGCAGGCAGCCGGGTAATAAAAAGGCGACCTCGAAGGTCGCCTCTTTGCTACCGGGCAAAATTACTGCACGGTCGGTGCTTCGCCCGCTTCCTGCATGCGCTGCATCTCTTGCGCGTACAGGGCGTCGAAGTTGACCGGCGACAGCATCAGGGCCGGGAACGAACCACGGGTCACCAGGCTATCCAGGGTCTCGCGGGCGTACGGGAACAGGATGTTCGGGCAGAACGCGCCGAGGGTGTGGCTCATGGAAGAGGCGTCGAGGTTCTTGATCAGGAAGATACCAGCCTGCTGAACTTCAGCGATGAACGCCACTTCGTCACCATTCTTGACGGTCACCGACAGGGTCAGCACCACCTCGTGGAAGTCGCCTTCCAAAGCCTTCTGCTTGGTGTTCAGGTCCAGGGCAACGCTCGGCTCCCAGGTCTGACGGAAGATCTGCGGGCTTTTCGGGGCCTCGAACGACAGGTCGCGCACGTAGATACGCTGCATGGAGAACTGAGGGCTGTTGTCTTCGGCTGCTGCGCCGTTGGTCTGTTGGTCAGTCATGGCAGATCCTTATCCTAATGTTTTTGAATGCAGTGCAAATCAGGCCTTGAGCAGCGCGTCGAGCTTGCCGGCGCGCTCCAGGGCGTAGAGGTCATCGCAGCCACCGACATGGGTACTGCCGATCCAGATCTGCGGCACCGAAGTCCGGCCGGCCTTCTGGCTCATCTCGGCGCGTACCTGCGGCTTGCCGTCGACCTTGATTTCCTCGAAGGCCACGCCCTTGCTCTCGAGCAGGTACTTGGCACGCATGCAGTAAGGGCAGTAGTCGCTGGAGTAGACGATGACGTCGTTCATATCACTTCACCAGGGGCAGGTTATCGGCTTTCCAGCTGGAAACGCCACCGCTCAGCTTGGCGGCGGTATAACCAGCCTTGAGCAGTTCGCGGCAGATGGTGCCGGACTGCTGGCCCATTGCGTCGACGACGATCAGGGTCTTCTCTTTGTGCTTGTCCAGTTCGGTCATGCGGGTGGCGACCTTGTCCTGCGGGATGTTCACCGCACCAACGATGTGGCCGGCGGAGTATTCCTTGGCAGGGCGGATATCGATGACAAGGCCCTTCTCGGCATTGACCAGGGCGGTCAGTTGGCCATTGCTCAGGCTCTGGCCGCCACGGCGGATTTCATTGAGCAGCAGCAGGACCAGCAGAACAACGAAGATCGCAACCAGGATGTAGTGATCTGTCGCGAATTGAATCAGGTGAGCAACCATCAGCGGTGTTCCAGGCGATTGAAAATGCCGGCCAGTATACACAGCCCCCAATGACCACCAAAGTCCGACAGGCCGGTGGGAAAACTACCTTCCCGTTCTCGCGGGCGCCGCGCTGGTCAGGGAACAGGACGAATATTCGCCGCAGGTGGCGCATTTGCCCTAAAATGCGTGTCTTTATCATCTTTGAACAACCGTGAGTTTGATTGATGACGAGTACGCCCAAACCCCTGGTCCTGATCATCCTGGATGGCTTCGGCCACAGCGAAAGCCCCGAATACAACGCCATCTATGCCGCCAACACTCCGGTCTATGACCGCCTGCGTGCCACCGCGCCGCATGGCCTGATTTCCGGTTCAGGGATGGACGTCGGCCTGCCGGACGGGCAGATGGGCAACTCCGAAGTCGGTCACATGAACCTGGGCGCCGGCCGTGTCGTCTACCAGGACTTCACCCGCGTCACCAAGGCCATTCGCGACGGCGAGTTCTTCAAGAACCCGGTGCTGACAGGCGCGGTGGACCAGGCTGCAGGTGCCGGCAAGGCCGTGCATATCCTCGGCCTGCTCTCCGACGGCGGCGTACACAGCCACCAGGACCACCTGATTGCCATGGCCGAACTGGCCGCGCAGCGTGGCGCCGAGAAGATCTACCTGCATGCGTTCCTCGACGGTCGTGACACCCCGCCGCGCAGCGCGCAATCGTCCATCGAGCTGCTCGATTCGGCCTTTGCCAAGCTTGGCAAAGGCCGAATCGCCAGCCTGATCGGCCGTTACTACGCGATGGACCGCGACAACCGCTGGGACCGCGTGAGCGCCGCCTACAACCTGATCGTCGACAGCGTTGCCGAACACACTGCAGACAGCGCTGTTGCCGGGCTCGAAGCGGCCTATGCGCGCGACGAGAGCGACGAATTCGTCAAGGCCACGCGTATTGGCGAAGCGGTGAAGGTCGAAGATGGCGATGCCGTAATCTTCATGAACTTCCGCGCCGACCGCGCACGTGAGCTGTCGCGCGTGTTCGTCGAAGCCGATTTCAACGAGTTCCCACGGGCACGCCTGCCGAAGCTGGCCGCCTACATCGGCCTGACCCAGTACTCGGCGAAAATCCCGGCCCCGGCGGCGTTTGCCCCGGCCAGCCTGAACAATGTGCTGGGTGAATACCTGGCCAAAAACGGCAAGACCCAGCTGCGCATCGCCGAGACCGAGAAATACGCACACGTCACCTTCTTCTTCTCCGGGGGGCGCGAAGAACCGTTCGAAGGCGAAGAGCGCATCCTGATCCCGTCGCCGAAAGTCGCCACCTACGACATGCAGCCGGAAATGAGCGCCCCAGAGGTCACCGATCGCATCGTCGAGGCCATCGAGCAGCAGCGCTACGACGTGATCGTGGTCAATTACGCCAACGGTGACATGGTCGGCCATACCGGCGTGTTCGATGCCGCAGTCAAGGCCGTCGAAGCCCTGGACGGCTGTGTCGGTCGCATCGTCGAGGCACTGGACAAGGTCGGCGGCGAAGCGTTGATCACCGCAGACCACGGCAACGTCGAGCAGATGGAAGACGAATGCACCGGCCAGGCGCATACGGCCCACACCACCGAGCCGGTACCGTTCATCTATGTCGGCAAGCGCCAGGTCAAGGTTCGCGAGGGCGGCGTACTGGCCGACGTGGCGCCGACCATGCTCAAGCTGCTTGGGCTGGAAAAACCTGCGGAAATGACCGGCACCTCGATTCTGCTCGAGGATTAAGCGGCAAGCGGCAAGCGAAACCTGGCCTGGCGCCTGCTTTTGCTTGCCGCTTGTAGCTTGAAGCTTGCCGCTGACGCCGTGAGGCGTTTTTTTTGCAGCCCCGGGCGGGCATACTAGGCCAGTCTCCATCCTTGGTACGCCCAACCTCATGCTTCGCGCCCTGATTCTCCTAGCCCTGTCTTGCCTGCTCAGCCCGGCCTTCGCCGACGAGCGCGCACAGACCCAGCAACAACTGGACGCCACCCGCCAGGACATCGCCGAGCTCAAGAAAACGCTGGGCAAGCTCCAGGAAGAAAAATCCGGCGTGCAGAAAGACCTCAAAGCCACCGAGACCGACATCGGCAACCTCGAAAAGCAGGTGGAGGCTCTGCAGCAAGAACTAAAAAAGACCGAGGGCGAGCTGGAGCGCCTTGATACCGAGAAAAAAAAACTCCAGAGCTCGCGCATTGAACAACAGCGACTGATCGCCATTCAGGCGCGGTCCGCCTACCAGAACAATGGCCGTGAGGAATACCTCAAGCTGCTGCTCAACCAGCAGAACCCAGAAAAGTTCGCCCGCACCCTCAGCTACTACGACTACCTGAGCAAGGCGCGTATGGAGCAGCTGCGTGCCTTCAACGAGACCTTGCGCCAGCTGGCCAATGTCGAACAGGACATTTCCCGCCAGCAAGAACAGTTGCTGGCCCAGCGCGCCGATCTCGACAGCCGCCGCCAGGCCCTGGAAGCCGAACGTGGCAAACGTCAGCAGGTGCTGGCCAAGCTCAACAGTGACATGAAAGACCGCGACAAGAAGCTGCAGGCCCGTGAACAAGACCAGGCCGACCTTGCCAAGGTGCTCAAGACCATTGAGGAAACCCTGGCCCGTCAGGCCCGTGAGGCCGAAGAAGCGCGCAAGAAGGCCCTGCTGGCCGAGCAAGAGGCCCAAAAGCGCCGACAGCAGGAAGCGCTGGCCGCACAGCAAGACAGCGAACCGCCAAAAAAGGCGCGCACCACCCTAGGCCCGTTGGTTTCCAGCAGCAGCTCAACCTACGGCGGTGCTTTTTCTGCCGCACGGGGCAAACTTCCCTGGCCCGTCAATGGTCGATTGCTGGCACGTTTCGGTGAAGCCCGTGGCAGCGATGCCCGAGCCAAGTGGGACGGCGTGATGATCAGCGCCAACCCCGGCACCCAGGTGCGTGCCGTGCACGGCGGGCGCGTGGTGTTCGCCGACTGGTTGCGCGGTGCTGGACTTCTGGTCATTCTCGACCATGGTAATGGTTACCTGAGCCTGTACGGCCACAACCAGAGCCTGCTCAAGAGCGCCGGGGACATCGTCAAGGCCGGCGAGGCCATTTCCACCGTTGGCGACAGCGGCGGCCAGGATGCCGCCGGCTTGTACTTCGCCATCCGCCAGCAGGGCAGGCCAACCGACCCTTCGCAGTGGTGCAAAGGTTAAGGTTAAAGCCTAGTCACTTTTTTACGGCCCGGCGCCCCACGCTGGGCCGATGCTCCCCAGGGAGCGCCTACAGGATCAGGAGTTCGTTCGACATGCTGCACTCGCCTCGTCTCACCCAGCTGGCCCTGACCATCGCCCTGGCGACTGGTATGCCTTTGGCCATCGCTGCCGAGCCGGCGCCCGCCAAGCCCGCCGCGGTGCCAGCCACCGAGGTGACCGCCAGGGCGCCGCTGCCACTGGAAGAGCTGCGCACCTTCGCCGAGGTCATGGACCGCATCAAGGCGGCCTATGTCGAGCCGGTAGACGACAAGACGCTGCTGGAGAATGCCATCAAAGGCATGCTCAGCAACCTCGACCCGCATTCGGCCTACCTTGGCCCCGAGGACTTCCAGGAACTGCAGGAAAGCACCAGTGGCGAGTTCGGTGGCCTGGGTATCGAAGTCGGCCAGGAAGACGGCTTCATCAAGGTGGTCTCGCCCATCGATGACACCCCCGCTTCGCGCGCCGGCGTGCAGGCAGGCGACCTGATCGTCAAGATCAACGGTGCGCCCACCCGCGGCCAGAGCATGACCGAAGCCGTGGACAAGATGCGCGGCAAGGTCGGCGAGAAGATCACCCTGACCCTGGTACGTGACGGCGGCACCCCGTTCGACGTGAACCTGGTCCGCGCGGTGATCCAGGTCAAGAGCGTGAAGAGCCAGTTGCTGGAAAACGACTACGGCTACATCCGCATCACCCAGTTCCAGGTCAAGACCGGCGACGAAGTGGGCAAGGCATTGGCCAAGATGCGCAAAGACAACGGCAAGAAACTGCGCGGCGTTGTTCTGGACCTGCGCAACAACCCCGGTGGCGTGCTGCAGTCAGCGGTGGAAGTGGCCGACCACTTCCTGACCAAGGGCCTGATCGTGTACACCAAGGGGCGTATCGCCAACTCCGAACTGCGCTTCTCCGCCGACCCGGCCGACGCCAGCGAAGCCGTGCCACTGGTCGTGCTGATCAACGGCGGCAGCGCCTCGGCCTCGGAAATCGTCGCCGGCGCCCTGCAAGACCAGAAACGCGCCGTACTGATGGGCACCGACAGCTTCGGCAAAGGTTCGGTGCAGACCGTGCTGCCACTGGCCAACGACCGTGCCCTGAAGCTCACGACCGCACTGTACTTCACCCCCAATGGCCGCTCGATCCAGGCCCAGGGCATCGTGCCGGACATCGAGGTGCGCCCGGCCAAACTCACAGCAGAGGTCGATACCGAGAACTTCAAGGAAGCCGACCTGCAAGGCCACCTGGGCAACGGCAACGGTGGCGCTGACCGCCCGACCGGCAGCAGCAAGCGCAAGGAGCGTCCGCAGGACGATGACTTCCAGCTGAGCCAGGCGCTCAGCCTGCTCAAGGGGCTGAACATCACCTCCGGCAAATGATTCATCCGTTGCGGTATCTGCTGCCCGTGCTGTTATGCCTGTCGGCCGCGTTCGCCCATGCAGCGCCGGCCAACAAGGCCTACATGAGCATCATCATCGACGACCTGGGCCAGAGCACCGAGCGCGACAGCAGAACGCTTGCGCTGCCTGGCCCTGTGACGATGGCGATCATGCCGGATACCCCCCACGCCAGCGAGTTCGCCCGCCAGGCGCACAAGGCAGGCAAGACGGTAATCCTGCATATGCCCATGGACCCCGCCACCGGGCCCTATGCCTGGCACCCGGACATCGCCTTGCCGGAGCTCGCCAGGCGACTGGACGCAGCCTTGGCCAAAGTGCCCTACGCCGCCGGCATCAACAACCACATGGGCAGCCGCATGACCGCCCAGCGTGGCGCCATGACCTGGCTGATGGGGGAACTCCAGCGGCGGCATCTGTTTTTCGTAGACAGCCGTACCAGTGCTGCCACCGTCGCTGCCGCCGAGGCCCAGGCACAGGCCCTTGGGCATGTGTCGCGCGACGTGTTTCTGGACGACGTACGCACCACAGAGGCCATCACCACACAGCTGCAGCAAGGCGTGGCACTGGCACACAGGCAAGGCTCGGCTGTGCTGATCGGGCATCCTTATCTGCAGACCCTGCAAGTACTGGAACAGCAAATGCCCCGGCTCAAGAGCCAGGGCATCGAACTGATCACGCTCTCACAGATGATCGCCGAGCGCGGTAATCAGGCAATGCCCGCACACGGCAAGCACGGCCGCTACAGCAACCGCTGAGGCATTTCAGTCGAAAGGGATCAGGCCCTCCACCTGGTTCAGGCGTAAATTACCCCGGTAGATCGCCACCAGGGCTTCACCGCTGGTCGCTGCCCGCAGCTGCGCCAGGCGCCCCAATTTGCGCTGCGCCCACAGCTTCAGATGGCCCTTGCTGAATTGCCGCGCCGTCGTATCCATGTCCAGGTAGTGGAAGTGCGCCTCCCACAGCCCGTCGCCTTGAGCCTGCCCGGCCCGCGGCATACGCCTGATTTCGTAGACATCCAGGTAATCGCCCGCTGCCAGCAGCTTGCGTGGCCCTGCGCGGTGTATCGTCACTTGGTGGTTGTCGAGCAGAAAGCGCAGGCTACTGGCATCCGGATGGTCGGTTGACAGGTAGATACCGGTCAGCAGATCGCGACGGGTGGCCTGCAAGCGTTCAATGGCCGCCCCCAGCTGCTCGAACAAAGCATCGTCAGGGGTCAAGCGGGGCAAAGTACTGTGAGCAATCCGCAGTTTTTCCAGGTGCCCATCGACGACCGTGGCCAAACCATTGGGTTGCTCAGCCTGGAAAAAGCTTCTGGCCAGTTTGTTGATCCGATCGACCTCGTCAAGCAGTGCCTGAGCCCGCTTGCGTGCCAAGCGTGGGATCTGCGGCGAGAATGGCGGCTTCGCTTCATCGGGCTGTGGCGCATCCTCGACCCATTCATCACCTTGCTGACGGAAGGTTTTCAGCACATGCCGGGTACGTTCGTCGCGCTGCTGGACGACCGCCACCCCATCCAGCTCGACTTCCTCGCCCAGCACCTTGCGCCCGCGATGGGTGCGGACCAGCTTGCGCCGCCCGCCGCGCGGGGTGTAGAACACCGGACGCGGCGCGGCAGGCTCGGACAGTTCCTGCTCGCGTACCGCTTGGGCCAGCTCGTTCTGGGCGGCACGCTGCAAACCGCGCAGCGTTCTCTTGTACTGCTGCAACGGTTCCTGCCTGATCGCGGCGCCGCCCACACTGCCCAGGTAATCGGCCATCGCTGCGGCTTCTTCATAACCTTCCAGGATGCCGCTCAAGACCTCGATCTGCTCGGCCAGCGCCAGGTTACTGCCAGCCAGATCGCCGTGCGCGTTGCCTGCACTTTTCAGGCTGTCGCCGGCCAGGTACTCGAGGTATTGCGACAACACCCGTTCCTCCACATCGGCCAGCCGGTCCAGGCTGACCTCCGCCAAGTCCTGGAGCAGGCGAAAGTCCAGATCGATGGCCGATACCCGACGCGCCTCAATAGTACCTTTGAGCTCGGCTTCCTTGTTGATGCGTTGGTGGGTTTCATCGTTTCTGAAAACGTAACTGTCGTCCTTGAGCGTTTCGTCGAGCAGGGTGTCGAGCAGTCGGGACATGTCCACAAGGTCCGACTCCCACTTGATGACCTCTTCCAGTACGCTGCGAAAGTGCTCGTACTGGCTGATCTCCTCTGCCTGCTCAGGGTGTATGACGACCTGGTCGGCCAGGCTTTGCACATCCTCATCATTGATGATGGAAGCCAGTTCGTTATAGAACGTCGAAATATTCTCGATCAGGCTGTGGCGGATCCTGCTGCGCTGCTCCCTGACAGCATTGCTGTAGGCATTGTTGTCATGGCGCATGCTGAAGAGGCTGGCGACCACTCGCTCATGCTCGAGTGAGTTCCCGATCAGGCTCTTGACCTCATAGACAATCTTCAAGTTGATCTGCTTGCGCAGGCGTTGGGTCAGTTCCAGTTCGCGAAGGGCCAAGTCGTCCGGCTCGGCAAGCGCCTCGAGCACTGCGATGCGCTTGTCCTTTTCACCGAGCAGGTCGCGGTGCCTGTTCAGCGTATCTGCCAGCGCATTGTGCTGGCGGGCCAGTACTGTTTCTTCGCTCTTGAGTTGCTCGATTTTCTTGCGATTTTCCTCTTTCAAGGCTTCAAGGCGACTGCGTGGCATGCCGCCTTGCAAGCGCAAGCCACGATCGACACGCCATTGTCCGTGCTCGAACGCCAACCAGGGCCCCAGGCCGCCGTCGGCCCCCACCATACGCAAACCTTGCTCCTCAAAGGTGGCCTGGTACACACCATCGCCTAGCGTAAGGTAATAGTGCTCGCCAACGCGGTACAACCCGCGTTCCGCTCCCGCTGCAAGCGGTTCCAGGCCTTCCAGCGATACATCCACGCGCATACCGGACACCACCTTGCGCTGCTGCGGTGAGAGCACATTGAACCCCTGTGTGCCACGCCAGGAAAAATCCAGCCGGGTAGAGCCATGCTTCGCCAGCCCTCCTGGAACACCAACCTTGCCTTGTATGGGAACAACCATTGCTTGTGCGCCAGGCCACGCAGGCATTGCGCCCCGAGCGGGAAGGTCCCTTACAGGCTCGCTTAAGTGCAACCGCGGCAAACGCAAATGCATCAAGGCCATGCAGGCGTTGAGCAACAGGTCCACCACAGCTGCACTGCGCTCGAACGCACTGCCATCGCGCAAGGCCACAAGGTCGTCGTGCAATCCGGAAATGGCCTGTACCAGCCAGGCAACGACGGCCACAGGCCCACGCAGCAGCAACGTTACAACGTCGAACAACAGCCAAGCCCCCTGAACGAGAACCGCCCAGCGACTCTCGGCATTGGAAACCGATTCGCGGTCAGCCAGTTCCACCAGCAGGTTGCGATTGGCCTTATACAGCCTCACATCCACATCATTGCGCCAGAACTGCGCTGCGAAAGTTGGTGGGCGCCCTCGCTCAGGCAGCAAATCGCTTGCCAGGATAGGCCCTGGCCAATGCGGCTCGTAAAAGCCGCCATATGCGTAGGCGGCACGCGAGGCGGGCGACATCCACTCAAGGACGCTGTCCTGCAATGGCCCGGGCTTGCGGATTGCAGCCATCATCAGGTCCAGGCTGGCAAACTCGAGCAGCGGCGTTGCGTTGTACAGAGGCCGATACAGCAAAACCTTTGCAGGCTCAGCAGCGAACAGAACATACATGCCACTGACCTCATCCTGCTCGATCGCGCTCGCTTCACGCCTGAAGGCCAGAGGCATCAGCATCAGCGCTGGCAATTGCGGGTCAAGGTAGCCGTGGCAAAAATCGGTCACACACTGCAAGCCTGCGTCGCTCAGCCCGCCCTGCAAGCGGGCATAGAGCGCGCTGAACAGTAGTGAACACCGCCATTCACGGCCAAAGCGTTTGATCCGCTCGGTCTGTGTAGCGGGGTCGTCCAGCTTCTGCGCGACGTAGGTGGGGTAGTGCTTGCCGATGTCGACACGCTGCACCAGCGACTTGACGTAGTCGACATTCATCCAGTCCATGATCAACTGGTTTTCACGGTGCGTTATGCCGGTAAGCTGCGCGCTCTGCAGCGACCAGAGGTTACCGATGGCGAAATCGGTCAACGTCATGCTGCGGTGCTCAACCGCCGAATCGCCCGGCCCGACGCCGGCACCACCGGGCCAGCCGGCATTGATGGTCAGTTGCAGAACCAGGTCATCCGGAAAATAGTTGGCCTCGACCGGGAAATCAGCAAGCATTCGCGCCCGCAGCGCTTGACGGGTGTAGCTGCGCAGATCAAGTACATCCTCAAGCGCCCCACCCCCTTCGGACTGAGCCTGAGCCAAAGCCAGTTCGAACACGCCCCGTTGATAGACAAAGTTATTTGCAGCATTGCTATTTCGCAGGCCAGGCGGCAATGCAATCTGTGCCTCGCTGGCTTGGCCGTAACCTTCAATGAACCAGCGCGCGGGGTCGCTCAGCGCAGAAAAAGCCCTCTCAAGCAGCGAACAGTCTGGCAACTGCGCGTAACGCAAACGCCCTATGTCATCAAGCATGATCTCCAACAACAGGCTGCTTTGCTGGGCAAACACGTCACCTTCCAACTCATAGCGGTGCCATGCCATGGATTCGAAGCGCTGGTGCTCGGCAAACTCGTCACGTAACGTTTCAGCGAAGTCATCCAGCGATGCAAATGCCCTCACCAGGCTGGACGGGGCGCACCACAGAAACACCTCGCGCTCGTCCCACTCGCCCCTGACCAGCAGGTTAGGCAACCACTGAGCGTCGTTATCGAGTTGCACCTGGACCATAAATACAGAAGGAGTGGCGCCGTGATTCTTGAGCAAGCTGAGCAAACACTGACGTTGCTGGTCGTCCAGGCTTTGCAATCTCAAATTCTGCAGCAATGCCGTTTTGAGCAGGTGCTGCAGCCACAGGTCCCGGCTCACGCCTTGACTGCCTGACGCCGTCCAGTAATCGACCAGGGCTTGGCAGAAGTTGTCCGCAAGCATAAGCAGGAGGTCATCCAAGGCAGCCAGTTGGGGCCGGATCGAAATCGCCCCAGACGGCAATTTGTTGCCCTGCTGGTCGCGCAGGAACCAGGGTTCCCGGACTGCCAGCAGGAAATCCCCACCGTCAGCCCCCAGCGATGCCAGGGGTTGGCGGGCGTGAAATGCCTCAAGCATGACCTCCAGCAATGGCCGGGGCGTCCACGCGTCGTAGGTCTGCGGGCCGGACGCAATGCGGGCAGGGATGTTGAGTATGAGCGGTTCGGCATCGGGCAGCCTGGCGCCGGCCAAAGCGGCATGACAGGGGACCAGCAATTCGAGAATCTGCTGGCTCAGAACACTACGTAGGGTTGGACGACTGAAAAACTCGGTAGCAACTGCCCGACGAAAGTCAGGCACAGGACTTGGCTGAATGGGCATGGGGCGGCTTCCTCGCGACAAATGGAGCGCAAGGATGTGCCAAGGGGCAAAGTTCGCTGCGTTACATAAAGCTGGAGCCGTTGGGCGGCCGGCATCCGGCCGCCCAAGGGCTAACCGGATCAGCTGTAGACGCGGCCCAGCAACTGGCGATGGCTCTCGAACTGGTCGAGTACATCACGCACGATCTGCTCAGGCGCGAAGCCCATCAGGTCGTACTCCTGGCTGCCATCGTGCAGGTACACTTCGGCGCGATAGAAGCGCTGGCGCACCTGCGGCTCGCCCTCGACCGGCGCATCGCTCGGTGCGGCCATGTAACCGTCCAGGCTCACCTCGTAAACGAAGGGGTTGCCCTCTTCCATCATCACCCGCAGGCCCATCATGTTGCGCGACTGGCCAACACGGCTCTCGACATCAAAGCCCAGGGTGCGCAGTTGCTCGGCTGCTTCTTTCAGGGCCGGGCTGACCTGCTTGTCCATGAAGCGCTGCACCACGGCCTGGGTCGGCTGCAGCTCCAGCTGGCTCAGGCGCTCGGTGAAACCGCGACGGCCACGGGCGGCCAGCTCGGCACGCTCCTGCTCCACGGCAACGTCCTGCTTCATGGCCTTGTACAGGCCGAACATGAACAGCACCAGCACCACCGAGAAGGGCAGGCCCGCCAGCACCACCATGGTCTGCATGGCTTCGAAGTTACCGGCGAACAGCAGGCCAATGGTGACCAGGGTGATGATCACCGACCAGAACACCACCATCCAGTGCGGGGCATCTTCGTCGACCTTGCCGCCCTTGCACGACAGGTTGGCCATCATCACCGCACCGGAGTCGGCCGGGGTGAGGAACAGCACGAAGCCCACGAACACCGCCACACCGATCACGATCTTGGCGGCTGGGAAATACTCCAGCAGCTGGTAGATCGACATCGACGGCTGCTCCAGCGCGGTCTTGCCCAGCTCCACGGCGCCCTGGTTGATCACCAGGTCAAGTGCGGTATTGCCGAAGATCGACAACCAGGCCAGGGTGAAGCCCAGCGGGATCAGCAGTACGCCGCAGACCAGCTGGCGCACGGTACGGCCCTTGGAGATACGGGCAATGAACATGCCGACGAACGGGCCCCAGGAGATCCACCACGCCCAGTAGAACACGGTCCACAGGCCCAACCAGCGCTCAGAGTTGCCGGCCTCGCCTTCGTAGACATAAAGGTCGAAAGTCTTCAGCACGATGCCATTGAGGTAGTCGCCGATGTTCTGCACCAGGCCGTTGAGCAGGTGCAGGGTCTCGCCGCCCAGCAGCACGAAGATCAGCAAACCACTGAACAGCATGATGTTCAGGTTGGACAGGCGGCGGATGCCGTTTTCCACACCTGACACCGCAGCCACCGTAGCCACGCCGGCCATGACCAGAATCACCACCAGCAGGTTGGTCTGGCTGTGGTCCATGCCGAACAGGTATTCAAGGCCCGAAGACACCTGCATCGCACCGATCCCCAGGTTGGTCACCAGACCGAGCAGGGTGACGAACATGCCGAAGATGTCCACGGCATTGCCGGCAGCGCCCTTGACCCAACGCTCGCCGACCAGCGGATACAGTGCCGAGCGCAGTGCCAGCGGCTGGTTGTGCCGGTAGGCAAAGTAGCCTACGGCCAACCCGACCAGGGCGTAGATCGCCCAGCCATGCAGGCCCCAGTGCAGGAAGGTCAGTTGCAGGCCCTGGCGCGCGGCCTCGAGGCTGGCAGGGGTGCCCTGGGGCGGATTGAAGTAGTGGTCCAGCGGCTCGGAGGCGCCGAAGTACAGCAGCGAGATGCCGATACCGGAGGAAAACAGCATGCCGGCCCAGGCGCCGTAACTGAAGTCGGGCTGGTCATCCTTGCCGCCAAGCTTGAGCTTGCCGTAATCGGAGAACGCCAGGTAAACGACAAACAGCAGGTAACCGCAGATCACCAGCATGTAGTACCAGCCGAAGGTGCGCGTCAGCCACTTCTGGGCCACGCCCAGTACCTGACCGGCGGTTTCGGGAACAGCGATAAGCAAGGCAGTCAGAACGAGGATCATCAGCGCGGAAGTGAAAAACACCACGCGATTGACCCGTACCCTCTCGGCGGGGGGTTTGGTAAGGGAGGCAGAACTCATTGCACGAATGCTCCGGGCAGTGCGGCTGTGGAGGCTAATCAGTCTTTTCCCGAGCAATTGGTGGAATACCCCCACTGCGTCAGGTGTTATAAAAGCACCTTGGAAACCGTGATCCCTGATAGAAACGTTGCAAAAACCAGACAGGTGGTCGGCGCAAATGCTTCGCCAAATCAGATTGGTGCGCGCATTCGTCACAGAGCACCCCGCCCGCTCCAAGGGCCTGCCGCAGGTCGATGACCGCTCGGCAGAATCTGCAGTTCGCATCGCTCATACCCGTCAACGCCTTGTATTCCGGGGGTTACGCGATTTCCTGGGGTGTCAATCCGTGCCCTCGAAACAGCCTGAAAAACTGTCAATGGCACAAATTGTCGCAGAGCTTATTCTTTATTGATTGAACGTTCAATCAAAACAAAATAGACTGGTCCTCGCCGAGTCAGCCGCACTTCGTCTGCTCGTCAGGCCTGAGGAGATAGCAAGATGCCCAAGGTCGGTATGCAACCCATCCGCCGCCAGCAATTGATCGAAGCTACGCTGCAAGCAGTCGATCAGGTCGGCCTGGGAGATGCCAGCATTGCGCTGATTGCCCGTTTGGCCGGTGTGTCGAACGGCATCATCAGTCACTACTTTCAGGACAAGAACGGCCTGATAGCGGCGACGATGCGCTACATCATGAACATGCTCAACGAGGGCGTGATCGCTCGTCGCCAAGCGCTGACCGACGACAGCCCGCGAGCCCACCTGAGGGTGATCATCGAAGGCAACTTCGATGCCAGCCAGGTGAATGGCCCGGCAATGAAAACCTGGCTGGCCTTCTGGGCCTCCAGCATGCACCAGCCGTCCTTGCACAGGTTGCAGCGGATCAACGATCACCGCCTGTATTCCAACCTGTGCTGCCAGTTCCGCCGCGCCATGCCGCTCGATGAAGCGCGCACCGCCGCCCGCGGCCTGGCTGCCTTGATCGACGGGCTGTGGCTGCGTGGAGCGTTGTCGGGCGATGCCTTCGACACCGGCCAGGCGATACAGATCGCTTACGAATACCTGGAACTACAACTGGCTAAACAGCAGCGCCCGGACACGCAACCACCGGCCTCTGAAAAAACGCGCACAGCCCTTGCCCAGCCGGCCGGAGCGTGACGCGAAAGCCACTCACACACTGCACTTGCGAGGACACTATGGCCCGTTTCGGAACGCAAAAACTCTACATTGACGGCGGTTATGTCGACGCTGGCAGCAACGCCACCTTCGAAGCCATCAACCCGGCGACCGGCGAAGTCCTCGCCCACGTGCAGCGCGCCACTCAGGCCGACGTCGAGAAAGCCGTCGAAAGCGCCGAGCGCGGTCAGAAAATCTGGGCCGCAATGACTGCCATGCAGCGTTCGCGCATCCTGCGCCGTGCCGTCGACATTCTGCGTGAGCGCAACGACGAACTGGCCATGCTGGAAACGCTGGACACCGGCAAGTCGTACTCCGAAACCCGCTACGTCGACATCGTCACTGGCGCCGACGTGCTGGAATACTACGCAGGCCTGGTGCCGGCCATCGAAGGCGAGCAGATTCCGCTGCGCGAAAGCTCGTTCGTCTACACCCGCCGCGAGCCGCTGGGCGTGACCGTCGGTATCGGCGCCTGGAACTACCCGATCCAGATCGCCCTGTGGAAGTCCGCCCCAGCCCTGGCCGCCGGCAACGCGATGATCTTCAAGCCTTCGGAAGTCACCTCGCTGACCACCCTGAAACTGGCCGAGATCTACACCGAAGCTGGCCTGCCGGACGGCGTGTTCAACGTGCTGACCGGCAGCGGCCGTGAAGTCGGCACCTGGCTGACCGAACACCCGCGCATCGAGAAAGTCTCCTTCACCGGCGGCACCACCACCGGCAAGAAAGTCATGGCCAGCGCTTCGAGCTCCTCGCTCAAGGAAGTCACCATGGAGCTGGGTGGCAAGTCGCCGCTGATCATCTGCGCCGACGCCGACCTGGACAAGGCCGCCGACATCGCCATGATGGCCAACTTCTACAGCTCCGGTCAGGTCTGCACCAACGGTACCCGCGTGTTCATCCCTGCCCAGATGAAAGCGGCCTTCGAAGCCAAGATCGCCGAGCGCGTTGCCCGTATCCGCGCCGGCAACCCGGAAGACGAAAACACCAATTTCGGCCCGCTGGTCAGCTTCCAGCACATGGAAAGCGTGCTGGGCTACATCGCCAAGGGCAAGCAAGAAGGTGCCCGCGTACTGTGCGGCGGCGAGCGTCTGACCGAAGGTGATTTCGCCAAAGGTGCTTTCGTGGCCCCGACCGTGTTCACCGATTGCACCGACGACATGACCATCGTCAAGGAAGAGATCTTCGGCCCGGTGATGAGCATCCTCACCTACGAAACCGAAGAAGAAGTCATCCGTCGCGCAAACGACACCGAATACGGCCTGGCCGCTGGCGTGTGCACCAACGACATCACCCGCGCCCACCGCATCATCCACAAGCTCGAAGCCGGCATCTGCTGGATCAACGCCTGGGGTGAATCGCCAGCCGAAATGCCGGTCGGTGGCTACAAGCAGTCGGGCGTCGGCCGTGAAAACGGCATCAGTTCGCTGGCGCAGTACACTCGCATCAAGTCGGTCCAGGTCGAACTGGGCGGCTACGCGTCGGTCTTCTGAGAAACTCAGCTCCAAGCCGCGAGCAACAAGCTGCAAGCAAGTGCCGGGTGCATCATGCCCCGGCCCTTGCAGCCCTAATCCATTCGCGAGCTTCGCACGGCTGTGTTTTCTTGCAGCTTGTAGCTTGAAGCTTGCCGCTGCTTTCGAGGAGAAAGCCCATGGAATACGATTACATCATCGTTGGTGCCGGCTCGGCCGGTAACACCCTGGCCACTCGCCTGACCGAAGACGCCAGCGTCACCGTCCTGCTGCTCGAAGCCGGTGGCCCCGACTACCGCCTCGACTTCCGCACCCAGATGCCGGCCGCCCTGGCATTCCCGCTCCAAGGCCGTCGCTACAACTGGGCCTACGAGACCGACCCGGAGCCGCACATGGACGGCCGCCGCATGGAATGTGGCCGCGGCAAGGGCCTGGGTGGTTCCTCGCTGATCAACGGCATGTGCTACATCCGCGGTAACGCCCTGGACTTCGACGGCTGGGCAAAACTGCCGGGCCTGGAAGACTGGGCTTACCTGGACTGCCTGCCGTACTTCCGCAAGGCGGAAACCCGTGACATCGGCCCCAACGATTACCACGGTGGTGAAGGCCCGCTCAGCGTTGCCACGCCCAAAGCCGGCAACAACCCGCTGTTCAACGCCATGGTCGAGGCCGGCGTACAGGCCGGTTACCCGCGCACTGAAGACCTGAACGGCTACCAGCAGGAAGGCTTCGGCCCGATGGACCGTTCGGTGACCAAGAACGGCCGCCGCTCCAGCACCGCCCGCGGTTACCTGGACCAGGCCAAGAAGCGCCCGAACCTGACCATCGTCACCCATGCCCTGAGCGACCGCGTGCTGTTCGAAGGCAAGCGCGCCGTTGGCGTGACCTATCTGGTCGGCGACAGCGAGGAGCGCGTCGAAGCCCGCGCCCGCAAGGAAGTCATCGTAAGCTCTGGCGCCATCGCCTCGCCGCAATTGCTGCAGCGCTCCGGCGTGGGCCCGCGCGCCCTGCTGGAAAGCCTCGACATCCCGGTCGTGCACGACCTGCCGGGCGTCGGTGAGAACCTGCAGGATCACCTCGAGCTTTACCTGCAGTACGCCTGCACCCAGCCGGTGTCGCTGTACCCGTCGCTGCTGTGGTGGAACCAGCCGGCCATCGGTGCCGAGTGGCTGTTCAACGGCACCGGCATCGGCGCCAGCAACCAGTTCGAGGCAGGCGGTTTCATCCGTACCCGCCCCGAGTTCGAATGGCCGAACATTCAGTACCACTTCCTGCCTGTCGCGATTAACTACAACGGTTCCAACGGCGTGAAGGAACACGGTTTCCAGGCACATATGGGCTCGATGCGTTCGCCTAGCCGTGGCCGCGTCCAGGTCAAGTCCAAGGACCCTCGCCAGCACCCGAGCATCCTGTTCAACTACATGGCCACCGAGCAGGACTGGCAGGAGTTCCGTGACGGTATCCGCCTGACTCGCGAGATCATGGCCCAGCCAGCGCTGGACCCGTACCGTGGCCGCGAGATCAGCCCGGGGGCGCACGTGCAGACGGACGAAGAGCTGGACAAGTTCATCCGCGAGCACGCCGAAACCGCCTTCCACCCGTCCTGCTCGTGCAAGATGGGTACCGACGACATGGCGGTGGTCGATGGCGAAGGCCGCGTGCACGGCATGCAGGGCCTGCGTGTGGTGGATGCGTCGATCATGCCGATCATCATCACCGGTAACCTCAACGCCACCACGATCATGATCGCCGAGAAAATCTCGGACAAGATCCGCAACCGCAAGCCGCTGCCTCGCAGCACTGCCAAGTACTACGTGGCCAACGGCGCCCCGGTAAAAGGCAAGCCAATGCGTGAAGTGAAGCAGGCCTGACCTGCTCCGGCCTCATCGCCGGCATAGGCAACACAAGAAAAGGCACCCACCGCGGTGCCTTTTCTACATCTGCAGAAACGCTTTACATGCTGCCAATTCATCAGGTTAGAATCGATTGGCACGCGACCTGCTAGTTCTTCAAAGCTATCGAGTCCTCTTCCCCGCGTTATCCCGGAGTACCTGCCTTTGGATGCAAGCACCATCAACAGCCTGTTCCTGATCGGCGCATTGCTGGTGGGCGCAAGTATCCTGGTCAGCTCGCTGTCGTCGCGCCTTGGCATTCCAATCCTGGTCATCATCCTCGCGGTCGGCATGCTCGCAGGCGTGGACGGTGGCGGCATCATCTTCAACAACTACCCGACCGCCTACCTGGTGGGCAACCTGGCACTGGCGGTGATCCTGCTCGACGGCGGCCTGCGCACGCGGGTAGCGAGCTTCCGCGTGGCCTTGTGGCCGGCATTGTCGCTGGCCACCATCGGCGTGATGATCACCACTGCCCTCACCGGCCTGGTCGCGGCCTGGCTGTTTGACCTCAGCCTCATCCAGGGCCTGCTGATCGGCGCCATCGTCGGCTCCACCGACGCCGCAGCGGTGTTCTCGCTGCTCGGGGGCAAAGGCCTGAACGAACGGGTCACGGCCACGCTGGAGATCGAATCGGGCAGCAACGACCCCATGGCCGTCTTCCTCACCGTCACCCTGATCGACATGATCGCCAGCGGCCAGACCGGGCTGCACTGGAGCCTGCTGGGGCACTTGCTGCGCGAGTTCGGCATCGGTGGCCTGCTGGGCCTGGGCGGTGGCTGGCTGATGCTGCAACTGGTCAACCGGATCAACCTGGCCGGTGGCCTGTACCCTATTCTGGTCATCGCTGGCGGGCTGGCGGTGTTCTCGCTGACCAACGCCCTGCACGGCAGCGGCTTCCTTGCCGTTTACCTGTGCGGCCTGGTGCTGGGCAACAAACCGATCCGCAGCCGCCACGGCATCCTGCACATGCTCGACGGCATGGCCTGGCTCGCCCAGATCGGCATGTTCCTGGTGCTGGGGCTGCTGGTCACGCCACATGACCTGCTGCCGATCGCCCTGCCCGCACTGGGCCTGGCGCTGTGGATGATCCTGATCGCGCGGCCGCTGTCGGTGGTTGCCGCACTGCTGCCGTTCAAGGCCTTCCATGGCCGCGAGAAAGCCTTCATTTCCTGGGTCGGCCTGCGCGGCGCGGTCCCCATCATCCTCGCGGTGTTTCCGCTGATGGCCGGGCTGCCTGACGCGCAGCTGTTCTTCAACCTGGCGTTCTTCATCGTGCTGGTATCGCTGCTGGTGCAGGGCACCAGCCTGCCGTGGATGGCCAAACTGCTGAAAGTCACGGTACCACCGGACCCGGCACCGATCTCGCGGTCTGCGCTCGAGGTGCACATCACCAGCGAGTGGGAGTTGTTCGTCTATCGCCTGGGTGCGGAAAAGTGGTGCATCGGTGCCGCCCTGCGCGAACTGAAGATGCCCGAGGGCACCCGCATCGCCGCGCTGTTCCGTGGCGAACAGCTATTGCACCCCTCCGGCAGTACCGTGCTCGAAGTCGGCGACATGCTTTGCGTGATCGGCCACGAACACAACCTGCCAGCACTGGGCAAACTGTTCAGCCAAGCCCCGCAACGCGGCCTGGACCTGCGCTTTTTCGGCGACTTCGTGCTCGAAGGCGATGCCGAACTGGGCGCGGTGGCAGCCCTTTACGGCCTGAAACTCGACGGCCTGGACGCAAAAATGCCGCTGGCGCAGTTCATCCGACAGAAGGTCGGGGGCGCTCCAGTAGTGGGCGATCAGGTCGAATGGCACGGCACGATCTGGACCGTGGCGACCATGGACGGGAACAAGATCCAGAAAGTGGGCGTCAGATTCCCCGAAGGAACGCGACCCGGACCAGGATTGTTCCTCTAAACTTCGTTTCTGCATGATCCACAAGTAGTCTGCCTATGTCCCTGCGCGTGTACCTTCGCACAGCCCTGCTCGGGCTGTGCCTGTCCCTGCCGTTCGCCGCTGCTGCGGCCGAAGCCCCGAGCGCTGCCAGTATCCAGAACAGCCTCGACAAGATCGCCGAACGCAAGCTGCCCGAGGCCGATCAGAAGGCCTTGCAGCAGGTGCTCGAACAAACCCTGAGCCTGCTTGCCAACAAGGAAGACAGCGAGAAGAAGCTTGCCGCGCTCAAGCAACAGCTGGCTGGCGCCCCCAAAGAGACCAGCGACAGCCAGAAAGAACTGGCCAAGCTCAAGGCCAGCAAGCCACAACCGGTGGCCCAGCGCTACGCCAGCCTTAGCGTGCCGCAACTCGAACAGATGCTCAGCGAACGCAACACCCTGCAGGGCGAGCTGCAAAAAGCGCTGTCCGACGCCAACAGCCTGATCATCAATTCGCAGACCCGCCCCGAGCGCGCTCAGGCTGAGATCAGCAACAACCAGACCCGCAGCCAGCAGATCAACACTATCCTCAAGAGCGGCAAGGATGGCGGCAAATCAATCAATGCCGACCAGCGTAACCAGCTCAATGCCGAACTGGCTTCGCTAAATGCCGTGACCCTGCTGCGCCGCCAGGAGCTGGCCGGCAACGGCCTGCTGCAAGACCTGGGCAACGCCCGCCACGACCTGCTGATTGAACGCACCGCACGCCTGGAACAGGAAATCCAGGACCTGCAGACGCTGATCAATGAGAAGCGTCTGGCCCAATCCCAGCAAACCGTCACCCAGCAGTCGATCGAAGCGCAGAAGGCTGGCGGCAGCAGCCTGCTGGCCAGCGAAAGCGCAGCCAACCTCAAGCTTTCCGACTACCTGCTCAAGAGCACCGACCGCCTTAACGAGCTGACCCAGCAGAACCTGCGCACCAAGCAGCAGCTCGACAGCCTGACCCAGGCCGACCAGGCCCTGGACGAGCAGATCAGCGTGCTCAAGGGCAGCCTGCTGCTGTCAAAGATCCTCTACAAGCAGAAACAGGCCCTGCCGCACCTGAAGCTCGACCGTGACCTGGCCGACCAGATCGCCGACATCCGCCTGTACCAGTTCGAGATCAACCAGCAGCGCGAGCAGATGAGCAGCCCCGTGACCTACGTCGACAAGCTGCTGGCCAACCAGCCGCAGGAAGACGTCACCCCGGCCCTGCGCAAAGCCCTGCTGGAAGTGGCGATCACCCGCAGCGACCTGCTCGAACGCCTGAACCGAGAACTGTCGGCGCTGCTCAACGAATCGATCACCCTGCAGCTCAACCAGAAGCAGCTGCTCAGCACTGCGCAAGGCCTGCGCACCACGCTCGACGAACAGATGTTCTGGATCCCGAGCAACAAGCCGCTGGACTGGGACTGGTTGAAGTCTGTTCCGGAGCGCTTTGCCAAGCAGGTCGCCGACGTGCCTTGGGGGTCTGGCCTGAAGGAGCTGGGCGACGGGCTGAGCCAGCGCCCATTGTTGTTCCTGCCGCTACTGCTGGTGATCGGCGCCTTGCTGTGGCGCCGCAAATACCTGTACCAGCGGCTGAGCAAGGTGCACCAGGACATCGGCCACTTTCGCCGTGACAGCCAGTGGCATACGCCCCAGGCGATCCTGATCAACATCCTCCTGGCGATGCCAGTGAGCCTGGGCCTTGCCCTGTGCAGCTATGCCCTGCAGATCGACGCCCGCGGGCAGAACGCCAACCTTGGCTCCGCGCTCTGGCAACTGGCCCAGGCCTGGCTGGTGTTCTACACCGCCTACCGCATACTCGCCCCGGGCGGGGTGGCGGAAGTCCACTTCCGCTGGCACAAGCCGCAAGTCGAGTTCCTGCGCGGCTGGGTGCGCAGGCTGGGCACCGTGGTGCTGGCGCTGGTCGGCGTCGTGGCGGTGGCCGAGCACCAGCCGTCGGCACTGGCCGACGACGTGCTGGGCATCGGGGTAGTGCTGACCTGTTATGCACTGATGGCCTGGCTGCTCAGCCGCCTGTTGCTGAGCAGCCCCGCGCACCGCGACGCCTCGCTGTTCCGCAGGGCCGTCGGGCTGGCCTTCACGGCCTTGCCGATCGCCTTGTTCGTGGCAGTCTGCTTTGGTTATTACTACACCGCACTCAAACTCACCGACCGGTTGATCTACACCCTTTATCTGCTGATGTTCTGGCTGGTGATCGAGGCCGCCTTCGTACGCGGCCTGTCGGTTGCCGCGCGACGCCTGGCCTACCAGCGTGCCCTGAGCAAGCGTGCGGCCGCCAAGGAAGGGCTGGATGGCGAAGTCATCACCGAAGAGCCGACACTGGACATCGAGCAGGTCAACCAGCAGTCGTTGCGCCTGATCCGCCTGGCCTTGCTCGGTGGCTTCATTGCCGGCTTGTACTGGGTGTGGGCCGACTTGATCACGGTGTTCGCCTACCTCAACAACTTCACCCTGTACGAATACACCAGCGGCACCGGCACGGCCGCCAGCATGGTGCCGATCAGCCTCGGCGACCTACTCGGCGCGCTGGTGATCGTCGGCATCACCTTCGCCCTGGCCGGTAACTTGCCGGGCCTGCTGGAGGTGCTGGTGCTGTCGCGGCTGAACCTGGCCCAGGGCAGCGCCTATGCCACCACCACGCTGCTGTCGTACACCATCGTCGGTATAGGCATCGTCAGTACCCTGTCGACCCTCGGCGTAAGCTGGGACAAGTTGCAGTGGCTGGTGGCAGCCCTGTCGGTCGGCCTGGGCTTCGGCATGCAGGAGATATTCGCCAACTTCATCTCCGGCATCATGATCCTGTTCGAGCGCCCGGTGCGCATCGGCGACACCATCACCATCGGCAACCTGTCCGGCACCGTGAGCAAGATCCGTATCCGCGCCACCACCATCACCGACTTCGACCGCAAGGACATCATCGTCCCCAACAAGACCTTCATCACCGGCCAGCTGATCAACTGGTCGCTGACCGACACGGTCACCCGCGTCACGCTGAAACTGGGCATCGACTATGGCTCCGACCTGGACCTGGTGCGCGAGCTGCTGCTCAAGGGCGCCCACGAGAACCCACGGGTGCTCAAGGACCCGGAGCCGCTCGTGTACTTCCTCAATTTCGGCGAAAGCTCGCTGGACCACGAACTGCGCATGCATGTACGGGACCTGGGCGACCGCAACCCGACGCTGGACGAGATCAACCGCTTTATCAATCGCGAGTTCAAAGCGCACAACATCAAGATCTCTGTTCGCCAGGTCGAGGTGTACCTGATGGACATGCAGGGCGGCAAGCAGCAGCTGATACCGGTGGAGCAACCGAAACCGGATGGCACTCAACCAGTGTGAGTAGACGCCGTAGCGCTTGAACACCCAAAATACATACGAGGGCTGCGCCCTCGATCGCCGGCAAGCCGGCTCCCACAGGGTCCGCGCCGCTGCGATAGTCATGTGGGAGCCGGCTTGCCGGCGATTGGGCCGCAAAGCGGCCCCTTGGCACCGATCCCCAGGAGCAGCCCGTGAAAGCCCTCGACCAACTCACCTTCGACAACCGCTTCGCCCGCCTGGGCGATGCGTTCTCCACTCAGGTTTTGCCCGAGCCCATCGCAGAGCCTCGCCTGGTGGTGGCAAGCGAGTCAGCCATGGCCTTGCTCGACCTCGACCCGGCCCAAGCCGATTTGCCCTTGTTCGCCGAAGTGTTCAGCGGCCAAAAGCTCTGGGAAGAGGCCGACCCGCGGGCGATGGTCTATTCCGGACATCAGTTCGGCTCGTATAACCCACGCCTGGGCGATGGGCGCGGCCTGCTACTGGCCGAAGTGCTCAACGACGCAGGCGAACACTGGGACCTGCACCTCAAGGGCGCCGGCCAGACGCCGTATTCACGCATGGGCGACGGCCGCGCCGTACTGCGTTCCTCCATCCGCGAGTTTCTCGCATCCGAGGCCCTGCATGCCTTGGGTATCGCCACCAGCCGGGCACTGTGCGTGATCGGCTCCAGCACCCCGGTATGGCGCGAAACCCGCGAGAGCGCCGCCATGCTCACCCGCCTGGCGCAGAGCCACGTGCGCTTCGGCCACTTCGAATATTTCTACTACACCAAGCAACCGGAACAGCAGCGGGTACTGATCGATCATGTGCTGGAACAGCACTACCCCGAATGCCGTGAGGCCGAACAACCCTACCTGGCCATGTTCCGCACCATCGTCGAGCGTAACGCCGAACTGATTGCTCACTGGCAGGCGTACGGCTTCTGTCATGGGGTGATGAACACCGACAACATGTCGATCCTGGGCATCACCTTCGATTTTGGCCCCTATGCCTTCCTCGACGACTTCGACGCCAACTTCATCTGCAACCATTCCGATGATCGTGGCCGCTACAGCTATGCCAACCAGGTACCGATCGCCCACTGGAACCTCAGCGCACTGGCCCAGGCCCTGACCACCGTGATCGAGGTCGAGCCTTTGAAGGAGGCATTGGGGTTGTTCCTGCCACTGTACCAGGCACATTACCTGGACCTGATGCGCCGGCGCCTGGGCCTGACCACGGCCGAGGACGACGACATGGCGCTGGTCGAGCGCCTGCTGCAACGCATGCAGAGCGGGGGTGTGGACTACAACCTGTTCTTCCGCAGGCTGGGCGATCAACCGGTGGCCGAGGCACTCAAGGGCGTACGCGACGATTTCATCGACCTGGCAGGTTTCGATGCCTGGGGCGCGGACTATCTGGCCCGCTGTGAGCGTGAAGCCGGTAATGGCGATGGCCGCCGCGAGCGCATGCATGCGGTGAACCCGCTGTACGTACTGCGCAACTACCTGGCGCAAAAAGCCATCGAAGCCGCCGAGGCCGGTGACTACAGTGAAGTGCGGCGGCTGCATCAGGTGTTGAGCACGCCTTTCGAGGAACAAGCCGGAATGCAGGCCTACGCCGAGCGACCGCCCGCGTGGGGCAAACACCTGGAAATCAGCTGCTCCTCCTGATGGCTGGCCGGCGATAGCGTCCGAACAAACACCACAAGGAAACGACATGTCCGACTCACTGCTAGTGCCCTGCCCCCACTGCGACGGCCTCAACCGCCTGCCTTCATCCCGCCTGGGCGATGCGCCGAAATGCGGCCGCTGCAAACAGGATGTGCTGTTGAGCCAGCCGTTCGAGCTCAACGAACGCAACTATGCCAGCCAGATCAAAGGCGACCTGTCGCTGCTGATCGACGTCTGGGCCGACTGGTGCGGCCCGTGCAAGTCCTTCGCCCCCACTTTCGAACAGGCCGCCCGCCAGCTCACCGGCCGCTGCCGCCTGGCCAAGCTCGACAGTGAAGCCAACCGCAACCTTGCGGGCCAGTTGGGTATCCGTTCGATTCCCAGCCTGATCCTGTTCAAGAACGGCCGCGAAGTCAGCCGCCAGGCCGGCGCGTTTCCACTGCAGTCGTTGCTGGAGTGGCTACGCAGCCAAGGGGTTTAAGCCTCAAGCGTTCGCCAGTAGGGATTCATAGGGAATACGGAGGCCATCGTGAAGCCGTTTGATCATGGACAGACTTAGCCTGCGCTTCCCGTTCAAGACTTCAGATACGCGACCGCTTGGGCCGATGTAAGGCTCCAGGTCCCGCGCTGTCAACCCCTGCTGGTCCATGCAGAATTTGATAGCCTCGATTGGGTCTGCGGGCTGAATGGGGTAGTGCTTGTTTTCGTACACCTCAATCAATGTCACAAGAACTTCCATTTCATCAGCATCGGGCGTACCGGCTTGTGCTTGATAAATGGATTCCAGTCGCAGAAATGCGGCTTTAAGGTCGTCGTCATTGCGGATTGGCTTAATATTCACTGATCGTCTCCACGTCAATTTCGTCATATCGCTTGTGCGTTCCGACGAATTTCACCCAGGCAATACCAGCTCGATACTGCATTTCAACCACTAGCCGGTATTTATTACCTCCGATGTTGAAGACCACGCGGTTGTTGCCACATATGCTAGCGCTGCCAATCTGGCTTTTCACCTCTTGCGGTGTTCGCCATGTGGCTTTTTGTGCCATATCGTGCCAACTCTCCAACGGTGCCTTGGCATCTTCATGCCCTGGTAACTCCCAGAATTTCACCAATGTACTTTTGGCAATGACGCGCATCCAAGCAGATCTCCCATTTTGGGAGGTGCTAGCGCTTATCTACTCCTCGCGCAAGGATGAGCATTTCACGCGGTGCGCTCAAGCAAGTCATGCAGCTCGACAAACTGCTGGGTCAGCTTGTGCCGTGGCTCCAGGTGGATCAGCGGTAAACTGGCGTGGTGCGACTCGCGCATCTTCACCGAACTGCTCAGGTATACCGGCAATACCGGCAGGCCTTCGGCCAGCAGTTCGTCGAGCATCTGCTGGGGCAGGCTGGCGCGGGACTGGAACTGATTGACGACAATGCCTTCGACCACCAGCTCTTCGTTGTGGTCATCCTTCAACTCTTCTATCTCAGCCAGCAGCCCATACAGCGCCTGGCGCGAAAAACTGTCGCAGTCGAACGGGATCAGCACACGGTCTGCCGCAATCAGCGCCGATACCGCATAGAAGTTGAGTGCAGGCGGGGTATCGATGTAGATCCGCTCGTAATCCTCGTCGAGCTCGTCGAGCAACTTACGCAGCTTGTTGATCTTGTGCTTGGCCTCAAGCTTGGGCTGCAAATCGGCCAGCTCTGACGTGGCGGTGATCACATGCAGGTTGTCGAACGGGGTTTCGTAGATATCGACCTTGTTCTTCTTGCTGAACGGCCCGCTGGAGAGGCTTTGCTTGAAGAAGTCGGCGATGCCCATCGGAATGTCTTCGCCGGTAAGGCCGGTCAGGTACTGAGTCGAGTTGGCCTGGGCATCCAGGTCGATCAGCAGGGTCCGATAACCTTCACTGGCGCTGACCGCCGCCAGATTGCAAGCGATGCTCGACTTGCCCACACCACCTTTCTGATTGAACACCACGCGCCGCATGAGAGACCTCCGTGTATCAACGAATGCCCGAGTATGTGGCGGCGCAGCGGCATTGGCCAGCGCCAATTGCCCGACGCCGATGGCAAGGGTTCAATTGCCCCCTGCGGTTACGCCCGTCAGCAATGCGGCAAAGGCCTTGGCCATTGCCGATCCGCCATGTTGGCGCTGGACCAGCCATACAGCAGAGGTGGCGTCTTCATCCAGAAGCGTTCGGTACACGACGCCCTCGATGCGCATGCGCTGAAAGGAAGCAGGCAAAATCGACACCCCAAGGCCCGCCGACACCAGCCCAATGATGGTCATGGCCTCCCCTGCTTCCTGGGCAAAATGCGGATTGAACCCCGCCTGCCGCGCCAGGCTCAGCAACTGGGCGTGCAATCCACTGCCGTAACTGCGCGGGAAGAACACGAACGGTTCATGGGCCAGCGCCGCCATGTGCACACCGTGCTCGGTCCCTTCGGCCAGCGCATGTGAGGCATTGATCACCGCCACCAGCGGTTCGCGAAACAGCTCCGTGGCCACCAGCCCTTCCGGCAAGGGCATGGGCCGCATCAGGCCGACCTCGATGGACTCGTCGAACACCCCTTCGGCGACATCGCGGCTGCTCATTTCCTTGAGGTTCAGGTGCACCGCCGGGAAGCGCTGGCGGAAGGCATGAATCGCCTTGGGGATCTTCGAGGTAAAAGGGGCCGACGAGGTAAAGCCGATCTTCATTTCGCCCAGCTCACCCAGTTGCGCACGGCGCGCAACATCGGCCGCCTTCTCTACCTGCGCAAGTACCTGACGGGCTTCCTCGAGGAACAGCCGACCGGCCTCACTCAGCTCGACCCGACGATTGGTACGTTCGAACAGGCGCGCGCCCAACTCCTGTTCCAAAGCCTGAATCTGCTGACTCAGGGGGGGCTGAGAAATGCCTAACTGCTGGGCCGCCCGCCCGAAGTGCAGCTCTTCGGCAACGGCAATGAAATAACGCAGGTGGCGCAGTTCCATGGGGCCTCCAGAACAAGTCGCAAAACGTCTTAAATAGGTCGAACAATATATTGGATCTAATCATTAGGCAGCTATATGCTTTTTCCATTGCGCCAGAGGTACCCGCCCGTGAAAACTGCTGTAGCCCCCCTTCCTGCCGACCCCGAGCCTGCCCCGCTGAACGAAATCTGGATCGAGAAAGGCACCCCTGTCTTCATGAAGACCGTATTGGCCCTGTTCAGCGGCGGCTTCGCGACCTTCGCCCTGCTGTATTGCGTGCAGCCGAT
The DNA here is from genome assembly GCF_047456185.1 of Pseudomonas sp. BNK-30. Lineage (NCBI taxonomy): Bacteria > Pseudomonadati > Pseudomonadota > Gammaproteobacteria > Pseudomonadales > Pseudomonadaceae > Pseudomonas > Pseudomonas sp. BNK-30. The sequence goes on from NZ_CP179904.1 coordinate 4,425,409, forward strand.
GATGCCGCTGCTGTCGCAGGAGTTTTCGATCAATGCCGCGCAGAGCAGCCTGGTACTGTCGGTGTCGACCGGCATGCTGGCGTTCGGCCTGCTGATCACCGGGCCGATTTCCGACCGCATCGGGCGCAAGCCGGTGATGGTATTCGCGCTGCTCTGCGCCGCGTTATCGACCATGGTCAGCGCAGTGATGCCGACCTGGGAAGGCGTACTCGCCACGCGGGCGCTGGTCGGCCTGTCGCTGAGCGGCCTGGCAGCTGTGGCGATGACCTACCTGAGTGAAGAAATCCACCCGCAGCACATCGGCCTGGCCATGGGCTTGTATATCGGTGGCAATGCCATCGGCGGCATGAGCGGTCGGCTGATCACAGGCGTGCTGATCGACTTCGTCAGCTGGCACACGGCAATGCTGACCATCGGTGGTTTGGCCCTGATCGCAGCGCTGGTGTTCTGGAAGGTGCTGCCCGAATCGCGCAATTTCAGGGCGCAGACGCTCAAACCGCGCAGCCTGCTGGATGGCTTCGTCATGCACTTCAAGGACGCGGGTCTGCCCTGGCTGTTCCTCGAAGCCTTCCTGTTGATGGGCGCATTCGTCACCCTGTTCAACTACATAGGCTATCGGCTGCTCGCCGAGCCGTATCACATGAACCAGGCGCTGGTCGGTTTGCTCTCGGTGGTCTATCTGTCGGGTATCTACAGCTCGGCACAAGTGGGTGCGCTGGCAGATAAACTGGGGCGCCGCCGGGTGTTCTGGGCGAGCATTCTGGTCATGGCGGGCGGGCTGTTGATGACATTGGCCAACCCACTGGTGATGATTATCGTCGGCATGCTGATCTTTACCTTCGGCTTCTTCGGAGCGCATTCGGTGGCCAGCAGCTGGATCGGCCGCCGAGCGCTGAAGGCCAAGGGCCAGGCGTCTTCGCTGTACCTGTTCTGCTATTACGCGGGGTCGAGTGTGGCGGGGACGGCAGGCGGGGTGTTCTGGCACCAATGGGGCTGGAGTGGCATCGGGCTGTTCATCGGCAGCCTCCTGGCGGTGGCGTTGCTGGTGGCGTTGCACCTTAGCAAGCTGGCGCCCAAGGCTGCCTGAAACAGGGCTGCTCTGTGCAGCCCAATCGCCGGCAAGCCGGCCCCCACAGGTAAACCACTGTATTCAAGGGCAGTGGGATACCTGTGGGGGCCGGCTTGCCGGCGATTGGGGCTTCAGATCAGTTCACGATCTCGACAATATCCACATCCACTTCACGGCTCATCAGGTGCTTTTCCACCTCGCCGGTCAGCTTGACCTTGGTCTTGTCGTTGAACGGCGTCGGCGGCAGGTCTTCATCGTCGATTTCAACGGTGATGGTGCCGGTGTTGTCCTTGAATTCGTACTTGTCGTCGTTGTTGATCTTCTTGGTGACATAACCCTGCAGCACCACGGGGGTGTCATCGGCTGCGTCATTGGCAGCAGCGACGGTAGTCACCGACTGGGCGCCCGGGCCGGTATAGCCGGCGGCCAAGGCAGCGGTACTGAACAAGGGGGCGAGAATCAGAGCGAAGTAACGAGCTTTCATGAGGATCGGGTCCTGTTTCGGTTTCGATGGGACCAGATTAGCGACAATCGCTGAATTAAAACTTAATGCAACAAAAAACGGCCCGCCGGCAAGCCGGCTCCTACAAGGACCGCGCAGTTGTTGAGCTGTGCGCCGTACCTGTGGGAGCCGGCTTGCCGGCGATGGGCCGCAAAGCGGCCCCAAATCGCTTGACTGACTGCCATTCAGATCACTGGTGATACTGCGCCGACAGCTCATGCACGGCGTTGATGAACACACCTGCATGCTCCGGGTCGACCTCCGGCGTAATGCCGTGACCCAGGTTGAACACATGGCCGGTACCCTTGCCATAGCTCGCCAGGATCCGTGCCACTTCGTTGCGAATGGCCTCAGGCTTGGCGTACAGCACGGTCGGGTCCATGTTGCCTTGCAGGGCAACCTTGTCGCCAACGCGGCGGCGGGCGTCGCCGATCTCGCAGGTCCAGTCCAGGCCCAGGGCATCAGCGCCGGCTTCGGCGATGCTCTCCAGCCACAGGCCGCCGTTCTTGGTGAACAGGATTACTGGCACCTTGCGCCCATCGTGCTCACGGATCAGGCCGCTGACGATCTTGCGCATGTAGGCCAGGGAGAACTCCTGATACGCCGCCGCCGACAGGTTGCCGCCCCAGGTGTCGAAGATCTGCACGGCTTGGGCGCCGGCCAGGATCTGCCCGTTGAGGTAGCTGGTGACCGACTGTGCCAGCTTGTCCAGCAGCAGGTGCAGGGCTTGCGGGTTGTCGTAGGCCATCGCCTTGGTCTTGCGGAAGTCTTTGGACGAACCACCTTCGACCATGTAGGTGGCCAAGGTCCACGGGCTGCCGGAGAAACCGATCAGCGGCACACGGCCGTTGAGCTCGCGCCGAATGGTACTGACGGCATTCATCACGTAGCCGAGGTCTTTCTGCGGATCAGGGATTGGCAGGGCTTCGATGTCGGCCGGGGTGCTGATGACCTTCTTGAAGCGCGGACCTTCGCCGGTCTCGAAGTACAGGCCCAGGCCCATGGCATCGGGAATGGTGAGGATGTCCGAGAACAGGATCGCTGCGTCAAGCGGGTAGCGCTCCAGCGGCTGCAGGGTGACCTCGCAGGCGAACTGCGGGTTCATGCACAGGCTCATGAAGTCACCGGCCTTGGCGCGGCTGGCGCGGTATTCCGGCAGGTAACGGCCGGCCTGGCGCATCATCCATACAGGGGTGACGTCTACGGGTTGCTTGAGCAGTGCACGCAGGAAACGATCGTTCTTCAGGGCAGTCATGTCGGCATCCGGCAAAAAAGTGCGGGCATTTTCTCAGACGCCAGCGCAAAAGGCACGGTTGAGACCATGCGTTTTGTCTATTGGGTGCCGTGGATCAAGCAATTTTGTATACAAAAAGCGATGAGGCCGCTGTGCGGCCCCATCGGTCACATCAGACTTCGAGGTAATCCAGGATACCTTCGGCAGCGGTACGACCTTCGAAGATGGCGGTCACCACCAGGTCCGAACCGCGCACCATATCGCCACCGGCAAAGATTTTCGGGTTGCTGGTCTGGTGCTTGAACTTGCCTTTCTCCGGGGCCACCACGCGGCCTTGGCTGTCCATCTGGATGCCATGCTGCTCGAACCAAGGTGCCGGGCTTGGGCGGAAGCCGAAAGCGATCACCACGGCGTCCGCCGGGAGGATTTCTTCGGAACCCGGGATTGGCTCAGGGCTGCGACGACCACGGGCATCAGGCTCGCCAAGACGGGTCTCGACCACCTTCACGCCTTCGACCTTGTCTTCACCGACAATGGCGATCGGCTGACGGTTGTAGAGGAATTTCACGCCTTCTTCCTTTGCGTTCTTCACCTCTTTGCGCGAGCCCGGCATGTTGGCTTCGTCACGACGGTAGGCACAGGTCACCGCCTTGGCGCCCTGGCGGATCGAGGTGCGGTTGCAGTCCATTGCGGTGTCGCCACCGCCCAGCACCACGACCTTCTTGCCCTGCATGTCGACGAAGTCTTGCGGCGACTTCTCGAAGCCCAGGTTGCGGTTGACGTTGGCGATCAGGAAGTCCAGCGCGTCATGCACGCCCGGCAGGTCCTCGCCCGGGAAGCCGCCTTTCATGTAGGTGTAGGTACCCATGCCCATGAACACGGCGTCGTACTCGGCGAGCAGCTGTTCCATGGTGATGTCGGTGCCCACTTCGGTGTTCAGGCGGAACTCGATACCCATGCCGGTAAAGACTTCGCGACGATTGCTCAGCACGGTCTTTTCCAGCTTGAACTCAGGGATGCCGAAGGTCAGCAAGCCGCCGATTTCCGGGTTCTTGTCGAACACCACCGGGGTAACCCCGGCGCGCACCAGCACGTCGGCACAGCCCAGGCCTGCCGGGCCAGCACCGATGATGGCAACGCGCTTGCCGGTCGGTTTGACCTTGGACATGTCCGGGCGCCAACCCATGGCGAAGGCGGTGTCGGTGATGTACTTCTCGACCGAACCGATGGTCACCGCGCCGAAGCCATCGTTCAGGGTGCAGGCACCCTCGCACAGGCGGTCCTGCGGGCACACACGGCCGCAGACTTCCGGCAGGGTGTTGGTCTGGTGCGAGAGTTCCGCCGCAGCCAGGATGTTGCCTTCGGAGACCAGCTTCAACCAGTTCGGGATGAAGTTGTGCACCGGGCACTTCCACTCGCAATAAGGGTTACCGCAGCCCAGGCAGCGGTGTGCCTGCTCTACGGACTGCTGGGGCTTGAAAGGCTCGTAGATTTCCACGAACTCCTTCTTGCGTTGGCGCAGCAGCTTTTTCTTCGGGTCCTTGCGGCCCACTTCGATGAACTGGAAGTCGTTACTCAGACGTTCAGCCATTTTTCAAAACCTCTTAACAGCAGCTGCAAGCTACAAGCTGCAAGCCGCAAGACGATCACTTAAGCCGGGCAAACCTCGAGCTGCTATTACTCGCAGCTTGAGGCTTGCCACTTGCAGCTGTTTTTACTGCGGGTTGGCACGGGTGCTGGACAGCAGTTGCTTGAGGTTGGCCGCCTTCGGCTTGACCAGCCAGAAGCGCCGCACATAGTCGTCCAGGTTTTCCGAGAGCTCACGCCCCCACTCGCTGCCGGTTTCTTCCACGTATTCGCCAAGGACCCGCGCCAGGTGGCTACGGTAGGCTTCCATCGCTTCACCACTGATACGCTGGATTTCCACCAGCTCGTGGTTGAGCTTGTCGACGAAGCTGTTGTCCATGTCGAGCACGTAGGCGAAGCCGCCAGTCATGCCAGAGCCGAAGTTGTAACCGGTCTTGCCCAGAACGCAGACAAAGCCACCGGTCATGTATTCACAGCAGTGATCGCCAGTACCCTCGACAACAGCATGGGCGCCGGAGTTACGCACAGCGAAGCGCTCGCCCGCGGTGCCGGCGGCGAACAGCTTGCCGCCCGTGGCGCCGTACAGGCAGGTGTTGCCGACGATGGCGCTGTGCTGAGTTTCGAACGGGCTGCCGGCTGGCGGCACGATGGTGACCTTGCCACCGGTCATGCCTTTGCCGACGTAGTCGTTGGCGTCTCCTTCCAGGTACAGGTTCAGACCACCGGCGTTCCACACGCCGAAGCTCTGGCCCGCAGTACCCGTGAAGCGGAAGGTGATCGGCGCTGCGGCCATGCCCTGGTTGCCGTGCAGCTTGGCGATTTCGCCGGAGATGCGCGCACCAATGGAGCGGTCACAGTTGCAGATGTCGAGCGCGAACTCGCCACCGGCCTGATCGCGAATGGCCGGCAGGGCCATTTCGACCATCTTCTCGGCCAGCTCGCCCTTGTCGAAGGGCGGGTTCTTGTCGACTTCGCAGAACTGCGGCTTGTCAGCCGGGATGTGCGAGCTGCCCAGCAGCGGCGACAGGTCCAGGTAGTGCTGGCGCTCGGTATCGCCTGGCAGCACGTCGAGCAGGTCGGTGCGGCCGATCAGCTCGCCCAGGCTACGCACACCCAGCTTGGCCAGCCACTCGCGCGTCTCCTCGGCGACGAAGGTGAAGAAGTTGATCACCATGTCGACGGTGCCGATGTAGTGGTCCTTGCGCAGCTTGTCGTTCTGCGTGGCCACGCCAGTGGCGCAGTTGTTCAGGTGGCAGATGCGCAGGTACTTGCAGCCCAGGGCGATCATCGGTGCGGTACCGAAGCCAAAGCTTTCGGCGCCGAGGATGGCGGCCTTGATCACATCCAGGCCGGTTTTCAGGCCGCCGTCGGTCTGTACCCGTACCTTGCCGCGCAGGTCGTTGCCGCGCAGGGTCTGGTGGGTTTCGGCCAGGCCAAGCTCCCACGGGGCGCCGGCGTACTTGATCGAGGTCAGCGGCGAAGCACCGGTACCACCGTCATAACCGGAGATGGTGATCAGGTCGGCGTAGGCCTTGGCCACACCAGCAGCGATGGTGCCAACGCCAGCCTCTGCCACCAGCTTGACCGACACCAGGGCTTGGGGGTTGACCTGCTTGAGGTCATAGATCAGCTGGGCCAGGTCTTCGATCGAGTAGATATCGTGATGCGGTGGCGGCGAGATCAGGGTCACGCCCGGTACCGCATAGCGCAGCTTGGCGATCAGGCCGTTGACCTTGCCGCCGGGCAACTGGCCGCCCTCGCCCGGTTTGGCGCCCTGGGCAACCTTGATCTGCAGCACTTCGGCATTGACCAGGTATTCCGGGGTCACACCGAAGCGGCCGGTGGCCACCTGCTTGATCTTGGAGCTGCGGATGGTGCCATAGCGCGAGGGGTCTTCACCGCCCTCACCGGAGTTGGAGCGCGCGCCCAGGCGGTTCATCGCCTCGGCCAGCGCTTCGTGAGCCTCTGGCGACAGCGCACCCAGCGAGATACCGGCGGAGTCGAAGCGTTTGAGGATCGCCTCCAGCGGCTCGATCTGATCCAGCGGCAGGGCCTCGTCGGCCACCTTCACTTTCAGCAGGTCGCGGATCATCGACACCGGGCGCTGGTCGACCAGCGTGGTGTACTCCTTGAACTTGGCGTAGTCGCCCTGCTGCACGGCGGCCTGTAGGGTATTGACCACATCCGGGTTGTAGGCGTGGTACTCGCCACCGTGGACGAACTTGAGCAGGCCACCCTGCTGGATCGGCTTGCGCGCACTCCAGGCTTCAGCGGCGAGCAGCTTCTGGTCGCCCTCGAGGTCGACGAAACGCGCACCCTTGATGCGGCTGGACACGCCTTTGAAGCTCAGGCCGACCACTTCTTCGGCCAGGCCTACGGCCTCGAACAGCTGAGCGCCACGGTAGGAGGCGATGGTGGAGATGCCCATCTTCGACAGGATCTTCAGCAGGCCCTTGGAGATGCCTTTGCGGTAGTACTTGAAGACCTCGTCCAGGTCGCCCAGCACTTCGCCGGTGCGGATCAGGTCGGCCAGCACTTCATACGCCAGGTACGGGTACACCGCAGAGGCGCCGAAGCCCAGCAGCACGGCGAAGTGGTGCGGGTCACGGGCAGTGGCGGTTTCGACCAGGATGTTGCTGTCGCAACGCAGGCCTTTTTCCGTCAGGCGGTGGTGGACCGCGCCAACGGCGAACGAAGCGTGCACCGGCAGCTTGCCCGGGGCGATGTAGCGGTCGCTGAGCACCAGTTGGGTCTTGCCAGCGCGCACCGCTTCTTCAGCCTGATCGGCGATGTTGCGGATGGCCGCTTCCAGGCCGATGCCTTCTTCGTAGTTGAGGTCGATCAGCTGACGGTCGAAGCCTTCGCGCTCCAGGTTCATCAACGAACGCCACTTGGCGGGCGAGATGACCGGGGAGCTGAGGATTACCCGCGAGGCATGCTCAGGAGATTCCTGGAAGATGTTGCGCTCGGCACCCAGGCAGATCTCCAGCGACATGACGATCGCTTCGCGCAGCGGGTCGATCGGCGGGTTGGTAACTTGGGCGAACTGCTGGCGGAAGAAGTCGTAAGGCGAACGCACGCGCTGCGACAGCACGGCCATTGGCGTGTCGTCACCCATCGAACCGACCGCTTCCTGGCCTTGCTCGCCGAGTGGGCGCAGTACCTGGTCACGCTCTTCGAAAGTGACCTGGAACATCTTCATGTACTGCTTGAGCTGGTCAGCGTCGTAGCTGGCCGCGCCCTGGTCGTCGGAGAGCGTCGCCTGGATGCGCAAGGCGTGCTGACGCAGCCAGCGCTTGTACGGGTGGCGCGACTTCAGGCGGTTGTCAATGGCATCGGTGTCGAGGATGTGGCCGGTCTCGGTATCCACCGCGAAGATCTGGCCTGGGCCGACACGGCCCTTGGCGATGACATCTTCAGGCTTGTAGTCCCACACGCCGATTTCCGACGCCAGGGTGATATAGCCATTCTTGGTGGTCACCCAGCGCGCCGGGCGCAGGCCGTTGCGGTCAAGCAGGCAGACCGCATGACGGCCTTCGGTCATGACGATGCCGGCCGGGCCGTCCCACGGTTCCATGTGCATGGAGTTGTATTCGTAGAAGGCGCGCAGGTCGGCGTCCATGGTCTCGACGTTCTGCCAGGCTGGCGGTACCAGCATGCGCACGCCGCGGAACAGGTCGATACCGCCGGTGACCATCAGCTCCAGCATGTTGTCCATGCTCGAGGAGTCGGAGCCTACGCGGTTGACCAGCGGGCCGAGCTCTTCGAGGTCGGGGATCTGGTCGTTGGCGAACTTGGTGCGACGGGCCATCGCCCAGTTGCGGTTACCGGTGATGGTGTTGATCTCGCCATTGTGGGCGAGGAAGCGGAACGGCTGCGCCAGCGGCCATTTCGGCAGGGTGTTGGTGGAGAAGCGCTGGTGGAACACGCAGATCGCGGTTTGCAGGCGCTCGTCGTCCAGGTCGGGATAGAAGGCCGCGAGATCGCGCGGCATCATCAGGCCTTTGTAGATGATGGTCTTGTGCGAGAAGCTGCAGATGTAGTGGTCGGCGTCGTGGGCGTTGGCCACGGACGAACGGCGACGGGCACTGAACAGCTTGATGGCGAATTCCTGATCGCTCAGGCCTTCACCGCCGATGAACACCTGTTCGATCTGCGGCAGCCGCTCCAGCGCCAGGCGGCCGAGCACGCTGGTGTCGATCGGGACTTTGCGCCAGCCAACCAGGGTCAGGCCGGCAGCGATGATTTCGCGATCCATGTTGGCGCGAGCGGCTTCGGCTTTTACCGGGTCCTGATTGAAGAACACCATGCCAACGGCGTACTGCTTGGGCAGCTCGACGGCAAAGTGCTCCTGGGCCACGGCACGCAGGAATTGATCGGGTTTCTGCATGAGCAGACCGCAACCGTCACCGGTCTTGCCGTCGGCGTTGATGCCGCCACGGTGGGTCATGCAAGTCAGGGCCTGCATGGCCGTTTGCAGAAGGTGGTGGCTCGGTTCGCCCGTCATATGGGCGATCAGGCCAAAACCACAGTTGTCCTTGAATTCTTCGGGATGGTACAGACCTGTTTTCATAGACACTTTCTCACCAGGTTCACCTCTCAACCGGAGGCAAATCTCTTTTTTAACAACCACTTACCATCCACGCCGATCAAATGCCAGCTTTTTTGCGGTGGCCATGGAAAACCATTGTTGCACAGCGACAGCGATGCCCACAAATTTTCATGTCTCACCATTGAAAATTTATGTCGCAATTTTGAATGTTTTTGCGCCATGCGCCGTGATAGCGGCTTGGCTCGAGTCTGAAGCGTTTCAGCCATGACTGCAAGATTGGCTTGTGGCCGGCAGCCTGGGACAGAAAAGCCTGCCGCGCTCGGGCGCAGCAGGCTAGACGAAAGTCAGTTATCGCTCAGCAACTGGGCGGCGGGGTGGTGCCGCCCGGAAGGTATCAGCGGGCCGTGGCCAGCTCTTGTTGGACGCTGGCGACAGTACGTGGCCAAGGTTTACCAGCCTGAACCTTCGCTGGCAAGTTCTTGATTGCCGCAACCGCTGCATCGCGGTTGGCGAAGCTACCATAGGTGACCACGTAGAGCGGCTTGCCCTGCAGGCTTTTCTTGAAGTAGCGATAGTCGCCACCCTGCGCCTTGACGAAGGCCTGCGCCGACGCTTCGGAGCTGGTACCAAGGATCTGCACTACATAATTGCCAGGCTTCTGACCGGAGTACCAGCCGCTGTTACCGCTGCCGCCTGTTGCAGGTTTGGCAGCGGGCTTGGCAGTGGCAACCTGGGTCGGTGCAGGAGCGGGCTTGGCGGGTGCAACCGGCTTGGCCGGCTGGGTTGCTACCGGCTTCTGCACAGGCGCAACCGGCTGGGCCGGCGGCGTACTGGTGGTAGCCTGAGCCATGGTCGGTGCGGGGCCTGCAGCTTCACCCTGCGGTGGTGCGATGGTCGTTACCGTTGGCGGATTGCCTGGCTGCAGCGCAGTGCTGTCCGCCGGGCCACCTTCTTCACCATCCCCCATGCCGGCGGCCTGCGCCAGCGGCTCGCGCATCACCGGCTGCGACTGGCCAACCAGGGGCAGTGGCATCGGCTGCGACGAGCCTGAGAATTCGATGGCCGGGTCAGCGGGCTTTGCTTCCCCCAGCGGCAATTGGGCTTGGGCTGCGGGCGCATCCGTAGCCGCCTTGTCGCTTTTCTTGGGCATGAGAACCGCGGCAGCAACGGCCACTACAACGACAGCGGACAGCGCGAGCACGTGTTTCTTAGGCATTTTGAACCCCATGGTTGGTCGCTTCGCCGTACTACGGCTGGCGATCATGGCTTCGATCAAGGTATCGCGGGCGACCTGGTTGATGTTGCCAGGCCAACCGTCGGAGTGTTCATGAATATCGACGATCTGCTCATGGGTGAACACCTCGATGCCCCGGCCTGCACCTTCCAGGCGCTGCTCCAGGTACTCGCGGGTCTCTTCCTCGCTGTAGGGGGCGAGTTCGATGACGTGGAAACGCTCTTCCTCGACATGGATCTCATCCAACCCGGCGATCAGCGACGCTTCGCCGAACAGGAACACGTGCGGGCGCCCCTCCGGGACACCTGCCGCCAGCTCCAGCAACGCTTGGAGTGCCGACTCGTCGAGTTGTTCCGCATCGTCCACCAGTAAATAGACTTCCTGCCCGGTGAGGGCAAGCTGTACCACCTTGGAGAGGATCGCCTGAACTTCCGCCGGAGCCACGTCCAGCGCCTGGGCCACCTGGCCCAGCACGCTGGCAGCATCGCTGGCGCCGCGCGCCGATACCACGACGCTCTGCACCGACTGCTTGTTGGTGCTGGCCACCAAGGCCTGGCGCAACAACGTCTTGCCGCTGCCGACCGGGCCTGTAACCACCAGCATCAGCTGGCTGTAACGGGCCAGGTGGTGCAGTTGGCCGAGCACAGGCTTGCGCTGGGCAGGGAAAAACTTGAAGCCGGGCACACGCGGCGCGAACGGATCGTGGCTCAACTGGTAATGGTCGAGAAACGCCTCATCGGCATGCAAACTGGTCATTGCGCTGTCACAACCTCAAAGCTGGGCCACGATCGCGCGGTAATCCGCCGACAGCGTGGCCTGAAGAATCTCTTTCGGATAGTCGTCGGTAACCACGGCTTCGCCCATCTGGCGCAGGAGCACCAGACGCAAACGCCCATCGATCACCTTTTTGTCGACCGCCATATGCTCCATGAAATGCGCCGGGGTCATTTCCTGTGGTGGCACCACCGGCAAACCTGCATCCTGCAGCAGACGGATTGCGCGATCGCGCTCGGACTGATCGATCCAGCCCAGACGCATCGACATCTCCAGGGCCATCACCGTACCCGCTGCCACGGCCTCGCCGTGCAACCAGACACCGTAGCCCATGTGCGTTTCGATGGCATGCCCGAAGGTATGCCCCAGGTTGAGCGTTGCGCGCACACCAGACTCACGTTCGTCAGCCCCGACCACCGCAGCCTTGGCTGCACACGAGCGCTGGATTGCTTCGGTCAGCGCCGCTGGCTCGAGGGCGCGCAAAGCCTTGATATTGTCCTCGAGCCAACCAAGGAAGGGCTTGTCGCAGATCAGCCCGTACTTGATCACTTCGGCCAGGCCCGCCGACAGCTCGCGCTCGGGCAGGGTGTTGAGGGTGGTGGTGTCGATCAGCACGGCGTTGGGCTGGTAGAACGCACCCACCATGTTCTTGCCCAGCGGATGGTTGATGCCGGTCTTGCCGCCGACAGAGGAGTCGACCTGGGACAGCAGGGTGGTCGGTACCTGGATGAAATCGACGCCGCGCTGATAGCACGCCGCAGCGAAGCCGGCCATGTCGCCGATAACGCCACCACCGAGGGCCACCACCGTGGTGCGGCGGTCGTGCCGGGCCGTGAGGAGGCCGTCGAAAATCAACTGCAGGGTTTCCCAGTTTTTGTGGGCTTCGCCATCCGGGAGGATCACTGGCAGCACCGAATAGGCACCCAGCGTCTTGCTGAGACGTTCGAGATACAGGGGCGCGACGGTCTCGTTGGAAACGATGGCAACCTGCCGGCCGGCAATGTGCGGCGCCAGCAGTTCTGGCTGCTCAAGCAGGCCTTCGCCAATGTAGATCGGGTAGCTGCGCTCGCCCAGGTCGACCTTTAGTGTCTGCATGTATCCCCACAATGTACTTGGGCGCGGCGTCGGCTGAGCGACCCACGCGGTAACGTTGAACCTCGCCTCGGCGCTGGCCGAGAATAGTCCCGGCCTACCGGGGCGGCAACTGCTGCAAGCGCTCGAGAATATCCAGTACGACCATGCGCGGGGGCCGTTCGTCGGTTTCAACCACGATGTCGGCGATCTCACGGTAGAGCGGGTCGCGTGCTTCAAGAAGGCTACGCAAAGTCGCCTCCGGATTGGCAGTACGCAGCAAAGGGCGATTGCGATCGCGCGCAGTACGCCCGACCTGCTGTTCCACCGAGGCATGCAGGTAGATCACCCGGCCACCATGGTGCAGGGCCTGGCGGTTGGCCTCGCGCATCACCGCGCCGCCGCCGGTCGCCACGACCACGCCATCGAGCGCGCAGAGCTCGGCGATCATCGCCTGCTCACGATCACGGAAGCCCGGCTCGCCTTCTTTGTCGAAGATCCACGGGATGTTGGCGCCTGTTTTCAGTTCGATTTCCTTGTCGGAATCTTTGAACAGCAGGCGCAGCTCTTTGGCCAACAGGCGCCCGATGGTGCTTTTTCCAGCGCCCATGGGCCCTACAAGTATCAAATTTCGCACAGAATCAACGACTCACAGCAATCGCCTGGTCATTCATGATACGCGGAGTCAGGAAGACCAGCAGCTCGGATTTTTTCTCTTGTAATGCATCGCGTCGAAACAGCCGCCCAACATACGGCAGATCACCGAAAAATGGCACCTTGTCGACCACATTGTTTTGCGTGGTCGAATACACACCGCCAATGACGATGGTTTCCCCGTCAGCTACCCGTACCTTGGCATTGACCTCGTTCTTGCGGATCGGCGGCACATCGTTCAAGGCATTGACGAAATCAGGCTCGTCCTTGGTCACCTTGACCGTCATGATCACCTTGCCGTCCGGCGTAATCTGCGGAGTGACCTCCAACGACAGCGAAGCCTCGCGGAATGCAACCGAGGTAGCGCCACTCTTCGTGGTCTCCTGGTAAGGGACTTCGGTGCCTTTGAGGATGCGGGCGGTTTCCTTATTGGCGGTGACCACCTTGGGCTGGGAGATGATTTCACCATTGCCGGTCTTCTCCATGGCGCTGAGTTCAAGGTCCAGCAGCACGCTCCCACGCAACACCCCCAGGCCAATGCTGGAACCGGCCCGTTCCACCCCAAGATCGACAAACACGTCCTTGCCCAAAACAGCAGCTTCGCTGTAGAGCCGCGGGCCCCAGCGCACCCCAAGGCTTTTCTCGTAATCGACATTGGCCTCGACGATGCGCGCCTCGATCTCTACCTGCCGTACCGGCACATCCAGTTGCGCCACCAACTGGCGCAGCTCGGCAAGCCGCTCCTCAGGCTGGTGCGCCACCAGCGTATTGGTGCGCACATCCACATTCAAACTACCGCGCCCCGTCAGAATGCCGTCATCGGCCAGCGTGGCCAGCAGCAATTCGGCAAGCTCTGAGGCCTCGGCGTGGTGTATCGGCAGCAACTCGCGGCGCAACGGCTGCGATTGGGCGTCCAGCTCCAAGCCTATACGCGCGCCCAGGGCTTGTTCGGCCAGCTCAGCCGCTGGCGCCACCAACAGCACCTTGCCCTCTTCGCGCCGGGCCAGGCCCTTGCTGCGCAACACCAGCTCCAAAGCCTGATCCCAGGGAACATCCTGCAGACGCAAGGTAATACTGCCCTGCACAGTGTCGCTGGCGACCAGGTTGATGCCGGCATAGTCGGCCAGCACCTGCAACACCAGGCGCACTTCCACGTCCTGGAAGTTCAGCGAAATCGGCTCACCCCGATAAGGCGTTGCCGCCAGCAACGGCATCGGCAGCAAAGCCACCACCACCCACTTCATCAACCTGTTCATGATCTTCCCTGATCTCCCCGTCCACGCCCTGCCTGAGCCTCAGAAATGCCGTGCGCTCGCGCCAAGTGCCGCCCACGAACAACCGCTCGCGCACCGTTACCTGGTGCTCATCCACGCGTTCCACCAGCCCCCCATCGCGCCCCAGACGGTCACCGGAACGCACGCGATAGAGCCGCCCGGCAGATGACAGCAAAGCCTCATGCTCCATGCCCCGGGACAAGCTTCCGACCATTTCCAGCTGAGCCAGCGGGACAGAGGCGAGCCCTCGCCTGACAACGCGACCCGACCACGTCGAAAACGGATCGAGAACCGCTGGCAAGACCTCACCCCGGGCGGGTATCCAAGCCAATGATTCCGGCTCTGCCACCGGCCCATCGGCGTGGAAGGCGTCAACCCGCAGCCTCAATCGCAGCAAGCCGGGCCTGCCTTGAGCATCGGCCAGATGCATGTCGCCGACACGCAGCAGGCGAACCTGCCCAAGCCACTCATCGAGCCAAAGTCGCAACGCCGCGTAACGCCCAACTACCTGCACATCCAGCGGCGTTCGTGCGAAACCTGCCTTCTTCTGCTCATCCAGTACCTCAAGTTGCTCGAAATGCAGCCCATGCACATGCCCCGACGCGGCCAACTGATCGAGCAGATCGCTGATTTCGCCCCCGGCCGCCAGGCGCCATCGCATATCGTGCAGGTGCCGCTGGGCTTCACTCAGCGCTTGCGGTGCATGCACATGCGCCAACACCTGGGTGGCCTTGGCATGATGCTTGTCGTTGAGGGCCCTTTGGTTTACCTGCGCTGCCTGCTGCAGTTGCCGCCATTCCGGCCAACGAATCAGGCAGCCGACCGCAAGCACCAGGCACGCCGCGGCTATCGGCAGGGCACATCGGAACAAGCGCGAGCGAGCTACCAGGGCCTGCCAGTCCAGACGCACGCGCAGCTTCACGACCAAGAGTCCGACATCCGCGCCAGCAGCAAAAACTCTTCACCAGCAGGCAAGCTCTTGATCCGCTTCAATTCCAGGTCGAGCAATATCCCGGAGCGCCCGAGATCACGCATCAATTGCGCTATCACAGCGCTGGAAGCGGCCAGCCCAACCAAGTGCAACCGCTCACCCTCGACCTTCAGTTCGACAACCTGAACGCCCTCGGGCAATGCCCGCTCCAGATCGCTGAACAGCGCCGTGAGAAGCCCTCGGTCCGCAAACAAAGCGTCCAGCGAGGCGGTTTGGGCCCTTGCTGCGTCGAGGGCCTGCTGAATGACGTCAAGCTGCTCCAGCTGCCTATTGAGCCCCGCGATCGCGGCCTGGCACCCCAGGTTGGCAGCGGCCTGATGCTGCGCCCGCTGGCGCGCCAGCTGGTCCATCAACAACACAACACAGAGTGCCAGCACCACGCTGCCAATCAGCATGAGCTGAAAACGGCGAAGCGCCGCCAAGCGTTGCTGTTCGCGCCAGGGCAAAAGATTGATACGCAGCATCAGCGCAAAGCTCCCAGCGCCAGGGCAGACGCCAATGCCATGTTGTCGTCGTGACATGCAAGGCCAGCCACCTGGGGCAACGCCCGATAAGGCACTTCCAACCGGTCAATCAAGTCACCGAGCCGACCTTGCTCAAGCTGCAGGCTCCCAGCCAGAAGCAGGTCTTGCACCTGCAGGTCATCGACAAACAGTTCGGCCAGCCGGCCCAGGGGCACTTCGCGCCGCTGCGGCAATACACCCTGTGACCAGCAATGCAGCGTAGCGCTGCCGGGCTCAAGGCGCAGCAGCGCGCAGCCGTCTGCACCCGGTTGCGGCATCATTCGCCGCAAGGCGATGCTGTCGACCTCGACGACTTCCAGCAGCAACCCAGCGTCATCGAAAATCGCTTCCAACGACTGCAGCAGGGTCTGCCGGCAGGCCACCACCAGAACATCACGCGCGCCAGCCTGCCCACATGAAGCCCCCAACACCTGGAAGTCCATCACCAGCTCTTCCAGCGGGAAAGGAAACAACCTGTCCGCATCAGCCAGAAGTTGCGCCTCCATTTCGGCTACTGGCTGGTCTGCCGGTAGCTGGCACAACTTGCAGATTACCTGCGAGGCAGGCAGGGCCACTGCGACCCGGCGCTGGCGACTGCCACTGCGCCGACAAGCGCTACGCAGCGCCGCCACGACGCGATCAGGCACTTGCCACCAATCAGCAGCACCTGCGGGCTCGAATCGCTCAACCTCCCAGGCAAGACGCTCACAGCGCCCTTTTCTGCGTTGCAGTTGTACAAGCCGAACCGAATCGACGGCAATTTCAACCCCCAACAGTGAACCGGCATCCTTGCCAATGCGTCCAAGCATCGCTGCTCCTTTGTGACAGCCCTGAAACCCGCGCCAGCACCAAGGCTTGATGGCCGGAAGGTGCAGCGGGCCGCCCGGCCGGTCACCCGGCGAGGCGAAAAATGCTTATAATGCCCAGCGTTTTTTCGTCCGCCGGCTCCGTGCGCAATTCACCCCTCAACCTGGACACCCAAAAGCCTTGATACGTCTGCTGAAGTTCTTCTGGTGGTCTTTCGTCGCAGTCATCTGCGCGCTCGTACTCGGTGTGAGCGGTGCGTTTCTGTATCTTAGTCCCAACCTGCCGTCGGTCGATTCGCTCAGAAGCATCCAGTTGCAGATCCCCCTGAGGGTGTACAGCAGCGATGGCAAGCTGATCGCCGAGTTTGGCGAAATGCGCCGCTCGCCCATCCGTTTCGCGGACATTCCCCCGCAATTCATTCAGGCGCTTCTGTCAGCCGAGGACGACAATTTCCTCAATCACTACGGCGTTGACCCGGCCAGCCTGATGCGCGCCGCGACCCAACTGGTGAAAACCGGTCATATACAGACCGGCGGCAGCACAATCACCATGCAGGTGGCGAAGAACTTCTTCCTCACCAGCGAGCGCAGCTTCTCGCGCAAGACCAACGAGATTCTCCTGGCCCTGCAGATCGAGCGCGAACTGACCAAGGACGAGATCCTCGAGCTGTACGTGAACAAGATCTACCTGGGCAACCGCGCCTACGGCATCGACGCTGCCGCACAGGTTTACTATGGCAAGTCGATCCGTGACGTGAGCCTGGCGCAGATGGCGATGATCGCCGGCCTGCCCAAGGCACCGTCGCGCTTCAACCCTCTGGCCAACCCGGTGCGTGCAAAAGAGCGTCGCGACTGGATCCTGGGCCGCATGTACAAGCTCGGCAAGATTGACGAGGCGAGCTACCAGGCCGCCCTGGCCGAACCGCTCAACGCCAGCTACCACGTATCGGCGCCGGAGGTTAACGCGCCTTACATCGCCGAGATGGCCCGTGCCGAAATGGTTGGCCGCTATGGCAGCGATGCGTATACCGAGGGTTTCCGCGTCACCACCACAGTGCCGAGCGACATGCAGGAAATCGCCAACAAGGCCGTTCACGGTGGCCTGTCCGATTATGATGAGCGCCACGGCTACCGCGGCCCTGAATCGCGCTTCCCGGGCAAAGGCCAGGCTGCCTGGCTGCAGGAATTGAACAAGCAGCGCACCTTGGGCGGGCTGGAGCCGGCCATCGTTACCCAGGTTGAGAAAAGCGGGCTGAAAGTACTGACCCGCGGCGGCAAGGAAGAAGATGTCGCATGGGACACCATGAAGTGGGCGCGCCCGTTCATCAATAGCAATGCGCAGGGCCGGGCGCCACAATCGCCGGCAGACGTGGCCCAGGTTGGCGACCTGGTGCGCGTGCAGCGGCTGGACGACGGCAAACTCAAGTTCAGCCAGGTACCGGCAGCGCAGAGCGCGCTGATCACGCTGGACCCTTACAACGGCGCCATCCGTGCGCTGGTTGGCGGTTTCTCGTTCGAGCAGAGCAACTACAACCGCGCCATGCAGGCCAAGCGCCAGCCCGGCTCAAGCTTCAAACCGTTCATCTATAGCGCGGCGCTGGACAGCGGCTACACCGCCGCCAGCCTGGTCAACGACGCTCCGATCGTGTTCGTCGACGAATACCTGGACAAGGAATGGCGACCCAAGAATGACACCAACACCTTCCTCGGCCCGATTCGCATGCGCGAAGCGCTGTACAAGTCGCGCAACCTGGTATCGATCCGCTTGCTGCAGGCCATGGGCGTAGGCCGCACCATCGACTACATCACCAAGTTCGGCTTCAACAAGCAGGATCTGCCGCCCAACCTGTCGCTGGCATTGGGCACCGCGACCCTGACGCCCATGGAAATCGCCACTGGCTGGAGCACCTTCGCCAACGGCGGTTACAAGATCAACCCGTACCTGATCGAGCGCATCGAGAGCCGCAACGGCGAGACGCTGTTCACCGCCAACCCTGCGCGCGTGCCGCAGGGCGCCGAGGACGACGCAGGCCTGGCGGCACCAGAGCAGCCGATCAGCACGGCGTCGCTGCCAGGAGAGGCACCGTCGGTTCCTGGCCAGCCTGCACCCGCCACACAGGCACCGGTAACCGCCGAGCAGATCATCGATGGCCGTACCACCTATATCCTCACCAGCATGCTGCAGGACGTGATCAAACGCGGGACCGGGCGCCGCGCCCTGGCCCTGGGTCGTACGGACCTGGCGGGCAAGACCGGCACCACCAACGAGTCCAAGGATGCCTGGTTCTCCGGCTACAACGCCGATTACGTCACTACCGTCTGGGTCGGTTTCGACCAGCCGGAAACCCTGGGTCGCCGCGAATACGGCGGGACGGCTGCCCTGCCGATCTGGATGAGCTTCATGGGCGCGGCCCTGAAGGACAAGCCCAACCACCCGCCTGCAGAACCGGAAGGCATCCTCAGCCTGCGTGTCGACCCGGTCAGCGGCCGTGCGGCCTCCCCGAGCACGCCTAACGCGTATTTCGAACTGTTCAAGGCTGAAGATTCGCCACCATCGGTGGATGAACTGGGCAACGGTGCAGCGCCGGGCAGCCCGCTGCCGGCCGATGAAGCGGCGCCCATGGATTTGTTCTGAGCCGACAGCTTGCAGCTTGAACCCAAAAAAAAACCGGCTCATATGAGCCGGTTCTTTTTTGCACCCTGCTTCAGCCGTTGAATACTTCGTCAACGCTGTTGAGCGGGTAGTGCTTCGGATATGGCAGGGTAGCCACGCCGGATTCGATGGCAGCCTTGGCTACGGCATCGGAAACGACGGTGATCAGGCGTGCGTCCAGCGGCTTCGGAATGATGTACTCACGGCCGAATTCCAGGCCTTCAACGCCATAGGCTTCGCAAACTTCCTTAGGCACCGGCAGCTTGGCCAGGTCCTTCAGGGCGATAGCGGCGGCGATCTTCATTTCTTCGTTGATACGCTTGGCGCGAACGTCCAGGGCACCACGGAAGATGAACGGGAAGCCCAGCACGTTGTTGACCTGGTTCGGGTAGTCGGAACGACCGGTAGCCATGATCACATCGTTGCGGGTGGCATGAGCCAGCTCTGGCGAGATCTCAGGGTCCGGGTTCGAGCAGGCGAACACGATCGGGTTGGCAGCCATCGATTTCAGGCCTTCCGCGCTCAGCAGGTTCGGGCCGGACAGGCCAACGAACACATCGGCACCGTCCAGGGCATCAGCCAGGGTGCGCTTGTCGGTAGCGTGAGCGAACTGGGCCTTGTACTGGTTCAGGTCGTCACGGCCAGCGTGGATCACGCCGCTACGGTCGATCATGAAGATGTTTTCGACCTTGGCGCCCATGCTGACCAGCAGCTTCATGCAAGAGATGGCGGCAGCGCCGGCACCCAGGCAGACGATCTTGGCGTCTTCGAGCTTCTTGCCCGCGATTTCCAGGGCGTTGATCATGCCGGCAGCGGTAACGATAGCGGTGCCGTGCTGGTCATCGTGGAACACCGGAATATCGCACTGCTCGATCAGGGTGCGCTCGATTTCGAAGCACTCGGGTGCCTTGATGTCTTCGAGGTTGATGCCACCGAAGGTGATCGAAATGCGGCGAACGGTGTCGATGAAAGCTTGCGGGCTTTCCGACTCGACTTCGATATCGAACACGTCGATACCGGCGAAACGCTTGAACAGAACGCCCTTGCCTTCCATGACCGGCTTGGAAGCCAGTGGGCCAAGGTCACCCAGACCGAGGATGGCGGTGCCATCGGAAATAACTGCAACAAGGTTGCCCTTGCCAGTGTATTTGTAGGCCAGCTCAGGATCACGGCCGATTTCACGCACCGGTTCTGCAACACCTGGGCTGTAGGCCAGGGCGAGATCGCGGGCGGTGGCGGTGGGCTTGGAGAGCTCGACGCTCAGTTTCCCCGGACGAGGTTGAGCGTGGTATTCGAGAGCGGCGGTTTTCAGGTCTGACATGGTGGGCATTCCGCTATTTACTGTTCTGACGGACCGCCGAGGATACGCAAAGAGCCGGGGAGCCACAAGACTGGTCGGTCACTTGTGTCAAGGCCTTTAGCCTACGACTTTACGCTATAACACACGGGGGCATTCGAACAACAGTGTGTACAATCCAATAGCGAAATGTCTACATCTTTTCAGCTTGAAATGCGTTCCAGCATGCTCGGATCGGTGATTGGCAACACCCAGCGTCGCTGCCCCGGCTTGAGCCCACCCTTGCGGGAACGATCCAGCACCCAACCCCGCGCCTCGACCTGGCGTCCTTTGAGGTTATCGAAGAAGCCGACGGGGAAGTTGCGTTGCAGACGAGCGGGAACCTGCAGCACCACGTCAGTTTCAAGTTCCAGCCAGACTCCACCGCGATTGCGTGCAATATTCCGGATGCTGCCGCCGATCACCGCGAAGCCCGACTGGCGAACCTGGCTGGCGCGAAGTACCGGTGAAGGGCGCCAAAGGCCAGCGCCTGCCTTGCGCGCCGATTGCTCGGCCACTCGCTGGCACGCCACCAAACGCACATTGGGCGCAACCGCGACGCGATAGCCAAGCCCTTCGCCAAGCAATCGGGCTTCAAGATTGTCGCCACTGCGGGCGTAAACGTGTGCCAGCGTGCGGCCGTACTTGTCCTTGGGCTCGACGCCGAGCACCAAGCCGACACGGCCGTCGCTGGCTTTGACCAAGGCTTGCAAACGCCGCTTGGCGGCCTCGGCAAAAGGTTCGCTGGTGCGCCCCTTGCGCCCTATCTCCGGGGCGTTGATGCCAATCATGCGCACGCTGCGACCATCGGTAAGGCGCAGGGTATCGCCATCGACCACCTGACGCACCGCCACGATCTGCGGCCTGTCCGGCAATGGGCAAAACGCCAGGGCCGGCACTTGCCAGAGCGCGCCCACAAAAAAGGCGCCCACAAGGGGCGCCTTTTTCAGCAACAACGCGAAGCCCGAAGGATTCGCCATGCGCATGATTACTTCTTGGTACCGAACATACCGAAGCGATCGGCGAAGCGCTGAACGCGACCACCGGTGTCCAGCACTTTCTGCTTACCGGTGTAGAACGGGTGGCACAGGTTGCAAACGTCGATCGCCAGGGTGCTGCCCAGGGTCGAACGGGTTTCGAATTTGTTGCCGCAGCTGCAGGTCACAGCAACTGCTTCGTAGTTCGGATGAATATCAGCTTTCATGGTCACTTCCTCGAGCTGCGTGCCGCCACCCAACACCAATTGTTGAATACCGCACGTAATTAGGCGGGGAATAATACCAGAGCGCCGCGTCGACGCAAGTTGTCGCTTGCACCGACTGTCGTCTGATAGGCTCGCCAGTCTTCGAAACGCCCTGCGAGACCTTACGCGTGTCCGACGTCATCCTGCGCCTTGCCCTGCCCTCCCCCCTGCGTCGCCTGTTCGACTACAGGGCGCCGGCGAGCATGGCGCACCAGGCACTCACCCCGGGAATGCGCATCCGGGTGCCGTTCGGCCGCCGCGAGATGATCGGCGTGCTGGTGGAGGTCTGCGACCACAGCGAGGTCCCTGCCGACAAGCTCAAACCGGCCAGCGCCCTGCTCGACCCGGTTTCACCGGTGCCGGCGCCGCTGTTCAAGCTGTGCCTGTGGACGGCCCAGTACTACCAGCACAGCCTCGGCGACACCCTGAGCTGGGCCTTGCCCACCTTGCTGCGCCAGGGCGAGCCGGCCGAGATGCGTCAGGAGCGCTTCTGGCACATGGCCCCAGGTGCCCGCCTGGAAGACCCGCGCATCGCCCGCGCACCGCGCCAGCGGGACGCCCTCAGAACGCTGGCGCAACACCCGCACGGCGTTGCGCACAGCCTGCTGAGCAAGCTCAACCTTAACAAGGACAGCCTTGACCTGTTACTGGCCAAGGACTTGGTTCAGCTCGAAGTACGCCGCCACCTGCCAGATCAACGCCATGAGCACTGGCTGGCCCAGCCGGAACTGCCGCTCAACGAAGAACAGCGAGTGGCCTTCGAGGCCGTGCGCGATGGCTTTGGCAGCTTCAATGCGTTCCTCCTGGCCGGCGTTACCGGCAGCGGCAAGACCGAGGTCTACCTGCAACTGATCCGCGAAACCCTGGAAGCCGGCAAGCAAGCGCTGGTGCTCATCCCGGAAATCAACCTCGGCCCGCAAACCCTGGCGCGTTTCGAACAGCGTTTCAACGCACGCATCGCCTTGGTGCATTCGGCCGTCAATGACCGCGAACGCCTCGACGCCTGGCTGGCGGCGCGAGATGGCGAGGCGGATATCATCATCGGCACGCGCTCGGCGCTGTTCACTCCCATGAAGAACCCGGGCCTGATCATCATCGACGAAGAACATGACGGCTCTTATAAGCAGCAGGAAGGCCTGCGCTACCACGCCCGCGACCTGGCGATGGTGCGCGCTCACCAGGAGAACATCCCGATCCTGCTCGGCTCGGCCACCCCTTCGCTGGAAACCCTGCACAATGCCCTGACCGGCCGCTACCGCCTGCTGCGCATGAACCAGCGCGCAGGAGGTGCGCGCCCGCCACGCATGCTACGCCTGGATGTGAAAAGCCTGCCGCTGGACAGCGGCATCAGCGGCCCGCTGCAACAGGCCATCCGCCAGACACTGGAAGCAGGCCAGCAGGTGCTGGTTTTCCTCAACCGCCGCGGTTTCGCCCCGACGCTGCTGTGCCACGACTGCGGCTGGCTCAGCGAATGCCCGCGCTGCGATGCCCGCATGACCGTGCATCAGCGCGCCGGCGTACTGCGCTGCCACCATTGCGGGTACGACGAACGCCTGCCGCACCAGTGCCCCAAGTGCGACCATGTCGACTTGCGCCCGGTAGGTGCAGGCACCGAGCGCGCCGAGGAACGTCTGAAGGTACTGTTCCCCGATTACCCGATCCTGCGGGTCGACCGCGACAGCACGGCGCGCAAGGACGCGATGCACAATTTGTTCAGCACCATTCAGCGCGGCCAGCCGAGCATCCTGGTCGGGACGCAGATGCTGGCCAAGGGGCATCACTTTCCGCGGGTGACCTTGGTCGCGATTCTCGATGCTGATGGCGGGTTGTTCTCCGGCGACTTCCGCGCCACCGAGCGCATGGCCCAGCTCATCGTGCAGGTCGCCGGGCGCGCGGGGCGTGCCGAGGAACCCGGCAAAGTGGTCATCCAGACGCACCTGGCCGACCACCCGCTGCTGGTGCAGTTGACCGAGCAAGGCTACTTCGCCTTTGCCGAACAGGCGCTGGACGAGCGCCGCGCCGCTGGCCTGCCACCGTATTCCCACCTTGCCCTGCTGCGCGCCGAAGCGCACAAGCCAGGGCAGGCCGAAGGTTTTCTCGACGAAGCCTGCAGCGCCGCGCAGCGGCTGGTGACCGAGCAGCGCTTGCCCGGCATTGAACTGTTGGGCCCGGTGCCTGCTCCGATGGAGCGCAAGGCCGGGCGCTTCCGTGCGCAATTGCTGATACAGGCCGAAACCCGGGCACCGCTGCATCGACTGATCAGTGCCTGGTTGCTAGTGTTGGAGCAGCTTCCAGGCGGGCGGCAAGTACGCTGGTCGCTGGATGTCGACCCGGTCGACCTATATTGAGCTGTAAGCTGCAAGCTACAAGCAAGAGCAAGAGCAAGAGCAGGCCGGGCGATGGCGTTTGTTCTTGCAGCTTGAAGCTTGCAGCTCAAAGGTTGGCAACCCGGCCCCAGCAACGGATAATGCCCAGTTTTTCCACCTGCGCACCCAGGCGCTCCACCGCGCTAGCGGTCGAAAAGAGATCCCCATGAAAGACACCATTCGCCAGCTGATCCAGCAAGCCCTCACCCAACTCGTCACCGACGGTGTGCTGCCTGAAGGGCTGTCGCCGGCGATCCAGGTGGAAAACGCCCGGGACAAGACCCACGGCGACTTCGCCAGCAACATCGCAATGATGCTGGCCAAGCCGGCTGGCATGAAGCCGCGCGACCTCGCCGAAAAGCTGATTGCAGCCCTGCCGGCCAGTGCCGACATCAGCAAGGTCGAGATCGCAGGCCCAGGCTTTCTGAACTTCTTCCAGAACACCGACGCCCTGGCCAACCGCCTGGACGCCGCCCTTGCCGATGCGCACCTGGGTGCGCGCAAGGCTGGCCCTGCGCAGAAGGTGGTGATCGACATGTCGGCACCGAACCTGGCCAAAGAGATGCACGTCGGCCACTTGCGCTCCACCATCATCGGTGACAGCGTCGCCCGCGTGCTGGAGTTCCTGGGTGACCAGGTCATCCGCCAGAACCACGTGGGCGACTGGGGTACTCAGTTCGGCATGCTGCTGGCCTATCTGGAAGAAAACCCGATCACCAGCGACGAGCTGTCCGACCTGGAGAACTTCTACCGCGCCGCCAAGAAGCGCTTCGACGAGTCCGAAGAATTCGCCACCCGCGCTCGCGGCCTGGTGGTCAAGCTGCAGGCCGGCGACCCTGAGTGCATGGCGCTGTGGACGCGCTTCAAGGACATTTCGCTGTCGCACTGCCAGAAAACCTACGAGCTGCTCAACGTCAAACTGACCATGGCCGACGTGATGGGCGAAAGCGCCTATAACGCCGACCTCGCCAACGTGGTTGCCGACCTCAAGGCCAAAGGCCTGCTGGTCGAGGACCAAGGCGCCCAGTGCGTGTTCCTCGAAGAGTTCAAGAACAGCGAAGGCGAGCCGCTGCCCGTGATCGTGCAGAAGGCCGACGGCGGCTACCTGTACGCCACCACCGACCTGGCTGCCGTGCGCTACCGCAGCAATGTGCTCAAGGCCGACCGCGCGCTGTACTTCGTCGACCAGCGCCAGGCACTGCACTTCAACCAGGTGTTCGAAGTGGCGCGCCGCGCCGGTTTCGTCGGCCACCCGATGCAAATGGAACACATGGGCTTCGGCACCATGAACGGCGCCGATGGCCGCCCGTTCAAGACCCGTGACGGCGGCACCGTGAAGCTGATCGACCTGCTCACCGAGGCCAAGGAACGTGCCTACGCACTGGTCAAGGAGAAAAACCCGAGCCTGGCCGAGGACGAATTGCGCCACATCGGTGAAGTGGTCGGTATCGGCGCGGTGAAATACGCAGACCTGTCCAAGCACCGCACCAGCGACTACAGCTTCAACTTTGAGCTGATGCTCAACTTCGAAGGCAACACCGCGCCCTACCTGCTGTACGCCTACACCCGCGTGGCCGGCGTGTTCCGCAAGCTGGGCAAGGGCTTTGACGAGGTGGAAGGCCGCATCGTCCTGCAGGCTGCACACGAGCAGGACCTGGCTGCACGCCTGGCGCAATTCGGCGAGATCCTCAACAACGTCGCGGACAAGGGCACCCCGCACGTGTTGTGCACCTACCTGTACGACCTGGCTGGCCTGTTCTCCAGCTTCTACGAGAATTGCCCGATCCTCGCCGCCGAAACCCCCGAGCAACAGCAGAGCCGCCTGCGCCTGGCAGCCCTGACGGGTCGCACCCTCAAGCAAGGTCTGGAACTGCTCGGCCTGGAAACCCTGGAGCGCATGTAAGTTGGCTGCCAAGAAAAAACCAGCTCCCAAGCGCGGTGCAAGCCGCACCCAGGCACCGGCCAAACAGCCGATCCCCGGCTGGATATGGCTGGCAGTCGGCCTGACGGTCGGCGCCTTCATCGTCTTCCTGATGAAGCTCGAGCCTGGCGGTGGCGATATCAAGCGCGCCAAGCCCGAGCAGCAGAAGCACGAGAAAGTTGCCGAGACGGGCAAATCAACCGCGGCCGCTACGCAGCAGCCGGTAAAGCCCAAGTATGACTTCTACACCCTGCTGCCCGAGTCGGAAGTGATCGTGCCGCCAGAAGCCGTGCCTGAGAAGACGCCGCCTGTCCCAGCCCAGCCGGTCACCCCGGTCACACCTGCCGAAGCGGCGAAAATCGATACCGCGCGCGCCCAGGCTGCACTGTTGGGCCAGACGCCACCCCCGGCTCCGCCAGTGATCAAACCTGCGGCTACCACGCAGTACTTCCTTCAGGCCGGCTCGTTCCGCAAACAGGCCGACGCCGACAAGGTGCGGGCGCAGATCATCCTGTTGGGCCAGACGGTGAAGGTGGAGTCGGGCACGGTCAAGGATGAAACCTGGTACCGCGTGCTGGTCGGCCCATACAGCAACCGTGAGCAGTTGACCGGTGCGCAGAAGCAACTGGCCGGAGCGGGGTTCAGTAACCTGCTACTGCAGCAGCGGCAGACCCGCCAGTAACGAATAAGGCCTTGTCGCTCAGCGTGACAAGGCCTTTTTTTGTGCTCAACGGCGTTCAGCGTTGGCTTGGGAAACCTGGCTGTTCAGCGTCCAGAAGTCATACAGCACACCCACCAGGAACAGGCCACCGGTGAAGAAGTAGATGATCGCGGTGATCCACTTGCCCTGGTACAGGCGATGCACGCCAAAGATGCCGAGGAAGGTCAGCAGTACCCAGGCAATGTTGTAGTCGATGCGCCCAGACTGAAAACGCAAGTCAGCCTCGCGGTCCATCGACGGGATCAGGAACAGGTCGATCAGCCAGCCTATGCCAAGCAGGCCCAGGGTGAAGAACCAGATTGTTCCGGTGATCGGCTTGCCGTAGTAGAAACGATGCGAGCCCGTGAAGCCGAAAATCCACAACAGATAGCCGATGACCTTGCTATGGGTGTCGTGAAACGGCGCCCCTTGTTCATAACTGTTCATTCATAGCCCCCATGGGTTAGCCGAAAATTTTCTAAAAAAAAATGTGACTTTTGCGTCGCCGGCCGACGTACGGCAGCATGACAATCGACAAACGGATCAGAAATTGATCAAAAAGCTGTTATAAAGTTGCGCGCCAATACCAAAACTTCACAAGAGCTTCATCTATGCCGCCTTTGTTCAAGACATGGCTGACCCTCTGCCTATTATTGCCCCTGGCCGCCCACGCCACCAACCGTGAGCAACGTCTTCCCAACGGTTTCACCGGCTATACCACCAATGCCACGGTGAAACACGTGCCCAGCAAGCACACCGCCTTGCGTGCACGCGCCAACAACGCTGGCCAGGTGCCAGTGGCTGCCATGTCGCCGAAACAGAGCAGCGACGTGCTCAGCCGCGCCGTGAATGTGCTCGGCACCCCTTATGTTTGGGGCGGCAGCAGCCCTAAAAAAGGCTTCGACTGCAGCGGGCTGGTCAAGTACGCCTTCAATGACGTGGCTGATGTCGACTTGCCGCGCACCTCCAATGCCATGGCAAAGGGCCACGGCGTGAAGGTGGCCAAAAGCGATCTCAAGCCTGGCGACCTGATCTTCTTCAACATCAAGAGCCGCCGCGTCAACCACGTAGCCATCTACCTGGGCAACGATCGCTTCATCCATGCACCGCGCCGCGGCAAGCGGGTAAGCATCGACAACCTGAGCAAGCCTTACTGGCAGAAGCACTATGTCGTGGCCAAGCGAGTGTTGCCGAAGGCGCCGCAGCAGTTGGCCCTGGCCAAGCGCTGACCTGGCAAGGCAACCGATGGATTGCTGGGGCCACTGCTACACGGCCCCGATCAACCCTTGGGTCTTCAATCGCTGCAACGCCCCCTCCATCGTCCGCATGCCCTGCGCAGCACCCGCCTGCATCACCGAATTCAATTGCGCCATACGCCCCTCGCGGATCAGGTTACGCACCGCAGGCGTTCCCACCAGCACCTCCCGGGCAGCCACCCGCCCACCCCGCACACACTTGACCAGCACCTGCGCCACAACCATACGCAGCGACTCCGCCAACATCGCTCGCACCAGCGGTTTCTCCTCGGCGGCAAACACCTCCACCAGCCGGTCGACACTGCCAGCAGCCGAGCGCGTATGCACCGTTGCCAGCACCAGGTGCCCGGTCTCCGCAGCCCGCAACGCCAGGCGAATCGTCTCCAGGTCGCGCAATTCGCCTATGACGATCACATCCGGGTCCTGACGCAGCGCGCTGCGCAGCCCTTGGGAAAAGTCGCGGCAATGCCGACCGATTTCTCGCTGATTGATCAGGCTTCGCTGGCTGTTGTGGATAACTTCGACAGGGTCCTCGAGGGTGATGATGTGCAAGGACCGCTGCCGGTTCAGCTGATCGATCAGCGTCGCCAAGGTGCTGGATTTTCCACTGCCGGTAGGCCCGCCGAGCAGAATCAGGCCGTCAGTCCACTGTGCAACAGACCGAAACACATCTTCCAGGTCAAGCTCGTCGAGCGTCGCAATCCGCTTTGGGATCAAGCGAAAGGTGGCCGCCGGGCCATTCAACTGGCGGAACAGGTTCAGGCGAAAGCGCCCGAGCGAGGGCAGCTCCAGTGCCAGGTCCTGCTCATCACCTTGCGCCCACTGCTGGCGCCGGCACTCATCGAGCAGCGGCGCCATGGCATCGGTCAACGCCGCTGGCGTCAAGTTCGGTAGCGCCATGCGCCGCAGCTCACCATCCACGCGCAGCATCGGTATCTCGCCCGCGGCCAGGTGCAGGTCACTCGCCCCTGCATCGCCAGCCCGGGCCAACAGGTCAGTCACGTCCATGAGACTCCCCAACAGCCATCAAGCAGGTAGAATGCCGCTGACTCCTGAGCCAACGGCATCGATCCATGTCCACCATAGCAGACAACCTTTGCGCCCTTGCCGCCCGTATCGATAGCGCAGCCAAGGCCGCTGGACGCGACCCGGCCAGCCTTCAGTTGCTGGCCGTCAGCAAGACCAAACCGGCCAGTGCCATCCGCGAGCTGCATGCCGCAGGTGTATGCGATGTCGGTGAAAACTACCTGCAGGAAGCCCTGGCCAAGCAGGAGGACCTGCGGGACTTGCCCTTGATCTGGCACTTCATCGGCCCCATTCAGTCGAACAAGACCAAAGCAATTGCCGAACATTTCGACTGGGTACACTCCGTGGACCGCCTGAAGATCGCCCAACGCCTGTCTGAACAACGCCCCCCAGGCCTGCCGCCTCTGAATATCTGCCTGCAGGTGAATGTCAGCGGCGAGGACAGCAAATCGGGGTGCGCCCCCGAGGACCTGCCGGCACTGGCCAATGCCGTGGCCGCACTGCCCAACCTGCGCCTGCGCGGGCTGATGGCGATCCCCGAACCCAGCGAGGACCGCGCCGAGCAAGAAGCCGCCTTCGCTAGCCTGCGCCAGCTGCAGGAGGGCCTGAATCTTGGCCTGGACACCCTGTCCATGGGCATGAGCCACGACCTGGAAGCTGCGATCGCGCAGGGTGCGACCTGGGTGCGTATCGGCACCGCCCTGTTCGGCGCCCGCAGCTACGGCCCCGCCTGATTCCATGCTTTACTCACTCTTTCCATCAAGGACCTGACATGAGCAAGACACGTATTGCCTTCATCGGCGCCGGCAACATGGCTGCCAGCCTGATCGGCGGCCTGCGCGCCCAGGGCCTGGACGCCACGCAGATCCGCGCCAGCGATCCAGGCGCCGAAACCCGCACCCGGGTCCAGGCCGAGCACGGTATCGAGGTATTCGAAGACAACGCACAGGCCATCGCCGGGGCTGACGTGATCGTCCTGGCAGTCAAACCGCAGGTGATGAAAACCGTCTGCGAGGCCCTGCAGCCGAACCTGCAGGATGGCCAGCTGATCGTTTCGATTGCCGCCGGCATCACCTGCGCCAGCCTGCAGGCCTGGCTCGGCGCCCGCCCGGTAGTGCGTTGCATGCCCAACACGCCGGCCCTGCTGCGCCAAGGCGTAAGCGGGCTGTATGCCACCGCCGAAGTGACCAGCACACAGCACCAGCAGGCCGAGCAGCTGCTATCGGCCGTCGGCACCGCCTTGTGGCTTGAGCATGAACACCAGCTCGATGCCGTTACAGCTGTCTCGGGCAGCGGTCCGGCCTATTTCTTCCTGCTGATCGAAGCCATGACTGCGGCCGGCGAGAAGCTTGGCCTGCCACGCGAAACCGCTACCCAGCTGACCCTGCAGACCGCACTGGGTGCCGCGCACATGGCGGTGGCCAGTGACGTTGACGCCGCCGAGCTGCGTCGCCGGGTCACTTCGCCAGCCGGCACCACAGAGGCCGCAATCAAGTCGTTCCAGAGCAACGGTTTCGAAGCCATCGTCGAGCAGGCACTGGCAGCCGCGGCGCAGCGTTCTGCCGAGCTGGCCGAGCAATTGGGCAAATAAGGAGTATTAGATGAATGCATTGTCGGGCGCCGCGATCTTCGTGGTGCAAACCCTGGTCAGCCTGTACCTGGTGATCGTCCTGCTGCGCTTCGTGCTGCAACTGGTCAAAGCCAACTTCTACAACCCGCTGTGCCAGTTCGCGGTGCGCGCCACGCAGCCGCTGCTCAAACCGATCCGTCGCATCATCCCAAGCGTCGGCGGCCTCGATACCTCGTCGCTGCTGCTGGCGGTGGTGATCCAGGCTCTGCTGATGGGCTTTGTGCTGATGGTGACCTACGGCACCTTCGGTGATGTGCTGCACCTGCTGATGTGGGCGATCATCGGCATCACCTCGCTGTTCCTGAAGATTTTCTGGGTCGCGATGATCGTCATGGTGATCGTGTCCTGGGTCGCGCCGAACAGCCACAATCCTGCGGCCGAGCTGGCCTACCAGATCAGCGAACCCGTGCTGGCGCCGTTCCGCCGGATCGTGCCCAGCCTGGGCGGCATGGACATTTCGCCGATCTTCGCCTTCATCGCGATCCAGGTGCTGCAATCGTTTGTCATGCCACCGCTGGCAGCCTATGCCGGCATGCCACAGGAACTGTGGCGGATGATCTGAGCCCTGTTGTTCCCGGCGGCAAGCCTTTGCTTGCCGCTGGGGGTAGCGCTCTTTAGACTTACGCCTCCGTCAAGCGTGAGCAGGGTCGATGTCCACTGTCCTTCCCGAAGATTCCGTCGGTCTGGTTACACCGCAAACAGCCCGGTTCGATGAACCGCTGGCCCTGGCCTGTGGCCGTTCTCTGGCCAGCTACGAGCTGGTCTACGAGACCTATGGCAGCCTGAATGCCAGCGCAAGCAATGCTGTGCTGATCTGCCATGCCCTGTCTGGCCATCACCACGCGGCCGGCTACCACGCCACCACCGACCGCAAGCCCGGCTGGTGGGACAGCTGCATCGGCCCTGGCAAGCCGATCGACACCAACCGTTTCTTCGTGGTCAGCCTGAACAACCTCGGTGGCTGCAACGGCAGCACCGGCCCCAGCAGCGTCAACCCCGCCACCGGCAAGCCGTATGGCGCCGATTTCCCGGTACTGACCGTTGAAGACTGGGTACACAGCCAGGCACGCCTTGCCGATCGCTTGGGCATCCGGCAGTGGGCGGCCATTGTCGGCGGCAGCCTCGGCGGCATGCAGGCCCTGCAGTGGACCATGACCTACCCCGACCGCGTGCGCCACTGCGTCGATATCGCCTCGGCACCAAAGTTGTCGGCCCAGAACATTGCCTTCAACGAAGTGGCGCGCCAGGCCATCCTCACCGACCCCGAATTCCACGGCGGCTCGTTCCAGGACCAGGGCGTGATCCCCAAGCGTGGCCTGATGCTGGCGCGTATGGTCGGGCATATCACCTACCTGTCCGACGACTCGATGGGGGAAAAGTTTGGCCGGGAGCTCAAGAGCGACAAGCTCAATTACGACTTCCACAGCGTCGAATTCCAGGTCGAGAGCTACCTGCGCTATCAGGGCGAAGAGTTCTCTGGCCGCTTCGACGCCAACACCTACCTGCTGATGACCAAGGCGCTGGATTACTTCGACCCGGCGGCGGCCAATGGCGGCGACCTGGCCGCGACCCTGGCCCACGTCACAGCCGACTACTGCATCATGTCGTTCACCACCGACTGGCGTTTCTCGCCGGCCCGCTCGCGCGAGATCGTCGATGCCCTGATGGCGGCACGCAAGAACGTCTGTTATCTGGAGATCGACTCTCCTTACGGGCACGATGCCTTCCTGATCCCCACGCCTCGCTACATGCAGGGTTTCGCGAACTACATGAACCGCATCGCCATCTGAGGACAGCATGAGAGCCGACCTGGAAATCATCCACGACTGGATTCCCGCCGGCAGCCGGGTACTCGACCTGGGCTGCGGCAGTGGCGAGCTGCTGGCTTCGCTGCGTGATCGCAAGCAGGTCACCGGCTACGGCCTGGAGATCGACCCCGACAACATCGCCGCCTGTGTGGCCAAAGGCGTCAACGTCATCGAGCAGGACCTGGACAAGGGCCTGGGCAACTTCGCCAGCAACAGCTTTGACGTAGTGATCATGACCCAGGCCCTGCAGGCCGTGGAGTACCCCGACCGCATCCTCGACGAGATGCTGCGGGTAGGCCGCCAGTGCATCATCACCTTCCCCAACTTCGGCCACTGGCGTTGCCGCTGGTACCTGGCGACCAAAGGCCGCATGCCGGTTTCGGACTTCATGCCGTACACCTGGTACAACACCCCGAACATCCACTTCTGCACCTTTGCCGACTTCGAACAGCTGTGCCATGAGCGCCGCGCCAAGGTCCTGGACCGCCTGGCCGTCGACCACTTGCACCGCAATGGGTGGGGCGGCCGGCTTTGGCCTAATCTGTTAGGGGAAATCGGCATTTACCGCGTCAGTAGCCCCGGCCTGCAGGAGCACCAGCTCGCGGTCTGACG
This sequence comes from Pseudomonas sp. BNK-30, assembly GCF_047456185.1. NCBI lineage: Bacteria > Pseudomonadati > Pseudomonadota > Gammaproteobacteria > Pseudomonadales > Pseudomonadaceae > Pseudomonas > Pseudomonas sp. BNK-30. The sequence goes on from NZ_CP179904.1 coordinate 4,458,211, forward strand.
CCCAGCAGAGGAATCGCACCATGCGTCGCCTAGCCCTGTTTCTGATCAGCTTGTGCCTGGCGCTGCCGGTACTGGCTGCCGATGCCGCCAAACCCGAGCGCAAGGAAGTGTTCGGCGACGTGACGGTGCACTACAGCGCCTTCACCTCCAGCATGCTGCAGCCGGACATTGCCGCCGCCACTGGGCTTGTCCGCAGCAAGAATCAGGGGGTGCTCAACATCGCCGTGCTCAAGGCCAGCAAACCCGCCATGGCGGTGGTCAGCGGCACGGTAAAAGACCTCACCGGGCGCAGCAACCCACTGTCGTTCAAGCAGATTACCGATCGAGGCGCGATCTACTACATCGCCCAGTTCAAGATCCAACAGGCCGAGACGCTGACCTTCGACCTGAATGTCGAAACCGGTGGGGTCAGCCATAAACTCAGCTTCAACCAGGAAGTGTTCCCAGGCGAATGATGAATCTCCAGCAACTCGTATTGGCCAGCCACAATGCCGGCAAACTCAAGGAACTTCAGGCCATGCTCGGCCAGACCGTGCAACTGCGCTCGATTGGTGAGTTCAGCCAGGTAGAACCCGAAGAAACCGGCCTGTCGTTCGTCGAGAACGCCATCCTCAAGGCGCGCAATGCTGCACGCATCTCCGGGCTGCCCGCGCTGGCCGACGACTCTGGCCTGGCGGTCGACTTTCTCGGTGGCGCGCCGGGCATCTACTCGGCGCGCTATGCCGACGGCAAGGGCGATGCGGCAAACAACGCCAAGCTGCTCGAAGCACTCAAGGATGTACCGCAAGATCAGCGCGGCGCCCAGTTCGTCTGTGTGCTGGCACTGGTACGCCACGCCGACGATCCACTGCCCATCCTCTGCGAGGGCCTTTGGCATGGGCGCATCATGTTCGAAGCCAGCGGCAATCAAGGCTTTGGCTATGACCCGCTGTTCTGGGTGCCTGAGCGCAACTGCTCGAGCGCCGACCTCGCGCCTGCCGACAAGAACCAGCTCAGCCACCGCGCCCGCGCCATGGCCCTGCTGCGCCAACGTCTGGGCCTGGCATGATCGAATTGTTGTCCACCCAGCCGCGCCAGCCTGGCGTGGCGGGTTTCGCCACGTTGCCACCTTTGGCACTGTACATCCACATTCCGTGGTGCGTGCGCAAATGCCCTTACTGCGACTTCAACTCCCATGCAGCTGGGCCTGAGCTTCCGGAAGAGGCCTATGTCGATGCCCTGCTGACCGACCTAGACCAAGAGCTGCCTGCGGTTCAGGGAAGGCCAATTTCGTCGATCTTCTTCGGCGGCGGCACCCCTAGCCTGTTCAGCGCCAATGCCCTTGGCAGGTTGCTGCGCGGCGTGGAGCAACGCATCCCCTTCGCGCCGGACATTGAAATCACGCTGGAAGCCAACCCAGGGACGTTCGAGCAGGAGAAGTTCAAGGCGTACCGGCAGACGGGCATCAATCGCCTGTCGATTGGCGTGCAAAGCTTCCAGCCGGCCAAACTGCAGGCGCTTGGGCGCATCCACAATGGCGACGAAGCCATTCGCGCAGCGGGCATGGCCCGGGCGGCCGGCTTCGACAACTTCAACATGGACCTGATGCACGGCCTTCCCGATCAGTCACTGGACGATGCGTTGGGCGACCTGCGCCAGGCCATCGACCTGGGGCCAACGCACCTGTCCTGGTACCAGCTGACCGTGGAGCCGAACACGGTATTCTGGAACCAACCACCTGAACTGCCCGAGGACGACATCCTTTGGGACATTCAGGAGGCCGGCCAGGCACTGATGGCGGCGCACGGCTACAAGCAGTATGAGGTTTCGGCCTATGCCCAGGCGGGGCGTGCTGCCAAGCACAACCTCAATTACTGGCGCTTTGGCGATTTCATCGGCATCGGAGCCGGCGCCCACGGCAAGCTGACCTTTACCGACGGCCGTATCCTGCGCACCTGGAAAACCCGCCTGCCCAAGGACTACCTGAACCTGGCCAAGCCGTTCAAAGCCGGCGAAAAGCTGCTGCCGGTGGACGAGCTGCCGTTCGAGTTCCTGATGAACGCGCTGCGCCTGACCGATGGCGTAGAAGCCGAGCTGTTCAGCCAGCGTACCGGCTTGCCACTGACGCAACTCGCCGAGGCCCGCCGCGCCGCCGAACAAAAAGGCCTTTTGCAGGTCGAACCGGATCGGTTGGTGGCCACGGCACGCGGCCAGTTGTTCCTCAATGACCTGCTGCAGTATTTCTTGACCTAAGGATGACCCATGGATCTGGTACTTGACCTGCTGGCAACGGTTTCCCGCTGGAGCCGTAGCAACCTGTCTGAGATTTCGCTGGCCTTGGTGGGCTGCCTGCTGGTGCTGTTTGGCACCGATATCAAGGGCTGGGTGGAACAACGGCTGGGCGGCCTGGCAGGTGCCCTGCGGGTTCCGTTCATGGCGCTGCTGGTGATGATCGGCAGCGGCGCGGCGCTGATCTATGCCACGCCGTGGGTGGTGAAGGGGCTGAGCCAGTTCAACAACTACGCGCTGGCGCCGGTGCTGTTGGTGGTGCTGGTGTTGATTGGCGTGGTCGCTGATCGGCGGGGGTAAAGCTGACTGACTGGAAGCTGCCCCGCAAAACCAGGGCAGCTCTACCACTCGACTGCCCTTTGCAGGGAGTCACCGAGGCGGTCAGGCATGCCCCTCGGCCTTGATTACAAACAAGCCCCGGAGGGCTTGCATAGGCGGCTCAGCGCAACATCGAAAGGCTCAAACAGCCAATCAACCCACCTTCTCGAACTTCAAATCCCAAACCCCATGCCCCAAGCGCTCACCACGGCGCTCGAACTTGGTGATTGGACGTTCTTCGGGACGCGGCACATAAGCCCCGTCCGCTGCAAGGTTCCGGTACCCCGGCGCCGCGCTCATCACTTCCAGCATGTATTGGGCATACGGCTCCCAGTCAGTGGCCATATGGAATATGCCACCCGGTTTGAGCTTGCGACGCACCAGCTCGGCGAACTCCAACTGCACGATACGACGCTTGTGGTGGCGCGCCTTGTGCCATGGGTCAGGGAAGAACAGCATCAAGCGGTCGAGGCTGTTATCGGCCACACAGCGGTTGAGCACTTCGATGGCGTCGCAATCGTACACCCGCAGGTTCTTCAGGCCCTCGGTCAGCACGCCGTTAAGCAGCGCGCCGACACCCGGGCGGTGCACTTCAACACCGATGAAGTCTTGCTCAGGTGCGGCAGCGGCCATCTCCAAGAGGGAATGGCCCATGCCGAAACCGATCTCCAGGGTGCGTGGCGCCGAACGGCCGAACACCTGGTCATAGTCCACCGGGCTTTCGGCCAGCGGCAGGATATACAGCGGGCCGCCCTGGTCCAGGCCGCGTTGCTGGCCTTCGGTCATGCGCCCGGCGCGCATCACGAAACTCTTGATGCGGCGGTGTGGACGCGCTTCGCCGTCGGTGGTGATCGGCGTATCTTGCGATTCAGTCATCAGTAGCTCTTACTTGATCAGACCATCCAGCGGCGAAGACGCGCTGGCATAGAGTTTCTTCGGCATGCGCCCGGCGAGGTAGGCCATGCGCCCGGCGACGATTGCGTGTTTCATGGCCTCGGCCATCAGCACGGGCTGCTGGGCGTGGGCGATGGCCGAGTTCATCAGCACCGCTTCACAGCCCATTTCCATGGCGATGGTGGCATCGGAGGCGGTACCCACGCCTGCATCGACCAGCACCGGCACCTTGGATTCTTCCAGGATGATCTGCAGGTTGTACGGGTTGCAGATGCCCAGGCCAGTGCCGATAAGGCCGGCCAGCGGCATGACCGCGATGCAGCCTGCTTCGGCCAGCTGACGGGCAATGATCGGGTCATCGCTGGTGTAGACCATCACGTCGAAGCCGTCCTTGACCAGTACTTCGGCGGCCTTGAGGGTTTCGATCACGTTGGGGAACAGGGTCTTCTGGTCTGCCAGGACCTCCAGCTTGACCAGGTTATGGCCGTCGAGCAGTTCACGGGCCAGGCGGCAGGTGCGCACCGCTTCGACGGCGTCATAGCAGCCGGCGGTGTTCGGCAGAATGGTGTAACGGTCCGGTGGCAGCACATCGAGCAGGTTCGGTTCGCCCGGGTTCTGGCCGAGGTTGGTGCGGCGCACGGCGACAGTGACGATTTCGGCGCCCGAGGCCTCGATGGCCAGGCGGGTTTCTTCCATGTCACGGTATTTGCCGGTGCCGACCAGCAGGCGCGACTGGAAAGTGCGCCCGGCCAGGGTAAAGGGCTTGTCGCTACGAACGTTGCTCATCAAAGATCCTCTGGAAAAGGTTGCTGGGCTTGCAGGTGAATCGCCAGGCCGGAATCAGCCGCCGCCAATAGCGTGGACCACTTCGACCTGGTCGCCGTCGTTGAGCTGCGTGCTGTCGTGCAGACTGCGTGGCACGATATCCAGGTTCAATTCCACTGCCACCCGGCGCCCGGTCAGCTCCAGGCGGGTCAGCAGCGCCGCGACGCTTTCGCCAGCGGGCAATTCATAAGGTTCACCGTTCAATTGAATGCGCATGCGCACGGCCACCATTGTGCGTTGGGGGCCAGCATTCTAGCTCCGATCAACGCGTTAACCCAAGGGCGGTGCACGCCATTAGTCGTGATTGTGGACCGCTTGGTCAGCCTAAACGCCATGCTGCCATGCCCAGGCAGACCCAGCCGGCCAGGAAGCACAAGCCGCCGATAGGGGTGATGATGCCAAGCTTGCCCAGCCCACTGAGGGTCAGCAGGTACAGGCTACCGGAGAACAGCACGATGCCCAGGGCGAACAGACCACCGGCCCAGCCAACCAGGCGCCCCGGCAAGTGCGCCGCGAGCAGCGCGACCCCGAAGATTGCCAAGGCATGTACCAGTTGATAGGTCACTCCGGTTTGGAAGATGGCCAGGTAATCTGCGCTCAGGCGGTTTTTCAGCCCATGGGCGGCGAATGCGCCCAGGCCGACACCGGTAAAGCCGAAAAAGGCGGCGAGCATGAGGAAGGTGCGAAGCATGGGACGACTCCTGGGATCGGGTCTGTATAATGGCCCGTTCCACCGGTCCGGCCAAGCCATCGCCATGCTGTCATCCCTACTCCGTCGCCTCGCCCGCGCCCTGTTCTGGTTCGCTGCCGGCAGCATCGTGCTGGTGCTGGTGTTCCGCTGGGTACCGCCTCCCGGCACGGCATTGATGGTCGAGCGCAAGGTGCAGTCGTGGGTCAGTGGCGAGCCGATCGACCTGCAGCGCGACTGGCAGCCGTGGGAAAATATCTCGGATAACCTCAAGGTCGCGGTCATCGCCGGTGAAGACCAGAAGTTCGCCAACCACTGGGGGTTCGACATCCCCGCCATCCAGGCGGCGCTAGCCTATAACGAGCGCGGCGGCAGCATCCGTGGTGCCAGCACCTTGACCCAGCAGGTGGCCAAGAACCTGTTCCTGTGGTCGGGTCGCAGTTGGTTGCGCAAGGGGCTGGAGGCCTGGTTCACGGCGCTGCTGGAACTGTTCTGGTCGAAAGAGCGGATCCTCGAGGTCTACCTGAACAGTGCCGAATGGGGCAAAGGGGTATTTGGTGCCCAGGCTGCGGCGCGCTACCACTTCGGTATCGATGCCAGCCGCCTGAACCGCCAGCAGGCTGCTCAATTGGCTGCGGTGCTGCCCAGCCCCATCAAGTGGAGCGCCAGCCGGCCGAGCGCCTACGTGGCGAGCCGGGCAGGCTGGATTCGCCGGCAAATGAGCCAGCTGGGTGGGCCGAGCTACCTGATGCAGCTGGATGCTTCGCGCAGGCCCTGAATTGATACGCTGACTTTGACTGCCCCTTCCCGAGGCCGGTAAAGCATACGCAAACAAAAAAGCCGCTCACCCTGTCATGGGCCAGCGGCTTTTCAGTGCATCAGGCGCCAATCACGCAGCAATCAACGCCTTCACCTTGTTCATCGCATTCTTTTCCAGCTGGCGAATACGCTCAGCCGAAACGCTGTACTTGTCTGCCAGCTCATGCAATGTGGCTTTCTCTTCAGCCAGCCAGCGCTGGTAGAGAATGTCGCGGCTACGCTCGTCCAGGCCCTGCAAGGCTTCATGCAGGTTGCTGGTGGAGTTGTCGCTCCAGTCAGCGTCCTCAAGCTGCACAGCCGGGTCGTAGCGATGGTCTTCCAGGTAATGTGCAGGCGACTGGAAGGCGCTGTCGTCGTCCGCCTCTGCTGCCGGGTCGAAGGCCATGTCCTGGCCACTCAGACGGCTTTCCATCTCACGCACTTCACGCGGCTCGACGCCGAGGCTTTCAGCCACGCGGTGCACTTCATCGTTGTTCAACCAGGCCAGACGCTTCTTCTGGCTGCGCAGGTTGAAGAACAGCTTGCGCTGGGCCTTGGTGGTAGCCACCTTGACGATGCGCCAGTTGCGCAGGATGAATTCGTGGATTTCAGCCTTGATCCAGTGCACGGCGAACGACACCAGGCGCACACCCATTTCCGGGTTGAAGCGCTTGACCGCCTTCATCAGGCCGACGTTGCCTTCCTGAATGAGGTCGGCCTGGGCCAACCCGTAGCCAGCATAGCTGCGGGCGATATGTACGACGAAGCGCAGGTGGGCCATCACCATTTGCCGAGCGGCCTCAAGATCCTGCTCATAATAGAGACGCTCGGCCAGATCACGCTCCTGCTCGACAGTCAGCAGCGGGATGCTGTTGACCGTGTGCACGTAGGCTTCCAGGTTTGCACCGGGAACCAGGGCATAGGCAGGTTGCAACGATGTGGTCATTCAAGAACCTCCGACTTACCAGACTCGTGCCTTGTGAGCACTGCCAACATAGACCTGGAACCAAGGTGCAAGTTCCAAAAATGAAAAATTGTCAATGCTGGCTCAGAAAACTATCGCGGGGCCAACTCGTTCAAATGCCGAGCCACCGCAATCCATGCACCGATATACCCCAACAGTACCGCCCCGATCAAGAGCGACAGACCATCGGATGCTGGCACACCGCCCAGGGAGAAGTCGCTGCCGTAGAGCCCGGACAGCCCTACCACGGCCTCGTTCAGCCAGTTGAGGCCGAACGCGAGGATACCCCAGGCAAGCAGGCCCGCACCCAGGCCGTACAACGCGCCCATGTACAGGAAAGGCCGACGGACGTAGCTGTCGGTGCCGCCTACCAGCTTGATGACTTCGATCTCGGTACGGCGGTTTTCAATATGTAGACGAATTGTGTTACCGATTACTAACAGCAAGGCAGAAATAAGCATCACCGCCAGGCCGAAGACGAACCGGTCGCCCAGCTTGAGGATCGCCGCCAGGCGCTCCACCCACACCAGGTCGAGTTGTGCATTTTCCACCCGCGGCAGCTCGGCCAGACGTTGCCGCAGCGCCTCCAGAGCCGGCTTGTCGACTTCGGTCGGGGTCACCACCACGACACCAGGCAGCGGGTTGTCGGGCAGTTCACGCAGGGCTTCGCCCAACCCGGACTGCTGCTGGAACTCTTCCAGCGCCTGCGCTGGGCTGATGTACAAGGCATCGGCCACCCCAGGCATGCCTTTGATCTCTTGGCCCAGGGCCTCGCCCTCCTTGCTGCCCGCGTCGAGCTTCAGGTACAGGGAAATCTGCGCGGCGCGCTGCCAGGAGCCCCCCAGCTTCTCGACGTTCTTCAACAGCAGCGAAAGGCCCATGGGCATGCTCAGCGCCACGGCCATCACCAGGCAGGTGAAGAAGCTGCCGATCGGCTGCTTGCCCAGGCGACGCAGGCTGTCGGCCAGGCTGGCACGGTGGCTGTCCAGCCAGGCGTGCAACAGCGTGCGGAAGTCCGGGCCGTCATCATCATGCTCGCCGCGCTTTTTCCGGGTATCCGCGTCGGCGGCCTTTGGGGCGACCCGCTCGGAAACCTTGGGTGTACGTGTAGTGCTCATTGCCCGGCCTCCCCATCGCCGATCAGACGGCCGCGCTGCAAGGTCAGCATGCGGTGGCGCATGCGCGCAATCAGTGCCAGGTCATGGCTGGCGATCAACACCGTGGTACCCAGCCGATTGATGTCCTCGAACACCCCCATGATCTCTGCGGCAAGGCGCGGGTCGAGGTTACCGGTGGGTTCGTCGGCCAGCAGCAAGGCGGGCTGGTGGACGATCGCACGAGCGATACCGACCCGCTGCTGCTGGCCGGTGGACAGGTCGGCCGGGAACAGCTCACCCTTGTCGACCAGCGACACACGCTCCAGCGCCGAATCCACGCGTTTGGCGATCTCTGCCTTGGACAGGCCGAGAATCTGCAGCGGCAGGGCAATGTTGTTGAAAACGGTGCGGTCGAACAGCAACTGGTGGTTCTGGAACACCACCCCGATCTGCCGACGCAGGAACGGGATCTGCGCGTTGCTGATCTGGCCCAGGTCCTGCCCTGCCAGCATCAACTTGCCGCTGGTGGGGCGTTCCATGGCCAGCAGCAGGCGCAGCAAGGTGCTCTTGCCGGCCCCGGAATGGCCGGTGACGAACAGGAATTCGCCCCGGCGCGCCCGGAAACTCAGCTCATGCAAGCCAACATGGCCGTTGGGGTAGCGCTTGGCAACCTGTTCGAATCGGATCATGGGTGCTCTCGCTCGGCAAACAGAGCCTTGACGAACGGCTCGGCTTCGAAGGTGCGCAGGTCGTCGATACCTTCACCCACGCCGATGAAGCGGATCGGAATGTTGAACTGCTTGGCAAGGGCGAAGATCACGCCACCCTTGGCGGTGCCGTCCAGCTTGGTCAGGGCCAGGCCGGTCAGCTCGACGCTCTGGTTGAAGTATTTGGCCTGGCTGATGGCGTTCTGGCCAGTACCGGCATCGAGCACCAGCAGCACCTCATGCGGCGCCTCGGCGTCAAGCTTGCCGATGACCCGGCGAACCTTTTTCAGCTCTTCCATCAGGTTGTCTTTGGTGTGCAGCCGGCCGGCGGTATCGGCGATCAGCACATCGACGCCACGGGCCTTGGCGGCCTGCACGGCATCGAAGATCACCGACGCGGAGTCGGCACCGGTGTGCTGGGCGATCACCGGGATCTGGTTGCGCTCGCCCCAGACCTGCAACTGCTCGACGGCGGCAGCACGGAAGGTATCACCCGCGGCCAGCATGACCTTCTTGCCCTCGAGTTGCAGCTTCTTGGCCAGCTTGCCGATAGTGGTGGTCTTGCCGGCGCCGTTGACGCCTACCACGAGGATCACATAGGGCTTGTTCTGCGCCTGGATCTTCAGCGGCTGCTCGACCGGGCGCAGCAGCGCGGCCAGTTCTTCCTGCAGCGACTTGTACAGGGCATCGGCATCGGCCAGCTGTTTGCGCGCAACCTTCTGGGTCAGGTTCTGAACGATGGTCGAGGTCGCCTCCACGCCAACGTCGGCGGTCAGCAAGCGTGTTTCGATCTCGTCTAGCAGGTCATCATCAATGACTTTCTTGCCCAGGAACAGGCTGGCCATGCCTTCGCCGATGCTGGCGCTGGTCTTCGACAGGCCCTGCTTGAGGCGAGCGAAGAAGCCGGGCTTGGCAGGTTCGGCAACGGCTGGGGTGACGGCCGCGACGGCCTGTTCGGGGGCCGGGCGCTCGGGAATCGCTGGCGGGGCTTTTGGCTCAAGGTCTGGAACCAGGGCGACCGGCTCTTCGGCAACGGGCAAGACCAGGTTGCTGACCGGGGCTTCGGGGGCTGCTGCGACTGGAGCAGGGCTTTCGAGCTGCGCAGCAGCGGGCTCAGCACTCGCAGGCAACTCCGCTCTCACAGAGGCCGGGACAGGCTCGGGAACCGGCACTGGCTCAGGGGCTGGAGCAGGCTCAGGGACCGGTGCAACCTCAGGAGCCGGAGCGGGCTCAGGGGCCGGTGCGACCTCCGGGGCCGGAGCAGGCTCAACGACAGGCGCAGGCTGGGGGGCCAGTACCGGCTCAGCGGGACGTACCGGCTCAACGGCAGGCGGGGGCGCTTCGGCAACCACCGGCTCGGCCGCAGCCGCTTCAGGCTGCTCGGCGGCAGGCTGCGGCGATACCGGCTCTACTGCCTGAGCATCAGGGGCTTGTGGCTGTTCGGCGACAGGTTGCTGCGGCTTCTTGCGAAACCAGCTGAACAGGCCTTTTTTCTCGCCAGCCTCGGCCGGCGCTTTTTTGTCGTCGTTGGAACCAAACATGGAAGACGGCTATCTCAGGGTAGCGATGGGCCAGCAGCGGCTCATCTGGAATTCTCTAAACGCAGAACAGACTGTTTTGAAGCCGGCTGGTTCATGCGCAATGTTTTGTCTTAATGGACCTGCAGGCCAGAACGGCGACAGGCATGGTCGCCAGGCAACCGGATCAGTATCCTAGCACCTCCTGGCCCGCCGACGCTAAACCCTGCGGGCCGCCGAACAGGTTAAACACCTTATGAATGCTCTAGCCCGCCGCGCCGCTGGCCTGTTGCTCAGCACGCTCTGCCTGCCGCTCGCAGCCTTTGCCGCCGATGCGCAACCCACCCACGAATTCATCCTCGACAACGGCCTGAAAGTGGTCGTGCGCGAGGACCACCGCGCGCCAGTGGTGGTTTCGCAGATCTGGTACAAGGTCGGCTCCAGCTATGAGACACCCGGCCAGACCGGGTTGTCCCACGCTCTGGAACACATGATGTTCAAGGGCAGCGCCAAGGTCGGCCCCGGCGAAGCTTCACGCATCCTGCGCGACCTGGGCGCGGAAGAGAACGCCTTTACCAGCGACGACTACACCGCCTACTATCAGGTTCTGGCCCGCGACCGCCTGCCGGTGGCTCTGGAGCTGGAGGCCGACCGGCTGGCCAGCCTGCACCTGCCGGCCGATGAGTTCAGCCGCGAAATCGAGGTGATCAAGGAAGAGCGCCGCCTGCGCACCGACGATCAGCCAAGCGCCAAGGCTTTCGAGCTGTTCCGCGCCATGGCCTACCCGGCCAGCGGCTACCACACCCCGACCATCGGCTGGATGGCCGACCTCGAACGCATGAAAGTCGAGGAGCTGCGCCACTGGTACGAGTCCTGGTACGCGCCGAACAACGCCACCCTGGTGGTGGTCGGCGATGTTACCGCCGCCGAGGTCAAAGGCCTGGCGCAGAAGTACTTCGCCACTATCCCCAAGCGCGCCGTGCCGCCGGCCAAGCTGCCGCTGGAGCTGGCCGAGCCAGGCCGGCGCCAGCTGACCCTGCACGTGCGCACCCAACTGCCAAGCCTGATCTACGGCTTCAACGTACCGGGCCTTGCCACCGCCAAGGACCCGCGCACCGCGCACGCCCTGCGGCTGATCTCGGCCTTGCTCGACGGCGGCTACAGCGCCCGCCTGCCTGCGCGCCTGGAGCGTGGCCAGGAACTGGTGGCCGGCGCCTCGTCCAGCTACAACGCCTTCACCCGCGGCGACAGCCTGTTCATGATCTCGGCTACTCCTAACGTACAGAAGCAAAAGACGCTCGCCGATGTCGAGAAAGGCGTCTGGCAGTTGCTCGATGAGCTCAAGACCACCCCGCCGAGCGCCGAGGAACTGGAACGTGTACGCGCCCAGGTGATCGCCGGCCTGGTCTACGACCGCGACTCCATCAGCAGCCAGGCCACCACCATTGGCCAGCTAGAGACGGTCGGCCTGTCCTGGAAACTGATCGACAGCGAACTGGACGAACTCAAGCGCGTGACCCCCGAAGATATCCAGGCCGCCGCACGCACCTATTTCACCCGCGAACGCCTGAGCGTTGCCCATGTACTGCCTGAGGAGTCCGCTCATGAGTGATTGCAGCGCACCACGCTACACCCTGATCGGCACGGGCATCATCGCACTGGTGGTGGCGATGACCTGCGTCCTGGCTCGCCCTGCCCACGCCGAAACCGACAGCACCGCGGCCCGCCCCGCCAATACCCTGCAGTCGCTGGCCGAGCTGGACGGCAAGGCCCCCAGCCGGCGCCAGCTGAACATCCAGAACTGGACCACTGCCGAAGGTGCACGCGTACTGTTCGTCGAGGCCCGCGAGCTGCCGATGTTCGATTTGCGCGTGACCTTCGCCGCCGGCAGCAGCCAGGACGGCAACACGCCGGGCCTGGCCACCCTGACCAATGCCATGCTCAACGAAGGCGTTGCCGGCAAGGATGTGACCGCCATCGCCGAAGGCTTCGAAGGGCTCGGCGCAGACTTCGGCAACGGTTCCTACCGCGACATGGCGGTGGCCTCGCTGCGCAGCCTGAGTGTGAAGGACAAGCGCGAGCCGGCCCTGAAGCTGTTCGCTGAAGTAACCGGCAAGCCGACCTTCCCGGAGGACGCACTCAAACGAATCAAGAACCAGCTGCTGGCCGGTTTCGAATACGAGAAGCAGAACCCCGGCAAGATCGCCGGCAAGGCGTTGTTCGGCAAACTTTACGGCGACCACCCTTACGCCCATCCAAGCGACGGCAGCGCTGAAAGCATCCCGGGCATCACCCTGGAACAGCTGCGCGCATTCCACGCCAAAGCCTATGCAGCGGGCAACGCGGTAATCGCACTGGTCGGCGACCTCAGCCGCGAAGAGGCCGAGGCGATTGCCGCCCAGGTCTCCGCCGCCCTGCCCAAAGGCCCGGCACTGGCCAAGCCTGCGCAACCCGTCGAGCCCAAGGCAGGCACCACCCACATCGACTTCCCGTCCAAGCAGACCCACCTGATGCTGGCCGAGCTGGGCATCGACCGCCAGGACCCGGACTGGCCAGCCCTGTCGCTGGGCAACCAGATTCTCGGTGGCGGCGCCTTCGGTACCCGCCTGATGAGCGAAGTGCGGGAAAAACGCGGCCTGACCTACGGCGTATACTCGGTATTCAGCCCGATGCAGGTGCGCGGCCCGTTCATGATCAACCTGCAAACCCGTGCCGAACTCAGCGAGGGCACACTCAAGCTGGTGCAGGGTATCCTTGCCGACTACCTCAAGAACGGCCCGTCCCAGCAGGAACTGGACGACGCCAAGCGCGAACTGGCCGGCAGCTTCCCACTGTCGAACGCCAGCAATGCGAGCATCGTCGGCCAATTGGGCGCCATCGGCTTCTACAACCTGCCACTGACCTGGCTGGAAGACTTCATGCAGCAGTCCCAAGCGCTGACCGTCGAGCAGGTCAAGGCAGCCATGAACAAGCATTTGGCAGCCGACAAACTGGTGATCGTTACCGTCGGCCCGAGCGTGCCGCAAAAACCGCTGCCAGCCCCTACTGACAAACCCGCCGAGCAGCCCCTCGGCGTACCGGAGCACTAATGCCTAGATCCACCCCTCCCGCCCGCCCTCAGCAGGGCCAAAGCAAGGGTCAGGGCCACCTGCGCATCATCGCCGGCGAGTGGCGCAGTCGCCGCCTGGCGGTGCCTGAAGGCGAAGGCCTACGGCCGACCACCGATCGGGTGCGTGAAACCCTGTTCAACTGGCTGGCGCCCTACATCGAAGGCGCCCGGGTGCTGGATGCCTTTACCGGCAGTGGCGCCCTGGTGCTCGAAGCGTTGTCCCGCGGTGCTGCAGATGCCGTCGCACTGGACAGCAACGCGGCAGCTATCAACAACCTGAAGAACAACCTGGAAATCCTGCGCTGTCCGCGCGGGCAAATCCTCCAGACCGACGCCCAGCGCTACTTGCAAGCCCCGGCCAAGCAACAGTTCGACGTCGTGTTTCTCGATCCGCCGTTCCATCAGGACCTGCTGGCCAACACCTGCAACCTGCTTGAGCAGAACCAGTGGCTTCGCGAGCAGGCGTGGATCTACACCGAGAGCGAAGCGGCACCCTCTACCCTGCAAATGCCAGGCAACTGGCGCCTGCACCGCGAAAAAAAGACCGGCCAGGTGCATTACGCGCTGTGGCAGCGCGCCTGAACGCAGGCCCTAACTATATAGCGCAGGCAAGCGCACAATCTCGCCGAAGCTGCTCCTGGTCACCCCAACCAGGAGCACTTGAGCAATGCCATCGACTCCCCCGTTTACCCTCGACGACCAAACGGTGTCAGCCGGCATCGACTCCATCGCGGATGCCACCCCCACATCGTTGCAGCATTTCACACTGGATAACGGCCTGGCTGTCTATCTGCGTGAAGACCACAGCACCCCGCTCGCCGCAATCCAGCTCTGGTACCACGTTGGCACCAGCCATGAACCGGCCGGCCATACCAACCTCTCGCACCTGCTGGAACACCTGATATTCGAAGGCAGCCGCAAACTCGAAGCGGGCCGATACACCCAGGTGATCGCGCGGCTCGGCGGAAAGGCCAATGCCACTACCACCGATGACGCAACGGCATACGATGTCCTGTTACCCGCGGCACGATTGCCGATTGCACTCGAAATAATGGCGGATGCCATGGCGGGCGCAACCTTTGGCCAGGCAGACATGGAACGGGCAGTCAAAGCGATCGAAGACGAGCGCCGACTCAAAGTCGAAAACGCTCCTGCACAGCAGGCAGCTGAACGGCACATAGCGCTTGCTCACGGCAGCAGCCCGTATGCCACGGCGGCGTTTGGCAACCCGGCAGACCTGAACAACATGCGCCTGGATACCGTGCGCACCTGGTATCAAACGTGGTATCGGCCCAATAACGCCACCCTCGTGGTGGTGGGCGCCGTCGACCTCCCCACGCTTCGCCAGCACGTGAGCCGGTATTTCGCCAGCATCGCCAGGGCCCCGCTTGGCGCAGCACCGGTCCCCCGGCATGACGCGCACCTGCAGGAGCGAAGCCAGAAGCTGAAATTGCCAGGCCTGCGTGATGGTTTGTTCATGTCCTTCAATGCACCAAGCCACGCCACGGCCACCGAGGCAACCACAGTGCCTGCCTTGGGCGTGCTCTGTGAAGTGCTTGGCAAAGGGTTCAGCGCAAGGCTCTACAGCGAGCTGGTGCGAGACCGACGGCTGCTCAAGGGCATCGGCCTGTCATATGAGCCAATGGTGCGTGGCGACACGCTGTTGACCCTTTCAACCTATATCAACAGTCAAAGATCCACCCACGAGCACGCCGTAGAAGCGATCTATACCTTGATCGATACCCTGCGCCATACGCTGCTTTCCCCCCAGGAACTGGAGCGCGCGAAACTGCGCATGCTTACCCGCCGCCTGTTCAGCCGCGACAGCGTCACCCTGCAAGCTGGGCGCATCGGCGCAGCGGCGGCCGCTGGTCTGTCTCCCTCGCTGATCGATCAAGAAGCCGAACGTGTCCGCCACCTCGATAGCGCGACATTACGACAGGTAGCGTTCGACTACCTGAGCCGCGAAAGGCTGACCATCACTCATCTGCAAACAGGAGCACCGGCATGAACAAACCTCTTTCCACCAGCAGCATGCCACTGATTTGCAAGGGCCCCATGACCGATACCGCCGTGGCGGCAATGGCCCGGCTGGAGTCCACGCAAGGCCTGGACCTGGAGCAGCACCAGCCCTTGCCGGCCCAGATACAGCAATGGCAGACCGACGAAGGCGCCAAGGTCAGCTTCATGCCATCCCATGACCGCCCGATATTCGACCTGGCGCTACGCTTTCGCGCTGGCAGTGCGCTCGACGGCACTAGCCCGGGCCTGGCCGCCCTTGTCCTTTACAGCCTCGATCAGGGTACCGAGCATCTGGATGCCGCCCAATTCGCACAGGCCATCGAGGGGCTGGGTGCGATCATGGCAAGGCAAATGAACCAGGATGAGGCCGTGATCACGCTGCGCTGCCTGAGCCTGCCGGCACTGCGTACAAGCGCCCTGCAACTGCTCACGCAAATGCTGGCACGCCCCGCCTTCCGGGAAGAAGCCGTCGCAGGTATCCGCGAACGACTGCTCAACTACCTTGGCGCAATGGCATCGACCCCGGTCTTTGGGATGTCCCACGCGACAATGAGCCATGTGTTCGATGGCCACCCCTACGCCAAACATTGGGCTGGCACGCCTGAGAGCCTCAACCAGATCGACGAGCAGCAGCTGCGCGACTTCCACCGACGTGCCTACTCTGCCAACAACCTCGATATCGGCCTGGTGGGCGACCTGTCGCGCGACGAGGCGCAGACACTCATCACGGAACTCCTTCAGGCGCTACCGCAACACTGGGCAGGACAGCCCCCGCCACCGGCGCCGTTGCCAGAGGCCCTCACTCGGCATCAAGAACACACCGCAAGTACCACACGGGCCACGCTAACTCTGCTGCTGCCCATATCACCCGACAAGCCAGGGTATGCAGCTTTGACCATGCTTGACGAAATCCTCGGCAGCGGTTTCGAGTCGCGTCTGACACAAGAGCTACGAAGCCGTCGTACCTTGACCTACACCATCCGCTCGTCGCTCAAACCCTTTGATGCGGCGAGCCTGCTGCAGATTGAATGGGACGTCGCACCCGAATACCGCGATGCCTCGCGTGAGCTGGTTTCCGGGATGCTGGCTTGCCTGCGCGAGCATGGCCCAAGCCAGGCGGAGTGCGACATGGCGCGCAACCAGATAGCAGGCAGGTTGCATCGCACCATGGCGAGCAACGCAGAGCTGGCCAAGAGCCTGGCAACGTCAAGCCACCTTGGCCAACCTGCAGATCATTTTGCAACCTACATCCAAAACCTGGCAGCCCTGACGCCCAAGGACATTCTCGAAGCCGCGCGCATATGGCTGAGCCCTGCGCAGGAAGTGTTCATCACTCTCGGCCCGCCCCATGCGCAACAACCTTTGCCCGAGCTGCCCTGACCGACCAATAGCGCAAGTACAACGGCGGTGTTTCATGGCAATCTAGGCAGGCACAACACGAGTCGCCCAGCATGCCCAGTCTTACCGCCACATTCCGCCCGGCCACCGGGCTGTCCAACCCTCACCTGCAAACCCTTTGGGGCCCGCTGTGGCGCAAACTGCCTGCATTTGAACGCAAGCGTGAGCGCCTGTGGCTGGCCGATGGCGACTTCATGGACCTCGACTGGCACGGGCCCCACCAGCCAGATACACCGCTGGTGCTGGTGTTGCACGGCCTGACCGGTTCGTCCCATTCGCCTTATGTCAAAGGCCTGCAGCAGGCGCTCGATGCCCGCGGCTGGGCCAGCGTTGCGGTGAACTGGCGTGGCTGCTCGGGGGAGCCGAACCTGCTGGCACGCAGTTACCATTCCGGGGCCAGCGGGGACCTGGCCGAGGTCGTCGCCCACCTGCGCGCTCAACGCCCGCTGGCCCCCTTGTATGCCGTCGGCTATTCACTGGGCGGCAATGTACTGCTGAAGTACCTGGGTGAAAGTGGCAGCGCCAGCCAACTGCAGGCGGCCGTGGCGGTTTCCGTACCGTTTCGCCTGGATCAGTGCGCCGACCGCATCGGCCAAGGCTTTTCCAAGGTGTATCAGGCGCATTTCATGCGTGAAATGATGGCCTATGTGCAGATCAAACAACGGCATTTCCGCGCACAGGGCCATCATGAAGGCCTGGCCGCGCTCGACCGGCTCGGGTCGTTGCGCAAGCTGCGTACCTTCTGGGATTTTGACGGCAAGGTGACCGCGCCACTCAACGGTTTTGACGATGTACACGACTACTATCGTCGCTCATCCAGCCGCTACTATCTCGGGGAAAACCGCACGCCGACGCTGATCATCCAGGCAAACGATGATCCGTTCGTATACCGCCACAGCCTGCCCACCCCCAGCGAGCTGACGCCGCAAACTCAGTTCGAGCTGCATGAGCGGGGTGGACATGTGGGGTTTGTCGAAGGCAGCCTGCGAAATCCGGGGTATTACCTTGAGCGGCGGATTCCGCAGTGGCTGGTGGATAGGCGATAACCCGGCGTATCAGTCGCCCGTGGCAACCTGATGCGCCGGATCATTGATCCACTCACTCCACGACCCGGCATACAGCCTGCCCAGCGGATACCCCGCCAATGCCAGGGCAAACAGGTTATGGCAAGCCGTCACTCCCGAACCGCAATACGCCACCAGGTGTTCCGGTGAACGCCCCGCCAGCTTCTCGGCAAAGCGCTGCCTGAGCTGCTCTGGCGCCAGGAAACGCCCATCTTCGCCCAGGTTGTCGGTGAAGGCTGCGCACTGAGCGCCGGGAATATGCCCGGCCACCGGGTCGATCGGCTCCACATCCCCACGAAAACGCGGCAAGGCACGCGCATCGATCAGCGTCAGCTTGGGGCTTGCAAGCTCAGTGGCCAAGTGCTCGGCGTCAATCAGCAGCTTCGCATCCGGCTCGCCGTTGAACGTACCCTCATAGCGTGCCGGCGCGTCCAGGCTCAATGGCTGGCCCGCGGTGTGCCAGGCTTTGAGGCCTCCATCGAGAATGGCCACACCTGTGCGTTTACCCAACCAGGCCAGCAGCCACCAGGCACGGGCGGCAAAAGCACCAGGCCCATCGTCGTACAGCACCACTTCGCTGTCATTGTCCAGCCCCCACTCACGCAAACGCTCGACCAGCCGCTGTGGGTCAGGCAAGGGATGGCGGCCGGTCTTGCCCTTGCTCACCGGCCCACTCAGATCGCGCTCCAGGTCGGCGAAGTGCGCCCCGGCGATATGCCCCTCGGCATAGCTGCGTTGGCCGTAATCCACGTCTTCCAAGGCAAACCGACAATCGAGGATCACCAACTTGGGCGAGCCCAGGCGCTCGGCCAGTTGCTGCGGGGTGATCAATTGCGCAAGGGGCATGACAATCTCCTGATCGATGGCACGAAGGCTCTGGGTTAACGTTCCAGAGCCTGGTTGAACGGAACATGGAATTCCTGGCACAGGGCATCCACGGCACTGCGGGCGTTGGCGGTGACGAAGCCGAGTTCCAGTACCAGTACCTGATAGACGCCACGCTTGAAGGCTTCTTCACCTAGGTGAGCGGAGTGCTCGCGCGTGGTGCTGAGAAAGCGGACCCAAGAAGTAAGCACGATCCAGGCGTTGATGGTCAGCGATTCGATCTGCGCAGGTGCCATGACCAGAATGCCGGCCTCGACGAAGCCCCGATAGATCGCCTGGCCCTGGCGCAGGCAACGTTCGGAAAAGCGCCGGTAACGGGCAGCCAGCTCAGGGTCGCTGTCGAGCAGGTGCTCGAGGTCACGGTGCAGGAACCGGTAGCTCCACATCGCTGCGAGCAACGCCTTGAGATAGAAACGCTTGTCTTCGACGGTGGCGGCGCGCCCCTGCGGCGGGCGCAGGAAGCTGTCCACCAGCTCTTCGTACTGGCTGAACAGCAGGGCGATGATCGCCTGCTTGTTGGGGAAGTGGTAGTAGAGGTTGCCGGGCGAAATTTCCATGTGCGCAGCAATGTGGTTGGTACTCACGCTACGCTCGCCTTGCTGGTTGAACAGCTCAAGGCTGTTCTGCACGATGCGCTCTCGAGTCTTCATGCGCGGGGCCATGCTCAGCTCCCAGTCTGCAGGCTTACGGTAAGGGTCCATATTACGGGGTAACAGGGCCCGGATGCACCGTGCGGTGGCGGGAAAAATATTCGTACCATCGTCCCGATTAGAGTATAGGCTCTAGAGATTCTCTAGCCCCGATGAGAGCCGCCGTGACTTCACCTATCGCCGTGCCTCCCTTGCAGTCCGACATCGACCTGGCGGCCACGTTCGCCACCCAGCGCAAAGCATTTGCGGGCAACCCCATGGCGCCCCTGGCCCAACGCCGGCAATGGCTGAAAAGCCTGCGCGAGGCTGTGCTGGCGGATCAACAACGGCTGATAGAGGCGATCGATACGGACTTTTCCGGCCGCAGCGCCGACGAAACCCTGCTGGCCGAACTGTTGCCCTCGGTACAAGGTATTCGCCATGCCGAGCGCCACCTCAAGCGCTGGATGCGACCCGCAAGGCGAACCGTAGGCCTGGCCTTCCAGCCGGCCAGCGCCCGCGTGCTGTATCAGCCGCTTGGCGTAGTTGGCATCATCGTGCCGTGGAACTACCCGCTGTTTCTCGCCATCGGCCCGCTGACCTGCGCTTTGGCCGCCGGCAACCGGGTGATGCTCAAGCTCAGTGAGGCCACACCTGCCAGCGCCCTGGCGCTGAAAACCTTGCTTGAGCGGGTATTCCCGCACGAGCTGGTCAGCGTGGTGCTGGGCGAGGTGGAAGTCGGCCAGGCGTTTGCCCGGTTGCCCTTCGATCACCTGCTGTTCACCGGCGCCACCAGCGTCGGGCGCCAGGTCATGCTGGCCGCAGCACAAAACCTGACCCCGGTCACACTGGAGCTTGGCGGCAAGTCGCCAGCCATCGTTTCGTCCAGCGTGCCGCTGGACAGCGCTGCCGAGCGTATCGCGTTCGGCAAGACCCTCAATGCCGGCCAGACTTGCGTCGCCCCAGACTACGTCCTGGTACCACGCGAGCGCCTGAACGCCTTCAGCGATGCCTACCGCAGGGCGGTCCACCGGTTGTACCCGCGCATCGCCGACAACCCCGACTACAGCGCCATCATCAATCCGAGGCAATTGCAGCGCCTGCAACACCTGCTGGATGACGCCCGCAGCAAAGGCGCGCAGATCATCGACCTGTACCCAGACGAGCCCCGCCAAGGCAGGCGCCTGCCGCCGCAGCTGCTACTGGAGGTGAACGACAGCATGCAGGTGATGCAGGACGAAATCTTTGGCCCGCTGCTGCCGGTAGTACCCTATGACAGCCTCGACGGCGCACTGGCCTACATCAATGAACGGCCACGCCCACTGGCGCTGTACTACTTCGGCTACGACCGTGCCGAGCAGGAATATGTACTGCAGCACAGCCACTCCGGTGGTGTATGCCTCAACGACACACTGCTGCATGTCGCTCAGGACGACCTGCCGTTCGGCGGCATCGGCCCCTCGGGCATGGGGCACTACCACGGCCACGACGGCTTCCTGACCTTCAGCAAGGCCAAGGCAGTGCTGGCCAAGCAGCGCCTGAACGCCGCACGCCTGGTCTACCCGCCGTATGGCAAGGCCTTGCAGCGCCTGGTCTACAAACTGTTCATCCGCTGAGGGCCGGGCCATGCAGCGGCGCGAATTCATGCGTTTCAGCCTGGGAGCCAGCGTGTTTCTGGCCAGTGCCAGCCTGGTCGGTTGCAGCCCTCAGGCGCCTGCAACCGGGTACCACGTATTGCGCGATGACGACCTGCCATTGCTGCGGGCACTGATCCCGGTGGTGCTCGCCGGTACTTCGGCAAGCGCAGCACTGGTGCTGCCCACTCTCGACGCCAAACTGGCGGCACTGTCCCCGCAAATGCTCAAGCTCACCCGGCAATTGTTCGATGTGCTCAGCCTGCCGCTGACCCGTGGCCCACTGACCGGGGTCTGGGGCGCCTGGGAACAGGCCGGTGAACAGCAGATTGCGGGGTTTCTGCAACGCTGGCAGGACAGTTCGCTGAACCTGCTGCGCATGGGACACTCGTCGATCGTGCAACTGCTGACGATGGCCTGGTACGAGCGCCCGGAAAGTTGGGCCGCCTGTGGTTACCCCGGGCCGCCGAAAATCTGACCAACAACAAGAGCATCTTCAATGCCTGTCATCGACCCGTTTCGCCAAGGCCTCGAACGCGGCTGGATCACCTACGACGGCTCACGCCTGGGGCAGGACCTCAGCCTGCAAGCCGACATTGCCGTGATAGGCAGCGGTGCCGGCGGCGCCACCAGCGCGCAGATGCTCAGCGCCGCAGGCTTCAAGGTACTGCTGATCGAGGAAGGCCCGCTCAAGACCAGCAGTGACTTCCACCTGCTTGAGAATGAGGCCTACGCCAGTCTCTACCAGGAAGGCCTGGGCAGGATGAGCAAGGACGGCGCCATCACCATTCTGCAGGGCCGTGCGGTAGGCGGCACCACGCTGGTCAACTGGACCTCCAGCTTTCGCACGCCCACGCCGACCTTGGCCCACTGGGCCGCGGCCCACAACGTAAAAGGGCTGGACAACGACGCACTACGCCCCTGGTTCGAACGCATCGAGCAAGACCTCGGCATTACGCCTTGGGCGGTGCCGCCAAACGCCAACAACGACGTACTGCGCCGTGGGTGTGAACGGCTCGGCTACCGATGGGCCGTGATTGCGCGCAATGTCCGGGGGTGCTGGAACCTTGGCTATTGCGGCATGGGTTGCCCGGTCAACGCCAAACAATCGATGCTGGTGACGCGCATTCCAGCCATGCTCGACAAGGGCGGCGAGCTGCTGTATCTGGCCCGGGCCGAACGCTTCGAGCATGACGGCGAGCGCATCGAGCATCTGCGCTGCCAAGGGCTGGATGCTCAAGGGATACACACCAACGGGCGCAGCATCACTGTGCGCGCACGCCACTACATCCTCGCAGGCGGCGGCATCAACAGCCCCGCCCTGCTGCTGCGTTCCAAGGCTCCTGACCCCCACGAGCGCCTGGGCAAGCGGACCTTCCTGCACCTGGTCAACTTCAGCGCGGCACGCTTCGACGCACGCATCGACCCTTACTACGGCGCCCCGCAATCCATCTACAGTGACCACTTCCAATGGCAGGACGGCGTCGATGGCGCGGTCGGCTACAAACTTGAAGTGCCGCCCCTGCACCCGGCGCTGGCCAGCACCTTGCTCGGTGGCGATGGTGTCGAAAATGCCCGGCGCATGGCCGAGCTGCCGCATACCCACGTCATGCTTGCGCTGTTGCGCGACGGTTTCCACCCCGAAAGCCCGGGCGGCGCGGTGGAACTGCGTGGCGATGGCTCACCGGTGCTCGATTACCCGGTCACCGACTACTTGCGAGACGGCCTGCGCCGCGCCTTTCACAGCATGGCGCAGATCCAGTTCGCAGCAGGCGCCACGCAGGTTACACCCGCGCACAGCGATGCCCGCGCAGCTGCCAGTCTGGCGCAGGCCCAACGCATGATCGACGGTTTGCGCCTGGAGCCGTTCCAGACGCGCCTGGGCAGCGCACACGTGATGGGCGGCTGCGCAATGGGCGAGGATCCACGTCACGCGGTGTGCGACAGCCTGGGCCGTCACCATCAGCTGGAAAACCTGTCGATTCACGACGGCTCGCTGTTCCCGACCAGCATCGGTGCCAACCCACAACTGTCGGTCTACGCCATCAGCGCGAAGCTCACCGACACCCTGATAGCCCGCCTGGCACAGAGTGCATGACAACAAATGCCCCTGCTGTCTATAGTGCCATCAGCCGGCCGCATGACTTGGCCGGGCGCAATCGCTGCGCTACCATCCGACTCCCCAACGCACTCCAGCCAGGATGACGCGATGAACCGAGTGTTGTACCCGGGTACTTTCGACCCTATTACCAAGGGCCATGGCGACCTGGTCGAGCGCGCCTCGCGGCTGTTCGACCACGTGATCATCGCAGTGGCAGCCAGCCCGAAGAAAAACCCGCTGTTCCCGCTGGAACAACGGGTAGCGCTGGCCCGTGAGGTCACCAGGCACCTGCCCAATGTCGAAGTCATCGGCTTCTCCACCCTGCTTGCGCATTTTGCCAAGGAACAGGGCGCCAACGTCTTCTTGCGTGGGCTGAGGGCAGTGTCCGACTTCGAATACGAATTCCAGCTGGCGAACATGAATCGGCAACTGGCGCCAGAGGTCGAAAGCCTGTTCCTCACGCCTTCGGAGCGCTATTCGTTCATTTCCTCGACCCTGGTCCGGGAAATCGCAGCGCTGGGCGGCGACATCACCAAGTTCGTGCACCCGGTGGTGGCCGAGGCCCTGACTGAGCGTTTCAAGAAGTAAGCCTGAGCGCTGATTATCGCGCCCGCGTGCACTGCGGGCGCGAATGCGGCACAATTGTGCCCATTGCGTTGAACATGCCCGGGCGGTGAGCCCCGGCCGGAGTCCCCATGTCCCTGATAATCACCGACGATTGCATCAACTGCGACGTCTGCGAACCCGAGTGCCCGAACGAGGCAATCTCCCAAGGCGAAGAGATCTACGTGATCGATCCGAACCTGTGCACCCAGTGCGTGGGTCA
This sequence comes from Pseudomonas sp. BNK-30, assembly GCF_047456185.1. Classification (NCBI taxonomy): domain Bacteria; kingdom Pseudomonadati; phylum Pseudomonadota; class Gammaproteobacteria; order Pseudomonadales; family Pseudomonadaceae; genus Pseudomonas; species Pseudomonas sp. BNK-30. Next base: position 4,481,955 of record NZ_CP179904.1, read on the forward strand.
CTACGACGAGCCGCAGTGCCAGCAGGTCTGCCCGGTCGACTGCATCCCGCTGGATGAGGCGCACCCGGAAACCGAAGAGCAGCTGATGGCCAAGTACCGCCGGATTACCGGCAAGGCTTGAGCGCTGCGCTGCGCCTGATGGCCCAATCGCCGGCTAGCCGGCGATTGGGCCATGCCATTCAACGCTGGCAACGCGGGCAGTAAACGCTGGCCCGTTGCCCAAGCTTGGCCTCGCGCAAGGCAGTGCCACACAGCTTGCAAGGCATACCGCCCCGGCCGTACACGAACAGTTCCTGCTGGAAATACCCAGGCTGCCCGTCGCCGCCAATGAAATCGCGCAAGGTCGTACCCCCTTGCTCGATGGCTGCCGCCAGCACGCGCTTTATCTCGATGGCCAGTTTCAGGTAACGGGCACGGGAGATTCCGCCCGCCTCACGGCGCGGGTCGATACCGGCGGCAAACAGCGCCTCGGTCGCGTAGATATTGCCCACGCCCACCACCACCGCGTTATCCATGATGAAAGGCTTGACGGCCATCGTCCGCCCGCGCGACAGCTGAAACAGGCGCTCGCCGTCGAACAGGTCGGTCAACGGCTCTGGGCCCAGACGCAGCAGCAACTCGTGATTGAGCGGATCGAGGCTCCAGAGCATGGCACCGAACCGGCGTGGGTCGGTGTAGCGCAGCATCAGCCCCGACTCCAGCTCGATATCGACGTGCTCATGCTTGGCCGCCGGTAGCCCCATCTGCACCAGACGCAGGTTGCCCGACATGCCCAGATGGCTGATCAAGGTGCCGACCTCGGCATTGATCAGCAGGTACTTGGCGCGCCGCTCGACGCTGAGAATACGCTGCCCGGACAAACGCACGTCCAGGTCCTCCGGGATTGGCCAGCGCAAGCGCCGGTCTCGCACCACCACGCGGCTGACCCGCTGGCCTTCCAGGTGCGGTGCGATACCGCGCCGCGTAGTCTCGACTTCGGGTAATTCCGGCATGAATCAGTGCCCGCCCAGCTCGCGAATGGTCTGTTTGAGGTTCTCGAAGTCGTACTCCGACAAACCGATGTAGTCCAGTACCAGCGGGCCGACCGCATTCCACTCATGGTCGACATGCTGGTTGCCCAAGACCCGGCAGGACGCACAGATGTGTTCGGCCATCTTCAGCACCGCCAGCAGGTTCTTCAGCTGGCTCTGGGTGTTGCGCGGCGACTCCTCGCGGAACACGGCCAAGGCATTGTGATGGTTGGCGATGGCCGCGCTGATGTGCTCCGGCAGGCGCCAGGACTTGGCGGTGAAATAGCCGACCACCGAATGATTGGTGTTGAATGCACGGTTCTCGGTGTCGACCACGCGTGTTTGCGCATCAGCCTTGGCGTAGGCCTCTTCAAGTACATCCATATAGTTGGGGAAACGCTTGAGCATCAGCGGGACGCCGCAATCATGGAACAGCCCGAGGGTGTAGGCCTCGTCCGCCGCCTGGATGCCGGTGCGCTTGGCCAGTGTCAGGCAGGTCATGGCCACGTCCTGGGCAGTGTCCCAGAAGCGGTTGAGGGTAACGATGGTCTCGTCGCTCATCTCGCCCTTGATCGACTGGGCGTTGATCAGGTTGATGATCGAACGGCTACCCAGCAGGTTCACCGCACGCTGGATCGAACCGATCTTGTTGGACAGCCCGAAGTGCGGCGAGTTGACCAGCTTGAGCAAGGCACCGGACAAGCCCGGGTCCTGGGAAATCAGCTTGGCGATGGTTTCCAGGTCCGGGTCGGGCATGTACTGCTCGAACTGCAGGTCGACCATGATCTGCGGTTGCGGCGGGATGGTAATGCCTTGCAAGGCTTGCTGGATCTGTTCGGCGCTGAGTTCTTGGGACATACGTACATACTCGTTGAGGACGGGGGATTCTAACCCTGTAGGTCGCTCGACTTGTAGCGCTTGTGCCCGCGAACAGGCAGGGCAGTTTGTCGTACCCTGCACCGAATCAAGGGCCAACCGGTTATACTCCCGCTCTTTTTTCCCGGAGCGACGTCATGTCCCTGCCCAGCCTTCGCCTCAAAGCCAATGCCGACCGCCGCCTGCGCGCCGGCCACCTGTGGGTCTACAGCAACGAAGTCGATGTCACCGCGACGCCGCTGCAGGGCTTTCAGGCCGGCCAACAGGCGATCCTCGAGGCCGCCAACGGCAAGCCGCTGGGTATCGTGGCGCTGAGCCCGAACAACCTGATCTGCGCCCGCCTGCTGTCACGCGATGCCAAGCTGCCGCTGGACAAGTCGCTGCTGGTACACCGCCTCAACGTCGCCCTGTCCCTGCGCCAGCGCCTGTTCGACCAGCCGTGCTACCGCCTGGTCTATGGTGATTCCGACCTGCTGCCGGGCCTGGTGGTCGACCGCTTCTTCGACATTCTCGTGGTGCAACTGGCCTCGGCCACCATGGAACTGCACAAGGACGACGTGATCGCCGCCCTGGTCCAGGTCCTCAAGCCCAGCGGCATCCTGTTCAAGAACGATTCCGCCGCCCGTGACGCCGAAGGCTTGCAGCGTTACGTCGAAACCGTCTACGGCGAAGTGCCGGACTGGGTCCCGCTGGAAGAAAACGGCGTGAAGTTCGAAGCGCCAGTACGCGAAGGCCAGAAGACCGGCTGGTTCTATGACCACCGCATGAACCGCGCGCGCCTGGCGCCCTACGTCAAAGGCAAGCGTGTGCTCGACCTGTTCAGCTACATCGGTGGTTGGGGCGTGCAGGCCGGCGCATTCGGCGCCAGCGAAGTGTTCTGCGTGGATGCCTCGGGCTTTGCACTGGATGGCGTGGAGCGTAACGCCGCGCTCAATGGCATCAGCGAAAAACTGACCTGCATCGAAGGCGACGTGTTCGAGGCTCTGCGCGAGCTGAAGGCCGCTGAAGAGCGCTTCGATGTGATCATTGCCGACCCACCCGCGTTCATCAAGCGCAAGAAAGACCTGAAAAACGGCGAAGCCGCCTACCGCCGCCTCAACGAACAGGCCATGCGCATGCTGACCAAGGACGGCATCCTGGTCAGTGCTTCGTGCTCGATGCACCTGCCCGAAGACGACCTGAACAACATCCTGCTGACCAGCGCCCGCCACCTGGACCGCAACCTGCAAATGCTCGAACGCGGCGGCCAGGGCCCGGACCACCCGGTTCACCCGGCCATCGCTGAAACCCGCTATATCAAGAGCATTACCTGCCGGTTGCTGCCCAACAGCTGATTCACGTCCAAGGGGCCGCGCTGCGGCCCCTTGGGTGCCTCAGATGCCCAGCACGTAAGAAGCAATACCGAAATACACCAGCACCCCTGCCGCATCGGCGATAGAGGTCACCAGCGGCCCGCTGGCAGTGGCCGGGTCGAGCTTGAGCCTGGTGAACATGAAGGGCAGGCTCATGCCAATCAGGCTGCCCAGCAAGACGATCACCAGCATGCTGCTGGCAACGATCAAGGCGACATCCGCCCCACCGCGCAGCGCCCCCAGCGATGCCACCGCCACTGCCATGGTGCCGCCCAGCGCCAGCGCCACAGCGCATTCACGTGCCAGCATGCGCAACCAGTCGCGCATCACCACCTCACCCGTTGCCAAACCACGCACCATCAATGTCGCCGACTGCGCGCCCGCGTTGCCACCGCTGTCCACCAACAGCGGCAGGAAGAACACCAGGACGATATGCGCGGCAATGGTTTCCTCGAATGCCGCGATCCCCGCCCCCGAAAACAGATTGCCGAACACCAGCAGCACCAGCCACAGCACCCGCTTGCGGTACAGCAGGCTGACAGTGGCGTCCCTGAGATTGCCCACGTGGTTGGTGATGGAGGCGCCCTTGTGGAAGTCCTCGGTAGCCTCTTCGACGACCACATCGAGTGCGTCATCGCAGGTCACCAGGCCGACCAAACGGCCGGCCTCATCCAGCACCGGCACCGCCAGCAGGTCGTGCTCGCGGATCAACCGCGCCACTTCCTCCTGGCGGGTCGAGGTACACACGCAGATGACCTTGCGCACCATGAGCTGCTCGATCGGCTGTTCACGCGCCGCAAGGATAAGCTCGCGCAGGGAAAGCGAACCCAGCAGGTTGCGTTTCTCGTCGAGCACATAGGACTGATAGATGGTTTCGGCATCTGCGGCCTCGCGGCGCAGCATGTCGATCGCCTGGCTGGCAGTGAGGCCGGCATCCAGACACGAATACTCGCTGGTCATCAGGTAACCGGCTGTGCCCTCGGGGTAGCCTTCAGGATGAAGCAGGCCATCACGACGCGCCTGTGCAGCCTGACGCAGGTCGAACGGGGAAACGACGAAATCGGAAGTGTGTTGCATGAGATTCTCCAGGCGCCGACGCAGGCACCCGTAAACCTCAGCCTCACGAGCTCAAGCCTTCGGAAGCCCTGGCGACGGCGCGCTCAGTGCCAATTTGCAGGTTCTGTATGAACTGAAACTGGGAAGGTCCATTGAGGTGTTGTCTCGTGATACCGCACATGCGGCGCGGCGGATAATAAGCAGCCAATGCGCACCTGTCAGCTGCGCACCGGGCTTTTCAGATCGGTCCTACAAAGTGCCGGTCATGCTCCCCAAGCCACCGCCCAGACACATCGCCATTCCCTCGCCGCGCCAGCGGTGTAGAATCGGGCTATTCATCGCCAGTCATCCCCGGCGGGTTTATGAGCTCTGGTCGAGCACGCGGCGATCCCGTTGTGTCTTCGGCCCCATCCGTGCCAGTGGCAACCGGCCTAAGGCGCATAGGAAAAGAGAAGCTCACTCCCCTTTTTGTGACCTGATTAAGCCGCCAGGAGTGCTTCATGCCTGATTATCGTTCCAAGACTTCCACCCAAGGCCGCAACATGGCCGGCGCCCGTGCCCTGTGGCGCGCCACCGGGATGAAGGACGAAGATTTCAAGAAACCGATCATTGCCATCGCCAACTCGTTCACCCAGTTCGTCCCGGGCCATGTGCACCTGAAGGACCTGGGCCAACTGGTCGCCCGCGAGATCGAACGCGCCGGTGGCGTGGCCAAAGAGTTCAACACCATTGCGGTCGATGACGGCATCGCCATGGGCCATGACGGCATGCTGTACTCCCTGCCCAGCCGCGAGATCATCGCCGACGCCGTGGAATACATGGTCAACGCCCACTGCGCCGACGCCATCGTGTGCATTTCCAACTGCGACAAGATCACCCCCGGCATGCTGATGGCCGCCCTGCGCCTGAACATCCCGGTGATCTTCGTGTCCGGCGGCCCGATGGAAGCGGGCAAGACCAAACTGGCCAGCCACGGCCTGGACCTGGTCGACGCCATGGTCATTGCTGCAGACTCCTCGGCCTCCGACGAAAAGGTTGCCGAGTACGAGCGCAGCGCCTGCCCGACCTGCGGTTCCTGCTCCGGCATGTTCACCGCCAACTCCATGAACTGCCTGACCGAAGCACTCGGCCTGGCCTTGCCTGGCAACGGTTCGACCCTGGCCACCCACGCCGACCGTGAGCAGCTGTTCCTCACCGCCGGCCGTACGATCGTCGAGTTGTGCAAGCGCTACTACGGCGAGAACGACGAGTCGGTCCTGCCGCGCAGCATCGCCAACTTCAAGGCGTTCGAAAACGCCATGATGCTCGACATCGCCATGGGCGGTTCGACCAACACCATCCTGCACCTGCTGGCCGCAGCGCAGGAAGGCGAGGTGGCATTCGACCTGCGTGACATCGACCGCCTGTCGCGCAAAGTGCCGCAGCTGTGCAAAGTGGCGCCGAACATCCAGAAGTACCACATGGAAGACGTCCACCGCGCCGGCGGCATCTTCAGCATCCTCGGTTCGCTGGCCCGCGGCGGCCTGCTGCACACCGACCTGCCTACGGTACACAGCCGCAGCATGGAAGAGGCCATCGCCAAGTGGGATATCACCCAGACCGACGATGAGGCGGTGCACACCTTCTTCAAAGCCGGCCCGGCGGGTATTCCGACCCAGACGGCCTTCAGCCAGTCGACCCGTTGGGAAACCCTGGACGACGACCGTGAAAACGGCTGCATCCGCAGCTTCGAACATGCCTACTCACAGGAAGGCGGCCTGGCCGTGCTGTACGGCAACATCGCCCTGGACGGCTGCGTGGTGAAAACCGCAGGTGTCGATGAGTCGATCCACGTGTTCGAAGGCAACGCTAAAATCTTCGAAAGCCAGGACAGCGCGGTGCGCGGCATCCTCGCCGACGAAGTGAAGGCCGGTGACATCGTCATCATCCGCTACGAAGGCCCGAAAGGCGGCCCGGGCATGCAAGAAATGCTCTACCCGACTTCGTACCTGAAATCCAAAGGCCTGGGCAAAGCTTGCGCGTTGCTCACCGATGGCCGCTTCTCGGGTGGTACCTCGGGCCTGTCGATCGGCCATGCCTCGCCAGAAGCCGCCGCTGGTGGCGCCATCGGCCTGGTACGTGACGGCGACAAGGTATTGATCGACATCCCCAACCGTTCGATCAACCTGCAGGTCAGTGATGAAGAGCTGGCTGCACGCCGCGTGGAGCAGGACAAGAAAGGCTGGAAACCGGCCGAAGTGCGCCCACGCAAGGTGACCACCGCGCTGAAAGCCTACGCCCTGCTGGCGACCAGTGCCGACAAGGGTGCTGTGCGCGACAAGGCGATGCTTGAAGGGCTGTGAGGCCTTGATGATGTGAAGAAACCGGCGCCCTGAGCCCTAGTGCCAGGCAGTCAAGTGATTTAGGGCCGCTTTGCGGCCCATCGCCGGCAAGCCGGCTCCCACAGGTGCCCCGCTGCTCTCAAGCTCAGCGCAAACCCAGTGGGAGCCGGCTTGCCGGCGATAGGGCCGGTAAATCCGATGCAAGACTCAAAAGAAAGCCCCGCAAAGGTAATCCTGGCTAGAAAGTTCGCACCAGTGGCATTCGTCCTGATGAAAAATCAGAACGAATAGGTCACCAAAGGCGCGAAAATGGCTTGCTGATAACCATAGAGTCTCCCACATGTACAGCGCAGACTTCAGGAACTGCGCGGTCCATGTGGGCCTGCACAGGCACCCAATGGCCTACTGAATCTGCTCCGGCGTGACGATCACCCAGTTCTTGTCCGCTGTCACCGGCAACCCGGCCTTCGCCTGGGCCGCCGCGTTCCTGGCGATCATCCCGTTCAACTGGTCCATGTACTTGGCCTTGCGGTTTATCCACAGGTGGATACCGCCCTTGCCAATGTCCACGCCATGAAACTGCATGTAGCCATCACTGGTCGGGGTATCACCGCCCACCAGTACCGGCTTCTTCCACTCATCGATATAGGAAAGGATCGCCGCCTGTTTGCCAGCCATCCAGGTCGCCGGCGTCCACAGGTAAGGGGTCAGTTCCAGGCCAGCGTTGGCCGTCGCATCGTACTTGCCTTCACTGATCTGCTTGCGTGCGGTGGTCAAGTGGCCGCTGGTGCGGTCCTTGAGTAGCAGGCTAACGCCTATGACGTTCTGCGGTTTCACGTTGTAGCCGTACTTGGGGTCGGACGCGACCATGCGCACCAGCTCTTCGGACGCTGCCGAAATGACATACACCTCGATGCCATTTTCCATCAGTTTGTTGTAAAGCTCGGCCTGGCCGGTGAAGACCTTGGGTGGTTGCACCTCGATGGCTTTTACCTTGCCCCCTTCAAAGTAGGTGCTAGGGATAGGCGTGGCAGAAGCCATCAGCTCATCGACCTGCACTTTCAGCTCCTTGAGGGTAAAGCCCGAGAACACCTGGGCCACCCACGGGTAACAGACCATGTCGTCGATTTCGCACAGGCGGTAGTAGTAACTGAACAGGCTTTCCTTGTGCTCGGCGGTGTCTTTGAACGGGATCAGCTTGAGTGACGGGTCGAGCTTTTCGCGGGTCAGCAGGCCCTTGTTCTCCATGAACGGCAGCAAGGCTTCTTCAAGGTCGTAGCGGTAGCTGGTGTTGTCCATGTCGAACACCGCGTAATTTCCCTTGTTGGCATTGGCGGCAATCATCGCGTCGAGCTGCTTGGCCGCCTCAGTTGGCCAGTGCTTAAGCTCAGTGGCTCCGCTTTCGATACTGAACAGCAGGGACAAACCGATGGCCAAGGCTTTCGGAGCAAACTTCATGTACGAATCTCCTGAATTGATCGGGAAAAGCTAGACCACTCACTCACCCGAGCCCCCTTCCACTGCGACGCTCATACAATTGTAAACGTCGTGTTCATTGCTATTTACGACCACCTGTTATTCCATAAACGACTAAGCAAATTACCTTTGGGTATAAATTCGTTTGTTTTCAGGCTGTTAGCATTTCCGTTCGCAATCGCTCACAGAGGCGATGCCTCTTCTGCTTTTTCCTGGAGCTTCAATGAACCTGCCGCTGTCTCTCAACCTGCTGGTGTTCCTGGCCTTGCTGCTGGGCCTGGCGCAAACTCGCCATACCGACTGGAGCCTGGCCAAGAAAGTCCTGCTCGGCCTGGCATTGGGTGTGGGCTTCGGCCTGGTGCTGCACACCATCTACGGTGCTGGCCACCCGGTACTGAAAGCCACCATCGGCTGGCTGGACCTGGTCGGCAACGGCTATGTCGGCTTGCTGCAGATGATCGTCATGCCGCTGATCTTCGCCTCGATCCTCAGCGCCGTAGCCCGCCTGCACAACGCCTCCGCGCTTGGCCGCATCAGCGTCCTGACCATCGGCACACTGCTGCTGACCACTGCCATCGCTGCGCTGATCGGTATCGCCCTGACCAATCTGTTCGGCCTGAGTGCCGAGGGGCTGGTGGCAGGCGTACAGGAAAGCGCACGCCTGCAGGCCATCCACAGTGACTATGCCGGCAAGGTCGCCGACCTCAACATCCCGCAACTGCTGCTTTCGTTCATCCCAAGCAATCCGGTAGGCGACCTGGCACGGGCCAAGCCGACCTCGATCATCAGCGTGGTGATCTTCGCCGTGTTCGTCGGGCTGGCCGCGCTGCAGCTGATCAAGGATGACTCCGAGAAGGGCGCACGCGCCCTCTCGGCCATCGATACACTGCAGGCCTGGGTAATGCGCCTGGTGCGCCTGGTGATGAAGCTGACCCCGTACGGCGTGCTGGCGCTGATGACCAAAGTGGTGGCCAGCTCTAACCTGGACGACATCCTCAAGCTCGGCAGTTTCGTCGTCGTGTCGTACATCGGCCTGGGCCTGATGTTCGTGGTGCACGGCATCATCCTGGCCGCAACCGGCGTCAGCCCGCTGCGCTTCTTGCGCAAGGTATGGCCGGTGCTGACCTTCGCCTTCACCAGCCGCTCCAGCGCGGCGAGCATCCCGTTGAACATCGAGGCGCAGACCCGTCGCCTGGGCGTACCACAGTCGATCGCCAGCTTCAGCGCCTCGTTCGGTGCAACCATTGGCCAGAATGGCTGCGCCGGGCTCTACCCGGCCATGTTGGCGGTGATGGTGGCCCCGGCAGTGGGTATCGACACCTTCGACCCGCTGTGGATCGCGACCTTGGTGGCCATCGTGACCTTGAGTTCCGCTGGCGTTGCCGGCGTGGGCGGCGGTGCGACCTTCGCAGCGCTGATCGTGCTGCCAGCGATGGGGCTGCCGGTCGAGCTGGTGGCACTGCTGATTTCGGTTGAGCCGCTGATCGACATGGGCCGAACGGCCTTGAACGTGAACGGCTCGATGACGGCGGGCGTGGTGACCAGCCAGTTGTTGAAAGAAACCGACAAGGATGTGCTGGCCGGCGAAGAGCATGCCGAGCTGAGCCAATCCTGATATAGACGGGGCTGCTTGCGCAGCCCCAACCACTTCAAGACTTGTCCCACACCTCGAAGTGATACGCAGGCTTGTCCGCTTCTGCCTGCGGCTCACTCGATGCCAGCTGCCACTGCGCCTTGTCGAACTCCGGGAACCACGCATCCCCTTGCGGCGAAAGCTCCACCCGGGTCAGATACATACGGTTCACCAAGCCCTTTTCCAGGGCCTGAGCGTACAACTGTGCGCCGCCGATCAGCATCAGTTCGTCAACACCCTGCTCACGTGCCCACTGCTCAGCGCGCTCCAGCGCATCTTCGAGCGAAGCGAACACTTCGGCCCCGGCCAGCACCAAGCCGGCCTGACGGCTGACCACGATGTTCAGGCGCCCCGGCAGCGGCCTGCCCAGCGAGTCCCAGGTCTTGCGGCCCATGATGATCGGCTTGCCCAAGGTGGTGGCCTTGAAATATTTGAAATCCCCCGGCAAGTGCCAGGGCATGGTGTTGTCGATGCCGATGACGCGGTTCTCGGCGAGGGCCGCAATCAGGCTGAGGGGGAGTGAAGTAGTCATGCCGGCGAGGATAGCAAACCCATGGTGGGTTATGCTTGCGCCCTGAACCGTGTGCAATGGAATACCCTGTGACTGGACATACTCCACTGGACAAGCGCTGGCTCACCGAAGCGGTGCGCCTGCGCGAGGAACACGCCGGCCCCCTGGAGGATCAGGAAGCCAACCGCCACGCCCGCCAGCAGGGCGGCGACCTGGCAGCCCGCATCGAAGCGCGCGCACTGTTCCTGGCCGAACGGGATGGCATGACCACTGCCCTGCAGCACTGGAAACAAGGCGCACGCCTGGCCCTGCTGGCGTTGCTGCTGTTGGCCATACTCAGCGGCGCGGGCCTTGCCTTTGCCGCCCTCGGCGATGGCCTGCGCCCGGTCAACGTGTTCTGGGCGCTGGGCAGCCTGCTCGGGCTCAACCTGCTGATGCTTCTGGGCTGGGCCGCCGGGCTGGCCTTGAGTGGCGAACATGGCGCCAGCCTCGGACGGCTGTGGCTCTGGCTGAGCGAACGCTTCGCGCGCGACGCCAAGGCCGTACACCTGGCGCCAGCACTGCTGGTGCTACTGCAGCGCCAGCGCCTCAACCGCTGGTTGCTTGGCCTGCTCGTACACAGCTTGTGGCTGGCGGCCATGCTCAGTGCGCTGACACTACTGCTGGTGTTGCTTGCCACCCGGCGCTACGGCTTCGTCTGGGAAACCACCCTGCTCGCCCCCGAGCCCTTCATCACCCTTACCCAAACGCTTGGTGCCCTGCCCTCATTGCTCGGCTTTGCCGTGCCGGACGAGGGCATGATCCGCGCCAGCGGCGACACCCAGCTTGCCGTTGATATCGCCCGCCAGTCCTGGGCCAGCTGGCTGCTGGGCGTAGTGTTGGTTTATGGCCTGCTGCCGCGCCTGCTGTTGACTGGCTTGTGCCTTTGGCGCTGGTACCAAGGTCGCCGACGCCTGGCCCTGGACCTCAGCCTGCCCGGCTACGCCCAACTGCGCGATGCACTGATGCCCCGCAGCGAACGGATTGGTGTGCAGGACACTGCCCCCGAAGCGTTGCCACAGTTCCAGGCAGGTCAACTGGAAACCGGCAGCAGTGGAGCCTTGCTGGTCGGCCTCGAACTGGACGACCAGCGCCCATGGCCGCCTGCGCTGGCCAAGGGGGTGACCGACGCCGGCGTACTCGACAGCCGTGAATCGCGCAACCGGCTGCTCGAGCAGTTGAGCCGCTTCCCTCCGGCACGCCTGGCCATCGCCTGCGACCCCCGCCGCTCACCTGACCGCGGCAGCCTGGCACTTCTGGCAGAGTTGGCACGCAATGCCGGTGCCACGCGCATCTGGTTGTTGCAGGCTGCCCCAGGCCAGGTCCTGGACGCCGAGCGCCTGGGGGACTGGCATGAAGCCCTCGACCGCCTGGGCCTGCCCCACGCCGACACCGCCCCCATGAGCTGGCTGGAGCATGGCCATGACTGAGCCCCTGAAACTGGCCGTGGTCGGCCACACCAATGTCGGCAAGACCTCGCTGCTGCGCACCCTGACCCGCGATGTCGGCTTCGGTGAGGTGTCTCATCGCCCGAGCACCACCCGCCACGTCGAGGGCGCGCGCCTTTCGGTGGACGGTGAGCCGCTGCTTGAGCTCTACGATACCCCCGGGCTGGAAGATGCCATTGCCTTGCTCGACTACCTGGAACGCCTCGAACGGCCGGGCGAGCGCCTGGACGGCCCGGCACGGCTGGAGCGCTTTCTGCAGGGCAGCGAAGCACGCCAGCGCTTCGAGCAGGAAGCCAAGGTGCTGCGCCAGTTGCTGGCAAGCAATGCCGGCCTGTATGTGATCGACGCGCGCGAGCCGGTGCTGGCCAAATACCGCGACGAACTGGAGGTGCTGGCCAGTTGCGGCAAGCCATTGCTGCCGGTGCTCAACTTCGTCGCCAGCAGCCAGCATCGCGAACCTGAATGGCGCGAGGCCCTGGCCCGCCTCGGGCTGCATGCGCTGGTAAGGTTCGACAGCGTTGCGCCCCCTGAAGACGGCGAGCGCCGCCTTTACGAGAGCTTGGCATTGCTGCTGGAAGACGCCCGCCCCGCCCTGCAGCGGCTGATCGACGACCAGCAGGCACAGCGGCTGGCCCGCCAGCACAGCGGTAAACGGCTGATCGCTGAGCTGCTGCTCGACTGCGCAGCATGTCGGCGCAGCGTCGAAGCTGAACCAGCGGCTGAAGCCAAGGCCATCGAGACCTTGCGCCAGGAGGTGCGCCAGCGAGAACAGCGCTGCGTCGAAGCGCTTCTGAAGCTCTACGGTTTCCGTCGCGAAGATGCCAATGCCGGTGACCTGCCGCTGTTGAACGGGCGCTGGGGCGATGACCTGTTCAACCCCGAAACCTTGAAGCTATTGGGCGTACGCCTGGGCAGCGGCGTGGCGGCAGGGGCTGCGGCCGGCGCGGGGGTCGACCTGCTGGTCGGTGGCCTTACGCTCGGTGCTGCCGCCTTGGCCGGAGCCATTGCCGGCGGAGCCCTGCAGACTGCACGCAACTATGGCGCACGGTTGATGGGTAAACTGAAGGGCCAGCGCGAGCTGACGGTGGATGACACGGTGTTGCGCCTATTGGCGTTGCGTCAGCAACAGTTGATGGCAGCACTGGATAGCCGCGGGCATGCGGCACAGAACAGTATTCGCCTGAATGAGCCGGACGAGAAAACCTGGCGTGAAGGCAAGCTTCCCGAGGCGCTGAACAAAGCGCGGGCGCATCCGCAGTGGTCGACGCTCAATCCGGGGGCGCGAGTGAACCAGACTGAGCGGCAGGAACAGCTGGAAGCACTGGTATTGCAGATTTGAGCTGCCTGTTCCAGCCTGATCGCGGGTAAACCCGCGCCCTCAGGTTTGGCACTGCCAACCTGAGGGCACAGGCCCCGCAGAGCTTACTGCTGCGCCACCTTCTCCGACTTGCCGTCATAACGCTTGCGCCACTCGGCCAGGATCTGGTCGCGGTTCTTCGAAGCCCAGGCGAAGTCGTTCTTGATCAGGCGCTGCTCGTAGTCCGCGGGGAGCTCGGTTTGCGGTTTGGCAATACCCGGGGCAGCGAGTACAGCGAAGTTCTCTTTGTACAGTTCCATGGCCGCAGGGCTTGCCGAGAAATCCGCCAGCCGCTTGGCGGCATCAGCCTTCGGTGAACCTTTGATCACTGCAGTCGCCTCGATCTCCCAGCCCAGGCCTTCCTTGGGCAGTACGATATCCAGTGGCGCGCCCTGGCGCTTGAGCTGCACCGCCGGGTACTCGAAGGAGATACCGATCGGGAACTCCCCTGCCGCTGCCAGTTTGCAAGGCTTGGAGCCGGAATGGACGTACTGGCCGATGTTCTGGTGCAGCGCGTCCATATAGGCCCAGCCCTGAGGCTCGCCAAAGGTCTGCAGCCACGCGCTCACATCCAGGAAACCGGTACCGGACGACGCCGGGTTCGGCATCACGATCTTGCCCTTGTACTCCGGCTTGGTCAGGTCCTGCCAGCTCACCGGTTTGCTCAGGCCCTGCTTCTGGGCCTCGATGGTATTGAAGCAGATCGTCGCGGCCCAAACGTCCATGCCGACCCACGCCGGAGGGTTGGCGGCGTCACGGTAGTTGGCGGAGATCTTGCCCAGGTCTTTCGGTGCATAGGCTTCGAGCATGCCGTTCTGGTCGAGGATGGCCAGGCTGGAAGCCGCCAGCCCCCACACCGCATCGGCCTGCGGGCGCTCTTTCTCGGCCAGCAGCTTGGCAGTGATGATGCCGGTGGAGTCACGCACCCACTTGATTTCGATGTCCGGGTTGGCCTTTTCGAAGGCCTGCTTGTAGGTCTTGAGCTGCTCGGCTTCCAGGGCGGTGTAGACGGTCAGCTGCGTAGTGGCGGCCGAAGCCTGCAGGCTGAATACAGCGGTCACGGCAGCGGCAAGTGCGAGGGGCTTGAACATGATGCGTTTCCTGTCAGTGTGGGCAGTCGGTCAATGGCCGGGAGCGCGCTGGCGCCAGGCCTGGGAGCGGCGCAGCAGGCCGCGGGAAGCGCCGGCCAGCAGCAGCGATGCAGCCGCACTGGTCAGCAGGATCAAGGTCGACATGGCGGCAGCGCCGCCGACATTGCCGGCATCGTCCATGTTCAGCACGGCGACGGCGGCGAGGATGGTGTCGGGGCTGTACAGGAAGATTGCCGCCGATACCGTGGTCATGGCCGAGACGAACAGATAACGGATGATGTCCAGCAGTGCGGGCAGGCAGATCGGCACGGTCACCCGCACGAAGTGCTTGTACAACGGCGCCTTGAGCGACAGCGCGGCGGCCTCGAACTCCCCATCGAGCTGGCGCAACGCCGTGGTTGCGGTCATCTGCGCAGTGGTCAGGTAGTGGGCGATGGTGCACACCACCAACAGCCCCATGCCGCCATAGAAAACGTGCAGTGGGTTGCCATTGAGGTTGAAGAAGAAGACATAGCCCAGGCCCAGCACCAACCCCGGTACCGCCATGGGGATGAAGCTGAGCAGGCGCAGGGCCTGGTTGAGCAAACGCTGGCCCTGGGTTTTCTCCATCAGGTAGGCACCGGCAAAGATCACCATGCTGCCGATCAGCGCGGTGCCGATGGCCATGGTCACGCTGTTGCGATAGGCCAGCCAGCCACCGCCGGCGGTGTCTTCGAACATGTAGTGCTTGAACGACAAGGTCAGGTTGTAGGGCCAGAAGGTCACCAGTGACGAGTACACCGCCATGCCGATCACGCCCACCAGCACCGTGCATACCAGCAGGACGATCACCAGATAGCAGGCATCACGCCCGGGCGACGGCTTGGGTTCGAATACCTGGGCACGACCACTCATAGCCTCGCCCTGGCGGCGACGCAGCCAGGCATCGACCGCAAAGCTCAGCAATGCCGGCACCAGCAGCACCATGCCGATCAATGCACCCCGGCCGAACTGCTGCTGGCCGACGACCGCCTTGTAGGCCTCGAGCGCCAGCACCTGGTAGTCGCCACCGACAACCACCGGTACACCGAAATCGGTGATGGTCAGGGTGAACACCAGGCAGAACGCCGCGAACACCGCCTGGCGCGTTGCCGGCCAGGTAATGCTGCGAAACGCCCGCGACGCCCCGGCCCCCATGCTGGAGGCGGCATCGAACAACCGTGCATCGGCCAGCGACAAGGCCGACAGCAGGATCATCAGCGCATGCGGGAAGGTGTAGATGGCCTCCCCCAGGACAATGCCCCAGAAGCCATAGATGTTGTCACTGAGCAACCCGCGCAGCAGGCCTTGGTTACCGAACAGGTAGACCAGGGCAATCGCCGGCAACATCGACGGTGCCAGCAGTGGCAGCAGCGAGATACCCCGCCACAGCCCCTTGGCCGGGATCAGCGTGCGCTGCAAGGCATAAGCGAACAGGTATGCCAGGGGGACCACGATCGCGGCAACCGTGAAGGCAACCGACAAGCTGTTGCCAAGCAGCCAGTGGAAGTTGTCACTGGCAAACAGTTCACGGGCCGCCAGCAGACCGCCACCCTGGCCGGCATCGCCGCTGAAGCCGCGCCAGAAGATCGCCAGCAACGGCATCAGCACCGCCAGCAACAGCAAGGCCAGCAGCAGGCACTTGCCACCGACGACGAACAGCCGATCACCGAATGCAACATCATTGCGCGCTGTGTGCTTGGGCTGGGCCAGCGGCAAAGGCATGGGCGCGGCCATCTCAGGCAAACACCTGCAGGCTCTGCGGCGGCAGGGCCACCCAGATGTCCTGCGAGCCCAAGTGTGGCATGGCTTCTGGCGCCAGTTCGGCGAGCAGCGGATGGCCCGGCAGGGCCTTGAATTCAAAGCTCATGCGGCAGCGGTTGCCAAGGAATGTGATTTCGCGGACCTTGGCCGGGAACAGGTTTTCTTCATGCACCACCGGGTTCACAGTGATGGCCTCCGGGCGGCAGAACAACCGGCCGCTGCTGGCCCGCGGCGCACCCGCTGCCAGGCGCATGCTCATGGCGCCCACCTGGGCATGGCTGTCGCCAGTACGCTGAAACGGCAGCCAGTTGCCCTGGCCAACGAACTCGGCAACGAACGGCGTGGACGGCTGATCGTAGATTTCCTGAGGGGTGGCGTACTGCTCGACCTGGCCGTTGTTCATCACCGCAATGCGGTCGGCCATCAGCATGGCTTCGTCCTGGTTGTGGGTGACCATCAGCGTGGTGATACCCAGTTGACGCTGCAGCTGTCGAAGTTCGGTACACAGGTGCTCACGCACACGCGCATCCAGCGCCGACATAGGCTCGTCGAGCAACAGCAGCGAAGGCGACGGGGCCAGGGCACGGGCCAACGCAACCCGCTGCTGTTGCCCCCCGGACAATTGCCCGGGGTATTTCTTTTCACTGCCGGCCAGGCCTACCAGGTCCAGCATCTCGGCTACGCGCTGGCGGCTTTCTTCACGGCCACTGCGGTTCAGGCCGTAGGCAATGTTGGCTTCGACGGTGAGGTTGGGGAACAGCGCGTAGGATTGAAAGAGGATGCCGTAGTCACGGGCCTGTGGGGGCAATTCGCTGATGTCACGCTCACCGATGTACAACTCGCCACGGTCTTGGCGTTCCAGCCCTGCGATGCAGCGCAGCAGGGTGGTCTTGCCGCAGCCGGAAGGGCCGAGCAGGCAAACCAGCTCGCCGGCGGCGATGTCCAGGGAGACATCGTTCAACGCCGTGAAGGCGCCGAAACGCTTGTGGATACCGCGCACTTTCATTTGTGCGCCCGGGGTGGCGTGGTTCATGGCAAAGCCTCATCGAGCAGATGTGGCCATGCTAGAAAGGCTGTGCGAAGGTTCTGTGGCGGCGAGGCAAAAGCGGGCGATAGTGGTATAGGCAGATTTTGTAGTGACGTTGCAGGTTCAGAACTGCGACCCCACCACTTCCTGCGCCACCCCGAGAAAGGCTGCCGGCAACCGGGCCTGGCGTCTTTCCTTAAGGCAGTACAGGTACTCATGCATCACCGGCGCATCTTCCAGTGTCAGCACCCGCAGCTCCGAGTTGTGCGGCACCTCGTGCCGGGCGATCACACTGATGCCGATATTGCGCAGCACCGCCTCACGGATCGACTCGCGGCTGCCGATTTCCAGCACCGCTTCGGCCTTCACCCCAGCGCCGTGCATCATTTCTTCGGTGAGCTTGCGCGTGGTCGAACCTTTCTCACGCATCAGCAGGCATTGCCCTGCCACCACCTCGATAGACACCACCTGACGCTGCGCCAGCGGGTGATTGCGGTGCACCGCCACCACCAGCGGGTCAGTGCCCAGCACGCGCCTCACCAGGCGAGCATCCTCCACCAACTGTGACGAGGCGGCGAGATCGACGCGGTAGTCCTCCAGCATCTCCAGCACCTGCTGCGAATTACCGATCTCCACGGCCACGCCCACCTGTGGCAAGCGCTCACGGAAGATCTTCACCAGATCGAGTATGTAGTACGGCGCAGTGGCAGCGATGCGCAGGTTGCCTTGGGCATGGCCGCTGTTGCGCAGCTCGAACTCGATGTCGGCTTCCTGTTGCAGCAGCGCCTTGACCATTGGCAGCAGGCGCACGCCCTCCTCGCTCAGTACCAGGCGCCGGCCGCCGCGGTAGAACAGCTCCACCGCGTACTGGCTTTCGAGGTTGCGGATCTGGGTGGTCACCGTCGGCTGGCTGAGGCCAAGCTTCTTCGCCGCCAGTGTGATGCTGCCCAGGCGGGCCACCATGTAGAAGGCTTTGAGCTCGGCACTCAGCATTGCTGGGCTCCGCAGCCGCAAAAGCAGCCGTAAGCAGAGGCAGCGCTGTGTAGTTTCATAAGTCTCGATTCCACCTCGATCAGCTTGTAGCTTGCGGCTGCTACTTGCGCAAAAGGCGCAGGCCGTTGAACACCACCAGCAGGCTTACGCCCATGTCGGCGAACACCGCCATCCACAGCGTGGCCATGCCGGCAAAGGTGATTGCCAGGAAGATGGCCTTGATGCCCAACGCCAGCACGATGTTCTGCTTAAGGATCGCCGCACTTTGCCGCGACAGCCTGACGAAGGCCGGGATTTTGCGCAAGTCGTCATCCATCAGCGCCACATCGGCGGTCTCGATGGCGGTGTCGGTACCGGCAGCCGCCATGGCGAAACCGATCTCGGCACGGGCCAGCGCCGGCGCATCGTTGATGCCATCACCGACCATGCCAACCCGGTGCCCCTGGGCGTAGAGCTGCTCGATCGTGCTCAGCTTGTCGGCAGGGAGCAGGTTGCCTTCGGCGCGGTCGATACCGACCTGGGCAGCGATGGCCTGGGCGGTATGGGGATTGTCGCCGGTAAGCATGACAGTCTTGATGCCCAGCGCGTGCAGCTCGGCGATGGCCTCACGGCTGCTGTCCTTGACCGTGTCGGCGACGGCAAACAGCGCCAGCGGGCCAGAGCGGTCGAGCAACAGCACCACGGTCTTGCCTTGGCGCTCGAGTTGGTCCAGCTGTGCTTCGAGCTGCGGTGAGCACAAGCCCAGCTCTTCGACCAGACGATGGTTGCCCAGGTGATAGGTTTCGCCATCGATGTCACCACGCACACCGCGCCCCGCCAAGGCAGCGAACGCGCTGACCTCACTCAGGGCCAGCCCCTGCGCCCTGGCCAACTGGGCGATGGCAGCCGATACCGGGTGGTCTGAGCGCTCGGCCAGGCTTGCCGCCAGTGCCTGGGCGCGGCCTTCGAACAATGGGTCTAGCACCTTGGTATCGGTCTGCACCGGCTTGCCGTGGGTGAGAGTGCCAGTCTTGTCCAGGGCCAGGAAGTCCAGCTTGCGGCCCCCTTCCAGGTACACCCCCCCCTTGATCAGGATGCCCTTGCGCGCCGCAGCCGCCAGGCCACTGACAATGGTCACCGGGGTGGAAATCACCAGGGCACATGGGCAGGCCACCACCAACAGCACCAAGGCGCGGTAGACCCAGTCGAACCAGGCGCCGGCCATGAACAGCGGCGGGATGAGCGCTACGGCCAAAGCCAGGGCGAACACCACAGGCGTGTAGATGCGCGAGAAGGTATCGACGAAACGCTGGGTAGGCGCTCGAGCGCCCTGCGCCTGCTCCACGGCCTTGATGATACGGGCCAATGTGGAATGCCCTGCCACTGCAGTTACCCGGTACTCCAGAGCGCCGGCCTGGTTGATGGTGCCGGCGAACAGCTTGTCGCCAGGGGCCTTGTCCACAGGCAGGCTCTCGCCGGTGATCGGCGCCTGATCGACGCTGGATTGCCCACTGACCACTTCACCGTCCAGGCCGATACGCTCACCGGGGCGTACCCGCACGAGCGCACCGATCGCTACGTGGCGCACCTCGGCCTCACGCCATTGGCCATCGGCCTGCTGCACCGTGGCCATGTCCGGCGTAAGCTGCATCAGGCCACTGATGGCATGGCGCGCACGGTCAAGTGAACGTGCCTCGATCAGTTCGGCGATGGTGAACAGCACCATGACCATGGCCGCCTCAGGCCACTGGCCGATCAGCACGGCACCGGTCACGGCAATGCTCATCAGCGCGTTGATGTTCAGGTTGCGGTTTTTAAGGGCAATCCAGCCCTTCTTGTAGGTGCCCAGGCCACAGCCAAGGATCGCTGCCAGCGCCAACGCGGCTACCACCCACTCGGGCGCCAGCGCGCTGAAATGGATGATTTCGGCGGCGATCGCCGCGATGCCGGACAATGCCAATGGCCACCAGCGAGTCTTGGCTGGCGCGGGTGCGATCACGCCACCCTCATCCTCTACAGCCAGCGGTTCTGCCTTCATGCCCAGGCTTTCGATGGCCCGCTCGATCTCAGCAGTGCCATCCAAGGTATGGCGCACGCCCAGCACGCGGTTGATCAGGTTGAACTCCAGCTGCTCGATGCCGGACAGCTTGCCGAGCTTGTCCTGGATCAAGGTCTGTTCTGTCGGGCAGTCCATGGCTTGTATGCGAAAACGGCTGAGCCGGGCCTGGTCACTGGCCTTTTCGCTCAATTGCACAAACGCAGGCGCCGCACTGGAACCGCAGCAACTATGCGCATGTGCGTCGTGGCAATGGCTTTTACCGGCGTTGACGTGGTCATGGTCATGCACGTGTTCGTGGCTGACAGGCTGGTTCATGGGGTCATCCTTAGTGAGCACCTGTTGCCAAGTGAACACCCTGTAGCCACTATAGGGTCAAGCCACCTGATGGAGAATCGCCATGAAAATCGGAGAACTGGCCAAAGCCACCGACTGTGCGGTGGAGACCATCCGTTATTACGAGCGTGAGCAGCTACTGCCAGAGCCAGCGCGTACCGACGGTAATTACCGGCTGTACACCCAGGCCCATGTCGAGCGGCTGACCTTTATTCGCAACTGCCGCACCCTGGACATGACCCTGGACGAAATACGCAGCCTTTTGCGCCTGCGCGATAGCCCGGCGGGCTCATGTGGCAGCGTCAATGCGTTGATAGACGAACATATCGAACACGTGCAGGCGCGGATCGATGGCCTGGTGGCATTGCAGGAGCAACTGGTGGAGTTACGCAGACGGTGCAGTGCGCAGGGAGAGGAATGCGCGATCTTGCAGCGTTTGGAGGTGAACGGAGCCGTATCCGTGCCGGATACCGAGCATTCGCACGTGGGGCGTAGCCACGGGCATTGAAGCCGCTGGGGCTGCTGCGCAGCCCTGGGCATTTGCGTGAATCAGACCGCCATCGGCGCCGTCATCGGTGCATGGTGCTCATAGCCTTCCAGGCTGAAATCGCTCGGTTCGATCTTCTCCAGCCACTCCGGCTCGTACTTGCCCGTCTCGGCGAACGCAGGCACGCGGTTGCTGATCACCAGCTTCGGCGCTTCCAGCGGCTCGCGCTTGAGTTGCTCGTTAAGCATGTCCAGATGGTTTTCGTACACATGGGCATCGCCAATGAAGTACGTGAACCAGCGCGGCGTATAGCCCGTCAGGCGGCCGAACAGCGACAGCAGCGCCGCACCTTCGGTGAGGTTGAACGGTGTGCCCAGGCCCAAGTCATTGGAGCGGATGTAGAGCGTCAGGGAGATTTCCCTGGTCTGGACATTGGGGTGGAACTGGTACAGCAGGTGGCACGGCGGCAGTGCCATTTCGTCCAGCTGCGCGCAGTTCCAGCCATGGAACAGGATGCGCCGGCTGCCTGGGTCGTTGGCTATGGTGTCCAGGCACTGACGCACTTGGTCGATGGCCTTGTACAGCACGACGAACGCCTGGCCATCTTCCTCGTCCTGGGCAATCCTGCGAAAGCCCGCTTTTTCGGCCATTTCGATCGCTGCCGGGTTGCTCAGCGGGATGCGCTTGTAGCCCGGCCACTGGCGCCACTGCACACCGTAAATCTCGCCGAGGTCGTCATGGCCCTGGCGGAACGGGTTGGCCAGCCACTGGGCGTTCTCGTTGGCGTTCTGATCCCACACCTTGCAGCCCAGTTCGCGGAATTCACCCGCGTTCTTCACGCCACGCAGGAAGCCGACCATCTCGCCGATGGCAGACTTGAATGCCAGCTTGCGCGTGGTGATGGCCGGAAAGCCCTTTTGCAGATCGAAGCGCAGCATGGCGCCCGGCAGGCTGATGGTGCGGATGCCCGTGCGGTTTTCCTGCAGAGTGCCGTTTTCGATGACGTCACGGACCAGGTCCAGATACTGTTTCATGGCTTACCTGTAGCAAGAACGGCAGGGGGATCGCCCCTGCCGTTGGGAATCAGATGGCGGGTTTCGCCGTGGGTTTGCGATTATAAGCCCACCAGATCAATCCGAGGCCGGCCAGAATCATCGGGATGCAGAGTATCTGACCCATGGTCAGCCAGCCCCAGGCAATGTAGCCCAGCTGGGCATCCGGCACGCGGACGAATTCGACGATGAAGCGGAAGATGCCGTAGAACAGGGCGAACATCCCGGAAACCGCCATGGTCGGGCGCGGCTTGCGCGAGAACAGCCAGAGGATCGCGAACAACGCCACGCCTTCCAGGGCGAACTGGTACAGCTGCGATGGGTGGCGCGGCAGCTGGGCCGGGTCGCTGAACGGCGGGAAGATCATCGCCCACGGCACGTCGGTCGGCTTGCCCCACAGTTCGGCGTTGATGAAGTTGCCGATACGCCCTGCCCCCAGGCCAATCGGCACCAGCGGTGCGACGAAGTCCATCAGTTCGAAGAATGACTTGTTGTTGCGCTTGCCGAACCACAAGGCCGCCAGCATCACGCCGATGAAGCCGCCGTGGAACGACATGCCACCCTTCCATACCTCGAAGATCAACGTCGGGTTGGCCAGGTAGGCGTGCAGGTCGTAGAACAGCACATAACCCAAGCGCCCGCCGACGATCACCCCCATCGACAACCAGAACACCAGGTCAGAGAGCTTTTCACGCGACCAGGTGGGGTCGAAACGGTTGAGCCGGCGCGAGGCGAGCAGCCACGCGCCACCAATGCCGATCAGGTACATCAGGCCGTACCAATGGATTTTCAGCGGCCCGAGCGCAACGGCCACGGGGTCTATCTGCGGGTAAGGCAGCATGGATATTCCTCTGGTTTCAAATCAAAAAGCTCAGACCTACGCTAAACAGCAGCGCGGCGAACAAACGCTTGAGCAGACGGGGCGACAACTTGTGCGCCAGCCGCGCGCCGAAGCGGGCGAAAAACATGCTGGTCACGGCAATGCCGACCAGCGCTGGCAGGTACACGAAGCCCACGCTATGGGCTGGCAGATGCTCATCGTGCCAACCCAGCCACATGAAACTCAGGGCGCTGGCCACGGCAATCGGCAGGCCGCAGGCCGAAGACGTGGCCACCGCCTGCTGCATCGGCAGGCTGCGCCAGGTCAGGAATGGCACGGTCAACGAACCACCGCCGATGCCGAAGATCGCCGAGGCCCAACCGATCACGCCACCGGCACCGATCAGTGCGGGCTTGCCGGGAATGCCGCGGCTGGCCTTGGGCTTGAGGTCCAGTGCCATCTGCGCGGCAATGATCAGCGCGAATACGCCGATGATCTTCTGCAACAGCGGGCCCTGGATAAGCGAAGCCGTCTTCGCGCCCACCCCGGCGCCCAGCAGGATACCCACGGTCATCCAGGCGAAGATCGGCCACTGCACCGCGCCCCGACGATGGTGCTCGCGCACGGCATTGATCGATGTGAAGACGATGGTTGCCAGCGAGGTACCCACCGCCAGGTGAGTGAGCACCGAAGCGTCGAAGCCCTGCAGGGTGAAGCTGAACACCAGCACCGGCACGATGATGATGCCGCCGCCCACGCCGAACAGCCCGGCCAGCACGCCGGCACAGGCGCCCAGAAGCAGATAGAGTGCGAACTCCATTCGTCGTCCCCGAAAAACAATCCGGCATGGTAACGGAAGCCGGGCTCGGGGCTCTAGTGAACTCTGTGACAGGATGGATCGGCGCCGCCGCAGTGGGTAGAGTGGCAAAAAACCCAGAGGCCCAACCTATGTGCCTGATCGTATTCGCCTGGCGGCCAGGGCATGCCCTGCCGCTGATCGTGGCGGCCAACCGCGACGAGTTCTATGCCCGGCCCACGCAGGCGCTGGCAGCCTGGGAAGATGCGCCCGGCGTGCATGCAGGGCGTGACCTGGAGGCCGGTGGTACCTGGCTGGGCGTGGGGCCGCAGGGGCGGTTCGCCGCGCTGACCAACATTCGCGACCCAGGGCAGCCGTTGGGCCCCCGCTCACGCGGCGAGCTGGTGGCGGCATACCTGCAGGGTGAACTTGGGGTCGAGGCCTATCTGGACCAGGTCGCCAGCCGCAGCAAACAGTATTCGGGGTTCAACCTGCTGGTGGGCGATGGTGTGCGCCTGGGGTATCTGCACGCTCGAGACGCGGCGCCGCGCTTGCTGGCGGCTGGGGTGTATGGGCTTTCCAATGCCGGGCTGGATACGCCGTGGCCCAAGCTGGTCAAGGCGCGCGACGGGCTGGAACGGTTACTGGGTTCAGCGGACCCGCAGCGTTTGATGGCGTTGCTGGCCGATGGTGAGACGGCGCCTGAGGCAGAGCTGCCGGAAACTGGCGTGGGGGTGGCGACAGAGAAGCTGCTGTCGAGTGTGTTTATTGCCAGCCAGAATTATGGGACGCGGGCCAGTACGGTGCTGATCGTGGATGATCAGGGTGTAAGACGGCTTGTCGAGCGCAGTTTCGGGCCTTTTGGGGGGCACTTGGGGGAGGTTGAACTTTGGATTTGAGGGCCAGGGGGCTGCTTTGCAGCCCTTTCGCGACGCAAGGCCGCTCCTACCAGGGTCGCGTCGCCTGTAGGAGCGGCCTTGTGTCGCGAAAGGGCCGCAAAGCGGCCCCATAATTCACAGGGTCTTGTTGGCCTCTGGCCCGATCATCCGCGCCAGCCCCAGGTTCTTCAGCGCCAATTGCAACGAGCTGTGGATAACCTGCGGGTTGTCATGGCTCAGGGCATCGGCCAGCAGCTCCTTGGCCTTGCTCATGTTTATCTGGCGCAGCATCCACTTCACCTTCGGTAGGTTGGTGGCGTTCATCGACAAGCTGTCGAAGCCCATGGCCATCAACAGGACCGCTGCTGCCGGATCACCGGCCATCTCGCCGCAGATACTGACTGGCTTGCCCTCGCCATGGGCATCACGCACCACGGTGTTCAAGGCTTGCAGCACTGCCGGGTGCAGGTAGTCGTAAAGGTCGGCAACCCGCGGGTTGTTGCGGTCTACTGCCAGCAGGTACTGGGTCAGGTCGTTGGAGCCTACCGAAAGGAAATCCACCTGACGCGCCAGCTCCTTGGTCTGGTAAACCGCGGCCGGGATCTCGACCATCACGCCAACCGGTGGCATCGGCACGTCCGTGCCTTCGTCACGCACCTCGCCCCAGGCGCGGTGAATCAGGTGCAGCGCCTCTTCCAGTTCGTGAATGCCGGAGATCATCGGCAGCAGAATGCGCAGGTTGTTCAGGCCTTCGCTGGCTTTGAGCATGGCGCGGGTCTGGACCAGGAAGATTTCCGGGTGGTCGAGGGTCACGCGGATGCCACGCCACCCCAGGAACGGGTTTTCTTCCTTGATCGGGAAGTAGGACAGCGCCTTGTCCCCGCCGATGTCGAGGGTACGCATGGTCACCGGCAGCGGGTGAAACGCCGCCAACTGCTCGCGATAGATGGCCAACTGCTCTTTTTCGCTGGGGAAGCGCTGGTTGATCATGAACGGCACTTCTGTGCGGTACAGGCCCACCCCTTCGGCGCCCCGCTGCTGGGCACGGGCCACGTCGGCAAGCAGGCCGGTGTTGACCCACAGCGGCATGCGATGGCCGTCCGGGGTGATGCAAGGCAGTTCGCGCAACGCATCCAGGCCCTGGGCCAGCTGACGCTCTTCTTCGACCACCTCGCTGTATTGCTTGCGCAGCACGTCGCTGGGGTTGGTGAACACCTCGCCCTTGTAGCCATCGACGATCAGCTCGATACCATCGACCTTGGAATACGGCAGGTCGACCAGGCCCATCACCGTCGGGATACCCATGGCACGGGCCAGGATGGCAACGTGGGAGTTGCCCGAGCCCAGCACCGAGACCAGGCCCACCAGCTTGCCTTCCGGCACCTCACCCAGCATCGCCGGGGTCAGTTCCTCGCTGACCAGGATGGTGTTGTCGGCATACACCAGCGATTGCGAACGGGCTTGCTGGAGGTAGGCCAGCAGACGGCGACCGAGGTCTTTCACGTCCGAGGCGCGTTCGCGCAGGTAGTCGTCGTCCATCAGTTCGAACCGGCTGACGTGCTCGCCGACCACCTGGCGCAGGGCGCCCTGGGCCCACTGGCCGGTCTTGATGACGTCAGTCACCTCACCGCCGAGGGCTGCGTCCTCAAGCATCATCAGGTACACGTCGAACAGCGCGCGTTCTTCCGGGCGCAACTGGGTGGCCAGTTTGGCCGAAAGCTTGCGCATGTCGGCGCGCACGCCCTCGAGGGCGTTGTGGAACAGTTTGAGTTCAGCGTCGATGTCTTCGACCGTCTTGTCCGGCACCACCTCAAGGTCGGCAGGCGGCAACATGACCACGGCTCGGCCGACGGCAGCACCCGGCGAGCCTGGTACGCCGACGAAGCGCGCTTCCTGGATGCCCTTGCCCTGGCGGCCCAGGCCACGAATCGAGCCGGTGGCCTCGGCGTGAGCGATAACCCCGGCGAGTTGAGCGCTCATGGTGACCAGGAAAGCTTCTTCACCCTCGTCGAACTGGCGGCGTTCTTTCTGCTGAATGACCAGCACGCCGACCACACGACGGTGGTGGATGATCGGTGCACCCAGGAAGGACGCGAAACGCTCCTCGCCCGTTTCAGCGAAGTAGCGGTAACGTGGGTGATCAGCGGCGTTTTCCAGGTTCAGCGGCTCTTCCCGGGTACCGACCAGACCAACCAGGCCTTCGTTGGGGGCCATGCTGACCTTGCCGATGGATCGCTTGTTGAGGCCTTCGCTGGCCATCAGCACGAAGCGGTTGGTTTCCGGGTCGAGCAGGTAGACCGAGCAGACCTGGCTGCCCATGGCCTCCTTGACGCGCAAGACAATGATCCCCAACGCCGTCTTGAGATCTTTGGCGGAGTTCACTTCCTGGACGATCTTGCGCAGCGTATTGAGCATGGCTCGGGGTCGAACTCCGTCGTCAGTCGCGCGTCAAAAGACGCGGTGCTAGCTCTTTCAGGGCGCGGCGATACACTTCACGCTTGAAGGTCACCACCTGGCCCAGCGGGTACCAATAGCTGACCCAGCGCCAGCCATCGAATTCAGGCTTGCCGGTCAGGTCCATCCGCACCCGTTGCTCATTGCTCACCAGGCGCAGCAAAAACCATTTCTGCTTCTGGCCGATACACAGCGGTTGGCTGTGGGTACGTACCAGACGCTGGGGTAAACGATAACGCAACCAGCCGCGGGTGCAGGCAAGAATTTCCACATCATCGCGTTCAAGGCCAACTTCTTCGTTCAGCTCGCGGTACAGGGCATCTTCCGGCGTCTCGTCAGGGTTGATACCACCCTGAGGGAATTGCCAGGCATCCTGGTTGATCCGCCGAGCCCATAGCACCTGCCCGGCATCATTCGTGAGAATGATCCCGACATTTGGGCGAAAACCATCCGGGTCGATCACGGCAGCAACCTCGCAAACGCATGTCACCGCATTGTTCCACAAAGCCTGCGAGCGCAGCAACGCGCCCGCCACGCTTATGTGCAGCGAGGTGAAAACTCCGTATTCTGCGGGCCTTCCCTATGGCTGACGCGAGTAACCGCAATGCGCCTGGCTTTATTCGACCTGGACAATACCCTCCTCGGTGGCGACAGTGACCACGCGTGGGGTGATTACCTGTGCGAACGGGGGATTCTTGACCCGATCGCGTACAAACAACGCAACGATGCCTTCTACCAGGATTACCTGAACGGCACCCTCGACCTGCAGGCCTACCTGGCCTTTTCCATGGAAATCCTCGCAGCCACCGAACCCGCCCAGCTCGACCAATGGCACCGCGAATTCATGCGCGACTGCATCGAGCCGATCATCCTGCCCAAGGCCCTGGCCCTGCTGCAGCAACACCGTGAGGCAGGCGACCAACTGGTAATCATCACCGCCACCAACCGTTTCGTCACCGCGCCGATTGCCCGCCGTCTGGGCGTTCGCACGCTATTGGCGACCGAATGCGAAACACGCGATGGCCGCTATACCGGGCGCAGTACCGATATACCGTGCTTCCGTGAAGGCAAGGTGACGAGGCTGGAACGCTGGATGCTGGAGAACGGGTTCGACCTGCAAGACAGCTACTTCTATAGCGACTCGATGAATGACTTGCCGCTGTTGCAGCGGGTGTCACATGCTGTCGCGGTGGACCCGGACCCTAACCTGCAGGCTGAGGCTGAGCGGCGCGGGTGGCCGGTGATTTCGCTTAGGGACTGAGCCTTTTTGGGGCCGCCTTGCGCCCCATCGCTGGCAAGCGCACAAGGTATGTAGCTGGCTCGCCGGCGATGGGCTGCAGAGCGGCCCGGCCAGCTTCAGACCGGCTTGGCGCCCATCAACCCGGCGATGGACAGGAAGCAGACACCGCTGAAGACCGCCAGGGCCAGGGTAAACCGCAAACCCACCGCCTCAGCCTTGCGCAGCCGGTTCAGACGCACCAGCAGCCACCACGCGGCGAACGCACCGAGGGTATAGATGACGCTGGACGCCAGCACCCAGGTCTGCCCCAGCGGCCAACCCACCAGGTGAACCAGCCACCAACCGGTGAACGGCATGCTCAGCAGGCTCACGCCCATCACCAGCCAGACGAACACCAAAGGCCGACGCAGCAGCTTGCCATAAGCCTGGGCGTCGCCTTGGCGCCGGGCGCGCACGGTCCAGATCGCCAAGCCCAGTGCGCCCAGCAATAACAGGGCGGTGGCAATGAGGTGCAGGGCCTTGAGGGTGGTCAGGTGTTCCATGTCTTCACATCCTTGGAGGGTTAGCCAAGCTTAGTCGCTCAACCCAGGAAGAGCCGGTAAGCGGGATTGTCGGTCTCATCCCAGTACGGATACCCAATCTTGGCCAGCGCCGCCGGCACCAGGTGGCGTTCGTCCTCCGGCACCTGCAACCCGGCCACCACACGCCCGTCGGCGGCGCCGTGGTTGCGGTAGTGGAACATCGAGATGTTCCAGCGCCCGCCCAGCTTGTTGAGGAAGTTGAACAGCGCCCCCGGCCGCTCAGGGAACTCGAAGCGCAGCACGATCTCGTCGCGTGCACCGGCCGAATGGCCACCCACCATGTGGCGGATGTGCATCTTGGCCAGTTCGTTGTCAGTCAGGTCGGTAACAGGGAAACCCTGCTCGGTCAGTTGCTGCACCAACGCAGCGCGTGGGTCGTTCTCCGGATGGGTCTGCACGCCAACGAAGATATGGGCTTCGTCGGATGTGTGCTTGCGGTAGTTGAATTCGGTGATCTGGCGCTTGCCGATGGCCTCGCAGAACGCCTTGAAGCTGCCCGGCCGCTCGGGGATGGTCACGGCGATGATCGCTTCGCGCTTCTCGCCCAGCTCGGCACGCTCGGCGACGTGACGCAGGCGGTCGAAGTTGACGTTGGCGCCCGAGTCGATAGCCACCAGCGTTTGCCCGCTGACGCCGTTGAGCTCCACATACTTCTTGATGCCAGCGACACCCAAGGCACCTGCAGGTTCGGTGATCGAGCGGGTATCGTCGTAGATATCCTTGATTGCTGCACAGATCTCGTCAGTGCTGACGGTGATCACTTCATCCACATGCAAGCGGCAGATGTCGAAGGTATGCTGACCGATCTGGGCCACGGCCACGCCATCGGCGAACAGCCCAACCTGCGGCAGCACCACGCGCTCGCCAGCGGCCATGGCTGCCTGCAGGCAATTGGAGTCATCCGGTTCGACGCCAATCACCTTGATTTCCGGGCGCAGGTATTTCACGTAGGCGGCGATGCCGGCGATCAGCCCACCGCCGCCCACCGGCACGAAGATCGCATCCAGCCGGCCTGGGTGCTGGCGCAGGATTTCCATGGCCACGGTGCCTTGCCCGGCAATGGTGTGCGGGTCGTCATAAGGGTGGATATAGACGAAGCCCTTCTCATCGACCAGTTTCAGCGAGTAGGCCAGCGCCTCGGGGAACGAGTCGCCATGCAATACCACCTTGCCGCCACGCGAGCGTACGCCTTCGATCTTGATCTCCGGGGTGGTCTTGGGCATCACGATGGTGGCCTTGATGCCCAGCTCGCGGGCTGCCAGGGCCAGCCCCTGTGCATGGTTGCCGGCCGAGGCGGTGACCACGCCGCGGGCCAGTTCTTCCGGGCTCAGTTGCGCCAGCTTGTTGTACGCCCCACGGATCTTGAAGGAGAACACCGGCTGCAGGTCTTCACGCTTGAGCAGAATCTGGTTGCCCAGGCGCTTGCTCAGTTGCCCGGCGCTGTGCAGCGGGGTTTCGACAGCGACGTCGTAGACGCGCGAGGTGAGGATCTTCTTGACGTACTGTTCGAGCATCGGGAAAGCATCACTGGCCGCGGGACAAGGGCTGCGAGTCTACCCCAGCGCTACGTCGGGCGACCACAGCAAAGCCGCCCGAGCCGTTATACTAGCCTCCTTTCATTTCATTACCGCCCTGCCCCTTTCCGGAGCCCGCATGACCCAGGACCAACTCAAACAGGCCGTCGCCCAGGCCGCTGTCGACTTCATTCTGCCCAAGCTGGATGAAAAGAGCGTCGTCGGCGTCGGCACCGGTTCGACTGCCAACTTTTTCATTGACGCCCTGGCCCAGCACAAGACGGCGTTCGACGGCGCGGTCGCCAGCTCCGAGGCCACGGCACAGCGTCTGAAGGGCCATGGCATCCCGGTCTATGAGCTGAACAGCGTCAGCGAGCTGGAGTTCTACGTCGACGGCGCCGACGAGAGCGACGCACACCTGAACCTGATCAAAGGCGGTGGCGCGGCACTGACGCGCGAAAAAATCGTCGCGGCAGTGGCCAAGACCTTCATCTGCATCGCCGATGCCAGCAAGCTGGTGCCGGTGCTGGGCGCCTTCCCGCTGCCGGTCGAGGTGATCCCGATGGCCCGCAGCCACGTGGCGCGCCAACTGGTCAAGCTGGGTGGCGACCCGGTGTACCGTGAGGGTGTGGTCACCGATAACGGCAACGTGATCCTGGATGTGTACAACCTGCAGATCACCAACCCCGTAGAGCTGGAGGCGCAGATCAATGCGATCGTCGGCGTGGTGACCAATGGCCTGTTTGCCGCACGGCCGGCAGACCTGCTGTTGCTGGGCACCCCGGAAGGCGTGAAGAGCCTGAAAGCCGAGTGATGCCATTGCCGGCAAGCTGGCTCGCCCAGGCAATCCACAGCAGTGGTGACCGCGTGGGAGGCGGCTTGCCGGCAATTACGCTCAAAAGCCCAGTCAATCCGTGGGCTGTTTGAACACATAGAACAGGTTCGGCTCACTGACCAGATAAATGGTCCCCGCTTCATCCATGGCAATCCCCTCCGCCTGCGGCACCGTCTGCTTGAGCCCCTGGTACCCCTTGCGCAGCGACAGCGTGCTCAACGGTTTACCTTTCACATCCAACTCCAGCACCAGGCGTGATTCATCCGACAACGCCAGCAGATGCCCGCTGCGCTCGTCGAACTGCAGGCTCGACAGATCCCTGACGAACAGCCGCGCATCGCGCTTGCGGTCCTGCACCACATGCACTGCATAGGGCTGCTCCGGGTTTTCATGGGGAAACCCGTGAATTTCGTAGATCACCATCGGGTCTCGCTCCTTGGCCACGAACAGGCGTTTGCCCGCCGAGTCGTAGGCCAGCCCCTCGAACCCCTTGTTGCCGTTCAGGCCGATACCAAGGCTCAACTGCTCGGCATCGTGGGCATCCAGGAACATCGTGTCGTCCTCAAGGCGCACGCGAATCAGCCGTTGCTGGCGCTCATCGGTGATCACGTAACTGTTGGGCCCTACGTATTCGACCGCCTCGGGGTCGCCGAAACCGGTCAACGGCACCCGCCGCAGGATACGACCGTCGAGGGACAACTCGATCAGTTCGGACCGCTTGTTGGTCACCGTGAACAGGGTCTTGCGGTCGGGGTCGTAAGTCAGTGCCGAAACATCATCGTCCAGCCCGTCTATAGGCTGCGCCTCGATCACTACCCGATAGCGATCCAGGCCCATGCTTTGCTCAGCGGGCTGCCACCAGGTCTTGAAGTTGAACCAGCCACGCTCGAGCAAACGGAACTGCTGCTCCGCCACGCCCAGTAAGAGCACGGCGAGCAGGCCAATGACAGCCAGGACCAGGGGCAGACGAACATAGCGACGCATAGGGCAGACTCGGTTTGAGGATGACGAATCTAACCACGAACAACTGAAGTAAAGCTTAATGCCAGCATGCGAAAAATCTGAAATGGCCGTCAGTTTTTCTTGAATCGATAGAACAGCGCCGGCTCACTGACCATGTACAGGTTGCCCTGGTCGTCCATCGCCACCCCTTCAGCACGCGGAATGGTGTCCTTGAGGCCGTTGAAACCGCCCAGCAAGGTCATGAAACTCACCTGCTGACCTTGCTCGTCGAGCTCCAGCAGCATGTTGGAGTCCGCCGACAGCACCAACAGATGGCCCGTACGCGGGTCGACACCCAAGCCTGAGAGGTTGCGCAGGTCGAGTTCGTTGCTGGCCAGCGGCTGCTTGTCACCTTTGAGCGGGCTGCGCCCATCGGTGCTCCAGGTATACAGCTTTGGCGGCCGCTCCTCGCCGATCACCAGACGCTGGCGCATCGGGTCCCATGCCACGGCCTCGAAGCCCTTGTTGCTTTTCACCGACTCGCCCAGGTCGTGGCTCTGAAAATCTGCATGGTTCAGCGACTTGGTTTGTGCGTCCACCTTGACCACGGTCAGGTCGTGCAGACGTTCATCGGTAATGGCCAAGCGGCCATCTTCCAGCACGGCAACCCCTTCGGGGTTGTTCCACCCCTGCAAGGGGATCTGCCTCAGCACATCACCATCCAGGCTCAGCTCGACCAGGAACGGGTTCTTGCCCATGACCACAAACAACGTGCGGGTATGCGGATTGAACGCTACGTCCGAGGCTTCATCATCTTCCATGCCCGGCATAGGCTTGGCATCGATATCGACCTTATAGTCCGGCAACCAGACGCTTTCGCTGCGCTCGGCGCTGCTCTCGAAGCCTTCCTGGACCCACAGTCGGCCACGGTCATCCCAGTGCATCGCCACGGCCACGCCATAGCCGATCACCGCAGCCACAGCCAGGCCGAACGGCCAGCGCAGGTAGAAGCGACGCTTGGTGGATACGGGAGCGCTGGAAGACAGGGCCATACAGAGTATTCCTGGGTAAATAGGCGGAGATTCGCGCATTATCCAGATAGGTTGTGAAAAAAACGGTAAATCGCGTCGCCCGCTTCGCGGGCGACACAGTCTCTGCTCAGAGTACCCGGCTTTCGAAGCGGCTCACGCCCGGCAACTCCAGCACCAGCTCATCACCCACTTCGAAGGGGCCGACGCCAGCCGGGGTACCGGTCAGGATCACATCCCCCGGCAGCAGCGAAAAGTGCGAGGCCATGTGCTGAATGATCGGCACGATCGGGTTGAGCATCATCGCGCTGTTACCGTCCTGGCGAACGTCACCATTGATGGTCAGGCGCACCGGGATGTCGGCCAGGTCTTCGAACGTGCCGGCAGCGACGAAAGGCGGCAGTACGCAGGCACCGTCGAAGCTCTTGCAAGTCTCCCACGGCATGCCCTTTTCCTTGAGTTTGGCCTGCACGTCACGCAGGGTCAGGTCCAGCGCCGGGGCAAAGCCGGAGATGGCATCCAGCACTTCCTCTTCAGATGGATGTGCCGACAGCGGCTTGCCCAGCAACACCGCGATTTCGGCTTCGTAATGCACCGAACCACGGTCGGTAGGAATCTTGAAACCACCCTCCAGCGGCACCACGCAACTGCCCGGCTTGATGAACAGCAACGGCTCGGTCGGAATGGGATTGCCCAGTTCCTTGGCGTGCTCGGCATAGTTGCGGCCAACGCACACCACCTTGCCCAGCGGGAAGTGGATACGGGTGCCGTCTACGTACTGGTGCTGGTAACTCATGGCCGACTCCTTTGATTACTGCTTTTATTCAGGAGCGAAGATCTTACCCGGATTCATGATGCCGTTAGGGTCGAAGACGGCCTTTATCGCCTTCATGCAGGCGATTTCCTGTGGGGAGCGGCTATACCCAAGGTAATCGCGCTTGGTCATGCCCACACCGTGCTCGGCGGAGATCGAGCCGTTATAGCGCTGGACGATCTCGAACACCCACTTGTTGACCTTGGTGCATGAAGCGAAGAAATCGTCTTTGCTCATGGACTCGGGCTTGAGGATGTTCAGGTGCAGGTTGCCGTCGCCGATGTGCCCGTACCAGACCACCTCATAGTCGGGATAGTGCTCGCTGACGATGGCATCGATGTCGCGCAGGAACGCCGGCACCTTGGAGACCGTGACCGAAATGTCGTTCTTGTACGGCGTCCAGTGGGAGATGGTTTC
This sequence comes from Pseudomonas sp. BNK-30, assembly GCF_047456185.1. Lineage (NCBI taxonomy): Bacteria > Pseudomonadati > Pseudomonadota > Gammaproteobacteria > Pseudomonadales > Pseudomonadaceae > Pseudomonas > Pseudomonas sp. BNK-30. The sequence goes on from NZ_CP179904.1 coordinate 4,516,156, forward strand.
GGACAGGTACTCGCGCAGCTTCCACAGGTTTTTCAGTTGAGCTTCGCTCTGGCTCATCACCCCGTCTATTACCCAGCCTTGCTCGACGCAGTGCTCGAAGGTGGCTAGCGCATCGTTGGCCACCTCCTCGGTACTGGCCTCGAACTCCAGCAGGGCATAGAACGGGCAGTCGGTGGCGAACGGCGCAGGCACATCGCCACGTGCCATGATCTTGGCCAGGCCCTTGTCGGAAAAGAACTCGAATGCCGTGAGGTCAAGCTTGCCCTGGAAGGCATGCAACACCGGCATGATCGAATCGAAGTCCGGCGTGCCCAGCACCATGGCGGTGAGGTTGCGTGGGGCGCGGTCCAGGCGCATGGTGGCCTCGACCACGAAGCCCAGGGTACCTTCGGCGCCGATGAACAACTGGCGCAGGTCATAGCCCGTGGCGTTCTTGATGAGGTCCTTGTTCAGCTCGAGCAGCTCACCCTTGCCGGTGACAACTTTCAGGCCGGCAACCCAATTACGGGTCATGCCGTAGCGAATAACCTTGATGCCGCCGGCGTTTGTGCCGATGTTGCCGCCGATCTGGCTGGAGCCACTCGAGGCGAAATCCACCGGGTAATAAAGCCCCTGTTCTTCGGCGAATGCCTGCAGCTGGCGAGTGATGACCCCTGGCTGGCAGACCACCGTGCGGTCGAAGGCATTGAAATCGAGAATCTGGTTCATGTAGTCGAAGGCGACTACCACTTCACCATTGGCTGCCACCGCACCGGCGGAGAGCCCGGTCCGACCGCCGGAAGGCACCAGCGCCACCTGATGGCGATTGGCCCAGCCAACGATGGCCTGAACCTGTTCCACGCTTTTGGGGAACACGATGGCAGTGGGCGCGGGCGGAAAATGCTTGGTCCAATCCTTGCCGTACGCTTCCAGGGAAGCGGCATCGGTCAGGACCTTGCCAGGGTCTACCAAGGTCATCAGTTCATCAATTACCGCGGGGTGCGTCATCGCCGGAACTCTCGACTTATTCATAGTCACCCTGAGTACTCTTCACCTGTCGGGATAAGCTCAGATTGTGTCGCGTATGCTAGCATAGCGCCCCCGCTGTTCGTGCTAAGGCCCGCGCTGCGCCTAGCATCATTTCTCGCCATTTTTTCTCCGGGATACAGGTTTACGCAGATGAGCAAGACTTCTCTCGACAAGAGCAAGATCAGGTTCCTTCTTCTTGAAGGTGTGCACCAGAACGCGGTGGATACCCTCAAGGCCGCCGGGTACACCAACATCGAGTACCTCACTGGCTCGCTGCCGGAAGCAGAACTCAAGGAAAAGATCGCTGATGCCCACTTCATCGGCATCCGTTCGCGTACCCAGCTGACCGAAGAGATCTTCGACTGTGCCAAGAAACTGGTCGCCGTCGGTTGCTTCTGCATCGGCACCAACCAGGTCGACCTGGACGCTGCACGCGAGCGCGGCATTGCCGTGTTCAACGCGCCATACTCCAACACCCGTTCGGTGGCGGAACTGGTACTGGCCGAAGCCATCCTGCTGTTGCGCGGCATCCCCGAGAAAAACGCCTCCTGCCACCGTGGCGGCTGGATCAAGAGCGCGGCCAACTCGTTCGAAATCCGCGGCAAGAAGCTGGGCATCGTCGGCTATGGCTCGATCGGTACCCAGCTGTCGGTACTGGCCGAGAGCCTGGGCATGCAGGTCTACTTCTACGACCCGCTGACCAAGCTGCCGCTGGGCAACGCCGTACAAGTCACCAGCCTGCACGAACTGCTGGGCCTGGCCGACATCGTCTCGCTGCATGTGCCTGAGCTGCCATCCACTCAGTGGATGATCGGTGAGAAAGAAATCCGCGCGATGAAGAAGGGCTCGATCCTGATCAACGCCGCCCGTGGCACCGTGGTAGAACTGGACCACCTGGCCGCAGCCATCAAGGACAAGCACCTGATCGGCGCCGCCATCGACGTGTTCCCGGTCGAGCCACGCTCCAACGACGAAGAGTTCGAAAGCCCGCTGCGCGGCCTGGACAACGTGATCCTGACCCCGCACATCGGCGGCTCCACCGCCGAGGCCCAGGCCAACATCGGCCTGGAAGTGGCCGAGAAACTGGTCAAGTACAGCGACAACGGCACCTCGGTATCGTCGGTCAACTTCCCTGAAGTCGCCCTGCCGGCACACCCGGGCAAGCACCGCCTGCTGCACATCCACGAAAACATTCCGGGTGTGCTCAGCGAGATCAACAAAGTCTTCGCCGAGAACGGTATCAACATCTCCGGTCAGTTCCTGCAGACCAACGAGAAAGTGGGTTACGTGGTAATCGACGTTGACGCCGAGTACTCGGACCTTGCGCAAGAGAAGCTGCAGCACGTCAAGGGCACCATCCGCTCGCGCGTACTGTTCTGAGCTTGATTGCGGTATGAAAAAAGGGAGGCCTTGGTGGCCTCCCTTTTTTGTTTCGCCAACAAGCCAGCTCACACAACGATGCCAGTGGGGATCGACTTGCCAGCTTAAGGGCTGCGTGATGGCTCGGCTTACTTCACTTCAACCGTGATCTTCTTCGACTCAACGCTTGGCTTGAACGGCACGTGATACTGGTCACCCAGTACCAGCTGCAGGGTATGCTTGCCCGGCGTCAGGGTAAGAGTGGTTTCGGTCTGGGCCTTGCCGAAGTGCAGCACCTGCGGGCCGGCTGGCAACGCCGCGCCGCCTTCCGGCATCAGGCTGGTCGGCAGTGGCTGATCGGCTGCAGGCTCCTTGTCCACATCTACCAGCAGGTGGTGGTGGCCCGTGTGCGGGGTCTGGTCACCCGCAGGCTTGAGCCCCATGCCTTCGATGCCAAACTTGACGGTAAAGGTCTTGTCGACCGTTGCGCCATCGGCGGGGGAAACGATGAAGACCTTGGCATCCTTGGGCGGCTCCTGGCTCTTCAGCGCATCCGCAGCGCTGGCCAGTACCGAGGCCCCCATCAGCAGACCGGCTACGGCAGCACGCGAAAATAGGCTGTTCATTCACTTCTCCTGTGATTCACTCATTGACCGCCACCTGCAAACGAACGGCAGCGGAAGCTCACCATAGCCCACAAAGAGAAAAAATTCAGTTAGGGTTAAACATCGCCAAGGCTTCAAGGTCATAGGCTGCGCTCGACCACGACGAGGAAGAAAGTCGTGGCGACAGTTATTCATTTGCCAAAGAAAAGGGGCATTAGATGCGTTCGACCATGGGTGTACTGCTGGCAGTACTGATCACGCCATTGGCTCAAGCCGAGCTGATAGACGAAATCGCCGACCGGGGCGAACTGCGCATTGCCGTACAGGCCGACAACTCGCCGTATGCCTTCAAGGAAAACGAGCATCTGACGGGCTTTGAAATCGAATTCGGCCAAGAGCTGGCCAAACAACTGGACCTGCGTGTCGAGTTCATTGAAACGCCTGTGGCCGAGATACTGCCGGGTGTTGAAAGTGGCAAATACGACATCACCCTGACCCCATCGGACAATGCTCCCAAGGCCGATACGCCGTTTGATCTGAGCCAGCCTTTTGGCGAGAGGAAACTGGTCATCCCGTTCCAGAAAGACAACCCGGCGTTCGAGAGCGCGGTGAACAACGCGCTGCAGCGCCTCAAGGACAGCGGCCGTACAGCGGAGCTTGAGCAGAAGTGGTTCAAGGGTGTGCCGGAGACGGCTACCGGGCAGTGAGTCATTTATTGCCTGCACCAGCCTTTACGCGGCTAACCCCGCGAAAGGCCAGCACCAGACTACGCTGACAGCCCAGCCAGCGCTCGCTGGGCCTCTTCCAGCTCCAGCTCACTGAACACCAGTACCCCCTCCCGCTGCAGCAGTGCAGTGGTAACCCCTTGCCCCGGCACCTTCACCCCTGCGAACGTGCCATCGTAGGTCAAGCGGTTGCCACACGAAGGGCTGCCCGCCTTGAGCACCGCGACCCGGATGCCATGCCGACGCACCAGTGCCAGCGCCTGGTGCGCACCGGCAAGAAAGGCCGCGCTTACGTCCTCGCCCTTCACCGTCAGCACCTGCGCTGCCCCATCGAGCACATCGCCACCCTGCCCGCCCGGGATCTCTGCGGGCGGGCGCGGTGTGGGCAGGCCACCGGCCACCTCCGGGCACAACGGCACCACACGCCCTTCAGCCTGCCAGCGCTGCAACAGATCAGGATGGCCGCTGGCCCGCCCGTCATAACGCACCGGCTGCCCCAGCAGGCAGGCGCTGACCAGTACCTTGGGCGGGTCAGAACGGGTCATTGCCACGGCGCCGGAACCAACCCGTCAACGAAAGCCGCTCACGCCCCGCAGGCAAGACTTCGTGAGGCACTTCACCCGACAGAAACACCACCAGGCAGCCGGCCACGGGCTGCACGTCATGCTCGACAGCGTCAGCCAGGAACATGCGCAACTGGCCACCATCCTGCGGCTGCCAGTCTTCGTTGAGGTAGAGCACAGCCGAGACCATGCGCCGGTCGTCGTCGCGAAAACGGTCCAGGTGGCGACGGTAGAACGCACCTGCCGGGTACAGGGCGAAGTGACACTCGAAGTCTTCAAGGCCCAGGAACAGGCCCTGGTTGATGGCCAGGCGCAGCTGGTCCATGGCTTCCAGGTATTTGTCGCAAGCCTCGGCCTGCCCCGGGTCGATCCACTGGATCTGGTCGCCACGGATCGCCTCGCGCACCTCCTGGGCCACACCGCGCCCCACCCCGGCAGGGTTGAGCTGGCCTTCGGCATCACGGCGCCGACACTCGGCCGCAAGCGCACGCACCAGCTCGGCCGGCAGGAAAAGGGCCTGCTGCGACCAGCCATGGGTGGCCAGATCGTCAACGACGGCCGCAAGCATCGGGTGTTCAGGGGAGATATGCATGGCGCGCATCATATCCATTAGCCCTGCACTCGCACAGCGCCACTTGGCCGAGAAACACTCCGCTATCTCGACAAACCGGCGCCGAGCCAAGGACAATAGCCACCTGCCGACAGGAGTCCTGAATGCGCCGTCTGTTTTCCCTGATTCTGCTGATGATCTGCACCATGCCGGTCTGGGCAGACAGCCTCGATCAGCTGTACAAGGCCGCCGGCTGGCCCGACCAGCGCGCCCATTTCAATGATGCCGTGAGCGCCGCCCAGCAGCGCTATCGCAACAGCCTGCCGCCTGCGGTTTACCAGGCGCTGGTCAGTAACAGCAACCAGCGCTTCCAGGCCGAGGCCATGGACCGCCGTGCCCAGGCGCAATTGCGCAGCGCCCTGCCCGACCCTGCGCCGGCGCTGGCCTTTTTCCAGTCACCGCTGGGGCGCAAGATCGTCGCCGCCGAACTGCTGGCCACGCGCAAGGACCAGTTGGCCAAGCACGCCAAGGGCTTGCCGAAAATTCAGGCCAGCGACAACCGTCTGCTGATCATCGGGCACCTGGCTCAGGCCCTTCCGGCCCGCGAAGCCGGTGCCGAGGTTAGCCTGGCGATAGCCGGTGTGGCGGCCGACAGCCTTAGCTCGATGATCCCCGGCCTGTTCGGCGGTGGCCAGGCCCAGGGCCTGCTCGATGGCCAGCGCCAGCGGCTGATGAACCAGATTGGCGAAGACCTCAACAATACGTTGCTTTACGTCTACCGCGACCTGTCCGACGCCGAGCTGGAAGAGTTCGCCACCTTCGCCGAGTCCCCCCAAGGCAAAGCGTACTACCAGGCCGCCGTGGCAGCCGTGCGCGCCGGCCTGGCAGTCGGCCAGAACGGCGCGAACCTCAAGTAGTCAGCCCAAGCGCTGGTCGATGAAGTCGAAATAGCGCTGGCGGATTCCCGGCAGTTCATTGGCCAAGTGGTGACGGGCTTCGGGCAGCAGCAGGATCTGTGGCTCAGCAAACTTGGCCTTGAGCACTTCGAGGTTGTAGGGCCAGTCCACTGTGCCATCGGCCTGCCCCTGCACGATCAACGGCCGCCGCGGGCTGCACGGCGCGGCCTCGATCCGCTTGACCCAGGCCATCAGCGCGCCGACCCAGGCTGTCGGCAGGCGCCGAGGCTGCAGCGGGTCGGCCTCCAGAAACGGCAAGAACGTCGGGTCGTTGCTGTTTTCGCTGAAGCGCCGCTCAATGCCATTGACGAAGTGGCGCAACACTCGATAACTGAGTTTCGACCACAGCCAGGCGCGTGGGCGCACGAGCGGCGCAAGCAGGATCACCTGGCCATCAACCGGGCTCTGTACCCCCTGATGCAACAGATGATCGACGGCGATGGCACCGCCAGTGCTTTGCCCGCACAGGTGCCACGGGTGCGGTAAAGCAAGGCCGCGCGCCTGCTCGAACAGGGCATCGAGCACCTGCTGATAGAGTGCGAAATCAGTGATGCTGGCGCGCTCGCCACTGGACAGGCCATGGCCAGGCAGGTCGCAGCTGATCACTGCATAACCCTGTTTCAGTGCCCATTCGATCACGTGGCGGTAGAGGCCCATGTGGTCGTAATAGCCATGCAGCACAAACACTGTCGCCACGGGCTGCGAAGGTAGCCAGACCTGCCCCACCAGCTCGAAACCCGCTGCCTGAAAACCGCCCAGCCAGCTCTGCGCCGGCAGGTTCAGGCCGTAGAAACGCTGATAATCCTGCGCCTGAACGGACAAGGGTTGGCGTTTGCCCAGGGGCGCGAGGCTGACGCGCAGGCGGTCGGGGTGAAAAGCGGCAGGCATCGGGTACATCCACAGCGAAGCGAGTATTGATCCGGGATATTCAGCTCTTGGCTGCGCCGTGGCAAGCTTGGCCACTTTTTCAATCAACAAGACCGCTCCTCCAAAGGCTGCGGATGTGCCATGAAAACTCGAACGATCAAGCCGATATTTTCAGCCATTGCATTACTGTCATGCGCCGCCGTGCTCTGGTGGGCATACGACAGTTTCCAGGCCCGCTACCTGCGCCCGTTCGAAAGCCAGACCACGCTGTTCGACGGCAGCCAGCTGCGCCTGCCCGCAGAGCTCGCCGGCCCCGGCCCGGTTCGCGTAGTGCACTTCTGGGACCCGACCTGCCCGTGCAATGTCGGCAACCAGCAGCACCTGGGTGACCTGGTCAGCCATTTCGCAGACAAGGGCGTGGCCTTCCACGTTGTGCAAAAGCCGGGCAGCCATGGCCAGCTGCCGGTAAGCCTCACCCACCTGCAGCCCATCACCCACCTGCCGGGCAGCGAAAACCTGCCCGCCTCTCCGGCCGTAGCGATCTGGGACCGCCAAGGCAACCTCGCGTACTTCGGCCCCTACAGCGAAGGCGCGGTGTGCAACGCCAGCAACAGCTTCATCGAGCCGATCCTCAAGGCCCTGCTCGATGGCCGCCACGTCACCGCATCGAACACGCTGGCCGTCGGCTGCTATTGCCCTTGGGCCGGCTGACGCACGCGCGCCGGGTTACCGACCACCACCGCGCCTGCCGGCACATCGCGGGTCACCACACTGCCCGCACCAACCACTGCGTTATCGCCAATGGTCACCCCAGGCAGGATGATTGCCGCACCACCGATCCACACATTGTTGCCGATGGTCACCGGCCGTCCGCTCTCCAGCCCGGTACGCCGCAGTTCAGGGTCGAGCGGGTGATCGGCGGTGTAGATCTGCACCGCCGGCCCAATCTGGCAATCATCGCCGATACGTACCGGCAGCACGTCCAGGATCACGCAGTTGAAATTCATGAAGGTGTTGCGGCCGACACTGATGTTGTAGCCGTAGTCGCAATAGAACGGCGGGCGGATGACCGTGCCTTCGCCCACATGGCCGAAGTGCTCGGCAAGCAGACCGTTACGGGCTTCGTTAAGCAACTCGAAGCTGGTGTTGTAGCGCTGCATCCAGTGCTTGCTTGCGATTTGCTCAGCCTGTAGTTCGGGGCAGCCGGCGTGGTAGGGCTGGCCGCTGAGCATTTTCTGTTTTTCGCTGAGGGACATGGAAACTCCTGTCGAGGGCTATGCTCTTTGCGCGAATCCGCCGAAGATCGGACCACAATTCCCGCTCGAATGCACAAGGAGCTTCAATGAAGCGCAGCCTGACCCTTTTGGCCGTGGTAGTGGCCGTGGCCGCCGGTGCCGGTTACTGGTACGTGCACGGCAAACTGCCGCAGCGTGACGGCGAGGTAGCGGTAGCCGGCCTGCAGGCTCCGGTCAGTGTGCGCTATGACACCCGCGGCGTGCCGCACCTGCAGGCGCAGAACGAAGCAGACTTGTACCGCGCCCTCGGCTACGTGCATGCCCAGGACCGATTGTTCCAGATGGAAATCATGCGCCGCCTGGCCCGCGGTGAACTGGCCGAGGTGCTGGGCGACAAGCTGCTGGCCACCGATACCCTGTTCCGCAGCCTGCGCATCCGTGATCAGGCGGCGCTGATGGTTCAGCGCCTGGACCACCAATCCCCCGCATGGAAGGCCTTGCAAGCCTACCTCGATGGCATCAACGCCTGGCAGGCGAGCCACCCCAAACCCATGGAGTTTGACCTTATAGGCATAACGCCCAGACCGTTCACCGCTGAAGACACCCTGAGCATTGCCGGCTACCTGGCCTACAGTTTTGCCGCCGCGTTCCGCACCGAGCCTGCCTTGACCTACATCCGCGACCAGCTCGGGCCGCAGTACCTGGAGATTTTCGACCTCGACTGGCAACCTGACGGCGCGCTGGGGACCCCGCTGGCGGCGCAGGACTGGCAGGGCCTTGAAACCCTCGCCCGCCTCAGCCACCAAGCCCTTGGCGATGCCGGCATTCCCCAATTCGAAGGCAGCAATGCCTGGGCAGTGGCCGGCGGCCGTACCCGCAGCGGCAAGCCGCTGCTGGCCGGCGACCCGCACATCAGCTTCGCGGTGCCGGCCGTCTGGTACGAGGCCGAGCTGTCGGCGCCAGGGTTCAACCTGTACGGCTACTTCCAGGCGCTGAACCCGTTCGCGCTGCTCGGTCACAATCGCGACTTCGGCTGGAGCCTGACCATGTTCCAGAACGACGATGTCGACCTGATAGCGGAAAAGACCAACCCGGCCAACAGCGATCAGGTGATGGTCGAGGGCCAATGGCGAACACTGGAAAAGACTGAGCAGAAAATCGCCGTCAAAGGCGAGCAGCCCGTCAGCATCAGCCTGCGCCGCTCACCCCACGGGCCGATCGTCAACGACGTGCTGGGCGCGACCGCCGGCACGACGCCAATCGCGATGTGGTGGGCCTTCCTGGAAACCGAGAATCCGATCCTCGAAGGCTTCTATCAGCTCAACCGTGCCGACTCCCTTGCCAAGATGCGCGAGGCGGCGGCCAAGGTTCAGGCGCCGGGGCTCAACTTCGTCTGGGCCAGTGCAGGTGGCGATATTGGTTGGTGGGCTGCGGCGCAACTGCCGATCCGCCCGGATGGCGTCAACCCGTCGTTCATCCTCGATGGCGCGAGCCACCAGGCCGACAAGCTGGGTTTCTACCCTTTCAGCGTCAACCCACAGCAGGAAAACCCGGCCAGCGGTTACATCGTTTCAGCGAACCACCAGCCGCCAGCGGCGGTACCGATACCGGGCTACTACAACTTGCCGGACCGGGGCCGCCAGCTGGAGCGCCACTTAGCCAACCCGCAGGTGAAGTGGGATACCCAGAACAGCCAGGCGCTGCAACTGGACACCGCCAACGACTACGGCCCACGTACCCTGGCGCCCCTGCTTGCGACGCTGCGCGACATCGCCCAGGGCGATGAGGAAAAGGAGCTGGTAGAGCAACTGGCCGCCTGGCGCGGAGATCACCCGCTGGACTCTACCAGCGCCACACTGTTCAACCAGTTTCTCTACCAGTTGGCACATGCCGCGATGCATGACGAACTGGGCGATACCTGGTTCCCGGTGCTCATCAGTACCCGCACCATCGACTCTGCACTGCCACGCTTGGCGGCGGACGCGCAATCACCGTGGTGGAACACGCGCGGTGCTAACCAACGTACCGACCGCACCGCCATCGTGCGCATCGCCTGGCAGCAAACCCTCGAGCACCTGCGCGAAACCTTTGGCAAAGACCCGGCCAGCTGGCAATGGGGCAAGGCGCATACCCTGACGCACAACCATCCACTGGGTGTTAAAAAGCCGATGAACCTGCTGTTCAACGTCGGCCCGTTTGCCGCGCCGGGTACCCATGAGGTGCCCAACAACCTGTCGGCGAAAATCGGGCCTGCGCCGTGGCCGGTGACGTATGGGCCATCGACACGGAGGCTGATCGACTTCGCCGACGCTGGGCAGGCGTTGACCAGCAACCCGGTCGGGCAGAGTGGTGTGCCGTTCGATCGGCACTATTCGGATCAGGCTGAAGGCTATATCGAGGGGCAGTACCAGCGCGCCCAGATGGGGGTGATACCGGCCCACACTACCTTGCGTCTGGTACCCACAGAGTGATGGAAACTTTTCTTCGGATCGGCTTCTCCAACAGCTTCAGACTGCGATCCGCACGGCCATCACACTACAAGGACGATAACGATGAAAAGCCCCTGCCCGACTGACTCCAACGAACAACTGCTGTGGCTGCTGGCATTGAGCCGGGCATTGGGTAGCCAACGCTGAGCGTTGTGCCACCCCCAAAAAAACGCCGACGCGAATGCGTCGGCGTTTTTCATGCAAGGGTTAAGCAGGCGAATCAGAACGCCGGCAGCACCGCACCGCTGTACTTCTTGGCGATGAATTCCTTGACCTCAGGGCTGGTCAGGGCCTTGGCCAGCTTCTGCATAGCCTCGCTGTTCTTGTTGTCCGGGCGGGCCACCAGGAAGTTCACGTACGGCGAGTCGCTACCCTCGATCACCAACGCATCCTTGGCCGGGTTCAGGCCAGCTTCCAGCGCGTAGTTGGTGTTGATCATGTCCAGGTCGACCTGGTCCAGTACACGCGCCAGCATGGCCGACTCAAGCTCCTTGAACTTCAGGTTCTTCGGGTTCTCGGCAATGTCTTTCGGAGTGGCCAGGGCGTTTTTTGGATCTTTCAGGGTGATCAGGCCAGCCTTCTGCAGCAAGATCAGGGCGCGGCCACTGTTGCTGCCTTCGTTAGGAATGGCAACGGTGGCGCCGTCCTTCAGTTCGGACAGGTTCTTGATCTTCTTCGAGTAGCCACCGAACGGTTCGACGTGCACGCCGATCACGGTTTCCAAATGGGTGCCTTTACCTTCGTTGAAGCTCTTCAGGTAAGGCAGCGTCTGGAAGTAGTTGGCGTCCAGGCGCTTCTGGTCTACCTGTACGTTGGGCTGTACGTAGTCAGTGAAGACCTTGATCTGCAGGTCCACGCCTTCCTTGGCCAAGGTCGGCTTGATCAGCTCCAGAATTTCGGCGTGGGGCACAGGGGTCGCGGCAACCACCAGTTTCTCGGCGGCGGCAGCCAGGCCGGAGAACGACAGGGCAGCGGCCAGGGCAGTGGTCAGCAGGGTCTTCTTCATGGTGGTCCTTGTTTTGTTTCTGGGCCATCTGTGATGGCGAAGTCAGGTGCCCAACCGTTTCATCAGCGGGCGTGAGGCGCAAGATACCGAGATTTTTTATTCCGCAACAATACCTTTTAATTAGCTGCTTATTCCAAAAGCAAATTGCCATTACCCACTTTGTTTATGAGCAACGTCTAGCGCGGGGTATTCGGCAGGTCGAGGTCCTGTGGCTGGATCTCTTCACTATCATTCACCAGCAGGGCGAAGTGGATGATGTTTTCCAGTTCGCGGGTATTGCCGGGCCACGCGTGGGCTTGGAGCACCTGCTGGGCCGCTTCACTGATTAACGGCACAGGGCGCTGCAGGCGTGCGCAGTAGATACCTACGAAATACTCAGCCAACGGCAGGATATCGCCGCAGCGCTCACGCAACGGAGGCAGCTCCAGCGAGCCCTCACGCAAGTACTGGTACAAGCGTTCATTGAACCTGCCAGCTTTGACCACCCGGGCCAGGTCAATGCTCGTCGCAGCCACCAGGCGTACGTCCACCGGTTGCGGCAGCTGCGCGCCGACGCGGATGACTTCACGGTTTTCCAGCGCGGCCAGCAGCTTGCCCTGGATCGCCAACGGCAAGTCGGCGATTTCATCCAGGTACAACGTGCCGCCATTGGCCGATCCGAACCAGCCCGCCCGGCTGCTGGCGGTACCTCCATGGGTGCCGGCGCTGTAGCCGAACAGCTCAGCATCGGCGTAGGTATGGCTGATGGCCGCGCAGTTTACCGAGACGAACAGCCCACCACGGTCACTGGCCCGGTGGATTTGCCGTGCCAGCAACTCCTTGCCGGTACCGGTCTCACCGCGGATCAGCACCGGCAAGGCTTGCGGTGCCAGGCGGTCCAGCGCCTGGCGCAACTGCTGCGAGCGTGGGTCGATGAACACCAGCGCCTTGGCACGAATGCTAAGTGGGCTCTTGTCCAGTTCAGGGAAGGTCAGCAGCGGCTGGCCAAACGGGTTTTGAAAAGTCATGACTAACTCCCGCCCAAACCTCTGCGGGCCGGGCGTCAGGCAAACGATAAACAGTGGTGGCGATCAGGCGCGGCGCAGCGCGCGCTGTTCGACACGGCTTTGCAGGCGATACAGGTAGGCAAACCCCTGCTCCCAGTGTTCATGCCCGGATTTGACGTTGATATGCCCTGCATTGGTCAGCAACCCCGCTTCTGCGCCCCAAGCCTGAGCCAGGTACAGCGCGCGCGGCACGCTCACGGCAGGGTCGTTGTCGGAGCTGACCACCTGGCAGGGAAATGGCAGGGCCTGCAACGGCATTGGCGCGAAGTTGCGCAGGGCGGGCGAGCAGGTCGGCCGCTCGACATCTGCCGGGGCAACCAACAGCGCGCCGCGTACGTGCCGCAGCAAGGCCGGGCTGGCCTGGGCAGCCCAATGGGCGACCGTGATGCAGCCCAGGCTGTGGGCAATGAGAATCACCGGCGAGCGTTCAGCAGCGATTGCCTGCTCCAACGCCTGCACCCAGTCCTGGCGCTGCGGGGTGAGCCAGTCGTTCTGCTCTACCCGCGCGCTGTTGGGCAAGGTGCGCTGCCAGTGACTCTGCCAATGATTGTCTGGCGAACCTTGCCAACCCGGCACAATCAGGTAGCGAATGGACTCATTGCGCATGGGGAAGCCTCCTGTGAATTTGCGTACTTGGAGGCAAGTATAGGGAAGGGTTTATATCCTTAAAGGAATAAGAAGATATTTACTAATAACCAAAAATCAAAACGAGCCTGCCAACCGTTTAGCATTGGGGCTGCTCCGCAGCCCATCGCCGGCAAGCCAGCTCCCACTGGTACAGCGCAGTTCTTGAGTCTGCGCTGTACCAGTGGGAGCTGGCTTGCCGGCGATGGGCCGCAAAGCGGCCCCGAATCGCTTAACTGGCAGGCATCAGGACCTTGTCCGGGTTTTTCACCCGCTAAAGCAACTCAGATATCCGCCACCTTCTGCCAGACCTTTGGCCTGAAGAACAGCGTCTCACCTCGCGCCAGGCCGGTCAGGCTGTCGTGATCCTTGACCACCTCGGCCTCGATCAGCTCGCTCTGCCCTTCCACCTTCAAAGTCACCCGGGTAGTCGCGCCCAATGGGCGGATATCACGTACCTCGGCGGCATGGTGCCCTTCTGTTTCATGGCGCGACAACGACACCTCGTGCGGGCGGAACAGCACATGATGACCCTCGCTCAACGCCAGCCGGTTGGAGTCGCCGAGGAAGTGGTAGACGAAGTCGTTGGCCGGCTTCTCATACACTTCCCCCGGGGAGCCGATCTGCTCGATCACCCCCTTGTTCATCACCACGATGCGATCGGCCACTTCCATGGCCTCCTCCTGGTCGTGGGTGACGAACACCGAAGTCAGGTTGATGTCCTCGTGCAAACGCGCCAGCCAGCGGCGCAACTCCTTGCGCACCTTGGCATCGAGGGCACCGAACGGCTCATCGAGCAGCAGCACCTTGGGCTCCACCGCCAAAGCGCGGGCCAGGGCGATACGCTGGCGCTGGCCACCGGAAAGCTGTTCAGGGTAGCGGTCCGCCAGCCAGTCCAGCTGCACCATGTTCAGCAGTTCATGAACCTTCTCGGCAATCTTGCTCTCGCTCGGGCGCTCGCCCTTGGGCTTCATGCGCAGGCCGAAGGCAACGTTGTCGAACACGCTCATGTGGCGGAACAGCGCGTAGTGCTGGAACACGAAACCAACGTTGCGATCGCGTACATCGTGGCCGGATACGTCTTCGCCGTGGAACACGATATTGCCGTCATCCGGCGTTTCCAGGCCGGCGATGATGCGCAGCAGGGTGGTCTTGCCACAGCCAGAGGGGCCGAGCAGGGCCACCAGCTCACCGCTGTGGATATCCAGGTTGATGTTGGCCAGGGCCTGGAAGCTGTTGAAGCGCTTGCTGACGTTACGAACTTCGATCGACATGACTTATTCCTCCGCTGCGCTATGGCGCAGGCGGTTAATACGGTTCTCGCTCCACTGCTTGAGCAGCAGGATGAAGAGCGCCAGGATCAGCAACAGGCTGGCCACACTGAAGGCCGCGACGTGGTTGTACTCGTTGTAGAGGATCTCCACATGCAGCGGCAAAGTATTGGTGACGCCACGGATATGGCCCGAGACCACCGATACCGCACCGAACTCGCCCATGGCCCGCGCAGTACACAGCACCACACCGTAGATCAGGCCCCACTTGATGTTCGGCAGGGTCACGTGCCAGAACATCTGCCAGCCGTTGGCACCGAGCAGGCGCGCAGCCTCTTCTTCCTGGGTACCCTGCTCCTGCATCAGCGGGATCAGCTCACGGGCAACGAAGGGCACGGTGACGAAGATGGTCGCCAGCACGATGCCCGGCAAAGCGAAGACGATCTGGATATCGTGGTCCTGCAGCCAAGGCCCGAAAAAGCCTTGGGCGCCGAACATCAGCACGTAGACAAGGCCGGCGATCACCGGCGATACCGAGAACGGCAGGTCGATCAGGGTGACCAGGATGCTCTTGCCACGGAAGGTGTACTTGCTCACGCACCAGGCGGCGCTGACGCCGAATACCAGGTTCAGCGGCACAGAGATGACGACGGCGAGCAGCGTCAGCTTCAGCGCCGACAAGGCATCAGGCTCGAAGATCGCCTCGAAGAAGGTACCGAAACCGTTCTTCAGCGCCTGCGATACCACGATCACCAGCGGCAGCAGCAGAAACAGTGCGAACACCAGCCAGCCAAGGCCGATCAGGATGCGCCGCGACGTGGCGCTGCCGCGACGTGCGGCATTGGCGGCAGCGGTAGCACTCAGGGATGAACTGGACATGCCGGCCTCCTTCAAGGGGTTTCGATGCGGCGCTGCAGCAGGTTGATCAGCAGCAGCAGGATGAAGGAAACCACCAGCATCAGCACGCCGATGGCAGTCGCGCCGGTGTAGTCGTATTGGTCGAGCTTGACCATGATCAGCAGCGGCAGGATCTCGGTCTTCATCGGCATATTGCCGGCAATGAAGATCACCGAACCGTACTCGCCCACGCCACGGGCAAAGGCCAGGGCAAACCCTGTGAGCCAGGCGGGCAGCAGGGCCGGTGCCAGCACGTGCCGGAACACCTGCAGTGGTTTCGCGCCCAGGCAGGCAGCAGCCTCTTCGACTTCCCGCGGGATGTCCGCCAGCACCGGTTGCACGGTACGCACCACGAACGGCAGGGTGACGAAGGTCAGCGCCAGGGTGATGCCCAGAGGGGTGTAGGCGATCTTGAAGCCCAGGTCGGTGGCGAACTGACCGACCCAGCCTGCCGGGGCATACAGCGCAGTCAGGGCGATACCCGCAACGGCAGTGGGTAGAGCAAATGGCAGGTCGATCATCGCATCGATGATCTTGCGCCCAGGGAAGGTATAGCGCACCAGCACCCAAGCCAGCAGGGTACCGATGACACCGTTGATGATGGCGGCGAACAGGGCGGTGCCGAAACTCAGCTTGAGCGCGGCGATCACACGCGGCGCACTGATGATGTTCCAGAACTGCTCCCAGGTCAGCTGCGCGGCATGCACGAACATGGCGGCCAGCGGTATCAGCACGATCAGGCTGAGATACACCAAGGTGTAGCCCAGTGTCAGCCCGAAGCCGGGTATGACGGGGGAAATGCGACGTGACATAAAGATCCCTGGTTTAACGCACCAAGCCCGGCGGATGTGCCAGGCGGGTGCAGGCTTGTGAATCCTGGGGCTGCTGCGCAGCCCTTACGCGACGCAGGCCACGCTCTACCTGTAGGAGCGGCCTTGTGTCGCGAAAGGGCCGCAAGGCGGCCCCGCTTTTCCATGGCTGTTTACTGCGCCTGATAGATCTGGTCGAACACCCCGCCATCATTGAAGAATTTGGGCTGTGCTGCCTTCCAGCCACCGAAATCCTTGTCGATGGTTACAAGATCCAGTTCCGGGAATTGCTTGCCGAACTCGGCAGCGACCTTAGCGTCACGTGGGCGGTAAAAGTTCTCGGCAGCGATTCTCTGGCCAGCCGGGCTGTACAGGTGCTTGAGGTACTCCTCGGCGATCTGTTCATTACCCTTCTTCTGAGCGTTCTTGTCGACCACCGCCACAGGCGGTTCGGCCAGGATCGACAGCGAAGGCACGACGATTTCGAACTTGTCGGTACCGCCGTCTTCCTTCAGCGCCAGGAAAGCTTCGTTTTCCCAGGCCAGCAGAACATCACCCTGGCCGTTGTTGACGAACGTGATGGTCGAGCCACGGGCACCGGTATCCAGAACCGGCACGTGCTTGAACAGTTCCTGCACGTATTCCTTGGCTTTGGCTTCGCTGCCACCTTGCTTCAGGCCGTAGGCCCAAGCGGCGAGGAAGTTCCAGCGAGCGCCGCCGGAAGTTTTAGGGTTGGGGGTAATGACCGACACGTCCTTCTTGATCAGGTCACCCCAGTCCTTGATACCTTTCGGGTTGCCCTTGCGCACCAGAAACACGATGGTCGAGGTGTACGGGGTGCTGGCGTCCGGCAGGCGCTTCTGCCAGTCCTGCGGCAGGGTCTTGCCCAGCTTGGCGATCTCGTCGATGTCACCCGCCAGGGCCAGGGTCACCACGTCGGCGCGCAAGCCGTCGATTACCGCGCGGCCCTGTTTGCCCGAGCCGCCATGGGACTGCTGGATCTTCACCTTGTCGTCCGGGTGAGACTGCTGCCAGTGCTTGATGAACTCAGAATTGTATTGCTGATACAGCTCACGGGTCGGGTCGTAGGACACGTTCAGCAGTTCGTAGTCCTTGGCGATGGCGGAACCGGCAAAAACGACACTGGCCAAGGCGGCGAGCGCATAACGGCGGATGGACATGGTGAAGCTCCCGATTGGCATTTTTCTAGTTTTGAGTGAAGTGCGGTATCAGCCGGGCTTGTTGCCGGGCTGTTGCAGGCGGAACTTCTCTTTACGCTCGATCTGCACAACCTGACCGTTGTGCACGGTAATCTCCACCGCACCGAAACGCAGATCGCGCAGAGCGCTCTGGATCTCACGCACAATGGTGGCTTCGTCCTGACCGTCAATGCTGCGCACAGATGCACTCATGCTCGCTCTCCTGTGAGTGAGGTGCCGGGCAGAGGTTTTTGAAGGGGGTATGCGCCTGGCTTGAGAGCAATAGTAGAGAGGCGCAGTTATTCTTAAAAATACTGTTTAAGAATTTTTATATAACCAGAAGTATTATTCGCTGAGCTCGCTAAAGGGCCGCACTGCGGCCCCAGCTTTCTGCAGGACTAACTGGATTGCTTCTGAGGCTCGCGGATCTTGTACCAGGCCACATAGAGCGCCGGCAGGAACAGCAGCGTCAGCAGCGTTGCACTGATGATGCCGCCGATCATGGCGTAGGCCATCGGCCCCCAGAACACCTCACGGGCAATCGGGATCATGCCCAGACTGGCCGCCGCGGCAGTCAGCAAGATTGGCCTGCGGCGGTGATTGGTGGCCTCCAGCACCGCATCCCAAGGTGAATAGCCCTGGGCTTCGAACTCATCGATCTGGGTCACCAGGATTACAGAGTTACGAATGATGATACCGGCCAGCGCGAGAATCCCGAGAATCGCCACAAAGCCCATGGGCGTGCCCGTCGGCACCAGTGCCACGACCACGCCGATCAACCCCAGCGGCGCCACGCTGACCACCAGGAACAGCTTCTGCACACTGTGCAGCTGGATCATCAGGAACGTCGCCATGAGGAACAGCATCAGCGGGATGACCTTGGCGATCGGCCCTTGTGCCTTGCCGCTCTCCTCCACCGTACCACCTGTGGCTACCTCGTAACCGACTGGCAACTGGCTGGCGAACTCATCGATCTTCGGCTTGAGCTGCGCGACCAGGTCGGTAGGCTGGATCTCGCCGTTGACCGATGCCTTGATGGTGATGGTAGGTTTACGGTCGCGGCGCCATACCAGCGGCTGCTCCAGCTCGTAGCGCACCGTGGCGAATGCCAGCAAGGGTATCGAGGTGCCACTGGGCGTGACGATCTGCAGGTTCTGCAAGGTGTCTGGTGAGCCCCTCTCGCTGTCCACGGCACGGGCGATCACGTCCACCAGGTAGATGTTGTCGTTGACCTCGGTGACCGGCGCGCCGCTGACGATGCTGTTCATCACATTGGCCACGTCCTCGGACGACAGCCCGAGCTGGCGCGCCTTGTCCTGGGCGATCTCTATGCGCAGCACCTTACCCGGCTCGTTCCAGTCGTAGATCATCTCGCCGATGTGTTCATTGGTATTGAGCATCGTGGCCAGGTCGATCGCATGCTTTCGCACTTGGTCGATGTCCTTGCCGCTGACCCGATACTGGATCGGCCGCCCTACCGGCGGGCCCATTTCCAGCGACTGCACATTGGTGCCGATGCCGACGAACTCTTCGTGCAACAGCTTCTGCAGGCGCGCCATCATGCCCGCACGCTCCTCGAAGCCTTTGCTGACGATGACCAGCTGGGCGTAGTACGGGTTCTGCAGTTGCTGGTCCAGCGGCAGGTAGAAACGGATGGCGCCCTGGCCGATGTAGGTGCTCCAACGCACCATGTCCGGGTCGTCCTTGATCTTCGCCTCCAGGCGGTCGACCACCTTGCGCGTCTCCTCGATCGAGGCGTTCTGCGGCAGGTTGAGGTCGACGAGGATTTCCGGACGGTCCGAAGACGGGAAAAACTGGTTTTGCACAAAGCGCATGCTGAACAGCGACAGGGCGAACAGCAGGATGGTGCCGATGATGGTCAGCCAGCGGTGCCGCATGCACCACAGCAAACCACCTTCGAACGCCCGCCCCACGCGGCCGGGCTCCGCCTCATGGCCCTTGAGCTTGTCGCTCTTGAGAATATGTACACCGAGCACCGGCGCAAAGAACACCGCAACCACCCAGGACACGATCAGCGCCACGGCAATCACCGCGAACAGGGTGTAGGTGTACTCACCGGCGGAGCTGGCGTTCAGGCCGATCGGCACAAAGCCGGCCACGGTCACCAGGGTGCCGGTAAGCATGGGGAACGCGGTCGAGGTATAGGCAAAGGTCGCAGCCTGTTCCTTGCTCTCGCCCATCTCAAGGCGTGTAACCATGACCTCGACGGTGATCATCGCATCATCCACCAGCAGGCCCAGCGCGATGATCAGTGCACCGAGTGAGATCCTCTGCATGGTGATGCCGCTGTACTCCATGAACACGAAGACCATGGCCAGCACCAGCGGGATCGAGCAGGCCACCACCAGCCCTGCACGCACGCCAAGGCTGACGAAACTCACTGCCAGCACGATCACCACGGCCTCGAACAGTGCGCTGGTAAAGCCCCCTACCGCCTCTTTGACCACCACCGCCTGGTCGGACACGGTGTGAACGCCTACGCCAACCGGCAGGTCGTTGACGATGCTGTCCATCTTCTTCTTGAGGGCGGCGCCGAACACCTGGATGTTACCGCCAGCCTTCATGCCAATGGCCAGGCCAATGGCGGTCTGGCCGTTATAACGGAACATCGGTGACGGCGGGTCGACATAGCCGCGCTCGATATCGGCGATATCGGCCAGACGGAAGAAACGGTCATTGATGCGCAGGTTGACGGTCTGCAGGTCTTTCTCTGACGCGAATTGCCCGGTGGTGCGCACCGAGATCCGCTCTGGGCCTGCTTCGATCACCCCGGCCGGAGTTACCGCGTTCTGTTGCTGCAGGGCTTGCATGACCTGACGCTGGTCGATGCCCAGAGCGGCCAGCTTGCGCGTGGAAAACTTCAGGTAGAGCACCTCATCCTGGGTGCCGACCAGCTCGATCTTGCCGATATTGGGGACTTCGCGCACCTCGGCGCGGGCCTGCTCCACGTAATCGCGCAGCTGGCGCAGGGTCAGCCCATCTGCGGTGAACGCGTAGATCGAGCCGAACACATCGCCGAACTCGTCATTGAACCCTGGCCCCTGGATACCCTGTGGGAACTCGCCGCGAATATCCTGGATCTTCTTGCGCACCTGGTACCAGATTTGCGGAATGTCAGCAGCTTTGGTGGTGTCTCGCAGGTAGACGTAGACGGTGGACTCACCCGGGCGGGTGTAGCTCTTGGTGTAGTCGAGGGAGTCCAGCTCCTCAAGTTTTTTCTCGATGCGGTCGGTGACCTGGTACAGGGTTTCGTCCTGGGTCGCCCCAGGCCAGCGGGTCTGGATCACCATGGTTTTGATGGTGAACGAAGGGTCTTCTTCGCGGCCAAGGTTGAAGTAGGAAAAAATCCCCATCAGCAGGCCGACGAACATCAGGTACCAGACGAAAGACTGATGGCGCAACGCCCATTCGGACAGGTTGAAGCTTCCTTTCATTGCGCTTCCTCGTCGAAGGTGACCTTCTGGCCAGGCTTGAGGCTGTTGACACCGGCAGTGACCACCCGCTCCCCAGGCTGCACTCCAGACGCCAGCACGATACTGTCGCCGGTGCGGTCCAGCAGGGCAACGTCACGGGTAGCGACGGTTTTTTGCTCCGGATCGATGACCCATACCTGGGTCTTGCCATCGCGCTCGAGCAGCGCGCTCAGCGGCAATTCGCTGCGCGGGGTGATTGCCGAGGTCAGGGTGACACTGATCGCGGTACCCAGGTGGAAGGCATCGGGGGTACTGGCAAGGGTCAGGCGGGCACGCCGGGTGCGCGTGGCGGCATCGGCCTGGGGCTCCAGTTCACGCAGTATGGCGGTGGTATTGATGCTGTTGTCCAGTTGCGAGGCAACCGTGAACGTCAGGTCCTTGGTCAGCTGTTCGGCGATGCCGATGGGCAGGTCGATCACCGCTTCCTTGATGTCAGGTCGCGCCAGCGTGACCACCGCCTGACCGGCGGTGACCGTCTGCCCGGCCTCTGCCTGCCAGGCCGTGATCACCGCCGCATGGTCGCTGCGCAAGGTGCTGTAATCGAGCTGGTCACGCGCCTGACTGACCGCCGAACGCGCTTGCTCCAGGCTCGCGCCGGTGGTTTTCAGGTCGGTCTGGGCGATGTCCAGCTGGGCCTGGGCGCCGACGCCCCGGTCATACAGCTGTTGTTGCCGGCGGGCATTGGCCTGGGCGTTGATCCATTGCGCCTGGACCCTGGCCAGGTCGCCCTCGGCAGCGCGCAGCTGGTTCTGCTGGTCGGTGGGATCAAGGGTGGCGAGCGTGTCACCCGGCTTCACCTGGGCCCCGACATCCAGCCAGCGCCGGGCAATGCGCCCGGCCACCCGGAAACCCAGCGTGCTTTCATAGCGCGCCTGGATGGTACCGGCGAAGCGGCCAAGCTGCGACTGCGCCTGGGCTTCGACCACGGTTGACAGCACCGGGCGCACGGCTTCGGGTTGTTCTTCCTCACTGCCACAGGCCGTCAACAGCAAGCCTGCCGCACACATCAACAGTACCTTGTTCATGGCGCGGCGCCTCCGTCCTTGGCATCGACCTTCTCGACCTGCATACCGGGATGCAACAACTGGCCACCGCTGACGACTACCGTCTCACCGCCTTTTATGCCTTGGGCGATGACCACCTTGCCGGTGAGATAGCGGGTTACCTGGACTTTGCGCAGCTCAACCTTGTCGCCTTCACCCACCAACCACACCGCAGGCTCATGCAAGGCCTTGGTCAGTGCCGCCCAAGGCAACTCGATGCTCGGCCGCCCTTGCGCGTTGGCCGTGGCAGTAACAGGCGAACCCAGGCGCATGGCCGCTGGCACATTGCGCAGGGCCACCTTGACCTGCACCGTACCGCTCTGGGCCGATACGGTCGGGGTGATTTCACGGACAAAGCCTTGGGCCTGGACCTTGGGGTCGTCGAGCAGGCTGACCATCACCCCGGCATCGCTCGGCGGCGCCACCAGCAGGGACTCGTAGACATTGAACACCGCATCGCGGTCGCCATCGCGCGCAAGGCTGAAGATCGGCATGGTCGCCTGGACCACTTGACCGACCTCGGCCTGGCGCTCGGTGATCACCCCATCAGCCTCCGACACCAATGCGGTGTAGCCCAGTTGCTCTTGGGCATTGGCCAGTTGCGCCTGGGCTGCCTTGAGCGCGCTCTGGTTGCTGCGCAGCGATGCTTCGGCCGAGTCGTATTCGCTCTGGCTGGTGTACCCCTTGGGCAAGAGTTT
The DNA here is from genome assembly GCF_047456185.1 of Pseudomonas sp. BNK-30. Classification (NCBI taxonomy): domain Bacteria; kingdom Pseudomonadati; phylum Pseudomonadota; class Gammaproteobacteria; order Pseudomonadales; family Pseudomonadaceae; genus Pseudomonas; species Pseudomonas sp. BNK-30. Next base: position 4,538,600 of record NZ_CP179904.1, read on the forward strand.
TTGCTGGCGGACGAAGGCCGCGCTGGTCTGGGTGACGCGCGCCTGAGCAGCGAACACCTCGGCCTTGGCCGAATCGACATTGTTCTGCAGGTCTTTGGGGTCCAGCCGGGCCAGCACCTGATTGGCCTTCACGTGGTCGCCCACGTCAACGCTGCGCGAGATGATCTTGCCACCCACGCGAAACGAGAGATCAGTCTGCACACGCGCCTGCACATCACCGGTCAGGGTGACCCTGGCGGCGAAGTCAGTGGGTTGGACTTGCAATACACCGACCCGTGGCAAAACCTCGGGAGCCTCTTCCTTGCTGCAACCTGTGAGCAGGCCAAGCAGCCCCAAGCCTACGACCAACAGTGAACGCGTCACCCTCATGCAGGCTCCTGGCTTGCGCGCAAATGATTCGTGGGATGCGACTGTTAGCGTAGATCAGGGTTCAGAAAAAACACTGATCAAGGTCAGTTGGGCGGTCATGGCGACAATGCGGGCCCTGAAACAAGCAAGCCCGCTTCCACTGGATCGATGCAGCCCTCGCGGCGTGCAACCTACCTGTGGAAGCGGGCTTGCCCGCGACTACCGCGCTCAGGCCGACGCTGCGGCTGCCGTCGTGCGTTTGACCTGCGGCTGCGACACGCTGGCCGCAGCACCCTCCTCGATCGCCTGCTGGATCGCCTTGCGGCGATGCTCTTCGGCGCGGCGGCTGAAGTACCAGACCATGAAGGTCACCAACGACACCGACAGCAGGATCAGGCTGGCCACGGCGTTGATCTCCGGCTTCACGCCCAGGCGCACAGCGGAGAACACTTCCATCGGCAAGGTGGTCGAACCAGGCCCGGACACGAAGCTGGCCAGTACCAGGTCATCCAGCGACAGGGCGAACGACATCATGCCGCCCGCCGCCAGCGACGGCGCAATCATCGGGATGGTGATCAGGAAGAACACCTTCCACGGCTTGGCACCCAGGTCCATGGCCGCTTCTTCGATCGACAGGTCCAGCTCGCGCAGGCGCGCCGACACCACTACCGCCACATAAGCCGCGCAGAACGTGGTGTGGGCGATCCAGATGGTGACCACGCCCCGTTCCTGCGGCCAGCCGATCGTCTGCGCCATGGCCACGAACAGCAGCAACAGCGACAGACCGGTGATCACTTCAGGCATCACCAGCGGTGCAGTGACCAGGCCACCGAACAGCGTGCGGCCCTTGAAGCGGGTGACCCGGGTCAGCACGAAGGCTGCCAGGGTACCCAAAGCCACCGCCGCCACCGCCGTGTAGCAGGCGATCTCCAGCGAGCGCATCACCGACCCCATGAGCTGGGTGTTGTCGAGCAGGCCGACGTACCACTTGATCGACCAGCCGCCCCACACCGTTACCAGCTTGGAGGCGTTGAACGAATAGATCACCAGGATCAGCATCGGCAGGTAGATGAACAGCAAGCCGAGCACCAGCATCAGCTTGGAGAAACTGAAGCGCTTCATGCCCTGCCCTCCATTTCTTTGGCCTGGCTACGGTTGAACAGCAGGATCGGTACGATCAGGATCGCCAGCATCACCACCGCCAGGGCAGAGGCCACCGGCCAGTCACGGTTGTTGAAGAACTCTTGCCACAGCACCTTACCGATCATCAGGGTTTCCGGGCCGCCCAGCAGTTCCGGAATGACGAACTCGCCCACCACCGGGATGAACACCAGCATGCAGCCGGCGATAATGCCGTTTTTCGACAGCGGCACGGTGATCTTCCAGAAGCTGTTGAAGGTGCTCGAACCCAGGTCCGATGCGGCTTCAAGCAGACTCTGGTCGTGCTTTACCAGGTTGGCGAACAGCGGCAGGATCATGAACGGCAGGTACGAATAGACCACGCCGATGTACACCGCCAGGTTGGTGTTGAGGATCTGCAACGGCTGGTCGATCAGCCCGGTCCACATCAGGAACCCGTTGAGCAGGCCGTTGTTGCTGAGGATGCCCATCCAGGCATAGACGCGGATCAGGATCGCGGTCCAGGTCGGCATCATGATCAGCAGCAACAGCACGGTCTGGGTTTCCTTGCGTGCGTTGGCAATCGAATAGGCCATCGGGTAGCCGATCAGCAAACACAGCACGGTGCTGATGAAGGCCATCTTCAGCGAGCCCAGATAGGCCGAGATGTACAGCTCATCCTCAGTCAACAGGCCATAGTTGGCCAGGTTGATTACCAGCTGCACCTTGTCTTCGACGTAGCTGTAGATCTCGGTATACGGCGGGATCGCCACGTCGGCTTCGGCAAAGCTGATCTTCAGCACGATGAAGAACGGCAGCATGAAGAATAGGAACAGCCAGATGAACGGCACACCGATCACCAGGTGCCGCCCCTCGGGGATAAGGCGCTGGAAGGCTCGCTTGAGCTTGCGCAGTTTCATGACCGCAGTACCACGCCGCTGTCGTCTTCCCACCAGACGTACACTTCATCGCCCCAGGTCGGGCGGGTGCCCTGGCGCTCGGCGTTGGCGACGAAAGACTGGACCACTTTGCCGCTGGGCAGCTCGACGTAGAACACCGAGTGGCCGCCCAGGTAGGCGATGTCATGGACCTTGCCGCGCGACCAGTTGTGCTCGAAATCCGGCTGCTCGGTAGTCACCAGCATTTTTTCCGGGCGCAGGGCATAGGTGATGTGCTTGTCTTCAACCGAAGTGGACACACCGTGGCCAACGTAGATCTTGCGCTCGAGCTCCGGCGAGGCGATCAGCGCATGGCCTTCGGCATCGTCGATCACTTCGGCCTCGAACAGGTTGACGTTACCGATGAACTCGCACACCAGGCGGCTGGTGGGCGTCTCATAGATATCCACAGGCGAACCGATCTGGGCAATCCAGCCCAGGTGCATGATGGCAATGCGCTGGGCCATGGTCATGGCCTCTTCCTGATCGTGGGTCACCATCACGCAGGTCACGCCCACGCGCTCGATGATCTCGACCAGTTCCAGCTGCATCTGCGAGCGCAGCTTCTTGTCCAGCGCGCCCATTGGCTCGTCGAGCAGCAACAGCTTGGGGCGCTTGGCCAGCGAACGGGCCAAGGCCACACGCTGACGCTGACCACCGGAGAGCTGGTGCGGCTTGCGCTTGGCGTACTGGGTCATGTGCACCAGCTTGAGCATCTCGGCCACGCGGGCGTCGATCTCGGCCTTGGGCATCCGGTCCTGCTGCAAGCCGAAGGCGATGTTCTGCGCCACGGTCATGTGCGGGAACAGCGCGTAGGACTGGAACATCATGTTGATCGGCCGCTCGTAGGGCGGCATGTCGGTGATGTCTACGCCATCGAGGAAAATACGCCCTTCAGTCGGGCGCTCGAAACCGGCCAGCATACGCAGCAAGGTCGACTTGCCCGAACCGGAGCCACCGAGCAGGGCGAAAATTTCGCCCTTGCGGATCTCCAGCGACACATCGTCCACCGCTACCGTTTCGTCGAATTTTTTTGTGACCCGGTCGATCTTGACCAACACCTGCTTGGGTTGCTGGCCACCCTCGAGGGCTTTCTTATAGGCACCGGAGGCAACTGCCATGAGTGAAACTCCCAACAAGATTTGTGTGCCCGCCCCTGCTTTGGCGGCGGGCCTGGATTGTTACTTGCCCGACTTGACCTTGGTCCAGCTGCGGGTCATCAAACGTTGCACCTTCGGTGGCAACTCACTGTTGACGAACATCTTGTCCAGCACTTCCTGCGGTGGGTAAACCGCGGCGTCAGTCCTCACGGCCTGGTCCATCAGGTCGCCAGCCTTGGGGTTCGGGTTGGCGTAACCGACGTAATCACTGACCTGGGCGATAACCTCAGGTTTCAGCAAATAGTTGATGAAGGCGTGAGCCTCTTTGACGTTCCTGGCGTCCTTGGGGACCGCCAGCACGTCGAACCAGAGGTTGCCGCCTTCCTTGGGAATCGCGTAGGCCAGGTTCACGCCCTTCTTCGCTTCTTCAGCGCGGGCCTTGGCCTGGAACACATCGCCGGAAAAACCTGCCGCGACGCAGATGTCGCCGTTGGCCAGGTCCGTGATGTACTTGGACGAGTGGAAGTAGGTTACGTACGGGCGTACCGCCAGCAGCTTCTGCTCGGCCTTCTCGTAGTCCTTGGGGTTGGTGCTGTTGGGGTCCAGCCCCATGTAGTTGAGCACCGCCGGCAGCATTTCATCCGCCGAATCCAGGAACGCCACGCCGCATTGGGAGAGCTTCTTCATGTTCTCGGGCTCGAACAGCACGGCCCAGGAATCGATGGTGTCCACGCCCAGTGCCGCCTTGACCTTGTCGACGTTGTAGCCGATGCCATTGGTGCCCCACAGGTAAGGCACGGCGTACTGGTTGCCTGGGTCGTTCTTTTCCAGGCGCTTCATCAACGCCGGGTCCAGGTTGGAATAATTGGGCAGCAGGTTCTTGTCGAGCTTCTGGAACGCGCCCGCCTTGATCTGCTTGCCGAGGAAATGGTTGGACGGCACTACCACGTCATAACCGGTGTTGCCGGCCAGCAGCTTGCCTTCCAGGGTTTCGTTGGAGTCGAACACGTCCTGCACAGGTTTGGTACCCGTGGCTTTCTCGAAGTCTTCGAGCGTGGTCGGGCCAATGTAGTCGGACCAGTTGTAGAAGTGCACCGTAGGCGCCGCTTGGACGCTGCATGCCAGCGTCAGGCCCGCTCCAGCCATCAAGGCTTTGCGTAATACAGAAATAGACAAGTGGGTGGTCCTCACAATCAGTGCCTTGGTAACGGCGCAGCGCTGCCGCGCACGCAAAACCGGCGCGCAACTTACCCTCGCAGCCACGATGCCGCAATCATCAATTGCCATTCACCGGCTCTGGGCCGGAAAACCCCGGCCCAGAGGTCTTGCATCGGGCTTACTTGCCCGACTTGATCCTGGTCCAGCTGCGGGTGATCAGACGCTGGGCAGCAGCTTCTGGCGCGGCGATCGCGTACAGGTGCTTTTTCACGTCGGCAGGTGGATAGATGCTCGGGTCGCTGGTGATGTCCTTGTCCACCAACGGGGTCGCAGCAGCGTTACCGTTCGGGAAACGTACGGCGTTGGTGATCTCGGCCATGATTTCCGGCTGCATCAGGAAATCCATGAACTTGTAGGCGGCGTCCTTGTGCTCGGCATCCTTGGGGATGGCGACCATGTCGTAGAAGGTGCCAGCGCCTTCTTTCGGGATGATGTAGTCGACCTTGACCTTGTCGCCGGCTTCGTGCGCACGGGCTTTGGATTGCTCCAGGTCACCCGAGTACCCGACGGCCACGCAGATGTTGCCGTTGGCCATGTCGCCGATGTATTTGGACGAGTGGAAGTAGGTGATCGAAGGACGAATCTTCAGGAACAGGTCCTCGGCCTTCTTCAGGTCTTCTTTCTTGGTGCTGTCGCTAGGCAGGCCCAGATAGTGCAGCGCGGCTGGCAGCATTTCGGTCGGGGCGTCGAGGAAGCTCACGCCACAGCTCTTGAGCTTCTCGATGTTCTCAGGCTTGAACACGACGTCCCACGAATCGATCTTGTCGACGCCCAGCGCGGCCTTGACCTTCTCCGGGTTGTAGCCGATGCCGATCGAGCCCCACATGTAAGGGAAGGCGTGCTTGTTGCCTTTGTCGCTGGCGTCACCGACGGCCTTGAGCAGGTCTTCGTCGAGGTTCTTCCAGTTCGGCAGCTTGGAGCGGTCGAGCTCTTCGTAGACCCCCGCCTTGATCTGCTTGGCCAGGAAGTTGTTGGACGGCACGACCACGTCATAGCCGGACTTGCCCGCCAGCAGCTTGGCTTCCAGGGTTTCGTTGCTGTCGAAGACGTCGTACTTGACCTTGATGCCTGTCTGTTTTTCGAACTTCGCGATGGTGTCCGGAGCGATGTAGTCCGACCAGTTGTAGACGTTCAGCACCTTGTCTTCAGCCTGTACAGCGGTGGCCATGGCACCCATCAGGGCGGCGGCCAGCAACGTCTTGCCCATTTTCTTCATGCGTCATGCTCCAGAATTTTTTATTTAGCCATCTGTTCAGCAGCCAGAGCCTACCGTGCAGAGCGCCGGGCGACTGAAACAGCCGCTAGTCTGGCAAGTTACAAGGCGCTGTTTCAAGGAAACCATCCCCTTGTAACGACTTAATGTCACATCGCTAGCCTAGCAGGCGCTCAACGGATCGCTTCGAGGGTCAGGTCCAGGCACTTGCGCGCCTTTTCCACCAGCTCGTCCACCTCTGCATGGCTGATCACCAAGGGTGGAGCGATGATCATGGTGTCACCCACCGCGCGCATGATCAGGCCGTTGTCGAAGCAGAAATTGCGGCAGACCATGCCCACACCCTTGCCTTCGTAACGGCTACGGGAGGCCTTGTCCTTGACCAGCTCGATCGCGCCGAGCAGGCCCAGGCCGCGTACCTCGCCCACCAGCGGGTGGTCCTGCAGCTCACGCAGACGTTTCTGCAAGTAGGGTGCCACTTGCGTACGGACCTTCTCGACGATCTTCTCGTCGCGCAGGATGCGCAGGTTTTCCAGGCCTACCGCAGCCGCCACCGGGTGGCCGGAATAGGTGAAGCCGTGGTTGAAGTCTCCGCCTTCGCTGAGCACCTTGGCCACCTTGTCACGCACGATCACACCGCCCATGGGGATGTAACCGGAAGTAAGGCCTTTGGCGATGGTCATCAGGTCGGGCTTGAGGTCGTAGTAGTCTGAGCCGAACCACTCGCCGGTACGGCCAAAACCGCAGATCACTTCGTCAGCGACGAACAGGATGTCGTACTTGGCGAGGATCTCCTTGACCTTCGGCCAGTAGGTTTCTGGCGGGATGATCACGCCGCCGGCGCCCTGGATCGGCTCGGCGATGAAAGCTGCGACGTTGTCCTCGCCCACTTCCAGAATCTTTTTCTCCAGCTGCTCGGCCGCCCACACCCCGAAGTCGTCCGGGCTCATGTCGCCGCCTTCACCGAACCAGTACGGTTGCGGGATATGCACGATGCCCGGGATCGGCAGCCCGCCCTGTTCGTGCATGCCGCTCATGCCGCCCAGGCTTGCACCGGCGACGGTCGAGCCGTGGTAGCCGTTGATACGGCCGATGATGGTCTGCTTCTGCGGCTTACCCTTGAGCGCCCAGTAGTGGCGGACCATGCGCAGCACGGTGTCATTGCCTTCAGAGCCGGAGCCTGTGAAGAACACATGGGTCATGCCTTCGGGCGCTACGTCGGTGATGGCCTTGGCCAGCTCCAGCGCAGGCGGGTGGGCCGTCTGGAAGAACAGGTTGTAGTACGGCAGTTCGCGCATCTGCTTTTCGGCAGCCTGCACCAGCTCTTCACGGCCATAACCCACTGCGACGCACCACAGGCCGGCCATACCGTCGAGGATCTTGTGCCCCTCGCTGTCCCACAAATGCACACCCTGCGCCTTGGTGATAATGCGCGGCCCCTTTTCCTTCAGCTGCTTGTAGTCACTGAAAGGTGCAAGGTGGTGCTCGCCGCTCAGGGTTTGCCAGTCACGGGTTTGCGGGTTTTTGACGCTCATGTGCTTCTCCAGGGTCCACAGACCGCCGGCGGGCGGCCTCAGGGGTTGATCACACAGCAAACAGCAGGAACTCACGCTCCCAAGAGCTGATGACGCGCTTGAAGTTCTCATGCTCGGCGCGCTTGGTGGCAACGTAGCCGGTGATGAATTTCTTGCCCAGGTACTGGGTCAGCGCGCGGCTGACTTCCATGCGTTCCAAGGCGTCTTCGATGGTCAGCGGCAGGCGCAGGTTGCGCCGCTCGTAGCCGCGCCCCTGCACCGGCGCGCTGGCGGCAATGCCTTCGACCATACCGATGTAGCCGCACAGCAAGCTCGCAGCGATGGCCAGGTAAGGGTTGGCATCGGCGCCTGGCAGGCGGTTCTCGACGCGACGGTTCTGTGGGCCGGCATCCGGTACGCGCAGGCCGACGGTGCGGTTTTCCTCGCCCCACTCGACGTTTACCGGGGCCGAAGTGTCTGGCAGGAAGCGGCGGAACGAGTTGACGTTCGGGGCAAACAGCGGCAGCGCCTCGGGGATGAACTTCTGCAGGCCACCGATGTGGTGCAGGAACAGCTCGCTCATGCTGCCGTCTTCATTGCTGAAGATGTTCTTGCCGGTGACCGAATCGACCACGCTCTGGTGCAGGTGCATGGCGCTGCCCGGCTCGCCGGTCATGGGCTTGGCCATGAAGGTGGCGGCTACATTGTGCTTGAGCGCCGCTTCGCGCATGGTGCGCTTGAACACCAGGATCTGGTCGGCCAGGTGCAGGGCGTTGCCGTGACGGAAGTTGATTTCCATCTGCGCCGTGCCGTCTTCGTGAATCAGGGTGTCGAGGTCCAGTTGCTGCAGCTCGCACCAGTCGTAGACGTCCTCGAACAGCGGGTCGAATTCGTTGGCAGCTTCGATGGAGAACGACTGGCGGCCGGTTTCCGGGCGGCCTGAACGACCTACCGGCGGCTGCAGCGGGAAGTCCGGGTCCTCGCTGCGCTTGGTCAGGTAGAACTCCATCTCTGGCGCGACGATCGGTTGCCAGCCCTTGTCGGCGTAAAGCTGCAGGACTTTCTTCAGTACGTTGCGCGGCGACAGCTCGACCGGGTTGCCCTTCTTGTCGTAGGTGTCGTGAATGACCTGGGCGGTAGGCTCGATGGCCCACGGCACGAGGAACACAGCGTTCTCATCGGGCCGGCAGATCATGTCGATGTCGGCCGGGTCGAGCAGTTCGTAATAGATGTCGTCATCGACGTAATCGCCGGTCACGGTCTGCAGCAACACGCTCTCGGGCAGGCGCATGCCTTTCTCGGCGATGAACTTGTTGGTCGGCGAGATCTTGCCGCGGGTGATGCCAGTCAGGTCACTGATCAGGCATTCGACTTCGGTGATCTTGTGCTCTTTCAACCAATCGGTGAGCTGGTCGAGGTTGTTACTCATAGATACCTCAGGAGGTAATGTGGTCCGCGCATTGATTCTGGATGGAGTGGGTTGCTAAAGCAAAAACCCCCACGCAGGAGCACAGTGGATACACTGGAAACAAGCGTGTCCGTAATGAGTTCGAAGGGCAGGAATACAAGAAAGGAAGCGAAACGGCGCTACGAGGGGTAGTCCAGAAGCGCAAAGCGTCAATTATTGCGGCCAGTGCGACCACCGCGCAATTGATGCGTGCCGCAACGGCAGGGATACCCGAGCGCACTGCACAGGCAGCGCTTTCAGGTCGCGACAAGCGGACCATGTGACCCTCGTATTATTGTGTTTTGGGTTGAGACCGAGCTTAGCCTTGTTCATTTTTTTACACAACACCTCCGTAAAAAATAAAACACGGCTTGTCGGAGATAGCCCTTTGTCAGGGAAATAGCGGATAATGGCACGCCCCGATATGCAGCAAATCTGCCGTCGATGTGCCATTTCAGGGCATCATGGGGTTGGCTTGACATCAGTAAGGCTTTTCGATTGACTGGTCCTGCAAGCCCCCCTTGATTGATATTTTTAACAACAAAGGTGTTGCATCATGTCGGTACCCCCGCGTGCCGTTCAGCTTAACGAAGCGAACGCGTTCCTTAAGGAACATCCTGAGGTTCTCTACGTTGACCTTCTGATTGCAGATATGAATGGTGTGGTGCGCGGTAAGCGCATAGAGCGCACCAGCCTCCACAAGGTTTACGAGAAAGGCATCAACCTGCCGGCCTCCCTCTTCGCCCTCGATATCAACGGGTCCACCGTCGAAAGCACCGGGCTTGGCCTGGACATCGGCGATGCTGACCGCATCTGCTATCCGATCCCGGACACGCTCTGCAACGAGCCGTGGCAGAAACGCCCGACCGCCCAGTTGCTGATGACCATGCACGAGCTTGAAGGCGAGCCGTTCTTCGCCGACCCTCGTGAAGTGTTGCGTCAGGTGGTGAGCAAGTTCGACGACCTGGGCCTGACCATCTGCGCCGCGTTCGAACTGGAGTTCTACCTGATCGACCAGGAGAACGTGAACGGCCGCCCGCAGCCACCACGCTCGCCGATCTCGGGCAAGCGCCCGCAGTCGACCCAGGTGTACCTGATCGACGACCTCGACGAATACGCCGATTGCCTGCAGGACATCCTCGAAGGCGCCAAGGAACAAGGCATTCCGGCCGACGCCATCGTCAAGGAAAGCGCCCCGGCACAGTTCGAAGTCAACCTGCACCACGTCCCCGACCCGCTCAAGGCCTGTGATTATGCAGTGCTGCTCAAGCGCCTGATCAAGAACATCGCCTACGACCATGAAATGGACACCACGTTCATGGCCAAGCCCTACCCGGGCCAGGCAGGCAACGGCCTGCATGTACACATTTCCGTGCTGGACAAGGATGGCAACAACATCTTCACCAGCGAGGATCCCGAGCAGAACGCCGCGCTACGTCATGCTGTCGGCGGTGTGCTCGAGACCCTGCCTGCGTCGATGGCGTTCCTTTGCCCGAACGTCAACTCGTACCGTCGCTTTGGCGCCCAGTTCTACGTGCCGAACGCGCCGAGCTGGGGCCTGGACAACCGTACCGTGGCCCTGCGCGTGCCGACCGGTTCGCCCGACGCCGTACGCTTGGAACACCGCGTGGCCGGCGCCGACGCCAACCCGTACCTGATGATGGCCGCCGTACTGGCTGGTGTGCACCATGGCCTGACCAACAAGGTCGAGCCGGGTGAGCCGATCGAAGGCAACTCGTACGAGCAGCTGGAGCAGAGCCTGCCGAACAACCTGCGCGATGCCCTGCGCGAGCTGGACGACAGCGAGATCCTGAACAAGTACATCGATCCGAAGTACATCGACATCTTCGTCGCGTGCAAGGAGAGCGAGCTGGAGGAGTTCGAGCATTCGATCTCCGACCTCGAGTACAACTGGTACCTGCATACCGTGTAAATGAAAACGCCGCCCTCTGGGGCGGCGTTTTTCATGGGTTGGCAGGGCACTCGATTCCCTGGCTTACAGAGACTTTTCGAAAATTTTCGAATTGCGCTGGTAGTTGTACAGCGATGCTCGCGCCGACGGTAGCCGCTCTACCCCACTGGGGGCAAAGCCTCGCTCGCGGAACCAGTGCGCGGTCCGGGTGGTAAGCACGAACAGGGTATTCAACCCCAACGCCCGCGCCCGGCTCTCGATCCGCTCCAGCAGCTCATCACCGCGCCCGCCATGGCGGTACTCCGGGTTCACTGCCAGGCACGCCAGCTCACCAGCCTGGGAATCGGCAATCGGATACAGCGCCGCGCACGCGATGATCATGCCCTCGCGCTCGACCACGCTGAACTGCTCGATCTCACGCTCCAGCACTTCACGTGAGCGTCGCACCAGAATGCCCTGCTCTTCCAGCGGGCTGATCAGCTCCAGCAAACCACCCACATCCTCGATGGTCGCCTCGCGCACCACTTCGAACTGCTCCTGCGACACCAGCGTGCCGCCACCGCCGCGGGTGAACAGCTCGGTGAGCAGTGCGCCGTCCTCGGCATAGCTGACGATGTGGCTACGCGCCACGCCGCCCTTGCAGGCCTCGGCGGCGGCATCGAGCAACTCGCCTTGGTAATCACTGCCCAGCCGCGCCAGGTGTGGTGCAACCTGCTGCGGGCGCAACTCACGCACCAGCTTGCCACTCTCATCCAGCAGCCCGGGTTCGGCGCCGAACAGCAACAGCTTGTCGGCACCCAATTCGATGGCGGCGCGGGTGGCCACGTCTTCGCAGGCCAGGTTGAAGATCTCACCGGTCGGCGAATAGCCCAGCGGCGAAAGCAGCACAATCGAGCGCTCGTCGAGCAGGCGGCTGATGCCTTTGCGGTCGATGCGCCGTACTTCACCGGTGTGGTGGTAGTCCACCCCTTCGAGCACGCCGATAGGGCGGGCAGTCACCAGGTTGCCGCAGGCCACGCGCAGGCGTGAGCCCTGCATCGGCGAGGCGGCGATGTCCATCGACAGGCGCGCTTCGATGGCCAGGCGCAAGGCACCCACGGCGTCGATCACGCAGTCCAGGGTTGCGGCATCGGTGATGCGCAGGCCGTGGTGATAGTGCGGGGTCAGGCCACGGGCGGCCAGCCGGCTCTCGATCTGCGGGCGCGAACCATGCACCAGCACCAGGCGCACGCCCAGGCTGTGCAGCAACACCAGGTCATGGACGATATTGCCGAAATTCGGGTGTTCCACCCCATCGCCGGGGAGCATGACCACAAAGGTGCAGTCGCGATGAGCATTGATGTACGGGGAGGCATGACGCAGCCAGTTGACGTAATCGGGCATGACAGGGCCTGTGGATAAAGTGGACGGAGAACGTTGGATCACACGGCGTTCAGGATCATCGTCGGAACAGGCTTGCGGTCACGCGCGGTCTCCTCTAGGCAAAGACGAATCAGCAGGGTGGACGTTTAATTCAGGCAATAGTGCCGGATCAGGTCACGCAATAGACGCACGGTAGGCTCGATTCGTGACATTTCCAGGTATTCGCCCGGCTGGTGGGCACAGGCAATGTCGCCAGGGCCAAGAACGATGGTCTGGCAACCCAGTTGCTGAAGATAAGGCGCTTCGGTACCGAACGCCACCGCTTCGGCGCGATGGCCGGTCAAGCGCTCGGCCACCTGCACCAGTTCGGCATCGGCCGCCTGTTCGAACGGTGGCACCTCGGGGAACAGCGGCGCGTAGTCGATACGCACCTCATGGCGCTCGGCCACCGGCCGAAGCTTCTCACGGATGGCCGCACGCAACTGCTCTACATCCATGCCTGGCAGTGGGCGCAGGTCGAACTCCAGGGCACACTGGCCGCAGATACGGTTGGGGTTGTCGCCACCGTGGATGCAGCCAAAGTTCATGGTCGGCGTGGGCACGGTGAATTGCGGGTTGCGGTAGGTGTCCTGCCATTGCCGGCGCAGGCCCATCAGCTCACCCATCACCGCGTGCATGGCTTCCAGCGCGCTGCGGCCAAGGCTTGGGTCAGAGGAATGGCCGCTGCGCCCGAGAATGTCGATGCGGTCCATGAGGATACCCTTGTGCATGCGGACCGGGCGCAAGCCGGTCGGCTCACCGATGACCGCCGCACGGCCAAGCGGCTGACCCGCTTCGGCCAGGGCGCGGGCACCGGACATCGAGCTTTCTTCGTCGCAGGTGGCGAGGATCAGCAGCGGCTGCTTGAAGTCATGCTCCAGCAACGGAATCACCGCTTCGATGATCAAGGCGAAAAAACCCTTCATGTCGCAGCTGCCCAGGCCCACCCAGCGGCCATCGACCTCGGTCAGCTTGAGCGGGTCGCTCGTCCACAACTGCTCGTCATACGGCACGGTGTCGCTGTGGCCAGCCAGCACAAGCCCGCCCGGGCCAGTGCCACGGCTGGCCAACAGGTTGAACTTGCCTGGGCTGACCTGCTGGATGTCGCAACTGAACCCCAGGTCGCCCAACCAGCCTGCCAGCAGGTCGATGACCTGGCGGTTGGACTGGTCCAGGGCAGGTTGGGTGCAGCTGACCGAGGGCGCGGCGATCAAAGCGGCAAACTGGTCTTTCAGCGTGGGCAACGGCATGCGCGAACTCCTCGGAAGCATTGCCCATCATAGGGCCATCCGCCGTAAGGAATAAACCGTTGCCGGCACACTGCTGTAGACTGCACGGCAATCACGCCCCTCTTCGAGCCTGCGATGCACAAAGAAACCGAACTCAAGCTCCGCGCCAGCCGCGACACCCTGGCCGCACTGCGCGAGCACCCTCTGCTGAAAAAGCGCAACAAGTCCGGCTGGCAGACCCGCGAGCTGCTCAACCAGTACTTCGACACCCCTGAGCGCGACCTTTCTGCTGCCCGAGTGGCGCTGCGCCTGCGCCGCGACGGCGAGGTGATCATCCAGACCTTGAAGTGCCGTGGCCAAAGCGTCGCCGGCCTGTCCGAACGCAACGAATACGAGTGGCACCTGGACAAAGTCAAACTCGACCTGAAAAAGCTCGACGCCACCTGCTGGCCTGAGCAACTGGCCGAACTTGACAAAAAATCCATCAAACCGCTGTTCACCACCGACTTCACCCGCGAATTCGCTGAGATCGCCTGGGGCCGCGGCAAGAGCAAAGTAGTGATCGAGGCAGCGCTGGACCAGGGCTTCGTGATTGCCGGCAAGCGCAAGGAAGAGATCTGCGAGCTGGAGCTGGAACTGCGCGAAGGTGCCCCCGAGGCGTTGCTGGAGCTGGCCGCCGAGCTGGCCGCCAGCCTGCCCCTGATGCCGTGCGACATCAGCAAGGCCGAGCGCGGCTACCGCCTGCTGGAGCCGGACAGCTATGAGCTGGGCCTGCCAAGCACCGAACTGGACGCCGAAATGCCGGTCGACGATGCCTTCGCTGCCCTCGCCTGGCAACTGCTGGGCAGCAGCCAGCGCCTGGCCGAGCAATACCGCCACAATGGCCACTGGCGCCTGCTGCAGGACTGGGTGCAGTGCCTGGCAGAACTGCGTGCACTGGTCGCAAGCCTTGGCCAGGCCGCGCCGCGTGCCAGCACGCGTGACCTGCGCGCCAGCCTGGACGCGCTGCTGGAAGACTGGCGCCCGCTGGTACAGGCCGGCAATGACGACGAAGACATCCGTCGCGCCGCGCCAGAGCAGTTCCTCGAAGAGCTCGAGGACGTGCGCTGGGGCCAATTCTCCCTGGAAACATCACGTTGGCTGCTGGCCCGCGCCTGGACCGCAGAGCGCAAGGGCCGTGGCGAACGCCAGGGCAAGGCGCAACTGGCCAGCTGGGTGGCACACCTGCTGGGCGAAGAAGGCCGTGCGCTGAAGCTACCGCTTTACACCCAACGCCCGGAAGACCTGGCAGAACAACTGCCGCGCATCGAACAGTTGCTGGCCTGGCTGCACCATGCGCGCCAGGTACTCGAGGCGCCGCAGATGGACCGCTTGTATGGCGATCTGAAAAAGCTGCATGAGCTGGCTGAACTGCCACTGGCCGAAGAGCCTGGCGAGCTGCTGGAGGCCCGCGTGGAACAGGCCCGTGCGATTGATCAGAGCCGTGGCTGGAAACATCTGCTCAAGGCCTGACATTCGCTTGTGCATCATCGCCGGCAAGCCCCCACAGGTTACCCCGCTGCTCTCAAGCTCAGCGCAAAACCCAGTGGGGGCCGGCTTGCCGGCGACAGCGTCAGCGCATCAGCGCATCAGCGCATCAGCGCATCAGCGCATCAGCGGAAGGCTGGTGGTGGACTTGATCTCCGACAGCGCCACAATGGAATTCACCTCCTGAATCCCCGGTACGTTCGACAGCTTTTCGAAGAAGAACCGCTCGTAAGCCTCGATATCCTGCGTGACGATACGCAACAGGAAGTCTACTGACCCCATCAGCACATAACACTCCAGCACCTCTGGAAAGCCCCGGATCGCCTCGGTGAACTCGGTGAAGTTGGAGCGACCATGGGCGTTCAGTTTCACCTCGGCAAAGATCTGCGTGTTCAGGCCGACCTTCTTGCGATCGAGCAGGGTGACCTGCCCCCGGATGACCCCCTCTTCCTTGAGCCGCTGAATACGGCGCCAGCACGGCGACTGCGACAGCCCTACGCGCTCGGCAATCTGCGCGCTGGACAGTGACGCATCCTCCTGAAGAAGCTCGAGAATCCGCCGGTCATACGCATCCAGATCGCTTTGCATTAAAAATTCCCCAAGCTTATATTTTTCGAATCAACCAATTCGCCTGAACGGCTGATTCATCAAATAATAGCGAAAAAAAGCCGGCATCAACCTGCCAGAATTTCTCCCACCTTTGCGGAGACCAGCATGAACCCATTCGAACGCCCCCTGCCCCGAACCGATGTCTGGGCCGCCAGCAGTAGCCACAGCAACGTGTGCTATCGCCTGCAAGCCGAAGCCGAGCCGGATACCCTGTGCCGGGTACTCAACCTGTTCGCCCTGCAGTTTCTGACGCCGCACAGCGTGCAAGTCAGCCAGCAAGATGACTTGCTGGACATCGAAATAGGTATCGGCGGGCTGAGCAGGCATCGGGCCGAGGTGATTGCGCAAAAATTGCGCAATCTGGTGTGCGTCGCGCAAGTGCGCCTGGATCAGGAAAAATGGACAAAGATCAAGGCGATGGACGCAATCGAATCAGATGGGTATCATGCGTGCGCGTTGCACTCGTAGCTCAGCTGGATAGAGTACTGCCCTCCGAAGGCAGGGGTCGTGGGTTCGAATCCCGCCGAGTGCGCCATATCAAAAAGCCCTGGGCCTGCGCCCGGGGCTTTTTCGTTGGCGGACCGGGGCTGGTTTGCAGCCCCTCCCTGCTTAGCGAAGATCAGTACTCAGGCTCGGCGTGCCGAAACCTTCCAGGGTCGCGTTGGACGCATTCAGGTATTGCGCCCAGAAATCGTTCAACGCATCCATGGTCTTGCCCGATCGGTAGGCATGCTTCACCGCATCGGTAACCAGGCCTGCACCGGAAACATACACCCTGGCACCCTGCAGGTCCGCATACAGCCCTTTGCTCTGTGCCAGCTTGAGTTCATTACTGACATTGAGCTGCTTGATCTGGTTTGCCGCATAGAAGCTGGTGTAGTCCGAATGCTCGAGCATGTCCGAAATCAGATACACCACCCGCTCCTGGACACCCTGCTCTTTGCTCATGTCCTCACCAACCCGGCGCAAGGTGTTCATGATTTCGCTCTTGGGGATATCCTGGCGAGCGTCACGCAGCCCTTTGACGAACAGCCCGCCGAAGCCGGCCTGGAACGCTTTCTTCTGGGTCGCCAGGCACTGATCCAGGCCCCTCAGCTTGCGCATGTTGACGTCGTCGCGAACCTCGCCCTGCAACGGCATGTCCAGCTCACCGGCGTACACCAGGCGCTGATACTCCCCCGGCAAGAACGCTGAGAATGTATAGAGCCTGACGCGATCGCCCGGCTGAACGAACCGGTCGATCTGGCCCCAGCTGCTGCGCTGCAGGTCTTCAGGCATCGGGATGGTCTGATCGATGATCACCACCAGCTCGCGCCCGGACGCTGCAGGCTTGATGTCAGCCAGACCATTGCGCGTGTAGCAGCTCTGCAGGTCATTGCGCTCAGCAGCCAGTGCTGCGCAAGGCAACGCCAGCGCAAGGATCAGGGCCTTGGCAAGCCTCATGACAGCATGCCCTCCTTTTTCGCAGGGAACAGGCCAAGCGCCTTGAGCGCCTGCTGTTGCTCGCGGATGTCACGCAGTTGTGCCTCGCTGACATTCAGCGCACGGCTGGCGGCAGCCAGGTTCTCTTCAGGCAGGCCAGTCATGTCGTGGAAGTCCGAAGCCTTGATTTCGGCAGGGGCGGCAGGCTCGGCCAAGGGCACTGCGACAGGCTCGAATACAGCAGCCTGCTGCGCAACCGGGGCGGGGGCTACAGGTTGCGCGGCAGGCACTGGCGCAGCGGCTTCAACGCTAGGTTTTGGCTTGACTGCCTGGGGCGCGACCTTGCCGGCCTTGTACTCGACGTAGGCGAGGAAGTTGCGATGTGCGGTGTTCTCACCTTCCAGCGCGTGCAGCACAGCGGCGTCGGTGTGGTCGCGGCCAGACAGCGAGGTCTGCAGGCGGCGCAGCTTGTCGTCGGCGTGGCTGGCAATGGCATGACGCTTCTGATCCATCGCGTCGAGCATTTCCTCGGCGGTGGCGTACTCGTGGGTCAGGCGCCAGGCGGTTGGCGAGTGGGTGCCGGCAAAGTAGTAACGGCTGGCCAGCCAGATACTGATGCCCTGAATAGCGATGTAGATCAGTGACAGCATGATGTAGGTGGTCAGGCTGGCCTGGCGTATCGCTTGCATCTTGTCATCGATGGTGGCGTTGTCGGCCTCATCGTTGATGGCCTGGGATTCTGCTGGCAGGTCAAACGGGGAACCTGCACTGGAGCTTTGCGCAGCGGACTCTGCGCGCATACCGTTGACCATCTCGGTCTCGATGCTGTCCAGGGTCGCCGAGCGCACGACGAATGCCCCCACGGCCATGGCCGCCACGAACACACCACAGACCACCAGCCAGACGAACTTGCGCGAGACGTTGGAATTGACGTCCTTCACCCGTACCAGCAGTTGCTCGTAGTCCGGCTTGTCCGCGTCGGAGAAAGAGTCTTCCAGGTTGATCGCCTTGCCAGCCTTCAGCGAACGCGAGCGCTTGGTAGGCTCTTCACCTTGCCACCAGTGGCGTGCACGGGCGATCAGGCTGTTGTGGTGCAACGTATGGCCGGCGGCTTCGGCGAAGAACGCCGAGGCGACGGCGAGCAGGATCGCAGTGCCGGCGGTCAGCCAATGGCGGTCATTGGTAGAAGCATCCATGTTCATCCAGCCCGCCAGGACGTAGGCAAAACCCATGGCCTCGATCAGCACCAGCATCAGCACCAGCACCAGCACCCAACCCGGGCGCGGCGAGCGCCCGGCCTCACCGGCCTTGGCGAGGTAGTCAAGGGAGGCATTGTAGGCGTTGACGCCCTTCATGTACTTCTTGTACTGGCCGTAGTACGGCTTGGACAAGGTCACTTCGTGGTTGATCCAGCCATCGCTGTCGACCGAGGAACGCTTGCGCGACAGCCGGGCCACCGTACCGATCAGGGGGAGGCTGTGCCAGACACGGATGAGAAAGTAGGAAACCTCCTCCCAGTATTTACGCACGATCAGCGCAGTAACCAGCAGCGAAAGGAGGCCGGCGGTGAACAACTGATTGGCGAGAATCAATGATTTGAGTGCAGCTAGCGAAAAGTCTTCCATTCAGGACGTCCTTGACTGGGTTATTTGGTGGCCGGGATCGGCTTGTAAGCAGCGACGAAAGCATCACCGCCGGCGGCATAGAACAAGGCACCTTGACTGGCCTGGGCATTGCCCTTGCTGAACACGATATCCATGCAGGAAATCGATGCCTGGGCATCACTGGCGAAGACCCGGTACAGCACTTCGCTTTCGCCTTCATAGGTGTTGGCCACGGCTTTCATCGTGCGTGGCTTGTGCTGCGTGGGCAGCTTGTAATCTTCGACCAGCTGAAGGATCGGCTGGCGATCGACCTTGGCGTTCTCGCGCAGGATCGATACCGGCGACACCGTCACCAGGTGCCCATTGACCAGATTGGCCCAGACACGGTTGTTATAACCGGGCAGGTAGTCTTTGGTAGCGCGCCGCTGCAGCGGCTGGTCGTTGACCATGCTCAGGACCTCGCCAGCGTTGCGCGGCCTGTCGGCCTCACAGCTCGACATCGGCATCTGCGCGGCATAAGCGCTGCTGATCAAAGTGAAACCGCTCTGTTTGGGCTTGATGCTCTGGGCCATGGTCCAGTTGTAGCTGGCCACCGGCGTGCCAGCGAAATCGACTTGCGGCCGGGCAGCGGCTTTCGTGGGGTTGGTGCGGCCAGGGGTGCTGGCGACGCCCGTACCGGGCATTGCGGTCTCCCGCCCGGTCGGCTTGGCCTGTGCCGGCGTGCTACTGGCCCGAGCGCTGCCGGCAGCCTTGGGTTTGGCTGCGGTCGAGGTGCCATAGTGCAGGTAGCGCGTGTTGCTCGCCTCTGCCTGGGCCCGCATCACCAGGGCCTGTTCGTTGGCCAGCTCGACGATTTCCACTCGGCGGTTCTGGCCACGCAACAGCGGGTCACTGTTGTCGGCAATCGGTCGCGAGGCTCCGGCCCCTTGGTAGTAGATCGCATTGGCGGGAATGCCCGCCTGCAGCATGACCTTGCCCACGGTCTTGGCGCGGCGCTCAGACAGCTTCTGGTTGAACTCGGCGTTACCCACAGCATCACTGTGGCCGACGATCAGCAGGCGACGATCCTGCGACTCCTTGGCGGCGGCCTGCTTATCGGTGGCGGCAGGCTTGGCATACATCTGCGCCAGCTTGGCCACGGCGCGCTGGCCGCTTGGGGTCAACTGGTCAGAGCCGGTGGCGAACATGCCGCTGTCTTCGATCTGGGTCACCAACCCTGCCTGCTCGGGCACAGCGGTTACCACGGCGGCCGAGGCCACGGTCAGCTTCTCGGTGGTGATCTTCAGGTTTTCTTCCTTGGCGATGCGATCCAGCTCCTGCAGTCGGGACTGCCAGACATAACCCACGACGCAACCCACCGCGCCGCCTACGGCAGCACCCGGCAAGATGCCGTCCTTGCCTTTGAGGGCGTAACCGGCAGCCCCCCCGGCCACCACACCGACACCACAGAGCACCGGCATGCCGTAGTCCCTGCCAATGTCTTTGACTTTCTTGGAAATAGTGTCCATCTGCTGAGTGCTGCACCCGGCAGCGGTGATGAAGGCACAGCTTAGCGCTGTAAGGCGAAACACACGGTGCATTGCGGCTCCTTGCCGAAAGAGGACTGAGTGATGGCAACTTGACATGCATTGTCACAGATTATCGTGAATATTGCCCCATCCGATTCGACATCCCACCTGCGGCCTCAAGCCTGACCACTGCCTCACCACGCAACGACTTCAGCCATGACGTTTTTCAATCGACTCGATGCCGTTTCCTGCATTGCCGTGCAGGCCACCGTGCCGGATGCTTTAGTTACTCCAAGAGCTCGTTTTTTCCACCCGCAGAGGCCTGTATGAAGAACGTCGAACAAATCCTCAAGACCAAGTCCCAGCACCAGACCGTCTACACCATCGGCCCTGATGACTCGGTGCTCGACGCCCTGAAAATGCTGGCGGAGAAAAACGTCGGTGCGCTGCCGGTCGTGGAGAACAACCAGGTAGTGGGAATCGTCAGCGAGCGTGACTATGCCCGTAAGCTCGTGCTCAAGGGGCGCTCTTCGGCGGCCACGCCAGTGCGGGAAATCATGAGTGCACCTGTGGTCACGGTGGAGCCCAAGCAGAATCTTGAGTACTGCATGAACCTGATGACCAACCGCCACTTGCGCCACCTGCCAGTGGTCAGCAATGGCGAGCTGCTCGGGCTGCTGTCGATCGGCGACCTGGTCAAGGAAACCATCGCCGAACAGGCCAGCCTGATCCTGCAGCTGGAGCAGTACATCCGCGGCGAATGACCACCCTCAATGGTAGGCGCGCTCCAGTTCGTCCAACTGATGGTCGAAGCTGCGCAGGCGCGCCGACCAGGTGTAAACCAGCACTTCAAGGTCACGATTGAGCACTGCGGTGTTGCCCTGGCCACTGCTCGAGGGCTCGCACAGGTCGAGCTGGTAACGTTCGCGTGCCATGGCCGTGGCCACACTGGAGAGATCGCGGGCGTTGGCCAGCCAGTGATGCTGATGGTCGTGGATCTCGCGGTCCAGCACCCGGCACTGGCGCTTGAGCGCATCCAGGCTTTGCTCCAGGGGTGTGCCCTTGAGCTCGCCCATCACTTCCTCGAAGGTGCGCCCCGAGTGCCAATAGCTGCCCCAGAAATACCGGTCGAAAACCGTCTCTACCCGGCGTAGCGCTACCTTGGTGTTCCAGATGGTCAGCAATGTTCGCCCCTGGATCACCTCGCGCTTGTTCAGGTGCAGTTGCTGCCAGGCGATCCACGTAAGGCCCAGCAGCGCGACCGCCGCCGCGACTGCCGCCGCAGCGTACAGGAACTGCACAGCCTGGCTCATCTGGTGTGTATGGCGGATACCGTAGAAGTAACCGGCCGTCAGGGTGCCCAGGATGGTCACGGTGCACCAGAAACCTGGTGCGTAGGGATCTTTCATCGCGCATATCCCCTTATTGTTTTCCTGAGCATAGCAACGGCCGATCACTCGTCAGGTGCCGCTCGGCGCTTTATTTGCGGGGGCGGCGCAACGCTTCGTTGAGTTGATCGAAGGGCACTGCCCAATCGGAATCTTCAATGATGCTCTCCTTGAGAAAAGCGCGCTGGGAGTCGCTCCAGAACGGCGCATCCACCAGCTTGATCTCGTTTTTCAGCGGTGAATGGCTGGTGATGAACTGATCGATGCTCTGAGGGTCGTCGGGCAAGCCCAACTGCTTGAACAGCTCGGAAAAGTGGTGGGTAGGCGCTTCCATGTTTCCTCCTGGGTACCGGGCGGGCCGTCCACGACGCCAGCCCGGCATTGGTTTGAGAACATCAGCACAGCTCGCGTACTTCGGCTTGCGGCACCAGTTTCAGGTACTGCTCCATGCTCATGTGGATCAGGTGATCGTGGTCACCTGCCTCCAGGTAGACATCGCCCTGGCGGGTAAGACTCGAATCGAGCAGCATCTTTATCTGATAAGCGTCACCCATTGCCGGGATGGCGCCACGCTCGCAGTCACCGAACAAGCTCGGCAGGCCGCTTTCGCGGGTCAGTTGCCAGGCGCCAGACATGCGTACCTTGCTCATGTCCAGGTGCCGATTGGCAGGCAGCACCGCCATGATGTAGTTGCCATGGCGGTCGTCGAGCATGACCGACTTGGCAACCCGCTCGGCCGGCACACCAGCCGTACGCGCCGATTCCAGGCTGGTCGCCGAGTGGGGATGGGGAATGATGTCGTAGTCGCAGTTGGCCTGGTCCAGGCGCTGCTGCAGGGTCTTGGCCATTCGCATGATGCACCTCCGGTTTCGCCCCCATCTCCAATTTTAGGCCCTGCCTGGGCAGGCATGGCTAAACTTGGGGTATAGAAGCGAACAAGGTGACGACAGGTGATCGCTCGCTGCTGGCGCTGGTGGTTATTGGTGCTGATGCTTGGCCTCGCCCCGGGCAGCCAGGCCGCGCCTGGGGCGATCTGGGTGCTGAGCATCGATGATGCCATAGGGCCGGCCAGCGCCGACTATGTGGTGCGCGGCCTGGATCAGGCCAAGGAACAAGGCGCGCAACTGGTGGTGATCCGCATGGATACACCCGGCGGCCTGGACAGCGCCATGCGCCAGATCATCAAGGTCATCCTCGCCAGCCCCGTGCCGGTTGCGACCTTCGTTGCCCCAGGCGGTGCCCGTGCTGCCAGCGCTGGCACCTACATCCTGTATGCCAGCCACGTGGCGGCCATGGCGCCGGGGACCAACCTCGGCGCCGCCACCCCCGTGCAGATTGGCGGCCCTGCAGGTACACCAAAGGATGACAAGGCCAAGCCCGACGCCAATGAACAAGCCCTTGCGCGCAAGCAGGTGAACGATGCAGCCGCTTATATCCGCGGCCTGGCGCAGCTGCGCGGGCGCAACGCCGACTGGGCGGAAAAGGCTGTACGCGAAGCGGTAAGCCTGTCGGCCAGCGAAGCGCTCAAGCAGAAGGTGATCGACCACGTGGCCAACGACCTGCCTGACCTGCTGCGCCAGCTCGACGGCAAGACCCTGATCGCCGCTGATCAGCCGCGCCAGTTGCAGACCCGCGACGCCAACCTGGCCGAGCATCTGCCGGACTGGCGCACGCGCCTCTTGGCCGTGATCACCAACCCCAGCGTGGCACTGATCCTGATCATGATCGGCGTCTATGGCCTGCTGTTCGAGTTCATGAACCCTGGCTCCGGCGTGGGCGGCGTGGTCGGTGGCATCTGCCTGTTGCTGGCGCTGTATGCCCTGCAATTGCTACCGGTGAGCTTTGCCGGTGTCGCGCTGGTCATGCTCGGTATCGCCTTCATGATCGCCGAGGCGTTCCTCCCCAGTTTTGGTGTGGTCGGCTTTGGCGGCATCGTGGCGTTCGTGGTGGGCGCGGTCATCCTGATAGACACCGACGCCCCCGGCTTTGGCATTCCGCTGGCGTTGATCGCGAGCCTGGCGGTGCTCTCGGCATTGTTGAACGGTGGCGTGTTGGGGATGGCCCTCAAAGCTCGCAAGCGGGCCTTGGTCAGCGGTGATGCCGGCCTGGTCGGCAGCCTGGTGAGTGTCTCTCAGGTGGTGGCAGGCAATCCGTTCTGTGGCGCGGTAATGGCCCAGGGCGAACAATGGCAGGTCCAGTGCACTACGCCCTTGCAGCTCGGCCAGCAGGTGCGGGTCACCGCGCGTCATGGCGTGATGCTCGAAGTGAGCGCTGCTGCCCCTACAGCGCAAGGAGAATGACGATGTTCATGCAATTGGGTTTCGGCGCCCTGCTGATGCTGCTGGGCGTCTTACTGCTGTCGGCGTTTCGTATCTTGCGCGAATACGAGCGCGGCGTGGTGTTCCAGCTGGGGCGCTTCTGGCAGGTCAAAGGCCCGGGGCTGATCCTGCTCATCCCCGTGATCCAGCAGATGGTTCGGGTGGACCTGCGCACCGTGGTGCTGGATGTACCGCCGCAGGATGTGATCACCCGCGACAACGTGTCAGTGAAGGTCAATGCGGTGCTGTATTTTCGCGTGCTCGACCCTCAGAAGGCGATCATCCAGGTCGAAGACTTCCTGGTCGCCACCAGCCAGCTGGCGCAGACAACGCTACGTGCGGTGCTGGGCAAACATGAGCTGGACGAGCTGCTGGCCGAGCGCGAGCAGTTGAACCTGGATATTCGCCAGGTGCTGGACGCGCAAACCGATGCCTGGGGCATCAAGGTGGCCAACGTCGAGATCAAGCACGTCGACCTCAACGAATCGATGGTCCGCGCCATTGCCCGTCAGGCCGAAGCCGAGCGTGAACGCCGGGCCAAGGTCATCCACGCCGAAGGGGAACTGCAGGCGTCCGAGAAGTTGATGCAGGCCGCGCAGATGCTCAGCAAGGAGCCGGGGGCCATGCAGTTGCGCTACATGCAGACGCTGGGGTCGATTGCCGGGGACAAGACATCGACCATCGTGTTTCCGATGCCGTTGGACTTGCTCAAGGGGATGATGGACCGAGAGAAATGAGGGGCCTGCGCAAGGCCCCGCAAATCGGTCAGACAGGTGCGCGGCGCAAGGTCGCCAGGAACGTGGCAGCACCAATGAACAAGCCCGCGAACGTCCGGTTCAAACGCTTCTGTTGCTTGGGGGTGCGCAACAGGCGCAGCACCCGCGAAGCCAAGCCGGTATAACCCGCCATCACCAGCATGTCGACGGTGACCATGGTGACCGTGATCGCCACGTATTGTGGCAACAGCGGAGCATGCGGGTTGATGAACTGCGGCAGTACAGCGAGCATGAACACCAGCGCCTTGGGGTTGCTGACGTTGACCAGGAAACCTCGGAACACCAGGCTCAACGGCTTGCCGATCGGACGCACGGCGGACTCATCGGTCATGTCCATCGGCAAAGCGCGCCATTGCTTGTAGGCCAGGTAGACCAGGTAGGCGACGCCGAACCATTTGATGATGGTGAACGCTGTAGCGGAAGCGGCAAGGATGGCGCCGACACCCGCTGCGATGATGGCAATCTGCACGACCAGGCCAATCTGCAGGCCCAGCGCGTTCCAGTAGCCGCGCCAGAAACCATATTGCAGGCCGCTGGACATCGAGGCGATCGCCCCGGCCCCGGGTGAAAGGCTGATCACCCAACACGCGGCAAAGAAGCCCAACCACACTTCCATCGACATCACACACCTCGCTCGAACATATGTTGCAAAACGTTAAGCTAAGGTTTTGGCGAAAAAATAACCAGCGAATTTTGCAGAGTCCAAAGGCAAGCCGGGTATTTCGGGTGTGCTGTAAATGCCCGGCCTGGCATCCGCAAATCCTATAGCGATCTGGCCCTCAAGCCTGCGCCAACCCAGGCTTCAGGACAGCGCCTCAAGCTCGGCCTGCATGCTCTCCAACGTTTCCAGGGCTTGCATCCAGCCTTCCTCGAGTTCGCCTTCACGCTGCTTGAGCTTGCTCTGGCGGGCCAGCAGGTCGCGCAGTTCATCTTTGCGCGCCACCTCGTAGAGGCCGCTGTCGCCCAAGGCGGTTTCGATCTCGGCCATTTGCGCATGCACCTGGTTGAGCTCGGCCTCCAGCTTGTCGGCAGCCTTCTTGTGCGGTGCCAGTTGCTGGCGCAAGGCAGCGGCGGCCTGGCGCTGGGCCTTCTTGTCGGTCTTGTCCGGGTTGGCCGGCGCGTTGCTAGCCGGTGCGCTGCGCTGCCGGTACTCGACCAGCCAACGGCTGTAGTCGTCCAGGTCGCCATCGAAGGTATCGACCTTGCCATCGGCCACCAGCAGGAAATCGTCGGTGGTGCTCTTGAGCAAGTGGCGGTCGTGGGACACGACTACCACGGCACCGGCAAACTCCTGCAACGCCATGGTCAGCGCCAGGCGCATTTCCAGGTCCAGGTGGTTGGTCGGTTCGTCGAGCAGCAGCAGGTTTGGCCGCTCCCAGGCGATCAGGGCCAGCGCCAGGCGGGCTTTTTCGCCCCCGGAGAAATTCACCACCGGCTCGTCCACGCGGTCGCCATGGAAGTCGAACCCGCCGAGGAAGTCACGCAGGGTCTGCTCGCGCTCGGCCGGCGCAATGCGCTGCAAGTGCAACAGCGGGCTGGCCTTGTCGTCCAGCGAGTCCAGCTGATGCTGGGCGAAGTAACCGACTGCCAGGTTCTCACCCAGCACCAGGCGGCCCGACAGCGGCGCTAGTTCGCCGGCAAGGTTCTTGATCAGGGTCGACTTGCCGGCGCCGTTAGGGCCCAGCAGGCCGATGCGCGCACCGGGCACCAGCTGCAGCTTGACCTTGTCGAGGATCGCCTTGTCGCCATAGCCCAGACAGCCTTCGGAAAGGCTCAGCAGCGGGCTGGAAATCTTCTGCGATTCACGGAAAACGAAGTCGAACGGCGAATCGACGTGCGCCGCCGACAGCTCTTCCATGCGCTCCAGGGCCTTGATCCGGCTCTGCGCCTGACGGGCCTTGGTGGCTTGGGCCTTGAAGCGGGCAATGTACTTTTCCATGTGCGCACGCTGGGCCTGTTGCTTCTCGTAGGCTTGCTGCTGCTGCGCCAGGCGCTCGGCACGGGTGCGTTCGAAGGCGGTATAGCCACCCTTGTACAGGTTCAGCTTGCGCTGCTCGACGTGCAATACATGATCGACAACAGCATCCAGGAAATCGCGGTCGTGGGAAATCAGCAACAGCGTGCCCGGGTAGCCCTTGAGCCAGTCTTCGAGCCACAGGATCGCATCGAGGTCCAGGTGGTTGGTCGGTTCGTCGAGCAGCAGCAGGTCGGATGGGCACATCAGGGCCTGGGCCAGGTTCAGACGCATCCGCCAGCCACCGGAGAAGTCGCCGACGCGGCGGTCCATCTGCTCGTTGGTAAAACCAAGACCGGCCAGCAATTTGCGCGCACGGGCATCGGCGGTATAGCCGTCAGCGCTTTCCAGCTCACTGTGCAGGCGTGCCAGGGCCGTGCCGTCGTGGGCCGTCTCGGCCACGGCGAGCTCGGTCTGGACCTTGCGCAGGCGCGCGTCGCCATCGAGCACATAGTCCACGGCCAGGCGATCGAGCGTATCGACCTCCTGACGCATGTGGGCGATGCGCCAGTCACCCGGCAGCTGGCAGTCGCCACCATCAGGCGACAGCTCACCGCGCAGCAAGGCGAACAGGCTGGATTTTCCGGCGCCGTTAGCGCCGATCAGGCCGGCCTTGTGACCGGCGTGCAGGGTCATCTCGGCGCCTTCTAGCAAGCGCTGCGGACCACGCTGTAAAGTGAGGTTGGATAGTCTGATCATGATGGTCGCGGAGTCTACCAGCTTCCTCGACCCGGAGCGTAAGTGGAATCATGTACACCGACCTGTGGAATTACGCCCTGGCCCTGTATGCCCGGCCGGGAGTCGAAGCGGCTTGCCTGAGCGTTCAGGCCCAGGGGGGCGATGTGTGCCTGCTGCTGTGCGCAAGCTGGCTGCAAACCCGAGGTGTCGCCGTAGAAGCCGGGCGAATCGACGCTTTGCGCGCCATTGCCGAGCCTTGGCAAACTGAAGTGGTAACGCCGCTACGCAGTTTGCGCCAGCAATGGCGGACGGCCGCACAGCATGACCTGCACCTGGAGGCGTTGCGTGAGCACGTAAAGGGCTTGGAACTGCAGGCGGAGAAGCGCTTGCTGCAACGCCTTGAGGAATGCGCAAGGCAATGGCCCACGGGCTCGCTTGAGCCCGCAGGCGATTGGCTGGCCAGGCTGGCGCCCGACCAGGTCCGTGGCCACGACTCGCTGGCTCAGCTGCGAGTCGCCGCCACAGGGCTTCAGGAGGCCGAAGACGGCGTCTGAGGCGAGGTGCTTGCCGGTGCCGAGGACGGCGCCGGGGTAGCGGGGCCTGCCGAGTTGGTCACCGCAGGCGTAGCCGGCTTGGCTTCAGCCGGTTTGCTGGCGACCGGCTTGGCAGCGGCAGGTTTGGCCGCAGCCTTGGCCGCAGCCTTGGCCGGAGCTTTGGCGGCTGGCTTGGCTGCAGGCTTGGCTGCAGGCTTGGCGGCAGCTTTCGCAGCGGGCTTGGCTGCAGTGGTTTTAGCCGGCGCTTTGGCCGCGGCCGGTTTAGCCGCAGCCCCTTTGGAAGCGGCTGGTTTGGCGGCAGGCTTGGCAGCAGCGGTTTTGGCCGGGGCCTTGGTGGTAGCTGGCTTGGCCGCAGCAGCGCGCGATGGCGCCTTGGCTGCAGCCACTTTGGCAGCGGCCGGTTTGGCTGCAGGTTTAGCCGCAGCCTTGGCCGGGGCTTTTACGGCAGCAGGCTTGGCAGCAGCGCGCGACGGCGCCTTGGCAGCGGCGGCCTTGGCAGGCGCTTTTGCGGCAGCTTTGGCGGCCGGCCTTGCTGCAGGTTTGGCCGCTGCTCTGGCAGGCGCTTTTGCAGTGGCTGGCTTAGCCGATTTGGCTGCCACAGCCCGCTGGTCCAGTGCCTTGCCAGCAGCCTCACGCACCTTGCCTACACCCTGGGCCAGCTTCAGGCTTTCCTGGGCATCGCGTTTGAGTTGCTGAATATAAGTACGGGTTTGCGTCTGACGCTCTTTGAGCGAGTCGAGCAACGACTCAAGTTCACCAATGGCTTTCTGGGCTTTGCCCTGGGCCTTGGCTTTACCTGCCTTGGCCGCGTCCTGCAACTTCAGGCGACCGTTGTGCAGTTTTTCCTGGGCCTTGCCGCGCTGCTTTTCCAACTTTGCCAGCAGTTTTTCCGCATCAGCCAGCGCTTGCGAGCAGGCATCTTCCAAGTGTTCGAGCAAGCTGCCCGAAAGTTGCTGGAGCAGGTGTAACGGCGTACTTACAGGCTTCTTCTTGGCCGACATGGTTTACCTCCTGGCTGACGAGTTTGCGGCTAATACTATGCTTGTGCTGCTACCGCCGCTAGGGCATGTTGACAGTATCGTTGGCGCCGCGTTGCATGCCTGGGCAAAGTTGTTGTCTTGCAGCTGCGTGAAAGTGTAGTTGCTTAGCAAATCGTTGCCGACATTTACGCAAATCGAAGCAACAAGGCTGGCATACTTCGCAGCTCTTGAGCTCGGAGTTGACCATGCCTCGTTATCTTCTTATCGGCCTGTGCCTGGCGGCTCCTATCGCACTCGCCGCCCCCGAAACGGCTCCTGCCAGCGATCACGAGGTGGCCTACAGCCTGGGCGCAAGCCTTGGAGAGCGACTGCGCCAGGAAGTGCCTGGATTGCAGCTGGAGGCGTTGGTTGAAGGCCTTCGCCAGTCCTATCAGAACCAGCCCCTCAAACTCGACAAGGCTCGCATGCAAGCCATTCTTCAGCAGCATGAAGAACAGACGAACAACGCCGCCGTGCAAGCCGAAGTGGAAAAACTGCAAGCTATCGAGGCGCGTTTCATGGCCAATGAACGCGCACGCGCCGGTGTGCATGAGCTGCCTGAGGGCGTGCTCTACAGTGAACTGAAAAGTGGTATCGGCGCGCAGCCCAACCCCAAGGGCAAGGTGCAAGTACGCTATGTAGGCAAGTTGCCTGACGGCACGGTGTTCGATCAGAACCTGCAGCCACAGTGGTTCAGCCTGGACTCGGTCATCGAAGGGTGGCAGGTGGCGTTGCCACACATGAAAGCAGGAGCGAAATGGCGCCTGGTGATCCCCTCGGCACAAGCCTACGGTGCCGAGGGCGCGGGTAATCTGATCGCGCCCTATACACCTCTGGTGTTCGAAATCGAGCTGCTGGCGGTCGGCGGCTGACGTCGACCCTCAGGCCTGGACCGCGTCTTCTTCCTTGTGCGCGTTGTGCAACACCTCGATCAGGCAGTCTTCGAGCTCGAAGCGTTCGTGCAGCAGGCTGCCGAGCTTGCCGAGTTTATCGGCGAAGCGCTCAGTGTCCTTGCAATCACCTTTCTCGCAATGGTCATTGAAAGCCAGCGCAATCTGGGTAATGTCATTGATCCGCGGGTTGATCTCTTCAGCCAGCTTCAGCGCTTTCTGGTCACCAAACGCCTTGGCCTCGGTGACCAGTTGTTCACTGACCTCGAAATGCCAGGCTGACACGTAATCGACAAGCACCGCACAAAAGTCGCGGCTCTTGTCCTTGTCCGCAAATGCCGGCTTGGCATCGCGCAAGGCACCGAAGGCCTGAACCAACTCCTCCCGCTCCTTGAGCCAGGTGTCGATCAGCTTGTGAACCCCACCCCAGCGTTCCTGGGCGTTCTGACAACTATCGAGCATGGCGATCTCTTCCCTTCTGGGTAGATGCCGCTGCACCTCGCACCCCGATCGTGCGGTACAAAGGTGACATCAGCAGGACGGCATCGAGCAGTTGTGTTTTTGGTATGCGTGCTGGGAGATTATTCCCGCGCGTGCTGCCCTTCAAGGTACGCAGCAGACAAAGTTCATACAAGTGTTTAATACCCTGGGGTATCACCACTGGTCGTGCCGGCTACCGCAGCCGCGCCAACTCAAGCTTTGCCCAGTGTGCGGAAACGATACGCCAGCAGGCAGGTCAAGGGCAGCACTGCCAGCAGCAAGAAGGCCAGCAGGCTCCATTCGGGCAAGGTCAGGTCAAGAAAGCTCCAGGTCAACGAGCTGCAATCGGGGCCGCCGAGCAAGAGTTGACGGGCCGCTTCACGCCAGGAGCTTTCCACTACATGCCAGAAAGGCGCCGGGCACTCGTGGCTTGTACCAATTTCCCCTTGTATCCAGACATGCCTGGCCGCCAGCAGGGCCCCGGCTGCCGAACAGCCCAGGGCTGCTCGCGCATACTGGCACACAGCGGCAACGCCCGACGCATGCACAGCCGCACACAGGCAGATCATGGCATACACACCCAACAGAAACCGCTGGCTGAAGCACAGCGGGCAAGGCACCAGACCGAGGGTGCGCTCCAGGTAAAAGGACGCGACCAGCACCGCCAACGAGGCAAGGCAGGCCGGTAGAAAAAACGTGCGCAAGCGGGCCGGCAACATGAAAGGTGGTGGTCCCGGGGCAAATTGAGTGGCTTGGAACGGTAGAGGAAAGATGTGCTTTGTTTCAAGGCACTACAGGGGAGATAAGTCACTGAGGGGTAGAAGAAATTTCCACTCGCATTGTGGGAAATTTCTTGCGAAGCGCATTTCAGAAGAAAACAGGTATCGCGAGACTCACCAACCACCCCATGAGCCCGCCTTCAGTGCGGGCTCATGGGGCCTCTCAGGCGCGCACGGCCTCGGGCAATGGCAGGGCCAACAACCGCTCATCAAGCAGGCCCAGGCCTTCCTGGAACAGCTGGTTACTGCGTTCGGTCTCACCGAGGCCAGCCAGCAGCCGGGCCAGTTCGGCGCAGGTTTCCGGGTTGCGCTCCATGCGCAAGCTGCTTTCCAGGTAATCGCGCGCCTTGCCCCAAAGGCGGTTCTGCAAGCAAAGGCGTCCAAGCGTCAGCAACAGGCTCGGGTCCTGGGGATGCGCCTTGAGCCAGCCCTCGGCTGTTTGCAGTTGACGCGCCGGATCATCGCCGCGCACCAGGCCATACAGGCGCGCAAGGTGGCTTTCGTAGTCACGCTTGAGGGCAGCGCGTAGTACCTGTTCGGCTTCGCCTTGAGCGCCCACCTGGCGCAGTTGTTCGGCATAAGCCAGCACCAACCGGGGCTCCTGACGCTGGGCCGCAGTCAGCTGTTGCCAGGCGCGCTCCAACGACTGACGGGCGCTTTGCTCATCGTCGCCACGGGCTGCCGCAAGCCCCAGGTTCTGACCCCAGGCACGCTGTTCCAGTGCAGCGAGTTCCTCGGCCGGCAGCACTTTGCCCTTGCGCAAGTCGGGCAACAGGCGAATCAACGCCGACCAGTCGCCGCGCTCCAGATACAGGCGCTGCAACAAGCGCAAGACCTGATTGTTGTGCGGGTGCCGCTCCTGCATGGCCAGCAGGGCTTCCAGGGCGCCATCGCTTTCGCCACGGTCCATCTGCAATTGCGCATGGGCCAGGGCGACCGCCAGTTCCGCCTGGGGCTGACGCTCCAGTGCACGCTCGAGCAGGTTGTCCCTGTCTTCCGTTCGCCCCTGTTCATTGGCCGCACGCGCGGCACCGAGGTAATACAGCAATGGCTGGCGTTCGGCCTCGGCGGCGCGGTGCAAGTGACGTTGGGCGCTGGCCCAACGACCCTCGGCGAGGTCCAGCTGGCCCTGCTCGATTGCGATGCGAATGCGACGGCTGCGGTTGCGTCGCGACCAGGGGTTGACCACACCACTGGACGTCAGCACCAGCCCAACCAGATAGCGCAGCAGCCACAACAGTGCGAGCACGGCAACCAGCGCCGCGAGCGCCGCCCACAGCCCGGACTGGTAACGGAAGCCACCGTAGGAAATCAATACGTAGCCGCTGTGCTTGGCCACCGCGATGCCCAGTGCCGCAGCGATCACGATCGCCAGCACGGCCAGCAGGTACACACGTTTCATGGTTTGCCCCCCTCACCCTCGGCAGGCAGATGGCGGCGCTGGATATACGCCTGCACCGCAGCCAGGCTTTCGCTCAGGTCCGGGGTAACCACCGACACCGGTTGCTCGGCCAGCGCATTGAGGCTTTCGAGCATGGCCTTGCTCTGCGGGTTGTCAGCGTTGAAATTGGCCACCAGCACACTGCGCGCATCATCCAGCGCCTGGGTGTAGACCTTGGCGTCGCCATTGAGCGCAGCCCACTGGGCTTGCTCGATGGTCAGGCTCAGGGCCAGGCGCAACTGGTTGAGCGACTGCCCGGCCAGCAACGGACGGACGTTGTCGTCGGCGTTGAAATCGATCTGGAAGTACTTGGAAATCTCCGCCCACCACTGCGCCAGGCGGCTGGCGCCATCGCCATCGGCGGTCAAAGCACCGACGGCATCGGCATCGCTGTCGAATTCCGGCGACTGGGCGTTGAGCTGCTGCACCAACTCCCGCTGGGCAGCCAGCTTCAGATACAAACCGGTACGGTCCGGCTGCTGGGTGCTGTTGAGCGTTGCCAGGCTACGCGCCAACTGCTCCCGCGCGGCAAACGAGCCAGGGTCGCTCTGCTCGCGCAGGATTTCGTCGGCGCCTTCGACCAGGGCCTTGGCGCTGGTGATGTCCTGCAGGGCCGAAAGCCGCAGGGTGGCCAGGCGCAACAGGTGCTCGGCCTCGGCCAGGCGCCATTCCTTGCGGCTTTCGCCAAGCACGGTTTCAAGCCGCTGGCTCAAGCGCTGCTGGTCACCCTGCAACTGCGCCACCAGGCGGCGGCGGTCTTCCAGTTCGCTGGCTGCCGGCAGGCTGGCCAACTGGGCACTGATCTGTTGCTCGCGCTGCTGCAGTGCAGCGGCACGCTGGCTAAGCGCCTCGAGGTGCTCACCCTGGCTCAGCTCACTGCCTTGCAGATGCCGCACCTGCCAGACACCCCACCCGCCCACTGCGACCCCAGCGGCACCCACCAACAATGCCAGCAAGGCCAGGCCTGTGCCGGAACGTTTGGCAGGTGGGGGGGTGACGGGTTGCGTCGGCTCCTGCGCCGACGGCTGATCATTGTGGGACAAGACAGTTTCGCTCACGTATCCATCCTTTGCATGGGGGCGCGTCGCTCTGAGCTTAGCGCCTTAAGAGGCAGGTGCAGCGCTGCGCTGCACGGCTGCCAGCAAGGCCGTGGCACTCGCGCCACGGCAATCCACAATCTGTTGTGCCCCTGCGGCCCTGGCCTGCTCGGCCACCCTGGGGCTCGGCACGAACAAGGGCAAGCGCGCCACACGCGGCCAATCGGCAGCGGCCATCCGTTGCAGGTGTTCAAGACCCTGCCCACTGCTGACCACCACGCCGTTCAGGCGTTCCGCTTCGATGCGACCCACCAGCGTGCCCGCCGGATACACCGGCAGACAACGACGATACAGTTCCAGATAATCGACACTAGCACCTTGCTCTGCAAGACGCTCGGCCAGCAGTTCGCGACCCCCTACACCACGCACGATCAGGACACGTGGCGCAGGCCCCGCCATAGCCTCGTGCAAGGCCGGGAGCGTGAGCAAGGCTTCGCTGTCGTCACCCTGTGCAGGGTAAGTCACCGTCAGCCCCGCAGACTGCAACACCGCCGCCGTGGCTTCACCTACAGTGAACCATCCGGCTGAAGGGGGCTGCAGCCCTGCTTGTGCGAGTTGCGCAAGCAGCAACCTGGCTGCAGGTTTACTGACCACGATCATGGCCTGGCACTGCCCTAGCCCGGCAAGCTGCTGGCGCTGCCGAGCGTCCGGTTGCACTGGCTCGATCGCCAGCAAGGGCAGGCAGGCGCTGGCAATGCCGGCAGCTGCCAGCGTCTGCGCCAGCGCCGCGCAGTCCTCTTCAGGACGGGTCAGCAACAGGCGCCAGGGGCTCACGGGTGCCCGGCCTCACCGTAGACTTCCTTGAGAATGGCCGCGGCACCTTGGCCCAGCAGGTCTTCGGCCACCTGCACCCCCAACGTTTCGGCGGATGCCCGCGGTGCACGGGCGTCAGCCACCAGCAGGGTCCCACCGCTGGGCTGGCCAACCAGCCCGCGCAGCCATAGTTGCTCGCCTTCGAGCACGGCATAGCAGGCAATCGGTACCTGGCAGCCGCCGTTCAAGTGCTTGTTCAACGCTCGTTCGGCCACCACACGGTCAGCGGTATCGGCGTGGTGCAAAGGCGCCAACAGCGCATGGATCTCGCTGTCTGCGCTACGGCATTCGATGCCCACTGCGCCCTGGCCACCGGCCGGCAGGCTGTCGTCGACGCTGATGCTGGCGGTGATGCGCTCTTCGAAGCCCAGGCGGATCAGGCCCGCCGCGGCAAGGATGATGGCGTCATACTCACCGGCATCGAGCTTGGCCAGGCGAGTGTTGACGTTGCCGCGCAGAAAGCGGATTTGCAGGTCAGGGCGGCGCGCCAGCAACTGGGCCTGACGGCGCAGGCTGGAGGTGCCGACGATGCTACCGGCAGGCAGAGCCTCAAGGCTGGGAAAATGGTTGGAAACGAAGGCATCGCGCGGGTCTTCACGTTCACAGATGCAGTACAGACCCAGGCCTTCGGGGAAGTCCATGGGTACGTCCTTCATCGAATGCACGGCGATGTCGGCCTCATTGTCCAGCAGGGCGGTTTCCAGCTCCTTGACGAACAGGCCTTTGCCGCCGATCTTCGCCAGCGGCGCGTCGAGCAGTTTGTCGCCGCGGCTGACCATGGGCACCAGAGTCACCAGAAGGCCAGGGTGCGCCTGTTCGAGGCGGGCTTTGACGTATTCGGCCTGCCACAGGGCCAAGGCACTTTTACGGGTGGCAATGCGGATTTCGCGAGTGGACATGGAACGCCCCAATACTTAGGAATGCCGCCGATGATAACAGCTCCGTCGGTATCGCTAGCAGATGTGGGTCACGATCCAGTTTTGCCTTGTGCGCCCTCATCGCCGTTTGCCGGAGATGAGGGCCCTGCAGGGCTCAGAGCGTCTGCATCATCTTGCGTACGCCAGCCACATGCCGGCGGCTGACAGTCAAGGCATCACCATCCAGGCCTTTGAGGAACAGTTGAAAATGCCCAAGCGGCGTGCGCTGCAGGCGTTCGATGCGCTCGCGGGCTACCAGGGCGTTGCGGTGGATACGCACGAAGCGTTCGCCGAACTCATCTTCCAGGGCCTTGAGCGGCTCATCAAGCAGCACTTCACCTGCTTCATGGCGCAACGTCACATATTTGTGGTCGGCGATGAAATAGATCACCTGCGGCAAAGGGATCAGCTCGATGCCCTTGCGCGTACGCGCGCTGATATGGCTGCGCGGGCCACCCCCTTCACTGCCCGGCCGGGTCAGCGCCGCCAACTGCGTACGGCTGGGTTTCTCAGCCTTGCGCAAGGCATCGCGCAGGGCATGGGGATGGATCGGTTTGGTTACATGGCTGAGGGTGCTGTCCGTGAAAGCCTCTGCGCCGTATTCATCGTCACCGGTGCAGAACACCACCGACGGTGGCGCTTCGCGCTCGCACAGGCGGGCCGCGACCTGCAGGCCATCGAGGCCCGGCATGCCGATGTCCAGCAGGACCACATCGGGCTTGAGGCTTTCGATCAGGGCCAGGGCCTCCTCGCCGTTGGTGGCGCTGGGCTCCAGCACGGTGTACCCCTCCAGTTCCCCGAATAACCGCGTCAAGCGTTCACGGGCTTGGGGTTCGTCATCAACGATCAGGACATTCATAATTGCTCTGGATTCCTGAGTGAGTCTCGCACAGGTATAGCGTAGACAGTTGCAGGTCGAGCGACACTGCGGTCACGCTCTAGACCAATACGATGGCCAAAGATTCACTGCGCCGGCAGATTCGCTGCCAGTCCTTTGTCCAACTGTAGACGGTCCGTGGAACACTGCCGTTCAATCGTTGAATATCGTCTTCACCTGCATTGAGCGCTGTTTTCTGCAGATTTCTGTCGACCGGCGTCCTTCGGCCACAAGCCCAACCCTGCTATTATCGGCGCCACTTTTTCGTTCACGCCTTCAACGAGTGAATCCATGAGCACCGACAAGACCAATCAGTCCTGGGGCGGCCGCTTCAGTGAACCCGTCGACGCCTTCGTCGCCCGCTTCACCGCCTCGGTCGATTTCGACAAGCGCCTGTACCGCCACGACATCATGGGTTCGATCGCCCACGCCACCATGCTGGCGCAGGTCGGTGTACTCAGCGATGCCGAGCGCGACACCATCATCGATGGCCTGAACACCATCCAGGGTGAAATCGAAGCCGGCAATTTCGACTGGCGCGTCGACCTCGAAGACGTGCACATGAACATCGAAGCACGCCTGACCGACCGCATCGGCATTACCGGCAAGAAGCTGCACACCGGCCGTAGCCGCAACGACCAGGTCGCCACCGACATCCGCCTGTGGCTGCGCGACGAGATCGACCTGATTCTGGCCGAGATCACCCGCCTGCAGCAGGGCCTGCTGGAACAGGCCGAGCGTGAAGCCGAAACCATCATGCCGGGCTTCACCCACCTGCAGACCGCTCAGCCAGTCACCTTCGGCCACCACCTGCTGGCCTGGTTCGAAATGCTCAGCCGTGACTACGAGCGCCTGGTCGACTGCCGCAAGCGCGCCAACCGCATGCCTCTGGGCAGCGCTGCGCTGGCTGGCACCACCTACCCGATCGACCGCGAGCTGACCTGCAAGCTATTGGGTTTCGAAGCCGTTGCCGGCAACTCGCTGGATGGCGTTTCGGACCGTGATTTCGCCATCGAATTCTGCGCTGCCGCCAGCGTGGCGATGATGCACCTGTCGCGCTTCTCCGAAGAGCTGGTGCTGTGGACCAGCGCCCAGTTCCAGTTCGTCGATCTGCCCGACCGTTTCTGCACTGGCAGCTCGATCATGCCGCAGAAGAAGAACCCGGACGTGCCGGAGCTGGTGCGTGGCAAGAGCGGCCGTGTGTTCGGCGCCCTGACCGGCCTGCTGACCTTGATGAAAGGCCAGCCGCTGGCCTACAACAAGGACAACCAGGAAGACAAGGAGCCGCTGTTCGACGCCGCCGATACCCTGCGCGATTCGCTGCGTGCCTTTGCCGACATGATCCCAGCCATCAAGCCACGCCACGCGATCATGCGCGAAGCGGCCCTGCGCGGCTTCTCTACCGCCACCGACCTGGCCGACTACCTGGTGCGCCGCGGCCTGCCGTTCCGTGATTGCCACGAAATCGTCGGCCATGCCGTGAAGTATGGCGTCGACACCGGCAAGGACCTGGCCGAGATGAGCCTGGACGAACTGCGCCAGTTCAGCGACCAGATCGAGCAGGATGTATTCGCCGTGCTGACCCTGGAAGGCTCGGTGAATGCCCGCGACCACATTGGCGGCACTGCGCCAGCGCAGGTGCGCGCTGCCGTTGTACGTGGCAAGGCGCTGCTGGCTTCGCGCTAAGCGCCATTGCGAGGGCTTGGCCCTCGATCGCCGGCAAGCCGGCTCCCACTCGACCGCATCGGCTTCAAGCCCTGTGCAGTACCAGTAGGAGCCGGCATGCCGGCGATTGGGCTGCAAGGCAGCCCTGGTCTTCAGCGCTTACCGCTGCGAATCATCTCCATGAAGGCCGGCATCGCCGCCTCCTTGTCTGCCACGATCCGCGCCATGTGCGGGTTTTCGTGCATTTTCTGCAGCAGCGCCTTGGCCTCAGGGAAGTCGGCGAGGAAGTCGACGTTCAGCACCTTCTTGCCTACTGCACAAGCCAGGTCGACCGAGAAGCAGAACATCAGGTCGGCAATCGTCAGTTGTTCACCGGCTACATAGGGTGCAAAACGGCCATTGCGCTTCAACGTGGCGAACCCCGCCAGCAGATCCGCACGCGCGCGCTCCTTGATCAAGGGCTCTACCGCCGCGCCAAAGAACGACTCGGCATAGCAGGTACGGGCCGGCAGCTCGATGTACAGCTCGATCTCCTTGAGCAGCTCGCGCACCTTGGCCTGCTCGAACGGATCGGCTGGCAGCAGCGCCTTACCCGGCTGGGTCTGCTCGATATAGTCGAGAATCACACCGGTTTCGCTGAGCAAGCCGTGTTCGGTCTGCAGCACCGGCACTTTGCCGCGCGGGCTGACGTCCAGCGCCTGAGCCGTCTGACCACCATAGAAGGTGACCTCTTCGAACGGCAGGCCCTTTTCCAGCAGGGCCAGCTTGACCATGTTGTAGTAGTTGCTGACCGAGAATCCGTGAAGCTTGAGCATGGGGTAACAGCCTCCAGGCCGTAGGGGGTTGGCCGGGCTTTTATAGCTCGTTACGCCAGTGCCTGACCAGCGTCATGCACCCGGTCGATGACCGGGCATTGCCGACGCGGGCATGGCACACTGTGTGCCCAATCACAGGAGTAGCGCCATGAGCGAGCCCACCGACATCGACAATGACGACGAAGCCTTCGCCGAGGCGACGCTGACCCAGGCCATCGAAAACCAGATCGAAAGCGGCGAACCGCCGGCAGCCAAGGCTACGTTCAACAAGCTGAGCCTGGTTGGCTACGAGCGCGAAGACATCCTCAACCTCATGGCCCACGTGCTGGCCATCGAGATCGACAACATGCTCGACGAGGACCGTCCGTTCAACACCGAGTGGTACGAAACCGCCCTGCGCGCTCTGCCCGAGCTGCCACCTGAGGCAGATCAAGGCGAGGACGAATAACCCGGCTACACTCCAGGGTCAGGCACCGCTGGCGGTGCCGCCATCCTCGTCTGGAAGTCAGGAGTCGCCATGTCCTTCACCCCCGAACTGATTGCTGAACTGGAAGTCCTTGCCCTGTTCAACCTGGACAGCAGCCAGGAAGGCATCAAGATTCACGCCAATGCCTCCCCCGCACTGGTCGCAGCAGCTCGACGCCTGCATGAAAAGCAATTGACCGATCAGCCCGATGGCGGTTACCTCACCAGCCTTGGGCATGACGCAGTCGAAAGCGTGCAACTGCTGCTGAACATTCTCAAGTCGCCCCAGCCGGCATAAACCTGCCCCGCCCCATCGCTGGCAAGCCGGCGATGGGGCCCGCCAAGGCGCAAGAAAAATGGCGTCAAAACTCCAATTGCCGCTTATCCGAGTGCATTACTCAGGCTAAACTCGCCAGAGCTCCCCCGGCCTGCCCTGAGTGTGCAATGACCCACCCCCACGAAATCCGCCCCGATATCGACGAAGGCATCGACCGCAAGGTGCTGGCGAAATTGCGTGCGCGGTTTCTGCAATTGAACACAGGCCGGCTACAGCGCGCCATGGATGGGCTTTCGACCCGCCAGCAACAGGTGTTGACCCTGCTACCACTGCTGTTTCACGTCAACCACCCGCTGCTGCCTGGCTATGTTTCAGGTAGCACCCCGGCCGGCGTATCGGGCTTCGAGCCCGATGCCAACCTGGTCGCCGAAGGCCAACGGCTGGCGCGATCGTTCACGTACAAGACACGCCTGGGCAACCCCAACCGCCCAATCCACGGCCTGTTCCTGATGGGCAGCCTTGGCACGCTGGCCCAGGCTGAGCAAAGCGACATCGACCTGTGGGTCTGTCATGCCCCCGGCCTGGGTGACAGCCAGCTCGATGAACTGCGACGCAAATGCCAGTTGCTCGAAACCTGGGCCGCCAGCCTGGGCGCCGAAGCACACTGCTTCCTGATCGACCCGCAAAGCTTCGCCCAAGGCCTGCGCGACAGCCAGCTGAGCTCTGACGATTGTGGCACCACCCAGCACTACCTGCTGCTCGACGAGTTCTACCGCACGGCCATCTGGTTGGCCGGGCGCACACCGCTTTGGTGGCTGGTGCCGGCGTATGAAGAGCACAACTACAGCAGCTATACCGAAACCTTGCTGTCCAAGCGTTTCATCCGCAGCACCGATGCCCTCGATCTCGGCAACCTGGCCCACATCCCGGCCGGCGAATTCGTCGGCGCTGGCCTGTGGCAGCTGTTCAAAGGTATCGACTCACCTTACAAGTCACTGCTCAAGCTGTTGCTGACCGAGGCCTACGCCAGCGAACATCCAGCCGTGCGCTGCCTGAGCCTGGATTACAAGCAGGCGGTATTCGCCAACCACCTCGACCTCGACGCGCTCGATCCCTATGTGATGGTTTACCGGCGCATCGAACGCTACCTGCAAGCGCGCGGTGAAACCAGGCGGCTGGAGCTGGCAAGGCGCAGCCTTTACCTGAAGGTCAACAAGAAACTCAGCGGCCTGGACCGCGCACGAAGCAACGGCTGGCAGCGCCGGTTGCTCAAGCGCCTGGTCGATGAGTGGGGTTGGGACGAGCGCCAACTGGCGTTGCTCGACAGCCGCAGCCAATGGAAAGTGCGTCAGGTCGCCGTGGAGCGCCGCGAGCTGGTTGCTGAGCTGAACCATAGCTACCGCTTCCTCAACCAGTTCGCGCAAAACAACAATGCCAGCAGCCGCGCCGACCAGCGCGACCT
This sequence comes from Pseudomonas sp. BNK-30, assembly GCF_047456185.1. Classification (NCBI taxonomy): domain Bacteria; kingdom Pseudomonadati; phylum Pseudomonadota; class Gammaproteobacteria; order Pseudomonadales; family Pseudomonadaceae; genus Pseudomonas; species Pseudomonas sp. BNK-30. The sequence goes on from NZ_CP179904.1 coordinate 4,579,434, forward strand.
GAATGTGCTGGGCCGGCGCCTTTATGCCGCGTTCGAGCGCCGTGCCGGCAAGATAGAAGTGATCAACCCCGGCATTGCCCCGGACCTCGCCGAGGACACCCTGACCCTGGTCCAGTCGCCGAACCGCAAGGAACCGGGCAGCCATCACTGGGGCCTGTACAACGGTAACCTCAGTGTTCACGAATGGGAGCACTTCAGCCCGATCAAACGCTGCCGAGAGCTGATCGAGCTGCTGGCCTGGGCACACCACAACGGCGTCATCGACAGCACCACGCGCCTGGCGCTGCACCCCGGCGCCAGTGACCTGAACGAGTTCGAGCTGTTCAACCTGCTCGGCAGCCTGCAGCAGAGCATCCCTCTGCCATTGGAAACCGTCAGTGAAGTGCGCCTGTTGCAACCGAGCGTGGCCAACGAGATTCTGCTGCTGGTCAACGTCGGTGTCGATCCGTTGCAACACCATCGCGACTTGAACATCCTGATGACCACCGAGCGAACCGACTCGCTGAGCTACGCGGGCGTTCGCGAAAACCTGGTGCTGACCCTCGACCAGATTACCCTCAACAGCTGGAACGAAGTGTTGGTCCAGCGTTACGACGGCGAGCACGCCCTGGCACGTTGCCTGCGCGATTTCCTCAACAGCCTCGGCCAGCGCAGGCACCGGCCGCGCGTGCGGGTGCGCTGTTTCTGCCACAACCGCGCCCAGGCCATCAGCCAGCGGGTCGAGGAGATTTTCGACACGGTGCAGCTGTTGCTAGATCAGGGGCGCAACCACCGCTACCTGCTGCAGGTGGCGCAGCACACACACGTGCTGGAACTGCTGCCCGGCCAGGTCAGCCTGACCACCCTCGCAGAGCATGAGGCCGTACTCGAATGCCTGGGCGAAGAACGCAGCACCTACAGCCCGCTGTACCTGGATGCCAATGCCCTGCAGGACCACGACCTGCCACTGGTACTGGAAAACGCACGCCCCGGCTGCATCCAGGTGTTCTACCGCCTGCTCGAGGGCTGGGCCGACCTGTACGTGCTGGATGAGTACAATGCCCTGTGGCAGCAACGCCTGCCCTTGCACGACGAAAACCACCTGCTGCTGCCGCTGCAGCGCTTTCTGCGCTCGATGGTAATGCGCCACGACGCACGCGTGCCGCTGGACAACCTGCAACAAGCACCATTGCAGACCCACTATGCGCAACTGCTGCCCTCGGGGCCGGGCAAGGCCCGCAGCATAGAGCCGCGGCCAACGCCAGACGACCTCAATGATCAGCCGTATTACGAGGTGCAGGCCATCCTCCAGGCCGGCACGGGCGATGACATGCATGTCACGCTCTATTGCAATCAGCAGGAGTTTTCCGAGCTTGACCATGGCGATGAGCTCTATACCGTGGTCGCCCGACAGATTCTCAGCCAGCGCCGCAGCGCCGGGCACTACCGCTGTTACATCACAGATCTTGACCTGTCCGAACTGCTCGATGACGAACGGGGCTCGACCGTCCTCTACCTGCGCTACAAGCGCGAGCTGGAGCAGGCTCTGAACGATGGCCTGGCGCAGTTGCAGGCAACCCTGGAGCCTTGAACCCTCAGAGGTCGAAATCGCCCGCAGCTTCAGGCTGGTACTCGACGGCCAGCAACTTGAGCTTGAGGGTCTTGCCCCCCGGCGCAGGCCAGTCGATCTGCTCGCCCACCGACAAGCCCAGCAGTGCGCAACCGATCGGCGCCAGGATCGATACCTTGCCTTCGCCGCCGGCATCCTTCGGATACACCAGGGTCAGGTGGTAGTCCTTGCCACTGGCTTCTTCGCGGCAGTGCACGCGCGAATTCATGGTCACAACACCAGCCGGCACCTCCTCGTGACCGACCACCTGCTCGGCGCGGTCCAGCTCGTCCTGCAGGGCGAGCACACCCGGGGTACTTTCGTCGAGGCTGTCGATCAGGCGCTCCAGACGCTGCACGTCCAATCGGGTAAGGATGAGGGAAGGCTTGGTGCTCATGATCCAGTCAGACTCCATTGAACAGTTGGTTTTCTAGGGGCAGATAAAGCAAAACCCCGCCCAGAGGGCGGGGTTTGATGAGTGCTTTGGCGTCACCGACGCATAACCCGACACTACCACAGCCGGGCAAATACTCAAGCCTGCGCGCGCAAGGCCTCGGCTTCGCGGCAAATCTGCCGGCGCCGTTCGTCGTCGGCCGAGCGCCACTCACGAATGTGCTCGACATGGCGATGGCAACCGGTGCAAACGCGCTGTTCATCCAGCCGGCACACGCTGATGCACGGCGACGGCACCGCTGGGCTGACGTTGCTGTAAAGCGGCTTGGCGGGCCGCGCCGGGGCACTCATCTCAGATCTCGTCGAAGTCCAGCTTTTCGCCGGCCCGCTCCCAGACAATCCGCTCGAGCATCTCACCCAGCAGCTCATCGCTCTTCTCGCAGACCCACTTGCCGCTCTCTTCGTCGTAGTCGAAGTGGAAGCCACCGGAGCGGTCGGCCAGCCAAAGCTGACGCAGTGGCTCCTGGCGGCTGAAGATCAGCTGGCTGCCGTTGTCGAACTTGATGGTAAGGACGCCGGCGGAATTCTCCATGTCCAGGTCCAGGCCGCTCTCGTCGAACAGGTCTTCCAGGGCCTGTTGGGTGGCGTCGACCAGATCATGGAAACGCGCTTCGCTCAAACTCATTGCAGGAACCTCGAAATTGGCTGCGTTACAGGCAGGCCGGGCACGATACGGGCGCTTGGCGCCAGCCGCAAGCGGCGAGCTCCAAGCGGCAAGAAAAAGCACAGCGTACACCTGAGCGCTTTTTCTTGCCGCTTGCCGCTCGCCGCTTGTGGCTAATTTCTGCCCGCCCGGCGGACCGGCTCTTGCATAGGCAATCCGGCAGTCGCTCGGTATACTCGGGCGCAATACTGCATATTTCAAAGGATTTCACCCATGAAGCGCCTGATTTCCTCGCTCGCGGCGCTGGTCGCGGTTGCCTGCCTCGTTTCGGCCTGCGGTCAGAAAGGCCCCCTGTACCTGCCAGAAGACGGCAAGGACGGCAAGGGCAGCCAGAAGTCGCATCAGCACCAGCACGCTCAGCCTGTCCAGCCACAGGATGAGCAGCCAATCGAGCCCGAGCAAACGCCAGAGCAGTAAGGAAATCAGATGAACGCTTTCAATTACCGCGACGGTGAACTGTTCGCGGAGGGCGTGGCCCTGTCGGCCATCGCCGAACGTTTCGGCACCCCCACCTACGTGTACTCGCGCGCCCACATCGAGGCCCAGTACCGCAGCTATACCGATGCCCTGCAAGGTATCGAGCACCTGGTGTGCTTCGCGGTCAAGGCCAACTCCAACCTTGGCGTGCTGAACGTTCTGGCTCGCATGGGCGCAGGCTTCGACATCGTTTCCGGCGGTGAGCTGGAGCGGGTACTGGCCGCCGGTGGGCGGGCTGACCGTGTGGTGTTCTCCGGCGTCGGCAAGACCCGCGAAGACATGCGCCGGGCGCTGGAAGTCGGCGTTCATTGCTTCAACGTCGAATCCACCGACGAACTGGAGCGCCTGCAGGTGGTTGCCGCCGAGATGGGCAAGGTTGCCCCGGTCTCGCTGCGGGTCAACCCGGACGTCGATGCCGGCACCCACCCGTACATTTCCACCGGCCTCAAAGAGAACAAGTTCGGCATCGCCATCGCCGACGCCGAAGCCATCTACGTGCGTGCCGCGCAGCTGCCCAACCTGGAAGTGGTCGGTGTCGACTGCCACATCGGCTCGCAGCTGACCACCGTAGAGCCATTCCTCGACGCCCTCGACCGCCTGCTGGACCTGGTCGACCGCTTGGCCGATTGCGGCATCCACCTGCGCCACCTGGACCTGGGCGGCGGTGTTGGCGTGCGCTATCGCGACGAAGAGCCGCCACTGGTAGCCGATTACATCAAGGCCATCCGCGAGCGCGTCGGCGGTCGTGACCTGGCCCTGGTGTTCGAGCCAGGCCGCTACATCGTAGCCAACGCCGGTGCCCTGCTGACCCGCGTGGAATACCTCAAGCACACCGAACACAAAGACTTCGCCATCATCGATGCGGCGATGAACGACCTGATCCGTCCAGCCCTGTACCAGGCCTGGATGGGCGTCAGCGCGGTCACCCCACGTGAGGGCGAAGGCCGTGCCTACGACCTGGTCGGGCCAATCTGCGAAACCGGCGACTTCCTCGCCAAGGACCGCCAGCTGAACCTGGCCGAAGGTGACCTGCTGGCCGTGCAGTCCGCGGGCGCCTATGGTTTCGTCATGAGCTCGAACTACAACACCCGTGGCCGTTGTGCGGAAATCCTGGTCGACGGCGATCAGGCTTTCGAAGTCCGCCGTCGCGAGACCATCGCCGAACTGTACGCTGGCGAAAGCCTGCTGCCGGAGTGACCCCATGCTTCTGCGTTTTACCAAGATGCATGGGCTGGGCAATGACTTCATGGTCCTGGACCTGGTCAGCCAGCACGCACACATCCAGCCCAAGCACGCCAAGCAATGGGGCGACCGCCACACCGGCATCGGCTTCGACCAGCTGCTGATCGTCGAGGCACCGAACAATCCGGAAGTGGATTTCCGCTACCGGATCTTCAATGCCGACGGTTCGGAAGTGGAGCAATGCGGCAACGGTGCGCGCTGCTTCGCACGGTTCGTGCTGGACAAACGCTTGACCGCGAAAAAGCGCATCCGTGTTGAAACCAAGGGCGGCATCATCGAGCTGGACGTGCAGAACGACGGCCAGGTGTGTGTCGACATGGGCCCGCCGCGCTTCATTCCCGCCGAAATCCCATTCGTCGCTGATGAGCAGGCGCTCAATTACCCGCTGGAAGTCGACGGCGAGTTGCACTCTATTGCTGCCGTGTCCATGGGTAACCCGCATGCCGTGCTGCGCGTCGATGACATACGTACTGCGCCGGTTCATGGCCTGGGCCCGAAAATCGAGAACCACCCACGCTTCCCGCAGCGGGTGAACGCCGGTTTCCTCCAGGTCGTTGACCGCCACCGCGCCAACCTGCGGGTATGGGAACGTGGCGCTGGCGAGACCCAGGCCTGCGGCACCGGTGCCTGTGCAGCAGCCGTGGCAGCCATCAGCCAGGGCTGGATGGACTCTCCGGTGTCCCTGGACCTGCCTGGTGGGCGCCTGCACATCGAGTGGGCCGGCCCCGGCACGTCCGTGTTGATGACTGGCCCAGCCGTACGCGTCTACGAAGGACAGGTTCGTCTCTAAGCGAGTAACCGCCATGACCGATCAGCCCAAGGTTGTACCCCAGCAGTCCAGTGAGCTCGATGCCGAAGCGGTGGTCGCCTACCTGCGCGCCCACCCGACCTTTTTCGCCGAACACGACGAACTGCTGGTCGAGCAACGTATCCCTCACCAGCGTGGCGACAGCGTGTCGCTGGTGGAACGCCAGCTCAAACTGCTACGCGATCGCAACATCGAGATGCGCCATCGCCTGTCGCAACTGATGGACGTGGCCCGGGACAACGACCGGCTGTTCGAAAAGACTCGCCGGCTGATCCTCGACCTGCTCGATGCCGGCAGCCTGGAAGAAGTGGTCATGGCGGTCGAAGACAGCCTGCGCCAGGAGTTCCAGGTCCCGTTCGTCAGCCTGATCCTGTTCGGTGACCATGCAGCGCCGGTCGGCCGTTGGGTCAGTAATGCCGAGGCCCAGCAGGCCATCGGCGGGCTGCTGGGCGGCGGCAAGACAGTCAGTGGCAACCTGCGTGAGCACGAACTGGCCTTCCTGTTCGGTGAGGAGCAGCACCATGAAGTGGGCTCCAGCGCCGTCGCTGCCCTGGAGTACCAAGGGTTGCACGGCGTGCTGGCAATAGGCAGCCGCGACCCGCAACACTACAAGAGCAGCGTCGGCACCCTGTTCCTTGGCTACATCGCCGAAGTGCTCGGCCGCGTGGTCCCGCGCGTTACCCAGCCCCTGCGCCCGGTGCGCTGATGGAACGCCAGCTGGAGGCTTATTGCGCCCACCTGCGCAACGAGCGCCAGGTGTCCGAACACACACTGCTGGCCTACCGCCGCGACCTCGAAAAGGTCATCGAATACTGCAACACCCAAGGCATCGCGGGCTGGGGCGCCTTGCAGATCCAGCAACTGCGCCAACTGATCGCCCGCCAGCATCATCAGGGGCAGTCCTCGCGCAGCCTGGCGCGGCTACTGTCGGCGGTACGCGGGCTGTATCGCTACCTGAACCGTGAAGGCCTTTGCCAGCACGATCCCGCCAGCGGCCTGAGCGCGCCCAAGGGCGAGCGCCGGCTGCCCAAGGTGCTGGACACCGACCGCGCCCTGCAACTGCTCGACGGCGGCGTGGACGACGACTTCATCGCCCGCCGCGACCAGGCCATCCTCGAACTGTTCTATTCCTCTGGCCTGCGCCTGTCCGAGCTGACCAACCTCGACCTTGAGCACCTGGACCTTGCTGCCGGCCTGGTACAGGTGCTCGGCAAAGGTGGCAAGGCGCGCGTGCTGCCCGTCGGCCGCAAGGCGCGCGAAGCCATGCAGCAATGGTTGCGGCTGCGCGGCATCGGCGGCCCGCGTGACGGCGCCGTCTTCATCAGCCGCCAAGGCAATCGCCTGGGGCCACGGGCTATCCAGATGCGGGTCAAGGCAGCCGGTGAACGCGAACTGGGCCAGCACCTGCACCCGCACATGCTTCGCCATTCATTCGCCAGCCATGTGCTGGAATCGTCCCAGGACCTGCGGGCGGTGCAGGAAATGCTCGGCCATGCCGACATCAGCACCACGCAGATCTACACCCACCTGGACTTCCAGCACCTGGCCGCGGTGTACGACAGCGCCCACCCACGGGCCAAACGCAGCAAAGGCACAGACTCATGAGCATCAAGCTGATCACGTTCGACCTTGACGACACCCTGTGGGACACCGCGCCAGTGATTGCCAGCGCGGAAGTCGTGCTACGCGACTGGCTGCAGGCCAATGCTCCCATACTTGGCGGCGTGCCGGTGGAACACCTGTTCGCCATCCGCGAACGTCTGGTGCAGGCCGAGCCGGGCCTCAAGCACCGTATCAGCGCCCTGCGCCGGCGCGTGCTGTTCCATGCGCTGGAAGAGGTGGGATACAGCGAAAAGCACGCTCAGGAGCTGGCCAACGAAGGGTTTGAGGTGTTCTTGCATGCCCGACATCAGGTCGAGGTGTTCCCCGAAGTGCAGCCGGTGCTGGAAATTCTGCGCCACCACTACACCCTGGGCGTGGTCACCAATGGCAATGCCGACGTACGCCGCCTGGGCCTGGCCGATTACTTCCGCTTCGCCCTGTGCGCCGAGGACCTGGGGATAGGCAAACCAGACCCCGCGCCCTTCATCGAAGCGCTGAAGCGTGGCGAAGTAGAGGCCAGTGCCGCCGTGCATGTTGGCGATCACCCCGGTGATGACATTGGCGGCGCCCAGCGCGCAGGCTTGCGTGCGGTGTGGTTCAACCCCCAGGGCAAGGCCTGGTTGGGGGAAGCGCCGCCGGATGCCGAAGTCCAGCGCCTGTCGCAGCTGCCCGACATACTTGCGCGCTGGCGCTGACAGGGGCCGCTTTGCGGCAGTGAAACCAGTAGCCACAAAAAAGCCCGCAGCGACGGCGGGCTTTTTGGTGTTCAGCCACTCAGATAGGGCGGCTGCCGTACTTGTTGTCCGGCTTCTTGGGCGGGTCGGCGACTACGTTGGCCTCGACTTCCTGCACCTTGCCACCGCGCGAAAGGAATTCTTCCATCGCTTTGGCCAGGGCATCACGCTCCTTTTGCTTGGCTTCCATGCTCGGCATCTCGTCTACCGAGACAGCCGCCTTGGATTTGCCCTTGGCAACCGGTGCCGGGCTGCTGTCGTCATCGCCAGCGTCTTCGGCGCCATCGCCAGCCGCAGCGTCGAGGCTATCATCAGCCTCGTCTTCGTCGCCTACTTCGAGGTCATCATTTTCCAGATCGTCGTCGCTCATGTTCTACCTCATGACTTGCGAAAAGCAGGTTAGTTATAGACCAGTGCAGCCGTAGACCGGCAGCCACCAGTGAAAATTCAACTGGCCGTGGGTTGGCCACTGCCCTTGGGACGGCACTCCTGATGGGACGCCCCGCCCGGCAGGCCCTGCTCCTGGCAGGACCTGACAAAACCTTGCAGCCCTTGCTGGCCACACGCTATTGGCAAGCCTAGCAAAGGCTGACGAAGCGTGCGGACAACTCGTGCAACACCTCTCGGCGCGCATTCTAGCGCGCCCGTGGAAAAAGCAAAGCTCCATAAACGCCCTGCTTGTTGTAAGTTTTTGGCTTACGTCGCGAACGTGACTGATAAACCGTTTGCTCTGCGGGAAATGGCAAAAAACAGGCAAAAAAAATGCCCGGCAAGCCGGGCAAGTTTTTCCAGCGTCGCAGTTACAGGTTGTAACCGCGTTCGTTGTGTTGAGCCAGGTCGAGGCCGACCGACTCTTCTTCTTCGTTGACCCGCAAGCCCATCACCACGTCCAGCACCTTGAGGATCACGTAGGTGACGATGGCGGTGTAGACCACGGTGAAAATCACGCCCTTGGCCTGGATCCAGACCTGCGCACCGATATCGGTGACCGCGCCGAAGCCGCCCAGGGCCGGTGCCGCGAACACACCGGTGAGGATCGCGCCGATGATGCCGCCGATGCCATGCACGCCGAAGGCATCCAGGGAGTCGTCATAACCCAGCTTGCGCTTGAGGGTGGTAGCGCAGAAGTAGCAGAGCACGCCAGACACCAGGCCAATCACCAGGGCGCCCATCGGGCCCACGGTGCCGGCAGCCGGGGTGATGGCAACCAGGCCGGCGACCACACCCGAGGCGATGCCCAGGGCGCTCGGCTTGCCGTGGCCGATCCACTCGGCGAACATCCAGCCCAACGCTGCAGCAGCGGTGGCGATCTGGGTCACCAGCATGGCCATGCCGGCAGTGCCGTTGGCGGCTGCGGCGGAGCCGGCGTTGAAGCCGAACCAGCCGATCCACAGCATGGCTGCGCCCATCAGGGTGTAGCCCAGGTTGTGCGGGGCCATCGGGGTAGTCGGGTAGCCTTTGCGCTTGCCCAGTACCAGGCAGCAGACCAGGCCGGCGATACCGGCGTTGATGTGCACCACGGTGCCGCCAGCGAAGTCGAGCACGCCCCAGTCCCACATCAGCGCGCCATCACCGCTCCAGACCATGTGCGCGATCGGTGCGTAGACCAGGGTGAACCAGATGCCCATGAACACCAGCATCGCCGAGAACTTCATGCGTTCGGCGAAGGCACCCACGATCAGCGCCGGGGTGATGATGGCGAAGGTCATCTGGAAGGTAATGAAGACCGCTTCAGGGAACAGTGCGGCAGCCGACGTCAGGCCGTCCGGCGTTACGCCGCTGAGGAACGCCTTGGAGAAGCCGCCGACGAAGGAATTGAAGTTGAGCACGCCCTTTTCCATACCAGTGGTATCGAAGGCCATGCTGTAACCGTAAACGACCCAGAGAATGCTCATCAGGCCGGTGATGGCAAAGCACTGCATCATCACCGAGAGTACGTTCTTCGAACGCACCATACCGCCGTAGAACAGGGCCAGGCCCGGGATGGTCATGAACAGCACCAGCGCCGTGGCAGTCAGCATCCAGGCGGTGTCACCGGAGTTCAGTACTGGGGCGGCAGCCTCCTCTGCCAGGGCGAGGCCCGGCATTACGAGGGACAATAGGGCTCCTAGCCCTGCGATCTTACGCAGAGTCATGTTGTTTTCTCCTGGGGCGTTGGGTTTGGTGAGGCTTTTTTTGGGCGCTTAGATCGCGTCGGTATCGGTTTCGCCGGTACGGATGCGGATTGCCTGCTCCAGATTCACCACGAAGATCTTGCCGTCACCGATCTTGCCGGTGTTGGCAGCCTTGGTGATGGCTTCGATCACTCGATCGAGGTCTTTGTCGTCGATGGCGACGTCGATCTTCACCTTGGGCAGGAAGTCGACCACGTATTCCGCACCGCGATACAACTCGGTGTGACCCTTCTGCCGACCGAAGCCTTTGACTTCGGTGACGGTGATGCCCTGCACGCCGATTTCCGACAGTGACTCTCGCACGTCGTCCAGCTTGAACGGCTTGATGATGGCTGTGACTAGCTTCATGAAACTCTCTCCCGATTTGGTGGACTTGCCCCAGGAAAACAAACCCGTCTCAAGTCTAAGCGCAGCGGTTGGCTTTGTAACGCGTCGTCGGCATCCGGCTCCGCGTGCGCACTGCCTGGTCACAAGGAACTGCATCAGTGCATGGCTCGTACAGGTCATTGCAGAAACCTTGCCAGTTCCGTTAAAGCGCCGAAAAACAGGCAGTTGCGTGGAAGAGTCAGGATTGGCCAGTCGCCAGCATTAAAAAGATGCACAGCCTTGGTGCACATCAGTGCACGGGCCTGCTCGAAAAACGTGCAACGAAGCGCGAAAGGGCCACGTGTTACACTGCCGGCCATTCCCATCAGCAGTGGACAGCCGATCATGCTCGCGCCCAAAGCCCTTCTCGATGCCCTGAGCGACCAGGCCTCGCGCCTGTTCAGTGGCGACTCCGCACAGCCCCGCGCCGAACTGGAAAGCCAGTTCAAGGTGCTGATGCAAGGTGCCTTCAGCAAGCTGGACCTGGTCAGCCGTGAAGAATTCGACAGCCAGATGGTCGTATTGGCCCGCACCCGTGCGCGCCTGGAGGCCCTGGAGAAACAGGTCGCCGAGCTGGAAGCCCGCATGGCACCCGCGGCACAGGATTAAGCTCCGCGCCCCGCCCTCACGCGGGAGCCCGTAGCCGGCCGGGCGCCTGGCTGCTTGGCTTGGGCGGCAGCTCACTGGCATGCAGGTCCCCTCGAAACAGCGTTGCACCGCACACCGTGAACAGCGTCCTGAACAGGTTGTGCGAGTTGCGAATCCGGGCCTGAATGCCCTCGATGGCCGAATCCCCTGGCTGCAGCGCGACCGCACGGTTGGCCCACTCGATGGCCGCGAAGCGGCTCGGCTTGCGCGTACCATGCCCGTGCATCCAGGCCAGGCCTAGCTCCGCGCTGGCACGCCCGGCTATCGCGCAATCAGGGTAGTGCACCAGATCCAGCAGGTAGGCGACCGCCTCTGCGCGCTCCCGGGGGTCGCCGAACTGGCGCTGCAGAATGGCCAACTGCAAGCGGGCCTGGGCATCGAGCGCCTCGTTGCCTAGGCAATCGAGCAGCAAGCGCCTTACCGCCAGCATCGCGCTACGCTCGCTCAAGTTCTGGTCATTACGCATGCGTTGGCAGGCCAGGTCGTACTTGGCCATCTGGCTGCCTGCCTGCGCGGCACACAGCAGCCAATGCGCTGCTGCCCCAGAGTCTATGTAGTCTTCCGGCGTTCCCTCGAGCCGACCGCAATGCAGCGCGTAAAGCGCGGCTGCGGCATCGGGCAACTTGCACTCGGCACACTGCCTGTACAGAAAATAAGCGGCCTCGTAATACTTGGCGGCCCAAAGCAGGCGCGCTACCTCGAGTACATCAAAGCCCAGCCCCTCGCGCCCGCACTGCCGTTTCACCGCAGCGTGCAGCCAGATACGCGCCTGCTCGGCGCATTGCCTGAAACCCCACAACCCGAACTGGTGCCCCACGGACCGCAACGCACAGGCCGCCGCTTGCCTGCGGTTTTCGCTTAACCGCTCGATGGCGATACGCAAGCTGTGCGCATCGTCTTGCACGCCATGGGCCACTACCAGGCAAACAAAGCTGTAGAACGGCTCACCAATGGCCGGTACGAAGCCCTGATCGGGGTATAGCGCCACAGAAGCGACGAAGTCGTGCATCGCACCGGGGTAATCCTTTAGCGAAAAGCGGCGAAAAGCCCCTCGCCGGGCCATGAGCGTGGCGCGTTCCTTTGGCCTGAGCTCGCGTTGCATCCACCGCTCGAAGACTCGCTGCCAAGCCGTGACTTGCTGCACCTGATCGGCAGGAGGCAGCCGGAACTGATCCTCAAGTGCCAGCCAGCGGATTGCATTACGCAGGGTTTCAGGCCAGCCCCGGCACAAAGGGCCGCTGGCCACGGCATCAATGGCCTCATAACTACCGCCCCAACGGGGTGTGAGGTAGCTGGCATAGGCCTCGACCACCTCGAAGCAGCCAGGGAACCAGTTCAAGGCATGGCGCAGCCAGTAGTCCCGCGCAGACTCCTGCTCAGCGGGCAGGCGGGCACTCAGGCACGACGGCAGCACTTGCGGCAGCTCAACCAGCGGTGCCAGCCCATATTTGACCAGTAACGGTGCCGCAGCCTCCTGCACTTCGACATCGGCATGGGCGCTGGGCCGAAAGCGCGCCGGCCGGCCATGAAACAGCTCCACCAGCCAGCCCGGTTCACGAAAGTGCGCACTGATCTGCAACATACCGATCGCCGCCGCTACAGGCTGCGCGCAACGCTCAATGGCCCGCAGGAAGTGCCCAGCGGCCATTTCGCAGGCCTGCTCGGCGGCCAGCCAGCGCGCTGTGGACACCTCATTGGCGGCAACCGTACCGCGAATACGGCAAGCGCGATTGAAGCAGTGAAAGCCCATGGCTACCTGGGGGTGATAAGCCTTGGGGCAGGCATCGATCCAGGCTTTGAGGCGTTGTGTGAGGGCCTTGCTGCCGTCTACATCCCAGTCGACCAGCATGTGCCCCTGAACAGCCTCAAGGTAGGCCGGGCACTCCCCTGGGCGCGCTTGCCGCCACTGCGCCTGAAGGTTATCGAAGAAATGGTTGAGTTCAGCGAACTCCTTGGCCTTTACCCGCTCCAGGATCTGCTGGCGGGTGCGAATGAGCGTTTGCACGGGCAGTACCTCAAGTCCATTTGGAGGAGATGCATTGCCATCCCTTGGCAAGGCAGTAACGGTTGAACACTAAGCCATAGCTTTGCCGGGCGCAAAGTTATTGGATCCATTGTTTGTCAGATTGTATGAAACGTAGGGTCAATGCCCTGATCTGAACAACAAGGATGCACTCTTCCTGCACCTGGCCTCTTCAACCTCATTATGCTTGCCAACACCGCAGGAAGCGGCTCCCGTCGGACAACTGCTGGAATTGGTCGCGCACCTTAACGACCAGGTGCCGCTGCCTTCCTTTGCCGCCGCTACTTGCTCCAACGGTGTAGCGCATCGATGTGTCTGCGGTTGGCAGCGTCAACAACGGCACCTGGCAATCGGGCCGCAGCCAGTCCGGTGGAGTCACCCGCAACGATGGCATCGGCAGCCAGGCGCCTTCCGGCGATGCCGCCGGCTCGCTCAGCGCCACCGGCCAGTCTGTCGAGCTTGCCGGTATCGAGGCGAACCGCGACACCCAGATCGTCGTCAGCACCCCAGGGAGCTCGACAGGCCCGGCGAACGTACCGGGACTGGCTTCCGGCAGCCGCGAAACCACAGTAGCCGGGCAGTCCACTGGCCGCAACGACCTGGCGCCGCAAGCACGTGACGGGCTGACCGATGTGGCCGCCGTGCAACCTGCACAGGTGACCACCGTCGCCCCCTTGTCGCCGGCAAGCCAGGCCGTGGTTTCGGCGGCCGATCGCCCCGGCACGCCAAGTGCCGACGGCCGCTCGGCCGTCACCTCGCCAGGCAGCGCGCAACTGACGGACGCGGCCGGGCTGAGCATCGACCGGGTCACAGGCCTACCGGACCGCACCTTCGCGTCTCAGCCGCACAAGTACCTGGTCGAAACCAGCCCGTTGCTCACCGACCTCAAGCAGTTCATGAGCTCCGACTACCTGCTGGCCGGCCTGGGCTACAACCCGGACGAAAGCGCCAAGCGCTTGGGCGACGGCTTCTACGAGCAGCGCCTGCTCCAGCAAGCCGTGGTGGCAGCCACCGGGCAGCGCTTCCTGGCCGGCCAGACCAGCGACGAGCAGATGTTCAAGTACCTGATGGACAACGCCATCGCCAGCAAACAGCAACTGAACCTGGCGGTGGGCGTGGGCCTGACCTCGGAGCAGGTGGCGGCGCTGACGCACGATATCGTCTGGCTGGAAGAGGTCACGGTCAACGGCGAGAAGGTGCTGGTACCCGTGCTGTACATGGCCAATGCCAACAACCGCCTGGCACCCAATGGCGCATTGGTGGCGGGCAATGACGTCAACCTGGTGGCTGGGCAAGATCTGCTCAACGTCGGCACCCTGCGCGCCAGCAGCAACCTCTCGGCCGCAGCTGGCAACGACATCGTCAACAGTGGCCTGATCCAGGCGGGTAACCGGGTCGACCTGCTGGCCGGCAACGACATCATCAACAAGGCCGGAGGCATCATCTCCGGTCGCGACATCAGCATGACCACGCTGATGGGGGATGTGATCAACGAGCGTTCGGTGACCAGCCAGGTCACCGACGCTGCCCGCTTGCAGTTACGTACCGATTACGTCGACAGCGCCGCGCGCATCGAGGCCGCCAACGACTTGAGCATCGGCGTCGGGCGAGATTTCGTCAGCGTTGGCGGAGTACTGCAAAGCGGGCGCGACACCTCAATCACGGCCGGTCGGGACATTTTGCTGGGTTCCGCCGAGGCCATCGACAGCGCCGCCTATGGGCGCACCACCACCCAGTCGGTGACTCAGAACGGCTCCAGCGTGAGTGCCGGGCGCGATTTCACCGCCGTGGCAGGGCGCGACCTCACCGCGGTGGCCAGCCAGATCGAGGCGCAGCGCGCCATTGAAATCAGCGCCACGGGTGACGTGACCTTGATGTCGGCGACGGACGAGACCCATTCGGCGTACACCTCGAAGAAGCTCAAGACCCAGGAAGACCATATCAGCCAGGTGTCCACCGTGCTGACAGCCGGTACCGATGTCTCCATCAGCGCCGGCCAGGACCTGGCCCTGAGTGCCAGCCGCATCAGTGCCGGCGACGAAGCCTATCTGGTGGCAGGCGGTCAACTTGCCTTACTGGCGGCGGAGGATCTGGACTACTCGCTGTACGACAAGAAAAAGAAGGGCAGCTTCGGCAGCAAGTACACCAAACGCGATGAAATCACCCAGGTTACCAACGTCGGCAGCGCGATCAGCACAGGTGGCGACCTGATGTTGGTCAGCGGTGGTGACCAGTTGTACCAGGCGGCCAAGCTCGACAGTGGTGCAGACCTGATCATCGACAGTGGCGGCGCAGTGACCTTCGAAGCGGTCAAGGACCTGCATCAGGAGAGTCACGTCAAGAGCAAGAACAGCCTTGGCTGGAACAGCGCCAAAGGCAGGGGCAACACCGATGAAACATTTGCTGGCCAGTGGTGAGGTACTGATCAAGGCTGCCGATAGCTTAAGGATCGATATTAGGCAGGTAGATCAGAAGAGCGTCAGAGAGACCATCGATCTGATGGTCCAGCAAGACCCGCAACTGGCCTGGCTGAAAGACGCCGAGGCGCGAGGTGATGTCGACTGGCGGCAAGTGAAGGAAGTGCACGACTCCTTCAAATACAACAGCGCAGGGTTGGGTGTCGCGGCGCAGTTGATCATCGCGATCATCGTCACCTACCTCACGGCGGGTGCCGCCAGTGCAGCCTTGGGGTCCGCAGCAGGTGCGACCGCAGGTTCCGGGACAGCCATGGCGGCCAGTGGCACGGCCACGGCCAGTGCCGTGGCTGGTGGCGCGGCAGCGGGTTCGACCGTAGCGGCAGGATGGGCGAACGTGGCGCTATCCTCGATCGCCGCCAGTGCGGCAAGCGGAGCGACCATAAGCACGATCAACAATCGAGGCAACTTGGGCCTGGTGCTCAAGGATGTGACGTCCTCTGATGCGCTTCGTGGTTATGTGGTTTCGGGAATTACCGCAGGTTTGACCACCGGTGTGTTCGATGACTGGACAGCGACCGAAACGGCAACCTCAACCGCGCTGCCTAATAGTGGCGCCGTATTGCCAGCCGGGGGGCTTTCCACTTGGGACGGCATTGGTCGCTTTGCAGGCAACCAGCTTCTTCAAAACGGTACTTCGACTGTGCTGGATCGTGCTCTCGGTGGTGACAGCGCGTTGAGTGATGCGCTGCGTAGTAGCCTTGCCAGTACATTCGCAGCTGCTGGGTTCAATCTGGTTGGCGATTTGGGTAATCGCTTCGACCTTCAGCAAGGAGGCGCCGCCAAAGTTACACTCCATGCGGTGATGGGCGGGCTGGCAGCGGAGGCGGCTGGAGGCGATTTCAAAACTGGCGCAGTTGCAGCCGGGCTCAATGAGGCGTTAGTAAATACCCTTGCGCAGCATTATGCGGAAATGGAGCCTGAGAAAAAGCAGCAGTTACTGTTAATGAACTCACAGTTATTGGGTGTTTTAGCTGCTGCTGCGGCCAACGGAGACGGCGACAGCTCGCAAATGGGAGCGTGGGTGGCGAGCTACTCGACGCAATATAATTATCTTACACATGAAGAAGTTGAAGATAAGCGCGCGAAAGAAAAAGCCTGCGCGGATGATGGGTGCGTACAAGATGTACGAGAGGAATATGCAGAACTGGATGAAGGTCGCAATAAAAAGTTGGCCGACTTGTGTCGTAATAATCCTGGGAGATGCGAGGATATTTCCGCGAAGCTCAGTGCCGACGAGCCGAAACTCAGAGCGTTAGCTAAAGAAGCAGCTGCTCAAGGTGAATATGGCGCATCCGTTGTCATCGGATATGTGATTAGCAGTAGTAACCAAGACGCGCAGAATATCATCGCAAGTGAATTGAGCGCGCTCGAAGGGGGAGATGGGAGTCGGTTCCTTTCCGTGCTAGGCTCAACGTTGCTGAGTGCGACCATGGGCGGTAGCTCCGTTGGCGCAAAAGGCGGATCGAAGACTCCAAAAGCTGTAGAAGAGATATCAAACCCCCCACAGGCACCGGTCATTCCGGCAGGGTGGGTCAGTCGACCGGGGCGAAATGGCGGTGAAATCTACTTTCCAGCTGGTACTGATCCAGCGAAAGGAGAACACATTAGAGTTATGCCACCCGGTTCATCACCTGTTCCAGGATACGAGAACGGATACTGGCGTTGGCAGAACTCCGGCAAACAACCGATGAATCCAGCAACAGGTAAACCTGGTATAGGGCAGGGGGATACACATGTTCCACTTCCGCCGGATTCTTTACCACCTGTTCGTCGTTGAAAACATGGATTAATTAGGGGGGCACATGTACAAATTGCCAGGTGATTTTGATTTTATGCTGCTTTCCGAGTGTTATTTGGAAATGGTTTGTTATGGTGCGCACCTCACAAGGCTGGATTTTTCACGACCGCAAATTGCTCCTGGTGTCCCTCCATATAAGGTTTCTATTTGTGTTGAGGCAGGCTTAACTTATCAGGTTGGTGATATATCAGGGAGGAGAGACTTTACAGACTCATCTACCAGCGCACCGTTGTTAGATCTTTTGTTGAAAGATGTTGTGCTTGTTGAGGAGGTTGAGGGGTCTTCACTTCAGATTTCATTTGATTCAGGCGACAAAATTGTAATTGAGGCTGATTGCGGTGGCGACTATGAGTCCTATTCGATTTATCTAGACTCTGGTGACGTGATAGTCGTTTAGTCGGTGCAAAAGCGGCAGCCGATACATCTGCTACGGGCAAAACGAATGTTGCTGCAGGGGCAGGTACGTTTCCAGTACAGTGCCCTGGCAAACGGATGAGTACAACGCACGGCATTTACAGCTGCACTCACTGAACACCGGCAGCTTTCGACACATGGCAGGCGCAAAAAAACTGGTTCTGTGGGCAAGTCGCGCACTCTAAGGGAGCGGGTTTGTCCGCGAAGCAGGCGCTGCGGTGGATGGCACCGACTGTGCCGGAGTTCGCGGGTAAGCCACTCCTACTGAAATTGCTGTTGGGCAGAAAATAAATTTGACCCGTTGTGGAAGGCCAAAGTGCGGAGGTGGAGAGGATGACAATTGAACAAAGCGGCGTTGTTGATATGATTTCAATTTCCGCAGATCAAAAGACTGCGCGCCTGATCATTACTGACCACCTAGAATGGTCGACGAAGCAGTCCGACCACCGACTACTACTGCAAAATAAAATTAATGAATATCTGAATTTCATCGAGGAGGGTACTTTGCTGGAGGCGAGACCTGACCTTCAGGGTATGAAACTCGCGATTGAGGTAGTGGGGAAATACATGCCTGACCTAGACGGGGAGAAATTTTTAAATCAAGTAGTTAAAAAGCTCGATGAAGATGGATACAAGTTCACCTTCAGGCTCTTCGAAGGTGGGTAGCTAAGGCGCTACCTGTCCCGATCGCAGTAGTCGTCTGTACCAGCTGCCTTTTTGCGTAACTCGCAATGTCCGCTATGGGTCCAGGCTGGGTGAAAACTCGCGGAATGCGTTGAAGGTCGTGGCTATCTAGGGACGCTTGCAAAACTGGCAGGAAATTGCCTGGATTAGCTCAGTTGGCCTCGCAAGGGTGCATCTGGCCGGTATGAATCCGTCGTGGAGACTTTGGGGCCCCCTAACTGGCGGCTCAGCAGGCCATTTCACGTTTTGAGCGCTTCGAGCAACGCCTTAGAAGTGGACACATTGGATGGCTTCTCCACCCAGCATGTTCTACGGCCCCATGCTTTCCGCTCCATGGGCGCCAAGCAAGCCGCCTATCTCGTGTCAGGATCAGAACCCTTCTTAAACAATTTCCAATACTGGAGGAATGAGCAAGATAAGGAGCGCCCTATCCCGCTGAAAGATCTGCAAGTGGGCGTAGAGGCTGGAAAAGCAGTTTTTTCATCGAAACACATGCTGGCGTCGAAAAGCTTGACCGCGGGAAGGCCAGAGCGCTTATAGAGAAGCTAGGGCGTACTGGCGCGTATACCCATGAGTTGGGGCGCTATTGGGTCTATCGAACGTTGATTCAACAACCTGCAATTCTGCGAGCGCTCGTCACTCGCTACCCCCAGATTCTGGTAGATGAATCGCAGGACCTGGGGTCAATGCATCAGGCAATCCTTGAGCAGCTGATCAATGCGGGCGCCCAGGTTTCATTGATCGGTGACGCTAACCAAGGCATCTTCGCTTTCGCCGGCGCCGATGGCATGTTTCTGAAAACCTACGCCGACCGCCCGGGAGTGCAAGAGTACAAGCTTACCCGCAACTACCGTTCCCTTCCCCCCATCATAGCTATTGCCAACCGGCTTTGCGGCCGCAACGATGAGCCGGACAGGGAAGCTGACCAAGGCGGAGCGTTTTTTATTGGGTACAAAGGCACTCAAATTCCCCATCTCATCACGGCGTTCAACCACGGCCAGCAACGGCTCGCTTTCCGGCTCGTTGAACATTGCCAGTTGCGGCGTATTGGGATCGACCGTCTGCTCGGATTTGCGGTTGAACAGGCGATCACGCAGCAGCTTGATCTGTTCTTTCAGGTCGACGATGTGGGTGGCATAGGCTTCGTTGACTTCCTGCTCGCGCAAGCGTGCTTCGTAGGCCTCAAGCAACATCTACTTGAGTAGTACGGGATCGTCTGAAAGGTTGTCGGGCAAGGAAATCATGCCCCGGATTATACCGGGTCAGGCAACGAAACAGGGTGTCAGAACCTGATGTGGACGGTTGCGCCAGAGGTCGAAGCCGTCGAGTAAACAGTTAAGTTCCTGGACGGTCAGGACGATGGCTTCGTCGGTGGGATAAAGGTAAACCTTTTCGACTTTGCTGTCGGGACGCATCATGGCGGACTGGCTCCAGAAAGAAATCGGGAGCGCAGCATCGGGCTTCAGGTAGTCGCTTGGAATGTGGGCTTCATGGAGCGCAGCGGGATGACGGGTTGCATTCAATATGGTCATAGTAGCGGCGTAGCCCTTGGCGGCAAGGAACCATTTACAGCGTTTACGCGTGCGGCCAGAGGCAACCCGTACGCCGGCCTGGTTGAGCAGCTCGCCGTCGACGACCAATGCCAGGCCAGCGCGACTAGGGATGGGTAATACGAGTGTCAAAAAGATTTCTCCGTCTTCACCGCGCTGCAGAAAGACATGGAAGCACTTTTTTCTACAGGGCCATGAGGCCACTCACTATGCTTGAGCCAGCCGCAGGAAGCGGCCCCCTATTCGCGACAACGGAGCGTCCATGTCCCTTGCCCTCGTCCACAGCCGCGCCCAGGTTGGCGTGCAGGCACCTGCTGTCAGCGTCGAAACCCACCTGGCCAACGGCCTGCCCCACCTCACCCTGGTCGGCCTGCCCGAAACCACCGTCAAGGAAAGCAAGGACCGGGTGCGTAGCGCCATCGTCAACTCCGGGCTGAACTACCCGCAAAGGCGCATCACCCAAAACCTGGCACCGGCAGACCTGCCCAAGGACGGCGGGCGCTACGACCTGGCCATCGCCCTGGGCATCCTTGCCGCTGACGGCCAGGTGCCGGTGGCCACATTGACCGACATCGAATGCCTGGGCGAGCTGGCGCTTTCGGGCAAGCTGCGACCGGTGCAGGGCGTGCTGCCTGCTGCACTGGCGGCGCGGGAGGCTGGCCGGGCACTGGTGGTGCCGCGGGAAAACGCCGAAGAGGCGAGCCTGGCGGGTGGGCTGGTGGTGTACGCCGTGGGGCACCTGCTGGAACTGGTCGCGCACCTCAACGGCCAGGTGCCGCTGCCTCCCTTTGCCGCCAACGGTCTATTGCTGCACAGCCGCCCTTACCCCGACCTCAGCGAGGTGCAGGGCCAGGTGGCCGCCAAGCGTGCCTTGCTGCTGGCGGCTTCAGGTGCGCATAACCTACTGTTCACGGGGCCGCCCGGCACGGGCAAGACACTACTGGCCAGCCGCCTGCCCGGCCTGCTGCCGCCGCTGGATGAGCATGAAGCGCTGGAAGTGGCAGCCATCCAGTCGGTAAGCGGGCACAAACCGCTTGATAGCTGGCCGCAACGGCCGTTTCGCCATCCGCACCACTCAGCGTCCGGGCCCGCGCTAGTAGGCGGAAGCAGCCGGCCACAACCCGGTGAAATCACCCTGGCGCACCATGGGGTACTGTTTCTGGATGAGCTGCCGGAGTTCGAGCGCCGTGTACTTGAGGTGCTTCGCGAGCCGCTGGAGTCTGGCGAGATCGTGATTGCCCGGGCACGGGACAAAGTACGCTTTCCGGCGCGCTTCCAATTGGTGGCGGCCATGAACCCCTGCCCTTGCGGTTACCTGGGCGACCCCACGGGCCGCTGCCGCTGCAGCACCGAACAGATCCAGCGCTACCGCAACAAGCTTTCCGGCCCGCTACTGGACCGCATCGACCTGCACCTGACCGTGGCGCGCGAAACCACCACGCTCAACAATCAACCTTGCGGCGAGACAAGTGCCGATGTGGCGGCCCGGGTGGCCGAGGCGCGCGAGGTGCAGCACCGGCGGCAAGGCTGTGCCAATGCGTTTCTGGACCTCGAGGGGCTGCGCCGGCACTGTGAATTGTGCGCTGCCGACCAGGCCTGGCTGGAGAGTGCCTGCGAGCGCCTGACGCTTTCCCTGCGCGCCGCACACAGGCTGTTGAAGGTAGCGCGCACGCTGGCCGACCTGGAGGGGGCCAGCACGATTGCCAGGGCGCATCTGGCCGAAGCCCTGCAGTACCGGCCCGGTAGTCATTAGCCCTGCGGCCTGCCCCTCATATGCGCACTCAATGCTGCCCATAGCAGCAATATATTTTGCGCGCCAACTAATTGCGCGCAACATTGGTTCCAGACAGCAAGCAATCGTCGCCACCCCTTACTGAATCTGGAGAACGACCATGACCCTTCGCACCGTTTTCGCACTCACCCTCGCTACCCTTGCACTGGGCACCAGCGCCGGCGCCTTTGCCCAGTCCACCGAAGCGACGCCCTACCACTACGGCATGAACCTGGACATCGCCGAAGTGATCAGCCTCGCCCCCTCGGCCAAAATCCAAGGCCAGGCAAGCACCGCGACCATGACCTACCGGGACAGCACTGGCCAGGTTCGGAGCATTCGCTACTACCAACCAGACGACGCTCAAGGCAACCAGAACTAAATGCCCATGCGAGTTCGAAGAAGGCCGTGCAAACGGCCTTTTTCATTTGCAGGATACTGGCACTTTCGAGGCATCTGCTCGCGACACCAGTAGTAACAAGGCATCACCTAAAATCTGCAATACTTAGAAACATTTGAAAACAAAATGTAGTTGTACGACATCCTATCTACTGTGTTCGACTGCGCTCGTTTAACAAGAACAATAATCGGAGACATCCCCATGTCGAGCATTCATTCGGCCGAGGGCAGTGCTGCCACACCCTCTCAAGGCCGTGTAACACGGCTGATCAAACTGCTGGGCCCAGGCATCATCGCGGTGCTGTCCTGGCTTGGCGCAGGTGATCTGATAACCTCATCCGTGGCCGGCGCCAACTACGGTTACGCCATGATGTGGGTACTGGCCGTTTCGCTGCTGCTCAGATACCTGATCGTCAACATCATCGCCCGCTTCCAGCTGTGCAATAACCAAGGCATGACCATCCTTCAGGGGTATGCGCAACTGCACCCCGTATTTGCCTGGTTCATGCTGGCCTATGCACTGCTGATGGGCCACCTGATGAACGCCTACATGATCAAGGGCGCCGGCGAAGCCTTGGCGATGCTGTTGCGCATCGACTATCCGCTGCTGTGCTCGATGGCTGTGGTGCTGGCTGTGTGGATGCTGGTCGGGCGCAACATCTACGCAATGATCGAAGGCGTGATGAAGGTCCTGCTCGCCGTGATGACGCTGGCGTTTCTGGCACTGGCCGTGATGTCTGGCCCGGATGTGGCCGGTATCGTCAAAGGTACGATCGGCTTCAGCATCCCGGCTGACGAAGGCGTGCACGGGGCGCTGCTAGTGGCGGTCTCGGTGATCGGCGCGGTGGCAGGCTCGGTGGCCAACTTCGTGCACCCGTACGTGATGCGCCAGAAGGGCTGGGTAGGCCCGCAACACAAACGCATCCAACGCAACGACCTGCTATTCGCGGTGTTCGTCGGTATCGTCATCAACCTGGCCATCTGGATCGTCGGCGCAGAAATCCTGCGGCCAAACGGCATCGAAGTGAAAACCCTCGGCGACCTTGGCAAGGCGCTGGAAATCTTCTTCGGCCCGATCGGCTGGTACATCTTCTTCATCGGCGTGTTCGCTACGCTGTTTGCCAGCATCTCCGGCAAGACCACGGCCTTCCCGATGCTGATTACCGATGCCTTCCAGCATGTACAGCCGCAGCGGCGCGAGCGTTACGGCAAAGAGTTCCACAAAGACCCGATGCACAAGTGGTTCATGCTGTTCATTCTGGTCACGCCGCTGATCTGGTCGATCCCGGGCATGCCCGACTTCGTGACCCTGACCATTGGCGTCAGTGCGTTGAACATCATCGGCTTGCCCGTCATTTCGCTGGGCTTGCTGATCATGTCCAACCAAAAGTCGCTGCTCAGCAAGGAATACCGCAACAACCTGTTCGAAAACATCGCGCTGGCATTCGCGACCGGGCTGGCGTTGTGGGTGGCCTTCCAGTTGGGTGTGGATCTGCTCGGCCTGGGCTGAGCCCCTTGCACCATCGCTGGCGGGCCGGCGATGGTGCACTGAAGGTTAACGCTGCCTGTTCTTGGCGATCTCGATATCGTTCATCAGCGCTTTGGCCATCAGGCTGTCGGACTGGACGGTGAAGAATGGAGTAGCGACGGGTTTACGGCTAGGTGGATCCGGTACGATCTTCTTCATGGCTTGTAACCTTTGTTCGGCTTAAGGAAACAGCCACCTGAATCTTTCTCACAGATTAAGGGTGGCAGCCATACGTGGGGTGAGAAAACCGAGGAGAAATTGGCAAAGACTCGGCCAGGCGAAAGCCCGCCCACGTACGGCCGCCATAACGACGATGCCTTGTATCAGTCGGGTTCTCACACCCGGTCACCGAAGTGACCCGAAAACGTTATCCCTGAGGCATTTCCCCGACAACAGCGATACTTCAGCAGCGCTCGCAGGATAATTCCCAAAAGGTCGATGCTGAAGCATTTGGTTTCAGGCTCAGAAATGTCTTACGGCTATTGGTCCTTTCGCAGGAAGCCTCGCCACGAGGTCGACCCGGACTGTCACATCAATCGGGACAATGTTTCTTGCCGCAGGCAGATTGTCTGAACCATCCGCAATCCTCAGAATTGCCCGCCACACTGTTCTAACGCTGCCCCGGCAGCTCATGGAGTTCGAGCCAATGCCACACGAAGGCAGCCTTCTGCAAACCGCGGTGATCTTCCTGCTCGCCGCCGTCCTCGCCGTACCCTTGGCCAAACGCCTGCAACTGGGCGCCGTTATCGGCTACCTGCTGGCTGGCGTGGCCATCGGCCCACAGGCCCTGGGCCTGATCCGCGACACCGAAAGCGTGGCGCACATTTCCGAGCTGGGCGTGGTCCTGCTGCTGTTCATCATCGGCCTGGAACTGTCGCCCAAGCGCCTGTGGCTGATGCGTAAGTCAGTGTTCGGCGTCGGTACTGCACAGGTGCTGCTGACCGGCGCACTCATCGGCGCCATCGCCCTGTTCGGCTTCGGCCAGTCACTCTCTGCCGCCATCGTGGTAGGCCTTGGCCTGGCCCTTTCGTCCACCGCCCTGGGCCTGCAGAGCCTGGCCGAGAGCAAGCAGCTCAACGCCCCTCACGGCCGCCTGGCATTCGCCATCTTGCTGTTCCAGGACATAGCCGCGATCCCGCTGATCGCCCTGGTGCCACTGCTGGCCGCCAGCGGCCCGGACACCAGCCACGGTGACAGCCTGCAAAATGGCCTGAACGTCTTCGCCAGCATCGCTGTGGTGATCGTCGGCGGGCGCTACCTACTGCGCCCGGTGTTCCGCATCGTGGCCCGCACCGGCATACCGGAAGTGTCCACCGCCACCGCGCTGCTGGTAGTGATCGGCACCGCCTGGCTGATGGAGGAAGCAGGCATTTCCATGGCCCTGGGCGCCTTCCTCGCGGGCC
Source organism: Pseudomonas sp. BNK-30 (assembly GCF_047456185.1). Classification (NCBI taxonomy): domain Bacteria; kingdom Pseudomonadati; phylum Pseudomonadota; class Gammaproteobacteria; order Pseudomonadales; family Pseudomonadaceae; genus Pseudomonas; species Pseudomonas sp. BNK-30. Next base: position 4,604,237 of record NZ_CP179904.1, read on the forward strand.
TGCTGCTGGCCGACTCGGAATACCGGCATGAGCTGGAATCGCAGATCGAACCGTTCAAAGGCCTGCTGCTGGGGCTGTTTTTCATGAGTGTCGGCATGGGCGCAAACCTGAGCCTGCTGCTGGAAATGCCGCTGGTGCTGCTGGGCCTGACACTGTTGTTGGTGACGGTCAAACTGGTACTGCTGATCGGCATCGGCCGTCTGGCCGGTGGCCTGCACAGCGCCAGCGCACTGCGCCTGGGGATGGTACTGGCCACCGGTGGTGAGTTCGCCTTCGTGGTGTTCAAGCTGGGAAAGGACCAGGGCCTGTTCGACACCCAGACCTACGACCTGCTGCTGATGACCATCACCCTGTCGATGGCCATCACCCCGCTGCTGATGCTCGGCTGCGCCCGCGCCCTCAAGCGCACGCAACCTGCCCGCGAAGTACCCGAGCAATACAAGGCCATCGATGCCGGTGCCCCACGCGTGGTGATTGTCGGCATGGGCCGCATGGGGCAGATCGTCTCGCGGATCCTGCGGGCGCAGAAAATCCCCTTCGTCGCCCTGGAAACCTCGGTGGACGCCATCGAGATGACCCGCATGCTCGAACAGGCCCCGGTGTTCTACGGCGACCCGCAGCGCCCCGAGGTGCTGCATGCAGCCAAGGTCGGCGAGGCGGAGTATTTCGTCATCACCATCGACGACCCGGAAGTGACCACACGCACTGCAGAGCGGGTCAAGCGCCTGTACCCACACCTTAAAGTACTGGCACGCGCGCGTAACCGGCAGCATGTGCACAAGCTGGTAGACGTGGGCGCAGAGCCGATTCGCGAGACGTTCTATTCGAGCCTGGAAATGACCCGCCGGGCGCTGGTCGGGTTAGGGCTGAGCAGTGAACAGGCGGCGGACCGCATCGATCGGTTTGCCCAGCATGACGAAGAAGTGCTGGAGGCGCAGGGGCAGGTGCGTGATGACCGGGCCAAGGTGATGCAGACGGCCAAGGAAGCGCGGGTGGAGTTGGAGCGATTGTTTGATTCGGATGCGGATTAAGCTTCAGGCAAATTTCCGGATTGGCCAGCCTGTTCTCAAGGGCAACTGATTTCGCGCTCCGGCAAAAGCGATAGACTGCGAAAATTGCCCTTAGCGTTCCGCCTGGAGAACGATCATTGGAAGACCTCAACTCCCTCTACTACTTCACCCAAGTGGTCGAGCACGGCGGCTTCGCCCCGGCCGGGCGGGCGCTGGACATGCCCAAGTCGAAACTCAGCCGCCGCATCGCCGACCTTGAGGACCGCCTGGGCGTGCGCCTGCTGCACCGCACCAGCCGGCACTGTTCGCTCACCGAGATCGGCCAGGCCTACTACAACCGTTGCCTGGCCATGCGCGTAGAGGCCGAGGGCGCGGCAGAAATCATCGAGCGCAACCGCAGCGAACCGCGCGGGCTGGTGCGCATCAGTTGCCCGACTACCCTGCTCAACTCCTGGGTCGGGCCAATGCTCACCCGCTACATGCTCAAGTATCCGCAGGTAGAGCTGTTCATCGAGAGCACCAACCGCCGCGTCGACCTGCTGCACGAAGGCTTCGACGTAGCGCTGCGCGTGCGCTTCCCGCCGCTGGAAAACACCGACATGGTGATGAAAGTGCTGAGCAACAGCACCCAGTGCCTGGTGGGGCACCCGCAGTATCTGGAGCACTTGCCCAAGGGCTTCGACCCGCAGTTGCTCGGCACGCTGCCCAGCGTGCATTGGGGTAGCGCCCAGCGCGAGTACCAGTGGGAGCTGTTCCAGGGCGAGGACATGAGCCGCAGTATCGTGATCCCGCACACACCGCGCATGGTCACCGATGACCTGTTTGCCCTGCGCCATTTCGTGGTGGCCGGAGTTGGTATCGCGCACCTGCCACGGGTGGCGGTGCGCGAAGACCTGGCCGAAGGCCGTTTGGTGGAGCTGTTGCCGCAGTGGCACCCTCGCTGCGGCATCGTGCACGCCATCTTCCCTTCGCGGCGTGGGTTGCTGCCGTCGGTGCGGTCGCTGATCGATCACTTGGCGGAGGAATTCGCGTTCAGCGACATGGCCTAGACCAGTAGCAGCGATAGGGTCTCTAGCCGTAAGACATTTCTGAACTTGAAAGCAAATGCTTCAGCATCGACCTGCTTGGGAATTATCCTACGAGCGCTGCTGAAGTATCGCTGTTGTCGGGGAAATGCCTCAGGGATAACGTTTTCGGGTCGCTCAGGCGACCGGGTGTGAGAAACCCGACCGATAAAACAGCAGCACCGTAATGGTTGCCGTACGTGGGCGGGCTTCGGCTCGGCCGGGTTTTTGCCGTTTTTTCCTCGGTTTTCTCACCCTGCGTACGGCTGCCACCCACAATCTGTGAGAAAGATTCAAGTGGTAGTTCCCATTTTGAAAAAATAGGAATTACATCATGAAAAAGATCGTACCTGACCCACACAGCCGTAAACCCGTCACTACCCCATTCTTCACCGTCCAGTCCGACATGTACCCGCCCGACGCCCTGGCCCATGCCAGCGAGCTGTTGCGCGGCGTCATCGAAACCATCGACGAACACTGCTGGCGGCAGCCGACTATCTGAGCCTGTTGGCCAAAGCGCTGATGGACGATATCGAGATCGCCAAGAACAGACAGCGTTGATACCCGTCAGGTAAGCGATTGCGGGCCGCTTTGCGGCCCATCGCCGGCAAGCCAGCTCCTACAGGTCCTGTGGGAGAACAGTGTGTGGCGGGCAATTCTGGGGATTGCGGCTGCCTAAGACAATCGTGCAAGGACCAATAGCCGTAAGACATTTCTGAACCTGAAATCAAATGCTTCAGCATCGACCTGCTTGGGAATTATCCTACGAGCGCTGCTGAAGTATCGCTGTTGTCGGGGAAATGCCTCAGGGATAACGTTTTCGGGTCACTTCGGTGACCGGGTGTGAGAACCCGACTGATACAAGGCATCGTCGTTATGGCGGCCGTGCGCGGGCAGGCTTACGCCTGGCCGAGTTTTGCCTTTGTTCCTCGGTTTCTCACCCTGCGTACGGCTGCCACCCACAATCCGTGAGAAAGATTCAGGTGGCGGTTTCCATAAGCCGAACAAAGGTTACAAGCCATGAAGAAGATCGTACCCGATCCACCCAGCCGTAAACCCGTCACTACCCCATTCTTCACCGTCCAGTCCGACATGTACCCGCCCGACGCCCTGGCCCATGCCAGCGAGCTGTTGCGCGGCGTCATCGAAACCATCGACGAACACTGCCGCGCCCGCGCAGGCGAACCTGGCCTGAACATGCTGAGCAATGCCATGCATGCCAGCGAGATCGCCCATTCGCTGGTCGAGCACGTGCACGCTCGGCTGTTTGGCCAACGGGCCGAGGAGTGAAGCCATGACAGACGAACCCAAGGTCCTGACCACCGTTGGCGTGGCGACTTTCCTCGATGTGGGTAACCCGCCGGTTGATCTGCTGCGTGTGCAGCCCGGCATTCCCATAGACGATGCCTACGAACAGGTGTCCGTGCTGCTCAGCTACATCAAGCACCTGGTGCGTGAAGGCGACATGGAGGATGACCACAAGCTGCTGGCAGCAGCCGACTATCTGAGCCTGTTGGCCAAAGCGCTGATGGACGATATCGAGATCGCCAAGAACAGACAGCGTTGATACCCGTCAGGTAAGCGATTGGAGGCCGCTTTGCGGCTCATCGCCGGCAAGCCAGCTCCTACAGGCCCTGTGGGAGTCGGCTTGCCGGCGATGGGCTGCGTAGCAGCCCTGATAACTAACTGACTGGCATTACCGCAGAGCGCCCTTTCTTACATCAGCTCAAAACGCAAAGCACGAACACCCCAAGGCTCCCCAGAAGCCCTGGAAGTCATTCACCGGCACACTCGAATGCCGCGCCTTTTCATGGCTGTGCGCATGCACCCCGCAAGGCCCGCTGCACTGGTGCACCGTTGCAGCCAGTGATGGCGTACCCACGCGCCAGTGCCCAGGCACCTTGGCCACCGGCGACCACTCCGGCAGCACCGGCACCTGTGGCGGGCCAAGCCTGTCGAATTCGCCAGCGCCGTACACCACCTTGCCGTCAACGATAGTCAGTACCGACTCGATGCCCTTGATCGCCTCTTCATCAACGCTGAAGAAGTCCAGCGACAGGGCCGCCAGGTCCGCCAGCTGGCCAACCTTGATCTGGCCTTTCTTGCCCTGCTCACTGGAGAACCAGGCGCTGCCCTGGGTGAACAGTTGCAGTGCGGTGTCGCGGCTCAGCCCTTCCGGGTACAGCTCCATACCGCCTACGGTCTTGCCGCTGACCAACCAGTACAGCGAAGTCCACGGGTTGTAGCTGGAGACCCGGGTGGCGTCGGTACCGGCGCCCACAGGCACACCCATTTCGAGCATGCGCTTGATCGGCGGGGTCTGCTCGGCGGCCTTCGCACCATAGCGATCGACGAAGTACTCACCCTGGAAGGCCATACGGTCCTGGATGGCAATACCACCGCCCAACGCACGCACGCGCTCGATGTTCTGCGGGGTAATGGTCTCGGCGTGGTCGAAGAACCATGGCAGCCCGTTGAAAGGGATGTCGCGGTTGACCTTCTCGAACACGTCGAGCATGCGCGTGATCGATTCGTTGTACGTAGCGTGCAGGCGGAACGGCCAGCGCTGCTCGACCAGGTGGCGCACCACCGGTTCCAGCTCTTCTTCCATGGTTTGCGGCAGGTCCGGCCGCGGTTCGAGGAAGTCCTCGAAGTCGGCTGCGGAGAACACCAGCATCTCACCGGCGCCGTTATGGCGCAGGAAGTCGGTGCCGCTGTGCAGCTTGACGCTGGAGGTCCACTTCCTGAAGTCGTCCAGCTCTTCCTTGGGCTTTTGGGTGAACAGGTTGTAGGCGATGCGCACGGTCAGCTGGTTATTGTCGGCCAGCTCCTGAATCACCGAGTAGTCGTCAGGGAAGTTCTGGTAGCCGCCACCTGCGTCAATGGCGCTGGTCAGGCCCAGGCGGTTGAGCTCACGCATGAACTGGCGGGTCGAGTTGACCTGGTATTCCAGCGGCAGCTTCGGCCCTTTGGCCAAGGTTGCGTAAAGGATCATCGCGTTGGGGCGGGCGATGAGCATGCCGGTCGGGTTGCCGAACTTGTCGCGCTGAATTTCACCGCCCGGCGGGTTTGGCGTGTCCTTGCTGTAGCCCACGGCCTTGAGCGCGGCGCGGTTGAGCAGTGCGCGGTCGTACAGGTGCAGCAGGAACACCGGGGTCTCGGGGGCAGCCTGGTTGATTTCTTCCAGGGTGGGCATGCGTTTTTCGGCGAACTGGAATTCGTTCCAGCCACCGACCACGCGCACCCATTGCGGGGTTGGCGTACGCGCCGCCTGGTCCTTGAGCATGCGCAGGGCATCGGCCACCGACGGCACACCTTCCCAGCGCAGTTCAAGGTTGTAGTTCAGGCCGCCGCGGATCAGGTGCAGGTGCGAGTCGTTCAGGCCCGGGATAACCGTGCGCTGCTTCAGGTCGATGATCTGCGTGGCAGCACCCTTGTGGGCCATGGCCTCGGCGTCGTTGCCCACGGCAATGAAGCGGCCATCCTTGATGGCGACGGCGGTGGCTGTGGGCTTTTCACGGTCGACTGTATGCAGCTTGCCGTTGAACAGGATCAGGTCGGCGGTCATGGAACCTCCTTGGATGGATGCGTGGGCGGAGCCGGCGGCGCCGGTGAAGGGCAATGCGGACCAGAGCGCGCCGGCGGCACCGAGCACGGTACTGGTGGCGAGGAACTGGCGACGGGTCTTGTCGTTGGGGTCCTGGGACATCTTCTTCTCCGTCTGGGTGCGGCGGTGGCTGGGGCAACTGCGGAGCATGCCGGTTCAAGCCTGGCCAGGGATTGCAGGGGTGTGCGGTGGGTTGATGAAGGTTAGCCCTGTTCACATTTTGTGCTGCCGGGGCCGGCGATGGGCCGCAACGCGGCCCCCGCTTATTCAGCGGCTCAGGAACGCCAACAGGTCTTCATTGAGCTGCTGCGCATGGGTCACTGCAAACCCGTGCGGCGCCCCGCTGTACACCTTCAGCTCAGCCCCGCGAATCAACTCCGCAGCCCGCTTTCCGGTGGTCTCGAACGGTACGATCTGATCGTCGTCACCGTGGATCACCAAGGTCGGCACATCGATCTTGGCCATGTCTGGGCGAAAGTCGGTTTCGGAGAACGCACTCACACAATCCAGCGTGCCCTTTATCGAAGCCATCAGGGCAATGTTCAGGGTCTGCGTCTGCACACCCTGAGACACCTGCTGCCCATGGTTCAGCCCATAGAACGGCGTGGCGAAATCGGCGATGAACTGCGCCCGATCCGCCCGCAGTCCAGCCTTAATGCCGTCAAATACCGAGGTATCGACACCGTCCGGGTTGTCGTCACGCTTGCCGAACACCGGCGTCACCGCGCCCAGCAGCACCAAGCCGGCAACGCGTTCGCTACCGTGGCGGGCAATGTAGCGGCTGACATCGCCGCCACCCATGGAGAAGCCCACCAGGGTCACGTCGCGCAGGTCAAGGTGCTCGATCAGCTGGGCGATGTCGTCAGCGAACGTGTCGTAGTCATAACCGTTCCACGGCTGGCTCGAACGGCCGAAACCACGACGGTCGAAGGCAATGGCGCGGTAGCCGCGGCTAGCCAGGTACTCCATCTGCGAGTCCCACATGTCGGCATCCAACGGCCAGCCATGGCTGAACAACACGGGCTTGCCGGTGCCCCAGTCCTTGTAATAGATCGAAGTGCCATCGCGGGTAACGAGCGTAGTCATGTCGGTATCTCCTTGAAAATGTCGAGGTCAAAAATTGATCAGCTGCGCAGCCAGTTGGCGCAGCGACGGGTTACCCACGGCATGATGAAAAACACCACGGGCAGGATGACGAACAGGTTGACGATCAGGTTGCCGGTGATCACCCCGCCCAGTTGTGGGAAGCGTGCGAAAAACGGCGCCAGCAGTTGCGGGATGATCATGGTCATCGGGCAGATCACCAGGTAGGTCAGTAGCGCCTGCTTCCAGCGCGGTGGTTGCGCGGAGGTAGTGCTGGGCGGTGTGAACCAGAACTCCGGGTCTTCGTGCACCTGGGTGTGGTCGCCGCCTTCGAGCAGCGGCAGTACTTCGTTGACCAGCGTCTGGCGCTCGCTGGAGTTGACCCAGGCCTGCAGCAGGCTGGCATCTGCGAAGCGCACCACGGTGGTGAAGTGCAGCCCGCCGTCGTCCGGGCGGATCACATTGACATCCAGGTGCCCCGGCTGCCGCCGTGCGGTGCTGACCGTACGCTTGAGCCAAGCCTCGTAGCTGGCCAGCGCCTGGGCGCGGACCTTGTGCTGGATGACCAGGGTCACCACGTTGCGGTTGTCTTGGAGTGCGGTGTTCATCGGCGTTCCTTGGGATGAGCTTGCCCGCATCCACTGTGCAACAACGGACGGGCGCAGGATTGGATGGGTGTGCTGCCCTGCGCGGGCACCGCTGTCGGTGCCCGGGGCGGTCGGCTTACTTGCCGGCGTTGAAGGCGTTGTAACTGGTCATCAGGTTGCGGTAATCCGGAATGTGGTTGGAGCACAGCGCCGCCAGGCCTTCGACGTCGTTGCGCCAGTCGCGGTGCAGCTCACATGCCACGCCGAACCAGGTCATCAGTTGTGCGCCAGCCTGGCTCATGCGGTCGTGGGCGGCGTCGCGGGTCATGGCATTGAAGGTGCCGGAGGCATCGGTCACCACGAACACCTCGAACTCTTCTTCCAGTGCCGACAGCGCCGGGAACGCCACACACACCTCGGTCACTACACCGGCGATGATCAGCTGCTTCTTGCCGGTGGCCTTCACTGCCTTGACGAAGTCTTCGTTGTCCCAGGCGTTGATCTGGCCAGGGCGGGCGATGTACGGGGCGTCCGGGAACAGTGCTTTGAGTTCTGGTACCAGCGGGCCGTTAGGGCCTTGTTCGAAGCTGGTGGTGAGGATGGTCGGCAGGTTGAAGAACTTGGCCAGGTCAGCCAGGGCCAGCACGTTGTTCTTGAACGCATCCGGCTCGATGTCACGGACCAGGGACAGCAGGCCAGCCTGGTGGTCGACCAGCAGAACAGCGGCGTCGTCTTTGTTCAGGCGGTTGTATTTGAAGTTGGTCATGGTCGTGCTCCTAAGGGTTTTGATGTTCAGTAAGTTGGGTGTTTCGCGTTGATGGGAGAAGATTAAAACCATCACCTTTGGAGCGGTAGATAGTGATTTTTGGCTATAGCGTTCTATTTTGAGAACGATGATCTAGCCGTGGATTTGCCGGCACATTGAAGACGGGTAAGCTCTCGAAGGACTTCCCGAGAGCCGAAGGCGGAGAGTTTTCTCTAGTTTGCGTAGGACGTTTCCCAAAGCATCTTCAAGTGACCTCTAGGCCTATTGCGGGGTGCTAGCTTCCAGGTTTGCCTAGGACCTGGATATGAGTCGCATCAAGATGAATGGCAGAGGCCAAGCACTGGAGGGTGATCGCACCACGACGGGCGCTACCTGCCTTGCCAGCATCGGCAGCTTCCGCGTTGGTGGTCGCCGGGTACTGCGCGAAGGCGACGTGACTACCCCTTGTCCGGCCTGCGACAAGAGCGGCACCATCGTGGAAGGGATGCCAGGGTTCGTGGTTGCTGGCCGGCTGGCCGCAATGGATGGAGCTCGAGTAGCCTGCGGTTGTCCGGATGGATGCCGGGTAATCGCGCCCTTGGGGGATTCCTCCCCGTCCAAGCCAACATCCGTGGCCAGGTCTGCTGAAGCAAGCCCAACACCACATGAAGCGGATTCACTGCCTACTCGCTTCAGACGAAATGTTGCAAGCTCCCCGGTGGATACCTTAGAGCCAGGTTTCTTCATCGTCCCGCGCTGCATGACCTACCAGGAAGTCCTGGTTGAACTCGGCGCTCCGCAGGCCAATCTGCCGCGCTCCCTCCTGGAGCGCCTGAATCCTACCTATCAACAGGGTTTCAAAGCGGGCGAACTATTCATCATTGGCGACGGCCTCAGCCGACCGGTCTGTACGCGCGAAGAGCTGCATGCGATGAGCGCGGCGAAACAGGCGCGGGAGGCGTTGGCAAGCCTGACGCCGGAAGAGGCGGATTTCATGGTGCGGCATCAGGCTGAAATTGCAGGATGGCTCAGTGAAGTGAGCCTCTCAGTCGGAGTGAGCGAAGCGATGATGGCAAAGTCGTTGAGTGACATAAACCACATCTTGCGAAAGATCGAAGAATTGCATCAGCAACAATTTGCCAAGCACGGGCACCTGCGCAGTCGTGAGTTTTTCGCTGAACGTATGAAACTCCTCAAGCAATTAGATACGACCCTGAAAGCGACTGTTCTGAATAAGCGCCTGAACCTTGGCAACTATGAAAGACTGCGTCGGGACTTGGGCATCTCATCAAAAAGCCTGGTTCATCATTGGAGCAAAGCAGGGATACCTGGCCAGATCCCCGGATATTCAACACACCTGGATAAATTGGCGAGCATTTCCAAGTATTTGAAGGCAGGGGGACATATAGGCGTTGCTATTGGAGGTGTTGGCTCGATAGTGAAAATTTCCGATGTATGCCGAGCGGGCGATGCCAGGGCCTGCGAAAAAGTCAAAGTCACAGAGGCAGGGAATTTTTCCGGCGGTTTAGCCGGGGGCTGGGCTGGAGGCCAGGCGGGAATTAGAGCTGCTTTAAAAGTTTGCTGGAGAGTCGGACATCCTAAAGGCGTATTCATATGCGGCATAGCCATGACCGGAGCTGGAGCTTACTACGGCAGCACTAAAGGGATGAAGTATGGCGAGGAACTTGCGGACCTGATCTTCGAGACTTTCCACGATGACTGACACACTCGACGTCAACGTTAGGCTCTTTTTACTGGCATCTCCATTCTGTCTCGGCTTGATCGGGCTTTCATTAGACCTCTATATTGCTTGCAGCCGGGACTTCAAAGTAATGACTTCAGCACTTCAAAGGAGTGATTGTCTACCCTTTGCGAAAGGCCTATGTGGACAGCAAGGCTTAAAATCCAGAGTTCTCATCGTCTCCGCGATATCGAGCGAACTCATGTTCCCTAACGCCAGCATTCGCCGAGGATCACTGGATGCTCAGGACTATCTAGAGTTCCCCAAAGGCCTGAGAACAAGGATGGTCATCGCCGCTTGGTTTAATATAGTTGGCTTCACTTGGCTGATTGTAAATGGCTTCATCCTGTAACCTGTATAAATCGGGAGTGAAAAATATCGAGAACAAGGCAAGCCGTTGTCGAGATCGGTCAACGGCCTGGCACTTCGAATCGAGATCGCCCCATTGCCTGCCACCTCAACCTGCTCTATTACTACGCACAACTCTCCTCACCCCCCCGAGACATCCATGCTGGCGTTCATCCAGTCGTCCCCGTTGTTGCTCGGCACAATCCTGATCCTGCTCGACCTCGTGCTCTGGCAACTGATCCCCCCACAGCGCCGGGCCTGGCGCATCGGCACGCGGTTGTTGACGTTCGTGCTGTTCAGCTGGGTACTGGTGGCCGCCGGCATGAGCCCGCTGCAGCCCCCACCCTGGGTCGACGATGTGTCGCGCAACCTGATGGCCACGGTGCTGGCGATCGGCTGGTGGCTGTTTGGCGCGCGTACGGTGACGGTGGTGTTCGGCCTGCTGCTGGGGGCGCGTGGCAGCCATGGCGGGCGCTTGTTGCAGGATGTGCTGGGGGCGCTGATCTTTTTGGCAGCTGTGGTGGCTGCTGCAGGCTACGTGCTGCAACTGCCCGTCAAAGGCCTGCTGGCCACCTCGGGGGTCATGGCCATCGTTATCGGCCTGGCACTGCAAAGCACCCTGGCCGATGTGTTCAGCGGCATCGTGTTGAATACCACGCGGCCCTACCAGATCGGCGACTCGATCTCCATCGACGGTACCGAAGGCAAGGTGCTGGACATCGACTGGCGAGCAACGCGCCTGCTCACGGGCTCAGGCAGCCTGGCGGTGATCCCCAACTCGGTGGCGGCCAAGGCCAAGCTGCTCAACCACAGCCGCCCGGCCGACGTTCATGGGGTGTCCATCACAGTAGTGGTGCCGGCCAAGGTACGCCCTAAACGGGTGTTCGATGCCCTGGAAAAGGCCTTGCAGGGCACCCGCGCGATTCTCACCTCACCCAAGCCGAGGGTCACGGTGAAGGCCTCCACGCTGGAGTCGGTGGAGTACGAAGCCAGCGGCTTTGTCGCCGACATGGGTGGCAAGACCGAGGCGCGCAACCAGCTGTTTGACCTGGCACATCGGCACCTGGAGGCCAGTGGCGTGATGTGGAACGTTGACCTGGCCATGCCGCCGCGCAGCCGTCAGCGTGAAGTGCTGGACGAGGTACGGGTGTTCCGTTCGCTGACTGACGAGGAGCGCGATGCCTTGAGCCAGCGCATGACTGCCGTCGAATACCTGGCAGATCAAGTGATTCTGGGCGTTGGCGAGCATTCCGATCACTTGCTGGTGATCGGTAGCGGCGTGGTTTCGGCGGCGATACGCGATGGCGACAAGTTGCTGGAAGCCGGGCGCATGGGGCCGGGGGAAGTGCTGGGGATCGAGGGCATCATCGATGAGGATGACTCGTTTGCCGAATTCCGTACCCTGACCAGCTGCGTGCTGTATCGCATCGAAAAGGAGCAGGTGCGTAGCTGCCTGGTACAGCGCGGCGAGGTGCAGACGGCGTTGACCAAATTGCAACGGTTCCGACGGCAGAGCCGAGAGTCTTTGTTGCTGCAGAAGCCGACCCTGATCAAGAAAGGGGGCTTCCTCAGCTGGTTGCACAGATAAACTGATTTCCCGCACGGCCTTATTTGTAGGAGCGGCCTTGCGTCGCGAAAGGGCTGCATAGCAGCCCGGGCAATTGCTGCAGCGCCGCTGAATACCTGGGGCCGCTGCGCGACCCTTTCGCGACGCAAGGCCGCTCCTACAGTCAGCGTCGTGGGACAACCTTACAGCACTACCCGCAAACACTGCCCCGCGTGGTACAGGGAGAACCCGGACTCGTAGAACGCCGTGCGCAACGACGGCGCACTCACCCCGGTCATCGGCGAGAACGGGATCGGCAGGCTATCCGCCTCACCCTTGAGCAGAAACTCGGCGAACGCCCGACCAATCACGGTGCCGGTGGTATTGCCCCGCCCGTTGTAGCCCGTCACCGCGACCAACCCGGGCGCCGGCTCGAACAGGCGCATCAGGTGGTCGGGGGTGAAGTCGATGCAGCCGGTCCAGTGCATCTCCCACTCGACCTTGCCCAGCTCCGGGTAGTAATGGCTCTGGATACGGTCAGCCCAACTGCGCACGAACCACGCAGGCTTGTTGTCGACCCGTCCAAGGCTGCCGAGCAGCAGGCGGCCTTGATCGTCGCGGCGGATGCTGCTGAGCACCGTGCGGGTGTCCCACGAGCCCTGACCATGGGGCAGGACCTTGTCGGCTGCAGCGCCGTGCAGCGGTTTGGAGGCCACCTGATAGTAGTAACCGCGGAAAAACTGCTTTTGCAGGTTGCTCCAGTCGCCCTCGGTGTACGCGCCGGTGGAGATCACGACCTTGTCGGCGCGCACCGAACCGCGTGCAGTCTTGACCCGCCAGGCATCGCCGTCGCGCTCCAGGCCTTCGACGGCCGATTGCTGGAACAGTTTGCCACCCAGGCGCGCAACCGCAGCGGCCAGGCCCTGTGTGTAACCCATGGGGTTGATGGTGCCGGCGCGGCGGTCTAGCAGCGCGGCGGAAATCTTGTCGGTGCCGCAGTATTCCTGGCACTGGGCGCCGCTCAGCAACTCCACATCGGCACCGCGGCGGCGCCACTGTTCATGGCGTGCTTCGAGGTCAGCGATGCCTGTGGCGTTGTGCGCCATGTGCAGGGTGCCTTTGTGCTGTGCCTGGCAGTCGATGCCAAGGCGCTCGATCATGGCGAACACTTCGCCAGGGGCCTCACCGAGCACCTTGTTCAGGCGGCTGCCCTGCTTCTGGCCTAGAGTCGCCTCGACATCGTCGGGGCGGATCCAGGTGCCGGCATTGACCAAGCCTACGTTGCGCCCGGAGCCGCCGTGGCCGATCTTCCAGGCCTCCAGCAGAATCACCGACTTGCCCTGTTCGAGCAGGTGGATGGCCGCCGACAGGCCGGTAATGCCGCCGCCGATGACGCAGACGTCGGCCTTGTGTTCACCGGCCAGAGCCTGGGCGGCGACGGTCGGTTGGCTGACGTGTTCCCACAAGCATTGTTGACGCAGTTCGGACATGGCCGGCTCCAGCGATATTGTTCTTGTTGGGGCTGCTGCGCAGCCCTGTCGCCGGCAAGCCGGCTCACACAAGGATCGCACCGAACCCTGTGGGAGCCGGCTTGCCGGCGAACCGGGGGCAAAGCCCCCGGCCATGCAGCATCAGTCGAACACGATACCCTGCGCCAGCGGCAGCTCGCGCGAGTAGTTCACGGTGTTGGTCTGGCGACGCATGTAGCCTTTCCAGGCATCGGAACCCGACTCACGACCACCGCCGGTTTCCTTCTCGCCACCGAAGGCACCGCCGATCTCGGCACCGCTGGTGCCGATGTTGACGTTGGCAATGCCGCAGTCGCTGCCCGAGGCGCTCTGGAAGCGCTCGGCCTCACGGATGTCAGTAGTGAAGATGCACGACGACAGGCCTTGTGGCACTTCGTTGTTCAGGCGCAGGGCCTCTTCGAAGTCATCGTAGGCCAGCACGTAGAGGATCGGCGCGAAGGTTTCATGGCGCACCACATCGCTCTGCGCGGGCATCTCGGCGATGGCCGGCGAAACGTAATAGGCGTTCGGGAACTGGTCGGCCAGCTGACGCTCGCCACCGAATACCTGGCCACCCTCGTCGCGGGCCTTGGCCAGCGCGCCCTGCATGGCATCGAACGACAGCTTGTCGATCAGCGGGCCCACCAGGTTGTCTTTGCGTGGGTCACCGATGCGCACTTTGCCGTAAGCCGCTTTGACGCGGGCAACCACTTCGTCCTTGATCGAGCGGTGCACGATAAGGCGGCGCAGGGTGGTGCAGCGCTGGCCGGCGGTGCCAACAGCGGAGAACAAGATGCCACGCACGGCCAGGTCCAGGTCGGCGCTCGGCGCCAGGATCATGGCGTTATTGCCGCCCAGTTCCAGGATGCTGCGGCCGAAACGGGCAGCAACGCGCGGGCCGACTTCACGGCCCATGCGGGTGCTGCCAGTAGCGCTGACCAGCGGCACGCGCGGGTCATCCACCAGGGCTTCGCCGGCTTCGCGGCCACCGATGACCAGCTGTGCCAGGCCAGCCGGGGCATCGCCAAAGGCTTTCAGGGCTTTTTCGAACAGCGCCTGGCATGCCAGCGCGGTCAGCGGGGTCTTCTCGGAAGGCTTCCATACCACCGAGTTACCGGCCACCAGGGCCAGCGCGGTGTTCCAGGCCCATACGGCAACCGGGAAGTTGAAGGCGCTGATCACGCCGACCACGCCCAGCGGGTGCCAGCTTTCACGCATGTGGTGGCCAGGGCGCTCGGACGCGATGGTCAGGCCGTACAGCTGACGGGACAGGCCAACGGCGAAATCGCAGATGTCGATCATTTCCTGGACTTCACCCAGGCCTTCCTGAGTGATCTTGCCCGCTTCGATCGACACCAGTTCGCCGAGGTCGGCCTTGTGTTCACGCAGCACTTCACCGAACAGGCGCACCAGTTCGCCACGGCGCGGGGCCGGCACGCTGCGCCAGGCTTCGAAGGCACTCTGCGCCTGGTCGATGCGGGCGGTGGTCTCGGCCTTGCCAAGCAGTTTCACCGAGGCGATCTGGCTACCGTCGATCGGGGTGTGAACAGGGTAGTCGCCCTGGGTGTAAGCCGTGGCGGCAACGCCAAGGCGCTCGAGCAATCCAGCAACCATTGTGCTTCTCCTACATCGGGTGATGGGGTGGAAAAATGATGTGGATCAGTATTAATCCGATCACACCAGTGCAACAAACGACCTTTATTCCGCATATCATTCCGTCAGGTAATGATTTGAGCCGCAGAGACCGCTATGTCCAAACGCCTGGTGCCTTCCATGACCGCCCTGCAGTGCTTCGAAGCTGCAGCCCGCCACCTGAGCTTCACCCGTGCCGCCGAAGAGCTGCACCTGACCCAGAGCGCGGTCAGCAAGCAGGTCGCACAGCTCGAAGAAATGCTGCGCCACCACCTGTTCCTGCGTATCCGCCGGCGCTTGCAATTGACCCCCGCCGGCAGCCTGTACCTGGCCGAGGTCAACAAGATTCTCACGCAGGTGGACATGTCCAGCCGCTATGTCCTGACCTATGGCGAGCAGACCGAGATATTGAAGGTAGCCACTCAACCGAGTTTTGGCGTGCGCTGGTTGATCCCGCACCTCAAGGGCTTCGGCAAGCGCCACACGAACATCCACCTGGACATCCGTAACGAGATGGAGCCGTTTGCCTTGCTGCAGGGATCGGCGGATGTGGTGTTTTTCTATGGGCAAGGCACCTGGCCGGGGGCAACCTGCATCGAGCTGTTCCGCGAGGAGGTGGTGCCGGTGTGTGCGCCGGAGCTGCTGGCCGGGCGCACGCTGGGCGATGCTGCGGAACTGGCCGACCTGGTGCTGCTGCAAAGCACGTCGCGGCCGGAGGCCTGGCATGAGTGGTTCCTGGAGCTGGGGCTACACAGCGTCAGCTCCTACCACGGGCCGCGGTTCGATACCTTCTACATGGCGCTAAGTGCGGCGCAAGCGGGTTGTGGGGTAGCGCTGGTGCCGCGTTACCTGGCGGCCAAGGAACTGGCGGAAGGGAGCCTAGTGGTGCCGTGGAACCATGCGATGCGCAGTGCCGGGGCGCATTACCTGGCGTATGCCGAACATGCGGCGGAGGTGCCCAAGGTGCGGGCATTGGTGGAATGGATTCATGAGCAGCTTCAGGCTTGAGATTGCCGGGGCCGCTTTGCGGCCCATTCGCGACACAAGGCCGCTCCTACAAACAGCAGCTCACCTTGTGTCGCGAATGGCCCTGACGATCGATCAAAAAAGGAATGATACAGCCACTTTTTTTCGCTTGTGGCCATAGTGCATTCCCAGCTTTCATGTAAGCGTCCGAACCCAACCAGGAAGCTAGCGATGCCCGCCCACGATTTCGTCAGCCCCGACAGCATCCGCGCGCAGTTCTCTGCCGCCATGTCGCTCATGTACAAACAGGAAGTGCCGCTGTACGGCACGCTGCTGGAGCTGGTGAGCGAAATCAACCAGCAGGTCATGGCCCAGCAGCCAGAGGTGGCCCAGGCCCTGCGCTGGACCGGCGAGGTCGAGCGCCTGGACCAGGAGCGCCACGGCGCCATACGCGTCGGCACAGCACAAGAGCTGGCCACCATCGCCCGGTTGTTCGCGGTCATGGGCATGCAACCGGTCGGGTATTACGACCTCAGCAGCGCCGGCGTGCCTGTGCACTCCACTGCGTTTCGCGCCGTGCACGAACAGGCACTGCACATCAGCCCGTTCCGCGTATTCACCTCACTGCTGCGCCTGGAACTGATCGACAATCCCGCACTGCGTGAGTTGGCACAGACCCTTCTGGCCAAGCGCAAGATTTTCACCGCCCGCGCCCTTGAGCTGATCGCCCAGTGCGAGCGCGATGGCGGCCTGAACGCGGCCGACGCCGAAGCGTTCGTGCAGCAAGCCCTGCATACCTTCCGCTGGCACAAGGATGCAACGGTCACCGCCGAGCAATACCAGCAGTTGCACGACCAGCACCGCCTGATCGCTGACGTGGTGGCGTTCAAGGGGCCGCACATCAATCACCTGACCCCGCGCACCCTGGACATCGATGCGATCCAGTTGGGCATGCCGGCCAAGGGTATCCCGCCCAAAGCCGTTGTCGAAGGCCCGCCCACTCGCCGCCACCCGATCCTGCTGCGCCAGACCAGCTTCAAGGCTCTTCAGGAGAAGGTTGCGTTCAGTGACCAACACGCTAGCGAAGGCAGCCACACCGCACGTTTCGGCGAGATCGAGCAGCGCGGCGCGGCACTCACGCCCAAAGGCCGGCAGCTGTATGACAAGCTGCTCGACGCTACCCGTGCGGCCTTGGGCGGTGCACCGGCCGAGGCCAATGCCGAGCGCTACATGGCACTGCTAAAAGAGCAGTTTGCCGAGTTCCCGGATGACCTGGCGCAGATGCGTGAGCAAGGGCTGGCGTACTTCCGCTATTTCGCGACCGAAAAGGGCCTGGCTGCACGCGAGCAGGCTGATCGCCCGACCACTTTGGAGGGTTTGATCGAGGCGGGCCATGTGCACTTCGAGGCGCTGGTCTACGAGGACTTCTTGCCAGTGAGTGCGGCGGGGATCTTCCAGTCCAACCTGGGTGACGATGCACAGGCGGAGTATGGCAGCAACGCCAACCGCGAGGCCTTCGAGGCGGCGTTGGGGCTGCAGGTGCAGGATGAGCTGGCGTTGTATGCGCAGAGTGAGCAGCGCTCGTTGCAGGCTTGTGCGCAGGCGTTGAACCTGGCGTTGGGGTAAGGGTCAGGATTGTTGGGGGCGCCTTGCGCCCCTTTCGCGACACGAGGCCGCTCCTACCGGGGGGGTGTAGCAGCGGCCCCTGGGGTTTCAACGAAACCGATCGACTTCCTGGCGCAACTGCGCCGCCAGCCCTTCCAGCTCCTTTGCGGTAAAGGCCAGCTCATTGGCCACGTCACGCTGTTCGCTATTGGCCTGGGCAATGCTCTGCAGGTTGCGACTGAGCACGGTTGCGGTGCTGCTCTGCTCCTGGGTAGCAGTGCTGATCACGGTAAACTGCTCACCCGCGACGCGGCTTTGCTCGTCAATACGCGCCAGCGCCTCGGCCACCTTGTCGTTGCGTGCCAGGCCTTCCTGCATCAACTGATTGCCCTGCTCCAGGGTGCTGATGGCATGGTCGGTCTGCTGCTGGATACTGGCGATCATCACGGAGATTTCATCGGTCGCTTGACGCGTACGGGCTGCCAGGCCACGTACCTCGTCAGCCACCACGGCAAATCCACGGCCCTGCTCCCCTGCGCGCGCCGCTTCGATGGCCGCGTTGAGCGCCAGCAGGTTGGTCTGTTCGGCAATGGCGGTAATCACCCCGACAATGCCGCCGATTTCCTGGGAGCGTGCACCCAGTGTGTCCATCACGGTTGCAGTGCCACCCAGTGCCTCGGCGATCTGGCGCAACGAACTCGACGCTTCATCCATCGCGCTACGGCCAATACGGGTCTGCTGGGCATTGTCACGGGCCATGCGCTCGGTGCCCGCCATGTTGTCAGCGATGTTCATCGAGGTGGCGCTGAACTCCTCTACCGCACCGGCCATGCTGGTGATTTCGCCGGACTGCTGGTCCATGCCTTCGCAGGCACCGGCCGACAGGCCAGACAGCGAGCGGGCGCGGCCGCTGACCTGCTCGGAGGCCCCGCGAATGTGTTCGACCATGGTCGCCAACGCTTCGCCCATCTTGTTGAAGCTGCGTGCCAGTTGGCCGATCTCGTCATGGCTGGTCACGGCCAGGCGGGCGCTCAGGTCGCCTGCGCCCAGCGCCTCGGCCTGGCGCACCAGGTCATCCAGCGGGCGCAACTTGCGGCGCAACAGCCACAGCGTGGCGGCCACTGCCAGCAACATCGCCAGCAAACTGCCGATGGCCAGGCGCAAGCCAACATCCCAGGTCACCGCGCGGATTTCTTCCAAGGGCATGCTGGCTACTACCGTCCAAGGGCCTTCGGCAAAGGGCGCAGAAGCGCTGTACAGAGGCTGGTCGGCATTGGCCGGGGGTACCAGCCACTTGCCCTGCTCGTCGCGCAAGGCCAGCGAGCCGGTATCGCCAATACGGAAGCGCTTGAGGTTGGCGAACTGCGCGTTCTGCGCGTCGGTATAGTCGAAGCCAACGAACAGCACCGCGATCACCCGCCCGCTGCCATCAGTCACCGGCACATAACGGGTCATGTAATTGCGCTCGAACAGCAGGGCACGGCCGACGTAGGTCTGCCCAGCCATCAGTTTCGCGTAGGCCGGGTGCTGGCGGTCGAGCTGGGTGCCGATGGCCCGGCTGCCATCCTGCTTTTTCAGGTTGGTGCTAATGCGTACAAAGTCGTCGCCGCTGCGTACGAACAGGGTCGCTACCCCTGCGGTCATCTGCTGAAATTCATCGACCTGCTGGAAGTCGTTGTTGAGCAGGTGATCACCCAGGTACAGCGCCGGTGTGGCCTGGCCGGCCACCTGCACGGTTTCGCCGGCATGCAGCGACAGCCCCGAAGCGAAGCGGCGCTCGAACAGGCCGCTCAGGCGCTGGGTGTTGTCCTTGAGCGAACCGTGGAAGGTTTCAAGCTGATCGGCCAACAGTCGCGCTTCACTGGCCAGGTGTTCCTGGCGAGTGGTGAGGTTGGCGTCGTCCAGGGAACGCAGGGCGAACAGAGTACTGCCGGTGATCACCAGCGCCAGCACGATGGCGAGGGCGATACCAAGCTGCGAGGCGATTCGGGCACGCGGTTGAGACATGGGAAGCTCCTGGCAGGCGGCCCGGATCATCCTGATCACCCCGACCGACCGCTGTTGTCAACGGAGAATCGCGCCCTCTTCCGGGACGCTGGTGCAACTAGATCGGCGTCGCTGGCAAATACTTGAGTGTCGGACCCGGATATTCGCAAACGTTTTCTTCGTCTGCACCGCCCCACCTGTAGGAGCCGGCTTGCCGGCGATAGGGCCAGTGCAGGCAATCAAATAGTCGGCAGGATGTGCACAGCCGGCAAATTCACCGCCTGCGCCTCTTCCTGCAAAAACACGCTCAACCGCCGCAACCGCTCACCACCCGGCCGGGTCCGCGGCCACACCAGGTAATAATCCATGCCGCTGGGCACCGCCGTCGGCCATGGCAGGCTCAAACGACCATGCGCGACATCTTCGGCGACCATCAGCAGGTCACCCATGGATATCCCGTAGCCACGCGCCGCCGCGATCATCCCCAGTTCCAGCGTGTCGAACACCTGCCCACCCTTGAGTGAAACAGTGTCTGCCAGCCCCATGCGCTCCAGCCATTCGCGCCAGTCACGCTTGTCGGGGGTCGGGTGCAGCAGTTCGATCCCGGCCAGCCGGCGTTCGTCCAAAGGGCCTTCCTTGAGCAGGTCGGGTGCGCCCACCGGGATCAGTAGCTCGGCAAACAGCCGGCGTACCTCCCAGTCCGGCGGAAAAACGCCGTCACTGAGCAATACCGCGCAGTCGAAAGGTTCCTGGTTGAAGTCCACGTGGTCTACGTCCATCCAGGCGCTGGTCAATTGCACTTCATTGCCCGGCTGCAAGTGCCGGAACTGGCTCAGGCGCGCCAGCAGCCAACGCATGGTCAGCGTCGACGGCGCCTTCATGCGCAATATGTCGTCCTCACCGCGCAAGGTGTCGCACGCGCGCTCCAGCGCGGCAAAGCCCTCACGCACGCCGGGCAGCAGCACCCGCGCGGCTTCGGTCAACTGCAGGCTGCGGCCGCTGCGGATGAACAGGCGGCAGGCAAAGTGCTCCTCCAGGGTACGGATGTGTCGACTGACCGCACTCTGGGTGATCGAAAGCTCCTGGCCGGCACGGGTGAACGAGCTGAGCCGGGCGGCGGCTTCGAATGCGCGCAGCGCATACAGCGCAGGCAGCTGACGGGACATATGGCACCTGCATACGGGGCAGAGAAGGAATGCGTAGAATCATATATGCATGAGTTCAACTCATGCCAATCATCGTTTTTATCCTTTTGTGCAAAGTTGACCGAAGCCTCAGAATCGTCCCTCGCTCACAGAGTCGGAAGGACCGCCCCCATGCACGTTGCGCCCACCACAGAACTCAAGGCTTTGCTGCGCCTGGCCGGGCCGCTGGTTGCCTCGCAGTTGGCGCACATGCTGATGGTGCTGACCGACACCCTGATGATGGCCCGCATCAGCCCCCAGGCGCTGGCCGGCGGCGGGCTGGGGGCGGCGAGCTATTCGTTCGTGTCGATCTTCTGCCTGGGGGTAATCGCCGCGGTCGGCACCTTGGTGGCGATCCGCAAGGGAGCCAATGACATCGAGGGCGCCACGCGGCTGGCGCAAAACGGTTTGTGGCTGGCCTGGGGGCTGGCGCTGCTGGCCGCACTGGCGCTGTGGAACCTGAAACCGGTGTTGCTGCTGTTCGGCCAACAACCTGAAAACGTTGCTGCGGCCACCGAGTTCCTTACCCTGTTGCCACTGGCGTTGCCGGGCTACCTGACTTTCATGGCCCTGCGCGGCTTCACCAGCGCCCTGGGCCGCTCGACCCCGGTGATGGTCATCAGCCTGGTCGGCACGGTGCTCAACTACCTGTTCAACGTCGCACTGATCGAAGGCATGTTCGGCCTGCCCAAGCTTGGCCTGATGGGCATCGGCCTGGTCACCGCCGTGGTGTCGATGGGCATGGCCATCGCGCTGGCCTTGTACATCCGCTGGCACCCGGCTTACGCGGCCTACCCACTGCGCAAGGGCCTGTCGCGCCCTTCGCTGCCAGCCTTGCGCGAGCTGTGGCGCCTGGGCTTGCCGATCGGGGGCACCTACATGGTAGAGGTCGGCCTGTTCGCCTTTGCCGCCCTGTGCATGGGGGTGCTTGGCAGCACCGAGCTTGCGGCCCACCAGATTGCCCTGCAGATCGTTTCGACCGCGTTCATGGTGCCGACCGGGCTCTCGTATGCAGTGACCATGCGGGTAGGGCTGTATTACGGTGCCGGCAACCTGCTGGCGGCGCGCAGTGCCGGGCGGGTAGGCATCAGCTTTGGCGCGCTGATCATGTTCGCCTTCGCGGCACTGTTCTGGCTGCGCCCGGAGATGCTGGTGAGCCTGTTCATCGATGGCGATGATCCGGCGTTTGCGCCGATCTACCAGTTGGCGGTGAGCTTGCTGATGGTGGCGGCGTGGTTCGAGCTGTTCGATGGCGTGCAGACCATAGCCATGGGCTCGATCCGTGGGTTGAAGGACGCCAAGACCACCTTCCTGATCGGGCTTTGCTGCTACTGGCTGGTCGGAGCGCCGAGTGCGTGGTTGCTGACCTTCAACCTGGGTGGCGGCGCGGTCGGTGTGTGGTGGGGCCTGGCGTTGGGGCTGGCGTGTGCTTCGGTGGCGCTGACCCTGGCCTTTGAATGGCGGATGAAGCGGATGCTGGGGAAAGCAGGTGTAACTGGAAAAGCGGTGATACCTGCATGATTGCCGGTGCTGTCTTGCACTGCTTGTAATCGATGGACTCGCCCCCGCCGAGGCATCACAGTGCCACGGTGGCGTTCTAAGAAGCCAACGGCAGCGAGGGCGAGTCCATGAAAAAGCATAGTTCGAGCACGATTCCCTGTCTTCCACTGATGTGGAGCTTTGCACAACCATCTGCGTAGGAGCGGCCTTGCGTCGCGAAAGGAGGGCAAAGCCCTCCCCTACAGCTTCAAAGACTCACCACCTGAGCCGGGGTGCTTCTCGACAGATATTCCACCAGCTCATCCACCGGCAGTGGCTTGCTGACCAGAAACCCCTGCACCTGGTCACAGCCAAACTCACGTAGCAAAGCCATCTGCTCAGGGCTTTCAACGCCCTCGGCCACCACCTCGAGGTTGAGGTTGTGCGCCAGGTTGATCATCGCGTGCACCAGCTTGCGGTTTTCCTCGCGCATCTCCATTTCGGCGACAAAGCTGCGATCGACCTTCAGCAAGGTGATCGGCAGGCTGTTCAGGTGCACGAAGGATGAGAAGCCGGTCCCGAAGTCGTCGAGCGAGAAGCGCACGCCCAGGCGCCCCAGGGCATCCATGGTCTGGCGGACCAGCTCATTGCGGCGCATGACCGCCGTTTCGGTCAGCTCGAACTCCAGCCAGCGGGCATCGACGCCATGCTCGATGATCAGCCGGCTCAGGGTGGCCAGCAGCTGGCTGTCCTGGAACTGGCGAAAGCTCAGGTTGACCGCCATGTGCAGTGGTGCCAGGCCGCTCTCGCGCAAGGCCTGCATGTCACGCAGGGCACGGGAGATAACCCAGTAGCCCAACGGTACGATCAGCCCGCTCTGCTCGGCCAGCGGCACGAACTCGCTCGGCGGCAACAGGCCGCGCTCGGTATGACGCCAGCGCACCAGCGCCTCCAGGCCGACGATGCTGCCATCGGCCAGGTTCAGTCGCGGCTGGTAGTGCAGCTCCAGTTCATCACGGCGCAGGGCCCTGCGCAGTTCGCCTTCCAGGTCGGCAAGGCTGCGGGCGTTGCGGTTGATCCGCTCATTGAACACATGAAAGGTACAGCCCTGGCTGCTCTTGGCCTGGCGCATGGCGATGTGCGCATGCCACATCAACGGGTCGGCGCCACTTTGCGCGCGGGCGTGGGCCAGGCCCAGGCTGCAGCCAAGCAACAGGCTTTCGCCGTCGATCCAGTAAGGCTCGGCCAGGGCTTCGACGATGCGTTCAGCGATGCGCTCGGCCCGGCCGGTGTCGCGACGGGTGTCGATCAGCAGGGCAAATTCATCACTGCCCAGGCGCGCCAGCTGGTCGCCGGCCTCCAGTTGCTGCTTCAGGCGTGACACCACCTGCAGGATCAGCCGGTCGCCACCCTGGTGGCCGAGGGCATCGTTGACATGACGAAAGTTGTCCAGGTCCAGGTGCCCGAGGGCTACCCCGCGCCCGTCATTCTCAGCCAGCCGTGCCGTCAACAGGGCCTGAAAACCCTGGCGGTTGGCGATGCCGGTCAGCGGGTCCTGCTCGGCCAGGCGCTGCAAGGTGGCCACCAGCACGCCACGTTCGCGCACGTGGCGCAGCGAACGGCGCAGCGCATCGGCATTGAGCTGGCTGCGCACCAGCCAGTCGCTGACGCCCGTGGGTGGGGCCACCGGCTCATCGTCGAGCAACAGGATGGTTGGCAGCTCGCAGCGCCCCGGCGCGGGTTGCAGGGCCTGGGTGGCCAGGATCACGGCCTGGCGGTCTTGGCTGAACAGGCTGTCGACTGCTGCCCAGTTGGGCGCAGTCAGCAGTACCGCCGCACCGTTCAGCGGCAGCAGGCATTCGCGCAACACGGCGGCCCATTCCGGCTCATCAGCCAACAACAGCAAACGCAAAGGTTCGACAGGCGTGGACAAGCGGGCTCCTTAAAGCGGGGACGGTGGCACGAGGGAGGCCGGGTATGCTACTGGATAAATGAAAATGATTTTCACTTTTAGACATATCCTTGCCCACAGCGCGTCCCGACACATTTTGACGTGCATCCTGCTCGAAAGTGGATAAACCAGCAAATACGATTTTTTCCATGAATAGCATGAGCCTGACTAATGCTATGCGCGATACAAAGTCTGACTCAGACGTCAGACGGTCGCGCCACAATGGCCCCATGCCTGTTAGAATGCGCGGCTATTTTCTGGCGACCCCCGGTTTCTAGCATGTCCCGACTCAATCCCAGGCAACAGGAAGCCCGTGACTACGTCGGCGGCCCTCTTTTGGTGCTCGCCGGTGCAGGCTCCGGCAAGACCAGCGTGATTACGCGCAAGATTGCCCACCTGATCCAGAACTGCGGCATCCGTGCCCAGTACATCGTCGCGATGACCTTCACCAACAAGGCCGCGCGCGAGATGAAGGAACGGGTCGCCACCCTGCTGCGCCCGGGGGAAGGCCGGGGCCTGACGGTATGTACCTTCCACAACCTGGGCCTGAACATCATCCGCAAGGAGCACGACAAGCTGGGCTACAAGCCGGGCTTTTCGATCTTCGACGAATCCGACATCAAGGCGCTGCTGTCGGACATCATGCAGAAAGAATATTCCGGCGACGATGGCATCGACGAGATCAAGAACATGATCGGTGCCTGGAAGAACGACCTGATCCTGCCCGCCGAAGCCCTGGAAAAAGCGCGCAACCCGCGCGAGCAGACCGCTGCCATTGTCTATACCCACTACCAGCGCACGCTCAAGGCGTTCAACGCGGTGGACTTCGACGACCTGATCCTGCAGCCGGTCAAGCTGTTCCAGGAGCACCCAGAAGTGCTGGAGCGCTGGCAGAACCGCGTGCGCTACCTGCTGGTGGACGAATACCAGGACACCAACGCCAGCCAGTACCTGCTGGTGAAAATGCTGATCGGCATGCGCAACCAATTCACAGTAGTGGGTGACGATGACCAGTCGATCTACGCCTGGCGTGGTGCGCGCCCCGAGAACCTGATGCTGCTCAAGGAAGATTACCCTTCCCTGAAAATCGTCATGCTCGAACAGAACTACCGCTCCACCAGCCGCATCCTGCGCTGCGCCAACGTGCTGATCGCCAACAATCCGCATGCGTTCGAGAAGCAGCTATGGAGCGAGATGGGCGTGGGCGACGAGATCCGTGTGATCCGCTGCAAGAACGAGGAAGCCGAGGCCGAGCGTGTGGCCATGGAAATCCTCACCCTGCACCTGCGCACCAACCGCCCTTACAGCGACTTCGCCATCCTCTACCGCGGCAACTACCAGGCCAAGCTGATCGAGCTGAAACTGCAGCATCACCAGGTGCCGTATCGCCTGTCGGGCGGCAACAGCTTCTTCGGCCGTCAGGAGGTCAAGGACCTGATGGCCTACCTGCGCTTGCTGGTCAACCCGGATGACGACAACGCCTACCTGCGGGTGATCAACGTACCGCGCCGCGAGATCGGCTCGACCACCCTGGAAAAGCTTGGCAACTACGCCACCGAACGGGGCGTCTCGATGTATGCCGCCAGCGAGGAACTGGGCCTGGGCGAGCACCTGGACGCGCGTTATACCGAGCGTCTGCAGCGTTTCAAGCATTGGCTCGACGGCGTGCGCCACAAAGTCGCCCTGGAAGATCCGATCGCCGCGCTGCACGAGATGATCCGCGACATCGACTACGAAAACTGGATCCGCCAGCAAACGGCGAGCGACAAGGCTGCGGAATTCCGCATCAGCAACGTCTGGTTCTTGGTCGAAGCGCTGAAGAACACCCTCGAGAAGGACGAAGAGGGTGACATGACCATCGAGGACGCCATCGGCAAGCTGGTGCTGCGCGACATGCTCGAGCGCCAGCAGGAAGAGGAAGAAAACGCCGAGGGCGTGCAGATGATGACCCTGCACGCGTCCAAAGGCCTGGAATTCCCTTACGTGTTCATCATGGGCATGGAGGAGGAAATCCTCCCCCACCGCTCGAGCATCGAAGCCGACACCATCGAAGAGGAACGCCGCCTGGCCTACGTGGGCATTACCCGCGCCCGCCAGACCCTGGCCTTCACCTTCGCTGCCAAACGCAAGCAGTACGGCGAAATCATCGACTGCACGCCCAGCCGGTTCCTCGACGAACTGCCCCCGGACGACCTGGCCTGGGAAGGCCTGGACGATGCGCCAGTGGAAGTCAAAGCCGCGCGTGGCAACAACGCACTGGCCGATATCCGGGCAATGCTCAAACGCTGATCAACCATTACTCTTTAACTCTGCCGCTCTTTGCGGCCACATTTGCTACATCGGAGATACACAGTGGAAGCACTGCAGCAGAAGATTCGCGACGAAGGCATCGTGCTTTCCGATCAGGTTCTCAAAGTCGATGCGTTTCTCAATCACCAGATCGACCCTGCGCTGATGCAGCTGATCGGTGACGAGTTCGCCCGCCTTTACGCCGATGCCGGTGTGACCAAGATCGTCACCATCGAAGCCTCGGGTATTGCGCCGGCGGTGATGACTGGCCTGAAGCTGGGCGTTCCGGTGATCTTCGCGCGCAAGCATCAGTCCCTGACCCTGACCGAAAACCTGCTGACTGCCTCGGTGTATTCCTTCACCAAGCAGACCGAGAACACCGTGGCGATCTCGCCGCGCCATCTCAACAGCAGCGATCGCGTGCTGGTGATCGATGACTTCCTGGCCAACGGCAAAGCCTCGCAGGCGCTGATCTCGATCATCAAGCAGGCCGGTGCCACCGTGGCCGGCCTGGGTATCGTCATCGAGAAGTCGTTCCAGGGCGGCCGTGCCGAGCTGGACGGCCAGGGTTACCGCGTTGAATCGCTGGCCCGGGTGAAGTCGCTGGAAGGTGGCGTGGTCAGCTTCATCGAGTGACAGCCATTGGCGCCGCTATGCGGCCCATCGCGACGCAAGGCCGCCCCTACAGGACCACCGAGCTTCTGTAGGAGCGGCCTTGTGTCGCGATGGGCTGCAAAGCAGCCCCGGCAATCACCGCGTCGCCGCCAATCCTGCCAATAGCAACCGCTGATACAGCTCGTCTTTGAGCCCTCGTGGCTCATCCAGCTGCATGCGCGCCAACTGCGCCGCATACCCCTCCGGCCCCGGCGCATCCAGCGCTGCATTGCCCAGCTCCAGCACCTCGCTCAACCTGAACTTGCTTTTGAGCCAGTTCAAAGCCCGCAACAAGTCCCGTTCCTCGGCCGTGAAATCAGTCCCCAACGGATACTCCGGGAACAGCCGCGCATGCCGTGCCCTGATTTGCTCAAGTCGCTCAGGCGTGTTGTCGGTAAACCGCGCATCCAGCTGAAAGTCTTTTGCGAGCTTGCCGGCTTTCTTGACCTGCTCGATCAGATCGCCCTGGAACCTCGAATCACTGATCGCCAGCAGCCGTGCGATCACTTCGCTGTCAGTCTGCCCACGCAAATCGGCGATGCCGTACTCGGTCACGACGATGTCGCGCAAGTGCCGGGGGATGGTGCAATGGCCGTAGGCCCAGAGCAGGTTTGAGCTGACCTCGCCGCCGGCCTCGCGCCAACTGCGCAGCAACAGGATGGATCGCCCGCCCTCCAGCGCGTGTCCCTGTGCGACGAAGTTGTATTGCCCGCCCACGCCGCTGAGCACGCGGCCATCCTCCAACTGGTCGGCTACCCCCGCGCCGAGCAGGGTCATGGTGAACACTGTGTTTATGAAGCGGGCATCACGCCGCTGGCGGCGCTTCAGTTCTTCCTGGCCATACAGCTCGTTGATGAAGCTGATGCGCGTCATGGCAAATTGAGCGCGCTGCTCCAGCGGCATCTCCCGCAAGCGCTGATAGAACGCCTGCGGGCCGAGGAAGAAGCCGCCGTGAACCAGTACGCCTTGCTCGTCAGCAGGGCGCCGCACCACCCCGGCTTCGGCGAGAGCCAGCAGGCCGTTGACGAACATCTCACTACAACCGTAGAGGCCTTGGCCGAAAGCATCGAGCCCCCCTTCCCGCTCGATCAGGGTTTGCCACGGCCCTACATCCAGCTCGCCCATCAGTGCTCGGTAACCAGAATTGTCGCCTTGGCGCGCCAGCAACGCAGCTGCCACGGCATCACCCATGGCGCCGATGCCGATCTGCAGGGTGCCGCCATCGCGCACCAGGGTACTGGCGTGAAGGCCGATGCAATGGTCCTGGGTGGTAACCGGCATGTTCGGGGTAGAGAACAGCCGACTTTGTTCCACCTGATCGATCAGCAGGTCGAACGCCTCCATGCCCAACTCCGAATCGCCGGGCATGTAGGGCAGCTCGGCATGCACCTGTCCGAGCATGAGGATGGTTTCACCGGCCTCGCGGCGCTTGGCGATCATCGGCAGCAGGTCGAGGGTGATGTCGGGGTTGCAGGCCAGGCTCAAGTGCACCGGCTTTTCCGGCGTGGCGGCTACCAGTTGCGCGATCAGGTTGAGGCCCTTGGCGTTGATATCGCGTGCTGCATGGCTGTAGTTGCTGCTGACGTAGTCTTGCTGTGCGCAATCACTGTGCAACAGGCCGCCGGGCTGCATGAAGAACTGCTCGACGCGGATGTTCGGCGGCAGTTGGTCGTTGCGCAGGTCGGCGAGATAGGTGAGCTCCTGATAATCGGCGAACACACGTTCGATGAAGGGCTCGAGGAAGCGCCGTTGCAAACCGTCGCCCAATGGTGGGCGGCCAAGCGACAAGGCCGTGTAGATCGTCAACTGGCGCTCTGGCAGGTCGCGCACCCGGGCGTACAACGCATTGACGAAGGCATTGGGTTTGCCAAGACCCAGCGGCAGGCCCATGTGGATATGCGCGGGCAGGCGTGACAAGACCTGCTCGACTGCATGGTCGATGGAGCAGAGGTGCATCGTGGCCTCCTGAATCTTCCGTGGGTTCAGGGGTTGGACATGAACCGGCGCGGGTTCGTTGCCTGCGCAAAGACAAAGCCCGCCATGCAAGGCGGGCTATTGGCAATTCAACCCAGGCTCAAAGCCCGGACATCTTCTGTATGGCCGCTTTGAGGTCATCATCCGAGCAATCAGCGCAGGTGCCCTTGGGGGGCATGGCGTTGATCCCGGTGATGGCCTTGGCCAGGATGCCGTCAAGGCCGCCCTGGTGATCGGCGCGCTCTTTCCAGGCGGCGGTGTCGCCAATTTTCGGCGCGCCGAGCAGGCCGCTGCCATGGCAGGCGTTGCAATGCTTGGCGATGATTTCATCCGGTGTCTTGGCACCGCCACCGCCAGCCGAAGCGGCCACCTCCATGCCCTTGCATTCCTGGCCCTGAACGCACACTTGGCCAACCGGCTCAAGGCGTTTGGCAATGTCATCATTGGTCGCAGCGGTTGCGCTCATTGCCCAAAGGGCGAATACGGCTGCTGGTACGGCCAGCATCTTCTTGATTTGGTTCACGCGAACACCCTCATGGTGGCTAATCACGCCCGCGGCCACGGTAATGCGAGCGTTGAAAAGTATAGCGGGAACCCGGAAGCCGTGAAACGACCCTACTCAGGAAAGGGGTATTGCCGAATCAATGCACTGCGCTGGATCAAAAGTTCGACGGCGTTGCAGCACTGATCAGCCGGGCCGGCTCATTGAAAGGGTTGCGAAAACGGTGCGGGCGGGTGCTCTCGAAGTAGTAGCTGTCACCTTCTTCGAGGATGAAGGTCTCGGTGCCCACCACCAGTTCCAGCCGGCCTTCAAGGAGGATGCCGGTCTCTTCGCCATCATGGGTGAGCATCTCCGCTCCGGTGTCGGCACCCGGCGGGTAAACCTCGGTGAGGAAGGCAATGGCACGGTTGGGATGCGACTTGCCCACCAGCTTCATGGTCACCGCACCGTCGGAAATGTCGATCAGTTCGTGGGCCTTGTAGACAATCTGGGCGTGGCTTTCAGCTTCCAGTTCCACGGAGAAAAACTCGACCATGGACATGGGAATACCGCTTAGCACCTTGCGCAGCGAGCTGATCGAGGGGCTCACACTGTTCTTCTCGATCATCGAGATGGTGCTGTTGGTCACGCCCGCACGCTTGGCGAGTTCACGCTGGGACAGGCCCTTGAGCTTGCGGATGGCTTGCAGTCGTTCGCCGACGTCCAAAGCTGGAGCCTCCTGAAACGGTGAGATGGCGGGGTGAATGTGAACGATATCATGGCAATGCCGTTCAGTATTTACAACACACCGCCCCTCAGGCTGTCCGCTTCAGCGTGTCATTCGCCGAAATAGTCCAGCGGCACGCGTTTGAGGTTGCAGAAGATCTGATAGGGGATTGTCCCTGCGTGCATGGCGACTTCACTGGCCAACACGTGCTTGCCCCACAGCTCGACCGGGCTGCCGATGGTGGCTTCGGGCACGTCGGTCAGGTCGATGCACAGCATGTCCATGGAAACGCGGCCAATCAGCTGGCTGCGCTTGCCGGCGACCATCACCGGCGTACCGGTCGGGGCCTGGCGGGGGTAGCCATCGGCATAGCCCATGGCAACCACACCCACCCGGGTGGGGCGTTGGCTGATGAACTTGGCGCCATAGCCCACAGGCTCGCCAGCGGGCAACTCTCGCACGCTGATCACCCGCGATTGCAGGGTCATTACCGGCTGCAGGCGCTCGGCCTGGGCTTGCGCCACCTCGAACGGTGTTGCGCCATACAGCATGATGCCCGGGCGCACCCAGTCGCTGGGGGCATGAGGCCAGGCCAGCACGCCGGGCGAGTTACGCAGGCTGCATTCGGCAGCCAAGCCCTGGCGGGCGGCCTCGAATACGGCAATCTGTTGCTCTGTGGCATCGGCATCCAGCTCGTCGGCACGGGCGAAATGGCTCATCAGCACGATGCGCGCAACCTTGCCGCTGGCCAGCAGGCGCTGGTAAGCCTCGTGATAGTCCTTGGGGTGCAGGCCGACACGGTGCATGCCGCTGTCGAGCTTGAGCCAGAGGGTCAATGGCTTGTGCACGGGCGTCTTTTCGATGGCCTCCAGCTGCCACAGCGAATGCACTACGCACCACAGGTCGTGCTCGGCGATCAGCGAAAGCTCGCTGGCTTCGAAGAAGCCTTCAAGCAGCAGCATCGGAGCCTTGATACCCGCCGCTCGCAACTCCAGCGCCTCTTCGATACACGCAACGGCAAAGCCATCGGCTTCGGCTTCCAGCGCAAGGGCGCAACGCACAGCACCGTGGCCGTAGGCGTCGGCCTTGATCACGGCGAGGGCCTTGGCGCCGGTCAGTTCACGGGCAAGGCGGTAGTTGTGACGCAGGGCTTGGAGGTCGATCAGGGCACGGGCGGGACGCATGGCGGCAGCCTTATGGTGGTTCAGGTTGAAAACAGTGTTGGATTCATCGCCGGCGAGCCGGTTCCCACAGGGTCAGTGTAGGAGCCGGCGTGCCAGCGATGAGGCCGGTATAGCAGGCCGATTACTGATGCACGGGCGCCGTATGGCCTTGCTTGGCGACTTCCCGAGTATTGCCATACCGCGAAATATCCAGCCCTTCAGCGCTGATTTGCGGCTTTTTGCGCGCAATCAGGTCAGCCAGCAGGCGCCCGGAACCACAGGCCATGGTCCAACCCAGCGTACCGTGGCCGGTGTTGAGGAACAGGTTACGGAATGCGGTGGCACCCACAATCGGGGTTCCATCCGGGGTCGCCGGACGCAGCCCGGTCCAGAAACTGGCCTGGCTCAGGTCACCGCCGCGAGGATAAAGGTCGTTGACGATCATCTCCAGTGTTTCGCGCCGGCGCGGGTTAAGCGACAGGTCAAAACCGGCTATCTCAGCCATGCCACCGACACGGATACGGTTGTCGAAGCGGGTGATGGCAACCTTGTAGGTCTCATCGAGAATGGTCGAGGTCGGCGCCATGTCGGCGTTGGTGATCGGCACGGTCAGCGAATAACCCTTGAGCGGGTACACCGGCGCCTTGATGCCCAGCGGTTTGAGCATCTGCGGCGAGTAGCTGCCCAGCGCCAGCACGTAGCGATCGGCGGTTTCCAGCTTGCCGTCGACCCATACGCCATTGATTCGGTCACCGGCGAAGTCCAGGCGCTGGATGTCCTGGCCAAAGCGGAATTCGACACCCAGCTTGAGGGCCATTTCTGCAAGCTTGGTGGTGAACAGCTGGCAGTCGCCGGTCTGGTCGTTGGGCAGGCGCAGGGCGCCGGCAAGAATGTCCTTGACCCCAGCCAGGGCCGGTTCGACGCGGGCAATGCCATCACGGTCCAGCAGCTCGTAGGGCACGCCCGACTGCTCGAGCACAGCGATATCCTTGGCAGCAGCATCAACCTGAGCCTGGGTGCGGAACAGCTGGGTAGTGCCCAAAGTGCGGCTTTCGTAAGCGATACCGGTTTCGGCGCGCAGTTCGTCGAGGCAATCGCGGCTGTACTCGGACAGGCGCACCATGCGCTCCTTGTTCACTGCATAGCGGCTGGCGGTGCAGTTGCGCAGCATCTGTGCCATCCACAGGTACTGGTCAACGTCGCCGGTCAGCTTGATGGCCAATGGCGCGTGGCGCTCCAGCAGCCACTTGATGGCTTTGAGCGGCACGCCTGGAGCAGCCCAGGGCGAGGCGTAGCCGGGCGAGATCTGGCCTGCGTTGGCGAAGCTGGTTTCCATCGCCACCGCCGGTTGGCGATCGACCACAGTCACTTCAAAACCTTGCCGGGCCAGGTAATAGGCACTGGCGGTTCCGATTACACCGCTACCAAGTACCAGAACTCGCATCGTTGATCCCTCGCACGCGGCGCACCGCATTTTTGTTGATATGGCATGGATGCGCGCAGTATAAAAATTACAGCCCAGTGCAATTCACTATATAAAAGCCTATATTTGGCGAGAATTCTCGGCAAAATCGCCTTTCACGGAGGGGCATCCCCTATGAGAACCCAGCACCAGAGCAAGCGTGAACTGGACAAGATCGACCGCAACATCCTGCGGATCCTGCAGAATGACGGGCGCATTTCCTTCACCGAACTGGGCGAGAAAGTTGGGCTTTCCACCACCCCTTGCACCGAGCGCGTGCGCCGCCTGGAGCGTGAGGGCATCATCATGGGCTACAACGCCCGGCTCAACCCTCAGCACCTGAAGGGCAGCCTGCTGGTGTTCGTGGAAATCAGCCTGGACTACAAGTCGGGCGACACGTTCGAGGAGTTCCGCCGCGCGGTACTCAAGCTGCCACACGTGCTGGAATGCCACTTGGTGTCGGGCGATTTCGATTACCTGGTGAAGGCACGCATTTCAGAGATGGCCTCGTACCGCAAGCTGCTGGGCGACATCCTGCTCAAGCTGCCGCACGTGCGCGAGTCCAAGAGCTACATCGTGATGGAGGAGGTGAAGGAAAGCCTCTGCCTGCCGATCCCGGACTGACGCTAAACCAGCACCTGCCGGGTGGTGGCGATGAGCCGGTGGACGAGCTGCTCGGCTTGCGGCTCGATCATCTGTTGCGGGCCACGGCCGCGTGGGCAGGCCATGCGCGGGGTAGTGCCGAACAGGCGGCAGATCATCGGCCTTTCTTCATACACGGTGCAGCCATTGGGCCCCAGGTGCACACAGTCCAGGCGCTGCAGCGCCGCATCCTGCTCAGCCTGCGACTTGCGCGGCAGGCGGGCCATCTCTTCGGCTGACGTGGTAACCGGGCCACAACAGTCGTGGCAACCGGGCTCGCATTCGAAGGAAGGGATGAGTTCACGCAGGAACTGGATCTTGTGGCGGTTGCAGGACATGGCGAGGAATACATTGAAGATTGAGACTGAATTATAGGCCTCATCGTCGGCCTGCCGCGAATGAGGCCGGTTGCCCGACCCCGAAAGCCCGGCTTATCCTCCCACTTCTGTCTCGATACCCAGGACCCGCCAATGATCCACAGCGCGCAGCACGCCGCCTCCTACTACGCCGCCAGCAGCGCGCCACACCCCGATCACCCGTTCCTGCAAGGCGAGCACAGCGCCGACGTGTGCATCGTTGGCGGCGGCTATTCGGGCCTGAACACCGCCATCGAGCTGGCCGAACGCGGCCTGTCGGTGATCCTGCTGGAAGCGCGCAAGCTCGGCTGGGGGGCCAGCGGGCGCAATGGCGGCCAGCTTATCCGGGGCGTCGGCCACGGCCTGGAGCAGTTCCATGCGGTGATCGGTGAAGAAGGCGTACGCAGCATGAAGCTGATGGGCCTGGAAGCCGTGGACATCGTCCGTGAACGGGTCGAGCGCCACGCCATCGCCTGCGACCTGACCTGGGGTTACTGCGACCTGGCCAACAAGCCCGGCGAGCTGCAAGGCTTCGCCGAAGAGGCCGATGAACTGCGCAGCCTGGGCTACCGGCACGAACTGCGCCTGGTGCATAAAGACGATATCCACAGCGTGGTCGGCTCCGACCGTTATGTCGGCGGCCTGATCGACATGGGCTCAGGGCACCTGCACCCGCTCAACCTGGCGCTTGGCGAAGCGGCCGTGGCCAGCCGCCTTGGTGTGCAGCTATACGAGCAATCGGAGGTCAGCCGCATCGAGTACGGCCCCGAAGTGAAGGTGCACACCGCCCAAGGCCGGGTGCGCGCCAAAACCCTGGTGCTGTGCTGCAACGCCTATCACAACGGCCTCAACCGCGAATTGGGCGGCAAAGTGCTGCCAGCCGGCAGCTACATCATCGCCACCGAACCGCTGGGTGAGGAACGCGCGCGCCAATTGCTGCCGCAGAACATGGCGGTGTGCGACCAGCGCGTGGCGCTGGACTACTATCGCCTGTCCGCCGACCACCGTCTGCTGTTCGGCGGTGCCTGCCATTACTCCGGGCGCGACCCACAGGACATTGCCGCCTACATGCGGCCGAAGATGCTCAAGGTGTTCCCGCAACTGGCCGATGTGCGCATCGATTACCAGTGGGGTGGGATGATCGGCATCGGCGCCAACCGCCTGCCACAGGTCGGCCGCCTGGCCAGCCAGCCGAATGTTTATTACGCCCAGGCCTACTCTGGCCATGGGCTCAACGCCACTCACCTGGCAGCGCGCCTGCTGGGTGAAGCCATCAGCGGCCAGCAAGGCGGGCGCTTCGACCTGTTCGCCAAGGTGCCACACATCACCTTCCCTGGCGGCAAACACCTGCGCTCGCCGCTGCTGGCGTTGGGGATGTTGTGGCACAGGCTCAAAGAGCTGACTTGAGACCTGAACGGTCCTGCATGGACCGCGCAGTGTCATGTTGATCAGTCTTTCCAAAAGGGTTTACGCCCCTCGGTCAAGGCCTGCTCCCAGCTCAGCCCAACATCGCGCAACTGCTCATCGGTCAACTGCAGCAACGCCCTGCGGGTGTGCCAGCGATGCAGCATCAGGCCCCAACGCCCCATCCCTTGCGGGGCGTTGAACACCTTGGCCTGCTGCCCGGCTTCCAGTTCCCTGGCCAACAGTTGCAAGCGCACATCGCTCATGCCACCCATCGCTGCGTTCTCCCATTCAGTGGTTACTGTGGAGAAAGCATGCGCGCTGCCAGCACCGGCAATACAGATTCAATACAGGCTTATTATTCCCATACAGAATTGGCGGATCTGCGGCTGAATGCTGTATTTTCTACGCAACTGTACTGGTCGTGCTTGCAATCGAGCACAGGAGTATGCCGTGACGCTCTACCTGAACCTCGCCGAGCTGCTCGGCACCCGTATCGAGCAAGGCCTGTACCGCCCCGGCCAGCGCCTGCCATCGGTGCGCGCCCTGAGCGTGGAACATGGGGTCAGCCTGAGTACGGTGCAGCAGGCCTACCGCCTGCTGGAAGACAACGGCATGGTGTCGCCACGCCCCAAGTCCGGCTACTTCGTCAACGACCATCGCCACCTCGCCGCACTGCCCGCCGTCAGCCGCCCTGCCCAGCGACCCGTGGACATTTCGCAGTGGGAACAGGTATTGGAGCTGGTGCGCAGCACACCTCGTCAAGACGTCATACAGCTCGGCCGCGGCATGCCCGACATCGACAGCCCGAGCCTCAAGCCCTTGTTGCGCAGCCTCGCCCAGCTCAGCCGGCGCCAGGACATGCCGGGGCTGTATTACGACAACATCCATGGCAACCTCGCTCTGCGTGAGCAGGTTGCCCGCCTGGTGCTGGACTCTGGCTGCCGCCTGGGCCCCGCGGACCTGGTGGTGACGACCGGCTGCCACGAAGCGTTGTCATGCAGCATCCGCGCGGTGTGCGAGCCGGGCGACATTGTCGCGGTCGATTCGCCGAGCTTTCACGGCGCCATGCAAACACTCAAAGGCCTGGGCATGAAGGCGCTGGAGATCCCCACCGACCCGATCACCGGCATCAGCCTGGAAGCCCTGGAACTGGCGCTTGAGCAGTGGCCGATCAAGCTCATCCAGATCACGCCAAGCTGTAATAACCCGCTTGGCTACATCATGCCCGAGGCACGCAAGAAGGCGCTGCTGAACCTGGCCCAGCGCTATGACGTCGCCATCCTCGAAGACGATGTGTATGGCGACCTGGCCTACACCTACCCCCGCCCGCGCACTCTCAAGTCGTTCGACGACGACGGTCGCGTGCTGCTGTGCAGTTCGTTTTCCAAGACGCTAGCCCCGGGCCTGCGCATTGGCTGGGTGGCGCCAGGGCGCTATCTGGAGCGGGTGCTGCACATGAAGTACATCAGCACCGGCAGCACGGCCACCCAGCCGCAGCTGGCGATTGCCGATTTCATCGCCAGCGGCCACTACCACCCCCATGTGCGGCGCATGCGCAGCCAGTACCAGCGCGGCCGCGACCTGATGAGCGACTGGGTAAACCGTTACTTCCCGCCTGGCACGCGCGTCAGCCGGCCTCAGGGTGGCTTCATGCTGTGGGTGGAGCTGCCAGAGCATTTCGACACGTTGCGGCTGAACCGCGCTTTACTGGAACAGGGCGTGCAGGTTGCCGTGGGCAGCATCTTTTCGGCCTCAGGCAAGTTCCGCCACTGCCTGCGGATGAATTTCGCCGCGCGGCCAACACCGCAGATCGAGGACGCGGTGCGCAAAGTGGGAGAAACCGCCCTTCGTCTACTGGATCAAAGTAACACCGACGGGTAACTTTGCGCCGCCCTATACGGTCCAACCTCTCAAGCCTTTGCCGCACAGGACGATCCACACTTGAGACTCCAGCGAGCTCTGCCCCTGCTGCTGGTGCTGCTCGGCCTTGCAGGCTGCGCCAGCGTCGGTACACCCCGCGAGACCAGCCAGGCACTGCCGGCCAAAGATTCAGCCTTCGGCCGCTCGGTGCTGCGCCAGGCCGCACCCTATGAAGGACGGTCCGGTTTCCGTCTGCTGCCCAACAGCAACGAGGCCTTCCGTGCCCGCGCTGAGCTGATCCGCAACGCGCAGGCCAGCATCGACTTGCAGTACTACATCGTCCACGACGGCCTGAGCACCCGGGCCCTGGTCCATGAACTGCTGCGCGCCGCCGACCGAGGCGTACGCGTGCGCATCCTGCTGGACGACACCACCAGCGACGGCCTGGACACCATCATGGGCACCCTCGACGCCCATCCGAACATCCAGATCCGCGTATTCAACCCACTGCATCTGGGCCGCAGCACGGGGGTGACGCGCGCGGTGGGCCGCCTGTTCAACCTGTCGCGCCAGCACCGGCGCATGCACAACAAGCTGTTCCTGGTGGACAACAGCATGGCCATCGTCGGCGGGCGCAACCTGGGCGATGAGTATTTCGATGCTGAGCCCAACCTGAATTTCACTGACATCGACATGCTCGGCGTGGGCCCGGTGGCCGAACAGCTCGGGCACAGCTTCGACCAGTACTGGAACAGTGCCCTGAGCCGGCCCGTGACTGACTTCCTCTGGCAACTGCCGGATGCCGCCGACCTGCGCGCCAGCCGCCACCGCCTGGAGGTGTCGCTGGCCGAGGCGCGGGTGCAGCGCAAGGCGCTGTATGACCGCCTGATGGCCTATCAGTCGGAGCCTCGGCTGGATGTTTGGCGCAATGAGCTGATCTGGGCCCACAGCCAGGCCTTGTGGGATGCACCGAGCAAGGTGCTGGCAGACGATGAGCCAGACCCGCACCTGCTGATGAGCCAGCAGTTGGCCCCTGACCTGGCAAACGTGCACCACGAGTTGATCCTGGTTTCGGCCTATTTCGTCCCTGGCGAGCCCGGGCTGCTGTACCTGACCGGCCGTGCGGACGCCGGAACGTCGGTCAAGCTGTTGACCAACTCGCTGGAGGCCACCGATGTACCGGCCGTGCATGGCGGGTATGCGCCCTACCGCCGGGCGCTGCTCGAACACGGCGTGCAGCTGTTCGAGTTGCGCCGCCAGCCGGGTGACCCCAGTGCCGGGCGCCTGAATTTCCATGGCGGTTCGGATTCCAGCCTGCACAGCAAGGCGATCGTGTTCGACCGGCGAAAGACTTTCATCGGCTCGTTCAATTTCGACCCGCGTTCGGTGTTGTGGAATACCGAGGTCGGGGTGCTGGTGGACAGCCCGGAGCTGGCCGAATACACCCGCGAGCTGGCCGTTCAGGGCATGGCGCCTGCGCTGAGTTATCAGGTCAGGCTAGAGAATGACAAGCTGGCCTGGGTGACCGAGGACAACGGCCAACTGCACACCCTGACGGCAGAGCCCGGCGGGCTCTGGCGGCGGTTCAATGCGTGGATCAGCAAGGCCGTCGGGCTGGAGAAAATGCTGTAGCGCAGGGCCTCAGGCGGCAGCAGGCTCGAAGGCACCGCGCCGCCGGGTCAACACCACCAACCCGGCCGCCCCAACTGCCATCAGCAGCGGCAACGCATGGCCACTGAGCCACTGGCTACCCGCACCGGCCAGCAACGGCCCCAGCAGGCAGCCGATACCCCACAGCTGCGCCACATGAGCATTGGCCCGCACAAGTGCATCATCCCGATAACGCTCGCCGATCAGTATCAGCGACAACGTGAACAGGCCACCGGCACTGGCCCCGAACAGCACCCACAATGGCCAGATCGCCGGCGTGTGCACAAGCAACGGAATCGCCAGGCTGGAACACAGCAAGGTCACGGCACAAGCGGTGAACAGTGCGCGCCGCGACATGTGGTCGGCCAAGGCGCCGATCGGCAACTGCAGCACCGCGTCGCCAACCACCACAGTACTGACCATGAACAGCGCCAGCTCGGTGGAGAAGCCCTGCTGCAGGCAATACACCGGCAACAGGGTGAGGATCATCGCCTCGAAGGAAGCGAACAGCGCGATGGCCCAGGCGATCACCGGCAGCCGGCGACAGAAGGCGAACAGGTCGCTGAAGGTAACGCTGCAGGCCTCGGTACTCGGCGCGCCGCCACGACCCAACAACAGCAAGGGCGATAGCAGCAGCAGGCCGGTCGCAGCCCAGAAGCCAAAGTCATCGTCGGAGCCGAGAAAGCCCAGCACCAGCGGCCCTGCCAGTTGGCTCAAGGCATAGCTGCTGCCATACAGCGCCACCAGGCGCCCACGCCACTGCTCGACCACCAACTGGTTGATCCAGCTCTCACCAAGGATGAACACCACGGTCAACGACATGCCGATCAGCAAGCGCAGCGCCAGCCACAGCGGGTAGCTGGGCAGCACCGCCAGCAGGCCAATCGACAATGCCCCGCCCCACAGGCACAGGCGCATAGCCGAAGGCACGCCGACCCAGCCGGCCAGGCGGCTGGCCAGGCTGGCACCAATCAGCACGCCCAGCGCGGGCATCGCAGCCATTACGCCGATGGCGAAGCTACCGTAGCCCCAGGCCTCCAGGCGCAGGGACACCAGCGGCATGCTCACGCCGAGCGCGAGCCCGACGCTCAGCACCGATGCCAGCACGGCAAAGTAGGTTCCCCAGCGCATAGCAGCCTCCCAGGCAGAATTCTTGAATGGCAGAAACGACACAGCCGGGACGGTGTGAACCGGCCCGGCTGTCGTTGGGGCTGTAGCGCAGCCCCCCTGGATTTACAGCTTGATCCAGGTCGCTTTCAGCTCGGTGTACTTCTCCAGCGCATGCAGCGACTTGTCACGGCCGTTGCCCGACTGCTTGAAACCACCGAACGGCGCGGTCATGTCGCCGCCATCGTACTGGTTGACCCAGACGCTGCCGGCGCGCACGGCACGGGCAGTCTTGTGGGCCTTGGAAATATCCGACGTCCAGATGCCAGCGGCCAGGCCATACGGCGTGTCGTTGGCAATGGCGATGGCTTCTTC
Source organism: Pseudomonas sp. BNK-30 (assembly GCF_047456185.1). Classification (NCBI taxonomy): domain Bacteria; kingdom Pseudomonadati; phylum Pseudomonadota; class Gammaproteobacteria; order Pseudomonadales; family Pseudomonadaceae; genus Pseudomonas; species Pseudomonas sp. BNK-30. Next base: position 4,644,426 of record NZ_CP179904.1, read on the forward strand.
GGCAGTATCGAAGGCGATGACCGACAGCACGGGGCCGAAGATTTCTTCCTGGGCGATCTTCATGGCGTTGGTCACGCCGTCGAAGATGGTCGGCTCGACGTAGGTGCCGCCAGTCTCTTCCAGGGTGCGCTTGCCACCGGCCAGCAACTTGGCGCCGTCCTTGTGGCCGGCGTCGATGTACGACAGCACGGTATTCATCTGCTGGGTGTCGACCAGCGCACCGACGGTGGTCTGCGGATCGAGCGGGTTACCTGGCTTCCAGCCCTTGAGCGCTTCGACCACCATGGGCAGGAACTTGTCCTTGATCGAACGCTCGACCAGCAGGCGCGAACCTGCGGTGCAAACTTCGCCCTGGTTGAAAGCGATGGCGCTGGCAGCAGCTTCGGCGGCGGCTTGCAGGTCCGGAGCGTCGGCAAAGACGATGTTCGGGCTCTTGCCACCGGCTTCCAGCCAGATACGCTTCATGTTCGACTCGCCCGCATACACCATCAACTGCTTGGCGATCTTGGTCGAGCCGGTGAACACCAGGGTGTCTACATCCATGTGCAGGGCCAGGGCCTTGCCGACGGTGTGGCCGTAGCCTGGCAGCACGTTCAGCACACCGGCCGGGATACCGGCTTCGATGGCCAGCTGGGCAATGCGGATGGCGGTCAGCGGCGACTTCTCGGATGGCTTGAGTACCAGCGAGTTACCGGTGGCCAGGGCTGGTGCGATCTTCCAGCAGGCCATCAGCAGCGGGAAGTTCCACGGTACGATGGCACCGACCACGCCAACTGCTTCGCGGGTAACCAGACCCAGCTGATCACTAGGGGTCGGCGCGACTTCGTCGTAGACCTTGTCGATGGCTTCGGCGGTCCAGTGGATGGCATTGGCCGCGCCCGGCACGTCGATGCTGGAGGAGTCGCCGATCGGCTTGCCCATGTCCAGAGTTTCCAGCAGCGCCAGCTCTTCGACGTTCTTGCGCAGCAGGTCGGCGAAGCGGATCAGCTTGGCCTTGCGTTTGGCCGGGGCCAGCTGCGACCAGACGCCGGAATCGAACGTTGCGCGGGCGTTTTCCACAGCGCGATTGGCATCGGCCAGGTCGCAGCTGGCAACCTTGGCCAGGAAGCGTCCGTCGACCGGGCTCAGGCAGTCGAAGGTTTCACCGGATGCGGCGTCGGTGTATTCGCCGTTGATGAAGGCACGTCCTTCGATCTTCAGTTGCTGGGCACGTTGCTCCCAGTCTGCACGAGTCAGGGTGGTCATACGAAACTCCTCCTCTTGTTTAGGTGCAACGCCGCACTGAGGACTCACAGGCGTTGTCAGAATTCTGGCCGGGCGACAAGCGCACACTGGCAAGCGATACCCTAAACCAGCCAGTGCAAACTATCAATATATTTGACACATAAGGCCTAAAAGCCTACTGATGTGCATTTTATTAAACAAAAATAGGAGCTGCACCATGAACATCGCCAGCATCATCGACTTCGCCCAAGTCCTCACCGAGGCTGAACGCTACCGTCCCGCGGCAGAAAAAATCCTCAAGGGCGAGCCGGACCAGGCTGTCTACAACCATTATTCCACCCCGTGCGGACAGTTCGCCGCAGGTGTCTGGGAAGGTGAGGTCGGGCAGTGGACAGTGAACTACACCGAGCATGAATACTGCGAGATCGTGCAGGGCGTTTCGGTACTGCGCGACCCGGATGGCGGCGCCAAGACCCTGCGTGCCGGTGATCGGTTTGTCATTCCGGCCGGCTTCAAGGGCACCTGGGAAGTGCTGGAGCCGTGCCGCAAGATTTATGTGATGTTCGAGCAGAAATGAGTGCGACGCCGGCGTGGTGATTAATTACCACAGCCCGGCAAGCCAAGAGCGTGATCCTTGCAGCGTCCAATTCAGGACAATCCAAGGAGAATCATCATGACTACCGACATCCTCGGCGCCGCTCGTCACGTGATTGGCTCGCAGTATGTAGAAAGCGTCAAGCCTTACATCCTCGAGCTGACCGGCCTGACGACCGCCGCCGGCCCACACGACATCACCAGCAAGGACATACGCTCCGACAGGGTGATGATCCGTGTCGACGCTGGCGGTACCATCGACGGCCTGCACATCAGCTGATACCCACTGCTGATCGCTACAAGAAAGGGGCTCCAGACGGAGCCCCTTTCTTGTTGGCATCCACGTAAAAAAAAACCCGCGTCCTTTCGGATGCGGGTTTTTTCAGGTCGCCGATCAATTACTTGATCTTGGCTTCCTTGTACACCACGTGCTTGCGAACAACGGGATCGTATTTCTTGATCTCGATTTTGTCCGGGGTGGTGCGCTTGTTCTTGTCGGTGGTGTAGAAGTGGCCAGTGCCAGCACTCGAAACCAGACGGATCAATTCACGCATGACGTTCTCCTTAGAACTTTTCGCCGCGAGCACGCAGCTCGGCCAGCACTACGTCGATACCACGCTTGTCAATGACGCGCATGCCTTTGGCAGATACGCGCAGACGCACGAAACGGTTCTCGGATTCAACCCAGAAACGGTGGTGCTGCAGGTTCGGCAGGAAACGACGACGGGTTTTGTTGTTTGCGTGGGAAATGTTGTTCCCGGTTACTGGACCCTTACCAGTAACTTGACAGACTCTCGACATGACTCAGCCCTCTAAAACCACATGCCCAACCCGGCATGGGTTGGCCGCTTAATCTCTCAGTCTTTGGCGCCAGGCGCCGTGATTCTGGAGGTCTTACCGACCGGATCCGCTGATGCGACAGGCCGAGCCCCTAGAAAAGAGCGCTGCTTTATACCAGAAAGACTGCATTGCAACAACTGCTGATGAGCATCTGTCGGAGACAAATCGTGCGCGAGCAGCATAGCGGCTAGCCCGGCGAACTGTCGACCACTCGTCGCCAGCCGGTAGAAAAAGAGGGTGGTCATTTCCTGATGCGCACACTAGGGTAGGACGTTTCCAGACTGCACTGGCAGATGGGCCACTGACAGCCAAGGAGTCACGATGCGTGCCGCCGCCCTTTCCTTAATGCTCACCTCCCTGCTTGCTGCCGGCATCGCCCAGGCCGCGCCACTGAGCGTCTGCAGCGAAGCCAGCCCCGAGGGCTTCGACGTGGTCCAGTACAACTCGCTGACCACCACCAACGCCTCGGCCGACGTACTGATGAACCGCCTGGTCGAGTTCGACGCAGGCCAAGGCAAGGTCGTCCCCAGCCTGGCGCAAAGCTGGACAGTGTCGGCTGACGGCCTGGTGTACGACTTCAAGCTGCGTGAAGGGGTCAAATTCCACTCCACGCCTTATTTCAAGCCAACCCGCGCCCTCGATGCCGACGATGTGCTATTCAGCTTCCAGCGCATGCTCTACCCCGCCCACGCCTGGCACAAGACCGCACCGGGTGGCTACCCGCACGCCCAATCACTGCAACTGGGCAGCCTGATCAAGTCGATCGAGGCGCCGGAGCCGAACAGCGTACGCTTCACCCTGACCCACCCCGATGCGACCTTCCTGGCCACCTTGAGCATGGGCTTTGCTTCGATCTACTCCGCCGAGTACGCCGACAAACTGCTCAAGGCAGGCACCCCGGAGAAGCTCAATAGCCAGCCGATCGGCACCGGCCCGTTCGTCTTCCAGCGCTACCAGAAGGACGCCGTGGTGCGCTACCGCGCCAACCCGGACTACTTTGATGGCAAGCCTGCGGTCGATCCGCTGATCTTCGCCATCACTACCGATGCCAACGTACGCCTGCAGAAGCTCAAGCGTGGTGAATGCCAGGTGGCCCTGTCACCCAAGCCCCTGGACGTTGCCGAAGCAGGCAAGGACGGTAACCTCAAGGTCGTCACGACACCGGCCTTCATGACCGCTTTCGTTGCCATCAACAGCGAGCACCCGCCGCTGGACAAACCCGAAGTGCGCCAGGCGATCAACCTGGCCTTCGACAAGCAGGCCTACCTCAAGGCCGTTTTCGAAGGCACCGCCACCGCCGCCAACGGCCCCTACCCGCCCAACACCTGGAGCTATGCCAAGGACCTGCCCGGCTACCCGCTGGATCTCAAGCGAGCCAAGGCGCTGCTGAGCAAGGCCGGTTACGCAGATGGGTTCAGCACCACGATCTGGACCCGCCCGTCAGGCAGCCTGCTCAACCCCAACCCAAGCCTGGGCGCGCAGATGCTCCAGGCAGACCTGGCCAAGATCGGCATCAAGGCCGAAATCCGCGTGATCGAATGGGGTGAGCTGATCCGTCGGGCCAAGGCTGGCGAGCATGACCTGCTGTTCATGGGCTGGGCCGGCGACAACGGCGACCCGGACAACTTCCTCAGCCCGCAGTTTTCCTGTGCGGCGGTAAAGTCGGGGACCAACTTCGCGCGGTTCTGCGACAGCCGGCTGGACCAGTTGATCAGTGCAGGGCGTACCACCAACGACCAGAGCGTACGCAGCCGGTTGTACCAGCAGGCGCAGACGCTGATCCAGCAGCAGGCGCTGTGGGTACCGCTGGCGCACCCGACGGCGGCAGCGCTGTTGCGCGAGGGCGTCGAGGGTTACCAGGCAAGCCCGTTCGGGCGGCTGGATTTCAGCAAGGTTTCGGTGAAGCGCTGAACCCTGGCTTTGCAGGCTCGACCAAATGCCGGCTTGCCGGAGATTGGTCGAGCCTGCAAACAGGCAGCCACTAAGCGACAATCCACCCCTGCTCCACCATCGACAGCGGCTCCCCATCACCCACGATGATGTGATCGAGCACCCGCACATCGATCAGCGCCAACCCCTGCTTCAATGCAAGCGTCATGTGCACGTCGTCTTGGCTCGGCTCACTGTTGCCCGAAGGATGGTTGTGGCAAAGGATCAACGCCGCAGCGTTGTGCATCAACGCACGGCGCACCACTTCCCGCGGGTAGATGCTGGCCCGGTCGATCGTCCCTCTGAACAGGATTTCGAAAGCCAACGGCCGGTGTTTGCTATCCAGAAACAGGCAGCCAAAAACTTCGCTAGGCTCATGACGCAGCATGGCTTTCAGGTATCTGCGCACCGCAAAAGGGCTCTCCAGAGCGCAGTCGCGCTCGATCGATGTGGCAAGGTTGCGCCGCCCGATCTCCAGCAGCGCCTGCAATTGGCCATACCGCACCGGCCCAAGCCCGAGCGACCCAACGAATGCGTCCCTGTCAGCTTCAAGCAACTGGCGCAAGCCGCCGAACTTGACGAGCAACCCCCGCGCCAGCTCCACGACGTTGTGGCCCCGCACGCCAGAGCCGAGAAACACGGCCAGCAATTCGGCATCCGAAAGGCTGCCCACCCCGCGCTGCATCAACTTTTCCCTGGGCCGCTCCTCGGCTGGCCACTCGCTTATCTTCATTGCATCTCCTTTGCGCCCTGCTGCGACACGTTTAGGCCCTGTGTTAATCTATTTCGCCTCGTACATGCGACGTTCTGCCGCAGGCAATCCTGTTCGTCGCTGCCCGCTCTCTCTGGAAAAAGGCAAGCCTATGCAGCGGCTGTATCGCAAGCGCATCGTTCTCGGCGTCGGGGGCGGCATTGCCGCCTACAAGAGCGCCGAGCTGATTCGCCGACTCCTGGAGCACGGCGCGCAAGTGCGCGTCGTCATGACCCGTGGTGGTGCTGAATTCATCACCCCGCTGACCCTGCAGGCGCTGTCCGGCCACCCGGTACACATGGATCTGCTCGACCCTGCCGCCGAAGCGGCCATGGGCCACATCGAACTGGCCAAATGGGCCGACCTGGTGCTGATCGCCCCCGCCACCGCCGACCTCATGGCCCGCATGGCCCAAGGCATGGCCGACGACTTGCTGACTACCCTGGTACTGGCCACCGACGCCACCGTGGCAGTGGCCCCGGCCATGAACCAGGCCATGTGGCGCGACCCGGCGACCCAGGCCAACCTCGACCTGCTCAAGACCCGTGGCATCCAGGTGTTCGGGCCGGCTTCCGGCAGCCAGGCCTGCGGCGACGTGGGCCTTGGCCGCATGCTCGAAGCCACCGACCTGGCCTGGTGCGCCGCCGAGAGCTTCAAGCGCCAGGCGCTCACCGGCAAACATGTGCTGATCACCGCCGGGCCAACCCAGGAAAACATCGACCCGGTGCGTTACATCACCAATCATAGCTCCGGGAAGATGGGCTTCGCGCTGGCCGAGGCGGCCGCAGAAGCGGGTGCCCGGGTGACCCTCGTCACCGGCCCTGTGCACCTGCAGACCCCTGACCGGGTCAACCGGATCGACGTGGTCAGCGCGCGGGACATGCTCGCAGCCTGCGAGGCGGCCATGCCGTGCGACCTGTTCATCGCCTCGGCAGCGGTCGCGGACTACCGCCCGGAGGTCGTTGCCACACAGAAGCTCAAGAAAGATCCTACGACCGCCGACGGCATGCTGCTGCAGATGGTGCGCAATCCCGATATCCTTGCCACCATCGCTGGCCGCACCGACCGCCCGTTCAGCGTCGGCTTCGCCGCCGAGACCGAACATTTGCTCGATTACGCCACGCGCAAGCTCAAGGACAAGAACCTCGACCTGATCGTCGCCAATGATGTGGCCAACCCCAGCATCGGCTTCAACAGCGAGGAAAATGCCCTGACCGTGATCGACCGCCAGCAGCATCAAACCCTCTTCGCGCAGACCAGCAAAGGCAAGATTGCCCGGCAACTGGTCGCCTTCATCGCCGAACGGCTCAACCAGGTTCAATAAGTTACATGCACGCTCTTCAAGCCAAGATCCTCGACCCACGCCTGGGCAGTGAATTTCCGCTGCCGCAATACGCCACCCCTGGCTCCGCCGGCCTGGACCTGCGCGCCCTGCTCAAAGAGGACACCGTCCTGGAGCCGGGGCAGACCCTGCTGATTCCTACCGGCCTGTCGATCTACATCGGCGACCCGGGCCTGGCCGCGATGATCCTGCCGCGCTCGGGTCTGGGCCATAAGCATGGCATCGTGCTGGGCAACCTGGTCGGCCTGATCGACTCGGATTACCAGGGCGAGCTGATGGTGTCGTGCTGGAACCGTGGCAACACGCCATTCACCATCGCCGTTGGCGAGCGCATCGCTCAGCTGGTGCTGGTACCGGTAGTGCAAGCGCATTTTGAAGTCGTCGAGGCCTTCGATGAAAGCCAGCGCGGCACCGGCGGCTTCGGCCATTCCGGCAGCCACTGAGCCGACCGGCGACCGTTGAGGCCATGGATGGCGAACTCTCTGATGAAACCACCGTCCAAGCGTTCAGTTTGCGCCTGCCCAGAAAGCCTTTGACTAATGGAGCTTCCAGAGATGAACGACATGGCCCACCTGGTCCCCGCACTGCCCGACAGCATCTTCCGCGCCTATGACATCCGCGGCGTGGTCGGCAAGACCCTGCACGCCGAAACCGCCTACTGGATCGGCCGCGCCATTGGCGCGCAGACGCTCGCCCAAGGCGAGCCGCAGATTTCCGTCGGCCGCGACGGCCGCCTGTCCGGCCCGATGCTGGTCGAGCAACTGATCAAAGGCCTGGCCGATGCCGGTTGCCAGGTCAGCGACGTCGGTCTGGTGCCGACCCCGGCGCTGTATTTCGCTGCCAATGTCCTGGCCGGCAAGTCCGGCGTGATGCTCACCGGTAGCCACAACCCTTCGGATTACAACGGTTTCAAGATCGTGATCGCTGGCGATACCTTGGCCAACGAACAGATCCAGGCCCTGCTGACTCGCCTGAAAACCAACGACCTGACCCGTGGCGAAGGCAGTGTGGAAAAGGTCGAGATCCTCGAGCGCTACTTCCAGCAGATCGTCGCTGACGTGAAGCTGGCGAAAAAGCTCAAGGTGGTGGTGGACTGCGGCAACGGCGCTGCCGGCGTTATCGCGCCGCAGCTGATCGAAGCCTTGGGCTGCGAAGTCATCCCACTGTTCTGCGAGGTGGATGGCAACTTCCCCAACCACCACCCGGACCCGGGCAAGCCTGAAAACCTTGAAGACCTGATCGCCAAGGTCAAGCAAACCGGTGCCGATATCGGCCTGGCCTTCGACGGCGACGGTGACCGCGTCGGTGTGGTGACCAACACCGGCAGCATCGTTTACCCCGACCGCCTGCTGATGCTGTTCGCGCAGGACGTGCTGGCGCGTAACCCGGGGGCCGAGATCATCTTCGACGTCAAATGCACCCGCCGCCTGACACCGCTGATCGAACAACACGGCGGCCGCGCCTTGATGTGGAAGACTGGTCACTCGTTGATCAAGAAGAAGATGAAGCAGACAGGTTCGCTGCTGGCCGGCGAGATGAGCGGGCACATCTTCATCAAGGAGCGCTGGTACGGTTTCGACGACGGTATCTACAGCGCCGCACGCCTGCTGGAGATCCTCAGCAAGGCTGGCCAGGACGCCGAAAGCCTGTTTGCCGCATTCCCGAACGACATTTCCACGCCGGAAATCAATATTGATGTGACCGACGAGGGTAAATTCAGCATCATTGATGCACTGCAACGCGACGCCGACTGGGGCCAAGCCAGCCTGACCACCATCGACGGTGTGCGGGTCGACTATGCCCAGGGCTGGGGCCTGGTTCGCGCCTCCAACACCACGCCGGTGCTGGTGCTGCGCTTCGAGGCCGAAAGCGACGCCGAGTTGCAACGTATCAAGGATGTTTTCCGCGCCCAGTTGCTGCGGGTTGCCCCTGAGCTGCAACTGCCGTTCTGACCGACTATCTGTTCCTTACAGGAGCCCTGCATGACCCTCGATCGCGATGCCGCTTCCCATGTAGCCGAGGTTTTGTCCGAAGCACTGCCTTACATTCGCCGTTTTGTCGGCAAGACCCTGGTGATCAAGTACGGCGGCAACGCGATGGAGAGCGAGGAGCTCAAGACCGGGTTTGCCCGTGACATCGTGCTGATGAAGGCCGTGGGCATCAACCCGGTGGTCGTGCACGGTGGTGGCCCTCAGATCGGCGACCTGCTCAAGCGCCTGTCGATCGAAAGCCACTTCATCGACGGCATGCGTGTCACCGACGCGGCGACCATGGACGTGGTTGAAATGGTGCTGGGTGGCCAGGTCAACAAGGACATCGTCAACCTGATCAACCGCCACGGCGGCAGCGCCATCGGCCTGACCGGCAAGGACGCGGAGCTGATCCGCGCCAAGAAGCTCACCGTGAGCCGCCAGACGCCGGAGATGACCCAGCCGGAAATCATCGACATCGGCCACGTCGGCGAAGTGGTCAGCGTCAACACCGACCTGCTGAACATGCTGGTCAAAGGCGACTTCATCCCGGTGATCGCGCCAATCGGCGTGGGTGCCAACGGTGAGTCGTACAACATCAACGCCGACCTGGTGGCCGGCAAGGTGGCCGAGGCACTGAAAGCCGAGAAGCTGATGCTGCTGACCAATATCGCCGGCCTGATGGACAAGCAAGGCCAGGTCCTGACCGGCCTGACCACCGAGCAGGTGAACGAACTGATCGCCGACGGCACCATCTACGGCGGCATGCTGCCGAAGATCAAGTGCGCGCTGGAAGCGGTCCAGGGTGGCGTGAACAGCTCGCACATCATCGACGGCCGCGTGCCGAATGCGGTGCTGCTGGAGATCTTCACCGACAGCGGCGTGGGCACCTTGATCAGCAACCGCAAGCCACGCTGATCGCCTGCACTGGCCCTATCGCCGGCTTGCCGACGATAGGGCCGTAAAAGGCAACAGATAAAAAAGGCGACCCGAAGGTCGCCTTTTTCATTACCGAGCCGCAATCAGATCCCGTACTGCGCCCGATAGGCCTCGACCGCCGGCAGATGCTGCTTGAGCTGCGAATCATCGGCCAGGAACTCCAGCACCTGGGTCAGCGAAACGATGCTGACTATCGGGATACCGAAGTCACGCTCCACTTCCTGGATCGCCGACAGTTCGCCGTTGCCGCGCTCTTCGCGGTTGAGCGCGATCAGCACGCCAGCGGCCTTGGCCTGCTGGGCATTGATGATCTGCATGACCTCGCGGATGGCAGTGCCAGCGGTGATCACGTCATCGATGATCAGGACGTCACCGGCCAGTGGCGCGCCGACCAGGCTGCCGCCTTCGCCGTGATCCTTGGCTTCCTTGCGGTTGAAGCACCACGGCACGTCCAGCTGATGTTGCTCGGCCAGGGCCACGGCGGTGGCCGCAGCCAGCGGGATACCCTTGTAGGCCGGGCCGAACAGTACGTCGAACGGGATCTTGCTGTCGACGATGGCCGCCGCATAGCAACGCCCCAACTGAGCCAGGGCAGAACCTGTGTTGAACAGGCCGGCATTGAAGAAATACGGGCTGGTACGCCCCGATTTCAGGGTGAATTCACCGAAGCGCAGAACGCCGCGATCGATGGCAAAACGGATGAAGTCGCGCTGATACGGCTGCATGGAAAGTCCCGGACACCACGGATTTAGCTAAATGGGTTGAGCTCGGGTATCATACACGCACGAGATTTTTGGGGCCATTTATGCGGATCATCAGTGTGAACGTAAATGGCATTCAGGCTGCAGCCGAGCGTGGATTGCTCAGCTGGTTGCAAGCCCAGAATGCCGACGTCATCTGCCTTCAGGATACCCGCGCCTCGGCCTTTGAACTCGACGACCCAGCTTTCCAGCTCGATGGCTATTTCCTTTATGCCTGCGACGCGGAGGTACCCGCCCAAGGTGGCGTGGCACTGTATTCGCGCATGCAGCCCAAGGCAGTCATCACCGGCCTGGGCTTCGAGACAGCCGACCGCTACGGGCGTTATCTGCAAGCAGATTTCGACAAAGTCAGTATTGCCAGCCTGCTATTGCCTTCGGGCATGAACGGCGACGACGACTTGAACCAGAAGTTCAAGTTGATGGACGACTTCGCCAAGTACCTGGACAAGCAGCGGCGCAAGCGTCGTGAGTACATCTATTGCGGCTCGTTCTACGTGGCGCAGCAGAAGCTCGACATCAAGAACTGGCGTGACAGCCAGCAGTCGCCAGGCTTCCTGCCGCCTGAGCGTGCCTGGATGGATGCGATCACTGGCGACATGGGCTATGTGGATGCCCTGCGCGAAGTCAGCCGTGAAGGTGACCAGTACAGCTGGTGGCCGGACAACGAGCAGGCCGAGATGCTCAACCTGGGCTACCGGTTCGACTACCAGATCCTCACCCCGGGCCTGCGCCGCTTCGTGCGCAATGCCCGCCTGCCGCGTCAGCCGCGCTTCTCGCAGCATGCGCCGCTGATCGTCGACTATGACTGGACGTTGACCATCTGAGCACTGTTCAGATACGAAAAAGCCGACATTGAAGTCGGCTTTTTCATACCTGCAGGATCAATCAGTCGGCCAGAGCGACCTGCTGCAGTTCGAAGATCTCGTTCATGCCCTTCTGCGCCAGCGCCAGCATGGCGTTGAAGTCTTCGGGCTGGAACGGCGCACCCTCTGCAGTGCCCTGCACTTCGATGAAACCACCGGCACTGGTCATGACCACGTTCAGGTCGGTCTCGGCAGCGGAGTCTTCCAGATAGTCCAGGTCGAGTACGGCTTCGCCCTGGTACATGCCCACCGATACGGCGGCGATCATGTGCTTGAGCGGATTGCCGCCCTTCAGGCCACCCCGTTTCTTGATCACTGCCAGGGCATCGACCAAGGCGACCATGGCGCCGGTGATCGACGCGGTGCGGGTGCCGCCATCGGCCTGGATCACATCGCAGTCGACGTACAGGGTGATGTCACCCAGCTTGCTCATGTCCAGCGCGGCGCGCAGCGAGCGGCCGATCAGGCGCTGGATTTCCAGGGTGCGACCACCCTGCTTGCCACGGCTGGCTTCGCGCTGGTTACGCTCACCGGTGGAGCGCGGCAGCATGCCGTACTCGGCGGTCAGCCAGCCTTGGCCCTGGCCTTTGAGGAAGCGCGGTACGCCGTTTTCAACGCTGACCGTGCAGATGACCTTGGTGTCACCGAACTCGACCAGTACCGACCCTTCGGCGTGCTTGGTGTAGTTGCGGGTGATGCGGATCGAGCGGAGCTGATCGGCGGCGCGACCACTTGGACGTTTCATCTGGGATACCTGTACTGGGACTTTGAATCTGCCCGGCATTATAAAGCCCGTAGCCCGGTGAGGACATGCTTATTGTCGGGCCGCGCACAGCCTGTCGCCTTTTCCCACCGGCCGATGAGGGCTCTGTAACATGGGCGGATTGGGCGCCAAGGGCGCACTGCGCTACAATCCTGCGCCTTGCAGCCGAAAGGCTTTCCCGTTCACATCATCTACGCGAGGTACTCCCCATGGTGCACAGCATGACCGCTTTTGCTCGTGTCGAGCGCGCAGGCAGCCAAGGCACCCTGGTCTGGGAACTGCGCTCGGTCAACCACCGCTACCTTGAACCTCACCTGCGCCTGCCCGACGCCCTGCGCGACCTGGAAGGCGCGGTGCGTGAGGGTCTGCGCCAAGGCCTGTCGCGCGGCAAGGTCGAATGCACCTTGCGCCTGCACGAAGACAGCAACGGCAAACCACTGAAGGTCGACCGCGAGCGTGCCGCACAACTGGTCGCCGCCGCCGAAGAAGTGGCCGGCCTGATCAAGCAGCCGGCGCCGCTCAACCCGCTGGAAGTGTTGTCCTGGCCGGGCGTGCTGGTGGCCGACGCCAGCGACCCGCAGGCGCTCAATGCCGAAGCCGTGGCACTGTTCGACGAGGCCCTGGCCGAATTGAAGGCCGGGCGCCTGCGCGAAGGCCAGGAGCTGGCACGCCTGATCAACGAGCGGCTGGACAGCATGGCCACCGAGGTCACCACCCTGCGTGCCCTGGTACCGCAGATGCTGGCCGCACAACGGCAGAAGATCATCGACCGCTTCGGCGACCTCAAGGCCGAGCTCGACCCGCAACGGCTTGAGCAGGAGATGGTGCTGCTGGCACAAAAGAGTGACGTTGCCGAAGAGCTGGACCGCCTCAGCACCCACGTCAATGAAGTACGCCGGGTGCTCAAGTCCGGCGGGGCCGCTGGCCGGCGCCTGGACTTCCTCATGCAGGAGCTCAACCGCGAGGCCAATACCCTGGGCTCCAAGGCCTTCGACCCGCGTAGCACGCAAGCGGCGGTCAACCTGAAGGTACTGATCGAACAGATGCGTGAACAAGTACAGAACATCGAGTAAGGCCACCCCTACCATGAACCACAGCAGCGGCACCCTATATATCGTCTCGGCCCCGTCAGGTGCCGGCAAGACCAGCCTGGTCAACGCCCTGATCAAGGACGACAAACGCGTCAGCGTTTCTGTCTCGCACACCACGCGCGGCAAACGCCCGGGCGAGGAGCACGGCATCAACTACCACTTCGTCAGCCATGACGAATTCAAGGCGCTGATCGACAAGAACGACTTCCTTGAACACGCCGAAGTGTTCGGCAACTTCTACGGCACCTCGCGTAGCACGCTGCAGCAAGTGCTGGACCGGGGCGATGACCTGATTCTGGAAATCGACTGGCAAGGCGCCCGTCAGGTGCGCGAGCTGATGCCCGAAGCCCGTTCGATCTTCATCCTGCCGCCCAACCTGGAGGCGCTGCGCCAGCGTCTGGACGGGCGTGGGCAGGACAGCGATGAGATCATTGCCGGCCGCATGAAAGAGGCCGTCAGCGAAATGCAGCACTACGACGAGTACGAGTACGTCATCATCAACGATGACTTCGATGTGGCGCTGGAGGAGTTGAAGGCCGTATTCCGCTCGAACCGTTTGCTGTTGAGCAAGCAGCAGGAACGGCACGGGGCATTGCTCAAGCAGTTGATCGGCTGAAGATAGAGACAGTTGGGGCCGCTTTGCGGCCCTTTCGCGACACAAGGCCGCGCCTACCGCGGGGTGTTGGGGCGCAACGCGCCCCACCCAGCATTATTCCTGCAGCTGCAGAGTCGCCTGCTGTCGCAGGGTGGCCCCCAGGAAGTAAGCCGGCGCGCGCATCCGCGACAGCATCATCAGCACTATCCCCAGTGCCGAAATGATCGCCGCAATCACGAACACCAATCCTACGCCAGCCACATGCGAGCCACTGCCGAAATCCGGCGACGCGCTGTCGATGGCGGTGCGCACGAAGATCACCGACAGGATCACACCACCCAACAGGGGGCACAGGCCGCGCATGCAGAAGTGGCGCAGGCTGTCGAACAGGCTGTGGCGGAAATACCACACGCAGGCAAACGCGGTCAGCGAATAGTAGAAGCAGATCATCATGCCCAGGGCGGTGATGGTGTCCGCCAGCACGTTTTCGCTGAGGGTACGCATGGTCACGTAGAACAGGCCTGCGGCAACGCCGGCACAGATGGTTGCGTAACGTGGCGTCTGCGAACGCGGGCAAACCTTGGCAAAGCGCTCTGGCACCGCACCGTAGTAACCCATAGCGAGCAGCGTGCGCGCCGGAGAGACGAAGGTCGACTGCAGCGAAGCGGCGGTGCTGGCCAGCACGGCGATGGACATCAGGATCGCCAGCGGCCCCATGACTGGCCCGGCCAGGTGGGCAAAGACATTCTCCTGGATACGCGGGTTGTTCAGTCCCAGCCCTTGCTCGCTGATCCCCGCGAATTGCAGGGTGGCGATGGCGGTGAGCAGGTACAGACCAAGAATCAGCAGCACGGTCCAGGTCGCCGCTTTGCCCGGCACCTCGTCGCTGCCGATCGATTCCTCACTGACGGTCAGGCACACGTCCCACCCCCAAAAGATGAAGATCGACAACGACAGGCCAGCGGCAAAGGCCGAGAACGACTCCACGCCGAAGGGGTTGAACCAGGCCAGGTCGAACTCCAGCGGCGCTGGCGCGGTGGTCTCACTGAAGGCGGCGAAGGCAAAGCCGATCAGCACCAGCAGTTGCAAGGCCACCAAACCATATTGCACGTTCATGGTGGTGGCCATGCCGCGACAACAGATCCACACCGCCATGGCGATGAACACGCAACAGGTGGTGATGTTGATCAGCAGGTTATCCGCCAAGGCAGCCAACGCCTGGTTACCGGTGATCTGAGCCAGGAACAGATAGAAAAAATCAACGGCCACCCCGGCCAGGTTGGACAACACGATGGTGGTGGCAACGACCAGCCCCCAGCCACCGATCCAGCCGATCATCGGGCCGAAGGCGCGGGCCGACCAGGTAAAGGAAGTACCGCTGTCCGGCTCCGCCGCGTTCAGCTCACGGTAGCCCAGGGCGACCAGCAGCATGGGCAGGAAGCCGACGATGAAGACGGCCGGAAGGTGCTCGCCGACCTCCCGCACGGTGGGGCCAAGGGCACCGGTCAGGGTATAGACCGGGGCGATAGTCGAAATGCCCAGCACCACGCTGGCCAACAGGCCAAGACGGCCTTTTGCCAAACCTTTGCTGCGCTGGGTGCTGCCTGAATCGGCCACATCGGGTGGGCGGCCAGCTTCTGTGTAATCGCTCATGAGTATTTGCCGTAACTATTGGAATTGTTGTCACAGGCCCTGCGAACAAGGCGCTTTCACTCATTGAAAGCTTGCGTATCGGTATCAGTCATCCAAGACCTTCGGGTAACGACCCTACCGTGCAGCATGGGCAATGCAGGCCTCGCGGAACGCCTGGAACAGGCGTGTGGAGACCGGGTTGTCGGCAAAACGCCATTCCGGGTGCCACTGCACGCCAAGCACAAAGCCAGGCGCGTCAGGCATCGACACCGCTTCGATCAGGCCATCCGGGGCCCTTGCCTCGACGCGCAGGCCCGGGGCCAGGCGGTCGATGCCCTGACTGTGCAGCGAGTTGACCTCGAACTGCGCAGCCAGGCCCAGGCGCTCGAATACCCCGCCAGGCGCAATGCCGACGGGATGACGAGGGCCGTATTGCACCTCCAGGGGTGCGTCCTCAGGTTCACGGTGGTCCAGGTAGCCCGGCAGTTCGTGCACGCGCTGGTGCAAGCTGCCGCCTAGGGCCACGTTCAACTCCTGGAAACCACGACAGATACAGAACACCGGCACGCCGGCGGCAATGGCCGCCTGCAACAGCGGCAAGGTCAGGCGGTCACGTGCAAGATCGTGCCGGGTACCTTCCGCGCTGGGGGCGCCATTGTAATGATGCGGCTCGACATTTGAAGGCGAGCCGGTAAAAAGAATGCCATCGAGCCGTGCCAGCAACGCCTGCGCGTCACTGCCCCCGTCGCGGGCCGGCAGGATAAGCGGGAGCCCGGCAAAGCCGGCCGCCTCGACATACTTGTCGCCCACCGTGTGCGACGAGTTCTTCCCCACCTGCTGACGGCAGGCGCTGACACCGATCAAGGGGACCGCAATTGCGCTCATGGGCTTACACCGTGTGCAGGTACCAGTTGTACTCGAGGTCGGAGATCGATACTTCGAACTCGGCCAGCTCACTTTCCTTGCAGGCCACGAAGATATCGATGTAATCCGGGCTTATGTATTGGTTGAGGACTTCACTGTCATCCAGCGCGCGCAAGGCGTCGCGCAGGTTGTTCGGCAGGCTTTGCTCCAGCTGTTCGTACGAGTTGCCTTCAATCGGCGCGCCAGGCTCGACCTTGCTGGTCAAGCCATGGTGGATCCCCGCGAGAACTGCCGCGAGCATCAGGTAAGGGTTGGCGTCGGCGCCCGCTACACGGTGCTCGATGCGCACGTTTTCACTGCTGTCGGTCGGCACGCGAACCGCTACGGTACGGTTGTCCAACCCCCAGCTCGGCGCATTCGGCACGTAGAACTGGGCGCCAAAGCGACGGTACGAGTTGACGTTCGGGCACAGGAACGCCATCGACGCCGGCATGGTCTCCAGCACGCCACCAATGGCATGGCGCAGAGCATCGCTTTGCAGTGGGTCGTCATGGGCAAAGATGTTCTTGCCAGTCTTCTTGTCGAGCAGCGAAATGTGCACGTGCAGGCCATTGCCCGCCTGGCCTGGGTAAGGCTTGGCCATGAACGTGGTGTCCATTTCATGGTCGTAGGCGACGTTCTTGACCAGGCGCTTGAGCAGGATCGCGTAGTCGCACGCCTTCAGCGGATCGGCAACGTGGTGCAGGTTGACTTCGAACTGCGCGGGCGCGCTTTCCTTGACGATGGCATCGGCCGGCAGGCCCTGCTCCTTGGCCGCTTCCAGCATGTCCTGCAGGCAGTCGACATATTCGTCGAGGTCGTCGATGAGGTAGACCTGGGTCGACTGCGGACGCTTGCCCGAAGTGGGCGAGCGCGGTGGCTGCGGACGACCGTTGAGGTTGTCCTGGTCGATCAGGTAGAACTCCAGCTCGAACGCGGCGCAGATGTCCAGGCCCAGGTCATCGAACTTGCTCACCACCTGGCGCAGCACTTCGCGTGGGTCGGCGAAGAACGGCTCGCCCTCGAGCTCGTGCATGGTCATCAGCAACTGGGCAGTCGGGCGCTTCTGCCAGGGTTCGTTGCAGAGCGTGCCGGGGATCGGGTAGCAGATCCGGTCGGCATCGCCGATGTCCAGCCCAAGCCCTGTGCTTTCCACGGTCGAGCCATTGATATCCAGGGCGAACAGCGATGCCGGCAGGTTGATCCCCTTTTCGTACACCTTGTGCAGGCTGGCCCGCTCGATGCGCTTGCCACGTACCACGCCATTCATGTCGGAGATCAGCAGATCGACGTACTGAGTGTCCGGATGGGCCTGGAGGAAGTCTTTCATCTCGCTGGAAGAACTGGCGCACGGGGTGACCGACGTCATGGTGTACATCCTTTGATGTGCTGCGGCGATGTGGGGATACGGCTGGCGCCTCACGGGCGACGATGGTTGCAGCTGTTGTTTTTTTAACTTTCCCATCGTGGGGATTGGTTACCCGACCGGGCGCATTGATTCCCGGGGGCAGTTCCACTATAAAATGGCCTCAACGCAACAGACATTGGCATTTCGGCAAGTAGAGCGTGCACCAATGCAATATCAGATCACCCACGCCGACCTCTCCCTGGTCCTGGCCCTGGAGCGCGGGCGCTCACTGGCCAAGGCCGCCGAACTGCTCAAGGTCGATGTTTCGACCGTGTTCCGTTCGATTCGCCGGCTTGAGTCGGCACTGGGCACCGCACTGTTCGTCAAGAGCCGCAAGGGCTACCTGCCGACCGACACCGCCCAGGCCCTGGCCGAGCAGGCCGAACGGGCCGAGCAGGCGCTGGATGCTGCGCGCATCGCCATGACCAGTGGCGAGCAGGTGGTGAGCGGCACCGTTCGTCTGACATGCACTGAGGCGGTAATGCACAGCCTGCTGCTGCCGGCGCTGGCCGAGTTCATGCCCAATTACCCGGCTCTGTCGCTGGAGATGGGCACGTCCAACACCTTCGCCAACCTCAGCAGGCGCGATGCCGACATCGCCCTGCGCCTGACCAATACGCCGCCCGAGCACCTGGTCGGCCGTTGCCTGGGTTCGACGTCCTATGTGATCTGTGGCCAGCCGCAATGGCGCGAGCGCCTGGACGAGTCCCACAACAGCGTGCCATGGATAGCCCCGGACGACTCCATGCAGGACCACCCCACCGTGGTCTGGCGCAATCAGCAGTACCCCGGGCTGAGCCCGCGCTACCAGTGCAGCAGCATGTCGACCATTGCACAGCTGGTAAGCACGGGGCTGGGCGTTGCGGCGCTGCCCGACTACATGGTCCATGCACTGCCTGGGGTCGAGGCGCTGAGCGGACCGCTGGCCGGTTGCGACACCCAACTGTGGCTGCTGACCCGGCCCGATTGCCGGGCCTTGCGCTCGGTGCAGACATTGTTCGAAGAGCTGACCCCAAGGTTGCGCGGCGCGATGTTGTGAGATACAAGATGAAGGTGTCTGTCGCGGCCCTTTCGCGGTGGTTCGGCGCCCCGGCAAGCCCGCATCCACAGGGTGAGGGATGCAGGCCTGATGGGGTATCCGGCAAAACAGCGCTTCCCTATTGGCTGGTGATTTTTTAAACTATCGAGTCCGCCTGCCCATATTGGGCTGCACGCCCATCGCATTTGCTACTGAGGAAGACCATGGCCCGCGTAACTGTTGAAGACTGCCTGGAACACGTGGATAACCGTTTTGAGCTGGTCATGCTCTCGACCAAGCGCGCCCGTCAGCTGGCTACCGGCGGCAAAGAGCCACGCGTAGCGTGGGAAAACGACAAGCCGACCGTCGTTGCCCTGCGTGAAATCGCAGAAGGCATCGTCACCAACGAATTCATTGCCGCTGAAGAGATCGTCACCGAGGATCCGGTCTTCGCCGCGTTCGAGGACGAGTCCAACGAGGCTGTCTGATCGATGCCTGGTCGACGTCGCGCGGCGCAAGGCCCTCTTCCTCGGCAAGAGGTGAAACCATGCCGGGCATAGAAGCCTTAGCCGAACGGCTGTCGACCTACCTGGGCCCCGAACAGGTCAACCTGGTTCGCCGGGCCTATTTCTACGCCGAACAGGCACACGATGGGCAGCGCCGCCGCAGCGGCGAGCCCTATGTGACCCATCCGCTGGCCGTGGCCAGCATCCTCGCCGACATGCACATGGACCATCAGAGCCTGATGGCGGCCATGCTGCACGACGTGATCGAAGACACCGGCATCGCCAAGGAAGCCCTCAGCCAGCAGTTTGGCGAAACGGTTGCTGAGCTGGTCGATGGGGTCAGCAAGCTGACCCAGATGAACTTCGAGACCAAGGCCGAAGCGCAGGCTGAAAACTTCCAGAAGATGGCCATGGCCATGGCCCGCGATATCCGCGTGATCCTGGTCAAGCTGGCCGACCGCCTGCACAACATGCGCACCCTGGAAGTGCTGTCTGGCGAAAAACGCCGACGCATCGCCAAGGAAACCCTGGAAATCTACGCGCCCATCGCCAACCGGCTGGGCATGCACACTGTGCGCGTAGAGTTTGAAGACCTCGGCTTCAAGGCCATGCACCCGATGCGCTCGTCGCTGATCCACCGGGCGGTCAAGAGCGCACGCGGCAACCGTAAAGAGATCGTCGCCAAGATCGAACACTCGCTGGCCAACTGCCTGGCCGCCGACGGTATTCAAGGCGAGGTCAGCGGCCGGCAGAAACACCTCTATGGCATCTACAAGAAGATGCGCGGCAAGCGCCGCGCCTTCACCGAGATCATGGACGTGTACGCCTTCCGCATCATCGTCGACAAGGTCGACACCTGCTACCGCGTGCTCGGCGCCGTACACAACCTGTACAAGCCGCTGCCCGGGCGCTTCAAGGACTACATTGCGATCCCCAAGGCCAACGGCTATCAGTCGTTGCACACCACGCTGTTCGGCATGCACGGCGTGCCCATCGAAATCCAGATCCGCACCCGCGAAATGGAAGAGATGGCCAACAATGGCATCGCCGCACACTGGCTGTACAAGTCCAACGACGACGAGCAGCCCAAAGGCAACCATGCGCGCGCTCGCCAGTGGGTCAAGGGCATCCTCGAGCTGCAGCAGCGTGCCGGCAACTCGCTGGAATTCATCGAGAGCGTGAAGATCGACCTGTTCCCTGACGAGGTCTATGTCTTCACGCCCAAAGGCAGGATCATGGAGCTGCCCAAAGGCTCCACCGCCGTCGATTTCGCCTATGCGGTGCATACCGATGTGGGCAACAGCTGCATCGCCTGCCGCATCAACCGGCGCCTGGCGCCGCTGTCCGAGCCGCTGCAGAGCGGTTCGACGGTCGAGATCGTCAGCGCCCCGGGCGCGCGGCCCAACCCGGCCTGGCTCAACTTCGTGGTCACCGGCAAGGCCCGTACGCACATCCGCCACGCACTCAAGCAGCAGCGACGCTCCGAGTCGATCAACCTTGGCGAGCGCCTGCTGAACAAGGTGCTGACCGGTTTCGACAGCAGCCTCGAGCAAATCCCTCAGGAGCGTATCAACGCGATTCTCGCCGAGTACCGCCTGGAACTGATCGAAGACCTGCTCGAAGACATTGGCCTGGGCAACCGCATGGCCTATGTGGTGGCCCGCCGCGTGCTGTCAGCCGAAGGCGAACAGCTGCCAGCACCGGAAGGCCCTCTGGCGATCCGCGGCACCGAAGGCCTGGTATTGAGCTATGCCAAGTGCTGCACGCCCATCCCGGGCGACCCGATCGTCGGCCACCTGTCGGCAGGCAAGGGCATGGTCGTGCACCTGGAGAACTGCCGCAACATCAGTGAAATCCGCCATAACCCGGAGAAGTGCGTACAGCTTTCCTGGGCCAAGGACATCACCGGCGAATTCAATGTCGAGTTGCGTGTCGAGCTGGAACACCAGCGCGGCCTGATTGCCCTGCTGGCCAGCAGCGTCAATGCCGCCGACGGCAACATCGAGAAGATCAGCATGGACGAACGCGACGGCCGCATCAGCGTTGTCCAACTGGTGGTCAGCGTGCACGACCGCGTGCACCTGGCTCGTGTGATCAAGAAGCTGCGTACGCTGACCGGCGTGGTCCGCATCACCCGCATGCGTGCGTAGTCCGCCAACCGCAAGGAGTCATCATGAGCAAGACCGTCATCAACAGCGACAAGGCCCCTGCCGCCATCGGTACCTACTCGCAAGCGATCAAGGCCGGCAATACCGTTTACATGTCGGGCCAGATTCCGCTGGACCCGAACACCATGGAACTGGTTGAGGGCTTCGAAGCCCAGACCGTACAGGTCTTCGAGAACCTCAAGGCCGTTGCCGAAGCTGCGGGCGGTTCGTTCAAGGACATCGTCAAGCTGAACATCTTCCTCACCGACCTGAGCCACTTCGCCAAGGTCAACGAAGTGATGGGCCGCTACTTCGAGCAGCCGTATCCAGCCCGTGCCGCCATTGGCGTTGCCGCGCTGCCAAAAGGCGCCCAGGTAGAAATGGACGCCATCCTGGTCATCGATTGATGCCGCAGGTGACGGGCGCCTTGCCCGTCACCTTTCAGTTCAAGGTTAACCTACCATGCGTCAAGCACTGCCCCTCGCGCTGGCAGCCCTGCTTCTGAGCGGCTGCGCCAGCCACAAACCCGAAGATTTCAACGGCACCTGGATCAACCAGGACGCCATCAACGCCGCCGTCAAAGGTGGCAGCCTGCGCCAGGCCCTCAATGAACACGGCCCCATCTTCGAGTGGAAACTCGATGTGGCCAGCCAGCAGGCCAGCTACAGCAATGGTTTCGAGGCCGCCGACGGCCAATTGAGCGCCGCTGACAAGCAATGGCAGGCCAACTTCCCGGGCGGCCAGACCGAACAGCTGGCGCTGGATGGCGACGAGCTGAAAGCCACGGACACAACAGGTGCCGAACGCAGTTTCGTCCGCGCCAATCAGCTCGGTAATGTGCCCTTGGGCAGCAGCTTCGAGAAAGCACTGTACCAGGCGTACCTCGGCGGGGACTGGAAGATTGTCGAAGGCCAGGGCACAGGTAGCGTCGTCCGGTTCACCGATAACGGCGGCGTCACCGGCCTGCCCGGCCCTGACCGCTACGCCCTGTGCCTGGCCGGCGATTGCGCAAGCATGGGGGGCAGCAACGACAGCCTTTGGCTTGAGCGCAACCAACGTGGCGCGCCATTCATCTTCAAGCGCGATGGCGACAAGCTGGAGATCTTCCAGGCGCTCAACCGCGCACAGCCCGATGAAATCCCGCAACTGGCAGCCGGTACCCGCCAGTGGGTGCTGGAGAAAGACTGACCCAAGTCGCGCCTGGTTTCACTGGCCTAATCGCCGGCTTGCCGGCGATAGGGCCAGCAGCGATACAGCAGGCTTCAGCCTTCGCCTTTCAGGATCGCCGCGTAACCTTCCTTGTAACTCGGATACTCCGGCACCCAACCCAATGCCCGCACCCGGGCATTGCTGCAGCGCTTGCTGCCGGTGCGGCGCACCCGCTGCTCATCGGACCATTCGGTAACGCCCATGTAAGCTCGCAACCAGCCAACCACATCGGCCAGTGGCGCAGGGTCGTCATCAACGCCTATATAGCAATCGTCCAACGCCACACCATCGGCATCGGCCTGCAGCAGGAACGCCAGCAGGCTTGCGGCATCCTCGGCATGGATACGGTTGCCATACAGCGGCGGCTCGGTCGCCACCCGATAGCCCTGACGCACCTGGCTGAGGAGCCACTCACGCCCGGGGCCATAGATCCCCGTCAGGCGCACGATGCTTGCCGGCATGCCGCCAGCCAGGGCCAGCCGCTCAGCCTCCAGCATCACACGCCCCGAATAGCCTTGCGGCTCGGTAGGTGCGGTCTCATCGATCCACTCCCCATCCTTTTGTGCAAACACACTGCTGCTGGACACGAACAGCAGGCGGCGCGGGCGCTGCCCACGCTCGGCCAGCCAACCCAGCACGTGACGCAAGCCTTCAACGTAAGCGCTTTGATAACCCGCCTCATCGTGCTGGCTGGCGGCTACGCAATACACCAGATAATCCGGGGAATGCTGTGGCCAAGCCTGGGGCAAGCCCGAATCGGACAGGTCGGCAGCGATCGGTACAACACCCTGTGGCAGGTGTTCGACCGAACGGCGCAGGCCGCTTACCTGCCAGCCACGGGCGAGCAATTGGCGGGCCAGCCGGCCGCCGACATCACCACAACCTACGATCAATACGGAACGGTCTGACATCACTTAACTCCCTAGACCAAAGGATCAGGCTAGCCGGATTACACGATAGGCGGCTAGACCATGGGCGAAAAAAGCAACGAGATTACTTTTGTTAACAAGAATTACTTGCAATAATGGCACCCCTATCTGTTCTCGGCCTATCTCGAGGCCTTGGAGAACGCACACTTTTTTCTTCATCAGGTCCGGCCAGCATGACACGTACTCACACTTCCGCTTCGCCAACCCCGTCACGCGCCTGGCGCGCCATTGCCGCGCTGTTGTTCAGCCTGGTGCTGGCCCCAGCGGCTATGGCCGATGAGCCCAATACCAACGTCAGCGCCCCAGCAGCTGCAAGCGCACCGGCCACCCCAGCCACCGAAAGCCAGGCACCTGCTGGCGACGCTCAGGCCGCTACGCCGGTCGATGCGCCAGCGGCAGCGGCCCCAGGCACCGAAGCCGTGGTCGAGAACACTTCGCTGGGCATGGCCCATGACCTGTCCCCATGGGGCATGTACAAGAACGCCGACGTGGTGGTGAAAGCGGTCATGATCGGCCTGGCCATTGCCTCGATCATCACCTGGACCATCTGGATCGCCAAGGGCTTCGAGCTGATGGGCGCCAAGCGTCGCCTGCGCGGCGAAATCGCACAGCTGAAGAAGTCTGCCAGCCTCAAGGAAGCCAGCGAGGTCTCAAACAAGGAAGGCACCCTGGCCCACACGCTGGTCCACGACGCCCTGGAAGAAATGCGACTGTCGGCCAACGCCCGTGAAAAAGAGGGCATCAAGGAACGCGTGAGCTTCCGCCTGGAGCGCCTGGTGCATGCCAGCGGCCGCAACATGAGCAGCGGCACCGGCGTGCTCGCCACCATCGGCTCCACCGCGCCGTTCGTCGGCCTGTTCGGTACCGTGTGGGGCATCATGAACAGCTTCATCGGCATCGCCAAAACCCAGACCACCAACCTGGCCGTCGTTGCCCCCGGTATCGCCGAAGCACTGCTGGCCACCGCCCTGGGCCTGGTCGCAGCGATCCCGGCCGTAGTTATCTACAACGTCTTCGCCCGCTCCATCGCCGGCTACAAAGCCCAGGTTTCCGACGCTTCAGCGCAGGTCCTGCTGCTGGTCAGCCGAGACCTGGACCACCAGGGTGGCGAGCGCGTCGCCCCGCACATGGTGAAAGTGGGGTAAGCCATGGGCCTGCATCTGAACGAAGGTGGCGACGACCTCGCCGAAAACCACGAAATCAACGTCACGCCGTTCATCGACGTGATGCTGGTACTGCTGATCATTTTCATGGTGGCCGCGCCCCTGGCCACGGTCGACATCAAGGTCGACCTGCCGGCCTCGACCGCCAAGCCGGCACCGAGGCCGGAGAAGCCGGTGTTCGTCAGCGTCAAGGCCGACCAGAAGCTGTATGTCGGTGACGATCAGGTGCCTGCACCCAGCCAGCTTGGCCCGATGCTCGATGCCAAGACCAAGGGCGACAAGGAAACCACCATCTTCTTCCAGGCCGACAAAGGCGTGGATTACGGTGACCTGATGGAAGTGATGAACAACATGCGCGCGGCCGGCTACCTCAAAGTCGGTCTGGTAGGTCTCGAGACGGCAGCCAAGAAATGACGAAGACGCGGCACAATCTGGCGCGTTACAGCGGCAGCCTGGCACTTGTGCTGGGTGTCCATGCCGTCGCTGTGCTGCTCACGCTCAACTGGTCGGTGCCCCAGGCCGTCGAGCTGCCCCCGGCAGCCATGATGGTCGAACTTGCACCGCTGCCCGAGCCCGCACCGCCACCACCACCGAAGGCCGCTCCACAGCCGCCGGCACCGGTCGAAGAGCCGCCGTTGCCCAAGGTGGCTGAAGCGCCCAAACCAAAGATCGCCATCGCCAAGCCGCCCAAGCCCAAACCCAAGCCTCAACCGCCGAAGCCTGAGAAAAAGCCTGAGCCGCCCAAGGATGAGCCACCGACCAAAGAACAGGTCGTGGACACGCCGCCAACCAACACGCCACCGCAGAAGTCCGCGGCACCGGCACCCAGCATTGCCGCGAACAGCAAAGCGTTGCCGACGTGGCAGAGCGACCTGCTGCGCCACCTGGCGAAGTACAAGCGCTACCCGGAAGACGCACGCCGCCGGGGCCTTCAGGGCATCAACCGCCTGCGCTTCGTGGTCGACGCCGAAGGCAAGGTGGTCTCGTACTCCATGGCCGGTGGTTCGGGCAGCGCGGCACTGGACCGGGCAACCCTGGAAATGATCCGCCGGGCCGGCAAGGTACCCAAGCCGCCTGCCGAATTGCTCAACAATGGCACGATCGAAGTAGTGGCACCGTTCGTCTACTCGCTGGACCGTCGCTGATACTTTTGTTTCTGTCACAAATCGGCAAGTCTGATAACGTGCGTCTATCGATTGCAGCCGCTATGCTGGGCTCGCAACTTCATGGACGCACGTTATGACCCTCACAGAATTACGCTACATCGTCACTCTCGCCCAGGAGCAGCACTTCGGCCACGCCGCCGAGCGTTGCCATGTCAGCCAGCCCACCCTGTCCGTCGGTGTCAAAAAGCTTGAGGACGAGCTTGGCGTGCTGATCTTCGAGCGCAGCAAGAGCGCGGTGCGCCTGACGCCAGTCGGTGAAAGCATCGTCGCCCAGGCACAGAAGGTACTGGAGCAGGCGCAGGGCATCCGCGAACTGGCCCAGGCCGGCAAGAACCAGCTCACCGCCCCGCTCAAGGTCGGTGCTATCTACACCGTCGGCCCTTACCTCTTCCCGCACCTGATCCCGCAGCTGCACCGCGTGGCACCGCAGATGCCGCTGTACATCGAAGAGAACTTCACCCATGTGCTGCGCGAAAAACTGCGCAATGGTGAACTCGACGCAGTGATCATCGCCCTGCCGTTCAACGAAGCCGACGTGCTGACGCTGCCACTGTACGATGAGCCATTCTGTGCCCTGATGCCCGCCGACCACCCCTGGACGGCGAAAAAGACCATCGACACCGCCATGCTCAACGACAAGAGCCTGCTGCTGCTCGGCGAGGGCCACTGCTTCCGCGACCAGGTTCTGGAGGCCTGCCCAACGCTGAACAAAGGCGGCGAAGGCGCCAAGCACACCACGGTGGAGTCCAGCTCGCTGGAAACCATCCGCCATATGGTCGCTTCGGGCCTGGGCGTGTCGATCCTGCCGCTTTCGGCGGTGCACAGCCACCACTACGCGCCGGGGGTCATCGAAGTGCGCCCGCTTACCGCACCGGCACCCTTCCGCACCGTAGCCATCGCCTGGCGCGCCAGCTTCCCGCGGCCCAAGGCCATCGAGATCCTTGCCGACTCGATTCGCCTCTGCTCGGTAGCCAAGCCCGCTGTGGAACAACCGGCCTGAGTCATGACTGAGCTGTCGAAGGTCTCTGTCACCGCGCTCAAGGGCGTAGGCGAAGCCATGGCGCAGAAGCTCGCCAAGGTCGGCCTGGAAAACCTGCAGGACGTGTTGTTCCACCTGCCGCTGCGCTACCAGGACCGCACCCGGGTGGTGCCTATCGGCGCCCTGCGTCCCGGCCAGGACGCCGTGATCGAAGGCGTGGTCAGTGGCGCCGATGTGACCATGGGCAAACGCCGCAGCCTTGTCGTGCGCCTGGGCGATGGCAGCGGCGTGCTCAGCCTGCGCTTCTATCACTTCAGCAATGCGCAGAAGGAAGGCCTCAAGCGCGGTACCCACCTGCGCTGCTATGGCGAGGCCCGCCCCGGTGCCTCGGGCCTGGAGATCTACCACCCGGAGTACCGTGCACTCAATGGCGACGAGCCGCCGCCGCCGGTCGAGCAGACCCTGACGCCGATCTACCCGTCCACCGAAGGCCTCACACAACAGCGCCTGCGCCTGCTCTGCCAGCAGAGCCTGGATATGCTTGGCCCACGCAGCCTGCCGGATTGGTTGCCGGACGAACTGGCCCGGGACTACCACTTGGCACCGCTGGACGATGCCATCCGCTACCTGCACAACCCTCCGGCCGATGCCGACCTTGATGAGCTTGCCGAAGGCCAGCACTGGGCCCAGCATCGCCTTGCCTTCGAAGAGCTGCTCACCCACCAGCTGTCGCAACAGCGCCTGCGTGAAAGCCTGCGCAGCTTGCGCGCTCCGGTTCTGCCCAAGGCCAATAGCCTGCAGGTGCAGTATCTGGCCAACCTGGGCTTCAAGCCGACCGGCGCACAGCAGCGGGTAGCCGATGAAATCGCCTACGACCTGAGCCAGGCCGAGCCGATGATGCGCCTGGTACAGGGCGATGTCGGCGCCGGCAAGACCGTGGTTGCCGCACTGGCGGCGCTGCAGGCACTGGAGGCCGGCTACCAGGTGGCGCTGATGGCGCCCACCGAGATTCTCGCCGAGCAGCACTACATCACCTTCAAGCGCTGGCTGGAGCCGCTGGGCCTGGAAGTCGCCTGGCTGGCCGGCAAGCTCAAGGGCAAAGCCCGCGCCAGCGCCCTGGAACAGATCGCCAACGGTGCGCCGATGGTGGTGGGTACCCACGCGTTGTTCCAGGAAGAAGTGCAATTCAAGCACCTGGCCCTGGCGATTATCGACGAACAGCACCGTTTTGGTGTGCAACAACGTCTGGCCCTGCGCAAGAAGGGTGTTGCAGGCGAACTGTGCCCGCACCAGCTGATCATGACCGCCACGCCGATCCCGCGCACGCTGGCGATGAGCGCCTATGCCGACCTCGACACCTCGGTGCTCGACGAACTGCCGCCAGGGCGCACGCCGGTGAACACCGTGCTGGTCGCCGACAGCCGGCGCTTCGAGGTGGTGGAGCGGGTGCGCGCCGCTTGCGCCGAAGGGCGCCAGGCCTATTGGGTCTGCACCCTGATCGAAGAGTCCGAAGAACTTACCTGCCAGGCAGCCGAGAGTACCTACGAGGAACTGGGCAGCGCCTTGGGTGAACTGCGCGTGGGCCTGATCCACGGGCGCATGAAACCTACGGAAAAGGCCGCGGTGATGGCCGAATTCAAGCAAGGCGACCTGCAACTGCTGGTCGCAACCACGGTGATCGAGGTGGGTGTGGACGTGCCCAACGCCAGCCTGATGATCATCGAGAACCCCGAACGCCTGGGCCTTGCCCAACTGCACCAGTTGCGCGGCCGGGTAGGCCGGGGCAGCGCGGTGAGCCACTGCGTGCTGCTGTATCACCCGCCGCTGTCGCAGATCGGCCGCGAACGCCTGGGGATCATGCGCGAAACCAACGACGGCTTCGTCATCGCTGAAAAGGACCTGGAGCTGCGCGGCCCGGGCGAGATGCTCGGGACGCGCCAGACCGGCTTGTTACAATTCAAGGTCGCCGACCTGATGCGCGATGCCGACCTGTTGCCAGCCGTGCGCGACGCCGCACAAGCCCTCATTGCACGCTGGCCCGAGCACGTCAGCCCGCTGCTCGACCGCTGGCTGCGCCACGGCCAGCAATATGGCCAAGTGTGACGCCAGTACCAGAATGGATCCAGCTTTGCGACCAGACTGGTTATACTTCGCGTTTAAAAGAATCAGTGGATACGGACCATGACTGAAGCTGCCCTGGACACCGCAACCCCACACGCACCGTCTGTCATCCGGCTGTTGCTCGAAAAACTGGGTGTTGCCTATCGCGAGGTGCCAGAGCATACGCAACTGCCGGCTGCTTCACGGGTACAGGCGATCCTGCTGGATGACGAGATCGGCGCATTGATGGTGCTGTTCCCGCAGAGCAAGCTGCTGGACCTCAATCGTCTGGAAGAGCTGACGGGCCGCAAGCTCAAAGCCGTGCCGGTACAACGCCTGAAACAGATGCTCGACAAGCACCATCTGAAGGCCTTGCCTGCGATTCCGGCGCTGACCAGTTCGCCCTGCCTCTATGAAGGCAAGTTGCTCGATGCCGAACGCCTGCTGATCCAGTCCGGTGAAGCCGGTCTGTTGCTGGAAATCCAGCGTGACGACTTCAAGCACATGATGCAAAAGGCCAGCGCTGGCACTTTCGGCCAACCCGTCAGGGAAATACGCCCCAATCTCGACCGCCCGGATGATGACTCCAGGGAGATTACCCTAGCAGTGCAGGCATTCACCGCCCGCCGCATCCAGAAGCGCCTGGAAGAAACCATCGAGATCCCGCCACTGGCCGATACGGCGCAGAAAATCATCAAGCTGCGGGTCGACCCCAATGCCAGCATCGACGACATCACCGGCGTGGTCGAAACCGACCCGGCCCTGGCCGCACAGGTGGTCAGCTGGGCTGCTTCACCCTATTACGCCTCCCCAGGCAAGATCCGCTCGGTGGAAGATGCCATCGTCCGCGTCTTAGGCTTCGATCTGGTGATCAACCTGGCCCTGGGCCTGGCATTGGGCAAGACGTTGAGCCTGCCCAAGGACCACCCACAACAGGCGACGCCGTACTGGCAGCAGTCGATCTACACCGCGGCCATCATCGAAGGCCTGACCCGGGCCATGCCGCGGGCCGAACGCCCTGAAGCCGGCCTGACTTACCTGGCCGGGCTGTTGCACAACTTCGGCTATCTGCTGCTGGCGCATGTGTTCCCGCCGCACTTCTCGCTGATCTGCCGCCATCTGGAGGTCAACCCGCACCTGTGCCACACCTATGTGGAGCAGCACCTGCTGGGTATCAGCCGCGAGCAGATCGGCGCCTGGCTGATGAAGCTGTGGGACATGCCCGAAGAGCTGTCGACCGCGCTGCGCTTCCAGCATGATCCTGCCTATGACGGCGAATACTCGGCGTACCCCAACCTGGTGTGCCTGGCGACCCGTCTGCTGCGCTGCCGCGGCATCGGCTCGGGGCCGCAGGAGGCGATCCCCGACGAATTGCTGGAGCGCCTGGGCATTACCCGGGAGAAAGCTGAGGACGTCGTGAACAAGGTGCTCGAGGCCGAGAGTTTGCTGCGCGAACTGGCGTCGCAGTTCAACGCACCGCACTGAAAACGTTGGGGCTGCACAGCAGCCCCAGCTGTTCAGCCTTTTTTCTTCTTCGGTTTCAGGTATTTCATCAAACCCTGGAACCACATCACCAGCGCCGGATTGCCCTTGATCTGGATGCTCTTGTCCTGAATGCCCTGCATGAACGCCAACTGCTTGTTGCTCGCCTGCATCGTGGCGAAGCCATAGGCAGCGTCCTTGAAGGCAATGGCAAAGGCTGGCTGCGGATGAGCGCCACCTTTACTGCTGATGCGTTCGCCACTGACGATGAAGTGCCGGGCAACCTTGCCATCGAGCGTCTGCATCTGGAACACCAGGTCCTTGTCCTTGAGTTGCTGCTGAAATGCCGGGTTGTTACGGCTGGCCTTGGCCATCAACAACCCCATGGCCCAGAGAAGAAAGCGGAACTTCATCAACGCGCCTCGAATATAAAATGACCGAAGCGCACAGTTTATCCGTTTCCTGAACTATTTACGCACATTCGCAGCTCGATGCTTTCCGAAAGCACAACGGGCGCACTGAGGCGCCCGTTTGAGCAGAGGCTGCAAGTCAAGCGTCGGTCATTTGGCTTTCTTGGCCGGCTTGGCGGGCACATTGACGCTGTCACGCAGGTTTTTGCCAGGCTTGAAGGCCACAGTATTGCTGGCCTTGATCTTCACCGGCTCACCGGTCTGAGGATTCTTGCCGGTACGGGCGCCGCGATGCCGTTTTTCAAAAGTGCCGAAGCCGACGAGGGTCACGGTGTCTTTGTCCAGCGCACCGGTGATGCTGTCGAGAATGGCATTGAGCACCTGATTGGCCTTTTCCTTGGTCAGATCGGCCTTTTCGGCGATGACGGCGGCGAGTTCTGGTTTACGCATAATGAAGCCTCTTTGACGGGAATTCTTGTTGTTATTGCCGTGCTGCCCGTGAAGCAGCGTTCAAGGCACCGCAGGCTCTAATCTGCGGCAGACGGAAGTGAGAATGGCACGCCGACCGGGGCCGCGCCAGTATCTGGGCGGCCATTGTGCGGTCAACTACAGGATAAATCCGACAGAACGCCCGCTGTTTACGCCATCAGCGCAGGCAGCTGCCGGTTCAGGGCCAGTTTTTCCATGACGGCGCTGCCTGTCAGGGCATAGCCCAGCAACTGGCCGTCAGCAGCGTGACAGAGCACTTTCAGGTCACTGCCCTGCCCTTGCACCTGCCAGGTACCTTCGCAACCAGGCGGCGGCGGCGAAACCACCAACGGGCAAGCCGGTGTTTTCACAGTGATGGGCATCGGCCCGTAACTGACCTGCGTCGGGTTGCCTGTCAAAGTCTGGGCCAGGGCTCGAGCGCAGGCCATCAATGGCATCACATAGAGCAGGTTGATACCTTCGACTTCAGCACAGTCGCCCAGTGCGAAAATGTTGCCGTGGGAGGTGCGCAGTTGGCGGTCCACGACTACGCCGCGGTTGGTCTGCAGGCCCGCTGCAGCGGCCAGGTCGGTACGCGGGCGCAGGCCGATGGCCGATACCACCAGGTCGCAGGCGATCACGCTGCCATCGGACAAGTGCGCCTCAAGGCCTTCGCTCACCTGCTGCAGGCGAGTGAGTACGGGCCCCAGGTGAAAACGCACGCCCAGCCCTTGCAACCCACCCTGAACGGCAGCGGCAGCGGCAGGATGCAACAGGGTCGGCATGACCTGCTCGCACGGCGCCACCACATCGACCTCAAAGCCACCCAGGCGCATGTCATTGGCGAACTCGCAGCCGATCAGGCCGGCCCCGAGGATCAATACACGCTGGTTGCCAGCCGCGGCAGCACGCAAACGTGCGTAGTCTTCCAGATCATTGACCGGGAACACATGATCTGCCCCGTCACCCTCCACCGGCACCTGCACGGTCTGCGCGCCCCAGGCCAGCACCAGATCGCGATACTCCACCGCTTCTTCGCCAATCCACAGGCGCTTGTGGCCAGGGTCGATACCGCTGATACGCGTGTGGGTGCGGATAACCGCCTTGAGTTGCTCGGCCATGGCCCCCGGCTCGGCCATGCACAGGCCGTCCGCGTCCTTCTGCTTGGCGAAGCCGGTAGAAAGCATGGGCTTGGAATAGGAGCGACCGTCGTCGGCGGTAATCAGCAGCAGCGGCGTATCGCCATCGAGCTTGCGAAACTCACGGGCGAGGTTATAGCCGGCCAGGCCGGTCCCGATGATGACCACGGGGGACGTCATTTCGTGCTTTCCTCTTGGTTGAACAGCATGGCGATCAGCCGATGGCGATCATTTCAAAGTCGCTTTTGCCGACGCCGCAATCGGGGCACAGCCAATCCTGCGGCACATCCTCCCACCGGGTACCCGGCGCGATGCCGTCATCCGGCCATCCTTGGGCCTCGTCGTAGATCAGGCCACAGACAATACACTGCCACTTCTTCATGATTTGTCGTTCCTCGGTACAGGCTCAGGCTTTGTCATTCGGGCTCAGGGCCCTTACGCGGGCATTATGCAAGCAGTTGGGGCAATCATGCTAAGCTCGCCGCCTCTCTGGCTCTAATCAAGCATATCGACGTGTCGTACGAATCCCCGCAAGCAGCCGCTGTCGCGTGGCTGGCGTATCCACAACTGGCGGTCGATACCGACCAGCCTGCCCTCGACTGGCTGTTCGACGAAGGTTCCCTGACTCGCCGCCTTACCCGACTGTCTCACGATCATTTCAGCGTCACTCCGCTGTTCGAGGGCTGGCAGGCGCTGCGCGATGACGAATGCCTGGCGCTGGGTATCGCGCCAGGCGCTGAAGGCTGGGTGCGCGAGGTGTACTTGCGCGGCCATGGTCAGCCGTGGGTCTTCGCCCGCAGTGTGGCCAGCCGTAGCGCCTTGGAACACGGCGGTTTGCACCTGGAAACCTTGGGCAGCCGTTCGCTGGGCGAGTTGTTGTTCTGCGACCAGGCGTTCATCCGTCACCCCATTGAAGTGTGCACTTATCCACAGCAGTGGTTACCTGTCGAAGCGGCCCATGCAGGGTTGTGGGGGCGGCGCTCGCGCTTCGAGCGCGATGGCCTCGATCTGCTGGTGGCCGAAGTATTCCTGCCGGCACTGTGGCAAGCAGCCAAGGAGGAAAACTGCTGATGTACCTGCAACTGCTCAAGTCGCTCAACCGCGTGCACCCGCGCGCCTGGGACTTCATCCAGCTCAGTCGCATGGACCGGCCGATCGGCATCTACCTGCTGCTGTGGCCGACCCTGACGGCGGTGTGGATTGCAGGCCTTGGTTCGCCCACCTTGGCCAACGTGCTGATCTTCGGCCTAGGCGTGGTGCTGATGCGTGCCGCTGGCTGCTGCATCAATGACTTCGCCGATCGCAAGGTCGATGGCCACGTTAAACGCACCGCCGACCGCCCGCTGGCCAGTGGCCGGGTCAAGCCACGCGAGGCGCTGGCGCTGTTCGGGATCCTGGTGGCGGTGAGCTTCCTGCTGGTGCTGTGTACCAACAGCAAGACTGTGTGGCTGTCATTCGGCGCGGTGGCTTTGGCGTTCTGTTACCCGTTCATGAAGCGCTACACCTATTACCCGCAGGTAGTGCTGGGGGCTGCGTATTCCTGGGGTATCCCCATGGCCTTCACTGCCGCCGGCGGCGAGTTGCCGGCCAGCGCCTGGCTGCTGTACATCGCCAACCTGCTGTGGACGGTGGGTTACGATACCTACTACGCCATGGTCGACCGGGACGATGACCTGAAAATCGGGGTGAAATCGACTGCGATCCTGTTCGGCGAGTCCGACCGGGTGATCATTCTGACCCTGCAGATGCTGTCGCTGGGCTGCCTGTTGCTGGCGGGAAGCCGCTTCGAGCTGGGTGGCTGGTTCCACCTTGGGCTGCTGGGTGCCGCACTGTGCTTTGCCTGGGAGTACTGGTCGACGCGCAAGCTGGACAGAGAGTCGTGCTTCAAGGCGTTTCTGCACAATCACTGGGCGGGGCTGCTGGTATTCATGGGTGTGGTGCTCGATTACGCCCTGCGCTGAACACAACCTCGGCAAGCCACCCTGTGGAAGCCGGCTTGCCGGCGATTGGGCCGCAAAGCGGCCCCAGCCATCTCAAGGCTTGGCGACGTGCCAGACGTCTTTCAAACCATCACCGGTCATGTCCCCAGCCTTCTTGTCCTTCACGAAGGTATACAGGGGCTTGCCGTCATATGCCCACTGCTTCTTGCCATCGTCGCGCATCACCACCGACCACTTGTCCTTGGCAGGCTCGTCATCGGCCTTGACCAGCAGCGGCGGCCAGTTGGTGGCGCACTCGCCATTGCACATCGACTTGCCGCCAGCATCCTTGTCGAAGGTGTACAGCGTCATGCCCGCGTGATCGACCCACATGCCGTCCTTCTCCATGGCATGGTGGGCCGACGCTACCCCGGGCAGTGCCAGTGCAGCGCAAAGGGCCATCCAGCTCAGCGTGTGTCGTGTCATTGGAATCACCGTGAATTCGGAGGGTGGAATGAGTTCGCACAGCCGCCGCAGCGGCCCCTCAAAGCCTAGCCCAGTCATGCAATGTCGCCAGAATGGCCAACACCCTGTCACACAGCTGCAATAATTCCGTTATCTAATGCGGGCCAGACCCGATATTCCAGGAGAGGTTTAAAGCATGGTTGGCAGAAACATTCTGATCGTCGACGACGAAGCGCCCATTCGCGAGATGATCGCCGTTGCATTGGAAATGGCCGGCTATGACTGCCTGGAAGCCGAGAACTCCCAACAGGCCCACGCAATCATCGTCGACCGTAAACCGGACCTGATCCTGCTCGACTGGATGCTGCCGGGCACCTCCGGCATCGAGTTGGCTCGCCGCCTCAAGCGCGATGAGCTCACCGGCGATATCCCGATCATCATGCTCACCGCCAAGGGCGAAGAGGACAACAAGATCCAGGGCCTGGAAGTCGGCGCCGACGACTACATCACCAAACCCTTTTCGCCTCGTGAACTGGTGGCGCGCCTGAAGGCCGTGCTGCGCCGCGCCGGCCCAAGCGACAGCGAAGCCCCTATCGAAGTCGGCGGCCTGCTGCTCGACCCGATCAGCCACCGCGTGACCATCGACGGCAAGCCGGCCGAAATGGGCCCTACCGAATACCGCCTGCTGCAGTTCTTCATGACCCACCAGGAGCGCGCCTACACCCGGGGCCAGTTGCTCGACCAGGTCTGGGGCGGCAACGTCTATGTCGAGGAACGCACCGTCGATGTGCACATCCGCCGCCTGCGCAAGGCACTGGGTGAAGCCTACGAAAATCTGGTACAAACCGTTCGGGGCACTGGCTACCGCTTCTCGACCAAAAGCTAGCTGCGAGCTTCGAGCCTCAAGCTGCAAGGAAAAGCCAGCAGCATCCAGGCTGGAAAAAGGACTATCAGCATCACCGATCCGCTTCTTCTTGCAGCTTGTAGCTTGCAGCTTGCGGCTGGATCCGAAGGATCTGTCAATTGAACCAGAACTGGCACGCAACCCTGATTCGCCACCTGCTCCTGCTGATCACTGTCTGCCTGGTAGGCGGCCTGGTCAGCGGTTTTTACGGCTGGAGCCTGGCCATCGGCCTAGGCCTGTACCTGGGCTGGACCCTCAAACAGTTGCTGCGCCTGCATGACTGGTTGCGCAACCATCAGCCCGACGAAGCACCGCCCGACGGCTATGGCCTGTGGGGCGAGGTGTTCGACAGCATCTACCACCTGCAACGCCGCGACCAGCGCGTACGCGGCCGTCTGCAGGCAGTGATCGACCGGGTACAGGAGTCCACGGCAGCACTGCGCGACGCGGTGATCATGCTCGACAGCGACGGCAACCTGGAATGGTGGAACCGCGCCGCAGAAACCCTGCTGGGCTTCAAGACTCCGCAAGATGGCGGCCAGCCGGTCACAAACCTGGTACGCCACCCACGCTTCAAGGAATACTTCGAGTCGCAGAACTTTGCCGAACCGCTGGAAATTCCTTCCCCCATCAATGACCGCATGCGCGTGCAGCTGCACCTCACCCGCTACGGCAACAACGAACACCTGATGCTGGTGCGCGACGTTACTCGCATCCATCAGCTCGAACAGATGCGCAAGGACTTCGTGGCCAACGTCTCGCACGAGTTGCGTACACCGCTGACGGTGATAGCCGGTTACCTGGAAACCCTGCTGGATAACGTCGAAGACGTGAACCCGCGCTGGAGCCGGGCGTTGCAGCAGATGAGCCAGCAAGGCTCGCGCATGCAGGCCCTGCTCAACGACCTACTGCTGCTGGCCAAGCTGGAAGCCACCGATTACCCGTCGGACAACCAGCCGGTGGCGGTCGACACCCTGCTCGGTGCGATCATGAGCGACGCCCAGGCGCTGTCCGGGCCGCGCAACCAGCGCATTACCCTGGAGGCAGCGCCGGGCCTTCGCCTCAAAGGCAGCGAGTCGGAGTTGCGCAGCGCTTTCTCCAACCTGGTGTTCAACGCGGTGAAGTACACCCAGGACGAAGGCAACATCCGTATCCGCTGGTGGGCCGACGACCAGGGCGCCCACCTGTCAGTGCAGGACTCGGGGGTCGGTATCGACGCCAAGCACCTGCCGCGGCTGACCGAACGTTTCTACCGCGTCGACTCCAGCCGCGCTTCCAACACAGGAGGCACCGGCCTGGGGCTGGCGATCGTCAAGCATGTGCTCATGCGCCATCGCGGGCGCCTTGAGATCAGCAGCGTACCGGGCCATGGCAGTACCTTCACCTGTCACTTTGCCCCCGCACAACTGGCTAACGGTGACGCTTGATTCCAAGGGCCACTTTGCTTTTGCCGCCCCAGCCGCTACATTGACCCCCCTGTGCCAGCAAAAGCTGGCACTTTTTTTCTACCTTCCCCAAAGACGGACCCCGTAAAAAATCCATCATGGACCCTTCCCCTGGTATCAGCCTCACCTCGTTATTCGCCGATTTCGGCATGATTCTCTTTGCCCTGTTCCTGGTGCTGCTCAACGGCTTTTTCGTAGCCGCCGAGTTCGCCATGGTCAAGCTGCGCTCAACGCGTGTCGAATCCATTGCCGAGCAGCACGGCTGGCGCGGCAGCATCCTGCGCAAGGTACACAACCAGCTCGACGCCTACCTGTCGGCCTGCCAGCTGGGTATCACCCTCGCCTCCCTGGGCCTTGGCTGGGTCGGTGAGCCGGCATTCGCCCACCTGCTCGAGCCGCTGCTGGCATACCTGGGCGTGGACACGCCAGAGTTGATCAAGGGTGTCTCGTTCTTCGTCGCCTTCTTCGTCATCTCGTACCTGCACATCGTGGTCGGTGAGCTGGCGCCCAAATCCTGGGCGATCCGCAAGCCCGAACTGCTGTCGCTGTGGACTGCGGTGCCGCTTTACCTGTTCTACTGGCTGATGTACCCGGCCATCTACCTGCTCAACGCCAGTGCCAACACCATCCTGCGCTTTGCCGGCCAGGGCGAGCCTGGCCCGCACCACGAGCACCATTACAGCCGTGAAGAGCTCAAGCTGATCCTGCACTCCAGCCGTGGCCAGGACCCGAGCGACCAGGGCATGCGTGTGCTGGCCTCGGCCGTGGAGATGGGCGAGCTGGAAGTGGTCGACTGGGCCAACTCGCGCGAAGACATGGTCAGCATCGACGCCCATGCGCCACTCAAGGAAATCCTGGCCCTGGTGCGCCGCCACAAGTTCAGCCGCTATCCGCTGTACGACGCCGAGCGTGAGGAGTTCACCGGGCTTTTGCACATCAAGGACCTGCTGCTGGAACTGGCCGAGCTCGAGCACCTGCCCGAAACCGTCGACCTGGAAGACTTGGCCCGCCCGCTGGAGCGTGTATCGCGGCACATGCCGTTGTCTCAACTGCTGGAGCAGTTCCGCAAGGGTGGCGCGCACTTCGTGCTGGTCGAGGAAGCCGATGGCAAGGTGATTGGCTACCTGACCATGGAAGACGTGCTGGAAGTGCTGGTGGGCGACATTCAGGACGAACACCGCAAGACCGAGCGCGGCATCCTGGCCTACCAGCCAGGCAAGCTGCTGGTGCGTGGCGACACGCCGCTGTTCAAGGTGGAGCGCTTGCTGGGCATCGACCTTGACCACATCGAAGCGGAAACCCTGGCCGGGCTTATCTACGAAACGCTCAAGCGCGTGCCTGAGGAAGAGGAAGTGCTGGAAGTCGAAGGCCTGCGCATCATCATCAAGAAGATGAAAGGGCCCAAGATCGTGCTGGCCAAGGTGCTCAAGCTCGGCTGAGCTGGCGGGGCCGCTTGGCGGCCCCGTGGATGCTTGTGTTCAGTGTGCAGATTTCACGTGCTTGCGAGACGTCAGGTCCAAACCAACGGCCCTCATCACGGCCAGCATAGTTTTAAGCGTAGGGTTACCCTTTTCCGAGAAGGACCGGTAAAGGTGCTCTCGGGATACACCTGCCTCATTCGCAATGGCAGACATTCCTTTAGCCCGAGCTACTACGCCAAGGGCCTGTGCGATGTAGGCAGCATCACCCGTTTCAAAAGCGTCTTCCATGAAGACGGCAATGGACTCAGCGTCCGTCAACGCTTCGGCTGGGTCATAGTCATAGAATTGCTCTTTCACTCGTCGTCCCTCCACTGACTGGCCAAGCCTTTAGCTGTCTCGATATCTCGCGCCTGGCTGCTCTTGTCTCCACCACACAACAACAGGACAAGCTGATTTCCACGCTGCTGGAAATACACTCGGTAACCGGGGCCGTGGTGGATGCGCAGTTCACTAACGCCTTGGCCCACCGGCTGGACATCACCAGCTAAACCATGCGCTAAACGAAATACACGTGCAGCGATGATCGCCCTTGCCTGTTTGTCTCGGAGCTTCTGCTCCCAGTTTCTGAAGGTGGTCGTTTGTTTGATACTCTTCATAAGCATTTATGTAGCTTATAAATCACAGCCAGGCAAGCAATTTCAGGGATTTCCCGCAGTAAAGTTCGGCAAACCGCCAATCGGCCGGTCGAACTGGAAGGGGATCGACTCCAGCGCCAAGCCGACGTTGCGCTGCACCACGAAATGCAGGTGAGGGCCTGTGCTGTTGCCGGTATTGCCCGACTTGGCCAACGCCTGCCCCAACGCCACCTGCTGCCCCTCGGCCACTACCACTGAACCGCGCATCAGGTGCAGATACACTCCCATAGTGCCGTCCGGGTGAAGAATGCGCACGAAATTGCCCGAGGGGTTGGTACCTCGTCCGCTCTGGTTGTTCTCGATCTTCACCACCATCCCACCCCTCGCCGCAATGATCGGGGTGCCCTCCGGCATGGCGATGTCCATGGCATGACGGCCCTTGGGACCGTAATGGCTGAAGCGGCCGTTGGGCCCTTGAGTCAGGCGGAAAGGGCCGCCTTTCCATGGGAAAGGATAACGATAAGCCTGCGAGCGCTGACCAGGGTCACCCATGGCGTACTGAAATTTGCTGGCATAACGGAGCGGCCCGCCGGG
Organism: Pseudomonas sp. BNK-30; assembly: GCF_047456185.1. Classification (NCBI taxonomy): domain Bacteria; kingdom Pseudomonadati; phylum Pseudomonadota; class Gammaproteobacteria; order Pseudomonadales; family Pseudomonadaceae; genus Pseudomonas; species Pseudomonas sp. BNK-30. Next base: position 4,684,130 of record NZ_CP179904.1, read on the forward strand.
GGCCGCCAACACCGAGCTGAGCACCTTGGTCGAGCGTGGCCCGACTACGGCTCGCACGATCCGCGGGCCGTTGCCGCCGAAGGCATTGGCCAACTGATCGACGCGCAGTTCAACCTGCATGGGCACGTACAGCTCATTACGCACCAGGAAGCGCACGCCGCCCGGAAACGGCTCGGTTTGCAGGCGTACCTGACCCTCAACCTGCTCGAATATCGGCTCGCCCAGCTCCAGAGCCTTTGCCCCTGGGCTGGGGCGCTCGGAATAGGAAGCCACCCCGAAATTGTCAGTGGTCTTGTAAATGGTCATGCCCAGGCTCGACGCCGAGGCCGTGAGCGAGGCACAGAACAGCAGCAGGCGGGCGGCGGCGGGCATGATAGTGGCTTTTTGACAGTGATGTTCTGTCGAAGCCTAGCAGTGGGATCTGGGAGCGGTATGACAGTTGGTCGGAAGACCGCCGCAGCCCTGTAGGAGCGGCCTTGCGTCGCGAAAGGGCCGCACAGCGGCCCCGTTTTGCAGCGCGGCAAGAATGGCTGGGGGGCTGCGCTGCAGCCCTTTCGCGACACAAGGCCGCTCCAACAGGGTCGGAGTACGACGAAACTAGGCGCCGGGGGTGAAGTGCTTCTGCGTAGTGCCGCGGGCAATCAGCCGCGACAGGTAGTCGAGCTTCTGTGCATCCTGGTCGACGAATTTGAAGGTCAGTTGCAGCCAGTCGCTTTCAGGTTTCGGCTCCAATGCCGCAATGGCATGCAGGTAACCATTCAGGCGGGCAACTTCAGCGCTCTCGCCCTGCTCAAGGTCCAGTACAGCGCCTTCGAGCACCTGTGGCAGCACTGCACTGCGACGTACCACCAGCAACGCCTCCTTAAGGCTCAGCGCCTTGATCACACAAGGCTGAGTACCACTGGAAAGGCGCAGCTGGCCTTGTCCACGCCCGGTCTGCGCAGCGGCTGCGGCGGCCGTCTGCGGTTTCGGTGCATTGATCAACGGCTTGGCCGGCGCAGCCGCAGCAGGCGCGGCCTTGACCGCTTCAGGTTTGCCCCCGGTCAGCGCGCTCAGCGAATCGTTGGCGAACGCCGAATTCACCCGCGCCTGGCCACCGGCGACCAAGCTTTCAAGCTTGCCGATCTTGGTCAGGGCTTTCTTCACCTTGGTCAGCAACTGCTCGTTGGTGAATGGCTTGCCGACAAAATCGGAGACGCCCGCCTGAATGGCCTGGATGACGTTTTCCTTGTCGCCGCGGCTGGTCACCATGATGAACTGCAGGCTCTTCATTTCTGGCTGCTGGCGGCACCAGGTCAGCAGCTCAAGGCCGGACATCTCGGGCATTTCCCAGTCGCACAGCACAAGGTCGAAGGTTTCCTTGCCCAGCATGGCCATGGCCTTGCGGCCGTTGACCGCATCTTCGATGACCATGCCCGGGAAGGCATTACGCAGGCACTTCCTCACCAGATCACGGATGAACGGGGCGTCATCCACGACCAGCACATTGACTTTACTCATCGATACTCCTCTTGAATCCCGACTAGCCTACCGCCGATTGGTGGCCATTTGCCAACACCTGGATCACGCCGGGACTTCTTTGCATCGTTCGCGGGTGCCTGCTGACTGCTCAAGCGCAAACGAAAACGCCCGGCGAAGGCCGGGCGTCGATGCTCGGGAGCAATCTTATTTATCGTCCGGTTCAGCCGGAACATTAGCAATTTCGGCCTCATCGCCAGCCGTGCCCTGAACTTCGGCTTTCATGCGCTTGAGGCCCATGTGGCGTACATCGGTACCGCGCACCAGGTAGATCACCAGTTCCGAGATGTTACGCGCGTGGTCGCCGATACGCTCCAGCGAACGCAGGGCCCAAATGACGCTCAGCACCCGCGAGATCGAGCGCGGGTCTTCCATCATGTAGGTCACCAGTTCACGCAGGGCGGTCTTGTACTCGCGGTCGATGGTCTTGTCGTACTGGGCAACCGACAGAGCCAGGTCGGCATCGAAGCGGGCGAAGGCATCCAGTGCGTCGCGCACCATGTTGCGCACCTGGTCGCCAATGTGGCGCACCTCGACGTAGCCGCGCGGCGACTCGCCTTCTTCGCACAACTGGATGGCGCGGCGGGCGATCTTGGTCGATTCGTCACCAATACGCTCCAGGTCGATCACCGACTTGGAAATGCTGATGATCAGGCGCAGGTCGGAGGCCGCCGGCTGGCGACGGGCGAGGATGCGCACGCACTCCTCGTCGATGTTGCGCTCCATCTGGTTGATCTGCTCGTCGACTTCACGCACCTGCTGGGCCAGGCCCGAGTCGGCCTCGATCAGCGCGGTGACCGCGTCATTGACCTGTTTCTCGACCAGCCCGCCCATGGCCAGGAGGTGGCTGCGCACCTCTTCGAGTTCGGCGTTGAACTGCTGGGAAATGTGGTGCGTCAGGCTTTCTTTGTTGATCATCGTTTAGCTCCGCGAAGCTGCAAGCTGCAAGCCTCAAGTAGTTCGTGTCGTTTCCTGGCTCCGCGCTGGCTGCTTTTTCTTGAAGCTTGAAGCTTGAAGCTCAAAGCCCGCAGGCGCGCCCAACAGCGCCGTTAGCCGTAGCGACCGGTGATGTAGTCTTCGGTCTGCTTCTTCGCCGGGTTGGTGAACAGGGTGTCGGTATCACCGAATTCGACCAGTTTGCCCATGTACATGAACGCGGTGTAGTCCGAAACACGGGCCGCCTGTTGCATGTTGTGGGTCACGATAACGATGGTGTACTTGGATTTCAGTTCGTAGATCAGCTCTTCGACCTTCAGCGTCGAGATCGGGTCCAGTGCCGAGCAAGGCTCGTCGAGCAGCAGCACTTCAGGCTCGACGGCGATGGTACGGGCGATCACCAGACGCTGCTGCTGGCCGCCGGACAGGCCCAGCGCCGAGTCATGCAGGCGGTCCTTGACCTCCTCCCACAGGGCCGCGCCCTTCAGTGCCCACTCGACCGCTTCGTCCAGCACGCGCTTCTTGTTGATGCCCTGGATACGCAGGCCATACACCACGTTCTCGTAGATGGTCTTGGGGAACGGGTTTGGCTTCTGGAACACCATGCCCACGCGGCGGCGCAGCTCGGCCACGTCCTCGCCCTTGCGGTAGATGTTGTTGCCGTACAGGTTGATGGCGCCTTCGACACGGCAACCGTCAACCAGGTCGTTCATGCGGTTGAAGGTGCGCAGCAGGGTCGACTTGCCGCAGCCGGACGGGCCGATGAAAGCCGTCACGCGTTGCTTGGGGATGTTCATGCTGACATCGAACAACGCCTGCTTGTCACCGTAATACAGGCTCAGGCCGGGTACTTCGATGGCCACGGTCTCTTCGGCCAGGCGCAGGCTCTGCTTGTCGCGGCCCAGGGCAGCCATGTCGATGCCGTGGGTGTGGGATTCTTGCTGCATGGTCTCACTCCGTTTGTAGCTGCAAGCTTTGAGCTGCAAGCTGCAAGTTAGGGCAAAGCGGCACTCCTCTTGGAGCTTGCCGCTTGTGGCTTAAAGCATCAATCAGTGGTCGAGGGCCTTGTACTTCTCGCGCAGGTGGTTACGGATCCACACCGCCGAGAGGTTGAGGGTGGCGATTACCATCACCAGCAGCAGCGCAGTGGCGTATACCAACGGCCGCGCGGCTTCGACGTTGGGGCTCTGGAAGCCGACATCGTAGATGTGGAAGCCCAGGTGCATGATCTTCTGGTCCAGGTGCAGGTACGGGTAGTTACCGTCCAGCGGCAACGACGGCGCCAGCTTGACCACGCCGACCAACATCAGCGGCGCCACTTCACCAGCGGCACGGGCCACGGCGAGGATCATGCCGGTCATCATCGCCGGGCTGGCCATTGGCAGCACGATTTTCCACAGGGTCTCGGCCTTGGTCGCGCCAAGCGCCAGCGAGCCTTCACGCACGGTGCGTGGAATACGCGCCAGGCCTTCCTCGGTGGCCACGATCACCACCGGCACAGCCAGCAGCGCCAGGGTCAGCGATGCCCACAGCAGGCCTGGCGTGCCCAGGGTCGGTGCCGGCAGCGACTCGGGGAAGAACAGACGGTCGATCGAACCACCCAGCACATAGACGAAGAAGCCCAGGCCGAACACGCCGTAGACGATGGCCGGAACGCCCGCCAGGTTGTTCACGGCGATGCGGATCAGGCGCGTCACCGGGCCTTGCTTGGCGTATTCGCGCAAGTAGACCGCCGCCAGCACGCCGAACGGGGTGACGATCACGGCCATGATCAGGGTCATCATCACGGTACCGAAAATAGCCGGGAAGATACCGCCTTCGGTGTTGGCTTCACGAGGATCGTCGCTGAGGAACTCCCAGACCTTGGCGAAGTAGGTGCCCATCTTGGTAAAGCCGGACATGGCGTTAGGCTGGATGGCGTGCACGACCTTGCTCAGGTTGATCTCCACTTCGCGACCGTTGCCGTCGCGAGCGACCAGGCTGTCGCGGGAGAAGGCCTGATGCAGGCTGCTGAGGCGGTCTTCGATGGCCTTGTAGCGGCTGTTCAACTCGGCACGTTCGGCATCCATGTCGGCCTGGGCCGTAGCGTCCAGCTTGCCTTCCAGCTCCAGCTTGCGGCCATGCAGACGCAGGCGCTCAAGGCCATGGTTGATGGCACCGATGTCTTTTTTCTCAAGCTGCTGCAGCTCGCTGTTGAGCTGGTTGGCGCGTTTCAGGCGTGCCTGCAGCTCGTTCCAGGCGCCAGCGCCCTCGGCGACCACGCGGCCTTGTTCCTTGACGCTCACCAGGTAGCCGTAGAAGTTGCCCCATTCGCGGCGCTCCAGGGCGATCAGGTCGACCGGACGCTGCTCGTCGACCAACCATTCACCCACCACCCAAGTGAAGTCACTGCCGTTGAGGTCACGGTTACCCACCTTGATCAGCTCACGGGTCATGAACTCCGGGCCTTCGTCAGGAACCGGCAGGCCGGCACCCTTGAGGCGGACGCGGGGCACTTCTTCTTTCTGAACCACTTCACCGACGATGACGTGGTCACCCTGGCCCGGCACCTTGTAGGTGGCCTGGACCAGGTCGGCGGGCCAGAAGTGGCCCAAGCCGCGTACAGCGATCACGGCCAGCAGGCCGACGGTCATGATGACCGCCATGGCGACCGCGCCACCGCTGATCCAGACGCCTGGGGCGCCGCTCTTGAACCAGCCTTTGAGGGAATCCTTTTTCACGGATCTCTACCTTTCTATCAAAGCGACGAGTATTTCTTGCGCAGACGCTGGCGAATCAGCTCGGCCAAGGTGTTCATGATGAAGGTGAACATCAGCAGCACGAGAGCGGCGAGGAACAGCACACGGTAATGGCTGCCGCCGACTTCGGATTCGGGCATTTCCACCGCCACGTTGGCGGCCAAGGTACGCATGCCTTCGAACAGGTTCATCTCCATCACCGGGGTGTTGCCGGTGGCCATGAGCACGATCATGGTCTCGCCCACCGCTCGGCCCATGCCGATCATCAGCGCCGAGAAGATACCCGGGCTGGCAGTGAGGATGACCACACGAGTCAAGGTCTGCCACGGCGTCGCACCCAGGGCCAGGGAGCCCAGGGTCAGGCTGCGCGGCACGCTGAACACGGCGTCTTCGGCGATCGAGTAGATGTTCGGGATGACCGCAAAGCCCATGGCGATACCCACTACCAGGGCGTTGCGCTGGTCGTAGGTGATACCCAGGTCATTGGTGATCCACAGGCGCATGTCGCCGCCGAAGAACCAGGTTTCCAGGTACGGGCTCATGGTCAGGGCGAACCAGCCGGTGAACAGGATCACCGGGATCAGGATGGCGGCTTCCCAACCATCCGGCACGCGCAGGCGAATCGACTCAGGCAGGCGGCTCCAGGTGAAGCCCGCCAGCAGGATGCCGAACGGCATCAGCAGGAACAGGCTGAACACACCCGGCAGGTGCCCTTCCAGGTACGGCGCGAGGAACAGGCCAGCGAAGAAGCCGAGGATCACCGTCGGCATCGCTTCCATCAGTTCGATCACCGGCTTGACCTTGCGGCGCATGCCCGGGGCCATGAAGTAAGCGGTGTAGATTGCTGCAGCGATGGCCAGCGGAGCCGCCAGGATCATCGCGTAGAACGCGGCCTTGAGGGTACCGAAGGTCAGGGGCGACAGGCTCAGCTTAGGCTCGAAGTCGGTGTTCGAAGCCGTCGACTGCCAGACGTACTTGGGCTCGTCGTAGTTCTCGTACCAGACCTTGCCCCACAGTGCGCTGAAGGAAATTTCCGGGTGCGGGTTCTTCAGGTTCAGTGGCAGCAGCTTGCCGCCCTCTTCGATGAAGATACGGTTGGCACGCGGCGACAGGGCCAGGATACCCGGGCCTTCGGCAGCAGGCTCGACCAGCAGGGTGCGGTGCGCGGTGCTGTGGAAGACGCCCAGCTTGCCTTCGGCGTCCAGGGCGATGAAGCCCTTGCGGCGCTCTTCGGCGTCGATCTGGACGATCGGCGTCTTGCCCATCTGGAAGGTACGGATCTGCTTGAAACGCGATTCGCCATCCGGGTCACGGGCCATGAACCACTGGGCCAGGCCGCCTTTGGAGTCACCGATGATCAGCGAGATGCCGCCGACCAGTTGCGCGGTGGCGGTGATCTCGGTGTCAGCGCTCTCGGACAGCTTGTAGCGGCCATTGAGGCTCTTGTCGCGCAGGCTGAAGACATCCGCGGTGGCTCGGCCGTTGATCACGTACAGCCACTGCTGGCGCGGGTCGATGAAGATGTTCTTCACCACCTCGGTCATTTGCGGCAGCTCGATGCGGTTTTGCTCGGTGGTGACCTCTTCGGTCATCAGGTTTTCGGTGCGCGTCAGCTCGACCACCTGCAGATGCGCACCGGTGGAACCGGCCAGCATCAGAGTATCGCCGTTTACGTTGACGCTGACATGCTCCAGCGCGCGGCCCTGCTCATCCAACACGAACGGCTCCGGGCCGTACGGGTAGTCGATGCCTGGGGTGATGGTCTTTTTGTTGTCCGGGTAGGTGATCTTGTAGGTGTGGTGGAACACCAGCGCCTGACCATTGGACAAGCCCAGCACTACCAGGGGGCTGCCCGGCTGGTCGGTGCTGATCGAGCTGACCTGGGTGCCTGCCGGCAGTGGCAGGTCGACGCGGTTGAGCTCGTTACCGGTCTTGGTATCGAAGAACAGTGCCTGTCCCTTGTCCGAGACGCGCATGCCGACCAGGTTCTGCTCTTCGAGCGCGATCATCAGCGGCTTACCGGCATCCTGCTGCAGCCAGGTCGGCTCCAGGGCCTTCTTGCTGGTCAGCTCGGCGCCCTGGAACAGCGGCAGCACCACGTAGGCCAGATAGAAGAAGATCAGCGTGATGGCTGCCAGCACGGCAAGCCCGCCCACCAGTACATACCAGCGGGTCAGGCGGTCCTTGAGCGCGCGCATGCGGCGCTTGCGTTGCAACTCGGGCGTATTGAAATCAATCCGCTCGGGAGGGGATTTTTGGGTCATGGTGGAGTTGGCCAGATCATTCATGCGCACACCCTAGCGGTCCCGTATGACAAAAACATGACAGTGCGTTGACGCAAAAAAGCCCGCCGCTCAGGAGCCCTGGCTTCGGACCGAGAATTCGTGGAAAAGACCGGCTTCAGTGCCGGCCTTTTCCTCAGTTACTTACTTCTTTGCAACGTTACCGGCGTGGGACAGGCCCAGGTCAGCCAGGGTCTTGTCGACCACCTTGGCCGGCAGCGGAATGTAGCCGTCCTTCACCACGACCTGCTGGCCAGCCTGCGACAGCACCAGCTTGACGAACTCGGCTTCCAGCGGGGCCAGAGGCTTGTTCGGGGCCTTGTTGACGTAGACGTACAGGAAGCGCGACAGCGGGTAGGTACCGTTCAGGGCATTGGCTTCGTTGTCTTCGATGAACTCGCCGCCTTCCTTCTTGGCCAGACCTACGGTCTTGACGCTGGCAGTCTTGTAGCCGATGCCCGAGTAGCCGATGCCGTTCAACGAGGAGCTGATCGACTGCACGACCGACGCCGAGCCGGGCTGTTCGTTGACGTTAGGCTTGAAGTCGCCTTTGCACAGGGCTTCTTCCTTGAAGTAACCGTAGGTACCCGATACCGAGTTACGGCCGAACAGCTGAACTGGCTTGTTGGCCAGGTCGCCGGTCACGCCCAGGTCGCCCCAGGTCTTGACGTCGGCCTTGGCGCCGCACAGGCGAGTGGAAGAGAAGATCGCGTCGACCTGAGCCATGGTCAGGCCCTTGATCGGGTTGTCCTTGTGTACGAACACGGCCAGGGCGTCGACGGCGACCGGGATGGCGGTCGGCTTGTAGCCATACTTCTGCTCGAAGGCCTGCAGCTCGACGTCCTTCATCTTGCGGCTCATCGGGCCAAGGTTGGCGGTGCCTTCGGTCAGCGCGGGTGGCGCGGTGGAGGAGCCGGCAGCCTGGATCTGGATGTTGACGTTCGGATATTCCTTCTTGTAGGCCTCGGCCCACAGAGTCATGAGGTTCGCGAGGGTGTCGGAACCGACGCTGGAGAGGTTGCCCGAAACACCGGTAGTCTTGGTGTAGGTCGGGATCGCAGGGTCGACGGCGGCTACCGCGTTGGCGGTTGCAACGCCAGCGGCGGCAAAGGTGAGGGCCGCCATCAAACGCTTCAGTTTCATGCCTTGCTCCTAGCAGGAATATTGGGATGTTGGATGGATCGGGCCCAAGTATCTGCAGGCCGCATGAATACGATATGACTCCAATATGACAATTGGATGAAAGGCCATCACTGGATACCCAGGATGGCCTTTCAAAATGTTGCAAGCGTGGGGGCTAGAGCGATATCAGCGTTTTTTCGACAGCAAATACAGCCCGACAACCAGACCGACGGCGCACAGGCCCGCTACGTAATAAGCAGGCGCCATCGGGCTGACCTTGAGCAGCGCGGTCACCACCATCGGCGTCAAGCCGCCGAAAATGGCGTAGGCCACGTTGTAGGAGAACGACAGGCCGCTGAAGCGCACCGCCGCCGGGAACGCCTTGACCATCACATAGGGCACCGCGCCGATCACGCCTACGCACAGGCCGGTGATGGCATACAGCGGGAACAGCAGTTGCGGGTGGGTCGGCAGGCTGTGGTAGAAGGTCCAGGACGTCACCAGCAGCAGCAGGCTGCCGATCACGAAGACGCGGCCGGCACCAAAGCGGTCGGCCAGGCTGCCGGAGCCGATGCAGCCAAGGCTAAGCAGCACGATCGCCAGGCTGTTGGCCTTGAGCGAGTCGGTGGGGCTGATGTGGTAGATGCTCTGCAACAACGCCGGTGTCATCAGGATGACCACTACGATGCCGGCAGAAAGCATCCAGGTCAGCAGCATCGACAGGATGATCGGCCCGCGGTGATCACGCAGCACGGCCCGCAGCGGCAGCTCTTCGGCAAGCGCCTTGCGCTGCTGCATCTCGGCGAATACCGGCGTTTCGTGCAGCCAGCGGCGCAGGTACACCGAGAACAGGCCGAACACACCGCCAAGCAGGAACGGGATACGCCAGGCGTAGTCGGCGACTTCTTCAACGCTATAGGCCGTGTTGATCAGCGTCGCCACCAGCGAGCCAAGCAGGATGCCAGCGGTCAGGCCGGCGGTCAGGGTGCCGCAGGCATAGCCGGTATTACGCGCTGGCACATGCTCGGACACGAACACCCAGGCGCCAGGCACTTCGCCCCCGATCGCCGCACCCTGGATCACGCGCATCAACAGCAACAGGATCGGTGCCCACATGCCGATCTGGGCATAGGTCGGCAGCAAGCCCATGATCAGCGTTGGCAGGGCCATCATGAAGATGCTCAGGGTGAACATCTTCTTGCGCCCAAGCAGGTCGCCGAAGTGGGCCATGATGATGCCGCCCAGCGGCCGGGCCAGGTAGCCAGCGGCGAAAATGCCGAAGGTCTGCATCAGACGCAGCCACTCGGGCATGTCGGCCGGGAAGAACAGCTTGCCGACCACCGTGGCGAAAAACACGAAAATGATGAAGTCGTAGAACTCAAGGGCTCCGCCTAGCGCGGACAGTGAGAGGGTCTTGTAGTCACTGCGGGTCAGCGGCCGCGAGGGCTGCTCGATACTGCTCGGCACGGAGGTCATTGCTTGTTCTTCTCTTGTAGGGCATGCAGGCCGCTTGGCACGCGGCTTCTGGCGGTGACAGGCGAAGATAGCAAATTGCCGGGGCGTGCTGAAAGCGATACAAAATCCATACAGATATTCATGACTGCACGGTCGTCGCTGAGCGTTTGGCTATATATACTGCCCGTTCGTAGGAAAACGTTGCCGCCACAGTGGGATGTTGTGCGAAAACGCCGGTCTTTTAAGTCAGGCGGTTTCGCAGAATTTCCCTACGGCCGTCCAGCGAAACGAAATCGGCGTAGTATGTTTCAAGCTGAATCGTTTACTCGGCCTTTGCGCCACACCAACGAAAGCGTCACGGGTCAGAGGCCCCACCGCATGATTGAGCTCGAACAAGAAGATCCTATCCCGCAAGGCGACCTGGCCCTGCAAATCACTGCGTTGCCCCGCGAAACCAACGGTTTTGGCGACATCTTTGGCGGCTGGCTGGTCGCCCAGATGGACCTGGCAGGCACTGCCATGGCGAGCCGCGTCGCGGGCGGCCGGGTGGCAACAGTGGCCATTGACCGCATGGCCTTCCTGGTGCCTGTGGCCGTGGGCGCACAACTGTCGTTCTATACCCAGACGCTGGAAATCGGCCGCAGCTCGATCCAGATGATGGTCGAAGTGTGGAGCGACGACCCGCTGTCCAGCGAATGGCGCAAGGTGACTGAAGCGGTGTTCGTCTTCGTCGCCATCGATGGCAGCGGCCGCACCCGCTCGGTGCCTCGTCGCTAAGCCACGCGAGCGGTAAACTCATTGCAAGGCACCGGGTCCAAGGCCCACAGGCAATCAATGAGACGAGCGCAATGGCTACCTACCAGGTCGTAACCGAGCAACACGGCGAACTCAACTGCTGGCGTATCACCAGCGACCGTGCCGAACTACTGATCGCCCAGCAGGGTGCACAGATCCTCAGCTACCAGCACATTGGCGAGCCGCCGCTGCTGTGGCTGAGTGACCAGGCCATGTTCCGTCAGGGTAAGTCGGTGCGCGCAGGCGTGCCGGTGTGCTGGCCGTGGTTCGGCAACCTGCAGCGCAACCCCGAATCCGTTCAGGGCATGTACCGTGGCACGCAGGCTCCCGCCCACGGGTTGGCCCGCACATGTGACTGGCAACTGTTGGGCATCGAAGAGGCAGCCGGCGCGCTGCGCATCGAATTCGAACTGCCAAAGGCCCAGGGCGATCTGCCAGAGTGGCCGCATGATGTGGAGCTGAAGCTGCTGATCGTCATGGGTGATGCGCTTGAACTGACCCTCACCAGCCGTAACAGGGGCAATACCCCTGTCACCATCAGCCAGGCCCTGCACAGCTACTTTGCCGTCAGCGATGTGCGCCAGGCGCGCGTCGAGGGTGTCGACGGGCTGGGCTACATCGAGACCCTGGCTGACTGGGAACAGCGCCAGCAGCAGGGTGCGCTGACGTTCACCGGTGAGACCGATCGCATCTACCTGAATACGCCTGCACAACTGAGCATTGTCGACCCGCACTGGAACCGGCGCATTACCCTGACCAGCAGCGGTTCACGTTCAGCGGTGATCTGGAACCCATGGACCGACAGAGCCCGGGATTTGCCTGACATGGCCGATGATGGCTGGCAGCGGATGCTGTGCATCGAGACGGCGAATGTCTGGGACGATGTGGTGGAGTTGAAGCCTGGGGCGGTTCATTCCCTGCAAGTGGCAATTGGCAGCGTAGCGCTTTGATTCAACTGCCTGGGACCGCTGTGCGGTCCTTTCGCGACACAAGGCCGCTCGGAGATCGCGCATACCTGCAGGAGCAGCCCCTTCACAGGTCAGCGTCCTCCACTACCCTCACCTTCCGGGCTTCCAGCGCATACGCCGCATCGGCCAGGTCGTTGCTGACCTTTTCCACCTTCAACGTCCCGCTGACCCACAACGGCGTGTAGATGTCATCGATCTTCAAGCCCTTCGGATAGCGCACCAGCACCAGCTGGTTGGGTGGCGGCGGCGGTACATGGATGCAGGCGCCCGGGTACGGCACCAGGAAGAACAGCGTGCTGTTGCCCTTGGCATCGCTTTCAAGCGGCACGGGGTAACCACCGAGACGAATTTCCTTGCCGTTCATGGCGGCCACGGTCTTGGTCGAGTACATCACCGCCGGCAGGCCCTTGCTTTGCTTCAAGCCGCCCTTGTCGGTGAAGGTACCCATCGCCTCCGGCGAGTTGTGGTCGATCTCGGGCATTTGCTCGAGGGCTTTCTGGTCCGACTTGGGCATCAGCTTGAGCCAGTCGGTTTCAGGCAGTTCGGCATGGGCCAGGGAGCTGGCCAGGAGCATGGGGATGAGGAATAACGCACGCATGAAGATGCTCGGCAACTCGGATGAATTGCCGGGCATTCTAACCAGTATTCAGCGTTTCTTGATGAATCCGTAGATCACCAGAAGGACGATGGCACCCACCAGCGCGCCGAAGAAGCCCGCTGCCTGCCCGGCCTGGTAAATACCCAGCGCCTGGCCGCCATACGTGGCGATCAAGGAGCCGGCAATACCCAGCAGGATGGTCATGATCCAGCCCATGCTGTCGTCGCCGGGCTTGATGAAGCGCGCCAGCAGACCAACGATGAGGCCGATGAAGATAGTTCCAATGATACCCATGGCAATCCCTCTGCAGTGAAGATGGAGCAAGCCAAAGCCTAGACAGCGCTTTGGCTTGTTGCCATTTCAGAGGGCGAACCGCTTGCAGAAGTTCGATCAGATGCCCGATCAGTTGCTGATCAGGGCCTCTACTTCGGCAATCTTGCGCTCGAGGGTGGCCATGTCCTGGCAACGCAAGGTGGCGTGGCCTACCTTGCGCCCGGCCTTGAAGGCCTTGCCATAGTGATGCAGGTGGCAGTCATCGATGGCGATGACCTTGTCCACTGCCGGCACTTCACCGATGAAGTTGAGCATGGCGCTCTCGCCAACCTTGGCAGTCGAACCCAGCGGCAGGCCGGCAACGGCGCGAAGGTGGTTTTCGAACTGGCTGCACTCGGCGCCTTCGATGGTCCAGTGCCCGGAGTTGTGCACACGCGGCGCGATCTCGTTGGCCTTGAGGCCACCGTCGACTTCAAAGAACTCGAAGGCCATCACACCCACATAGTCCAGCTGCTTGAGCACACGGCCGACATAATCTTCGGCCAGGCCCTGCAGAGGGTGCGCCTGGCTTGCCACGGACAGGCGCAGGATGCCGCTCTCGTGGGTGTTGTGCACCAACGGGTAGAAGCGGGTTTCGCCATCGCGTGCTCGCACGGCCACCAGGGATACTTCGCCGGTGAACGGCACGAAGCCTTCCAGCAGGCACGGCACGCTGCCCAGCTCGGCAAAGGTACCCACCACATCTTCAGGGGTGCGCAGAACCTTCTGGCCCTTGCCGTCGTAACCCAGGGTCCGGGTCTTGAGCACGGCCGGCAGGCCGATGCTGGCCACCGCCGCATCAAGGTCGGCCTGCGAGAGGATGTCGGCGAAGGCCGGGGTTGGAATGCCCAGGTCGCGGAACATGCTCTTCTCGAACAGGCGGTCGCGGGCGATACGCAGCGCTTCGGCGCTCGGGTACACCGGGACGAACTGCGAGAGGAAGGCGACGGTCTCGGCCGGGACGCTTTCGAACTCGAAGGTCACCAGGTCGACTTCGTCTGCCAGCTGGCGCAGGTGGTCCTGGTCGCCGTAGTCGGCACGCAGGTGCTCGCCAAGTGGCGCCGCGCAGGCGTCCGGCGCCGGGTCGAGGAAGGCGAAGTTCATGCCCAGCGGGGTGCCCGCCAGAGCCAGCATGCGGCCCAGCTGGCCGCCACCGATAACACCGATCTTCATGGGTTCAGCCTCAAGCCTGACGTGGGTCTGGATTGTCCAGCACAGTGTCGGTCTGCTCGGTGCGGAACTGCTTGAGCGCCGCGTGATACTGCGGGTATTTGGCACCAAGGATGCTCGCCGACAGCAGCGCGGCGTTGACCGCGCCGGCACGGCCGATGGCCAGGGTGGCAACCGGTACGCCGGCAGGCATCTGCACGATCGACAGCAGCGAGTCGACACCCGACAACATCGACGACTGTACCGGCACACCCAGCACCGGCAGGTGGGTCTTGGCGGCGCACATGCCAGGCAGGTGCGCAGCGCCACCAGCGCCGGCGATGATCACCTCGATGCCACGCCCTTCGGCTTCTTCAGCGTACTGGAACAGCAGATCCGGGGTGCGGTGGGCGGAAACCACCTTCACTTCGTAGGGAATGCCGAGTTTTTCCAGCATATCGGCGGTGTGGCTAAGGGTGGACCAATCGGACTTGGAGCCCATGATCACGCCAACCAGTGCACTCATCGTCGAGCCTCTCCTGCAAGCGCCTTCTGGCGCGCTAAAAGCAACAAGCCACGCAGGTGGACCGGCGTGGCTTGTCATACGGATTCTGAATCGACCGGGTCGGCCGAAGGCGCGGGATTGTAGCGTATTTCAAGTCGGCCCGCCCACCCCTACAAGCACATGTCGGATCAAAGGGCAAGCTGTCTCGTGGGACAACTTTTTCCCACTGCCGAAAGGCATTCCGGGTGGTGACGATTGCGCCCGCCAATTTCAATCTCCTTGGAGAATCGCCATGCCCAAGACCCTCACGTTCTTTTTCAGCCTCCTGCTGTCCCTGCAGCTGCCTTGCGCAGTAGCGGCCAAGTCGCTGGTTGTGACCGTTTACCTTCACGACGAACTGGCCAGCATCAGCGACGAGCAATTGCACAACGATTACTTTCAGCACTGGCTCGATGAGATGCGCAGTTTCACCTCCCACCCCACGGAACTGATCTTGCGACGCAACGTGCCCGGCATCACCGATATTGATTATCAAGGCGTGCCATCGAGTCAGATTCTTGAGGCGTTCACCCAAGGAGTGCTTGAACTGACCTCGAACCACCCCTTCTCGTTCATGAACAAGCACCTGCTGATGACGCGCAACAGCTATGACCACAGCGGGCTTAACTACAATGCGGGCCTGGCGTACTTCAAACAGAACACCGCCATCGCCTCATTGGCCGCTTACAGCAGCGCCGCCCATGAAATCGGCCATCTGCTTTCCGCCACGCATGAAGACGCCGAACTGAAGTTCAACGGATGGGTGTGCGAAACCTACACACACCCCCGAATTCCGGCCCGATCGAACTGCTACCGGTACAGCGACAAGAACCGGGCGAACATCGCCGACTACCTCAAGTACAACTCACACTGAGCCTTCACCTTGAGCACCAGCGGACTCGAGCTTGCGCCAGAGCAGGCGCACGTTGGCCTTGCGCACCAATGCACAGCGATACAAGCGGATTTCCAGTGGCACATGCCACTGGGCCCCTCCGCAGATGGCCAACTCGCCACGCTCCAGTTCGCCACGCATTGAAAGCCGGGGCACCCAGGCAACGCCCATGCCTTCCAACGCCATGCTCTTCAAACTGTCAGCCATGGCTGTTTCATAGACCGTGGTGTAACGCAAATTACGCTGGCGCAGCAGCAGGCTCACGGAGCGGCCAAGGAAGGCGCCGGCACTGTAAGCAAGCAACGGTACGCTGGCATCGCCCTCAAGGTCGAACATCGGCTTTCCATCGGCCCCCACGGCGCAGACGGGAAGCATTTCGGTGGTCCCCATGTGCAGCGACGGGAAAATTTCGGCGTCCATCTGCAGCGCCGCATCCGGGTCATAGAAAGCCAGCATCAAATCGCAGCCGCCTTCGCGCAAGGCATGCACAGCATCACCGACGTTGGTGGCTACCAGCCGTGTGGCGATGTTCAAACCATCGTTACGCAGTTGTGCAACCCAGCGAGGGAAAAAGCCTGATGCCAGCGAGTGCGCCGCCGCCACCTGGATCACCTCGCCCTGGCCACCTTCAAGATGATGCAAATGGCGTAGAACTTCGCTCAACTGGTCGACAACTGTGCGCGCCGTAACCAGAAAAAGTTGACCAGCCGCCGTCAGCTCGACGGGCGTGCGGGAACGATTCACCAGCGTCAGGCCAAGCGCCGCCTCCAGGCTACGAATACGTCGGCTGAACGCCGGCTGGGTGACGAAACGGCGCTCCGCCGCCTGGGAAAAACTACGGGTGGCGGCCAGCGCACTGAAGTCTTCCAGCCATTTGCTTTCTAGGTTCACTAAGCGAATCTCCCGGCATGCACCAAAATGGAACACGCTCGAATGTCAATTGGCGTCACATCAAACACTATGCCGTTTGTGCATAGGTTAGCGTGCAACAGCATTGGCCGCAAAATCCCCTTAAGGCCTAGGATTGGCGCCATTCCGGCATGTGCCGGGTCAAAATCGAGATGATATCCATCATGTCCTCCGCTGCATCGTTCCGCGTCGAAAAAGATCTGCTTGGTACCCTTGAAGTCCCTGCCGATGCCTACTACGGCATCCAGACTCTGCGCGCTGCCAACAACTTCCATCTCTCCGGTGTTCCGCTGTCGCACTACCCGAAGCTGGTCGTGGCACTTGCCATGGTCAAGCAGGCCGCTGCCGACGCCAACCGCGAGCTGGGGCACCTGAGCGATGCCAAGCACGCCGCCATCAGCGAGGCCTGCGCCCGCCTGATCCGCGGTGACTTCCACGACCAGTTCGTTGTGGACATGATTCAAGGTGGCGCTGGTACTTCCACCAACATGAACGCCAACGAAGTCATCGCCAACGTCGCACTGGAGGCCATGGGCCACCAGAAGGGTGAGTACCAGTACCTGCACCCGAACAACGACGTGAACATGGCGCAGTCGACCAACGACGCTTACCCGACCGCCATCCGTCTGGGCCTGCTGCTGGGCCACGACGCGCTGCTGGCCAGCCTCGACAGCCTGATCCAGGCCTTCGCTGCCAAAGGTAAAGAGTTCGACCACGTACTGAAGATGGGCCGCACCCAGCTGCAGGACGCCGTGCCGATGACCCTGGGCCAGGAATTCCGCGCCTTCGCCACCACCATGACCGAAGACCTGCAGCGCCTGCGCTCGCTGGCCCCGGAACTGCTGACCGAAATCAACCTGGGCGGTACCGCCATCGGCACCGGCATCAACGCCGACCCTGGCTACCAGGCCCTGGCCGTACAGCGCCTGGCGACCATCAGCGGCCAGCCGCTGGTACCGGCTGCCGACCTGATCGAAGCCACCTCCGACATGGGCGCCTTCGTGCTGTTCTCCGGCATGCTCAAGCGTACTGCGGTCAAGCTGTCGAAGATCTGCAACGACCTGCGCCTGCTGTCCAGCGGCCCACGCACCGGCATCAACGAGATCAACCTGCCAGCGCGCCAGCCAGGCAGCTCGATCATGCCAGGCAAGGTCAACCCGGTCATCCCGGAAGCCGTCAACCAGGTTGCCTTCGCCATCATGGGCAACGACCTGGCCCTGACCGTCGCCGCCGAAGGTGGCCAGCTGCAGCTGAACGTGATGGAGCCGCTGATCGCCTACAAGATCTTCGACTCGATCCGCCTGCTCCAGCGTGCCATGGACATGCTGCGCGAGCACTGCATCGTCGGCATCACTGCCAACGAACAGCGCTGCCGTGAACTGGTCGAGCACTCGATCGGCCTGGTCACCGCCCTGAACCCCTACATCGGCTACGAAAACGCCACCCGTATCGCCCGCGTAGCCCTGGAAACCGGCCGTGGTGTGCTGGAACTGGTGCGCGAAGAACAGCTGCTGGACGAAGTGATGCTCAACGACATCCTGCGCCCGGAAAACATGATCGCTCCACGTCTGGTTCCGCTGAAGGCGTAACCCGGCTGCTGCAAACAGTCTCACCAGGTTTGAGGGACTAGACACCTCTCGACCTTTCAAGGGCCCGAGCGCACGCTCCGGGCCCTTTTTTTGTTCTTCACGCAATCCGGGAAAGACGCAAACAAGGACGCCGGATTGATGGGTGATATTCGTGCGAGCAAACCAAAGCCCCACCACCGCTTGGGATTGTGAAGCGATGACTGCGCCTGCCTAAGACAAGCGGAACAGCAGGTTCTTTCTCTTGGGGGTGAGAAATCTCTTTCCGGAAGCCCACCACCTTTTATATCTGAATGTCGTTTCGAATAAGGGCCTCAAATTAGCTTAGCGCCACTGCCCTTGTTTACCTGTCAAAACTATCATTTTTACCAGTTGCCGCAGCCATTGAGTGAAATTAGCATTCGGACTACCAACTCCTCAAAGAGACGTGTCATGAAAAACTATAAAATCACTCGCATCGTAAAGGCTCCTCGGACAGGCTTTGAAACTCATCCTTATGTTATTGAAGACCCCGCCAGTCCGCACTCCCCTGAACATCGCCTGGGCGACTATAGTTTAGGCAATGCTTCCAGCTACGAGGGGCTACTCGATAAAAACTTCATTTATGATCCCTCTGATACCACCCTGCTGATGGGCACCTGGAATAGCGGGGAAGCAAAAAGGCAAGGTGATACCTTCGTTCTGCCAGTCCTCGCCCATAAGCTTTTTCCTGGATCCGTAGTCGAATTAGGAGAAAAAATCAGAAAACTACGCATGGTGGTGATCGTGAAAAGCAACACCATCCCTGCAAATATTTATGACAGCAGTTACATGCTTTTGCCACTAGAGTTCTATATAAACCAGGCTGACACCATCAATGAAGTTTTAGCGCCAGTTATCAAATCATTGAGAGGGCAGGACGTTTTCCTGGAGCGGATAGCCAAGCCAAAATGGGATACGATTGATAGTCAAGCTGCAAAAATGAAAGCGGCAAAAGAAGAAAACGACCGTATTATGTGGATGCGGGGAAGTTCCATGCCAGACCACGGGATACCCTGGCCCATCAAGAACGCGGATCAAGGTCGCTCGCTGAATAGGTCAAAAACCTACGATGAAAACTCGATAGCAGATGATGAAGTTGTTGTTTGCACCCTCTACCGCAGCGGAAACGGAATGACGAGTTATGGAGGCGCCGGTAAATTCGACACAGCAAATTTCTGGACAGATACGTTGGCGGATATGTTGGCCGTCGTCATTTCGAGTGCCGTCTAAGCGCCAAGATGATTATCGTTGCTTTCCAGGTGAACCCGATCGCCGGCAAACCAAAGCGGATGACGCTTGGCCAGGCAATGCCGGGACGTCGCGCCAATGTAACCAAGCCTTTCTGGCTGCATCCTTAAGCCCCTCGGCGGGAGCCAAGTGCGTAGCGCAGTCACACTGGGCTCCTGGCCGGTGGCTTTAATGATCGCCACGGGCATTGTACCTTCCGCGAGTCAACGCCGATTGCGATAACGGCATGCAAATTGCTCATCTATTCATACCTGTCCCGGGAATAGCGAGCATGCTGCACAGCCACCTGACCACCCTCAACGCGGTTTCGCTGATCCTCAACCTGTTTCAGGAACAGGGGTGCGAGGCAACGGCGCTGCTGGCTGGCAGCGGTATAGGCCCGGCAGACCTTGGCCATGCCGATGCCCGCATCACCACCCAGCAAGAGCTGCAGGTATGCGCCAACGCCGTGGCACGGCGTGAAGACATTGGCCTGGAGCTGGGCAGACGCATGCATGTGTCGTGCTACGGCATGCTGGGTTACGCCCTGCTCTCCAGTGCCACTTTGGGTGACGCCTTGCGCCTTGCTTTGCAGTATCCGGCACTGCTGGGAACAGTCTTTCGCTTACGCCTGATAGACGATGGCCAGCGCATCTGGCTTAGCGCCGATGAATACCGCGACCTCCCGGCGCTGGCCGCTTTCAATGCCGAGTTCTGCCTGGTCTCGCTCAAAGTCATCTGTGACGACCTGCTGGGCCGCCCGCTGCCGCTGCTCGGCGCGCGTTTCGAACATGCTCGGCCCGACTATCACGCCCGCTATACCGATGCTTTCCCGTGCCCGCTCGGGTTCGACGCGCCGGACAACGCTTTTGCTTTCGAGCGGCGCTGGCTGGACGCCCCACTGCCCCTGGCCGACCCGATCACCCACAAAGCCATGAGCGAGCGCTGCCGGCGCCTGAACCTTGAATTCACCGGGCGCCAGGCCTGGCTGGGGCGGATACGCCAATTACTGCTGCAGCAACTGGACGCTGCCCCCGGCCTGGAAGGCTTGGCGCGGCAGATGAACTGCTCATCTCGTACCTTGCGCCGGCACTTACAGGCGCTGGGCAGCAGTTATCAACAGCTGCTCGATGAGCTGCGATTCGAGCGAGCCAAGCAGCTGCTGGCCGAGGGGCAGATGCCGATCTACCGAATTGCCGAGCGCTTGGGGTTCAGTGAGACGGCAAGCTTCCGGCATGCCTTCCAGCGTTGGAGCGGTGTGGCGCCCAGCCATTTCCGAGGTTGATCAAGGCCGGCGAGCTTGGCCACATCGATCCCCTTTTGGCCGTTTGCGTCGTTCTCCCGCGCCCGGCAGCCCGTGAAAATGGGCCAACGCCAGTACTACCGGAGAACAACAATGCTGACGATCTATTCCGATGACCACCGCCTGCACCACGGCCGCTGCGAGCTGATCGACGGCAAGCTGATGCCCTGCTTCGAAATGCCTTCGCGTGCTGACCATGTGCTCGAGCAGGTGAAAAAGCGCAACCTCGGTGATGTCCAGGCCCCGACCGATTTTGGCCGTGCACCACTGCAGCGCATCCACAGCGCAGACTATCTCGACTTCTTCGAAGGTGCCTGGGCACGTTGGGCGGCGCTGGGTCAGGAGGGCGACTTGTTGCCCTTCACCTGGCCGGCACGCACCTTGCGCCAAGTCAAACCCACCGGCCTGCATGGCGAGTTGGGCTACTACAGTTTCGATGCCGGCGCGCCCATCACCGCAGGCACCTGGCAGGCCGCCTACAGCGCAGCACAGGTTGCCCTCACCGCCCAAGCTGCAATCGAGCAAGGCGCCCATGCGGCCTTCGCCCTGTGCCGCCCACCAGGGCATCACGCCGCCGCCGAGGTCATGGGAGGTTACTGCTACCTGAACAACGCCGCGATTGCTGCCCAGGCCTTCCTCGACCAAGGCAGGGCCAAGGTGGCTATCCTTGACGTCGATTACCACCATGGCAATGGCACCCAGGACATCTTCTACCAGCGCGATGACGTGTTCTTCGCCTCGATCCACGGCGACCCGCAAGACGAGTTCCCGTTCTTCCTGGGCTACGCGGACGAAACCGGCGCAGGCGCGGGCGAAGGCTGCAACATCAATTACCCGCTGCCTGCCGGCAGCGACTGGGCAGCCTGGAGCGCCGCGCTGGAAGACGCCTGCCGGCGCATCGCCGATTACGATGCCGACGTTTTGGTCATCTCTCTGGGCGTGGACACCTTCAAGGATGACCCTATCTCCCAGTTCAAGCTGGACAGCCCGGACTATCTGGAGATGGGCAAACGCATCGCCCAGCTCGGCAAGCCGACCTTGTTCGTGATGGAAGGCGGCTACGCAGTGGAAGAAATCGGTATCAACGCGGTCAATGTGCTGGAAGGCTTCCAGCTCGCCCAGCCAGGAGCCCGATAATGGCCCGACTCAAGCGCCTGCTCGCCCCACTCATAGCTGCCACCCTGTTCACCGGCGCCGTCCAGGCACAAGCCGAACAGCGCACCTTGCGCGTCTACAACTGGTTCGATTACATCACCCCGCAAACCTTGACCGGCTTCCAGAAGGACAGCGGCGTCAAGCTGGTCTACGACATCTTCGACACCAACGAAGCCCTGGAAGCGAAGCTGCTAACAGGCAACTCCGGCTACGACGTGGTAGTACCGTCCAACGTCTTTCTCGCCAAGCAGATCGAGGCGGGGGTGTTCCAGCCACTGGACCGCAGCAAGCTGCCGAACTGGCAACACCTGGACCCGGCACTGATGAAGCTCATCGAGGCCAACGACCCAGGCAACAAGTTCGCCGTGCCCTACATGTACGGCACGGTGCTGATCGGCTTCAACCCGGACAAGGTCAAGGCGGTACTGGGCGACAAGGCCCCCGTGGACAGCTGGGACCTGCTCTTCAAGGAAGAGAACATCGCCAAGCTCAAGCAGTGCGGCGTAGCGCTGCTCGACTCGCCATCAGAGATCCTGCCGCTGGCGTTGCAATACCTGGGGCTGGACCCCAACAGCAGCAAGCCGGATGACTACAAGCAAGCCGAGGCTCTGCTGCAGAAGATCCGCCCCTACATCACCTACTTCCACTCTTCCAAGTACATGGCGGATATCGCCAACGGTGACATCTGCGTTGCCGTTGGTTATTCCGGCAGCTTCTCCCAGGCAGCAAACCGCGCCCGGGATGCGAAAAACGGTGTGGTGGTGGACATGCGTTTGCCCAAGGAGGGCGCGCCGATCTGGTTCGACATGCTGGCGATTCCGAAGGGCGCTGCCAACCCGGAGGATGCGCATACGTTCATCAACTACCTGCTGCGCCCAGAGGTGATTGCGCCGATCAGCGACTTTGTCGGGTACCCGAACCCGAACAAGGATGCGACGGACCAGGTCAGCCCAGCGATCCGCAACAACCCCAACCTGTATCCAACGGCGGAGGCGATGGCCAAGCTGTATACGCTCAAGCCTTTGACGCGTGAGGCAGAGCGGGCGAGGACGCGGGCCTGGACCAGGATCAAGTCCGGGACTTGATACCGTCTTGCAACAGGACCGCGCGCTCCTGCAGAAGAGCGCGGTTCCTTGTTGAGCGGCCTTGTGTCGCGATGGCCTGCAAAGCAGGCCAGCAATCTCAATCCCGCTTCACAAGGCCCGGCAACTGCGCCACCAGCTTCTGGTTGTTGAACGGCGCGCGTATGAACCCACGCTGACGTCCATCCGGCCCGACAATCGCCAGGTTACCGCTGTGATCCACGGTATATCCGGGCTTGCTGGTATCCGCCGGAATGAACGGAATGCTCAAGGCATTGGCCAGCTTCTGGGTATCCTCGATCGACCCCACCACCCCGACGAAATCCTTGTCGAAATAACCCAGGTACTGCTTGAGCTGGTTCGGCGTGTCGCGGTTCGGATCGACACTCACCAGTACCACCTGCAGCCGGTCGACCGCTTCCTTGGGCAGCTCGCTCTTCACCTGGCGCAACTGGGCCAGGGTGGTGGGGCAGATATCCGGGCAATAGGTATAGCCAAAGAACAGCAGCGACCACTTGCCCTTGAGATCGTCGAGCTGCACCGGCTGGCCGTCCTGGTTGGTCATGGTCACGTCGGCAACTGTGCGGCTCTGCGGCAAGAGGATGATGCCGGCATCGATCAGCTCGGTGGGGTTTGGCTGGTCACTGCCATTTAGCACCTTGTTGACGGTCAGGCCCATGATCAACGCGACCAGGGCAACGAGGATGAAGACGGTTTTCTGGGTTCGGGTCATAGGTTCAGCAACAGGTAGTGGTCAACAAGCAACGCAATGAACAGCGCGAACAGGTAGCCGATAGAGTACTTGAAGGTGCCGATCGCCGCGTGCGGCCGGCTGCCACGGTACAACACCCAGGCCCATTGCAGGAAGCGCAGGCCAAGGGCGAGGGCGCAGGCCAGGTACAACGGGCCGCTCATGTGGATGGCGTAGGGCAGCAGGGTCACCGCCAGCAGTATCAGGGTATAGAGCAGGATGTGCAGCTTGGTGTAGCGCTCGCCGTGGGTTACCGGCAGCATCGGGATATCGGCCTTGGCATACTCCTCCTTGCGGTGAATGGCCAGGGCCCAGAAGTGCGGCGGCGTCCAGGCGAAGATGATCAGCACCAGCAACAAGGGCTCGGCACTGACTTGGCCACTTACTGCCACCCAGCCAAGCAGCGGCGGGGCCGCGCCTGCAAGGCCACCGATAACGATGTTCTGCGGCGTCGCACGCTTGAGAAAGCCGGTGTAGAGCACCGCATAGCCGAGCAGGGAGGCAAGCGTCAGCCAGGCGGCGAGGGCGTTGGTGAACACCAGCAACAGGGCCATGCCCAGCAGCGCCAGGGCGAGGGCGAACAGCAGCGCCGGCAGTGGCGCGACCCGCCCTTGGGCCAGCGGCCGCTTGTGGGTGCGGGCCATCAGCGCATCGATGCGCCGGTCCAGCACATGGTTGACCGCCGCAGCGCCCCCGGCGCACAGGGCAATCCCCAGGTTGCCGAACAACAGCACGCTCCAAGGTACCCCGGCACGGGTCGCCAGGAACATGCCCACCAGCGAGGTGATCAGCATCAGCACCACCACCTTGGGCTTGGTCAGCTCCAGATAGTCGCGCCAGCCTGCACGCTGCGCAGTTAGAAGCGTCGCCACGAGTCGTTCCTCAAGTGATGGGCCGCGCCCACGCCTGTCACCGGCGTCAGGCGCCAGCCCTGGCCCACGCGCACCTTGTCGACGACGCGGATACGGTAGTTGACCAGCACCATGCTCAGCAGCAACAGGGCGCCGCCTGCGTTATGCGCCACAGCCACCGCCAGAGGCAGGTGCAGCAGCACATTGCTGATGCCCAGGCCTACCTGCAGCGCCAGCACCAGCAGTACCAGGCGCCCCAACCCAGGCAAGCCACAGCGGTGCAGCTTCCAGCTGAGCATCAGCAGCACACCAGTGACCAGCAGCGCGCCCAGGCGGTGGCTGATGTGGATGGCCGTGCGCGCATCGCTGTCCAGTTGCCCGCCCAGGTAGTTGGGGCCGACGTGCTGGGTCAGGTGGAAACCGTTGCTGAAGTCCGCTGCCGGCCACCACTGGCCATGGCAGGTCGGCAAGTCTGTGCAGGCAACGGCCGCATAGTTGGAACTGACCCAGCCGCCCAAGGCAATCTGGCCGATCACCACCAGCAGCGCCAAGGCAGCAATCCGCCGCAAGCTCAGCGGTAATTTAGGCAACGGTGCAAAGGCCCGTGACAGGCGCAGCGCCAGCAGGAACAACAAGGCCAGGGTAGTGAAGCCACCCAGCAGGTGTGCGGTGACGACCTGCGGCCACAGCTTGAGGGTCACTGTCCACATGCCGAATGCCGCCTGGGCCAGTACAACGCCTAGCAACAGCACCGGCAGGCGGTAGGGCTGGCCGTCGCGCGAATGCCGGCGCACGGCCTGGAAGGCGAGCAAGGCAATCACCAAGGCGAGCGTGCCGGCAAAGTAACGATGGACCATCTCGGCCCAGCCCTTGGCGACCTCCACCGGGTGCTCGGGGAAGTGCAGCTCGGCATGGGCCAGCTGCGCGTCGGTTTTCGGCACGCTGATGAAGCCATAGCAGCCAGGCCAGTCTGGGCAGCCCAGGCCAGCATGGGTCAGACGGGTATACGCACCGAGCAGTACGACCAGCAGTGCCAGCAGGGTGGCGAACACAGCGAGGCGGAATCCGGGTCTGGCCATGGCAGGGCTCCTAGCCGATGTTGGACAGCTTGAGCAGGTGGCGCAGGTCATCCAGTACATGCTTGCCGCTGACCTTGCCGTCATAGCGCAGCACCAGGTTGCCGTGCGGGTCGACGATCCACAGCTGCGGCGCGGGGTCTCCTACCTTCTGAAGGTAGCGCTGTGTATCGAGTGGATAACGCTGCAGCTGTGGGTACTCGCGCCCCAGCAAGGCCTGGTAGCCGGCACTCAACGGTTGGGCAGCGGCCAGGGCATGGCTGGCACGGCTGGCGTCCCGGCCAAGGCCAATCTGGATCTGCCGCGCCAGGTAAACCAGGCGCTGGCAGTCTTCGGCACAGCTTTCTGGGGCGCTGACCAGCAGTTGCCAACGTGCGTCCTCGCCAGCGATGCCGATATCGCTGCGGCTCTGGCCATTGCCGATCATCGTCCCGTGATAGCTTCGGCCATCCGGCACCCAGAACTTGAGCTTGTACATGCTGGTGGCCAGGATCATCGGGCCGAGCACCACCAGCAGAATCAGAATCAGCTGCAAACGCCCGCGGGCTCTGGGTTTGCGACGTTCAGGCATGTCCAGTGGAGTGGTGGTGGCGGCCATTGCGGTTTTCCTTTTTGTTGTGCCAGCCAAAGTAGAGGTAGAGCAGCACCAGTGCGGTGGCCAGGGCGAACCACTGCACGGCATAGCCCAAGTGTTTCTCCGGCCCCATGGCCACCACTGGCCAGTCCAGGCGGTAAGCCGCCGGGCCGGGCTGCAGGCGCAGCTCATGGGCAAATCCTTCGCGCTGGAGCTGTTGCCACAGTTGTGCAGGGTTCACGGCCGTCAGCAGGTGCGGCCACTGGCCCCCAACGGGGTCGGGGTGTAGTTGAAAGGTGCTGCCGGGTGCTACGTATACCGAGGCATCCAGGGCCAGAGCCTGCGCAGGGGTGTCGAAGGGCACCGGTACGCGGCGGTCGGGCCAGGGCAACCACCCACGGTTGACCAACAGCCACAAGCCGCTGGGCTGGTCGAGAAAGGGCTGCAGCAACTCGACGCCTGCCTGGCCGTCGCGCATGCGATTGTCCAGCAGCACGCTGTGCTCGGCATCGAAGCGGCCGTAGAGGTGCACACGGCGGAAGGCGGTATCGTTGCTCAACTGCAACTGGGCCGCGGAAAGCGGCGCGTCGACGCTGCGCTCGGCATGGTTGGCCAGCAATGCGCGCTTTTCGTCGGCTCGGCCCAATTGCCAGCAGCCAAGGGCAATCAACCCCGGCAGCAGCGCAAGCACTACCAGGGTGGGTACCCAGCCCGGGCGAAACGGCCTCACGGGCGCCTCGCTATACTTATCCACATCACCGCATCCCCCCGGAGAAACGCCATGCTCAAGGCCGCGATCGTCATGATGCTGTTGGCCACCATTGCCAGCCTGTTCAGCGGCCTGGTGTTTCTGGTCAAGGACGATGAAAACTCGACCCGCCTGCTCAAGGCACTGACCGTGCGTGTCACCTTGACCTGCCTGACCATCGCCTTGGTTGCTTATGGCCTCATCAGTGGCCAGCTGGTCTCCCACGCTCCTTTCTGAGCCTCTCTGCGCCACTTGTAGGAGCGGCCTTGTGTCGCGAAAGGGCTGCAGAGCAGCCCCGGCACTTTATGCGTTTGAGCCGACATCCAGGGTCCGCGCTGCGGCCCTTTCGCGACACAAGGCCGCTCCTACAAGGGCTGCGTCGCCCTTCACAACACATATACAAAGATGAACAAACCGACCCACACCACATCGACGAAGTGCCAATACCAGCTTGCCGCCTCGAAGCCGAAGTGTTTGTCCGGGTTGAAGTGCCCACGCAGGATGCGCACGAACATGACGATCAAAATGATCGTGCCCAAGGTAACGTGGGCACCGTGGAAGCCTGTGAGCATGAAGAAGGTTGCGCCGTAGATCCCCGAGCCCAGCGTCAGGCCCAACTTGGTGTAGGCCTCGAAGTATTCGTAGGCCTGCAGCGCGATGAAGCTCAACCCCAGCAGGATGGTGATTGCCATCCACAGCTTCAGCGCCCCACGGTGGTCACGTCGCAGTGCATGGTGGGCGATGGTGATGGTCACGCTCGAACTGACCAGCAAAATGGTGTTGATCAAAGGCAGGTGCCAAGGGTCGATGACGTCCTTGGCCGGCGGGAACAGCTTGGGGTCCGGGGTATTGAGCAGGGGCCAGGTGAATTCGAAACTGGGCCACAGCATGTGTGCGACCCCCTTGTCGCCTTCACCACCGAGCCATGGCCCGGCCAGTACCCGCACGTAGAACAACGCGCCAAAGAAGGCCAGGAAGAACATCACCTCGGAGAAGATGAACCAGCTCATGCCCCAGCGGAACGAGCGGTCCAGCTGCGCGCTATACAGCCCGGCGTGGCTTTCCTTAACCACCGCCCCGAACCAGCCGAACAGCATGTAGGCCAGCAGCAGCGCACCGACGAAGAAAATCAGCGGCCCATGGGAGTCGGGGTGGCCAGCCTTGAGGTCGTTGAACCACGTGCCAAGGCCGTACACCGTGACGAACATGCCGATGGTGGCAATGATCGGCCACTTGCTCTGCGCAGGGACGTAGTAGTGGTCATGACTTGCCATTGCTGTTCTCCTTCCCTTAACGGGCGCCCTGAACGTCCTGGGGCGCGACATGCGCGACCGGCGGGTGACGAGCGGTGATGTCGAACAAGGTGTAGGCCAGTGTCAGGTGCTTCACGCTGGCCGGCAGGTCCCGGTCGACGATGAAGCGCACAGGCATCTCGATACGTTCGCCGGGCTGCAGCACCTGCTGGGTAAAGCAGAAGCACTCGGTCTTGTGGAAATACGCCGCGGCCTCGGCCGGTGTGATACTGGGTACGGCCTGGGCGCTCATCGGCCGGTCAGTGGTGTTGTGAGCCACGAAGATCATCTGGTTGACGGCCCCCGGGTTGACCGCGAGCTGGTCGGCAGTGGCATAGAAGTCCCAGACCATGTCACCGGCATTGGTCGACATGAACTGCACCCGCACCGAACGCGTCGGATCGCTGACCTGGCTACCCTCATACTGCCCGCCGGTCTTGCCATTGATGCCGAAGGCCCTGCACATGACATCGTAGATCGGCACCAGGGCAAAGCCGAAGGCGAACATCACCACCGTCAGCATCAGCAGGCGCAGCACCAGACGTTTGAGCGGTTGGCCGGTCATGGGCGGTTACCTATTTCACATCCGGTGGCGTCTGGAAGGTGTGATACGGCGCCGGCGAAGGGACCGACCACTCAAGGCCCTCTGCACCATCCCAGGGTTTGGCCGGGGCCGGCGCGCCGCCGCGAATGCACTTGATGACGATGAACAGGAAGAAGATCTGCGTGGCACCAAACATGAACGCACCGACCGATGACACCATGTTGAAGTCGGCGAACTGCAGGTTGTAGTCAGGAATGCGCCGCGGCATGCCGGCCAAGCCAACGAAGTGCATAGGGAAGAAAGCCAGGTTCATGCCAATGAACGACAGCCAGAAATGCAGCTTGCCGAGGGTTTCGTCGTACATGTGGCCGGTCCACTTCGGCAGCCAGTAATAGGCCGAGGCGAAGATGCCGAAGATCGCCCCAGGCACCAGCACGTAATGGAAGTGCGCCACCACGAAGTAGGTGTCGTGGTACTGGAAGTCTGCCGGCGCGATGGCCAGCATCAGCCCGGAGAACCCACCGATGGTGAACAATATGACGAAGGCGATGGCGAACAGCATCGGCGTCTCGAAGGTCAGCGAGCCTTCCCACATGGTGCTGACCCAGTTGAACACCTTCACCCCGGTGGGCACGGCAATGAGCATGGTCGCGTACATGAAGAACAACTCACCCACCACCGGGATGCCGACCACGAACATGTGGTGCGCCCAGACGATGAACGACAGGAAGGCGATCGCACCCGTGGCATAAACCATCGAGGTGTAGCCGAACAGCGGCTTGCGCGAGAACGCCGGGATGATCGAGCTGACCGCGCCGAAGGCCGGCAGGATCATGATGTACACCTCTGGGTGGCCGAAGAACCAGAACACATGCTGGAACAGCACCGGGTCACCGCCACCGGCGGCACTGAAGAAGCTGGTGCCAAAGTGGATATCCATCAGCATCATGGTCACCACACCGGCCAGCACCGGCATCACCGCGATCAGCAGGAAGGCCGTGATCAGCCAGGTCCAGACGAACAGCGGCATTTTCATCAGGGTCATGCCCGGTGCGCGCAGGTTGAGAATGGTGGCGATGACGTTGATGGCCCCCATGATCGAACTGATACCCATCAAGTGGATGGCAAAGATGAAGAAGGTCACGCTGGCGGGGGCATAGGTGGTCGATAGCGGGGCGTAGAAGGTCCAGCCAAAGTTCGGCCCGCCACCAGGGCTGAACAGGGTCGATACCAGCATCAGAAACGCTGCCGGCAGCAGCCAGAAACTGAAGTTGTTCATCCGCGGCAGGGCCATGTCCGGCGCGCCGATCATCAGCGGGATCATCCAGTTGGCCAAGCCGACGAAGGCCGGCATCACTGCGCCGAACACCATGATCAGGCCGTGCATGGTGGTCATCTGGTTGAAAAATGCCGGCTCGACGATCTGCAGCCCGGGCTGGAACAGTTCGGCGCGTATCACCATGGCGAACGAGCCGCCAAGAAGGAACATGATGAAGCTGAACCACAGGTACATCGTGCCGATATCCTTGTGGTTGGTGGTCAGCACCCAGCGCATCAAGCCCTTTGCCGGGCCGTGGGCATGCTCATGGCCGTGGGCGTGGTCGTCGATCACTGCACTCATGTCCTGTCTCCTGCAGCCCACTGACTGCCGCGAGTAACCCGGTTCATTGCGCTTGTGCCTGCTTGAGCGCCAGCACGTCCTTCGGTGTGACCATGTCGCCTTTGTCATTGCCCCAGGCGTTGCGCTCGTAGGTGACCACGGCGGCGATATCGACTTCAGACAGTTGCTTGCCGAAGGCCGCCATGGAGGTACCGGGCTTGCCGTGGAAGACGATGTTCAAGTGGGCATCTATGGGGCCGGTGGCGATCTTCGAGCCCTTGAGAGCCGGGA
This sequence comes from Pseudomonas sp. BNK-30, assembly GCF_047456185.1. Classification (NCBI taxonomy): domain Bacteria; kingdom Pseudomonadati; phylum Pseudomonadota; class Gammaproteobacteria; order Pseudomonadales; family Pseudomonadaceae; genus Pseudomonas; species Pseudomonas sp. BNK-30. Next base: position 4,714,449 of record NZ_CP179904.1, read on the forward strand.
ACATCGGCGGCAGGCCCTGGCCTTCTGCCTGGTGACAGGCCACGCAGGTGGTGTGGTAAACCTTGTCGCCGCGCGCGACCAACTCTTCAAGGGTCCATTCCTTGCTGGTCAGCTCCTTGAGTTTGGCCGCCTCGGCCTTGCGCTCGCCGAGCCAGGTGTCGTAGTCGGCCTTGGACTTGACCTCCACCACCACCGGCATGAAACCGTGGTCCTTGCCACACAGTTCGGTGCATTGGCCGCGATAGATGCCGGGCTTCTCGACGCGCGTCCAGGCTTCATTGACAAAGCCTGGGATGGCGTCACGCTTGACCGCGAAAGCCGGTACCCACCAGGAATGGATCACGTCGGCGGCCGTCACCAGAAAGCGCACTTTCGCCCCTACCGGCAGCACCAGCGGCTGGTCGACCTCAAGCAGGTAGTGCTCATCCTTGGGCGCCTTGTTCTGGATCTGGTCGGCAGGGGTGGCCAGGTTGCTGAAAAACTCCACGTCCTGGCCCAGGTATTTGTAGTGCCATTTCCACTGGTAGCCCGTAACCTGGATATCAATGTCCGATTCGCTGGCGTCGTAGATATCGATCAGGGTCTTGGTGGCGGGGATGGCCATGGCCACCAGGATGAGCAAGGGGACCACGGTCCACAGGATTTCCACCCAGGTGTGCTCGTGAAAATGCGCAGCTTGCTGGCCGGTGGAACGGCGGTGGATGACCATGGACCAGAACATCGCGCCGAACACCACGACGCCGATGATCACGCAGATCCAGAAGATGGTCATGTGCAGGTCGAACACGGCGTTGGAGACTTCCGTCGCCCCCGGCGCCATGTTCACGGTCCAGGCGGCGTTGGCCTGACCTAAAACCAACCACAACAGGAGGCCCATCCAGACTGGTGGATGTCGCATCATTGCGGGTTCCCCTTCTAATTCTTGTTGTCCCGGAGGCGTGGCCTGCGGCAAGAGGGAACGGCGGTCAAGACTGCCTGGCTTCGACGACCGAGCCCCTGCGAAAAGCAGTCGGGCCTCATCAGCGAATCACGTTCAACCCGAGTATAGACAGCGACCAATGGCACGCAACGACGCAGGTGAAATGATCTTCATGAAATCGCGAAATCGCCTGCAAGGCCTGCTCTAGACGCTAAGTGGCATAATGGTGGCATCTGCATATACCCAACAGCGCACACGTTTGCGCGATTTATAACAAATGCGTCTTAGGTATTCTGTATACCGAGCTAATTTAGTGTCTTCCGTTTGAAACGTATTGTCCCTGGAGTTGTCATGAACATCGCTGCTGTACGCGAGCAAATAAGCCAAGCCCACGATCACGAACGCCATACCGGCCAACTGAAAGAGCGTCTCGAGCTGCAACTGCCCCATCTGCACCCCTCGATCCAACTGCCTGAGCAGGACGCCCAGGGTACTTTGGCGCGCTTCGTCAGCGCCTATATCGACCAGGTGCCGGAGTTGCTGGAGGCTGCCCACGCGGTGGCGCTCGAGGCCGGTATCGAGTCGCAGATCAAACCTGTACTGAAGATCGCCGAAGCCTATTTCCTGCAGCCGCCGAGCGTGATGCAAGGGCACGTGGGCCTGGACTGCCTGCTGGATGAAGCCTACCTGGCGCACCGTCTGGTGGAGGAGGTGAACGACCTTTATATCCGCCACTTCCAGCAACCACTGATCCCATTCGATACCACCATGGCCAACTTGATTGCCCATCAACTGATCGGAGAGACCTTCGCCAACCAGCTCGATGAGGTGGTGCACCATTCGGTGGATGAAATGCTCAACGAGGAAAGCTTTGCTACCGAATCCGTAGAAGCCTACCGGGAAACCTTGAGCAGCCCGAAGACTGGCGAGGCCTGGAAACGCTGGCCATGCCTGTCGCGCCAGCTGGGTGTCGAACTGGGCCAGCCGGCCTGAGCGCTGCCAGCAGCCCCATGGGAACAGGCTCCAACTGATCGGCTGTACCGCGCACGGATAGATTCTTCCCGCCCCCCCTATCGGGTAGGCATTGACCTAACAAGGCGAGGAAGAACCATGAGCATCAAATGGAACAGGCTCTACACGGACCTGTTACGCGGCAGCCGCTCCACCCTTTGGGGCAACTGGGCCCTCAACCCGGTCATCAAACCCGGTGCAGTAGGCATCATCGACCCGGCTTCCGGCGATTTCACCCTGGTCAACGAAGCGTTGCCCACCGTGCAGATTTCCAATGTTCAGCAAGGGCGCCGCTGGGCCATCAGCTCCAAGGACGTATCACGCAGGGAGACCAAGGCCAATGTTTCAGGGACGGTGATCGACCCTGCCACCGGCGCTCAGGTCAAGCCAGACCTGACGCTAGAGTGGAACTTCGGTAAAGAGGAGTCGATCGCTTCGGAGTTTGCCCTTCATGGTGAGCAACGTCTGAGTGACCTGGCCTTGATCCACGACCAGTACGATTGGCTATATGCACAGGCCGAGAAAGTCGGCATGGCCAGCAATGGCAGGATTGCAGAAGGTTTTGGCGTGGTAACGAGCGTCATTCTGGCCAGTAGCGGCGTGAATGCCGGGGCCAAGAGCAAGAATGCCAAATTCGCCCTTTCGGGTTCAGCCAGCGGCCTGAACACCTTGCTGGGCGAAGACGGTATTTCAGGCAAAGGTGGGGCAACGTTCATTTCCATCCGCGATACCGCTTCGGTGGAATCGCACACGCTGCCTGCTCAAGATGGCCAGGTTGCGACCATCCCGCTGCCTGTGGCCTACAGCTTTGCCTCTTTTGGCCCCGACAGAATGATCATTCCGATCTGGGTGCGCAAAGTTGGCAGCTTGCAACTGCATGTCGACAGCAAGGCCACTTCCGCCACCACCTACATCACCAAGGTATCGATTGCCTATGATCTGCCAGGTGAACGCCGCACCACGGTTGGCCCGATGACCATTTCCGGCGGCCTGTCGCATAACTTCACCATTCCGCTCGGCGCCAGGAATCTCGACTTCAGCGCCGAATTCGTCAACCTGGGCGCCAATCAAACGTTGAAGCGGCACTGGGCGACGCCCCTCAGCCAGTGGGTTGGCGGCAGCCGGACCATCAACCTGTACGGTACCTGGCCCGGCTCGCCCTCCATGCGTGTCGTCGAGGAAGACTGACCTCAACACTCTGCCGCAGTGCGCAAGCCCCCTTCGATACGCCGCTTGAGCCCACGCGGCTCTATGAGCAGGCGTGATCCGGCGCTGCGCTGTGTACGCCCCCAATCTTCCAGTAACTCCAGTACCGAGTGGTCGATGTAACTGAGGTTGGCCAGAGGTACGTGCAGCTGAGTGCCAGGGGGCACCGTTTCCAGCACCTGGGTCAGTGCCGGCACCTTGAGAAAGGTGGCGGCGCCGGTGAGCCGCAGCTCCATGTGCCCCGGCCGGTCCAGGCTGAGCAGGTTGATCTTCAGGCGGGCCGCTTTGAGTGCCAGCTTCAGCAGCGTCAGGGCAAAGCCCAGCAGTACACCGGTCAGCAGATCCGTGAAGATGATCGCCAGCGCGGTAGCTGCATAGGTGAACATGGGCATGCGACCGTAGCGGCCAAGCCCACGAAAGGCCTTGAAGTCCACCAACTTGATACCGGTGTAAACCAGCACGCCCGCCAGGCTTGCCACCGGGATCTGCTGCAGCACACTGCTCAAGACCACCACGAAAGCCAACAGCCACAAGCCGTGGAGGATCGCCGATGCACGGGTTTGCGCGCCTGCCTGCACATTGGCCGAACTGCGGACGATCACTCCGGTCATCGGCAGCGCGCCCAATACACCGCATAGCATGTTGCCGATACCCTGCGCGGAAAGTTCACGGTCGAAGTCCGAGCGCTGGCCGCTGTGCATGCGGTCCACCGCTGCGGCAGACAACAGCGTTTCGGCACTGGCGATGAAAGCCAGGGCGAAGGCGGCCACCAGCAAGGTCGGATCAGCCAGTTGCAGCAAATCTTCGGGGCGCAGCCAGTCGATGGCCTCGGTCAAGTCTGCCGGCACTTGCACGCGATTGACGGGCAGTGCCAGCCACATGCTGACCAACGTCATGCCCGCCACACCGAGCAAGGCCCCAGGTACGAACCGCAGCCGCTGTGGCCGCAAGCGTTCCCAACCCCACATCACGGCGATGGTCCCCACACCGAGCAGGCCGGCCTGCCAGCCACTGCCGGCACTTTCAAAGGGCAGGGCGCTAGCCACTGTAGCGGGGAACCCGATCAGGTTCTGCAAGCCCGAAGGTTGCGGCGCCGTGTCGAACATCACATGCACCTGTGACAGCACGATCAGCACACCGATACCTGCCAGCATGCCGTACACCACCGCCGGGGCGGTGACGCGGAACCAGCAGCCCAGGCGCAAGCGCCCGGCCAGCAATTGCAACAAACCCGCCAGCAGCAGGATCGGCCCGAGCATGGCAACGCCGTGTTGGCGCACCAGTTCGAACACCAGCACGGCCAAGCCCGCGGCAGGGCCACTGACCTGCAATGGCGAACCGGCCAGAAAGCCCACCACGATACCGCCGATGATGCCGGTTATCAGGCCTTTGGCAGGAGGCATGCCCGAGGCGATCGCAATGCCCATGCACAAGGGCAGGGCCACCAGGAAGACCACAACCGACGCCAGCAACTCTCGCGGCAAGGCCGCTTTCAACTGTGTAATGTTCACCGTGTTTCTCCTTTCTCTGTCACATGGCCTTTCCTCTGGCCATGGGCACGTTTGGCCCCTGACAAACGCGCAGGCGCGGGCCGCCAGCGAGCATGCCGGCAGGGCAGTCAGGGAATTCAAGGCAGCCGAAGGCCGCGCCACACCCCTGCGGGGTGCAGCCGGCTATCAAGGTTCTAGCGGTGGATGGGTCGCTTAGTAGCGGCCTCTCGGAGTCGCGCAGGGCACCGGCTCACCGGCGGCCAGGGGCATGAAGCTGTCGCTGGCGGCATCGTAGGCTTCGATCCGGCTGGTCTCGATGTCATAGACCCAACCATGGATGTACAGCTCGCCAGCCGCAAGGCGCGACGCCACCGACGGGTGGGTGCGCAGGTGGTGCAACTGGGCAATGACGTTTTCGCGGGTCAGCACCTGCATGGTTTCATGCTCGCTGCCGCAGGAGCAGTTGTTCTCGACCACGGTGCGTGCCACTTCGGCATGACGCAGCCAGGCGGAAACGGTCGGCATCTTGGCCAGCGATTGCGGGTTGAGTACCGCACGCATCGCGCCGCAGTCGGAGTGGCCACAGATGATGATGTGGTGCACGCCCAGCGCCGACACGGCGTACTCGATGGCGCTGGAAACGCCGCCGTTCATCTGGCCATACGGCGGTACCACGTTGCCAACGTTACGGGTCACGAACAGGTCGCCTGGCGAGCTCTGGGTGATCAGCTCGGGGACGATGCGCGAGTCGGCACAGGTGATGAACATGGCGCGCGGCGTTTGCGCGGTGGCGAGCTTCTTGAACAGCTCTTGCTGCTCGGGGAAGACGTCATGGTGGAAACGCAGGAAGCCGTCGACGATGTGCTTGAGGGCGGCATCGGCGCTCTCCGCGGGGGCCTGCGGAACGACCTTGGATGGGTCCTTGACGGGCATGATTCATCCTCTTGACGGTGAGTTGGTAAATCCATTTTACCGGTGAAAGATTCTGGCTATGCGAGGAATTAGATGACACGCACAGGCCATAGATCACAGTCTTCGTGGACTGGTTTCCTACGCTAGCGGGGAAAACTTAACTGAAACTTAATTCGGAGGCTCTAGAACGGGTGTTCCAGATAGATAAGGCGGGAATTGAATAATAGCAAAAACACATCAAATGCCAAGAGCCCTGAATAAGATTATGTGCTTGGATTAGTTGCATTGAGGGTCAAAACAATGCCATTTGCCCACCGGGGGGACAGAACGCCGAACAATCCAGCATTTGCCCCTCCCGCCCCTCCAAACCCAGCTTGCGCATGGCCTTGGCAAAGCGTTGCGCCAGCAGCTCTGCGAAAATGCCCTCACCACGCATGCGCGCACCGAAGCGGCTGTCATACAGCTCGCCACCCCGGCTCTGGCGAATCAGGCTCAACACATGGCTGGCGCGCTGAGGGTAGTGGTCCTGTAGCCACTGCTCGAACAGCGGTGCCACTTCCAGCGGCAGGCGCAACATCATGTAGGCTGCGTTCTGCGCGCCAGCCTCCTTGGCGGCTTCCAAGAGGTGCTCCAGTTCGCTGTCGTTGATCATGGGAATCATCGGCGAACACAACACGCCCACCGGCACACCCGCCTCGCGCAGCACCCGGATTGCCCGCAGCCTGGCATTGGGCGAGGCCGCACGCGGCTCGAGCACTCGCTTGAGGCCGTCGTCCAGCGTGGTCAGGCTGATCATCACCCGCACCAACCGCTGGCTGGCCATTTCGGCCAGCAAATCCAGGTCACGCAATACCAGCGAACCTTTGGTGACGATGGTCACCGGGTGGCGAAAACGCAACAGGACTTCCAGCAAGCGCCGGGTCAATAGGTGCTCACGTTCGATCGGCTGGTAGGGGTCTGTGTTGGCACCGAGGTTGATGGGGGCGCACACATAGCCCGGCTTGCGCAGTTGCTCGGCAAGCACCTCGGCGGCGTTGGTCTTGGCGATCAGCTTGGTTTCGAAATCCAACCCTGGGGACAAGTCCCAATAGGCGTGCGAGGGGCGGGCATAGCAGTAGATGCAACCATGCTCGCAGCCTCGGTAGGGATTGATGGAGCGATCGAAGGGCAGGTCGGGTGAGGTGTTGCGGCTGATGATCGTCTTGGCCGTTTCAACCCGCACCTCGGTGCCTTGGGTCAATGGAACCTCCTGATGCCAGCCGTCATCCTCAGCCACCGAATGGCTCGGGGCGAAGCGGTTGTGTGGATTATGCGCCGTCCCACGGCCTTTCTGTGGTGCTGGAGGATTCATCGCCAAGCCCTATGCTGTATATATGAACAGTATAGGGGCAAGGCTCATCTTGCCAGCACCTCCGGTCAGGCCAGCCCGTGCCAACTCAGGTAGGGGGCATGGCTTGGGGCGCGCCCAAGGAAGGCTTCAAGGCCCTCGCGCAGTGGCCGCGAAGCGCCGGGCTCGAACAATGCCTGCGCAAGCGCCTGGCCCGTTGCGCGGTCAAGCAAACCGTTCGTTTCAAAACGGGTAAACAGGTCAAACGCGTGCACATCGGCCCACAGGTAAGCGTAATAGCCAGCATCGTATCCGCTGACCAGATGGTCGAAGGCATGCGCGGGGTGCTCGAAATCTGCCAATGGCCAATAGCCGCATCGCTCCCGGGCATCGTCGAGCCGCTGCTCAAGCGTTCTGCCGTCATACGGCGTGCCGTGCAGGTCCAGGTCGAACAGCGCCAGGCTCAGGTCGCGGCCAATTTCCTCGATCCCCTGCTGCTTGAACTGTTTCAGGTACGCTGCAGCGCCAGCCTTGCTCAGCCTGCTGCCAGACTGGTCCGGCACGGCGATGCTGGCCAGGTAGCCGGCATCCCACACCCAGCGCTCCACCAACTTGCCGAACAGTTCCATGCCATCGGTGCCCAGCTCCGAAACATTGGACATGACATTGTTGCTGGTGCGGACCAGCAAGTGATGCAAGGCATGGCCAAACTCGTGATAAAGCTTGCGCAATGCCAGGTGGTCCAAAAGCGGCTCACTCTCGCCCAGCGCTGCCGGGATGTCACTGTTCACCACCACCACCGCTGCATGGTAGATACCCTCGGCATCAATACGCCGGTTGCGCACGTACGTGGTGAACACGGCGTCAGCCTGTTTCCCGGCGTGTTGCACGGCGTCCAGATAGAACAGGCCGATAGGCGCGTGGTCTTGCCAGACCTCAAAGGTCTGCACGCTGGCATCCCAGGCAGGCATTCGGGCTGGACGCAGCTCAAGCCCAAACAGCTGCTGCGCCAGCCGGGCCAGTGCAGTGACCACGGCACTCAAGGGGAAGTGCTCGCGAAACACCTCACTCGGTTGCGCATGCGCCGGCAATGCCTGCAGGTGAATGACATCCCAAGGCTGCACGCGCGTGAGGCCCTGCACGAGCGCCTTCTGCCCAACGCCCTCACGCCATCGTTGCAGGGCGGGTCGTACGCTGGCTGCGAGGGTTTGCAGAAAACCCCGAACAGCGCTGACCGAGCCGGCACTTTTGGTACTCAGGCTCAGCTCGAGGTGGCTGGCAAAGCCGAGCAGGCGGGCTTTGTCATCCAGCAGTTCGGCCAAACGCTGCAAACGCGTACCGTTGTCCTCCTGCAGGTCATTATCGACCCCACGGGTGTGGAAGGCGCGGTAGAGCTTTTCGCGCAGGGGGCGGTGCTTCGCTTGCCGAAGCACCGCCTCGGTTGGGGCGCTTTCACAGGCAACCAGCCAACCTTGCAAGCCAGCCTCGCTGGCCCGGGCGGCCAGCTCATCTCGCAACCGTTGCGAAAGACCAATCAGTTCGGCCTCGTCCTCGATCAGCAACCCCGGCCGGTCGATATCGCGCACAAAGGCCTCCCGCAACGTACCGATCTGCGCTTGCAGCTCGGCGAGGCGGGCTTTGTCGTGTTCGTCCAACGCTGCGCCACTGGTTGCAAACCTGTCGAGATGCCAGCGCAAGGTAGCGCGCTTCATCGCGGCCAGGTTGATGCCGATGTCACTGCGCGCCAACCGTTCATACAAGGCATGCAGCCTGCTGTCGGTATCTTTCTGCTCGAAACGCGCAACTGTTCTGCCATAGAACCCCAGAATGGATTCGGCCCAGTCCTGGTCCCGGCCCACGAGCGGGATGACGGTATACAACGTGCCCGACAACTGCGCGTCCAGCTCATCCACGGCGAGCACCAGGTCGTCCCAGGTGGGCTGTGCCTGCTGTCGTTCGATGATGCGCGCGATACCTTGCTCATGCGCCGAAAACACATGGTCGAAAGCAGCGGCCATGTTTTGCAGGGTTATCGAAGGGAAATCAATAGGGGCGTTGCTGCTTTGCAGGAGGGGATTGTTCATGGTGCATCGCCTTGCTCAGGTTCATGAGCGGGCGAGCATGCCTGCCTGGCGGAGCGGTAGAGGCTTGAATATCTACCACCCCGACGCAGGCGGGCAGGCCTTACTCGGCCGGTTTCTTGAGCTTCGGGTTGGGGAAGAACTGCACCGTCTGCACCTTGGCCGGCGCCGCCTTGGGCGCCAGGTGGTTGACCCGCGTCCCAAGTTCCTTGGGTACCGACAGGCCCTGTTCATTCAAGGTGTCGGTGAAGCCACAGGCTACGCACTCACGGTGCGGCACGTCGTCTTCGCTCCACATCATCAGCTTGTCCGGCTCACTGCACGCCGGGCAGACCGCCCCGGCGATGAAGCGCTTCTTGGTTTTGTTCACAGCTACCTCGCTCATGCCGCCGCGTCCTCACTCAGCCCACAGTGGCGCAGCAATGCATCGATGGAAGGCTCACGGCCACGGAAGTCGACGAACAGCACCATCGGCTCGCGCGAACCGCCACGGGCCAGAATGGCCTCGCGGAAGGCGCGGCCTGTCTCGGCGTTGAGCACGCCTTCTTCCTCGAACCGTGAGAAGGCATCAGCCGACAGTACTTCGGCCCATTTGTAGCTGTAGTAGCCCGCCGCGTAACCGCCAGCGAAGATGTGCGCAAAGCTGTTCGGGAAGCGGTTGTACGCCGGTGGGCGCATGACCGTCACCTCGTCGCGCACGCCTTCAAGCACCTGCAGCACACTGCGGCCGTCGCCGTGGCTGGCGTGCAGCTCGAAGTCGAACAGCGAGAACTCCAGCTGGCGCACCATCATCATGCCGGACTGGAAGTTCTTCGCCGCCAGCATCTTGTCCAGCAGGTCCTGGGGCAGGGCAGCCCCCGTTTCGTAATGGCCGGAGATCAGTGCCAGGCCTTCCGGCTCCCAGCACCAGTTTTCCATGAACTGGCTCGGCAACTCGACCGCATCCCAGGCCACGCCATTGATGCCAGACACGCCAGCATGCTCGATACGGGTCAGCAGGTGGTGCAGGCCGTGGCCGAATTCGTGGAACAGGGTCGTGACTTCGTCGTGGGTCAGCAACGCAGGCTTGCCAGGCGCAGCGGGCGTGAAGTTGCACACCAGATTGGCCACCGGGCTTTGCAGCTCACCACCAGCGGTACGGCGACGGTCGCGGGCACCATCCATCCAGGCACCGCCACGCTTGTTGGCGCGGGCATAGAGGTCGAAGAAGAAGCGGCCGACGTGCTGGCCGTTTTCCTTGATTTCGAACAGGCGTACGTCCGGGTGCCAGCTGTCGAAACCCTTGAGCTCGGCGATTTCGATGCCGTACAGGCGCTGGACGATGCTGAACAGGCCGGACAGCACCTTGTCGATCGGGAAGTAGGCGCGCAGGGTTTCCTGGGACACGCTGTAGCGCTGCTCGCGCAGCTTCTCACCGAAGTAACCGGCGTCCCAACTGGCCAGCTCGGGGCAACCTTGCTCGGCGGCATAGGCCTTGAGCTGCGCCAGGTCCTGGGCGGCAAACGGCCTGGAACGCTTGGCCAGGTCGCGCAGGAAGCTCAGCACCTGATCGCTGGACTCAGCCATCTTGGTGGCCAGGCTCAGCTCGGCGTAGTTCTTGTAGCCCAGCAGCCCGGCCAGTTCCTGGCGCAGGTCGAGGATCTCGCGCATCACCGGGCCGTTGTCGAACTGGCCGGCATTCGGGCCCTGGTCGGAGGCGCGGGTGCAGTAGGCCGCGTACAGCTCTTCACGCAGGGCGCGGTCACTGGCGTAGGTCATCACCGCATAGTAGCTGGGGAATTCCAGGGTGATCAGCCAGCCATCGAGGCCTTTGGCCTGGGCGGCAGCAGCCATCTGCGCCTTGGCCGAATCGGTCAGGCCGGCAAGCGCGGCTTCGTCGGTAACGTGCTTGGTCCAGGCCTGGGTGGCGTCGAGCAGTTGGTTGGAGAAACGGCTGCCCAACTCGCTGAGCTTGCTCTGCACTTCGGCGTAACGCTGCTGCTGGGCAGGTGGCAGGTCGATGCCAGACAGGCGGAAGTCACGCAGTGCATGCTCGAGGATGGTTTTTTGCGCCACATCGAAACCTGCGGCCTCAGGGCTGTTGGCCAGTGCCTCATAGGCCTCGAACAGCGTACGGTTCTGGCCCAGTTCGGTAGAGTAGGCACTGAGCGCCGGCAGGCAGGACTCGTAGGCCTCACGCAGCTCTTTGCTGTTGCACACCGCATTGAGGTGGCTGACCGGGCTCCAGGCAGCGCCCAGGCGGTCATTGAGCTCGTCCATGGCCAGCACCAGGCCGGCCCAGGTGGGGTTCTTGCCTTGCTTTTCGAGGATCTGGGCAATGGCTTTACGGTTATCGGCCAGGATCTCTTCGATCGCCGGCAGCACGTGTTCGGCACGGATCGCCGAGAAGGGCGGCAGATCATAAGACTGCAGAAGCGGGTTGTTCGCACTCACGGTTTGGCTACCTTGGCAGAAGAAACACTGCCCCATCTTAATTACAATCGACGCCGACCGCAGCAGGCAGCCTGCCTATCGGCACAGATGAGAGACCCTATCATGGCCATTCGTAGCTTCCAGCAACACACTCCGAAAGTTGGGCCACGGGCCTTCGTCGACCGTTCGGCAGTGGTTCTGGGTGACGTGGAAATCGGTGAAGACAGCTCTGTATGGCCTTTGACGGTGATTCGCGGCGACATGCACCGCATCCGCATCGGTGCAAGGACCAGCGTGCAGGACGCCAGTGTGCTGCACATTACCCACGCCGGCCCGTTCAACCCGGACGGCTTCCCGCTGATCATCGGCGACGAAGTGACCATCGGCCACAAAGTCATGCTGCATGGCTGTACCCTGGGCAACCGCATTCTGGTCGGGATGGGCAGCACGATCATGGATGGCGCCATCGTCGAAGACGAGGTGATCATCGGTGCAGGTAGCCTGGTGCCGCCCGGCAAGCGCCTGGAGAGCGGCTACCTGTATGTGGGCAGCCCGGTAAAGCAGGCACGGCCACTGACCGACAAGGAACGCGCCTTTTTCCCTTACAGCGCCGGTAACTACGTGAAGCTCAAGGACCAGCACCTGGCCGAAGGCTACGACCGCCCGGAATGAACCTGACTACCGAGACCACCATGCACCAGCAGAATATCCTTTTCGACCTTGACGGCACCCTGACCGACCCGCGCCTGGGCATTACCCGTTCGATCCAGTACGCCCTGGCCAAACTGGGCATCGACGAGCCGGACCTGGCGCGCCTCGAGCACTTCATCGGCCCACCCCTGCTACAGGCCTTCATGCAGTTCTACAGCTTCGATGAAGCCAAGGCGTGGGAGGCGGTGAATTTTTACCGGGAGCGCTTCCGTGTCACCGGCCTTTACGAAAACCTGGTCTTCGAAGGTGTGCCGGAACTGCTCCAGGCCCTGAACGGTCAGGGCCGCACGCTTTACATCGCGACGTCCAAGCCCTGGGAGTTCGCCCGTGAGATCGCCAGGCACTTCGCCTTCGATCATCACTTCAAGGTGATTTACGGCAGCGAACTGGACGGCACCCGCACCAACAAGGTCGAGCTGATTCGCCACCTGCTGGACGAGGAAGGGCTGGACGCGGCGCAGACCCTGATGATCGGCGACCGCAAGCACGACCTGATCGGGGCGCGCAGCAATGGGTTGCAGGCAGTGGCAGTGGGGTATGGGTTCGGCAGCGAAGAAGAACTGAAGGCCCACACGCCTGAATTCCACTACGCCACCTTGGCTGAGATGCATCAAGCGTTCATCAGGGCCTGAGCGCGTATGTAAGGGCCGGCTTGCCGGCGATGGGCCGCAAAGCGGCCCCCAGCGCTCACTGACTGGCCACCAATCGAGCCAACACCGCCTTGCGCTGCTCGGCTGGCAACCGTCCTAACGCTTCTACCTTCCGATAGAAGTGTACCCAATCCCCACCAACCTCGCGAAACACCGCCGCAAACGCCGGCACCCATTGGTCATACAGCCCAAACGGCAATAGCTTGGCATTGCTCATCGGCCCATACATCCAGGCGTCATAACGCTTGTCCCCAGCCCACTGGCTATCTCGAACCTGGCGATAATCGCGCCTCAACCGGTCGAATTCTGCCTGTTTGGCCGCACGTTTGTGCGCATCATCCAGCGGCCCGGCATAGAGCGCCTGCAGCCGCTCGCGGCTGGCCAGAATCAGCCGTATGAACTGGTCACGCTGCAGGCTCTGCTCACCCTGAGTCGCTTCAAGCCCACGAGCGGCGCGCCATTGCCGCGTTCCTTCCTGCTCGACGAACGTGGCGAAGGACTCGTTGAACTCCGTGTCGTCCTGCACATAGACGCGCTGATGCGCCAGTTCGTGGAAGATCAACGTGGCCAGGCGCTCATCACCCCAGCCGACCATCGACGACAGGATCGGGTCGTCGAACCAGCCAAGCGTCGAATACGCCTCGACGCCGCTCACATAGACATCCATGCCCGCCTGGCGCATCACCGCCGCCGCGCCGCGGGCCGCGCCCTGTTGGTAATAGCCGCGGTAGGCGACGCAACCGGCAACAGGGAAACAGTGCGTCACCGGTTGCAGCGAGAGCTCAGGGGTAGCAAACACATTCCACACCACATAGGGCCGCCCAAGGTCGGCATACACCCGATAGCTGCCGTTGTCCGGCAGGCCCAGTCGTTTGCTGGCGAACAGCCGCGCCTGCTCGGCGTGTTGCAGACGGGCCCGCAACTGCGGGCTGGTGGCCGGGTCGGCGAGTACTCGCTCCACCGGCTGACGTGCACGCAACAGTTGCCACTGGCCATCGGCCAACTGGCCGTAATAGGCAAGGCTGCTGCAACCACTGAGCAGAAAGGCGCCCAGCACGGGAACCAAAGTGCTGAAAACGCGGTCGAGTGGCCCAGGGCCTGAGCGCTTCAAAAGAAAAAACCAGACCATCTTGGGCTATCCATTCGCTCACGGCCGATGCGCTCCAAGACTATCTCGCCAAGGGGGAGTTTCGCCATGCGTGCACTGTTCATCGCCAGCTCAATGCTGCTGATGTCTGCCTGTTCGACCCTGCCCGACCCGGACCCGAACCAGGCATGGATCGATCTCACCCCGCACGACGAAACCTCGCTGCACGCGGTGCAGGTGGACGAGCGCGATTGGGCAGACACCCGCTATTTCGAGGTTCAGCCCGGCAGCCACGAGCTGACCGTCCGCTACCAGTTCCCGGTCACACCCAGCAATATCGGCCCGGTCGGGGAACCTTTGTGGCGCGACTGCCAGCTCAATCTGACCTTCAAGGGCTTCAACGCCGGCCAGCGTTATCAACTGCAAGCAGGCAGCATCGGCTTCCGGCCCTGGATCAAGCTCTATGACCACCAGCAGAAACTGCTCAGCCAAGGCCTGCCGGCGGGCTGCCAACGCACCTGAAGCCCGCAAACGGCGCTATGCTTGTAACTTGTGAATCGCAAGTGGGAGTTTCGCCATGCGCCAGCCCATGATGCTGATGGCCCTCAGTGCATTGGGGGCATGCGCCAGCCCCTTGCCCCCCGTAGACCCCAAGCAGGCCTGGGTCGACCTCTACACCATCACGCCCGGCCGAGTCATCATGGCGGACAAGCTCGATGGCAAGCGCCTGGAGGACGGCCGTTACTTCCAGGTCACACCTGGCAAGCACGAACTGGTGGTGCGCTTCGATTATGAAATCTACGGGGGCGGCATGATGAGCCAGCCCAGGGATCGGACCTGTTACCTGACCGTGCGCTTTGACGATTTCAAGGCAGGCGAACGCTATCGCCTGGAGGCGCGTGCACCAGTAATGGAACCACAGGTGCTGCTGTACGACGCCAACCGCACAGTGGTGGTCAACGAACCCAGCAATGTGTTCTGCATTCCCTGAAACCGGGGGGCTGCTTACCAGCCCCGGTTTCAATTGGCGATCATTCGTTCTTCTGATAAATGATCTTTTTGGTCCCGCCATCACAGCTGCCAACGATCATGTTCTGATCCTTGACCTCACTGTTGGGCACGATCTCCAGCGTGTACGACGGCACACCCTGAGCCTGGATCTTGGCTTCGATCTCGGCCTTCAGTTCCTCACACGGCTTGACCGCCGCCACGGCAGATGTGGCCAACAGAGACGCCAACACGGCGATTGCGACGCGTATCATGGCACGGCTCCTGGATGGGCAGCTGCGCTGCCGATGCTGTTTAGACTACAGCAAACCGAAGCTGTTGCGCCGCTTAGCCCACCAGGGTGGCGTCCAGGCTGATCTTCGCGTTCAACACCTTGGACACCGGGCAGCCTGCTTTGGCCTTATTGGCGATTTCAAGGAACTGGGCCTGGCTGGCGCCAGGCACTTTGGCCTTCAGCACCAGGTGCACAGCAGTGATGGCAAAGCCATCGGGCTGTTTTTCCAAGGTCACTTCAGCGATCGTATCGATACGGTCGGGCGTCAGCCCCGCCTCGCCGAGCATCATCGACAGCGCCATCGAGAAGCAGCCGGCATGGGCCGCGCCGATCAACTCCTCTGGGTTGGTGCCGGGCGAGCCTTCGAAGCGGGTGTTGAAACCATAGGGGTTCTGCTTTAGCGCGCCGCTTTCAGTCGAAATAACGCCTTTGCCGTCCTTCAAGCCACCTTGCCAGATCGCCGATGCAGTCTTTTTCATGATGCCTCCTGGTCACTCTGTTACGTATCTATGGGTTCAGAGGCTACTCACCTTCGGCAAGTTCAGATCAATCGCACCGCAAGCATTGAATCTTCCGAATGTGCCCATACAGAGTTTAAAAGGCCTTCGGCCAATCACTTTTGCGGAGGCTCCAATGACGCAGCTGCGTGACCTGAAAATTTCTACCCTCGACCTGGTGCCAGTGCGGGCCGACTCCGGCCCGGCGCAAGCGTTGCGCAATTCGCTGGACCTGGCCCAGCATGTCGAGCGTTTTGGCTACAACCGCTTCTGGGTTGCCGAACACCACAACATGGACGGCATCGCCAGCTCCGCGACCTCGGTGCTGATCGGTTACCTGGCGGGGGGTACTTCAACCATCCGTGTCGGCTCGGGTGGCGTCATGCTGCCCAACCATGCCCCCTTGGTGATCGCCGAGCAGTTCGGCACGCTGGCCAGCCTTTATCCAGGGCGTATCGATCTGGGCCTGGGCCGTGCGCCGGGCTCCGACCAGATGACCGCACGCGCCCTGCGCCGAGAGCGTTCGGGCAGCGCCGACGATTTCCCGGACGATGTCGAAGAATTGTCGCGCTACCTGGGCCCGCGCACAGATGATCAAAAAGTGATCGCCGTACCTGGCCACGACACCGAGGTGCCGATGTGGCTGCTGGGCTCCAGCCTGTTCAGCGCACAGCTGGCCGGCATGCGCGGCATGCCCTACGCCTTCGCCTCGCACTTCGCGCCGCGCTACATGCATGAGGCGATCCGTATCTACCGCGACCATTTCAAGCCCTCTACCACGCTCGACAAGCCATACGTGATGCTGGGCATTCCGATGGTGGTGGCCGAAACCGACGACAAGGCCGAGTTCCTGGCCACTTCGGTGTACCAGCGTATTCTTGCCCTGATACGCGGGCAGAGCCTGATGCAGCGCAAGCCGGTACCGAGCATGGATGGGCTGTGGCTGCCACATGAGCGCGATGCGGTGGGTAGTTTCCTGGGCCTGGCGATGATCGGCAGCCCGCAGAAGGTGAGGGCCAAGGTCGAGGTGCTACTGGAGCAGACCGGGGCGGACGAACTGATCTTTACCTGCGACCTGTATGAGCATGAGGACCGGATCAGGTCTTATGAATTGTTGGCGCAAGCCTTGAAATCTGAGTAGGCCCCAATCGCCGGCAAGCCGGCTCCCACTGGGAACTCCAAGGCCGCGAGATATTGGAAACGCAGTGGGGCAGGCTTGCTGGCGATTGGGCCAGCGCTCAACCCCGCCGGTAGACAATTTCCTTGCTTCCACCTTCACAGCTCCCCACAACCTTGCCAGCGGGATCGCCCTTACTGACGATCTCCAGTGTGTAGCCCTTCACACCTTTGGCATCCAGCTTCGCGGCAATCTCGGCCTTGAGCTCCTCGCAAGGCTTGCCCGCCGCCAGCGCGCCACCCGCCAGCATCATCAGGCCCACCGCCAGAATCAGTTTCTTCATCACTCGCTTTCCTTGTGCAGATGAAAATGGGAAGGGGCGCCAGCAAAGGCGCCCCTGTCTGTATAACGCCATCACGCCGGCCGTTGCCAGCCCGACCCTGTTTCAGCTATTGGCGATGCGAAAGCCCACTTTGAGCGTGACCTGAAAGTGCGCCACCTTGTTGCCTTCGATGTGGCCACGGGTGTCGACCACTTCGAACCATTCCAGATGCTTGATGCTCTTGGCCGCTTCGGCCAACGCATTGTTGATGGCGTCTTCGATGCTGGTGGTCGAGGAACCTACCAGCTCGATCTTCTTGTAGGTGTGATGATCGGTCATGAGCGCTCTCCTTGGGTGACAGTGAAATTGAGCCTAGCAGTGCCGGCCTGGTTTACCTGCGAGCCGTCAGGCTGGGCGAAAGTTCGATCGCACTTTCGCCCCGGGCCGCAGTCGCAATCCATACAGTCCATACTGCAAAGGAGAGTCACCATGCACCGCAATTCGCTGCGTAAAACATCCCTGGAAAGCATGGAAGCGGAGATCGAAAGCCTCCTTAAGAGCCTGGAGAGCCTCAAGCATGATGCGTCGGAGGAGTCGCAGAAGTCCGTGAAGGCAATCCGCAGCAACGCCGAAAGCGCGTTGAAACACTCGCGCAGCCTGCTTAGCGATGCTTATGAGGAAGTGAAGACCCGCACCCGCCAGACCGGTATCGCAACCCGTGATTATGCTCAGGAGCACCCGGTGACCACTGCTGGCGTAGCCATCGGCGCGCTCGGCCTGCTCGCGGCCTACCTGTTGTACCGCCGCAACTAACCTGCCTGCCGCTCCAGTTCGCGGCGCAGCCACTGCGCCAGCTGCTCGGCGCGCCCGTCTGCGGCGCGCCGTGGCACCCACAGCGCCAGCGCCGCTGCAGTAGGGGAAAAGCCCCACGGTGCGCTGAGTCTCCCGGCACGCAAGTCATCCGCCACCAGCGGCTGCGGTGCGATAGCCACCCCCAGCCCTGCCACGGCCGCCTCCAGCAGGTAATACAAATGCTCGAAGGCCTGCCCGTACTGCAGTGCAGCCGGGTCCAACCCCTGTTGTCCGGCCCAGGTCGGCCACGCCTGCGGGCGTGAAGTGGTATGCAGCAAGGCTTCGTCCAGCAGCGCCACGGCGGGCGCACTGCGCAACCGCTCGAAACCGGTAAAGTGTGGGCTCAACACAGGCCCGATACGCTCTTCGGCCAGTACATGTACCTGCATGTCCGCAGGCCAAGGGGGTTCGGCATACACCAACAGCGCATCGAGCCCCGGCCGACGCGGATCAAGGTCGCCTTCCCCTGCTGACAGATGCAGGCGCAGCTCTGGCAAATCCGCCTTCAGGCGCCCAAGCCGGGGAATGAACCATCGCGCCAGCAGGCTACCCGAGCACCCCAGCACGAATGGCGCCTCGCTGACATCCCGGCTGAGTTCGGCGCAGACACTGCGCAGCCTGTCGAACGCTTCACCACTGGCATCACGCAGCCTGACGCCGGCATCTGTGAGTTTGATGCCACGCCCGTCCTTGACGAACAAGGCCACGCCCAGGTGTTCCTCCAGCACCTTGATCTGCCGGCTCACGGCGCCATGAGTCACATGCAGCGCTTCGGCAGCCTGGCTGACGCTATTGAGCCTGGCGGTGGTTTCGAAGGCCCGCAGGGCGTTCAGGGGAGGGAGGTCGTGGGCCATTTTACGTGTGAGTTTTCCTGACAGGTTTGCGCAATCTTATCGGTTTTCAGCCGGGCTTGCCGTGGTTAGAGTAAAGCCCATCACTCATTCATTACGCCCTGGAGCGCCCCATGACCCAGTCCCAATACCGCCCCGGCCCCGACGCCAACGGCCTGTTCGGCTCGTTCGGTGGCCGCTATGTGGCCGAAACCCTGATGCCGCTGGTGCTGGATCTGGCCCGCGAATATGAAGCCGCCAAGGCCGACCCCAAGTTCCTCGAAGAACTGGCCTACTTCCAGCGCGACTACATCGGCCGCCCCAACCCGCTGTATTTCGCCGAGCGCCTGACCGAGCATTGCGGCGGCGCCAAGATTTTCTTCAAACGTGAAGAGCTCAACCACACCGGCGCGCACAAGGTGAACAACTGCATCGGCCAAGTGCTGCTGGCCAAGCGCATGGGCAAAAAACGCCTGATCGCCGAAACCGGCGCCGGCATGCACGGCGTGGCCACTGCCACCGTCGCCGCACGCTTCGGGCTGCCCTGCGTGATCTACATGGGTGCCACCGACATCGAGCGCCAGCAGGCCAACGTGTTCCGCATGAAGTTGCTGGGCGCCGAGATCGTTCCGGTTACAGCCGGCACCGGCACATTGAAAGACGCCATGAACGAAGCCCTGCGCGACTGGGTCACCAACGTCGACGACACCTTCTACCTGATCGGTACCGTGGCCGGCCCGCACCCGTACCCTGCAATGGTTCGCGATTTCCAGTCGATCATCGGCAAAGAGACCCGCGCCCAGTTGCAAGAGAAGGAAGGCCGCCTGCCCGACAGCCTGATTGCCTGTGTTGGCGGTGGCTCCAATGCCATGGGCCTGTTCCACGAATTCCTCGAAGACGAGAGCGTCAAGATCATTGGTGTGGAAGCCGGTGGCCATGGCGTGCACACCGACAAGCATGCGGCCAGCCTCAACGGTGGCGTACCCGGCGTGCTGCACGGCAACCGCACCTACCTGCTGCAGGACGGTGACGGCCAGATCACTGACGCCCACTCGATTTCGGCCGGCCTCGACTACCCGGGCATCGGCCCCGAGCATGCCTACCTGCATGAAGTGAAGCGTGTGGAGTACGTCAGCATCACCGACGATGAGGCCCTCGACGCGTTCCACGCCACCTGCCGCCTGGAAGGCATCATCCCGGCCCTGGAAACCTCGCACGCCCTGGCTGAAGCGATCAAGCGCGCGCCGAACCTGCCCAAGGACCACCTGATGGTCATCTGCCTGTCAGGCCGTGGCGACAAAGACATGCAAACCGTGATGAACCACATGGCCGCCCAGGAGAAACAGGCATGAGCCGTCTTGAACAACGCTTTGCCGAGCTGAAAGCCGAAGGCCGCTCCGCACTGGTCACCTTCGTCACTGCCGGCGACCCTGGCTACGATGCCTCGCTGCAGATCCTCAAGGGCCTGCCGGCGGCCGGTGCCGATGTGATCGAACTGGGCATGCCGTTCACCGACCCGATGGCCGATGGCGTAGCCATCCAGCTGGCCACGCTGCGTGCGCTGGAAGCAGGCCAGAACCTGGCCAAGACCCTGCAGATGGTGCGTGAATTCCGCGTCGACAACCAGGCCACACCGATCGTGCTGATGGGTTACTACAACCCGATCCACCGCTTTGGCGTAGAGAAATTCGTCGCAGAAGCCAAAGAAGCGGGTGTCGATGGCCTGATCATCGTCGACCTGCCGCCGGAGCACGATGCTGAGCTCGCTACCCCGGCCCAGGCCGCTGGCATCGACTTCATTCGCCTGACCACCCCGACCACCGACGATGTGCGCCTGCCACGGGTGCTGGAGCGCAGCTCGGGGTTCGTCTATTACGTGTCGGTGGCAGGCGTGACCGGCGCCGGCTCGGCAACCACCGAGCACGTCACCGAAGCCATCGCCCGCCTGCGTCGGCATACCGACCTGCCGATCAGCGTTGGCTTCGGCATTCGTACGCCAGAGCAGGCCGCAGCGATTGCGCGCCTGGCTGATGGCGTGGTGGTAGGTTCGGCGCTGGTCGACAAGATCGCCCAGGCCAAAGACGCCGATCAGGCTGTTGCCGATGTATTGAGCCTGTGCTCTGCGCTGGCTGAAGGTGTGCGCGGCGCTCGGCGCTGAGCCGTGTGGCTTCTTCGCGGGTTTGTCCGCGAAGAAGCCAACACATCGCTAACCGCCAAAAACCGATAATTTCAAAGGCCGCAAAGCCCCCATCCAGATCGCATGATCGCGGTGATCCGCCAGCTCATCCCCAGTCAGCGGGTGCAGAAACACCACCAACCCCTTGCGATACAACGCCAACCACGGCAATACCACCCCCAACACCTCCGGCCCGAACGCCAGCTGGCAGCTCCAGTCCGGGTGCGGCCCTACCGGCTTCTCATGCATGCGCCCCATGGTCACGGGGAACAGCCGCGCCGCCTCCTCGCACAGCTCACGCGCTTGCTCGATAGTCGATGCGTCGTAATAAACGTGGGCGTGATAGCCCTTGATCCTCTGCACGATGTCTCCTGATTGCGGTCAAACCATCACCCACCTGCAAGGGGAGTGATGCAGTGAAAAATGCCGAAACCCCAGTATTCAAGCTGGTGCTGTTCGGGGCTCAAAGCAGCCTGGGCAGTGCCCTGATGGTCGAGTTGCTGTCACGTCAGCACGAGGTCACTGCCGTGGTCGATGACCTCAACCGCCATGCGCCGCGCCCGGGCCTGCATTTCAAGATAGGCGGGCTGGGTGATGCCGACCAGGCGGAGCAGGGCGCAGCAGGGCGCAGCAGGGGGCTCGGCGGTGATTGCCCTGTTGTCGGCGCTGGCGCCGGGTGACCTTGCAGCGCAAGGGCAGATGAGCGAAGCGTTGGTGGCCGGGCTTTCTCGCACGACTATACGCCGGGTGCTGCTGGTGGGCGATTTTGATGTGCTGGATGCGCCGGGCAAGTACACCGAAGCAGAACGTGAGTGCGTGGACCAGGTTGTGGATGCGCTGCAACGCAGCCCATTGCACTGGACGTTGATCAATGCGCCACAGGCACTCATGGACCTGGAGCGAATGGCAGCGGGGATGGCCGATATGCTCGAGCTGGATCTGCATCGGGGCGAGCATCTGAACTTCGTGACGTAGAGCCCCAGGGCCTACAGGTACTGCGCAAGCTCAAGTCCTGCCACGGACCTGTGGGAGCTGGCTTGCCGGCGATGGGCTGCGCAGCAGCCCCAATCACTGACTCCGCTCATCTTCCAGCCAACCCACAAACCGCTCGATCAGCGCCCCACGCCGCTTGCGCGGCGGCAACACCACGTAATAGCCCCGCGCCGAGCGCAGGCTCCCCTCCAGCGGCCGGCACAGCAACCCTTGCTCGACCAGCCCATCGACCAGATGCCGCCAGCCGATCGCCACCCCTTGCCCGGCAATTGCCGCCTGAACCATCAGCGTGTAGTTATCGAACCGTAGCTGCCCGGGCGGCGGCGGGCTTTCCACGCCAAAGCCACGAAACACCCCCGCCCAGTCGAACCAGCGGCTGGCCTGCTCGCCGCGCAGATGAAGCAGAGGCAAACGTTGCAAAGCCACGGCTGACAAGGGTTTGCCACGAGTCAGCCGAGGGCTGCAGACCGGGAATACTTCTTCATCGAACAGCCAGCGGCTCTCGCCCTGGTGGAACCGCCCATCCCCAAACAACACCGCCACATCGATGTCCGGCCGCAGCATCCCCTGGCTGCGCTCGCCGGTCACCAGGCTAACGTCCACCTGTGGATAAGCCTCGTGAAACCGCTGCAACCGCGGCATCAGCCAGAACGCTGCGAAGGCAAAGTCGGTGGCCACCTGCAGCACCTCGCGCTGGCTGCGCCCGCTGGCCAGGGCAATGCCGTCATCCATGGCCTGCAGGCCTTGATGAACCTGCTCGAACAATACCTGCCCGGCATCGGTCAGCGCGATGCCGCGGTAGATACGGTCAAACAGACGCGTGTTCAACCGAGCCTCCAGCCGTTTGATCTGCTGGCTTACCGCCGGCTGGGTAGTGCCCAACTCCAGGGCCGCAGCCGTGAAACCACGCAAGCGGGCAGCGGCCTCGAAAACGCGCAGTGCGTCGAGCGACAAGTCGGTCAGGTGATCAAACATAAGCTTAACTAATCCCAGACATTGCCCGCCATGGGCTTTACCCATGTTACTTGCAGTCGCATCTTGATAGGCAAGCTATTCGCATAACCTTCAACGATGGAAGCCAACCATGACGCGCCCGAATATCCTGTTCATCATGGCCGACCAGATGGCCGCGCCGCTCTTGCCGATATATGGCCCTTCACCAATCCAGATGCCCCACCTGAGCCGCCTGGCCGATCAGGCGGTGGTGTTCGATTCGGCCTACTGCAACAGCCCGCTGTGCGCACCCTCGCGCTTTACCCTGGTAAGCGGCCAGTTGCCCAGCCGTATTGGCGCCTACGACAACGCTGCCGACTTCCCGGCCGATATCCCGACCTACGCCCACTACCTGCGCCGGCTCGGCTACCGCACCGCGCTGTCGGGCAAGATGCATTTCTGCGGCCCGGACCAATTGCACGGCTACGAAGAACGCTTGACCAGCGACATCTACCCCGCCGACTACGGCTGGGCAGTTAACTGGGATGCCCCGGACGAGCGCGCAAGCTGGTATCACAACATGTCATCGGTATTGCAGGCCGGCCCTTGCGTGCGTACCAACCAGCTGGATTTCGACGAAGAAGTGGTATTCAAGGCCCGTCAGTACCTTTACGACCATGTCCGCGAGAACGATGGTCGGCCGTTCTGCCTCACCGTGTCCATGACCCACCCCCACGACCCGTACACCATCCCCAAGCGCTACTGGGATCGCTACGAGGGTGTGGATATCCCCATGCCCCGCGCCGAGTTCGGCCAGCACGAGCTCGACCCGCACTCACAGCGCCTGCTCAAGGTGTACGACCTGTGGAACAAGCCCCTGCCTGTGGACAAGATCCGCGATGCACGTCGTGCCTACTTCGGTGCCTGCAGCTACATCGACGACAACATCGGCCAGCTGTTGCAGACCCTGGAGGAGTGCGACCTGGCCGACGACACCTTGGTGGTTTTCTCTGGCGATCACGGCGACATGCTTGGCGAGCGCGGGCTCTGGTACAAGATGCACTGGTTCGAGATGTCGGCGCGGGTGCCGCTGCTGGTCCACGCGCCCAAGCGCTTCGCCCCGGCCCGGGTCAGTGCCTCGGTATCGACCTGCGACCTGCTGCCGACGCTGGTCGAGCTTGCCGGCGGTACTGTGGATAAAAGCTTGCATCTGGATGGGCAATCGCTGCTCGGCCACTTGCAAGGGCAGGGTGGCCACGACCAAGTGATCGGCGAGTACATGGCCGAGGGTACCGTCGGACCATTGATGATGATCCGCCGTGGCTCGTACAAGTTCGTGTACAGCGAAGACGACCCATGTTTACTCTATGACCTGAGCCGCGACCCGCACGAGCGGGAGAACCTCACCGGCAGCCCGGACCATCAGGTGCTGCTGCAGGCATTTGTCGACGAAGCACGCCAGCGCTGGGATATCCCCAGCCTGCGCCAGCAGGTACTGGCCAGCCAGCGGCGCCGCCGCCTGGTGGCCGAAGCGCTGGCCATCGGCAAACTTAAAAGCTGGGACCACCAACCGCTGGTGGATGCCAGCCAACAGTACATGCGCAACCACATCGATCTCGACGACCTCGAGCGCAAGGCACGTTATCCACAGCCCGCACCCCTGGATTGAGAAGAGAAGCCGCCATGCAGAAGTTCTCCACCATCGTGTTCGCCCTGGCCCTGAGCCTGGGCACCGCCACGGCCCACGCCGAAGACGCGCAATGCAGCACCGTAAGGATGGCCGACCCTGGTTGGAGCGATATCGCCACCACCAACGCCATCGCCCGCTTGCTTCTGGAGAGCCTGGGCTATCAGGTGAAGATCGACAGCCTGGCGGTGCCGATCATCTACGGCGGCCTCAAGGACGGTAAGGTCGATGCCTTCCTGGGTAACTGGATGCCGGCGCATCAGGGTTTTCATGACAAGTTCGTTGCCAATGGCGATGTGCAGCAGCTGTCGCGCAACCTTGAAGGCACCGAGTTCACCCTGGCGGTCCCCGATTACGTGTGGGATGCCGGCGTGAAAAGCTTCGCCGACCTGCAACAGCATGCCGATCAATTCGACAAGAAGCTGTACGGAATCGGCTCAGGCGCGCCCGCCAACCTGTCGCTGAAGGAAATCATCGACAAGAATGAATTCGACCTCGGCCAATGGAAGCTGGTCGAGTCGAGCGAACAGGCAATGCTGGCGCAGGTCGACCGCGCCGTGAAGAAGAAGCAGTTCATCACCTTCCTGGGCTGGACCCCGCACCCGATGAACGTAAAACTGAAGATGCATTACCTGACGGGCGGGGAGAAGTGGTTTGGCAGCAAGGGTGAGGTCTATACCCTGACGCGCAAAGGTTATCCACAAGCCTGCCCTAACCCCGCAAAATTGTTGGGTAACCTGACATTCACCCTGGACATGGAAAACAGCATCATGGCGGAGGTTGTGGATAAGAAGATCAGTTTCGATGAAGCGGCCAAGGCGTGGGTCAAGGCGCATCCAGATCTGCTTCAAAAATGGCTTGATGGAGTGACCACCACTTCTGGCGGCGATGCCAAAGAGGCTGTCAACGCCAAACTCTGATTGGTTTATCTGTTAGGTTGCTGGGGCCGCGTTGCGCCCCATTCGCGACGCAAGGCCGCTCCTACACGCAGGGTACGATTTGGCGTAGGAGCGGCCTTGTGTCGCGAAACGAGGGCAAAGCCCTCG
This sequence comes from Pseudomonas sp. BNK-30, assembly GCF_047456185.1. Taxonomy (NCBI): domain Bacteria; kingdom Pseudomonadati; phylum Pseudomonadota; class Gammaproteobacteria; order Pseudomonadales; family Pseudomonadaceae; genus Pseudomonas; species Pseudomonas sp. BNK-30. The sequence continues at coordinate 4,739,990 of NZ_CP179904.1, forward strand.
CCTGCGCTCTTGAATCAGGAACTGCCCATGCCCCGCTTAAACCACCTGCTGCCCTTCTTGACCTGGCTGCCCCGTCAATCGGGCCGCAGCCTGCGCGAGGACCTGCTGGTCGGCCTGAGCGGTGCCATCCTTGCCCTGCCGCAATCGATCGCCTACGCCCTGATCGCCGGCCTGCCTGCCGAATACGGTCTTTATGCGGCCATCGTGCCGGTACTGGTCGCCTGCCTGTGGGGCTCGTCCTGGTACCTGATTTGCGGGCCGACCGCCGCCATCTCCATCGTCCTATACGCCAGCATCAGCCCCCTGGCGGTGGCCGGTAGTGCCGATTACGTGACCCTCGTGCTGCTGCTGACCTTCCTCGCCGGCATCTTCCAGTTGCTGCTCGGGCTGCTGCGCTTCGGCGCACTGGTCAACTTCGTTTCCCATTCGGTGGTGCTTGGCTTCACCCTGGGCGCCGCCATCGTCATTGCCCTCGGCCAGTTACCCAACCTGCTGGGTATGGATTTGCCGAGCCAGGCCACGGCGTTTAAAACAGTACAAGACCTGGCAAGCCATGCTGGTGAGGTCGACTTGCCGTCCCTGATCCTGGGCTTGGGCACCGTCCTTGTCGGTGTGGCCTTCAAACTTTGGCGGCCACGCTGGCCGAGCCTGTTGATAAGCCTCATCGTAATCAGCCTGGTGGCCTGGTCGCTGCCTGGTTTCTTTGGCCATGTACCGCGGGTGCCAGCGTTCACCGGCCAGCTCCCCCCACTCAGCCCACTGCCGCTACTGGATGTGGAGCTGATGCTGCGCCTGCTGCCCAGTGCCGTAGCGGTGGGCATGCTGGGCCTGGTAACCAGCCTGTCGATTGCCCGTTCGCTGTCGGCACGCTCCGAACAGCTGATCGACGCCGACCAGGAAATCCGCGCCCAAGGTATGTCGAACATCGTCGGTTCATTCTTTTCAGGCTACCTGTCTTCTGGCTCCTTCACCCGCTCTGGGCTCAGCTACGACGCTGGCGCCCGTTCGCCCATGGCCGGGGTGTTCTCGGCGCTTTGGGTGGCGCTGTTCGCCGTCACCGGTGCAGGGTTGATTGCACACCTGCCGATACCGGCCATGGCCGGCAGTATCCTGCTGATCTGCTGGGGCCTGGTGGACCACCGGGGCATCCGTGCGCTGTTCAGGGTCAGCCGGTCGGAGTTCCTGGTTATGGCCCTGACCGCTGCAGCAACCTTGCTGCTGGAGCTGCAGACAGCGATTTATGCCGGTGTGCTGGCTTCGCTGTTCTTCTACCTCAAGCGCACTTCACGGCCACGCGTACAGCAGAGCCGCGAAGGGCAGGCCGACGTGCTGCGGGTGGGCGGGTCGATCTTCTTCGGTGCGGCGCACTACCTGCAGGTGCGCCTGCAGCGTTGCCAGGGCCCGCATGTGGTGATCGATGCACGCCAGGTGAATTTCATCGATTACTCGGGTGTGGACATGTTGCACCGCGAGGCACGGCGGTTGCGCCGGGCCGGAGGGAGCCTGACCTTGCTTCGGGCAAGACCGCAGGTGGTCGAGGAATTGCAGAAGCTGGAAGGGGTGGAGCTTTGCCCCATCCAATTTGCGGAGTGATCGTCGGGGCTGCTTGCCAAGGCCTGAGGCCGGCGCTGTACCTGTAGGGGCTGGCTTGCCGGCGATGGGCCGCAAAGCGGCCCCATAAATCTCAGCCCCGAGCGAGCTGCCGGCGTAACTCAGCCAGCACCGGCGCCGTTTCCGGACGTACCCCACGCCAGATGAAGAACGCCTCCGCCGCCTGCTCTGCCAACATGCCCAGCCCATCCAGCACCTTGGCCGCCCCCAGCTTGCTGGCCCACTGGCAGAATGGCGTCGGCTCCTTGCCATACATCATGTCGTAGCACACGGTGCGCCCGGCCTCGACCAGGCTGTCGGCAATCGGCGGCAGCTCGCCGGACAGGCTCGCCGACGTGGCGTTGATGATCACGTCCACCGGCTCGTGCAGCCAGGCGAAACCGCTGGCCATCACCGGCCCCATCTCATCGAACTCGCGTGCCAGCTGCTCGGCCTTTTCCAGTGTGCGGTTGGCAATTACCAAGGACTGAGGGTCATGCGCCAGGATCGGCTCCAGCACGCCGCGCACTGCGCCCCCGGCGCCAAGGATCAGAATACGTTTGCCAGTCAGTTCAACCCCGGCATTCACTGTAAGGTCGCGCACAAGGCCCGCGCCATCGGTGTTATCGCCCCGCAGCGAGCCATCGGCCAGCTTGCTCAAGGTGTTCACCGCCCCGGCCCGTTGGGCGCGCGGGGTGAGGCTGTCACACAGGCGGTAGGCCTCTTCCTTGAATGGCACGGTCACGTTGGCGCCACTGCCTTGCTTGAAAAAGCCCCGGGCGCAGTCGCTGAACTCGTCAAGCGGCGCCAGCAGGGTGGCGTACTCCAGGTCCTGGCCGGTCTGTTCGGCGAACAGGCGGTGAATCAACGGCGACTTGCTGTGGCCGATTGGGTTACCAAATACGACGTACTGGTCCATGAGGGCTCCTCGGTTATCCACAAGCTTACTGTGCAAGCCAATCGCGGTCTTGCAGGAAGTACTCGGTCAGGCGCGCTTCTTCGCTGCCAGGTACGGCCTTCCAGTCGTAGCCCCAGCGCACTAGCGGCGGCAGCGACATCAGGATCGACTCGGTACGGCCACCGGACTGCAGGCCGAAGAGGGTGCCACGGTCATACACCAGGTTGAACTCCACATAGCGCCCGCGGCGGTACTCCTGGAACTCGCGCTGCTCAGCGGTATAGGGCGTGTCCTTGCGGCGCTGGACGATCGGCAGGTAGGCGTCGACGTAGGCATCGCCGATGGCGCGGATGAAGGCGAAGCAGGTATCGAAGCCCCACTCGTTCAAGTCATCGAAGAACAGCCCGCCGATACCGCGCGGCTCGCCACGGTGCTTGATGTGGAAGTAACGGTCGCACCAGGCCTTGTAGCGCGGGTACACGTCGGCGCCGAACGGCGCGCAGGCCTGCTCGGCCACACGGTGCCAGTGGATGCAGTCTTCCTCGTTGCCGTAGTAGGGGGTCAGGTCGAAGCCGCCGCCAAACCACCACACAGCCTCTTCACCTTCTTTTTCGGCGATGAAGAAACGCACGTTGGCGTGGGAAGTCGGCACGTGCGGGTTATGCGGGTGGATCACCAGCGACACGCCCAAGGCCTCGAAGCCACGGCCTGCCAGCTCGGGGCGGTGGGCGCTGGCCGACGGAGGCAGGCCGCTACCGAACACGTGGGAGAAGTTGACGCCGCCTTTCTCGATCAGCTTGCCGTCGCCGATCACCCGCGTGCGGCCCCCGCCACCGGCTTCGCGCACCCAGGCATCCTCGACGAAGCGGGCGCCCCCGTCCTCGGTTTCGAGGGCAGAGCAGATGCGGTCTTGCAGGTCGAGCAGGTAGGCTTTCACGGCCTCGGTGCGGCTAGTCATCGGGTCACCAGGAACGGGCAGGGAAGAATTCGCCGCGTAGCATACCACCGGCAGCTGGCGCGCCGCAGTTGACGGCGATCAAGCAAAGGCGTCCGATAGAAGGCCTTTCCCGATCCCGACAACAGGAGTGCGAGATGGCCAAGCGTATCCAGTTCAGCCAGCATGGCGGCCCGGAAGTATTGCAGCTGGTGGAGTTCGACCCGGCACCGCCCGGGGCGCAGCAGGTTCGAGTGCGTAACCATGCGATCGGCTTGAACTTCATCGACACCTATTTCCGCAGCGGGCTGTATGCCCCGCCTGCGCTGCCTTCAGGCCTGGGCACCGAGGGTGCCGGGGTAGTCGAGGCGGTAGGTGAGGGCGTCACCCGCCTGAAAGTGGGCGACCGCGTGGCCTATGGCGGCGGCCCGCTGGGCGCCTACAGCGAGGTGCACACCTTGCCGGAGGCCAACCTGGTCAAGCTGCCCGCCAACATCAGCTTCGAGCAGGCGGCGGCGGTGATGCTCAAGGGCCTGACCGTGCAGTACCTGCTCAAGCAGACCTACGCCGTGCAGCCGGGCGATGTGATCCTGTTCCACGCCGCCGCCGGGGGCGTCGGCTCGCTCGCGTGCCAATGGGCCAAGGCGCTGGGGGCCAAGCTGATCGGTACCGTCAGTTCGGCCGAGAAAGCAGAGCGGGCCAAGGCACTGGGCGCCTGGGAGACCATCGACTACAGCCACGAGGATGTGGCCAAGCGGGTGCTGGAGCTGACCGATGGCAAAAAGTGCCCGGTGGTGTATGACGGCGTGGGTGCCGACACCTGGCTGACCTCGCTGGACTGCCTGCAACCGCGCGGCTTGATGGTGAGCTTTGGCAATGCGTCGGGCGCCGTGAGCGGGGTGAACCTGGGGATCCTGGCGCAGAAAGGGTCGCTGTATGTCACACGGCCGACCTTGGCCAGTTATGCCAACAATGCCGAGAACACCCAGGCCATGGCAGATGACCTGTTTGCGGTGATCGCAAGTGGCAAGGTGGTTGTGGATATCCAGCAGCGGTATCCGTTGAGCGAGGCGGCCAAGGCGCAGAGCGAACTGTCGGCGCGGCGGACGGTGGGTTCGACTGTTTTGTTGCCTTGAGTGCCTGGCTTGGCGCTTTTAGAGCCTTTGAGATAGAGCGCCGTGTGGACGGCGCTCGTTCTACGCAACAATGCAAAAACCAAGGCGAGCACCTGCAAGCCTCACAGCTACCTCTGCTGCGCAGGCGCTGACTCGATACCTTCAAGCATCGCCTCTACCAACCCCTCCGCCATCTCGATCGCATGCAGGTTCGACCAGTACATGCCGCGGCCTTCTTCGCGCAGGTAATCGAGGGTCTTGTAGCCAGTCTCGTAGGCACAGCGCAGGTAGAGCGCTACGTGGACCAAGGCGTCGGCGGCGGAAATGTTGGGGTTTACGCTGAACAGCGCTGAATGGCCGGCGTCGCAGCGGCCGAAGGGGCGGGTGGAAGTGCAGGGAAGTGGTGGATCTGGGACGAGTTTCTTGACCATGGAAAATGCTCCTCAATGCCGCTACCAATCACTACCACGTGAATTGGGTGGCGACTGTCCGCGAGGTGGTAGACCCGGGCATTTTCCAATCCAGGCAGGCTCGAAAGCCTCCCGCGTACAGCCGCCATAGACTGTCATGGAAATGATGCATCCGGGCTACCACACCCGATCGCCAAGTTGTTCGGCGACGGTCTGAAGCCTAGAGACAGGACTTCCCACTGAGAAGGTGATGGTATTCGATGCGGGTTGTAGGAGTTTTCCCAAACTGATGTGCTGGCAGCATTCAGGGCCGCTTTGCGGCCCATTCGCCGGCAAGCCGGCTTACACGCAACCCCTGTGGGAGCCGGCTTGCCGGCGATTCGAGGGCGCAGCCCTCGCCAGCGTCAACCCGGGCGAACGATCTCGCCCGTGGCCAGGTTACGAATCACACTCGGATTCTTCCGCCCACCCAGCGCCCCACCCAGCACCATGTCCAGGTCACCATGGAAATACTGCTCCACTCGCAACCGGCTCTTCGCCGCCGGGCGCCCGCCCGGGTTGCAAGAAGTGGAAATCAACGGCCCGACCAGCGCGCACAACTCGCGCACCTGCGGGTGATCACTGACCCGCAGTGCCACCGTGTCATGCTGCCCCGTCACCCACTCCGGCAACAGGTCCTGGTGCGGCACCAGCCAGGTATTGGGCCCAGGCCAGGTGCTGCCCATGCGGTCGATCCAGTCCTCTGGAAAATCCTCGAACAGGAAGTCGAACTGGCGGATGTTGTCGGCGACCAGGATCAGCCCTTTATCCACAGGCCGCGACTTGAGCGCCAGCAAGCGATACACCGCGTCCTCGTTCCATGGGTCGCAGCCCAGGCCCCAGACCGCTTCAGTCGGGTAGGCGATCACCGCACCAGCCCGAATCTCACGCGCGGCTTGTTGCACACGCCAACTGCTCACCATTTGTGTCTCTCCGCATTTAAGCCATGCGCGCAGTTTACTTAGCCAGCGCGGGCAAACCAACGCCCGGCTTCATTGGTCACCCGGCCCTCGAGCTCCAGCTCGGTCAATTGCGCCAGTACTTGCGCCAAGGGCAGCTCGCTACAAGCAGCCAGTGCCTCGCTGGTCTGCGGTGCAGCATGCAGCAAGGCAAGCAATGGATGGGACGGTTTATCCACAACTGCCGGCGGCAGGTTCTGCCAACCCTGCAAGCTTTCCAGTATCTGCCCCACGCTTTCAACCAGCAGTGCGCCGTCGCGAATCAACTGGTGGCAGCCTTTGGCACCGGGGTGGTGGATCGAGCCGGGAACGGCGTAAACCTCACGGCCTTGCTCGGCGGCCAGGCGGGCAGTGATCAAAGAACCGCTGGCCAGGCTCGCCTCAACCACCAGCACGCCAAGTGACAGGCCACTGATGATGCGATTGCGTCGCGGAAAGTTACCCGGCAGCGGCCCGGCATCGAGCGGGTACTCGGAAACCAGCGCGCTACCGCTGTCGATCATCGCTTTGGCCAGGTCACGGTGGCGCTGTGGATAAAGTTTTTGCAGCCCGGTGCCTAACACACCGATCGTGCCTCCCCCGGCCTGCAATGCGGCCCGATGAGCGGCACCGTCGATGCCCAAAGCAAGCCCACTGGTGATGGTGAAGCCAGCCTGCGAGAGGTAACGGGAAAATGCCTTGGCGGTGTCGAGCGCCGGGGGTGAAGCACGCCTGCTGCCCACTATTGCCAGCTGTGGCCGTTCGAGCAAAGCCGGGTCGCCTGCGACGAAAAGCAGCGGCGGGGCATCATCGATTTCGCCCAGCAGCGCGGGGTAGCCAGGGCTGTCCCACATCAGCAAATGCTGGCCCGGATGCTCTATCCAGGCCATTGCAGCCAGCGCCCCGTCGCGTACTTCGGCACTGCGCCGGGCGTCGATGGTGGCCTGCGCAATGCCCAGCGCACGCCAGGCACCCGCCGGTGCACTGAGCGCTGAAGACGCACTGCCAAAGGCTTGCAGCAAGGTGTGAAAACGACGCAATCCCGTCTCGGGCAGGCGGTGTAGACGTAACCGCGCTTCCAGTTCGGCAGGCGGGCAAAGCGACGAATGGTGGAACGGCATAGAGATCATCCTTGATCGAAACAGGGCCATTTACGTGGCACAACCTGTGGATAAGTTTGTGGGTAACACTTTGAAAAGCTGTCCATTAAATGGACGCTATCAAGCCCATAAACACCCTAGACGAGCTTGCCAGGTGCCGAAATCGTCGATTCCCTTTATTATGTATGCTCAGTTTTCAACCGAACGCACAGTGATTGCCTGACCCTATGGCCATTTTGAACATTCTCGAATTCCCAGACCCGCGCCTGCGCACCATCGCCAAACCGGTGACGGAGTTCGACGACGCCCTGCGCCAGCTGATCGACGACATGTTTGAAACCATGTACGAAGCGCCTGGCATCGGCCTGGCTGCCACCCAGGTCAACGTCCACAAACAGATTGTGGTCATGGACCTGAGCGAAGACCGCAGCGAGCCGCGGGTCTTCATCAACCCGTCGGTCGAAGAGCTGACCCACGACATGGGCCAGTACCAGGAAGGCTGCCTGTCGGTGCCGGGCTTCTACGAGAACGTCGACCGTCCGCTGCGTGTGCGCGTCAAGGCGCAGGACCGTGACGGCAAGCCTTTCGAGCTCGAAGCCGAAGGCCTTCTGGCGGTATGCGTGCAGCACGAGTTCGATCACCTCAACGGCAAGCTGTTCGTCGACTACCTGTCGCAGCTCAAGCGCGACCGGATCAAGAAGAAGCTGGAAAAGCAGCACCGCCAGCAAGCCTGATCCCACCTTCCAGAAGGCTTGCTCCGGCAAGCCTTTTTCTTTTTTGAAGCGAGAACTCCATGCGCATCGTCTTTGCAGGCACTCCAGAGTTTGCCGCCGAACACCTCAAGGCCCTGCTCGACAGCCCCTACGAGATCGTGGCCGTCTACACCCAGCCCGACCGCCCGGCCGGCCGTGGCCAGAAGCTGATGCCAAGCGCGGTCAAAGCACTGGCGGTGGCCCATGACATCCCGGTGTTCCAGCCGCCAACCCTGCGCAATGAAGATGCCCAGGCGGAACTCGCCGCGCTCAAGCCGGACCTGATGGTAGTGGTCGCCTATGGCCTGATCTTGCCCCAGGTGGTGCTGGACATCCCACGCCTGGGCTGCATCAACAGCCACGCCTCCCTGCTGCCACGCTGGCGCGGCGCGGCGCCGATCCAGCGCGCCGTGGAAGCCGGCGACGCCGAGAGCGGCGTGACCGTGATGCGCATGGAAGCAGGCCTGGACACTGGCCCGATGCTGCTCAAGGTCGTCACGCCAATCAGTGCCGAAGACACCGGCGGCAGCCTGCACGATCGCCTCGCCGCAATGGGCCCGCCAGCCGTGGTGCAAGCCATCGCCGGCCTGGCCGACGGCAGCCTGCAAGGCGAGGTGCAGGACGACGCCCTGGCCACGTATGCGCACAAGCTGAACAAAGACGAGGCACGCATCGACTGGAGCCGCCCGGCCGTGGAGCTTGAGCGCTTGATCCGCGCCTTCAACCCTTGGCCGGTGTGCCACAGCACTCTGGATGGCGAAAGCGTGAAGGTGCTGGCCGCCAGATTGTCCACAGGTGAAGGCGCCCCTGGCGAGATCCTGTCAGCCAGCAAAGACGGCCTCGTGGTCGCCTGCGGTGACCAGGCCTTGAGCCTTACCCGCCTGCAATTGCCTGGCGGCAAGGCCCTGGCCTTCAGCGACCTGTTCAATAGCCGCCGCGAGAAGTTCGCCACCGGCAAGGTGCTTGGCCAATGAACCCACGCCTCGCCGCCGCCCGTGCCTTGGCCGCTGTGCTCAGTGGCAAGGCCTCGCTGAACAGCTCGCTGCCGGCGCAACTGGACAAGGTCGAGGACCGCGACCGCGGCCTGACCCAGGACCTGGCGTTCGGTACCGCCCGCTGGCAGCCACGCCTGGACCTGCTCGCAGCCCAGTTGCTGCAGAAGCCGTTCAAGGCCGCTGATGCCGATGTGCAGGCACTGCTGCTGGTAGGCCTGTACCAGTTGTTCTACACGCGCATCCCGGCCCACGCCGCCATCGGCGAGACGGTCGGTTGCGCCGACAAACTGAAAAAACCGTGGGCCAAGGGCCTGCTCAACGCCGTGCTGCGCCGCGCCCAACGTGAAGGCGAGGCACTGCTCGCCGGCATGGAACGCGACCCGGTTGTGCGCACCGCCCACCCACGCTGGCTGCAGAAAGCGCTCAAGGCTTTCTGGCCCGAGCAGTGGGAAGCCATTTGCGCGGCCAACAACGCTCACCCGCCGATGATCCTGCGGGTCAACCGCCGCCACCACAGCCGCGATGGCTACCTTGCCCTGCTGACCGAAACCGGCGTTGGCGCCAGCGCCTGCCAGTTCAGCCGCGACGGCATTGTGCTGACTGAGGCCTGCGACGTGCGCAGCCTGCCGGGCTTTGCCGAGGGCTGGGTGAGCGTTCAGGACGAAGCCGCGCAGCTGTCGGCCGACCTGCTTGAACTGGCCCCCGGCCAGCGCGTGCTCGATGCCTGCTGCGCTCCAGGCGGCAAGACGTGCCACCTGCTCGAGGCAGAAGCGGGCCTTGCGCACCTGGTGGCCATCGACCTGGAAGCCAAGCGCCTGAACCGGGTGCGCGAGAACCTCGACCGCCTGCAGCTGGACGCCGAACTGATCGCCTGCGACGCCCGTGACACCGCCAGCTGGTGGGACGGCAAGCCGTTCCAGCGCATCCTGCTCGACGCGCCGTGCTCGGCTACCGGCGTCATTCGCCGCCACCCGGACATCAAGCTGACCCGCCAGGCTGACGACATTCCGGCGCTGGCCGCGCTGCAGGGCGAGTTGCTCGATGCCCTGTGGCCGACCCTGGAAGTCGGCGGCATGCTGCTGTACGCCACTTGCTCCAGCCTGCCGACCGAGAATACCGAAGTGATCGAGGCCTTCCTTGCCCGCACGCCGGGCGCCCGTGAGCTGGACCTGGCCACCGAAGCTGGTATCCGCCAGTCCCATGGCCGCCAGCTGCTGGCCCAGGAAGGCGGCCATGACGGTTTCTACTATGCCAAGCTGATCAAGATCGCCGCCTCGCGCGGTTAAGAAAAAAGTTAGGGAGTAGCGGATGAAGATCATCATCCTTGGCGCAGGCCAGGTGGGCGGTACGCTGGCAGAGCATCTGGCCAGCGAAGCCAACGACATCACTGTGGTCGATACCGACGGCGACCGCCTGCGTGACCTGGGCGACCGCCTGGATATCCGTACCGTGCAAGGCCGCGGCTCGCTGCCGACGGTCCTGCGCCAGGCCGGTGCCGATGACGCTGACATGCTGGTGGCGGTAACCAACAGCGACGAAACCAACATGGTCGCCTGCCAGGTCGCCTATTCGCTGTTCCACACGCCCACCAAGATTGCCCGGGTGCGTGAATCGGCCTACCTCACCCGCGAGGAGCTGTTCGACAACGACCACATCCCGGTGGACGTGCTGATCAGCCCCGAACAGGTGGTGACCAACTACATCAAGCGGCTCATAGAACACCCAGGTTCGCTGCAGGTGATCGACTTTGCCGAGGGCAAGGCGCAACTGGTGGCAGTCAAGGCCTATTACGGCGGCCCATTGGTGGGCCAGCAGCTGCGCCAGATCCGCGCGCACATGCCCAACGTCGATACCCGCGTGGCCGCGATCTTCCGCCGTGACCGGCCGATCACCCCACGGGGCGACACCGTGATCGAGGCCGATGACGAGGTGTTCTTCATCGCCGCGAAGAAAGACATCCGCGCCGTGATGGGCGAGCTACGCCGCATCGACGAGACCAACAAGCGTGTGGTCATCGCCGGGGGCGGGCAGATCGGCGAACGCCTGGCCGAGGCCATCGAAAGCCGCTACCAGGTGAAGATCATCGAGATGAGCGCGGCCCGTTGCCGGCACCTCTCCGACACCCTGGAAAGCACCGTGGTGCTGCAGGGCAGCGCCTCGGACAAGGACCTGATGCTCGAAGAGAACATTGCCGATGCCGACATCTTCCTGGCCCTGACCAATGATGACGAGGCGAACATCATGTCGTCACTGCTGGCCAAGCGCCTGGGCGCGGGCAAGGTAATGACGATCATCAACAACCCGGCCTACGTAGACCTCGTGCAAGGCGGCGAAATCGATATCGCCATCAGCCCCCAGCTGGCAACCATCGGTACCTTGCTGGCGCATGTGCGCCGTGGCGATATCGTCAGCGTGCACTCCCTGCGCCGCGGTGCGGCAGAGGCCATCGAGGCGGTGGCCCATGGCGACTCGAAATCGAGCAAGGTGATCGGCAAGGCCATCGAAGATATCGCCCTGCCGCCGGGCACCACCATTGGCGCGATCATCCGCGACGAGCAGGTGCTGATCGCCCACGACGACACAGTGATCGAGTCGGGTGACCACGTGATCCTGTTCGTTGTGGATAAAAAACACATTCGCGACGTGGAGAAGCTGTTCCACGTCGGCTTGAGTTTCTTCTAGGGGAGGCGGGCATGCGCGAATCGCTGGAGAAAATGCTGGCCAAGGGTGTGGATAACCCGCTGCTGCGGTTCGGCCTGGGCAAGGCCTGGCTGGACGAGGGCAACGGCGCCGAAGCGGCAGTGCACCTGGCCAGTTGCGTGGCACAGGACCCCAAGTATTCGGCAGCGTGGAAGCTGCTCGGCAAGGCGTATCAACTGCAGGGCGACCTGACGGCGGCGCGCAAGGCCTGGGAAGACGGGATCGTGGCGGCGCAGGCCCATGGGGACAAGCAGGCCGAGAAAGAGATGGCGGTGTTTCTCAAGAAGCTGAATAAAGCCTGAAATGCCGGGGCTGCTTTGCAGCCCATCGCCGGCAAGCCAGCTCCCACAAGTACAGTGCAGGCCTCAAGAACTGCGCGTTCCCTGTGGGAGCCGGCTTGCCGGCGATAGGGCCGGTAAATCCGATGCAAGACTCAAAGGAAAGCCCCGCAAAGGTAATCCTGGCTAGAAAGTTCGCACGAGCGGCATTCGCCCTGATGAAAAATCAGGACGAATAGGTCACCAAATGCGCGAAAATGGCTTGCTGATAACCATAGAATCTCCCACTGGGTTTGCGCTGAGCTTGAGAGCAGCGGGGTAGCTGTGGGGAAAGGGGCGCAAGGCGCCCCAAAATCTCAGTACCAGCGCGCCTCGCCAGGCGGGCGCTTCTTGAAGCGCTTCATGCTCCACATGTACTGGCTCGGGTATTCGCGCACATAACGCTCGACCACCTTGCTCATGGCCGCCGCCGACACGTTCACATCCGTGCTGTACATTTCTTCTGGCGCAGCTTCGAGAAACACCTTGAAGCCCGAGCCATCCGGCAAGCGCAGGGCATGCAGGAACACCCCCACCGCCTTGCCACCGGCCAGCATGTTCGGCACGAACTTGCTGGTCAGCGCCTGGGTGCCCAGGAACGGCACGAATACACCAGCCGATTCCGCCGGCTCCGGGTCGGCGGGAATCCCCACCTGCCCACCGCGGCGCACTTCCTTGATCACGCTGAGGATGCCTTCCTTGGTCGAAGGCGCCACACGGTTGCCCATCTGCACCCGCTGCTCACGCAGCAGGTCATCCACGGCCTTGAGCTTCGGCGGGCGGTAGAAGATGATCGGTTTGCACTGGTTGCAGTAGAAGTGGTTGAGCACTTCCCAATTACCCAGGTGGCTGGTGATGCCGACCACACCCTTGCCTGAGGCCAGGGCCTGCTCCAGCACTTCCAGGCCGTGCACTTCCTTGACCAGCTCAAGCGAACGCTGTGGCGGCCAGATCCAGGCACAGGCACTTTCGACAAAGGATTTGCCAATGTCTCTCAGCGCACGGCCGACCAGCTGCTCGCGCTCGACCGGGTCCATCTCAGGAAAGCACTTGGCAAGGTTGATGCGCACGACATTGCGCGAACCGTTGGGGACTTTCCACATCAGCCAGCCGATCCCGGCACCGACGCGCTGCACCGCGCCCCAGGGCAGCTTGGCAAACAGACGCAGCACCCCGACCATCAGGGCGCCCTTGAACTTTTCCACAGGCCAATTCCTTATTTCAGCAAGGCGCGCATTGTAACCCCTCAGCGCAGCAAGGCGGCGTAACGATCACAATCGGTGGTGTGGTCCATGACCATGCCGGTAGCCTGCATGAAGGCGTAGCAGATGGTCGGGCCGACGAATGTAAAGCCGGCTTTCTGCAACGCCTTGCTCATCGCCTTGGCCTCGTCGGTGACCGCCGGCACTTGGCTTCGGGCACTGAAATGGTTGATCTTCGGCTCGCCGCCGACGAACGACCAGAGCCACTCGGCCGGGTTATCCACAGCCAGCCAGGCCTGGGCATTGCGCCGGACAGCCTTGAGCTTGAGGCGGTTGCGGATGATGCCGGCATCGAGCATCAGCTCTTCGATGCGCTCATCGCTCATCTGCGAAAGCTTCACCGGGTCGAAGCCATCCAGCACCTCGCGATAGCGCTCGCGTTTACGCAAGACGGTGATCCATGACAGGCCGGCCTGGAACCCTTCGAGCAAAAGCATCTCGAACAGCAACGCCGGATCACGCTGCGGTGTTCCCCATTCCTGGTCGTGATAGGCCTGGTACAACGGATCGTCGGTACACCAAAAGCAGCGTGGCATAAGGCTCCAATGAGTAGAGGGCGAGGCGAATCAGGTTATACTCCCGCTCTTTACATCCGCATCCCCAGATACAGGTGAATTTCGTGAGCCAGCCTACGCCAGCCGTGCGTACCTTCCAAGACCTGATCCTCGCCCTGCAGAACTACTGGGCAGCTCAAGGTTGTGTGGTGCTTCAGCCCTACGATATGGAAGTAGGCGCCGGCACTTTCCATACCGCTACATTCCTGCGCGCCGTCGGCCCAGAAACCTGGAACGCCGCCTACGTGCAGCCCAGCCGTCGCCCTGCCGACGGGCGGTATGGCGAAAACCCCAACCGCCTGCAGCACTACTACCAGTTCCAGGTGGTGCTCAAGCCCAACCCGGCCAACTTCCAGGAGCTGTACCTCGGCTCGCTGAAAGCCATCGGCCTGGATCCGCTGGTCCACGATATCCGTTTCGTCGAAGACAACTGGGAATCGCCGACCCTGGGCGCCTGGGGCCTGGGCTGGGAAATCTGGCTCAACGGCATGGAAGTGACCCAGTTCACTTACTTCCAGCAAGTAGGCGGCATCGAGTGCTACCCGGTCACCGGTGAAATCACCTACGGCCTGGAGCGCCTGGCCATGTACATCCAGGGTGTCGACTCGGTGTACGACCTGGTCTGGGCCGACGGCCCGTTCGGCAAGGTCACCTACGGCGACGTGTTCCACCAGAACGAGGTGGAGCAGTCGACCTACAACTTCGAGCACGCCAACGTCGAGAAACTGTTCGAGCTGTTCGACTTCTACGAAAGCGAAGCCAACCGCCTGATCAAGCTGGACCTGCCGCTGCCGACCTATGAAATGGTGCTCAAGGCCTCGCACACCTTCAACCTGCTCGACGCCCGTCGCGCCATCTCGGTGACCGAGCGCCAGCGTTACATCCTGCGCGTACGTACCCTGGCCCGGGACGTGGCGCAAAGCTATCTGCAAGCCCGTGCACGCCTGGGCTTCCCGATGGCTACCCCTGAACTGCGTGACGAAGTGTTGGCGAAGCTGGAGGCTGCACAATGAGTGCTCAAGATTTCCTGGTAGAACTGGGCACCGAAGAGCTGCCACCCAAAGCCCTGGCCACCCTTGGTGACGCCTTCCTGGCCGGCATCGAAAAAGGCCTGCTGGCCGCCGGCCTGAACTACACCGGCAAACAGGTGTACGCCGCGCCGCGTCGCCTGGCCGTGCTGATTCGCCAGCTGGATGTACAGCAGCCTGACCGCAGCATCAATATCGACGGCCCGCCCCTGCAGGCTGCCTTCAAGGACGGCGAGCCGACCCAGGCTGCCTTGGGCTTTGCCAAGAAGTGCGGGGTAGAGCTGTCGGAAATCGACCAGAGCGGCGCCAAGCTGCGCTTCTCCCAGCATATCCCGGGCAAGGCCACCGCCAGCCTGCTGCCGACCATCGTCGAAGATTCGCTCAACGACCTGCCGATCCCCAAGCGCATGCGCTGGGCCGCCAGCCGTGAAGAGTTCGTACGCCCGACCCAGTGGCTGGTGATGCTGCTGGGCGATCAGGTCGTCGACTGCACCATCCTGTCGCAGCAGGCCGGCCGTGAATCCCGTGGGCACCGCTTCCACCATCCGCAGAACGTGGTCATCACCACCCCGGCCAACTACGTCGAAGACCTGCGCAAAGCCTACGTGCTGGCCGACTTCGCCGAACGCCGCGAGCTGATTGCCAAGCGCACCACCGAACTGGCCATGCAGCAGGAAGGCACTGCCATCGTACCGCCAGCGCTGCTGGATGAGGTGACTGCGCTGGTCGAGTGGCCGGTACCGCTGGTGTGCTCGTTCGAGGAGCGTTTCCTCGAGGTGCCGCAGGAAGCCTTGATCACCACCATGCAGGACAACCAGAAGTACTTCTGCCTGCTGGACAGCGAAGGCAAGCTGCTGCCGCGCTTCATCACCGTGGCCAACGTCGAAAGCCGTGACCCCAAGCAGATCGTCTCGGGTAACGAGAAGGTCGTGCGCCCGCGCCTGACCGACGCCGAGTTCTTCTTCAAGCAGGACAAGAAGCAGCCGCTCGAAACCTTCAACGAACGCCTGAAGAACGTAGTCTTCCAGGCGCAGTTGGGCACCGTCTACGACAAGGCCGAGCGCGTATCCCGGCTTGCCGCGTACATTGCCCCGCTGATCGGCGGCGACGCCCAGCGCGCCGGCCGTGCCGGGCTGCTGTCCAAGTGCGACCTGGCCACCGAAATGGTCGGCGAATTCCCAGAGATGCAGGGCGTTGCCGGTTACTACTACGCGCTCAACGACGGCGAACCGCAAGACGTGGCCCTGGCGCTGAACGAGCAGTACATGCCGCGCGGTGCTGGCGCCGAGCTGCCACAGACCCTGACCGGTGCTGCGGTAGCCATCGCCGACAAGCTCGACACCCTGGTCGGTATCTTCGGCATCGGCATGCTGCCCACCGGCAGCAAAGACCCATATGCCTTGCGCCGCGCCGCCCTGGGCGTGCTGCGTATCCTGATCGAGAAGCAACTGGACCTGGACCTGACCCCTGCGGTGGAGTTCGCGGTCAAGCAGTTCGGCGCCAAGGTCAAGGCCGCAGGCCTGGCCGAGCAGGTGCTGGAGTTCATCTTCGACCGCCTGCGTGCACGTTATGAAGACGAAGGCATCGACGTTGCCACCTACCTGTCGGTACGTGCCCTGAAGCCGGGTTCGGCCCTGGACTTCGACCAGCGTGTGCAGGCCGTGCAGGCCTTCCGCAAGCTGCCGGAAGCCGAGGCGCTGGCCGCAGTGAACAAGCGTGTGTCGAACCTGCTGAGCAAAGCTGAAGGCGCCATTGCCGAACAGGTCGAGCCGAAGTACTTCGACAACGCCAACGAGTTCTCGCTGTATTCGGCCATCCAGCAGGCCGACCAGGCTGTGCAACCGATGGCTGCCGCACGTCAGTACAGCGAATCGCTGGCCCGCCTGGCGGCCCTGCGTGACCCGGTCGACGCCTTCTTCGAGGCGGTGATGGTCAACGCCGAGGATGCCAAGGTTCGCGCCAACCGTTATGCCCTGCTCAGCCGCCTGCGCGGCCTGTTCTTGGGCGTTGCTGACATTTCGCTGCTGGGGTAAGCCTTGAAACTGCTGATTCTCGATCGTGACGGGGTGATCAACCAGGACTCCGACGCCTACATCAAGTCGCTGGAGGAGTGGATCCCGATCCCCGGCTCGATCGAGGCCATCGCGCAGTTGAGCAAAGCGGGCTGGACGGTGGCCGTGGCCACCAACCAGTCCGGCATTGCCCGTGGCTACTATTCACTGGCAACCCTCGAAGCCATGCATGCGCGTCTGCGCACGCTGGTGGCAGGGCACGGCGGCGAAGTCGGCCACATCGTGTATTGCCCGCATGGGCCGGACGAGGGTTGTGACTGCCGCAAGCCCAAGCCTGGCATGCTGCGGGCAATCGCCGACCATTATCAGGCCGACCTGCGCGGCGTATGGTTTGTCGGCGACAGTAAAGGTGACCTGGAGGCCGCCCTGGCCGTCGGTGCACAACCGGTGCTGGTGAAAACCGGCAAAGGCGAGCGGACGCTTGAAAAGGGTGTCGCGCAAACCACACTGATTTTCGACGATCTGGCAGCTATCGCCAGAGAACTAATCTAAACAATGCGCCCAAGGGCGCATTTTTATCAGGCGGGCAAGCCCGCAACGGTACATGCCACTATGTCGATCCTGCGGGCGATCAGAATCTTTCTTTTTTACCTGCTGCTGGGCACCAGTTCCCTGCTGTGGTGCTCGCTGAGCTTTTTTATCGCGCCATTTTTGCCGTTTCACAAGCGCTACCGCTTCATCAACGTCTACTGGTGCCGTTTTGCCGTGCTGCTGGCGCGGGTGATTCTGGGTATCCACTACAAGGTCACCGGTGCCGAGAACGTGCCCAAAGAGCCCTGTGTGATTCTGTCCAACCACCAGAGCACCTGGGAGACGTTCTTCCTGTCAGCCTATTTCTCGCCATTGAGCCAGGTGCTCAAGCGTGAACTGCTGTACGTGCCGTTCTTTGGCTGGGCCATGGCCATGCTGCGGCCGATCGCGATCAACCGCGACAACCCCAAGGAAGCCTTGCGCCAGGTGGCGAGCAAGGGTGACGAATTGCTCAAGCAGAAGGTCTGGGTGCTGATCTTCCCGGAAGGTACTCGGGTACCCTTTGGCACCGTGGGCAAGTTTTCCCGTGGCGGTACCGCGCTGGCGGTAAATGCCGGGCTGCCCGTGCTGCCGATCGCGCATAACGCCGGCAAGTACTGGCCCAAGTCAGGGTGGGGCAAGCGCTCTGGCACCATCGAGGTGGTCATCGGGGAGCCGATGTATGCCAATGGTACCGGCCCGCGTGCCATTGCAGAGTTGAATGACCGTGCCGCGGCGTGGAACGAAGCGACTCAGCGCCGCTTGGGCTCGTTGCCACCGGTAGATGAAAAACCACACGAGCAGATTGCCTGACGATCTGTGGATAACGTGTTAGCAATTTTTGGATGAAATGCCTCGTTTGATAGCTAAGTCTATGAATTGCCTATTTATTTTTGTGTATGACATTTTTCTGAAAAGCGTGCATAAGTTTTTTTGAGGCATAAGAAAACCGGCTTTTACAGCCGGTTTTTTTATGGCTTCACGACATCATCAGACCTTGTCGATATCCACATCCTTGGTTTCTTTCAGGCAGAAGATTCCCACCACCAGGCTGATCCCGGTTACCAGCACCGGGTACCACAAGCCGTAGAAGATATCCCCGGTGTACACCACCAGCGCGAACGAAACCGTGGGCAGGAAACCGCCAAACCAGCCATTGCCAATGTGGTAGGGCAGCGACATCGAGGTGTAGCGGATACGCGTCGGAAACAGCTCCACCATCACCGCCGCCAGCGGGCCATAAGTCATGGTTGCGATCAGGATCATTGCAACGATCAGCACCACCACCATCACCTGGTTGACCTGCGACGGGTCCGCCTTGGCCGGGTAGCCCGCCTGCTCGATGGCTGTGCGCATGGCTGTTTCGTCAAACCCGTTGATGGTCTTGTCGCCAATGTTCACCACCACTTGGCTGCCCGCCACATTCACCGAGCTGTACGGCAGGCCCTGTTTGACCAGGAAGGTCTTGACCTTGTCGCACGGGCTGTCGAAACGCGCCTTGCCGACCGGGTCGAACTGGAAGGTACAACCTTGCGGGTCAGCGGTGACCACGATCGGCGCCTGACGGCTCGCTGCGTCGATCTGCGGGTTGGCGTAGTGACTGAGGGCCTTGAACAGCGGGAAGTACAACACCGTGGCCAGCAGCAGGCCGAGCATCAGGATAGGCTTGCGGCCGATGCGGTCGGACAGCCAGCCGAAGAACACGAAGAACGGCGCACCGATCACCACGCTGATGATCAGCAAGGTATTGGCCTGGGCCGGATCCATCTTGAGCATCTGGGTCATGAAGAACAGCACGTAGAACTGCGCCGTGTAGAACGTCACGGCCTGGCCGGCGTTGATACTGAACAGTGCGGTAAGCACCACCTTGAGGTTTGGCCAGGAGGTGAACGACTCGCGGATTGGCGATTTGCTGATCTTGCCCTGGGCCTTCATTTTCACGAAGGCCGGCGACTCATGCATGCTCATGCGGATCCAGGTGGAAATGCCCAGCAGCACGATCGACAGCAGGAACGGCAAGCGCCAGCCCCAGGTTTCGAACTCATCGCCGGTGATGTAGCGGCTGCCCAGCACCACCAGCAACGACAGCAGCAGCCCGAGGGTAGCAGTGGACTGGATGAAGCCCGTGTGGAAGCCGCGCTTGCCGGGCGGTGCGTGTTCGGCCACATACGTCGCCGCGCCACCATACTCGCCCCCCAGTGCCAGCCCCTGCAGCATGCGAAGTACCACCAGGATGATCGGCGCGGCAATGCCGATGCTTGCATAGGTGGGCAGCAAACCAACGGCGAAGGTGGACAAGCCCATCAGCACGATGGTGATCAGGAAGGTGTATTTTCGCCCGATCATGTCACCCAGCCGGCCGAACACCAGCGCGCCGAAGGGCCGTACCAGGAAGCCGGCGGCGAATGCCATCAGGGCGAAGATGAAAGCGGTGGTGTCGTTGACGCCAGCAAAGAACTGCTTGCTGATCACTGCCGCCAGCGCACCGTAGAGAAAAAAGTCATACCACTCGAAAACCGTCCCGAGGGATGACGCGAAAATGATCTTGCGTTCTTCACGACGGCTTGGGCTGCTCGCCGTCGCCCCCTGCTCTTGGATGTAATCCGACATCGTTGCTGTCCTCGGCCCGCAGGCCACAGTGATTATTCTTGTTGTTCCACTGTCGGCAGCTTCTGACCGCAAGCCGCCGGTACTGCACGCACCCGGGTCAGGGCGTCGGTAACGCGTCTTCGTTCAGGTAGGTCTGGGTAGCAGCTCCCTTGAGAATGAGTTGGGCCGCCTTCTCGGCGATCATCAGGGTGGGTGAACAGGTATTGCCGGAGGTGATCTGCGGCATGATTGAAGCATCCGCCACGCGCAGGCCGGGGATGCCGCGTACACGCAGCTGGTTATCCACAACGTCCAGCGGGCCGCTGCCCATACGGCAGGTCCCGACCGGATGGAAGATGGTGGTGCCGATCTTGCCTGCCGCTTCGAACAGGTCTTCCTCGGTCTGCAGGGCAGGGCCTGGCAGGTATTCCTGCGGATCGAAAGCGGCGAGGGCAGGGGCCTGGACGATGCGGCGTGTGATACGGATGGCGTCGGCGGCAACGCGCAGGTCTTCAGGGTCACTGAGGTAGTTGGGGTCTATCAGTGGCGCGCTGTTCATGTCCGAGCTACGGATGTCGATGCGCCCACGGCTAGCCGGGCGCAGGTTGCACACCGAAGCGGTGAAGGCGGGGAAGCGGTGCAGCGGCTCGCCGAAGCGTTCCAGCGACAGGGGTTGTACGTGGTATTGCAGGTTGGCGGTGGCCTGCTCCGGGCTGGACCGCACGAACGCCCCGAGTTGGCTCGGCGCCATGGCCAGCGGGCCGCTGCGGTCGTAGAGATAACGCAGGCCCATACCCATCTTGCCCCACAGGCTGTTGGCCATCTGGTTGAGCGTTCTGGTGTTGCGGATCTGGTAGATCAGGCGCAATTGCAGGTGGTCTTGCAGATTGCCACCGACACCGGGCATATCGTGCCGTACGCCGATGCCGAGCGTTTCCAGCAACGTGCGCGGGCCAATGCCGGAGCGCTGCAGGATGCCGGGCGAACCCACCGCCCCTGCACACAGGATGATCTCGCGGCGCACAGCGAACTCGTGCCAGGCGCCTTGCCAAAATGCTCTCACTGCGCGGGCGCGGGTGTTGTTCAGCAGCACTTGGTCAACCTGCACGCCGGTCAGCACGGTGAGGTTGGAACGGTTATGTACAGGTCGTAAAAAAGCCTTGGATGCGTTCCAGCGCACACCGCTGCGCTGGTTGACCTGAAAATATCCACAGCCTTGGTTGTCGCCGGTATTGAAGTCATCGACCTTGGCGATGCCGCTCTGTTCGGCGGCATCTCGGAAGGCATCGAGGATCGGCCAACTGTAGCGCTGGCGTTCCACCCGCCATTCGCCAGTGGCGCCATGGTGATCACTGTTGCCTGCAAAGTGATTTTCGCTGGCCTTGAACAGCGGCAGCACGTCCTTCCAGGCCCAACCGTCATTGCCCTGTTCGGCCCAATGGTCATAGTCCGCAGCCTGGCCACGCATGTAGATCATGCCGTTGATCGATGAGCAGCCCCCCAGCACCTTGCCCCGGGGATAACCCAGGCTACGACCACCCAGGCCGCTTTGCGCTTCGGTCTTGAAGCACCAGTCAGTGCGGGGGTTGCCGATGCAGTAAAGGTAACCGACGGGGATGTGAATCCAGGGGTAATTGTCGCGGCCCCCGGCTTCCAGCAGCAACACGCGGCGGGACGGGTCGGCGGACAATCGATTGGCCAGCAGGCAACCGGCAGGACCGGCACCCACGATAACGTAGTCGAAGACAGAATCGGCTGATGGCATGTGCAACCTCGCGCCTGATTTTTATTCTTGTCGTCGTACATCTTATTGATTAATTTCGCTGAGGAAACACGAGATTTCGCGCAGCCGTTGTGCGTTTTAGCACAGCGAAAAACAGGGAAAGGATGCATGTTCGACTGGAATGATCTGCGGTTTTTCCTCGAGTTGCAGCGCAGTGGCCGCCTGCTCAGCGCTGCCAAGCGTCTCAACACGACCCATAGCACGGTTGCCCGGCATATCGAGAGCATCGAGAAAAGCCTGGGCACCCCACTGTTCGTGCAACACGCGCAGGGCTACGAATTGACGCCCTCCGGCCAGGCGCTGCTCAAGCACGCCGAAGCCATGGAGAATGTCGCGTTGCTGGCGCAGGAAGAAATCACCCAGGCCATCACACCGCTGGGCAAGATTCGCCTTGGGGTCACCGAAGGCATCGGCATCATGTTCTTCACCCCACGCATGAATGCGCTGTTCGATCGGTATCCGGGCCTGGAAGTGGAGCTGGTGGCCGTGCCTCGCTTTGTCAGCATCCTCAACCGCGAGGCGGAAATCAGCATTCACCTGGAACGTCCCGGTGCCGACCTGCTGATTACCCGCAAACTCACCGACTACCGCCTGGCCCTGTATGCCAGCCAGGCTTACCTGGACCGCGCGCCACCTTTACGCAACCGTGAAGATCTGGCCCGGCACAGCTGGATCGGCTACGTCGACGACCTGCTGTTCAGCCAGGAGCTGCTGTTTCTCAACAGCTTCTGCCGGGCGCCCAATGTGGCTTTTCGCAGCACCAGCGTAATCGCCCAGCAAACTGCTGCGCGCGCCGGCCTGGGTATCGCCGTGCTGCCCAACTACATGGCTCGCCACGACCCGACACTGGTGCGCGTGCTGCCCAGCGAAACCATCCAGCGCAGCTACTGGATATGCACCCGTCGTGAGTTGCACAAGTCGGTACGCCTGCGGGTGGTCTGGGATTACCTGCTGGCGCTGTGTGCGCAGGAACAGGCCGAGCTGCTAGCCGAGTAGCGCCTTGCCGGCCAGCAGCAGGGCAGCCGCAAAGCCGGCCACCGAGAACAGCTGCTGCAGGCGAGGCCCGGCCAGCCGCGTCGCCAGTGGCCGCGCCAGCAGCAGGCCAAGCACCGCGCCCACGGCAAAAGGTGCTCCCACCTGCCAGTGCATAACGCCGGCCAGGCTGGCACTGACCACGCTACCTGTAGACACCAGGGCGATCACCGCCAACGAGGTCGAGACGATGCTCTTCATACGCAGGTTGGTGTAGCGGTTCAAGGCAGGGATGATCACGAAGCCACCCCCCACCCCCAACAAGCCGGACAACAATCCCGAAAGCGCTCCGGTCATGGCCAGCGCCCGCGCGCAGGGCAGTGTCCAGCGCAAACGGCCCTGCAGCGGGTTGAGCACGCACGGTTCGATGAAACGGTGCGCGTCGTTGGCCTCGCCACGCAGCTCGCTGGCAGCCTTGCGCCAGATGCGCAGGCATGCGTAAACCAGCACGCCGGCGAACACCAAGGCCAAGGGTGTGTCGGGCAGACGATGGGCGAGCATCAGCCCGAGCGGTGCAGCAGCGATGCCGATCAGGGCGATGAACAGCGCGGCGCGATAACGCACCAGCCCTTGGCGCAAGCCGAGGATCGCCCCCACGGCAGCGGCAAGCCCTACGGCAAGAAGGCCAATGGGCGCAGCTTCGACCATCGACAGACCAAGGCCAAACACCAGCAGCGGCACCGCCAGGATGCCGCCCCCCGCGCCAGTCAGCGCCAGCACTGCGCCAATGATCGCGCCCAGCCCGGCACCGAGCAGTTGATGTTCGATCACCGTGATGCCTCGGCCGCCAGCGGTTGCGGGCGTGCCAGCCACTCTCGTCCCTTCAGCATGCCTTGCCAGTACAGCGGCGGCAGCACTCGTGCCTTGAGCAGCCAGGCCAGGCGCGTCGGCTGGCGGCCATCCAGCAACCAGCGCGGGAAGCTCGGCGCGACCTTGCCGCCATAGGTGAACTCGGCAAGCACGATCTTGCCGCGCTCGACCGTCAACGGGCAGGAGCCGTAGCCATCGTACTGGGCAAGGTTAGCCAGCCTGCCCAGCGCCACCAGCACGTTGTTGGCAACCACCGGAGCCTGCTTGCGCGCAGCGGCCGCAGTCTTGGCGTTGCTGGTGCTGGCCACATCGCCAAGGGCATGGACATTGGCAAACTGACGATGACGCAGCGTATGCGGGTCGACATCGACCCAGCCAGCGGCATCGGCCAATGGGCTTTGACGAATGAAGTCCGGGGCAACCTGTGGCGGCACCACGTGCAGCATGTCGAAAGCTTCAGTGCGGGTTTCAGTGCTGCCATCGGCAAAGGTGCGGACAAAGGTGGCGCGCTTGTTCGGGCCATCTACTGCAGCCAGACGGTGGCTGTAATTGAGGTCCACACCGTACCTGTCGATGTAGGCCATCAGGGCCGGCACGTAATCGGGAACACCGAACAGCACTGCGCCGGCATTGAAGAAGCAGGCTTTGATATCGCCCAGCAGCCCCTGGCGCATCCAGTGGTCGCAGGACAGGTACAGCGCCTTCTGCGGCGCACCGGCGCACTTGATCGGCATGGGCGGCTGAGTGAACAGGGCGCGGCCTTGCTTGAGGTTCTGCACAAGCTCCCAGGTGTAGGGTGCCAGGTCGTAGCGGTAGTTCGAGGTGACGCCGTTGCGCCCCAGGGTATCACTGAGCCCGTCAATGGCAGCCCAATCGAGCTTGAGGCCGGGGCAGACCACCAGCTGTTCATAGCTGATGGTGCGACCATCTTCGAGCATGACCAGCTGGCCCAGCGGGTCGAACCCTTGCACGCGCGCCTTGATCCAGCGCACGCCACGGGGGATGGTCGAGGCCATGGTGCGCGCGGTGCTCGGTGCCTTGAACACACCCGCACCGACCATGGTCCAGCCGGGCTGGTAGTAATGGACGTCGGCAGGGTCGACCACCGCGATATCCAGTGACGGGTCGCGGCTGATGAGGCTGGAAGCAGTGGCGATGCCGGCAGCGCCGGCACCGACGATGACCACCTTGTGGTGGTCGGAATTAGCAGGGGACAACAAGGCAGGCATGGCGTAAATCCTGGGAATTCTAATGATGGGGCAGGGCGCTCAGAGCTTGTTCAACGGGATCTTCAGGTAGCTCACGCCGTTGGATTCCGGCTGCGGAAAATGGCCACTGCGCATGTTGACCTGCACCGAAGGCAGGATCAGGACGGGCATCTCGAGGGTCTTGTCACGCGCTTCACGCATGGCGACAAAGCTGTCCTCATCGATGCCCTGGTGAACATGAATGTTGCTGGCGCGCTGCTCGGCAACGGTGGTGACATAACGCATGTCACGCCCGCCCGGCAGGTAGTCATGGCACATGAACAGCAGAGTCTGGTCAGGGAAGGCCAGCAGGCGGCGGATCGATTGGTACAAGGTGCGAGCATCAGCGCCTGGGAAGTCACAGCGTGCGGTACCGTAGTCGGGCATGAACAGGGTGTCGCCCACGAACAGTGCTTTTTCTCCCGCATCCTCTATCAGGTAACTCATGCAAGCGGGGGTATGCCCAGGCGTGTGCAACGAGCGGGCGTGCAGGTTACCTATGCGAAAGCCTTCTTCGTCCATGAGCAACACATCGAACTGGCTGCCATCACGGGCGAAGCCCGGCTCGGCGTTGAACAAGTCGCCGAAGACTTTCTGTACCTTGGTGATCTCGGCGCCAATGGCGGTGTGGCCGCCGAGCTTTTCCTTGAGATACGCCGCAGCTGAAAGGTGGTCGGCGTGTACATGGGTTTCCAGAATCCACTGCACCTTGGCGCCCAGGCTCTGTACCCGATCAATCAGACGGTCTGCAGACTCGGTGCAGGTGCGGCCTGACTTGGGGTCATAGTCCAGTACGCTGTCGATCAACGCACACTGGTTGGTCTCGCGGTCCAGTACCAGGTAGCTGATGGTCGAGGTGGCGTCGTCGAAAAAGGCTTCCACCTGAAGGTTGTTGCCGATGATCATCACGTTCTCCAAATAATCCACCCCGCCTTTTAGAGGCGTAGGCAGTGACGGGTGGTTTATCAAGATGCATGCCAGGGGTTTAACCCGTGCCAAGGCCAGTGAAATCGGCCCCTGATGGCGCAAGGCAGGCCGGTTTGTCAGCTGCCCTGGCAGTCGACTGTCAGCCAATGGCAGTGTTTGGCAGTCCTTGTTACCCTCAACGGCTTATCCAAT
Source organism: Pseudomonas sp. BNK-30 (assembly GCF_047456185.1). Lineage (NCBI taxonomy): Bacteria > Pseudomonadati > Pseudomonadota > Gammaproteobacteria > Pseudomonadales > Pseudomonadaceae > Pseudomonas > Pseudomonas sp. BNK-30. Next base: position 4,765,784 of record NZ_CP179904.1, read on the forward strand.
CGGTGCCGTCATGCCTGAATCCCATCCCCTCATCCTAGCTCTGGTTTCCTACCTCGAACACGATGCATTGCCTACCATCGTGCTGGACACCGACTACAACATCCTCGCAGCCAATGCCGCCTATCGTCGGCAGTTCGGCCGTGACGACCGTGCGCCACTGGGTGAGAAGTGCCACCGGGTTTCCCATCACTACGCCGTGCCTTGCGACCAGGCCGGTGAGCATTGCCCCATGCGCAAGGCCTGGGGCAGCAAACTGCCGGAACGGGTACTGCACATTCATCACACCCCGCGCGGGCCTGAGCATGTGGATGTGGAACTACGGCCGATCCTCGATGAGCAGGGCAGGGTGGTCGCCTTCGTAGAACGCCTGACAACGGTCACACTAGCCTCGGCGCAACCTCAGCAACAGGGCCTGGTCGGCCGGGCGCCAGCATTCAAAACGGCATTGGCCAGCCTGCAACGTGCGGCACCCGCACAGATCCCGGTATTGCTCCAGGGTGAATCCGGTACAGGCAAGGAGCTTTTCGCCCGGGCGATCCATATGGGTAGCCCACGGGCGAATGGCCCTTTGGTGGTGGTCGACTGCACCGGCTTGACCGAGTCACTGTTCGAGAGCGAGCTGTTCGGCTATGAGAAGGGAGCCTTTACCGGTGCCAACCAGCGCAAGATCGGCCTGGCAGAAGCGGCCCACGGCGGCACGCTGTTCCTCGACGAGATTGGTGAGGTGCCACTGGCGATGCAGGTCAAATTGCTGCGCCTGATCGAATCCGGCACCTTGCGCCCGGTTGGCAGCCTGCGCACCGTGCATGCGGACTTCCGCCTGGTGTCTGCAACACACAAACCGCTCAAGCAGATGGTTGCCGAGGGTACGTTCCGGGAAGACCTGTATTACCGCATCAGTGGCTTTCCCATCCGCCTGCCTGCCTTGCGCGAACGCGTAGAGGATCTGCCGCTGCTTGCGCAGAGCCTGCTGCAACGCATGGCAGGCAAACCTGCCGCGAGCCTTACTGACGCTGCGCTTCAACAATTGGCCCTGCATACGTTCCCAGGCAATATCCGCGAGCTGCGCAACATCCTGGAACGGGCGCGGCTGTTTGCCGATGATGGGCTGATACGGCCTGAGCATCTGCCGGAAGATGTAGGCCCGCAAATCGCAACCGGTGCGAACAAGGGGCGCGCTCGCAGCGACCTGAGTGATCTGGCACAAGCGCTGGAACAGTTTCAGGGCCCGCGTAGCGAACTGGCGCGCCACTTAGGGATGAGTGAACGTACGCTGTATCGGCGCTTGAAAGCGCTGGGGCTGAATCCGGCTTAGTGCTCGGCGATTCTTTACCGGACCTTTACCTCTTGCCAGGGATTACTCATCGCGAATCACGGTCTGAAGCATTAACCGTAATCGGCGTCTCGTTGAAACCCGCCGGACGTGAACATGCAAAGGATCGACATACGATGAAAAAAAGCCTCTCTGTGCTCTGCGCTACCTTGATGCTCAGCGTACCACTGGCCAGCTTCGCCCAGCCCGGCCCGCCTCAAGGGCACGATGGCGACCGCTCGCATCAGGGCCAAGGTCATCCGCAGCAGAGCAAGCAGCAAGGCCATCCGCAACAACATGGCAAACCCGGCAACGGCCAGGCTCAGTCCTACCGTAATCCGAACTTCCGTCCACAACCGGGGATGCCGGTACCTCACCAGCAATGGAAGCGCGGCCATGTGGTAGACCCGCACTATCGCAATGACCGTTACTGGGTGACCGACTGGCGCGCCCGGCACCTCTCGCCGCCGCCCCGCGACCACCGTTGGTTGTACGTCAACGGCGACTACGTGCTGGTGGCCATTGCTTCCGGGGTGATCGTAAACATCCTCAGCGGTTACTAAGGCCGTATAAAACCAGCCGCCAACAAAAAGCCCGCTTGCGCGGGTTTTTTGCTGGGTTGTGGATTGAAACTTCTAGTCTGTTAACTATTCGATCAGTCTCTTGAAGGTACTGCACATGATTGCGCGTTGGCGTTGGGTAGCGGGTCAACTCACCAAGCGACTCTGGTTCAGAGCCTCTCTGTTCTCCATTCTGGGTGTGGCGACTGCATTGCTTGCCATCCTGTTCAGAGACTTCATCCCGCAAACCTTGCCAGCGCGCATCGGCGCAGATGCAGTGGACAAGATTCTCGGGATCATTGCCTCCAGCATGCTGGCTGTGACCACCTTCTCATTGAGCACGATGGTCACCGCCTACGGGGCCGCAAGTAGCGGGGTGACCCCGCGTGCCACAACGCTGGTCATGGAAGACACCACGACCCAGAACGCGCTGGCCACATTCATCGGTTCGTTTCTCTTCAGCCTGGTTGGCATCATTGCCCTGAGTACCGGCCTCTATGGAAGCCAGGGCCGAGTCGTGCTTTTTGCGGTGACGCTAGCTGTCGTGACGCTGATCATTTACACACTGCTGCGCTGGATAGACCACCTTTCCAAACTCGGACGGGTTGGAGAAACCATTGACCGTGTGGAAAAGGCGGCGATAGAGGCCATGGCTCATCGCATTCGCTGGCCCTATCTGGGAGGCTCAGCGTACCCGGTAGACCTTGTACTACCGCTATCCGCGCAAACCATTGCCAGCAACCAGACTGGCTACGTCCAACATATCGATGTGCAAGCCTTGGGCGCCATTTCCAACGCGCTACAGATCCGGATCTATGTGGAAGTTCTCCCAGGTAGTTTTGTCCACATCGGTATGCCGGTCGCTCGCATTGTGCCTTTGAGTGACAAGCATCCTGATGAGCAAAGCCTCAAGGACACGCTGGCGACGTTGACCATAGGCACCCGAAGAACCTTTGAACATGACCCGAGGTTTGGGCTATGCGTGCTATCGGAAATCGCATCCCGCGCGTTGTCACCAGCGGTCAATGATCCGGGCACCGCTATTGATGTGATTGGCAGGGGCCTTAGAACTTTGACGTACTGGGGCAAAGCACACGCTTGCGAACCGGACCAGGAAAAAAGCTGCGAGTGGGTCCACCTGCGAGGGTTGACGGTGGACGATTTGTTCGACGATTTTTTTGCCCCTATCAGCAGAGACGGCGCCGCTCTTCTAGAAGTCGACCTTCGGTTGCTCAAGGCACTTGTCAGCCTGGCCCAGATAAACCCCGCGCTTTTCAAGCAGAGTTGCATCAGGCATGGGGAGCAGCTTGTCATGCGTGCAGAGGCGTCACTTACACTCGCGCATGAAAAAGATCAGCTGAGGTCAGTGCACGTGAAGCTCAGGACGATTGAATGACAGCCCAAACCAAAAAGCCCGCTTGCGCGGGCTTTTTGGTAAGAACAACCTGATCAGAAGTCCAGGTTAGAAACCGACAGCGCGTTGCTTTCGATGAAGTCGCGGCGAGGCTCAACCGCGTCACCCATCAAGGTGTTGAAGATCTGATCGGCGGCAATCGCGTCTTCGATGGTGACCTTGAGCATGCGACGTACAGTTGGGTCCATGGTGGTTTCCCACAACTGGTCCGGGTTCATCTCACCCAGCCCTTTGTATCGCTGGATGGTGTGACGCTTGGTGGTCTCGTTCATCAGCCAATCCAGGCCTTCCTTGAACTCGACGATCGCCTTGCGACGCTCACCGCGCTGTACGTAAGCACCTTCACCCAGCAGGCTCGACAACTTGGAGCCAATGTTGACCACCGTGCGATAGTCGTTGCTGCCGAAGAAATCGCGGTTGAAGGTGATGTAGCTGGCCAGGCCGTGCGAGGTGATTTCCACTTCAGGCAGCCACACATTGCGCTCCTTGTCCTCGCGCAGGGTGGCCTTGTACATCAGGCCAGACTTCTGGCTGTTGCTCAGGCGCTCCTGCAGTTTGGCCAACCAGTTCTCCATGACGGCATGGTCGCCCAATTGCTCCAGGGTAACTTCCGGCAGGTAGATGAAGTGCTCGGTCAACTCTTCCGGGTACAAGCGAGACAAACGCTTGAGGGTCTTCATCACACCGCGGAACTCGTTGACCAAAACCTCCAGCTGAACGCCGGAAACGGCCGGCGCAGACTCATCCAGGTGCAGGCTGGCATCTTCGAGGGCCGACTGGGTCATGTATTCTTCCATGGCCTCGTCGTCCTTGATGTACTGCTCCTGCTTGCCTTTCTTCACCTTGTACAGCGGTGGCTGGGCAATGTAGATGTAGCCACGCTCGACCAGCTCTGGCAGCTGACGGAAGAAGAAGGTCAGCAGCAGGGTACGGATGTGCGAACCGTCAACGTCAGCATCGGTCATGATGATGATGTTGTGATAGCGCAGTTTGTCGATGTTGTACTCTTCGCGGCCGATGCCACAGCCCAGTGCGGTGATCAGTGTGCCCACTTCCTGGGAGGAGATCATCTTGTCGAAGCGTGCTTTCTCGACGTTGAGAATCTTGCCCTTCAGCGGCAGGATCGCCTGGGTACGACGGTTACGACCTTGCTTGGCCGAGCCACCTGCGGAGTCACCCTCCACCAGGTACAGTTCGGAAAGGGCAGGGTCCTTCTCCTGGCAGTCCGCCAGTTTGCCCGGCAAGCCCGCGATATCCAGCGCGCCTTTACGGCGAGTCATTTCACGCGCTTTGCGCGCCGCTTCACGGGCACGGGCAGCGTCGATCATCTTGCCGACTACCGCTTTGGCTTCGTTGGGGTTTTCCAACAGGAAGTCGGCGAAGTATTTGTTCATTTCCTGTTCCACGGCGGTTTTCACCTCCGAGGAGACCAGCTTGTCCTTGGTCTGCGAACTGAACTTCGGATCCGGCACCTTGACCGAAATGATTGCGGTCAGGCCTTCACGAGCATCGTCACCGGTGGTGGAAACCTTGTTCTTCTTGGCCAGGCCTTCCTGCTCGATGTAGCTGTTCAGACTACGGGTCAGCGAAGAGCGGAAACCAACCAGGTGGGTACCGCCATCGCGCTGCGGAATGTTGTTGGTGAAGCACAGCAGGTTTTCGTTGAAGCTGTCGTTCCACTGCAGGGCAACTTCAACACCCACGCCATCTTCACGCTGGACGTTGAAATGGAACACCTGGGAGTTGACCGGAGTCTTGTTGGTGTTCAGGTATTCAACGAATGCACGCAGGCCGCCTTCGTATTTGAAGAACTCTTCTTTGCCCGAGCGCTCGTCTTTCAGCAGGATGCCAACGCCAGAGTTCAGGAAGGACAGTTCACGAATACGCTTGGCCAGGATGTCCCAGCTGAAGTGAATATTCTTGAAGGTCTCAGCCGAAGGCTTGAAATGAATATGGGTGCCGGTGGTTTCGCTTTCACCCACAACGGCCATCGGCGCCTGTGGAACACCATGAACGTAGGTCTGCTCCCAGATCTTGCCGCTACGGCGAACGGTAAGCACCAGCTTTTCCGAAAGGGCGTTTACTACCGAAACACCTACACCGTGCAGGCCGCCGGAAACTTTGTAGGAGTTATCATCAAATTTACCGCCGGCGTGCAGTACGGTCATGATGACCTCGGCTGCAGAAACGCCTTCTTCTTTATGCACGTCGACCGGAATGCCGCGACCGTTGTCGCGCACACTGATGGATTCATCGGTGTGGATGATGACGGTGATGTCATCGCAGTGCCCGGCGAGGGCTTCGTCGATCGAGTTGTCGACCACTTCGAAGACCATGTGGTGCAGGCCGCTACCGTCATCGGTGTCGCCAATGTACATGCCGGGACGCTTGCGCACGGCATCCAAACCTTTCAGCACCTTGATGCTTGAAGAGTCGTACGTTTGATTTTCGCTCATGCCTTCACTCCCGATGGTCGTGGGTCTGGGTGATACGGCCTTGTTCCACGTGGAACAAAGCAACTGGCGTTTCCGTCTGCCAGCCTTCCCTCAGTAATTCGTGATCTACACAGGTGATAAACACCTGGCAGCGTAATTCTTCTAGCAAGCGGCACAGTGCACGGCGATGCTGGTCGTCCAACTCGGACGGCAAGTCATCCACCAGATAAATACAGTGGCCGCGGCGAGCCTGACTAACGAGGTGGCCTTGGGCGATGCGCAATGCACAAACCACCAGCTTTTGCTGACCACGCGACAAGATGTCGGCTGCGTTGTTGGCAGCCAGACGAAGACGCAGATCAGCACGCTGCGGACCGGCCTGGGTATGGCCCATCTGCTGATCGCGAAGGAGAGAAGAGGCGAGTACTTCGTTGAGTTCCCGGTCCTTGTCCCAGCCTCGGTAGTAGCTAAGGGTCAACCCGTCCAGCTCGACCAGTTCGCTCAGGGTTTGCTCGAAGACGGGCTTCAAGGCCTTGATGTAGTTGCGACGGTATTCATCTATTTCCGCGCTGGCCAGGCACAATTCCCGGTCCCAGGCGGCTTGCGAAGCTGGGTCAAGTGTACCATGCCGCAACCATGAGTTCCGCTGCCGCAACGCCTTCTGCAGACGCTGCCAAGCTGGCATGAAGCGAGGTTCCACGTGGAACACTCCCCAATCCAGAAACTGGCGACGGATCTTCGGCGCGCCTTCAAGCAACCTGAAACTGTCTGGGTTGATGAGCTGCAGGGGCAGTAGTTCTGCAAGCTGCGCGGCGCTCTTGGCATTCTGCCCATCGATACGGATAGTGAAGTCGCCCGCCCGCTCGCGCGACACACCCAAGTTGCTGGTGCCGCCTTCGCCCAACTGTACTTCGCCGAAAACCGTACACGCAGCCTGCTCGTACTGAATGACGGGATTGAGCCGGGTACTGCGAAACGATCTGGCCAACCCGAGCAAATGCACAGCTTCCAGCACACTGGTCTTGCCGCTGCCGTTGGCGCCGTAGAGGATATTGATGCGGGGGGAGGGTGAGAGGGTCACCGGGTGCAGGTTGCGCACCGCGGTGACCATGATACGTCGAAGGGACATTTGGCCTGCTACAGGTTACAGGCGCATCGGCATGACAACGTAAGACGAGTCGTCATTGCCGGCTTCCTGCAGCAGAGCACTGCTATTGGAATCGGAGAGAATCAGGCGAACCTGTTCCGTTGTCATCACACCCAATACGTCCAGCAGGTAACTGACGTTGAAGCCAATCTCAAGCGATGCACCGTCATAGTCCACGCTGATCTCTTCTTCCGCCTCTTCCTGTTCCGGGTTGTTTGCCTGGATTTTCAACTGACCGGCAGCCAACTGAAGGCGGATACCGCGGTACTTCTCGTTGGAAAGGATTGCGGTACGGCTGAACGCTTCACGCAAGGCCTGGCGATCGCCGATGACCAGCTTGTCACCACCCTTGGGCAGTACACGCTCATAGTCAGGGAACTTGCCATCGACCAGCTTGGACGTGAAGGTGAACTCGCCTGTGTTCGCACGGATGTGGTGCTGGCCCAGGACGATGCTGACCATGCCTTCCGGGTCGGTGAGCAGGCGCGCAAGTTCGAGGATACCTTTACGTGGCACGATGACCTGATGACGCTCATCCTGCTCGATGGCTGCGCTCATGGAGCACAGCGCCAGACGATGCCCATCGGTAGACACGGCACGCAAGGTATTACGCGACACTTCGAGCAGCATACCGTTGAGGTAGTAACGTACATCCTGCTGAGCCATGGCGAAGCTGGTGCGCTCGATCAAACGACGCAGTTTGCTCTGCTCAAGGTTGCAGGTCAGCGAACCTGGGCCTTCTTCCACAGTGGGGAAGTCGTTAGCTGGCAGGGTCGACAGGGTGAAACGGCTACGGCCGGCCTTGACCAACAGCTTCTGTTCGTCGACCTTGATATCGATCAGAACGTCGTTCGGCAGGCTTTTGCAGATGTCCATCAGCTTGCGCGCCGGGACAGTGATTTCGCCAGGCTCGGCCGGCTCTTCCAGTTGGACGCGGCCTACCAGTTCGACTTCCAGGTCGGTACCGGTCAACGACAGCTGCTGGCCTTGCACGACCAGCAGTACGTTGGACAGGACCGGCAAGGTCTGACGGCGCTCGACGACACCGGCGACCAGTTGCAGGGGTTTCAACAGGGCTTCGCGTTGAATGGTGAAATGCATGGTCTAGTCCCTTGCCTTCAATTAGCTGCGCTGGCGGCCATCAGGTGGTGAGCGTGCGCAGCAGGTTCTTGTAGTCCTCGCGGATGTCCGCGTCGGATTCCTTCAGTTCGTTGATCTTGCGGCAAGCGTGCAGCACGGTGGTGTGGTCACGGCCGCCAAACATGTCGCCGATCTCCGGCAGACTGTGGTTGGTCAGCTCTTTGGACAACGCCATGGCCACCTGACGCGGGCGCGCTACAGAGCGCGAACGGCGCTTGGACAACAGATCGGAGATCTTGATCTTGTAGTACTCGGCCACGGTGCGCTGAATGTTATCCACACTCACCAGCTTGTCTTGCAGCGCCAGCAGGTCCTTCAGCGACTCGCGAATCAGCTCGATGGTGATGTCGCGGCCCATGAAGTGCGAGTGGGCGATGACGCGCTTCAATGCCCCTTCAAGCTCACGTACGTTGGAGCGAATACGCTGAGCGATGAAGAAAGCGGCATCGTGCGGCAACTCGACCTTGGCCTGGTCGGCCTTCTTCATCAGGATCGCCACGCGGGTCTCCAGCTCCGGCGGCTCCACAGCCACCGTCAGCCCCCAGCCGAAACGCGACTTCAGTCGCTCTTCCAGACCTTCGATTTCCTTCGGGTAGCGGTCACTGGTGAGAATCACCTGCTGGCCACCTTCGAGCAATGCGTTGAAGGTGTGGAAAAACTCCTCCTGTGAACGCTCCTTGCGGGCGAAGAACTGGATATCGTCGATCAGCAGCGCATCGACCGAACGGTAGAAGCGCTTGAACTCATTGATCGCGTTGAGCTGCAACGCCTTGACCATGTCCGCGACGAAGCGCTCGGAATGCAGGTACACCACCTTGGCATTCGGGTTCTTCTTCAGCAGGTGGTTACCCACAGCATGCATCAAGTGCGTTTTACCCAGGCCCACGCCACCGTAAAGGAACAGTGGGTTGTAGCCATGCTTCGGGTTGTCGGCAACCTGCCAGGCGGCTGCCCGGGCCAACTGGTTCGATTTACCTTCGACAAAGGTTTCGAAGGTGAACGTACGGTTCAGATAACTGGTGTGCTTGAGCGCACCCTCCACCTGAACGTTGCGCTGTTCGGTACGCCCCGGCGCGACAGGTGCCGGAGCGCTGTCCGCCATCGAATCATAGCTGCCTCGCGACGACGCCTCGGCCATGTCGGTGGCCTGCGCAGGTTCAGCAGTGGGCACCGAGACCGGGTCAGCAACAGCCATGACTGGCGCGGCTGCTGGCTGCGCGTGGCTCTGCGCAAGGGACGCAGCCATTGCAGCGCTGACCGGGGCATTGGGCGCGGCCCGCGGTGCGGAGCTGCGACGGCTACCTATTAATAAGGAAAGGGCAGGCGCGATGCCGCTACCGTTCTCACCCAACAGTTCGAGCAGACGGCCGAGGTACTTTTCATTCACCCAATCGAGAACGAAACGGTTAGGCGCATACACGCGCAACTCGTCGCCTTCGGCTTCGACCTGTAGCGGACGGATCCAGGTGTTGAATTGCTGGGCAGGCAGTTCATCGCGCAGAAGCTCCACGCACTGCTGCCAAAGTTCCACTGACACGGATATCCCCTGAGTTTGAAAGCCGGATGAGGCAAAAACAAACGGCCATTGTACCGGTCAAGCGATCAGTTATCCACATGTGGAAACATTATGAGCCATGGCAAAACAGCCATTTAGCGACCAAAACGACCCTGAAGGACTGTGAATAAGCTCTGTGGATAACCCACCATAAGGGCTATGCACAACCCAGGGTCAAGACCTGTTGATAACTCACCTGTGGATAATGAGCCTTTTCATCCACAGGCTGTACGCAGGCCCAGCACAAGCGCAGCACGGGTTGTGGACAATGTTTCTGATCGCTGTACAGCCCGTAATCTTTGGCCTGCAGAAGGTTATCCACAGAAACTTATCCACCTAAGATTTATAAGTTATTCAAAAAAGCTTTTTATATGTCTCTTCTTTTTTTTAGTTTTGTCATCCGTTTGCCTGCCCGACCAGACGCCGCCCCGCTCGATCGCTGAAAGCACCTTCCATAAGGAAAGGCTGGTTGGAAATTGACCTATTGGCTTGCTTTCTCTAGAATCGCCGATCTCTTAAAAAGGGGGCCATTCCGGCCCGTTGTCGACAAACCAGGTAACACGCCATGAAACGTACTTTCCAACCAAGCACCATCAAGCGCGCTCGCACCCACGGCTTCCGTGCCCGTATGGCTACCAAGAACGGCCGTGCTGTTCTGTCGCGTCGTCGTGCCAAAGGCCGTAAGCGTCTGGCCATTTGATTCTTCGGCAAAGGTGGTGAGTCAGGACTTCAGTCGGGAAAAGCGACTGCTTACACCCCGGCATTTCAAAGCGGTCTTCGACTCCCCAACCGGCAAGGTTCCAGGGAAAAACCTGCTGATCCTTGCTCGCGAGAACGGTCTCGATCATCCACGCCTTGGCTTGGTGATTGGCAAGAAGAGCGTCAAACTTGCCGTTCAACGCAATCGCCTCAAGCGCTTGATGCGCGATTCCTTCCGTCTGCACCAGCAAATGCTCGCTGGCCTGGACATAGTGATCGTCGCGCGCAAGGGATTGGGTGAGATAGAAAACCCGGAATTGCACCAACACTTTGGCAAGCTCTGGAAACGCCTGGCGCGCAGCCGGCCCACTCCAGCGGCTAACGCCGATTCCGCAGGGGTAGACAGCCAAGATGCGTAAACTGGCACTCATTCCGATCCAGTTTTACCGTTACGCCATCAGTCCTCTGATGGCCAGCCACTGTCGTTTCTACCCCAGTTGCTCCTGTTATGCGTTGGAAGCCATAGAAACCCATGGCCTCTTGCGTGGCGGGTGGCTAACCGTTCGTCGCCTGGGGCGTTGTCATCCGTGGAACGACGGCGGTTTCGATCCCGTTCCCCCCGCGCCTTCCTCCCGAACTTCTTCGATAGCCGAGTAATCATGGATATTAAACGCACGATCCTGATCGCCGCCCTGGCAATCGTGTCCTACGTCATGGTCCTGAAGTGGAACGATGACTACGGCCAGGCTGCCTTGCCGACTCAGAATACTGCTGCCAGCACTGTTGCTCCGGGCCTGCCCGATGGCGTACCGGCCGCTAACAACGGCGCCAGCGCCGATGTACCGAGCGCCAACGCCGAGTCGAGCCCTGCCGAACTGGCACCTGTTGCACTCAGCAAGGATCTCATCCGGGTCAAGACCGATGTCCTGGAACTGGCTATCGATCCAGTCGGCGGTGACATCGTCCAGCTGAACCTGCCGAAGTACCCGCGTCGCCAGGATCATCCGGACATTCCGTTCCAGCTGTTCGACAACGGTGGCGAGCGCGTATATCTGGCCCAGAGCGGCCTGACCGGTGCCAACGGCCCGGATGCGCGCTCCACCGGCCGTCCGCTGTACGCCGCAGAGCAGAAGTCCTTCCAGCTGGCTGATGGCCAGGAACAACTGGTGGTCGACCTGAAGTTCAGCGACAACGGTGTGAACTACATCAAGCGCTTCAGCTTCAAGCGCGGTGAGTACGACCTGTCCGTCAGCTACCTGATCGACAACCAGAGCGGCCAGGCCTGGAGCGGCAACATGTTTGCCCAGCTCAAGCGTGACGCCAGTGGTGATCCGTCCTCGAGCACCGCCACCGGTACCGCCACCTACCTGGGTGCTGCCCTGTGGACAGCTGGCGAGCCGTACAAGAAAGTGTCGATGAAGGACATCGACAAAGGTAGTTTGAAAGAAAATGTGTCTGGCGGCTGGGTTGCCTGGCTGCAGCACTACTTCGTAACTGCCTGGATCCCTGCCAAGTCGGACAACAATGTCGTCCAGACCCGCAAGGACAGCCAGGGCAACTACATCATCGGCTACACCGGCCCGGCCATCAGCGTACCGGCTGGCGGCAAGGCCGAAACCAGCGCCATGCTGTATGCCGGCCCGAAGATCCAGTCCAAGCTCAAGGAATTGTCCCCAGGCCTGGAACTGACCGTCGATTACGGCTTCCTGTGGTTCATTGCCCAGCCGATCTTCTGGTTGCTGCAACATATCCACAGCCTGCTGGGTAACTGGGGCTGGTCGATCATTGTCCTGACCATGCTCATCAAGGGCCTGTTCTTCCCGCTGTCGGCCGCCAGCTACCGCTCGATGGCGCGCATGCGTGCCGTGGCGCCGAAGCTCGCCGCACTGAAGGAACGCTTCGGTGACGATCGCCAGAAGATGTCCCAGGCGATGATGGAGCTGTACAAGAAAGAGAAGATCAACCCACTGGGTGGATGCTTGCCGATCCTGGTACAGATGCCGGTGTTCCTGGCCCTGTACTGGGTGCTGCTGGAAAGCGTCGAGATGCGCCAGGCCCCATGGATGCTGTGGATCACCGACCTGTCGATCAAGGATCCGTTCTTCATCCTGCCGATCATCATGGGCGCTACCATGTTCATCCAGCAGCGCCTGAACCCGACGCCGCCGGATCCGATGCAGGCCAAGGTGATGAAAATGATGCCGATCATCTTCACCTTCTTCTTCCTGTGGTTCCCGGCTGGCCTGGTGCTGTACTGGGTTGTGAACAACTGCCTGTCGATTTCGCAGCAGTGGTACATCACCCGCCGTATTGAAGCAGCGACCAAAAAAGCTGCTGCTTGACGGGCTACTGCGCTAGCCTGTGAATAAAAACGCCCCCTCGGGGGCGTTTTTGCTATCTGTCGTTTTTGTCGTAGAGGCTTTCGAGCATGAACACTGTGCGTGAAACCATCGCTGCCATCGCAACCGCACAAGGACGTGGAGGGGTGGGTATTGTCAGGCTGTCCGGCCCATTGGCGGCCAAGGCTGGCCAGCTCATAACCGGCCGCACACTGACACCGCGCCATGCCCATTACGGCCCATTTCGCGACCAGGAAGGGCTGGTGCTGGATGAAGGTATTGCACTGTTCTTCCCCGGACCCAACTCGTTCACCGGTGAGGACGTGCTCGAATTGCAGGGGCATGGTGGCCCGGTCGTACTGGACATGCTGTTGCAACGCTGCGTGCAGGTGGGTTGCCGCTTGGCCCGCCCGGGTGAGTTCAGTGAGCGGGCGTTTCTCAACGACAAGCTCGACCTGGCCCAGGCCGAAGCGATTGCCGACCTGATCGAAGCCAGCTCCAGCCAGGCAGCACGCAACGCCCTGCGCTCGTTGCAAGGGGAGTTCTCCAAACGTGTGCACAGCCTGACTGAAGCACTGATCGCGCTGCGGATCTATGTCGAGGCAGCGATCGACTTCCCCGAGGAGGAAATCGACTTTCTTGCCGATGGCCACGTCCTGTCGATGCTCGACTCAGTGCGTGCCGAGTTGTCCACAGTGCAGCGTGAGGCCGGGCAGGGTGCGCTGCTTCGTGACGGCATGACGGTGGTGATCGCCGGCAGGCCGAATGCAGGCAAATCGAGCCTGCTGAATCAACTGGCCGGTCGTGAGGCGGCAATCGTCACCGACATCGCAGGTACTACGCGGGATATCCTGCGTGAACATATCCACATCGATGGCATGCCGCTGCACGTCGTCGATACGGCCGGTTTGCGCGACACCGACGACCATGTGGAAAAGATAGGCGTCGAGCGCGCACTCAAGGCCATAGGCGAAGCCGACAGAGTGTTGTTGGTGGTCGACTCCACCGCCCCTGAGGCCAGTGATCCGTTCGCCCTGTGGCCGGAGTTTCTTGATCAAAGGCCTGATCCGGGCAAGGTCACACTGATTCGCAACAAAGCCGACCTCAGCGGCGAACCCGTAGGGCTGGAACAGTGCGATGACGGTCATGTAACCATCACCTTGAGCGCCAAAGGTGACGATCAGGGCTTGCTGCTGTTACGCGATCACCTCAAAGCCTGCATGGGTTATGAACAGACTGCAGAGAGTGGCTTCAGCGCACGCCGGAGGCACCTCGATGCCCTGCGCCAGGCCAGTGCTCATCTGGAGCACGGTCGTGCGCAATTGACCTTGGCGGGGGCCGGAGAGCTGTTGGCTGAGGACCTGCGCCAGGCCCAGCACGCGCTGGGGGAAATCACGGGCGCGTTCAGTTCGGATGACCTGCTGGGGCGGATTTTCTCTAGTTTCTGCATCGGTAAGTAGCTTTTAGCCAAACCATTCACGACGCCGCTCTTCCTGGAGCGGCTTTTTTTTGCCTGAGATTTGGGGCTCGGGCGTCTCGTACAGGGTTTTGTAGCTGCAGATTTTTAATCACCGGCCTGAAAAAGCGCTCATGAGCCCTGTGGAAAAGTCGGCTTCAGCTCCGTTGATAAGCATGCTTTTTTTCTGAGGAAAACCTGCCCTGTGGGTAAGTAGGCATTTCATCCACAGGCTAAATCCGGTTATCCATAGCCCTCATGGCACTCCAACCACAGGGTTTAATTTTCTTCTACATGGCGAATCCAGAGGGATGTAGAACGTTATCCACAGATTGGTGCGTGCATAAGAATAAACATAAAAACAAAGCTTTTTTAAATTTCTTCTCTCTAGTTTCTGTTATCAGCCACTCATCCACAGCCTGGTCAAAATTTGCGCAAAAGGTTTCTTTAGAGGGGGTGAAGTCCCTATACTTGTCCGCTTACCTTCTCTATTCGCAAAAACAGGCACGAGGTGCGTGGTGGATTTCCCTTCCCGTTTTGAAGTGATCGTCATCGGCGGCGGCCATGCCGGTACCGAGGCTGCGCTTGCGTCTGCACGCATGGGTGTGAAAACCCTGCTGCTGACCCATAACGTGGAAACCCTCGGTCACATGAGCTGCAACCCGGCCATCGGTGGCATCGGTAAAAGCCATCTAGTCAAAGAGATCGATGCGCTCGGCGGTGCCATGGCACTGGCCACTGACAAGAGCGGCATCCAGTTCCGCGTGTTGAACAACCGCAAGGGCCCGGCTGTTCGCGCCACCCGTGCACAGGCCGACCGCGCCATCTACAAGGCCGTGGTTCGCGAAATCCTGGAAAACCAGCCAAATCTGTGGATATTCCAGCAGTCCTGTGACGACCTGATCGTCGAGCAAGACCAGGTCAAAGGCGTGGTTACGCAAATGGGGCTGCGGTTCTTCGCCGATTCGGTGGTGCTCACGACCGGCACTTTCCTGGGTGGCCTTATCCACATCGGCCTGCAGAACCATTCCGGCGGCCGCGCTGGCGATCCACCGTCGATTGCCTTGGCCCACCGCATGCGTGAATTACCGCTGCGCGTCGGTCGTCTGAAAACCGGTACACCTCCGCGTATCGACGGTCGTTCGGTGGACTTTTCGGTGATGACCGAGCAGCCGGGCGACACACCAATCCCGGTCATGTCGTTCATGGGCAACGCCGCGATGCACCCGCGTCAGGTCAGCTGCTGGATTACCCACACCAATGCGCGTACCCACGAAATCATCGCTTCGAACCTCGACCGTTCGCCGATGTACTCGGGCGTCATCGAAGGTGTCGGCCCGCGTTACTGCCCGTCGATCGAGGACAAGATCCATCGCTTTGCCGACAAGGAAAGCCATCAGGTGTTCATCGAGCCGGAAGGCCTGACCACCCATGAGCTGTACCCCAACGGCATTTCCACTTCGCTGCCGTTTGACGTGCAGCTGGAGCTGGTGCGCTCGATTCGCGGTATGGAAAATGCGCACATCGTGCGCCCGGGCTATGCCATCGAATACGACTACTTCGATCCGCGTGACCTCAAGTACAGCCTCGAGACCAAGGTTATCGGTGGCTTGTTCTTCGCTGGCCAGATCAACGGCACTACCGGTTACGAAGAAGCCGGCGCCCAAGGCCTGCTGGCCGGTACCAACGCCGCACTGCGCGCGCAGGGCCGCGAAAGCTGGTGCCCGCGCCGTGACGAGGCGTACATCGGAGTGCTGGTCGACGACCTGATTACCCTGGGTACCCAGGAGCCGTACCGCATGTTCACTTCGCGAGCCGAATACCGGTTGATCCTGCGCGAAGACAACGCCGACCTGCGCCTGACCGAGAAAGGTCGTGAGCTTGGTCTGATCGACGACCAGCGCTGGGCCGCGTTCTGCGCCAAGCGTGACGGCATCGAGCGTGAGGAACAGCGCTTGAAATCGACCTGGGTACGCCCGAATACACCGCAGGGCCAGGCCGTTGTGGATAAGTTCGGTACCCCGCTGAGCCACGAATACAGCCTGCTCAACCTGCTGGCGCGACCGGAAGTGGACTACGCCGGGCTGATCGAAGCGACCGGCGGCGAACAGATCGATCCACAGGTTGCCGAACAGGTCGAAATCAAGACCAAGTACGCTGGCTACATCGATCGCCAGCAGGACGAGATCGCTCGCCTGCGTGCCAGTGAAGACACCTGCCTGCCTGTGGATATCGACTACACCTCGATTTCCGGCCTGTCCAAGGAAATCCAGGGCAAGCTCGGCCAGACTCGCCCGCAGACGCTGGGCCAGGCTTCGCGGATCCCTGGCGTGACACCAGCGGCAATTTCCCTGTTGTTGATACATCTGAAAAAACGCGGCGCTGGCCGCGAATTGGAGCAAAGCGCTTGAGTTCCCTGGTCACCCCGCAACACGCTGAAGAGTTGTCCACAGGTGCACGCCAGCTCGGTGTCGAGCTGAGCGCCGAGCAGCACGAACGGCTGCTTGGCTACCTGGCCCTGTTGATCAAATGGAACAAAGCCTACAACCTGACGGCCGTGCGCGACCCGAACGAGATGGTTTCGCGCCATCTGCTGGACAGCCTCAGCGTAATGGGTTTTATCCACAGCGATCGCGATAGCTGGCTCGATGTCGGCAGCGGCGGTGGCATGCCCGGGATTCCATTGGCTATCCTGCATCCGCACAAACGCGTAACCGTGCTGGACGCCAACGGCAAGAAAACCCGCTTCCTCACCCAGGTGAAGATGGAGCTGAAACTGGACAACCTCACGGTTATCCACAGCCGGGTCGAGGCCTTCCAGCCAGCACAGCCGTTCAAGGGCATCATCTCTCGCGCCTTCAGCAGCATGGAGAACTTCACCAACTGGACCCGCCACTTGGGCGACACCGGGACGCAATGGCTTGCAATGAAGGGGCTGCATCCTGCCGATGAACTGGTAGCATTGCCCGCAGACTTCACAGTGGAAAGCGAGCAGGCCCTGACCGTTCCAGGTTGCCAGGGCCAGCGCCATCTGCTGATACTGCGCCGCAAGGCATGACTGGGAACACACGCAACAATGGCTAAGGTATTCGCAATCGCGAACCAGAAAGGTGGAGTGGGTAAAACCACCACCTGTATCAATCTCGCCGCATCGCTGGCTGCGACCAAGCGTCGTGTGCTGCTGATCGACCTCGATCCGCAGGGCAACGCCACCATGGGCAGCGGTGTGGACAAACACGAACTCGAACACTCGGTCTACGACCTGCTGATCGGGGAATGCGACCTTGCCCAGGCCATGCACTACTCCGAGCATGGTGGCTTCCAGTTGCTGCCGGCCAACCGCGACCTGACTGCCGCGGAAGTGGTGCTGCTGGAAATGCAGGTCAAGGAGAGCCGCCTGCGCAACGCCCTGGCGCCTATCCGCGAGAATTACGACTTCATCCTCATCGATTGCCCACCGTCGCTGTCGATGCTGACGCTCAATGCCCTGGTCGCCTCCGATGGCGTGATCATTCCGATGCAGTGCGAGTATTACGCACTGGAAGGTCTCAGCGACCTTGTGGATAACATCAAGCGCATTGCCGCCCGTCTGAACCCGGAGCTGAAGATCGAAGGGCTGCTGCGCACCATGTACGACCCGCGTCTTAGCCTGAACAACGATGTATCGGCGCAGCTCAAGGAGCACTTCGGCGAGCAGCTTTACGATACCGTCATTCCGCGCAACATCCGCTTGGCCGAGGCACCGAGCTTTGGCATGCCGGCGCTGGCCTACGACAAGCAATCGCGTGGCGCACTGGCCTATCTGGCCCTGGCCGGGGAACTGGTTCGCCGTCAACGCCGTCAATCACGCACTGCACAAACAACTTAAGGAATCCGCATGGCCGTTAAGAAACGGGGTCTCGGACGTGG
Organism: Pseudomonas sp. BNK-30; assembly: GCF_047456185.1. Classification (NCBI taxonomy): domain Bacteria; kingdom Pseudomonadati; phylum Pseudomonadota; class Gammaproteobacteria; order Pseudomonadales; family Pseudomonadaceae; genus Pseudomonas; species Pseudomonas sp. BNK-30. Next base: position 4,783,750 of record NZ_CP179904.1, read on the forward strand.
GTTGGATGCACTGCTCAGTGGTCCTTCCGTCAGCGCGCTCGAAGAGCAGGCTGTCAAGATCGACCAGAAAGAACTGCAACACCTGCCGGTCGAGTTGATCCAGCGCGGTAAATACCAGCCGCGCCGTGACATGGATCCGCAGGCGCTGGAAGAACTGGCGCACTCGATTCGCACGCACGGTGTGATGCAGCCGATCGTGGTGCGCCCGATCGATGGCAACCGCTACGAGATCATTGCCGGTGAGCGCCGCTGGAGGGCCACGCAGCAGGCTGGCCTGGACACCGTCCCGGCGATGGTGCGGGAAGTGCCTGATGAAGCGGCCATCGCCATGGCCCTCATCGAGAACATCCAGCGAGAGGACCTCAACCCGTTGGAAGAGGCCCTGGCCCTGCAGCGCCTGCAACAGGAGTTCGAACTGACCCAGCAGCAGGTAGCCGATGCCGTAGGCAAGTCGCGGGTTACCGTGGCCAATCTGCTGCGCCTGATCTCGCTGCCTGAAGCGATCAAGACCATGCTTGCCCATGGTGATCTGGAGATGGGCCACGCACGTGCTTTGCTCGGTCTTGAAGAAGATCGCCAGGAAGAAGGGGCGCGTCATGTTGTCGCACGTGGGCTTACCGTGCGCCAAACCGAGGCACTGGTGCGCCAGTGGCTCAGTGGCAAACCTGACCCGGTAGAACCGAGCAAACCTGATCCGGATATCGAGCGCCTTGAACAGAGGCTCGCAGAGCGCCTGGGCTCCGCGGTGCAGATTCGTCACGGAAACAAGGGAAAAGGCCAGTTGGTTATTCGCTATAACTCGCTCGACGAGTTGCAGGGCGTCCTTGCTCACATCCGCTGAAACAATTCCAGTTGTAGCGCGCAGTCGGAAATCACTACCCAAGAGTTGAATAGGGGTTAATCCACCCCTATACTCTGCGCGCATTTTGTCGGCACAATTTATGCCAAGTCGTTACTGACTTGTTGGTCGACTTCTGAGGAGCAGTTGTGATGGAAATCCGCACGCCAAACCGCCTGCCTTTCCATCGCTGGGCGGTTTTTCCGGTACTGCTGGCTCAATTTGTCGTGCTGCTGCTGGCAACATTGGTGTTGTGGCAGTGGAAAGGGGCAGTCAGTGGATATTCAGGTCTCTGCGGAGGTTTGATTGCCTGGCTGCCCAATATGTATTTCGCCTGGAAGGCTTTTCGCTTTAGCGGAGCCCGGGCGGCGCAGGCCATCGTCAAGTCGTTTTACGCAGGCGAGGCCGGCAAGATGATTTTGACGGCAGTGCTGTTCGCACTGACCTTCGCAGGAGTGAAGCCACTGGCGCCGTTAGCAGTCTTCGGCGTCTTCGTGTTGACCCTTTTGGTCAGCTGGTTTGCGCCCCTGCTGATGAATAAAAGACTTTCGAGACCTTAGGGCGTTTGAGGCAACCATGGCAGCAGAAACCGCTTCGGGCTATATCCAGCACCACTTGCAGAACCTGACCTACGGTCAACTACCAGACGGCAGCTGGGGCTTCGCCCATTCGGCTGCAGAAGCCAAGGCAATGGGCTTCTGGGCGTTCCACCTGGACACCCTGGGTTGGTCCGTCGCGCTGGGTCTGATCTTCCTGTTCATCTTCCGCATGGCGGCGAAGAAGGCGACCTCCGGCCAGCCTGGCGGTCTGCAGAACTTCGTCGAAGTGATGGTCGATTTCGTCAACGGCAGCGTGAAGGACTCCTTCCACGGCCGTAGCCCGGTGATTGCGCCGCTGGCACTGACCATCTTCGTCTGGGTATTCCTGATGAACGCCGTCGACCTGGTACCGGTCGACTGGATTCCTCAGCTGGCCATCCTGATTTCCGGTGATCCGCACATTCCGTTCCGCGCCGTGTCGACCACCGACCCGAACGCGACGCTGGCAATGGCCTTCTGCGTGTTCGCCCTGATCATCTTCTACAGCATCAAGGTCAAGGGCCTGGGCGGCTTCATCGGTGAGCTGACCCTGCACCCGTTCGGCAGCAAGAACATCTTCGTGCAGATCCTGCTGATTCCGGTCAACTTCCTGCTCGAGTTCGTCACCCTGATCGCCAAGCCGATCTCGCTGGCGCTGCGACTGTTCGGCAACATGTACGCCGGCGAGCTGGTGTTCATCCTGATCGCCGTGATGTTCGGCTCCGGCCTTCTGTGGCTGAGCGGCCTGGGTGTGGTGCTGCAGTGGGCGTGGGCTGTGTTCCACATCCTGATCATCACCCTGCAAGCTTTCATCTTCATGATGCTTACCATCGTCTACCTGTCGATGGCTCACGAAGATAACCATTAAGACCGCCTGGCGTGTCTGATAGCCTTCCCCGCTCGTTTGGGGGGAGGGCTTTAAAAGTCCGCAAGGGCAGCTGTTCCAAACGATTTGTTTTACCGCTTCAAACTAAAAACCTAACCAATACGACGTAAAAGTCGGGAGGAAAGATGGAAACTGTAGTTGGTCTGACCGCTATCGCTGTTGCTCTGCTGATCGGCCTGGGTGCTCTGGGTACCGCCATTGGTTTCGGCCTGCTGGGCGGCAAATTCCTGGAAGGCGCTGCTCGTCAGCCTGAGATGGTTCCGATGCTGCAGGTCAAAATGTTCATCGTTGCCGGTCTGCTCGACGCCGTAACCATGATCGGTGTTGGTATCGCTCTGTTCTTCACCTTCGCGAATCCGTTCGTTGGTCAGATCGCCGGCTAATCACTCGTATTCACGAGTTGATGGCTGTATGAATTAAGACCGAGCGAGGTGTTGGCGTGAACATTAATGCAACCCTGATTGGCCAATCCGTTGCTTTCCTGATTTTTGTACTCTTCTGCATGAAGTATGTATGGCCTCCGGTCATCACTGCTCTGCAAGAGCGCCAAAAGAAGATTGCCGACGGCTTGGACGCTGCCAACCGCGCAGCTCGCGACCTGGAGCTGGCCCAAGAGAAAGCGGGTCAGCAACTGCGTGAAGCTAAAGCACAGGCAGCCGAAATCATTGAGCAAAGCAAGAAACGCGCTGCTCAGCTTGTCGAGGAAGCCCGTGAACAGGCCCGCGTCGAAGCTGACCGTGTGAAGGCTCAGGCTCTGGCCGAGATCGAACAGGAACTGAACAGTGCCAAAGACGCCCTGCGTGCCCAAGTGGGTGCCCTGGCCGTTGGCGGTGCTGAAAAGATCCTTGGCGCCACAATCGATCAAAACGCGCATGCGGAGCTGGTTAACAAACTGGCCGCTGAAATTTAAGCGAGGGCGATCATGGCAGAACTGACCACGTTGGCCCGACCTTACGCTAAGGCTGCCTTTGAGCATGCCCAGGCCCATCAGCAACTGGCCAATTGGTCAGCCATGCTCGGCCTGGCTGCTGCGGTGTCGCAAGACGACACCATGCAGCGCCTGCTCAAGGCCCCGCGACTGACGAGCGCAGAAAAGGCCGCCACGTTCATTGACGTGTGCGGTGACAAGTTCAATGCACAGGCACAGAATTTCATTCATGTTGCCGCGGAAAACGACCGTCTCCTGCTTCTGCCGGAGATTGCCGCTCTGTTCGACCTGTACAAGGCCGAGCAAGAGAAATCCGTGGACGTGGAAGTCACCAGTGCCTTCGCGTTGAACCAAGAACAGCAAGACAAACTCGCCAAGGTTCTCAGTGCACGGTTAGGCCAGGAAGTGCGCCTGCACGCGTCGGAGGATGCCAGCCTGATTGGCGGCGTCGTCATCCGCGCTGGTGACCTGGTAATCGATGGCTCTGTTCGCGGCAAAATCGCGAAACTGGCCGAAGCATTGAAATCTTGAGTTTGAAGGGGCAGCAGAGCAATGCAGCAACTCAATCCTTCCGAAATTAGTGAAATCATCAAGGGCCGCATCGACAACCTCGATGTGAGCTCCCAAGCCCGTAACGAAGGTACCGTCGTTTCGGTTTCCGACGGTATCGTGCGGATCCACGGTCTGGCCGACGTCATGTACGGCGAAATGATCGAGTTCCCTGGCGGCGTCTACGGCATGGCCCTGAACCTGGAGCAAGACTCCGTAGGTGCAGTGATCCTGGGTGCCTATGACACCCTCGCCGAAGGCATGAGCGCCAAGTGCACCGGCCGCATCCTGGAAGTTCCGGTTGGTAAGGAACTGCTGGGCCGCGTAGTCGACGCACTGGGCAACCCGATCGATGGCAAAGGTCCTCTGGGCAACACCGAGACCGACGCGGTCGAGAAAGTTGCTCCAGGCGTGATCTGGCGTAAGTCGGTAGACCAGCCTGTACAGACTGGCTACAAGTCCGTCGACGCCATGATCCCGGTCGGCCGTGGCCAGCGTGAGCTGATCATCGGTGACCGTCAGATCGGCAAGACCGCCATGGCCATCGACGCCATCATCAACCAGAAAGACTCCGGTATTTTCTGCGTTTATGTTGCTGTCGGCCAGAAGCGTTCCACCGTTGCCAACATCGTTCGCAAGCTGGAAGAAAACGGCGCCCTGGCCAACACCATCGTGGTGGTTGCCAGTGCTTCGGAATCCGCCGCACTGCAATTCCTGGCGCCATACGCCGGTTGCACCATGGGCGAGTTCTTCCGTGACCGCGGCGAAGACGCACTGATCGTTTACGATGACCTGTCCAAGCAGGCCGTTGCCTACCGTCAGATCTCCCTGCTGCTGCGCCGTCCACCAGGACGTGAAGCGTACCCAGGCGACGTGTTCTATCTCCACTCCCGCCTGCTGGAGCGTGCATCGCGCGTTTCGGAAGAGTACGTCGAGAAGTTCACCAACGGTGCTGTAACTGGCAAAACCGGTTCCCTGACTGCGCTGCCGATCATCGAAACTCAGGCTGGCGACGTTTCCGCGTTCGTTCCGACCAACGTGATTTCCATCACCGACGGTCAGATCTTCCTGGAATCGGCCATGTTCAACTCGGGCATCCGTCCTGCAGTGAACGCCGGTGTTTCGGTATCCCGCGTAGGTGGTGCTGCTCAGACCAAGATCATCAAGAAGCTGTCCGGTGGTATTCGTACCGCTCTGGCTCAGTACCGTGAACTGGCTGCATTCGCCCAGTTCGCCTCCGATCTGGACGAAGCGACCCGCAAGCAGCTGGAGCATGGTCAGCGCGTTACCGAGCTGATGAAGCAGAAGCAGTACGCGCCAATGTCCATCGCGGACATGGCCCTGTCGCTGTACGCCGCTGAGCGTGGTTTCCTGACTGACGTAGAAGTCTCCAAGATCGGCAGCTTCGAGCAAGCACTGATCGCCTTCTTCAACCGTGATCACGCTGAACTGATGGCGAAGATCAATGTGAAGGGTGACTTCAACGACGAAATCGACGCAGGCCTGAAAGCCGGTATCGAGAAGTTCAAGGCCACCCAGACCTGGTAAGCCGCAGCGGGGGCTCAGGCCCCCGCTTGCTAACCTGATAGGTGATACATGGCAGGCGCAAAAGAGATTCGCAGTAAGATTGCGAGCATCAAAAGCACGCAAAAAATTACCAGCGCCATGGAGAAAGTGGCGGTCAGCAAGATGCGCAAGGCACAAATGCGCATGGCTGCTAGCCGTCCTTACGCGGAGCGTATCCGCCAGGTGATCGGTCATCTGGCCAACGCCAACCCGGAATACCGCCACCCCTTCATGATCGAGCGCCCTGTAAAGCGTGCCGGTTATATTGTGGTGAGCAGTGACCGTGGTCTGTGCGGTGGCTTGAATACCAACCTGTTCAAGGCCCTGGTCAAGGACATGAACGCGAACCGCGAACAGGGCGTGGAAATCGACCTGTGCGTGATCGGCAGCAAGGGTGCGACTTTCTTCCGCATCTTTGGCGGCAACGTCGTAGCCGCGATCAGCCACTTGGGCGAAGAGCCATCGATCAACGATCTGATCGGCTCCGTCAAAGTGATGCTGGACGCCTACCTGGACGGCCGTATCGATCGCCTCTGCGTGGTTTCGAACAAGTTCATCAATACCATGACCCAGAAGCCGGCGGTCGAGCAATTGGTACCGTTGGTGGCAACCCCGGATCAGGAACTCAAGCACCACTGGGATTACCTGTACGAACCCGACGCAAAAGAGCTGCTGGACGGCTTGATGGTGCGTTACGTGGAGTCGCAGGTATACCAGGCGGTGGTCGAGAACAACGCTGCTGAACAAGCGGCCCGGATGATCGCGATGAAGAACGCCACAGACAACGCCGGTGATTTGATCAAAGAGCTCCAGCTGATCTACAACAAGGCGCGTCAGGCTGCGATCACCCAGGAGATCTCGGAAATCGTCGGCGGCGCTGCCGCGGTTTAACGGTTCACATATTCAGAGGATCCAGCTATGAGTAGCGGACGTATCGTTCAAATCATCGGCGCCGTCATCGACGTGGAATTCCCACGTGACGTCGTGCCGAGTGTATACAACGCGCTGAAAGTACAAGGCGCGGAAACCACCCTGGAAGTTCAGCAGCAGCTGGGCGACGGCGTGGTTCGTACCATTGCGATGGGCTCGACCGAAGGCCTGAAGCGCGGTCTGGATGTCGTCGACACCGGTGCTGCCATTTCCGTTCCTGTTGGTAAGGCCACCCTGGGCCGTATCATGGACGTACTGGGCAACCCGATCGACGAAGCCGGCCCGATCGGCGAAGAAGAGCGTCGCGGTATCCACCAGCCAGCGCCTTCGTTCGCTGACCAGGCAGGCGGCAACGACCTGCTGGAAACCGGCATCAAGGTTATCGACCTGGTTTGCCCGTTCGCCAAGGGTGGTAAGGTTGGTCTGTTCGGTGGTGCCGGTGTCGGCAAGACCGTAAACATGATGGAACTGATCCGTAACATCGCCATGGAACACAGCGGTTACTCCGTGTTCGCTGGTGTGGGTGAGCGTACTCGTGAGGGTAACGACTTCTACCACGAGATGAAGGACTCCAACGTTCTCGACAAAGTAGCCTTGGTCTACGGTCAGATGAACGAGCCACCAGGAAACCGTCTGCGCGTAGCGCTGACCGGCCTGACCATGGCTGAGAAGTTCCGTGACGAAGGTAACGACGTTCTGCTGTTCGTCGACAACATCTATCGTTACACCCTGGCCGGTACCGAAGTATCCGCACTGCTGGGCCGTATGCCTTCGGCAGTAGGTTACCAGCCGACCCTGGCTGAAGAGATGGGCGTTCTGCAAGAGCGCATCACCTCCACCAAGGAAGGTTCGATCACCTCCGTCCAGGCCGTATACGTACCAGCGGACGACTTGACCGACCCGTCGCCAGCGACCACCTTCGCCCACCTGGACGCCACCGTCGTTCTGTCCCGTGACATCGCCTCCCTGGGTATCTACCCAGCGGTCGACCCACTGGACTCGACTTCGCGTCAGCTGGACCCGAACGTGATCGGCAATGAGCACTACGACACTGCTCGTGGCGTTCAGTATGTTCTGCAGCGCTACAAAGAGCTGAAGGACATCATTGCGATCCTGGGTATGGACGAACTGTCCGAGACCGACAAGCAATTGGTAGCCCGCGCTCGTAAGATCCAGCGCTTCCTGTCGCAGCCGTTCTTCGTGGCCGAAGTTTTCACCGGTTCGCCAGGTAAGTACGTTTCCCTGAAAGACACCATCGCTGGCTTCAGCGGCATCCTCAAAGGTGACTACGACCACCTGCCAGAACAAGCGTTCTACATGGTCGGCAGCATCGACGAAGCGATCGAGAAAGCCAAGAAACTGTAATTCCTGCGCCCCGCAAGGGGCGCTATCAGGTTGAGGCAAGCAGATGGCTATGACAGTCCATTGCGATATCGTCAGCGCGGAAGGAGAGATTTTCTCCGGTCTGGTCGAGATGGTGGTTGCGCACGGTAACCTGGGTGATCTTGGTATCGCTCCAGGCCACGCGCCTCTGATCACCAATCTGAAGCCAGGTCCGATCACGCTGACCAAGCAGGGTGGCGCCCAAGAGGTGTATTACATCTCTGGTGGTTTCCTCGAGGTTCAGCCGAACATGGTCAAGGTGCTTGCCGATACCGTGCAACGTGCTACAGACCTGGATGAAGCTCAGGCTCAGGAAGCCCTCAAGGCTGCCGAGAACGCCCTGAGTCTGAAAGGCGCGGACTTCGATTACGGCGCCGCCGCCGCACGTCTGGCCGAGGCCGCAGCTCAGCTGCGTACCGTCCAGCAAATGCGCAAAGGCAAGTAATCGGCCCCGGCTGATCACTGCTGTTGCGATTGAGTAAAAGGGTAGCCTCGGCTACCCTTTTTCTTTTTCCGAATTCCCCCTCGGTCATTTCTCTGACCGCCCAGGATTGGTAGCCAGTCAATGTCACTCGATATCGTTATTCTCGCCGCCGGCCAAGGTACCCGCATGCGCTCGGCGCTGCCCAAGGTGCTGCACCCGGTGGCCGGCAATTCCATGCTCGGTCATGTTATCCACAGCGCACGGCAGCTTCAGCCTCAAGGCATTCACGTAGTGATTGGCCATGGTGCGGAGCAGGTGCGTGAGCGCCTGGCAGCCGACGACCTGAATTTCGTTATGCAAGACAAGCAACTGGGTACCGGGCATGCCGTTGCCCAAGCGCTGCCGGCGATCACTGCCGACACGGTGCTGGTGCTGTATGGCGACGTACCGCTGATTGAAGTGGAAACCCTGCAACGCCTGCTGGCCAAGGCCACCGACCAGCAGCTGGGCCTGCTCACCGTTAACCTGCAAGACCCGACCGGCTACGGGCGCATTGTGCGTGATGCCCAAGGCAAGGTGACTGCGATCGTCGAGCACAAGGACGCCAGCGATGTGCAGAAAGCGATCAAGGAAGGCAATACCGGCATCCTGGCCCTGCCAGCCGCTCGCCTTGCCGACTGGATGGGGCGTTTGTCGAACAACAACGCCCAAGGTGAGTATTACCTGACCGACGTCATCGCCATGGCAGTGGCTGATGGCCTGGTGGTGGCTACCGAACAACCGCACGACCCGATGGAAGTGCAGGGTGCCAATGACCGGCGCCAGCTATCCGAACTCGAGCGCCACTATCAACTGCGCGAAGGCCGACGATTGATGGCACAGGGTGTGACCCTGCGTGACCCGGCTCGTTTCGACGTGCGTGGTGAAGTGACCGTTGGTCGCGATGTGCTGATCGATATCAACGTCATCCTCGAAGGCAAGGTCGTGATCGAGGACGACGTTCAGATTGGGCCTAACTGCGTGATCAAGGACAGCACCCTGCGCAAAGGCGTGGTGGTCAAGGCCAACAGCCATATTGAAGGCGCCGTGATGGGCGAGGGTAGCGATGCCGGCCCGTTCGCGCGCCTGCGCCCGGGCAGCGTGCTGGATGCCAAGGCCCATGTGGGTAACTTTGTCGAACTGAAGAATGCCCACCTGGGTGAAGGCGCCAAAGCGGGTCACTTGAGCTACCTGGGTGATGCCGAGATCGGGGCACGCACCAATATTGGTGCTGGCACCATCACGTGCAACTACGATGGCGCCAACAAGTTCAAGACTGTGATGGGCGAGGATGTGTTCATCGGTTCGAACAACTCGTTGGTGGCGCCTGTGGATATCAAGGCAGGGGCCACGACTGCGGCGGGTTCGACGATTACCCAGACTGTCGAGGCTGGGCAACTTGCCGTGGGACGTGCGCGTCAACGCAACATCGAGGGCTGGAAGCGGCCGGAGAAGATCAAGAAGGGCTGATTATCCACAGCCCGTTCGATCGAAAGCCGACTTGTGTGAATAAGTCGGCTTTTTTATTGGCTGTAAAGGCATCGGAGGGGCAAGCCGCTGCACCGCGATCGGTGGCATTTATTTATCCACAGGCCGGTGATTTTTCAGATCGACAGCCTTGACGAAATCTCTCTCATAGGTTTTGATTGCAATTATTATCTTTCGAATCGAAACTTAAGCGCCCATGTCGAAACGAAATACCCCCCAACGCCGTCACAACATCCTGGCCATGCTCAGCGAGCAAGGTGAGGTCAGTGTGGACGCGTTGGCCAAGCGCTTTGAAACGTCGGAAGTCACCATACGCAAGGACCTCGCGGCCCTAGAGGCCAATGGTTTGCTGCTGCGTCGTTACGGCGGCGCGGTACCGGTTCCGCAGGAGATGCTTGGGGAAACCGCACAGCCAGTGTCTGCCTACAAGAAAGCCATCGCCCGCGCTGCTGTCGGCCGTATTCGTGAACACGCGCGGATCATCATCGACAGTGGCAGCACTACTGCCGCGATGATCCCGGAGCTCGGTCGCCAGCCAGGCCTGGTGGTGATGACCAACTCTTTGAACGTGGCCCGCGCCATTAGCGAGCTTGAGCATGAACCGGTACTGCTGATGACCGGCGGCACCTGGGACCCGCACTCCGAGTCGTTCCAGGGCCAGGTCGCCGAGCAGGTACTGCGCTCATACGATTTCGACCAGTTGTTCATCGGCGCAGATGGCATCGACCTCAACCGCGGCACCACGACTTTCAATGAGCTGCTGGGCCTGAGCCGAGTCATGGCCGAAGTGGCCCGCGAGGTGATCGTGATGGTCGAATCCGACAAGGTCGGGCGCAAGATCCCCAATCTTGAACTGCCTTGGGGCAGTGTCAGCACCCTCATTACAGACGAACGCCTGCCAGCAGCGGCACGCGAACAGATTCAAGCCCGCGGCGTCAACCTGATCTGCGCCGCGATCAGCCAGGAGAAATAATCATGTGTGGAATCGTTGGCGCCGTAGCTGAACGCAACATCACCGCCATTCTCATCGAAGGCCTCAAGCGGCTCGAGTACCGCGGCTACGACAGCGCCGGCCTTGCCGTTTATACCCAGCAAGGTGAACTGCAGCGCCGGCGCCGCATCGGCAAGGTCGCTGAACTGGACGCTGCCAACGCTGCCGACCCGCTGATCGGCCAGTTGGGCATTGCCCACACCCGTTGGGCTACCCACGGCGCACCGACCGAGGGCAATGCGCACCCGCATTTCTCGGGTGAAGAAGTGGCAGTGGTACACAACGGCATCATCGAAAACCATGAAGAGCTGCGCGAAGAGCTCAAAGGCCTTGGCTATGTGTTCGTTTCGCAAACCGATACCGAGGTTATCGTCCACCTGATCCACCATACCCTCAAGACCATCCCGGACCTGGCGGACGCACTGAAGTCAGCGGTCAAGCGCCTGCACGGTGCCTATGGCCTGGCGCTGATCAGCGTGAAACAACCCGATCGTCTGGTTGCCGCGCGCAGTGGCAGCCCGTTGGTGATTGGCCTTGGCCATGGTGAGAATTTCCTGGCTTCCGACCAGTTGGCGCTGCGCCAGGTCACTGACCGCTTCATGTACCTGGAGGAGGGCGACATCGCTGAGATCCGCCGTGACCAGGTGAAGGTCTGGGATCAGGCCGGCAACGCGGTCCAGCGCGAAACCGTGCAGTATCACGAAGGCGCCGAAGCCGCTGACAAGGGCGCATATCGCCACTTCATGCTCAAGGAGATTCACGAGCAGCCGACCGTGGTTCAGCGCACTCTGGAAGGCCGCCTGGGCAAGGACCATGTGCTGGTCCAGGCCTTTGGCCCACAGGCTGCTGAACTGTTCGCCAAGGTGCGCAACGTGCAGATCGTGGCCTGTGGTACCAGCTACCACGCAGGCATGGTTGCCCGGTACTGGCTGGAAAGCTTGGCCGGCATCCCTTGCCAGGTCGAAGTCGCCAGTGAGTTCCGCTACCGCAAGGTGGTGGTCCAGCCGGACACCCTGTTCGTTTCGATTTCCCAGTCTGGCGAAACTGCCGACACCCTCGCTGCCCTGCGCAATGCCAAGGAACTGGGCTTCCTCGGCAGCCTGGCCATCTGCAACGTGGGTATCAGCTCGCTGGTACGCGAATCCGACCTGACCCTGCTGACACTGGCCGGCCCGGAAATCGGCGTGGCGTCGACCAAGGCGTTCACTACCCAGCTGGTATCGCTGATGCTGCTGACCCTGGCCCTGGGCCAGGTGCGTGGCACCCTCGAGGCTGGTGTGGAAGCGGAGCTGGTCGAAGAGCTGCGTCGCCTGCCGGCACGCCTGGGCGAAGCCCTGGCCATGGACCACACCGTCGAAAAGATCGCCGAGCTGTTCGCCGACAAGCACCACACCCTGTTCCTGGGCCGTGGTGCGCAGTACCCGGTTGCGATGGAGGGTGCGCTCAAGCTCAAAGAGATTTCCTACATCCACGCCGAAGCGTACCCGGCGGGTGAGCTCAAGCATGGCCCGCTGGCGCTTGTGGATAACGACATGCCGGTGGTAACGGTAGCGCCGAACAACGAGCTGCTGGAGAAGCTCAAGTCGAACCTGCAGGAAGTCCGCGCCCGGGGTGGTGAGCTGGTGGTGTTCGCCGATGAGCACGCCGGTATGAGCAACGGCGAAGGTACCCATGTAATCAAGGTACCGCACATCGCTGACGCGCTGGCACCGATCCTGTACACCATTCCACTGCAGTTGCTGTCGTACTACGTGGCGGTGCTCAAGGGCACTGATGTTGACCAGCCGCGTAACTTGGCTAAGTCGGTGACGGTGGAATAAGCATCGGCGGCCAAGAGGCCAATTGGTTTCGTTGAATTAAAACGGTCGTCGAACAATTGAAACTGCCGCCGGTAGAGGGGGAAGCGTTCGCTTTTCCTCTACCGGCGGTTTTACAAGCCTCCCTGCTTCTCCCCTACCTCAGACTGGCGTTTTCTCGCAGCCTTCCCAATTAAGGCTGATGAAACTCTTTCGTCGTACGTGACAAGCGCCATCCCGCGTCGCCTTACATTGCAGGCGACTGATCAACTCCCGCCCTGGCCCAGAATGTTTCTGCAGACTGACTGAGGGTTGCTTTTGGCCGGGTCAGATGAATTTCCAGGGGAATGTCCCAGCTTTCATCGAGCGCCCGGATCAAACGCCCGTCCAGTATCTCCTGCTCCGTAAGGCTCTTGGGTAGCCACGCCACGCCCTTGCTTTCCAAGGCCATGGACATCAACACCGCTGCAAGGTGACTGGTGAACAGGGGCTTGAGGTGAAGGTAATCTTCTTTGCCGCGCAGTCTGTGCGCGACGATACGGCCCAGTCCGGATTCATGGGTGTAGGCGAGGTAAGGCAATGCCGCAGGAGAAGTACCGAAGTCAGCGCGGGCACTGGCAAGCGGAACGAGAGTGTCTTCGCCTACCTTCTTGCTGGTGAACTGTTCGGGTGCCAATAGCGGCGGTACGTCGGGGTGGCGGTGGCATAGCAAAAACTGAACCTGGCCATGAATCAGCATTTGCTCACAAACGGCCATGCTATCTGAGTGCAGTTGAACTGCCTCGATTGGCGCACCGCTTTCGGAACTCCGGAGCCACTTCGGGAAGAATGTAAACGAGAGGGAGTGTGTCGCTGCGAATTGTAGTGACCTGGCTGCTACCCCTGCGACCTCTTGAGCTTCGCTGCGTATCCGGTACAAGGATCGGGCCGCTTCTTGGGCACTGGGCAAGATATGCCTGCCAGCCTCGGTGAGCGTGGCTCCATGTGGTGAGCGCACGAACAGCTCAACTCCCATCCAGTTCTCAAGAGAGCGGACTCTGCGGCTGAAGGCCGGCTGGGTTACGTGTCGCGCTTCGGCCGCCCGCACGAAGCTTCCGTACTCCGCCAGCGCTGAAAGATCTTCTAGCCAAACAAGTTCCAAGGGCCATGCCTCCTGTGCATAGGGTCCGGCATTAATAGCATTGGGCGAGCGCTACCTCAAAGCATAACGTGGGGTCACATACAACAAGAGGAACCCGTCATGCGTATCGTCGACATCCGTGAAAAAACCGTTTCCATTGCCTCGCCAATCGCCAATGCCTATATCGATTTTTCCAAGATGACCTGCTCGGTCGTCGCTGTTGTCACGGATGTGATTCGCGACGGTAAGCCGGTCATCGGCTATGGCTTCAACTCCAACGGTCGCTATGGCCAAGGCGCTTTGATGCGTGACCGCTTCCTTGCACGTATCACTGAAGCAGACCCAGAGACTCTCATCGACCACGAAAACAACAACCTGGACCCGTTTGCCATCTGGAAAACCCTGATGACCAACGAGAAACCAGGAGGTCACGGTGAGCGCTCTGTCGCCGTGGGCACCATCGACATGGCGGTTTGGGATGCCGTAGCAAAAATCGAAGGAAAACCGCTGTACCGCTTGCTCGCTGATCGTTACCGCAACGGCGTCGCCGACGATAAAGTCTGGGTGTACGCAGCCGGCGGCTATTACTACCCTGGCAAAGATCAAACCAAGCTCAAAGCCGAGATGCAGAGCTATCTCGACCGCGGCTACGACGTCGTGAAAATGAAGATCGGCGCGGTCCCGCTGGACGAGGACATCCGCCGTATCGAAGCCGTGCTTGAAGTGGTTGGCGACGGCCGCCGCCTGGCCGTCGATGCCAATGGGCGCTTCGATCTGCAGACCGGCATCGCCTACGCCGAAGCCATCAAGAAATACAACCTGTTCTGGTACGAAGAGATCGGTGATCCGCTCGACTACGCGCTGCAGGCTGAGCTGGCAAATCACTATGAACTGCCTATGGCCACTGGCGAAAACCTGTTCTCTCATCAGGACGCCCGCAACCTGCTGCGCCACGGCGGTATGCGACCTGATCGTGACTATCTGCAGTTCGACTGCGCGCTGTCTTACGGCCTTGTCGAATACATGCGCACCCTCAAGGTGATGGAAGAAATGGGCTGGTCTTCCCGCCGCGTTGTACCCCACGGTGGCCACCAGATGTCGCTCAACATTGCCGCCGGCCTGCACCTTGGTGGTAACGAGTCGTACCCGGATGTTTTCCAGCCGTTCGGCGGCTTCGCGGACGGTATCAAGGTTGAAAACGGCTACGTCGGCCTGCCCGACATTCCGGGTGTGGGCTTTGAAGCCAAATCCGCCTTGTACGCAGTGATGCGTGAGCTGGGCGAGGGTTGATCATCCTCGGTATGCGGTCTCTGTAGAAGAGGCCGCAGTACCAGGCGGAGCGCAGCACCGCCAAGCCACATGCCCATCACAAAAATAAAATGAGGTGCTTTCGTGGAAATTTCCAAATCCCGCTGGTACGGCCAGCTGTATGTGCAAGTGCTGATCGGCATCGTGATCGGCGCGGCAATCGGTTACTTCTTACCCGATATCGGTGCCAAGCTCCAACCTTTCGCCGATGGCTTCATCAAACTGATCAAGATGCTCTTGGCACCGATCATCTTCGGTACTGTCGTTGTTGGTATCGCCAAGATGGGCAGCATCAAAGAGGTTGGCCGAATTGGCGTTAAGGCGCTTATCTACTTCGAGATACTGTCGACCATTGCCTTGGTCGTCGGCCTCATTGTGGTCAACATCGTTAAACCCGGCGAAGGCATGAACATCAATGCCAACGCCCTCGATGGCAGTGCCATCAGCAAATACAGCCAAGCCGCGAGTGAACAAGGCGGCACGATCGAATTCTTCCTCAATATCATCCCGCATACCTTCGTCGGCGCTTTCTCCAACGGCGTAATGCTGCAGGTGATCCTGCTTTCTGTCTTGATGGGCGTCGCTCTGGTGCAGATGGGTGAAACCAGCAAGCCGCTGATCAATACCATCGACTTGTTCCTTCAAGGCCTGTTCAAAATCGTCGCAATGGTCATGCGCCTCGCTCCGATCGGCGCCGGTGCCGGCATGGCATTCACCATTGGCAAGTACGGTATCGGCACGTTGCTGTCACTCGGCCAATTGCTGATCGCACTGTATATCACCACTCTGATATTCATTGTGGTCGTGCTCGGTGCCGTCGCCAGATGGTCCGGAATGCCGCTGATGCAGTTCCTCCGTTACTTCAAAGATGAAATTCTCATCACCCTAGGTACCTGCTCAACCGAAGCCGTGCTTCCGAGAATGATGGTGAAACTGGAGAAGCTTGGCTGCAAGAAATCGGTGGTCGGCATGGTGCTGCCTACGGGCTACACCTTCAACGCGGACGGCACATGCATCTACCTCACAATGGCTGCCATCTTCATCGCCCAAGCGACCAACACGCCGCTGACATTCATGGATCAAATGATTCTGCTGGCCGTATTCCTGCTGACCTCCAAAGGCTCGGCTGGCGTTGCGGGTGCGGGGTTTGTAACGCTGGCTGCAACGCTCACAACTATCCATTCCATTCCGCTGGTAGGCCTTGTGCTGCTGCTGGGCATCGATCGGTTCCTCAACGAAGCGCGGGCGGTGACCAACCTGATCGGTAATGGCATCGGCACCATCGCGATCGCCAAGTGGGACAACTCCTTTGATGTCGAAGCTTGTGAACGAGAAATCGCAGCCATGAAACAGGAAAAGGCGGCAAGGAAGGCCTTGCTGGCGCATAAGTGACTCACCTTCACTTCCGGTCATCGCGCTTGAAAGTCGGCGATGATCGGTTGTGATCTGGTTTCTTTAGCCCCGCAAAGCGTGCTCTGCACCAGCTGAATGAATTTGATGGAGCCGAATATGATCGAGCGATCGCATCATGAATTGCGCAAGGCGTTTGGTGATTTGCTTCAAGGACATGTCTGTAAATTTGCTGCTTCCGTATTCGATCCCATATCGGTGCGTATGGCATCCGACCTCGGTTTCGAGGTGGGTATACAGGGAGGGTCTGTCGCCTCGCTTCAAGTGCTTGGGGCACCGGACATTGCACTCCTGACGCTTGATGAGTATGTCGAGCAGGTCAACAGAGTTGGGCGTGCGAGCCAAATCCCTATCATCGCTGACGCTGACCATGGGTTTGGGAATGCGCTGAATGTCATGCGCACAGTCACTGAGTTACAGAAAGCCGGCGTTGCCGCGTTGACTTTGGAAGACACTCATCTGCCGGCCAGATACGAAGAGCAATCGCCGGCGTTGATCGGAGGGGAAGAGGCAGCAGCCAAGATCTACGCTGCTCGATTTTCCCGCTCGGATGACAGCCTCAGCATCATCGCCAGAACGAACGTGGCCGCAACCACTCTGGAAGATTCTATCGCTCGTACTGCGGCCTATGAGAAAGCGGGTGCAGATGCTATCTGCTTGGTCGGGGTCAAAGACTTCCATCACCTAGCGGCACTCACGGAACACCTCACCACGCCGATCATGCTTATCAACTACGGTAATCCGGCCCTCAGTGATGTTGAAAAACTCAGCGCGGCCAATGTGCGCATCGTGGTCAATGGGCATACTCCTTATTTTTCAGCGATCAAGTCGATCTACCAAGCGCTGCGTGAGCAAAGCGGTTCACAGGGGCGCGAACTCTCCCTCCCTGAGCTGATTTCGAAGTACACGCGCGTCGAAAGTTATCGAGAGTGGACGAAGACGTATCTGAAGGTAGGGCACGACTCGCCACGCTGAGTCATCCCACGCGGCCCGGTGAAAGCGGAGGCCTGACGGCCCCCGCATTTCCTCACTGATCAGTTTGCCTGGTGTGCAATCTCACTGTGCCTAGGCAGTGCGATCGAGATGAGTGCGGCAGCCAATACGAAGATGCTGGAGACCCACAAACAAGCCTCTAACCCATAAGCTTGGAACACCCAACCTGACAGCAACGTGCCGACCAAGCGACCGAGGGCGTTGGACATGTAGTAGAAGCCTACATCCAGGGAGACGCCGTCTTCCTTGGCATAGCTGACGATCAGGTAGCTGTGCAGCGATGAGTTCACCGCGAACAGCACGCCGAACAGCATCAACCCACCAAGCAGCACTATTTGCGCCGACCAGCCTGCCGACAGGCCCACGGCTATGAGCGCAGGGAGCCCGGCCAGGGCGATTGCCCAGATGAAGGCCGCTCTGCCATCGGGCACATGACCGCGCTTCTTGCCGGTGATGTGAGGAGCAAGCGACTGGACGATGCCATAGCCGATCACCCACGCGGCCAAGAAACCACCGACCAGCCAGAAGTCCCAGCCAAACGCCGTGCTCAGGTACACCGGCAACGCCACCACGAACCAGACGTCCCGCGCACCGAACAAAAACAGCCGTGCGGCCGAGAGGATGTTGATGGCCCGGCTCTTGGACAGCATGTCGCGGAACTTCGGTTTGGCCTTGGCTTTGCCCAAGTCCTTTTTCAGCAGCATCAAACTGCCGATCCAGATCAGAGCCAGTACTGCTGCCATGGCCAGCACCGCCAGGGTGAAACCAAGCAGCGCAAGCAGTGCTCCCCCGAGGAAGAAGCCGACGCCTTTGAGCGCGTTCTTGGAGCCCGTGAGGATGGCCACCCACTTGTAGAGCGTGCCTTGCTGGCTGTCCGGGACCAGGAGCTTGATGGAGCTTTTGGCGCTCATCTTGTTCAGGTCCTTGGCGATGCCGGATAGCGCCTGGGCGGCCATCACCCACGGCACCGTCAGCCCGGCTGCCGGTACCGTGAGCATCAGCAAGGCCACAACCTGCATGCCAAGGCCGATGTTCATGGTGCGGTTGAGCCCCAGGCGGGCGCCGAGGTAACCGCCCACCAGATTGGTGATCACACCGAACACTTCGTAGAACAGGAACAGCGCCGCGATCTGCAGCGGCGTGTAGCCCAGCGAATGGAAGTGCAGCACCACCAGCATGCGCAATGCGCCGTCGGTGAGGGTGAAGGCCCAGTAATTGCCGGTAACCAGCAGGTACTGACGCACTTGTGCAGGCAGGGCTGACAACGCCTTCATGATCGCTGTTTACTCCGCTGCGCCGACCAAGCGTGCCAGCTCAACTGCACGGTTGGCGTAGCCCCACTCGTTGTCGTACCAGGCGTAGATCTTCACCTGGGAACCATTGACCACCAGGGTGGACAGCGCATCGATGATTGAGGAGCGTGGATCGGTGCGGTAGTCGATGGACACCAAGGGGCGCTCTTCGTAGCCCAGGATGTCCTTCAGCGGCCCTTCGGCAGCGGCTTTCAGCAGCGCGTTGACCTCTTCAGCCGTCGTCTGTCGTTCCACTTCGAACACGCAGTCTGTCAGCGAGGCATTGGCCAGCGGTACACGCACGGCGTGACCATTCAGCTTGCCGCGCAGCTCGGGGAAGATCTCGGCGATTGCGGTGGCCGAGCCTGTGGTGGTCGGTATCAGGCTCATGCCCGAGGCACGCGCGCGCCGCAGGTCCTTGTGCGGTGTATCGAGGATGCTCTGGGTATTGGTGAGGTCGTGAATGGTGGTGATCGAGCCGTGGCGGATGCCCAGGTTCTCGTGAATCACCTTGACCACCGGGGCCAGGCAGTTGGTGGTGCAAGAAGCGGCGGTGACGATACGGTGCTGCGCCGGGTCGAACAGGTGCTGGTTGACGCCCATCACCACGTTCAGTGCGCCTTTCTCCTTCACTGGAGCGCAGACCACCACACGTTTGACGCCCTGATCCAGGTAGGCCTGGAGCACGGCTACCGACTTCATCTTGCCGCTGGCCTCGATGACCAGATCGCAGCCCGACCAGTCTGTGTCCGCGATGGTCTTGTTCGCGGTGACCTTGATGCGCTTGCCTTCGATCACTACCACGTTACCTTCTGCGCGGGCTTCACGGTGCCAGCGTCCGTGGATCGAATCGAAGTTGATCAGATGGGCATGGGTCTCGGCGTCACCGGCCGGGTCATTGATCTGCACAAACTCGAATTCTGGCCAGTCCCAGGACGCGCGGAGCGCCAAGCGACCAATACGGCCAAACCCGTTGATACCTACTTTGATAGCCATGTTCTTGTTCTCGGATCGCGATTAGCGAAAGGTCAGAGGGTGTCGCTGAACTGGTTGATGTACCCAACGTGCGCAGCGTTGCCAGCACGGAATACGTGTGCAGTTGCCTGCTCAGAAAGCCTCAAATGGATCGTTGATTGACACGCTTGGATAGTTCCTCTGCCGACTCCTTGCGCTCGGAGTAGCGATCGACCAGGTAGTCGGAGCGGTCACGAAGCAGAAGGGTGAACTTCACCAGCTCCTCCATCACGTCGACGACACGGTCGTAGTACGAAGAGGGCTTCATGCGGCCCGCCTCATCGAATTCCAGATAGGCCTTCGGCACGGACGACTGGTTAGGGATGGTGAACATGCGCATCCAGCGGCCGAGGACGCGCAGCTGGTTGACCACGTTGAACGACTGCGAGCCACCGCAGACCTGCATCACCGCAAGGGTTTTGCCTTGGGTCGGGCGCACGGCGCCCATGCTCAGTGGAATCCAGTCGATCTGCGACTTGAACACGCCAGTCATTGCACCGTGGCGTTCTGGCGAGCACCAGACCATGCCTTCGGACCACAGCACCAGATCGCGCAGCTGCTTGACCATGGGGTGGTCATCGGGGGCGTCGTCCGCCAATGGCAGGCCGGACGGATTGAAGATGCGCGTCTCGGCACCGAAGTGCTCCAGCAGGCGTGCTGCTTCTTCCGTCAGCAGGCGGCTGAACGAGCGTTCTCGGATCGATCCGTACAGCAGCAGAATGCGAGGCTTATGGGTGGACTTTTGCTCGACTGCCAGTTTGTCTGCGGTCGGCAGGTCGACCAGGTCGTTGTCGATGTTGGGGATGTGGTGTTCGGTCATGATTTACTCCTGAGACAAGGCGCCAGGTGGCTGAAAGCGGTCTCGCAGAGGGTGTTGCGGCAGCTATTGGCTGTGCAGAGGAACAGGACTTTCATCGGTTCTTCTCGGCAAGGATCAGCAGCACGAGGCGACGCGTTGTGGGCGGTCACCCATGGAGTCCAGTCGTTTGGTGCTGGTACTCAGCCATTCACGGTTGGCCTCCAGCGTCGTTGCCAGGACCTCACGTACCCAGGCGGGAAGCGATGGATGCAGCCGGTAATAAACCCACTGGCCCTGGCGGCGGTCTTCCACCAGGTCACAGGTGCGCAGCTGCGCCAAGTGGCGGGAAACCTTGGGCTGGCTTTCTTCCAGCGCGCAGGTCAGTTCACAGACGCAGAGTTCTTCCTCGCGAGCGATCAGCAGCATCATCCGAATGCGGTTTTCGTCGGCGAGGCATTTGAAGACCTTGGTAGGGGTCAGCGAGTCAGTCATGGGGTTACTCAGTGTTTGGTATTCACAAGGACGAGCAGCTTGATGCGCTCATGGATCTCGTGAAGGGTGTGTCGGAAGGCATCGTGTTTGTCACTGGTCGCTGCGCTGAAAGCGTCGAAATGCACAGGGTTCGTGTGCCGGAGCAAAGCTTGGCGAGCGAGCTGCGTTTGCGGTACAAACAAACAGGACGCGGATCTTGCCAATCCGCGCCTATATGTTTTTTCGAATATACGCTTTTCCGAATATATCGCAACCCTTCGATGATGGGTGTACTCATCCTGGATGAGCAGACACCCCCAGGCGGGAACTGGCGTAGCTACTGCGACAGCCTGCAGTTGTTCGCCCAGCGGAAAACGCAACATGCACACCTAAGGCTATGCTGCCCCTGCCAGTGACCCACCCACGCTGCGCTTCTCTCTTATAAAACACGTCACCATCGCCGCCACGCCAATGCTGAAGATATAAAGCGCCTGCGGGCCGGATTGCTCCATCATCGCACTGGCAATCAAGGGCCCGATGGTGGCGCCAATGCCAAACGTCATCAGCAATACCCCAGCCACCGCTACACGCAGCTCAGGCTCCAGATTGTGGTTGGCATGCGCCACACCCAGTGGATACAGGCAGAACTGCAAGAAACCGATGGTGGCGCCCGCCAAAATTATCCACAGCTGCCCTGATGCCAGGCCCAGAGCCAGCGGCAGGTAAGCGATGCACAGCAATAAGGCCGTAGCCCGGATCAGCGTGATGCGCGAAAAATGATCCGACAGTTTGCCCAGCGGCAGCTGCGCCAGCAGCCCGGCGGCAATGCTGATGGCCATGAACTGCCCAACCTGCGCCGGGGTAAAGCCCAGTTGCGCGGCGAAGATTGGGGTCAGCCCATACAGGCAGCCGTTCAGCAATCCCGAAGCAAGGATGGTGAACAACGATTGAGGAAGCCGGCGCAGGTACAGCATCGGTTTGATCCGAGCCTGGCTGATACCGCTCGGCTGGGCGCCGCTGTGCAGGGCCACTGGGATCAAGCCAATGGCAAAGGCAATGGCCACGCCTGTCAGCGCCAGTGTGTGCAACCCATCTCCAAGGCTGAGCATCAGCTGGCCAAGCATCATGCCGACATAGCTGGCCACCATGTACAGCGACATGGCGCCGCCTCGCCGGTTAACCGGAGCACAGTCGTTGAGCCAGCTCTCGATGACCATCAACTGGCACATCATCGCTGCCCCCACGATAAACCGCAGGGCAAGCCACAGCGGCAAGCCATCACTGAGCTGGTGCGTAAGCACCGCGGTCACTATCACCCCGGCGCTCACCACAAAGGCCCGCGCATGGCCGGCCAGGCCAATCAGCCAGTAGCCGGAGCGGGCTCCGAACACCATCCCCAACGCGTTTGCGGCCATCAGCGCGCCGCCCCACAACTGTGCCACTCCGGCTGCATCCAGGCGCAGGGCCAGGTAGGTCATCAGCAGGCTGGAGCCCAGTTGCATCAACAAGGCAGCGACATAAATCGTGCCGAACCTTTTACTTAGTGCGAACAATTGGCTTCCCCAGGGAGAGGGTCGGTAGTCAGGCAAGGCCGTGACGCTGTTTCCAGTCGCCCGGGTACACCACATAGCCGAACAGCGCGTGGCCTGCATAAACCAGTTGCGTGCCTTCGGGAATCCACAACACCTGGCCAGGCGATACCCGATACAGCTCGCCGTTGGCCTGGAGCTCAAAGCAGCCCTCGATGATGAAAATCACTTCGTCGTAAAGCACCGTCCAGGCCACTTCGGCACCTGCCCAGCGGGCAAAGCCGATGCCCAGGTTGGGCGACACTTCGTTGCTGATGGCGCGTGCGACCCATGCGTCACCCGGCGGGCCGCCACGCTGGGCAAAATCCAGGTCGCGATGATCGACCAGTCGTACCGGGCCTTTGCCGCTTGGCACGCGGCTCATACTTCGCGCCTGCTGTTGAATGCTGCCCAGCGAATCCGAGTGCGCACGCCCAGGCCCAGGAACGGCTCAGGCGGGTTGCGTGAGGGCATCCCGGTCACGGCGCGGATGTCGCTCAACTGTCGCGAGTCCGCGCCCACTGCCATGTCGGCCAGCAGCGTGCCGGAAATGGTGCCCCAGGCGGCACCAACGCCGTTGTCGCAGGCGGTTGCGTAGACGCCGTCATCGAGTTGACCGAAGTAATTGGTGAAGTTGCGCGAGATCGCATAGGCACCGCCCCAGGTATGCGTGAACGGCACCTGTTTGAGTTGTGGATAGCGCGCCTCGAACGCCTTGCGATGATCATCGCGAATCTTGCTGCGGGCGGCATCGGTGATGCTGCGACCGTAGCGAGGAACGTGCTTGTAAGTATTACGAATGATCAGGCGTCGGTCCTGGGTCATGCGCACCGTGGTACCGGCGTGGTCGGCAGGGGTAAGCCCCCAGTCGGCCTGGGCGCCGATTGCTGCCATCTCGGCATCGCTCAGCGGCCGTGTCCAGCTGGCGAAGGTCATCACCGGCAGCAGGCGGTTGCGCAGGTAACCGAACTCCTGGGTGAAAATGCTGGTGCCCAGCAATACCTGCGGGGTACGGATCAGGCCGTTGTCGCCGCGCAGCAGCCACTTGCCGCTGGGGTCTTTCTCGAGTGAGCGGATGGGCGACTCTTCAAGCACTTCGACGTTGGCCGGCAGCGCACCACCCAGGCCACGGACCAGGGCGGCAGGTTGCATCAAGTAACAACCCGGGGTATAGATAGCACGGCTGTAGTAGCGGCTACCGAGTACGCCGGCCAGTTCGTCACGCTCCACCACGCGATAGGGCTCACCCAGGTCGGCCATGAGTTTTTCGAAATGGTCCAGGTAGCCCTGGCCACGCTCGCCCACCGCACCCTGGTACTTGCCCGCATGAGACCACTGGCACTCGATGCCATGACGGTCGATCAAGGTCTGCAGTTGGTCGATGGCGGCCCGGTTCAGCCCCAGCAGGCGCTGCTTGTGTTGCGGGTCGGGGTGCTCCAGAGCGAACTTGTGCGGCAGGTCGATGACAAAGCCCGAGTTGCGCCCCGAGGCGCCGTAGGCGATGCGCTGGGCATCCACCAGGATAATGCGCGCCTGTGGCAGGTGCTCGGCCAGCCGCCGTGCGGCGGCAAGCCCGGCGAAGCCTGCACCGATCACTACATGGTCGGCATTCTGTTCGCCACTCAGGCGCTTGCTCGGTGCCGGCTCAGGCAGCGCGGCGTACCAACCGCAGCTGCGGTCGTCGTGAGGCAGATTGACAATACTGTTCATGGTTCGGCCTCAGGCCACATGTTGCTGGGTGTCCTGGCAGCTTTGCAGCCAGGTATTACGTTGCAGTTGCGCCTGGCGCCCGAGCAGCACGAACCCGCGCAGGGCACCGGCGTGGTCGTGGAACGCCGCGCTCAATCCATCGCTGGTCGGATCGCAACGCCATTGCCCCTGACAGTCACCGGGTGGCGTCAGCAGGCACAGTGGGGCAACCGGGGTTTTCACGGTCACAGGCGCCAGTGGGTAGTGGGCAGCGGTCGGTTGACCCAGCAACGTCTTGGCCAGGGCACGAATACCCTCGTTGATCGGCGCCAGGTAGGGCAGCAACTGGCCATTGATCTCGACGCAGTCACCCAAGGCGTATATGCCCGGGTGCGAGGTCTGCAGTTGTGCATCGACCTTGATCCCCCGGCCGCAGTCCAGGCCGGCCTCTAGCGCCAGTTCAAGGTTGGGGCGCAAGCCCACTGCGCTGAGCACCAGGTCTGCCTCGACCACTTGACCGTCGGCCAGAGTCAGTTGGTAGCCGTCGCTGTTGCGCTCGATGCGCTGCAAGGTGGTGCGCAGATTCCATTGCACGCCAAGGCCCGAAAGCGCCTGCTGCAAGTGCTGGCCTGCCGCCTCGGGCAGCAGGCGCTCCATGGGCCAGGCGCCCAGGCCGATCACCCGCACCTTGTAGCCATTGCTCGCCATATCGTTGGCGAACTCGCAGCCAATCAATCCGTCACCCAGAATTGCCACGCTCTTTACATCTTTGAGACGTTGGCGGAACGCCTGGTAATCGTGCAGGTTGTTGACGCTGAGCAGGGCCTCGGCGCACCCCTCGATAGGCAACCGCACCGCAGAAGCACCGCTGGCCAGTACCAGTTGGCCGTAGTCCATTTCGCCTAGGCTGGTATGCAGCCGTCGCGCCTGGGTATCAATACGCTCGACCTTGCATCCGGCATAGATTCGAATGCCCAATCGCTGCTCGATCGCCAGCGGGCTTTCAGTTGCCAGGGTTGCAGCAGTGCGCCCTTGGGCCAGGGCGATCGACAAGGCAGGTTTGGAGTAGATATGCCCCGACTCTTGGGTCAGTACGCGAATCTCCAGCTGCGGGTCGGCCTTGCGCAGGGCTTGTGCCAGGCCATAGCCGGCATGGCCGCTACCGATGATGACCACCGGTTGCGCCGGGCGGGCGACGACCACAGGTTGCGCCTGGATGACCGGCGCCGCCGCCACAGCAGCAATCGGAGTGCTCAGTTCGATCATTTCAAAGTCGGCCTTGCCGACCTTGCACTCAGGGCACAGCCAGTCCTCGGGCACATCTTCCCAGCGGGTGCCGGGGGCGATGCCGTCGTCGGGCCAGCCTTTGGCTTCGTCGTAGATCAGGCCACAGATGATGCAGAGCCAGGTTTTCATCGCGTTACCTCCTCACTCGCCCTTGATACGTACGGCCAGGTTTTTGGTCCTGACGTAGCTGTAGAGCGCCTCCTGGCCTTTTTCGCGTCCGAAGCCCGAGAGCCCGACCCCGCCAAACGGGGTTTCGATGCCGCCGGCATACCACTCGTTGACGAACACCTGGCCGGCGCACAGGCGCCGTGCGCAGCGCAGAGCGCGGTTGAGGTCCTGGGTGAACACGCCTGCCACCAGCCCGAAGACGGTGCCGTTGGCAATGGCGATGGCCTGCTCTTCGCTGTCGAAGGGCATCACTGCCAACACCGGGCCGAACACTTCGGCCTGGGCGATCTCCATGTCCGGGGTTACATCGCGCAGTACCGTCGGCGCCATGTAGTGCCCACGCAGGCCAGAGATGGCCTCGCCGCCGGTTGCGACGACGGCGCCTTGCTGTTGGGCCCGCTGGCACAGGGCTTCGATACCCTCGAGCTGGCCTGCAGAGATCACCGGTGTGTGGTCCGGGTTGTCCTGGCCCAGGCCGACGCTCAACCCCTCTGCCATTGCCACGACATCAGCGACGACATCGTCGTAGACCGAGCGATGCACCAACAGGCGTGACATGGCCGAACATACTTGGCCGGCGTTGAAGAAAATGCCGCTTTTCACGCTGTTGATCACTTGCTCGCGATCGGCATCGGGGAACACCAGGGCAGCCGACTTGCCGCCCAGCTCCATGACGCTGGGGGTCGCGTGGTCGGCGGCGGAACGCAAAATGCTCTGGCCGGTAGCAACAGAGCCGGTGAAGACGATCTGGTCGACGTCGCGATGGCCGGCCAAATAGGCCCCCACTTCACGGCCCCGGCCGCAGATCAGGTTGACCGCACCCTGTGGCAGGCCAGCACGCTCGATGGCCTGCATCAGCACGCACAGGCCGAGCGGCGACAGCTCCGGCGACTTGATCACCACAGCGTTGCCCGCCGCCAGGGCCGGGGCCAGGGAGCGCGCGCAGATCGACACCGGGAAATTCCACGGCACGATTTGCAGCGACACGCCCATCGGGTCGTAGACGGTGAAGTCCATGTAGCCGTCGCCCAGCGGAATCGACTTGCCTTCGATCTTGTCGGCCATGCCGGCGTAATACTCGAAGTAGCGCGCAGCCTCGACGAATTCGTCACGCGCATCACGCAGGCTCTTGCCGTTTTCCTGGCACAGCACCCAGGCGCCTTCATCGGTGATTGCACGAATCTGCGCCGCAATCTCAAGCAGCCAGGTCACACGCTGCGCCGGCCGCACGCGGCTCAACACATTGCTGTCGACACAGCGTCGGGCGGCCTGCAGGGCGCGTTCGGCGTCGGCCACGCTGGCCTGGGCGACGGTCGCCACAGGTGCGCTGGTGCCGGGGTTGTGGATGGTCAGGTGCTGCTCACTGTCGGTCCACTGGCCGTCGATGAAGTTCAGCCAGTGCGGGGCTATCGAATGCATGGTGATCACCTCAGGCGCGCTGCGCGCAGTCGAGCAATTGGCGGGCAGCCCACTTGTGGAAGTAGTGGGTCGGCAGGTCCATTTCCGGCGAGAATGCGCCACCGCTATAGCCAGGGGAGAGGCGGCCCTTCTGCATGCCTTCGACCGAAGCGATATCTTCGGCGAACACCACGCGCCAGGACTCCATCACGGCTTTGCGCGAGGCGTCGTAGTGGCTGTCCAGGGCCTGATCGCCGACATAGAACAGGCGCAGGTGTTCGATGGTTTTGCCTGGGGCCACGGGCTCCAGCATCATGGCGAAGGCGTGGTCGGCCTGGATGCCGAGCAGCACGTTGGGGAAGAACGCCACGTACTCGGCGGTGCGCAGGCGCTCCTGTGGCCAGGATGGGAAGATCGGCAAATGGGTGCCGGCAACGGCCGAGAGGTTGTAGGCGTGGCTGCCCTGGCCGGCGAACTCCTCGAACATGATGTTGTAGTGGTCTTCCAGGCGCGAGTAGCTGTTCAGGCTCGGGTGTACCCACGGCAAGTGGTAGGCCTCGCAGTAGTTCTCGACCGCGAGCTTCCAGTTGCAGTTGACCTCGATGCTCATGGCGCCGCTGTTCGCTTCACGGCGCAGCAAGTTCATGCCGTCGCTGCCCAGGAACTGGGCCCAGCGCTCGGTCAGCGGTTTGAGTTGATCTTCAAGGGCCGGTGCATCGCCGGACAGGTTGATGAACACCATGTCCATCCAGATCGTGGTGCGCAGTGCCTTCAGGCCATGCTTTTCGCAGGCGAAACGCTCGTCCTTGTGCTGATTGATCCCGCCGACGTGCGGTGTGCCTTTGAGGCCGCCATTGAGGTCGTAGGTCCAGGAGTGGTAGGGGCAGCGGATCACGCCCTGCACTTCACCCGCCTGCTGCACCAGTTTCACGCCGCGGTGGCTGCAGACGTTATGGAACACCTGCACCAGGCCTTCGCGGTTGCGCATCATCAACAGCGGCAGGCCCATGAAGTCCACAGGCTTGACGTAGCTGGTGGTCGGCAGGTCGCTGGCAAAACCGATACAGGCCCAGTTGCGCCCCAACACTTCATCGCGCTCAAGCTCGAAATAGCGCTGGTCGGTGTAGAACTCATTGGTCAGGCCATGGGCTTCATGGATCGGTGCCAGAACGGTTTCCAGGGCGTGGACGGGAATAAGGCGGGAATCAGTCGATACGGTCATTTTTGTTTTCTCTTGTCAGATGCACGGCAGGCAGTGCCTTGATGCCTGGCGCCAGTTTCAGCAAGAGAAGGAGGGCTCGACAAACGATTTATTTCAGCGTTATTTATCAGTTTTAATCATTAATGATTTGCGCGCAGGTTAGGGTCTTCGCAAAGGAATAGTTGATGAACGGTCATCTTCTGGATTGCCCACGTTTATGATTTTTTGTAATCAATTGATGACAAGAAATAGTTTGTCGAAGTGTGGGTGATTCTCCCATTTTGTCAGGGCCCAAGGGAGCGTGCCGTGCCTTGGGCCTACGGGAGGACCGCCGCCAGGGATCTGGCACCTGCCTGTGGCAGCGGCGCTATCCAGCCGTGACATAAAACCCTTGAACAAAAACAATAGGGGATAACCCATGCGTGCCGAATCTGGCCTGCTCAAAGGCCTCAATCCCACCGTGACGATATGGTCGTTGCTGGCCGTTGTACTTTTCGTGCTGTTTTGCGCCCTGTTCGCAGAACACGCGGCTGCTGCCTTTCAACGTGCCTCCGACTTTATCTTGCAGAACTTCAAATGGTTCTACCTGATCTCGGTCACTGGTGTGTTGGGGTTACTGTTTTATCTCATGTGCAGCCAGTTCGGGCACATCAAGTTAGGGCGTGACGACGACAAGCCTGAGTTCAGCTTCGGCTCCTGGATCGCCATGTTGTTCAGTGGTGGCATGGGCATCGGCCTGATCTTCTGGTCGGTTGCAGAGCCCATGTGGCATTACGCGGGCAACCCCTTTGCCACGGGCCTGACCGACGAAGCGGCGACCACCGCCATGCGCATCACCTTGTTCCACTGGGGCCTGCATCCGTGGGCAATCTTTACCATCGTGGGCCTTGGTCTTGCGTACTTTGCCTATCGTAAGGGCTTGCCGCTGAGCATGCGCTCGATCCTCTACCCACTGATCGGTGAGCGCATCTATGGGCCTATCGGTCACGTGGTCGATATCCTTGCAGTGGTGATCACTGCATTCGGTGTCTCCCAGTCGTTGGGGCTGGGTGTGGTGCAGATGAACACTGGCTTGAGCCAGGTGTTCGACCTGCCCATCAGCCTCGGGGTGCAAGTCACCTTGATCGTGCTCATTACCCTGGTGACCACCGTATCGGTGATGGCTGGTGTATCGCGCGGCATGAAGCGCCTGTCGGAATGGAACATGCTGCTGTCGGTGATACTGGTGGTGTTGATCCTGCTGCTTGGGCCGACTCGCTACATTCTCAACCTGATGCTTGAAAGCACCGGCGACTATGCCCAGCACATCGTCGGCTTGAGCTTCTGGAGCGATGCCCAGAAAGACAGTGGCTGGCAGAACTGGTGGACGGCCTTCTACTGGCCATGGTGGATGACCTGGGGGCCGTTTGTAGGCCTGTTCATCGCCCGCATCTCCAAGGGCCGTACCATTCGAGAACTGATTGCCGGCGCGCTGTTGGTGCCAACCTTGGTGACCATCGTCTGGATGTCAGTGTTCGGCGGCGCGGCCCTCAAGACCGAGCAGGTCGACCGTCAGCACCACGAGCTGCGGGTAGCCAGCGGCGAGCTGCAGGGCGACAAGGCCAAGTTCGAAGGTGGCACGGTATTGCTGGCGACCAAGCAGGAAACCACTGCGGCCATGTTCACCCTGCTGCACAAGATCGACGCGGGTACGTTGGGCAAGGTGCTGAGCGTGCTGGTCTGCATCCTGTTGGCGACGTACTTCATCACCTCGGCTGACTCCGGCACCCAGGTGCTGTGTACGTTGAACTCCATGGGCAGTGCCAATCCGCCGCAGAGTATCCGCCTGCTCTGGTGCATTCTGGAGGGTGCCATTGCCACAGCCCTGCTGATGGCGGGAGGGCTCAAGGCGATCCAGATGGCA
Organism: Pseudomonas sp. BNK-30; assembly: GCF_047456185.1. Lineage (NCBI taxonomy): Bacteria > Pseudomonadati > Pseudomonadota > Gammaproteobacteria > Pseudomonadales > Pseudomonadaceae > Pseudomonas > Pseudomonas sp. BNK-30. The sequence goes on from NZ_CP179904.1 coordinate 4,813,767, forward strand.
AGCATCGCAGCGGGCTTGCCCATTGCGGGGTTCATCCTGCTGATCAGTTACACCCTGATGCGCAGCTTGCGCCAGGAAATGGCTGATGGCGTGCTCGATACACCGCCGGGCGGGCGCATGCCAATCCCGCAGATCATCCCTCAGGGCATCACTCCGGTGACTGGCACACTGACGGGCGGGGGTCTTGATGGGGGGCTGACGGCGAAGAAAGCCAGCTGACCCCAACCCGGTATGGAATACCCAAGACCGGCAGTCATCCGCTGTCGGTCTTGTGCTTTCTGGCAGGCTATTTCTGTACGGATGGCTGGGCCATCAACCAGTCTCGGAACAGCCGCACGCTTTCACGGGGGCCCCGCTCGTTGGTCGACTCCAGCAGGCAGAACTTGGCATCGGTCTGCAGCACCACATCGTTGGGCATGACCAGCGCGCCGCTGCTCAACGCATCGTCCACCAGGTTGCCCCAGGCCAGAGCCACGCCCTGGCCACTGATCGCCGACTGGATCAACATGCTGTAGCTGTTGATGTTCACGCGGTGCTTGGGCGTCATCGGCTGATACCCCAGGCGCTTGAACCACTCCGGCCAACCTACCCAGTCGCGCTGGGAGTCTTCAAGCCACAGCCAGGTGCACGTCGACAAGCCTTCGATGCTGCTCAGTTGCGGATGCCTGGCCAGATAGGCCGGGCTGCATACCAGAAAGATCTTTTCCGAGAACAGCGGCGTGACAGTCATGTCCTTGGGCGGTGGGTTGCAGTAGTACAGCGCGAGGTCGCTCTCGAGCCTGGCGTAATCCTTCACATGATCGTGGGCGATGATCCGCAGATCGATGTCTTCATGGGCACTCTGGAACTCCGACACCTTGGGCAGTAACCAGAGTGAGGCCATGGCGGTACTGGTGGCCACCGTCACTTGCTGGTTGCCATGCCACTGGCGAATCTCGCCCGTGGTACGGGCCAGGTGCAACATGCACTCGCGCACCGTTTCGTAGTACTGCGTGCCGGTATGGGTGAGGGTCATGGTGCGGGTGGTGCGGGTGAACAGTGCCTTGCCCAGGTAGTCTTCCAACAGGCGAACCTGACGGCTGATGGCACCCTGGGTGACGTTCAGTTCTTTGGCAGCAAGGGTAAAGCTCAAATGGCGGGCTGCAGACTCAAACGCATGCAGGCTGTTGAGCGGCGGAAGAGGCTGGATTTTCACGGCTTGGGGTTCCACTCATTATTATTATCAGCCGCTCTATATTAATGATCCGTTCAGTCTCCAGGGGGCAGTCGGGAGAAATATTTTGAAGACTGGACCAGACCACAGGCCCCATGATTTGGGGCCTGCCGCAACAGCTTCAGTTCTTCGAACTCACTGTAACAACCCTCAGTGAGAGGGGCGTCGTTCCGGGGTTTCGAACCTCAGATCTGCATCGCCATCCCATCCACATTCATCGCCGCCTGGCGCAAGGCCTCGGAGCGGGTCGGGTGCGGGTGGCAGGTGAGGGCGATGTCTTCAGCCGAGGCCGAGAATTCCATCGCCACGCAGAACTCGCCGATCATCTCGCTGACGCTCGGGCCGACCAGATGCACGCCCAGTACCTCATCGGTGTTGGCATCGGCGAGGACCTTGGCGAAGCCTTCGGTCTCATGGTTGATCTTCGCGCGGCTGTTGGCGGTGAAGGGGAACTTGCCCACTTTGTAGGCGCGGCCCTCTGCCTTGAGTTGCTCTTCAGTCTTGCCGACGCTGGCCAGCTCGGGGCGGGTATAGATCACGCCGGGGATCAGGTTGTAATTGACCTCGTGGGGTTTGCCGGCGATGCGCTCGATGCAGGCGACCGCTTCGTCTTCGGCCTTGTGCGCCAGCATCGGGCCGGAGGTGACGTCGCCAATGACCCAGACACCTGGCACCGAGGTGCGATGATGCTCGTTGGTGAGCATGCCGCGTTTATCGGTCTGCAGCCCGACGCTTTCCAGGTTCAGGCCTTGGGTATAAGGACGACGGCCGATGGCAACCAGTACGTAGTCGGCTTGCAGTGTTTCTGCAGCGCCGCCGGCGGCCGGTTCCAGCGTCAGGCTGACCCCGTCGGGCGAGGCCGTCGCCTGGGTCACCTTGCTGCCGAGCTTGAAGGCCATGCCTTGCTTGGCCAGGGCCTTTTGCAGGGTCTTTGCGGTTTCCTCATCTGTGCCGGGGCAGATGCGGTCGAGGTATTCAATGACGGTGACCTGGCTGCCCAGGCGACGCCACACCGAACCCAGCTCCAGGCCGATGACGCCAGCGCCGATCACGATCAGGTGCTTGGGCACCTCGGGGAGGGCCAAGGCGCCCGTGGAATCGATGATGCGCTGGTTATCGATAGTCACGCCTGGCAGGGGAGTGGGCTCGGAGCCGGTAGCGATGACGATGTCCTTGGCCTGCAACGGCGTCTCGCTGCCGTCCTCGGCTTTGACAATGACCTTGCCGACGCCATCGAGGCGGCCCCAGCCTTTGATCCAGTCGACCTTGTTCTTGCGAAACAGGTACTCGATGCCCTTGGTCAGGCCAGTCACGCTCTCGTCCTTCTGTTTCATCATCTGGGCGAGGTTCAGGGTTGGCTTCACTTCGATGCCGAGGTGGGCAAACTCGTCACCGCTGGCAGCCTCATACAACTCCGAGGCATGCAGCAATGCCTTTGACGGCATGCAGCCGACATTCAGGCAGGTACCGCCAAGGGTCGAGCGGCCTTCCACACAGGCGACACTCAGGCCCAGTTGCCCGGCACGAATCGCCGCGTTGTAGCCGCCGGGGCCACCGCCGATGATCACCACGTCATAGGATTTCATGGGTTTTCTACTCCAGATGAAGAAGCGCGAGATGGACACAAGGTTAAGCTGAGAGCGTTAAGTTGTATACAATCTGAGGTATTCATAAGATCAGTTGGTTCTAGACCTTGGTCTCGTTCAGCGGAAACTTCGCACGAATGAACTACCCTGTTTCGGTGGTGTTCGAAATTTCATGTATCGAGCCCAGAAGGAGGGTCGTTCATGCTTGCGCAACTTCCGCCGGCGCTGCAGAGCCTGCATCTGCCACTTCGTCTGAAATTGTGGGACGGTAACCAGTTCGATCTGGGGCCCAGTCCGCAGGTCACCATCCTCGTCAAGGAGCCTCAGTTGATCGCTCAGCTGACCCATCCAACCATGGACCAGCTGGGCGCCGCGTTCGTGGAAGGCAAGCTGGAGCTGGAGGGCGATATCGGTGAAGCCATTCGGGTGTGCGATGAGCTGAGCGAAGCCTTGCTGACGGGGGAAGATGATGCACCGCCACAGCGTGTGGCTCACGACAAGAGCACAGACGCCAAGTCCATCTCCTATCACTACGACGTCTCCAACGCGTTCTATCAACTCTGGCTCGATCAGGACATGGCGTATTCCTGCGCCTACTTCCGTGAGCAGGACAACACCCTCGATCAGGCACAGCAGGACAAGTTTGACCACTTGTGCCGCAAGCTGCGCCTGCAAACCGATGACTACCTATTGGACGTCGGCTGCGGTTGGGGGGGGCTTTCACGCTTTGCCGCACGCGAGTACGGGGCGAAAGTGTTCGGCATTACCTTGAGCAAAGAGCAGCTCAAGCTGGCGCGGCAACGGGTCAAGGCAGAAGGCCTGGCCGACAGGGTCGACCTGCAGATCCTCGACTATCGCGACCTTCCTCAGGATGGCCGCTTCGACAAGGTGGTCAGCGTTGGCATGTTCGAGCATGTCGGGCATGCCAACCTGGCGCTGTATAGCCAGAAATTGTTCGGCGCTGTGCGAGAGGGCGGCCTGGTGATGAACCATGGCATCACCGCCAAGCATGTCGATGGCCGTCCGGTGGGGCGAGGGGCGGGTGAGTTCATTGACCGTTACGTATTCCCCAACGGTGAGCTGCCGCACTTGTCGATGATCAGTGCAAGTATCTGTGCGGCCGGGCTGGAGGTCGTCGACGTCGAGAGCCTGCGCCTGCATTACGCCAAGACCTTGCACCACTGGAGCGAAAACCTGGAGAACCAGTTGCACAAGGCTGCCGCGCTGGTGCCGGAAAAGACCCTGCGCATCTGGCGTCTGTACCTGGCCGGCTGCGCCTACGCATTCCAGAAGGGCTGGATCAACCTGCATCAGATCCTTGCCGTCAAACCCTACGCCGATGGGCATCATGACCTGCCCTGGACGCGTGAAGACCTGTATCGCTGATTCCCCCGGGGCGCTTCAGTGGCCCCGGTTACCTATCAGAGTATCGGCGAAATCAACCGCGCAATACGCATCCCTAGCTGTTGAATGCGGTGGGTTTTACTGCTGTCCTCAGGCGTAATTTCCCTGGCCTTCTCGAAATCAGTGGTCAACATCGTTTCGACCTGATCCGCGAAATCTCGATCCACGGTCAGCAGGGTAATTTCGAAGTTGAGCCGGAACGACCGGTTGTCCAGGTTGGCACTACCGATAGCACTGACCTCGTCGTCCACCAACACCACCTTCTGATGAAGGAAACCTGGCTGATAGCGGAACATGCGTACCCCCGCCCGTACGGCCTCGAAGGCGAACAGGCTGGAGGCTGCGTAAACGATCCGATGGTCAGGCCGCGCTGGAATCAGGATGCGCACATCCACACCGCGCAGCACGGCCAGACGCAGTGCGGCGAACACGGCCTCGTCGGGAATGAAGTAGGGGCTGGTGATCCATACGCGGCGAGTCGCGGAGTGGATGGCTTCGATGAAAAACAGTGAGCAGGTTTCCTGGGAATCTGCCGGCCCGCTGGCCAGGGCCTGGCACAGCACACCATTGTCAGGATAGGTGTCCGGCAGGATCAGTGGCGGTAGCTGACGCGTTGCCCAGTACCAGTCTTCGGCGAAAGACTCCTGCAGGCAGGCCAGCACCGGGCCGCCGATCTGCACGTGGGTATCACGCCAGGGCGAGAGCTGGGGGTTGCCGCCAAGGTATTCATCACCGACGTTGTGCCCGCCGATGAAACCGGTGACCCCATCGACCACGACAATCTTGCGGTGGTTACGGAAGTTCACCTGGAAGCGATTGAACCAGCCGCGGCGGGTGGCGAAGGCATGGATCTGTACACCTGCGTCTCTGAGGCTCTGGCTATAGCTGGCGGGCAAGGCATGGCTGCCAACCCTGTCATACAGCACGAACACCTTCACGCCATCGGCCGCTTTGCGCAGCAACAGTTGCTGCAGTGCTTTGCCGAGGGTGTCGTTGTGGATGATGAAGAACTGTACCAGCACCACTTCTCGCGCTTGTTCGATAGCCGCGAAGATGGCGTCGAAGGTGGCCTTGCCATCGATCAACAGCTTCACTTGGTTATTGGCCAGGCATGGCATTCGCCCAAGTTTCGGCATGGCACGCAGGGCGGCGTAGCTCTGTGACTCCCGAGCGGTGAGGGCTTCCTCCACCCATGGCCGCCAGTTGAGGTTGGCCATGGCCACGTGCATTTCCTGGTTGGCCTGGCGCCGAGCCTTGATGTAGGCATTGAAGGAGCGGGCACCGAATACCAGGTAGGGGATGAGGGTGAAGTAGGGAATGAAGAACAACGACATGGCCCAGGCGATGGCCCCTTGGGCAGTACGCACGGTAAACACCGCATGCAGCGCGGCGATGATGCCAAGCAAGTGAACGAGCCCGAGCACATAGCCGAAGAAGTAGGGGCTGTGGTAATCCATACGCATCCTGCTTGGCAAATACACAGCAGATAACAGAACACTTCCAGGGCCGCCTTGCAACCTGAAAGCGGATTTGCCGTCTAAGCCTTTGCCCGGCCATGAGCCGGTTATTTTGAGGAGCGTTCGTCCATGAAGATTCGTCTGCCAATGCTGGCCCTTGCTTTTGGCCTGGCCAGCCCACTGGTGCATGCGCAGATGTTGCAGCCTGGTCTGTGGGAGCTCACCACCAGCAACATGCAGGTCGACGGTAAGCCGTTGCCGGACATGCAGTTCATGCTTGGCCAACTGAAGAACCTGCCGCCCGAGCAGAGGGCTATGATGGAAGGGGCGCTGGCCAAGCAGGGCATCGCGGTAGCAGGTAATGGCGTGCGTTCCTGCCTGACGCCGGAGCAGGTGAAAACAAACGATATTCCCTTGCAGGACCCTCAGTCAGGCTGCACGCAAAAGATTACCGACCGGACCGGCAATGTCTGGAAGTTTCAGTTCAGTTGCCCAAAAGCTCAGGGTACCGGCCAGGCTACTTTCCTCAGCGATAAGGAGTTCACTACCCAGGTCAACGGGACATTCAATGCTTCGGGTGTCCAACAACGGGGCAGTATGAATACCCGTGCGGTATGGCTGGGAAATGACTGTGGAGCAGTAAAGCCGCGTACCTGAAGAGCTCACCATTGCCAATGGCTGGCGGCTACTGCGTCGTGGGCATGCAGGCTTTCTGCATGTACCACACGCAGCTTGAAGGCCGTGGTCCATTCCATCTGTCGCAACGCTTCATGCAGGCGGCGGGCGGCATCTTCGCAGAACATCAGGTTCTGTCCGTTGGCCAAGGCGAACGCCTGTTCGTCTGCGCGTTTCACGGCTGTTTGAACGGCGGTGCCCAAGCTTGCCTCAATCTGGTCGATCAGCTTCGTGACCGGTAGTACTTCCAGGCTTTCGCCCAACCGTACGTGAACCTCAGCCAGGCTCCGTTGGCTGTGGGGGGTAGCAACGATGCCCTGGCTGCTGCCCAACCACTCCAGGACCGCCTCTCGGTTCATTGCCTGCCCGGAAAAGTCTGCCTGGAATTGTTGCTGAATCAATTGCCGTGCAAGTGCCGCAGAGCATGGGCAGGTCGACGAATAAGGCACGCGAACCGATAGTTCCACGTGGAACATTCCATTTTCAACCTTGGCATTCACGGTGATCGAGTAGCTTTTCCATCCTGCCAATGGGCTGACAAGGGCCGGCCTTTTCAACAAATGATCGAAGGTCAAACGCAGGTAGGCGGCATGGGATAGGCCCTCATGACTAGCCAGAAAATCTGCCAGTATTTGGCGGATTGCCAACGGAGTCAGCGATTGACGTTCGAGACGCTCCAGTGACAGGTACAGCCGGGACATATGAATACCGCGCGAGGCGCCATCCTCCAGGCTTACACCTGCATCGGCCATGGCCGCTACGCTACGCCCGTCGAAGTGCACGGGCTGGGCGATCCCGCACATGCCCACCCAGGCCAGTGGCGTAGCATGCTGATGTGTCTGTGCGGCGATATCGGGGAGCGTCAGGCTAGTCATTGGCAATACCAGATAAAAGAAATGTCAGCGGCAGCCACCGACCAGGCTGCAATGCAGATTGAACCGTTGGCCGTTGGAGCTGGAAACGCGGTTAAGAGAGGTCCAGCCAACTCGGCGGCTGTAGCCAACCCAGGCTTCACCATCGCTGGCCAGGCCGGTGAAGAATGTCAGCGCTCCATAGCGGCTGTTGGTTTGCGCCCATAAGCGGCGCGTCGCACTGTCGAAACCGCGCAGGTAGAAGTGGCTGCCCTCCGTACGCACGCTGTAGTAACTGCCATTGGCGTCCTTGCAGGCCAACAGCGTCGCGCTGCGTGTACATACCGCCAGCGTGTTTTGCTGAGGCATCGCAAGCAAGGATGTAGGCGCAGCGAGCAGCAGCAACAGGGCGGCAGGTGACAGGTTCATTTCCATCTCCGGTTACTCATCCGACGAGTACGGCTTGGCGAAATTGTATTGTTACTTTATAACATTGTGCAATGCATCGTTTCGAATGCGTCTGCCTGTAGAGGTTTCGCCATGCCCAATCGTCTTCCCGTTACTGTGCTTTCCGGCTTCCTGGGTGCCGGTAAAAGCACCTTGCTCAACCATGTCCTGCGTAATCGCGACAACCTGCGTGTCGCAGTCATCGTCAATGACATGAGCGAAATCAACATTGATGCCAGTGAGGTCCAGCGTAATGTCAGCCTGAATCGGGCTGAAGAAAAGCTGGTTGAGATGAGCAACGGCTGTATCTGCTGCACCCTGCGTGAGGACCTGCTGGAGGAAGTCGCACGGCTGGCGAATGAAGGCCGGTTCGATTATCTGCTGATCGAGTCCACAGGCATCTCCGAGCCGCTGCCTGTAGCTGAGACGTTCACTTTCCGCGATGAGCAGGGCCGTAGCTTGAGCGACATGGCACGGCTGGACACCATGGTGACGGTGGTCGATGGCCTGAACTTCCTGCGCGATTATCAGGCGGCGGACAGCCTGGCGAGCCGTGGCGAAACCTTGGGGGACGACGATGAGCGATCGATCAGCGACCTGCTGATCGAACAGGTGGAGTTTGCTGATGTGCTGCTGCTGAGCAAGATCGACCTGATCAGCCAGCATGAGCGCGAGGAGCTCATCGCCATTTTGCGCAGCCTCAATGCCCGAGCGCAGATTTTGCCGATGGTCATGGGCCAGGTGCCGCTGGCACAGATCCTGGATACCGGCCTTTTCGATTTCGAGCAGGCTGCACAGGCACCTGGATGGCTTCAGGAACTGCGCGGTGAGCATGTGCCGGAAACCGAGGAATACGGCATTGCCGCTACTACCTGGCAAGCTCGCAGGCCGCTGCACCCACAACGCTTCTTTGATTTTATCCACAAGCAATGGAGCAATGGCCGGTTACTGCGCTCCAAAGGCTTCTTTTGGCTGGCCAGCAAGTTTCAGGAGGCTGGCAGCTGGTCGCAGGCTGGCGGCATGATGCGCTATGGACTGGCCGGTCGCTGGTGGCGTTTTGTGCCAAAGGAACACTGGCCGCAGGACGAACAGAGCGCTGCAGAAATTCTTGAACACTGGGTGGCTGAGAGTGGTGACTGCCGTCAGGAGCTGGTGTTCATTGGGCAGAACATCGACTTCGCCCAGTTATCCACAGACCTGGATGCCTGCTTGTTGACCGATGACGAGATGGAAATGGGTCATGCGGGCTGGCTGCGCTTGCCGGATCCCTTCGGTCCCTGGCACACCGAGGAGGCAGCATGACGCCAGCGGCTCAGCCTGTGGATATCCGCCAAGTACACGGCGAATCGCCTCGGGTACTCACCGACATATTTCAAGAGGGCGTGAACCTGGCAGTCTGGCAGCGACGCTTGCCTGCCCAGGTTGAAGACTTCGCGGGATTGGTGGTCAGCCTCGGCCAACCGTTGGCGGACCAGCGGGTGCTCAAGGTGCATGAGCATGAGCCGCCGTTACTGCCGGGCTTTTTGGGGGAAGCGGCTGATCTGCAGGGCTATGAGAGTTTCGTCGCAGATGTGTGCTGGCTGATTTCAGCCTATACGTGCCTGTTGGGTGCACGTCGGGTCGGTCTGCGCGTGCGGGTACTGCACAATGCCATGTGCCCGCGCTTTCATGTGGATAACGTGCCTGTGCGCTTGCTCACGACTTATGTGGGCTGCGGCAGCGAATGGCTGTGCGAAGGAGCCATCGAACGAGCCGGATTGCAGCTCGCACCGGCACCTGTGGATAACATCCAACGACTGCAAGCGGGTGATGTTGCGCTGCTGAAGGGCGAAAAATGGGTAGGCAACGAAGGGGCAGGCCTGATCCATCGCTCGCCGGCTGGCCATGACCCTCGCCTGTTGCTCAGCCTTGACTGGTTGGCGTGACGGGGCATAGTGGAGTGAATTTCGGCCTGAAGTAAACGCATGCTGCAGAACATTCCTACCCACGTCATCGCTGGCCCCTTGGGTGCAGGCAAGACCAGCCTCATCCGTCAGCTTATGGCTCAGCGCCCGGCCGGCGAGCGTTGGGCCGTACTGGTCAATGAGTTTGGCCAGATCGGCCTGGATGCGGCCCTGCTCAGCCGTGATGAAGATGGGGTTGCCATTGCCGAAGTGGCGGGTGGATGCCTGTGCTGCGTCAATGGCACTCCGTTTCAGGTCGGGCTGGGGCGCCTGTTGCGCAAGGTGCGGCCCGACCGGCTGTTCATTGAACCTTCGGGTCTTGGTCACCCCTTGCAGTTACTGGCTCAACTGAATCAGGCCCCCTGGGTTGGAGTGCTGACGCTGCAGCCGATGGTCATGGTTGTGGATGCTCAAGCGCTAGCGCGAGGTGAGCCGTTACCTGATGCGCAACAGCAGGCCCTGGCAGCCGCGGCGCTGGTCGTTTTCAATAAGAGCGAGGCTGTTGATGAAAATAGTAGGTTGTTGATAAATAAGGAATTTGCAGCGAAACAGGGCGTTTGGACAGAGCAGGGGCTGTTAGCAGTTTCCAGACTTCCTTATTCATCCACAGCCGCCGTGAGCGATGCTGCTGTGGATAAAAGGGTTGTGGACAATCACCAAGCGGCCGCAGGCGCCCTGTGGATAGACCCACGTCAGCCAATCTGTCATGCACAGCAAGGTGAGGGCGGCTGGAGTGTCGGCTGGCGCTGGCACCCAAGCCAGCAATTCGATCCACAGGCTCTGCGTGGCTTGCTTGACTCTCACTCATGGCGTCGGGCCAAAGGTGTTATCCACAGCCCGCAGGGGTGGCAGTCTTTCAACGGCCTTGACGGCAATTTGCCGGCTTGGCAGCCGAGTGACTGGCGCAAGGACACGCGCATTGAGCTTATTTTCGACCAGCCCCAACCCCTTCAAGCGCTGCAGGCTGCGCTGGAGGCTTGCCGGGTGGTGTGATCAGTTGTGCCAGCGATTGTGTTCCTGGCGCCATTGCTTCATCTCGATCACGTTGTCGGCCCGTGGCGGCGTATTGATCTCGAACGGGTAGGGCGCCAGCTCGATCTGCACGCTATGAGCGCCAAACTGAGTCACCGTGCCCGGGTGGCGTTGTTCGCCGGTGACAGTGAACTCGAAGGCATACACGCGGGCCAGGCGCTTTCTGCCGTTGGCATCGCGCAGGAATGCGATGCGCTTGAGCGCGACGGCATCGTCGAGCAGCTCCAGATCCAGCTTGGCACAATGCTGTTTGACCCGTTCCAAGGCTTTCTCGCGCAGCCCGTGGTTGTGCCATAACCAAGCGCCTGCCGTGGCCACCAGCATCAGGACGAAGAGATTCTCCAGGGTCAACATTTGCGTATGCTCCAAACAGGTCGATCCAGCTTAACTGCGTCCCTGGTCTGTCGTACAGGTGGCAATCGAGTTCATACTGCGCGACGCACAATCCTTGAAACAGCTTTGGAAAACGCCCGCATGAAACGCACTCCGCACCTGCTCGCCATTCAGTCCCACGTGGTGTTCGGCCACGCCGGCAACAGCGCCGCGGTGTTCCCCATGCAGCGTATCGGGGTCAATGTCTGGCCGCTCAATACCGTGCAGTTCTCCAACCACACTCAGTATGGCCAGTGGGCGGGCGAAGTGCTTGCTCCAGCGCAAATTCCTGCGTTGGTGGAAGGTATTTCCAACATTGGCGAACTGGGGCATTGCGATGCCGTGCTCTCGGGCTATCTGGGTAGCGCCGAGCAGGGGCGGGCGATATTGGCAGGTGTAGAGCGGATCAAGGCGGTCAACCCGAAGGCGCTGTACCTGTGCGACCCGGTCATGGGGCATGCGGAGAAGGGCTGCATCGTGCCCCAGGAGGTGAGCGAGTTCCTGCTGGACGATGCGGTTGCCCAGGCTGACATCCTGTGCCCCAACCAGCTGGAGCTGGACAGTTTTTGTGGCCGGCGCGCGCAAAGCCTGGAAGATTGCATGGACATGGCTCGCGGCCTGCTCGAGCGTGGCCCGCAGGTTGTGCTGGTCAAGCACCTGGCCTACCCGGGGCGTTGCGAAGACATGTTTGAAATGTTGCTGGTCACCCATGACCACAGCTGGCACTTGCGCCGCCCGCTGCTGGCATTCCCTCGCCAGCCGGTCGGGGTAGGGGACTTGACCTCAGGGCTGTTCCTGGCCCGGGTGCTGTTGGGCGACAGCTGGGTGCAAGCCTTCGAATACACCGCGGCAGCTGTGCATGAGGTGCTGCTGGAAACCCAGGCCTGCGCCAGCTACGAACTGCAGTTGGTGCGCGCTCAGGACCGCATCGCTCATCCGCGGGTACGCTTCGAGGCGCAGCCCCTGGCGTTTTAAAGGGCGTCGGTCTTCAGGTCCTGGTAACGCTTTTCCAGCTCCTGACGGATCTGCCGGCGTTGCTGGCCCTGCAGGAAACGGCGCTTTTCTTCACTGGACTGCGGCTGACGCGCAGGGACCGGGACCGGGCGGCGGTTGTCGTCGACCGCGACCATGGTGAAAAAGCAGCTGTTGGAATGCCGCACCGAGCGTTCGCGAATGTTCTCGGTCACCACCTTGATGCCCACCTCCATGGAGGTATTGCCGGTGTAGTTGACCGAGGCCAGGAACGTCACCAGTTCGCCCACGTGCACCGGCTCGCGGAAAATCACCTGATCGACCGACAGGGTTACCACATAGCTGCCGGCATAGCGGCTAGCGCAGGCATACGCCACTTCATCGAGATACTTGAGCAAGGTGCCGCCATGTACGTTGCCAGAAAAGTTGGCCATGTCCGGGGTCATCAGGACGGTCATGCTCAGCTGGGCGTTTCCAGGTTCCATAGTGTGCTCACGGTGAGGTTGCGCTGAATCGGGGCGGGTATCTGCTGACACTTTCTGTTTCCCCTCTTGAAGTTTGCCTTCCTGATACGGGACGCTGACAGACGCTCCGTCGTCACGCCGATCATGCCATCAGGGGCCGTTGCTCGGCCGATCTGTTTCTACATATTGCGTCGGCAATATGCGGCGGGGTGCGATGTTAACCTGAGTACGCCCATGCAACATGGGCCTTCCTGCATTCAATACAGTATGTACTTGCTGCTCGCTCGGGTTTTCCTTGGCAGAGGAGCGGTTTGCCCGGGCAACGAAAAGGAGTATCGCGCCATGCATGCCATCAGCTTCATCCAGGATCTGGCAGTGATCATGCTGGTCGCCGGGGTAGTGACCATTCTGTTTCATCGCTTCAAGCAGCCAGTAGTGCTGGGCTACATCGTTGCCGGTTTCATCATCGGCCCGCACACCCCGCCGTTCGGCCTGATTCACGATGAAGACACCATCAAGACCCTCGCTGAGCTGGGGGTGATCTTCCTGATGTTCTGCCTGGGCCTTGAGTTCAGCCTGCGCAAGCTGTTCAAGGTGGGGGCCACGGCGTTCATTGCAGCGTTTCTGGAAATCGTCCTGATGATCTGGATCGGTTTCGAGATCGGCCGCTGGTTTGGCTGGAGCACCATGGACTCGCTGTTCCTCGGTGCGATCCTGGCGATTTCCTCGACCACCATCATCGTCAAGGCACTCAACGACCTGAAGATGAAAAACGAGCGTTTTGCTCAGCTGATCTTCGGCGTGCTGATCGTCGAGGACATTCTCGGCATCGGCATCATAGCCCTGCTATCGGGGATTGCGGTCAGCGGTACGGTCAGTTCCGGTGAGGTCTTTTCCACGGTCGGCAAGCTGTCACTGTTCATGATCGTGGCGCTGGTCATCGGCATTTTGCTGGTGCCGCGACTGCTGGCCTACGTGGCGAAATTCGAAAGCAACGAGATGCTGCTGATCACCGTCCTGGGCCTGTGCTTCGGCTTCTGCCTGCTGGTGGTCAAACTCGAGTACAGCATGGTGCTGGGGGCTTTCCTGATCGGTGCGATCATGGCCGAATCCCGCCAGTTGCTGAAGATCGAACGGCTGATCGAGCCGGTACGTGACTTGTTCAGCGCCATATTCTTCGTCGCCATTGGCTTGATGATCGACCCGAACGTGCTGCTCGACTACGCCTGGCCGATTGTGGTGATCACCGTAGCGGTGGTGCTGGGCAAAATGCTGTCCTGCGGCATGGGTGCATTCATTGCCGGCAACGACGGCCGTACCTCGCTGCGCGTGGGCATGGGGCTGTCACAGATCGGCGAGTTCTCTTTCATCATTGCGGCCTTGGGCATGACGCTGCAGGTTACCAGTGACTTCCTCTACCCGGTTGCGGTGGCTGTTTCGGCCATCACCACGTTGCTCACGCCCTATCTCATCCGCGCTGCGGACCCGCTGTCGCTGAAGCTGGGCAAGGTGATGCCGAGCCGGCTGTCGCGCGTGCTGTCGCTGTATGGCGAATGGCTGCGCAGTATCCAGCCGCAGGGTGAAAGCGCGATGCTGGCCGCGATGATCCGGCGCATCCTGCTGCAGGTGGGTGTCAACCTGGCGCTGGTGATCGCGATTTTCTTCAGCGGCGGCTATTTCGCTGTACGTATCGGTACTTGGCTCAGTGAATGGGTGAGCGATGTCAGCCAGCAAAAGGCGATAATCTGGGGCGCGGCGCTGTTGTTGTCGCTGCCCTTCCTTATCGCTGCCTATCGCAAGCTCAAAGCGTTGTCGATGCTGTTGGCGGAGATGGGTGTCAAACCGGAAATGGCAGGGCGCCATACCCAGCGCGTTCGCCGTGTAGTGGCCGAAGTGATCCCGCTGCTGTCACTGCTGGTCATCTTCCTGCTGCTGTCGGCGTTGTCGGCAAGCATCCTGCCGACCAACGAATTGCTGCTGATCATCGCCGTGGTGGCCGCGATAGTGGTGGCGGTGCTGTGGCGCTGGTTCATCCGCGTGCATTCGCGGATGCAGATCGCCCTGCTGGAGACGCTGGAAAACAGCCGGGAAAACACGCACTGAGCGGGAGGGTCTCTGCGCTGGATTCCACCATTGTGGGAGTGGACGGTGCGGTAACGATGTCGCCAGGCCCTTAAAGCCTGGCGACCGTGCAAGTCATCAGCTTTCCAGCCAGACGTCCCGTGCCCAGTGCCAGACCGATTCCCAGCTGTCTTCACCAACCCCTTCCTCGTCGGCATCCCACAACACCACCGTGCCGTCTTCCTCGACGCAGTAGAAATTGTCGCCGTCCTGGCACAGCGGGATCAGGTCACGCGGTACTCCAGCATCCCAGGCATTGGCGGCCACGTCGGGCAGGTAGGTATGTGACTGGGGATCGGTGACGGTGACCGGCTCCAGGGAGCCGTACACCACGTCGCTGACGGTCAAGAGGAATTCTTTGAATACGAACGGAATGTTGATGAACAGTTGTTCCTCGATCTCGACCAGTTGGTCCTCGTCGGGAAGCTCCAGGGGCACCGGTACCGGTTCATTGGCTTCACGGAGTTGTTCGATCACTTCTTCCACGGTTCATTTCCTCCAACCTTGATGACATCGCTGCGCGTTATACCCTAGTAGGGCGGTCTGGCAAAAGCAAAAACCCCGGGGCTAGCCCGGGGTTTTTTGTGCAACGTGCGACGGTTAACCGTTTTGGCGGATACCGGCGACCAGCCAAGGCTGGTTCTCGCCCGGGGCACGAACCATGTGCCAGCTTTCGCTGAAAGGTTCGCCCTGGTCGAAGCGCGAGGTCTTCGACACGCCACGGAAGGTCAGGGTGGCGTCGGTGCGGTCGGCACGATCGTCGACACCGTCCAGTTGCACATCGAGGTTATCGATGTAGGTAGCCTGGAAACCATCACCCAGATCAGCACGCTCACGCTTGAGGAACTCGAGCATCTGCGGGGTGACGAACTCGGCGATCTTGTCCATCTCGTTGGCATCCCAGTGCTGCTGCAGCGACTGGAAGTGGCTACGGGCTGCGGCCAGGAAGCTCTGCTCGTTGAACCAGGCCGGGGCGTTGATGACCGGCGCGGCTGGCGCTGCAGGTGCAGCCGAACCACCGAAGATCGACGGCTGGGCAGGCTGGCCGTGGGCTTCACGCTGGAACGGTGCGTGGCCCGGAGCGGCCATCTGCGGCTGCTGCTGGCGGCGCCGTGCGGCGATGAAGCGGAACACCAGGAACGCGATCAGGGCGACGATCAGGAAGTCCATGATCTGTAGGCCCTCGAAGCCGTCACCCATGAACATGGACGCCAGCAGGCCACCGGCGGCGAGGCCGGCCAGTGGGCCCAGCCAGCGCGAAGCACCGCTGGCGGCGGCCGGTGCACGGCCAGGAGCGGTCGGTGCAGCGGCGGGCGTGGTTGGCGTAGCCTGGCGGGTCTGGTGGATAGGCGCGGAGCCCGAGCTCTTGCCGCCGCCGAAGCGCTTGGCGTTGGCGTCCAGGCTCAGCGTCAGGCCGACGCAAAGCGCCAGTGCGATGCTAAGAAAACGTTGCATAAATGGGATTTCCCCTGTTGTGGATTGCACGCGCGTCATGTTGCACAGGTTCCTGTGCACATGACCAGCGACATAATGTTTCCAGCTTTTGCCTAAATATTTCAGCGCGCCCCACAGGCTTCAGATAGCTTCGAGCTTGGCATAGCCAAGCATCAGCCACTTGCTGCCTTCGGCAAAGTTCACCTGCACACGCGCCTGTGCGCCGGAACCCTCGAAGTTGAGGATCACGCCTTCACCGAATACCGAATGCTGTACCCGCTGGCCCAGATTGAAAGCGGTCTGCGGAATGTTGGCATTGGCGAACAGGCTGCTGGCGCTGGTGCTCTTGGCGCCGCCGAACGGGCGGCTGACGCTGTTCGAAAGACGCACTTCCTGAACCAGGCCAGGCGGAATTTCACGTACGAATCGTGACACCTTGTTGTAGGTCTCACTGCCATACAGGCGACGCGTTTCGGCATAGGTCATGAATAGCTGGCGCATGGCGCGGGTAATGCCCACGTACGCCAGGCGGCGCTCTTCTTCCAGGCGGCCTGGCTCTTCCAGGCTCATCTTGTGCGGGAACAGGCCTTCTTCCATGCCTACCAGGAAGACGTAGGGGAATTCCAGGCCCTTGGCGCTGTGCAACGTCATCAGCTGAATGCTGTCTTCGTGCTCGTCAGCCTGGGCCTCTCCGGCTTCAAGCGAAGCATGGCCGAGGAAGGCCGACAGCGGCGAAAGGTCGGCGTCATCGTCAGTGGTTTCGAAGTTGCGAGCGGCGCTGACCAGTTCCTCAAGGTTTTCTACCCGTGCCTGGCCCTTTTCACCCTTTTCTTCCTGGTGATAGATGATCAGGCCGGACTGCTCGATGACCGTCTGCGTCATGGTATGCAGGGGCATGTCCGCGACTTTGCCAGCCAGGCTTTCGATCAGCTCGATGAAAGCGCCCAATGCACTGGCGGCCCGGCCTTTGAGTGCCTTGGCTGCCAGCAACTGGCACATGGCGCCCCACATCGACAACTGACCGTGGCGCGCATGTTCGCGGATGGCCTCGACGGTTTTTTCACCGATGCCACGCGGCGGCACATTGATCACCCGTTCGAGCGCGGCGTCGTTGCCACGGCCTTCCATCAAGCGCAGGTAAGCCATGGCGTTCTTGATCTCGGCGCGCTCGAAGAAGCGCTGCCCACCATAGATGCGGTAGGGGATGCGCTCGCGCAGCAGCGCTTCTTCCAGCACGCGCGACTGGGCATTGGAGCGATAAAGAATGGCGATGTCGCTGCGCGAATTGCCTTGCTTGATCAGGCTCTCGATGGTCTCGACCACGTAGCGCGCTTCGTCATGCTCGTTGTAAGCCGCATAAAGGGTCAGAGGCTCGCCTTCGCCCAGGTCGGTCCACAGCTCTTTGCCCAGGCGCCCGCTGTTGTTTGCGATCAGCGCGTTGGCGGCTTTGAGGATGCCGCCGGTGGAGCGGTAGTTCTGCTCCAGGCGGATCATCTCGGCATCAGGGAAGTCAGCCGTGTACTGGTGAATGTTTTCAATCTTGGCGCCGCGCCAGCCGTAAATCGACTGGTCGTCGTCGCCCACGGCCATCAGGCTGCCGCCGCCCTTGCCAGCCAGCAGGCGCAGCCAGGCGTACTGCACGGCGTTGGTGTCCTGGAACTCGTCCACCAGCAGGTGACGGAAGCGCCGCTGGTAGTGTTCGAGCAGGCCCGGGTGGTCGCGCCACAGGTCCAGGGCCCGCAGCAGGAGCTCGGAGAAGTCGATCACCCCGGCGCGTTCGCAGGCCTGCTCGTAGGCCACGTAGATGCTGCGCATGGTCCCCAGGAACAGGTCGCCACCGGGCTGGATATGCTGTGGGCGCAGGCCTTCGTCCTTCTGCCCATTGATGAACCACTGGGCCTGGCGCGCGGGCCAGCGCTGCTCATCGAGGCCAAGCTCACGGATCACCCGCTTGACCAGGCGCTGCTGATCATCACTGTCGAGGATCTGGAAGTTCTGCACCAGACGGGCTTCCTGCCAGTGAGCGCGCAACAACCGATGCGCCAGGCCGTGGAAGGTGCCCACCCACATGCCGGCCGGGTTGATGCCCAGCAATTGCTCGATGCGCTGGCGCATCTCGGCGGCGGCCTTGTTGGTGAAGGTCACCGACAGGATCGAGTGCGGCGAGGCCTGTTCGACCTGGATCAGCCAGGCGATGCGGTGCACCAGCACGCGGGTTTTACCGGAACCGGCGCCAGCAAGCACCAGCTGACGCCCGAGCGTGGCCGCGACGGCCTGGCGTTGGGCATCGTTGAGGGAGTTCAGCAGGAGGGAGAGGTCATCTGTGTGCATCCGCCCATTCTAGGGGCAGGCCGGTTACGGGGCAAACGCCTACTGTATAAATATTCACCCTGCCGCGCCGCCGCCCATCGTTGCGTGGCGTACCTCTTCAGCCATGCCAGTGCCTGCCGTGCCTGGCCAACAGGCTGTTGGCCTGGTCGGGGCCATTGCTGCCGGCCGCATAATGGCGGGGGGCCTGAAAATGCTCCTCCCAACCCTTGATGATCGGGTCGACCCAAGCCCAGGCGGCTTCCACCTCGTCACGCCGCATGAACAGCGTCGAATCACCTTCCAGCACGTCCAGCAGCAGGCGTTCATAGGCTTCCCAGCGACGCGTCTGGCCGAACACCTGCGCCAGGTTGAGGTCAAGGTCCACCGGCTCCAGGCGCATGCCTTTGCCGGGGCTTTTGGTCATCATGCGCAAGCTGATGCGCTCGTCGGGCTGTAGCCGGATCAACAGCTGGTTGACCTGGCCACCGTTGAACAGCTCGTGGGGGACGGGCTTGAACTGGATGACGATCTGCGACGAGCGTCGTGCCATGCGTTTGCCGGTGCGCAGATAGAAAGGCACGCCAGCCCAGCGCCAATTGTCGATGTGGGCGTGGACGGCGACGAAGGTTTCGGTGTCGCTGTCATTGTCCACGTCCTTCTCGAAGTAGTAGGCGGGCACTTCCTGGCCGCCGATGTGCCCGGCACCGTACTGACCGCGCACGGTCTTGTCCTGAACGTCCTGGCCGGTGATTGGCTTGAGGGCGCGCAGAATCTTGACCTTCTCGTCGCGTACCGCCTCGGCCTCGAACTGCGCAGGCGGCTCCATGGCTACCAGGCACAGCAGCTGCAGCAGGTGGTTCTGCAGCATGTCGCGGGTGGCCCCGGACCGATCGTAGTAGCCGCCCCGGTTTTCTACACCGAGGGTTTCACAGACGCTGATCTGCACATGATCGACCTGCCCGTTGCGCCACACCGGTTCAAGCAGCGCATTGGCGAAACGCAGAGCCATGAGGTTCTGCACGGTCTCCTTGCCCAGGTAGTGGTCGATGCGAAACACCTGAGATTCCTCGAACACCGCGCCGATCGCTTCGTTGATGGCGGTGGCCGACTCCAGCGAATGGCCAATCGGCTTTTCCAGCACGATACGCGCCTCATGGTCGGCCAGGCCCGCCACCCGTAGGTGGTTGGCAATCGGCACGAACAGATTGGGCGCGGTGGCCAGGTAATAGATGCGGGTCAGCCCGCCAGGCTCGCCGAGGTAGCGCGCCAGGCGCCCGAAGTCGGCACTTTGCGCGGCGTCCATGGGAAAGTAGTCCAGGCGTGCGCAAAAGCGTTGCCACACTTCTTCGTCGAAATCACTCCGGGCGATCTGCACTCGGCAATGGCGTTCGGCGAGCTTCAGGTACTCATTGCGCGACAGGTTGCGCCGGGCCAGGGCAATGATGCGCACGGCAATGTTCAGGCGTGCCTCGCGATACAGGTGATAGAGCGCCGGCAGCAGTTTGTGCAGGGCCAGATCGCCAGTGCCGCCGAACACCAGAATGTCGCAAGGAATAGTCAAACCACCACTCTCCACGTTCGTTTAACTGGGCGGGTTGGCGTCCATGTAGTATAACTACAAGAAAGCTACATCCCGGCCAGCCGATCATAACCGAGTCCAGCCCGTGAATCTGTTGCAACATATCGCCCAATCGCGCCACCTGCTGCGCAAATCGGAACTGAAAGTGGCCGACCACGTGCTGCTGGACCCGGCTGCCGTCATGCACAGCTCGATGGCGGACCTTGCACACAGCGTGGGTATCAGCGAGCCGACCATCGTGCGGTTCTGCCGGGCGATCGGCTGTTCAGGTTTTCAGGACCTCAAGCTCAAGCTGGCGCAGAGCCTGGCTGCCGGCGCCAGCTTCGGGCAGTTCGCCATCCATGAGGACGACTCGGTTGCCGATTACAGCCTGAAGATTTTCGACACTACCTTGCACACCCTGATGGAAGTGCGCGAGCACCTTGACCCGCACGCGTTGCAACAGGCGGTGAGTGCCATGGCGCAGGCGCAACGTGTGGAGTTCTATGGCTTTGGTGCATCCGGCGCGGTTGCTGCAGACGCGCAGCACAAGTTTTTCCGCCTGTTGCTCAGTGCCGCCGCGTACTCCGACCCGCACATGCAGGCCATGTCGGCGGTCACCCTCAAGCCAGGCGACGTGGCGGTATGCATTTCCCAGTCCGGGCGCTCCAAGGACCTTTTGATCACCGCCAACCTGGTGCGTGAGAGCGGCGCCAACCTGATCACCCTGTGCCCCAGCCAGACCCCACTGGCCGAGCTTTCGACCGTCAACCTGGCGATCGATGTGCACGAAGACACTGAAATCTACACCCCGCTGACCTCGCGTATCGCCCACCTGGTAGTGATCGATGTGCTGGCCATGGGCGTGGCCATGGCCCGTGGGCCGAGCCTGGTCAATCACCTCAAGAGTGTGAAGCGCAGCTTGCGCAGCCTGCGGTTGTCGCCCAAGTCGATCAAGGCGATGGATGACTGATAGGCAATTGCGGAAGAATCTGCAAATTTCATCGATTTGTCACCAATCCTCAGCAAAACGGTAAAGCGCTCGAGCCAGTCTGAAACTCCCCGCACTCGATCAGGGAGACAGGCATGGCTCGTGATTTCGATGGCTCTTACCTACCTAGCGCCAAGGCTCGCAAACAGCAGGAAAAAGATCAGCGCCGCATGGAGTACCGCCGTGCGATCGAAAGCTACTGCGACCAACGTCAACTGCTGCGCGACCTTGCAGACTACCCGGAGCTGCAAGCCCTCACGGTGTGGCAGACTTCAGCGGCAGCTTCCCCGAAAAGCGCTCAACAAGCGCGCTGATCAGCGCACGTTCGCTGCGAATGAAAGCCAGAAAGGCCAAGGCTACCGGTGACTGCCGCTTGGCCTTGGCCTGCACCACACACCAGCTGCGGTACAGCGGTAGTTCCTCCACTGGCAATTCCTTGAGCACGCCCATGGCCAGCTCCATGTTCACTGCATGGCGGGTCAGCAGGGCGACACCAAGGCCGGCGATGACGCATTCGCGCTGGGCATCGGCCGACGCTACCTCCAGCGTCTGGGTGAAGTGCACACGCTTGTCCTTGAAGTACTCCTCGCAGGCTTTGCGCGTCCCTGAGCCCTGTTCACGGACCAGCAGTGTATGAGGCTCCAGGTCCTGCAGGCGCAACTGCTCCAGTTTGCACAACGCATGGTCCGGCGGCGCCACGGCGATGATCGGGTTGTTGAGAAACGGCAGGAACTCCAGGCCCATGTCCTGCGGCACCATGGACATGATGATCAGGTCGTCGCGGTTGTCGGAAAGGCGCCGAATCGCCTGGGCGCGGTTGACCACGGTAAGGGTCAGGTTGACCTCCGGGTGACGTTGCTTGAAGGCGGCGAACAGGTGTGGGACGAAGTATTTGGCGCTGGATTCGATCGCCAGTTTCAGTTGCCCTTGCAGTGAGCCCTGCATGTCGGAAAGCTGCATGTCGAGGCTTTCCAGGCGCCCGAAGATGTCCCGGCTGGCGCGCTGCAGCGCCTCGGCGGCTTCGGTCAGGTAAAGCTTCTTGCCGACGTATTCGAACAGCGGCTGCCCTACCAGCTCTTCCAGCTGACGAATTTGTAGACTAACGGCGGGTTGCGTCAGCGCCATCTCCTCGGCGGCGCGGCTGTATGAGCGCAAATCGCACACCTCATTGAAGACCTGCAACTGACGCAAAGTCATACGCATCAAGGACTTACGCATTTTTATTCTAAGCTCCGGTAAAACCTTGTTACCTAACTATAAGCTTTTGCTAATACAGCCTCTAACAAATATTGATTTTTGTTTATCGACCTACAGCGCTAGGGTGAATGTGCGACTGGCCAGCGACGCTTGGTCACGCGCCGACCGGTAGAACCGGCTCGACTGTTCCTACGGCTTTGGGAAGACTCCAGTGATAAAAAAAATCCTGATCGCCAACCGGGGTGAAATCGCAGTCCGCATCGTGCGTGCCTGCGCCGAGATGGGCATTCGCTCTGTCGCGATCTATTCCGACGCCGACCGTCACGCCTTGCACGTCAAGCGCGCTGACGAGGCCTACAGCATTGGTGCCGAGCCGCTGGCTGGTTACCTGAACCCGCGCAAGCTGGTGAATCTTGCTGTGGAAACCGGCTGTGATGCCCTGCACCCGGGCTACGGGTTCCTGTCGGAAAACGCGGAGCTGGCAGAGATCTGCGCCGAGCGCGGTATCAAGTTCATCGGCCCGGCCGCCGACGTCATTCGCCGCATGGGCGACAAGACCGAAGCGCGCCGCACCATGATTCAGGCCGGCGTGCCCGTTACCCCAGGCACCGAAGGCAACGTTGCCGACATCCACGAAGCCCTGAGCGAAGGCGAGCGTATCGGTTACCCAGTGATGCTCAAGGCCACCTCCGGCGGTGGCGGCCGGGGCATTCGCCGGTGCAACAGCCGTGAAGAGCTGGAGCAGAACTTCCCCCGCGTCATCTCCGAAGCTACCAAGGCCTTCGGTTCAGCGGAAGTGTTCCTGGAAAAGTGCATCGTCAACCCCAAGCACATCGAGGCGCAGATCCTGGGCGACAGCTTCGGCAATGTGGTGCACCTGTTCGAGCGTGACTGCTCGATCCAGCGCCGCAACCAGAAGCTCATCGAAATTGCCCCAAGCCCCCAGCTCACCCCCGAACAGCGTGCCTACATCGGTGACCTGGCGGTCCGGGCAGCCAAGGCTGTGAACTACGAGAACGCCGGTACTGTGGAGTTCCTGCTCGCCGATGGCGAGGTGTACTTCATGGAAATGAACACCCGCGTGCAGGTCGAGCACACCATCACCGAAGAAATCACCGGTATCGACGTGGTCCGCGAGCAGATCCGCATCGCCTCGGGCCTGCCGCTGTCGGTCAAGCAGGAAGATATTCAGCACCGCGGCTACGCGTTGCAGTTCCGCATCAACGCCGAAGACCCGAAGAACAACTTCCTGCCCAGTTTCGGCAAGATCACCCGTTACTACGCCCCTGGCGGCCCGGGTGTGCGCACCGATACAGCGATCTACACCGGTTACACCATCCCACCGTTCTATGACTCCATGTGCCTGAAACTGGTGGTGTGGGCGTTGACCTGGGAAGAAGCCATGGACCGTGGCCTGCGGGCCCTGGACGACATGCGCGTGCAAGGGGTGAAGACCACCGCCGCGTACTACCAGGAAATCCTGCGCAATCCGGAATTCCGTAGCGGCCAGTTCAACACCAGCTTCGTCGAAAGCCACCCTGAACTGACCAACTACTCGATCAAGCGCAAACCCGAAGAGCTGGCCCTGGCCATCGCCGCCGCCATCGCCGCCCACGCAGGCCTATGAATGCAGCTGCAAGCTGTGAGCGACCCGCTGCAAGTTGAAGCGAATCGGCTTTTTCTTGCGGCTCGTAGCTTCAAGCTTGTCGCCATGAGGAGATAAGAATGTCCAAGAAGATCTTTGTTACCGACACAATCCTGCGTGACGCCCACCAGTCCCTGCTGGCTACCCGCATGCGGACCGAAGACATGCTGCCGATCTGCGACAAGCTCGACAAGGTCGGCTACTGGTCGCTGGAAGTGTGGGGCGGCGCCACTTTCGATGCTTGCGTGCGCTTTCTCAAGGAAGACCCGTGGGAGCGCCTGCGCAAACTGCGCAATGCGCTGCCCAATACCCGCCTGCAGATGCTTCTGCGCGGGCAGAACCTGCTGGGCTACCGCCACTACAGCGATGACGTGGTCAAGGCGTTCGTCGCCAAGGCGGCGGTCAACGGTATCGACGTGTTCCGCATCTTCGACGCAATGAACGACGTGCGTAACCTGCGCGTGGCCATCGAGGCGGTGAAGGCTGCCGGTAAGCACGCCCAAGGCACCATCGCTTACACCACCAGCCCGGTGCATACCATCGAAGCCTTCGTGAACCAGGCCAAACAGATGGAAGCCATGGGTTGCGACTCGGTGGCGATCAAGGACATGGCTGGCCTTTTGACCCCGTATGCCACCGGCGAGCTGGTCAAGGCGCTGAAGGCCGAGCAGTCGCTGCCGGTGTTCATCCACTCCCATGACACCGCCGGCCTGGCCGCCATGTGCCAGCTCAAGGCTGTGGAAAACGGTGCTGACCATATCGACACCGCCATCTCGAGCTTCGCCTGGGGGACCAGCCACCCGGGTACCGAATCGATGGTTGCCGCGCTCAAGGGCAGCGAGTTCGACACCGGTCTGGACCTGGAACTGCTGCAGGAAATCGGCCTGTACTTCTATGCCGTGCGCAAGAAGTACCACCAGTTCGAAAGCGAGTTCACTGCGGTGGACACCCGCGTGCAGGTCAACCAGGTGCCAGGCGGGATGATTTCCAACCTTGCCAACCAGCTCAAGGAGCAGGGCGCACTCAACCGCATGAACGAAGTGCTGGCCGAGATCCCGCGGGTGCGAGAAGACCTTGGCTTCCCACCTCTGGTGACCCCGACCTCGCAGATCGTCGGTACCCAGGCGTTCTTCAACGTACTGGCCGGCGAACGCTACAAGACCATCACCAACGAAGTGAAGCTGTACCTGCAAGGCGGTTACGGCAAGGCGCCTGGCGTGGTCAACGAGCAACTGCGCCGCCAGGCGATCGGCAGCGAAGACGTAATCGATGTACGCCCGGCCGATCTTCTCAAGCCGGAAATGGCCAAACTGCGTGCCGACATCGGCGCCTTGGCGCACAGCGAGGAAGATGTGCTTACCTTCGCCATGTTCCCGGACATTGGCCGTAAGTTCCTCGAAGAGCGTGAAGCCGGCACCCTGACCCCTGAAGCGCTGCTGCCGATCCCGGAAGCCGGTGCGGTCGCCGCCCCGGGGGGTGAAGGTGTGCCGACCGAGTTCGTCATCGATGTGCACGGTGAAACCTACCGCGTCGACATCACCGGCGTGGGCGTCAAGGCCGAAGGCAAGCGCCACTTCTACCTGTCGATCGACGGCATGCCGGAAGAAGTAGTGTTCGAGCCCCTCAACGAGTTTGTCGGCGGCGGCAGCAGCAAGCGCAAGCAGGCCAGCGCGCCAGGCCACGTCAGCACTACCATGCCGGGCAACATCGTCGATGTGCTGGTCAAGGAAGGCGACACAGTCAAGGCCGGCCAGGCAGTGCTGATCACCGAAGCGATGAAGATGGAAACCGAAGTGCAGGCGGCCATCGCCGGTAAGGTCGTTGCCATCCACGTGGCCAAGGGCGATCGCGTGACGCCGGGTGAGATCCTGATCGAGATCGAGGGCTGACATAAGCCCTCATCTACAAGCGGTTAACCTCTGGGGAGCGGATGCTCCCCTTTTTTTGGGTGGTTGTCAGGCCCCTTGCGATGCGGGCGGCGCTAGCTCAAATACCCCCTCGGTTGCGCTGGACCTAGCGCTGATAGCCCTTGCCAAAATGCCGCTCCAGCCTGGCCTGGGCCAGTTCGAGCAGGATCGACAGCACCCAGTAGATCACTGCAGCTGTCGTCAGCATCTCCAGGTAGCGATAGCTTGAGCGCCCATACGACTGGGCCAGGAACATCACTTCCCAGACACCCATCACCGAAATCAGCGACGAGTCCTTGAGCATCGAGATGAACTGGTTGGCGCTCGGCGGGATGATGGTGCGCATGGCCTGGGGCAGGGTGATGTGCCAGAAGATCGCCACCGGGCGCATGCCCAGGGCGAGCGCTGCCTGGCGCTGGCCCACGGCAACGCCAATGATGCCGGCTCGGAAGATTTCGCTCAGGTAAGCGCCATAGTTTAGCGACAGGGCGATGATGCCCGCTGCGATTGCACCTGGCACCAGGCCTACTTGGGGCAAGCCGAGGTAGATCAACAGGATCTGGATCAGCAGCGGCGTGCCGCGGAAGAACGAGGTGTAGAAGCTGGCCACGCCGAACAGCAGGGCACTCTTCGACAACCGTGCCAAGGCGGCGGCAAAGCCCAACAGCACCGACACCACCATAGAGCACAAGCACAGGAACAGGGTCAGCGCAGCGCCCTGCAGGAAGCCATTGGGGCCCAGCTTGAAGCCTGCCAGGTTGGGGAACTTCTCGACGATGATCGAGAATTTCAGATCAAAGCTGAGAAAGAAACCCACGAACAGCAACAGCAGTACCAGCCACGTCAGGTACAGACGGGTGCGAAAGCCGAACAGGCGTGAACCCGTCGCGGAGGCGACGGGCTTGGGTGCAGGTTGATGGGCGCTCATTTACTGATGTCGGCGCCGATCCACTTCTGCGACAGCTTGGCCAGCGTGCCATCGGCCTTCAGCTCGGCGAACACTTGCCGCAGCTTGGCGTCCCACTCTGGATCGCCTTTCTCGATGGCGACTGAGTTGGGCTCTTCGTAAAGCGGCGCGCCTGCCAGTTTGAAGCGCTTGTCCTGGGCCAGGCGTGGCTGCGCGGTCACCAAGTTGGTCAGGATCGCATCCAGGCGCACGCCTGCACCCAGGCCGAGGTCCTGGAAGGCGACGTTGTCGGTGTCATAGGGGGCAATCTGGACGAAGTCGAAGGGGTACTCGATCTTCTTGTCTTCCGCGCCTTCGATAACCAGGTTCTTGTTCAGGTAGCTCTCATAGCTGGAGGCGCTGGTCAGGCCGACCTTGAGGCCGTCGAGGTCCTTGGCCGTGTGAATCCGCTCATCCTTGGCGTTGACCACGATCACCGCAGGCGAGGCGTAGTACTCCACCGGGAAGTCGAACACCTCGGCGCGGGCCTTGCTTGGCGTCATCGAACAGATGCACAGGTCGTAGCGACCACTCCAGCGGCCCGCAGCAATGACATCCCAGGAGGGTGTTTCCAGTCGCAGCTTTACGCCGAGCTTGGCCGCGACCGCCTTGGCCACATCGACGTCAAAACCATCGAGCTGGTTCTGTTCATTGAGGAAGGAGAACGGCGGGTAGCTCTCCATCAGTACGTTGACGACTTCCTTGCGCGACTCGACGCGGTCCAGTGTGGCACCGGCAAAGGCTGCAGAGGTGGCGCTCAGGGCCAGAAGGCCTGCGCAAATCAAGGAAGGCAAACGCATGAAGACACCTGGAAAAAGTTGTTAAAAAATCAGATTTCGATATTTAATAGTTATAAGTTTAAAGCCACCAGTGAATATTATTCATATCAATATAAGCGGAAGTTATATGGGCGATCGGACGTTGGAAATTCTTGATGGCGGTATGGGTCGGGAGCTGCAGCGCCGAGGCGCGCCGTTCCGCCAGCCGGAGTGGTCGGCACTTGCACTGAGCGAAGCGCCGGAAGCCGTAGTGGCGGTGCATGCGGCCTATATCGAAGCCGGTGCTGGGGTGATCACCAGCAACAGTTATGCAGTGGTGCCGTTCCATATTGGTGAAGACCGCTTCGCTGATGAAGGCTTCGCCTTGGCCGCCACCGCTGGTCAGCTGGCACGTACTGCGGCGGATGCCAGCCCACGGCCAGTGCGAGTCGCTGGCTCATTGCCTCCGCTGTTCGGCTCCTACCGCCCTGACCTGTTCGAGCCACAGCGCGTGTCCGAGGTATTGCTCCCACTGGTGGTGGGGCTGGCACCGTATGTCGATCTGTGGCTGGCCGAAACCCAGAGTGCGATCGCAGAAGTGCAGGCAATTGCCGGCCAGTTGCCAGCAGATGGCAAGCCGTTGTGGGTATCGTTCACCTTGCAGGATGAAGAGGTCGGCGACGTACCGCAGCTGCGTTCTGGTGAAAGTGTGACCGCAGCTGCCGAAGCAGTAGCAACGCTGGGCGTCAAAGCCATGCTGTTCAACTGCAGCCAGCCGGAAGTGATCGGTGCTGCCATCGACGCTGCGCGCGAAGTGTTCGAGCGCCTGGGTGTGGATATCGCCATCGGAGCCTACGCTAACGCCTTCCCGCCGCAACCCAAGGACGCCACCGCCAACGATGGCCTGGATGAGCTGCGCGAAGACCTCGACCCGCCGGGTTACCTGAGCTGGGCCCAAGACTGGCGCCAGCGCGGCGCCAGCTTGCTCGGCGGATGCTGTGGCATCGGGCCAGAGCACATCGCGGAGCTCAAGCGTAACCTGAGCTGAGCCTCAGCCCTGCTCCCGGCAGGCTTCCAGCGTTTTCGACTGACCCTCGTGGCGCTGGTTGTCGGCACTCAGCCAGCGCTCGAAAGCGGCCGCCACTGCAGGCCACTCTTCATCTGTAATCGAGTACCAGGCCGTGTCGCGGTTCTGGCCCTTGATCACCATGTGATTGCGGAACACACCCTCGTAGATGAAGCCAAAGCGCTCCGCTGCGCGCTTGGAGCGGGCATTGGCGTTGTTGCACTTCCATTCCAGTCGGCGATTACCCAGTTCAAAACCGAGCTTGCCCAGCAGGTATACCGCTTCGGTGCCCTTGGGGGTGCGTTGCATGGCTGCGCCGAAGGCAATATGGCCGATCTCGATGCGACCGTGGGCAGGCACCATCGACATCAGGCTCAGAATGCCTTGTACCTGGCCGCTGCTGCGGTCGATGACGCTGTAAAACAGCGGATCGCGGCTGGCGGCATTGTCTGCAAGCCATTGATCGAACGGACCGCGCTCGGCAAACGGGCCATAGGGCAGGTAGTCCCACAGTGCTGGATCGCAGTGCGGACCTTGCAGCACCTCCCAGAGATCGTCCGCATGACGCGCCGGATCAAGCTTCTCCAGGCGGATGAAACGCCCTTCAAGGGGCTCGGCCTGGGGCAGGGCCGCAGGTTGCCAGTTATTGGGTTGACTCATGCGTTGCTCCCGTCTCACAGCGTTTGGCGAAATTGGATGAAGCCGGGTCGCTCGGCGACCTGCTCGTACAAGCCGATGGCGGTAGCGTTGGTTTCATGTGTCAGCCAGTGCACCTTGCAACAGCCGGCCGCTTTGGCACTGGCCCTGACCAGTTCGATCAGTTGCCGGCCAACGCCCAGGCCGCGCTGCTTACCGTCAACGTACAGGTCCTGCAGGTAGCAGGCGTTGGCAATGCTCCAGTTGGTTCGATGATAGATCCAGTTGACCATGCCTACCGCCTTGCCATCGATCCAGGCCAGCGCCGAGTGGGTTGGCTCCTGCGAGTCGAGGATGCGTTGCCATGTCACGGCGCTGACTTCATCGGCCAGTTCGGTTTGATAAAAGCGTAGGTAGGCCTGCCACAGGGGCAGCCACGCGGCGTGGTCGTTGGCGCTGACGGGGCGCAGGATGACGTGGGGCATGGGGCTGTTCCTTCAGGGCGTGCGCATCTGCGCCGCCAGTTGATTGTTTAGCTGATCGGTACTGCTGGCCAACCCTTGGCGTACGCCTTCGATGTCCTGCGTTGAGCGGTTCTGGCTGAGTTTGCGTGCCCCCTGCAGACGTGCGATGGGCAGACGGAAGCCGACGATGGCGCGGAGCATGCCTTCGATGTAATCGCTGGGTGCATCGGCGACCTTCCATGGGGCGCTGCGTCCTTGCTCGTGCAGGTCGGTCAGGCGGCTGACGATATCCAGCAGGTCGGGGCCGCCCTGCACCACTTCAGCGACGCCGTAGGCATGCACCGCCAAGTAGTTCCAGGTGGGCACAACCTTGGGGTTGTCGAGCTTGCTCGGGTAGTAGCCGGGGCTGACATAAGCGTCAGGGCCGGCGAAAACCAACAAGGCTTCTACACCTTGCTCCAAGGCCAGCCACTGATGGTTGGCACGGGCCAGATGCCCGTAAACGGTGCCCAAGTCACCTTCGCTGGTATCGATCAACACGGGTATGTGACTGGCCAGCAGACCTTGCTCGCCGTGGGTGACAAGCAGGGCCAGGCGGGTTTCCCGCATCTGTTGATGCAGGCGCTCAAGGTTGTGTTCCTGGTGCGGTTTGCTGTTGTA
Organism: Pseudomonas sp. BNK-30; assembly: GCF_047456185.1. Taxonomy (NCBI): domain Bacteria; kingdom Pseudomonadati; phylum Pseudomonadota; class Gammaproteobacteria; order Pseudomonadales; family Pseudomonadaceae; genus Pseudomonas; species Pseudomonas sp. BNK-30. Next base: position 4,843,876 of record NZ_CP179904.1, read on the forward strand.
CATGGGCGGATCCTTGTCGATTGGCTTCATCGTAGGCAGGCTATTGGTTCAGGTTAAGAGCCATTGATGATGATTTTGATAGGTCCAATGCGATGAGCGAGCGCCCTTTGGTATTGCCATTCGATCCCGCCGGGATCCTCCTCGATCAACGCCGAGGGTTGAGTCAGCAGCTCTATCAAGCGCTGCGCGCTCGCGTGCTGGATGGGCGCTTGAGCAGCGGCACGCGCCTGCCGTCGACACGAGACCTGGCGGGCATGCTCGCGCTCTCGCGCAACAGCGTGGTGCGTGCCTATGACCAACTGTATGCCGAAGGCTACATAGAAAGCCGGGTTGGAGATGGCACCTATGTTTGCCATCTGCCGAAACTATCCACACAACTGTCCACAGGGTTATCCCATGGCTTATCAACAGGGTTATCCACAAAATGCTCAGAAAGCACTGATGATTTATCCAGATGTGGGCGTTCCAGTGAGCGTTTGGAGCGTCTGAAAAGTAACCATCTGCCATTCCCAAAAGTTGGCCCGCCGCGGGCGTTTCGGGTAGGTGTTCCGGCCTTCGATCTGTTCCCCTTTGAGGTCTGGGCCAAGCTGCATGCGGGCTTCTGGCGAAATCCCGATCCAGCGCAGCTTGGCTATGGCGACCCGGCGGGCGAGCCGTTACTGCGTGAATTGATCGCTGCGTATCTACGTCGGTCGAGGGGGATGTCGTGCACGGCTGGACAAATTGTGATCACCAGTGGTGCGCAGGAGGCAATAAGTCTTTGTGCACAGTTGTTGTTGCAGCCCGGGGATGAGGTGGCTGTGGAAAACCCCGGGTATCGTGCAGCCGGGCATGCGTTTGCAGTAGCGGGCGGGCGGGTGAGGGGTGTGCCGGTAGATGAAGAGGGCCTCGACTGCGCCAGGCTTGCCCTCGCTGGCGACTGTCGCTTGGTTTACGTCACCCCGGCGCACCAGTACCCGACGGGGGTGACCATGAGCCTGGCCCGGCGCTTGGCGTTGCTGGCCTGGGCCGAGCGCCAGGATGGCTGGATCATCGAAGATGACTATGACGGCGAGTACCGTTACAACGGAGCACCGCTGGCGCCGTTGGCGGCTTTGGACCGGCAAGGGCGGGTGCTGTACGTCGGTACCTTTGGCAAGATCGCTTTCCCAGCGCTGCGCCTTGGCTATTTGGTATTGCCGGCGCGGTTGGTGCAGGCTTTCAGCCAGGGCAGGGCGCTGGCAGTGCGGCATTCCGAGGTGGGAACCCAGTGCGTGATGGCCGAGTTCATGGCCCAGGGGCACTTTCAGCGGCATATACGCCGCATGCGCCGTGCGGCGTTGAGCCGGCGCAATGTGCTGAAGGCAGGGTGGCCTGTGGGCGTGCCAGGGCTTGCGGGGATGCCGGATGTGGCAGCGGGGCTGCATGTGAAAGTCGATGTGGATAACTTTACACGCGAGCAGGAACTGGTGGCCAAGGCCGAGGCGGTGGGAGTGGAAGTGAATCCGCTCAGCAGTTACTGGCTTGAGGACAGCGAGGTGCCTGTGGATAAACGCGCGGGGTTGGTGCTTGGGTTTGCGGCGGTGCCAGAGGGAGAGATTGCTGAGGCGTTGATGCGCTTGCGCAAGGCTTGGAGGTAGGGGGGCCTGGTGTCGCCAAAGGCCTGCAAAGCAGGCCGACGGTTTTTGCATGCCGATGAAATCCTGGGGCCGCAAAGCGGCCCGGGGATTTCTGATCAGAACGCCGGCACTACAGCGCCTTTGTACTTCTCGGTGATGAACTGCTTCACCTCAGGCGAATGCAGCGCAGCCGCCAGTTTCTTCATGTCTTGCGAGTCCTTGTTGTCCGGGCGGGCAACAAGGATGTTCACGTACGGTGAGTCGCTGCCTTCAATGGCCAGCGCGTCTTTTTCCGGGTTCAGTTTGGCTTCCAGCGCGTAGTTGGTGTTGATCAGGGCAGCATCGACCTGGGTCAGTACACGCGGGATGGTGGCCGCTTCGAGCTCACGGAACTTCACGTTCTTCGGGTTCGCGACAACGTCCTTCACGGTCGACAGGATATTGCTGTTGTCCTTGAGCTTGATCACGCCGGCCTTGTCCAGCAGCAGCAAGGCACGGCCGCCGTTGGTGGCGTCGTTGGGGATGACCACGGTGGCACCGGAAGGCAGTTCGTCGAGCTTCTTGATCTTGGCCGAGTAGACGCCCAGCGGCTCGATGTGCACGCCGGCAACGCTGACCAGGTTGGTGCCCTTGGCCTTGTTGAACTCATCCAGGTACGGCTGGTGCTGGAAGAAGTTGGCATCAAGGCGCTTCTCTGCGACTTGTACGTTCGGCTGGATATAGTCGGTGAACTCTTTCACCTTCAGGTTTACACCCTCTTTTTCCAGCTGCGGTTTGACGAAGTTGAGAATTTCGGCGTGCGGCACCGGGGTGGCGGCGACAGTCAGGTCACCGGCGTGGGCCGAGAACGCCGCGACAGCGGCAGCGACAGCAAGCAGCTTCTTCATGAATCACTCCTTGTGAGGGCCGCGACGGCCCCCGAACGGGTCGGCCGGGCCGACCCCATTGGGGTTACTTACGGGAAAAATGCACGACCAGTTTGTCGCCCACGCTCTGCAGTACTTGAACCAGAACCAGCAGCAGTACCACGGTGACCACCATTACATCGGTCTGGAAACGCTGGTAGCCGAAGCGGATGGCCAGGTCGCCCAGGCCGCCAGCGCCGACAACGCCGGCCATGGCGGTGTACGAGACCAAGGTGATGGCGGTGACGGTAATGGCCGCGAAGATGCCCGGGCGGGCCTCCGGCAACAGCGCACTGGTGATGATCTGGCGGGTGGTGGCGCCCATCGACTGGGTGGCCTCGATGATGCCGCGGTCCACCTCACGCAGGGCAGTTTCCACCAGGCGGGCGAAAAACGGCGTGGCACCCACCACCAGCGGCGGAATGGCGCCGGCAACGCCCAGCGAGGTACCGGTGATCAGCACAGTGATCGGGATCATCACGATCAGCAGGATGATGAACGGCAACGAGCGCAGGATGTTGACCACCAGCGACAGCAGCGCATACACGCCCCGCTGTTCGAACATCTGCTTCGGCCCGCAGAGGAACAGCAGCACGCCCAGTGGCAGGCCCAGCAGCACGGTGAAGAACAGCGAGCCGAACAGCATGATCATGGTGTCGATGGTGGCCAGCCAGATTTCGGCCCAGTCGACGTTGGCGAAGAAATTCAGGGCGTCCATCAACGCAGTACCTCCATATGTACGTCAGCTGCCGTGAAGCGGTCGAACGCCGCTTCCATGTCGCCGCCAGTGACGGCCAGGGTCAGCTGCCCATAGGGCACATCCTTGATGCGGTCGATACGCCCGGCGAGGATGCTGTAATCCACCCCGGTTTCGCGGGCCACGGTGCCCAGCAGCGGCGCGTAGGTGGCGTCGCCCTGGAAGGTCAGGCGCACGATGCGGCCTGGCACGTGGGCAAAGTCGTCGCGCTGCTCGCCTTCATCGACCTGCTCGTCTTCCTGGACAAAGCGCTTGGTGGTGGGGTGCTGCGGGTGCAGGAACACGTCGGCCACCGAGCCTTGCTCGACGATATGGCCGGCGTCCATCACCGCGACGCGGTCGCAGACACGGCGGATCACGTCCATCTCGTGGGTGATCAGCACGATGGTCAGCTTCAGCTCACGGTTGATCTCGGCCAGCAACTGCAGCACCGATGCGGTGGTTTGCGGGTCCAGGGCGCTGGTGGCTTCGTCGCACAGCAGGATCTTCGGGTTGGTCGACAGGGCGCGGGCGATGCCGACGCGCTGCTTCTGGCCGCCAGAGAGCTGCGCCGGGTACTTTTTGGCGTGGTCCGACAGGCCCACGCGGGCCAGCAGCCCGGTGACGCGTTTGTCGATTTCGGCCCGCGACAGCCCGCCCGCCAGCGTCAGCGGCAGGGCGACATTGTCGGCGACGGTCTTGGAGGCCAGCAGGTTGAAGTGCTGGAAGATCATCCCGACTTGCTGGCGGAAGCCGCGCAGCTGGTTGGCGTTGAAGGCGGTAACGTCTTCGCCGTCGACGATGATCTTCCCGCCAGAGGGCTCTTCCAGCCGGTTGATCAGGCGCAGCATGGTGCTTTTGCCTGCGCCGGAATGGCCGATCAGGCCGAACACCTGGCCGTCTTCGATGGTCAGGCTGGTTGGGTTCAGAGCGGGGATTTCCCTACCGGCGACGCGGTAGGTCTTGTGTACATGTTGGAACTCGATCACGTAGCGAACCTTGTGGGGCGCATGGAATTTGGGTCAGCGGTTGGCTGGGGTGGCGCATTTTAGCCTTTTCCAATAGTTGTTCTTAGCATTTATTTCGTAATGGACCAATCCATCAGGCATAACGCGACAACTGGTAATCCCGATTGAACGCTCGCCAAAGCCCTCTAGTCACTACTGGAACGAGCCCGCAGAGGGCAAGCCTGAAGACTGATGAGGAGAGCCGACCATGACCAGCAAGAAAACGGACGCGCCCAAGCACAGTGAGGCCGCCGGCACGCAGACCCCCGACCGCGCCAACACCAACGCCAAGCTGCAGAGCCTGGAGGCGTTTCGCAGCGATGCCACTGGCCAGGCCTTGCGTACCAACCAGGGTGTGAAGGTAGCCGACAACCAGAACAGCCTGAAGGCTGGTGCTCGTGGGCCATCGCTGCTTGAAGACTTCATCATGCGCGAGAAGATCACCCACTTCGACCACGAGCGCATTCCCGAGCGTATCGTCCACGCCCGAGGTACCGGTGCCCACGGCTACTTCCAGAGCTACGGCAACCATAGCGAACTGACCAAGGCCGGTTTCCTCCAGGACCCCGAAAAGATAACCCCGGTCTTCGTGCGCTTCTCCACCGTGCAAGGCCCGCGCGGGTCGGGTGACACGGTGCGCGACGTGCGTGGCTTTGCTGTTAAGTTCTACACCGATGAGGGTAATTTTGACCTCGTTGGCAACAACATGCCGGTATTTTTCATTCAGGATGCCATCAAGTTTCCCGACTTCGTGCATGCGGTCAAACCTGAACCGCACAATGAAATGCCCACGGGCGGTTCAGCCCACGACACGTTCTGGGATTTTGTCTCGCTGGTGCCTGAGTCGGCGCACATGGTCATCTGGGCCATGTCCGACCGAGCCATCCCGCGGAGCCTGCGGATGATGGAAGGCTTTGGCGTGCATACTTTCCGCCTGATCAATGCCCAAGGCGTGGCCAGCTTCGTCAAGTTCCACTGGAAGCCACGCCAGGGTGTGCATTCGGTACTGTGGGACGAAGCTCAGAAGCTGGCAGGCAAGGACACCGACTACCATCGCCGCGATCTGTGGGATGCGATCGAGACGGGTGATTACCCCGAGTGGGAACTGGGCGTGCAGATCGTCCCAGAGGCCGATGAGCACAAGTTTGATTTCGACCTGCTCGACCCGACCAAACTGATCCCCGAGGAACTGGTACCAGTGACGCCGCTCGGCAAGATGGTGCTCAACCGCAACCCGGACAACTTCTTCGCCGAGACCGAGCAGGTCGCTTTCTGCCCTGGCCATATCGTGCCGGGCATCGACTTCAGCAACGACCCGCTGCTACAGGGCCGGCTGTTCTCCTATACCGACACACAGATCAGCCGCCTTGGCGGCCCGAACTTCCACGAGATCCCGATCAACCGGCCGGTAGCGCCGAACCACAGCAGCCAGCGCGACGCCATGCACCGCATGACCATCGACAAGGGCCGTGCTTCCTACGAGCCCAACTCGATCGATGGCGGCTGGCCGCGGGAAACGCCGCCGGCGGCACAGGATGGTGGCTTCGAGAGCTATCAGGAGCGCATCGAGGCACACAAGATCCGCCAGCGCAGCGAGTCGTTCGGCGATCATTTCTCGCAGGCGCGGCTGTTCTTCCAGAGCATGAGCCCGACCGAGCAGCAGCACATCATCAAGGCCTACAGCTTTGAATTGGGCAAGGTGGAGCGCGAAGCAATCCGCGCGCGTGAGGTCAATGAGATCCTGGCCAATATCGACTTGAAGCTGGCAGCGGCAGTGGCGGCCAACCTCGGCTTGCCGGCGCCCAAGCAGGGCACGGTTCAGGTCAAAGGTAGCAAGCTTGCGCAGTCCAAGGCTTTGAGCCAGATGAACCACCCTGGAGATGTGGGCATCAAGGGACGCAAGATTGCCGTTGTGGTCGCCGATGGCGTGGACGCCGCGAGCGTCGACAGGCTGGTCAAGGCGCTCGAAGCACAAAGCGCGCGGCCCATGCTGCTGGGGCCATCCTCGGCGCCGGTGAAGAGCGCCGATGGCAAGCAATTGCCGGTGGATGCTTCGATCGAGGGTATGCCGTCGATCATGTTCGACGGGATAGTGGTGCCGGGAGGCAAGGCTTCAATCGATGCCTTGAGCGGCAGTGGTGTGGCCAAGCACTTCCTGCTCGAGGGTTACAAGCATTTGAAGGCGATCGTGTTGGCCAAAGAGGCCAAAGCGTTGCTGGGCAGCTTGGGCCTGAAGGAGGACAAAGGCTTGTTGCTTGGGGATGATCAGAAGGCAATGGATGCCTTCGTCAAAGCCGTGGAAGGGCATCGGGTCTGGGAGCGGGAGGCGGCTGCAGAGGCGATCCCTGCGTAAGACGCTGCGTTGGTACCCATCGCCGGCTGCCGGCGATGGGCACCCGGAAGTGTCAACGCTGATGCGGTACCAATACCACCTGAGCGGGCAACTTGCGCTGAATCTCGTGTTTTTGCTCAAGTGCGAAGCCGCTGTCGATCTTGCGAACCCGCTTTTCCAGCAAGCTCTTCAACCAAGGCGCATCTTCGGTGCGAGGTACCTGGAACACCACGTCGCACTGATAATTCACCACATCAGTGGCAATTTCATCGAGCTGCCGGCGCATGGCCCGGATGTCCGTGGTCTTCAGTGCAATGACCGTGCTAGGCGCGGTCGGGTCGATCACCCGCGCCTTGGGCTTGGCCTCGGCAGCCTTCAGGGCGGCCTCGGCTTTTTCCAGCTCAGCCTTGCGTGCCTGTGAGACCGCGTCACCGCCAGTCACGGCAGGTGCCTGCGGCATCAGTGCGCGGGCACGTGCCAGCGCGGTTGCGGCAGCGTTGACGTCACCCTTCTGAAGGACGATCTGGCTGCGTTTGAGGTAAGCCTCAGCCAACTGCCGCTGGTACTGTTCCAGGCGGCCATCGTCGGGCGATTGAGCCTGCAGCGAGGCAAGCTGATCTTCGGCTGTGGCCAGTTCATTGCTGTTGATACTTTGCTGCAGCTGCTGCCAGGCATCGGCTTGGGCAGGTGCACCGGGCTGCTCGACCGGCGCGCTTGAACAAGCGGCCAGGAACAGGGAAAACGCGGCAACAAGCAGATAACGGGATGCGAACGGCTTCATTCCTGCGACTCTCTATTTGCGCAAAAAGCGAGCAAGTCTACACCCAGGTGCGCACGCTCGAAAACAAGTCTTACAGACCCTTTACCCGCGAAAAGGTTGCAGGGTGTGCCATGGCGCACCCCGGGTTTCAGCGTTTGGGCAGGGCCAGGCTCAGCAAGAATAGCACTGCCGCGCAGACCACGATCGATGGGCCGGCCGGGGTGTCCTTGAACCAGGACATGGCCAGGCCGCCGCAGACGGCCGTGACGCCCAGCAGGCTGGCCCCCACTGCCATCTGCTCCGGCGAGCGCGCGTGGCGCTGTGCCGCAGCGGCAGGAATGATCAGCAGGGAGGTGATCAACAGCACGCCGACGATCTTCATGGCGACGGCGATGACCACGGCAATCAGCAGCATCAGCGCCAGGCGCAGGCCAGCGACCGGCAGGCCTTCAACCATGGCCAGCTCTTCGTGGACGGTAACCGCCAGCAACGGTCGCCAAAGGACTGCAAGCAGCAACAGTACCAGCGCACTGCCGCCCAGGATCCAGGCCAGGTCAGTGGTACTGATGGCCAGCAAGTCGCCGAACAGGTAGGCCATCAGGTCGATGCGTACGTCGTGCATGAAGCTCAGCACCACCAGGCCCAGCGACAAGGTGCTGGGCGCGAGGATGCCGAGCAGTGTGTCGGACGCCAATGGCTGGCGTTGCTGCAGGGTTACCAGCAGCAACGCCAGCAACAGGCACCCCACGGTTACCGCCAGCGCCGGGCTGACGTCCAGCACGAAGCCCATGGCCACGCCCAGCAGCGCTGCGTGGGACAAGGTATCGCCGAAATAGGCCATGCGCCGCCACACCACGAAGGAGCCCAGCGGGCCAGCCACCAGCGCCAGGGAAAGACCCGCGAGCAGGGCGTAAAGAAGAAAATCAGCCATGCTTGCAGTGGTCTCCGTGAACATGGGTGCCAGGGGCGACCACCGAGCCATGCAGGTCGTGGCTGTGATCGTGGTGGTGGTGGTAGACGGCCAGGCTCGGTGCGTTCTGGCCGAACAGTTCGACGAAGGCGGGGTCGTTGCTGACCTGCTCGGGGTGGCCGGAGCAGCACACATGCCGGTTGAGGCAGACCACCTGGTCGGTGGCGCTCATCACCAGGTGCAGATCGTGCGAGACCATCAATACCCCGCAACCATGGCGGTCGCGCAGGCGAGTGATGAGGTTGTACAGCTCGGTCTGGCCGACCACGTCGACGCCTTGTACCGGCTCATCCAGTACCAGCAGCTGGGGCTCGCGCAGCAGCGCCCTGGCCAGCAGCACGCGCTGCATCTCGCCGCCGGAAATGGTCTGGATCGGGCTGTCGATGACCTGTTCGGCGCCCACTTCCTGCAGTGCCGACAACGCTGCCTGCCGGTCTACACCGGGTACCAGGCGCAGAAAGCGCAGCACCGACAACGGCAGCGTGGCGTCCACCTGGATTTTTTGCGGCATGTAGCCGATACGCAGTTTCGGCTTGCGCCACACTGTGCCGCGGTGCGGCTTGAGCAGCCCGAGCACAGCACGGACCAAGGTAGTCTTGCCTGCGCCGTTGGGCCCGATCAGGGTGACGATCTGGCCGGGTGCCACCGACAGGTCGATGCTGTCGAGCACGGCCTCGCCGCCGAACGTGACGCCGACCTGCTCCAGACGGATCAGTGCATCGCTCATGCGGCGCCCCGGCAATTGCCGCACAGGCCGACGATTTCCACCGTCTGCGTTTCCACGCTGAAACCCACGCCTTTGGCGCTGGCGATGATCGCATCGCTGATGCTGTCCTGCTCCAGTTCGATGGCGACGTGGCATTCGCGGCAGATCAGGAACTGGCCCTGGTGCGCGTGCTCGGGGTGGCTGCAACCGATGAAGGCGTTGAGTGAAGCGATGCGGTGTACCAGGCCGTTTTCCAGCAGGAAATCCAGTGCCCGATAAACGGTTGGTGGCGCAGCACGCCGGCCATCCTGTTCGCTGAGCACGGCGAGGATGTCGTAGGCGCCCAGCGGCTTGTGGCTTTGCCATACCAGCTCCAGCACACGCCGGCGCAGTGCGGTCAGGCGCAGGCCCTGGCGGGTGCACAGCACCTCGGCCTCGGTCAGGGCGCTGTGCACGCAATGAGAGTGATCGTGGGGACGGTGGGCCAGCGGCGTGATGGACATGAGCAGCGACGGTTCTGGATGGAGACGTTATTATGTTACCTGTTTCTGACGAGTCGAGTATTCACTGTGTCCCGATTGCTTGTGCTTTTTGTCGCTTTTATCGCCTGCTCGGCGCAAGCCGACGTGCGTGTGCTGACCAGTATCAAACCGTTGCAGCAGATTGCCGCCGCTGTGCAGGACGGGGTTGGTAGCCCCGAGGTGCTGCTGCCTCCTGGCGCCTCGCCGCACCACTATGCCCTGCGCCCGTCCGACGTGCGCCGCGTCGGCGATGCCGACCTGCTGTACTGGATCGGCCCCGACATGGAAGGTTTCCTGCCGCGGGTGTTGGGCAGCCGCAGCAAACCTGTCGTGGCTGTTCAGTCGCTGCCGGGCATGCAGTTGCGCCACTTTGGCGAGGACAGCCATTCACACGATGAAGAAGACCACGATGAGCATGACCACGATCATCGTCCGGGCAGCCTGGACGCGCATTTATGGTTGTCGTCAGTTAACGCCCGGGTGATTGCGGCGAAGATGGCGGCAGACCTGTCGTCGGCGGACCCTGCCAATGCCGCGCGCTACCAGAGCAACCTGAAGGCCTTCACTGCACGCCTCGATAGCCTGGATGCACGCATCAAGGCCCGGGTGGCGGGTATTGCCGACAAACCTTACTTCGTGTTCCACGAAGCGTTTGACTACTTCGAGTCTGCTTATGGGCTCAAGCACGCGGGTGTGTTCAGCGTGGCGGCCGAAGTGCAGCCGGGGGCGCAGCATGTCGCTGCCATGCGCAAGCGTCTGCAGGAAGTGGGCAAGACCTGTGTGTTCAGTGAGCCGCCGCTGCGACCGCGCTTGGCTGAGACGCTGACGGCCGGGCTGCCGGTGCGCTTGGCTGAGCTGGATGCGTTGGGCGGGAATGACCCAGTGGATGCCAAGGGCTACGAGCGTTTGCTGGAAAAGCTGGGCGCAGAGCTGGCAGGGTGCCTGGAGCAGCTTTAAGCCATTTGCATAGGCGCTGTAGGAGCGGCCTTGTGTCGCGAATGGGCCGCAAAGCGGCCCCGGATATCGCGCTGCCGCAGATATGTCTGGGGCTGCTGCGCAGCCCTTTCGCGACACAAGGCCGCTCCTACCGAGAGCGGTGGCGCTTCGGTCAGAGCGCGAACGGCAGGTGCAAAGCCACTTGCTGGCGCTGCGCCAGACGCACCTCGAACTCGCTCGGGTCATGGATCATCACATCCATCCCGGCAAACGACTCGGCCGCGATCAAACGCGACAACCAGAAGCGCACGCACCCGACCCGCAACATCTGTGGCCAGAGCTCGGCCTCGGCTGCCGTGAACGGCCGTAGCGCTGCATAGGCCGCCAGCAGGGCCTGGGCACGAGGCATATCGATCGCGCCGGTTTCATCCAGGCACCAGTCATTCACGGTAATGGCGATGTCGTACAGCATCGGCCCCGAGCAGGCATTGTAGAAGTCGATCACGCCGGTCAGATGGGTGCCTTCGAACATCACGTTGTCGCGGAACAGGTCGGCATGCAGGTTGGCCCGCGGCAATGCCAGGATCTGCGCCTTGTGCGCGATGATTTCGTCCAGCGCCGGCTGCAACAGGGCAACCTGTTCTGCCGTGAGGCGCGGCATCAGCTCGGCACCGCTGGCGAGCATCCAGTCCAGGCCGCGATCGGTCTTGCGCTCGATGACGTGCTCGCGGGTGGCCAGGTGGATATGCGCCAGCAGCTCACCTACCTGGGCGCAGTGCTGGTTGTTCGGCGCCTTGATGTGCTTGCCCGACAGCCTTGGTTGCAGCAGTGCCGGCTTGCCGCACAGCTCGCGCAGGCCATTGCCGTCACGGTCACGTATGGCGTAAGGCACCGGCATATCGGCGGCGTGCAGCGTGTCGAGCAGTTCGATGAAGAACGGCATGTCCTCGCTGGGGCCGCGCTCGATCAGCGTCAGGACGAACTCCCCCTGTTCGAGGCTGACGAAGAAGTTGCTGTTTTCGGTGCCGGCGGCAATGCCCTGGAAATCGAGCAGACGGCCCAGCTGATACGGCGCCAGAAAGGTTTCCAGCTCAGGCCGGGTCACGGGGGTGAAGACTGACATGATGAAAGAATGCCCATACGGGCACTTCCGCCGGGAAGTGCCAGGTTGATGTGAACGGTACGCGTCAGATTACCACTCGAAGATCTTCCAGGACGGTATCAGCATGTCCGGTTGGTCGGAACGAATGAAATTGCCATCAGAGCCATCGGCGCGTACCAGAAAATAAGGCTTGCCGTTTTTCGGCGTGATCTTGATCGCATACAGGAAGCCGTTCTGCCGGTATTCCTGGATGGTTTTATCGCCTTCCGTGCGAATGGTCACCTCGGGATCTGCCGAGGGGGCGTCGTCCGCCGCCAGGGTGACGACTGGCATGGTTGCCAACAGGCTGAGCAGTAACAGGCGATTGAGTGTACGCATGATAACCTTGTCCCTTTGTCGTCATTGATCCGGCTATTCTAGCTCCGGACCCGCCGAAAAGGTTGATTCTGCTCATGAGCCAAGCGCCCCTCGTCCTGGTGGACGGTTCCTCCTACCTTTACCGCGCCTTCCACGCGCTGCCGCCGCTGACCACTTCCAAGGGCATGCCCACCGGCGCGGTCAAGGGTGTGTTGAACATGCTCAAGAGCCTGCGCAAGCAATACCCCGACAGCCTTTTCGCCGTGGTGTTCGATGCCAAGGGCGGTACCTTCCGCGATGCCATGTTCGCCGAGTACAAGGCCAACCGCCCCAGCATGCCGGACGACCTGCGGGTGCAGGTAGAGCCGCTGCATGCCAGCGTCAAGGCTTTGGGTTACCCGCTGCTGTGCGTCGAGGGGGTCGAGGCCGACGACGTGATCGGCACGCTGGCGCGCAGCAGTGCAGCACAGGGGCGGCCAGTGATCATCTCGACCGGTGACAAGGATATGGCGCAGCTGGTGGACGGCCACGTTACCCTGGTCAACACCATGACGGGCAGTGTGCTGGATGTGGCTGGCGTGCATGAGAAGTTCGGCGTCGGCCCGGAGCACATCATCGACTTCCTCGCCCTGATGGGCGACAAGGTCGACAACATCCCAGGCGTACCTGGGGTCGGTGAAAAAACCGCAGTAGGGCTGCTGACCGGTATCGGCGGCGGCCTCAGCGACCTGTACGCCAACCTGGACAAGGTGCCGGCACTGGCGATTCGTGGCGCCAAGACCCTGCCGGCCAAGCTCGAAGAACACCGTGACGCGGCGTTTTTGTCCTACGAACTGGCGACCATCAAAGTCGACGTGCCGCTGGATATCGAAGTGGACGCCCTGGTGTGCGGCGAGCCGGACCGTGAAGCGCTGCTGGCGCTTTATACCGAGATGGAATTCAAGAGCTGGATCGCCGACGTTCAGCGGGACGCGGCCAGGGCCGGCGATGAAGTTGCGCCTGTGCAGGCGCCTGCGGCCACGGTCGAGCCGAAATACGAAACCATCCTCGATCAGGCTCGCTTCGATGCCTGGCTGGAAAAGCTGCGTCAGGCGCCGCTGTTCGCTTTCGATACCGAGACCACCAGCCTCGATGCGCAAAAGGCACAGCTGGTCGGCCTGTCCTTCGCTGTCGAACCCCATGAAGCGGCTTACGTACCGTTGGCACACGACTATGAAGGCGCGCCGGTGCAACTGGATCGCGAAGCCGTGTTGCTGGCATTGAAGCCGCTCCTGCAAGACCCGGCCAAGGCAAAGGTAGGGCAGAACGCCAAGTACGATATCAACATCCTTGCCAATGGCTCGCCGGCGATCCAGATGCAGGGCGTTGCCTATGACACCATGCTTGAATCGTATGTGCTCAACTCCACTGCGACCCGTCATGATATGGACAGCCTGGCGCAGAAGTATCTCGACCACGCCACCATCGCGTTCGAAGACATCGCCGGCAAAGGCGCCAAACAGCTGACCTTCAACCAGATCCACCTGGACAAGGCCGGCCCTTACGCCGCCGAAGATGCCGACATTACCCTGCGCCTGCATCAGGCGCTGCAGGCCCGCCTTGCGCAGACACCGAGCGTGCAGCCGGTGCTGATGGATATCGAGATGCCGCTGGTGCCGGTGCTGGCCAAGATCGAGCGTCAGGGCGCGCTGGTTGATGCTGCCCTGTTACAGATACAGAGCGGTGAGCTGGGCGTGAAAATGGCCGAACTCGAGCGTCGGGCCTTCGAGCTGGCGGGTGAGGAATTCAACCTCGGCTCGCCCAAACAGCTCGGCTCGATCCTCTACGACAAGCTCGGCATGCCGGTGCTGAGCAAGACCGCCAAGGGCCAGCCATCCACGGCCGAGGCAGTCCTGGACGAGTTGGCCGTGCAAGGCTACCCGTTGCCGGAGGTACTGATGCAGTACCGCAGCCTGAGCAAGCTCAAGAGCACGTACACCGACAAGTTGCCGGGGCAGATCAACCCGCGAACCGGGCGTATCCATACGTCTTACCAGCAGGCCGTGGCCGCCACTGGGCGCCTGTCGTCCAGCGACCCGAACCTGCAGAACATCCCTATCCGTACCGCCGAAGGCCGGCGTATCCGCCAGGCGTTCATCGCCAGCCCGGGCTACAAGTTGCTGGCGGCGGACTATTCGCAGATCGAACTGCGCATCATGGCCCACCTGGCCAAGGACGAAGGCCTGCTGTACGCCTTCCGCAATGACCTGGATGTGCACCGTGCCACAGCTGCGGAAGTTTTTGGCGTAGCCCTGGAAGCGGTCACCACCGATCAGCGTCGTAGCGCCAAAGCCATCAACTTTGGCCTGATCTACGGTATGAGCGCCTTCGGCCTGGCCAAGCAGATCGGCGTAGACCGCAAGCAGTCGCAGGATTACATCGACCGCTATTTCGCCCGTTACCCAGGCGTCTTGGCCTACATGGAACGCACCCGCGCCCAGGCTGCCGAGCAAGGCTTCGTCGAGACCTTGTTCGGCCGCAGGCTTTACCTGCCGGACATCAACGCCAAGAATCCGGCCCTACGCAAGGGCGCCGAGCGCACGGCGATCAACGCACCGATGCAGGGTACCGCCGCCGACATCATCAAACGGGCAATGGTCAACGTGGACAACTGGCTGAGCGAAAGCGGCCTCGATGCTCGTGTGATCTTGCAGGTACACGACGAATTGGTGCTTGAAGTGCGCGAAGACCTGGTCGAGCAGGTGAAAGATGAAATTCGCGGGCACATGAGCAAGGCCGCGCAACTGGATGTACCGCTGCTGGTCGAAGTCGGCGTTGGTTCGAATTGGGACGAAGCTCACTGATTGAGCAGGGAAACCTGTGTAGGATCCGGGTTGCAGCGACGCGGATCCTGGCATGGCTCGATGCCATTAGTGCTACGGTTTCATGAAACTATCGCAAATAGTTTTGAGGGCTCTGGAACTAAACCAGTGAAGCGGAACTCAGAGTAACTGAATGGCTGGTGAAGCCCTTCGATGCTCCTATGTTGTGTTAAGTGTTGGCAGATATCTGGACCCCGCCCTAGCGGTCCGGACTTGGACCCCGAACTTCCCCCTCCCCATACGAAGTCCGGGGTTTTTTTTGCCCGAAATTTGGGGGTGACGATGGCGGCACTATCGCCAAAAGCCGGCCCCCACAGGGTGGGAAGCCGACTTGCCGGCGATGACGTCGCTTCAGGCTACCGGCTTGTCTTCCAGCTCCATCCAGCCCGCCAGCACCTTGTAGGCCTCTTCCAGCCCCAGACGCTTGGGAGCCGAGAACAGCTGGATGGTCACGCCATCCCCCCAACCTTTGCGGATTTCCGACTGCACCTTGAGCAGGGTGTTCTTGCCTGCGCCGTGGGTCAGCTTGTCGGCCTTGGTCAGCAGGATGTGCATCGGCATGCCGCTTGCCCTGGCCCAGTCGAGCATCATCTTGTCGAAGTCGGTCATCGGGTGGCGCACATCCATCATCAGGATGACGCCGCGCAGGCATTCGCGGCTGCCCAGGTAGGCCTCAAGGTGACGCTGCCAATGCTGCTTGAGCGGGATCGGCACTTTTGCATATCCGTAACCTGGCAGGTCGACCAAACGCCGTTCATCGTCCAGACTGAAGAAATTCAACAGCTGGGTGCGCCCTGGAGTTTTCGAGGTTCGCGCCAGGCTGGCATGAGTCAGGGTATTGAGGGCGCTGGATTTGCCGGCGTTGGAACGGCCGGCGAAAGCCACCTCGTAACCCTGGTCGTCCGGGCATTGTTCGACCTTGGCAGCGCTGAGGGCGAATGTGGCTTTCTGGCAGAGGCCGAGGATGGGGTTCTTGACTTGCATGGGATATCCGATGTGGGTGTTGCCAAAGCCTAGGCCGGCAAGCGGTGTCGTTTCCGTTTGGATGGCGGAAGTATATAATGCCCCAGTATTTGTGTGCTCATTCTCCCAGCGAAGGAGAACGGGCATGGGGTGTCGAACAATAGCTCGCGCATCAGAACGCAGCGCGTCCCCCAACCCTGTCAGGTCGTTCCGCATGGCGAAATGGCTGCTAGCTGTCGGTATGTTCCTGCCGTTTTTCAGCGCACAGGCTACACAGGATCCCGAGGCGTTGTACAACCGCACGTGTGCGGCCTGTCACGCCGGGCAGTTGCCACAGGCGCCCAAGAAGGGTGACCGGGCAGCCTGGGAGCCAAGGCTGGCGCAAGGCATGGAGGTACTCATGGCACATGTGACTCAGGGTTTCAAGGCTATGCCGCCGCGTGGATTGTGCAGGGACTGCAGTGCCGAGGACTACCGTTTGGTCATCCTTTGGATGAGCGGCAGTCCCGATACATAACATTTCACCCTTAGCCGTGTTGGATTAGCTGATGAACAAACTAGTCGTGAGTCTGCTGTTGACCATGGGTGTCGCAGGTGCGGCCAATGCTGCAGAACCTGTCAAAGGCGACGCCGCCGCCGGCCAGGCCAAGACCGCCATCTGTGGTGCCTGCCACAACCCCGACGGCAATAGCCTGGCGCCCAATTTTCCGAAACTGGCCGGCCAGGGCCAGCGCTATCTCGAAAAACAGTTGCATGACATAAAGTCCGGCAAGCGTACCGTGCTGGAGATGACCGGCATGCTGGCCAACTTCAATGATCAGGACCTGGCCGACATCGCCGCCTACTTCGCCAGCCAGAAAGGCAGCGTCGGCGCCGCCGACCCCAAGTTGGTCGAGCGTGGCCGGGCGCTGTTCAATGGCGGCGATCTGGAAAAAGGCATGCCTGCCTGCACCGGGTGCCATTCGCCCAATGGCGCAGGCATCGCGCTGGCCGGCTTTCCACACCTGGGTGGCCAGCATTCGCAGTACGTGACCAAGCAGCTCACCGACTTCCGTGAAGGCAACCGCACCAATGATGGTGATGCCATGACCATGCGGACCATAGCCGGCAAGCTGAGCAACCATGATATCGAAGCGTTGGCCAGTTATATCCAGGGCCTTCACTGAGCTATCTGCGCATTAACATTCGGTTAATGCTGCAACGCTAAAGATGAAAGGGCGGCGCGGACCGCCCTTTTTTCAGTCCGCAGCCGGTACACTACAGAACTCGGGCCCTTCCCGACCTGTCTCAGTACAGGTCGTGTCGAGGCGACCAAAGACTGCTCAGGAGTAAAGCATGCGTAAACTGATTCTCAGCGCTGCGCTGGTCGCCGCCAGCGTATTCGGTATGTCCGCCGTTCAGGCTGCGGAGCCTGCCACGGCCGGCAAGGAGTACCTCGAGCTGAGCAACCCTGTTCCGGTGTCCGTTCCCGGCAAGATCGAAGTGGTCGAGCTGTTCTGGTACGGCTGCCCTCATTGCTATCACTTCGAGCCGGTGATCAACCCTTGGGTTGAAAAACTGCCGAAGGACGTCAACTTCAAACGTGTGCCGGCGATGTTCGGCGGTGCATGGGACGCCCACGGCCAAATGTTCCTGACCCTCGAAGCCATGGGCGTCGAGCACAAGGTTCACGCCGCAGTGTTCGATGCCATTCAGAACCAGCGCAAGCGCCTGACCGATCCCCAGGACATGGCTGACTTCCTCGCCACCCAGGGCGTCGACAAGGACAAGTTCCTCGCCACCTTCAACTCGTTCGCCATCAAGGGCCAGGTCAACCAGGCCAAAGAGCTGGCGAAGAAGTACGAAATCACCGGCGTACCTAGCATGGTGGTCAACGGCAAGTACCGTTTTGACCTCGGCACCGCTCAGGGCCCGGAAGGCGTGCTGAACGTCGCTGACCAACTGATCGACAAGGAGCGCGCCGCTAAGTAAGCGGCGAACCCATGCCCCGCTTCAGAGCCGCGCGTGGTATTGGCCTGCATCAGCCGCAGGTCAACGAGCATCATCTGCAGGCCAATGGCCTGCCGGAAGATGGTCGCCTGCGGCTGCTCAGCTTCAATATCCAGGTCGGCATCAGTACCGAGCGCTATCGGCATTACCTGACCCGCAGCTGGCAGCATCTGCTGCCGCACACCGGGCGCGCCGGCAATCTGCAGAAAATCGGCGACCTGCTCAATGATTTCGACCTGGTGGCCTTGCAGGAAGTAGATGGCGGCAGCCTTCGTTCTGGTTACGTCAATCAGGTGGAGCACCTGGCCCAGTTGGGGGGCTTCCCTTACTGGTACCAACAGCTCAACCGCAACCTTGGGCATTTCGCCCAGCACAGCAATGGGGTGCTCAGCCGCCTCAAGCCGCATCTGCTGGAAGATCATCCTCTGCCCGGTCCCTCCGGCCGCGGTGCGATCCTGGTGCGCTTCGGCGAAGGCGAGGACGCGCTGATCGTGGTCATGATGCATCTTGCGCTTGGTGCAAGGACCCGCGCTCGCCAGCTCGCCTACATCCGGGAACTGATCGGTGGATACCGCCATCAGGTCCTGATGGGCGACATGAACACCCATGCCAACGACCTGCTCGACCATTCTCCATTGCGTGATTTGGGCCTGATTGCACCTCAGGTCGAAGCCACCTTCCCCAGCTGGCGCCCGCAGCGTTGCCTGGACCACATCCTGCTCAGCCCGAGCCTGACCCTGGAGCGGGTCGAGGTGCTGGCCCAGCCTATTTCCGACCATCTCCCGGTCGCCGTAGAGATCCGATTGCCTGATGCATTGACTGTGGATACGCTTCCGGCCCTGAGCTAGATCAGCAAAAGGCCATTGGAGCACTCAAGAGTTCCAGCCGTGCGCCGACAGCGTGTAACCATAGCCCACCGATGCATCACCCGTTGCGGATCCAGGCATGACCGAAGAAGCCGAGCGCTGGAAAGAAAAATACCTTAAAAGCATCGAACAGCAGGAAAAGCTGGAGCGCCGATGGGCAGCGCGGCTTGACCTGCTGCGTCGGGGCCTGGTGCGCAGTACCTTGGCCGCAGAAGGCAGCGACAAGGCGGTGGACCAATGCATGAAGGAAATGCGTGAGGTCATTCGCAGCGACAACATGGATGCCGGCCTTGCAGGGTTGATCCCGCGTCTTGAAAAGGCCGTGCTCGACTCCGAGCAGCGCCGCGAAACCCGCATGAACCAGGTCAGCGATGCGCTGACCGCGCTCGTGACGCAACTGCAAGGCCTGCCGTTGTCCGGTGACGTATCGCGGTCGCTCAAGAAACTGGCGAAGAAACTCGACGGCGGCGTCAGCCAGTCGCGCGAGTTGCCGCCGCTGCTCGGAGAGCTGAGCGGGTTGCAGGGGCGGGCGCTGTCATCGTTGAACAGGCCGGATGAGGATGCCAGGCCGGGCTTTTTGCAGCGCTTGTTCGGCAACCGTGAGAGCGAACCACAGGGTGTAAACGCTGTAGAACCGGCGGCCCCTTCTGTAATCGCTGCGCCTGAACTGCAGCCATTGCCGGACGGGCCGGTGCTGGTGGATCTACCACCCCGGGATATCGACGAGCTGCAGCCGTTGGTAGCACCTGAGGTTCATGACCCTGTGCCTGTGGTGCCTGTGGTGCCTGTGGTGCCTGAAACGCCTGTTGCCGCACCGCCCGCTCCAGGCGAGCCTGAGCCGCACGCACAGGAGGCGGTCGAGGTTGCACCCGTCTGCGCTGAGCAACCGCAGCGCCTCGAGGGCGCTCGAACCGAGCTGCCAATACAGGTCGATGAGCCACAAGCGCTCAAGCCCCTGGAAGAAACCTTCGGCGAAGACGGACCCTATTCACTCCCTGACGCAGTCGAGCCGCCCTACAGTCAGGTTGCCGCGCATATCGAGCAAACCCTGATCGGCCTGCTCGATGACCTTAGCCTGCCGGAACGCCACAAGGCCCAAGCCCTGGAAATGCGCGAGCGCGTGGCACGGGGGCTGAACTGGTACGAGCTGATCCCGGTGCTCGATGACCTGGCCGTGCTCATGCTGGCCATCACCGACAGCGGGCAACACGAATTCGAGACTTACCTGCAGCAGCTCAATGAGCGTCTGGAAAGCTTCCAGAGCCACCTTCATGAAGCCAGTGCCGGTCATGCCGACAACAGTTCTGCTGCGCGCGAGCTGGACAGCCAACTGCGTGAGCAGGTCGATGGCCTGCAAAGCAGCGTGCAGGGGGCGGCCGATGTGGACAGCCTCAAGCACATTCTCGAGAACCGCCTGGAAGGGCTGCTGGGCACCATGGATGAGCATCAGCATGAGCGTGACCGCCGCGAACAGGAACTCGCCGGGCGCCTTCAGGGCTTGGCCGAGCGCGTCGCTAACATGGAGCAGGAGGCCCTCGGCTACCGCGAACACCTGGAGGAACAGCGGCAGAAGGCATTGATCGACCCGCTGACCGGGCTGCCCAATCGCGCGGCCTGGAGCGAGCAGGTAGAGCGCGAAATGCAGGCCTGGCAGGAGAACGGCGGCCACTTGGCGATGGCGATTCTCGACCTGGACCACTTCAAGCGCATCAATGACAGCTATGGCCATCTGGCGGGTGACAAGGTACTGAAGATCGTCGCTGACCAGTTGCGCAAGCGCTTGCGGCCGCGCGATTTCATCGCCCGTTTCGGTGGCGAGGAGTTCGTACTGTTGCTGGCGCAGACGTCACCCACCGTAGCTGCGCAAGTGGCCGAGGTGCTGCGTGCCGCTATTGAAGCGTGTCCGTTCCATTTCAAGGGCGAACGGGTGGTTATCACCGCCTCCATCGGTTTGAGCGCATTCCGCTCGGGTGAGCGCGGTGATCAGGTGCTCAAGCGTGCTGATGCAGCGCTGTACCGGGCCAAGGACTTGGGCCGTAATCGGGTGGAACAAAGCTGAGCGGGTGAGCCGGGTGCGCATACGTTATGCTAATGCGTCACTGCTAATTACCCTGGCTTCTTCCATGAAAGCGTTGTTCACTGCATTTTTGCTGATCGTACTGGCCGGTTGTTCGACCGGCCTGCGTATCGACCGCAGCCATCCCTCGGCCAACCATGACAACCGCATCCAGTTCGTCGTGCTGCATTACACCAATGCCTCGCTGGAGCGCTCGCTGGCGCTGCTAACCCATGGCGAGGTCAGCAGCCACTACCTGATCGGAGATGGCCCAGCCACGGTTTATCAACTGGTCGATGAAAGCCGTCGTGCCTGGCATGCCGGGGACAGCCAATGGCAGGGGCGAACCTGGTTGAACTCAAGCTCAATCGGTATCGAGATCGTCAACCCAGGCTTTGACACCACGCCCAATGGGCGAGTCTGGTATCCGTACAGCGAAGCGCAGATTCAGTCTTTGATCGCGCTGCTAAAGGATATCGTCAAACGTAACAACATCGACCCTCGCCATATCATTGGCCACAGTGATATCGCACCCTTGCGCAAACTGGATCCGGGGCCGTTGTTCCCATGGAAGCGTCTTGCCGATGCGGGGCTTGGGGTATGGCCAGAGCCCAATGCCGTGGCGCGCCAGCAGGCGTATTTCAACGCCAATCCACCGAGCATGGGTTGGTACCAGCAAGAGCTGGCACGCTTCGGCTACGCCATCGAACAGACCGGGCAGCTCGATGTGGCTACCCGCCATGTCATTGCGGCGTTCCAGATGCGTTTCCGGCCACAGCGCTTCGACGGCATGCCCGATGCGCAGACGGCTGCCATGCTTCAAGTACTCAACCGGATGCGCTGATCCTCCGCGCGCCCTTGGGCTCCGCCAAACGGCCAAGCCAATACGCCATTCAGTTGCTATACCCTGTATATCAACTGGATGCTGCCCATGTCGGCTCTGATTACCGCGTTGCGCCAATTTTTTTACCGCCCCTGGATGCTGGCCTCTCTGGCAGCGTTGGCCAGCGCTGCGGTGTTGCTGACTGCCAGTATCGGTATTGCGCTGCAGCAGATGAAGCAGAGCGAGAGTGCGCAGATGAATGCGCAGGGCGAGCGTTTTCTCGACCGCCTCGAGCAGGTTTTCGGCCAGTTGCGCGAGGGTGTCGACGACCTGCAGGCGCAGCCTTTGCGCGGCTGCAACCCGGCGATGCTGGCGTTGTTGCAGCAAGTTGGGCTGGGCTCGCGTTTCATTTATGAGGCGGCATACGTAGACGTCAATGTCGCCTGCTCCAACCGCGGGGGGGCACGGGCTTTCGTGCCCACGCGGGCTCCGGACATCCAGGGCCCGACTTACAGCTATTGGCTCAATACCACCACCGAACCCAACGAGAACCTTGCCGCGTTGATGCTTGCACGTGGCAACTTCCTGGTTTCTACGTCGCGTGGGCACTTGACCGACGTGGTTGACCTGCCGCCCGGAGGTAGCCTGTTGGTGGTGCTGGACAATGGCACCAGAGCGATACCGGTACTGGGCCCGCCACAAGTCTGGCCGCCAGCTGACAATTGGCCGCCACCCAGCGGCAATTCGTTGTTCGAACTGCATGACCGCCTTGTCTATCGCATGCTGACCAAATCGCCCGATTACCAGCTCGTGCTGATCGCCCCACGAGCCAGCCTGCCACTGCGGATGAACGGCATGCTCTGGCTATTGTTCCCAGGCAGCGTTCTGGCGGCCTGTTGTATCGGTTGGCTGGTACTGCAGCTGATCCTGCAGCGGCGTTCCATGAGTTCAGAATTGCAGAACGCTTTGCGCCGCGGTGAACTGCAGGTGCTCTATCAGCCGATCATCGAACTCGACAGCCGCCGCTGTGTGGGCGCTGAGGCGCTGGTACGCTGGCGGCGCCCTGACGGGACCCTGACCAGCCCGGACCTGTTCATTCCGCTGGCTGAAAATACCGGGCAGATTCGCCAGATCACCGATTTCGTCCTGCAACGGGTGCTTGAGCAACTTGGCCAGTTGCTGCGTTCGCACCGCAACCTTTACATCTCGGTGAACCTGGCGGCCTGTGATGTGATGGTCCCGCGCATCGGCCGGGTGGCTGCACGGTTGCTGGCACTGCACAGGGTGGCTGCCAGCCAGATTGCCTTCGAGGTTACCGAGCGGGGGCTGATCGATGTGGTGGTGGCCCGTGACAACCTGCAGGCGCTTCGTTCGGTGGGGCATCAGGTGTTGATCGATGACTTCGGTACTGGCTACTGCAGCCTGGCTTATCTGCAGACCTTGCCGGTGGACTGCCTGAAGATCGACAAGGCCTTCATCGACGCGCTCGGGCACGATGCCGCCAGCAGTGGCGTGGCGCCTCATATCATTCGCATGGCCCATGACCTTCATCTACGGGTGATAGCCGAAGGCATAGAGTGCGAGGCCCAGGCGGTGCTGCTCAACAGCGAGGGTGTCAATTATGGCCAAGGCTGGCTCTTCGCCCATCCGCTCAATGCCCGGCAGTTCGTCGAGTTGGTGACGCGAGGCCGGCAAGTCCGCAGGCCACGGATAGATGATGAACCGTGAGCGTACTTGCAGTGGCCGGCAAGGCGTTGCCTCAACGACCTCTGCAGGTCAAGAAATCACACCGGAAGAGCCATGTAGAACTGTGTTCCCTGCCCGGGCCGGGAGAAGACGCCCATGCGGCCGCCGTGCAATTGCACGATTTCCTTGCACAATGCCAGCCCCAGCCCGGCCCCGCCCTTCTTGCGCCCTACCTGTACAAAGGGTTCGAAAATGCGCCCCTGCTGTCCGTAGGCAATGCCTTCGCCATTGTCCTCGACGCTGATGATGACGCGCTCCGCGTGGCGTCGCGCATGCAGGCGAATTCGCCCCCCGCTGCCGGTATGCCGAATGGCGTTGTGCAGCAGGTTGTCGAGCACACGATCCAGTTGGGCGATGTCGGCCTGGATCCGAGGCAGCGGCGGCTCCAGCGCCTTGATCAGCTCGATCTGCTTGACTGATGCCTGCTCGCTGAACCGTACCTGGGCACGTTCGAGCAGTTCGTCGATGGCACAGGGGGCGAGTTCGAGTTTTTGCAGCCCGCTCTGGTAGCGTGAAAAATTCAACAGGTCGTTGATCAGTTGGGTCAGGCGCTGCATTTCCTCGCCGATGGTCTCCAACAGGTCATTCTCACGCGCCTCAGGTGGAAACTTCACGCGCTCTCGCAGCAGGCCGAAGGCCATGTGCATGCCGGTGACCGGCGTACGCAGTTCGTGGGAGGCGCGCAGTACGAACTCGCTACGCACACGCTCGAAAGCGCGCTGCTCGGTCACATCGTGCAGCACCATCACGGCACCGAGAATCGGTCCTTGCGGGTGGCTGACCGGGGTCAGGCTGTAGGACAGCAGGCGTGACTCTTCATCAACCTCGATACTCAGGTCCTCAGGTGGGCGGTCCAGGCTACCGCCGCGCAGCACCTGGCGCAGCTGTTGCTCCAGTTCTGGGCGCTGCAGTGCCTCTGCCAAGGGGCTGCCCAGGCGGTTGTTGCTCCAGCCGAGCTGGCGCTGGGCGACCGGGTTGAGATGCTCCAGGTTGCCTTGGCGGTCGATGATCAGCAGGCCATCGTCGATGCTGTCGAGCACAGCCTGCAGGCGTTGTTGGCCGGCCAGCAGTTCATCGACGTTGGTCTCCTGGTGCTTGCGCAGCGCCTCGGCCATCAGCCCGAAGCGGCGGGTCAGCTGGTTGACTTCTATGGCTTGGCTGACGGGCAACGTGACATCGAAGTTACCTTGGCCGAGTTGATCTGCGGCCTTGGCCAGGGCTTCGATGGGTTGCCCGAAGCGGCGGGCGATGTTGTGTGCGGTAAAGAAGCCGAGCATCAGCACCACCAAGCCCGTCAGGCCGAGTACACCACTGACCAGTAAAGCGCGGTCGCGGGACAGTTGTTCGCTGCGAGTGATGTAATCGATGGCAAGCTTGTGCGAATCGATCAGGTCGGTGCGCACTTGGTTGAACGCGGCGCCCAGTGGCTGGTCGGCACCCATGCTGTTTGCCGGTGCAGGGCTTTGGCGATAGGCACTCAGGAAGGCCTGATAGTTGCTGCTGGCCTTGTTGAAGCCGGTACGTTCACCGCCTTGTGCAAGCCCTTGGTCAAGCAGGTCCTGGAAATTGTCTTGCAGCGCTCGCAGGCTCTGAGGCGAAGTTTGCGCATCGAGGATGAGCATCAGTTGCTCGCCCAGGTTCTGCCTAAGCTTCAAGCCTATTTCCAGGACATGGGTGGTATTGCTCACCGAAGCTTGCTGCGCGGCAGTCATTTGCAACACGCTGACCAAACCTAGCATCAGGCCCAGCAGAGCGACTGTGATCAGCGCTGAAATGCTGAGGAAAAGCCGCGTACGCAGCTTCATTGGCCATCTCATAGGTTGTACTGCTTACGCTTGCGGTACAGGGTCGAGGCATCGATACCCAAGGTCTTGGCGGCCTGGTCCAGTGTGTCACTGGCTGCCAGCACGGCGCCGATGTGGGCACGCTCCAGTTCATCCAGGCTCAGCGCGGCACCAACCCGGGGAGCGCTGCCGGCAGGTTGCTCGCCCATACCCAAGTGAATGATCTCCACGCGGTCCTGTGGGCAGATGATGCTGGCGCGTTCGACCACGTTGCGCAGTTCGCGGATATTGCCAGGCCAACGGTAATTGAGCAGCGCGGCGCGGGCTTCGTCGCTGAAGCCGCGGGCAGGGCGCGCGTACTCCTTGACGAAACGGGCGAGGAAGCGATCGGCCAGGGTAAGGATGTCCTCACTGCGCTCGCGCAGGGGCGGCAGGTGCAGGGTGATGACGTTCAGGCGGTAGAGCAGGTCTTCACGGAAGCGGCTTTCGCGGACCATTTCTTCCAGGTTCAGGTTGGTCGCCGCGAGGATGCGCACGTCGGCGCGTCGGGTGACAGGGTCGCCTACCCGCTCATACTCTTTATCCTGGATGAAACGCAGTAACTTGGGTTGCAATGTCAGGGGAAAATCGCCGATCTCGTCGAGGAACAGCGTGCCGCCATCGGCCTGGTTGACCCGGCCCAGCGTGCTTTCACTGGCGCCGGTGAATGCGCCGCGGGTGTGGCCGAACAATTCGCTCTCCATCAGCTCGGCGTTCAGCGACGGGCAGTTGATGGTCACGCAGGCCTTGCGTGCACGCTTGCTCCAGCTGTGAATGGCGCGGGCCAGTTCGCCCTTGCCGGTCCCCGATTCGCCAAGAATGAGGATGTTGGCGTCGGTGGTGGCTACCTGGCGTGCGGTTTCCAGCACGGCCATCATTGCCGGGCTATGCGAGTCCAGGCCGTCTTTGGGCTTGCGCACTTCACCTTCGAGCGCCTCCAGGCGTGCCGACAATTGGCGGACTTCCAGCTGTTTGGCTGTGGCCAGGCGCAACTGGTCGGGGCTGCAGGGTTTGACCAGGTAGTCGGCGGCACCGGCCTGGATCGCATCGACCGCAGTGTCGATGGCCGAATGCGCGGTGACGATCACCACCCGCATCCACGGTGCTTGGATGCGCATCTGTGCCAGCACATCCAGGCCGTTGTCTTCACCCAGACGCAGGTCGAGGAAGCACAGGTCGAACACCTGGCGCTGGAGCAAGGCTTCGGCCTGCGCGGCACTGTTGGCGGTGGCCACGCTGTAGCCCTCATCTTCGAGGCAGTAGCGGAAGGTGCGCAGGATCGCGGACTCGTCATCCACAAGCAGAATACGGCCTTGGTTGTCCTGGGCTGATTCCATTTCCAGCGCTCCTTTGGGAAAGATCTTCATTTAGTGTGGGAAAAATCGGGCAAGTTGCATGGTCAATTCTGAAGGATTCTGTCCTATGCATGCTAGCCAATGGCCAAAGAATGCCGTGAACCCGCGATATCTCAATGATTGCCTTAGAGCATTGAGGTGGCACATTGGTTGCGATGATTTGTGGATTTAGCCTACAGAAGGAGTGCGGTCATGCCTTTTACCACTCGAACGGCTGTGTTGACGGCCAGCCTGTTATCCATTTGCACCCCAGCGTTTGCCGACCCGGTTCAGGATGCCCGGCTGGAGGGCTCCCTACAGACTGCGCTGGCACTCAACCGCATGCTCAACCCGTTTCGCATTGAGGTCGAGGTGGATGGCCAGCGGGCACGCCTGACGGGTGAGGTCGAGAATGAGGTTGAGCGCCAGCTGGCCGAACACGTCGCACAGGCGACTCGAGGCATCGAGCAGGTCGATAACCAGTTGCAGGTCAACGCCGGGCTGGTCGAGCGCCCGCTCGAATTGCGGGCTTACGCTCAGCGTCTTGAGGATGCAACCCTGGCTGCCGTCATTCGTGCCCGTCTGCTGTGGAGCCGTACGACGCAGAAGGCGCCTATCGAGGTACAGAGCAGTGAAGGTGTGATCACCCTGCGCGGCAAGGTCGACAGCGCTGAAGCCAAGGAACTGGCTGGGGTGGTGGCGCGGACCACTGACGGTGTGTACCTGGTCAACAACCTGGTCAGTCTGGATTCCGCAGCCATGGCCCAGGCTCGCGAAACGCCGGTGGGCGTGTCTACCGGGCCGCAGCCAAGTGACAGTTGGGTGATCGACAAGATCCAGAACAGCTTCCGCTTCAGCCGCAACCTTGATGGCCTGAACATCAAGGTGGCCAGTGAGGGCGGCATGGTGCGGCTGTCGGGTGAGGTAGTCAGCAGCGAGCAGAAAACCATCGCCGTTGAGATCGCGCGGCAAATCATTGGCGTACGTGGGGTGGATGCCGATCTGCTCAAGGTGGCGACCAAGGTTGAAGGATGAATCGTGCAATACGCACGACGCCAAGACGGGCATCGTGCAGGATACGTCCTCAGGCCCAATAATGTGTTTGCGTAACTATTTGATTTATAAGGATTTATTAGAAATAGAGCCGCTGGCACGCAGGCTGCAGTTACCTGTTCAGGTTTGAATAGAAAAATTACAGCAGGAGAAGCCGGCATGAACCGCCAATCCGTCAACCGTTCGCAGATCGCCGCACTGCCACTGCGCCAGTTCCTGATACTGGGGATGGCGTTGCTGCTGGCTTTGGCCGCAGGCCTTTTTTACTACAGCTGGCAGACCGCGCGACTCACTGAGCAGGTTGCGGCGCAGACTGCGCTACTGGCGCAGATCCAGGCGACACGTGCCAACACATTGGTGAGGGCAGCGCAAAAGCTGCCTTCGGCCAACACCTCGCCGGCCACAGTCGAAAAAGTCGTGCCCCAGCAACGCTGGGTGTTCTAAGGCGCTGCGGTTTCGACACCGACCGGATCGATTTCAAAAAAGAAAGGAGAAGCATCATGCTGAGTTGGGCTATCACTTTCCTCATCATCGCCATTGTCGCCGCCGTACTCGGCTTCGGTGGTATCGCCGGCGCTGCCACGGGTATCGCGAAGATCCTGTTCATTGTCTTCCTGGTCCTGTTCGTAGCCTCCTTCTTCTTTGGACGTGGTCGAGGTTGACGATGAGCAGGAAGCTTTGCAACGCCGTAGCTGCCGCTCTGCTGTTGGGTGGTAGCGCAGCGGCGATGGCGGCCAATGATGGCCAGGTCAGCGCCGACAAGTTGCTCGGCTCTGACCCTGAGTACCGGGAGACCTGGCAGGACGCGATCAAAGGCGAGGAACGCCTGCCCGACTGGGTGATCAACCTGACGGGCAGTGCACAGCAGCAGATGTCCGCGGTGACCGAGGATGGTGACAAATATCTGGTCGGACCGCTGTGTGAATCCAAGGACAACTGCACCTACAAACGCCTGATCGTAGCGTTCAGCTGGGACAAGGACGATGCCTACGGGATGCTGGTGGAGGTACCCGAGGGCCTGCCGAGTGACAAGGCCCCAACCCGCCATGCGCAGTATCGTTGGCTGGGTGAGCCGGATGAAGGCATGCAGGCGATGCTGAAGGAGCAGCTCAAGCGTGACCCGAACTGGTACTGAGTGTCAGGGACGATTGGTCGCGCACTGTCACGTAATAGAAGTGGAACCTTTCTATAGTTCTCGCTTCTATGATGCGCTGCCCCGAGGAGGGGCCGCACATGACCAAGGGGCCGGGCTGTTCTGATTGTTGCAGGATCGGAGTGGCCTAGGGGTACAGGGAGTGCCTCCAGCAATGGGCCGGGTCAGGCAAGGCAAAATCGGAGGTTCAGGTCAGCAGTGAGTTTTCCCACATAGAGCTGGCCTGACTTCCGAGATGCCATCTTCATTTCAACATCTCCCTTTCAGCTTTTTCCTGCTGAGACACATTTTGTCTTGACCGCACATCAATTTTTTTTCGCTCAACGCTGCCGTTGTCAGGTGTCATTTCGGCCATTCGGATTGTCGAACAGGCCATCAATGTCCTCTTTTGCGTACTGCCAAATCAGCCGAGATCTGGCGGTTTGGTCGTGTTCGGGTTTCCGAACGTTATAAATCAATGACTTGCGAATGCCTCATTTTGACGCATTGCTGTATGTCGAATCGGCATGGGGTATGCGCTTCCGGCATTAGATTTCGTCCTTGCCCATCGCAATAGTTGCCGCCTTTTCGCTGGCCCGAGCGCCCTGTCGCTCGCTTGCGGTGTCCTTACATGAGGCCTCCGGACGGAAGCTGTACGATGCCCGTGACGTTGCCAACGGCTCTGTTACGTGCTTTTCCGGTCGGTGCCCGTGATCACTAGAACAAAGGGTAAAGACATGAAGAAGGCAAAATTGAGCCTCGCCTGGCAGATCGTCATCGGTCTGGTCCTGGGCGTTGCAATCGGCGCGCTACTGAATCATTTCAGTGCAGAAAAGGCATGGTGGATCAGCAACGTTCTCCAGCCCGCCGGTGACATCTTCATTCGCCTGATCAAGATGATCGTCGTCCCGATCGTGATTTCGTCGCTGATCGTGGGCATCGCCGGGGTTGGCGACGCGAAGAAACTGGGCAGCATCGGCCTGAAGACCATCATCTACTTCGAGGTGGTGACAACCATCGCCATCGTTGTCGGCCTGGTGCTGGCAAACCTGTTCCACCCGGGCGCCGGCATCGACATGAGCACCCTGGGCACCGTCGACATCTCCAAGTACCAGGCGACCGCCGCCGAGGTGCAGCATGAGCATGCGTTCATCGAGACCCTGCTGAACCTGATCCCGTCGAACATCTTCGCGGCGCTGATGCGTGGCGAGATGCTGCCGATCATCTTCTTCTCGGTGCTGTTCGGCCTGGGCTTGTCGAGCCTGCAGGCAGACCTGCGCGAGCCGCTGGTGCGTACCTTCCAGGGCGTGTCGGAGACCATGTTCAAGGTCACCCACATGATCATGAACTACGCCCCGATCGGCGTATTCGCCCTGATCGCCGTGACGGTCGCCAACTTCGGCTTCAGCTCGCTGCTGCCGCTGGCCAAGCTGGTGCTGCTGGTGTACTTCGCCATCGCCTTCTTCGCCTTCATGGTGCTGGGCCTTGTCGCACGCATCTTTGGCTTCTCGGTAATCAAGATCATGCGCATCATGAAAGATGAGCTGATCCTGGCCTACTCCACGTCCAGCTCCGAAACCGTGCTGCCGCGTGTCATCGAGAAGATGGAAAAGTACGGTGCGCCGAAGTCGATCTGCTCGTTCGTGGTACCGACCGGTTACTCGTTCAACCTCGACGGCTCGACCCTGTACCAGAGCATCGCGGCGATCTTCATCGCCCAGCTGTACGGCATTGACCTGTCCTGGAGCCAGCAATTGCTGCTGGTGCTGACCCTGATGGTGACCTCCAAGGGTATTGCCGGTGTGCCGGGCGTATCGTTCGTGGTCCTGCTGGCAACCTTGGGCAGCGTAGGCATCCCGCTGGAAGGCCTGGCCTTCATCGCAGGTGTCGACCGCATCATGGACATGGCGCGTACCGCTCTGAACGTGGTCGGCAATGCCTTGGCTGCCCTGGTGATCGCTCGTTGGGAAGGCATGTACGACGCCGCCAAGGGCGAGCAATACTACGCCTCGCTGATTGCGGACAAGAAGGAAGCGGCGCTGGTTGGCGAGACCGCCAAGCGCTGAACCTGACGCGTTGAACATTGAGCCCCGATTCATTCGGGGCTTTTTGCTGTCTGTAAGGGCCACATCGCCGGCGAACCGGCGATGTGGCCAGCGCAGGCTAAAGCAGCCGTTGGTGCGTTATCATTCAGGCACTTTTCAGGGGGAACACACGGATGCTCAACGGCCTTTGGCTTGGCTTTTTCCTGGTGGCGGCCGTATCGGCCCTGGCCCAATGGCTGGTGGGCGGCAACGCCGGCATTTTCGCCGCGATGGTCGAGAGCATCTTCGCCATGGCCAAGCTGTCGGTCGAAGTCATGATCCTGCTGTTCGGCACCCTTACCCTCTGGCTGGGGTTTCTCAAGATTGCGGAAAAGGCCGGTATCGTGGAATGGCTGGCCAAAGTGCTCGGCCCGCTGTTCGCCCGGCTGATGCCGCAAGTGCCACCCGGCCACCCGGCACTGGGCCTGATCACCATGAACTTTGCTGCCAACGGCCTGGGCCTGGACAACGCCGCTACGCCGATCGGCCTGAAAGCCATGCGCGCCCTGCAGGAGCTCAACCCCAGCAGCACCACCGCGAGCAACGCGCAAATCCTGTTTCTGGTGCTCAATGCCTCATCGCTGACCCTGCTGCCGGTCACCATCTTTATGTACCGCGCCCAGCAAGGCGCTACTGACCCGACCCTGGTGTTCCTGCCGATCCTGCTGGCGACCAGCGTTTCGACCCTGGTCGGTCTGCTGTCGGTGGCGGTGATGCAGCGCTTGCGCCTGTGGGACCCGGTGGTGCTGGCCTACATGATCCCGGGTGCTCTGTTGCTGGGCGGCTTCATGGCCTTCCTCGGTACCCTGTCGGCTGCTGCGCTGGCCAGCCTGTCGTCTGTCCTGGGCAACCTCACGCTGTTTGGTGTGATCATGCTGTTCCTGGTGATCGGTGCGCTGAAGCGGGTGAAGGTGTATGAGGCCTTTGTCGAAGGCGCCAAGGAAGGGTTCGACGTGGCCAAGAGCCTGCTGCCCTACCTGGTGGCCATGCTGGTAGCCGTTGGTGTGCTGCGCGCCTCCGGGGCCCTTGAGCTGGCCTTGGATGGCATTCGTCACGCGGTGAGTTGGATGGGTATGGACACTCGCTTCGTCGAGGGCCTGCCGACCGCATTGGTCAAGCCGTTCTCCGGCAGTGCGGCGCGGGCGATGCTGATCGAGACCATGCAGACCCACGGCGTGGACAGCTTCCCGGCACTGGTAGCCGCTACCGTTCAGGGCAGCACCGAAACCACGTTCTACGTGCTGGCGGTGTATTTCGGTGCTGTCGGCATCCAGCGCGTGCGCCATGCCGTAGGTTGCGCCTTGCTGGCCGAACTGTCCGGTGTCATTGCGGCCATCCTGGTCTGCTATTGGTTCTTTGCCTGAGCCTGAGCGCTTTGCGCGACGGTCCAGTTCACCACCTGCGCGGCGAGTTGATCGTTGGCCATGCCGAAGCCGGCCACCACGGCCGAAACCTGCGTATCTGCCAGCAGCTGACGCACCTCGAAACGCTTGCTGGCAAGGATTCGCTGGCTGCGCCCGTGAACCAGACGCGCGTCATAGCGGATCACCACCTCCACCGTACCGGTTGGCCGGTACTCGCTCTGAAATGCCTGCAGTTCACCGGCCAGTTCATAGTCGGCCTGCAGGTTGCTGTCGTCGGCGCTCAGACGCTGTACACGCCCGTCGCGCTGGAAGCCATCGAGCAGGCGGTTGCGTAACAGCAACGGCACCGGGTCGCTCCAGCGGGCGCCTTTGTAGCTGCTGACCACATCGCCCTTGGGGATCACAGCGATGCGTGGCCCGGCCAGCACTTCGCTTGCCAGCGGCTTGTTCAAGCGTAACGACCATGGCACCGGGGTCGCGCTGTGGCTGGCCTGGTTGACCGGCAGCCGGTAGATATCCACAGGCTCGCTCTGGGGCAGGATCGAGCAGGCGGCAGACAGGCTCAGCGCGGCCGTCAGGGCCAGCAGGCGCAGCGACAGCTTCATGGCTGGAACTCCTTGTTGTTGTCGCGGCCAAGCAGGTAGCCGCTCGGGTCGGCTTCCAGGCGTCGGGAAATGCCCTTGAGTGAGTTGAGGGTTTCACGCAGTTCGCGGATGGCCGGTGTCAGCTGGTTGAGGCCTTGCGCGCCGTCGTCGATGGACTGGCGGTTATCATTGAGCAGGCTGTTGATGGTCGCAGTGCTGGCGGCCAGCGATTGCATGGCCTGCTCGGCGCTGCCGATGGCCTGTTTGCCCTGGGTGCCGAGCAGGCTGTTGGCATTGCGCATCAGCGCTTGGGTTTCGGCCAGCGTGGCGTTGGCCTGTTTGCCGACCTGGGCCAGCTGTTCTATGGCCTGGGAAATGCCGCCTTTGTGGTTGGCGAACGCACTGGTGGTCTGTTCCAGATTGGCCAGGGTGTTGCTCAGGCGGTCGATATTGTTTTCCGAGAACATCTGGTTCGCATTGTGCAGCAGCAGGTTGATGTTGGTGACCAGGTCGCTGCTGTCATTGAGTAGCTGCGAGATGGGGGAGGGCGAGGCGATTATCACGGGTAACTTGCCGTCTTTGCCCTTGAGCTCTGGGCTTTTCGGAGTGCCGCCGCTGAGCTGGATGAACGAGTTGCCGGTGACGCCGGCGAGGGTCAGTTTCGCCTGGGTGTCTTCCTTGACCGGGGTATCGCCGCTCAGGCGAACCCGGGCCAGCACCCGGCGCGGGTCCTTGGGGTCCAGGCGCAGGCTGGTCACGTCACCGACCTTGATGCCGTTGTATTGCACGGGGCTGCCGCGGGACAGCCCGGAGACGGCTTCGTTGAAGATCACTTCGTAGTCCTTGAAGGCGTCGTCGACGCTGGACTTGGTCAGCCACAGGCCAAACAGCATGGCACCGGCCACCACCAGCACGGTGACCAGGCCGATGAGGACGTGATGAGCTCGGGTTTCCATCGTTCAGCGCTCCTGCCCGGCACGGTTGGCGGCCTGTTCAGCCGCCCGTCCGCGTGGGCCGTGAAAGTAATCGTGAATCCACGGGTCGTCGGTCTGTTCGACTTGGGCCAGCGGGCCTGCCACCAGCACCTTCTTCTGCGACAGTACCGCGATGCGGTCAGTGATGGTGTAGAGCGTGTCCAGATCGTGGGTGATGAGGAACACGCTCAGGCCCAGGGCGTCGCGCAGGGTGAGGATCAGTTGGTCGAAGGCGGCGGCGCCGATCGGGTCGAGGCCGGCAGTGGGTTCGTCAAGGAACAGGATGTCCGGGTCCAGGGCCAGTGCGCGGGCAAGTGCGGCGCGCTTGATCATGCCGCCAGACAGTGAAGAGGGGTATTTGTCTGCGGCCGAAATCGGCAGGCCGGCCAAGGCCAGCTTCACCCCGGCCAGGTGTTCTGCATCGGCGCGCGACAGGCCTGCATGCTCGATCAGTGGCAATGCGACGTTCTCGGTGACGGTCAGCGAGGAGAACAGCGCACCCTTCTGGAACAACACGCCAAAGCGCCGTTCGACCAATGAGCGTTGCTCTTCATGCAGGCCGGCCAGGTTCTGGCCAAACACTTTGATCTGGCCTTCATTCGGCAGCCGTAGCCCTATGATGCTGCGTAACAGCACCGACTTGCCGCTGCCCGAACCGCCAACCACGGCCAGGATTTCACCGCGGTAAAGGTCCAGATCGAGGTTTTCGTGCACGCTCTGGCTGCCGAAGCGGTTGCAGATGCCCCGCGCCTGGATCACTGCTTCCGGGGTACTCACCAGCCCATCTCCATGCAGAACAGCGCAGCCACTGCGTCGAGCACGATGACCACGAAGATCGACTGAACCACGCTGGAGGTGGTATGGGCGCCTACCGACTCAGCGCTGCCGCTGACCTTGAAGCCTTCCAGGCAGCCAATGGCCGCGATCAGGAAAGCGAAGAAAGGTGCCTTGGCCAGGCCGACGAGAAAGTGCTGCACGCCAATATCGCTTTGCAGCAGCGAGAGAAACATGGCCGGCGAAATATCCAGTGAAAGCGCGCACACCACAGCACCGCCGACGATGCCGCAGATCATCGCGACGAAGGTCAGCAGCGGCAGCGAGATCAGCAGTGCCAGCACCCGGGGTACGACCAGCAGTTCGATCGGGTTCAGGCCCAGGGTACGGATGGCGTCGATCTCCTCGTTGGCCTTCATCGAGCCGATCTGGGCAGTAAAGGCACTGGCTGTGCGGCCGGCCATCAGGATGGCAGTCAGCAACACGGCGAATTCGCGCAGGAACGAGAACGCCACCAGGTCGACGGTGAATACGGTTGCGCCGAAATCGGCCAGCACGGTCGCCCCGAGGAAGGCGACCACCGCGCCCACCAGAAACGTCAGCAACGCGACGATAGGCGCGGCGTCCAGACCTGTCTGCTCGATATGCGAGACAACCGGGGTGAGCCGCCAGCGATGCGGTTGCAAGGCCCGGCGCAGCAGGGTTTCCAGGATCAGGCCGATGAAGCCGAGCAACTGCAGGGTGTCTTGCCACAACGTATTGACCGCGCGGCCGATGCGCTCCAGCAGCAGGAGCAGCACAGGGCGCTCGGGTTCCTTTACCGGGATGCAGTAGTCCTGAACCGAGCAGTAGACGTTCTTGAGCAGGGCGCGGCTGGCAGCGGGCAGCTGTTGAGTGCAGTGCGACAGGCGCTCAGAGCCCAGCAGCTCAGCCAGTAGCGAGGCACCGGCGGTATCGAGCTGGCCCAGTTGGCTGAGATCGGCTACGGCGTCCGCGCCGTATTGGGTGCGCAGGTGTTCGCTGTCGCGCTTGAGGCTGGCGTAGTGGGCCAGGGTCCAGTCACCGGCAATGCGCAGGCAGGCCGGTTGGCTGCTGGTGTCCAGAGTGGCGCTGGGGGTGGTCATAGGCTCCATGCATCTGACAGGCGTAGAGGCTGATCATAGCGCAGCAGGCATGGCGGGGTTTGTTGAAATGTGCTGAGTGCTGTTGGGGCCGCGTTGCGGCCCAATCGCCGGCAAGCCGGCCCCCCACAGGAGCGCTTACTTCGCCGGCGCGTCGTCTACCACCTTGAAGCGCAGTACACCGATCACTTGGCCATCTTCGGTCAGCACGCGCACCTGCCATTTACCTGCGGGGTTTGGCGGGAAGTTCTGCTTGTGGGTCCACGCACGGTAGCCTTCCTTGCGCCCGCCATGGATATCCAGGGCGATACGGTCCACTTCCTTGCCGTCCTTCTGCCACACATGGTAGATGCGCTCGTTGAGGCCGCGCGGTGCGTTGATGGCGGTGTAGGCATACAGGCCGCTGCTGCGAATGCGGCTGGCGGCAACTTCATCCAGCGATTCGCCGGGCTGGCGGTTCAATACCTCAGTGCTGACCGCCACTTCGGTCATCCACAGGGTGGCCGGTGGGACCCACGAGCGCAGTAACCAACCGCCCCCGCCGACCGCCAGGGTCACCAGTACCAGCGCCACGCCGCGCCGCCA
Source organism: Pseudomonas sp. BNK-30 (assembly GCF_047456185.1). NCBI lineage: Bacteria > Pseudomonadati > Pseudomonadota > Gammaproteobacteria > Pseudomonadales > Pseudomonadaceae > Pseudomonas > Pseudomonas sp. BNK-30. The sequence goes on from NZ_CP179904.1 coordinate 4,879,938, forward strand.
GGTGTTGATCGGGAAACTGCTGGCCAGGCTCGGGAACGACAGCACCATGGCTGCAACCAGTGCCAGCTTGAAGCTTTGCGCGGTGGTCAGGTGCAGGATGATCGGCAGGGCCGTCAACAGCGCGGCGAACAGGGTGAGGGTGTGCAGCGCCATGAACAGCCAGCGCCGCGGTGCCAGCCACTTGTAGTACAGCGGGTCGATGATCGAGACCAGCCCGGCGGCACCGAGCAGGCCGGTGAATACCAGTTGGCCACTGTTCCAGGTGGTGGTGATGAAAAAGAACGGCAGTACGAAGAACAGGCTTTCCTGGTGGATCATCTGCGTCGCGTAGCGCAGCAGCGGCTGAGGAATTTCCCGTTTGAAGGTACGGGCGAACAGGCCTGTCAGGGTGTTCTCCAGCATCAGCCAGATCCAGCTCACCAGCATGAGAATGGCGACCCAGCTGGCCAGGCTGGCCTGGCGGTCGACCAGAATGAAGCTGCCGATACCGGAGAGGAAACCGCCGAGCGCGATGATGCCGGGGTAGCGTTTGAGCAGTTCGATGACGCGCTGGACGATATGGGGAATAGGGGGCATGGGTATACAACAGAGTGATAGGGTGACTGTGCCGCGCCGTCGCGGGTAAACCCGCGAAGAGGCCGGTACTGGCGAAAGGATACCGCCGAATCACCGCTGCCGTGTAGCACCGCTCGGTGGTTGGGGTGAAGTACGCCGGCGACGTAGCAGCCCGGCAGCCAGGATCACCCCCAGTAGCAGCGCAATCAGCCCATACAGCTCGTCATACCCAAGCAACGGCTTCTCGATGCGCAGATAACCCTCATCCTTGAGCAATGCCTTCAGCGCCTCGTTGGCCTGCTCCAGGCTGACCTGTCGCAGCTGCCGGGCCGGGTCGGCAAAGCGCCCGTTGCTGTAGGCGTTGAGTGCCCCCCAGTAATAATCGGCCAGCGCGCTGTTGCCCTGGGTGCTCCAGCTTTCCTTGGCGACGGCGGCCTCCTTGATACGGGCGAATGTATCCGGATCAAGGCCGTCCTCGCGCAAGTGGTCGAACAGTTTCTGCATCACCTTGACCGCCTCGTCGACGTCATCGCGCTCAAGGTCAGCGTTCAGGCTGAGCAGGCCGCTGTCACCAAAGCTTTCGCGTTGTGCCGAAGGCCCATAGGACAGGCCGTTACGCAGGCGCAACTGGTCGTACAGGGCCCAGTCCAGATAGCGTGAGAGCAGGTCGAGGGTCGACTGGTGGTCGTTGTCCAGTACCGGCTCGATGAACAACCAGTGCAGTTTGACGCTGTCGCCCAGAAAACCACGGGTCAGGTCGCGTCGCTGTTCGGCCTGCTGGCTGATGCTTTCCAGGTTGCGCCGCTCCTGCGGCTCGGTGGCGGGCAGCTCGCCGTAGGTGCGCTCCAGGTAGGCCGGCAGCAGCCGATCGAGGCCGCCAACCATGATCAAGGTCATGTTGTTGGCGGCGTACCAGCGATCACGCAGGGCCTGCACCTGCTCCAGCGTCATGCCATCGAGGTTGGAGCGTTCCGGGCATTTGAGGCCCAGTTCGGTTGCCAACTGATCGCTGGCCGGATGACCGATGTCCTGGCGGTCGAGCCAACGTTGCAGGTGGCCGTAGTGGCCGCCGTCTTCACGTTCGATGATGCGCTTGGCCGTGGCCAACGCCTTGGCGTCGATGCGGGTGTCGCGCAGTACCGCCAGCAGCAGGTCGAGCACTTTGCGCTGGTTGCGCGCCGGGGCCTCGATGACGAAGGTGGTGTCGGCGCTGCTGGTGAAGGCATTCCATTCGCCACCCAAAGCCTGCAGGCGCTCTTCCAGGCCGCCCTCACCGGTCTCGTCGATGCCGCTGAACAGCAAGTGCTCGAGCAGGTGCGGCAGCTCTTTCTGCTCGCAGTCGAAGTCGTCCAGGCCCACACCCACCACCAGGCGGATCGCCACATGATCGCGTTCATAGCCGGATTTAAGAATAACCTGCAGACCGTTGGGCAGCAGGTAGCCCTCGACCCGCGAACGATCGAGGGCGAAGGAGTGCAGGCTACAGATCAGCAGGCAAACGAAGGTCAGGCAACGCATGGGCGAGCTTGGGTCTCCAGGTAGGCGAGATCAGGGTAGGCGGGCTTCGTCCGGCACACTGTCGAGCATTAGCCCGCCGGTGTCCGAGCCACCCAGTACCACATAGGCACTGCTGCAGAACAAAGAGTTCAACCGCTTCATGTCAGCGATCAGCTCCAAGTGTAGCGAACTGGTCTCGATACTTTGCACTACCTTGCGTTGCAGGCGGCTGACATGGGCATGGGCCAGGCGTCTTTCCTGGGCACGGAAGCGGCGTTTTTCCCGCAACAGCAAGCGTGCGCTCTCTGGGTCGGCGCTGAGAAATACCGAAAGGCCCAGGCGCAGGTTGGTCAGCAATTGCTCTTGCAGGCCGGCCAGCTCTTGCAGGCCGACCTGGGAAAACTCCCGGCGTTGGCTGGTCTTCTGCTGTTGGACCTTGCGCAGCATGCGTTCGACCAGGTCACAGGCCAGCTTGAGGTTGATCGCCAGTTCGATGATTTCGGCCCAGCGCCTGTTGTCCTGATCGCTGAGGTCTTCCCGGGGCATTTGGGCCAGGTACAGTTTGATGGCGCTGTACAGCGCTTCGGCATCTTCGCCCAGGGCACGGACCTGCTGTGGGAGGGCGGTCTGGGTGCCGCGCAGGGCGTTGAGCATGGCCTCGAGCAGGCTGTCGACGATATCGCCCAGGCGTAACGTTTCGCGGGCAGCATTGGCCAAGGCCAGGCTGGGTGTGGTGAGTGCCGAGGCGTCCAGGTGGCGTGGGCGCACTTGGCCGTTACCGTTCTCGCGCTCCGGCAACAAGCAGTTGCACAGGCGCCCCATGGGCTTGACGGTGGGCAGCAGGACCAGGCAACGCAGCGTGTTGTAGAGCAGGTGGAAGCCGATCACCAGCTCCTGTGGGCTGAAGCTCAGCGAGTCCATCCACGCCACCAGTGGATTGAGCACCGGAATGATCAGCACCAGGCCGATCAGCTTGTACAACAGGCTGCCCAAGGCCACTCGCCGGCCCGCGGCGTTCTGCATGCTGGTGCTGAGAAAGGCCAGCAGCCCGCTGCCGATGTTGGCGCCGACCACCAGGCCGATGGCCACTGGCAGGCTGATCAGTTCAGCGCCGGCCAGGGTGGCGGTCAGCAGCACTGCTGCCAGGCTGGAGTACGAAACCATGGCGAACACTGCGCCAGCCAAAGCATCGAGCAGGATGTCTCCGGTCAATGAGGCGAACAGTACTTTCACACCCTGAGCCTGGGTGATGGGGGTGGCCGCCTGAACGATCAGTTCCAGCGCCAGAATGATCAGACCCAGGCCGATGCCTACCCGGCCCAGCTGGCCCGCGCGCGTTTGCTTGCGCGACAGAAAAAAGATCACACCCAGGAGTATCAGCAACGGCGAGAGCCATGAAAGGTCCAGGGTAAGCACCCTGGCCATCAGTGCAGTGCCGACATCTGCACCGAGCATGATTGCCAAGGCCGGGGTCATGGCCATCAAGCCCTGACCCACGAATGACGTCACCAGCATGGCGGTCGCGTTGCTGCTCTGCACTACGGCCGTGACCAGGATACCGGCGATGAATGCCAATGGCCGCCGGTTCATGTTCTGGCTCAGGACCCGGCGCAGGTTGGAGCCGAACACTCTCAGGATGCCGGTACGGACGATGTGCGTGCCCCATACCAGCAACGCGACGGCGGAAAGCAGGTTGAGCAGGGTCAGCATGGTGTAGCCCCCCTCTTATCCGGGCTCCAAAGGCGGAGCCAATGGGTGAAGCGGTAAGCCTGGCCCGGGGGTGGGTGTTTTTATCCAGTGCTTACTCAAGCTTTAGTTGTTTTGCGGGCCTGTCGCCAGCTTGGCATGCTCGGCCAGTATTTGAAACCTGTCTGTCACGAAACCCAAGGCATGAAAAAGGGCCCTGATGAGGGCCCTCGAATACTGCGTTCGCGGTGCTTACTGACCCGGAATGTCCTTGCGCAATTTAACTGCGTCTTGCTCCTTGCCGCGCTTGCGCGCCATGGCGGTGCGCATGCGGATGTTGATGGCCTCCACCCCCAGGGAGAACGCCATGGCGAAGTAGACGTAGCCCTTGGGCACGTGCACATCGAAAGATTCGGCGATCAGCACGGTACCTACGACGATCAGGAACGAAAGCGCAAGCATCTTCAGCGAAGGGTGCTTGTCGATGAAGTTGCTGATGGCACCGGCGCACAACATCATCACCAGTACTGCAACGATGATTGCTGCGACCATCACCGGCACATGCGAAACCATGCCTACAGCAGTGATCACCGAGTCCAGGGAGAACACGATGTCGATGATGGCGATCTGAATGATGGTGAAGAGGAACGTGCCGCCCTTGCCCTTGGGCTCGTCACCGCTTTCGTCCTCGCCTTCCAGGCCGTGGTAGATCTCCTGCGAGCTTTTCCACAGCAGGAACAGGCCGCCAAAGAACAGAATCAGGTCGCGGCCCGAGATGCCCTGGCCGAATACCACGAACAGGTCGGCAGTCAGGCGCATGACCCAGGTGATCGACAGCAACAGCAAAATGCGGGTGACCATGGCCAGGGCCAGGCCGAAGATTCGGGTGCGCGCCTGCATGTGCTTGGGCATGCGGCTGACCAGAATCGAGATCATGATGATGTTGTCGATACCGAGAACGATCTCAAGCGCAGTGAGGGTGAAAAAGGCAACCCAGATTTCCGGGCTGGTCAGCCATTCCATGTGTATTCCTTCGAACGATAGTGGCGAAGCGCCCCTGCACAGGGCACTTCGCGTTGCGGTGACAGGCGTTTATTTACAGACTGCTGAACAGCGGAAAAATGCCCATCAGCAGTGCGGCGAGCATTATGCACATGCACACCAGTACTGCCCACTTGAGGGTGAAGCGCTGATGATCACCGAATTCGATGCCTGCCAGCGCCACCAGCAGGTAGGTCGAGGGTACCAGCGGGCTCAGCAGGTGTACCGGCTGGCCGACGATCGAAGCGCGGGCCATTTCCACCGGGCTGATGCCGTAGTGGCTGGCCGCTTCGGCCAGCACCGGCAGCACGCCGTAATAGAAGGCGTCATTGGACATGAAGAAGGTGAACGGCATGCTCACGATCGCGGTGATCACCGCCAGGTAAGGGCCCAGCGCTTCGGGAATGACCGCCAGCAAGCTTTTGGACATGGCCTCGACCATGCCGGTGCCCGACAGGATGCCGGTGAAGATACCGGCGGCGAAGATCAGCCCGGTCACGGCGAGTACGCTGCCAGCGTGGGCGGCAATACGGTCCTTCTGCTGCTGAAGGCAAGGGTAGTTGACGATCATGGCGATGCTGAAGGCGATCATGAACAGCACCGGCAGTGGTAGCAGGCCTGCGATCAGTGCAGCCATCAGCGCAGCGGTGAGCGCACCGTTGAACCACAGAAGCTTCGGCCGGCGTGCGTCGGGGAACTGCGACACGGTGATTTCGCTGTGATCGATGTCGTCGGTAGGCAGGTGCAGTTCACCCAGGCGGGCACGCTCACGCTTGCCGTACATGTAGGCGATGGCCAGGATCGCCAGCACGCCAAAGACCATGGCCGGGATCATCGGTACGAAAATGTCCGAAGGGTCTACGTGCAGGGCACTGGCTGCGCGGGCAGTAGGGCCGCCCCATGGGGTCATGTTCATTACCCCACCGGCGAGTATGATCAGGCCGGCCATGATCCGCGGGCTCATGCCCAGGCGGCTGTACAGGGGCAGCATGGCGGCGCAGCAGATCATGTAGGTGGTGGCGCCGTCACCGTCCAGCGAGACCACCAGGGCCAGCACGGCGGTGCCGACCGAGACTTTCAGCGGGTCGCCCTTGACCAGCTTGAGGATCTTGCGCACCGCCGGGTCGAACAGGCCGGAGTCGATCATCAGGGCGAAGTAAAGGATGGCGAACATCAGCATGACGCCGGTGGGCGCGAGCTTGCTGATGCCTTCGAGCATCATCGGGCCGATCTTGGCGGAAAAACCACCGAACAGGGCGAACAGGATCGGTACCAGGATCAGCGCGATCAAGGCCGACAGGCGCTTGGTCATGATCAGGTACATGAAGGTGATGACCATGGCAAAGCCGAGGAAGGTCAGCATGGCAATACTCCAGGCGTGGCGCGGCGAAAGGAAAGTCGATCGGGCGAATCAGCGCGTTGAGCGCTGCGCGGGGAGCAAGCGGGGGGGGACTGCGAAAGGGCGGGCACAGGAATACATCAGAATCACCATTGTTGTTGTTGATTGGGCCGGGCGCGGAAGATTCCGGGTGCCCTGGCTGACCGGTCTTGTGCCGGTAGTGGTGGCTATCCTATGGGGGCAAGCTTTCAGCCAGCTTTCGCCAGGAAAAGGGCGACGGGAGGTAGGAGATGTCTGATGTAACTGAAGGTGGCTGCCATTGCGGCGCCTTGCGCTATTGCTTGAAGGGTGAGTTGACGGATATCGCCCATTGCCATTGCTCGATCTGCAGGCGGGTCAGCGGCGGCCTGCTGGTGACCTGGCTCACCGTGCCTCGCTCCGGTTTCCAATGGGTGGCGGGCAGGCCGCAGTGCTATGTGGCTCCGGCCAGTTGCAAGCGCTACTTCTGCGGTGATTGTGGTGCACATGTGGCGTTGGTGACGTCGCATAGCCCGGGCAGCATCGATGTGACGGTAGCGACGCTGGACCACCCGGAACGGGTGCGGGCCACGCGGCACATTTGGACCGGGAGCCGGTTGCCCTGGCTGCATGTGGATGAAGGTTTGCCTGAAGAGGAAGAGGAAAAACGCTAGCCTCTGGATGGCATTGCCCGCCCTGTCGCCGGTTTGCCGGCGACAGGGCCAGGAGGGCAATCAAGGCAGTTGCAGGCCGCCTGCTGCCTTGTGCAGCGCCCGCAGGTGCTCACCAATCAGCTTCACATTGGCCTCGACCGCAGCAATTTCCTTGGCCCGCGAAGGCTCCAGCAGCGCCCTGACTTCTCTGTCCAGGTCAGTGCTCAAGCGCAGCAACTGGGCCTGCCGTTCACTACTGACTTTTTCCAGATGCTTGCGCTCATCCGGCTGCGGCAGCCCGTATCCCTTTGTATCCAGCAGTTCGGCCGGGCGGCTGAGGAAGCCACTGTTGGCGAGCATCTGCTTCAGGGTCTGGTCGGCCTTGTTGATACTGCCATCTTTCAGCGCGGCCGCATTCAGATAGCGCTGCTTCACTTCATCCTGAGCCAGCAGCAGTTGGCGGCGCAGGCTGGCCTGTTCCAGCAGAAGCAAGGCGGCGCTGGTGCGCAGGTCGGCTTGCAAGAACCAGCCGCGGCGCTGTTCGGCGTCCTGGGCCAGCCAGTCCTCGACCTTGTCCTGCTTGACTGGCAGCTGTTGCTTCAGCACATCGAACATCGCTTGATAGCGGTCGCGATACGAGTCGAAACGGTAGCCCAGGCGCAAGGCTTCGCGCGGGTCGTCGAGCACGCTGGTATCGGCCAGCCCCCGGCCCTTCAATACTGCAAGCAAACCGTTGGGCATGATGCTGTCGAGGTCGTTCAGGCGCGGGTTGGCGGTGCCGCTGCGCAGAAGCTTCAGTGACTCCACCGCACAGTTGTTGGACAGGAACCAGTAGTTGCCGTCATAGCTCCAGTGCATCTCGGCGGCCTGGCGTACCAGATTTTCAATTTCGTCGCGGTTGAGCTTCAACGGCACCGACGCCAGGCTGCGCAGTTCGGTCTTGGTGTATTCGTCGATCACTTGGGCCAGCGGTAGCACGAACAGCCTCGACGGATAGGCGCCAACCAGACCATCCCAGCTGGACAGTTGAACGTCATTGACGAAGGCACGGTAGGAGAGCACCAGGTGCTGCTCGAGGTCCAGTCGGCAGTCTGGCCCGCGAGGCCGGCCGGGTTTGCAGATCACCAGGCGCAGCATGCTGTGGCCCCAACGGCTCACCAGGTTCTGGTTGGCCTCGGCCAGCAGAAAGTCCACTTCGTAGACCCGTTCCGGGTCGATTTCGCCCAACGGCTGGCGGGCGAAGTCGCTGCCGGCGTTGAGGAATGGCAAGCCCTTGGCGCACGTTGCCTGCTCGGGCGCCCAGCCGAAATGATCAGCCAGGTACTGATTGAGTGCTGGCCGACGGCAGCCGTAGCTTGGGTCCAGGAGGAAGTACTCCATGTTGACCGCGATGTATTCCTTGGGGCTGCTCAGCTCATAGCTGTCGGGGCTGCGCAGGAACTGGCCATTGTGCTGTTCGCGCTCACCGCGGCGGCCGACGTATTGCTGCCAGCCGGCCAGGTCGAGCAGGCGCGGGTCATCGCTCAGGGTAAAGCGGCGCTCGGCCTGGCCGCGGCATTGCTCGGGAAGACCGACCTTGCCAACGGTGCCTTGCTGGCGCTTGCAGCGGGCGATCAGCGAACGTTCAGCACTGGGCCAGAGCCGGGCTCGGTCGTATATGTGGGTAAGTTCGTGCAGGACTGTAGCCAGCAACTCCTCACGCACCGTGCCATGCGGACGGTTGGTGCGCTCCTGTGCAGCACTGCCGTCAGTCAGGCCGGGCAGCAGGCGCCGGTTGAGCTGCAGTGTCGAGACCAAGGATGCCTGCCCGTAGGCATCGGCTGGCATGTTGTCGCTCCAGCTGACCTCAATGCGCCGGTCGAGCTGTTGCTTGAAGCGGGGAGGGAGCTTGGCCAAAGCCTCATCAAGCAGGGCTTGGGTGGCTTGAGCCTGCTGTGGGGCCAGGCCGGCTGCCTGCAGCTCGAGCTGCAGGCCGGCCAGGGCGGGCGTGCCCAGCAGCGTCAGGGCGCAGCCGAGCAACCAGGCACGTACGCGGTTCACAGCGCCAGGATGGCTTCGGCCAGCACCTGGTCGCTGGCGCCGCGCGCTTCAGGCACGCGTTCGCGCAGGGTGTTGAAGGCGGCCTCAAGCTGAGCACCACGAATATCACCGTTGCTGGCGACGAAGCTGGCGGCATCGTCATGGGCTTCACGCACGACCTTGGAGTCGCGGATCGAGGTGGTGGTGTCAGAGGTGAAGTCGATCGAGCGGCCAAAGGCCCGCACGATGATGTTGCTGGTGGCCACCAGAGTTTGTGCCTGGGCCAGGTCGGCCAGCAGCAACATGCCGAGGGTAGCGGCGATCAGCGGTTTACGCATGGAGCATCTCCGGAAATGCAGGGAGTCAGATTTAGTGATTGGACGAGAATTGCCTCTGCCAGTTCAAGGTCGCCGACAGATTGACGGGCGCCGTCATGGCGCAGCGACTTGAGTGCTGCTTCCAGGCGTGCTCCGTGAATCAGGCCGTCGCTGGCGACGAAGGCTGCGGCATCGTCGCGAGCCTGCCTGACCAGCTTGCGGTCGAATGGGGCAGTCGTGACTTGGCTGGTGACGTAGCCTGTGATGACCAGGCCTTGCGTGGTGGTGTCCATGGCATGGGCACTGCCCATGGCGACTACGGAAAACAGCAGCGGCAACAGATAACGCATTGGCTTTCTTACGACAGGAACGGAACGGCGAAGGCTAGCCCACAAGTACCGGCCAGGGCCAGCGCTTGTGGGCTGTAGCGGGTCAGATCGCCAGGATGGCCTGGGCCAATTGCGCATCGCTGGCCTGCAGGGCTGGCATGCTCGAGCGGATGTGCAGCAAAGCGCTCTCGAGCTTGGCGCCGCGAATGGCGCCCTGGCTGCCCACGTAGCTGGCCGCATCATCGCGAGCGGCCTGAACGATCTTGTCATCACGGAAAGACGAGGACACATCGGAGGTAGCGTCGGTGGAGGCGGCAACCGCGCCAACGACTGCATCAGTAGTGACAATGAAGCTGGTGGCGTGGGCAGTGCCGGCCAGGCCGAGCAGCAGGGCTGCGCCAATCAGGTAATTACGGGTCATGGTCGTGCACTCCTGGGGAAGATTCGGGTGGATCTGCTTATTGGACGCTCACACGGTTCGTCACGGTGGCTTTGAACATCTGGTTTTACCAGACTGCCCAGTCAAGCGTATCACGCGCCGGAATTTATGGATGTTAATGAACGGCGCACAAGGTAACTGTTATGGTCTATTTTTATATTTTGAAAATTGTACTGTTTCAGTGATGGCAGGCTCTGCTGCAAGGGTGGCCGGGAATTACCCATAAAAAAACCCGCTGCAGTCTCCTGCAACGGGTTTGGGATTCACGGTGCCAGCTGAAGCCGGCGAGCCGGTGCTTAGCGCCAGAACGGCTTGCTCAGCTCTTCGTAACGCTGCGACTCGCTGATACCGGCATCGGCCAGCAGGCGGGCATCGAGACGCGCCAGCTGACGGCGGCTGGCCATGCGGCGCTGCCACAGCAGCAGGGTAGAGAGCGCGCGCAGCGGCAGCGAAGCGTTGGTTTGCTGGGCGTTGTTTTCGAAAACGAGACCGGAACTGAGGGTACGTTCCATGATGTTTCATCCTTCCGCTTATGGCGGGACTAGGGAGTGGTTTAACTGGTGCCAATGATCCTCCTCTGCTGTCCATAACAGTAGATACAGTTCTACTGCATTACGATGGTTCAGTTAACTGTGTAACCCTACTGTTGCACTCGAAACAGGCGCAACTGTACTGGTCCGCACCGTTATGGTGCTTTTTCAGGTTTTATATGGCTTTGAGCAGGCGGGAGCGTGGCGAATTAACGGTACAGTAGTACAGTTTTATCGTATTCAGTGCTTGCTGAATCGGGCTTGTGCCGAGAAAGGGCTGCAGGGCAGCCCTCGAGGTGTTGCTGTGGCGTCAGGAGTGCGTGGCGGCCGTTGGCAAAGGCAGGCCGCTGCTACAGATCAGCTGGCGAGCATGCGCCCACTTTCTTCCAGATTTTCGTGCCAGCTCAGCGCCTCACGCAGGATATGCGGAGTGTGGCCGCCACGCAGGCAAGCGCGATCGAAATAGTCGTTCAGCGCTGCACGGTAATCCGGGTGGACACAGTTATCGATGATCGCCCGTGCCCGTTCCCGTGGCGCGAGGCCCCGCAGGTCGGCAAGCCCCTGTTCGGTCACCAGGATGTCCACGTCGTGCTCGGTGTGGTCGACATGGCTCACCATAGGCACCACGCTGGAGATCGCGCCGCCTTTGGCGATCGACTTGGTGACGAATACGGCCAGGTGGGCATTACGGGCGAAATCGCCGGAGCCACCGATACCGTTCATCATCCGGGTGCCACAGACGTGCGTGGAGTTGACGTTGCCGTAGATGTCGAACTCCAGCGCCGTGTTGATGCCGATGATGCCCAGGCGGCGCACGACTTCAGGGTGGTTGGAGATCTCCTGCGGGCGCAGTACCAGCTTGTCCTTGTAGCGCTCCAGGTTGCCGAATACGTCGGCATTGCGACGGCCCGACAGGGTGATGGAGCTGCCCGAGGCAAAACTCAGCTTGCCAGCGTCGATCAGGTCGAAGGTCGAGTCCTGAAGTACTTCGGAGTACATGGTCAGGTCCTCGAACGGCGACTCGATCAGGCCACACATCACCGCGTTGGCGATGCTGCCGATGCCGGCTTGCAGCGGGCCGAGCCTGTTGGTCATGCGGCCTGCATCCACTTCGTTCTTGAGGAAGTTGATCAGGTGGTCGGCGATGGCCTGGGTTTCATCGTCCGGCGGTAGCACGGTGGAGGGCGAATCTGGCTGGTCGCTGATGACGATGCCGACGATCTTGGCGGGGTCGATCGGGATCGCGGTGCTGCCGATGCGGTCATCCACTTTCACCAGCGGGATGGGCGTGCGGGTCGGGCGATAGGTCGGGATATAGATGTCGTGCAGGCCTTCGAGGTTGGCGTTGTGCGACAGGTTGATCTCGACAATCACCTGCTTGGCGAAGATCGCGAAGCTCGCCGAGTTGCCCACCGAAGTGGTCGGCACGATGTGGCCCTGTTCAGTAATGGCCACCGCTTCGATTACCGCGATGTCCGGCAGTTTGAGCTGCTGGTTGCGCAGTTGCTCGACGGTTTCCGACAGGTGCTGGTCGATGAACATCACCTGACCGTCGTTGATGGCTTTGCGCAGGGTGCTGTCGACCTGGAACGGCATGCGGCGCGCCAGCACGCCAGCCTCGGTCAGTTGCTTGTCCAGGTCATTGCCCAGGCTGGCGCCGGTCATCAGGCTGATTTTCAGAGGCGACAGCTTGGCGCGTTCGGCCAAGGCATGCGGTACGGCCTTGGCTTCGCCGGCGCGGGTGAACCCGCTCATGCCGACGGTCATGCCGTCCTCGATCAGGCCAGCGGCGTCAGCCGCACTCATTACCTTGCTGTGCAGGGAGGACAAGCGGATACGATCACGGTACATGGATTGTTATCTCGGGCTACTGAAGCTACTGCAGCGCAGTCTAGAGATTTACCCCGGCGCCGTCCCGCGACCATGGTCGTATGAGGAGCCACGCAATAGAGCCATTGATCTGGATCAGCAAAATGAAAAAGCCCCGGGAGGGATCTCGCCGGGGCTTCTTTATAGTCCACTGGGTGGTGGAAGCGGGGTTACTCGACGGCTTTGACCATATCCTCGATGACCTTCTTCGCGTCACCGAACACCATCATGGTCTTGTCCAGGTAGAACAGTTCGTTGTCCAGGCCGGCGTAGCCGCTGGCCATGGAGCGTTTGTTGACGATGATGGTCTTGGCTTTGTAAGCCTCCAGGATCGGCATGCCCGCGATCGGCGACTTTGGATCGTTCTTAGCCGCCGGGTTGACCACGTCGTTGGCGCCCAGCACCAACACTACGTCGGCCTGACCGAACTCAGCGTTGATGTCTTCCATCTCGAACACTTGGTCGTAGGGCACTTCGGCCTCGGCCAGCAGTACGTTCATGTGCCCAGGCATGCGCCCTGCCACTGGGTGGATCGCGTACTTCACGGTCACCCCGTTGTGGGTCAGCTTCTCGGTCAGTTCCTTGAGCGCGTGCTGGGCACGTGCTACCGCCAGGCCGTAGCCGGGCACGATGATCACCGTGTCGGCGTTGCTCAGCAGGAAGGTCGCGTCGTCGGCCGAGCCAGACTTCACCGGGCGCTGCTCTTTCGAGCCTTGCGCCGCGCCGGTATCGGTATCCCCGCCGAAGCCGCCGAGGATGACGTTGAAGAACGAGCGATTCATCGCTTTGCACATGATGTACGAGAGGATCGCACCGCTGGAGCCCACCAGGGAGCCGGCGATGATCAGCATCGAGTTGTTCAGCGAGAAGCCGATACCGGCCGCCGCCCAACCCGAATAGCTATTGAGCATCGACACCACCACCGGCATGTCTGCACCGCCGATCGGGATAATGATCAGTACACCCATGATGAAGGCCAGGACCAGCATCAAGGTGAAGGCGCTGTAGTGGCCGGTGAAGGTGAACAGCAGGCCCAGGGCAATCGTGGTCAGGCCCAGAATCAGGTTCAGCTTGTGCTGGCCGGCGAACTGTACCGGTGCGCCTTGGAACAGGCGGAACTTGTACTTGCCCGACAGCTTGCCGAACGCGATCACGGAACCGGAGAAAGTGATTGCACCGATGGCAGCGCCAAGGAACAGCTCCAGGCGGTTACCGGTGGGGATCGGGTCGCTGATGCTGGCGACAATGCCCATCGATTGCGGCTCGAGTACTGCCGCGATGGCAATGAATACCGCCGCCAGGCCGATCATGCTGTGCATGAAGGCGACCAGCTCCGGCATTTTGGTCATTTCTACGCGCTTGGCCATGATCGAGCCCGCGGTACCGCCGACCAGCAGGCCGACGATGACGTAGCCAATCCCGGCAGTTGCCAGCTCTGCCCCAAGCTTATAGATGAGGCCAACCGTGGTGAGGATCGCGATCCCCATGCCGATCATGCCGAACAGGTTGCCGCGCCGCGACGTGGTCGGGTGCGACAGGCCCTTGAGCGCCTGAATGAAGCAGACCGAGGCGACGAGGTAGAGGAGCGTTACCAGATTCATGCTCATGCTTACTTCTGCGCCTCGTTCTTGGTTTTCTTCTTGAACATCTCAAGCATGCGACGGGTGACCAGGAAGCCACCGAACACGTTGACCGCAGCCAGGGCCACCGCCAGGGTGCCCATCAGCTTGCCGGCCGGGGTCACGGTCAGCGCGGCAGCCAGCATGGCGCCGACGATGACGATGGCCGAGATGGCGTTGGTGACCGCCATCAGGGGTGTGTGCAGTGCCGGGGTCACGTTCCAGACCACGTGGTAGCCGATATAGATGGCCAGCACGAAGATGATCAGGTTGTAGATGCCATGGGAAATCAGCATGTCTTCCATTGTCGTGCTCCTTAGCCGTTCTTGCGCACGACCTGGCCGTCGCGGCACATCAGGCACGCGGCGACGATGTCGTCTTCGAGGTTGATGACCAGCGCGCCGTCCTTGTCGAACAGCAGCTTCATGAAATCCAGCAGGTTGCGTGCATACAGTGCCGAGGCATCTGCTGCCACCTGGGCCGGCAGGTTGGTCGGGCCGACGATGGTCACGCCGTTTTCCATCACGACCTGGTCGGCCACGGTCAGCGGGCAATTACCGCCTTGGGCAGCGGCCAGATCGATGACCACCGAGCCTGGTTTCATCTGCGCCACGGTTTCGGCGCTGAGCAGGGTCGGTGCCTTGCGGCCGGGGATGAGCGCCGTAGTGATGACGATGTCGGCCTGTTTGGCTCGCTCATGCACGGCCTGGGCCTGGCGCTGCATCCAGCTGGCCGGCATCGGCCGGGCATAGCCGCCGACGCCTTCTGCGCACTCGCGCTCCTCATCGGTCTCGTAGGGCACGTCGATGAACTTGGCGCCCAGCGACTCGATCTGCTCCTTGACAGCCGGGCGTACGTCGGACGCCTCGATGACTGCGCCCAGGCGCTTGGCGGTGGCGATGGCCTGCAGGCCGGCAACGCCAGCACCCAGGATCAGCACGCGCGCGGCTTTCACAGTACCGGCGGCGGTCATCAGCATGGGCATGAAGCGCGGGTAATGATGGGCAGCCAGCAACACGGCCTTGTAACCGGCGATGTTGGCCTGGGACGACAGCACGTCCAGGCTCTGGGCCCGGGATGTACGCGGCGCGGCCTCCAGGGCGAAGGCAGTGATACCGCGCTCTGCCATCTTGCCGATCAGCTCGTTGTTGAATGGGTTGAGCATGCCCACCAGAAGGCTGCCGCTGTTGATCAGGGCCAGCTCCTGGTCGTTGGGACCGACCACCTTGAGGACCAGTTGGGCGCCGTAGGCATCGGCTGCACTTCCCAGGGAAGCGCCCACGGCCTCATAGGCACTGTCCGGAATGCTGGCATTGAGCCCTGCCCCCCGTTGGACGGTGACCTGATGGCCCTGGCCAATCAGTTTCTTGATGGTTTCCGGGGTCGCAGCGACCCTTGTCTCACCGGTCTGCGTCTCGAGAGGAACACCAATGTGCACGACTATTTCTCCTGCGGTGACCTTTTTGTCTTTATAGAAGCCAGCGCACTTCGGGTGGTGCGCGGGTTTGGCTGTTGAGCGCCAGTCCGCCGAATCCAGGGCGGGCGGAGCATTTTGCAGACGAACCCAGGGGCCTTCAACCGGTTCTGGAGCGAAACGAAGTTAAAACTACAAGTCACCCTGTGACCGTATGTCGCAACGGATAGGGCGCAGCCCGTCAAACATGGGCTATTGGCAGATTAGGGGATTTTTTGAAATTTTTTGCGCTGATTTCGCAGATGGATTCGCGAAGGTCGTAAAACCCTCTGAAAGCCGCGTGTTTAGCGGTTTTGTCGGGGTTTTTCGATTCACCTGAACAGTTTGCTTATATGCGACAAAAACATACATCTGTAGGTGTTCAAAATAATTGACTACAAGGGTAGGGAAGGGGCGATGTAATGCTGTGCCTGCCCCAGTAGCCAATCACGGAATGCCCGCAGCGACGCCGATTCGGCCTTGCGCTCGGGAATCATCAGATAATAGGCCTTGTCGCTGGACAGGGCGTATCTGTTAGCGACCACCAGTCTGCCTTCCTCCAGTTCCCGCTGGATCAGGAACGGTGGTATCAGCGCGATGCCCATCTCGTGGGTGGCAGCTTGGGCCAGCATTGAGAACAGTTCATAGCGCGGGCCTGTCATGTCCCCGGAAACGTTCATGCCCAGACCATTGAACCACTGTCGCCAGGCATAGGGCCGCGTGGTCTGCTGCAGCAGCGGCAGGTGGGCGATTCGCGTCGCGTCGAGCATGCCTTGCCCGTCCAGCAAGGCTGGGCTGCACACGGGTACCGGGTTTTCGCCCATCAGGCGGTGGGAGTGCGTGCCTGACCAGTCGGCATCGCCAAAATAGATAGCGGCATCGAACGTGGTGTCGGCAAACAGGAACGGCCGTGTGCGGTTGGTGAGGTTGACAGTAACATCCGGGTGCCGTTGCTGGAAGTCCTTGAGCCGCGGCAGCAGCCATTGGGTGCCGAAAGTCGGTACTACGGCCAGTTCGATCACGTTGGCACCTTGCTGGCGCATTACCGACAAGGTGTCACGCTCTACAGCATCCAGCTGTGCGGCAACCTGGCGGCTATACGACAGTCCCGCCTCTGTCAGCTTGACGCCGCGCCGCGAGCGCCGGAACAGTTCCACGTTGAGAAACCCCTCGAGGCCGCCGATCTGGCGACAGACGGCGCCTTGGGTCAGGGCAAGTTCCTGAGCGGCCTTGGTAAAGCTCTCGTGGCGCGCTGCCGCTTCGAAGCAGACCAATGCGGTGGTACTGGGGATCTTGCGACGCATGTACAGCAACCTCACTTATAGGGTTTGCAAGATGGGGTTTTTGTGTGTTTCGGAGTGATAAATTATCACTAATACGTGCGCAATCCTCGTTTGTCCTCGTTGTAGATCAGGCCTAGGATCAAAGGCACAAGAATCTGCTCCCCTATTTCGAGGATTTCACTCATGGCCGGTAAAGCAAGCTTCAACTGGATCGACCCGCTGCTGCTGGACCAGCAGCTCACTGAAGAAGAGCGCATGGTTCGTGACAGCGCCTATCAGTTCGCCCAGGACAAGCTGGCCCCGCGGGTGCTGGAGGCTTTCCGTCATGAGCAGACCGACCCCGCTATTTTTCGCGAAATGGGTGAAGTCGGCCTGCTGGGCGCAACCATTCCCGAGCAATATGGCGGGAGTGGGCTCAACTACGTGTGCTACGGGCTGATTGCCCGGGAAGTGGAGCGTATCGACTCTGGCTATCGCTCGATGATGAGTGTGCAGTCTTCACTGGTGATGGTGCCGATCAACGAGTTCGGTACCGAAGCGCAGAAACAGAAGTACCTGCCCAAGCTTGCCAGCGGTGAGTGGATCGGTTGCTTCGGCCTGACCGAGCCTAACCATGGCTCCGACCCGGGCTCGATGATCACCCGTGCCAGAAAGGTGGACGGCGGCTATCGCCTGAGCGGCAGCAAGATGTGGATCACCAACAGCCCGATCGCCGATGTGTTCGTGGTCTGGGCCAAGGATGACGCTGGCGATATCCGCGGCTTTGTTCTTGAAAAGGGTTGGCAGGGCCTCAGTGCACCGGCGATCCATGGCAAGGTCGGGCTGCGCGCGTCGATCACCGGCGAAATCGTGATGGACAATGTGTTCGTGCCTGAGGAAAACATCTTCCCGGATGTGCGTGGCCTCAAAGGTCCGTTCACCTGCCTGAACTCTGCCCGTTATGGTATTTCGTGGGGTGCTTTGGGGGCTGCTGAAGCCTGCTGGCACACCGCTCGCCAGTACACCCTGGACCGTCAGCAGTTCGGTCGCCCGCTGGCTGCCAATCAGCTTATCCAGAAAAAGCTGGCCGACATGCAGACCGAAATTACCCTGGCCCTGCAAGGCTGCCTGCGTTTGGGGCGTATGAAAGACGAGGGCACCGCTGCGGTGGAGATCACCTCGATCATGAAGCGCAACTCGTGCGGCAAGTCGCTGGACATTGCGCGTATGGCCCGTGACATGTTGGGTGGTAACGGTATCTCCGACGAGTTCGGCGTGGCGCGTCATCTGGTCAATCTTGAGGTGGTCAATACCTATGAGGGCACCCATGACGTACACGCGCTGATTCTGGGGCGCGCGCAAACCGGCATCCAGGCCTTCTATTGATAAGGAGCCAGGGTATGGGCGCGCTATCTCATCTGCGGGTGCTGGACCTCTCCCGTGTGCTGGCTGGGCCTTGGTCTGGTCAGATTCTGGCTGACCTGGGCGCCGACGTGATCAAGGTCGAGCGCCCAGGCAGCGGCGACGATACTCGCGCCTGGGGGCCGCCCTTCCTCAAGGATGTACAAGGCGAGAACACCAGTGAGGCGGCTTACTATTTGTCGGCCAACCGTAACAAGCGTTCGGTGACCATCGACTTTACTCAGCCAGAGGGGCAGCGCCTGGTGCGTGAGCTGGCTGCGAAGTCGGACATCGTCATTGAAAACTTCAAGGTTGGCGGGCTGGCTGCCTATGGGCTGGATTACGCGAGCCTGAAGTTGGTGAATCCCCGGCTTATCTATTGCTCGATCACTGGCTTCGGTCAGACCGGGCCCTACGCTAAGCGCGCCGGCTATGACTTCATGATCCAGGGGCTGGGCGGGCTGATGAGCCTGACCGGGCGCCCCGACGGTGATGAGGGTGCCGGACCTGTGAAGGTGGGGGTAGCGCTTACCGATATTCTGACTGGGCTGTATTCGACCGTGGCCATACTGGCGGCCCTCGCCCATCGCGACCAGGCCGGTGTCGGGCAGCACATCGATATGGCCTTGCTGGATGTGCAGGTAGCCTGCCTGGCCAATCAGGCGATGAACTACCTCACTACCGGCAACCCGCCGCGACGGCTGGGCAATGCACATCCTAATATTGTGCCTTATCAGGATTTCCCGACCGCAGATGGCGACTTCATTCTTACCGTCGGCAACGATGGCCAGTTCCGCAAGTTCGCCGAGGTGGCTGGTCAGCCTCAATGGGCTGATGACCCACGCTTCGCAACCAACAAGCTGCGGGTGGCCAATCGGGCGGAGCTGATTCCGTTGATTCGCCAGGCCACGGTGTTCAAGACAACGGCTGAGTGGGTGAGCCAGTTGGAAGCTGCAGGCGTGCCCTGTGGGCCGATCAATGATCTGGCGCAGATGTTCCAGGACCCGCAAGTGCTTGCGCGCGGCCTGGCTGTGAGCATGCCCCATGCCTTGGCTGGGAGTGTGCCGCAGGTGGCCAGCCCTATCAGGTTATCGGAAACGCCCGTTGAGTATCGTCGTGCGCCGCCGCTGCTAGGTGAGCACACGGAGGCAGTTCTAGGTGATGTGTTGGGGTTGGATGGCGATGCGCTTGGGCGCTTGCGCAGCGCCGGTGTGCTCTGAGGCTATATATAGGTGATGAAAAGCGGGGAGGCCGACAGGCCTCCCCGCTTTGCTTTTTAGCGATAGTAAGGTTTATTGGAATTAAGCCTTGACGGGCGTTCGAATCCCCTTATAATGCGCCCCACTTCCAGCGTAGTCGGAACGAGAAACTCCTTGAAATTCAAAGAGTTGCTTAATCCAGGTAGTACTGGTGGTGCTTCGATCGCCTGATCGATAGCGGTTGAAATGGTGGTTGACAGCGCTTCTAAACGCTGTATGATTCGCCTCCCGCTACGAGAGATCGCAGCGAGCCAAGTGTTTGAAGTTGAACGAGTTTCTCGCAAAAAACTTCAAAATAAACGCTTGACAGGCTCTGAGGAAAGCGTAGAATGCGCGCCTCGGTTGAGGCGAAAAGCTCTTAACCAAACGCTCTTTAACAAATCGAATCAAGCAATTCGTGTGGGTGCTTGTGAGTATGGACTGATAGTCAGAAAGATTATCAGCATCACAAGTGACCATGCGAGAAATCACATAGTCATTTGAGATTGCTGAGCCAAGTTTAGGGTTTCTTAAAAACCCAAGCAGTATTGAACTGAAGAGTTTGATCATGGCTCAGATTGAACGCTGGCGGCAGGCCTAACACATGCAAGTCGAGCGGATGACGGGAGCTTGCTCCTTGATTCAGCGGCGGACGGGTGAGTAATGCCTAGGAATCTGCCTGGTAGTGGGGGACAACGTTTCGAAAGGAACGCTAATACCGCATACGTCCTACGGGAGAAAGCAGGGGACCTTCGGGCCTTGCGCTATCAGATGAGCCTAGGTCGGATTAGCTAGTTGGTGGGGTAATGGCTCACCAAGGCGACGATCCGTAACTGGTCTGAGAGGATGATCAGTCACACTGGAACTGAGACACGGTCCAGACTCCTACGGGAGGCAGCAGTGGGGAATATTGGACAATGGGCGAAAGCCTGATCCAGCCATGCCGCGTGTGTGAAGAAGGTCTTCGGATTGTAAAGCACTTTAAGTTGGGAGGAAGGGCATTAACCTAATACGTTAGTGTTTTGACGTTACCGACAGAATAAGCACCGGCTAACTCTGTGCCAGCAGCCGCGGTAATACAGAGGGTGCAAGCGTTAATCGGAATTACTGGGCGTAAAGCGCGCGTAGGTGGTTTGTTAAGTTGGATGTGAAAGCCCCGGGCTCAACCTGGGAACTGCATCCAAAACTGGCAAGCTAGAGTACGGTAGAGGGTGGTGGAATTTCCTGTGTAGCGGTGAAATGCGTAGATATAGGAAGGAACACCAGTGGCGAAGGCGACCACCTGGACTGATACTGACACTGAGGTGCGAAAGCGTGGGGAGCAAACAGGATTAGATACCCTGGTAGTCCACGCCGTAAACGATGTCAACTAGCCGTTGGAATCCTTGAGATTTTAGTGGCGCAGCTAACGCATTAAGTTGACCGCCTGGGGAGTACGGCCGCAAGGTTAAAACTCAAATGAATTGACGGGGGCCCGCACAAGCGGTGGAGCATGTGGTTTAATTCGAAGCAACGCGAAGAACCTTACCAGGCCTTGACATGCAGAGAACTTTCCAGAGATGGATTGGTGCCTTCGGGAACTCTGACACAGGTGCTGCATGGCTGTCGTCAGCTCGTGTCGTGAGATGTTGGGTTAAGTCCCGTAACGAGCGCAACCCTTGTCCTTAGTTACCAGCACGTCATGGTGGGCACTCTAAGGAGACTGCCGGTGACAAACCGGAGGAAGGTGGGGATGACGTCAAGTCATCATGGCCCTTACGGCCTGGGCTACACACGTGCTACAATGGTCGGTACAGAGGGTTGCCAAGCCGCGAGGTGGAGCTAATCTCACAAAACCGATCGTAGTCCGGATCGCAGTCTGCAACTCGACTGCGTGAAGTCGGAATCGCTAGTAATCGCGAATCAGAATGTCGCGGTGAATACGTTCCCGGGCCTTGTACACACCGCCCGTCACACCATGGGAGTGGGTTGCACCAGAAGTAGCTAGTCTAACCTTCGGGAGGACGGTTACCACGGTGTGATTCATGACTGGGGTGAAGTCGTAACAAGGTAGCCGTAGGGGAACCTGCGGCTGGATCACCTCCTTAATCGACGACATCAGCCTGCTGATGAGCTCCCACACGAATTGCTTGATTCTTTGTAAAAGGCGATCAGGACCTAAATATAGGTCCAGCGCTGTTCCTGATCAGAACTCAGAAATGAACATTCGGCTTGAATGTTGATTTCTGACTTTTGTCAGATCGTTCTTTAAAAATTCGGATATGTGATAGAAATAGACTGAACACCAGTTTCACTGCTGGTGGATCAGGCTAAGGTAAAATTTGTGAGTTCTGCTCGAAAGAGCAACATGCGAATTTTCGGCGAATGTCGTCTTCACAGTATAACCAGATTGCTTGGGGTTATATGGTCAAGTGAAGAAGCGCATACGGTGGATGCCTTGGCAGTCAGAGGCGATGAAAGACGTGGTAGCCTGCGATAAGCTTTGGGGAGTCGGCAAACAGACTGTGATCCAGAGATCTCTGAATGGGGGAACCCACTCAGCATAAGCTGAGTATCTTGTACTGAATACATAGGTGCAAGAGGCGAACCAGGGGAACTGAAACATCTAAGTACCCTGAGGAAAAGAAATCAACCGAGATTCCCTTAGTAGTGGCGAGCGAACGGGGACCAGCCCTTAAGTTGGTTTGAGATTAGTGGAACGCTCTGGAAAGTGCGGCCATAGTGGGTGATAGCCCCGTACACGAAAATCTCTTATCAATGAAATCGAGTAGGACGGAGCACGAGAAACTTTGTCTGAACATGGGGGGACCATCCTCCAAGGCTAAATACTACTGACTGACCGATAGTGAACCAGTACCGTGAGGGAAAGGCGAAAAGAACCCCGGAGAGGGGAGTGAAATAGATCCTGAAACCGTATGCGTACAAGCAGTGGGAGCCTACTTTGTTAGGTGACTGCGTACCTTTTGTATAATGGGTCAGCGACTTATATTCAGTGGCGAGCTTAACCGAATAGGGGAGGCGTAGCGAAAGCGAGTCTTAATAGGGCGTTTAGTCGCTGGGTATAGACCCGAAACCGGGCGATCTATCCATGGGCAGGTTGAAGGTTAGGTAACACTGACTGGAGGACCGAACCGACTACCGTTGAAAAGTTAGCGGATGACCTGTGGATCGGAGTGAAAGGCTAATCAAGCTCGGAGATAGCTGGTTCTCCTCGAAAGCTATTTAGGTAGCGCCTCATGTATCACTGTAGGGGGTAGAGCACTGTTTCGGCTAGGGGGTCATCCCGACTTACCAAACCGATGCAAACTCCGAATACCTACAAGTGCCGAGCATGGGAGACACACGGCGGGTGCTAACGTCCGTCGTGAAAAGGGAAACAACCCAGACCGTCAGCTAAGGTCCCAAAGTCATGGTTAAGTGGGAAACGATGTGGGAAGGCTTAGACAGCTAGGAGGTTGGCTTAGAAGCAGCCACCCTTTAAAGAAAGCGTAATAGCTCACTAGTCGAGTCGGCCTGCGCGGAAGATGTAACGGGGCTCAAACCATGCACCGAAGCTACGGGTATCACCTTTGGTGATGCGGTAGAGGAGCGTTCTGTAAGCCTGTGAAGGTGAGTTGAGAAGCTTGCTGGAGGTATCAGAAGTGCGAATGCTGACATGAGTAACGACAATGCGAGTGAAAAACTCGCACGCCGAAAGACCAAGGTTTCCTGCGCAACGTTAATCGACGCAGGGTTAGTCGGTCCCTAAGGCGAGGCTGAAAAGCGTAGTCGATGGAAAACAGGTTAATATTCCTGTACTTCCAGTTATTGCGATGGAGGGACGGAGAAGGCTAGGCCAGCTTGGCGTTGGTTGTCCAAGTTTAAGGTGGTAGGCTGAGATCTTAGGCAAATCCGGGATCTCAAAGCCGAGAGCTGATGACGAGTTGCCTTTAGGCGACGAAGTGGTTGATGCCATGCTTCCAAGAAAAGCTCCTAAGCTTCAGATAACTGGGAACCGTACCCCAAACCGACACAGGTGGTTAGGTAGAGAATACCAAGGCGCTTGAGAGAACTCGGGTGAAGGAACTAGGCAAAATGGCACCGTAACTTCGGGAGAAGGTGCGCCGGTGAGGGTGAAGGACTTGCTCCGTAAGCTCATGCCGGTCGAAGATACCAGGCCGCTGCGACTGTTTATTAAAAACACAGCACTCTGCAAACACGAAAGTGGACGTATAGGGTGTGACGCCTGCCCGGTGCCGGAAGGTTAATTGATGGGGTTAGCGCAAGCGAAGCTCTTGATCGAAGCCCCGGTAAACGGCGGCCGTAACTATAACGGTCCTAAGGTAGCGAAATTCCTTGTCGGGTAAGTTCCGACCTGCACGAATGGCGTAACGATGGCGGCGCTGTCTCCACCCGAGACTCAGTGAAATTGAAATCGCTGTGAAGATGCAGTGTATCCGCGGCTAGACGGAAAGACCCCGTGAACCTTTACTATAGCTTTGCACTGGACTTTGAATTTGCTTGTGTAGGATAGGTGGGAGGCTTTGAAGTGGGGACGCCAGTTCTCATGGAGCCATCCTTGAAATACCACCCTGGCAACTTTGAGGTTCTAACTCAGGTCCGTTATCCGGATCGAGGACAGTGTATGGTGGGTAGTTTGACTGGGGCGGTCTCCTCCCAAAGAGTAACGGAGGAGTACGAAGGTGCGCTCAGACCGGTCGGAAATCGGTCGTAGAGTATAAAGGCAAAAGCGCGCTTGACTGCGAGACAAACACGTCGAGCAGGTACGAAAGTAGGTCTTAGTGATCCGGTGGTTCTGTATGGAAGGGCCATCGCTCAACGGATAAAAGGTACTCCGGGGATAACAGGCTGATACCGCCCAAGAGTTCATATCGACGGCGGTGTTTGGCACCTCGATGTCGGCTCATCACATCCTGGGGCTGAAGCCGGTCCCAAGGGTATGGCTGTTCGCCATTTAAAGTGGTACGCGAGCTGGGTTTAGAACGTCGTGAGACAGTTCGGTCCCTATCTGCCGTGGACGTTTGAGATTTGAGAGGGGCTGCTCCTAGTACGAGAGGACCGGAGTGGACGAACCTCTGGTGTTCCGGTTGTCACGCCAGTGGCATTGCCGGGTAGCTATGTTCGGAAGAGATAACCGCTGAAAGCATCTAAGCGGGAAACTTGCCTCAAGATGAGATCTCACTGGGATCTTGAATCCCCTAAAGGGCCGTCGAAGACTACGACGTTGATAGGTTGGGTGTGTAAGCGCTGTGAGGCGTTGAGCTAACCAATACTAATTGCCCGTGAGGCTTGACCATATAACACCCAAGCAATTTGCTTCTGCAGATTGTGGTGGTGAAGACGAAAGAACCGAAAGTTCGCAACATCACAACTATCGCATATCCGAATTCGCTGGGCTGTCCATCTGGACATTCTGGCTACAGAATTTCTTGACGACCATAGAGCATTGGAACCACCTGATCCCATCCCGAACTCAGTAGTGAAACGATGCATCGCCGATGGTAGTGTGGGGTTTCCCCATGTGAGAGTAGGTCATCGTCAAGATTCATTTCGCAAAACCCCTATCTGCGCAAGCAGGTAGGGGTTTTGTCTTTAAGTAGAAGCTATCGCTTCTCCTGGTGGGCTGAAAGCCAACCGGTGGTGGTAAAAAGGTGGTTGACAGCGTTTTTGAATGCTGTATTATTCACCTCCCGCGACGAGAGATCGAAGCGAGTTAAGTGTCTGAAGTTAAACGAGTTTCTCGCAAAAAACTTCAAAATAAACGCTTGACAGGCTCTGAGGAAAGCGTAGAATGCGCGCCTCGGTTGAGACGAAAAGCTCTTAACCAAACGCTCTTTAACAAATCGAATCAAGCAATTCGTGTGGGTGCTTGTGAGTACGGACTGATAGTCAGAAAGATTATCAGCATCACAAGTGGCCATGCGAGAAATCACATAGTCATTTGAGATTGCTGAGCCAAGTTTAGGGTTTCTTAAAAACCCAAGCAGTATTGAACTGAAGAGTTTGATCATGGCTCAGATTGAACGCTGGCGGCAGGCCTAACACATGCAAGTCGAGCGGATGACGGGAGCTTGCTCCTTGATTCAGCGGCGGACGGGTGAGTAATGCCTAGGAATCTGCCTGGTAGTGGGGGACAACGTTTCGAAAGGAACGCTAATACCGCATACGTCCTACGGGAGAAAGCAGGGGACCTTCGGGCCTTGCGCTATCAGATGAGCCTAGGTCGGATTAGCTAGTTGGTGGGGTAATGGCTCACCAAGGCGACGATCCGTAACTGGTCTGAGAGGATGATCAGTCACACTGGAACTGAGACACGGTCCAGACTCCTACGGGAGGCAGCAGTGGGGAATATTGGACAATGGGCGAAAGCCTGATCCAGCCATGCCGCGTGTGTGAAGAAGGTCTTCGGATTGTAAAGCACTTTAAGTTGGGAGGAAGGGCATTAACCTAATACGTTAGTGTTTTGACGTTACCGACAGAATAAGCACCGGCTAACTCTGTGCCAGCAGCCGCGGTAATACAGAGGGTGCAAGCGTTAATCGGAATTACTGGGCGTAAAGCGCGCGTAGGTGGTTTGTTAAGTTGGATGTGAAAGCCCCGGGCTCAACCTGGGAACTGCATCCAAAACTGGCAAGCTAGAGTACGGTAGAGGGTGGTGGAATTTCCTGTGTAGCGGTGAAATGCGTAGATATAGGAAGGAACACCAGTGGCGAAGGCGACCACCTGGACTGATACTGACACTGAGGTGCGAAAGCGTGGGGAGCAAACAGGATTAGATACCCTGGTAGTCCACGCCGTAAACGATGTCAACTAGCCGTTGGAATCCTTGAGATTTTAGTGGCGCAGCTAACGCATTAAGTTGACCGCCTGGGGAGTACGGCCGCAAGGTTAAAACTCAAATGAATTGACGGGGGCCCGCACAAGCGGTGGAGCATGTGGTTTAATTCGAAGCAACGCGAAGAACCTTACCAGGCCTTGACATGCAGAGAACTTTCCAGAGATGGATTGGTGCCTTCGGGAACTCTGACACAGGTGCTGCATGGCTGTCGTCAGCTCGTGTCGTGAGATGTTGGGTTAAGTCCCGTAACGAGCGCAACCCTTGTCCTTAGTTACCAGCACGTTATGGTGGGCACTCTAAGGAGACTGCCGGTGACAAACCGGAGGAAGGTGGGGATGACGTCAAGTCATCATGGCCCTTACGGCCTGGGCTACACACGTGCTACAATGGTCGGTACAGAGGGTTGCCAAGCCGCGAGGTGGAGCTAATCTCACAAAACCGATCGTAGTCCGGATCGCAGTCTGCAACTCGACTGCGTGAAGTCGGAATCGCTAGTAATCGCGAATCAGAATGTCGCGGTGAATACGTTCCCGGGCCTTGTACACACCGCCCGTCACACCATGGGAGTGGGTTGCACCAGAAGTAGCTAGTCTAACCTTCGGGAGGACGGTTACCACGGTGTGATTCATGACTGGGGTGAAGTCGTAACAAGGTAGCCGTAGGGGAACCTGCGGCTGGATCACCTCCTTAATCGACGACATCAGCCTGCTGATGAGCTCCCACACGAATTGCTTGATTCTTTGTATAAAGACGATGCTGTAACGCGACCCTGTTATAGGTCTGTAGCTCAGTTGGTTAGAGCGCACCCCTGATAAGGGTGAGGTCGGCAGTTCAAATCTGCCCAGACCTACCATTACATGGTTCAGCCGTAGAATACGGGGCCATAGCTCAGCTGGGAGAGCGCCTGCCTTGCACGCAGGAGGTCAGCGGTTCGATCCCGCTTGGCTCCACCACTTCTGCTTTACCTTGATCAAACTCAGAAATGAGCATTCGCCTCGAATGTTGATTTCTGACTTTTGTCAGATCGTTCTTTAAAAATTCGGATATGTGATAGAAATAGACTGAACACCAGTTTCACTGCTGGTGGATCAGGCTAAGGTAAAATTTGTGAGTTCTGCTCGAAAGAGCAACATGCGAATTTTCGGCGAATGTCGTCTTCACAGTATAACCAGATTGCTTGGGGTTATATGGTCAAGTGAAGAAGCGCATACGGTGGATGCCTTGGCAGTCAGAGGCGATGAAAGACGTGGTAGCCTGCGATAAGCTTTGGGGAGTCGGCAAACAGACTGTGATCCAGAGATCTCTGAATGGGGGAACCCACTCAGCATAAGCTGAGTATCTTGTACTGAATACATAGGTGCAAGAGGCGAACCAGGGGAACTGAAACATCTAAGTACCCTGAGGAAAAGAAATCAACCGAGATTCCCTTAGTAGTGGCGAGCGAACGGGGACCAGCCCTTAAGTTGGTTTGAGATTAGTGGAACGCTCTGGAAAGTGCGGCCATAGTGGGTGATAGCCCCGTACACGAAAATCTCTTATCAATGAAATCGAGTAGGACGGAGCACGAGAAACTTTGTCTGAACATGGGGGGACCATCCTCCAAGGCTAAATACTACTGACTGACCGATAGTGAACCAGTACCGTGAGGGAAAGGCGAAAAGAACCCCGGAGAGGGGAGTGAAATAGATCCTGAAACCGTATGCGTACAAGCAGTGGGAGCCTACTTTGTTAGGTGACTGCGTACCTTTTGTATAATGGGTCAGCGACTTATATTCAGTGGCGAGCTTAACCGAATAGGGGAGGCGTAGCGAAAGCGAGTCTTAATAGGGCGTTTAGTCGCTGGGTATAGACCCGAAACCGGGCGATCTATCCATGGGCAGGTTGAAGGTTAGGTAACACTGACTGGAGGACCGAACCGACTACCGTTGAAAAGTTAGCGGATGACCTGTGGATCGGAGTGAAAGGCTAATCAAGCTCGGAGATAGCTGGTTCTCCTCGAAAGCTATTTAGGTAGCGCCTCATGTATCACTGTAGGGGGTAGAGCACTGTTTCGGCTAGGGGGTCATCCCGACTTACCAAACCGATGCAAACTCCGAATACCTACAAGTGCCGAGCATGGGAGACACACGGCGGGTGCTAACGTCCGTCGTGAAAAGGGAAACAACCCAGACCGTCAGCTAAGGTCCCAAAGTCATGGTTAAGTGGGAAACGATGTGGGAAGGCTTAGACAGCTAGGAGGTTGGCTTAGAAGCAGCCACCCTTTAAAGAAAGCGTAATAGCTCACTAGTCGAGTCGGCCTGCGCGGAAGATGTAACGGGGCTCAAACCATGCACCGAAGCTACGGGTATCACCTTTGGTGATGCGGTAGAGGAGCGTTCTGTAAGCCTGTGAAGGTGAGTTGAGAAGCTTGCTGGAGGTATCAGAAGTGCGAATGCTGACATGAGTAACGACAATGCGAGTGAAAAACTCGCACGCCGAAAGACCAAGGTTTCCTGCGCAACGTTAATCGACGCAGGGTTAGTCGGTCCCTAAGGCGAGGCTGAAAAGCGTAGTCGATGGAAAACAGGTTAATATTCCTGTACTTCCAGTTATTGCGATGGAGGGACGGAGAAGGCTAGGCCAGCTTGGCGTTGGTTGTCCAAGTTTAAGGTGGTAGGCTGAGATCTTAGGCAAATCCGGGATCTCAAAGCCGAGAGCTGATGACGAGTTGCCTTTAGGCGACGAAGTGGTTGATGCCATGCTTCCAAGAAAAGCTCCTAAGCTTCAGATAACTGGGAACCGTACCCCAAACCGACACAGGTGGTTAGGTAGAGAATACCAAGGCGCTTGAGAGAACTCGGGTGAAGGAACTAGGCAAAATGGCACCGTAACTTCGGGAGAAGGTGCGCCGGTGAGGGTGAAGGACTTGCTCCGTAAGCTCATGCCGGTCGAAGATACCAGGCCGCTGCGACTGTTTATTAAAAACACAGCACTCTGCAAACACGAAAGTGGACGTATAGGGTGTGACGCCTGCCCGGTGCCGGAAGGTTAATTGATGGGGTTAGCGCAAGCGAAGCTCTTGATCGAAGCCCCGGTAAACGGCGGCCGTAACTATAACGGTCCTAAGGTAGCGAAATTCCTTGTCGGGTAAGTTCCGACCTGCACGAATGGCGTAACGATGGCGGCGCTGTCTCCACCCGAGACTCAGTGAAATTGAAATCGCTGTGAAGATGCAGTGTATCCGCGGCTAGACGGAAAGACCCCGTGAACCTTTACTATAGCTTTGCACTGGACTTTGAATTTGCTTGTGTAGGATAGGTGGGAGGCTTTGAAGTGGGGACGCCAGTTCTCATGGAGCCATCCTTGAAATACCACCCTGGCAACTTTGAGGTTCTAACTCAGGTCCGTTATCCGGATCGAGGACAGTGTATGGTGGGTAGTTTGACTGGGGCGGTCTCCTCCCAAAGAGTAACGGAGGAGTACGAAGGTGCGCTCAGACCGGTCGGAAATCGGTCGTAGAGTATAAAGGCAAAAGCGCGCTTGACTGCGAGACAAACACGTCGAGCAGGTACGAAAGTAGGTCTTAGTGATCCGGTGGTTCTGTATGGAAGGGCCATCGCTCAACGGATAAAAGGTACTCCGGGGATAACAGGCTGATACCGCCCAAGAGTTCATATCGACGGCGGTGTTTGGCACCTCGATGTCGGCTCATCACATCCTGGGGCTGAAGCCGGTCCCAAGGGTATGGCTGTTCGCCATTTAAAGTGGTACGCGAGCTGGGTTTAGAACGTCGTGAGACAGTTCGGTCCCTATCTGCCGTGGACGTTTGAGATTTGAGAGGGGCTGCTCCTAGTACGAGAGGACCGGAGTGGACGAACCTCTGGTGTTCCGGTTGTCACGCCAGTGGCATTGCCGGGTAGCTATGTTCGGAAGAGATAACCGCTGAAAGCATCTAAGCGGGAAACTTGCCTCAAGATGAGATCTCACTGGGATCTTGAATCCCCTAAAGGGCCGTCGAAGACTACGACGTTGATAGGTTGGGTGTGTAAGCGCTGTGAGGCGTTGAGCTAACCAATACTAATTGCCCGTGAGGCTTGACCATATAACACCCAAGCAATTTGCTTCTGCAGATTGTGGTGGTGAAGACGAAAGAACCGAAAGTTCGCAACATCACAACTATCGCATATCCGAATTCGCTGGGCTGTCCATCTGGACATTCTGGCTACAGAATTTCTTGACGACCATAGAGCATTGGAACCACCTGATCCCATCCCGAACTCAGTAGTGAAACGATGCATCGCCGATGGTAGTGTGGGGTTTCCCCATGTGAGAGTAGGTCATCGTCAAGATTCATTTCGCAAAACCCCTATCTGCGTAAGCAGGTAGGGGTTTTGTCTTTAAGTAGGAACTACAGAGATTCGCGGGTACGTCCATAGGACGGGCCGGCACACAGAATTTCTTGACGACCATAGAGCATTGGAACCACCTGATCCCATCCCGAACTCAGCAGTGAAACGATGCATCGCCGATGGTAGTGTGGGGTTTCCCCATGTGAGAGTAGGTCATCGTCAAGATTCAAATCCAAAGCCCCTGTCTGCACTGCAGACAGGGGCTTTGTCTTTTCCGGGTTATGGCATTGGCTGGGCTGCTTGCTTGTCCAGGTAATTCCTGATAACCCGCGCACCATTGTTCAGATGCTGCTCCAGCACCCTCACTGCCTCGTCGACCAGCTTGTCACTGGCTGCATCCGCCAGTGCGTTGTGATCGTCCTGGGTCAGCTTGCCCAAGCCCATCGACGATAGATGAAAGCGCAGGAAGCGCTCTTCCTCGTTGAGCTCGTCCTCGATCAGGCGCAGTAGCTTCTGGTTCTGAGCCTTGCCGTACAGGGCCATGTGGAACAGCCGATTGAGGCGGCCGATTTCGGCGTGGCGCGTCTCGTCTTCCAATTGCCGGATGTAACCACGTGCCCGGGCGATATCTTCGGCATCGAGCAGGGGAATGGATTGGCGCAGGGCCTCGGATTCGAGCAAAACCCGCAACGCATAAGTGTCGACCGCATCTTCACCAATCAAGGGCGCCACAACTGCGCCCTTGTGCATCTCCACCTTGAGCAGCGATTGCGCTTCCAGCTGGCGCAGCGCCTCACGCACAGGCATGCGGCTGACGCCATACAAGGTCGCCAGCTCTTGTTGGCGCACGGCGGTACCGGGCGGCAGGCGGCCATCGAGTATGGCGCTGCGCAAGCGTTCTTCGATCACGCCACGGGCCAGGTTCGCCGGTAGCTGTTCGCTCGCCAGCACATTGCTCAGTTTGATTTTCTCGGCCACGCGAAGTCTGCCTCGACGACTAAAGTTGGATCCAATGACACTAGTAACAGGCAAGGGGGCTTGTCAAACCAGCTCCCCGCAATGGGGCGGGCGAAACACGGCCTAGAGATATGGTGGATGAAGACGACTGGCAAAGGAAGCGGCACATACAAAGCATTAACTGGAAAGTCTTGGCTCCCCGACCACCGGCGGCATGATTGCAGGATGCCATTGTTTTTTATGCTGACAGACCTCACCATCGCTGCTTTCGACTGGTCTAAACAGGTCTTCGCAGTGGCGATACCTTGGGTAATCAAAACCGCCGCGCGATGTGTCGGCCTTGCCATTTTGCTGGGCAGCTTGCTGCTGGGCGGTTTGCATGCGGATTGGGATTTTTCCCAGATCAGTCGCAAGTCACAGACCCTGTATGGCCCACTGGGTGCCGGCAAGGGCCGCATCGATGCCTGGCAAGCCATGATGGCCACGCAAAACCAAGGCTCAGAGCTACAACGCTTGCAGGCAGCCAACCTGTTTTTCAACCAGCAATTACGCTATGTCGAAGACATCGACTTGTGGCGTGAAGTCGACTATTGGGCCACGCCCATCCAGGCCTTGATCAAGGGCGCCGGCGATTGCGAGGACTACGCCATCGCCAAGTATTTCAGCCTGCGCCGCATGGGTATCCCAAGTGAAAAGCTGCGCATCACCTACGTCAAGGCCTTGCGCCAGAATCGCGCGCACATGGTGCTGACCTATTATTCAAGCCCACAAGCCCAGCCGCTGGTACTCGATAGCCTGATGGACGCGATCAAGCCGGCCAGCCAGCGTACTGACCTCTTGCCGGTCTACGCCTTCAATGGTGAAGGCCTCTGGTTGACCGGTGCTGCGGGTAACAAGAAAGTCGGTGACACCAAGCGTTTGTCACGCTGGCAGGACCTGTTAAAGAAAATGCAGGCCGAAGGGTTCCCGGCCGAACCGGTTTACTGAAGGAGCACAGATGTCACTGTTCAAACAATTGCTGTTGGCCATTTGCCTGTTCCTGGTGGTCGCGTTCAGCGGCAGTTTCATGGTCAGCCTGGAGAGTTCACGCAGCCAGTACGTCAACCAGCTGCGCTCACATGCCCAGGACGCTGCCACGGCGCTGGCGCTCTCGTTGACGCCAAACATCGATGACCCGGCCATGGTAGAGCTCATGGTCAGTTCAATCTTTGACAGTGGCTATTATTCGAGCATCAAGGTCGTCGACCTGGCCTCGAATGCGGTGCTGGTGGAGCGTCACGCGCAGCCAGATCCTGGTGGTGTTCCTGCCTGGTTCATCCACCTGATAGGCCTCGAAGCTGCCGGCGGTGATGCCCTCGTCAGCCGAGGTTGGCAACAAGCTGCGCGTGTCGAAGTCATTAGCCACCCGATGTTCGCCATCTCCAAACTCTGGCAGAGCGCCTTGGGCAGCCTGGGCTGGCTGCTGCTCTGCGGTGCAGCGAGCGCGGTACTCGGAGCCTTGCTGTTACGTCGTCAATTGCGGCCGCTGGACTACATGGTCGAGCAGTCCCACGCCATCGCCCGCCGCGAGTTCCTCAGCCTGCCTGAGCTGCCGCGCACGCCCGAGTTGCGTCGTGTGGTACAAGCCATGAACCAGATGGTGGAGAAGCTCAAGGCCCTGTTCAACGAGCAGGCCGAGCGCAGCGAGCGGCTACGTACCGAATCGTATCAGGACAACCTGACCGGGTTGTCCAACCGCCGTTACTTTGAAATGCAGCTCAATACCCGAGTCAGCAACCTTGAAGAAGCGAGGGCGGGTTACCTACTGTTGCTGCGTGTTCAGGACCTCACAGGGCTTAACGCCCGCTTGGGCGGCCAACGCACCGACCAGCTGTTGCAGGCGGTCGGTGTACAGCTGCAGCGTACCTGTGCCAAGTTCCCGGAGACCAAAGACCTGATTTCCCGCAGCCGTGGCGGTGAGTTCGCCGTGCTCGCCCCAGGTATGGTGCACGAAGAGGCGGTGCAGCTCGCCCAGGCCTTGGAGGCTA
The DNA here is from genome assembly GCF_047456185.1 of Pseudomonas sp. BNK-30. Taxonomy (NCBI): domain Bacteria; kingdom Pseudomonadati; phylum Pseudomonadota; class Gammaproteobacteria; order Pseudomonadales; family Pseudomonadaceae; genus Pseudomonas; species Pseudomonas sp. BNK-30. Next base: position 4,913,353 of record NZ_CP179904.1, read on the forward strand.
CGCTGCAGAGTCTGCACGAGACCGGCGCCACCGATGTCGACCCGGTAGCCTGTATCGGCCTTGCGCCGTTCAGCCCCGGCGACGCGCCGCAAGCGCTATTGAAACTTGCCGATGAGGCCCTGGCCCGCGCTGAAAATCAGCCGACACCCGGCTGGGTTTGCCTTGAGCAGGGTGCCGCGGCTGTTGCCGGCGATAGCCATCACGCCTGGCACACGCGGCTTGAGCAAGCCTTCGTCAAAGGTCAGTTCGAACTGTTCTTCCAACCGGTTGTGGATTGCAAGGACAAGCAGCGCTTGCTGCACTACAAAGTCATTTCACGGCTGCACGATGATGAAGGCGAGGCAGTGCCGGCCGGCCGCTTTCTGCCGTGGCTCGAGCGCTTTGGCTGGATGCCGCGGCTGGATGTGCTGGTGCTCGAAAAAGTGCTGGCGCACTTGCGTAGCCATGATCAGGTGCTTGCGCTCAACCTGTCGGCTGCGACCCTGGCCGACCCCAACGCTCTGCAGCGGGTATACGATTTGCTTGGGCAATACACCGCACTGGGGCCACGCTTGGTCTTGGAAATCGGCGAAGAGCAATTGCCTGCGCAAGCCGCGCTCGAGCAGTTGACTCGACGCTTGCACGGGCTTGGTTTCGGGCTGGCGCTGCAGCGTTTTGGTGGCCGCTTCAGCATGATCGGTAACCTGGCGCACTTGGGCCTGGCGTACCTGAAGATCGACGGGAGCTACATCCGCAATATTGACCAAGAGCAACACAAGCGTTTGTTCATCGAAGCAATTCAGCGGGCAGCGCACAGTATTGATCTGCCGTTGATTGCCGAGCGGGTCGAGACCGAAGGAGAGCGACAGGTGCTACTGGAAATGGAGGTTCAAGGTATTCAGGGGCAGTTGGTGGGCGAGCCTGCCCCTTGGCGCTGACTTCGGCCTGACAGAGCAGGTGCAGCGCCCTTCCTCAGGGTGGTTGCACCTGTGACAGTCAGCGTTCGCGCAGGGCTTCAGCACGGGCCTTCATGATGGGTTTTAGCAGGTAGCTCATGATGGTCTTCTTGCCCGTCATGATATCCACCGTTGCTACCATTCCTGGGATGATCAGCAACGGTTTCTCGTCAGTGCCCAAGTGGCTTTTTTCCGTGCGCAGCTTGATCAGGTAGTACGTGGTCTTCTTGTCTTCATCGGTGATGGTGTCGGCACCGATCTGCTCCAGCGTGGCCTTCAAACCGCCGTATATGGTGTAGTCGTAGGCCGTGAACTTGACCGTCGCTTCCTGGCCCGGGTGCAGGAATGCGATGTCCTTGGGCAGGATCTTCGCCTCGACTACAAGGCTATCATCCAGCGGCACGATCTCTACGATATCACTGCCCGGCTGGATCACGCCGCCGACAGTGTTGACCAGCAACTGCTTGACGATGCCACGTACCGGCGAGCTGACCATTGTGCGGTTGACCCGGTCATCCAGCGCCCTGCCCGTGGCGGTGGCCTTGTTCAACTCGGTACGTGCCTCGTTGAGCTGGGTCAGCGCCTCGCTGCGGAACTTGCCGCGGGTTTCTTCAATCTTGCTCTGCACTTCCTTGATAGCCGCTTCGGCGCGGGGGATGGCCAGTGCGGTGGAGTCCATCTGCCCTCGGTTCTCTACTTCTGCGCGGCGCAAGCGTAGCACTTCCACCTGGGAAATAGCGCCTTGGGCCACCAGTGGCTCGGACATGGCGATTTCCTGACGCAGCAACTGCAGGCTGTTGGCGTACTGTGACCGCTTGGAGGTGAACTCGCGCAGTTCCTGCTGTTTTTGCACAAGTTGCTGTTCCAAGCCGCTGATCTCATCATGCAGTTGCTGGCGCCGGCTCTGATAGAGCGACTGCTCGCTGGCGGCCTGGCTCGGTGCGGCCTTGCGCAGCTCTTCGTCGATCAGCAGCGGCTTGTCGTCCACTTCGGCGCTCAGGCGCTGCACTCGCAGCGCCATCGCCAGACGATCGGCTTCGGTTTCACCAACGTTGGATGCGAAGCGCGTTTCGTCCAGCCGCAGCAATGGCTCACCGACTTCGACGATCTGCCCTTCCTTGGCATAGATCTGCGCGACGATGCCGCCTTCCAGGTTCTGAATTTTCTGCACTTTGGAGGATGGAATGGCCTTGCCTTCACCGCGGGTAACTTCATCGATGGGGGCCACGCTGGCCCAGATGATCATGACCAGGAAGAACGCGATGATGCCCCAGATAGTCAGGCGCACGATGCGTGGCGCGTCTTCGATCAGCGCTTTGTTGACCTCCGGCAGCGGTTGCCCGGCAAGGGACTCCGAGCCCTTGAAGTAACGGCGCAGGCTGTCCTTGAAACGCCCCATATCCAGCTTATGCAACACTGATCTGCCCCTTTTTAAGCGCATCCATGACGGCGGCTTTCGGGCCATCCGCAACAATCTGTCCTCGATCGATGACGATCAACCGGTCCACCAGCGACAGCAAGGACGCCCGGTGGGTCACCAGCAAAACGGTCTTGCCCTCGATGACCGCAGCCAGGCGCTGTTTGAGGCGTTCTTCCCCCGTGTTGTCCATGGCACTGGTGGGTTCGTCCAACAGCAGGATCTGCGGGTTGAGCAGCAGCGCCCGAGCCAGGGCGACGTTCTGCCGCTGCCCTCCGGAAAGGTTCTGGCCGCGTTCGCCGACCTGCAGTTCGTAACCGTCGGGATGCAGGCGAGCGAATTCATGCACGCCGGCCAGCTCGGCGGCTTGCAGGATCAATTCGTCTTCAATGTAGCGGGCACCGCTGACAAGATTGTCGCGCAAAGTGCCTGCCAGCAACTGAATGTCTTGCGGGACATAGCCGATGTTATGGCGCAACTCACTGACGTCGATCTGGCGGATATCCACGCCATCGACCAGCAAGGAGCCATTGTCAGCCTCGTACAGGCCGACGATGAGCTTGGCCAGCGAGCTTTTGCCCGAGCCGCTGCGGCCGATGATGCCGACCTTCTCGCCCGGGCGGATATTCAGGTTGATGCCTTTGAGCGCCAGGTTCTGCTGATTGGGATAGGTGAAATCTACACCCCGGAATTCGACCGCGCCCTGCAGCACCTGACGGCTCAGAGGACGTTCTTCGAAATTGCGCTCCTGCGGTAGCTCCATCATCTGGTCGGTGGCCACCATGGTCACCTTGGCCTGCTGGTAGCGGGCCAGCAAACCGTTGAGCGAGCTCAACGGGCCTAGCGCTCGACCGCTGAGCATGTAGCAGGCGACCAGGCCGCCCATGCTCAGGTTGCCGTCGATGATCAGGTAAACGCCAACGCAGATCATCGCCACCCCCGCCAACTGCTGGATGAGCAAGGTGATGTTCATGGCCAGGCTCGACAGCACTTTGACGCGCAGCTCGAGGCGGCTGAGGGTGCCAAGGGTCTGCTCCCACATGTACTGGCGTTCGCTCTCGGCGTTGTTGACCTTGACTGCGTCCAGGCCGGCCAGCGTTTCGATCAGGCTGGACTGGCGCTCCGATGCCAGCGCCATGGTGCGCTCCATGGTCGCCATCAACGGCTTCTGCAGCGCATAGCCGATGCCCAAAGCCAGCGGGAACGCAAGGACCGGGATCCATACCAGATGCCCGCCGATGATGGCGATGACAAGCAGGATCAGCAGGGTGAACGGCAGATCGATCAGGGTGGTCAGCGTTAGCGAAGCGAGGAAGTCGCGCAGGCCCTGGAATTCGTGAATGTTCTGGGCAAAGCTGCCGACCCGGGCAGGGCGATACTTCATCGACATGCCGACGATCCGCTCGAACAGCGTGGCTGAAATGATCAGGTCGGTCTTCTTGCCCGCAAGGTCCAGGCAGAGGCCGCGCAGGCCTTTGAGAATGAGGTCGAATATGTAGGCGAAGCCGATGCCTGCCGCCAGCACCCATAACGTCGACGTGGCCTGGTTGGGAACCACGCGGTCGTACACATTCATCACGAACAAAGGCGCAGCCAGTGCAATCAGGTTGATCACCAAGCTGGCAGCAATGGCGTCGATGTACAGCCATTTGCTGCGCATCAACGTGTCGCGGAACCAGGAGCGGGCGCGCGGGATGAGGTTGCCGTGGTTCACATCGAACTTGTGCTGCGGCTGGGCGAAGAACACTTTGCCGCTGTAGTCGCCCTGCAGCGCCTCGCGGCTCACCAGCACCTCACCGCCGTCGCTTTCACTGAGCAGCAGGCGGGCGGTGTCTTCGTTTTCCCAGCCCACCAGCACTGCACTGCGGCCCTCATTGAGCAGCAGCATGGCCGGCATGGCGATGCTCGGGATCTGCTCCAGCTTGCGCTGAAGTACGCGCCCTTGCAGCCCGGCACGGGCAGCCGCACGAGGCAGCAGATCAGGGGTCAGGCGCTGGGCCGGCAAGGGCAGGCCGGTAGTCAGCATGGCCCTGCTTGCGGGCTTCTGGTGCAGAACACACAGGGTCAGCAGACTATCCAGCAACGGGTCATCGTGCTGGCTGCGTGGATCGTGGCTGAGTTGCACTCGACTGACTTCGGATTCCACGCGGCGCTCTCTTCATCCTTGCGGGTAGATGGTGCGGGTGCGCCTCAGTTCATGCCTGGCAGGTTCACTCGCGGTTTCACATCATTCTGCACAACGGTGGCCATCGGTGCTACGACACCCTGGCTCTTGAGCAGTTGGCCAATGGTCGCCTTGATTCGGTATTGAGTAAACAATTGTATGTTCTTCACCTCAACCAGACGACGCTGAGCAGTGAAGGTTTCATTTTCACTGTCGAGCAAGTCGAGCAGTGTGCGTTCGCCGAGGCTGAACTGCTGCTGGTAAGCGCTGCGTACCCGGTTGCTGTGATCGACGTATTGCTGGGCGATAGGCAACTGGGCGTTGGCGTTCTCTTGCGCATTCCATGCCAGGCCCAGTTCTTCGTTGAGCTGGCGCAGGGCGTTATTGCGAATATCCAGCGCCTGGTTGGCCAAGTATGACTTGGACTCCAGGTCAGCCTTGTTGCTGCCGCCGGCGTACAGGTTGAAGTTCATGCGCAGCATGGCCTGCCACTCATTGTTGTGGCCGACAGTGCCGTCGATGTTGTTATCGGCCGTTCTTCCGAGTTCTGCATCGAACCGCGGATAGAAGCTCGACTTCGCTGCGTCGTACTGTTTCTCAGCCGCGGCGATGTCCGACTCTGCCGAGCGCAGTACTGGGCTGCTCTCTACCATCTGCGCGCGCGCCTCATCCAGAGTTGCCGGCAGCAGGTCGATGAAAGGCGCCGGGGCGCTCAGTTCATCCGGCATCTGGCCTACCACGCTTAGGAAGTTGGTGTTGGCATCGGCGAGGTTGGTCTGCTCGGTTATCAAATTATTGCGCGCTTGAGCCAGACGGGCTTCGGCCTGATCAAGGTCAGCCAGGCGGCCAACACCACGGCTGGTACGCAGTTTGATCTGGTCGAGGATACGTTCGTGGTTGCGCAGGTTTTCCTCGGCAAGGCGAACCATTTCGCGGCGCGACAGCACGTCCAGGTAAACCTGGGCCACGTCAAGCGCGGTGCGCTCCGAGGTGTCCATCAGCGAGTAGGCGCGGGCATTAACGGTGGCTTGTTGACGGCCTACTTCGTTAGAAGTGGCAAAACCGTCAAAAACCATTTGGCGAAGACGGATTGCTGACTCACCGCGATTGAGGGTTTCCCAGCGGTTGCCGGTGCTCGGGCTGTCAGTCCCCTCTCGTCCATAACCAGCGGTCACATCTACCCGCGGCAAATAGCCGCCCTTGGCCGCACGCAGCTGGTAATCGGCCGCCACTCGGGCGTTGACACCCGCCTGGATCTCCGGGTGCACCTCAAGGGCTTTCTGCATGGCTTCGGGCAAGGTTTGTGCTTGCAGGAAAGTGGCGGCAAAGGCGAATGGAAGAGCGGTAAACAGTGACGCACGCATTTTTACTGATCCCCGAGGGCGCTGTTGTCCTGAATCACGGCCGAAGCGGTTCAGGTCTGGAAAATGACAACCTGATTTGACCGATGAGCAGCTTCCGACGGGGCACTGGTATTAGTACTAAAGGAAGGGATAGCAACCGTTCAAATATCAATGTGACATTACATTGCCGATTGTTTAGGATGGCGACCATAAGGTCAATAGTTTGGCATAAAGTTAATAGCTGGCAGTTATAGACGATAATTTGACGTCAAGCATGCCGGAAACAGTATCGACACACTTCCGTCTGCAGTGGCTCGTGAACGCTGCTCGGAGCATGGAAGTAGATCACATCGGGTAACCCGGAGAGTCCAATGAGCAGCGTTGTAGCCATCGTCAAAAGTATTGTTGGCCAAGTCATCGCAGTATCCCCAGAAGGCATCCGGCGTGTACTCATTGAAGGTGATCGCCTGTTGGCCGGTGAAGAAGTTCTCACCGGCCCGGGCGGCGCCGTCACCCTCGAACTGGCCGATGGTCGCTTGCTCGATTTGGGGCGTGATACCCAATGGAGCGCTGATGCACCCGACAGCAGTACCGACTTGGGTCAGGCTACCGCGCAGGCCGCGCCGTCGGTGGAAGAGCTGCAGCAAGCGATCGCCGCGGGCGTGGACCCTACCACCGAACTGGAAGCGCCGGCAGCAGGGCCTGCAGCGGCAGGTGGTGGCACGGTTGGCGGTGGCCACAGTTTTGTCCTGTTGGAAGAAACAGCAGGCTCGGTGGACCCGACCATCGGCTTCCCGACTGACCCTCTGAGCTTCGCCGCCGGACTCAATGGCGAGGAGGTCGGCGGGCTTGATACCGATGCCAACAACACTACAGCCGATACTCCGACACCGGTCGCCACCGGGCTGACCCTCAGCGCCACCCCTTCCATCTCCGAAGCGGGTGGCGTTATCGTCTATACCGCGACGGTCGGCCAGGCACCTACGTCCAACCTGACCGTAACACTGTCGAATGGGGCAGTAATCGTCATTCAGGCTGGCCAGACCAGCGGCACCGTCAATGTCACGATTCCGCCTAACGATACCCCATACGTCGATGGCAGCCAGATCTCCACCACCGTGACGGGGGCCAGTGGCGGTACTGGTATCACCGTGGCCTTGCCGCAGACGCCTGCGGTGACTCTGGTTACCGATACAGTAGACAACACCACTGCGACCCTTACCGCTTCGCCAAGCGTGACCGAAGGTGGCGTCATCACTTACACCGTAACCCTGAGCAACCCCGCCCAGAGCCCGGTGACCGTGACACTGTCGAACGGCCAGACTATTACCGTTGGCGCGGGCAATACCACGGGCAGTGTGGCCTTCCAGACGCCGGCCAATGATGTTTACAACAATGGCTCGACAGTCACCGCCACCATCACCGGCGCCACCGGGGGCAATTTTGAGCAGCTGTCGATCAACCCCCAGAGCGCTGTAACTACTATCAGCGACAGCATTGACACGTCGACGGTCACCTTGACTGCCACCCCAAGCGTGGTCGAGGGCGGTACTGTGGTGTACACCGCCTCGGTGTCGGCGCCTGTTACTGGTTCGCCGCTGGTCGTGACCCTGGCCAATGGTCAGAGCATCACCATCGGTGTCGGCGAGTCGTCCGGCTCGGTCAACTTTGTTGCGCCGAACAACGTCTACAACACCAATGCACCGCTGACCAACAGCATTACCAAGGTCGAGGGCGGTAACTACGAACAGCTCGACACCGCCGGCACTCCGACCACCACGGTCACCGACAGTCCCGCTACTCAGGCCACCACCAACCTGGTGCTGAGCGCAACTAGCGATGTGGCTGAAGGCGGTCAGATCGTTTACACCGCAACGCTTAGCAACCCAGCTGGCACGGCGATGACCGTGACCCTGAGCAACGGCGCGACCATCAACATCGCGGCCGGTCAGACCTCCGGCACGGTCTCTGTTGCAGCCCCGGCCGATGACGTCTACAAAGATGCGGGTCAGGTCAAAGCCACCATCACCGGTACCACCGGTGGTGACTTTGAGCAGTTGGCTGTTACTCCGACCGAAGCCGTGACCAACGTCAGCGATACCCTCGATACGTCGACCGTGACCCTGACTGCGAATGCTTCGGTAGTCGAAGGTGGCGTAGTCACCTACACCGCCTCGGTATCGGCCCCAGTCACCGGCAGCCCACTGGTCGTCACCCTGGCCAACGGCCAGAGCATCACCATCGGCGTCGGCGAGTCGTCCGGCTCGGTCGACTTCGTTGCGCCGAACAACGTCTACAACACCAATACCGCACTGACCAACAGCATCACCAAGGTCGACGGCGGCAATTACGAACAGCTCGACACCGCCGGTACTCCGACCACGACTGTCACCGACAGCCCGGCTACTCAAGCGACCACCAACCTGGTGCTGAGCGCGACTGGGGACGTGGCCGAAGGCGGTCAGATCGTTTACACCGCGACCTTGAGCAATCCAGCCGGCACGGCGATGACCGTGACCCTGAGCAATGGCGCGGCCATCAATATCGCAGCAGGTCAGACCTCCGGTACGGTCGCTGTTGCAGCCCCGGCCGATGACGTCTACAAGGACGCTGGCCAGGTCAAAGCCACCATCACCGGCACAACCGGTGGTGATTTCGAGAACCTCGCGGTGAATCCGGCTGAAGCCGTGACCAATGTCAGCGATACCCTCGATACCAGCACGGTGACCCTGACCGCCAATGCTTCAGTAATCGAAGGTGGCGTAGTCACCTACACCGCCTCGGTATCGGCCCCTGTCACCGGCAACCCACTGGTCGTGACCCTGGCCAACGGCCAAAGCATCACCATCGGCGTCGGCGAGTCGTCCGGTTCAGTCGACTTCGTTGCGCCAAACAACGTCTACAACACCAATACCGCGTTGACCAACAGCATCACCAAGGTCGAAGGCGGTAACTACGAACAGCTCGACACCGCCGGCACTCCGACCACCACGGTTACCGACAGCCCGGCTACTCAGGCGACCACCAACCTGGTGCTGAGCGCCACTGGCGATGTGGCTGAAGGCGGTCAGATCGTCTATACCGCCACGCTGAGCAATCCAGCCGGCACGGCGATGACCGTAACCCTGAGCAACGGCGCGACCATCAATATCGCGGCAGGCCAGACCACCGGCACGGTCTCTGTTCCGGCCCCGGCGGATGACGTCTACAAGGATGCCGGTCAGGTCAAAGCCACCATCACCGGCACCACCGGTGGTGACTTCGAACAGCTGGCTGTTAACCCGGCTGAAGCCGTGACCAACGTCAGCGACACCCTCGATACGTCTACCGTGACCCTGACGGCGAATGCTTCAGTGGTTGAAGGTGGCGTGGTCACCTACACGGCGTCGGTTAGCGCTCCGGTCACTGGCAGCCCACTCGTGGTCACCCTGGCCAACGGTCAGAGCATCACAATCGGCGTCGGCGAGTCGTCCGGCTCGGTCAACTTCACCGCACCAAACAACGTCTACAACACCAATACCCCGGTGACCAACAGCATCACCAAGGTCGACGGCGGTAATTACGAGAAGCTGGATACCGCGGGTACTCCAACTACGACGGTTACCGACAGTCCCGCTACCCAGGCGACTACCAACCTGGTGCTGAGCGCCACGGGTGATGTCGCTGAGGGCGGTCAGATTGTCTACACCGCGACCTTGAGCAACCCAGCGGGTACGGCGATGACCGTGACGCTGAGCAATGGCGCGACCATCAATATCGCTGCCGGCCAGACCACTGGCCAAGTGACCGTCGCTGCACCGGCCGATGACGTCTACAAAGACGCCGGTCAGGTCAAAGCCACCATCACTGGTACCACCGGTGGTGACTTCGAAAATCTTGCGGTCAATCCGGCGGAGGCCGTGACTAACGTCAGCGACACGCTCGATACCAGCACGGTGACCCTGACCGCCACACCAAGCGTGGTCGAAGGCGGGGTGGTCACCTACACGGCGTCGGTTAGCGCTCCGGTCACCGGCAGCCCACTGGTGGTCACCCTGGCCAACGGTCAAAGCATCACCATCGGCGTCGGCGAATCGTCCGGCTCGGTCAACTTCACCGCGCCGAACAACGTCTACAGCACCAACGCCGCGCTGACCAACAGCATCACCAAGGTCGACGGCGGCAATTACGAACAGCTCGACACCGCCGGCACTCCGACCACGACTGTCACCGACAGCCCGGCTACCCAGGCGACCACCAACCTGGTGCTGAGCGCGACCGGCGATGTCGCTGAGGGCGGCCAGATCGTTTACACCGCGACGCTGAGCAACCCTGCGGGAACGGCGATGACCGTCACCCTGAGCAACGGCGCGACCATCAACATCGCGGCAGGCCAGACCACCGGCCAAGTGAACGTCGCTGCGCCGGCCGATGACGTCTACAAAGATGCGGGTCAAGTCAAAGCCACCATCACCGGTACCACCGGTGGTGACTTCGAGCAGTTGGCTGTTACTCCGACCGAAGCCGTGACCAACGTCAGCGATACCCTCGATACGTCGACCGTGACCCTGACTGCGAATGCTTCGGTGATCGAAGGTGGCGTGGTTACCTATACCGCCTCGGTCTCGGCTCCTGTTACTGGTTCGCCACTGGTCGTAACCCTGGCCAACGGCCAAAGCATCACCATCGGCGTCGGCGAGTCGTCCGGCTCGGTCGACTTCGTTGCGCCGAACAACGTGTACAACACCAATACCGCACTCACCAACAGCATCACTAAGGTCGAGGGCGGTAATTACGAACAGCTCGACACCGCTGGTACTCCGACCACCACGGTTACCGACAATCCCGCTACCCAGGCCACTACCAACCTGGTGCTGAGCGCAACTGACGATGTGGCTGAAGGCGGTCAGATCGTTTATACCGCGACCCTGAGCAATCCAGCCGGCACGGCGATGACCGTGACCCTGAGCAATGGCGCGGTCATCAATATCGCAGCAGGTCAGACGTCCGGTACGGTCTCTGTTCCAGCTCCGGCTGATGATGTCTACAAAGACGCCGACCAGGTCAAAGCCACTATCACCGGTACCACCGGTGGTGATTTCGAGAACCTCGCGGTGAATCCGGCTGAAGCCGTGACCAATGTCAGCGATACCCTCGATACCAGCACGGTGACCCTGACCGCCAATGCTTCAGTAATCGAAGGTGGCGTAGTCACCTACACCGCCTCGGTATCGGCCCCTGTCACCGGCAACCCACTGGTCGTGACCCTGGCCAACGGCCAAAGCATCACCATCGGCGTCGGCGAGTCGTCCGGTTCAGTCGACTTCGTTGCGCCAAACAACGTCTACAACACCAATACCGCGTTGACCAACAGCATCACCAAGGTCGAAGGCGGTAACTACGAACAGCTCGACACCGCCGGCACTCCGACCACCACGGTTACCGACAGCCCGGCTACTCAGGCGACCACCAACCTGGTGCTGAGCGCCACTGGCGATGTGGCTGAAGGCGGTCAGATCGTCTATACCGCCACGCTGAGCAATCCAGCCGGCACGGCGATGACCGTGACCCTGAGCAATGGCGCGGTCATCAATATCGCAGCAGGTCAGACCTCCGGTACGGTCGCTGTTGCAGCCCCGGCCGATGACGTCTACAAGGACGCTGGCCAGGTCAAAGCCACCATCACCGGCACAACCGGTGGTGACTTCGAGAACCTCGCAGTCAACCCGGCTGAGGCCGTGACCAACGTCAGCGATACCGTCGATATCTCGACTGTCACCCTGACTGCGAATGCTTCGGTAATCGAAGGTGGCGTGGTCACCTACACCGCTTCGCTGTCGGCTCCGGTCACCGGTTCGCCGCTGGTCGTGACCCTGGCCAACGGCCAGAGCATCACCATCGGCGTTGGCGAGTCGTCCGGTTCGGTCAACTTCACCGCGCCGAACAACGTCTACAACACCAATACCGCGCTGACCAACAGCATCACTAAGGTTGAGGGCGGTAACTACGAACAGCTCGATACGGCGGGCACTCCGACTACTACAGTCACCGACAGCCCGGCTACCCAGGCGACCACCAACCTGGCGCTGAGCGCGACTGGCGATGTCGCTGAGGGCGGCCAGATCGTTTACACCGCGACCTTGAGCAACCCCGCCGGTACGGCGATGACCGTCACCCTGAGCAATGGTGCGGTCATCAATATCGCAGCGGGCCAGAGCTCCGGCGCTGTCTCTGTTCCAGCTCCGGCCGATGATGTCTACAAAGACGCCGGCCAGGTCAAAGCCACTATCACCGGTACCACCGGTGGTGATTTCGAGCAGCTCGCGGTTAGTCCGGCTGAAGCCGTGACCAACGTCAGCGATACCCTCGACGCGTCGACCGTGACCCTGACTGCAAATGCCTCAGTCGTGGAGGGCGGTGTGGTCACCTACACTGCTTCCGTTAGCGCCCCTGTCACCGGCAGCCCACTGGTCGTAACCCTGGCCAACGGCCAGAGCATCACCATCGGCGTCGGCGAGTCGTCCGGCTCGGTCGACTTCGTTGCGCCGAACAACGTCTACAACACCAATACCGCACTGACCAACAGCATCACCAAGGTCGACGGCGGCAATTACGAACAGCTCGACACCGCCGGCACTCCGACCACGACTGTCACAGACAGCCCGGCTACCCAGGCGACCACCAACCTGGTGCTGAGCGCGACCGGCGATGTCGCTGAAGGCGGCCAGATCGTTTACACCGCGACCTTGAGCAATCCAGCCGGCACGGCGATGACCGTGACCCTGAGCAATGGCGCGGTCATCAATATCGCAGCAGGTCAGACCTCCGGTACGGTCGCTGTTGCAGCCCCGGCCGATGACGTCTACAAGGACGCTGGCCAGGTCAAAGCCACCATCACCGACACCACCGGTGGTGACTTCGAGAACCTCGCAGTCAACCCGGCTGAAGTCGTGACCAACGTCAGCGACACCCTCGACACGTCGACCGTCACGTTGACCGCCACCCCAAGCGTGGTCGAGGGCGGTACCGTGGTGTACACCGCGTCGGTCAGTGCCCCAGTCACCGGCAGCCCGTTGGTCGTCACCCTGGCCAACGGTCAGAGCATCATCATCGGCGTCGGCGAATCGTCCGGCTCAGTCGACTTCGTTGCGCCGAATAACGTCTACAACACCAATACCGCACTGACCAACAGCATCACCAAGGTCGAAGGCGGTAATTACGAACAGCTCGACACCGCCGGCGCTCCGACCACCACGGTTACCGACAGCCCGGCTACTCAGGCGACCACCAACCTGGTGCTGAGCGCGACTGGCGATGTCGCTGAAGGCGGCCAGATCGTTTACACCGCGACGCTGAGCAACCCAGCGGGGACGGCGATGACCGTCACGCTGAGCAATGGCGCGACCATCAACATCGCGGCAGGCCAGACCACTGGCCAAGTGACCGTCGCTGCGCCGGCCGACGACGTTTACAAGGACGCCGGCCAGGTCAAAGCCACCATCACCGGCACCACCGGTGGCGACTTCGAGCAGTTGGCTGTTAATCCGGCTGAAGCCGTGACCAACGTCAGCGACACCCTCGACACGTCGACCGTCACGTTGACCGCCACACCAAGCGTGGTCGAGGGCGGTACTGTGGTGTACACCGCCTCGGTATCGGCCCCAGTTACCGGCAGCCCACTGGTCGTGACCCTGGCCAACGGTCAGAGCATCACCATCGGCGTCGGTGAGTCGTCCGGCTCGGTCGACTTCGTTGCGCCAAACAACGTCTACAACACCAATACTGCACTGACCAACAGCATCACCAAGGTCGAGGGCGGTAACTACGAACAGCTCGATACTGCCGGCACTCCGGCCACCACGGTCACCGACAGTCCGGCTACCCAGGCGACCACCAACCTGGTGTTGAGCGCGACCGGCGATGTCGCTGAGGGCGGCCAGATCGTTTACACCGCGACGCTGAGCAACCCTGCGGGCACGGCGATGACCGTCACGCTGAGCAATGGCGCGGTCATCAATATCGCAGCAGGCCAAAGCTCCGGCACGGTCTCTGTTCCAGCCCCGGCCGATGACGTCTACAAGGACGCTGGCCAGGTCAAAGCCACCATCACCGGCACCACCGGTGGCGACTTCGAGCAGTTGGCGGTCAATCCGGCTGAAGCCGTGACCAACGTCAGCGATACCCTCGATACGTCGACCGTCACGTTGACCGCCACTCCAGGCGTGGTCGAGGGCGGCATCGTGGTGTACACCGCCTCGGTATCGGCCCCAGTTACCGGCAGCCCACTGGTCGTGACCCTGGCCAACGGCCAGAGCATCACCATCGGCGTCGGTGAGTCGTCCGGCTCGGTCGACTTCGTTGCGCCAAACAACGTCTACAACACCAATACTGCACTGACCAACAGCATCACCAAGGTCGAGGGCGGTAACTACGAACAGCTCGATACTGCCGGCACTCCGGCCACCACGGTCACCGACAGTCCGGCTACCCAGGCGACCACCAACCTGGTGTTGAGCGCGACCGGCGATGTCGCTGAGGGCGGCCAGATCGTTTACACCGCGACGCTGAGCAACCCTGCGGGCACGGCGATGACCGTCACGCTGAGCAATGGCGCGGTCATCAATATCGCAGCAGGCCAAAGCTCCGGCACGGTCTCTGTTCCAGCCCCGGCCGATGACGTCTACAAGGACGCTGGCCAGGTCAAAGCCACCATCACCGGCACCACCGGTGGCGACTTCGAGCAGTTGGCGGTCAATCCGGCTGAAGCCGTGACCAACGTCAGCGATACCCTCGATACGTCGACCGTCACGTTGACCGCCACTCCAGGCGTGGTCGAGGGCGGCACCGTGGTGTACACCGCCTCGGTATCGGCCCCAGTTACCGGCAGCCCACTGGTCGTCACCCTGGCCAACGGCCAGAGCATCACCATCGGCGTTGGCGAGTCGTCCGGTTCGGTCAACTTCAGCGCGCCGAACAACGTCTACAACACCAATGCACCGCTGACCAACAGTATTACCAAGGTCGAAGGCGGTAATTACGAACAGCTCGACACCGCCGGCGCTCCGACCACCACGGTTACCGACAGCCCGGCTACTCAGGCGACCACCAACCTGGTGCTGAGCGCGACTGGCGATGTCGCTGAAGGCGGCCAGATCGTTTACACCGCGACGCTGAGCAACCCAGCGGGGACGGCGATGACCGTCACGCTGAGCAATGGCGCGACCATCAACATCGCGGCAGGCCAGACCACTGGCCAAGTGACCGTCGCTGCGCCGGCCGACGACGTTTACAAGGACGCCGGCCAGGTCAAAGCCACCATCACCGGCACCACCGGTGGCGACTTCGAGCAGTTGGCGGTCAATCCGGCTGAAGCCGTGACCAACGTCAGCGATACCCTCGATACGTCGACCGTCACGTTGACCGCCACTCCAGGCGTGGTCGAGGGCGGCACCGTGGTGTACACCGCCTCGGTATCGGCCCCAGTTACCGGCAGCCCACTGGTCGTGACCCTGGCCAACGGTCAGAGCATCACCATCGGCGTCGGTGAGTCGTCCGGCTCGGTCGACTTCGTTGCGCCAAACAACGTCTACAACACCAATACTGCACTGACCAACAGCATCACCAAGGTCGAAGGCGGTAATTACGAACAGCTCGACACTGCCGGCACTCCGACCACCACGGTTACCGACAGCCCGGCTACTCAGGCCACTACCAACCTGGTGCTGAGCGCAACTGGCGATGTCGCTGAAGGCGGTCAGATCGTTTACACCGCGACCTTGAGCAATCCAGCCGGCACGGCGATGACCGTGGCCTTGAGCAACGGCGCGACCATCAACATCGCGGCAGGCCAGACCACTGGCCAAGTGACCGTTGCTGCCCCGGCTGATGACGTCTACAAGGACGCTGGTCAGGTCAAAGCCACCATCACTGGCACAACCGGTGGTGATTTCGAGAACCTCGCGGTGAATCCGGCTGAAGCCGTGACCAATGTCAGCGATACCCTCGATACCAGCACGGTGACCCTGACCGCCAATGCTTCGGTAGTCGAAGGTGGCGTGGTTACGTACACCGCCTCCGTGTCGGCTCCTGTTACTGGTTCGCCGCTGGTCGTCACCCTGGCCAACGGCCAAAGCATCACCATCGGCGTCGGCGAGTCGTCCGGTTCAGTCGACTTCGTTGCGCCAAACAACGTCTACAACACCAATACTGCACTGACCAACAGTATTACCAAGGTCGAGGGCGGTAACTACGAACAACTCGATACCGCCGGCACTCCGACCACGACGGTCACCGATAGTCCTGCTACTCAGGCCACTACCAACCTGGTGCTGAGCGCAACTGGCGATGTCGCTGAAGGCGGTCAGATCGTTTATACCGCGACCCTGAGCAATCCAGCCGGCACGGCGATGACCGTGACCTTGAGCAACGGCGCGACCATCAACATCGCGGCAGGCCAGACCACTGGCCAAGTGACCGTTGCTGCCCCGGCTGATGACGTCTACAAAGACGCCGGCCAGGTCAAAGCCACCATCACCGGCACAACCGGTGGTGACTTCGAGAACCTCGCAGTCAACCCGGCTGAGGCCGTGACTAACGTCAGCGACACCCTCGACACGTCGACCGTGACACTGACTGCAAATGCCTCGGTGATCGAAGGTGGCGTGGTTACCTATACCGCCTCGGTCTCGGCTCCTGTTACTGGTTCGCCACTGGTCGTCACCCTGGCCAACGGCCAGAGCATCACCATCGGAGTGGGCGAATCGTCCGGCTCGGTTGACTTCGTTGCGCCGAACAACGTCTACAACACCAATACTGCACTGACCAACAGCATCACCAAGGTCGAAGGCGGTAATTACGAACAGCTCGACACTGCCGGCACTCCTACCACCACGGTTACCGACAGTCCCGCTACTCAGGCGACCACCAACCTGGTGCTGAGCGCGACTGGGGACGTGGCCGAAGGCGGTCAGATCGTTTACACCGCGACCTTGAGCAATCCAGCCGGCACGGCGATGACCGTGACCCTGAGCAATGGCGCGGCCATCAATATCGCAGCAGGTCAGACCTCCGGTACGGTCGCTGTTGCAGCCCCGGCCGATGACGTCTACAAGGACGCTGGCCAGGTCAAAGCCACCATCACCGGCACAACCGGTGGTGATTTCGAGAACCTCGCGGTGAATCCGGCTGAAGCCGTGACCAATGTCAGCGATACCCTCGATACCAGCACGGTGACCCTGACCGCCAATGCTTCAGTAATCGAAGGTGGCGTAGTCACCTACACCGCCTCGGTATCGGCCCCTGTCACCGGCAGCCCACTGGTCGTAACCCTGGCCAACGGCCAGAGCATCACCATCGGAGTGGGCGAGTCGTCCGGTTCGGTCGACTTCGTTGCGCCGAATAACGTCTACAACACCAATACCGCACTGACCAACAGCATCACCAAGGTCGAAGGCGGTAATTACGAACAGCTCGACACCGCCGGCACTCCGACCACCACGGTTACCGACAGCCCGTCTACCCAGGCCACTACCAGCCTGGTGCTGAGCGCGACCGGCGATGTGGCGGAAGGTGGCCAGATCGTTTACACCGCGACCTTGAGCAACCCCGCCGGCACGGCGATGACCGTGACCTTGAGCAATGGCGCGGTCATCAACATTGCGGCCGGTCAGACGTCCGGTACGGTCTCTGTTCCAGCCTCGGCTGATGATGTCTACAAAGATGCCGGCCAGGTCAAAGCCACCATCACTGGTACCACCGGTGGTGACTTCGAGCAGCTGGCGGTCAGCCCGACCGAAGCAGTGACTAACGTTAGCGACACGATCGACGCTAGCACGGTGACCCTGACCGCAAATGCTTCGGTAGTCGAAGGTGGCGTAGTCACCTACACCGCCTCGGTATCGGCCCCAGTCACCGGCAGCCCACTGGTCGTCACCCTGGCCAACGGCCAAAGCATCACCATCGGTGTAGGCGAGTCGTCCGGCTCGGTCGACTTCGTTGCGCCAAACAACGTCTACAACACCAATACCGCACTGACCAACAGCATCACCAAGGTCGACGGCGGTAATTACGAACAGCTCGACACCGCCGGCACTCCGACCACCACGGTTACCGACAGCCCGTCTACCCAGGCCACTACCAGCCTGGTGCTGAGCGCGACCGGCGATGTGGCGGAAGGTGGCCAGATCGTTTACACCGCGACTTTGAGCAACCCAGCTGGCACGGCGATGACCGTGACCCTGAGCAACGGCGCGACCATCAACATCGCGGCCGGTCAGACGTCCGGTACGGTCTCTGTTGCAGCCCCGGCTGATGATGTCTACAAAGACGCCGGCCAGGTCAAAGCCACCATCACTGGTACCACCGGTGGTGACTTCGAGCAGCTGGCGGTCAGCCCGACCGAAGCAGTGACTAACGTTAGCGACACGATCGACGCTAGCACGGTGACCCTGACCGCAAATGCTTCGGTAGTCGAAGGTGGCGTAGTCACCTACACCGCCTCGGTATCGGCCCCAGTCACCGGCAGCCCACTGGTCGTCACCCTGGCCAACGGCCAAAGCATCACCATCGGTGTAGGCGAGTCGTCCGGCTCGGTCGACTTCGTTGCGCCAAACAACGTCTACAACACCAATACCGCACTGACCAACAGCATCACCAAGGTCGACGGCGGTAATTACGAACAGCTCGACACCGCCGGCACTCCGACCACCACGGTTACCGACAGCCCGTCTACCCAGGCCACTACCAGCCTGGTGCTGAGCGCGACCGGCGATGTGGCGGAAGGTGGCCAGATCGTTTACACCGCGACTTTGAGCAACCCAGCTGGCACGGCGATGACCGTGACCCTGAGCAACGGCGCGACCATCAACATCGCGGCCGGTCAGACCTCCGGCACGGTCTCTGTTGCAGCCCCGGCCGATGACGTCTACAAAGATGCGGGTCAGGTCAAAGCCACCATCACCGGTACCACCGGTGGTGACTTTGAGCAGTTGGCTGTTACTCCGACCGAAGCCGTGACCAACGTCAGCGATACCCTCGATACGTCGACCGTGACCCTGACTGCGAATGCTTCGGTAGTCGAAGGTGGCGTAGTCACCTACACCGCCTCGGTATCGGCCCCAGTCACCGGCAGCCCACTGGTCGTCACCCTGGCCAACGGCCAGAGCATCACCATCGGCGTCGGCGAGTCGTCCGGCTCGGTCGACTTCGTTGCGCCGAACAACGTCTACAACACCAATACCGCACTGACCAACAGCATCACCAAGGTCGACGGCGGCAATTACGAACAGCTCGACACCGCCGGTACTCCGACCACGACTGTCACCGACAGCCCGGCTACTCAAGCGACCACCAACCTGGTGCTGAGCGCGACTGGGGACGTGGCCGAAGGCGGTCAGATCGTTTACACCGCGACCTTGAGCAATCCAGCCGGCACGGCGATGACCGTGACCCTGAGCAATGGCGCGGCCATCAATATCGCAGCAGGTCAGACCTCCGGTACGGTCGCTGTTGCAGCCCCGGCCGATGACGTCTACAAGGACGCTGGCCAGGTCAAAGCCACCATCACCGGCACAACCGGTGGTGATTTCGAGAACCTCGCGGTGAATCCGGCTGAAGCCGTGACCAATGTCAGCGATACCCTCGATACCAGCACGGTGACCCTGACCGCCAATGCTTCAGTAATCGAAGGTGGCGTAGTCACCTACACCGCCTCGGTATCGGCCCCTGTCACCGGCAACCCACTGGTCGTGACCCTGGCCAACGGCCAAAGCATCACCATCGGCGTCGGCGAGTCGTCCGGTTCAGTCGACTTCGTTGCGCCAAACAACGTCTACAACACCAATACCGCGTTGACCAACAGCATCACCAAGGTCGAAGGCGGTAACTACGAACAGCTCGACACCGCCGGCACTCCGACCACCACGGTTACCGACAGCCCGGCTACTCAGGCGACCACCAACCTGGTGCTGAGCGCCACTGGCGATGTGGCTGAAGGCGGTCAGATCGTCTATACCGCCACGCTGAGCAATCCAGCCGGCACGGCGATGACCGTAACCCTGAGCAACGGCGCGACCATCAATATCGCGGCAGGCCAGACCACCGGCACGGTCTCTGTTCCGGCCCCGGCGGATGACGTCTACAAGGATGCCGGTCAGGTCAAAGCCACCATCACCGGCACCACCGGTGGTGACTTCGAACAGCTGGCTGTTAACCCGGCTGAAGCCGTGACCAACGTCAGCGACACCCTCGACACGTCGACCGTGACCCTGACTGCGAATGCTTCAGTAGTCGAAGGTGGCGTGGTGACCTACACCGCCTCGGTTAGCGCCCCGGTCACGGGTTCGCCGCTGGTCGTCACCTTGGCCAACGGTCAAAGCATCACCATCGGTGTTGGCGAATCGTCCGGCTCGGTCGACTTCACCGCGCCGAACAACGTCTACAACACCAATACCCCGGTGACCAACAGCATCACTAAGGTCGACGGCGGTAACTACGAGAAGCTGGATACCGCCGGCACTCCAACCACCACGGTCACCGATAGCCCAGCTACCCAGGCGACCACCAACCTGGTGCTGAGCGCGACTGGCGACGTCGCTGAGGGCGGCCAGATCGTCTACACCGCGACCTTGAGCAATCCCGCCGGCACGGCGATGACCGTGACCCTGAGCAACGGCGCAACTATCAATATCGCGGCAGGCCAGACCTCCGGCACGGTCTCTGTTCCGGCCCCGGCGGATGACGTCTACAAAGACGCCGGCCAGGTCAAAGCGACCGTCACTGGTACCACCGGTGGTGACTTCGAGAACCTCGCAGTCAACCCGGCTGAGGCCGTGACCAACGTCAGCGACACCCTCGACACGTCGACCGTGACCCTGACTGCGAATGCCTCGGTAGTTGAAGGTGGGGTGGTCACTTACACCGCCTCCGTTAGCGCTCCAGTCACCGGTTCGCCACTGGTCGTCACCCTGGCCAACGGCCAGAGCATCACCATCGGCGTCGGCGAGTCGTCCGGCTCGGTCAACTTCACCGCGCCGAACAACGTGTACAACACCAACACCGCGCTGACCAACACCATCACCAAGGTCGACGGCGGCAATTACGAGAAGTTGGTCACCGCTGGTACCCCGTCAACGACGGTAACGGATGTGGCGGGTACCAAGGACACGACGAGCCTTGTCCTGAGCGCGACGCCAACGGTCGCCGAAGGCGGCAAGATCACCTATACCGCAACCTTGTCCAACAAGGCCGGTTCTGACATGACCATCAAATTGAGCAATGGCGAGACCATCTCCATTGCCAAAGGTCAGACCGAAGGCAGCATCACCCTCAACGCGCCCGGCGATGATCCCTACATCGATGCCGGCTCGGTACAGGTCAAGATCGACGGAAGCACCGGCGGCGACTTCGAATTGCTGGCAGTCGACGGCGCTTTCGCGGTGACCAAGGTCACCGACACCATCGACAATACCAGCCTGACCCTCAGCGCCACGCCGACGGTCGCCGAAGGTGGCCAGATCACATACACCGCCACGTTGAGCACCCCGGCAGGCACCGCGATGACGGTCACCCTGAGCAATGGCCAGACCATCAACATTGCAGCAGGCAAAACGTCAGGTTCGGTAATTGTCGCTGCGCCCGGTGAGGATGTGTACATCGATGCAGGTGACGTGTCGGCGAACATTACCGGCACTTCCGGTGGCAACTTCGAGAACCTCGTCGTCAGTAACACGGCAGCGGTAACGGCCGTGACCGACACCCTCCAGACCACCACCCTGAGCATCAGTGGTACAACCGCTGTTGCCGAAGGCGGCAACGCAACTTACACGCTGAACCTCAGCAACAATGCGCAAACCGATGTGACGGTGAAGCTTTCGTATACCGGCCCTGCCGCCGATGGTACCGACTACACCGGTGTGGCCATCGTAACGATCAAAGCCGGTAGCAACTCAGCCACCTTCACCATCCCGACAATCAAGGACAACGTCACCGAAGGTACCGAGCAGTTCACCGTCAAGATCGACTCGGCCACCGGCGGCAACTTCGAAAACCTGGCGGTCAGCGGTAGCGCTGGTAGCGTCACCACCCAGATCTTCGAGCCGGCGCCTGCTCTGGACCTAGACGCCAACGATTCGAGCGGCAAGACCGGCGCCGACTACCAGACCACGTTCACCGAGAACCAGCCAGGCAGCGGTGTTTCGATCGGCGATATCGACGTGTCGATCACCGACTTCGACAGCTCGATGCTGACTGGCGCGACGGTGACCCTGACCAATCGCCAGCCAGGCGATGCCCTGAACCTGGGCAACAGCGTCAATGGCATCTCGATCAATGCCAACAGCACCGACGGCAAGGTGGTCCTGACCCTGAGCGGAACCGCTTCGCTGGCTGACTACATCCAGGCGATCAAGAACATCACCTTCATCAACACCGGTGAAGACCCGAGCACCGCCCCTCGGATCATCACTGTCACGGTGACCGACGGTGTGAACACCTCGAACACGGCGACCACCACGGTCAATGTCGTGGCGGTCAACGACGTGCCCACCACCACTGGCGGAGCGGTCACCGGAACCGAGGACACCGACCTGGTGCTGGGTTGGAGCGACTTCAACATCAGCGATGTCGATTCCTCACTCGCCAGCCTGGGGGTGACCATCACCCAGCTGCCAGGGGCCGGTACCTTGAAGCTGTACAACGGCACCAGCTGGGTCGATGTGAAGGCAGGCCAGACCATCAGCCAGGCCGACATCGCCGCCGGCAAGCTCAAGTTCGTTCCTGTGGCTAACCAGTCGGGTGTCGACGGCTACGGTGGTACTGGTGTGGGCAACAAGCAGGTGGACTACGCGCAGATCAAGTACGCGCCTACCGATGGCAAGGGCACGGGCAGCGAAGCCACGCTGAAGGTCGATATCACACCGATGGCCGACAAGCCGGACCTGAGCATTGGCAACAACAACGTCAACTCGCTGGGCCTGACCAAGGAAACCTGGACCAGCCTCACTGGCCTGGGCACCAACGGCAATGGCATCACGGGCGACGCGCTGAAGAACGTCTTCGCCAACTCCGGCAACGCCGGCAAGAGCGAGCAGGTGACCACTGTCGACACCACGGCCACCGTCACCCCGGGGTCGGGCTCGAAGACCTCAGGCCTGATCTATCTGGAGGCCGGCAAGACCTACACCTTCAGCGGCACCGCCGACGACAGCCTGCAGATCGTCATCGGCGGCAAGAACGTCGCCGGTGGTACCTGGGGCTCGGCCAGCGGCAGCATTTCCGGCAGCTACACCCCAACCACCAGCGGCTATTACACCCTGGAGGTCTACAACGCCAACCAGGCTGGGCCAGGTAGCCTCGACGTCAACATCAAGGTGGGCAACGGTGCGGTCACTGACCTTAGCAGCGCCAACATCCCGATGTACCCCAACCTCGCCGCGCTGGCCAACGCCGGGGTTACGGTATCCGACCTGCATGGCAGTAACGGCGTGGGTTACTACGACGGCTACAAGCTCAACGAAGGCGGCGAGAACGGCGCGCCGGTCAAGCTGGTAAGCATCAGTACCGCCCTGACGGACACAGACGGCTCCGAGAGCCTGAGCGTCAAGCTCAGCGGCATCCCGGCAGGCTCGGTGGTTGCCGACAATGCCGGCCATACGTTCACCGTTGGCACCAATGCGGTTGATGTCACGGGTTGGAATCTGGGCACTTTGACCATCAAGCCACCGGCCTACTACTCCGGCCAATTCGACGTGAAAGTCACCTCGACGTCCACCGAGAGCGTTGGCGGCAGCACCGCGACCAGCGAAGGCAGCATCAAGGTCACGGTCTACCCGCAGTCGTACACCACCAGCAACCTGTCATCCGATAGCGATAACGTCGCCAGCACCGATGGCAATGACATCGTGGTCGCGGATGTCAGCGGCCTGCACGTGGTACCGGGCCAGGACTACAACATCGCCTTCATCGTCGACACCTCGGGCAGCATGGGCTCTTCGGGCGTCGATGCTGCGAAGAAATCGTTGGAGTCGGTATTCAAGACCTTGGCTGCAAGCGTCAAGGGCTCACAGTCCGGGACGGTGAACATTCTGTTGGTCGACTTTGCAAGCCAGGTCAAGAGCAGCGTATCGGTGACCCTCAACGATGCGGGCCTCAAGACCCTGCTGAGTGCGCTGGGTACGTTGAACTCCAATGGCGGCACCAACTATGAGGATGCCTTCAAAACAACCGCCAACTGGTTTGCGAACCTCAAGGCTGCAGGTAGCACCGGTAGTAACCAGACATTCTTCATCACTGACGGTGAGCCGACCTATTACCAGACGAGTGAACAGACCAACCCGAACCTGGGCAACACCAACGTCAAGCTCGACACGTTCCTGTCGTCGATCAACTACAAGATGGGCGATACCGTTACCAACTATCAGTTGGATACCAGCAATCGTCTCTCGATCGACAGCAGCGGCAAGTTGACCATGCAGGTTCGCGAGTTGGACTGGAGTTGGAACACGGGCTACTACTACAAATGGTCCACGCAGAGCACAGCCACTATCCATGCCGAGGGTAACGGTGGATACGAGCTGTCGACCCGAGACGGCACGGGCAACTCGACAGACCGGGCAACCACCAACAACTCGACTGACAGCTTCAAGATCCTTTCTGGCTTGTCCGATGTGGAGGCAATAGGCCTGAACAGTGGCGTGAACAAGGACGACCTGAAGCCCTATGACTCCGATGGCAAGCCACAGGCCAACATCGACCCAAGCAAACTGGCAGACGCCATCCTCGGCCACACCGAAGTTACCCAGCCGGGCAACGACACGGTCAACGGTGGTGACGGCAACGACATTATCTTTGGCGACTTGCTGACCTTCTCTACGGTCGCCGGCACTGGTGTAGAGGCAGTCCAGGGTTATGTGGCCAACAAACTCGGTGTCGATGCGGGTGATGTCGATGCGCGGGCAATGCACAAGTACATCAACGAGCATTACACCGAGTTCGATGTTGCGGGCAGCAATGATGGCGCCGACACCCTGATGGGGGGCGCAGGCAATGACATCCTCTTCGGCCAAGGGGGTAATGACACCCTCGATGGCGGCAAAGGTAATGACATGCTGCTGGGCGGCACTGGCAACGACACCCTGATCGGCGGCCAAGGCAACGACATGCTGATCGGTGGCAGCGGTGCCGACACCTTCGTGTGGAAGTCCGGTGACATTGGCAGTGACGTGATCAAGGACTTCAAAGTCAGCGAGGGTGACCGTCTCGATCTGCGCGACCTGCTGCAGGGTGAGAAGGCCAGCACTATCGACAACTTCCTGAAGATCACCACCGTCGATGGTTCCTCGACCTTGCAGGTCAGCACCGAAGGCAAGCTCAACGCAGCGGGTGGCCTGGCCAATGCCGATGTGTCTATCAAACTGGAAGGGGTCAACTGGTCCAATACCACGGTCAACTCGTTGATCAGCGGTGCAGACCCCACCATCAAGATCGATAACTCCTGATCCCGTCTGCGCGGTGGCCACCCGGGCCACCGCGCAGAGCGGTCTTTTCTGGCATCTTCGTGCAGCGCATACTTCTGCGCCGGGCTGTCATGCCCGATGAACTTTGCCTATGCTGCTGACTACCAACAAGGAACCATCGTGACGAGGGACGACGCCATGTTCTACGTGCAACGCGACGCCGAGGGCCAGTTGCTGCGGGTAGAAGCTGCACCCTATGCCGAACATACGGAGATCCTCCCGGCAGATCATGCCGAGATACAGGAGTGGTTTGCTGACGATGTCGTCGAAAACAGCCTGAAGCAGCTGAAGCAGAGCGACTTGGACATGATCCGGGTGCTTGAAGACTTGATCGAGGTGCTGACTGCCAAAGGCGTGTTCAGCATCACCGACCTGCCGCCTGGCGCCCAGGCCAAGCTGCTCAGTCGCTCGACTGCGCGCAAGGCGCTCGGCAGCTTGAACAATCTGATCGAGGACGAGGAGGAGGGCGGGTTGATTTAATCCGCTGTACTTGCCTGCTTACCCGGCAGACAGCTGCCACCCTCATATCGTTATTCATTAACGGTATTTAAAATATTTTGCTTATTACCTTATAGTCACTCCACTGCGTACCCGTCGACCAATCGATGCGCCGCACGACTTGAACCCACACGGCTAAACCCCGTGCGTTTCTGATCGTTGCGCGTCATCGAAGTCGCGCACTGCGTGGGAGTGAAAAATGTCCGCCGCCTCGAACGCCTTGTCGTCCAACCACAGCGCTCAGCCGCAAACCTTTGAAATCCGCCCGTTCGCGGGTGCCGTTGGCGCCGAGATCATCGGCCTGGACCTGGCAAAACCGGTCAACGCCGAGGACTTCAGCCTTATTCATCGCGCCCACCTCGAGCACCATGTACTGGTGCTGCGCGACCAGCGCATCAGCCCTGAACAGCAGATCGCCTTCAGCCGCCGCTTCGGCCAACTGCAAATCCATGTGCTAAAGCAGTTTCTGCTCACAGGCCACCCCGAGATCCTGATCGTCTCCAACATCATCGAGAACGGCCACAACATCGGCCTGGGCGATGCCGGCAAGTTCTGGCATTCGGACCTGTCATACAAGGAACTCCCAAGCCTGGGTTCCATGCTGCACGCCCAGGAGTTGCCCAGTGAAGGTGGCGACACCCTGTTCGCCGACATGCACAAGGCCTGGGACGCGGTACCCCAAGCGCTGCGCAAGCAGGTCGAGGGCCGCAGTGCCGCGCACTCCTACACCGCCCGTTACGCCGAGACCAAGTTCGAAGGCAACTGGCGCCCGACCCTCAGCGCCGAGCAGCTTGCACAGGTGCAGGAAGTGATCCATCCGGTGGTACGAACCCACCCGGAAAACGGCCGCAAGGCACTGTTCGTCAGCGAAGGGTTCACTACCCGCATCGTCGGCCTGCCGGATGATGAAAGCCGCGACGTGCTGCAGCAGCTTTATGCCCTGAGCGTGCTCGAACAGAACATCTACCGCCACCAATGGCAGGCACACGATCTGGTGTTCTGGGACAACCGCTCGCTGACCCACCTCGCCACAGGCTGCCCGGCGCACCTGCGACGCAAACTTTTCCGCACCACCATCCAGGGCGATGCCCCGTTCTGACGACTGAGGAAACCATCATGCGCAAATCCATCAGCCGCCTGGCGGCAAGTATCAGCCTGGGCGCAAGCCTGGTCGTGGGCAGCCTTGCGGCCCCCACGGTGGCCCATGCCGAAGGCAAGATCCGCATTGCCGAGCAGTTCGGCATTGTCTATCTGCTGCTCAATGTGGTGCGTGATCAGCAACTGATTGAAAAGCACGGCAAGGAGCAGGGGATCGACATCGCCGTCGACTGGGCCCAGCTATCCGGGGGTGCTGCGATCAACGACGCGCTGTTGTCCGGCGCGGTGGACATCGCCGGTGCCGGCGTTGGGCCGTTGCTGACTGTGTGGGACCGCACCAAAGGCCGGCAGAACGTCAAGGCGGTGGCCTCGCTGGGCAACTTTCCGTACTACCTGGTCAGCAGCAACCCGAACGTGAAGACCATCGCCGACATTTCCGGCAAGGACCGCATTGCCCTGCCGGCCGTGGGCGTCTCGGTGCAATCGCGCTTCCTGCAGTACGCCGCTGCCCAGCAGTGGGGCGAGAAGGAATACAACCGCCTCGACAAGTACACCCTTGCCGTACCGCACCCAGATGCCACCGCTGCGTTGCTGGCTGGCGGCACCGAGCTCAACGGGCACTTCTCCAACCCGCCGTTCCAGGACCAGGCACTGGCCAACAAAGACGTGCACGTGGTGCTCAACAGCTATGACCTGCTCGGCCCCAACTCGCCGACCGTGCTGTTTGCCACCGAGAAATTCCGCAACGACAACCCCAAGACCTACAAGGCGTTCGTCGATGCCCTGGCCGAGGCTGCGGACTTTGCCCAGAAGGACAAGGCGGCGGCTGCCGATACCTATATCCGCGTCACCAAGGCCAAGATTGACCGCGATGTGCTGATCAAGCTGATCGACAACCCCCAGTACGAGTTCACCGTAACGCCGAAGAACACCTACAAGCTGGCCGAATTCCTCTACCGGGTAGGCGCCATC
Source organism: Pseudomonas sp. BNK-30 (assembly GCF_047456185.1). Classification (NCBI taxonomy): domain Bacteria; kingdom Pseudomonadati; phylum Pseudomonadota; class Gammaproteobacteria; order Pseudomonadales; family Pseudomonadaceae; genus Pseudomonas; species Pseudomonas sp. BNK-30. The sequence goes on from NZ_CP179904.1 coordinate 4,941,270, forward strand.
AAGCACAAGCCTGAGTCGTGGAAGGATTACTTCTTCCAGGATGAACGCCCACTGCAGGGGAGCTGACCGACCATGACCGCCCCATTGCCAGGCCACACGGCCAGCAACCTTAGCCGTGTGGCTACACCGCCGTTGCTCAAGGTGGATAACCTGAGCCTCGAATACCGTACCGCGCAGCGCGTGGTGCGGGCCACCCATCAGGTCAGCTTCGAAGTCGACCGTGCCGACCGTTTTGTCTTGCTGGGCCCCTCGGGGTGTGGCAAGTCCACGCTGCTCAAGGCCGTAGCCGGGTTCATCAGCCCACAGCAAGGGCAGATCCTGCTGCAGGGCCAGCCGGTCACCGGCCCTGGCCCCGATCGCATCGTGGTGTTCCAGGAGTTCGACCAGCTGCCGCCGTGGAAGACGGTGAAGCAGAACGTCATGTTCCCGCTGCTCGTTTCTGGCCAGCTCAAGCGCGCCGAGGCCGAAGACCGAGCGTTGCATTACCTGGACAAGGTTGGCCTGGCGGCTTTTGCCGACGCTTATCCGCATACCCTGTCGGGCGGCATGAAAGCGCGCGTGGCAATTGCTCGTGCACTGGCCACGCAACCGAAGATCCTGTTGATGGATGAGCCGTTCGCCGCACTCGATGCGCTTACCCGGCGCAAGATGCAGGAAGAGTTGCTGTTGCTGTGGGAGGAGGTGCGCTTCACCTTGTTGTTCGTCACCCATTCCATCGAGGAGGCGCTGGTGGTGGGTAACCGCATCCTGTTGCTGTCACCCCATCCGGGGCGGGTACGGGCCGAGGTGCACAGCCATCAGTACGACCTTGGCAGCCTCGGCGCCAGTGACTTCCAGGCCAGCGCCCGGCGCATCCATCGGCTGTTGTTCGACGAGGCCGATGCCCCTGAGCAGGCCGAATACCTGGGCTTCAACGACATCCGCATTGCCTACTGACAGGAGCTTGAGCCATGACCACTACACCTGTACGTCAGGAATACGAGGTGCAGCTGGAGCCGCTGCTCAGTGTGCCTCTGGAACGCAACCTGTCGCTGGCCCAGCGCCTGTGGCAGCAAGGCTGGTTACGCAAGGCGGTGATCCTTGTGGCGATCGCAGCATTGTGGGAGGCCATTGCCCGCTACCAGGGGAATGACCTGCTGCTACCGAGTTTTTTGCAGACTGCCGCGGCGCTGTGGGACGGCCTGCGCAGCGGCGAGCTGCCGGCCAAGGTCGGCGTGTCGTTGGTGATCCTGCTCAAGGGGTACGCGCTGGGCATCGTGCTGGCTTTCGGCCTGACCAGCCTTGCGGTTTCCACCCAGCTGGGCCGCGACTTGTTGGGTACGTTGACCTCAATGTTCAACCCGCTGCCCGCGATTGCCCTGCTGCCGCTGGCTCTGCTGTGGTTCGGGCTGGGCGACAACAGCCTGATCTTCGTGCTGGTGCACTCGGTGCTTTGGGCGCTGGCGCTGAATACCTACGCGGGTTTTCTTGGCGTTTCTGAAACCTTGCGCATGGCTGGGCGCAACTATGGCCTCAAAGGGCTGCGGCTGGTGCTGCACATCCTGGTGCCCGCGGCACTGCCGTCGATCCTGTCGGGGCTGAAGATCGGCTGGGCATTTGCCTGGCGCACGCTGATCGCCGCCGAGCTGGTGTTCGGCGCGAGCAGCGGCAAGGGCGGGCTGGGTTGGTACATCTTCCAGAACCGCAACGAGCTGTATACCGACAAGGTTTTTGCCGGGTTGGCGGTGGTGATCCTGATCGGGCTGCTGGTCGAGGGGTTGGTGTTCAATACCCTGGAACGGGTGACCGTGCGGCGCTGGGGGATGCAGCGCTGATCTGTAGCGGCCTAATTTTGGTACTGCGCAGCCGCATTGCTCAGGGTCTTGGCAATCTCACTGCGCAGTTCATCCGGCTGCTCCACCTTCACCCCGTCCCCCTGGCTCAACACCCACCAGCGTAACGCCCAGCCATCTTCCATCGTGGCCTGCAGCCGATGCCCGTGCTCCAGGGCAGTCAGCTGCATGTCTGCACTCAACGGCTGATCACGTAACTGTCGTGCCACCCTGTCGTTGACCCAGGCTTGCAGCGCCAGCCCACCACCTTGCGCCGGCTGGAGCGCCTCACCGCGCAAGTAGCCCTGCAGGTCGAAATTCCCACGCAGCTCACCCAAGGCATTCGCCGACCAGTGCCAGCCGAACGGAATGCTCTTGTCGTTGCGCTCCAGCGGGAAGATCAACGACAGCTCATTGAGGTCGCGTTCCACCGTGCGTTTGCTGACGGTGAAACCCACATCGCGCAGGCGCCACACCAGTTCTGCGCTGGTAATGCCCGGGGAACGGCTGGGTAGCTGGCGCAGCAGCGCCCACTGACGGCTGAGGGTGGCGCGGGTGGTGGCGAACGGCAAAAGGTAACGTCCTTGTCTAGGCTTGCCGCATCAGGATGGCGGCATTAGTGGGTCATGGCAATTAGCCACGATCCGTTCAGATCAAGGAACCGCCAATTGGTTGCCTGGCGCCGAATCGTTCGCGACAGGTTTTGACGTGACGTCGCGCAGAATCACGCCTCATCACAGCCGCAGTAAGGCCTGTGGGTCGTTCAATGAGGATGAACATGTCAGCTGTCAGCAATATCCACTCGCTGCTCGCCCGTCTTCTGCCTGAGCAGGTCATTCCCGCGCCGACCCCCGCTGGCAGGCGGCAGCGGCTGTTCGCCGGGGTGGGGTTGCCCAGCCAGCGGGCGCTGCTGGTCAACCGCCTGGACGAAGCGGCGGACCTGCAAGCGGTGTATGCCGACCTGCGCCATCAAGCGCTGGCCGGCCATGTGGCGGCGCTCAATGACCTGGGCTGGGTCTGGCTCAATGGCAAGTACTGGCGTGCCGACACCGTGCTGGCCGGGCACCTGCTGCGCATGGCGGCCATGCAGGGCAATGCCGCAGCCTGGTTCAACCTGGGGCAGCAGCACTACTTCGGCAAGGGTGTGGAGGTTTCCTACGTCCAGGCCGCAGAGTGCTATCGCCATGCCTTTGACCGGGGCATGCTCGATGCAGCCGCCGCACTCGGCGATTTGTACGAGGAAGAAGTCTGCGATGCGCAACTGGGCTGGCAGGTCGATCTGGCTCAGGCTTACCAGTGGTTTCTTCGTGGGGCCGAACGGGGCGAGGTGCGTTGCCGCTTCGAGGTGGGCTACCGTTTGTTGCATGGCCTGAGTGTGGACGCTGATATCAAGGCCGGGCTGTACTGGCTGGAGCTGGCGGCAGCGACCGGGGTCATGCAGGCGGCCGAGGAGCTGGCAGTGCATTTCAGCCGTTGCGATGCGGCGCGCTATCTGGATTGGCGGGATCGGGCAGTGCAGATGGGCAGCACGTTGGCGCTGGCGATGAAGTTGGAGGACCAGGTTCAGCCTCAATGAACAACAATTCATGTATTCCCCCCGTCGCCCCCGGTTGACGACAGGGGGAGGGCCAGGCGTATATTGATAGTTAGCAAACTATGAATATCCTTGGTTCTTTACATGACGCTTGACTCACTGCGCCTGCAAGTCAGCACCGGCATGGTCGTTGCCGCCCGCCATTGGCGGCGCATTTGCCATACGGCCCTGACCAGCTACGGCATTTCCGAAGCCTGCGCCGCACCCTTGCTGATGATCGTGCGCCTGGGCGATGGCGTGCACCAGGTAGCCGTGGCTCAGGCCGCTGGCCTGGAAAGCCCGTCGCTTGTGCGCCTGCTTGACCAGCTGTGCAAGGCTGGCCTGGTATGCCGCAGCGAGGATCCGCTGGACCGCCGCGCCAAGGCCCTGAGCCTGACAGCCGAGGGCCGTGCCTTGGCCGAAGCCATCGAAGCCGAACTGGTGCGCGTACGCCACGAAGTGCTGCAGGGCATCGATGAGGCCGACCTGCATGCCGCCTTGCGCGTGCTCCGCGCCTTCGAGGCAGCAGGCCTTGGAAGCACTGGCGGGGTGGCATGAACGGTTTCTTCAGTTCGGTACCGCCGGCCCGCGACTGGTTCTATGGTGTGCGTACCTTTGCCGCGTCGATGATCGCGCTGTACATCGCACTGCTCATGCAGCTGCCGCGCCCCTACTGGGCGATGGCAACCGTCTACATCGTTTCCAGCCCATTCGTTGGGCCTACCAGCTCCAAGGCCCTGTATCGGGCCCTTGGCACGCTGCTCGGCGCTGGCGGGGCAATCTTCCTGGTGCCGCCGCTGGTGCAGTCGCCGTTGTTGCTGACCGTCGCGATCGCCCTGTGGACTGGCACATTGCTGTACCTCTCGCTGAACCTGCGCACTGCGAACAACTACGTGCTGATGCTGGCCGGCTATACGCTGCCAATGATCGCCCTGGCGGTGGTCGACAACCCGCTGGCAGTGTTCGACGTTGCTTCTTCACGTGCCCAGGAAATCTGCCTGGGGATTGTCTGCGCAGCCGTGGTCGGCGCGATTTTCTGGCCACGACGCCTGGCGCCCGTGGTGGTTGGCGCGACCGGGAGCTGGTTCAGCGAAGCGACCCGCTACAGCGATACCTACCTCGCCCGTGATGTTGCTGCGGACAAAGTGGGTGGCATGCGTGGTGCCATGGTTGCCACCTTCAACTCGCTGGAGTTGATGATTGGCCAGCTCGGCCACGAGGGTGCAGGCCCGCATACCTTGAAGAACGCCCGCGAGCTGCGCGGGCGCATGATCCATCTGCTGCCGGTGATCGACGCCCTTGACGACGCCCTGGTGGCGCTCGAAGGCCGCGCCCCGGCGCAGTTCGCCCAGCTGCAACCAGTGCTCGCCGCCGCCCGCGAATGGCTCGAGGGCACAGCACAAAGCGCCTCGGTAGCACGCTGGACTGCCCTGCACGAACAGATCGACCGCCTGCAGCCCGGCGCCGCCGTCCTCGACCAGCGCGCCGAACTGTTGCTGTCCAATGCGCTTTACCGGCTGACCGAATGGGCCGACCTGTGGCAGGACTGCTGTACCTTGCAGCACGCCTTGCGCACGGATGACGCCAAGCCCTGGCGCGCGGTCTACCGCCACTGGCGCCTGGGCCGCCTGACACCGTTCTTCGACCGTGGCTTGATGCTTTATTCGGTGGTTTCCACCGTGCTGGCAATCATCGTCGCCTGCGGCCTGTGGATCGGCCTGGGCTGGAACGACGGCGCCAGCGCGGTGATCCTCGCCGCCGTGTCGTGCAGCTTCTTCGCCGCCATGGACGACCCGGCACCGCAGATCTACCGGTTCTTCTTCTGGACGTTGATGTCGGTCATCTTCTCCAGCCTGTACCTGTTCCTGGTGCTGCCCAACCTGCACGATTTCCCGATGCTGGTGCTGGCCTTCGCGGTGCCGTTCATCTGCGTCGGCACCCTGACCGTGCAGCCACGCTTCTACCTGGGCACCTTGCTGACCATCGTCAACACCTCGACCTTCATCAGTATCCAGGGCGCCTACGACGCCGATTTCTTCACCTTCCTCAACTCCAACCTGGCAGGCCCTGCAGGGCTTCTGTTCGCATTCATCTGGACCCTGGTGATGCGCCCGTTCGGTGTGGAACTGGCCGCCAAACGCATGACTCGCTTCGCCTGGCGGGACATCGTCGAGATGACTGCCCCGGCGACCCTGGCCGAACGTCGCCAGCTCGGCGTGCAGATGCTCGACCGCCTGATGCAGCACCTGCCGCGCCTGTCGCAGACCGGCCAGGACAGTGGCGCAGCCCTGCGCGACCTGCGCGTGGGCCTGAACCTGCTCGACCTGCTGGCCTACCTGCCGCGTGCAGGCACCCAGGCCCGCGAGCGCCTGCAAACGGTGATCGAGGAAGTGGGCGGCCACTACGCTGCGTGCCTGCGTGCCGGTCAGCGCCTGCATGCCCCTGCACCGCTGCTGCGCAACATGGAGCGGGCACGCCTGGCGCTGAACCTGGATGAACTGTACGAACGTGGCGATGCCCGCACGCACCTGCTGCATGCCCTGAGCGGCCTGCGCCTGGCATTGCTGCCGGGTGTCGAGGTGATGCTCGAGCCTGCCGAACAACCGCAACTGCCCCCCGGGCTCGACGGAGCGCCCCTGTGATCGGTGAACTGGATATCAGCGGGGTGTTCCTGCCCACGCTGCTGGTGATGATGGTCTGCACCTACCTGCTGTTTCTCGGGGTGCACGCGGTGCTGGTGCGCCTGCACTTCTACCGCCTGGTCTGGCACCGGGCATTGTTCAACGTTGCTTTGTATGCCGTGCTGCTTGGCGCGGTGGACCATTTTTGCCGAAGCCTGATGCTGCCATGAAAAAACCTTTGCTGACCCTGGGCCGTGTGGTCCTGACCTTGCTGGTAGTGACCTTCGCCGCCGTGCTCGTGTGGCAGATGGTGGTGTACTACATGTTCGCCCCCTGGACCCGCGACGGCCACATCCGCGCCGACGTGATCCAGATCGCCCCGGATGTTTCCGGGTTGATCCAGAAAGTCGAAGTGCGTGACAACCAGACCGTCAAGCGCGGCGACGTGCTGTTCACCATCGACCAGGACCGCTTCACCCTGGCGCTGCGCCAGGCCAAGGCGACCCTTGGCGAACGCCAGGAAACCCTGGCCCAGGCCTCTCGCGAAGCGCAGCGCAACCGCAAGCTGGGCAACCTGGTGGCGGCCGAGCAACTGGAAGAAAGCCAGTCCCGCGAGGCCCGTGCCCGTTCGGCGGTGAGCGAGGCCCAAGTGGCGGTCGACACCGCCCAGCTCAACCTGGACCGTTCGGTGGTGCGCAGCCCGGTGGACGGTTACCTCAACGACCGCGCGCCGCGAAACCACGAATTCGTCACGGCCGGCCGCCCCGTGCTTTCGGTCGTCGACAGTGCTTCGTATCACGTCGATGGCTATTTCGAAGAGACCAAATTGGGCGGCATCCACATTGGCGATGCCGTGGACATCCGCGTAATGGGCGACAACACTCGCCTGCGTGGCCACGTGCAGAGCTTTGCCGCCGGTATCGAGGACCGCGATCGCAGCAGCGGCAGCAACCTGCTGCCCAACGTCAACCCGGCGTTCAGCTGGGTGCGCCTGGCCCAGCGGATCCCGGTGCGCATCGCCTTCGATGAAGTGCCGCAAGACTTCCGCATGATCGCCGGGCGTACCGCCACGGTGTCGATCATCGAGGGCCCGCGCCCATGAAACAGCTGATCCTGGCTGGCTTGTGCCTGTCTCTTGGGGCCTGCATGATGGTAGGCCCGGACTATGAAGTGCCCAAGGACGCGGCAGTGCAGCGCAGCGACCTCAGTGGGCCGCTGCGCCAGGATGCTGCCAGCGTCGTGTCGGCGCCGGTACCCGAGGACTGGTGGCAGCTGTATCAGGATCAACGCCTCAATGAGCTGGTGCGCCAGGCGTTGAGTGCCAACACCGAACTGCGCGTGGCTGCGGCCAACATTGCCAAGGCCCGTGCGCAGGTCGAGGTAGCCCAGTCCCAGGGTGGATTCAACGGTGGCATCAAAGCCGGAGCCCAGCGGTTGCAGGAGTCTGGCGAGGCATTTTTGCTGACCGAGAAGGTGCCAGTGGCCAACATCGGTGATGCGATCATCAGCGCTTCCTACCAGTTTGACCTCTGGGGTACCTTCAAGCGTGGCACCGAAGCGGCCAAAGCCAATGCCGACGCTGTGCAGGCCGCTGCCGATACCGCCCGCATCACGTTGGTGGCCGATGTGGTCAAGGCCTACACCCAGGTGTGTTCGGCCAACGAGGAATACCACATCGCCCGCGAGTCGCTCGGCTTGCAGCAGCAGAGCGTGCAGCTCAACCAGCGCCTGCGTGATGCTGGCCGGGGTGACGAAACCCAGGTCACTCGCTCGCAGACCCAGTTCAAATCGCTGCGCGCAGAGTTGCCGCGCTTCAAGGCCGAGCGTGAAACCGGCCTGTATACCTTGGCCGCGCTGCTGGCCAAGCCTGTGGAGCAACTGCCTGCCGGCACTGCCGAGTGTGCCGAGCTGCCACACCTGAACCAGCTGTTGCCGGTCGGTGATGGCGCCGCGCTGCTCAAGCGCCGCCCCGACGTGCGCCAGGCCGAACGCCAGCTGGCGGCATCTACAGCGAATATCGGCGTGGCCACGGGCGCCCTGTATCCCGACATCAGCATCGGCGCCCAGGTTGGTACCATCGGTATTCTCGAGAACCTGGGTGAGCCTGCGACCAACCGCTGGGGCTTCGGCCCGCAGATCAGCTGGAACATCCCCACCAACGGCACCCGTGCCCGCATTCGCATGGCTGAGGCTTCGACCCAGGCGGCGCTGGCGCATTTCGACGGCGTGGTGCTCAACGCCATTCGCGAAACCCAGACCCGCCTGGCCCAGTACAGCGCCTTGCTCGACCGGCGTGATGCGCTGGCCGAGGCGGAGAAGTCGGCAAAAGAAGCGGCGGACCAGACGCACCGCTATTACCAGGCGGGGCGTGAGTCATTCCTGGCGGACTTGCAGGCGACACGGACCTACACGGACATGCGCGCGCAGCTGGCGGCGGCCAATAGCCAGGTGGCGATGGGGCAGATCGGTGTGTTCCTGGCGTTGGGCGGTGGGTGGAAGGGCGCTGCGGTGAAGCAGTGAGGGCGGAACAGGGTCGTGGCGATACCTGTCACTTTTGCCAGTAGCGAGCTGCCACGAACTGCATCAGCATGGTCTGGGCCCGATACGAGGTCAAACCACCATGAGCCAGAACACGCAGGGCCGAGAACTGTCCTGTACCCAGTTTTTTTACGCGCAAGACCGGCTTGTGACACAGGTGGAGGGCCAGTCAACGCGAACGGTGTTGCGGGCGAGGGGCTTACTGTTAGCGCAGTTGCGTTGTGACGACAACGCACTGCAAACCGTAGTGCTTACGATGGACGCCAAAGACTCTGTGCTCATGGCTTCGGTAAGCGGCGAAGCACAAAGTTTTGCCTACCCACCTTACGGCTCCAAGCAGGAAAGCGCCGATCTCCCAGGGTTGCCCGGTTTCAATGGAGAAACACGGGACGCTGTGACAGGGCACTATTTTCTAGGTTTGGGCTATCGTCTGTACAACCCTGTGCTGATGCGCTTTCAAAGTACTGACAGCTTGAGCCCATTTGGCGAGGGTGGGTTGAATGGCTATGCGTATGTCTCCGGTGATCCTGTCAATTTCAGTGACCCGACCGGGCATATGCCTACTAAGGGAGTATTGCCGGCACACATGAAAAGGCCTCACTCATTGATTGTGTCTCCCAATTCGCAGAAGACCCGCGCTTCGAGGAAGCCTGCGATGAACCGATCTATTTCGACTGCCTCCAGCTCGTCATTATTATCCTCCCCCTCCCCCTTGTCAGGAGGGAGCCCTCCATTGGGTGAACGGTACAGCTCACCAAGCTCTGTATTTTCAAACGCATTCTCAGAAGAAAACCAAGGCTGGAAACTAAACAAGGCGGACGTGAGAAAAAATTTGAAAGTACTGACTAAAGTTGAGCAGCAGAAATTCGATGAATTTCAAAATTCGATTCACAATAAGGGGCTGCCGCCTTGGGAAGCTGTATTGCCTTTAGGTGATGTAGACTACAAACTTTATAGGAAAGATTTAGGGATTTATCAGTTCCGCCTCAATGGCGGTACCCGTGTTCACTTTGAGGTGGAGGGTAAAACCGTGATTATTCGCCAGGTGGGAGGGCATGCGTAGCGTACGCGGCATATTGCCAACCCTGCAGTCGTAAGAAATTTCCGAATATAAAACCAAATGCTTCAGTCGAATTATCCTACGGCGTCTGTCGGAAGGTGTCGTTTTGGCTGGAAAGTGTTCCCGGAATACTGTGCTCAGGTCACCTTGCAAGGCGATCGGGCGTGAGACACTCGGTTTAAACGTGAGTAGCCGACAGCCTTCATTGCGGAAATCCTCACTTCGGCATCATCAGGCAAATGTTTCTCACGCTACAAGGAAAATTATGATTTTTAGGGTTTGCTCGACTATATCGGTGCCGACTATCCGCCGACCGTGCGTGACGGCCAGTTGGGCGCGCGCCTGGCCGTGGCCTACGAAGTCCGTCAGGCGCCGGTGATTACCCCGGACCCCGCCCGTGGTGCTTCGTTGTATGCACACAACTGCTCGATCTGCCACGGTGACACGGGGCAGGCGATGTGGCCATGGCAGTCAAACCCAGATCGCGTCCCAATGCGGATAATCCCCCACCCGCTCAACCAGACCTGCGCGCTTAGGGTTCAAGACGATGTACCGCGCCACAGCCTGCACGTCTTCTTCTCGCCGCAACGCCCGGTCATGAAACCCCTTCTGCCAAAGCCTCCCATATCGCCCGAGATGGCGGTTGATGGCACAGGTGCTGTGCGACTTCACCCGGCGCATCAACGTTTTCAGGCTCACCGGCCCCAGCTCGATCAACCAGTGGAAATGATCAGGCATTACCACCCAGGCTAAAGACCGCGCCGCACCTTCTGCCTCGGCCTGGCGTAGCTGGCTGACCAACAAGCGGGCCGAGTGAAACCCACCCAGTACAGGGGCCCTGTGCAATGTGGTGCTGGTGAGAAGGTACAACCGATGCCTTTCTGAGAACCGGCCAAGCCTTAGCTGATTTGAATGGGGACGATCCATGTTCCCTGCCTCCTATGGTTTGCCTGTGAGGCTAGTAGCGACGGTTTTATCAGGTTGGACGCAATTGGTACCTGCTGTTTCCGCGGGGTGGCCAATCGCCGGCAAGCCCACAGGGAACGCGCAGTTCTTGAGGTCTGCACTGTACTTGTGGGAGCCGGCTTGCCGGCGATCGAGGGCGAAGCCCTCGCAGCAGTCGCAAGCCGTAAGACATTTCTGAACCTGAAACCAAATGCTTCTGTTCTTTCACTCTGGCGACTTATCCTACGACGCCTATCGGAAGGTGCCGTCTTGGCTGGCAAGCGCTCCGGGAATAATGTCCTCGGGTCGCCTCGCAAGGCGATCGGGCGTGAGACACCCGGTTCACATTCGGTAGCGCCGCTCCATGGCGGTCGTGCGCGGGCAGGCTTCGGTCTGGCCGGGGTTACCGTATGTCCCGGGTCTCACCCCGTGCACGACTGCCACCCAAATCCGTGAGACGAGGAGGAAGGCAGGTCAGCCCAACATACGGAGATCCGCCATGAAAAAGCTCGTCCCAGACCCACCTCCATCCGCCCTGCTTCTGCTCGACCCTCCCGCCATCTCGCTCCCGGAACCGCCCAACACCCAAGAGTGCAACGCACTCATCTGCGCTTTGACCCTGACCATCAAACAGACCTCCAGCGTGCTGCTCGACAGCCCGCAAGGCCCTGTGCGTGACGCCATGGGCATGAACATCCGCCTGCTGTGCCGGATGATCAATGCGCTGAACGAGCACGCCGGTGCGCAAGGAGCATCACAATGAGCGAGGGCCTCAACCAAGCATCAACGGCAGGCGTAGAAACCTTCGACCTGTTCAGCCTCAGGCCTGATGTTCCGTTCGATCATGCGTTCTCGCAGCTTTCCGTACTGCTCGGCTGCATCCGCCACCTCACCACCGAAGCAGAAATGGAAAACGACCGCATCGCTGGCAGCGCGGCGCGGATTCTCAGCGAGATGGCCAAGGCATTGATCGATGATCTGGAGCGGGGGATGAACGAGGCTCACTGAGGCTGCGCAGGCTCCATTTGTTGCGATTGCTGCTTCTGCAACTGCACAGGGTCATTGAAATAGATGTGCCATTGCGTGTTTCTTTCGCCGGGACGAGTAACATGGCCGTTTCGGGGCCGCAAAGCGGCCCCAAATCGCTCAACTGAACGGCATCGGGCAAAGCCCTTCCTGCTTCAAGAGGAAAAATGCAATGCGCATATGGATCGACGCCGACGCCTGCCCCAAGGCAGCCAAGGACCTGATCGTCAAATTCGCCCTCAAGCGCAAGCTCGAGGTGGTCATGGTGGCCGGGCAGGCCGTGGCCAAACCGGCCTTCGCCGTTGTGCGGCTGATCGTGGTACCCAGCGGCATGGATGCCGCCGATGATTACCTGGTCGAGCACGCCGTGCCAGGTGAGCTGGTCATCTGCAGCGACGTGCCGCTGGCCGACCGCCTGATCAAGAAGGGGGTAGCGGCGCTGGACCCACGCGGCCGTGAATTCGACGAGCGCAACATGGGCGACCGGCTGGCAGTGCGCAACCTGTTTACCGAGTTGCGCGAGCAGGGCCAGGCCGGCGGAGGGCAGGGGCCTTATGGCGAACGCGAAAAGCAGGCGTTCGCCAATGCGCTGGACCGTATTCTGGCCCGCTTGGCCAAGGGCTGATCAGTCAGCCTCGTGGGTCATTTCCAGCACGCGATCCACCAGCTTGTAAATGCCGCCAGCCGCCTCGCTGATCGACTTGGCCACCATGTACGCCGGCGTGGTCACCAGCTTGCGCTGGGTGTCCTCGACAATGTCATGCACATCGCACTCTTCATGGGTGCCACCCATCTTGGTCACCGCAGCAGCAGTATCGGCATCGTTCCCGATGGTGCAAACCACGCCAGGGCCGTAGATCTTGGCCGCCAGTGCCGGTGAAATGCACATCAGGCCAACCGGCTTGCAAGCTTCGGCAAAGGCCTCGGCCAAGGCCAGTACCTGCGGGTTGACCGTGCAATCGCTACCTTCGACGGCAAAGTCGGACAGGTTCTTCGCCGCCCCGAAACCACCCGGCACGATCAGCGCATCGAAGTCCTCGGCCCTGGCCTCGCTGATGTCCTTGACCTCGCCGCGGGCGATGCGCGCCGATTCCACCAGCACATTGCGCGACTCAGGCATCTGCTCACCGGTGAGGTGGTTGATCACGTGCATCTGCGCGATGTTCGGCGCGAAGCACTGCACCTGTGCGCCGCGCTGGTCGAGGCGCAGCAGGGTGATCACGCTTTCATGGATTTCGGCGCCATCGTAGACGCCACAGCCGGAAAGAATCACCGCTACTTTTTTCGTCATGCTCATTACTCCAGTGTCGAGGCGCTAAATGTCCTCTAGTTTGGCAGATGTGGCCATAGGGGTTGCCATGGGTGCATCCTAATCTGTGTGGATACCCTTCGAGGCAGCTGTCCATGGACTTGATTCTGCTGGCCGTACCGTTCTTTTTCGTGCTGATCGCGGTTGAATTGGTCGCCGACCGTGTGCGCGGCCAGCGCAATTTCACCGTGGCCGATTCGATCAACAGCCTGAGCACCGGCGTGCTGTCCACCAGTACCGGGCTGCTGACCAAGGGGGCAGGGCTGGTGACCTATGCACTGGCGTGGGAGCATCTGGCGCTGCTGCACCTGCCGGGCCACGCCGTCTGGGTCTGGTTGCTGGCGTTCGTGCTGTACGACTTCTGCTATTACTGGCTGCACCGCTTGGGGCATGAGCGCAATGTGCTGTGGGCAGCCCATTCGGTGCATCACCAGAGCGAGGAGTACAACCTCACCACCGCGTTGCGCCAGACCAGTAGCGGCTTCCTCTTTTCGTGGATCTTCTACCTGCCGCTGGCGCTGGTCGGCGTGCCGCCATGGGTATTCATTACCGTGGCGTCGCTCAACCTGCTGTACCAGTTCTGGGTGCACACCCGGCACATTCCCAAGTTGGGCTGGCTCGAATGGATACTGATCACACCGTCCAACCATCGCGTCCACCATGCGCAAAATACTGTTTACTTGGATCGCAACTACGGCGGTGTGTTCATTCTTTGGGACCGTCTGTTTGGCACCTTCAAGGAAGAAGACCCGGCCGAGCCGGTGGTGTTTGGCGTGACCACGCCGTTGGCCAGCTGGAACCCGTTGTGGGCCAACCTGCAGTTCTATGCCCAGCTCTGGGACGATGCCCGGCGCACCGATAGCCTGTGGGACAAACTGCGTATCTGGTTCATGCCCACTGGCTGGCGGCCGGCGGATGTGGCCGCGCGTTATCCACAGGCCAAGCAGAACCTGGCGCTGTTCCGTAAGTTCGAGGTTGCCCTGGGGCGGGCGCAGCAGGTTTATGTGGTGCTGCAGTTCGCCGTTTACGTGGCATTGGGCAGCTACCTGATGGGCGTTGCAGAGCAGGTGCCGACGGCGGCCCTGGTGCTTGGCTGGTCGGTGATGGCGCTGGGTTTGTTCGCCCTGGGCGCGGCCCTGGAAAACCGGCCGTGGGCAGGGCGCCTGGAGCTGGCGCGCCTGTTGTTGAATGTGCCTGCGCTGTATCTGGCTGGCGCTCTGGGCTTAGGGGTTGTTACGCCCTTGGTCTGGGCCCTGCTCGCGCTTTACAGCCTGCTCAGCCTCGGCGGCCTGGGCCTGTGCCGCGGCCTTGCGCTCGGCGCGCAAGGTGCGAAAACGCCGCCGCAGCCACAGCAGGGCGCCGAGCAGCAGCAGGCCACCGAGCACCCATAGCTCGTACTTCTTCACGTTGCCCAGCATGCCTTCAAGAATGGCGCCGAAGTGGTACGCGGCTGCGCCCAGGGCCAAGGCCCAGACGGCTGCGCCGATGCCGTTGAGCAGCAGATAACGGCGGGGTGGGTAGCCGGACAGGCCGATAGCCACGGGCATGACCGTGCGCAGGCCATAGACGAAGCGGAAGCTCAGTACCCAGATGTCGGGGTGGCGGCGGATATGTTCCAGCGCCCGGTCGCCCATGGCCTGCCAGCGCGGCTTGCGCGCCAGGATCTTGCGCCCGTGGCGGCGGCCCATGAAGTACCACAGCTGGTCGCCGGCATAGCTGCCGAAGAACGCCACGATCACCACCAGGCTGATGTCCATGTACCCGCGGAACGCAAGGAATCCTGCAAGCACCAGGATGGTCTCGCCTTCAAAGAAGGTGCCTAGAAAAAGGGCAAAATAGCCGAAATCCTGCAGGAATTGTTGAAGCATTTTCTGAGGTGCTGGCGAAATGAACGCGCAGCCTACCCCTTCACGCGCGTTCGTGAAAGTGTCCAGATGTGTCTCGACGTGAACAATTCGTACAAGGACAATGGCTTCAGCCACAAGTCGCGGGCTTGCCTATAGATGTAACACAGACGTCATAATGGCCGCTTATCGTCCCGCTCAATTGATGATAGGGCGTTAACGTCCTCCAGGAACGCCAGATGAATAATGAAGTGCTAACCCCTGTCGCGATCAAGGACGCCCAGGCGGTCCCCGAAGAGATGGTGCAGACCCCGCCGGATCTGCCAGAGGCCCCGGAGCCTGCAGTAGAGGCCGCACCCCCCGCGCCCGTGCATGCTGCCCCCGCGCCGGCCATCGCCATCCCGAGCCTGGACGACAGCAGCCTGTACATTCATCGCGAGCTGTCGCAGCTGCAGTTCAACATCCGCGTGCTGGAGCAGGCGCTGGATGAGTCCTACCCGCTGCTCGAGCGCCTGAAATTCCTGCTGATCTTCTCCAGCAACCTCGATGAGTTCTTCGAGATCCGCGTGGCGGGCTTGAAGAAGCAGATCAACTTTGCTCGTGAACAGGCCGGTGCCGACGGCCTGCAGCCGCATCAGGCGCTGGCGCGCATCAGCGAGCTGGTGCACACCGAAGTTGATCGCCAGTACGCGATCCTCAATGATGTGTTGCTGCCGGAACTGGAAAAGCACGCGATCCGCTTCATCCGCCGCCGGTACTGGACGCCCAAGCTAAAGACCTGGGTGCGCCGCTACTTCCGTGACGAGATTGCACCGATCATCACCCCGATCGGTCTGGACCCGACGCACCCGTTCCCGTTGCTGGTGAACAAGAGCCTTAACTTCATCGTAGAACTCGAAGGCGTCGATGCCTTCGGTCGTGATTCGGGCCTGGCGATCATCCCGGCTCCGCGCCTGCTGCCGCGGGTCATCCGTGTGCCGGAAGAGGTCGGTGGCCCTGGGGACAACTACGTGTTCCTGTCCTCGATGATCCACGCCCATGCCGACGACCTGTTCCAGGGCATGAAGGTCAAGGGGTGCTATCAGTTCCGCCTGACCCGTAACGCCGACCTGGCGCTGGATTCGGAAGAAGTCGACGACCTGGCGCGCGCCCTGCGCGGTGAGCTGTTCTCGCGCCGATACGGTGATGCCGTGCGCCTGGAAGTGGCCGACACCTGCCCCAAGCACCTGTCCGACTACCTGCTCAAGCAGTTCAGCCTGAGCGAGAGCGAGCTGTACCAGGTCAACGGCCCGGTCAACCTGACCCGCCTGTTCAGCATCACCGGCCTGGACAGCCACCCGGAGCTGCAGTACACGCCGTTCACCCCGGCGATCCCCAAGCTGCTGGTCAATGCCGACAACATCTTCAGTGTCATCAGCAAGCAGGACATCCTGCTGATGCACCCGTTCGAGTCCTTCACCCCTGTGGTCGACCTGCTGCGCCAGGCCGCCAAGGACCCGCACGTGCTTGCCGTTCGTCAGACGCTGTACCGCTCCGGCGCCAACTCGGAAATTGTCGACGCGCTGGTGGATGCCGCACGAAACGGCAAGGAAGTCACCGCGGTGATCGAGTTGCGCGCGCGCTTTGACGAAGAGTCCAACCTGCAGATGGCCAGCCGCCTGCAGGCTGCCGGCGCCGTGGTGATCTATGGCGTGGTTGGGTTCAAGACCCATGCCAAGATGATGCTGATCCTGCGCCGCGAGCAGGGCGAGATCGTCCGCTACGCCCACCTGGGCACCGGTAACTACCACGCCGGTAATGCTCGCCTGTACACCGACTACAGCCTGCTGACCTCCGACGATGCCCTCACCGAGGACGTCGGCAAGCTGTTCAGCCAGTTGATCGGCATGGGCAAGACTTTGCGCATGAAAAAACTGCTGCACGCGCCGTTCACCCTGAAAAAGGGCATGCTCGACATGATTGCCCGGGAAACCCAGTTCGCCCTGGAAGGCAAGCCCGCGCACATCATCGCCAAGTTCAACTCGCTGACCGATGCCAAGGTCATCAAGGCCCTGTACAAGGCCAGCCAGTCGGGCGTGAAGATCGACCTGGTGGTGCGTGGCATGTGCTGCTTGCGCCCAGGCATCCCGGGGGTTTCGCACAATATCCAGGTGCGCTCGATCATCGGCCGCTTCCTGGAGCATACCCGGGTGTTCTACTTCCTCAACGGCGGCGAAGAGCAGATCTACCTGTCCAGCGCCGACTGGATGGAGCGCAACCTCGACAAGCGTGTCGAGACCTGCTTCCCGGTGGAGGGCAAGAAGCTGTTGCTGCGGGTGAAGAAGGAGCTGGAAGGCTACCTGACCGACAACACCCATGCCTGGACGCTGCAGCCCGACGGGCGCTATGTGCGCAGCAGCCCGACCGGCAACCAGAACCCGCGCAGTGCCCAGGCGACCCTGCTGGAGCGCCTGAGCAACCCGGTACTTAACGTACGCTGAGGACGAAGTTGACCCGGGCCAGCCACTCCGCCTCGTTGGCGAAGTCGGCCTGGGTCAGCTGGTTCTGCTCCAGCCAGCCGGCCGGGAAGGCCACGTCGAGGCTATTGTCTGCGGCCTGCAGTTGCACCTTGGGCATCTGTTGGGTGCCACGGATGTGGTGGAACAGAATGGCGAAGCGCAGCAGTACGCACAGGCGCAGCAGTTTCACGCCTTCATCGCCCAGTTCGGCGAACTTGTCCTTGGGGATGTTGCGGCGGTGGCCACGTACCAGCAGCGCCATCATCTGCTGGTCTTCACGCGAGAAGCCCGACAGGTCGGAGTGCTCGATCAGGTAGGCACCATGCTTGTGGTAGTGGTAATGGGCAATGTCCAGGCCAATTTCGTGAATTTTGGCTGCCCAGCCCAGTAGATCGCGCCAGTTACCCTCTTCAAGGCCCCATGCCTTGGCCACTTGGTCAAAGGCGTGCAGCGCTTTGCGCTCGACGCGCGCAGCCTGGCCCTGGTCGACGTGGTAGCGCTCCATCAGCGAGTTCAACGTGCGTTCGCGCACGTCCTCGTGGTGGTGGCGGCCAAGCAGGTCGAACAGCACACCTTCACGCAGCGCGCCATCGCAATGGTCCATGCGTTGCAGTTCCAGCGCGTCGAAAATCGCCTCGAGAATCGCCATGCCGGCCGGGAAGATGGCGCGGCGGTCGGGTTTGACCCCGTCGAAGTCGATCTTGTCGGCCTCGCCCAGTTTGAACAGCTTGCGTTTGACCCACGCCAGCCCCTCGGCGTTGACCTCGCCATTGCCCAGGCCAGCGGCCTTGATGGCGGCGCCGATGGCGCGGATGGTCCCGGAGGAGCCAATCGCTTCATCCCAGGTCAGGCGGTGCAGGGCGTTCTCGATGCTCATCAGCTCCAGGCGTGCGGCGGTGTAGGCCTGGGCGTAGCGGGCCGGGGTGATCTTGCCATCGCGGAAATAGCGCTGGGTGAAGCTGACGCAGCCCATCTGCAGGCTTTCACGCAGCAGCGGCTCAAAGCGCTGGCCGATGATGAACTCGGTGCTGCCGCCGCCGATGTCGGCGACCAGGCGTTTGCCGGGGGTATCGGCCAGGGTATGGGACACGCCCAGGTAGATCAGGCGCGCTTCTTCGCGGCCGGAGATCACTTCCACGGGGTGGCCGAGGATCGCTTCGGCACGCTGGATGAATTCGTTACGGTTGCGCGCCTCGCGCAAGGCGTTGGTGCCAACGATACGCACGGCCCCCGCAGGCATGCCGTTGATCAGCTGGGCAAAGCGCTTCAGGCATTCCAGGCCCCGGACCATGGCTTCTTCGCTGAGCATGCGTGCTTCGTCGATGCCAGCGGCGAGCTGAACCTTTTCCCCGAGCCGCTCCAGGATGCGGATCTCGGTATGGTGAGCCTTGGCCACGACCATGTGGAAACTGTTGGAGCCCAGGTCGATGGCGGCAATCAGGGACAGGTTCTTCGCTAAGGTATGCGGCATGATCTGAGTAGTCTCGGTCGGTAACCCGGCAATCGTGCCACGTTAGCAGGCTGTCGCCAACGCGCGACTCGCCAGGGCTTGATGCAAGGCAATGTGCCAGTCGATGCTATGACACTTCTGTGACAGTTTCGATTCGTGGCGTCTTGCACAACTATAGTGACACTCAATCGTCCGCGACTTCCTGTAGCGCGTGGGTGCGGCTATGATGGGCCACGTTTTTTGCTTACGACCCTGGAGATATCCATGAGCAGCGATCTTATCAAACACGTCACCGACGCCACCTTTGAGGCCGAAGTCCTGCAAGCCCAAGGCCCGGTGCTGGTCGACTACTGGGCTGAATGGTGCGGCCCATGCAAGATGATCGCTCCGGTGCTGGACGACATCGCCACCACCTACGAGGGTAAACTGACCGTCGCCAAGCTGAACATCGACGACAACCAGGAAACCCCGGCCAAGCACGGCGTGCGTGGCATCCCGACGCTGATGCTGTTCAAGAACGGCAACGTCGAGGCCACCAAGGTCGGCGCCTTGTCCAAATCCCAGCTGGCCGCGTTCCTCGACGCCCACCTGTGATGTGAAAAAGCCCCGGAAATTCCGGGGCTTTTCTTTTCCAACCCACTAGACGTCGAAAAAAGCAAGTGTTACATTCGGCCTCGCACTGTTTCTCCAGTGCCCCCTGCACGCCGTCGCCGACGCACTCCTAATTAGAATCTGTGCGCGATCCTATCGCCTTCTAGCGGCGCGGCTTCATTAAGCCAGAAGCTTAATCCTCCCTTCATACATGATTACGTCATTCCCCTTATGAACCTGACTGAACTCAAGCAAAAGCCGATTACCGATCTGCTGGAAATGGCCGAACAGATGGGCATCGAAAACATGGCCCGTTCGCGCAAACAGGACGTGATTTTCGCCCTGCTGAAAAAGCACGCGAAAAGCGGCGAAGAGATCTCAGGTGACGGCGTGCTGGAGATTCTCCAGGATGGTTTCGGTTTCCTGCGTTCGGCTGATGCGTCCTATCTGGCCGGCCCTGACGACATCTACGTCTCGCCCAGCCAGATCCGCCGCTTCAACCTGCGTACCGGCGATACCATCGTCGGCAAGATCCGCCCGCCGAAGGAAGGGGAGCGTTACTTCGCGCTGCTCAAGGTCGACACGATCAACTTCGATCGCCCGGAAAACGCGAAGAACAAGATCCTCTTCGAAAACCTGACGCCGCTGTTCCCGAACAAGCGCCTGAAGATGGAAGCCGGCAACGGTTCCACCGAAGACCTGACCGGCCGCGTCATCGACCTGTGCGCGCCGATCGGCAAGGGCCAGCGTGGCCTGATCGTCGCCCCGCCGAAAGCGGGTAAAACGATCATGCTGCAGAACATCGCGGCCAACATCACCCGTAACAACCCCGAGTGCCACCTGATCGTTCTGCTGATCGACGAGCGCCCGGAAGAAGTGACCGAAATGCAGCGCACCGTGCGCGGTGAAGTGGTTGCCTCCACCTTCGATGAGCCGCCAACCCGCCACGTGCAGGTTGCCGAAATGGTCATCGAGAAGGCCAAGCGCCTGGTCGAGCACAAGAAGGATGTGGTCATCCTGCTGGACTCCATCACCCGTCTGGCGCGTGCCTACAACACCGTGATCCCGAGCTCCGGCAAGGTGCTGACCGGTGGTGTCGATGCCCACGCCCTGGAGAAGCCGAAGCGTTTCTTCGGCGCTGCGCGTAACATCGAGGAAGGCGGTTCGCTGACCATCATCGCCACCGCGCTGGTAGAAACCGGCTCGAAGATGGACGAAGTGATCTACGAAGAGTTCAAGGGTACCGGCAACATGGAACTGCCCCTGGACCGTCGCATCGCCGAGAAGCGTGTGTTCCCGGCCATCAACATCAACCGCTCGGGCACCCGCCGTGAAGAGCTGCTGACTGCTGATGACGAACTGCAGCGCATGTGGATCCTGCGCAAGCTGCTGCACCCGATGGACGAGATCGCCGCCATCGAGTTTTTGGTCGACAAGCTCAAGCAGACCAAGACCAACGACGAGTTCTTCCTGTCGATGAAGCGCAAGTAAGCGTTTCAGGCTGGCAGTGATTGGGGCTGCTTCGCAGCCCATCGCCGGCAAGCCGGCTCTTACAGGTCCTCTGCGATCCTTGTGGGAGCCGTCTTGCCGGCGATGGGGCGCGGAGCGGCCCCAAGTCATTTTTGGCCATTGAGCGCTGAACGGCGCTACACTCTGCACCCCGACCGATACGGCCAACACGAGGCTCATGCATGCAGTATCGCGACTTGCGCGACTTCATTCGTGGCCTGGAACAGCGCGGTGAACTCAAGCGCATCCAGGTCCCGATCTCCCCCGTCCTGGAAATGACCGAGGTGTGTGACCGCACCCTGCGTGCAAAGGGCCCGGCGTTGTTGTTCGAAAAGCCCACGGGCTTCGACATTCCGGTGCTCGGCAACCTGTTCGGCACCCCGCAGCGGGTGGCCATGGGCATGGGCGCCGAGTCGGTCGAGGAGCTGCGCGAGATCGGCAAGCTGCTGGCCTTCCTCAAGGAGCCGGAGCCGCCGAAAGGCCTCAAGGATGCCTGGTCGAAACTGCCGATCTTCAAGAAGGTCGTGTCCATGGCGCCGAAGGTGGTCAAGGATGCCGTTTGCCAGGAGGTGGTGGTCGAGGGTGATGATGTCGACCTTGGCCAGCTGCCGATCCAGCACTGCTGGCCGGGCGACGTGGCGCCGCTGATCACCTGGGGCCTTACCGTGACCCGCGGCCCGAACAAGGACCGCCAGAACCTGGGCATTTATCGCCAGCAGGTCATCGGCCGCAACAAAGTCATCATGCGCTGGTTGAGCCACCGCGGCGGTGCCCTGGATTATCGCGAATGGTGTGAGAAGAACCCCGGCCAACCGTTCCCTGTCGCCGTTGCCCTGGGTGCCGACCCGGCAACCATCCTCGGCGCCGTCACGCCGGTGCCCGATACCCTGTCCGAATATGCCTTCGCCGGCCTTTTGCGTGGCAACCGCACCGAGTTGGTCAAATGCCGAGGCAGCAACCTGCAGGTGCCGGCTACCGCCGAGATCATCCTTGAAGGTGTGATCCACCCGGGGGAGATGGCTCCGGAAGGCCCCTATGGTGACCACACCGGCTACTACAACGAAGTGGACAGCTTCCCGGTGTTCACCGTCGAGCGCATCACCCACCGGCAAAAACCGATCTACCACAGCACCTATACCGGCCGGCCGCCAGATGAGCCGGCCATCCTCGGCGTGGCGCTCAATGAAGTGTTCGTGCCGATCCTGCAAAAGCAGTTCCCGGAGATCGTCGACTTCTACCTGCCGCCGGAAGGGTGCTCGTACCGGATGGCGGTGGTGACGATGAAGAAGCAGTACCCGGGCCACGCCAAGCGCGTGATGCTGGGTGTGTGGTCGTTCCTGAGACAGTTCATGTACACCAAGTTCGTTATCGTAACCGACGACGACATCAACGCCCGTGACTGGAATGACGTGATCTGGGCCATCACCACGCGCATGGACCCCAAGCGTGATACGGTGATGATCGACAACACGCCGATCGATTACCTGGACTTTGCGTCGCCGGTATCGGGCCTGGGGTCGAAGATGGGCCTGGATGCCACCCACAAGTGGCCGGGCGAGACTACACGCGAATGGGGCCGGGTCATCGTCAAGGACGAGGCCGTCACCCGCCGCATCGATGAGTTGTGGGACCAGTTGGGAATAGATTGATGCAGGTAACGTTGCAGCCGTCCGGGGCGGTGCTGGCGCTCGAACCCGGGGAACGGATCCTGGATGGAGCGCGGCGGCTGGGCTATGACTGCCCGAACAGCTGTCGCAATGGCAATTGCCATGTGTGCGCCGCATTGTTGGTCGAAGGTCGCGTTCGCCAGAACGGTGAGGTGCGCGACCATGGTGAGCTGTTCACGTGCATCGCCGAACCGCTGGAGGACTGCGTGCTGCTCTGGGATGGTGTGCTGGCCCTGGGCGAGCTGCCAGTGCGCAAGCTGGCATGCAGCGTCATTGAATGCGTAGAGGTGGGGGGCGATGTCTGGCGCGTGCGCTTGCGCGCGCCGGCTGGCAAGCCACTGCGCTATCACGCCGGGCAGTATCTGATGATCGAGCGCGAGGGCGGCAAGCCGGCGGCCTTCTCCCTGGCGTCTGCCCCCCACAGTGGGCGCGACCTTGAGCTTCACGTGCTGGTCCGCGAAGACAGCGCCCGTCAGCTTTTGGCGCAACTGCAGCGTGACCCTATCGCCCGCATCGAAATGCCATTCGGTGACACCCACCTGGCCGAACTGCCCGATGGACCACTGGTGCTCATCGCTGCGGGAACCGGCATGGGGCAGATGCACAGCCTGGTCGAGCATTGCCGCGCCCAGGGCTTCAAGCACCCGGTGCACCTCTACTGGGGCGTGCGACGCCCTGAAGACTTCTACGCCATCGAGCACTGGGACGAATGGGAGCGTCTGCCCAACCTGTTCCTGCACAAGGTGGTGAGCGACCTGTGTGGCTGGGAAGGCCGCTGCGGCATGTTGCACGAGGCCGTGTGCGAGGACGTGCAAGACCTCAATACGGTCCATGTTTATGCCAGTGGTTCACCAAACATGGTTTATGCCACGCTCGATGCCCTGGTCGAGGCCGGTATGGATGCGCACCGCATGCGTGCGGATGTGTTTGCCTACGCACCGCGTGGTTAATAACCGAAGTTTCAGGTAGTGGGTATAAGGCGGTAATTCTTACCGCCTTGACTAATAACTTTCACTATACTTGGAACCATGCTCTCCAACCGTCGGAAGTTCGCGTGAAACTTGGGCTTCAGGGCTTGAGTGTTGGCGCGGTTCTACCCTAAGGTGGTTGCAGGTTCCCAAGGCGCTGGCGCAAGCCCCGCCCTGCAGGGCCTTTCGCTATATCAGTAGTTCACAGGGAATAATGGCGGCAGCTTATGTCGGCACTTGAAAGTTTATCCTGGAAAAGCGCTTATCCTCCGGCACTCGACTTCGGCCAGCAACTGACCCGCGAGCAATTGATCAACTCGATGCATACGACCATGTCGCGCCATGACGGTGGCCCGGTCTGGTTGTTCGCCTATGGTTCGTTGATATGGCGCCCGGAGTGCAGTTCGGTAGAGCGCCAGCGTGCACGCGTGCATGGCTATCACCGTGGCCTTTACCTGTGGTCGCACGAGCATCGTGGTACGCCGGAAACGCCAGGCCTGGTATTCGGCCTCGACCGCGGCGGTTCGTGCAGCGGTTTTGCCTACCGCCTCGATGAAAGCAACCTCGACGACTCGCTGATGGCCTTGTGGCAAAGAGAGATGCCGTACCCGGCGTACCGGCCGCACTGGCTCAGCTGCCGGCTGGGTGATGGCAGCAAGGTGCAGGCCTTGGGCTTTGTACTTGAGCGGCACCTGCCGTGCTACGCCGGCAATCTGCCTGATACGCTGCTCAGCCAGATTCTTGCCAGTGCCAAAGGGCGCTACGGCACCACGCGTGAGTATGTCGAGCAGACGTTGAACGCATTGCGCAGCCACCAGATGCCCGACCGCAACCTCGAAGCGCGGTTCCGGCGCTGCCACAACCTGCGGGAGGTCTGATTGGGCTGTGCAGGGCTCTTCGCGCGTTTATCGGCGAAGAGCTCTGCAGCGGCAGCGTATCTTTCAATGATTAGCTGGCCAGCAGCACCAGCTTACCCACCGCTTTCCTTTGGCCCAACTGCTCGATCGCCGCGCCCGCCTCGGCCAGTGGGTAAGTCTTCGATACCAGCGGCTTCAGTTTGCCCTCGGCATGCCAGGCAAACAGCTGGTTGAAGTTGGCCGCATTGTCCTGCGGCTGACGCTGGGCAAAAGCCCCCCAGAATACCCCCAGCACCGCTGCGCCCTTGAGCAGTACCAGGTTCGCCGCCATCTGTGGAATCGTCCCGCTGGCAAAGCCGACCACCAGCAGCCGCCCGTTCCACGCCAGCCCGCGCACGGCCTGGTCGAACAGTTCACCGCCGACCGGGTCGTAGATCACATCTACCCCTTGGCCGCCGGTCAGGCGCTTGATTTCCTCCTTGAGGCTGGCCTGGCTGTAGTCGATCAACTCGTCCGCCCCTGCAGCCTTGGCCACGGCCAGTTTCTCTGCGCTGCTGGCGGCTGCGATCACCTTGGCGCCCATGGCTTTGCCGATCTCCACGGCCGCCAGGCCGACACCACCGGACGCACCCAGCACCAGCAAGGTTTCGCCCGGCTGCAACTGGGCGCGCTGCTTTAGCGCATGCATCGAGGTGCCATAGGTCATGCCAAAGGCAGCAGCGGTGGTGAAGTCCATGCTTTCGGGGATGGGCAGCACGTTGTAGAACGGCACGGCCACCTGTTCGGCGAACGCCCCCCATCCGGTGAGGGCCATCACCCGGTCCCCGACCTGGAAGGCACCGGCGCGCTCGCCGACAGCGGCAACGACACCCGCCGCCTCGCCACCGGGAGAGAACGGTAGCGGTGGCTGGAACTGGTATTTGCCTTCGATGATCAGGGTATCTGGGAAGTTGACCCCAGCCGCATGCACCTCGAGCAGAATCTCGTTTTTCTTCGGTACCGGGCTGGCCACCTCTTCCAGAACCAGGTTGCGTGCCGGCCCCAAGGTTTTACACAACACAGCTTTCATCGGGCTATTCCTTTGCGGGTAGTGGCCGATAAGTGTAGGAGGGCGGCCTGCCGGGTCAACGAGCATGGCCCGCCCTGATGGGGCTGCATAAGCCCGGGCTTGGGTTTGGGCCGCATGCTGGGTAAGCTGGCGCCAATTGTTTTGAGGAGTGAATTCGTGAAAGCGTGGATCTTGATGTTGCTGGCCCTGATGCTGCCAGCGGCGGCCCTGGCCGAAGAAGCCAAGGAAGGAGCCCCCAAGGTCTCCTATATCAGCCTGAGCCCGCCCTTTGTAGGCAACTACGCCCTCGACGGTGGCCCCAGGTTGCGCGTATTCAAAGCTGATGTGGCCCTGCGTGTGACTGGCGATGAGGCAGCCAAGGCGGTCAAGCACCACGAGCCGCTGATTCGCAACCAGCTGGTGGCGCTGTTCACCCAACAAGGTGTGGATAACTTGAGCAACGTCGACGCCAAGGAAAAACTGCGCCAAGAGGCGCTCAAGCAGGTGCAGCAGGTGATGGAAGCAGAAGAAGGCAAGCCGATTGTCGAAGATCTGCTGTTCAATAACCTGATCGTGCAGTGATCAAGATACAGGCTGGCCTCTTCGCGGGGCCGGTCATTTGCTCAGCGCAATGATCGCCACCCACTGCTCTTCGGTCACCGGCATCACCGACAGCCGAGTGCCTTTGTGCACCAGTGGCAACTCCTCCAACGCGCTTTGTTGCTTGAGCAAGCCCAGCCCCAGCACCTGCCTGAACGTATTCACGTGCGCCACATCTACCGCGCTCCAGGGGTTCTTCTCGGCAGTGGCTTTGGCGTCGTAGTAATGGCTCTGAGGGTCCAGCGCAGTTGGGTCCGGGTAGGCCGCTGCAGTGATCCGGGCGATCCCGGCAATGCCCGGTTGAGGGCAACTGGAGTGGTAGAAGAAAAACTCATCGCCTACGTTCATGGCGCGCAGAAAATTGCGCGCCTGATAGTTGCGCACGCCATCCCAGCGGGCCTCACCCAGGCGGCCCAGGCCTTCGATCGAAAGCTCATCGGGCTCGGATTTCATCAGCCAGTAGGCCATGGATACTGCTCCTGAAAAGGTTTGAAATAACCTGTTGCACGAAACCGACAGCCGGTTGGCGTCAACGTTTGCGTGTCGACGCAGGTTGTCGGAAAATGCGCCGATTTTAACGCTATATGCTCCGGCGGCACCAAGAAGGTCGCCGAGCCAGAACGTATGCCTAGGGGGGCATTCTTCGATGAATCAACGCAAACCGGACCTGCTCTGGGTCCTGGTCTTCATCTTTGGTCTGGGTGTGGTTACCACCGGTTATGCTCAGGGTATCTGGGAGCGCAAGCTCGATACCGCGTACCAGGCACCGGTCGAAGCCGGTCAGCAGCAGCGCTGATCTTCCCCGCTGGCGCCTGTTATTTAGGCGCCAGGTACCAGTCACGGTCCGAGACCGTGCCCTGCAGTGGTACATCCCAACTGGCCTGCGCCAGTCGTTCGACCTTCTGGCATTCATGGGCCAGCCCCAGCAGCAGGGGTTTTTTCCATGTTTTGCGTCGCGCCTGGTAGGCCAGGCTGCGATCATAGAAACCACCGCCCATGCCTAGCCGCCCGCCGGCTTCATCGAAGCCCACCAGTGGCAGCAGAATCAGGTCCAGCGACCAGATCGGGCGCTGGCGCTTGCGGTCAGTCAGTGGCTCTGGAATACGGAAACGGTTGCGCTTGAGCTTTTCCCCTTGCTCGAACCGCTGGAACACCATGCGCGTACGCGGCCATGCGTGCAGTACCGGCAGGTAGGTACGTTTGCCACGGCGTTGCGCCTCGCGCAGTAGCAACTGCGGGTCGATTTCACCGTCGTTGGGCAGGTACAGGGCAATGTGCCGTGCGCGGCGGAACAGCGGGTTTTGCGCCAGCTGCCGATACAGCCCAAGGGAGGCTTGGCGTTGCTGGGCTGGCGTGAGTGCGCGGCGGGCATTGCGAAGCAGGCGACGAAGCTGGGGGCGGGTTAGCGGCGCGGTGTCGGTCATGGCACGGGCGTTCCCAGGTGTCGAAGCTAAAAGCGAGAACTGCCCGCCGGGGTGGGCGGGCAGTCGAAATCAGGCTCCCCGATAAGACCGCTATCGGTGTAGCCCTTGAACCCGAAAGTTCAAGGTGGAGATTGCAGGGGGCGTTAAGGCTTTCCGTCGGGCGGACATGCACACCGGCCCCAGCGTGCAACCCCCGTGGTTGTGCGTATCGGCTCAGGGACATAACCGACTGGCGCATCCCCCAGGGAGTGGCGCCAGTATACCAACCTCAGCCGATTTTGGTATCCGTGTCGTCGGACAAAGCCTTGTCGACGCGATCGAGCAGGTCGCGGACCTGTTCGCGGGTGGCGCTGCCAGCGGGGGCGTCGGTGCGGTCTTCCTGGCGGTGGAGCATCTCGTGGGTGATGTTCAATGCGGCCATGACCGCGATCCGATCAGCACCGATCACCTTGCCGCTGCTGCGGATCTCGCGCATCTTGCCGTCCAGGTAGCGTGCGGCGCTGACCAGGTTGTTGCGTTCTTCCGGCGGGCAGATGATCGAGTATTCCTTGTCCAGGATCTGCACGGTGACGCTATTGCTTGAACTCATGAGTCATGCTCCAGGGCCTTGAGGCGTAAGATCATCGACTCGACCTTGCGCTTGGCGATCTCGTTCTTTTCGATGAGGTGGGCGCGCTCTTCGCGCCAGGATTTTTCCTGAGCTACTAGGAGTGCATTTTGCCGTTTAAGTTGCTCGACGCGCTCGATCAGCGACTCGAACCGGCTCATCAATGCTTGCAGGTCGTTCTCTTGCGTGGGTTGCACTCGATTCGCTCCGTCATTGAATCACCCGTCGATCATGCCTCTCCCTGAGCGGTGACGGCCAGTGCCGATGGTCTTGGCGCGCCTGCCGGTGCTAGGATACAAGGCCTTCATTCTAGTCAAATGCGCCGTCTGGCGCCTAGCCGCCCATGCCTAATACCCAATCGCCCTACACCGCATTCGCCGCACTGCTCTCGAGCAACGGCCACCCTGTTTCCCCCGCCGAGCTGCACGGCCTGCTGATCGGCCGCAGTTGCGCCGGTGCCGGCTTCGAGGCCGATGCCTGGCTGGCCGACGCTGCCGGGGTGCTGGAAAACGAACCTGAAGACAATGTGCGCGCTGCATTGATCGGCCTGCAAGAGATGGTCAAGGCCGAGCTGACCGGCGAGGACATTGCGATCGTTCTGCTGCTGCCAAGCGACGAAACCCCGCTGACCGAGCGTGCCACGGCGCTGGGCCAGTGGTGCCAGGGCTTCATCGCCGGCTTCGGGCTCAACGCTGGCGGCAAGGACCTGTCCACCGATGCCAAGGAAGTGCTCCAGGACCTGGTGGCCATTTCCCAGGTCCAGGAAGCACTGGAAGAATCCGAGGACGGCGAAAGCGATTACATGGAAGTCATGGAGTATCTGCGCGTTGCGCCGCTGCTGCTGTACACAGAGCTGGCCGCGCCGGCCGCGCCTGCGCCAAAACCTTCGCTGCACTGATCAACCGGGGGTAGTCCTGCCCATGAGCCACATACCCAAGGCCGAATATGCCCGTCGGCGCAAGGCGCTGATGGCGCAGATGGTCCCCAACAGCATTGCCATCCTGCCGGCTGCCGCAGTCGCCATTCGCAACCGCGATGTCGAGCACGTCTACCGCCAGGACAGCGATTTCCAGTACCTGAGCGGCTTCCCGGAGCCGGAGGCGGTGATCGCGCTGATCCCGGGGCGCGAGCATGGCGAGTACGTGCTGTTCTGCCGCGAGCGTAACCCTGAGCGCGAGCTGTGGGACGGCCTGCGTGCCGGCCAGGAAGGTGCCATCCGCGACTTTGGCGCGGACGATGCCTTCCCGATCACCGACATCGACGAGATCCTGCCGGGCCTCATCGAAGGTCGCGAACGGGTCTACAGCGCCATGGGCAGCAACCCCGAGTTCGACCGTCGGCTGATGGACTGGATCAACGTGATCCGCTCCAAGGCGCGCCTTGGCGCCCAGCCACCGAACGAGTTCGTTGCCCTGGATCATCTGCTGCACGACATGCGTCTGTATAAATCGGCGGCGGAAGTGAAAGTGATGCGCGCCGCTGCAGAAATTTCCGCGCGTGCCCATGTGCGGGCCATGCAGGCCTGCCGGGCAGGGCTGCACGAGTACAGCCTGGAAGCCGAGCTGGACTACGAGTTCCGTAAAGGCGGGGCAAGAATGCCAGCCTACGGGTCGATCGTCGCTGCCGGCCGCAATGGCTGTATCCTGCACTATCAGGAGAACAATGCCGCGCTCAAGGACGGTGACCTGGTGCTGATCGACGCCGGTTGCGAAATCGATTGCTATGCCAGCGACATCACCCGCACCTTCCCGGTCAGCGGGCGGTTTTCGCCTGAGCAAAAGGCCGTCTATGAACTGGTGCTCAAGGCCCAGGCCGCCGCTTTCGCCGAGATTGCCCCAGGCAAGCACTGGAACCACGCCCATGAAGCGACCGTGCGGGTGATCACCGAGGGCCTGGTGGAGCTGGGCCTGCTCAAGGGCAAGGTGCAGGCGCTGATCGAAAGTGAA
Source organism: Pseudomonas sp. BNK-30 (assembly GCF_047456185.1). Taxonomy (NCBI): domain Bacteria; kingdom Pseudomonadati; phylum Pseudomonadota; class Gammaproteobacteria; order Pseudomonadales; family Pseudomonadaceae; genus Pseudomonas; species Pseudomonas sp. BNK-30. Next base: position 4,971,162 of record NZ_CP179904.1, read on the forward strand.
GCGTATCGGGCCTTCTACATGCACCGTGCCGGGCACTGGCTGGGCATGGACGTGCACGATGTGGGCGAATACAAGGTCGGCGGCCAGTGGCGGGTGCTGGAGCCTGGCATGGCGCTGACCGTCGAACCGGGTATCTACATTGCCGCCGACAATCAGCAGGTCGCGAAGAAATGGCGCGGCATCGGCGTAAGGATCGAGGACGACGTGGTGGTGACCAGGCAAGGCTGTGAAATTCTGACTTCGGGCGTGCCCAGGACGGTCGCCGAGATCGAGGCGCTGATGCAGGCGGCCCGTAAGGACGCTGCATGAACCGAGTCAACCTGGCGATCATTGGTGGCGGCCTGGTCGGTGCCAGCCTTGCGCTGGCCCTGCAGGCTGGGGCCAAGGCGCGTGGCTGGAAGATCCTGCTGATCGAGCCATTCGCCCCGGGCGACAGCTTCCAGCCCAGCTATGATGCGCGCTCCTCAGCGCTTTCGTTCGGTACCCGGCAGATCTACCAGCACCTGGGCGTGTGGCAGGGCATCAGCCCTCGTGCCGAGCCGATCCGGCAGATCCAGGTCTCGGACCGTGGGCGCTTTGGCTCCACCCGCCTCGATGCGCTGGAGGAGGGCGTGCCAGCGTTGGGCTACGTGGTCGAGAACGCCTGGCTTGGTCAGTGCCTTTGGCAAGGGCTGGACAGCGAGGTGGTGAGCTGGCGCTGCCCGGCCGAAGTGAAGGCGATGCAGGCCGTCGCCGGTGGTTATCGCTTGCAGCTGGACGATGACACCGCCCTTGAGTGCGACCTGGCAGTGCTGGCCGACGGTGGCCGCTCCGGGTTGCGCGAGCAACTGGGCATCCATGTGCGCCGCACGCCCTACGAGCAGAGCGCCCTGATCGCCAACATTACCCCGGGCGAGTCCCATCGCGGGCAAGCCTTCGAGCGCTTTACCGAGCAAGGCCCCATGGCATTGCTGCCGCTGCCCGAGAACCGCTGTGCGTTGGTCTGGACCCGTCAGGGTATGGACGCCAAGCGCTTGGCCGAGATCGACGAACGCAGCTTCCTGCGCGAGCTGCAGGATGTATTCGGCTATCGCCTCGGCGCCCTGCGCCAGGTCGGCGCACGGCATCTGTACCCGCTGGCACTGGTCGAAGCCCAAGAGCAGGTGCGCCCGCATCTGGTGGTACTGGGCAATGCCGCGCACAGCCTGCACCCCATTGCCGGGCAGGGTTTCAACCTGTCGCTGCGCGATGTGCAGTCGCTGGCCGATGCGCTGCTGGCCGGCCCGCAGCAGCCAGGCGATCTGGCGACCCTGCAGGCGTACCATCAACGCCAGCAACTCGACCAGGCCATGACCATCGGTTTCTCCGACCAGGTTACCCGCCTGTTCGGCAGTAATCAGCCGTTGCTGGCCGCCGGGCGCAACATCGGCTTGCTTGGGCTCGACTTGCTGCCGCCGGCCAAAAGCTGGTTCGCCCGCCAGGCCATGGGCCTGGGCACCCGCCCTGATCCGCGGGGGCAGGCATGAGCAACCCGCGCAAGCTGGCGCGCCGGGCGCGCATGTTGCGCTGGCTGCTGAACCTTTACCCACCGTACCTGGGCGCTGGCATTCGCATTCAGCACATCAGCCCGGACATGCGCAGTGTCAGGGTGCGCATGAAGCTGAACCGCTGGAACCGCAACTACGTCGGTACCCAGTTTGGCGGTAGCCTGTATTCGATGGTCGACCCGTTCTACATGCTATTGCTGATCGAACTGCTGGGCCGTGAGTACATCGTCTGGGACAAGGCAGCCAGCATTGACTTCATCGCACCGGGCAAAGGCCCGGTGTATGCCGATTTCCACATCGAAGACGCACTGCTGGACGAGATCCGCCAGCAGACCGCCAGCGGCAAGAAATACCTGCCACGTTTGCAGGTCGATGTCCGCGACGGTGCCGGCGAGCTGGTGGCGCGGGTCGATAAAACCCTATACGTGCGGCTCAAGCCGCAAGCGAGGCAGGCGTAAGGCATGGAAATGCGCGCAGATCTGTTGATTGTCGGTGCCGGTATGGTCGGCAGCGCCTTGGCCTTGGCGTTGCGCCACAGTGGCCTGGAGATACTCCTGCTCGACGGTGGTTCGCTGACGGTGAAGCCGTTTGACGGCGATGCGCCGTTCGAGGCGCGGGTCAGCGCCCTCTCGGCGGCCAGCCAGCGCATCCTCGAGCGTTTGGGCGCCTGGGAAGAAATCGCCAAACGGCGTGTTTCGCCCTACTCGGACATGCATGTCTGGGACGGCAGCGGCACTGGGCAGATTCACTTTTCCGCCGCCAGCGTGCACGCGCAGGTGCTTGGCCATATCGTCGAAAACCGGGTAGTGCAGGATGGCCTGCTGGAGCGCCTGCATGACAGCGATATCGGCCTGCTGCCCAACGCCCGCCTGGAGCAGATGCGCCGCTCTGGCGATGAGTGGCTGCTGACCCTGGCCGATGGCCGCCGCCTGCGGGCACCGCTGGTGGTGGCTGCCGACGGTGCCAATTCGGCGGTGCGGCGCCTGGCCGGCTGCCAGACCCGTGAGTGGGATTACCTGCACCACGCTATCGTCACCAGCGTGCGCTGCAGTGCTGCACACCAGGCTACCGCCTGGCAGCGCTTCACCGACGAAGGGCCGCTGGCCTTCCTGCCCTTGTCGCGAGACGGCCAGCAGGGCTGGTGCTCGATCGTGTGGTCGACCACGCCCGAGCAGGCCGAGCAGCTCATGGCGCTGGATGATCAAGCTTTCCTCAAGGCCCTGGAGCGTGGATTCGAGGGGCGCCTGGGCCAAGTGCTGCACGCCGACCCTCGGGTTTGCGTGCCGTTGCGCCAGCGCCACGCCAAGCGGTACGTGGACGAGGGGCTGGCATTGATCGGCGATGCCGCGCACACCATTCATCCGTTGGCGGGGCAGGGCGTGAACCTGGGCTTTCTCGATGCAGCGGTGCTGGCTGAGGTGTTGGTGAACGCCTGCGAGCGGGGTGAACGGCTGGCGGATGTGAAAGTGCTCAGCCGTTATGAGCGCCGACGCATGCCACACAACCTGGCATTGATGGCGGCGATGGAGGGCTTCGAGCGGCTGTTCCAGGCCAACCCGCTGCCGTTGCGCTGGTTGCGTAACAGCGGTCTGAAGCTGGTGCAGCAGATGCCGGAGGCCAAGGCGCTGTTCGTGCGCCAGGCGTTGGGGCTTTCCGGGGACTTGCCGGAGCTGGCCAGACCTTGAGATTGTTGGGCCGCTTTGCGGCCCTTTCGCGACACGAGGCCGCTCCTGCAGGCGTTCGCGTGCTCTTGCAACATCTGGTAACGGCTGGGTAGGTGAGCCGGAAAATGGGATTCACTACCATTTGCGCCTCTCATACGATTCGAGGAGTGCATCCCATGTTGCCACGCAAGCCCCTACTGGCCGCCCTGGCCCTGACGCTGTTCGGTGGCACCGCCCAGGCGGCGGACGAAGTAGTGGTGTACTCCTCGCGCATCGACGAGCTGATCAAGCCGGTGTTCGACGCCTACACCGCCGAGACCGGCGTCAAGATCAAGTTCATCACCGACAAGGAAGCCCCGCTGATGCAGCGCATCAAGGCCGAGGGCGAGAACGGGGTGGCCGACCTGCTGCTGACCGTGGATGCCGGTAACCTGTGGCAGGCCGAGCAGATGGGCATCCTGCAGCCTATCAAGTCGGCCATCATCGACCAGAACATCCCCGCTCAATACCGCGCCTCGTCCCATGACTGGACTGGCCTGAGCCTGCGCGCGCGGACCATCATCTACTCCACCGAGCGGGTCAAACCCGCAGAGCTGAGCACCTACGAGGCACTGGCCGACAAGCAGTGGGAAGGGCGTCTGTGCCTGCGCACGGCAAAGAAGGTCTACAACCAGTCGCTGACCGCCACGCTGATCGAGAACCATGGCGAGGCCAAGACCGAACAGATCGTCAAAGGCTGGGTCAACAACCTGTCTACCGACGTGTTCTCCGATGACAACTCGGTAATCCAGGCCATCGAGGCCGGCCAGTGCGATGTGGGGGTGGTGAACACTTACTACTTCGGCCGCCTGCACAAGCAGAACCCGAACTTGCCGGTGAAGATCTTCTGGCCTAACCAGGGCGACCGAGGCGTGCACGTCAACCTGTCCGGCATCGGCCTGACCAAGCACGCACCGCATCCGGAGGCGGCCAAGAAGCTGGTGGAGTGGATGACCGGTGAGCAGGCGCAGAAGCTGTTCGCCGACATCAACCAGGAGTTCCCGGCCAACCCGAAGGTCAAGCCATCGGACGAGGTCGCGGCATGGGGCAGCTTCAAGGCTGACAGCATCCCGGTCGAGGTGGCAGGCAAACGCCAGGCCGAGGCCATTCGCTTGATGGATCGGGCTGGCTGGAACTAAGCCCCAGGCTTTATCCTGCAGGGGCCCACAAGGGCCCCTTCGCGTGGCAAGCCCGCTCAGCGGTTGCCATCTGCCACAGAGACAGTTGCCTTGCCCCACGCTCCCCAACGCCGCTGGTACCTCCCGGTCATCCTGACCGCCGCCCTCGTGCTCTTGCCCTTGAGCGTCCTGCTGCTGTCCTGGCAGTCGATCGACGTGCAGATCTGGTCGCACTTGCTCGACACCCAGATGAGCCGCCTGCTCGGCAACACATTCACCTTGGTGGCGGGTGTAGGCGTAGGCGTCACCGTGCTCGGCGTGAGCCTGGCCTGGCTCACCAGCCTTTGCGAGTTCCCCGGCAGGCGCTGGCTGGACTGGGCACTGATGCTGCCGTTTGCCATCCCCGCCTATGTCCTGGCGTTCGTCTTCGTCGGCCTGCTGGATTTCGCCGGCCCGGTGCAAAGCGCCTTGCGTGAAGTGTTCGGGCCCATGCGCCTGCCGCGGGTGCGCTCCACCGGCGGGGTGATTGTGGTGCTGGTGCTGGTGTTCTACCCCTATGTCTACCTGCTCGCGCGCACGGCATTCCTGGCCCAGGGCAAGGGGCTGATGGAAGCGGCGCGGGTGTTGGGCCTTTCGCCGCTGCAAGCTTTCTGGCGGGTTGCCCTGCCCATGGCGCGGCCGGCCATCGGCGCAGGCATAGCGCTGGCCCTTATGGAGACCTTGGCAGATTTCGGTGCGGTGGCTGTGTTCAATTTCGACACGTTCACCACCGCCATTTACAAGACCTGGTACGGCTTCTTCAGCCTGGCCAGCGCGGCTCAGCTGGCCAGCCTGCTATTGCTGGCGGTAATGCTGGTGCTGTACGGAGAACGCCGCGCCCGTGGCGCCTCGCGCAGCTCAAACGAACGCCCGCGGGGTCAGGCCCTCTATCACCTGCGCGGTCTGAAGGCACTGCTGGCCAGTGGCTGGTGCCTGCTGGTATTTGCCTGTGCCTTCGTCATCCCGCTGCTGCAGTTGCTGGTATGGTTCTGGCAGCGGGGGCGGCATGACCTGGACGAGCGCTATGTTGGCCTGGTGCTGCACACCTTGTACCTGGGCGCCCTGGCAGCCTTGATCACGGTGAGCGTCGCACTGCTGCTGGCATTTGCCCGGCGTCAGGCGCCGACCGGCGGCATCCGTGCCGGGGTTGGCCTGGCCAACCTAGGCTACGCCTTGCCCGGCTCGGTGCTGGCGGTGTCGATCATGCTGGCCTTCAGCTACCTGGACAACCACCTGGTGATCCCTCTGTCGAGCTGGCTGGGTGGGGCAGGCAAGCCATTGCTGCTGGGCAGCCTCGCGGCATTGCTGGTGGCCTATCTGGTACGTTTCATCGCCGTGGCCTATGGGCCACTGGAAGGCAGCCTGGAGCGCATCCGCCCGTCGTTGCCCGAGGTTTCACGGAGCCTGGGTGTCGGAGGGGCGAGATTGTTTTTCAAAGTGTATATGCCGCTGCTGGTCCCTGGTGCCCTCAGCGCCGCACTGCTGGTCTTCGTCGATGTGCTCAAGGAAATGCCCGCGACCTTGCTGATGCGGCCCTTCGGCTGGGATACCCTCGCCGTACGGGTGTTCGAGATGACCAGTGAAGGCGAGTGGGCGCGTGCCTCACTGCCCGCCTTGACCTTGGTGCTGGTTGGCCTGCTGCCGGTCATCGGCCTGATTCGTCGTTCAGCCAGGCGCCCCGGTCACAGTCACTGAGGGTGCCAGCCCGCGCCCTTGCGGCTACAATGCGCGGCATTCGCGCGACGGGTCCTACAAGAAGAGCTGACAACCAAACGTCATCGACCGCCGCCGCTTCGCCACGCCCGGAAGGAGAAACCCATGGGACAGCGCACGCTTTTGTACGACTTGCACCTGGCGCTAGGCGCCAAGACAGTCGATTTCGGTGGCTGGGACATGCCGCTGCACTACGGCTCGCAAGTTGAAGAGCACCATCAGGTGCGCAGTGACTGTGGGGTGTTCGATGTTTCCCACATGACCGTGATCGACATCGATGGCACCGATGCCACCGTCTGGCTGCAGCGCTTGCTGGCCAACGACGTTGCCCGCCTTGGGGGTGTCGGCAAGGCGCTGTACAGCCCGTTGCTCAACGAACAGGGCGCAATTATCGATGACCTGATCGTCTACCGCACGGAAAATGGCTACCGGCTGATCACCAATGCCGCTACCCGCGCCAATGTACTGGCGTGGCTGGAGGCCCACAGTACCGGCTTCTCGGTCGGTTTCAAGGTGCGCCCCGACCTGGCCATTCTCGCCATCCAGGGCCCCCAGGCCCGCGAGAAAGTCGCAGCCTTGCTCAGCGCTTCGCGCGCTGCGCTTATCCGTGAGCTGCGCCCGTTCGAAGGGCTTGGCGAGGGCGACTGGTTCATTGCCCGCACCGGTTACACCGGTGAGGACGGGTTGGAAATCATCCTGCCGGGCCATGAGGCCGTGGCCTTTTTCAACGACCTGGTCGGCGCTGGCATCGCCCCCAGTGGCCTTGGCGCCCGCGACACCTTGCGCCTGGAGGCCGGCATGAACCTGTACGGCCAGGATATCGACGAAGACCACACCCCGCTTACCTCCAACCTGGGCTGGAGCATCGCCTGGGAGCCGGCCGAGCGTGATTTCATCGGCCGCGCTGGCCTGCTGGCGGAAATCGAGCGCGGCGTGCAGGACAAGCTGGTCGGCCTGGTGCTGGAGGAACGCGGTGTTTTGCGCGCCCATCAGGTGGTTCGCGTTGCCGGCATTGGCGAAGGGGAGATCACCAGTGGTAGTTTCTCTCCTACGCTGAGCAAATCCATTGCCCTGGCGCGCGTGCCCATGGCCACCGGCGATCGTGCCGAGGTCGAAATTCGCGGCAAGTGGTACCCGGTGCGGGTGGTCAAACCGACCTTCGTGCGTCACGGCAAGATTCTGATCTGAACAATCAACGGCGGGCCGACCGCTGACCCAATCGAGGAATACAAGACATGAGCAATATCCCCGCCGATCTGCGTTTTGCCGAAAGCCACGAGTGGGCGCGCCTGGAGGCCGACGGTACCGTGACCGTGGGCATCAGCGACCACGCTCAAGAGGCCCTGGGTGATGTGGTGTTCGTGGAACTGGCAGAGGTTGGCAAAGTATTCGCTGCCGGCGATGCTGCTGGCGTGGTCGAGTCGGTCAAGGCCGCTTCGGATATCTATGCCCCGGTGGGTGGCGAAGTGATCGCGGTCAACGAAGACCTGGCCGACAGCCCGGAGCTGCTTAACGAAGAGCCTTACGGCGCCTGGATCTTCAAGCTCAAGCCAAGCGACAAGGCCGAACTGGACAAGCTGCTGGACGCTGCCGGTTACAAAGCCGCTATCGGCGAGTGAGCCTTCTGGCCTCATCGCCGGCTTGCCGGCGATGAGGCCGGTACTGGCGAAGCAAGTTTTCCCGCAGTATCGGCAATCCTTCCTAGACTTATAAGTCTCCACGAGGCCTGGTCTAGGAAGAGAGCGTCGTCATGTCCCAGTCGCCATCCCTGCATCAACTGCAAGAGCTCAACCCATTCCTGCGTCGTCACCTGGGGCCAGATGCCTCCGAGCAGCAGGCCATGCTCAGCGCCTTGGGCTTGAGCAGCCGCAGCGAGCTGATCGAACAGACCGTTCCGCCGGATATCCGCTTCAACCGCGCCCTCGACCTGCCCCCCGCCCTGGATGAACAGGCTGCCTTGGCCAAGCTCGCCGGTTATGCCGAGCAGAACCAGGTGTGGACCAGCCTGATCGGCATGGGTTACCACGGCACCGTCACGCCAACCGTCATCCTGCGCAACGTGCTGGAGAACCCCGGCTGGTACACCGCCTATACGCCTTACCAGCCAGAAATCGCCCAAGGCCGGCTGGAAGCGCTGCTCAACTTTCAGCAAATGGTCATCGACCTGAGCGGCCTGGCCCTGGCCAATGCCTCACTGCTCGATGAAGCCACCGCCGCAGCCGAAGCCATGGCCTTGGCCAAACGCGTGGCGCGCAACAAGAGCAATGCTTTCTTTGCCGATGAACACTGTCACCCGCAGACACTGTCCGTGTTGCGAACCCGGGCTGAAGGTTTTGGTTTCGAACTGATCGTCGACGCTGTGGATAACCTTGCCCAGCACCAGGTATTCGGCGCTTTGCTGCAGTACCCGGATACTCATGGGGAAGTGCGTGACCTGCGCCCGCTGATTGACCAGTTGCACGGCCAGCATGCCTTGGCATGCGTGGCGGCAGACCTGTTGAGCCTGGTGCTACTCACGCCGCCGGGCGAGCTTGGCGCAGACGTGGTGCTTGGCTCGACCCAGCGCTTTGGCGTGCCGATGGGCTATGGCGGCCCGCATGCGGCCTATTTCGCCTGCCGCGAAGACTACAAGCGGGCGATGCCGGGGCGCATCATCGGTGTGTCGCGTGATGCCCGTGGCAACACCGCACTGCGAATGGCCCTGCAGACCCGCGAGCAACACATCCGCCGCGAAAAAGCCAACTCCAACATCTGCACCGCCCAGGTACTGCTGGCCAACATCGCCGGCTTCTATGCGGTGTACCACGGCCCTGAAGGCTTGCAGCGCATTGCACAGCGCGTGCACCGGCTGACCGTCGTGCTCGCCGCGGGCCTTGAGGCCAAGGGCATCAAACGCCTTAACCCGCATTTCTTCGACACACTTACCCTGGATGTCGGCGGTGCCCAGGCGGCCATCATCGAAAGTGCGCAAGCGGCGTGCATCAACTTGCGCATTCTGGGCCGCGGCCATCTGGGTGTGAGCCTGGACGAAACGTGCAGCGAAGAAACCGTGCTTCGGCTGTTCGACATCTTTCTTGGCGTGGATCATGGCCTTGAGGTCACCGCGCTTGACCAGCAGGTTCTGACAGGGGGTATTCCGGCCGCTCTGGAACGGCGCACGCCGTTCCTCTCCCACCCGGTGTTCAACCTGCATCACAGCGAAACGCAGATGCTGCGCTACCTCAAGCAGCTGGAAAACAAGGACCTGGCGCTGAACCAATCGATGATCCCGCTGGGTTCCTGCACCATGAAGCTCAACGCCACCAGCGAAATGATCCCCATCACCTGGCCCGGATTCGCTCTGCTTCATCCCTTTGCGCCCGATGCTCAGGTCGCAGGCTACAAAGCGATGATCGATGAGCTGGAGCGCTGGCTGTGCGCTATTACCGGTTTTGATGCGATCTGCATGCAACCCAACTCGGGTGCCCAGGGCGAATACGCCGGGCTGATGGCAATCACCCGTTACCACCGCAGCCGTCATCAGCCCCAGCGCACGCTGTGCCTGATCCCTTCGTCGGCCCACGGCACCAACCCTGCTTCAGCGCAGATGGCTGGCATGGAAGTGGTGATCGTCGACTGCGATGACGACGGCAACGTTGACCTCGACGACCTCAAAGCCAAGGCCAAGGCTGCAGGCGAGCGGCTGTCCTGCCTCATGGTTACCTACCCGTCGACACATGGTGTGTATGAGGAGGGCATCCGGGAAATATGTGAGGTGGTGCACCAGCACGGTGGCCAGGTCTACATGGACGGCGCCAACCTCAACGCCCAGGTCGGTCTCACGCGGCCGGCTGACATCGGCGCCGATGTCTCGCACATGAACCTGCACAAGACCTTCTGCATCCCGCACGGTGGCGGCGGCCCCGGGATGGGGCCGATTGGCATCCGTGCACACCTCAAGCCGTTCGTCGCCAGTCATCCGGTGGTGCCGGTGCCGGGCCTGGACCCGAACAACAGCGCGGTCAGCGCCGCGCCTTGGGGCAGCGCGAGTATCTTGCCGATCAGCTGGATGTATATCGCCATGATGGGGCCGCAACTGGCCGATGCGAGCGAAGTGGCCATCCTGTCGGCCAACTACCTGGCCAGCCAGCTTGGTGGGGCTTTCCCGGTGCTGTACAGAGGCCGAAACCAGCGGGTGGCGCACGAGTGCATTCTTGATCTGCGGCCGCTCAAGGCAATTACCGGGATAACTGAAGAGGATGTGGCCAAGCGCCTGATGGACTATGGCTTCCATGCCCCGACCATGTCATTCCCGGTGCCCGGGACCTTGATGGTCGAACCGACAGAGAGCGAGTCGAAAGCCGAGCTGGACCGGTTCGTCGAGGCCATGCTGGCGATCCGTGCGGAGATCGGTGAGGTGCAGCAGGGTAACTGGCCAGCGGAAGACAACCCGCTCAAACATGCGCCACATACCCTGGCCGATGTGCTGGCACCGTGGAGCCGGCCTTACAGCCTTGAGCAGGCTGTAGCCCCCAGCGCTCACGTGCGCCAGCACAAGTACTGGCCGGCGGTGAACCGGGTCGACAACGTGTATGGGGACAGGAACCTGTTCTGTGCGTGCGTACCGGTGGAGGCGTATCGCTGAGTTGAAGTTGGGGCTGCACAGCAGCCCCAGGGGGCTTACTCGGCTACCGCGTTCCTGGCCAGGATGGCATTGGCCAGTTCCATGTCGCTGGCTTGCATGCCTGGGTTCTCAGCCCGCACCTGGCGCATTGCCGCCTCCAGGAACGGCCCACGAATAGCACCTTCACTGGCAACGAAGCTGCCGGCGTCATCCTGCGCCGCGACGACCAGCTTGTGGTCCCTGGAGGTCAGGTAAGTCGATGCCGTAGTCGCGCCGGAAGAAATCACGTTGCGCCAGAAGGTATCGGCCATGGCGGAGCCAATGGGCAGCGAAAGCAGGGCAGCGGCTGCGATGGCGGTTGGGAGACGCATGATGAAACACCTCGAAGGGTGAGGGCTGATGGAGCCCGATTTGATTGAGTCTGAGGGGTGTAAGTTCCCAGAAAACAAGGGTTTTTTGCTTATGCGCAGACCCGCAGCACTTCCTCTTGGCAGGTCAGCCCACTGGCCACCTTTGCCTCCCCGCAGCGTTTCAGGTCCAGCAACCCTTCGCTCAATGCCTGTCGCTGCAAGCTGGCAAGGTCCGCCCCTGCGCCTATCCGGGCGCGCAGGCTTTCACTTGGGACCAGCAGCTCGAACACGCCCGTTCGGCCATGAAAGCCGGTGCCCCGGCACAGCAGGCAAGGCTGGCCGCTGGCCGATGATGCGCAGCCCTGACAGTCACGGCACAGCAAGCGCACCAGGCGCTGCGCCATCACCCCGCTCAGGGAGGCCTTGATCAGGTAATCGGGCACGCCCAGTTCCAGCAGGCGGGTGATGGCGCCACAGCTGTCGTTGGTGTGCAGGGTCGAGAGCACCAGGTGCCCGGTAAGGGCAGCTTGCACGGCTACCAGCGCCGTCTCGCGATCGCGGATCTCGCCGATCATGATGATGTCAGGATCTTGGCGCAGCAGCGCGCGTACGCCGTTGGCGAAGCTGAGGTCCAGTGCCGGCTGCACCTGTAATTGATTGAAAGCCGGCTCCAGGCGTTCGATCGGGTCTTCGATGGTGCACAGGTTGACCTCGGGCGTGGCCAGCCACTTCAGGCTCGCGTACAGCGTGCTGGTCTTGCCTGAACCGGTAGGGCCGGTGACCAAAAGAATGCCATGACGGCGCTGCAGCAGGGCCTGCCACTGCTGCAGTTGTTCACCTTCCAGGCCCAGGCGGTCGAAGTCTTCCTGTAGCTGTTGTGGGTCGAACAAGCGCAGTACCAGCTTTTCGCCAAAGGGGGTGGGCAGCGTAGACAGGCGCAATTCCACCTCGTGGCCACCTGGCAGGCTGCTCTTCACACGGCCATCCTGCGGCCGGCGTTTTTCCGCGACATCCATGCGGCCCAAGTGCTTCAGGCGGCTGACGACGGCCAGGGTCACGCTGGCCGGGAAGGCGTAGACCGTATGCAGGAGGCCGTCTATGCGATAGCGCAACCGGCCCTGCTCGCGGCGTGGCTCAAGATGGATGTCACTGGCGCGCTGTTCGACAGCGTACTGCAGCAGCCAGTCGACGATGTGCACGATATGCGCGTCGTCTGCCGTGGCGTTGCCCTGGCGCTTGTCCTGCTCCAGCAATTGCTCGAGCTCACCGAGGCTTGCTGACTGCTGATGCTGGGCACCTTGCACCGAGTGGGCGAGGCGAAACAGCGACTGGCCCACCTGGCGCAACTGCAGGGGGCTGGCGAGCACACGGCGGATCGGCCTGCCCAGGCTGCGGGCCAGATCGGTTTGCCAGTCACACTGGTAAGGCTGCGCACTGGCCACGGTGATGCCCAGGCTGTCGCTGGCCAGGATGAGTATGCCGTGGCGATGGGCGAATGCTGGCGATATCAGCCCGTTGACCTGCGACAGGTCGAGTTGCAGTGGGTCGATGCGCTGGTAAGGCTGGCCGACTTTTCTGGCGAGCCATTGGCACAGGCAGTCCAGATGCAGGCGCTGGCCGGGGTGCTGGCGGTCTTCGAGGCCCAGGGCCGCTATGGTTTCGAGCGGATGGCGAGGTGGCTGTGAGGTGGCGTGTTCGAGTACCTGCCTGGCGTCGTTGGCGCTCAGGCGCTGGTCGGCTTGCAGCGTGTCCAGCACGCGCTGGAGGTCGAGGGATCGATCGTCGGGGTTGTGCATGGCGGCGTCCGTGCCAAGTGATGAGTTCCTCATGAAGGCTAGCCAGTGGGGCTGGTTCGAGCGTAAGCGAAAGGTTTCGGGATCTTGCCGGGCTGGTAGTAGTCTGTTTCACGGTGAGGGGTGTCGGTTGGTCCTCCCCCTCACATTTGCCTGCGCGCAGTCGTCTACCCTGTAGGGGTTCCTGCCGGCAGCTTTCGGATAGGCTGTGCAACCATTCGTTCTTTTTTTCGAACAGCCTATTGTCCTATACCCCAGCAGCCGCTTAGCATTCGTTTGAGATTTCAAACGCTCGATGCCCTGCCTTGGGCGCTTTTCAACAATCAACAATTCGGGAAGCCGACATGCAGCTCAAAGACGCTCAGTTGTTCCGCCAGCAAGCCTTCATCAACGGTGAATGGCTGGATGCGGACAGCGGCCAGACCATCAATGTGACCAACCCGGCCACAGGTGAAGTCATCGGTACCGTGCCGAAGATGGGCTCTGCGGAAACCCGCCGCGCCATCGAAGCTGCCGACAAGGCCCTGCCGGCCTGGCGTGCACTGACCGCCAAAGAGCGCTCGAACAAGCTGCGTCGCTGGTTCGAACTGATGATCGAGAACCAGGACGACCTGGCTCGCCTGATGACCACTGAACAAGGCAAGCCACTGGCCGAAGCCAAGGGCGAAATCGCCTACGCAGCCTCGTTCATCGAGTGGTTCGCCGAAGAAGCCAAGCGCGTCTACGGTGATACCATCCCGGGCCACCAGCCTGACAAGCGCCTGATCGTCATCAAGCAGCCGATCGGCGTTACCGCGGCCATCACCCCGTGGAACTTCCCGGCGGCGATGATCACCCGTAAAGCCGGCCCGGCCTTGGCCGCTGGCTGCACCATGGTGCTCAAGCCTGCTTCGCAAACCCCGTACTCTGCCCTGGCCTTGGTCGAGCTGGCTACCCGTGCCGGCATCCCGGCTGGCGTGCTGAGCGTGGTGACCGGCAGCGCTGGCGAAGTTGGCGGCGAGCTGACCGGCAACTCCCTGGTGCGCAAACTGTCCTTCACCGGCTCGACCGAAATCGGTCGCCAGTTGATGGAAGAATGTGCCAAGGACATCAAGAAGGTTTCCCTGGAGCTGGGTGGCAACGCCCCGTTCATCGTGTTCGACGATGCCGACCTGGACAAGGCGGTAGAAGGCGCGATCATCTCCAAGTACCGCAACAACGGCCAGACCTGCGTTTGCGCCAACCGTATCTATGTGCAGGACGGCGTCTACGATGCCTTCGCCGAGAAGCTCAAAGCTGCTGTGGCCAAACTGAAGATCGGTAACGGCCTGGAAGACGGCACCACCACTGGCCCGCTGATCGACGGCAAGGCCGTCGCCAAGGTTCAGGAACACATCGAGGACGCCGTCTCCAAAGGCGCCAAGGTGCTGTCCGGTGGCAAGCTGATCGAAGGCAACTTCTTCGAGCCGACCATCCTGGTCGACGTGCCGAAGACCGCTGCCGTCGCCAAGGAAGAGACCTTCGGCCCGCTGGCGCCGCTGTTCCGCTTCAAGGACGAGGCTGAAGTCATCGCCATGTCCAACGACACCGAGTTCGGCCTGGCCTCGTACTTCTATGCCCGCGACATGAGCCGTGTGTTCCGTGTTGCCGAGGCGCTGGAATACGGCATGGTGGGTATCAACACCGGCCTGATCTCCAACGAAGTCGCGCCGTTTGGCGGCATCAAGGCTTCGGGCCTGGGCCGTGAAGGTTCCAAGTACGGCATCGAGGACTACCTCGAAATCAAGTACCTGTGCATCAGCGTCTGATGCGCTGAAGGCTTTACCTCTGCCAGCGGGGCGCGAGAGCGACGTCTCGCTGGCTTTTTTGACATCGCAGCACCTGGTGGCCAGGGCGTTCACGGCAGTCGATCAACGAATACTGTTCGCGAACACTCCCAGCCACCCCCGAATAAAAGCGCCGCTGATCGGCGCAAATGAGGGCATTATGAGCAAGACCAACGAATCCTTGATGCAACGTCGTGTAGCCGCCGTCCCACGTGGCGTAGGCCAGATTCACCCGATCTTCGTCGAAAGCGCGAAGAACTCGACCGTGATCGACGTTGAAGGCCGCGAACTGATCGACTTCGCCGGCGGCATCGCAGTTCTGAACACCGGCCACCTGCACCCGAAAGTGGTTGCCGCTGTTCAAGAGCAGCTGACCAAAGTCAGCCACACCTGCTTCCAGGTACTGGCTTACGAGCCTTACGTAGAGCTGTGCGAGAAGATCAACAAGCTGGTCCCAGGTGACTTCGACAAGAAGACCCTGCTGGTTTCCACCGGCTCCGAAGCCGTTGAGAACGCCGTGAAAATCGCCCGTGCCGCCACTGGCCGTGCTGGCGTGATCGCCTTCACCGGCGGCTACCACGGCCGCACCATGATGACCTTGGGCCTGACCGGCAAGGTTGTGCCGTACTCCGCAGGCATGGGCCTGATGCCTGGCGGTATCTTCCGCGCCCTGTTCCCGAGCGAACTGCACGGTGTCAGCGTTGACGACGCCATCGCTTCGGTCGAGCGCATCTTCAAGAACGACGCCGAGCCGCGCGACATCGCCGCGATCATCCTCGAGCCGGTACAGGGCGAAGGCGGCTTCCTGCCAGCGCCTAAAGAGCTGATGAAGCGCCTGCGCGCCCTGTGCGACCAGCACGGCATTCTGCTGATCGCCGACGAAGTTCAGACTGGTGCGGGCCGTACCGGCACCTTCTTCGCCATGGAACAGATGGGCGTCGCGCCGGACCTGACCACCTTCGCCAAATCCATTGCTGGCGGCTTCCCGCTGGCCGGTGTTTGCGGCAAGGCCGAGATCATGGACGCCATCGCTCCGGGCGGCCTGGGCGGTACTTACGCCGGTTCGCCGATCGCCTGTGCTGCGGCTCTGGCCGTCATCCAGGTGTTCGAAGAAGAGAAGCTGCTGGACCGCAGCAAGGCAGTAGGTGAGCACCTGACCGCTGGCCTGCGCAAGATCCAGGAAAAGCACCCGATCATTGGCGACGTCCGTGGTCTGGGCTCGATGA
Organism: Pseudomonas sp. BNK-30; assembly: GCF_047456185.1. Taxonomy (NCBI): domain Bacteria; kingdom Pseudomonadati; phylum Pseudomonadota; class Gammaproteobacteria; order Pseudomonadales; family Pseudomonadaceae; genus Pseudomonas; species Pseudomonas sp. BNK-30. The sequence continues at coordinate 4,987,038 of NZ_CP179904.1, forward strand.
TCGCTGTGGAAGTCTTCGAAAAAGGCACCCACACCCCGAACGCCGCTGCGGTCGCCCAAGTGGTTGCCAAAGCCCGTGACAAGGGTCTGATCCTGCTGTCTTGCGGTACCTACGGCAACGTTCTGCGTATCCTGGTTCCGCTGACCGCCGAAGATGAGCTGCTCGACAAGGGCCTGGCCATCATCGAAGAGTGCTTCGCTGAACTGGCCTGATGTGACACGCTTCATGAAAAAACCCGCTTAGGCGGGTTTTTTTTGTGCCTATTAAAGGCCCTTGGCGCTATGGTTGTGGCAGGACTTGCTTTGGAAGCTGCAACGGATTGCGTGTCAGGGATATTCAGGAGTTGGCCATGAACGCTGCAGACCCCACCCCACCTTGCGTACTGATTGCCGAAGGCGATCCCTGGGTGCGCGACATGCTGCGTGAGATGCTGCTCAGCGTGCGCTGTGATGCCCGGCTGCAGGTGTGCGCCGATGGCTCACAGGCGCTCACGGCATTGGCCAGCAAGCCTGATCTGATCATCGCTGCCCGTGAGCTGGCAGGTGTCGATGGCCTGGACCTGTTGCGCAAGGTGCGCGCCAAGGGGCCGGGGTTGCCGTTCATTCTCATGAGCAACCGCAGTGACAGTGCCAGCGTGCGTGAGGCGCTGCCGCTGCACCCCACGGCTTACCTGAGCAAGCCACTGAACATGGGCAACCTGCGCAAGCGTCTGGAAGAGCTGCTGCTTGAAGTGGGTGAGCAGATCGCCTGCCCGGTGCCACCGTTGCAGCCAGGGGCGAGCCTGCCGGCCTTCCTTGAGCAGCGCCGCGCCACCGCCGATGGCGGGCCGCTGTTTGCCGACGTGCAGGTGGCGATCAAGCGCGCGCTGAACCCGCAGGGGCTGGACCTCAAGGTGCTCGAAGCGGAAGTGCGCAACGACCCGCAGGTTACTGCCGTACTGATCGCTGCGGCCAACAGTGCTGCGCTGCACCGCGACGCTCCGGTGCAGACCCTGCTGCAGGCGCTGAACAAGCTTGGCAGCACGCAGAGCATGAACCTGATTCTGGGCCTTGCCCTCAAGCGCAGCGCCCGCCTTAGCGACCCGCTGCTGGCGCAGCAGGCGGCGCATTTCTGGAACCTGTCGCTGCATACCGCCGAATACGCTCGTTCGCTGGCGCGCATGCTTGAGCTCGATGAAGAGCTTTGTTACTGCGCCGGGCTGTTGCACTGCCTGGGTGACCTTGCGGTGCTGCGCTGCCTGCAGGAGTGGCGGCTGGCAGGTGGTGACCTGCATGATGGCTTGGTGCAGGCGTCACTGCGCGACTTCGGTGCAGCATTCGGCTCGGCGCTGCGAACCCGCTGGCGCTTGCCGCTGGGCCTGCGTGAGCTGATCGCAGCAATCTATCAGTTGGGCGGTGGGGTGTATTCGCGGGAGATCCTGGCCATGAACCTGGCAGGGCAACTGGCAAGGCTGCCGGCGGGTCAGGGGTTGGAGAAGGTGGCCGACAACAAGACCGCGCGCTTGCTCAAGGTTGGGTTGGCACAGTTGAGCCGGTTGCGCAAGGTGCAGAACCCTGAGGTAAAACCGCAAGATGAAGAGCCGCCTGTCCCCGAAGAAAAGGTGCCGACCTGAGTTTTTTTGGGGCCGCCGTGCGCAGCCACTTGCTCAGCCCCGCACGATCTGATTCTTGCCCTGCCGTTTGGCCCGGTACATCGCTGCATCGGCCCGAGCGAAGAGGCTGTCCAGTGAGTCATCCTCATCCGTTAGCCCGGTCAGCCCCTGGCTTACCGTCACTCCATACACCTGCTCGCCATGGCTGAAACTCAGCCGCTGAATCTCGCGCTGCAGGCGCTCGGCAATCTGCTCGGCGACCTGCGCATTGCAGCCGGGGAACACTGCGGCAAACTCCTCGCCACCAATACGCCCGAACAGGTCGCCGCGGCGCAGCACTGCCTTGCCGCTGTCGGCAATGCGTTGCAATACCTGGTCGCCTTCCTGATGGCCGTAGCTGTCGTTGATCTGCTTGAAGTCATCGATGTCCAGTAGCAGGAACGCCAGTGGCGTGCCGTCTTCGCGTGCGCTGTCGAAGGCTTGGCCTGCACATTCGAAAAAGTGCCGGCGGTTGCTGCTCTGGGTCAGCACGTCCGTGGTGGCCAGGCGATGCAGCTCGCCCTCAAGCTGCTTCTTGTCGGTGATGTCTTCGGCAATGCCGACGATTATCACCCGGTCACCTTCCTGCTGCTGGTTGATGTAGCACTTGTCACTGAGCCAGCGTACCTGGCCGTTTGCATTGAGAATGCGGTACTCGCGGTCTTCAACCGCGCCTTTGATCAGCACCTGGGCCAGGCTGCGCTCGGCGTATTCCAGGTCATCGGGGTAGATGCTGTCGCGCCATTCGTTGAAGTCCGCCAACACCAGGCTCGTGGGGCGGCCGAAGATGCGTTCGTAGGCGGGGCTGACGTAGAGCACCTGGCGTGTTTCCCAGTCGAACGCCCAGAGCACCGCGTTGACGCTGTCGAGCAACGAGCTGTAGAGCTGTTCACGTTCGCTCAGGCGAGCCACTTCGCCTTGGGCATGCAGCAAGGCCAGCAGTATTTGGGCTGCCTCGGGAGCTGAATTGCCGGGCAGCGTTGAATGGATGTTCTTGGCCATGTGCACGGAGCGGCTCTCGACGGGTAAGCGTGCGGCCAAAGACCGGCCCGCCACGCGGGCGATGTGCCGGCTTTGAGTGGTTTTTCAGGGGGGAAGTTCCAGCGTGCACGCCCCGTTGCGGGGCGTGCCGATCAACGGTGCTCAGGCGCCGTTCGGGCGCAGGGAGTAGGTTTTCAACTGCGCTGCGAAGTCGTGCAGGGCGTGAATGCCACTGGCTTCCGCCTCGTGCACCCAGTCTTTCATGGCGGCCAGCATGTCGTGACCATTGGCGCTGGTACGGGCCCAGATCTGCTGCAAGGCCAAGCGTTTCTCATAGATGGTCTTGAGTGCCTGGCTCTGCTCAAGCAGGGACTCGATGCGCACATGGTGACGCTCTTCGAGCAGGCTGGGTTCCCGCGACAGCAGGCGTTTGGCCCGGCGGAAGCGATGGCGTACCGAGGCGTCGACCTTGGCCAGTTCCTGTTTGACCAACGGGCCGATCACCAGCTTGCGGTATTGGGCCATGATCTGGAAACGGTTGTTGAGGATGGCCATGGTGGTGTCCATGTCCAGGTTGGCCTTGCCTTCGACGCGATGCGCGATAGGCGCCACCCGCTGTACTTTGGCCAGGCGCAGCAGGCACAACAGGCGTATCCAGGCCCAGCCGGCATCGAACTCCCAGCGCTTGACCGACAGCTTGGCCGAATTGGGGTAGGTGTGGTGGTTGTTGTGCAGTTCTTCGCCACCGATGACGATGCCCCATGGCACCAGGTTGGTAGCAGCGTCGCGGCACTCGAAGTTGCGGTAGCCCACCGCATGGCCCAAGCCGTTGACCACACCCGCTGCCCAGAACGGAATCCACATCATCTGCACCGCCCAGATGGTAATGCCGATAGTGCCGAACAGCAGCAGGTCGAGCACCGCCATCAGGGCGATACCGCCATGTTTGTAGCGTGAGTAGAGATTGCGCTCGATCCAGTCATCCGGGCAGTTTTTGCCGTAGATGCGCAGGGTTTCGGGGTTGAGTGCTTCTTCCCTGTAGAGTTCGGCGCCTTTGCGCAGCACCGTGCCCAGGCCTTTGTGCACTGGGCTGTGCGGGTCGTCCGGGGTTTCGCACTTGGCGTGGTGCTTGCGGTGCACTGCTGTCCACTCGCGGGTGTTCTGCGCCGTGGTCAGCCACAGCCAGAAGCGGAAAAAGTGCTTGAGCGCGCCATTGAGCTCCAGGGCACGGTGGGCGGAGTAGCGGTGCAGATAAATGGTGACGCTGATGATGGTCACGTGAGTCATCAGCAGGGTAACGCCAACCAGTTGCCAGGCCGACAAGTCGAGCAGACCGTAATACCACATAGGTGTCAAAACCCTCGAAGACACAGGGGAAGGCTCTGATTATCCCTTGGCAGGGAAATAAAACCAGTCACCCTTGCAGATAGGACGTCACGGCATGTTTCTGCCTCTATAATGCCCCATCATTTTTCATGGACTTTTGTTGCCGACATGTCTGTTTCCGTTCGCGACGCCTTGCGCATGGCCGCGCTGTATCTGGTGCTCTCGATCCTCTGGCTGGTGCTGTCAGAGGTGGTTTTGCGCAGCATGTCTGAAGACCCTCTGGCCTTGGCCGTGGGGCGGCAGATCAATGTTGTTCTATGGGTGCTGGCCAGCGCGGGGCTGATTTTCTTTACCCGTGCCCGTCTGCTCAATTTCATCGGTGTCGGCGCACGTCTTCGCAGCGAAGACCGCGCCCGCCTGCGTATGGCCGCAGCCGTGTTCGACAGTACCCTGGAGGGCGTGCTGGTCACTGACCGCCAGGGGCTGATCGTGCACGTCAACCGTGCCTTCATGCGGATCACGGGTTACCAGCAGGACGAAGTGCTCGGCCAGCGCCCGAGCAAGTTCAAGTCGGGCCGGCACGGCGTGCCGTTCTATCAGCAGATTTATGCCACCCTGGCAGAGAAGGGCGAGTGGAGCGGGGAGATATGGAACCGGCGCAAGAGCGGTGAAATCTACCCGCAATGGCAGACAATCCGCGCCATACACGATGATGGCGGTGAGATGACCCATTATGTCGCGGTTTTCAGCGACATCAGCGCGATCAAGCATACCGAGCAGGAACTGGCCTACCTGGCCCATCACGACCCCCTTACCGGCTTGCCCAACCGTCTGCTGTTCAACGACCGGGCCGAGCAGGCACTGGCTTCGGCACAGGCCAACAAGCGTGGATGTGCTTTGTTGCTGCTTGACCTTGACCACTTTCAGAGCATCAACGACGGCTTGGGCCACACCATCGGTGATCAGCTGCTCAAGCTGGTAGGCGAGCGTCTGGCCGAGGTGGTGGGCAATGGCGTGACCTTGGCGCGCCTGGGCGGTGACGAGTTTGGTGTGCTGGCAGAGAACTGCCAGCAGGTCGGCCAGGCCGGCAAACTGGCACAGGCGCTCATCGAACGCATGCGTGAACCGTTCGAGTTCGACGGGCATCGGCTGTTCATCAGCGTCAGCGTTGGCATCAGCCTGTTCCCCAGCGATGCGTTGAGCGCCGAACAGCTACTGCGCAACGCCGACTCGGCGCTGTTCAAGGCCAAGCACAATGGCCGCGCCTGTTACGCGCTGTACACCGAAGAGCTGACAGCACACGCCCAGCACCGGGTGGAAACGGCAGGCGAGCTGCGCCGTGCGCTGGCGCAAGACGAACTGCGGGTGTTCTACCAGCCGGTGTTCGACCTGTTCACCTCGAAGATGGTCGGGGTGGAGGCACTGGTGCGTTGGCAGCACCCGCAACGTGGCTTGGTGCCGCCAAGCGAATTCATCCCTATCGCCGAGCGTACCGGGCTGATTGCCGACATCGATGCCTGGGTGCTGCGCGAGGCGTGCCGGCAGATGGTCAGTTGGCAGGCTGACGGGCGCCTGCTCGAGTTCGTTGCGGTCAACATCTCCAGCCGGTTGTTCGGCCAGCGTGAGCTGTACCGGCAAGTGGCCGGGGTGTTGCACGAAACCGGTCTGGATCCGTCGCTGCTGGAGGTGGAGGTGACCGAGAGTGCAGTCATGGAAGACCCCGAAGTCGCGCTGGAGCAGTTGCACCGGCTGCGTGAGCTGGGCTTGAACCTGGCAATCGATGACTTTGGCACCGGCTACTCGTCGTTGCTGCGGCTAAAGCGCCTGCCGGTGCAGAAGCTGAAGATCGACCAGGGCTTCGTCGCCGGCTTGCCGATGGATGACGACGACGTCGCGATCGTGCGGGTGATCATCGCCCTGGCCCGGAGCATGGGCATGCAGGTGCACGCCGAAGGCATCGAGCAGCCGGAGCAGGCCAGGTTCCTGCTGGAGCAGCAGTGCCAGCTGGGGCAGGGCTACTGGTTCGGGCGGCCCGTGCCGGCTGAGGGTTTGCGTTGGAACTGAGTAGGGCCGCTTCGCGCCCCATCGCCGGTTTGCCGGCGATGGGCCAGTGAAACGAATGCCGATTATTCGGAAGCCGCAGTCCCGAGAAACTTGCGCAAGAACTGCCGCGTCCGCTCTTCCTTGGGATTGGCAAACAGCGCCTTGGCCTCGCCCTGCTCTACGATCACCCCCTTGTCGAAGAAGATCACCCGGTTAGCCACATCACGCGCAAAGCTCATCTCATGGGTGACGATGATCATGGTGCGCTTTTCTTCCGCCAGGCCGCGGATGGTCGCCAGCACCTCGCCGACCAGCTCAGGGTCGAGCGCCGAGGTGGGTTCATCGAACAGAATCACCTCAGGTTCCATGGCCAGCGCCCGGGCGATGGCAACGCGCTGTTGCTGTCCGCCCGAAAGGCGTTTGGGGTAGGCGTCTTCCTTGCCTGCCAGCCCGACCTTGGCCAGCAGCTTGCGGCCCAGCTCGATGGCTTGGGCGCGGGGCGTCTTCTTGACGATCACCGGCCCTTCGATGACGTTTTCCAGCGCTGTGCGATGAGGGAACAGGTTGAAGCTCTGGAACACGAAGCCGGCCTGCTGGCGCAAGCGGCGAATGGCACTTTGCTGATTGCCAAGCGGGCGGTTGGCATCGATGCTGATGGCACCGATCTGAATGCGCCCGGCGTCTGGCGTTTCCAGCAGGTTGAGGCACCGCAGGAAGGTGGTCTTGCCCGAGCCGCTGGGGCCGATGATGGCCACCACTTCGCCCGGTTGCACGGTCAGGTCGATGCCGTTGAGCACGGTCTGGCCTTTGAACTGCTTGGTCAGGCCTTCTACTACGATCATCTTCAGTGCTCCTGGTCGTGCTGGTTGACCCGCGCTTCCATGCGGTTCTGGAAGTGCGCGAGGATGCTGCAGAGGACCCAGTAGACCACCGCAACGGCCAGGTACATGGTGAATACTTCGAAAGTGCGCGCAGTGATCAGCTGCGCCTGGCGGAACAGCTCGGGCACCTGGATGGTCGCCGCCAAGGCGGTGTCCTTGACCAGCGAGATGAAGCTGTTACCCAGCGGTGGCAATGCCGTGCGCAGTGCTTGCGGCAGGATCGCCCGGCGCATGGCCTGGGTGCGGGTCATGCCGATGCTGGCGGCTGCTTCCCACTGGCCACGGTCGATCGAGGAGATCGCCGCACGCAGGATTTCGCAGATGTACGCTGCCATGTTCAGCGACAGGCCAATCAGCGAGGCCGGGATCGGGTCGAGTTCGATGCCGATCTGCGGCATGCCGAAGTAGATCACGAACAGCTGCACCAGCAGCGGCGTGCCCCGGAAGAACGACACATAGATGCGTGCCAGCCAGTCCAGCGGCAGGATCTTCGACAGGCGCATCAGTGCCAGGGCAAAACCCAGTACCAGGCCGAAGAACATGCCGCCGACACTCAGCAGCACTGTATAACCCGCGCCCTTGAGCAGGAAGGGCGCGGAATCGACAACGAGTTGCAGGCTTTCAGCGATCATTTGGTGACATCGGCACCGAAGTATTTCTCGGACAGCTTGGCCAGGGTGCCATCGGCCTTGAGCTTGTCGATGGCCTTGTTGATGGCCGCCAGCAGCTCCGGCTCACCCTTGCGCAGGGCCACGCCGCTTTCCAGGCGCGAGAAGGCGTCGCCGGCAAGCTCGGTGTCCTTGGCTTTTTGCGCGTATTCCAGGGCGGCCAGGCGGTCGATCAGGATGGCGTCGATACGGCCGTTGCGCAGGTCGGCGAACTTGCTTGGGTCATCTTCGTAGGTGCGCACTTCAGCGTTCGGAACGTCCTGCTTCACCCACTGTTCGTAATTGGTGCCCAGGCCCACGCCGACCTTCTTGCCGGCCAGGTCCTGCGCGGTCTTGATGTTCAACTGCTCGGCTTTCTTCTTCAGGATCAGCGCCTGGATGCCGGAGACGGTGTAGGGCTCGGAGAAGTCGTACTTCTTCTTGCGCTCCTCGGAGATGGTCACTTGGTTGACCACCACGTCCAGGCGCTTGGATTCCAGCGCTGCAAGGATGCCATCCCATTTAGTTGGCTGGATCTTGGCCTTGACGCCCAGCTCCTTGGCCAGCAGTTCTGAAAACTCGACCTCGAAGCCGGCGAGCTTGCCGTTTTCATCCTGGAAGCTGAACGGCGGGTAGGTGCCCTCGAGGCCGACGTTGATCACGCCTTTTTCCTGGATGGTTTTCAGTTGCTCGCCGGCGAATGCCTGGCTGAACAGACCGGTGCCCAGCAGGATGGCCAGGCTGGCATTGAGAAGCGGTTTGGCGAATTTCGACATGTCAGGCCCCGCGCTTGTTGTGGAAGTGGTGGGTGGCGACTATAGGGTTGGCTTCATAGGCCAGGAAATAATAAAAACTTATTTTGTTATTTCCTTTTTGATCTGTGCCGGGTTTTGGCTGCTTTGAGGGTAGGCGACGATGCCGGGTCCGTCATCGCGGCTTATGCCCGACTTAGCGCAGGATGGAATAAAGCGTTGTTTTTTCCAAGGGGCTGATTTGCCGTAAAGTGGATTGCAAACTATCTGATTGGCCCTGGCAGGAGATCACCGTGAGCGAACAACCTTCATCCGCGCATTGGCAGTTGCACAATATTGTCAGCGGCCTGCGCAGCGCCCGTGAGCAGTGGCGCAGCCGCAATGGCCGCAGCATTGGCGAGCAGGGCGGGCGCGAATTGCCCTCGCGCGAGGCCATTCGCCAGGTCCTCGAGCAGTTGTGCGGTGCGCTGTTCCCGATGCGTTTGGGCCCGGTCGACCTGCGCGAAGAGAGCGAGGACTTCTACGTTGGCCACACCCTCGACGCCGCGCTGACCGCGTTGCTGGCCCAGGCACGTCTGGAACTGCGCTATGCCGCGCGCCAGAGCAATGCCGACCTGGCCGCCGTCGATGCCCAGGCACTGCGCCTGATCCAGGATTTTGCCGCCGCCCTGCCAGGCCTGCGCGTGCTGCTCGACACCGATGTGCTCGCCGCCTACCACGGTGACCCGGCAGCGCGCAGCGTCGACGAAGTGCTGCTGTGCTATCCGGGCATACTCGCCATCATCCATCACCGACTGGCCCACCATTTGTACCAGGCCGGTTTGCCATTGTTGGCGCGCATCTGTTCGGAGCTGGCGCATTCGGCCACGGGTATCGATATCCACCCGGGCGCGCAGATCGGCCCGAGCTTCTTCATCGACCACGGTACCGGTGTGGTGATCGGCGAGACTGCGATCATCGGTGAGCGTGTGCGCATCTACCAGGCGGTGACCCTTGGCGCCAAGCGCTTCCCGAGCGATGAGTCGGGTACGTTGCACAAAGGCCTGGCCCGCCACCCGATCGTCGAGGACGATGTTGTGATCTATGCGGGGGCGACCATCCTGGGAAGGATCACCATTGGTAAAGGTTCGACCATTGGCGGCAATGTGTGGCTGACCCGGAGTGTGCCGGCCGAAAGCAACATTACCCAGGCCAATCTACAGTTGGATTGCCAGGGCAAGAATTGACCTGAATGCTTCACTGCCTGTACCGGCCCTATCGCCGGTGCAGGAATGTGCCGATCAGCAGCCCGGGTCGCATCGAATCCCGATCCATGTTTAACTTGAACGCTTGTTCAACGAAAAAACGCTGGTCCGCTGCCGGTGTTCAACAGGAGGATTCCTTTGCTGAACCCGTTCATTCCGAACCTCACGTCAATCGACGAGGTGCATGCCCCATGAGTGCACCGACCCCTTCCAACAGCCAGATCCGCATGAACCCTCCGGTGTTCTATTTTGCGGCAAGCTTCATCCTCATCTTCGGCCTGGTGGTCATCGCCCAACCGCAAGCAGCGGGCGACTGGCTCTTGGCAGCGCAGAACTGGGCGGCCAACACGGTCGGCTGGTACTACATGCTGGCCATGACCCTGTACCTGGTCTTCGTGGTGGTCACCGCCTTGTCCGGCTACGGCAAGATCAAGCTCGGTGCCGACCACGACGAACCCGAGTTCAGCTACCTGTCGTGGGCCGGCATGTTGTTCGCCGCCGGTATCAGCATCACGCTGTTCTTCTTCTGCGTTTCCGAACCCCTGACCCACATGCTCCAGCCCCCCCAGGGTGAGGCGGGCACGGCGGAGGCCGGGCGCCAGGCGATGCAGATACTGTTCCTGCACTGGGGCCTGCATGGCTGGGGCGTGTTTGCCTTCGTCGGCATGGCGCTGGCCTACTTCGCCTACCGCCACAACCTGCCGCTGGCTTTGCGTTCGGCGCTGTACCCGCTGATCGGCAAGCGTATCAACGGGCCGATCGGTTACGCGGTAGACGGTTTCGGCATCATCGCCACGGTGTTCGGCCTGGGCGCCGACATGGGCTTCGGGGTGCTGCACCTCAATGCCGGCCTCGACTACCTGTTCGGCATCAGCCATAGCCAATGGGTGCAGATCGCGCTCATCGTCCTGATGATGGGCGCTGCGGTGGCCGTAGCGGTCGCGGGGGTGGAGAAAGGTGTGCGGGTGATGAGCGACATCAACCTGTTCCTGGCCTGTGCCCTGCTGCTGTTCGTGCTGTTCGCCGGGCCCACCCAGCACCTGTTCAATACCCTGATCCAGAACCTTGGCGATTACCTCGGCGCCCTGCCACGCAAGAGCTTCGACGTTTACGCCTACGGCGAAAACCGCGACTGGCTGGGCGGCTGGACGGTGTTCTACTGGGCCTGGTGGATTGCCTGGGCGCCTTTCGTGGGGCTGTTCATCGCCCGTATCTCGCGTGGCCGCACCATCCGTGAATTCGTCTTCGGTGTGCTGCTGATCCCGCTGGGCTTCACCCTGGCGTGGATGTCGATCTTCGGCAACAGCGCGCTGGACCAGGTGCTGAACCACGGCATGACCGCGCTCGGCCAGTCGGCCATCGATAACCCGTCGATGAGCCTGTACCTGCTGCTGGAGACCTACCCGTGGAGCAAGACCGTCATCGCGGTGACGGTGTTCATCAGCTTCGTGTTCTTCGTCACATCGGCGGACTCGGGCACGGTGGTGCTGTCGACCTTGTCCGCCAAGGATGGCGGTGCTGATGAAGACGGCCCGAACTGGTTGCGGATCTTCTGGGGCGCGATGACCGCGCTGATCACCAGCAGCCTGCTGTTCGCCGGCAGCATCGATTCGCTCAAATCGGCGGTGGTGCTGACCTCGCTGCCGTTCTCGTTGATCCTGCTGTGCATGATGTGGGGCCTGCATAAGGCGTTCTACCTTGAGTCGCAGCGCCAGATCGCCCAGTTGCATTCGCTGGCACCGTTCGCGCAGTCCCGCCGTGGCCGTGGTGGTTGGCGCCAGCGCCTGAGCCAGGCGGTGCACTTCCCGTCACGCGATGAGGTGTACCGCTTCATGGACGACGTGGTGCGCCCGGCGATTGCCGATGTGCGCGAGGTGTTCGAGCAGAAAGGCCTGGTACTGGTGACCCAGGATGACCCTAGCCACGACAACGTCAGCCTGAAGGTCGGCCATGGTGAAGAGCAGCCGTTCATCTATCAGGTGCAGATGCGCGGGTATTTCACACCGTCGTTCGCGCTGGGTGGGTTGGGGACGCAGGATTTGAAGAACCGCCGTTATTACCGGGCGGAGGTGCACCTTAGCGAGGGCAGCCAGAACTACGACCTGGTGGGCTACAGCAAGGAGCAGATCATCAACGACATCCTCGACCAGTACGAGCGGCATATGCAGTTCTTGCATCTGGTCAGGTAGATCGCTGGGGCCGCTTTGCGGCCCTTTCGCGACACAAGGCCGCTCCTACAGGCCTGTAGGAGCGGCTTTGTGTCGCGAAAGGAGGCCAAAGGCCTCCCAAGGTTCTTTCAGAACGGCGCATCCCCCAGGATGGTCGCCCGATGCATCACCCGCCGGTTCGGCCGGTAATCATCCACCGCAAAATGCTGAGTGACGCGGTTGTCCCAGAACGCCACGTCGTTCTCCTGCCAACGCCAGCGGATGCTGAACTCCGGCCGCGTCGCATGGGCGAACAGCAGCTTGAGCAGCGCCTCGCTCTCCAACTCGCTCAGCTCATTGATCCGCGTGGTGAACCCTTCATTGACGAACAACGCCTTGCGGCCGCTCACCGGGTGCGTACGAACAACCGGGTGTGACAGCGGCGGGTTGTTGCGCCGGGTCGCTTCCCAGCGCGCCAGGTCCTCAGGCGTAGTGCCAAAGCGCTCGAGCGGGAACGACTTGGTGAAATCGTGCGTTGCAGTCAGGCCATCAAGCATCTCGCGCAGCGGGGCCGACAGGGCTTGGAAGGCGGCAATGCCGCTGGCCCACAAGGTATCGCCGCCATAGGCCGGCAACTGCTTGGCACTGAGCACCGCACCCAGTGCCGGGGTCGGCAGGAAGGTTACGTCGGTGTGCCACACGGCATTATCGCGTACGTCGGTGACCGCAGTGTCGAGTATCAGCACCTGCGGGGTTTGCGGTACGTTGGGGTAGATCGGGTGGATGTGCAGGTCGCCGAAGCGCGCGGCAAAGCGCGCTTGCTGCTCGGGTGTGATCGGCTGGTCCCGGAAGAACAACACCTGGTGTTGGAGCAGTGCCTGCTCGATGGCGTCGCGCTGCTCGACGTTAATCTCGCGGCCGATGTCCACGCCGCTGATCTGGGCGCCGAGGGCCGGGCTGAGGGGGGTAACGGTCAGGCTCATGTCTTTTCTCACTCCAGGCGCCGGGTAGCCGGCGTGGTCAGTCCGCAATCGGTCAGTGGCTTTGCCCATGCCAGGGCACCAGCTTGCGCTGCAGGGCGCGCAGGCCCATCTCCAGGGCGAAGGCGATCAGGGCGATCAGCAGGATGCCCAGCACCACCACGTCGGTCACCAGAAACTGCGCCGCCGACTGCACCATGAAGCCCAGGCCGCTGGTGGCAGCGATCAGCTCGGCGGCTACAAGGGTCGACCAGCCCACACCCAGGCCGATACGGATGCCGGTGAGTATGTCGGGCAGGGCGCTGGGCACGATCACATGGCGGATCAGTTGCACCTTGGTCGCCCCCAGCGATTGCGCAGCGCGCAATCTGGCCGGGTCGACGGTGCGCACGCCGGTGGCCGTAGCGATGGCGATCGGGGCGAAGATTGCCAGGTAGATCAGCAGTACCTTGGACAACTCGCCGATACCGCACCAGATGACGATCAGTGGCAGGTAGGCCAGTGGCGGTATGGGGCGGTAGAACTCGATCAGTGGGTCGAGGATGCCGCGGGCCACACGGTTGTAGCCGATGGCGATACCAGCCGGGATGGCGGTCAGGGTCGCGGCAACCAGCGCCAGGCCGATGCGGCCCAGGCTCGCGCCCAGGTGTTGCCACAGGCTGGCGTCCATGTAGCCTTGGGTGAGCAAGCTCCAGGCTTTGGCCAGGATGTCGCCGGGCGCTGGCAGGAACAGTGGCTCGATCCAGCCGGCGGCGGTCACCAGCCACCAGACCAGCAGCAGGCTGGCCAGGGTTAGCGTGCTGATCCAGCGGGTGGAAAGCTGGCGGCGCGCTTTATCAACGGGCCGGGCTTGGCTGTCGCGCTTGCTGGCGACCGGCAGATCAAGGCTGCTCATGCGTGCTCCTGCAGGCTTTGGCGTTGAGAGAAAACCCGCGCCAGCACATGCTCGCGGGTTTCAATGAAGCGTGGGTCAGACTTGATGGCCCGGGCCGATTCGCCAGCGGCATAACGTTGGCCGAAGTCCAGCTGCAGGCGCTCGACCACGCGGCCTGGGTCTGGGGCCAACAGCACCAGTTCGGTTGCAAGGAATACGGCTTCTTCAATGTCGTGAGTGATCAGGAACACCGGTTTGGCGGTGCGCTGCCAGACCTGCAGCAACAGTTCCTGCATCTGCTCGCGGGTGAACGCATCGAGGGCGCCGAACGGCTCGTCCATCAGCAGTACCCTTGGGTCGGCCGCCAGCGCGCGGGCCAGGCCCACACGCTGCTTCTGGCCACCGGACAGTTGCCAGATGCGCCGCTCGCCAAAGCCATCCAGATCGACCAGTGCCAGCATTTCCCGTGCCTTGGCCTCTCGCTTGCCGCGGGCTACACCAGCCAGCTCCAAACCGAAGGCGACGTTGCCCAGCACGTTCTGCCACGGCAGCAGAGCATCGTCCTGAAACACCACGCCGCGTTCGGCGCCGGGGCCTTGCACCGGCACGCCGTCAAGGGTGATGCGCCCGCCGCTGGGGGCGACAAAGCCCGCGATCAGGTTGAGCAGCGATGTCTTGCCGCTGCCGGAGGGGCCCAGTGCTACCAGCAGCTGGCCTGGGCCCAGGCTGAGGTTGATGTCGGCCAGCACAGGGGTGCTGGCGCCGGGGTACTGTGCGCTGATGCGCTCCAGTTCTAGCAAGGCCATGACGGGCTCCGGATCAATTGGGCAAGAACTTGGCGCTGACGTAGGCCGAATAGTCCGGCAACACGGCGTCGACCTTGCCTTGCTGCTTGAGGAAGGTGGCGGTGTCGGTCAGCGCTTGAGTGGTCGGTGCGCCCAGGGCGTTGGCCTGGTCGGCGGCCAGCGGGTAGACGTTGCCTTGCAACAGAGCAGGAATATCACTGGCCTTGGCACCGGACAGCTTCACCAGCTTGGCCACGTTGTCCTTGTTGGCAAGCCAGGCCTGCGGGTCTTTGCGGTAGTCGGCGTAGGCGTCGAGGGTGACCTTGGCGAAGGCTTTGACCACCTCGGGGTGCTTGTCGGCGAAGTCCTTGCGCACGATCCAGGCATCGAAGGTCGGTGCGCCTTTCTCGGCCAGTTCCCCGGAGGTGATCAGCACCTTGCCGTTTTCCTTGGCCACGCCCAGGGCCGGGTCCCAGACGTAAGTGGCGTCGATGTCGCCGCGCTTCCAGGCAGCGATGATCGCCGGTGGGGCGAGGTTGAGGATCTGCACCTTGGACGGGTCGATGTTCCAGCTCTTCAGTGCGGCCAGCAGGCTGTAGTGGCCGGTGGAAACAAAGGGCACGGCGACTTTCTTGCCGATCAGGTCTTGTGGGGTCTTGATGCTGTCGCGGGCCACCAGCGCTTCGCCGGCGCCGATCTGGGTGGCGATCAGGAAGGTTTCCACCGGCAGCTTGCGGGTGGCGGCAGCGGCCAGCGGGCTTGAGCCCAGGTAGCCGATCTGCACGTCGCCGCTGGCCACTGCAGTGATCACATCAGCGCCGTTATCGAACTTGCGCCAGTCGATGCTGGCCTTGCTGGCTTTTTCGTAGTCGCCATCGACCTGGGCCACCTTGGCCGGGTCGACGGTGGTCTGGTAGGCGACGGTCAGGTCGGCGGCCTGGGCGAACCAGCTGGTTCCGGCGAGGGTCAGGGCGGCGAGCAAGCGCAGTGGCGTGTGCGGGATCATGGTCGAACCTCTTGTCAGGCAATCGGTGTGCTGAATGGCAAGAAGGCTAGATGATCTAAGAAATAGAAAATAAATAACTTTTTGGAATTAGCATAGGAGCCATTCGCTTTAAGCTGAAGGGCTTGATCAGGCTTCTGGGCGAAGACCAAGTGAAATGGTCGGTCTTTTTCCGCTTAACAGGGCGATTGGAAATAAGGATATGAGCAAACGTTTGCAAATAACCTAAAGCTATTACAAGCGTCTGCCGATACAGCTTTTGGCAGTAAAGGTTTCAACCATATGCCTTAAAAATCTTACAAATTCATAAAACGGTCATTTTGGATTTATAGGATTGTCATTATCCTGTAGCGCAGGTGGCGTCTTAGACCAAAGTCGTGAAATGTTCAGTAACGATTGACTTGCTGGTCACTCTTTGGGACTAAATCGCCAGTCCACGGTGAGCAGGGCATCAGATCCCGCCGCCAGAGATACACAAAAATTAGAACGTAGAGGAGCAAAACATGTACAAGTCCAGCCTGGCTCTGGCCGTGGCACTGGGGGTTCTCGCCCAACAAGCAGGCGCTGCCGGTTTCGTTGAAGACAGCAAATTGTCTTTGAGCTCGCGCACCATGTATTTCAACGATGACAACCGTGATGGCGGTACCGACCAGGAAGAAAGTGGTCAGGGTTTCAAGCTCGACTACCTGTCTGGTTTCACCCAGGGTGTCGTAGGCTTTGGTGTTGATGTACAAGCGCTGTGGGGTATTCACCTTGATGGTGGCCGTGGCAGCCGTCCAGATGCCAACAACAGCTTCTTCCCAAGCGATTCCGATGGTTCTGCAGTCCACGATTGGGCTCGTATTGGCGGTAATGCCAAGGCTCGCTTCTCGAAGACCGAGGCCCATTTCGGTAGCGCGCTGGCGCCGAATCTGCCAATCCTGGTTGCCAACGATGGCCGTCTGCTGCCGCAAACTTTTGAAGGCGGTACCATTCAGTCGAAGGAAATCGACAACCTGACCATCAACGCAGGTCAGCTGACTCACGCCATGGGTCGTGCTTCGAGCAACCGCACGGGCTTGTCTGTTGCCGGCTCTGCGGTTGACAGCAACAAGTTCTACTACGGCGGTCTGGACTACAAGCTCACTCCAGATCTGACCCTGCAGTACTACTACTCGAACCTGAAGGACTTCTACAAACAGCACTTCCTGGGTGCAACCCACGTCTTTAAACTTTCGGACGATTCCTCGTTCAAGACTGACCTTCGCTACTTCGACAGCAGCAGCGACGGGAAGAACGGCGATGGTGGTGAGTACTTCTTCAACAACAACGGCGGTTACGCTAAAAATGCTGGCGAGATCGACAACAAGACCTGGTCGGCCATGTTCACCTACACCCTGGGTGGCCATGCGTTGATGGTTGGCCATCAGCAGGTCAGCGATGACGGTGGCTTCGTCTGGCTGAACCAAGGTAACGTCGAGGATGGTAATGGCAACCTGGAAGGCGCTGGTGGTGCCAGCTTCTACCTGTTCACCGACAGCATGATCAACCAGTTCGCCCGCGCTGGTACCAACACTACGTTCGGCCAGTACAGCTATGATTTCGCCCGTGTTGGCGTCCCTGGCCTGAAGGCGTCGGTCTCCTACCTGCGTGGTACCGATATCCGTAACCAATCTGGTAGCGGTACTTACCACGAATGGGAACGCGACGCTCGTGTCGACTACGTGATTCAAGAAGGCACCTTGAAAGGTCTGGGTGCAAGCCTGCGTCACGGTATTTACCGCGGCGAAGGCGAGGCTCCTGTCGATAAGGACCAGACCCGCTTCATCGTGAACTACACTTACAACTTCATGTAAAACGTAGTTGTGAAAAAGAGCCTCGCCTAGCGCGAGGCTTTTTTGTGCTCGTCATTTTGTATTCCTTATGGTTATAAATAAATCGTTATTTATTCTTTTTGTTTTTATCGAAATGCAGGCACATTGAACCTCACAAGGCCAGCCCATAGCCCAGGAGCCACACCCCATGAGCCTCAAACTCGGCGACATCGCCCCCGACTTCGAACAAGATTCCAGCGAAGGTACGATCCGCTTCCACGAGTGGCTCGGTAACAGCTGGGGTGTGCTGTTCTCTCACCCGGCCGACTTCACCCCGGTGTGCACCACCGAGCTGGGCCTGACCGCCAAGCTCAAGGACGACTTCGCCAAACGTGGGGTCAAGGCCATCGCCCTGTCCGTAGACCCGGTCGACTCGCACCACAAGTGGATCGAGGACATCAACGAGACCCAGAACACCGTGGTCAACTTCCCGATCATCGCCGACGCCGACCGCAAGGTTTCCGACCTGTACGACCTGATCCACCCGAACGCCAGCGACACCCTGACCGTGCGCTCGCTGTTCGTCATCGACCCGAACAAGAAGGTGCGCCTGACCATTACCTATCCAGCCAGTACCGGGCGCAACTTCAACGAAATACTGCGGGTGATCGACTCGCTGCAGCTCACCGACAACCACAAGGTGGCCACCCCAGGTAACTGGCAGGATGGCGACGAAGTGGTGATCGTGCCTTCGCTGAAGGATGAGGACGAGATCAAGCAGCGCTTCCCGAAAGGCTACCGGGCTGTAAAACCCTATCTGCGGCTGACCCCGCAACCCAATCGCTGAAGCATTCTCGTTGCATTGCTCTTAGCCATAGCAGGGATATTCGGGCCGTTTCGACGGCCCTTTTTTATGCCTGCACAAACCGCTTCAGGCGTGGGGCTGCTGCGCAGCCCATCGCGACACAAGGCGCGGCTCCTCGTAGGAGCGGCCTTGTGTCGCGAAAGGGCCGCAAAGCGGCCCCAATATCAAAGAATCACCAAAGTACTTTATGGAATAAACAAATAAAAAAATATGATTTCTAGGAATATACCAAGGCTGCTAATGTCAGCCCTCAGGTGCAACACTTCCAGCGCTGGAGCATCTGAACCGGCACAACGGCTTTATCGCGTCATCCACCTTACTCGCCCGTCAACGAGGCAAGCAGGTGCAACCCGAACCTACTCGCACAGGAGAGCGCCATGCGCACAGTCTTCTTGCGTCGTGGTCTGGTCGCCCTGTTTGCGGCGGCTGTGTCCTTCGGCGTCATTACCCAAGCCCAGGCTGAAAGCCTGCGTATCGGCTATCAGAAATACGGCACCCTGGTGCTGCTCAAAGCCAAGGGCACGCTGGAAAAGCGCCTGGCCGATCAGGGCATCCAGGTGCAATGGACCGAATTCCCAGGTGGCCCGCAGCTTCTCGAAGGCTTGAATGTCGGCTCCATCGACTTTGGCGTAACTGGTGAAACGCCGCCGGTATTCGCTCAGGCCGCCGGTGCCGATCTGCTCTATGTGGCCTACGAACCGCCTGCGCCGCACAGTGAAGCGATCCTTGTACCGAAGGGTTCGCCGATCCAGTCGGTGAAGGAACTCAAAGGCAAGAAAGTTGCGCTCAACAAAGGTTCGAACGTGCACTACCTGCTGGTCCGCGCCCTGGAAGAGGCCGGCCTCAAGTACAGCGATATACAGCCCGTCTACCTGCCGCCGGCCGATGCCCGCGCCGCGTTCGAGCGTGGCAGCGTCGATGCCTGGGTGATCTGGGACCCGTACCAGGCCGCCGCCGAACAGCAGCTGCAGGCACGCACCCTGCGTGACGGCAAAGACCTGGTCGACAACCACCAGTTCTACCTGGCTACCCGCAACTACGCGACCCAGCATCCGGCTGTGATCAACGCCCTCATCGAAGAAGTACGCGCCGTGGGCAAATGGTCACAGGCCAACCCGCAGGAGGTGACCGACCAGGTCGCTGCGCTGCTCGGGCTGCCCGCCGACATCACCCTGACTTCGGTCAAGCGCCAAGGCTACGGTGCCGCGCCGCTGACCCCCGAGGTGGTGGCCGCACAACAGAAAATCGCCGACACCTTCCAGGCGCTGAAGCTGATTCCCAAGCCGCTGAGCATCAAGGACGTGATCTGGACGCCCCCGACCAAGGTCGCCAGCGCGCCTTGATTGATTCGCCTGTGCCGGGGCGCCGCTGTGGCCCTCGCCATCTTTAAGGAGACAACTCCAATGAGCCTTAACATTTTCTGGTTCCTCCCCACCCACGGTGACGGCAAGTACCTGGGCACATCCGAGGGTGCCCGTGCGGTCGATCACGGTTACCTGCAACAGATTGCCCAGGCCGCCGACCGTCTCGGCTTTGGTGGTGTGCTGATCCCTACCGGGCGTTCCTGCGAGGATTCCTGGTTGGTGGCAGCATCGCTGATCCCGGTGACCCAGCATTTGAAATTCCTGGTTGCCCTGCGTCCAGGCATCATTTCGCCGACGGTCGCGGCGCGCCAGGCGGCAACCCTGGACCGCCTGTCCAACGGCCGGGCGCTGTTCAACCTGGTCACCGGTGGCGACCCCGACGAGCTGGCCGGTGATGGCCTGCACCTGAACCACCAGGAGCGCTACGAAGCCTCGGTCGAGTTCACGCGTATCTGGCGCAAGGTGCTGGAGGGCGAGAACGTCGACTACCAAGGCAAGCACATCCAGGTGAAGGGCGCCAAGCTGCTCTATCCGCCCATTCAGCAACCACGCCCGCCTCTGTATTTCGGTGGCTCGTCCGAAGCCGCCCAGGATCTTGCTGCCGAGCAGGTCGAGCTGTACCTGACCTGGGGCGAGCCGCCAGCCGCTGTTGCCGAGAAAATCGCTCAGGTGCGGGAGAAGGCTGCCGCGCAGGGCCGCGAAGTACGCTTTGGTATCCGTCTGCATGTGATCGTGCGGGAAACCAACGACGAAGCCTGGGCCGCGGCAGACCGCCTGATTTCGCACCTGGACGACGACACCATCGCCCGTGCCCAGGCTTCGCTGGCGCGCTTCGACTCGGTGGGTCAGCAGCGCATGGCCGCATTGCATGGCGGCAACCGTGACAACCTCGAAGTCAGCCCCAACCTGTGGGCCGGTGTCGGCCTGGTACGCGGTGGCGCCGGTACCGCGTTGGTCGGTGATGGCCCGACTGTCGCGGCACGGGTCAAGGAGTACGCCGAACTGGGGATAGATACCTTCATCCTCTCAGGTTATCCACACCTGGAAGAGTCCTACCGCGTTGCCGAGCTGCTGTTCCCGCACCTGGACGTGCAGCGCCCGGAGCAACCGCAGACAGGTGGCTACGTGAGCCCGTTCGGCGAGATGGTGGCCAACGACATCCTGCCCAAGTCCGTGTCGCAGAGCTGAGGGCGCAGCCATGAGTCGTGCAACGTCCTCCACCCTGACCCAGCGCCTGGCGCCGTGGGCGCTGCCGGTACTGCTGTTGGCTGTCTGGCAGCTGGCGGTCAGTGCTGGCTGGTTGTCGACGCGCATCCTGCCTGCACCAAGCGCCGTAGTCAGCGCCGGTGTCGAGCTGGTACGCAGCGGTGAAATCTGGACGCACCTGGCCATCAGCGGCTGGCGTGCCGGCCTGGGCTTTCTGATCGGTGGCAGCATAGGGCTGGTGCTGGGCTTCATCACCGGCCTGTCGAACTGGGGCGAACGCCTGCTCGACAGCTCGGTGCAGATGATCCGCAACGTGCCGCATCTGGCGCTGATCCCGCTGGTGATCCTGTGGTTCGGTATCGACGAGTCGGCAAAGATCTTCCTGGTCGCGCTGGGCACGCTGTTCCCGATCTACCTGAACACCTACCACGGTATCCGCAACGTCGACCCGGCGCTGGTGGAAATGGCCCGCAGCTATGGCCTGTCCGGCTTCGGCCTGTTCCGCCAGGTGATCCTGCCGGGCGCGTTGCCCTCGATCCTGGTCGGTGTGCGCTTTGCCCTCGGCTTCATGTGGCTGACCCTTATCGTTGCCGAAACCATTTCGGCCAACGCCGGTATCGGTTACCTGGCAATGAATGCCCGTGAATTCCTGCAGACCGACGTGGTGGTCCTGGCCATCGTCCTGTATGCCGTGCTCGGCAAGCTCGCCGACCTCGCCGCCCGCGGCCTGGAACGTGTCTGGTTGCGCTGGCACCCGGCCTACCAAGTCGCCAGGAAGGAGGGCGCATGACCATTCTCAAGGAACAACCGCCGCGCTTGTTGCGGGGTATCCCGCTGGCCGCCAATGGCCTGCGCAAGACCTTTGGCCAGCGTGAAGTGTTGCGTGGTATCGACCTGCACATTCCGGCCGGCCAGTTCGTTGCCATCGTCGGGCGCAGCGGCTGTGGCAAGAGCACCTTGCTGCGCCTGCTGGCCGGGCTCGACCAGCCCGGCGCCGGTGAGCTTCTGGCCGGTGCCGCACCGCTGGCCGAGGCCCGCGAAGATACCCGCCTGATGTTCCAGGACGCTCGCCTGCTGCCTTGGAAAAAGGTGATCGACAACGTCGGCCTGGGCCTGTCCGGCCACTGGCGCCCCCGTGCGCTGGAAGCACTGGAGGCGGTTGGCCTGGCTGACCGCGCCAATGAATGGCCGGCAGCGCTCTCGGGTGGTCAGAAGCAGCGCGTGGCGTTGGCCCGGGCGCTGATTCATCAGCCACGCCTGCTGCTGCTGGACGAGCCGCTGGGTGCGCTGGATGCCCTGACCCGTATCGAGATGCAGCAACTGATCGAACGCCTGTGGCGTCAGCACGGCTTCACCGTGCTGCTGGTCACCCATGACGTCAACGAAGCCGTTGCCGTGGCCGACCGGGTGATCCTTATCGAGGACGGGGCAGTCGGCCTGGACCTCAATGTCGATCTGGCACGGCCAAGGGTGCGTGGTTCGCACCGTCTGGCCGCGCTGGAAAGCGAAGTGCTCAACCGTGTTCTGTCGGCCCCGGGCACTGCGCCCGAGCCGGACCCTGTAGCCCCTTTGCCCACGCAACTGCGTTGGGCGCACTGAATGACTCACTTACCAGACTGAAGCCATAGAGAAGGAAGCACATCATGACTATCAAAGCCATCAACGTCCGCAACCAGTTCAAAGGCACCGTGAAAGAAATCCTCGAAGGCCCGGTATTGTCGGAAATCGATGTGCAGACCGCTTCCGGCATCGTCACCTCGGTGATCACCACCCGCTCTGTGAAGGAGCTGGAACTGCAGGTGGGCAGTGAAGTGATCGCTTTTGTGAAATCGACTGAAGTGTCCATCGCCAAGCTGTGATGTGGGCATTTGGGGCTGCTTTGCAGCCCTTTCGCGACACAAGGCCGCTCCTATAGGGGAACGCGATTTCCTGTAGGAGCGGCCTTGTGTCGCGAAAGGGCCGCAGGGCGGCCCCAGCAAGATCAGCGTTTGGCAAGAAACGGCGGCAGGTACAAGCCCAGGTACGCCTCGAACACCCGCTTGCCTTCCTCGGCCATGCGCGGGGTGATCGCCTCGTGCAACTGTACCGAGCGCGCATACACCCGGTCGCTCAACTCCATGGCCAGTGCAAACACATCCACGTCCGCTGGCATTACCGGCAACCGGAAATGCTGGTCGAACAGTTTGTGCATCAACTCACCCAGCTCCATGTCGTGCTGCCGGTCCGCCTGCACCACTTCGCTCAGGCCATGCTGGGCCAGGATCAACTGACGCGCTGCAGCATCCTCGTTGTAGATGTCGAGCATGCGCTGTTCGATCAACCGTGAAAGCTCATGCCAGGTGCCGAGCGCACTGCTGTCTATCGGTGCGCTCAACGCCTCGCGAAATGCCCGGTGCACATCGGCCGTCAGCGCTTCGAGCAGTGCCGGCACGCTGGCAAAGAAGTGATACACCGACGAGGGTGGAATCTGCGCCCGTTCGGCCACGCTGTAGATCGACAATGCTGCCACCCCTTGCTCGGCTAACAGCTCGCGCGCCGCCGCCAGGATCGCCTCGATCCTGGCCTGGCTGCTGGCGCGCGGCTTGCGCGGGGTGGTGCTGCGGGTCATCAGTTGCTGATCGCCAGGATGCTGGCCTGGTAGGCGCCGACGAACTGGTCGAAGTCACCGACTTCCTGCTGCTCGAGGCGTGACTGCTCGGCCAGCGAATTGCGGGCGAGGGTCTCGTAGGCTTGCTGGCGCTCTGTGGGCAGCGGTTGCTCACGGAACGTTTGCGCGTGCAGGCGGCTCTGGCGCAGCGAGAACTGGATGAAGCTTTCCTCATGCTCGCTCATGCGCGCGAGCACCTGGGCCGATGGCGTCAGCGAAGCGTCGTCGACTTTGGCCTGCTGTGCGGCCAGGGCTTTGGCATGTTCGTCGCCGCCTTGAGCGTGATCGAGCAGCTCAGCCAGCTGGCCGATGCGCCCAAGCAAGTCGCTGGCCCAGGCTTTCAGCTCGATCGGTTGGCCCTCACGGCGCAGCTCAAGGCCTGGGCGACGGCCTTCCTTGACCACACTCAGGAAGTTGTCGGTGCACTGGCCGCATTCGCCATTGTCCAGCAGCGGGCTGTCTTCCAGGGCACAGAACAACAGAAACGCATCGAGGAAGCGCGCCTCGGTCAGGTCGATGCCTACCGGCAGGAACGGGTTGATGTCCAGGCAGCGCACTTCGACATACTGCACGCCGCGTGAGGTCAGGGCCTGGATCGGCCGCTCGCCGGTGTAGGTGACACGCTTGGGGCGGATGTTCGAGTAGTACTCGTTCTCGATCTGCAGGACGTTGGTGTTCAACTGCACCCATTCGCCGTCGACGTGCGTGCCGATCTCGACGTAGGGCGGGTAGGGCGTGCCCACCGCCTTGCGCAGGCTGTCGGTATAGCTGGCTAGGTTGTTGTAGCAGGGGGTGAGGCCGGCCTGGGCGTTGCTCTGGTAGCCCAGGTCGCTCATGCGCAAGCTGGTAGCGTAGGGCAGGTACAGGGTTTCGGCGTCCAGCTCTTCGAGCTGGTGCGGGCGGCCACGCAGGAAGCCTTTGTCCAGGGCTGGCGAGGCACCGAACAGGTACATCAGCAGCCAGCTGTAACGGCGGAAATTGCGGATCAGCGCAATGTACGCCGCCGACTGGTAGTCGCGGTCGTTCAGGTCGTTGCCTTCGGCGGCGCGCAGCAGCGGCCACAGCGCTTCAGGCAACGAGAAGTTGTAGTGGATGCCGGCGATGCACTGCATGGTGCGGCCGTAGCGCAGGGCCAGGCCCTTGCGGTAGACGTGCTTGAGCTTGCCGATGTTCGAGGTCCCGTACTCGGCGATCGGGATGTCCTCCTCGGCCGGCAGTGTGCACGGCATCGACGGGCTCCACAGCAATTCGTCGCCAAGCTTGCTGTAGACGAAGCGGTGGGTTTGCTCGAGGCTTTCCAGCACTTGGGCCGGGTCGGGCAGGGCCGGGGTGATGAACTCCAGCAGCGACTCGGAATAATCGGTGGTGATCTGCTCGTTGGTCAGCGCCGAACCCAGGTTTTCCGGATGCGGGGTCTGAGCCAGGCGACCTTCGTCGGTGACGCGCAGGCATTCGCGCTCAATACCGTGCAGGCACTGCTTGAGCAGGGGGAGATTGGCGCCGAGCAGGCTCAGGCGGCGGTTGAGGAGGTCGCTCAAGATGGTTTCCTTCACGCATCAGTCGCCCCAATATGGGGGTAGAGTTGACGGTCTACAAGGGTAGGAGGAAAGGAACTGGCGTTGTCGCCTGGTTTACGCGGTTACGGCAGTGCCAGCGCACTGCCGCAAAATACCGCAGATACCGTTTGGTGAGCTAGAGAACCGCGAAGGTTCCCTGCGCTTTGGCGACCAGTTTGTCGCCTTGGACTACGTCGGCGTCGACCACCAGGGTACGGCGCCCGGCGTGCAGCACCCGCGCCGTGCACAGGACCTCGCCGTCACCGACCGCACGCATGTAGTTGATCTTGCATTCGATGGTCACGCTTTGCTGGTCGAAACCATGGCTGGCCGAGCAGGCCAGGCCCATGGCGATGTCCACCAGGCTGAAGATGGCCCCGCCGTGCAGCTTCTGGCCGCGGTTGCGCAGGTGCGGCTCAAGCGCCAGTGCCACCTCTGCAACGCCCGTGTCCAGGCGTTGCAGGCGGCAGCCCAGTAGCTGGCTGTAGGCGCTTTCAACGAGCTCTTTGGGGATCTCCATCACTTCTTTTTCAACTGCTTGGCGTTGGCAAAGAGCGCAGCCATGGCGTTGTTCGCCGGGGCGGCGCTAGCGGTTTCGCGCTGGCGTGGTGCCTGCTGCGGGCGGTTGCCGCCATTGCCACGGTTGCCACCACGGTTGCCTTCGACTTTTTCGCCCGGGGTATCGCTCATGCGCATGGACAGGCCGACACGCTTGCGCGGGATGTCCACTTCCATGACCTTGACCTTGACCACGTCGCCGGCCTTGACCGCTTCGCGCGGGTCCTTGACGAACTTCTCGGACAGCGCCGAGATGTGCACCAGGCCGTCCTGGTGCACGCCGATGTCGACGAACGCGCCGAAGTTGGTGACGTTGGTGACCACGCCT
Source organism: Pseudomonas sp. BNK-30 (assembly GCF_047456185.1). Classification (NCBI taxonomy): domain Bacteria; kingdom Pseudomonadati; phylum Pseudomonadota; class Gammaproteobacteria; order Pseudomonadales; family Pseudomonadaceae; genus Pseudomonas; species Pseudomonas sp. BNK-30. Next base: position 5,012,648 of record NZ_CP179904.1, read on the forward strand.
TCGAGAATCATGCCGGGCTCCAGGTCCTTGAGGTCTTCGACGCCGTCCTGGAAGGTGGCGGTCTTGAACTCGGGGCGCGGGTCACGGCCGGGTTTGTCCAGTTCCTGGAGGATGTCGGTGACGGTGGGCAGGCCGAAGGTTTCGTCGGTGAACTGCTTGGGGTCCAGGCGCTTGAGGAAGCCGCTGTCGCCGATGAGCGAGCGGATGTCACGGCCGGTGTCGGCGGCGATGCGTTTCACCAGCGGGTAGGCCTCGGGGTGCACGGCGGAGGCATCCAGCGGGTTGTCGCCGTTCATTACGCGCAGGAAGCCTGCGGCCTGCTCGAAGGTTTTCTCACCCAGACGGCTGACCTTCTTGAGTGCGGCACGGGTGGCGAACGGGCCATTGGCGTCGCGGTGCGCGACGATGTTCTGCGCCAGGGTGGCGTTGAGGCCGGAGATGCGGGTCAGCAGCGCGACCGAAGCGGTGTTGACGTCCACGCCCACGGCGTTCACACAGTCCTCGACCACAGCGTCCAGGCCGCGGGCCAGCTTCACCTGGGACACATCGTGCTGGTACTGGCCGACACCGATGGATTTGGGGTCGATCTTCACCAGTTCGGCCAGCGGGTCCTGCAGGCGGCGGGCAATCGACACGGCGCCACGGATCGACACGTCCAGGTCAGGAAATTCACGGGCAGCCAGCTCCGATGCCGAGTACACCGACGCACCGGCTTCGGAGACCATGATCTTGGTGATCTTCAGCGCCGGGTATTTTTTAACCAGCTCGGCGATCAGCTTGTCGCTCTCGCGGCTGGCGGTGCCGTTGCCAATGGCGATCAGCTCCACCGAGTGTTTGGCGCACAGTGCGGCCAGTACCGATATCGTGCGGTCCCAGTCGTTGCGCGGTGCGTGCGGATAGACCGTGGCGGTGTCCAGCAGCTTGCCGGTGGCATCGACCACCGCGACCTTGCAGCCGGTACGCAGGCCCGGGTCGAAGCCCAGGGTAGCGCGCGGGCCGGCCGGGGCGGCCAGCAGCAGGTCGTGCAGGTTATGGGCGAAGACGTTGATCGCCTCGCTTTCGGCATTGTCGCGCAACTCACCGAACAGGTCGGTTTCCAGGTGGGTGTACAGCTTGACCTTCCAGGTCCAGCGCACTACCTCGCCCAGCCACTTGTCAGCCGGCCGGTTGCGGTTTTCCACGCCGAAGTGGCTGCCAATCATCATTTCGCACGGGTGCAGGGTGCCCGGCAGCTCTTCGCCAACCTTCAGCGACGCGCTCAGCACGCCTTCGTTGCGGCCGCGGAAAATGGCCAGTGCGCGGTGCGACGGGCAAGTGCGCAGCAGTTCGTCATGGGCGAAATAATCGCGGAACTTGGCGCCTTCCTCTTCCTTGCCAGCCACCACACGGGCGCTGAGCACCGCTTCCTGCTTGAGGAAGTTGCGCAGCTTGTCGAGCAGGGCAGCGTCTTCGGCGAAACGCTCCATGAGGATGTACTTGGCGCCCTCGAGGGCGGCCTTGACGTCGGCGACACCTTTGTCGGCATCGACGAAGCGCGCGGCTTCGCTTTCCGGCGCCAGTTGCGGGTCGTTGAACAGGCCGTCGGCCAGCTCGCCCAGGCCGGCTTCCAGGGCGATCTGGCCCTTGGTGCGGCGCTTTTGCTTGTACGGCAGGTAAAGGTCTTCGAGGCGGGTCTTGGTGTCGGCCAGCTTGATCTCGCGGGCCAGCTCAGGGGTCAGCTTGCCCTGTTCCTCGATGCTGGACAGGATGCTCGCACGGCGCTCGTCCAGCTCGCGCAGGTAGCGCAGGCGCTCTTCCAGGTGGCGCAACTGGGTGTCGTCCAGGCTACCAGTCACTTCCTTGCGGTAACGGGCGATGAAGGGCACGGTAGAGCCTTCGTCCAACAGGCCCACGGCCGCCTCGACCTGCTGAGGGCGTACGCCCAGTTCCTCGGCGATACGGCTGTTGATGCTGTCCATGTAAACCACCTGACAATTGTGAATACGGGGGCTGCGAGGCGCTTGTTCCGCCCGGCGGCACTGGAGAAAGCCGCGCATTATACCCATCGCAGACGGCTTGCGGTGATGGCGCCAGGCCAGTTGCGGAGGCCGGGAAGTGGCGCCGGGGGAAAAATCTGCTAACAATGCTCACGGCACGCGTGGCAATGGCTACGCCATAATGCGCGGCGATCTCAGAGGAGTTATTCATGACCGGCACCGCAAACAACGCTGAAGGTGACAAGATTCTCATCGTCGACGACGATCCGGGGCTCAGCAGCCTGCTGGAACGTTTCTTCACCAGCAAGGGCTACCGTGCCCGCGCGGTGCCCAACACCGAACAGATGGACCGCCTGCTGCAGCGCGAGGTATTCAACCTGGTGGTGCTCGACCTGATGCTGCCGGGCGAGGATGGCTTGTCCGCGTGCAAGCGCCTGCGCCAGTCGAACAACCAGATCCCGATCATCATGCTCACCGCCAAGGGTGACGAACTCAGCCGCATCAAGGGGCTTGAGCTGGGCGCTGACGATTACCTGGGCAAGCCGTTCAACCCGGACGAGCTGATGGCGCGGGTCAAGGCCGTGCTGCGCCGTCAGGCACCGACGGTACCGGGCGCCCCGGGCAGCGAGGACGAGTCGGTCACTTTCGGCGATTACGAGCTGTCGCTGGCCACCCGTGAACTCAAGCGTGGTGAAGAAGTGCACATGCTCACCACCGGTGAATTCGCCGTGCTCAAGGCCCTGGTCATGCACGCCCGTGAGCCGTTGACCCGCGACAAGCTGATGAACCTGGCCCGTGGCCGTGAGTGGGATGCCCTGGAGCGCTCTATCGACGTACAGATTTCGCGCCTGCGCCGCATGATCGAACCGGACCCTTCCAAACCGCGGTATATCCAGACTGTGTGGGGCGTAGGTTACGTCTTCGTACCGGACGGAAACGCTGGCAAATGAAGCCTGGCCTTCGATGAAAACTCCGGTCTGGTTCCCGCAAAGCTTCTTCGCCCGCACCCTGTGGCTGGTGCTGATCGTTGTCCTGTTCTCCAAGGCGCTGACCCTGGTCTACCTGCTGATGAACGAGGATGTGCTGGTCGATCGGCAGTACAGCCATGGTGTGGCGCTGACGCTGCGCGCCTATTGGGCGGCCGATGAAGAAAACCGCGACAAGATTGCCGAAGCCGCAGGCCTGATCCGGGTGACCGGCTCCGGCGTGCCGGAGGGCGAGCAGCACTGGCCCTACAGCGAAATCTATCAACGGCAGATGCAGGCCGAGCTGGGCGAAGACACCGAAGTGCGCTTGCGCATCCACGCACCGCCTGCGTTGTGGGTCAACGCGCCGAGCCTCGGCCCGGGCTGGCTGAAAGTGCCGCTTTATCCGCACCCGTTGCGTGGTCAGAAGATCTGGAACGTACTTGGCTGGTTCCTGGCCATCGGCCTGTTGTCCACCGCTTCGGCGTGGATCTTCGTGCGCCAGCTCAACCAGCCGCTCAAGCGCCTGGTGTTCGCTGCCCGTCAGTTGGGCCAGGGCCGCAGTGTACGTCTGCCGATCAGTGATACGCCGAGCGAAATGACCGAGGTGTATCGCGCGTTCAACCAGATGGCCGAGGATGTCGAGCAGGCCGGGCGTGAGCGCGAGCTGATGCTGGCGGGGGTGTCCCACGATTTGCGCACGCCACTGACGCGCCTGCGTCTGTCGCTGTCCTTGCTGAACAGCGACAACGAACTGAGCGACGACATGGTCCGCGACATCGAGGACATGGACGCGATTCTTGACCAGTTCCTGGCCTTCATTCGCGATGGCCGCGACGAGCCGCTGGAGGAGGTCGACCTGGCCGACCTGGTGCGCGAAGTGGTGGCGCCCTACAACCAGCCGCAAGAGCGTGTGCGCTTGTGCCTGGAGCCTATTCCGCCATTCCCGCTGCGCAGGGTTTCCCTCAAGCGCATGCTGGGCAACCTGATCGGTAATGCGCTGCATCACGCGGGCAAGGGGGTCGAGGTGGCCGCCTATGTGTCGGGCGACGAGAGCGCGCCTTATGTGGTGCTGAGCGTGCTGGACCGGGGGGCAGGGATCGATGAGTCGGAGCTGGAAACCATCTTTAACCCGTTCATTCGTGGGGACCGTGCGCGGGGTGGCAAGGGCACCGGGTTGGGGCTGGCGATCGTCAAGCGGATCGCCGCCCAGCATGGCGGCAATGTCGAGTTGCGCAACCGGTCCGGGGGCGGGATCGAGGCGCGGGTGAGGTTGCCGTTGGGGCTTTTGCTACCGCGTAACGCGGTTTGAGCCTTCGCTGTCAGTGATGGCCCTATCGCCGGCAAGCCGGCCCACAGGTACATCACTGAGCCGCAAAGCAGTGGGAGCCGGCTTGCCGGCGATGGGGCTGCACGGCAGCCCCAAAACCTCAGCCTTTGCCCTTGGTCCGGGTCTGATTCGGCCCGCCATTTTTCTCCAGATGCTCGATGATCATCCCGGCCACGTTCTTGCCGGTTGTCACCTCGATACCTTCCAGGCCCGGTGAGGAGTTCACCTCCATCACCAGCGGCCCGTGGTTGGAGCGCAGAATATCCACCCCTGCCACGCTCAGGCCCATCACCTTGGCCGCACGAATGGCGGTTATCCGCTCTTCAGGCGTGATCTTGATCAGGCTGGCCACACCGCCGCGATGCAGGTTGGAGCGAAACTCGCCTGGCTTGGCCTGGCGCTTCATCGAAGCAATCACCTTGTCGCCCACCACGAAGCAGCGGATATCGGCACCGCCGGCCTCCTTGATGTATTCCTGAACCATGATGTTCTGCTTCAGACCCATGAACGCTTCGATCACCGACTCGGCCGCTTGGGTTGTCTCGCACAACACCACGCCGATCCCTTGTGTGCCTTCCAGCACCTTGATGACCAGCGGGGCGCCATTGACCATCTGGATCAGGTCGGGGATGTCGTCCGGCGAGTGGGCGAACCCGGTAATGGGCAGGCCGATGCCGCGCCGGGACAACAACTGCAATGAACGCAGCTTGTCACGCGAGCGGGCGATGGCCACCGACTCGTTGAGCGGGTAAACGCCCATCATCTCGAACTGGCGCAGCACTGCGCAGCCGTAGAACGTCACTGAGGCGCCGATGCGCGGGATCACTGCATCGAAACCCTCCAGCGGCTTGCCGCGGTAATGGATCTGCGGCTTGTGGCTGGCTATGTTCATGTAGGCCCGCAGGGTATCGATCACCACCATTTCGTGGCCACGCTGAGTGCCGGCTTCGACCAGCCGGCGGGTGGAATACAGACGCGGATTGCGCGACAGCACAGCGATCTTCATGCAGCACCTGTGACAGGAGATAGGGTGGCCGGGTAGGCCGGTTTGTCTTGCACGTACTTGAGCCCGGGGTTGACCACCAACTGGCCGTGAATGAGTGCCTTGGAGCCGAGCAGCAGGCGATAGCGCATGTTCTTGCGGCAGGCCAGGGTGAACTCTACCTCCCAGACGCCATCGCCCAACGCCAACGAGGTGCGGATCACATAACGGGTCTGGGCATGGCCGTTGGAGCTCTTGATGGTTTTCATGGTGACCAGCGGGGCTTCGCAGCGGCGGTGGCGCAATTGCACTATCGAACCCAGGTGGGCCGTAAAGCGCACCCATGGCTGGCCGTCGCGCTCGAAGGGCTCCACCTCTGTGGCATGCAGGCTGGAGGTGCTGGCACCGGTATCGATCTTGGCGCGCAGGCCCGCCACACCGAGGTCGGGCAAGGCGACCCACTCGCGCAGGCCGATTACAGTCAGATGGTCAAATGTCTTCACGAAGCACACCCTGCGAATGAGGTGGTGAACTGTAAGCACGGCGGGGACTTTTTGCATCCGTCAGTTACGGTAGTACAGTTCGATGAAAGACAGAATTCGAGGCAACGGGATGGCACACAAAGCGGAAGAAGACGACAAGGTACGCCTGGACAAATGGTTGTGGGCGGCGCGGTTCTACAAGACCCGGGCGCTGGCCAAGGCCGCCATCGAAAGTGGCAAGGTGCATTGCCGGGGCGAGCGCTGCAAGCCCGGCAAGGAGCCGCGAGTGGGTGACGAGTTCGTGCTGCGTACCGGTTTCGACGAGCGTACCGTGGTGGTCAAGGCGCTGTCGGTGGTACGCCGGGGCGCGCCTGAAGCGCAGGCCCTGTATGCAGAAACCGAGGAGAGTGTGCGCCGCCGCGAGCAGGCAGCCGAGCTGCGCAAGGCCGGGGCGATGGGCGTGACCACCGACGGCCGGCCGAACAAGAAGCAGCGGCGGCAGATTCACCAGCTGCACGGCAATTTTGATTGAATGGGCTGGGCAGCCGCCCCAGCCGTCTAGCGGACCACCGCCAGGCGCCCGACCAGCGGTAGCCTGCCAGCGAGGGCAAACAAAGGCGCCGTCCACCGCACCAGCAACGCGCTACCTTTGGCCGCCAGCGGCGTATGGCAGCTCCAGCCCAACGCCAGCACCGCCATCAGCAAGCCACCGATGTAGTCATCCTGCCCCCAATGCGCGCCTGCAACCAGGCGCGGCAGCATGAACAGCAACGCCAGGCCCCAGATCACGAGGTGCTGGACCAGGCGCCGGCTGAACAGGCTCATGAACAAGGCCCAGATCAGCAATACCGAGGCGTGGTCGCCCGGGAAACTGTTGCTGGAACGGTCTTTCAGCTCCCATGCCTTCTCAAGGTTCGGGTAGTAGTCGCTCAGGTGCACAACGTTGGTGAATACCATTGATGGGCTGTCATGCTGCCAGCCCATTGCATCTACCCACTTGGAAAACAGCGCGCGAATCACCACTAAGAGGATCAGCGTAACCAAAAAGCCGAAGAAGGCTTCACGCACCTGGCTGGCCTTGAACACCCAGTCGCCCCGAATCAGCACGGCCAGAAGGACCAGGCCAACGACGATGTCGAAGGGGCGCAGGCTGCCGATGGTCCAGATATAGCGCCAGGTGGTGTTGTCGGCCAGCGGTGCATTGAGGCTGTGGAACAGCCATTCGTCGAAAGTCAGGCACAGGATCTGGCCAAAGGGCCATAACCAGAAACACAGTAGAGCGATGGGCAGCAAAGTGCAGGCTGCCAAGGGGCCCCAAGACCACCTTGCTTTTAACAGTGGTCGATTGTCCATAAAATACCTCTATTGCAATCAGGAATCGGAGCGCCTTGTGAGCGCTCTGTCACGGGAACTCGCGAGTGTTCGACATCCCGTGTAACCATTTTGTCATCATTTCTAGATAGCCAAAACCTATGAGCGATTTGCCGGATACCGATTTCACCCAACGTTTCATCTTCGACGACCGCGATATTCGCGGCGAGTGGGTGGCACTCGATGACAGCTACGCCGCGGTGTTGGCTCGTCATGCATACCCACAGCCCGTTGCCACATTGCTCGGTGAGCTGATGGCCGCTACCTCGCTGTTGGTGGGCGCGCTGAAGTTCGACGGCTTGCTGATCCTGCAGGCGCGTTCTGCTGGCCCCATCCCCCTGCTGATGGTGGAGTGCTCGGGCGAGCGCGACATCCGCGGCATGGCGCGTTACGAAGCGGACCAGATAGCAGCCGACGCGACCCTGGCTCAGCTGATGCCCGACGGCCATCTGACCCTGACCATCGACCCGGTCAAAGGCCAGCGCTACCAGGGTACTGTCGAGCTCGACGGCAAAAACCTGTCCGAGTGCTTCACCAATTACTTCGTGCAGTCTCAGCAGCTCAACACGCGCTTCTGGCTCAACGCCGAAGGCGGCAAGGCTCGCGGCCTGTTGCTGCAGCAGTTGCCGGTGGATCGCCAGCGTGACGAAGAAGAGCGCGAGGACAGCTGGCAGCATGTGATTGCCCTGGCCAACACCCTCAAGCCGCAGGAGTGGGCCGAGGCCAACGAAACCTTGCTGCACCGCCTCTATCATGAAGACGCGGTACGCCTGTTCGATATCCAGCCGCTGCGCTTCAAATGCAGCTGCTCGCGCGAACGTTCCGGCAATGCGCTGGTCAGTCTTGGCGAGCAGGATGCCAAGCAGCTGGTTGAGGAGTGCGGGGGCAAGGTCGAGATCGATTGCCAGTTCTGCAACGAGCGTTATTTCTTCGATGCCAGCGATGTGGCACAACTGTTTGCCGGTGGTGGCACTGACACGGCGTCAGAAACTCGCCACTGAAACGTTTAATTTCAGGGAAATCTCCTGTCGAATTGCGCAAAAGGGCAGTTACGACAGGAGGGGCCTACTTTTTTTGGGCGTTTCTGGCATAATCCGGCCACTTTTTTCGCTGTAGTAGTTTTTTACAGACAACTACAAAACGTTTGGAGCACTCGGCCTCGGGCCGGATGGGGTATCTCATGACGCAAGCCAACAACACCGTGTACACCGACCTGAGCGTCGATGAGCTGGTAAAAGAAGCGCTGCAACGCGGTGAAGGCGTGCTAGCCGATACCGGCGCATTGGTCGTCGAGACCGGGCACCGTACTGGCCGTTCGCCGGCTGACCGTTTCATCGTCGAAGAACCTTCCACCCAGGACGCTATCGCCTGGGGCCCGATCAATCGCAAGTTCCCGGCCGACAAGTTCGATGCCCTGTGGGACCGCGTCGAGGCGTTCAACAACGCCCAGGATCACTTCGTTTCCTACGTTCACGTAGGGGCTGCCGCCGAGCACTACCTGCCGGTGAAGATGACCACCCAGACCGCCTGGCAGAACCTGTTCGGCCGTTGCCTGTTCATCAACCCTGAGCAGTTCAACCCGGCTGGCCGCGACCAGTGGCAGGTCCTCAACGTTGCCAACTTCGAGTGCGTGCCTGAGCGTGACGGCACCAACTCCGACGGTTGCGTCATCATCAACTTCGCCGCCAAGAAAGTGCTGATCGCGGGCATGCGTTATGCCGGCGAAATGAAGAAAGCCATGTTCTCGGTGCAGAACTTCCTGCTGCCGGCTGCCGACGTGCTGCCAATGCACTGTGCTGCCAACATCGGTGAAGAAGGCGACGTAACCCTGTTCTTCGGCCTGTCCGGCACCGGCAAGACCACCCTGTCGGCTGACGAAAGCCGTTACCTGATCGGTGACGACGAGCACGGTTGGGGCGAAGGCGTTGTCTTCAACATGGAAGGCGGCTGCTACGCCAAGTGCATCGACCTGTCCGAGAAGAACGAGCCGGTCATCTGGAAAGCCATCAAGCATGGCGCCGTGCTGGAAAACGTCGTCCTGGACGGCAACAAGCACGCCGACTATGCCGATGTCAGCCTGACCCAGAACAGCCGCGCCGCCTACCCGCTGGAGCACGTCGCCAAGCGCGCCGAAGCCAACCTGGGTGGCGAGCCTAACGCAGTCATCTTCCTGACCTGCGACCTGACCGGTGTTCTGCCTCCGGTTTCGATCCTGAACAACGAGCAGGCGGCCTACCACTTCCTGTCCGGCTACACCGCGCTGGTCGGTTCCACCGAAATGGGTTCGGGCGGCGGCATCAAGTCGACCTTCTCCACCTGCTTCGGCGCACCGTTCTTCCCGCGCCCGGCTGGCGAATACGCCGAGCTGCTGATCAAGCGTATCAACGCCTTCGGCTCCAAGGTCTACCTGGTCAACACTGGCTGGACCGGTGGTGGCTATGGCGTCGGCAAGCGCTTCAGCATCCCGACCACCCGTGGCGTGATTGCTGCCATCCAGAGCGGCGCTCTGGTCGGTACCGAGACCGAGCACCTGGACATCATCAACCTGGACGTGCCGAAGGCCGTTCCGGGCGTCGAGACCGAGCTGCTCAACCCGCGCAACACCTGGGCTGACAAAGCTGCCTACGACGAAGCTGCAAAAGGCCTGGCCAAGCTGTTCACTGAAAACTTCAAGAAGTTCGAAGTGTCCGACGCAATCAAGGCTGCTGGCCCACAGCTGTAAGCTGTCGCCGGTTGCAACGAGAAAGCCGCCCCCAAGGGCGGCTTTTGTGTTTCAGGGCCATTGCTGCCTTGCATGCAGGATGCGGATGATTTCCACGGCTTCCCTTGTAATCCGATAGACCATCACGTAGTTGGGGTGGATGATGATTTCCCGGGTCCCCGGATAGCGCCCGGGTTTGTACATGGAAGGAGTCTGCGCAGCGAGCCTGGCTTTTTCGGCAAATTTTTCGTCTAGTGAAATGGCGGCAGCGGGATTGTCCTGGGCTATATGGTCCATAATGCGAAAGCGATCATTGCGGGCCATCTCACGCCAAGCCAGGCGCATCAGCGGACTCTGGCTTTGAGTTCGCTGCGGCGAGCCGCGAACAGCAGCTCTGCTTCTTCATCCTCCATCGCGGGCGACGAATCGTTCAGGCTTGCTTCGACTTGCTCTGCGAACCACGCCTCATAAGCGGCTGCTTCATGAGCCCGCTTCAACGCTTGAGCGCGATCAGGACGTTGGTAAGTGCTCATCAGGCCAGGATCAAAGGCTGAGGTGTCCACCTCGAAATGGTCGATGCCCATCTCACGCAGGTAGATGACCAAGGTTTCAAACTTTTTGAAAAGCCTTACGTTGCCGCTACGTTGGGCAATCAGCAGGTGCTCTTGCTGATTGATATCGACCTGGATGGCCCAGCCACCCGGTTGGCCGACGATGTGCGTAGCGTTGATTCGGCCCGATTCCACCAGTCGGCTCAAGTTGGCATGATCTAATTGATGAGTTGGCATCGGTGTCTTTCTCAGTTTCATCAGATACACCATGGTATGCAATCTATAGTTGATTGCGACTATAGTCCTTCCTGTCTTGGTGTGGGAAGCTTCCTCACGGTGTAACCAATTGTGGATATCTCATGACCGAATCCCCCCAGCGCAGCGCGTTCTCCCACTTCCACCCCATCCTCACCCGCCCCCAGGACAACGACCATAACGGCCACATTGCCGGTGCCACGGTGCATGGTTTCTTCGAAACCGCCATCCAGGCCTTTCTGGTCGAGCAAGCTGAATTCGACCTGCGTGAAGGTGAGCTGGCGGCGTTCGTGGTCAGTTCGGCAGCAGACTTTTTCGCGCTGCCGGGCTTTCCGGACGTGCTAGAGGTGGGTTTGGGCGTCACTCGCCTTGCAGGCAGCACGGTGGAGTACCGGCTGGCGCTGTATCGCCCGGGAGAGGCCGATGCTTGTGCGGCAGGGACCGTGGTGCAGGTGTTCATCGAGCGCGCCAGCGGCCGGCCGGTACCGCTGCCGGAGGCGCTGCAAGTCATTTTGTCGGGCCTGCAGCTCGGTTCGCAGGCATGAAAAAGCCCCGCGGGTGAGGGCGGGGCTCTTGCTGCCTGAGGATGGTCTCAGGTATCAGTCGCGCCAGTGGCGCTTGTGCTTGCGGTGGCCGTAGTGGCGGCCACGGTCGTAATGACGGCGGTCGTCGTAGCCGCGACGGTAGCGGCGATCGTCGTGACGGTCGTCATCATCGGCCTTGTTGCCCAGGTAGTTACCGAGCGCGCCACCGGCGCCGCCGCCTGCGGCTGCACCAATGTAGCTGCCGGTGGTACCGCCGACCGAGCGACCGACCACGTTACCGCCTGCAGCGCCCAGTGCGCCGCCGATAGCGGCCTCACCACGCTGGCGCTTGTCGGCACCCAGGGCACCGCCGGCCGCACCGCCCAGGCCGGCACCAATGGCGCCGCCAGTGCTACCACCGATGGAGTTGCCCACTACGGAGCCGAGTACCCCACCCAATGCGCCGCCAATGCCGGCCTCGGTATTGCCACCGGCCATGGCAACGCCGCTGAGCAAGCTGAAAGACAACAACAGAATCGAGGAGTACTTCTTCATCAAGAGAGCCTCATAAGGATGACGAGGGCGAATTTGCAGTTCCTTGAGGCCGCTGGCAACGAAAATCCGACGAGTAGCACGAGTTGTACACAATTCTCTAAGTTACTGTTTTATCGATGAAACTTTATCGATTTTCGTGTGTCTGAGGTAATTGTGACAAAGCCCTGAACCCCTGTGGAACAGGGCTTTTTTCGTTTTTACCCGTACGGTTCGATTACACGATTCGCCCGTCGTCGCGCGCCCGCTCCAACTTGATGGCGACGAACTTGGAGGTCGGTGTATGGCTGCCCTCACCGATGCTTTCCAACGGGATCAGCGGATTCACTTCCGGGTAGTACGCCGCCGCCTGCCCAGCCGGGATATCGAAAGCCAGCAGGGTGAAGCCCTGTACACGGCGCACATGCGAATCGCCCCACAACGAGACGATGTCGACCTTCTGCCCCGGCTGGAAGCCCAGGCGGATGATGTCGGCCTCGTTGACGAACAGCACGTCACGCTGGCCGCGCACGCCACGGTAGCGGTCGTCCAGGCCATAGATGGTGGTGTTGTACTGATCGTGCGAGCGCATGGACTGCATGATCAGGTCCGGTACCTGGCCGCTGGCGCGTACCCGCTCGTCGAGCAGGGTGTCCGGCAGTAGGTTGGCCTTGAAGTTGGCGCGGCCGTTGGTGGTCTTCCACTGGCGGCTGGCTGCACTGTTGCCCAGGTAGAAGCCGCCTGGGTGGCTCAGGCGCTGGTTGAAGTCGGCAAAGCCTGCAATGGTGTCGCCGATCAAGTCCCGGATACGGTTGTAGTCGGCCACAAGCCAGTGCCAGTCGACCGGGTTTTTGCCAAGTGTGGCAGCGGCGATGCCGGCAACCACTGCCGGCTCCGAGCGCATGTGGGTCGATAGCGGCTTGAGCTGGCCGTTGGAGGCATGGACCATGCTGAAAGAGTCTTCAACGGTGACCGCCTGTGGCCCGTCGGCCTGCAGGTCGATATCGGTGCGGCCCAGGCACGGCAGGATCAGCGCCTGTTTGCCGTGGATCAGGTGGCTGCGGTTGAGCTTGGTGCTGATGTGCACGGTCAGCGCGCAGTTGCGCAGGGCCTGGGCGGTACGCTCGGTATCCGGGGTGGCCTGGGCGAAGTTGCCACCCAGCCCGATGAACACCTTGGCGCGGCCGTCAAGCATGGCGTGGATCGCTTCGACGGTATTGTGGCCATTGTGCCGCGGTACCGGGAAATTGAAGCGTTTTTCGATGGCATCGAGCAGCGCCACCGGCGGGCGTTCATTGATACCCATTGTGCGGTCGCCCTGCACGTTGCTGTGGCCGCGTACCGGGCACAGCCCTGCGCCAGGCACACCGATGTTGCCGCGCAGCATCTGCAGGTTGACGATTTCCTGGATGGTGGGCACCGAGTGGCGGTGTTGGGTGATGCCCATCGCCCAGCACATGATCACCCGTTTGCCGCGGCAGTACATGCGTGCAGCCAGCTCGATGTCTGCGAGCTCAAGGCCCGACTGCTCCTGAATGTGCGCCCACGAGGTGGCGTCCACTGCCGCCAGGTACTGATCGACACCGTGACCATGCTCGGCGATGAATACGTGATCGAATACCGCCGGCTCGCCTTTGGCCTGCGCCTCACGCTCCCACTGCAGCAGGAACTTGGCCATGCCACGCAGCAGCGCCATGTCGCCGCCCAGGGCCGGGCGGAAGAACGCCGTGTTGGTCGGCCGGTCGCTGTTGGTCAGCATTTCCAGCGGGTTCTGCGGGTGCTGGAAGCGCTCCAGGCCACGCTCCTTGAGCGGGTTGATACACACCACCTGGGCGCCACGCTTCACGGCATCGCGCAGCGGGTCGAGCATGCGCGGGTGGTTGGTGCCGGGGTTCTGGCCCCAGACGAAGATCGCATCGGCGTGTTCGAAATCATCGAAGGTGACAGTGCCCTTGCCCACACCGATGCTTTGCCCCAAGGCTACGCCACTGGCCTCGTGGCACATGTTCGAGCAGTCGGGGAAGTTGTTGGTGCCGTATGCACGCACGAACAGCTGGTACAGGAACGCCGCTTCGTTGCTGGCCCGCCCGGAGGTATAGAACTCGGCCTGATCGGGGCTTGCCAGGTTGTTCAGCTCTCGGGCGATCAGGGCAAAGGCTGCATCCCAGGCGATCGGCTGATAGCGGTCGCTGGCCGGGTCGTAGACCATCGGTTCGGTCAGGCGACCTTGGTATTCCAGCCAGTAGTCACTCTGCTCAAGCAGCGCGCTGACGCTGTAGCGGGCGAAGAAGGCCGCATCGACTCGGCGCTTGGTGGCTTCCCAGTTGACCGCCTTGGCGCCGTTCTCGCAAAACTTGACCATGCCGCTTTCGGGCGAGTCGCCCCAGGCGCAACCGGGGCAGTCGAAACCGCCATTCTGGTTGGTCTTGAGCAGGGCGCGAAGGTTCTTCAGCGCATTGTCGCTGCCAACCCAGGCCTTGGCCACGCTGCGCAAGGCGCCCCAGCCACCGGCGGGGCCGTAGTAGGGCTTGTAGCGTGGTGGGGAGGCTGGGGCGTTGTCTGGAAGAGGCTGGTACGAGGTCACGGCTATTACGACTCCGCCGCTGGGCTATAGACCCGCGGTGCACTGTGTTTGGGCAGATGAATGAGGTTGAGGTTGTGCTTGCGCGCCCATTGCAGGGCAAGGCCGGTAGGAGCCGAGAGGCTGACCAGCGTCTGGATGCCGGCCCGCAGGACTTTCTGGATCAGTTCCAGGCTGCAGCGGCTGGTGACGATCGCCAGGCCACCTTCGGTGGCGATGCCCTGGCGCAGCAGGGCGCCGATCAGCTTGTCCAGGGCGTTGTGGCGGCCAATGTCTTCGCGGCCGAGCAGCAGTTCGCCCTGGGCGTTCATGAACAATGCCGCATGCACGGCGCCACAGTGCTGGCCCAGCGGCTGGAAGGCATCGATGCGCTCACGCAGGCCCACCAGCCACTGCGCCGGTGGCAATGGCGCGCCAGGCAGCTCGGCCAGCTCCGGCAGCGCCTGCTCCAGGGCTTCGACGCCACACAGGCCGCAACCGCTGGTGCCGGCCAGTTGGCGGCGCTGGTTTTTCAGGTTCCAGAATGCGCGGCTGGAAATCTCCAGGTCGGCGTACAACGCCGAGCCGCTGCCGGAAAGCTTCAGGTCGTAGATGTCTGCGGTGCCATCGACAATGCCGCTGCCAACGCTGAAGCCGACCGCAAAGTCTTCAAGGTCGGTGGGGCTGACCAGCATCACGGCCTGGTTGAGGCCGTTGTAGACGATGGCCAGGGCGACTTCTTCGGCCAGCGGCGTGCTGGCACGCGCAGCGTCGTCGAGCTGGACGTAATCGTAGGTGTTGCTGGCGGCAGGCAAGGCCAGAGGCGTCGAGGCCGCGCAGACCGGAGGTTTGCTGTTCATCGGGGCTGGTTGTTCATCGGCGCTGACTACCGGCGGCTTTTTGATAGCACCAGCCTAGGCCTGCGGGCCGGTCACGTCTAATCGCTAGGGTCTATGCCTTGATAGACCGCGTCGATTGGTCGCAGTGGGGCGGGGGAGGAAATCCTGGCCTAGACTCGTGTTTCCGAGGTTATCGTCAACATGGAGAACGCAATGAGCCTTTTCAGTTTCGTGAAGGAAGCCGGCGAGAAGTTGATCGACCTGCTGACCCCAGGCAATGCCAATGCCGAGGAGCAGTTGAAGAAACACGTGGAGAGCGTCGGCCTGGGCAACCCGAACATCACCGCTACGGTAGAGGGTGACAAGATCACCCTCAAGGGCGAGGTGGCCAGCCAGGAGGAGAAGGAGAAAATCATCCTCGCGGCCGGCAACATAAGTGGTGTGGCCAGCGTTGATGATCAGATCACTGTAACTGGGCCGGTCGTTCAGGCTGCGCGGTTCGTAACCGTGAAAAAGGGTGACACGCTGTCAGCCATTGCCGTGGTCGTGTATGGCAACGCCGGCCAGTACAACAAGATCTTCGAAGCCAACAAGCCGATGCTCAAGCACCCGGACAAGATCTATCCGGGGCAGGTGCTGCGGATTCCGGACTGACAGATCTCTATCGTTTGCTCCGGCCAATCGCCGGCAAGCCGGCTCCCACAGGTACTCCGCTGCTCTCAAGTTCAGCGCAAACCCAGTGGGAGCCGGCTTGCCGGCGATCTGGCCTTAAAGACCTACCAGCAACTCCCGGTAATCCTCGACTGCCGCAAACTCCTGGGTATCGCGCGGCGCCGCCTGGCTATCGGGCTGGCGCACGGCCAGCAAATGCCCCACGCCAAACCGCTGGGCACTGCGCAGAATGGCCAAGGTGTCGTCGATGAACAGGCTGCGCCCAGGCTCGAACCCGATATCGGCCTGCAACGCATCCCAGAACTGCGGGCTTTCTTTCGGGTAGCCGTAATCATGCGAACTGATCAGCCGCTCGAAATACGGCGCCAGTTCCACCCGCTCCAGCTTCAACGACAGCGAATCGCGGTGCGCATTGGTGATCATGACCACGCGCTTGCCGGCCTGGCGGATCGCTGCCAGGAAGGTATCGGCGTCTGGGCGCAGGGCGATCAGGTCGGCGATCTCGCGCTTGAGTTCGCGGATCGGCAAGTTCAGCTCGCGGCTCCAGAAGTCCAGGCAGTACCAGTTGAGCGTGCCGGCATTGCGTTCGAACAGCGGCTGCAGCTCCATTTCGGCCATCGCCCGGCTTACGCCGTGCACCTGGGCGTAGCGCTGGGGCAGGTGCTCCAGCCAGAAGCGGTTGTCGTAGTGCAAATCGAGCAGCGTGCCGTCCATGTCCAGCAGGACAGTATCGATGGCAGACCAGGGAAGAACAGGCATGGGAAACTCTCGTTCAGTCGGCAAGCCACGGTATAGTAACCCGTTCACGCCAAGGAGCCGCCCCATGCGCCAGAAACCCACCGTTCTCAGCCGCGAGATCGTCGCCAGCAGCCGCTTGTTCCGCGTCGAGGCCGTGCAGTTGCGTTTCAGCAACGGCAACGAGCGTACCTACGAGCGCCTGGTCGGGCGCGGCAATGGATACGGCGCCGTCATGATCGTGGCCATGCTCGATGCCGAACACGCGGTGTTGGTGGAGGAGTATTGCGGAGGCACAGATGAATACGAACTGTCCCTGCCCAAAGGCCTGATCGAACCGGGCGAGGATGTGTTGGCAGCGGCTGACCGGGAACTCAAGGAAGAAGCCGGCTTTGGCGCGCGTCAGCTGGAACACCTGACCGAGCTGTCGCTGTCCCCCGGCTACATGAGCCAGAAGATCCAGGTGGTGCTGGCCACCGACCTTTACGAAGAGCGGCTGGAGGGCGACGAGCCGGAGCCGATGCGGGTCGACAAGGTCAACCTTCGCGAACTCTCGGCGCTGGCCATGCACCCGCAGTTCAGCGAGGGGCGGGCGCTGGCGGCGTTGTACCTGGCGCGTGACCTGCTGATTCAACGGGGGCTGCTCGACGTATGAACGACCAGCAACTGATGCATGAAGTGGTGAAACTGGCCGCCCTGGCAGGGCAGGCGATCCTGCCGTTCTGGCGCGCCGACGTGGCGGTGACCAACAAGGCGGATGATTCGCCGGTGACCGCCGCCGACTTGGCCGCACACCGGGTTATCGCCGACGGCCTGCAGGCGCTGGCGCCGCAGATCCCTGTGCTGTCTGAGGAAGACTGCAATATTCCGTTGGCCGAGCGCCAGGGCTGGCAGCGCTGGTGGCTGGTCGACCCTTTGGACGGTACCAAGGAGTTCATCGCGGGCAGCGAAGAGTTCACCGTCAATATCGCGCTGATCGAAAACGGCGAAGTGGTGTTTGGCGTGGTTTCGATGCCCACCAGCGGGCGCTGTTATTTCGGTGGCCAAGGCCTGGGTGCCTGGCGGGCAGAGGCAGGCGGCGAGCCCCAGCCGGTCCAGGTCCGTAACGCGCCACCTGCCGATGGTCGTTTCACCGTGGTGGCCAGCCGTCGCCATTCCAGCCCACAGCAGGAAGCGTTGCTGTCTGGCCTTGGCGCTGCTGTCGGTGAGCTGGAGCTGGCCAATATCGGCAGCTCGCTCAAGTTCTGCCTGCTGGCCGAAGGCAGCGCCGACTGCTACCCGCGCCTGGCGCCGACCTCGCAGTGGGACACCGCTGCGGCGCAAGGTGTGCTGGAAGGGGCAGGCGGCGAAGTGATCGGCGTGGATGGCCAGCCGTTCCGCTACCCGCCACGCGAATCCCTGCTCAACCCCTTCTTCCTGGCCCTTCCCGCGGCTGCCAGCTGGCGTCAGGCGCTGATCCAGCTCGCCTCAGCGATGTAACACATACTGCCCGCTGAACCTCACGGCGGGCTCGTCGCTGCCAGCATTGCAAACCGTGGTGTCCAGCGTCAGCCGCGCACGGCCACGGCGCTGATACATCGCAACGAAGCGCTCCCAGGTTTTTTCGTCCGGTGCGGCGCAGCGCGCCACTGCCGTGCCGGTGACCGGCAGCGGGTAGCTGATCTGCCCTTCCTGAATGACGATATGCCCGTCGTCGATGCCCAGCTCGCGCAGGCGCAGGTGCAACCAGCCCCAGCCCACCAGCACGGCGGCGCAGTACAGGCTGCCGCCGAACATGGTGCTTTTGTGGTTGACGTTGGCGGCCAGCGGCAGCTGCAGGCGCAGGCTCTGCCCTTGCCAATCGATGACCTGCAGGCCCATTTCACGGGTCAGGGGAATGTCGCTGTGCAGGACGCCCTGCAGGTACTGGCTGTCGCTGTTCATGGGCGGTTGTCCTCGTGGTCGTCAGGCCCGCTGTGGCCACCGTCAAAACTGAGGCCGTGCTTGCGCAGCTTGTCATGCAAGGTTTTGCGCGGGATACCGAGTGCCTCGGCCAGGCTGCGCATGGAGCTGTGCGGCTGGCCCAGTTCGGCGGCAATCAACGAACGCTCGAACTGCTCGACCTGTTCGCTGAGGTTGCCCAGCTGAAGCGGGGCTGTGGGTGCTGCGGCAGCGGGCGCCTGGTTATCGAGCGCCAGCTCCAGGCCAAGGGCGAAACGCTCGGCGGCGTTTTGCAGTTCGCGCACATTGCCTGGCCAGGCATGGCGCAGCAGCATGGCCCGGTGCGCAGGCTGCAGGGTTTGCGGTGGCAAGCCGTGGCGTTGGCTGGCGGTATCGGCGAAATGCTGGAACAGCACCAGGATGTCATCCCCTCGCTCGCGCAGCGGCGGGATGCGCAGCGGTGCCACGTTCAAGCGGTAGTAAAGGTCGGCACGGAAGCGGCCCTGGTCGGCAGACTGGCGCAGGTCCTCCTTGGTTGCGGCAATGATGCGGATGTCCAGCGGGATGAGCTGGTTGCCGCCCAGGCGCTCGACCACCCGTTCCTGCAGCAGGCGCAGCAACTTCACCTGCACGTCCAGGCTCATGCTTTCGATTTCGTCGAGGAACAGCGTGCCGCCATTGGCGAACTCGAACTTGCCGATGCGGCGCTTCTGCGCGCCGGTGAAAGCGCCGGGCTCATGGCCGAACAGCTCGCTTTCGACCACCGACTCGGCCAGGGCGCCGGCATTGATGGCCACGAATGGCCCATCGCGGCGGCTGGACAGGTCGTGCAGGGCGCGGGCCACCACCTCCTTGCCAGCGCCGGTTTCGCCAAGGATGAGCACGTCGGCGCGGGTGCCGGCCAGGGCGCCGATCTGTTCGCGCAGGCGCTGCATGGCGGGCGAATGGCCGACCAGGCGGGTGGCCAGTTGCTGGCGGTCGCTCAAGGCCAGGCGCAGGCTGCGGTTATCGAGCACCAGCCGGCGCAGGGCCAGGGCGCGGCGCACGCTGTCGAGCAGGGCTTCACTGGCAAAGGGTTTTTCAAGGAAGTCGTAGGCGCCAGCGCGCATGGCCTGCACCGCCAGGGGCACATCGCCGTGGCCGGTGATCAGCAGCACTGGCAGTTCGTTGTCCCGCCCGTGCAATTGTTCGAGCAGTTGCAAGCCATCGATGCCGGGCATGCGGATGTCGCTGACGACCACGCCAGGCCAGTCGGGCTCCAGGCGCTCGGCCAGGCCTTGGGCGTCGGCCAGGGCAACCACCTTCAGCCCCGCCAGGTCGAGGGTTTGGCTCAAGGCCTGGCGCAGGTGTGGGTCGTCGTCGACCAGCAGCACCTGGGCCTGACTGTCGATCTGTATCTCGGGGGTCATGCCGAGGGGTCCTCCGATGGTTGCAGGTTGGCGCCGGGCGCTGCCACACGCATTCGCAGGGTGAGCAGGGCGCCGCCTTCCGGGTGGTTGGCCAGCAGCAGTTCACCGCCCAGGGCACGCATCAGGCTTTCGCAGATGGCCAGGCCCAAGCCCAGGCCCTGGGTGCGGGTCTTGGTGGTGAAGAACGGCTCCTTGGCGTGCTCGAGGGCCTGCCGGCTGAAGCCCGGGCCATTGTCGCGGATGAACAGGTAGACGTAGTCATCGCGCTTTTCGGCACTCAGCCACAGGCGGCGCGGGTTGGCTTTTTCAGTCAGGGCATCGAGGGCGTTGGCCAGCAGGTTGCCGAGCACCTGGCGCAGGCGTGTCTCCCCGGCCTGTACCCACAGGGTGGCATCGGGCAGGTCACGGATCAGCTCAACGGCCATCGCTCGGCGGCGTTTGGCCAGAAGCGCCAGGGCGTCGTCCAGCGCCGGCTGCAGGGCCACGCTTTCCGGTGCGTGGCGGTCCCGCCGGGCGAAGGCCCGCAGGTGAGCGATGATCGAGGCCATGCGCCCGGTCAGTTCGCCGATCAGCTTGAGGTTGCCGCGGGCATCTTCAGTGCGCTGGTGATCGAGCAGGATCTCGGCGTTTTCCGCGTAACTGCGGATGGCTGCCAAGGGCTGGTTGAGTTCGTGGCTGATGCTCGCCGACATGGTGCCGAGCACCGACAGCTTGCCCGCCTGCACCAGCTCGTCCTGGGCGCGCACCAGCTCCTGCTGGGCATTCTCGCGCTCCAGTACCGCGCTTTTCAGGCGGTTGTTGAGGCCTTCCAGGTCGGCCGTGCGCTGGGCCACACGATTTTCCAGCTCCTGGCGGCCCCGGGCTTCGAAGTCGATGCGGTCGATATAGTGCCGGCGGCGTTGCATCACCAGGCCGGCCAGCAGCATCAGCACCAGCAGTGCGCCGCCACCAATGGCCATGACGGTTTGCACCGAACGGTCGACCAGCATGCGAGGTGCGAGGATGCTGACCTGCCAGCCGGTCTCCTTGATGTCACGCGTCTGGGCCAGCCAAGCGTTCTGGTTGAGTACCAGCGGCTGTGGCGCCTGGGTCGGGTAGGGCTGGATGGCGATGATCGCCTGGCGCTCGGCCTCGGTCAGCTCGCGCGTGGCGCGAAAGCGCCAGTCGGGCCGCGAGGTGAGGATCACCACACCGTTGTGGTCGGTCAGCAGCAATTGCTCGGGCGTATTGCCCCAGAGGGTCTCGGTGTGGTCCAGGTCGACCTTGACCACCAATACCCCGACGATGCGTTCACGGTCATGCACGGCAGCGGCAAAAAAGTAGCCGCGCTTGGCCGACGTGGTGCCTTGGCCGAAGAAGCGCCCAAGTTGCCCGGCCATGGCCTCGTTGAAGTACGGGCGGAAGGCGAAATTGCGGCCCACGAAGCTGTCGCGCTTGTCCCAGTTGGAGGCGGCCAGGGTATTGCCGCTGACGTCCATCAGGTACATCACCTCGGCACCGGTCTGGTGGGCGATGTCTTTGAGCAGGCGGTTGGCGTTGGTCACCGCTTCGAGCTTGAACGGGTCGGCCAGTACGCCGCGCAGCGCCGGCAATTCGCCAAGAATCTGCGGCAGGGTTTCGTAGCGGTGCAGGGTGCCGAGCAGGTTGGCGACATACAGGTCCAGGGTCTGGCGATTCTGCGACGCCAGTTCGTCCTGATAATAGCGTTCGGCAAGGTGATGCAGCGGCCACAGCAAAGGGGCCAGGCACAGGGCCAACAGGGCCAGGCTGCGCCAGCGGGGACGGCGTGGGTGCGTGGGTTTTGCAATCATCGCGTAAATGCGCCAGAAGGGTCTGGCGCAATTATGCGCTACTTGAGGCAGTCGATCAGCGCCTGCTGCCAGTGCGGTAGCGTTACGCCCCACTCGCGGGCCAGGCGTGAGCAGTCCAGGCGCGAGTTGGCCGGCCGGCGCGCGGGCGTGGGGTATTCGCTGGAGGGGATCGGCAGCAGCTCGGCGCAGGGCAGGCCGCGGGCCTTGAGCTGCTCGCCGATGGCCTGGGCAAAGCCGAACCACGAGGTCTGGCCTTGGGCGGCCAGGTGATAGGTGCCCCAGGCACCGGCCCGGCCAGCCTGCCAGCGCTCGATCAGCACGCGGGTGCTGAGGGCGATGGTCGTGGCCCAGGTTGGCGCGCCGATCTGGTCGTCGACCACCCGCAGTTGCGGTTTTTCCTGCAGCAGGCGTTGCATGGTCAGCAGGAAGTTGCGCCCGTGCAGCGAGTACACCCAGCTGGTACGCAGAATCAGGTGTGTGCCGCCCACGGCAGCGATGGCCTGCTCACCGGCAAGCTTGCTGCGCCCGTAGACACCGAGCGGGTTGGGTACGTCCTGCTCGTTGTATGGCGTGGCCTTTTCCCCGTCGAACACGTAGTCGGTGGAGTAGTGAATCAGCGGTGCGCCAAGGCGCAGCGCTTCTTCGGCAAGCACGCCAGGGGCTTGGGCATTGATCGCAAAGGCGGTGTCCGGCTCGGTTTCGGCCTGGTCCACTGCGGTGTAGGCGGCAGCATTGATGATCAGCCCGGGGGCAAGCTGGCGCAGCGGTTCACGCAAGGCCTCGGGCTGTGCCAGGTCCAGTTGGTCGCGGCCCAGCAGGTGTATCTCGCCCAGGCCGGCCAACTGTGTTTTCAGCGCTTGGGCGACCTGGCCATTGTGGCCACACACGAGCACCCTCATGGGAACAGGTCCGCGTCAGCCAGCAGCGCGCCGGCCTGGTCCTTGGCCGACAGCTGCGGCGCTTCCACGCCCCAGTCGATGGCCAGCTGTGGATCATCCCAGCGGATGCAGCGCTCGGCGGCGGGGTTGTAGTAGTCGGTGGTCTTGTACAGGAAGTCAGCCGATTCGCTCAACACCAGGAAACCATGGGCGAACCCTGGCGGGATCCAGAACTGGCGGTGGTCTTCGGCGCACAGGCGGGTGGCTACCCAGCGGCCGAATGTCGGTGAGCTGCGGCGAATGTCCACGGCCACATCCAGCACTTCGCCCTGCACAACCCGCACCAGTTTCCCCTGAGGGTTATCGATCTGGTAGTGCAGCCCGCGGAGCACGCCGCGCTGTGAGCGGGAGTGGTTGTCCTGGACGAAATGGGCGTCAAAGCCTGTCAGCCGCGCAAACTCGCGGGCATTGAAGCTTTCGAAGAAAAAGCCGCGGCTGTCACCGAAGAGCTTGGGCTCGATGATCAGTACGTCGGGTATGTCTGTTGCGATTATGTTCATGGCAATTTTCTGACCAGTGTACTCAGGGGTGGACCGTACCGGCCTCGTTCAATGTAGCCGCCTTGGCGCTTTGCAGCCCGGATTGCCATCATGACCGAGCGTGGACGCACGATCATCATTTCATCATTGCCACTTGTGTATCGGCCTTGGCAGTGGCGAGATAAGCGAAAAGTAAAAGAGGTTCCATCTTCATGCCCCTCAGCACCCTGATCCAGCGTTCCAGCCTGCCAAGCCCTTCGCTCAGCGAAGCCCAGGCGCATGCCTTGCTTCAGGCGCATTACGACCTGGCCGGCAGCCTGACTACGCTGGGCAGCCAGCAAGACCTGAACTTGCGTCTGGATACGGGGCAGGAGCGGTTTGTGCTCAAGGTTTGCCACGGCAATTATGCCCAGATGGAACTGGAGGCGCAGCATGCGGCGCTGGCTTACCTGCGCGGGCAAGGGTTGCCGGTACCTGCCGTACGCCCGGCACTCGACGGCCAGTCGTTGTTGGCACTGGACATCGATGGCCAACCGCTGCGCGCCCGCCTGCTCGATTATATAGAAGGGCAGCCGCTGACCCGCCTCAAGCACATGCAGCCTCGCCTGATGGCCGAACTGGGCGCGCTGTGCGCCCGGGTCGACAAAGCCTTGGCCGATTTCGACCACCCAGGCCTGGTGCGCACCCTGCAATGGGACCCGCAACACGCCCAGGCGCTGATCGAGCATTTGTTGCCAGTGCTGCAGGATGCCGGGCAGCGCGCCCGCCTGGAGCAGGCCACTGGCCTGGCCGCCGCACACCTGGCACCGCTGGTGGACGCCTTGCCGAGCCAGGCCGTGCACCTGGACATCACCGATGACAATGCCGTCTGGGCCCGCGATGAGCAGCGCCAGTGGCAACTGCAGGGCATCATCGATTTCGGTGACCTGGTGCGTACCTGGCGCATCGCCGACTTGTCGGTGACCTGCGCGGCCTTGCTGCACCATGCCGAAGGCGACCCGCTGCGCATCCTGCCGGCCGTGCGCGCTTACCAGGCCCTCAACCCGCTGAGCGAAACCGAGTTGCGCGCCCTGTGGCCGCTTGTGCTCAACCGCGCTGCGGTGCTGGTGCTCAGCAGTGAGCAACAACTGGCCGTGGACCCGGGCAACCAGTACATCCGTGACAACATCGCCCATGAGTGGGAGATCTTCGATACCGCTACCGCCGTGCCTTTTGCCCTGATGGAAGCGGCCATTCTGCAGGCCGCCGGCATCGAACCGAGCCGACCGGACCTCGCCGATTGCGCCCTGTTGCTGCCGGACCTTGCCCGTGAGGCGGTAACGCGCGTCGACCTGGGCGTGCTCAGCCCCCACTGCCAGGCCGGTAACTGGGAGCAGCCCGGCTTCGATCAGCGTCAGCTGACGGCGCAGCCCGCGCCTGCTTGCAGCCTGCATGGCCAGTATCGCCTGTCGCAAACCCATATCGACCGCCCTGACGAGCCGGCCACCTGCGCCCTGGGCGTCGAATTGCATGTGCCCAACGGCAGTGCGGTACAGGCCCCGCAAGCCGGGACCTGGCAGCGCCACGGCGATGGCCGTGGCTGCTTGCGCACGGCACAGTGGGCCTTGTGGCTCAGTGGCCTGGAAGATACCCCCGCAGACGGGCAGGCCGTGGCCAAGGGGCAGGCGCTGGGCAGCAGCTGTGGTTTTCTCAGTGTGCAGCTGTGCCTGGACGCCAGCATCCAGCCTCCGCTGTTCGCTGCACCTTCCCAGGCTGCCGCCTGGCTGGCGCTGTGCCCCTCGCCTGCAGCTTTGCTGGGTTTCGACTGCGATGCCGAGCCGCTGGCCGACCCCCAGGCATTGCTGGCCCGCCGCGACGCCAGCTTTGCCCGCTCGCAGAAGCACTACTATGCACAGCCACCGCACATCGAACGCGGCTGGCGCAACTACCTGATCGACATGCAAGGCCGCTCCTACCTCGACATGCTCAACAACGTCGCGGTACTCGGCCATGGTCACCCCCGCATGGTGGCCGAGTCGGCACGGCAATGGTCGTTGCTCAATACCAACTCGCGGTTCCATTACGCGGCCATTGCCGAGTTTTCTGAACGCCTGCTCAAGTTGGCGCCGGCGGGCTTTGACCGAGTGTTCTTGGTCAACAGTGGTACCGAGGCCAACGACCTGGCCATTCGCCTGGCCTGGGCCTACAGCGGCGGGCGCGACCTGCTCAGCGTGCTGGAGGCCTACCATGGCTGGTCGGTGGCGACCGATGCCATTTCCACCTCCATTGCCGACAACCCGCAAGCCCTGGAAACCCGACCCGACTGGGTGCACCCGGTCGAGGCGCCGAACACCTTCCGTGGCCGCTACCGTGGCGCAGACAGTGCCGGTGACTATCTACGCGACGTCGATGCCAAGCTCGCCGACCTCGATGCCCGTGGCCGTCAGCTGGCCGGCATGATCTGCGAACCGGTTTATGGCAACGCCGGTGGCATCTCGCTGCCTGCGGGTTACCTGAAAGAGGCGTATGCCAAGGTCCGTGCCCGCGGCGGTGTGTGCATCGCCGATGAAGTACAGGTGGGCTATGGCCGCCTGGGTGAGTACTTCTGGGGCTTCGAGGAGCAGGGGGTGGTGCCCGACATCATCACCATGGCCAAGGGTATGGGCAACGGCCAGCCACTGGGGGCGGTGATTACCCGGCGCGAGATTGCCGAGGCGCTGGAGGCGCAGGGCTACTTCTTCTCTTCGGCTGGCGGCAGCCCGGTGAGTTGCCGTATCGGCATGGCGGTGCTGGACGTGATGGACGAGGAGGGGTTGTGGCAGAACACCCGCGAAACCGGGCGGTATTTCAAAGCGCGCCTGCAAGCGTTGGTCGATAAACATCCGCTTGCCGGTGCCACGCATGGTTCGGGGTTCTACCTGGGCCTGGAGCTGGTGCGTGACCGCCAGACGCTGGAGCCGGCCACCGAGGAAACCATGGTGCTGTGCGACCGCCTGCGTGACTTGGGGATCTTCATGCAGCCGACCGGCGACTACCTGAACATCCTCAAGATCAAGCCGCCGATGTGCACCACGCGCGCCAGCGTGGACTACTTTGTGAACAGTGTGGACCGCATCCTGTCCGAAGGGTTGTAAGCATCAGCGATGCCGCTCATGTCGATTGTTATCGGCCTGAGCGGCATTTTTATCAGCCGCTCAGCGTTTTCATCCTTTTAATGCCGATATATATCGGTTATAAAATCGGCATCCAAATTGACCATCGGCCTAGGGCCTTTGCAGAGGTTACCCATGAAAACCCTCAACTCCACCCCCCGCGCCGACGGTTTCCACATGCCCGCCGAATGGGCGCCGCAAAGCCAGGTGTGGATGGTCTGGCCTGAGCGTTCGGACAACTGGCGCCTGGGAGGCAAGCCCGCCCAGGCTGCCCACGTCACCCTGGCCAAGGCCATCGCCCGCTTCGAGCCGGTTACCGTGGCTGTTTCTGCCGGCCAGTACGAAAACGCCCGTCGTCAGCTCGACCTGCCCAACATCCGTGTGGTGGAAATCAGCAACGACGACGCCTGGGTACGTGATACCGGCCCGACCTTCGTCATCAACGATTCGGGCGAAGTGCGCGGTGTGGATTGGGGCTTCAACGCCTGGGGCGGCTTCGACGGCGGCCTGTACGCGCCGTGGAACCGCGACGAGGAGCTGGCAGCCAAGGTGCTGGAGATGGAGCGTTGCCAGCGCTACCAGACCGAAGGCTTCGTGCTTGAGGGCGGCTCGATCCATGTGGACGGTGAGGGCACCCTGATCACTACCGAAGAGTGCCTGCTCAACCGCAACCGCAACCCGCACCTGAACCGTGCGCAGATCGAAGAGATCCTGCGTGAGCACCTGGCGGTGGAGACCATCGTCTGGCTGCCCGATGGCCTGTACAACGACGAAACCGACGGCCACGTCGACAACTTCTGCTGTTACGTCAGCCCAAGCGAAGTGTTACTGGCCTGGACCGATGATTCCAACGACCCCAACTATGCGCGCTGCCATGCCGCCTATGACGTGCTGAAAAACAGCCGTGATGCCAAAGGCCGCGAGTTTGTGGTGCACAAGATGCCCATTCCTGGCCCGCTGTTCGCCACTGAAGAAGAGTGCGCCGGCGTCGATCAGGTGGTCGGTAGCCAGGAGCGAGACCCGTCTGTACGCCTGGCCGGGTCCTACGTGAACTTCCTGATCGTCAACGGCGGCATCATCGCGCCAAGCTTCAATGACCCGGCAGATGCCCAGGCCAGAGCCATTCTGGCCAAGGTCTTCCCGGACCACGAAGTGGTGATGATCCCCGGGCGTGAGCTGCTGCTGGGGGGTGGCAACATCCACTGCCTGACTCAGCAGCAACCGGCGCCGGTCAAGCGCTGAAGCAACGCTGCAGAAAAAGCCCGTCGCCTGACGGGTTTTTTTGGGCCGCGACGTCCGGCATGTCGAAATGGCATATGTTTTGTATTGTTTTCAGGGAGTTAACTCAGCAGTACGGTCACTCCGTTCTGTAACAATCAAGACGTAGATTAGCCGCTCACGGGGTAAGGAGTACGTGTAGACATGAACACAGCAAGTGAGACGGCTTTGCGCCCATCGGCAGTAAATCACCAAGCGCTGAAAACCTTGGCACATTGGTTGAAACACCATGGAAGCAATCGGGTCAGGACGACCGACCCACGACGTTTGCTGGATGGCCGCTACCCGCAGGGCCTGATCAGCGATGCGGAGCTGGAAGCGCTGCTGGGCGTGTGGCACTGAACAGGGCAGGAGCCCGCACCACCCTTGAGAAACGCCACCGCACTTGCGGTGGCGTTTTCATTTCTGGGGGCCAAGGCCGGCCCTGTAACACTTAATCCCAGAATTGCCCTACGCGACAAAGCGACTTACCTGGCCCAAGATAAATTGCCCGCTGATAGCGCGAACATGCAAGGAAATGCCCTGTTCGATCGCATTATTTTGGTTATATCGACCTGCATTTCACGAGTTTTTGACATTTGTAATCGCACGCGGCTAGGATTCGGCCAACGCCTGCTGGCCATGACCTGGCCATGCTGCTGCACAAGGCCCGCCACACGACCATTGGCGGGCCTTTCAGTTCGGATCCGCATAGCGTCGAACCTACGAAGGGGCGTTGGTTCCTGGCGTCATATTGCAGAGCGTTTTTGATTACGAAATAAGGAAAACAAGATGTTGAAAACCAGGATCAGCCTGGTCGCTTTGGCGATGATCGCCGCGACCCAGGCCCAGGCCAACGAGCAGGCCGAGAGCAAGGGCTTCATCGAAGACAGCCACGCAAACGTTCTTCTGCGTAACGCTTACATCAACCGTGACAAGAAACACGGTACCGATGACCAGATCGAATGGGGCCAGGCGGCAATCGCCAACTTCTCCTCTGGCTTCACCCAAGGCACCGTGGGCGTGGGCGTTGACGCGTTCGGCCTGTATGCCGTACGCCTGGACGGCGGCAAGGGCCACAATGGTGGCGCTGGCGTTGACTTCTTCAAGCCAGGAAACACCAAGAACGCCGACGGCAACGCCAGCGGCCCGCATGACCTGGCCCGTGCCGGCGCGGCTGTGAAGTTCCGCATCTCCAACACCGTGCTCAAGTACGGTGACCAGATGCCGTCCCTGCCAGTGCTGCAGTACGATGATGGCCGACTGCTGCCAGAAAGCTTCACCGGTACCCTGATCACCTCCAAGGAAATCCAGGGCCTTGAGCTGAACGCCGGCCGCTTCACCCAGGAAGCGCGCAAGAGCGCCGAGCGTCGTGACGGTGGCGGCCTGAAGTCGATCAACGTCTTCGGCGGCAGCTACAAGTTCACCGACAACTTCACCGCTTCGCTGTACACCGCAGACAACGAAGACGTGATGAAGAAGCACTACCTGGGCCTGAACTACGTCTTCCCGATCGCCGACGACCAGTCCCTGACCCTGGACTTCAACGGCTACAAGTCGGACATCGACAAGCAGTACGTCCAGGCTGCCGGCCTGAACGGCGACTCCAACACCATCTGGAGCCTGGCCGCGACCTACGCCTACGGTGCACACTCGTTCACCCTTGCGCACCAGCGCAGCACCGGCAGCACCGGCTACAACTACGGCTGGTACCAGAACGAAGGTGGCGTGGGTGACGGTGGTTCGACCATCTACCTGGCCAACTCCTACTGGTCCGACTTCAACGCCGAAGACGAGCGTTCCTGGCAGCTGGGCTACGGCTTGGACTTCGGTGCCTACGGCATCCCGGGCCTGACCTACAAGTTGGCCTACGTGGTGGGTGACAACATCAACACCCGCAACAACGCTAACCCGCAAGGTTTCGGCGAAGGCAAAGAGCGCGAGATCTTCAACCAGATCCGCTACGTCGTCCAGGACGGCCCGGCCAAGGACCTGTCGATCAAGCTGCGCAGCTCGTTCCTTCGCACCAACAACGCTGTACAGCAAAACGGCTACAACGACGACGGCAACGAAGTCCGCGTATTCGTCGAGTACCCGATCAGCATCTTCTGATACTGACCCCGCCGGGGCTGCCCTGCAGCCCTGTCGTGACAATGGCCGCGCTACGCTCTGCGTGTAGGAGCGGCCTCGTGTCGCGAAAGGGGCGCAGCGCGCCCCCCGATCCTTCAAGCCCACTCCGCCCCTATGGCTTACCAAGGCTTATGCTATGTACGCCGTCGCCTACAGTGCCTGCTCGCTTTACCCGAACATACTTATCCGGTTGCACCTGCCTGGCCCGAGGAACCTGTCGGTGACGCTGAGTACGACGTTCTGAGGCTTGCATCTTCAGCGCTGCCTTGGAGGTGCATTAACACCGCTTATCCCTTCAGGCATCAGGGTCTTTGGTTTCCTCTCTGGTCTCGTATACGTTACATAAAGCACTTTTTGTTACGGATACAGGACATGGACCACGTTTTGATCACCGAGCGCCTGGCGACCCAAATGCGTGCTCGCCGGATGAACCTGGGGCTTACCCAAATGCAGCTCGCGCATCGTGCAGGCCTTCCCCGGCAAAAAATCATAGCCATGGAAAAGGGCAGTCTTTCGGTAGCCATAGCAGCCTACGCCAAGGCGCTCGGTGCATTGGATTGTGAGCTTCAGGTGGTACCCGCCGTGATGCCCACGCTGGACCAGATTCAGGGGATGTTTGAATGAGTGCTTTCTTGAAGGTTGCCACTCCCCAGGGTGATAGCGGCACGATTCTGTTCAGTAATGGCGACTACCTTTTCCGCTATTTAAAGCCCGCCCTACGGAATAATTGGACTCAAATGTTTGACCGTAACTGCAGACGGCCTATGCCGCGGTTGTTTCTTTTCGGCGTACCGGTGTTGCTGGCGCCACCGCTGTTTCCCCCGTCTCCGGTGCAAAGCTGTCGCTGCGCGCCATCCGCCACATCCGCGCATAGAACTCGCTCTCGATCGAGCCGCTGAGCAATTCGCCGGGCTTGAGGAACTGATGCAAATCCGAAAATAGGCTTATCTCGCTGGTGCTGATGCGCCGTGCCAGGTGCTTGGGCTTGAGCTCCGAGGGGTGCTCCAGGCCGGCGGCCGCCAGCATCTCGGCCAGGGCATGGAGGGTGTTGCGGTGGAAGCTGGCGACCCGCTCGGCCTTGTCCGGCACCACCAGCGCACGCTGGCGCAACGGGTCCTGGGTGGCCACACCGGTCGGGCACTTGTTGGTATGGCAGCTCTGCGACTGGATGCAACCGATGGCGAACATGAAACCGCGCGCCGAGTTGACCCAGTCGGCGCCGATGGCAAGCACGCTGGCGATATCGAAGGCGCTGACGATCTTGCCCGCCGCACCAATGCGGATGCTCGAGCGCAGGTTCAGGCCTACCAAGGTGTTGTGCACGAACATCAGCCCTTCGCGCATGGGCACGCCCATGTTGTCGCTGAACTCGCGCGGCGCCGCGCCGGTGCCGCCTTCCTTGCCGTCGACGACGATGAAGTCCGGCGTGATGCCGGTGGCCAGCATGGCCTTGGCGATGCCCATGAATTCCCACGGGTGGCCCAGGCAGAACTTGAAGCCCACGGGTTTGCCACCGGACAGCTCACGCAGTTGAGCGACGAAGTGCAGCAGCTCCAGCGGCGTGCGAAAGGCACTGTGCGCCGCCGGTGAGATGCAGTCCTCGCCCACACGCACGCCACGGGTGGCGGCGA
The DNA here is from genome assembly GCF_047456185.1 of Pseudomonas sp. BNK-30. Lineage (NCBI taxonomy): Bacteria > Pseudomonadati > Pseudomonadota > Gammaproteobacteria > Pseudomonadales > Pseudomonadaceae > Pseudomonas > Pseudomonas sp. BNK-30. The sequence goes on from NZ_CP179904.1 coordinate 5,043,828, forward strand.
TTTCAGCGCTGACCTTGTGCCCTGGCAGGATGCCGCCGTGGCCGGGCTTGGCGCCCTGGCTGAGCTTGATCTCGATCATCTTCACCTGCGGGTCACAGGCCTGGGCGGCGAAGCGCTGCGGGTCGAAGCGGCCTTGCTCGGTACGGCAGCCGAAGTAACCACTGCCGATTTCCCAAATCAGATCGCCGCCATGCTCACGGTGGTAAGGGCTGATGCTGCCTTCACCGGTGTCATGGGCAAAGCGGCCCATGCGCGCGCCGCGGTTCAGCGCCGCGATGGCGTTGGCGCTGAGTGCGCCGAAGCTCATGGCCGAAATGTTGAAGATCGACGCCGAGTAGGGCACCCGGCACTGCGGCCCGCCAATGGCGATACGGAACGAGGCAGGGTCCGGGGTTGCCACCGGCACCATCGAATGGCTGATGAATTCGAAGCCGGGTTTATAGGCATCGTTGAGTGTGCCGAAGGCTTTCTCGGCGCTTTCGTTCTTGGCCCGGGCGTAGACCAGCGACCGTTGCGAACGGGAGAAGGGCAGCTTGTCGTCGTCGCCTTCTATCAGGTACTGGCGGATCTCCGGGCGGATGGTTTCGATCAGGTAGCGGATGTTGCCCAGGATCGGGTAGTTGCGCCGTACTGCGTGATGGCTCTGGCGCAGGTCGTTCAGGCCAACCAGGCTGAGCAGGGCGGTGATCACCGTCAGCGGCCAGAGCCAAGTGAGCGTGGCAAGCAGGGGAAGGCTGGCGCAGGTGAAAATCAGGCAGATGGCCAGGCAGGCGTAACGGCTGGGTAGAGAGTGTTTCATGGGTCCATCGCAGGCAGGATGACCGGGGCAAGGATAGGGAAACTGGGCGCGCGGAAAACCATGGCAATTGGTAAAACACTGTTACCTGATGACGGGCTGTGGTGTGGCTTTGTGCACGATTTCTGGAATTAAATGGACTGTGGGTTGAGAGTGACGGGGTGAGTGCTGGGCAACGGACGTGGACGGGGCCGGCTATGCGATCTGGGATGCCAATGGTCGCGTACGAGTGACTTATTACCATCCATCCTCGACACACCAGATACGAATGATTCTGATCTGTCGCAAGGGCATCATGGATACCTTGACTGATGAACAGAAAGCGAAGCTTCGCGTAATCAACAAAGGGTGGAAGTATTGGAAAATAATCTCTTCGATCGTCTGGTGGAAAGCATGACACAGATGGATGAGATCGATCGCGGTGAGCGCCAGCCTTCGCGCGAATTCCACGTTGATGCTGTTCAGGTCAAAAAAATCCGCCAAGCAACGGGTCTCTCCCAGGCTGCCTTCGCCAAACGCATCAATGTTGCTGTAGGGACCCTACGGAATTGGGAACAAGGCCGCCGCGAGCCAGAAGGCCCCGCTCGTGCTCTGCTTCGTGCAATACACAAAGACCCTGAGCATGTACTTGCAGCATTGAGCTGACGTCTTCGGGGGCAGGTTCAAGCCTTCTCCGCCAATTCCAGTTAGTACCGCGCTCCAACAATACATAACTAGGCTGAAAGCCACGTCACGCTTGGCCTCTAGCTTCGCAGGGCATCTAGCCATCGCGACTTTTTGGGGGACGTCAGGGCAGAAGGCTGGTTTAGCTTGGGAAGTGACCCACCGCAGGGAGCGGCGTGACCTTCACAGAATAGACATCACTTTATGCATCGCCAATTTGGCGATATCTTCAGATCACCTCTACTAAACCGATTTTGTGACAAGTACCGCATCGAGCTAAGAGAGCGGGACCACTTACCGCCGCATGTGCACCTGACCGGTGGTGGTGTAGACGTGGTGATCAGCCTTGAATCCGTTGTCGTTACACAGGGCAAGGCACCGGCCAAAGTGGTGCAAGAGGCCCTAGCGTGGGTCGCGGCCAATCAGGCCGATCTGTTGAAGGAGTGGATGAAATGGCATCGATGAAGCGTCCCCGCCTGCGGGCTGTTCAGGCACGGCCCGGCGCACGGCTGGAGCTGACTTTTACTAATGGTCAGCGATTCGACTTGGATATGAGTGACGAGCTTGCCGCGTATCCAGGCTTGGCACCTCTTGCCAAGCGTGAGGCGTTCCAAGGTGCTGTATTGGGTGACGGGGGCTGGTCAGTGGAATGGCCTGCACTGGATATTCAAATCGGTGCAGACACCTTGTTGCTGGACGCCCTTGCCCAGACAGCGCCGGATGACAACACGCGGATTTTCATCCGCTGGCGCCTGCGGCATCGGATGACGCTCGACCAAGCTGCCGAAGCACTGGGCGTTAGCGCACGTAGCATCAGCCGATATAGCAGTGGTCGAGAAGCTGTGCCGCGTACATTGGCGTTGGCTTGTTTAGGCTGGGAAACGTTGGGGCAGAAGGTTGCCTGAGCTTGTCGGGGCAGACCCGTTCTGGACTGCGAAAACAAAAAAGGCCCACCTTACGGTGAGCCTTTTTTGATACTGCGAATGGTGCCGGCACCAGGAATCGAACCCGGGACCTACTGATTACAAGTCAGTTGCTCTACCATCTGAGCTATACCGGCAATGGGGCGTCATTATAACGATCGGTTGGCGCCTGTAAACCACTTCCTTGCGATTGTTTGAAAATGACCTAAGTCACCGGCTTAAAAGGAGAAATTTCCTACCAGCCGCGGTGGATGGTGTTGACGTTTGGTTCGGTCTTGGCGGGGTTGAAGAACAACTTGTCGTTATCGCAACCACGCTTGCGGCAGGGGCTTTCTACGCGAAGGGGCAGGCCGTTGTCGCCGCCCAGCTGCATGCCGGGGGTGTTCCAGTCCAGGTTGCTGGTGTGCTGTGGCGTGGTGCCGCTGCCGTTGGAGCAGGCAGTCAGGGCCAGGGAGAGGGTCAGCAGGGCAAGGGATTTGGCGTGGGGCACGATGTCTAGGTCCGTTAGTCCATGTCGGTTCTGGCGCAACGCCAGACGGTCGCGTGGCTGGCGGGGCAGCGCGCGACGTAGCTTTTTAATGATTTGGGGGGCGGATCATACACCGTGGGCCGGGCTCGCGGTGGATCTGCTTCGCATTGTGATGACTGCGCAGGCCTCTTCGCGGTAAACCCGCTCCCAAAGTTGCGGTGGTGCTCTTTCGCTCGGAGCGCAGCTGTAAGGTATTTCTGAATCTGAAACCAAATGCTTCAGTACCGGAGCACTTGGGAATTATCCTACGCAGCTTGCCGAAGCTTCACTGTTGGCGGGGAAGTGCCCCAGGGATACCGTTCCTGGGTCGCCAATACCCTGGTGACCGGGTGTGAGAAACCCGTTGTGGAGCTACTTGGCTAGCCTGTTATGGCGGTCGTACGCGGGCAGACTTCGGTCTGGCCGAGCTTTGTAGCTCCCTCGGTTTTCTCACCCCGCGTATGACTGCCACCTAGATCTGTGAGAAAGATCCGCGTGGCGGTTTCCAACTCAACGGAGCTGCTGCCATGAAGAAAATCGTTCCAGACCCACCTCGCCCTCTCATCTCCACCCCTACTTCACCATCCACAGCGATATCTCCCCACCCGACGCCATCGCCCACGCCGGCCAGCTCCTGCGTGTCGTGGTCGAAACCCTCGACGACCACTGCCGTGACCACGCAGGCGAGCCCGGCCTGAACCTGCTGGCAAACGCCAACCATGCGGCTTATTCGGCCTATGTGCTGATCCAGCATGCGAAGCGGCGTTTGGACGATGCGCAGGATGGGGAGTCGTTCACATGAGCCTTGAAACCAAGCCTCTCACCACAGCCGGTATCGAGACGTTTCTCGAAGTCGGCAACCCGCCCGTGGATCTCTTGCGCGTACAACCCGGCATTCCTGTGGACGACGCCTATGAGCAGGTTTCGATATTGCTGGGCTACATCAAACACCTGGTGCGCGAAGGCGACATGGAGGATGACCACAAGCTACTGGGGGCCGCCGATTACCTCAGTGCGCTGGCCAAGGCACTGATGAACGATATCGAGATGGCGAAGAACAAGCTGCACTGAGTTGGAACGCACCTGTGGGGGCCGGGCAGCCGGCGCCCACAATCAGGCAGCGGCTGCACCAATCCAGCGCTGTTTGCCTAATCGAATTTTTGTTTATGCACAAGAGGCATCAGCGCCGTGCGCGAAAGGCGTGCCGATACGGCGCACCGCTGGTCTTTGCGCAAAGGCCTGTTTTTACTGGGGTTGCAGCTGCAGCGGGAATAAGGCGAACGTTTGAAATAACGCTTGGATCCAACCATTCATCACAAGCTTGTTCACAGACTTATCCACAGGTTGTGCTGTGGCTAACGGTCGCGCTCGGCAAGCAGCAGCAGGTTGCGTGGGGTGAGTGGATAATCGCAAAAGGTGCCCAGGCGTACGGCGTAGCCTTGCTCTTCAAGAAACAGTGCGCGGTCGAGCACCAGCCACATTTCCAGTGGCCTTCTGAACAGGTTGCGTACCCGTTCCAGGTTGCGCACCTGGGCAAGGCGCTGCCAGCCCTCTGCTTCCAAGGCATCCCAGTCGGGGTTGATGGTCAGTTCCAGCTCGCGCAGCTCGGCCAGATCGCGGCAGTACTGCTCGAAAGGTTTGGCCAGCCAGGCAACTGGCAGCGACGGTGTGGGCAGGTATTCATCACGCTGGCGTTGGCGGCGCTGCAGCAGGTCGAAGCCCAGGCGCCTGGCCATGGAGCAGTCGCGCTGGTGGCGAACCCGGGCGCCGGCGGTCACGGTTTCGCTCAGTGGCAGGCCCAGGTCCAAAAGTGACAGCTGCAGCGCCGAGCGCTGCGCAGCTGTGGATAACGGCTGGTACTGCTCGCCCTGGATGCGGTTGTAGCAGCAGGGCGCCACGGCGAGATGGCGGCAGCCTTGCTCACTGGCCACACGCAGCAAGTGCACATGCAGGTCGCCGCAGGCATGCAGGGCCACCACGCTCTTGTCGCCGCCCAGGTGGCGGCGGCTGTCCGCTGCCATGACATCCTGGTGCACGTGGGTTGCCGGCAACTGGTGGTGGTCACTCAGGGCTTGGCCGGCGCTGACCAGTTGGGCGTCGTACTCCAGGCAGGTCAGCTGCTGGCCGGGCTGCAGCAGGCGGCGGCCGAGGTAGCCTTTGCCTGAGCACCAGTCCAGCCAGTGGTGGGTCTGCGTGCGAAAGTTCAGGCGGCGGCTGAAGGCCTCGATCTGCTGCCACTTACGGCCCGGGACGTTGACGTCCAGGCGGTGTGCGGCGGGGGGCAGGCCGGTGTCGGGCAGCTCGCCCAGGGCGCTGAGCTGTTGGGCTTGCCGGGCAAGGTGTGGAAAAGGTGCGGGCACGCCCTGCGGGTCAAGGTCGGCTTCGGCATCGCTCAGGCTGCATTGGCGCAGGTGGGCGGACAGTGCGGGGTGTTCGGCTTCCCAGTCCAGGCGCAGGGTGGTGAAGGGCCTGGGTTTCCACAGCTGCTGGTGCTCGGTCAGGAACTGGTCGAGGGCCAGGAAGCGTTCGCGTAGTTGGTGGCTGTGGAGGAAAGGGGGCATGGGGCTTGGCACTGGTTGAGGTGAAGGGCCCCACCGCCATCAAGCCGGCTTGACGGCGGTGGGTTGCAGAGCAGCCCGTGGGGTTTTAACGCCCTTGGCAGGCATCCACCCGCAACCAGCGCTCCAGCAGCTTGAAGCCTTGCACCAGTACGAACGAGATCACCAGGTAGAACACCCCGGCAGCAAAGAAGATCTCCACCGGCAGGTAGGTACGGGCAATGATGGTCCGTGCCATGCCGGTCAGCTCCAGCAGGGTCACCGTACTGGCCAGGGCGCTGGCCTTGAGCATCAGGATCACTTCGTTGCTGTAGGCCGGCAGGCCGATGCGCGCAGCGCGGGGCAGCATGATGTAGAACAGCGTCTTGCCACGGGACATGCCCAGCGCTCGCGCCGCTTCAATTTCACCCTTGGGGATCGACTGCAGCGCGCCGCGCAGGATCTCGGCGATGTAGGCTGCGGTGTGCAGGGTCATGGTCAGCACCGTGCACCAGAACGGATCGCGCAGGTAGGGCCAGAGGCTGCTCGAACGCACTGCATCGAACTGCGCCAGGCCGTAGTAGACCAGGAACAGCTGCACCAGCAGCGGTGTGCCGCGGAAGAAGAAGATGTAGCTGAAGGGCAGGGCGCGCACGTACCAGTGCCGCGACGAGCGGGCGATACCCAGCGGGATCGCCAGGATCAGCCCGGCCACGACCGCGATGGCTACCAGTTCCAGGGTCAGGGTGGCACCCTGGGCCAGGCGCGGTAGCCACTTGATGATCACTTCCCAGTTCATTGTTCGGCCCTCGCAAAGCCGCGAGCGGCGCGTTTTTCCATGAAGTGCATGCCGGTCATGGCGACGACGGTCAGGCCCAGGTAGATGCAGGCCGCGACCATGTAGAAGGTGAACGGCTCTTTGGTCACGGTCACGCCGATCTGCGCGTGGCGCATGATTTCTTCCAGGCCGATCACCGACACCAGGGCGGTGTCCTTCATCAGGATCATGAACAGGTTGCCAAGGCCCGGCAGGGCGATGCGCCACATTTGCGGGAGGATGATCCGCGACAGGATGCGCGCTTTGGACAGGCCCAGCGCCAGGCCGGCTTCACGGTGGCCCTTGGGGATCGCCAGGATGGCGCCACGGAATACTTCAGTGGCGTAGGCGCCGAAGCACAGGCCCAGGGCGATCACGCCGGCGGCGAAGGCGCTGAGTTCCAGGCCAGGCATGTTGAGGGCTTCGCCGAGGCTGTTCATCAGGCCGACGGTGCCGAAATAGATAAGCAGAACCCAGAGCAGTTCGGGCACGCCGCGAACCAGGGTCGAGTAGAAGCCGCCAAGCCATTGCAGTGGCTTGAGCGGGGAGGTTTTGGCCAGGGCGCCGAGCAGGCCCAGGACCAGCCCCAGCAGCAAGGCGCAAAGCGCCAGTTTTACGGTCATCAGGGTGCCAGCCGCCAGGGCCGGACCGAATCCGTGCAGGTCGATATTCATGGGCAGGGTCGTTCTAGGGACCGGCGCGCCGCAAGGGCGCGCTGGTCGGGGCGAATCATTCGATGCTGAATGGGAAGTACTTGTCGTTGATCTTCTTGTACGTTCCGTCAGCCTTGATTTCTGCCAGGGCTTTGTTCAGCTTCTCGCGCAGCGGGTCACCCTTGCGTACGGCGATGCCGATCTTGTCGCTGTCGACCACAGGTTCGCCTTTGAACTCGAAGTTCATGCCGTCCTTGCTCTTGAGCCACTCGTACTGCACGTACTTGTCGGCCAGGATGCCGTCCACTCGGCCAGAGATCAGGTCGAGGTAGGCGTTTTCCTGGGTGTCGTACAGCTTGATGTCGATGTCGCTGCCGTAGGTGTCTTCCAGCCAGGTACCGGCCAGGGTGGCGCGCTGGGTGCCGATGATCTTGCCTTTGAGGTAGCTCGCGTCGGTCTTGAAGTCGACGTTCTTCGGCGCGATGAACTGCAGCTTGTTGGAGTAGTACGGGTCGGTGAAGTCGACGGCCTGCTTGCGCTCGTCGGTGATCGACAGCGACGACACCAGGAAGTCGAACTTCTTGGCATTGAGGGCCGGGATGATGCCGTCCCAGTCGGAGGTGACGACCGAGCACTCGACTTTCATCTTGGCGCACAGGGCGTCACCGATGTCTTTGTCAAAGCCGACCACGTTACCGCTGGCGTCCTTGTTGTTGAACGGCGGGTAGGCCGCCTCGATACCCATGCGCAGTTTTTCTGCAGCCATGGCGTTGGCCGAAAACACCAGCGTGGCGGCAGCTGCCAGGAGGAATTTCTTGTAAGTCTGCATGTGTTGCTCCGTTAGCGGTGGCTGGACATGAATTGCTTGCAACGCGCCGAGGTCGGGTTTTCGAAGACCTGCTGCGGCGATCCTTGCTCTTCAACCAGGCCCTGGTGCAGGAAAACCACTTCACTGGACACCTGGCGGGCAAAGTTCATCTCGTGCGTCACCAGCAGCATGGTACGGCCTTCTTCGGCCAGTGCGCGGATAACGTTAAGCACTTCCTGGACCATTTCCGGATCGAGCGCCGAGGTTGGCTCATCGAACAGGATGACTTTAGGCCGCATGGCCAGGGTGCGGGCGATGGCAGCACGCTGCTGCTGGCCACCGGAAAGCTGGGCGGGGTAGCTGTGGCGCTTGTCGTAGATGCCGACCTTGTTCAGCAGCGCTTCGGCGGCTTCGGTGGCTTCGGCCTTGCTCTGGCCGAGCACGCGGCGTGGCGCCTCGATGATGTTGTCGAGGATCGACATGTGCGGCCACAGGTTGAAATTCTGGAAGACGAAGCCGATCTCGCTGCGCAGGCGATTGATCTGGCGGTTGTCGGCAGCGATCAGGTCGCCGTTCTTGGCGGCCTTGAGCTTGAGAGCCTCACCGGCAACCAGGATTTCGCCCTGGTGCGGGTTTTCCAACAGGTTGATGCAGCGCAGCAGGGTGGACTTGCCGGAGCCGGACGATCCCAGAATGGAGATCACGTCACCGTCACGCGCGGTCAGCGAAATGCCCTTGAGAATTTCCTGGTCGCCGTAGCGTTTGTGCAGGTTGCGGATTTCCAGCGCGGGCGTGGCCTGGGCCATGTGCGGTCCTCATGTGTTCGGGTGCGTTCCCAGCTGTTGGCGGCCTTCCTGGCGTGCGCCAAGCTAGCATAGCGGCATCAGGGCGGCCAACAGGGTCGCAAGGGGCTTTGGTCAATGCTGGGGCAGTTTGTCGCATCGCTGCAGCGCAACGTCGCGCAGATGTCCGCAAGGGTCTCGCCCAGCTCCATAGCCTTGATGAAAAAAGGCGCGATGGTGCCAGCTTTGGGCAGCACTGGGAAGCGCTTTTGGGCTATTTGCGGCTAAAGGCGCTGTCGCTGGCGAGTATTCGGGGTTACCCGACAACAGGCCTAGCCAAGTGGAGGGTTGTACCACAGGGTTGCACTTTGATGCCTTGCAACAGTGCAAAGGCGCGCGGTGAAACGATCGACTTCAAGATGTGGCTGTTCCCGGGCCTGACCTGGGCGAGCATTGCTTTCATCGTGGCCGTGCTGGTGGTGATGGCGCTGCGTGAGGATCACCGTGCGCAGATCATCGCGACTGCGCTGCTGAGCATTGGGGTGGTTGCGGCTGGCTTGCTGGTGCACCGCAAGCGCCAGGCTGCCGGGCGGGTGGCGCTGGATAACTGATCCGCGCTGGCTGTAATGAAAAGGCCGCGTCCTGTGTAGGGTGCGGCCTTTTTTTGTTTGCCTGGTCTGGCCCTATCGCCGGCAAGCCGGCCCACAGGTACCCCGTTGCTCTCAAGCTCAGCGCAAACCCAGTGGGAGCCGGCTTGCCGGCGATAGGGCCGGTGAGCATTCAGCCGAACTGTTTCTGCTGCTGTTGCTGCTTGGCCACCAGTTCGGAAGCAGCGATATAGGCTTCCTGGAACTCGTCGCTTTCCAGCCAGGCCATGGTGGTGTCTTCGTCGGCGCCATCGAGCCAGGTGCGGTAGGCGTTGAACACCAGCACGATGTAGTCGGTGGCGTGCTCTTCCTTGTGGCCCTTGAGCACCAGTGCCAGCAGCGGGTCGACCAGGAACACCGAGATCATCGAGACCAGGCTGGTCTCCTGGGCGGCCTTCATCTTCACGAACAGCTCTTTATAGCTGTCGGTCTCCATTGCCTTGTTGAACACCTGCTCGATGCTGGTGCTGTCACCGGCGCTGGCTTTCACTGCCTGGCCACTGCGTACCATGCGGTTTTGCTTGGCTTTGCTGGCGGCGCGTTTGGCGCGTTTCTGTTGCTTGGTATTGGTGGCCATGGGGCTGGAAATCCTTGGGGGCGAAAATGTGCGTATTGAATCGTACTTGCCGAGCAAACCCAAGCGTTGCTAGCGCCCGGCAGACCGGAGCACCCCTTGCAGGCCCCGGCCTTCAACTGTCGAGCGCAGGCCCTTCATCCTCCTCGAACCCGCGCGAAGCCCGGCCAACCAGCAAGTCATCCGGCGCGTACGCCACGCTGGGGTCCTTGCCCGGGTAATCCAGCGAATGCAGGAAATGCCGGATGCAGTTGATCCGTGCGCGCTTCTTGTCATCGGACTTGATCACCGTCCACGGTGCGTCGCCAGTGTCGGTGTGGAAGAACATTGCCTCCTTGGCGGCGGTGTAGTCCTCCCATTTATCCAGCGACTTGATGTCGATGGGCGAGAGCTTCCAGTGCTTGAGCGGGTCGTCCCGGCGCGAGATGAAGCGGCGCAACTGCTCTTCACGGTTCACCGAGAACCAGTACTTGAACAGCAGGATGCCGCTGTTGCACAGCATGCGCTCCAGGTCTGGCGCCTGGCGCATGAACTCCAGGTACTGCAGCGGTGTGCAGAACTCCATCACCTTCTCGACCCCGGCGCGGTTGTACCAGGAGCGGTCGAAGAACACCATTTCACCGGCCGTGGGCAGGTGCTGGATATAGCGCTGGAAATACCACTGGCCCTTTTCCTGCTCGGAAGGCTTCTCCAGCGCGACGATGCGCGCACCCCGCGGGTTCAGGTGCTCCATGAAGCGCTTGATGGTGCCGCCCTTGCCTGCCGCATCCCGCCCTTCGAACAGCACTACCACGCGCTGGCCGGTGTCCTTGACCCAGCTTTGTACCTTCAGCAGCTCGATCTGCAGCGCGTGCTTGGCCTTCTCGTATTCCTGGCGGCGCATGCGGGTCGGGTAGGGGTAGCTCGCCGGCAGGCGGGCAGAGGTGCTGTCCTCGTTGCTGCCTTTCGGCGCGCTGGCCACTTCCAGTGCTGCGGGTTCCTGGCTGACCTGGGTGATGGATGGCTCAGGTTTGCGCTGACGGGCGCGGCGGGCCCGAGGCTTTGGTGTGGTGCTGGGCGTCGGTTCGGCGGGGGCGGGGAGCAGTAGGGGGGATTCTTCGCTCATGGAGGTCCTTGCGAGGTCGATTCGAATGTTCGCCTGCAATTGTGGGTTTGAGCGAGAGGGGGTTAGTTGATGCGGGTCAACTATACGGGGTAGGCATAACAGGATGAGAAATCCCAGACAACAAGAAACCCGCACTAGGCGGGTTTCTTGTTGTCGCTTCGGGTAACTTTGCAACCACCAGAAGCTGAAGGTGGTGCCCAGAGACGGAGTCGAACCGCCGACACGAGGATTTTCAATCCTCTGCTCTACCGACTGAGCTATCTGGGCGACGAGGTGAATTAAATAGATATCCAGACCGCTCGTCAACGACTTTTTGAAAAAATTTTAAATTAATTCCGTCGCTTACGATTTTTGGGGTCATTCGGCCGGTGGAACGTAACCTTCCGCCTGCGCGTAATCTTCGCCGGCGAAAAACTTGTCCATCTCGCCCTGAAGGTACTTGCGGTCCTCGGCGTTCATCATGTTCAGGCGCTTCTCGTTGATCAGCATGGTCTGGTGCTTCTGCCAGTCGGCCCAGGCTTGCTGCGAGATGTGCTCGAAGATGTCCTGGCCCTTGGCGCCGGGGTAAGGCGGGCGCTCCAGGCCTGGCAGTTGTTCCTTGTATTTGCGGCACATCACGGTGCGGGTCATCGGGCATCTCCTGCAATCAGTTCGTCGGCCGCGCGTTTGAGCAGCTTTTTGACCGGGGCGGCGAGGCCCAGGCGCGGCGGGGTGGCGAGGTTATACCAGAGCCAGTCGGCCTCGGCCACGTGCTGGCCGACCGGGTCGACACGCACCAGCCAAGGCTCGATCGCCAGCTGGAAATGGCTGAAGGTATGGGTCAGGCCGTCCAGCGCGCGGCTTTCGGCCAGGCGCAGGCCATGCTGGTAGGCCAGGTCATCGAGCTGCTCGATGGCGTCCAGCTCGGGCAGGCTCCACAGGCCACCCCAGAGGCCGCTGGACGGGCGGCGGTAAAGCAGGATGGCGCCTTCATGGTTGGCCAACAGCGGCATCAGGGTGCGCCGCTGGGGCAGGGCCTTGCGCGGTTTGGGCTCGGGGTAGCGCGTTTCCTCGCCGTGCAAGTGCGCTTCGCAGCTGCTGCGCACGGGGCACAACAGGCAACTCGGCTTGCTGCGGGTGCACAGCGTGGCGCCCAGGTCCATCATCGCCTGGGTGTAGTGGTTGGCGCGCTGTTGCGGGGTAAAGCGCTCGGCAGTGGCCCACAGGGCATTGGCCACCTTCGGCTCGCCCGGGTAGCCGGCCTGGGCGGTAAAGCGGGCCAGCACGCGTTTGACATTGCCGTCCAGGATCGGCGCACGGATACCCATGCTGATGCTGGCAATGGCACCGGCGGTGGAGCGGCCGATACCTGGTAGCTCGGTAAGCTGTTCGACACTGCGCGGGAACTCGCCGCCGTGTTGCTCGACGACGATCCTGGCGGCCTTCTGCAGGTTGCGTGCACGGGTGTAGTAACCCAGGCCGGTCCACAGGTGCAGCACCTCGTCTTCCGGGGCGTCGGCCAGCGCCTGCACGGTGGGCAGGGCCTGCATGAAGCGGTCGAAGTAGTTCAGCACGGTGCTGACCTGGGTCTGTTGCAGCATGATTTCCGACACCCACACCCGGTAAGGGTTGATGCCCTGTTGCCAGGGCAGGTCGTGTCGGCCGTGCTGGTCGTACCAGTCCAGCACGGCGCTGGAGAACTGCGCAGGGCTCATCGCTTGAACAGCCCCTTGAGCGCGTCTTTCAATTCTGGGCTCACTTTGTCTCCGAGTTTTTCATCGAGCTTTTCATCGATCTTGTCTTTGAGGCGGTTGCCGGCCAGTTTGGCGGCAACCTTGCCCAGGCCGTCCTGGTCCAGGCGGCAGGCCTTGGCGCCAAGCTCCAGCGGGCCACGGCAACGCAGCGGCAGTTCGACGCCGACGTAACGCTCGTTGACCTGGCAGGCCGGGTCGGGCATGGCACGCTGATCACCTTCGACGATCACGCCGACGTTGTAGTCCATGCCCAGCACGCGCAGGTCAAGGTCGCCGTGGCCGTTGACGGTAAGGCCTGGGATGCGCGCCTTGAGGTCCGGGTTGCTGGCCACGCCGTTGCGCACCACCAGACTGCCGCGCAGTTCTTCGAACGGCGTGTCCTTGCCGCGTGGTTCGCCGCTGAGCGTCTTGCGGTTGAGGGTGGCGATGGCCTGGCAGAGCTGCTGTTCCAGGTTGGCGTTGACCAGCACGCCGTCGTTGATGGTGAAGTTTGCATTGCCGTTGAGGGTGTCCACCAGTGCCTTCTGGCTGTTACCGGTGGCTGTCAGGTCGCTGGTCAGGGTCAGCAGGCCTTTGACCGGCGGGGCCTGGTCTTTGTCTTCAGCCTTGATGAAGTGCTCCACCGGCACGCGGTTGATCTTGGTATTGACGCCGATCTGCGGCACGGCTGGGCGTACATCGACGGTGCCCTTGGCTTCGAAACTGCCGTCGTAAAGGCCACCGCGCAAGGTTTGCAAGGTGATCAGGCCGCCCTGGCCGTTCGCTTGCAGCTGCGCGTCGCTGATCGGCAGCTTGTCCAGGGTCAACGAGCCGAAGGCCAGGTCGGCCTGCAGGTCGAGGGTGCGAAGTCGGTCCACCGGCAGCAGCTTGTCGTTGCTCCAGGCAACCTGGGTGGGCGCGTTTGGCAGCGGCGAACTGCCGGCACCGGCGATGGCGCTGGCTTCCTGTTGCTTGACCTCGTTCTGGCGCGCTGCGGTGGCACCCTTGGCTGCTTCGCTCTTGGCCGGCATGTAGCGGTCGGCGTCGAACTTGTCGGCCTTGAGCTGCACGCGCAGGGCTTGCTTGGCAACGTCCTCGACGGCAACGCGGCCGCTGAAGGTGCTGTCGTCGAGTTTTACGGCGAGGTCTTCCAGGGCCAGGCTGCTTGGCGTGCCCTGCAGGCGGGTGACCAGCTCCAGCTTGCTGAAGGCGGCGGGGTCGTTGGTGGCCGGCAGCGGATGGCCGACGCCATCGAGGAAGGTGCGCAGGTCGAACTGGGCGATGGACAGCCCACCGCTGAGCTGCGGCGTCTTGTCCAGGTCGCGCAGGTTCAGCTCGCCAAGGGCGCGCAGCTGGTTGGCCGAGATTTTCAGGCCATTCCAGGAGGCGACGTTGGCCGCCATGTCGACCAACAGCTGGCCTTGGGCCGCGAAGGTCATGGTCTTGCCGGCCAGAGGCTCGCCCGAGGTTTCGCCAGACAGGCGCATGTCCTCGAAGTTGTAGCGCTTGAGCTTGCGGTCAAAGCGCAGCTCGCCGGCAAGTTCGGTGCGTGCCTTCATGTTCGGCTGGCTGGCGCTGAGGAAGGCGCTGGCCTTGAGCGGGATGTTCGCGCCCTCGTGAATCGGGCCGGTGCTCAGCTGGATGCTTTCGGCGCTGTAGCTCTGGCCGGTCTTGGCATCGCTGAAGTGCACACGGGCGTTGTTCACGGTCAGGCTGTCGATGTCGAGCTTGACCGTACGTTCGCTGCTGCCCTCTGCAGGTGCGCCGGGCTGCTCGGCAGGCGCAGGTGCACTGGCGGTTGGGTCGGTTTGCGCAGGCAGCGGCTTGCCGATGTCTTCCCAGTTGCCATGGCCCTGTTCATCACGGTTCAGGGTCAGGTTCAGGCCTTCGACGCGCACATCGCTCATCTGCACTTCACGGCGCAGCAAGGGCAGCACGCGTACCGACAGGCCAAGCATCTGCAGGTCGGCGAACGGTTCCTTGGGCTTGTTCAGGGTGGCGATGCTGGCTTCGTGAAGCTCCAGGCCCAGCCACGGGAACAGGCTCCAGCCGATGTCGCCATTGAGGGTCAGCTCGACGTGGGCCTTGTCGCGCGCCAACTGGCGGATCTCGTCTTTATAGTCGTTGGGATCGAAGAGGTGGGTCAGGGCGAAGCCCAGCGCCACGATGATCAGCAGCAACCCGAGAAGCCCCAGTCCCAGGAGTTTGCCGAACGCTTTCATGGGCGAGTCCTTGTAGTCCGTATTTGATTTTCAAGCGCCAGAGTATAGCGCCGCAGTGGTATGCCCAGAGTATTCGACAAGAGATACAGAGCATTTCCTACCAATTGATCAGGTGTTGTGGCTTTCGACAGTTGTGGTTTGGGCAGTTCCTTTTTGCTGGCTTGGCAGCAATACCGATTCAGCCGGGCAAAAAATAACGATATCAGATTGCTTTCATGTCATAGGCGAACTGGTACTCTTTCGCCGCCTGCGAAGCGGCCGCGACGTATTGTCGCGGGACGTTGCCCTGAAACGGCCGAGCCTTACGTGCAACCAGAAGAGCCGGGCATTCAATGCGCACGCATCGTCTACCTACATAAGGATCACATCCATGAACAGCAGTATCACGGCAGGAGCAGTGGCCAGCGCGCCAAGCTTCCTGTCGAAGGAGCGCATCATCGCCCGCCCGGGCTTCAACCGCTGGTTGGTACCCCCGGCCGCGTTGGCCATCCACCTGTGCATCGGCATGGCCTACGGTTTTTCCGTCTTCTGGCTGCCGCTGTCCCAGGCCATCGGCATCACGGCCCCGGTAGCGTGCTCGGCGGACATGGGCTTCATTGCCCGCATGTTCAGCGCCGAGTGCGACTGGCCCATTTCCATGCTGAGCTGGATCTACACCCTGTTCTTCGTGTTCCTCGGTTGCTCGGCAGCGGTGCTGGGCGGTTGGCTGGAACACGCCGGGCCGCGCAAGGCTGGCCTGGTGTCGGCCCTGTGCTGGTGCGGCGGCATGCTGATTTCGGCAATTGGCGTGAAGACCCACCAGTTATGGCTGATGTGGCTGGGCTCCGGCGTGATCGGCGGTATTGGCCTGGGCCTGGGCTACATCTCGCCGGTTTCGACCCTGATCAAGTGGTTCCCGGACAAGCGCGGCATGGCCACTGGCATGGCGATCATGGGCTTTGGCGGCGGCGCCATGGTCGGTGCGCCGTTGGCCACTGCGCTGATGGGGCACTTCGGCAATGAGCATGAAGTGGGTGTGTGGCAGAGCTTCGTGGTGATGGCGGCGATCTACTTTGTGTTCATGACCGCAGGCGCCCTGGCGTACCGCGTGCCGCCGACCGGCTGGAAGCCTGAAGGCTGGACCGCGCCGGTGAAGAAAGCCAATGCGATGGTCACCGACCGTCACGTGCACGTCAGCGTTGCCTGGAAAACCCCGCAGTTCGCGCTGATCTGGCTGGTGCTGTGCCTGAACGTTTCTGCGGGCATCGGCATCCTGGGCATGGCGTCGCCACTGCTGCAGGAAGTGTTTGCCGGCAAACTGCTGGGCAACGAGCTGCGCTTCAGCGAGCTGAACGCTGCACAATTGGCGCAGATTGCCGCCATTGCCGCTGGCTTCACCGGCCTGCTCAGCCTGTTCAACATCGGCGGGCGGTTCTTCTGGGCATCGTTCTCGGACTACATCGGCCGCAAGAACACCTACTTCGCCTTCTTCGCCTTGGGTGTGGGCCTCTACAGCCTGGTGCCGAACATGGGCCACCTGGGCAACGTGGCACTGTTCGTAGCGGCGTTCTGCATCATCCTGTCCATGTACGGCGGTGGTTTCGCCACGGTGCCGGCCTACCTGGCCGACCTGTTCGGTACGCAGATGGTCGGTGCCATCCACGGTCGCCTGTTGACGGCCTGGGCCGCTGCCGGCGTGCTGGGCCCGGTGCTGATCACTTACCTGCGTGAGTACCAGTTGGCGGCGGGTGTGGAGCGTGCGGCGGCTTATGACATGACCCTGTACATCCTCGCTGGCCTGCTGGTGCTGGGCTTTGTCTGCAACCTGCTGGTGCGCCCGGTGGCCGACAAGCACTTCATGAGCGATGCCGAGCTTGCGGCCGAGCGTGCCCTGAGCCACGACAAAGGCGCCGACGGCGCGCGTTCGCTGGAGTGGCATGCTGCGCCTGGCAGCCTGCCGCTGGTGCTGATCGCTTGGGCGGTGGTGGTGATTCCGCTGGCCTGGGGGGTGTGGATTACCCTGCAGAAGACGGCGGTGTTGTTCCACTGAGGTGCATGACAGCCAGCTGACTGGCTGGCTGTGATGGCCTTATCGCCGGCAAGCTGGCTCCTGCAGGTTGCTCCACCAAGCATGAGTTGTGGGGGGCATCTGGGGGCCGGCTTGCCGGCGATCGGGCTGCAGAGCAGCCCCTTGCAATGCCATATGTCATCCGCGTTCCAAGCTTGAGCGTTCTGGGCCTATAATGGAGCCCTTTTCGCCCAATGATTTTGCGGAGCTGGTGATGGTCGAACGTAAGGCTTCCGTCGAGCGCAATACCCTGGAAACCCAGGTCAAGTGCTCGATCAACCTCGATGGCAGTGGCAAGGCCCGATTCGATATCGGCGTGCCTTTCCTTGAACACATGCTCGACCAGATTGCCCGACACGGGCTGATCGATCTGGATATCGAGTGCAAGGGTGACCTGCATATCGACGATCACCATACCGTCGAAGACGTCGGTATCACGCTGGGCCAGGCATTCGCCCAGGCCATCGGTGACAAGAAAGGCATCTTCCGTTACGGCCATGCCTATGTGCCGCTGGACGAAGCGCTGTCGCGTGTGGTCATCGACTTCTCCGGCCGCCCAGGCCTGCAGATGCACGTGCCGTACACCCGCGCCACCGTTGGCGGCTTCGATGTCGACCTGTTCCAGGAGTTCTTCCAGGGCTTCGTCAACCATGCCTTGGTTACCCTGCACATCGACAACCTGCGTGGCCACAACACCCACCACCAGATCGAAACCGTGTTCAAGGCCTTTGGTCGTGCCCTGCGCATGGCCGTGACCCAGGACGAGCGCATGGCCGGGCAGATGCCATCGACCAAGGGATGCCTGTAAATGCAGACGGTAGCCGTAATCGACTATGGCATGGGCAACCTGCACTCGGTGGCCAAGGCGCTCGAGCACGTCGGCGCCGGCAAGGTGCTGGTCACCAGCGATGCTGCGGTGATTCGCGAGGCTGACCGTGTGGTGTTCCCGGGCGTGGGCGCGATTCGCGACTGCATGGCCGAAATCCGCCGCCTGGGTTTCGACAGCCTGGTGCGTGAAGTCAGCCAGGACCGGCCGTTCCTGGGCATCTGTGTCGGCATGCAGGCGCTGCTGGACCACAGCGAAGAAAACGACGGTGTCGACTGCATCGGCCTGTTCCCTGGCCAGGTGCGCTTCTTCGGTAAAGACCTGCAGGAAGGTGGTGAGCACCTGAAAGTGCCGCACATGGGCTGGAACGAAGTCACCCAGGCGGTCGACCACCCGCTGTGGCACGACATCTCTGATCGTGCGCGCTTCTATTTTGTGCACAGCTACTACATCAATGCCGGCAAGCCGGGCCAGGTGGTCGGTCGCGGCCATTATGGCGTCGACTTCGCTGCCGCGCTGGCCGAGGGTTCGCGCTTTGCCGTGCAGTTCCACCCGGAGAAGAGCCATACCCATGGCCTGCAGCTGCTGCAGAACTTCGTCGCCTGGGACGGGCGCTGGTAAATGAGCAGGTCGAAGATCAAGGCCCCCGTCATCACCCTGGCCCCCGAGCAGGAGCGCGAAGCGCTCGACACCCTCAAGCGCTTCCTCGAAGACCGCTTCGAGCTGCAGCTGGGGTCGTTCGAGGTGGCCGAGGTCCTCGACGTGTTCAGCAAAGAGATTGCACCCCATTACTACAACAGGGCGATTGCCGATGTTCAGCTGCACCTCAAGGAGCGGTTCGAGAGCATCGAGAGCGACCTGTGGGCGTTGGAAAAAAGCTGAAAGCTTCAAGCCTCAAGCTGCAAGCCAAAGCTGGACCGCCATCGAAAACACGACGCGCATGCTTGCAGCTTGTCGCTTGCAGCTTGCCGCTTGAATTGACGAAGGAAAGAGCATGCTGATTATCCCCGCTATCGATCTGAAGGACGGTGCCTGCGTGCGCCTGCGCCAGGGCCGCATGGAAGACTCCACGGTATTTTCCGACGACCCGGTGAGCATGGCCGCCAAGTGGGTCGAGGGTGGTTGCCGCCGCCTGCACCTGGTCGACCTCAACGGCGCCTTCGAAGGCCAGCCGGTCAACGGTGAGGTGGTCACTGCCATCGCCAAACGTTACCCGAACCTGCCGATCCAGATCGGCGGCGGCATCCGTTCGCTGGAAACCATCGAGCACTACGTCAAGGCTGGCGTCAGCTATGTGATCATCGGCACCAAGGCAGTCAAGCAGCCAGAGTTCGTCGCCGAAGCGTGCAAGGCCTTCCCCGGCAAGGTCATCGTCGGCCTGGACGCCAAGGACGGTTTCGTCGCCACCGACGGCTGGGCTGAAGTGAGCTCGGTGCAGGTCATCGACCTGGCCAAGCGTTTCGAGGCCGATGGCGTCTCGGCGATCGTCTACACCGACATCGCCAAGGACGGCATGATGCAGGGTTGCAACGTGCCATTCACCGCAGCGCTGGCAGCGGCCACCTCGATCCCGGTGATCGCCTCGGGCGGCATCCACAACCTGGGTGACATCAAGACCCTGCTGGACGCCAAGGCCCCAGGCATCGTCGGTGCCATCACTGGCCGTGCCATCTACGAAGGCACCCTCGATGTCGCCGAGGCCCAGGCCTTCTGCGACAACTATAAAGGCTGAGGACTGAACCATGGCACTGGCCAAGCGCATCATCCCTTGCCTGGACGTGGACAACGGCCGGGTGGTCAAGGGCGTCAAGTTCGAGAACATTCGTGATGCCGGCGACCCGGTGGAAATTGCCCGTCGCTACAACGAGCAGGGTGCCGACGAAATCACCTTCCTCGACATCACCGCCAGCGTCGATGGCCGCGACACCACCCTGCATACCGTCGAGCGCATGGCCAGCCAGGTGTTCATCCCGCTGACCGTGGGCGGTGGCGTGCGTACCGTGCAGGACATCCGCAACCTGCTCAATGCCGGTGCCGACAAGGTTTCGATCAACACCGCTGCGGTGTTCAACCCAGAGTTCGTGGGTGAGGCTGCCGACCGTTTCGGTTCGCAGTGCATCGTGGTGGCCATCGATGCCAAGAAGGTGTCAGCGCCCGGTGAAGCGCCGCGCTGGGAAATCTTCACCCATGGCGGGCGCAAGCCGACCGGGCTGGACGCCGTCGAGTGGGCGAAGAAGATGGAAGGCCTGGGGGCCGGTGAGATCCTGCTGACCAGCATGGACCAGGACGGCATGAAGAACGGTTTTGACCTGGGTGTGACCCGCGCCATCAGCGATGCGCTGGGCATTCCGGTGATCGCATCGGGTGGTGTGGGTAACCTGCAGCACCTGGCTGACGGGATTCTGGAAGGGCATGCCAGCGCGGTGCTGGCGGCGAGCATCTTCCACTTCGGTGAGTACACGGTGCCGGAGGCCAAGGCCTACATGGCTGCACGCGGTATCGTCGTTCGCTGATGGATTGTTGGGAGGGCTTTGCCCTCCTTTCGCGACACAAGGCCGCGCCTACAGATACGCCTTTTGTAGGAGCGGCCTTGTGTCGCGAAAGGGCCGCACAGCGGCCCCAGTTGCATCACCCGTGGTTCTTCCCAAGCAGCGCGTGGTAAAGCTCGGTATCCCCAAGTATCCCCACCACCTTGTCGTTATCCTGCAGCACCAGCTTGTTGCCGGTCTGGTAACGGATCTGCAGCGCTTCGCGCATGCCGATATCGGCATTGACCAGCGTAGGCCGGCGTTCCAGCAACTCGACATCCTCCCCTGGCGCCCAGTTCTGCAGGTCCAGCCCGTTCTGCCCCTGGCGTGCACGCTTGAGCGAGCCGCCTTCGCCCAGGTCCAGCCACGAGTCGATGCCTGGGTCCAGGCACACCGAACCGTTGATCCGCTTGCAGTTGTCCAGGGTGCGCATCAGGCTGCGGCCGCACAGCACGTTCAGCGGGTTGGTGTGGGCCACGAAGGTGCGCACATACTCGTCCGCCGGGTTGAGCACGATCTCCTCGGGCTTGCTGTACTGGATGATCCGCCCGTCCTTCATGATGGCGATGCGGCTGCCCAGCTTGAGCGCTTCGTCCAGGTCGTGGCTGACGAACACGATGGTCTTGTTGAGCTTGCGCTGCAGCTCCAGCAGCTCGTCCTGCAGGCCCTGGCGGATCAGCGGGTCGAGGGCAGAGAACGGTTCGTCCATCAGCAGGATGTCGGCGTCCATGGCCAGCGCCCGGGCCAGGCCCACGCGCTGCTGCATGCCGCCGGAGAGTTCGTCCGGCTTCTTGTTGCGCCACTGGGTCAACCCCACCAGCTCGAGCTTCTCGTCGACCAGCTTGCGCCGTTCCTTTTCAGGGCGGCCCTGCATTTCCAGGCCAAAGCTGATGTTCTCGCGCACCGTCAGCCAGGGCATCAGGGCGAACTTCTGGAACACCATGGCGATGCGCTTGGTGCGCATCATCTTGAGCTCCGCCGGGGTGCAGTGGGCAATGTCGATGTGCTGGCCTTCGTGCTCGACGAACAGCTTGCCGCGGCTGACGGTGTTCAGGCCGTTGATGCAGCGCAGCAGGCTCGACTTGCCCGAACCGGACAAGCCCATCAGCACACAGATCTCGCCCTTGTTGATGTCCAGGTTGGCCTTTTCGACGCCGACCACAAGGCCGGTCTGCTTGAGGATCTGCTCGCGGGTCTTGCCCTGGTCGAGTAGTGCCAGGGCCTCGCGCGGCTTGTTGGAGAAGATGACGTCGACGTCTTCGAAACGAATGATGCTCATGCTTCACCCCTTGCCGTGACTTCCGGTTGCTTGCAGATACGGTCGAGCATGATGGCCAGCAGTACGATCGCCAGGCCCGCTTCGAAGCCCAGGGAAATATCGGCGGTGTTCAGTGCGTTGACCACGGGTTTGCCCAGGCCGTCGGCACCCACCAGGGCGGCGATCACCACCATCGACAGCGACAGCATGATGCACTGGGTGACACCGGCGGCGATGCTGGGCATCGCGTGGGGCAGTTCGATGCGGGTCAGCAACTGGCGCCGCGAGCAGCCGAAGGCCTTGCCGGCGTCCAGCAGCTCCTGCGGGACGTCACAGATGCCCAGGTAGGTCAGGCGAATCGGCGCGGCGATGGCGAACACCACCGTGGAGATCAGCCCAGGCACCACACCCAGGCCGAACAGGGTCAGGGTAGGGATCAGGTAAACGAAGGTCGGCACTGTCTGCATCAGGTCGAGCACCGGGCGCATCACGGTGTAGAACATCGGTTTATGCGCAGCGACGATACCCAGCGGCACGCCGATGGCCACACAGACCACGGTGGCAAAGGTGACTTGTGCCAGGGTTTCCATGGTCTCCTGCCAGTACCCCAGGTTGAGGATCAGCAGAAAGGAGAGGGCGACGAACACCGTCAGTGCCCATTTACGCTGGATCAGGTGCGCGAGGGCGGCGAACAGGGCGATGAGGACGAACGGGTTGAACCAGGTCAGGGTGCTGGTGACGCCATGGATCATGAATTCCAGGCCTTGGGCGATGGCGTCGAAGTAATCGGCGCCATTCTGGGTCAGCCATTCGACGAATGACGCGATGTACTGACCCAGGGGTATTTTCTGATCGATAAGCATGATAGCGAGCTTCCACCTGCAAAGATTGAAATCAGTCCGGGGCGAGCACGGTCCCGCCCCGCGGTGTTGCCTTGGCGTCTTGCGTTATTGCGTCAGTTTGGCTTTGGCCGCCTCAAGGCCGGGTTTGCCGTCCACGGTGGTCACCCCGGCGAGCCAGGCGTCCAGCTTGCCTGGGTTGTCCTTGAGCCACTTCTTGGCAGCTGCCTCGGGTTTCATCTTGTCGTCCAGGACATAGCCCATCATGGTGCTTTCATCCTTGAGCTCGAACGACAGGTTCTTGAGCAGTTGCCCTACGTTGCTGCACTCCTGCACATAGCCCTTGCGGGTATTGGTCAGCACGGTTGCCTTGCCCAATTCAGGGCCGAAAAAGTCGTCCCCGCCGGTCAGGTACTGCATCTTGAAGCGGGTGTTCATCGGGTGAGGTTCCCAGCCTAGGAACACGATCGCCTCCCCGCGCTTCTGCGACCTGTCGACCTGGGACAGCATGCCGGCCTCACTGGACTGCACGATCTTGAAACCGGCGTCCTTCAGGCCGAAGGCGTTCTTGTCGATCATGCTCTGGATGGTGCGGTTGCCGTCGTTGCCCGGTTCGATGCCGTAGATCTTGCCGTCCAGTTCCTTCTTGAACTTGGGAATGTCGGCAAAGTCCTTGAGGCCCTTGTCGTACAGCGACTGGGGCACGGCCAAGGTGTACTTGGCGTTTTCCAGGTTGGCGCGCACGGTTTCGACAGTACCGGCATCACGGTACTGCTTGATGTCGTTTTCCATGGTCGGCATCCAGTTGCCGAGAAACACGTCCAGGTCCTTGCCGGTGGCCAGCGACTTGTAGGTCACCGGTACCGAAATCATGGTGGTGTGGGTCTTGTAGCCCAGTGCTTCGAGCACAACGCTGGTGGTCGCGGTGGTTACCGTGATGTCGGTCCAGCCGACATCAGAAAAACGTACCGTCTGACACTGCTCGGGTTCTGCGGCCTGGGCCAGCAAGGGGGCGGACAGCAACGCGGCCAGCAACAGCGAGGGTGAACCTTTCATGGATGGACTCCTGTGATTTTATCTTCGGGTTCGCGAGGGCTGCCGGGCTTTCTCAGGGTCCGGTCAACCAGGCCTGCAGAGGGCAGGATGCGAGGCCGTGCAATACGAGTCGCTTTTGATAATCCACCAGCGCCGGGCAATCGCCTACTGGTGGGGTCGTAACCAGTACGGAACGGGTCGCTTTGAGTACTGGCGATGTCGCATATGGCTTTTTCCTCCCCTGCCTGCGTATTTTTCCGTCATCAGAGCGCCCGAAAGCGGCGCACATACAGCTCAAACAGCGCGGCGCTGCTGGACAAAAGTACGTCGGTTGCAGACGGCGAAGGGGGGCGTAAAAGCCCGATGATGCGTGCATTCGTGGCGGCTCGCAGCTTCAGCCTAGCAGTTGCCCCGCCCTGCGCATGGCGCGCAGAGACAAGCCCAGCAAGAGGTGTAGCGACAATGGCCATCAGCGTGTTCGACCTGTTCAAGATCGGAGTCGGGCCCTCCAGCTCCCATACCGTCGGCCCCATGCGTGCAGGTGCCCTGTTTGTTCAGGGGCTGCGTGAGCGCGGCGAGCTTGAGCAGGTGAAAAGGGTGCAGGTGCGGTTGTACGGTTCGCTGTCGGCCACCGGTATTGGCCACGGCTCCGACCACGCCACCATCATGGGCCTGATGGGCGAATGGCCGGACGCCATCGACCCGGCCCAGATCGTCCCACGCATCGCCGACCTGCGCGAAACCAACACCCTGAAGCTGGATAACCGGTTGCCCATCGAATTCGTCTGGGCCCGTGACATGCTGCTGCTGGACGAGAACCTGCCGTACCACCCCAATGCCATGACCCTGATCGCCGAAGGCGAGCAGGGCGAGCTGCACCGTAATACCTACTACTCGGTGGGAGGTGGTTTCGTGGTCGACGCCGCCCAGGCCGCCAGTGGTGTGCTGGATGCCGACCAGACGGTGTTGCCGTACGATTTCAACAGTGCCGCAGAGCTGCTGCGCCTGTGCAAGCAAAACGACCTCAGCGTGTCGCAATTGATGATGGCCAACGAGAAGGTCTGGCGCAGCGAGCAAGAGATCCGCGCCGGCCTGCACACGCTCTGGCAAGCCATGCAGGAATGCGTGCACAACGGCCTCAAGCATGAAGGCACGCTGCCCGGCGGGCTGAACGTGCGCCGCCGCGCGGCCAGGCTGCACCGCAGCCTGCAGGAGATCGGCAAGCCCAATGTGATCGGCTCGACAATGAGTGCCATGGAGTGGGTCAACCTGTTCGCCCTGGCGGTCAACGAAGAGAACGCCGCGGGCGGGCGCATGGTCACTGCGCCCACCAATGGCGCGGCTGGCATCATCCCGGCGGTGCTGCACTACTACATGCGCTTCAGCGATGAGGTCGACGAGTCCAACGTGGTCGACTTCTTCCTGGCCGCCGCCGCAGTGGGCATCCTTTGCAAAAAGAACGCATCGATTTCAGGTGCCGAGGTGGGGTGCCAGGGTGAAGTCGGTTCAGCGTGCGCCATGGCGGCAGCGGGCCTTGCCGAGGTGCTGGGGGCGACCCCGCCGCAGGTGGAGAACGCCGCCGAGATCGCCCTGGAGCACAACCTTGGCCTGACCTGCGACCCGGTCGGTGGCCTGGTGCAGGTGCCCTGCATCGAGCGCAACGCCATTGCGGCTGTAAAAGCCATCAACGCTGTGCAGATGGCCCTGCGCGGTGACGGCGAGCACTTCATCTCCCTGGACCAGGTGATCCGCACCATGCGTGACACCGGCGCCGACATGCATGACAAGTACAAAGAGACCTCGCGCGGCGGCCTGGCGGTCAGCGTCATCGAATGTTGATGCGCTGACTGTGCGCTACGCTCGTCAGGACGCCCCGTTTTGGGGCGTCTTCGCATCAGCCGATCGTCGGGTGTCGCGATCAGTGTTGCCATTGTCGGTGACACTAAACAGTGTCGTTTCTGGGCAACCTGCCTTGAGCGTGTCACCAATTTGCTCATAAGTGACACGCAAAGGCGCTGGCCCGCCGGTTTGGGTTTTTTACACAACCCGACCGCCGAGCCGGAATTGCTGAAAAAAGGCGTCGTTTTTGGGTTTTTTTGGATGGCCGTTCAATTTCAGGCACGGCCCTTGCGTTGAGATTGGTAAAGCCCCCGCACATGAACCGGGGCCATGACAAAAAAATAGTGCCCGCCTGAGGCACACCCTGTATTTGTGTGAGGAGAAATCGCGATGACGTCGTACACCTCCGGGAATCCAACCCAGAACCGCACAGCACCCCAGTCCATCGGGTTTCTCCTACTGGACAACTTCACCCTGATTTCCCTGGCATCGGCCGTCGAGCCGCTGCGCATGGCCAACCAGCTTTCGGGCCGTGAGCTGTATCGCTGGCACACGCTGACCGTCGATGGCGGCCAGGTCTGGGCCAGCGATGGCTTGCAGATCACCCCGGACGCCGCCATCGCCAACGCCCCTCCCATCGACACCGTGATCGTCTGCGGTGGCGTCGGTATCCAGCGTTCGGTCACCCGTGAGCATGTCACCTGGCTGCAGGCCCAGGCCCGTCAGTCGCGCCGTTTGGGCGCTGTGTGTACCGGCAGCTGGGCGCTGGCCTGTGCCGGCCTGCTCGACGGTTTCGACTGCAGCGTGCATTGGGAATGCCTGGCGTCGATGCAGGAGGCATTCCCGCGGGTCAACATGAGCACTCGCCTGTTCACCCTCGACCGCAACCGCTTCACCAGCTCTGGCGGCACCGCGCCGCTGGACATGATGCTGCACCTGATCAGCCGCGATCATGGTCGCGAACTGTCGGCGGCCATTTCGGAGATGTTCGTCTACGAGCGCATTCGCAACGAACAGGACCACCAGCGCGTGCCGCTCAAGCACATGCTGGGCACCAACCAGCCGAAGCTGCAGGAAATCGTCGCGCTGATGGAGGCCAACCTGGAAGAGCCGATCGACCTCGACGAACTGGCCGTGTACGTGGCCGTGTCACGTCGCCAGCTTGAGCGCCTGTTCCAGAAGTACCTGCATTGTTCGCCGTCGCGCTATTACCTCAAGCTGCGCCTGATTCGCGCGCGGCAGCTGCTCAAGCAGACGCCGATGTCGATCATTGAAGTGGCCTCGGTGTGCGGCTTCGTGTCCACCCCGCACTTCTCCAAGTGCTACCGCGAGTACTTCGGCATACCGCCGCGTGATGAACGAGTAGGTTCGAATACTGCACAACAGGTAGCGATGATGCCGATTCCGCAGGCCATGACTCTGTCCCCGCACAGCGGGCCGATGGCTGCATTGAGCCAGGCGCGCAACGAGTCGACCTTTGCCAGTGTGAGGCTCTGACGTCCCGGGGCTGCTTTGCAGCCCAATCGCCGGCAAGCCGGCTCCCACAGGTTCACCACCAAGCCTGAGATTGGTGTGAATCTGTGGGAGCCGGCTTGCCGGCGATGAGGCCAGTACAGAAATACGCGATCAGGCGCGCTTGTTGAAACTTGCAAGCGCTGGCAGCAACTGCTTGTCGATCGCCTGGCGCACCGCCGGCAGAATCGTCGCACTGCCCGTGTACATTTGCTCGACCATGCCCTTGAGCGCCCGCGCGTTAGGCTCGGTCAGCCCACGCACCACCGCCTCGCAGGCCTGCTCGGCACTGGCCCCGGCAGGGATGTCGAAGCCGCGCGCGCGCAGTTGGCCGGCGAGGTCGTCCTGATCAATCAAATCCGCATGCATCATGGCTGTTGTCCCTTTTATCGCGAAAAGAGTGCTGCTGTGATTTACGACCGATTCTGTGTCCCCAGCGACACGGCCGCAACCACAGAATGCCGGCATGACTGCTTTGGCTAAGAACAGGTCGTTCCCGGCTAATTCCCAGTGCCGGGAAGATCGCACACTGGCCTCATTCACGGTACCGCAGGGTTTGGTCACCCTCACACATGCACAGTGGATGTTGCTCGCTCTTGGCCCCGCTGGCTCACGGCTTTGCGGGGTTATTTTTTGGGCAGGCCAATCACACGTCCCACATAGGCTGGCGCTGGAAGATGACGCTGTTCATCCACCAGGCCCTGCAGCAATGCCACGCTGCCCTCGCTGAACGGCGCCGCCTTCGGCCCTGCCAGGTCCACATGCAGCAGCATCTGCTCGCTGGCTGCCAGCGCTTCGTCGAACCCTGCGCGGTGCAGGCTGTGGTAAACGTGCAGGCGCTTCTTGTCGAACCCGATGATCTGCGTCTGCACCCACACATCAGTGCCAAGCTTCACTTCATGCAAATAGTTGATGTGCGCCTCCAGGGTGAACAGCGAGTGCCCACTCTGCCCACGGCTATCGGCATCCAGGCCGATGCGCTCCATCAGCGCATCGGTGGCGTAGCTGAAGATCAGCAGGTAATAGGCATCGCGCAGGTGCCCGTTGTAGTCGACCCAGTCCTCCTGGACTGGGGTGCGGTAGGTGATCAGTGCGGGCATCGTGGTCTCCTCAGTCGCTGAACGACATGCCGTGGCTGGCCTTGCTGGTCTTCACCGCTTCCAGCACCGCCAGCAGGGTGTCATCACGATAGCGCTCCAGCGCGGCGATGCTGCGCTCGCCCAGTTGCTCGGCGGTGCCGTCCACCACATCGTCGATCAGCTTGTCGGTAAGCTCCGGTGCCGGCAGGTAGGTCCAGGGCAGTTTCAGCGCCGGGCCGAACTGCGACATGAAGTGGCGCATGCCGGCATCGCCGCCGGCCAGGGTGTAGGTCAGGAACGTGCCCATGAACGACCAGCGCAGGCCAGCGCCGAAGCGGATGGCATCATCGATTTCGCCCGTGGTGGCCACACCGTCGTTGACCAGGTGCAGCGCCTCGCGCCACAGCGCTTCGAGCAGGCGGTCGGCAATGAAGCCGGGGACTTCTTTGCGCACATGTAGCGGGCGCATGCCGAGCGCGGTGTAGATGGTTTTTGCGGCGTCGATCGCCTCAGGCGAAGTACGGTTACCGCCGACGATTTCCACCAATGGCAGCAGGTAGACCGGGTTGAACGGGTGGCCGACCACGCAGCGTTCTGGGTGAGTGGAGGACTCATAGAACTCGCTGGGCAACAGCCCCGAGGTACTGGAGCCGATGATCGCGTTCGGCTTGGCTGCGGCGCTGATCTTTGCATGCAGGTCGAGCTTGAGGTCCAGGCGCTCCGGCGCGCTTTCCTGGATGAAGTCAGCGTCGCGCACGCATTCCTCGATGGTGGCGACGAACTTCAAGCGGTCCTGCGCCGCGCCAGGTGCCAGTCCCTGTTTTTCCAGTGCCGGCCAGGCGTTGGCGATACGCTTGCGCAGCGCCTGCTCGGCGCCGGGAGCCGGGTCCCAGGCGACCACATCCAGGCCATGGGCCAGCGCGCGGGCAACCCAGCCGCTGCCGATCACGCCACTACCCAGGGCGGCGAAGGTCTTGATTTCGGTGATGAAGGGCATATCGGACTCCGGGGGATCAGCGGCGTTTGAGGTTCATTTTTTCCCGGCCTTCTGCCGGTGTGAGGATGCGGCCACCCATGCGGGTGATGATTTCGCTCGCGCGCTCCACCAGTTGGCCATTGCTGGCCAACACGCCTTTGTCCAGGTACAGGTTGTCTTCAAGGCCCACCCGTACGTTGCCGCCCAGCAGCACCGCCTGTGCCGCCATGGGCATCTGCATGCGGCCGATGCCGAAGCCGGCCCAGGTGACGTCGGCAGGCAGGTTGTCGACCATGGCTTTCATGGTGGTGGTGTCGGCCGGCGCGCCCCACGGTATGCCCAGGCACAGCTGGAACAGCGGGTCATGCAGCAGGCCTTCCTTGATCATCTGCTTGGCGAACCACAGGTGGCCGGTGTCGAAGATTTCCAGTTCGGCTTTCACGCCCAGTTCGGTGATGCGTTTGGCGCCGGCGCGCAATTGCGCCGGTGTGGAGACGTAGATGGCGTTGCCGTCGCCGAAGTTGAGGGTGCCGCAATCGAGCGTGCAGATTTCCGGCAGCAGTGCTTCGATGTGGGCCAGGCGCTCCAGCGGGCCGATCAGGTCGGTGCCCGGGCCAAATTCCATGGGCGACTCGCCCGGGCCGATTTCCAGGTCGCCGCCCATGCCGGCGGTGAGGTTGACGATGATGTCCACGTCGGCTTCGCGGATGCGTTCCATGACCTCGCGGTACAGGTTCACGTCGCGGCTGAAACGGCCGGTTTGCGGGTCGCGGACGTGGCAGTGGACCACGGTGGCGCCGGCTTTGGCGGCCTCTACGGCGGACTCGGCGATCTGCTTGGGGGTGACCGGGACCAGGTGGCTCTTGGCGACCGTGTCGCCGGCGCCGGTGAGGGCGCAGGTGATGATGACGTCGTGGTTCATGGTGGTTCCTTGTCAGGGTTGTGGTGGCCCAATCGGCGTAGGAGCGGCCTTGTGTCGCGAAGGGGGCGCATAGCGGCCCTTGGGTTTGTGCAGCGCGCACAGATCCTGGGGCCGCGTTGCGGCCCTTTCGCGACGCAAGGCCGCTCCTACAGGCGATGAGGCCCTGTCAGTTGGCGGTGAGCTTGAGGTTGTCCGCTGCAGGCTTGCCATCGAAGGTGGTTACCCCTTCAAGCCAGCGCGCCTTGTCCTCGGGGTGGTCCTTGAGCCACTGGCGGGCCGACTCCAGCGCGTCCTTGTGGTCGAGCAGCGGCTGCATCATGCGGCTCTCGTCTTCGGCGCTGAATTTCAGGTTGGCCAGCAGGCGATGGGCGTTGGGGCAGCGTTGGGCGTAGTCCGGTGCGGTGACGGTCCACACCGTGGCGCGGCCTTCGTCAGGGCCCAGGGCGTCCTGGCTGTCACCCAGATAGACCATGTCGATGTTCACGTTCATCGGGTGCGGCGCCCAGCCGAAGAACACCACGGCCTGCTTGCGGCGCACGGCGCGGTCGACTGCGGCGAGCATGCCGGCCTCGCTGGACTCGACCAGCTGGAACTTGCCCAGGCCGAACTGGTTCTTGGCGATCATCGCCTTGATCTGGGTGTTGGCGCCGGACCCGGGCTCGATGCCGTAGATCTTGCCGCCCAGCTCTTTCTCGAACTTGTGGATATCTGCGAAGCTCTTCAGGCCTTTGTCGGCCAGGTACTTGGGTACGGCCAAGGTGGCCCGGGCATCTTCCAGGCTGGGTGCGTCGAGCACCTTGACCTGCTGGGCATCGATGAACGGCGTTATGGTCTGGGTCATGATCGGGTTCCAGTAACCCAGGAACATGTCCAGGCGCTTGTCGCGGATGCCGGCAAAGATGATCTGCTGCGAGGCGCTGGTCTGTTTGGTCTGGTAACCCAGGCCGTCGAGCAACACTTGCGCCATGGCGCTGGTAGCGATGACGTCGGTCCAGTTGACCACGCCAAGGCGTACGTTCTTGCAGGCCGCGGGTTCGGCGGCGAAAAGCGGTGTGGCAACGATGCTGCTCAGGGCAAGTGACAACAGGCTGCGGCGGATCAAGCTGTGCATGGTGGCTCTCCATCGGCAGTGCATATTGTTATTGAGGGCGGCCTCTGCGGACCGTGTGAATACGCTACGCTGGCCGCACCTTGGCCAAGCGCACGCTGGCGACAGGAATTAGCACCTGGGCGACCAGTTTCTGTGGAGTAGGGGATGATGGAGACGATTGCCTTTCTGTTGGTGTCGGGTTTTTCCGCCATGGGGTTCATTTCGGCGGTGGAACCATTGCGGGTGGCCAATCGTTTTGGCGGGCCGTTGTACCGGTGGCAGGTGCTCAGCCTGGACGGCGAGGCGGTGCTGGCGAGCAACGGCATGTCGGTCAATGCCGATGCCGCGCTGGGGGAGGGTGAGCCCGCCAATATCCTGCTCGTGGTAGCGGGCTTCGAGCCATTGGCCAATGTCGCGCCGAAGCTGCTGCATGCGCTGCGTCGGCTGCACCATGACGCGGTCATGCTGGGGGGCATCGATACGGGGGCGATGGTACTTGCCGAGGCGGGCTTGCTGGACGGCTACCGGGCGACATTGCACTGGGAAGCGCTCGAGGCGTTCAAGGAACGCTACCCGGGCCTTCAGGCGACGCAGGAGCTGTTCGAGATTGACCGCAGCCGCATCACCTGTGCCGGCGGCACCGCTTCGATCGATTTGATGCTGCACCTGATTGCCCAGTCTCACGGCAGCGACCTGGCGGTGAAGGTTTCCGAGCAGTTCGTGCTGGGTCGTATTCGTCAGCGTCAGGACCACCAGCGCATGCAGATCGGTGCGCGTTACGGTATCAGCAACAAGAAGTTGGTCCATGCCATTGGCGAAATGGAAAAACATACCGAGCCACCCCTGAGCACGCTGGACCTGGCCGCTGCGATCAAAGTGACACGGCGCCAACTGGAGCGCTTGTTTCGTATGTACCTAAATGAAACACCCAGTAGTTTTTACCTTGCTCTACGGCTGGACAAGGCGCGACAGCTGTTGACCCAGACTGACATGTCGGTGACCGAGGTCAGCCTTGCGTGCGGCTTTGAACTGCCATCGTATTTCACGCGGCGCTACAAGCTGAGGTTTGGAAAGTGCCCACGGGAGGAGCGCCAACCTGCGCGTTCAAAATAGCTTCATTCCAGTTTGCGTTTGAGAACGGCTAACAGCTTTTCGCGGTTTCTGGCCTGCAGGTCTTTGCGCAATGGCGCGAATTCGCCCAGGTTGAAGCGTGCGCCCAGATGGTCAAATATCAGGTTCAACTTCTGGGTGGGTTCGACAGGGTCGGTCTTGCAGTAGACATAGAACAGGATGGCAACGGGAATTTCGTCCCCTTCATGATCCATTTCAATGCTCAGATGTGAAGAAGCGTTCATTACGTTAAAGGTGTGCATTCCCGCAGATTGCATAGCGGCTTTGACGTTTTCTTCAAGGCTCTTGAACCAAGGCCCTTTTTCGCGCAGCGGGGGTATATAGCCACTGTACACATCGCTCAATGCGTGCAGGTGCGGCTCGTATGAAATGGCTTGATGCGTATGTTCGAACAACGTGAATTTCAACGATTGCAAGGTGGCGATAACGACCGTGAACCATTGCTCAGGCTGGGTCTCCATCGAGTACTTTTCATTGGCCACGGCCTGTGAATAACGAAGACACAGCTGCAAGTCTTCCCATGTTTCCAGTGTCAGCCATGGCGCGGGCTTGATGTTCAGCCGCTCTTCGAATATTCGGGTGTCCAGGCTTGCATCGCTCATGCGGCATCGCTCCTTGATGAATGCACATGATGGGAACCGGGTACCCGGAAGTCCTGATACCCGGCCTCGCTATTTAGATAGCGAGGAAGGCGGCGATGTCGCCTTTGATCTTTTCATTCACAAGATCACGCGCAGCATCGAAGTGACGAACGCTGAACGTACCCTGTTGCGACGCGCGATAGACACGGGTCGACGTCTTGTCGATTTTGCGGGTCAGGGCGCCTTCACGCTCGATTTTCGAGTCGTAGCTGGCCTGGAAGCTGGTCATGTGCATCACAGGCAAACCTTGTGGCGTCATTTCGCATTGGGCCACTACGAAGTTGCTCGATTTGCCGGATTCGCTATGGCTGTGCTTTTCCAGGTGGGCCTTGACTTCCGGCTTCTGCACGACGATTTGCAGAACACGCTTGGCACAGGCCATGCGACGAGGATCGCGGGCCACGCTGATGGTGATGGATTTGGTCATCAGCTCTGCCAGGGTCAGGTTGTCTTCATCAATCGCATCTTCGGCATGTGCCGCACCCGTCATGGTCCAGCCGAACTTGATCAGGCCATCGTTGTAGAAGTTGTACCACTCGCGCTGCTGGGTTTCCTTGTCGAACTTTTTGTTGGCCAGTTCGGTCATCAACCGCATACCTGCCAGAATGTCTTCGGCAATGCCCGCAGGCACATTTTCAGCGAATACGCAGATCGTCTGGCCGGTAGCGGCTACGCGCTCTTGGCCTTCTTTGCGGATTTTTTCCATTTCAACTTTGATGTCAGCCATTTCGGTGTTCCTTGATAGTTGAGGATTCCAAGGCGCACGTTGCAAGCACGTGGCCTTGGCGCACTATCGAGAAATGGCGCAGTGACTATCAGCAGCAGGTTGTTCCTCTGGAGAAGATCTTTCAATCACTGCCTGGATCAATCTTCCGGTGCCGGCTCATCACTGTTCTGCGAGCCCAGGCTGCGCAAATACTCCGATCGCTCATCGCTGCGTTGGGCGACGCAGCTGTTCCATGCCGTCTGGTAGGCCTTGCTGCCTGGCTGTTCGGCATGGGTTTCGACTTTGCAGTCGGCATCGCGCAGTTGGCTCCAGAGCTTTTCGGCGGATTCGATCCGCGACTGCAGGCCAGCTTCGTCGTCATACTGCTCGCGCATGCGTTGAAGCAGGTCGTCGTAGGTCGACTTCAGCTCACGCTCGGCGGTCTGCTTGTTGAATGCCGCACACTCGAACGTCTGCTGGTCGTTCTCGACATTGTCGCAAGGCGTGCTTTCTTCCTCACCGGCCTGGGCCCCGCTCACGACGGCCAGCAGCACCAGCCATGCCATTGATTTCATCCGTTTTCTCCTCAACAGGCTGTCGAATCGCTGGGATTCTCGCTCAGCCAGAGCCCGCGCGATAGGTCCCTGACCAAATGTTCATTTAAGGGCGGCAAAGGGTCGTTATCGAGACTGTCTCGCATCCCCGAACGGCATGCCAGACGCGGTCATGTCGCGCATTGACGCTTTCGGCAAACCCCCTGTCGTTTTTGCATCGGGGCGCCCTTGGGCACAGGCATATGCTGGCCCCAAAGCGCCGGCACAATGTTCGGCACGAACCCACTCAATAAAAGGGGACAGCCTGATGAGCCCAGCCGAGCTTCACGCCGACAGCATCGTTATCGACGGTTTGATCATCGCCAAGTGGAACCGCGAACTGTTCGAGGACATGCGCAAAGGCGGGCTGACCGCAGCCAACTGCACGGTGTCGGTCTGGGAAGGCTTCAAGGCCACCGTCGACAACATCGCTGCCAGCCAGAAGCTGATCCGCGACAACAGCGACCTGGTGATGCCAGTACGTACCACCGCCGACATCCGCAAGGCCAAGGAACTGGGCAAGACCGGTATCCTCTTCGGCTTCCAGAACGCCCACGCCTTCGAAGACCAGATTGCCTACGTGGATGTGTTCAAGCAGCTGGGCGTGGGCATCGTGCAGATGTGCTACAACACCCAGAACCTGGTCGGCACAGGCTGCTACGAGCGTGATGGCGGGCTGTCCGGTTTCGGCCGCGAGATCGTCGCCGAGATGAACCGCGTGGGCATCATGTGCGACCTGTCCCACGTTGGCTCCAAGACCTCCGAAGAGGTCATCCTGGAATCGAAAAAACCGGTCTGCTACTCCCACTGCCTGCCCTCGGGCCTCAAAGAACACCCGCGCAACAAGTCGGATGAAGAGCTGAAGTTCATCGCCGACCATGGCGGCTTCGTCGGCGTGACCATGTTCGCGCCGTTCCTGGCCAAGGGCATCGACTCCACCATCGACGACTACGCCGAAGCCATCGAGTACACCATGAACATCGTCGGTGAAGACGCCATCGGCATCGGCACCGACTTCACCCAGGGCCACGGCCAGGACTTCTTCGAGTACCTGACCCACGACAAGGGTTACGCCCGTCGCCTGACCAATTTCGGCAAGATCATCAACCCGCTGGGCATCCGCACCGTCGGCGAGTTCCCCAACCTCACCGAGACCTTGCTCAAGCGCGGCCATTCCGAGCGTGTGGTGCGCAAGATCATGGGCGAGAACTGGGTAAACGTTCTCAAGGACGTCTGGGGCGAGTAAGCCGCTCTCCAAGCCTTAAGGCCCCGGCCAGCAACGTCGGGGCAGCCAAAAACAAATTTTTATGGAGTTGAGTTTCCATGGCCAAGATCGCCCCGCAATTGCCAATCGAAGTCGACAGCGAAACCGGTGTCTGGACCAGCGACGCCTTGCCGATGCTGTATGTGCCGCGTCATTTCTTCGTCAACAACCACATGGGCATCGAGGAAGTGCTGGGCGCCGACGCCTATGCCGAGATCCTCTACAAGGCAGGCTACAAGTCGGCCTGGCACTGGTGCGAGAAGGAAGCCGAGTGCCATGGCCTGGAAGGCGTGGCGGTTTTCGAGCACTACATGAAGCGCCTGTCCCAGCGTGGCTGGGGCCTGTTCGAGATCCAGGACATCGACCTGGACAAAGGCACCTGCAGCGTCAAGCTCAAGCACTCGGCGTTCGTGTACGTGTATGGCAAGTGCGGCCGCAAGGTCGACTACATGTTCACCGGCTGGTTCGCCGGCGCAATGGACCAGATTCTCGCTGCCCGTGGCAGCTCGATCCGCACCGTGGCCGAGCAGGTCTATGGCGGGTCGGAAGAAGGCCACGAAGATGGCCTGTTCGTTACAAAGCCGTTGTAAGCCGGAGATAGCGTCATGGCATTCGAAGCAATGTTCCAGCCGATCCAGATCGGCAAACTGACCATCCGCAACCGCGTGCTCAGCACCGCGCACGCCGAGGTCTACGCCACTGACGGCGGCATGACCACCGACCGCTATGTGAAGTACTACGAAGAGAAGGCCAAGGGTGGCATCGGCCTGGCGATCTGCGGCGGCTCGTCCGTGGTGGCCATCGACAGCCCGCAGGAATGGTGGTCGTCGGTCAACCTGTCGACCGACCGCATCATCCCGCACTTCCAGAACCTGGCCGACGCCATGCACAAGCATGGCGCCAAGATCATGATCCAGATTACTCACATGGGCCGCCGCTCGCGCTGGGACGGTTTCAACTGGCCGACCCTGATGTCGCCTTCCGGCATCCGTGAACCCGTGCACCGCGCCACCTGCAAGACCATCGAGGTGGAGGAGATCTGGCGGGTGATCGGCAATTACGCGCAGGCTGCGCGGCGCGCAAAAGAGGGCGGCCTGGACGGTGTCGAGCTTTCGGCTGTGCACCAGCACATGATCGACCAGTTCTGGAGCCCGCGGGTCAACAAACGTACTGACGAGTGGGGCGGCACCTTCGAAGGCCGCATGAAGTTCGGCATGGAAGTGCTCAAGGCGGTGCGCGCCGAAGTCGGCGACGACTTCTGCGTGGGCATGCGTATCTGTGGTGACGAGTTCCACCCCGATGGCCTCAGCCACGAGGACATGAAGCAGATCGCCGCCTACTACGATGCTACCGGCATGATCGACTTCATCGGCGTGGTCGGCTCGGGTTGCGATACCCACAACACCCTGGCCAACGTCATTCCCAACATGAGCTACCCGCCAGAGCCGTTCCTGCACCTGGCAGCCGGCATCAAGGAAGTGGTCAAGGTCCCGGTGCTGCACGCGCAGAACATCAAAGACCCGAACCAGGCCACGCGTATCCTCGAAGGCGGCTACGTGGACATGGTCGGCATGACCCGTGCGCACATCGCCGACCCGCACCTGATCGCCAAGATCAAGATGGGCCAGATCGACCAGATCAAGCAGTGTGTTGGTGCCAACTATTGCATCGACCGCCAGTACCAGGGCCTTGATGTGCTGTGCATCCAGAACGCCGCGACCTCCCGTGAATACATGGGCGTGCCGCACATCATCGAGAAGACCACCGGCGTCAAGCGCAAGGTGGTGGTGGTCGGTGCTGGCCCTGCCGGCATGGAAGCGGCGCGCGTTGCTGCCGAACGCGGCCACGACGTGACCCTGTTCGAGAAGAAGGACCAGATCGGCGGGCAGATCACCATCGCCGCCAAGGCGCCGCAGCGTGACCAGATTGCCGGTATCACCCGCTGGTACCAGCTGGAGCTGGCACGCCTGAAGGTCGACCTGCGCCTGGGTACTGCCGCTGACGTGGCGACCATTGAAGACCTGCGCCCGGACGTCATCGTGCTGGCAGTAGGCGGGCACTCGTTCCTGGAACAGAACGAGCACTGGGGCGCTGCCGAAGGCTTGGTGGTCAGCAGCTGGGACGTGCTCGACGGCAAGGTCGCGCCGGGCAAGAACGTGCTGGTGTACGACACCATCTGCGAATTCACCGGCATGTCGGTAGCCGACTTCATCGCCGACAAGGGCAGCCAGGTCGAAATCGTCACCGACGACATCAAGCCGGGCGTTGCCATGGGCGGTACCAGCTTCCCGACCTATTACCGCAGCATGTACCCCAAAGAAGTGATCATGACCGGCGACATGATGCTGGAAAAGGTCTACCGCGAAGGCGAGAAGCTGGTGGCGGTGCTGGAGAACGAATACACCGGCGCCAAGGAAGAGCGCGTGGTCGACCAGGTGGTGG
Source organism: Pseudomonas sp. BNK-30 (assembly GCF_047456185.1). Taxonomy (NCBI): domain Bacteria; kingdom Pseudomonadati; phylum Pseudomonadota; class Gammaproteobacteria; order Pseudomonadales; family Pseudomonadaceae; genus Pseudomonas; species Pseudomonas sp. BNK-30. The sequence goes on from NZ_CP179904.1 coordinate 5,081,303, forward strand.
TCGAGAACGGTGTGCGCCCTGACGAAGCGCTGTACTACGCGCTCAAGGAAGGCTCGCGCAACAAGGGCCAGATCGACGTGGAGGCGCTGTTCGCCATCAAGCCACAGCCGATCCTCAGCCAGCCGGGCGAAGGCTACCTGCTGTACCGCATCGGCGACTGCGTGGCCCAGCGCAACGTACATGCGGCGATCTACGACGCCTTGCGCCTGTGCAAGGATTTCTGATCGCACCGCCTCTCTAGGGGCGGGACCGGCCCCCCGTGTAGGAGCGGCCTTGTGTCGCGAAAGGGTCGCGAAGCGGCCCCAAGATCTTCACAGCACTATAGATTTTGGGGCCGCTTCGCGACCCTTTCGCGACACAAGGCCGCTCCTACATGGGGTCCGCGCTGGCCTTCGGGGCAGCGCAAGAATCCAGCTGTTGTGGGAGCCCCCCATGTTGAACACCCTGTTACCCATCCTGCTGTTCGCTGCCCTTGGCATGGCGGTGCTCGGCGCCCTGCGCCGGGTGCGCATGTGGCGGCGTGGCCGAGCCTCCCACGTCGACCTGATCGGCGGCCTGCTGGCCATGCCGCGGCGCTACCTGGTGGACCTGCACCACGTGGTCGAGCGCGACAAGTACATGTCCAAGACCCACGTGGCCACTGCGGGCGGCTTTGTACTGTCGGCGGTGCTGGCAATCCTGGTGCACGGCTTCGGCCTGCAGAGCAAGATCCTTGGCTACGCCTTGCTGGTGGCGACTGTAATCATGTTCACCGGTGCCATCTTCGTCTTCAAGCGCCGGCTCAACCCGCCATCGCGCCTGTCCAAAGGCCCATGGATGCGCCTGCCGAAAAGCCTGCTGGTGTTCGCCGCAAGCTTCTTCATCGCCACCTTGCCGGTGGCCGGCATCCTGCCCGCCAACACCGGCGGCTGGGTGATGGTCGCGGTACTTGGCCTGGGCGTGCTGTGGGGCGTGTCGGAGCTGTTCTTCGGCATGACCTGGGGCGGCCCGATGAAACATGCCTTCGCCGGGGCCCTGCACCTGGCCTGGCACCGCCGCGCCGAACGCTTCGGCGGTGGCCGTTCAACCGGCCTGAAACCGCTGGACCTGGAAGACCCGAACGCCCCGCTGGGGGTGGAAAAGCCGGTGGACTTCACCTGGAACCAGCTGTTGGGCTTCGACGCCTGCGTGCAGTGCGGCAAATGTGAGGCGGTGTGCCCGGCGTTCGCTGCGGGCCAGCCGCTGAACCCGAAAAAACTCATTCAGGACATGGTCATCGGCCTGGCCGGTGGCACCGATGCCAAGTTCGCCGGTAGCCCGTACCCTGGCAAGCCGATCGGTGAACACGGCGGTAATCCACACCAACCGATCGTCAACGGCCTGGTCGACGCCGAAACATTGTGGTCGTGCACCACCTGCCGTGCCTGCGTCGAGGAATGCCCGATGATGATCGAGCATGTCGATGCCATCGTCGACATGCGCCGCCACCTCACCCTAGAAAAGGGCGCGACCCCGAACAAGGGCGCCGAGGTGCTGGATAACCTGATCGCGACCGACAACCCGGGCGGCTTTGCTCCAGGCGGGCGGATGAACTGGGCCGCTGACCTTAACCTGAACCTGCTGTCTGACGTGAAAACCACCGAAGTGCTGTTCTGGGTCGGTGACGGCGCGTTCGACATGCGCAACCAGCGCACCCTGCGGTCGTTCGTCAAAGTACTCAAGGCCTCGGGCGTGGACTTCGCCGTGCTCGGCCTGGAAGAGCGTGACAGCGGCGATGTGGCGCGCCGCCTGGGTGACGAAGCGACCTTCCAGCAGTTGGCCAAACGCAATATCCAGACCCTGGCCAAGTACAAGTTCCAGCGCATCGTCACTTGCGACCCGCACAGCTTCCATGTGCTGAAGAACGAATACGGCGCGTTGGGCGGCGACTACCAGGTGCAGCACCACAGCACCTACATCGCCGAACTGATCGCAGCCAGCAAGCTCAACCTCGGGCAGCACAAGGGCGGCAGCGTCACCTATCACGACCCGTGCTACCTGGGCCGCTACAACGGCGAATACGAGGCCCCGCGGCAAGTGTTGAAGGCGCTGGGTATCGAAGTGCGCGAAATGCAGCGCTCGGGGTTCCGTTCCCGCTGCTGCGGCGGTGGCGGAGGTGCGCCGATCACCGACATCCCGGGCAAGCAACGTATCCCCGACATGCGCATGGATGACATTCGCCAGACCCAGGCCGAGCTGGTGGCGGTGGGATGCCCGCAGTGCACTGCGATGCTCGAAGGGGTGGTCGAACCGCGCCCACAGATCAAGGACCTCGCCGAGTTGGTAGCCGATGTGCTGATCGAAGAGGAAACGCCCGCGGCCCCAAAGTCGCCAACGGTAGAACGTGAACCTGCGGAGGTGCACTGATGAGCGACATCATCCGCCGCGACCCACGCGCCGAGTGGATCGCCCGTAACCGCCTGCATCCGCTGCATGCGGCGCTGCAGACGCAACAAACCCGCTGGCTGGGGCCCAATGGCCTGATGCGCAAGAACCCGCATGCCATTGCCGCCGGTTTCATCGGCCCCAATGGCCTCAAGCGCATCGACCGTAGCGGTGCTCAACAGGGCACCGCTGGCGGCGGGCGGCGTAGCGCGGCGGCCGAAGTGCAATTGCCGCTGCATCAGGTGCCAGCGCCTGCGTTCTACATCGCCGTGGTGCCCGACATGGTGGGCGGCCGCCTCAGTAGCCATGACCGTGACCTGCTCGGCCTCGCCCACAGCCTGGCCGGCAGTGACGGCGCGGTAGTGGCCGTGGTGTTTGGTGAGCACAAGGAAAGCAAGTTTTCCACAGCGGGTGTCGACCGCTTGCTGGTCATCGACGGCGAACAGTTCGAAGGTTATGCACCGGAGCAACGGGTGCAGGGCCTGCGCGCTGTGGATAACCAGTTCACGCCACGCCATTGGTTGTTGCCCGATAGCCGCACCGGCGGTGGCGAACTGGGCCGGCGCTGGGCTGCGGCCTTGGGCGAACGCCCGGCAACGCGCGTCTGGCAGGTCAAGGACGGCCAGTGCATCGGCCGTGCTGGTGCGGGTCAGCAGGACCTGCAACGCGCGGTGCCGCGCCTGATCCTGGGCGCCGCCGAATGCGCCGAACCGGTCAGCGAAACCAGGCACGAAGCATTGCCGGTGGAGTTGTCCACAGGCGTGGTGCGCAGCCTGCCACGCATCGAGGACCTTGGTTCGGTGGCCGTCGACCCGGCGACCATCGCCATGGCCGAGGCCGAATTCATCGTCTCGGGGGGCAACGGCGTCAAGGATTGGGACCTCTACCACCAGGCGACTGCTGCCCTGGGGGCAACCGAGGGTGCTTCGCGGGTGGCGGTGGACGATGGCTTCATGCCGCGTAACCGCCAGGTGGGCGCAACCGGCACCTGGGTTACCGCACGGGTCTATGTGGCTGTGGGTATCTCTGGTGCGATCCAGCACCTGCAAGGCATCGGTGCCTGCGACAAAGTGGTGGCGATCAACATGGACCCGGGCTGCGACATGATCAAACGGGCCGACCTGTCGGTGATTGGCGACAGCTCGGCGATTCTGAAGGCTTTGATCGAGGCTGTGGACAACTTCCGCAGCGGCGGCCAGCGCGACGCAGCATAGGGGCATGAGCATGAGTACTAAAGTCATCAGCCTGGTTTCCGTCGGTGCCCACCCGAGCTCCGGCCGCGCCCGCCGCGCCGAGCAGGATGCCCGTGCGGTGGAGCTGGGCTTGCAGCTGGCTGGGGATAACTTGCAGGTGGTGCATGCTGGCGACCCGCATGAAGAGGCATTGCGTGCTTACCTGGGCATGGGCCTGGACCACCTCGATGTGCTAGAGCAGCCCGCAGGAGCCGATGTGCTGGGCGTGCTTGGGGATTACCTGCGTGATGCCGGTGCGCAGCTTGTGCTAACGGGTAGCCAGGCTGAAACCGGCGAGGGTTCGGGCATGTTGCCGTTCCTGCTGGCCGAGAAACTGGGTTGGCCGCTGATAGTCGGCCTGGCCGAAGTGGAATCGATCGACAACGGCACCGCTCAGGTCCTGCAGGCGCTGCCCCGTGGGCAGCGGCGCAGGCTGAAGGTACGTCTTCCGTTGCTGGCAACTGTGGATAACGCGGCGGCCAAACCGCGGCAGAGCGCGTTCGGTCCGGCCCGGCGCGGTGTGTTGGCGGCGCGCAATGTCGCCATCGTCGAGGATGAACTGCTGGGCGAAGCGCAGTTGCAACCAGCCCGCCCAAGGCCCAAGCGCCTGAAGGTGATCAAGGCCAAAAGCGGCGCCGACCGGATGAAGGCCGCGACGGCCAAGGCCAGTGGTGGTGGCGGTAAGGTCTTGAAAGACGTTTCTCCACAAGAAGGCGCCGAGGCGATTCTCAAGTTGCTGGTGGAGGAGGGCGTATTGCGCTGAGGTTACCCACGGAATCTGTTCGCCAAGGTGTGGATAAAGTGTTTGTCAAACGCTGCAAGCCAGCAAGGACGCCGTCTTGAAGGATATGATCAAATAATCGCCAATTACTGCAAACCTGGGTCTAAACACCACGGCCCCTAAGGTTTTGCTCTGTTATCCACAGCAGTTATCAATATCCCTATGACTTGCCCACAATGTCTGTTAGTCAACCTGTGGGCAAGTTGTTTGGTAAGTGCTACAGCCATTGCTTTCAAAGGCTTGCAGGGTTTTGATCAAAAAATGATCTGACGAGGCTGACCTTCGCTCCGGTCCAGCTGTAACTGTCATTTCTGCCAGTTAACGTTCCATACAGCCCTTGTTAACGTTAAGGCACAAATGGTCTGGAGCGTTGCCATGGGCACGACCACACTGCTGGCGACTGATCTCCAGCGCACCGTGCTGCGCAGCGGGCATACCCTGTATCGACGCTATACCCCCTATGGCGGGTTCAGGCCGGATGATGGCGCTTGGTTGGGGTTTTCAGACGCCCACCTTGATCACGCCAGTGGCTGCTACTTGCTGGGTAACGGGCACCGTGCCTTTAGCCCGGCACTGATGCGCTTTGGTTCGCCTGACCGACTCAGCCCATTCGCTCGGGGTGGGCTAAATGCTTACGCTTATTGCCTTGGGGACCCGATCAACCATCGCGATCCGACGGGGCAGGAGGCCGCAGACTATCTGTTTCCCATCCTGAGCATCCTTTCCAACCTTGCGGGTGCGTTCACCAGTGGTCTACGGCTGCGATCGATGTGGCGAACCCGCCATATGCATCAAGCAACGGGATCCTATCCTGCCAGCCGTGGTGGCGTTATGACCTATGGCACCGTGGAAAGTCATACATCACCGCCGTCATCGGTCGATTGGGCGCTCACAGGGATAAGTGGTGTCAGTGCCGTTGCAGGCATTACCCTGGGCATCAGCCGAACCGTGGAGCCAGGAGAAGACTGGCAGACATGGGCGTTGGCGACCCTGACCGTCATATCGCTGGGCACATCGGTCAAAGAGGTGTGGTCGTTGGCCCAGGCCAGGTCGTGGGAGCGATATCCCATTACCGCTCGGTGGTACGGCACCAACCGGGCAGGTTCAGCAAGCCCGATGCCTTCGGCCGTTAGGCGGAACAGCGCGGCTGTAAACGTCATAAGGCAATCTTGGAGCGGGCTTGAGCCAGTGGCGGGCGCCACTGGCCGAAGGTGAACGGCTACTTACTGAGCCTGCACTTCCTTGAGGTACGCAGCCGGCTCTGCACCAAGGTTTTCCAGCACGCGCTGGCTGTACCAATCGATGAAGTTCACCACACCAAACTCATAAGTCTTCGAGTACGGCCCTGGCTGGTAAGCCGTGGAGTTGATGCCCCGCTGGTTCTCTTCCGCCAAACGGCGGTCCTGGTCATTGGTGGCATCCCACACCTTGCGCATACGTTCAGGGTCGTAATCGACACCTTCGACGGCATCCTTGTGCACCAGCCACTTGGTGGTGACCATGGTCTCCTGAGCGCTGATCGGCCACACGGTGAAGACGATCATGTGGTCGCCCATGCAGTGGTTCCAAGAGTGCGGCAGGTGCAGGATGCGCATCGAGCCCAGGTCCGGGTTCTTGATACGGCCCATCAGCTTCTGGCAGGCCTGCTTGCCGTCCATGGTCATCGATACGGTGCCCTTTAGCAGCGGCATGCGCACGATGCGGTTACGCAGGCCATGGCTCTTGTGCAGGTACGGGATCTTCTCGGCTTCCCAGGCGGCGGCGGAGGCGGCCACGTGGTCCTTGAATTCCTGGCTGGCGCGCGGGTCGTTGGTGTCGTCCCACTCCAGCAGGGTTTGCAGCAGCTCCGGGTGTGAGCCGGAGCAGTGGTAGCACTCGCGGTTGTTTTCCAGCACCAGCTTCCAGTTGGCCTTTTCCATCAAGGTGGTTTGCACTGCCACCTTGGTGTTCTCCATGTCATACGGTTCCATGTAGTGGTCCAGGGTGGCCAGGAACTCGTCGATAGCAGGTGGGTTTTCCGCCAGGCTGATGAAGATGTAGCCACCGGCGACCTTTACGTTCACAGGTTTCAGGCCGTATTCCTTCATGTCGAAGTCGGCGCCCATTTCAGTACCTGCGAACAGCAGGCGGCCGTCCAGTTCATACGTCCACTGGTGGTAATGGCAGACCAGCTTCGCCACTTTGCCTTTCTCGCTGACGCACAGGCGCGAGCCGCGATGGCGGCAGACGTTGTGGAAGGCATGCACCTTACCTTCGCTACCGCGCACCACGATGATCGGGTTCTTGCCGATCTGCAGGGTGATGTAGTTGCCCTTGGCCGGGATTTCGCACGTCATGCCGGCAATCAGCCATTCCTTGTGGAAGATCTCCTGCATGTCGATCTGGAACAGACGCTCGTCGGTGTAGAACGGCTGGGGCAGCGAGTAGGTGCGCTCGCGGGTCTGCAGCATCTCGGCGGTGGCCTTGCGTGCAGGTTCCAGTGGATCGCCCAGGCTCAGGGTTGCGGTGACGTCCATCGTGTAATCCTCGGGGCCGTATGCGGCCGGCAAAAGGTGGCTAATCGTTGTTGTGGTGCCGCAAGAGCATCTGTCAAAAAACAGCAGGTTCTTTTGCCGTGGAGTGTGCGTCCGAAGACGCCGCGAACCGTATCCATGGGCGACATGGCCGATTTGAATTACGACGCCCCAGCCCTTGTAGCACGGGGCTGGTCGCGATAAGCACGCCGATGTCGCAGGCAGGAATGTGCGGCGCCTTCAGCTTGCGCATTATCGCAGCCATGAAAAGGGCCAATTGTCGGCCGCTGGAGATGAACATGTCCGATACTTTCCTCAATCCGGTCACCACCCAGACCTGGGCCAATGGCCGCCACATCGTGCGCTGCGTCAAGGTCATCCAGGAGACCTGGGACGTGCGCACCTTCTGCTTCATGGCCGACCAGCCGATCATGTTCTTCTTCAAGCCTGGGCAGTTCGTCACCCTGGAGCTGGAGATCGAAGGCAAGCCGGTGATGCGTTCCTATACCATCTCCAGTTCGCCGTCGGTGCCCTACAGCTTCTCGATCACGGTCAAGCGGGTGCCAGGCGGGCATGTGTCCAACTACCTGCACGACACCATGCACGAGGGCTTTGAAGTGCCGGTGCATGGCCCTGTGGGGCTGTTCAACGCCATCGACTTCCCGGCGGGCAAGGTGCTGTACCTCTCCGGCGGTGTCGGTATCACGCCGGTGATGTCCATGGCGCGCTGGTTCTACGACACCAACGCCAATGTCGACATGGTCTTCGTGCACAGCGCCCGCTCGCCCAAAGACATCATCTACCACCGCGAACTGGAGCAGATGGCGTCACGCATCCCCAACTTCAGCCTGCACATCATTTGCGAGAAGCACGGCCTGGGTGAGCCTTGGGCGGGTTATCGCGGCTATCTGAACCAGCGGCTGATGGAGTTGATCGCGCCTGACTACATGGAGCGCACGGTGTTCTGCTGCGGCCCGACGCCATACATGACCGCGGTCAAGCGCATGCTCGAGGCTGTCGGCTTTGACATGAAGAACTACCACGAGGAGTCGTTCGGCGCGACGCCGGCAGAGGCCAAGGCCGATGCTGTGGAGCATGCCGAGCAGGCGGCCGATGCGCCGGAAGTGGACGTGTCCGAGCTCAACCTGGTGGAGTTCATCGGCAGCGACAAGAGCATCCGGGTTGCCCCGGGCGAGACCGTGCATGCGGCGGCGGCCAAGGTTGGGCTGATGATTCCCAAAGCCTGCGGCATGGGCATTTGCGGGACGTGCAAGGTGCTCAAGCTGGGCGGGGAAGTGGAGATGGAGCACAACGGCGGGATTACCGAAGAAGACGAGGCCGAGGGCTACATTCTGTCTTGCTGCAGCGTACCGAAAGGGGATGTGCGGATCGATTACTGATCCGGAAATTGCTGGGGCTGCCTTGCAGCCCAATCGCCGGCAAGCCGGCTCCCACAAGGTTCGGCAGCGCTGCTGTCAATGGCACAGCTGGCACAGATCTTTGTGGGAGGTTCGGCAGCGCTGCTGTCAATGGCACAGCTGGCACAGATCTTTGTGGGAGCCGGCTTGCCGGCGATTGGGCCGCAAAGCGGCCCCGGCGATTTCAGGTACGAAAACGTGCCACCAGCCCATTCAAATCCACAGCCAGGCGCGACAGCTCGGCACTCGCCGCGCTGGTCTGGTGCGCCCCGGTTGCGCTCTGCACCGACAGGTCATTGATATTCACCAGGTTGCGGTCCACTTCGCGCGCCACTTGGGCCTGTTCTTCCGCCGCGCTGGCGATTACCAGGTTGCGTTCATTGATCTGCGCCACTGCCCCGGCAATGGTGTCCAGCGCCATGCCGGCACCCTTGGCGATGTTCAGCGTCGACTCGGCGCGTTCGGTGCTGGTGCGCATCGATTCGACCGCCTGTTCGGTGCCGCCTTGGATGCTGCCGATCATCCGTTCGATTTCGCTGGTCGACTGCTGGGTGCGGTGGGCCAGTGCGCGCACCTCGTCTGCCACCACGGCAAAGCCACGGCCTGCTTCACCCGCGCGGGCTGCCTCGATCGCGGCGTTGAGCGCCAGCAGGTTGGTCTGGTCGGCCAAGCCACGGATGACATCCAGTACCTTGCCGATGTCGCGCGACTGTTCGGCCAGGTGGGTGATCAGTTTGGCGGTAGCCTGCACATCACCGCTCATCCGCTCGATGGCACCCACGGTTTCCAGCACCAGGTCACGGCCGTCGCCGGTCGAGCGGCTGGCTTCGCTGGAGGCTTCTGAGGTGCTTACCGCGTTACGTGCCACTTCCTCGACGGCGCTGGTCATTTCGGTCACCGCCGTGGCGGCCTGCTCGATTTCGTTGTTCTGCTGTTGCAGGCCACGCGCGCTCTCGTCGGTAACGGCGTTCAGCTCTTCTGCGGCCGACGCCAGCTGGGTAGCGGAGCCAGCAATCAGCTGCAGGGTGTCGCGCAATTTTTCCTGCATGCGCGCCATCGCGCGCAGCAGGCGCGCGGCCTCATCGGTGCCTTCGGCGCGGATGGTATGGGTCAGGTCACCGTCGGCAATCTGCTCGGCGGCTTTGAGGGCTTCGTCGATGGGCTTGACGATGCTGCGGGTCAGCAGCAACGCGCAGAGGAAGGTCAGCACGGCTGCGGCAATCAGCAGGCCGATCACCAACGCGAAGGCCGCGGCATACTGATTGGCAGCGGTTTCGTTGGTTGCGCGCGTCTGTTCTGTGTTGATGCGCACCAAGGTGTTCATGACCTTGTTGATCTGCTCGGAGTTGGCCAACAGGTCGCGGTTGAGCAGGCCACGCAGTTCATCGGTGCGGTTGGCCTGGCTCATGCTGCGCATGCGTGCTTCCAGTTGGCGGTACTGGTTGAGCAGTTCGGTGTACTGGTCGAAGGCGGCCTGTTCGTCAGCCGCGCTGATCAGTGGCAGGTAGGCCTGGCGAGCACGGTCGATCTCGGCGTTGCGCTGGTCCAGCAGGTTGAAGGTGTCGCGCTGGACTTCCGGTTCGCGGTTGAGCAGCAAGCGGTAGGAGAGGGTGCGCAGGCGCAGGTTGAGCGAGGTCAGTTCGTCCAGGGTCTTGATACTGGGCACGCTGATGTTTTCGATGGCAAGGCCCGCCTGGCGGATGTTGCCCATCTGCATGAGCGAGAAGACACCAAGGCCGAGCATGAGCAAGCCGATCAGGGCGAACCCGAGCAAGGCGCGCGGGGCGATATTCATGTTGCGTAGGGACATGGAAGGAGGAATCCAGACAGAGAAGTGGACGCGTTCCATGCGACGAAATATGACTTGCCTGGCTATCGGTCGTGACCGGCCAGTCTTGAGTGTGAAAGGGGAAAGTTGTGAGCCAGCTATCCATTTACCTGACCGGCGGTTGACCCAGGTCGGAACAAGGGGCCCGATACCCTGTCAATCTGCGGGTTAGAAACCTTGAGAATCCGATATTTAATGGCGATGGCTCACACTTTTCTTTATCGTGTGCGCCCTTTGCAACAACCCGAGATAGACCCATGCTGGAAGCCTCCCTGAATCAACTCGAGCAACTGGTCAGCGACCTGATGCAGAAAAACGCTCAACTCACCGAGCACAACACCACCCTTGGCCAGGAACTGGCCCAGGCCAAGGAAGAGAACGAAACCCTGCAGCTGTCGCTGATGGAGCAGGAAGAGAAGCAAGGCGCCACCGCCGCGCGCATCCAGGCGTTGGTTGAGCGCGCCAGTGCAGGTGTCGTCGGCGCATGAGACTGCAAGCGCAGCCGGTCAATGTCGTGTCGATCCTCGGCAACGACTATTCGATCAAGGCGCCCGAAGGCCAGGAAGAAACCCTGGCGCAGGCGGTACGCATGCTCAACACCGCCCTTGCCGAAACCAAACGTTCGTACCCGACCCTGATCGGCGACAAGCTGCTGGTGCTGGCCGCCCTGAATCTGTGTTCCAAGCAGGTTGAACTGCAGAAGGAACATCAGCAGACCCTGGAGCGTACCCAGGCGCAGATCGACGCCACGGTGGACGCGATCGTTCGGACCATCGCCGAACAGTAAGAGCCACCTTGAACGCTGTGGGGACGGGCTTGCCTGCCCCACAGCGTCTTCATCCTTGTTGCAGATCACTGGTACAACTGGATACCTGAGTGTATACACTTTCCCCCAAACAAAAATTCCTGGGGAGGAAGGGGCATGGGTATCTGGCGTCGAAGTATCCAGTGGCAGTTGATCGCGAGCATGGGCGCGGCCCTGCTGGCGAGCATCCTGGTGGTTGTGATCATTTTCACCGTGGCGCTCAACCGCCTCACCGATCGCTACCTGGTGGACACGGCGCTGCCGGCCAGCATCGAAGCCATCCGCAACGATATCGAGCGAATGCTTGGCCAGCCGCTGGTGGCCGCAGCCGACATTGCCGGCAACACGCTGCTGCGTGATTGGCTGGCAGATGGTGAAGACGCTGGCGAACTGCCGCGCTTTGTCGAATACCTGCAGGCCGCCAAGCAGCGCAACCAGGCCTTCACCACACTCTTCGCCTCGACCGAGACCGGCCACTACTACAACGAGAATGGCCTGGACCGCACCCTCAGCCGCGACAACCCCAAAGACAAGTGGTTTTACGGCTACATCGACAGTGGCGCCGAGCGCCTGATCAATATCGATATCGACGGCGCTACCGGCGAGCTGGCGCTGTTCATCGACTACCGCGTGGAAAAGGACGGCAAGCTGGTCGGTGTGGCCGGCATGGGCCTGCGCATGACCGAGCTGTCGAAACTGATCCACGACTTCAGCTTTGGCGAGCACGGCAAGGTGTTTCTGGTACGCAACGATGGCTTGATCCAGGTGCATCCGGACAATGCCTTCAGCGGCAAGCGACAGCTCGCGCAGCAGCTTGATGAAAAGGCCGCCACGGCGGTGATCAGTGGTGAGCCGGGTTTGCGCACCAGCCGGTTCCAGCGTGATGGCGAAGACTATCTGGCCTTGGGCTTGCCCTTGCGCGACCTGAACTGGACCTTGGTTGCCGAGGTGCCGGAGGCAGAGATCTATGCGCAGATGCGTCAGGCGCTGTGGCTTACCACGTTGATCGGTGGGGGTGTGGCGCTGCTCTCGTTGTTGCTGGTGGTGCTGCTGGCGCGGGGGCTGGTGCGGCCTATTCGCCGTGTGACCGCCGCATTGGTGCAGATTGGCAGCGGTGCCGGTGACCTCAGCCATCGCCTGGACGATTCGCGGCAGGACGAACTGGGCGATCTGGCACGCGGCTTCAACCGTTTTCTCGACAGCCAGCGCGGGCTGATCGGCGAGGTGCTGCGCACCACCGAGCGCTTGCATCGGGCGGTCGAACAGGTGACTCAGGTAGTGGACAACACGGCCGAACGTTCCGGGCGGCAGCAGGAAATGACCGAAATGGTTGCCACCGCCGTGCACGAAATGGGGCTGACCGTGCAGGACATTGCGCGCAACGCCGGCGATGCTGCGCAGGCTTCGCAGTCAGCGCGGGACGAAGCCTTGCAGGCGCGTGAAGTGGTGCGACGGTCGATCCAGGGTATTGAGGGCATGTCAGGTGACATCGGCAAGGCTGCGGATGCGGTGGCGCAATTGGCCGACGAAGTCGCCTCTATCGATGAAGTATTGGCGGTGATCCGCAGCATTTCCGAGCAGACCAACCTGCTGGCGCTCAACGCTGCCATCGAGGCGGCGCGGGCAGGGGAGATGGGGCGTGGCTTTGCCGTGGTGGCAGATGAGGTGCGGACGCTGGCACGCCGTACCCAGGTGTCGACGGATGAAGTCCAGCAGATGATCCAGCGCCTCAAGCACGGGGCAGGTTCGGCGGTAACGTCGATGCAGGCGGGGCAGCAGGCGACGGGCAGTGGCGTGGAGTCGAGCCAGCGAACCGGCGCCTCGTTGGGGGCGATTACCGACCAGGTCGAGCACATCAGCGACATGAACCATCAGGTGGCAACGGCGACGGAAGAGCAGTCGGCGGTGACCGAGGAGATCAACCGGACGGTGCAGGGGATTTCTGACCTGGCCAGGGAAACGGCGGCGGAAGTGCAGGGGTGTCGCGAGGAGTGCCAGGCGTTGCGTGGGCTGGCCGATGATCTTGCGCGGCAGATGGGTGGGTTCAAACTTTAGATCGCTGGGGCCGCTTTGCGGCCCATTCGCGACACAAGGCCGCTCCTACAGACGATTGGAGCGGCCTTGCGTCGCGAAAGGAGGGCAAAGCCCTCCCGGCAAGCTGTCAGGCGCCGATGATGTTGCGGATATCCGCCGCCAACTCGCGCACGCGTGCCTCTTCGGTATCCCATGAGCACATGAACCGCGCCCCGCCACTGCCAATGAAGGTGTAGAACCGCCAGCCCTTGCCACGCAGTGCTTCCAGCGCCGGCTCCGGCATCTGCAGGAACACCCCGTTGGCCTCCACCGGGAACATCAGCTCCACCCCCGGCAGGTCACTCACCAACGACGCCAGCAACTGCGCGCAATGGTTGGCGTGGTTGCCATGGCGCAGCCAGGCGCCGTCTTCCAGCAGCCCGACCCAGGGCGCCGACAAAAAGCGCATCTTCGAGGCCAGTTGCCCGGCCTGCTTGCAGCGGTAGTCGAAGTCTTCGGCCAGGTCGCGGTTGAAGAACAGGATCGCTTCACCCACCGCCATGCCGTTCTTGGTGCCGCCAAAGCACAGCACATCCACGCCCGCCTTCCAGGTCAGCTCGGCCGGGCTGCAGCCTAGGAATGCGCAGGCATTGGTGAACCGCGCGCCGTCCATGTGCAGGTTCAGGCCCAGCTCCTTGCAGGTGGCGCTGATCGCCTTGAGCTCATCGGGGCGGTACACGGTGCCCACTTCGGTGGCCTGGGTGAGGGTCACCACACGCGGCTTGGGGTAGTGGATGTCCTGGCGCTTGAGCGCCACTTCACGGATCGATTGCGGCGTCAGCTTGCCGTTGACGCTAGGCGCGGTGAGCAGCTTGGAGCCGTTGGAGAAAAACTCCGGCGCGCCGCATTCGTCGGTCTCGACGTGGGCGGTCTCGGAGCAGATCACGCTGTGGTAGCTCTGGCACAGCGAGGCCAGGGCCAGCGAATTGGCGGCGGTGCCGTTGAAGGCGAAAAACACTTCGCAGTCGGTTTCGAACAGCTCGCGGAAGTACTGGGCGGCACGCTCGGTCCACTGGTCGTCGCCGTAGGCGCGGTCGTGGCCCATGTTGGCCTTTTCCATCGCTGCCCAGGCTTCGGGGCAGATACCGGAATAATTGTCGCTGGCGAATTGTTGGCTTTTATCTGTCATGACACGGTCCTGTGAACAACGCAGAACAGCACTCTAAACCATCGATTCAGCGGTTGCCTATGTAGGAGCGGCCTTGCGTCGCGAACGGGTCGCGATGCGACCCCAGCCATTGCTTAAGCGCTGCTGAAGCTTGGGGCCGATGCGCGACCCGTTCGCGACGCAAGGCCGCTCTTACAGGGATTTGAGCAACCGACGGGCGAATGTCGTAAACGCGCCATTGCAAGGCGTGCGCAGGCATCTGACCCACCCCGGCCAGTCATACCATCGCCATAAAGGGCCACAGTGCCTTACAGACAAGAAACGATCGCTGCCGGGAGAACCACGATGTTCAGCAAGCAAGACCAGATCCAGGGTTACGACGACGCACTGCTGGCGGCGATGAATGCCGAAGAACAGCGCCAGGAAGATCACATCGAGCTGATCGCCTCGGAGAACTACACCAGCAAGCGCGTCATGCAGGCCCAAGGCAGCGGCCTGACCAACAAGTACGCCGAAGGCTACCCGGGCAAGCGCTACTACGGTGGCTGCGAGCACGTAGACAAGGTCGAGGCGCTGGCCATCGAGCGCGCCAAGCAGCTGTTCGGCGCCGACTACGCCAACGTTCAGCCACACTCCGGCTCTTCGGCCAACAGCGCCGTGTACCTGGCTCTGCTGCAGGCCGGTGACACCATCCTGGGCATGAGCCTGGCCCACGGCGGCCACCTGACCCACGGCGCCAAAGTGTCGTCCTCGGGCAAGCTCTACAACGCCGTGCAGTACGGCATCAACACCGACACTGGCCTGATCGACTACGACGAAGTCGAGCGCCTGGCCGTCGAGCACAAGCCGAAGATGATCGTTGCCGGCTTCTCGGCCTATTCCAAGACCCTCGACTTCCCGCGTTTTCGCGCCATCGCCGACAAGGTCGGTGCGCTGCTGTTCGTCGACATGGCCCACGTTGCCGGCCTGGTTGCCGCTGGCCTGTACCCGAACCCGATCCCGTTCGCCGACGTGGTGACCACCACCACCCACAAGACCCTGCGCGGCCCACGTGGCGGCCTGATCCTGGCCAAGTCGAACGAAGAGATCGAGAAAAAGCTCAACGCCGCAGTATTCCCCGGCGCCCAGGGCGGCCCGCTGATGCACGTCATCGCCGCCAAGGCTGTGTGCTTCAAGGAAGCTCAGGAGCCTGAGTTCAAGAGCTACCAGAAGCAGGTCATCGACAACGCCCAGGCCATGGCCCAGGTGTTCATCGACCGCGGCTACGACGTGGTCTCCGGCGGTACCGACAACCACCTGTTCCTGGTCAGCCTGATCCGCCAGGGCCTGACCGGCAAAGATGCCGACGCTGCCCTGGGCCGCGCGCACATCACCGTCAACAAGAACGCCGTGCCGAACGACCCGCAGTCGCCGTTCGTCACTTCCGGCCTGCGCATCGGCACCCCGGCTGTCACCACCCGCGGCTTCAAGGTCGCCCAGTGTGTGGCCCTGGCCGGCTGGATCTGCGACATCCTCGACAACCTCGGTGACGCTGACGTCGAAGCCGATGTGGCGAAGAACGTTGCGGCCCTGTGCGCCGACTTCCCTGTTTACCGCTGAGTGGAGTAAACGACCATGCAACGCTACTCGGGCTTCGGCCTCTTCAAACACTCCCTCAGCCACCACGAGAACTGGCAGCGCATGTGGCGCACGCCGACCCCTAAAAAGGTCTACGACGTGGTCATCGTCGGCGGTGGCGGCCATGGCCTGGCCACGGCCTACTACCTGGCCAAGGAACACGGCATCACCAATGTCGCGGTGGTCGAGAAAGGTTACCTGGGCGGCGGCAACACCGCCCGTAACACCACCATCGTGCGTTCCAACTACCTGTGGGACGAGTCGGCGCAGCTGTACGAGCACGCCATGAAGCTGTGGGAGGGCCTGTCCCAGGACATCAACTACAACGTGATGTTCTCCCAGCGCGGCGTCTACAACCTGTGCCACACCCTGCAGGACATTCGTGACTCCGAGCGCCGCGTCAGCGCCAACCGCCTCAACGGCGTCGATGGCGAACTGCTCAACACTGCCCAGGTCGCGGCCGAGATCCCGTACCTGGACTGCTCGAAGAACACCCGTTACCCGATCCTCGGCGCTACCGTTCAGCGCCGTGGTGGCGTCGCCCGTCACGACGCCGTGGCCTGGGGTTACGCCCGTGCCGCCGACGCCCTGGGCGTGGACCTGATCCAGCAGACCGAAGTGATCGGTTTCCGTAAGGAAAACGGTGCAGTGATCGGTGTGGAAACCAACAAAGGTTTCATCGGCGCCAAGCGCGTCGGCGTGGTCACTGCCGGTAACTCCGGGCACATGGCCAGGCTGGCCGGCTTCCGCCTGCCGCTGGAATCGCACCCGCTGCAAGCACTGGTGTCCGAGCCGATCAAGCCGATCATCGACAGCGTGATCATGTCCAACGCCGTGCACGGCTACATCAGCCAGTCCGACAAGGGCGACCTGGTGATCGGCGCCGGTATCGACGGCTGGGTCGGCTACGGCCAGCGCGGTTCGTACCCGGTGATCGAGCACACCCTGCAGGCCATCGTCGAGATGTTCCCCAACCTCTCGCGCGTACGCATGAACCGCCAGTGGGGCGGCATCGTCGATACCTCGCCGGACGCCTGCCCGATCATCTCCAAAACCCCGGTCAAGAACATGTTCTTCAACTGCGGCTGGGGCACCGGCGGCTTCAAGGCGACCCCGGGCTCGGGCAACGTCTTCGCCGCAAGCCTGGCCAAAGGCGAGATGCACCCGCTGGCTGCGCCGTTCTCCATGGACCGTTTCTACAACGGCGCACTGATCGACGAACACGGCGCCGCCGCCGTCGCCCACTAACCGGAGACACCGTCATGTTGCATATTTTCTGTCCCCACTGCGGCGAGCTGCGCTCCGAAGAAGAGTTCCACGCCTCTGGCCAGGCGCACATCGCCCGCCCGCTGGACCCCAACGCCTGCTCCGACGAGGAGTGGGGCACCTACATGTTCTTCCGCGACAACCCGCGCGGTATTCACCATGAACTGTGGGACCACGTTGCCGGCTGCCGTCAGTACTTCAACGTCACCCGCGACACCGTGACCTACGAAATTCTGGAAACCTACAAGATCGGCGAGAAGCCGCAGGTGACCGCAGGCGGCAAGCAAAGCAGCGCACCGTCGACCGCCAAAGGCCAAGGGGAAAAAGTATGAGCCAGACCTATCGCCTCGCCAGCGGCGGCCGTATCGACCGCAGCAAGGTCCTGAACTTCACCTTCAACGGCAAGACCTACCAGGGTTATGCCGGTGACAGCCTGGCCGCCGCGCTGCTGGCCAACGGCGTCGACATCGTTGGCCGTAGCTTCAAGTACTCGCGCCCACGCGGCATCATCGCCGCCGGTACCGAAGAGCCGAACGCCATCTTGCAGATCGGCTCCAGCGAAGCCACGCAGATCCCCAACGTGCGCGCCACCCAGCAGGCGCTGTACGCAGGCCTTGTCGCCACCAGCACCAACGGCTGGCCGAACGTCAACAACGACGTCATGGGCATCCTCGGCAAGGTCGGCGGCAGCATGATGCCGCCGGGCTTCTACTACAAAACCTTCATGTACCCGAAATCGTTCTGGATGACTTACGAGAAGTACATCCGTAAGGCGGCTGGCCTTGGCCGTGCGCCGCTGCAGAACGACCCGGACAGCTACGACTACATGAACCAGCACTGCGACGTGCTGATCGTCGGTGCCGGCCCTGCAGGCCTGGCCGCAGCCCTGGCCGCTGCGCGCAGCGGTGCCCGGGTGATCCTGGCCGACGAACAGGAAGAGTTCGGCGGCAGCCTGCTCGACAGCCGCGAGACCCTCGACGGCAAACCGGCCGCTGACTGGGTCAACGCCGTGGTCAAAGAGCTGGAAAGCCTGCCGGAAGTGACCCTGCTGCCACGCGCCACGGTCAACGGTTACCACGACCACAACTTCCTGACCATTCACGAGCGCCTTACCGACCACCTCGGTGACCGCGCGCCGATCGGCCAGGTTCGCCACCGTGTGCACCGTGTACGTGCCAAGCGCGTTGTACTGGCCGCCGGCGCCCACGAGCGCCCGCTGGTGTACGGCAACAACGACGTGCCGGGCAACATGCTGGCCGGTGCTGTCTCCACTTATGTGCGCCGCTACGGCGTGGCGCCGGGCCGCAAGCTGGTGCTGTCGACCAACAACGACCATGCCTACCGCGCTGCGCTGGACTGGCATGACGCTGGCCTGCAGGTCGTCGCCATCGCCGACGCCCGCCACAACCCCCGTGGTTCGCTGGTTGAGGAAGCCCGTGCCAAAGGCATCCGCATCCTCACTTCCAGCGCTGTGATCGAGGCCAAAGGCAGCAAGCATGTCACCGGTGCCCGCGTGGCGGCCATCGATGTGCAGGCACACAAGGTCACCAGCCCAGGCGAAACCCTCGAATGCGACCTGATCGCAACCTCCGGCGGCTACAGCCCGATCGTCCACCTGGCCTCGCACTTGGGCGGTCGCCCGGTATGGCGTGACGATATCCTTGGCTTCGTGCCCGGTGATGCGCCGCAGAAGCGCGTGTGCGTGGGTGGCATCAACGGCGTGTATGCACTGGGCGATGTGATTGCCGATGGTTTCGAAGGCGGCGTGCGCGCCGCCACCGAAGCCGGCTTCAAGGCTACCACCGGCACGCTGCCAAAGACCGTTGCACGCAAGGAAGAGGCCACCGTGGCGCTGTTCCAGGTGCCGCACGACAAGGGCAGCAAGGGGCCGAAGCAGTTCGTCGACCAGCAGAACGATGTGACCGCCGCCGGTATCGAACTGGCCACCCGCGAAGGCTTCGAGTCGGTCGAGCACGTCAAGCGCTATACCGCGCTGGGCTTCGGTACCGACCAAGGCAAACTGGGCAACATCAACGGCCTGGCCATCGCCGCCCGTTCGATCGGTATCACCATTCCGGAAATGGGCACCACCATGTTCCGCCCCAACTACACGCCGGTGACTTTCGGTGCGGTAGCGGGCCGTCACTGTGGCCACCTGTTCGAGCCCGTGCGCTTCACTGCCCTGCATGCCTGGCACGTGAAGAACGGCGCCGAGTTCGAAGACGTCGGCCAATGGAAGCGCCCTTGGTACTTCCCCAAGGCCGGTGAAGACATCCACGCCGCCGTGGCCCGTGAGTGCAAGGCCGTGCGCGACAGCGTGGGCCTGCTCGACGCCTCGACCCTGGGCAAGATCGATATCCAGGGCCCGGATGCCCGCGAGTTCCTCAACCGCATCTACAGCAACGCCTGGACCAAGCTCGATGTGGGCAAGGCCCGTTATGGCCTGATGTGCAAAGAAGACGGCATGGTCTTCGACGACGGCGTGACCGCCTGTGTCGGCGACAACCACTTCTACATGACCACCACTACCGGCGGCGCCGCACGCGTGCTGCAGTGGCTGGAGCTGTACCACCAGACCGAATGGCCAGAGATGAAGGTGTATTTCACCTCGGTTACCGACCACTGGGCCACGCTGACCCTGTCCGGCCCCAACAGCCGCAAGCTGCTCAGCGAGCTGACCGACGACATCGACCTGGACAAGGACGCCTTCCCGTTCATGACCTGGAAGGAAGGCATTGTCGGTGGCGTACCTGCCCGTGTGTTCCGTATTTCGTTCACCGGTGAGCTGTCGTACGAAGTCAACGTGCAGGCCAACTACGCCATGGGCGTGCTGGAAAAAGTCATCGAAGCCGGCAAGAAGTACAACCTGACCCCGTACGGCACCGAAACCATGCACGTACTGCGTGCCGAGAAGGGCTTCATCATCGTTGGCCAGGACACCGACGGCTCGATGACCCCGGACGACCTCAACATGAGCTGGTGCGTGGGCCGCAATAAACCGTTTTCGTGGATCGGCCTGCGTGGCATGAACCGCGAGGACTGTGTGCGGGAAAACCGCAAGCAACTGGTGGGCCTCAAGCCTGTGGACCCGACCAAGTGGCTGCCCGAAGGCGCCCAGTTGGTATTCGACCCCAAGCAGCCGATCCCGATGGACATGGTCGGCCACGTCACCTCCAGCTACGCGGCCAACTCCCTGGGTTATTCGTTTGCCATGGGTGTGGTCAAAGGCGGCCTGAAACGCATGGGCGAGCGCGTTTATTCGCCGCAAGCCGATGGCAGCGTGATCGAGGCAGAAATCGTGTCTTCGGTGTTCTTCGACCCGAAGGGTGAGCGGCAGAACGTTTGACTCCGGGCCCTGTGACGAGCCGGCTGGCCCAATCGCCGGCAAGCCGGCTCCCACAGGATCGATGCAGTTGTGAAGGTAGGTGCGGTCCCTGTGGGAACCGGCAAACACACCCTGCAAGCTGCGTCGTATCGACGACCAAGAATTCAAGGCAGGTAAGAAATGAGCGCTATCAACGTCTTCCAGCAAAACCCCGGCGCCGACGCCAAAGCTCAGTCGCCGCTGCACCACGCCGACCTGGCCAGCCTGGTTGGCAAGGGCCGCAAGAACGCAGGCGTAACCCTGCGTGAAAAGAAATTCCTCGGCCACCTGACCCTTCGTGGCAATGGCCACGACCCGGAGTTCGCCGCAGGCGTGCACAAGGCCCTTGGCCTGGAGCTGCCAGTGGCCCTGACCGTGGTCGCCAACAGCGACATGTCGCTGCAGTGGCTCGGCCCTGATGAGTGGCTGCTGATCGTCCCTGGCGGCCAGGAGTTCGCCGTCGAGCAAAAGCTGCGCGCGGCCCTTGAAGGCCAGCACATCCAGGTGGTCAACGTCAGCGGCGGGCAAAGCCTGCTGGAGCTGCGCGGCCCGCACGTGCGCGAAGTGCTGATGAAGTCCACCAGCTATGATGTTCACCCGAACAACTTCCCGGTCGGCAAGGCGGTGGGTACCGTGTTCGCCAAGTCGCAACTGGTGATTCGCCGCACGGCCGAGGACACCTGGGAGCTGGTGATTCGCCGCAGCTTCGCCGATTACTGGTGGCTGTGGCTGCAGGACGCTTCTGCCGAATACGGCCTGAGCATCGAAGCCTAAGGAGAGCAACATGAGTCGGGCACCGGATACCTGGATTCTCACCGCCGACTGCCCGAGCATGCTCGGCACCGTCGACGTGGTGACGCGTTACCTCTTCGAGCAGCGCTGCTACGTCACCGAGCACCACTCCTTCGATGACCGGCAGTCGGGGCGCTTTTTCATCCGCGTCGAGTTCCGCCAGCCGGACGATTTTGACGAGGTCGGTTTCCGTGCCGGCCTCGCCGAGCGCGGTGATGCGTTCGGCATGGCGTTCGAGCTGACCGCACCGAATCACCGCCCCAAGGTGGTGATCATGGTGTCCAAGGCTGACCACTGCCTGAACGACCTGTTGTACCGCCAGCGCATTGGTCAGTTGGCGATGGACGTGGTCGCGGTGATCTCTAATCACCCCGATCTCGAGCCATTGGCGCATTGGCACAAGATCCCGTATTACCACTTCGCCCTCGACCCCAAGGACAAGCCTGCGCAAGAGCGCAAGGTGCTGCAGGTGATCGAAGAAAGTGGTGCAGAGCTGGTGATTCTTGCCCGGTACATGCAGGTGCTGTCGCCTGAGCTGTGCCGTCGCCTGGATGGCTGGGCGATCAACATTCATCACTCGTTGCTGCCTGGGTTCAAGGGTGCCAAGCCGTATCACCAAGCGTACAACAAGGGTGTGAAGATGGTCGGCGCTACGGCGCACTACATCAACAACGACCTCGATGAAGGGCCGATCATCGCCCAGGGCGTTGAGGTGGTGGATCACAGCCATTACCCTGAGGACCTGATTGCCAAGGGGCGTGACATCGAATGCCTGACCCTGGCGCGGGCGGTCGGGTATCACATCGAGCGGCGGGTGTTTCTCAACGCCAACCGTACTGTCGTTCTCTGAACAATTCTGGGGCTGCTGCGCAGCCCTTTCGCGACACAAGGCCGCTCCTACAGGCGCCTGTAGGAGCGGCCTTGTGTCGCGAAAGGGCCGCAAAGCGGCCCCCGCCTTTGGCCTGCCGTAAAAAGGCATCCCCCTGTCGTTTTCAGTCAGTGCCTTGCGCCCCATCAAGCCCACAATTCCCTGCATTCCAGCAACACATGTCGCCCATGGACGGCGGCGCTTCAACCAACGCTGCATAAATACAAATCAAGCGAGGTAAGAGCATGTCTGGCAATCGTGGAGTGGTGTACCTGGGCGCTGGCAAGGTCGAGGTGCAGAAGATCGACTACCCGAAGATGCAGGACCCGCGCGGCAAGAAGATCGAGCACGGCGTCATCCTCAAGGTGGTCTCCACCAACATCTGTGGCTCCGACCAGCACATGGTCCGCGGCCGCACCACTGCCCAGGTCGGCCTGGTCCTGGGCCACGAAATCACCGGTGAAATCGTCGAGATGGGGCGTGACGTCGAACGCCTGAAAATCGGCGACCTGGTGTCGGTGCCGTTCAACGTCGCCTGCGGCCGCTGCCGCTCCTGCAAAGAGATGCACACCGGTGTCTGCCTCACCGTCAACCCGGCCCGTGCCGGCGGTGCCTACGGTTATGTCGACATGGGCGACTGGACCGGCGGCCAGGCTGAATACGTGCTGGTACCGTATGCCGACTTCAACCTGCTGAAACTGCCCGATCGCGACAAGGCCATGGAGAAAATCCGTGACCTGACCTGCCTGTCCGACATTCTGCCCACCGGCTATCACGGTGCCGTGACTGCTGGCGTAGGCCCAGGCAGCACCGTTTACGTCGCAGGTGCTGGCCCGGTCGGCCTGGCTGCCGCCGCCTCTGCCCGCCTGCTGGGCGCTGCCTGCGTCATCGTCGGCGACCTCAACCCATTGCGCCTGGCACACGCCAAGTCCCAGGGCTTCGAAGTGGTCGACCTGTCCAAGGACACCCCGCTGCACGAGCAGATCATCGATATCCTCGGTGAGCCTGAAGTGGATTGCGCCGTCGATGCCGTAGGCTTCGAAGCCCGTGGCCATGGTCATGAAGGCGCCAAGCACGAGGCCCCGGCTACCGTGCTGAACTCGCTGATGCAGGTGACCCGCGTTGCCGGCAACATCGGTATTCCTGGCCTGTACGTGACCGAAGACCCGGGCGCGGTGGATGCTGCCGCCAAGATCGGCGCGCTGAGCATCCGCTTTGGCCTGGGCTGGGCGAAGTCGCACAGCTTCCACACCGGCCAGACCCCGACCATGAAATACAACCGCCAATTGATGCAGGCGATCATGTGGGATCGCATCAATATCGCCGAGGTCGTAGGCGTGCAGGTGATCAGCCTGGATCAGGCGCCAGAAGGGTATGGCGAGTTCGATGCCGGGGTGCCGAAGAAGTTTGTGATTGATCCGCATAAGACGTTTAGTGCGGCTTGACTCTGATAAGGATGCCCTCTATTGAGGGCATCTCTTTATTGGGGGCGCGGCACTCTGATACTGACACTCTTATCATTTAGCCACGCCGTATCGGGTGATTGTGATGCCATGCTTTTTCGCCATAGTGCTTCTCCGGCGTTGGCAATCGCTTCGTTTTGGTTCATGAGTTCGGCAGCCTTGCTGCGATAATCCAAGCTTGGCGCTTTGTTGCCTTCTTCATGCAGCCTGATCAACACTCCAATTTCCGCGCGATTGCGTTTGAAAGTCCCTAGGTCCGTAGCTTTGATGTGGACTTTTTCAATTGAGCTGCCAGGGTTGCGGAATACCTCCAACACGCTGACGTGCGTAGAGCCTTCCTTGACAGGGTTGTCTGCCAGGACCCTGCGTGGCTTTTGCAGTGTCGAGTCGATCAGCGCCTTACGGTGAGCTGATTTGTCGAACCCTGGGGGTCTCATCCAAGTACCCGCTGAACTCGCCATGTTCTTCTTCGTCTGCAGGATTTGGCCATTGCGCAGATACAGACGTACATGGCCGCTTGGGTCGCTGCTGTTGACCGGGTCGCCTTCGCAATAGCAGTAAGCATTCAACCCACCCTGCCCGAATGGGCTCCAGCTGTCTGCAGCCAGGAAACGTCTCAGGCGCGGAGAATAGCTGCGGTATCCAAGCCCAAGTAGGTAGGAGGCCGCACCTGGCACGTAAGCTTCGCCATTGAATCCAAGCGTTATTCGCATCGAGGGCAAGTTCGGATCATGCCCGTAGGCTGAAAAGTTGTGGCCTTCCAGGTCCTCCGTATCTTGAACGTTGAGAACGGAACCCTTGTCATCGGTTGCCAGCAACCCAGTGCCAACTGTTTCGCCGGTTTGAACCTCAGCCAAGGGCATGTCGTCATTGCGCAAGATGGAGCGTTGCTGGTTGCCCTGTTTTACGGTGACGAGCTTCCCGTTTTGGTAGAAAAAAAGTGAGCTGTTCGCGGACTGATTCATGATTCGGTCACCTGTTGATCTAATTGTCGATTTTGGTTCTGGCGCTGGTCTGAGTTGTAATGATGGTTGATTTGGTGAGCGTGGCAGGCAAGCCATATTGTACGAGTGCTGTTATTCGTGGCGAATGTCGCGGGCAGTTTGGGACGGCCATACGTCTTGATTGGGCGGAGCCGAAGTAAATTGTGGTGCTGGCTCTAGCCTGTGTTTGGTAGTTAAATCTTGGATACGCTGTTTTCTTTTATTAAAAATTTCAAGTCTTTCTGAGAATAACTTAGCGGGTACAGTTGAGAGGTCGTATGTGTTAAAATCTCGGAGGTCGGATTGCTGCAGTTGCAATAGGCCTTGACGCTCAGAGCGAGCTATCTGCTGTATATGTGGATTTGTTGAAGGTTCTGTTTGTTTTCTTGCCGTTTCCGCTGGGCTATTTTTTCGTGATGTTTCTTGTTCAACCGGAATGCGCTGCGATTTGGGCGTGCGACCAAAAAATTTGTTTTTGATGCCCTTGTAGAAACTTCTGAACGGCTTGAGAAAAACAGGTACGTGGCCGGAGGGGTCAACTTTCCCTACAGGGTCACCGTTACAATACATGTAAGAATTCAAGCCGCCCTCCGCGAAGGGGCTAAGGCCGTCAGGAGCATAGAAACGCATCAGAGCAGGGTCATAGGTGCGATATCCATTACCTAGCACGTAGTGTCCATATGGTGTCGGATGCTGGCCGTTGAACCGTAATATAGCGCGCGCGCTAGCGTTGGCAGCGTCGTGCCCATAAGCGGTATACACCAGTGGTTCTCGTTCTCCGTTGCAACTTCTACCCAGTACAGAGCCACTTTGGTCTATAGCTAGAAGGGCAGGGCCTCCCGCCAGTTTGATATCACTTTCTGCTAGTGGAGCCTCGCCAGTACGAAAGATCGCGTGCTGTTGCGCAGCTTGTTTGATGGTGATGAGCTTTCCATTCTGGTAGAAAAATTGTGCAGTATCCGCCTGCCTTTTCATTAAGGACCTCCCGGGACCATCACTAGTGCTGATTGGTACTACAGCAGGATATTGGTCGCGAGCGAGATCGGCGGCTACTGGCAAAAATGATAGGTATGCGGAAACTGCCCACGTAGCGATGGGTAATTTCCTACTTACTCGTTGAGGTAGTAGGAAATACCCTACGCAGTCTGTCGAATCGCGTCTGATTGCCCTTGATAACCCTGGCCCGTAGCCTCATCGGGTCGCTGAAAGGTTCAGCGATGGGGGTGTGGAAACCCCGGTGGTCATCGATCGACATGCCGTTATGGCAGCTGTGCGCGGGAGGCCGTTTGGCCTACCGGGTTGCTCGATGACCGGTTTTCCACCCCGCGTTCAGCTGCCTCCATTCGTGTGGAAACGATGGTGGTGGCTTTCCCATCACATCGAGTTGAACCATGAAAAAAATAGTCCCCGATCCACCTCGCCTCAAACTGTTCAACACCCTCTATTCCTCCATCCACCCCGAGCTGATCCCACCCGAGGCCTTGGCGGTCGCCAGCGAGATGCTGCTGGGTATTTCGGAAGTCGTCGGCGAGTATTGCCGCGCGCATACCGGCGAGCCGGGCGTGCACATGCTCACCAATGCCGTGCACAGCGCCGATACCGCACATGCGTTGATCGAGCATGCGCTTGAGCGCATGTGAAGGTTTGGGGGCAATACGATGAGTGAAGACACACACGCAAACATGACCGTTGGCGTCGAGACGTTCTGCGAGGCCGGTGACAAGCCCTGCCATATTTTCCGGGTGATGCCGGGCGTGCCGTTCGAGCACGCCTATGAACAGGTGTCGGTGCTGCTGGGGTACATCAAGCACCTGGTGCGCGAAGGTGATATGGAGGATGACCACAAGCTGCTCGGTGCGGCGGATTACCTGAGTGCGTTTGCCAAGGCAATCATGGATGACATCGAAATTGCCCGGAACAGGGTGCGTTGATTACCTGAGGCTGGCAGTCAGGCTGCTGGGGCCGCTTTGCGGCCCTTTTGCGACACGAGGCCGCTCCTGCAGCTGAACGGTGGCTGATGCGGGCCTGCCCGATGCGCGGCCCGGAACAAACCTCTGAACACTCAGTCGAATGCCTCGTTTCCCAGGCCATTCCGGCCTACGAGGTCCCCCCGATGAAAGCATTCACCCTGGCAACCCTGATGACCCTGGCCGCAAGCCCGGTGTTCGCCTTCAACCTCAGCGATGCCGCCAATGCTGTGTCGGCCGTGCAAAACCAGAATCAGCAAGCCCAGGTGCAGGCGCCTGAGGCCCAGGCCAATCTGCTCAACACCCTGGGCAGCGAACTTAACATCACCCCGGAACAGGCCGTGGGTGGGGCAGGGGCGATGCTGGGGCTGGCGCGCAACAACCTGAGCAGTGACGACTACGGTCAGCTGACCCAGGCTGTGCCGGGGCTGGACTTGCTGTCTGGCGCCGCCATGTTGGGCGGGTTGAGTGGGCTGGGCGAAATGCTGGGCAAGAACAGCCAAAACCAGTCGGCATTGAGCAATGCATTGGGTAACAACGTTGAGAACCGCAGCGACCTGGACAATGCCTTCAAGGCGCTGGGTATGGATACGGGCATGATCGGGCAGTTCGCGCCGTTGATTTTGCAGTACCTGGGCCAGCAGGGGATTGCCGGTTCATTGCTGCAGAATCTGGGCAGCCTGTGGACTACCCCGGCGCCTTTGGCTCAGCCGTCGGTGTGAGGGCCTTATAGGGCCGCGGTCAGCCCATCTCCCCGCGCAACTGCTCGATCCGCTGGTCCTTCTCAATCCACAGCTGATTCACCCAGGCCTGTACTGCCTGGCGGAACGCCGGATCATTCTCGTAATCCCCTGCCCACAGGGCAGGGTCCAATTCACGCACCTGAATGTCGATGATCACCCGGCTGATGCTGCCGTTGAGCAGGTCCCAAAACCCCGGAGCCTTGTTGCCGGGGTAAACGATGGTCACGTCCAGCAGCGCATCCAGCTGCTCGCCCAGCGCCGCCAGCACGAACGCCACGCCGCCGGCCTTGGGCTTGAGCAGGTAACGGTATGGCGACTGCTGTGCCTGGCGTTTGGCCTCGGTGAAGCGGGTGCCTTCCAGGTAGTTGACCACAGTCACCGGCTGGCGCTTGAACAGCTCGCAGGCGGCTTTAGTGATTTCCAGGTCCTTGCCCTTGAGCTCGGGGTGCTTCTCCAGAAACGCCTTGCTGTAGCGCTTCATGAACGGGTAATCCAGGCCCCACCAGGCCAGGCCCAGCAGCGGTACCCAGATCAGCTCCTTCTTGAGGAAAAACTTGAAGAACGGCGTGCGGCGGTTGAGGCTTTCGATCAGTGCAGGGATGTCTACCCAGGTCTGGTGGTTGCTCACGGCCAGGTAGGAGGTGTCCTTGCGCAGGCTCTCGACGCCGCGGATGTCCCATTGGGTAGGGATGCACAGGGCGAAAATGGCCTTGTCGATTTCCGACCAGGCTTCAGCGACCCACATTACGGCAGCGGAGGCATAATCACGCCACCGGCCCGGCAGCACCAGTTTGAGCAGGGCGAAGACCAGCAGCGGGCAGATCAGCACCACGGTGTTGAGCAGCAGCAGGATGGTCGTAAGAATGCCGGTCAGCAGGCGACGCATAGGGAAACTCTTGTTGTGGGATTTGAACGGGCGGCAATGATAAGCAGCGCCGCAGCCTACGCCAAATGTCCAATGCCCAGCGGCGCGGACAAATGTTTCACATTATGTTGTTTACCCTTGTGACAGCGAACCTATCCTGCTTGCACAGTCTAAGCACTGACCCCATTCAAGGAAGCCTGCCTGTGAAACCAATGCTAGCCCTGTTGTCGCTGTTGGCGCTGCCGGTAATGGCCGCAGAACCTACGCTTTACGGCCGTTATGAGAACATCTCCCTGCCTGAACTCGGCGAAACCCTGAAGGCCAAGATGGACACCGGGGCCTACACCGCTTCGCTGTCGGCCAAGGACATCGAGCGCTTCACGCGCGATGGCGAGGACTGGGTGCGCTTCCGCCTGGCGACCAAGGAGTCCGACGGCAAGGTGTACGAGCATAAGGTTTCGCGCATCAGCAAGATCAAGAACCGCGCCGACGAAGACGATGAAGGCGATGCGCCCGAGCTTTCGCGCAGGCCGGTAATCGACCTTGAGTTGTGCCTGGGGGATGAGAAGCGCACCGTAGAAGTGAACCTGGTCGACCGCAGCAGCTTCAACTATCCGTTGCTGGTGGGGGCCAAGGCGTTGCGCGAGTTCAAGGCTGCGGTAAACCCGGCCAAACGTTTCACTGCGGGCAAGCCTGACTGCTGATCCGCAGGGCGACGCGCTCTTCATGTAGGAGCGGCCTTGTGTCGCGAAGGGGCGCGCAGCGGCCCCAAAATATCCACAGCAGCACAGATATTGGGGCCGCTGCGCGCCCCTTCGCGACACAAGGCCGCTCCTACAGAGGATTGCGTCTTCATTGAAACTTGCCTATATGTCCAGCTTCGCTCTCAGCAAGGCCGGATGCCATGCCCCACATTCTCATCGTCGAAGACGAAGCCGCCATCGCCGATACCCTGATCTACGCCCTGCAGGCCGACGGCCACAGCACCGCGTGGGTGACCCTGGGCACCGCGGCCCTGGAGCAGCAGCGCCAGCGGCCGGCCGACCTGGTGATCCTCGATATCGGGCTGCCCGACATCAGTGGTTTTGATACCTGCCGCCAGCTACGCCGGTTCACCGAGGTGCCGGTCATGTTCCTCAGCGCCCGGGACGGTGAAATCGACCGGGTGGTAGGCCTGGAAATAGGCGCCGACGACTACGTGGTCAAACCCTTCAGCCCGCGGGAAGTGGCGGCTCGGGTGCGGGCGATCCTCAAGCGCATGGCGCCACGGGCCGAGCCACCCGCCGAAACGGCAGTGTTCCAGCTCGACACCCTGCGCATGCTGATCAGCTACCGTAGCCAGCCGCTGAGCCTGACCCGCCACGAATTCCGTTTGCTGCAATGCCTGCTGGAGCAACCGCAGCGTGTATTCAGCCGCGAACAGTTGCTCGATGCGCTGGGAGTGGCCTCCGACGTGGGTTACGAGCGCACCATCGACAGCCATATCAAGAGCCTGCGCGCCAAGCTGCGGCAGGTGGCTGCCCATGCCGAACCGATCCAGACCCACCGTGGGCTGGGTTACAGCTACAGCCCGGAACACGCCTGATGCGCCTGGGCATTCGGATCTTTCTGGTGTACTTCCTGTTCGTCGGCTTGGCGGGTTACTTCCTGCTCAATACGGTGCGCGAGCAGATTCGCCCCGTGGTACGCCAGTCTTCCGAGGAAACCCTGGTAGACACTGCCAACCTGCTGGCCGAGATCCTTCACGATGACGTCAAGGCCGGCACCCTTGCCCAGAGCCGCCTGCCTGAGGTGCTCAAGGCGTATGGCTTGCGCAGCCCCGGCGCGCAGATCTGGGGCCTGGCCAAAAACCAGGTCAGCCACCGCATCTACGTTACCGATGCCCAAGGCATCGTGCTGCTCGATTCCAGCGGCCAGGACCTGGGCAAGGACTATTCGCGCTGGAACGACGTGTACCTGACGCTGCGCGGCCAGTACGGTGCCCGTTCCACCCGCAGCGTCGAAGAGGATGAAAGCACCTCGGTGATGCACGTGGCCGCGCCGATCGTTGACCAGGGCAAGGTTATCGGCGTGGTCACCGTGGCCAAGCCCAACAGTTCACTGCAGCCGTACATCGACCGTTCCGAACAGCGTTTGCTTGGCCTGGGGTTGGGGCTGATCGGCATGGGCCTGTTGGTCGGCGCCGCGCTGTCCTGGTGGCTGGCCCGCTCCCTGCGCAGGCTGGCCCGCTATGCGCAGGCGGTCAGCGAAGGCCAGCGCGCCGCGCTGCCTTACTACAAGGGCGGTGAGCTGGCGCACCTGGCCAATGCGGTGGAGCGCATGCGCACACAGCTTGAGGGCAAGGCGTATGTCGAACGCTACGTGCATACCCTGACCCACGAGTTGAAGAGCCCTTTGGCGGCTATCCGCGGTGCGTCTGAATTGCTCCAGGGTGATATGCCGGCCGAGCAGCGGGCGCGTTTTGCCGGCAACATCGAGCGCGAAAGCGAGCGGCTGCAGCAGATGATCGAGCGGTTGCTCAACCTGGCGCGGGTCGAGCAGATGCAGGCGCTGGAAGATGAGCAGCAGGTTGCCTTGGCGGCGTTGGTCGATGAGCTGCTGCTGGCGCATGCCGCCCGCATCGACGCAAGCGGCTTGCAGGTGCGCCAGCGGGTGCCAGCGGGGTTGTGGCTGCTGTGCGATCCGTTTCTCATGCGCCAGGCGCTGGCCAACCTGCTCGACAATGCGCTGGATTTCACCCCGCCGGGCGGCGCGCTGCTGTTCGAGCTGGAGCGCGATGGCGAGCGTGTGGCGCTGAGCCTGTTCAATCAGGGGGAGGCGATACCCGCCTACGCCATCGGCCGGGTTGCCGAGCGTTTCTATTCGCTGCCGCGGCCGGGGAGTGGGCGCAAGAGTACCGGGCTGGGGCTGAACTTCGTGGCCGAGGTGATGCAACTGCATGGCGGGGCGCTGGCGGTGAACAACGTCGATGGCGGGGTACGCGTCAGGCTTTGGCTGCCGGAGCGGCGCATCAGCTGAGGTTGTCGGGGCCGCTGCGTTGCCCCAAAAAACACCGAATCTCCACACAATCTCCCCAAGGCCTCCACGCAGGGCGCAGACACTGCGCCCACTGCCACAGGAGGCCCCATGAACAAGACCCTCGGTTTCAAGCTCGGCACCATTGCCCTGCTGATTTTGCTGTTGCTGATTCCCCTGTTGATGATCGACAACCTGATCGACGAGCGCCAGAACCTGCGCGACGGTGTGTTGCACGACATCGCCCGTAGCGCCAGTTTCGACCAGCAGATCAGTGGCCCGCTGCTGGTGGTGCCGTACCGCAAGGTGCAGCGCCGCTGGATCGACAAGGACGGCCAGAGCGTGCAGGAAACCAGCACTATCGCCGGCCACTTGTACTTCCTCCCGGAAACCTTCGATGCAGACCTAGGGGTGGACACCGAACTGCGTAAGCGGGGTATCTACCAGGCGCGGCTGTTCCATGCCCAAGGGCGTCTTTCGGGGCGTTTCCAGCTGCCGGAGCGCTGGGGCATCGACAAGGACTTCGATGACTACCGCTTCGACAAGCCGTTTCTGGTGGTTGGCATCAGCGACATCCGCGGCATTGAAAATGCCCTGGAACTCAACATCGATAACCAGCGCCTGGCGTTTGAAGCCGGTACCGGGCTGGACTGGCTGCGCAGCGGCGTGCACGTCGCGCTGCCGCAACTGGATGGCCAGCAGGCCCGCGGGTTCAACTACGGTTTCGATCTGGCACTGCAAGGCACCGGGCAACTGCACCTGTTGCCAGTGGGCCGCACCAGCAGCGTGGACATGCGCGCCAACTGGCCGCACCCCAGCTTCGTTGGCAGTTACCTGCCCAACCGCCGCGAAATCGACGACAAAGGCTTCAGCGCGCACTGGCAGACGTCATTCTTCGCCACCAACCTCGAAGATGCCCTGCGCCAATGTGCCAGCGGCGGGCAGTGTGCGCAGTTCAGCGAGCGGACCTTCGGGGTAAGCTTCATCGACCCGGTGGACCAGTACCTCAAGAGTGAGCGGGCGATCAAATACGCGTTGTTGTTCATCGCCCTGACCTTTGCCGGTTTCTTCCTGTTCGAGGTGCTGAAGAACCTCAGTGTGCACCCGGTGCAGTACATCCTGGTGGGGGTGGCCCTGGCGTTCTTCTACCTGCTGCTGCTTTCGTTGTCCGAGCACATCGGGTTTGGCCTGGCATATGGCCTGTCGGCCTCGGCCTGCGTGTTGCTGCTCGGCTTCTACCTGAGCCACGTATTGCGCAGCCTGGTGCGTGGGGTGGGTTTTGCGGCGGGGTTGGCGGTGTTGTACGCGATGCTCTATGGGCTGCTCAGTGCCGAGGACTATGCGCTGTTGATGGGGTCGCTGCTGTGCTTTGGCTTGCTGGGTGTGTTCATGGTGCTGACCCGTCGCCTGGACTGGGCGCGGGTGGGGAGGGCGGCATGAGGGAGGACAGAGAGATCGGGCGGTGGCTGGCTCGCAGGATTGGGCAGTTGTTTCCTGTGATACCCCGCTGAGGCCGAGGGTTGCCTTGCGGCCCAATCGCCGGGAAGCCGGCTCCCTCCTTGTGGGGACCGGCTTGCCGGCGATTGCGGTGTATCAGGTGTCGGGTGCTGTGGCGACCATCGACGGCCGCTTGGCCACCTCGGCATACCACGCTGCCAACCCGGGCTGGCGCTCACGCCAGCCAAAACCAGGCTGACGCAGGTCCAGGTACCCAAGCGCACAGGCCACGCCAATTGCGGCCAGATCAAAGCCGGATATCAGCTCTGCCAGGTGCTCCTGCTCCAGGTTGGCCAGGCTGCGGCGGATTTTCTCGCTCTGCGCTTCAAGCCAGCCGTCCCAGCGCTTGTCCTCAGGCCGCAGGACGCTCTCATAGCGGCAGGAAACCGCCGCATCCATGATCGCATCCGCCTGCGATACCAGCGTCATGCGCCGCCAGCGTGCCGAGCCCTCGCGCGGCAGCAACGGCAGGCCGACATGCTGCAGGTCGAGGTATTCGCAGATGACCCGGCTGTCATGCAGCACAGTGCCGTCTTCCAGGCGCAGGGCCGGGATCTTGCCGATCGGGTTGCCGTGG
Organism: Pseudomonas sp. BNK-30; assembly: GCF_047456185.1. NCBI lineage: Bacteria > Pseudomonadati > Pseudomonadota > Gammaproteobacteria > Pseudomonadales > Pseudomonadaceae > Pseudomonas > Pseudomonas sp. BNK-30. The sequence goes on from NZ_CP179904.1 coordinate 5,114,481, forward strand.
TTGAGTTGGTCGTCGCCGCTGACCGGGGTGATGTTCACCCCCTGCAGCGCAACGCGCTCAAGCTGCCCGGTTTCGTGCAGCACGACCATCACCTTGCGCACGAATGGCGACAGCGGTGAGTGGAACAGGGTCATCGTGCTCATGGCTCAGTTGCCTTGCAGGCTGGGTGGCAGGCACACGCCGGTGCCGCCGATACCGCAGTAGCCGTCCGGGTTCTTGGCCAGGTACTGCTGGTGGTAGGCCTCGGCGAAGTACACGGTCGGCGCCTGGTCGATTTCGGTGGTGATCTCGCCGTAACCGGCCTTATTCAGCTCGGCCTGGAAGGCGTCGCGGCTGGCGTTGGCTTCTTCGAGCTGTTGTGGCGAGGTGCAGTAGATGGCCGAGCGGTACTGGGTGCCGACGTCGTTGCCCTGGCGCATGCCCTGGGTCGGGTTGTGCAGTTCCCAGAACATCGCCAGCAACTCGCGGTAGCTGACCTTGTCCTTGTCGAACACCACGAGTACCACTTCAGTGTGGCCGGTCAGGCCCGAGCAGACTTCTTCGTAGGTGGGGTTCGGGGTGAAGCCGCCCGCATAGCCGACCACGGTGCTGACCACGCCTTCACGCTGCCAGAAGCGGCGCTCGGCGCCCCAGAAGCAACCCAGGCCGAAGATGGCGAAGTCGATGCTGCCTTCAAAGAACGGGCCGAGCAGTGGAGTGTCTTTGAATACGTAGTGGAACTCGGGCAGGGACATTGGCGTTTCGCGGCCAGGCAGGGCCTGCTCCGCGGTTGGCATGACGTTTTTGTTCACCAGGATTTCCGAACGCAGGACCATGGCCGTTCCTCTGTGTTTTTCAGTTGGACAGGTGTTGGCCTCATCGCCGGCTTGCCGGCGATGAGGCCCGAATGGGCTCTATAGTGCCCGAGGATTACGCAGCTGTCAGGCCATCGGACCGCGCGGATAGCGCTTGAGTCTTTCGGCCAGCTCCCGGCCCGGGATCGGCCGGTCGAACAGATACCCCTGGCCCACATCGCAACGGTGCCGGCGCAGGAAGGCCAGCTGCTCGGGCGTCTCGATCCCTTCTGCCACCACCTTGAGCTTGAGGTTGTGGGCCATGGCCACCACCGCCGAGGTGATCTCCATGTCGTCCTGGTTGTCGGGGATTTCGTTGATGAAGCTGCGGTCGATCTTGATGATGTCGATCGGGAATTTCTTCAGGTAGCTCAGCGACGAATAACCGGTGCCGAAGTCATCCATGGCCAGGGTCAGGCCCAATGCTTTCAGTTCGTCGAGCTGACGGTGGGTGTCCTCGGTCGCTTCCAGCAGCAGGCCCTCGGTCAGCTCCAGCTCCAGCAGGTGCGCAGGCAGGGCTTCCTCGTGGAGGATCGAGGCGATCGAAGCCACCAGGTCGGGGTCGGAGAACTGCTTGGGCGACAGGTTGATGGCCACGTGCAGGTTGCCCATGCCGGCCTCGCGCAGTTGCTGGCTCATGCGGCACGACTGGCGCACCACCCACTTGCCGATGGGGATGATCAGGCCGGTTTCTTCGGCCACGCTGATGAACTGGTCCGGGCGGATCATGCCGCGCTCGGGGTGGTTCCAGCGCAGCAGTGCTTCCAGCCCCAGCAGGCGGCCGCTGCGCAGGCACAGCTTGGGCTGGTAGAACACCTCCAGCTCGTTCTGGGTCAAGGCGCGGCGCAGGTTGTTCTCGACGAACAGCTTGTAGCTGGCTTCGGCATTGAGCACTTCGGTGAATACCTGCACCTGATGCTTGCCGTTGGCCTTGGCCTTGTGCAGGGCCAGGCCGGCATTCTTCATCAGGGTGGTCGGGTCACTGCCGTGCAGCGGCGCACAGGCCAGGCCAACCGAGGCGGTGACGTTGATCAGCTGGTTGTCGACGAACATCGGCTTGTCGAGGGTGCGCAGCAGTTGCTGGGCGACGCCCTGGCCGTCTTCCAGGCTGGTGTCGTCGAGCAGCACGGCGAATTCATTACTGGCAAAGCGGGCCAGCACGCCGCCAACGCTGAGGCTGTTGCGCAGGCGCCGGGCCAGGCTGATCAGCAGCTTGTCACCGGTCTGGTGGCCAAGGCTGTCGTTGATCCGCTTGAAGTTGTCGATGTCCACCAGCAGCAGGCAGATCGGGCTCTGGGCATCGCGGGCGAAGCGCTCGTCAAGGCTGCGGATGAACGCCGGGCGGTTGCCCAGGTTGGTCAGGTTGTCGGTGTAGGCCAGGCGCTCGATGCGTTGCTGGGCCAACTTGGTCTGGGTGACGTCTTCGTAGATGCCGATGTAATGGGTCAGCTCACGGTTGTCGCCATACACCTTGGAAATCGACAGCTGGCCCCAGTAGGGCTCAAGGTTCTTGCGCCGGCTTTTGAATTCGCCCTGCCAGCTGTTGCCCATGGCCAGGCTCGACGGGGTATCGAACAGCAGTTCGCTGAGGTTCTCCAGCGCCGGCAACTCTGCCAGGTGGTGGCCTTGCACCTCATCGGTGCTGTACTGGGTGATCGCGGTGAAGCTGGGGTTGACGTACTCCACCACGCCGTCGCGGTTGACCAGCAGGAAGGCGCTGGCGCTTTGCTCCACTGCACGCTGGAACAGGTGCAGGGCGCTGGCGGCGGTACGCCGGTTATGGTTGGTGATGACCTGGGCGAACTGGTCGGCCAACTCACCGGCAAAGGCGATTTCGTCCGACTGCCAGGCCCGCGGCTGGCCAGTCTGCTCCAGGCACAGCACACCAACCACCTGGCCATCGACGCGGATACTGGCATCGAGCATGGCATTGTTGTCGGCGTACAGGCTCTCGGCCAGTTCACGGGTGCGCGGGTCGTGGTTGGCGTTGTGGGCATCGATGGCGCGGCTGGCGTGCAGGGCGTCGAGGTAATCGGGGAAGCGGCTGGCATCGATCGCTTCGGGCAGGCGATGCACTTGCTCATTGCGCAACCAGGCGCTGATCGGCTCCAGGCGTTGGTCTTCCAGATGCCAGATGCTGGCGCAGTCCACCTTGTAGATCTCGCAGGCGCTGCGGGTAATCAGTTGGGCGGCTTCGAGCAGCGAGTTTTCCGCGCTGTAGCGCTGGCGGGCGAGGCGCAGGATCAGGTCCTGCTGGCTGCGTACGCGCTCAAGGTGTTCCAACTGCTCCTGCTGGGCGCGCTGGTTGAGTTGCAGGGCAAGTTGCAGGCGGCTGTTGCGCGATTCGAGGTCGTCGGCGTCCACTTCGACAGCGTCTTCAGGCTGGTCGTCCAGTACCGTCAGAAAGCCGCGTAACAGCTGGCGATTGTGCTGCTTGTAGGCTTCACCCGCTTCGAGCAGACGCAGCGAGCGCGGCTGGGCGTGCAGGGTGTAGCGCACACGATAGTAGCCGCGAGTGCTCAGTTGCCGCTGGATCTCGTCGTGCAGCCGGTAGCGGGCTTCAGGCTCCATCAGGCTGGCGTACGGCGAATCGATCAGCGCGCACAGCTGGGAGGCCGCCAGCCCGAACTGGCGTTCGCAGGCCGGGTCCAGGTAAAGCATTGCCCAGGTGGCTTCGTTGAGCCTTTCGAAACGCAGCATGCCGAGCCGTGAAGGCACGGGAAGCTGCGTGACGACCTCGGCCGCCACACGGCTGGCGGCATCGGGTTGGCTTTTCATCGAAGACTCGCTTGAAGAGGGTGACGCGGCCTGGGCGGCGGCGCATCTGGCAAGGTTGCATCATGTCCCGGAGGCTGGCAAGCGGCCATGAGGGATGTCATGTATATGTTTTCGGCGGCGGGGCGGGAATCCTTAGGGCTGCGGAAAAACGGTGGCCGCTTTGCGGCCCAATCGCCGGCAAGCCGGCTCCCACAGGTACAGCGTTGACCTCAGGCTTTGTGGGGTCTCTGTGGGAGCCGGCTTGCCGGCGATTGGGCCCCTGCAGGCAAAAAAAAGCCCCGCCAGATGGCGGGGTTGAGGTACGAGCGTGGCAGCTCGAAAAGGGTACCTGCCCCCTTGAAGGAGGGCAGGCTGGCTGCGTGTTACAGCAGCATGGTGCGGATATCCGCCAGCACGTCGCCCAGGCGCTTGGTGAAGCGCGCGGCGGCTGCGCCGTTGATCACACGGTGATCGTAGGACAGCGACAGCGGCAACATCAGCTTGGGCTGGAAGGCTTTGCCATCCCAGACGGGCTGCATGGTTGCCTTGGACACACCGAGGATCGCCACTTCGGGCGCGTTGACGATCGGCGTGAAGCCGGTACCGCCAATGTGGCCGAGGCTGGAGATGGTGAAGCAGGCGCCCTGCATGTCGTCAGCCGACAGCTTCTTGGTACGCGCCTTCTCGGCCAGGGCCGCGGCTTCGGCAGCCAGTTGCAGCAGGCTCTTCTGGTCGACGTTCTTGATCACAGGGACCAGCAGGCCGTCCGGGGTGTCCACGGCAAAGCCGATGTGCACGTACTTCTTGCGGATCACGGCTTTGCCGCTTGGCGCCAGCGAGCTGTTGAAGTCCGGCAGTTCCTTGAGCAGGAAGGCGCAGGCCTTGAGCAGCAGTGGCAGCACGGTCAGCTTGACGCCAGCCTTCTCGGCCACGGCCTTCTGCGCAACGCGGAAGGCTTCCAGCTCGGTGATGTCGGCGGAGTCGAACTGGGTTACGTGCGGCACGTTCAGCCAGCTGCGGTGCAGGTTGGCGGCACCGACCTGCATCAGGCGGGTCATTGCCACTTCTTCCACTTCACCGAACTTGCTGAAGTCCACCACCGGGATCGGCGGGATGCCGGCGCCGCCGGTTGCGCCAGCAGCTGCCGGTGCGTCCTTGGCCTTCTGCATGACCGACTTGACGTAGACTTGCACGTCTTCTTTCAGAATGCGGCCGTGCGGACCGGTCGCGGTCACCGCGCCCAGGTCTACGCCGAACTCGCGGGCCAGCTGGCGAACAGCAGGGCCTGCGTGAACCTTGGCGTTGCTGCCGGCAGCCGGTGCGGTAGCGACCGGTGCAGGGGCAGCAGCTGGGGCAGCGGCAGCAGGCGCAGCGGCCGGAGCCGCCTCAGCCTTGGCCGGTGCAGCAGCAGCGGCAGGCGCTGGCGCAGCAGCCGGGGCGGCGCCGGCGACTTCCAGTTTGATGATCAGGTCACCGGTGCCAACTTCGTCGTCCAGCTTGGCGATCACTTCCTTGACCACGCCAGCGGCGGGCGAAGGGATCTCCATGGAGGCCTTGTCAGACTCCAGGGTAATCAGCGACTGGTCGGCTTCGACGGTGTCGCCGACCTTGACCAGTACTTCGATGATCTTGGCCTTGCCCGACGAGCCGATGTCCGGCACGTGGATGTCCTGCACGCTGGCGGCAGCAGGGGCTGCAGCCGGCGCAGGGGCGGCTTCGGCAGCCGGCTTTTCGGCAGCAGCCGCAGCTGCGGCCGGGGCAGGTGCGGCGGCTGGCGCCTCGGGCGCCGCAGCGGCGCCCTCAGCTTCCAGGACCAGCAACTCGTCGCCTTCTTTCAGGCGATCGCCCAGCTTGACCTTCAGTTCCTTGATGACACCGGCCTTGGGGGCCGGGATTTCCATGGAGGCCTTGTCGGACTCCAGGGTCAGCAGGCTCTGGTCAGCCTCGATACGGTCACCGACCTTGACGAACAGCTCGATGATTTCACCTTCACCGCTGCCGATGTCAGGTACGCGAATGAGTTCGCTCACTTAAAAATACTCCTCAGCAGTCCAGTGGGTTGCGCTTGTCCGGATCGATGCCGAACTTGACGATGGCGTCGGCCACCACCTTCGGTTCGATCTCGCCACGGTCAGCCAAGGCTTCCAGGGCAGCCAGCACCACGAAGTGACGGTCGACTTCGAAGAAGTGACGCAGCTTCTTGCGGCTGTCGCTGCGACCGTAGCCATCGGTACCCAGGACTTTGAACTCTTTGCTCGGCACCCACTGGCGAATCTGTTCGGCGAACAGCTTCATGTAGTCGGTGGAGGCGATGACCGGGCCTTTGCGACCGGCCAGGCACTCTTCGACGTAAGTCTGCTGAGGCTTCTGGCCAGGCTTGAGGCGGTTGGCGCGTTCCACGGCCAGGCCGTCGCGACGCAGTTCGTTGAAGCTGGTGACGCTCCACACGTCGGCACCGACGTTGAACTCTTCACGCAGGATCTTCGCGGCCTCGCGGACTTCGCGCAGGATGGTGCCGGAGCCCATCAGCTGAACGTGGTGCGCGGCTTCGCGGGTGTCTTCTTCGAGCAGGTACATGCCCTTGATGATGCCTTCCTCGACACCGGCCGGCATGGCTGGCTGCTGGTAGGATTCGTTCATCACGGTGATGTAGTAGAAGATGTCCTGTTGTTCTTCGGTCATCTTCTTCATGCCGTCCTGGATGATCACCGCCAGCTCGTAGCCGTAGGTCGGATCATAGGTGCGGCAGTTCGGGATGGTGCCCGCCATCATGTGGCTGTGACCGTCTTCGTGCTGCAGGCCTTCACCGTTGAGGGTGGTACGGCCGGCGGTACCGCCGATCAGGAAGCCACGGGTGCGGCTGTCGCCAGCGGCCCAGGCCAGGTCGCCGATACGCTGGAAGCCGAACATCGAGTAGAAGATGTAGAACGGCAGCATCGGCTGGTTGTGGCAGCTGTACGAGGTACCGGCAGCGATGAACGACGACATGGCGCCGGCTTCGTTGATGCCTTCCTCGAGGATCTGGCCCTTCTTGTCTTCGCGGTAGAACATCACCTGGTCTTTATCGACTGGCTCGTAGAGCTGGCCGACCGACGAGTAGATACCCAGCTGGCGGAACATGCCTTCCATACCGAAGGTACGGGCTTCGTCCGGGATGATCGGCACGATGCGCTGGCCGATGTCCTTGTCCTTGACCAGCTGCGCGAGGATACGCACGAAGGCCATGGTGGTGGAGATTTCGCGGTCGCCCGAGCCGTCCAGGATCGCTTTCAGCGTTTCCAGAGGCGGGGTCGGCACGCTGAAGCTCTTGGCACGGCGCTGCGGTACGAAGCCACCCAGGGCTGCGCGGCGCTCGGCCAGGTACTTGGCTTCGGCCGAACCTTCTTCGGGCTTGTAGAACGGCAGGCTTTCAAGGTCGGCATCCTTGACCGGGATGTCGAAGCGGTCACGGAAGTGGCGCAGGCTGTCGACGTCGACCTTCTTGGTGTTGTGCGCGGTGTTCTTGGCTTCGCCAGCACCGGTGCCGTAACCCTTGATGGTCTTGGCCAGGATGACAGTCGGTTGCTCTTTGTGGTTGACCGCCTGATGGTAGGCCGCATAGACCTTGTACGGGTCGTGACCGCCACGGTTGAGCTTCCAGATCTCGTCGTCGGACAGGTCTTCGACCATGGCCTTGAGCTCTGGCGTGTTGAAGAAGTTCTCACGAACGTACGCGCCGTCTTTGGCTTTGTAGTTCTGATACTCGCCGTCGATGACTTCGTCCATGCGGCGCTGCAGGGCACCGTTGGTGTCTTTGGCCAGCAGTGGGTCCCAGAAGCGGCCCCAGACGACTTTGTTGACGTTCCAGCCGCCGCCACGGAACACGCCTTCGAGTTCCTGGATGATCTTGCCGTTGCCGCGAACCGGGCCGTCGAGGCGCTGCAGGTTGCAGTTGATGACGAAGATCAGGTTGTCCAGCTTCTCGCGGCCTGCCAGGGCGATGGCACCGAGGGATTCCGGCTCGTCGCACTCGCCGTCGCCCATGAAGCACCAGACTTTTTGCTTGCCGGCCGGAATGAAACCACGGGCTTCCAGGTACTTCATGAAGCGCGCCTGGTAGATCGCCTGGATCGGGCCCAGGCCCATGGAAACGGTCGGGAACTGCCAGAAGTCAGGCATCAGCCATGGGTGCGGGTACGAAGACAGGCCTTTGCCGTCCACTTCCTGGCGGAAGTTGTTCATCTGCTCTTCGTTGATGCGGCCTTCCATGAAGGCACGGGCGTAAACGCCTGGCGAAGCGTGGCCCTGGAAGAAGATCAGGTCGCCGCCGTGTTCTTCGGTCGGTGCCTGGAAGAAGTAGTTGAAGCCGATGTCATACAGGGTGGCACTGGAGGCGAAGCTGGAGATGTGGCCGCCCAGGTCCGAATCCTTCAGGTTGGTGCGCATCACCATGGCCAGCGCGTTCCAACGCACCATCGAGCGAATGCGGCGTTCCATGAACAGGTCGCCAGGCATGCGTGCTTCGTGGGTGACAGGGATGGTGTTGCGGTATGGCGTGGTGATCGCGTATGGCAGCTGGGAGCCACTGCGGGTGGCCAGCTCGCCCATGCGGGTCATCAGGTAATGAGCGCGGTCTTCGCCTTCTTTGTCGAGGACCGACTCCAGGGCATCCAGCCATTCCTGGGTTTCGATTGGATCGAGGTCTTGCATGGCTTGCTCCAGGGCGGAAAGGCCACCAGAATCGGGGGCCTGAGTTTGCGACTGGCCTTATGGGCAGACGTCGTGAATTCTTGGATTACCGGAGTGTGACCCGGCGGCGTGTAGTTTTACTACATTTGCTTTCGCATTTCATGCTTTTGCACGGTCGGGGTAGTAGTAAAACTACACAAATGCGACGTTTGGTCGCACCTTGGCTTGTGAGGAAAAACGTTCATGTTGGTTGGCGTTGTGCTGCGAGCGGGTGATTCTTGATGTTTCATGCCAATGATTCGTTTTTTTCAGCTATTTCCAACTTTTGTACGACAGTCCAACCGGGGTCCGGTTTCCTCGTGGCCGCTTTTTACTCTCACTTTCACGCCGATCAAGGATAGACCATGCGCCTGCCTTTGCCGCTCGAACTGCCTGCCTCCCTGCAACCGCTGGTCGCCCGTAATCGGCAGTTTCTGCTCGATGCCCTGAGCAGCCACCCGGCACTCGATCCGACCGCCTGGAGCCCGGCTCACCAGCACCAGTTCGACCAGGTGGCCGCCGCCAGCGACTTCGTGCTCGGCCTGGCCCAGCGTGAGCCGGCGATGCTGTTTGCCCTGCTGGCCAGCGGCGAGATGGACCGCCGGTATGCGCCGGGCGAGCTGCGTGGGCAGATCGCGGCAGCGGCCCAGGCGGCGTCGAGTGAAGAAGAGCTGGCACGCAACCTGCGCCGCGAGCGCAACCGCCAGCAGTTGCGCATCATCTGGCGTGATATCACCCGCCAGGCCGAACTGGGCGAGACCTGTCGCGACCTGTCCGACCTTGCTGACGCGGCGATCGACGAAGCTTATCAATGGCTGTACCCGCGCCACTGCCAGCAGTTCGGTACGCCTATCGGCAACCGCAGCGGTGAACCGCAGCATATGGTGGTGCTGGGCATGGGCAAGCTGGGGGCGGTCGAGCTCAACCTGTCATCGGATATCGACCTGATCTTCGCCTTCCCTGAAGGCGGTGAGACCGAAGGGGTCAAGCGCTCGCTGGACAATCAGGAGTTCTTCACCCGCCTGGGTCAGCGCCTGATCAAGGCGCTCGACCCGGTCACCGTCGATGGCTTCGTGTTCCGCGTCGACATGCGCCTGCGCCCCTACGGCTCGGCCGGTTCGCTGGTGCTCAGCTTCAATGCCCTGGAGCAGTACTACCAGGACCAAGGCCGCGACTGGGAACGCTACGCGATGATCAAGGCGCGGGTGGTGGCCGGCGACCAGGCGGCAGGCGCGCAACTGCAGGAGATGCTGCGCCCGTTCGTGTACCGGCGTTACCTGGACTTCTCGGCGATCGAAGCGCTGCGTACCATGAAGCAGCTGATCCAGCAGGAGGTGCGGCGCAAGGGCATGTCCGAGAACATCAAGCTTGGCGCCGGTGGTATTCGTGAAGTGGAGTTCATCGCCCAGGCCTTCCAGCTGATCCATGGCGGGCGTGACCTGAGCCTGCAGCAGCGGCCATTGCTGAAAGTGCTGGCGACCCTGGAGGGCCAAGGCTACCTGCCGCCGGCGGTGGTGGCGGAGCTGCGTGAAGGGTATGAGTTCCTGCGCTATACCGAGCATGCCATCCAGGCCATTGCCGACCGCCAGACACAGATGCTGCCTGATGACGAGACCGACCGTGAGCGCGTGGCCTATATGCTCGGCTTTAGCGGCTGGCAGAGCTTCCACGACCAGTTGATGCACTGGCGCGGCCGTGTCGATTGGCACTTCCGCCAGGTCATCGCCGACCCGGATGAAGATGAGGGCGAGGGTGACCTGGTGGTTGGCGGCGAGTGGTCGCCCTTGTGGGAGCAGGCGCAGGATGAGGAAGCCGCCGGCCGCCAGCTGGAAGAGGCCGGTTTCAAGCAACCCGCCGAAGCCTTGCGCAGATTGGCGGGGCTGCGTGCCAGCCCCCAGTTGCGCTCGATGCAGCGTATCGGCCGTGAGCGCCTGGATGCCTTCATCCCACGCCTGCTGGCCCAGGCGGTGGAACATGACAACCCGGACCTGGTGCTGGAACGTGTACTGCCGCTGGTCGAAGCTGTGGCGCGGCGGTCGGCCTACCTGGTGCTGCTGACTGAAAACCCGGGGGCCTTGCGCCGCCTGCTGACCCTGTGTGCCGCCAGCCCGTGGATCGCCGAGCAGATCGCCCGTTACCCATTGCTGCTCGATGAGTTGCTCAATGAAGGCCGCCTGTTCAGCCCGCCGCTGGCGCCGGAGCTGGCCGCCGAGCTGCGCGAGCGGCTGACGCGCATCCCCGAGGACGATCTTGAACAACAGATGGAGGCCTTGCGCCACTTCAAGCTGGCCCACAGCCTGCGCGTGGCAGCCTCCGAAATCAGCGGCAACCTGCCGTTGATGAAAGTCAGTGATTACCTGACCTGGCTGGCCGAAGCCATTCTCGACCAGGTGCTGGCCCTGGCCTGGCGCCAGACCGTGGCGCGCCACGGCCAGCCCAAGCGCAGCGACGGCAGCCTGTGCGACCCGGGCTTCATCATCCTCGGCTACGGCAAGGTGGGTGGCCTGGAACTGGGCCATGGCTCGGACCTGGACCTGGTGTTCATCCACGACGGCGACCCGCAGGCGGAAACCGATGGCGCCAAGCCGATCGACAGCGCGCAGTTCTTCACGCGCCTGGGCCAGCGCATCATCCATTTGCTGACCACGCAAACCAACTCCGGCCAGCTTTATGACGTCGACATGCGCCTGCGGCCATCGGGCGCGGCGGGGCTGCTGGTCAGCTCGCTGGGCGCGTTCGAGCGCTACCAGCAGAACGAAGCCTGGACCTGGGAGCATCAGGCCCTGGTGCGCGCCCGCGTGCTGGTGGGCTGCAAGCAGGTGGCGACAGCGTTCGAGGGTGTGCGCGCCAAGGTTCTGGGCCAGGCCCGTGACCTGGACAAGCTGCGCAGCGAGGTCAGCGAAATGCGCGCCAAGATGCGTGACAACCTCGGCACCAAGGCCACCGCCGCGGGCACTGCGGCCAATGCCTTCGATGCAGGCGTGGCGTTCGATATCAAGCAGGATGCCGGCGGTATCGTCGATATCGAATTTATGGTGCAATACGCCGCTTTGGCCTGGTCCCACGACCATCCGGCCATACTGCGCTGGACCGATAACATTCGCATTCTGGAAGAGCTGGAGCAGGCGGGCTTGATGCCGGCCAGCGATGCGGTGTTGTTGCGTGAAGTGTACAAGGCGTTTCGCTCAGCCTCGCACCGCCAGGCCCTGCAGAAGCAGGCCGGGGTGATCGATGCGGCGCAGTTTGCCGATGAGCGTCGCGAGGTGCGGCGGATCTGGGGTGAATTGGGATTGGCATGAGATTGTTGGGGCCGCTTTGCGGCCCTTTCGCGGCGCAAGGCCGCTCCACAGGGGCCTAAAGGCCGATGTTCCACCACCGGTGTTACACTGTCCGCCACATAGCCTGAATATAAAGAGGGGAGGCCAGGCTGTACCGCAGCCTGCAGCCTCCCCGAGTTTTTCTGGACTAAGCATGAGAATACTGATCATTGGCCCCAGCTGGGTCGGCGACATGGTGATGGCGCAAACCTTGTTCCAGTGCCTGAAACAGCAGCACCCCGACTGCGTGATCGATGTGCTGGCACCCGAGTGGAGCCGGCCGATCCTTGAGCGCATGCCCCAAGTGCGTCAGGCCTTGAGCTTCCCGCTCGGCCATGGCGCGCTGGAGCTGGCTACGCGCCGGCGCATCGGCAAGTCCCTGGCCGGCCAGTACGACCAGGCGATCCTGCTGCCCAACTCGCTGAAGTCGGCGCTGGTGCCGTTCTTTGCCGGCATTCCCAAACGCACCGGCTGGCGTGGCGAAATGCGCTTCGGCCTGCTCAACGATGTGCGCAAGCTGGACAAGGTACGTTACCCGCTGATGGTCGAGCGCTTCATGGCACTGGCCTATGCGCCGGGTGCCGAGCTGCCGCAGCCTTATCCGCGGCCTGAGCTGCAGATCCAGGCGCCGAGCCGTGAGGCCGCGCTGGCCAAGTTCGGCCTGGAGCTGGACCGCCCGGTGCTTGCGCTGTGCCCAGGTGCCGAGTTCGGTGAAGCCAAGCGCTGGCCGGCAGAGCACTACGCCAGCGTTGCCGACGCCATGATTCGCCAGGGCTGGCAGGTGTGGCTGTTCGGCTCGAAGAACGATCACCCGGTCGGCGAGCAGATCCGCGACCGGCTGATCCCGGGTCTGCGTGAAGAATCTTATAACCTGGCGGGCGAAACCTCGTTGGCCGAGGCGATCGACCTCATGTCCTGTGCCAACGCGGTGGTGTCCAACGACTCCGGGCTGATGCACGTGGCGGCGGCGTTGAACCGCCCGCTGGTTGCCGTCTATGGTTCGACTTCGCCGGGCTTTACCCCGCCGTTGGCCGAGCAGGTCGAGATCGTGCGCACCGGCATCGAGTGCAGCCCATGCTTCGACCGCACCTGCCGCTTCGGCCACTACAACTGCCTGCGTCTGCTGGAGCCTGGCAAAGTCATCGCCGCCCTGCACAGCCTGGGTGGGCCGAACCTGATCGATACCGTGGCCGAGGTCGAGTAAGTGCGGGTACTGATCATCAAGACCTCGTCGCTGGGTGATGTGATCCACACCCTGCCGGCGCTCACCGATGCCGCCCATGCGATCCCGGGCATCCGCTTCGACTGGGTGGTGGAAGAAGGCTTCGCCGAGATCCCCAGCTGGCACCCGGCGGTCGACCAGGTGATACCGGTGGCCATTCGGCGCTGGCGCAAGAATGTCTGGCAGACCATCAAGAGCGGCGAGTGGAAGGCGTTCAAGCAACGCGTGCGCGAGCGCAAGTACGACCTGGTGATCGATGCCCAGGGGTTGGTCAAGTCGGCCTGGCTGACCCGCTACGTCAAGGCGCCGGTGGCCGGCCTGGACCGTTACTCGGCGCGTGAAGGCTTGGCCAGCCGCTTCTATGACCGGCGCCTTTCGGTCGCCGTCGGCCAGCATGCGGTAGAGCGCGTGCGCCAGCTGTTCGCCATGGCGCTGGCCTATGACCTGCCCGAAGGCATCGGCAACTACGGCCTGGACCTGGACCGCCTGCAACTGCCCCCGGCGGCGCCGTATGTGGTGTTTCTGCACGGCACTACCTGGGCGACCAAGCACTGGCCCGAGGCCTACTGGCGAGAGCTGGCTGAGCGGCTGGGCCGCAGCAGGCTGCAGGTATGCCTGCCATGGGGCAACCAGGCCGAGAAAGACCGCGCCGAGCGTATAGCCCAAGGCTTGAACAACTGCCAGGTGCTCCCCAGATTGAACCTTGCCGGCGTTGCCCGCGTGCTGGCGGCGGCAAAGGCCTGTGTGGCGGTGGACACTGGGCTGGGCCACTTGGCCGCTGCGCTGGATGTGCCGACCATTTCGTTGTTCGGCCCGACCAACCCGGGCCTGACTGGCGCCTATGGCCGTGTGCAGGTCCACCAGGCCAGCGATTTTCCCTGTGCACCGTGCCTGCAGAAAAAGTGCACCTACAAACCGAGCGCCGACGACCTGCGCCGGTTCGATCTCAAACGCGAGTGGCCATTGTGCTTCACTCGCCTGAATCCAGAGCATGTGGCGAGCCGCTTGAGCGCGTTGCTGCTGGCTGAGGATGTCCGTTGATGCAACTGGCTTTCGTGCTTTACAAATATTTCCCCTTCGGCGGGCTGCAGCGCGATTTCATGCGCATTGCCCTGGAATGCCAGAAGCGGGGCCACCAGATCCGTGTCTACACGCTGATCTGGGAAGGCGATATTCCGCCCGGTTTCGAAGTGCTGGTGGCGCCGGTCAAAGCGCTGTTCAATCACCGTCGCAACGAAAAACTCACTGCCTGGATGGAAGCCGATCTGGCCAAGCGCCCGGTAGACCGGTTGATCGGCTTCAACAAGATGCCGGGCCTGGACGTGTATTACGCGGCCGACGCCTGTTTCGAGGACAAGGCCCAGACCTTGCGTGGCGGCCTTTACCGCCGCTGGGGCCGCTACCGGCACTTTGCCGAGTACGAGCGGGCTGTGTTCGCCAAGGATGCGCGCACTGAGATATTGATGATTTCAGAGGTGCAGCAACCGCTGTTCGTCAAGCATTACGGCACCCCCGTTGAACGCTTCCACCTGTTGCCGCCCGGCATTTCCCAGGACCGCCGCGCACCGGCCAATGCCGCCGAGATCCGCGCGGAGTTTCGCAAGGAGTTCAACCTGGGCGATGATGACCTGCTGCTGGTACAGATCGGCTCGGGCTTCAAGACCAAGGGCGTCGACCGTAGCCTCAAGGCCCTGGCCGCGCTGCCAGCGTCTCTGCGCAAGCGCACCCGGCTGATGGTCATCGGCCAGGACGACCCCAAGGTGTTCCAGCTGCAGAGCGCAGCCTTGGGCCTGGGCGAACAGGTGCAGTTCCTCAAGGGCCGCAGTGATATCCCGCGCTTCCTGTTGGGTGCCGACCTGCTGATCCACCCGGCCTACAACGAGAACACCGGTACGGTGTTGCTCGAGGCGCTGGTGGCTGGCTTGCCGGTGCTGGTTTCCAAAGTTTGCGGCTACGCCCATTACATTGCCGAGGCCGACAGCGGCCTGGTGCTGGACGAGCCGTTCGAGCAGGAACAGCTCAACGGCTACCTGCAGCGCATGCTCGAAGCGCCAGAGGCGCGTGCCGAGTGGTCGCGCAACGGGCTGGCCTTTGCCGAAACCGCCGACCTTTACAGCATGCCGCAGCACGCTGCCGACGTGATTCTGGGGCAGGAGAGCGCATGAAGCTGATCCTGGCCGAACCGTTCAAGCGCCTGTGGGCCGGGCGTGATGCCTTTGATGCCGTGGAAGCCCTGCAAGGCGAGGTGTACCGAGAGCTGGAAGGCCGCCGCACGCTGCGCACCGAGGTCGATGGCGAAGGTTTCTTCGTCAAGATCCACCGTGGCATCGGCTGGGGCGAAATCTTCAAGAACCTGCTCACCGCCAAGCTTCCGGTGCTGGGTGCCGGGCAGGAATGGCGGGCCATCGAGCGCCTGCATGAAGTCGGCGTGCCGACCATGACTGCAGTGGCCTATGGCGAGCGTGGCAGCAACCCGGCCAAGCAGCACTCGTTCATCGTCACCGAAGAACTGGCGCCGACCATCAGCCTGGAAGACTTCAGCATTGACTGGGTCAAGCAGCCGCCTGAGCCGGCGCTCAAGCGCGCGCTGATCGCCGAAGTGGCGAAGATGACCGGCGGCATGCACCGCGCCGGGGTCAACCACCGTGACTGTTACATCTGCCACTTTCTGCTGCACACCGACCGCCCGGTGACGGCGCAAGACTTCAAATTGTCGGTAATCGACCTGCACCGCGCCCAGACCCGGGCGACAATCAGCCGCCGCTGGCGGGACAAGGACCTGGCCGCGCTGTACTTCTCGGCGCTGGATATCGGCTTGACCCGGCGCGACAAGCTGCGTTTCCTGCGCGGTTACTTCCAACGCCCGCTGCGTCAGATCCTCAGCGAGGAGGCCGCGCTGCTGGCCTGGCTCGATCGCAAGGCGCAGAAACTCTACGATCGCAAACAACGCTATGGGGACGCACTCTGATGGCGGGCTGGACACTGGCGCCAGGCTACGAACACCTGGCGGCGGACTTCGGCAGCCTTGATGCGGTGTTTGCCCTGCAGGGTGAACGCCTGACCCGTGACCCGCTCAGCGAGGTGGTCCGCGTCGAGCGTGGCGGGGTCAACTATTACGTCAAGCGGTACACCGGTGCCGGCAAGCACATGCGCCGTTACCTGGGCCGGCCGCGCATCAAGGCCGAATGGCAGAACCTCAAGCAGTTCGCCAAATGGGACATCCCGACCGCTGAAGTTGTGGCCTGGGGCCTGGAGCGCAATGGCCTGGCATTTGGCCGCGGCGCGATGATCACCCGCGAGCTACCGCGCACCGAAGACCTGTCGGTGCTGGCTGAGCGCAATGATCCGCGCCTGGCTGATCGTGCCTGGGTCGACCACATCAGCCGACAGCTGGCGCGCCATACCCGCGTCATGCACGAACACCGTTTCGCCCACAACGACCTCAAGTGGCGCAACCTGTTGGTCGATGACCAGGGCACGCTATTCTTCATCGACTGCCCGACCGGTGACTTCTGGCGCGGCTTCATGTGGCGCCACCGGCTGATCAAGGACCTGGCATGCCTGGACAAGGTCGCCAAATACCACCTGACGGCGACCCAGCGCCTGCGCTTCTATTTACAGTACCGCGGGCGCCAGCGCCTGAATGCGCGCGACAAGCGCCGGGTCCGTCAGGTACTGAGCTTCTTCGAGGGAAGGGAATGACCGATTACCTGGCCAGCGCGGACCTCGCGCTGCTCAAACGCCATGGCCTGAATGACTTCGAAGCGCTGTGGGCGCTGCAACTCGATGCCGTGGACGAACCCAATACCGGCCGTGGCGGCTGGAGCAGCGTCTATCGCCTGGAGCTCGAGGGCAAAGGGTATTACCTCAAGCGCCAGAGCGACTACCTGACCCGCACCTTGCATCGCCCATTTGGCGAGCCGACCTTCGCCCGTGAGTTCCGCAACATCAGCCGTTACCAGAAGCTGCATATCCCGGCCCTGCAGGCGGTGTTCTACGGTGAGCGCAAGCACGCAGGCCAGCATCGGGCGATACTGCTGACACGTGCCCTGGATGACTGGAGCGACCTGGAAAGCCTGCTGGGCCAGTGGCCGCAGCTCAGTGACCCCGAGCGCAACGGCATCCTCCAGGCCTGTGGCCAGCTGGCGCGCACCCTGCACTGCGCCGGCCAGGTGCACGGCTGCTTCTACCCCAAGCACATCTTCCTGCGCCAACGCCGCGAGGGCTGGGACGCGCAATTGATCGACCTGGAGAAGACCCGGCCGCTGTTGTTCGGCATGCGTGACCGCCTGAAGGATCTGGAGCCGCTGCTGCGCCGTGCCCGCGCCTGGAACGAGGTGAACGTGCGCGCGCTGCTTGCCACCTATCTTGCCCAGCCGGCCGACAGCGTGCTGGTTGGCACCTGGTTGCAACGCCTGACGCAACGCCGTCGTGAAAAAGAGGCCCGCTGATGCGTTTGTCTGAATTGAAAGATGCCGGGCGCAGCCCTTTACTGCCGCTCTCGGTCAGCTTGGCCGACGCCGCTGGCGACGCCGAACTGCAGTTGCTCAGCCTGCTGCGCGTATTGCCGGGCCAGCGCTATGTCGGTGCCGGTGTATGGCGAGGTACGCCGGTGTTGGCCAAGTTGCTGGTAGGCGGCAATGCTGCGCGCCATTTTCAGCGTGAGCTGGAGGGTGTGAAGTTGCTGGCCGAACAGGGCCTGACAACGCCAAAGCTGCTTGCCGACGGGCTCAAGGAAGGTGAGGGTGGCTGGCTGCTGTTCGAGTTCCTCGACGGCGCCGAAAGCCTGGCCGATGCCTGGGACAAGGTGGCGAACCTGCCGGTGCTGGCCGACGAACAGCACCTGGTGCTGGGCGAAGCCCTGACCGCAGTGGCGCAGATGCACGCCAAGGGCCTCTGGCAGGAAGATTTGCACCTGGACAACCTGTTGCGCCACGGCGGCAAGCTGTACCTGATCGATGGCGCCGGCATCAAGGCCGAAACGCCGGGCCAGCAACTGTCGCGCCCGCGTGTGCTGGAAAACCTCGGGGTGTTCTTCGCTCAGTTGCCCAAGCGCCTGGAGCCATTCATCGAAGAGCTGCTGGTGCATTACCTGTTGGCCAATGCCGAGCACGCGTTGCCGATGGAAGCGTTGCAGAAACAGGTGGACAAGGTGCGCACCTGGCGCCTCAAGGATTACCTGGAGAAGGCCGGCCGCGAGTGCACGCTGTTCAGCGTCGAGCGCAGCCTTTCGGGCTTGCGGGCGATTCGCCGTGGCGAAGTCCAGGCCATGCTGCCGGTACTGGAACAGGCCGATACGCTGATCGACCAGGGCCACCTGTACAAGACAGGGGGCGCGGCCAGCGTGGCGCGTGTCGAGGTGGGTGGGCGCTCACTGGTACTCAAGCGCTACAACATCAAGAACACCGCGCACTGGTTCAAGCGGTTCTGGCGCCCGAGCCGGGCCTGGCACTCCTGGATTGAAGGCCACCGCCTGGAGTTCCTGGGCATCGCCACGCCGCGCCCGTTGGCGGTGCTGGAGCAGCGCGTCATGGGCCTGCGCAGCCGGGCGTACCTGGTCACTGAACATGTCGATGGCCCGGACCTGACCGCGTGCTTCGCGCCTTATGTGGAAAGCGGCGAGGTGCCTGAAGAGCAAGTCGATGCCTTGGTGGAGCTGATGCAGCAACTGATCCGCGAGCGTATCAGCCATGGCGACTTCAAGGGCCACAACCTGTTCTGGCACGACGGCCAATGGTCATTGATCGACCTCGACGCCATGTGCCAGCACGCCACCGGGCTCAGCTTTGCCCCGGCCTACGCCCGTGATCGGGCGCGGCTGCTGCGCAACTGGCCGAGCAGCAGTGCCTTGCATCAGCGGCTCGACCGGTTGTTGCCACGGCTCGGCGAGTAGTCATCCGGCAGCGCCAGCCAATCGCTGCTGCGCCCTGCCTGGCGCACGCGGATGCGCCACTGCCGGTCTTGCCAGCGCAGGATCGCCCACGGCACCACGCCGGCTTCCCGGGCGTGCGGAATCAACAGGTGGTAGCGCCCGGCGAGCAGGTGCGCGCGAACTGGCAGTTGCCCGGCAGGGGTTTGCAGATAAAGCTGGTCGTCTGCCCGACACAGCCCTGCCAGCGTGCCCACCGCCTCACCCGCCAACGGCGGCTGCAGGCGGCAGCTGGCCAACAACTGCGGCAGATCGGGCAAGCCGTCGTACCACAGCACCGGTGAGTCGATGACCCAGTTGCCATTGGCCAGGCGTTTGACCGGCTGCTGCAGGTAAGCGTCCGGTTGGGTCGGGTCGATGACCCGCCAACGGTGGCCGTCGAATGCGACCTTGTAATACCGGCCGTGGGCGTCCTGGATGAAATACTGAGTCAGCCCTTCGAACGTTGATGCTTTCTCGAACACGCCTTCGCCGTGTACACCGTCAATGGCGTAGCGCAGGTGTTCTAGCGCAGGCGTGATGCTGTAGCGCGAGGGCAGTGGCAACGGTGGTTGCGTTGGCATGCCACGCATTATCCGGCGCATCAGGCCGGTGCTGACGACGCTGGTACCGGCGTCGTTGGCATAGCTCAGGGCGTTGTAGGTATGGGTCAGCACGCCGTTGATATCATCCTCGCTGAAGGCTTCCAGACCATCCCAGGTTTCGATCACCATTCGTCCCAGGGCCAGGGGAACCTGTACAGGGGCAGGCAGCCCCAGGCTGATCAGGTCGAGCAGGCGCCATACCAGATCGATGCCCTGCTGAAGATCTGCCTCCCCGGTGGTGCGGCTCTGGGCATCGACCACTGCCAACCAGCCTCGCACCTCTGCCATGTAGTAGGCGAAGAACAGCTCTTCCTCAATTGCCGGGGTGCGCAGTGCGGTGCCGAGCCGGCCCTTGCTGAGTAGTTTATCGATGCGTACAGGTGCCAGCAGGGGCAGGCGGCTCGCCACGTAGGCGCGCAGGGCGGGTTGTTTGCGCAGCAACCGCATCAGTTCGCGGGCATTGCTCAGCCCGCGCCAGGCGCGGCGGTCGGGTGCGTCCGGTGTGTACAGGATGAAAGCGCCTGTGCCGGAGCCTTCGGCATTGATCAGCAGAACGCCTTGCAGGGTATGGCCATGGATTGTCAATTGGCGCACGGTGATGCGCTGGTTGTCCACCGGCGGGCGGAGCGCGTTGTGCGGGTAGTCCAGTACCTGCCGTACCCAACGGTAGCCTTGTTCACCCAAGGCGCGAAGGTGCCCGGCATAACGCGCCTTGGCTGCCTCGGCGCGCATGCGGGCTCGGTTGATCAGGGCATGGGCATTGAGCCTCCAGCCCCCGACCGGGGAGTCGATCAACTGGGTTTTCAGGTAGGCATGATAGCTGCCGCCGACATTCAGGTGCCTGATCATCGCTTTGATGTAGGCCGGGTTCAGCGTTTCGGGTAATGGCTTGTCGTGACCGTGTGTTACACGGGCGGTGAGCCAATAGTCGTAGTCGAACCAGTTCAGGTTGCGCAATGCCAGCTCGTGCAGCGGGTAGCTCTCCCGGGTCAGCTCGACCAACTGCCCACCGACGCGCTCGAAACCTCGCCAGGTGACGTAGCTCGATGGGTTGAAGGGGTTCAGCTGCGGACCTGCCTGACGGCTGTGCACTACATGTACCATGATGTCGGCGGCTGCGTAGCGCAGGCCATGATCGTGGCGCAGGCGTTCCTCTACGCGCGCGCGGGCCCAGCCCTGCAAGCTGCGCTGCTCGCGGAACTGCGCCAGGGTGAGGATGCCTGGCGCGGCGATGCGATTGCCGGCGGCGACCAGTTGTTGCATGGTCTGCATGATGTGCGTAAGCGCCTGGGGCCCTGCCGTGCTCAACCAGTTGGGCAGGTTTTTTTCCAGCAGCAGGCCGTAGCGCGTGTCGAGCAACGCTTGTTTGCCGACTTCGGCTTCCAGTGACAGGGCATTGTGCAGCGCCTCGGCGGCGGGTGCCAGGGCGCCATGGGCGCTTGCCCAGGCGTGGTTGACACGCAGGCGCTGCGCTTCGATCAGGGTGTCGACCTGGGCTTGCACCGGGTCATCGGCATACCATTCGTAGCGCAGGCGGTCGGCCTTGGCGGCGTTCTCTATACGTTCGGCATCGACCAGCAGGCGCAGCAGTGGCGGGCCCTGCAGCGGGTCGTCGAGGCGCTCGCACAGCTCAAGGTGCAAGCCGGCCAGCGAGGCGTAGGCTTCGATGCCTTGGGTCAGGCCGCACAGCAACGCTGGCCCGCGGGCATGCTCCGGGGTGAGTTCGGCAGCCTCGTCGTTACCGGTGATGACCACGAACATGCCTGGCAGCACCGCTCGGCTGTGGGGCTGGCTACGGCTGAGGACCAGGCGGTACACCTGGGCACGTGTGGCCATCGCTTGGGGCCGGCGTTGCCAGGCGTTGGGCAGGTCCAGGCACAGGCTCAGGGCATCGGCCTGGGGGGCGGGCAAGGTCCGGTCGCCCTGGCGCAGGGTCAACTCGGCATGCATCAGGGCGCGGCGCAGATCGCACAGGCGGACCCTGCGCGAGCGGCCCTGGGGGTCGCAGGCTGCCCAGTATTCAGCCAGTTCGCCTTGTAGCTGCTGACGGGTGAGCCCCGGCCGGTCGGGGCTTGGCAATTGTGCCAGCAGGGCGATGATCTGTTGGTCGACGAATTCGATACGTTCCAGCGGTAGCATGTTGCGCTCCTTCGGTCAGGGAGGCGCAACGGTAGGGCCCAGGGCAAGGACCGAAGCGGTAGCCGGTTATCGCCGGCACAACCCGCGCAGGCTGAGGATGACGGGCACGCCCAGGCCCAGCCAGGCCAGGGCATCCCACGCACCGTCACCCAGCAAGGCGGCAAACAGGCCGGCGGCACCGAGCAGGCCGATGGCGGCCGGCCAGGTAAAGATGCGCAGGGTCGGTTGCGATTTGTGGCTCATGCCCGCGCCTCCCGGGGTTTGCGCTGTTTGCCCCACCATAGGTAAAGGCCACTGCCGAGCACGATGATGGTCAACACATCGAGCACTGCCCAGAGGATCTGCATCGGGCGCCCGCCGTAATCGCCAAAGTGCAGTGGCTGCGAGAGGCCCATGGCGTCCATGTACCAGGGGCGTTCGCCCACTGCCGTCACCTGCAGGCTGCGCGCATCGATCAGCACGGGCGTGAGCAGGTGCGATGTCAGGTGGGTGGCGCCTTTCATGAACACGGCGTAGTGGTGCTCGCTGGAGAACCGCGTGCCGGGGAAGGCGATGAAGTCCGGGCGCATGCCGGGTGCGGCCTGCTCGGCGATGTCCAGCAGGCGGCTGGCCGGTGCACGCTCGGTGAGTGGCGGGGCGTCACGGTAGGGCGCGACCATTGCGGCCAGGCTGTCGTTGCGCCAGGCGGCGATGACCAGGTCGGACAGGGCGCTGATGACCCCGGTTACACCGACGGTCAGCGCCCAGGCCAGTGTCACCACCCCGATCAGGTTGTGCAGGTCGAGCCAGCGCAGGCGGCGGGATTTTTCGTGGCGCACTGTGGCGAATTGCAGGCGGCGCATGAACGGTGCGTAGAGCACTGTGCCGGAGATGATCGCGATAACGAACAGCACACCCATGAACGCCAGCAGCAGCTTGCCGGGCAGCCCGGCGAACATGTCGACGTGCAGGCGCAGCATGATCATCATGAAACCGCCGTTGGCGGCCGGCATGGCGACGGCTTCGCCGGTGCGGGCGTCGAGCATGAAGGTGTGTGACGAATTGGGTTCGGTGCCGGCAGTGGCAGCGGTGATCGCCACCACGCCGTTGCGTTCGTCTTCGTCATAGCCGAAGTACTGCATCACCTCGCCGGGACGATGCTGCTCGGCCTTGAGCACCAGCTGTTGCAGGTCCAGGTGTGGGGTGCCTGCAGGCATCTCGCGCAGCTTTGGTGCGTCACCGAGCAGGTGTTCGATTTCGTGGTGGAAGATCAGCGGCAGGCCGGTGAGGGCCAGCAACAGCAGGAACAGGGTGCAGACCAGGCTGCTCCAGGTGTGAATCACGGACCAGCGGCGGATGGTTTGGCTTTTCATCACGGTACCGAAATTTCTCATGGGGGCCGCTTAGCGGCCCCTGGGTACTCAGAACTTGTAGCTGGCGCTGGCGACGACGCTGCGCTCGTCACCGTAGTAGCAGTAGAAACTGTCACAGGTGGAGATGTAGTCCTTGTTGAACACGTTGGTCGCGTTGACCGCTACCGATGCGCCCTTCAAGCTGGTGCTCAGGCGCCCCAGGTCGTAGTGCACGGAGGCATCGAACACGGTGTACGCATCGGCCTTGCCCAGCCAGGTGTTGCCCTGGTCGCCATAGGTATTTCCGGTGTAGCGCGCGCCGGCGCCGATGCCGAAGCCGTCGAGCACGCCGGTGTGCCAGGTGTAATCGGCCCACAGCGAGGCCTGCTGGTTAGGCATCAGCTGCAGGCGGTTACCTTTGTAGATGCCGTCCTGCACTTCGGATTTGGCCAAGGTGTAGGCCGCAGTCACCTTCAGGTTTTCGGTGACGTCGGAGACGGCTTCCAACTCCAGGCCACGAACCTTCACTTCGCCGGTCTGGCTAGTGACGGTCACACCGCCCTCGTTGTTGGTGACCGAGACGTTTTTCTGGGTCAGGTCATACACGGCTGCGGACAACAGGGTGTTGGAGCCCGGTGGCTGGTATTTGATGCCCAGCTCCCACTGCTTGCCTTCGGTCGGCTTGAAAGACTCCGTGGCGGATGCGGCAGCATTGCTGACCGGCTGGAACGACTCGGCATACGAAAGGTAAGGCACGAAGCCCGAGTCGAAGACGTAGCTGATGGCCGCGTTGCCGCTGAATTTCTTGTCTCTCTGGGTGTTGGTGGCATCGCCCTGGTTCAGGAACCTGGTGCTGGTATGCACCCAGTCTTCACGACCGCCCAGCGTCAGGCGCCAGTTGCCCAACGCCATCTGGTCCTGAACATACAGGCCGGTCTGGCGGGTTTTCTGGTTGTAGTCATAGAACGCCGTGGAGCGATCCGGGCGTGTGATTGGCAGCCCGTAGACCGGGTTGATGACGTTGCTGTCAGGCACGTTGAAGCCGAAGATCGACAGGTAGTTGGTGTTGACGCGTTGGTGGTCCAGGCCGATCAGCAGGGTGTGGCTGATGTCCCCAGTGGTGAAGTCAGCCTGAAAGTTGTTATCCACTGCGAATTGGCTGATGTCTTCATCGGTGTTGGTGGACATACGGCTGACGGTACCGTCGTCCTGCACCGGAGGATTGGTTGTGTTGTAGCTGCCAGGGGTGATGGTCTGAAAGGACAGGTCAGTCTTGGTATAGCGAAGGTTCTGGCGGAACTGCCACACATCGTTGATCCGGTGCTCGAAGGCGTAGCCCAGCGCGTAGTAGGTACGGTCGTAGAACTCGTAGTCCGGATCCCCCAGGTTCTTGTGGTGGGAGATCTTACCGAATGGCATGTCGATCTTGGTGCCCTGGATGGGGCGGAACTGGCTGGTAGCGCCTGTATCGTCGCGGGTGAACTGGGTCAGCAGGGTCAGTGACGTGTCGTCGTCGATGTTCCAGGTCAGGCTTGGGGCAATGTTGTAGCGTTTGTCGTCTATATGGTCGATCTGCGTTCCGCCATCGCGAATCACGCCACTGACGCCGTACAGGAACTGCCCTTGGTCATCGATTTTGCCGGTGCTGGCGAAGTTGATCTGGCGGTGGTTGTCGCTGCCGTACTGCACTTCGATTTCGTTAGCGCTTTCGGCCTGCGGACGGCGGCTGACCATGTCCAGCAGGCCGCCGGGTGGGGTCTGGCCATAGAGTGAGGATGCCGGGCCACGCAGTAATGCGAGGCGGTCCAGGTTCCAGGTTTCGGCTTTCGGGTTAGCGTAAACGCCACGGGGCAGCGGCAGGCCGTCGAGGAACTGAGTCGGTTCGAAGCCCCTCACGCGCATCCAGTCATAGCGCGTGTCGCTGCCGAAACTGGCCGAAACGATGCCGGGCATGTAGCGCACCGCATCATCCAGGCTGTGGACGCCGCGGTCGCTCATCTGCTGACGGGTGGCGACGGAGATCGACCGAGGAATTTCGACCAGCGCGGTATCTGTCTTGGTGCCCGCGGCGCTGCGTTTGGCCAGGTAGCCCTCAACCGGGCCCCAGGCGCTTTCGTACGATGCATTGGCATTGATCGCGGTCTCGGGCAACGCCAGAGTGCCATCAGGAACAGCCACCAGGCTGTAGCTGCCGACAGTGCTCTGCTGCAGCTGCAGGCCGGTACCGAGCAGGGCGGCCTGCAGGGCGCCGAGGCCGTCGTACTGGCCGTTTACCGGCGCCGAGTTTCGGCCGCTGACCAGTGCCGGGTCAATGGCCAGGGCGATGCCCGACTGGCTGGCGATCTGGTTCAGGGTGGTGGCCAGCGGGGCGCTGGGCAGGTCGTAGGCACGCTGTGCGGACTGCTCGGCGGCGAACAGGGCAGGGCTGGCCAACGGGGCAGCCAGGGCGATGGCCAAGGCCATCAGGCTGGGGCGCAGGATACGATCAACGGCACGGGACATGCAGCGGTTCCTCGACGGATAAGTGCTAATTGCTTCCTTGCCGAGCGAGATTTCAGAAGTGACAGGGGTATCTGGAAAAAAAGTGGAAATGGTTTGTATTTGTACGCAGCCAGCTTAGGCCTCATCGCCGGCAAGCCGGCCCCACGGGGGCGCTTTGGTGCTACTTGGGCACCACGCTCAACCACCACTGGGTATGTCGCTCGATCTTCACCGGCAACGCGGGGACCAGCGAAGCGAGGGCCAGGTCGGTATCGGTCAGCGGGAAGCTCCCCGTCACGCGCAGGTCGGCCACTTCATCGGCCACGCCCAGGTGGCCGCTACGGTATTGGCCCAGCTGCGCTACCAGGTCGGCCAGGCGGATGTTGTCCACCACCAGCATGCCGCGGGTCCAGGCATCCGCACCGGCTTGCACGGGTGCGATGCGGCCCAGGCCATTGGCGTTCATGAGCACCTGCTGACCCTCGCGCAGTACCTGCTCGTCGCCACTGTTGAGCGGCTGCGCTGCGACCGAGGACTGCAACACCTCCAGGCGGGTACCGTTATTTTCGCGACGCACCAGAAAGCGCGTGCCCAAGGGGCGCAGGCGGCCATCGTCGGTGCGCACCAGCAACGGGCGAGGGTCCTGGTGGCCGGTCTCCACCGAGATTTCACCCTGGTGCAGCACCAGTACACGCTGCTCGCCTTCGTAGTCGATGTCGACCGCGGTATGAGTGTTCAGGCTCAGCAGCGTGCCGTCCTCCAGGCGCAGGGTCCGCAGTTCGCCGGTGGCGGTGCGCTGATCGGCCAGCCAGTAGCTTGCCGATAGCGATGGCGCGCCAACCCAGGCCAACAGTGAGCCGAGCAGGAACATGCCAGCCAGGCCGCCGCCCACCTTGGCCACCCGCCGGCGCAACCCTGCGCGCGATTGCTGCAGGGCCTGGCGCGCGGGGCCGGCTGCGGCACTGACCCGCTGATCGAGGGTGCCCAACTGGCGCCAGGCGCGAGCGTGTTCCTCGCTGGCGGCATGCCAGCGCATGAACTCGCTGCGTTCGTCGGGCGTACCGGTACCGTCGTCCAGGCTCAGTTTCCAGGCGATGGCAGCTTCAAGGACCCCGGCAGAAACCGGTGAGTTGTTCACGTCGGCTCCCCATACAGGGCCACATAGCACTGGCGCATGCCTTGGGCGATGTACTGGCGCACCCGCGATACCGATACGCCCAGGCGCTCGGCGATTTCGGCGTGGCTCATGCCGTCCAGGCGATTGTGCAGGAACGCCGTGCGTGCCTTGCTCGACAGCTTGCCGAGCAGGCGGTCGATGGCCTTGAGGTCTTCGAGGATCAGGTGCTGGAGTTCCGGGGAGGGCTGCTCGGCTTCCGGCAAGCGGGCCAGTTCGGCCAGGTAGGCCTGCTCCAGGGCTGCGCGGCGAAAGTGGTCGAACATCAGCCCCTTGGCCACTGCGGCCAGGAAAGCGCGCGGCTCACGGGGGGTGTCCAGTTGTTCGCGCCCGAGCAGGCGCACGAAGGTGTCCTGGCTCAGGTCTTCGGCACGCTGGCGGCAGGCCATGCTGCGTTGCAGCCAGGCAAGCAGCCAGCTGCGATGGTCGCGGTACAGCGCACCGACCAGTTCGGCGTGTGGGCTCTGAGCAGAAGACAAGCAGTGTCCCCCCCGGAACGAATGCGTTAACTAACGATAATTATTCGCGATTGTTGCAGAGGCGGGGGGCGCGGCGCAATGGACGCTTATCGGGTTGCCACTGTCATGGTGGGCGCGGTGCCCGATATCACAGGTGCAGCCCCTTCAAAGGGTATGTTTCTAAAGCCCATGCCCCTGCACATTGCGCCGCCGCCACCCGCGCAAGCGCTGCTCCAGCTGCAATGGGCTGTCCAGCTGCTGGCGACGGGCCTGGCTGAACAGGATCAACGCCAGTTCAGCGGTGACTTGGGCATCAGCGCTGGCGTGGTGGCGCTCATCCACCTGCAGCCCGAAGCGCGCCACCCAGTCATCCAGCCCTGCTTCGCGCAGTACCGTGTCAGGGTTGAGCATGGGCGCCAGTTCAGCAACATCGAGGAAGGGCTGTTGCAGGCGATGCCCAAGGGTTTCTTTCAATGCCCGAGCCAGCATGCGCTGGTCGAACGGTGCATGGAACGCCAGCACCGGGCTGTCACCGATGAACTCGAGCAGGTCGAGCAACGCCTCGGCCGGGTCGCTGCCTGCGGCCAGGGCGCTCGGGCCCAGGCCATGGATGAGTACACTGGCGTTGGTTTTCTGGGCCGGGCGGTGCAGGGTACGCTCGAACTGCTGGGAGAAGTCGATGGCGCCGTCTTCGATGGCTACGGCACCGATCGACAGCACCTGGTCGCGGTTGGGGTTCAGGCCGCTGGTCTCAAGGTCCAGCACCACCCAGCGCTGCTCACGCAGCGAGCACACGCCCAGCGGTGCGGGTTTTGGCAGGCGCGACAGGCGTTGATGCAGTGCACCGTCCAGGGCCGGCGCGGCAGGGCGCAGCCAGGCGAACAGGCTCATAGCTGGTACCGCAGGGCCAGGCTGCTTTGCAGGCGCTGCGCCTGGCGCAGGGACTCACGCAGGATGCGCCGGTCCAGATGGTTGAGGCTGTCCGGATCGAGGCGGTTGGAGTACGGCTGATTGTCGCGGGTCTGGCGCTGGTGCTGCTGCATGCGCGTTTGCTGGATGAAATGGTAGGCCTCTTCGTAGGCCGCGCCGTCGAGCGCCTCGATAACGCCTTTGTCGACCAGCTGGCGCAGGCGCTCCAAGGTGTTGCAGGCGCCGATGCCATTGGCCAGGGCCAGCAGCCGCGCACCATCGACGAAGGGTGTCAGGCCCTGGACCTTGAGGTCCAGGGTAGCGGCCTTGTCGTTGCCTTGGCGGGTCAGGACGAATTCGCGCAGGCGGCCTACCGGAGGCCGCTGACGCAAGGCGTTATCGGCCATCATGCGCTGGAAAATGCGGTTCTCGGCTACTTGTTCCAGCATGCTTTGGCGCAGCTGTTCGCAACCCTGTTCGTCGCCCCAGACCACACGCAGGTCGAAATAGATGCTCGAGCCGAGCAGGTTCTCTGGGCTGGCTTCACGGATGAAGCCGGCGAAGCGCCGTGCCCATTCAGTGCGCGACAGGCACAGCTCGGGGTTGCCTGCCATGACGTTACCCTTGCACAGGGTGAAGCCGCATTGGGCCAGGCATTGGTTGATGTAGTGGGCCAGAGGTAGCAGGCGGGCGCGAATGGCTTCGGCTTCGCTGCTGTCAGCTGCCTCGAACAGGATGCCGTTGTCCTGGTCGGTATGCAGGGTCTGTTCACGGCGCCCTTCGCTGCCAAAGCACAGCCAGCTGAACGGCACCCCAGGGTCGCCGCGTTCGGCCAGAGCCAGTTCGATTACCCGGCAGACAGTGTGGTCGTTGAGCAGGGTGATGATCTGGGTAATCTGGGTCGAGGAGGCGCCGTGGGCGAGCATGCGCTCCACCAGCTGGCCGATCTCGCCACGCAGCGCCACCAGCGAGTCCAGGCGCGGTGCATGGCGGATGGTACGGGCCAGGTGCACGAGGTCGACCCGTTGCAGGGAAAACAGGTCGCGCTCCGAGACCACGCCGCACAGGCGCTGGTTGTCCACCAGGCAAACATGGGCAATGTGTCGCTCGGTCATGGCCATGGCCGCGTCGAAGGCGCTGGCCTGCGGGCTGAGGTAGAAGGGTTTGACGGTCATGTGCCGTTCGATGGCGGCACCGAGGTCGGCATCGACAGTAGCCACCACTTGGCGCAGGTCACGCAGGGTGAAGATGCCCACCGGGTAACGCTGCGCATCGACCACCACGATGCTGCCGACCTGCTGGTCGTGCATCGACCGCACGGCGTCGCGCAGCGGCGTGTCCGGGGTGCAGACCACCGGGTGACGCATGGCCAGTTCACCCAGCGGGGTGTTCAGTGAGTATTGGGTGCCGAGTGTTTCCACCGCTCGTTGGCGCACCTGCTGGTTGACCTGGTCAAGCAGGCTGCTGACACCGCGCAGCGCAAAATCCCGAAACACATCCGACAGGGAAAACACACGGATGAAGGCGGCTTTGTTCAATTGCAGGCAGAACGTGTCCTCGCCCGCCAGGTGCTCGGTGCGGGTAGCGCGCTCGCCGAGCAGGGCGGCCAGCGGGAAGCACTCGCCGCTGGTGATCTCGAAGGTGGTTTCCACGCCGGGCTTGACCAGGTGCTGGCGCTCACCGATCACGCGCCCCTGTTTGACGATGTAGAAGTGCTCCACCGGGCCGTCAGCGGGTTTGATGATGCTTTCCCCGCTGGCGTAGAAACGCAACTGGCACTGTTCCACCAGGAACGCCAGGTGGCTGTGTTCCATTTGGTTGAACGGCGGGAAACGCTGCAAAAACTGCAGGGTGCCCTGAATGTTCTGCAGAACGGCAGTTCTGCCCGCCTGGCTGTAGGCGTCGTTTTTGCTCATGACACTGACCGTATCGCTACGCCGAACTATATATATCTATATATAGGTGCGGCCTTGTTGTTCTCGGTCCCCATGGTCGGCTGACGGCCGTGCGGTGCCCATTGGACGTAAGTCTATGAGCGTAGTGTGATCAATATCGCAAGCTGCGGTCTTACCGGTGAGCAAGACTATTTGATGAGACGACCATGGTTGAGCATGACGACATCCTGAGTGACGCCGAACGTGAGGCACTGGCCGGGTTGAGTGCACCTGTTGCGCCCAGGCCGGTGGTATTGGTGGTTGATGACAACCCGGTGAACAGTGAGGCCCTGTGCCTTTACCTGAAGAGCAGGGGGATCGACTGCATGCAGGCCGATGGTGCTCAGGAGGCGATGTTCAAACTGCATTACGAACCGCGCATCGCCCTGATGATCACCGACCTGCGCATGCAGCCCAAGGATGGCCTGGAGCTTATCCGGCAGATTCGTGAGTCGGAACGGGCGGCGTTGTCGATCATCGTGGTGTCAGGCGACACCGATGTGAAGGAGGCGGTGGATGTGATGCACCTGGGGGTGGTGGATTTTTTGCTGAAGCCGGTGGATCTGGGGAAACTGCTGGGGTTGGTGAAGAAAGAATTGAAGCTTGAGTGAGCGGGATTGGGGCTGCTTTGCAGCCCTTTCGCGACACAAGGCCGCTCCTACAGGGGAATGCGATCCTCCTGTAACTGATGGAGCGGCCCCGGTGTCTTACAGCCCGTTACGCGCCTTGAACTCGCGGCGGCGACGGTGCAGTACCGGCTCGGTATAACCGTTCGGTTGCTTGGCACCCTCGATTACCAGTTCCACTGCAGCCTGGAATGCCACGTTGTCGTCGAAGTTCGGCGCCATCGGGCGGTACAGGGCGTCACCGGCGTTCTGCTTGTCGACCACGGCGGCCATGCGCTGGAGGCTTTCCAGCACCTGCTCCTGGGTAACCACGCCATGGCGCAGCCAGTTGGCCAGCAGCTGGGCCGAGATACGCAGGGTAGCGCGGTCTTCCATCAGGCCCACATCGTTGATGTCCGGCACTTTGGAGCAACCCACGCCCTGGTCGATCCAGCGAACCACATAGCCGAGGATGCCCTGGGCGTTGTTGTCCAGCTCGTTGCGGATCTCTTCGGCCGACCAGTTGGTGTCAGCTGCCAGCGGGATGGTCAGGATGTCGTCGACCGAGGCCGGGGCGCGGCTGGCCAGCTCGCGCTGACGCGCCTGCACGTCGACTTTATGGTAGTGCAGGGCGTGCAGGGTGGCGGCGGTCGGCGACGGTACCCAGGCGGTGTTGGCACCGGCCAGCGGGTGAGCGATCTTCTGCTCGAGCATGGCAGCCATCAGGTCCGGCATGGCCCACATGCCTTTGCCGATCTGCGCACGCCCTTGCAGGCCGGTGGCAAGGCCGACGTCGACGTTGTTGTTCTCGTAGGCACCGATCCACTTTTCGTTCTTCATGGCGCCCTTGCGCACCACGGCGCCGGCCTCCATCGAGGTGTGGATTTCGTCACCGGTACGGTCGAGGAAGCCAGTGTTGATGAACACCACACGCTCGGCTGCCGACTTGATGCAGGCCTTGAGGTTGACCGTGGTACGGCGCTCCTCGTCCATGATGCCGACCTTGACGGTGTTGCGCGGCATGCCCAGCAGGTCTTCGACGCGGCTGAAGATCTCGGCGGCGAACGCCACTTCTTCAGGGCCGTGCATCTTCGGTTTGACGATGTAGACGCTACCGGTACGGGTGTTCTTGCGGCTGGTGTTGCCGTTGAGGTTGTGCAGGGCGATCAGGTTGGTGAACAGCCCGTCCTGGATGCCTTCGGGAATCTCGTTGCCTTGGGCATCGAGAATAGCCGGGTTGGTCATCAGGTGGCCCACGTTGCGCACGAACAGCAGCGAACGACCGTGAAGGGTCACGGTGCCGCCATTGGGCGCTGCGTACTCGCGGTCCGGGTTCATGGTGCGGGTGAAAGTCTTGCCGCCTTTGCTGACGCTCTCGGCCAGGTCGCCTTTCATCAGGCCCAGCCAGTTGCGGTAGACGATGACCTTGTCGTCGGCATCGACGGCAGCGACCGAGTCTTCACAGTCCATGATGGTGGTCAGCGCCGATTCCATCAGGATGTCTTTGACACCGGCGGCGTCGGTGCTGCCGACCGGGGTGCTGGCATCGACCTGGATTTCGAAGTGCAGGCCATTGTGCTTGAGCAGCACGGCGGTTGGCGCGGCGGCATCGCCGTGGAAGCCGATCAGCTGGGCGTCGTCACGCAGGCCGCTGTTGCTGCCGCCCTTGAGGGCAACGACCAGCTTGCCGCCTTCGATGCGGTAAGCGGTGGAGTCGACGTGCGAGCCAGCGGCCAGCGGCGCGGCTTCGTCGAGGAAGGCGCGGGCGAAGGCGATGACCTTGTTGCCACGGACCTTGTTGTAGCCCTGGCCTTTTTCGGCGCCGCCTTCATCGCTGATGGCATCGGTGCCGTACAGTGCGTCGTACAGCGAGCCCCAGCGGGCGTTGGCGGCGTTCAGGGCAAAGCGGGCGTTCATCACCGGCACGACCAGCTGTGGGCCGGCCATGTGGGCGATCTCTTCGTCCACGTTCTGGGTGGTGGCCTGGAAATCGTCGGCTTGTGGCAGCAGATAGCCGATTTCCTGAAGGAAGCTTTTATAGGCGACGGCGTCGTGTGCCTGGCCTTTGCGTGCCTGGTGCCAGGCGTCGATCTTGGCTTGCAGCTCGTCGCGCTTGGCGAGCAGGGCTTTGTTCTTTGGGGCGAGGTCGTTGATGATCTTTTCTGCCCCGGCCCAGAACGCATCGGCCTTGACGCCGGTTCCAGGGATCGCTTCGTTGTTGACGAAGTCGTACAGGGCCTTGGCGACCTGAAGGCCACCGACTTGAACGTATCCAGTCATTGCTTGCCTCACCTTTGCTCAGCTATTTCGCTTTCGCTCTTCTGTATTAAGCCTGTAGCGCTTCTCTAAACACGGCACCAGTACATGCTCTCACCACTCACGAGAGCGGCTGGGTGCGGCTCGCCAGAAAGGCTGGCGGGCGGTTGGCGTATTTTCACAGGCGCCTTGGCAGACATCGTAACGACGTTTTGTAGTCCGCGCCGAGGCATACTACATGAAGCAGCAGGCCGGTGAACATCAGACTAAAAGCGTCGCTCCGCGACCGATTGGTCGCGGAGGGTCACGCTGGGAGTGGCTATGTTCGCAAAAAACCGGTGGATTGTTCCAGATAAATCTTGAAACAGTACACGATTAGTTCGGCAGACCGTCCTGCGGCAGGTTGCCGCGCCTTGCCTATACTGAACCAATCCCCCCGTATTCTCGCCGCTGCAGGCGGCACGACGCAGAGGAAGCCCTGTGGATCATCTTGTACTGACCGTGATTGCTCCTGACAAGGCCGGCCAGGTCGAACGGATTGCCCAGTGCATCGCCGACCACAACGGTAACTGGCTGGAGAGCCGTATGTCGCGTATGGCCGGGCAGTTCGCCGGCATCCTGCGGGTCGCGGTGCCGGCAGAGAGCTACGATGAGCTGGTGAAATCGCTTCAGGCCCTGGGGCAGTACGATATCCGTGTGCTGATCGCAGAAAGCGGCATCGAGCCTTCCTGTACCTGGAAGCCGATCGCGATGGAGTTGGTGGGTAATGATCGCCCCGGCATCGTACGTGATATCACCCGCTTGCTCGCTGACCAAGGGGTGAACCTTGAGCGCTTCACCACCGAAGTGCGCCCGGCGCCGATGAGCAGCGAGCCGTTGTTCCATGCCGATGCCTTGCTGGCGCTGCCATTGACTTTGTCGCTGGATGATCTGCAGCAGAAGCTGGAGAGCCTGGCGGATGACTTGATGGTGGAGTTGAAATTGCGGCCCCAGGATTGAGCCGAGGCGGTAGCGGGTTATCCCGATTAACCGGGGACGGCCCTGTGGATAACCTGGGGGCGCTCCTTGCTAGCCCAGGGATGGCGAGCTCTCCCGCTGTTTGGTCAAAAAACAGCCACTAATCAATGGCTTGTGCACAAAGCACGGGGACGAGGGTGTGGATAACCTCTGGAGATGTTCTGCCAGGCCACGGCCGGCGTGGCCTGCAGAGTTTTGATCGTTTTTTGATCAGGCGCGCTTGCGCAGGTTCAGCCAGGCATCGACGCTGTAGAGCGCCAGGCCAGCCCAGATGCACAAGAAAGCCATCAGGCTGCTGGAAGACAGGTGCTCGTCAAATAGCAGTACCGCTTGCAGCAGTACCAAGGTCGGCGCCAGATACTGCAGGAAGCCCAGGGTGGTGTAGGGCAAGTGCCGCGCAGCGGCGTTGAAGCACACCAGTGGTATCAGCGTTACCGGCCCGGCTGCGATCAGCCATAGCGCTTCGCTGCTGGTATAGAAACTGCCTTGTGCACTCATCGCGGCAGGGTGCAGCAGCAGCCAGCCAAGCGCCAGGGGCACCAGCATCCAGGTTTCCACCACTAGGCCGGGCAGCGCCGCCACCGGTGCCTGCTTGCGGATCAGGCCGTAGAAGCCAAACGTCAGCGCCAGTACCAATGACACCCAAGGCAGGCTACCGACTTGCCACACCTGTTGCGCCACACCTACTGCGGCCATGCCCACTGCCAGCCACTGCAGGCGGCGCAGGCGCTCACCCAGCAAAAGCATGCCCAGCAGCACGTTCACCAGCGGGTTGATGTAGTAGCCCAGGCTGGCCTCGAGCATGCGCCCGTTGTTGACCGACCATACGTAGGTCAGCCAGTTGCCGGCGATCAGGGCGCCACTGAGGGCAAGAATGGCCAGGCGGCGGGGGTTGTCGCGCAGCTCGCGCCACCACCCTGGGTGCTTCCACACCAACAGCAGCAGCGAGCCGAACAAAGCGGACCAGAGCACCCGGTGCACGATGATCTCAACCGCCGGGACACTTTGTATGGCTTTGAAATAGAGGGGGAACAAGCCCCAGATGATGTAGGCCGAGAGGCCAAGAATGTACCCGCGACGCGGGTTTGCGGCGTGCATGCAGAATCCTTGCTTAGGTAGCTAAATACAGCGACGCCTATTGTAGACAGACCTTTGCAGGCATTTAGAACAATTTCAGGGGTTGCTCGTCGAGTGCCGCTGTTTGCTCGCGCAGGGCCAGGATCTGATCGCCCCAGTAACGCGGTTGGCCAAACCAGGGGAAGCTGCGTGGGAATGCCGGGTCGTCCCAGCGCCGTGCCAGCCAGGCGCTATGGTGCAGCTGGCGCAAGGCGCGCAGCGGTTCGATCAGGGGCAGCTCGCGCGGGTCGAAATCGTGAAACTCGTTGTAGCCGTCGATCAGCTCTGCCAGTTGGCCCAGGCGTTCTTCACGGCTGCCGGCCAGCATCATCCACAGGTCTTGCACGGCCGGGCCCATCCTGCAGTCATCGAGGTCGACGACGTGGTAGACGTCGTCGCGATGCATCAGGTTGCCGGGGTGCAAGTCGCCGTGCAGGCGCATGACCTGATGTGGGGTGCGTGCGTAGATGTCTTCGACCCGTTTGAGCAGCTCGCGCGCTACAGACTCGAACGCGGGCAGCAATTCCCGAGGTACGAAGTTGCCATCAAGCAGGGTTTGCAGGGAGGCGTGGCCAAAGTTATCCACAGTCAAGGCTTCGCGATGCTCGAACGGGCGTGTTGCCGCCACGGCATGCAGGCGGCCCAGCAACTGGCCCAGACGGTAGAGCTGGTCGAGGTTGCCCGGCTCCGGTGCGTGGCCGCCGCGGCGGGGAAATAGTGTGAAGCGAAAGCCCTGGTGCTCGAACAGGGTCTGTTCATTGTGTTGCAGCGGGGCGACCACCGGCACTTCGCACTCAGCAAGCTCGGCGGTGAAGCGGTGTTCTTCAAGAATCGCTTCATTGCTCCACCGGCCGGGTCGATAGAACTTGGCGATCAGTGGTTGCTCGCCTTCGATACCCACTTGGTAGACGCGGTTCTCGTAGCTGTTCAAGGCCAGTACGCGGGCGTCGCTGAGAAAGCCGAGGCTCTCCACGGCGTCCAGTACCAGGTCGGGGGTGAGGGTCGCGAAGGGGTGAGACATGGTGGCTCCGGGGTGGGCTGCAAGGGCTCATGGTATCAGTGCCGGCCCTCTGGCGGGGTGGCGCGACCAACCTACACCGGTACCCCCAGCAATACATGGGAGGGATGAAACTGCACCCGGACCTGGCTACCTGTTGTCACTGCCTCTTGTGCCAGCCAGTGCGCATCGGCAAACGCGCAGAGTGTCTGGCCATTACCCAGCGCCAGCCTCACTTCACTGGTGTCATGCCCATCCGCTATCACCTCTTCCACGGTGGCCTTGAGCACATTGCTGCCCGCTTCGGCTTCATCTGCGGCGCTCGATAACCGCACCCACCCGGCCTTGAGCAACGCCACCACCATGGTTCCGAGCGTCAGCTCCAGGCGTGAAGTGCTGTCGTGTGTGATCAGTGCCTCGATTTCCAGCCCGCCACCCAGCGCCAGGCTCACGCGGTCGTGCCGCCCCTCGCGGCGCAAGCCGCTGACCTGACCTTGCAGCTGGTTGCGGGCACTGGTGCGCAACATCAGGCGCCCAAGAAGGTCAAGGTCGCTGGAATCTTCGGCAGCCTCAAGAATCTGCGCCTGCAAGGCCTGTAGGCGCTGGTACAGGCGCAGTACCCGCTCGCCTTCGCCCGACAGGCGGGCGCCACCGCCACCGCGCCCGCCGGTGCTACGCTCGACCAACGGCTGGCTGGCCAGGTTGTTGAGTTCGTCTATGGCGTCCCATGCGGCTTTGTAGCTTATGCCTGCGGCCTTGGCTGCGCGGGTGATCGAACCTTGCTCAGCGATATGCTGAAGCAAAGCGATGCGCTGTGGGCGGCGAGCGATGTGCTGGGTGAGCAGGGCGGGCAGGGTCATGATGGCGCCTATCTGGGACTGACCGGTCAAGCTTGCCCCGGTTTTGCCGTGCGTGCCAGGCAATACACATCAACGCGGCGTGCGCCGGCGCCGCGCAGCAGGGCGGCGATGCTTTGCGCCGTGGCACCGGTGGTCAGCACGTCATCGACCACGGCCACATGCAGGCCGTGCAATGCGCCTTCATCAACCACCGCAAAGGCCTGCTGCAGATTACGCCGTCTGGCCTTGGCATCCAGGCTTTGCTGCGCCGGAGTTTCGCGGGTGCGCCGCAGCAATCGCTCGTTGCAGTCGATTGCCAGGGCCTTGGCCAACCACTTTGCCAGCATGCCTGCCTGGTTGAAGCCACGCTCGCGCTGTCGACGCTTTGCCAGTGGCACAGGCAACAGCAGCGATGGCCTGGCCAGGCCATCGGCAAAGCGGTGGCGCAAATCCAGGCTGAGCATTTCGGCCATCAAGCGCCCTAATGGCCACTGGCGATTGTGTTTGAAGCGGCTGATCAGTGTGTCCACGGGAAAGCCGTAATGCCACGGCGCCACCACTTCTTCGAAGGCCGGGGCACGCCGACTGCACTGGGCGCAGGTCAGGCCGGCCATTGGCAGCGGTAGCGCGCAATGCATGCAGTACTCACTCAGCCAGGGCAGGTCCTCCTCGCACGCAATACAGATGGGGTGGGGCTGCTCGGCAGGAGTGCCGCACAGCAAACAGGTATGATCAATATTTATACACTTGTAAACCAGTGCTTTTAACCAAGGTTGACAGTTCATAGGCCTTCCATGACTATGCGAGCTATCCGTGATGCGCTGGCGGGCAGTCCTGTCCCGGCGCCAGCTACAGCCTAAACAAGGAAACGCCGATGAGCGCCAGCACAACTGCAACAACACGTCACGACTGGTCCCTGGCCGAGGTGAAGGCCCTGTTCCAGCAACCGTTCAACGACCTGCTGTTCCAGGCGCAAACCGTGCATCGGGCGCATTTCGACCCTAACCGCGTACAGGTTTCCACGCTGCTGTCGATCAAGACCGGCGCCTGCCCGGAAGATTGCAAATATTGTCCACAGTCCGGCCACTACAACACCGGGCTGGAAAAACAGAAGCTGATGGAAGTGCAGAAGGTGCTGGAAGAAGCGGCGCGGGCCAAGGCCATCGGTTCTACCCGCTTCTGCATGGGCGCCGCCTGGAAGCACCCCTCGGCCAAGGACATGCCCTACGTGCTGGAAATGGTCAAAGGGGTCAAGGCCATGGGGCTGGAAACCTGCATGACCCTGGGCAAGCTCGATCAGGACCAGACCCAGGCGCTGGCCCAGGCAGGCCTGGACTACTACAACCACAACCTCGATACCTCGCCGGAGTTCTACGCCAGCATCATCACCACCCGCACTTACAGCGAGCGTCTGCAGACCTTGGCCTACGTACGCGATGCCGGGATGAAGATCTGCTCCGGTGGCATCCTTGGGATGGGCGAGTCGCTCGACGATCGTGCAGGCCTGCTGATCCAGTTGGCCAACCTCCCCGAGCATCCCGAGTCGGTGCCGATCAACATGCTGGTGAAAGTGGCCGGCACCCCCCTGGCCGAAGAAGAAGATGTCGACCCGTTCGACTTCATCCGCATGCTGGCGGTCGCGCGGCTGCTGATGCCCAAGTCGCACGTGCGCCTGTCCGCCGGGCGCGAGCAGATGAACGAGCAGATGCAAGCGCTGGCCTTCATGGCCGGCGCCAATTCGATCTTCTATGGCGAGAAGCTGCTGACCACTGCCAACCCACAGGCCGACAAGGACATGCAGCTGTTCGCCCGCCTGGGCATCAAGCCTGAAGCGCGTGAAGAGCATGCCGACGAAGTGCACCAGGCCGCCATCGAACAGGCGCTGGTCGAGCAACGCAGCAGCGAGCTGTTCTATAACGCCGCGTCTGCCTGAGATGGCCTTCGATCTTGCAGCGCGTCTTGCCGAACGGCGCGCTGCAGACCTGTATCGGCAGCGGCCGCTGCTACAGAGCCCGCAAGGGCCGAACGTAGTGGTCGACGGCCAGCCGTTGCTGGCTTTCTGCAGCAATGACTACCTGGGCCTGGCCAACCACCCCGAGGTGATCGCCGCCTGGCAAGCCGGCGCCGAGCGTTGGGGTGTCGGTGGCGGAGCCTCGCACCTGGTGGTCGGCCACAGCACGCCGCACCATCAGGTCGAAGAGGCGCTGGCCGAATTGACCGGTCGCCCGCGTGCCTTGCTGTTTTCTACCGGCTACATGGCCAACCTCGGGGCCATTACCGCGCTGGTGGGGCAGGGCGATACGGTGTTGCAGGACCGCCTCAACCATGCCTCGCTGCTCGATGGCGGTTTGCTCAGTGGTGCCCGCTTCAACCGTTACCTGCACAACGATGCAGTCAGCCTGGCCAACCGCCTGGGCAAGGCCTGCGGCAATACCTTGGTGGTCACCGACGGTGTGTTCAGCATGGACGGTGACCTGGCCGACCTGCCTGCACTGGCTGAGGTCGCGCGTGCGCGTGGTGCCTGGTTGATGGTCGACGACGCTCACGGCCTGGGTACCTTGGGTGCCCAGGGCGGCGGTGTCGTCGAACACTTCGGCCTGGGCATCGATGACGTGCCCGTGCTGATCGGTACGCTGGGCAAGGCTTGCGGCACCGCGGGCGCCTTCGTTGCGGGCAGCGATGATTTGATCGAGGCACTGGTGCAGTTCGCCCGGCCGTACATCTATACCACCAGCCAGCCGCCGGCACTGGCCTGCGCCACGCTCAAGAGCCTGGAGCTGCTGCGCCGCGAAACCTGGCGCCGTGAGCACCTGGCCGGGTTGATCCGGCAGTTCCGCGAGGGTGCCGTGCAGATCGGCCTGCAGCTGATGGACAGCCCGACTCCGATCCAGCCGATCCTGATCGGCGACAGCGCACAGGCACTGCGCCTGTCGCAGATGCTGCGCGAACGAGGCCTGTTGGTCACCGCCATCCGCCCGCCTACCGTACCTGCTGGCAGTGCACGGCTAAGGGTAACCTTGAGCGCTGCGCACAGTGAGGCGCAGGTACAGCTATTGTTGAATGCATTGGCCGATTGTTATCCACAGCTGGAGGCCGCCGATGCGTAACCGACTGATCCTTCTTCCCGGCTGGGGCCTGGGTACTGCGGCCCTGGAGCCGCTGGCCGCCAGCCTGCGTGCCCAGGACGCGCGTCTGCAGGTCGAGCTGGCGCCCCTGCCGGAGCTGGCCGACGCCGATGTCCAGGCGTGGGTCGACTACCTTGACCGCAAACTGCCCAGTGATACCTGGCTGGGCGGCTGGTCGCTCGGCGGCATGCTCGCCAGTGAGCTGGCCCGCAAGCGTGGCGACCACTGTTGCGGGCTGTTGACCTTGGCCAGCAACCCCTGCTTCGTGGCACGGGCGGATTGGCCGCATGGCATGGCCGATGACACCTTCGGGACCTTCCTCGACGGTTGCCGCAGCCACACCTGCGTTACCCTCAAGCGTTTCCGTACCTTGTGCAGTGACGGCGCCCTGCAGCCGCGCACGTTGCTGCGCCAGCTGGGCGTGGGGGTACCGGAGACCGACCCGCTGTACCTGGCCACCGGGCTTGAGGTGCTGGCTCAGCTGGATACCCGCGAAGCGCTGCAGGCGTACGGCGGTCCGCAACTGCACCTGTTCGCCGGCAGTGATGCGTTGGTGCCCCCCGAGGCGGCCAAAGCGCTGAGCGAGTTGTTGCCCGACGTTGAAGTCGGCCTGGTTGAAGAGAGTTCCCACGCTTTCCTGCTGGAGTACCCGCAGGAGCTGGCGGCGGGCATCAAGAGTTTCCTGCATGAGAGTGGCGATGACTGACCTTTCCCGTCCAACCCTGCCCGGCGCGCTGCCGGACAAGCGCCAGGTAGCGGCCTCGTTCTCCCGCGCAGCAGCCAGCTACGACAGCGTGGCGGCCTTGCAGCGCGCGGTGGGCGTGACCCTGCTGGAGCAGTTGCCGGACGCACTGACGCCATCGCGCTGGCTCGACCTGGGCAGTGGCACGGGGCATTTCAGCCGGGTGCTGGCCGAGCGCTTCACGCCGGCGACGGGCGTGGCCGTGGACATCGCCGAAGGCATGTTGCGCCATGCCCGAGGCGAGCAGGGCGGGGCCCGCTACCATGTGGCAGGCGACGCCGAGCGGCTGCCGCTGCGCGATCACAGCGTCGACCTGGTTTTCTCCAGCCTGGCGGTGCAATGGTGCGCGCAGTTCTCCAGCGTGCTTGAAGAAGCACGGCGGGTATTGCGTCCGGGCGGTGTGCTGGCCTTCAGCAGCCTGTGTGTCGGTACCCTGGATGAATTGCGCGCCAGTTGGCAGGCCGTGGATGGCATGGTGCATGTCAACCGCTTCCGCCGGTTCGAGGACTATCAGCGACTGTGCTTGGCGAGTGGCCTGGAGCAGCTTGGCCTGAGTCAGCAGGCGCATGTGCTGCACTACCCGCATGTGCGCGGCCTGACCCATGAGCTCAAGGCACTTGGCGCTCACAACCTCAACCCTGGGCGGCCGTCGGGCCTGACTGGCCGTGCCCGCATGCAGGGGCTGCTGCAGGCGTATGAAGCATTCCGCCAGCCGCAAGGGCTGCCCGCCACCTATCAGGTGGTCTATGGTGTGTTGCGCAAGCCAAAGGCGTGAGAGGAGCGAAATGAGCCAGGCCTATTTCATCGCGGGTACCGATACCGATGTCGGCAAGACCACCATCGCAGCCGGGCTGTTGCATGCCGCACGTCTGCAGGGCCTGAGTACGCTGGGTGCAAAGCCGGTGGCGTCCGGCTGCACAGTTACCACAAAGGGGCTGCGCAACGCTGACGCCCAGGCATTGATCGACGAGAGCACGCTCAAACTGCCTTATGCAGCGATCAACCCTTTTGCATTTGAACCTGCCATCGCGCCGCACGTGGCGGCGCGTGAAGCGGGTGTGACGTTGGAGGTGCCGGCCCTGCTCCAGGCCATGCGTCACGTGTTGGATCAGGGCGCGGATTTCACCCTGGTCGAAGGTGCCGGTGGCTGGCGCGTGCCGCTGTCTGGTCATGCCAACCTGTCCGACCTGGCAATCGCCCTCAAGTTGCCAGTGATTCTGGTGGTAGGGGTGCGTCTTGGCTGCATCAACCACGCATTGCTCAGCGCCGAAGCGATCGCCAGGGACGGGTTGCAACTGGCAGGCTGGGTGGCCAATGTCATCGACCCGCGTACGTCGCGGTTGGAGGAGAACCTCGCCAGCCTGGCCGAGCGCTTGCCAGCGCCTTGCCTGGGGCGGGTGCCCAAGCTCAAGCAAGCGACTGCCGAT
Source organism: Pseudomonas sp. BNK-30 (assembly GCF_047456185.1). Taxonomy (NCBI): domain Bacteria; kingdom Pseudomonadati; phylum Pseudomonadota; class Gammaproteobacteria; order Pseudomonadales; family Pseudomonadaceae; genus Pseudomonas; species Pseudomonas sp. BNK-30. The sequence goes on from NZ_CP179904.1 coordinate 5,156,380, forward strand.
GCAGTCGCGGAACATCTGCAGCTGGACTTGCTGGACTGAAGCGCCATGCCTCACGTCTATCAGATAGCACGGGGCCATTAGCGATTTAAACGGGCCTTTATGGCCCGGGCCTGTTTTAATCAGGCCTGTTCACATCCAGCGTCATTGGAGTTTTGACATGGAAATCACCGGTAGCTCCGCCTACTACGCGGGCCTCAGCGCCATCCAGAGCGGGCAGAACCGCGTCGACCAGGCGGCCAGCCAGATCGCCAGCAACACTGTCGAACGCGCCGCCACCAGCCAGTCCAGCGATTTTCAGGCCGAGCGCCTGCGTGCGGTTGACCGCAGCCAGCAGATGGACCTTGCCACCAGCACTGTACAGCTGGCGCTGGGCAAAACCGAGGTCGAACTGGGCGCGAAAGTCGCCAAGGCTTCCGACGAAATGCTCGGTCGGTTCATCGATACCTACGCCTGAAGGCGCGGCACTTTCACAAACCTGCACAGTGCTCTGTGGAAGCGGGCCCGCCTGCGGATGCGTTTGATCAGGCTAGATTTTTTGCCTGAGCCAACGCCTTCGTGGGCAGGCCCGCTGCCATTGTCGTGGGCGTCTTTTCAGGCGATGGCATAAACGCCATGTTTCGCGGCATAAATGGCACCATAGTCCCTCCTTGACATCGGTCAGTCCTAAACGTAAGTTTCAAACAACTGTTTGACCGAAAGCCGGCAAGAGCTGGTCGGTATCAGCGGTCTCCCTACCGGACTCATCACAGAGGTTCATCGCAATGCCTGATTACAAAGCCCCCTTGCGTGATATTCGCTTCGTTCGCGACGAGCTGCTTGGCTATGAGGCGCACTATCAGAGCCTGCCGGGTTGCCAGGACGCAACGCCCGACATGGTCGACGCGATCCTCGAAGAAGGCGCGAAATTCTGTGAGCAGGTGCTGGCCCCGCTGAACCGTGTCGGTGACCTGGAAGGCTGCACCTGGAGCGAGTCCGGCGTGAAGACCCCGACCGGTTTCAAGCAGGCCTACGAGCAGTTCGTCGAAGGCGGCTGGCCAAGCCTTGCCCATGATGTCGCCCATGGCGGCCAGGGCCTGCCAGAGTCGCTGGGCCTGGCGTTGAGCGAGATGGTGGGTGAGTCGAACTGGTCGTGGGGCATGTACCCGGGCCTGTCCCATGGTGCGATGAACACCATTTCTGCGCACGGTACTGAAGAGCAGCAGGAAACCTACCTGACCAAACTGGTATCGGGCGAATGGACAGGCACCATGTGCCTGACCGAACCGCACTGCGGCACCGACCTGGGCATGCTGCGCACCAAGGCCGAGCCGCAAGCTGACGGCTCCTACCGCATTTCCGGCACCAAGATCTTCATTTCTGCCGGCGAACACGACATGGCCGATAACATCGTCCACATCGTGCTGGCCCGCCTGCCGGATGCCCCGGCCGGCACCAAAGGTATCTCGCTGTTCATCGTGCCGAAGTTCCTGCCCAACGCCGAAGGCGGCGTGGGTGAGCGCAACGGCGTGAGCTGCGGCTCGCTCGAGCACAAGATGGGCATCCACGGCAACGCTACCTGCGTGATGAACTTCGACAGCGCCACCGGCTACCTGATCGGCCCAGCCAACAAGGGCCTGAACTGCATGTTCACGTTCATGAACACCGCCCGCCTGGGCACCGCGCTGCAGGGCCTGGCACATGCCGAGGTGGCCTTCCAGGGTGGCCTGAAGTACGCCCGTGACCGCCTGCAGATGCGTTCGCTGACCGGCCCCAAAGCGCCTGACAAGGCTGCTGACCCGATCATCGTGCACCCGGACGTTCGCCGCATGCTGCTGACCATGAAGGCCTTCGCCGAAGGCAACCGCGCCATGGTCTACTTCACCGCCAAGCAGGTGGACATCGTCAAATACAGCCAGGACGAGGAAGAGCGCAAGAAGGCCGACGCCCTGCTGGCCTTCCTGACCCCGATCGCCAAGGCCTTCATGACCGAAGTCGGCTTCGAGGCGGCCAACCACGGCGTGCAGATCTACGGCGGCCACGGCTTCATCGCCGAGTGGGGCATGGAGCAGAACGTGCGCGACAGCCGTATCTCCATGTTGTACGAGGGCACTACCGGCATTCAGGCCCTCGACCTGCTGGGCCGCAAAGTGCTGATGACCCAGGGCGAAGCGCTCAAGGGCTTCACCAAGATCGTGCACAAGTTCTGCCAGGCGCAGGAAGGCAATGAGGCGGTCAGGGAGTTCGTCGAGCCGCTGGCTGCGATCAACAAGGAATGGGGCGAACTGACCATGAAAGTGGGCATGGCCGCCATGAAGGACCGCGAAGAAGTAGGCGCTGCATCGGTGGATTACCTGATGTACTCCGGTTATGCGTGCCTGGCGTACTTCTGGGCCGACATGGCACGCCTGGCTGCCGAGAAGCTGGCTGCCGGCACTTCGGAAGAAGCCTTCTACACCGCCAAGCTGCAGACGGCGCGCTTCTACTTCCAGCGTATCCTGCCGCGTACCCGCACGCACGTGGCGACCATGCTGTCCGGTGCCAGCAACCTGATGGCGATGGACGAAGAGCACTTCGGCCTGTCCTACTAAGCCGCAAGGCGTCACTGAAACCCGCTTGCCTTCACCGGCAGGCGGGTTTTCGTATTTTTGGGGCCGCTACGCCCCAAGATCCGGTTACAAGAAAAGCTCAAGCCCTCCGCCCCTGCTGCCGTTAACCCCCCGTGCATTCATCTATTCATGTGCGCTGCCGATGAAGTAAAGGCACAATGCCATTATTGATCTGCCGGGTCGGAGATTACCCTTGTTTCGTTTAAACGCTGTACGCGCAAGCCACTTCCTGCCTTCGCTGTTCCTCTTGCTGGCAGGGCTTGCGGCGGCATACGTGAGAGACCTCAGCGTCTTCTTCACATCACTGTTCAATGTCCTGCCCACCTTGGTCCTGCTGCTGGGTGGCGCCTACTGCGCGGTCTACCGTCGCCAGCGTGAGCTGTTCTTGATGGTCACGGTGTACATCGCCTACTTTCTGCTCGATACCCAGACCGACTACTACCGTGACCATGGGCGTGTGCGCGAGGACGCAGCGGTGATTTTCCATCTGGTGTGCCTGCTGCTGCCTGCATTGTTCGGGCTATTTGGCGCCTGGCAGGAGCGCACCCACCTGGCCCAGGACCTGCTTGCCCGGTTTGCTGTGCTGTTCGCTGTGGGTAGCGTGGCAGTGGCACTGGAGCAAAGTTTTCCCCAGGCACTGCTGGGCTGGTTGGCTGAAATCCGTTGGCCGTCGCTGCATGGGCAGTGGATGAGCCTGATCCAGATGGTCTACCCGTTGTTCATCGGTGTCTTCATGCTGCTGGTGGTGCAGTACCTGCGTGAGCCAAGGCCCTTGCATGCGGCCCAGATCATCGGGCTGATCGGTATCTTCTGGATGCTGCCCAAGACGTTCATCCTGCCGTTCACGCTGAACATCATGTGCAGCCAGGTAATGCTGATGATCGCTGCGGCGGTCTCTCACGAGGCCTACCAGATGGCCTTCCGTGACGAACTGACCGGCCTGCCTGGGCGGCGCGCGTTGAACGAACGCATGCAGCGCCTGGGGCGCAACTACGTGATTGCCATGACCGACGTCGATCACTTCAAGAAATTCAACGACACCCATGGCCACGATGTCGGTGACCAGGTATTGCGCCTGGTCGCCAGCCGGCTGTCGAAGGTCACCGGTGGTGGGCGCGCCTACCGCTACGGTGGCGAGGAATTTGCCCTGGTCTTCGCCGGCAAGACCGCCGAGGAATGCGTGCCGCATGTGGAAGCCGTGCGCGAGATGATCGCCAACTACACGATGCAACTGCGTGACCAGAACAACCGGCCACAGGACGATTCCGCCGGGCGCCAGCGCCGCAGCGGCAGTGGTGCTGGCACGGTATCGGTGACCATCAGTATCGGCGTCGCTGAACGCCTTATCGAACACCGCAACCCCGAAGAAGTGCTCAAGTCAGCCGACCAGGCGCTTTACAGCGCCAAAGGTGCCGGCCGTAACTGTGTCATGGTTTACGGCCAACAATCACGGCGCGGAGCCGTTCGCACTGCGTGACCATAATTGACTATATGGTCGCGTGATGACCCTATGTCTCGCAAAAGTTGTTCGGTTACACTGGATTCAACCCCGTGCTGCGGTCCTTCGAGACCGCCCCGACCCCACCAGCGAGAGGTTGTCATGGCTGAATATAAAGCGCCGCTGCGCGACATGCGCTTCGTTCTGAATGAAGTCTTCAACGTGGCAGAGCTGTGGGCGCAATTGCCTGAGCTGGCCGAAACGGTCGATGCGCAAACCGCACTTGCCGTGCTGGAAGAAGCAGGCAAGGTCACCAGCAAGTCCATCGCCCCGCTCAGCCGAGCGGCTGACGAAGAGGGCTGTCACTGGGAAAACGGTGCGGTAAGCACCCCGGCTGGCTTCATCGAGGCCTACAACACTTACGCCGAGGGCGGCTGGGTGGGTGTGGGCGGCGATCCCCAGTACGGTGGCATGGGCATGCCCAAGGCGATTTCGGCCCAGGTTGAAGAAATGGTCAACGCGTCGAGCCTGGCGTTCGGCCTGTACCCGATGCTGACTGCGGGTGCCTGCCTGTCGATCAACGCCCACGCCAGCGAAGCGCTCAGGGAAAAGTACCTGCCGAACATGTATTCCGGCGTGTGGGCAGGTTCCATGTGCCTGACCGAGCCGCATGCCGGTACCGACCTTGGCATCATCCGGACCAAGGCCGAGCCCCAGGCCGATGGCAGCTACAAGGTCAGCGGCACCAAGATTTTCATCACTGGCGGCGAACACGACCTGACCGAAAACATCATCCACCTGGTGCTGGCCAAGCTGCCGGACGCACCGGCCGGGCCAAAGGGCATCTCGCTGTTCCTGGTGCCCAAGTTCCTGGTCAACGATGACGGCAGCCTTGGGGCGCGTAACCCGGCTACCTGTGGCTCGATCGAGCACAAGATGGGTATCCAGGCTTCGGCAACGTGTGTGATGAACTTCGATGAAGCTGTAGGTTACATCGTTGGCGAGCCGAACAAGGGCCTGGCGGCGATGTTCACCATGATGAACTACGAGCGCCTGGGCGTGGGCATTCAGGGGTTGGCCACGGCCGAACGCTCCTACCAGAATGCCGTCGAGTATGCCCGCGACCGTTTGCAGAGCCGTGCGCCCACCGGCCCGCAGGCCAAGGAAAAGGCGGCCGACCCGATCATCGTCCACCCGGATGTGCGCCGCATGCTGCTGACCATGAAAGCGCTGATCGAAGGTGGCCGCGCCTTCTCCACGTACGTGGCAATGCAGCTGGACAGCGCCAAGTACAGCGAAGAGCCGGGTACGCGCAAGCGCAGTGAAGAGCTGGTGGCGCTGTTGACGCCGGTAGCCAAGGCGTTCCTCACCGACCTGGGCCTTGAGTGTGCGGTGCATGGCCAGCAGGTGTTCGGTGGCCATGGCTACATTCGCGAGTGGGGCCAGGAGCAACTGGTACGCGATGTGCGCATTACCCAGATCTATGAAGGCACCAACGGTATTCAGGCCCTGGACCTGATGGGCCGCAAGGTGGTGGCCAGTGGTGGTGCCTACTACAAGCTGTTCTCTGAGGAGATTCGCCAGTTCATTGCCAGCGCGGGTGGCGACCTGGATGAGTTCGCCAAACCGCTGGGTGCCTACCTCGATCAACTCGACGGCCTTACCGAGTGGGTACTGGAGCAGGCCAAGGGCAACCCGAATGAGATTGGTGCTGCGTCGGTCGAGTACCTGCATGCCTTTGGCTATGTCGCCTATGCCTACATGTGGGCGTTGATGGCGCGGGCGGCCAAGGCGGGCGAGGGCGATGAGGCGTTCTACTCGGCCAAGCTGGGGACGGCGCGGTTCTACTTCGCCAGGCTGCTGCCGCGGGTGGATTCGCTGGTGGCTTCGGTCAAGGCGGGGAGCGAGTCGTTGTACTTGCTGGATGCCGAGCAGTTCTGACGACTGGGATACACGCCCGCCGTTTGTTGATGAACGTTGTTTGTAAGCATTTTCCTACATCACGCGGTGACTTTTCGCCACTGGTGTCAGATTGGATCCACGGCTAATCTTGCTACATGGACGTTGCGCAGGAAGCGCAAAGGACAGAACAGGGACAAACGAAGGATTTCCTGCCAGGACGGTGGGGCGATAGGGATGTCACAGGGAAAAAGTCTGGGAAAACCCCGCTTCGGCGGGGTTTTCTTTGCGCGCGTGTATTTCAGCCAAGCACATCCAGGGGTGAAGCCCCCAGTTGCCGTGTGTCGGCTTCTTCCTCGAGCAGCGTGCGCAGCAACTCGACCGATGCCTGCTGGCGCTGGGCATCGCGAAATACCAGGCCAACCTTCAACGGCACCCGCGGCTCGCTCAATGGTTTCCACAGCAACCCTTGGTCATCGTCGGCAGCCTCCTTGGCGCGGCCAGGCAGGATAGTGGCCAGTGCGGTGTGGGCCAGGCTGTCGAGAATGCCGCCCATGTTGTTCATCTCCGCCTGAACCTGCGGCCTGCGCCCCAGGCTGGCCAACTGTTGCTTCCAGATCTGGCGGATCTGGAACTCCTCGCCAAGCATCAGCATCGGCAGTTCTGCAGCTTGTCTGATAGAGACTTTCTTGAAGTCCTTCAACGGATGGGTATCAGGGATCACCAGCTGCAGTTCATCTTCGTACAGTAGCAAGCCGTGTAGCCCAGGTTGGCGTGGCGGCAGGTAGCTGATACCGATATCCAGGTTGCCGTTGAGCAGGCGTCGTTCGATTTCCAGCCCCGACAGCTCATAGATCTGTACCACAAGATGCGGTTGGGCCTTGCGCAACCGCTCAAGCAACTGCGGCACCAGGCTCGGCCGAACCGTCTGTAGTACGCCGATGGCCAGCGTGCGCAAGGACTGGCCCTTGAAGTTGCGCATCGCTTCGTGGGCGCGCTGCAGCCCATCGAGCAGGGGCAGGGCGTGGTTGTAAAGGGTATGGGCCGCCAAGGTCGGCAGCAGGCGCTTGTTGCTGCGCTCGAACAGGCTCAGGTCAAGGCTGTGCTCAAGCTGGCGGATCTGCTGCGAGAGGGCCGGCTGAGACAGTGACAGGCGTTCAGCAGCGCGGCCGACATGGCCTTCTTCATACACCGCGACGAAATAACGCAGTTGGCGAAAATCCATAAGTATTACTTATCGAAAAAGCTGAAAAAACGGAATGGCCGCAAGCGCCGCCGAGGCCTAGTCTATCGCCGTATTCCAGCGGGTTACAGCGATCAATTCGCGCATTGTTACCCCGTTTGAGAAACACTTTTGATAGGAAAGGCAAAATTATCAAGCGCCGGCGCCAAGACCGGACGTTGCCCTTTGCCGTGACTGGCCGGAGCCCCCGATGAACCTGTTCAACCTGCGCCGATCGGCCCCCGCCGCGGCTGTCGTGCCCAAGCGTGCGCCGGTAAGCGTGCCAGACGCATCGGCGTTGTCCCGCGAGCGCCTGATGCCCGGCGCCGAACGTGCGCCACAAGTGTTCGTGCGTGGCCAAGGCTCCTGGTTGTGGGACAACCAAGGGCATGCTTACCTGGATTTTACCCAGGGCGGCGCGGTAAACAGCCTGGGCCACAGCCCCAGCGTGTTGGTCAAGGCGCTGGGCAATCAGGCCCAGGCGTTGATCAACCCAGGGGCCGGTTTCCATAGCCGTGGTTTGCTGACGCTGGCCAACCGCTTGTGCCAGAGCACCGGTAGCGATCAGGCGTACCTGCTCAACAGTGGCGCCGAGGCCTGCGAGGGGGCGATCAAGCTGGCGCGCAAATGGGGCCAGCTGCACCGCAACGGCGCTTATCACATCATCACTGCCAGCCAGGGCTGCCATGGCCGCAGCCTGGGGGCCCTGTCGGCATCCGATCCGCTGCCGTGCAACCGCTGTGAACCCGGCCTGCCGGGTTTCAGCAAAGTGCCATTCAATGACTTGGCGGCGCTGCATGCAGAAGTCGACTCGCGAACTGTGGCAATCATGCTCGAGCCGGTCCAGGGCGAGGCAGGCGTGATTCCCGCGACAAGGGAATACCTCAAAGGCGTCGAGCGGTTGTGCCGTGAGCTGGGCATCCTGCTGATCCTTGACGAGGTGCAGACCGGCATTGGCCGCTGCGGAGCATTGCTGGCCGAGGAAACCTACGGGGTGCGCGCTGACATCATTACCTTGGGCAAAGGCCTGGGAGCCGGCGTGCCGCTGGCGGCCTTGCTTGCTCGTGGTACCGCTTGCTGCGCGGCCCCCGGCGAGCTGGAGGGCAGCCACCATGGTAATGCGCTGATGTGCGCTGCAGGCCTTGCGGTACTGGATACCGTACTGGAGCCGGGCTTTTTCGAGCATGTCCAGGACAGTGGCCGCCATCTGCGCGATGGCCTGAGCCGCCTGGCCGGCCGCTATGGCCAGGGCGAAGTACGCGGCCAAGGCCTGCTCTGGGCGCTTCAGCTACAGGAACACCTGGCCAAGGACCTGGTGCAGGCGGCCTTGCACGAGGGCCTGCTTTTGAATGCCCCGCAGGCCGATGTGGTGCGTTTTACACCGGCGTTGACGGTGAGCAAAGGCAACATCGATGAAATGCTCCTGCGCCTGGCCCGGGCCTTCGCCCGCCTGCACGCGCAGCAGCATGCCCGCCGTGAAGTCTCGGCCTGATACGAATTCTACGAACCGTCTGGCGTTTCTGCGCATCGCCCCTGGCCTGATTCATTTGGCCCGGGGCGTTTTTTTTGTGGGGGGCAGGCCCTTGGCAAGGTGCCTGAGCGCTGCAAAAAAACCACGGCATGCACCGGTGGAACCTCTGCGATGCCCAGCTAGTCTCTGTTTAGACCCATTGAGGAGAAACTTGCATGGACATCATTCGCATCATCATCGCCATCATCCTGCCGCCGCTGGGTGTGTTTCTGCAGGTCGGGTTCGGCGGGGCGTTCTGGCTGAATATCCTGCTGACCTTGCTGGGGTACATTCCGGGTATCGTGCATGCGGTGTACATCATCGCCAAGCGCTGAATCTGCCGGGGCCGCAGGGCGGCCCCAGGTTTCACTGGGCCAGCACCCGACAATAGAACTTCCATTCCTCCTCGAGGGCATGTGCAAGGTTTTCGGCCTTTCGAAAGCCATGCCGTTCGCCCGCGTAGAAGTGCCCCTCGGCCTCGATGCCATTGGCCTTCAACGCCTCAAGCATCGAGCGCGTCTGCTCCGGCACCACCACAGCATCCAGTTCACCCTGAAAGAAAATCACCGGTACATTGATCTGCTCGGCATGCAACAGTGGGGTGCGTTGGCGATAGCGCTCGGCATCCTGTTGCGGGTCACCGATCAGCCAGTCGAGGTAATCGCCTTCGAACTTGTGCGTGGCGCGGCCCAGCGCAACCGGGTCACTTACCCCGTAGAGGCTGGCACCGGCACGGAATACGTCATGGAACGCCAGGGCGCACAGGGTGGTATAACCGCCGGCACTGCCACCACGTATGAAGGCTTTGCGGTGGTCGATCAAACCGCGTTCGGCCAGGTGTTCGACTGCCGCGCAGGCATCCTGTACATCGCTCTGGCCCCAGCGCAAGTGCAGGGCCTGGCGATATTCGCGACCATAACCAGTACTGCCCCGATAGTTCAGGTCGGCAACGGCGAAGCCACGCTGGGTCCAGTACTGAACCCGTGGGTCCAGCACCGGATAGCAGGCTGAGGTTGGCCCACCATGGATGAACACCACCAGCGGGGAAGGCCCTTTGGCGCCGGCTGCCGGGTAAAAGAAACCATGGGAAACCTCGCCGCCACTGTCGTAGAGGATGGATTGCGGCTGGCTGATGCACTCGGCTGGCAGTAACTCGGCGCCGCCTGCCAGAACCCGTACTTCGTGGCTTGCCCGGTCAATGGCAATGACGGCTGGCGGGCTGATCGGCGAGGCAGCGATTGCGTAGAGATGCCCGGCGTCGATGGCCAGGCTACGAAAACGGCTATAGGCACTGGCGAAACGCTCCATCTGGCCGTCGACGGTGCGTAGCCCGAGTTGCCCAACGCCACCTTCGAACCAGCTGGCCAGGTAGCTTTGTGGTCCGATTGCCAGCCAGGTGCTGTTGCCCAGTTGCCAGGGTGCGGCAGCGTGGTCTGCAGGCTCGGCGGGCAAGGCTTGCCATAGCCCGCCCAACTCGCCCCAGGGCTGCCAGAAACCATTACGGTCGGACAGGCAGTACAAGCGCCCTTGCGCGTCGAAGCGAGGTTGCTGGAGGGACTCGTCATTCGCCGCGATGCAGCGCGCCGCGCCCCAGCTACCGTCACTTTGCCGTTCGCGACACATCAGCCGTGTGACTGTCCATGGCTGCGCCGGCCGGTCCCATTCGATCCAGGCCAGGCGTGTGCCATCGGCGCTGATCGTGGGGGATGCATAGAAATCAGCGCCTGCGCCGAGCTCTTCAACGGCGGTCTCACCCAATGCCACCAGGCGATGTTCCACACTCTCGCCATGGCACTCCTCGACCGCCAGCACTTGGCCGTCGTGCCATTGCAGGTCGCCGTAACGGCATTGGGCATTCTGGGTCAACGCATGCGGTGGCGCGCCATCAAGTCCCTGGTGATAGATCTGCTGGTCCTTCTCGTTGACGAACACCACTGCGTCATCGCTCAGGCAGAAACTGCCTCCACCGTATTCATAGACCCGGCTGCGCACGCTGAAGCCGTCAGGCGTGAGGCAGCGTGCCTGCTGGTCACGCCAGCACCAGATGCGGCAAGCACCGTCGGCCGGGCGAAATTCATTCCAGAACAGGCCTTGGGGGCTGGCTTTGAGTTCGGCGAAATCGGTGCCGGCGGCGACAGCCTGCGCGGCACTGAATTCACCCGCGGGCAATGACACGTGAGTTGCGCTCATTACGGAAGGTCATCTGTTCAATGGCGAGGTCGGCTGTTTCTGCCTCCTCGCGGGCCTTGAGGATGATGCCGTGGTCGCTCGACTTGGCGCACACCGGGTCGGCGTTGCTGGCATCGCCGGTGAGCATGAAGGCCTGGCAGCGGCAGCCGCCGAAGTCCTTTTCTTTCTCGTCGCACGAGCGGCAGGGCTCGGGCATCCAGTCATAACCACGGAAACGGTTGAAGCCGAACGAGTCGTACCAGATGTGCTTGAGGTCGTGATCGCGGACATTCGGGAACTGCACCGGCAGCTGGCGTGCGCCATGGCAAGGCAGGGCAGTGCCGTCCGGCGTGATGGTCAAAAACAGGCTGCCCCAGCCATTCATGCAGGCCTTGGGGCGCTCTTCGTAGTAGTCCGGCGTGACGAAGATCAGCTTGCACGGGTTGCCTTCGGCCTTGAGCTTTGCACGGTACTCGTTGGTGATGCGTTCAGCGCGTTCAAGCTGCGCACGGGTCGGCAACAGGCCCAGGCGGTTGAGGTGCGCCCAGCCATAGAACTGGCAGGTGGCGAGCTCGACGAAGTCGGCCTCCAGTGCCACGCACAGCTCGATGATGCGGTCGATCTTGTCGATGTTGTGCCGGTGAGTGACGAAGTTGAGCACCATCGGGTAGCCATGGGCTTTCACTGCCCGAGCCATCTCCAGCTTTTGTGCGAAGGCCTTTTTCGACCCCGCCAGCAGGTTGTTCACCTGCTCGTCGCTGGCCTGGAAACTGATCTGGATGTGGTCCAGCCCGGCTTCCTTGAAGTTGGCGATACGTGCCTCGGTCAGGCCGATGCCGGAGGTGATCAGGTTGGTGTAGTAACCCAACCGGCGCGCTTCGCCGATCAGCTCGGCGAGGTCCTGGCGCACCAGCGGCTCACCGCCGGAAAAGCCGATCTGCGCGGCACCCATTTCACGGGCCTCGGCCATTACCTTGAACCACTGCGCGGTCGACAGCTCCTTGCCCTGTTCGGCGAAGTCGAGGGGGTTGGAGCAGTACGGGCACTGCAGCGGGCAGCGATAGGTCAGTTCGGCCAGCAGCCACAGCGGCAGGCCGACCGGTACCTCAGGCGAGTGTGATCCAGTGTTCGCCACGGGCCACCTCCATGAATTGCTCGATGTCATCAGCGACTTCGGGCACACCAGGGAATTGCTGTTCGAGCTCGGTGATGATCGCGTTCACATCACGTTTGCCGTCGATCAGGCCGCCTATGAGGGAGGCGCTGTCGTTGAGCTTGATCATGCCCTCAGGGTAGAGCAGCACGTGGCCTTTCTGCGCCGGTTCGTACTGGAACCGGTAACCGGGGCGCCAGTTCGGCACTTGCTTGCGGTCGAAACTCATAGGGCAATCCCCTTGTGCCATACCCGTTGCTGGGTGACGGTGTGATACGGCGGGCGGTGCAGCTCGTAGGCCATGCTCATGGCGTCGAGCATGCTCCAGAGGATATCCAGCTTGAACTGCAGGATTTCCAGCATACGCTCCTGGCCCGCCCGGGTGGTGTAGTGCTGCAAGGTGATCGTCAGGCCGTGCTCGACATCGCGCCGGGCCTGGCCCAGGCGGGTGCGGAAGTACTCGTAGCCGGCAGGATCGATCCACGGGTAGTGTTGCGGCCAGCTGTCCAGGCGCGACTGGTGGATCTGTGGGGCGAACAGTTCGGTCAGCGAGCTGCTGGCCGCTTCCTGCCAGCTGGCACGGCGGGCGAAGTTCACGTAGGCATCGACGGCGAAGCGCACACCTGGCAGCACCAGCTCTTGGGAACGCAGCTGGTCCGGGTCGAGCCCCACGGCCTGGCCCAGGCGCAGCCAGGCTTCGATACCACCGTCTTCGCCCGGGGCTCCGTCGTGGTCGAGCAGGCGCTGGATCCACTCGCGGCGCACTTCGCGGTCCGGGCAGTTGGCCAGGATCGCGGCATCCTTCATCGGGATGTTCACCTGGTAGTAGAAGCGGTTGGCTACCCAGCCCTGAATCTGTTCGCGGGTAGCGCGCCCTTCGTACATCGCCACGTGATAGGGGTGATGAATGTGGTAGTAGGCGCCCTTGGCGCGCAGGGCCTGCTCGAATTCGGCAGGCGACAGTGGCAGTGCCTCGCTCATCGGGCCTCCTTACAACTCGATGCTCATGCCGTCGAAGGCGACTTCCACACCGCGGCGCTGGACCTCGGCGCGTTCGGGGGAGTCTTCGTCCAGAATCGGGTTGGTGTTGTTGATGTGGATAAGTACCTTGCGCTGGCGTGGGAAACCGTCCAGCACCTCGAGCATGCCGCCGGGGCCGTTCTGCGCCAGGTGACCCATTTCGCGGCCAGTGCGGGTGCCGACGCCGCGGCGCTGCATTTCATCATCCTCCCACAGCGTGCCGTCGACCAGCAGGCAGTCAGCGCCGTGCATCATTGCCAGCAGCTTGTCGTCGACCTGGCCCAGGCCGGGCGCGTAGAACAGCTTGCCGCCGGTGCGGGTGTCTTCCACCAGCAGCCCCAGGTTGTCGCCCGGATGTGGGTCGAAGCGGTGCGGGGAGTAAGGCGGTGCGGCGCTGCGCAGCGGGAACGGAGTGAACCTGAGGTTGGGGCAGGCCGGGATGACAAAGCTGCCCTCGAGCTCGATGCGGTTCCACTGCAGGCCACCGTTCCAGTGGCTGAGCATGTTGAACAGCGGGAAGCCGGTGGTCAGGTCCTGATGGACCATGTCGGTGCACCAGACCTGATGCGGGCAGCCTTCGCGCAGGCTGAGCAGGCCGGTGGTGTGGTCGATCTGGCTGTCGAGCAGGACGATGGCATTGATGCCGGTGTCGCGCAGGGCACGGGCCGGCTGCATTGGCGCGAAGGCCTGCAGTTGGGCACGGATGTCGGGTGAGGCGTTGCACAGGATCCAGTGCACACCGTCGTCGGACAGGGCAATCGACGACTGGGTGCGTGCCGTGGCGCGCAGGCTGCCATCGCGATAGCCCTTGCAGTTGGCGCAGTTGCAGTTCCACTGCGGGAAGCCACCGCCGGCGGCGGAACCGAGAATCTGGATGTACATGGTTGCTCTCTATCCGAACTGTCCGAAGAACCGTAGCCGAAAAAACGACAACGCCCCGGCTGGCCGAGGCGTTGAAACGCAGGCAGTGCTTAGCGGCTTGCGAAGTACATGGTCACTTCGAAGCCGATACGCAGGTCAGTGTATGCAGGTTTGGTCCACATGGTTTTTGCTCCTTCCGGGTTAGGGTAGAGGGTTCAGCTATTTGTTTGGCGTCGCCTCGCGCCGAAGGTTCCGGCGGCTGAGATAGCGTTATCTTACAAGAAAATCTTGTACCGAAAGGTTAATTCTTCGAAAAGCGCCCTTGCGGTATACGTAACAATTGACCCCGGATCAGTGCCAGGCCCCCGCTGGCGCAGGCCCATTGGCCAGGCAGAGCAAGGGTGAATCGGCTGCGAGCAAGCGGCCCAGCAAATCGTCCAGATGCGCCTGTTGCGTCTTCAGGATAGCCACGCGTAACGCGGGCAGATCGTCGGGTAGTGTAGCCAAGTGTGTCTGCCATGCCCAATCGGCAAGCTCCGCGTTGGCCATGGCTGGCTCGTCGAACTGCGCCGCCAACCTTTGCCGTGCAGCAGCGTCGAGACATACACCTTGGCGCAGGAGGGTGAGCAGGTGACCGAGGATCTCGGCGTGGGTGGCACGGGGCGATTGCACGCCGAACAGCAGCCCGCCGATGCCCTCGACCTGACGAAAGGTACTGAATACGGCGTAACCCAGCTGCAATTCCACCCGTAGCCTTTGGTACACGGGCCCTTGCAGCAACTGGGCGAGAAGCCGGCCGCAGGCTTGCTGATGGTCAGGCACGGGGCAAAAAAGCAACAGTGCGGGTTCGCTGCCCGGCACCTTGGCGTGATGCCAGCGGCGGCCGTGCCAGTCGGGCGGAGGTACCGGCATGCCAAACTGCCCGGGGCAGCCTTGCAATGCTGCGCTCAGGGCCTGCAGGGCGGTTGCGTCGAACCCCACAGCCAGGCCATGCCATCGGCTGTGCTGCCATGCATCGTCGAGTGCCTGTTGATTGAGCGCGCGGGTTGGTTCGGGCTTTGGTGCTGCGCCGGTGAGTGCATCTGGCAGTTGGTTGAGCAGGGCCCTGATCGGGATCAGCAAGGGGGGCTGTTGTGTCGCAGGCTCCCAGTCAGCGGGCGAACGCAAGCACGCCATCGCGAGTTCGACGGCCCTCGTGACCGCTGCGGGCAGGCCAGTGCAACGCAGCTGCCAATTTTCGCCTGCGGCACTGAACTGCAGTTGCAACGCGGCACGCTCGCACCGCGCCTGTAGCGGCTGCAGGGCGCGTTCGAGCACGGCGTGCAAGCCCTGGCGCAGGGCCGAAGGCACTTGCCAGCGCAGGTGAAATGCCCCGTATTGGCGTGCCGCCGGCAGTTGCTCACTGACCGTCAGCGCTGCAGGCAATTGAGGCGCCTGCGTGGGGGGCAAGCCGGTAAACAGCAAAGGCTCGGGTGCTGGCAGCTGCCATTGCCCATGCTTGCGCGATGGCAGGCCTTCGAGCAGTGCCTGAAGTGCGCAGAGTGCTTGTGCATCAAGTGCCGCCAATGGCTGGCCTGCGCTGTCACGGCGGGCCAACTCGAGGGGGCTGGCGTTGCGTTCGCGGCTCTGTTGCAGAAGGCCGAATTCGGCGTTCAGGTGCGCCGGGCCGGATTGCCGGATAAAGCCGAACCATCCGTGCAGCAGGGCGTGTACTTCCTCTGCACAGGCGTCTGCGCTGAGTTCGAGCTCGATGTGCCAGAGCATCTGCCCGGCGAAGGCGTACAGCATTTCTGCCTTGAAAGTTTGCAGCCAGCTGCGCTGGCGCAGTGCATCCAGCCAGGTGCCCGGCCTGCTGTCGCTCAAACCGGCAATCAGCAACTCCAATGCTCGTTCGCCACCAGGGGGCAGGTTTTCATGGGTGAATACCAGGGCTGTGTTCGTGTTCGACAGGGCAGGTGGCGGTGTTTGTGGCGTGCGTTCGCCGAAGGCAAACAAACCAGCGTAGTGCCTGCCAAGCTGTTCGAGCTCATCCAGCGGTTGCGGCCCACACAGGCTCAAGGTGATCTGGCCACCGTGGTAGTAGCGTTGATGGAAATCTGTGAGGGCCCGCTGAAAGGCAGGATCCTGCAACGCCAGGGTATACCGGTTGCCTGCATGAAAACCGCCTAGCGGATGGCCAGCCGACACTGATTGCAGCAGGGCAAAATCCTTCTGGGCCTTAGGGTTGCGCGACCAGGCGATGAATTCGGCATGGATCACTTCACGCTCGCGGCGCTGGCGTTCGCTACCCAGGTCGGGTTCGGCGAGCATCTGGCAAAGGCGCTCCAGCCCGCCGGCCAAGGCTGCGGGCGGGACTTCAAAGAAGAAATCTGTGGTGCGTTCGCGGGTGCTGGCGTTGACCTGCCCGCCGAGGGTCTGGACGTAGCGCATCAGGCCGTCATCCAAGGCGAATCGAGGAGTGCCGAGGAAGAACAGATGCTCGAGAAAGTGCGCGAGCCCAGGCCATTTTGCCGGGGCATCGTGGCTGCCCGCGTGGACCCTCAGCGCAGCAGCCGAGCGCTTGAGCCGCGGGGCATGGCGCAGGGTGAGCTGCAGGCCGTTGGCTAATACGAGGTGGCGAGTGGCATCAGGCATGGGGGCTCCGGGGTAAGCACTCATGCTAACAAATAAGTTGGCCTGACCGCCGGCAAAGGCTGTTCTCAGCCCCGCCGCAGATGCAATTCCTGGCGCAGATCTGCGAGGTAAGGAAACGCTTTGCGCCCCTGCACCACCTGTTCATGTTCCAGTTGTGCCAGCAACTGGCACTCATCCCGACCGGCCATGGCCAGCAGGCTGCCATCCGGCCCGATGATGCTGCTCTGGCCGCAGTACTGGATCTCGCCCTCGGCCCCGCAATAGTTGGCATACACCAGGTAGCACTGATTTTCCTGGGCCCGGGAGCGCACGGTCACCTGACAGACAAAATCATACGGGGTCATGTTTGCGGTCGGCACCAGGATCAGCTCAGCGCCATCCAGCGCCAGGCGCCGGGCATTCTCCGGAAACTCGATGTCGTAGCAGATCAGCAGCCCCACCTTCCAGCCCTCCAGCTCGACCACCGGAAAGTGGTCGGCACCGGGGCTGAACAGGGCGCGGTCCAGCTCACCGAACAGGTGCGTCTTGCGGTAATTGCACAGGCTGCGGCCATGGGCGTCGATCAGTTGCACGCTGTTGTAGATCGCGCCATCGTCAGTGCGCTCGGGGTAGCCGTAGACGATGGCGATGCGATGCGCCTGGGCGATCTCCACCACCTCCATGGCCGACGGGCCATCATCGGCCTCTGCCAGGCGTTCTACCTGTGCCAACCCGATGTTGTAGCCGCTCAGGAACATCTCCGGACACACCAGCAACTGCGCGCCGCGCTCGGCCGCCAACTGCGCCTGGTGGCGCAGCCGTTGCAGGTTGCCGGGCACGTCCAGCGGGTTGGGCGTGCCCTGGAACAGAGCGATGCGCATGCTGCCTCCTTGTCTCAGTCTGCCAGGGCGATCGGCCCGATCTCGTCGAACACGTCGCCTGGGCCTGGATTGTCCGGATGGGTCTGGCCACCGAAGTGGTTCATGATACCCCACACCGCATTCAGCGAAGTCTGCACTGCCCCCTCGACCCAGGCCGGGGTCCACGACACGTCATCGCCGGCAATGAACATCCCGCGCTGCTCCATTGGCATGTCCTGCTGCATGAAGTGCGCGTACATCCGTTGGTTGTAGCGATAGTGGCCAGGCAGTGCGCCCTTGAAGGCACCGAGGAAGTGCGGGTCGGCCTCCCAGGAAATGGTGATCGGGTCGCCGATGATATGCCCGGCGATATCGGTCTTGGGGTAGATCTTCTTCAGTGCATCCAGGGCCAGTTGCACGCGTTTTTCCACGGGGTGCGGGAGCATCTTCAGGGCGTCGCTCATCCAGGCGTAGGACAGGCAGATCACGCCGGGCTTGTCGTCGCCGTTATCGAACAGGTAGGTGCCGCGGGTCAGCCGATCAGTGAGGGTCATGCTCATCAGGTCGCGGCCGGTTTGCGGGTCTTTGTCCTTCCAGAACGGGCGATCGACCATGACGAAGGTTTTCGACGACTGCATGTAGCGGGTACGGTCCAGGGCCATCCACATCTTTTGCGAGAACAGTGATTCTTCACAATCGATCTGGGTGGTCAGCAGCCAGCTCTGGCAGGTGGCGAGCACGGCGCCGTAGTGGCGGGTGTCGCCCCAGTTGTCGGTGACGGCCAGGCGCCCGTCGGCTGCGCGGGCGATGCGCTTTACCCCGGTGCGTGGTGCGCCGCCATGCAGCGCGCTCAGGCTGGTGCCCTCGGGCCAGTGGGCGCAGCGCTCAGGTACATGGCGCCAGATGCCCTGCGGTACCTGCTCCACACCGCCGACGATCAGGTGCTGGTGGTCGTCGCAGTTGGTCATCACCACACGGAAGATTTCCAGCATCGAGTTGGGGAAGTCCGAGTCCCAGCCGCCTGTGCCGAAGCCGACCTGGCCGAACACCTCACGGTGCTGGAAGCTCAGTTGGGCGAACGAGCGCGAGGTGGCGACGAAGTCGTAGAAGGTGCGGTCGTCCCACAGCGGCACCAGCTTGTTCCACAGCGCTTTGAGGCGCGGAACATCGCGATCGCGGATCGCCTGCTGGATATCGGCGAACTGCGCGCCGCTTTCCAGTGCGTCGGCCCAGGCATCGGCTACCTCGTGGAACAGTTTGGGCAAATCGCTGACTTTTTCGGCGTAGTAGGTCTGGCCTTCCAGGTCGATCACCGTGCTGCCGGATGCCGGTGTCAGCGGGTTGGGGAAGGGCTTGGTTTCCAGGCCCAGCTTGTCCACATAGTGGTAGAAGGCGGTGGAGGACACCGGAAAGCGCATGCCGCCGAGCTCGGCGATGACCCCGTCGGTGCCGTTGAAGGCCTGCGAGCGCAGTCGGCCACCCATTTTCGAGGCCTCATACACCACAGGCTTGAGCCCCAGCTTCATCAGCTCGTAGGCCGCCACCAGGCCTGCGATGCCGGCACCGACGATAGCGACTTCCGCACCGTGGCGATCAGCCGGAATACTGCCCAGCCCAGCCGGGTGCTCCAGCCAGTCGTCGAAGCCGAACGGGAAGTCCGGGCCGAAGATGGTGATGGGTTTCTTGCCGTCGGCCGGGTGGCGGTTTTTCTTGTTCATTGCTGTGACCTTGCCAGAGCGGCTGCGCAGGGGCGGAGCCTGAGTATAGGAGATGCCTGGTGGTCATTTTAGGGAGCGGGGTGTTCGTAATTAAGATGCAAAATGCCGTCGTATTGGCTTTTTTTTCGTCATAACGACATGGCTATAAATACTTGTGACGATTTTTGCTCGGCAACTGTACCGCTGTCATCTAGAAGGGCTGGCCGCGGTCCACTTTGCTGCTGAGGATGATCGAGGTGGTGGTCTTCTCCACGCCCTCGACGCTACCGATCTGGTCCAGCAGTTGGTCCAGTTGTTCTGGCGAATCGCTGCGCAGCCACGCTACGTAATCGAACTCACCGCTGACCGCGCACAATTGCTGCACTTGCCCCATGGCAGCCAGGCGCCGCACCACGTCCTTGCCGGAGCGCGGTTGCACCTTGATCCCGACATAGGCTTGCAGGCCGCCATCGACCAGGCGCTGGCCCAGTCGCACGCCGTACCCGGTGATGACTTTTCCCTTCTCCAGCCGCGCCAGGCGCGAGTTGACGGTGGTGCGAGCGATACCCAGATGGCGGGCAAGGGTGGCGACGCTTTCGCGGGCATTGATCTGCAGCAGGGCGATCAGTTGGTGATCGATTTCATCGAGGGCGATTGGGCGGGGATTCGACATGGCGAGTCTCTACAGTGGGCTTGGTAGCCTAGCCACGCAGCGCCAATCAGGGCAAGGCAAAGTGCTGCTGCGTGGCTGACTTAATTGCGGCATGATAATTGGCAGACTTTAGTGGACCCACCGTGTGAACTTCGAAACTTTGCTGGAATGCTGGCGGCAGGAAGTCTCCAACAAGAAAAAGCCCGGGCGCCGTACCAGCCTGTTCTTCAACGTGCTGCGACGTGCGCGCAAGGACAACAAGCTGCGCTTTCTTTTCGCCTACCGCCTGGCGCAGTACCTTGATGCCCGCGGCGGCCTGAGCAGGCGGTATGCCCGCAGCATGCAGCAGCGGCTCAATCTCAAGTACGCCGTGGACATCGACATCGGCGCGCAAATAGCTCCCGGCCTTCGTATCGCCCATCTGCCAGGCGTGGTGATCACTCGCCACGCAAGCATCGGGCGTAATTTTTTCATACGGCAGAATTGCTCGGTCGGGATCAAGACCCTTGGCCTGGACCATTACTCGCTGTGCATAGGCGAGAACGTCAGCCTCGGTGCCAATAGCTGCATCGTTGCTGACCACATCAGCATCGGCAACAACGTGGTCATTGGGGCCATGTCTCTGGTGACCCGAGACATTCCTCCCGATAGCACCTTCTACAACCCGCGCCAGCGGAACCTACAGCCACGGCAGGATTCTTGAGAGCCTGAAAATGAAGAAAGCCGCGCAATCGCGCGGCTTTCTTGTATCGGGTGTCCACACGGACTCGAATTGGCGTAATGGCAGGATCGTGTCGCGTTGCGCTGTTTTGTCGCTGCGAGGTCAGCCTTGAGCGTTTTCCGGGTGCTGTAGCTGGTAGCGCGTGCTGCGCCCGCCGCCGGGCAGTCGGGCAAGGCAGCCCTTCTCGACAAGATCGCTCAGGTGGCGCGTGGCGGTGGCTTTCGAGACCTTGGCCACGGCCTGGTATTGCGCGGCGCTGATGCCGTTCTCGAAACCTCTCTCGCCGCCATCGAGCAGGCGGTTAAGCACTTTGACCTGCTCGGCAGATAAAGCTTGGCTGCGGTGAGCCTGCCAGAAGCGCGCCTTGGCCAGCACGCGGTCTATACGAGCAAGGGCTTGCTCCAGACTCTTGAGCAGCGTTGCGAGGAACCATTGCAGCCAGGCGGTGATATCCAGCGTGCCCTTCTGGCTGGCCTCCAGGATGCGGTAATAGCCGGCACGATCGTCGAGGATGCTAGCCGACATGGCGTAAAAGCGGATAGCCTGCTGTTCGCCCTGAGCCAAAGCCAAGTCGGTGATGGCGCGTGTAAGACGACCATTGCCGTCATCGAATGGGTGCAGGGTAACGAACCAGAAGTGCGCAATGCCGGCACGCAAGAATGGGTCGAGGCTCGCATCGCTGCGGCTGCTCTGGAACCAGGCAAAGAAGTCGTCCAGTTGCGCTTCCAGCCCGGCGCGAGGTGGGGCCTGGAAATGTACGGTAGGGCGCGCGAGACGACCGGAAACTACCTGCATGGGCTCTTCGCCGCGCAGCATGCCGACGCGTAGCGGGCGGGCCATCAAGTGGTCATCGCTGGGGAACAGCCAAGCATGCCAGGCGAACAGCCGCTGCAGAACGAGCGGCTGCTGATAGGCGCGGGTGGCATCGAGCAGCAGTTGCGCCAGGCCTTCGGATCGAGAGGTGGTGCGACCTTCCTCGTTCAGCCCCAGGCGCCGTGCCAGCGACGAGCGCACCGAGCCGACATTCAGCTGCTCACACTCGATGGCGGATGAAGTGACGATATTCTGCAGTAGGGCATCCAGGCTGCTCTGCACTTGCGTGTCACTACTTACAGCTCCCAGCATCCCGAGCAAGCGGCCTTGAGCCTGGCCGCAAGCGCGCAGCAGCGGGGCAAGTGCATCGGCTTGCCAGCTAAAGTGCGCCCAGTTGGGCTGCTGCCAGATCCAGAGCGGTTCATTCATGGAGGGGTGCTCTTTTTTGAGCCGATTAACGAGCTTATTCGGCTCATTTGGTGAGCCGATAATGCCGGCTATTCGGCTCCCTGTCTAATTTTAAAGCCAGGTTGGCTGACTTAATGAGTGCACCTGATTTGTGGGTGTTGAGCCAGCTCACGCGACTGCTTCCAGCAATTCAGAAACACTCTTGAATCGATAAAAGAACGCATCACGATCCAGTTCGGCCAGCTTCAGGGCCTGAGCCAAAGAGCGATCGCCCGGATGCTTGATCGCAGCCCCTCGACCGTTAGTCGTGAGCTTCGCCGTAACGCCGCCAGTACCTCGCCCTATTCTGCCAGCCAGGCTCAGCAACAAATGCGCCTGCGTCGCAAGGCGTGCCGACCTGCGCGCAAGCTTGAACCAGGTGGCGAACTGGGGATTCCATGACCATCCGGACACCCATTCCACCAACATCCGGACACTGATTCCACGTTGATCCGGACACTCATTCCACAAGTATCCGGACACCGATTCCACGGCCATCCGGACACTTTCAGGCAGGCAGCAACGCAGGATTATTCACTACCATCGGCCTCTTTTATCGAAGCGAAGTGGTCGTCGTGGAGCGTTTATCCATGCGTAAAATCCGAGAGGTACTACGCCTAAAGTTCGACGCCGGCCTGTCCGTGCGCAATATCGATCGTGTCCCGGGAAGTGGTGTAACTGAACCAGCCGAAGGCGCCCTGCGGGCGAAAGAGGATGGTCATCGTGGTTCTTGGCTAACGTTGAGTTTGCGGACTTAACATTCACCAGAGAAACCACGATGACCAAGCCCACTATCGCATTGACCGAGTTGGTTGAGAAAGGGGCAGATGCTGATCTGCTCAAGCAAATGATCCAGTTCGTTGCCCAGCGCATGATGGAGTTCGACGTCGAAGGCCTGTGCGGTGCTGGCTTCGATGTCAAAAGCCCAGACCGGACAAATAGCCGTAATGGCTACCGTGATCGCCTTTGGCAAACCCGCGCCGGCGACGTTGACCTGAAGATCCCGAAGCTGCGCCAAGGCAGCTACTTTCCTGGCTTCCTCGAACCCCGACGTACCGCCGAGAAGGCCAGATGGCGGGTTATGCCAAGACCGACTTGCTGATCCTGGATGACTGGGGCCTGGCGCCGTTTACCGCCGCACAACGGCGCGACATGCTCGAACTGCTGGACGACCGCTACGGCAACCGCTCGACGCTGGTGACCAGCCAGATGCCGGTAGACAAATGGCACGCACTGATCGGCGATCCGACCTTGGGCGACGCGATCCTCGACCGGCTGGTGCACAACGCTTACCGGATCGAACTGAAGGGCGAATCGATGCGCAGGCGCGCAACGAAATTGACGACGACAGGGGCTTCAGACTAACAATGCAAACCTGCGTCCCTGCGCTCCGACTGCCTGTCCGAATGAGCGTGGAACGAGTGTCCGGATGTTCGTGGGCTGAGTGTCCGAATGGCGTGGAATCCGCAATCCAGCCGCTCATGTTCTTCGTTTCCAGCACGAGATGCCGTAGGGCGAAAGGAATATGTGGTCGATCTGCGTGGTGCCGTCGGGTGTGCTCAGGGTGACGTTGTGCAGGCGGCGGTGGGTCTGCTGATCCAGCTGCCAATGGGTAAACAGTCGCACCAGGAGTTCGCCAATATGGCCCTTGTTCCAGGGCGATTTAAGTAGACCGATCAACAGTGCTGCTGGAGTAAACCAGATCAGCATGCTTTAGACTTGCGCAATGACGGGGGTGAATTCCATTTTCCAACCTTCAGCAATCCTGAGTTAACCAAATAGTACCGAAATCTGGCGTAAAGGCGCGATGATATTTATTGGCTGTATTCGGCTCATTTCGTGAGTCGAATAGTTAAGGCCAATCAGCTCACTGTGGCGTCTTAGCGCACAGCTTCGGGGGGATCTGCAGCCATTGGCCCTGCGCCATGAATTCAGCGCTTCTTTGCCAGCAACTCAGAGCGGCCAATCACCTCTCGGCTGCATTGTGGTTTGCGCGGCCCGGAGAAGCCGGCGTCTTCAATGGCGGTATCCAAGCCGCGAAAGTGCGGGGCGGCGTTGGGGCTGCGCAATGTCTCCATTCCCTCGTTCCAGGCATGCACCATGTGTTTGGCCACATCGCGCCAGGCAGGCTCGTTTTTCGCGGCTTCGATCACTTCTCTACCGACCGCTACGGCGGACTCGCAGAGTTGCTCGACCATGGTGGCATACTGGCGCGGTGGAATACCTAGGACGGCTTTGAAAAAGGTTTCCAGCGAACGGCCCGGTGTCCAGGTTTGTCTGCCGCTTACGGACAGGCCAGGTGGGTTGCTGGCGAAGCGCGGGTAGGCCTGAGTGGTCACCAGGTCATAGGCCGGAGTAAAGGCCACGTCAGCACGCGAGGTGTAAAACAGCGCGATGTTCTTCGCGTGGCAATCAGCATTGCGTACCACGTAGTTGGTCAGCAGCTGCCAGCCTAGATGCTCGCGTTGCGTCTGCAGACGATCAGCGGGGATATAGGCCCGCGTGGCCTTCCACACCCGCTCGGTGGTGGGGGCGTACTTTTCATGTGGTGGTAAACCAAGCAGCCCACAGGCGTCTTCGACTCCGTAGCGGGGGATGCCGTGCGCGTCCACGTCGAAGCGATCCACTACCAGGACTTTGCCGTCTTCTGACATACGACAGGTGGTGACAGGCACGACATTCAGCCGGGCCAGTACGCGCATGGTGTAGAACTCGTTGAAGCCTAGAAAAGGGGTCGTGTCGTCGGATCCCTTGATGATGTGCGAACCGGTGCGCAGTGTCGGTTTACCCAGCGGCTCCCGAGGTTCGGCGGCGTCGCTGGAGATGAACTTTGGCACGACCCCCGACACGGCTACCCGCGCGTATTGCCGCACCAGTGCGGCAAAGCGTTCGTTGGTGTTTTCTGCCTTGAGTAGGTGTTCTATCTCGAGCGGGGCGATCTCGACGCCAGGCTGGACGCCTTCAGGCGTCACTGAGACTCTGCCGATGCCGGTGCCACCCACGACGCCCAGCAGCGACAGGTCGGTGCCATCAAGCAGCGGGCCGAACTCTTCGCGGATAACGCCCAGTAAATACCCTTCGGGCAGGTTCTGGCGGAAAAACGGGAACAGGTCACGGGGCCAGCGCCATGCTTCTTCGCGAACCGGCATAGTCAGGCTGACGAAGTCTTCCGCTGCGCTGCCTGGCAGGTATTTCAGCACGTATTCATCGCGCTCCCGATAGAGCTTGGCCACCAGCCTTGAGCTGACGTGGACATCGAGAATCATGCTCACGCGCTCCCTGACCGCTGCTCGCTGAGGATGTCTTCAACAGTGCGCTGGTGTCCGGCTTTGACTAGCTTCAGGTCGTAGCCGGCCGCTTCCAGCAGGCGAACCAGCACTGAAACACTCATATCGCCTTTGGCCAGTGTTTCCATACGTGCCACGGTCGTGCGCGAGACGCCGGCACGTCCGGCCAGCGCTTCCTGGCTCAGCTTCGCCTCACCACGCGCCTGTTTCAGCATTTCGGAGACATCGTAGAGAGAAGTCATTTGTAGCCCTTGGGCATCAAAAATAGGTGTAATGCTGTAAAATGTAGCCCGTAAGCTACATTCGAACAAGTGTCGCCGGGACAAATTTTGTAGCTCATAGGCTACATAGTGCGTGGGTCAGCGTGATTTTGTGGCTCAGGGGCTACAAGGACACAGGTATTGCTCAGCATCTGCATCGGTTTCCGGTGCTGTTAGCTTTTGCGCGCCCTACCTCACAGCCCTGGCGTGCTATTTCCTTCTGCGCACAGCGGACATGAAAAAGCCGCGCAATGCGCGGCTTTGAGTTTGGTGGGCCCACACGGACTCGAACCGTGGACCAAAGGATTATGAGTCCTCTGCTCTAACCAACTGAGCTATAGGCCCTCAGTAAGTGCCCGGATTATAACGAGGGTTTCGAAAGCGTGCCATCCGAAAGATCGGTTAGTGCTATGCGAAGAAACGCCGCTGCAAAATCATCTGGTGGCAGCGGCAGGCTGACGATATAGCCCTGGATCTGTTCACAACCTTCGGCGGCCAGGAACCGTTGCTGCGCCTGGTTCTCCACGCCTTCGGCAATGATGGTCAACTGCATGCTACGCCCCAGCGCGATGATGGCGCGGGCGATGGCTGCATCGTGCGGGTCGTCCGGCAAGCCGCGGATGAACGACTTGTCGATCTTGAGGATGTCCAGTGGCAGGCGCTTGAGGTAGCTCAGGGATGAGTAACCGGTGCCGAAATCATCGATTGCCAATTGCACACCCAGCTGCTTTAGCTGGTGCAGCACGGCCAGGGCTTCTTCGGCCTGGCTCATGATGAAGTTTTCGGTAATTTCCAGCTGCAGGTCGCCTGCCTTCAGTTGGTAGGTCTTGAGCAACTGCTCGATGCGCTTGGCCAGGCCATGGTGGCGCAGCTGCGCCCCGGCGAGGTTTATCGAAAGCGGGCCGAAGGCCTGGTAGTGCTTCTTCCAATGGTGCATCTGCCGGCAGGCCTGCTCCAGCACCCAGTCGCCGAGCTGCAGGATGGTGCCATTCTCTTCGGCGAGGTGGATGAAGTGCTCTGGCGGCACCTCGCCGAAGCTGGGGTGGCTCCAGCGGATCAGCGCTTCGGCGCCAACCAGGGTCTGGGTCTTGAGGCTGAACTTGGGCTGGTAGCACAGGCTCATTTCGTTGCGTTCTATGGCGCGGCGCAGCTCGTGCTCCAGGGCAATACGTTCGCTGGCCTGGGCTGTGAGGTCACGGGTGTAGGCTTCGACACGGTTGCGGCCTTTGGCCTTGGAGCGGTACATGGCGGCGTCGGCGTTGCGGATCAGTGTGGCAACGTCGGTGCCGTCCTGGGGATAGAGGCTGATGCCGATACTCGCGCTGGTGAAAAACTCGTGTTCGCCGGCCTGGAAGGGGGCGCTGAAGCAGGACAGCAGTTTGTTGGCGATGGCACTGGCGTCACTGGGTTTGTGCAGGCCGGGCAGCAGGATGATGAACTCGTCGCCACCCAGGCGCGCCACGGTGTCGACGTCGCGCACTTGCTCCTTGAGACGCTGGGCGATGCCCTTGAGCAGCAGGTCGCCGACCGGATGGCCGAGGCTGTCGTTGATGTGCTTGAAGCGATCAAGGTCAAGGAACAGCACCGCGCCCTGGCGGTTGGAGGCTTGCGGGCAGGTGAGCGCGGCCTGCAGGCGGTTTTCGAACAGCGCGCGGTTGGGCAGGCCGGTGAGCGGGTCGTGGTGAGCCTGGTAGTCGAGCTTGGCCTGAGCGTGCTTGAGGCTGGAGATGTCGGCGAACACGGCGACAAAGTGGGTGATCTCGCGGTCGCTATTGCGCACCGCGCTGATGGTCAGCCAGCCCGGGTAAAGTTCGCCATTTTTGCGTTTGTTGTAGATCTCGCCCTGCCAATGGCCTTCGGCTGTGAGCTGATGCCACATGGCGGCGTAAAAGGCGCTGTCATGCTGACCGGAGGCAAGCAGGCGCGGAGTCTGGCCCAGGGCTTCGGTCTCGTTGTAGCCGGTGATTTCGCTGAACGCACGGTTTACCGCGCTGATGCGCTGGTCGATATCGGTGATCAGCACGCCTTCGGCGGTGTTTTCGAACACGGTGGCGGCCAGTTGCAGTTTTTCCTGCATCAGGTGGCGCTCGGTGATGTCACGGGCGATGGTCAGCATGCAGTCGACGCCGGCAATCGGTAGTGGCCGTGCGGACAGCTCGCAAAGGCGTATCTGCCCGTCGCTGCGGCGGATATGGCAGCTGAAATCGCGCACAAAACCATCGTGGGAGAGTTGAGCGATCAGGCGTTTACGTTCGTTGAGGTCGACCCAGATGCCCAGGTCGAAAGACGTCTGGTCCAGGGCAGGATCGAGGTCATAGCCGGTCAGCCGGCAGAAGCCCTCGTTGACCTCGATCAGCAGGCCATCGCTCTGGCGCGACAGCAGCAGGCCGTCCGGAGACGCGTGGAAGGCCTTGGCGAATTTCTCTTCGGAGGTTTGCAGTTGCTGCTGGGTTTCTTTCAGTTGGCTGATGTCGCGAACCGCCACGACGAAAGCCAGGGTGCCATCCAGCTCGAAGGTTTCGGCAGAGGTCAGGCCCGTGAACAATTGGCCATTGCTGCGACGGAAGCTCATTTCCAGGTTGCGGATACCTCCCTGGTGCAGGCGCTCGAGCAGCAATGGCCCGGCACCTTGCGCACCCCACAGGTTCAGCTCTGTAGCGGTGCGGCCGACCACCTGACCTGGGGTCAGGCCGATCTGCTCCTCGAAAGCTTCGTTGACCTCCAGCAGGCACCCATCACTGTGGCGCGCAATCAACAGGATGTCGGGGCATTGCTGGAATACCGAAGCGAACTTCTGCTCCGACAGGCGCAGGGCGTCTTCAGTGCGCTTGGTTTCGCTGATGTCGATCATCAGCCCGCGCATCACAGGCCGGTGGCCGTGCTCGATCATGCTGACGATGTTGCGCACCCAGAGTGAATGGCCATCGGCACGCATCACCCTGTAATCGAGGCTGTGGTCGCGCCCGGCTGCTGTTTCACTTTCGCAGTAGGCCTGGGCCCAGAGTGCGTCCTCCGGGTGCAGGATGCTGCGCCAGAAGCCTGGTTTGAGCCATTCATGCAAAGGGTAGCCAAGCAGGTCTTCGGCATGGGGTGAGACGTAGCTATAGGTGAAGTCATTGGCGTCAGCTTCCCAGGCGATGGCTGAGAGGCTTTCGATCAGCCCGCGGTAGTGGTACTCGCTGCTGCGCAGTTCCTGTTCCAGGGCAATGCGCCTGGATATTTCCGAGCTGAGGCGGCGGTTGATGCGGATCACCACGGCCAGGATGGCGATCAGCAAAAGGACGCCGGGCAGTCCGTACATGAGCATGTCATTCCAGAACGTGCGTTGATCGACCACATTGCCGACCCAGCGTTGCTGGATCTGCCTGATCTCGTCACTCGACATGTCGGCCATGACCTTGTCGAGGATGCCGACCAGGACCTTCTTGTCGCGCGGTGCGGCCATGGCCAGCTGATAGCGATAGGGCGTTTCGCCGCTGACATAAAGGCCGTCCAGCTTGAGCTGACGCAGGCTCCAGATGCTCGAGGCGAGGTCACCGACCACAGCATCCACCTCATCGGTGGCCAGTGCCTGCAAGGTCGAGCTGACATTGGGCATGGCGACCAGGTTGAGATCTGGATGGTGGGTACGCAGCAGTTCGTGTGGAGCGTAATTCTCCACCACAGCGATTTTCAGGCCGTACAGGTCCTTCAGTGTGCGGGGTTGCTGGCCGCCTTCATGGGCCAGGATGACGATGGGGAAATCCAGATAAGGGCGTGTGAAAGCCAGGAAGCCCTGGCGTTCGGGGGTTGACATGACGCCGGGTAAAAGGTCGATGCGGCTTTCGCGCGCCTGTTCAAGTACCTCGGTCCAGGTGCTGGGTTCGACCGGCTTGAATGCCACGCCCAGACGGTCCTGGAGCATGGCGATGTAATCGGCGGCCAATCCCTGGTACCGGCCTTGCTGGTCACGAAATTCGAACGGTGGCCAGGAGGCGTCGACGCCCAGCTTCAACTGCGGGTGGGCAGCGAGCCAGGTTTTTTCCTCGTCTGTCAGGGTCAGGGCGCCGGCCGTTGTGTTCCACAGGATCAGGAGCAGCAACAGAATGGCCGGCATTGGCGGCATGGCAGCCTCGCATTCAGGTGGTCTGAATTCGAGTGTAGACGGGCAATCGCCGCGAAGGGTAGCTACTTGCCACGACCTTTTGTCACATAAGAAAAACCCCGGCCTGGGCCGGGGTTCGTCATCACTCGTCGAGGAAGGATCGCAGGTGCTCGCTGCGCGTCGGGTGGCGCAATTTGCGCAACGCCTTCGCTTCGATCTGACGGATCCGTTCACGGGTCACGTCGAACTGCTTGCCCACTTCTTCGAGGGTGTGGTCGGTGTTCATGTCGATACCGAAACGCATGCGCAGCACCTTGGCTTCGCGTGCGGTCAGGCCCGAAAGCACGTCGCGAGTCGCTTCCTTGAGGCTTTCGACCGTGGCCACGTCGATCGGGGACTGCATGGTCGAGTCCTCGATGAAGTCGCCCAGGTGCGAATCTTCATCGTCACCGATCGGGGTTTCCATGGAGATCGGCTCTTTGGCGATCTTCAAGACCTTGCGGATCTTGTCCTCAGGCATCTCCATGCGCTCACCGAGCTCTTCCGGGGTCGGTTCGCGACCCATTTCCTGCAGCATCTGCCGGGAAATACGGTTGAGCTTGTTGATCGTCTCGATCATGTGCACCGGGATACGGATGGTGCGTGCCTGGTCGGCGATCGAGCGGGTAATCGCCTGACGAATCCACCAGGTGGCGTAGGTCGAGAACTTGTAACCGCGACGGTATTCGAACTTGTCCACCGCTTTCATCAGGCCGATGTTGCCTTCCTGAATCAGGTCGAGGAACTGCAGGCCGCGGTTGGTGTACTTCTTGGCGATGGAAATCACCAGACGCAGGTTCGCCTCGACCATTTCTTTCTTGGCGCGGCGAGCCTTGGCCTCACCGATGGACATGCGGCGGTTGATGTCCTTGATCTCGGCAACGGTCAGGCCGGTCTCGGTCTCAAGGTCGATCAACTTTTGCTGACAGGCGACGATGGCGGCGTCCTTTTCACCCAGGGCAGCAGCCCATTTGGTGTTGCGCTTGGCCAGGTCACCGCTCCAGGTCTGGTCGGTCTCGTTGCTCGGGAACAGGCGCAGGAAGTCGGCACGCGGCATGCGCGCATCACGTACGCACAGTTGCATGATGGCACGCTCTTGCTGGCGCAGGCGGGCCAGGGCATCACGAACGCGCTCGACCAGTACCTCGAACTGCTTGGGCACCAGCTTGATCGGCATGAACAGATCGGCCAGGGCCTGCATTGCACCGATGCTCTCGGCGTGGCTGCGGCCATGCTTTTTCAGCACCTTGAGGGTGATGGCGAGCTGATCCGATACCGCGCCGAAACGCTGGGCTGCAACGACTGGGTCCGGACCGCTCTCGGTCTCTTCCTCATCGTCACTGCTATCGTCGCTTTCTTCCTCGTCCTCGGCCTCTTCCTTCGTGGCAGCGGCCTTGGCGCCAGGGATCGGCACTTCTTCGGTCGGAGCGGCGATATTGTCGTCAGGGTCGATGTAACCGCTGAGAACATCGGACAGACGGCCACCTTCGGTGGTGACGCGGTCGTATTCACCGAGGATGTAGTCAACTGTGCCCGGGAAGTGGGCAATAGCGCCCATCACTTCACGGATGCCTTCCTCGATACGCTTGGCGATTTCGATTTCGCCTTCGCGGGTCAGGAGCTCGACCGTACCCATTTCGCGCATGTACATGCGCACTGGGTCGGTCGTGCGGCCGATATCGGTTTCAACGGCCGCCAACGCAGCAGCGGCTTCTTCGGCCGCGGCTTCGTCGGTGTCGGCTTCCGCCAACAGAAGGGCATCCGCATCCGGAGCACTCTCGAATACGTTGATCCCCATGTCGTTGATCATGCGGATGATGTCTTCCACCTGTTCAGGATCTGAAATATCCTCAGGCAGGTGGTCGTTGACCTCCGCGTAAGTCAGGTAGCCCTGCTCACGACCGCGGGTGATCAATTCTTTGATACGAGACTGCTGTTGCGCTTTTCCGGACATAACACCCTATCCACTGAAGGTCTTGGCGGGCAAAAAACAAGCCGAGGATTATACCCGAGCATGGGCCTCACGCGCCAGATGAGGTCGGCGTTTGTGCGGGAACATTCCGGCTCAGCAGGGCGAGAAGCTGAGATTTTTCCTCGCTGCTCAACTCGCTTTGACGTGCTTTCCTGAGCAGATGTTCCAGGCTGCGCTCGCGTTGGCGGGCGGACAAGCTAGTTATAGTGTCGAAAAACTGTTGTTCAAGGTTGTCGGCCACGATCAGCCATTCCTTTTCTGCCAGGGCCCGCAGCAAGCGGCCCTGTTCAGTGCCGTGCCAGCGTGCGATCAGCTGCATTGAGCTTAGCCCAGGATTTTTCTGCGCGGCCTCGATCAGCGCCACCAGCAACTGGCTGTAGAGATGCTCTTCGTCGGCAAAGTGGCTGGCGTCCTCGACTTTGCCGGCCAGCAACGGGTGGTGCAGCAGCGTGCGCAAGGCCGCCAGGGTCGGGGGTTCCACCGGTGCCGGCGTGCGTGGCGGCGCTTCATCGCGCTGCTGCCACGGCTTGCCTCCCTTGCGGTTCTTGTCCCAGGGCTTGTCGCTCCACGGCTTCTTGCCGCCCCCCTTGTTCGGCTTCCACTGCTGCTCCTGCTGCGCCGGGGCGTAGTCGTGTTGCGGCATGTCGCCATAGTCGGGGGTGTAACTGGCCATGGCGTCGTAGTCGTAGCCAGGGTCATAGTCCGGCACGCTGTTGGCGGCAGGCGCCTGCTGGGCCAACTGCTCGACCTGCTGTGGATCGAGGCCGGTAATTTCCTTCAGGCGATTGCGCATCAGCTGGCGCAGGTTGGCGCCGGGGATTTTTTCGATCAACGGTGCAGCCAGGGTCGCCATGTGC
Organism: Pseudomonas sp. BNK-30; assembly: GCF_047456185.1. Taxonomy (NCBI): domain Bacteria; kingdom Pseudomonadati; phylum Pseudomonadota; class Gammaproteobacteria; order Pseudomonadales; family Pseudomonadaceae; genus Pseudomonas; species Pseudomonas sp. BNK-30. The sequence goes on from NZ_CP179904.1 coordinate 5,188,539, forward strand.
GCCTTGCCTTCAAGCGAGCGCGGGTCGGCCTCGACGCTCAGTTGCTCGAAGAAATAGTCGGCCAGCGGCTGGGCGTGCTGGTTGATGCGCGCCATGAAGGCATCGGTGCCCTCTGCGCGTACCAGGCTGTCCGGGTCTTCGCCTTCGGGCAGGAACAGGAAGCGCGCACGGCGCCCGTCCTGCAGTGCCGAGAGGGTCGACTCCAGGGCGCGCCAGGCGGCCTTGCGCCCGGCCTGGTCGCCGTCGAAGCAGAACAGTACGCTGGGCACCACGCGAAACAGACGCTTGAGGTGTTCTTCGCTGGTGGCGGTGCCGAGTGTCGCTACGGCATTACGCAGGCCCTGCTGGGCCAGGGCGATGACATCCATGTAACCCTCGACGACGATGATCTCGTCGAGGTTGCGGTTGTGCTTGCGTGCCTCATACAGCCCGTAAAGTTCCTGGCCCTTATGGAATACCGGGGTCTCCGGGGAGTTGAGGTACTTGGGCTTGTCGTCGCCCAGAACGCGGCCGCCAAAGGCGATGATGCGCCCGCGGCTGTCGCGTATCGGGAACATCACCCGGTCGCGGAAGCGGTCGTAGCGTTTGCCGCTTTCGGCGTTTTCGATCAGCAGGCCGGCGTCGATCATCACCTTCTGTTGCAGGGTGTCCGCGCCGAGGTGCTTGAGCAGGTTGTCCCAGCCGGGTGGTGCGAACCCAAGGCCGAAGTCGCGGGCAATTTCGCCCGACAGGCCGCGGCCCTTGAGGTAGTCCACTGCGGCTTTTCGGGTCGGGTGGCTGCGCAGGGCCTGGCGGTAGAATTCCGAGGCTGCATCCAGCAGCGGGTAAAGCGGCGAGTCTGTAGGCTGTCGCGGCTTCTGGCCGCGACGGCCTTCCTCGCGGGGCACTTCCATGCCTGCGGCACGGGCCAGTTCCTCGACGGCCTGGGGGAAGTCCAGGTTGTCGTGGTCCATGACGAAGCCCAGGGCGTTGCCGCCTGCGCCGCAACCGAAGCAGTAATAGAACTGCTTGTCCGGGCTGACCGTGAAGGACGGGGTTTTCTCTTTGTGGAACGGGCAACAGGCAGAGTAGTTCTTGCCGGCCTTTTTCAGCTGGACGCGCGAACTCACCACGTCGACGATGTCGAGGCGGTTGATCAGGTCGTCAATGAAGCTTTGGGGAATCAGCCCGGCCATGGCAGTCTCGTCATCTGGCAACTGGCAAGTCTAAACGCTAGCGCGCCGTTAGGGGCAAGAGCTGCTAGGGGATGTGCGAGGGAATGTGTGCTCGTCGGTAGCCTCCAGGTAACCAGGGGCTCGTCAGTGAGGACGTGCACGACTGGTCGAAACCAGCTCTGACGTTTTGATGCGCTTTGCCCATTGCAGGTTGCGATGGACGCCTTGAACTAGCTGCTCAAGGTTGAAACAAACCGCTGCCATCGGCCCGGCGGTGAGCCGGGCAGGGCAGAAGCTTTGCGTAGAACGGCTGTACTGTATTAGTACAGACGAACGGCGCGGCGCTGTTCGCGCTGAACTTTCTTGGCGTGACGCTTAACAGCAGCAGCTGCTTTACGCTTACGCTCGGCGGTCGGCTTCTCGTAAAACTCGCGGCTACGAACTTCAGCCAGTACACCGGCTTTTTCGCAGGAGCGCTTGAAACGACGCAGAGCTACGTCGAAGGGTTCGTTCTCTTTAACTTTGACGGCTGGCATCCAGGGCTACCTTAATTCATTACCGGGGTAGACGTGCTCCTGGCAAAACAAAGGTGTGCTGGAGAACGTCGGTTTTCAAGGGTTGCGGATGTTAACCCTTAGCAAGCCGGAATGCAAAGCCTCTGATCGAAAACCGCTGGTCGGCACCCGGCACGGGGACTATCATGCGCGGCTTCGAAATCAGCCCCCACAAGGGACGAGCCCATGCTAGTACTGGGATTGGAAACATCCTGCGACGAAACCGGCGTCGCATTATACGACAGCGAACGCGGTTTGTTGGCCGACGCGCTGTTCAGCCAGATCGACCTGCACCGCGTGTTTGGCGGGGTGGTACCCGAGCTTGCCTCACGGGACCACGTCAAGCGCATGCTGCCCCTGATCCGCCAGGTGCTGGACGAGGCGGGCTGCGTGGCCACCGAGATCGACGCCATTGCCTACACCGCAGGCCCTGGCCTGGTCGGAGCGCTGCTGGTGGGTGCGTCCTGCGCCCAGGCTCTGGCTTTCGCATGGGATATTCCGGCGATCGGCGTGCACCATATGGAAGGCCATCTGTTGGCGCCCATGCTTGAGGAAAATCCTCCGCAGTTTCCGTTCGTCGCTTTGTTGGTGTCTGGGGGGCATACCCAGCTGGTTCGGGTCGATGGCATCGGCCAGTACGAGTTGCTGGGCGAGAGCCTGGATGATGCTGCTGGCGAAGCGTTCGACAAGACTGCCAAGCTGATCGGCCTCAATTACCCGGGTGGCCCGGAAATCGCTCGCCTGGCAGAACGGGGCGTACCGGGGCGTTTTGTGTTCCCGCGGCCGATGACCGACCGTCCGGGCCTGGCGTTCAGCTTCAGTGGCCTGAAGACCTTTGCCCTGAACACTTGGCAGCAGTGCCGCGATGCTGGTGACGACAACGAGCAAACCCGTTGCGACGTGTCCCTGGCGTTCCAGCAGGCTGTGGTGGAGACTCTGACCATCAAGTGCAAGCGCGCACTGAAGCAGGCCGGCCTCAAGCGTCTGGTGATTGCCGGTGGCGTGAGCGCCAACAAGGCATTGCGTGCCTCCCTCGAGGACATGCTCGGCAGTATCAAAGGCAACGTGTACTACGCGCGTCCCCAATTCTGTACCGACAACGGCGCGATGATCGCCTATGCCGGTTGCCAGCGGCTGTTGGCCGGGCAGCAGCAGGACCTGGCGATCAGCGTGCAGGCGCGCTGGCCGATGGAGCAGTTGCCACCGTTGTAAGCCGCTTGCGTGTGCGTCAGAAGTGGCGTTCGCGCCCGGCGAACAGGTCGCGCAGGTTATTGCGGTGGCGCCAGACGATCATCACGGTCAGCACGCTGATCGGCAGCAGGGCCGCTGGCTCGCGCCAGGCCAGCAGTGGCAGGGTCAGCGGTGTGGCGATCAGCGCGGCCAGCGAGCTGGTGCGGGTGAGGTAGAACGTCAGCAGCCAGGCGGCGATGGCCAGTAGCGCGGCGGGGAAGTACAGGCCCATGAGCATGCCGGCCGCCGTGGCCACGCCCTTGCCGCCCTGGAAACGGAAGTACACTGGGAACAGGTGGCCGAGCACCGCGCAGACGCCTACCCAGGCCTGCTCTTGCAGGTCGAGCCCGGCCAGGCGTGCCAGCATTACGGGCAGCAAGCCCTTGCACAGGTCGCCAAGCAGGGTCAGGATCGCCATTTTGCGGCCCGCCAGGCGTAGCATGTTGGTGGCGCCGGCATTGCCCGAACCGCAGGAGCGCGGGTCCGGGCTGCCCGAAAGGCGGCTGAGGACGATGGCGAAGGACAGCGAGCCGAGCAGGTAGGCGAGCAGCGCCAGTAACCAAAACATGCTAACTATTCCGGGCGAGGACGCCTTGATTCTAACGGCGCCAGTCGCCCTTGTCGTGCTGTGGAGAGAAGTGCTTGGACAGAGTGTTCATCGAAGGCCTGGAAGTCGATACCGTCATCGGTGCCTATGACTGGGAACGGGATATTCGCCAGTGCCTGCGCCTGGACCTGAGTTTCGCCTGGGACAATCGCCCGGCAGCGGCTGGCGATGATCTGAACCTGGCGTTGGACTATGCCAGTGTTTCGGCGCGTATCCAGGCCTTTGCCGAGCAGGCGCGTTTCGAACTGGTGGAGACGTTCGCCGAACGGCTGGTCGCGGCCCTGATGGAAGAGTTCCACATCCCTTGGGTGCGGCTCAAGCTGACCAAGCCGGGTGCGGTCCCTGCGGCCCGAGGCGGTGTTGGCGTGGAGATCGAGCGCGGATGTCTCTGAGCACGGTTTACCTGGGCCTGGGCAGCAACATCGATCGCCATGCGCACCTGTGCGCAGGGCTCGATGCATTGGCGGCGATCCTCTGTGACATGCGTTGTTCTCCGGCGTTCGAAAGCCAGGCTGTGGGGATCAAGAGCGGCCCATTCATCAATTTCGTGGTGACGGGCAAGACCGACCTTGGGTTGATGGAGCTGGACCGCCGGCTCAAGTTCATCGAGGCTGACAATGGCCGCTACGCGCCCGACCGCAAGGGCCTGCCGCTGGATATCGATGTGCTGATGTATGACGATCTGCATGGCACGTTCGATGGGCTGGTGTTGCCCAGGGCCGAGATTCTGAAGAACGCTTTCGTGCTATGGCCGTTGGCGCTGCTGGCGCCTGAGCTGGTGCATCCGGGAGAGGGTAAGAGCATGGCCCGGTTGTGGCAGGAGGCTAATATCGACCAGGTGTTGGCGCCGGTCGCGTTTGAATGGCGCGGTTTGCAGCTTACCAGCGTCTGAGCCGGGGTGATCGCTGCTCGTACTGGCCCCTTCACGGGTAGGTACGAGCAGTTGGATCAGTTTTCGGCATTGGCCTTGTAGGCCTTCAGTGCCTCCAGGCGCTGATGCTTCAGCGCCTCCCCCAATGCCTGCCCGGTCAGCCCTGCTTCCACCAGGGGCTTCGCCTCTACCGCCCTGGCGGCCGCTGCCGCTGCGCGCAGGTAATCAGCCTGTGGATAAGCCTGTGCGCTTCCTTGGGCAACCATCTGGCACACGGAAATGAAATCCTCGAAGCGTTGTGGTCGCCGATACACGTCGAACTTCTGAAGCAATGCCAGCATGTCTTCTGGCTCCAGCTGCAAGGCCCTGTGGCCGTTGCTGGCGCATTCACCCACCAGCATGGCCAGTTCCTGGCATTCACGCGGCGCCTTGAAGCGCTGGTTGAGCGCTTTGATCGAGGCTGGCTCCAGGCTATGCAGCAGGCAGGCCCAGCGAATGTGCAGTGGCTGATGATGTTTGGCTGCTTGCGTGAGTGCCGCCAGCGCAGCCGCATCTCCCTCAAGCTCAGGCATCAGTTGTTTCAGTGCTGCACAGTCGCTCAGTACGTTGATGAACACCTGTGGCTCATCTTCCATCAGCGCTCGCTCGATCTCTTTCCAGCTGCGTTCAGCCGTCAGCGCCTGCAGTTCGCCAGAAGTCGCGATCTGCTTCATCAGCTCCAGTGTTTCATCGGCGACCCTGAACCCTAGCGGGGCATAGCGTGCGGCAAAGCGGGCAACACGCAGTACGCGCAAGGGGTCTTCGGCGAATGCCGGGGACACATGGCGCAGAAGGCGTTGCTCAAGATCGGCCCGACCGTGAAAGGGGTCCAGAACGTTCCCCTGATCATCCTCGGCCATGGCATTGATGGTGAGGTCGCGACGGATCAGGTCTTCTTCGAGGGTCACCTCGGGGCTGGCGTGGAAGGTGAAACCGCCATACCCGCGCCCGCTCTTGCGCTCGGTACGCGCCAGGGCATATTCCTCGCCCGTCTTGGGGTGCAGGAAAACCGGGAAGTCAGCGCCAACTGGGCGAAAGCCCTTGGCGTGCATTTCTTCGACGCTGGCACCCACCACCAGCCAATCGATGTCACTGACCGGGCGCCCGAGCAGGCGGTCGCGTACGGCGCCGCCGACTTTGTAGATTTGCATGTGCAGCCTCCATTACTGCCCACAGGATACCCTGTCGGCAGCAATGGTGGTGTGCAGGCTAGAGGTGATGGATGACGGCCAGGTCCATGCGGCCGTAGTCGCCGGCTTCGCCATGCTCGCCACGCGGTGGCATGTGGTGGGTCTTGACCACTTGATCGCCTTGCACGGTTTCCAGGTGGATGTCGAAGCCCCAAAGGCGGTGCAGGTGCTTGAGCACCTCCTCGGTGGAGTCACCCAGCGGTTTGCGGTTGTGTTGCTGGTGGCGCAAGGTCAGGGAGCGGTCGCCGCGGCGGTCGATGCTCCAGATCTGTACGTTGGGTTCGCGGTTGCCCAGGTTGTACTGGGCCGCGAGTTGCTCGCGTATCGCCCGGTAGCCAGCTTCGTCATGGATCGCAGGCACCAGCAGGTCGTCGCGCTGGTCGTCATCCAGGATGCTGAACAGCTTGAGGTCGCGGATCACCTTGGGAGACAGGTACTGCAGGATGAAGCTCTCATCCTTGAAGCTGCTCATGGCGAACTTGATGGTCGACAACCAATCACTGCCGGCAATGTCCGGGAACCAGCGGCGATCTTCCTCGGTAGGGTTTTCGCACATGCGGCGGATGTCGGTGTACATGGCGAAACCCAGGGCATAAGGGTTGATGCCGCTGTAATAAGGGCTGTCGAAGCCGGGCTGGAACACCACACTGGTGTGCGACTGAAGAAATTCCATGATGAAACCGTCGGTTACCAGGCCCTCGTCGTACAGGTCGTTCATCAGGGTGTAGTGCCAGAAGGTCGCCCAGCCTTCGTTCATGACCTGCGTCTGGCGTTGAGGGTAGAAGTACTGCGCGATCTTACGCACGATACGCACCACTTCGCGCTGCCAAGGCTCGAGTAGCGGGGCGTGTTTTTCGATGAAGTAAAGGATGTTTTCCTGCGGTTCGGCGGGGAAGCGCGCATCATCGCGGTCGCCGCCTTTCTCTGCGCCTTTGGGAATGGTGCGCCACAGGTCGTTGATCTGGCGTTGCAGGTGCTCCTCGCGCTCCTTCTGGCGGCGCCGCTCCTCCTCGGCGGAGATCGGGTAGGGACGTTTGTAGCGGTCCACGCCGTAGTTCATCAAGGCGTGGCAGGAGTCGATCAGGTCTTCGACAGCATCGATGCCGTGGCGCTCTTCGCACTGGGCGATGTACTGCTTGGCGAACACCAGGTAGTCGATGATCGAACTGGCATCGGTCCATGTGCGGAACAGGTAATTGCCTTTGAAGAAACTGTTGTGGCCATAGCAGGCGTGGGCAATCACCAGTGCCTGCATGCACATGGTGTTTTCTTCCATCAGGTAGGCGATGCAGGGGTCGGAGTTGATCACGATCTCGTAGGCCAGGCCCATCTGGCCGCGGCTATAGGACTTCTCGGTGCTGAGGAACTGTTTACCGTAGGACCAGTGGTGATAGCCCAGCGGCATGCCGACGGAGGCATACGCGTCCATCATCTGCTCGGCTGTGATCACTTCGATCTGATTGGGGTAGGTGTCCAGGGCATAACGTTCGGCCAAACGGCTGATTTCCCGATCGTAGGTCTGGATCAGCTCGAACGTCCACTCGGACCCGGTGGAAATGGGTTGGCGTCTCTGTTCTCTGGCGCTCATGTGGCTAACCTGCGCTGGAAGAGTTCACGGAAGACCGGGTAAATGTCACCGGCCGAAACCAACTGCTGCTGGGCGAACGTGTCGGGGAAAGCCTCGCCGATACGCTCGTATTCGTACCACAGCGCCTGATGCTCGCGGGGGGTGATCTCCACGTAAGTGTAGTACTGCACGTGCGGCATGATCTGTTTGGAAAGGATCTCACGGCAGATGGGCGAGTCGTCGTTCCAGTTGTCGCCGTCGGAAGCCTGGGCGGCATAAATGTTCCAGTCACTGGCCGGGTAACGTTCGGCCATGATCTCCTGCATCATCTTGAGTGCACTGGAAACGATGGTGCCGCCGGTCTCGCGGGAATAGAAGAACTCTTCTTCGTCCACTTCGCGGGCACTGGTGTGGTGGCGGATGAACACCACCTCGATGCGGTCATAGTTGCGCTTGAGGAACAGGTACAACAGGATGAAGAACCGCTTGGCGATGTCCTTGGTGGCCTGGGTCATCGAGCCGGACACGTCCATCAGGCAGAACATCACGGCCTTGGAACTGGGGTTGGGCTGCTTGACCAGCAGGTTGTACTTGAGGTCGAAGGTATCCAGGAACGGCAGGCGGTTGATACGGGCCTTGAGCCGCTCGATCTCTTGCTCGACCTCCTGGATGTCGGTGAAGTTGTCGGGCTCCTCGACTTTCAACCGGGCCAGTTCCTTCTGCGCCTCGCGCAGCAGTGCGCGGCTGCTGCCGGTCAAGGCGATACGCCGGGCATGGGCCGAGCGCAGGGTGCGCACGATATTGATGCGCGACGGGTTGCCTTCGTTGGCGATACCGGCGCGCACGGTCTTGAAGGTGTCGGCACCGGTCAGGTGGCGTTTGACCAGGTTGGGCAGCTCGAGGTCTTCGAACATGAACTCGAGGAACTCTTCCTGGGTGATCTGGAAGACGAAGTCGTCCATGCCCTCGCCGGAGTTGCCTGCCTTGCCGCGGCCACCACCGCCGCCACCGCCCTGCGGCCGGGCGATATGTTCGCCAGCAGTGAATTCCTTGTTGCCCGGATGCACGATGGTCTGCTTGCCGCCGCGGCCATGGTGCAGCACCGGTTCGTCGATATCACGTCCCGGGATGCTGATCTGCTCGCCGTGCTCCATGTCCATGATGGAGCGACGGCTTACGGCCTCTTCGACGGCTTTCTTGATGTGTTCACGGTAGCGCCGCAAGAAACGCTGGCGGTTGACCGTGCTCTTGTTCTTGCCGTTCAGGCGTCGGTCGATAACGTAGCTCATGGTCCCTCCGGTGACTGGATGCAGCTGCAACTGCAAGCCACAAGCTTCAAGCCACAAGCTTCAAGAAAGAGCAGCCAGCGCTGCTGCAGGCTGTGGCGTCGGGTTTGAACCGAGCGCGCACAACTTGCAGCTTGCTGCTGGCGGCTTGGAGCTTGCTGCAGGGGCAGCTTGCCGCTTTATTGCGATTTCCTGACCCGCAGGTACCATTCCGACAGCAGGCGCACCTGTTTATCGGTGTAGCCACGCTCCACCATCCGCGTGACGAAGTCGTTGTGTTTCTGTTGATCTTCTTTGCTGGCCTTGGCGTTGAAGCTGATGACTGGCAGCAAGTCTTCGGTGTTGGAGAACATTTTCTTCTCGATCACCACCCGCAGCTTCTCGTAGCTGAGCCAGCTTGGGTTCTTGCCGTTGTTGTTGGCACGGGCACGCAGTACGAAGTTGACGATCTCGTTGCGGAAATCCTTCGGATTGCTGATGCCAGCCGGTTTTTCGATCTTTTCCAGCTCTTCGTTCAGGGCAATGCGGTTGAGGATCTCGCCAGTTTCCGGGTCGCGGTATTCCTGATCCTGGATCCAGAAGTCGGCGTACAGCACGTAGCGGTCGAAGATGTTCTGACCGTATTCGCTGTAGGACTCGAGGTAGGCGGTCTGGATTTCCTTGCCGATGAACTCGATGTAGCGTGGCGCCAGGTATTCCTTCAGGTAGCGCAGGTAGCGTTCACGCACTTCCGCCGGGAATTGCTCCTGTTCGATCTGCTGTTCCAGCACATAGAGCAGGTGCACGGGGTTGGCCGCCACTTCGTGCGGGTCGAAGTTGAACACCTTGGAGAGAATCTTGAAGGCAAAACGCGTGGACAGGCCGTTCATGCCTTCATCGACACCCGCAGAATCGCGGTACTCCTGGATCGATTTGGCTTTCGGGTCGGTATCCTTGAGGTTTTCGCCATCGTAGACACGCATCTTGGAGTAGATGTTGGAGTTTTCCGGCTCCTTCAGGCGTGAGAGCACCGTGAACTGGGCGAGCATCTTGAGCGTATCGGGTGCGCAATGGGCCTTGGCCAGCGAACTGTTGACCAGCAGTTTGTCGTAGATCTTGATCTCGTCGCTGACGCGCAGGCAGTACGGCACCTTGACGATGTAGATCCGGTCGATGAACGCCTCGTTGTTCTTGTTGTTGCGGAAGGTGTGCCACTCCGATTCGTTGGAGTGGGCCAGCAGGATCCCGGAATAAGGGATCGCGCCCAGGCCTTCGGTACTGTTGTAGTTGCCTTCCTGGGTGGCGGTCAGCAGCGGGTGCAGGACTTTGATGGGCGCCTTGAACATCTCGACGAATTCCATCAGGCCCTGGTTGGCCCGGCAAAGCGCGCCCGAGTAACTGTAGGCGTCGGCATCGTTCTGCGGGAATTCCTCGAGCTTGCGGATATCCACCTTGCCGACCAGGGCCGAGATGTCCTGGTTGTTTTCGTCGCCTGGTTCGGTCTTGGCGATAGCGATCTGGTTGAGGATCGAGGGGTACAGCTTGACCACCCTGAACTTGCTGATGTCGCCACCGAACTCCTGCAGGCGCTTGGTGGCCCATGGCGACATGATGGTGTTCAGGTAGCGCCGCGAGATGCCGTACTCTTCTTCGAGGATGGCGCCATCTTCAGTGGCGTTGAACAGGCCCAGCGGCGACTCGAAAACCGGCGAGTCCTTGATCGCGTAGAAAGGGACCTTTTCCATCAGCTGCTTGAGCTTTTCGGCCAGCGACGATTTGCCGCCACCCACCGGGCCCAGCAGATAGAGGATCTGTTTCTTCTCTTCAAGGCCTTGGGCGGCGTGGCGGAAGTAGGAAACGATCTGGTCGATGCACTCTTCCATGCCATGGAAGTCGGCAAAGGCCGGATACCGGCGGATCACCTTGTTGGAGAAAATGCGCGACAGTCTGGAGTTGCTTGAGGTGTCGATCAGTTCCGGCTCGCCGATGGCCAGCAACAGCCGTTCAGCCGCCGATGCGTAGGCACTGCGATCCTCTTTGCACAGCTCGAGGTACTCCTGCAGCGAGAGTTCTTCCTGGCGCGTAGACTCGAAACGTTGTTGGAAGTGGCTAAAAATACTCATGACGTCACCTCGCTCGATACGTGGAGACGACGCCGGATCAGTCAGCTGATGCTGGCATGCAACCGGGCTTGCCGATTGCTGTATACCCCCCAGAACACCCTGTAACGCTACCGATGACCCGCACGCCGGTGTACCGGCTCTCCCCTTTTTTGGATGGCCTGCGCTTAAGAATAGTTGGTTATCCGCAAGGTCAAGGGCAAGCGGCGCAGAAGTTGTCGGCGACCGTTCGTCAGGTGAGGCGCGAGCCCGCGTGGGGCGCGGGCTGGAGTGGAATTAAAAAATTATTCAGGGGTGCCTTGCGCGGTCTCGTCCGGGTAGGTGGTGCGCCACAGCTCGAAGCCGCCATCGACGCTGTAAACGTCGGAAAAACCTTGGCCAACCAGGTACGCGGCCGCGCTCTGGCTGGAGTTGCCGTGGTAGCAGACCACAAGGGTCGGGGCATCCAGGTCGGCATTGCGGATGAAGTCGGCAACCGAATGATTGTCCAGGTGCCGGGCGCCGGCGATGTGGCCGGCGGCATAGGCCTGCGGGTCGCGAATGTCGACGACGACCGCACCTTGCGCGCGCAAGGCCAGGGCCTGCTCGGGAGGGATGCGTTTGAATTCGCTCATGGGTAGGGCTTTCCTTCAGGGCTGATCGTTAAGTTTAGTCGGTTGTGCCGGCGGGCGCAGGGTGCCGTCGTCGGCGCAGTCGCAGCGCAGGTATTCACCGCTGTCGACATTGTAGAGGGTCATGGTGCCACCCCATACACAGCCCGTATCGAGGGCGATGATGCCGGGCTCCTCGACGCGCCCTTCGAGTGCGGCCCAGTGGCCAAAGATGATCTTCACATGCCGCGAGCGGCGGTCCTTGTGCGCGAACCAGGGCTTGTAACCTTTCGGTGCCGTGCCCAGCCCTTCCTTGCTCTTGAGGTCGAGCTTGCCTGTGCCAGTGCAGAAGCGCATGCGGGTCAGGTAGTTGGTGATCACCCGAAGGCGCTCGACGCCGCTGAGGTTCTTGCTCCACTTGTTCGGCTCGTTGCCGTACATGCCATCGAGGTACAGCTTCAGGCGCTCGTCATCGCGCAGCACCTCCTCGACTTCGCCAGCCAGCTCCAGGGCTTTGCCCAGTGTCCACTGGGGGGGGATGCCAGCGTGCACCAAGGCAATGCCGCGCGGCTCGTCATAGTGGAGCAGTTTCTGTTGGCGCAGCCAGTCGAGCAGTTGATCGGCATCTGGCGCCTCGATGATTTCGCGCAGGGTATCGCTTTTCTTCAGGCGTTCGACATTTTGCCATGCAGCCAGCAGGTGCAGGTCATGGTTGCCCAGCACGCAGGTCAGCGAGTGGCGGATCGAGTAGAGGTAGCGCAGTGTCTGCAGCGATTCAGGCCCGCGGTTGACCAGGTCACCGACCAGCCACAGGCGATCGACAGCCGGGTCGAACTTGACGCGCTCCAGCAGGCACTTGAGGGGTTGCAGGCAGCCTTGCAGGTCACCGACGGCGTAGGTAGCCATCAGTGCAGGGCCCCCGGCACCGCCAGGCGGAAGGGGGCAATGTCGGCCTCGAAGCGTTTGCCGTCCTCGGCGAACATCTGGTAGCTGCCCTGCATGGTGCCCACGCGGGTGCTGATCACTGCACCGCTGCTGTACGTGTGGCTCTGGCCCGGCTCGATGGTCGGTTGTTGGCCGATCACACCTGCGCCGCGTACCTCCTCCACTTCACCATCACCGTTGGTGATCAGCCAGTGTCGAGACATCAGCTTGGCTTTGATCGAGCCATTGTTCTGCACTGTTATGGTGTACGCGAATGCAAAGCGATCGCTTTCGGGGTCGGATTGGTCTTTCAGATAGCGGGTCACGACGCTGACGTCGATCTGGTAACGGGGATCGGACATGCATGGGCCTTGGTCAAACAAGCGAATACGGCGATACATGCAGTCTAGGCCATTGGCGGGGGGGAGGGCCAGTGGTGTCGGGGAGGGAGGGGGCTTTAAAGTCTTGGGCTGTGGCAGCGTCTTCGCAGGTTGCCCGCGAAGACGCCGGTGCCAGCGCTGTCAGGCTTGCTGGTCTGCCAGCTGGTCTGCCAGGCGTACGAATGCGGCCAGGTCCAGCTGCTCGGGGCGCAGGCTGCCATCCACGCCAGCGGCCTCGATGGCCTGGCTGTCGAGTAGGCCTTTGAGGGTATTGCGCAGCGTCTTGCGGCGCTGGTTGAAGGCTTCGCGCACGACGCGTTCCAGCAGCAGGTGGTCCTTGGCCGGGTGCGGCAGCACCTCATGCGGTACCAGGCGTACGATGGCCGAGTCCACCTTCGGCGGCGGGTTGAACGCACCTGGGCCTACGTTGAACAGGTGCTCGACCCGGCAGTGGTACTGCACCATGATCGACAGCCGGCCCCAGTCACCGCCGCCAGGCCCTGCGGCCATGCGCTCGACCACTTCCTTCTGCAGCATGAAGTGCATGTCGCGAATCAGCCCGGCGTGGCTGAGCAGGTGAAAAATCAACGGCGTGGAGATGTTGTAGGGCAGGTTACCTACGACTTTGAGGCTGCGTGCCGGCACGCCCAGCTGGTTGAAATCGAACTTCAGGGCATCGCCCTGGTGCAGGCGGAAGTTGTCGCGCCCGGCAAACTTGTGCTGCAGGATCGGCACCAGGTCTTTGTCCAGCTCCACGACGTCCAGCTGTGCGCCGCTGCCCAGCAGGCCCTCGGTCAGGGCGCCCTGGCCCGGGCCGATCTCCAGCAGGTGTTCGCCGGCTTTGGCATTGATGGCGCGCAGGATGCGGTCGATGATGCCAGCGTCATGCAGGAAGTTCTGACCGAAGCGCTTACGCGCCCGGTGTTGATAATGCTCGTTCATGGTCGGTTCTCGGCCATCTGGTAGGCGGTTTCCAGGGCGACGCGCAGGCTGCCGGTGTCGACGTTGCCGGTACCGGCAAGGTCCAGGGCGGTGCCGTGATCGACCGACGTGCGGATGATCGGCAGGCCCAGGGTCACGTTGACTGCAGCGCCGAAACCTTTGTACTTGAGTACAGGCAGGCCTTGGTCGTGGTACATCGCCAGCACCGCGTCGCAGTGCTCCAGATATTTGGGGGTAAACAGGGTATCGGCCGGCAGCGGGCCGCGCAGGTCCATGCCTTCGGTGCGCAGGCGGGCCAGTGCCGGTTCGATGATGTCGATTTCTTCGCGGCCCAGGTGGCCGCCTTCGCCGGCATGCGGGTTGAGCCCGCAGACCAGGATGCGTGGGTTGGCGATGCCGAACTTGTCGCGCATGTCGGCGTGCAGGATGCGGGTAACCCGCTCCAGGCGCTCAGGGGTGATAGCGTCCGCGATGTCGCGCAGTGGCAGGTGCGTGGTTACCAGCGCCACGCGCAGGCCATGGGTCGCCAGCATCATCACGACCTGGGCGGTGTGGGTCAGCTCTGCCAGGAATTCGGTATGCCCGGAAAAGGCGATGCCGCTTTCGTTGATCACGCCCTTGTGCACAGGGGCCGTGATCATACCGGCGAAATGCCCTTCAAGGCAGCCTTGCCCGGCCCGCGTCAGGGTCTGCAGGACAAAAGCCGCGTTGGCCTTGTCCAGCATGCCCGGCACCACGGGGGCGGCCAGGGGAGTATCCCAGACGTAGAGGCTACCTGCCGGCGCCGGCTGGTCAGGCCAGTGGCCCGGCGCTACCGCAAGCAGGTTGACGGCCAGCCCCAGCTGCGTGGCCCGCTCGGCGAGCAGGTCACGGCTGGTGATGGCGATCAGGGGGTGAGGCTGGGGCTCGGCGGCGAGCAGCAGGCACAGGTCGGGGCCTATGCCGGCCGGTTCGCCGGGAGTGACGGCGAAGCGCAGGGGCTTCACTGTGCGGCCTGGTCAGCGCCAGGCAGCTTGATTTCAACGTAGGCTTCGTCGCGGATCTGGCGCAGCCAGGTCTGCAGCTCTTCGTCGTACTTGCGGTTACGCAGTACGTTCATTGCCTGCTGCTCGCGTGCCTGTTCGGTGCTGTCGGTGGCACGACGGCCCAGCACTTCCAGGACATGCCAGCCGTACTGGGTCTTGAACGGTTTGGTCACGACACCCTGCTGGGCGTTGGCCATCTGCTCGCGGAACTCCGGTACCAGGCTGTTCGGATCGACCCAGTTGAGGTCACCGCCGTTAAGCGCTGAACCCGGGTCTTCCGAGAAGCTTTTCGCCAGCTCGGCGAAGTCTTCGCCGTCCTTGATCCGTTCGTACAGGCGCTCAGCCAGCTGCTCGGTGGCGGCTTCGCTGCGGATTTCGCTTGGCTTGATCAGGATGTGGCGTACATGCACTTCGTCACGCAGCACGTTTTCGCTGCCGCCGCGCTTCTCTTCGAGCTTGATGATGATGAAGCCGCTAGGGATGCGCAGTGGCTGGGTGATGTCGCCCGTGGCCATGCTGCTGAGCAGCTTGGCAAATTCAGGCGGCAACTGGCCAGCTTTACGCCAGCCCATCTCGCCACCTTCAAGGGCGTTCTCGCTGGCCGAGTTGGCAATCGCCATCTGGCCAAAGTCAGCGCCCTGGCGCAGTTGCTGGTACACGTCACCGACCTTGCGCGCAGCCTTCTGGATGTCGTCCGAGTTGGCGCCTTCCGGGGTTGGGATGAGGATGTTGGCCAGACGGTAGTCTTCGGACATCTGCATCTTGCCCAGGTCCGAGGCGAGGAAGTTTTTCACTTCCTGCTCGGAAACCTGGATGCGCTCGGCCACACGGCGCTGGCGCACGCGGCTGATGATCATCTCGCGTTTGACCTGCTCGCGGGCGTCGTCGAACGACAGGCCGTCGCGGGCCAGCGCGGCGCGGAACTGGTCCAGCGACATGCCATTGCGCTGGGCAATGGTGCCGATGGCCTGGTTGAGTTCCTCGTCGGTGATGCGGATGCCCGAACGTTCACCGATCTGCAGCTGCAGGTTCTCGACGATCAGGCGTTCCAGTACCTGCTGCTCCAGCGCGCTGGTCGGCGGTACGCCGCCGCCGCGCTTGGCGATGGTTTGCTGAACCTCCTGGACGCGCTGGTCCAGTTGGCTTTGCATGACCACGTCGTTGTCGACGATGGCCACCACACGATCCAGGGGTTGCACCGCGGCATGCACCGCGCCACTCAGCAATACAGCGCCCAGCAACACTGGGCGCAGACGATCAATAAGCTTGGTCTTCACGTGTACGGTAACCTTGAATGCCTTCGTCGAGGAACGATTCGACCTTGTTGCCTACCACACCACCGAGACCTTTGAGCACGATCTGAAGGAAGATGCCGTGGTCGCCTTTCTCGTTCTGTGGGGTAGCCTGGCTGAAGTCGTCGTAGTCGATCCAGTAGCGGTTGATCAGACGCAGTTTCCAGCAGCAGTTGTCATACTCGAAACCGCCCATGGCTTCCAGGGTGCGGTTGCGGTTGTAATCGTGCTGCCAGCGGGCGATCACGCTCCATTGCGGCACGATCGGCCAGATGACCGAGAAGTCGTGCTGCTGGATCTTGTAGTAATCCTTGATGTAGTTCGCGCTGCCCGGCGTGCCATAGTCGCCGCCGCCCACTTTCCAGGTACCGGTGGTGGAGTCGTAGGCGATGGTGTCGTTGCGGTAGCGATAGCCCAGGTTGACGACCTTGTTCGGGTTGTCTTCCGGCTGGTAATGGAACATCGCGGCACCCGAGCGTGGGCTGCTGGTTTCCGGGTCCCAGTTGTAGTTGGCGTTGAAGCGCCAGTCGCGGTTGAAGCGGTAGCCGTACAGCAGGGCGTAAGGCGACACATCTGCCTGCGAGTCGGTGCGGGTGCGATAGTCGATGCCTGGCAGCTGGACCTTGCGATCCTTGAAGTAGTAAGCCTGGCCAATGCTCAGGAACTGGCGCTCGAAGCCGTTTTCTTCGATCCACCGCGTGGTCAGCCCCAGCGACAGCTTGTTCTCGTCACCGATGCGGTCGGTGCCGCTGAAGCGGTTTTCACGGAACAGGGAGTCGTAACTGAACAGCGTTTCACCCGTGTCGAACAGCGGGATGTCCATCTGGTCTTTGTACGGGACGTAGAGATAGAACAGGCGCGGTTCGAGGGTTTGACGGTAGTTGGTGCCGAACAGCGAGGTGTCGCGGTCGAAGTACAGGCCGCTGTCTACGCTGAAAATCGGGATGTCGCGGCTCTGGCTGCTCGAGAAGTCACCGCGCAGGTCGCGTGTGGCTTGCGAGGCACTGGCCAGGTCAGATTTGCCTTCGCTGTCCAGGTCCAGATCGTAGTTGGTGTACATGTAGGTCAGCTTCGGCTTCACGTAGCCGTAGCTGGCCTCCATCGGCAGGCTGATGGCCGGCGCGATGTTCAGGCGGTTACCGTTGGCCCTTGCCAGGCCGAAGATGTTCTCGTCAAGACGCTGGCCGTTGGCACCGGCAGTAGTGTCCAGCTGGCCATCTTCGTTGAAGACGGGGCCGTTCTTCAGGTCGCGATCAAAGCGCACGGCTTCGGTATTGTAGCTGAAGTCGAAGCCACCTGGGTGGTACGGCAGCATGCCGTTCAGGGTGATTTGAGGCAGCTTGTTATATGGGGTGATCTTCGAGATGGTGGCCATCTCGTAGGCCTGCAAGTTCAGGCGAGCCTGGTAGCTGTCGCCGCGATAGGTCAGTGCGCCTTGCTGGTTCAGCGCATCTTTGCTCTCGACGCCGATCTGGTCAGACTCCAGGTCCTGGAAGTAGAACGGGTCGCTGATGTCGGTGTAGTCCACCTCGGCCAACAGGCGCTCGTCCAGGCCACCTTTGTGCTGCCAGTTGACCATCCAGCGCTGATCTTCGTAATCAGTCTGCTCTTTGCGATCGTCGTTCTTGTCATTCAGGTACGCGCCGCCGAGCTGGCCTTCGCTGGACTTGGTCAGGTAGCGGAATTCGCCTTCCATCAGCAAGCCACGCTTGGTCATGTAACGCGGGTACAACGTGGCGTCGTAGTTGGGCGCCAGGTTGAAGTAGTACGGCGTGACCAGCATGAAGCCGGTGTCGCTGGTGCTGCTGAACGACGGTGGCAGGAAGCCGGATTGGCGACGGTCGTCGATCGGGAAATAGATGTACGGTGTGTAGAACACCGGGAAATCCTTGACCCGCAGGGTGACGTTGGTCGCGGTACCGAAGCCGGTGGCCGGGTTCAGGGTGATGTTGTTGCCCTTGAGCTGCCAGGCGTTGCTGCCCGGTTCGCACGTGGTGTAGGTACCATCCTTGAGGCGGATGATGGCGTTCTCGCTACGCTTGGCGTACAGGGCGTTGCCGCGGATGTGCGACTTGTGCATCACGTATTCGGCGTTGTCGACCTGGGCTTCGCCCGTGTCGAGCTGGATCTGCGCCTCGTCGCCCACGACCAGCGAGCCGTTGTCGCGAATCCTGACGTTGCCCTTGAGCTCGCCACGGTTCTCGGCCTGGTACAGGTTGGCCTCATCGGCTTCGGCCTGCATGCTGCCTTGGCGCATGACCACGTCACCGGCGAGGGTAGCGATCTGCTGCTCCTGCTGGTACTTGGAGACCTTGGCGTTGATGTAGGTCGGCGATTCGTCCTTGGGCGTGGTGTCGGCCATGCCAGGGCGAGTCGGCTCGATGTACGCGCCACCGCAGTACGGGCCGGTTTCGGCCAGCTGGGCAGCGGTGAGCTTTTCGCGCGGGACCCAATCGAGATGGCTGTAATCCTCGCTGCGCGACTTCAGGCCACGGCCTTTGCTCTCGGTGACCAGCACCGGCTTGTCAGCACTTTCGGCCTCGGCCGATGGGGCCTCGGTGCCGGAAGTGAGCGCAGCGCCGTCATGCACTGGGCGCGGTGGCAAGTTGTTGACTGGGCTCTTGGGCTTGCAGTCCCAACCACCGGAGGCGGACACTTGGCAGTCGAACTGCTCGGCTGCTACCACGTACGAGGTGGCAAAAGGTTGCAGGGCCAGCAGACCGCCGGTGACCAGCAACGGAAACTTTCTACGAAACGCGGGGGATTTCAATGCCATCTTATTAGTCCGGGCTTCCTGCGTGCCATCTGCCCGCGTGTGGGGCCGCACGCCTCTCGATGGTCTGAAAAAGATGCTGGATAATAAAGCATGACCCGCTTGACGGCTAGGGCCGTCGGAGACCCTTGTAATGCCTGACCACGATGTACGCCTGCAACAACTGACTGTCTGGCTCGCCGAGCAGCTCAATGTTCTTTTCCGCAACAACGCCTGGGGCGAGGTGCCCGAAGGCAGCCTGACCGCCGCCAGCAGCGATGCGAGCTTTCGCCGTTACTTCCGCTGGCAGGGCGCAGGCCACAGTTTTGTGATCATGGATGCGCCGCCGCCACAGGAAAACTGCCGCCCGTTCGTTGCCATCGACCATCTGCTGGCCAGTGCGGGCGTGCATGTACCGGTGATTCATGCCCAAGATCTGGACCGTGGTTTCCTGTTGCTGGGGGATCTGGGCCATCAGACATACCTCGACATCATTAACCCGGATAACGCCGATGCATTGTTTGCCGACGCGATCGACGCCCTGCTGGCGTTCCAGCGCCTGCCGATGGAAGCGCCGTTGCCGAGCTATGACGACGCCTTGCTGCGCCGTGAGGTCGAGCTGTTCCCCGAGTGGTATGTCGGGCGTGAGCTCGGCCTGGCCTTCAACGAGGCGCAGCAGGCCAGTTGGCAGCGCATCAGCCAGTTGCTGATCGACAGTGCCCTTGCCCAACCCAAGGTGCTGGTGCACCGCGACTACATGCCGCGCAACCTGATGCAGAGCGAACCGAACCCGGGCGTGCTCGACTTCCAGGACGCGGTGTACGGTCCGGTCACCTATGACATTACCTGCCTGTTCAAGGACGCTTTCCTCAGTTGGCCACAAGCGCGAGTCGAAGGCTGGTTGCGCAACTACTGGGACAAAGCGCAAGCCGCCGGGATCCCGGTTCAGCCGTCGTTCGAAGATTTCCAGCGCGCCAGCGACCTGATGGGTGTGCAGCGCCATCTGAAGGTGATCGGTATCTTCGCGCGTATCTGCCACCGTGACGGCAAGCCGCGCTACCTGGCTGATGTGCCGCGTTTCTTCGCCTATATAGACGAAGTGGTCGGCCGTCGCCCTGAACTGGCCGAGCTCGGCCAGCTGATCGCCGAACTCAAGGCCGGAGCGCGTGCATGAAAGCGATGATTCTCGCCGCAGGCAAGGGCGAGCGCATGCGCCCGCTGACCCTGCACACGCCAAAGCCGTTGCTGCCCGTGGCCGGCCAGCCGTTGATCGAATACCACCTGCGTGCCCTGGCGGCGGCCGGTTTTACCGACGTGGTGATCAACCATGCCTGGCTTGGCCAGCAGATCGAGGATCACCTCGGCGATGGCAGCCGCTTCGGCCTGAGCATTCGCTACTCCCCTGAGGGCGAGCCGCTGGAGACGGGGGGCGGGATATTCCAGGCATTGCCTTTGCTGGGCGACGCCCCGTTCCTGCTGGTCAATGGCGATGTCTGGACCGATTACCCGTTCGCGCGCTTGCGTGCACCGCTGCAGGGCCTGGCGCATCTGGTGCTGGTCGATAACCCTGGCCATCACGGGCGGGGCGACTTCCGCCTGCAAGGTGGGCAGGTGGTGGACGGTGACGAGCCCCCTGGCACCCTGACCTTCAGCGGCCTTTCAGTGCTGCATCCAGCCTTGTTCGCAGGTTGCCAGGCGGGGGCCTTCAAACTGGCGCCACTTCTGCGCCAAGCCATGTCGGCAGGCAAGGTGACCGGCGAGCACTACCGTGGCGCCTGGGTCGATGTCGGTACCCAGGAGCGCCTGGCCGAGGCCGAACGCCTTATACGCGAGCGTGCCTGAGATGTGGTGGCCAGGCACGGTAATCGGGCTAGGCGCGGGTTTCGCTGTCGCCAGCATCCCTGGCGCGCTGCTGGGGGCATTGCTTGGCCAAGCCATGGATCGGCGCCTGCGTGTGCAGGGTTGGGAAGACATGCGCGAACGGTTGGGAGGCCGGCCGGCCCTGCGTGACGAAGAGTTGTTGTTCGTCCTGCTTGGGCGGCTGGCCAAAAGCGATGGGCGAGTGGGCGAACAGCATATTCAGCAGGCGCGCCAGGAGATGGTCCGGCTGGGGCTGGCCGAGGCCGCCAGGATGCGCGCGATTGCCGCCTTCAACCGCGGCAAGGCGGGCAAGGACCGCTTGGCCCACCACCTGCGTCGCATTCGCTTGCAGCCACATGCGGCCGAGGGCACGTTGCGGGCGTGTTGGCGTATGGCTTGGGCTGACGGCAAGGCCGGGGATCATGAGCGGGAACTGCTGCTGGACTGGGGGCAGAAGCTGGGGCTCAGCCGGCGCCAGGTGCAGGCCATGTCGCTGGAATATGAGCCACGCAAAATGAGCACGGCCAGTAGCGTCATGACCTATGCGGCTGCGCTGCGCTTGCTGGGGATAGATGCCGATACGGAAGGCGACCGGGTCAAGCAGGCCTATCGCCGGCTGGTCAGCCGGCACCATCCGGACAAGCTGGCCGGGAGCGGTGCCAGTGAAGCGCAGCTCAGAGAGGCGACCGAACGCACTCGAGAGCTGCACCAGGCTTATGCGTTGATCCGTAAACGGCGGGGGCTCTAAGGCCCCTGTCACCGGCGAGCGGCGCTGTACCTGTGGCAGCCAGCCTGCTGGTGCAACGGCCGGAGCTGGCCCGTCACTTCATTCCTGCGGGCTCATCCACCCCCTGGCCCGGCGGAACAACTGTTCCTGTTCCGCGCTCTTGTTCCCCGGCATCGCAATCAGCGAAAGCTGCTTGTACTGGCTGTCTTTCTGGCGCTTGCTGGCCTGCAGGCGTTGCATGGCGGCATTGCGGTCGCCGGTGCGGGTTGCGTAGTAGATATCGGCAGTCGGCACTTTGAGGGTAGGTGTCAGGCTTTCCAGATCGTGCTCGACCCTTGCCGGGGTCTGCGCGGCGATCATCACCAGCTTCTGTACCTGCGGTGGTTGCTTCTCGCCCAGGTAGCGGGCTGCCCAGTAGGCGCCGCTGCCATGGCCGATCAGCACGATGCTGCGTGAGTTCTGTTGCTGAGCGTACGCCACCGCAGCATCCAGGCGCGCGAAGATGCGTTCGGCATCAGCCTGATCGTTCTGTTCGCTGGCCTGTTCGGCATCGGTGCTTTCTGCCGTGTCGGCATCCGCCGCAGTAGCCTGGGCCACGTTGGCGTTGGCATCGACGGGGGTTTCCTTTGCCGGTGCGCTCTCGCCCTGCTCTGGCTGCGGTGCGGCAGCTGGCGTGGCCTGGACCCGTGCCTGTGGGCTATCGGCGAGCAGGTCGGGCAGGCTCACGCTGAGGCTGTTCCAGCCGGCGTCAGGGAACTTGCGTCGCAACGGGCCGACCGCATTGGGCCAGTCGGCGGTTTCTCCGGCGCCAGGGACGATGATCACCGTGCCTTGCGGGTCGCTGTCGTTGGCTGGTTTCCACAGGGCCAGGAAGCTGTCGGACCCGGCTTCCAGCGTTTGCTGCTCGGCTTTGGGCAACAGGCGTTCAAGGGCCTGCGCATCTTCCTGGCTACGCTCCAGCAGCGGTGGGCGTGGCGCAGGTGCGGCGGCAGCCTCTTCGGTTGCTGGTTTTTCGGCGTCGGCGGCCAGGGCACCAAGTGGTAGGAGCGAGGCAAGGCAGCACATTGCCAGCGTCGTGCGATAAAGTGTGAACATGAATCAACCCAAGGCCAGAATGATACCGGCAGCCTAATAGTATTTGCCCGCGACGGCCATGCTGCATGGCCGCCCTTGCCAAGACGAGCGTGTAGATGAAGCGATTGCGTCGCCTGTTGGTTATCGGCTGCTTGTGGCTACCCTTGATTGCCTTGGCAAGGCCTGAGGCAGCACCTGCGGTGGTACTCGAACCTGCCCAGCAGCAATGGCTGGACACCCATCGCAGCCTGCGGGTCGGCCTGGTGCTGCAGGCGCCCTATGCCCAATTCGACCGCCGTCTGCAGCAACTCTACGGGGCCAATGTCGAGCTGGTGAACTGGCTGGCGCAGGCGCTCAAGCTGGACCTCACCTGGCGTAACTTCACTGACCAGGCCAGCCTCGAACACGCCCTGCAGGCGGGTGAAATCGACTTTGCCCCGGGCCTTACACAAACACCGGCCAGCTTGCGTCTGTGGTTGTTCAGCGACCCCTATATGCGTGTGCCGCAACTTGTGGTGGGGCCGCGGACCGGTGCGTTGGCCGTCGAGCTGGAAAAGCTTGAAGCCAACGAGCGTGTGGCGGTACGCATGCCCAGCGTGCTGGCCGATTACCTGCGGGGCAATTACGCCAATCTCAACCTGCAAGGTGTGCCCAACGAGCGCCAGGCCTTGCAACTGGTGGTAGGGGGCCAGGCCAGCTACGCGGTGCTGGATGAAGCCCAGCTCAGCCGGTTGTCCCGTGAAAGCGAGTTCGGTGACCTGGCAGTGCTCGGCGATATCGGCCTGCCGCAATTATTGCGCGTGGGTTCGCGGCGTGACTGGCCGTTGCTGGCCGATGTGCTTGAACGGGGCCTGCAGGCCATGCCCGCCAAAGAGCTGGAGCAACTGCATCAGCGTTGGTTGCAGCCCAAATACCCGCGTCTGAGCGACTCCACCGGTTTCTGGCAAAACCTTGCGTTGCTGTTCGGCATGTTGCTGCTGTGTGCCGGGGCCACCCTGGTGTGGCAGCGCCGCCAGCAGCGCCAGCTCGAGCGTAGCCTGCTGGCGGCGCGGGAGCACCTGGCTGAGCGGCAGGTGCGCGAGGAGGCACTGCGCCTGAGCCAGTTCGCCATCGACCAGAGTACGGTGGGCATCCTCTGGGTCAACTGGGACAGCCACGTGCGTTACGCCAACCACGCGGTGGGGCGCATGCTGGGTTATGCCGAGGCGGCGTTGCTGGAGCGTCCGCTGAGCGACTTCGAGCCGAACCTGAGCATGGACCGCTGGCTGCAGTTGTGGCGGGCCGCGCGAGCCGGGGAGGCCGGGGCTCGGCAGTTCGAAACCCAATGCCTGTGCGCCGACGGCAGTCTGTTGCCTGTTGAGTTGTCGTTGAGCTTCCTGCGCTTTCGCGATGCCGAGTACCTGGTGGTGTACCTTGCCGATGTCACCGAACGCCACCGCGCCCTGGCGGCGCTGCGTGAAAGCGAGGCGCGGCTCAAGGGTATTGCTGGCAATGTGCCGGGGCTGGTGTTCCGTCTGGAACCCGCACCAGCGGAAGGGGACCCGGAGTTCCCCTACATCAGCGAGGGCAGTGAGGCGTTGGTGGGTTATACGCCCGCGCAGATCCAGCACCCGCAGATGGGCTTGCGCAATCTGGTCCACCCGCAAGATCGTGCTGACTACCACCAGGTGCAGGACTTGGCCATTGCCAGCGATCAGGACTGGTCCTGGCAAGGGCGAATCCTCACCCGTGAAGGTGAGCAGCGGTGGGCCGACATCAAGGCCAGTACCCGCCGCCTGGCCAACGGCCGGGTGGTCTGGGACGGTATTGTCTGGGACATTACCCAGAGCAAGCGCGCGGAGCTGGCGCTTGCGAGGTCCCAGGAGCAACTGCGTGAACTGTCGGCACACCTGGAGAGCGTGCGCGAGGAAGAAAAGGCCCGTATCGCCCGCGAAGTGCACGATGAACTGGGGCAGATGCTGACCGTGCTCAAGCTTGAAGTGTCGATGTGCGAACTGGCTTTTGCCGAGCTTGACCCTGCGCTGAACGAGCGCCTGGCCAGCATGAAGCGCCTGATCGCTCAGCTGTTCCAACTGGTGCGCGATGTGGCAACGGCGCTGCGCCCGCCGATCCTGGACGCCGGTATCGCCTCGGCCATCGAATGGCAGGCACGGCGCTTCGAAGCGCGCACGCAGATCCCTTGCCTGGTGCAGGTACCGGATAATCTGCCAGCATTGAGCGATGCAAAAGCTATCGGCTTGTTCCGTATCCTGCAGGAGGCTCTGACCAACGTAATGCGCCACGCCCAGGCGCACAGTGTCGAGGTAGAGCTGGTGCGCGAGGGCGAAAAACTGCGTATGACGGTCAGTGATGACGGTAGCGGGTTCTGCCTGGACCAGCCACGGCCAACCTCGTTCGGCCTTGTGGGGCTGCGTGAGCGGGTACTGATGCTCGGTGGCAGCATGGTGTTGAATAGCGAGCCAGGTGAAGGTACCAGCCTGAGCGTGACCATAGCGTTGGATTAGGAGAACGATCGTGATTCGAGTGCTGGTGGCCGAAGACCACACCATTGTCCGCGAAGGTATCAAGCAGTTGATCGGCCTGGCCAAGGACATGCAGGTGGTGGGGGAGGCCGGTAATGGTGAACAGCTGCTGGAAACCCTGCGCCACACCGCCTGCGAAGTGGTGTTGCTGGATATCTCGATGCCCGGTGTCAGTGGGTTGGAGGCGATTGCGCGGATCCGCGCGCTGCACAACCCGCCGGCGATCCTGATGCTGTCGATGCACGACGAAGCGCAGATGGCCGCGCGCGCGCTCAAGGCCGGCGCTGCCGGCTATGCCACCAAGGACAGTGACCCTGCTTTGCTGCTGACCGCAATCCGCCGAGTGGCCGGCGGCGGGCGCTACATCGATCCGGCGTTGGCCGACCGCATGGTCTTCGAGGTTGGCCTGACCGAAACTCGGCCGCTGCATACTCTGCTGTCGGAGCGCGAGTTCTCGGTGTTCGAACGCTTGGCTCAAGGTGCCAACGTCAACGATATCGCTCAGCAGCTGGCGCTCTCCAGCAAGACCATCAGCACCCACAAGGCGAGGCTGATGCAGAAACTCAAGGTCAACTCGCTGGCTGAACTGGTGAAGTACGCCATGGAGCACAAGCTGGTATGACCGTTCTGTTTGCGACATAGGTTATCTGCCAGGCACCGCTTTCCCGCTGGCTGGCTGAGACTTGCATTCCAATCCCGCCATCGGTGTAGGGCAATCCCTACACAAACTCTTCCAACCGGATGATGGCATTCTCTCAGCGCCCCCGATTTCCGGGCGCTTGCGTCTTCTTTAGTCTTTGCCTACGCAGTCATTCCAACAAGAAGGTGCAGGCATGAGCGAGGCGAATTCGAACGCGACCACCGGTGAGACGCTGGTCAGTTTCCGTGGTGTGCAGAAGAGCTACGACGGCGAATCGCTGATCGTCAAAGACCTCAACCTGGACATTCGCAAGGGTGAATTCCTCACCTTGCTCGGCCCTTCCGGCTCGGGCAAGACCACCAGCCTGATGATGCTGGCGGGTTTCGAGACCCCGACCGCCGGTGAAATCCAGTTGGCCGGGCGCTCCATCAATAACGTGCCGCCGCACAAACGTGACATTGGCATGGTGTTCCAGAACTACGCACTGTTCCCCCACATGACCGTGGCGGAAAACCTCGCTTTTCCGCTGAGCGTGCGCAACCTGAGCAAGACCGACATCAGTGAGCGGGTCAAGCGGGTACTGAACATGGTGCAGCTCGATGCCTTCGCCAAACGCTACCCTGGCCAGCTTTCCGGTGGCCAGCAGCAGCGCGTGGCCTTGGCCAGGGCGTTGGTGTTCGAGCCGCAGCTGGTGCTGATGGACGAGCCGCTCGGCGCGCTGGACAAGCAGCTGCGTGAACACATGCAGATGGAGATCAAGCATATCCACCAGCGCCTGGGTGTAACCGTGGTCTACGTAACCCACGACCAGGGCGAGGCGTTGACCATGTCCGACCGTGTGGCCGTGTTCCATGAGGGCGAGATCCAGCAGATCGCCGACCCGCGCACTCTTTATGAGGAGCCGCGCAACACCTTCGTCGCCAACTTCATCGGCGAGAACAACCGCATCAACGGCACGCTGCTGGCCAGTGACGGTCATCGTTGCCAGGTGCAGCTGGCCCGCGGCGAGCGGGTCGAGGCGCTGGCGGTGAACGTCGGCCAGGCTGGGGAGCCGGTGACCCTGTCGGTACGCCCGGAGCGCGTGCGCCTCAATGGCCACAGCCAAAGCTGCGTCAATCGCTTCTCCGGCCGCGTGGCCGAGTTCATCTACCTGGGCGACCATGTACGGGTACGTCTGGAAGTCTGTGGCAAGGCTGACTTTTTCGTGAAACAGCCGATTGCCGAGCTCGACCCGGCCTTGGCCGTGGGCGATGTGGTACCGCTGGGCTGGGAGGTGGAGCACGCGCGCGCGCTCGATCCGATTGCCGAAGCCCACTGATGGATTGCTTCACCAACCCTGTACTGTGGAGAGAATAATAATGCGCAAGCAGCTGAAACTGACCGCCCTGGCCCTTGGCCTGTTCGCCGCCGGCCAGGCCATGGCGGCAGACCTGACCGTAGTGTCCTTCGGCGGCGCCAACAAGGCGGCCCAGGTCAAGGCGTTCTACGAGCCATGGGAGAAGGCCGGCAAGGGCAAGATCGTCGCTGGCGAGTACAACGGTGAAATGGCCAAGATCAAAGCCATGGTCGACACCAACAGCGTGTCCTGGAACCTGGTGGAGGTGGAGTCGCCAGAACTGGCCCGTGGTTGCGATGAAGGCATGTTCGAGGAGCTCGACCCGGCTCTGTTCGGCAACGAAAGCGATTATGTGAAGGGCGCCATCCAGCCGTGCGGCGTGGGCTTCTTCGTTTGGTCCACGGTGCTGGCCTACAACGCTGACAAGCTCAAGACAGCCCCGACCAGCTGGGCCGATTTCTGGGACACGAAGAAATTCCCGGGCAAGCGCGGCCTGCGCAAGGGCGCGAAGTACACGCTCGAGTTCGCCCTGATGGCCGACGGCGTTGCGCCCAAGGATGTGTACCAGGTGCTGGCCACCAAGGGCGGCGTGGACCGCGCCTTCAAGAAACTCGACGAACTCAAGCCGAGCATCCAGTGGTGGGAAGCGGGCGCCCAGCCGCCGCAGTACCTGGCCTCGGGTGATGTGGTCATGAGCTCGGCCTACAACGGGCGCATTGCTGCGGTGCAGAAAGAGAGCAACCTCAAGGTGGTGTGGAACGGTGGCATCTACGACTTCGACGCTTGGGCCATCCCGAAAGGGGCCAAGAATGTCGAGGAAGCGAAGCAATTCATCGCTTATACCGTTCAGCCCGAGCAGCAGAAGACCTACTCCGAGAACATCGCCTACGGCCCGGCCAACTCCAAAGCCGTGCCGCTGCTGGCGGACGCGGTGAAGAAGGACATGCCGACCACGCCTGAAAACATCGCCAACCAGGTGCAGATCGATGTGGCCTTCTGGGCCGACAACAGCGAGCAACTGGAGCAACGCTTCAACGCCTGGGCGGCGAAGAAGTAAGGCGCCTCGAAGGAGCGCCGGCCCGTTGGCTGGCGCTCCCTGTTCCCCTGTTTTTGCGGAGTTCGCCATGGCCATTGCAGTGCCCCTCAACGAAGGCGCAGGTCCAAGTCTCAAGCAGCGCCTCAAGCACGCCGAGCGGGTCAACCGCTGGAAGGCGCAGGCGCTCATCGCGCCGCTGGCGCTGTTTCTCCTGCTGGTGTTCCTGGTGCCCATCGCGGCGCTGCTGTTCAAGAGCGTCGACAACCCGGAAGTGGTCGGCGGCCTGCCGCGCACGGTCCAGGCTGTGTCGCAGTGGGATGGCAAGAGCCTGCCTGGCGAGGAGGTTTACAAGGCCCTGAGCCAGGACCTGGCCGAATCGCGCAAGAACCAGACCTTGGGCGACCTGTCCAAACGCCTGAACATGGAGCTGGCCGGCTACCGCAGCCTGCTCTCCAAGACCGCTCGGGCGCTGCCGTTCAAGGCCGAACCTGCCTCTTACAAAGAGGCCTTGCAGGCCCTCGATGAACGTTGGGGCGACCCGGCTTACTGGCAGGCGATCCGCCGCAACACCAGCAGCGTGACTTCTTATTACCTGCTGGCATCGGTCGACCACCGTATCGATGACCTCGGCGAGTTGGCCAAGGCCACCCCCGACCAGTCCATCTACCTGGACATCTTTGCCCGCACCCTGTGGATGGGTGTGGTGATCACGGCCATCTGCCTGGTGCTGGCGTATCCGCTGGCTTACCTGCTGGCCAACCTGCCGACCCGCCAGGGCAACCTGTTGATGATATTGGTGTTGCTGCCGTTCTGGACGTCGATTCTGGTGCGGGTGGCAGCGTGGATCGTACTGCTGCAGTCAGGCGGCCTGATCAACAGTGCATTGATGGCCATGGGCATCATCGATCAGCCGCTGGAGCTGGTGTTCAACCGCACCGGCGTGTACATCTCGATGGTCCACATCCTCTTGCCGTTCATGATCCTGCCGCTATACAGCGTGATGAAGGGCATTTCGCCGAGCTACATGCGTGCAGCGATCTCCTTGGGTTGCCACCCGTTCGCCAGCTTCTGGCGGGTGTACTTCCCGCAGACCTACGCGGGCGTGGGCGCCGGTTGCCTGCTGGTGTTCATCCTGGCCATCGGTTACTACATCACCCCGGCGCTGCTCGGCAGCCCGAACGACCAGATGGTCAGCTACTTCGTGGCCTTCTATACCAACACCAGCATCAACTGGGGCATGGCTACCGCGCTGGGCGGGCTGTTGCTGCTGGCGACCGTGCTGCTGTACCTGATCTATAGCTGGCTGGTCGGTGCCAGCCGCCTGCGCCTGAGCTGAGGAGCCTAGTGATGCTTAGCCCATACATGTCGCCCGTGGAACGGGTGTGGTTCTACAGCCTGCGTATCCTTTGTGGCCTGATATTGCTGTTTCTGGTGTTGCCGGT
This sequence comes from Pseudomonas sp. BNK-30, assembly GCF_047456185.1. NCBI lineage: Bacteria > Pseudomonadati > Pseudomonadota > Gammaproteobacteria > Pseudomonadales > Pseudomonadaceae > Pseudomonas > Pseudomonas sp. BNK-30. Next base: position 5,217,678 of record NZ_CP179904.1, read on the forward strand.
ACTGGTGATCGTGCCGCTGTCGTTCAACAGTGGCAGCTTCCTGGTGTACCCACTGCAAGGCTTTTCCCTGCAGTGGTATCACGATTTCTTCGCCTCGGCCGAGTGGATGCGCGCCCTGAGGAACAGCGTCATCGTCGCCCCGGCGGCCACGCTGCTGGCCATGGTGTTCGGTACGCTGGCAGCGATCGGGCTTACCCGCGCCGATTTTCCGGGCAAGTCGCTGGTCATGGCGCTGGTGATTTCGCCGATGGTGGTGCCGGTGGTGATCATTGGTGTAGCCAGCTACCTGTTCTTTGCCCCGTTGGGGATGGGTAACAGCTTCATTTCGCTGATCCTGGTGCACGCGGTGCTGGGTGTGCCGTTCGTCATCATTACCGTGTCGGCGACCTTGCAAGGCTTCAATTACAACCTGGTGCGTGCGGCTGCCAGCCTGGGGGCCTCACCGGTGGTTGCGTTTCGCAGGGTCACCTTGCCGCTGATCGCCCCCGGAGTGATCTCTGGGGCGCTGTTCGCCTTCGCGACCTCGTTCGATGAGGTGGTGGTGACGCTGTTCCTCGCCGGGCCAGAACAGGCCACCCTGCCGCGGCAGATGTTCAGCGGCATTCGCGAGAACTTGAGCCCGACGATTGCAGCGGCGGCGACCTTGCTGATCGGTTTTTCGGTGGTGCTGCTGCTGACCCTGGAGTGGTTGCGCGGGCGCAGTGAGAAGCTGAGGACTCAGCAGCCTGCGTGATTGATCGGCCTTTTCGCAGGACTGCCTGCGAAAAGGCCGATGCTGGCGTCGCAGTGACCCCTTCACACGGATTGATGCCAATCAGCCCCTATCCAGTTCGCTGAGTTACAATGCGCGCCACCTAGATTCTGCCAACAGGTGCGCCATGCAGCCCTACGCTATTGCCCCCTCCATTCTCTCCGCCGATTTCGCCCGTCTGGGCGAGGATGTCGACAAGGTACTGGCCGCGGGTGCCGACATCGTCCACTTCGACGTGATGGACAACCACTACGTACCCAACCTGACCATTGGCCCGATGGTCTGCACCGCCTTGCGCAAGTACGGTGTGACCGCGCCGATCGATGTGCATCTGATGGTCAGCCCGGTAGACCGCATCATCGGTGACTTCATCGAAGCCGGTGCCAGCTACATCACCTTCCACCCGGAAGCCTCGCAGCACATCGACCGCTCGCTGCAGCTGATCCGTGACGGTGGCTGCAAGGCCGGCCTGGTGTTCAACCCGGCTACCAGCCTGGACGCGCTGAAGTACGTGATGGACAAGGTCGACATGGTGCTGCTGATGAGCGTCAACCCAGGCTTTGGCGGGCAGAAATTCATCCCCGGCACCTTGGACAAGCTGCGCGAAGCCCGTGCGCTGATCGACGCCAGTGGCCGTGATATTCGCCTGGAAATCGACGGTGGGGTGAACGTCAACAACATCCGCGAAATCGCTGCCGCTGGCGCAGATACCTTCGTCGCCGGCTCGGCGATCTTCAACGCGCCGGATTATCAGGAAGTGATCGCCAAGATGCGCGCCGAACTGGCTCAGGCCCGCCCATGAGCGGCTTCGAGCAGCTGTTCCCCGGGACGCTGCCCAGGCTGGTGATGTTCGATCTGGACGGTACCCTGATCGATTCAGTCCCCGACCTGGCCGCAGCCGTTGACCGCATGCTGCTCGAACTTGGCCGTCCGGCCGCCGGCCTTGACGCCGTGCGGCACTGGGTAGGCAACGGCGCACCGGTGCTGGTGCGCCGCGCACTTGCCGGCGGCCTGGACCACGCGACCGTAGACGATGAGCTGGCCGAGCGCGGCCTTGCACTGTTCATGGAGGCGTACGCCGAAAGCCATGATCTGACGGTTGTATACCCTGGTGTGCACGACACCTTGCGCTGGCTGCGCAAGCAGGGCGTGGAGATGGCGCTGATCACCAACAAGCCTGAACGCTTCGTCGCACCGTTGCTCGACCAGATGAAGATCGGCCGTTATTTCCGCTGGATCATTGGCGGCGATACCCTGCCACAGAAGAAGCCCGACCCTGCTGCGTTGCTGTTCGTCATGAAAATGGCCGGCGTGAAGCCCGGCCAGGCGCTGTTTGTGGGGGACTCGCGCAGTGATGTGCTGGCGGCCAAGGCCGCCGGCGTGCAGTGCGTTGGGCTGAGCTATGGCTATAACCACGGCCGGCCGATCGATGAGGAAGCGCCCAGCCTGGTCATAGGCGACCTGCGCCTGCTGCTGCCTGGTTGCGTAGTCACCGACACTGGGATAACGTTGGCGGACCTTCAAGCCTCACAAGACAGAGAGCCCACCGTGGTGGTTACCGGCAAATTGTGGATGAAAGTCATCAAGGCCCTGGCCCGTTGGCGTTGGCGCGCCTGACTTCTGCCCGCCGGCCTTTGCCGGCCCGTCCGTTTGCCCGACTCTCATTGTTGCTCCGAGGCTACTCATGACCCGCGAAGAATTCCTGCGCCTGGCCGCTGCCGGCTACAACCGCATCCCCTTGGCCTGTGAAACCCTGGCCGACTTCGATACCCCGCTTTCTATCTACCTGAAGCTGGCAGACCAGGCCAACTCGTACCTGCTCGAGTCGGTGCAGGGCGGTGAGAAGTGGGGCCGTTATTCGATGATCGGCCTGCCGTCGCGCACGGTGATGCGTGTGCATGGCTATCACGTGAGCATTCTGCACGATGGCGTGCAGGTCGAAAGCCATGATGTCGAAGACCCGCTGGCATTCGTCGAAACCTTCAAGGACCGCTACAAGGTCGCTGACATTGCCGGCCTGCCGCGTTTCAACGGTGGCCTGGTCGGCTACTTTGGCTATGACTGCGTTCGCTACGTGGAAAAGCGCCTGGGCGCTTGCCCCAACCCTGACCCTCTGGGCGTGCCGGATATCCTGCTGATGGTTTCGGATGCCGTGGTGGTGTTCGACAACCTGGCCGGCAAGATGCATGCGATCGTACTGGTCGATCCGTCCGAAGAGCAGGCTTTCGAGCAAGGCCAGGCGCGCCTGCAAGGGCTGCTGGCCAAGCTGCGCGAACCTATCACGCCGCGACGCGGCCTGGACCTGAGCGGCCCCATGGCGGCAGAGCCGGCGTTCCGCTCCTCCTTCACCCAAGAGGATTACGAGCGCGCTGTGGACACCGTGAAGGAGTACATCCTGGCCGGTGACTGCATGCAAGTGGTGCCGTCCCAGCGCATGTCGATCGACTTCAAGGCAGCGCCCATAGACTTGTACCGTGCGCTGCGCTGCTTCAACCCGACGCCATACATGTACTTCTTCAACTTCGGGGACTTCCACGTTGTTGGCAGTTCGCCGGAAGTGCTGGTGCGGGTGGAAGACAATCTGGTCACCGTACGCCCGATTGCCGGTACCCGTCCAAGGGGGGCCAACGAGGAGGCCGACCGAGCGCTGGAAGATGACCTGCTTTCGGACGACAAGGAGATCGCCGAGCACCTGATGCTCATCGACCTGGGCCGCAACGATGTGGGCCGTGTGTCCTCCACCGGTAGCGTGCGCTTGACCGAAAAGATGGTGATCGAGCGCTACTCCAATGTCATGCACATCGTTTCCAACGTTACCGGGCAACTGGCCGAAGGCTTGACCGCGATGGATGCACTGCGGGCGATTCTGCCGGCGGGTACCTTGTCGGGTGCACCGAAGATCCGCGCGATGGAGATCATCGACGAACTGGAGCCGGTCAAGCGTGGCGTCTACGGCGGTGCGGTGGGCTACTTTGCCTGGAATGGCAACATGGATACCGCGATTGCCATTCGCACGGCCGTGATCAAGGACGGCGAACTGCATGTGCAGGCAGGTGGCGGCATTGTCGCCGACTCGGTGCCGGCGCTGGAGTGGGAAGAAACCATCAACAAGCGCCGGGCGATGTTCCGTGCGGTGGCGTTGGCTGAGCAACGTCCTGCCGAGTAATTCTCAGGCGTGGGGCCGCATGGCGGCCCCATCCGGTTAAAAGTCGACGCTGACGCCCAAGCTTATTCCTTGCTGGGTCAACTCGTCGCTCTTGCGCCAGTTGTAGCTCCCGCGCAGGTGCACCCCCGCCACCAGCTCATGGCTGACCCCAAGGCTGGCACGAGTCAGGTCGCTCTGCGGTGTGTACCCGGTCAGCGTGAAGTCATTGGCTCGCAGTGTCGTCAGGTGCATCGTCACATCCTGCTGGTCATCCTCGAACTCATGTTCTTGCGCCACCTCGGCAAACAGCCTGGTGCTGGCCAGTACTTGCACGCTGCCCAGCAACCCTACGCCCAGGCGACGCGAAGTGCGTTCCTGGTCATCGAAGCCCAGGGCCGTCGAACGTCCGCTCTTCTCGTCATAACCATCCACCTTCACTCGCGCGTAGTCGGCGCTGATGAACGGCGCCAGCTGCCAGTCACTGCTATCGGCTGCCAGGTTGTATCCCAGTCGACCGGTCACAGCCCAGGCTTCGCCGTCGGTATCACCTTTCTCGCTTCGGTCATTCACGCCTAGGGCGAAGGTGCGTTTGAGGTCGTGATAGTCCAGGTGCCCTGCGCTCAGCACTGCGTCGGCCCACCAGCGGTCCTCACGAAACTGGGCGAAGGCACTGGCCAGGTAGCTGTCGAGCTTGTAGTCCGAGTCTTGTTCGCCTGCCTCCAGTTTCTGGCGATAGACCCCGCCGGCAAGCCCTAAGCGCCAAGCGTCGTTCAGCCGGTAGCTGCCACCCAGGGTGAGGTTGTAGCCGCGCCCGTCAGCGTTGGCAGAACTGCGCTCGCCGTCGAAGTCCAGATCTTGCGCGCCAGTGGCAACAAAGGCCTGCCATTGGCCAGCCGCCTGCCAGGGCGCCTGCCATTGATTACGTAGTTCGTCCTGATGCGCGCGCAGGCTGGCGTGGGCCATTTCCGGCAGCAGCGTCAGCTCCCAGGGTGCGGAAAGGATCGAGTAGCCGTAGTCGGCAATCAGTTGCTGGCCGGCGATGGTTGGGTGTACCGAGTCGTTGAACAGCAGCTTGGTGGGGTCGGGCGTGGTGCCATTGATGCCGTACAGCGGGTTTTCCACGCAACTGTTGCCGCTGTAGCAGGTGCCGACCAGATTCTGCCCGCTGGCCAGGCCGAATTGCGTCGGGCTGGCCAGTGCTTCGTTCAGCAGTACGGGAATGTTCAGTGGAATGATTTCGGCATCGATCTGGCCCAGTTGGCTGACCAGTGACTGGTTGAACACGCTGGACAGTTGCGACAGGGCGTTTTGCTGCGGCGTGCCGCTGAAATTCGGCGTTTGGCCGAGGTCGGGTAGCAGCCAGACCATGATGTAGCGGGCACCGCCTTGTTGCAGGGCCTGGGCGCTGGCGGCCAGGCGCGATCCTGCGACGGCGGCATCGGCAGGGCTGCTCACCAGGCCTTGCAGAAAGTCGTTGCCGCCACCGGTCAGGTAGTAGAGGGCATTGGGGTCTGCGCGCAAGCCATTGGCCAGATACCCGGGCTTGTCGCGTAGTACCAGGCCGGCAAAAGGTTGGCCTGGCGGAATGACTGTCTCGGAAGTGGTGGTGATCGAATCCAGGATCTGCTGCGTGGTGTAGCCGCCAACGGCCCAGTTGTTGCCGTCGGGGCGTATGCCGAGGGACGTGGACGGATTGAGATCTTCCGCGCTCACACCCAGGCGTGCGCCGAGGATCATCGGCGAGACAGGTGCAAAGTTGCCATTCTCATCACGGTTGGTAAAACGCATACCGGCAGTACCGCCGGTCAGGTCAGGAAATTGCCCGGCATCGCTGAGGCTGTCGCCGAAGACGATCATTGTCGAGTAAGGCGAGGGGGCTGCGAAAGCCTGGCTGCAGGCGAGCGCCAACGTAGCCAAGGTGAAACGTAGCAAAGGTGCTTTTCGCATCTGGGAACATCCTTTTCATTGTTTTTATGAGGACAACCCGATCGACCTTAGCAAATCGCGGGGCATGCCTTCCAAGTCCATTCGTTTCCCGTATTTACGGGCATATTGCGCCCGCCGCGCCGGTAGGCTACTGTGCCTGCAAGTATGAGCGAGACCTATCCCGTGTTGATCGTCAGCAAACTCTTGATGCGCGTTATCAAGGCCCACGCCCGTTGGCGTTGGCGCGCCTGACTTTATCTCTTGCCGGCCTGTCCGGCCCGCCCCCGTTTGCCTTCCTGTCCGTTTCCGAGCGCCCCTAGTGGCAACGCCGTGTCTGTTTTTGGTGTAGGAAGGTTCGACTTTTAAAGTCAGTAGATTCTAGAGGTTTAGCCCGATGTTACTGATGATCGACAATTACGACTCATTCACTTACAACGTCGTTCAATACCTTGGCGAGTTGGGTGCCGAGGTCAAAGTCATTCGCAACGACGAAATCACCGTTGCCGAGATAGAAGCCCTCAACCCTGAGCGCATCGTCGTCTCCCCTGGCCCTTGCACGCCGAGCGAAGCCGGTGTGTCCATCGAGGCCATTATGCATTTCGCCGGCAAGCTGCCGATCCTTGGGGTCTGCCTGGGCCACCAATCAATCGGCCAGGCGTTTGGCGGCGATGTAGTGCGTGCCCGCCAGGTCATGCACGGCAAGACCAGCCCGGTATATCACCGCGACCTGGGCGTGTTCGCCGGGCTCAACAACCCGCTCACCGTAACCCGCTACCATTCCCTGGTGGTCAAGCGCCAGACCCTGCCAGAGTGCCTGGAAGTGACTGCCTGGACTGCACATGACGATGGTTCGGTCGACGAGATCATGGGCCTGCGCCACAAGACACTGAACATTGAAGGGGTGCAGTTCCATCCCGAGTCCATCCTGACCGAGCAGGGCCACGAGCTGTTCGCCAACTTCCTCAAGCAGACCGGCGGCCGCCGCTAAGGACCGAGCATGGATATCAAAAGCGCGTTGAGCCGTATTGTCGGCCACCTGGACCTTTCCACCGAAGAAATGCGCGATGTGATGCGCCAGATCATGACCGGCCAATGCAGTGAGGCGCAGATCGGCGCCTTCCTGATGGGCATGCGCATGAAGAGCGAGAGCATCGACGAGATCGTTGGCGCGGTTTCGGTCATGCGTGAGCTGGCTGACAAGGTCGAGCTGAAAAGCCTTGATGGCGTAGTCGACATCGTCGGTACGGGCGGTGATGGCGCCAACATCTTCAACGTTTCCACCGCCTCCTCGTTCGTCCTGGCGGCGGCAGGCTGCACCGTGGCCAAACATGGCAATCGCGCAGTTTCCGGTAAGAGCGGCAGCGCTGACCTGCTGGAAGCTGCCGGCATCTACCTGAACCTGACACCTATCCAAGTGGGGCGCTGCATTGACAGCCTCGGTATCGGCTTCATGTTCGCCCAGAGCCATCACTCGGCCATGAAACATGCCGCAGGCCCGCGCCGCGACCTGGGCCTGCGTACCCTGTTCAACATGCTCGGCCCGCTTACGAATCCGGCTGGGGTGAAACACCAGGTGGTTGGTGTATTTAGCCAGGCCTTGTGCCGCCCGCTGGCGCAAGTGCTGCAACGCCTGGGTAGCAAGCATGTGCTGGTCGTGCATTCCAAGGATGGCCTGGATGAGTTCAGCCTGGCCGCGCCTACCTTTGTCGCCGAACTGAAGAACGACCAGATCAGCGAATACTGGGTCGAGCCTGAAGACCTTGGCATCAAGAGCCAGAGCCTGCATGGCCTGGCAGTCGAGAACCCACAGGCGTCGTTGGAGTTGATCCGTGATGCACTGGGCCGGCGCAAGACCGAGAATGGCCAGAAGGCTGCCGAGATGATAGTGCTCAATGCGGGCGCTGCGTTGTACGCCGCTGACCACGCCATGAGCCTGAAGGCTGGTGTGGATCTGGCCCACGATGTGCTGCACACCGGGCTGGCCTGGGAAAAGCTGCAGGAGCTGGGTGCCTTTACAGCGGTATTCAAGGTGGAGAACGAAGCATGAGTGTCCCGACGGTGCTGGAAAGGATCATTGCCCGCAAGTTCCAGGAAGTGGCAGAGCGCAGCGCGCGCGTCAGCCTCGCCGAAATGGAGCGCCTGGCCAAGGCGGCGGATGGCCCGCGCGGGTTTGCCAATGCCCTGATCGAGCAAGCCAAGCGCAAGCAGCCAGCGGTGATTGCCGAAATCAAGAAGGCCTCGCCGAGCAAGGGCGTGATCCGCGAAAACTTCGTGCCGTCGGAAATTGCCGTCAGTTACGAAAAGGGCGGGGCGACTTGCCTGTCGGTGTTGACCGATGTGGACTATTTCCAGGGTGCCGATGAGTACCTGCAGCAGGCGCGCGCCGCTGTTTCGCTGCCGGTGATCCGCAAAGATTTCATGGTCGACCCTTATCAGATCATCGAAGCACGCGCCTTGGGCGCAGACTGCGTGCTGCTGATCGTGTCGGCGCTCGATGACGTCAAGATGGCCGAGTTGGCCGCTACCGCCAAGGACGTCGGTCTCGACGTGCTGGTCGAAGTACATGACGGTGACGAGCTGGAGCGTGCGTTGAAAACGCTTGATACCCCGCTGGTGGGGGTCAACAACCGTAACCTGCATACTTTCGAAGTCAGCCTGGAGACCACTCTTGACCTGCTGCCACGCATCCCCCGGGATCGCCTGGCCATCACCGAGAGTGGCATTCTCAACCGTGCCGATGTCGAGTTGATGGAAATCAATGACGTTTACTCGTTCCTGGTGGGTGAGGCGTTCATGCGGGCCGAGCAGCCGGGGTTGGAACTGCAGCGGTTGTTCTTCCCTGAACAGGTGAAGAAGACTGTGCAGCAACTGGACTAAGCAACGTTGAAGCCGGCAATCGCCGGCTTTATCGAAGGTGGATCAATGACCGATCAACCCCTGGCCCTCACCGTCGAGCAGGGCCTGCACGCCGAGCAAGATCTTTTGGCTGCGGTCTGCCGTGGCGAAACCGAAAGTGGTGTGCTGTTCTGGCGCCCGACGGATCATGCGCTGGTCATGCCTCGGCGCATGAGCCGCCTGGACAACTTCGAGGCAGCCTGCTCGGAGTTGGCGATCGCTGGCTGGCCAGTGCTGTTGCGTGAAACCGGTGGGGAGCCGGTCCCTCAGTCGCATTCGACAGTGAATGTGGCGCTGGTGTATGTCGCTCCACGCAGCGAAGGCGACCATGGCCGTATCGAGAACGCGTATGAACGCCTCTGCCTGCCGTTGTGCGATGTACTGCGCGAATGGGGCGGTGTGGCTTCGGTGGGCGAGATCGACGGGGCCTTCTGCGACGGCCGCTATAACGTCAACCTCAATGGCCGCAAGCTGGTGGGGACTGCCCAGCGCTGGCGCCAGGGGCTGGGTGGAAAACGGCCGGTGGTGCTGGTGCATGGTGCGTTGTTGCTGGATAACGAGCGCGAGTCGATGGTCGCGGCGGTCAACCGTTTCAATGAATGTTGCGGGCTCGAGCAGCGTTGCCGGGCCGATAGTCATATTGCCCTGCACGAAGTGGCGCCCGCTGTACCCTGGTTCGAGCGCCTGTCGAAGGCTTACAGCGAAGTGCTTGCAGCGCTGCCCAAGGACTAACGGGTACCGTAAACCACCATGGTCTTGCCCTTGACCTGGACCAGGCTGCGTTCCTCGAGGTCCTTGAGCACGCGGCCGACCATTTCTCGCGAGCACCCGACGATACGGCCAATTTCCTGGCGGGTGATCTTGATTTGCATGCCGTCCGGGTGGGTCATGGCGTCTGGCTGCTTGCACAGGTCCAGCAGGCAACGGGCGACCCGGCCGGTAACGTCGAAGAAGGCCAGGTCGCCCACCTTGCGCGTGGTGTTGCGCAGGCGCTGGGCCATCTGGCTGCCGAGGGCGTAGAGAATCTCCGGGTCCTGGCGGGCCAGGTCGCGAAACTTGTCATAGCTGATCTCCGCCACCTCGCACTCGGTCTTGGCGCGCACCCAGGCGCTGCGCTGCTGATCGCTGCCGGCGGGTTCGAACAAACCCAGTTCGCCGAAGAAATCGCCACTGTTGAGGTAGGCGATGATCATCTCGTGGCCTTCGTCATCCTCAATGAGGATGGTGACTGAACCCTTGATGATGAACGACAGCGTTTCGGCCCGGTCACCCGCGCAGATGATGTTGCTCTTGGCGGTGTAGCGGCGGCGCTGGCAGTGCATCAGCAGCTTGTCGATGTTCTTGATCTTGGCGGGTAGGGCTGAGGCAACCATCACGAAATCCTGTTCGATACGACCCATAGGCTCTGGTGGGGAGTCGGCTAACGCGACGCGTCAGTCAATTGGCGCCAGCTTATCAGACACTGCAGGATGTTTCGGCACAAATGCCAAACGTGTGGAGCTTTTCCGACAGCCACACAAGGCTTAAGCTGACACCCTTTTGCGAGATTCAGGAGTACGGACAGATGAAGGCACGCATCCAATGGGCCGGTGAAGCGATGTTCCTTGGCGAATCGGGGAGCGGGCACGTCGTGGTGATGGACGGCCCACCCGAGGCTGGGGGCCGCAATCTGGGCGTGCGCCCGATGGAAATGCTCCTGCTCGGCCTGGGTGGCTGCAGCAGCTTCGACGTAGTGAGTATCCTGAAGAAATCGCGCCAAGCGGTGGAAAGCTGCGAAGCCTTCCTGGAGGCCGAGCGCGCCAGCGAAGACCCGAAGGTGTTTACCAAGATTCATATGAACTTCGTGGTCAAAGGGCGCGGGCTGAAAGAGGCTCAGGTCAAGCGTGCGGTGGAGCTGTCGGCAGAGAAATATTGCTCGGCGTCGATCATGCTGGAGCGCGCGGGCGTGGAAATCACCCACGGCTACGAGATCGTTGAGCTGGGTTGAGACTTGTGGGCTGCTGCGCAGCCCTTTCGCGACACAAGGCCGCTCGAAGGTTCGCGGTCTGTGGGCGCGGCCTTGCGTCGCGAAAGGGCCGCAAGGCGGCCCCGGCGCTCTTCAGTTGCGCAAGGCTGGGAGAGCCACTACCAGCCAACGAGGTACGCAACGCCTCAATGACTGGCTGAGGTGCTCCCGGCGCTTTTGATAACCCAGCCCCAGCCCGATCACCCCCAACCCGATCAAGGTCAGCACCACCGGGAACAGCAGCGACTCGGCAAATACCTCGTAAGACAGGTAGCCAAGATAAGCCGCCACCCCCAGCGCCCCGAACACCATGAACACCGGCCGGCGCAGCAGCACCGCCATTGCCATCAGACCCAGGTTGATCAGACAGTACAGCGCCTTACCCAGCTCGCTGTCGCTTTCGATCATCGTCAGCCCACCCCAGAACGCTGCCAGCCCTGCCAGGTAACCCCAGTGGGCGTAATCCTCATGCGTGCGCCCGTCGACCACCAGAAACACCATGAGCAGCCCGAGCCCGAACCACAGCGAAACCGTGCGCCGCTGTTCCCAGCTGAACGGCGAGCCGAACACCCACTCGCTAAGGTCCATCGACATGAACCATAAGGCCACGGCAATCGGCATCACGATAAACGGGTAGGGGATCAGGCGCAGCATCAACAAACCGGCGACCACCGTGGCCGCCTCCATCATCAGCCATCCGCCCTGCACATAGGTGTAGTACTGGTGATAGTCCGTTTGCCGATCGTCCAGTGGCCACCACCCGGCCAGGCGTTCGATGGCAAAGACAGCCAGGGGCACGATGCTTACCGCGACCGCCGCCAAGACGCCAGCTGCGATGGGTTGCTGGCGTTTTTGCAGGTTGAGGGCGAACAGGGTGAGAAGACCGATGTAAAGAACGGCGATGGCCAGCAGCGCCCAATCACCGATTCGCATCCAGGCTTCGGTCAGCAGCCAGCCCATCGCCCCCATGATCAGTAGGGCGCCGAAATAGAAGGCGACGTGTGCCAGCTGGAAACTGCCACGAGCTGCTGGCTGCTGGCGCAGAAAGTCCAGCAGGGCCTTGTCCTGGCCCGGCTGGAGAACTCCTGCTTGTACGGCGCGCGCCAGGTCCTTGGCGTCGATACGGTCCGTCATTGGCGTGCCCTTAGATGCGGTAAGTGCTTTTGGTCATGACCTTGGCCAGCATGCTCATACCGAAACGTACGGGCGCGGGGAAGCGATAGCCACCTGCTTCAAGGGCCGAATCGGCGTGTTGCTCTTCGTCGACGCGCATCTGCTCGAGAATGGCACGGGACTTTTCGTCCTCATGGGGGATCTGCTCCAGGTGTTCGTCCAGGTGTTTGCACACCTGATGCTCGGTGGCAGCGACGAAGCCCAGGCTGACCTTGTCGCTGACCATGCCGGCGAGCGCGCCGATGCCGAACGACATGCCGTAGAACAGCGGATTGAGCACGCTGGGGTGGCTGCCCAATTGACGGATGCGCTGTTCGCACCAGGCCAGGTGGTCGATTTCTTCCTCGGCTGCATGCTCCATTGCCTTGCGCACCTGGGGCAGCTTGGCGGTCAGGGCCTGGCCTTGGTACAGCGCCTGGGCGCAGACTTCGCCGGTATGGTTGATGCGCATGAGCCCGGCGATGTGGCGGGTCTGGCTTTCGTCGAGCTCGACGTCGGGCTGGACAATGGCCGGAGACGGCCGGGAGGGTTGGCCGCTGAAGGGCAGCAAGGTGCGCATGGCGGTATCGGCCTGCAGCAACAAGCGGTCGAGCGGCGAATAGTGACGTTCGGTAGCCATCGGGCACCTCCGCTGAAGTGATGCCCGACAGTTTACCTCAATCGCCCGGGGTGGGCTTGCCTTGGGTCAGCCCGGTGGCCAGTGCATCTGGCGCTGGCCGAGCACGTGCATGTGGATGTGGTAGACGGTCTGGCCGCCTTGCTCGTTGCAGTTCATGACCACGCGGAAGCCATCGTCGCAGCCAAGCTCCTTGGCCAGGCGCTGGGCGGTGAACAGGATGTGGCCGGCCAGGCCCTTGTCCTCTTCGGTCAGGTCATTGAGCGTACGGATGTGTTTTTTCGGGATGACCAGAAAGTGCACCGGCGCCTGGGGCGCGATGTCGTGGAAGGCCAGAACCTGGTCGTCCTCGTAGATGATCTTCGCCGGGATTTCCCGGTTGATGATCTTGATGAATAAATCGTCCACAGCACTTGCTCCAAGGTGAGTGTCCTGGCCGAGTGTACTTAGCCAGGCGCCGCTCGCCCAGTGGGCTATTCCATTCCGACCGGGCAGTAACGGCGGTGGATGAAGCCTGCAAGCTTGCGCGCCAACCAGCGGGGCAACAGGCGCGGGGCGAATGCCAGCCAGCGGTTGCGGCGAACCGGAATGATCAGCGCCCGGTTTTTCGCCAATGCGCGCACGGTGTACAGCGCCACCTCTTCGGGGCTGAGGCAGCGGCTGCTGCCTTCGAGCCTGGGAATACGCCGGCGCGAAGAGCGCACCGGGCCGGGGCAAAGGACCGAAACCTTGATGCCCGTGGGCTTGAGCTCTTCGCGCAGGGCTTCGGTGAAATGCAGCACATAGGCCTTGCTGGCGGCATAGGTGGCCATCCAGGGGCCTGGCGCTACGGCGGCCAGGCCGGCGACATTGAGGATCTGCCCACCACCCTGTACTGCCATGAGGTTGCCGATGGCATGGCACAGGCGGCTCATGGCGAGAATGTTCACCTCCAGCAGGTCCTGCTCGTCTGCCCACTCGTGGGCGAGAAACGGGCCATAGGTACGTTGGCCGGCGCAGTTGACCAACAGGTCGATGCGCCGCTCGCCCTCTTCCAGCTCGAGTACGAAACCGGACAGGCGCAGCGGTTGGCTGAGGTCGCAGGCGCGTAGCAGTACTTCGACGCCGAAGCGCTGGGTCAGCTCGATGGCTACCGGCTCAAGGGTTTCACGGTGGCGTGCCACCAGGATCAGATTGCGCCCGCGCCGCGCCAGAGCTTCCGCCAGGGCCAAGCCCAGGCCGCTGGAAGCACCAGTGATCATGGCGTAACGGGTCATGCAAGGCTCCTGAGGGCTAAAGAGGGCGCCTAGTGTACAGCGTGGCCAGGCCAGGTGTTGCCTTTTGCTACAAGGCCTTGGCGCGTAACGCCTGGCTGCGCTCCAGGGCTGCTCTGTATTCGCCGTGCAGGCGCTCGATCAGTGCTGCGGCGCCGGGCAGGTCATGGATATCTCCGACGCCTTGCCCGGCAGACCATACTGTCTTCCAGGCCTTGGCTTCATCATCGATTGGCTTGAGTTTGCCCTGTTCCTGGCCGGCCTTCAGTGCGGCCATGTCAAACCCAGCCTGTTCAAGGCTCTGGCGCAAAAAGCTTGCCGGTATGCCGGAAACCGCTGAGGTATGGACGATGTCCGCTGCATGGGCGCCGAGCAGCATCTGTTTATACGCCTCTTGGGCATGGCTCTCCTGGGTGGCAATGAAGCGAGTCCCCATGTAGGCCAGGTCCGCGCCAAGCAACTGGGCGGCGAGTATTTCATGGCCGTGGTTGATGCAGCCGGCCAATAGCAGGGTCTTGTCGAAAAACTGGCGGATTTCGGCCGCAAGGGCGAACGGGCTCCAGGTGCCAGCATGCCCGCCTGCACCTGCCGCCACCGCGATCAGGCCATCGACGCCGGCCTGTGCAGCTTTCTCAGCGTGACGCCGGGTGGTCACATCATGGAACACCAGGCCGCCATAGCCGTGTACGGCATCGACGACTTCCTTCACCGCGCCAAGACTGGTGATGACTATAGGCACCTGATGCTCGACACACAGGGCAAGGTCAGCCTGCAGGCGCGGGTTGGATGGGTGGACGATCAGATTGACCGCATAAGGGGCTGGCGCCTGCAGCTGCCCAAGGCCCGCTTCGATCTCCTCGAGCCAGCCCTTGAAACCGGCACTGTCGCGCTGGTTCAGGGCGGGGAAACTGCCGACCACGCCGTTGCCGCAGCAGGCCAGGACCAGCTGGGGGTTGGAGATCAGGAACATCGGCGCCGCCACCACGGGCAAGCGCAGGCGTTGTTCGAGCGAAGCAGGCAATGACATGGGCGGGGCTCCTGTACAGTGCGATTGTCGTCAGAACGGTTTGACCACCACAAGAATCACGATGGCCAGCAGGAACAGCACGGGTACCTCGTTGAACCAGCGGTAGTAAACGTGGCTGCGGGTGTTGGCACCGGTGGCAAAGCGTTTGCGCTGGGCGCCGCACATGTGATGGTAGCCGGTGAGCAGGAGCACCAGTGTCAGCTTGGCGTGCAGCCAGCCCTGGCTCAGCCAGCCTGGCGTGAGATAGAGCATCCAGGCGCCGAACACGTAGGTGGCAATCATCGCCGGGTTCATGATGCCGCGGTACAGCTTGCGCTCCATGGTCACGAAGCGGTCCTGGCTGATGCTGTCCTGGCTTTGGGCGTGGTAGACGAACAGCCGGGGCAGGTAGAACAGACCGGCGAACCAGCAGACGACGCTGACGATGTGCAGCGCTTTTATCCATAGGTAAAGCATGGAGAGAGTTCCTTCAGGTATTCACGGTCGTCAGATAGTAGAGGCCAAGCGCCCGAAGGGTCACCCGAAGAGTTGTTACAGGCGCCTTGCGCCCCTATCATCGTGCGCTTTCCAGACGGCTCGTTGATAAGGGGCAAGCGTTATGATCAAGGTCGGTATCGTCGGCGGCACGGGTTACACCGGCGTCGAACTGTTGCGTCTGCTGGCACAGCATCCACAGGCCGAGGTGGCGGTCATCACTTCGCGCTCCGAGGCGGGCGTAGCGGTCGCCGACATGTATCCGAACCTGCGCGGCCACTATGACGGCCTGGCTTTCAGCGTGCCGGACAGCAAGGCTCTGTCAGCCTGCGACGTGGTCTTCTTCGCCACCCCGCACGGTGTCGCCCACGCTTTGGCCGGTGAGTTGCTGGCTGCCGGGACCAAGGTCATTGACCTGTCCGCCGACTTCCGCCTGCAGGACGCTGCCGAGTGGGCAAAATGGTACGGGCAGCCGCACGGCGCGCCGGAGTTGCTCAAGGATGCGGTCTACGGCCTGCCTGAAGTCAACCGTGAGAAAATTCGCCAGGCGCGCCTGATCGCTGTGCCGGGCTGCTACCCGACCGCTACCCAGTTGGGCTTCCTGCCGCTGCTTGAAGCTGGCCTGGCCGACCCGTTGCGCCTGATCGCCGACTGCAAGTCGGGTGTCAGCGGCGCCGGTCGTGGCGCCGCCGTGGGTTCGCTGTTCTGCGAAGCTGGCGAGAGCATGAAGGCCTACGCGGTCAAGGGCCACCGTCACTTGCCGGAAATCAGCCAAGGCCTACGCCTGGCTGCAGGCACGGACATCGGCCTGACCTTCGTGCCGCATCTGACCCCGATGATCCGCGGCATTCACTCGACCCTGTACGCGACAGTGGCCGATAAGTCGGTCGACTTGCAGGCACTGTTCGAGAAGCGCTACGCAGACGAGCCGTTCGTCGACGTGATGCCAGCGGGCAGCCACCCGGAAACCCGTAGCGTGCGCGGTGCCAACGTCTGCCGTATCGCCGTTCATCGCCCGCAAGGTGGTGACCTGGTGGTAGTGCTGTCGGTCATCGATAACCTGGTCAAGGGCGCGTCAGGCCAGGCGGTGCAGAACCTGAACATCCTGTTCGGCCTGGACGAGCGCATGGGCCTGTCCCATGCGGGCCTGCTGCCCTGACAGCAGCCACAAGCGGCAAGCGGCAAGCTCTAAGCTGCAAGTGAGCGTATTGCGTTCAGCTTGGAGCTTGTCACTTGCTGCTTACGTATTGTTGACCGATTTTCTCGGAGAAGCGGATAATGCGCGTCATCGAGTTTTATGGCGGCTACTGCGCCGGGAGAATCAACATGAGCGTCGAAACCTTCACCCCCACGGCTTTGGAATTTACTCACGGCGCCGCGCAAAAGGTGAAGACCCTGGTTTGCGAGGAAGGCAATGATCGTCTGAAGCTGAGGGTTTTCGTGACCGGTGGCGGCTGCTCGGGTTTCCAGTACGGCTTCACCTTCGATGAAGATGTGGCCGAAGATGACACCATCGTCGAGCGCGAAGGTGTATCTCTGGTGGTAGATCCTATGAGCTTCCAGTATCTGGCGGGCGCGGAGGTGGATTACCAGGAAGGCCTTGAGGGCTCGCGCTTCGTGATCAAGAACCCGAATGCCGCTACCACTTGTGGCTGCGGCTCTTCCTTCTCGATCTGAAGCCCGGTGGTACAAAAAACGCCGCGCATTTGCGCGGCGTTTTCGTTGCGATCGCAAGGTCAGGCCGGGTAGATCGCGCCGAGAACCCGCAGCCCCTTGGCTGCCGTCACGCTGGGGCGGTTGGCGGCGATGCCTTCCAGGCAGCAGTGGGCCAGCCAGGCAAATGCCATGCCCTCGACCCAGTCGGGGTCTACGCCATATGCCTGGGTGCTGGTGACCCGGGCATCGGGTAGCAGCGCGTCAAGGCGAGCCATCAATGCACCGTTGCGTGCACCGCCGCCACATACAAGCAGCGCTTCTGTGCCTTGCTGTGCATCGCGCAAGGACTCGATGATGCTGCGCGCCGTCAGCTCAAGCAGCGTGGCCTGAACATCTTCGTCACGATAATGCGGCATGCGAGCGAGATGGCCATCCAGCCAAGGCAGGTTGAACACTTCGCGGCCAGTACTCTTAGGGCCGCTGCCGGCGAAGAAAGGGTCGCTCAGCAACGCGTCCAGCAAATCGGTCTGGACCACTCCAGTAGCTGCCCAGGCGCCGTCTGCGTCATAAGCCTGGCCGCGTTTACGCTCGACCCAGGCATCCAGCAATACATTGCCGGGGCCGCAGTCGAAACCGTGGACCGGCTTGTCGTGCTCGATCAGGCTGAGGTTGCTGAAACCGCCTACGTTGAGCACTGCCAGCCGCTGGCCAAGACGGCCGAACAGGGTTTCATGAAACGCGGGCACCAACGGAGCGCCTTGGCCGCCAGCAGCCACATCGCGCCGGCGGAAGTCGGCTACCACTGTGATCCCGGTCAGCTCGGCGAGTAATGCCGGGTTGCCGATCTGCACGGTAAAGCCACGGGCAGGCTCGTGGCGGATGGTCTGGCCATGGCTGCCGATGGCGCGGATGGCGTCAGGCTGCAGCCCCTGTGTTTTCAGTAGCTGCTGTATACCTTCCGCGGCCAGGCTGGCCCAGCGGTTTTCCGCCAACGCTGCACGTGCGATTTCGTCAGGGCCGCTGGCGCACAGGGCTAGCAGTTGCTGACGCAGGTCGGCGGGCATTGGCAGGTAGTGGGTGGCGAGCAGCTTCAGCTGCTCGCCTTGCTCGATCAGTGCAATGTCCAGGCCGTCGAGGCTGGTGCCAGACATTACTCCCAGGTAGAGCGCCATAGCTCAGCGCTTGTTCGCTGCGAGCATGGTGGCCTTTTCCTGATCCATGCGCGCGATCAGTGGCTTGCTCTGCTGCAAGAACCGCTGACGTTCGGCCTTGGCGATCGGATCGGACATCGGTACCTTCTGGCTCAGCGGGTCGACGTGGACGCCATTGACCTGGAACTCATAGTGCAGGTGCGGCCCTGTAGACAGGCCGGTGGTACCGATATAACCGATGATCTGCCCCTGCTTCACACTGCTGCCGGTCTTGATGCCTTTGGCAAAGCCCTGCATGTGCCCGTAGAGAGTTTTGTACCGGTTGCCGTGGGCGATGATCACTGTGTTGCCGTACCCACCGCGACGGCCGGCCAGCTCGATGCGACCGTCACCGGCTGCCTTGATTGGTGTGCCGCGTGGCGCGGCATAGTCGACGCCCTTGTGTGCGCGGATCTTGTTCAGAATCGGGTGCTTGCGGCCAGCGGAAAACCGCGAGCTGATACGGGCAAAGTCCACGGGGGTACGGATGAACGCCTTGCGCAAGCTGTTGCCGTCGGCTGTGTAGTAGCTGGTGTTGCCCTGCTTGTTGGTGTAGCGCACCGCAGTGTAGGTCTTGCCGCGGTTGGTGAAGCGGGCGGACAGGATGTTGCCTGTACCGATCACCTTGCCATCCATGACTTTCTGCTCGTAGACGACGTCGAATTCGTCACCCTGGCGGATGTCCTGAGCGAAATCGATGTCGTAGCCCAGTACTTTGGCCATGTCCATGGTCAGGCTGTGCGACAGGCCGGCACGCTGGGCCGAGGCCGACAACGAACTTTTGATCACGCCGTGGGCGTAGGCAGTACGTACCAACGGCTTGCTGATTTCGCGGTCGAAGCTGTAGCCCTTGGCGGTCTTTGTCAGGCGGATGGTCTCGAGGGTACTGACCTTGCTTTGCAGGCTGGCCAGTTGGCCGTCCTTGTCGAGTTCGAATTGCAGCACCTGGCCATGCTTGAGCTGGCTGAACTGCTTGGCCTGCTTATTGCTGGCCAGCAGGTCGTGCACCGCATTGGCTGGCAGGCCGACTTTTTCGAACAGGGTGGACAGTGTATCGCCACGCGCCACGGTGACTTCGCGATGCCCAGGCTCCTTGGCCTCTGGTTTCTGTTCTAGGGCTGGGAGTTCTTGAGTAGCTTGCTCGGTTTTGGAGTCGGCACCTTCGATTTGTGCGAACGGTGAGCCTTGATCTGCTTCGCTCTGCACCAGTGGCGCGGCACCGGGCTCGCCCTTCAGTTGCTCTGCCGGGCTTTCCAGCTCGAGGCTGAGGGTGGTCTTCTTGGCTTCGACTTCGCTGGACGGAAATACCAGCAGAGCCAGGCTGAGCAGGGCGGCGATGCCGCTGGCGGCCAGCAGATGGCTTTTCGGATAAAGCGGTGGCGCTTTAGGCGTTTCGTCGGTCATAGGTAAGGTGGCTTTTTGAAGAAAAGTGAATATGGAAAAGATGAATGACATGATGAAGATGAAATAACTGTATAAAATATAACCAAATCCAATTTCACGCAAGGGCGCGTAGACGCCGCGAGGCTGCGGTCAGGTCACATCCCGTTGCGAAACTTGTATTTGATGGCCGATCTTGTATGGTTGGCTCCCCTTGAATCTGAGCCTTGCGGGTCTGTCTATGAAGTCGGTTGAAGAGCAGCTGGCGCTTATCAAGCGCGGTGCGGAAGAAGTGTTGGTCGAGTCGGAACTGGTCGAGAAGCTCAAGCGCGGCCAGCCTCTGCGTATCAAAGCAGGTTTCGATCCGACTGCGCCCGACCTGCACTTGGGGCACACCGTGCTGATCAACAAGCTGCGCCAGTTCCAGGAGCTGGGTCATCAGGTCGTCTTCCTGATCGGCGACTTCACTGGAATGATCGGTGATCCGAGTGGCAAAAGCGCGACGCGCCCGCCGTTGACCCGTGAGCAGGTGCTGGATAATGCCGAGACCTACAAGCAGCAGGTGTTCAAGATTCTCGACCCGGCCAAGACCGAGGTCGCGTTCAACTCCACCTGGATGGACAAGCTGACACCGGCGGACTTCATTCGCCTGGCGTCGCAGTACACGGTGGCGCGCATGCTTGAGCGCGACGACTTCGACAAGCGCTATACCACCAATCAGCCGATCGCCATCCATGAGTTCCTTTACCCGCTGGTGCAGGGGTACGACTCGGTAGCCCTCAAGGCTGATGTGGAGCTGGGTGGTACCGACCAGAAGTTCAACTTGCTGATGGGGCGCGAGCTGCAGCGCGCCTACGGCCAGGAAGCGCAGAGCATCGTGACCATGCCGCTGCTCGAAGGGCTGGACGGCGTTAAGAAAATGTCCAAGTCGCTGGGCAACTATGTAGGTATCCAGGAAGCGCCTGGGGTGATGTACAGCAAGCTGGTGTCGATCCCGGACACGCTGATGTGGCGTTACTTCGAATTGCTGAGCTTCCGCTCCATGGAGGAGATCGAGCAGTACCGTGCTGATGTCGCCAATGGTGCGAACCCGCGCGACATCAAGATCAAGCTGGCGGAAGAGCTCGTTGCGCGTTTCCATGGTGAAGAGGCGGCTGCCAACGCCCACCGTGCGGCGGGTAATCGCATGAAAGAGGGAGAGTTGCCGGAAGATCTGCCCGAGATTGAAGTGGCCGCGGCTGAAGACTTGCCGATCGCTGCTGTGCTGAACCGTGCTGGCCTGGTGAAGAACTCGGCGATGGCGCGCGATCTGCTCAATGGTGGTGCGGTCAAGGTTGATGGTGTGGTGGTCGAGCGTGACTTCTTGTTTGCGATTGGCGCCACTCATGTGTGTCAGGCGGGCAAGAAGGCGTTTGCCCGGGTTACGCTCAAGGCGGAGTGAGTGTCTGGTGGCGTAGCTATATATAGAAGCGGGGAGGCCGACAGGCCTCCCCGCTTTGTTTTAGGCGATATCAAAGTTTATTGAAATTAAGCCTTGACGGGGGTTCTAATCCCCTTATAATGCGCCCCACTTCCAGCGTAGTCGGAACGAGAAACTCCTTGAAATTCAAAGAGTTGCTTAATCCAGGTAGTACTGGTGGTGCTTCGATCGCCTGATCGATAGCGGTTGAAATGGTGGTTGACAGCGCTTCTAAACGCTGTATGATTCGCCTCCCGCTACGAGAGATCGCAGCGAGCCAAGTGTTTGAAGTTGAACGAGTTTCTCGCAAAAAACTTCAAAATAAACGCTTGACAGGCTCTGAGGAAAGCGTAGAATGCGCGCCTCGGTTGAGACGAAAAGCTCTTAACCAAACGCTCTTTAACAAATCGAATCAAGCAATTCGTGTGGGTGCTTGTGAGTACGGACTGATAGTCAGAAAGATTATCAGCATCACAAGTGACCATGCGAGAAATCACATAGTCATTTGAGATTGCTGAGCCAAGTTTAGGGTTTCTTAAAAACCCAAGCAGTATTGAACTGAAGAGTTTGATCATGGCTCAGATTGAACGCTGGCGGCAGGCCTAACACATGCAAGTCGAGCGGATGACGGGAGCTTGCTCCTTGATTTAGCGGCGGACGGGTGAGTAATGCCTAGGAATCTGCCTGGTAGTGGGGGACAACGTTTCGAAAGGAACGCTAATACCGCATACGTCCTACGGGAGAAAGCAGGGGACCTTCGGGCCTTGCGCTATCAGATGAGCCTAGGTCGGATTAGCTAGTTGGTGGGGTAATGGCTCACCAAGGCGACGATCCGTAACTGGTCTGAGAGGATGATCAGTCACACTGGAACTGAGACACGGTCCAGACTCCTACGGGAGGCAGCAGTGGGGAATATTGGACAATGGGCGAAAGCCTGATCCAGCCATGCCGCGTGTGTGAAGAAGGTCTTCGGATTGTAAAGCACTTTAAGTTGGGAGGAAGGGCATTAACCTAATACGTTAGTGTTTTGACGTTACCGACAGAATAAGCACCGGCTAACTCTGTGCCAGCAGCCGCGGTAATACAGAGGGTGCAAGCGTTAATCGGAATTACTGGGCGTAAAGCGCGCGTAGGTGGTTTGTTAAGTTGGATGTGAAAGCCCCGGGCTCAACCTGGGAACTGCATCCAAAACTGGCAAGCTAGAGTACGGTAGAGGGTGGTGGAATTTCCTGTGTAGCGGTGAAATGCGTAGATATAGGAAGGAACACCAGTGGCGAAGGCGACCACCTGGACTGATACTGACACTGAGGTGCGAAAGCGTGGGGAGCAAACAGGATTAGATACCCTGGTAGTCCACGCCGTAAACGATGTCAACTAGCCGTTGGAATCCTTGAGATTTTAGTGGCGCAGCTAACGCATTAAGTTGACCGCCTGGGGAGTACGGCCGCAAGGTTAAAACTCAAATGAATTGACGGGGGCCCGCACAAGCGGTGGAGCATGTGGTTTAATTCGAAGCAACGCGAAGAACCTTACCAGGCCTTGACATGCAGAGAACTTTCCAGAGATGGATTGGTGCCTTCGGGAACTCTGACACAGGTGCTGCATGGCTGTCGTCAGCTCGTGTCGTGAGATGTTGGGTTAAGTCCCGTAACGAGCGCAACCCTTGTCCTTAGTTACCAGCACGTTATGGTGGGCACTCTAAGGAGACTGCCGGTGACAAACCGGAGGAAGGTGGGGATGACGTCAAGTCATCATGGCCCTTACGGCCTGGGCTACACACGTGCTACAATGGTCGGTACAGAGGGTTGCCAAGCCGCGAGGTGGAGCTAATCTCACAAAACCGATCGTAGTCCGGATCGCAGTCTGCAACTCGACTGCGTGAAGTCGGAATCGCTAGTAATCGCGAATCAGAATGTCGCGGTGAATACGTTCCCGGGCCTTGTACACACCGCCCGTCACACCATGGGAGTGGGTTGCACCAGAAGTAGCTAGTCTAACCTTCGGGAGGACGGTTACCACGGTGTGATTCATGACTGGGGTGAAGTCGTAACAAGGTAGCCGTAGGGGAACCTGCGGCTGGATCACCTCCTTAATCGACGACATCAGCCTGCTGATGAGCTCCCACACGAATTGCTTGATTCTTTGTAAAAGGCGATCAGGACCTAAATATAGGTCCAGCGCTGTTCCTGATCAGAACTCAGAAATGAACATTTGGCTTGAATGTTGATTTCTGACTTTTGTCAGATCGTTCTTTAAAAATTCGGATATGTGATAGAAATAGACTGAACACCAGTTTCACTGCTGGTGGATCAGGCTAAGGTAAAATTTGTGAGTTCTGCTCGAAAGAGCAACATGCGAATTTTCGGCGAATGTCGTCTTCACAGTATAACCAGATTGCTTGGGGTTATATGGTCAAGTGAAGAAGCGCATACGGTGGATGCCTTGGCAGTCAGAGGCGATGAAAGACGTGGTAGCCTGCGATAAGCTTTGGGGAGTCGGCAAACAGACTGTGATCCAGAGATCTCTGAATGGGGGAACCCACTCAGCATAAGCTGAGTATCTTGTACTGAATACATAGGTGCAAGAGGCGAACCAGGGGAACTGAAACATCTAAGTACCCTGAGGAAAAGAAATCAACCGAGATTCCCTTAGTAGTGGCGAGCGAACGGGGACCAGCCCTTAAGTTGGTTTGAGATTAGTGGAACGCTCTGGAAAGTGCGGCCATAGTGGGTGATAGCCCCGTACACGAAAATCTCTTATCAATGAAATCGAGTAGGACGGAGCACGAGAAACTTTGTCTGAACATGGGGGGACCATCCTCCAAGGCTAAATACTACTGACTGACCGATAGTGAACCAGTACCGTGAGGGAAAGGCGAAAAGAACCCCGGAGAGGGGAGTGAAATAGATCCTGAAACCGTATGCGTACAAGCAGTGGGAGCCTACTTTGTTAGGTGACTGCGTACCTTTTGTATAATGGGTCAGCGACTTATATTCAGTGGCGAGCTTAACCGAATAGGGGAGGCGTAGCGAAAGCGAGTCTTAATAGGGCGTTTAGTCGCTGGGTATAGACCCGAAACCGGGCGATCTATCCATGGGCAGGTTGAAGGTTAGGTAACACTGACTGGAGGACCGAACCGACTACCGTTGAAAAGTTAGCGGATGACCTGTGGATCGGAGTGAAAGGCTAATCAAGCTCGGAGATAGCTGGTTCTCCTCGAAAGCTATTTAGGTAGCGCCTCATGTATCACTGTAGGGGGTAGAGCACTGTTTCGGCTAGGGGGTCATCCCGACTTACCAAACCGATGCAAACTCCGAATACCTACAAGTGCCGAGCATGGGAGACACACGGCGGGTGCTAACGTCCGTCGTGAAAAGGGAAACAACCCAGACCGTCAGCTAAGGTCCCAAAGTCATGGTTAAGTGGGAAACGATGTGGGAAGGCTTAGACAGCTAGGAGGTTGGCTTAGAAGCAGCCACCCTTTAAAGAAAGCGTAATAGCTCACTAGTCGAGTCGGCCTGCGCGGAAGATGTAACGGGGCTCAAACCATGCACCGAAGCTACGGGTATCACCTTTGGTGATGCGGTAGAGGAGCGTTCTGTAAGCCTGTGAAGGTGAGTTGAGAAGCTTGCTGGAGGTATCAGAAGTGCGAATGCTGACATGAGTAACGACAATGCGAGTGAAAAACTCGCACGCCGAAAGACCAAGGTTTCCTGCGCAACGTTAATCGACGCAGGGTTAGTCGGTCCCTAAGGCGAGGCTGAAAAGCGTAGTCGATGGAAAACAGGTTAATATTCCTGTACTTCCAGTTATTGCGATGGAGGGACGGAGAAGGCTAGGCCAGCTTGGCGTTGGTTGTCCAAGTTTAAGGTGGTAGGCTGAGATCTTAGGCAAATCCGGGATCTCAAAGCCGAGAGCTGATGACGAGTTGCCTTTAGGCGACGAAGTGGTTGATGCCATGCTTCCAAGAAAAGCTCCTAAGCTTCAGATAACTGGGAACCGTACCCCAAACCGACACAGGTGGTTAGGTAGAGAATACCAAGGCGCTTGAGAGAACTCGGGTGAAGGAACTAGGCAAAATGGCACCGTAACTTCGGGAGAAGGTGCGCCGGTGAGGGTGAAGGACTTGCTCCGTAAGCTCATGCCGGTCGAAGATACCAGGCCGCTGCGACTGTTTATTAAAAACACAGCACTCTGCAAACACGAAAGTGGACGTATAGGGTGTGACGCCTGCCCGGTGCCGGAAGGTTAATTGATGGGGTTAGCGCAAGCGAAGCTCTTGATCGAAGCCCCGGTAAACGGCGGCCGTAACTATAACGGTCCTAAGGTAGCGAAATTCCTTGTCGGGTAAGTTCCGACCTGCACGAATGGCGTAACGATGGCGGCGCTGTCTCCACCCGAGACTCAGTGAAATTGAAATCGCTGTGAAGATGCAGTGTATCCGCGGCTAGACGGAAAGACCCCGTGAACCTTTACTATAGCTTTGCACTGGACTTTGAATTTGCTTGTGTAGGATAGGTGGGAGGCTTTGAAGTGGGGACGCCAGTTCTCATGGAGCCATCCTTGAAATACCACCCTGGCAACTTTGAGGTTCTAACTCAGGTCCGTTATCCGGATCGAGGACAGTGTATGGTGGGTAGTTTGACTGGGGCGGTCTCCTCCCAAAGAGTAACGGAGGAGTACGAAGGTGCGCTCAGACCGGTCGGAAATCGGTCGTAGAGTATAAAGGCAAAAGCGCGCTTGACTGCGAGACAAACACGTCGAGCAGGTACGAAAGTAGGTCTTAGTGATCCGGTGGTTCTGTATGGAAGGGCCATCGCTCAACGGATAAAAGGTACTCCGGGGATAACAGGCTGATACCGCCCAAGAGTTCATATCGACGGCGGTGTTTGGCACCTCGATGTCGGCTCATCACATCCTGGGGCTGAAGCCGGTCCCAAGGGTATGGCTGTTCGCCATTTAAAGTGGTACGCGAGCTGGGTTTAGAACGTCGTGAGACAGTTCGGTCCCTATCTGCCGTGGACGTTTGAGATTTGAGAGGGGCTGCTCCTAGTACGAGAGGACCGGAGTGGACGAACCTCTGGTGTTCCGGTTGTCACGCCAGTGGCATTGCCGGGTAGCTATGTTCGGAAGAGATAACCGCTGAAAGCATCTAAGCGGGAAACTTGCCTCAAGATGAGATCTCACTGGGATCTTGAATCCCCTAAAGGGCCGTCGAAGACTACGACGTTGATAGGTTGGGTGTGTAAGCGCTGTGAGGCGTTGAGCTAACCAATACTAATTGCCCGTGAGGCTTGACCATATAACACCCAAGCAATTTGCTGCTGCAGATTGTGGTGGTGAAGACGAAAGAACCGAAAGTTCGTAACATCACAAATATCGCATATCCGAATTCGCTGGGCTGTCCATCTGGACATTCTGGCTACAGAATTTCTTGACGACCATAGAGCATTGGAACCACCTGATCCCATCCCGAACTCAGTAGTGAAACGATGCATCGCCGATGGTAGTGTGGGGTTTCCCCATGTGAGAGTAGGTCATCGTCAAGATTCATTTCGCAAAACCCCTATCTGCGCAAGCAGGTAGGGGTTTTGTCTTTTCTGGCTTTATACACGGGATTTGGCTCGTTTCGGGCGGCCCTTTTCCTATGCAAGCCCACTACCCATAGCTATCATGCCAGCCTTATTCCAAGTCGAGACTGGCATGCTGAAGTTGTTGAATCTCCTCAAGGATGGCCGGTTCCATTCCGGAGAAGCCTTGGGGGCAGCCCTCGGGGTGAGCCGCAGCGCCGTTTGGAAGCAGCTGCAGCATCTGGAGAGTGAGCTGAATCTCACCATTCACAAGGTTCGTGGGCGTGGCTATCAGCTAGCGGCGCCCTTGGCCTTGCTCGAAGCAAAGGCAATTGCCGAATTTGCTGGTGGTGAGCAATGGCCAATGTTCATCCACGAAACCATCGGCTCGACTAACGCTGAAGGGTTGCGGCTCGTGGGGGAGGGGCTGGCAGCTCCCTTTCTGGTGCTTGCCGAGCGACAGAGCGCTGGGCGTGGCCGTCGCGGTCGTCAGTGGGTAAGTCCTTTCGCGGAAAACCTTTACTACAGCCTGGTGTTACGTGTCGAAGGCGGCATGCGACAGCTCGAAGGGCTGAGTCTGGTGGTCGGCTTGGCGGTAATGCGCACCTTGGAAGGCTTCGGTGTTAAGGAAGTTGGGCTCAAGTGGCCTAATGATGTTCTTGTGCGTGGGCAGAAAATCGCCGGCATCCTGCTTGAGTTGGTCGGTGATCCGGCGGACGTCTGTCACGTTGTTCTTGGCATTGGCGTCAATGTGAACATGCAGGTAAACGTCCAGGTCGATCAGCAGTGGACATCCATACGGCGTGAGGTTGGCTCTCCCATCGATCGTAATCGCCTGGTGGCAATGCTCAGCCAGCAACTGCAGCACGAGCTGGCGCGTCACCGACGTTATGGTTTTGCCGCTTTTCAGGAGGAATGGGAGCAAGCACATCTATGGCAGGGGCGTAACGTATCGCTTGTTGCCGGCAGTACCCAGATCGATGGAGTAGTGCTTGGAGTGGATGGGCAGGGTGGCTTGCGCCTGGAGATCGATGGCGTGGAGAAGAGCTTCAGTGGTGGTGAGCTCAGTTTGAGGTTGCGTGATGATTCTTGAGCTCGATTGCGGTAACAGCTTCATCAAATGGCGAGTCATTCATGCTGTCGACGCTACTATCGTGGGTGGCGGCATTGTGGATTCGGATCAGGCGCTTGTGGCCGAGGTCGGTACTTTGGCTTCGCTGCGTTTGTCGGGTTGTCGTATCGTCAGTGTGCGCAGCGAGGAAGAAACGGCAGCGCTCTGTACGCTGATCGCTCAGGCGTTTTCTGTGTTGCCGCGTGTCGCGGAACCGGCTCGTGAGATGGCCGGGGTGCGCAATGGATATGAAGATTTCCAGCGCCTGGGCATGGATCGCTGGCTCGCGGCGTTGGGCGCTTTCCACTTGGCCAAGGGTGCGTGCTTGGTGATCGACCTGGGTACAGCTGCCAAGGCCGACTTCATTGGCGCTGATGGCGAGCATCTTGGGGGGTACATCTGCCCAGGTATGCCACTGATGCGCAGCCAGTTGCGCACGCACACTCGACGCATCCGCTACGACGACGCATCTGCGGAGCGTGCCTTGACCAGCCTTGCTCCTGGGCGCTCGACCGTCGAGGCGGTCGAGCGTGGCTGCGTGTTGATGCTGCAGGGCTTTGCTCGTACGCAGCTGGAGCAAGCACGCTCGCTGTGGGGGGAGGACTTTACTGTATTCCTCACTGGGGGGGATGCACCATTGGTGCGTGAAGCAGTACCGCAGGCGCGCGTGGTTCCCGACTTGGTATTCGTTGGCTTGGCAATGGCCTGCCCTTTGAGCTGAGGTGTTTATGCGTTGGTTGTTTCTGCTATTGCTGGTGCTCAACGTCTTCTATTACGTCTGGCACCAACAGGAAGCCCCGCTAAAAGCCAAGGATGTCGCCCCGCTCTCGTTGTACAAAGGCAATCAGCAGGAGATTCGTCTCTTGCGTGAAACGGGTGTGGCCACGCCGCCCCGTCGCCGCGACGAATGTCTGGTGGTGGGCGGCCTGGCAGGGCGAGATCAAATCGATGCCCTGCGCCAGCGCTTGTTGAGCTTGGATATCAGTGCATTGCCGGTATCTGGGCAGCTGCCCGGCGCTGATGGCCTCTGGCTCAAGATTTCCCCGGAAAGCGAGCGTTTGCTGGATCAAACGGTCCTCGCCACTCTTTCCAACGATTTCAAAGACTTAAAACATAAAATTATTTTCTGCCAGGGTATTGCAACTGGCGAATAGCTTGATAGAATGGCGCCCGCTTCACAGGGAACACCACTGAGGTGGTAGAGCTGGAGGCAGTGTCAAAGTTGCTAAGCTTCAGATTTGATTGAAAAAATTTGAAAATAAGCTTGACACTAGGGCGGCAGACAAATAGAATGCCGGCCACATCTGGAGGGATTCCCGAGCGGTCAAAGGGGACGGACTGTAAATCCGTTGCGAGAGCTTCGAAGGTTCGAATCCTTCTCCCTCCACCAGTTTTAGCGAGAGCCGCAAGCTCCGCGGGTATAGTTTAGTGGTAGAACCTCAGCCTTCCAAGCTGATGATGCGGGTTCGATTCCCGCTACCCGCTCCAAGTTTGCCGGATTTTGCACAATGTGTTTCGCTCTTGTAGCTCAGTTGGTAGAGCACACCCTTGGTAAGGGTGAGGTCAGCGGTTCAAGTCCGCTCAAGAGCTCCATATAAACAAGGCAGATATGAAAATATCTGCCTTTGTTTTATCAGCGTAAGACTATTTCTTCTGCGGAGGATTGTATCGATGGCTAAGGAAAAGTTTGATCGTTCCCTTCCCCACGTTAACGTCGGCACTATCGGCCACGTTGACCACGGTAAGACCACTCTGACCGCAGCTCTGACTCGCGTTTGCTCCGAAGTTTTCGGTTCGGCAATCGTTGAGTTCGACAAGATCGACTCGGCTCCGGAAGAAAAAGCGCGCGGTATCACCATCAACACCGCTCACGTTGAGTACAACTCGACCATTCGTCACTACGCTCACGTTGACTGCCCAGGTCACGCTGACTACGTGAAGAACATGATCACCGGTGCTGCCCAGATGGACGGCGCGATCCTGGTTTGCTCGGCCGCCGATGGTCCGATGCCACAAACCCGTGAGCACATCCTGCTGTCCCGTCAGGTTGGCGTTCCGTACATCGTGGTCTTCCTGAACAAGGCTGACCTGGTAGACGACGCCGAGCTGCTGGAACTGGTCGAGATGGAAGTTCGCGACCTGCTGTCCACCTACGACTTCCCAGGCGACGACACTCCGATCATCATCGGTTCTGCTCGTATGGCCCTGGAAGGCAAAGACGACAACGAAATGGGCACTACCGCTGTCAAGAAGCTGGTAGAAACTCTGGACAGCTACATTCCTGAGCCAGTTCGTGCCATCGACCAGCCGTTCCTGATGCCGATCGAAGACGTATTCTCGATCTCGGGTCGTGGTACCGTTGTTACCGGTCGTATCGAGCGTGGTATCGTCCGCGTTCAGGATCCGCTGGAAATCGTTGGTCTGCGTGACACCACCACCACCACCTGCACCGGTGTTGAGATGTTCCGCAAGCTGCTGGACGAAGGTCGTGCTGGCGAGAACTGCGGCGTTCTGCTGCGTGGTACCAAGCGTGATGACGTTGAGCGTGGCCAGGTTCTGGTCAAGCCAGGTTCGGTCAAGCCGCACACCAAGTTCACCGCAGAAGTCTACGTTCTGTCGAAGGAAGAAGGCGGCCGTCACACTCCGTTCTTCAAAGGCTACCGTCCTCAGTTCTACTTCCGTACCACTGACGTGACCGGTAACTGCGAACTGCCGGAAGGCGTTGAAATGGTAATGCCAGGTGACAACATTCAGATGACTGTTACCCTGATCAAGACCATCGCAATGGAAGACGGTCTGCGCTTCGCTATCCGTGAAGGCGGTCGTACCGTCGGCGCCGGCGTCGTAGCAAAAATTATCGAATAAGTAGTTGATTTACTTGATCAGGCCGGTATAATGGCCGGCCTGATACAGCGTTACAGGTCAGTAGCTCAATTGGCAGAGCGACGGTCTCCAAAACCGTAGGTTGGGGGTTCGATTCCCTCCTGACCTGCCATTCACCTCAGTGTGATTGGCTTTCTTCTTACAGGATCCTCCCCGATGACTCCCAAAACTGAAGCCCAAGAATCGCGTTTTGATCTGTTCAAGTGGCTGGCTGTAGTGGCTTTGGTGGTTGTTGGTGTAGTGGGTAATCAGTATTACTCCGCCTCCCCAATCCTGTACCGCGTTCTTGCGCTTCTCGCCCTGGCTGCTGTTGCAGGCTTTGTAGCTCTGCAGACTGCGAAGGGTAAGTCGTTCTTTGCGCTTGCGAAGGAAGCTCGTACTGAGATCCGTAAAGTCGTGTGGCCGACCCGCCAGGAAACCACCCAGACCACGCTGATTGTCGTGGCTGTCGTGCTGGTTATGGCACTGCTGCTGTGGGGTCTTGATTCCCTGCTCGGCTGGGCGGTCTCCCTGATCGTTGGCTAAAGGTGTCCCGTGGCTAAGCGTTGGTATGTTGTGCATGCTTACTCGGGTTACGAGAAGCATGTTATGCGCTCCCTGATAGAGCGCGTCAAGCTGGCAGGCATGGAAGACGGTTTCGGCGAGATCCTGGTCCCGACCGAAGAAGTCGTCGAAATGCGCAACGGCCAGAAGCGCAAAAGTGAGCGTAAATTCTTCCCTGGCTATGTTCTGGTCCAGATGGAGATGAACGAAGGGACTTGGCACTTGGTCAAGGACACCCCTCGTGTGATGGGCTTTATTGGTGGCACTGCAGATAAGCCTGCACCGATCACTGATAAAGAAGCTGAGGCTATCCTGCGTCGCGTTGCCGATGGTAGTGACAAGCCGAAGCCGAAGACGTTGTTCGAGCCCGGTGAAGTGGTTCGAGTCATTGACGGTCCGTTCGCTGACTTCAATGGTAACGTCGAAGAGGTTAACTACGAAAAGAGTCGCCTCCAGGTGGCGGTGCTCATTTTCGGTCGCTCTACTCCGGTAGAGCTCGAGTTCAGCCAGGTCGAAAAGGTCTAGGCGGACGAAGCATCCCATACCCCGCAGCCCTGTGTGCTGCGGGGTTTTGTCGTCACTGGGATAAAACGCAAGTCATCCGGGGAGCCATCTGGCGTTCGTACCCGATATTGGAGTAGCTCATGGCTAAGAAGATTCAGGCTTACATCAAGCTGCAAGTTAAGGCCGGCCAGGCCAACCCAAGCCCACCCGTTGGTCCAGCACTGGGCCAGCACGGTGTGAACATCATGGAATTCTGCAAGGCCTTCAACGCCCGTACTCAGGGTCAAGAAGCCGGCCTGCCGACTCCTGTGATCATCACTGTTTACAGTGACCGTAGCTTCACTTTCGAAACCAAGAGCACCCCTGCCTCGGTTCTGCTGAAGAAAGCTGCTGGCCTGACCAGTGGTTCGGCTCGCCCGAACACCGTCAAAGTCGGTACCGTGACCCGTGCTCAGCTGGAAGATATCGCCAAAGCTAAACAGGCTGATCTGACCGCTGCTGACCTGGACGCTGCTGTACGCACCATCGCTGGCTCTGCCCGCAGCATGGGCCTGAACGTGGAGGGTGTGTAATGGCTAAGCTGACCAAGCGCCAAAAGGCTATTGCTTCGAAAATCGAAGCTGGCAAAGTTTACAACTTCGAAGACGCAGCTGCGCTGCTGGCTGAACTGTCCACCGTGAAGTTCAGCGAATCTTTCGACGTTGCTGTCAACCTCGGTGTTGACCCGCGTAAATCCGACCAGGTCGTACGTAGCGCTACTGTGCTGCCACACGGCACTGGCAAGACCGTACGCGTTGCTGTCTTCACCCAGGGTCCAGCTGCTGAGGCCGCTCTGGCTGCCGGCGCTGACCGTGTAGGTATGGACGATCTGGCTGCCGAAATGAAAGGCGGCGACCTGAACTATGACGTAGTCATCGCATCGCCAGATGCCATGCGCGTTGTGGGTCAGCTGGGTCAGGTTCTGGGTCCTCGCGGCCTGATGCCTAACCCGAAAGTCGGTACTGTGACTCCTGATGTTGCCACGGCTGTGAAAAACGCCAAGGCCGGTCAGGTTCGCTATCGCACCGACAAAAACGGTATCATCCACACCTCCGTTGGCAAGGTCGGCTTCGAAGCTGGCAAGCTGAAGGAAAACGTTGAGGCCCTGATCGCTGATTTGAAGCGTATCAAGCCGGCTTCTTCGAAAGGTATCTACGTCAAGCGCGTTACCCTGAGCACCACTATGGGCCCAGGTCTGGTCATCGATCAGAGCTCGCTGAACGCGTAAGGCAATGATGGCGCGATCCGTCGCGCCATCAGCAAAATTGGGGTCCCTGCCTGGCGGGGGCTATCCAAGACCGTAGGCGGCGCAAGCCTTAAACCTCAAGCCTACGCAGATGGTGCTCCCGATTCGTTACCGAATCAGACACCAAAACGACATCCGGCTTCGGCCAGATGAAACGGTAAAAACCAGGAGTAAACCCGTGGCAATTAAACTCGAAGACAAGAAAGCCATCGTCGCTGAAGTCAACGAGGCTGCCAAAGTCGCTCTGTCCGCTGTCGTGGCCGATGCCCGTGGTGTGACTGTAAGCGCAATGACCGGACTCCGTAAAGAGGCCCGCGAAGCTGGCGTATACGTACGTGTCGTACGTAACACCCTGCTCAAGCGCGCAGTTGAAGGCACCGAGTATTCGATCCTCAACGACGCGTTCAAAGGCCCGACCCTGATTGCTTTCTCCAACGAACACCCGGGCGCTGCTGCTCGTCTGTTCAAAGAGTTCGCCAAGGGTCAGGACAAGTTCGAGATCAAGGCAGCTGCGTTTGACGGCAATTTCATTGCCGCCAACCAGATCGATGTACTGGCTACCTTGCCGACCCGTGACGAAGCTATCGCACGTCTGATGAGCGTTATTCAAGGCGCTACCAGCAAGCTGGCTCGTACTCTGGCGGCCGTTCGCGACCAGAAAGAAGCTGCTGCTGCCTAAGGCCGCGTAACCTCTTTCAAAATCATATGTTTAATTTGATGGCTGCGTAGGCTGTCACCCCAATACAGGATTTAAGTCATGTCCCTGACTAACGAGCAAATCATCGAAGCAATCGGCCAGAAAACCGTTCTGGAAGTTGTTGAGCTGATCAAAGCTATGGAAGAAACCTTCGGCGTTACCGCTGCTGTTGCCGCTGCTGGCCCAGCTGCTGCTGCTGCCGTTGTTGAAGAGCAGACCGAGTTCAACGTTGTTCTGGTTGAAGCCGGCGACAAGAAAGTGAACGTGATCAAAGCCGTTCGCGAGCTGACCGGTCTGGGCCTGAAAGAAGCCAAAGAGAAAGTCGATGGCGCTCCTCAGGTCGTAGCTGAAGGCGTTTCGAAAGAAGCCGCTGAAGACGCTAAGAAGAAGCTGGAAGAAGCAGGCGCTAAAGTCGAGCTGAAGTAATCTCGACTTTGCGACTCCAGCCGGAGCGTTGAGCAAAGGCTGATGGCTGGTGGCTTATGCCACCGGCCTTTTTCCGTTATTGGTGGCCGATCAGGTCGGCCCCGATAACAAGCTGCAAGACACCCATGTGGGTGGCGCAAACCAAGGGGTTTGCACGATTTTCTGGCTGCTCCCGCCGGGAGAAGCCAAACAAGCAGGTGACCAAGCTGGGGAACGCTGATGGCTTACTCATACACTGAGAAAAAACGTATCCGCAAGGACTTTAGCAAGTTGCCGGACGTCATGGATGTGCCTTACCTCCTGGCCATCCAGCTGGATTCGTATCGCGAATTCCTGCAAGCGGGAGCATCCAAGGATCAGTTCCGCGACGTCGGCCTGCACGCGGCCTTCAAATCGGTATTTCCGATCATCAGCTACTCCGGCAATGCTGCCCTGGAGTACGTAGGCTATCGCCTGGGCGAACCCGCCTTCGATGTGAAGGAATGTGTCCTGCGTGGCGTGACCTTCGCGGTCCCGCTGCGGGTCAAGGTGCGCCTGATCATCTTCGACAAGGAATCGTCGAACAAAGCGATCAAGGACATCAAAGAGCAA
Source organism: Pseudomonas sp. BNK-30 (assembly GCF_047456185.1). Classification (NCBI taxonomy): domain Bacteria; kingdom Pseudomonadati; phylum Pseudomonadota; class Gammaproteobacteria; order Pseudomonadales; family Pseudomonadaceae; genus Pseudomonas; species Pseudomonas sp. BNK-30. The sequence continues at coordinate 5,252,238 of NZ_CP179904.1, forward strand.
GAAGTCTACATGGGTGAAATCCCCCTGATGACTGAGAACGGTACCTTCGTTATCAACGGTACCGAGCGTGTGATCGTTTCCCAGCTGCACCGTTCGCCTGGTGTGTTCTTCGACCACGACCGTGGCAAGACGCACAGCTCCGGCAAGCTGCTGTACTCCGCTCGCATCATTCCGTACCGCGGCTCCTGGTTGGACTTCGAGTTCGACCCGAAAGACTGCGTGTTCGTCCGTATCGACCGTCGTCGCAAACTGCCGGCCTCGGTACTGCTGCGCGCCTTGGGTTACAGCACCGAAGAGGTTCTGAACACCTTCTACACCACCAACGTGTTCCATATTTCCGGCGAGAAACTCAGCCTGGAACTGGTGCCTCAGCGTCTGCGTGGTGAAGTTGCGGTCATGGACATCCATGACGAAACCGGCAAGGTCATCGTTGAGCAGGGCCGCCGTATTACCGCGCGCCACGTCAACCAGCTCGAGAAGGCCGGTGTGAACCAGCTGGACGTTCCGATGGAATACGTCCTGGGCCGCACCACCGCCAAGGCCATCGTGCATCCGGCCACCGGCGAGATCATCGCCGAGTGCAACACCGAGCTGACCACCGAGCTGCTGATCAAGATCGCCAAGGCTCAGGTCGTTCGCATCGAGACGCTGTACACCAACGACATCGACTGCGGTCCGTTCATCTCGGACACCCTGAAGATCGACACCACCAGCAACCAACTGGAAGCGCTGGTCGAGATCTATCGCATGATGCGCCCAGGCGAGCCGCCAACCAAGGATGCTGCCGAGACCCTGTTCAACAACCTGTTCTTCAGCGCTGAGCGTTACGACCTGTCGGCCGTAGGCCGCATGAAGTTCAACCGTCGTATCGGTCGTACCGAGATCGAAGGTTCGGGCGTGCTGAGCAAGGAAGACATCGTCGAGGTTCTCAAGACCCTGGTCGATATCCGTAACGGTAAAGGCATTGTCGACGACATCGACCACCTCGGTAACCGTCGCGTACGTTGCGTCGGCGAGATGGCCGAGAACCAGTTCCGTGTTGGCCTGGTGCGCGTCGAGCGCGCGGTCAAGGAACGCCTGTCGATGGCTGAAAGCGAAGGCCTGATGCCGCAGGACCTGATCAACGCCAAGCCGGTTGCGGCGGCGGTGAAAGAGTTCTTCGGTTCCAGCCAGCTTTCGCAGTTCATGGACCAGAACAACCCGCTCTCCGAGATCACCCACAAGCGCCGTGTTTCCGCACTCGGCCCGGGCGGTCTGACCCGTGAGCGCGCTGGCTTCGAAGTCCGTGACGTACACCCGACCCACTACGGCCGCGTGTGCCCGATCGAGACCCCTGAAGGTCCGAACATCGGTCTGATCAACTCTCTGGCGGCCTATGCCCGCACCAACCAGTACGGCTTCCTGGAAAGCCCGTACCGCGTGGTGAAGGAAGGCGTGGTCAGCGATGACATCGTGTTCCTGTCGGCGATCGAAGAAGCTGATCACGTCATCGCCCAGGCTTCGGCCGCGATGAACGACAAGAAGCAACTGATCGACGAACTGGTGGCCGTTCGTCACCTGAACGAATTCACCGTCAAGGCGCCGGAAGACGTCACCCTGATGGACGTATCGCCGAAGCAGGTTGTTTCCGTTGCTGCCTCGCTGATTCCGTTCCTCGAGCACGACGACGCCAACCGTGCCCTCATGGGTTCGAACATGCAGCGTCAGGCTGTACCAACCCTGCGTGCTGACAAGCCGCTGGTCGGTACCGGCATGGAGCGCAACGTTGCCCGTGACTCCGGTGTCTGCGTGGTTGCTCGTCGCGGTGGTGTGATCGACTCCGTCGACGCCAGCCGTATCGTCGTTCGCGTAGCTGACGACGAAGTCGAGACCGGTGAAGCAGGTGTAGATATCTACAACCTGACCAAGTACACCCGCTCCAACCAGAACACCTGCATCAACCAGCGTCCGCTGGTTAGCAAAGGTGACAAGGTTGCGCGCGGCGACATCATGGCCGACGGCCCGTCCACCGACATGGGTGAACTGGCGCTGGGTCAGAACATGCGCATCGCGTTCATGGCGTGGAACGGCTTCAACTTCGAAGACTCCATCTGCCTGTCCGAGCGTGTGGTTCAGGAAGACCGCTTCACCACAATCCACATTCAGGAACTCACCTGTGTGGCGCGTGACACCAAGCTTGGCCCAGAGGAAATCACTGCGGACATCCCGAACGTGGGTGAAGCTGCGCTGAACAAGCTGGACGAAGCCGGTATCGTCTACGTAGGTGCTGAAGTCGGCGCTGGCGACATCCTGGTCGGCAAGGTCACGCCAAAAGGCGAAACCCAGCTGACTCCGGAAGAAAAACTGCTGCGCGCGATCTTCGGTGAGAAGGCCAGCGACGTTAAGGACACCTCCCTGCGCGTGCCGACTGGCACCAAGGGTACCGTCATCGACGTACAAGTCTTCACTCGTGATGGCGTAGAGCGCGACAGCCGCGCACTGGCCATCGAGAAGATGCAGCTGGACGAGATTCGCAAGGACCTCAACGAAGAGTTCCGTATCGTCGAAGGTGCAACCTTCGAGCGTCTGCGTTCTGCCCTGAACGGCCAGGTGGTCGACGGTGGTGCGGGCCTGAAGAAAGGCACCGTGATCACTGACGAAGTTCTGGACGGTCTGGAGCACGGCCAATGGTTCAAGCTGCGCATGGCTGAAGATGCACTGAACGAGCAGCTGGAAAAGGCTCAGCAGTACATCGTCGATCGCCGTCGCCTGCTGGACGACAAGTTCGAAGACAAGAAGCGCAAGCTGCAGCAGGGCGATGACCTGGCACCGGGCGTACTGAAGATCGTCAAGGTTTACCTGGCCATCCGCCGTCGCATCCAGCCGGGTGACAAGATGGCCGGTCGTCACGGTAACAAAGGTGTGGTCTCGGTCATCATGCCGGTAGAAGACATGCCGCACGATGCCAACGGTACTCCGGTCGACGTCGTACTGAACCCTCTGGGCGTACCTTCGCGTATGAACGTCGGTCAGATCCTTGAAACCCACTTGGGCCTCGCGGCCAAAGGTCTGGGCGAGAAGATCGACCGCATGATCGAAGAACAGCGCAAAGCCGCTGAGCTGCGTGGCTTCCTCACCGAGATCTACAACGAGATCGGTGGTCGTCAGGAGAACCTGGAAGAGTTCACCGACGAAGAGATCCTCGCCCTGGCGCACAACCTGAAGAAAGGCGTGCCTATGGCTACTCCGGTCTTCGACGGTGCCAAGGAGCGCGAGATCAAGGCCATGCTGAAGCTGGCTGACCTGCCAGAGAGCGGCCAGATGGTGCTGTTCGACGGTCGCACCGGCAACAAGTTCGAGCGTCCTGTGACCGTTGGTTACATGTACATGCTCAAGCTGAACCACTTGGTGGACGACAAGATGCACGCGCGTTCCACTGGTTCCTACAGCCTGGTTACCCAGCAGCCGCTGGGTGGTAAGGCGCAGTTCGGTGGTCAGCGTTTCGGGGAGATGGAAGTGTGGGCGCTGGAAGCATACGGCGCGGCATACACCCTGCAAGAAATGCTCACAGTGAAGTCGGACGACGTGAACGGCCGTACCAAGATGTACAAGAACATCGTGGATGGCGATCACCGTATGGAGCCGGGCATGCCCGAGTCCTTCAACGTGTTGATCAAAGAGATCCGTTCGCTCGGTATCGATATCGATCTGGAAACCGAATAACACGTGACGCGAAGGGGAGTGGGGCTGGTACAGCCCGCTTCCTGCTCCGCCAGGAGGAAAGGCCTTGAAAGACCTACTGAATTTGCTGAAAAACCAGGGTCAAGTCGAAGAGTTCGACGCCATCCGCATCGGTCTGGCGTCGCCTGAAATGATCCGTTCGTGGTCGTTCGGTGAAGTTAAGAAGCCGGAAACCATCAACTACCGTACGTTCAAACCTGAGCGTGACGGCCTTTTCTGCGCCAAGATCTTTGGCCCGGTCAAGGACTACGAGTGCCTGTGCGGCAAGTACAAGCGCCTCAAGCACCGCGGTGTGATCTGCGAGAAGTGCGGCGTTGAAGTTGCCTTGGCCAAGGTTCGTCGTGAGCGCATGGCGCACATCGAGCTGGCCTCGCCGGTTGCCCATATCTGGTTCCTGAAGTCGCTGCCGTCCCGTATCGGCCTGCTGATGGACATGACCCTGCGTGACATCGAGCGCGTTCTCTATTTCGAGAGCTACGTCGTCATCGACCCAGGCATGACTACCCTCGAGAAGGGTCAGCTGCTGAACGACGAGCAGTACTTCGAAGCGCTGGAAGAGTTCGGTGACGATTTCGACGCCCGCATGGGTGCCGAGGCTGTCCGCGAGCTGCTGCACGCTATCGACCTGGAGCACGAGATCGGTCGCCTGCGCGAAGAGATTCCGCAGACCAACTCGGAAACCAAGATCAAGAAGCTGTCCAAGCGCCTGAAGCTGATGGAAGCTTTCCAGGGCTCGGGCAACCTGCCTGAGTGGATGGTCCTGACCGTTCTGCCAGTACTGCCGCCGGACCTGCGTCCGCTGGTTCCGCTGGATGGCGGCCGCTTCGCGACCTCCGACCTGAACGACCTGTATCGTCGGGTGATCAACCGTAACAACCGTCTGAAGCGCCTGCTCGATCTGTCGGCGCCGGACATCATCGTGCGCAACGAAAAGCGCATGCTGCAGGAAGCGGTAGACGCCCTGCTGGACAACGGCCGTCGCGGTCGCGCCATCACTGGCTCGAACAAGCGTCCGCTGAAGTCCCTGGCCGACATGATCAAAGGTAAGCAAGGTCGTTTCCGTCAGAACTTGCTCGGCAAGCGTGTGGACTACTCCGGCCGTTCGGTAATTACCGTAGGCCCGACCCTGCGTCTGCATCAGTGCGGTCTGCCGAAGAAGATGGCCCTCGAGCTGTTCAAGCCGTTCATTTTCGGCAAGCTGGAAATGCGTGGTCTGGCGACCACCATCAAGGCTGCCAAGAAGATGGTCGAGCGCGAGCTGCCAGAGGTATGGGACGTTCTCGCTGAGGTGATTCGCGAACACCCCGTACTGCTGAACCGTGCACCGACCCTTCACCGTCTGGGTATCCAGGCGTTCGAGCCTGTGCTCATCGAAGGCAAGGCCATTCAGCTGCACCCACTGGTCTGTGCTGCGTACAACGCCGACTTCGACGGTGACCAGATGGCCGTTCACGTGCCTCTGACCCTGGAAGCACAGCTTGAAGCGCGCGCGCTGATGATGTCGACCAACAACATTCTGTCGCCAGCCAACGGTGAGCCAATCATCGTTCCGTCGCAGGACGTTGTACTGGGTCTGTACTACATGACCCGTGAAGCCATCAATGCCAAGGGCGAAGGTCGCGTGTTCGCCGACCTGCAGGAAGTCGATCGTGTATTCCGCGCCGGCGAAGCCGCTCTGCACGCGAAAATCAAGGTCCGTATCAACGAGACCGTGAAAGACCGTGATGGCAGCATCACCAAGAACACCCGCATCGTCGACACCACTGTCGGCCGTGCACTGCTGTTCCAGGTTGTACCGGCAGGCCTGCCGTACGATGTGGTCAACCAGCCGATGAAGAAAAAGGCGATCTCCAAGCTGATCAACCAGTGCTACCGCGTGGTTGGTCTGAAAGAGACCGTTATCTTCGCCGACCAGTTGATGTACACCGGTTTCGCCTACTCGACCATTTCCGGCGTTTCCATCGGTGTGAATGACTTCGTCATCCCTGATGAAAAAGCACGCATCATTGGCAGCGCCACTGATGAAGTGAAGGAAATCGAGAGCCAGTACGCCTCCGGCCTGGTAACCCAGGGCGAGAAGTACAACAAGGTCATCGACTTGTGGTCCAAGGCGAACGACGAAGTGTCCAAGGCGATGATGGCCAACCTCTCGAAAGAGAAGGTCATTGACCGCGAGGGCAAAGAAGTCGAGCAAGAGTCCTTCAACTCGATGTACATGATGGCTGACTCCGGTGCGCGGGGTTCCGCAGCACAGATCCGTCAGCTGGCCGGTATGCGTGGCCTGATGGCCAAGCCGGACGGCTCGATCATCGAGACGCCGATCACTGCGAACTTCCGTGAAGGTCTGAGCGTACTCCAGTACTTCATCTCGACTCACGGTGCTCGTAAAGGTCTGGCGGATACCGCATTGAAGACTGCGAACTCCGGTTACCTGACCCGTCGTCTGGTGGACGTTGCGCAAGACCTGGTTGTAACCGAGATCGATTGCGGTACCGACCACGGCCTGCTGATGACTCCGCACATCGAAGGCGGTGACGTCGTGGAGCCGTTGGGTGAGCGTGTACTGGGCCGTGTCATCGCCCGTGACGTGTTCAAGCCAGGCACCGAGGACGTCATCGTTCCTGCCGGTACCCTGGTCGACGAGCAGTGGGTCGAGTTCATCGAGCTGAACAGCATCGACGAAGTTGTCGTACGTTCGCCGATCAACTGCGAAACCCGCTACGGTATCTGTGCCAAGTGCTACGGTCGTGACCTGGCCCGCGGTCATCAGGTGAACATCGGTGAAGCTGTCGGCGTTATCGCTGCCCAGTCGATCGGTGAGCCTGGTACCCAGCTGACCATGCGTACGTTCCACATCGGTGGTGCTGCAAGCCGGACTTCGGCTGCCGACAGCGTCCAGGTGAAGAACGGCGGTATGGTGCGTCTGCACAACCTGAAGCAGGTCGAGCGTGCCGATGGCAACCTGGTTGCCGTATCGCGTTCCGGTGAGCTGGCCATTGCCGATGAATTCGGCCGTGAGCGCGAGCGTTACAAGCTGCCTTACGGTGCGGTGATTTCGGTCAAGGAAGGTGACAAGGTCGAAGCTGGCGCCATCGTCGCCAAGTGGGATCCGCACACCCACCCGATCGTTACCGAGCTGAAAGGTACCGTGACCTTCGTGGGCATGGAAGAAAACATCACCATCAAGCGCCAGACCGACGAGCTGACCGGCCTGACCAACATTGAAGTGCTGGACGTCAAGGATCGCCCTGCCGCAGGCAAGGAAATCCGTCCGGCAATCAAGATGGTCGACGCCAATGGCAAGGATCTGTACCTGCCAGGTACCGACGTACCTGCACAGTACTTCCTGCCAGCGAACGCCTTGGTTGGTGTTGCTGACGGTGCGCAGATCGGCGTTGGTGACGTTATTGCGCGTATCCCGCAAGAAACGTCGAAGACCCGTGACATCACCGGTGGTCTGCCGCGTGTTGCCGACCTGTTCGAAGCGCGTCGTCCGAAAGAAGCCTCGATTCTGGCTGAGGTCAGCGGCACCATCGCATTCGGCAAGGAGACCAAAGGCAAGCGTCGCCTGGTCATTACCCCGACCGACGGTAGCGATCCGTACGAAGAGCTGATTCCGAAGTGGCGTCACCTGAACGTCTTCGAAGGCGAACAGGTAAACCGCGGTGAAGTTATCTCCGACGGCCCGAGCGATCCGCACGACATCCTGCGTCTGCTGGGTGTGAGCGCGCTGGCGAAATACATCGTCAACGAGATCCAGGACGTTTACCGTCTGCAAGGCGTTAAGATCAACGACAAGCACATCGAGACCATCCTGCGTCAGATGCTGCGTAAGGTCGAGATCTCCGAGTCGGGCGATTCCAGCTTCATCAAGGGCGACCAGATGGAACTGACTCAGGTGCTGGTCGAGAACGAGCGTCTCGCCGCCGATGACAAGTTCGTCTCGAAGTTCACCCGTGTGTTGCTGGGTATCACCAAGGCGTCGCTTTCGACCGAGTCGTTCATCTCCGCGGCTTCCTTCCAGGAAACCACCCGCGTGCTGACCGAAGCGGCCGTAACCGGCAAGCGCGATTACCTGCGCGGCCTGAAAGAGAACGTGGTCGTGGGTCGTCTGATCCCGGCCGGTACCGGTCTGGCCTACCACAGCGAGCGTAAGCGTCGCCGTGAAGCCGACAAACCGCTGCGCGTAAGTGCCAGTGAGGTGGAAGCCGCACTGACCGAAGCGCTGAATTCCAGCGGTAACTAAGTACAGGGCAGGGCCCCGGCAAGCCCCGAACGGTCATCGGAGACATGAAATGTTGCCGATGATCGGGCGGGGAGGGCCGGGGCCTTGTCTTGACTGGGTGCAAGATCCTCTTTAGACTTTTGTACCCTTAAATTTGGTGAGGCTCCGTCTCGCCAATTTTTGGCTTTCTTGCAAGACAATAGAGTCGCAAGACAATCAGTGGAGCTAGTAGATGGCAACTATCAACCAGCTGGTACGTCAGCCGCGTAAGCGTTCGGTCGAAAAGTCCGACGTTCCTGCGCTGCAGAACTGCCCGCAACGTCGTGGCGTGTGCACCCGCGTGTACACCACCACGCCGAAAAAACCTAACTCGGCACTGCGTAAAGTATGCCGTGTGCGTCTGACCAACGGTTTCGAGGTTTCCTCGTACATCGGCGGTGAAGGCCACAACCTGCAAGAGCACAGCGTCGTCCTGATCCGTGGCGGCCGTGTAAAAGACTTGCCAGGTGTTCGTTACCACACCGTTCGCGGCTCTCTGGATACTTCGGGCGTCAAAGGCCGTAACCAGGGTCGTTCGAAGTACGGTACCAAGCGTCCGAAGTAATCGGCCGTTTGCAGACATCCATTTTTTTGAGTCGATAAGAGTAAGGTCGGGCAGGGGTCGAAGACCCACGTCCCGGGCTAACCTGAAGACCGTTTGAGGGCTTATCATGCCAAGACGTCGTGTAGCAGCAAAACGTGAGATCCTTGACGATCCGAAGTACGGATCCCAGATCCTCGCCAAGTTCATGAACCACGTGATGGAAAGCGGCAAGAAGGCCGTAGCCGAGCGCATCGTTTACGGTGCCCTGGATACCGTCAAAGCACGCAAGAACAGCGACCCCCTGGAAATCTTCGAGAAAGCTCTCGACGCCATCGCTCCGCTGGTCGAAGTAAAGTCCCGTCGTGTCGGCGGTGCCACTTACCAGGTTCCGGTTGAAGTTCGTCCATCCCGTCGTAACGCTCTGGCAATGCGCTGGCTCGTAGACTACGCCCGCAAGCGCGGCGAGAAGTCGATGGCTCTGCGCCTGGCTGGCGAGCTGCTGGATGCTGCCGAAGGCAAGGGTGCTGCAGTCAAGAAGCGTGAAGACGTGCACCGTATGGCTGAAGCCAACAAAGCGTTCTCGCACTACCGCTTCTAATTCAAGCATCAACATTTTTGCGAGGGCTTTATGGCTCGTACTACAGCAATTAACCGCTACCGTAACATCGGTATCTGTGCTCACGTTGACGCGGGCAAGACTACCACTACCGAGCGGATCCTGTTCTACACAGGTCTGAGCCACAAGATGGGCGAGGTGCACGACGGCGCCGCGACCACCGACTGGATGGTGCAGGAGCAGGAGCGCGGTATCACCATTACCTCCGCTGCCGTTACCACCTTCTGGAAGGGTTCCGTTGGTCAGTACGACAACTACCGTGTAAACGTCATCGATACCCCTGGCCACGTTGACTTCACCATTGAAGTAGAGCGTTCGCTGCGTGTACTCGACGGCGCGGTCGTTGTGTTCTGCGGTACCTCCGGCGTTGAGCCTCAGTCCGAAACCGTATGGCGTCAGGCCAACAAGTACGGCGTTCCACGTGTTGTTTACGTGAACAAGATGGACCGTGCCGGTGCAAACTTCCTGCGCGTCGTAGGTCAGATCAAGAACCGTCTGGGTCACACCCCGGTTCCTGTTCAGCTGGCCATCGGTTCGGAAGATAACTTCCAGGGTCAGGTCGACCTGATCAAGATGAAGGCTATCTACTGGAACGACGACGACAAAGGCACCACTTATCGCGAGGAAGAAATTCCTGCCGATATGCTGGAGCTGGCTCAAGAGTGGCGCTCCAACATGGTTGAAGCTGCTGCCGAGTCCAGCGAAGAGCTGATGAACAAGTACCTGGAAGGCGAAGAGCTGACCGTCGAAGAGATCAAGGCCGGTCTGCGCGCGCGCACCCTGGCCAGCGAAATCGTACCGGCTGTCTGCGGTTCGTCGTTCAAGAACAAGGGCGTTCCCCTGGTTCTCGACGCCGTCATCGACTACCTGCCTGCTCCGACCGAGATCCCTGCAATCCAGGGTATCAACCCGGACGACAAGGACCTGGACAAAGACGATCCGGCTGTTCGTAAAGACGAGCGTCACGCCGACGACAACGAGCCGTTCTCTGCTCTGGCGTTCAAGATCGCGACCGACCCGTTCGTTGGTACTCTGACCTTCGTTCGCGTCTACTCCGGCGTTCTGAGCTCCGGTGACTCGGTCATCAACTCGGTCAAGGGCAAGAAAGAGCGCGTTGGTCGTATGGTGCAGATGCACGCCAACCAGCGTGAAGAGATCAAGGAAGTGCGCGCTGGCGACATCGCGGCACTGATCGGCATGAAGGACGTGACCACGGGCGAAACCCTGTGCAACGCCGACAAGCCAATCATTCTTGAGCGTATGGACTTCCCTGAGCCGGTCATTTCGCTCTCCGTCGAGCCGAAAACCAAGGCTGACCAGGAGAAGATGGGTATTGCTCTGGGCAAGCTGGCCCAGGAAGACCCGTCGTTCCGCGTCAAGACCGACGAAGAGACTGGCCAGACCATCATCTCGGGCATGGGTGAGCTGCACCTGGACATCCTCGTTGACCGCATGAAGCGCGAGTTCAACGTCGAAGCCAACATCGGTAAGCCGCAGGTTTCGTACCGCGAGAAGATCACCAAGTCCGGCGTTGAGATCGAAGGCAAGTTCGTTCGTCAGTCGGGTGGTCGTGGTCAGTTCGGTCACTGCTGGATCCGTTTCTCGGAGCCAGATCAGGACGAGAAAGGCAACATCACCGAAGGTCTGGTGTTCTCCAACGAAGTCGTTGGTGGTGTGATTCCTAAGGAATTCATCGCCCCGATCCAGAAGGGTATCGAAGAGCAGATGAAAAACGGCGTCGTTGCCGGTTATCCTCTGATCGGCCTGAAGGCCACGGTATTCGACGGTTCGTACCACGACGTCGACTCCAACGAAATGGCGTTCAAGATCGCTGCTTCGATGGCAACCAAGCAGCTGGCCCAGAAGGGCGGTGGCGTGGTCCTCGAGCCGATCATGAAGGTCGAAGTTGTAACCCCGGAAGACTACCTGGGTGACGTGATGGGTGACCTGAACCGTCGTCGTGGTCTGGTCCAGGGTATGGATGAGTCGGTCTCCGGCCGCGTCGTCCGTGCTGAAGTACCGCTCGGAGAAATGTTCGGTTATGCGACCGACGTTCGTTCCATGTCTCAGGGTCGCGCAAGCTACTCCATGGAATTCTCCAAATACGCCGAAGCTCCGTCGAACATCGTCGAAGCACTCGTTAAAAAACAAGGCTAATCCCCTTTAGGCAAGAGGTTCACTGTCGTGGCTAAAGAAAAATTTGATCGTTCCCTTCCGCACGTTAACGTTGGCACCATCGGCCACGTTGACCACGGTAAGACCACTCTGACCGCAGCTCTGACTCGCGTTTGCTCCGAAGTTTTCGGTTCGGCAATCGTTGAGTTCGACAAGATCGACTCGGCTCCGGAAGAAAAAGCGCGCGGTATCACCATCAACACCGCTCACGTTGAGTACAACTCGACCATTCGTCACTACGCTCACGTTGACTGCCCAGGTCACGCTGACTACGTGAAGAACATGATCACCGGTGCTGCCCAGATGGACGGCGCGATCCTGGTTTGCTCGGCCGCCGATGGTCCGATGCCACAAACCCGTGAGCACATCCTGCTGTCCCGTCAGGTTGGCGTTCCGTACATCGTGGTCTTCCTGAACAAGGCTGACCTGGTAGACGACGCCGAGCTGCTGGAACTGGTCGAGATGGAAGTTCGCGACCTGCTGTCCACCTACGACTTCCCAGGCGACGACACTCCGATCATCATCGGTTCTGCTCGTATGGCCCTGGAAGGCAAAGACGACAACGAAATGGGCACTACCGCTGTCAAGAAGCTGGTAGAAACTCTGGACAGCTACATTCCTGAGCCAGTTCGTGCCATCGACCAGCCGTTCCTGATGCCGATCGAAGACGTATTCTCGATCTCGGGTCGTGGTACCGTTGTTACCGGTCGTATCGAGCGTGGTATCGTCCGCGTTCAGGATCCGCTGGAAATCGTTGGTCTGCGTGACACCACCACCACCACCTGCACCGGTGTTGAGATGTTCCGCAAGCTGCTGGACGAAGGTCGTGCTGGCGAGAACTGCGGCGTTCTGCTGCGTGGTACCAAGCGTGATGACGTTGAGCGTGGCCAGGTTCTGGTCAAGCCAGGTTCGGTCAAGCCGCACACCAAGTTCACCGCAGAAGTCTACGTTCTGTCGAAGGAAGAAGGCGGCCGTCACACTCCGTTCTTCAAAGGCTACCGTCCTCAGTTCTACTTCCGTACCACTGACGTGACCGGTAACTGCGAACTGCCGGAAGGCGTTGAAATGGTAATGCCAGGTGACAACATTCAGATGACTGTTACCCTGATCAAGACCATCGCAATGGAAGACGGTCTGCGCTTCGCTATCCGTGAAGGCGGTCGTACCGTCGGCGCCGGCGTCGTAGCCAAAATCATCGAGTAATCACTCGACCGATTGAAAAAAACCCCCGCTCAGCGGGGGTTTTTTTTATTGGGTTGACACTAAATAGGGGCGTCTATAGAATCACGCCTCCTTTTAGCGGGCGTAGTGCGTCCGTTGGGAACAGCCTGGAGTCTGAAATCCAATGCAAAATCAGCAAATCCGAATCAGGTTGAAGGCTTTCGACCATCGCCTGATCGACCAATCCACCCAGGAAATCGTGGAAACCGCGAAACGTACTGGTGCACAAGTGCGTGGTCCAATTCCACTGCCTACCCGCAAAGAGCGTTTCACCGTTCTGGTCTCCCCGCACGTCAACAAAGACGCGCGTGACCAGTACGAGATCCGCACTCATAAGCGTGTTCTGGACATCGTCCAGCCGACGGATAAAACCGTTGACGCGCTGATGAAGCTTGATCTGGCGGCAGGTGTGGAAGTGCAGATCAGCCTCGGCTAAGACTTCGGTCTTGTCGTGTAACGCTCTGAAATGGGCGGCCATAGCGGGTGAAAGCCCCGTACACTCATGAGGTTTACAACATGACTATTGGTGTAGTCGGTCGCAAGTGCGGTATGACCCGCATTTTCACCGAAGAAGGTGTCTCCATTCCGGTCACGGTCATTGAGATCGAGCCGAATCGCGTCACCCAGTTCAAAACTGAAGAAACCGATGGCTACCGTGCAGTGCAAGTCACTGTCGGCGAGCGTCGTGCTTCGCGTGTGACTGCCGCTCAGGCAGGTCACTTCGCCAAGGCCAACGTTGCCGCTGGTCGCGGTGTCTGGGAGTTCCGCCTTGAAGAAGGCGAGTTCCAGGCTGGCGACTCGATCAAAGCTGAACTCTTCACTGCAGGCCAGCTGGTAGACGTTACTGGTCAGTCCAAAGGTAAAGGCTTTGCCGGTACCATCAAGCGCTGGAACTTCCGTGGCCAGGACAACACCCACGGTAACTCCGTGTCGCACCGTGTCCCAGGCTCCATCGGCCAGTGCCAGACTCCTGGTCGTGTGTTCAAGGGCAAGAAAATGTCCGGTCACATGGGCGCCGAGCGCGTGACTGTTCAGTCCCTGGAAGTAGTTCGCGTAGACGCTGAGCGCAACCTGCTGCTGGTCAAGGGTGCCGTTCCTGGCGCTACTGGCGGCGACGTGGTTGTACGTCCGGCTGTCAAGGCTCGCGGTTAAGGGGAAACTGACATGCAACTTAATGTAAATGACGCTCAGGCGATCGAAGTTTCCGAACTGACTTTCGGTGGCGAATTCAACGAGACGCTGGTACACCAAGCAGTCGTGGCCTATATGGCCGGCGGCCGTCAGGGCACCAAGCAGCAAAAGACCCGTTCCGACGTGGCTGGTGGCGGTAAGCGCCCATGGCGTCAGAAGGGTACTGGCCGTGCTCGTGCTGGTACCACTCGTGGTCCGATCTGGCGTGGCGGTGGTGTAACCTTCGCAGCTCGTCCTCAGGATCACTCGCAGAAGCTCAACAAGAAGATGTACCGCGCAGCTCTGCGCTCCATCCTCGCTGAGCTGGTGCGTAGCGACCGTCTGGTCGTGGTTCAGGACTTCGCTGTTGAAGCACCGAAAACCAAAGATCTGCTGAACAAGCTGAACGGCATGGGTCTGAGCGATGTTCTGATCGTTTCGGACGCTGTTGATCAGAACCTGTACCTGGCTGCTCGTAACCTGCCGCACGTCGATGTACGTGACGTTCAAGGTTCCGACCCGGTCAGTCTGATCGCATACGAGAAAGTGTTGATCACTGTCTCGGCCGTGAAGAAATTCGAGGAGCTGCTGGGATGAACCAGGAACGCGTATTCAAAGTCCTCCTTGGCCCGCACGTTTCCGAGAAGGCTACCGTTCTGGCTGAGAAAAAAGGCCAGTTCGTATTCAAGGTTGCTACTGACGCAACCAAGCTGGAAATCAAGAAAGCTGTCGAAGGCCTGTTCAACGTAAAAGTTGAAAACGTGTCGACTGTTAACGTTCTGGGTAAAACCAAGCGTACCGCACGTGGTCTGGGCAAGCGTAATGACTGGAAGAAGGCGATCGTCTCCCTTCAGCCAGGCCAAGATCTCGATTTCAGCAGCAGTGCTGAGTAAGGAAGGGGTGCATCATGGCAATCGTTAAATGCAAACCGACTTCCCCTGGCCGCCGTTTCGTGGTCAAGGTGGTCAACCAGGAGCTGCATAAAGGCGCTCCTCACGCACCGCTGCTCGAGAAGAAATCGAAGTCTGGTGGTCGTAACAACAATGGCCGCATCACCACTCGTCACGTTGGTGGTGGTCATAAGCAGCATTACCGTCTGGTCGACTTCCGTCGCAACGACAAAGATGGCATCCCAGCCACTGTCGAGCGTATCGAATACGATCCAAACCGTACTGCTCACATCGCCCTGCTGTGCTACGCAGACGGTGAGCGTCGCTACATCATCGCCCCTAAAGGCGTGAGTGCTGGCGACCAGCTGATCGCAGGTGCTCTGGCCCCAATCAAGGCCGGTAACTCCCTGCAGCTGCGCAACATCCCAGTAGGTAGCACCATTCACGGCATCGAACTGAAGCCGGGTAAAGGTGCTCAGATCGCTCGTTCCGCTGGTGCCTCGGCTCAGCTGATCGCTCGTGAAGGCGTCTACGTGACTCTGCGTCTGCGTTCCGGTGAGATGCGTAAAGTACTGGCTGAGTGCCGTGCGACCCTGGGCGAAGTCTCGAACTCCGAGCACAGCCTGCGCTCGCTGGGTAAAGCTGGTGCCAAACGCTGGCGCGGCGTTCGCCCAACCGTTCGTGGTGTTGCCATGAACCCGGTTGACCACCCACATGGTGGTGGTGAAGGTCGTACCTCCGGTGGTCGTCATCCGGTATCGCCATGGGGCTTCCCAACCAAGGGTGCTAAAACCCGTGGTAATAAGCGTACCGACAACATGATCGTCCGTCGTCGCAAGTAACTAGAGGGATACGACAGTGCCACGTTCTCTGAAAAAAGGTCCTTTTATCGATCTTCACCTGCTGAAGAAGGTCGAAGTGGCGGTGGAGAAGAATGATCGCAAGCCAGTTAAAACCTGGTCGCGTCGTTCGATGATCCTGCCACAAATGGTCGGTCTGACCATCGCGGTTCACAACGGTCGCCAGCATGTTCCAGTTCTCGTGAACGAAGACATGGTCGGCCACAAACTGGGCGAGTTCGCCGGTACCCGCACCTATCGCGGGCACGTGGCTGACAAGAAAGCCAAGCGTTAAGGGGTAAGGAAATGGAAGTAGCCGCTAAGTTGTCGGGCGCTCGCATCTCCGCCCAGAAAGCCCGCTTGGTCGCCGACCAGATCCGCGGGAAGAAGGTGGGCGAAGCGCTCAACCTGTTGGCCTTCAGCAGCAAAAAAGCCGCTGAAATCATGAAGAAAGTCCTCGAGTCGGCCGTTGCCAACGCCGAACACAACGAAGGCGCAGACGTTGATGACCTGAAGGTCTCCACCGTCTTCGTCAACGAAGGGCGTTCGCTGAAGCGCATCATGCCACGTGCCAAAGGCCGTGCTGATCGCATCGTCAAGCGGTCTTGCCATATCACTGTCAAGGTTGCGGACAAGTAACGGAGTCGATCAGATGGGTCAGAAAGTACATCCCACTGGCATTCGCCTGGGAATCGTCAAGGAGCACACCTCCGTCTGGTACGCAGACGGTGCTACTTACGCAGATTACCTCTTGAAGGATCTGAAAACGCGTGAGTACCTCCAAGACAAACTAAAAAGCGCGTCCGTAAGCCGTATCGATATTCATCGTCCGGCTCAAACTGCACGCATCACCATCCACACCGCTCGTCCCGGTATCGTTATCGGTAAGAAAGGTGAGGATGTCGAGAAGCTGCGTCAGGACCTGACCAAGCAGATGGGTGTGCCTGTGCACATCAACATCGAAGAGATCCGCAAGCCGGAACTCGACGCTATGCTGGTTGCGCAGAGCGTAGCTCAGCAGCTGGAACGCCGCGTAATGTTCCGTCGCGCCATGAAGCGCGCCGTACAGAACGCCATGCGTATTGGTGCCAAGGGCATCAAGATCCAGGTGAGCGGTCGTCTCGGCGGTGCTGAGATTGCTCGTACCGAGTGGTATCGCGAAGGTCGTGTGCCTCTGCACACCCTGCGTGCCGATATCGACTACAACACCTACGAAGCTCACACCACTTACGGTGTGATCGGTGTGAAGGTTTGGATCTTCAAAGGCGAAGTTATTGGTGGTCGCCAAGAAGAACTGAAACCACAAGCACCAGCGCCTCGTAAAAAAGCTGCTAAGTAAGGGGTACGCCAAATGTTGCAACCAAAGCGTACAAAATTCCGCAAGCAGATGACCGGCCACAACCGTGGTCTGGCACTGCGCGGTAGCAAAGTCAGCTTCGGCGAATTCGCCCTGAAAGCTGTTGCTCGCGGTCGCCTCACCGCCCGCCAGATCGAGTCGGCACGTCGTGCTCTGACCCGTCACGTTAAGCGTGGCGGCAAGATCTGGATCCGTGTCTTCCCGGACAAGCCGATCTCCAAGAAGCCTCTCGAGGTTCGTATGGGTAAAGGTAAGGGTTCCGTGGAATACTGGGTTGCCCAGATCCAGCCAGGCAAAGTCCTGTACGAGATCGAGGGTGTTTCTGAAGAGCTGGCGCGCGAAGCTTTCGCCCTGGCTGCTGCAAAGCTGCCTCTCGCCACCTCCTTTGTTAAGCGGACGGTGATGTGATGAAAGCGAATGAACTTCGTGAAAAATCTGCACAGCAACTGAATGAGCAACTGCTCGGCTTGCTGCGCGACCAGTTCAATCTGCGTATGCAGAAGGCAACTGGCCAGTTGGGGCAGTCGCACCTGCTCTCGCAAGTTAAGCGTGACATCGCTCGCGTGAAAACTGTGCTTAACCAGCAGGCAGGTAAGTGATCATGGCTGAAGCTGAAAAAACCGTCCGTACGCTGACTGGCCGTGTCGTCAGCGACAAAATGGACAAGACCATCACCGTTCTGATCGAGCGTCGCGTCAAGCACCCGATCTACGGTAAATACGTTAAGCGTTCGACTAAGCTGCACGCGCACGACGAATCCAACCAGTGCAAAATCGGCGACAAGGTTTCCATCCGTGAAACCCGTCCGCTGGCCAAGACCAAGTCCTGGGCACTGGTTGAAGTCCTCGAACGCGCTGTTGAAGTCTAAGGGCTAGGGGTCGGAGAAATTTTATGATTCAGACTCAATCCATGCTCGATGTGGCCGATAACAGCGGCGCTCGTCGCGTCATGTGCATCAAGGTGCTCGGTGGTTCGCACCGCCGTTACGCCGGCATCGGTGACATCATCAAAGTAACCGTCAAGGAAGCAATTCCGCGCGGTAAGGTCAAAAAAGGCCAGGTGATGACCGCTGTTGTCGTCCGTACCCGTCACGGTGTACGTCGCGCTGACGGTTCCATCATTCGTTTCGACGGCAACGCTGCTGTTCTGCTGAACACCAAGCAAGAGCCGATCGGCACTCGCATCTTCGGGCCAGTGACCCGTGAACTTCGTACTGAGAAGTTCATGAAGATCGTCTCGCTCGCCCCTGAAGTGCTGTAAGGAGATCCGACATGCAAAAGATTCGTCGTGACGACGAGATCATCGTGATCGCCGGCAAAGACAAAGGTAAGCGCGGTAAGGTGCTGAAGGTTCTCGCTGACGACCGTCTGGTCATCGGTGGTGTGAACCTGGTCAAGCGTCATACCAAGCCTAACCCGATGGCGGGCGTTCAGGGCGGTATCGTCGAAAAAGAAGCGCCTCTGCACGCTTCCAACGTTGCCATCTTCAATGGCGAAACCAACAAGGCTGACCGCGTTGGTTTCAAAGTAGAAGACGGTAAGAAAATTCGTGTCTTCAAGTCGACCCAAAAAGCGGTTGATGCTTGAACACTGCTAGGTAGAAGACCATGGCACGACTGAAAGAGATTTACCGGAACGAAATCGCTCCTAAGCTTAAGGAAGAACTTAAGCTGTCGAACGTGATGGAAGTTCCGCGCGTTACCAAGATCACCCTGAACATGGGCCTGGGCGAAGCGATCGGCGACAAGAAAGTCATCGAGCACGCTGTTGCCGACCTGGAAAAGATCACCGGTCAAAAGCCGGTTGTGACTTTCGCTCGTAAATCCATCGCGGGCTTCAAAGTCCGTGAAGGATGGCCGATCGGTGTCAAGGTGACCCTGCGTCGCGAAAAGATGTACGAATTCCTGGACCGCCTGCTGGCGATCTCCCTGCCTCGGGTCCGCGACTTCCGCGGCCTGAATGCCAAGTCCTTCGATGGCCGTGGCAACTACAGCATGGGCGTGAAAGAGCAGATCATCTTCCCGGAAATCGATTACGACAAGATCGATGCTCTGCGCGGTTTGGACATCACCCTGACCACCACTGCTCGTTCGGATGACGAAGGCCGCGCTCTGCTGCGTGCATTCAAATTCCCGTTCCGCAACTGATTGGAGTAGGAAAATGGCCAAGAAGAGCATGAAAAACCGCGAGCTGAAGCGTCAGCTCACGGTAGCCAAGTTCGCCAAAAAGCGTGCTGAGCTGAAAGCGACCATCGTCAACCTGAACGCCTCTCCTGAAGAGCGTTTCGCTGCCGTTGTCGCTCTGCAGAAGCAGCCACGTGATGCCAGCGCTGCGCGTCTGCGCAACCGTTGCCGCCTGACCGGTCGTCCTCACGGTGTATACCGTAAGTTCGGCCTGGGCCGTAACATGCTGCGTCAAGCCGCAATGCGCGGTGACGTACCAGGTCTGGTCAAGGCCTCCTGGTAATCGCTGCAGGTGTGACCCTGGCGGAAGGGGGGTAATCTTCCGACCGCCGGTGTTCTCGCCAACAAACAAGCCCCTTCATGGGGCTTGTTTCGTTTCTGTCTTGTGTCTAGAATGACCGGCTCACCTGAGCCCGGGTTTTTACCCTGCCTGCTTGGGTGGTTGTGATAGCCGCAAGGCTAATAATTCTTGTATCAGGAGCATCTAGCCCATGAGTATGCAGGACCCGTTAGCGGACATGCTAACTCGCATCCGTAATGCCCAGATGGCTGAAAAGTCCGTCGTAAGCATGCCTTCCTCCACTCTGAAGGTCGCGGTTGCCAAAGTTCTGAAAGACGAAGGTTACATCGCTGGCTACCAGGTTACTGGTGAGGCCAAGCCGTCCCTGTCGATCGAACTCAAGTACTTCGAAGGCCGTCCGGTCATCGAGGAACTGAAGCGTTCCAGCCGTCCTGGCCTGCGCCAGTACAAGTCCGTCACAGACCTGCCGAAAGTTCGTGGCGGCCTGGGCGTGTCTATCGTCTCCACCAACAAAGGTGTGATGACTGACCGCGCTGCGCGCGCTGCCGGTGTCGGCGGCGAAGTTCTGTGCACAGTGTTCTAAGGGGAGATAGGCATGTCTCGCGTCGCTAAGAACCCCGTTAAGCTGCCAGCTGGTGTCGAAGTCAAATTCGCCGGTCAGCAGCTTTCGGTGAAGGGTGCCAAAGGCACTCTCGAACTGAACGTTCACTCGTCTGTTGAAGTTACCGAAGAGTCCGGCGAACTGCGTTTCGTCGCTCGCAACGGTGATCAGCAAGCTCGCGCCATGGCCGGTACTACCCGTGCTCTGGTCAACAACATGGTCCAGGGCGTAAGCCAAGGCTTTGAGCGCAAGCTCCAGCTGGTCGGTGTTGGTTACAAGGCACAGGCTAAAGGCACCGTCCTGAACCTGGCTCTGGGCTTCTCGCATCCAGTGGACTACGAACTGCCAGCCGGTATCACTGCTGAAACTCCCAGCCAAACCGACATCCTGATCAAGGGTATCGACAAGCAGCTGGTAGGTCAGGTGGCCGCTGAAATCCGCGACTTCCGTCCGCCAGAGCCTTACAAAGGCAAGGGTGTGCGTTACGCGGACGAAGTAGTCCGTCGTAAAGAAGCCAAGAAGAAGTAGGGCCTAGCAAATGACCGACAAAAAAGTTACTCGACTGCGTCGCGCTCGCAAAGCACGTCTCAAGATGCACGAACTCGAAGTCGTGCGCCTGTGCGTGTTCCGCTCCTCGCAGCACATCTACGCCCAGGTCATTTCGGCCGACGGCAGCAAGGTTTTGGCAAGCGCCTCGACCTTGGACAAAGACCTGCGTGATGGCGCCACTGGCAACATCGACGCGGCCACTAAGGTTGGCAAGCTGGTAGCTGAGCGTGCGAAAGCCGCCGGTGTATCTCAAGTTGCCTTTGACCGTTCCGGCTTCAAGTACCATGGCCGCGTCAAAGCGCTGGCTGATGCTGCTCGTGAAGGCGGGCTGGAGTTCTAAGTTATGGCAAATAACGATCAAAAGCGCGACGAAGGCTACATCGAGAAGCTGGTTCAAGTTAACCGCGTAGCTAAAACCGTTAAAGGCGGCCGTATCTTCACCTTCACCGCGCTGACCGTGGTTGGTGATGGTAAAGGTCGCGTCGGCTTCGGCCGTGGCAAATCGCGCGAAGTACCTGCCGCGATTCAGAAAGCCATGGAAGCTGCTCGTCGCAACATGATCCAGGTTGACCTGAAGGGCACCACCCTGCAGTACGCCACCAAGGCCGCCCACGGCGCCTCGAAGGTTTACATGCAGCCTGCTTCGGAAGGTACCGGTATCATCGCCGGCGGCGCCATGCGTGCTGTCCTGGAAGTTGCTGGTGTTCAGAACGTCCTGGCCAAGTGCTACGGTTCGACCAACCCAGTGAACGTGGTTTACGCCACCTTCAAGGGTCTGAAAGCCATGCAATCTCCTGAGTCCATTGCTGCCAAGCGCGGCAAGAGCGTTGAGGAGATCTTCTGATCATGGCAACCGTAAAAGTAACGCTGATCAAGAGCGTCTCGGGCCGTATCCCTAACCACAAACTGTGCGTTAAAGGTCTGGGTCTGCGTCGCATCGGTCACACTGTAGAAGTCCAGGATACTCCCGAGAACCGCGGGATGATCAACAAGGCTTACTACATGCTGCGCGTCGAGGGTTAATCGATGAAACTCAATGATCTGAGTCCAGCGCCGGGTTCCCGTCGCGAAAAGCATCGTCCGGGTCGTGGTATCGGTAGCGGTCTGGGCAAGACCGGCGGCCGTGGCCACAAAGGTCAGACCTCCCGTTCGGGTGGTTCGATCGCTCCGGGCTTCGAAGGCGGTCAACAGCCGCTGCACCGTCGCCTGCCGAAGTTCGGCTTCGTTTCCCTGAAGGCCATGGACCGCGCAGAAGTGCGTCTGTCCGAGCTGGCCAAAGTGGAAGGCGACGTGATCTCCGTGCAATCCCTGAAGGATGCCAACGTGATCAACCAGCACATTCAGCGTGTGAAAATCATGCTGTCTGGCGAAGTTACTCGCGCAGTCACCATCAAGGGTATCGCAGCCACCAAGGGTGCGCGTGCGGCTATCGAAGCAGCTGGCGGCAAATTCGAGGAATAAATGGCTAAGCAAGGTGCTCTCTCTTCGCTCGGTAAGGGCGGGATGTCGGAACTCTGGGCTCGTCTGCGCTTTCTGTTCATGGCGATCATCGTCTATCGGATAGGTGCGCATATCCCGGTTCCAGGCATCAATCCGGACCGTCTGGCGGATCTGTTTCGGCAGAATGAGGGGACCATTCTTAGCTTGTTCAACATGTTTTCCGGTGGCGCGCTTGAGCGCATGAGCATCTTTGCATTGGGGATCATGCCGTACATCTCGGCATCGATCATCATGCAGCTGATGACCGCGGTCAGCCCGCAACTGGAGCAGTTGAAGAAGGAAGGTGAAGCTGGCCGTCGCAAGATCAGCCAGTACACCCGCTACGGCACCGTTATTCTGGCGCTGGTTCAAGCCATTGGCATGTCCATTGGCCTGGCCAACCAGGGCGTGGCGTTTTCTGCGGGCCTTGGCTTCCATGTCGTCGCGGTTTCCACGTTTGTGGCAGGCGCGATGTTCATGATGTGGCTGGGTGAGCAGATCACCGAGCGCGGTGTGGGCAACGGTATCTCGATGTTGATTTTCGCAGGTATCGTTGCCGGTCTTCCGAGAGCAATCGGGCAGTCTTTCGAGTCTGCGCGCACAGGCGATATCAACATTTTCGCCCTGGTCGCTATCGGTTTGCTGGCAGTAGCGATTATCGGTTTCGTGGTGTTCATTGAGCGTGGTCAGCGTCGTATCGCCGTTCACTACGCCAAGCGTCAGCAGGGCCGCAAGGTCTTTGCAGCGCAGACCAGCCACTTGCCGCTTAAAGTGAACATGGCGGGGGTTATCCCGGCCATTTTCGCGAGCAGCATTCTGCTGTTCCCGGCTTCGCTGGGTGCCTGGTTCGGTCAGTCCGAAGGTATGGGCTGGCTGCAGGACATCTCGCAGTCGATCGCTCCTGGTCAGCCGTTGAACATTCTGCTGTTTAGTGCAGGGATCATTTTCTTCTGCTTCTTCTACACAGCGTTGATGTTCAACCCGAAAGACGTAGCGGAAAACCTGAAGAAGTCCGGTGCCTTTATTCCGGGTATCCGTCCTGGTGAGCAGTCGGCGCGCTACATTGATGGCGTTCTGACTCGTCTGACCATGTTCGGTGCTCTTTACATGATGGCCGTCTGCCTTCTGCCCCAGTTCCTGGTGGTGGCAGCAAATGTGCCGTTCTACCTTGGCGGGACCTCGTTGCTGATTGTGGTAGTGGTTGTGATGGACTTCATGTCCCAAGTACAATCGCACCTCGTTTCGCACCAGTACGAATCCCTGATGAAGAAAGCCAACCTGAAAGGCTACGGTGGCAGCGGTTTGCTGCGCTGATACGCCCCTAAGGTTCGAGGAGTCGGTAATGAAAGTTCGTGCATCGGTGAAAAAGCTGTGCCGCAACTGCAAGATCATCCGTCGCGAAGGCGTCGTACGAGTGATCTGCAGCTCGGAACCGCGTCACAAACAGCGCCAAGGCTGAGTGTGATCTGCGTTTCAAACCCAGCAGCTAGTGTGCTGCTGGGTTGATTATTCGTTTCTACAGCGATATTATCTCGCGCCCTATTTCTTGGCTTCCGGGGCGTAGGTAGCTGTCAATTGGAGTCCCACTGAATGGCCCGTATTGCAGGCGTCAACATTCCAGATAACAAGCATACTGTTATCTCGCTGACCTACATCTATGGTGTCGGTCGCACAACTGCACAGAAGATCTGTGCAGATGCTGGTGTAAATCCAGCCGCTAAGATCAAGGATCTGAGCGACGAGCAAATCGAAACCCTGCGTGGCGAAGTTGCGAAGTTCACCACCGAAGGTGACCTGCGTCGTGACGTCAACATGAAGATCAAGCGCTTGATGGACCTGGGTTGCTACCGCGGCCTGCGTCATCGTAAAGGTCTGCCGGTTCGCGGTCAGCGCACCAAGACCAACGCACGCACCCGTAAGGGCCCGCGTAAGCCGATCCGCAAGTAATCGCCCAGGAATATAGACATGGCAAAACCTGCTGCTCGTCCTCGTAAGAAAGTAAAAAAGACAGTGGTTGATGGCATCGCCCACATCCATGCGTCTTTCAACAACACCATCGTGACCATCACCGACCGTCAGGGCAATGCTTTGTCCTGGGCGACCTCCGGTGGTTCGGGTTTCCGTGGTTCGCGCAAATCCACCCCGTTCGCAGCTCAGATCGCTGCTGAGCGTGCTGGTCAAGCTGCGCTGGAATACGGTCTTAAGAACCTCGACGTAAACGTCAAGGGTCCAGGTCCAGGTCGTGAGTCCGCCGTTCGTGCATTGAACAGCTGCGGCTACAAGATCGCCAGCATCACCGACGTGACGCCAATCCCGCACAACGGGTGCCGTCCGCCGAAGAAGCGCCGCGTGTAATCAGGAGACAGAAGAATGGCACGTTACATTGGTCCAAAATGCAAACTGTCTCGTCGTGAAGGCACCGACCTGTTCCTGAAGAGCGGCGTTCGCGCTCTGGAATCGAAGTGCAACATCGAAGCAGCCCCAGGTATCCACGGCCAGCGCCGTGGCCGTCAGTCCGACTACGGTACCCAGCTGCGCGAGAAACAAAAAGTCCGTCGTATCTACGGTGTTCTGGAGCGTCAGTTCCGCGGTTACTACCAGGCTGCTGCCTCGAAAAAAGGCGCAACCGGTGAGAACCTGCTGCAACTGCTCGAGTGCCGTCTGGATAACGTCGTCTACCGTATGGGCTTCGGCTCGACTCGTTCCGAGTCCCGTCAGCTGGTTTCGCACAAAGCGATCAGCGTCAACGGTAAGACTGTAAACATTCCATCCTACCAAGTTCGTCCGGGTGACGTGGTCGCGGTTCGCGAGAAGTCGTCGAACCAGCTGCGCATTGTTCAAGCCCTTGAACTGTGCGCCCAGCGTGGCCGCGTTGAGTGGGTAGACGTAGATTCCGCTAAGAAGTCGGGCGTTTTCAAGAACGTTCCTGCTCGCGGCGACCTGTCTGCCGACATCAACGAAAACCTGATTGTCGAGCTCTACTCCAAGTAAGGGCTAGAAAATAGGTGCATCCATGCAGATTTCGGTAAATGAGTTCCTGACTCCCCGCCATATTGATGTGCAGGTAGTCAGTCCGACCCGCGCCAAGATCACGCTCGAGCCTCTCGAGCGTGGCTTCGGCCATACCCTGGGCAACGCGCTGCGCCGCATCCTGTTGTCCTCCATGCCTGGCTGTGCAGTAGTCGAGGCCGAGATCGATGGCGTACTCCATGAGTACTCCGCGATCGAAGGTGTACAGGAAGACGTAATTGAAATCCTGTTGAACCTTAAAGGCCTGGCTATCAAACTGCACGGTCGTGACGAAGTTACGCTGACCTTGTCGAAAAAGGGTTCGGGGGTGGTTACCGCTGCCGATATTCAGCTGGATCACGATGTCGAGATCGTCAACCCCGATCACGTAATCGCGAACCTGGCGTCCAACGGCGCCCTGAACATGAAGCTCACTGTAGCTCGTGGTCGCGGTTACGAGCCGGCTGACTCCCGTCAAACCGACGAAGACGAAAGCCGTAGCATTGGCCGTCTGCAGCTGGACGCTTCGTTCAGCCCGGTGCGTCGTATCGCCTATGTGGTCGAGAACGCCCGTGTTGAACAGCGTACCAACCTGGACAAGCTGGTCATTGATCTGGAAACCAACGGCACCCTGGATCCTGAAGAGGCTATCCGCCGCGCTGCGACCATCCTGCAACAGCAGTTGGCCGCGTTCGTCGACCTCAAAGGTGACAGCGAGCCTGTCGTAGTCGAGCAGGAAGACGAGATCGATCCGATCCTGCTGCGTCCGGTTGACGACCTGGAACTGACTGTACGTTCGGCCAACTGCCTCAAGGCGGAGAACATCTACTACATCGGCGACCTGATTCAGCGTACCGAAGTAGAGCTGTTGAAGACTCCTAACCTGGGCAAGAAGTCCCTGACTGAAATCAAGGACGTGCTGGCCTCTCGTGGTCTGTCTCTCGGCATGCGCCTCGACAACTGGCCGCCTGCAAGTCTTAAGAAAGACGACAAGGCGACCGCCTGATCGTCGTAATCACCGAACGTAGTGTTTGGTAAGGAATGAATCATGCGTCATCGTAAAAGTGGACGTCACCTGAGCCGTACCAGCTCTCACCGCAAAGCTATGTTCCAGAACATGGCTGTGTCGCTGATCGAGCACGAGCTGATCAAAACCACCCTGCCGAAAGCCAAGGAACTGCGCCGCGTTGCCGAGCCGCTGATCACCCTGGCCAAGGAAGACAGCGTTGCTAACCGCCGTCTGGCCTTCGACCGTACCCGTTCGAAGTCGGCTGTTGGCAAACTGTTCAACGATCTGGGCAAGCGCTACGCCACCCGTCAGGGCGGCTACCTGCGCATCCTGAAGTGCGGTTTCCGCGCTGGCGACAACGCGCCTATGGCGTACGTCGAGCTGGTTGATCGTCCAGTCGGTGGTGCTGTAGAAGCTGCCGAGTAAGACGTTCTGTCTGCTACAAAAAACCGGGCCTAGTGCCCGGTTTTTTGTTTCTGCAGGTATTGTTTATTTCTATTGATACAAGGCATGTAATGAATTTGTTTTGAAACAACCGCTCGTCGATACTCCTATCCAAGCCGGTTCGCCGGCAGTCCAAGACCGATATGGAGAGCCCATGAGCAAGATTCTCACCACCGCCAGCGGTGCCCCCGTAGCTGACAACCAGAATTCCCGCTCTGCTGGCCCGCGCGGCCCGCTGCTGCTCGACGATTTCCACCTGATCGAGAAACTCGCTCACTTCAACCGAGAGAACATCCCTGAACGGCGTGTACACGCCAAGGGCTCCGGAGCCTATGGCACCTTTACAGTCACCCAGGACATCACTCGATATACCAAGGCCAAGCTGTTCGACACGATTGGTAAGCAGACTGAAACCTTCCTGCGTTTTTCTACCGTCGGTGGCGAGCGCGGTTCGGCAGATACCGAGCGTGATCCTCGTGGCTTTGCAGTAAAGTTTTACACCGAGGAAGGCAACTGGGACATCGTGGGTAACAACACCCCGGTTTTCTTCATTCGTGACCCGCTCAAATTCCCGGACTTTATTCACACCCAGAAGCGCCACCCACAAACCAACCTGAAGAACGCCCAGATGATGTGGGACTTCTGGTCGCATTCGCCGGAGGCGTTGCACCAGGTCACCATCCTGTTCTCTGATCGTGGCATCCCGGACGGCTACCGCCACATGCACGGCTTCGGCAGCCACACCTATAGCCTGATCAGCGCTGCTGGCGAGCGTACCTGGGTCAAATGGCACTTCAAGACCCAACAAGGCATCAAGAACCTTACGCCCGCCGATGCTGCGCGCCTGGCCGGTACAGACCCTGACTACGCCCAGCGCGACCTGTTCGAGGCCATCGAACGCGCAGACTACCCGCGTTGGACCGTGTGCATTCAGGTCATGACTGAAGAGGAGGCGGCCAGTCGCGATGAAAATCCGTTCGATGTGACCAAGACCTGGTCGCAGAAGGACTATCCGTTGATCGAGGTAGGTGTGCTGGAACTTAACCGCAACCCGCTCAACTATTTCGCCGAAGTCGAGCAGGCAGCGTTTGGCCCGAGCAACATGGTGCCGGGCGTGGGGCTTTCGCCAGATCGCATGCTGCAGGGCCGCGTGTTCGCCTATGCCGATGCGCATCGCTACCGCGTGGGCACCAACCATCAGCAGTTGCCCGTCAACGCGCCACGCTGCCCGGTCAATAGCTACCAGCGTGATGGTTCGATGGCTTTTGGTAGTTATGGCGGTGCGCCCAATTACGAGCCCAACAGCTATCGCGACGCGCCTAAGCAGTCGCCTGACCATGGCGAACCAGTATTGGCCCTCAATGGAGCAGCTGATCGCTACGATCACCGTGAAGACAACGACTATTACAGCCACGCCGGTGCACTGTTCCGCTTGATGAGCGATGAGCAAAAGGCACTGCTGATCAGCAATATCGCTGGAACCATGGCGGGCGTCAGTGAAGATGTCATCCAGCGTCAGTTGCAGTACTTCTTCAGGGCTGACCCAGCCTACGGTGAAGGCATCGCCAAGGCATTGGGCGTGAGTCTCGCCTAACTCGAAGTGATAAGAAGAACCGCCCTCATTTGGGCGGTTTTTCAATGAATATCACTACTGTTTACCCGATTTTTTGCCCCTGATTGCGCAGTTTTCAGTGACCGCAAGCAATTCCTGGTTCAAACTATGTTTCATTAGACGTATCCACACGGAGAATCAGGGCGATGCAAGGTCACCCGGACGTAATCAATTATCTCGTCACGTTGCTGAAGGGCGAACTGGCCGCACGCGATCAGTACTTCATTCACTCGCGCATGTACGAAGACTGGGGCCTGTCCAAGCTCTACGAACGCATCAACCATGAGATGGAAGAGGAAACCCAGCACGCCGATGCGCTGATGCGGCGTATCCTCATGCTCGAAGGCACCCCCGATATGCGCGCGGATGACCTGGAAGTGGGCAGTACCGTGCCCGAAATGATCGAAGCGGACCTCAAGCTTGAGTACAAGGTTCGTGCCGCCCTGTGCAAGGGCATCGAGCTGTGCGAGCTGCACAAGGACTACATCAGTCGCGATATCCTGCGTGCCCAGCTGGCCGATACCGAAGAAGATCACACCTATTGGCTTGAGAAGCAGCAGGGCCTGATCAAGGCCATCGGCCTGGAAAACTACCTGCAGTCGCAGATGTAAGTTATCCACAGACTAAAAAAGAGCCCCCGGCACCATCGGTAACCAGGGGCTTTTTCATGCACAGGCAGATCAGGCCCGGTCACGCTCCAGAAGCGGTTTGAGATAGTGCCCTGTGTACGACTGCTTCATCTTTGCCAGCTCTTCCGGTGTACCGCTGGCAATAATTTGCCCACCCTTTGAACCACCCTCCGGGCCCAGGTCAACCAACCAGTCCGCGGTCTTGATCACATCGAGGTTATGTTCGATAACCACCACGGTGTTGCCGTGGTCGCGCAGGCGATGCAACACATCCAGCAACTGCTGGATATCGGCGAAGTGCAGGCCGGTGGTCGGCTCGTCAAGGATGTACAACGTCTTGCCAGTATCGCGCTTGGACAGTTCGCGTGAGAGCTTGACCCTTTGCGCTTCACCGCCCGACAGCGTGGTCGCCGACTGCCCCAGTTTGATGTAAGACAGCCCCACATCCATCAGGGTTTGCAGCTTGCGCGCCAGGGCCGGCACCGCATCGAAGAATTCGCGAGCATCCTCGATGGTCATTTCCAGCACCTCGTGGATGTTCTTGCCCTTGTATTTGATCTCCAGGGTTTCGCGGTTGTAGCGCTTGCTCTTGCACACGTCGCACGGCACGTAGATATCTGGCAGGAAGTGCATCTCCACCTTGATCAGCCCATCGCCTTGGCACGCCTCGCAACGCCCGCCCTTCACGTTGAACGAGAAACGCCCTGGGCCGTAGCCGCGCGAGCGCGATTCCGGCACGCCGGAAAACAGCTCGCGAATCGGGGTAAAGATGCCGGTATAGGTCGCCGGGTTCGAACGCGGTGTGCGGCCGATCGGGCTCTGGTCGATATCGACAACCTTGTCCAGGTGCTGCAGGCCATCCATGTTGCTGTGCGGGGCGGCTTCCAGGCTGCTCGCACCATTGAGGGCTGTAGCGGCCAGCGGATACAGCGTGTTGTTGATCAACGTCGACTTGCCCGAGCCGGATACGCCAGTCACGCAGGTCAGCAGACCGATCGGGATTTCCAGATCAACGTTCTGTAGGTTGTTGCCACGCGCACCCTTGAGCTTGAGGGATAGCTTTTTGTCGCGGGGGGTGCGTTTGGCCGGTACAGCGATTTTCTTGCGCCCAGACAGGTACTTCCCGGTCAGCGAGTCGGGATGTGCCATGACTTCCTGAGGCGTGCCTTCGGCAACGATCTGGCCACCGTGTACGCCGGCACCCGGGCCGATGTCCACCACGTAGTCAGCCAGGCGAATGGCGTCTTCGTCGTGCTCGACCACGATCACGGTATTACCCAGATCGCGCAGGTGGTTCAGGGTGGCGAGCAGGCGGTCGTTGTCGCGTTGATGAAGACCGATGGACGGCTCATCAAGGATATACATCACCCCGACCAGCCCTGCGCCAATCTGGCTGGCAAGGCGGATCCGCTGCGCTTCGCCGCCGGACAGGGTGTCGGCACTGCGATCCAGAGTGAGGTAGTCCAGGCCGACGTTGACCAGAAACTGTAGGCGTTCGCAGATTTCCTTGAGGATCTTTGCAGCGATTTCACCGCGACGCCCGGTCAAGGTCAGCTCGCCGAAGTAGCTGCTGGCTTCACCGATAGGCAGGTTGGTCACCGCCGGCAGGGTTTTTTCGCCTACCCAGACATGACGGGCTTCCCGGCGCAGGCGGGTGCCGCGGCAGTCGGGGCAGGGCTGGGTGCCGAGGAACTTGGCCAGCTCCTCGCGCACCGTGGCCGACTCGGTCTCGCGGTAACGCCGCTCCAGGTTGGGCACGATCCCTTCGAACGGGTGCGAACGCTTGACGATATCGCCACGGTCGTTCAGGTACTTGAAGTCGACGCTCTGCTTGCCGCTGCCTTGCAGGATCACTTTCTGGTGTTCGGCCGAAAGCTCGCCGAACGGCTCCTCCAGGCTGAAGTCGTAATGCGCTGCCAGCGAGCCAAGCATCTGGAAGTAATAGACGTTGCGCCGATCCCAGCCGCGGATAGCACCCTCGGCCAATGTCAGCTCGCTGTTGACCAGACGCTTGATATCGAAAAATTGCTTCACCCCCAGGCCGTCGCAGGTCGGGCAGGCGCCGGCCGGGTTGTTGAAGGAGAACAGCTTGGGCTCCAGCTCGCTGATCGCATGGCCGCAGACCGGGCAGGCGAAGCGGGCGGAGAAGATCGTCTCTTCGCCTTCCTCATCGTCCATCGGTGCAACCAGGGCGATGCCGTCGGCCAGCTTGAGAGCGGTCTCGAATGACTCGGCAAGGCGTTGTTGCAGGTCGGCGCGGACCTTGAAGCGGTCCACTACCACATCGATGCTGTGCTTCTTCTGCTTGTCCAGCTTGGGCAGTTCGTCGAGTTCGTAGAGCTTGCCGTTGACGCGTGCCCGAACGAAGCCCTGGGCACGCAATTCGTCGAACACGGCCAGGTGCTCACCCTTGCGCTCGCGGATCACCGGTGCCAGCAGCATCAGCTTGCTGCCTTCCGGGCGCTCCAGCACCAGGTCGACCATCTGGCTGATGGTCTGCGCCTCCAGCGGAATGTCGTGGTCCGGGCAGCGCGGCGTACCCACGCGAGCATAAAGCAGGCGTAGGTAGTCGTAGATTTCGGTGATGGTACCTACCGTCGAACGCGGGTTGTGCGAAGTCGACTTCTGCTCGATGGAGATGGCGGGCGACAGGCCTTCGATGGTGTCGACGTCAGGCTTTTCCATCATCGACAGGAATTGCCGGGCGTAGGCCGACAGCGATTCCACATAGCGGCGCTGACCCTCGGCGTACAAGGTATCGAATGCCAGGGAAGACTTCCCCGACCCGGACAAGCCGGTGATCACGATCAGCTTGTCCCGCGGCAGGGTCAGGTCGATGTTCTTCAGGTTGTGGGTACGTGCCCCACGAATCAGGATCTTGTCCACTGCGGCCTCGCTTGGCGGGCATAAACAAGGAAGTATACGGCGCGCTGCCAGTACGCGGCAAAGCGTCGCGTAGATGCCGTCAAGCTGTCGGACTGATAGAATCGCCGCCGGTTCACACGAGGTTAATCCATGCACGACACCCACAACGAGCGCATGAGTGGCAGCGAAACGCGCGCCGCTGGCGGCCTGGCCCTGGTCTTTGCCTTTCGTATGCTGGGCATGTTCATGGTCCTGCCGGTGCTGGCCACTTACGGCATGGACATGGCCGGCGCCACGCCCGCGCTGATCGGCCTGGCCATCGGTGCCTATGGCCTGACCCAGGCGTTTTTTCAGATCCCGTTCGGGATGATTTCCGACCGCATCGGGCGACGTCCGGTGATCTATCTGGGCCTGGTGATCTTCGCCCTGGGCAGTGTGCTGGCGGCTCAAGCCGACTCCATCTGGGGCGTGATTGCCGGGCGCATTCTGCAAGGCGCCGGGGCAATTTCTGCGGCAGTCATGGCGCTGCTGTCCGACCTGACCCGCGAGCAGCACCGTACCAAGGCCATGGCCATGATCGGCATGAGCATCGGCCTGTCGTTCGCCGTGGCGATGGTCGTCGGCCCGCTTCTCACCAGCGCCTTCGGCCTGTCAGGATTGTTCCTCGCCACGGCAGGACTTGCCCTGGTCGGCATTTTGCTGATCGCTTTTGTCGTGCCCAACACCCACAGCACTTTGCAGCACCGCGAGTCGGGTGTGGCGCGCCAGGCACTCGGCCCAACCCTGCGCCATCCGGACCTTCTGCGCCTGGACACCGGTATCCTCATCCTCCACGCGATCCTCATGGCGAGCTTCGTCGCGCTGCCTCTGGCCTTCGTCGAGCGCGGCGGCTTGCCCAAGGAAGAGCATTGGTGGGTATACCTGACCGCGCTGTTCATCTCATTTTTTGCAATGGTCCCGTTCATCATCTACGGCGAAAAAAAGCGCAAGATGAAACGCGTATTGGCCGGAGCGGTCAGTGTGTTGCTGCTGGTGGAGGTGTTCTTCTGGCAGTGGGCTGACAACTTGCGCGGACTGGTGATTGGCACCGTGGTATTCTTTACTGCATTCAACCTGCTGGAGGCATCGCTGCCGTCGCTGGTTAGCAAGGTGTCGCCTGCTGGCGGCAAGGGGACGGCGATGGGAGTGTATTCCACCAGCCAGTTCCTTGGCGCAGCGCTGGGTGGAATCCTTGGTGGCTGGCTGTTCCAGCACGGTGGGCTGAACACGGTGTTCCTCGGTTGCGCGGTGCTGTGTGCCGTATGGCTGGTGGTCGCGTTGCGCATGAACGAGCCGCCTTATGTGACCAGCCTGCGCATGCCACTGACGCCTGAGGCAGTCCGGGAAGCCGGCCTGACCGAGCGCCTGATGGCCGTGCCGGGTGTGACCGACGCCGTTGTGGTGGCAGAAGAAGCTGCCATCTATATCAAACTGGATACGAAAATTTTGGACCGTGCGACCCTCGAGCGTCTGGTGAACCCAGCCTCATCGGCGTGCGAAGCCTAGGAGAACGTTATGGCCCGTGGGGTTAACAAAGTCATTCTGGTCGGCACCTGTGGCCAGGATCCCGAAGTCCGCTACCTGCCCAACGGTAACGCCGTGACCAACCTGAGCCTGGCTACCAGCGAGCAGTGGACCGACAAGCAGTCGGGCCAAAAGGTCGAGCGTACCGAGTGGCACCGTGTGTCGATGTTCGGCAAGGTTGCTGAAATCGCTGGCGAATACCTGCGCAAGGGTTCGCAGGTGTACATCGAAGGCAAGCTGCAGACCCGCGAGTGGGAAAAAGACGGCATCAAGCGTTACACCACCGAAATCATCGTCGACATGCAGGGCACCATGCAGCTGCTCGGTGGCCGTCCGCAGAACCAGCAAGGTGGCGGCGACCAGTACAACCAGGGTGGTGGTAACAACTACAACCAGGGTGGCCAGCAGCAACAGTACAACCAGGCCCCACCGCGTCAGCAGGCCCCGCGCCCGCAACAGGCCCAGCAGCGCCCAGCGCCGCAACAGCCCGCGCCGCAGCCGGCTGCTGACTTTGACAGCTTTGATGACGATATTCCGTTCTAGAGCAACTCCAGGCCGGTAAGACGTCCCGCTTCATCGAAAACCCAGGGCATTTGCCCTGGGTTTTTTTTGGGAGGCTTCACGGATGGCCGGGAAGATCGGGAAGTATATGCCAAGGGCTTTTCACTGCGCCCCTGAGATCGTTGATCCCAGGGCCGGCCTGCGTTTGCCCCCGAGCCTGCGAGTAGTGGGTTTTCGGATGCGCCCATCCAACGCTTTGATTCGACGATTGCAGTGACTGCCTGACGGGCACGCCGGCAAGCCGGCCACAGG
Source organism: Pseudomonas sp. BNK-30 (assembly GCF_047456185.1). Lineage (NCBI taxonomy): Bacteria > Pseudomonadati > Pseudomonadota > Gammaproteobacteria > Pseudomonadales > Pseudomonadaceae > Pseudomonas > Pseudomonas sp. BNK-30. The sequence continues at coordinate 5,286,090 of NZ_CP179904.1, forward strand.
GTAGGCGCATTGTCGAAACACTGGCGCAAGCCCTGTGGGTGCAGGTTTACCCGCGAAGAAACCAGCGCCTACCTCAAGGCCTGCGTTCGAAGTTCTTCGCCGCTGCCGCCGCCAGGTCCGGTGGCAGGAAGTCCTTGTCCGGGTTGTAGTCCGCCTTCAGGTACCGCTTGAGGTCCACCAGGTCCTGTGGGCTCAAGGTGCCGGCTGCCTGCTTCAGGCTCAGGTTGTCGAGAATGTAGTCGTACCGGCTGTTGTTGTAGTCGCGAACCGAGGTGTACAGCTGGCGCTGGGCATCGAGCACGTCGACGATGTTGCGGGTACCGACCTGGTAACCGATCTCGGTGGCTTCCAGCGCGCTCTGGTTGGAAATGATCGACTGCTTGCGCGCTTGCACCTGTTCCACATCGGTATTCACGGCACGGTGCAGGTTGCGTGTGTTCTCCACCACCTGGCGGCGCAGGCTCTCGCGTTGTTGCTCGCTCTGGCTCAGGCGCTGGTATGCCTCGCGTACCTGCGAGCTGGTCAGGCCGCCGCTGTAGATCGGAATGTTCAGTTGCAGGCCGATGCTGGTCTGCTCCACGTCACCGCTATAGCGCACGCCCAGTTGCGAAGGGTTGGTGAAGCCCAGGCTGTCGTTGTCGCCTTTCTGGTACTTGGCTACCGCATCCAGTGTCGGGGCGTGGCCGGCCTTGCGCTGGCGCAGGGTTTCTTCGGCGGCATCGACTGCGTAGTTGGTTGCCAGCAGGTTGAGGTTCTGCCGCCCGGCAGTCTCGACCCAGGCCTTGGCATCGTTGGGCGTGGGCACCTGTATGGGCAAGGTGTGGACAACGCCTTGGATCGACGTGTATTCGCGGTTGGTGAGGGTCACCAATGCCTCGAAGGCATCCTGCACCTGGCGTTCGGCGATGATCCGGTTGGCCCGGGCGGTGTCATAGCTGGCCTGGGACTGCAGCACGTCGGTCTTGTCGGACAGGCCGACATCGAAACGTTCGTTGGACTGGTCGAGCTGGCGCTTGAAAGCCGACTCTTCGGCCTTGGTGGCTGCAAGGTTGTCCTGGGCTCGCAGCACGGCAAAGTAGCTTTGCGCGGTCTGCAGGATCAGATTCTGTTCGGTGGCAGACAACTCCAGCGCTGCCTGCTCATTGACAGCTTCGGCGGCCTGCAACTGGAACCAGCGGTCGGCGCGGAAGACAGGTTGCGCCAGGGTTGCACTCCAGGCGTTGCCGCTGCGGTTGGAGGTGATCGAGGGTTCGTCGAGCTTGGTGCGGGTGTTCATCATTTCGGCACCTGCCGACAGGTTGGGCAGCAGGCCGGCGCGGGCCTGGGGCACCACTTCGCGGCGCGCGCCATAATCGGCGCGGGCGGCGGCAAGATCGGCGTTGTTGTCGACCGCTTCCTGGTAGACGCTGACCAGGTCAGTCTTGACCGTCATGGGCACATCCGCTGCCCAGGCCACTCCGTTGGACGCACAAGACACGGCAATCGCCAGTGAAAGTTTGCGCAGCATAGAGGCAATCCTTGTACGAAATTTAATTACTGAACTGTTGAGTATCGAGCGTTGGGGCAGTGTAGTGCCATGCGCAACTGGCAACAATCGTTGGCTGTGCCTTTCATCATCCCCCCGTTTTACACGCTTGGCTTTGCCGGCCACTCCAGTCTAGACTGCGCACGTTCTTGTCGGGGTGCCTTGAAGCAAAGGCTGAGATCGCATAGGTGCGGATCCCGTTGAACCTGATCAGGTTAGCGCCTGCGTAGGGAACAAGATTGCTCGCCTTCCCGGGGAGCCTCTTGTGCCAGGTCCGGGAATGTCGCAGCTGCAAGCAGCTCAAGGCACTCCATGTATCCGGCACTGCATGCCCGCCAAGGGGTGCGTCCGCGTCTTTCAGGTTCTCCCCGACATTCCACCGCTAGGAAGCTGTCTGGAGCCTGTGATGAGCAAACAAGAAAAAACGATCAACCTCAGCGAGTCGGCGCAAGTCGATCAGCAGTCCGTGCAACCCTTCCCGCGTTCGCGCAAGGTCTATGTCGAGGGCTCGCGCCCGGACATCCGCGTGCCGATGCGCGAAATCAGCTTGCACGACACCCCCACCGACTTTGGCGGCGAAGCCAACGCGCCGGTGATGGTCTATGACACTTCCGGCCCCTACACCGATCCCGACGTCATCATCGATGTGCGCAAAGGCCTGGCCGATGTGCGTTCGGCCTGGATCGACGCCCGTGGCGATACCGAGCGCCTGGGTGGGCTGAGCTCGAACTTCGGCCAGCAGCGGCTGAACGACGCCGAACTGGCCAAGCTGCGCTTCAACCATGTGCGCAACCCGCGCCGCGCCAAGGCTGGCGCCAACGTCTCGCAGATGCACTACGCCCGCCAGGGCATCATCACCGCCGAGATGGAATACGTCGCCATCCGCGAGAACATGAAGCTGCAGGAGGCCCGCGCTGCTGGCTTGCTCAAGCAGCAGCACGCCGGCCACAGCTTCGGCGCCAACATCCCCAAAGAGATCACCGCCGAATTCGTGCGCGAGGAAATCGCCCGCGGCCGCGCGATCATCCCGGCCAACATCAACCACACGGAACTGGAGCCGATGATCATCGGCCGCAACTTCCTGGTGAAGATCAACGGCAACATCGGCAACAGCGCCCTGGGTTCCTCGATCGAGGAGGAAGTGGCCAAGCTGACCTGGGGTATTCGCTGGGGCTCGGACACGGTCATGGACCTTTCGACCGGCAAGCACATCCATGAAACCCGCGAGTGGATCATCCGCAACTCGCCGGTACCCATCGGTACCGTACCGATCTACCAGGCCCTGGAGAAGGTCGGCGGGGTTGCCGAGGACCTGACCTGGGAGCTGTTCCGTGACACGCTGATCGAGCAGGCCGAGCAGGGCGTGGACTACTTCACCATCCATGCTGGCGTGCTGCTGCGCTACGTGCCACTGACCGCCAAGCGGGTCACCGGTATCGTCAGCCGCGGGGGGTCGATCATGGCCAAGTGGTGCCTGGCGCATCACCAGGAGAATTTCCTGTACACGCATTTCGATGAGATCTGCGAAATCATGAAGGCTTACGACGTGAGCTTCTCGCTCGGTGACGGGCTACGCCCAGGCTCGATTGCCGATGCCAACGACGCTGCGCAATTCGGTGAGCTGGAAACCCTTGGCGAGCTGACCAAGATCGCCTGGAAGCACGACGTGCAGTGCATGATCGAAGGCCCTGGCCATGTGCCGATGCAGCTCATCAAAGAGAATATGGACAAGCAGCTGGAGTGCTGCGACGAAGCGCCGTTCTACACCCTCGGCCCTTTGACCACCGACATTGCGCCTGGTTACGACCACATCACCTCGGGCATCGGTGCGGCCATGATCGGCTGGTTCGGCTGCGCCATGCTGTGCTACGTCACCCCCAAGGAGCACCTGGGCCTGCCGAACAAGGATGACGTCAAGACCGGCATCATCACTTACAAGATCGCCGCGCATGCAGCCGACCTTGCCAAGGGCCACCCGGGCGCGCAGATCCGTGACAATGCCCTGTCCAAGGCGCGTTTCGAGTTCCGCTGGGAGGACCAGTTCAACCTGGGCCTGGACCCTGACACCGCACGTGCCTTCCACGATGAAACCCTGCCGAAGGAATCGGCTAAGGTCGCGCACTTCTGCTCGATGTGCGGGCCGAAGTTCTGCTCGATGAAAATCACCCAGGAAGTACGGGAATACGCCGCCAACCTGCGCATCGATGCGGTGGATGTATCGGTTGAGGAGGGGATGCGCGAGCAGGCCGAACGGTTCCGCCAGGAAGGCAGCCAGCTGTACCACAAGGTGTAAGCCGCAGCGCTGATCTGTTGCAGGAGCGGCCTTGCCGGTGCGCCGCTCCTGCAACGACCGTGTCGATTTGTTTTCTTTTGTCGAGTAACAACAATGACAACTCCCAGCCATTTTTCCCCCGACCACCCTGTCCCCACCAGCCAACGCCCGTTCGGTGGTCGCGACCTGTTCTCGCTCTGGTTTTCCCTCGGTATCGGCCTGATGGTCCTGCAGGTCGGCGCGATGCTCGCTCCAGGCCTGGGCCTGGCCGGCGCGGTGCTGGCCATCGCCCTGGGCACCGGCGTGGGCGTGCTGCTGCTTGGGGCGGCAGGCGTGATTGGCAGCGATACGGGCCTTTGCGCCATGGCCACCCTGCGCCTGAGCCTGGGCAGCCAAGGCGTGCGCCTGCCAACGCTGCTCAACCTGCTGCAACTGGTCGGTTGGGGCGCGTTCGAGATCATTGTCATGCGTGACGCCGCCAGCCTGCTCGGCGCGCGCACCTTCGGTGAAGGCAGTCTATGGAACAGCCCGATGTTCTGGACCCTCTGCTTCGGTGGCCTGGCTACGCTGCTCGCGGTCAGCGGGCCGCTGGCATTCGTGCGCAAGGTGCTGCGCAAATGGGGGATCTGGCTGTTGTTGGGCGCTTGCCTGTGGCTGACCTGGAACCTGTTCGCCAAGGCTGACCTGGGCGAGCTGTGGCGGCGCAGCGCAGATGGGTCGATGTCGCTGGCTGTGGGCTTCGACATCGTCATCGCCATGCCGCTGTCCTGGTTGCCATTGATCGCCGACTACTCACGTTTTGCCCGCAGCGCCAAGCGAGTGTTCGGCGGGACCGTGCTCGGTTACTTCATTGGCAATACCTGGTTGATGAGCCTTGGCGTGGCCTACACCCTGGCCTTTGCGCCGAGCGGTGAGGCCAATGCGCTGCTGCTGGCCCTGGCCGGTGCCGGGCTGGGTATTCCGTTGCTGCTGATTTTGCTGGACGAGTCGGAGAAGGCCTTTGCCGATATCCACTCGGCTGCGGTATCGACCAGTCTGCTGGTACGCCTGAAGGTCGAGTACCTGGCGTTGGGCATCGGTGTGCTATGCACCCTGATTGCCCTGCTGGCGCCGCTTGCCCAGTACGAAAACTTCCTGCTGCTGATCGGCTCGGTGTTCGCGCCGCTGTTCGGTGTGGTGCTGACGGACCACTTCGTGATCCGCCGCCGCCGCCTTCCAGCACAAATTGATGGTTTGCACTGGCAGGCGCTGCTGGCCTGGGCGGTGGGTGTGGTGGCCTATCACAGCATCGCTGCGCAAGCGCCAGAGTTCGGCGCTACCCTGCCGGCATTGTTGCTGGCGGGTGGGCTGCATGCGCTACTGAGTCTCAGCCGCGGCCGGGGAACAGTTCGGGCTTGAGCACGCCGTTCAGGCGTGGGTAGGGGATTTTCAACTCCACGTGGCCCATGGAGTAGGGCGCGATGGTATAGACCTCATATTTGACCACCACTGCGCCGTACGTCAGGGCGATGTGCGGCGACTTCTTGAATGGCCAGGTTTTGACGAACTCGGCATCCTTGTCCATGCCCACGCTGATCAACCAGGCGCGGTGCGATTCTTCTACCGTTTTCCAGAAGGTATCTTCCTGGCCCGGCACCAGCATGTCTTGCAGGGTCAGCACCTTGTCCAGCTTGCGCGAATAGTTGATGAAGCCCCGGCCTGGCATGCCATGGGCGCCGCCGCTGTCGAGGTAGCTGGACAGCTCGATGATCACCAGCCCGTCATGCTGTTCACGTACCTTGGCTTGCAGGTAGCTGCTGTTGCGTTTGTCGGCGGTGGCCAGGTATTGCTGCTCATACGCCTGCAAAGTGCTTGGTGCGGTGCCATGCTGGTTGTCTTCGGTCAGTTGCAGCAGGCGTTTTTCGACGATGCCGTCGAGCTTGGGCAGGTCCGGGAAGTGAATGGTGTCAATGTTCACCAGTGGGCAGTCACTCTCGCTGCAACCTGGCTTTACGTGCTCCCAGGCGTCGCGCTTTACCTCCAGTGGGGCACGGTAATTCGGCGCGAACAGGCTCTGGCAGGCACCGAGGGCCAAGGCCAGCACAGCCACGGCAGTCAGTTTGACAAGTGTCATGATGATCCTTGCAATACAGGGAAAAGTCGGCCTTTGACCGCCTGCGCGGCCTTCAGTTCGCCACTAAGCTAACAGAGAGAAGAGCCGCTGTCCCGACTGCGCGAACGGTTACCGGAAAGGGGTGAAACAGGCAGGCGTGCAGAGTAGGATGGCGCGAAGCAGTATTTGAGGTAATGAGGATTTCCATGTCAGACGCGTTGAATTCAGTGCCCAAGGGCTTCGACATCATCGAACGGGCCAATTGCTTCCAGGGCTTCTACAAGCTCGACAAGCTTCGCCTGCGCCATGAGCTGTTTGCCGGGGGCATGGGCCGCGAGATCAGCCGCGAACTGTTCGTGCGCCATGATGCCGTCTGCGTGCTGCCTTACGATCCACTGCGTGATGAAGTGGTGTTGATCGAGCAGTTTCGCGTCGGCGCGCTGGATAAAGTCGACAATCCCTGGCTGATCGAGATGGTCGCCGGCCTGATCGACAAGGACGAACAGCCTGAAGAGGTCGCTCATCGTGAAGCCGAAGAAGAAGCCGGTCTGACCTTCAGCGCCCTGTGGCCGATGACCCGTTATTTCCCATCGCCCGGCGGCAGTGATGAATACGTGCACCTGTTCCTTGGCCGCTGCAGCAGCGAAGGCGCCGGGGGGCTGCACGGCCTGGAAGAAGAGGGCGAGGATATCCGCGTGCGGGTCTGGTCGTTCGAAGATGCCTTGCAGGCCGTGCGCGACGGGCGCATCTGCAATGCGGCGACGATCATTGGCCTGCAATGGCTGGCGCTCAACAGAGATGAAGTACGAGGTATGTGGAAGTGAACCTGCTGCGTGAGCGTTATCGGGTCGATCTGGCCGGGCTGCAGGCAGCCTGTGAGGCCAACTACGCCCGGCTCATGCGCCTGCTTCCCGACATGCGTACCACGCAGAGTTCGCGCCGCATCGGCATGACCCAGGGCGACCAGATGCTCGGCGTGCTGGTGCTCGATGTGGTGCTGGCCTGCCCCTACACCACCACCCTGCGGGTGCGCCAGGAGCACAGCCTGCCTTGGCTGCCGGTGCCCCACCTGGAGGTGCAGGTGTACCACGATGCGCGCATGGCCGAAGTGGTCAGCGCCGAGCATACCCGGCGCCTGCGCAGCATCTACCCGTATCCCAACCAGTCCATGCACCAGCCGGATGAAAAGGCCCAGCTCAATCTGTTTCTCGGGGAATGGCTGAGCCACTGCCTGGCCTGTGGTCACGAGCTGGCAAGTGTGCGCTGAAATGTGATGCCGGTCGGTTTCGACTATTTGCTCGCAACCAATCCCCCGCCATAATTCGTGCTGAATTCCCCGAGGAGACGGCCGGTGCCGCACCCAGACCCCTCTCAGGCACCCGTATGCGTGGTGCAATTGACTGACGCTCACCTGTTCGCCGACCCTGCGGGCACGCTGCTGGGGCTGCGCACGCGCGACAGCCTGCGCCATGTGATCGCCCAGGTGCGCCGCGAACAGCCGTGTATCGATTTGCTGCTGTGCACCGGTGATCTTTCGCAGGATGGCAGTGCTGCCTCGTATCAGGCGTTCCGTGATCTGACGGGTGACTTCGCCGTACCGGCGCGCTGGTTGCCGGGTAATCATGATGAAGCCAGGGTCATGGCCGAGGTGGCGCCGGAGCTGGTGCAGGCGGTAACCGATATCGGCGCCTGGCGTATCATCATGCTCAATTCGGCGGTGCAAGGTGCGACCCATGGGCTGCTTGAGCCGGCACAGCTGTCGCTGCTCGATGATGCGCTGGTGTCGGCAGGGGGGCGCCATTGCCTGGTCTGCTGTCACCATCAACCTGTGGATATCGGCTGCGCCTGGATAGCACCGATCGGTTTGCGCAATGCTGACGAATTGTTGCGCCGGCTTGAGGGTTATCCACAGGTGAAGGCGCTGCTTTGGGGGCATATTCATCAGGAGTGGGATGAGCTGCGTGGCGGTTTGCGCCTGCTGGCCACGCCATCGACCTGCATACAGTTCGCCGCTCGTAGCGAAGACTTCAAGGTGAGCGAGGAGCAGCCGGGTTACCGGTGGTTGCGCCTGCATGCCGACGGGCGGCTGGAGACCGGGGTGCAGCGGGCCACGGACTTTGAGGTGAAGCTCGATTTTGATAGCCCGGGCTATTGAAACCAGGGGCCGCCGTGCGGCCCAAAAATTGTTGCGAAAAACCCGCCGCAGCGCCAAAACACGGCGAACACGCTACACTGCGCATCCCTGCGCCTCCACCATCGGGCGCGAAGCCAAAGATTCCGGGGGCAGCATGTCGGGTTCCATCCTCTATATCCATGGCTTGAACAGCTCACCGCTCTCCACCAAGGCGCGTCAGCTCCAGGCTGTGATGCAGCAGCTAGGCCTGTCAGGCCAGTTGCGCGTACCCGCCTTGCACCATCACCCGCGCCAGGCCATTGCACAGCTCGAAGCCGCCATCGCCGAACTGGGGGCGCCCCTGCTGGTCGGCAGTTCGCTCGGCGGCTACTATGCCACCCATCTGGCCGAGCGCCATGGCCTCAACGCCCTGCTGATCAACCCGGCGGTCACCCCGCACAAACTGTTCGACGGCTACCTGGGCACCCAGCGCAACCACTACAGCGGCGAAACCTGGGAACTGACCCACGATCATGTCCAGGCCCTCGCTGAACTGGAAGTGCCGGCCCCAGCGGACGCCAGCCGCTATCAAGTGTGGTTGCAGACCGCCGATGAAACCCTGGACTATCGACACGCCGAGCGTTATTACCGGGCGTGCGCGTTGCGTATCCAGGCCGGTGGCGACCATGGCTACCAGGGTTTTGCCGAGCAGATACCAGCCCTGCTTGCCTTCGCCGGAGTTGCCCGGGGGCAGTATGCGGCGCTCGATTTTTCTGTATTTTGATTTTTTTGCATTCACCAGACTGACGACGAGAACCCATGGCCAATCCCAGCGCTAGCGCCTATAACGCAGACGCCATCGAAGTCCTCTCGGGCCTTGACCCGGTCCGTAAACGGCCGGGCATGTACACCGATACCAGCCGGCCGAACCACCTGGCCCAGGAAGTCATCGACAACAGTGTCGACGAAGCCCTGGCTGGCCACGCCCGTTCGGTGCAGGTCATCCTGCATGCCGACCACTCGCTGGAGGTCAGCGACGATGGCCGCGGCATGCCGGTGGATATCCATCCGGAAGAGGGTGTATCGGGGGTCGAGCTGATCCTCACCAAGCTGCACGCCGGCGGCAAGTTCTCCAACAAGAACTACCAGTTCTCCGGGGGCCTGCACGGCGTCGGCATCTCGGTGGTCAATGCCCTGTCGACCCAGGTGCGCGTGCGCGTCAAGCGGGACGGCAATGAATACCAGATGACCTTCGCCGATGGCTTCAAGGCCAGCGAGCTGGAGGTGGTCGGTACGGTCGGCAAACGCAACACCGGCACCAGTGTGTACTTCAGCCCCGACCCGAAGTATTTCGATTCTCCCAAGTTTTCCATCAGCCGCCTCAAGCACGTGCTCAAGGCCAAGGCCGTATTGTGCCCGGGCCTGTTGGTCAGCTTCGAGGACAAGGCCAGCGGCGAGAAGGTCGAATGGCACTACGAGGATGGCCTGCGTTCCTACCTGGTCGACTCGGTCAGCGAGTTCCAGCGCCTGCCGGACGAGCCCTTCTGCGGCAGCCTGGCCGGTAACAAGGAAGCCGTGGACTGGGCCTTGCTGTGGCTGCCAGAAGGTGGTGACAGTGTTCAGGAAAGCTACGTCAACCTGATCCCCACCGCCCAGGGCGGTACCCACGTCAATGGCCTGCGTCAGGGGCTGCTCGATGCCATGCGCGAGTTCTGCGAGTTCCGCAACCTGCTGCCGCGTGGGGTCAAGCTGGCGCCCGAAGACGTCTGGGAACGCATCACTTTCGTGCTCTCGATGAAAATGCAGGAGCCACAGTTCTCTGGGCAGACCAAAGAGCGCCTGTCGTCCCGCGAGGCTGCGGCATTCGTTTCGGGCGTGGTCAAGGATGCCTTCAGCCTGTGGCTCAATGCACACCCCGAGCTGGGCATGCAACTGGCGGAACTGGCCATCAGCAACGCCGGCCGCCGCCTCAAGGCCAGCAAGAAAGTCGAGCGCAAGCGCGTCACTCAGGGCCCTGCGCTGCCGGGCAAGCTGGCCGACTGCGCAGGCCAGGACCCAATGCGGGCCGAGCTGTTCCTGGTCGAGGGTGATTCGGCCGGTGGCTCTGCCAAGCAGGCACGTGACAAGGAATTCCAGGCGATCCTGCCGCTGCGCGGCAAAATCCTCAATACCTGGGAAGTGGACGGTGGCGAGGTACTGGCCAGCCAGGAAGTGCACAACATCGCCGTGGCCATCGGTGTCGACCCGGGCGCTGCCGACCTGTCGCAGCTGCGCTACGGCAAGATCTGCATCCTCGCCGACGCCGACTCCGACGGCCTGCACATCGCGACCCTGCTGTGCGCGCTGTTCGTTCAGCACTTCCGTCCGTTGGTCGAAGCAGGCCACGTCTATGTCGCCATGCCGCCGCTGTACCGTATCGACCTTGGCAAGGAAATCTACTACGCCCTCGACGAGGCTGAACGCGACGGCATTCTCGACCGCCTGGTGGCTGAGAAAAAGCGTGGCAAGCCACAGGTCACCCGCTTCAAGGGGCTGGGCGAGATGAACCCGCCGCAATTGCGCGAAACCACCATGGACCCGAACACCCGGCGCCTGGTCCAGCTGACACTGGATGACCTGCAGGGTACTACCGAAATCATGGATATGCTGCTGGCCAAGAAACGCGCGGGCGATCGCAAGAACTGGCTGGAGACCAAAGGCAATCTGGCCGAGGTTCTGGTTTGATTCGTCTGTTTGTCGCGGTTTTATTGACGCTGGTTACTCTGCCGAGCCTGGCAGCCGACTGGCCGGAGCTGAAGCTGGCATCCGAGCATCCGATTGACGGCATGCGCGGCGGCAATCTGTCCGGGCTGGCTTTTTGCCGGGGTGCGCTGTGGGGTGTTTCAGACCGTGATGATGACCGTATCTACCGCTTCGACCAGCACAATGAGGTGTGGCGCGCCCAGCCTTTGACTTTTTCCCCGCCCCCGGTACCGGAGAGCGGGTTGCCCTGGGGGCTGAAGTCGCGCAACTGGGCGGTGTCGTACATTCGTGGTGGCCAGTTTGATTACGAAGGTATCACTTGCGATCAGGCCGGTAATATCTACCTGGTCAGCGAAGCGCATGTGGCCGTGCTGCAACTGCCGGTCGTAGGCGCGCCTGCCTGGCTCAGGGTTGACCCGGCGATGATGCGCCAGGCCAGGGCCACTGGCATGCTGCTGAACTTCAATGCCCTGTTCGAAGGCCTGGCGATCAACCCTGCCGGTGACCGCCTGTGGCTTGCGGCCGAGCGTGAGCGCCGCGGCTTGGTAAAGATAGAGCGCCAGCAGTCGGTATGGACGTGCGGACGCACTTGCGTACTGCTCAGTGAAGCCGGGGTCGAGATGCAACCGCCTCAAATGCCCAATGCCCGTGCGCTTTCGCGGGACTTTGCTGACCTGGCCTGGTTCGAGGGCAAGCTGTTCACCCTCGAACGTAATGCATACCGTGTGTGCCGACGCCATGCCGACAGCGGTGAGGTCGAGCGCTGCTGGTCGTTCGCAGCCGATGCTCTGGTACCCGAGCGACGCTATGATCAGCCGTTCGGCCTGGCCGAAGCGCTGGTCATCGATACCAAGGGCGCATGGATCGGTCTTGACAACAACAACGCTGACCGCGCCGATGGTGAAAGCCGGCCGGTCGTCTGGCGCTTCGCCGCACCGCAGGACGGTTGGAGCACCACACCATGAGCCAGCCACCGGGCAAGCGTGCGGGCAGGGTACTGATGATCGTCGCCTGGGCGGCGGCGATGTTCCTGGCTACGCGCTTTTTCGGTGAGTGGGAGGCGCGCGAGCGCAACCCCAATACCCAGGTGCAGTCCGAGCACGGCGAAGGCTTCATCGAAGTGCGCCTGCTGGGTAATGGCCAGGGCCATTTCGTGGCAGATGGCGCGATCAACGGCAAGGCTGTGCATTTCATGCTCGATACCGGGGCCACCGACGTGGCGATCCCCGAGGCGCTGGCCCGTGACCTGAGCCTGCAACGTGGCAGCCCGGTCATCCTCAGCACCGCTAACGGTCGCACCGAAGGGTACCGCACGCGTCTGGACAGCCTGCAACTGGGGGACATCCGCCTGCAGGGCGTGCGCGCCCTGGTGGTGCCGGGGCTGGATGGGCAGACGGTGCTGCTCGGCATGAGCGCTCTGAAACAACTTGAATTTACCCAGCGCGGCGGCACCATGCTGCTGCGCCAGAACCTGAAATGACGAGGCCCGCATGAGCGACTCACTGGAACTCAGCCTCGACGGCGTCGAACGCCGTTCGCTGGCTGACTTCACCGAACAGGCCTACCTCAACTATTCCATGTACGTGATCATGGATCGGGCCTTGCCGCACATCGGCGACGGCCTCAAGCCTGTGCAACGACGCATCGTCTATGCCATGAGCGAGTTGGGGCTCGATGCCGATGCCAAGCACAAGAAGTCGGCGCGTACCGTCGGCGACGTGCTCGGTAAATTCCACCCCCACGGCGATTCGGCCTGCTACGAAGCCATGGTGCTGATGGCGCAGCCGTTCAGCTACCGCTACACGCTGGTCGATGGCCAGGGTAACTGGGGTGCGCCGGACGATCCGAAGTCGTTCGCGGCGATGCGTTACACCGAAGCGCGCCTGTCGCGCTACTCCGAGGTGCTGCTCGGTGAGCTGGGCCAGGGTACCGTGGACTGGGTGCCCAACTTCGACGGTACCCTGCAGGAGCCTGCAGTATTGCCGGCACGGCTGCCGAACATCCTGCTAAACGGCACCACCGGTATTGCCGTCGGCATGGCCACCGACGTGCCGCCACATAACCTGCGCGAAGTGGCCAGTGCCTGTGTGCGCCTGCTCGACGAGCCCAAGGCCACCCTTGAGCAACTGTGTGAACACATCCAGGGGCCGGACTACCCGACCGAAGCCGAAATCATCACGCCGCGTGCCGAGATCCTCAAGATCTACGAAAGCGGCCGCGGTTCGATCCGTATGCGCGCCGTATACCGGGTCGAGGACGGCGACATTGTCGTCACTGCGTTGCCGCACCAGGTCTCCGGGGCCAAGGTGCTGGAGCAGATCGCCGCGCAGATGCAGGCGAAGAAGCTGCCGATGGTCGCTGACCTGCGTGACGAGTCGGACCATGAAAACCCCTGCCGTATCGTGATCATCCCACGCTCCAATCGGGTGGATGCCGATGAACTGATGCAGCACCTGTTCGCCACTACCGAGCTGGAAAGCAGCTATCGGGTCAACGTCAACATCATCGGCCTGGATGGCCGGCCGCAGCTCAAGAACCTGCGTGCCTTGCTCCTGGAGTGGCTGCAGTACCGTATCGGTACCGTTCGTCGCCGCCTGCAGCATCGCCTGGAGAAGGTCGAGAGGCGCCTGCACCTGTTGGAAGGCTTGCTCACTGCATTCCTCAACCTCGATGAAGTCATCCACATCATCCGTACCGAGGAGCATCCCAAGCAGGCATTGATCGCTCGTTTCGACCTCACCGAAATCCAGGCCGACTACATCCTCGAGACGCGCCTGCGCCAGCTGGCCCGTCTGGAGGAGATGAAAATCCGCGGTGAGCAGGACGAACTGCTCAAGGAACAGGCCAAGCTGCTGGCCCTGCTCGGCAGCGATGCCAAGCTACGCAAGCTGGTGCGCAGCGAACTGATCAAGGATGCGGAAACTTACGGCGACGACCGCCGGTCGCCGATCGTCGCGCGCGCCGAAGCCAAGGCGCTGTCGGAAAACGAGCTGATGCCGACGGAGCCAGTCACGGTCGTGCTGTCGGAAAAAGGCTGGGTGCGTTGCGCCAAAGGCCACGATATCGATGCAACCGGCCTGTCGTACAAGGCCGGGGATGGCTTCAAGGCTGCAGCGGCGGGGCGTTCCAACCAGTTTGCCGTGCTCATCGATTCCACCGGGCGCAGCTACTCTGTGGCGGCGCATACCTTGCCATCGGCGCGTGGCCAGGGCGAGCCGCTGACCGGTCGCCTGACGCCGCCGCCGGGGGCTACCTTCGAGTGCGTGCTGTTGCCGGACGATGATGCGCTGTACGTGGTGGCATCGGATGCCGGTTACGGCTTTGTGGTCAAAGGTGAGGACCTGCAGGCCAAGAACAAGGCCGGCAAGGGGCTGCTCAGCCTGCCTAACGGTGCCAAGGTCATCGGTCCGCGCCCGGTGGCCAACCGTGAGCAGGACTGGCTGGCGGCAGTGACCACCGAAGGCCGCTTGCTGGTGTTCAAGGTCGCTGACCTGCCACAACTGGGCAAAGGCAAGGGCAACAAGATCATCGGTGTGCCCGGTGATCGGGTCGCCAGCCGTGAAGAATATGTTACAGATCTGGCGGTGATCCCCGAGGGCGCGACCCTTGTATTGCAAGCTGGCAAGCGTACCCTGTCTTTGAAGCCGGACGACCTTGAGCATTACAAGGGCGAGCGTGGACGGCGGGGTAGCAAGCTGCCGCGCGGGTTCCAGCGCGTTGACGGTTTGCAGGTGGAAGTTCCGGCGTAACCGGTAGAAATGTCTGGGGCGGCAATTTCAGCGCCGTTCCAGGCAGAAATGCTGGAGTCGGACCGACATTTCGCGGATGATAGTGCCCTTGTGGTGCCGGCGTGGCCGTGTGCCCGATTGAATCTATATCAGTATCAATGCGGTTAGCCTGGTGGCGACCGCCTGGATGGGATGAATGAAATTTCTGCGCCTTCCATTTGCGCTATTGATGACGGGCCTGCTGGGGCTGAGCGGATGCAGCATGCATCAGCCGGTTGCCCTGTATCAGCTCGACAGCGGTGATCCTGGCCAGCCCTCGCAGAGTGCGGGCATGGCCGTGGTGCTCGGCCCGGTATCGGTTGCCGATTACCTGCAGCGTGAAACCTTTTTGCAGCGCCAGGCTGATGGCAGCCTGAGTTCGGCGACGGACGGTCGTTGGGCCGGTAGCCTGTCGGCAGACATCGATCAACTGTTGGTGCGTCAGCTGGCCTGGCGCCTGGACAGCCAACGGGTGGTTCTGGCGCCGGCCAGCAGTGGCTTCTCGCCTGACGTGCAGGTATTGCTGTCGATCACCCGCCTGGACTCGGGCAAGAACCAGCCGGCCATCCTCGACGCGCAATGGCGTTTGCTGGACCGTCGCGGCAATGTGCGCGACAACCGTATCGTTCACCTCGAGCAGCCGCACGAAGGCAGCGAGTCGTCGCAGGTGCAGGCTCAGGGGCAGTTGTTGCAGAAGCTGGCAGAGCAGTTGAGCGCTGCAGTCAAACCCTTGGCCAACCAGCCAGCGATTGCCGAAGAGTCGCGCAAAAAACCTGCAGCACCGGTTCAGGTCAAGAAAACACCGGAGAAGTCGAAGATCCCCATGGCTTCCCCTATCCGGACCGATATGGAAGTTTATCGGTTCTGATGTTTGCCCCAGATACAGAAAAGCCCGCACATGTGCGGGCTTTTTTGTGGGTGTCAGAGCAGGGGGCTCGATATCAGACCCTGCGCTCGTGCATCCGCGCCAACTGTCGCTCCAGCATCGAGGGGTAAGGCTCCATCAAGCGCTCGACACAGCAGGCGCCTTCAGGGCTGGCAATCGGCCGAATCCGCGCACGCTGGCGAATCAGCGAGTCATCACTGATCTGCCGCTCCACCAGCAGTAGGTTGCGGCTGTGCTGGGAAAGAGCCAGGGCGTCCTGGGCTTTTTCGGTCATCAGCAGGTCTACCTGTTCCAGCCCATGCAGGTCATCGCCCAAGGCCAGGCCCAGTTGCAGTTGCAAGGTGATGCCGCTGTCGGCTACCTCGATCTGCAGGGCGTGGCCGAGGGCGCGCAGCAGCTCGCCGCAGCAGATTGCGTTGGTCAGGTAATCCTCGCCGCAGTCGCGGCTGTGGAACAGCACCAGAGTGCTGCCGTCGTTGAGCGTGTGGGTCTCGCCATCGTACAGCGACGCGGCCTGCTCCAGGCAGTCGCGGTAGCGTTCCAGCAGCTCGGTCAGGCGGGTGCGTGGCAGCCGGCGCAGTTGCTCCTGCGAGCCTAGCTGAACGGCCAGCACCGCAGTGCTCTGCGGCTCGTCGGAGTCGACTACGGCGGCCTTCGGCGCGCTTTCTTCGTGGTCCAGCAGGCCGGCAAAGGCTTCATCGTCGTCTTCGTCGTCTACCTGGGCGGCAACCTTGGCCCGTGGCGCGGCTTTGACCGGCGCAGGGGTATCGTGCAGGTCGTCGAAGTCGTCTTCGTCTTCGTACTCCTCCGGCTCAGGTTCCGGAGGTGGCGGCGGGGCCAGGCGGGCATGCAACTGGCGGGCAATATCGCCGATCTCATCCTGACGATCGATTGCCGGGGTGTAGGGGTGCGGGTCGCGCAACCATACGCGCAGTTGCAGCAGCGGCAGGGTGATGTGGCGGCCTTGGCGCAGGCTCAGGCTCAGCGCCAGGGCCAGCAGGATCGCGGCCAGGATGCCCATGCTCTGCAGGCTGATCAGCATCGGCTGCTGGAACTGGCTCATGTCCAGGCTGATGCGCAGTTGCCCGGCGGTCACGTCCTGGAAGGTGATCTTGGTCTGGTACAGGCCTTCGGCCTCACCCAGCAGGCTGTTGCGTGGGCGCTGCCCGGCCTCGGCCAGGATGCGGCTATCCACGCTATATATAGCCGCATGGGCCACCAGCGGGTTCTTCACCAGGTTGCCCAACAGCACGTTGAGGCTGAGGATGTCGTTGGACACCAGCAGCTCGGTCGCCGATGTGGCTGTCTGGGTGGTCAGGCTCTGGCCAAGGGCGTCAGCCTGCTCGTGCATGGCCTGCTTGAACTGCAGACCCATCACGCAGGCATAGATCACCAGCGCCAGCGCCACCAAGAAAATGTTGGTGCTGGCGATGCGCAGTGCCAGGGGAACGCGACGTTGGCGCAGGGCACGGAAGATCATGAGGAAGAAGTTGTCTGGTTTGACGGGCGTGGGCCGGTTCACAGAGCGCGGCTCTTAATGGCATGAAAGTGCGCGCAGTATAGCGACCCGAGTTTTGTCGGCAAAGTATCGTTGGCGCCCGATGGTCACGGAAAATCGGTAGAATGCGCATTTTTCATCGAAGTCGGAGCCAGGTTGTGCGCGAAATCGTTCTGATCAACATCACCGGTGAGGACCGTCCGGGTCTCACTGCCGCCATCACCGGCGTCCTGCTCCAGGGCGGTGTGAACATTCTCGACATCGGCCTGGCTGTCATGCACGGCACCCTGTCGTTCGGCATTCTGGTCGATATACCGGACAACGAAGTGGCCACCAGCCTGTTGCAAAGCGTGCAGTCCAAGGCCCATGAGCTGAATCTGCAGGCCCGCTACACGCCGATTTCCGAGTCCGATTACCAGCACTGGGCCGATGGTCAGGGCGAGGCTCGCTATATCGCTACCGTCCTCAGCCGCAAGATCACCCCGGAGCAACTGCAGAGTGTCAGCGCGGTCATCAGCCAATATGGCCTGACCATCGAGCGGATCGAGCGCCTGTCTGCACGTGTTGCCCTGGGCGCGCAGCGCGAGAAAGGCAAGGCTGCCCTGGAAATTTCCGTCCGCGGTGAGCCAAGCGATGCCCAGGCGCTGCGCGCCGACTTCTTTGCATTGTCCGAAGCGCTGAACATCGACATCGCCTTCCAGAAGGACGACCTGTTCCGTCGCAACCGCCGCCTGGCCGTGTTTGACATGGATTCGACCCTGATCGAAGCCGAAGTCATCGACGAACTGGCCAAGGCTGCAGGTGTCGGCGAGCAGGTGGCGGCGATTACCGAACGTGCAATGCGCGGCGAACTGGACTTTCGCGCCAGCTTCAAGGAGCGCATGGCGCTGCTCAAAGGCCTGGATGTTGGTGTGCTGGACCAGATCGGTGCTTCGCTGCGCCTCACCGAAGGTGCCGAGAACCTGTTCGCCGAGCTCAAGCGCATGGGCTACAAGACTGCAATCCTTTCGGGTGGCTTCACCTACTTTGCCAAGCAGGTGCAGGCACGCCTGGGCATCGATTACGTGTTCGCCAACGAGCTGGAAGTGGTCGATGGCAAGGTGACCGGCGTGGCCGTCGAGCCCATCGTCGATGCCCAGCGCAAGGCAGAACTGCTGCAGCATTTGGCGAGCGAAGAGGGCCTGCAACTGGAGCAGACCATTGCCGTAGGTGACGGTGCCAACGACCTGCCGATGCTGTCGCTGGCCGGCCTGGGCGTCGCCTTCCGCGCCAAGCCACTGGTACGTCAATCGGCCAAGCAGGCCATCTCGACTCTGGGGCTGGACGGCGTGCTGTATCTGCTGGGGCTGCGCGACCGCGACGCGCGGGGCTGACACAAGCCTCGCTGACAAAAAGGCCCTGCATGACTTCAGTCATGCAGGGCCTTTTCATTTTTTGCCAGAATCAAGCCTGCGCGGGAACCGCCAACAGCTCACCCATGCGCGTTGCCGAACCGGCACCCAGGGTTTCAGCCCACTTCACCTGCTCCGGCCCAAACAGCACGATAGCCGTAGAGCCCAGCTTGAAGCGGCCCAGTTCCGCACCCTTCTCCAGATGGATCGGCGCACGGCTGCCTTCGTCATAGCGGAAGGTTTTAAGTTCGCGCTTGGGTGGAGTGACCAGGCCGGCCCACACGGTCTCGATCGAGGCAACGATCATCGCCCCCACCAGCACGACGGCCATCGGCCCGCGCTCAGTGTCGAACAGGCACACCACACGCTCGTTGCGGGCAAACAGCTCGGGGACGTTTTCTGCGGTGGTCTGGTTAACCGAGAACAGGCGACCCGGCACATAGACCATTTCGCGCAGGGTACCGGCCAGCGGCATGTGCACGCGGTGGTAGTCCTTCGGTGACAGGTAGATGGTAGCGAATTCACCACCCATGAACGGGGCGGCCAGCGCCGGGTCGCCGCCGAGCAGCTCCAGAGCGCTGAAGCTGTGGCCCTTGGCCTGGAAGATGCGACCGTGCTCGATCGGGCCCAGCTGGCTCACAGCGCCATCGGCCGGGCACAGGATTGCCCCCGGGGTTTCATCCAGCGGGCGTGCACCCGGCTTGAGGGCGCGGGTGAAGAAGGCATTGAAGTGCTCGTAGGCGGTGAGGTCTTCGACCAGTGCCTCGTTCATGTTCACCTGGTAGCGCTTGGCGAACCAGGCGGTGAAGGCATTCTTGAACCAGCGTGAGCGGCACTCGGCGACGCAGCCGGCAAGCCGCGACAGAAGATGGTGCGGCAGCAGGTACTGGCTGATGATGAACAGACGGGATTTCATGCAGGTTCCTTAAACTTCTACAGGCGTGTCCGGGTGGTTGCCCCATTCGCTCCACGAGCCGGCATAGGCCTTGACGCGTGGATAGCCGAGGGCTTTGGCCACCAGGTAGGTAAAACCGGAGCGGCGGTGGGACTGGCAATGGGTGATCACCTCCTTGTCGGGGGTGATGCCCAGTTGCTGGAGGACTTCGGCGATGTCCTTGCGGATGCGCAGATGGTCGTTGAGGTCCATGCCGGCCGTCCATTCAAAGTTGACCGCGCCGGGTATATGGCCACCCCTGGCTGCCAGGACCTTTTCACCAGAGAATTCTTGCGGGGCGCGGGCATCCCAGATCACCAGGTCATCGGCGCCCAGGCGGCTTTGCAGGTATTCGCGAGTGGCAGTCGGTTCGCTGTGCAATTGCAGGCGTACCGGTGCGGTGGCGGGCGCGGGTGCCTCCGTCGAGAGCTTGTCCGCCGGCCAGGCCTGGATGCCGCCATTGAGGTAATGGCAGGCCTTGTGGCCGATGACGTCGAGCAGCCAGATGAAGCGCCCGGCCCAGCCGCCGCCCTCATCGTCGTACACCACGTAGACCGCATCATCCCGGTGGCCGAGTTCGCTGAACAGTTTTTCCAGGTCGCCAATGGCCGGCAAAAGCCCCGGCGCGGGCGGCATGCCCAGCTGGGTGCGTTTGCCTTCGACGAAGCGGGCGCCCGGGATATGACCGCTGACATAGCGGTTGGCGCTGCTCAGGTCGACCAGGATCAGCTGGGGGGAAGCCAGGCGCGCAAGCAGATCCGCGGGCTCGATCACCAGCGGTAGTCCGGCAAAATCAGTCATCCACGGTCTCCAGTGTGGAAAGAGGGGCGATTGTAGCGCAAGGGTCAGGCATTGCGGTTGGCAAACACCGCAAGGGCGCGCTCGATACATTGCGCGGTTTTGCCGAACGCCTGGACACTGACATCGGCCAGCGGTTTGCCGCCTTGGTCGGCCACCGCCAGCATCAGTACCTGGTTGTTGACTGCCAGCGAGCGCAGCAACAGGTGTTCGCTACGGAAGAACGCACGCAATGGGGCCGGCAGCAGGGCCGCGAACTGGGCATGGTTGTCTGGTGACAGGCGCAGCTGTGCGGCCTGCCCGACCAGTTTCTGCAAAAGCTTGCTCTGCGTGACAGGCAAGGCGATGGCTGCAGCCTCCTTGGGCAAGCCGGCAGTTTGCTGCACGCGCAGGTAATCACTGGCCTTGTCCAGGGTCAGCAGCATGATGCGCTGCATGCCGCAGGCCAACAGTGCTTCACGGGCCTGGGTGGCCAGATGCACGGTATTGGTGAACGGGCTGGGTTGTGCCAGCAGCTCCTGGCACAGCTTGCGCCAATGGCCGAGCGCCTCGCTGGAAGGCGGTGGTGGCGTCAGCATGTCCGGATGCGGGCGACGCTGTTCCCAGGGCCAGATCAAGGCCTCGGCAGGGTGGAACAAGGCATGCCTGGCGTGCCGGCGGGCACTGGCGGCGGCCTGTTGGTGAACTTGCTGTTGCACGTCCTCCAGTGTGGTCTGCAGGTACAGCGCGGTGAGCAATTGCCAGCGCAGCAGGTGCGGGTTGTCCCAGCCTACCTGTGCCGCCAGGGCCAAGTTGTTGGCCAGCAGCACGGTATTGGCCGGCTGGTTGAACCAGCGGCTCAGTGCCGGCGCCTCGTCCAGGCGGTGCTGTTGGCTGAGCAGGTCTTCGTCGCGGGCGATGCTCAGTATCTGCCCCAGCTGCTCACGCTCTTCGAGCAGCATGCGGTAACCCTGGGTTACCCATTGCGACAGGCGCCAGTGTTCAGCCATGGCTTGGCACAGTGCCAGGATGCGCACGCCAAACAGCTCGAGCTCGACCTCTTGCGCCTCTTCGCCCTTGTGGATAACCCGCAGTTCCCAGGCATCGAGCAGCTTGGGGTAGGCCAGGGCCATCGGCCATAGGGGCGAGAGGAACAGCAGGCTACCCCAGTGAATTTCCTGCCACAGCCGCGCCAGGCGGCTGGCGAACAGGCCGCTGGCTTGCTGCGAAGCATGCTGGCTGATCAGCAGGAACTGCCGCAGTACCGGCGGTATGTCGTCGTCCGGCAGCGCTGGCAGGCGGGTAAGCAATTCCCTGCTGCGCGCCAGGCCCAGCCTGTTAAGGGCGATTTCCAGGCTTTCGGCGGGTTCTGCCTGGCTGGCGTTGGCGGGATGATTGGCCTCGCGCATCACCGACAGCACCAGGGCCGGGCTGTCCTGCATCAGTTCGGCGATATCGCGAAGCGAACGGCGGCTATCGTTGATAGCGCCCATGACCCGGTCGTAACTCTGCTTCGGTACCGGAACACGAATACCGTCGAGCAGCTTTACCCAGGCCTCTAGCGTACGCGGATTCTGAGTGGGCACCTTGGATTCCATTGGCATTTTGACATCAGTCCGAACTGGCTTTTCGCTTTGAGTGGCTATAGTCTGGCGCAGTTCTGCCGATAAGTAGAAGAAGAGTTTTAAAGCTCCCGTCCCTCATCCTGACCACGACAGCAAGTGCTTTGAACCTATGGCTAAAATTATCGGCATCATCGTCGTATTCGCGAGCGTGCTCGGCGGATATGTGCTCTCCCACGGCAAGATCGCGGCACTGATCCAGCCGTTCGAAGTGCTGATCATCGGCGGTGCAGCCTTTGGCGCCTTCATGCAGGCCAACCCCGGTTACATGACCATGCATGTAATCAAGAAGTCGCTGAAGATGTTCGGCACGCGCTTCACCCATACTTTCTACCTGGAAGTGCTGGGCCTGGTTTACGAAATCCTCAACAAGAGCCGTCGCGAAGGCATGATGGCGATCGAGGGCGATATCGAGGACGCCGCGGCCAGCCCGATCTTTGCCAAATACCCAGCGGTGCTGGGTGATGAGCGCATGACTGCCTTCATCTGCGACTACCTGCGCATCATGTCCACCGGCAACATGGCCCCCCACGAGCTCGAAGGCTTGTTCGACATGGAACTGTTGAGCATGAAGGAAGAGCTCGAGCACCCGTCGCATGCGGTCAACGGCATTGCCGACGGCATGCCCGGTTTCGGTATCGTCGCGGCAGTACTGGGTATCGTGGTGACCATGGCGTCTCTGGGCGAAGGCGACCAGGCCTCCATCGGCCTGCACGTCGGCGCCGCGCTGGTCGGTACCTTCTTCGGTATCCTTGCAGCCTATGGTTTCTTCGGCCCGCTGGCCAAGTGCCTGGAGCACGATGCCAAGGAAGAGCTCAACCTCTATGAGTCGATCAAGGCTTCGCTGGTCGCTTCGGCCTCTGGCATGCCACCTTCGCTGGCCGTTGAATTCGGGCGCAAGGTGCTGTATCCGAAGCATCGCCCGAGCTTTGTCGAGCTGGAACAAGCAGTTCGCGGTCGCTGAGCCATGGAAAACAATCAGCCGATAATCATCAAGCGCGTCAAGCGCTACGGTGGTGGCCACCATGGCGGCGCCTGGAAGATCGCTTTCGCTGACTTCGCCACGGCGATGATGGCGTTCTTTCTGGTGCTGTGGCTGCTGTCCACCGCAACGCCCGAGCAGAAGATCGCCATTGCCGGCTACTTCAAGGACCCGATCGGTTTCTCCGAAAGCGGTACACCCTACGTGATCGACCTTGGCGGCTCGCCCCAGCTGGCGCCGGAAAAGACCATCAACCCGGAGGAGAAGTCCGAGCCTACGCCCGATACCAGCATTCAGCTGGACAAGGACCAGGTCGAGACCTTGGCTGAACAGGTTGAGCGAGAACGCCTCGAACTGCTGTTGCAGGAGCTGCAGAACAAGGTCGAGGAAAACCCCCAGCTGCAGAAGTTCAAGGACCAGATTCTCTTCGAGATCACTCAGGACGGCCTGCGCATCCAGATCATGGATGCCGAGAACCGGCCGATGTTCGACATCGGCAGCGCCCGCCTGCAGCCGTATTTCGAGGACATTCTGCTGGCCATGGCCGACACCATCAAGGCGGTGCCGAACAAGATCAGCGTCAGTGGTCACACCGATGCCAAGCCTTATTCGGACAGCGGCGAGTTCGGCAACTGGGAGCTGTCGGCCAATCGCGCCAATGCCGCACGGCGTGCGCTGGTTGCCGGTGGCTATCCGGATGACCAGGTCGCGCGGGTGGTGGGTTATGCGTCGTCTTCGCTGTTCGACCGCAAAGACCCGTTCAACCCGGTAAACCGCCGTATCGACATCATCGTCCTGACCAAGAAGGCCCAGCGCAACATTGAGGGTGAGCAGGGTACGTCGCCTGCACAGCCAAGCCAGCCAGCGCCGCCTGCCGGCGCTGCGCCTGATGCTTCGGCGGCACCTGCTGCGCAGGATGCACCGATGCAGCCGCGTGAACTGCGCCAGAAGCTGAACATCTTCGAGGAAGGCACCTTGAGGATGGACGAGCCCAACGACCAGTGACGCAGGGGCCGCCCAGCGGCCCCGATTCATCAAAACCCCCGCCGGATCTTGGCCTTCAGATCCGCATGAAAGAAGTCAGCATTGTCCCTGTCGGCGCAGCTTCCGCGCCCCGGCGGCAACGTCATGGCGCGGGTGAACGTGCACTCATCGTGATAGGCCCGCACAAACAGGTCGATGTGCCTGCGCTCGCGCATTACCGGCCATTTGCCAAAGCACTCAGGCAGAGCGCCGCCGTTTCTTTGATAAAAGCTGACACGCCGGCTGCTCATGACTGCAGCCCCCAGCAGCCAGGGTGTCCACCAGTCTGCGGCGGCCCATTCGGACAAAAGCCCAATCCAGTGGGTTGCATCGCTCATGTATCGACAGAAGCTGCAATACAGATCTTCGCGGGTCTGCCCTTGGCAGTCGAACAGGACCAGCTGCGCGGGAATGCTTTCGAGCAGCAAGCGTTCATTGAGGATAAAGGCGTCAAGCCGCTCTTCGTGGCGGTAAGTGATTAAAACCGGCATCGCGGTTGCCCTCCCTGATAGGAAGTCATGACCATCAGGGAAAGCTGCAGGCGGGGCAATAGATGACGGCAAAACCGGAATAGCCCTACGCGCCCCGGTAATATTTCCTACGAATCAGTAGCTGTCTTCCGGCAGGCTGGCAATGATCGAGCGGTAGCTGTTCATGCGCTGCTGCTTGATACGGCCGTCTTCCAGTGCCGTGAGCAGCGCGCAGCCTGGCTCGCGATCATGCTTGCAGTCGCGAAAGCGGCAGGTGCCGAACAGGTCGCGGAACTCGATGAAGCCATCTTCCACATCGTCGCGGCTGACATGGCCAAGGCCGAACTCCCGGATGCCTGGCGAGTCGATCAGGTCGCCGCCATTGGGGAAGTGGTAAAGGCGCGCGGTGGTGGTGGTGTGGGTGCCTTGGCCCGACCATTCGGACAGGTCACCGACCCGGGTGTCGGCAGCCGGCAGCAGGCTGTTGACCAGAGAAGACTTGCCCACACCCGACTGGCCGACGAACACGCTGATATGGCCGTCCAGCATTTGCTGCAGGCGCTGCATGCCGTCGCCATGGTGGGCGGAAACCTCCAGCAGCGGGTAGCCGAGGTCGCGGTACACCTCGAGCAAGGCATGCAGGGCCGGGCCGTTCTCGTCGTTGATCAGGTCGGCTTTGTTCAGCAGCAGCAGTGGGCGGATACCCGCGTGCTCGGCAGCGACCAGGTAACGGTCGATCAGGTTCGGGTGCGGTTCGGGCGCTGGCGCGAAGACGATCACGATGAGGTCGACGTTGGCGGCAACCGGCTTGAGCTGACCGTGGTTGTTCGGCCGGCACAGCTCGGTGCTGCGCGGCATCTGCGCGACGATTACGCCAATGCCCTGGTTGCCGGCACGCCAGACCACGCGGTCACCGGTGACCAGCGCCGGCAGGTTTGCGCGCAGGTGGCAGCGGAATACCTGGCCTGCAGACTCGCCGTCCTTGGCCTCCACCTCGACCTGCACGCCAAAGTGAGCGATCACCAGGCCCAGTTGCTCCGGCCCCAGGTCGCCCCCTTCAAGCTCCTGCAGCGCATGCTGCTCGCGTTTGGCAGCGCGAGCGGCGCGTTCGTTCTGGATCTTTTCGATACGCCAGTTTTGGCGGCGATTGAGCTGGCGTTTGGCCATTAGTGTTCCGTGCGAGTTGCGTGAGAGAGCCGTGGTGGGGCATTGAAAACGGCAGGCAGTTTAGCACGACGGGCGGCGGACCATTCTGGTTACCTTTGCGCCGGGAATGCGCGGGGCTATGCCGCTAGGCTAATATGACGGCCTATACGAGGAGCCCTTCATGCAGAACCCACAGAACCTGATCTGGATCGATCTGGAAATGACCGGCCTGGATCCGGACAACGACGTCATCATCGAGATGGCCACCATCGTCACCGACAGCGAGCTGAACACGCTGGCCGAAGGGCCGGTGATCGCCATCCACCACAGTGACGAAGTGCTGGCGCGCATGGACGAGTGGAATACCCGCACCCATGGCGGCTCGGGGCTGACCCAGCGTGTACGCGAAAGCAAGGTCGGCATGGCCGAGGCCGAAGCGCAGACCATCGCCTTCCTGGAACAATGGGTTCCCAAAGGCAAGTCGCCGATCTGTGGCAACAGCATCTGCCAGGACCGCCGCTTTCTCTATCGCCATATGCGCAGCCTGGAAAACTACTTCCACTACCGCAACCTCGATGTCTCCACCGTGAAGGAGCTGGCTGCGCGCTGGGCACCGGACGTGCGGGACAGCTTCAAGAAGGGCAGCACCCACCTGGCGCTGGACGATATCCGCGAGTCGATTGCCGAACTGCGCCACTACCGCACGCACTTCATCAAGGTGTGAGTCGAAAAAGGGCGCATAGAATGTGCGCGCGCCCTCTTTTGGTGCCTTGGGCAACTGGTTAGACTGCGCGCCTTTCCCGCACGGACCCGCGCCATGTTGTTGATGCTCTACCTTATTGCCATCACCGCCGAAGCCATGACCGGCGCCCTGTCTGCCGGGCGGCGTGGCATGGACTGGTTTGGCGTGGTACTGATCGCCTGTGTGACTGCCCTGGGTGGTGGCTCGGTGCGTGATGTGCTGCTCGGGCACTACCCACTGACTTGGGTGAAGCATCCGGAATACCTGGTGCTGACCAGCTTTGCCGCGCTGCTGACGATTTTCATCGCACCGATGATGCGCCGCCTGCGGTCACTGTTCCTGGTGCTGGATGCCTTGGGGCTGGTGGCCTTTACCCTGATTGGCTGCATGACTGCGCTGGAGATGGGGCAGGGCATGCTGGTGGCGTCGATCAGCGGGGTCATTACAGGGGTGTTCGGTGGGATCCTTCGGGATATTTTCTGTAACGACATCCCACTGGTGTTCCGGCGTGAACTGTATGCCAGCGTGTCTTTTGCCGCGGCGTGGTTTTACCTGGGCTGTGTGTATTTCAAGGTGCCGGCAGAGCAGGCCATGCTGCTGACCTTGTTTGGTGGGTTCCTGGTTCGGCTATTGGCGATCCGCTTCCATTGGGAAATGCCGAAGTTTCACTACAACGACCAGCAGTGAAACCTCAGGGGCTGCTTGGCGGCCCCGGCTATGTAATGCCATGCCGCGCCAGCGCCCACTCCACATGCTCACGCACCAGCTCCGACGGGTCTTCCCGGCGCGCCTTCAAGGCTTCCAGCACCGGAATCGTCGACGGCGCATTGCCCAGGCCCACCGCCAGGTTGCGTAGCCAGCGCTCATACCCGGCGCGCCGCAAAGGCCCGCCCTCGGTCTTGCGTAGAAAAGTCTTTTCATCCCACAGGAACATCTCGGCCAGCTCGGCATTCTCCAGGCCATGCCTGGGCTTGAAGTCGTTTTCCTGGGTTGGACGTGCAAAACGATTCCACGGGCAGACGATCTGGCAGTCATCGCAACCGAACACCCGATTGCCCATCATCGAGCGCAATTCCACGGGGATGGCGCCCTTCAACTCGATGGTCAGGTAAGAAATGCAGCGCCTGGCATCCAGCACATAGGGCCCGACAAAGGCCTTGGTCGGGCAGATGTCCAGGCACGCCTGGCAGCGTCCGCAATGCTCGCTGGCATGCGCCTCGTCTACCGGCAGTGGCAGATCGACGAACAGTTCGGCCAGGAAGAAATAGCTGCCGGCCTTGCGATTGAGCAGCAGCGTGTTCTTGCCGATCCAGCCTAGCCCCGCCTGTTCGGCAATGGCCTTTTCCAGCACCGGGGCACTGTCGACGAACGCCCGGTAACCGAACGGACCGATGTCTTCCTGGATGCGATCGGCCAGGTGCTGCACGCGTTTGCGCACCAGCTTGTGGTAATCGCGGCCAAGGGCATAGCGCGATACGTAGGCTTTTTCCGCCTGGGCCAGGCGTTGAGCCATCTGTGTATCGCCGGGCAAGTAGTCCATACGCAGCGAAACCACCCTCACGGTGCCAGGGATCAACTGGTCGGGGTGGGCGCGTTTGCCATCGTGGGCGGCCAGGTATTCCATTTCGCCCTGGTAGCCGGCGTCGAGCCAGCGCTGCAGGTGCTGTTCGTGCTCGCCAAGGTCCACACCGGCGATGCCGACGTGGGCAAAACCGAGTTCTCGGCCCCAATTTTTGATCGATTGGGCCAGGGCGGCGAGGTCAAGTGTGCAAGCGGACATGGATGGGCAAGGCAATACGGGCTCAGGTGCGTATAATTCTGCCAGACATTGGAGCCTTTGACCCCATGCCGCAGACCAAACACCCAAGCCATGCCCCGCTCCTGCTAAGCAGCGTGACCGTCACGCGCCTGCCCGCCAGGCATCCGCACGCCCATAAAGGTGACTTCGGCCACGTGCTGGTGGTGGGTGGCGACCTCGGTACCGGTGGCGCAGTGCTGCTGAGCGCCGAAGCCGCGCTACGCTGCGGCGCCGGGCTGGTCAGCGTGGCGACTCGCCCCGATCACGTGGCCGCAAGCCTTGCCCGCTTGCCCGAAACCATGTGCCTGGGGGTCGATTCGGCCAACCAGCTGATGGGGGTATTGGAGCGCGCTTCGGTGCTGGTGGTCGGCCCGGGCCTGGGCCAGGCCGCCTGGGGGCGCAGCCTGCTGTCGGCTGTTGCCAATGCCGAGCGGCCGCAAGTGTGGGATGCCGATGCACTCAACCTGCTGGCGCGCACGCCCCTGGCATTACCCAGTGGCAGTATCCTCACTCCGCACCCGGGGGAGGCCGCGCGGCTGCTGGGCATTTCCACCGAGGCGGTACAGGCCGACCGGCCGGGCGCTGCTCGCAAGCTGGCGCGCCGCTATGCCAGTGTCTGCGTGCTCAAGGGCGCCGGTACGTTGGTGGCGGACCCGTCGGGGCAGTTGGCGCTGTGCCAGCGCGGGCATCCGGCAATGGCAGGGGCAGGCTTGGGTGACGTGCTCACCGGTGTACTGGCGGCGTTATTGGCTCAAGGGCTGGACGCCTGGCAGGCCGCGAGTCTTGGAGTGTGGTTGCACGCGTGTGCCGGCGAGCGGTTGGGTGTGAAAGGTAGAGGCCTGGCGGCCAGTGATCTGGCGCCGGTCATTCGTGAGTTGTTGGAGGAGCATTCTGCGTGTCTGGCATAACCCTGTTTCTGGCCGATGAAGAGGCTACGGTCAAATTCGGTGCATCACTGGCCGAGGTGACCGGCGGTCGCGGCATCATCTTTCTCGAGGGCGACCTGGGCGCGGGCAAGACTACGCTGTCCCGTGGCCTTATTCGCGGCTTGGGCCATACTGGTGCAGTGAAAAGCCCGACCTTCACCGTGGTTGAACCCTACGAGATCGGTGAGGTGCGCGCCTACCATTTCGACCTGTATCGCCTGGTCGATCCGGAGGAACTGGAGTTCATGGGCATTCGCGACTATTTCGAGGGAGATCCGCTGTGTCTGTTCGAGTGGCCAGAAAAGGGTGCGGGCGTTTTGCCAAAGCCTGACCTGACCATTACCATAAGCCCCCAAGCGGGCGGACGCTCGCTGATCCTTGCGCCGCAGGGGGCTCGCGGCGAGGCCTGGTGCATTGCGCTGGCCAAACACTATAAACAGTAAGTGGGGTAGGTATGCGCATACGCGCACTGGTCGCTGTCGTTGGTCTGCTGCTGACAGCGGTGACTGTTGACGCTCTGGCCGTCACTCAAGTCAAGAGCATGCGCCTGTGGCGCGCGCCGGACAACACGCGGCTGGTCTTCGACCTGTCTGGCCCCGTGCAGCATAGCGTCTTCACCCTCAGCGCACCGGATCGCCTGGTAATCGATATCAACGGGGCGACCCTGGCCGCGCCACTGAACGTGTCCACCTCGAATACACCCATCAGCAACGTGCGCTCGGCGCAGCGTACGGCGACTGACCTGCGGGTGGTGGTCGACCTGAAAAAGTCGGTCACGCCCAAGAGTTTCACCCTGGCGCCCAATGCTCAATACGGCAACCGCCTGGTGGTCGACCTCTATGACCAGGAAGCCGATGCCATCGCCGCCACGGCGCCTGCTGCACCGCCAACGCCTGTGCGAACCCCGGCGACCACGCCGGCGGTGCCGGTAAGCCCGGCCCAGCCGGCGATCAAGCTGCCGCCTGTGCCCAGCGGCAAGCGCGACATCGTGGTCGCCATCGACGCCGGTCATGGCGGTGAGGACCCGGGTGCTTCGGGATCGCGTGGCCAGCATGAGAAAGACATCGTGCTGCAGATCGCCAAGGAACTGCAGCGCCAGATCAATACCGAGAAGGGCTACCGTGCCGAACTGACTCGCACCGGTGACTACTTCATTCCGCTGCGCAAACGTACCGAGATCGCCCGTAAGAAAGGCGCCGACCTGTTCATCTCGATCCACGCCGACGCTGCACCGTCGCGGGCCGCTTTTGGCGCCTCGGTGTTCGCCCTGTCGGACCGTGGCGCCACGTCCGAGACCGCCCGCTGGCTCGCCGATGCGGAAAACCGCTCCGACCTGATCGGTGGCGCTGGTAACGTCAGCCTCGACGACAAAGACCGCATGCTTGCAGGCGTGCTGCTCGACCTGTCGATGACCGCGACGCTCAGTTCCAGCCTCAACGTCGGGCAAAAAGTGCTGGGCAACATGGGGCGCATCACCTCGCTGCACAAGCAGCGTGTCGAGCAAGCAGGTTTCATGGTGCTGAAGTCGCCGGACATTCCGTCGATCCTGGTCGAAACCGGGTTCATCTCCAACAACAACGAAGCCGCCAAGCTGGCCACGCGCAGCCATCAGCAGGCACTGGCCCGCTCGATCCATACCGGTGTGCGCCAGTACTTCCAGCAGAACCCGCCGCCTGGTACCTACATCGCCTGGATGCGCGACAGCGGCAAGATCGCGCAGGGGCCACGTGAGCACACGGTACGTCCGGGCGAGACCCTGGCGATGCTTGCCGTGCGCTACCAGGTCAGCGTGGCTAGCCTGCGCAACACCAACAGCCTCAAGAGCGATGAGCTGAAGGTCGGCCAGCACCTCAATATTCCCTCTACGACCCTGGCCTCGCAGCAATGAGTGGGGGTTCGCGCATCCAGCTGCTCAGCCCGCGGCTGGCCAACCAGATTGCCGCCGGTGAGGTGGTCGAACGCCCGGCTTCGGTGGCCAAGGAGTTGCTGGAGAACAGTCTGGATTCCGGTGCCCGACGCATCGATGTCGAAGTGGAGCAGGGCGGCGTCAAGTTGTTGCGGGTACGTGACGACGGCAGCGGTATTTCCGCTGACGACCTGCCATTGGCTCTGGCCCGGCACGCCACCAGCAAGATCCGTGAGCTGGAAGACCTCGAAGGTGTGCTGAGCCTGGGCTTTCGTGGCGAGGCCCTGGCCTCCATCAGCTCGGTGGCGCGCCTGACCCTGACGTCGCGCACCGCCAGTGCAAGCGAAGCCTGGCAGGTCGAGACCGAAGGTCGCGACATGACTCCGCGTGTGCAGCCTGCCGCACACCCTGTCGGCACCTCGGTGGAAGTGCGTGACCTGTTCTTCAATACCCCGGCCCGTCGCAAGTTTCTCAAGGCCGAGAAGACCGAATTCGATCACCTGCAGGAAGTCATCCGGCGCCTGGCCCTGGCCCGCTTCGATGTGGCCTTCCACCTGCGGCACAACGGCAAGAGCATCCTCAGCCTGCACGAGGCTCATGACGAAACGGCCCGTGCGCGGCGGGTCGGCGCCATTTGTGGCGGAGGGTTCATGGAGCAGGCGCTGCCGATCGATGTCGAGCGTAACGGCCTGCGTCTGTGGGGCTGGGTCGGCCTGCCGACTTTCTCGCGTAGCCAAGCAGACCTTCAGTACTTCTTCGTCAACGGCCGTGCGGTGCGCGACAAGCTGGTAGCCCATGCGGTGCGCCAGGCTTACCGTGATGTGCTGTTCAATGGCCGTCACCCGACGTTCGTGCTGTTCCTTGAGCTTGAGCCCAACGGCGTCGACGTCAACGTGCACCCGACCAAGCACGAAGTGCGTTTCCGTGAGGGGCGTTCGGTTCACGATTTTCTCTACGGCACGCTGCACCGTGCCTTGGCCGACGTGCGCCCGGAAGACCATCTGGCGTCGGCGCCTGCCGCCGCTGCCGAGGTCGTCCGCCCGACGGGGCAACAGGCGGGCGAATTCGGCCCGCAAGGCGAGATGCGCCTGGCCTCGCCGGTGCTCGAACAGCCCCAGGTGCCCCAGCATTCGATTTCCAACGGCGGCAGTGGCGCAGGTTACCAGTACCAGTACACCCCCCGGCCATCACAGCCGTTGCCCGCTGCCGAGGCCCAGGCGGTCTACCGCGAGTTCTACAAGCCGCTGAACGATGACGCTGCCGGGCCTGCGACGTTGCCGCAGAGCCAGGGCGACATCCCGCCCTTGGGGTACGCTCTGGCCCAGCTCAAAGGCATCTACATTCTCGCCGAGAATGCTGCCGGCCTGGTGCTGGTCGACATGCATGCAGCCCACGAGCGGATCATGTATGAACGGCTCAAGGTGGCGATGGCCAGCGAGGGCCTGAGTGGCCAGCCGCTGCTGGTGCCCGAGTCACTGGCGCTGAGCCAGCGCGAGGCCGATTGCGCCGAGGAGCATGCCCAGTGGTTCCAGCGCCTGGGCTTTGAGTTGCAGCGCCTGGGCCCCGAGACGCTGGCGATCCGCCAGATTCCTGCCCTGCTCAAGCAGGCCGAGGCCAACCGCCTGGTCCAGGACGTGCTTGCCGACCTTATGGAGTACGGCACCAGCGATCGCATTCAGGCGCACCTCAACGAACTGCTCGGTACCATGGCCTGTCACGGCGCCGTGCGTGCCAACCGGCGCCTGGCGATTCCTGAAATGAACGCCCTGTTGCGCGACATGGAAAACACCGAGCGTAGCGGCCAGTGCAACCATGGCCGACCGACCTGGACCCAGATGGGCCTGGACGACCTGGACAAACTTTTCCTGCGCGGTCGATGACATGAGCGGCAAGCCCCCAGCAATATTCCTCATGGGCCCGACGGCGGCCGGCAAGACCGACCTTGCCATCGAGCTGACCAAGGTCCTGCCCTGCGAGCTGATCAGCGTCGACTCGGCCCTCGTCTACCGCGGCATGGACATCGGCAGCGCCAAACCCTCCAAGGAGGTATTGGCTGCCCATCCACATCGTCTTATCGATATTCGCGACCCTGCCGAGAGCTACTCGGCTGCGCAGTTTCGCACCGATGCCCTTCAGGCCATGGCCGAAATCACCGCGCGCGGCAAAGTCCCGCTGCTGGTCGGTGGCACCATGCTCTACTACAAGGCATTGATCGATGGCCTGGCGGACATGCCGCCGGCCGACGCTGCGGTGCGTGCCGCGCTCGAGGCCCAGGCGCAGGCGCTGGGCTTGACCGAGTTGCACCGCCAGCTTGCCGAAGTGGACCCGGAGTCGGCCGCACGCATCCACCCCAACGACCCGCAGCGCCTGATCCGTGCGTTGGAGGTCTATCAGGTGAGTGGCGAGAGCATGACAGCCCATCGCCAGCGTCAATTCGCGGAAAGTAGCGGCGCAGACGCAGGCGCTGGCGGGCATTTGCCCTATACTGTCGCGAGTTTGGCGATTGCTCCTACAGATCGTCACATTCTGCATCAGCGAATTGCGTTACGATTTTCGCAGATGCTGGAACAGGGCTTCGTCGACGAGGTCCGATCGCTGCGAGCCAGAAGTGACTTGCACGCCGGGCTGCCGTCTATACGGGCAGTGGGATATCGGCAGGTCTGGGACTACCTCGACGGCAAGCTGACTGAGAATGAGATGCGCGAACGCGGTATCATTGCTACTCGCCAGCTGGCCAAGCGTCAGTTCACCTGGTTGCGCGGTTGGTCCGACGTGCACTGGCTCGACAGCCTGGCCTGCGACAATCTGTCCCGCACCTTGAAATACCTTGGGGCCATCTCCATATTGAGCTGAGTCCCTGCTGATTGCCGTCTATTCTTCCGAAGGGGCGGCCTAACTTATCGATTTTTTTGATTTTCTACTATTTATCCTTACAGGAGTGCGGCATATGTCAAAAGGGCATTCGCTACAAGACCCTTACTTGAACACCTTGAGAAAAGAAAAGGTCCCGGTTTCGATCTATCTGGTCAACGGGATCAAGCTGCAGGGCTCGATCGAATCGTTCGACCAGTTCGTGGTGCTGCTGAAGAACACCGTCAGCCAGATGGTCTACAAACACGCGATTTCGACCGTGGTTCCAGCCCGTCCGGTTCGCCTGCCAAGCCCGTCCGATTCCGAACACGGCGACAGCGAACCAGGCAACGCCTGATAGGAGCCTGCATTGTTCTTTGAGCGCCACGGTGGTGGTGAGCGGGCGCTGCTCGTTCACTTGGAAGGTCAGAACCCTGAGGCGCGCGAAGACCCGCAGGAGTTTCAGGAACTGGCATTGTCGGCCGGAGCCGACATCGTCTCGCTGGTCACAGTGGCAAGGCATCAGCCTACCGCCAAATACCTGATTGGCAGCGGCAAGGTCGAGGAATTGCGCGACCTGGTCAAAGCCGAACAGGTTGACCTGGTGATTTTCAATCACACCCTCACGCCCAGTCAGGAGCGCAACCTCGAACGAGTCTTCGAGTGTCGCGTGCTTGACCGTACCGGGCTGATTCTCGACATCTTCGCCCAACGGGCGCGTACCCATGAAGGCAAGCTGCAGGTCGAACTGGCCCAGCTCGAGCACATGAGCACGCGGCTGGTGCGCGGCTGGACCCACCTCGAGCGTCAGAAGGGTGGTATCGGTATGCGCGGCCCGGGTGAAACCCAGCTGGAAACCGACCGGCGCCTGTTGCGGGTGCGCCTGCGGCAGATCAAGTCGCGCCTGGAAAAGGTTCGCAGCCAGCGTGAGCAGGCTCGCCGAGGTCGTCGCCGCGCGGATATCCCGTCGGTATCGCTGGTGGGTTACACCAACGCTGGCAAGTCCACGTTGTTCAACGCGCTGACCGAATCCGACGTGTACGCCGCCGACCAATTGTTCGCCACCCTCGACCCGACCCTGCGCCGGCTCCAGCTCGACGACCTTGGGCCTATCGTGCTGGCTGACACCGTGGGCTTCATTCGCCACCTTCCGCACAAGCTGGTCGAGGCATTTCGGGCTACGCTCGAAGAGTCGAGCAACTCCGACCTGCTGCTGCATGTGATCGACGCCCATGAGCCTGAGCGCATGGAGCAGATCGAGCAGGTGCTGGCAGTATTGGGCGAGATCGGTGCCGAAGGCTTGCCGATCCTCGAGGTCTATAACAAACTCGACCTGCTTGAAGATGTCGAGCCGCAGATCCAGCGCAATGCCGATGGCAAGCCGGAGCGGGTCTGGGTATCGGCTCGAGATGGCCGTGGCTTGGAGTTGGTTGGTCAGGCCATTGCCGAGTTGCTGGGGGATGATCTTTTTGTCGGTACCCTGTGCCTGGAGCAGCGTTTTGCCCGCTTGCGCGCGCAATTCTTTGACTTGGGTGCGGTGCAGAGTGAAGAGCATGACGAAGAAGGGCGCAGCCTGCTGAGTGTGCGATTGCCCAGGGTCGAGTTGAATCGCCTGGTCAGCCGCGAAGGCATGGAGCCGCAAGTGTTTGTCGAGCAACACACTTTGCAATAAATGCCCGCCGAGGTCGTCGGGCAGCAGTGGCAGGCATTCTGTAGCATTGGACGGCGCGCCGTGGGCGCGTCTTTGCTTTATCAGATGGAGAGCGCTATGGCTTGGAACGAGCCGGGTGGCAACTCGAACAATCAGGATCCCTGGGGCGGCCGCCGCGGTGGTGGTGGCGGTGGTGGCGATAAAAAAGGCCCGCCGGATCTGGACGAGGCCTTCCGCAAACTGCAGGACAGCCTTAACGGCATGTTCGGCAGCGGCAAGAAACGTGGCGGCGGTGACCGCAATGTCGGCAAGGGCGGTGGCTACGGCCTGCTGGGCATCGGCCTGGCGGTACTGGCTGCCATCTGGCTGTACAGCGCCGTGTACGTGGTCGACGAGCAGGAGCAGGCCGTTGTGCTGCGCTTCGGCAAGTACTATGAAACGGTCGGTCCCGGCCTGAACATCTACTTCCCGCCGATCGATCGCAAGTACATGGAAAACGTCACGCGCGAGCGTGCCTATACCAAGCAGGGCCAGATGCTCACCGAAGACGAGAACATCGTCGAGGTGCCACTGACCGTCCAGTACAAGATCACCAACCTGCAGGACTTCGTGCTCAACGTCGACCAGCCCGAGGTCAGCCTGCAGCATGCCACCGAAAGCGCCCTGCGCCACGTGGTGGGTTCCACCTCGATGGACCAGGTGTTGACCGAGGGTCGTGAACAGATGGCCGTGGATATCCGCGAACGCCTGCAGCGCTTCCTCGACAACTACCGTACCGGTATCACGGTTACCCAGGTCAACGTACAGAGCGCGGCAGCCCCGCGTGAAGTGCAGGAAGCCTTCGACGACGTGATCCGTGCCCGCGAAGACGAGCAGCGTGCCCGTAACCAGGCCGAATCCTACGCCAATGGCGTGGTGCCGGAAGCCCGTGGTCAGGCCCAGCGCATCATCGAGGACGCCAACGGTTACCGCGACGAAGTCATCGCCCGCGCCAAGGGTGAGGCGGACCGCTTCACCAAGCTGCTCGCCGAGTACCGTAAGGCACCGGACGTGACCCGTCAGCGTCTGTATCTGGAGACCATGCAAAAGGTTTACAGCAATACCAGCAAGGTCATGGTGGCAACCAAGGACGGGCAGAACAACCTGCTCTACCTGCCGCTGGACAAGATGGTCGAAGGCGGCCGCAACACGTCCGCGCCGGCTGCCAGTGTGTCGCCGTCGGCCAATGATGCTGCCGCACGTGCGGCGCAGGACCTGCAACAGCAACAGCAGCAGATGCGCACTAGGGAGAGCCGCTGATGAGCAATAAATCGCTGATCGCCCTGATCGCAGCTGTGGTGCTGGCCGTCGTGGCCTGGAACAGCTTCTACATCGTGGCCCAGACCGAACGTGCGGTACTGCTGCAATTCGGCCGTGTGGTCCAGGCGGATGTCCAGCCTGGCCTGCATGTGAAGATTCCTTATGTGAACCAGGTGCGCAGGTTCGACGCCCGCCTGATGACCCTCGACGCCCCGACCCAGCGGTTCCTGACCCTGGAGAAAAAAGCGGTGATGGTCGACGCCTACGCCAAGTGGCGCGTTCAGGATGCCGAGCGTTTCTATACCGCGACTTCCGGCCTCAAGCAGATCGCCGATGAACGTCTGTCTCGTCGCCTGGAAAGCGGCCTGCGTGACCAGTTCGGTAAGCGTACCCTGCACGAAGTGGTTTCCGGTGAACGTGACGCGCTGATGGCTGACATCACGGCATCACTGAATCGCATGGCCAGTAAGGAGCTGGGTATCGAGGTGGTGGATGTGCGCGTCAAGGCCATCGACCTGCCGAAGGAAGTCAACCGCAGTGTGTTCGACCGTATGAGCACCGAGCGTGAGCGCGAAGCCCGCGAGCATCGTGCCAAGGGTAACGAGCTGGCAGAGGGTATCCGTGCGGATGCCGACCGTCAGCGCCGCGTACTGCTGGCCGAAGCCTATCGTGAAGCGGAAGAAACCCGCGGTGATGGTGATGCCCAGTCGGCCGCCATCTATGCCAAGGCTTACACCCAGGACGCTGAGTTCTATGCGTTCTACCGTAGCCTTCAGGCATACCGCGAGAGCTTCTCCAGCAAGAGCGATGTCCTGGTCCTGGATCCGAAGAACGAGTTCTTCCGCTTCCTGGACAAGAGCAGGCCCTGATGCTCTGATCGGGAAATGCCCCGCCTGGCAGCTAAAACACCAGGCGGGGTGCATCCTGATTAAAAAGGGGTGTATGATGAGGCAGCCGGGAAATTTCCCGGCTTTTTTGCGTCTGCAAGGTTGATTGGCAAAGCGCCAGTTGACGGTTTGGTCAGTTCGCAAGGCAATTCGAGGGTATTGGGTACGGTGGCGGCGCTGGGATCAGTGCTGCCTGCTGCTGTGCGCCAATGCCTGCTTCACTGACGGCTCGCCTGCAGGCAAGCCGCCCGGACCAGAGGGGAAATGGCGTAATGGCAACGGTAGACCGCTGGCTACTGCCAGATGGCATCGAGGAAGTACTGCCACCTGAGGCTGCGCGTATCGAGATCGCGCGTCGTCAGGTGTTGGACCTGTTCCAGAGTTGGGGCTACGAACTGGTCGTCACCCCGCATATCGAGTACCTGGAGTCGCTGCTAACCGGCGCCGGCCAGGACCTGGATCAGCGTACCTTCAAGGTGGTGGACCCGCAGTCCGGTCGCCTGATGGGCTTCCGTGCCGACTTTACCCCGCAGGTGGCGCGCATCGACGCCCACACCTTGCGCCGCGAAGGCCCGAGCCGTCTGTGCTATGCCGGCAGTGTGCTGCACGCCCAGCCGCGTGCGCTGTCCACCTCGCGCAGTCCGATCCAGCTCGGTGCCGAGCTGTACGGCGATGCCAGCCCTACCAGTGATGTCGAAGTCATCAGCCTGATGCTCGCCACGCTGCAGCTGACCGACGTCGCGGATGTGCACATGGACCTCGGTCATGTCGGTATCTACCGTGGCCTGGCGCGCGCCGCCGGTTTGTCCGGCGCAGTCGAACAGCAGCTGTTCGATGCCCTGCAGCGCAAGTCGGTCGATGAAGTGCAGGCACTGACTGCCGACTTGCCGAAGGACCTGGGCAACATGCTGCGCGCTCTGGTCGAGCTGTGCGGTGGCCGCGAAGTGCTGGCCGAAGCGCGTGTGCGCCTGGGTCGTGCCCCGGCCAGCGTGCTGGCGGCGCTTGACGACCTGTTGGCGATCGCTGATCGCCTGGCGTCGCGCTATCCGGAGCTGCCGCTGTACTTCG
This sequence comes from Pseudomonas sp. BNK-30, assembly GCF_047456185.1. Taxonomy (NCBI): domain Bacteria; kingdom Pseudomonadati; phylum Pseudomonadota; class Gammaproteobacteria; order Pseudomonadales; family Pseudomonadaceae; genus Pseudomonas; species Pseudomonas sp. BNK-30. The sequence continues at coordinate 5,324,457 of NZ_CP179904.1, forward strand.
ACCTTGGCGAGTTGCGTGGTTACAACTACCACACAGGTGTGGTGTTCGCCGTGTTCGTGCCTGGTGAAGGCCAATCGATCGCCCAGGGCGGGCGCTACGACGACATCGGCGCAGATTTCGGTCGGGCACGCCCGGCCACCGGTTTCTCCACGGATTTGAAGACCCTGGTCACACTGGGGCGAGCGGAGGTCGTATTGCCAGCTGGCGGCATCTGGATGCCCGACAGCGGTGACGCGGCCCTCTGGCAGCAGGTCTGCCAGTTGCGCAACGAGGGCCAGCGTGTGGTCCAGGCTCTGCCTGGCCAGCCGTTGAGTGCTGCTCTCGAGGCGGATTGTGATCGGCAATTGATTCAGCAAGACGGGCGCTGGCAGGTTCTGCCGCTGACCCATTGAGTTTCTGCGTCGGCAGTAGGCCGGCAACCAAGTTTGCGTGAATGAGGACCAATGTAATGGGTAAGAATGTCGTCGTCCTGGGCACCCAGTGGGGTGATGAGGGCAAAGGCAAGATCGTCGATCTGCTGACCGAACATGCTGCCGCCGTAGTGCGCTACCAGGGTGGCCACAACGCGGGCCACACGCTGGTGATCAACGGTGAAAAAACCGTTTTGCACCTGATCCCGTCCGGCATCCTGCGCGAAGGCGTGCAGTGCCTGATCGGCAACGGCGTGGTCGTTGCGCCCGATGCCCTGATGCGTGAAATCACCAAGCTGGAAGAGAAGGGCGTACCAGTGCGCGAGCGCCTGCGCATCAGCCCGGCTGCTCCGCTGATCCTGTCGTACCACGTGGCCCTGGACCAGGCCCGCGAGAAAGCCCGTGGCGAAGCCAAGATCGGCACCACCGGCCGTGGTATCGGCCCAGCCTACGAAGACAAGGTTGCCCGTCGCGGCCTGCGCGTTGGCGACCTGTTCCACCGTGAGCGTTTCGCCGCCAAGCTGGGTGAGCTGCTGGATTATCACAACTTCCAGCTGGTGAACTACTACAAAGAGCCGGCCATCGACTTCCAGCAGACCCTGGACGAGTGCATGGCTTACGCCGAGCAGCTCAAGCCGATGATGCTCGATGTCACCGCCGAACTGCACAACCTGCGTCGCGCTGGCAAGGACATCATGTTCGAAGGTGCCCAGGGCTCGCTGCTGGACATCGACCACGGTACCTACCCGTACGTCACCAGCTCCAACACCACTGCTGGCGGTATCTCCACCGGTTCTGGCGTTGGCCCGATGTACCTGGACTACATCCTCGGCATCACCAAGGCCTACACCACTCGCGTCGGTTCCGGTCCGTTCCCGACCGAACTGTTCGACGAGACGGGCGCCACCCTGGCCAAGCGTGGCCACGAGTTCGGTTCGACCACCGGCCGTGCCCGTCGTTGCGGTTGGTTCGATGCCGTCATTCTGCGTCGCGCCATCGACGTGAACAGCATCTCGGGCATCTGCCTGACCAAGCTGGACGTACTGGACGGCCTGGAAACCATCAACATCTGTGTCGGCTACAAGAACGAGAACGGCGCGGTCATCGACGCACCGTCCGACGCTGACAGCTACATCGGCCTGGAGCCGGTGTATGAAGAGATGCCAGGCTGGAGCGAGTCGACCCTGGGTGCCAAGACCCTGGAAGAGCTGCCAGCGGCTGCCCGCGCTTACATCAAGCGCATCGAGGAGCTGACCGGCGCACCGATCGATATCATCTCCACCGGCCCGGACCGCAACGAGACCATCGTGCTGCGTCATCCGTTCGCCTGATCTGCCACCTGGCTGATCTGACGCCGCGCTCTTGAAAGGGAGCGCGGCGTTTTTGCATCTGCTCGGTGCTGACAATGGCACTGCTTAACCTTGGCGTTTATCCCTGCTGTGTTCGGCACAACCCTTGCTGTAAGAAGTTTCTGTAGATGCCATCAAAATAGTGGCGCCAGAAAGCACGAGGGTTTCACCGTGTCTGCCATCCTCTCACTGTTACGAAGCCGCCTCTTGCGGCCTGTGTTTGTTGCCCTTGGTATCGCTCTTTTGGTGCAGGTAGTGGTTGCCGTTGCGCTGACCCGAAGCACTGTCACCGCCCTTGAAGCCGACCTGGGCGAGCGCCTGGGCAGCGATAGCCGTAAGCTCGCCAGCGAACTTGAACAAGCTGGGCAGGACGTACGCGCCGGTCTGGACAGCCTCTCCAGCAGTACACGACAGCGCCTTAGCGCCGGGCTGTCCGAGCGCCTGCAAAGCGAGCAGCAGCAACTGCGCACCACGCTGGAAAAGAACCTCAAGGACTCGGCCAACGACATGGCCCAACTGCTGGCATCGGTCGCGCCGCGGGCTATCTGGGACAACGATGTGCCAGTGCTGTCCGATTTCGCACGTCGGGCCCAGCGCAACCCCAACGTACTGTTCGTGATCTATGACGACGCCCAGGGTCAGCACCTGACCCGCTACCTGAACCGGCAGAACCCGATCAACCAGGCCTTGATGGAAAAGGGCCAGGGTGAACGGGCATTGGACAAGGTACTGGATGCCGCTCGCCGCGACCCTTCGGTGTACTTCGTCGAGGCCTCGATCAGCCCCAACGGCGCGGAAATCGGCAAGGTGCTGATGGGGGTATCGACTGCCGGTGTCGATCAGGAACTCAAAGCCCTGGACCAGCGCTTCGCTGCCTTGATCACCAGCGGTGAACAACTGGTGGGCGACAGCCTCGGTGCTGCCGCAGCTGACAGTGGCAAGGCCTTGCGCGAGCGCCTGGAAACCGCACAGGGCAGTGCTACAGCGATGCAGGCCAATACCGCACAAACCGTGCGCGACGCTGCGGCAGAGCTGCGTTGGCGCATCGGGCTGGGCCTTGTGGTGGTGGGGGTTGGCGTGTTGCTGGTAGTGGCCCTGGTGCTAGGTCGCCGCGTGCTCAGCAAGCTGCGCCTGCTGATTACTGCGCTCAACGATTTGGCTGCAGGCGAAGGTGACCTGACCAAGCGCGTCAACCTCGACAGTCGCGACGAGATAGGCGACATGGCCTCGGCGGTCAATCGCTTCGTCGACAAGTTGCAGCCCATTGTCCGCGAGGCGGGCGAGGTGGCACAGCGTACAGGGATCGAGATCGGCAGCATGACGCAGCGCAACGCAGGCGCCGATGCTGCCGCAGCGCTGCAACGCGACGAAGTGGCCGCCAGCTTGCGCGATCTGTCGAGCATGGCTGATGAGGCTCAGGCTGAAAGCCAGGCCATGCAGGCGGCGCTGCAGCAGGTGGTTGATATCCGCCAGGCGACCGATGAGAACAGCCGCGCTTCGACGCAACTTGCCGGCATGATCGAGAACCTGGCAGGTCAGGTCGAAACCGGCTCGCAGGTAATCGAGCGGCTGGCCAAGCAGAGCGAGCAGATCGAAGTGGTGCTGACCGTGATCCACGGTATCGCCGAGCAGACCAACCTGCTGGCGCTCAACGCAGCCATTGAAGCCGCAAGAGCCGGTGAGACCGGGCGCGGGTTTGCGGTGGTGGCCGATGAGGTGAGGGCATTGGCGAGCAAGACGCAAAGCTCTACCGGCGACATCCAGGCGCATATCGCGGCGCTGCAGAAGGGCGCCAAGGAGGCCGTGACAACCATCGGCCAGGCCGGCCTCAAGGCCAGCGAAGGCCTGCGAGTGCTGCGCGACAACGAGCGCCGGCAGCAGTCGGTGCAGGCGGCGGTGGAGCAGGTGCATGCGGCGATCGGCCTGGCGACTCGGGCGGCAGAACAGCAGGCACATGGCGCCCAGGCGGTGCGTGGACGGGTTGAGAATATTCATGCCCAGGCAGAGCGTTCGGCAGAAGTGGTGATGCAGACCACAGCAAGCAGCAAGGTGCTGGATGACTTGGCGGCGCAGCTGCGGGCGAGCCTGGGGCAGTTCAGGGCTTGAGTCGAGGTGGGCTCGGGTTGTTCGCCTTTGGTTTTTTTGTGCGCCTTTGGGACCGAGCGCCGCCCGCGCGGCGCTAGGTTTCATAAACGCTGGAGATGTCGAGGCGAGCACCTGCGCCCCCTGATACGTTCCTCTCATCAACCACTGAACATCGTTCAGCCCGATCAAGCGCCTTTATCGTCAAATTTGTAGGCTATTTCCTAATTTGACCTCCAACGTCTGCGTTCTATTGCGTCTGCAGTTAGGTACGGCTAGTGTCAACTGGGCCTCAAGCCTGGCGGCATGCCCTGCTTCGCCTCTTGAGGAACAACGTCAGATCGACGCTGTCCGAGCACCGTCGTTTTCAGACCAATCGTTACCAGGGAGAGGTACACATGGCTTTCGACGCCTATATCCACATCGCGGAAATCACTGGCGAAGCGCTGGACCAGCAATACGCCAACTGGATCGAAATCGTCGGCTACAAATTCGGTGCCAGCCAAAGCACGTCTGCCACCGCAAGTTCTGCGGGTGGCGCATCTTCAGGGCGCACCACCCTCACCAATTTCACCTTCACCAAATACCTCTGGACAGTGCCAGCTGCAAGCTTCTTGAAGCCAGTTGTGCGGGCCAGCACCTGAAGGAAGTGAAGCTGGTGGTGTGTCGCGCCGGTACCGACAAGCTCAAGTACTACGAAGTCGTGCTCGAAGAAGTGATCATCGCTGACTACGCCCAGAGCGCCAGTTCCGGTGTGCCGATGGAGGTCGTACAGCTCAACTACGGGCGGATCAAAACCACCTACACGCGGCAGAAGCGCCTCGACGGCAGTGCCGGTGGAAACGTGACGGGTGGATGGGACCGTATCAACAACAAAAAGTATGCGTGAGGGGCGACCATGTCCGAGGCACGCAGCTTCATCAATTCGCATGCGCAGTCATATGAGTCGCTGAAGGCCGATACGCCGATGTCGGCCAATCAGCGGGCCAAATTTGATGTGTTGAATGCGCATATTGTGAATAGCGTGGTTTTCGCCGGCGAGCTTGTGATTGTCGGCGATCCTGGTACGCCTTCCTGTACGAGCCATGAAGCATTTCTGATGGGCAAGGCGGCCAGTATTCACCGCGATATTGAGTTCAACGGTGGAGGTGTCGATGGGTACCTCTTGGAAAACTTCGAAATGCTTCAGAGTTTGCTGGCGCATGCTTCCATGGGGGCTGGTGCAATCAGTGATGGCTGGGCCAAGCATCTGGAGGGGATCAAAGGTACTTTGGGGCAAATAGAACTTTTGCATCGTGAGTATTTGGGTGCTGGAACGATTAGGGCTCGTGATGAATTTTATGCCAAGCGCACAGTGCTTTTCATGAGGCTGGAAGATCAGCTTAATAAATTGGCTGCTTTTGGTTCAGGGCTGCGCAAGCAAGGGTCTATTAAGCGGATGCTGGAGATTTCTACCAAGAGCTATTTGAGTTCCGGCGAAATCTCTAAATACGCTGATAAAATTACAGGGGTGAGCAAGGCGGCGAGTTTTATCAAGAAAGGTACGTATATTGGTATTGCATTGGATGTGGCCGCCACGAGCTTGTCAATTCATAAAGCGTGCACATTGGGGCGTGAAGAAGACTGCAGGAAAGCAAAATATGTTGAATCTTCAACTCTAATAGGGGCGGTAAGTGGAGCTAGCGCTGGTAGTTATGCCGGAGGTTTTATGGGTGGCATGATTTGCAGCGTTATTCTAGGGGTGCCGACAGGGGGCGCAGGTGCCCTTGCTTGTGCAGTTGCTGGGGGAGTTACAGGCGGTATGTTAGGTGGTGAAGTAGGTGGCAAAACAGGTGAAGTTATTGGGGAGATGATTTAGGAAGGGGCTCTAAGGTGACTTCTATTCATCCTGGGTTGATTGGGCTGTTGATCATGGGGCCTATGATATTTAGCATGCTGGCTATTGTTTATGTGGCGCATTATTACGTCGAATCGTTCGAGGCAATGATGCCAAATAGTCGTATTGTTCGTGATTATAGAAGGGTTTTTTCCAGTGCCGGTTTAGTTGGAAAGCTCATGCGTACAGGTTCGATTTCCATGATACTGATGATGCCAAAGATGTATGCGCGCAGAGGGCTCGTTGACTTGGATGAAGTAAGAGGCTTTCCTCGTCGACTAAAGCGTGTGCTGGTTGGATTGCACTTATTACTATTTGTGCTATTAAGCGCTCTTGTGGGGTTCCGTTTTTTATTACTTTAGATCGATTCGTGTAACGCTAGCCCAGGCCGCATGGCAGCCTGGGCAAATTCTTAGGCCTTGTTCAAATACATCCGCGTAGTCAGCAGATACACCGGCAACCCCGAAACCACAATCAACAACGCCGCATAAGGCGCCGCCGCTGCGAACTCGACGTTGGCGGTATGCGCCCAGACCTCGGTGGCCAAGGTGGTCATGCCCGTCGGGCTGAGCAGCAGGGTGGCAGTCAGCTCCTTCATGGCATCGAGGAACACCAGTGCGAAGGCGGCCGCCAATGCCGGGAAGATGATCGGCAAGGTCACCCGGCAGAACGCCGCGAAACTGCTGGCACCCAGGGTGCGGGCCGCTTCTTCCAGGGTTGGCGATGCCTTGTTCAACGCGGTGCGCACAGGGGCCTGCGCCAAAGGCAGGAACAACAGCGCATAGGCCAGCAGCAGCAATGCAGTGGTCTGGTACAGCGCCGGCACGTAGTGCAGGGAAAACACTACCAGCGTCAGGGCGATCACCAGGCCGGGAAGGGCATGCAGCAGGTAGGGCAGGCGCTCGGCCCAGAGCGCCAGGCGGCCTTTGTAGCGCACCACCAGGAAGCTCACCGGCAACGCCAGCAGCACGCAGAAACCGGCGCCGCCCAGTGACACCGACAGGGAGGTCAGCAGCGCCTTAGAAATCTCCGCCACCGGGAAAGCGGCCGAAGACCCCACGCTCAGCCAGTAACCGAGCATGGCCAGCGGAATACCGCTGCCCAGTATCGCCAGGCCCAGGCAGAACAGCTGCGCCAGCGGCGCCCAGCTACCCAGGCGTACCGGCTGCGCGCGGCGTGCCACGCCCTGACCGATGCGTACGTGGCGGGCCTTGCCGCGCACCTTCAGTTCCAGCCAGAGCATCACCAGGCACAGTGCCAGCAGTACCGCCGAGAGCATGGCGGCGTTGGCGTTGCTGAACTCCAGCTCGAACTGTTGGTAGATCGCCGTGGTGAAGGTCTGCAGGCCCAGGATCGACAACGCGCCAAACTCCACCAGCATGTGCAGGGCGATCAGCAATGCGCCGCCGAGCATCGACGGCCACAGCAGCGGCAGGGTGACCTTGGTGAAAACGCCCCAGCGGCTGCAGCCCAGCGTACGCGCCGACTCCTCAAGCGAAGTGTCGAGGTTGCGCAGGGTGGCGGCCACCGGCAGGAATATCAGCGGGTACTTGGACAGGGCCATGACCAGGATAGCTCCGCCCAGCCCCTCGAAGTCCGAGCTCAGCGACACCCAGGTAAAGCTGCTGACGAACGAAGGTACGGCGAATGGCAGGCATAGCACTACGCCCCACAGCCGACGGCCCGGCAGGTTGCTGCGTTCGAGCAGCCACGCCAGCGCCAGGCCAACCACCATGCACGTCAGCGTCACCCCGACCATCAGCATCAGGGTGTTGCGCATCAGGCCCCAGACGAACGGGCGCCAGAGCAGGTGCAAGGCTTCTCGCCAGCCGGCTTCCCAGGCTTTCATCGCGACGTACAGCAATGGCAGCAAGCTCATCGCCACCAGAAACAGTACAGGCAGCACCACCCAGATGGAGGGGCGCTTGCGGCGCGGTACGAAGCGTACCGGCACCGGCTCGGACAGGGCGGCGGTCATCAGAGCAGGCCGACCTCGCGTTCAAGCTCCAGCGCTTCCTCGGCATTGCCCAGGTCGGCCGGCGAGATTTTCGGCGGGCGCAGGTCTTCGAACGGCTTCAGGCCACGGTCGGAGACCATGCCTTTGTGCAGCGGGTATTCAGCGGTGGTCTGGGTGATCACACGCTGACCTTCTTCGCTGGCCATCCAGTTGAGCAGGGCCTGCGCTTCTTTCGGGTGCTTGCTGGCCTTGACCGCTGCGGCGCCGGAGATGGTCACCAGGCCGCCGGCATCGCCGTCGGCCAGGTAATACAGCTTCGAATCGAGCTTGCCGCGCTCGCGCTCCAGGGCGTACCAGTAGTAGTTGTTCACCAGCACGGCGGCGACTTCGCCTTTTTCCACGGCCTTGAGTGCGACCATGTTGTTGGTGTAGGTCTTGCCGAAGGCTTTCAGGCCGGTCAGCCACTCTTCGGCAGCGTCACGCCCGTGCATCTTGAGGATGGCCACGGCCTGTTCCTGGAATGCACCGCTGGTCGGTACGAAACCGACCTTGCCGTCCCACTCGGGGTTGGCGAAATCCATTACCGATTGCGGCAAGTCTTTCTCATCGATCTTCTTCGGGTTGAACACCACCACGCGGGTGCGGGCGGTCACGCCCATCCAGGAACCGTTGGCGGCAACGTATTCCTTGGGCAGCATGTTCAGCGTGGCGTCGTCGATCTTCGCCAGCAAGCCCAGTTCGCCCAGGTTGTTCAGTGGTGGCGATTCTTCGGTGTAGATGATGTCGGCCGGCGAGCGGTCGCCTTCCTCGATGATCTGGCTGGCCAGCTGATTGCTGCTGCCTTTGCGGATATTGATATGGATGCCGGTCTTGGCCTCGTAGGCCTTGGCGATGGCTTCGCCGATTTCCTTGTGTTGACCGTTGTACATGGTCAGAGTGACCGGGTCGTCTGCCATGGCGGCCGGAGCGCCCATCACCAGGCTAAGGACAGCGGCGGCCAGGGTGCGCATCAGCGGTTGCGGACGGATCGTCATGCGGGTACTTCCTCGCTTACGGCTACATATTTGGAAACAATGGTAAACGAAATCGTTTCTCAAGTGGCCGTGTGACGAGAAATTCATGGTTAGCCCATCGTCGGATGGCTGGCCCTGCAGGGAAGGGTGACACAAAAATCGCAGGCAAGAAAAAACCCACTAGCAAGCTAGTGGGTTTTTTGAATGGTGCCCAGGAGAAGACTCGAACTTCCACGACCGTTAAGTCACTGATACCTGAAACCAGCGCGTCTACCAATTCCGCCACCTGGGCAAAGCTTTACATCGTCTGATGAAGGCGACTATCGTTCGCTTTCACACAGTAGTAACAGATCCTTGGTCATCTGTTACTTGAAATACTTGGTGCCCAGGAGAAGACTCGAACTTCCACGACCTTGCGGTCACTGATACCTGAAACCAGCGCGTCTACCAATTCCGCCACCTGGGCACACATTCGAGATAAAAAGATGCTTTACAGCGCCGTTCATCTCTACTACAACTTCGGGGTTGTCCGTCGTTGTGGTGCGCACTATACGGACGCTCCCAGGGGCTGTAAAGCCCTTGATCAAAAAAAATTTCAAAAAATTCAACTTGTTGATTCCACACGCCTATTGCCGCACTGCGGACATGCTGCTGGGGCTGTCCAAGCCCGACATTTCCGGTTTCAATAGGCCTATGCCAGAATTCATATCTATATACCCCAAGGTGAACCCCTTCTGATGGCCGATTGGCAATCCCTCGATCCCGAGGCCGCTCGCGAAGCGGAAAAATACGACAACCCTATCCCCAGCCGTGAGCTGATCCTGCAGCGCCTTGCCGACCGTGGCGAACCGGCCGCGCGCGAGGAGCTGGCGGCCGAGTTCGGTCTTTACGAAGAAGACCAGATCGAAGCCTTGCGCCGTCGTCTGCGCGCCATGGAGCGTGACGGCCAGCTTATCTATACCCGGCGCGGCACATATGCCCCGGTAGACAAACTGGACCTGATCTGCGGCCGTATCTCCGGCCACCGCGACGGTTTCGGCTTCCTTATCCCTGACGATGGCAGCGACGACCTGTTCCTCAGCCCGTCGCAAATGCGCCTGGTATTCGATGGCGACCGTGCCTTGGCGCGTGTCTCGGGGCTCGACCGCCGTGGCCGCCGTGAAGGTGTGCTGGTAGAAGTCATTTCCCGCGGCCACGAAAGTGTGGTCGGCCGCTACTTCGAAGAAGGCGGCATCGGTTACGTGACGCCGGACAACCCGAAGATCCAGCAGGAAGTGCTGGTGACCGCGGGTCGTAACGGTGGCGCCAAGATCGGCCAGTTCGTCGAGATCAAGATCACCCACTGGCCAACCCCGCGGTTCCAGCCACAAGGCGATGTGGTCGAAGTGATCGGCAACTACATGGCGCCGGGCATGGAAATCGATGTTGCCCTGCGCAGCTATGACATCCCGCACGTCTGGCCCCAGGACGTGATCAAGGAAGCGCGCAAGTTCCGCTCCGATGTCGAAGAGAAGGACAAGGAAAAGCGTATCGACCTGCGCCACTTGCCCTTCGTCACCATCGACGGCGAAGATGCCCGCGACTTCGACGACGCTGTTTATTGTGAGCCGCTTGGCAAGCTGCGGCTGTTCTCTGGTGGCTGGCGCCTCTATGTGGCCATCGCTGACGTGTCCAGCTACGTGCGTCTGGGCTCTGCCCTGGATGTCGAGGCGCAGCAGCGTGGCAACTCGGTGTACTTCCCCGAGCGTGTTGTCCCGATGCTCCCCGAGGAGCTGTCCAACGGCCTGTGCTCGCTGAACCCGCACGTCGATCGCCTGGCCATGGTCTGCGAAATGACCATGAACAAGGCCGGCCAGATGGTCGACTACCAGTTCTACGAAGGTGTGATCCATTCTCATGCCCGCCTGACCTACAACAAGGTCAGCAGCATGCTCGAGCATGCCCGTACCCGCGAGGGCAAGGCGCTGCGCGAGGAGTACCAGGAGGTCCTGCCGGACCTGAAGAACCTGTACAACCTGTACAAGGTGCTGCTCGATGCCCGTCACGCCCGCGGCGCCATCGACTTCGAAACCCAGGAAACCCGCATCATCTTCGGTGAAGAGCGCAAGATCGCGGAAATCCGCCCGACCGTGCGCAACGATGCCCACAAGCTGATCGAGGAATGCATGCTGGCGGCCAACGTCGCCACGGCCGAGTTCCTCAACAAGCATGGCGTGCCGGCGCTGTACCGCGTGCACGATGGCCCGCCACCGGAGCGCCTTGAAAAGCTGCGTGCCTTCCTCGGCGAGCTGGGCCTTAGCTTGCACAAAGGCAAGGACCCTTCGCCCAAGGACTACCAGGCACTGCTTGCAAGCATTGCCGGGCGCCCGGACTTCCACCTGATCCAGACGGTGATGCTGCGTTCGCTGAGCCAGGCGGTGTACAGCACCGACAACAACGGCCACTTCGGTTTGAACTACGAGGCGTACACGCACTTTACCTCGCCGATCCGTCGTTACCCGGACCTGCTGGTGCACCGCGCCATCCGCAGCATCATCCGTTCCAAGGTCGATACTCCGCACGTCAAGCGTGCCGGCGCCATGAGCATTCCCAAAGCGCGTATCTATCCGTACGACGTGAACACCCTCGACCAGCTCGGCGAGCAGTGCTCCATGACCGAGCGCCGCGCCGACGAAGCCACCCGTGACGTGGTCAACTGGCTCAAGTGCGAGTTCATGAAGGACCGTGTGGGCGAGACCTTCCCGGGTGTGATCACTGCGGTCACCGGTTTTGGGCTGTTTGTCGAGCTGACCGATATCTACGTCGAAGGTCTGGTGCATGTCAGTGCGCTGCCGGGTGACTACTACCACTTCGACCCCGTGCATCACCGCTTGTCGGGTGAGCGCACCGGGCGTAGCTTCCGTCTGGGCGACACCATCGAGGTCAAGGTCATGCGCGTTGACCTAGACGAGCGCAAGATCGACTTCGAAGTGTCCGATCAGCAGCTCGCTGCGCCGATAGGGCGCAAGGGCCGTGGCGCCGCACCGGCCGCAGAAAAGGCCGAGCAGCAGCCAGTGGTGGAGGCCAAGGCCACTCCGAAACCGCGCAGCCGCAAGAGCGAGACCGCCGAGGCTTACTTCCCGAAAGATGCCGTGCAGCGTAATGCTGAAGTGCGCAAAAGTCGCGAAATGAAGAAGGCGCTGATGACCGACGCGCGCACTGGCGGCAACGCCGGCAGCAAGTCGGACAAAGGCGGCAAGCCCTCCGGCAAGCCCACCAAGCACCGTAAAGGCCCGCCGAAATCCGGCGCGCCACGCAAGAGCAAGAACAAGTCATGAGTCAGCTGGAAAAAATCTACGGTGTGCATGCCGTGCAGGCGCTGCTGCAGCACCATCCGAAGCGGGTCAAGCAGATCTGGCTGTCGGAAGGGCGCAGCGAGCCACGCATCCAGGCGTTGCTGGCGCTGGCCGCAGAAAACCGTGTGCAGGTTGGCCAGGCCGAGCGCCGTGAGCTCGATGCCTGGGTCGAGGGCGTGCACCAGGGCGTTGTTGCCGAGGTCAGCCCAAGCCAGGTGTGGGGCGAATTGATGCTCGAGGAGTTGCTCGAGCGCACCGAAACGCCACCGCTGATCCTGGTGCTGGACGGCGTCACCGACCCGCACAACCTCGGCGCCTGCCTGCGCACCGCCGATGCTGCCGGGGCTACGGCAGTGGTGGTGCCCAAGGATAAATCGGCGACGCTGACACCGGTGGTGCGCAAGGTGGCCTGCGGCGCAGCGGAAGTGATTCCGCTGGTGGCGGTGACCAACCTGGCGCGTACCCTGGAGAAGCTTCAGCAGCGTGGCCTGTGGGTGGTGGGTACGGCCGGTGAGGCCGAGCAGGAGATCTATCAGCAGGACCTGACCGGCCCGTTGGTGATGATCATGGGCGCGGAAGGCAAGGGCATGCGCCGGCTGACCCGTGAACACTGCGATTTCCTGGTCAAGTTGCCAATGTCGGGCAGCGTCAGCAGTCTGAACGTTTCAGTGGCTACGGGCGTCTGCCTGTTCGAGGCAGTGCGCCAGCGCCAGGCCAAGCGCTGATCTGTCGACACTGTAGCGGCCCTATCGCCGGTAAGCCGGCTCCCCAAAGCACCACGCCAGGTTCAATGGCTGTGGTGCTTCGCTGCAAGCCGGCGAGCTGGCGGTAGGGCTCGCCCAAGGTAAAGTGTTTCCGGCTGTTCAAATAATCGCCAATCACCTTGCTTGTGTGCACCGCCTTCTCTACAATTGCGCCCCTTGCCGAGCTGGCAGGCGCACATGTGCCTCCCCTCCATGGCAAGACATACAGTGTCATTCACTCCTTGTCTGACCAGATACGCTGGCAGACTACTAACCCGTAAGGAGCATTCATGCGTCATTACGAAATCATCTTCCTGGTTCACCCGGACCAGAGCGAGCAAGTCGGCGGCATGGTTGAGCGTTACACCAAGCTGATCGAAGAAGATGGTGGCAAGATCCACCGCCTGGAAGACTGGGGCCGTCGTCAACTGGCCTACGCAATCAACAATGTTCACAAGGCTCACTACGTGATGCTGAACGTTGAGTGCACCGGCAAGGCCCTGGCCGAGCTGGAAGACAACTTCCGCTACAACGATGCCGTGATCCGTAACCTCGTCATCCGTCGCGACGAAGCCGTAACCGGTCAGTCCGAGATGCTGAAGGCCGAAGAGAACCGCAGCGAGCGCCGTGAGCGTCGTGAGCGTCCTGAGCATGCTGACTCCGCCGAAGGCGACGACAGCAATGACAGCGACTCCAGCGATAACGCTGACGAGTAATCCACGGACCTTTTGAGGAGCCTATTACATGGCACGTTTCTTCCGTCGTCGTAAATTCTGCCGCTTCACTGCTGAAGACGTGAAAGAGATCGACTTCAAAGATCTCAACACCCTGAAAGCTTACGTATCCGAAACCGGCAAAATCGTTCCAAGCCGTATCACCGGTACCAAAGCTCGTTATCAGCGTCAGCTGGCTACCGCTATCAAGCGCGCCCGCTTCCTGGCCCTGCTGCCCTACACCGACAGCCACGGCCGCTGAGACCGGGTTGTCGACAAGTAGTAAGGGATAAGCATGCGAGCGTTGGCTGATTTCATCATGCGCGGTCGTGTGCAGGCCACCTTGGTGGTGGTCGTGAGTGCGGTATTACCGCTGCTGTTCTGGTTGAGTGCCGCTGCCGGGAGCCTTGTGCTGCTGCGGCGCGGGTTCAAGGACGCTTCAACGGTCATCGCTTTCGGCCTTTTGCCGGCGGTGGCCATTTGGGCCTTCGGTGATCCAAGCACCTTGCTGGTGCTGTTGGGAACACTGGGGCTGGCCGCCTTGTTGCGTGCCGGGCATTCCTGGAGCCGGGTGTTGTTGTCCAGTGTTGTGTTGGGGTTGGTCTACAGCCTCATCCTGGACGCGGTACTGCGCGAAACCTTCGAAGTGTTGGCCAAGGCGCTTTCCGAAGCGTTGCCGCAAATCGAAGGCAAGCCAGTCATTCCCGGTGAGCTGATCGGCCCTGTGCTGGTCGCTTCCACAGCGGTGATGCTGCAGTTGTTCAGCGTGCTGGCTTTGATGCTGGCGCGTTATTGGCAAGCAGCGTTGTACAACCCTGGAGGCTTCGGTCGCGAGTTTCGCGCCCTGAAGTTGCCGCGGGCAGTCATGCTGGCTCTGGTTGCCGCGATGGTGTTGGGTCCGTTCATCGGCCCGCAGTTCATCGTCCTGGCTTCCGCGTCCAGCCTGGTGCTCGTCCTGGCCGGCATCGCCTTGATGCATGGGCTGGTGGCACAGGGTCGGCTGGCCGGTTTCTGGCTGGTCGGCATGTACGTGACACTGCCGCTGATACTGCAGCTGATTTATCCGTTGCTCGTGGTTCTGGCCATTGTCGACAGCCTGATTGATTTTCGCGGTCGCAAGTCCCCTGAGGGGAATGACTCCGCGAACGGTGAAGGTTAAAAGTTAAGAGGTTTTACCAAATGGAACTGATCCTGCTGGAAAAAGTCGCTAACCTGGGCAACCTGGGCGACAAAGTTAAGGTTAAGGCTGGTTACGGCCGTAACTTCCTGCTGCCATTCGGCAAGGCCACCGTTGCCAACGCCGCCAACCTGGCTGCGTTCGAAGAGCGTCGCGCCGAGCTGGAAAAAGCAGCTGCTGACCGTAAATCGTCGGCTGAAAGCCGCGCTGCCCAACTGGCCGAGCTGGAAGTGACCATCACTGCCACCGCTGGCGACGAAGGCAAGCTGTTCGGTTCGATCGGCACCCACGACATCGCTGACGCCCTGACCGCCTCCGGCGTTGAAGTGGCCAAGGCTGAAGTTCGTCTGCCGAACGGCACCATCCGTCAGGTTGGCGAATACGACGTAGCCGTGCACCTGCACAGCGACGTTGAAGCCACCGTACGTGTGGTCGTCGTAGCTGCCTAAGCTGCGCTGACTGGGTAGCTCCTCGCGGGCTGCCCGGTTAACATCGGGCACGTCCTGTCTCTGAACAGGCCGTGCCCTTTGTCTTTTTCATCCTCCAGAATTCTTTCGTGGCCATGAACGAGATCACCAATCCCGAACAGCTAGACCTGCAAACCGCTGCCCTCAAGGTGCCGCCGCATTCCATCGAGGCCGAACAGGCCGTTCTCGGTGGCCTGATGCTGGACAATAACGCCTGGGAGCGGGTGCTGGATCAGGTTTCGGATGGCGATTTCTATCGGCATGACCACCGCCTGATCTTCCGTGCCGTGCACAAGCTGGCCGACGCCAACCAGCCATTCGACGTCGTCACCCTGCACGAGCAGCTTGACAAGGAAGGCTTGTCGACCCAGGTTGGCGGCCTGGCGTACCTGGCAGAACTTGCCAAGAACACCCCGTCGGTTGCCAACATCAAGGCCTACGCCGCGATCATTCGCGAGCGGGCAACGTTGCGCCAGCTGATCAGCATCAGTACCGACATCGCCGACAACGCCTTCAACCCGCAAGGGCGCAATGCCGCCGAAATCCTCGATGATGCCGAAAGGCAGATCTTCCAGATCGCCGAGGCGCGGCCCAAGACCGGCGGCCCGGTGGGCGTCAACGAACTGTTGACCCTGGCTATCGACCGGATCGACACGCTGTTCAACTCCGACAGCGACATCACCGGCGTTTCCACCGGCTTCACCGACCTGGACGCGAAAACCAGCGGCCTGCAGGCTGCCGACCTGGTCATCGTGGCCGGCCGTCCGTCGATGGGTAAGACCACCTTCGCCATGAACCTTGTGGAAAATGCCGTGTTGCGTACCGACAAGGCGGTGTTGGTGTTCTCCCTCGAGATGCCAGGTGAATCGCTGATCATGCGTATGCTCTCGTCCCTTGGCCGCATCGACCAGACCAAGGTGCGTTCCGGTCAGTTGGACGATGACGACTGGCCGCGCCTGACGTCGGCGGTCAACCTGCTCAACGACCGCAAGCTGTTCATCGACGATACCGCCGGCATCAGCCCCTCGGAGATGCGGGCGCGTACCCGCCGCCTGGCGCGTGAGCACGGCGAGATCGCCATGATCATGGTCGACTACCTGCAGCTGATGCAGATCCCGGGCTCGGCCGGTGACAACCGGACCAACGAAATTTCCGAGATTTCCCGCTCGCTAAAGGCCTTGGCCAAGGAATTCAACTGCCCGGTCATCGCCCTTTCGCAGCTCAACCGCTCCCTGGAACAGCGCCCGAACAAACGCCCGGTGAACTCCGACTTGCGTGAATCGGGTGCAATCGAGCAGGACGCCGACGTGATCATGTTCGTGTACCGGGATGAGGTGTACCACCCGGAGACCGAGCACAAAGGCGTTGCCGAAATCATCATCGGCAAGCAGCGTAACGGCCCCATCGGCTTCGTCCGCCTGGCGTTCATCGGTAAGTACACCCGCTTCGAGAACCTCGCACCGGGCATGTACAACTTCGACGACGACGAATAAATCTGCTTTCATGCAGTTGCGCATAACTCACTGAGTTTGCAAGGCCCGTTCGAAGCGGCTTCAGCCGTGAAGAATTCAGTGCGGCGGGTCGCACCGGCTGCGCCGTTGTTCGGGGCTAAAGCCGGTCCCGCAAGGTGTGCGACGCGCCGGCTAGCTCAGGGTTCTGAGCAATTTTCGCTTGCACCTGGCTAACTATCCGCCCCTCGCTCAGTGTGATCACTCGGTCAAATCGTGACAGCGCGCTTTGATCATGCGTCACGCAAATCAGCCCTCTCCCTTGGAACGCTTCGAACAACAGATCCCAGGTACGCTCGGCCGATCCGGCATCGAGCCCAGCTGTGGGTTCGTCAAAGAAATTGAATTCGCCTGGCTGATTGAGAACGCGTAGCAGCGTCAGCCTTCGTGCTTCGCCGCCCGAAATGGATTCTGCGCGTGCATCCAGGTCAAGTTCGTACCAGTCTTTATCCAAGCCCAGCCGCTCAAGCCATCGTTCGATTTGAGCGCGATCATGATCATGCTCGAACAGTACTGCACGGGGCAGTGGGCCGGGTAGAAAGTGCGCATCCTGAGGGCAGAGTCTTAAGCGACTGAACTGCGCGCAAGCATCGAGCTCAGCCAGGCACCTGCCGTACAATTGAACATGCTCGCGCAACTGGAATACCGTTCCAGCCAGCGCATGCAGAAGCGTCGATTTGCCACACCCGCTGGACCCTATCAGCGCGACCCGTTCTCCTTTGTGCAGCACCAAGGGTTCTTCGATTTCCAGTTGCACACTGTTCCGAGCGCTTAGCAGGCACGGGGCGATGCGCAGCCCTGCGTTATTATCATGTGATTTCGACTCAGCAGAGCATGTCGGACCGAACGGCGGGAGTCGGAGCCAGTGTTCAAGTTTTTGTTTGTCGAGCCTGAACTGGTCTAGTAGTCGCCAGGCCTCAGCCAGTTGCGCAACCCCTGCCAGCAATCCGCTCACCAAGGTGAAAAGAGCAACGAGTTCGCCCAAGCTCAATTGCGGTGTTGTCAGAGCCTGATCCTGGATGCCCCACATGAGCAGACCGCCACTGCCCAGGCCAATGAACAAAGTGCGCAAGCCCTGAACCCAGCCCCCGCTGTGGGCTACCCTCACCGCTGAGTCGGCATAGGCCGAGAGTGTATGGTTGACCGGGAGCATCGCCGCATGCTCCGCCTTTTCCAGTTTGACCGTCGCCGCGCTCGCGAAGGTATCCACCCATTGTTCCGCCAGTTCATCCTCTCGCGAGTTCACTGCCTCTATATGTGGTCGGCGCCAGCGCACCAGTCGATCATTTGCCCATAGATACGCCAGACTCAAGGGGATGAGACCGATCAATACCGAGGTAGCCCCCAGATATGCGAAGAGCGTTATCAGCACTGTAGCTTCAGCTAGTACCGGCCAAGCTGAACCAATCAGAAAGCCTAGCCAGCGCTCCTGTGCCGTAATTCCCCTATCCAGCACCTTTACCAGTGTTCCGCCATGGAGTTGTCCATAGGCCTCGAAGCGTTTGTCCAACAACGCTCGGCACCAGCGGATGGAGAGCTGTTTCACGCGATCCTGGCAGAGCCGTGCAAGACACCAGGCTTGCAAAGGGGTCATTGAGGCTTGTAATGCGATAAGGCATATGAAGGCTCCGAGTAGAAGCTGGGTAGGCGCGGCTGAGCTGGATATGTTGTCAATGATGTCGGCCAGTATCAGGGCGGGTACGACGGTCGCGACTTTCAGGACCAATGTCGCGCTCAAGGCGGCGATGATTCCTCGATAGATATGCATGTCATTCCCTAATGCCTTTGAATGCGCTCTGCGGCGCGACTGGAATACCTGATCTGATCAGGTGGAATCGCTCCAGTCCGGGTATGAAAACCTGCAGAACCGTGGCGAGATTCGGGTGTTCATAAAGTGTGCGATAAAATACGGCCTTATTTTGTTTTTTCAGATTGATGTGTATGCGCTTGATTTGCCCGCGCACGCTGAGCTCGGTGTGCGGAGGGTGAAGCGTGGGCACGGCGTACGTGGGGCAGGGATTTATAAGTGAAGCCAGCCGGGCTGAGTGGGCAAGCATTTTTTCCGCAGAGAGGTCTTCTTGTTTTTCTCTTGGGCCATAAAGTTGTTTGCACTGAAGGTGCTCGGTTACGGCACGATACATTGCAGTGTATGGGTCGAGTGAACTACCGGAGCCTACGCTACTGAGTGAGCCTTCTGTTTTATCGGGAGAAACAGCGATGCAAAATGGCACCTCATAGAAATCGTGGGTCAAGAATATTTTCAGTTTCTTTGCGTGACGAAGAAGCTCGGCATCATGAGCGAAGGTCTCTTCCAAGAATGAAGTAGAGGGGCGGTAGAGTTCTGGCGGTGAGGCCAGTCCGCAGAGTGACAGGTAGTAAACCGAGAGGGCGTGGCGTTCGATCGCTTCATTAATGGCGTGTAGCAGAGCCTCGTTCTCTGTGCAACCAAGAGCTGTGCCAGAGTTGGTGGCATATTTGGAAAGAAAGCCCGCTGCCGTTTTTTCTATGTCATCAATGTTTCTGGTTGATGGTGCTATTATTATTGCAGGTATTTTTATTTCGTCGTAGCTGTCCAGGCCTTGAAGTCTGAGATAAGGTACCTGGCAACCAGGCGGTAGTGAGTTGAGCAACCAGTCGTCAAATGGTTCTATCGACTTCAATATTTGGTCGCTGTCGATGATGGTAGAAGTTATATCGTCGACGAAGTAATGCTCCAGGCTTTCGGCAAGCGCTCCAAGTTCGCAGTACTCGCCCTTTCCTGCTCCGCAAGAGACCTCTTTGTAGGCGCTGTCGTACAAGTGGCAGGTGGCGACCAGTTTGTTGGTTCTTGCTAATGTTGTTCTTGAATTAAGTCCCAAGTGCTGATGCAGCCTGGTCAGGCGATCGTAGGCTTCGTCTATGTTCAGCTCGCGCTCGGTAATCATCTATGACTCCTTGGTAGTGCCAGAAGGGGTAGCCCCTTCTGGCTTATCGCTTACAGGAGGTTGAGGAAGTCAATCTCGGATTCGATGAATGTGTAGTTCATCACGCGAGGGATCTGCAGCGTGTTGATTTCAGAACGACGACGTCCCATGGTTAGTACTCCTTCAGAGTTGGTTTGAGTGCGCTTTCCGCGCATGAGTGTTGTATCACTTATTTTTTTGCGGGTTCAAGAACTGGTCGGGATTCGTGGCGGAAAGTTATCGTAGGATTTCTTCCCGGTGTTTGAAGTTCGATTCCTACAATTTTTTAAGAGGCAAAGAAAACGTTCTAACAATTAACAAGTTAGCGTTTGCTGAGGGTTAGAGGGGCTAAATATTCTGTAAAAAATCTGGAAGGATTACGGTCGCTCCTCAAAGAGGAGGTGCGATCATCATAGAGCTGAGCGGGTACGAGTTTCCTGCGGGCAGTCGCTCTGATCCTTGGGCCCGTCCCGATCTCATCGGCGCCGAAACTGTTTTGGTAAATACTGGCGACCCAACCACAAACCCCCAAGCCAGCCACGTGGCGCTTCCCGCCCCAACCGTCGCCCCACCCGCCAATCCCCACGAAGGCAGTCGGATTTGGTCAAATTTTGTGCTATATTCCGCGCCCGCGATTTCCCTGCACAACAGAACCGGTCACTGACATGCAAGCAGCCAAACCACTCTACGACTATCCCAAGTACTGGGCCGAATGCTTCGGGCCAGCACCTTTCCTGCCGATGAGCAGGGAGGAGATGGATCTGCTCGGCTGGGATTCCTGCGACATCATCATCGTGACCGGTGATGCCTACGTCGATCATCCGTCATTCGGCATGGCCATCATCGGCCGCCTGCTGGAAGCCCAGGGCTTTCGCGTGGGCATCATTGCCCAGCCGAACTGGCAGTCCAAAGACGACTTCATGAAGCTTGGTGAGCCGAACCTGTTCTTCGGCGTCGCGGCGGGCAACATGGACTCGATGATCAACCGCTACACCGCAGACAAGAAAATCCGCTCTGACGATGCCTACACCCCGGGCGGCATGGCCGGCAAGCGCCCTGACCGCGCCAGCCTGGTGTACAGCCAGCGCTGCAAGGAAGCCTACAAGCACGTGCCGATCGTGCTCGGTGGCATCGAGGCATCGCTGCGCCGCATCGCCCACTATGACTACTGGCAGGACAAGGTTCGCCATTCGATCCTGATCGACGCCAGCGCCGATATCCTGCTGTACGGCAACGCCGAGCGGGCGATCGTCGAGGTCGCCCAGCGCCTGTCCAGTGGCCAGAGCATCGAAAGCATCACCGATGTGCGCGGTACCGCATTCGTGCGTCGTGACACGCCCGAGGGCTGGTACGAGATCGACTCGACCCGCATCGACCGCCCTGGCCGCGTCGACAAGATCATCAACCCGTACGTCAATACCCAGGACACCCAGGCCTGCGCCATCGAGCAGGCCAAGGGCGACCAGGAAGACCCGAACGAAGCCAAGGTCGTGCAGATCCTCGACAGCCCGCGCATGACCCGCGACAAGTCGGTGATCCGCCTGCCATCGTTCGAGAAGGTGCGTAACGACCCGGTGCTCTACGCCCACGCCAACCGTGTGTTGCACCTGGAGACCAACCCGGGCAACGCTCGTGCGCTGGTGCAGAAGCACGGCGAAGTGGATGTGTGGTTCAACCCGCCACCCATTCCAATGACCACCGAGGAAATGGACTACGTGTTCGGCATGCCCTATGCCCGTATTCCGCACCCGGCCTACGGCAAGGAGCGCATCCCGGCCTACGAGATGATCCGCTTCTCGGTGAACATCATGCGTGGCTGCTTCGGCGGCTGTACCTTCTGCTCGATCACCGAGCACGAAGGCCGGATCATCCAGAACCGCTCCCACGAGTCGATCCTGCATGAAATCGAGGAGATGCGTGACAAGGTGCCTGGCTTCACCGGCGTGGTCTCCGACCTTGGCGGGCCGACGGCCAACATGTACCGCATCGCCTGCAAGAGCCCGGAGATCGAGAAGCACTGCCGCAAGCCGTCGTGCGTGTTCCCGGGCATCTGCGAAAACCTCAACACCGACCACAGCTCGCTGATCGAGCTGTATCGCAAGGCACGCGCCCTGCCGGGTGTGAAGAAGATCCTGATCGCGTCGGGCCTGCGCTATGACCTGGCAGTGGAATCGCCGGAGTACGTCAAGGAGCTGGTCACCCACCATGTGGGCGGTTACCTGAAGATTGCCCCGGAGCACACCGAGCGTGGCCCGCTGGACAAGATGATGAAGCCCGGCATCGGCTCCTACGACCGCTTCAAGCGCATGTTCGAGAAGTACTCGAAAGAGGCGGGCAAAGAGCAGTACCTGATCCCGTACTTCATCGCTGCGCACCCAGGCACCACCGACGAAGACATGATGAACCTGGCCCTGTGGCTCAAGGGCAACGGCTTCCGCGCCGACCAGGTGCAGGCGTTCTACCCGTCGCCCATGGCCTCGGCCACGGCCATGTACCACTCGGGCAAGAACCCGCTGCGCAAGGTCACTTACAAGAGTGAAGGCGTGGAGATCGTCAAGAGCGACGAGCAGCGCCGCTTGCACAAGGCGTTCCTGCGCTACCACGATCCTAAGGGCTGGCCGATGCTGCGCGAGGCACTAGAGCGTATGGGCCGTGCCGACCTCATTGGCCCGGGCAAGCATCAGTTGATCCCGCTGCACCAGCCGCAGACCGACACCTACCAGAGTGCACGGCGCAAGAACTCGACGCCGGCCGGCAGCCACAAGGTGGGCAAGGATCAGAAGATCCTCACCCAGCACACCGGTTTGCCGCCGCGTGGCAGTGACGGCAGCAAGCCGTGGGACAAGCGTGAGAAGGCCAAGGCTGAAGCGTTCGCCCGCAACCAGCAGGCGGCCAAGGAACGCAAGGAAGCGGCAAAAGGTGGTGGCAAAGGCAGCAAGAAGCCGCGCCAGCCTGTCATTCCGCGCTGATTGATTCTTGGGGCTGCTTTGCAGCCCATCGCGACACAAGGCCGCTCCTGCAATGTCCGCGCAAGCACAATTCATTTGGCAGCGCGGTCGATGTTGGAGCGGCCTTGTGTCGCGAAAGGACCGCAAAGCGGTCCCCAAAGCCTCTGGGTCAATCAGGCTTCTTGTCGACCCACTTCGCCGCCAAGGCCGAGAAAACCACGCGACTTCTCGTTGAGTCCATTCGCATCAAACAAACCTGGCCTTAATGTTCGAAGGCAGTTGTCACTCCGGGCGGGAGAATTCACAGATCGCACCGCTGGCCCCGTGGGCGTAGGCGGCGAGCAGGCTGTTCATGAAACTTGAGAGGGCCATTGCAGTTGCTCCTGAATGAGAGGTTGTCCCATCGTCCATTAAAAGGGCATGATGTGCCCTTAGATTGGTTGTATACAATCCATTGAACAATTCAACTGGCTGGCCACTTGACACCCTTTGATGCATGTCAGCAAGGGGCTGAACGGTTTCAGGCAGTCTCGCAATTGATAAAACCCTGCCAAGGAGATTCATGATGTTTGCGAAAGCTGTAGCGGTATCCCTGCTGACCCTCGCCAGCGCCTCCGTCTTCGCCGCCGAGTGCTCGGTAACTGTCGACTCGACTGACCAGATGTCCTTCAATACCAAGGAAATCGTCATCGACAAGAGCTGCAAGCAATTCACCGTGAACCTGGAACATTCGGGCAAATTGCCAAAGAATGTCATGGGTCACAACATTGTCATCAGTAAGGCAGCTGACATGCAGCCGATCGCGACCGATGGTCTGAGCGCCGGTATCGAGAAGTCCTATCTGAAAGAAGGTGATGAGCGTGTCATCGCTCACACCAAGATCATTGGGGCGGGCGAAAAAGACGCGGTGACCTTTGATGTGTCCAAGCTGGTTGCTGGTACAGACTACGGCTTCTTCTGCTCATTCCCAGGCCATATCTCGATGATGAAAGGCACGGTAGTCGTCAAGTAATGACACTTTGAAGCAGGGGAGGGCTTTGCCCTCCTTCGCGACACAAGGCCGCTCCTACAGTCCTGTAGGAGCGGCCTTGTGTCGCGAAAGGGCCGCAAAGCGGCCCCAGAGGTCTCACGGTGCGAACGGCAGTTCGCGCTTGTGCTGGGTCTTGCGGTAGGTGGCGACGATGATGTCGAACGCTTCCTGCTCAACCGGCAGCCCATGCAGGAAGGCATCGATCTGTTGGTAGGTCACGCCATGCGACGCCTCGTCAGGCTTGCCTGGTTCCAGGTCTTCCAGGTCCGCAGTAGGCACCTTCTCCACCAGCGATTCCGGCGCCCCAAAGCTGCGCGCAATGGCCCGCACCTGGTTCTTAACCAGGCCGCTCAACGGGGCCAGGTCGCAGGCACCGTCACCAAACTTGGTAAAGAAGCCCATCACTGCCTCGGCGGCGTGGTCGGTGCCGATCACCAGGCCAGCGCGGGCGCCAGCGATGGTGTACTGCGCGACCATGCGCGTACGCGCCTTGACGTTGCCCACGACGAAGTCCACCAGTGACGGCGAGCCGTCTTTCAATGCTTGCACCTCTGCGGCCAGTGCACGCACGGCAGGTGCAATATCAACGGTGTGCACTTCATCGGCGTTGATCACTTCCAGGCACGCCTGGGCGTCGTGCTCGTCATGCTGTACCTGGTACGGCAGGCGCACGGCAATGAAGCGGTAGGCCGGGTCGCTGCTTTCGGCGCGCAACTCGTTGATGGCGCGTTGGGCGAGCAGGGCGGCAGTCAGCGAATCGACGCCCCCGCTGATGCCCAGTACCAGGGTCTTGAGGCGGGCGTTGGCCAGGCAATCCTTGATGAACGCCACGCGCCGGGCGACTTCGGCCTCGAGCGCAGCGGCGTCTGCGAACGGCGGCTGCACGTTGAGCGCCTGGGCAATCTCTTGCTGAACGGCTTGCATGGGTTACTCCTTGCTGGGGATTTTGAACACGTGACGCATGTAGGCGACGAAGTTCTCGTCGCGGCACTGGGTCTTGGCGGCCTCGTCAGAGATCTTCGCCACCGGCGAGCCGTTGCAGTCGGTCATTTTAAGCACGATATTCATCGGCGCCACGCCGGGGATGTCGCAGGTCAGGTTGGTGCCGATGCCGAAACTGACGTTGATGCGCCCGCGCAGGGCACGGAAGATCTGCAGCGCGCGGGTCAGGTTGAGGCCGTCGGAGAACACCAGGGTCTTGGTCATCGGGTCGATCCCCAACCTCTGGTAATGGGCGATGGCCTTTTCCGCCCAGGCCACCGGCTCACCCGAGTCGTGGCGCAGGCCGTCGAACAGCTTGGCGAAGTACAGGTCGAAATCGCTGAGGAAGGCATCCATGGTGATGCAGTCGGTCAGGGCGATGCCGAGCAGGCCGCGGTACTCCCGGACCCAGCAGTCCAGGGCGGCGATCTGGCTGTCGATCAGCCGCGGGCCGAGCTGCTGGTGGGCCATGATCCATTCGTGGGCCATGGTGCCCAGCGGCTTGATATCCAGTTTCCATGCCAAATCGACGTTGCTGGTACCGACGAAGCGGGCCGGGAAGTCATCGCGCAGTACCCGCACCACCTCCTCCTGCACGCGGCTGGAAAAACGCCGGCGGGTGCCGAAGTCGGCCACTTGCAGTTCGGCCAGTTCGTCGGCGCTGGCATGCGCCTGTAGCCAGTCGAACTTGCGGTAAAGTTGGTCACGGGCCTCGGCCAGGCGCATGCGTGGGTGCAGGTGGCGGTTGCGCACTTCGCTGATGATGGCCAGCAGCGGGACTTCGAAGAGGATCACATGCAGCCAGGGCCCTTTGAGGCGCAGGTACAGCTGGTCGCCCTCGATACCAACCTGCACATAGCGCAGGTTGAAACGGAACAGGCGCAGAAAGCGCAGGAAATCGGGCTTGAGGAAGCTGATGCGTTCGAGGAAGGCCAGCTGGCCATCATCGAGGGTAAGTTCGCTCAGCCGTTCGAGCTGGTTGCGGATCTCGCCCAGATAGGGGCGCAAGTCTTCGCCATTGCGGCAGCGGAATTCCCACTCCACGTCGGCATCCGGGTAATTGTGCAGCACGCCCTGCATCATGGTGAGCTTGTAGAAGTCGGTGTCGAGCAGGTTGTGCACGATGCGCTCAGCGAATGCGCTCTCGCTCATCAGGGTGGGCTCCAAAGCGGCGAATGGCGGTCATTGTGCCACAGGAAACGCGCCGAACTTGCCGGCAACGCGTTACCGGCGGGAGCGGGTGCGTGTGTGAAGAGGCCGAAACAGACAAATCAGGTGTTTTTCCGTGCACCAGCTAGCCTTGAAACGGTGCCGCCTGTAGCAGTTGCGCACCAGGGGTGTGCAGTTCGGTGACGTCTGCTGTTACAGGGTGGTTGCACGTAAACACTTGTCAGGGTTGCAATGATGGCACTCGGTGGTTGCTCCTTGTTTGTGCGCATGGTGGCGCTTGTCGCGTGGCAGACGGTTGCACACTCAGTAAAGAAAAGGCCGTCGGTCGCCTCGACGCGGCCCCAACAGTGTGATTTCCCGGAAGACAAAACCGATGGCACGGCCCTTGCTCTGAGCACAGGGCTGAGAAGTTGTAGTGCCAACCAAAAAAAACTCTAGGAGCACCACCTCATGTCGCAGACGTTTTACAAGAAAGGTTTCCTGGCACTGGCCGTGGCTACGGCACTGGGTGTTTCTTCGTATGTTCAGGCCGACGTCAAGATCGGTGTCGCGGGCCCGATGACCGGGGCTAACGCAGCGTTTGGCGAGCAATACATGAAAGGTGCCCAGGCGGCAGCTGACAAGATCAACGCTGCCGGTGGCGTCAACGGCGAAAAAATCATCCTGGTCAAAGGCGATGACGCCTGTGAGCCGAAACAGGCTGTATCGGTTGCCAACCGTCTGGTCGATCAGGACAAGGTAATCGGTGTGGTGGGCCACTTCTGCTCCTCCAACACCATTCCAGCTTCCGAGGTGTATGACGAAGCAGGCGTGATCGCCATCACCCCTGGCTCTACCAACCCACAAGTCACCGAGCGCGGGCTGAGCGCCATGTTCCGCATGTGCGGCCGTGACGACCAGCAGGGCATCGTTGCCGGTGACTACATCGTCGATGTGCTCAAGGGCAAGAAGGTGGCGGTGCTGCACGACAAGGACACCTACGGCCAGGGCCTGGCCGATGCAACCAAGGCGCAGCTGGAGAAGCGTGGCGTCAAGCCGGTGCTGTATGAAGGCCTGACCCGTGGCGAGAAAGACTTCAGCGCCGTGGTGACCAAGATCCGTTCCACCGGTGCCGATGTGGTCTACTTTGGCGGCCTTCACCCCGAAGCCGGTCCGCTGGTGCGTCAGCTGCGCGAGCAAGGCCTGAAGGACGTCAAGTTCATGTCCGATGACGGTATCGTCACCGACGAACTGGTCGCAACCGCGGGCGGCGCCCAGTACGTGGACGGCGTGTACATGACCTTCGGTGCCGACCCGCGCATGCTGCCAGACAGCAAGGCGGTGGTGGAAGAATTCCGCAAAGCCGGCACCGAGCCTGAAGGCTACACCCTCTACGCCTACGCTTCGCTGCAAGCCCTGGCCGCTGCCTTCAACGGCGCCAAGTCGAACAAGGGCGAAGACGCTGCCAAGTGGCTCAAGGCCAACCCGGTGCAGACCGTCATGGGCGAGAAGAAGTGGGACAGCAAAGGCGACCTGACTGTCTCTGACTACGTGGTCTACCAGTGGGACAAGGACGGCAAGTACCACCAGCTGGAAAAACAAAAATAACAACGGCAGCCAGCCCGGGCCTGCGCCCGGGCCGATGCCCCTGCGGTACCTGTCTTTATTCGGAGACCTGCACGGTTCTGCGCTGCGAGGGCCGCTTTATCCGTGGCCTGGCGTGCTCGGCGCTTGTGCAGTCTCGCTCAGGTGAGATTGCGTTATGGATGGTATTTTCCTGCAGCAACTGGTCAACGGCCTGACCCTCGGGTCGGTCTATGGCCTGATCGCCATCGGCTACACAATGGTCTATGGCATCATCGGCATGATCAACTTCGCGCACGGCGAGGTGTATATGATTTCCGCGTACCTCGCGGCAATCAGCCTGGCATTGCTGGCTTATTTCGGTATCGAGTCGTTCCCCCTGCTGATGTTGGGCACCTTGTTGTTCACCATCGTCGTCACGGGTGTGTATGGCTTCACCATTGAACGCATCGCCTACAAACCCCTGCGCAACTCTACCCGCCTGGCACCGCTGATCAGTGCCATCGGCATCTCGCTGATCCTGCAAAACTATGCGCAGATCAGCCAGGGCGCCCGCCAGCAAGGCGTGCCGACCCTGCTCGAAGGCGCCTGGCGCGTCGAAGTGGGCACTGGCTTCGTGCAACTGACCTACACCAAGATCTTCATCCTGATTGCCGCATTCGTCGGCATGGGGCTGCTCACCTATGTGATCAAGTACACCAAGCTCGGCCGCATGTGCCGCGCTACCCAGCAAGACCGCAAGATGGCCTCGATCCTTGGCATCAACACCGACCGGGTGATCTCCTACGTGTTCGTCATCGGCGCGGTGATGGCTGCGCTTGCCGGTGTGCTGATCACCATGAACTACGGCACCTTCGACTTCTACGCCGGCTTCATCATCGGCATCAAGGCATTCACCGCTGCGGTGCTCGGCGGCATCGGCTCGCTGCCCGGCGCCATGTTGGGCGGGATTATCCTGGGTATTTCCGAGTCGTTGTTCTCTGGCCTGATCAACTCCGACTACAAGGACGTGTTCAGCTTCTCGCTGCTGGTGCTGATCCTTATCTTCCGCCCACAAGGCCTGTTGGGTCGCCCGCTCGTGGCTAAGGTGTGAACATGTCCACTGCCAAAACTGCCTCCGTTTCCGAAACCCAAGGTTTCGATCTCAAACGCAGCTTGCTCGAGACCATCGTCGCCGGCCTGCTCGCGCTCATTGTCTTTGGTCCGGTCGTCGGCGTGGTGCTCGACGGCTATAGCTTCAATGCCGAACCCCGCCGCGTGGCCTGGCTGGTCGGTGGCGTGATGGCCGGGCGCTTCCTGCTCAGCCTGTACCTGCAGACCGCCGCAGGCAAGCGCATGTTGCAAGGCTTCGACAGCGGCGGCTCGGGGGTGCACGTCAATGCACCGAACTACAAGTCGCGTCTGCGTTACATCATTCCGGCGCTGATCGTGATCGCCATCGTCTTCCCCATCTTCGCCAACAAGTACCTGCTGACCGTGGTTATCCTCGGCCTGATCTACGTGCTGCTGGGCCTTGGCCTGAACATCGTGGTGGGCCTGGCGGGCCTGCTCGACCTGGGCTACGTGGCGTTCTACGCCATTGGCGCCTATGGCTTGGCGCTGGGCTATCAGTACCTGGGGCTGGGGTTCTGGAGTGTGCTGCCACTGGCGGCAATCGCCGCGGCTCTGGCGGGGTGCATACTGGGCTTCCCGGTGTTGCGCATGCACGGTGACTATCTGGCGATCGTGACCCTGGGCTTTGGCGAGATCATCCGCCTGGTGCTGAACAACTGGCTGTCGTTCACCGGTGGCCCGAACGGCATGCCGGCCCCGGCGCCGACCTTCTTTGGCCTGGAGTTCGGCCGTCGAGCCAAGGATGGCGGGGTGCCGATCCACGAGTACTTCGGCTTCGATTACCACGCCAATCTGAAGTTCGTGTTCATCTATGCCGTGCTGTTCCTGGTCGTGCTGGCGGTGCTGTACATCAAGCATCGGCTGACCCGCATGCCGGTTGGCCGCGCTTGGGAAGCGCTGCGTGAGGACGAAATCGCCTGCCGCTCGATGGGCCTGAACCATGTGCTGGTCAAGCTTTCGGCCTTCACCCTGGGGGCCTCCACTGCGGGCCTCGCCGGGGTGTTCTTCGCCACCTACCAAGGCTTCGTCAACCCGTCCTCGTTCACCTTCTTCGAGTCGGCGCTGATTCTGGCCATTGTCGTACTGGGCGGCATGGGCTCGACCGTGGGCGTGGTGATCGCTGCGTTCGTACTGACCGTAGCGCCGGAGCTGCTGCGCAGCTTCTCCGAATACCGGGTGCTGCTGTTCGGTGTGCTGATGGTGCTGATGATGATCTGGCGACCGCGTGGGCTGATCCGCATCAGCCGCGCCGGTGTGGTCCCGCGTAAAGGAGTGGCGCCATGAGCGACGAAATCATTCTCTCGGTCGACAACCTGATGATGCAGTTCGGTGGCATCAAGGCGCTCAGCGACGTCAGCCTCAAGGTCAAGCGTAACCAGATCTTCGCCCTGATCGGCCCCAACGGCGCCGGCAAGACCACGGTGTTCAACTGCCTGACCGGTTTTTACAAGGCCAGCGGCGGGCGCATCGAGCTGAACGTGCGCGGCAGCCATACCAACGTCATCCAGTTGCTTGGTGAGCGCTTCCAGGCGGCGGACTTCGTTTCGCCGGCACGTTTTGGTTCGCGCCTGTACTACAAGATGTTCGGTGGCACCCACCTGGTCAACCGCGCGGGGCTGGCGCGCACCTTCCAGAACATTCGCCTGTTCAAGGAAATGTCGGTGGTGGAAAACCTGCTGGTCGCCCAGCACATGTGGGTCAACCGCAACCTGCTGGCCGGCGTGCTCAACACCAAGGCCTACCGCAAGGCCGAGAGTGATGCCCTGGACCACGCATTCTACTGGCTGGAGGTAGTCGATCTGGTCGACTGTGCCAACCGCCTGGCCGGGGAGCTGTCGTATGGCCAGCAACGCCGCCTGGAAATCGCCCGGGCCATGTGCACGCGGCCGAAGATCATCTGCCTGGACGAACCGGCGGCCGGCCTCAACCCGCAGGAGACCGAAGCACTTAGCCGTATGATCCGCGTGCTGCGTGACGAGCACGACATCACCGTGGTGCTGATCGAACACGACATGGGCATGGTCATGAGCATTTCCGACCATATCGTCGTGCTCGACCACGGCAACGTGATCGCCGAAGGCGCGCCGCAGGATATCCGCCACAACCCGACGGTGATCGCCGCCTACCTGGGTGCCGACGAAGAGGAGCTGGTATGAGTGCACCCATTCTGGAACTGAAGGACCTGGACGTGTTCTACGGGCCGATCCAGGCGTTGAAAAAGGTCTCGATGCACATCGATGAAGGTGAGACCGTGAGCCTGATCGGCGCCAACGGTGCCGGCAAGTCGACCCTGCTGATGTCCATCTTCGGCCAGCCGCGCGCAGCCTCCGGGCAGATTGTCTACCGTGGCACCGACATTACCCGCAAGTCGTCGCACTACATCGCATCCAATGGCATCGCCCAGTCGCCGGAAGGGCGCCGGGTGTTCCCCGACATGAGCGTCGAGGAAAACCTGATGATGGGTACCATCCCTATCGGTGACAAATATGCCAGTGAGGACATGCAACGCATGTTCGAGCTGTTCCCTCGGTTGAAGGAGCGGCGCAACCAGCGTGCGATGACCATGTCCGGTGGAGAGCAGCAGATGCTGGCCATTGCCCGTGCGCTGATGAGTCGGCCCAAATTGCTGTTGCTCGACGAGCCGTCGCTGGGGCTGGCGCCGATCGTGGTCAAGCAGATCTTTTCGACCCTGCGCGAACTGGCCAAGACCGGGATGACCATCTTTCTGGTGGAGCAGAACGCCAACCATGCCTTGAAGTTGTCCGACCGGGCTTATGTCATGGTGAACGGCGAGATTCGCATGACCGGCACCGGTCAGGAGTTGTTGGTCAACGAAGAGGTTCGCAGCGCCTATCTTGGCGGGCACTAAGCTGAATCCGGGGCTGCTGTGCGGCCCCGATCGGCATCACCTGGCGAATGTGGACAACTTGTCGCATATCTTTCTTGAGCTTTGCCACAACCCCTACGCAAGCCATTGTTTCCACAGGCTCATTGTTGTCCACGGATAATGTGGAGCCGCCTGTGGAAAACATGGTGGCATCTAGCTGCAAACCACTGAAATCAAGGCCTGCACGGTTCTGTTCATATTTTGATCAGTTGCTGTTATGAGTCATTCAGCGCGGGTTTTCGCAGACGTCTTAGAGCACTAACGATAGGCTACCAGCCTGTGGATAACTCTGTGCGAAACCCTTGGACAGACTGCTGTAAGCGGCATGTTTGAAAGGGTGCGCCATTACCGCAACGCGTGATCCTGACCGTAGGTGGCTGAAAGGGTTCCGCCTGATGGTCAAGTTGCCCCCAATCCGTGGGGAAAGCCTTGTGGATAACATGCGCATAGCTCGCGCTGGACCCTCTGCCATGCGGCTTTGCGGGTAATGTACAAAAAATGACCAAGTGCCTCGATGGCTTGCTGACTACGCCCGTCGCGGGCATGCTGCAAAGCTTGCCGAAAATAATCCACAGCGAGGAACAGAGCATGACGTCCACCGTATTCATCACTGGCGCGACTTCCGGTTTTGGCGAGGCCACGGCTCGCCTCTTCGCCGACGCCGGCTGGAAGCTGATCCTCACCGGCCGGCGCAAGGATCGCCTGGATGCCCTGTGCGCCGAACTGTCGGCCAAGACCGAAGTGCACGGCCTGGTGCTCGATGTACGTGACCGCAAGGCCATGGAACACGCCATAGCCAACCTGCCAGCGGGCTTTGACAAGCTGCGCGGGCTGGTCAATAACGCAGGCCTTGCGCTGGGCGTCGATGCGGCGCAGAACTGCAGCCTGGACGACTGGGAAACCATGGTCGATACCAACATCAAGGGCCTGATGTACACCACCCGCTTGCTGCTGCCACGCCTGATCGCCCACGGCCGGGGGGCGTCGATCCTCAACGTGGGGTCGGTGGCGGGCAACTATCCGTACCCTGGCAGCAACGTCTATGGCGGTACCAAGGCGTTCGTCGGCCAGTTCTCGCTCAGCCTGCGTTGTGACCTGCGTGGCACGGGCGTGCGTGTCAGCAACCTTGAGCCAGGGCTGTGCGAAAGCGAGTTTTCGCTGGTGCGGTTCGGTGGGGACCAGGCCAAGTATGATGCCACCTACGCCGGTGCCGAGCCTATTCAGCCGCAGGATATCGCCGAGACTATCTTCTGGATCCTCAATCAGCCGGCTCACATCAACATCAACAGCCTGGAGGTGATGCCGGTGAGCCAGGACTGGGCTGGGTTATCGATCGACCGTTCGGTGAAAGGCTGATGCAGTAAGGGCGCTTCGCCGCCCAATCGGCGGCAAGCCGGCTGCCACAGGTGTTGCGGCTCTGCTTGCTCTGTGGAAGCCAGTTTGCCGGCAATTGCGTCAGTTCAGCCGGTGCAAGCCTTCCAGGCAAGTCGCCAGGTGATAGGGCGTAGTCGAAGGCATGTCATGGCGGCTGACCGCACCTTCACCATCGCGGCACTCATACCAGCCACCATCGTGCAGGAAGCGCTGTTCCATTGCCTGCAACTGTTCAGCCACCTTCACTTCACTCCCTGACCGCAAGGCCAGCGCCCGCAGGTACTCCGCCTGTGCCCAGATGCGCTGGGTCGCATCGATCACCTGGCCATCCACAGCCAGCATCGCCAGCACGGCAGCATCCTTCACTCCGCACTGCTCGGCGTAAGCGAATGCGCGGTCGATGGACGCATGCAGCGGCGTACCGCGCAGCAGTGCCGAGGTATGCAGCAGGTAGAACCACTCGAACTGGTGCCCCGGCTCGAACCAGTTATCCACAGCACCGCGGGGTTTTTCCAGCATCAGGCCATGTTGCGGTTCGATGAAGTGCGTCTGCAGGGCTTGGCACAGTTGCAGCAGTGCCTGTTGCACACCTTGATCTGCACGCACGGCGAGAACCTGCAGGAAGGCTTCGGCCAGGTGCATCTGTGGGTTTTGCAGCGGGCCGCTGCCGAGGTCGGACCAGTCTTCACCGAGGCTCGCTTCGTAAAGGCCGTCATCGCGGGCAAACTGCTCGCTGACGATCTCGAGGGCAGCATTGAGCGCCGATTCCACCAGGCTTTCGCGGACTTTTCCCCAGTAATGAGCGCAGGCAAACACGATGAATGCGTGGGTGTAGAGGTCTTTGCGCCGGTCCAGCGGTTTGCCTTGGGCATCGATGCTGTAGAACCAGCCACCATGTTCGGCGTCGTGGAAATGCCGCTGCAGCGAGCGAAACAGGGCTGCGGCCCGCTCTGCCGCTCCCGGTTGCTCGATACGGCTGCTGAACAGGTACAACTGACGCGCGCAGGCCATCGCCCGGTAGCGCTGCACTGGCAGCGGGCGGTGCGTAGCATCCAGGGCCTCGTAGGGCAGGGCCATTTCGGGATTCCAGCCGGGGCCCAGCCACACTGGCACGATGCGTTCGGCGAAGTGCTGGTTGAAGCGGGCCAGTTCGGCTGGAGTGGGGCGGGGGTCGGACATGAATGCGCTCGTCACAATCGGCAGTGCGCCATGGTAGCAGAAGTGCGCTTCAGCCCGGATTACCCAAACCCTGCCAATGCCGCGCACCGACGAAGATGAAGCGCAACTGCTGGGTGATCTTGTCCCGTGCACTCAGCGCCTGTGGATAACCTTGTTCAGGGTTGTCGATCAGTTCCGGCAGGGTGGCGAACACGGTCTTCACCACCAGGTCGGCAATCACCGCCAGCGCTGCTCCGTTCAGGTGCTGCCAGCGTTTCATTCGCGCAAGGTCGGTAGCCAGGTCGTTGCTGATACCTTGGCGCAGGCGGCCGATAGCCTGGCGCACCGCCTGCGAGCCGCCGTACTGCTCGCGGGCCAGGAACAGGAACTGGGCCCGGTGGGCGGCTACCACGTCGAGGAAGATGCGTACCGAGGCGTCGGTGATACCGCCCAGTTCGAACTCGTTCTGCCGCACCAGGCGGATGGTCTGGCGGAAGGTGTCATCGACCTCGGCCACCAGGGCCAGGCCCAGGGCGTCCATGTCGGTGAAGTGCCGATAGAACCCGGTGGGCACGATGCCGGCGGCCTTGGCCACTTCGCGCAGGCTGATGCTGCCGAAACCACGGCCACTTTCCATGAGCTGGCAGGCCGCGTCGAGCAGGGCCTGGCGAGTCTGTAGCTTCTGTTCGGCGCGCGGCAGCATGTCAGGCCATTGATCGCGAAGGAAACCTGCACTTTATTGGCTCATGGACAAAAGTCAAAAAAAGGTTTCACGCGGCCTGCCCGTCGTGGTGGCGGGAAGCGTAATGCTCGATGTAGCTGTCGCTGCTGATCGGCACCTCCAACATTCTCATGTCCATGCGTTTCAACCGCTCCAGAATCAAGGGTGCATGCTGCACCAGCAGTGCCTGTTTGCGGTTTGCCCAGCTCCTGATCTGCCTGGAGGATGCTGCCTGGGTCCGTACCAGCGCCACAGCGTGTTGCTCTAACTGGCTGAGCAGAAACACATCGAGGATAACGCCATCCAGTGGGCTTTCATCGATATGGGCCAGGTAGCGCACACTGGCCATGCGTACCCCCAGCAGCTTGGCCAGCAGCAGCATGTCCTCGCTTTGCAAGAACCGGTCACGCTTGTCGGCAATGCCTGAGCGGATGAGGTCGATACAGGTGTCGAGGTGTTCGAGCAGACGCTGGCGCTTTTTGCCCTTCACTGCGTGCGCGCTGGCTGGGGCTGGGGCCGCGTGTTTCATGAAGTAGGCAGCGGCCTTGAGCATGATCACCAGATTTTCGCCTTCGGCAGTGATCGCGCCGTTATTGTTCAACAGGTAACCGATGATCTTGTTCGCCGCGAACATGCCTTGTGCGCCACAACGTTCACGGCAGCGCACCAGAATGTCCTGGCTGGCCCAGGTTGAAACTGCCTTGAGAATTGCCACTTCGTTGAGTACGTCAGGCGCTAAAGGCTTGAGCGCATCCTTGCCGTGCCTGGCGACGATCTGTTCAAGCCACGCGGCATGAACTAGGTTGGTCACGACATCAATGGCCAGTGGGTGGCGATAGGTGGGATGGGCAAGCAAGTTGACCGGACCGGCCGGGCTGAAGGTCTGGCGTTTTTGTGCGTAGATGTAATTGATATGCAAGCCGGCCATCGCCACCGCCAGGGCGCAACTGGCCATGCACAGCTTGCCGGACTGGACACGTTCGATGGAGCGCATGAAGCGTTGGCTGCGTGTAGTGGCCAGCGTGCGCAGTTGCCCATCGCGGTCCAGTTCGATGGTGCCTCGTTGCAAGAGCGCCTCGTAAGGGAGTTCAACGTTTTCGAACGAGGTCATGGCATTGTCCAGGTGCATCCCTGGTTTGTGGCCCAGTGCAGTAATACGAACACCGGGGAAGGCCGTGTCGCCCGCATGCAGTGGCACAAGAAACGGCAAGATACCGATGAACTTGTCGTTGACCATCAGGCGCGCCATCACCACTGCAATCTTGGGCAAGGGGCTATGCGTGCTGTTTGGCATGAACTTGTAGGATTGGCGGCTGGGCGAATCAAGCACGAATATCTGTCGCTCGGGGCAATAGCGTGCTTCTGTTTCCAGTGAGAAAAGATTGCTGCCATACCCCAGTTCCGTGGCGAGGTATACACCGATTGCCGTGCCTTCGTTCAACTGTTTGTACAGGCTGCGCACATAGTCACTGTCATTGCCCATCGATTTGATCGAGCCCATGCACAAGTTGTAGTGAATCGAGATCATCGATGCCAGAGCACCGTCATGCATGGCACAGGTTGTATGAAACCGAAGCAACTTAGGCAGATCGGCAAGCAATGCATCCCCCTGCAGGCTTGGCTGCGCCAACAGTTCAATGAAGGTTCGTTTGGCCTCTTCGCTGTTCTCGATCGGCCGGGCGATGAGCGCCAGCAGTCTTTCGTCCAGCCAGTCAGGCCTGAGTGCTATCAGATCGGTTGCCGGGTTTCTCATTTGAACGCTCCGTAGCCATACCTTCAGTAACCTAGCAATGGCGATGGGCGATGTGGAACTAGCAGAATTACCAGTTGCGCGGGGCGGTGTTACCTGAAAACAAAGCCCGGTCAATTGACCGGGCTGGGAGGTGGGTAGGCACTTTGATGCAGGTTGTTGTTTTCGGCCATGGAGATCAGCTCACACGGCTGATTTCGATCAGGCGATCCGAACCGCCTTCGGCAACGCGGCCGGTGCGCTCGATCAGGCGATCCGAACCACCCTCGGCAACGCGGCCGGTGCGCTCGATCAGACGATCCGAACCACCCTCGGCAACACGGCCAGTGCGCTCGATCAGGCGATCCGAACCGCCTTCGGCAACACGGCCACTGCGTTCGATCAGACGCTCGGCACCACCTTCGGCAACGGTTTTCAGCGGTTGGGCCATTTCAACAGCGCTGGAGCGCGATTCGGCGGTCAGGTGCTGATCGGCAGCTGGAACGGCGAAGGCGTTGGCAGCAAGGATGGACAGCGTCAGGGTCAGCAATTGGCGTTTCAT
The DNA here is from genome assembly GCF_047456185.1 of Pseudomonas sp. BNK-30. Classification (NCBI taxonomy): domain Bacteria; kingdom Pseudomonadati; phylum Pseudomonadota; class Gammaproteobacteria; order Pseudomonadales; family Pseudomonadaceae; genus Pseudomonas; species Pseudomonas sp. BNK-30. The sequence continues at coordinate 5,361,265 of NZ_CP179904.1, forward strand.
GATTTCGGTGCTCCTCTCGGGGGCTGGAAAGTGGGTACGAAGCCAATGCTACGCTCGGCAACGCCAGAGAGAAGTTCATACGGGTAATGGTAACAATCGATGGTATTGATAGCGCAGTGTCAAGGCTCTAACGCAGGTGTTTCAAGGCATCCTGTGATAAAAAGCTGAGCAGGTAGGCAAGAAAACTTCACCATCATGGGCTTCATGGATAAAACCCTGGGGGCTTTCATCAGTCGGAGATATTGAGTGCGATCGTTGCGCCCGTTTTGCCCCAAGCCGTCAGGAGAATAACGCAATGACGCGTCCCGCCAGAATCCTCGTCTGGACCCTTACCAGCCTGCTGACCTTGCTGGCGATACTGGTGGTTGTGATCGCCACCTTCGACTGGAACCGGGTCAAGCCATTGCTTAACGAGAAAGTCTCCGAAGCGTTGCACCGGCCGTTCGCGATCAACGGTAACCTGTCGGTGCACTGGCGCACTGAGCCGGAAGAAGGCGGGTGGCGCGCCTGGGTTCCGTGGCCGCACTTCATTGCCGAGGACCTGACCCTAGGCAATCCCGAGTGGCTGAAGGAGCCGAAGATGGTCGGCCTGGAGCGTGTGGAATTTCGACTGGCGCCGCTGCCGCTGGTATTCCAGCAGATCGTCATCCCGCGCATCGACCTGGTCAAACCCACCGCCAGCCTTACTCGCCTGGCCGATGGCCGCGCCAACTGGACCTTCGATTTCGGCCCCAAGGATGAGAATGCACAGCCCTCCAAGTGGCAGCTGGATATCGGTGCCATCGGTTTTGACCAAGGTAATGTCAGCTTCGACGACCAGACCCTGAAAACCAGCATGAAGGTACAGATAGATCCGCTGGGCAAACCCATACCGTTCAGCGAGATCGTGGGTAAGGCAAGTGCCGACAAGGCCGGCGGCGCTCAGGACTATGCCTTCGGGCTCAAGGCCCAGGGCCGTTACAAGGGGCAGCCAATCTCCGGTACTGGCAAGATTGGTGGCCTGCTGGCGCTGCAGGACGCCAGCCAGCCATTTCCGTTGCAGGCCGACGTGCGCGTTGCCGATACCCACGTAGTGCTCGCAGGCACCCTGACCGACCCTCGCAACCTGGGGGCGCTGGATCTTCGCCTGCGCTTGTCAGGCGCCAGTTTGGGTAACCTTTATCCGCTGACGGGGGTGACCCTGCCAGACACACCAGCCTACGAAACCGATGGTCACCTGAAGGCCAACCTGCAGGCGGCCGAAGGTGCGACGTTCAACTACGAAGGATTCAACGGCAAGATCGGCAACAGTGACATCCACGGCGACCTGGCGTTCGTCGCCAGCCAGCCGCGGCCTAAGCTATCTGGCAAGCTGGTCTCCAACCAGTTGTTGTTCAAAGACTTGGCACCGCTGATCGGTGCCGACTCCAACGCCGAGCAGAAAGCCCGCGGGGGCGCCAGCAAGCAGCCTGCCGGCAAGGTGCTGCCGGTGGAGGAGTTCCGCACTGATCGCTGGCGCACCATGGACGCCGACGTCGAGTTTGCCGGCAAACGAATCGTCCACAGTGAGCAATTGCCGTTCAAAGACCTCTCTGCCCATGTAATCCTCGAGGACGGCCTGCTGCGCCTGGAGCCGCTGCGCTTTGGGGTGGCCGGTGGCAACCTGGCCTCCAGGATACGCCTGGATGGCCGCAGCGTACCGCTGCAGGGGCGCGCTCGGCTGACCGCACGTGGCTTCAAGCTCAAGCAGCTGTTCCCCACCTTTGCGCCGATGCAGACCAGCTTCGGTGAGCTCAACGGCGATGCCGATATCAGCGGCCGCGGCAACTCGGTGGCAGCCCTGCTGGGCACGGCCAATGGTGACCTGCGCATGCTGATCAACGATGGTGCGATCAGCCGCAGCCTGATGGAGATTGCAGGGTTGAACGTGGGCAACTACGTGATCGGCAAGCTGTTTGGCGATGAGGATGTGCAGATCAACTGCGCAGCAGCTGATGTTGGTATCAAGGACGGGCTGGCGAGCACGCGCCTGTTCATATTCGATACCGAGAACGCGATCATCTACGTCAACGGCACGGCCAACTTCGCCAGCGAGCAGCTGGACCTTGAGATCACTCCTGAATCGAAAGGCTTGCGGCTGTTCTCGCTGCGTTCGCCGCTGTATGTCCGCGGGCCGTTCGCCAAGCCCGGTGCGGGCGTGCAGGCGGTGCCGCTGGCATTGCGCGGCGTGGGCATGGTGGCACTGGGGGTAGTTGCAGGGCCTGCGGCGGGGCTGCTGGCGCTGGTGGCGCCAAGCAGTGGCGATGAGCCCAACCAGTGCACGCCGTTGCTGCAGCAGATGAAAGCCGGCAAGGCGCCGGCTGAGGTGAAGGGCAAGCAATAAGTGAACCGGGGCCGCAAAGCGGCCCCTGGCGATTACAAGCCTTGCAGCAGATCGGACATGTCGTCTGCGTGTTCTTCTTCCTGAGCCAGGATGTCCTCGAAGATGCGACGCGTAGTCGGGTCTTTGTCGCCAATGTACTGAATGATCTCGCGGTAGCTGTCGATCGCGATGCGTTCGGCCACCAAGTCCTCCAGCACCATCTCCTTCAACGAATTGCCTGCTACGTATTGGGCATGGGAATTCTTGGTCAGGTTGTCCGGATTGAAGTCCGGCTCGCCGCCCAGCTGCACGATGCGCTCGGCCAGTTTGTCGGCGTGCTCGGCTTCCTGGTTGGCATGCTCGAGAAACTCCTCGGCAGCCACGCTCGCCTTGATCCCGCTGGCCATGAAGTAATGACGCTTGTAGCGCAGTACGCAGACAAGCTCGGTGGCCAGCGACTCATTGAGCAGGCGCAGGATTTCCTGGCGGTCGGCGTGGTAACCCTCGGTCACCGCACCTTGCTCGACGTGCTCACGGGCACGCTTGCGCAGGGTTTGCACATCGGTCAGTTCAACGTTGCTCATGGTTATCTCCAGACAAATCAGGACGGGTGGTCAGGATGTTGCGCAGGCTCAGGCGCCGTGTACGGCTTCGCTGTCCTCTTCTCGTTGTTTGCAAGTCTTGAAACCCTTGGCATCGACATGGCCGGTGGCATCGAAGCGCACGTAGTAAGGCTGTTGATGGCCATCGCGGTTGAGGATGTAGTCGTTGCAAGTGCCTCCGTGCGGCAGGTCGGTCGCATTCGATGGGCTGCCGCCGATGGCGATGACTTTCTGCATGGTCATGCCGTTTTCGACTTGCTTGACCAGCGGCTCGTCGCGGTAGGTGACGTAGTCCACCGGGTTTTCCGGGCGGCTGCCACAGGCGGCCAGGGTCGCGCTTGCCAGAAGGATTGCCAGGGTCTGTTTGTACATGGTCCCGCTCCTTGCTCAAGGGTCTGTTCTGGTTTGGAACCGCGCGGCGCGTCAGGAGTTCGATTGCGATGGTCATTCAGGCCGCTGTAGTGTTGGCCGGTCGTCCACGCAAAGGGGTTGGGCCCATGCAGCAGGAATTGGCTACGCGCTACCCGTTGGTGCTGGTACCGGGCATGCTCGGCTTTGTCAGGGCATTGCTCTATCCCTATTGGTTCGGCATCGTGCCGGCCTTGCGCAAGGGCGGGGCGCAGGTGTTCCCCGTGCAGGTATCGCCCTTGCACTCCAGCGAAGTGCGCGGTGAGCAGTTGCTGGCAATCATCGAAGACATCTGCCAGCGTACCGGCGCTGACAAGGTCAACCTGATCGGCCATAGCCAAGGCGCCCTGAGCGCGCGTTATGCCGCAGCCAAGCGGCCTGACCGGGTGGCATCAGTGACTTCGGTGGCCGGGCCTAACCACGGCTCGGAACTGGCCGACCACTTGGCTCGCACAGCGCCGGGCGATTCACCCCAAGGGCGCATCCTCAGGGCTGTTTTGCATGGCCTGGCGGTGCTGCTGGGGTGGTTGGAAACCGGCTGGCGCCGCGACTCATTGCCTATCGACGTGCATGCCTCGCACCAATCGCTGACCAGCGCCGGCGTAGCGCTGTTCAACCAGGCTTATCCACAGGGCCTGCCCGACACCTGGGGCGGTGAGGGCGCGGGAGAGGTCAACGGCGTGCGTTACTATTCGTGGTCAGGCACCTTGCAGCCGGGTATCACCGACCAGGGGCGTAACCGCTTTGACGGCAGCAACCGCTTCTGCCGCCTGTTCGCCCGCAGTTTCGTCAAGGAAAAGGGCCAGTGTGACGGTATGGTCGGGCGCTTCAGTTCACACTTGGGGCAGGTGATCGGTGATGACTACCCGCTCGATCACCTGGACATCGTCAACCAGTCGCTCGGCGCCGTGGGCAAGGGCGCCGAGCCGGTGCGGCTGTTCACCGAGCACGCCGCCCGCCTCAAGGCTGCGGGGCTGTAGCGCTGCGGCGCACGGGGGTGGTCCAGCGTTCGGCGAGGACCACCCCGGCCAGGGTCAGCAAGCCGCCGATCAGGTGGTAGCTGGCCAGTTGCTCGTCGAGCACTGCGGCTGCGATCAGCGCGGTCACCAGCGGCAGCAGGTTGAAGAACAGCGTGGTGCGGCTTGGCCCCAGGCGGTGCACGGCCTGCATCCACACCAGCGGCGCGACCATCGAGGCCAGCACACAGGCGTACAGCACCAGGCCCACGTTATGCACGTTCAGGCCGGTCTTGTCCGAAAGCAGGAACAGTGGCAGCAAGACAATGATTGCCACCAGCACCTGCAGGTACAGCAGCTGCAAGGGCGGCAGGCGCAGCTGCCATTTCTTCAGCAGGAAGCTGTACAGCGCGTAGGCCAGGGTGGCCACCAGCATCAGCAGGTCACCGCGGTTCAGGCCTTGCTCCAGCAGGATACTGGGATGGCCGGCGGAGACGACTTCCAGCACACCGATGAAGGACACCGCCGCGCCCGTCAGGGCACCGTAGCTCAGCCGCTGGCCGAGCCATGCGATGGACAGGGCCAGCGACATCAAGGGCATCAGCGAGAGAATGATGCCCATGTTGGTAGCGCTGGTGATGCTGGCCGCGAAGTAGGCGAGGCTTTGGTACAGGGCCATGCCGAGCACGCCAAGGACGAAGATTCTGGGCAGGTGCGGACGGATGGCCAGGCGGTTGCGCCACACGGCCGGCAGCAGGAACGGGGTGAACAGCAGCCCTGCGAGCAGCCAGCGGTAGAAGCCGATCTCGGCAGGGTGAATGGCACCTGCGGACAGCTTGGTGACTACAGTGTTGCCGGCCCAAATGAGGATGGCGGTGAGGGGGTACAGATAATTCATGACGCAAAGGCTCTTGGATGCTCATAAGCCTCCGTGGGAGCGTGCCCGCTTTCACAGAGGTTGTATGATGGCCCCGTATTATCGTTTGTCTGTCAGCAAGCCTATACTCCTATCCAGACAACCTGCCCCTTGAAGCAGACAGCATGCGCCGCAAATACCTCGATATCCCGCAGTTCGACCAGCTTCCCGCGCCCGTCTACCTGCGCCACGACGAATTTGGCGCCGACACTCACAGCCCGCCCCATCGCCACACCTGGGGCCAGCTCAACTACACCGCCCACGGCGTCATGCACCTGGATGTCAATGGCCAGCGTTTTCTGTCACCCCCGCATTACGCGGTCTGGGTGCCGCCGGATACCGAACATGGTTGCTACAACCCTCAGGCCATCGTTTACCGCTCGGTCTATCTCGACCGCAGCCTGTGCGCCGGCCTACCGCAGCAGCCGTGCAGCCTGGTGATCAGCGATATCCTCAAGGCCATCCTCGGCGACTTCGCCCGCCGGGACGTCAAGGTGGCCAAGGACGAACGCGACCAGCGTCTGGTGCAGGTGCTGCTCGATCAGTTGCTGCTGGCACCCACCCAGACCTGCTACCTGCCCTTTGCTCAGAGCGAGGGCCTGCGCCAGGTGCTCGATGCCCTCGGCGCTGAACCTGGTGACAACCGCCCGCTGGCGGACTGGGCGGCGCAGGTGCATGTCAGCGAGCGCACCCTGGCGCGGCAATTTCTGCGCGAACTGGGCATCAGCTTTGGTGAGTGGCGCCTGCGCCTGAGGTTCTTGCGGGCCATCGAGGCGCTGGAGGCCGGCTTGCCGATACAGGCCATCGCCTTCGACCTGGGCTACAGCAGCGCCTCGGCATTCATCGCCATGTTCCAGCGTCAGGCCCATTGCACGCCGGAGCAGTACCGGCGGCAAGCGCGGACGGGTGTGTAAAATTTGTTGTCTACACTCACCTGCGACACCGTGCATCGGGCGCGGGAGACAAGGAGACCACTCCATGAAGATGCTGCACATGCCATTGCTGGCGTTGGCCGTTATGTTCAGTGCGCAGGGATTCGCTGCCACCGCGCAACAGGAAAAGATGACCTCGTGCAATGCCGACGCTTCTGCCAAGGCGCTCAAGGGCGATGAGCGCAAAGCCTTCATGAGCAACTGCCTGAAGAAAAGCGTACCGCCGACCCAGCAGGAAAAGATGAAGATCTGCAACGCTGACGCCAGCGCCCAGGCCCTCAAGGGCGACGAGCGCAAGGCCTACATGAGTGACTGCCTGAAGAAGAAATGACCTGCGCCTATGCCTGTAGGACGAAGGCTGGCAGACTGCGGTTCTTTTCCGTTGTCTGCCGTTGAGGCTGTATGACTTTCACCCCCCGCCAGGTCACCCTGGCCAGCTGGATCATCGTATTTGCCGGCCTGCTGCTGGCGCTCCCCCTGAAATTGTTACCCAGCCTGCTGGCCGGGCTGCTGGTGTTCGAGCTGGTCAACATGCTCACGCCACGGCTGCAGCCGATCATTGCCGGGCAACGCGCACGCTGGCTGGCGGTGGCGCTGCTGGGTACCTTGGTGGTCAGTACCCTGACCTTGCTGATCGCCGGCGCGTTCAGCTTCCTGCTGCACGAGGCAGAGAACCCCGGCGCATCGCTGGACAAGTTCATGGCCCTGTTCGAGCGTGCCCGTGGCCAGTTGCCGCCGTTCATCGAGGGCTACCTGCCGGCCAGTGCCGCGGAGTTCAAAGTGGCCATCGGTGAGTGGATCAAGAGCCACCTCAGCGACCTGCAGCTTGTAGGCAAGGGCATGGCGCACATGTTCGTGACGCTGCTGATCGGCATGATACTCGGCGCTATCATTGCCCTGCAGCGCATCCCCGACATCTCGCGGCGCAAACCGCTGGCTGCCGCCTTGTTCGAGCGCCTGAGCCTGCTGGTGCAGGCGTTTCGCAACATCGTCTTCGCGCAGATCAAGATCTCGCTGCTCAACACCGTGTTCACCGGCATTTTCCTTGCTGTGGTGTTGCCACTGTTCGGTGTGCACCTGCCGCTGACCAAGACGCTGATCGTGCTGACCTTCCTGCTCGGGCTGTTGCCGGTGATCGGCAACCTGATGTCCAACACGCTGATCACGATTGTTGGCATGTCGCTGTCGATCTGGGTGGCTGCGGCCGCGCTGGGGTATCTGATCGTTATCCACAAGGTCGAGTACTTCCTCAACGCGCGGATCGTGGGGGGGCAGATCAGTGCCAAGGCCTGGGAGCTTTTGCTGGCGATGCTGGTGTTCGAGGCGGCGTTCGGGTTGCCGGGAGTGGTAGCGGGGCCGGTGTACTATGCGTACATGAAGAGCGAGCTGAAGCGGGCTGAGCTGGTTTGAGAGCTGCAAGCTGCAAGATAAAGCCGAACGCGGTGGGCCTTCCATCGCCAATCGGCTTGTAGCTCGCAGCTTGTAGCTCGCAGCTCACCCGTAACGCTTGCGCGCCTCGATTGCCAGCCCGCTGCCGATGCTGCCGAAGATATTGCCCTCCACATGCCGCGCATTCGGCAGCATCGCCGCCACACTGTTGCGCAGCGCCGGAATGCCGCTGGAACCACCGGTGAAGAACACCGTGTCCACCTGACCTTCGCTTACACCGGCCTTGGCCAGCAGCTCGGTGACGCTGCCACGCACCCGCTCCAGCAGCCCTTCGATCGCGCCTTCGAACACCGCACGGGTCAGGTCCACGCCCAATTCGCGCTCCACGCGGCCGAGGTCGATACGGCGGCTTTCGTGGTCGGTCAGCTCAATCTTGCTGGCCTCGACCTCCATCGCCAGCCAGTGCCCGGCCCGTTGCTCGATCAGCTTGAACAGACGGTCGATGCCCAGGGTGTCCTCGATGTCATAGCGCATGCTGCCCAACGCCAGTTGCGACTTCTGCGAGTACAGGGCGTTGATGGTGTGCCAGGTGGCCAGGTTGAGGTGGTAGCTGGTAGGCATCAGCGCACCGCTCTTCATCCGGCTGCCGTAACCGAACAGCGGCATCACGCCCTGCAGGCTCAACTGCTTGTCGAAGTCGGTACCGCCGATGTGCACGCCGCCAGTGGCGAGGATGTCGCTCTGGCGCTCGGCCACTTGGTGACGCTCGGGTGACAGGCGTATCAGGGTAAAGTCCGAGGTACCCCCGCCGATATCCACGATCAGTACCAGCTCTTCACGGCTGATACCTGACTCGTAGTCGAACGCGGCGGCAATCGGTTCGTACTGGAACGACACGTCCTTGAAGCCGATCTTGCGGGCCACGTCGGCCAGGGTATCTTCGGCCTCCTGGTCGGCAGCCGGGTCCTCGTCGACGAAAAACACCGGGCGGCCCAGTACCACCTGATCGAAGCTGCGGTCGGCGGCGGTTTCGGCACGCTTTTTCAGTTCGCCGATGAACATGCCCAGCAGGTCCTTGAATGGCAAGGCGCTGCCCAGCACGCTGGTGTCGTGCTTGATCAGCTTGGAGCCCAGCAGGCTCTTGAGCGAGCGCATCAGGCGGCCTTCGTAGCCTTCCAGGTACTCGTGCAGTGCCAGCCGGCCATACACAGGGCGGCGCTCTTCGATATTGAAGAAAACCACCGAGGGCAGGGTGATCTTGCCGTCTTCCAGGGCTATCAGCGACTCGACCCCGGGGCGGTGCCAGCCGACCGTGGAGTTGGAGGTGCCGAAGTCGATGCCAAGGGCACGGGCCGGGGATACGTCAGACATGGGAAAAGGGCTTCCGGAGGCAAAACGGCCGCGCAGTTTATGCCACTTGGCCAGAGAATCAAGACCGGTCGTCTGCCTTGAAGCAAAGCCAAGCGCACCTTGAAAGGCTATGCTTGACCCTTATCTTCAGATGCAACACGAAAATTCACATTGGTGATCCATAGATGGACTTCAAAGACTACTACAAGATACTCGGCGTAGAGCCCACGGCGGACGAGAAGGCGATCAAGGCCGCGTACCGCAAGCTGGCGCGCAAGTATCACCCTGACGTCAGCAAGGAGCGCGACGCCGAGGAGAAATTCAAGGAGGCCAATGAGGCCTACGAGGTGCTTGGCGACGCCCAGAAACGCGCCGAGTTCGACGAGATCCGCAAGTACGGCGGCCAGCATGGTCGTCCATTCCAGGCCCCACCGGGCTGGGAGAACCGTGGCGGTGCGGGCGGTGGTTTCGAGGGCGGTGATTTCTCCGACTTCTTCAGCTCGATCTTCGGCGCACGGGGCGGCAACCCCTTTGGCGGCGCTCGGCAACAACGCAGTGCCGGCAGGCGAGGGCAGGATGTGGAACTGGAACTGGCGATCTTCCTTGAGGAAACCCTGAGCAAGGAGTCCAAGCAGATCAGCTTCCAGGTGCCGCAGACCAACGCCGCCGGCCAGCGTACCGGGTTCACGACCAAGACCCTGAACGTGAAGATCCCGGCCGGCGTGAGCGACGGTGAGCGCATCCGCCTCAAGGGCCAAGGAGCGCCGGGCAGCGCTGGCGGCGCCAACGGCGACCTGTTCCTGACCATCCGCATGGCACCGCACCCGCTGTTCGATGTCGAGGGCCAGGACCTGATCATCACTGTGCCACTGGCACCGTGGGAGGCGGCATTGGGCACCAAGGTGGCGGTGCCGACCCTGGACGGCAAGATCAACCTGACCATCCGCCCCGACAGCCAGAGTGGCCAGCGCCTGCGTGTGCCTGGCAAAGGCCTGGCGAACAAGCAGGGTGAGCGCGGCAACCTCTACGCCCAGCTCAAGGTAGTCATGCCGCCGGCATCCGACGCCTCTACCCGCCAATTGTGGACCCAGCTTTCCGAGAAGGCGGCGTTCAATCCGAGGACACAATGGAGTAAGTGATCATGAGCAGCACCCTGATCGTTCAACTGGACATGCGCACGCTTTGCCAGGAGGCCGATATCACGGCCGACTACGTGGTCGAGATCGTCGAGCACGGCATCGTTGAACCTTCGGGGCGAACGCCGGAGGAATGGTTGTTCGATGATCAGGCGCCGCTGCTGGCCAGGCGTGCGGCAAAGCTGCACCAGGAGCTGGAACTGGAGTGGGAAGGGGTGGCGCTGGCGCTGGAGCTGTTGCAGGAAGTGCAGCAGTTGCGCAGCGAGAACAGCATGCTGAAACAGCGGCTGGGCAGGTTTACCCAGATGTGATGTCGATTGCAGCGACCCCATCGCCGGCTTGCTGGCGATGGGGCCGCTGCAATCAGCAAAAAACTCAGGCTGGCTCTGCCCCCGGGTCGAGCACCAGCTGCATGAAAGTCAAATCCAGCCACCGCCCGAACTTCACCCCCACCTGGGGCATCTGCCCTGTCACCACGAAGCCCAGACGCTCATGCAGGCGGACCGACGCGGCATTGCCACTCTCGATGGCCGCGACCATCACATGCTTGCCACACCCCCGCGCGCGCGCGATCAGTGCTGCCATCAATTGCGGCCCCAGGCCCTTGCCGCGCTGATCGCCACGGATATACACCGAATGCTCCACGGTATTGCGAAAACCCTCGAACGGCCGCCAATCGCCAAACGACGCATAGCCCAGCACACCGCTGTGATCCACTGCCACCAGAATCGGATAGCCCTGCTGTGCCCGGGCCTCGAACCAGGCCTCTCGGTTGCCCAGGTCCACCGGCGTATCGTTCCAGATCGCCGTGGTGTTGCGCACTGCGTCGTTATAGATGTCGAGGATGCCCGGCACGTCGGCGGGCAGGGCATCGCGAATTTCGTGGCTCATTGCTGCGTCTCACAAGGTCGAGGGCTGCAGATTAAATGGTTACCAGCCCACGCACACCTTCGGCCTGCATGTTTTCACCGCGCCCGCGCTGGATGATTTCGCCACGGGCCATGACCAGATACTGGTCGGCCAGCTCCTCGGCAAAGTCATAGAACTGCTCCACCAGCAGGATGGCCATGTCGCCACGCTCTGCCAGGCGGCGGATGACCGCACCGATCTCCTTGATGACCGATGGCTGAATGCCTTCGGTGGGTTCGTCGAGGATCAGCAGGCGTGGCCGGCTGGCCAGGGCGCGGCCGATGGCCAGCTGTTGCTGCTGGCCGCCGGACAGGTCACCGCCGCGGCGTTGCTTCATCTGTTCCAGCACCGGGAACAGTTCGTAGATGAACGCAGGCACCTCACGGGCCTCGCGCGCCGGGAAGCGCGACAGGCCCATCAGCAGGTTTTCCTCGACGCTGAGCCGCGCGAATATCTCACGCCCCTGGGGCACATAGGCGATGCCTGCGTGTACCCGTTGCTGTGGCTTGAGCGTGGTGATCGGCTGGCCTTCCCATTCGACGCGGCCTTCGCGTGGCGGCACCAGGCCCATCAGGCAGCGCAGCAGGGTGGTCTTGCCCACGCCGTTGCGCCCGAGCAGGCAGGTGACTTCACCGACCTTGGCTTCGAAGGACAGGCCGCGCAGGATGTGGCTACCGCCGTAGTACTGGTGCAATTCACTGACTTCAAGCACTTTCAATTCCTCGTTCTTGTCAGCTACAAGCTTCAAGCTTCAAGCGGCAAGAGGGAGCGCACGGCTACTGCTTGCGGCTTGATGCATGCCACTTGAGGCGCGTCAGCGCCCTAGATAAACCTCGACCACCCGCTCATCCGCTTGCACCTGCTCCAGCGATCCCTCTGCCAGTACGCTGCCCTGGTGCAGCACGGTCACATGGTCGGCAATGCTGCCGACAAACCCCATGTCGTGCTCCACCACCATCAGCGAATGCTTGCCGGCCAAGCCTTTGAACAGCTCAGCGGTGAACTCGGTTTCGGCATCGGTCATGCCGGCCACCGGCTCGTCGAGCAGTAGCAGTTGCGGCTCCTGTACCAGCAACATGCCGATCTCGAGGAACTGTTTCTGCCCATGTGACAGCAGGCCTGCCTGGCGCTGGGCCAGGGGTAGCAGGCGCAAGGTGGTCAGCACTTCTTCGATGCGTTGCTGTTGCTCACCGCTCAAGCGTGCCGTCAGGCAGGCCCAGACTGACTTATCGGTTTTCAGTGCCAGCTCAAGGTTCTCGAACACGGTCAGTGCTTCGAACACCGTGGGCTTCTGGAACTTGCGGCCAATGCCGGCCTGGGCGATCTGGTATTCGCTCATGCGGGTCAGGTCCAGGGTATCGCCGAAGAAGGCACTGCCGGTGTCGGGGCGCGTCTTGCCGGTAATCACGTCCATCATGGTGGTCTTGCCGGCACCGTTGGGGCCGATGATGCAGCGCAACTCCCCCACACCGATGTACAGGTTCAGGGCATTGAGTGCCTTGAAACCATCGAAGCTGACGCTGATGCCTTCCAGGCTCAGCACCGTGCCGTGACGGGTATCCAGCCCCGCTTCACGGCGGCTGCCCAGGCCGATGGCGTCACGGCCGCTGCCAAGGTTGTCGAATACCGGTTCGAGCATGAATTCCGGATGCACTGGGGGCACGCCTTTCATGGCTGGCTCCTTTTCTTCAGCAGGCCGACCACGCCCTTGGGCAGGTACAGGGTGACGAGGATGAACAATGCGCCGAGGAAGAACAGCCAGAACTCGGGGAAGGCCACGGTGAACCAGCTTTTCATGCCGTTGACCAGGCCCGCGCCCAGCAGCGGGCCGATCAGTGTGCCGCGCCCGCCCAAGGCTACCCAGACAGCAGCCTCGATGGAGTTGGTCGGCGACATCTCGCTGGGGTTGATGATGCCCACCTGTGGCACATACAGCGCACCCGCCAGGCCGCACAGCACGGCGCTCAGTACCCACACCAGCAGCTTGAAGCCCCGTGGGTCATAGCCACAGAACATCATGCGGTTTTCTGCATCGCGTACGGCGGTGAGCAGGCGGCCGAACTTGCTCTGGGTCAGGCGCCAGCACAGGTACAGGCTTGCCAGCAGCAAACCTACGGTCAGCAGGAACAGCACGGCGCGGGTGCCTTGGGAGGCAATGTCGAAGCCCAGAATCGTGCGGAAACTGGTGAAACCGTTGTTGCCGCCAAACCCTGTCTCGTTGCGGAAGAACAGCAGCATGCCGGCGAAGGTCAGGGCCTGGGTCATGATCGAGAAATACACGCCCTTGATCCGCGAGCGGAAGGCGAAGAAGCCAAACACCAGTGCCAGCAGGCCCGGTGCCAGCACCACCAGGCACAGCGCCCAGGCAAAGTGCTGGGTACCGGCCCAGTACCACGGCAGTTCGCTCCACGACAGGAATGTCATGAACCCCGGCAGGCCGTCACCGGCGGCCTGGCGCATCAGGTACATGCCCATGGCGTAGCCACCGAGGGCGAAGAACAGCCCGTGGCCGAGCGACAGCAGCCCTGCGTAGCCCCAGACCAGGTCCAGGGCCAGGGCGACGATGGCGTAGCAGAGGATCTTGCCGACCAGGGTGAGTGTGTAGGCCGAGACCTGCAAGGCATGGTCGGGCGGCAGCAACGACAGCAGCGCCATGGCCAGCAACAGCAGGACGACGACGGTACCGATGGCCAGCGACAGGCGCGGCCCGGCTTTTTGCGAAGCGGTGACAAGCAGTGGCTGGTTCATCAGTCGATTACCCGTCCCTTGAGGGCGAACAGGCCTTGCGGGCGTTTCTGGATGAACAGAATGATCAACGCAAGGATGAGGATCTTGCCAAGCACCGCGCCGATTTGCGGCTCCAGCAGCTTGTTGGCTATCCCTAGGCCGAAGGCGGCCCAGAGGCTACCGGCCAGTTGCCCGACACCGCCGAGCACCACTACCAGGAACGAGTCGATGATGTAGCTCTGGCCAAGGTCCGGGCCGACGTTGCCGACCTGGCTCAGCGCTACACCACCAAGCCCGGCGATGCCCGAGCCCAGGCCGAAGGCGAGCATGTCCACCCGCCCGGTGGACACACCACAGCAGGCAGCCATGTTGCGATTCTGGGTGACCGCACGTACGTTCAGGCCCAGCCGCGTGCGGTTGAGCAGCAGCCAGGTCAGCAGTACCACCGCCAGGGCGAAGGCAATGATCACCAGGCGGTTATAGGGCAGCACCAGGTTGGGCAGCAGCTGGATGCCACCAGACAGCCACGCCGGGTTGCTGACCTCGACGTTCTGCGCGCCGAACAGCAGGCGGATGGCCTGGATCAGCATTAGGCTGATGCCCCAGGTCGCCAGCAGGGTTTCCAGCGGGCGGCCGTAGAGGTGGCGGATCACCGTGCGCTCCAGGGCCATGCCCACCCCGGCGCTGACGGCGAAGGCCACTGGCAGGGCAATCAGCGGGTAGAACTCGATTGCGCCTGGCGCGTAGCGCTGCAGCAGCACCTGGACCATGTAGGTGCTGTAAGCACCGAGCATGAGCATCTCACCGTGGGCCATGTTGATCACGCCCAGCAGCCCGAAGGTGATCGCCAGGCCAAGGGCCGCCAGCAGCAGGATCGAACCCAGCGACAGGCCGCTGAAAGCCTGGCCGAGCAGCTCACCGAACAGCAGTTTGCGTTTGACCTGCGCCAGGCTTGTTTCAGCGGCAGTGCGCACGCCTGCGTCGGTTTCCACATCGGGTTGCAGCAAGGCCTCCAGGCGGGTGCGGGCCAGCGGGTCGCCGGTTTCGCCGAGCAGGCGTACCGCCGCCAGGCGCACGGCTGGCTCGCTGGCGCCCAGTTGCAGGTTGGCCAGTGCCAGGCCAAGCGCTGCGTGCACGGTAGTGTCGGGTTCGCTGGCAAAGCGCCGGTCGAGGAATGCCATTTGCGCCGGTTGTGCACTTTTTTGCAGTTGCTGGGCGGCGGTCAGGCGAGTGTCGCTGTTGTCGCTGAGCAACTGGTGGCTGGCCAGGGCGTTATCGATCAGGCCGCGCAGGCGGTTGTTAAGGCGCACCTTGCGGGTGTCATCGGCTGCGATGCGGCCCTGGCGCAGGTTTTCCAGCAGCGGCAGGCGCGCGGCGTCGGGTTGCGCCGCCCAGCCTTCGAGCAGGCGAGCCTGCTCGGCGGGCTTGGCGGTGAGGAAGAATTCGCCCTCGCTGGCCTGGGTTGCCAGGGGCAGCAGGAGCAGCAGGGTGAGGAGGAGTCTGAGCATGCGGGCAATCCTGGAAATCGGCGGTGGATTCATCGCCGGCAAGCCGGCTCCCACAGGGTGGTGCTGTTCTCAGGGCCCTGTGGAAGCTGGCTTGCCAACGAAGGGGCTGCAGCGCAGCCCCAGTGCACTCAGTTGCCTTTCACTGCATAGTCAGGGCGCTTGTCGTTGCCCGGAATGAACGGGCTCCACGGCTGCGCGCGCAGCGGCTGTTCGGTTTCCCAGACCACGCTGAACTGCCCGTCATCCTGGATTTCGCCGATCATCACCGGCTTGTGCAGGTGGTGGTTGGTCTTGTCCATGGTCAGGGTGAAGCCGGACGGTGCCTTGAAGGTTTGCCCACCCAGGGCTTCGCGTACCTTGTCGACATCGGTGGATTTGGCTTTTTCCGCCGCTTGCGCCCACATGTGGATGCCCACGTAAGTGGCTTCCATCGGGTCGTTGGTCACGGCCTTGTCGGCACCCGGCAGGTTCTTGGCTTTGGCGTAGGCCTTCCAGTCGGCGACGAACTTCTGGTTGACCGGGTTATCCACCGATTCGAAGTAGTTCCAGGCGGCGAGGTGGCCTACCAGCGGCTTGGTGTCGATGCCGCGCAGTTCCTCTTCACCCACCGAGAACGCCACCACCGGTACGTCGGTGGCTTTCAGGCCCTGGTTGGCCAGCTCCTTGTAGAACGGTACGTTGGAGTCGCCGTTGACGGTGGAGATAACGGCGGTTTTGCCGCCTGCCGAGAACTTCTTGATGTTGGCGACGATGGTCTGGTAATCGGCGTGGCCGAACGGCGTGTAGACCTCTTCGATATCCTTGTCGGCCACGCCTTTGCTGTGCAGGAAGGCGCGCAGGATCTTGTTGGTGGTGCGCGGGTAGACGTAGTCGGTGCCGAGCAGGAAGAAACGCTTGGCGCTGCCGCCGTCTTCGCTCATCAGGTATTCCACGGCCGGGATCGCTTGCTGGTTGGGCGCGGCGCCGGTGTAGAAGACGTTCGGCGACATCTCTTCACCTTCGTACTGCACCGGGTAGAACAGCAAGCCGTTGAGCTCTTCGAACACGGGCAGCACCGACTTGCGTGACACCGAGGTCCAGCAGCCGAACACCACCGCGACCTTGTCCTGGGTCAGCAACTGGCGGCTCTTTTCGGCGAACAGTGGCCAGTTGGATGCAGGGTCGACCACCACCGGTTCGAGCATCTTGCCGTTGACCCCGCCCTTGGCGTTGATCTCGTCGATGGTCATCAGCGCCATGTCCTTGAGCGATGTTTCGGAAATCGCCATGGTCCCGGACAGCGAATGCAGGATGCCGACCTTGATGGTCTCGGCGGCCTGGATGCTCCAGCTAAGGCCCATCGCCGCAATCGATGCGCTGAGGGTAAAGGCCTTGATCAGACTGCGACGCTTCATGTGCTCTCTCCGCTGAGTTTTTTTGGTGTTGGCCAAGCGGGGAGGGCCGTTGCAAGGGGTGTGCCGAACGGCAAAAGGTGCGTAATAGAAGGGTCGTGCGAGGTGATGGGGCGTTTGCAAGGTCCAGGTTGGTGCCTGAGGTGCTTGTGTGCACAGGATTGGGGCTGCAAGGCAGCCCCGTAGTGCATCAGCTGTTGCGCACAGCTGTGCGCGGATGCCGCTTGCTACGCACACCCTGGTAGGTGACCGCCAGCAACACGAACCAGATCGGCGTGACGATCAGCGCAGAGCGGGTGTCCGCTTCCAGGCTAAGCAGCACCAGGATAAAGGCGAAGAACGCCAGGCACACGTAGCACATGAAGCGACCGCCCGGCATCTTGTAGGTCGATGCCTGGTGCAGCGCCGCACGGGTTTTGCGGTACTTCAGGTACGACAGCAGGATCAGCGTCCAGACAAACATGAACAGCACTGCCGAAACCGTGGTGACCAGGGTGAATGCTTCGATCACGTTCGGCACCATGTAGATCAGCACCGCGCCAAGCAGCAGGCAGGTGCACGAGAAGTACAGGCCGTTGGCCGGTACGGCGCGGCTCGACAGTTTTTCGAATGCGCGCGGTGCGTCGCCTTCCTGGGCCAGGCCGAAGAGCATGCGGCTGGTGGAAAACACGCCGCTGTTGGCCGACGAGGCCGCCGAGGTCAGCACCACGAAGTTGATGATGCTCGCCGCCGCTGGCAGGCCGGCCAGCACGAACAGCTCGACGAACGGGCTCTTGCCCGGCACCACATCGCGCCATGGGGTCACAGCCATGATCGCGATCAGTGCCAGCACGTAGAACACGATGATACGGATCGGGATCGAGTTGATCGCCCTTGGCAGGGTGCGTTCAGGGTTCTTGGCTTCGGCGGCGGTGGTGCCGACCAGCTCGATGCCGACGAAGGCGAACACGGCAATCTGGAAGCCGGCGAAAAAGCCCATCAGGCCGTTGGGGAACATGCCGCCGTCGTTCCACAGGTTGGCCAGCTGCGCGGTGCGCCCGCTCGGCGACTCGAAACCGGTGATGACCATGTACAGGCCGGTGGCGACCAGGCCGAGGATGGCGACGATCTTGATCAGGGCGAACCAGAACTCCATCTCGCCGAACATCTTCACGGTAACCAGGTTAAGCGACAGCAGTACTGCAACGCAGGTCAGGGCGGGTATCCACTGTGGCAGGTCCGGGAACCAGAACTGCGTGTAGGCGGCGATGGCGACCACGTCGGCAATGCCGGTGACCACCCAGCAGAACCAGTAGGTCCAGCCGGTGAAGTAGCCGGCCCAGGGGCCGAGCAGGTCGGCCGAGAAATCGATGAACGACTTGTAGTTGAGGTTCGACAGCAGTAGTTCGCCCATGGCGCGCATGACGAAGAACAGCATGAAGCCGATGATCATGTAGACGAAGATGATCGACGGCCCCGCCAGGCTGATGGTCTTGCCCGAGCCCATGAACAGGCCGGTGCCGATGGCGCCACCGATGGCGATCAGCTGGATGTGGCGGTTGGTCAGGTTACGCTGCAGGTGCTGCGCTTGAGCAGGAGGGGAAGAGGTCCGGGTCATTGGCTGCATTCCATTGAGGGTCAGTCTTTTTGTGAAAGCCGCGTAGGCTAACACGCGCGTCCCAAATCGGGGCGCGACAGATCGACTCGACTTTTCAGTAGCAGATGGCCGCTGTGCGGCCCTTTCGCGACACAAGGCCAACGCGGTCGTCTGTAGGAGCGGCCTTGTGTCGCGAAAGGGCTGCGCAGCAGCCCCAATGGCCTCAAGTGCTGGCCAGCACCCTGCGCCTTACCACCAGGCTGTCCACCACCCACATCACGACCATCGACACCCCCACCAGCGGGAACATCACCCCAAGTACCAGCATCACCCCGACAGCCGCCTTCCAGCGCGGCAGGTCATGGCGCAGCGCCGGCACCCCCAGGCCACCGGCCGGCCGGCGTTTCCACCACATCACCAGCCCGCTCACCGAACCCAGCAAAATCATCAGGCACACCAGCAGAATGATGATCTGGTTCAGCACGCCGAACATCTTGCCCTCGTGCAGCATGACGCCCAGCTCGGTCGCCCGGGCCACCGGGCTGTAGTCCTGCCAGCGCACGTCGGCCAGCACCTTGCCGGTGTACTGATCGACATGCAGGGTGGCATCGTTGCGCGGGTCGTCGGCGAACACGGCGATGGTGAATACGCCATCGGCAGTGGTCGGCACGGTGATGCTGTAGCCGGGTTCCACCTCGCGCGCGGTGGCGAGGTCCTGAACCTGCTGCAGGCTCACCTGAGGTGCCGCTGGCCTGTTCGACATCATGTGGTGCCCGGCATGTTCGGCATGCGCACCGGACTGCGGCATCGGCGTGTTTTCCATGGCCCAGGGCACCGTCTGGCGGTGGGCGCTGTTCAGTTCACCGGCCTGTTGATCGGACTTGGGCACGTCATTCCACATGGCCGCCGGGAAGCGGTTCCACAGGTCGGCGTACTGTTTGCCCCACAGGCCGGTCCAGGTCATGCCGCTGAGCAGCATCAGCAGCAGCAGGGCCGAGCCCCAGAAGCCGCTGACCGCGTGCAGGTCGCGCCAGAGCAGCCGGCCACGCGCCGACAGCCGTGGCCACAGCACGCCACTGCCGCTGCGCCCGCGCGGCCACCACAGGTACAGGCCGGACACCACCAGCACGATGCCCCAGCCGGCTGCCAGTTCCACCAGTCGGTCACCGAGCGTACCGACCATCAGCTCGCCATGCAGGGCGCGGGCGACCGCCTGCAGGTTCTGCTTGGCATCCTGTTCGCCCAGGATCTTGCCGCTATACGGGTTGACGAACACATTCAGTTCGCGCCCACCGTCATGCACCACGAACTGCGCGCTGCGCTCGGCATCGATGGGTGGCAGATATTGGCCCACATGGCCTTTGGGGTAGGCCTGGCGCACTTCGGCCAGCATCACGTCGGCGCCCTGGCGGTGATGGCTGGCCTCGACCACCATCAGGTCACGGTACAGCAGTGGGTCCAGCTGCGGTTTGAACAGGTAGATGATCCCGGTAATCGCCAGCAGGATCATGAACGGAGCGACGAACAGCCCCGCATAGAAATGCCAGCGCCAGGCCAGGTTGTAGAATGAAACGCGTGTTCCGCTCATGGGAACCTCCTGTTTGACCAGCTGAGGGGCGCAACCAGCGGCTGCGCCCGTTGTTGTTGTCAGAAGCTGAAATCGACCTTGGTCCAGAACGTCCTGCCCGGTTCGTTGACCGGCTGTGGATCGGAAGCCGGGTAGCCGAACCCGGCGTTCCCGGCCAGGTTCAGGTGCTCGGCGTAAGCCTTGTCGAACAGGTTGTCGACGCCTGCGCTGAGCTTGAGGTTGTTGTTCACCTTGTAGGCCCCATTGAGCGAGAACACGCCGAACCCGGCGCTTTTTTCGTAGTCCTTGCCGACCACATTGCCCTGGTTTTCGGCGATGCGGTTCTGTGCAGCCACCAGCCGCCACAAGGCCCCGGCGCTCCAGGTGTCGCGGCTGTAGGTCAGGCCCATGCGGCTTTCCAGTGGTGGCATCTGCGGCAGTGCCTTGCCGTCACTGCTGTTCTTGCCCCAGGCGTAGGCCAAGGTCGCATCGGCCTTCCAGGTTTCCGTCAGCTTGTAGGCGGCGCCCAGTTCGCCACCCATGATGCGGGCGTCGATGTTCTGCGCCTGGGAGGTGCTCATGCCCATCATGCCGGTACGGTAGTCGAACAGGATGTAGTCGCGGATCTGCCCGACATAACCCGAAGCCCAGGCTTCAAGGCGCTCGTCGCGGTACTGGATGCCGAAGTCGAGCTGGGTGGTCTTTTCTGGCTTGATGCCGTCGAAGGCGTTGGCGGCGCCAGAGGGCGCCAGCTTGGGCGAGAACAGCTCCCAATAGTCGGGGAAACGCTGGGCATGGCCAAGGCCGATGTAAGTGGTGGCCGGCACCGCCGCGAGGTCGTGCTCATAACGTACGAAACCGCTGGGTAGGGTATCGGCGCGGGTATCACCTTCGGTAGCGCTGCCAGCCCGGAAGTCGCGGGCGGAGGCGCGATCGAGACGGGCGCCGGTGATCAGCCGGTCAACCCCTGTGGCGTACCAGGTCAGTTCACCAAAGGCCCCATAGTTATGGAAGTCGGCATCCTTGGTCCAGGGCTGGCCCTTGTGCGCATCAACGCCCATGCCGCCACGCTGGCGATGTTCGTTGGTCTGTGCGTCGATGCCACTGATCAGTTGCACGTCGGCCCAGCGCCAGGTGGCCTTGATGCGTGCGCCCATTGTGCGGCGGTCGACATTGCTGACCATGGGCATGCCCATCATGCCGCTGCCCGATGGGGTGCGCAGGCTGTAGTTGTCCATCACGTGGTCGGCGTAGTTGTAATAGACCTGTGCCTCGACCTTGTCGAGCACCTCGCCCAGGTTGGACTTTTCAAAGCGCAGGCCCAGGCTTTCGCGCTTGAACTGCGAGCCGTCCATGCCACGGCCGGCATAGCGGGCCTCGCCGTCACCCTTACCGGCGGTGAGTTCGAGCAAGGTGTCCTGGTCGGGCGTCCAGCCCAGGGTCACATCGCCGTTCCATTTGTCCCAGCGCGAAGGCACGGTGTCGCCGTTGCCGTCGTGGTAGTCGTCCGAGCGCGACTGGTTGCCGACGAAGCGCGCATAAGCCTGGCTATTGCCTGCGGCGGCGTCGAGCACCTGGTCGAAGTGGCCGTTGGAGCCGGCCAGCAGGCTGGCGTTGATCCGGCTGCCGAGGGTGCCGAATTTTTCCGGTTCACGTTCGAAAAGGATGGTCCCGGCCGAGCCGCCGGGGCCCCAGATCACGCTTTGCGGGCCTTTGATAACGGTGAGGCGGTCATAGGTTTCCGGCGCGATGTAAGAGGTCGGTGCGTCCATGCGGTTGGGGCAGGCACCGAGCATCACACCACCGTTGGTGAGGATGTTCAGGCGCGAACCGAACATGCCGCGCAGCACCGGGTCACCGTTGGTGCCACCGGCGCGGATGGCTGAAAAACCAGGGATGGTCTTGAGGTAATCGGCACCATCGCTGGCCGGCACGGGCTGGCGCGGGTCTTTGGGGTTGGTGACGACCGTCAGGGGCGAGCTGGGCGCGATGGCGGTGATCACCGTCGGGCTCAGCTCGGGCGGCGCTTGCTCGTGCGTTTCATGGCCAGGTTCGGCGGCCAGGGCCATGGGTGCGAGCAGCGACCCGCACAACACGGCGAATGTCCCTCGCAGAGAGGGGGCGAATACAGGGGTGCAGCCGGACATAGTGATTCCAGTCGATCAGTCATGGGTGGGCACGGAGCCTTCAGGCTCCGTGCGGCAGCAGGGATTCAGACGCTGATCGAAGGCGGTGGCGCGCGGCTGCGCGCACCGGGGAATATGGCCTGTCGGGCATGGCCCTGAAGGGTTGCCGCAGGGATGAGGGTGACGGGCAGGGCGTGCCCGGCAACGAGTGGGCTGAAGGTCTGCGGTAATGCAGGGCAGTTGAACAGCAGGCTGCAGTAGCCGCATTTTTCCCACATCACATGCAGTTGGCCATCGTCGCCGTGGCCGTGATGCGAGTCGCTGGCGTGCCCGTGTTCCGAGGACAGAGCCATGCCCATCGGCATGCTCATGCCCGCGTGATGATCCATCGGCATCGACTGGGAAATCAGCGGGCCGATAAAGATCATCCACATGGCGAACAGGCTCAGCCAGCCGCCACCGACGCGTCTGCGTTCAGGGCGGGTGGTACGGCTGCGTCTGTTGCATGGCAGGCTCATGAAGGCGAGCGCCAGTCAGCGAAGGGTCAGTGTGCGTGTTCGTGCGGCTGGTCCGCCGGGGCCTGCCTCTGCACAGCCACGTCGACCGTGATGTCGCCTGCCTTCTCGAAATGCAGGGTCAGCGGGAAGCGCTTGCCGTCGCTGAGCAGGCTACGGTCCTTGGGCTGCATCAGCATCACATGATAGGCGCTGGGGGCGAAGACCACGTCCTTGCCGGCGGGCACTACTACATTGGGCACCTGCTGCATCTTCATGGCGCCGTTGGCACTCATCACGTGTTCGTGCAGTTGTGCGTCAGCAGTGATGGGGCTGTCCACGCTGAGCAGGCGGTCATCGACCTTGCCGTTGTTGTGCACGATGAAATAGGCGGCCACATTGGGCGCGTTCGGCGGCAGTTGCAGCGACCAGGGGTGGGCGATATGCAGGTCGCCCACAGTGTATTCATGGGCGTTGGCGAAGGCGCCGGGCAGCAGCAGTGCGGCCACTACGAGAGCTTGCTTGAGCATGGTGTAAGTCTCCGTTCTGTTCAGGTTCAGGCAGACAGCGTGATGAACTCAGACCAGGGGAGAGGCGCGGGGGTTGAGCGCGGGCCAGAGCTGGCGCGGCGTCATTTGGTAATCGGCTGGCGGTGGAACATGCGCGGCCAGCAACGTGGGCGGGTTGTGCAGTTGTGGCGGATAACCTGGCAGGGCCAGCAGCGGCGAGGCTCCCGAACAGCACCAGCAGTGCTGCATGTTGGAATGCTCGTCGTTTTGCGTGCCGAGGTCGATCTTGGCCAGTGCCTGGACGTCGACCTTGGCCTTGCCTGCCATGCTGGAACAGAAAGCCCCCCACAGCAGCTGTTCGGCCGGGCCCTTGGGCGCGGCAGAGGACAGCGGCATGGCCAGCAGGTTGAACAGCACTGCGAGGCAGGCTATCCAGGCGATGTGCCGACGTGGGGGCATGGAGAGATCCGGTCAGGAATCGTGGCGGGTATTGTACGGCGCAGTATAGGTAAAAATGATGGGGTGCGGTGAAGTGACGCAGGCGGGTCGATGGGGCTGCTGTGCAGCCCATGGCCGGCAAGCCGGCCATGAAGCTACAGCAGCTATCAAGCCTTGTTACGGCCCATCAAGCCACGCACGGTCTCTTGCAAATCAGCCGGCAGCACCACCACCTTGGCATTGTTGCTGCTGGCCAGGTTCTCCATGGCGCCGACATAGCGCTCACCCAGCAGGTACATGGCTGGCACCGTCTCGTTGCCCACCGCGTCCTTGACCAGCGAAATCGCCTTTGCCGAAGCCTCGGCAAGGTTGATTTGCGCCTCGGCATCGAGCTTGGCCGACTGCAGGCGGGCTTCGGCCTCGAGAATGGCGGCCTGCTTGGCACCTTCGGCACGGGTCACGTCGGCTTTACGTTCACGTTCGGCCGCCGCCTGACGTTCCATGGCCAGCTGCATGTTTTCCGATGGCTTGATGTCCTGGATTTCTACCGAGCGCACGGTCACGCCCCAGTCTTCGGTCTGTTCGGACATCGCCTCTCGCAGGCGTGCCTTGATCTGCTCGCGGCTGGACAGCGCTTCGTCCAGGTCCATGGCACCGACGATGGCGCGCAGCGATGTCATGGTCAGGCTGGTGACGGCAAACGAGAAATTCTGCACGCCATAGGAGGCCTTCTGCGGGTCGACCACTTTGGCGAAACACAGTGCATTGGCGACGATCACCGCATTGTCGCGAGTGATGATTTCCTGCTCCTGCACATCGAGGATGATGTCCTTGGTCGGCAGGCGATAGGCGACCACGTCCATGTACGGGATGACGATGTTCAGGCCGGGCTTGAGTGTGCTGTGGTAGCGGCCCAGGCGCTCGACGATCCACTCCTCCCCCTGGGGTACGATGCGTACACCCTTGAAAACAGTGATCAGAACGAAAACGGCGAGGGTGCCGACGACGATAAGGCTGGTCATGATGCGAACTTCCTTTTAATGCGGTCAGGCCCGGATGACCCGGGCAGTATTGCCTTCGATGGCGACGAGACGTACACGCTCGCCTGACGGGATGTCGCTGTCAGCGACGCAGATCCATTCCTCATTGCCCAGGATCGGTTTCTGGAACCGCACACGGCCTTTCTGGAATTGCGAAACGCTGCTGATCAGCAGCCCGACTTCGCCGATCACGCTTTCGGCGGTCCAGCGCACATCCGGCTGCTTGCGCCGGAACAGCTTGAACCAGAGTGCCGTGGTGACCGACGAGAACAGCACCCACGACAGTACCTGCATGTCCAGTTGCAGGCTGGGGGCGGCGAGCGAGATGAGCGACACCAGCACGGCACCGATGCCGAACCAGATGATGAAGAACGTGGGCAGGACCAGTTCGAGCAGGATCAGCGCGATGCCGAAGACCAGCCAGATCCACCATTGCATTTCCATATGGTTGACGCTTTCCGGAGGGGAGGGGGGTTGAGTTTAAGACTGACGACAGGCCAGCGGCCATATGAATGTATCTGGTCACAGCGCAGCGATGGTCGATAGCCACTGTCGGAATATGGAAAGGGCTACGTCTTTTACCCTGGCGTGGCCAGCCAATCCTCAACCCGCAACCCCGGAACGCGCATGAACTCTCGCAGGTTGTTGGTTACCAAGGTAAGCCCCCGCGCGCGGGCATGCCCGGCAATCAACTGATCGAAAGGACCGATGGGCGTACCGGCCTTTGCCAGTTCTGAGCGAAGCTGCCCGCTGTGTTCTGCTGCATGGCTGTCATAGTCGAGTACTTCAAGACGCGCTACGAAACCCTCCACAATCGAGAGATTTCGTGCAGGAGCGGCCGATTTCTCTGCACCGTAAACCAGCTCCATCAGTGTGACGGTGCTGATTGCCAGCTGACCATGGTGGCGGTTGAACGCTTCACGAACTACCTGGGGTTTGTTCTTGATCGTGAAGATGCAGATATTCGTATCGAGCATGTACTTGAGCATTAAAACCCTTCACGTTCCTGGTCGGCAGGTTGGTCGCGGCTGGCCATGAAGTCCGGGCTCGCATCTTCGCCGTCAAACCAGCTATCCCATGATTCACCAGCGGGAGTGATGATGCGGGTTCGACCCACTGCAACAATGTCCACGCGGGTCACCTCTTCGGGAAATGCGACAGATTTCGGCAAGCGGATGGCCTGGCTACGATTGCTTTTGAAGACAGCACCTTGCTCCATGATGGGCCTCCCTGGAAGCGGCAAACTGTGACTGAAGTTTAAATTCCGCAAGGTATATGTCAATGGGATATACGTTGCCAAAGGCTGCCAGTCATAGATGCAGGGCGCTGAGCAACAGGCAGTACCGGGTGAACTCAGCATCGACCTGTGGAAGTGTGGGGCGCTTCAGAATGAGTACTGGAACCCCCAGCTCCCGCGCCACCTCAAGCTTGGGCTCGGTCGCCACGCTGCCGCTGTTCTTGCTGACCAGCACATCGATATCGCGCCGTGCGAACAGCACCCGCTCATCGTCAAGGTGAAACGGCCCCCGCGCACCGATCACTTCGCAGCGATCATTACCAGGGCAGGCCTGCAACGCCCTGAGGGTCCAGAACTGCTCTGGCGGAATCTCGTCCAGATGCTGCAGCGGCTCGCGCCCCAAGGTGAACAAAGGCCGACGGAACGGCTTGAGTGCATGGATCAGCCCCGCCCAATCCTCCACTTCGCGCCAGTCGTCACCGGGCTGGGCCTGCCATGCCGGGCGCCGCAAGGCCCAGCACGGGATGCCCACGGCCCGTGCGGCGGCGGCGGCATTGTGGCTGATCTGCGCGGCATAGGGGTGGGTGGCGTCTATCAGCAGGGTGATACCCGCCTCGCGCAGGTAGGCGGCCAGGCCTTCGGCCCCGCCATAGCCGCCGACCCGCACCTGGCAGGCCAGGCCCTGCGGCACCCGGCCGATGCCAGCCAGGCTGTAGACATGCTCCGGGCCAAGCTGACGGGCGATGGCCAGTGCCTCGGTGACACCGCCCAGCAGCAGGATGCGCCGGTTCATTGCACACCTGCCATGCCGACGATGCCGCCCTGGCGGTCGATGGCGAACACTTCCACCTGCACCTGTGCGGGCACCACGCTGCGGGCGAACGCCAGGGCGTGGGCGCAGACCGCGTCGCCCAAGGCGATGCCGGCGGCGTGTGCCAGGGCCAGGGCTTGCTGGCTGGTGTTGGCGGCCATGATCGCTGCCTGCAGGTCGGCATCGGCGCCGATGTCCGCGGCCCACCCGGCCAGTTGCGGCAGGTCGATGCTCGAGTGGCGGCTGTGCAGGTCCATGTGCCCGGCGGCCAGCTTGCTGATCTTGCCAAAGCCACCGCACAGTGACAGGCGTGGCACCGGCACCTTGCGCAGGTGCTTGAGCACCGCGCCGACAAAGTCGCCCATCTCGATCAGGGCAATTTCCGGCAGGCCGTACACGCGGCGCATGGTGTCTTCGCTGGCATTGCCGGTGCAGGCGGCGATATGGGTATAGCCATTGGTGTGGGCCACATCGATGCCCTGGTGGATGGAGGCGATGTAGGCTGCGCAGGAGAAGGGCCGCACGATGCCGCTGGTACCGAGAATCGACAGCCCGCCAAGGATGCCCAGGCGCGGGTTCATGGTCTTGAGCGCCAACTGCTCGCCGCCCTGTACGTTGACCGTGACTTCGAAGCCGCCGCGGTAGGCGCAGTCGTCGGCCAGTTGCTGCAGGTGCTCACTGATCATGCGCCGCGGTACCGGGTTGATCGCCGGCTCGCCCACGGCGAGCACCAGCCCGGGGCGGGTGACGGTACCGACACCTACGCCTGCGACAAAGCGTATGCCCGGTTCTTCCTGCAGGCGCACCTGGCTGTAGAGCAACGCGCCATGGGTGACATCGGGGTCGTCGCCGGCATCCTTGAGTGTGCCGGCTTCGGCGCGCGCGCCCTCGCGGCGGCAGAACTCCAGGCGCATCTGCACCACCTTGCCCTTGGGCAGGGTGATGCTCACGGCGTCAGCGCACACACCGGTGAGCAGCAGGCGCGCTGCCGCCAGGCTGGTGGCAGTGGCGCAGCTGCCAGTGGTCAGGCCGCTGCGCAGTGGCGCAGGTTGTTCGCGGGTTTCTTCACGCATCGTGGGGCTTCACCACGTCGAGCAATGTGATCGGCAATGCCTGGCGCCACGTGTCGAAGGCGCCCAATGGCTGGGCCTGGGCGACATGGATGCGCGTCAGTTCACCGCCATGCTGTTGGCGAAAGTGCGCCAGTGCCAGTTCGCTTTGCAGTGTCACGGCATTGGCCACCAGGCGCCCCCCGGGGCGCAGCCGCTCCCAGCACAACGGCAGCACGCCTTCACGGGTGACGCCGCCGCCGATGAAGATCGCATCGGGGCGCTCCAGCCCGGCCAAGACCTGCGGTGCCGTGCCGCGCACCAGTTGCAGGCCGGGAACGCCGAGGGCATCACGGTTGTACTCGATGAAGCCCTGACGGCCCTCGTCAGCTTCGATTGCCAGTGTTCGGCAGGCGGGGTGGGCGCGCATCCACTCGATGCCGATCGAGCCACAGCCTGCGCCCACGTCCCACAGCAACTCGCCTGGTTGTGGGGCCAGGCGGGCCAGGGTGATGGCCCGTACGTCACGTTTGGTCAGCTGGCCGTCATGACGGAAAGCATCGTCCGGCAGGCCGGCTGCGCGTGACAGCCGCGGAGCGTCGGCAGCAGCCTGGCACTCGATGGCAACCAGGTTCAGCGCGGCGACCTGGGGTTGGGCCCAGTCATCGGCGATGCCCGCCAAGTGGCGTTCGGCAGGGCCGCCGAGGTGCTCGAACACCTGCAGGCGGCTTGGCCCGAAACCGCGCTCGCGCAGCAGGGCGGCGATGGCTGCCGGGCTATCCCCGTCGTTGCTCAGCACCAGCAGGCGCATGCCGCTGTAAAGGTGGGCGTTGAGAGAGGCCAGGGGGCGCGCGACCAGAGACACCACCTGCACATCCTGCAGCGGCCAGCCAAGGCGGGCAGCGGCCAGGGCGCAAGAGGAGGGCATCGACAGTACCTGCAGCTCTTGGGCCGGCACCTGCCGCGCCAGGCTGGCGCCGACGCCGTAGAACATCGGGTCACCGCTGGCCAGCACGCACACCTGCTCACCGCGCCGAGCCAGTACCGGGGCGAGCGAGAACGGGCTCGGCCAATGTTCGCGGGCGGCGCTTACGCAGCGCGGCAGCAGGGCCAGCTGACGTGGGCTGCCGATGATCCGCGAAGCGCCGAGCAGGGCGCGTCGGGCCTGCTTGCCCAGGCCGCTGAAGCCGTCTTCGCCGATGCCTACTACTGTCAGCCAGGGTGTCATGTGTTTCTGATCCGCCATTTTTGGGGGCGCATCGCCCCCCTAAGCCGGCAAAGGGGGCGACGCGGTGATGAATTTCTGTTCAATCGCCAGCGATGCTCGACCACCGGCTTTTCATGCCGCCGGACAAAGCAGGCATAATACCGCGCCTTCTACACTCAAGCGCATTTTCAGCGATTGCCGGACGTCCCTTTGAAGCAGGCCCATACCCCACCCGTATCGCCCCGTCCCTCGGCTTGCCCGGGGTTGTGGCGCATCGTCAGTGCCCTTGATGGCGGGATCTGCCGGATCAAACTGCCCGGTGGGCTGCTGCTGGCCGATCAGGCCGATGCCGTGGCAGCGGCTGCCGAGCGTTTCGCCGGTGGCGTGATCGAGGCGACCAACCGCGGCAACCTGCAGGTCCGTGGCATTGGCGACGATCACGCCGGCCTGATCGAAAGCCTGCTGGCAGCAGGCCTGGGCCCACGCAATGCTGCCAGTGACGATGTGCGCAACCTGATGCTCAGCCCCTTGGCCGGGCATGACCCCTTGATGGTGCTGGATGTTCGTCCCCTGGCCGAACACATCCTCGACATGCTGCAAGGCACACCGCGCTTTCACCAGTTATCGGCCAAGTTCGCGGTGCAACTGGACGGCGGCGAAGGCCTGGCGATGCTCGAGCACCCGCACGATCTATGGCTGTCAGCCGTGCGACTCGAGCAACGCACCTGGCTGGCGTTCGGCCTGGCCGGTTGCCCGGCTGACGGCCAGGTGCTGGGTGCGGTGCCGGTGGAACAGGGGCTGGCGCTGGTGCGCGCAGTGCTTGAGCGCTTCCTCGACCTGGCCAGCCCGGACCAGGCGCGCATGCGCCAGTTGCTTGAAAACTGCTCAGTGGAGCGATTCATCGAGGGGCTAGGGCTGGCGATCCGCCGGGATGATGCCGTGCTCGATTGGCGCCGCAAAGCGGGCAACAGCCCATGGCTGGGTGCCGTTGAGCAGCTGCAGGGCATGGCCCTGGGCGTTGCCCCGCCGCTTGGCAGGCTCAGCGCCGACATGCTGCGCGGTGCGGCGCGAATCGCGCGTGAACACGGTGATGGCAGCCTGCGCCTGAGCCCCTGGCAGAGCCTGATGCTGACCTCTGTAGCTGGCGCGAGCATCGCCCCGGCGCAACGTGAGTTGTCGGCCCTGGGCCTGCTCTGCCACAGCCATGAACCCTTGGCCCGCCTGGTTGCCTGCACCGGCGCCAGCGGCTGCGCCAAGGCGCACGGCGAAACCAAGGCCGATGCCCTGGCCCTGGCGGCCCTGTTGCCCGCTGGCGCCCCTGCCAGTGTGCACCTGTCTGGTTGCCCCCGATCCTGCGCCGTGGCCCATGTCGCCCCGGCCACACTGCTGGCCCGCTCGCCGGGCCGCTATGACCTCTATTTGCGTGACGCGCGCCTGCCGGGCTTCGGTGCCCTGCGCGCCGCCAACCTCACCTTGAACGAAGCAGGCGCCATGCTCGACCTGCCGACGGAGCACCTTGATGATTGATTACATCCGCGATGGTCAGGAGATCTATCGCAATTCCTTCCGGATCATCCGTGAGGAGGCCCGGCTCGAGCGGATCCCCGCAGACCTCGAGAAACTCGCCGTACGTGTGATCCATGCCTGTGGCATGGTCGAGGCCATCGACGGCCTGCAGTTCTCCGAAGGTGCCGGCCGCGCCGGGCGCCAGGCCCTGGCCAACGGCGCGCCGATCCTCTGCGATGCGCACATGGTCGCCGAAGGCATCACCCGTGCACGCCTGCCCGCCGACAACAAGGTGATCTGCACCCTGCGCGACCCGAGTGTCCCGGCCCTGGCCAAAGATGCCGGCAATACCCGCTCGGCGGTGGCTCTGGAGCTGTGGCGGCCTTACCTGGAGGGCAGCGTGGTGGTGATCGGCAACGCGCCGACCGCACTGTTCTACTTGCTGGAAATGATCGATGCAGGTGCACCAAAGCCTGCGCTGATCCTCGGTTTCCCGGTTGGCTTCGTCGGTGCGGCGGAGTCCAAGGCCATGCTCGCCGCCGACAGCCGGGGCGTCCCGTTCGTGATCATGCAGGGCCGCCTGGGCGGTAGCGCGATGGCTGCTGCCGCGGTCAATGCCCTCGCCACGGAGGTGGAATGATGGCGCCGCGTGGACGTCTGCTGGGCCTGGGTGTAGGCCCTGGCGACCCTGAGCTGATCACCCTCAAGGCCCTGCGCTTGCTGCGCGAGGCCCCAGTGGTCGCCTACTTCGTGGCCAAGGGTAAGCGTGGCAATGCCTTCGGCATCATCGAGGCGCACCTGCAGCCAGCGCAAACGCTGCTGCCGCTGGTCTATCCGGTGACCACCGAGGCGTTGCCGGCACCGTTGTCGTACGAGCAGGTCATCAGCGATTTTTATGACGAGGCCAGCGTGCAGGTGGCCGAGCACCTCGATGCCGGCCGCGATGTCGCGGTGATCTGCGAGGGCGACCCGTTCTTTTACGGCTCCTACATGTACCTGCATGACCGTCTGGCGCAGCGCTATGACGCGCAAGTGATCCCTGGTGTCTGCTCGATGCTGGGAGGCGCGTCGGTACTGGGAGCACCCCTGGTTTACCGCAACCAGAGCCTGTCGGTGCTGTCGGGCGTGCTGCCGGCCGAAGAACTCAAGCGGCGCCTGGCCGATGCCGATGCGGCAGTGATCATGAAGCTGGGCCGCAACTTCCCCAAGGTGCGCCAGGTGCTGGGCGAACTGGGCCTGGACGGGCGAGCGCTGTACGTCGAGCGGGCGACCATGGCAAATCAGAAAATCGTCGCGCTGGACCAGGTGGACCCACAGTCATCACCGTACTTCTCGCTGATCATCGTGCCGGGTGAAAAATGGCAGGGATGAGCATGCACAAGGCACCGGCAATCATCGTGCTCGGCGCTGGCAGCGTGGCCACCGCGCGGCGCATTCAGCAGCATTATCCACAGGCGACGATCCATGGCCTGAGCGGCCGGGTCGAGATGGCCGACCAGTACTACGAAGCATTTGGCGACACGCTGCGCGCCCTGTATCTACAAGACACGCCGATCATAGCCCTGTGTGCGGCGGGTATCGTCATCCGTAGCCTGGCCAGCCTGCTCAGCGAGAAAGGTGCGGAGCCGCCGGTGCTGGCGGTGGCCGAGGACGGCAGTGCGGTAGTGCCGCTGCTTGGCGGGCTGAGCGGCGTCAATGTCATGGCCCGCGAGATCGGTGAGGCGCTGGGCGTGGCGGCGGCGATCACCACCAGTGGCGAGCTGCGTTTCGGCACCTGCCTGTTGAACCCACCCGAGGGCTACGCGCTGGCGGATATCGAACAGGGCAAGCGTTTCGTTTCCGATCTGCTGGCGGGCGAGGCGGTACGTATCGAGGGCGATGCGCCTTGGCTGGCTCACGCCCAATTGCCGGCCAGTGAAGCCGCCCAGCGCACCATTCATGTGGGATGCACTGCGCGCCCGGCCAGCCGTGACGAGTTGCTGATCCACCCCCGTTCGGTGGTGGTTGCGGTGGATGCGGGCGGTCCTGATCTGGTTGAACGCGTCAGCGATGCCCTGCGTGAGGCGGGCATCGCCGAGCAGTCACTGGCGTGCCTGCTGGTTGCCGAACAGGCCATGGCCGAACCGTCCTTGCAGGCAGCGGCCAAGGTGCTGGGTGTCGCACTGCGTTTTGCTGCCAAAGAAAGCACGCTTGTCAGCATGGCCGCCGAAGCACTGCCGGATGCGCGCCTGATCGAACAAGGGGGCCTGGTCATTGCGCTGGCATCGGTGCCTGTCAAGGTCAACCAACTGGGCCGCAGGCGTGGTCGCCTGGCCGTCATCGGCCTTGGCCCTGGCGCCGCCGAGCTGATGGTGCCGGCGGTCAAAGCCGAGCTGGCACGCGCCGAAGATATTCTCGGTTACGAAACCTACGTACGCATGGCCGGGCCGTTCCGCGACGACCAGGTGCAACATTGCACCGACAATCGCGAAGAAATGCAGCGCGCGCGTCATGCTTTCGAGCTCGCCGCACAAGGGCGCTCGGTGGTGGTGGTGTCGTCGGGTGACCCGGGGGTATTCGCCATGGCCGCCGCCGTGCTGGAAGCGTTGCACGGGTCCACTGACCCCGCCTGGCATCGTGTCGATCTGGAAATCCTGCCAGGGGTTTCGGCCTCGCTGGCCACTGCCGCTCAGGCGGGCGCGCCGCTGGGGCATGACTTCTGCGTGATGTCGCTATCGGACAACCTCAAACCGTGGCCGACCATCGAGCATCGGCTGGCCCTGGCGGCCCAGGCCGACCTGGTGCTGGCCTTCTACAACCCGATCTCGCGTTCGCGCCCTTGGCAGCTTGGGCGCGCGCTGGAAATCGTGCGCCAGCACCGGGATGGTAATACACCCGTGGTGCTGGGGCGTGACATCGGCAGGCCGGGGCAGACGCTGAGGGTGGTCACCCTCGCCGAGCTGACGCCAGAGATGGTCGACATGCGCACCATGGTCCTGGTCGGTTCTTCCACGACCTGTACCTTTGCCCGTGCCGACGGTGGGCAGTGGGTCTATACCCCGCGCTGGTATCCTGTTGCGCCCTGAGTCGCAGGGCTAGCCGACCAGGTAGCCCCTGATGCCGGTGAAGATGATCTGCGCCGCCAAGGCGCAGACAAACAGCCCCATCAGCCGGCTGACGATCTGCAGGCCTTGATCGCCGAGAATGCGCTCGATCCCGTGCGACAGATACAGCACCAGGCCCACGGTGAAGCTGGCCAGCGCGATACTGACGATGGCCAGCAACTTGTCGTCCCAGTGCGGCTGGCTGACGCCCATCACCAGCAGGGCGCCTATGGTGCCCGGGCCTACGGTGAGCGGGATGGTCAGCGGTACGATGGTCACGTCCTGCTGCACGTTGTCGGCCTGCACGGCCGGTTTGCCCTGGGCCATGCCCAAGGCAGAGATGAACAGCACGCTGCCGGCGCCGATGCGGAAGGCATCGGCCGTGATGCCGAAGATGCCGAAGATCGCCCGCCCGAACAGGTACAGCAACACGCTGGCGACCAAGGCGGCGAAGGCAACCTTCCAGGCCAGCTGTTTGCGCTCCTTGCTGGAGTGGCCACGGGTCAGGCTGATGAAGCACGACAGCACGAAGAACGGGCTGTAGAGCACCAGCATCTTCAGGTAGACACTGAACAACTCATGAAGCATGAGGGTGAGTCCTTTGTAGGAGCGGCCTTGTGTCGCGAAGGGGTGCGCAGCAGCCCCAGTTCCGTGTGGTGCTGCTGAAATTCTGGGGCTGCTGCGCAGCCCTTTCGCGACACAAGGCCGCTCCTACAGCGCTTTATCGGTTACGAAGTATGCAGCGGATCGGTCTTGGCTTCCCGCTGGTTCGCCCAATACTGGATCAACTCGCGCAATTGCGACAGCTCCACCGGCTTGGCCATGTGCCCGTCCATGCCGGCCAGCCGTGCGCGCTCTTTGTGTTCGGCCAGGATGTGCGCGGTCAGTGCCACCACCGGGGTGCGCTGGCGCTGGTTGGCGACTTCCCAGGCGCGCAGTTGCTGAGTGGCAGAGAAACCGTCCAGTACCGGCATTTCACAATCCATCAGCACCAGGTCATAACGCTGGGCCTTCATGGCTTGCAGGGCTTCCTCACCATTGCTGGCGGTGTCCGGTTCGAGGTTGAGTTTGCCCAGCATGCCGCGGATCACCTTGGTCGAGATGCTGTTGTCCTCGGCGACCAGCACGCGGAAGTCGCCCGGCAGCTCGTGGGTGGGCGGTGTGCCTGGCAAGGGCGTCGGCACGGTCTGTTCGCGGCCGCGCTGGGCCAACTCCTCGGCCAGAGTGGTCTTGAGGGTGTAGCCGGCCACCGGTTTGGCCAGGATGCGCTTGACCCCGGCATTACGGGCAATGACTTTGCTCGGTGCATTGCTGATACCGGTGAGCATCACCACGAGGATGTCGTGGTTCAGGCTTGGGTCTTCCTTGATCTTGGCCGCCAGCTGCATGCCGGTCATGCCCGGCATGTTCTGGTCGAGCAAGACCGCGTCGAAATAGTCACGCAGGTGCGCCTTGGTCCGTAGCAGGGCCAAGGCCTCCTTGCCCGAGGGTACGGCACTCACGTTCATGCCCCAGGCGCTGCACTGCTGCACCAGCACCTTGCGGCAGGTGTCGTTGTCGTCCACCACCAGCACCCGGGCGTCGCGCAATGGGCTGTCGAGGTCGGCCAAGGGTTGCTCCAGGCGAGAGGGGTCGAGCGGCAGGGTCAGCCACAGGGTGTTGCCCATGCTGGTGCTGCTCTTGATGCCGAACTCGCCTTGCATCAGGCCGATCAACTGCTTGGCGATGATCAGCCCAAGGTGGCCGCCAAGCTTGTTGCTGGAAAGGAAGTGATGGCTGTGCAGCTCTGCCTGCAGCAGGGCTTCACGTTCGGCCGCAGGCAGTGGCTCGCCGCTGTCCTGCACGGCGATACGCAGGCGCGGCACCTCGCCGCGCTGGTCCAGTGCAACGACCAGGAGGATTTCGCCCTGGTCGGTATTTTTCAGGGCGTTTTCCAGCAGGCTGGAGAGGGCCTGGCGCAGGCGCGTCGGGTCACCGCTGATGACCCGTGGCACTTGTGGCTGGGTGAAGCTGATCAGCTCGATGTTCTGTTGTTCGGCCTTGGCGCGGAAGATGTTCAGGCAGTCTTCGATCAGGGCATTGAGGTCGAACTGCACATCGTCCAGTTCGATCTGTCGCGACTCGAGTTTGGAAATGTCGAGAATTTCGTTGATCAGTGTGAGCAGTTCGTTGCCGGCGCTGTGGATGGTCTGCACGTAGTCACGTTGTTTGACCGACAGTGGCGTGCCCAGCAGCAGTTCGGTCATGCCCAGCACGCCGTTCATGGGCGTGCGGATTTCATGGCTGATCTTGGCCAGGAACTCGGCCTTGGCATTGATTTCGGCATCGCTGGCCGCCAGTGCGCGGCTGGCGCTGAAGCGCTCTTCGCTCATCCGCCGCAGGCGCTCGCTGACCGCCAGGTTGAGCAGCAGGCCGCTGGCCACCGTCAACCCGAGCAGAATGCACAGCAGCCAGGGCGTCGAGGTGCGGGTCAGGCCAAGCAGGGCCGGCAGCAGCACCAGCCCGCCCAGGTTGAACACCACCATTGCCAGGCTGAACAGGCGTGCCGGCGCATAACCTTTGTACCAGTGGTAGCTGCTGACCAGCAGCATGCTCACACTGCCCAGGGCCAGCAGGGCGTAGGTCATCAGGTTGAGCGGCAGGGTATCCACGAACAGCAGGATCAGGCCGCTGACCCCGGCCACCAGCATTTCGCCCTGCAGCAAGCGATTGAGCTGCGGTGAGTTGCAGCGCGAGAAGAAGTGCTGGGTGAAATACAGCCCCGCGAGGCCCGCCAGTACCAGGGTCAGGTAGGCGGCCGGGGTTTGCGCGCTGTGCCACAGGTGCCACCAGGGGCCGCTGAGGTTGAGCAGGATCAGGCCGCTGAGCAGCATCAGCCCATGGTACAGCGCAAGGATCAGGGTGGTGCTGGAGCGGGTGTACAGAAAGCGGATCAGGTTGTGCAGTATGAGCATGACCAGGCCGCCGAAGAGCATGCCGAACAGCAACGGCTGGCCATGGTTTGAAGCGGCGACTGCCGCAGGCTCCAGGCTGATGGCCGGGCGCAGCTGATGCTCGGAAACCAGGCGCAGGTAGATGTCCACCGCTTTGCGGCTGTTTGGCAGGGGCAATACGTGATCGCTGCCGCGCAGGGTCGTGCTGGCGTTGCTGGCCTGGCGCCCGTGGTGCAGCTGGCGTAATAGCCTGTCGCCGTCGAGGGCGTAGAGGTCCAGGCGTGAAAGGTCCGGGGCAAAGACCCGCAGCAGTTGCTCCTGATCACCCGGTTCGAGGCGATAGTGCAGCCACAGGGCCTGTTGCGCCGGTGCGGCATCGAGGTCGCTCAGCGTAGTAGGGCTGAACTGGTTGCGATAGCGATCCGAGCGGACGTCGCTCAATTGCAGGTTGGCTTGTTCGTCGAGCAAAACGGACCAGCCTCCGCCTTGGTCAGCCGAAGCCGGGAGCAGGCAGAGCAGGGTCAGCAAGCTGACGATCAGAGCTGTGGCAATCCGAAGCCGACGCACTACGAGATCCCTTCCTAGCTGATGTGCCGTGTAGTAACTATGCGCGGCGCGCCAAGTCGAAGGCAAGGCCCGCGATGGGGCCCTGTCGACGAGCCGAAGGCCGCATGCGCAAGACGCTGCGGCTATCCGGTAAAGGTTATTGCTGGTGTTCACCGCGCTCGCGGGCGATAGCCCGGTAGCCGATGTCGGTACGGTAGAAGCTACCGTTCCAGGTGACTTCCTTGGCCAGGCGGTAAGCCTGCTGCTGGGCATCGGCAACCGTGCTGCCCATGGCCGTGGCGCAGAGCACGCGGCCACCGTTGGTCACTACCTGGCCGTCCTTGAGCGAAGTACCGGCATGGAACACCTTGCCTTCGATCTTGGCTGCGGCCTCCAGGCCGCTGATCGCGTCGCCCTTGGCGTAGTCGCCCGGGTAACCGCCGGCAGCCAGCACCACACCCAGGCTTGGGCGGGGGTCCCACTGCGCTTCGACCTTGTCCAGCGCCTTGGCGAAAGCGGCTTCGATCAGCAGCACCAGGCTCGACTCCAGGCGCAGCATGACCGGCTGGGTTTCCGGGTCGCCAAAGCGGCAGTTGAACTCGATGACCTTGGGGTTGCCCGCCTTGTCGATCATCAGGCCGGCATACAGGAAGCCGGTGTACACGTTGCCTTCTTCGGCCATGCCGCGCACGGTCGGCCAGATTACCTGGTCCATCACGCGCTGGTGTACATCGGCGGTAACGACCGGGGCAGGGGAGTAGGCACCCATACCGCCCGTGTTCGGGCCGGTGTCCTGATCACCGACGCGCTTGTGGTCCTGGCTGGTGGCCATTGGCAGCACGTTGTGGCCGTCGACCATCACGATGAAGCTGGCTTCCTCGCCGTCGAGGAACTCTTCGATCACCACGCGCGAACCGGCGTCGCCAAAGGCGTTGCCCGCGAGCATGTCACGCACGGCGGCTTCGGCTTCTTCCAGGGTCATGGCGACGATCACGCCTTTGCCTGCGGCCAGGCCGTCGGCCTTGATCACGATCGGCGCGCCTTTTTCCTGCAGGTAGGCCAGGGCCGGCTCGATCTCGGTGAAGTTCTGGTAGTCGGCGGTCGGGATCTTGTGGCGAGCCAGGAAGTCCTTGGTGAAGGCCTTGGAACCTTCCAGCTGGGCCGCGCCCTTGGTCGGGCCGAAGCAGTCCAGGCCGCGGCTGCGGAACAGGTCGACCACACCGATGACCAGCGGCGCCTCGGGGCCCACGATGGTCAGGTCGACGTTCTTCTCGGCGAAGTCTGCCAGTTGCTCAAGGGCGGTGACGTCGATGGCGACGTTCTCGCACTTGGCTTCAATGGCGGTACCGGCGTTGCCGGGGGCGACGAATACTTTCTCGACGCGTGGGTCCTGGGCGACTTTCCAGGCCAGGGCGTGCTCACGGCCGCCGCTGCCGATGATCAAAACTTTCATTACAGGCTCCTTCGGAGAAGCTGCAAGCTGCAAGCGTCAAGCAAAAGCGGTTCGCGCTGATCCTTTCAAATGCTCACAACTCAGGGATTCAAGGGGCTGTGGCTGCAAGCAGGAGCGACTGGGCCTGCTCTTGCTTGCAGCTTGCAGCTTAAAGCTTGCCGCTGCTATCAGTGGCGGAAGTGGCGCATACCGGTGAACACCATCGCGATGCCAGCTTCGTCGGCAGCGGCGATGACTTCAGCATCGCGCATCGAACCACCTGGCTGGATCACGGCGCTGATACCCACTTTAGCTGCATTGTCGATGCCATCACGGAACGGGAAGAACGCGTCCGACGCCATGACCGCACCTTGCACCTGCAGGCCGGCATGCTCTGCCTTGATGGCCGCGATGCGCGCGGAGTTGACGCGGCTCATCTGGCCGGCGCCCACGCCGATGGTCTGGCGCTGCTTGGCGTAGACGATGGCGTTGGACTTGACGAACTTGGCCACTTTCCAGGCGAACACCAGGTCGTGGATTTCCTGCTCGGTCGGTGCACGCTTGGTGACGATCTTCAGGTCATCTGCGGTGATCATGCCGTTGTCGCGGCTCTGCACCAGCAGGCCACCGTTGACGCGCTTGAAGTCCCAACCGGCGGCGCGCTCGGCTGGCCACTCGCCGCACTCCAGCAGACGTACGTTTTGCTTGGCAGCCACCACGTCGCGGGCAGCTTGGGAGATTTTCGGGGCGATGATCACTTCGACGAACTGGCGCTCGACGATGGCCTGGGCGGTTTCGCCATCCAGTTCGCGGTTGAAGGCGATGATCCCGCCGAAGGCCGATTCGGTGTCGGTAGCGTAGGCCAGGTCGTAGGCCTTGCGGATACCGCCCTCGTCTTCAGGCACCACGGCGACGCCGCATGGGTTGGCGTGCTTGACGATGACGCAGGCCGGCTTGACGAAGCTCTTCACGCACTCGAGCGCGGCATCGGTGTCGGCCACGTTGTTGAACGACAGCTCCTTGCCCTGCAGCTGGATGGCGGTAGAAACGCTGGCTTCGCCTTTGTTGGCTTCAACGTAGAACGCCGCGCTCTGGTGCGGGTTCTCGCCGTAGCGCATTTCCTGAGCCTTGACGAACTGGCTGTTGAAGGTGCGCGGGAACTCGCTGCGCGCTTCGGTGGACAGCGTGTCCTTGGCCTGGTCGATGGTGCCCATGTAGTTGGCGATCATGCCGTCGTAAGCGGCAGTGTGCTCGAAGGCCTTGAGCATCAGGTCGAAACGCTGGGCGTAGGTCAGGCCGCCGGCCTTGAGGCCCTCGAGGACGCTGGCGTAGTCGCCGGCGTTGACCACGATAGCGACGTCCTTGTGGTTCTTGGCAGCCGAACGGACCATGGTCGGGCCACCGATGTCGATGTTCTCGATGGCGGTCGGCAGGTCACAGCCAGGTTTTGCGATGGTGGCTTCGAATGGGTACAGGTTGACGGCGACCAGATCGATCGGCTTGATGCCGTGCTCGTTCATGATGGCGTCGTCGACACCGCGACGGCCGAGGATGCCGCCGTGGATCTTCGGGTGCAGGGTCTTGACCCGGCCGTCCATCATTTCGGCGAAGCCGGTGTAGTCGGCCACTTCCACCGCGTTCACGCCGTTGTCCTTGAGCAGCTTGTAGGTGCCGCCGGTGGACAGGATCTCGACACCGAGCTGCTGCAGCTCACGAGCGAATTCGAGGATACCGGTCTTGTCGGAGACGCTGATCAGGGCGCGGCGGACTGGCAGGCGGGTAGTCTGGTCGGTCATTTCGGATTCCAATAACGCGGTGGAGTCAGCAAAAAAGGCGCCTCTGTTCAGGGAGCCGCCTTTTCTGATTGGGATTCTGGCTTACAACAAGTCGTACTGCTTGAGTTTCTTGCGCAGGGTGCCTCGGTTGAGCCCGAGCATCTCGCTGGCCTTGGTCTGGTTGCCCTTGACGTAATTCATCACGCTTTCGAGCAGGGGCGCCTCGACTTCGGAGAGCACCAGGTTGTACACGTCAGTGACGGTAGCGCCTTCCAGGTGTGCGAAGTAGTTGTGCAGCGCCTTCTCGACGCTGTCACGAAGGGTCTGGCCCTCTTCGCTCGGCGTGTTGAGGTGCTGTTTGAGGTTGGCGTTGTCGCTCACGGGCGTTGTTCCACTCACTAATGTCTCGGTCATCATCGTCATGCGGCCACCCCTTGTCCGTCCTCTGTCTCAAGGCTCTGTCGACGTTCGCTGAAATACGCTCGAACGTTGGCGCACTGCGCTTGTGTGTCTTCCAAAGCGTTGAACCGGGAGCGAAACTCCTTGCCGCCGGGTCGTGTTGCCAGGTACCAGCCAACGTGCTTGCGGGCGATACGTACGCCCATCACATCGCCATAGAAGGCGTGCAGCGCGGCAAGGTGCTCCAGCAGGATACGTTCCACTTCGTCCAGCTGCGGGGCCGGCAAATACTGGCCAGTCCCCAGGTAATGCTCGATCTCGCGAAAGATCCAGGGCCGCCCCTGGGCGGCCCTGCCAATCAGCAGACCGTCGACGCCGGTGGCGTCCAGCACCGCCCGGGCCTTTTCTGGCGAAGTGATATCGCCGTTGGCAAAAACCGGGATGGACACCGCCTGCTTGATGGCAGCGATGGTGTCGTATTCGGCTTCGCCGGTGTACAGGTCGGCGCGTGTGCGGCCATGCACCGCCAGCGCCTGGATGCCAGCCTGCTCGGCGATCCTCGCCACGTTCAGGCCGTTCTTGTTCGCCCGGTCCCAACCGGTGCGGATCTTCAGGGTCACCGGGACGTCCACCGCGCCGACGACGGCGTGGAGAATCTCGCTGACCAAAACTTCATCTCTCAATAAAGCAGAGCCTGCAGCTTTGTTGCAGACTTTTTTCGCCGGGCAACCCATGTTGATGTCGATGATCTGGGCGCCAGCTTCGACGTTGGCCCTGGCCGCCGCCGCCATCATCTGCGCATCGCCACCGGCGATCTGTACCGAGCGCGGCTCGGGATCGCCTTCGTGAATGCGGCGCAGGCTCGACTTGCGGCTGTTCCACAGGCTCATGTCGCTGCTGACCATCTCCGACACCACCATGCCCGCGCCCAGGCGCTTGCAAAGTGTACGGAAAGGCTGGTCCGTGACCCCGGCCATGGGCGCGAGGATCAGGTTGTTGCGTAGTGTGTATGGGCCGATGCGTACCGCCGACATAGGTGTTCCCTGTTGTGGGGCCGAATCATTGGAGTCGAAAAAGGGTTGGCATAATACCCGCTCTCGGTGACCGGATAAAGATGGATTTGGATAAATTCTGAACAGTTGTAGGCTTATGCCTTTGGGCTACAAGCTTCAGCTTCAAGCGGCAAGAGGAAGCAGACCGGTTGTCGGCTCGCTTCTCTTGCAGCTTGCCGCTCGACGTTTATTCGGGGGAGCGGAAGCTGAGGCTGTAGTTCACTGCTTTCGGGCCAGGGTCGAGGATGTCCAGGGCAATGTGGATCGGCGTCTGGCTGGGCATTTCGCCACGGCCGGCCAATTCACCCGAGAGATACTCGCTCGGCTTGAAGCGCCGGCTGGCGATCAATTGGCCATTGAGGTCGGCAAAACGCAGTTCCAGCAGCGGGAACGGCTGGGCGAAGGGCGCGCGGTTGTAGATGATCGCATCGACGATCAGCGCGCCCTTGAAGTCAGGGTGGCTGCGCACCACCAGGTTGCTGCTCTTGATTCGGCCGATGTCGACACGGGTGGGCACCTCGCAGCCAAGCATCGGGCACAGTTGCTGGAAGAGCGGGCGGTACTGGTCCTGGCGCGCCATTTCGTCGAAATGGAACCACACGTACTGGAATGCCAGCAGGCCGGCGGCCAGCAGGGTGAGCAAGCCCCAGAGCACGCGTTTGCCCCAGTGGGGGCGCGGCTTCTCCCAGCCCAGTTGCAGAGGGTCGTCGACCACGTCGATGAGCGGCTCCTTGCGTGACGGGCGCTGGGGCTTGGCAGTGAAGCCAGGTTCAAGGCGCTCGCCGGTCAGCGCCGGGGCAGGGGTGTCATCGTGCGCCGCCAGATGCAGATC
This sequence comes from Pseudomonas sp. BNK-30, assembly GCF_047456185.1. Lineage (NCBI taxonomy): Bacteria > Pseudomonadati > Pseudomonadota > Gammaproteobacteria > Pseudomonadales > Pseudomonadaceae > Pseudomonas > Pseudomonas sp. BNK-30. The sequence continues at coordinate 5,403,442 of NZ_CP179904.1, forward strand.
CGTATCGTCATCATCGCGGGCGCTCAGGCCTTTTTCGTGAACGGGTTCGTCATCTGGCGACAGCCGCTCGGAAAAGTCGTGCGCGTTATCGCGCTCGGCAGCCCGATGCGTGGCAGGTTCATCATCGAAGTCCAGGTCCAGGTTGCCGTCCAGTGTGGGCTCGGTGCGATCGCCTGGGGCGGGCTCCAGGTCCAGTGGCTCCTGCTCCAGCAGTACCGGGGCGGGATCGACGGTTTCCAGCGGCTCATGGTGATCGTCGGTTGCATTACCGAACAGTGCGTCGCCATGGGGCTCGGCGGCGGGCTCGTCACGCCGTGCCTGCAGTGCATCGGCAGGCGCGGCAGGGCGCGGCTCGTCTGGCTTGCCACGGCGTTCGAGGCGGGCCAGTTCCTGGTCCAGGTCGAGTTCGTCGAGGGCTTGCGCTGTGGCTGCCCAGTCTTGCGGCTCGGCGGCTGAGCGCTCGCTGACCGGGGGCTCGGGCGCGGTGACGGGCGCGACCACCGGTATCGGCGGCACGGCCGGGGCGGCGCTGGCGCGGTTCTGCTCCAGCAGTTGCTTCGCCGCGTTGAACACCTGCAGGCAATGGCCGCAGCGCACTACGCCGCGCGCCACGCTCAACTGGTGATGGGTGACGCGAAAGCTGGTCTGGCAATGCGGGCACTGGGTGACGAAACTGTCGGTCATGCGGCGATCCGGGAGCTGTGCAGAGAAGTATTTTAGGCCCGCTTAGCGGCGGCGACCACTGATGCGCACCCAGCCGTCGCGCACGACGATCGGGTCCAGCTCGAAGTCGGCGGCGTAGGCCGCGGCGACCTCCTCACCCTGTTCGGCAAGGATGCCAGACAACGCGAGCAGGCCACCTGGGCGTACCAGGCCGGACAGCTGCGGCGCCAGCGAGACCAAAGGGCCAGCCAGGATATTGGCGACCAGCACGTCGGCCTGCATGGCCGGCATATGCTCGGGCAGGTACAGCGCCAGCTTCTCGTCGGCGACGCCATTGCGCTGGGCGTTGTCACGCGAGGCTTCGATGGCCTGCACGTCGATGTCGGTACCGACCGCTTCGCGTGCGCCCAACAACAATGCAGCGATGGCCAGAATGCCCGAGCCGCAGCCGAAGTCCAGCACCTGGGTGCCTTCGAGCTGTTGGCCGTCGAGCCATTCCAGGCACAGGGCGGTGGTCGGGTGGGTGCCGGTGCCGAAGGCCAGGCCAGGGTCAAGCAGCAGGTTGACTGCGTCCTTTTCCGGCGCTTCGTGCCAGCTTGGCACGATCCACAGGCGGCGGCCGAAGCGCATTGGCTGGAAGTTGTCCATCCAGCTGCGTTCCCAATCCTGATCTTCGATCACTTCGGCCTGGTGTTCCGGCAGCTGCGCACCGGTCAGCAGGCGCAGGTGAGCGAATACCTGCTCAGGGTCGGCGTCCGCCTCGAACAGTGCCAGCAGGTGCGTGTGCGACCACAGCGGCGTGGTGTTGAGGTCGGGTTCGAAGATGGGCTGGTCTTCGGCGTCCATGAACGTGACCGATACGGCGCCGACTTCGAGCAGGGCGTCTTCGTAGGTTTCGGCTTGTTCCGGGCTGATGGCCAGGCGTACTTGCAGCCAAGGCATGGCGGGCACCTTTGGTAAATCGAGAGGGGCAGCCCGAGGCTGCGCGAAGGCTGGCAGTTTACGCGAGTGCGGTGTGTTTGTGGATGACTTGAGGGGCTGCCTTGCAGGCCAATCGCCGGCGAGCCGGGTCCAACGGGCTCTTCACTGTTTTTCAGTGCACTGATCTGACTGTAGGCGCAGGTTTGCCAGCGATCGGGCCGGTAAACGTGGTAACGCATAACCGATGGTCTGAGAGCAGCCCTACAAAAAAGAACCCCGGCACAGGGCCGGGGTTCTTCGCTGCATCACGCTAACGCGATCACTCCTGGTTGGCCAGTTTGTGCTCGAGGTAGTGGATGTTCACGCCGCCTTTGCAGAAACCTTCATCACGCACCAGGTCGCGGTGCAGCGGGATGTTGGTCTTGATGCCGTCGACGACGATCTCGTCCAGGGCATTGCGCATGCGCGCCATGGCTTCGTCGCGGTCCTTGCCGTAGGTGATCAGCTTGCCGATCAGCGAGTCGTAGTTCGGCGGAACCGAATAACCGCTGTACAGGTGCGAATCGACGCGAACGCCGTTGCCACCCGGGGCGTGGAAGTGCTTGACCTTGCCTGGGCTCGGAATGAACTTCTTCGGGTCTTCGGCGTTGATCCGGCACTCCAGCGAGTGGCCGCGGATCACCACGTCTTCCTGACGGATCGACAGCTTGTTGCCAGCGGCGATGCTGAGCATCTCCTTGACGATGTCGATACCGGTGACCATCTCCGAGACCGGGTGCTCAACCTGCACACGGGTGTTCATTTCGATGAAGTAGAAACGGCCGTTTTCGTACAGGAACTCGAAAGTACCGGCGCCACGGTAGCCGATCTCGACGCACGCATCGACGCAACGCTTGAAGACTTCCTGGCGGGCCTTCTCGTCGATGCCCGGGGCAGGTGCTTCTTCAAGTACCTTCTGGTGACGACGCTGCAGCGAGCAGTCGCGGTCGCCCAGGTGGATGGCGTTGCCTTGGCCGTCGGACAGCACCTGAACTTCCACGTGACGTGGGTTGGTCAGGAACTTCTCCAGGTAGACCATCGGGTTGCCGAAGGCTGCACCGGCTTCGGTACGGGTGAGCTTGGCCGAGGCGATCAGGTCCTCTTCCTTGTGCACCACGCGCATACCGCGACCACCACCACCACCGGCGGCCTTGATGATCACCGGGTAGCCGACATCACGCGCGATCGCCAGGGCGACCTCTTCGTCTTCCGGCAGCGGGCCATCGGAGCCCGGTACGGTCGGTACGCCGGTCTTGATCATCGCGTCCTTGGCCGAAACCTTGTCGCCCATCAGGCGAATGGTGTCGGCGCGCGGGCCGATGAAGGCGAAACCGGACTTCTCCACCTGCTCGGCGAAGTCGGCGTTTTCCGCGAGGAAGCCGTAACCCGGGTGGATGGCGGTAGCGCCTGTCACTTCAGCGGCGGCGATGATCGCCGGGATGTGCAGGTACGAATCTTTGGACGAAGCAGGACCAATGCAGACCGACTCGTCTGCCAGGCCCAGGTGCATCAGTTCGCGGTCGGCCGTGGAGTGCACGGCGACGGTCTTGATGCCCAGTTCTTTGCAGGCACGCAGGATCCGCAGGGCAATTTCCCCGCGGTTGGCGATCAGGACTTTTTCCAGCTTCCCAGACATCGTTGGCTCTCCGCGAATCAAACGATGGTGAACAGCGGCTGGTCGAACTCAACCGGCTGACCGTCTTCCACCAGGATGGCGTCGATAACGCCGCCGACATCGGCTTCGATGTGGTTCATCATCTTCATCGCTTCGACGATGCACAGGGTGTCGCCTTTCTTCACGCTCTGGCCAACTTCAGCGAAGTTCGGCGAGGTCGGCGAAGGCTTGCGGTAGAAGGTACCGACCATTGGCGAACGGATCACGGTGCCTTTGAGGGCCGGGGCAGCGGCGGCAGCTTCGGCAACCGGGGCAGCAGCGGCCGGAGCAGCTACAGGCGCGGCAGCCATTGGCGCAGGTGCGTAGAACTGTTGAGCGGCTGGGGTCTTGCTGTGACGGCTGATACGGACCGACTCTTCGCCTTCCTTGATCTCCAGTTCGTCGATGCCAGACTCTTCCAGCAGCTCGATCAGTTTCTTGACTTTACGGATATCCATTAATCATCAACTCCCAAAGGTTCGGTCAGGGGGCATTAAGTTAAAAACGTATCTGAAACGTTTTTCTCGAACCCCGGCCCACTCAGGCCAGGGCTTCTATCATCAGGGCTGTGCGTTGGCAGCCAGTTGTTCCAGTGCGGCCTCCAGGGCCAGGCGATACCCGCTGGCGCCCAGGCCGCAGATCACCCCTACGGCTACATCGGAGAAGTAGGAGTGGTGACGGAACGGTTCGCGTTTGTGCACGTTGGACAGGTGCACTTCGATGAATGGGATGCTCACCGAAAGCAATGCGTCACGTAATGCGACGCTTGTGTGGGTGAAAGCAGCCGGATTGATCAGGATGAAGTCCACACCCTCGTTGCGTGCGGCGTGAATACGGTCGATCAGCTCGTACTCGGCATTGCTCTGCAGGTACTGCAGGTGATGGCCTGCGGCGCGGGCGCGCTGTTCCAGGTCCTGGTTGATCTGGGCCAGGGTCACGGCGCCGTAGTGGCCCGGTTCGCGGAGCCCGAGCATGTTCAGGTTGGGGCCGTGAAGCACCAGTAGCGTTGCCATCTGCAGATTCCTTGGATTTGTAGGGCAATTCGACACAGCGCGGCGAGTGTGCCGTAAAGCGACGGCAAGTGTCCAGTTCCCGGCAATAGCCAGCACGATGTCCGAGGTTCGCGCGAAGTATGTGACCAAATATTAAAATCTGGTCACTCGTTCGCAGAAATATGCCAGCACGCGGGAAGTTATAGACCGAGTTTGCCGCGCACGCGCGCCAGAACACCCGCAAATTCGGCGGCGTTTATCTCGCCAATGACCCGATCGGTGGTCATTTCGCTGCCGTTCGCGGCAAAGAACAACAGTGCAGGCGGGCCGAACAGCTGGTAGCGGTCGAGCAGGGTACGTTGCTCGGCGTTGCTTTCGGTGATGTCGAAACGCAGCAACTTGAATGCGCCCAGTTGCGGTTGGACCTGCGCTGCGTTGAGTACTTCATGCTCGATGACTTTGCAGCTGATGCACCAGTCGGCGTACCAGTCGAGCAAGACCGGCTGCCCCGCAGCTTTCGCCTCGGCCAGGGCCGCGTCAAGTGCGGCCGGCGTAGTGACGGTTTGCCAGGCATCCACCGAAGCTGCCGGGCCACTGCCGACGGTTGTCGGCGCTGGCGCAGGCAATGGGCGCAGCGGGTCGCCCTGGCCATTGAGGGCGCCGTACCAGCAGGCCAGGCCGTAGACCAGCAGGGCCAGGCCCAGCAGTTGCGCCAGGCGTTGGCGTGGCGCCTTGACCACGAACTCCAGCGCACCGAGGAAAACGGCTACGCCCACGCTCAGGAAACCGACCAGCAACAAGGTTGCCGGCCCCGGCAGCACGCGGCTGAGCAGGCCGATGGCGAGGCCCAGCAGCAACACACCAATAGCGTTTTTCACGGTGTTCAGCCAAGGCCCGCTCTTTGGCAGCCAGGCCGCGCCCCCAGTAGCTACCAGCAACAATGGCGCGCCCATGCCCAGGCCGAGGGCAAACAACTTGAGTGCGCCACCCAGGGCGTCACCGCTGGCACTGATATACAGCAAGGCGCCGGCCAATGGTGCCGAGACGCACGGCGAAACCAGCAGGCTGGACAGCACGCCCAGCACTGCTGCACCCAGCAGCGAGCCGCCCTTGGTGCGGTGGGCGAGCGTGTCCAGGCGATTGTTCAAGGCCTGTGGCAGTTTGAGTTCGAACAGGCCGAACATGGCCAGTGCGAACAGCACGAAGAACAGCGCGAAAGGCACCAGTACCCAAGCCGATTGCAGCCGCGCCTGCAGGTTCAGGCCTGCACCGAACAGGCCCATCAGCGCCCCCAGCAGGGCGAAACTGGCGGCCATGGCCAGCACATAGGCCAGCGACAGGGCCAGGCCGCGCAGGCCGGCGACCTGGCCGCGCAGGACCACTCCAGAGAGGATCGGCAGCATTGGCAGCACGCAGGGCGTGAAGGTCAGGCCGACCCCGGCGAGGAAGAACAGCAGCAACGATTTCCAGCTCCAGCCTTGCTCGCTGGCCGTCGCCGGGGCGTCGGCCGTGCTCCCCCCTGCGCCGTCGATGCTCAGGCGTGCCGTCTCTGGTGGGTAGCACAGGCCCTTGTCGGCACAGCCCTGGTAGCCGACCAGCAGGGTGAATGCGCGGGCGTCGGTGCGCGGCAGTTCGATGTCGAGCACCCCGTGGTAGACCTCGACGTCGCCGAAGAACTCATCGTGCTTGGCCTCGCCCTTGGGAATGTTCGGCGAACCCAGGGTGATGTCTGCCGGTTCGCTGCGGAACTGGAAGCGATGGCGGTAGAGGTAATAGCCGTCGGTGGCGACGAAGCGCAGTTTGATGGTGTGCGCATCGGCCTGGACCAGGCTGAGCTTGAAGGCTTCATGTACGGGCAAAAAGTCTGCGCTGTTGCTCAGCGAGGCGGCGCCGAGGGTGGCGCTGGGGCGGTTGTCGAGCAGGCCCGTGGCGAAGGCAGGGCTGGCCAGCAGCAGGAACAGCAGGAAAAACAGGCGGCGCATGGCGGACTCGCGAGGTGGAACGTGCCCGGCATGATAGCGGAGTTGGCCTTGGTTGGGGGGCAGTGCAGGCAAACGATCACAGCCTGAAGGCCCGCACCGCACGGTTCAGCTCGCCGCCAAGGGTCAGCAATTGCTCGCCCTGCTCGCGCCCTTCACCGATGCGCTGCAGGTTGTCTTCACCCAGCTCATGAATCCGCTCGCTGTGCCCTCGAATCTCGCTCACCGCATCAGTCTGCTGCGCCGTGACGTCGGCAATGCGCACTGCAGTATCGGCGATGGTGCGGATCGCGTTGACGATCTCGTCCAGCGCGCCATCGGCAGCCTGAGCCTGGTCAGCTGTGGCTTGCGCATGTTCCAGTTGCGCCCGCATACCTGTCACCGACTCCCGTGCCGCCTGTTGCAGCCGGTCGATCAAGGCCTGGATCTCGCCAGTGGCGCCTGTGGTGCGTTGTGCCAGCGAGCGTACTTCGTCTGCAACCACGGCAAAGCCGCGGCCCATTTCCCCCGCGCGGGCGGCCTCGATGGCGGCGTTCAATGCCAGCAGGTTGGTCTGCTCGGCGATCGATCTGATCACGGTGAGCACACCGCCGATGGTGGCCGACTCCTCGGCCAGCTGTTCGATCATGCGTGCATTGCCCTGCACCTCATCGACCAGCGTACGCAGCCCGCCGAGGCTCTGGCCGATCACCGTCTGGCCTTGCTCAACGGCGCGGCCAGCATCGCGGCTGGCATCAGCCGCGGAGCTGGCATCACCGGCCACCTGCAAAATGGTGGCTTCCAGTTCGCCCAGCGCATCGCGTATCTGTCCGGTGTCACCGGCCTGGCGCTCTGCGCCGTCATGCAGGGCGGCGCTCATGCCGGCCAGTGCGTGGCTGCTGCCGGCCACCTGCTCGGCGTTGTGGCGGATGGTGCCGACCAGCTCCACCAGGTACTGGCGCAGGCGGTTGAGCGATTCCTGGATGTCGTGCAGCTCGCGGTTGGTCTTGCCCAGGGCGATGGGGGCGGCGAAGTCGCCTTCGGCCCATCGCGACAGGGCCGGGGCCAGGCCGGTCAGGGTGCGCGTCAGCCGCCGCTGCAATGTGTCGATGAGCAGGGCGATCAGCAGGATCAGGCCGATCATCAGGCCCTGGATAAGGCGCACTTCGCTGGCGATACGGGCGTGCTGGCCGCGCACTTCAGGCTCAAGGCTGGCGATGGCTTTTTGCACGGCGTCGAGCCGTTCGTTGGTGCTGGCGGCCAGCGCTGTGCGCCGCTCGATCTGTTCGCGGGTGCGTTGCAGTTCGCCAGGGTAGCGGCTGAGCAGGCTCTGCAGTTCGCGCTTGAGGCCAACGGCTACGTCTTCCTGTTGTCCGGCGGCCTGCGTTTCCAGGCCCATCATGGCAGCGAAATCATCGGCGTTGGATTCAGCGGCGCGGGTCACGCCCAGCAACGGCAGGTTGTCGATGACCTGAGCCTGGGCGCGGATCAGTTGCAGCTCGCGTTCCACCTCGTCGGCCAGCTCGGCGCGGCCGCTGCTGACCAGTTTGTCACGGGCAAGCGACAGGCGGCCCAGGTGTACGCTGGCGTCGAGCAACGGCGGCAGATAACGGCTCGCGTCGCTGCTGGCGCTGTCACGGGCATAGCCGGAGAGTTGTTCGAAATTGGCGCCTAGCTCACGTTCGGCCTGCAACAGCAGGGCTTGAGGGTCGCCGGCCAGCTTGCCGGCCGCGAGCAGCTCGTTGGCTGTGAAGGCTTGCAGGGTATCGAGGCTTGGGCGCAATTGGCCGGCCAGCTCTTCAGGCCAGTCGGCCAGTGCCTGCCCAAGCTGTTGGTTGGCCTCCAGCGCCGCCGCATGGCGCAGGGCGTCGCCGCTGCCCAGATAAGCCTGGATGTTGCGCGCGGCTTGGTTCTGGAACTGCTGCGACAGGCCCAGATAGCGTTCCATCAATTGATAGGGGCGCTCCAGGGCGCGCTGCGACCACCAAAGGGTCGCGCCCAGAGCGATACACACGGTCACCAGCAACAGGGTGTTGAAATTGGTCAGCCACTTCAGGCGCATAGCCGCGAACTTCCTGCGGGGGTGGAGGGGTAGGTGCCTGAAGTTATTGCTATTTTGTGACGGGGTGATGACGATGGTGGCTTAACGCTATCTAATGGGCGCGGGCCGGCCGGCTAAGGCTCGACCCGCACCACACAGTTGCGCCCCGCATGCTTGGCCCGATACAGCGCCTCGTCAGCGGTGCTGGCCATGCTCAATGCATCGAGCTCATCGTCCAGCTGCACCACCCCGGCACTGAACGTGCACCGCAGGTCGCAAGGCTGTGCCGGGTAGAGGATTTCGGCGAAGCGCCGGCGAATCTCGTCGAGCACCTTGTGCGCGGCATCCAGTGCGGTGTTGGGCATGACGATGGCGAACTCCTCGCCGCCATAGCGGCCGATGAAGTCGGTCTTGCGCAGCCGTTGCTTGAGAAAAAGCGCCAGGCTTTTGATAACCCGATCACCCATGGGGTGGCCATGGCGGTCGTTGATCTTCTTGAAGTGGTCGATGTCGAGCATGGCAAAGCTGAGCGGCTGGCCCTCGCGACGGGCGCGAAAGCTGCAATCTTCCAGCAATTGCAGGATGTGCGTGTGGTTGTACAGGCCGGTAAGGCTGTCGCGGACCATGCGCGACTTGAGGTGGCGCGCTCGGGCAGCACGGTTGCGCACAGTGGTGATCAGGTGGCGCGAGCGGATCGGTTTGGTCAGAAAGTCGTCGCCGCCCTCGCTCATGGCGTCGAGCTGTTTGTCCAGGTCGTCCTCGGCGGACAGGTAGATGATGGGGACGCTGACGTAGCGGTCGTTGTGGCGGATCACTTTGGCCAGTTCCGGGCCCGAGCAGGCTGGCATGTACAGGTCGAGAATGATCAGGTCGGGCTGGAACTCGGCCAACTCGGCCATGGCGCGGATCGGGTCGGTCAGGCTGCGGGTGATCATGCCGGCGCTGCCCAGCACGCGTTCGGTGTGCAGTGCCTGGGTGCGCGAGTCGTCGATGATCAGCACGCGCAGCGGTTCAAGAGGCGCGGTGCTGGTCATGATCTCGAGCTTCTCAAGCAGGCTGGAGGCTTCCAGTGTGCCGGTGAGAAATGCTTGACCACCTGCGCGTACTGCGGCCAGGCGCGTTGGCGTGTCGGCTTCGTGCAGGCTGAAGAACAGCAGCGGGATCGGCTGCTCCAGACCCGACTGCGCCTGTGCCGCCAGTTGCATGCCGCAACCTGGCCCGCTGAAGTCGACATCCATCACGATGGCAGAGGGTGCCTGCTCGGCCACTGACGCCAGCAAAGCGTCGACGCTGAACAGCGCTTGCACGCTCAGGCCGAAGAACTCCAGTTGCTGGGCCAGACGCTCGGCGCGCTCATGGTCGCGCAGCAGCAGATACACCGGCCTGCGGGCAGGTGGCAACGTCAGCTGATCAAGTTGGTCGCCCTGGCGCAAACGAGTGCGCGACAGGCGTTGCAACAGGTGATCGAGCTCCTGCTTGAGGCGCTCTTGGCTCGGCTCCGCGGCTTGGGTCATGTCCTGACTACTTATTAGTGGGATATGCAGGTGCGATGATGGCTCTATGCTAGCAGCTCTTTCCAGGCATGCGAGTGCGCGGGATCAACAAAGCGTTGATGACGAATATTCAGTTGCTGACCGATTGGTCGCTTATGCGTACGGTGGTGTCTGCTTTATAGTGCAGCAACGTGGGCTTGCCGTGGCACCCTGGCACTGGCCTGTGGTCAAAAGCCCTGAACCGTCGTGACTGATAAGGACAAAGCCATGCTGGACTGGAAAAACCGCGAGGCCAAGGCCGAGCCCCGTGAGCGTGTCGATGGCCGCGGTGCTGCCGCCCGTAGCTATGTGGGTGGCCTCTGGAGCCGAGCCCTGGGGACCCTGATCGGGTTGTACCTGCTGGTCTGCATCGGGCTGGGCTGGTACTGGAGCCAGGAACCGGAGCTGTTCCCGGTGCAGCAGAATGCCCAGGCAGCAGCCGAGCGCAACGGCCAGCAGATGGTGATTGGTTACACCACCATCGAAACGCTCAAGACTGTGGCCGAAACCCTGCTGAACAAGCCGGGCGGCTACATTTCCAACGATCGCTTCCCGCCGGGGCTGTGGATGGACAACATGCCGAGCTGGGAATACGGCGTGCTGGTCCAGGTGCGTGACCTGTCCCGCGCTTTGCGCAAAGACTTCGCCCGCTCGCAGTCGCAGTCCACCGAGGACGCCGACCTTGCCAAGGCCGAGCCGCGCTTCAACTTCGACAACAAGAGCTGGATCCTGCCATCGAGCGAATCGGAGTTCGAAGAGGGCATCAAATCGCTTGCCCGCTACCAGACCCGCCTGGCGGCTGGCGACAAGGGTGCGATCTTCTATACCCGTGCCGACAACCTGAACAACTGGCTGGGCGATGTCGCCACGCGCCTGGGTTCGCTGTCGCAGCGCCTGTCGGCAAGTGTTGGCCGGGTCAAGCTCAATACCACCCTGAAGACCGAATCGGTGGTTGCTGGCCAAGCGCCGCAGGTGGACGAGGAGGTGGTGGAAACGCCTTGGCTGCAGATCGACAACGTGTTCTACGAAGCCCGCGGCCAGGCTTGGGCGCTGTCGCACCTGCTGCGTGCCATCGAAGTGGACTTCGCTGACGTGCTGGCGAAGAAGAATGCCACCGTCAGCGTGCGCCAGATCATTCGTGAACTGGAGGCGTCGCAGGAAGCGTTGTGGAGCCCGATGGTGCTCAACGGCAGCGGCTTCGGCATGTGGGCCAACCACTCGCTGGTCATGGCCAACTATATTTCGCGGGCCAACGCGGCGGTCATCGACCTGCGTCAACTGTTGTCGCAGGGTTGAACATGGCTATAAGCCCCAACGAGGCCGCCCACCGGGCGGCTTCCGACCGCGAATTGGTCGCCTGGGTGGACGAAGCCGACCAGGTGCTTGGTGCGCTGCCCAGGGCGGAGCTTCGCGAGCGTGGTCTGATTGGCCGCTGTACCTTCATTCTGCTGTTCAATGGCGCCGGTGAGTTGTGCGTACACCGGCGCACCTTGAGCAAGGCGCTGTATCCGGGCTATTGGGATGTGGCCGCAGGCGGCATGGTGGCGGCGGGGGAGGCGTATGCCGACTCGGCGGCCCGGGAACTGGCCGAGGAGTTGGGCATCGAGGGCGCCGAGTTGCGTTTCCACGAACGGTTCTACTTCGACCAGCCCGACAACCGGTTATGGTGCGCGGTGTATTCGGCAGTGTCGGACGCGCCGCTGCGGTTGCAGCCTGAAGAGGTGAGCGAGGCGAGGTTCATCAGCCTCGCCCAGGCTGAGGCAGAAAGCCTCAGCAAGCCCTACTGTCCGGACTCGTTGGCGGCGCTGCAGCGGTACAAGGTCAGTCTGGGCTAAGGCTGGGGCCGCTTTGCGGTCCCAGGTCCCATGAGTCGCAAATCTTTCGCAAAATGGCGCATTCCGGTACTTAGCAATCACCTGATTTATCGTTACACTGCGCGCCCTTTTCGGGCTGTTGCAGGATCTTGCGGCAGTAGCGCCGCCCCTGCCAGAGTGGGGCTTCGCGGTCGGCTCCTGCCGACCAGTTTTTGTCCTCAGCACAGAGGAACAAAAGTGGCCAAGAAAGCTTCTTCCTTTTCCGCCCTTGGCGGTCTCGTGTTTTCCACCGACGCCGGTCGGCACTGCCCCGACTGTAGCCAGCCGGTGGGTGCCTGCATCTGCAAGCAGCAAACCATCCCCGAAGGCGACGGCATCGCCCGTGTTCGCCGTGAGAGCAAAGGCCGTGGCGGCAAGACCGTGACCACTGTCACCGGCGTGCCGCTGCCGCCAGACCAGCTCAAGGAGCTGGCCACCACCCTCAAGCGCCGCTGCGGTACCGGCGGTGCCCTGAAGGACGGGGTTATCGAGATCCAGGGCGACCATGTCGAGCTGTTGATCGGCGAGCTGACCAAACAGGGTTTCAAGGCGAAAAAGTCCGGGGGCTGAGGCCATCACGCGATTTTTTGCCCAGCGCTTTCTAAACTCGTTCCCGTGACCAGGGTCTATTGCTGGGCACGGATGAATCGTCATTTCCAGCTTTTACACTGCGCCCGCCACCATGTGGGGCAGTGTTTTCGACTTTATAGGGGACTTGAATGTCCGTACGACGCACACGCAAAGACGATGGTAGCCAATGGACCGTGGCCGACAGCCGCAGTGTTTATGGTATCCGCCATTGGGGCGCTGGTTATTTCGCCATCAATGAAGCCGGGCGCGTCGAAGTGCGCCCCAACGGCCCTCAGAGCGCGCCGATCGACTTGTTCGAGCAGGTCGATGAGCTGCGCCAGAGCGGCTTGTCGCTGCCGCTGCTGGTACGCTTCCCCGACATTCTGCAGGACCGCGTGCGCCAGTTGACTGGTGCCTTCGACGCCAACATCGCGCGCCTTGAGTACCAGAGCCAGTACACCGCGCTGTATCCGATCAAGGTCAACCAGCAGGAAGCGGTGGTAGAGAACATCATCGCCACGCAGAACGTTTCCATCGGCCTGGAGGCAGGTTCCAAGCCTGAACTGCTGGCGGTGCTGGCGCTGGCGCCGAAGGGCGGCACCATCGTCTGCAACGGCTACAAGGACCGCGAGTTCATCCGCCTGGCGCTGATGGGCCAGAAGCTCGGCCACAATGTGTTCATCGTCATCGAGAAAGAGTCCGAAGTGGCGCTGGTGATCGAAGAGGCCGCCGAGCTCAAGGTCAAGCCGCAGGTTGGGCTGCGCGTTCGCCTGTCGTCGCTGGCTTCGAGCAAGTGGGCAGACACCGGTGGCGAGAAGTCCAAGTTCGGCCTGTCGGCTGCCCAGTTGATTTCGGTCGTGCAGCGCTTCCGCGATGCCGGGCTGGACCAGGGCATCCGCCTGCTGCACTTCCACATGGGTTCGCAGATCGCCAACCTGGCCGACTACCAGCATGGCTTCAAGGAAGCCATCCGCTACTACGGCGAGCTGCGTGCCCTGGGCCTGCCGGTCGACCATATCGACGTGGGCGGTGGCCTGGGTGTGGACTACGACGGCACCCACTCGCGCAACGCCAGTTCGATCAACTACGACATGGACGACTATGCCGGCGTGGTGGTGGGCATGCTCAAGGAGTTCTGCGACGCGCAGGGCTTGCCGCATCCGCACATTTTCTCTGAGAGTGGCCGTTCGCTGACTGCGCACCACGCCATGCTGGTGATCCAGGTGACCGACGTCGAGAAACACAACGACGACGTGCCGACCATCGAAAACAAGGAAAGCCTGCCCGAGACCGTGCAGTGGCTGGCCGACCTGCTCGGCCCGACCGACATCGAGATGGTCACCGAGACCTACTGGCGCGCCACGCACTACATGGGTGACGTGGCAGCGCAATATGCCGATGGCAAGATCAGCCTGGCCGAAAAGGCCCTGGCCGAGCAGTGCTACTTCGCCGTGTGCCGTCGCCTGCACAACTCGCTCAAGGCCCGCCAGCGCTCGCACCGCCAGGTGCTGGACGAACTGAACGACAAGCTGGCCGACAAGTACATCTGCAACTTCTCGGTGTTCCAGAGCCTGCCGGACACCTGGGCCATCGGCCAGGTGCTGCCGATCATCCCGTTGCACCGCCTGGACGAAGAGCCGCTGCGCCGTGCAGTGCTGCAGGACCTGACCTGCGACTCCGACGGCAAGATCAACCAGTACGTCGACGAGCAGAGCATCGAGACCAGCATGCCGGTGCACTCGCTCAAGGACGGTGAGGACTACCTGCTGGGCGTGTTCCTGGTCGGTGCCTACCAGGAAATTCTCGGTGACATGCACAACCTGTTCGGTGATACCGACTCGGTGAACATTTACCAGAACGCCGATGGCAGCGTGTTCCACGCCGGTATCGAGACCCACGACACCATCGAAGACATGTTGCGCTATGTGCACCTGTCGCCGGAGGAGTTGATGACCCACTACCGCGACAAGGTGGCCAGCGCCAAGATCAGCGCCCGAGAGCGTACCCAGTTCCTCGATGCACTGCGCCTGGGGCTGACCCGGTCTTCCTACCTGTCGTCGTGATTGTCACGGCCGCTCCTGCTACCCCTGTAGGAGCGGCCTTGCGTCGCGAATGAGGGCACAGCCCTCACCGGTGTCACATCAGGAAAAGGAACAAACGTACCCAGCTGCATGGGGCTGACTACCGTTGAACGCAATGTTCAAGGGATACCGACATGGACCGTCAAGGCAATCACCGTTTGCGCAAAGGCCGCCACTCGGAGCAGGGGAGGTTGTATCTATTAACAACGGTTACCCGCAATCGCGCTCCAATCTTCAAGAATCTTCCTTTCGCCCGAGCCGCCATTCAACAGTTGCGGCTAAGCGATCAGGAAGCGTGCTGTCGAACGCTGGCGTGAGTCTTGATGCCAGATCATCTGCACTGGCTGATCGAGCTAGGCCACGGAACGCTTGGCGAATTGATGTGCGCATTCAAATCTCGAAGCAGTTGCGCGCTTTATCGAGCCGGAGCTGATAGGCGCCGTATCTGGCAACCTGGCTTCCATGACCGAGCGTTACGGCGTGAGCAGGACATCAGGGCCGTTGCTCGATACATCATCGCCAACCCAATCCGTGCCGGACTGGTACAGCGTGCTGGCGAGTATTCTCACTGGGATTGTGTGTGGCTGTGAGTATGCAGGTGAGGGCTGCGCCCTCATTTCGCGACACAAGGCCGCTCCTACAGCGGTCGCTCGTAGAGCGGCCTTGCGTCGCGAAAGGGCTGCAAGGCAGCCCCAGCATCAGTGAATCCACAGTCCTTTTCGTTGCAGGCGCCAACCCACCCATCCCAACGTCACCGCCCGCAACGCCATGAACCCGAGAAACGCCAACCACAGCCCGTGGTTGCCAAAGCCACTCATGGCCCACGCCAGCGGCAATGCAACCAGCACCGAAACCAGCATTGCATTGCGCATCTCCCGCGCCCGCGTGGCACCGATGAACAGGCCGTCCAGCAAGTAACTCCACACCGCTACCAATGGCAGTACCGCCAGGTACGGCAGGTACGGATAGGCGGCCGCGCGTACACTCTCGATATCGGTCTGCAGGTCGATGAACAAATGCCCGGCCAGCAGGAACAGCCCGGCAAAACCCAGACTGGTAATCAATGACCATCCACAGGCCACCACCAGCGAGCGGCGCAGGGTGTCGCGATCGCGGGCGCCAATGGCATGGCCGCACAGGGCTTCCACCGCATGCGCCAGGCCGTCGAGGGCGTAGGCGGTGAGCAGCAGGCCGTTGAGCAGCAGTGCATTGGCCGCCACCGTGGCCTCGCCCAGTCGCGCGCCTTGCACGGTGATCAGCAGGAACACCAGCTGCAAGGCCAGGCTGCGCAGGAAGATATCGCGGTTGACCGATAGCAACGGCCGCCAGGCTTGCCAGCGCCTGAGTGCCGCCCAGGCGATATGCCCGGGGTAGGCGCGCAGGGCAGGGCGGGTCAGGGCCAGGCCAAGCAGTGCCGCCGCCCACTCGGCGATCACCGACGCCCGCGCCGACCCCAGCACACCCCAATCCAGGCCAAGAACGAACCATAGGTTGAGGCCGATGTTCAGCAGGTTGGTGGTCAGCAATATGGCAAGCGGTGCTCGGGCGTTCTGGGTGCCGAGGAACCAGCCGACCAGCGCGTAGCTGGCCAGCGCCGCCGGCAGGCCGAGCAGGCGGGTATGGAAGAAGGCCTCGGTCGACTGCTGCAAGGCTTGGCTCGGTTGCATCGCGTGCAGCGCCAGTTGGCTGAAGGGCAGGGCGAGCAGGCCGATGAGCAGGGCAAAGCCCACCGCCAGCAGCAGGCCTTGCACCAGGACCTGGCGCAGCGCAGCACCGTCGGCACGCCCCGCGGCCTGGGCAGCGAAGCCGGTGGAGCCCATGCGCAGGAAGCCCATCAGGCCGACCATGAAAGTGAACAGCGTGGCACCCACCGCCACCGCGCCAAGCTGATGGGCGTGGGGCAGGTGACCGATGACCGTGCTGTCTACCAGGGCCACCAAGGGCACCGAGATGTTGGACAAAATCATCGGTGCGGCCAGGGCCCAGACTTTGCGGTGGGTGAGGCGGTGCTGCCAGTCGGTGGCAATTTGCGACATTTGAGTTCCTGGGAAAACAGGCCCGCATAGCGGCCCTTCTGGATCGATAGGCCGCATTCTAACGGCCAGCCACCTGCCGTTGCGCTATAGTTGCTGCCTTCACGCATACGCTGCCGATTAGAGTCCCCACTCCATGTTCAACAAAGGATTGTTGCTGGCCTGCGCGCTGGCCCTGCTCAGTGCCTGTGATTCCTCCACGCCAGACAAACCTGCCGCCACCGAAAAACCGGCGGCAAGCACCCCGGCCGAATCTGCTGCGCCCAAGCGCCAGGACCCTGCCGAACTCGCCAAACGCTACGAAGGCCGTGAGCTCAGCGTACTGGATGTTTCGGAAGTGCAGCTCGACGGCGCCAGTGCCCTCTCGGTCAGTTTTTCCGCACCGCTGGACGCAAAGCAGGACTTCGCTGCCAAGCTGCATCTGGTCGATACCGTCAAAGGCAAGGTCGACGGTGCCTGGGAGCTTGCCGACAACCAGATGGAACTGCGCCTGCGTCACCTCGAGCCGCAGCGCAAGCTTGTGTTGACCGTCGACAAGGGCCTGCTGGCTGTCAACGGCAAGCAGCTGGAAAGCGAGTCGGTGACCCGCCTGGAAACCCGCGACATGCAGCCGACCATCGGCTTCGCCAGCCGTGGCTCGCTGCTGCCTACGCGGCTGGCCGAGGGCCTGCCGGTGATTGCCCTGAACGTCGACAAGGTCGATGTCGAGTTTTTCCGGGTCAAGCCGGACATGCTCTCGACCTTCCTGGTCAACTGGGGCCGCAACAGCAGCCTCTACTACTACCAGTCCAAGGAAACCCTGGCCCTGGCCGACCTGGTCTACAGCGGCCGGTTCGACCTCAACCCGGCGCGCAATACCCGTGAGACCGTGCTGCTGCCGATCGCCGGGATCAAGCCGCTGCAGGAGCCGGGCGTATACCTGGCAGTGATGCGCGCGTCAGGAACCTACGATTATTCGCAGCCGGCGACGCTGTTCACCCTCAGCGATATCGGCGTCTCGGCCCACCGCTATCGCGACCGTCTTGACGTGTTTGCCCAGGCCCTGGAGGGCGGCAAGGCGCTCAACCAGGTAAACCTCGAACTTCATGACGACAAGGGCAAGCTGCTGGCCCAGGCCAAGACCGATGGCCAAGGCCATGCCCAGCTGCCGCTCACGGCCAAGGCCGATACCCTGATCGCGACCCAGGGTGTGCATACCACACTGCTACGCCTGAACACTGCAGCGCTGGACCTGGCCGAATTCGACATCACCGGCCCGCAGGCAAACCCGCTGCAGTTCTTCATCTTTGGCCCGCGCGACCTGTATCGCCCGGGTGAGACGGTGCTGCTCAACGGCCTGTTGCGCGACCAGGATGGCAAGCCGGTAAAGGCCCAGCCGGTCAGTGTGGAGGTACGCCGCCCGGATGAGCAGGTCAGCCGCAAGTTTGTCTGGGAGGCCGATGCCAACGGCCTTTATCAGTACCAGTTGCAACTGGCTACAGAAGCACCGACCGGTCGTTGGCAACTGCTGCTCGACCTTGGCGGGGGGCGCAAGCAGGTCTATGAGTTCCTCGTCGAAGACTTCCTTCCTGAACGCCTGGCGCTTGAACTGAAGGGCAGCAGCACACCGCTCTCGCCCGAAGAAACGGCGCAGGTCCAGGTCAATGGCCGGTACCTCTACGGTGCGCCAGCGGCGGGCAATCGCCTGAGCGGCCAGGCGTACGTGCGCCCCCTGCGCGAAGCGGTACCTGCTTTGCCGGGTTATCAGTTTGGTTCGGTCACCGAAACCGAGCTGAACCAAGACCTGGAGCTGGATGAAGTGACCCTCGATCAGGCTGGCAAGGCCGTGGTCGATATCGAAAGCCGCTGGGCCGAAGCGCGCTCGCCGCTGCAGTTGACCGTGCAGGCCAGCTTGCAGGAGTCCGGTGGCCGACCGATCACCCGTCGTCTCGAACAACCGATCTGGCCCGCCGACCGCCTGCCTGGCCTGCGTGGCGTGTTCGAGGGCGAGGAAACCGACAGCGACGGCCCGGTGGAATTCGAGTTCCTGGTGGCCGACCGAGACGGCAACAAGCTCGCTGCAAGCGACCTCAAGGTACGGCTGATCCGAGAGCGCCGCGATTACTACTGGAACTACTCGCAAAGCGACGGCTGGAGCTACAACTACAACGAAAAATTCCTCACTCAGAGCGAGCAAAGCGTCAACGTACAAGCGGGCTCGACTGCCAAGCTGACCTTCCAGGTCGAGTGGGGGCCTTACCGCGTCGAGGTGGAAGACCCACAGACTGGCCTGGTGTCCAGCGAACGCTTCTGGGCGGGGTATCGCGCCCAGGACAATGCCGAAGGCGGCGCAGTGCGCCCCGACCAGGTCAAGCTGGCGCTGGACCAGCCGGCTTACGCTGATGGCGCTACTGCCAAGGTCACGGTAACCCCGCCAGCTGCCGGCAATGGCTACCTGATGATCGAATCCAGCGATGGCCCGCTGTGGTGGCAGGAGATCGACGTCCCCGCCGAAGGCAAGACCTTCGATGTGCAACTGGACAAGCAGTGGGCTCGCCACGACCTGTACATCAGTGCCTTGGTGATCCGCCCGGGTGAGCGCAAGGCCAATGCCACGCCCAAGCGTGCCGTCGGTGTGCTACACCTGCCGCTGGGCCGCGCCGAGCGCAAGCTGGCGGTCAGCCTGCAGGCACCGGAAAAAATGCGCCCCAAGCAACCCCTGACGGTCAGAATCAAGGCCACCAATGCCGATGGCAGTATTCCCAAACAGGCCCATGTGCTGTTGTCTGCTGTGGATGTGGGCATTCTCAACATCACCGACTTCAAGACCCCTGACCCATACGCCAGCCTGTTCGGCCGCAAGGCCTATGGCGCCGACCAGCTGGACATCTATGGCCAACTGATCGAAGCCGGTCAGGGGCGCCTGGCCAGCCTGGCCTTCGGCGGTGACGCAGCCATGGCCAAGGGGGGCAAGCGCCCCAACACCACGGTCACCATCGTTGCCCGGCAGAGTGTTCCGGTGACCCTGAACGAGCAGGGCGAGGGCGAGGCGAGCGTCGATATTCCCGACTTCAATGGCGAACTGCGGTTGATGGCCCAGGCCTGGACCGAGGACCACTTCGGCATGGCCGAGGGCAAGACCGTGGTGGCGGCCCCGCTGATTGCCGAACTCTCGGCGCCGCGCTTCCTTGCCGGTGGCGACCGCACCAGCCTGGCGCTGGACCTGGTCAACCTTTCCGGCCTGGCCCAGCAGCTGACTGTCGATATCAGCACCGAGGGGCAGGTGAGCCTGGCAATGAGCGCCCAGCAGCGTGTTGCCCTGGCCGAGGGCCAGCGCACCACCCTGATGATCCCGGTGCAGGCGCAGGGTGGCTTGGGCCAGGGCAAGGTGCATGTACGGGTCAATGGCCTGCAGTTGCCGGGCGAGCCGCTGAACACCTTCGAGCGTGAATGGACGCTGGGCGTACGCCCCGCGTACCCGGCCGTGCTCAAGCATTACCGCGTGGCTCTCAAGGACCAGCCCTGGACGCTGCCTGAAGCCGACCTGGCAGCATTCGAACCGGCCGGGCTGGAAGCCAGCCTGGCGTTGTCGAGCCGCCCGCCACTGAACCTGGCCGAGCAGATCCGTGCCCTCGAAGCCTACCCCTACGGTTGCCTGGAACAGACCACCAGCGGCCTGTACCCCTCGCTGTACGCCGATGCGCAGAGCCTCAAGCGCCTGGGGATCAAAGGCGAGCCGGCCGAGGTGCGCAAGCGCAAGATCGAAATGGGCATCGAACACCTGCTGGGGATGCAGCGCTACAACGGCAGCTTCGGCCTGTGGAGTTCTGACAGCGAGGAGGAGTACTGGCTGACCGCCTATGTCACCGACTTCCTGCTCAGGGCCCGGGACCAAGGCTATGGTGTGCCGGCCGAGGCGCTGAAGAAAGCCAATGAACGCCTGCTGCGCTACTTGCAGGAGCGTAACCTGATCGAGGTCGACTACAGCGAGAACGCCGAACACACCCGCTTTGCCGTGCAGGCCTACGCTGCGCTGGTACTTTCGCGCAGCCAGCAGGCTCCGCTGGGGGCCTTGCGCAGCCTGTTCGAACGGCGCGCCGATGCGCGCTCCGGCCTGCCGCTGGTACAACTGGCCGTGGCGCTGGACAAGATGGGCGACAAGCCGCGTTCGCAGGAGGCATTGCAAGCAGGCCTGGGTATCAGCCGCAGCAAAGGCTGGATGGCCGATTACGGCAGCAGCCTGCGTGACCAGGCATTGATCCTGGCGTTGCTGCAGGAGAGTGATCTGGCCAGCAACCAGGTCGATCAGCGGTTGTTCGCGCTGTCTGATGAGCTGGCCGCCAACCGTTGGCTGTCGACGCAGGAGCGTAATGCGCTGTACCTGGCCGGGCGTGGCTTGCTCGATAAGCCTGAGAGCCCGTGGAAGGCGCGCCTGGACAGTGCCGGTGAGGTGCGGGAGTTCAGCAATGGCGACGCTGGCATGAAGCTCGAAGGCCCACTGTTGGCCTCGCCGCTGAGTGTGCAGAACGAAGGTAGTGAAACTGTCTACCAGCAACTGACCCTCTCGGGCTATCCACGTCAGGCGCCTGCCGCAGGCGGCAACGGCATGGAGATCCGCCGTGAATACCTGGGCATGAACGGCCAGGTACTGGACCTGCACAACGTGCGCAGCGGCGACCTGGTGCTGGTGCATCTGGCGCTCAAGGCCACGGAGCGAGTTCCGGATGCGCTGGTGGTCGACCTGTTGCCGGCGGGCCTGGAGCTGGAGAACCAGAACCTGGCGCAGAGCGCTGCCAGCCTGAACAATGCCAGCAGCGCAGTGAAGCAGTGGCGTGAGTCGATGCAAAACGCCAGCGTGGTGCATCAGGAATACCGTGATGACCGGTATGTGGCGGCGCTCAAGCTCGACGGCTATGGCACCACTCACCTGTTGTATCTGGCGCGAGCGGTGACCCCGGGCACCTACCGTATACCGCCGCCGCAAGTGGAGTCGATGTACCGGCCGAACCTGCAGGCGGTGGGCGATGGGCAGGGTGAGATGACGGTCAAATCAAGGTAGGGCATGCTGCTCTTTTGTAGGAGCGGCCTTGCGTCGCGAAAGGGCCTCATAGAGGCCCCAGACCAGCAACTGTGGTGAACAACGTTTTTGCGGCCGCTGCGCGCCCGATCGCGACGCAAGGCCGCTCCTACAATTGACGGTGCACGCTCAATGGATCACCCAGCTCATCACCCACAACCCCAGCACCAGCCAGATGATCCCGAGGATGATCGAGGCGCGCATGAAGGCGCGGATTGCCGAGTACAGCAGCAGCAGGCCGACGATCAGGGCAAGGATGCTGACCAGTGAGGTGTCCATGCCCAGTGTGCGCGCAAGGCCATCAATGAAGTTGCCCCCGGCGTTGGCCAGCAGGTTGAACAGGCCGCTCAAGGCGTCGACGATGAAGCGGATCAACGAACCCAGTGCCTGGCCAAGCCACTCGAAAAAACCTTCTACATGCATAGTTGCTTCCTGATGTACGAATCGGCGAGGTTGCCGTCCCCAAGCCTTTGGCCATCACCTGGCCCGGTCGGTTCCCGATGCCTAGCTTAGCGCGACCGCGCACCCGAGCGGCAAGGATCCTGCGCGCCAGCGTGGTGGCGCTGGTGGGTATCGCCGGCCTGTTGTGGCTGGCTGACCGTATCTGGCCATTGCCCATGCCGGCAGATGATCTGGCGCGGGTCGTGCTGGCCGAAGACGGCACGCCCTTGTGGCGCTTCGCCGATGCCGAGGGCGTGTGGCGCTACCCGGTCAGCCCCAAAGAGGTTTCGCCTTTGTACCTGCAGGCGCTGCTGACCTATGAGGACCGCTGGTTCTACCACCACCCAGGGGTCAACCCGCTGGCGCTGGTGCGCGCGGCATGGCTGAACGTGCGCGGCGGGCGGGTTGTTTCAGGTGGCAGCACGCTGTCGATGCAGGTTGCGCGTTTACTCGACCCGCACGAACGCACGCTGGCAGGCAAGCTGCGGCAACTGTGGCGTACGGCGCAGCTGGAATGGCACCTGTCCAAGCACGAGATTCTGCAGATCTACCTCAATCGCGCACCCTTCGGTGGCACCTTGCAGGGCGTGGCGGCGGCCAGTTGGGCCTACCTCGGCAAATCGCCGATGCACCTCACGCCTGCCGAAGCGGCGCTGCTGGCAGTGCTGCCCCAGGCACCCAGCCGGTTGCGCCCCGACCGTCACCCCGCACGCGCCCAGCGTGCGCGGGACAAGGTGCTGCAGCGCCTGGACGAGTATCAGGTGTGGCCTGCCTGGCAGATCAAGGAAGCTGCCGAAGAGCCGTTATTGCTGGCCCCGCGTAAGGAGCCAGCCTTGGCACCGCTGCTGGCGCGCCGCCTGAACACTCCCGGCAGCCCGCCGTTGATCCGCACCACGCTCGATGCCTCGTTGCAGCGGCGCCTCGAGGACCTGCTGCTGGGCTGGCGTGCCCGCTTGCCGGAACGTACCTCCGCGGCCGTGCTGGTGGTGGATGCGCAGAGCATGGCCGTGCGTGCCTACCTGGGTTCGATCGACCTTGCCGATGAGCGCCGTTTCGGCCACGTCGACATGGTCCACTCGCTGCGTTCACCGGGCTCGACCCTCAAGCCGTTTCTCTATGGCATGGCCCTGGACGACGGCCTGATCCATTCCGAATCGCTGCTGCAGGATGTACCGCGCCGCTATGGCGATTACCGGCCTGGCAACTTCTCGATGGGTTTCAGCGGCCCGGTCTCGGCCAGTTCGGCGCTGGCCTTGTCGCTCAACCTGCCGGCGGTGCAGTTGCTCGAAGCGTATGGGCCCAAGCGCTTTGCTGCGCAACTGCGCATGGCCGGCATGCCGCTGGCGCTGCCGCCATTGGCCGAGCCTAATCTGTCGTTGATCCTCGGTGGCGCAGGCAGCCGCCTGGAGGAGCTGGTGGGTGGTTATGCGGCATTGGCCCGTGGCGGCAACAGTGCACGGGTGCGTCTGCAACCGCAGGATCCGCTGCTGGAGCGGCGTCTGCTGTCACCGGGGGCGGCGTGGATCATCCGCCGTATTCTCAGCGGCCAGGCGCGGCCGGACCGTGACCCGCACGCGCAGTTGGTGCAACGCCCGCATTTGGCCTGGAAAACGGGTACCAGCTATGGCTTTCGTGATGCCTGGTCGATCGGCGTCGGGCCGCGTTATCTGATTGGCGTGTGGATTGGCCGGCCCGACGGCACCCCAGTGCCCGGCCAGTTCGGCCTGGCTTCGGCGGCGCCGCTGATGCTGCAGATTCACGACCTGCTGACCAACCGTGACAGCCAGCGGGGCCTTGGCGTGCCGGTCGAACAGGTGCCCGCCAGCATTGGCGTGGCCGCGATCTGCTGGCCGCTGGGCCAGCCCATGAACCGGCAAGACCCCAACTGCAGGCGCCAGCGCTTTGCCTGGACACTCGACGGCACCACCCCGCCGACCCTGCAGGCAGCCGATCAACCGCTTGGGCTGGGTTTGCGTGAGCAGGTCTGGGTCAACGCGCAGGGGCTGCGGGTGGATGGCTCGTGCCCAGGTGCCCACGCTCGCGATGTCGCCCTTTGGCCGGCCCCGCTCGAGCCTTGGCTGGCGCGGGTCGAGCGGCGTGCGGCGCGGCTGCCGGCGGTGGACCCAAGCTGCCCGCCGCAGGTACCTGCCACGGCACCGCCCCTGTCCATCGTCGGTGTACGCCCAGGCGACAACCTGCGCCGCCCGGCCACCAGCAGCGAGCCGTTGCAACTGCAGGTTTCGGCCCTGGGTGGGGGTGGGCGGCGCTGGTGGTTCCTCAACGGCCAGCCCCTTGGCCAGACCGAGGGCCAGGGCAGCATGCGGGTGCGCTTTGAGCAGGCCGGGCAGATCGAGCTCAGCGCACTCGATGAGAGCGGTGAAACCGCGCGGGTGGCGTTCCAGGTCAGCGATTAGCCGTTCGACGTTTGCCGGGGCAGCACCTACGCTTGCTGGTGATGGGTGTGGCCGGCCGACGCCCCGGCGCCCAAGGGATCGTGGAGCGTCCTATGCGTCTTGCGGTCGTGCCCCTGTTACTGCTGACCTGGGCCAGCCTGGCCCTTGCCGAGCCGTTGCCGGCTTTTCTCGATACCCATGAATACGAGCGCCGGCTGCCCACCGCCAACCTGCCGGTAGATACCTATCGCCCCGTTACCCCGGCGCTGCATGTCGTGTTACCTGCTGCACCCGAGAGCTTGCCGTCAGATGCCCGATTCGTACTGCACAAGGTGCGCTTCGAGGGCGGTACGGTTTACCCGCTGAGTGAATTGCGTGAGCACTATCAAGCATTGATTGGGCACGAGATCTCCTTGGGTGATCTGCAGCAATTCACTGAGCGACTGACCCAGCGTTACCAGCATGATGGCTACCCGCTGTCGTATGCCTACCTGCCACCTCAGGACTTTGCCGATGGCCGTGTGCATGTGGTGCTGGTGGAAGGGTACATCCAGGGCTATGAACTGCTGGGTGATATCGGCCCGCCCGCGCTCTACCTCAAGCAGGTGACAGGACGCCTGCTGGCCGAGCGGCCACTGACCCAGGAAGCGCTCGAGCGCTATGTCGGCGCGGTGCAGCGGCTACCGGGTATCAATGTGAAGGCTGAAGTGGCGGTGGGGCCCGCCCCTGAAGACGCGAACCGTCTGAAAATACGTGCGTGGCGCAGGCCAGTTGATGCTGGCGTGACCCTGAGTGACGGCAGCCGCGGGGACCTGCAGGCGCTGTTCAAAATCTCCAGCAATGGCCAGACACGCTTTGCCGAGCAACTGACTGCGAGCTTTCTGCTGCCGGCCGGTGACGAATACGTTGATTACCAGCGCCTGGATTACAGCCAGCCTCTGGACGCTCACGGCAACCAATTGCTGCTAGGCGCTGCACGGTACCGCAGTGAGCCGCGTACTCGTGTCCGGCTGGATGGCGGTGCCGACATCAATCAGCGCCTTGAGAGCGAGCGTTATTCTATTGGCCTCGGCCAGCCCCTGATGATTGCACCGAACGAATGGGTGAACGTGGCCGGGCGTTTTTATTCGGTCGGCGAGCACATTGAGTATCGGGCGGGCGGCTTACCCGAGTACGACACCTATGTTCGCGCGCTGTCATTCGAAGGCGACTGGCGCAAGGCAGATCCCGGTCGCCTGCGCATCGCCAGCGCCGGGGTCTATCAGGGTATGGATTATCTGGGGGCGCGTAGCGATGCGGACTACGACATGGACTTTCTGCGCTTTCGGATCGCCGGGCTGCAGAGCGACCAACTGTCTGAAAAGTGGCAGGGCGTCGTGTCGGCCGCAGTGCACTGGAGTGACTACAGGCTGCCCGACAGTGAGCGAGCGGTGTTTGGCGGGCAGCGTTTCGGCCGCGGCTACCCGAGCGACCAGGCCTCAGGTGACAAGGGCTGGGGTGTGGCTTACGAGCTCAACTACAGCATTATGGCTGGCCGTGCCTGGTTGCAACGGGTGCAGCCCTATGCGGTGCTCGATGCGGCGCACGCCTGGTACAACGGCGGGCCTTTCGAGGATGCGCACCTTAGTTCGGCAGCGCTGGGCGTGCGCCTGGCAGGCGGGCGATATGGCAATGTGGCGCTGGAGGTGGCCAAGCCGCTGGCGGATGTGGCACTGGACAGCCTGAACCGCCGGCCTCGGCTGATGCTGAGCGTCAGCTATCAGCTGGATTGAGCGTCGGGTCTTCAGGCCCTATCGGCGGCTGCCGGTGACAGGGCCTGTGAAGACCGTTTCACTCAATGGGTGGTGAACCGCTGGTGCACCGGCGACGAACTGGGTGTCAACGCAAGCGCCAGTTGCGTGCGGTTGTGCATATGGGTCAGTCGCAACACCTGCGAAACGTACAGTTTCACGGTGTTTTCGGTGATCCCGAGCTCGCAGGCAATCTGGTAGTTGGTCTTGCCTTTGCTCACCAGCCGGGCCACTTCCAGCTGGCGTGGTGAGAGCTTCTCGAACGCGGCGGGCAGATCGCTCTCGCCCTCTTCGACATCGCTGGCGCGGCGGTGGACGCCCTGGCCCCGCGCTTTCTCCAGGTCCTGGTAAAGCTCATCGATGCAGCCCGCCAGGTCTTGCAACCGTTTGTTGAGACTGCCCAGGTTCTGGAAGTTGGATTTGCGCTCCAGCAAAACCTGCTCCTGGCGACGCACGCCTTCCAGCAGTTCGTCGAGGTCAACGGGTTTTTGGTAGTAATCAGCGAAGCCTTCGCGCAGCGCACGAATCACGTCCTGCTTGTCGGCCCGGCCAGTGAGCATGATCGCTTCGAACACGCGCTGGCGCCCGGCAATTTCCTTCAACGCCCTCACCAGTTCAATGCCATCGCGCTCGGGCATGTGCAGGTCGCACAGCACCAGGCCAATGGATTCATCTGCCACATAGCGCTCGATGGCTTCGTCTGTTGAATGCGCGGCCACGCAATGGTGGCCCTGATTTTCGAGATACTCACACAACTGTTCGACGATCAGGGGCTGGTCATCGACCACCAGAACCTTCACCTCGCTGAATGACTTGTTCACGATCAACTCCCTGTTCCTAAGCGGCCCTGCTCCCGGGCCAGACGCTCTGGCAGCTTAACCATAGACGCTGCTTGCGAACCTGTACAACGCATGTACAAGTTATCGGACAACGGGACTGATTATTGGATCCATACCGCTGTGAGCAGAAAGCCGGCCAGCACATAAGGCACGAAGGCTTGTTTGTCGCCCATTTGTTCGGTGAGCGCCTGCAGCCGCTTCTTTACCTTGGGGTTGAACAGGGTCCACAGGCGGCGGCGAGTCAGCAGCCACAGCAACACGCTGACGCCGGCACCGATAAAGGTCCCCAGCACATACTGATGACTGGTCGCCAACGCCAGTGCGCCCATCAGCTTGACGTCGTCAGCGCCGAAGTGGCCGAGCATGTAGCCGGGCAAGGTCAATAGCATGACGATGGCCAATGCCCAGCCGGCATCGCTGGCGTCGGCGCCAATCCAGGTGTGGCCGGTGAAGAACAGCCAGATCAGCGCACAGGCTGCTACGCCCAAGGTCAGGACATCGGCGATCTGGCGTTCGCGAATATCCTGTTCAGTGCACAAGGCAAGCCACATCAGCAGAACAATGCTTTGCATTGGCAGGTCGATCCTTATTCGTTGAACACGTCTACCCGTTCAGCAGGTTTATCAACAGGGTAGACGCGATCTGACGAACGGGCTATGCCATGCTCATCTGGCCCTGCCTGGCGGGTAATTGCCCAGTACCTGGCCAACGGTCTTCTGGATGGCGCTGTTGCGTTCCTCAGGGCTGGGCGGGTAGTTGTTCATGATCTGCTCTGCACTGCCGCGCCAGACCAGCTTGCCGTCGCGGCCATCGAACATGTCGACCTGGATGGTCGCTACCTTGTAATCGACGCTACGGGTTTCGTTGTACATCGGCCCGCCCCAATAGCCACCCCAATAACCACCCCAGCCACCACCGTAGTTGGTGGTGATCTGCTGCTGGCGTTGTTCGACGATCAGGTAGGCACGCACAGTGACATCAGGTTGGGCATTGCCTTGTGCCGGGCGCAGGCCGCGCTGGTCGAGTTGGTCGGCGACGGCCTGGCGGATCCGCTGTTCGGTGAGGTCGCTCTTGATACGCGGGTCATCCGGGCGGTAGTGCAGGGCCGGCTCTTGCCATGCCCAGCTGCGGTACGCGGCAAAGTCTCGGCTGGCGTCGAAATCCTGCTGGACGTTGTTGCTGGAGCAGGCGGCAAGCAACAGCACGAATGACAGTAGAACGAAGCGACGCAACATGATGGTTCTCCGTTAGGCATTAACTGGGAGGATAGCCGCTGAGTGCCTTGTGTACCGATTCGCGCAATGCGCTTTCGCGGTCACGCGGCGAGCTTTTGTCACTGCCGCTTTCAGCGCTCGCGCTCCACACCGGCTGGCCGTTGCGGGCGTCGAACAGGTCGATGCGCACCACCATCACTTCAACTTCGTAAGTGCGTACGATCGGCACGCTGCCATAGGCGCCGTAACCGTTGCGGTAACCGCCGAAACCGACACCGCCGTAGGGGGACGGGCCGTAGTAGGGGTCGTAGTAGTCATAGTCGCGTACCTGGCGCAAACGCCGCTCCAGGCGCATGTCGGCACTGACCAGCAAGTCGCCGGTCGCGCCCCTGGCCGGGCGCAGTCCATGCTGGTCGAGGGCGCCACTGACGGCATCGGCTAGTTGCCCCGGGGCGGCGTCAGCAGTGCCGCTTGGCAACTGGCCGTCGCGCCAGCTCCAACTGCGGTAACGGCCATAGTCACGCGGTGGGGCCGGGTAGGCACTGGCGTCGAAGGTGCTGGCCGCCTGCGCGGGGGCCGGCGGCAAGGGGCGGCTGCTGGCAACGTACGGGTTGCTGCCCTGACAGGCGCTGAGGGCAAGCGGGAGCAAGGCCAGGCACAGCAGGCGGTACGGCATGAAATCCTCCCGGCGGGTGGTTCAGCGAGGGCGGCACATCCAGTGCAGGTAGCGGCCAAGCCCGGCAAAGCTCGGGTGGCGGCGGTGGGCCAGTTCCATTTCCAGCAGGTCGAGCATCTCGGCCTTGGCCTGGAATTCCCTGGGCATGTAGTCGTGGAAAACTCGCACGCCACTCTCGGTTTCGACCTGCCACAGAGGATCAAGTTGCACCTTGAGCTCACGTGGATCAAGCGGTTTCTGCGGGGTGAGGCTCTGTTTTTCACCTTCCAGGCGGTTGCTGCGCAACTTGCGGAAATGGCCCTTGAGCAGGTTGCGATAAACCAGCGCATCCCGGTTGTAGAAGGCCAGGGACAACCACCCGCCAGGTGCGGTCAGTTGGTGCAGCACTGGCAGGATGCTCTCTGGCTCGGCCAGCCATTCGAGCACGGCGTGGCACAGTACCAGGTCGTAGGGCTCGGTGAGCTGACCGAGCAGGTCCTGCCATGGCGCCTGGATGAACGTGGCGGTCTGGCCGGCATCGGCAAAGCGCGTGCGGGCACCTTCGAGCATGGGTGCGGCCGGCTCGGCCAGGGTCAGTTGGTGACCGCGCTCGGCCAGCCACAAAGCCATGTGGCCGAGCCCGGCACCGATGTCGAGCACCCGCAGCGGGCGGTCGGGGAGGGCGTCGGCCAGGTCGGCCTGCAGCACGGCCAGGCGGATCGCGCCTTTGGCGCCGCCGTAGATCTTCTCGGCGAAGCGAGTGGCCAGCTCATCGAAGTGACGGTCGTTCATCGGGCGAAGCGCCTTTCGGTGTCGGCCAGCTTGGCCCGTACCACCTGCTCCATGTCCAGGCCCAGTTCGCTGCACAGCAGCAGCAGGTAGAGAATGACGTCACCTACCTCTTGGCCGGCGTGGGCGAGCTTGTCCGTAGGCAGTTGGCGCGATTCGTCTTCGCTGAGCCATTGGAAGATTTCCACCAGCTCGGCCATTTCCACGCTGGCGGCCATGGCCAGGTTCTTCGGGCTGTGGAAGCCGCGCCAGTCGTTGTTGTCACGGATCTGGTGCAGGCGTTGAGTGAGTTCTTGCAGGTTCATTGCGGTTCTCCTAGTGCCGCATAGCTTCCGTGCAGCCCCAATGCAAAGCAAGAGGATTCAAGGGGCCAAAGCAGCCTGCGGCCTTCAGAGCGAACCCCAGCGCCCGACCATGTGCAGCAGCTCACCGTGCCCATCCAGGCGCAGCTCACCGGCAGGGCCGGCGGCGCTGGCACTCAATACCACCTCCGATGGCAACCGCACTGGCTTGCGGAAATCCACTTCAAAGGCATACCCGCTGCCTGGCAGGTGCCCACGCAGCGCTGCCAGCGCCATGGCCTTGCTCCACATGCCATGGGCGATCGCCCTGGGGAAGCCGAACAACCGGGCACTTGTGGCGCTCAGATGAATCGGGTTGTAGTCGCCACAGACTTTGGCGTAGCGCCGGCCAATATCGCTGTCGGCGTACCAGCGGGTCGTCTCAGGCAAAGGCTGCGGTTCGCTTTCCTCGCTTTCTTCGGGCTGCCCTTCAAGTTTCAAGCCGCGCACCAGCATGCGGCTGGTTTCGCGCCACAAAAGGCCAAGGCCATCTTCGGCTTCGGTGATCAGGTCGAATGTGCCGCCTTTGGCATGTGGCTGCAGGTTGTCGGCAAACACCGCAAAGTGCAGCCCGTCGATACCACCCAGGGGGCGCAGCACCTCGATGCGGTTGTGCAGGTGTACCAGGCCCAGCAGCGGGAAAGGGAAGCCGTGGGCGGTCAGCAACTGCAACTGCAGGTTAAACGCCATGATATGGGGGTAGGTGCCCGGCAAGCGGCCGTCATCGGTGAAGTGGCACAGATTGCGGTACGCCGCGAGATTGCCGGGCTGCATAGGGATGAAGCAGCGCAGGCCATCGGCTGGCAGGGCGTGGCCGCTGATCTTGCGTTTGCTGGCCGCGCGCAGATAAAGGCTTGCGCGTGAGTCGGGGCTGTTCAGGTCATGCCAGTGCCGGTTCATGCTCAAGCTCCCATCAATGCCTGGCCACAGACCCGCAGCGCTTGGCCATTCACCGCGCCGGAACCGGGCTGGCTGAGCCAGGCGATGGCCTCGGCGACATCCTGCGGGCGCCCGCCCTGGCCCAGCGAGCTCAGGCGCCGCCCGGCTTCACGCAGGCCCATGGGCATGGCGGCGGTCATGTGCGTCTCGATAAAACCGGGAGCCACGGCATTGATGCTGCCACCTTGGCCGGCGAGCTTGGGTGCCCAGGCCTGGGCAAAACCGATCAGCCCGGCCTTGCTTGCGGCATAGTTGGCCTGGCCGCGGTTGCCGGCGATGCCGCTGACCGAGGCCAGCAGAGTGATGCGTGCATCTGCGCCCAGGGCGCCGCCTTCATACAGCGCCTGGGTCAGTACCTGGGGTGCTTTGAGGTTGACCGCCATGACGGCGTCCCAGTAATCGGGGGTCATGTTGGCGAGGGTCTTGTCCCGGGTGATGCCGGCGTTGTGCACGACGATATCGATGCCATCAGGCAAGGCCTGGAGCAGTTGCGCGGCTGCGTCACTGGCACAGATGTCCAGCCCCAGCGCCTTGCCGCCCAGGCGGGCAGCGAGGGCATCGAGATCTTGCTGGGCCTGCGGCACGTCCAGCAGCATCACCTCGGCACCATCACGTGCCAAGGTTTCGGCAATGGCGGCGCCTATCCCGCGTGCAGCGCCAGTGACCAATGCCCGGCGCCCGGCGAGCGGCCGCGTCCAGTCTTCGACCTGGCTGGCACAGGCCTGCAAACGCAGCACCTGGCCGGAAATGAATGCGCTCTTGGGTGACAGGAAGAAGCGCAAGGCGCCTTCGAGCTGGCCATCGGCAGCTTCATCCACGTACAACAGCTGCGCCGTCGCACCGTTACGCAATTCCTTGGCCAGCGAGCGGCTGAAACCCTCCAGAGCACGCTGGGCGACGCTGGCCAGCGGGTCGTCGATGCCTTCCGGTGCGCGCCCGAGTATGACCACATGGGCGCAGGGTGCCAGGCTGCGCAGCAACGGCTGGAAGAATTCGCGCAACTGCTTCAGCTCATCGCTGTCGGACAGATGACTGGCATCGAACACCACGGCCTTGAGCTTGGGCCCCAGGCCAGCCACCCAGGCGGGAGCCTGCAGGCTTACACCATTGAAGCTGTAGCATTCGTCGGTCAGGCGTGGAGCGATGGCTTCGACCTGATTTGCCAGAGGCCCACCGCCGATGACCAGTGCGCCCTCCACCGGGCGCAGGCGCCCGGCCTGCCAGCGTTCCAGCGGTGCCGGGCGTGGCAGCCCGAGGGCATCGACGAAGCGGCGGCCGAGGTTGGAGTTGGCAAAGCCGAGATAGCGGTCGCTCATGTGCGGGTCTCCCTGAAGGCAAGCATTGAAGTGTGGACCAACTTTGTGAAGAGGTCGTTCGAATGCGGCAAAAACACCTAGGCTGTTCGGATCGAATTGTTTCAGGAGGAATTTACGCATGCGTTCACTTCGCCGGGTCGCGATTCTGGGCGGCAACCGAATCCCTTTCGCCCGCTCCAACGGTGCCTACGCCACTGTCAGCAACCAGGCGATGCTCACGGTCACGCTGGAGGGCCTGACAGAACGCTACCGCCTGCACGGTTTGCGCCTGGGTGAAGTAGTGGCCGGTGCGGTGCTCAAGCATTCGCGCGACATGAGCCTGACCCGCGAATGCGTGCTCGGTTCGCGGCTGTCGCCGCAGACACCGGCCTACGATATTCAGCAGGCGTGCGGTACCGGGCTGGAGGCTGCCCTGCTGGTGGCCAACAAGATTGCCCTCGGGCAGATCGACAGCGGTATCGCCGGTGGCGTCGACACCACATCCGATGCCCCGATCGGGGTCAATGAGGGGTTGCGGCGCATCTTGCTGCAGGCCAACCGCGGCAGGACTCTGGGCGAGCGTTTGAAGCCCTTCCTACAGTTGCGCCCGGGCCATCTCAAGCCCGAGCTGCCACGCAATGGCGAGCCGCGTACCGGGTTGTCGATGGGCGAACACTGCGAGCGCATGGCCCAGGCCTGGCAGATCGGTCGCGCCGAGCAGGATGAGCTGGCTCTGCTTAGCCATCAGCATCTGGCAGCGGCCTACGCCGAGGGTTGGCAGGATGACCTGCTGACACCGTTTCTGGGCCTTACGCGCGACAACAACCTGCGGCCGGACTTGACCCTTGCGCAGTTGAGCAAGCTCAAGCCCGCGTTCGACCGCAGTGGCTTGGGCACACTCACAGCAGGCAATTCCACACCGCTGACCGATGGTGCGTCGCTGGTGCTGCTGGGCACAGAGGAGTGGGCGCAGGCACAGGGCCTGCCGGTGCTGGCCTATCTGGTCGATGGCGAGACTGCTGCGGTGGACTTCGTCAAGGGCCAGGAAGGGCTGCTGATGGCGCCGGCCTATGCGGTGCCGCGGCTTCTGGCGCGCAATGGCCTTACCCTGCAAGACTTCGATTACTACGAGATCCATGAGGCATTTGCTGCCCAGGTGCTGTGCACGCTCAAGGCCTGGGAGAGTGCCGAGTTCTGCCGCGAGCGGCTGGGGCTGGATGCCCCCCTGGGTGCGATCGATCGGAGCAAGCTCAACGTCAAAGGCAGCTCATTGGCGGCAGGGCACCCGTTTGCGGCGACCGGGGGGCGGATCCTGGCAAACCTCGCCAAACTGCTGGCGACGGCAGGGAAGGGGCGAGGCTTGATTTCGATCTGCGCGGCGGGCGGGCAAGGGGTGACAGTGATCGTCGAGCGGTAACTGCCTGAAGGGCTGCAGGGTCGCGATGGCGGGTGTTAGGCTTGTCTGGTCAGAACTACAAGAACTCACCATGCCGATTATAGGACACCCCCGCGCCATCCCTGCCCTGGTCCATTTGCCCAGGCCGCTCTATGCCCGTGCTGAAAGCTTGGGGGCCGGCTCCTGGACCACCCGCCACAGCCACGACTGGGTGCAGTTTTCCTATGCGATCAGCGGCGTGCTGGGTGTCTACACGCGTGATGGCAGCTATTTCGCGCCGCCGCAGTGGGGCGTGTGGATCCCTGCCGACGCCGAACATGAAGTGGTGACGTCCGGGCGGGCGGAAATGCGCAGCCTGTACATTCGCCGCGACGCTTGCCCGTGGGCTTCGGCGCAGTGCCGGGTATTGGAAGTGACCCCGCTGGCGCGTGAGTTGATAAAGCAGTTTTGCGTGTTCCCGCCGCACTATCCCGAAGGCGACAGCGTGGAAGGCCGCTTGGTCTCGGTGCTGCTCGACCAGCTTCGTACGTTGCCTGAAGTGGGGTTTTCCCTGCCACTGCCACGGCATACAGGCTTGCTGGCGCTGTGCAACAGCCTGATAGCCGCGCCGGATCAGGTGCAGACCCTGCAGCAGTGGGCCCGCCAACTGCAGTGCTCGGAGAAGACCCTCATGCGCCTTTTTCAGCGAGAGACGGGGTTGAGTTTTCGCAACTGGCGTCAACGCATGCGGCTATTGTCGTCGCTGGCGCTGCTGGAGACGGGGGCGAGCGTGACCGAAGCGGCGCTGGGCTGTGGCTATGACTCGACGTCGGCCTATATCGCCGCCTTCAAGCAATTGTTTGGCTCGACACCGGGTGAGTTGACGTTGTAGCAGGGGTACCGGCCTCTTCCCGATAACTCGCGAAGAGGCCGGTGCAGACAACCGGTCAGGTACGGAAGCGTCGTACCAGCGAATCCAGCTCATTGGACAACCCGGCCAGGCTTTCCGAGTCCTGCCGCGCCGCCTGAGCCAGGTCGGCCACCAGCTGCGCATCACCGTGAATCTGGCTGATATGGCGGTTGATGTCTTCGGCAACCTGGTGCTGTTCTTCCGCTGCGGTGGCGATCTGCGTGTTCATGTCGCGGATGATGTCCACCGACTCGCGTATCTGGCCAAAGCTGTCGCGGGCCAGGCCAATGCGGCTGACCGACTGCTGCGACACTTCCAGGCTGGCATGCATCTGCTCGGCCACTTCGGCGGTACGGCTGGCCAGGTTGCCAAGCAGCCCGTCGATTTCAGCAGTGGAATCGGCGGTGCGCTTGGCCAGCGCCCGGACCTCGTCGGCAACTACCGCAAACCCACGGCCCTGTTCGCCGGCGCGGGCGGCTTCGATCGCAGCATTGAGCGCCAGCAGGTTGGTCTGTTCGGCAATCGAGCGAATGGTACCGAGGATCGACTGAATGGCATTGCTGTCGCGCTCCAACTGCTGAATCGACTGCGCCGATTGCTCGATCTCCTGGCTCAGCCGGTCGACACTGCTGACGGCCGCATCGATCTGCTGCTGGCCTTCGCGGGCCTGTTGCTGGCCGCTGTCGGCCGATTGCGCGGCCTGGCTGCAGGAGCGGGCAACCTCGTTGGCGGTGGCGACCATTTCGTGGAATGCGGTGGACACCATGTCCACCGCTTCGCGCTGGCGCCCGGCGGCCTCGGCCATGTCGCTTGAAACCTGAGTGGAGCTGGTGGACGTGCTGAGGATCTTGCTCGCCGCCGCGCCGATGTGCTGGATCAGGCTGCGGATGGCACTGAGGAACTGGTTGAACCAGCCGGCCAGTTGCGCGGTTTCATCACGCCCACGCACCTCCAGGTTGCGGGTCAGGTCGCCTTCGCCCTGGGCGATGTCTTCCAGGCCACTGGAAACACTGTTGATGGGGCGCACGATGAGTTTGGCGAAAGTGGCACCGACCACGGCGAACAGCGCGGCCAGCACCAGCGCGACGCCGCCGATGAGCCAGGTCAGGCGGGTAGTGGTTTGCATCACTTCGCTTTGTTGGATCAGGCCTATGAAGGTCCAGCCGAGTTTTTCGTCGGGGTAGACGTTGGCCATGTAGCGCACGCCGCCAATGTCGACTTCAGCCAAACCCTTGCCGGCCTTGGCCAGCTCGGCATAACCGTCGCCGAAGCTGGCCAGCTGTTTGAAGTTGTGACTGGCATCGCGCGGGTCGACCATCACGTTACCGTTGTTTTCCATGAGGATCAGGTAGCCGCTTTCGCCCAGCTTGATCTGCTGGACGATCTCGGTCAGGCCCTTGAGCGATACGTCGATGTTGACCACGCCACCGGGGCTGCCCAGCTGGTTGGCAACGGTACGCACGGTGCTGACCAATACGGCATCGTCGCCGGCCCAGTAGTAAGGGGCGGTGCGCAGGGTCTTGCCAGGGTTGGCCATGGCCGCCTGGTACCAGGGGCGGGTGCGCGGGTCGTAGTTGCTCATGTTCGGGTCGCCTGGCCAGAAGGCGTAGCCGCCGTCTTGCAGGCCATAGGACACGTAGGCGTAGTCCGGATGGCTCTTGGCCAGGCGCGTGAACAGCTCGAACAGTGTCTTGTCCTGTTCGCTCGGGGTGATTTGCGCGGCGTCGGCGCCTATGTGTTTCTTGACGTTGTCGCTGCTACCGGTGACCTGCGGGAGGCTGGCCAGGTAGTCGACGTTCTGGGTGATGCCCTGGAAAAACAGGTTCATCGCGTTACTGACCTGGCGGATTTCCCGGCTGCTGCCGTCAAGAAAATCCTCGCGGGCTTCGCCGCGCAGGTTGATGACCACCAAGGTGGCTACGAGGACGATGGGCAGTGCGGCGATGACCGCGAATGCCCAGGTCAGTTTCTGTTTGATGTTCATCGACGCTCCCGGAATTTATTTTTTTCGACACGCGAGGCAGGTAGAAACTGTATCGGCAGCGTCCGGGTTTTTTTGAATGAAAATGCCCGTATTTATTGGGTCTAGGCGCATTTGGCGACTATTCGGTCGGCTTCAGGCTAATATGGCATACCAAATGTCTGGGCGTGGTGGTCAAACGCGTCAGTGACAGCACTCGCCCCCTTGTGCGAGATCTTTGAGTATCGGGCAGTCAGGCCGGTCATTGCCTTTGCAGTGGGCTACCAGTTCGCTCAATGTGTCACGCAGGCTGGCCAACTCCTCAATGCGCCGGTTCAGTTCATCGATGTGTTGCAGAGCCAGAGCCTTCACATCAGCGCTGGCGCGTTGCCGGTCCTGCCACAGGGTCAGCAGCTTGCCCACCTCTTCCAGGGAAAACCCCAGGTCGCGTGAGCGCTTGATGAAGGCCAGGCTGTGCAGGTCCTCTGGCTGGTACAGGCGGTAGCCGCTGTCGCTGCGGGTGGCCGGTTTGAGCAGGCCTATGGCTTCGTAATAGCGGATCATCTTGGTGCTGAGCCCGCTGCGGCGGGCGGCCTGGCCGATATTCATGGGGCCTCCTGCGAGGTGCTGGTGGGTTTCCAGGTCTTGAGCCACAAGGCATTGCTCACCACGCTGACGCTGGACAGCGCCATGGCGGCACCGGCCAGTACCGGGTTCAGGTAACCCAGTGCGGCCAGTGGGATGCCGATGAGGTTATAGATGAATGCCCAGAACAGGTTCTGGCGAATTTTCGCATAGGTCTTGCGGCTGATTTCCAGGGCGGCAGGCACCAGGCGTGGGTCGCCACGCATCAGTGTGATGCCGGCTGCCTGCATGGCCACGTCGGTGCCCCCGCCCATGGCGATGCCGATATCGGCGGCGGCAAGCGCTGGGGCATCGTTGATACCGTCGCCGACCATCGCCACCACACCGTGCTTTTTCAGTTCGGCTACCGTGGCGGCCTTGTCGGCTGGCAGCACTTCGGCGTGCACGTCGTCGATGCCGAGGGTATCGGCTACCACCTTGGCGCTGCCACGATTGTCGCCGGTCAGCAGGTGGCTGCTGATATGGCGCTTGCGCAGGGCTGCGATGGCCTGTTCGGCACCGGGCTTGATGCTGTCGCCGAAGGCGAACAGCCCCAGCACGCGAGGTTGTGCGCCTCGTTCAATCAGCCAGGACAGGGTACGGCCTTCTGCTTCCCAGGCCTGTGCTTCTGTGGCGAGGGCGCCGGGTTGCAGGTTGCACTCGTCGAGCAGGCGCCGGTTGCCCAGCGCCAGTTCGCGGCCTTCCACCCGGCCAGCGATGCCGCGGCCGGTAAGCGACTGGCTGTCGGCTACCGTGGGAACCTTTAGGCCTTGCTCGGTGCAGGCGTCGAGTACCGCCTTGGCCAAGGGGTGTTCGCTGCCACGTTGCAGGGCCCCCGCCAGGCGGTGCAACTCGGCACTATCACCGACCAGGGCCTGGCTGTGGACAACGCGCGGGCTGCCGGAGGTGAGCGTTCCGGTTTTGTCGAACACCACGCGGTTCACCGCATGTGCGCGCTCCAGCGCCTCGGCGTCCTTGATCAGGATGCCGTGGCGCGCGGCAACGCCTGTACCCGCCATGATCGCTGCAGGTGTGGCCAGGCCAAGGGCGCAAGGGCAGGCAATCACCAGCACGGCGACGGCATTGATCAGCGCGGTCTCCAGGGGGGCGCCGGCCAGCGACCAACCGATCAGGGTCAGCAGTGCGATGACCAGCACGGCCGGGACGAAGATCTGGCTGACCCGGTCCACCAGTTTCTGGATGGGCGCCTTGGCCGCCTGGGCGTCTTCGACCAGGCGGATGATGCGGGCCAGCACGGTTTCTGTGCCCAATGCCCTGGTGCGCACCAGCAGCCGGCCCTCGCCGTTGATCGCGCCGCCGGTAACGCTATCGCCGGGTTGCTTGGGCACTGGCAGGCTCTCGCCGCTGATCAGGGCTTCGTCGGCGTGGCTGCTGCCTTCTTCCACTTCACCATCGACCGGGAAGCGCTCCCCTGGCTTGACCAGCACCAGGTCACCGAGCCGCAATTGGGCAATTGCAACGTCTTCTTCATGGCCATTGACCACCCTCACTGCATGCTCTGGGCGCAGCGCTTCGAGGGCCCGTATGGCGCTGGCGGTCTGGCGTTTGGCCCGGCTTTCCAGGTACTTGCCCAGCAACACCAGGGCGATCACCACCGCCGATGCCTCGAAGTACAGGTGCGGGGCCATCCCGGCAGAGGCCTTGGCCCATTGGTACAGGCTAAGACCGTAACCGGCACTGGTGCCCAGCGCGACCAGCAGGTCCATGTTGCCGGTGCCGGCGCGCACAGCCTTGTAGGCCGCCACATAAAAGCGTGCGCCAAGGATGAACTGCACGGGGGTGGCCAGCGCGAATTGCGCCCAGGCCGGCAGCATCCAGTGCAGACCAAACGGTTGAAGCAGCATCGGCAACACCAGGGGCAGGGCCAGCAAAAGGGCAGCGCCGACGGCCAGACGTTCGTTGCGCAGGCGGCGCTGGACGGCTTCCTGGTCATTGTTGACCGACAGCGGCAGGCTGGCACTGTAGCCGGCCTTTTCGACCGCGCCGAGCAGCAGGTTGTCATCAACGCCCTGCAGCACCTGAAGGTGGGCACGTTCGTTGGCAAGGTTGACACTGACCTGCTCAACGCCCGGTAGTTTACCGAGCGCGCGCTCGACACGGCCGACGCAACTGGCGCAGGTCATGCCATCGATCTGTAGCTCTACGGTGCGGGTCGGTACCTCGTATCCGGCGCCGCGCACAGCCTCGACCAGGGCGGGCAGGCTGCCGGCCGGGGCCTGGACCCTGGCCTGTTCGTTGGCGAGGTTGACGCTGACCTGTTCAGCGCCGCTGACCTTGCGCAAAGCGCGCTCGACACGGCCAGCACAGCTGGCGCAGGTCATGCCGGCGATCGGCAGGTCGAATACAGTGGATGCGGGCATGGCTCTCCTCCTTGGACAGGCCACCAGCATCAACCTTGCCATGTGGGGAAGGTCAATAGTCCAGGTTGGCTCGCCTCAATACCAGCCCATTGTGGCCCATGGCAATGCGGTACTTGTTGATCTGGCCCGCCTGCAGGGTCAGTCGCGTGCTGCGCTGGTCTTCCAGGCCGGGCGCGCAGCCGGGCATCTGCCCCGGCAGCAGGCGCAAGCGTACGTCAACAGGGCCGGGCGGCAGGTTGAAAGAGGTCGACTGTTCCTGGAACACGCGCCCGGAAAGCTGGTCGTTGAGGTAGACACCGATTTCGCAGCTGGTGGCCACTTCCAGGCGTTCGCGTGAAATGATCAGCACGCTGTAGTCCGAGTTGCCTTCGGCGCTTGCCGGTGGCACCGCGGCCAGCGTGCCCAATAGCCCGACAACGCCCAGTGCTGTCCTGAACATGAAGAATCTCCTGCTTGCCGAATCGTCAAAGGCGCAGCTTGGCCGAGGTTGGTGCGGATTTCCAGCCCGGCCGTTGGATGCAGAACTTGACCTTGCCCCGATGGCAAGCTTGAAACTGAGTTAAACCCTGAAGGAGGCAACACCCATGCAAGTGTTCAACGTACAAGGCATGACTTGTGGCCACTGCGTTAAGGCGGTGACCCGCGCGGTGCAGGAACAGGATGCAAACGCCCAGGTCGAGGTCGACCTGGCCGGCAAGCAGGTGCGTGTGCAGAGCGCTCTGGGTGCTGAGCAGTTGCTGGCTGCGATTCGTGAAGAGGGCTACCAGGCTGAGGTGGCTTGAGTTGGAAGGGGCCGTGTTTGCGGCCCTGTTTTGTTGCAAATGTTTTCATGCTGATACTGTCCACTGCAGGTAGACTTACGCACTTGCTTAGCCTGCTATGGATTCCTGATGAACCTGCGAATGGTGCTTATCCTGGGCGCACTCAGTGCGTTCGGGCCGCTGGCGATCGACTTCTACCTGCCCGCCTTCCCGGCCATGGCGCAGGCGTTCGCCACCGACGAAAAACATGTCCAGACCACTCTGGCTGCCTACTTCCTCGGCTTGTCGCTGGGGCAACTGGCCTATGGGCCGATGGCCGACCGCTTTGGCCGGCGCAAACCGCTGCTGTTCGGCGTAGCGCTGTTTACCCTGGCGTCGCTGGCCTGTGCCTACGCGCCTAACCTCGACACGCTGATCCTGGCACGCTTCGTCCAGGCGTTGGGCGGCTGCGCCGGCATGGTGTTGTCACGGGCCATCGTCAGCGACAAGTGCGACCCGGTGGCGTCGGCCAAAGTGTTCTCACAACTGATGCTGGTGATGGGGTTGGCGCCCATTCTGGCGCCGATGCTCGGCGGCGTACTGGTTAACCTGGCTGGTTGGCAGTCGATTTTCCTGACATTGAGCCTGTTCAGCGCTGCTTGCCTGGTGGCGGTCGGCCTGGGGTTGCCCGAGAGCTTACCCGCGCATATGCCACGCCAGCCTTTATCCGGCGCATTGCGCCAGTACGTGCGGTTGTTGGCTGACCGCACGTTCTTTGGCCATGCCCTTACAGGGGGGATCGCCATCGCAGGTATGTTTGCCTACATCGCGGGTTCACCTTTCGTGTTCATCAAGCTCTACGGTGTGCCGGCCGAACACTACGGCTGGCTGTTCGGTACCAATGCGGCAGGTTTCATCCTGGTGGCGCAGATCAACGCGCGCATGCTGGCTAAGCGTGGTCCGGCCTTCCTGCTGGTGCGTGCCGTCTGGCTGTACCTGGTCGCGGCCCTGGCGTTGCTCGCTGTAGCAGCGCTGCGCCCGGCTGAACTATGGCCATTGCTGGTGCCGCTGTTCATCTGCATCGCCAGCCTGGGCTGCATCATCCCCAATGCTTCGGCGTGCGCCATGAGCGGCCAGGGCGCACGCGCCGGCAGCGCCTCGGCCTTGATGGGGTGCCTGCAATTCAGCGTCGCCGCAGGCGCGGCAGCTTTGGTCAGCCTGCTGCATGACGGCAGTGCAGTGCCCATGGCGTTGGTAATCAGCCTGTGCGGGGCACTGGTGGTCAGTGTTGCGCTGTTGACCCGGCGCTTGCAGGCCACGCGTCCGGCTTGAGCGGGTGAGGCGCGCGCAAACGGGCTTCCAGCGTGACGACGAAGGCACGTGCTTCT
Source organism: Pseudomonas sp. BNK-30 (assembly GCF_047456185.1). Lineage (NCBI taxonomy): Bacteria > Pseudomonadati > Pseudomonadota > Gammaproteobacteria > Pseudomonadales > Pseudomonadaceae > Pseudomonas > Pseudomonas sp. BNK-30. Next base: position 5,444,909 of record NZ_CP179904.1, read on the forward strand.
GCTTCGCTGCGGAAGCTCACCACATGCTGGTCGAGCCTGACCTCCCAGGGGCAGTTGGGGTTGCGGTTGGACGCACTGACGATAATCTCCATCGCGGCATACCTCCGAATGGTGGGGAGAGCGGGTCAAGTGTAGCGCTGCGGTTACGTGGTGCCAGGGCATGAATGGGTGTCCTGACTGGCGGTCAGGGCATTTTCCGGCAGGGGCGTCGGACGCTTCCAGATGCAATTTCTGCAGGGTGTCGAACCTTCGCTTTTATTTGCGCTATTTATGGAACGGCGCTGTCGGCAGAGTCGCTGCCCGCACGGGGCCATTCTTCCTCGTGCGTTGTTTCTTCCCCTTTATTTCGCGGTCTGATGCCTGTCACCTAAAACTGAGGCGGGGGCCGTTCGCCTATCTCAATGGATCAAGGGTTGCCCTACCCATCCCCCTTTGACCCACAGGTCTGTCTGCACGGCTGCTAGAGCGGGCTTTCATGCGGCTTATACTGACCCCGGTGCCAGGCCGGTAGCAGCTAGGGGGCAATCGGCGTTGCCAATGTTGGCCATTGGAATTCAGATGTGATCTTGCAGGGAGTTAAAGGGACATGAATACAGTCAGCAGTATCAGTCAGATTGCCGGCCTGATGGCCGACCCCAAGCGGAGCGCCATGTTGTGGGCGCTGATTGATGGCACGCCGCGACCGACCGATGAGCTGGCGATGATGGCTGGGTTGACCTCCTCCTCGGCCTGCGCCCATTTGTCATTGCTGTCTTCGGCAGGCCTGCTCAGGCTTGAGGCGCGCGGTCGCAAGCGTTACTTCCGGCTGGCGACGCCCCAGGTGGGCGCAGCCGTAGAAGCCTTGGCCAGTGTGCAACTGGGTAATGACAGGGGCGCGCAGGCCAAGCCGCTGCCGATGCCAATGTCGATGCGCCGGGCGCGTCGCTGCGCTGATCACCTGGGCGGCGAGCTGGCCGGTGAGCTCTATCACCGATTGGTGGTAGCAGGCTGGCTGGAGGGCAGCGTGCATCAGATGATGGTCAGTGAGAAGGGCCGGGCGCAGTTGGCAAGCATTGGCGTCTATATCGATGCACTGGCACCTCAGCAGCAGCGCGGTTGCGTGATCTGCCACTGTAATGAGTGGAGCGACCAGGGGCCTCATCTTGGCGGTAGCCTGGGGCAGGCCTTGCTCACCTTGTTCCTGCAATCGGGATGGATACGTGAGGCCGAGAATACGCGGGCATTGCAGATCTCGGCCCTGGGGATTCAGCAGATCAATCGCATTGCCCGCGTTCCGACGTTGCAGGTGGGGTAACCGCAACGCCGTGTCCGGTCAGACCAACCGTGCGTCCAGGCTGTTCTGCGCGAGGCGGCGAGCCTGGTCTTCGGTCATGCCCAGGTGAGTGTGCAAGGCATGGAAGTTTTCGGTGACGTAGCCGCCGAAGTAGGCGGGGTCATCCGAGTTCACGGTCACTTTCACGCCGCGCTCGAGCATGTCGAGGATGTTGTGCTGGCTCATGTGGTCGAACACACAGAGTTTGGTATTGGACAGTGGGCACACGGTGAGCGGGATCTGCTCGTCGATGATGCGTTGCATCAGGCGCTCGTCTTCCATGGCGCGCACGCCATGGTCGATGCGCTTGATCTTGAGCAGGTCGAGGGCTTCCCAGATGTACTCGGGTGGTCCTTCCTCGCCAGCGTGGGCCACGGCCTCGAAGCCTTCGCTGCGGGCACGGTCGAAGACGCGCTGGAACTTGCTCGGCGGGTGGCCTTTCTCGGAGCTGTCCAGGCCTACCGCGATGAACGCGTCGCGGAAGGGCAGGGCCTGGTCCAAGGTTTTCTGTGCTTCTTCTTCGCTCAGGTGGCGCAGGAAGCTCAGGATGAGGCCGCTGCTGATACCCAGCTGCTCACGACCATCCTTGAGTGCCTGGTTGATACCATTGAGCACCACTTCGAACGGGATGCCACGGTCAGTGTGGGTCTGTGGGTCGAAGAACGGTTCGGTGTGGATGACATTCTGCGCCTTGCAGCGCTGCAGGTAGGCCCAGGTCAGGTCGTAGAAGTCCTGCTCAGTGCGCAGCACGTCCGCACCTTGGTAATAAAGGTCGAGGAATTCCTGCAGATTGTTGAAGGCGTAAGCGCTACGCAGGGCTTCGACGTCGTTCCAGGGCAGGGCGATCTTGTTGCGCTCGGCCAGGGCGAACAGCAGCTCGGGTTCCAGTGAGCCTTCCAGGTGCAGGTGCAGTTCAGCCTTGGGCAGGGCGTTCAACCATTCATACATAGTGGGTGTTCTCAAATCAGGTACGGTTGCCGCCATTCTACAGGGCCAGGCCGGGCATTGCGCCCGGCCTGGCCCTGCATTGTTTCAACCACCGATCAGGTTCAACTCACCAGACGAGCGATTCGCCCTTGTAATTGATGAAGCGCAGCCCGCCATTGCCGCTTTGCGCCTTGATCTGTTCGAGCATGCCTTGGGTACTGGTGAGTACGTCGATTTCGGCGTTCTCGCCGCCCATGTCGGTCTTTACCCAACCCGGGTGCATGGCCAATACGCAAAGGCCAGGTCGCTGCAGATCGACCACGAAGCTGTTGATCATCGAGTTCAGGGCGGCCTTGCTGGCCTTGTACAGGCAGACCTCGCCACCGTCGGGGATGGTCACGCTACCCAGGATCGAGCTCATGAACGCCAACACGCCCGAGCCTTCACGCACCTGGCCGGCCAGGCGTCGGGCGACGCGGATCGGCGCCACGGCGTTGGTCATGAACAGGTCGCCGATTTCACTGCGCTGCACGGTTTCCAGGTCCTGCGGCAGCGGCCCCATGACGCCGGCATTGACGAACACCAGGTCGAAGACTTCGCCATGCAGGCGCTGCTTCAGGCCATCGAGCTGTGCGGTGTCGTTCATTTCCAGCTGCTCGACGCGCACCCCAGGCACTTCGCCGAGTGCGCCGGTTTTTTGCGGGTCACGCACCGTGGCTGTAATGTTCCAGCCATCTTCGTGAAGGCGCTGCACCAGGCCAAGGCCAAGCCCGCGGGAGGCGCCGATGATGAGGGCAGTTCGTGGAGTGGTCATAGGAGCATTCCTGTCGCGGTAGAAGAAAAGGATTTGAGCATACTTCAGCCTGGCGTCATGCGCCGCATCAACACTGGTCAAGAAATGAGCAACGGCGTTTGGCTGTGTGCGCCCGGGTGCTTCGCTTGTTGGCTAACGGGTTATCCACAGGCTATTCCACAGTTAATGTGTGCAAACTACCAAGCGGCCGTAGTGTTATACGCTTGACGATTGGGGATAACTCTTGACAGCTCAGCGGGTCGAGCTTTTCATCATGCAGTGGTCAAAAAACGCTCAATGCTCTGCAGGCCTTGATGGGCGTGGCCTGCATCAGAGTGCCCCAAGCTTATCCACAGGCAGGCCCACAGTTGTTGTGGGCAAAGGTCAGCAGGCTTCCAAGAGGATGCGCCCGCGGCTGAGGTCGGCCAGTTGCTGTTGCAGCGCGCCGATGTGTGCTTCGCCTACCGCAATGTGCAGATCCACCCCGTTGGCGGTGAACCGTTCTTCCAGCACCAACGCGTCGACTTCTGCCAGGCGCAGTTTGACCAGGGCCAGTTCGCTGAAGCTGCAGCTGCAGCGGTACTCGCTGCGTTGCACCAGCAGCCTTTTCGGCGCCTGCTGCAGGCACTTGTTGGCACCGCCACCATAAGCCCGGGCCAGGCCGCCGGTGCCTAGCTGGATGCCGCCGTACCAGCGGATCACCAATACCACGACCTGGTCACAGTCCTGGGCTTCGATAGCAGCCAGGATTGGCCTGCCGGCCGTGCCGCCGGGTTCGCCGTCATCGCTGCTGCGGTATTGCCCGCCCAGCTTCCAGGCCCAGCAGTTGTGCGTGGCAGCCGGGTCGCTATGGCGTTCAATGAAACCCATCGCCTCGGCGGCACTGGATATCGGGCCGGCGAGGGTAATGAAGCGGCTTTTGCGGATTTCCTCGCGAAACTCGCAGAGGTCGAGCAGGGTAGAAGGCATAAGTCGATGTCAGGCACTCGGCGCGATGCCGCACCCCTTGAGGATGATGTGGATAAGGTTGTTGCTCGCATCTTCCATGTCTTGCTTGGTCAGGCGGCTGCGGCCGGTCACCTGGCAGATCTGGGTGGCGAAGTCGGCATAGTGCTGGGTGCTGCCCCATAGCAGGAATATCAGGTGAACCGGGTCTACCGGGTCCATCTTGCCTGCCGCGATCCAGGCCTCGAACACCGCCGCCCGGCCCCGGAACCACTCGCGGTAGTCGGCGCTGAAGTACTCGGTCAGGCAAGTGCCTCCGCTGATCACCTCCATGGCGAAGATCCGCGAGGCTTGCGGATTGCGCCGGGAGAATTCCATCTTGGTGCGGATGTAATGGCTCAACGCAGCACCGGGATCGTCATCGACGCTCAAGGCGTTGAAGGTGCTGTCCCAGAGCTCGATGATGTTGCTCAACACGGCAATGTACAGGCCGAGCTTGTTGGTGAAGTAGTAATGCAGGTTGGCCTTGGGCAAACCGGCCTTCAGCGCAATGGTGTTCATGCTGGTGCCCTTGAAGCCATGGCGGGCGAACTCGTCTTCGGCGGCCTGGATGATGGCCTGTTCGTTCTTCTGGCGGATGCGGCCAGCGGGCTTGCCCGAGGCGGATAGGCGATGCGCAGGGACTTCTAGGGTCATGGACGATTCCGTACAGGTCTGTGGCAACGGATGTCGGACAAGATTACCTTCCTGCGCTCAAGTAACAAGCATTAGCGTCACAAGCAGGCATCAGCGTGTCGCAGCCAGGCTTTCAAGGAAGCTTTCCAGTACCAGGTTCGGCCGCCGGCCCTTGCGCGTTACCCAGCTCAGGCTCAGGTCATAGAAGCGCTGCGAGGGCTTGAGGGCGCGCAGGCGACCTTGCTGAACCCAGAACGTGGCGTAGTGGTCGGGCAGGTAGCCGATGTAGCGGCCGGTAAGGATCAGAAATGCCATGCCCTCACGGTCCGAGGCGCTGGCGGTGCAGTTCAGGGCCTGATAATGGGCCTGAATTTCGGCGGGCAAGCGGAAGGTCGGAGCGATCGCCTCCTGGCTGTTGAGGCGGGCTTCGTCGATCTGTTGATCGTCGGCATAGAACAGCGGATGGCCAACCGCGCAATAGAGCAGCGAGCGTTCGCTGTACAGCGGTTGGTACTCAAGGCCGGATAGCGGGCTGGTCTGCGGCACCACGCCGACATGCAGGCTGCCATCGAGCACACCCTGCTCGACCTGGCTTGGGGCGATCATGCGGATCTGGATGCGCACCTCGGGGCCGCGATCCTTGAGTTCGGCCAATGCATGGGTGATGCGCATGTGCGGCAGGGTCACCAGGTTGTCGGTCAAACCGATGTTCAGCTCCCCGCGCAGATGCTGGTGCAGGCCGTTGACTTCGGTACGGAAGGTTTCCAGCGCACTGAGCAGTTGCAGGGCCGAGTGGTAAACCTCGCGGCCCTCCTCGGTCAGCGAAAAACCGGCGCGGCCACGCTGGCACAGGCGCAGGCCCAGGCGTTGCTCCAGGTCATTCATCTGCTGGCTGATGGCCGAGCGGCCAATGCCCAGCACGTTTTCGGCAGCCGAGAAGCCGCCGCACTCGACCACGCTGCGGTAGATCTTCAGCAGGCGGATGTCGAAATCGCTGACTTGGGCGAGTGGGTCGGGGCGTCGGCTCATAAGTTTAGTCTTGCGCTACCTGAAGATTAGAAATGTAGTCTTTTTCAGACTTTATCCACGTGCGAATTTAGCTGCAACAACATCCATCGTTGCCTATTCGTTTTTCGAGGAACCGCCGATGAACATGCCCGAAACCGCTCCTGCCGGTATCGCAAGCCAGCTCAAGCTGGATGCGCACTGGATGCCTTACACCGCCAACCGCAATTTCCATCGCGACCCACGGCTGATCGTGGCGGCCGAAGGCAATTACCTGGTCGATGACAAAGGGCGCAGGATCTTCGATGCCTTGTCGGGCCTGTGGACCTGTGGTGCCGGGCATACCCGCAAGGAAATCACCGAGGCGGTTGCACGTCAGCTCGGCACCCTGGATTACTCCCCTGCCTTCCAGTTCGGTCACCCGCTTTCGTTCCAGTTGGCCGAGAAGATCACCGCGCTGACCCCCGGTGACCTGAATCACGTCTTTTATACCAACTCCGGTTCCGAGTGCGCCGATACCGCGCTGAAGATGGTCCGCGCCTACTGGCGCCTGAAGGGCCAGGCCACCAAGACCAAAATCATTGGCCGTGCCCGTGGTTACCACGGTGTGAACATCGCCGGTACCAGCCTGGGTGGCGTAAACGGCAACCGCAAGATGTTTGGCCAGCTACTGGACGTCGACCATTTGCCGCACACTGTGCTGCCGGTCAATGCCTTCTCCAAAGGCCTGCCGGAAGAGGGCGGCATCGCCCTGGCTGATGAAATGCTCAAGCTGATCGAACTGCACGATGCGTCGAACATCGCAGCTGTGATTGTCGAGCCGCTTGCGGGTTCGGCTGGCGTACTGCCGCCGCCTAAGGGCTACCTGAAGCGCCTGCGTGAAATCTGCACCCAGCACAATATCCTGCTGATCTTCGACGAAGTGATCACCGGCTTCGGTCGCATGGGCGCCATGACGGGTTCTGAGGCCTTTGGCGTGACCCCTGACCTTATGTGCATCGCCAAGCAGGTCACCAACGGCGCCATTCCGATGGGCGCGGTGATCGCCAGCAGCGAGATCTACCAGACCTTCATGAACCAGCCGACCCCGGAATACGCTGTGGAATTCCCGCACGGCTATACCTACTCGGCCCACCCGGTAGCCTGTGCCGCCGGTATCGCCGCGCTGGACCTGCTGCAGAAGGAAAATCTGGTGCAGTCCGCCGCCGAGCTGGCGCCGCACTTCGAGAAGCTGTTGCACGGCGTGAAGGGCACCAAGAACGTCGTCGATATCCGTAACTACGGCCTGGCCGGCGCGATCCAGATCGCTGCCCGCGATGGCGATGCCATTGTCCGTCCGTATGAAGCCGCGATGAAGCTGTGGCAAGCCGGCTTCTACGTGCGCTTTGGCGGCGACACCTTGCAGTTTGGCCCAACGTTCAATACACAGCCGCAGGAACTGGACCGTCTGTTCGACGCGGTCGGTGAAGCGCTGAACAAGATCGACTGATCTTTCCGATTCTGACGTAAGGCGCGTGAGCTGTTTGCGCGCCAGCATCAACCTTCTTTATCTGGAGTTTTGCATGAGCATTGTTCAGCACCTGATCCACGGCGAGCTGGTTTCCAAGGGTGAGCGCACCGCCGATGTCTTCAACCCGTCCACTGGCCAGGCAGTACGCAAGGTCGAGCTGGCCAGCCGCGCGACCGTTCAGGAAGCGATCGACTCTGCCAAGGCTGCATTCCCGGCCTGGCGCAACACCCCGCCGGCCAAGCGTGCCCAGGTGATGTTCCGCTTCAAGCAACTGCTGGAGCAGAACGAAGCACGCATCTCGCAGATGATCAGCGAAGAGCATGGCAAGACGCTGGAAGACGCGGCAGGCGAACTCAAGCGCGGTATCGAGAACGTCGAGTTCGCCTGCGCAGCGCCTGAGGTGCTCAAGGGTGAATACAGCCGTAACGTCGGCCCGAACATCGATGCCTGGTCCGACTTCCAGCCGCTGGGCGTGGTCGCCGGTATTACGCCGTTCAACTTCCCGGCCATGGTCCCCCTGTGGATGTACCCGTTGGCCATCGCTTGCGGTAACGCCTTTATCCTCAAGCCGTCCGAGCGTGACCCGAGTTCGACCTTGTACATTGCCCAGTTGCTGCTGGAGGCCGGCCTGCCCAAGGGTATCCTCAACGTGGTGCACGGTGACAAGGAAGCTGTGGACGCGCTGATCGAGGCGCCGGAAGTGAAAGCGCTGAGCTTTGTTGGCTCGACCCCGATCGCCGAGTACATTTATGCCGAAGGCACCAAGCGCGGCAAGCGCGTGCAAGCCTTGGGTGGCGCTAAGAACCACGCAGTGCTGATGCCGGATGCCGACCTGGACAACGCCGTCAGCGCACTGATGGGCGCTGCCTACGGTTCGTGCGGCGAGCGTTGCATGGCTATTTCGGTGGCGGTGTGTGTGGGCGACCAGGTTGCCGATGCGCTGATCGCCAAGCTGGAGCCGCAGATCAAGGCGCTCAAGATCGGTGCCGGCACCTCGTGCGGCCTGGACATGGGGCCGCTGGTGACTGCTGCTGCCCGTGACAAGGTAGTGGGTTACATCGATGACGGTGTTGCTGCTGGCGCCAAGCTGGTGGTGGATGGCCGTGGTTTCCGTGTGGCGGGTAATGAAGACGGCTACTTCGTGGGTGGCACCCTGTTCGACAAGGTGACGCCAGAGATGCGCATCTATAAAGAAGAGATCTTCGGCCCTGTGCTGTGCGTGGTGCGTGTGAACAGCCTGGAGCAGGCCATGCAGCTGATCAATGATCACGAGTATGGTAACGGGACCTGTATCTTTACCCGTGATGGTGAGGCGGCACGCCTGTTCTGTGACGAGATCGAAGTGGGCATGGTTGGTGTGAACGTGCCGCTGCCGGTGCCTGTGGCGTACCACAGCTTTGGTGGCTGGAAGCGCTCGCTGTTTGGCGACCTGCATGCTTATGGCCCGGATGGGGTACGGTTCTATACCCGTCGCAAGGCGATTACCCAGCGCTGGCCGCAGCGTGCGAGCCATGAGGCGTCGCAATTTGCCTTCCCTAGCCTTTAAAGCGTGAGAAGCGAAGCGGGGAGGCCGACAGGCCTCCCCGCTTTGTTTTAGGCGATATCAAGGTTTATTGAAATTAAGCCTTGACGGGCGTTCGAATCCCCTTATAATA